>NKIY01000032.1 GCA_002256345.1 Bradyrhizobiaceae bacterium PARB1 | reverse complement strand
GGCTTCTCATAGTTAGCAAGCAGTTGATCCAGTAGTTCAGGTGTAATCGTCGTGTCGGTCGTCATGTGAGTCTCCTCGGTAAGGTAAACTCACAGAAACCTGCTTACACATTCTTTCTGACACCCTCTAATCATATGCTTTCTAGCAGCTGCAGCACCGAATCCTTGGGTTGGTATCGCATAGGCAGCTTGCCGGACACGCCGGCCTTGTCCAGTCCACGGCGCATCATCTCGACGTCCGCAGCGGCGTAGCGATGTGTGGTGGCAACCTGCGAATGGCCTAACCACGCCTGGATAGTCAGAATGCTGGGCCTTCACACCATAACGCCGTGCGACATCACATACGCGGGCGTCGGGCTTCATGCTCTCGAAAACAGCGCGCCCCTTGATCTCCGCAGACCATAACCGGCCTCCAGAACGCGTCCGGCGCGTAAGCTTCCCTACAAAGCCATCAGCTTCGGCTTCCTCACCCGATTGTTCCATCGCCTTCAGTCTCTTCTGGGCTCTCTGAACAGCCAAGAATCGCAGAGCGAAAGCCGAAGGGAAACCAATCAATCAAATGGGAGAAAAGCTCCGCTTACGATGCGCCAGAAGGCAGAGCAGCTGATGGCGCTCGATCCATCAACGGCAGATCGAGAAGCGCAGAAAGCGCTGCAAGTGCGGTTAGGCTGACAAATGGCCGAGCTGCCAAAAGCTCAGCCTCAGGGCATGCCGTCCGGTCGAACATCCATGCTGGAACCTCCAGCCATCGATCTGTTTGCGATCCATCCAGAGAGCAGCGGAAAGCGACATTATCACCCTTGTCGACCCTTCCGTGAATGCAAACTCGGCGGCCAAACCGGGGATGAAATCGATAAAGAACCTCGCGAAGAACGGTTCTGTGGCGTTCTTGAACCTTGTTGTGCGACCCGGCGTCATTCGACGATCGGATACCTCAGCCCTGTTGAGTTCGGGCGCAAAGTGGGATTAGCTTAACCGGGTGTCCATCAAACCGGCAGCAGCTCACTTGCAGCGTCTCCTGGCGAACTTCAACGCGCTCTAACAGGCTGCTGAAGAAGTGTCGATTTTGCGTGATTTGAGCTGTTCTGCGGCAGCGCGTCGAGGTCGGATGTTTGACGAATGCGCTGGCGACGCTGTCGCCTCGTCTCAGGCGGCTGCTGGAGCCAGCAATTTTGGAATGCGGATCAGATTGTAGGCGGCGACCGCAAACGTGAACACCGCATTGGCCTTGGCAAGTCCTCGCACCTTGACCTGATCGAGCCCGGCCTGCGCCTTGATCCAGCCAAACACCTCCTCGATCCGCTTTCGACAGACTTGGCTGATCCCGTAGCCGGCATGCCGGGTCGTGCGGCCATCGACCTCGGTCTTGCGGATCACACCATGCTTGCTGACCGTGCCGTTGATCGCAATGTGCGGCGTCACCTCGCGCTTACGCAAATGTTGGACAAAGGAGGTCGCGTCGTAAGCCTTGTCCGCGCCCAGCGTGATGCGACGCTTTTGTTTCCTCCTCCTGCCCTTCCGGCGATCCACCATGGTCAGCGCCGCTTCCCGTTCCGCCGTACCCGTCGCGTGTGTCAGCGTGGCATCGACCGCAAGCCCGTTGCGGTTCTCCATCAGAACATGCCCCATGAAGCACAGCCGGCTCTCACGGCCTGCCGCCTTGCGATAGAGCCGCGCATCGGGATCGGTGGTCGAGCTATGGGTCTCATTCGAACGCTTTTCCTGACGGAAGTTGCGCTCGCCGTTGCGGCCCGACGCCGGAGGCTCGCCAGAGCCATCCTTCGGTCGGAAGCTCTTCATCGACGCCCAGGCATCGATCAGTGTCCCGTCGACCGAGAAGTGCTCGCTCGACAGGAGCTTCTTCACCTGTGGCAAGGCCAGCAGCGCTGCGAGGAACTCGCGCGCCACCTCCGCCTCCAAAAGCCGATCGCGATTGTGGGTGAAAACCGTCGCATGCCAAACCTCCGCGTCCATCGGCAGCCCCACGAACCAGCGGAACAACAGGTTGTAGCTGATCTGCTCCACCAGCATTCGTTCAGAACGCACCGAGAAGAAGGCTTGCAACAGCGTCGCCCGCAGCAGCATCTCCGGTGCAATCGAGGGCCGGCCCGTCGAGGAATAAAGCTTATCAAAACGCTTGTTCAGCGAACCCAGCGCCTCATCCGCCAATCCCCGGATCGCCCGCAACGGGTGATCCGCCGGAATCCGCCCCTCAAGCCGAACATATGCGAACAAACCTTCCGACTGATCGTAAGCGACGTCCACGTCCCATTCGCAAAGATTTGGAGGGACGGATTGCAACGCGTTGGCGCAACGGACTGCAAATCCGTTGATCAACGCGTTGCAAATCGTTGAGGTCGCGACTGTGGCGGCAGC
>NKIY01000007.1:34489-251154 GCA_002256345.1 Bradyrhizobiaceae bacterium PARB1 | reverse complement strand
ACTACTCGACGACCGGACCCGACCCGCTGCGCGAGCTGATCCAGCATTTCGGCCTGCAGACGATCCCGATGGATGCCGAGCAGGTGCAACTCGACGGCGAGTTGCTCGCCGATGTTCCCGGCATGCGCCGCAAATACGGCGCCAAGACCGCAGCCGCGATCGAGGCGTTCCGCAAGCGTTGCGCCGAGCTGGTGTCGCCGATCGAGTATTACGAGGGCGTCGGCGCCCACGACAACGAACACCCCTGGGCCTACAAGACCGCCGAGCAGATCCTCGACGAGGAGGTCGAGGACGCGACCGCCAAGCGGTTCTTCAAGGTGATGGCGCGCTCCGACCTTGCGACCGAGAGCCACAACACCAACGGCCTCAACGCGCTGAAGAACTACGTGATGGATGTCGACGGCTATATCGGCCTGTATTCGATCCAGAACGGCAACGAGCAGCTGATCGATTGCCTGCGCTCGGAAGTCAGTGCCGACATCCAGCTCAACCATCGCGTCCTCAAGGTCGGCAAGACCGCCGAAGGCCGCTACCAGCTCAACATGATGAACGGCAAGGGGCCCGAGACGCGCGATTTCGACCTCGTGCTGGTCTGCCTGCCGCACTCCTGGCTTGCGACCATGCGCTGGGACGGCGAGCAGCTGCGCAAGTCGATGGTCAAGCACGTCGCCTATTTCGATCGTCCTGCGCACTATCTGCGCGTCTCGATCCTGTTCGACGAGCCGTTCTGGGGTGAGAAGATCCCGGGTGCCTGGTTCATGTCGGAGGCGTTCGGCGGCTGCTGCGTCTACAATGAGGGCGCGCGCCACGATGTCGGCAAGCACGGCGTGTTGAACTGGCTGATCGCCGGCTCCGACGCGCTCGCCTACGCCAATCTCAGCGACGAGGAGCTGATCGACGCCGCGCTGAAGTCGCTGCCGGCCTCGCTCGGCGATGCCCGCGCGCATTTCCTCGAAGGCAAGATCCACCGCTGGCTGTCCTCGGTCAACGCGCTGCCGGGCGGCCTGCCGGTGCGTGACGTCATGACCAACCACCGCCCCGAGCCGAAGGAGCATCCCGGCATCGTGGTGGTGGGCGACTATCTGTTCGATTCGACCCTGAACGGGCTGCTCGATTCCTCCGACGCCGCGACCGACATCGTCGTCACCGAGATGATGCGGCTGCGCCGTGCCCGCGCGCAGGACGAAGGCGCGCTGTCGGACAAGATCGATCGTGGCTATTTCGACAATTACCGCGGCGTCGGCCCCTACGGCGAAGTCTGGCGCACCTTCACCGACCCGGCCTATCTGACCGACCTGATCAAGACGGTCTGGGGCAGGGCGAAGGGCTACAAGCTGCTGATCGCCGGCTCCGCCAGCGGCGAGCTGGTCGGGGCGCTGCGCGAGCGCGGCATCGACGCCTGGGGCATCGAGAACAACCGCTACATCCACGGCAAGACGCCGAAGGCACTCAAGAAGTACAACAAGCTCGGCTCGATCGCCGACATGCCGTTCAAGGACGAAGAGTTCGACTTCGTGTTCGAGACCTCGCTGTGCCATCTCGGCGAGAAGCAGGTCGTGCGCGGGGTGCGCGAGCTCAATCGGGTGGTCAAGACCGGCGTCGTGTTCGCGTCGGTGACCTCGGACATGGCGCCGGCGGTGATCGATCGCTACGACCTGCTGCGCGGCGTGAAGAAGCTCGGCACCTGGTGGGAGTGGTCGGAACTGTTCTTCGGCAACGGCTTCGACCTGTCCATGCACCGCCGCGACTGCACCGATGCGCTGTGGACGCTGACGCTCGCCGCCAACAAGGGGCCGGGGCAGTGGTACGCCGACTCCGACAGCCTGCGTTATTCCTTCTTCGACAAGGTCGACGCCGACCTCGACGACTAGCGGCGGCAACAGTCGACTTCTGACGCAAGGCGATCGGCCTTGCGCCGACCAGCCGTCAAGCGGCGGCCGTGCCGTGATCCCGAATCCACTCGGCGGCGTGACCGCGCGTCGTGCGGTTCCAAACGCTTTGCCGAATTCATCTTGATCGCATAGGATTGCAGCTGCAGCGTCGTCAGCTGCGGTTTCGATTTGCGGTCATGCCGGCCGTGGAGCATCGGTTGGTTTCATGGCGCCAAGACCTCCTGCATCAAGACCTCCTGGATCAGACGATCCGACGAGATCGGCGCCCGACGATCCCGAGCTGAAGAAGAAGCCCGCGCCCGTTGCCGGTTCCGCCGCGACGCCAGCCTCCGCGAAACCCGCTGCGCCGCCGGCTGACGAAGAAGACGACGACGAGGACGACGAGTTCGAGCTCGATGACGACGATGATGACGAGGATCTCGTCGTCTTCACCGCCAAGGAAGCCGCCGGCGCGCTGTCGACGATTTTCGGCTTCGTCAAGCCGATCCTGGCGAACTACCGGAAGCCGCTGGCCTTCGTCACCTTCGGGGTGGTGGTCGAGACGTTGTTCAACGTCATCATGCCGCTCAGCCTGAAATTCCTGATCGACGACGCGCTCGGCGAGGAGGATTTCCAGGCGCTCTACAAGATCCTCGGTGTGCTCGCGGTGGCCGGCATCGTCACCTCGATCATCGCGGTCTGGTACGAGCGCTGGGATGCGCGGCTTGCCGCCGGCGTTATCGCCGACGTCCGGACCCGAATCTTCGAGCACGTCCAGAACCTGCCGTCAGCCTATTTCGCCCGCACCAAGCGCGGCGAGATCTTGTCGCGCTTCTCGATCGATCTGTCGGCCTTCGAGGGCTCGGTCAAGACCTTCGCCAACAGCGCGGCGTTGCCGTTCTTCGAGTTGATCGCCGGCATCATCCTGATGCTGTTCCTGAACTGGCAACTGGCCGCGGTCGCCCTGCTGGTGTTTCCGATCACGCTGATCGGGCCGCGCATCCTGACGCCGAAGGCGGTGCAGGCCAATTACGAGCAGAAGCAGAACGAAGCCGCGCTGCTCGGAACCGTGCAGGAGAATGTCGCTGCCCAGGCGGTGGTGAAGGCGTTCAATCTGCAGCGCCGGGCGCTGGGCTGGTTCACGCTGCGCAACCGCGACGTCCGCGCCAAGGCCGCGTCGGCCATGTTCCTGTCGACCATGGTGGAGCGCACCGTCACCATCGCGGTGCTGCTGCTCCACCTCGTGGTGCTGGCGATCGGCGCCTATCTCGCCACCAAGGGGCAGATCACGGTCGGCACCTTCGTGACCTTCGAGAGCGCATTCTGGGAGGTGTCCTACAACATCGCCCATTTGATGCATTTCATTCCGGTGTCGATCTCGTCTGCGGCGGCGGTGCGGCACATCCAGGAACTGCTCGATGAGCCGACCCGCGGCGCCGACCGTCCCGGCGCGCCGGATCTGCCGCGCATCACCAACGACATCTCGTTCGAGCGCGTGACCTTCCAGTATGACGGGGCGCAGACGCCGGTGCTGGACAATCTTAGCCTCAAGCTCAATGCCGGCAAGAGCATCGCGATCGTCGGTCCGAGCGGCTCCGGCAAGAGCACGCTGATCAACCTGATCCTGCGGCTCTACGTGCCGGACGAGGGCCGCGTCGCCATCGACGGCGTCGATATCCGCCGGGTGACGCGCGAGTCGCTGCGGGCCAGCATGGCGGTCGTGTTCCAGGAGAACATGCTGTTCAACATGTCGATCCGCGAGAACATCCGGCTCGGCAAGGAAGGGGCCACCGACGCGGAGGTCGAGGACGCCGCGAAGAAGGCCGAGATCCATCGCTACATCATGAGCCTGCCGCAGCGCTACGACACGCCGGTCGGCGAGCGCGGCGACACGCTGTCGGGCGGCCAGCGCCAGCGCATCGCGATCGCGCGCGCGATCATCCGCAATCCGTCCGTGCTGCTGCTCGACGAGGCGACCTCGGCGCTAGACCAGACCACGGAGGCCGCGATCAACCGCACGCTGCTCAAGGTCGCCGAGGGCCGCACCATGATCTGGTCGACGCACCGCCTGACCTCGGTGGTCGAGATGGACGAGATCATCGTGATCTCGGGTGGCCGGGCGATCGAGCGCGGCTCGCACGAGGAACTGCTGGCCAAGAATGGCGTCTACCGCAAGCTGTGGGACGACCAGGGACATGTGCATCATGACGCGGACGACGAAGACGACGACACGGACGATGATGATGAAGACGATGAGGACGATGAGGATGAGGGCGAAGACGAGGAGGCGTGACGCCGGCACCTCGTCGCCGATGACGTCCGGCCGCTAAAGCGCGATGAGATTAGATTGAATCATCATCGCGCTTTAGCTTGTTGTCTGAGCATGATCTTTTCGGAAAACCGCTTCGCACTTTTCCGGATCATGCTTTAGGCCCGGTCCGCCGCCTGTGGACGTTGCCGGAACTGATTGCCCGTCCGTGTCGCCGCGACCGCCTGCGGGCGTTGCAGCCGGCGCAGCGAGCCCCGGCCGAGATAGCTGAGGAAGCGCGCCCAGCGCTGGGCCTGCCAGTAGGGTCCGCTCCCGATCGACACCTCGCGGAAGTTGAAGGCCTTGGCGTTCGACCAGGCGTCGCATTCCGTCTTGACCGGATCGTCGTAGAACGCGGTGATCTTCTCCTCGCCCATGCCGTCGGTCGCAAGCCAGGCCGGGATGTGGACGTTGCAGAGCTGGGACACGTCGGTGAACACCTTGTCGGTCCCGGTCCCGCTGACGGGGCAGGTGCTGGCGAAGGCATCACCGACCAGCACGACGCCGGCCTGCCGATAGCCGGTGCTGACATAGATGTCGGCGGGCCGGATCTTGATGTCGCCGGCGACGCTGAATTCGCCGGTGAGCCGGCGCAGCCGCGGCAGCGCGGCGTTCAGCGTCTCGACCGGGTTGCGCCGCATCGCGCGCAGCCACGGATCGTCGGCCTGGCGGTAGGTGAACAGGTTGGCGCGCATCCGGTTTCCGATCGGAAACAGCGTGATGTAGGGGATACGGTCGCTCGGCCGCTCCGAGAAATAGGTCATGGCCGCGAACGGGAAGGCGGGACGGCCGACGGGGACGAAATCGAAGCCCAGCGAGATCGAGTGGCAGAAGCTGGTGACCAGCCGCTCGATGCCGAGCATCCGGCGCAGCCCGACATTCAGCCCGTTGGCGAGCACCACGAGGCGCGCCGAGATCTCTTCGCCGCCCGAGAGGACGAGCCGCTGCCGCTCGGAGCTGGTCGCGATATTGACGACCTTGTCGCAGATGAATTCCGCCGGCCGCGCGATCTCGTCCCGAACCGCGGTGATCAGCGCGTCATACATGATGCCGTATTGCCGGCTCGGCTGCCGGTCGAGCAGATGGCCGAATCGCGCGATCCAGTTCTCGCCGTCCAGCGTCGCCGAGCGGAGCACGGATTCGGCAAGGCCGGTTCTGGCGAATCGCTCGAGCTGGAGGTCGCCGCCGATCTTCTCGACGCGGAAATCGAACGGATAAACCTGATGGGGGTCGATCAAGACGGTCGGAACCCCGGCACGGCCGAGCATGGCGGCTGCGGTCGAGCCCGCAAGACCTCCGCCGATGATCGCGATGTCGGTGTATCGCATGAGAGATTCCGTGGCCGTAGATCGCGATTTTTGCGCTGCTAATGGCAAATAAAGGCTTAGTTTCGAAATTCGCCTTCAGGCCTAAGTTGTGGAGAATTGTTTCTATTCATATTTTACCCGGATATAATATGGCCGCGACGATGTGCGGGAGATTCGGATTGGAGCGAGGGAAGGCGTGAACGTTGTCACAATTCATCGCCCGAAGAGCATCGGCGAAATGCAAAATCCGCAAGTGCCAGAGGCGTTTCTTCGCTTATCGTTTTGCTTGACTTCATCATCTCTCGATTATACAAGGCGCCCACTTAACGACAGGCGGTGAGCTACGCCAGCGTCGGAACGGAACACCCGAAGGCCCTTTTTCAGGCGCCGGACGGGCACCAACCTCGACGAATGCCGCTCAAACGCTGTCGATGATAGCTAGGCAATGCCAGGACGATTTTGGTTCTCTTGAGCTCGTCCTCTTGAGAGTGAATTCGGATGCATGACCTCGGTGGCGGGCCGGACAGCGAACGCTGAACGGCTCGGAATCGCGGTCCTCTGTGGCGTCGAAGCGCTTTCCGCTCAGCGATGAGTGGTTGGCGCGATTTCGCTTTGCGCGGGTATTTGATTCGCGTCGAGCGGGCCGTGCGGGGCGGCTAGTCCCGAGAAGAAATTTGCGGAGCCATTCAAGGTTCTCGCGTGAACTAAAGGGTGAAGGCTGCATGCCGACGATCAACCAGCTGATCGCAAATCCGCGTGAAGTGCAGAAGTCGCGTAAGAAGGTGCCGGCGCTGCAGCAGTCGCCGCAGAAGCGCGGCGTGTGCACGCGCGTCTACACCACGACCCCGAAGAAGCCGAACTCGGCGCTTCGTAAGGTCGCCAAGGTGCGCCTGACCAACGGCTTCGAGGTGATCGGCTACATCCCGGGTGAGGGCCATAACCTGCAGGAGCACTCGGTGGTCATGATCCGCGGCGGTCGCGTCAAGGACTTGCCCGGCGTGCGCTACCACATCCTCCGCGGCGTGCTGGATACCCAGGGCGTCAAGAACCGTAAGCAGCGTCGTTCGAAGTACGGCGCGAAGCGTCCGAAGTAAGCAGGAAACGATCAGATGTCGCGTCGCCATTCTGCCGAGAAGCGTGAAGTTCTTCCGGATCCCAAGTTCGGGAACATCATCATTACGAAGTTCATGAACTCGGTGATGTACGCCGGGAAGAAGTCGGTCGCCGAAAACATCGTTTACGGTGCGCTCGGCATGATCGAGGCCAAGACCAAGCAGCCCCCGCTCGGCGTGTTCGAGCAGGCGCTCGAGAACGTGATGCCGACCATCGAGGTTCGCTCCCGCCGCGTCGGCGGCGCGACCTACCAGGTGCCGGTGGAAGTCCGCTCGGTGCGCCGTCAGGCGCTGGGCATCCGCTGGCTGATCTCGGCCGCTCGTGAGCGCAACGAGAAGACCATGACGGAGCGTCTGTCGGCGGAGCTGCTCGACGCCTCGAACAACCGCGGCAACGCGGTCAAGAAGCGTGAAGACGTACACCGGATGGCGGAAGCCAACCGCGCCTTCTCGCACTATCGCTGGTAAGGCGATCAACGGAATCTAAGGAACAGTCTCATGCCCCGCCAACATGCCATCGAGGACTACCGCAACTTCGGTATCATGGCGCATATCGACGCCGGCAAGACCACGACCACCGAACGCATCCTGTATTACACCGGCAAGAGCCACAAGATCGGCGAAGTGCACGAGGGTGCCGCGACGATGGACTGGATGGAGCAGGAGCAGGAGCGTGGCATCACGATCACCTCGGCTGCGACCACCGCGTTCTGGAACGGCAAGCGCCTGAACATCATCGACACCCCCGGCCACGTCGACTTCACCATCGAAGTCGAGCGTTCGCTGCGCGTGCTCGACGGCGCCGTTTGCGTGCTCGACTCCAACCAGGGCGTCGAGCCGCAGACCGAGACCGTCTGGCGCCAGGGCGACAAGTACAAGGTTCCGCGCATCGTCTTCGCCAACAAGATGGACAAGACCGGTGCCGACTTCTTCAAGTGTCTGGCCGACATCGTCGACCGCCTCGGCGCCAAGCCGATCGCGATCCAGCTTCCGATCGGCGCCGAGAACAACTTCAAGGGCCTCGTCGACCTCGTGAAGATGAAGGGCGTCATCTGGAACGATGAATCGCTCGGCGCCAAGTTCGACTATGTCGACATCCCGGAAGATCTGGTCGAGCAGGCCAAGGAATATCGCGAGAAGATGGTGGAAGCCGCCGTCGAGCTCGACGACGACGCTCTCGCTGCGTTCCTCGACGGCAAGGAGCCGGACGAGGCGACCCTGAAGCGCCTGATCCGCAAGGCGGTGCTGACCGGCGCCTTCTATCCGGTGCTGTGCGGCTCGGCGTTCAAGAACAAGGGCGTGCAGCCGCTGCTCGACGCCGTCGTCGACTACCTCCCGTCGCCGATCGACGTGCCCGCGATCAAGGGCACCGATGAGGACGGCAACGAGGTCGTGCGCAAGGCGGACGACAAGGAGCCGCTGGCTCTGCTCGCGTTCAAGATCATGGACGACCCTTTCGTCGGCACCATCACCTTCTGCCGCATCTATTCCGGCGTGCTGCAGTCGGGCACCGGTGTCGTCAACTCGACCCGCGAGAAGAAAGAGCGTATCGGCCGCATGCTGCTGATGCATGCGAACAACCGCGAAGACATCAAGGAAGCCTATGCCGGCGACATCGTCGCGCTGGCTGGCCTGAAGGAAGCGCGCACCGGCGACACGCTGTGCGATCCCAACAAGCCGGTCATCCTCGAGAAGATGGAATTCCCGGAGCCGGTGATCGAGATCGCGATCGAGCCGAAGTCGAAGGCAGACCAGGAAAAGCTGGGCGTGGCGCTGGCCAAGCTCGCCGCGGAGGATCCGTCCTTCCGCGTGTCGACCGACCACGAGTCCGGCCAGACCATCCTCAAGGGCATGGGCGAACTGCATCTCGACATCAAGGTCGACATCCTCAAGCGCACCTACAAGGTCGACGCCAACATCGGCGCGCCGCAGGTGGCGTTCCGTGAGCGTGTCACCAAGCGGGTCGAGCACAGCTACACCCACAAGAAGCAGACCGGCGGTACCGGCCAGTTCGCGGCCGTGACGATCATCGTCGAGCCGAACGAAGCCGGGAAGGGCTACGAGTTCGAATCGAAGATCGTCGGCGGCGCGGTGCCGAAGGAGTACATCCCAGGCGTCGAAAAGGGCCTCGAGAGCGTGCTGTCCTCCGGCGTGGTCGCGGGCTTCCCGATCGTCGACGTCAAGGTGCAGCTGATCGACGGCAAGTATCACGACGTCGACTCGTCGGCGCTGGCCTTCGAAATCGCCACGCGCGCCTGCTTCCGCGAGGCGCTGCAGATGGGCAAGTCCGTTCTGCTCGAGCCGATCATGAAGGTCGAGGTGGTGACCCCGGAAGACTACACCGGTTCGGTCATCGGCGACCTGAATTCCCGGCGCGGCCAGATCCAGGGCCAAGACATGCGCGGCAACGCCAACGTCATCAACGCGATGGTGCCGCTCATGAACATGTTCGGTTACGTGAACAACCTGCGCTCGATGAGCCAGGGTCGCGCGACCTTCACCATGCAGTTCGATCACTACGCCGAAGCTCCGGCGAACGTGTCGGCTGAAGTCCAGAAGAAGTTTGCCTGATTGTCGTTGACGGCAGTCAACGATTGAACGGAGAGTCAAATGGCCAAAGCTAAATTCGAACGTAACAAGCCCCACTGCAACATCGGCACCATCGGTCACGTCGACCATGGCAAGACCTCGCTGACCGCAGCGATCACCAAGGTGCTCGCAGAAACCGGCGGCGCGACGTTCACCGCCTACGACCAGATCGACAAGGCGCCGGAAGAGAAGGCGCGCGGCATCACGATCTCGACCGCTCACGTCGAGTACGAGACGCAGAACCGCCACTACGCTCACGTCGACTGCCCCGGCCACGCCGACTACGTGAAGAACATGATCACCGGCGCCGCCCAGATGGACGGCGCGATCCTGGTCGTGTCGGCTGCCGACGGCCCGATGCCGCAGACCCGCGAGCACATCCTGCTCGCCCGCCAGGTCGGCGTTCCCGCGCTCGTCGTGTTCCTCAACAAGTGCGACATGGTCGACGATCCGGAGCTGCTCGAGCTCGTCGAGATGGAAGTTCGCGAACTGCTCTCGAAGTACGAATTCCCGGGCGATGACATTCCGATCATCAAGGGCTCGGCGCTCGCCGCCCTCGAAGACAAGGACAAGAAGCTCGGCCACGACGCCATCCTCGAGCTGATGCGCAATGTCGACGAGTACATCCCGCAGCCGGAGCGTCCGATCGACCAGCCGTTCCTGATGCCGGTCGAAGACGTGTTCTCGATCTCGGGCCGCGGCACCGTCGTCACCGGCCGTGTCGAGCGCGGCGTGATCAAGGTCGGCGAGGAAATCGAAATCGTCGGTATCCGCGACACCCAGAAGACCATCGTCACCGGCGTCGAAATGTTCCGCAAGCTGCTCGATCAGGGCCAGGCCGGCGACAACATCGGTGCGCTGCTCCGCGGCACCAAGCGCGAGGAAGTCGAGCGTGGCCAGGTGCTGTGCAAGCCCGGTTCGGTCAAGCCGCACACCAAGTTCAAGGCTGAGGCCTACATCCTCACCAAGGAAGAGGGCGGTCGTCACACCCCGTTCTTCACCAACTACCGTCCGCAGTTCTACTTCCGCACCACCGACGTGACCGGTGTCGTGCACCTGCCGGAAGGCACCGAGATGGTGATGCCGGGCGACAACATCGCCATGGAAGTGCACCTGATCGTGCCGATCGCGATGGAAGAGAAGCTGCGCTTCGCGATCCGCGAAGGCGGCCGCACCGTCGGCGCCGGCGTCGTCGCCGCGATCATCGAGTAAGTATGCGATAGGGAATGGCGAGTAGCGGGTGGGTCACCATTCGCTATTCGCTACTCGCCACTCACTAAAGAAAGAATACGGCAATGAACGGCCAGAATATCCGCATTCGACTCAAGGCGTTCGACCATCGCATCCTCGATACGTCGACCCGCGAGATCGTGAACACGGCGAAGCGCACGGGTGCACAGGTCCGCGGACCGATCCCGCTGCCCACGCGTATCGAGAAGTTCACGGTCAACCGTTCGCCGCACGTCGACAAGAAGAGCCGCGAGCAGTTCGAGATGCGCACCCACAAGCGCCTTCTCGACATCGTCGACCCGACCCCGCAGACCGTCGATGCTTTGATGAAGCTCGATCTGGCCGCCGGCGTTGACGTCGAAATCAAGCTCTAAGATTTTTTAGTCCCGTCCGGTCAAACGGACAGAAAGAACAGGAAGCACGCCGATGCGCTCCGGAGTGATCGCACAGAAGGTCGGAATGACGCGGGTCTTTACAGAGGCCGGCGAACATATCCCCGTGACCGTTCTGAAGCTTGGCAATTGCCAGGTGCTGGGTCATCGCACCACCGAGAAGAACGGCTATGTCGCTCTGCAGCTCGGTTCGGGCTCGCGTAAGACCGTCTATATGCCCAAGGCCGAACGCGGACAGTTCGCGGTCGCCAATGTCGAGCCGAAGCGCAAGGTCGCCGAGTTCCGCGTGTCGGAAGACGCGCTGCTCCCAGTCGGCGCCGAGATCCAGGCTGACCACTTCGTCGTCGGCCAGTTCGTCGACGTCACCGGCACCTCGGTCGGTAAGGGTTTTGCCGGCGGTATGAAGCGCTGGAACTTCGGCGGTCTTCGCGCCACGCACGGTGTGTCGGTTTCGCATCGTTCGATCGGTTCGACCGGTGGCCGTCAGGACCCGGGCAAGACCTTCAAGAATAAGAAGATGCCCGGTCACATGGGTGTCGATCGCATCACCACGCTGAACCTGCGTGTTGTGCAGCTCGATGTCGAGCGTGGCCTGATCCTCGTCGAAGGCGCCGTTCCCGGCTCCAAGGGCGGCTGGATCTCGGTCCGCGACGCCGTGAAGAAGGAACTGCCGAAGGACGCGCCGAAGCCCGGCAAGTTCAAGCTGGCAGGTGAGGGTGCTGCTGAGGCACCGGCTGCTGAGCAGGAAGGAGCGTGAGATGAAACTGAACGTCACCACGCTTGAGGGCAAGGACGCGGGTTCGGTCGAACTTAACGAGGCCATCTTCGGTCTCGACGTTCGCAAGGATCTGATCCAGCGCTGCGTCAACTGGCAGCTGGCCAAGCGCCAGGCTGGCACCCACAAGGCCAAGGGCCGTGCTGAGATCGCGCGTACCGGCAAGAAGATGTACAAGCAGAAGGGCACCGGCGGTGCTCGTCACGGCTCGGCCCGCGTGCCGCAGTTCCGTGGCGGTGGCCGCGCCTTCGGTCCGGTCGTTCGCTCGCATGCGACCGATCTGCCGAAGAAGGTCCGTGCCCTCGCGCTCAAGCATGCCCTCTCGGCCAAGGCCAAGGACGGCTCGCTGATCGTGCTGGACAACGCGACCCTCGAGGCCGCGAAGACCAAGGCTCTGCTCGGTCATTTCTCGGGTCTCGGCCTGACCAATGCGCTGATCATCGACGGCGCCGAGCTGCATGTCGGTTTCGCTCAGGCGGCCCGTAACATTCCGAACATTGACGTGCTCCCGATCCAGGGCATCAACGTCTATGACATTCTGCGTCGTCAGAAGCTGGTTCTGACCAAGGCGGCGCTTGATGCGTTGGAGGCGCGCTTCAAATGAAGAATATCGATCCGCGCCATTACGACGTGATCGTGGCCCCGGTGATCACCGAAAAGGCGACCACCGCGTCCGAGTTCAACAAGGTCGTGTTCAAGGTCTCTGGCAAGGCTACCAAGCCGCAGATCAAGGAAGCCGTCGAAAAGCTGTTCGACGTCAAGGTGAAGAGCGTGAACACGCTGGTGCGCAAGGGCAAGGTCAAGGCCTTCCGCGGCACTTTCGGTTCGCAGTCTGATGTCAAGCGTGCAGTCGTCACTCTCGAAGACGGCCACCGCATCGACGTCACGACCGGTCTATAAGGGCGACGAGCAATGGCACTTAAGACATTCAATCCCACGACGCCCGGCCAGCGCCAGTTGGTCATGGTCGATCGTTCGGCGCTCTACAAGGGCAAGCCGGTCAAGTCGCTGACCGAAGGTAAGCACTCGGCAGGCGGTCGTAACAACACCGGTCGCATCACCGTGCGCTTCCGTGGCGGTGGCCACAAGAAGTCGTACCGCGTGGTGGATTTCAAGCGCACCAAGCTGGACGTTCCGGCGAAGGTCGAGCGCCTGGAATACGATCCGAACCGCACCGCGTTCATCGCGCTGATCAAGTATGAGGACGGCGAGCTGTCCTACATCCTGGCGCCGCAGCGTCTGGCGGTCGGCGATACCGTGATTGCCGGCAACTATGTCGACGTGAAGCCGGGCAATGTCATGCCGCTGGGCAACATGCCGATCGGCACGATCGTGCATAACGTCGAAATGAAGATCGGCAAGGGCGGTCAGATCGCCCGTTCGGCTGGCACTTATGCCCAGCTGGTCGGCCGTGACCATGACTACGTGATCATCCGTCTGAACTCGGGCGAACAGCGCCTGGTTCACGGTCGCTGCACCGCCACCATCGGCGCTGTGTCGAACCCGGATCACATGAATATCTCGATCGGCAAGGCCGGTCGTACCCGCTGGCTCGGCTGGCGTCCGCATAACCGCGGCGTCGTCATGAACCCGATCGACCATCCGCACGGTGGTGGTGAAGGTCGTACCTCGGGCGGCCGTCATCCGGTCACCCCGTGGGGCAAGCCGACCAAGGGCAAGAAGACACGTTCGAACAAGTCGACAGACAAGTTCATTCTCATCAGCCGCCACAAGCGGAAGAAGTAAGGATCGCCGGACATGGTTCGTTCAGTCTGGAAAGGCCCGTTCGTTGAGGGTTCTCTGCTCAAGAAGGCAGATGCCGCTCGTTCGTCTGGCCGTCATGAAGTGATCAAGATCTGGAGCCGTCGCTCGACGATCCTGCCGCAGTTCGTCGGACTGACCTTCGGCGTCTACAATGGTCAGAAGCACGTTCCTGTCGCTATCAGCGAGGAAATGGTGGGTCACAAGTTCGGCGAGTTCTCGCCGACCCGTACCTTCCATGGCCACGCGGGCGACAAGAAGTCCAAGAAGTAAGGCGCACAGCTATGAGCAAACCAAAGCGCGAACGGGTTCTCCCGGATAACGAAGCCAAGGCAATCGCCCGCATGCTGCGCGTCAGCCCGCAGAAGTTGAACTTGGTGGCGCAGATGATCCGTGGTCGAAAGGCTTCGGCAGCCCTCGCTGACCTGCAATTTTCGCGCAAGCGGATCGCAGTTGATGTAAAGAAGTGCCTCGAATCGGCGATCGCAAACGCCGAGAACAATCACGACCTCGACGTTGACGCGCTGATCGTCTCCGAGGCTCATGTTGGCAAGGGCATTGTCATGAAGCGTTTCTCGCCGCGCGGCCGTGGTCGTTCGGGGCGTATCTTTAAGCCGTTCGCGCAGCTGACGATCGTTGTTCGTCAGGTCGAAGCTGAAGCAGCGTAAGGGCAGGAGAGTAAGATGGGTCAAAAGATCAATCCAATCGGTCTGCGCCTCGGCATCAACCGTACCTGGGATTCTCGCTGGTATGCCGGCAAGAACGAGTACGGCAAGCTGCTGCACGAAGACATCAAGATCCGTGAGATCCTGCACAAGGAGCTCAAGCAGGCGGCTGTCGCCAAGATCATCATCGAGCGCCCGCACAAGAAGTGCCGCGTGACGATCCAGTCGGCTCGTCCGGGTGTCGTGATCGGCAAGAAGGGCGCTGACATCGACAAGCTTCGCAAGAAGGTTGCCGACATCACCTCGTCCGACGTCGTGATCAACATCGTCGAAATCCGCAAGCCGGAGCTCGACGCGACCCTGGTCGCCGAGTCGATCGCGCAGCAGCTCGAGCGCCGCGTTGCGTTCCGCCGCGCCATGAAGCGCGCCGTTCAGTCGGCGATGCGTCTCGGCGCCGAGGGCATCCGTATCAACTGCTCGGGTCGTCTGGGCGGTGCAGAAATCGCACGTATGGAATGGTATCGCGAAGGTCGCGTGCCGCTGCACACGCTGCGCGCCGACATCGATTACGGTGTAGGTACCGCGTTCACGACCTTCGGCACCTGCGGCGTCAAGGTCTGGATCTTCAAGGGTGAGATCCTCGAGCACGATCCGATGGCCCAGGACAAGCGTATGGCTGAAGGCGACTCCGGTCGTCCGCGCCGCGACGCTGCCTGAGCGTTAAATTATAGGGATTGAGGCGTTAAGCCATGATGCAACCAAAGAAGACCAAGTTCCGCAAGGCGCACAAGGGCCGTATCCACGGCGTTGCGTCGTCTGGCGCGACACTGGCTTACGGCCAGTTCGGCCTGAAGGCGATGGCCCCTGAGCGGATCACCGCACGTCAGATCGAAGCTGCTCGCCGTGCACTGACCCGTCACATGAAGCGCGCCGGCCGCGTGTGGATCCGTATTTTCCCGGATCTTCCGGTGTCGAAGAAGCCTGCCGAAGTCCGCATGGGCTCGGGCAAGGGTTCGCCGGAATTGTGGGTGGCTCGCGTGAAGCCGGGCAAGCTGATTTTCGAGATCGACGGCGTGACGCCGCAGATCGCGAAGGAAGCGATGACGCTCGCCGCCGCCAAGCTGCCGATCAAGACGCGTTTCGTGTCGCGTATTGCCGAGTAAGGATTGAGCCATGGCTGAAATGAAGACCAGCGATATCCGCGCTATGAGCCAGGACCAGATGGACGACGCCGTCCTCAACCTGAAGAAAGAGCGCTTCAACCTGCGTTTCCAGCGCGCCACCGGGCAGCTGGAGAACACGTCGCGCCTGCGTGAAGCTCGCCGCGACATCGCACGTATCAAGACCATCGCCGCGCAGAAGCGCGACGGCAAGTCGAAGTAAGGGGCCGCACATGCCGAAACGTACTCTGCAGGGCGTGGTCGTCAGCGACAAGCAGGCGAAGACCATCGTGGTCCGCGTTGACCGTCGCTTTACCCACCCGATCTACAAGAAGACCATTCGCCGCTCGAAGAACTATCACGCGCACGACGAGAACAACCAGTTCAAGCCGGGCGACACCGTGTGGATCGAAGAGAGCAAGCCGATCTCGAAGTTGAAGCGCTGGACGGTTGTCCGGGGCGAACAGAAAACTGCTTAATCCGCGCTTAGCGCATAATCAGAGGACGAGGTGCATCAATGATTCAGATGCAGACCAACCTCGACGTGGCCGATAATTCAGGCGCACGCCGTGTCATGTGCATCAAGGTGATTGGGGGATCCAAGCGCCGCTATGCATCCGTTGGCGACGTTATTGTCGTTTCGATCAAGGAAGCCATCCCGCGCGGGAAGGTGAAGAAGGGCGACGTCATGAAGGCCGTCGTGGTGCGTGTCCGCAAGGACATCCGCCGTCCGGACGGATCCGTCATCCGCTTCGATCGCAACGCCGCCGTGCTGATCAACAATCAGTCCGAGCCGGTCGGTACCCGTATCTTCGGGCCCGTGCCGCGTGAACTGCGTGCCAAGAACCACATGAAGATCATTTCGCTCGCGCCGGAGGTGCTGTAATGGCTGCCAAGATCCGCAAGGGTGACAAGGTCATCGTGCTGACCGGCCGCGACAAGGGTCGCACCGGCGAAGTGTTCGAAGTGCGCCCGACCGAGGGCAAGGCGCTGGTTCGCGGCGTCAACCTGGTCAAGCGTCACCAGAAGCAGACGCAGAACCAGGAAGGCGGGATCATCTCGAAAGAGGCTCCGATCCAGCTGTCCAACATCGCCGTCGTCGATAAGGATGGCAAGGCGACCCGCGTTGGTTTCAAGATTCAGGCAGACGGCACCAAGGTGCGTGTCGCCAAGCGTTCGGGAGCAGAGATCTGATGTCTGAGACCGCTTACATTCCGCGTCTGCGCACGCAGTATGACGAGAGCATTCGTGCCAAGCTGATCGAACAGTTTGGTTACGAGAACGTTATGCAGGTGCCGCGCCTGGACAAGATCGTCCTCAACATGGGTGTTGGCGAAGCCGTCAACGACCGTAAGAAGGCCGAGACTGCCGCCGCCGACCTGTCGCTGATCGCTGGCCAGAAGGCGATGGTGACCTACTCCCGTATGGCCATCGCGACCTTCAAGCTGCGTGAAAACCAGCCGATCGGCGCCAAGGTGACCCTGCGCAAGACCAAGATGTACGAGTTCATCGATCGTCTGGTGAACGTCGCACTGCCGCGTGTCCGCGACTTCCGCGGCCTCAACGGCAAGAGCTTCGACGGCCGCGGCAACTACTCGCTCGGCCTCAAGGAGCACATCATTTTCCCGGAAATCGATTTCGATAAAGCCGGGGATTCGCCGCTGGGCATGGACATCACGGTGTGCACGACCGCACGCACGGATGACGAAGCCCGCGCTTTGTTGACCGCTTTCAATTTCCCGTTCCGGCAGTGAGCAGCTTCCGAGCTGTTCAAACGCGGTAACCCAGGAGCCAAGCATGGCAAAGAAGAGTTCAATCGAAAAGAACAACCGTCGGAAGAAGATGTCCGCGAACGCTGCGCCGAAGCGTGCGCGTCTCAAAGCCATCATCGCCGACAAGGACAAGCCGATGGAAGAGCGGTTCGCCGCTACCCTGAAGCTGGCCGAGATGCCCCGTAACTCGTCGCAGGTTCGCGTTCAGAACCGTTGCGAAGTGACCGGTCGTCCGCACTCGGTTTATCGTCTCAACAAGCTCAGCCGTATCGCGCTGCGTGAACTCGGCTCCAAGGGCCTGGTTCCCGGGCTCGTGAAGTCGAGCTGGTAAAGGGAGGGTCGCAGATGTCCACGCACGATCCGATCAGCGATCTCATCACCCGCATCCGCAACGCGCAGATGCGTACCAAGTCCAAGGTTTCGACCCCGGGCTCGAAGATGCGCGCCAACGTGCTCGAAGTTCTCAAGAGCGAAGGTTACATCCGTGACTTCGCCTCGATCGAGCATGCCAATGGCCGCTCTGAGCTCGAGATCGAACTCAAGTATTTCGATGGCGAGCCGGTCATCCGCGAGATCTCTCGCGTGTCGAAGCCTGGCCGCCGCGTTTATGTCTCGGTGAAGAACCTGCCGCGCGTCCGCAATGGCCTCGGTATCTCGGTTCTGTCGACGCCGAAGGGGATCATGGCTGACCACGCCGCGCGCGACGCGAATGTGGGCGGCGAAGTCCTCTTCACGGTGTTCTGAGGAAGGATAGCTCATGTCTCGTGTAGGCAAGAAGCCCGTCGCGATCGCCTCTGGCGTTACCGCGAATGTCGAAGGGCAGACCGTCAAGATGAAGGGCCCGAAGGGCGCTCTTCAGTTCATCGTCCACGACGACGTCTCGGTCGAGATGAAGGATGGCAAGATCACCGTCGCTCCGCGCTCGGAAACCAAGCGCGCGCGTTCGCTGTACGGCACCGCTCGCGCCCAGATCAACAATCTGGTCGAAGGCGTCACCAAGGGCTTCGAGAAGAAGCTCGAGATCACCGGCGTCGGTTACCGCGCCGCGCTGCAGGGCAAGAACCTGCAGCTCGCGCTCGGCTACAGCCACGACGTGGTCTATGCGATCCCGGAAGGCATCACGATCACCGTGCCGAAGCCGACCGAGATCAACGTCGCCGGTATCGACTCGCAGCGCGTCGGTCAGGTTGCGGCCGAGATCCGCAGCTATCGCCCGCCGGAGCCCTATAAGGGCAAGGGCGTTCGTTATTCCGACGAATTTATCTTCCGCAAGGAAGGCAAGAAGAAGTAACGGAGCGGGTCATGTCGAAACTCAAGATTACGAATGCCCGGCGCAAGCAGCGCGTTCGTCTGGCCATTCGCCGCAATGCCAATGGTCGTCCGCGTCTGTCGGTGTTCCGTTCGTCGAAGCACATCTACGCGCAGGTCATCGACGACCTGAAGGGCGAGACGCTGGCTTCTGCCTCGTCGCTGGAGAAGGGTCTTCGCGACGGTGGCAAGACCGGAGCGGATATCGATGCGGCGCAGGTCGTCGGCAAGCTCCTCGCGGAGCGCGCCGTCAAGAATGGCGTCAAGGAAGTGATCTTCGATCGTGGTCAGTATCTGTACCACGGTCGCGTCAAGGCGCTGGCAGATGCCGCTCGCGAAGGCGGGCTGAGCTTCTAAGCCTTTGGCACTCATTGATTTGAACGGACACAGAAGCGAAAGCTTCGCAAAGATTGGAAAACACCATGGCAGGTGAACGCGAACGCGGCGGACGCGACCGGGGCCCCCGGGAAGAGCGTGATAGCGAATTCGTCGACAAGCTCGTCCACATCAACCGTGTGGCGAAGGTCGTTAAGGGCGGCAAGCGTTTCGGCTTCGCCGCGCTGGTCGTCATCGGCGATCAGAAGGGCAGGGTTGGTTTCGGTCACGGTAAGGCCCGTGAAGTTCCGGAAGCGATCCGCAAGGCAACCGACAGCGCCAAGCGCAACCTGACGCGCGTCGCTCTGCGCGAAGGCCGCACGCTGCATCACGATATCGCCGGCCGCCACGGTGCGGGCCGCGTGTATCTGCGTGCAGCGCCGGCCGGTACCGGCATCATCGCCGGCGGCCCGATGCGCGCCGTGTTCGAAACGCTCGGCATCCAGGACGTGGTCGCCAAGTCGGTCGGCTCGTCGAATCCGTACAACATGGTTCGCGCCACGTTCGACGCGCTGAAGCATCAGGATTCGCCGCGTTCGGTCGCCGCTCGTCGTAACCTCAAGGTTTCCACCCTGCAGTCGCGCCGCGTTGGCACCGATGCGGAAGTGGTCGCCGAGTAAGCCTGACTTTCGGAGTATTCGAAATGGCCAAGGCCGCAAAGACCATCAAGGTGGAGCAGATCGCCAGCGCGATCCGCCGTCACCACTCGCAGCGCTCGACCCTGGTCGGGTTGAAGCTCAACAAGATCGGCCGCGTCACCGAGCTTCAGGACACTCCTGAAGTGCGCGGCATGATCAGCAAGGTTCAGCACCTCGTCCGTGTGGTCGAGGACTAAGATAGTTCACGTCGTCCCAGGCCGGCCACACGGTTGCCGCAAGGATGACACTGGTTTTTCGGCAGAAATGGCCTTTTAGGCCGCTCCGGAAGGGCAGGACGCAACAGGAAACAGAACGATGAAGCTCAGCGATATCGCCGATAACGCCGGCTCCCGTAAGAAGCGTATGCGCATCGGCCGCGGCATTGGCTCTGGCAAGGGCAAGACCGGCGGCCGCGGCGGCAAGGGCCAGACCGCACGTTCGGGCGTGCGCATCAAGGGCTTCGAAGGCGGTCAGATGCCGTTGCATCGCCGTCTGCCGAAGCGTGGCTTCAACAATATCTTCCGTCTCGACTTCGCCGAGATCAACCTGGACCGCCTCCAGGACGCGATCGACAGCAAGAAGCTCGATGCGTCGGCCACCATCACCGCTGCATCGCTGGTCGAAGCCGGCGTGATCCGCCGTGCAAAGGACGGCATCCGCGTGCTCGGCCGTGGCGAGATCAAGGCCAAGCTGACCCTCGAAGTTGCCGGTGCGTCGAAGTCGGCCATCGAGGCGATCGAGAAGGCCGGCGGCAAGGTGACCATCCTTGCCCCTGCCAAGAAGGAAGACGGCGAAGCCGCCTGAGACCTGCGCGCCGCCTGCGTCCGCAGGCGGCCTTGCACGGCACTCCGGTAGATTTTAGTAATGCCGAGCACCAAATAACGTCCGGCCTCGCCGGGTGTCTCGATCGCGCAGACACCCAGGTTCGAGAGGTGCGGGAGAAAGTCCGACATGGTCTCTGCAGCAGAGCAACTCGCCTCCAATCTCAATTTCGCCGCACTCGGCAAGGCCGATGAACTGAAGAAGCGCATCTGGTTCACACTGGGTGCGCTGCTTGTTTATCGGCTCGGCACTTATATCCCGCTGCCCGGCATCGATCCGTCGGCATGGGAGCAGGTATTCCGTCAGCAGGCCGGCGGCATCCTCGGCATGTTCAACATGTTCGCGGGCGGCGGCATTAATCGCATGGCGATTTTTGCGCTGAATATCATGCCGTATATCTCGGCATCGATCATCATCCAGCTTCTGACCACCGTGTCGCCGCAGCTCGAAGCGCTCAAAAAAGAGGGCGAAGCTGGCCGTAAGACGCTGAACCAGTACACCCGTTATCTGACCGTCATCCTGGCTGCCTTCCAGTCCTATGCCATCGCGGCAGGCCTGCAGAGCGCCGGCAACGTGGTCTCGGAGCCTGGCCTGTTCTTCCTGATCTCGGCCTCGGTGACGCTGACGGGCGGCACCATGTTCCTGATGTGGCTGGGCGAGCAGATCACCTCGCGCGGCATCGGCAACGGAATCTCGCTGATCATTCTCGCTGGCATCGTGGCCGAACTTCCTGCCGCGATCGCCAACATGCTCGAACTTGGTCGTCAGGGCGCGCTGTCGACCGGCCTGATCCTGGTCGTGATCGTGATGGCCGTCGTCGTGATCGCCTTCATCGTGTTCATGGAGCGCGCACAGCGCCGCCTGCTGATCCAGTACCCGAAGCGCCAGGTCGGCAACAAGATGTTCGAAGGCCAGTCCTCGCATCTGCCGCTGAAGCTGAACACGTCGGGGGTGATTCCGCCGATCTTCGCGTCATCGCTGCTGTTGCTGCCGGCGACCATTGCCAGCTTCAATGCCGGCAAGGGACCCGAGTGGTTCCAGATGCTGACGACCCAGCTCAGTCACGGCCGTCCGCTGTTCCTGGTGCTGTATGTCTCGCTGATCGTGTTCTTCGCGTTCTTCTATACGGCGATCGTGTTCAACCCGACCGAAACCGCCGACAATCTGAAGAAGCATGGCGGTTTCATTCCGGGCATCCGTCCGGGTGAGCGCACCGCCGAATATATCGACTACGTGCTGTCCCGTATCACCGTGGTTGGTGCAGCCTATCTTGCGATCGTATGTTTGATCCCAGAGATCATGATTTCGTACGCGGCCGTGCCATTCTATTTCGGCGGCACCTCGCTGCTGATCGTGGTCAGCGTGACGATGGATACGGTTGCTCAGGTGCAGGGCTACTTGCTGGCGCACCAATATGAAGGTTTGATCCGCAAGTCGAAGCTGAGGGGCCGGCGTAAATGAGACTGATTCTTCTCGGGCCGCCGGGGGCGGGCAAGGGAACACAGGCACAGCGTCTCGTGGCGCGCCACGGGATCGTGCAGCTCTCCACGGGTGACATGCTCCGTGCTGCAGTGGCCGCCGAGACCGAGGTCGGTCTCAAGGCCAAGGACATCATGGCCGCTGGCGGTCTGGTGCCGGACGAAGTCGTGATCGGTATCATCTCGGACCGCATCGAACAGCCGGATGCTGCCAATGGCTTCATCCTCGACGGCTTCCCGCGCACCGTGCCGCAGGCCGAAGCGTTGGATGTTTTGCTGAAGTCGAAGGGTCTCCATCTCGACGCCGCGGTCGAATTGCGCGTCAATGAGAGCGCACTGCTCGAGCGCGTCGAAACCCGCGTTGCCGAAATGTTGGCTCGTGGCGAAGCTGTGCGTGCCGACGATACGCCGGAAGTCCTGTCGAAGCGTCTGGCGGCCTATCGCGCGTCCACCGAACCGCTGATCGACTACTATTCCGAGAAGCGCAAGCTCGTGACCATCAATGGCATGATGACCATCGATGAGGTGACGCTGGAAATCGATCGCGTCCTGGCCGCGATTCTCGACGGTAGCGGTTCGGCCAAGCCGGCGCGCAAGGCTGCCCGGAAGGCGTCGGCCAAGAAGACCGCCGCGCCGAAGAAAGCTGCACCCAGAAAGGCTGCCAAGGCCAAATCAACCGGTCAGGCTGCAAAGGCTCCGGCCAAGAAGGCCAAGGCCGCTAAAAAGGCAGTCAAGAAGGCTGTAACGGCGCCTAAGAAGGCTGCCAAAGCTGGTTCCAAAACGGGATCCAAGGCCAAAACCACGAAATCCACCAAGAAAGCCGTCAAAAAAGCGGCCAAAACGGTGAAAAAGGCCGTCAAGAAGGTCGCCAAAAAGGCTGTCAAGAAGACAGCCAAGTCCGTGCGAAAGCTCGTGAAAAAGCGAGCTAAGCGCTAGGAGCGGTTGACGGAAGTAAGTCGAGTCTCTAAATACGGCCCTCATCCAGTCGGAAGATTCCAGACGATGCCGGGCCCCACTGAGTTGAGGGACGGGCGTCGTATTCGCGTTTTGTGAATGCCCGCCCGACAAATTGAAGATAATGCCAGTTCATGATCGGCTGGTGACAGGAGAGAAGTTGTGGCCCGTATCGCCGGTGTAAACATCCCGACCAACAAGCGCGTTCTGATCGCGCTGCAGTACATCCATGGCATCGGCCAGAAGAATGCTGCCGATATCATCGAGAAGGTGAAGATCACTCCGGAGCGCCGCGTCAATCAGTTGAGCGACGCCGAAGTGCTCCAGATCCGTGAAGTCATCGACCGCGACTATCTGGTCGAGGGCGATCTCCGTCGTGAGACGGGCATGAACATCAAGCGTCTGATGGACCTCGGCTGCTATCGCGGCCTGCGTCATCGTCGTGGTCTGCCGGTTCGTGGTCAGCGCACGCATACCAATGCGCGCACCCGCAAGGGTCCGGCCAAGGCCATCGCAGGCAAGAAGAAGTAATTTAGCGCTTTCAGCGGGCAGGGAGTGGCGAAGCATTTTCGCTACTCCCTGTTCGTCGTTTGCATTTTTCCGGTGTAGCCGCTGGCACTACGGCGGCGTTGATATCTCTAGAAAGGTCTACCATGGCAAAGGAAGCCGGCCGCGTCCGTCGTCGCGAACGTAAGAACATCGCTTCGGGCATCGCGCATGTGAACTCGTCGTTCAACAACACCACCATCACCATCACCGATGCGCAGGGCAACACCATTGCCTGGTCCTCGGCTGGCACGATGGGCTTCAAGGGTTCGCGCAAGTCGACCCCGTATGCCGCGCAGGTCGCTGCTGAAGACGCTTCCAAGAAGGCGCAGGAACACGGCATGCGCACCCTCGAAGTCGAGGTTGGCGGTCCGGGTTCGGGCCGTGAATCGGCTCTCCGCGCGCTGCAGGCTGCTGGCTTCACCGTCACCTCGATCCGTGACGTGACCTCGATTCCGCATAACGGCTGCCGCCCGCGCAAGCGTCGCCGCGTCTAATCCCTATCTATCTGGATTGCGGGTGGCTCAGCCGCCCGCAATCGCGTTCGACGTACTTTTACGCGGACTGATTCCGCGATCTCCAAGCCAGAGAATTCGATGGCCATGGGTGACCCAGTGACGATCCAGAAAAATTGGCAAGAGCTTATCCGCCCCAACAAGCTGCAGGTGACTCCGGGCAGCGATCCTTCGCGTTTCGCGACCCTCGTCGCTGAGCCGCTCGAGCGTGGTTTCGGTCAGACCCTCGGCAACGCGCTCCGCCGCATCCTGCTGTCGTCGCTGCAGGGCGCTGCCGTGCAGTCGGTGCACATCGATGGCGTGCTGCACGAGTTCTCCTCGATCGCTGGCGTGCGTGAAGACGTCACCGACATCGTGCTGAACGTGAAGGACATCTCGATCAAGATGCTGGGCGAAGGCCCGAAGCGCATGGTCGTGAAGAAGCAGGGGCCGGGCGCTGTCACCGCTGGCGACATCCAGACCGTTGGCGACATCACCGTTCTCAACCCCGACCTGCAGCTCTGCACCCTCGACGATGGCGCCGAGATCCGCATGGAATTCACCGTGTCGGGCGGCAAGGGCTATGTTGCTGCCGAGCACAACCGTCCGGAAGACGCGCCGATCGGTCTGATTCCGATCGACAGCCTGTACTCGCCGGTTCGCAAGGTCAGCTACAAGGTCGAGAACACCCGTGAGGGCCAGATCCTCGACTACGACAAGCTCACCATGACCATCGAGACCAACGGCGCGCTGACGCCCGAGGACGCTGTGGCTTACGCCGCGCGCATCCTGCAGGATCAGCTCAACGTGTTCGTGAACTTCGAAGAGCCCCGCAAGGAAGTCGCTCAGGAAGTCATCCCGGATCTCGCCTTCAACCCGGCCTTCCTCAAGAAGGTGGACGAACTCGAGCTCTCGGTGCGTTCGGCAAACTGCCTGAAGAACGACAACATCGTTTATATCGGCGACCTCGTGCAGAAGTCGGAAGCGGAAATGCTCCGTACCCCGAACTTCGGCCGCAAGTCGCTGAACGAAATCAAGGAAGTGCTGGCCCAGATGGGTCTGCATCTCGGCATGGAAGTGCCCGGTTGGCCGCCGGAGAATATCGACGAGCTGGCCAAGCGCTTCGAAGACCACTACTAAGCAACTGTCGAACAAGGCCGGGTAACCCCGGCCATGTTCTGGGCGAACGCGGGCGGCCCACCTGCAACATGATGTCCCGACGAACCGTCGCGGCAAACTGAATAGAGGACTATTTCAATGCGTCACGGCAAGGTTCATCGCAAACTCAACCGCACAGCCGAACACCGCAAGGCGATGTTCGCCAATATGTGCGCGTCGCTGATCAAGCACGAGCAGATCGTCACCACGCTGCCGAAGGCCAAAGAACTCCGCCCGATCGTGGAGAAGCTGGTCACCCTCGGCAAGAAGGGCGGCCTCGACAAGCGTCGCCAAGCCATCAGCGAAATGAAGGATCAGGATCAGGTCCGGAAGCTGTTCGACGTGCTGGCCAAGCGTTATGCCGACCGTCAGGGTGGCTACACGCGCATCATCAAGGCTGGCTTCCGCTACGGCGACAACGCTCCGATGGCCGTGATCGAATTCGTCGATCGCGACGAAGATGCCAAGGGCAAGGATTCGGGCCCGGTGCAGGGCGCCGAGGCCGACGCGGCGTAAGCTGCTGATCGTTGCAAGTTTCGAGAACGGCGCCTTCGGGCGCCGTTTTTTATTGTGTCGTCCTGCGAACGCCGCGATCCATAGCTTCCGACGAATTCGTAAAGCGTGAGCCCGGCAGGCATCGCGCTTCAATCACTTCGCCTGCGCGCATGGGTCCGGCGTCCGCCGGGACGACATGTCGGATCATCGCTCACCGCCACGTGAGCCGTCATTGCGGCGCAACGGCCGCGTTCCAATATCAGCTCCATCCTCACTCATGGAGCTTCCAATGAAGATCGATCTCTCCGGCAAGACTGCACTCGTCACAGGCTCCACCGCGGGCATCGGCCTCGCCATCGCAAAGGGTCTCGCCGGCACCGGCGCCGAGGTCGTGGTCAATGGTCGCAGCCAGGCCAAGGTGGACGCGGCGATCGCCGCTATCGGCAAGTCCGTTCCGGGGGCCAAGGTGAAGGGCGTTGCGGCCGATGTCTCGACCGCTGAAGGCTGCAAGGCCCTGGTGGCTGCACTGCCTGACGTGGATATCCTGATCAACAATGCCGGCATCTTCGAACCCAAGGGCTTTTTCGACATCCCGGACGAAGACTGGGAGCGCTTCTTCGACGTCAACGTGATGTCGGGCGTTCGTCTGTCGCGCGCTTACATGCAGGGGATGCTGAAGCGAAATTGGGGGCGCATCGTTTTCATCTCGTCGGAGTCAGGTCTGAACATTCCGAGCGAGATGATCCATTACGGCATGTCGAAGACGGCGCAGCTCGCCATCTCGCGTGGCCTCGCCGAACTCACCAAGGGGACGGCGGTGACGGTGAATTCGGTCCTGCCGGGACCAACCATGTCCGAAGGTGTCGAGACCTTCGTGAAGGATCTCGCCAAGCAGAACGGTCAGTCGCTCGATGAAGCAGCGTCGAACTTCGTCAAGCAGCACCGCTCAACCTCGCTGATCCAGCGCTTCGCCAGCGTCGATGAGATCGCCAACATGGTGGTGTTCGTCAGCTCGAAAGAAGCGTCGGTGACGAATGGTGCCGCCCTGCGCGCCGAAGGCGGTATCGTGCAGACGATCGCGTGAGTTTTGTCTCTTCGCAGGATGGGTATCGCTGTGATCGACCCATCATACAACAACAAAACAAAAGGCGGCGCTTTCGCGCCGCCTTTCTCATTCTGAGGCGAGGGCTGAGGGCATTCAGCCCCGAACCTGGAAGCTACTGAAGCAATGATGCTTACCAAGCAACCTGGGTGCGCATCGCGAACACGTCGTAGTCCGCACCGGTGTTCACGCCAGCAGTGTTGATCTTGTCGACCGTGCCGTGGATCCAGTTGAACATGAAGCGCATGTTGTTGTTGACGTACCAGTTGACGCCAACCGTGGTGTTCTTCAGCTCACCACCACGGACGCCGCCTGCGTAGTCATTCAGGTTGGCGTAGCTGTAGCGAACTGCCAGTTCCCACGCGCCGAGATCGCCGGTCGCAAAGTTGACCGGGCGGGCCGGGGCGATGCCGCCGAAGGCGCCAGCCGAGGTGCTGTACTTGTGCTGTTCGCCGGTGATGACGTAGCTGGCCTGACCGTAGCCGCCATTGAAGCTGAGGTCGCCGAGACCGTTGCTGCGCTGGATGCTGTAGTCGAAGTATTCGCCCGAAGCCATGAAGCTGCCATACTTGACCGCACCTTCACCGCTCAGCACACGAGCGCTGTTGACGAAGTTCATGGTGCCGGTGTTGAGCAGCGCGCTGGTGGCCGGATCGATGCGGACTTCGACGCGATCGCTCATGCCGAGCGTGTTGTTGGTCGCGCCGCCGGTCTGGGCGAGATACAGAGCGTCGAAGCCGACGAGAACGGTGGCGATCTCGTTGTTGATCGGCAGGCCGACCGCACGGAAGGTCGCGCCGAGCGGCTGCGGCTGGCTGTGGTTCACGCCTGCGCCGGTCGTCGGGCCGGTGACGTAAGCGCCGACCCAGTAGTTCTTGTCGAATACCTGGCCACCGAAGGCCGAGCGGAAGTCGCCGGCAGCGAGGTTGGTGGCGAGCACCTGCGAAGCGGCGCGCTCCATGAACAGGATGTTGTTCGACGAGGTGGCTTCATCGAGCGTGTACGGAACGTCGATGTAACCGCCCTGGATCAACATGCCCTTGATGCCCTTATAGGCGATATAGGCGTTGTTGAGCACGGCCTGGCCGTCGGTCGTGCCGCCGGCGTCGATCACGAGGCCGTATTCCCAGTCCTTATTGTAGGTGCCGATCAGGCCGAGGCGAGCGCGGCGGGCATTGATGCCGTCATTGACAGTCTGCGGCGAGGTCGCGCCGGACTTCGGCGTGAACGAATATGCGCCGGCGTCGAAGTGGATACGGCCGGTGATAGCAACGCAGTTCATGCCGTCGCCGGTGCAGAAGGTCGGACGGTTGCCCGGCATGGTCAACGTTGCGTCGACGAACGGCACTGCCTTCTTGTGCATGGCAGCGTTAGCATTGGCGAAGCTCGCCTGCTGCTTCTGCGTGGCATTGGCCTGCTTCTGAACGCTGTCGAGCTTCTTCTCAAGCGCGCGGAGCTGCGCCTTCAGCGCGGCGACGTCATCGTTGGTGGCCTGTGCATGTGCCTGGCCGGATACGGCCAGCGCGCCGAGCACGGCGACTGTGCCCAAGAATTTGTTCGTCGTGAAAGACATAGATATCCCCATTGTAGAAGACAAAACCCGTCACGCCCCGCGAATTGCTTCGCAGGTGGTGATGCGCTCGGAGCTGTGTTTGTGATCTTGCGGAACGAGATTGCTAACTGAGCATTGCCAGCGAGAATTCGTTTCGTGCAAGCGAGCCTTAGTGAACTCGCCGCATAACTAGGCGCGGTCTGTGACAGTTCTGCAAAACTGCTAACCCGAAGGGGGATGAAGACGTATGTGTCGCTCTGTGAACACACTTTGCTTATAAAAATGGCTATTTAAGTTAGCTAAATAAAAATGGCAGCGCACCCGTAGGTGCACTGCCACCTTAAACAATCCCTTGTGCGGGATTGCAGCTTCGCTTTCCGCGCTCACCAGCCTTCGAGCACGATCTTGCCGTGCGACTTGCCGGATTCCAGCAGTGCGTGGGCGCGCTTGAGATTCGTCGCATTGATGGTGCCGAAGGTCTTGTCGAGCGTGGTGCGCAACACGCCCTTGTCGATGAGGTCGGCGACATCGTTGAGGAGATGATGCTGAGCGATCATGTCGGGCGTCTGGAATGACGACCGTGTGAACATCGACTCCCAGTGCACCGAGACGGCTTTGCCCTTGAAGGCCGCCATGTTGAATTCGGCGGGATCGTCGATCAGGCCGAACTTGCCTTGCGGTTCGATCAGATCGGCGAGCGCCTTGTAGTGATGGTCTGTTGCCGTGAGGCTTGCGATCAAGGCGACCGGCGGCAGCTTCAACGTGTCGATCTGCGGCTTCAGCGCCTTGCTGTGATCGATCACCGCATGAGCGCCAAGGTCTTCACACCATTTGATCGTCTCCGGCCGTGACGCGGTCGCCACCACGGTGAGCCCGGTGAGGCGACGTGCGAGTTGGATCAGGATCGAGCCGACGCCGCCGGCGCCGCCCATGATCAGCAGCGTGCGCGGATCGAAGCTCTTGCCGGGCGCGACGGCGAGACGGTCGAACAACAACTCCCATGCGGTGATAGCGGTGAGCGGCAGCGCAGCAGACTGCGCGAAGGAGAGCGAGGAGGGCTTGCGGCCGACAATGCGCTCATCGACCAGGTGGAACTCGGCATTGGTGCCCTGGCGCTGGATGGAGCCAGCATAGAACACTTCGTCGCCCGGCTTGAACATCGTCACATCGGGGCCAACAGCATCGACGACGCCGGCAGCGTCATAACCAAGGATCTTGGTTTCGCCGGCCGGTGGCGCCGCCCGCTTGCGCACCTTGAAATCGACGGGATTGGCCGAGATCGCCTTCACCGATACGCGGATGTCGCGAGCGGTCGGTTCTGGCTTCGGAACCTCGAAATCGACCAGCGCGTCAACCGCGTCGATCGGGAGGGATTTGGTGTAGCCGACTGCCTTCATTGGGGGGCGCTCCATAGCTCCTGGCGGGAATGTCCCGAAGAGGTGTCCCGAGGCGACAATAATTGCAAGTACTGTCATTTCAGGGATATAGTCACCGAATGGATACTATTGGACATTTGCGATGAAGCGGCGTGATTTCGGCAACGGGCCGGGCTGTCCGGTCGAGGTGACGCTCGATCTGATCGACGGCAAATGGAAGGGGGTGATCCTGTATCATTTGCAGCAGGGGCGGCTGCGTTTCGGCGAGCTGCGCAAGCTGATGCCACGGATTACCCAGCGCATGCTGACCAAGCAGCTGCGTGCGCTCGAAGAGGATGGGCTGATCGTCCGGACGGTCTATGCCGAGGTCCCGCCGCGGGTCGAATATGCACTGTCGGAGACCGGGCTCGGATTGCGCCCGGTGATCGATGCGCTCAAAAAATGGGGCGACGCGCACAAGATGCGCCAGAAACAGGTCGCGGCCGCAGCGCCCCAGCCGCGCAAAAAAGCGCCGGTGGAGAAGGATGTGCCGGCGGACGCAAGCTAGTTCCTGCCCTTCTATTGCCCCGCTCAGAAGCCTATATTTGCCGCGATTTCCTTGAAGAGGCCCCGATGATCCTATTTTTCCGCAACGCTGCGACCGCTTCCGCCTTGTGCGCCATTGTCCTGTCGTCTGCATTCGCGCCGGCTGTTGCACAAGATCGCCGGGTCCCGACATCGCCCACGGAAATGAAGCTGTCCTATGCGCCGATCGTGCAGCGGGTACAGCCGGCGGTCGTCAATGTCTATGCGGCCAAGACGGTGCAGAACCGCAATCCGCTGCTCGATGATCCGCTGTTCCGTCGCTTCTTCGGCGGGCAGGGCACGCAGCCCGAACAGATGCAGCGTTCGCTCGGGTCGGGGGTGATGGTGGATGCATCGGGCCTCGTGGTGACCAACAACCACGTCATCGAAGGCGCCGATCAGGTGAAGGTCTCGCTCGCCGACAAGCGCGAGTTCGAAGCGGAGATCGTGCTCAAGGATAGCCGCACTGACCTCGCGGTGCTGCGCATCAAGGACAGCAAGGAACAGTTCGCGACGCTCGATTTCGCGAACTCCGACGACCTTCTCGTCGGCGATGTCGTGCTCGCCATCGGCAATCCGTTCGGTGTCGGTCAGACCGTGACCCACGGCATCATCTCGGCACTGGCGCGCACGCAGGTCGGCATCACCGACTATCAGTTCTTCATCCAGACCGACGCGGCGATCAATCCCGGCAATTCCGGTGGTGCGCTGGTGGACATGACCGGCAAGCTGGTCGGCGTGAACACGGCGATCTTCTCGCGCTCCGGTGGCTCGCAGGGCATCGGCTTCGCCATTCCCGCCAATATGGTGCGCGTCGTCGTCGCTTCCGCCAAGAGCGGTGGCAAGGAAGTGAAGCGTCCATGGCTCGGCGCGCGGCTGCAGAATGTGACGCCGGATATCGCCGAAACGCTCGGCCTGAAAACGCCGTCGGGTGCACTCGTGGTGAATGTCACGTCGAATAGTCCGGCCGCGAAGGCTGGTCTCAAGGTGTCCGATCTGGTCACTGCGATCGACGGTCAGCCGATCGACGACCCCAATGCCTTCGAGTATCGCTTCGCGACGCGCCCGCTGGGCGGCACCACGCAGCTCGACGTGCAGCGCGGCGGCAAGCCTGTGAAGCTCACCGTTGCGCTCGAGGCGGCTCCGGACACCGGCCGCGATGAAATCGTGCTGAAGGGGCGCTCGCCATTCCAGGGCGCGAAGGTTGCCAATGTCTCGCCGGCGCTCGCCGACGAATTGCGGCTCGATTCCGGCGTCGAGGGCGTCGTCATCACCGATCTCACGGATACGGCGACGGCCGCCAATGTCGGCTTTCAGAAGGGCGACCTCATCCTCGCGGTGAACGGCGTCAAGATCGGCAAGACCAGCGATCTTGAAAAGGTCACGCGCGAGGGCGCGCGGCTGTGGCGCATCGTCGTCGTGCGCGGCGGCCAGCAGATCAACGTTACGCTTGGCGGATGAACCCGAAGCAACCATCGGCCAATCTGTTCGCCGCAGCCGGTCTCGAACGGGACGCACCGCGTCCGCTACCGGAGCGACTGCGGCCACGGGTGCTTGCGGATGTCGTCGGGCAGGATCACATTCTCGGTCCTGACGGTGCGCTGACGCGCATGCTGGAGACGCGCACGCTTGGCTCGCTGATCTTCTGGGGCCCGCCCGGCACCGGAAAGACCACGGTGGCACGGCTGCTCGCGGATGCAACGGAGTTGCAGTTCGAGCAGATATCCGCCGTGTTCTCCGGCGTTGCGGATTTGAAGAAGGTGTTCGACGCCGCGCGTGCCCGTCGCGAGATGGGCAAAGGTACGCTGCTGTTCGTGGACGAGGTGCATCGCTTCAACAAGGCGCAGCAGGATTCGTTCTTGCCGGTGATGGAAGACGGCACCGTGGTGCTGGTCGGCGCCACCACGGAAAATCCATCCTTCGAACTCAACGCGGCGCTCCTGTCGCGTGCGCGCGTGCTGGTGTTTCAGTCGCACGATGCCGATGCGATCGAGCGATTGTTCGCCAATGCAGAGAAGATCGAAGGCCGCAAGCTGCCGCTCGATGCCGAGGCTCGGGCGGTGCTGATACGCATGGCCGATGGCGATGGCCGTGCAGCGCTGACGCTGGCCGAAGAAGTCTGGCGCGCGGCGCGGGCCAATGAGATCTTCAACGCCGCGCAACTTCAGGATATCCTGCAGCGCCGCGCGCCGATCTACGACAAGTCGGCGGACGGCCACTACAATCTGATCTCGGCGCTGCATAAATCGGTACGTGGCAGCGATCCCGATGCAGCGCTGTATTATCTGTGTCGCATGCTGGACGCAGGCGAAGACCCATTGTTCCTCGCGCGGCGTGTGGTGCGCATGGCGGTGGAGGATATCGGCCTTGCCGATCCGCAGGCGCTGGTGATCTGCAACGCTGCCAAGGATGCCTATGATTTCCTCGGCCATCCCGAAGGCGAACTCGCTATCGCGCAGGCGGTGATCTATATCGCCACGGCGCCGAAATCGAACGCCGCCTATATGGCCTACAAAGCGGCGATGCGGATGGCGAAGGAGGGCGGCTCGCTGCTCCCGCCCAAGCACATCCTGAACTCGCCCACCAAGCTGATGAAATCGGAAGGCTACGGCGAGGGATATCAATACGACCACGACACGCCAGGCGCCTTTTCCGGCCAAGATTACTTCCCGGAAGCCTTGGGACGCCAGACTTTCTATGATCCGCCCGATCGCGGATTTGAGCGCGAGATTCGCAAGCGGCTGGATTACTGGGCGAAGCTGCGCGCCGCCAAAAGCAGAGAAGCGTAGGGGGGCCCCGATGTCGATTGTCACATCTCCACCGCTGCGCGCCGCCGTCATGGGGGGCACTCTCTGCCTGATCGCTCAGGCGGCTTGGGCCCAGCAGGCCGCGCCAGTGCAGTACTGGGTGCCAAATGGGCCGTTTGGCCTTGGCGGTTGGTCCGATGCCGGCATCACAAACTATCGCAACTTCCCAGGTTTCGACGCCGGGGCTGCGTATGGCGGCGACTGGAAATCCAATTTTCGCACCGGTGCATATGTGCGCAGCGAGGCTGCCAGTTTTGATCGCATGGGCCTCGGCTGGGCCGGCGCCACCAGCGATTTCGGTGGGCTCACCACCCAAAGCACGATGGCTGGCTATGCCTTCAAGGGCGCCGCCGATCTGCCCGTTACGGTCTTTGCCGGCTTCGACACCCTGAACTACCGCCCGGGCATCGGCACCGCGCTGGCGCCGTTCAGTTCCGATACCAGCATCGCGACCGGATACCGGGCGCGTGCAGGCATCGCGTTTCAGCCAGCGCCGAATGTCACTTTGTCGCTCGAGGGCAGCTTCACCCAGCAACAGTTGGACGATGGCACCGCTACTTCGCGCCTGCTGTCCGGCCAGTCCCCATATGGTGGTTTCCGCCGCTGACGCGGACAATCGGGTGGGCGGAACCCGAAGGTTTGCGCCAATGGGCGATTTGACCGTGACCCAAGTCGGCAGATGCGCTACGGACGGACTTTCCCTGGAGTTACAGATGAGCCGCCGCGATACGAGATCCCCCGCGAAACGTGGCACCGGAGGCGGTGGCCGTTCGGGACGCGCCAAGCCGGGCGCCACGATGGCCAAGGCGGCGGCGAAGAAGGCGGCCAAGGGGCCTGCCAGAACACCTGCCAAGAGTGCCATGGCGAAGGGCGAACGCTTCCGGGCCGAGCGCGGCGATGCGGAGCGGCCCGCGAGTGCACGTCCGCCGCGCGCGCGTGCCACCGAGCGGGGCGAGCGATTTGAACGGTCCGACCGACCGGAGCGGTTTGAGCGCACCGAGCGCCCGGAACGTTTCGAACGATCCGAGCGTCCGCAACGGTTTGAACGATCGGAACACCCGGAACGGAGCGAGCGGCCATCCGCTGCACGCACCGGAAGCAAGGCGCCAACGCGCTTTGCCGGTGGCCCGTCGCGTTCGCGAAAGCCTGAACCTGTGATCGAGAAGCCGGCCAAAGCGGACGCCGAACCGGCGATCATGCCGACCAGCGTGCAGACCGTGATTGTCTCGCCCGACGAAAACGACATGCGCGTCGATCGCTTCCTCGAAGCACGTTTTCCCGGTTTGTCGTTCTCGCATATCCAGCGCATCGTCCGGAAAGGCGAGTTGCGCGTGAACGGCAAGCGCGCTGACAGCAAGGATCGTCTGGAGGCCGGGCAGACCGTCCGCATCCCGCCGCTGAAGCTCGACGCGCCGAAGACCGTCGGCGTGCTCTCCGAAGCCGCGCAAAAAACGCTCGATGCGTTGAAGGCGATGACGATCTTTGAAGATGCTGATGTGATGGTGCTGAACAAGCCGGCCGGTCTTGCCGTGCAGGGCGGCTCGGGCATGACGCGTCATGTGGACATGATGCTCGAAGTGATGCGCGACTCCAAGGGGCAGAAGCCGCGCCTCGTGCATCGTCTCGATAGGGAGACATCGGGCTGCCTGCTCATCGCCAAGACACGCTTTGCTGCCTCGTTCCTCACCGGCGCCTTCCGTGAGCGTTCGGCGCGAAAATTCTATTGGGCGCTTGTCGCCGGCGTGCCGAAGCCGAAGCAGGGCCGCATCTCGACCTATCTTGCCAAGGAAGAGAACGAGGAAGATACCATCATGCGCGTCGCCAAACATGGCGACGAAGGCGCGAGCCACGCTGTGACTTACTACGCGGTGGTCGAGACATCGGGCCAGAAGCTCGCCTGGGTGTCGCTGAAGCCGGTGACGGGACGCACGCATCAATTGCGCGCACATATGGCGCATATCGGTCACGCCATCGTCGGCGATCCCAAATATTTCAACATCGAGAACTGGCAGTTGCCAGGTGGCCTGCAGAACCGTCTACATCTGCTGGCACGCCGTATCCTCATTCCGCATCCGCGTGGCGGCGTGATCGACGCCACTGCGCCGCTGCCGCCGCATATGCTGCAGTCGTGGAATCTGCTCGGGCTCGAGCACGATCGGTTCGACCCGATCGAAAACGCGCCGGAAGATTAGGGCGTTGCCGACCTTCGACGATCAGTTTCGCGCGCGCCTGCATGATCTCTTCGCGTGGCGTCGCGACGTCCGGCGTTTTCGCAGTGATCCGCTGCCGGAAGGTGCTCTCGAACGGCTGATTGAAACGGCATGTCTGGCGCCATCGGTGGGGCTCAGCCAGCCATGGCGCTTTGTCATCGTCGAGGATTCCGCGCGGCGACAGGCGGTGCAGGATAATTTCTCCGCCTGCAATGCCGAAGCGCTGGACGCCTATCACGGTGAACGCGCGCAGCATTATGCGCGGCTCAAACTTGCAGGCTTGCGCGAGGCGCCGGAGCATCTGGCTGTTTTCGCGGATCGCGGCACTGGCGTCGGGCATGGCATCGGCCGGCGCACCATGCCAGAGATGGCGGAATATTCTGTCGTGACCGCGGTGACGACCATGTGGTTGGCAGCGCGCGCGGAGGGCATCGGCATGGGCTGGGTGTCGATTCTCGACCCCGTTGCCGTTGCAGCCGCGCTGGACGTTCCCCACGACTGGCGGCTGATCGGCTATTTCTGCATCGGCTATCCCGAGACAGAAGACGATCGTCCGGAGCTGGAGCGCGAGGGGTGGGAGCACCGGCGTGCTGCAACGGATCACATCCTCAGGCGTTGATGGGAACACACTTGAGCGCGCCGGAGATCGTGACGATATGAGCTGTATGTTTCGACCTCGTACATGTCTTGCTGCGGTCGCTTTCCTGATGCTGGGCGCCGCACCGTTATCGGCTCAGAGCCTGCTCCCGCCGGGGAGCAGTGCGCTGACCGTGCCGCCACCACCCCCGCCGCCACCGCCGAAGATCGAAGTGCCTGTCGTGCCGAAGATGGACGATCTCCCGCGGCAGAACCACGTGCCGCAGGCGCGGCCATCCTTCAGCGACCGGATCACGACCTGCCTTCAGGACGGCGCCGCTGCGGGACTTGGCCCGAATGAGCGCGCGGCTTATTCGCGGGCCTGCGCCAATCGCTGACGGCCTCGCGCAGGACGCCGGCATCGCGTAAACTGCGGCCGAGTAACTGGATCGAGATGACCGATGCGTGAACTGTTCGACGACGTCTATGGCAAGCCCGGATTCACCGTGCAGGAATCACGGGAGAAGTCAGCTGGCGCATCGCGCCGCAAGCGCTTCTATACGCGGGTCGGCATCAATGCAGATGCGAGCGGCCACGCGATCACGCTCGACGACAAGACTGTTCGCACGCCCTCGCGCAACCTGCTCGCTGTGCCGATGCGCGCAATCGCTGATGTCATGGTGGCAGAGTGGGACGCGCAGCAGGAATTCATTGATCCCCTGAGCATGCCGGTGACGCGGCTCGCCAACAGCGTGCTCGATGCGATCTCGACCGAAGAACAGATCGCCTCGGTCCGCGACGACATCGCGAAATATTTCGGCTCGGACCTGCTGTTCTATCGCGCGTCGCATCCGGATGCGCTGATCGCACGCGAGGCGGCGGCATGGGACCCGGTGTTGTTCTGGGTGGCCGAGGAGCTTGGCGCGCATTTCATCCTTGCCGAGGGCGTGATGCATGTGAGTCAGCCGGATCAGGCGCTCGCCGCCGCGCGCGCGGCGCTGCCGAGCGATCCGTGGCGCGTCGCCGCGTTGCATATGGTGACCACGATCACCGGCTCGGCCTTGCTTGCGCTGGCCCTTCTGCGCGGCCGGCTGACCGCCGATGACGTCTGGGCCGCGGCTTTTGTGGACGAAGACTGGAACGCGGAGAAATGGGGCCTCGACGAGGAAGCCGCGGCACGCCGTGCGGCCCGCAAGGTCGATTTCGAAGGGGCCGTCGCCGTCCTGCGGGCGCTCGGTACTGAGGCCGCTTAATCAGAAGTTAACGTCGCTTAACCTAGGTTGCTGCACCAGACTCGGGTGCAGCCATGTCGGTTACCGTCAATGCGATTCCGTCCCTCGTCGCCGCGCAAGGCGTGGCGCGCGATGTCGCGTTTCAGCCCGGCAGTGTGGTTGCAGCGCGGGTGCTCGAAGTCTCGTCCAACAATCAGGCGCGCATTTCCATCGCCGGTCAGGCCATCGACGTGCAAACCCAGGTGCCATTGCAGGCCGGGCAGACATTGCAGCTTGCTGTATCGCAGACCAGCGATGGCATTCGTCTCGCCGTGCTCCCACGGCAGGCGGCGGCGACCGGCGCAGCGGCCATATCGACATCCGATCTGACCGCCACGCTGATGACGGCGCTGGCGGCATCCAAGGCGCAATTGACTGCGCCTGAAGCCGTGGCCGTATCGCAGGCCGCATTGGGGGCCGTGACCAAACAGGCAAGTCTCTCCACGCTGTTCGCCAATCTCGGCGCAGCGACATCGCTGGAGAATCTGCCGCCGAAATTGCAGCAGGCCATCGCGCAGGTGCTGGCGCAGCGACCGCCGCTCGATACGAAGCTCACCGGCAGCGAGGTGAAGACTGCGTTTCAGAACTCAGGCCTGTTTCTCGAGGCATCGCTTGCGAAGGGTGCAACGGCTTCTGGTGCAATGCCGGACATGAAGGCGGCGCTGGTTGTGCTCAAACAAGCGTTGACGACGGCGCTGGCGGCCGATGCGGGTGGCAAGCCCGCGATGTTGGCGCCTGCCATGCCGCAGGCCGCTCCGGCCCAACCGCAGACCACAGCCGCGCCGCTGACGATCGCTGCGCAGGTGCAGGCCGCTGCGGCCACGCTGGTGCCGGCGATGTTGCCGAAGGCTGCTGTGAAGGAGGAAGCCGCGCCGTCTCCGATGCCGACCGCGACTGACGAAGGAGCCGAAGTCGACATCCGTCCGCAAGTTGCCGCGGCTGCCGCAAAGTCGGCCAGCACAATGGTGAGCAACGGCCCGCAGCAATCCGCAGCCAAGATCGCAGACATGGTCGCAAAGCTGCTGCCCGACGAGAGCGCGCTGCTGCAGCAGATATCGACGGTGAAGGGACAGCCCGGCGCACCCTATGTTGATGCGCAGGCCCTGCGTCCGCAGGTGCCGCCGCCACCGTTACGCGGCGCCTTGCCGACGCCGCAGCCGATATCGCAGCCGACGCTCTCGCCAAACGCGCCATTGGGCGAGACCGTCCATCATTTGCTCGCCGACACGGATGCCGCGATCGCCCGGCAGACACTGCATCAAGTCGCGTCGCTGCCGGACCGTGTCGATGCGGCGGTGGCGCAGCGCATGGATCAGGGGACGCCGCGCTGGAGCTTCGAGATTCCATTCGCCATGCCGCATGGCACCGCGATCGCGCAGTTTGAGATTTCACGCGATGGCGGACAGGGCAGCGAAGCCGACGCTGCGAAGAAAGTCTGGTGCGCGCGCTTCTCGCTGGATGTCGAGCCGACCGGCCCCATTCATGCGGTTGTGTCGTTGATGAGCGAGAAGACATCCGTTCGCATGTGGGCGGAACGGCCATCGACAGCGAAGCAGTTGCAGGCGGAAGCCGGGCAATTGAGCCAGGCGCTGATCCGCGCCAAGCTGCAACCGGGCGATATCTTCGTGCGCGAAGGCGCCCCGCAGCAGGCGGCACCTGCTTCGGCCGGTCATTTCCTGGACATGGCGCTATGATCGTGCAACCGAAACGCGCGCTTGCCGTTGCGCTCCATTACGACAAGACCGGGGCGCCGCGGGTCACTGCCAAGGGCCGCGGGGCGGTTGGCGAAAAGATCATCGAAGTCGCCAAGGCGCACGACATCCCGATCGAGGAGAATGAGGTGCTCGCCGGTGCGCTCTCCAATATCGAGCTCGGCGACGAAATACCGGAAGAACTCTACAAGGCAGTGGCCGAGGTTCTCGTCTTCGTGCTGAGGCTTTCGGGGCGCGCGCGTTAGATCAACTGGCAGCTCGCTCGACGCTATACATTTGGAGTTTTCATCAAGTTGGCCGTCCCGGTCTATCGGGAGATTGCATCCGCGAGCCGAAGCATGTTGCGGCCCGTCGGGATAATCTGGCGCGGAGCGCGTTGTTATCGGGCAATCAGCCGCTCAACCAGCCTCTCCGCGAAGGCTTCGTCGGCGGGGGCGCCAAACAGCGCACGCACATAGAGTGGTGATAGCAGGTGATCCAGTACTTCGGCCGTCGAGGGCGTTTTCTCTCCGCGCTCTCTCGCGCGCGCGAGCATCGTTGAGATCTGCTTGCTTCGCGGCGTCAGTGCTGCGGAGCGCGCCGTTTCGTCTGTGCCTGCAGGCATCATCGTTGCGACGAGTGCGCGAAAGAATGACGAGCCTTCACGACTGTTGAGACCCGCGGCGACCGAGCGGCCCCAGGCACTCAGGTCACCGCGAAGCGATCCGGTGTCGGGTAGGGGACGCTCGCGCATCAACTCTTCCACCGCCACTTCCAGCACCAGTACGCGCACGTCGCCCCAGCGGCGATAGAGGCTCGTGGCGGCAACGCCCGCGCGTTCTGCGATGTCGGTCATGGCGATGTTGTCATATCCGCGCTCTGCGATCAGGGCGGCGACGGCCTCGAAGACCGCTTCTTTGGTCCGGGCAGTCCGTCCACCGGGTCGAGTTTTCCCCGTCATGGGTCTTCCTTAATGCAAATTAATTTGCGTTAGTAGGTTTCACATGCCATTTTAGCGAGCGCCAATAAACAATTTGGAGGAACCCATGGATCGCAGGACACTTTTGGAGCTCGGGGTATCGCTGGCCGCCGTGGCCACCACCACCACGTATGCCGCCGCCCAGACCACCCCACCGGCGGCGACCGCGCCGATGCCGCCGGCGGCAAAGCCACCGCTGTTCCCGGATGACGTCCAATTCTGGTTTGAGACCCTGCGGCTTTTCGGTACGGGGGAATATGGTGGTTCGCTGTTCGGGGAGGTGCTGGCGACGTCGTCCCGCATCAAGGCCGGCGACTACGACAGTTGGTACAACGAGTGGAACGCGACCGCCGACAAGGTCGCCAGGGAGGGGACCGATCAGCTTGCACGCGGCCACCGGGTCAGCGCCCGGGACAGCTTTCTGCGTGCCAGCACCTATTACTTTGCGTCCGAGTTCTTCCTCCATGCCAACCCTAAGGACCCGCGGGTGGCGCGCGCCTACCAGCTGTCGGTAGAAACTTACAAGCAGAGCGCGGCGCTACACGACCAGCCGATCAAGCATGTCGAGATTCCCTATGAAAACACCACGCTGCCGGGATACCTGCATCTCGTCGATGACTCAGGTCGTCCGCGACCGACGCTGATCATGCATACGGGCTTTGACGGCTCGGTCGAAGAGATGCACTTCTCGGGCGCGCGTGCCGGTGTCGAGCGTGGCTACAACGTGCTGGCATTCGACGGGCCGGGACAATATGGGCCTCTGCATCGTGAAGGGCTCGTGTTCCGTCCGGACTGGGAGAAGGTCATCACGCCGGTGGTCGACTTTGCATTGAAGCAGCCGGGGATCGATCCGAAAAAGATTGCGTATATGGGCATCAGCCTCGGCGGCGTGCTCGCGCCGCGTGCGGCGGCCTTCGAGAAGCGTCTTGCCGCGCTGGTTGCCAATGACGGCCTCTACGATTACGGCGCGGTTCACCGGGCTGCGGCGCGCGTCCCGCCCGACAAATACGATGCCTTCGACGCATCGCTGCGCGCGGAGCATGCGCCGGAGGTCGATCGTGCGCTCGAAGCCGCGATGAAGGCATCGCCGACCTCGCGCTGGGCCATCACCCATGGCATGTGGGCCACAGGCGCCAAGACGCCGCGCGGCTATTTCGCCAAGGCGCTGGACTTCAATGTGAAGGACGGCATCGCGGAAAAGATCAGTTGCCCGACGCTGGTGCTGGATCCGGAAGACGACCTGTTCTTCAAAGGCCAGCCACAGCAACTGTTCGATCACCTGACCTGCCGCAAGACCATGATCCGCTTTACCAAAGCCGAAGGTGCGGGAGCGCATTGCCAGGTCGGTGCGAGCCGGCTGTCGTGTGCCCGCATCTTCGACTGGCTGGACGAAACGCTCGCATGACGATGTGCGGCTAGAGCCGTCGGGAGAGCGCTGTCTATGGCATGCGCTCTCCCGCTTCCTTCGAGACGCGTGAACAAAAATCCCGCGCCTGGCCGTTACACTGCCTTGATCTGGTTGCCGGTGGTCGGATTGACTTTCGCGGCTGGCTCGGCCGCGGCGTCCTTGCCGATGCGGCCGAGATGGGTGAAGCGGAAGCCCGTCTCGTATTTCAGGCCGTAGCCGAGCATCCGGTCGAAGCCGATATGGGCGAGCCAGATGATGGCGAGCGACCCCGGCAATGGCTCGGCGGTCACGAGACCGAACAGCACCAGCAGCAGAGGTCCGATGGTGGCGTGGGTCGCGTTGTAGACGCCGGCGCCGATGCGGGGGCCCGCCAGGTAGGCCAGAAAGGCGAGATCCGGAACGAAGAAGACTAGCGCGTAATTCAGCCAGGATGCGCCGGAAATCCAATAGAACAGCGTCATGCCAATAAAGAGGGTGACGCCCTCCCAGCGCAGCAAATCGCGAACCCCGCCGGTGGCTGCGCCGCTATTCTCGTTGATGGTGATATTCGCCATGCCTGCCTCCCTGACTGATCCGGATATAGGCAATGCGTGCGGCGTTGCCATGCATTTTCAACGGTTTCCAGCCATGCGGATGGGCGTTTCCACGGCCGAAAACCGCATGCTAGAACGGCCCTCAAACCCCGCCGCAAGGGCGGGCGAAAACACGTGAATTGACGGGCTGGAGCACATGAAAGAGATCCTGGATACGCTCGAAGCGCGCCGCGCCGGCGCAAAACTCGGCGGTGGCGAGAAGCGCATCGAGTCGCAGCACTCGAAGGGCAAGCTGACCGCCCGCGAGCGTATCGAATTGCTGCTGGACAAGGGATCCTTCGAAGAATTCGACATGTTCGTCGAACACCGCTCGGTGGAATTCGGGATGGAAAAGTCCAAGATTCCGGGCGACGGCGTCGTCACCGGCTGGGGCACGGTCAATGGCCGCAAGATCTTCGTCTTCGCCAAGGATTTTACCGTGTTCGGCGGCTCGCTGTCCGAGACCCATGCGCTGAAGATCACCAAGATTCAGGACATGGCGATGAAGGCGCGGGCGCCGATCATCGGCCTCTATGACGCCGGCGGCGCGCGCATCCAGGAAGGCGTCGCGGCGCTCGCGGGATATTCGTACGTCTTCCGCCGCAATGTGCAGGCGTCGGGCGTGATCCCGCAGATCTCCGTCATCATGGGACCTTGCGCCGGCGGCGACGTCTATTCGCCGGCCATGACCGACTTCATCTTCATGGTGAAGAACACCAGCTACATGTTCGTCACCGGCCCCGACGTCGTGAAGACCGTCACCAACGAGGTCGTCACCGCGGAAGAACTCGGTGGCGCCAGCGTTCATGCGACGAAATCATCGATCGCCGACGGCGCGTTCGAGAACGATGTCGAGACGCTGCTGCAGATGCGCCGGCTGATCGACTTCCTCCCGTCGAACAATACCGAAGGCGTACCGGAATGGCCGAGCTTCGACGATATCGAGCGCACCGACGACAGTCTCGACACGCTGATCCCCGACAACCCGAACAAGCCCTATGACATCAAGGAACTGATCCTGAAGGTCGTGGACGAGGGCGACTTCTTCGAACTCGCGGACACGTTTGCGAAGAATATCGTCACCGGCTTCGGCCGCATCGCCGGCAAGACGGTGGGCTTTGTCGCCAACCAGCCGATGGTTCTGGCCGGTGTGCTCGATAGCGATGCCTCGCGAAAAGCGGCACGCTTCGTGCGTTTCTGCGATGCCTTCAACATTCCGATCGTGACCTTCGTAGACGTCCCGGGCTTCCTGCCAGGCACCGCGCAGGAATATGGCGGTCTGATCAAGCATGGCGCCAAACTGCTGTTCGCCTATAGCCAGTGCACCGTGCCGCTGGTGACTGTGATCACCCGCAAGGCCTATGGCGGCGCCTTCGACGTGATGGCCTCGAAGGAAATCGGCGCCGACATGAACTATGCTTGGCCGACCGCGCAGATCGCTGTGATGGGCGCCAAGGGCGCGGTGGAAATCATCTTCCGCCAGGACATCGGCGATGCCGAGAAGATCGCCGCGCGCACCAAGGAATACGAAGACCGCTTCCTGTCGCCGTTCGTTGCGGCCGAGCGCGGCTATATCGACGATGTGATCATGCCGCACTCCACCCGCAAGCGCATCGCCCGCGCACTGGCCATGCTGAAGGACAAGCATGTCGAAGTGCCGATGAAGAAGCACGACAATATGCCGTTGTGAGGAAGGGTTCGTCAGCGCAGCGTGAGAAGCGGGCGCTGACGAATTTCAGTGTGATCTCGCCTGTCCTTCATGATGACTGACGAGGAGATGCACGATGAGAGGCCAAGCCTGGGTCGTCTACGTCATTGCTGCTGCGCTAGTCGGATCGACGAGCAGCGCGGCTATAGCCGACGAGACCGTTTCTATCGCCGGCTCCCGCGCCGTGCTGATCAAGCCCGCATCGCCACGGGCAAGCGTCATCCTGATGCCAGGCGGCAGCGGCGCTATCAATCCGGGCGAGCATGGCGAGATCAATGGCCTGAAGGGCAATCAGCTCGTGCGTACCCGCAGCGCCTATGCAGCACGGGGGCTCGCCGTACTTGTGATGGATGCGGGAACGGATCTCTCCAGCGCCGTGCAATACATGGCCGCGATCAAGCGGCCCGTGACGGTGGTGACGACCAGCCGCGGGACACAGCGGGCGGCAGAAGGGATTGCGCGCGGCGCGCGACCGGATGCGCTGGTGCTGACCTCCGGCTTTCTCAGCGCAGAATCCGGGAGCGGCAGCAATGTCATGTCGATCGTCGGATCGCCTTCGGCATTGCCGCGCACGCTGGTGATCCATCACCGCAATGACGGCTGCAAGTTCACCGCGCCGGCTGGCGTCGAGCCATTCATCAAATGGTCGGGCGGTCGCGCCCGCGTAGCCTGGTTGAGCGGCGGACGTAACGATGGCGATCCGTGCGAAGCGCGAGGTTATCATGGCTTCAACGGCCTCGACGGCCAGGTGGTGGGACACGCAGCAGGCTTTCGATGAGCTTCTCGTCTGAATGAGTGAGTTCCTGCGTATATTCAGTTTCCATTCATGCCGCTGATCCGATCCTCGCGTCCTGACAGAACTCAGGGAGGATCGCGATGGAACGCCGTCATTTTCTGAAGCTCGGGCTCGCATTCGCTGCGGGCGGTATGCTTGTCGCAAAGACGCTCACCACCGCGGAAGCCGCGCCGTTGCCGCCGGTCGGTCCGGTCGGAAATCGGCGACAAGACGATGCGCCTCAGCCCGCAGTGGCGTCGCAGGACGATGTGGATCGCCTGCAGCCGGAACAGGTGCAGTGGCGTCGTCGCCGCTGGGGTTGGCGCAGGCGAGCGTGGCGTCGCCGCTACTGGCGGCCACGCGCTTGGCGTCGCCGTCGTCTCTATCGGCGTCGTGCCTGGCGTCGCCGCTATTGGTAGCGGGAGGCCGTAGGATGGGTTGAGCGTCTTGGCGAAAACCCATCGGCCGAACGATGCGGCAGGCCCTGCCGATGGGTTTTTGCTCCGGCGCTGACGCGCCTGCGCTCAACCCATCCCACGGCTACGGCCGCGGGCTTTGCCGTTCCCTCATCTCAACTTGTCAAACAGCCATGTCCGGAAAAATTTGCAGCGCGCACGCGCTGTCCCTGTCGCGTCCGCGGCGCGAAGTGGAGGTCCCTGTTTTCCCCCTCGAAGGTGAGGGGAATGACGCGCCAAGAAGCGCAATTCGGGTCGTCCATGCGATGTGCTCGGGCTGAAACGTCAGCCTCCGTCCATCGCAACGCCTCTCGGCGCGCCATCACGGGATTTTGGGCTGGAGGACCGCTCTGTCGCACACCGGCACGTCCCGTACTCCTTCGATTCACGAAGTTTCGGTTTCGTTGATCCCGACGGTTTTCCCGCCGTTCGCCTGTGCCGTCGCAGCCGACCTATCGGCTCCCCCTCGTAATGGGGAGGGACGGTGGCCCCCGGCCTCCCGAGTCCTGCTTGCGAGGCAAGGCCGCGGGCACCGTATCCTGCCCCACTCTCAAGACGCCCTCGAGAAGCGCCCCTCGTGAACAGGACAGGGAGAGGATAGGGTGGGGTAGGAATTATATCAATGGGTGAGGTAGCGTCGCTGCTATTTTGATCTTGCGCGTCACGCAAACGAAGCCGGTCGATAGCGCTCTTCGTCAGGACAGCGCGGACTGGCGGTGGGCTCTGCCAATCCATGCTAGACAGCAACCTCCTCAAAAGTTGCTGATTCATGCCCCATACCGAAGCCCTGCTGTTTCCCCTTGCGATGATTGCCCTGATTGCCGAAGCGATGACGGCGGCGCTTGCCGCCGGCCGTCGCAAGATGGACTGGCTCGGTGTCGCGATGCTCGGCTGCATCACCGCTCTCGGCGGTGGATCGGTGCGCGACATGCTGCTCGGGCATTATCCGCTGTGGTGGGTGAAGAGCCCGTATCTGCTCCTGCTGACCGGTGGAGCGGCGCTCGCGACCATCGGGCTTGCGCAGTTCGTGCACCGCTTCCACGGCATCTTTCTGGTGCTCGACGCCATCGGCCTCGTGGTGTTCACCATTATGGGCTGCAATGTCGCCATGAGCATGGGACAGCCGTTCCTCATCGTGGTGGTGGCAGGCATGATCACCGGCTGCGTCGGCGGCGTGATCCGTGACGTGCTATGCAACGACGTGCCGCTGCTGTTTCGCGCCGAACTCTATGCCAGCGTCTCCATTGTCACCGGACTGATCTATATCGGCGGCATCACCTACGGCCTCAGCCCCGATGTCGTGATCGGCGCGGCCTTCGTGGTCGGCTTCACATTCCGTCTGCTCGCGATCCGGTTGAAATGGGAAATGCCGAAATTCGTGTTCGAGCGCGACGATCATTGACGTCACGCTTTCTTATGTCGGTGCAAGATCTTATCCGAAAACCGGCATCCGCTTTTCGGGATCATGCTCCAAAGTGAAAACCCCGCCGGTGAGGCGGGGTTCGCGTATCAGTCCGGCCTCGGCCGGATGCGATCACCAGCGGCGGATGCAGCGGCCATAGGGATTACGGAACATGCCGGGCGGGCAGTAACGGCCGGGAGGCGGGCCCATGCGCATCGGGCGGCAGAAGCCGCGCGGGCCGCGTGCATAGCCGGGACCGCAGCCCTGCGCGACCTGGATCACTGCGGCAGTGTCGGCGGCGCTGAGCGGCGCCATCGGCATCGCAGCATTGGCCGCGCCGATGCCGCCCATGGTGGCGGCGAACAGGGCCGCTGCGAGAATCGTCTTCATGAATGGTCTCCCTCGGATGGTGCCGCGACGCGGCGCAGAGAACGATGACATCGCGTCCCCCGCGACATAACGTCGTTGCGACGAAAATGTTGCCGTGGGAGCGTTGCTTCACGACGCGAAATGACCCGATTCGACCTGAATGGTGCATGAATATTCCGCCGAGGCCTATGTGAAGCTCGCGGGTGTCATGGCTTCGTTGCGAGGAAGCCCAGCATCAGCTCGTCGAATTTGGCGGGGGCGTCGAGGAAAACCAGATGCCCGGCATTGGGCAGCACTTCCGCTTTTGCATTCGGCATCTTCGCGGCCAATGCCTTTGCCAGATCGGCGTTCTGCCCCATCTTCGGCCGCAATGCTTCCGGGGCATTGGGCTTGCCCGGTGCGTTGTGATCGTCGGCACCCATGATGAACAGCGTGGGCAAGCCGATCAGCGGAATCTCATGCACCACCGGCTCCCGATAGATCATCTGCGCCGAGCTGACGAAGGCGCGCAGCCAGCGCGGATAGTCGGACGCGCCCTTGATGTTGAAACGGGCATCGATGAAGGGAGTGACCTGCTCGGGCGGAAGCTTGAGCGCGTAGTTGGTCTCGAGTTGCTTGCGATAGCCGTCGGCGGTGAGCTTGTCTTCGGTCTCGATGATCTTCTCGGTCGGCGTCGGCGGCACATAGAAGCGATAGTCTTCGAGGCCGATCGGGGCTGCGAGCAACAGATGATCGACGCGGTCCGGATAGGCGCGGGCGATGCGGACGCTCAACATACCGCCGAGCGAATGCGCGACCACGTCGAATTTGGCAATGCCGAGATGGTCCATCAGCGTGATGGTGTTGCGGGCAAGATTGTCGAAATGCAGTTCGCCGGACGGTTTTGAGGATTTGCCGAAGCCGATCTGATCCGGCACGACGACGCGGTAACCGGCGTCAGTCAGCGTACGGATCACCGGCGCCCAATAGCTCGACGGAAAATTGCGTCCGTGCAGCAGGACCACGGTACGGCCGTTGGGCTTTTGCGACGGCACGTCCATGTAAGCCATGCGCAGCTGTTCGCCGTCATTTGTCAGCGGTAGCATCTGGACGGGGTAGGGATACTGGAAGCCTTCGAGGCCGATGCCGTAAGGCTCGCGCTCCGCCGCATATGTCGCATCGTTTGGCGCCAGGGACAGAACGGCGAGCGATGCGAGAAGCAGCAAAGGTTTCATGGTCGGATCCTGTCTGGCGATGCGCGATCGTGGTCTCGACGATGTGGCGTTCGAAGTAAAATCACATCGACATCACGATTTGCCGATCTGCAGAATACAGACGCAGCAAAACAGCGGTCATGATCGATGGCCGCTGCTTTGCCTGCCCATGCGCAGTGCTATTTGGCTGCGCCGCCCCTGGAGCTGTCCACTTCGGTTCCGGTCGGGCCGGATTGCGGTCCCTGCGAGCGGGCCGGCGCAGAGCCGGTCGTTACGCCCGGGTTTTCCTTGGTGGGAGTTACGTCGCGAACGCCGGGCGCCACCGGTGGCTTGGTGTTGGAATCCGCTATGTTGTTGGTCGGAGCAGGCGCTTTCGGCGTGCTGTCCTGCGTTGCCGGCGTGGACTGCGAGGCCGTTTTGGTCGCCTCGTTCGGATTCATCGAGCCGCTGTTCAGGCCGTAGAACACGACCCCCAGCAATACCAGCACTGCAACGCCATAAGCGAGGATACGTCCGCCAGACGCGGGGCCTTCCTGCAATTCGGGATCGGCCTGCAGTTCGCTATCGATGCGGACAGGGCCACGCGGATCGTCATTGTCCGGCCCGGGGCGCTGGGGATCGGTGGGATTGTGCAAGTTCGCCATGTCGATTCCTCCTGTGCAGATAACACAACCGTCCGGGAACGCGCATGTTCCGACCGTGGTTGTCGCGACCCGTGGTCGCGCTATTGCATTGCAGTGGTTCGCAGCCGTTCCGGGCGATCATCAGTTGTTAAGACCTGACTGCGAATCTTCCGGAACTCCGATTCGTAGACTGGCGCCTGACATGTTCGACACCCTCATTCTTCTCGCAGGCCCCGCCGAGCATTCGGTCTTTGCGACACTTCTCCGGAGCTACAATCCATCGCTGAATGTGTTGCCGGTGTTCACTACAGCTGATCTCGATGCGATCGAAGCGGAATGGCTGTCCGGTGCACGACTGGTTTCCTTCGCCGGAGATGTGAAGGTGTCGGCTGCCGTCGTGGCTCAACTGGGGTATGGCGCCTATAATTTCCATCCCGGCTCGCCGCGCTATCCCGGCGCTACGCCGGTGCAAGACGCGATCGATGACGGGGCGTCCGATTTCGGCTGCACGATGCACCGTGTAACCGAGCGCACGGAAGCAGGCCCGATCGTTGAAGTCGATTTGTTTGCGGTCCCGCCGGGCGCCAGCGTTGGTGCGCTGGAAGAGATGACCTATGCAGCGCTCGTTCAAATGTTCTGGCGCATGGCCCGCCCGTTGGCGAACCATTCCGCGCCGCTGATCGAGCGTGCCGTGCGCTGGAGTGAAGTGCATCATTCTCGCCCCGACAATCAGCAGGTCCGAAGGAACGCGCCGGTCATTTCGCGCGGTCAGGCAGTCCGCCGGATCGATGGGCCATTCGCCGATCACTTCGGGATTGTGCCGTCGATGGTTCCGCCGGGTCGGCAGCTTCGGCTGGTCTCGTCCGACATCGAGGCCGATGCGACCGCCGCTGCAACCGCAGAAGTCTGAATCGGCTCTCTATCGCATTTGGGTGGCGGTCTGCGGCGCCGCTTTGCTCACCGACCGCTCGGTGGCGTGACCCGTAATCCCGTAGAGCAGGACGCTGAGCACGATCAGCAGGGCAATTCCGATCACGGCCTTGGTGGGCTTGTGACGATGTTCTTCGCCGCAGCGTGGATGATACTTCTCCGGATGAGGTGCAGCCTTGCGGTCCGCAAAGCCGGTTTGCGCCATCCGGATATTGGAAAGCTGGGTCATTCCATCCTCCTCGCCAGGTGCTGTCAGTCACCAATGGTCGATCCCGTCCAGATGTTCCGATTTTGAAGCCTGCCCCGCGGACCCTAATCAATATTCGAAATATTTCTGCAAAAAGCCATGGAACCGATTGCATCCCGGTGCGTTTCCGCATCTCACCGTTCTAGGTGACACCTCAGGGGCAGTAACGGGATGAGTGCTGATAATGGCCGGGTCGCGACCGGCATTGCGGGTCTGGATGCGATACTCGGTGGGGGCGTTTTCGACGGCGGCATCTACATCATCCAGGGCGCGCCCGGCGCCGGAAAAACCATTCTTGGCAACCAGATTTGCTTCGCGCAGGCGGCCCAGGGCCGCAACGCGCTGTATATTACGCTGCTCGCGGAGAGCCACGCCCGCATGATCGGGCATATGCGGCGGATGAAGTTCTTCGATGAAAATGCGATCCCTGACCGGATGTCCTATGTCGGCGCCTTCAAGACGCTGGAGGACGACGGGCTGCGCGGACTGCTCGACGTGGTTCGCCGCGAGGTTCGGACCCGCAATGCCAGCATCCTTGTGCTCGATGGCCTGATCACGGTGCATGAGAAGGCGCGGAGCGAACTCGAGCTGAAGAAGTTCATCCACGAACTGCAGACCCAGGCGGGTTTCAGCAATTGCACCATGTTCCTGCTCACCAGCGCCTTCGATGCCGATGCTCACCCGCCTGAGCATACGATGGTGGACGGCCTGATCGAGCTGCAGTCCTCGCTGCATGGCCGGCGCGCTGAGCGTTCGATCCAGATCCACAAGCTGCGCGGCGGCTGGTTCATGGGCGGCAAGCACGCCTATCGGATCACCGATGCCGGCCACGCAATCTATCCGCGTATCGAGGCGCTGCTGGAGACGCCGAGTGTCTGGGACAGCGCCGATGGGCCGATGGTTCCGATCGGCATTCCCGGCATCGACAAGATGTTCGGCGGCGGCATCGACACCCATTCGGTCACGGTGGTGCTGGGGCCGTCGGGCTCCGGCAAAACCACTGCGGGTCTTCAGTTCCTGACCGGCGGGCCTGCGGGCGAGCCCGCGCTGTTCTTTGGTTTCCACGAAAATCCGATGGCGCTGCGGGTGAAGGCCAAGAGCCTGAAGCTCGCGCTGCCCGATAATGTCACCCTGATGTGGCGCCCGCAGACCGAAGCGGTGCTCGACGAGGTGGCGACAGAACTGCTCGGCACCATCCGGCAGACGGGTGTCAAGCGCTTGGTGATCGACGGCATCGAGGGATTCTCGAAACTCACCGACGAGAAGCACCGCATGGGCTCTTTTTTGTCCGCGCTGTGCAACGAGTTGCGCGCACTTGGTGTTACCACACTGGCGACGGCGGAAACCGATCACGCCGGGATGACCCCTGGGCAGCCGCTCAAAGGCGTCAACCAGACGGGTCTGTCTGCCGTGGCCGAGAATATCGTCGCTTTGCATCTCGCGGCCCTGCGTTCGGAAAATCATCGCCTGATGACGATCCTCAAGTCGCGCGACCGTCGGACCGATATGCGGATGCGCCGTTTTGAAATCCATGAGGGCGGCATCGTGCTCGATGAGAATTATGAAAGAGCCGAACGCATCCTTCGCGACATCTCCAGTCAGGGGCCGCAGCCGACGCCAGCGGCAGACCTCAAATTGACTGGAGACTAGCGGTGCGTACGGTCCTGATTGTCGAGGACGAATGGGCGATCGCCGACTGGCTCGAAGTCCTGTTGAGCGAGAATGCCTTTAATGTGCTGGTCGCAGGCAATGGCCGCGAGGCGCTCGACATCCTGCATCGCGAGACACCCGATCTCGTACTCACCGATTTCATGATGCCGTTTATCGACGGGGCAGGGTTGATCGCGGCCATGCGCGAGGACGAGCGGCTGCGGGACATCCCGGTCGTAGTGATGACGTCTCTGCTGGAAAACGTCGTGCGTGATCGGGCAGGGCGGTTCAGGGCTTACCTGCGCAAGCCGTTCCGCGAAGCTGACCTCATCAAGGTCATCGGGGAGATTTTCCCGGCATAGACGTTGGGGCTCATAAGGATGGGGTTTCGCTCCGGTGTGATGCGCCTGCGCTCCACTATCCTCCGTCAAAGTCGTTGCTGCAGTGCACAGTCCGCGCCATCTCCTTTCGCCGCGGCCTTGCCGCACGACATAACGTGCCGGGTGAACGGCCCATTTGCATCATGAAGTTGCGTTTTTGGATGGCAGTCGCGCGCCGTGCACATTTGTGGTGCGCCACGTTTCCAATTCAACATAGACTATTTCTAAGGGAGTCGAACGACCCCACATAACGATGTGCGAGCACGCCCGACGGAACGATGCGGGCGGCATATGAGGGTGGAATGGGAATCAATCAGGGCCCGATCAGTCTCGATCAAAAATACACCCAAGGCTCAGGTCACATCTTTCTCACGGGCATCCAGGCGTTGGTCCGGTTGCCGATGGCGCAGGTCCGCAGGGACCGTGCGGCGGGGCTCAACACCTCGGCTTTCGTTACAGGGTACCGCGGTTCGCCGCTCGGCGGCTACGACCAGCAGCTCATGGCCGCGCGAAAACATCTCGATCAATACGGCATCAAGTTTCAGCCCGGCGTGAACGAGGACCTTGCGGCAACCGCGATCTGGGGCACGCAGCAGCTCAACCTGTCACCGGGCGCCAATTACGACGGCATCGCCGGCATCTGGTACGGCAAGGGGCCAGGTGTCGATCGCTGCGGCGACGTGTTTCGCCATGGCAATGCGGCGGGGTCGGCAAAGCACGGTGGCGTGCTCTGTTTGGCCGGCGACGATCATGGCGCGAAATCCTCAACGGTGCCGCATCAGTCCGACCACGCCTTCATCTCGGCGCTGATGCCGTATCTCTACCCGTCGTCGATCCACGAGATCATCGACATGGGCCTGCTCGGCATCGCCATGTCGCGCTATTCGGGCTGCTGGGTCGGCATGAAGGTGATCACCGAGACTGTGGAGACCACGGCGGAGATCAATCTCAATGACGAGATGACGCCGTTCAACATTCCGACCGATTTCGAGATGCCGCCCGGTGGTCTCAATCTGCGTTGGCCCGACGATCGCTATGCGCAGGATCGCCGCCTGCAGGACTACAAGGGCTTTGCCGCGATCGCTTTCGCGCGCGCCAACAACATCAATCGCGTCACCATCGACTCGCCGAATGCCCGCTTCGGCATCATGGCCTCGGGCAAGAGTTATGAGGACGTGCGGCAGGCGTTGCGCGAACTCGGTATCACCGAGCAGGTTGCTGCAAAGATCGGCCTGCGACTTTACAAGATCGGCATGCCATGGCCGCTCGAGCCGGAAGGCGTGCGCAAATTTGCGGTGGGTCTCGAAGAGATCTTCATCGTCGAGGAACGTCGCGAGATCGTCGAGAACCAGGTCAAGCAGGAGTTGTTCAACTGGCGCGACGATGTGCGGCCGCGCATCGTCGGCAAGATGGACTCCCATGACCAGCGCTTCCTGCCATTTGCGGAAGAACTGAGTGTCGCCAAGCTGGCGACCTCGATGGTCGATCGCCTGCTGGCGATGGAGATCGATCCGGAGATCGCGGCGCTGCTGCGCGCCAAGGCGGACTGGTTTCACGGCCGCGAAGCCTCGCAGGTGCAGAACATCGTGCCGATCGCGCGCACGCCGTATTTCTGTTCGGGCTGTCCGCACAATACGTCCACCAAGGTGCCGGAAGGTTCGCGTGCGCTGGCCGGCATCGGCTGCCATTTCATGACATTGTGGATGGACCGCAACACCGAGACATTCACCCATATGGGCGGCGAGGGCGTGCCGTGGACTGGCATCGCGCCGTTCACCAACGAGAAGCACATCTTCGCCAATCTCGGCGATGGCACTTACTTCCATTCGGGTTCGCTGGCGATCCGGCAGTCGATCGCGTCCAAGGCGAACATTACCTACAAGATCCTCTATAACGACGCTGTGGCCATGACCGGCGGCCAGAAGCATGACGGCGACCTCTCGCCGCAGCAGATCACCTTCCAGCTCCACTCCGAAGGCATCCGCGCCATCTATCTCGTATCCGAGAACCCGGACGCCTATCCGGCAAGCAGCATCGCGCCCGGCACCAAACTTGCGCATCGCGACGAACTCGATCGCGTGATGAAGGAATGCCGCGAGATCGAGGGCTGCTCGGCCATCGTGTTCGTACAGACCTGCGCGGCTGAAAAACGCCGCCGGCGCAAGAAGGGTATTCTCGAAGATCCGCAACGCCGCGTGATCATCAATCCCGCAGTCTGCGAAGGCTGCGGCGATTGCTCGGTGCAGTCGAACTGCATCTCGGTGGAGCCGCTCGAGACCGAACTCGGCCGCAAGCGCACCATCAACCAGTCGAGCTGCAACAAGGACTATTCCTGCCTGAAGGGATTTTGCCCGTCCTTCGTCACTGTCGACGGCGGCAAATTGAAGCGCAAGGCTCCGATCGAACTGGGCAATATCGGAGAACTGCCGGAGCCCGCCTCACGTCCGACGCTGGATCGTCCGTATAATATCGCCGTGGGCGGTGTCGGTGGCACCGGCGTGCTGACCATCGGTGCGTTGCTCGGCATGGCCGCGCATATCGAAGGCAAGGCGTCGATGATCCTCGACATGTCCGGCCTCGCCCAGAAGGGCGGTGCGGTGCTGAGTCATGTCCGTCTTTCCAATGAGACGGCTGAGGTGACGTGTTCGCGCATCGTCACTGGCACCGCCGATCTCCTGATTGCTGCGGATGAGGTGGTGGCGATCGCCAAGGAGACGATTTCGCTCTGCGAGGGCGAGCGCACCACCGGTATCGTCAACACGCACCTCATTCCGATCGCGGATTTCGTGCGCAATCGCGATTTCAATTTCCAGCGCGGCCGGGTCAATGACGTGCTGTCGATTGCGCTGCGAAAGACATCGACCTTCCTCGATTTCACCAAGGCGGCGGAAGGCCTGCTTGGCGACAGCATTGCCACCAACATGATGATGATGGGCTACGCCTATCAACAGGGCCTGCTGCCGTTGCAGGTGGCCTCTATCGAACAGGCGATCGAGCTCAACGGCGTGTCGATCAAGATGAACATGCTTGCCTTCCAGCTCGGCCGTCTCGCCGCCGCCGATCCAGAGCGTCTGGCCGCGATGCTCAAGGGGACTGACGGCGTCACTGCGCAGAAGACGCAGGATGAGATGACGCTGGACGAGATCGTCGCCCATCGCAGCGCGATGCTGACGGACTATCAGAATGCGAAGCTGGCGGACACCTATCGCGCGACAGTCGGCCAGGTTCGTGAAGCCGCGATGCGTGGCGGTTATGGTGATGCGCTGCCGCGCGCGGTCGCCATCAACTATGCCAAACTGCTTGCCTACAAGGACGAGTATGAAGTGGCGCGCCTCTATACCGACGGCCGCTTCGAGAAGCAGTTGCGCGAGCAGTTCGAGGGTGACTTCAAGATCCACTTCAATCTGGCGCCGCCGATGCTACCCGGCACCGATGCATCCGGGCGGCCGAAAAAGCGTGCCTTCGGCGCGTGGATGATGCCGCTGTTCAAGCTCTTGGCCAACGCACGTGGCCTGCGCGGAACGCCGCTCGATGTGTTTGGCTACAGCGCCGATCGCAAGATGGAGCGCGATCTGATTGCGGGCTATGAGAAGGACGTCGCGACGGTGCTCGGTCTTCTGTCGCCCGCCAATGTCGAGATCGCGGTGGAGCTGCTGTCGCTGCCCGACACCATCCGCGGCTATGGCCCGGTTAAGGAAGCCGCGGTTGAAGCGGCCAAGGCGCGTTACGCGCAGCTCGCGCAGGATCTGGCGAACCCGCCCCCCGTGCCGCGGCAGATCGCGGCGGAGTAGTTTTCTTTTCCCTCATCGGAGCGTAGCGACCGCGGAGAGGGTGGATCGAACGCGCAACGTTCCAGACGTAGGCGGCTCTCCCCGCGAAAGCACGTCACGTGGGCTCCCCACCCGGCGCGACGCGCCACCTATGGCGGACGAATTCGTCCGCCAGCCCCCACTGCGCTTCGCTTGGGGGAGGGAGGTCATCGGCGCCGCAACGTCACACCCCGATATTGTCGATCAGCCTTGTCTTGCCAAGCTTGGCGGCAACGATGAGACGTACCGGTCCATCCTTCATCGACGTGATCTTCGCCAGCGTCTCGCTGTGACGCGCTTCGAAATAATCGAGCACAAAACCCGCTGCGGTGATCATCGCTGCGCCACCGGCGAGCGCGGTGTCGAACGCGTCACCGGCCTTCAATCGTTTCGCCGTTTCCTTCATGGCCTTGTAGAGCACCGGCGCGGTGGCCCGATCTTCCGGCGACAGATAGACGTTGCGCGACGACATCGCGAGGCCGTCGCGTTCACGCACGGTGGTGGCGCCGACCACCTTGACGCCGAGATCGAGATCCCGCGCCATCCGCGTCACCACTTTCAACTGCTGGAAATCCTTTTCGCCGAAGAAAGCCATATCCGGCCGAACCTGGGCAAACAGCTTGCCGACCACGGTGGCGACACCGCCGAAGAAATGGGGGCGGAAGCGATCTTCGAGATCGGCGGTGGCCGGACCTTCGGTGACGATCCGGCTCGCGAAACCGTCCGGATACATGACCTTGGCATCGGGATTCCAGACGAGGTTGGCGCCGGCCTCGGTGAGTTTTGCAAGGTCGCTCTTCCAGGTGCGCGGATAGGCGCCGAAATCCTCGGTGGGCGCGAACTGGGTCGGATTTACGAAGATCGAGACCACGACCTTGTCGCAGCGGCGCTGGGCGAGGCGCACCAGCGAGATGTGGCCGTCATGCAATGCGCCCATGGTGGGCACGATGCCGACAGTCGCCTTGCGTGCGCGCAGGCCATCCAGGGCACGGCGAAGGGCAGGGAGGGTGCGGGCGACTTGGGGGGCGCGACGGGGCATGTTCGCTCGTTGTCGTTGGCGTCGTGGGATGCGGGCGCGCCTGCTTAGCAAAGCACGCCTAGGTGCGCCAAGCCTTCAATGCGGTGCTCCGTTGCCGCCATGATGCGTCATCATGCGTCCGATTCATCATTAAGAGCGTCGGATGGGGTCTTCGTCGGCCCGGGGCTCGCATTTTTCTTGACCGTCGAACGACCGTGCTTTGAAGATGATCGAAGGATCGCGAGCGATCCTTCGGGATCGCAAACGATGTTGATGCAGAGCGCACAGCAGTCCGGCACGGCGCATGTCATCGTGCTCGGCAACGAGAAGGGCGGGTCGGGCAAGTCCACGACCGCGCTGCATATCGCAGTGGCCCTGCTCAAGGCCGGCCAGCGCGTCGCCACCGTCGATCTCGATTGCCGCCAACGCAGCTTTACCCGTTATATCGATAATCGCCGTGCCTGGGCGGAGCAGGCGAGCCTGATGCTCGAAGTGCCCGAGCATTATTGCCTGCAGCTCGGCGACAGTATGCAGATCGCGGAGAACGAAGCGTTCGAGCTCGATCAGTTTGCGCAAGCAATGGCCGCGGTCGAACGCACGCATGACTTCATCGTCATCGATACGCCGGGCAGCGATACTTTCCTGATGCGGCTGGCGCATTCGATGGCGGATACGCTGGTGACGCCGATCAATGACAGCTTTCTCGATTTCGATGTGCTCGGCGCCGTCGATCCCTCGAACTACACGGTGACAGGCGACAGCCACTACGCCCAGATGGCGCGCGACGCACGGCGCAAACGCCGCCAGCACGATGGCTCCACCACCGACTGGATTGTCGTGCGCAACCGGCTTTCGATGATTGGCTCGCGCAACAAGATTCTGGTCGCCAGCGTGCTCGATGAACTCGCCTTCCGACTCGGCTTTCGCCCGGTGGATGGGCTGGCCGAGCGTGTGATGTATCGCGAATTCTTCCCGCGCGGCCTGACCGCCCTCGACGACCTCAACGAGGCCACCCTCGGCCGCCGCCCGAGCATGGGCCACGTCACCGCCCGCGAGGAGGTGGTGGAGCTGCTCCGCAAGCTCAAACTTCCGCTCGACGAACGCGGCCGTCGCCGTGCCGCCAATCGGGCCGAGTGGGCATCCCAGGCGGACAAGCCGCTCGATCTACACGACATCGTCGGCAGCTAGATGTGGCGTGGCCGGCGAGGCCGCTGTTTCGTTGGATATTTTCCATTTCATGGCGGCGCGGTTACGCTGATTTCACAGGTATCATAGGGCGGATAAGTGGAACGCCCGGCGCCTTTGGCAGTTGATTTGCTGTTGTATTCCCGGCGCATTTGAAACGTCGTTCCCTTGCGGAAACAGACTAAATTCGCTGAATTCTGTCGTGGTTTTTATTCGCAACTGCACAAGAAAAGGATGCGGCGCACAATGTTACAGCGCGTTAGTCACAACATTTAGCCTTCCTGTCACGGCGCTGTGACATATATGCTGTTCAAGCAGCGATCATTGTCATCCACCGATCACAATCATCGCAGCCTGAACCGGCGAGGCCCGCCGAGGGACCGAACATGAAACGCGGATTGCTCATTCTGCTTTCGGTTTGCGTACTGACCGCTGTCGCGTATTTCACCGCGAGCAAGTGGGCGATCCGTCATGAGACGCTGACGTTCTTCGACAACGAACGTAATCGTCCCGTGCAGGTCGATATCGCCGTTCGCCGCGACAAGGAAATGCAGGCCAATGCCGGCATGATCACCTTGCCGGTTGCGATCCTCAATCACGGCAACACCGTCAAGTTCACGGAATACTCGTTCCTCGCAAACGTGTTTGCTGCCCGCGGCTATATGGCCGTGAGCATCCAGCACGATCTTGCGACCGATGCGCCGCTCGTCACTAAGGTTGGCGAACTGTATGTCGGTCGTCTGCCCGTCTATGAGCGCGGTGTCGAGAACATCAAATTCGCAGTGAAGGAGCTGAAGAAAATTCAGCCCAATTCCGATTACGATCACCTGACCCTGGTCGGTCATTCCAATGGCGGCGACATTTCGATGTTTTTCGCCAAGGAGTATCCGGACGAAGTCAAGAAGGTCGTGACGCTGGATAACCTGCGCGTGCCGTTCATGACCGACGGCAAGTTCAAGATTCTATCGTTCCGCTCGCATGACTCGGTGTTCAAGCCCGACCCTGGCGTCGTGCCGGATGATGACGTGTGCGAAAAAGCGGGTATCACTGTCGTCAACACCGGTGCGCAGCACACGGATATGAGCGACCGCGGTCCGGAAGCGTTGAAGGAAAAGATCCAGGGCCTGCTGTCGAAGTTCCTCGACGATGACAGCAAGCTGGCGCCCGTGAACGGGAAGCCGCAGATATTGGACAAGCCCAGCAAGCCGGCTCCGGCTCAGCAGAGTATGGTGACGGATCCGGGCAAGATCGCGCAGTATACTCCCAGCGTGAATTGAGCCTTGCTACGATCGTGTGCTGCTTTCTTGCGAGGAAGCCGTGCACATGATTGGGGCGATCGACTAACGGCAGCGCTTCCAAGCCCTCTCACAACCGACTATTGATCGCGACATGGCTACGTTGATCGCGGGCGCTGTCGCCGTTTTCGTTCTCTACATGCTCTTGCAGCTGCTTCGCACGGCGAACCCAGCAATGCTGGCGCGTACGACAAAGGTCGCAGGCGGCATTCTCTGTCTGGCAGCGGCAGCCTTCACAGGGCTGAGAGGCGAGTTTTGGGTCGCCATTCCGATCGGACTATTTGGCGCCGGCCTGCTGGGCTGGGCGCCGTTCGGCGGCGGGCTGGCCGAAGCTGATCTTGACCGCCGGTTTCCCGGCTGGCGTCAGCACGCGCAGGGCAACACGGCAGGGCGGAATGACGGGCGGGCGGCGTCGGGCAAAATGTCGGACGAGGAGGCCTATCAGATCCTTGGCGTGAAGCCGGGTGCGGGACGCGACGAGATCAGCCGGGCGCACCGATCCCTCATGAAGAAATTGCATCCCGACCAAGGGGGCTCGACGTATCTGGCGGCTCGGGTCAACGAGGCCAAGGATACTCTGCTTCGCACGCATCGCAGCTAACTCCAGAACGCTTTTACGCTACTGCGAGTTGCTTCCGTTCTCTGTGGGACGCCCCGCCGCCCGTCGTTGTCCGACGTGGTCGATCAATTCCCTGTCTGACTTTTGTAGTTCGGATTTCTTGACGAGAGGTTGCCCGCATCGGGAATTATTTACCCTGAAACGCAAACGGCCGGGACAACGTCCCGGCCGTTTGCTTGTCGCGCAGTTCGTGCGCCGATCAGTTCTTGATGGTGATGCAGGGGATATCCGAGCGCTTCAGCGTCTTGCAGGCAGCTTCAGCCTGATCGCGGTCGAGGCCGGCGAAGCGGGCGCGGTACAGCTTGCGCGAACCATTGCCGACGGTCTCGGTGAATGGGTCCGCCTTGCCGAGCGCGCCGCGTGCGTTGTCGCGGGCGGTGTCGAGACGCGTCTTCGCTTCGCTCTCGCTGCTGAGCGCGCCGACCTGAATGATCCAGCCGGAATGCGTCGTGACCGGTTTGATCGAGCCCGCCTGCTGGACGGCCTGCGGCGCGGGGGCTGGGGCTGCTGCCGGAGCGGCATAGGCCATGGCCATGCCGCCATGCTGGGCGCTGGACGCCGGCAGGACGCCCAGGATGCCGTTGCCGGTGCCGTGACCGGCTGGCTGGCGTGGCATTTCCGAGCGGGCATAGAGCGAATTCGTGGTCTCCGGAGAGCGGGCGGCCGGCTCGCTTGAGGTGGAGACGGTGCTGGCCGCTGCCGGGGTCGGGGTTTCGGCGCCGGCTGAGGCGACACGATATTGACCCGATTTCACCTGAACGGTGCGGACGCGGACCGGCTTCATCGGTTCGGCCGAGCCCGGAATGGTCGCGATCGGCTCGGACTGGATCACGCCGCTATTGAGCGGGCCCGTATCCGCCCTGCGCGACTGCGGCATCGGCGCGGCGGCGGGCGGTACGGCTGCGGTCGCAGCGGCGAAGAAAGAGCGGTTGGGAACGGCTGCGGCGGCGGCCGGGCGAGCAGGGGCGGCTTCGGGAGCGACGGCCGGTTCGGCCGAAGGAGGCGCGGCAGCAGCGACCTGGATGGCGCCATTGACCTGTTTCGTTTCGGTCGGACGCGACTTCGCCTCGACTTCGGCGACCTCGGTGGCGGCTTCCGCCGGGCTGCGTTCGGTGATGGCGGCAACGGTGCGGCGGGTGGCGCCCTTTTCGAGATTGTCGGCGAGCAGAGTGCGCATGGCCGCGTCACGCGAACCGCCGCTGCGGCCGCCGAGCACGACGCCGACCAGGTGTCGATTGCCGCGCTTCATCGAAGAGACAAGGTTGAAGCCGGATGCGCGGGTGTAGCCGGTCTTGATGCCGTCTACGCCTTCCACCGAACCGATCAGCCGATTGTGGTTGCGGATGTTCCGGCCACGGAAATTGAACGAGGCCGTCGCAAAATAGCGATAGTAGCGCGGGAAGCGATCCTGAACGGCGCGGCCGAGCACCGATTGATCGCGCGCCGTTGTGACCTGAGCATCGTCGGGCAGGCCTGAGGCGTTGCGGTACACGGTGCGGCTCATGCCGAGCGCGCGCGCTTTCTTGGTCATCAGCTTGGCGAAGTCGTCCTCGTCGCCGGCAATTGCTTCCGCGATGACGACGGCTGCGTCATTGGCGGAGCGGGTCACGAGACCCTTGATTGCGTCCTCGACACGTAGCGTCTGGCCCGGGCGCAGGCCAAGCTTGGTCGGCGACTGCTCCGAAGCGTGCTGCGAAACCGGCATCTCGCTATCGAGCGAAATCTTGCCCTGTTCGAGCTTCTCGAACAGCATGTACAGCGTCATGATCTTGGTGAGCGACGCTGGATGGCGAAGCGCATCCGGATTGGTCGCCTGCAGGACGGCGCCGGAATTGCCATCGACCATGATGGTGGCGAAGGCGGGATTGTAGCTTGAGACGCGGGAAATTTTGGCCTTGCCCGACTTGTGTCGGCGACGAGCATCTGCGGTGTCGACCGTGAAGGCGACGGCAATGCTGATGGTAGCAAGCCCCAGGGCGCACGCACGAAAGGCGCGCGACGAAGCAAACGTTGTGCGAAGCATGAACTTCCCCGTCAGATCGGTCTCATTCCCCCACCGGTGAGGCTAAATTATGCCCGGCAACCGGAGGTTCGTCTCAGTTTTATGGTCGGCCTGAGCGCGCTCTCGACGGAAGGCAATTCGATCTCGCCATTCTGGCTAAGAGCATGTGCTCACGCAGTTTTTAGGCCTTGCGGCCGTTACGCACCAATGCAGGGAATCAGGGTAGGTCCCCCGGGTTGCCAAACAGTTAAGCAAACCTTGCGCCGCATACCGGAATTATGCTGCAAATGCCGGAGATTGTGCATTGCACGCAATTCTTGACCGAATTGTGCGTTGCGGGATAGATGCGGGCTGACCAATTCGGGCTGGAACCTGTCCGCCCGCCCATGCAATCCGGGAAAGGATGTCACATGATTAAATTCGAAGATTTCCAGCAATATGGCCAGGAGCAGTTTGCCAGCGCCGTTGCGTCGGCTGCGGAGATGGGCAGCAACGCGCAGGCGATCGCGACGGCAGTTGGCGATTACGCCAAGAAGTCGGTCGAAGACGGTAGTGCAATGGTGACCGAGCTGGCGACCGTCCGGTCGGTGGAGAAGGCGTTCGAGATTCAGGGCGACTATGCCCGGATGGCCTATGAGAATTTCGTCACCGAAGGGCAGAAAATCGGCGGTCTCTATGCCGACCTCGCCAAGCAGGCCTGCAAGCCGTTCGAAGGTTTCATGGCGAAGATGACGTCGGCTGCCTGAGGCCGCTGATGTTCGAAATGCAAAACGCCCGGCCTTAAAGCCGGGCGTTTTGTTTGAGTTACTACTACGTGTTATCGCGATACGCGCAGTTTGTTGAGCGAGTTGCCGATCGCGGTGAAGGCGGTCGCGATGCCTGACGCGGTCGTCGTGGAGAAGAAATTGCCGGTATTGGCGCAATATTTCAGGACGGCGGAGTCCGGATCGCCATCGGTGTTGACCTGGATCGTATATATCATCGCACCCGCATTCTTGATGTTATCGCACAGGATCTGCTGGCGAGTATCGATCCTTGGTTCATAGCTCGTGCCATCGCCATACATGCGGCTGCCCGTATTTAAGCCGTCGGAGAGCAAAATGATGGCGTCGGTGTATTTATAGTCTGTGTCCTTCACGGGAGCAGGAAATGGATCGGTACCGACCTGCAATGTCGTCCAGGCCCAGGCCATGCCGATCATCTGGTTCGTTCCGCCCGACGCATCGAGGCCATCGATCATCGTCTTGATCGTTTGGACATTGGTGCTGCCGTAAACGGACGTCATCGGCAGGATCGCTGGTGGACAGCTGTCCGCGCTTCGCTGCACGTAGAGCATCGCCGGGTAGTTGGTTGACGTGCCAGACGGCGCATCCTTCGTCGTGTCATAGGGCTCGTCACGATCTTCGACGCAACCTTTCCAGGAACTCTTGTTGGTCGAGTAGGTCCACTTATAACTCGAACCGTATTTCTTAGCGTAGGTCTGGCACGCTTCTGGTGACATCGAGAAGTTGCTGTTGTTGCAGGTGCCGAGTTGATCCCACCGCAACCAGCTGGCGTTCTTGTTTGCGGTGCCGACATTGACCATCTGCGCGAACGGAATGATGGAGATGTAGACGTCTTCTGTCATGCGTGACGCAGAGCTGAGCGTATCGATCAGAGTCTTTGCTGCGTCCTTCATCGCCTTCAGCTTACCGGCGTCGTTCATCGATCCCGTGACGTCGAGCGCGATGGCGACGCGCATGCGGGTCGAGCCCCAGGTCGTGGTTGAGGCGCCGTTGATGCTCATTTGCGGGAAGCCGACCATTTTCATGAAGTCGGTGGCGACGGTCCCGGAGCCGGTCAAGGTGACCGTCGAGCCATCCTTGGTGTTGGTTGTGTAGCTCGCGGTGACGATGATCGGGCTCGACGTACCATTGGTGTAGAGCGCATTAAAATAGCTGGTCGCCTTGGCCGAGATTTCGGTGGCCGACATCGCCGGGTTCGATCCCAGATCCTTCGACACCATGAGCGCGGCGGAATCGAGCGCGACCTTCATGGAGGAACGCGCCGACGTGGTGCGTGAATAGTCGATGGCGGCGCCGACGAAGCCGAGCAGGGGCACCAGCGAAACGGCGAAAATCATCGCCACATTGCCGCGCTCGTTGCGGATGAACCGCCGGGCGGCGCAATGCGTCTTTGCTGAAATCGAACGGATGAACATGGTGACCGCCAAAATGATTTGATGGCCGCCATTTCGCGGGACGTGGCTAAACGGGCGGTAAAAGTGTCCGCGTAAAATCGGTAAAAGGCTGCGTATTGGTAGCCCGAGATGCGGCTCTCAGGTATCATCGTCAACAGCCGCTAAATCGCAACGGCAACCATCAGGCGCAATTGCGCAGGTTTGGTTAACCATCATGCGGGCAGGCAGAAGGGCCGTTCCTTCCGCGCCCGTCCGTGGCGCGCTTGCGGGAAGCGGTGGCGGGACCCATATTGGCCGTACCCGGTTCCAGTCTCGACGGATGCTTGTGGGGCCGTTTCGGCAGAATTCTTGCCGCGACAGTGTGGCCGTCCGGCGGGACATGTTGCGAAGCGGGCAAGGAACAATTCCCGGGGGACGCAGCCCGCGCAGGGCTGGTCAATCCCCGGCGGGGACTTTTATACAGACGCCATGGTCCAGACAGTTTCGACATCCAAGCCCGAAGGCAATCCGCGGACGCCGCCGTCCGACAGCCGCGCGCTGCGCGCTATGGCAGAGGACGACAACCAGTCCGGCGGTCCGGGTGGGCCGTCCACGTCGGTCATTACCAAGACCAAGCCGAAAACGAAGCGGCCGAGTCTCTATCGTGTGTTGATCCTCAATGACGATTACACGCCGATGGAATTCGTCGTTCATGTGCTGGAGAAATTTTTCCAGAAGGACGTGGAGGCGGCAACGCAGATCATGCTGCATGTCCATCATCACGGTATCGGCGAGTGCGGCGTGTTCACTTACGAGATCGCCGAAACCAAGGTGACGCAGGTGATGGATTTTGCACGCAAGCACCAGCATCCCCTGCAATGCGTGATGGAAAAAAAGTAACGTTGCGCATTGCCCGGAAACGGGAATGGGTCTTGCATCGATTTCAGATTGGCGTGATGCGCCGGACTGCACGGACTTGAGCCGCCGGCGTCATAAATTACGCCGAGCGATGATGAATAACGGCGCCGAGCGATCAGCGCCGGAACCGGCCTTCCGCCACGATCGTTCAGCACTATATGCAGAAAGGTTCTTGTTGCCTGCGAGGGCAACGATGGCCATGATGGTGGGGGCCAAAGAGGACGCGGAATGCCAACTTTTTCTCAAAGCCTAGAACAATCGCTGCACCGGGCGCTCTCGATCGCCAACGAGCGCCATCACCAATATGCGACGCTGGAGCATCTCCTGCTGTCGCTGGTGGACGATAGCGATGCGGCAGCGGTGATGCGGGCCTGCAGCGTCGACCTCGACAAGCTGCGCGGCAGTCTCGTCAATTATCTCGAAACCGAATTCGAAAACCTGGTGACGGATGGCAGCGACGACGCCAAGCCGACCGCCGGTTTCCAGCGCGTGATCCAGCGCGCCGTCATTCACGTGCAGTCGTCCGGTCGCGAGGAAGTGACCGGCGCCAATGTGCTGATCGCGATTTTCGCCGAGCGCGAGAGCCATGCCGCGTATTTCCTGCAGGAGCAGGACATGACGCGTTACGACGCGGTGAATTACATCAGCCACGGCATCGCCAAGCGGCCGGGCGTCTCCGAGGCGCGGCCGGTGCGCGGCGTCGACGAGGAGACGGAAACCAAGAACGGCGATGAGGCCAAGAAGAAGGGCGAGGCGCTCGAGACCTATTGCGTCAACCTCAACAAGAAGGCCAAGGACGGCAAGATCGATCCGGTGATCGGACGCAATTCCGAGATCAACCGCGCGATCCAGGTGCTGTGCCGCCGCCAGAAGAACAATCCGCTGTTCGTCGGCGAAGCCGGCGTCGGCAAGACGGCGATCGCCGAAGGCCTCGCCAAGCGCATCGTCGACAGCGATGTGCCGGAAGTGCTGTCGGCCGCCACCGTGTTCTCGCTGGACATGGGCACGCTGCTCGCGGGCACGCGTTATCGCGGCGATTTCGAAGAACGCCTCAAGCAGGTGCTGAAGGAACTGGAAGCGCATCCCAATGCGATCCTGTTCATCGACGAAATCCACACGGTGATCGGCGCCGGCGCCACGTCAGGTGGCGCGATGGATGCATCGAATCTCCTGAAGCCCGCGCTGGCTTCGGGCGCGATCCGCTGCATGGGCTCGACCACCTACAAGGAATATCGCCAGCATTTCGAGAAGGACCGTGCGCTGGTGCGACGCTTCCAGAAGATCGACGTCAACGAGCCGACGGTCGATGATGCGATCCTGATCCTGAAGGGCCTCAAGCCTTACTTCGAGGACTATCACAAGTTGAAATATACCAACGAGGCCATCGAGGCCGCCGTGCAGCTGTCGTCGCGCTACATCCATGACCGCAAGCTGCCGGACAAGGCGATCGATGTGATCGACGAATCCGGTGCGGCGCAGATGCTGGTGACCGAAAGCAAGCGCAAGAAGACCATCGGCATCAAGGAGATCGAGACCACCATCGCGACCATGGCCCGGATCCCGCCGAAGAGCGTGTCGAAGGACGATGCCGAGACGCTGCGACATCTCGAAGCGACGCTGAAGCGCGTGGTGTTCGGCCAGGACAAGGCTATCGAGGCGCTTTCGGCATCGATCAAGCTGGCGCGTGCCGGCCTGCGCGAACCGGAGAAGCCGATCGGCTCCTACCTGTTTTCGGGCCCGACGGGTGTCGGCAAGACGGAGGTGGCGAAGCAACTGGCGGCGACGCTCGGCGTCGAACTGCTGCGCTTCGACATGTCCGAATATATGGAGCGGCACACCGTGTCGCGCCTGATCGGCGCGCCTCCCGGCTATGTTGGCTTCGATCAGGGCGGCCTGCTCACCGATGGCGTGGACCAGCATCCGCATTGCGTGGTGCTGCTCGACGAAATCGAGAAGGCGCACCCGGATCTCTACAACGTACTGCTGCAGGTGATGGATCACGGCCGGCTTACCGACCACAATGGCAAGCAGGTCAATTTCCGTAACGTCATCCTGATCATGACGACCAATGCGGGTGCGGCCGATCTTGCACGTCAGGCCTTTGGCTTCACCCGCAGCAAGCGTGAAGGCGATGACCATGAGGCGATCAACCGGCAGTTCGCGCCGGAATTCCGCAACCGTCTCGATGCCGTCGTGTCGTTCGGTCACCTGTCGTCGGATGTCATCGGTATGGTGGTGGAGAAGTTCGTGCTGCAGCTGGAAGCCCAGCTGGCGGATCGCGACGTCACCATCGAACTGTCCGAGCCGGCGAAGAACTGGCTGATCCAGCACGGCTATGATGAGCAGATGGGTGCGCGACCCATGGGCCGTGTGATCCAGGAATACATCAAGAAGCCGCTCGCGGAAGAGCTGCTGTTCGGCGAGCTCAAGAATGGTGGCCATGTCCGCGTCGTTCTGAAGAAGGGCGAAGCGGTGCTCGGCGTCGAGCAGGAGACCATCGGCTTCGAATTCGTTGTTGGCCCGGTGACGCCGAAGCCGGAGAAACTCCCCGCCAAGCGCGGCGCGGCGAAGAAGTCGAAGCCCGGCAAGGGCTCGGGTTCGTCGAAGGGACTGGTGAAGGCGTAACGTTTTTGCGCGAGTGAAATAAAGAAGGCCGGTGAGCGATCACCGGCCTTTTTGTGTGTCTCGGTCCCTCATGGTGAGGAGGCGCGAAGCGCTGTCTCGAACCATGAGCGGTAGGATTAAGCGTCTGGGGCCATCCTTCGAGACGCGCGCTTTGCGCGCTCCTCAGGATGAGGGCGGAGTGCTACTTCCCCAGCAGCCGCTGGATTTCAATCTGCAACTCGCGCTTCTTTTCTTCGCTCTTGCGTACGCGCTCATCGAGATCGGAAGCGTCATCGCTGCGCGCGTCGTTGAACGACACGCCCACCACATTGCCCTTGGTCCAGACGATATCCGCCGTGACCGGGCGGCCGTCGCGTTCGATGGTCAGCGACATCTGGTCCTTGATCGGGCGGTGGCCGAGCGGAAACTGGACGCGCGCGCCGTCCTCGGACATGTCGCGCACGATACATTCCTTGGCTTTCTGATCCTTCGACGCGGTGGCGCCCAAAGTCACCTTGTCGCGCGGCTGTTTGCGACGGTCGTCCATGTCCTGAAATCCCCGTGTCTGTCGCGCGGACTGTAGCCGGTTCCATGGGCCGGGGAAGGCTCCCGTCACGGCCTCGCGAAGTTAACGTAAATCAAGTTTAAGATCGGGCGCCGAAAACCGGCCATAATTCAGGCCGCGGTATCTTTCAGCCCCTTGGCGATGTCTTTCTGCTTGTCGAATTCGGCGCGACGGCGGGCAAGTTCATCGGCGCTGAGCAGCGCCACATTGTTGTAGTCGTTCTTCCAGGTCGAATCCTGTGCCCAGCGCAGCGGTGACTGCATGGTCGTCTGTGGCCCAACGGCGGATTCCAGCAGGCGCAGGGCCAGTTCAAGCGTCAGCGCCTGTGATGCCTTGTCATGCGGCTTGCCGGCGGAGTTGCCGAGCGGGAAATCGCTGAACAGGAAGCGTGGCACGCCGACATGTTCGACGATGTCCTTGGCGCAGCCCATCACCACGGTGGGGATGCCGTTTGCCTCCAGGTGCCGCGCGACGATGCTGACGGTCTGGTGGCAGACCGGACAGTTCGGCACCAGCACGGCGGCGTCGATGCCGTCGGCCTGCGCGCGGGCGAGGATCTCCGGCGCATCGGTCTCGATGGTGACGCGATGGCTGCGATTGGTCGGCGCGCCGAAGAAGCGCGGCGCGACCTCGCCGATGCGGCCCTGCGCAGCAGCCTGTTTCAGCGCGGGCAGAGGAAACCAGGTGCCGCTGTCGTCGGCCTTGGTGTGAACGCGGTCATAGGCGATGTGGGAGATGCGCAGGTCATGGGTCTTCGACGTATCGCCATCATAGACCTGGTAGAATTTGGCGCCGCCGTTGTAGATCGCGCCGGGCCCCTGATCGCCCTTGGCGGGATCGAAGGGGGCCGCCGTCGTGATGATCGCCACGCGCGATTGCGCCAAAGATTTCTTCAGCGACTGGAACGGCGCACTGACATTGTGCGTCCAGCGATAGGGTGCATCATAGCCGAGGGCCCGGTAATAGGCGCGCGTGCGCGCCATATACTGGATCGGCACATCGTCCTGGGCGGCGCGATCCGGGGTCTCCTGCAGGACGTCACTCATGATTTCGCTCCCGTATCGGCCTTATTTGTTTCATAGCTAGCCTGTTGCAAACCACCGTTCAAGGCGCGGAACTCGCGCAGGACCTTGCATGACGCGATGGATCACCGCAGCGATGACGGGCATCGCGATGCTGCTGGCAGGGCAGGCGCGGGCCGATGATCTCCCGCTTAGCGAACTGGCCAAGCCTGGCGCCGACCGCATCCTGCCGATGCGTTCTCCCGTATCCGATGCGGCGCGTGACACCAGCGCCCGCGAGGCCATGTGCCTGATGATCGAGTCGGCTGCGCGCGCGAACGATCTGCCACTGGAGTTCTTCGCGCGCGTGATCTGGCAGGAGAGCCGCTTTCAGCCGAATGCCATTGGGCCTGTGACACGCAGCGGAGCTCGTGCGCAGGGCATCGCGCAGTTCATGCCCGGTACAGCGGCCGAGCGGCGGCTGCTCGATCCCTTCGATCCCGTCCAGGCACTGCCGAAGTCGGCAGAGTTCTTGCGAGAGCTGCGCGACCAGTTCGGTAATCTCGGCCTTGCGGCAGCGGCTTACAATGCCGGCCCCCGCCGCGTGCAGGAATGGCTCGATGGCAAGGGCTATATGCCCGGCGAGACGCGAAACTATGTTTCGGCAATCACCGGCGCGACGGTGGAGGACTGGCAGGCGACCGGCCGCAACGGCAAAATGCCGGCGCGTCCGCAGACGTCGAGCTGCCGCGAACTGATGGCGCTACTGCGACAGGCGCCCAATCCGTTCGTGGCGCAGCTCGAGGCACGGGTGAAGCTCGGCGAGTCAAAGCCATGGGGCGTGCAGCTTGCAGCCGGTTTCGACCGCGATCGCGCCTTGATGCAGTATGCGCGCGCCATGATCCGCCTGCGCTCGGTGGTCGGCGATCACGACCCGAACTTGCTGCGTTCGATCTTTCGTAGCCGCGGCACGCGGCCTTTCTATCAGGTGCGGATCGGCGCCGATACGCGCGAGGAGGCGAACGGCCTGTGCAGCCAGATCCACAAGGCCGGGCAGGCTTGTCTCGTGCTGAGAAACAGGGGCGCGTGACGTCAGAAGCGGTCGCTGAGTTGTCCCAGCTTCTGCAGCAGCGTTTTGTTGGCTCGTTCGACGGCGCGCAGCTGGAGCGCCCAGTCGAGGGTCATCGGAGTAGGAACGTGCCTGTTGTTGCGGAATGCAAAGCCCGCCTGGCCGTTGCGCCGCCAGATCATGCGCGCGCGATAGGCGAGACCCTTGCGGTTGATGACCAGATCGACTTCGTCGGAGATCACATCCGCATTGTCGAGCTCGACGCGAACGCCTTGCTCGGAGACGTTTCGAATGAGGCAGTCCATGGTTGAGCGGCGCTCGTTGAACGTGATGCGCGCACCGTAATAGACGCGGCTGCGAAAACTCTTGCGTCGGTCGAGCATGGGGCCCCCAGGTTACCGTTCACAACTACCTGAGGTGGTATTGCTGTGAACAGTGCGACATGCTGTCAATGCTTTGTTAAGGTAAACGGCTCGCTTGACCTGTGACGGGTTCACCTGCCATGCAGCCGAACTCTTGGAAAATCGAAGGTCGCACGTGGCATTCCCTGCACTGGACTCACCGCGATGGCAGAGGACGGCGCCGGCGTTTCTCTACGGCCTGCGCTCGGTCACCACGACGATCCTGACCGCCGTGCTGTTCGCGACTTATGTCGGCATCGGCGCGCTCGCCCATGACACGCATTTCAGCCTGTTCTGGGCGCTGCTCAGCACGGCGCTGATATGGGCCGGACCGGCGCAGATCATCCTGCTTGCGGCGCTCGGCTCTGGCGCCACCGTCATTCAGGCGGCCATCGCGGTGGGCGTGAGTGGCATCCGCCTGTTTCCCATGGTGGTCTCGGTGTTGCCGATGCTGCGGACGCCCGAGACTAAGAAGCGGCAACTGATCCTGCCATCGCATTTCATCGCCGTGACGCTGTGGGTCGAATGTTTTCGCCTGTTGCCGCTGGTGCCGCGCGAGCGGCGCATCGCCTTCGTCAACGGGCTCGGCTGCGGTCTCGTTGCCACATGCCTGATCGCCACATGGATCGGCTACCATCTCGCCGCGAATTTGCCGCCGCTGTTCGGCGCTGCGATCCTGCTGCTGACGCCGCTCGCCTTTCTTCTGTCCACGGCACGCAACTGCAAGAAACTCCCTGATGTCGTCGCGCTGGTGCTTGGTCTCGTGCTGTTTCCCATCGTGTCGTGGTTCAATACCGGTGTCGATATCCTGATCTCCGGCATCTCTGCCGGCACGATCGCTTACGGCGTGCATCGCTGGAGGCGGCGATGAACGAGCTGCAGACTTTTATCGGCGATTGGCACGCGCTCGTGATCCTCGTGCTCGCCGGATTTCTACCCAACGAGGTCTGGCGCATGCTCGGCCTGTGGCTCGGCGGCGGCATCGACGAAGAAGCCGACATTCTGGTGTGGGTGAGGGCGGTGGCGACGGCGATCCTTGCCGGCGTGATCGCGCAGATCCTCGTGCTGCCGCCCGGCGCACTCGCAACCGTGCCGGCGTCATTGCGCTATGCGTCGGTGCTATTCGGGCTGATTGTGTTTCTCGGTTTCAAACGCTCGATCTTCGCTGGCGTGCTGTGCGGCGAGTTGATGATGGTTGGCGGCAAGTATTGGCTGGGGTGATTCCGTAGAGCGGATTACGCCTTGCTCATCCGCTCTACGGCGCGCGCTCTTGTCTCACTACCCAAACGCGATAGTGTCTGCCGCAAGCAAAACAACAATGCTTCGGGAGAAACCATGCCATCGCGCCTGCGCAACGCTCTGCTATCTACGCTTGTTATCGCGGCGACATCGATCGCGGCGCCGCTGGCCCGCGCAGCGGAATATCCGGCGCGCGCGATCAAGCTCGTCGTGCCCTATGCGGCCGGCGGCCCGACAGACGTGCTGGCGCGGCTGGTGGCCGACTATCTCGGCCGCGATCTCAAGCAGACCACTGTGGTGGAAAACAAGCCGGGTGCACAAGGCGCCATCGCCGCCGAAATGGTGTCGCGTGCGGAGCCGGACGGCTACACGCTGTTCGTGACGGCGGCATCGATCATGGTGCTCAATCCGCTACTCTACAAGAAGCTGCCCTACGATCCGCAGAAGGATCTGCGCATGCTGACGGTGGTCACCGATCTGCCGGTGGTGATGGAAGTGCATCCGTCGGTGCCGGCGAAGACGGTGAAGGAGTTCGTCGCCTATGCGAAGGCCAATCCGGGCAAGCTCAATTTCGGTTCGGCGGGGACGGGCGGCACGATCCATCTCGCGGGCGAGATGTTCAAGCAGATCGCTGGCGTCGAGATGACCCATGTGCCCTACAAGGGCGCCGGGCCGGCACTCACCGATCTGTTGTCGGGCAATATCCAGGTGATGTTCGATACGCTCTCCACGGCGCTGCCGCCGGTGAAGGGCGGGCTGCTGCGTCCGCTTGGTGTGTCCTCGAAGGAGCGCAGCCCCGATCTGCCCGACGTGCCCACCGTCATCGAAAGCGGCTATCCCGATTATCAGGTCGGCGTCTGGTTCGGTCTTGCTGGCTCGTCGAAACTGCCGGACGAGGTGGTGACGAAAGTCATGGCAAGTATGGACCGGGCGCTGAACGACGCCGCCTTCCGCGCCTCGCTGGAGAAGATCGGCTTTCCCGTGCTGAAACCGAAGACGGTCGCCGAGATCAATCAATTCGTTGACGAGGACCGCGCGCGGTGGTCGAAGGTGATCAAGGCGATGAACATCTCGCTGGATTGATCGAGGGATGCAGCATGGTTCGTGAAAGTGAAATCCGCGCCGGCGAAGTCGTCGTCGAGGCACCGAAACCGAACCATGCGGGGCTCGTCTATATCGGCCGCATCCGCACCCCCTGGACGTCGCGGCTGGAAACGCCGCGGCAGGGCCGGCATGACGGGCCGGTATGCCGGCTCGAAATCTTCGAGCCATGGGTGGCAGGGCTGAAAGACCTCGAGCTCTACAAGACGCTCGAGGTTCTCTATTGGCTGCATCTGTCGCGGCGCGATCTCGTGCTGCAAAGCCCGAAGAATGACGGCACCGCGCGCGGCATCTTCTCGCTGCGCACGCCGGTGCGGCCGAACCCGATCGGCACGTCGCTGGTGAAGCTGGTGGGGATCGAGGGGGCGACGGTGCTGGTGCGCGGGCTCGATTGTCTGGATGAAACGCCGCTGCTCGACATCAAGCCTGACCGCTGCGAATTCACGCCACTGGCGCCGCCGCAGCCCGGGGATTTTCAGACGGAGTAGGAGGCGTAGCCCGGATGGAGCGAAGCGCAATCCGGGATTCAGAGCTTCAGTAGTTCGCCGGCCCCGGGTTACGCTACGCTTCACCCGGGCGACGGCCTCAGCCTAGCGCCTTAAGCGCGGCGATCAGCTTTGCCGCATTCGCTTCCAGCACCTTAGGGTCTTCCTTGACGCTTGCTGCCGGCAGCATCGCGACGCCGTCGAAGCGCGGCATCACATGCATGTGCAGGTGAAACACGACTTGGCCGCCGGCGGTCTCTGACGCCTGCGCCACCAGCATGCCGTCGGCATTGAAGGCCTGCTTTGCAGCCACAGCGATCTTCTGCGCGGCGCGGATCACGTGGGCGTAATCTTCCGGCAGGATGTCGAAAATATTTCGCGCAGCCGCTTTCGGGATCACCAGCGCGTGGCCGGGTGAGCGCGGCATGATGTCGAGGAAAGCGAGAACGTGGTCGTTCTCATAGACCTTGTAGCAGGGCAGTTCGCCGCGCAGGATCTTGGCGAAGATATTGTTGTTGTCATACGCGACCATGGAATCCTCCCGACATTGCGCCGGGAATGTCGCCGCCGAGGGCGCTCCGGTCAAGCGTCCGGATCGCCCTTGCGGAACGGGCCGAGTTCGGCCAGCTCGCGGCCGGCTTCGGCGACATAAGCTCGCTCGCGCTTGAGATAATCCGCCACCGCCGCGCGAAATCCGCGGTCCCTGATGTAATGCGCGGAATAGGTGGTCTGCGGGAGATAGCCGCGGGCGATCTTGTGCTCGCCCTGGGCGCCGGCCTCTACGGTCTTGAGCTTGCGGCGGATCGCAAAGTCGATGGCCTGATAATAGCAGACCTCGAAATGCAGGAACGGGTGATGCTCTACGGCGCCCCAGTGGCGGCCGAACAGGGTGCTTGATCCGATGAAATTGATGGCGCCGGCGATGAAGCGGCCATCGCGCTTCGCCATGATCAGCGCCACGTCATCCGCCATGGTCTCGCCGATCAGCGTGTAGAACGCGCGGGTGAGGTAGGGGCGGCCCCACTTCCGCGAGCCGGTCTCCATGTAAAAATCGAAGAAGGCGTCCCAGGCTTCCTCGGTGATATCAGCACCCGACAGCGCTTCAATGGTGATGCCGGCAGCGACCGCATCGCGGCGCTCGCGCTTGATGGCCTTGCGGTGGCGTGAATTCAGCGTGGCGAGAAAGTCGTCGAAGGTTTCATAGCCCGCGTTGTGGAAATGAAACTGCTGGTCGGTGCGCTGGAGAAAGCCGCGTTCGGCGAGAAAATTCCATTCCGGTTCGCGTGCGAAGGTGACGTGCACCGACGAGGCTTCCGTCGCCTCGCAGAGACCGACGAGGCCGCCGGCCAGAGCTTCGCTGACACGCTGGGCATCCGCGCCGTCGCGGATCAGGAGGCGGGGTCCGGTGGCCGGTGTGAAGGGAACCGAGGCCTGCAGCTTCGGATAATAGTCGCCGCCGGCGCGCTCATAGGCATCGGCCCAGCCGCGATCGAAGACATATTCGCCCTGGGAGTGCGATTTCAGATAACAGGGCACGATGCCGACGATGGTGCTGTCCCGCTTGGCGAGCAGGTGCCGCGGACCCCAGCCGGTGCGCGCGCAGGCTGAATTCGATTTCTCAACTGCGCTCAGAAAAGCGTGAGAAACGAATGGGTTATAAGGCGCTGTTGAACTTGAGTTGGCGGTGCTTGAGAGCGTGTCGAGCGATGCTAGGTCGCAGGCAACCATCTCGCCGGCCACGGCACGCCCGGTCGCGCAGGCGTCCCATTCTGCTTGCGGCACCTGGCTGATCGATCCGACTGCTTCGAGGGTAATGTCCGATGACGTCATCAATCACTTGAACCGGTCATGTGCGATCAGCGCGTCGACCTCGCGCTTTCAATTGGGCACTTCGTGCCGCACTTCAAGACCCGGAGGTGATGGTTACGGCTCCGGGGTGAAACCTTCGAAGGTCATCTGGTCGGCCCATCGCTCCGTGATGGCGCGCTGTTCTGGTGTGCGCACAGTCCAGGTCAGGAGCGCGCAACCGAAAATGTTGCGGGCGATCCAGGGCGCCGGAGCGGGGAGCTGCTTGACCCAATAGGACACGAAATGCGGCCGGGTGCGGAAGGCATGGCGGAGATGCAGCATGCCGTCACGCTGGGCCTGTGTCAGCGTCAGCCACTCGCCGTCGTCATAAGTGCGCTGAGCGGTAATGCCGCGCGGGATATCTGGCGCGATCTCGCGCATGGCGAGAACCTGATCGGGATCGAACGACATCCAGGCGGCGGGGCCGCGATAGGCCCGCAGAAGTTCGGCGGCGCGGCGGACCAGTTTGCGGTCGCCGTCAAAGTGGCTCTTGACCTCGATGACGAGTCCGACACGGCCATCCACCAGCGCGAGGAGATCGCCCAGCGACATCATCCGCTCCGGCGTGTCCTTGAAGGCGACAGCCTTCAGTTCGGCGGCGGTTTTGGAAAGGAGGGGGCCACTGCCTTCGGTGAGGCGGCCGAGCTCGTCGTCGTGATGGACCATCGCCTCGCCATCGGCGGTGAGCTGGATATCCACCTCGATGGAAAAATTGCCCGCGATGGCCGCGTGCATGGCGCCGGGCATGTTCTCGATAATGCCGCGGGCGCGGTCGTGCAGGCCGCGATGCGCGACCGGGCGGGCGATCAGCCAGTCAGGTGCGCGCATCGGGGTGGTTCCTGGAATCAGGCGACCTCGAACACCGCATCGACCTCGACGGCGCAATCGGCCGGCAGCGAGGCGACGCCGACAGCGGCGCGGGAGTGGCGGCCCTTGTCGCCGAACGCGGCGACCATCAGGTCCGATGCGCCGTTGACGACTTTCGGCGAGTCGATGAAATCCGGCGTGGCATTCACGAAGCCGCCGAGACGCACCACGCGGGCCACCTTGTCGAGATCGCCGAGCGCCGCCTTGACCTGGGCAAGAATGTTGATGGCGCAGCCGCGGGCGGCGGCGACGCCGTCCTCGAGGCTCACATTGCCGCCGAGCTTGCCCTTGGCGATCAGCTTGCCATCGGCGCCCAGACAGATCTGACCGGAGACAAACAGCAGATTGCCGGTGCGCACGAAGCCCACGTAATTGGCTACCGGGCTGACCGGCTCATGAAGGGTGACACCCAATTCCGCGAGTTTCTGCTCGACTGCACCTGGCATGCAAAAATATCCCCAAAGTTCGATGTTGAGCCTGAACGACGTTGCCGGCGGACAGGCCGAGCCTGTTTCCCCCATCGTGTCCGTCCATGCAAGGGACGTTCGGACGACGGCAGACGCGCTTCCCGATATCCGGCTTCCGCCACAATCCAGGCAAAATATGGCATTCCGCAGGTGGTGGCCGGATGCGCCGCAAACGGCCCCAGTTGCGGCGCAATAGGGCGCTCTCTATTGTGAAGGTTTCAACACACGGGACGAATCCATGCGCCGCTCCGCCTCGCTCTTGCGTTTCTCGGCTGCCGCTCTGGCGCTCAGCGCCGCTGCATTGCTGGCGCCTGCGAGCCATGCGGCGGCGCCGGGATCGACAGTGCCGTTCCTTGCACATCAGGCGCTGTATGAATTGAAGCTCACCAAATCGCGCGGCAATGCCAATGTGAATGCCGCCACCGGCCGCATTCTTTACAATTTCACGGGCAGCGCTTGCGAAGGCTATTCGTCGGATTTCCGTCAGGTGTCCGAGCTCAACAGCGGCGAGGACAAGACGACGCTGAGCGATCTGCGCTCTACCAGCTGGGAGTCCGGCGATGGCAAGAGCTATCGTTTCAAGATCGACACCCAGATGAACGATAACGATCCCAACAAGATCGACGGCATCGCCGAGCGCGAGGGCGATCATATCAATGTCAAGCTGACGCTGCCGGCGAAGAAGAGCATCAAGCTCGATGGCGACATCGTGTTTCCGACCGAGCAGATCCACCGCATCATCGCTGCGGCCAAGGAAGGCAAGTCAGTTCTCGAACTGAATGTGTTCGACGGCTCGGATACGGGCGAGAAGGTCTATAGCACCTTGACCGTGATCGGGCAGGCGATCCCCGCCGATCGGAAGGTGGCCGAGCCTGATCCGTCGACAAGCGACGACAAGATGAAGGCGCTGATGCGCTGGCCGGTGACGGTGAGCTATTTCGACAAGTCGGAGAAGGCGAGCGACGGCGGCGAGCAGACGCCGGTCTATGCGATGTCCTTCGAACTGTATGAAAACGGCGTGTCGCGCGCGCTGGCGCTGGACTACAACGATTTCGTCATCGCGGGCGCGATGAGCAAGCTGATGGTGAAAGAGACCAAGGCTTGTAAGTGACGGCTGTCATCCCGGCGAATGCCGGGATCCATAGACTCTGCAGTTTGAGATAGAAGAGAAGGCCTCCGCTACGGCGTTTCCGCTGGACGCATCGGAGGCTATGGGTCCCGGCTCCGCTCACGCCTTTGGCGTGCTAGGCCGGGACGACAGGAGAGTCTCACTCCGCCCTTGAAAACCGCATGCTATCCAGCAGCTTTAAACCGCCGCCTTCGGTCTTCAGCAGTTTCTTCACCGCGCTCGATGCGGCGATCTCGTAGTGATCGGCATAGGCTTCGTGGTTCTTCTCGATATCGTCGAGACGATACAGATAGTTCACCATCAGGCTCGCGGACTCGCGCAGGCCCTTGGCCGAGGTGTCGCCGAGCCAGTCGATGCGCTCCAGCCGCGCGCCATTGCCGAGATGGAAGCGAGCGACGGAGTCCACCGGGCCGCCGCGGGCATTCTTGGCCTTCAGGAAATAATGCGCGGCGAGGCCTTCCATCACGGGCTTGAGCTGCTCGCGCAACGCGACGTCGTTGACCCACAAAGGATCGTCGAGCATCGCGACCAGCGCGTGGTCCTCGTCGGACAGGTTGAGATCGTCGGCCTTCTTCAGCCACTTCATGAAGCCCGGCACCGGCGACAGCGTGACGAAGGTGTCGAGCTTTGGCAATTCGCGGCGCAGCTCTTCAACCACCTGCTTGATCAGGAAATTGCCGAAGGAAATGCCACCGAGGCCGCGCTGGCAGTTCGAGATCGAATAGAACACGGCGGTGCGGGCGCGCTCGATCGGCACCGGCTGGCGGTCCTGCGCGAGCAGCGGCGCGATGGCGCCGGGGATGGCTTCGGTCAGCGCCACCTCGACGAAGATCAGCGGCTCATCGACGAGGGCCGGGTGGAAGAACGCGTAGCAACGGCGATCCACGGGATCGATGCGGCGGCGCAGATCATCCCAGTCATGGATCTCGTGTACGGCCTCGTACTTGATGACCTTCTCGAGAATGTTTGCGGGTGTCGACCAGTCGATCCTGCGCAGCACGAGAAAACCCCTGTTGAACCACGATGCGAACAGATGCACCACGTCGTTGTCGACGGCATTCAGTTCCTTGTTGCCGTTCTTCAGATCGAGCAGATCCTCGCGCATCTTGACGAGTTCGCTGGTGCCGCCCGGCGCGCGGTTAAGACGCCGGAACAGTTCCTGCCGCTGTGGCTCCGAAGCGATGTGCAAGGCGCCGGCGCCTTCACCGGTCGGTTTGGCGCGCCAGGCTTCGATGGCCTTTTCGAGTCTGTCGCGATCGGGGCCGTATTTCTGCGCCAGCGTCTCGAAGAACATTATGCGGCCGGCGTCATCCAGAGACTGGTAGCGATCGAGCACGCCGCGCGCGATCGCCGTGCCCGAGGCTTCGCCGCGGCCCGAGAGCAATTCGCCGCAGAGGTCGATCAGGTCGATGGCATTCTGTTTGGGATCGACCGAAGCGGGGCCGAGCCGCAACAGGTTGCGGCCGCGCTCCGAGATCGAGGCGAGGAGGTCGGAGAAGAAGTCATTGCTCATGCTGAATCAATTCCCGGCTGGAAGCCTCACCACTCACGCGACAATATAGCCCTTTGCGAGGCGTATTGCGCGGTCATTTGAAGCATGAAACAATCGTGAATGGCAGGCTTTCGGCAAGGGTTTTGCATTCGATATCGGCATCACAAGGGGATACACGATGAAGCGGACTTTGAGGCGTGGCGTTGGTGCGGCTCTGGTATTGGGAGCGCTGTTGAGCAGCGGCGCGGCATTTGCCCAGCAAACGATCAAGGTGGGCTGGACCATTCCCGCCGAGGAATCCAAATACTGGATGATGAAACGGCCGCAGGAATTCGCGGATCTCGGCAAAAAATACAACATCGAATGGGTGCAGTTTCAGGGCACCGCTCCGATGACCCAGGCGCTTGCCGCCGGCGCGCTCGACTGCGCCACGCAGTCCCCGCTGGCGCTCGCGCAGGGCGTGGTCGGCGGCAACCTCAAGGCCTACGTCGTCGCCCAGCACGTGTTCGAGAAACCCGGCAGCTTCTCGGTCTATTGGGCCGTCAAGGATGACTCCCCGATCAAGACGATCGCAGACCTGAAGGGTAAGACGCTCTCCATCAACACGCTTGGTTCGGGCATCTATGGCCCGATGGCGATCCTGCTGAAGCAGGCGGGCGTCGACCCGGCTAAGGACATCAAGCTGGTCGAAGTCGGCTTCGCGCTCTCGGAAGAAGCGCTGCGTTCGGGCCGCGTCGACTCGGCGGTGATGAACCAGCCTTTTGCGGCGCGCATGGAAGCCAAGGGCGGCACGCGAAAGCTGTTCTCGCTGTCGCAGCAGCAGGAAGGCATTGTGCACATCCTCGAAGCCTGCCGTGCCGACTTCGTGGACAAGAATCCCGACCTCGCCAAGGCCTATGTGCGCGACCTCACCCTCGGCATGCAGAAGGCGCTCGCCAATCGTGACGAGACGTTGAAGGTTGTGAACGAGGTGATGAAGGCGCCGATCCCGGTGCTGGAAACCTATCTCCTGAAGGAAAACGACTTCGCGCGCGATCCGGGCGCCGCGCCGAACTTCGATGCGATCCAGAAGATGCTCGATGTTTATGTCGAGACGGGGATGCTGTCGAAGAAGGTCGATGTCTCCAGCTGGAAGAACCCCAGCGTCGTGGCGCCGATCAAGTAAGGCGCGCGCCAAATAGCGCTACATATCATCCCCGGGCTTGCCCCGGGGATCCTCCTTTACCTTACGTGCGATGAAGATGGATGGCCGGGCCTTCGCCGCGCCGAAGCGGCTTCGGCCGCGCAGGCAGGTCAAGCCCGGCCATGACGGAGGGCGAGGACAGCTACTCCGTCGCCTCGTCGCCGTGATCGTTATCGATCAGCAAATCCAGCGCATATTTGATGGTCGCGCGTTCGTCTTCGCTGAAGCGGCCGAGCACGGCCGCCTCATGCTCCAGCGCCGCCTTCAGCGCCGGCTTCACCCGCGCACGGCCTTTCGCCGTCAAATGCAGTGTTACGCGGCGGCGATCATCCGGCGCGTTTTTGCGCTTGAGCAGCTCGTCGCGCTCCATGCGGTCGAGTGTCTTGGTCAAGCCCGGTTGCTTCATCAGGGCCATGGCGGCGAGTTCGCCGACTGACAATCCCTCGACATCGGTGAGGCAGGCGAGCACGCGCCATTCCGGTACTGTGAGATCCCACTCCTTCAGCCGTGCATGAAATTCGCTGGACACGTTGAAGCTCGCGCGCGCGAGAAGATACGGCAGGTAGTTGCGTGCAAAGCTGTCGCTGGCGAGCGGCGGCGCTTGCCGCTGCCCCTTGTCGATGCGGCGCAGCTGGCCGGAGTGAAACACCAGCGGATCGTGATTGTGCTCGACGAAGCGCACGACTTCTCCGACCAGGATCGTGTGATCTCCGCCGGGATAGCGTGCCCATATCTTGCACTCGAAAATCGGCGCGAGGCCATCGATCAATGGCGCGCCGGTGACACCGGGGCGATGGTCGATATCGGCGAATTTGTCAGAGCCGCGGCGGCCAAAACGCATCGCGAGTTCGCCATGATCGGCACCGAGAAAGTGGATTGCAAAAGCGTCGGCTTCCACAAACGGATCGTGGCTCGGCGATGATTTTGCGACGCTCCATAGCACGAGGGGGGGATCGAGCGAGACCGACGAAAACGAATTCGCTGTCATGCCGATGGGATGATCGCCGGTATAGGCTGTGACGACGGTGACGCCGGTGGGAAACTGGCCGAGGGCCTGACGGAAGGTCGCCGGATTGATCGGCTGAGCCGCGTCAGCCACCTTGGTGCTCAATAGGGAGTCTCGCGCCGGCTTGTCTGTCGCCATGAAGTTCGCCGCTCCGGGGCGCGACAACTGCCTGAAAAACCAGCGTTGCGCCTGTCCTTTAATCCTAAAAATATTCCTTTTCATATAACATGGCCGCGCCTATCATCCAACGATAATCGCTACAAAACATGGAGAGGCAACATGCTGGCGGATCGCATCGAAGCGAAATGGATCGACGCATTCTGCGAGATCTTCGAGCGTTGCGCGGTCAAGCCGGGCGACACTGCTGCAATCCTCTCCGAGACGCAATCGCGTGCGTTGAATGTGCAGCTTGCCGAATTGGCATTGCTGCGCATGGGCGCAAGGCCGTTTCATGTGGTGATACCGACATCGCGCAACAAGCAGGTGGTGCCGATCCGCTCCACCGGTGCGTCGGAAGCGATCCAGCAGCTTGGCCCGGTGGTGTCAGCGCTGCAGCAGGCGGGTTTCGTGGTGGATTGCACCATTGAAGGCCTGATGCATGCGAAGGAGACGCCGGAGATTTTGAAGGCCGGCGCGCGCATTCTCGTGATCTCCAACGAGCATCCGGAAGCGTTGGAGCGCATGGTGCCGGATAGCGCGCTGGAGAAACGTGTTCGCGCAGCAGCAAAGATGCTGCGAGGCACGAAGCACATGAAGGTGACGTCGAAGGCGGGCACCGATCTGGATGTGAACATGGAAGGCGCTGCGACGGTCGGCGTGTGGGGCTGGACCGACAAGCCCGGCACGCTCGCCCATTGGCCCGGCGGCATCGTCGTCTCGTTCCCGAAGAGCAAGACCATTAACGGCACTGTCGTAATGGATGCAGGTGACATCAATCTCACCTTCAAGCGTTACCTGACGTCACCGGTGAAGATGTTGTTCAAGGATGACTATCTCATCGAACTGACGGGCGAGGGCGCTGATGCCGAGATGATGAAGCGCTATCTCGCCGCCTGGGGCGACCGGGAGGCCTATGCTGTGTCGCATGTCGGCTGGGGCATGAATCCCAATGCGCGCTACGAGGCGCTGCAGATGTACGATCAGCGCGACACCAACGGCACAGAAATCCGCGCGGTGGCCGGCAACTTCCTGTTCTCCACGGGCGCCAACGAATTCGCGGGTCGCTATACGGCCGGGCATTTCGATCTGCCGATCTTCAACACGACCATCACGCTGGATGGCGTGGACGTGATCAAGCATGGCGTGATGCAGGACGTGTTTGGGTAGGGTGCACTGTGTTGTCCCGGACGCGGTGCAGCGCCTCTTGCGCTGCTCCGCAGAGCCGGGACCGTTACGGGCGCCGGAATTCGTTGCGGTCCCGGTTCAGCGAAGCAGCACTGCGTGCTGCATCGCGCCCGGGACAAGATCATGTCCTTGTCTTCTCCGGCCCATCATAAGCAATGCCCTTGATCACAGCGGCATTGCCGAACTTCTTCTTCAGCGCATCCATCGCGCGCTCGGCATGGGCCGAACGGCGATCGACCATGTTCTCGTCGCCGGCTTCCGACCCCGGCCGCAGCGCGCTGACACCGGTGCCGATCAGGCGGAAGGCGGTGCCGTCGATCTCCTTGGCCAGCATCTCGCGGCTGATATCGAAGATGCGGTTGGCGAGTTGCGTCGGCGACTGGATCGATTGCGAGCGTGTGCGCTGGCGGAAATCCGCCGTCTTCAGTTTTAGCGTGATCGTGGTGCCGGAGAGCTCGCTGCTCTTCAATCGTCCCGAGACCTTCTCGGACAGCCGCCACAGGATCTTCTCCAGCGTCGCGAGATCGCGGATGTCCTCGTTGAAGGTCGTCTCGTTGGAAATCGTCTTGGCGCCGCGGTCAGCGACGACAAGCCGGTCATCGATGCCGCGCGCAAGCCGCCACAGCCGGCGCCCTTCGCCGCCGAACTGCTTCATCAATTCGGTCTCGTCGGCACGTTGCAGATCACCGACCTTGCGAAAACCGCGCTGCGACAGCCGGTCCTGTGTCGCCGGGCCGACGCCATAGATGAAGCCGACCGGCTTGTCGGCGAGCAATGCAACGGCGTCCTCCTGATCCAGCGTCGCAAAGCCGCGCGGTTTGTCGAGGTCGCTGGCGATCTTGGCGAGGAACTTGTTCACGGACAGCCCGACCGAGACGGTGATGCCGATATCACGCTCTACATCGGCAGCGAATTTCGCCAGCACCTTGGCCGGGATCATGCCGTGTACGCGCTGGGTGCCCGCGAGATCGAGAAACGCCTCGTCGATGGAGAGCGGCTCCACCAGTGGCGTCAGCGCCTGCATGGCGGTGCGCACCTCGCGGCCGACGCGGACATATTTCGCCATGTCCGGCCTGATCACCTTTGCCTCCGGGCAGAGATCGAGCGCCTTGAACATCGGCATCGCCGAGCGCACGCCATAGGTGCGCGCGATATAGCAGGCGGCCGACACCACGCCGCGCTTGCCGCCGCCAATGATGACCGGAAAGTCGTTGAGCTCAGGGTTGTCGCGTTTCTCCACCGTCGCGTAGAACGCATCGCAATCGATATGAGCGAGGGTGAGCGAGGGGAGCGCGTGATGACGCACCAGGCGTGGCGAGCCGCAGGCGGTGCAGCGTTTAGTGCGCGCGTCGAGGTCGGCAAGGCAATCCCGGCAGAAGCAGCGCGGTCCGCTCACATCTGTCGGGAGAGGGGTCACGAGAAGTCGCTGCTCGGGCCGCCGAGCGCCTGGCGTGCGGCGGCGACGGTGGCTGGCGGCAGCTGCGACGCGGCCGCAAAGGCCTGCACGGTCTCGTCGTCGCGCAGCACGAAATCCAGCACGCTGACGAGGAATTGCGGGTCCTTCGCAGCCGAACGGAGCGTCTCCGGGCCGATCCCGCTTTCGGACAGGAAAAGACCCAGCCGGTTGGGCTCGCCCGCCACGAAGGAAAGCGCCTGAATCGCAACGATTTCAGCCACTTCGCCGGGGTGCCGCCCTTGCTTTTTCATCACGCGTGTTTGCCTTTCCGTAACTTATCGTCTCTAGTTTGAATCATCATGCCCGAGTCACCCAAGTGATTCCAGTAATTGGGATTTTTGGAGGAGGCGGGTGGTTTGGCGGCGCGTTCCGCCGGCGCGGGGCCTCGTACAAAGCTTTGGGCGAAGCGCAGAGACACCGTTTATGTCGGGATTGGAGGACAGGATGGCTAAAACCGTCCTGATCGTGGAGGACAACGAGCTCAATATGAAGTTGTTTCGTGACCTGCTGGAAGCCCATGGCTACCAGACGGTGGGCACGAGCAACGGCTATGAAGCGCTCGATCTTGTCCGCTCGCTCCGCCCCGATCTGATTCTCATGGACATTCAATTGCCGCAGGTCTCCGGCCTCGAAGTGACCGGCTGGATCAAGCAGGATCCATCGATCGCCATGATCCCCGTCGTCGCCGTCACAGCCTTTGCCATGAAGGGCGACGAGGAACGCATCCGCGAGGGCGGCTGCGAAGCATATTTGTCAAAGCCTATTTCAGTCGGGAAGTTCATCGAGACGGTCCGACGATTTATCGGTTAGGGAGTTTTCCATGTCAGCGCGTATTCTCGTCGTCGATGACATCCCCGCCAATGTGAAGCTGCTCGAAGCCCGTCTGTCCGCCGAATATTTCGACGTGATCACGGCGTCGAACGGCGCTCAGGCGCTGGAGATCTGCGCGCGTTCGGAATGCGACCTGATCTTGCTCGATGTCATGATGCCCGACATGGACGGCTTCGAAGTTTGCCGCCGTCTCAAGGCCAATCCGAAGACGCATTTCATTCCGGTGGTGATGGTCACGGCGCTGGATTCGCCGTCCGATCGCGTGCGCGGTCTCGAAGCCGGCGCCGATGATTTCCTCACCAAGCCCGTTGCGGACGCCGTGCTGGTCGCACGCGTGCGTTCACTGACGCGGCTGAAGATGATGACCGACGAACTCCGCATGCGCGCGCTCACCTCGCTGGAAATTGGCATCCAGGCGCCGGAGCGCAGCGCCGTCGCAGACGAGGGCATCGGTGGCCGCATTCTGCTCGTCGACGATCGTCCGTCGTCCTACGAGCGCCTGGCGCCGCTGCTCGCTGCAGAGCATACGGTGGATGTCGAGCCAAATCCCGCCGAGGCGCTGTTTCATGCGGCCGAGGGCAATTACGATCTGCTTATCGTCTCGCTCAGTCTCGAAAACTTCGATGGCTTGCGCCTCTGTAGCCAGGCGCGCTCGCTGGAGCGTACGCGGCAAATTCCGATCCTCGCCATCGCCGACATCGACAATAACACGCGCCTGCTGCGCGGCCTCGAAATCGGCGTGAATGACTATCTCACACGGCCGGTCGACAAGAACGAACTGCTTGCGCGCGCCCGCACCCAGGTGCGCCGCCGCCGCTATACCGATCATCTGCGCGACAACGTCCAGCATTCCATCGAAGCCGCGATCACCGACGGTCTCACCGGCCTGCACAATCGCCGCTACATGGAAAGCCATCTGCAGACGCTAGCCGAGCAGGCGGCGACGCGCAGCAAGCCGCTAGCGCTGATGATCCTCGACATCGATTATTTCAAGTCGATCAACGACACCCATGGCCACGACTGCGGCGACGACGTGCTGCGCGAATTCGCGGTGCGCATCCGCAAGTCGATCCGCGGCATCGATCTCGCCTGCCGCTATGGCGGCGAGGAATTCGTTATCGTGATGCCGGAGACGGACATGCATGTCGCCGGCATGGTGGCGGAGCGCCTGCGCCGCTCCATTGCAGGCGAGCCGTTCTCCATCGATCGCGGCAACAAGCGCATCGAAGTCACCATCTCCATCGGTCTCGCGACGCTGGAGAAGAAGGGCGAGCCGATCGCGGATGTGCTGAAGCGTGCCGACGTGGCGCTGTATCGCGCCAAGCACGACGGGCGGAACAGAGTCGTCGCGGCGGCGGCGTAGTTTCTTTTCCCTCCCCCAAGCGGCGAAGCCGCGCAGCGGGGAGGGTGGATCGACTGCTCTAGCGAAGCTTTGCTTCGCGCGGGCAGTCGAGACGGGTGGGGTCTATCACCCCGCTTTGTTCTTTCGTGGGGAGAGACCCCACCCCCGCTATCGGCGGACCCTCCCCATTTGCTTCGCTCCGGGAGAGGGAGACCACAGGCTACTCAGCTTCGCCCCCAACGAAAAACGGCGCCTTGCGGCGCCGTTCAAAATCCGTCAGCGGCTGATACCAGCGCTTACTTGATCTTCGCTTCCTTGAACTCGACGTGCTTGCGCGCGACCGGGTCGTACTTCTTCTTGACCATCTTGTCGGTCATGGTGCGCGAGTTCTTCTTGGCGACGTAGTAGAAGCCGGTATCCGCGGTGGAAACGAGCTTGACCTTGATGGTGACCGCCTTGGCCATGGTGAAACCTCTGAATGTCGGGAATCGGGTGACAGCCAGAGCACTGGCCGTGTTGGCGCGCAAACTAGCCGCGAACGCCCCAAAGTCAAGGTTTTCCGCGGCGGTAAATCCGGTGATTTCCGCGCTTTAACCCGGAAAGAAGCGGTTTTTCGGTCTGGGAAGCCCTAAATTCTCGCGCAGCGTGCGGCCTTCGTATTCGGTTCGGAAGATTCCGCGCCGCTGGAGTTCCGGGACAACCCGGTCCACGAATTCGTTCAGCCCCTCCGGCAGATAGGGGAACATGATGTTGAACCCGTCCGAAGCCTCGGTTTCCAGCCATTCCTGCATCTCGTCGGCGATGCTCTGCGGCGTCCCCACAAAGGCCGACCCGGCGTAGCCGCCGAGCCGCTGGGCGAGCTGGCGCACGGTGAGATTCTCGCGGCGGCCGAGGGCGATGACGCGCTCGCGGCCGCTCTTGCTGGCATTGCTCTCGGGAATGTCGTCGGGCAGGGGTGCGTCGGGATCGAAGCCGGAGGCGTCGGTGCCGAGATTGATCGACAGCGAGGCGATCGCATTGGCGTAATGCACCTTGCTGTCGAGCAGCGCACGTTTTTCCCTGGCTTCCTCGACACTGTCGCCGATGACCACGAAGGCGCCGGGCAGGATTTTGAGGTGGTCGGGATCACGGCCGATCGTCGCCATGCGCCCCTTGATGTCGGCATAGAGCTTTTGCGCATCGCCGATCGGGCCGCCGCCGGTGAACACGGCTTCGGCGGTTTCTGCTGCCAACTGCTTGCCGTCGTCGGATGCACCGGCCTGCACGATCACCGGCCAGCCCTGCACGGGCCGCGCGATGTTCAGCGGGCCGCGGACTTTCAGATAGGCACCCTTGTGATCCAGCACATGCATCTTCTCGGGGTCCATATAGATCCCGCTTTCGGCATCGCGTGGAAACGCATCGTCGGCGAAGGAATCCCACAGGCCGGTCACCACATCGTAGAACTCGCGTGCTCGCTTGTAGCGCTCCGCATGCTCCATGTGGTCGTCGAGGCCGAAATTGAGTGCGGCGTCGGGATTCGATGTCGTGACGATATTCCAGCCGGCCCGACCGCCGGAAATGTGATCCAGCGAAGCAAAGCGACGCGCCACATGATAGGGCGCATCGAACGTCGTCGAACCGGTGGCGACAAGGCCGATATTTTCAGTCACAGCGGCAAGCGCCGATAGCAGCGTGAAGGGCTCGAATGACGTCACCGTATGGCTACGCTTCAGCGCTTCCACCGGCATGTTCAGCACTGCGAGATGGTCAGCCATGAAGAAGGCATCGAACTTGCCGGCCTCCAGCTTTCGGATCATCTGCTTCATCAGCGGGAAATTGAAATTGGCATCGGGCACTGCGCCAGGATAGCGCCAGGCGCCGGTGTGGATTGAGACCGGTCGCATGAAGGCCCCGAGCTTCAACTGACGCTTTGCCATTTGGATCATTCCCGTGATGCTGGTGCGGAACAAGATAGGCATGCGGGCGCGCCGCAACAGGAGGTGTTCGCGAGAAGATTATTGCGAATTGTCAGGGAGCTTCAGAACAACTCCGTCATTGCGAGGAGCCACCGGTGCCGGCTTCGCCGGCCCGACGATGAACTCCACCACGAAGCAATCGAGACGGCGCAAGTAAGCAACTGGATTGTTTCGTCGCCAACGGGCGCTTTGCAATGACCGCAAGGAGAGTCAGAACCGCGCGGACATGCTGCGTGCTTCGCTCGCCATGAGCTCTTCGTTCTCGGCGAGCAGCAGCCATGATTTGGCGAGGTCGAGCAGATCGCGGATCTCCCGCGGATCGCTCGACATGCTCGCTTTCTTTCCCAGGGAAGACGCCATCTGCCGGTAGCCGAGCGACACAGGCGTGAAGGTCGAGGCCTCTGTCTCCTCGAACCTTTGCATCTGTCCCATAAACGATAGCTCCCCGGTTGTGGCGCCGCCGTTGTTAGTCGTTCAGGTAGATGGATGCGTTAAAAAAATCGTGAAAACGCCGCTGATGCGGCGCTTTTCCGCATCAGGCCGGTATCAGGTCCATCTGCATCTTACCATCGTACCAATGGAAGAAGGGCAGTGGTGCGTCATGGTGTAATGGCCCGAGTGCCAATCGCTTTTGCAACTGATTGAGCACGTTTTTGGTCATCGCATGCGCATCAGCCAGATGCGGCGAGCCGAGTTCGACCCAGACCAGTTCGACCAGTTCGGCGTCTGCATGGACCACGCCTTCGACGCGATGGGCGATCGAAGAGGCATCGGCCGTGAAGAAACGCGTATCGAAACGCTTGATGCGGCCCGGCGGAGTGATGGCGCGAGCGATCAGGAAAAGGCCCGACGGATCCGGCAGCAGGCCGGCATCGCTGAACGCCTGCCATGGGCCGTTGAGCTTCTTGGTGGTGCCTTCGACCTTGCGGCCGAGGCAGAGGCCGGTCTCTTCACAGGCTTCGCGGATGGCGGCGATGGCAAGCGAGCGGGCGCGCGACGTCGGCGTCTTCGGGCTGCCCTTCATCAGGTTGGATTCGAGCGCGGCCGGCACCGGCGCTGCCACCGGCACACGATTATCGGTCTTGTCGACACTGCCGCCCGGAAAGACGAATTTGCCCGGCATGAACACCACCTTGTCGTGGCGCTTGCCCACCAGCACTTTCGGCACCGGGCCGGAGCGATCGACCAGCATCAGCGTCGCCGCATCGCGCGGGCGCTTATAGGGATGATGATCGGCTTCCTTGCCGACTTCGACCGTCTCGCTCATTCCGTCTCCTAGAAATCTTTTCTTGAAGTTTGTTAGGGGACGGTGACCGTATCAGTGCTCGTGTCCGTCGCCAAACCCGTGCATACGCAGAGCCCATTGCAATCCGACGACGGCTCCTTTGACCGGCTGCAACAGCCACAGCGATGCGATAAGCGAGATCGGCAGATAGATGGCAAGCTGCAGCGCCACCGATGGCGAGTAGTTGGTCTCGATCCACAAGGCGATCGGCACGACGATATGGCCGACGATGACGATCACGAGATAAGCGGGCAGGTCGTCGGCGCGATGGCCGGAGAATTCCTGGCCGCAGCGATCGCAGTGATCCGCGGTCTTCAGGAAAGCGCGAAACATCTTGCCTTCGCCGCAGTTCGGGCAACGGCAGAAGAAGCCGCGCTTCATCGCGGTCCACAGATCGCGCTTGGCGGCGGGATCGGCCGCGTTGGTCCAGGTCTTCGTAAAAGTCTTCGGCGTGGTCAGCGTCATCATGGCTCGTCTCGCTCGCAATAGCTTCGTTACGATTTGCCTCGCTTCGGCTTGCCGCCCTTGCTGCGGGACGGGCGCGCCGCCTTGGCAACGATCTTCTTTGCCTTGCTCTTCATGCGGGCATTACGGCCCGGTTTCGATTTCTTCGACGATTTGAATTTCGTCGTATTCGGATGGCTCTCACGGTCGTCAGCGCCTTTGCTGCGCCCGTGTTCGCGTCGCCCTCTCCTTGGAGCCGTATTGCCCTCGGAGAGCATTTCGAATCGCAGCGCACCGGCGATCGGTGCAGCCTCGACCAGACGGACATCGACGACATCGCCCAAACGGTACATCGCTCCGGAGCGGGTGCCGATCAGGGCATGGCGGGCTTCGTCATAGTTGAAATATTCCGAGCCCAATGTCCTGATCGGCACCAAACCATCGGCGCCGGTCTCGGTCAATTTGACAAAGAGTCCAACCTTGGTGACGCCGGAAATCCGGCCCTGAAAGCTGGCGCCGATCTTGTCGGCCAGGAAATGCGCGATCAGTCGGTCCGTCGTCTCGCGCTCCGCCTTCATGGCGCGGCGTTCGGTGGCGGAGATTTGCGCGGAGATTTCCGCCAGCGACTCCGGCGTCTCGGTTTCGGGCAGGGCGCCTTCGCCGAGGCCGAGCGCACGGATCAGCGCGCGATGCACGATCAGGTCTGCGTATCGCCGGATCGGCGACGTGAAATGCGCATAGCGCCGCAGGTTCAGGCCAAAATGCCCGTAATTCTCGGAGGCATATTCCGCCTGGGCTTGCGAACGGAGCACCACTTCATTCACCAGCGGCTCGGAATCGTGGCCCTTCACCTGGGAGAGAATGCGGTTGAACACGGAAGGCCGCAGCGCGCCCGCTTTGGCGAAAGGCATATCGAGGGTCTTGAGGAATTCCGCGAGATTGTGAACCTTCTCGACGGTCGGCTCGTCATGCACCCGATAGATAAGCGGCAGGCCCTTCTTTTCAAGCATCTCCGCCGCCGCGACATTGGCGAGGATCATGAACTCTTCGATGAGTTTATGTGCGTCCAGCCGCTCCGGTACGATGACGCGATCGACGGTGCCGTCCTTCTTGAGCAGGATTTTTCGCTCGGGAAGTTCGAGTTCGAGCGGACTGCGTTCGTCGCGCGCCTGTTTTACCAGCTTGTAGGCGGCCCAGAGCGGCTTGAGGATCGGATCGAGAATGGGGCCGGTGATATCATCCGGCTTGCCGTCGATCGCCGCCTGCGCCTGCGCGTAGCTCAGCTTCGCCGCCGAACGCATCAGGATGCGGTGGAACGAATGCGAGACCTTTCGCCCGTCCTCGTCGAATACCATGCGTACAGCCAGCGCGCCGCGCGGTTCGCCTGGCACCAGCGAGCACAGGTCGTTGGAGATGCGCTCCGGCAGCATCGGCACGACGCGGTCGGGGAAATAGACGGAGTTGCCGCGCTGGAGTGCGTCGTGATCGAGCGCCGAGCCCGGCCGCACATAGAAGGCGACATCGGCAATGGCGACGGTGACGATCATGCCGTCTTCGTTGTCGGGGTCGACTTCGGCATGGACGGCGTCGTCGTGATCCTTCGCATCGGGCGGATCGATGGTGACCAGCGGCAGTTCGCGCCAGTCCTCGCGGCCCTTCAGTGCCGCAGGCTTGGCAGCCTCGGCTTCCTGCAATGCGCCGCGTGAGAAATTCTGCGGGATGTCGTGGGAATGGATCGCGATCAGGCTGATCGCCTTTTCCGACGACAGCGAACCAAGGCGTTCCTTCACCTTGCCGGAAGCGAGGCCGTAGCCGCGCGTGCGGATCAGATCGACGCTGATGAGGTCGCCGTCCTCGGCACCACCTGCATCGGAGGCGGCGATGTTGAGTTCGCGCCCAGCCTGTTTCTTGTCCACGGGGACCATGCGGCCGCCGCCATTCGGCAGCGCGCGATAGATGCCGAGCAGGCGCGTCCGCGCGCTGTCGAGCACCTTGATGATGCGGCCGCGATAGCCGGAAGTCTCGCCGTCGTCCTCGATCTTCTCGATGCGCAGCAAGGCGCGGTCGCCGACACCGGCTGCCGTGCCGGGCAGGGGGCGGCGCGGAATATGGATGCGGATGCGCGGCGGATTGCCGTCGGCATCGTCCCATTCGACGGGCGTGGCGATCAGTTCTCCGTCGGCATCACGGGTGGCGATATCGACCAGCACCGTCGGCGGCAGTCCCTTGGGCTCGCGGACTTCCTTGCCCTTCCTGGCGATGGAGCCGTCAGCGACGAGTTCGCGCAGCACGCGCTTGAGTTCGACGCGTGCTGCGTTCTTCAGGCCGAATTCCCGCGCGATCTCGCGGGTGCCGATCTTGCCGGGATAGGCGCGAATGAACGCGACGATCTCATCCCGGGTCGGAAATGCGGTGTCGCGTTTTTTGGCCACGACTATCCGTTCTTGCTCGCGCTCTTCTTGGCAGCGGCTTTCTTGGCCGGCGCCTTCTTGGCCACTGTCTTCTTGGTTACCGGCGCGCGCGCCTTGCTGGCAGCAGCCGTGTCGGTCTTCGGCTTGGCGGCCTTCTTGGCGGCAGTTTTCTTCGCCGGCTTGTCCTCGCCGTCAGCAGATTTCACAGCCTTCTTCGGCGCGGCCTTCTTGGCAACTTTCTTCACTTTGCCGCCGCCCTTGGCGGCACGCTCGTCGAGCAGCGCGATGGCTTCGGCCACGGTGATCGTGTCAGGTGTCTTGTCGTTCGGGATCGTTGCATTGACGCCGCCCGCGGTGACATAGGCGCCATAGCGGCCGTTCTTCACCGCGATGCCGCCGAGCGCCGGATGCTCGCCGAGCGGCTTGCCGGGATCGGCGCCGAAGCGGCGACCCGATGGTCCCTTTGCGATCTTCTCGGCGATCAGCGTCACGGCGCGATTGAGGCCGATGTCAAAGACCTCATCGCCGGCTTCCAGGCTGGCATAGGTCTTTTCATGCTTCACGAACGGCCCGAAACGGCCGAGGCCCGCGGTGATCGGCTCGCCGGTCTCCGGATGCTTGCCGATCTCACGCGGCAGCGAGAGAAGCTTCAGCGCCAGATCGAGTTCGACATCGCTGGGCGATGTGTTCTTCGGAATGCCCGCGCGCTTCGGCTTCTCGCCTTCGCCATAGTCCTTCGCATCGCCGAGCTGGATGTAAGGCCCGAAGCGTCCGGCTTTCACGGCAACTTCGAAGCCCGTGTCCGGATCTTCGCCCAGTACGCGATCCGCCGTCGCGGCGCTGTCGGCGGCGAGGGGACGCGTATAGCGGCATTCCGGATAATTGGTGCAGCCGACGAAAGCGCCGAACTTGCCGGCCTTCAGGTTCAGGCGTCCGGTGCCGCAGGTCGGGCACTGGCGCGGATCGCCGCCATCCTCGCGTGCGGGATAGATGTGCGGGCCAAGCATGTCGTCGAGCACATCCAGCACCTGCGCGACACGCAGCTCCTTGATGTCATCGACGGCACCGATGAAACCGGTCCAGAACGCGCGCAGCACGTCCTTCCACGCGACCTCGTTGTTCGAGATCTTGTCGAGGTCTTCTTCCAGCGACGCAGTGAAGTCGTATTCCACATAGCGCGCGAAGAAGTTCTCGAGAAAAGCGACCACGACGCGGCCCTTGTCCTCGCCATAGAGACGCTTTTTCTCGAGGCGCACATAGCCGCGCGCCTTCAGTACATCGAGGATCGATGCATAGGTCGAGGGGCGACCGATGCCGAGCTCTTCCATACGCTTCACCAGCGAGGCTTCCGAGAAGCGCGGCGGCGGCTCGGTGAAATGCTGGGTGACCGCGAGGTTCTCTTTCTTCAGCGCTTCGCCCACGCTCATGGCGGGCAGGCGGCGTGAATCCTCATCATCGGCGTCGTCGTCCTTGCCTTCCTGATAGACGGCCAGGAACCCATCGAATTTCACCACCTGGCCGGTGGCGCGCAACTCCAGCACGCGTGCGCCGGCCTTGGCCGTGATGTCCACGGTAGTGCGCTCCATCTCGGCGGACTCCATCTGGCTGGCGACGGTGCGCATCCAGACGAGTTCATAGAGACGATATTGATCGTTATCGAGGCGCGCCTTCAGGCTGGCCGGGCGGCGCGACATGTCGGTGGGGCGGATCGCTTCATGCGCTTCCTGCGCATTCTTCGCCTTGCTCGTATATTGGCGCGCAGTCTCCGGCACATATTGTTTGCCGTAGTCCTCGCCGATCACCGAACGCGCCTGCGTGATGGCGGATGCGTCGATGGTCACGCCGTCTGTTCGCATATAGGTGATGAGGCCGGTGGTCTCGCCGCCGATATCGATGCCTTCATAGAGGCGCTGCGCGATGCGCATCGTATGCGCCGGCGCAAAGCCGAGCTTGCGGCTGGCTTCCTGCTGCAGCGTCGAGGTGGTGAACGGCGCCTGCGGATTGCGGCGCGCCGGCTTTGCATCGACGGTGGTGACGGCGAACGACGCTGCCTCGATGGCTTTCTTGAAGTCTTCCGCTTCGGCGCCGGTGCCGATGTCGAGGCGCTGGATCTTCTTGCCGTCGGCGCCGACGAGGCGTGCTTCAAAGCTCTCGCCGCGCGGCGTCGCCAGTGTGGTCACCAACGACCAGTATTCGCGCGGCACGAACTTTTCGATTTCCTGCTCGCGGTCGCAGACGAGGCGCAGCGCCACCGACTGCACGCGGCCAGCCGAGCGCGCGCCGGGCAGTTTGCGCCACAGAACCGGCGAAAGGGTGAAGCCGACGAGATAATCGAGGGCGCGGCGCGCCATATAGGCGTCTACCAGCGCGCCATCGATCTCGCGCGGGTTCTTCATCGCGTCGGAGACGGCCTGCTTGGTGATCGCGTTGAACACCACGCGCTCGATCTTCTGGTCCTTCAGCGCGCGCTTCTGCTTGAGCACCTCGAGCACGTGCCAGGAGATCGCTTCACCCTCGCGATCAGGGTCGGTCGCCAGAATGAGCTTGTCGGCGCCCTTGACCGCCTTGGCGATGTCATTGAGCCGGCTGTTCGCCTTCGGGTCCACTTCCCAGATCATCTGGAAATTGGCGTCGGGATCGACCGATCCGTTCTTCGCCGGGAGGTCGCGGACATGGCCGAAGGACGCCAGGACCTCGTAGTCCTTGCCCAGGTACTTGTTGATCGTCTTGGCCTTGGAAGGCGACTCCACGATGACGAGATTCATGACTTTCCAATAACTTAAAGGGAGAAATCGGCGGCTGCGCAGGGGAGTCGCGCCGGCCGTTTCGCGGCGAACATGGGTGCGAAGGGGGCCCGTGTCAAATCGGGGATTGTGACAAGCCTGCCTTGCATGCACGCCGGTATTGACTTTTGGTTGTATTTTTCAACCTATGAGTGTTATTTTCAAGCTCTCATTATGGTTGAATCCAGACCGGGCGGGTCCATGACATTGAATGACGATGATGACCAGCCCCCGGCCGACGGCGGGCCGGCTGAGGCGGCGCATTACATAAAGGGGGCAGTGCACGATCTCGCTTGTCTGGCGCGGCGACACCGACTGGAGATGCTCGCTTACCTGCTCGACATGGCCCATCTGGAGGCGGAGGAGCGGCTTCGCTTGCGAGGGCGCTGAGCCTGATCAGGCGGTTGCGGGCTTGAGGGTGACATCACCGAGGTCTAGCAGGCGGCCGTCGTCGGCATGCAGTTCAAGCTTGCGGATGCGCCGGCCGGTCTCGCGATCCACCATGATATTGGTCTCTTCTCCCGGTTTGAATGCATAGTCCTCGGCCCATTGCCGCAGCGCGACCATGATCGGGAAGACGGCGCGGCCTTTATCGGTCAGCACATATTCCTGATACGCACTGCCATCCGCGCCCGGCTCCAGCTTCAGGAGCCCGTCATCGAGCAGCGCGCGCAGCCGCATGGTCAGAATGTTCTTGGCAACCCCGAGGCTCTTCTGAAACTCGCCGAACCGCTTTTTGCCCAGCATGGCGTCGCGAATGATCAGCATCGACCAGCAGTCCCCGATCGCTTCCATCGAGCGCGCCACCGGGCAGGCGTCTTCCTTGAGGCTGTTGCGCTTGGCCATTGAGTCTCCTTGGTCCGATCAAACATTGCCGTGATCGGCCATCTCGTCTGGTTGCATTATGAAACCAGTCGTTCTAATTGGCAATCTGGTTTCAAAAAGAAACCAGATTGGACAGGAGATCGACATGCGCTTGACGGGGAAGACGGCACTCATCACCGGCGGAAACAGCGGCATCGGACTAACGACGGCAAAACTGTTCGTGGCCGAGGGGGCAAAAGTCGCGATCACCGGCCGCGACAAAGCCAAGCTGGACAAGGCTGTTCAGGAGCTTGGGGCCAATGCGATCGGGATCATTGCTGACGCCACCGACATTGCGGCGACGGAACGCGCCGTGGCCGAGGCCGTCGCCACGTTCGGCAAGCTCGACATCGTCTTCGCGAATGCGGGCATCGCCGGCAACACACCCGTGGGTGGCACGACGCTCGATGTGTTCGAGGCCGTACTCAAGACCAATATCACCGCTGTCTTCTTCACCGTGCAGGCTGCCGCTGCGCATCTCAATGACAACGCCTCGATCATTCTCAATGGCTCGGTGATTTCGGTGCTCGGCAATCCCGGTTACTCCGCTTACGCGGCGAGCAAGGCCGGTATTCGTGCCATGGCGCGGGTGATGGCGTCTGAACTGTCGCCGCGTGGCATTCGCGTCAATGTGGTCTCGCCTGGCGCCACCGCAACGCCGATCTGGGATCGTGTCGCGCCGACGCCGGATGCTTTCAATGCCTTTGAAAAGCGGCTCTCGCAAACGATCCCGCTTGGCCGGATGGGCAAGCCGGAGGAGGTTGCGAAGACGGTGCTGTTCCTGGCGTCCGACGATTCATCGAATGTGCAGGGCGCAGAGATCTTCGTGGATGGCGGATCCACGGCGTCGCCGGCAGGTGCGCCGGCGTTTCGTGGGTAAAGTGTAGTACCGTCATCCCGGGCGCACGTCATCCGCAAAGCGGACGGAGTGAACCCGGGATCTCGATATGATGAAACTCATTTCCGGATTCCCGGCCTTTGCAATTGTAACGGCTGAGGTTCGCGCGAAAACGCGCGCCCCGGAATGATGAGCTCGTTGTTACGCTGCGCGCAAATCCGTCGCCGCTTGCAACGCGCCGTTCACCGCTTTCTCGCGCATCTCGGGTCCGACCGCGATGCCGTCGGCCGCGATGAACTCCACATTGGTCACGCCGATGAAGCCGAACACCCAGCGCAGATAGGTTTCGAGATGCTCGCCAGCGGCAGCCGGAGTGTCGGCGCCGTAGAACCCGCCGCGCGACAGCGCGATGATCACGCGCTTGCCGCCCGCAAGGCCTTCCGCGCCGTTGGCGCCATATTTGAACGTCTTGCCGGCCACGAGGATGCGGTCGATCCAGGCCTTGAGTTGGGTCGGGATGGTGAAATTGTACATCGGCGCGCCGATCACCACGATGTCGGCGGCCAGGAACTCGTCGAGCGCGGCTTGGCCCGCGGCGAGATCGGCTTGCAGGCCGGCATCTGCTCCGCCGCCCTGGGCAGCCGCCAGATGCAAGCCGGAGAGGTGCGACAGCGGAGCGGCGGACAGATCGCGATAGGTCACCGCGAGGCCGGGCTGGGCCTTGGCGAGCCGATCGGTGATGGCTGCGGAAACCTGCCGGCTCACAGAGTAGGGGCCGAGGACGCTGGAATCGATATGGAGGAGGTTCATGGTCGGGTTGCCTATGGTATTGGTTTGTAACCAGAGCTACATGAGTGACTGTCCGAAGCTGCACAAGAAGGCACTATTTTGAAACCCGAGCACAAAAAGGTGCCTGTCCTGCCGTCACCGCCGCCGAACGGGCATGTGGAGAGCGACTGCCGCGGCGTGGCTTCGGTGCTGGCGCGGGTCGGCGACAAATGGAGCGTGCTGGTGATCATGATGCTGGGCGATGGCCCGCGCCGCTTCAATGAGCTGAAGCGGATGATTGGCGGCGTGTCGCAGCGCATGCTGACGCTGACCCTGCGCGGTCTCGAGCGCGACGGTCTGGTGACCCGCACCGTCTATCCGACCATCCCGCCGCGGGTGGATTATGATCTCACCGAACTCGGCCGCGGCCTCTCGGAGCCGGTGAAAGCGCTCGGCACATGGGCGCTCACGCATCTTCCGCAAATTCAGACTGCGCGGGAGAAGTTCGACGGCGAGGGGGAAGATCGCTGATGTAGCCTGGGTGAAGCGCAGCGTAACCCGGGGACCGGCGATTTGAGGAGGCTCTGAATCCCGGATTACGCTGCGCTCCATCCGGGCTACACCATCGACACCAAGCCGCCGCCGTGTCGCTCCAGCCGTCCCGCAAGCTCTAGCTCCAGCAGCACGACACGCACCGTCGTCGGTGACGTCTTCGCCAACCGGATCAGGTCGTCGATGCCGATCGGGCTTGGCCCGAGCAGCGCAATGATGCGCGCACGATCGCCGTCGTTCGGCTCGTCGAACAACACGTCGTCCTCCGCTTCGCGGCTCGGCAATTCGATCGGCCGCTCCATGATCGGAGCGACCGCATGGATGACATCGGCGGCTTCGGTGACCAATGTCGCGCCCTGTTTGATCAGCCGGTTGGTGCCGGCGGCGCGCGGATCGAGCGGCGAGCCGGGCACGGCGAACACCTCGCGTCCCTGTTCGGCGGCCATGCGTGCGGTGATCAGCGAGCCGGAGCGCTCCGCCGCCTCGATGACGACGACGCCCAGCGCGGCGCCGGAGATCAGCCGGTTGCGGCGTGGAAAATCCTTCGCCCGTGGCATATGGCCGAGCGGCATTTCCGAGATGGCGCCGCCGAAGGCGAGCAGGTCGAGCAGCAGGTCCTCGTGCTCCGGCGGATAGATGCGCTCGTGGCCGCCGGCCAGTGCGGCGACGCTGCCGGCTGCAGCGCTGGCACGATGCGCAGCCTGATCGACGCCGCGGGCGAGGCCGGAGACGATGACGAATTCGGCACCGGTCAGTTCACGCGCCAGCGTTTCGGCAAATTTCAATCCGGCCCCGGACGCGTTGCGCGAGCCGACAATGGCGATCATCGGCCGTGCCATGGCGTCATGATTGCCCCGCACGCCGAGCAGGGGCGGGGCGTCGTCGATGCTGGCAAGCCGTGGCGGATAGCCGGGCTCGCCGGGGGCGACCAGCGCCACACCGATCCGGCCGCCGCGTGTTATTTCCTGGTCTGCTTCGTCCGCGCTGCAGATACGACCGCCGCGTATCGCGCCGCCGCGCCGGGCGAGGTCGGGCAGGCGCTCGAGCGCCGCGCGTGCACTGCCGAACTGGTTGATGAGCGCGCGAAAGGTGCGCGGCCCCACATGCTCGCTGCGGATCAACCGCAGCCAGTCGCGCCGTTGCTCGTCGGTCAGGCGGATCGGTGCAGTGGATGTGTCGATCAAGCTGCGTTCCCCTGCGGGGTAGCTTAATCAACTTTAGGGTGTATTCAATCGGCGATCTTGTTCAAGGTGAAGGCGAGTCGGCCCGTCATTTCTGCCCGATCTTGCCTTCCGTCCCGTTCAGCAGCCGCTTGATGTTTTCGCGGTGCATGAACCAGAGCAGGATGGTCAGCACCATTGCGAGCATGCCGAGCGGCGCTGACTTGGTGATCCACCACAGGAAGATCGGCGTAATGGCGCTGGCGGTCAGCGCCGCGAAGGACGAGTAGCGCGAGCTGAAGGCGGCGGCGAGCCAGGCGAGGCAGAAGATCAGCGCCGCCGGCCAGTACAGGCCGAGCATCACGCCGATATAGGTGGCGACGCCCTTGCCACCCTTGAAGCCGAGCCAGACCGGGAAGAGATGACCGAGAAAGGCGGCCGCCGCGGCGATCATCGCCGGTACGGGACCGCCGAGGATGCCCATGACCACCACCGGGATCGTGCCCTTGAGCGCGTCGCACACCAGCGTCGCGGCGGCGAGGCCCTTGCGGCCGGTGCGCAGCACATTGGTCGCGCCGATATTGCCGGAGCCGATGCTGCGGATGTCCTGGGTGCCGGCCATTTTGGTAATCAGCAGGCCGAACGGGACCGAGCCGAGCAGATATCCGAAAGCGGCGGCGAGGATATAAAGCGGGTTCATGATTGTCCCATGATCTCTGCTGTGTCCCTGACGCGATGCAGCACTCAGGCGAAGCAAAGCTTCGTCGCCAGTGCTGTCTCGCAGAGCCGGGACCGTGTCAAACGTCGGAGCCTGCGACTGTCCCGGCTCTGCGGAGCAGCGTTACACGCTGCACCGCGTCCGGGACAAGTGCGCGGTGGTCGGTAAGCTCAATTCAGACGTGCTCATAGACGGTGCGTCCGCCCACGATCGTCCGTACCACGCGGCCGGTGAAGCGCGCTTCGTCGAACGGTGTGTTCTTGCATTGCGATTTCAGATCGGCGGGATCGAGCACCCATGGCACGTCGGCATCGATGACGATCACATCGGCCACGGAGCCAGCACGCAGCGTGCCGCCCGGCAGGTCGAGCAGCTCGGCCGGGCGGGTGGACATCGCACGAATGAGTTGTGTCAGGCTGAGTTCGCCATTGTGCAGCAGCCGCAGGCCGGCGGACAGCATCGTCTCGAGGCCGATGGCGCCGGGCTCGGCTTCGGCAAACGGGAGCCGCTTGGTCTCGACGTCCTGCGGATTGTGATCGGACATGATGACGTCGATCAGGCCTTCGGCGACCGCATCCACCAGCGCGCGGCGATCCTCTTCGGTGCGCAGCGGCGGCGACAGTTTCAGATAGGAGCGATAGGGTCCTATATCGTTCTCGTTCAGCGTCAGGTGATTGATCGAGGCGGACGCCGAGACGCGCAGCCCTGCATCGCGGGCGCGCTTCAGGACCTCGATGGAGTCAGCGCAAGTGATCGAGGCCGCGTGATAGCGCCCGCCCGTGAGCGCCACGAGACGCATGTCGCGCTCCAGCATCATCGCTTCGGCGGCGGTGGGAATACCGGTGAGGCCGAGCCGCGAGGCACGCTCGCCTTCATTCATCACGCCTTCGCCGACCAGCGCGGGATCTTCGGTGTAATGCACGATCAGCGCGTCGAAATCGCGCGCATAGGTCAGTGCGCGGCGCATCACCTGCGCATTGGTGACGCTCTTGTGGCCATCGGTGAAGGCGACGGCGCCGGCCGCGCGGAGCAGGCCGAATTCGGTCATCTCCCTGCCTTCGAGCCCCTTGGTCAACGCGGCCATCGGATGGATGTTGACGATGGCGGTGTCGCGCGCACGGCGCTGCACGAAGTCCACGGTGGCCGAATTGTCGATCGCCGGAGAGGTATCCGGCTGGCAGATGATCGTCGTAATGCCGCCCGCCGCTGCCGCGTGGCTCGCCGAGGCAAAACTCTCGCGGTGGCTGGCGCCGGGCTCGCCGACAAAAGCGCGCATGTCGATCAGGCCAGGCGCGACAACCTTGCCGGCGCAGTTGATGACGTCGGTGCCCTCGGGCACACCGGCGGTGCCAATGCCGCGCTTGGCATCGCGGATCACGCCATCGACGATCAGCACATCGCCGACCGTGTCGAGATGTTGCGACGGATCGATCAGGCGCGCATTGGCGAGCAGGAGCGGGCGGCGGTTGGTCAGCATGAAATCATCGCCGTTTCGTCATGAGAGATCTGAAGATCGCGGTCCAGAACCAGACGAGGATCGCGAACAGCCCGACGATCACCACGAAGATGACCGTGAAGATGATGTTCTGCGTCGTAAACCCCTGCATGGTGAGCATCACGCCGATGAACAACATGCCGAGGATCGCGACGAATTTCAGTTTCCGCTGCATCAGCCCGATCAGGAGCGACAGCAGCGTATCCATGGCCGTCACGCATTCGGCAAATTCCGCGCCAGCGCTTCCAGCACCGCCATGCGCACGGCGACGCCCATTTCCACCTGTTCGCGGATCAGCGATTGCGCGCCGTCTGCCACCAGGCTGTCGATCTCGACGCCGCGGTTCATCGGGCCGGGATGCATCACCAGCGCGTCCGGCTTGGCGTAGGACAGCTTCTTCTGGTCGAGGCCGAAATACTGGAAATATTCGCCGGACGACGGCACGAAGGAGCCGTTCATGCGCTCGCGCTGCAGGCGCAGCATCATCACGATGTCCGCGCCGTTGAGGCCTTCGCGCATGTCGCGCGCGACTTCCACGCCCATGCGCTCGATGCCCGGCGGCAGCAAGGTGGAGGGGCCGACCACGCGGACGCGCGCGCCCATGGTGTTCAGCAGGATGATGTTGGAGCGCGCCACGCGCGAATGCAGCACGTCGCCGCAGATCGCGATGACGAGGCCTTCGAGGCGGCCCTTGTTGCGGCGGATGGTGAGGGCGTCGAGCAGCGCCTGCGTGGGATGCTCATGGGCGCCGTCGCCGGCATTGATCACGGAGCCGTCGACCTTGCGCGCCAGCAGCTCCACCGCGCCGGAGGCGTGATGGCGCATCACCAGAATGTCCGGATGCATCGCATTCAGCGTCATCGCGGTGTCGATCAGCGTCTCGCCCTTCTTGATGGAAGACGAGGCGACCGACATGTTCATGACGTCGGCGCCGAGCCGCTTGCCGGCGAGCTCGAACGAGGACTGCGTGCGGGTCGAGTTCTCGAAGAACAGATTGACCTGGGTGCGGCCGCGCAGCGAGGTGCGCTTTTTATCGACTTGCCGGTTCAGCTCGACATATTCCTCGGACAGGTCGAGGAGGCCGGTGATCTCGGCGGCGGTCAGGCCTTCGATTCCCAGCAGATGCCGGTGCGCGAAGACGAAACTGGATTTGGGGGCGCTGGTCATTAAAGCCAAATCCTATAGGGCTCGTTGCCGCAGGGGGCAAGCATCGATCGCCCGGTTCCGGGTTATCCCCCGGGATGTGGGCGCGGGGGTGGAATTGCAATAATTCTCGATGTTTTTTTGCGTCGTCACGCCCGGGCTTGACCGGGGCACCCATCTTGGCCGGATGCTCGGCCGAGGTTGGATGGCCGGGTCAAGCCCGGCCATGACGGGGGGCGTTGTGCCGTAGTTCGTAGAGCGAAGGCATCATCCGCCATTTCGGTGCCGCCGCGGATTACGCTACGCTCATCTGCCCTATGTTATGAGATCCCATAATGACGCCGACATCTCGATGGTCCGTGCTCGGCTACCTCGCGCTGCTGCTGGTCTCCACCTCTGCCCATGCCGAGCGAGCGGCGCAGGCGCTGCCCGATGATTTTGTCTTCCTGCGCGCTCTCGATGCCAGCATCCGGCAGGACATCCGCTATGCCGGCCTCAACAACTTCGTCGGACGCAAGCTGGCCGGCTATGACAGCGCCGAATGCGTGGTGAAGCGCTCGGTCGGGCAGGCGCTTGTGAAAGTGCAACAGGAGCTGAAGACGCAAGGCCTGTCGCTCAAGATGCTCGACTGCTATCGCCCCGCACGTGCCTCGCGCGACATGGTGGCGTGGGCGCAGGACGGCAACGAGACACCTGCGCAGAGGCGCTACAATCCGTCCTTCAACAAGGCCGATCTGTTTCGTCTCGGCTATATCGCCGAGCGTTCCGGCCACTCTACCGGCGCCGCCGTCGATCTCACTCTGGTGGATCTGCGCGCCAGCGTTTCTCCACCGTTCGATCCCGGCAAGGCCTATGGCAACTGTATCGCCCCCGAAGCGCAGCGCGCACCGGAAGCGAGTGTCGATATGGGCACGGGCTATGATTGCTCGGATGCCAAGGCGTGGACCGCGTCGCGCGCGATCAATGCAGCTCAGCGCCGCTGGCGCGACATTCTCGTGACGAGCATGCGCAAACAGGGATTCGTGAATTATTCGAAGGAGTGGTGGCACTTCTCGATGCCCGGCGTCGGCACCAAGGCGTATGATTTTCCGATCAGAAGACAAAGCTCGCGGCCGTAGGATGGGGTGAGCGGAGCGAAACCCATGCTGTCCCTCGCCTGCGGCAAGCTCCGCCGATGGGGTTCGCTCCGGCGCTTCGCGCCTGCGCTCTACCCATCCTACGGCGCCTCGTATTGAGGCACGATCCAGCGTAAAATGATTCGCAACGCGCTCCTTCTGCCGGAACATCCCGATGACCTCTCCCACGTCAGCAAAACACGCGGTGCTCAACCAGTCGCCGCCCTTCGAGGACGTCAATCTGTTCGAGCTCGATCGGCCGCTGGTCGATGCGCTGGCCTTCAACGATGCCTCCAGCGCCTTCATCGCGCATTCCAATTTCGGCAAGCTGTGGGGCTCGGCCGAGATGGCGCAGCGGGCGCGGCTCGCCAACGAGAACACGCCGAAGCTGCGGAGCTTCGATGCGCGCGGCAATCGCCGCGACGAGGTCGAGTTTCATCCGGCCTATCACGAACTCATGGCAGCGAGCGTCGCCGCCGGCATCCATAATTCGACCTGGACCGCGGATGGCAAGCCGCAGGGCCGTGCATCGGAAACCATTCGTGCGGCGAAGTTCTACATGGCCGCTCAGGTCGAGACCGGTCATCTTTGCCCGATCACGATGACGCGTGCGGCCGTCGGCGCGCTGGCATCACAGCCGGATGTGCTGGCGCAGGCGATGCCGATCATCGGCAGCGAGACCTACGATCCGAGCTTCAAGCCGTGGTTCGAGAAATCAGGCATGACCCTCGGCATGGGCATGACCGAGCGTCAGGGCGGCACTGACGTGCGCTCCAATATGACCTTCGCGAAGCGCGACGGCGATGCGTTCCAGATCACAGGCCACAAATGGTTCATGTCGGCGCCGATGTGCGACGCCTTCCTGGTGCTGGCGCAGGAAGAGAGCGGGCTCAGTTGCTTCTTCATGCCGCGCTTCCGCCCGGACGGCTCGCTCAACGCGCTGAATTTCCAGCGCCTCAAGGACAAGCTCGGCAACCGCTCCAATGCGTCGTCTGAAGTCGAGTTCAACGAGGCCTATGCATTGCGGGTCGGCGAGGAAGGCAAGGGCATCCGCACCATCATCCAGATGGTGCAACTGACACGGCAGGATTGCGCCATCGCTTCGGCCGGGCTGATGCGCTCTGGCCTCGTCCATGCGCTCCATCACACCCGTCATCGCAGCGTGTTCCAGAAGCATCTCGCCGATCAGCCGATGATGCAGAGCGTGCTCGCCGACATGGCGCTGCATGCGGAAGCGACCACCGCGCTGGTGATGCGGCTGTGCCGCGCCTTCGATCAGGCACCAGAGGATCCGATGGAGGCGGCTTACATGCGCTTCCTGACGCCGGTGGTGAAATACTGGGTCTGCAAGTCCGCGCCCGGTTTCCTCTATGAGGCGATGGAGTGTCTCGGCGGGAATGGCTATGTCGAGGAGGGCATTCTCGCGCGGCACTATCGCGAGGCGCCGGTCAATGCGATCTGGGAAGGCTCGGGCAATGTCATGTGCCTCGATGTTCTACGCGCGCTGTCGCGCGAAGGTGATGCAGCCACCGGCGTGCTGCAGGATCTGATGCAGGAAACCCATGGTTTGCCCGGCGCGTCCGATGTCGCGTCTTTCGTGATCCGTTGCCTGCTGCGTCCGGACAGCGAGCGCGCCGCCCGCCAGGCGGTGGAGGCGCTGGCGATGCTGGCGGCCACCGCGGCGCTCAACATGATCCATCCGCCGCATGCCGAACTGTTCGCCCGCACGCGGCTCGATGGCCCGCGCAGCATGCTCTATGGCGCATCCGAATTCACCGAGGCCCAGGCCCGCAGTCTGCTGGAGCGGGCGCTGCCGCTGTGAGTATGGAAACAATTGATCTGATCTCAGCTCTCGAGAGGGCTGCGGCCGGTGAGGAAGTTTCGGTCGAGACAGCGATTAACGCGCATTGGCCGTCAGTGGGGCGCGATGGCGATAAGAAGGCCGAGCAGTCACGGCGTCGTTTGATCAATTATGCAGACGACGAGGATATTCGCTCGCGCGATTTGGAATACGCTAGATCGTTTCGCGAAGAAATGCGTTGGCGCGCAGATGAACTGAAGGGCTTGGGTGCTGTATCGGGGGATACGCCTGTACCGGCTGATCAGCCGTCCGCGACCAGACCGCCGCGAGTCTGGAAGTTCTGGGGGACGACGCTTTGGGGCGTGCTGGCCTTCGCAGCCATGTCCCTTGGTCAGCTCACGGTCGTCGCCTTCGAGGTGATGCGCAGCGGCGAGCCGATCGATCTCGGCCTGATCGTCAAGGCGGTCAGCAGCGGGACGACCGTGGCGCTGTCCGTCATCATGGGACTGCCCGCCGTCTGTCTCGCGCTGTGGCTGGCAATCCGCATCGCGCGAAACTCGTTCACGGACTATCTCGGCCTGCGCGGCACCTCATGGAAGAATGCGCTGCTCGGCACCGTCGCGCTGGTCGTTCTGGTCGGCGCATGGGAGGTGCTGGCCAAACTCACCGGCCACAAATCGGCGCCGGGCTTCATGCTCGACGTGGTCAAGTCCGCGCAGGACGATGGCACACTTTGGTTGCTGGTGATTGCGCTGACGGCGGGGGCGGCGATCACCGAGGAGATTCTGGCGCGCGGATTTCTGTATCGCGGCTGGTCGGAATCGTTCTTGCGGCCGATCGGGGCCATGGTGCTGTCATCGCTGGTGTGGACCGCGATGCATGCACAATATTACGACCCGTTCCTGTTCACCCAGGTCTTCACTATGGGGCTGCTGTTCGGCTGGCTGCGTTATCGCAGCGCCTCGACCTGGCTGACGATCTATCTTCACGCGCTCAACAATCTCGCAGCGACGGTGCAGACGCTGCTGATCATGAAGGGCGTCATCTCCCCGTGATGCCTTCGGCGAATGCGATGAACACCGGCATCGTCAGCACGGCGAGGGCGGTCTGGATGGTCAATACCTGCGCAAGCATCGGCGCATCGCCGCCCATCTGCCGCGCCAGCACATAGCCGTTCGAGGCGGACGGCACTGCCGCGCAGCAGGCGACCACGGCGAGATTGGTGCCGGTGAGGCCGAACGTAACGCCGAGGCCGATGGCGATCAGCGGCATGACGGCCAGTTTCAGAACGACCGTGACGATCGCCGCCGCGCCAGGCTTGTGCAGGCCTTCGAGCTGCAAGCCCGCGCCGACAACGAGCAGGCCCATCGCGAGCGAGCAGCGGCCGAGCGCATCGAGGAATTCATGCGCCGGCCGCGGCATCGGCAGGCCCGTGACATTGATGGCAAGGCCGATCACGCAGGCCCAGATCAGCGGATTCTTCGCGATGGTCCGCAGCAGTGCCGGCCAGGCCAGCTTCTGCGGCGAGGCGTAATGTGCCAGCACCCAGACCGAAAGGATGTTGAGCAGCGGGATCATCGCCACCATGGCCACCGAGGCCAGCGTGATGCCGATCTGGTCCCACAGATTGCCGGCGACGGACAGCGCCACGAAAGTCTGCCAGCGCGTCGCGCCCTGAAACAGCGAGGTGAAAGTGGGGCCGCTGAGGCCGATGCTCCTGGCAAGGAGAGGCCGCAGCGCGAGGCACAGCAGCGACATCACGATCACGGCCAGAAGCAGCGAGCCGCCGACGCCGAGGATTGGTACCGATTTCAGATTGGCGCGTGCGAGACTGTGGATCAGCAGCGCGGGGAACAGCACGTAATAGACGAGGTTCTCGACCCCGATCCACATGATGTCCTGTTTCATCAGCGCGCGGCGCAGGCCGAAGCCGAGCACGATCAGCAGGAACACCGGCACCAACGCCGCAAACACGGTCAGCATGGTCAGCGAATATCCGGCGAACGCGTGAGGGTCGCGAGGCGGTCCAGCGCGCCCTGCAGGATGAAGATTGCCGCGTGCTGGTCGATCACCTTGGCCCGCTTGGCGCGGCTGACATCGTTGGCAATGAGCTCACGCTCGACGGCGGCCGTGGACAGCCGCTCGTCCCACAGCCCGATCGGCATCTCGGTGAGCTGCGCGAGATTACGCGCAAAGGCCCGCGTCGATTGCGCCCGCGGTCCCTCGCTGCCATCCATGTTGATCGGCAGTCCCAGCACGATCCCGCAGATATTCCGCTCCGCGGCCAGCGACAGCAGCCGCGCCGCATCCGCCTTGAAGGCCTTGCGCTCGATGGTCTCGACGCCGGTGGCGAGTCGGCGATCCGGATCGGACACCGCGACACCGATGGTCTTCGTGCCAAGATCGAGGCCGATCAGGCCGCCGCGGGCCGGCAGATGTGCGGCGGCGTCGATGAGAGGGAGGATGGGAGCGGGCATGCGCCGGCAATAGCATGGGCCGCGCTGTGGTCAAACGTCGCCGCGGCCTCGCATCGCCGTGAATGGTCGTTGCTGCGGTGCCGTGCTAAGGCTGGTCCCGACCCGGCAACGAGGCGCGGGCCCATCTCAAGCCAGTCCCAGGGTTGCCGCAAGGATGCCGCAACATCGGATGGCATTTCCGCAAAACCAGGTTGTTTCGCTATGTGGCCGAACCGTCGTTTGATCGATTTGCTGAAGATTGAATCTCCCATCGTGCAGGCGCCGATGGCCGGCGTGCAGGACCAGGCGTTGGCCATTGCCGTGGCCCAGGGTGGCGGATTGGGCTCGCTGCCCTGCGCCATGATCTCGGCCGACAAGGCGCGCGAGCAGGTGGAGGTGTTCCGCCAGCAGGTGTCGGCGCCGATCAATCTCAACTATTTCTGCCACACCGCGGTCGATGCCGATGCGGCGAGCGAGGCGCGCTGGAAGAAGCGGCTGGGCGCCTATTACAGCGAATACGGCGTCGATCCCGCTGCGCCGAACAATGCCGCCAATCGCGCGCCGTTCGATGAGGCGATGTGCGCGCTGGTGGAAGAGTTGAAGCCAGAAGTCGTCAGCTTCCATTTCGGTCTGCCGGCTCCGGCGCTGCTGAAGCGCGTGAAGGCGGCAGGCGCCGTTGTGCTGGCCTCGGCCACCATCGTGCGCGAAGCCGTCTGGCTCGAACAGAACGGCGCCGATGTGATCATCGCCCAGGGCGCCGATGGCGGTGGTCATCGCGGCATGTTCCTCACCGATGATATCGCCACCCAGCCCGGCACCATGTCACTGCTGCCGCAGGTCGTGGATGCGGTGAAGCTGCCGGTGATCGCCGCCGGCGGTATCGCAGATGGTCGCGGCATTGCGGCGGCCTTCGCACTTGGGGCTGCGGGCGTGCAGATCGGCACGGCCTATCTGCGTACGCCGGAAACGACGATGGGCGCGCCGAATCGTGCGGCGCTGAAGGCGGCCTCCGATGAGACCACCGTCATCACCAATGTCATGACCGGCCGTCCGGCCCGCGGCGTCATCAACCGCGTGATGCGCGAAGTCGGTCCGGTCTCGCCGGATGCGCCGGCGTTCCCGCACGCGGCTACGGCGCTTGGTCCGCTGAAGGTCGCGGCGGAGAAGGGCGGCAAGGTGGATTTTACCAATCTTTGGGCCGGGCAGGCGGTGCATCTCGGCGGCGAACTGCCGGCGGCGGAACTGACCCGGAAGCTTGCCGCGGACGGTCTCGCCAGAATGGCTCAGCTCAAGGGGTGAGCCGGTTCCGGCCTGCGGTTGCGGCGCGAAAGCTCTGTCTGCTATAGGGCAGGCAGATTTCGCCCAGAGGCCCTATATAAATGTCGGTTGATGCTGCCACCGTTCGCCGTATCGCGCATCTCGCGCGTATCGCGGTCAAGGAGGAAGAGGTTCCCCATCTGCAGGGCGAGCTGAATGCCATGCTGGCTTTCGTCGAGCAGTTGCAGGAAGTGAATGTGGACGGCGTCGAGCCGATGACCTCGGTGATGCCGATGGAAATGAAGAAGCGCATCGACGCAGTTACCGACGGCGAGATCGTCGATCTCGTCACCAGGAACGCGCCGGAAGCCGACGACAACTTCTTCCTGGTGCCGAAGGTCGTCGAGTAACAGCGACAGGAAACTGCCATGTGCCTGCTTTGCGACGATGAGAAGGCCTACAGCCTCTACATGGATTATCTCGACCAGATGGAGCGTCAGGGCGAGATGAAGGATGTGGACGCCGCGATGGATGCCATTCTCGACAAGGTGCAGGCCGAGCAGATCGCCGACGATAAAAAGCGCCGCGCCATGTTCAACGGCGAAGCCCCCGAAAACGACAAGACGCTCTCTCCCTTCTTCTGCAGCCCGGTCAATAAATAGATGATAGATCTGACGTCGCTCACGCTCGCCGAGGCCCGCGATGGCCTTGCGAACAAGTCTTTCACGTCGGTGGAGCTCACCGATGCGCATCTGAAGGCGATGGAAGACGCGCGCGTGCTCAATGCTTATGTGCTGGAGACGCCGGATCAGGCGCGCGCCATGGCGCAGGCGGCAGATGCCAAGATCGCGACGGGCGAGGGCGGTCCGCTCGGCGGCATTCCGCTGGGCATCAAGGATCTGTTCGCCACCAAGGACGTCCGCACCACGGCATGCTCCAAGATCCTCGGCAATTTCGTGCCGCCTTACGAGTCCACCGTGACGGCGCAGTTGTGGCGCGACGGTGCCGTGATGCTCGGCAAGCTCAACAACGACGAATTCGCCATGGGCTCGGCCAACGAGACCTCGTGCTTTGGCCCGGTGATCAATCCGTGGCGCCGCGAAGGATCAAGCGTGAATCTCGTGCCCGGCGGCTCGTCCGGCGGCTCGGCTTCGGCCGTTGCCGCGGGGCTCTGCCTTGGCGCCACCGCCACCGACACCGGCGGTTCGATCCGTCAGCCCGCGGCCTTCACCGGCATCGTCGGCCTGAAGCCGACCTATGGCCGCTGCTCGCGCTGGGGCACCGTGGCCTTTGCATCGTCGCTCGATCAGGCCGGTCCCGTCGCGCGCACCGTGCGCGACACCGCGATCCTGACACGCTCGATGGCCGGCTACGACCCGAAGGACTCGACATCGGTCGATCGCGAGGTTCCCGATTACGAAGCTGCCGTCGGCAAGTCCGTGAAGGGCATGAAGATCGGTATTCCCAAGGAATACCGCATCGACGGCATGCCGGCCGAGATCGAGAAACTCTGGCAGGACGGTGCGAAGCAGCTTGAAGCCGCCGGTGCCGAACTCGTCGAAGTCTCTCTGCCGCACACGAAATACGCGCTGCCCGCTTATTACATCGTGGCGCCCGCCGAAGCGTCATCGAACCTCGCGCGCTATGACGGCGTGCGCTACGGCCTGCGCGTGCCCGGCCGCAACATCGTCGACATGTATGAGAACACCCGCGCCGAAGGCTTTGGCGCGGAAGTGCGCCGCCGCGTGATGATCGGCACCTATGTGCTCTCGGCAGGCTATTACGATGCCTATTATCTGCGTGCGCAAAAGGTCCGCACGCTGATCAAGAAGGACTTCGAGGACTGCTTCGCCAAGGGCATCCACGCGATCCTCACCCCGGCGACACCTTCGGCAGCCTTCGGCATCGGCGAGAAGGGCGGCGCAGATCCGATCGAGATGTATCTCAACGACATCTTCACGGTGACCGTGAACATGGCCGGCTTGCCGGGCATCGCCGTGCCCGCCGGCAAGGACGCGCAGGGCCTGCCGCTCGGCCTGCAACTGATTGGTCGTCCGTTCGATGAAGAGACGTTGTTCTCGCTCGGCGAGGTGATCGAACAGGCCTCGGGGCGCTTCACGCCGAACAAATGGTGGTAGATAAGCGAAGCGTGCTGCGCCGATGCGCCTCACGTTTCACCTTTCATTAGCCATGTTGCGGACGCGATTGTCCGCTTCCGTAAATTGGCAATGGTTCGCGGTATTGTGCGGATGGTGGCTCCGGACTGGGGATTGTTCGGAGATGGTCGTGCGGGGCGACCTGGTCGGGGATCGGTAGACGGTGATGCGCGTGTTTCGTTCGATCGGGGCGGTCGCGGCGACTTGTGCGCTGCTGCTCGGCTGTACCTCGGTCTACAATATTCCGGTCAATGTGCCTTTGGCCGGCGCCACTCTCGATCCTGACTACGGCATCGACTTTACGGATCCTGCCGAGCGCGACGATCTCCTGATCGGCTTCTCGTTTTCCGGCGGCGGTACGCGCGCTGCGGCTTTCTCGTTCGGCGTGCTGGACGAACTCAGTCGCATGCCGGTGCGCGGCGCATCCGACACGATGCTCGAACGGATCGATTTTCTATCCGGTGTGTCTGGCGGTTCGGTGACGGCAGCCTATTTCGGCTTGAAAAAGCGTGCTGCCCTGTCCGATTTTCGCGAGCGCTTCCTGTTGCAGAATGCGGAAGCGCCGCTCAACACGCAGCTCTCGCTCGGCACGATCGGCCGCGCACTCGGAGGCGGCATCAACGATTCAAAGGCCTTCACGGCCTGGCTCGATGCCAACCTGTTCGACAACGCAACCTTTGCAAGCCTGCGCCATCGCGGATCGCTGCGGGTTTGGCTCAATGCGTCCGACATCTATAACCGCGTGCCCTTCGTGTTCAACGAAACTGCATTTTCCGCCATCTGCAGCGACCTGAACAAATATCCGCTGTCGGCTGCCGTTGCGGCCTCCGCCGCCGTGCCGCTCGCTTTCGCGCCGGCGGTGGTGCAGGCCTTCCCCGGTACCTGCAAGGAGCCGCTGCCGCGCTGGGTGACGCGCGCAGCCTCAAATCCCAATACCTCGCCGATGCTGAGTTCCTATGCAAAGGCGGTGCTCCGTTATCGCGAAGGCGCGGTGCCGTTCATCAAACTGCTGGATGGCGGTCTGGTCGATAACTACGGTGTTGCTCCGCTGACCATCGTTCGCGAGTCCTCCGAGACGCCTTACGGCCCGCTGGCGCCGCAGCAGGCAGTGCGGTTGCGCCGTGGCATTCTGATGGTGGTGGATTCGAAAACCGGTCTGTCCGGTGACTGGATCAATACGGTCGAGGGGCCGAACGGCGTCGAGTTGATCAAGGCTGCCGTGGACACCACCATCGACGCCAGTGTCGGATCGAGCTATACCGCGTTCGAACGTACCATGAAGGACTGGCAATCAGCCTTGGTGCGCTGGCGGTGCGGTCTGTCCGCGGCCGATCGCGCGCGCTATGGCGCGGGTCCCGGCTGGCGCTGCAACGATCTGCAACTCTTCGTCGGCCGGCTCGGCTTCGACCAGCTCGACCCCGCGCGAGCGGCCATGCTCGAGGCAATTCCGACACGTTTCCAGTTGCCTCAGGCCCAAGTGGACGAGGTGATCGCTGCCGGCCGCGATACGTTGCGAGCGAGTCCGGTCTTCCGGGCGTTTGCGCAGGGGATGTGAGAAGGCGCGTGCAGGAAGCGGTGCTGATCCCGCTGCCTGCACATCGCCAGGGCGCTCTAGGCGGCGCGATCGAGATTCAGCGGATGGCGATAGATCGCATCGCGAATATCGATCTTGCGCGGCAGCAGGCCGAACCTGAAGAAAATGTCGGCGGCTTTCTGCTGCTCGGTGATGAAGCGGTCATCGACCTGATGAATGCCCCACGGGCGCTGGGCGATATGCGTTTCCCATTCGCCGATATCGAGCGGGCCGCCGGCGACACGAGCAAGCACCGCCGCAGCCTCCTTGGGATGTTGCGCAATCCAGCGATCGGTATCCTGCAAGGCGCTCGCAACGTCGGCAATCGTGTCGGGATAAGCTTCTGCGAAATCGCGACGTGCGAAGAACACCGATGGATTGGTGACCAGGTCGCCGGTATTGGCGATGGCACGGATTTCGTCGGCGCCGCCGCGCAAGCCGCCGCCCGACACCCATGCGTCGATGTCGCCGGCCAGCAATGCCTGCCGCGATTCCGGCTCGGTCAGATCGAGCGGAATGATATCGTTCCAGCTCAGTCCGGCGCGATCGAGTGCCGTGGCCAGCAAGGCCTGCAGCCACGACCCGACCGCAAGCGAGACCGTCTTGCCTGCGAGATCGGCAATGGTTTTCACGTTGCTGTCCTTGCGAACATAGATGCCGCCCACCGCGCGCGCTTCCGATGCTGCGAAAGTGACGATCGGCACGCCTTTGGCCTGCGCGGCGATCGGTGGCGTGAGCCCGGTGCCGCCGACCTGGATCAGATTGGCGCCGACATATTCGACAGTCCGTGCGCCGGCGGCGATCTTCAACCACTCGACACGCCCGCCGCGTGCGGCGATGCGTTGTTCGAGTAGTCCGTTCTGGCTGAGCACGAGCAGAGAGGGATTGTTGGCGTGAACGCCAACACGGAGAACAAAAGTCATTGCATCTCTCCTGACAACAGCGCGTTCATTTCAAACTACGCTTCGTCGTTCTTTTTCAGTCGTTCACCCATCGATGTTGGTCTATCGAAACGTCACGACGCGCTCGATTTTCTTACAGGAGATGTCGATGACTGTAACGACGCAACGATTGATACCAAGCGAGTTTGAAAGATCATCCTCTGTCGATGAGCTGTGGTACACGCGTTGTCCTGTTCCAACTGCATCCGGCATTGCGCTTGATCTCGGGCTGCTACGTGATGAGTTCGCAAAATCCGGAATCGTGTTGAAGTCAATCCGCGACTCCGATGATCCTCGCGTTAACATCTCACATTTCGATCACTCGTTGCCGGGCTTGTTTCGCGAAGGCGGCAACATTCCTGCGATCTGGGCGCGATCGGAAGGACGTGACACTGTGACCGTCGCGCTGACATGGATCGACGAGTATCAGGCCATCGTCGTTCGCGCGGACTCGGATATTCATTCTCTCGCCGATCTTCGCGGCAGAAAGATCGGGCTGCCCAGGCAGCATGGTCAGCGCATCGATTTCGCCCGAGCGATGTCGCTCCACGGAATCGAGTCGGGTCTTTCGGTCGCTGGTATTCAGCTCGCCGAGAACGAACTCGTCGATATCACGAGCAATCAGCCGACATTTGCGGTGGCAGCGGGTGTTGCCAATGGCCGTTTCCACGAATTGGAGGCGGATGCGCTCGTGCGCGGCGATGTCGACGCCATCTATGTGAAGGGCGCGCCGGGACTTGGAACGGTGGCCGCGCATGGCTTGCGATCCCTGATCAATCTGGCCGAGCAACCGGATCCGTTGCGCCATGTGAACAACGGCAATCCGCGGCCCGTGACGGTGGATCGGCGCACGGCGCAGGAGCGGCCGGATCTGGTGGCGCGTTATCTCGCGGTGCTGCTGCGGGCATCGCACTGGGCTGCGGGGCATCCGGCCGAGGTGTTTGGCATCATCGGTAAGGAGGTCGGCCGTACGGCGGATGAAGCACGCGCCGCCTATGGCGCTGACGCGCCGCATCGCTTCGGTCTCGACCTGTCCGAGATCCGCCGGCAGGGGCTGGCGAGCCAGAAGGACTTCCTGCTGCGTCATGGCTTCATCGCCAAAGATTTCGACGTGACGGGCTGGATCAATCCAGAGCCGCTGGCGCTCGCGCATGAGCTGCTGCGGCAGGGATAAGGGAGGTTGGAATGGAGATTTACTGGTACCTCATCCCGCAGGACGGCCCGTATCCCTGGAACGGGAAGGGGCGCCGCGTTATCGATCACGCTTATCTTGCGCAGGTTGCGCGTGCGGTCGATCATCTCGGCTATACCGGCGCTTTGCTGGCGACCGGCGGCGGTGAACACGATGCATGGGTGCTCGGCGCATCGCTGATCCCGCTCACCACGCGAATGAAGTTCATCATTGCCGTGCATCCCGGCATCGTGGCGCCACTGATGCTGGCGCAGAAGGCGGCGACGTTCGATCAGTTCTCGAACGGCCGGTTGATCCTCAACATGGTGACCGGCGAACAGCACCAGATGCCCCCTTATGGCATCGAGCTCGGTCATGACGAGCGCTATGCCCTGACGGACGAATATTGGGGAGTGTATCGCCGGCTGATTGCGGGCGAGGTGGTCGATTTCCAGGGCAAGTATCTCAACCTGCGCAACGCGCAGCTACGGTTGCCGCCGGTGCAGAAACCGTATCCGCCGCTGTTTTTCGGCGGCTCGTCGGACCCAGCGTTGTCAGTCGCCGCGCGTCATGCCGACACCTATCTGACCTGGGGCGAGCCGCCGCCGCAGGCCGCCGAGAAGATCAAGGCGGTGCGCGAGCGCGCCAGGGCGCTCGGCCGCACGGTGAAGTTTGGTCTTCGCATCAATCTGATCGTCCGCGAGACCAAGCAGGAGGCGTGGGACGCCGCGCAATGGCTGCTCGATCGCATGGACGACACGGCAGTGGCCGGCGCGCAGGCGCGCAACGCATCCTCGGATTCTGTCGGCCAGCGCCGCATGCGCGACATTGTCGGGACACAGAAGCCGAAACATGCGCGCGAGCTGGAGGTCTATCCGGATCTGTGGGCCGGTTTCGGCTTGGTGCGCAACGGGCCCGGCACCGCCATCGTCGGCGATCCCGAAACCGTCGCCGCGCGCATCCTGGAATATCGCGATGTCGGCTTCGACACCTTCATCGTGTCCGGCCAGCCGCTGCTGGAGGAAACCTACCGGGTGGCGGACCTGCTGCTGCCGCTCCTTCCCTTCGATCGCGGTGAACGGCGCGAGGCCGGCCATGCGATCGGTCCGTTCTTCAATGCTGCACGGGGATGACGATGTTGCGCTCTACTCTTTTGCGGGCGGCGGCTGCCGCGCTTCTGGTCGGTTTTGGCGCGGCGTCGGCAGCGGAGGCCGCATCGCCTGGGGCACCGGTAACGCTCCGGCTCGGTTATCTGCGTGGGCCTGAGCCGCTGTCGATCAGCCGCCTGCGCGGCACGCTCGAGAAGCGCTTGGCCGCCCGGAACGTCAAGGTTGCCTGGGTCGGACCGTTCCTCGCCTATGCACCGGCGGCAGAGGCGCTCAATGCCAATGCGATCGATATCACCATCGGCAGTTCGAGCGCAGCGATTTCGTCGCTGGTCGGCACCGCCCCCATCTCGCTGTTCGCCTATCAGTGGGATGCAGGCGACTCTTCGGGCATTGTGGTCAGGAACGGATCGAACATCAGGACCGTCGCCGATCTCGCCGGCCGCACTGTGGCCGTCAATCGCGGCGGGACGGGGGACTATCAGCTAACCAAGGCGTTGGAGAAAGCCGGGGTGGCGTCGACCGCGGTGAAGCGCGCCTTTCTCAGCCCGGTAGATTCCGCCGCAGCTTTCGCCAACGGGCATGTGGATGCATGGTCCGCCTGGAGCATCTTCTTTCCCACTGCGCTGGTCGATGGCGATGCACGCGTGATCGCGCAGGCAAGCGAGTTCGGCTCGCAGAATGCGGTGGTCTATGTCGTGCGGACGCCGTTCGCGGCGGAAAATCCCGAACTTCTGAAGGATGTATTGGAGGATCTCCGTGAATCCGCGCGTTGGGCGCAGCAGAATCGCGAGGAAGCCGCGCGGCTCTGGGTGCAGGAGCTCAAACTGAGCCCGGTGGTCGCCACACGGGTCTCCAATTACCGGAACGACGAACCTGTCCCGGTCGGTGAGAAGGAACTGGTGGCGCTGGAAAGCCTCAACGACTGGCTGGTCAGCAGCAAATTGCTGCCGAAGCCGGCGCCGATCAGGGATCACGTCATCGCCGTGGGCCGCTAACGCCGTACGGCCGGCCGCTCTGACGTCGAGGTAAGGGGTTTTCCCGCGCCTTCCGCCGCTGTAGAACCGCGGAATGAACGCACCTGTCAAACCTTCCAAGCTCATCAAGGGCGCCACCGGCGACTGGGAAATGGTCATCGGTCTGGAGATCCACGCCCAGGTCACCTCCAAGGCGAAGCTGTTCTCCGGCTCGTCCACCGCATTCGGCGGCGCGCCGAATACCCATGTGTCGCTGGTGGATGCGGCGATGCCGGGCATGCTGCCGGTCATCAATGAGGAATGCGTCCGCCAGGCGGTGCGCACCGGGCTGGGCCTGAAAGCGCAGATCAACCGGCGTTCGACCTTCGACCGGAAGAACTATTTCTATCCGGATCTGCCGCAGGGTTACCAGATCAGCCAGTACAAGTCGCCGATCGTCGGCGAGGGCGAGGTCACTATCGAGCTGGCCGATGGCAGCACTGCCACCGTCGGCATCGAGCGCGTCCATCTCGAACAGGACGCCGGCAAGCTGGTGCATGACCGCAGCCCGTCCAGCACTTCGGTCGATCTTAATCGTTCCGGAGTGGCGCTGATGGAGATCGTCTCCAAGCCCGACATGCGCACATCCGAGCAGGCCCAGGCCTATGTGTCGAAGCTGCGCACCATCCTGCGCTATCTCGGCACCTGCGACGGGGACATGGAGAAGGGCAACCTGCGCGCTGACTGCAACGTCTCGGTCCGCCGTCCGGGCGAGCCGTTCGGCACGCGCTGCGAGATCAAGAACGTCAATTCGATCCGCTTCATCGGCCAGGCCATCGATTACGAGGCACGCCGCCAGATCGGCATCCTCGAAGACGGCGGTTCTATCGATCAGGAGACGCGGCTCTACGATCCCAACAAGGGCGAGACGCGGTCGATGCGTTCCAAGGAAGAGGCGCACGACTATCGCTACTTCCCGGATCCCGATTTGTTGCCACTGGAACTCAGCGAAGCGCTGGTCGAGGAACTGAAGGCCAGCCTGCCGGAACTGCCGGACGACAAGAAGGCACGCTTCGTCAGCGCCTTCGGCCTGTCGGATTACGACGCAGCCGTGCTGGTGGCCGAGCGCGAGAGCGCAGAGTTCTACGAAGCCGTACTGGACGGCCTCAAGGACAAGGCGCGCGACGGCAAGCTGGCCGCCAACTGGGTGATCAACGAACTGTTCGGCCGCTTGAACAAGGAAGGTCAGGACATCGCATCGTCGCCGGTGTCGGCTGCGCAAATGTCCGCCATCATCGACCTGATCGGCGAGGGGACCATCTCCGGCAAGATCGCCAAGGATCTGTTCGAGATCGTCTGGCTCGAGGGCGGTGACCCGCGCGTGCTGGTGGAAGAGCGCGGCATGAAGCAGGTCACCGACATGGGGGCCATCGAGAAGGTGGTGGACGACATCATCGCGGCGAATCCCGACAAGGTGGCGCAGGCGCAGGCGAAGCCGGCGCTGATGGGCTGGTTCGTCGGTCAGGTGATGAAATCGTCAGGCGGCAAGGCCAATCCGCAGGCGGTCAACGAGCTGCTGAAGACCAAGCTCGGGCTCTGATCGCCGCCGAAAGACTTCCAGTTCGAGGCAACGGCGTCGCTTGAAGCGGCGCCGTTTTCGTTTCCGAACGTGTCGGCGGCGGCGCTGGCGGGAGAATCGAGTCGCGAATCGTGGTGAGTGACGCGGCGGCGGAGGTGGTTGTGGGTGCTTGGGGGTAGCTTCGGGCGCGCTTATCCAAAAAATATTTTCATTGCCGATTTCGCCGACCGGGCGCTGCGCCGCGGCGATTCCTGCGCGGCGACGTCGATTCGCATGCGCCCGAACTTTGTGTAGTTGTTTGTTAGTTCACTTCACGCGCGCGCTGCAAAAATAGGCCTGCGCGTCGCACTTGACTTTCAGTGACGTAGATTTTGCGGGCGTTTCTTTTGCTATGCGCGAGCCGCATGAACGCTCCGCACCTGCCGGAATGGGCTTGACCCCGGCGGCACAGCTTCAACACTTCCTTAAGCCGACCACTGTTCTTTTGAAATCGTTGGTGTATTCGGAATCGTGTGCATATCGATTCACGACTGCACGCAGCGTTTGAGCCATCTCAATGGAGGGCAACATGGCTAAGAAGGCAGTGAAGAAAGTCGCCAAGGCGAAGAAGACCGTGAAGAAGGCTGCGAAGACCGCAGTCAAGAAGACCGCCAAGAAGACCAAGAAGGTCGCGAAGAAGGCCGCCAAGAAGAAGTAACTTCTTCTTCTCGGAATACGCCGGCAGCAATGCCGGCGCCGTCACGAGAGCGATAGCTCTGGTCGACGAAAGAGGGTGTCGGCGAGACATCAGGTCGAAAGGCTTGACCGTCACCGCGAAAGGCTTCGGCCTCAGCGCAGCGGTCGGGCAGAGATGCCGGTCATGCAGTGACCGGCGTTCCTCGAAGGGCGGATCGTTAATCCGCAATCTCCGGCATGATGCCGGCAGATATGATCCTGACGTGTTGCCGACGCCCTCGTCTTGTTCCGCCGGTGCGGTCGATCCCCGGCGATGATGTTTTTCATTTTGATAGTCGGCTCTTCGTAGCCCGGATGGAGCCAACGGGTCGCGCGACGCGCACGCCCGGTGATAAACTCTGCGCAATCCGGAACCAGAGCGTCCGCACATCCGCCGGCCCCCGATTACACTGCGCTCCATCCGGGCTGCGGGAATTGCCTCTGTCTCTGCGATGGTTACGGCATCGCCAACCGGCAAGGTAAACCGAAATCCGCGAAAATGCAGAAAACCCGCATGAATGCTGGGTTTTCGGCCGCGAAACGGAGCCTTCATGGCAGCCGTATTCAGAAACCGTTCATCGCGATGCTTAAACTGCCATTCAAATTTGATCGGCATTCTCCCTCTCAACACGCCGGACATAACCGGTGGTTGGGAAGCAGTCAGACACGGACAGGAGCCGCGCTCGGTCGGGGCGGCAAACATAAAAAAGGAATGCGCGATGTTTCAGGGGCAGATCGATTTCGGGGCGGCGGTGCCGGTCACCGAGACTGCGATTCAGGACGTGCTGTTCGAGCGCGGCATGTATTGGTCGAGCGGGCGTGCCGGGATCGTCGATCTCGTCGCCGCACATAAGTGGTTCAATCTGGCGGCGCTGAAAGGCCGGGTCGATGCGATCCCGATGCGCCGTGAAGTCGCCGACATGATGTCGGATGTGGAGATCGCCTCCGCGCAGCGCGATGCCCGCGCCTGGCTGTCGTCGATCAACTAGTCTTCGTTATTGCTCACGGCGGTGACCACCGGCTTGTCGAACACCGCCTTGCAGCTGATGCTCAGATGGGCCTTCTGCTTGCGCATGCAGGCCGTGACGTCTTCCACATTCGGGATTGCCGAGCTGCACAGCCGGAACGCATCGCCGGTACATTGCCGCCGTTGTTCGGCACTATAGGTCTGCGCCGAGGCGAGGGTGGTCGTCGCCGTCACCACGAGCGTGGCGAGCAGAGCGATCCGTCCGATAGTCCTGTTGGTTTGTGCCGGCATAACGTCCTCGCCCCTTGCGTGATGTTCACATCCGGTCGTCGCAACCTGGAGACATCCGGTTCGATATGGTCTCCACATTTTCTCCGCAATTCGCCCACGGGGCCGTGATGACGAGCCGACAGACCGTTGTCGTGCCGCATTGCGTCACGGGCTTGTGACGCTGGCTTCGCTTGTAACCTGTGTTGGCCTCCCGATTTCTTCCGCGCCACTTCGGTGCGGAGACCAATCAGCTTCCGCAAGACAAGGAGAACACCATGTCGATCAAGCCTCTTTCATTGCGCGTTGGCGCACTTGCCCTCTTGGTATCTGCCACTTTTGTCGCCATCGAACCGGCACGTGCGGATTCCGTCGCGCCGATGGGCGCCGACCGCATGTCTATGGAGTCCATGGATATGAGCACCCCCCATCGGCATCATCATGCCCGTCGCAGCACGGTGCGTGATGCCTATGGCGCCTATGTCGGCGATGAGATGGGTATCGGTGTGCCATCGCCGCAGCCCTATGGTTATGGCGTCGGCGACAATTCTCACGACCAGACCTGGTGACAGCAGGAGGCTGCAACGCGGTGCGCCACTGAAGTAGAGAAGCCAGCCGCCGGAAGGCGGCCGGCGATGCCGCTCACTTTGTGGTGTAGCCGCCATTCACGAGAATGGTCTGGCCGGTCATCCACCAGCCGTCGGAGACGAGGAAGCGGATATAGGGGACGATGTCCTCGATGTCGGTGAGGCCGGTCTTCGAGAACTTCGACAGCGCTGCGGCCGTCTTGTGATAGGCCTGCGCATCGGCGCTCTCCTGGCCGTAGAAGAACGGCGTGTCCATCGGGCCCGGTCCGATCGCTGTCACCGAGATGCCGCGATCGCCGAATTCCTTCGATGCAGCGCGTGTGAAATGCTCCACGGGCGCCTTCGTGCCGGCATAGCTCGCATAGAAGGGCGTGAAGGCGCCGAGCAGGGAGGTGACGAGCGTGCAGATCTTGCCGTTGTCGTTGAGATGCTTGCCCGCCTCCTTGATGAAGAAGAACGCAGACTTGGCGTTCACCGCGCTCATCTCGTCATACTCAGCTTCGGAGATGTTGAGGATCGGCTTCTTGAGCACTTTGCCGACGGTGTTGATGGCGATGTCCGGTTTGCCGAAGGTGGCGACCGCATCGGCAAACAGCTTGTCGACCGCATTGGCGGTGGTGAGATCTGCCTGGAAGGCGGCGGCCTCGGCGCCGGCTGCCTTCACAGCGGCCACCGTTGCATCCGCTTCGGCCTTCGAGGCCGCGCTGTTGTAGTGAATGGCGATCGCCTTTGCGCCTTGCGCGGCAAAGTCGCGTGCGATCAGGCCGCCGAGATTCTTGCCGCCGCCAGCGATGATGACGGTTTTACCCTTGATGCAATGATCGGTCATGGAAGGAGCCCTTTGGGAACGAGGCCAAGGCACCGCGCCGTCCTCGTTGAGGCACAACTTACGGTCTGGATTGTTCCGATAAAGGCGATCATTCTGACATCATATGTCAGGTTGGCCGAACAATACTCCCGGGGCGCGCTTGGACCGCATCGATCTCTTCCGCATCTTCACACGTGTCGTCGAATGCACGAGCTTTACTCGGGCCGCCGATATGCTGGGGATGCCGCGCTCGTCGGTCTCATCGGCCGTCGCAGAACTGGAGGATCGTGTCGGTGCGCGGCTCCTGCACCGCACGACGCGCAAGGTCGCGCCGACGCGGGACGGCGCGGCATTCTACGAGCGCTGTCTCAGGGTCATCGCCGATGTCGAGGAAGCCGAGGGACTGTTTCGGCAAAGCGGCGCGAAACCGTCGGGCACGCTACGCATCGACGTTCCCGGGCGTATCGGCCGGCTGATCCTCGCTCCGGCGCTGCCCGATTTTCTCGACGCCTATCCCGATATCGACGTCAGTCTCGGTGTCACTGACAGGGCGGTGAACCTGATCGAGGACAGCATCGACTGCGTGTTGCGCGTCGGTCCCCTGAGCGACTCCGGCCTGATCGCGCGACCGATCGGCAAGCTCCCGCTCATCAATGTCGCCAGCCCCGGCTATCTTGCCCGACACGGCGTGCCGGAGACGCCGGGCGACCTCGCGAACCATCGAGCGGTGAACTACGCTTCGCCATCGACGGGCCGCGTGGAGCCGTGGGAATGGCTGGGCGATGGCGAACTCCATGCCTTGTCGATGCGCGGGCGCGTCACTGTCAACAGTGCCGAAGCCTACATTGCCTGCTGTCTCGCCGGGCTGGGGCTGATCCAGATTCCAGCCTATGACGTGCGTCATCATCTCGAGCGGGGCGAGCTGGTGGAAGTGATGCCAGCCTATCGCGCCGAACCGCTGCCGATGACGCTGCTATACCCGCACCGCCAGCACCTCGCCCGGCGGGTGCAGGTGTTTGCGGATTGGCTGGAAGAGTTGTTGAAGGCCGCGGTTCTGCGATGATCGATTTTCGCCGGCGTCGTCAGCAAGGCGCGGACTATGCGATGTACGGCGAAGCGCCTGCCCAATGATCGGGTCTGGAGTCGCGCGACAGATGGTCTGCTTGGCGTGATCTTGCGGCCGTCGGCAGGTCGAGATTTCAGCTGGCGGCGGCTTGTACTTGCACCGTCACCGCACGACATAGCAGAAATCTCTCGGAGGGCTTTGATAGACGTGGCCAATAATGAGCCGTCTTTCACCGTTATGAACGGGTTGTTGCCGGAGCATCTTGATCCGGCAGCCGCTGCGTACTGGCATGCCTTTTCGCGCAAACTGCGCTTTCCGCTTGGACCGTCTCACAAAGCTGTCGCTTTTATCCGGCGGGCTCTCGATCCAGATCATGCGATCAGCGCAGTGTCCTTGCGAGGTGATTTTCTCGGCGTCGCTGGGTTCAAGACACCATCAGGCGCCTTCGTCGGCGGGACCTTTGCCGATCTGGCCAGAGTCTACGGCACCTTCAGTGCAACGATAAGAGGTCTTCTTGTCGGTACGCTGGAGCGGCGTTGCGATGACCGGACACTGCTGATGGACGGGATTGTTGTGAGGCCGGCCGCGCGAGGCATGGGTGTTGGTACCGCGCTTCTGGCTGCGATTGAGCAGCATGCGGTCAACCTTGGTCTGAAGCAGATTCGCCTCGATGTGATCGACACGAATCCTCGTGCCCGTGCGCTATATGAGCGGCAGGGCTACGAAGCGCGCTCGGTACTTTCAACCGGGCCGCTTGGGGCAGTGTTCGGTTTCGCCAGCGCGACGACGATGTACAAAAGTACAGTGGTCTTGCCCGAATGACCGTTAAGGTCTCAAGACGACCGTTGCCAAACTCCTGCTGACCGCGTTTGTCAGCATTCGCGAAACTTCCGAGGCCTGGCGCAGAGTCGGCAGTTCGCGATGCCGCTTGCCGGGACAGCGGTGATGGGCGGCAATAGCCAGCTATAGAGTGCAATGGCGGTAAATCATCCGCGGCGGCGAACTTCCAGGCCACGATGGCGGGCAGTGACCGACACCGACGAAGATGAGAACTACGAGATCGTCATAACCCTTTGATGATTATGCGAATACTCCGTGTTGCGCGGCTATCGGCTGGTTTCGGCGGCTTTTGGGTGGCAAACGGCGGCCATTTCGGACGTTTGACGCGGCATATTGTCAGATGCGCAAACCATACATCTTAGTTTGGCGAGGTGAAGAATAGGATGGATCTAGATACATTAAGAGTCACGGATCTGTCCTCTCAGGAGCTATCCGCACTCAGCAAGTACAAGACGGCTGAGGAAGACGAAGACGGGATGTCCAAATGCTTTGAGCTCAATCGAGAGCTGCGCAATGGCATATTCGTGCACGAGCTTTCGACCTCTCTGAGAGAAGTGGCTGAAAGCCTAGATAGTGTGTTTCGCCGCTGTCCGGTGCTGACCAATAGCCTTACGGTTTATCGTGGAACGGGTTTTCGTAAAACGCTTCCTCTCCACGAGGTAGGGAAGCGTTTCCGCAGCCTTGAATTTTGGTCAACGGCCTTATCTGAAGACCCGCTGGAACAGTTCTTAAAGCTCGGTCCACACGCAGCGATCCTGGAGCTTCATCTGCGAACTGGCGTTCCCGCGTACAATCTAGAAACCCTCACAGGTGCAGGTGGCTCGGAACAAGAACTCCTTCTGCCGCGTGGGATCCTGTGGCGCGTGGCACAGGTGAAACCCGAAACGGTAAGCCCGTTCCTTAAATCCACAAAGGTCGAAAGCCTCTGCCGGGCAGTTCTCGAAGTAGAAACGTGGCCCTGAATTTCCTAGGACCTGGTTTTCTAAGGGGGGCTGCTTGAGTCTGCTCTGTAGCAAAGTCCGCGCGTATAGGGACGGCTGTTGCGGGGTCGAAAGCTGCCGCGCTGCCGGCATTGGAGCGTGGAAGTATCGGACAATAGCGTGGAAGCGGTGTTTCGCTGCACCGTATGGTGGCGTGCGATGATCGGCAGCAATATCGCGTCATAGAGGGTAATCGGCGTTATTGGCGGAGCCGGAGGGAGTCTCCGCCAAAAAGCTCGCATCCTATTGAAATCTATCGAACATCCGGCTTTGCGGTGCGCGGCGTGTGCCATAGAGCATGTGCCAGTTTGTATGAGTGATTGTCGGCTGAGCGTCAATGGGCGGCGGCGAGCGGACACGAGCGGGGATGTTGTCACCTGCGGGACGTCGTTGGTGCGCTGCGGAAAATCGCTTGCACTTTTCAAGGATGTTCTTATTTTGTTCTTTCTTGAGCCTAGGCCTTTTCCGCTGTTAGCAGGGGAAAAGCCGGCGAAACTTTCCACGGATTTGGGTTTTTCCCTATGGTTGCCGAATGTCCCCAAAGGCTCTCACACCCGAGAAGGCGGCGGTTTTCCGGATTACGCATCGGCAAAATCTCGCTCGTCTTCTCGATCATGGCTGCGTTTGCCAAAGCAGCGCTCAGCCGAAAACCTATGCGGAGATTGGCAATCAAGAACTGATCGTCAAGCGTACAGGTCGCGCAATTCCTTGCCCGCCCGGCGGGACGCTGTCCGACTATATCCCGTTCTATTTTACGCCCTATTCGCCCATGCTCTACAATATCAAGACAGGTTACGGCGTCCCGAAGCAGGACATGAAAGATATCCTAATTCTTGTGACCTCGCTTCCTTCCTTGAAAAAGATGGGCATTCCCTTCGTCTTCAGCGATCGACATGCCTATCTCCGGACTGCGCAATTTTCGAACGACCTTGCGGATCTACCGGGACGAATCGCATGGAAGGCGCTTCAAGAACGAGACTTCAGCAAAAGCGACGTCGATCGGTTCGAGAAATATCAGGCTGAAGCGCTTGTTTACAAACACATGCCCGCGAATGCTTTGCTAACGATCATGTGTCACGACGATTCGGTAAAAGACGAAGTATCTGCCGCCTGCATTGCCAAGAATGTTGGGTTGAAGGTTGTTAACGGAAGGCAGTGGTATCTGTGATGATCGAATTCACCACCGGCAACTTGCTCGATTCCGAAGCCGAGGCCCTGGTCAACACGGTCAATACCGTTGGCGTGATGGGTAAGGGCGTCGCCTTGATGTTCAAGGAGGCGTTTCCGGCCAATTTCGAAGCGTATGAAGCCGCCTGTGCTGCCAAAGAGGTGCAACTCGGCCATATGTTTGTGACCGAGCGCAAAGAACTATTCGGCCCCAAATGGATCATCAATTTCCCGACCAAAGGCCATTGGCGTTATCCATCCAAGATGGAATGGATTGTGAGCGGCCTTCGCGATTTGCGGAAGGTTGTCGAAACCCATGGCATTGGGTCGATTGCGCTCCCACCGCTCGGCGCAGGCAATGGCGGCCTACAATGGCCGGAGGTGCGCGAACACATCGAGGCAGAATTGACAGGGTTGGCAGATGTGCGCGTCATCATCTACGAACCGACCGCCAAGTATCAGAATGTCGCAAAGCGGGCAGGGGTGGAGAAGCTGACTGCGACCCGAGCCCTGATTGCGGAGTTGGTCTACCGATATTCCATTCTCGGTATCGAATGCACGCTGCTGGAGGTGCAGAAGCTCGCTTACTTCCTGGAGCGTTATGTCATTGCGCTTGGTTTGAACAACGCGATGGACTTCCAGTTCGGTGCCAATAGATACGGCCCTTATTCTGATCGTCTCAAGCATCTATTGAATGGCCTCGACGGAAGTTATTTGCATTGCGACAAGCGGCTTGGTGATGCCGGGCCGTTCGATGTGATCAGGTTCGACTATTCCAAGAGAGACAAGGTCGCTGCGTTCTTGACGACGGCGGACGCCAAGACCTACAGCGAAGCGCTGGCTGAAACGACCAAGCTTATCGACGGCTTCGAGTCGCCCCTAAGCATGGAGCTGATTGCAACGGTGGATTGGCTTATCCATCACGATGGTGTCGAGCCGACAGTGGATGCCGTGAAGTCGCAGCTCAAGTCTTGGACAGGGGGCGAAGCTGCGGGCAAGCGAAAGTTGGCCTTGTTCGAAGATAGGATGATCGAGATCGCAATCGATGCGCTTGTCGATGCCAAGCTCGTCGAAGCCTAGAGAGCTTGAAAGTTCGTTGGAAGTCGATTCTCTCCGCGCACGCTCAAAACTGATCGTCTATTGGTAACAAGCGCGTTGCGCGTAGATCCCCTATCGAGTCTACGCGTGACTGCGTGAGGAACTACGTCGCATAGCTGCCGGAGTGCTGATTGCTGAGTGTGGCTCACATGCCAATTGAGCGCGCGGTCCCTTAAAGACGCGGTGAAGGGTATCATGCGGCGGCGATATTGGTTATCAAAGTTCTGTCGTTAATAAGTGGTTGATGAAAGTGGTCGGGCGCGTTTGACCGGCGGCCTAGGACTGCCTTTCCAATGAAAACATTTTCGAGGCTTGTTGTTGCGTTTTTGTTCGCGATCTCACTTGGCCGCTCCCACGCGGTAGTTGCGCAGACCAGTGACGCGCCGACCTTGGGGCGGAAGGTGTATGCCATTCCGGCGCAAGCGCTGGATGTGGCGCTCAGCGCTTATTCTACAACAAGTGGGGTGCAGGTTCTTTACGAGACCTCGGTTGCCGCGGGGCGACGATCGGGTGCGGTGAACGGCCAGTACCCGGCGATGCTGGCGCTGGACAAGCTGCTCCTGGGAACAGGTCTTGTGGGGCGACGGACTGATGTCGATGCGGTGACCGTGACCGTTCGCCCGCAGGAAAAGACCGAACAGCTATCCGAGCAGCAACGGATGTTTCTGGGTCACCTGCAGGCAGGAATCATCGACGAACTCTGCAAAGGCGTCGAGACAAAAGATCGCGACTATCGACTCGCGGTCCAGCTTTGGCTGACCGACTACGGCGCGGTGCGGCGAGCAAGCCTGCTTGGTTCGACCGGCAATTTCCGGCGCGACGATGCCATTGCGCAGGCCCTTCAACGCCTGAATGTCACCGAGCGACCGCCGCCGGGGCTGCGGCAGCCTTTGACCATGGCTTTGTTGCCCCGCGAGCCCGGTCGCGCGACAGATTGCCCGGAGCGCTAGGCGCACTGCTTGTCGTTTTGTAGTCGAATTGTCACAAAGTGGCGCTACATGGCGGCCAGATAGGGGTGGGGGACCTCCTGACGTGCGCCTTTTGCCGGCAATTTTGCGATCGCTTCGCCGGTATGGCCTCGTGGCTTGCCGATGTGCCGCAACATGGGCCGGCGAGGCGTCATCGCGATGACATGGATCACGCTGCGTGACGTGCTCGTTGCCCGTTACGACGAATTTAGATCACGCCTGACGCGACGTCTTGGCTCGGAAGAACTGGCGAGCGAGAGCCTCCAGGAGACCTGGCTGAGGCTGTATCGCAGTGATGACATCGGCGCCGTGCAGAGCCCGGCTGGCTATGTCTTGCGGGTGGCGATGAACATTGCGACAGACCGGCGCCGCAGCGACCGCCGCATCGTGCGGCAACATCACGTCGATGCCCCGCTCGATCTGCTGCCGGATCCCACGCCTGGGCCTGAACGCGAGATCGAATCCCGATCCGAATTGGAAGCCCTCAACCGCGCCATCGCGACTTTGCCGCTGCGAACACGTCAGATCTTGATGGCGGCGCGGATCGATGGGTTGTCGCAGAATGAAATTGCCGATCGTTTTGGCATATCGGCGCGAATGGTGAGGTTCGAACTGCGCAAGGCGCTCGATCATTGCGAAGCTTGCCTGGCCGGCGACGTTGACGATGCGCGCGAGAAGCCGACCGATCGGTGGCCGGAATGACCGAACATGCGCCGCCTCCCATGACTACAACTGACGAAAGCCCCGATGAGCTGCGCACACGGGCGAAGGACTGGGTCGTCCATATCGCCACTGGCGACGCGACCGCAGCGGACTTGCGTGAATTCGAACGATGGCGAGCCACGAGCCCGCGCCATGCGGCCGCTTATGCGCAGGCCGATCGAATGTGGCGGATGCTCAAAACGCCGCTGCAGGCTGCGGATAGTCATGGTGCCAAGACAAGCGCAAGCCGCCGAGATGCGGTGACGCGGCGTGGTTTTGTAGGCGGGGCCATCGCGGCATCGATCGCCGCCGTTGGCGGCGCGATGCTGGTCCGTCCGCCGCTCGGCATGTGGCCGTCGCTTTCCGAACTCTCCTCCGACTACCGAACTGCGATCGGCGAGCAGCGCAGGCTGGCTCTGGCCGGCGACGTATCGGTCGAGATGAACACCCGCACCAGTCTCAATGTCGCTTCGGGTGAGGGGCCGGAGCAACTCATCGATCTGATCGAAGGGGAGGCTGCTATCACGGTCGGCGATCGCCCGGTGAAGGTGCAGGCTGGCCGGGGCGCCGTTGCCGCCGCCAATGCTCAATTTGTCGTGCGCTGCGAAGGCGGCGATATACAGGTCACGTGTCTCGCAGGGCGGATCGATGTCGCCCTGGGTGGCAAAGACGCCGATGTGGCGGCACGGCAAAAGATCAGTTACCGGACCGGCCTTGGCACGGTTTCCGCAGCAAATCCCGATGTGGAATCCAGTTGGCGTGACGGCATGCTGGTGTTTGAGAATGCAGCGCTTGCCCGTGTCATCGACGAGATCAATCGCTATCGTCCCGGCCGCATCGTCCTGATGAATGCGGAGCTTGGCCGGCGTCAGATCAGCGCGCGTTTCAAGCTGAACCGGCTCGATGCGGTGGTCACGCAGTTTCAGGAAGTGTTCGGTGTGAAGGCGACCGCGCTCGGGGGCGGCATCGTCATCGTCAGCTGATTGCGACAAACGTGTGAAATGCGGGGCTTTTTTCGAAACGTTTATTTTATCGAGACGATTTCCGCTTTGTGCAGGGGCGGACGTCCTTAAGGGCAGCCGGCCAGTCCGGCAAACGCGCACGCCGGTTGGCGCGCACATGGCTGTCCTTTGAAAGAGTTTCCAATGCCGTCTCACATCCCGACTTCCAGGCTCCGCGTCCATCGTCGTCAAAGCCGTCAGCGGGGCCGGTCGGTTTCAAGGGATTGGTTGCTGACGGGGGTCAGCGGACTCGCCGTTGGCATGATGCTTTTTGCGTCGAGCAGCGCGAATGCCAGAGCCTTGAACGGCGGTAGCGCAGGCGGCCTCTCGGCGCCGAATATCGCCTCCGATGCGGCGGCGCAGGCTGCCCAGCAAGCGGCGGCCGCGGCGGCGCAGTCGCAGCAATCGCTGGCGCGGGCCGCACGGGCGCTTCAGGACATCCAGGCGGTGCAGGCCGCCGCTCGCGCGGCCGCGGCAGCCGCGCAGGTCTCCGCGACGGCGCCGGTGGCCGTGCCGAATGGGTTGGCCGCAGGCGGTCTGCTGCCCAATACGCCGCGCTGGGGCGGCGCAAACACGCCGCAGAACTGGGTTGGCGCCTCGGAGCCGACGCAGAGCGTCGATGGCAATGGGCAGACGCAGGTCAATATCCGCCAGCAGGCCCAGCAGGCGATCCTGAACTGGCAGAGTTTCAATGTTGGCGCGCGCACCACGCTGACCTTCGACCAGATGGGCAACAGCAATTGGGTGGCGCTCAACCGCGTCAATAACGCAACGGCGCCGAGCCAGATTCTCGGCAACATCAAGGCCGATGGCCATGTCTATGTGATCAATCCGAACGGCATCATCTTTGGCGGCAACAGCCAGGTCAATGTCGGCTCGCTGATCGCGGCGGCTGCCGATATCACGCCGGACCAATTCGCCAAGACCGGCATTTTCAGCGAGCTCAATGGCTCCGTCTACACGCCGAATTTCAAGGCGACCGGCGGCAAGGTCGTCGTCGAAGCCGGCGCAGTGATCGGCACCCGCGCGCCGTCATCGGTGACGGCGGGCGGCGGTTATGTGCTGATGATCGGCTCCGAAGTCAGCAATAGCGGCGCAATCGCGACGCCGAAGGGGCAGACGATCCTTGCAGCCGGCGACGATTTTGTGTTGCGGCGCGGTTTTTCCACCGACGCAAATTCAGTCTCGACGACGCGAGGCATCGAGATCTCGCCGCAGTTCAAGGATCAAAGCAGCGCCGGCCGGGTCAGCAATGATGGCCTGATCTTCGCGCAGCAGGGCGATATCACCCTGGCTGGCCGCAATCTTCTTCAGAATGGCGCGCTGCTGGCGACGACCTCCGTCAACACTCGCGGCACTATCCATCTGCTCAACCGGGCTTCCGATCAAGAAGGTGCGATCACGCTAGGCGCAGCGGCGCTCACCGCGATCCTGCCGGAGCTAGACAGCACTGAGACCGCGCTCGACAGCCAGCGCGACGGCCTGATTGCAGCTTCGAACGCGGCCAATGCGGCGCGCGCGGCTGTCGTGCCGGGTGTGTTCGACAATCTCTCGATGCTGGCCGATCGCCAGGATCAGTCGCGCATTGAAGTCGTGAGCGGCGGCAAGGTGACCTTCAAGGGCGGCTCATATACCGCGGCACAAGGCGGTCAGATCGCGGTGTCGGCAAAATCGCGGATTATCACCGAGACGGGCGCCACGCTCGATGTCTCGGGCATCCGCAATGTCGCGCTTGCCATGGCGGCGAACAACATGCAGGTGAACATCCAGGGCAATGAGCTGCGCGACTCCCCGCAGAACCGCGATGGCAGCGTGCTCAAGAACGAGAATGTCTGGATCGATATCCGCAACCTGACCTTGGTGCCCGCAGGCACCGGCGGCTACGACTCCGATCGCTACTACACCGGCGGCGGCTTGCTGGAAGTCGGCGGTTATCTCGCCAACACCGCACATGGCATCGGGGAGTGGGCGGCGGTGGGCGGCACCATCACGCTCGCTTCCGACGTGGTGATCGCGCAGAAAGGCGCGGTGTTCGATCTGTCCGGCGGCTCGCTAGATTTTTCCGGCGGCTATATCCGCTCCACCAATCTGATCAGCCGCGACGGGCGCCGTTACAGCATCGACAACGCGCCGGGCGATCTCGAATTCGCGAATTTTGCGGGCAGCTTCCGCCGCTCGCATAATATCCAGGGGCAGGAGGACAAGCGCCTCACCGAAATCTGGACATCCATCTTCGACCGCGGCCGCAACTCCATCCGCTGGGAGGATGGCTACACCGTGGGCCGCGATGCCGGACGGCTCAATCTGGCGACGCCGACGGCGGTCTTCGAGGCGGACATCATTGCCGATGTGGTGCAAGGCGGACGGCAGAACGGCAAGCGCCCGAGCGGCGTGACCGACGGCTACAAGGCGACGCAGACGATCGTCGCGCAGGCGGCGACGCTGGCGTCGGGCAACTATAATTATTTCGGGCGAGTCGGCGTGTTCGACACCGATGTGAAGATCGGCGACATCGCGGATATCACCGCAGGTCTCGATCTCGCGGCGGCGCTGCCGGCGGATCGCAACAAGAGCTTGTGGCTTGATGCGGGGCGCCTGAACGGCATCAAGCTCGGAGGGCTCGATCTTGCGACCGCGGGCAAGGTGACCATCGAGCGCGCCCTGACGCTGGCCGATGGCGGCGTCCTGAACCTGATAGCGCCGAATGTCGATCTCGCCGCGGATGTCACCGCCCATGGCGGCCGCCTTGCGGTGACCAATGTATTCCAGACCGCGACGCCGAACCAAGTTCCACGCGGACTGATGATCGATGGCAAGTCCGGTGTGACGCTGCGGGAAGGCGTAACGCTCGATGTCGGCGGGCTTTGGGTGAATGCAAAGATCGATCGTGCCGACAACAACAAGGCTGCGTTTATCGATGGCGGCAATGTGAGCCTGGTTTCCACCGGCGATGTCAGCACGGCCCAAGGCAGCCTCATCGACGTATCGTCGGGCGCGTTTGTCGGTATCAACGGCAAGATCAAGGGCGGCAAGGGCGGAGACGTCACGCTGGCTGCGGACTACTATGTCAATGCGGGCGACGTTGCCACAACGTCGCAGCTCGGTGGGTTGACTCTCAATGGCGATATCATTGCCTATGGCATGGCCGGCGGCGGCAAACTGACGATCTCGTCCGGGCCGGGCGTGGTCATCGGTGGCCGGATTCTGCGCAACAATGGCGAGCTTGCGGCAGGCGAAATCGCGCCGATTGATCTGGTCGCGACGGAGGACTTCATTGTCCGCAGCGGCGAAATCCTTCCGGCGGATTTCCACTACACCAGGACGGTCGCGGCGCCAGGGGAGGTACTCGGAGCCACGCCGCAATTCTCTGCGGACAATCTGGTGACACTGGCAGCTGATTGGCAACTGCCGGCAACGGCAAACGCCGCCTCGAGTTACAGGATCGTCTACATTAACCCGCTCGGATCTCAACTAACAGCGAGCGCCAACTTCTATTCACAGCCGACGATCCCAAAAGGCTCGCAGATCGTCCGGTTCTCTTCGAACGCCATTCAATTCCCGACCAACTACATTGTACCCGGGAATGTCTTTCCGAACGGCATTCCGATCCCGCCATCCTCGGGTGTCATGGCGGCGGGCGCCGTCGCTCCGAGCGATGTTGTATTCGCGAGCGGAACGATCATTGGCGCAGGAGCTGCCGTTTCGCGAAATGTGCCGGTCCGGGCTTTGCTCGAACTGGACGCATCACTGTTCCGGTCCGGATTCGCGAATTACGACATGACTGGCCATATGGGCGTGGTTGTCGCCGAGCAGGCGCGGATCAGTGTCGAGACCCCCGTCTACCGGCAGGTTTCGGCGGCGCTGTCGCTGCCGACCGGCAGCGGGCGCAGTGCCACGTTCGAGATCTGGACGCCGCCGCTCTATCTGGAAGATCCGGCCGCGGGTGTTCTCGATCAACGTATCGGCGGCGATCTGATGCTCCGGTCCGAGGGCGCCATCCGTGTCGGCACCGGGGCGGTGATCTCCGTCGATGCCGGCCGCGAGATTGCGCTGGTCGGCAATATGCGCGGCGGCATCAAGCAAATCACGGTCGATGGTACGCTGAACGCATTCGGTGGCACGATCTCGATCGACTCCTTGTCCGGAACGCTTCCGAACGGATCGGCGCATAGCCACTCGATCTGGATCGGCGACAATGCAGTGCTCGATGTCGCCGGTCGTGCGGTCACCGCACGCGACAGGTCGGGCCGCCGTTATGGCATCGTTCAGGCTGGCGGCACGATCTCCATCGGCGGTGATCTCGATTGGGAAATCGAAGGCAAATCGATCTCTCCGGATATGCTTGCCATCATTCGTCCAGGCGCAGTCCTCGATGCGTCCGGCACCAGCGCGATCATCGATGTGCCGGTCAGTGACCGTTTCGTGCGGGGCAGTGCCGCGCCGCTTTTCATTGCAAGCGATGGCGGCAGCATCATCGTCAAATCCAATATGGGCCTGTATCTCGACGGCACGTTGCGCGCAGCCGCGGGTGGCGCGGGGGCCGCTGGCGGCACGCTGGCATTTGCGCTCGAAGCGCCGCTCTATGACGCGAATACGGTGACCAACGGTGTATTGCAGCCGCGCGAATTCGTGATCGCGCAATCACAGGGCGCCGGCAAGCTTACAGCAGCGCTGCAGCCCGGCGCGAGCGATGCAGCGCTCAAGGTCGGCACCGCGCGGATCGGCGTGGACCGGATTTCCGCCGGTGGCTTCGGCAATCTGTCGCTGCTCTCCACCGGGCTGATCAGCTTCGATGGCGACGTCTCGCTGCAGATGGCGCAGAACCTTCGTCTCTATAGCGCGTCCTTTGCGCTCAGCCACGCTGCACCGACCACCTCCCGCATCGAACTGGCGGCGCCTTATGTCATGCTGGCCGGTGCGACGCAGCATCTGATCTCGCCGGATGCCCAACGGCTGGCGGTGTCTCGCAACACCGGCGTGTTGCTGAACGGGGCCAACGCAGCGTTCCGCGTCGATGCTGATCTGATCGACATCCGCGATCTGGTCGGCTTCGGTCTGGATGGCACGGTCCCGCAGGTTAGCGGAACGCTGGCCGTCCAGCGCAACGGCTTTGGTAAGATAGATCTGGTCAGCCGCGGCGATCTGCGACTGTTGCAGAATGACGGATCGGGCGTCGCTGACGCGACCTTCCCGACCGGTGTCAACCAGGTTCGAACCCAGATCAGTGCGTCACGCGATCTCACAGTCACGGCGGCGCAGGTCTATCCCGCGACTGGCGTCGCTGCGCGCATCGGCGCCGTGCGCACGCTGACCATCCAGGGCTATGGCTGGACGCCGGATATGCCCTCTTCGGCATTCGGGAGCCTCACGCTCGACGCTGAGACCGTCAATCAGGGCGGCATCGTCCGCGCGCCCGGCGGGCTTGTCACGGTCGGCGTCACTGCGAAACAGGTCAACCTGCTGCCCGGCAGCGTGACCTCGGTCTCGCTCGCGGGGGTGAGCCTTCCTTATGGCGGCACGGCGGATGGCCTGAGCTGGATCCATGATGGTAAGAAGGTCTCCTTCGACAGCATCGCAGGTTCTCGACTGACCGGTGTGACGCTCGGCGGTGCAAGCATCGATGTGCGCAGTGGCGCGGTGATCGATCTGCAGGGCGGCGGCGAACTCACGGGCGCCGGCTTTATCAGCGGCCGCGGCGGCTCGGTCGATGTGCTGAAATACGCGCTCGCGGCGGCCAATCCGGCGCTGAATTACAGCGATCTCGGCAACGGTGTCTATGCGATCGTTCCAGGCTACCGCAGCGGCTATGCGCCGGTGTCGCCAGACGCCGGCAACGGTAATCCGGTGGTCGGACGGCAAATCACCGTGCCGGCCGGTGTGCCGGGCCTGCCGGCAGGCACCTATACGCTGTTGCCATCCACCTATGCGCTCATGCCTGGAGCGTTCCGCATCGAACTTGGCGCCGCCGAAAACCCGGTGGGTGCCGGCGTGCGGGAAACCGCGAGCGGCTCCTATCTCACACAGGCCTATCTCGGCTATTCCGGCACCAATATCCGGACCTCGTTGCCCAACCATGTGATCATTTCGGCGGCTGATACCGTTCGTGCGCATGCGCAATATAACGAGACAAACTATTCCGACTTTGCGATCACGCGCGCCGCCCACCTCGGCTGGCCGCGGCCGCTGTTGCCGATGGACGGGCGCAAGCTGACCCTGGCCTTCACGTCACAGGCGACGCTGGCGGCGACACCGCTGCGGTTCGACGGCACCGCGTTATTCGCCGGGGTGAAAGGTGGCAATGCCGGCTATGCCGGCGTTGGCACGGATAGCACGTCCAGTTTTGGGGGCAGTACGCTTGAGATATTGGGCGCCGGCTCATCAAAGACCGCGGGCTCTATTTCGATTGCCGACCATGCCTTGAGCGCCATCGGGGCGCCGCGTCTGCTGATCGGTGCGACTCTTGGGGCAGGCACGGCGACAGGTGAGACGTCAGGCGATGGCTTCCCCGGCTATCGACTGGTTGTCGGCTCTACGGTTGGTACGGTTGTGATCCGCAGCGGCGCTGTGCTGAGTGCCGGCGAGGTGATGCTAGCCACCAATATGAACGGCAGCATCCTGGTCGAAGCCGGTGCGACGATCACGACACTTGGGCGCGGCCCGTCGAGTTTCGACTCGTCCGATGGCTACATCTTCGATCTGTTCCTCGCGCCCAGCGTGTTGGCGGTCTCCAACGGCATGCTGGAATTCCTTCCGTCAATTAACTCTTCGACGAGCGGACGGGTCGATATCGGGGGATGCGTCGGCTCCGCCTGCTCCGGTACGACACAGCTCTATTCGGAGCAGTCGATCGCACTGGTTTCGAACCAGACCGTCAATCTCGGCGCCAATGTGAGCTACGGCACGCGGCACCTGCAACTCGGTGCCTCCGCGGTCAATATCGGCACGGACGAGACCTTGAATGCGCTGCCCGCCGGCATTCTCCCCCTCGGTCTGAGTTTCAACCAGCAGATCTTTGACCGGCTCATCGCCGGCAATCAAGGCGCGGGCATTCCGAAGCTCGAAAGCCTGACGCTGACGGCGCGCAATTCGATCAACGTGTTCGGCACGGTCGATCTGTCCACCATCGAGCCGGCGACCGGCCGATCGAGCCTGGCGCAGCTCGTGCTCAACACGCCAGCGGTCTATGGCTATGGTTCGAGCAGCGACGTCGCGAGCTTGACAACCGACAAACTGGTCTGGTCTGGAATATGGAATGGCGACGCAACTGTTCCATTTGGGGCCGGAGCCAGTTTGCTTCCGGGCGCGGTCAGCCCCGGTGGGGCTGGCACCGGCAGCGGAGTTTTGAATTTCATCGCCAGCGAGATTTCGCTCGGCTACGCGGATCGCATGCGCCCCGACAATCAGACCGCGCTCGAGCGGCTGATGCTGGGATTCGGCTCGGTCAATCTTACTGCCTCACGCATGATTGGTGGCAACAACAAGGGCAACTTGACTGTCTATCAGTTCGGGCCGAGCCCGGATGCGAACTACAATCCGAAGACCTATGCCGGCACCGGCGGTATTCTCAACCTGACGACGCCGCTGCTTAGCGGCGCGGCTGGCTCGACGCTGTCGATCACCGCAGGCGGCGCGCTCAACGTGCTGGCACCGGCGGGTGCCGATCTCGGAACGAGCAATTCCGACGCGCTCGGCGCTACGCTGAACCTCAAGGGTGATACGATCACCATCGCCTCGGCGGTCGTGCTGCCGAGCGGGCGCCTGAGTCTTACGGCCAAGAACGATATCGTGCTCGCCGATGGTTCGCACATCGATGTGTCGGGGCGGGCTGTCGCGATGTTCGACGTGACCCAGTATAGCTGGGGCGGCTCCGTTGCGGTGGAAAGCACCGATGGCGGCGTGATGCAGTCGGCCGGCTCCGTCATCGATCTCTCTGCTGAAAACAATGCAGCCGGTTCGCTCTCGGTGGCGGCGCTCAAGGGCAATATCGCGCTTGCGGGCTCGATCCGGGGCGCCGCGAGCGGTAGTTATCATGCCGGCGGTGGCGTGATGCTGCCGTGGCTTTCTGGTGGCGTTGCCATCCGCGGCGGGACCATCGCGGATTTCGCGGGTCTCAATGCGCGTCTCACGGCTGGCGGAATCTTCGGCGAGCGCTCGTTCCAGACCAAGCAGGGCGATCTTGTCGTCGGCGACGAAATCCGTGCCAATCTCGTGACGATCTCGGTCGATGGCGGAAGTCTCACCGTCAACGGCAGGATCGATGCCAGCGGCGAACGTGTCGGCACGATCCGCCTGGCGGCTCGCGACGGGCTCACGCTCGGCGCTAGCTCAATGCTCGACGCGCATGGCACCGTGCTGCGCGTCGATAGCGACGGCGACGCTATCGACAGTCCCAACCGTGCCATTGTCGAACTCACCAGCAAAGCGGGACGGGTCACGCTGCAGTCGGGTGCGACCATCGATCTGCGCTCGGCCGATTCCGTCGCACGCGGAACGCTCACCATCAATGCCCGGCGCATGAGCGAAACAGGCGGCGATATCGACATCGATGCTGGTGGCAACTACGACATCCGAAGCGCGCGTAGCATCGCAGTCAATGGCTTATGGACCTACCAGCCGACCGATGCTGACGGCACTATCGTGCAGGACAACGGCGGGACGAATCCGATCGGCGCCGACGGCTCGGTCGGGCTAGACCAGGTGCATCAGCGCAGCGAAGCTTTCATGCAGGCGGCACTGGCGAATGGCGATCTGCGCGGCCGCCTCGGCGGGCTCAGCCGCTACACCGATGCATTCCATCTCCGTCCGGGTGTGGAGATCGCGCCCGCGACCGAGGACGGCAAGCTCACCATCAAGAACGATATCGACCTGTCGCGCTATCGCTATGACAGCGTCAATCCGCATACGCAGAAGACTGCGATCTACGGCTCGGGCGAGCCGGGCGCGCTTGTGATCCGCGCCGGCGGCGATCTCTCCATCCAAGGCTCGGTCACCGACGGCTTCGCGCCGCCGCCCGGTACCCCTGACGACAATGGCTGGGCAAGCGCCATCGTCACATTCCCTGGTGGGATGACCGAAAACGCCTACGCGTTGCCCAAAGGCGCGACTATTCCCAAGGGGGCGACCTTCGAAACCGGATCGGTATTGGATTTTGATGCGACCTTCGGGCGAGTCGTGATCGCGGAAGCCGGAGTGCCGGTGGCGCAGGCTTTCACACTCGCGTCGGACATTCCGATCCCCGCCGGCCAAGCGGTGCCGATGTACATGTATGTGTATTTGGGTGAGTATCTCATTTCCAGCCCGATCACGCTTGGCAATGGCGTCTATGCATCTGCGGTCGTGAACGGCAACTATGTTTACTACGCTCCGGGCGATGTCTTGCCGGCAGGCGCGCTGCTTCAAACGCTTGACCTGAATTCCGGTTCGATCGCGCCGGTTGATGTGGTAGTTTCAGCGGGGAGTTACATTTCCGCAGGGACGGTATTTTCATCGACCATCTACGGAGCGGCGCCGCAGCTCCGGGCGAATTTCGCGATGCCGGCGCAGGTCACGCTGGCAAGGAGCTACACGCTGGCGTCCGCCGTCACCGCGACCGGAACCGTGGTGACATCGACCCAGGCATTCAATGTCGGCGACACGATCCCGGCCGGCACCGTGCTTGGCGAAGGCACGAAGCTCGGCACCGGGATGAGCCTGCCTTTCGCCGTCGATGTCGATCGCGTCACCTGGCCGAAGAATGTGGCTTTGGACTTCAACGGCGGCACAGTCACGATGATCGCCGACAAGCTTCTGACCGAAGCCGGCACCTTGCCGGCATGGACGACAGGTATTCCAAGCCTTTCATTGCGCGCCGGACAATTGTGGGCTGTCGCTCCCATGCTGGCGCCTGGTTCCCAGTCTTGGGACATCCGGCTCGGCTCGGGCGCCGATATCGGAGCCGCAAGCCAGCAAGCGCTGCGAATGGCGGATACGCTCAACGGCGGCGGCAATCTGGTTCTGTCGGACAAGCACGTCCTTGCAGGAACGCAGAAAGAGATCTTCAGCGTTATCCGCACCGGAACTGGTGATCTCGACCTCTTGGCCGGTGGCAAATTCGATCAACAGACGCTCTACGGCATCTACACCGCGGGTACGCAGTCGGCCGCGCTCCTAGATGGCAATGGCGCCAATCCCTATGGCCTGCCGCGAGGCCTCACGGACGGCAAGGTTCTCGGCAACCGATATGCGCTATACGACTCGGCGGTGGCCGGAAGCCAATATCAAGCCTGGTATCCCGAGCACGGCGGCAATCTCACGATCAATGTCGGAGGCGACATGACCGGCACCATCGTCGGTGCCGGAGGCGGTATGCAGCGTGCCACCGCTTCATCCTATGTCGGCAACTGGCTTTGGACGCAAGGCGGCGCCGAACAGGGGCTGAAGACGGCCTGGTGGATCAATTTCGGTGCCTACAGCATCGATTCCTCCAATACCAACCAGCCTCTCGTCGTGGCCGGCTTCAGCGGCATCGGCACGCTCGGCGGCGGCAATGTCGCGATCAGCGTCGGCGGGGACGCCGGCGTCATCGAGAGCCGCGGATCACAGGATGCGCCAAGGTCGCAAGGTCTCAACATCGCCATCGGCAGCACCGGGCGCCGGCTCGACGACGGCTCGGTCCTCAAGACCGGCGGTGGCGATTTGACCCTCGATATTGCGGGGGCAATGAACCCGCTGCATCCGCGACTGAACCGAAGTTCGATCAACGGCAATAATGCGCAGAGCGTCACGCCGATGGCCAATGATCTCAACGGAGTCGTCGCCAATCTGCGCGGCCTGGTCGATATCGGCGCCGGCGCGATCGGCCGTGTCGATCTCGCCTATGGTAGAACGGGCACGGGCGATCCGCGTGGACCCGACCTCTTCACCGCCAATCTCGGCTTGTCTTCCGGCGGCTTCACGATGTTGTCCGGCGACAACATTGCAACCGTTGCGGCGCGCGGTGATCTCGTCATCGGACAAACGGTCGATCCCGGTACGATTACCAACCGCATGAACACATCGCCCTATACCAGCGGCGGCCAAAGCTTCGATGGGGGCGGGCGCACAATGTTTTCGCTCTATACCGACGAAACGACCCTTTCGGCCTTCTCGGCTGGCGGCAATCTGACGCCGTTCAAGCAATCGACAGCCGGGTTTGGCAGCAGCTCGGCGAGCGGACCTGCAAACCACAATTTGTATACTAACGCATTCCCGAATCTCGGCTTCTCCGCGCTTTCGGGCAGCATCTACATCGATGGAAGCACGACCCTGTTCCCGACGTCACGCGGGCAGCTCGATCTCCTGGCGGCGCAGTCGATCTACGGCGCTGGCGGTAGCATCCATATCGGCGGCGGCGACGTCGCGGGCACGGTCGGCACCATCGCACGGCCGCGTTTCTCCCTCTCGACGAATTTTGCCGACGCGACCGCCTTCAAGTCGGTCACAAGCAATCTGCATGCCGGCGATCCGCTGCCGGCCCGGTTCTACGCTGTTGGAGGCGACATCGTAGAATTCCGTAGCGGTGATCAGACAGTCGTCACGCCGTCCGGCTCTGCCCCGATGACCATTTCGATCGCTGCCAAGCCGCTCTGGTTGCGGGCAGGGCGTGACCTCGTGAATGTTTCCGGCCTCGCGCTGAACAACGACGTGGATGATGTCTCGATCCTCTGGGCCGGGCGCGACGTGCTCTATGCCAAGATGATGGTTGCAGGCCCCGGCCTGCTGGACGTCGGCGCCGGCCGCAATATCTATCTCGCCGATCAGGGCCAACTCGTCAGCCTTGGCGCGATCGCGGTGGGCGATACCCGCCCGGGCGCCTCGATCCTGGTGCAGGCCGGCACGGGCGTGGCTGCTCCCGATTATGCCACGCTCGCCGCGCGCTATCTCGATCACGCCAATCTCGCCGTCACTGGCACGCCTCTGGCGGATCAGCCCGGCAAGGTGGCCAAGACCTATGAGAAGGAGCTGGCCGACTGGCTCGCGCAGCGCTTCGGCTTCAATGGCACGGCGGAGCAGGCGAGGGCCTATTTCGCCGGCCTTGATGCCGATCAGCGCGGCATCTTCCTGCGCCAGGTCTATTTCGCCGAATTGACGGCAGCGGGGCGCGAATATAACGATCCGCAAAGCTCGCGCTATCAGAACTACATACGCGGCCGCGAAGCGATCGCAACGCTGTTCCCGGACAAGGATGCGAGCGGCAATGCCATCGCGCGCAGCGGCGACATCACGCTGTTCAGCACGGAATCCTACAGCACCGCCAATCCGCCGGTCCGCACCACGCGCGACGGTTCGGTGCGCACGCTGTTCGGCGGCGATATCCAGATGCTGGCACCGGGCGGCCGGGTGATTGTCGGCGTCGAAGGCGTCGTGCCCGGTGCCAATGCCGGCCTGCTGACGCAAGGCGGCGGCGATATCCAAATCTATTCGCAGGGTTCGCTGCTGCTCGGCCTGTCGCGTATCATGACCGTGTTCGGCGATGACATCATCGCCTGGTCGAACCAAGGCGACATCAATGCCGGCCGCGGCGCCAAGACCACGATCGGCTACACCCCTGCCAAGCGCGTGCAGGACGACTACGGCAATGTGATCATCTCGCCGAACGCCCCAACCTCCGGTGCCGGCATCTCGGCACGCAGTGCCATCCCTGGCATCGCGAGCGGCGATATCGACCTGATCGCGCCGCAAGGCACCATCGATATCGGCGAAGCCGGTGTCAGCGGTCGCAACATCAATCTGGTCGCTCTGCAGATCATCAATGCCGCGAATATCACGGCGCAGGGCAATGTCTCCGGCGTGCCGATGGTGCAAGCACCCAGCATTTCGGCTGCACTCACGACATCGAATGCCACGGCGGCGACGCAGCAGACCGCGATCCCCGGCCAGGGCAGCGGCAATGAGCGGCCGTCGGTGATCATTGTCGAGGTGCTCGGCTATGGCGGAGGCGAGGGTGGCGAAGAGCAAAAAGACGAGGGTGAGCGTCGTTCCCGCGGGCAGCGGGCGCAGGTCTACGATCCGTTGGGGTCGGTTCAGTTTGTCGGCATGGGGCAGTTGTCGGAAGGTGAGAAGGGCAAATTGACGGCGGAGGAGCGAGATCGACTTGCCGCGCCGTAGAGCGGAAGCCATCTGAGTGTTATGGCACGAGCCGTGTGATCTTTGGGACTGCGTAGCGGTATATCTGAAGCCGGTCTCCGGATGGTGTCGGTCTCGTTCATCGCTCGGTGCGTGGAATAGCGGAGTACGCTATGCTTTGATAGTTATCTTGCGTGCTCTTGATCCAATCGTCGATATCTATGCGACAATTCGCAGTAGCATCAGCCGATCCGATTGAGCTGCGCCTGCGAAAACAAGCAGCACCGTGGTGACTTTAACTTGATGTTTGTCGTTATAAGCAACGGAAAAGTTCTAAATTGAGATACAGTTTATTGCACTGAAAAGGTCGGTGTTAATGATAGCGCGCTTCCAATAGCTGCGAGGGTTGCTCTTCTTCGATTTGCAATCCATATTGTATCTTGATCCTCCGCATATGCGGTGGGCCGTCTGCTCCGCTTCGGCATCGGGTGGATGGTCTAGGTGATCCGGGCTTCTCCGGTGATCGGGTGACCTACCAGACTCATGGTCGGCACATTCGTTTGAGAGTGTGCCGTAGCCACGCAGGGCGGATAGCCGATCCGTCCAGGTACCCCGGCCGCGCTTGCGGACGGCGCAAAAAGCCTTTGTCCCTGTGGGACGCGGTCGATTGAACCGCGGTGGTGTCGGGCGGCCCAAAAATGGCCCCTCGGTCTCAAGCAACCGAACGGACGCCTCGGCGTCCGTTTCGTTTGCCTTGATGGACCCGCGCGGCGCCCGGCCTTTTCATCCTGAATATCATCGTAACCCTGCCTTGGCGCCGCGGAAGCGTGCGCGACGCGACCTTCCGAGGCCTTCCGGTAGATACCGGAAGTACCGGAAGGAACGGCGATGACACGCGATGAGGCGCTGGCAACAGTGGCGGCAATGCCGCCTGCGAGACAGCGGACATTCGAAGAATACAGAGCGGCATACTGCCGACTTCGTTCGACCGCGTCCGATCTCTATATCACGAGACAAATGGTTGCTGCTGAACATGGCAGTAACTCGCGGGGCATGGCGAGCAGCTTCATGCTGTTGATCGAGGCCATGGAGGGCGACCAGCCCCGCCGCCGCGCCGGGACCAAGAAGAGCTGCACCGTGGCTACGGATGCTCTGCCGCATCTTCCCGAGGTCGAGAAGGCCATCGAAGCTGTTCGCAACGCCTTCGACAATCTGTCGAAGGCGTTCCAGGCTGGCCGGGCGACCGACCGCTCGGCCATGTCCGAGCACTATCAGATTTTGCTCGCGCATCAGGCCGCGGAATTTGCGGCGGACAAGCAGGCCGCCGACGAGCGGGAGACCGACCTCGAAGATGCAGCCTCGGGAGCGGGCGATGAGGCGTGGGACAACAGCATCGCGGTGGAAGCTGCCCTCGCTTCCGCGGCGGATGCCAAGGTGGAGCGTGACAGCGCTATCGCCGCTCTCGACGACGCCAACCGTGCGCACGAGCTTGATCGCGTTCGCTCGGCAGCGGAGATCGGTCGTCTGGAGCATGATCTCGCTTTGCGCACCGACGAGGTGGTCACGCTCAAGGTTTCCACGGACGCCTTGACCGGGAGGTTTTCCGATCAGCGGGCCGAGAACGCGGTGTTGCAGGAGAGGGTGGCGGCGCTGTCCGAGCAGTTGGCTCAGCAGCAGGCGACCCTTGTGGCCTGCGAAGCCAGGCACGAGCGCGACCGTGGCGCCCTGGAAGCGGAATTGGTCCGCGAGCGTGAGCGCGCCTCCAAGCGTGAAACGGATCTCCTCGCGTGGCTCGGCAAGCAGAGCCGTGGTGCAGATGAAGGAGGGATTGCCTGATGCTCGGCATCTCTTCCGGCACCAGCCAGGGGGTGCTGTTTTCGCGGCATCGTAGCGGCTCTTCACTTGCCCCGCCGCTTGGCGTGCGAGGTGCCCTGGGCGCCGCCCACCGCGGGTGGGCAGGTCACGCCTGTTTTTCGCCCGTCCTTCGGGCGCTTTGCGCCGTTCTGAGAACCCGACCCCACGCCACCAACGAGAGTTTGTTGATTGCATGGGGTCGGGTTCTCAGCACGGCTTCTGTTCTGTTGATGACCTGGTGCGGTGGGCGGCGCCCGGGGAAGGAAAGGGAAGTCAACAAGAATCTTCAGCAGGGGAGAGCATCATGATCGTAACTAAGCGTGACATTGATGTGTTGCCCTGGGTGAACGGGTGGAACGGAGTCACGGTTGAGCAGATAGCAAACCGGTGGGATGTGGACTTCAGTACGGCTGCGAGGCGAGTTCGGAAGCTCATCGAAGCTGGCCTGCTGCAGCGGCATTATGTCAATGGACTAAGCATCCAGCCGATCGCGGTGACTCAGGATGGCTGTTCGATCGCGGGTGATACGCTGAGGCCTTTGCCCGGCATTCGTCTGGCGACTTGGCGTCATGACTCGATGGCCGTCGATCTGGAGCGACGCCTCTTCGCCATGTTTGGCAAGGGGACGTTGAATCCCGATCGCAGGATCCGCGAGAACCTGCGTGTTCGCGGCATCAAAGGCAGCCACATTCCGGATATCGAGTTCGTCCCGGTGCAGGGGCGCCCGATCGCTATTGAACTGGAGCTATCGATGAAGGCTCCGGCAAGGCTGCAGGCGATCATCGATGCCTATGGAACCGGCAAGCTGTACGCAGAGGTCTATTACCTCGTTCCGGATGTGAGCATGGGTCGGTACGTTCGCAAATTTATCGATGGTCACGAGGACAAGGTGCGCGTCGTCCTCATCTCTTCCCCCCGAAACTCATGGTGCCTAAGTTGAAAAACGATCAGTCGAATACGTCTACGACGGCCCATGACTTCGCCATGTTCTTCGGCGGACTGGGATTTGCGATTTGCGGTCTCGGTGTCCTGTCGTGGATGGGGATCGTTGCCGCTCTCGCAGTCAGGTTGCCGGCTTGGTTTTTCGGCAACCTCACCAGGACGGGCATTGTCGCGCTTGCCCTCGGCGCTCTCGCAATCGTATGGGGAGGGCTGAGCGGTGACACCATCGTCTACCTGACAGGCTTTTTCGGGCTCTTTAGCAGCTCCGTGGATGCTTCCGGACATTCGCATCCGATTTGGATCAGATGGCTGGTGCTCTCGTTGCAGCCGTCAACTTGGCTGGTTGCCGGCGCGATCGGATTGATCATTGGCGGTTCTTGGCTGCTGTTCCAGCAAGATGAACTGAACTCGCCCACCTCTCAGGTCTTCGGAAAATCGAAACAGCGGAAGCCGCCACCATACGCGCGGATCAGAGGATATCTGATCAAGCGCTTAGCGCAGAGCTACACCGGCTTGCACATTCTGCTTGGCGCAGATGCCATGACCGGCATGGCTGTACGGATCAGCCTAGACCAACTCTCCCGCCATGTGGTGGTGACGGGCCGGTCCGGACGAGGAAAGACCGTCACAGTCCTGCGGCTTGCCGCGGAATGTGCGCGTCTCGGCATCCCGGTCATCTATCTGGATGGAAAGGGCGATCTGGAGGTCCGAAATGAGCTGGCAAAGATCGCAAAACTGCATCAGCGCAAATTCTACCCGCTGGATGCAGGTCGTCCGACCCGAAGCTGTGCTTACGACGCGTTCAGCGGCAAACGGCCGACCGAGCAGAAAGAGCTTGTGATTCAACTTCGGGAGTGGAGCGAAGCCCATTTCAAGGGCCTCAGCTCTGCTCACGCGCAGACGACATTCAAGGCACTTCAATATGGAAGGATCGTTCAGGACCTGCACACGTTTTCGCGAAGCCTCTCGGTGAAGAACATGCTGGGACTCGCGAAGCGCGGCGCCGGCAGGCGGCAAGACTTCGATCAGATGAAGGCACAGATTGTGCGGCGCCGCAGCAACGAGAAGCAGGTGATGGAAAGTCTCGAAGCTGTGGTCGAGACCATCACTGATTCAGACTTCGGTCATTTGCTAAGTATTGCCGAAGCGAGGCGGCAGGACCGTCCGATTCTCAACTTGAGGCAGCTTCGCAAAGAGTCTGGAATAGCCTATGTCGGATTGCCAGCGTTGCAATATCCCGACGCGGCTTCGGTGCTCGCATCGCTTATCGTTGGCGACCTGAAATCGACATTGGTCAAGAGCAGAAAGAGAATTCTGCTGATCATGGATGAGTTCTCGTTCTTCGCGAATCCGACAACGACCCTGAACCTGATCAATATGGGAAGGTCATATGGGGCGTGCGTTTGCTTAACTACTCAGAGTTGGGCTGATTTCTCGGCAAGTGGTTCGGACGACTTTCGACGTCAGGTCATCGGCTCGGTCAACACGTTCATCACCCACGAGTTGACCGGCTCCGAAGACGCAGAGATCGTCGCCGGGTTGTTTTCGACAACGGAACTGGTCGAATACACCGCTCAGGTCGTTGATGGTCAACGGACAGACTCGGCTTCGTCGCGATCTGTCCACCAGTTCAGGCTCCATCCTGCATTTATCAAGCGCCTCGGAACGGGTGAGGCATATGTCTTGAATAAGGACGAGCCGGACACGGTTTGCCATGCCAAGATCTTCCAACCGCCCACCGCTTAAGCGGGGGCGTAAATATGTGACACAAGTTTGTAAGAAAGACGCACTAGCGTGAAACTCCCGGCATGGAGTAATCCTCCAGAGAAGGTCGTGTTGACCGGCGTCGGTGGTGGTCGCGGTGTGTTGCGGCCCGTGCGAGCAAATATGAAGTCGATATTCTGCGCTCTTTGCCTTGCGTTCACTGCAAACGGAGGGCTTTCCTCGGCGGTAAGCGGGCAAGAGGCGCAGGCGCTGTCGGTGGGGCGGCACGATCCCGTTGACTTCGATCTTCCTTCGCAATCGCTCGAAAAAGCCATCGAGGCGTATAGCGTCGCCTCGGGATGGCAGGTCATTTACGACGCGAAACTGGCGGCCGGCCTTCAATCCACTACCGTGAAGGGACCGATGTTGCCCGCTGCGGCGCTGCGCCGGCTGGTCACAGGGACTGGTTTGATCGCCGAATTCATGGCAACGGACGGCGCCATGCTTGTTGTGGATCCCGCCGTGCAGAATGCACCTCCGCTCGAACCGACCCAGCGTATCCGCAGCTATTACGGGCGCGTCCAGACCGGCCTCAAACGCGCGTTCTGCGCGGATGAGCGGATTCGCGAGGGCGGCTATCGAATGGCCATTGGCTTCTGGATCGACTCGTCCGGTCAGGTTGTCAGGGTTGAGCCTTTGAGTTCGACCGGCGAGCCCGGTATGGATGCGGCGTTTGTTCAGATGGTCCGGCGTCTGCCTGTCGGCGAGGCGCCACCTCCGGGATTCGAGCAGCCCATCGTGACCTTGATCACACAGGACCTGCTCGCCCAATGCAGCAGTTCCAGTGTCCAGCCGGCGAGTGTCGCGCGATGACCGAAGCCGGATGGGCCGCGCTTCAGCATCATTTGCTGACACGTTATGCGGACCTCAAGAAACGACTGACGCGCTATCTGGGCTCGTCGGATCTCGCCAGCGATGCCTTGCACGACACCTGGATGCGGTTGAAGCGTGGCGGCGAACTGACGGACGTCCGTAACGCGGATTCTTATCTCTACAGTATCGCGATCAATATCGCCTCCAATAACAGGCGGGCGGAAGGCCGGCACCTGACCGCGTCCGAGATCGACGAATTGCTCGACATTGCCGACGATGCACCGTCCTCCGAAAGGATTGTGGAGGGGCGCACGGAGCTTGATGCGGCCGTAAAGATCATTGCCGAGCTGCCGGCACGCCAGCAGGCCATCCTGCTCGCGGCCCGTCTCGAAGGCGCGTCCCGGCGCGACATCGCCGCGCGTTTTGGCGTGTCCGAGCGCTTCGTGCAGCGGGAGCTACAGACGGCCCACGATTATTGTGCGGCCCGTTTCGAGAAATTGGTCTCGCGGCAGTTCCGATCGGAGCCGCGAGAAGTGTCTTCTGATCAGAAGGCCGGCGGACTGGGCAATGTGCCACCGACGCGGCCCGGAAAAGCAGTTCGATGAGCGGGGACACCGAGAGTGAGGCCGATGTGCTGAAGCGCGATGCGCGGCGATGGGTCCGGCAACTGGTCTCCGGCGACGCAACAACCGTCGATGCCGAGGCATTGCGGCGCTGGCGCCAGATCAGCCCGGCGCATGATGCGGCCTATGCCGAAGCGGTCCATTTATGGCGGACCCTCGGTTCGGGCGGGCGCGTCTTCATCGAGACGCATGGTGCGCCGAAATGGTCGGGGCCGAGAGTAGAGATGACCCGGCGCGCAGCATTCATCGGCGGCGGAGCGCTTGCTGCATCGATCGCGGCCTATGCCGTGATGAAACCGCCGCTTGATTTGTGGCCGTCCTTCGACGAATTGCGCGCCGACTATCGCACCGCGACCGGCGAGCAGCGCCGCATCGATGTGGCGGATGTCACCGTGCGGCTGAATACGCAAACCAGCATAAGCATTGCGCCGGATACGGGCGAGACTCCGAGCCTTCGATTGATTTCCGGCCAGGCATCCTTCGCCATGCCGGCGCATGCCTCGCGGCGCCTGATCGTACTGGCCGGCGATGGCAGGATGATCGCGGAGATGGCGCGTTTTGATGTCCGTCAGCTTGCATCGAGCACGTATCTGACCTGCGTCGAGGGAGCGGTCGAGGTCACCGCCGGCGGTCGGTCGGGGAAAGTCGCGGCAGGGCAGCAGGTCACCTATAATGGCGATGGTCTCCGCCCGATCACGTCCGTCGATCCGCGGGAGGTCACGTCCTGGCAGGATGGCTTCATCGTGTTTCGCACCACGCCGCTGTCGGATGCTGTCGCAGAGATCAATCGGTACAGGCCCGGTCGGGTGATGGTGCTGAACGCGGCGCTTGGACAGAAGACGATCAGCGGCCGTTTCCGGACTGAGCGGACCGATGAAATCCTCGGCTGGATCGAAAAGGCCACGGGCGCGCGTTCGCGAGCGCTTCCGGGTGGCATCATTCTCTTGAGCTGACCGCCGAGGCGCGGTGTTGATACAAAACTGTCATTAAGTTTTTGGTTCAGATTTGGTTTTTGGCCGGTGTCAGACAAAGTGAGGCACCTCTTTGCTCCGTAGGGGAGCGGCGCGGTTGCCGACACATGTGCTCCTGCCAAAAGAGATATCAATGCCGAACCGCAGCTTTGACCTTCGCGCTTCCCGTTCCCACTCGAAGCGCCGTCAATTCGTTTTGCTGGCAGGAGTTTGCTCGGCCGCCATCGTGGCGGGGGCACCACAGGCCGCTTACGCGCGCGCGCTGAATGGCGGCGCTGCTGGCGGTGCGGCCTCGGCGCCGAACATTGCTGCTGACGCCGCTACCCAAGCCGCGGCACAGGCTGCCGCAGCGGCACGGCAGACGCAGGATTCACTGGCGCGTGCCGCACGAGCCGTTCAAGACATGCAGTCTATTCAGGCAGCGGCGCGAGCTGCTGCTGCGGCGGCGCAAGTCTCGGCGACGGCGCCTGTCGCGGTGCCGAATGGTCTCGGTGCTGGCGGCTTGCTGCCGGATATGAGCCGCTGGGACGGCGCCAATGCGCCGACACAGGCTGCGGACGGCAAGGGGCAGACCGAGGTCAATATCCGTCAGACCACACAACAAGCCATCTTGAACTGGCAGAGTTTCAACGTCGGTGCACGGACCACGCTGACGTTCGACCAGCAGGGAAATCGTAGTTGGGTCGCGCTCAATCGTGTCGATCGCGATGCCGGACCGAGCCAGATCCTCGGTCAGATCAAGGCCGATGGCCATGTCTATGTGATCAATCAGAGCGGCATCATTTTTGGCGGCAATAGCCAGGTCAATGTCGGATCGCTGATCGCTTCTACCGCCGATATCGACGATACCGCGTTTCGCAGCACCGGCATTTTCAGCACCCAGACGAACTCCGTCTATACGCCGAGCTTCAAGGCGGCGGGCGGCAAGGTCGTCGTCGAATCCGGGGCGGTCGTCGAGACACGGGCTCCGACCTCGGTGACGTCGGGCGGCGGCTATGTGCTGATGATCGGCTCCGAGGTTAGCAATGCCGGCTCGATCTCGACGCCGAAGGGACAAACGCTGCTCGCCGCCGGCGATGATTTCGTGCTGCGCCGCGGCTTCAACACCAATGACAATCCCACCTCGACGGTGCGTGGCATCGAAATTGCGCCGAAGTTCAAGGCGAACAGCACCAGCGGCCGTGTTAGCAATAGTGGCCTCGTGCTTGCCCAGCAGGGCGACATCACCTTGGCGGGCCGCTCTCTGACCCAGGGCGGTATTCTCACCGCAACGACATCGGTCAATGCCCGTGGCACTATTCATCTGCTCACCAGTGCGTCCGACGCTGCCGGCAATATCACGCTCGACAGTGGAAGCGTGACGGCGATCCTGCCCGAACTCGACAGCACCGATACAGCCCTCGACAGCAAGCGCGATGGCCTGATCGAAGCGAGCCTGGTGGCCAACACGCTGGCGACGGGCGTCTTCGATAATCTCTCGCGGATCGCCGACCGGCAGGACCAGTCGCGCGTCGAGATCGTTTCGGGCAATACGGTCACTTTCAAAGGCGGTTCCTACACCGCCGCGCAGGGCGGCCAGATCGCCGTCTCGGCAACGAAGCGTATCCAGACCGATGATGGTGCGCGGCTCGATGTGTCGGGCGTACGCAATGTCGCGCTCGCGATGGACTCCAACAATGTCAAGGTGAAGGTGCAAGGCGAGGAGCTGCGCGACAGCCCGCTGAACCGCGACTCCGGCATGCTGATCAGCAACGAAGTCTGGATCGACGTGCGCAGCCTCGTGCTGCTGCCCAAGGGCACCGGCGGCTATACCGCGGATCGCTACTACACCGCCGGTGGCCTGCTGGAAGTCGGCGGCTATCTCGGCACGCGGACGCATACGATCGGGGAATGGGCCTCGGTCGGTGGCACCATCACGCTGTTCGCGCCCGAGGTCGTGGCGCAGCGCGGCGCGGTGTTCGATCTGTCCGGCGGCTCGCTGGACTATGCCGCCGGCTGGATCAGGTCCACCAATCTGATCGGCCGCGACGGGCGGCGCTACTCGGTGGATAATGCCCCGGCCGATATGGATTTCGTCAATTTCGCAGGCGGCTTCCGGCGCGATCACAATATCCAAGGTCGCGTCGATGACCGGCTGACGGAGATCTGGACCACGATCTTCGATCGCGGCCGCACCTCGATGCGCTGGGAAGGCGCCTACAGCGTCGGACGCGATGCCGGGCGGCTTGTGCTGACCGCGCCAACGGTGCTGTTCGATGCGGACATCATCGCGGATGTCATCAATGGCAAGGGGCAGGTCAATCGCCGCGCGACGGGTATCACCGACGGCTACAAGGTGACGCAGAACAGTGTCGCCCGGGAAGGCACGCTGGCGATGGGCGATTACGCGTCCTATGGCCGCGTTGATCTCGTCGATAGCGATATCCGGTTCGGCAATTATGCCGGCCGGAGCCAGATCGGTGCGGGCGACGTCATCGCCGATGATCGCCGCAACACGGCATGGTTCGATGCAGCGCATCTCAGCGCGATGCGGCTCGGCGGGATCGAGTTCGGCACCCGACGGGACATCGCCATCGAAGCACCGCTGACACTGGCGACCGCCGGCACGCTCGACCTCACAGCGGCCGTGATCGACTTTGCGGCGGATGTGACGGCGCGCAGCGGCACCATCAATGCCAGCAACCGGTTCACGCCGGCCAGCACGCCCAATGTGACCGCCATAACCCGGGAATTGACGACGAACGGCAAAGCAAGCGTGACTCTGCGCGAGGGCGTGACGCTCGATCTGCGCGGCCTGTGGTTCAATGGAAATGATGGCGTCACCACGATGCCCGAGCTTGCCTCGCTCAATGGCGGCAAGGTGAACCTGGAATCGTCTTTCGACGTGACGATGAAGACGGGCAGCGTGATCGATGTGTCGTCCGGCGGGGCGATGATGCGCGGCGGCAAGACCCGCGGCGGACGCGGCGGCGATATCGCGCTGTTAGCCGATGCGCAGGTCCAGACTTCGAATAACGGAGTTCTTACGCTCGACGGTGAATTGCGGGCCTTCGGTGTGTCCGGCAGTGGCACGTTGCGTGTGCAGTCCGGGCCGGCGATCTTGATCGGCGGCACCGAGCATCAAACCAGCTCCGTGCTTAGTGCTGGAAATCAGGCCGTCACCGATCTCGTGACACGGCAGGACTATGTCGTTCGCGCGGGTGAGACGATGCCGGTCGATTTCAACTACACAGCTACTAAAGCCGCAGCAGGAGAGGTGCTGGTCGGTGCTCCCCAGTTCACCTCTACGAACGGCGGAACGCTGCTGTTGAAAGACTGGACTCTGCCCACCTATGCGAGTGCGGTCCGTTTGACGATCAACTATTTCCGTCCTGACGGCAGCACCGGCTCGGTCGTTTATACCGGTGCTACGACCGTGGTCATTCCAGCGGGATCACGCATCTACTATATGTTTAATAGTCGAGCTTCGTCGAACAACGGAAACACGCTGCCAACGGGCTTCGTCGTTCCTCAGGGTGTTTTTGATGGCGGCATTCCGATTTCTCCGACGTTGAGGACGATCGCTGCGGGCAGCCCCGCGCTGACGGACTCATTGCTTCCGGCCGGCACCGTTTTGCCGTTCGGCACAACGCTGCTGCGCGATGTCGCGGTTCAGGCACCGATGCGGCTCGATCCCGGCGTCCTTGCGAGCGGTTTTTCAAACTATGAAGTCAACGGCCACCATGGTGTCGTCGTCGGCAAGAATGTTGCGCTCGATGTCACCATGCCCGCCTATCGCTTCACGGCTGCCGCCATGGCGGTGCCGACCGGCGCCAGTCCATCCGCAGCGCTCGAATTGTGGATGCCGCCGCTCTATCCCGAGGATCCGCGCGCGGGAGTTTTGACCCAGCGTAACGGCGCGAGCATCACGCTGTCGTCGGTCGATGTGCGGAGCGGTGGCACGATTGCGGTATCGCAAGGCGCGCATATCACCGTCGATCCTGGCCAGACCATCGCGCTCACCGGCCGCGTGGCCGCGACATTCATCGACGGGAAATTGACCGCCCCCGGCGGCAAGATCGTCATCAACCAGGACTTCCTTGAAACACTCGTCGGGGCGGTCAACCGTTTCAACACCAAGGCGATCTGGATCGGCGACAACGCCGTGCTGGACGTGTCGTCGCGCGCGGCGACGGCGGTGGATTCGTCGGGGCGCACCTATGGCTGGGTTCGCGACGGTGGCACGATTTCCATCGGCGGCGCACTGGATTGGGAGGCCAGCGGCATCGCGAAGTCGAGTGATGCCTTCGTCATCGTCCGGCCCGGCGCGGTTCTGGATGCATCGGGCGATCGTGCGGTATTCGATTTCCCGACCGGCGAAGGCCGCGGCGCGACGCGTGCAGCCGAAGTCGCCAGCAATGGTGGCACCATCACGCTGTCGTCGCATCGCGGCGTCTATCTCGACGGCACCATGCGCGCCGCGGCGGGCGGTGCAGGGGCGGCCGGCGGTACGCTCGCGATCGCGCTGGAGTCGCCGCTTTACGCCCGCGCCAATCTTGATCAGGCGGTCATGATACCGCGAGAGCTAACGCTGGTGCAGACAGCGGGCACCAGCGGCCTCGCTTCAAATTTGAAGCCGAACGAGCGTGATGCCGCCCTGGTCTATGGCCGCGGGCGTATCGGCGTCGATCAGATCGCGCGTGGGCAATTCGCCAATGTCGCGCTGTATTCGAGTGGCCTCATCACCTTCGAGGATAAGGTTGCGCTCGATCTGAGCCAAAGCCTGCGGTTTTATGCCGGTGCCTATGGCCTGGCCGACAATGCCGGCAAGTCCGCACAGGTGTCTCTGGCTGCGCCCTATGTCAGGCTGGCCAATGTTTCGGGTGATCCAGGGACGGACAATAACTTCACCATGCCGCTGGTGCATTTTGGTGGGTCATATGCAACGGGCAATTCCGCACGCGCCAGCGTCGGCCTGCTGGCGGTCACCGCCGACCTGATCGATATTCGGGATTTGGTCGGTTTCGGTATCAGGCAGACGATCCAGGTGCCGGGATCGTCCAGCCTGTCGATCGATCGCCGCAGCTTTGACAAGGTACAACTGACCAGCCGCGGCGATCTGCGCCTGTTGCGCGCCGTCGACAAGATCAATCTGACTAACGAATCCGGAATCATGTCGGCCGGCGACATTTCGTTGACTGCCGCACAGATTTATCCGGTGACCGGCGCGAAGGGCATCATCCTTGCCGGCAGCCCGTCGGCGAAAACCGGATTCCCGGCGTGGACCCTCGGCCGCGAGCTGACGATTTCGCGCTATGCCGGCAGCGATCCGGCCGCTCCGCTTTCGGCATTCGGAAGCCTCACGCTGTTGGCGCCAAGCATCGAGCAGGGGGGCGTGGTGCGCGCGCCGCTCGGTAATCTTAGCATCGGTTATGGCGTCGATTACACCACTCCCGGAACTGATGTGCATTTCCTGCCCGGCAGCATCACATCGGTGAGCGGTGCGGGCCTCGTGCTTCCTTATGGCGGCACCGTCGATGACGTGAAGTATCTCTACGATGGCAAGGAACTTGTTTTCGCCGATGCCAGCGGCGTCAATCAGGTGAATTACAAGCCCGGGATTACCGTGTCCGGCATTCAGATCGACGTGCAGGCTGGCGCGTTGCTCGACCTTTCCGGCGGCGGCGATCTGCTCGGCGCAGCCTTCGTCACCGGTCGCGGCGGTTCGGTCGATGTGCTCAAAACCGCTTTGGCCAATGCCAATCCCGCCTATCGGTTGAGCGACAAGAACAACCGTGTCTATGCCATCGTGCCGGGCTATGCGGGTTACGCGCCGAGCGCGCCGGAAGCCGGCGCCGGCGATCCGGCTATCGGGCAACAGATCACCATTCCCGCCGGCGTGCCGGGACTGGCGGCGGCCACCTATACCTTGATGCCATCCACCTATGCGACCGTGCCGGGGGCCTATCGTGTCGAGATCGGGGCGACCAACCCGCTGCTTTCAACGGTCGTGCCGGTCTATGGCGCAACCTACCTCGCGCCGGGCATCATCGGCACCGCCAATACCGGGATCAGGAATGCACTGCCGAACACGGTGCTGATCACGTCTGGCACCGGCGTGCGTCAGCACTCATCCTATCACGAGACAAGCTACAACGACTTTGTCCTGATCGATGCCCAGCAGCGCGGCGTGTTGCGCGCACCGCTCACCAGCGATGGCAAAACGCTCGATCTTGTCTTCGGCGACGGCGCGGGTATGGGACAGAAGCCTGCGCTGTCATTCAGCGGCAAGGCACTGTTCGGCGCCACGCCCGATAGTCTCGGATTTGCCGGCGGGGCGTCGGTCGCGCTGACGACAAATGATCCGTGGTCGATCGCTGAACTGGAGATCATGGCGCCGGGCGCCCGATCGAACATTACGGCAGGCACTCCCGGCGCTTCGATCTTGTCCGACCAGATAAACGCAATCAATGCGCCGAGCCTGACCATTCAGGGTGGCACCTCGAAACTAATCGTCCGATCGGGGGCGTATCTGACAGCGGCGCGGGTGGCTCTGACCTCAACGTTGCTCGACGAGTTTTACGGCACGCCCGGTGGCGGAATCGTGGTGGAGCAGGGCGCGACGATCGATACGGTCGGTCGCGGCCATGTCGGCCGCAGCGCCGATGACGGCTATCTGAACCAGGTCGCCATGGCGCTCATCGTGTCGAACGATCGTCTGAATGTGCGCGTGACCGGCGCAGCCGGCTCGCCCTTCGAGATCGGAACATGTGCGAGCGGCAATTGCAGCGGCGAGACGCGGCTGGTGTCCGAGGGCTCCATCGTGATCGCGGCGCCTGCCTCGTTCGAGATGACCGACGAAGTGAGCTACGGCACCCGCAATCTCGTTCTCGCGACATCGTCGATCAATCTCGGTGAAAATGCTGCGCTCGAACAGGCCGCAGCGGCCGGCGCGCTCCCGCCGGGCCTGACGATGAACCAGACGGTGCTCGCCAATCTGTTGCGCGGCAACACCGCGCTCAATGCGCCGGCAGTAGAAGCATTGCTTCTGAGCGCAACGCGCTCGGTCAATGTGTTCGGATCGGTCCGCCTCGATACGACCGCCGCCGGTGCGTCGGCGCTCAAGCGATTGGTGATGGGGACGCCAGCGATCTATGGTTATGGTGCCGCCGGAGATACCGCGACGATCGCTACCGGAGAGTTTGTCTGGGCCAGTGTCTTTGCTGATCAGCTCAGTTCCACCATTCCGGCCGTGCCGGCATCCGGCAGTGCAGCCATCGCGGATCGGCTCGGGAATGGTGTTCTCGACATCGTCGCGGACCGTATTGTCGTTGGTTATGGCGTCAATGCGCGGCCGGATAGCACTGTCCGCGTCGATCGGACCACTGCGGGCTTCGATGCACTCAATCTGCGCGCCCGCGAGAGCGTCGTGTTCGAAGGCAACAATACGATCGGTGTGTATCAGGCCCAGGGCGCCTATGTCGCCGGCAAGGGGTTTGATTATTCCGGCGGCAGTCTGACGATTGCATCGCCGCTGATCACGTCGGAAGCAGGAGCGGTGACTGCTATCAAGGTGGGCGGCGCCATCAGCCTTGTTCGCTTCGACGGGGCAAACGGCGCCCCGGATTATGATGCATTGGGCGGAGAATTACGCTTCTCAGGCAGCAGTGCCTTGATCGATACGCGGATCGCCCTGCATAGCGGCAAGCTGACCTTCGACATCACAGGCGATATCCGGCTCGGCGATCGCTCTTATATCGATCTGTCCGGCCGCGAGGTCACCCTGTTCGACGTCAAGAAATATAGCTGGGGCGGCGATCTCTCTCTGATCAGTGCATCCGGCAACATCCTTCAGTCCGGCGGCTCCGTCATCGATCTGTCGGCCCGCAACAATTCCGGCGGCACGCTGGATGTCGTGGCGACCGATGGGACTGGCGGCCAAGTCAGCCTCGCCGGCACGATCCTCGGTGGCAGTTCTGGGGTCTATGATGCAGGCGGCACGCTGGCTCCGTTCGATGCCGCGGAAATCTCCGTCAAGGCTCGGCTGCTCGACGACTTCGCCGGGCTGAATGCCCGCCTGAATGCCGGCAATGTCACCGGTGCCCGCAGCTTCCATGTGAAGCAGGGCGATCTCGTAGTGAATGACGGCGTGAAGGCGCGTCGGGTCGCAATCTATGCCGATGGCGGCAGCCTCACGGTGAATGGCAACATCGATGCCAGCGGATTTCAGGTCGGCGAAATCCGTCTGGGTGCGCGGGATGATCTCATCGTCAACGGCCTGCTCGATGCGCATGGCGCGGGCGTGCGCGTCGATAGTTACGGCAAGGTCATCGAGAGCCCGAACCGCGCGATCATCGATCTGACCAGCCGGGGCGGGACATTGCAGATCGCCAGTGGCGCGGCCTTCGATCTGCGGACGGGCACGGAAATCGCCGGCTATGGCAGCCTATCGCTCGGCACGCTGACCCTCAATGCCCGCCGTGTCGGCGGTACGGGTGGTCTCGGCGGCGTCGATAGCGCCGGCGATGGCGCCAATGACGTGGCTCTGAGTGTGACCGGCGTGCCGGTCATTCGCGGTGCGCGGATGGTCGCGGTCAATGCCTTCCGCATGTATGACGATGCGCCGCTTGCCAGTGCGCCCGATGTGACCGGCAACACCCCGCAGATCATCACACAAGCCTATCTCGATGGCATCGATCTGCAGAACATTGCCTTCATGACGGCGGTGCAAGGCAATACTGGACTGTCGGCGCGGCTCGCTGCGCTCGGCAATGCGCATCTGCGTCCGGGTGTCGAGGTCACCAGCAATGCTGTGACCAATCCGGGCGGCGGCCTCACCGTCCTCGGCGATATCGATCTGTCCGGCTATCGGTACGGTCCCAATGCCAACCGCACCGATGCGGTATTGCGTGGCTATGGCGAGGCGGGCGCCCTGGTGATCCGCGGCGCGGGTGGCCTCACCATCCATGGCAGTATCAATGACGGCTTTGCGCGGCCGCAACTGACGCCGGATGATAATGGCTGGATTCTCGCCGGCTATTCCGGGCCAAACGGCAACCAGACCAATGTGACACCGTTCGGTCAGGATGTGGTCGTGCCGGTCGATGGGCTGACCCTCGACCTCGGCACCAAGTTCGCGGCGGGGGCCATCCTGAACTACAATCTGCCGACCAAAGGCGGTCAGTTGCCAGCAGGCACGATACTGGCTGCAACTGCAACACTGGCCGAAACACTGATCATCCCTGCGGGGACGGTGTTGGCGGCGCCGGTGTTCCGGGCAGACGACAGCGTGGCGTATCCGGCCGGCACCGTCGTTTCGCAAGGACTCACGCTCGATCCAGGAATAAAGCTTGGGGCGGGTATCCGGCTTCCGAGCCAGGTCACGGTCGGTCCGATGGTTTGGCCGAAGGGCGTGCCGCTCCCGATCACCTTTGAGGTGAGCGAACAGATCAGGCTCAGCATGGGGGCGCTGATTCCCTCGATGACCGAGGTGCGGCTGGTCGGCGGTTCCACACAGCTGCGCCCGACGACCAACGGACGGCAGGGCCTTAACTGGGCCGTGGCGCCGATGCTTGGCCTTGGATCGACCTCCTGGGACATGCGCCTCGTCGCCGGCGCGGATCTGAGCGCCGTCGATACCCGCATGATCCGCGCAGCCTCGCTGGACAATCTGACACTCGCCGACACGCACAACACCGGGACGATTTCGGGCAGCGGCGCGGCGGCCCGGTTCGTACCGGAACGGCTGCTGCTCAGCGTGCTGCGCACGGGGGCAGGGGATCTCGAACTGCTTGCCGGTGGCGATATCGATATTCGCTCGCCATTCGGTGTCTATACAGCTGGCGTGAATACGTCGCTTGGCGCGCGCGATAGCGGCTTCAATCAGCCGCGCGGCCGGTATGACAACGGCTCGGTGTTGGTGACTCCAAACACGGATATGGAAGCGGCTCTGTCCGACTATCAAGCCTGGTATCCCGATCACGGTGGCAATCTGCTGATCTCGGCGGGCCGCAGCATCATGGGTGACCAGTTCGGTTATACCTCACGACTCTCTTCAAGCTTGGTTGGACCCTATAACAGCGGCGATGTCGGAAATTGGCTCTGGCGTCAGGGCAGCGGCTCGGCCATCACCGGCGCCAATGCGATTCCGACCTCATGGTGGATCAATTTCGGCACCTATGCCTCGACTGGTCCCGAGCAATTCGGCGTCACCAGCGTGCTCGGCTTTGTCGGCTTCGGCGCGCTGGGCGGTGGAAACGTTGCCATCCGCGCGGGCCACGATGCCGGGATTGTCGATGGCAAGGGATCTGGCTCGCCGGCTGCGACGTCGCAATTTTTCCCGCGCAGCCAGGCGATCGTTGCCGCCGTCGGCAGCACCGGGCGCGTGACCGATCATGGCGACCTGATCCTCACCGGCGGCGGCGATCTGACGCTGCGGCTGGGCGGCGCGTGGAATCCGGGCCTCGCCGGGACGCTTCAATCCACTGCCAATGGCTCTGCATTTCAGAACGCCAATCTGAACGGCAATCTCATCAATCTGCGCGGTAGCGTCGATTTCGAAAGCGCCGCGGCAGGTGCCATCAGTCTCCGTTACCCCAATGCGTTCGAGTGGACGAACCCGTATTTCTCCGATCCGCTGACTGCCACGCGCGCTGTTGCTTACGGCGGGCTGACGATCACACTCGGCGACGCCACCTCCTATCTCAATACGCGCGGCGATCTCGTGCTTGGCCTCGCGGCTGATCCCGGCCGCAGCGCGCAGACCAATTCTGCGGCGTTCAGCTACAATGGTACGAGCTACGGGCACGGCGGTGTCAGCTGGTTCAGCCTGTGGACCGATCGAGCCGCCATCAATCTGTTCGCGGCCGGCGGCAATCTGTCGCCGACCGAAGCGATCAACATGAACGGGGCAACCACGAGCGATGGTCGCAACGTCTATCCGTCGATCCTGCGCGCGGTCGCGCCCTATGGCAGCTTCTATTACGGCTTCTCCGCCGACAACAACATCAGGCCAGCAGCGAATCTGGCACAATCTCTGCTACTCGCTCCGTCGCCTGACGGTCAGCTGGAGTTCTTAGCGGGCGAGTCGATCTTTGCAGGCAAATACAGCGTCAATATATCCGGCGCGGATAGCCGTCTGCCGACCCCGTTCTCGCCGGCTTTCGCCGGCTGGACCGGAAGCGATCTGATCACGCCGGTGTTCAGCAATGCGCTCATCTCGAACGGCTCATATCAGGCAGGAACGGGCTATGACCCGTCAGGCGGCGTCTCCGCCACTTCGGGCTACAAATATCCGCTATTCGCTTTCGGGCCGAGCAGCATCCTGAATGGTGTGATCGGAGGTCTCAGGGAGCCATCGCGCTTCTATGCGGTCAATGGCGATATCATGAACCTGCGGTCCGGCGAGCATATCGTATTCAGGAACAGCAATATTCCCTGGTATGAATCCGGTGGCCCGATCTACATCCGCGCTGGCCGCGACATTCTCGGTGTCGGCACGGCGCCGGGCGAAATGATCAGTCCGAGCTTCGGTTCGGGCCAGACCCCGACATCGACGGGCGGCCTGATCGTGCATGGCAATGCGAGCGACGTGTCGGTCGTCTCTGCGGGGCGCGACATCCGCAAATTCAACATGGAGATTGCCGGCCCCGGCGCGCTGGAGATTTCGGCCGGCCGCAGCATCCTGCAGGAAGACCAGGGCAGCGTCGTCTCGCTCGGAGCGATCGCAGTGGGCGATGCCCGGCTCGGGGCGTCCGTCACCTTCATGGCTGGCATGGCCAACGAGGTGCGCTGGGATCAATTGCGGGCGCGCTATCTCGATCCGGCAAACCTCGCCGATCCGGCCCGGCCGCTTGCCGATCAGCCCGGCAAGGCGGTGAAGGTCTATACGTCGGAACTACAGAACTGGCTGCGGACGCAATATGGTTTCGAGGGGACCGTCGCCGAAGCTCTGGCCTATTTCGACGCGCTCGTGCCGGAACGGCAGCGCATCTTCCTGCGCCAAGTCTACTACACCGAGACCCGGGAGGCGGGCCGCGAATACAACAATCCGGCGAGTTCGCGCTTCGGCTCCTATCTACGCGGCCGCGAGGCGATCGCGACGCTGTTCCCCGATCGCGATGCCAATGGCAACGTGATCGATCGCAGCGGCGACATCGTTCTTTTCGGTGGCTCCGGCGTGCGCACCAATTTTGGCGGCCATATCGAAATGATGGCGCCGGGCGGCCAGATCGTGCTCGGCCTCGACGGTGTCAGGCCGCCGGCAACGGCTGGTCTGATCACTCAAGGACAGGGCGATATCCGCCTGTTCAGCGAGGGCAGCCTGCTGCTCGGCCTGTCGCGCATCATGACCACGTTCGGCGGCGATATTTTCGCTTGGTCGGAGCGCGGCGATATCAATGCTGGTCGTGGCGCGCGCACCACGGTGGTCTACACGCCGCCAAAGCGCACCATGGATAAATACGGCAATGTGCAGCTTGCGCCGCAAGTGCCGTCCACGGGCGCGGGCATCGTCACCGACGCGCCCATTCCGGAAGTGCCGGCCGGCAATATCGATCTGATCGCCCCGCTCGGCACCATCGACGCCGGCGAAGCGGGCATCCGCGTCTCGGGCAACATCAATCTTGCGGCGCTGCAGATCCTCAACGCGGCCAACATCCAGGTGCAAGGCACGGCCACGGGCATCCCCACCGTGCAGGCGCCGAGCATCAGCGCAGCGCTCACCACCTCGAATGCAACGGCGGCTTCGCAGCAGACGGCGACGCCGAACCAGGGTAGCGGAAATGAGCGACCGTCGGTGATCATCGTCGAAGTGTTGGGATATGGGGGTGGGAGCGATGGGTCGGACAGCCCGACGCCGGACGAGCGTCGGCAACGCCGCAGTGAAGTCGATAGCTACGATCCGAACAGCGCTGTTCACATGCTGGGTAATGGCAAGCTGAATGACGAGCAGAAGCGAAGACTGACAAAGGAAGAGCAGGATCGATTGAGAGCTCTCGCCAATCGCTGATCCGCGGAGATGCCCGCCCCCTCAATGAAGTCGAACGGGAAAGGTCGCTTGTTACGCTTCCCTGATGTTGTTCTTCGGAGCAACGCCAGGCGAGCCGATCTCGCGCCCTCCTACTGAGCTTAGAAACGATGCGATCTAGGAGACAGGTGATCGCGTTGCCTATAGCCGCCGTGGGGTCGCCGGCTCCCCGAATTTTGAGACTGCTTGGAACGCCCCTCAACGGGGCGAGGAGAGGTGTTGCGCCCGATCCCCGCGCTCCTATTCCAAGCCTCACATGTGGATTGGGACTGGAAGTACCCCTTGACGAAATCTGACGAAGTTCTGGCCACAGGTCGTGCCCCTTTTCCGTCCGTCCGAAATGATGCTGCTGGCATCTTCCGCGATGGGACGCACGCTTGATCCGGAAACCTTGGTCTCTCAAGTTCGCGATGACATGGCGAATCTCCCGGTGTTCAAGATGATCCTGCGACGTTTCGGAATCGGCGAAGACGTACTGAACTCGAAGTTGGCAGCGACGACTTTCGAGATGCGCAGTGCGATCATGGACAAGCTCAACGAATGGAGCCGTCTGGATACGGATGAGTCCATGGGGAGGAATGCCTTGCCGTCGATCGCTACACTCAAGCGTCTGGGGCTGATCTCGCCAGATGACGAGAATGCTGCGTGGGGATACCTGTGCTTGCGCACCGACATGAATGTCACCGAATTCGTGCTTCGCGAACCAGAGCGGGCTGCATCCGCCGCCGAGGGCGATGTACAGACGCTTGCGTCCAATCTCGTTACTGCGTCAGAGAGCAGCGCGCAGCCGGTGGCCGACGATGCACTGTACGAAATCATCTATCGCATCGTGAAGTCCACGGGCTGGCGTAGGTGCTTGGTGGTGGCGGATGGAGGGGGTGTGAAAGTGTCGGAGATCCCTGTCGCCACATTGCTCAGCGATATTTACGGCGGCTCCCTGGAAGGTCTGGTGCTTGCGGGCGTCAACGCGCCCGATACTTTTTGAGAAAAGTACGGTCAGGAGGACCGGCGCCTGAGGGCGCCGATCCTCCCACCAACTCGGCTTGTCGCCAGAGCTGACAATCTGGAGCGAATTGGTAAAATGGAAAAGTCGGAACTGCTTGTAGCTGCGGCTCAACTGACGGGCAGCAGAAGTCTGAAAGATATGACGCTCGACGAGGTGGAGAGGCTGGTCACTGTGGCTCAGTATGTCTTTGACATTTGCCTGAACGAACTGGACGATCGCGGTGAACTGCGCGACAGTGATGGATGTGTCTCGGTTCCTTATGTGTGCGACTATATAGTCTGGACCGCTCTCACGCGTCGAAGCGTAAAAGCGGATAATGCCTAGCGATCTACAGACACGGTGTGATTCGTCTGCTCATCACGGATCGCGAGTTGACGTAAATTTGATCTCGCGAGTTTTTTTGCCGGCGGGCAAGTATCAAAACGCTTCCTCTCGTCGATCTGGAAGCCCCGCAGATCGCAACGATTGCCTCTGAGTGGATCCGGAGGCGCTGTCGCCTTCCCAATGCCTTGCGGGCGATCCCAGCCGTTCAGTGCCGGATAGGCACAATTGCGGCAACGATAGTTTCATTCATATTCCTCTTAGTGCCGCGTAGCGGCGATCAGATGAAGGAACGATGATGATGTATCGCAGCACTTTCCTCATGTTGGACAACGGCAGGCGGCTTGGTACCGACTTTGATGTGCCATTCTGGTTTCTCGCCAATTGGATCGAGTTTATCGTCGGGTTGCCGGCGGGGTTCTTGTTCTTCGCCGTGTCCTATCAGCTTACTGACCTCGTTCCGGTTGGCGGCGTTTCACTCTTGAACGTGTGGGATACGCTCGGCCGGGATGCTTCGATCAATCACTTGTTTCAAGTGATCGATGCATGTGGACTGGATGCTGCGATAATCCAACGTGTTGTTGTGCTGAAGTGGGTGTCGCTTCTCTTCGCTTGGTTTGTTGGAAAGTGTATCTGGCGTTCTCTTTCCTGCAGGAATGTCACGGTGAACGGAATTGCGCGCCTATCCGAAAGGACGTTAGCGTTCCTGCTACTGTCATTCGCGACGTCTGCGTATTTTCTGCAGACAGCACCCGGATCGCAGTTTGCGGGCGCTTGTGTCCAGCGCTTTGCTGGATTCCCTGCGTTTTAGTCTGGCGGCGCTGCAGACATCAACGCGACCGCCAGGTAGCAGCGGTAAGCGGCAACAGGATCACGCCGGAGCTTATCTGGCGTGATCCTGTTTTGGCCGGCGTCGTAGATACCTTCCGAAATCTACTCCTTCGAAGCTAATTGCGTCGATTAGCGCACTTTCGTGGGGGAGCACATGGGGATTGCCGTAGATCCCATGCACGCCTCCAAGCTGGTGCCCCATGATTTTCATGCGAGTCTCTTCTGCAATGCCGGCAGGTTTGCACGCGTCGATGAAATTATGGCGCAATGAGTATGTCGTGTACTTCCTGTTGGTGATCAGCAACTTCCCGCGAATGATCCGGTTAATACGTCTGGTGATGGCCGAGCTCCAGAAGCCGTGCTGATCTGCCTTTAGCTCACGGAAGAGTTGCCTTGCACCGCCGCGATGCCGCTCTTGTACGAAATCCAGGAAGCCGGCCTCGATGAGATACGGATGCAACGGGACCATGCGTCTGCCAGCGGCTGTTTTGACGCGGCGCGCGTCTACTACGGTGTCTGGAGCTGGGTCCGATGGCGCGGCCTCATCATCGTCGTCAAGCAAGCAGAGTACATTGATATGAGGCCGTCCGTTGAAAGTCAGATCGAGATCATTGGTGCGGAGCTGTGCGAGTTCATTCGGACGTGCGCCCGTGGTCAAAAGTAGAAGCGGCATCCAGTAAAGAGCGGTCTTAGAGGAACTGGTACTGGTGATCGCGAACAGTTTGCTGATCTGGTCGGCCTTGAGCGGCAAGCGCTTTGCGTTCGCCGCGACGTCATTGGCGATCTGCTTGGAGCGGATGCCATCGACCGGATTTTTCTCGATTTTCTCTTCGAGCACCATCCAGGCGAAAAGGCGATTGACGGGCCCCAGCCATTTCAGGTCCACCGTGGTGGGACCAATATGCGAGTGTGGTACTTTGCGATTCCGGTTCTGTTCGATCGCTGAGCGCATATCTTTGGTACCGAACCGCAATTCAAATCGGTCCGGGAGTTGATCGAGGATATCGCGATAGGTTTTGAGGTCGTCGCGATTAAAATCGCGCACCGCGCGGTCGCCGGCAAAAAGCAGGAAAGCACCCAGCCGCGTCTCAACGTCTTTGCGGTGTTTGCTGCCCACCTGGCTTGAGCCCTTCTCGGTGGGATACTGAGCTTTGAGATATTCCTCGATCATCACCGATAGCGGTTCGGAGGACCATTTCTCACGCCCGGCCGCGGCGACGCCGGAGCGGACTTCGCCCGATACAATCTCGCGCAGCGCGGCTAGGTCGAGCGAGGGCGTCGGAGTAGTGGCACCCGTTGTCGCGCGCGACACTTCTTCCCGAATGATCGCGCGAAGCGCGTCGAGGCCGGCGGGCGTCGTCAACGGCGTTTTCTCGTCAGCCAGGGCAACTTGCCGGCAGAGGGAGAGCAGGGCCTTCGCCTGTTGAACATGAGACCATCCGCGAGCCCGTCGCATCTTGATGGCGAGTTTCAATAGATCGAGCGCTGCCGCATTTGCCTGCGAACGGGGCCGCTCGTCTGCAAGTAGCGGATCGACGTGGTCGATATCAACAAGTGTTGCGCCATCATCGAAGGCGGGGGCAGGGCAACCGCCGAGCACGGTTGGCACGTCGTTCAGATGACGCGCCGACGCCCACAGGCTGTCGGTTGTTCCTGCAGCGTTTTGGGTGAAGTCTTCGACGAACTGACCGAGAAGCATTCTGGCCGGCTGCATAGGTTCTTCGGACCGCAGCACGGCGTAGACGCTTTCGAGCGCGACAAGCATGATCCCGGACCTCCGCTTGGCTATTTCGCGCCGGCTCGTTTCCAGCGAGCAACGGATGTCACGTCTGCCAATAATGTGGAAAAGATCTAGCGGTATCGCCTTACGAAACCAGTAATGGCCGTCGCGTCGATAAAGATACATCGTCGAGCCCGAATTGCCGGCCGCGCAGAGGCGATCGGCTGTGCCAGAAGCGTGTGCCAGACACGCGCCTCGCAAGCGAAATAGGACTCAATGATTTCAATGACTTAGACGTGGCGGAGCCGGAGGGATTCGAACCCTCGATACCCTTTAACAGGTATGCCGCTTTAGCAAAGCGGTGCCTTCAGCCACTCGGCCACAGCTCCATCCCGGCTGCATATGCCCGACGACGCGGTGAGCCGCAAGCACCAGATCGCTTCTTGTTCGCCTGTGCAGACAATTTTGCGACGAGAGAGGGTAGGGCACCCTCTTATATATGGCCGGTCCGTCGCAATGCGCCTGCGGACAGAGGATCGCGGCTTGGGATCGCGGCTTCGCCCTGACGTTCAAATCACCGGCGAATCCAGGCGATTCGAGATTTCCCGCAGCGAATATAGGTATTTGCGGGAAGGTCGGCGCGGCACCCGTTTTGCGCGAGGTTTGTGACATGTTTTTTGCATTATCAAATTGTCTAAACAAATCAGACGGTTGTTGAGATTTGGCGATCACAAGCGCGTGTGATTTCCGCAACACCTTGCCGCAAATGGCCGAAGCAGGGCGGTTTCGAGGCGTTCCATTGTTGCGAAGCGGCATGCCTTGGGAGATGTTCGCGATGCGACGGAGGGGGGCATCCCGAGGTCGTCCCGTTGAGGTGGTTCGCCAGACCCTCGCATCGTCCGGTGCGAAGGTCCTTTTGGCTGAAATGCCCGACGGGTTGTCAGGGATTTAGGGGCTTGTCTTCAGGGTGCTTCACCCGGTGGCGGAACCTTCCCTTTAGCAACTTGGAGGTTACATGAAGACGATTAAGGGCCTTATCCTGGGCTCCGCAGCGGGCATCCTCGCTGTGGGTGGCGCTCAGGCCGCCGATCTTCCCGTCAAGGCCAAGGCCGTTGAATACGTGAAGGTCTGCTCTCTCTACGGCGCCGGTTTCTACTACATCCCGGGCACCGACACCTGCATCAAGATCGGTGGTGCGATCCGTATCGACACCTCGTTCAACGCGAACGCCTACGACACCCCGTTCTGGCAGGGTGGTACTGGCGGCGCCGGCGTGTGGACCAAGGACTACTACCTGACCCGTGAACGTATCAACCTGACCACCGATACGCGCACCGCGACCGAATACGGCGTCGTTCGTACCTACGCGAACATCCAGTTCGACTTCTCGCAGAACCGTGAATCGATCGCTGGCGGCTTCACCGAAGTCGACTACGCCTTCATCCAGTTCGCCGGCTTCACCTTCGGTAAGGCCGTCTCGCAGTTCGACCCGCAGTGGGCCCTCTCGAAGCCGTACATCTCGTCGGGCTTCATGGCCGGCTCGAACAACACGACCGGTATCCCGCAGCTCGCCTACACCGCTTCGTTCGGTAACGGCGTGTCGGCGACGATCTCGCTCGAAAACGCGTCGCCCTATCGCAACGCGGGTCTCTACAACAACGCCAACCCGATCCTGGCTCCGTTCGGCTCCAACACCGCCGGCGCTTACGGCGTGTCGTCGAACACCTTCGTCGGCAACTCCTACGGCGGCAACCACATCCCGGACATCGTTGGCAACCTGCGCCTCGATCAGGCTTGGGGCACGCTGCACTTCGGCGCTGCGATGCACGCCATCACCCCGGGCTTCTACGGCACGAACGAAGCCTCCGGTCACCCGGATGACTCGTACGGCTTCGCCGTCAACGGCGCTGTCGAGTTCAAGAACCTCCCGACCGGCGCTGGCGACAGCCTGAAGCTCGAAGCCACCTACGCCAAGGGCGCAGCCAAGTACGCACTGGCTGGCGGCACCACCGACACCTCGGGCGGCGGTCGTTTTGCCGCTGCTTCGGGCAACTCGCTGGCCTTCGGCTACGTGCTCGACGGCGTGTTCGGCACCAACGGTCAGATCCAGCAGAGCGAAGCCTGGTCGGTCGTCGGCTTCTACGAGCACTACTGGAACCCGGCATGGCGCACGTCGCTGTTCGGCAGCTACAGCAGCATCTCGTACGGTGACGGTGGCAACGCGCTGCTCGCCGCTGCCTTCGCTGCTGGTCGCCCGAACAACGGTGGCGTGCTCACCGGTTCGACTGGCAACTTCGACTTCGCTGTTGCCCAGATCGGTACCCGTACCGCCTGGACCCCGGTCAAGAACCTGACCCTGTCGGCCGAATTCACCTACAGCAAACTCGAGCAGAAGCTCGGCGGCACCTGGAACGGTGCTGTGACTGGCAAGGCGACCCCGGTCGGCGGTTACGCCGTTCAGGACCAGAACATCTACAACGGTTCGGTCCAGATCCTGCGCTCGTTCTAATATCGAACGCCTCACGGCGATCGATATCTGAAAACAAGACCCCCGGCAGGCAACTGCCGGGGGTTTTTGTTGGTGGGTGAAAGCCGTCGAACAGCGTGTGCTTGACGCGCCGCTGTCATCGTCCAGCTTGACCGGACGATCCAGTAAACATCGGTGCTTGGGATGGAGCTGGATCGACGGCGTTTACCGGACCAGCCGCTTGTGCAGGCGGTGACAAACGGAGTCGGCAGCGGGCGAAGCGGCTTGGTTGCCCCGCAGGGTTACTCGACGCTCGTTCCGCGGCCGCGATGCAGGTCGGCATCGATCTGCAGTCTATGGCCGCCGCCGAAGCGGGCGCGATAGACCTGCAGGTTTTCCATGATGCGCTGAACATAGTTGCGCGTCTCCGCGAACGGAATCGACTCCACCCAGTCCACCGCGTCGACATTGGCATCGCGCGGATCGCCATAGCGTTCGATCCATTTGCGCACGCTGCCGCGGCCGGCATTGTAGCCGGCGAAGGTCATGATGTAGGAGCCGCGATAATCTTCCAGCAGGCCGCCGAGTTCGGCCGCGCCGAGCGTGACGTTGTAGCTCGAGTCATTCTTCAGCCGCGCGAGGTCGTAGGTCGCGCCATGCCGTTTCGCGACATACTGCGCAGCGCTCGGTGTCACCTGCATCAGGCCATAGGCCTGCGCGGGCGAGACGACGGCGGGATTGAACGCGCTTTCCTGCCGCGCGATCGCATAGACCACTGCCGGCTCCACTTCGGGGCCGACCGGCCGATAGCTCGGAATGCCCATGGTGGGATAGGCATAGTGATCGAAAGGCAGGCCGCGATTGAGCGCTGCCTTGCCGACCAGCAGCATGCCGCGCGCGTCCTTGTTCTGCGATGCCAGTTCGCTGAGTCCGAGCACCGCTTCCGGATCGCCGTTCTCGCCGACATCCGCCAGGATCGGTACCGCGATGTCCTTCTCGTCGAGCGCGTAGAGCAACTGCACGGCGCGCACGATTTCGAGACGGTCTAGGCCGCGTGCGCGGGATGTGAGCGAGCCGCTGATATCGAGTTGCGGCAGGCCGAGCTTGGCGCGGGCGAGCTGGCCGTAATAGCTGGTCGATTGCTCCGCTGCGCGCGTATAGGCGGCGCGGGCTTCCTGCGATCTGCCGCCGGCCTCGGCGGCGCGGCCCTGCCAGTAGCCGGCGCGGGCGAGGGCGGTCGGATTGACGCTGCCGACGCCGATCCGCGCGAAGTGCTGCGAGGCCGTCGCAGGATCTTTCAGGAAGCGCAGCGCGATCCAGCCGGCGGTGAATTCCTGCTCGGTCTTGTAGATGTCGCGTGACGGCAGCGCTGCGTCGCGCGCCACCACATAGGCCGCGCGGGGCTCACCCACATCGAGCAGCTTTCGCGACAGCAGGCGACGCTCGATCCACCATTCGTCGAGATTGTGCAGGCGGCTGATATCCTTCGGCACAGCCGACATCAAACGTGCAGCCTCGCCAAAGCGCTCCTCGCGGCGCAGCTGCTGGATGCGGCTGAACAGATAGCCGGGGTCGCTGTGTAGTTCGGACGGCACGGCATCGAGCAGCGCCTTCGCGTTCGAAGCTTTTTTGTTCACGGCAATGCGTGCGCGCGCCAGCGCCATCTGCCCGCCGCCGAGACGCTTGGCCGAACGCAATCCGGAATCGCCGTCGCTGCCATAGAGCAGCATGTCCATGCGCGCCTTGTGATCGCCGGGGGTGATCAGCGCGCCGAACATGTCGATCGCCATGTTCTCGGTATCGCCGGAGATCGGATCGGTGCGCCAGGCGTCGCGGATCAGGCGGTCGGCACCGGCGCGGTCGCCGCGCGCCAGCAGCGATTTTGCCAGAGCGAACTTGCCCTTGGCCGAGATCGGTTTCTCGCTGTCGAAGTAGGACTGGATCGCGCTGTCGTCGCGTTTGTCGTCCCACAGCGCGGCTTCCGCGCGGCGGCGCAGGAAGGTCTGCGACGGCCAGCTCGGATTGGCGGCGATGAAGGCGCGATAGCGCTCCACCGAAGCGCTGTTGTTCTCGCTGCGCAGAAAGACCCATTCGCCGAGTTTGCGCGCGACGGGATCGCCGATGGTTTGCGCGACCTGGCCGGCCTCCGGGCTCTTGCCCTTGCGCACGAGCTCGATGACGTTTTCCAGCGCCTCGCCATCGGCTTGCGATGTCGAACTGGTTGCGGCGATGGCGGCGCGGGCCGGCGGCTTCTTGGTCGCCGGGGGGGGCGCGACGGCATGCAGGCGCGTGGCCGGCTGTATCGCCGGGGTGGGGGTGACGGTGCCTGTGTGCCGCGCGGGATGAGCGGCAGGCTTGGCAGCGACAGGCTTGGCCGCGGCGGGCTTTGCAGCGGACGGCTTTGTGGCAGATGGCTTGGCGGCGGTCGGCTTCGCAGCGTCAGATTTGGCTGCCGACGATTTGGTGTCGGCCGGTTTGGGCGCCGCCGATTTGGTGCCCGCGGGCTTCGCAGTCGATTTGTCTGCAGCGCCCTTGGCGTTGGCGGGTTTGGTGCCTGCCGGCTTGGCTGCTGCGTCTTTCGCTGTCTGGCCCGCCTTCGGCGCATCGGTCGTGCTGGCGGCGCCGGCTTCCAGCGCCGGGACCGAGACGCCAACCATCAGCGCCAGCGCGGCGCATAGCGCCGTCCGTCGTGCTGCAGGATTTGGGAACAGTCGCGTCACGGTGTTTCCTCGCCGCGAATCACATCCTCGCCGGCATTCCCACGATGTATTTGATTGAAAGGGTGACCAAATCGTCAATGTCCGTCACCTCTGGCGGTGATGTGCCGCGCCACGGCGGCGAAATCGGGGCGGAAACGCCGCAAAACCGGCCCGATAGCGCCTTGGGCGGTCTTTCGCCGCAGCTCCGAAGCCGGTAAGACTCGCAGTCCATTCAATAGGTTCAAGCAGACGGCGGAAGCCGCATCGCGTTCGGAGCAGACCATGGCAGCCACCAAGACGATTTTCCGGGGGTCTTACACAGCTCTGGTCACGCCGTTCAAAGCCGGTGCGCTGGACGAGGAAGGTTTTCGCGCGCTGGTATCCTGGCAGCTCGCCGAGGGTTCCAATGGCCTGGTTCCCGTAGGGACGACAGGCGAGAGTCCGACCCTGAGCCATGACGAACATGCCAAGGTCGTCGAATGGTGCATCGACGAGGCCAAGGGCCGCGTGCCGGTCATCGCCGGTGCCGGTTCGAACTCGACCCGTGAAGCCGTGGCGCTGGCGAAGCATGCCGAGAAGGCGGGCGCAGATGCGGTGCTCGTCGTGACGCCATACTACAACAAGCCGACCCAGGAGGGCATGTATCAGCACTTCAAGGCGGTGAACGATGCGATCGGCATTCCGATTATCATCTACAACATTCCCCCGCGCTCCGTGGTCGATATGTCCGTCGAGACCATGGCGCGCTTGTACGAACTGAAGAACATCGCCGGTGTGAAGGACGCCACCGCCGATGTTGGCCGCGTCTCCAAGCAGCGTCATGCCATGGGCCCGGATTTCATCCAGCTCTCGGGCGAGGACATGACCGCGCTGTCCTATATGGCGGCCGGTGGTCACGGCTGCATCTCGGTCACCGCCAATGTGGCGCCGAAACTCTGCGCCGAACTGATGCAGCAGGTGTTCAAGGGCGACTATGCCGGCGCGCTGAAGATCCAGGATCGCCTGACCCCGCTGCATGATGCGATCTTCAAGGAGCCGGGTCTCGCCGGCGCCAAGCACGGCCTCAAGCTGCTCGGCCGCGGCGACGAGAGCGTGCGCCTGCCGCTGTTGCCGGTCACCGAAGGCACAGGCAAAGTGATCCGCGCAGCGATGGTCCATGCGGGGCTGATCAATTAGACGTTGAGTGACTTTGCTCGCGTCATCGCTGCTTATTTATCGCCGTCTATTTTGATTGCTCGAAAAGCCAAAGGGGATTGCGCATGCTGAAGGAATTTCGTGATTTCGCGATGAAGGGCAACGTGGTCGATCTCGCCGTCGGCGTGATCATCGGTGCCGCGTTCGGTGCCATCGTGTCTTCGATGGTCGCTGACATCATCATGCCGATCATCGGCGCGATCACTGGCGGCCTCGATTTCTCGAACTACTTCACCGGCCTGTCGAAGTCGGTCACCGCGACCAATCTCGCCGATGCCAAGAAACAGGGCGCCGTGCTGGCCTGGGGCAGCTTCCTGACACTGACGCTGAATTTCATCATCGTCGCCTTCGTGCTGTTCATGGTGATCCGTGGCATGAACACGCTCAAGCGCAAGGAAGAAGCCAAGCCGGCAGAACCGCCGAAGCCGAGCGCAGAAACCGTGCTGCTCACCGAAATCCGCGACCTGCTCAAGGCGAAAGCCTGATCTGGTCCGCGGGCCGGGCGTTCCTATATCGGGGGCCTGGCACCGAAAGAATATGATGGCCGAGAAGAACGAACGCCCGATCAAAGTCGTTGCGGAAAACCGCAAGGCCCGCTTTAACTACGCCGTGGAAGACACGGTGGAGGCGGGCATTGCCTTGACCGGTACCGAAGTGAAATCGATCCGCAACGGCAAGAGCACTATCGCGGAATCCTATGCCGATCCGAAGGACGGCGAGATCTGGCTGGTCAACGCCAACATTCCCGAATATCTGCAGGCGAACCGCTTCAACCACGAGCCGAAGCGGCCGCGTAAACTGCTGCTGCATCGCAAGCAGATCAACAAGCTGATGGGCGCGGTGGAGCGCCAGGGCATGACGCTCATTCCGCTCAAGATGTATTTCAACGAGCGCGGCCGGGTGAAGCTGCAGCTCGCGCTCGCCAAGGGCAAGCAGCTCCACGACAAGCGTGCCAGCGAGAAGGATCGCGACTGGAGCCGCGAGAAGGGCCGTTTGCTGCGCGCACGGGGATGATCGTGTGAACGTAGGATGGGTCGAGCGCAGGCGCGAAGCGCCGGAGCGATACCCATCGGTTTCGGTGATTGTTGTTGATGGGTATCGCTGCGCTCAACCCATCCTGCGAATGAGAGATGGTCGATGACCCAACCGAGCCTCACCGATGTCGACTGGAGCAAGATCCCCGCGCCCGAGGATGACGGCGCCGCTGGGCATCTCGTCGGCATGGCGATTCCCTCGCTTGGCCTGCGCGCCACCGACGACAGCGCCGTCGATCTCTCCGAACTGAAAGGCCGCACCGTGGTGTTCGGTTATCCGCGCACCGGCGAGCCCGGCAAGATCGCACTGGTGGATGACTGGGACATGATCCCCGGTGCCCGCGGCTGCACGCCGCAGACCTGTTCGTTTCGCGATCTGTTTTCCGAGCTGCGCGCGGCCGGTGCGAAACATGTGTTCGGGCTATCGACCCAGAGCAATGCCTATCAGCTGGAGATGGCCTCGCGCCTGCATCTGCCGTTTCCGATCCTGTCCGACGAGAAGCTGGAACTTGCCGATGCGCTGAACCTGCCGACGATGGAGGTTGCCGATCTCACTTTGATCAAGCGCCTGGCGCTGATTATTGACGACGGCACCATCACCCATGTGTTCTACCCGGTATTTCCGCCTGACCGGAATGCGGGCGATGTGCTGGCGTGGCTGAAGGCCAATCCGGTCTAGATCGGCGGCCGCAACCCACTTGCTGTCTTCGCCCGGCTTGACCGGGCGATCCAGTAAAGTCCGAAATGTCAGTGTGCATTAGGTCGCCCGGTCAAGCCGGGTGACGACAAGAGCGTCACTCGTCGCTCGCCAAATCCGCCTTCACCCGCGCAAACACTGCACGGAACATCTCCGGCGTCAGCACGCCGGTGTTCGTGTTGTAGCGCGAGCAATGATAGCTGTCATACAGCTTGAACCGCCCAGCCTCATGCACCGCGCCATGAGCGAATGGTGCAGTCACGGCACGAATGCCCAGCGTCTTCAGCATCGTGTCATGGGCAACGCGGCCGAGCAGCACGATGGCACGCAGATCAGGCATCGTCTCCATGGTCGCGATCAGGAACGGCCTGCAGGTGGTGATCTCCACCGGCAGCGGCTTGTTTTGCGGCGGCACGCAGCGCACCGCATTGCTGATGCGGGCATTGGTGAGCATCAGCCCGTCATCGGGCCGGGCGTGATAGGTGCCGGAGGCAAAGCCCAGATCGAGCAGGGTGTCGTAGAGCAGATCGCCGGCATAATCGCCGGTGAAAGGACGGCCGGTGCGATTGGCGCCCTGCGCACCAGGCGCTAGGCCGACGATCAGAAGCTGCGCGTCGGGTGAGCCAAACGAGGGGACGGGTGCGTTGAAGGCGTCGGGCTCCTGAGCCCGCAATGCCATCCGATAATCGACGAGGCGCGGGCAGAGCGGGCAGTCGCGGCTCGGATCGGTGACGCTGCCGGCGGAGGTCGCGGCTGCGACCACCGCCGGCTGTTGCCGGCTCAACTGAGTCCGGGTTTTGGAAATCTCAGTCTTCGAAATCGTCGTCGCCTCGCGGTGCCACCGTGGCCGAGCGCTGCAGGAATTGCGGTGTCTGGTGACGCGGCTCGCGCGGGGCAGGACGCTCGGATGGATCGCGGCCAATCTTGGTCTGCAACTCGATCAGATCCGTGAACACATCCGCCTGGCGGCGCAGTTCGTCGGCGATCATCGGGGGCTGGCTCGAAATGGTCGAGACCACCGTCACGCGCACGCCGCGGCGCTGCACGGCCTCCACCAGCGAGCGGAAGTCGCCGTCGCCCGAAAACAACACGATCTGGTCCACATGCTCTGCGAGTTCCATGGCATCGACGGCAAGCTCGATGTCCATATTGCCCTTCACCTTGCGCCGCCCCGACGCGTCGATGAATTCCTTGGTGGCTTTGGTGACGACCGTGTAGCCGTTGTAGTCCAGCCAGTCGATAAGCGGGCGAATCGAGGAATATTCCTGATCCTCGATGATCGCGGTGTAATAAAATGCACGGACGAGGGTTCCGCGGCTCTGAAATTCCTTGAGAAGGCGCTTGTAATCGATGTCGAAACCGAGCGTCTTTGCCGTGGCGTAGAGATTGGCGCCATCGATGAAGAGCGCGATCTTGTTAGAAGATTGAGACATCAAGTTTTCTCTAGGGTTCGTTGTGTTTGTGGTTTTTGGCGCAGCGAAACCGTCACCACGCATTGGTATCGGGTCGTGATATCTGATCGTGGCATCAAGTCGTCGGCATCAAATCCGTTACCCGCCTTCTGGCAGATCGGCCCGACCGAACATCACGCAAGCGAAGAGGAGAGCGATAGGCTCATCTTTTTGCCGATGCAATAAAGCCTTTTGGTGACCCAAATGGTGTCGGAAAGACCGTTATTTAATGATACCAAGCCCAATATCCAAAGGGTCTTTCGAGGGTAACATAATCCCGTCGAAAACAAAACCGCGAAGCGGGATTCCAATTTCGTTCTTGCGCTGGGTGCCAAGCCACTATACCTAGCGCGCAACAATCCTATTTTTCGGTCTCTCAACCACAACGGAGCGACATTTCATGGCGCGCGTCACCGTAGAAGATTGCATCGACAAGGTCGATAATCGCTTCGATCTGGTCCTGCTGGCAGCCCACCGCGCCCGCATGATCTCGTCGGGTTCACAACTCACGATTGATCGCGACAACGACAAGAATCCGGTCGTCTCGTTGCGCGAGATCGCCGACGAGACCATCTCGCCGGAAGATCTGCGCGAAGAACTCGTGCATTCCCTGCAGAAGTTCGTCGAAGTGGACGAGCCGGAAGCCGATACGGTGCCGCTGATCGGTTCGGCCGGCGCCAGCGTCGATGCCGACGACACCGAAGTGGCTGTCGAGCGCATGACCGAGGAAGAGCTGCTCAAGGGCCTCGAAGGCCTCGCGCCGCCGGAAGAACAGCCGGAAGAAGACGAGTAAGCCCACAGGCTTCGCTCTCCGTTCATCACAGTTTCGCACAAGGCCCGGACCGCAAGTCCGGGCCTTTGCATTTGTGTGGCGTTTCGGGGCAAATTATCTGCTGTGTTCGCGCATGATCCCGGAAAGTGGGCGCCGATTTTCGGATAAGATCGTGCTCAGACAGAGAAATCCTGCCGTCTGATCCATCGAGGATGAAGCAGACTCAGCAGTGATCAGCGACTCGGCAGAATTGAGGAAGACAATGGCAACGTCGCGCCGTCAGTCACGGCAGATGCAGGCCGCAAACGATACCACGGCACTCCCGCAGGCGCGGGTGGAGGGGGCGGCTGCGCCCGCAAATCCGGGCCCGGCGCAGGCGCCCGATACAACCAGCGCTGGCAAGCCCGCGCGCGGTGGCCGCGCCCGTATGATGCGTCAGTACGATCTGGTCGAACGCGTCCGTGTCTATAACCCCAATACCGACGAGGATCTGCTCAACCGCGCCTATGTCTATGCCATGGTCGCCCATGGCGAGCAGACCCGGGCCTCCGGCGATCCCTATTTCACCCATCCGCTCGAAGTCGCGGCGATTCTCACTGATCTCAAGCTCGACGACGCCACCATCGTGGCGGCGCTGCTGCATGACACCATCGAGGATACCGAGGCGACGCGGGCCGAGATCGACAAGCTGTTCGGCCCGGATATCGGCGCGCTGGTCGAGGGCCTCACCAAGCTGAAGCGGCTGGAGCTGGTCTCCCGCGAGGCCAAGCAGGCCGAGAACCTGCGCAAGCTGCTGCTCGCCATCGCTGACGACGTGCGCGTGCTGCTGATCAAGCTCGCGGACCGTCTGCACAATATGCGGACCATGGAATTCATGCCGCCGGCCTCGCGCCGCCGCATCGCTGACGAGACGCTGGATATCTATGCGCCGCTTGCCGGCCGCATGGGCATGCAGGCGATGCGCGAGGAACTTGAAGAACTGTCCTTCAAGGTTCTCGATCCCGACGCTCATCTCGTCGTCATGCAGCGGCTCGATACGCTCACCGAGCGCAACCGCGATCTGATCGGCATGATCGAGACGCATCTGTCGAGCAAGCTGCAGAAAAACGGCATCAAGGCCCGCGTCACCGGCCGCCGCAAGAAGCCGTTTTCGATCTGGACCAAGATGAAGCGCAAGTCGGTCGGCTTCGAGCAGCTCTCCGACATCTACGGTTTCCGCATTATCCTCGAAGACCTCGAAGCCTGCTATCGCGCGCTCGGCGTCGTGCATACGACCTGGCCTGTCGTGCCCGGCCGCTTCAAGGACTACATTTCGACGCCGAAGCAGAACGACTACCGGTCGATCCACACCACGGTGATCGGTCCCGGCAATCAGCGCGTCGAATTGCAGGTCCGCACCGAGGAAATGAACCGCATCGCCGAATACGGTATCGCGGCGCATGCCTTCTACAAGGAAGGCGCGGGCTCGCCGAACGAGCGCTTGAAGCGTGAGTCGAACGCCTTTGCCTGGCTGCGCCACACCATCGGCATTCTCTCGGAAAGCACCAATCCGGAAGAGTTCCTCGAACACACCAAGCTCGAGCTGTTCCACGATCAGGTGTTCTGTTTCACGCCGAAGGGCAAGCTGATCGCGCTGCCACGCAATGCCAATGTGATCGACTTCGCCTATGCCGTGCATACCGATGTCGGCAACAGCGCCGTGGGCTGCAAGATCAACGGCAAATTCGCGCCGCTGTCCTCGGAGCTGCAGAACGGTGATGAAGTCGAGGTGCTGACTTCGAAGGCGCAGCAGGCGCCGCCGGCGGCGTGGGAATCGCTCGCCATCACTGGCAAGGCGCGCGCTGCGATCCGCCGGGCGACCCGCACCGCGATGCGCGATCAGTATGCGAGCCTCGGCCGCCGCATCGTTGAGCGCCTGTTTGCGCGCGCCAAGATCGAATATGCGGATGACAAGCTCAAGGGCGCGCTGCCGCGTCTCGCGCGTTCGTCGATCGATGACGTGATGGCTTCGGTTGGCCGCGGCGAACTCCGCGCCGCCGACGTCGCCCGTGCGATGTATCCCGACTACAAGGAAGAGCGCGTCGGCGGCCGTTATGCCGCGAACAAGAAGAGCACGGCCGACAAGGTGCGCTCGGGCGAGGGGGCGGGCAAGTTCACCTCCGTGATCTCCATCGGTGGCGTCAATTCCGATCTGCCGGTGCGCTTTGCACCCAATGGCGGCGCTGTGCCGGGCGATCGTATCGTCGGCATCGTCACGCCGGGCGAGGGGATCACCATCTATCCGATCCAGTCACCGGCGCTGCGCGAGTTCGAGGAAGAGCCGGAGCGCTGGGTCGATGTGCGCTGGGACGTGGACGATTCATCGCCGCAGCGTTTCCCGGCACGCCTGTTCCTGCAAAACGTCAACGAGCCCGGCAGTCTTGCGCAGATCGCCCAGGTGATCGCCGATCACGACGGCAATATCGACAATATCAGCATGCATCGTCGCTCGCCGGATTTCACCGAACAGACCATCGATCTCGGCGTCTATGATTTGAAGCACCTCAGCGCGATCATTGCCCAGCTGCGCGCGAAAGCGGTGGTCGCGAAGGTGGAGCGCGTGAACGGGTAGGGCGGATTGTAGCTCACCGTAGCCGATGGTCTCCCTCCCAGGAGCGAAGCGAATGGGGTATGGCGGACGAATTCGTCCGCCATAGGTGGCGCGTAGCGCCGGGTGGGGTCTCTCCTCACGTGACATCGGCGTTTGGGGAAGCACCCCACCGTCTCGAAGCTCGCTGGACGCTCGCTTCTTCCCACAGCGCACGGCTGCGCCGTGCTTGGGGGAGGGAGGGCGCGTCGCTGCAATTTGCTGTTGTTCTTCTTTTGTTCTTGACAATATTCCTCTCTTGACCCTATATCCCTGCCGTCTTGTTCGCGAGGGGCGCTCTCATGAGGCGTTCTTTGAGCGGGACAGGATGCGGTGCCTGCGGCCAGCCTCGCAAGCTGGACTCGGGAGGCCGGGGGCCACCGTCACTCCCCACTACGGGGGAGAGCCGATAGTTCGGCTGCGACGGCACATGGTGAACGGCGGAGAAATCCGTCGGGATCAACGTCTTCGAGGCTCGCTGCCCTGAAAAGCCGAGCCAGACGGGACGTGCCGGTGCCAGGCAGAACGGTCCTCCAGCCCAAAATCCCGCGGTGGCACGCCGTCAGGCGTTGCGCGGCTCAAGTTTGCCGGCGATCCGGCAGGCAGGGGCGGCGTCAGTAACCACCAAGTGCGCCTGACGGCGTGCTGCCTCCCCTCATGTCTCGAGGGGAAACTGCTCAAACCTCGGACGCGCAAGCGCCGCGAGAACGAGAGCGCCTGTCGTGATAATCGTCGCATCGACGTTGCACATCAGCCCACCAATTCCGGAAATCCTGCTCTCCGCTTTTGTGAGAGCTCGCGAACCAGATTGGCAAACTGCTTCCAGGCAAGCGAAAACCTCCACGACACTTATGCGTCCATTCCGCTCAGTGAAATTCGCGTCCGCAGTGTGAAATGTTGTCGCTTGCCAAGCCTGCATCGAACCGGCAGAAAAAACTGAACTGGGACGAAACACCAAGCGGAGAGACGATTGAGTATCAAGGGCAAGGCCTATATCGCGGGCATCTATGAGCATCCGACGCGGCATGCGCCGGACAAATCCCTCTGGCAGCTGCATGCCGAAGTCGCCAAGGGCGCGCTCGAGGACGCCGGCCTGACGCATAAGGACGTTGATGGCCTGTTCATCGCCGGCGATGCCAATGGCGGCCTCTGGCCGATGACCGACTATCTCGGCCTCAAGCCGCGCCATGTGGATTCCACCGAGACCGGCGGCTGCTCCTACATCATCGCGCTCGGCCATGCCGCGCAGGCGATTGCGCTCGGCAAATGTTCGGTGGCCTTGATCACGCTGGCGGGCAAGCCGCGCACGATGCCGGCGGCGCCGCGCGCGCAGGGCGCCGAAGCCGATTTCGAAACGGCCTTCGGTGCCACCACGCACAATGCCTATGGCATGGCCGCGATGCGCCACATGCACGATTACGGCACCACCTCCGAACAGCTCGCCTGGATCAAGGTCGCCGCCTCGCATCACGCGCAGTACAATCCGCATGCGATGCTGAAGGATGTCGTCACTGTCGAGGATGTGCTGAACTCGCCGATGATCTCGGACCCGCTGCGCCGCATGGATTGCTGCGTCGTCACCGACGGCGGCGGTGCGCTCATCGTCACCACCGAAGCGATCGCCAAGAGCCTGAAGAAGCCCTTGGTGCGCCTGATCGGCCATGGCGAGGCCATGAAGGGCCCGCGCGGCGGCAAGGATCTCGATCTCACTTATTCGGCCGGCGTGTGGTCGGGTCCGCGCGCTTTCGAGGAAGCGGGCGTGACGCCGCAGGACATGAAGTATGCGTCGATCTATGACTCATTCACCATCACCGTGCTGATGCAGCTCGAGGATCTCGGCTTCTGCAAGAAGGGCGAGGGCGGCAAGTTCGTCTCCGACGGCAACCTGATCTCGGGTGTCGGCAAGCTGCCGTTCAACACCGATGGCGGCGGCCTCTGCAGCAACCATCCGATCAACCGCGGTGGCATGACCAAGATCCTCGAAGCCGTGCGCCAGCTGCGCGGCGAAGCCCATCCGAAGCTGCAGGTCCCTAATTGCGACCTCGCCATTGCTCACGGCACCGGCGGCCTGCTCGGCGTGCGCCATGCTGCCTCGACCGCCATTCTGGAGCGCGTGTGATGACTGAAGCCAAGAAGTATCCGACCCCTGCCGGCAATCCGGAAACCCAGCCGTTCTGGGATGCGGCCAAGGAAGGCAAGTTCCTGATCAAGCGCTGCACCACTTGCGGCGACGCGCATTTCTTTCCGCGCTCGATCTGCCCGTTCTGTTTTTCCGACAAGACCGAGTGGGAAGAGAGTTCGGGCGAAGGTGAGATCTACACCTACAGCCACATGCGCAAGTCGGCGACCGGCCCTTATGTCATTGCCTATGTGACGCTGAAGGAAGGCCCGTCGCTGCAGACCAACATCGTCGATTGCGATCTGGAGACGGTGAAGATCGGCCAGAAGGTAAAGGTGGTGTGGAAGCCGACCGACGGCGCGCCACTGCCGTTCTTCACGCCGGCCTAGAAAGTACCTTCCCCCCTTGCGGGGGAAGCTGGCAGCGCAGCTGCCGGAAGAGGGGTGTCTCTCCACGGATCGAATCTCTCTGTGGAGGCGACCCCTCTCCCAAGAGAGTTTGTTGCGCCAACGGTGTAGCCCTCTCCCGCACGGGGAGAGGGCGCATCAACCCGCAGCGCAGTTGAAAAAATGGATTCGGGGAGAAAACAACAATGCCAATCGTGTACGAACAGCTGATGGCCCTGAAGAATCTCGGCCAGAAATACAGCTACGGCGACCGCGACGTGATGCTCTATGCCTATGGCATCGGCCTCGGCGCCGATCCGATGGACGAGAAGGAGCTCGCCTTCGTCAATGAGGGCGTGCTGACGCCGCGTCCGCTCAAGGTGGTGCCGACATTCGCGTCGGTCGCAGCATGGGGCGCCGGTCCCGGTGAGATGAACCTCAACCGCGTGATGGTGGTCGACGGTGAGCGCGACATCACCTTCCACAAGCCGTTCGCGACCGCGGCCCACATCACGGCCGACTCGACCGTGCTCGACGTGTTCGACAAGGGCAAGGACAAGGGCGCGGTGATCCGCCACCAGACCGTGCTTAGGGATGAGAAGGGCGACAAACTCGCAACGCTGGTCGCCTCGCGCTTCGCCCGCGGCGATGGCGGCTTCGGCGGACCATCGGACGGCCAGCCCGAGCCGCACAAGGTGCCGGAGCGTGCGCCGGACAAGGTGGTCGACATCACCACGCGGCCCGACCAGGCGCTGATCTACCGGCTCTGCGGCGACCGCAATCCGCTGCACTCCGATCCGGAATTCGCCAAGAAGGCCGGCTTCCCGCGGCCGATCCTGCACGGCATGTGCACCTACGGCATCACCTGCCGCGGCGTGCTGCAGACCTATGCGGACTATGATCCGTCGGCCTTCAAGCAGCACGCGGCCCGGTTCTCCTCGCCGGTGTTTCCCGGTGAGACCGTGACCATGGAGCTGTGGAAGGACGGCAACGTGGTGTCGTTCGAGGCCAAGGTGAAATCGCGCGGCGTCACCGTGATCAAGAGCGGCAAGACGGTGCTGGCGTAGCCGCGACGGCCGGCGTCTCCCTCGCCCCGCTCTTCGCGGGGAGAGGTGAAGAAGAAAGAACACAACGGAGAAACAACCATGGGATTACTCGACGGCAAGGTGGCGCTGATCACAGGTGCGGGCGGCGGACTGGGTGAGGCCTACGCAAAACTGTTCGCGCGCGAGGGCGCGGCCGTCGTGGTCAACGATCTCGGCGGCCCGCGTGACGGCTCGGGCTCCGACAAGTCGATGGCCGACAAGGTGGTCGACGCGATCAAGGCCGAGGGCGGCCGCGCCGTCGCCAACGGTGCCGACATCTCGACGATGGCCGGCGGCCAGTCGGTGTTCGACGATGCCATCAAGCATTTCGGCCGCGCAGACATCCTGGTCAACAACGCCGGCATCCTGCTCGACGAGACCTTCCACAAGGCCAAGGAAGCCAACTGGGACAGGGTGATGAAGGTGCATCTGAAGGGCACCTTCTGCTGCACCCAGCCGGTATTCAAATGGATGCGCGACAATGGCGGCGGCGTCATCGTCAACACCTCCTCGACCTCGGGCCTGATCGGCAATTTCGGCCAGACCAATTACGGCGCGGCCAAGGGCGGCATCTGGGGCCTCTCAAACGTGCTGGCGATCGAGGGCCGCAAGTACAACATCCGGATCTGGACGCTGGCGCCGGGCGCGCTGACCCGCATGACCGCGGACCTGCCCCGCTACAAGGAGAACCCTGGCGCGGCGCTCGGTCCGGACGGCATCGCGCCGGCCGTGCTCTACATGGTCAGCGATCTGTCGGGCGACCAAACCGGCAAGGTGCTCGGCGTCTCCGGCCCGCGCGGCGTCCGCGAGATGCGGATGATGGAAATGGAGGGCTGGAAGCCGCCCTTTACCGGCTGGAAGGCCGAAGATATCGCCACCCACGCCAAGGAGATCTTCTTCTCCGAGGAGCAGATCAAGATGGGCGCGCGACGGTTCTGACCCTCGTCATTCCGGGGCACGCGAAGCGTGAGCCCGGAATCCATAACCACGATCGTGAGTATGGATTCCGGGCCTGCGCCAAGTGGCGCATCCCGGAATGACCCTGTATAGAGGGGGGAAACAGACGAGGCACCCATGACCAAGCTCACCGCCCAGGCCGCAGGAACCTTTGCGATCGCGCCGACCCCGTTCCACGACGACGGCCGCATCGACGAGGCATCGATCGACCGGCTGACCGATTTCTACACCGAGGTCGGCTGCGACGGCGTCACGGTGCTGGGCATTCTGGGCGAGGCGCCGAAGCTCGATGCCGCCGAGGCGGAGCAGGTCGCGCTGCGCTTCGTCAAGCGCGCCAAGAAGCTGCAGGTGATCGTCGGCGTCTCGGCGCCGGGCTTCGCCACGATGCGCTCGCTGGCCAGGAAGTCGATGGATGCGGGCGCCGCTGGCGTCATGATCGCGCCGCCGCCGCATCTGCGCACCGACGACCAGATCATTGGCTATTTCAAGCAGGCGCAGGAAGCGGTCGGCGACGACATTCCCTGGGTGCTGCAGGACTATCCGCTGACCTTGACCGTCCAATTCACGCCCGCCGTGATCCGCAAGATCGTGATGGACTCGCCATCCTGCGTGATGCTCAAGCACGAGGACTGGCCGGGCCTGGAGAAGATCTCGACGCTGCGCAACTTCCAGAAGGACGGCTCGCTGCGGCCGCTGTCGATCCTGGTCGGCAATGGCGGCCTGTTCCTCGATTTCGAGATGGAGCGCGGCGCCGACGGCGCGATGACGGGCTACGCTTTCCCCGAACTGTTGATCGACGTCGTCAATCTGTCGAAGGCGGGCAAGCGTGACGCGGCGCACGACCTGTTCGACGCGCATCTGCCGCTGATCCGCTACGAGCAGCAGCCGGGCGTCGGTCTCACCGTGCGCAAATACGTGCTGCAGAAGCGCGGCATCATCTCGTCCAGCGCCCAGCGCAAGCCGGGTGCGGTGATCACGCCGCAGGCGAGGGCCGAGGTCGACTATCTGCTCTCCCGCGTGGCACGCGTCGACCGCCGCGCCAATCTGCAACCGCAATCCAGTGCTGCAGGCTAAGTGATGATCGAGATCGTTGCCCCGCGCCTTGCCTCGACCGTGTTGCTGCTCCGTGACGGCAGCAGCAGCGACATAGAAGTCTTCATGATGGTCCGCCATCACCAGATCGAGTTCAACTCGGGCGCACTGGTGTTCCCCGGCGGCAGCGTCGACAAGAACGACAAGGAGATCGCCGCCAACCCCGCGCTCTATTCGGGCGGGGACGGGCTCGACGGCGACGCGCTGGGTTTCCGGATCGCTGCGATCCGCGAGACGTTTGAAGAGAGCGGCATCCTGCTGGCGCGGCCGCGGGGGTCGAAGGATCTGGTCGATGCCAGGCGTGCGAACGAGATCGCGACCGCGCATCGTACGGCGCTGAACGAAGGCAAGATCAGCTTCCTCAAGGTGCTCACCGACAACGGCATGGTGCTCGCGCTCGATGAACTCGTGCCCTACGCGCATTGGATCACGCCGGAGGGCATGCCGAAGCGTTTCGACACCTGGTTCTTCCTGGCCGCGGCGCCGCCCGAACAGCTCGGTGCGCATGACGGCAAGGAATCGACCGATTCGATCTGGGTATCGACGCGCGAGGCGCTCGAGGGTGGCGAGAGCGGCCGCTTCAAGCTGCCGTTCCCGACCACCCGCAATCTGATCCGGCTCGGCAAGCAGCCGAATGTCGACGCTGCGCTTGATGACGCCAAGAAAATGTCGATCGTGACCGTGACCCCCGTCATGACCAAGACCGCCACCGGCCGCCAGCTCCGCATCCCCAAGGAAGCGGGCTACGACGGCGAGGTGTTCGACGTCGGCGCGATGGGGTAGGCGCCCGCTCGAGAGATCGCGGACGGCCAGACCCATTCGATGTCGTCTCGGCGAAAGCCGGGACGACAATCGAGAAACGCGTCTCCACATTTCGGCCTGTATCGAAGTATCAATACCTCCGGCGCTGTAGATTCCGTCTCACCACCAAGACGGAATCCTCAGGCGATGACCACCACTCCACGCCAGCCCAACATGGCCTTCGAGCTCGCCTTGCTGCTGGCGCTCGCCACGCTCTGGGGCGGCTCCTACACCTTCATCAAGCTCGGCGTGGCCACCATCCCGCCGATCACACTGATCGCGGCGCGCACCGCGATCGCAGGCCTGCTGCTCGTCGTCATCATGCGGATGCGCGGCGTAACCATGTCGACGGACGGTCCGACCTGGCGCCGCTTCATCTTCCAGGCCTGCCTCAACAGCGTGATCCCGTGGACGCTGATTGCCTGGGGCGAACGCTTCGTCGATGCCGGGCTCGCCACCATTCTCAATTCGGCTTCGCCCATCTTCACCTTCCTGTTCACCGTCGCGATCACCCGCCATGAGGCCGCGAGCCCGCGCAAGCTGTTCGGGGTGATATCAGGGATGGCCGGCATCTGCCTGATCGTCGGCGTCGATGCCTTCCGCGATCTCGGGCAGGGCATCGTGGCCGAGGTCGCGATCGTCGCCGCCACCATCTGCTACGCCTGCGCGGCGATCTTCAGCCGCGGCTTCAAGGGGCTCGATCCGATGGCGCCGGCGGCGGGCTCGCTGATCGCGGGTGCTGCGATCCTTCTCCCGCTCAGCCTCGCCGTCGAACGGCCCTGGACGCTGGCGCCGTCGACCAGTTCGCTGCTCGCCCTGCTGGCGCTTGCGGTGTTCTCGACGGCGATCGCCTTCGTGATCTACTTCCGCCTGATCCAGACCCTCGGCTCGGTCGGCACCACCGCGCAGGCCTATCTGCGAGTGCCGATCGGGGTTGCGCTCAGCGTTGCATTTTTGGGGGAGCGGCTCGGCCCGACGGCGTGGATCGGGCTCGCCTGCGTGGTGATCGGCGTCGCCGCGATGACCATTCCACCGCGAAGGACCGGCACGGCCTGAGGCCGTCGCCGCACCTGACGCGACGGTGGGGCCGGAATCGGCCGCGGGTGGTTAACAGGGTGACACCGGTCACACCGCCGGCCGGCCCGGGCCCCCTCAGCATGTTTCCCCAAAGCCCGTAACTTCCCGTATATTGGGGCGCATTGGATCCCCGGCCTTGATGACATGACCGCTGAATCGCCGCCGAATTCGCAAGCGCCGCGTGCGTTCTCCCTCTCGATTGGCCAGCTCACGTTCGGCAGCTTCCTGCTGGTCCTGGCTGTGATCATCATCACGTCCACGGCCAGCGTGATCGCGATTCGGCACATCGATACGACCTTTGCCGAGCTGCAACGGCTGCAAAGCGTCGGCGACATCGCCGAGGACATCGACCGGCGCACCAACGAGCTGCGGCTGGCGGCGCGGGATTTCGTCACCGAGCCCGGCACCCAGTCGGCCCAGGTCGCGCAGGCGGCCCAGTCGCTGAGCGAGATTCTGAAGAAAACCCGGATCGAACTGGCGCCCGAGCAGCAGGACATGATCGACGGCGTCACCCAGCGGCTGGCGACCTATCGCAGCGGGATCGAGCGAATCTCGGCCCTGCTCAGCCGCCGCGCCGAGATCGTCGCCGGACTGCCGCCGCTGCGCGACGCGTTCGACAAGGCGGTCGTCGAGAGCAACGACGCCACGCTTGCGAACACGCTGTCGCAGATTCAGAGCCGCATCGCCACCGCATTGCTGGCGCACAACACGTCGGCCGCCGAGCAGGCTGCGCAAAGCATGCGGGCGATGACCATCGCCGATCCCGCCCTGCGCAGTGCCGTCGACAACTATGCCGAGGCGATCAGCGCGATCTCGGTGCGCGAGGGCCAGATCGCCGACATCGACCGCGAAGTGCTCGGCGCCGAAGGCGTGTTGATTCAGAAGGTCACCGAGCTGTTGCGGGAGCTCAGCTCGCGCCGCGGCCATGTGCTGTCGCGCGATTTTGCGCGGACATTGGCTGAAGCGAAATGGCAGAGCATCGTGCTCGGCACCGCGGGCGTGCTGATCGGCCTGTTCGCGTCGGTGCTGGTGGTGCGCCGCACCGTCCGCCCGCTGGCCCGGATCGCCGGCTCGATCCGCAAGGTCGCGGGCGGCGAGAAGAGCGCGTTCATTCCCGGCGCCGACCTCGACAACGAGATCGGCGACATCGCGCGCGCCGCCGAGGTGTTCCGCCAGACCCTGGTCGACGCCGACAGCGCGCGCGAGGCCGCTCTGCGCGCGCTCGCCGAGCAGCGGCTCGCCGAGGAGAGCTATCACAAGCTGTTCGAGGCATCCGTCGACGGGATCTACGTCACGACGCCGGGCGGCACGCTGCTCAACGCCAACCCGGCGCTGGCGCGGATGATGGGTTATGCCACGCCGCAGGACCTGATCAACGGCATCGGCGACATCGCCTCCACGGTCTATGTCGATCCGGCGGCGCGGGAGCAGTACCAGAAATTGATGGCGCGCGACGGCACGGTGCGTGACTACGAATATCAGGTGCGCTCGCGTGACGGCACGGTGCTTTGGCTGTCCGATTCCGCGACCGTCGTGCGCAACGACGAGGGCGAGGTGGTCCGCTACGAGGGCACGGTGCGTGACATCACCGACCAGAAGCGCGCCGAAGATGCCATCGCCGAGGGCCGCCGGCTGCTGCAGATGGTGATCGACACGGTGCCCGCCGTCATCAACGTCAAGGAGCGCAATCTTCGCTACGTGCTGATGAACCGCTACATGGCGGGGATATTCGGCATCGAGCCGCAGGATGCGATCGGCCAGACCACCGCCGAGCTGATGCAGCGCTACGGCGCCGCCAAGACCGACGAGAACGACAAGCGCGTGTTGTCGGCGCGGCGCGAGCTCGGCTTCTATGAGGAAGAGTACAAGGACGCCGCAGGCAACATGCGGCAATGGCTGGTCAACAAGCTGCCGATCCTCGATGCGCAGGGCGAGATCGAGAACATCGTCACGGTGGCGCTCGACATCGGCGAGCGCAAGCGGTCCGAGCAGGAGATGCGCAAGGCGAGGGATTCCGCCGAGGCGGCGCTGCGCAACCTGCGGGAAACCCAGAACTCGCTGATCGAGGCCGAGAAACTCGCCGCGCTCGGCCGCCTGGTGGCCGGGGTCGCACATGAGGTCAACAATCCCGTCGGCATCAGCCTGACGGTGGCATCCGCACTGGAGCGCAAGACCGCGAACTTCGAGGCCCAGGTCGAGCGCGGCGACCTGCGCCGCTCCAGCCTCAACGATTTCCTGAACACGGCGCGGGATGCGTCGTCGCAGCTCGTCGCCAATCTGAACCGCGCCGCGGAGCTGATCCAGTCGTTCAAGCAGGTCGCCGCCGACCGCAACTATTCCGACCAGCGCACCTTCGATCTCGGCGATCTCACCGAGCAGGTGGTGATGAGCCTGCGGCCCGGCCTGCGCAAGCACAATCTGACGCTCAACGTCGATTGCGAGCCCAACCTGATCATGAATTCCTATCCCGGACCGTATGGCCAGGTGCTGACCAATCTGTTCCTCAATGCGGTCGCGCACGCGTTCCCGGACGGCAAGCCCGGCGAGGTCGAGATCCAGGTTCGTGCCGCAGGCGGCGACAATGTCGAGGTGATCTTCGCAGACAATGGCTGCGGCATGAGCCTCGACGTCCGCCGCCGCGCGTTCGATCCGTTCTTCACGACGCGGCGCGACCAGGGTGGCACCGGGCTCGGGCTGCACATCGTCTACAGCATCGTCACCACCCGGCTCGGCGGCCGGCTCTCGCTCGAATCCGCGCCGGGCAACGGCACGCGCATCCAGATGATCCTGCCGCGCGTCGCCCCGCTGGAGCAGGCCGCGGAGTAGGCAGGCGCCGTCGCCATGTTATCTTCCTCAATTCCCGGCCAGAAAACGCGTGGCGGATTGGCCGGCGCCGCGATCCGTGCCGTTCGAGCGGAGCAGGGAGTCGCGCCTGGGATCACCAGCGCCACCCGCAGCGACGACGGCCGCGATGCCACCAGCAGGACCAGCGTCGCCGGCGATGCCAATGGCGGCGGCGCGGTGGTCGCGGTGGCGGCCGTGGCCGCGGTCGCCGGCTGGTAGCAACCCTATGAACGGGCGGCCCGGCATCGTCTGCCCCGGCGGCGAGGTCCTTTTCCAGCGCCAGCGGCAGCGCCTTCGCGCTCTCCGCCAACAGGCTTGTACCGAGGCCTGCGGCAACGACACCGCCGAGCATGCTCCGCAGTGCCGTCCGGCGATCGATGTCATGCATGGCTTGCTCCTTCCGTTGTTGCCGGGACGTCGTTGTCTTGCTCCAGCAGGTGATGCGCATGGATTTGCCGGCCAGGCCGGCGTGGATCAGCTGGTTCGTTCGCGGTGGCCTGCCGCGTTGTCATCCGGAATCTCTCCCGGCCGGTAGTTCGGCAGCTGCCCTGCCGGAATGACCGCGAGGAGGGCGAGCCCGGCCATGATCAACAGCCCGATCTTCAGCGCCCGCAGCCGAGCTTCGGTGTTGACCCGGACCGCTTCCTCGACCTGCTGTGGCGTGCCGCTCGTGGCTTCGAGCACGCTGCGCAGCCGGTCATTGCTGACGAAAGTGATGTTGTCGAGGTCGACCTGGCTTTGCAGCTCCTTCGTCAGCACCGGGCTGGCCGTGATCTTGCCGAGGGCGATGGTGCTCAGCAGACCAACGAGAAGTGCGCCGGCGACCGCCGTACCTACCGCGGCCGCGAGGTTTTGCGTGGTTCCGCGCAAGGACCCGACGTCCCCCGCAAGCACCTTGGGCGAGGCCGTCACCAGGACGTTGAACAGCAGCGTCACCAGGGAGCCCTGGCCGATGCCGAACAGGACGAGACCAAAAAGAACGGGAATCTCGCTCCAGTCGTTGCGCACGACGAAGGCGAGCCACAGCAGCGCGATGGTGCAGAGCGCAAAGCCGAAACGTCCGATCTGACGCGGTGTCAATCTGTCGTAGAGATTGACGATCAGCATCGCCGAGAAGAAGACCGTGAGGTTGAACGGCATCATCGCGATCGCTGTGGCGATCGGCGAGCGTCCCTGCACGATCTGGATGTAGAGCGGCACCGTGAAGTTCAGTGCAGCCTCCAGCGCGACCACCGTGAACAGCGCATAGACCGCGCAGCGCTCCTCAGGCGAGTCGATCACCTCCAGTGCCAGCAGCGGAGTTTTTCCCGCGGCCTGCTGCCGGTGCGTCCAGCTTAGAAATGCCTGTCCGAGCACGATGCCGATCACGATCATGATCGGCGCCGGCGAAACGCCCAAGAGATCGAACGGCGCGTTGGGACGGGCGAGCGCCAGCCCCCAGCCGATGAGATTGTTGAATCCGAAGCTGATCAGAATGATCGCGCCGGCGGCGAGGGCGACGCCAACCAGATCAATCTCGATGTCGGGGCGGCCGCGGTCCGGCTTCAAGCGAAAGCTCAGCAGGAAGACGATCGCCGACACCGCGATCAGGATTCCGAACGCAGGCCGCCAGCCGATATAGGTTCCAAACACTCCGCCGATCACGAATGCGAGCACGCCGGCAGCCGCACGCGCCGAGCCGAGCGCGCTGAGGGTCGTGGCCTGCTGGCGCCCGGCATCATTGCGAGCGAAGCGAAGCAATCCATTGTCTTTCCCATGCCGAGCGATGGATTGCTTCGTCGCTTCGCTCCTCGCAATGACGGGAACCGTGCTGCGACTGCCGAACCGCTAATTGATATCCGCGAGCTTGTGCAGCGTTGCGCCGAAGATCAGGCTCGCCTTGCCGACCAGCGCGGTTCCACTCATGGTGCCGCGGGTGTCAGTGAAGGTGCCGGAGACGCCGATGCCGACCGGCGCGGGTCCGCCGAACAACGGATTATCGGTGTCGCGCGGCGTGGTGTGGCGTTGCACGAGGATCTCGCCCTTGAACGCGTCACCTTTCACCGTGTAGCTGCCGGTGTAATAGAGATAGCCGTCGCCGCCGAGAATCTGCCCGTCGCGGAAGAGAATCACCCCGCTGCCCTTGCCGACGCGTCCGTCCAGCAGGGTGACGTGGATTGAGTACAGCCCGTTCTTCATAACGTTCCATTGGACCGGCTGCCGCGCCCGCAGCAATCCGGATTGGTTTTTTATGCCAAAGCGAGCAACCTCGTGCAATGCGGCAGGTTGATTCCGGAGAAGCCGTGAACCCTCGGTTCCTGCCAGGCGGTGTGACGGCGCGATGACAGCGGACCGTGCGCGCGAATCGAACTGGCCCGCGAAATGCATGGCTCTGGTTGCACTGGCCGGTGAGTGCTGGAGCAACATACATGACAGACAGGTTGGAAGCTGGCGGCCGCTTGGCAGGCCGGAACGACGAGCCCAGAATCTTGCCCGGAACCTTGGTTGACCGTCGTCGCGGCCGCATGAGAGTGTTTCTGTCGCTTGGTCTGGTCGCGCTTACGTCGGTCGCCGCTGCGCAGCTTGCACAGGCGCGTGATCCTGACGGCCGCTACGCCAATTCGCCGCTGAAGGAATGGTTCGACGGTCTGCGTAGCGGCAAGGGGCCGTGCTGCTCGGATGCCGACGGCAGTGCGGTCAGCGATGTCGATTGGGAATCGAAGAACGGACACTATCGCGTGCGCCTCGACGGGACGTGGATTGACGTGCCCGACGAGGCCGTGGTCACCGAGCCCAACCGGGCCGGCCGCGCGATGGTGTGGCCGATCAAGAGCTACATGGGCGTGACGATCCGCTGTTTCATGCCGGGTAGCATGACGTAGCGAGGCAATCGTCGCTCACACGTACTTCTTGTCGCGCTCGAGCAGTTCGATCGAGATGCCCTGCGGGCCGCGGATGAAGCAGATCCGTACGCCGGGGCGGATCGTGGTCGGCTCCTTGGTGAACTCGACGCCCTTGGCCTTGATCTCGGCCGCGACCGCGTCGATGTCCTTCACCGACAGCCCGAAATGATCGAGCCCCTGATAGGGCGTCACCGGCGGGGCATTGACGCCGTCGCCTTGCGTCACCTCCGCAATGAAAACCCTGGCGCCGCCGAGTTGGACGTCGATGCGGCCGGGGCCGCGGACGATCTCGCCGCCGAGAATGTCGCGCAGCCAGGTCGCTGTGGCTTCGGGATCGGGACTGCGCAGATGGACGTGGTCCCACGTGACGACGACGGGCATTGCGATCTCCTTGTTGTTCTCGCGCCGCTCGGGTGCGCGGCACTCGCTCCCGTGCAGCGCAAATCTAGCGAGCGGCCAGCCCTGATGCCACTCCGTGCAGTACGTCGCAAGATTGTCGTACCGGTATGAAACCATTCCGTCCGGCGGCGATTGTTCTCGCGTGGCCGCTCGACCTGCGGCCGTCCTGGATGCCGCCTGCGGCGATGGGGCGGCTTGATCGAGCGTCGAGGGTGAGGGCACGACGATGCGGATCGGTTTGGCGTCGTTTCGACATGTTGCGGCCGGACGTCTCGCTGACGGCCGCTTCTACGCCAGCATGCTGCTGTCGCTGATCGCCATCGCCGGAATTGTCGCCTGGTTCATGCTCCCCGAGCCGAGCGACGGCGGAGATCAAGACATCTGGCCGGTGCCTTCAGCCACCATCCGCACCGCACAGGATGTGCCGACCGGGGCGCAGCCCGCCCAGGCCGCAAGAGAGGGGCTGGCCGTACCGGCCGATGAGCCGGCCACGGTCGGCATGGCCGCTGCCCCGCAGCCGGCCGAGGAGTTGAGGCAGCCCGGCCCGGGCGCCGAACGATCGCCGCTGAACAGGGTGCGGATCGCCTCGCAATCGTGGCGCCGCGGCGGGCTGGGTTCGAAGATGCTGGTCACGCTGACACTGCGCAACGCCAACGATTTCGCGGTCAAGGATATCGAGATCGCCTGCGCCTTCATCCGCCGCGACGGCAGCCCTATGACCGAGCGCAAGCGGCTCATCCCGGACACCATCGCCATGAAGAGCCGGAAGACCTACTCGCAGATGTTAATCGGGTTCGTAAATGTTAACGCAAACAAGGCGAAATGCTCCGTCGTGACCGCCAGCCGCGCCTAAACCCTGCATCCCGAAAAAGTGACCGGGAATTGACTTGCCGGGTGAACCGTAACGGCCAGGCAGGAACTAACTAGTAAGCCGACCGTTAGTGAACGGCCCGGAAGCGCGGGATGGCGACTGTCCGGGTAATCATGCGCAGACGATGAATTCGCCCGCGCGATGACTGATGTCGTCGCGCCGAGATGAACCGCGCCCGTGGCGCGGGGGGAGCTACCAAGATGCCTGTGGCGCGTTATTTCCTGTTCGTTGGTGGAGTGCTGCTCGCGCTGCTCTTCGTCGTCAACGCCATTGTGCCGCAGGAGGCCGTAGTTCCCGGCCAAAGCCAGACCATCTCATCGCCGGGCGTCGACAAGACCATGGTCCGGATCAGGTCGACCCAAAAGCTGCCTGAGCGGGTGGTCTACGATACCAACCTGCCGACCATCGTTCCGGCGCAGGTCAACGCGGTCGCCGCGACGAGCCCGGCGGCTGCCGGCGACGCCTCGGCACAGGCCCGCGTCCGCGACACCTTCGCCCAGTTCATTCCGCCGGAGAAGGCTGACGCGCGCAAGGGCGCAGTCGTAGCCGACGCTAAGCCAGCCGAGCAGCCGGCGCAGGCCCAGCCGCAGGCGGCGAAGAAGCACAAGGTTGCGCGTTACCATGCCCATCCCCAGCAGCCGATGCGGCTGGCGCAGCCCGGCACGTATCAGCCTTACCGCGTTGCACAGCAGCAGCCGCGCATGGGCTTCTTTGGCGGTTTCGGCACCTGGTAGGGCCGCAGCCGGCAACCGATATGCCGTCGCAAATGCTTGCGGCGGCTTTTTCATGTCCGCATGATCAGGCGGGTTAGCGCGGCAGGCGCGGAATCTTGTCGGCGAAGCCGTTGTAGCAGGTCAGCCGCTCGTCCTCTTCCTTTACGAACCGGCATTCGTTGACGCCCTTGGCGGGGGCGGCCTTCGGCTTGGGCTGCGGCTTGAAGATCTCATCGTAGCACATCAACCGCTCCTTGGTGGCGTCGTCGATGTCCTGGCAGGCCTGAAGCTTCTGCGCGGCCGATTGCGGCTTACCGGGCGTGGCAGCCTTCTCGCCCTTCTTGCCGGCTGACTTCTTGCCGACCTGGACCAGCGGCTTGTCGCCCACCATCGGCTGCGCGCCCGCCGGCTTGTCGGCGGCAGCGGGTGGCGTGGTGGCTGGAGTGGTGCCTTGGGCAAGCGCGGCTGCCGGGCAGAGGAGCGCCAGCGCGAAGATGATATGTCTCATGTTGAAAATGTCCGAAATGGCGTGATGACCGGAAGGGATGGCGCCGGGGATCGGAAAAGCCCGGCAAGCGCCGAGGCTTATCGCAAGTTTTGCCCGAATCCTACCCCCAGGGACGCCCCGCCCGCCGCCGATCCACTGGCAAGAACAGGGGCAATTCGTCGCCGGTCCGGCCGCAACCGAGCGTGATTTGCCTTTGCCGGGCCGGACGGCTATGACGGCGCCATCTGCGCGACTGGCGCTTGGATGGACCACCATCGGGGAGCGCAGAGACTGAACGCCGCGCGCCTGGGCACCGCTTCGAAACGGAGGTGCCATGACGGCGAACATTCTTGATGGGCATGCGCATGCCCAAATTGTCATCGACAAGGTTGCGAGTGAACTGGACCGACTGCCCCGCGCGCCGGGGCTTGCGGTCGTGCTGGTTGGCTGTGACGCGGCGAGCCAGATCTACGTGCAGAGCAAGGTCAGGATGGCCGAGCGGCTTGGCCTGCGCGGCGAGGTCGAGCGCCTGCCGGACGACGCCAGCGAGGCCGATCTGCTTGCCCGGATCGTGGCGCTCAACGGGCGCGACGACATCGACGGCATCCTGATCCAGCTGCCGCTGCCGGCGCATATCGACGCCCTGCGGGTGATGGCCGCGGTCGATCCCGCAAAGGATGTCGACGGCCTGCACGCCCTGAACGCGGGCCGGCTTTTTCACGGCGACGATGCGCTGGTGCCGTGCACGCCGCTCGGCTGTCTCAGGCTGATCAAATCGATCCGCCCCGATCTCACCGGCGCGCATGCCGTGGTGATCGGCAGCTCCAACATCGTCGGCAAGCCGATGGCCGCGCTGTTGCTGCAGGAGCAGGCGACCGTGACGCAGACCCACGTCCACACCCGTGGCATCAGCAGCATCTGCCGGCAGGCCGATATCCTGGTCAGCGCGGTGGGCAAGGCCGGGCTCGTGCGCGGCGACTGGATCAAGCCGCAGGCCATCGTGATCGACGTCGGGACCACGCGCGTCGAGAAGCCGGACGGCGGTTATGCGGTGTGCGGCGATGTCTCGTTCGACGAGGCGTTGCAGGTCGCCGGTGCGATCACGCCGGTGCCGCGCGGTGTCGGCCCGATGACGATCGCCTGCCTGATGGAGAACACCGTGAAGGCCGCCAAGGCGAGGGCGGCGCGGCTGCAATAGCGCGGGATGCGCGCTCAAAGGCGCGCGGCCGGTCCTGCTCGCGTCTCGGATTCGCGCAGGGCGGTCGCGCGCGAAGTTCATGACCCCGGAGGTAATGGAAAGCCCGCAGCGTTCGGCTATCGTCGCGCGGCAGATGGAGGCGCGCGATGCTGTATGCGGAAGATCTCACCGAGGGCCAGACATTCAAGCTTGGCACCTACGCGATCGGGGAAGCGGAGATTCTGGCGTTCGCAGCAAAATATGATCCGGTGCCGATCCATACCGATCGCGCCGCGGCGGCGGCGGGTCCGTTCGGTGGTCTGATCGCAAGCGGCTTCAACACCATGGCGATCTATCAGCGCCTCGTCGTGGAGGCGATCTGGAGCAAGGTGGCGGGTATCGTCGGGCGGAGTTTTGAAATTCGTCTTCCGAGCCCGGTCCGCCCGGGAGACACGCTGACCGGCCAATCCGAAATCCAGAAGATCACCCTCAGGCCGGAGCGGCGCGACGCCGTGGTGATCTTCAAGACCGAGCTCGTCAACGAGGAGCAGCGCCCTGTGCTCGTCCTCGTGCTCGATGCGCTGATCCACATGCGGCCGGCGGAGCGCACGCGGACATAGTCTCCGCTACTTCGTACAGCGGCAAGTGTGGAACCGCGCGGACGGGTCAATGCGTTGCGCGTGCGGAACGTTTCGTGGCCTGATCGGTTCGAGACCTTGAAGCCTCCGGCGAGGGGCGCGGGCGGGGAGGAACCAGCCGAGGAAACAGCCAGGGCCGGAACCAACAAAGGAGCAGCGGATGAAGCTGAATGCCACGCAAGTCAAACAGACCATGACGCAATTGAACGCCCAGGTGCTTCCGGACGATCATTCTGCCGTGGCGCAACTGAACAGCGTATTCGGCGAGCATACATTCTTCGTCGACACCAGCGGACTCAAGGTCCTCGAACCGGCGCAGAGCTCCGGCATGCCGGGGCAGACCGGCGAGGTGGTGAGCCTCGCCGACTGGAGCGACCCGGAGCTGACCTCGCTGCGGCCGCACGAGCCCGAACCGACCGGCGTGCTCGTCACGCTCGAACCCAGCAAGCACTAAGTGAGACAAACGTCGACGATCGGCCCTCTTGATGGCGACAGTCTCGACGTCACCTCAAGAGGTGCCGAAAGTCACATGGCAAATCAGCGCTGCCTGCGTATGCATCGGTTCGAGGTGGGTATTCAGGCGGTGAGGGGCAGATGGGGATCGTGCGGCGCTGGAGCCCTGACGAGGACGAAAGGCTCAGAGAACTCGCCAGGGCCGGCAAGAATGCACTCGAGATCAGCAACGAACTGACCCGCAGCGCGTCGGCCGTGCGGCGGCGCGCCGAGGTGTTGTCCGTACTCATCATGGCCAAGGCGTTTCGCGCCCGCCCGTCGCACGTTGCGACCCATCTCGAGCGGGTCGCGATCGATGCGATCCGCAACCGCCGTTCGTTTCCCGCAGGCGTCGGCCCGAGCACCATTGCCGGAATGATCGAGAAGGGCTGGATCGTCCCGGAACTGGGCCGCCGATACCGCGTCACCGACGCCGGCGTGGAGGCGGTGCGGGCCAAGATCCCGAGTGGGTGAAGGCAACCCGGCAACGGGACGTGCCAGCGGGACGGATTATTTGAGGCCGATTGCGAGATTTTGCGCCCGAGACGGATGTCCTATCCGTTCAATCATCGGAGGCGCGACGACTTGGGTCTCCGCGTCTCACTCCAGCCGTCCGTGTGATTGCGCCGATGCTCACCGCCCAGTTTGCTCCAGCCGACCGGTACCAGCGTTTCGCCGATCTTGCGCCGTTTGTTCGCGAGGCGATCGGCATCATCGCAGCACTGACCCCGGCTCAACGCCTGGACGTGGAATTCCTCGAACGGCAGTTCATCCCTGCGCTGGGCCTCAATGACGAGCTGCTGCGTGAGCAGCCGCCGGAGCTTGCGCCGTATTTCGGCAGGGGTCTGCACCTCTGGCAGTATCCGAACCAGCTCGCGCCGTATCTGGCCTGGCTTGCGCGCAACGCGACCGGCATTTCCTCCTACATGGAAATCGGCTGCCGCTGGGGCGGCATGTTCATTCTGGTGACGGAGTGGCTGAGGGCCAGCGGTGCCGACCTCAAGACAGTGATCGCGCTCGATCCGATCGCGCCGACGCCGTTCATCTCGACCTATTTCGATCTGCTGCAGCAGCAGGGCGGCATCGAGCCGGTCTACATGCAGGACTATTCAACCTCGCCGCTGGTCGCGGCGCATGTCGAGCAGCTGAAGCCCGATTTCGTCTTCATCGACGGGGATCACAGCCTGCGCGGCGCGATGCTGGATCATCTGCTGGTGCGCTCACACGCCAGGATCATCGCGCATCACGACATCCATTCCCAGGCTTGCCCGGATACGACGCTGCTGTGGACGGCGCTGAAGCAGTTCGAAGCGCCCATCTTCGACACGTTCGAGTTCACCAGCCAGTATCCGTCCGTCAACGGCGCCTTCCTCGGCATCGGCGCGATGAAGCGGCGGTCCGCGTAAGGACCGCCACCACCTGCCCGGAAGCCGGGCGATGTCAGCTACGACGTTGCGATGCCGGGCTCGGTGTGCGGCCGCTCGCCCAGATTGAGCTTGCTCCTGTCGCCGCCGGCCCAGGCCAAGGTCTTCGGATCCATCACGCGGAACCAGAGCGGCGGGATCGCAGCCAGTCCGAACATGCCGGTGTAGCCGTTCGGCAACCGCGGAATGTCGTCGAAATCGCGCAATGACTGGTAGGGGCGCATCGGGTTGGCGTGGTGGTCCGAGTGACGTTGCAGATGCAACGTCATCAGGTTCGAGACGATGTGGTTGGTGTTCCAGGAGTGGCGCGGCTCGACCGCCTGGTAGCGGCCGTTCGGCAGCTTTTCGCGCAACAGGCCGTAGTGCTCGACATAATTGGCCTGGGTCAGCGCGTACCAGCCGAGGAAATGGTGCGCGACGATGAACGGCGCGACCTTCCAGCCGAACACCGCAATCAGAATGGCTGCCACGACGAGCGTCAGCGCGAAGCCCTGCAGGATTTCGTTGTTGACCGACCAGACCGGCTCGCCGCGACGGGTCAGCCGCTCGGCCTCATTGCGCCAGCCGCGCTTGAAGGCACCCGGCAACTCGCGCGTTGCGAACGCATAGATCGATTCGCCGAAGCGCGCGCTGGCGGGATCCTCGGGAGTTGCGACCCAGGTGTGATGGCCGCGATTGTGCTCGATGCGGAAATGCGCGTAACCCACCGCGCAATTGGCGAGCATGCCGAACAAGATGTTGAGCCTGTCCGACTTGTGGCCGAGTTCATGTCCGACCAGCAGCGTGCCGCCGTCGATGGTGCCGACGCCGAGTAGCAGCGCCACGTAGGACCACCACGGCAGTTCCTGGGTGCCGAAGAAAGCAATCAGCGCGATGTAGTTCACCCAGGGAAACACCACGCTGAAGCGCGCGAGCCGCAGATAATACGGATCGGCCTCCATTGCGGCGACGACTTCCGCCGGCGGATTGTGGGTGTCCTCGCCAAAGACGACATCGAGCAGCGGGATCAGGATGAAGATGAAGACGAAGGGGATCAGCGTGACCAGCGGATTGTGCGTCTGCAGGAACCACCAGTAGGAGAACAGCGGGATCAGCGGCGGGATGAACGAGAGCATCCACAAATAGCGCTTGCCGTCCTTGTAGGTGATGGTTTCGCCGGCGGCATTGGTGCCCGTGAAGATCATCGCATTCCCTCCAGCAGCTCTTTCGAGGCGGCGTTCGCCATTGTTGCAGCAAGGATGCCGCGAGGCGGCCCTGCGCCGCCAGTTCCCAATAGGCCAAATTTGTGGCATTTTGCGCCAAACGATTTGGCCGGACGCTCGCCAGGGAGGGCGCCGACGCAATGCAGGGATCGGAGGCGGATGCCCTTCGCACGCCGGTGGCCGCGAGCTACGCGCGGGCGCTGGTGCGGGCGTTCGGCAGGACGCGGAGCGAGCGCGACGAGCTGCTGAAGGGGACCGGAATCCAGCAGGGCGCGCTCGACCAGCCCGGCGCACACATGCCGGTGTCGTCGCTGGTGCTCCTCGCCGCCAACATCACCCGGGCGCATGGCGAGCTGTGGCCGTTGTCGGCCGCGGCGGTCTGGTCGACATCGCTGCAAGGGGCGCTCGATGTCGCGACCAGGACGGCGCCGACCGTCGCGGATGCGCTCAACATCGGCGCGCGCTTCGGATCGACCCGCGCGCCCTTCATCCGCAACCGGTTGCGCCGTACCGCGCGCTCGATCCAGATTGAGATCGCTCCAGCGGTGCCTATGGACGGCGCGCTGTGGCGCGCCGTGGCGCTGGCGGTGAGCCTCAACGTGCACGCCGTCTATGTGCAGCTGCTCGAGGATGCGATCGACCAGGCGACGCTGCACTTTCCGTGGCCGCCACCCGCGGGCGCAGAGCGGCTCATGCAGCATTATTCCTGCGCCGTGAAGTTCGACGCGGCCGCTTTCGCCTTCGACGTGCCGAATGCGCTGTGCGTGCGGCCGTCGCCGTTTGCCGATCCGGAATTGCACGCCAAGGCGATCGAAGCGCTCGAAGCGGTCGAGAAGCCACGCTCGGACGCTGCGGCGCTGGTGCGGATGGTCGAGAGCCTGATCGCGGCGCGGCTGCCGCATCGTCTGGCTGAGGAGGATGCCGCGCGCCTCGTCGGCACCTCGCGGCGGACGCTGGTGCGGCGGCTGGCGGAGGCGGGCTGCGCCTTCCGCCCGCTGCTCGACAGGGTGCTGCGCGAGCGGGCGCGGACGATGCTCGCGGAAGGCACGCAGTCGCGCGACGAGATGGCGACCGCGCTCGGCTACACGGATGCAACGAGCTTCAGCCGCGCCTGTCGCCGCTGGTTCGGCGCGAAGGGCGTGCGCGGCTAGCCTGTCGGCGCGCTGTGGCGTGGCTGTGCGGGCTCGCCGCCGTTCGACATTTGGGGCTGGATGGCCGACGGATCGCTGCGCTGATGCTTTGCGGTCCAGGCGATGAACGGGTAGGCGAGCAGCGCCAGATAGTTCGACGGCATCGGATGATCGATGCCGAATGTCTTCGGTTTCTTCTCCTTTGGAAGGTAGGCGCTCCCGAACAGCACATCGTAGAACGAGAACAATCCGGCAAAGTTCCTGTCCCTGGCTTCGGCTTCGCTGCTGTGGTGCCAGTGGTGGAATTCCGGCGACACCAGGATGCGGCGCAGCGGCCCAGAGCCCAGGCGGACATGGGCGTGAACCAGCCAAGTCTGCCAGTAGTACACGAGGAGATAAGTCGCGATCGCTTCCGTGGAGAAGCCGAGCGCGTAAAGTGGAAACAGCGCGCCGGCCTTCATGAAGATCACGTCGAGCGGGTGCTGGTGAATCGCCGCGAGCCAATCCAGCACCTCGACCGCGTGATGAACCGAATGGATCTGCCACATGGCGGGCACGACGTGCAGGATGCGGTGCGTCCAGTAGATGCCGAGGTCCGCGATCAGGATCACGATGGGCACTTGCACCAGATAGGGAAGGTCGTCGATCGCCTGCGTCACCGCCGCAGGCAGGATCGACCGATTGACCAGAGCGGCCCCCGTCATGATGACGATGACACCGATCAACACCAGCCACCCGTTGATGAACAGGAAGGCCATATCGGTCAGCAGGCCGCGCCTGAAGATCTTCTGGGGCCTCGCAGCGAACAGTCGCTCGAATGGCACGAAGATCAAAACCGTCAGCAAAAGCTGGTTCAATCCCGATAAATCGCGCATCTAAAATAGCCGCCTGAAATGGCGGTAGCCTACCACCCCGGCTCCCGACAGCGTCAATAGGAAGGAAAGCCCAAACCGCGCGAGCGTTAAGCAGGAGCGCTTATCGGTATGGTTCCAGCTCGCAGGTCGCGGCGGGAAACCAGACAAGTCCAATAATTTGGATGGTGCGCCAGTGGCGCGCTCGGAGAGATTCGAACTCCCGACCCTCGGAATCGAAATCCGATGCTCTATCCAGCTGAGCTACGAGCGCCGCGGGGGTCGCTTATCAGACTTGGAAGGGGAGGGCCAGCGCCCTTGCGCGGCACGGCGGGTGCTGTCCGCGCGCTGCGCCGGCCGTTGACCGCAAGCCTTCAGAAGCAGGGATGCCGGCGGCGGTCCTGGCCGACATAGGCGGCCGAGCTCTGGTAGCACTTGTTGGTCGACGGGCCGTCGTAATAGCCGAAGCTGCCGGCCGCCGGACCGGGGCCGTAATTGTGCAGGTAGCTGACGTGGTAGGGCAGGCCCCACTGTGCATGCCGGTGATGCCGGTGGTGCGCCGTGGCCGTGAGGTCGGCCGCAGCGGCCGGCGTGAAGGCCGGAATGGCCAAGGAAACGGTCAGGGCGAGGGCGGCGAAAAGCTTGGTCGTGGTCATTGGCGGCCTCCGGGCATTCACGCTGGAATCGGCTTCCCCAGCCGATCCTAGGTCCTCTAACGCTTCATTTAACCCGGAATCCGGCCGAAAGCTGCGGGAAATCAGCCACAGCGCGCCAAATTTTGCCTTTTTGCGGATGCTTAACGGATTGCCAACACAGTCCGGCCAGAGTCTTGCGGTCAGGTCCGCCCGGGCCGCCTTTCCCTCGGTTTAGAACATTTCATGCGCATCACGCCCCTTGTCGCCCTGCTGCTCTCGGTTCTGGCGGTCACGCCGGCGCGGGCCGTGCTGCACATCACGCGCGACCATGGCGGCTATGTCGAGGAGTACAAGGCCAAGTACAAGCAGATCCGCGACCGCCGCGAGCGTGTCGTGATCGACGGCATCTGCAACTCGGCCTGCACGCTGGTGTTCGGCATCGTGCCGCTGAACAAGATCTGCGTGACGCCGAAGGCCAGCATCGGCTTCCACCAGGCCTACTACGACAAGGCCTTCACCTTCGGCATCAAGGTCACCAGCCTCGAGGGCACCTCGGACCTGATGTCCTATTACCCGGATACGGTGAAGGACTGGATCCGCCGCAATGGCGGGCTCACCACCGAGATGAAGAAGATCAAGAACGGGGTCGATCTCTGGAAGATCGTCGATCCCTGCCCGGAAGAGTGGTAGGGCGCGCCGGTCCGGCGATCCCTTGCCGCCGGATTTTGGAACCTGGGCGCGCGCCGTTCGTTTCACTCATGATGCGTTCATCTGCATCGTGCGATTGTCTCCATCAGCGAGCCTGACCGCCGGAGCGGCTCCGCCTCGGCTCGCGCGCACAGGAGGCTGTGATGGCAACCAGGTCCAATCTTTCGAAGGCTGAACTCGCCCGCGGCGTTGCCGGTGCCGCGTCGGCGCTGGTGCTGAGCGCGCTCGCCTTGTTCGCCGCCGCACATCACCTGAGTGGCGGGTAGGGCTGTCGGCGCGACCGCCGGTCCAATCTGCCAGTCAATTTCATCGAGCCGATTTCAGGCCGGTCTCACGAGGCCAGCTATCAAAGCAGGAAGGTGCCGATCAGGAGGCCGGCCGCAAATGCCCAGAGCCCGAGGGTGCATGCCGAGATGACCCGGACGAGATTCCGTAAATCCGCGTCCTGCCAGCTGCTATGGGATCGATAGGTCAATTGCAGGCACCCCCTGCGGTGGCCGGCTTGCTCAGAGTCCGGCAAGCCTGTTCCCGATCGGTGCCCAAATGAAGGCAACCGGGGGGGTGCCGTTCACGCATTCGCGAGGCGCCGCTTTAGGCGCGCGGCCGCGCCGATCCCGCTGCCGTCACCGCGAACCGGCGGATGCCCGTCGGTTGTATGCGATAAAGGCGCGCGCTACAGAGACGCCTCGCAAGCAAGAGCTCGGGACGAACGTCGTTGAGGATTTCCGCCAACACCCGCATTGTGATCGGATCGACGCTGTTTGCGCTGGCGTCCAGTGCATTCCTTTATCTGCTTCCTCCAAGTCCGATCGATAGAAACCTGGTCCGCGGTACCTTCTATTTCCTGGAGGGGCACGCCTACCAAATTCCCGTCAAATATCTCGACGGCGAACTCGGCGCGGCTCGGCTGTACGAGGATGACAGGCTGCTCGGCCCGGCAAACAGCGACCGGCAGGAGATCGCCGCCAAGGGCGGCGGCCGGTTTCAGCTGTTCCGGGACACCAAAAGCTTTTTCGGACCAGTCCTGCTGCTCTCGACAAGCGACAATACCGACCCGAATACCAACGGCAGGAAGTATCACCTCAGATGACGATCGGCGCCGTGTGCCGATCACATGAAGCCCGGGTTGCGCGTCAGATACTGGGCCCAGTCTCCGAAGTCTCGCGACGACGTCAGCAGCATCGGACATGTGATCCGCATTCCCAGCGCCAATGCGGTATCGAGCGCCGGCTTGCTCGCACCCGGCAGGAATGCCGATATCCGTGGCGCGCCGCTCTCGGCGCATGCCGGGGTCGACGCGTTCGTCAGCCAACGATGTCGCGCACTGAAAGCGAACGGCAGCGCCGTGCCGGCGAGAACTCTCGACCTCGCCCGCGCGAGAGCCGAACGATATCGCGATCCCGCTGATCTATCACCGACACCTCTCGCCAGGGCATGGACTTGGCCTCCCATACTGCCAAATCCGTGCACTATGATGTGTCGGCTATGTCCCCGAACACCCGTCGGTCATGTCCCCGGGCTGAACACTCGACCGGGCGATCCAGGCACGCCGCGCCCTATCGGCTGAAGCACAAGCGTCTCTGGAATACTGGATCACCCGCGAAAGCCTGTCGAGGGTAATGACACCGACTGTTCGTTTGACGTCTTGAATCGAGAGCCATTCCCGGTGTCGCCCCTGTAGACACGAACGCAGGAACGGCAATGTGCCTGGGGCACCAGCGTAGCAGCCCCGCAAAACTTCGTGATTGCCGGCTGGCTTGTCTTCGGGCAATGACGGTCTGCAATGAACAAGAGCTTCGAGGAAACTGCCGCTCGCCTGGCGCCGGCGATCTTTGTCGTGCTGTGGAGCACGGGATTCATCGGCACCAAATACGTCATCAACAATGCCGAGCCGCTGACCTATCTGGCGATCCGGATGGCGTTCGTGGTGGTGGTGATGGCGGTCATCGCGGCGGTGGCGCGGCCGAAATGGCCGGACCGCACCGGCGTCTTCCACAGCGCGGTGGCCGGCATCCTGGTGCACGGCTTCTATCTCGGCGGCACCGCGATCGCGATCGCGCATTCGATTCCGGCCGGGCTCTCGGCGTTGATCCCGGGCTTGCAACCGATCCTGACCTCGACCATCGCCAATCGCTGGCTGGGGGAGCGCGTCACGCCGCTGCAATGGGGCGGCCTGCTGCTCGGGCTCGCCGGCGTCGTCCTGATCCTGCACAACCGCCCGATGACCGGCGATGCCGGATGGGGTTGGCTTGCCTCCGGCGTCTCGCTGATCAGCATTACGCTGGGCACGCTGTATCAGCGCCGCTACTGCAACCGGATCGATTGGCGCGCCGGCAATCTGGTGCAGTACGTCGCGGTGACAATCTTCTTCGGCATTGGCGCGTGGTTGTTCGAGACCAATGTCGTGCATTGGACCAGCGAGTTCGTGCTGGCGCTGGCCTGGCTGGTGTTCGCGTTGTCGATCGGCTCGATCGGGCTGTTGTACTGGCTGATCCGTCACCATGCCGCGACGTCGGTCGCAAGCCTGTTCTATCTGGTGCCGGCGACGACCGCGCTGATGGCCTATGTGCTGTTCGGCGAACGGCTGGATTATGTCGCGATTGCCGGCATGGCCGCCTGCGCCGCGGCGGTGCTGCTGGTCAACCGCCGAAGTTAGCCCTTGCCGCGGATTTTCGCGTAGGCCGCCAGCGCACGTTCGCGACCTTGCTTGTGGTCGACGATCGGCCGCGGATAGGTCTTGCCGAGCTCGACGTCGGCACTGGCGAGTTCGATCGGCGTCGCGGTCCAAGGCTGATGGATCAGGTCGTCGGGCAATTGCGCGAGCTCCGGCACCCAGCGCCTGACATAGCCGCCGTCGGGATCGAATTTCTCGCCCTGGAGGATCGGATTGAACACGCGGAAATAGGGCGCGGCATCGGCGCCGGAGCCCGCGACCCATTGCCAGTTCGCCGGATTGGAGCCGGCATCGGCATCGACCAGCGTGTCCCAGAACCATTGCTCACCGGCGCGCCAGTCGATCAGGAGATGCTTCACCAGGAACGAGGCGACCACCATCCGCACCCGGTTGTGCATCACGCCGCTGTGCCAGAGCTCGCGCATGCCGGCATCGACGATCGGATAGCCGGTCAGGCCGCGCTGCCAGGCCTTCAATGCGCGTGCGTCACGCTTCCAGGGAAAGTCGTCGAATTGCTCCTGCAGATTCCGCTTCGCCAGGTCGGGGACGTCGAACAGCAGATGGCGGCAGAATTCGCGCCAACCGAGCTCGCTCAGGAACTTGTCGATGTCGCCGGCGAGGCGCGGGTGCTCGGCGGCAACGAACCGGGCGGCATGCCAGAGCTGGCGCGGGCTGATCTCGCCGAAGCGCAGATGCGGCGACAGGCGCGAGGTCCCGTCGTGGTCCGGCCGGTCGCGGTCATTGGCGTAGCCCTCGATGCCGTCGTCGAGAAACGCCTTCAGCCGAGCCTGAGCGCCGGCTTCGCCCGGCGTCCAGCTCTCGCGCAGCCCGCCAGCCCAGTCCGGCTGCGTCGGCTCGAGCTTCCACTCGTCAAGCGCTTCGCTCGCGATGCCGCTGACCGATGTGAGCTTCTTCGGCGCCGGCAGCGGCTTTGGCGGATCGCCGAGACCCTGCACGCGACGCCAGAACGGCGTGAACACGCGCAGGCCCCGATTGTCCTTGTTGCGGATCGCTTGGGGGTCGACGAGCAGGTCGCCAGGGAAAATTTTCGAGACGACGCCGTCACTTGCGAGCGCGGATTCAACATCGCCGGCAATCGCCTGATGCGGCGCCTGCGCGATGTCGTTCCAGAACACGGCGCCCGCATTGGTTTCGCGCGCCAGTGTGGCGATCACGGAAGCGGCGGGTCCGGTGCGCAGCACCAGCGTTCCGCCGATCGCCTCAAAGCTCTTGCCGAGCGCGCGCAGCGAATGCGCCAACCACCAGCGCGTCGCGCCCCCGAGGGGGCGCGCGGCCGGCGGTTTGAGGGCGCGGCTCTGTTCGTCGCGGACATAGAGACCAATCACGGGCGCGCCGCGGCTGGCCGCTTCCTGCAGGGCAGGGTGATCCGACAGCCGCAGATCGTCGCGGAACCAGACGATGACAGGCTGCACTCGGGTCACCAGGAGGTTGCGTGCCAACAGTTACTTCGGCTGCGGCACGATGCGGATGTAGGGCTTCGGTTCCTTCCAGCCCTGCGGGTAGATCGTCTTGGCCTCGTCATTGTTGACCGAGCCGGCAATGATCACGTCTTCGCCTTGCTTCCAGTCGGCCGGGGTGGCGACGCGATGCTTGGCGGTGAGTTGCAGCGAGTCGATGACGCGCAGGATCTCCTGGAAGTTGCGACCCGTGGTCATCGGATAGACCAGCACCAGCTTGATCTTCTTGTCGGGGCCGATGATGAAGACGTTGCGGACCGTCTGGTTATCCGCTGGCGTGCGGGTGAGGGGATCGCCCGAGGTCGAGGCCGGCAGCATGTCGTAGAGCTTCGACACGTTGTAGTCGGTGTCGCCGATCATCGGATAGTTCGGGGCCGCACCCTGGGTTTCCTTGATGTCCTCGGACCATTTGGCGTGGCGGTCGACCGGGTCGACCGACAGGCCCAACAGCTTGACGCCGCGCTGATCGAACTCGGGCTTCAGGCGGGCGAGCGTGCCGAGCTCGGTGGTGCAGACCGGCGTGAAGTCCTTGGGATGGGAGAACAAAAGCGCCCAGCTGCTACCAATCCAGTCGTGGAACTTGATCTTGCCTTCGGTGGTCTCGGCTTCGAAATCGGGGGCGGTGGCGCCAATCTGAAGTGCCATGATCTTACCTCATCTAATTGTAGTTACAGGTGAATTTGATTTAGAGGTCCCGCCATCACTATAGGAGGCGGCAAGGCTTAAGTGAACGGGTTCTGAAAAAAGGTGAGAAATTTCTCCTTGGGGGTGGAATTCCAAGCAACTTGTTTTGATCCAACCCCCTGCGGCGAAACATCAACTGCTGCACAAAAGCTTGGAAATGCCTAGATAAAGCCGCTTATCGCGGTCATCACGCCGGCCCGGGCTGCTATAGGAACCGAACCCTGACGGCATTTGAAGCGACCAAATAGCAACCATCTAAAAATCTCGGAACCCAAGTTCCGAATCATTAACCACTCGTTTACGCCCGCATGGAAAAGCTGGCCTGAGATAGGAATTGAAAGCTCCCACAATGTCTACCCCAAGTACCAAGACCGCTGAGGCTCTCAGCGGTGTGTTGTCTCCATCCTGCCGCAAGACCGCCGCCCATGCGCTGACCATCGTGCGCGACGGCGTCATCACCGGCGAAGGCCCGACCACCAAGGGCCGTATCCATTTCTCCCGTTCGCTCGATGCCGACGACGCTGCCTGGTGCGCGCGCATCCTGACGGCGGCCGCGGTCGAGCATCAGCCGGTCAGCCGGGCCGAGATCGAGGCGCTGTTCGCGATCAACGAGGCGGCTGCCGAGCGCAGCGATGACGGCCGGTTCGACGACCTGCTCGCCAAGGCGATCGCCCATCATGCCGCCTCCGAGTCCGGCCTGCCGGTGCCGCCGCGCACGGTGGCGCTGTCGCCTGACACCGAGATCGATCGCTGGGCACCGACGCAAGGAACGAAGATCGACACCAAGGTTCTGGAGTGGATCGCCGGCCAGATGCGCGGCAAGCGCCGCTCCGGCCGTGCGCTCGCGGCGATGGTGGCGACGCTGGTCGGCGCCGCGGCGCTGCCGCTCGCGACCCAGCTGCCCAACGTGTTCGACATCGGGATGATGTGATGATTGCCCGGGATGATGCGCGCATCACCCCGGACCAACGGCTTCAGGCGACGGCGGCGGGGATCACTTCCCCGCCGTTTTCTGTTTGCCGGCGGTCTCCTCGAGACCGAGCGTGCGTCCCGGGAACCCGGCGACGTCGAAATAGCGGGTCGAGAGCACGCGCTGGAATTTCAGCACGGTGCGCAGCCCGTTGGCCGACGGCTTCTTCGACATGATGGTGCCCTCGGCCGCCTTCGGCACGATGCCGTTCGGCAGCGCCTCCGACATCACCCGGCCGATCAGCCCGCCATTGTTCGGCGCGCGCAGGCCGAGCAGTTGGGCCGCGGTCATGCCGACGTCGGCGTTGCTGACGGGAAGCGGATCGACGTAGCCGGCCTTGAAGTCGGGGCCGATCGCCGCGGTGAAATTGTAGGTATCGCCGCGGCTGAAGCTGCCATGCATGCCCTGGCCCTGGCGCAGCACGGTGTCGGCGATCTGCACCGAGCAGTTGGTCGGGATCGGGCAGCCGCTCGACCAGGAGCGGAAGTTGACCACGATCGACGGGTTCGGTGTCATCGCCTTGCCCTTCAGATTGAGGTTCGACATCGGCAGCGTGCCGGGGAAGTTGCCGAGCTTGTCGTCCACGAAAAGCCCGCTGACATAGTCCTGCTCGAGCAGCGCCTTGATGACGCGGTCGGCCAGCTTCTTGTCGCGGTTCGGCAGATAGATCAGGTCGGAGCCGCCATTGGTTGCGATCACGACATCGGGCTTGGCCGGATCCTGGCCGAGCACGCCGTTGCCGGCCTTCGGATGGGCATTGTCGGCGACCTTGGCGTTCTTGTCGTTCGGGTCGAACAGCGGCAGGTTCAGCGCCTTGGCAAGATCAATCGCCAGAAAGCCCATCGGCAGGAAGTCCTTCGGCGTGTCGTCAAAGACGACCTTGGCCGAGGGGCTGGTCTTGCTCTCCTTCGAGATCGTCGAGAAGCCGTGGTCGGAGGACACCATGATGTTGGTGTTGGCGGAAAGCCCGAGTTCGTCGAGCGCCTTGCGCAGCTGGGCGAGGTTGTTGTCGGCATTCTTGATCCCGGCCATCGAGGTCGGGCCGTTGATGCCGGGCGTGATGGTGTTGAGACTGTCGCCGGTGTTGTGCTGGCTGCCGTCCGGATCGCGCGACCAGAACACCAGCACGAACGGCTTGTTGCGCGCCTTGAACATCGGAAGCACGACCTTGGTCGCGACATCCGCCATGTAGGCCTGCTGCGCAACGTTCGCGACCGTGGTGCCGGGCGTCTTGGCATCGCCCGCCTTGGCATTGTCGCCGCGGCTCGGGGTCGCGAGCGGCAGTCCGGCCTTGGTCAACGCATCCTTCATCTCGTCGGACAGAGGCACGCCGGTCTTGCCGCCGGTGGAATCGTCGATCACGATCGTGTTCTTGCCGCGATCGGTGTGGTCGAACAGCAGGGTCGGGCCGACCTTGCCGATGGCGGCGGTGCTGAAGCCCTGGCCGCGCGCTATCTTCAGCAGCGTCTCCTCGTTGAGGTAGTCGCCATTGAAGTGATCGTCGACATCTGCGAGCACCGCGTCGTTCTCGATGAACGGCACCACGGTGTCGCCGGCTGGCACCGAGGTGTAGCCGGTGTAGATCGTGTTGGAGAAGGTGCCGGTGTCGCCGAGATAGTGACCCGTCGAGAGCGCCGAGCTGTTCGCCATCGTGAAGGTCGGGAACAGCGAATGCGAGTTCTTGAAGTGGACGCCCTTGTCGCGGATGTCGGCCATCGCAGGCGTTGTGTCCGGCGTCACGATGCCGCCGCGCAGGCCGTCGGGGACGAACAGGATGAGGTTGCGGGGCTTGGCGTTCTGCGCCGCAGCGGCGCCGGCTGAAAGCGCGATCATGCTCGCGGACAATAGTGTGATGGCTCGGCGCATTCGTTCTTCCCCCTGATGATGCCCGCGACAGATCGCCGCCGTCTTCGTTTAGTTTTGCCATATGACAGAATTGTTACGTTGGATTCTCCCAGTCAAAACATCGAGGTCTCTGCTGCGGACTGCCGGTCAACACGCCGTCATTCCGCAGGCTGAATCGCGGTTCTCTCATTGCGCGCAGCGCTGCCGGCATGCCCGTACCGTGCATAGAGCGCGGGCAGCACGGCGAGCGTCAGCAGGGTCGCGCTGATCAGGCCGCCGATCACGACGGTGGCGAGCGGCTTCTGCACCTCGGCGCCGGTGCCGGTGGCGAAGGCCATCGGCACGAAACCGAGCGAGGCCACCAGCGCGGTCATCACCACGGGGCGGAAGCGGGTGAGGGCGCCTTGCTCGATCGCCTCCCGCAGCGGCACGCCTTGCTCGCGCAACTGCCTGACGAAGCTCAGCATCACCAGCCCGTTCAGCACCGCAACGCCGGACAGCGCGATGAAGCCGACCGCCGCCGAGATCGAGAACGGCATGCCGCGCAGCCACAGCGCCGCGATGCCGCCGGTCAGCGCCAGCGGCACCGCGCTGAACACCAGCAGCGCATCGCGCGCCGAGCCCATCGCCGCCAGCAGCAGCAGGAAGATCATCGCAAAGCAGGCCGGCACCACGACGGCCAAGCGTTGGCGCGCCGCAGCGAGGTTCTCGGACTGGCCGCCCCAGGTCATCCAGTAACCGGGCGGCAGCTTGACCGATTGCGCGACTCTCGTCTGTGCTTCCTCGACCACCGAGCCGAGATCGCGGCCGCGGACATTGGCCGTCACCACGATGCGGCGCTTGCCGTTCTCGCGGCTGATCTGGTTCGGCCCTTCGGTGAAGGAGAATTGCGCGACGCGGTTGAGCGGCAGGCTCTGTACCGGCGAGCTCGGCGTCGCCTTCGGCAGAGCGACCGGCAGATTGCTCAAGGCTTCGAGATCGGAGCGCACGCTCTCCGGCAATCGCACCACGATATCGAAGCTGCGATCACCCTCGTAGACGACACCGGCATCCTGGCCGCCGACCGCGGCGCCGATCACGTCATGGACCTCGGAGACACTGAGGCCACGCCGGGCGATCGCCGCCTTGTCGACCTTGATCTCGAGCACCGGGAGGCCGCTCGCCTGTTCGACCTTGACGTCGGTCGCGCCACGGACGCCGCGCAGCGCTGCAGCGATCTGGTTGGCGGCCTTCTGCATCGGTTCGAACTCGTCGCCGAACACCTTGACCGCGATGTCGCCGCGAACGCCGGCGAGCAGTTCGTTGAAGCGCATCTGGATCGGCTGGGTGAACTCATAGACGTTGCCGGGCAGCCGGCCGACCGCCTTCGAGATGTCCTCGATCAACTGCTCCTTGGTCAGCGATGGATCCGGCCATTGCTCACGCGGCTTCAGAATGATGAAGGTGTCGGACGCGTTCGGCGGCATCGGGTCGCTCGCCACCTCCGCGGTGCCGGTCTTGGAGAAGACGAACGCCACTTGCGGGAAGCGGCTGACGGCCTTCTCGACCGAGAGCTGCATCGCCTGCGACTGCGACAGCGCCGTGCTCGGAATTCTGAGCGCGTGCATGGCGATGTTCTTCTCGTCGAGCGAGGGGATGAACTCCTGGCCGAGGCGGAAGAACCCGAACAGGGCGGCGGCGAACAGCACGACCGCCGTCGCGATGACCGGCACCGGCGTCGCAACCGCGCGCCGCAGCAGCGGGCTGTACCAGCGCTTCAGGGCGGCCACCAGCCAGTTCTCCTTCTCCTGCACGCGGCCGGTAATGGTGATCGCGATCAACGCCGGCACCAGCGTCAGCGACAGCACGAAGGCCGCGGCGAGCGCGAGGATCACGGTCAGTGCCATCGGCTCGAACATCTTGCCTTCGACGCCGGTGAAGGTGAGGAGCGGCACATAGACCAGCAGGATGATCGCCTGGCCGTAGAGGCTCGGCTGCACCATTTCCACGGCGGAAACCCGCACCGTCGCCAGCCGTTCGTCGCGCGTCAACACGCGCCCGAGCGCATGCTGCCTCTCGGCGAGGTGGCGCAGGCTGTTTTCGGTGATGATGACGGCGCCGTCGACGATCAGGCCGAAATCAAGCGCGCCGAGGCTCATCAGATTGGCGCTGATGCGCCCCTGCCACATGCCGATGGCGGTCATCAGCATGGCAATCGGGATCACCAGCGCGGTGATCAGAGCCGCCCGGAAATTGCCGAGCAGCACGAACAGCACCGCGATCACGAGCAGGGCGCCTTCGCTGAGGTTGCGCGCCACGGTGCCGATGGTCGCATCGACGAGCTGAGTGCGATCCAGCACCGTCTCGACCTTGACGCCGGCCGGCAGGGACGGCGTGATCGCGCGCAGCTTGGCATCGACCGCGGCCGAAACGGTGCGGCTGTTGGCGCCGATCAGCATCAGCGCGGTGCCGACCACGACCTCGCGGCCGTTTTCGCTGGCGCTGCCGGTCCGCGTCTCCCCGCCGATCGAGAGCGTCGCGAGGTCGCGGATCCGGACCGGCACACCGCCACGCGTGGTGACGACGACGGCACCCAACTCCTCGATGTTCTCCAGGCGTCCGCCGGAGCGGACCACGAAGCCTTCGCCGTTGCGCTCGATGTAGCGCGCACCACGGCTGACATTATTGGTTTCGATCGCCTTGGCGACGTCGGCGAAGGTCAGGCCGAGCGCGATCAGCTTCGCCGCATCGGGCTGGACCTGATACTGCTTGAGATAGCCACCGATCGAATCGACGCCGGCGACGCCCGGCACCATCTTGATCTGCGGCTTGATGATCCAGTCCTGCACCGTGCGCAGATAGGCATCCTTCTCGACTTCGGTCTGCAGCACCTGGCCGTCCGCCGTGAGGAAGCGGCCGTCGCTTTGCAGGCCCGGTGCGCCGTCGCTCTGAACCTTCTCGCCGGAGTAATGGACGGTCCACATGTAGATTTCGCCGAGGCCGGTCGAGGTCGGCCCGATCCGCGGCTCGATACCCTGCGGCAGGCGCGCGCGCACTTCGGTCAGGCGCTCGCCGACCTGCTGGCGGGCGAAATAGATGTCGGTGGCTTCGCTGAACACCGCCGTGATCTGCGAGAAGCCGTTGCGGGAGAGCGAGCGCGTGCTCTCCAGCCCCGGTGCGCCCGCCAGTGCAGTTTCGATCGGGAAGGTGATCTGCTTCTCGATTTCCGCCGGCGACAGCGCCGGGGCCACGGTGTTGATCTGCACCTGCTTGTTGGTGATGTCGGGCACCGCGTCGATCGGCAGCCTGGTCAGCGCGAGGCCGCCGAGGAACATCAGGATCGCCGCCAGGGTGACGACGACCCAGCGCCGCTGGATCGCAAGACCGATGATGCGCTCAATCATGGTCGTGCTCCGCCTCGTCCTTCTCGACCTCGGCCTTCAGCGTGAAGGTGTTCTGCACGGCGACGGTCTCGCCGGCAGCGAGGCCTGAGATGATTTCGATATCATCGTCGTCCTCGCGGCCGGTTCGTACTGACCGCGCTTCGAAGCCGTCGGCGTCACGCACGAACACGGTCGGCGTCCCCTTGATGGTTTGAATGGCCTTCTTCGTGACCATCACGGTTGACGGCGCGCCTGACAGCGGCACCTCCGCGGTGACGAAGGTGCCCGGCTTCCAGCGGTGATCCTTGTTGGGCATGGTCGCGATCACGCGGGCGTTGCGGGTCTCTCGATCGAGCAGGGGGCTGACGAAGATCACGCCGGCGTTGGCTTCAGCCTCGTTGCCGATGGCGCGGATCCTCACCGAAACGCCTTCGCGGACGGCACTGATGTCCTCCGGCGACACCGCCAGATCAACCCAGATGTCGTCGAGATTGACGATGACGTAGAGCTCGCTTTCCTGGCCCTCGCGCCCGATCAGTCCACCGACGTCGACGCGGCGTTCGGACACCCGGCCGCTGATCGGCGCGCGCAGGAATTGGGTTCGCAAGCTTTCCGGCGGCTGGTTGGGCAGGTCGGCGATCTCGCTTTCCGACAGGCCCAGCGCAAACAGTTTCTGTCGCGCGCCGTCGAGCTTGATTTGCGCGTCGTTCGCGGTCAGCCGCGTGCGCAGGAATTCGTTTTCCGACACGATGCGGGTCTCGACCAACGTCTTCTGCCGCGCGTAGAGCGTCTGCTGCAGATCGTTGGTGAGCCTCGCTGCAAGATATTCGCTCTTGGCGTCGGCGACCTCGCGGCTTTCGATCGCTGCGACGATCTCCCCTTTCTCGACGACGTCGCCGAGGCGTTTGCGCAGTTCCGTGACCGTTGCGAGCACGCGCACCGAGACGCGGCCGATATGGTCGGCGTCGGGGATCAGCGAGCCCGGTGCGAGGAAATGTCGTTTCAGCATCCCGCCGCCGGCCTGCGCGAGCGTGATGCCGGCCTCGCGAATCTGATCTTCGCTCAGCTCGACACGTCCGGTGGCCTCATGCTTGGCCTCGGCTTTCGATGGAGCTTCGGACGCGGTCTCCTGCGTCGTGACCGGGAACTTGACCGGCCAGCCGGTACCTCCGGCCGCCATCAGGACCAGTGCGATGCCGGCGGCCACGCCGGCGAAAAATAGAACAACCCGTTTCATATGCGCCTCTTCGCAGCGCATGCCGGTGGCCCTGCGCTGTCGCGACATCGATCTGTGCGGAAGCGTGCGCGCGGCCGGATGGCAGCGACGCACGGCCGGTCAAGCCGACCGGATTAGGCGCGGGGTGGTTTGAATGGAGAGAGACGCTCGGCCGACGCTGGCAGCGCAATGCTGGCGTCGCCATAGCTGTGCGGCGCATAGGCGATCGGGAACGCCGTCTCTTGCGGAACGACGGAGACGACGTGCGTCAGGCAATGATCGCCGTGGAGCGAAGCTGGATGCGCGGGAGCCTTGCCGCCGGTGTCGTTGATCGACTGCGCGATCGAGATCGCCGGAGCTGCATCGTCGTCGCCGTCGGAGGTCCAGCCGTGGAAGAACGACAGCACCAGCGCGAGTGAGATCAGACCCGCAAGGAGGCTGCGCCAGCGGCGCGGTCCCGATGCGTGGGTGGACGACTGAATCTTGGTGCGCGAAGCGGCCATGGGCCCTAATTAGCGCCCCGACCGTGCGCATTCAAGTTCAAGTCCGCGACAGATTGGCAGCGGATACTATAACGTTACACGCGGTCCGCGGTTCGGCGCATCAGCCAGCGGCGCGACGCGACGACGGCCCAGATCGCTTCGACCAGGCCGAATGGCCAGGCGCCCTGCAGGAAGCCGTAGGCCGACCCCAGTGCGCACGAGACCGCGAAGGCCAGGATGAACCATGGGCTGCGATCTTCAGCCGCGTAGCAGACCAGCATCATCGTCACGGCGAACAATCCGAACAGCGTCAGCGCATCCATTTCGAGGTACAACTCCTGCCGTCACGATGTTGATATCTGAGCACGCTCGCGATGGAATATCCATCCAGGCGTCGCCGCCCGAAGGGTTTGTCCATCAAGCGCATGGGTGTTCGTTGCAGATCGCAAGTTCGGTGCGATCGCGAACTCCAATGCGAGGGTCGTAGCCCGGACGAAGCGAGGCGAAATCCGGAGAGCGCCAGCCGTTGTGACAGCTCCCCGGATTCTGCTTCGCTTTCGTCGGGCCAGCCACCGCACCGACGCAACCGGCTACCGCTGTAAGCAAAGGCTTAATGCCTGCGACATATTATCCCGCGAAGACTCCCCTCCGTGCTAACAGCCCCTTAACCATGCGGCTTTTGCCAATCAAGGATCCTGAGCGGTCCTGGCGCCAGATCAAGGCACAATGGAAGAAGGACGCTGAAGGCGTCGGAGAGGACTTTGCCACTTTCGGCGGCATCAGCGCCTTTGAAGCGCTGACCGCCAGGGAGGGCGACAGTCAGGGGCTGTATCACCTGACCGACGGAGAACGGGTTCATTCGGTCTGCCAGGTCCGGCGCCTCCTGATGAGCCGATACTCGGCGCCGGCGCTCAGCGCGCGTTACGTCAAT
>NKIY01000007.1:0-34479 GCA_002256345.1 Bradyrhizobiaceae bacterium PARB1 | reverse complement strand
TCCGATTTACGATCTCGGCCTCACCGATATCAGCAACTATGGGCAGATGCTTGTGACGCTGTTCTCCGGCGTCGTCTGGCTGTCGCGCGACGCGCTGTCGGCCAACCACATCCGGTTTCTCCTGAAGAGTCCGGGCGACTCGCAATTCTTCGCTGCGCTCAAGGCCGTGACGCCGTCCTCACCATTTTCGAAATTCACCGTCGAAGGCGCGTTGATCGAGTGCAGCCTGAAGGAGACGACGGGGTCCTCGCCTGGAGTGGTCGCCTCCTGACGATCTTGGCGCAAATCGCGTTCGCTTCCGCATTCACCTTAACTGTCCGATAACCGATTTTCCTAACGACCCCTTGGGTTGTGTTCCCGTAGAAGGGCACGCGCAGGGGCAGGAAAATGTCGGTTGTCTCAACGAACAGCATGATGCCGGAACACCGGCGGCTGTCGATCAAGGGTGTGCTGCGTGCCGCCAGGATCGGCGCCATTCAGTGGCTCGTCCTGAGTGCCGCGCTGCTGGTGCTTGCGATTACGCTTGGCACCGGCTATCTCGCGCTGCAGTTTCGCGAGCGTGCCCTGGAGATGTCCGAACGCGAGCTCAACAACACCGCGCTGCTGCTGTCGCGGCATTTCGACCAGCAGCTCAGCGATCTCCAGCATATCCACGACGACGTCGTGAACTATCTGCGGTCCGAACAGGTCGAGACCGCCGACCAGTTCGAGAAGAACATGTCGCAGCTCAGTGCGCATGAGATGCTGCGCAGGCGATTGGCGGCGCTGCCGCATGTCGGCGGGCTTAATCTGTTCAATGCCAACGGATGGCTGATCAACTCGTCCGAGATGTGGCCGGTGCCCGACATCAGCATCGCGGACCGGCGTTATTTCCAGGAGTTCACCTCGGGACGGCCGACGTCGCCTGTGATCGTCGAGCCGGCGATGAGCAAGGTGACCGGCAACTGGACCACGATCTTTGCGCGCAAGATTACCGGGCGCAATGGCGAGATCATCGGTTTTGCGAGCCGCGGCGTCGAGCCCAGCCATTTCGAGGATTTCGTGGCCTCGCTGGCGTTGAACGGCGACACGGTCATCTCGATGATCCATCGCGACGGCACGATCATCGCGCGCTATCCGCAGGATGCCGACGTGGTCGGCCGCAACATCACGGACCAGTCGTTGTTCCGCAAGGTCATCGGTCTCGGCGGCAACACGTCGGGGCGGTTCGTCGGCGGCGACGGCGAGGAGAACGTCGGCGCGGTGAGATCGCTGCAGCACTTTCCGATCATGATCCTTGCCACCACCAGAACCTCCAGCGCGCTGGAGGACTGGCGCGCCCAGACCAAGCTGCAGTTCTGCGCCGCGGTGCTCGCGGTGCTGATCGTCGTCATGACGATCTTCCTGATCGTCCGCCAGCTGCAGCGGCAGCACGATGCCGCGCAGCGCCGGCTGTCCGAGAAAAGCCAGCACCTCGACCCCGCGATCAACACCATGACACAGGGGCTCCTGCTGTTCGATGCCTCGGCGCGGCTCGTGATCTGCAACCAGCGATACATCGACATGTTCGGCCTGTCCCCCGATATCGTGAGGCCCGGCTGCCATCTGCGCGACCTGATCCTGCATCGCCAGGCGATCGGTTCATTCGTCGGCGATGTCGATGAATACTGCGCCCGCTTCACCAATCCGAGGGGTGACGACATCCGGGACTCCGTGATCATAACCCCAGACGGCCGCAGCATCCGCCTGATCTACAAGCGCGCGCCCGACGGCGGCTGGGCCACCACGCTTGAGGATGTCACCGACGGGCGGCGGGCGCAGGCGCAGATCGAATATCTCGCGCATTACGATGCCCTGACCAATCTGCCGAACCGGACGCTGTTCCAGCGCCATGCCGAGGAATTGTTGCGCAAGGCGACGGTCCGCGAGTTCGCGATCCATTACATCGACATCGACGAATTCAAGCGGATCAACGATACGCTCGGCCATCTGATCGGTGATGAATTCCTGAGGCGCGTCGCCGAGAAGCTGCGTCAATCGGTCGGATTGAACGACTTCATCGCGCGGCTCGGCGGCGACGAGTTTGCGATCGTCCAGCGCGACATCACCTCGGATGACGATGTCAGTGATCTGGTGGCGCGCATCTATCAGTCGCTGCGCACGCCGTTCGACTGCCTCGGTCATTGGCTGTCGAGCGATGCCAGCATCGGGATCGCGATCGCGCCGCGCCACGGTTCCGACCTGTTCGGCCTGCTCAAATGCGCCGACCTTGCCATGTACGCGGCCAAGGCCGCCGGCCGCAGGACCTATCGCTTCTTCGATCCGGCGATGGAGAAGCAGGCCAATCTGCGCCGCGCGCTGGAGGCCGATCTGCGCACCGCGCTGGCCGAGGGCGGCTTCGAATTGCACTACCAGCCGCTGGTCGACCTGCGCAGCGACGAGGTGACCGGCTGCGAGGCGTTGCTGCGCTGGCGCCATCCGGTGCGCGGCATGATCCCGCCGGCGGAGTTCATTCCGGTCGCCGAGGAAACCGGGCTGATCGAGGAGATCGGGCAGTGGGTGTTGCGCACCGCCTGTATCGAGGCGTCGGCCTGGCCGGCGCATGTGCGCCTTGCGGTCAACGTCTCGCCGATTCAGTTCAAGTCGGAAACGCTGGCGCTGAAGGTCGCGAGCGCGCTGGCCGAGAGCGGCCTCGATCCGCGCAGGCTCGAGCTCGAGATCACCGAGGCGGTGCTGATCGCAGATGACGATGCGGCGCTGGTCACGCTCGGCCAGCTCCGTGCGCTCGGCGTCCACATCGCGCTCGACGATTTCGGCACCGGCTACTCGTCGCTGCAATATCTGCAGCGCTTTCCGTTCGACAAGATCAAGATCGACCGCAGCTTCGTCAAGGAAGTCACCCGCAACTCGGGCTCGGCCTCGATCATCCGTGCGGTGGTGTCGATCGCCGCCGACCGCAACATGATCACGACCGCCGAGGGCGTCGAGACCGACCAGCAGCGCGACACCGTGCAGATGCTCGGCTGCACGCAGATGCAGGGCTATCTGTTCAGCCGGCCGGTCCCGGCGCAGGATGTCCGGACCCTGCTCGCGGCCGAAGGGGTCGAGGACGCAGCCTGAGCGCTGCCACCGTCGTTCAGGGCGGGTGGGCAGCTTCCGCAGAAATGGTTCCCAAAAATCGCTCCGCCGGCACGCCGGACGCGGAACCGAAACCGTGGGACCGCGTTCCCCTGCGGGGCTCGACCGGCAGGCGATCAATGAAAACCGCAATAACGTCCGCGGCCATGCTACTGTTTACCTCGTGCATGGCGAACGCAGAGAGTGGCCTTGCGTCCTACTATCATGGCATCGGCAGGAGCGGCGAGATGACCTGCGCGCATCGCAAGCGGCCATTCGGCAGCATGGTCACCGTGTCCTACCGCGGGAAATCGATCCGCTGCCGCGTCAACGACCGCGGCCCGTTCGTTCGCGGACGGATCATCGACGTCTCGACCACGGCGGCCCGTGCGCTCGGCATCCTGCAGCTCGGCGTCGCCCATGTGGTGATCGAATAGCGCGCGGTCGGCTGCGGATCAGGGCTTGGTGGCGATCGCGCGCTGTTCGGCGATCGCCTTGCGGAGCGTGCGCGACAACGCCTCGACCGAATAGGGTTTCTGGATCAGCTCGAAGCCGCTATGCGCGTTTTCGGCGAGCACGTTGCTGTAGCCGCTGGTCAGCACCACCGGCAGGCCGGGAAAGCGATCGCGGATGATGCCGGCCAGTTCGACGCCGTTCATGCCGGGCATGATCACGTCGGAGAACACGAGGTCGGCGGCGAACTCGTTTTCGGACAGGATCGACAGCGCCGTGTTGGCATTCGCCGCGCGCTTGACCGAATAGCCGAGATCCTCGAGTAGCTCGGTAGAGAACTGGCCGACATCGTCGTTGTCCTCCACCACGAGGACACGATAGCCGCGGCCGATCGAGGTCTGCTCGGTGCCGGCGCTGGCTGCGACCTTGACGTCCACCGGGCGCATCGCCTGCGGCAGATAGATCGTGAAGGTCGCGCCCTGGCCGGGCGCAGAGGTGACCTCGATGTCGCCATCGGATTGCTTGACGAAGCCGAACGCCTGGCTCAATCCGAGACCGGTTCCCTTGCCGACCTCCTTGGTCGTGAAGAACGGTTCGAAGATCGCGTCGAGATTTTCCGGAGAGATGCCGGTGCCGGTATCCTGGATCGAGACCGTGACGAAATCGCCGCTGCGCGAGGCCTGCGCGCGCAGGGCAGGGATGTGCTTGACCTTCCTGACGCCGATCGTCAGCTGGCCCTCGCCGTTCATGGCATCGCGGCCGTTGACCGCAAGATTGATCATCGCGGTCTCGAACTGGCCGATATCGGCGATCGCAAAGCAGTCGGGATCCTCGATCCTGACCTCGATGTGGATCCGTGCCCCGACCAGTGGGCGGATCAGCTGCACCACGCTGTCGACCTGGGTGCCGACGTTGAACACTTCGGGGTTGAGCGGTTGCCGGCGCGCAAATGCCAGCAGCTGCGCGGTCAGCTTGGAGGCACGCTCGACGGTCTCGGCGATCGCGTCGATGTAGCGGCGGCGCCGTTCATCGGGCAGCTCGCGGCGGCGCAGGAAATCGGTCGCGGAGCGGATGATGGTGAGTAGATTGTTGAAGTCGTGCGCGACGCCCCCGGTGAGCTGCCCGACCGCTTCCATTTTCTGCGATTGCCGCAGCGCTTCCTCGCCGCGGCGCCGTTCGGTGATGTCGACGGCCTCCGGCACCGCGCCGACGATCGCGCCGTGCTGGTCGCGCAGCGGCCGCATCTCGAAGTCGAAATGGCGGTCGCCGATCGGCAGCCGCAGCGGCAATTCGGACTTGACGTCCTCGCCGCGCATTGCGGTGGCGAACGCATTCTTGATCGTTTCCGGCGCGCCTTCGGTCGAGCTGAACCAGGGCGTTTCCCAGAACAGCCTGCCTACGACATCAGCGGCGTCAGCGCGAATGCCGGCCAGCGCGGTCCGGTTGGCGTAGAGCAACTCGCCGTCCTGATTGAGCAGCCCCTGATGTTGATGGCTGGTTTCCAGGATCGCGCGCATCTGGGCCTCGCTGGACTCGAGCTGCGCGGTCCGTTCGGTGATGCGTCGCTCCAGCGACTCGTTGAGCTTGCGCAGCTCGATCTCGGCCTGCTTGGCGGCGGTGATGTCGTGGGCGACGCCGATGAAGCCGATATGCTTGCCGTTCGGGTCCCAGCGCGGCTGCGACTCCGAGCGCAGCCAGCGCCAGTCGCCCGCAGCGTTTCGATAACGGGCCTCCAGCACGAATGGTTTCAGCGAGAGCTCGCCGGTGATCTGCTCCTGCAGGATCTTCGGTAGATCATCCGGATGCAGCGCCTTGCGCCAGTCGAACACGATCGCTTCCTCGAACGGCAGTCCGAGGAAGTCGAGATAGGCCTGATTGGCGAAGGAGCGGGTGCGGTCGAGCTTGGTCACCCAGATCGGGACCGGCGCGCTGTCGGCGATCAGGCGGAAGCGTTCCTCGCTTTCCCGCAAGGTTTCCTGCGCCAGCATCTGATCGGTGACGTCGAGATCGGCGCCGACCAGCCGCAGCGCGCGGCCGCTGCGATCGCGGTCGATCTTGGCGACGACACGAATCCAGCGGCTCTCGCCGTCGCTCGGGCGGATGATGCGGTACTCGGCGGTGTAATCCTCGCCGCCGGCCTTCAGCACGCCGAACAGGTGCTCGATGGTTCGCTCGCGATCGTCGGGGTGGATGCGCGCGACCCAGTTCTCATAGGTCTCGTTGACTTCCTCAGGGGGTAGTCCATGCACCAGGAGATATTCGGGGGAGCGGCGGTTGCGCACGCCGTCGCGGAAATCGATCTCAAGCCCGCCGACCCGCGCAATGCGCTGGATCCGCGCCAGCTCGGCCTCGCGCTCCTGCAGCTCGCGATGCGCGCGATCGCGTTCGCGCGCGATTTCCTCGAGGTGCTGCCGCAGCCGTTCTGCTGCCGCAGCTTCGGGAAGCACATCAGAGCGATCGGGTGGGGTCATGCGCGCCGGCAACCTCTTGGCGCAGTCTCACACAGGACGAGGCGGCTTTGCCAGCTTGTTTTGTCGCATTCAGTTGCTGGTCACTTGCCCTTGGGCGGACGGCAATTATAGGCCCTGCGGAACCCGGCGGCCTGCGCATCCTCTTCGGAGCAGAACCAGCGATCCGGATTGCTGAGGCCCGGGTAACTGCGGCACGCCTGCAAATGATAGATGCCGACATTGCCGGTGACGCGGGCGCGCACGGCGTACTTGCCCTTGATGTTGCAGCTTGCCGGCATCGGCAGGTCTGCGGGGAAGAGCGCGTCGCGGATCTGTGTGTCGCGGTTGGCCGGACAGGCATTGCCGAGCAGGGCACCGTCCTTCCTGGCGGCACGAAAATCGCGCGGCGCCACGAAGCAGCCCTTCCACAGCCCCGCGCGATTGTCCCTGGCGGTGGCTTCATCCGGCTTGAATCGGCCAGTGGCCGACGTCTCGACGTTGAGGGCGTATCCCTTCTGCACCAGCACCTGGCTGAGGTTGGTCGGGTCGCCCTCGATCTTGCAGACGCCGAGGCGGCGCTTCTTGTAGGTCGGGTCGACGCCGATATCGTCGCAGTGAACAGGCTTGCCGCCGATCAGCTTGGAGAGCTGGTCGCGCGCTTCCATTCCACAGGTCCAGACATCGGCGTGCTCGTCGATACAGAGCTGGTCAACCGCCGGCGCATCGATGCCGTCGAGTCGATAGGTCGTGTTGCCGAGCTGAACGGTGCCGGCGTCCTTGATGATCGCGGTGACCGCGGGGCCAGCGGTCGCCGGCAGGACGGGGCTCGCGAACAGGCATGTCAGGAGAAGTGTCGTGACGACCGGATTTCGAAACCGCATTTTCTCACTTCAGATCTTTGGCGGGCAACCGGACTTCTAGCACAGCCCGGTACGATCCAACCAAGGACTGTTCGCGAACCGGTGCGTGCGCGCAGTCACATCCCGACCGGCGTTCCGCGACGTAGAACGGACGGGCATCGCCGTTGCAGGGATGCAGGCATGGCCGAGTTTCATCATGGAACGTCATTGCCGACATCCCCTGCAATGTCTCGCGTGCTGGCGTGCGCAAAGATCCGATTGACTCGATAAGAACAAAATAGGAACATGATGTGCCACCTGAATCCCGGATACCTCACGATGTCTGCACGGCCCGAATCTGACGACGATGACGGGCTGGAAGCGGCTGTCGATCAGGCCATTTCCGCCTGCGGCGGGAATCTGCGCGCGACCATCCGGGCGCTGATCGTGGCCAATGAGTTTCTGGAAAATGAGGTCAGCGAGCTGATGAAAGCCGTTGCGAAGGCGTATTCCCGCGGCCGCTTCAAGACCTATTCGGGCTGAAGTCCCCCTCAGGCTACCGCAAAAGCCCACCCAAGGCCTGGCCAGGCACCGGGCCGGATTTGCATTAGACCGTTGCCTCCGGGGCAATTTGCTGTACCACGGAGTGGTTACGCCCAATCGCCCGTGCCAGATTGCGCGGGGAGGAATCCTGCCAAGTCCTAAAAAGCCCAAGCAAGAAGAGCATGTTCAAACGAATCCTGATCGCCAACCGCGGCGAGATCGCCTGCCGGGTCATCAAGACTGCGCGCCGTATGGGGATTGAGACGGTCGCCGTCTACTCCGAGGCCGACCGCGACGCGCTGCATGTCGAGATGGCCGATGATGCCGTGCTGATCGGCCCGCCCGCCGCGGCCGAGAGCTATCTATTGATCGACAAGATCGTCGAAGCCTGCCGCAAGACCGGCGCGCAGGCGGTGCATCCCGGCTACGGCTTCCTTTCCGAGCGCGAGGCGTTTCCGCGCGCGCTGGAAGCCGCCGGCGTCGTCTTCATCGGCCCGAACCCCGGCGCGATCGCCGCGATGGGCGACAAGATCGAATCCAAGAAGGCCGCCGCAAAGGCGAAAGTCTCGACCGTGCCGGGTCATCTCGGCGTCATCGAGGACGACAAGCACGCGGTCCAGATCGCCGACGAGATCGGCTATCCCGTAATGATCAAGGCCTCCGCCGGCGGCGGTGGCAAGGGTATGCGCATCGCGCATTCCAAGGCCGAGGTCGCCGAGGGCTTCAACCTCGCCAAGGCCGAGGCGAAGTCGTCGTTCGGCGACGACCGCGTCTTCATCGAGAAGTTCATCGTCGATCCCCGGCACATCGAGATCCAGGTGCTCGGCGACAAGCATGGCAACGTGATTTACCTCGGCGAGCGCGAATGCTCGATCCAGCGCCGTAACCAGAAGGTCATCGAGGAGGCGCCGTCGCCGCTGCTCGACGAGACCACCCGCCGCAAGATGGGCGAGCAGGCGGTCGCTTTGGCCAATGCCGTGAACTACGATTCGGCGGGCACCGTGGAGTTCGTCGCCGGCCAGGACAAGAGCTTCTACTTCCTGGAGATGAACACCCGCCTGCAGGTCGAGCATCCCGTCACCGAACTGATCACCGGCGTCGACCTTGTCGAGCAGATGATCCGCGTCGCGGCCGGCGAGAAGCTCGCGATCGCGCAGAAGGACGTCACGCTGACCGGCTGGGCGGTGGAGTCCCGCGTCTATGCCGAGGATCCGTTCCGCAACTTCCTGCCGTCGATCGGCCGCCTGGTCAAATACCGTCCGCCGGCCGAAGCCAGCCATGACGGCATCACTGTTCGTAACGACACCGGCGTCCAGGAAGGCGGCGAGATCTCGATCTACTACGATCCGATGATCGCCAAGCTCGTCACCCACGCCCCGTCGCGCGCCGCCGCGATCGAGGCGCAGGCGACCGCGCTCGACGCCTTCTATGTCGACGGCATCAGGCACAACATTCCGTTCCTCTCGGCATTGATGAACCATCCGCGCTGGCGCGAGGGCCGGCTCTCGACCGGATTCATCGCCGAGGAATTCCCCAAGGGATTCTCGGCGCGCGCGCCCGAGGGCGAGATCGCGCGGCGGCTCGCAGCAGTGGGTGCCGCGATCGACCATGTGCTGGGCGAACGCAAGCGGCAGATTTCCGGCCAGATGGGCGGCCGCGTCGTGCAGCGCGAGCGCCGCCGCGCGGTGTGGCTCGATCGGGCCGAGATCGCGCTCGACGTCGCGCGCGAGGATGACGCCATCGCGGTGCGCTTCGTCGGCGCCGACGGGCTGCCTGGCAATCCGCACAATCTGGTGTCGAGCTGGGCGCCGGGCGAGCCGGTCTGGCAGGGCACCATCGACGGCAATTTGGTCGCCGTGCAGGTGCGCGCGATCAACAACGGCTTCCGCCTTGCGCATCAGGGTTTTGAAGTGCCGGTCTACGTCTTCACCGAGACCGAGGCGACCTCGGCGCGGCTGATGCCGGTGGTCTCGGCCGCCGACACCGGCAAGAAGCTGCTGTGCCCGATGCCGGGGCTCGTGGTGTCGATCGCGGTGACCGAAGGCCAGGAGGTCAAGGCTGGCGAGACGCTTGCGGTGGTCGAAGCCATGAAGATGCAGAACGTGCTGCGCGCCGAACGCGACGGCACGGTGAAGAAGATCCACGCCGCCGCCGGCGCCACGCTCGCGGTCGATGCGTTGATCCTGGAGTTCGCATAAACTCGTCATTTGCGAGCGCAGCGAAGCAATCCATCCGACCGCGTATGCGTATGATGAGAGATGGATTGCTTCGTCGCTTCGCTTCTCGCAATGACGTGGAGGGAGACACCACCATGGCCTTCCGCAGACGCCGCGAAGCACTGCGATCGATCCTCACCGGATCAGGCTGCATTCGGCCGGGCTCGGTCTATGACGCGACCTCGATCCGGATCGCAGAGGACCTCGGCTTCGAGCTCGGCATGTTCGGCGGCTCGGTGGCCTCGCTCGCCGTGCTCGGCGATCCCGACATCGCGCTGATCACACTGACCGAGTTCGCCGAGCAGATCCGGCGGATGTCGCGCGCATCGACGCTGCCGGTGCTGGTCGATGCCGACCACGGCTACGGCAACGCGCTCAATGTCCGCCGCACGGTCCAGGAGGTGGAAGCCGCCGGTGCCGCCGGCCTCACGATCGAGGACACGCTGCTGCCGCAGCCGTTCGGCGAGACGAAGACGCAACTGATCTCGCGCGAGGAGGGCGTCGGCAAGATGAAAGCCGCGCTCGACGGCCGCAGCGACCCGTCGCTCGTCATCCTCGGCCGGACCGGCGCCGTCTCGATCACCAACCTCGACGACGCGATCGCGCGCGCGAAGGCCTATGAGGCGGTCGGCGTCGATGGCTTGTTCTTCACCGGCATCAAATCGCGCGGTGAGCTGGAGGCACTGTCGGCCGCGACGACGCTGCCGATCGTGCTCGGCGGCGCACCGGAGGAGATGACCGCGCCGGACTATCTGGCAAGCCAGCGCGTCAGGATCGCGTTGCAGGGCCACGCGCCGTTCGCGGCCGCGACCCAGGCCGTCTACGAGACGCTGAAGGCGCTGCGCGAAGGCACCTCGCCAAGGAATCTCAAGGGCATTGCGTCCTCCGAACTGACCAGCCGCGCGATGCGCGAGGCGGAGACCAAGGCGCGCAGCGGCGAATTCCTCGGCCTGAAGAAGTGAGCGATGTGATCCGCCACGTTACGATCACCGGACGCGTGCAGGGCGTCGGCTATCGCGCCTGGGTTCACGAACATGCGAACGCGCGCGGCCTCGAAGGCTGGGTTCGCAACCGCCGCGACGGCAGCGTCGAGGCGATGTTCGTCGGTCCCGAGGGCGTCGTCGCCGACATGATCAAGGCGTGCGGCCGCGGCCCGATCTCGGCGCGCGTCGACCGTGTGCAGGAAGACGTCGGCACGGCCGATCTGCTCAATCTGCGCGGGGCAGGCGAGCGCTTCGCCTTCCTGCCGACGGTCTGACCGTCCGCAAAGTCATCCGTCTCACCATCGACGACGTTCGCGGCCGAACGGTTTCCGGCGGCCCTTGACTTTCGGTCCGAATAATCTGATATTTCTGTTATGACAGAAACAACCGCCAAGAAAAAACTCCCCGCCGTCGTCGAACGCTTCATCCTGCATTGGGGCGACATGGGCGACGAATGGGGTGTCAACCGCTCGGTCAGCCAGATCCACGGGCTGCTCTACCTCGCCGAAGCGCCGATGACGGCTGAGGACATTGCCGACACGCTCGGCATGGCGCGCTCCAACGTCTCCAACTCGATCAAGGAGCTGTTGTCCTGGGGCTTGATCCGGCGGGTGCCGATCCTCGGCGACCGTCGCGACCACTTCGAGGCCGAGACCGACATCTGGGAGGTGGCGGCCAAGATCGCGGCCGGGCGCAAGGAGCGCGAGATCGATCCTGCGCTCGCGGCACTGCGCGCCTGCGTCTCCGACGCGGCCGACGACCCCGCCATCAGCCCGCTCGCCAGCAAGCGGCTGAAGGAGATGCTGACCTTCACCGAGCTGGTCGACCGCTGGTACTCGCAGATGCTGAACGTGCCGCGGCCGCGCCTGGTCGCGCTGATCAAGCTCGGCGAGAAGATTGTGAGTTTCCTGCCGACAGGCAGGGCCAAATAGGGGCCGCGGCGTAACGGGAGTATGCGATGGCGTCAGCAAGGATATCCACCTTAAAGACAGCGCCGGCTTCCGATACCAAACTGCTCGACGACCATCGCTTCCGCGCGTTGCTGTCGGACGAGGATTGGGGCCGCCTGCCGGTCGCGATCTGGCGGCGCTTCTCGAAGCGCTTCGAGGACGGCAACACCGTCGTCTATGTCGGCGAGGTCGAGGAAGCCGCGAGCAGCCGCGCCGGCTGGTGGCTGGCGCAGGCCGCGCGGCTGATCGGCGGGCCGCTTCCGACCGGCAACGAGACCCGGGTGCCGATGATCGTCACGGTCACCGAGGACGCCGCAAGCGGCGGCCAGATCTGGACCCGGATCTGTGCGCGCCGCGACGGCTTCCCGCAGGTGATTCATTCTGCCAAGCGCTTTGCCGGCCCGACCGGGCTCGAGGAATATGTCGGGTTCGGCGTCAGCATGGCGCTCAGGATCGCGGTCGAGCACGAGGCGCTGGTGTTTCACAGCGTCGGCTATTCGTTGCAACTCGGTCCGTTCCGCCTGCCGCTGCCCGACTGGCTCACCCCCGGCGATCTCACCGTGACACATTCCGATCTCGGTTGCGGCGACTTCCGCTTCACGCTGGAGATCATCCACCCGCGTTTCGGCCGGCTGATCCGTCAGTCCGCCGTGTTCAGGGAGGCTTCGTCATGACGCCGCTGCTGTGGACCCTGGTCGCCATCCAGATCGCGATGGGCGCCTTCGACACCTTCTATCACCATGAATTCACCGAGCGGCTCGCCTGGCGTCCATCGCAGCGCCATGAGCTGCAGCTGCACAGCGTCCGCAACATGCTCTATGCGCTGCTGTTCCTCGTGCTCGGCTGGCTCGAGGTGCACGGCATTCTTGCGATTGCCATCCTGGCCGTGCTCGCGGTCGAGGTCGTCATCACGCTGATGGATTTCGTCGAGGAGGATCTGAGCCGCAAGCTGCCGCCGAGCGAGCGGATCAATCACACGCTGCTGGCGATCAACTACGGCGCGATCCTCGTGCTGCTGGTGCCGGTGCTGATCGGCTGGACCACGCAGCCGACCGGGATCGCTCCCGCTTATGCCGGGCTCCTGAGCATTTTTGCGACCACCGCGGCCTTCGGTGCGGCGCTGTTCGGCGCGCGCGACTTTGCCGCGTCCCGACGCCTGGGACGGATGGCAACCGTGCCGGCTGCGACGCTCGTCGAGAAACTGCCGCCCCGTCAGACCGTACTGATCACCGGCGCGACCGGCTTCATCGGCAGCCGCCTGGTCGCAAGCCTCGCCGCATCGGGCCATCAGGTGATCGCGCTGATCCGCAATCCGGCCAAGGCCGAGACGCTGTCGCCGCCGGTGACGCTGATCACCAGCCTCGACCAGTTGCCTGCGTGTTCAGTGATCGACGCCGTCGTCAATCTCGCCGGTGAGCCGATCGGCAACGGCCTGTGGACCGAGGCCAAGCGCCGCAGGATCATAGCCTCGCGCGTCGATATGACCGCTGATGTCGTCAAGCTGATCGCGCGCCTCGAGCGCAAGCCGCAGGTCTTGGTGAGTGGATCGGCGATCGGCTGGTACGGGCTCTGGCAGGACCAGGTGCTCACCGAGTCGGCGAAGTCCCATGCCTGCTTCAGTCACGAACTGTGCGAGGCCTGGGAGAACGCGGCCAGACCCGCCGCCGACCACGGCGTGCGCGTGGCGTATTTGCGGATCGGACTCGTGGTAGGCACCGACGGCGGCTTCATCACGCGGATGCTGACGCCGTTCGAGTTCGGTCTCGGCGGGCCGCTCGGCTCCGGCAGGCAGTGGATGTCGTGGATCGAGCGCGACGACCTCGTGCGGCTGATCGCGCATGTGATCGCGAAGCCCGAGCTCTCAGGGCCGATCAACGCGACCGCCCCGATCCCGGTCACCAACACGAAATTCACCGAAGAGCTCGGACGTCGCCTGCACCGGCCCACGATCTTCCGCGTGCCGGCCGCGCTGCTGCGTGCCGTCGGCGGCGACTTCGCCGACGAGTTGCTGCTCGGCGGTCAGCGCGTGCTGCCGAACAAGGCGCTGAGCAACGGCTTTGTGTTCCGGCACGAAACGTTGCGCAGCGCGTTCGAGGCGATCTTGTAGGGGAGGGCAGAGTGACATCTGGTACGTGTTCTCGCGCGCTGACGGGATGGCTGGCCGGATGCGCCGCCGCAACGGCGGTTATGTGTGGCTTAGGGCTGGTGGTCCTGGCGATCGCGTCCGGTCGCGATCTGGTGAGATTTCTCGAGGGCGGTCTTGCACTTCTTGTCTTCGCGCTGATCGACTTCGTCGTCATAGGCGCGTTGACGGCCATTCCGTCCGTTTTGGTTATCTGGCTTAGTGAGCGGCTTGCGATCCGCTCGGTCCTGTTCTTCGGCTTCGTTGGCGCTGGCATCGGCGTAATCAGCGTCAGCCTTCTCGTGGGCGCCAGCGGCTCGTGGAATCCGGTGATCGGCTTGCTGTTTGGCGTTGCTGGATTTGCTGCAGGGGTGGCCTATTGGCGCATTGCCGGCCGTCACGCGGGCAGCGGCGAGCCGGCAAGACCCGTTGCTGATCACGCCGTCGCGACGCGCAGGAAGCCCGGTTAGATCGCGGTTTCCCGCAGCCGCGCCGCGGTGTCGCCGAACACTTCGGAAAAGGCCTGCCGGAGCGCGATGTCGACGTCGGCCATCGTGACCGGCAGCCCGAGATCGACCAGCGAGGTCACGCCGTAGCGCGGATCGACCACGCCGCAGGGCACGATCGCCTGGAAGTGCGAAAGGTCGGGCTCGACATTGATCGCGATGCCGTGGAACGAGACCCAGCGGCGCAGCCGCACGCCGATCGCGGCGATCTTGTCCTCATGGCCAGGCCCCTTGTCCGGGCGTTTCACCCAGACCCCGACGCGGTCCTCGCGGCGCTCGCCGCGGACGTTGAAGGCCGCAAGCGTCCGGATAATCCATTCTTCCAGCGAAGCGACATAGGCGCGCACGTCCGGCCGGCGCCCCTTGAGGTCGAGCATCACATAGGCCACGCGCTGGCCCGGGCCGTGATAGGTGACCTGGCCTCCGCGGCCGCTCTGGAAGGTCGGAAAGCGCGCGTCGAGCAGGTCGTCGGCCTTGCCGCTGGTGCCGGAGGTATAGAGCGGCGGATGCTCCAGCAGCCACACCAGTTCTGGCGCCTCGCCCGTGGCGATCGCTGCGACCCGTGCATCCATCGCGGCGAGAGAATCGGGGTAGGGGACCGGACTATTTGAGATCCGCCATTCGACCGCGTCGCCGCCCGAGGGGCGTGCAAACGTCGTCAGATCGAGGCTTTGGCGGTCGTTAACCATTAGCTAACCCTAACATGGTCAGGTGAACCCACAATCTAGTTCCCGTTCGGCGGTTCAGAAGTGCCCACCCTCGATAAAGTCAGCGTCGATCTCATGGTGGTCCTCGGTACCACCACTATGCCGATTCACCAGGTCATGCGGCTCTCCCGCGGTGCCATCATCGAACTGGATGCCACCGAGGCCGACGAGGTCAAGATCCTCGCCAACAACCTGCCGGTGGCCAGCGGCGTGGTTCTGGTCGACCGCAACCGGATTGCGGTCGAGGTCAAGCAAATGCTGCCGAAATCTCCCGGGGTTCGCAGTTAATTCAAGCATCAAGCCGCTTGTCCCTGCATCCGTGATTTGTTACATGGCCCCCTCGATGCGGCGGCGCCTTAGGGTTCCATCCGACATCCTTAGCGCTCGTGGCGGAATTGGTAGACGCGCTGCCTTGAGGTGGCAGTGGGTAACACCGTGGGGGTTCGAGTCCCTCCGAGCGCACCACCCCTAGAATTGCGATTGAAATCGTTGCTGTTTTAGCTGCCATGCGCTTTGCATGGGGCGCGGTGGCGCTATCGAATGTTGCGATTTTGCTCCGCTCCCAGCTCGCACGGCAGCCTGCCATCCCGACGCCGCCTGCGTTGAATTGCCCGCAGCGATTCTCCCGATCGAGCCTGACCGGGCCGGGCGTTGGCTCAGCGCCTCCACCATCGGCTGAAGTACAGAAACAGCATCGCGCCGGCGATCGCGGGGCCGCCGGGGAGCGGTAGGAATGCGAGAGCCACCAGGATCACCAATGCGGTGACGAACCACGGCTGCCTTTTCTTGCTTGGTGCCGTCGCCGGTCCAGTTGCAGGAGCCGCCTGCGGACCGGCCGCACGCGTCGCATCCGCTGGCGGTGACGGGACATTGGGCACGCGCGACGGGATGGGCGCTGTGACGCGCGCATGCGCAGCCCGCTTCTTTTCGTCCTGCCGCGCCAGCGCGACCAGCAGGTCACGCGGCACGGCCACCGCCTCGTTGACGGTGAGGCCGGTGACCTCCTGGCGCGACGAGCGGCGCATCACGCGGGTCTTGTCCGGATGGACATTGAACCCTTCGGCCGCGACGATGCCGTGCACGGCCTTGATCAGGGTGCCGATCTTCTTCACCGCTTCGCCCGAGCCGGAGAAGGTCAGATCGTCGGCGCAGCGGCTGTAGACGAAGCCGAGGACGCGTGAGAGCCTGACAAGGCGTTTGTCGAGCTTGCGGCAGATCAGGTTGGTGATCGCCGGGCTGGTCGGCGCGCCCTGCGGCAGCAGCCGCGGACCGTCCGCGATGAAATGTCGCTCGCCGTCGAGCGCGACTTGGTCGACCATCGGCTCGGTGCACAGCAGCGCAAGCGGGATCGCGACTGCCTCCGCGTAGCCCAGCGCCTCGAACAGGCCCTTGACGCGGGCGTAAGTCAGGGTCGGGAAGAAATCCTTGAGATCGAGATTGATCACCACGTCACGGCCGACATGGTTGCGCGCATTGGTCAGGATCGAGCGCTGCGGCGCAAATCCATGCGCGGCATCATGCAGCGGCACCCGCGCGAGAATGTTCTCGAGCACCCAATACTGCGCGCGCTTGAGGCGCGGCATCGGTGCCGAGATCAACCGCTCGCCGCCGCTCTTCTTCGGGATCGTGAAGCGCTGATAGTGGTTGACCGACGCCACCTTCCTGTTGAAAGCGAGGAAGCGCAACTCGCCAAGTGGCACGCCCATCGCATCAGCCAGCGCCTTGGCATCGGCGAGCGGGGGCAGGCCGTCGCGCAGGAGCGTCGCCGTGGTGCGGGCATGAAGGCCGCGCGAGACGTCCTCGCCGAGATAGAGCACGTCGCGCTTGCGCCGATCGTACCAGGCAAAGGCCCGGCTTTGTCGCGCCTCGGCGTTGCGACGCTTTGTCTCCTGCCGCCGCGCCATCGCCTCGGCCTTGCGGCGCTTGTGCATCTCCTTCAGCGCGCGCTGGGGATCGCCGAGCATGGCGTTCTGGCGCTGCAACTCGGTGAGCTCGCGCATCGCATCGGCACGGGCGCGGATGACGTCCGCGGCGGGCGCCGGCGCGTCTTCGCCGTCGGGCCAGAAGCCGAGCCGGATCATCTCCTCGAGGATGACCTCGTCCTTCGACGACTGGCGGACGTCAATGGGCTCCTGGTGCAGGCAGACTTCGCGCGTGTGACGTCGAGGTGTCGATCGATGCGGTTCTGTAACACCAGCAGGGTAGAGTAACTGTTGCACGGCCTTGCTGGTATGTCGCTGCCGACCGGAGGCCGTCGCGTCTCCCGATCGCGCCGCCGCGAGCCTGCCCCACCCGGAGTTCCCGATGATCTTTGCCAGCTACGTCTACCGTGCCGTCTCCAACTTCGTGTTCCTGGGGCTGGTCTATTTCACGCTGAACCTGCTGGAGAAATACGAGCAGCGCGCGACCGTCGCGATCCTGGTTCTGGTCTATGCGGTGATGCATGCCCTTTCCGGCCTGCGCTCATTCTATTTCTTCCAGCGCATCGAGCGCCTCGAAGGCGAGACGCGGCGGCTCGCGGCTGCGGCCGGCGAGGGACCGAATGCTGCGGCCTCGCGCAAGCAGATCGTCGCCGATGTCACCGAGCTCAGGCACGCCGGCGAGATCAAATCCTATATCGACATCTTCTTCCTGGCGCTGGTGATCCTGCTCTGCGTCGCCAAGATCGTGGCCAGCTAGGCCGCTTCAATCAGGCACGCGCTTGCTGGCTGCCGAGGCTTCGGCGCGCGGGACACGCTTGGCGACGTGGACTGACGCATTGCTCGCCGTCGGCGGCGCGACCTGCAGCGGCGCACCACGGCCTCTGCCATCGGCCGCCGCGGGGACCTGATGCGCTGCCTGCTTCGGATGCTTGACCTGGCGTGCGGAGATTGCCTGCGCGCGCGGTGCGCCAGCGGCTGGAGCAGCGAGGCGGCGACTGGCCGTCGAGCGGGTCGCAAGCAGGGTCAGGTCCAGCGCCTCGGGAACGCGAAACACGCCGGCCGCTGGGACGGGCAATGTCGAGGCCGCCGCGAGTTGCGCGAGCTGCGGCTGCGGCCACAGGGTGCGGACCGCCACGCCGATGCGGGCGCGCTGCGCATGGTCGAGGATGTCGGCGTCGCGCCAGTCCAGATCGGCAAACACCGGTGCCGGCAGCGTCCGCGTCGCGGTGAAGACGAAGTTCGGAATTCTCGGCCAGCGCGTCGTCGCCACCGTCTCGGTCGGCGGGTGCATGAACCATTGCTGCGGCTCGGTCGGTGTCGCCGGACGGTCGGCCGTCGCGGGGACGACGTGAACGATGCGGTAGCCGCGTTCCTTCAGAGTGGCGAGGATGCGCGGCAGCGCCGCGACGGTGCGCGGCTGGATGTCGTGCAGCAGCAGGATGCCCTTGCGCTTGGCCTCGATGCGCTGGATCGCGAGGTCGTAGACCCGCTGCGGCGAGACGTGGCGCCAGTCGTCGGCCGGGAAGTCGGCGCTCCAGACCTGGATGCCCTGCGACGCCAGATAGGCTTCCGGAACCTCGGCGCGCATCAGGCCGGGAATCCGGAAGAACGGCGCGAGCTTGCTCTTGTCGCCGTTGAGCGCGGCGAGCGTCGAGGCGATGCCGTCGTCGACTTCCTGCCGCACCTTCTCGAGCGGCATCTTGTTCATCGTCAACGGATGGTTCTGGCTGTGCGTGCCGACGGTATGCCCGGCCGCGATCAGCTTGCGCACGCCGTCCGGATTGAACCGGGCCTGGGAGCCGATGGTGAAGAAGGTCGCCTTGACGCACTGGCTGGCGAGGATGGCCAGCACCTGGTTGCTGTATTTCGGCAGCGGCCCATCGTCAAAGGTCAGCACCACCTCGTGGTCGGCGAGCGGCAGCGTCTCCGGATATTGCATGGTGCCGATCCGCGGATGCTCCATGGGATCGACGACGAGAGTCCGCGAGGTGCCGAGTGCGTTGGGATTACCCGCGCAGTCCGCGGCAAGGGCGGGCTGCGGCGTCATGAAGCAGCAGCCCAGCAGTGCCGCGCCGATCACGGTCCGCGACCGCTTCCGGATCATCACCAGGACGTTTGCAATCATCGAATCTCGGCCGCATTCCAAACGCACTGACGAATCCTTAAGGGCGGCCCCATGAATGCGGCCTTAACGGTCTGTAATCCAGCTTGGGTGCCGGGTTCAATGTGTCCGGTCAGACACGGTCTTCATCGCTGCCGGCACGATGTGGACGATGTGATAATTATGCTCCTGCAGGTACCTTAGAAAGGCCGGCAGCATCACGGCCGTCCGCATTTGCGGGTCATGCAGCAGGATAATTCCCTTGCGATGGCCTTCGAGCCGCCCGGTGAGCAGCTTGAGTTCCTCCTCGGGCGTCATCTTGTTCCAATCGCTGGCCCAGAAATCGGCGCCGAACACCGCGATACCGCGCTTTTCCATCTGGGACAGCAGGTCCGGTGTCGATTCGAAATACGGGAACCGGAAGAACGGGGTGCTCGGGATCGTGCTCGAGGTCCCGTGCAGGGCCTTTCCGACCGCTTCGATCCCTCGGTTGATGTTCGCCTCGGCCTGATCCAGCGGAATCTTGTTGAGATGCGGATGGTCCCAGGTGTGGTAGCCGATGGTGTGGCCGAGGCGGGCGATCTTGCGCACCATGTCGGGGTGATCGGCCGCGTTGCGGCCGACCATGAAGAAGGTGGCCTGCACGCATTCGGCGGCCAGTGCCGTCAGCACCTTGTCTGTGACTCCCGGCGTCGGTCCGTCGTCGAAGGTCAGCACGACCTCGCCATCCCTGAGCGGCAGGGTCTGCGGAAAGCTTTTCAGCCCCACGCGCGGATAGGTCGCAGGATCGACCTCGAGCACACGCGAGGTGCCGAGCGCATCCTTGCGCAGGCATTCGGCGGCGTGCGCCGGGCCGAACAGCGCACAAGGCGCGAGTGCGACCAATGTCGCGACAACGTTCAGGAGCGGTCGTGGTGCGCTCGACATATTTCTCATTGCACTGGCCCCCGCCGATTAGGTAATCCGGTCCGCATCAATCAAGCAGTTTTTCTCCTCCTGTCAAACCGGCGAAACACGGCATGGCCGAGAATATCGACATTGCCGAACCCGCCGCGGCCGACCCGCTCGCCCGGATGCCGATGCGGGACGAGGAGGGCCAGCTCCGCCCGGAATTCGTCGAGGAGATCACCCGGGCGATCCATGCCGCCGACCGGCCGCTGCTGTGCGAGGTGGTGGCGGAACTGCATGAGGCCGATCTCGGCGACCTGATCGCTGCACTCGAGCCGGACGACCGCGTCACCCTGGTCGAGATCACGGGCACGGATTTCGACTTCTCGGCGCTCAACGAGGTCGACGAGACGGTCCGCGAGGAGATCCTCGAGGAACTCGAGCCGGAGACCGTGGCCGAAGGTGTCCGCGAGCTCGAATCCGACGACGCCGTCGAGCTGCTGGAAAGCCTCGACGAAGCGGATCAGGAAGAGATCCTGGAGAAGCTGCCGGCGGCCGAGCGCGAGGACATCGAGCGCAGCCTGCTGTATCCGGAGAATTCCGCCGGCCGGCGGATGCAGACGGAATTCATCGCGGTGCCGCCGGATCGGACGGTCGGGCAGGCGATCGACTACATGCGCGACACACCGGATCTGCCTGATCGATTCTACGAGATCTATGTGGTCGACGCCGACAAACACCTGCTGGGCGCGGTGCCGCTCGACGTGCTGCTGCGTACGCGTCGTCCGGTTCCGATCGCGGACGTGATCGATGAGGACCGTCGCCGGGTGTCCGCGTTGGAGGACCAGGAAGAGGTCGCGCGGATGTTCGGCAAGTACAATCTGGTTGCCGCTCCGGTGGTCGACACCGTCGACCGGCTGGTCGGCGTGATCACGATCGACGACGTCGTCGACGTGATCGAGGAGGAGGCCGATCAGGACCTCAAGGCGCTCGGCGGCGTCACCCATCCCGAAGAGCTGTCCGACACGGTCTGGACCATCGCCCGCGGCCGCTTCAACTGGCTCCTGGTCAATCTCGCCACCGCATTCCTGGCTTCGTCGGTGCTCGGCCTGTTCGAGGGCCAGCTTGAGAAGATGGTGGCGCTCGCGGTGCTGGCGCCGATCGTGGCTAGCCAGGGCGGCAACGCCGCGACCCAGACCATGACGGTCGCGGTGCGCGCGCTCGCCACCCGCGAGCTCGGCTCCTACAACGCGATGCGCGTGGTGCTGCGCGAGACCATGGTCGGGCTCGTCAATGGCATCGCCTTTGCCGTCATCACCGGCATCGCCGCAGTGGCCTGGTTCAAGATTCCGGGGCTTGGCCTCGTGATCGGCCTTGCCATCATCTGCAACCTGGTCGCCGGCGCGCTCGGCGGCATCCTGATCCCGATGGTGCTGGAACGGGTACGCGCCGACCCTGCGGTTGCCTCCGGCACCTTCGTCACGACGGTCACCGACGTGGTCGGCTTCTTCTCGTTCCTCGGCATCGCGACGCTGTGGTTCGGGTTGAAATAAGCCGGCGCCTGGGGGCGTGCTTATCGTTAATCGCGCCTTAACGGGGTTGGCGGATGATGCTCCTATCTCCAAGGGGGCCATCACGGGGGCCATCATGCAGCGGTTGCGGCTCAAGGCGGACGGACGGATCGTCGAATTGCGCGACGGGCAGGAAATCCCGCTTGCGACCGCACATCCGGCCGAGGCGGCGATGCTGCCCGCAGCCGCGCAACCGGCGGTGCGCGATCTGCGCCGCCGCGCCCGGCTCACCCAGCTCGAATTCGCCGCCAAGCTCGGCGTGCCAGTGGAGACCATCCGCAATTGGGAGCAGGGCAAGCGCGCCCCGCGGGGACCCGCCCGCGCGCTGCTCGCCGTGATCGCGCACTCGCCGGAAACCGTGTTCGCCGCGCTGTCGAGCGCGCCGACGGCCGCTTGAGCGGGTAGACGTTCTTCGCCGCCACCGGCAGCCGCCAGATCGCGCTTACGCGCCGCATCCACCGCCGTCGTCCTGGCGAAAGCCAGGAGCCCATAACCACCGCGTTTGGTCGGAACGGGACAGCGGTCCCCAGCGACGCGCAACAACTGAAATTTGGGGTAATGGGTCCTGGCTTTCGCCAGGACGACGATGAGATGGTTCTCGCTTCAAGATGTCAAACACACGGCGTCATCGCTCGCGCATGTTCTGATCCGCTGCGGCGTGAACGCTTCCGGCGCAGCATCATGGGGCTTGCCAGCAACGCGGTTTGACCGTTCTAATCGAAGCATTGCAGCAAGATATTTTTTTAACCCGTGGATTTCCTATGAATGCCATCGAGCAGATCATTGCCGGCTATGTGTCGCTCAGGAATCGTCAAGCGCTGGAAGAACTCAGGGAGCATCGCCAACGACTGTTGGAAGGTGTTCAAGCTCACAGTGTCCCGGGTTTCAGGCCGACGGTCGTGAATGACACGCTCCGCGAGGAGATCGAACTCATCGAGGCCGCATTGGCCCGCTTTGACGAGCACCCATAGCCTGCGATGGCGCGCTCTCACTTGCTGCGGCCGCTCTCCTTCATCCGCCGAACCGTATCGATGAACGCCTTGATGATCGGGGAGCGGCCGCGACCGCCGTGGCGGCCACGCCGTGCCCGGGTCTTGATGGTGCGCTCGGAGCCAATTCCCCGAAATCGCCGGCCGATTGGCTGATCTGACGCCCAATCCGTCATCAGACGCTGACCAATTGTGATGTATTTTCTGTAAAAAATTTAATATAATCAGTATATTGATAAAGATTGCATGCAGAATACAAAATGTGCTTGTCGCCTCGACCTCCTTGAAGCAGACTTCCCGCGGGGCAGGAGAGGCCGATGACCTTCGATGACGAGGGGCACGCCAGGGGCAAAAAACAAATCTGCCGGCAGAGGAGCGAGCAATGAGCGATCAGGTGTCCACCATCGCAATGGCAGATACGGCGAAGCCGAGTGGCGTGCGCTGGAAGATCTTCCTGCTGATGCTGTTCCTGATCTCGATCAACTATATCGATCGCGCCTCGCTGTCGGTCGCGATGCCGGTCATCGCCAAGGAGTTCGACATCGACCCGGCGATGCAGGGGCTGATCCTGAGCTCGTTCTTCTGGACCTACGCGCTGATGCAGGTGCCGGGCGGCATGCTCGCCGACCGCTTCAAGCCGCGCATCGTGATCGCCCTTGCGACATTGTTCTGGGGCTTCTTCCAGGCGCTGGCGGCGCTGTCCACCAGCTGGATGCTGCTGCTCATGACCCGGCTCGGGCTCGGCGCGTCGGAAGCGCCGATCTATCCGGCGGGCGGCAAGCTCAACGCGATCTGGATGACGCAGACCGAACGCGGCCGCGGCGCGACCTTGCTCGACGGCGGCGCTCCGCTTGGCGCTGCGCTCGGCTCGATCGTGATCGCCTGGCTGATGGCGGCGTTCAGCTCCTGGCGTGTCGCCTTCGTCGTCGCCGGCATCGGCACCATGCTGTGCGGGCTGTGGGCCTGGTACTACATCCGCAACGTGCCGCGCGAGCATCCCTCGGTCAATGAAGCCGAGGCGCGCTATCTCGAGGAAGCCCATGCGATCGAGGACGCCGCGACGCCGCCGCCGTCCGGCGCGAGCTGGATGGCCTATTTCCGCTTCCGCTCGGTGTGGTGCATGTGCCTCGGCTGGATGTTCTTCAACACCACCTTCTACGGGCTGTTGACCTGGATGCCGACCTATCTGTTCAAGGTGCACGGCTTCGACATCAAGGCGCTCGGCGGTGCCTCGTTCATCATCTTCTTCGCGGGTTTCGTCGGCGAACTGGTCGGCGGCTGGATCGGCGATACCTGGCGGGAACGGGGCGGGGCGCCCAACACCGTGTTCCGCACCCTGTTCGGCATCGCGGCGATCATGGCGACGGTGTCGATCTTCCTCGTCGCCTACGTCACCAATGCGGTTGCGGTGGTGGTGCTGCTGTCGACGACGCTGTTCTTCCTGCGCTGGTGCGGCATGTACTGGGCGATCCCCTCGGCGCTCGCGGGCCGCGGCAAGTCCGGCTTCCTCGGCGGCTGCATGAATCTCGGCGGCAACATCGCCGGCATCACGACGCCGCTGATCGTCGGCTTCATCGTGCAGGCCACTGGTTCGTACTTCCTGGCCCTGATGTATTTCGCCGCCGCGGGCATTGCGCTGTTGATCTGCTCGACCCTGATCGATTACAGCCGCAAGCTCCCGGTCTAGAATCGAAGCGCGGCCGAGCCCGTGAGGGGTTCGGCCGGTTGATGAGGCCTCGCGAATGACACGTCCCGTCCGGCTCGGCATGCTGACGCCGTCGTCGAATACCGCACTCGAGCCGATCACCTGCGCGATGCTGGCCGGGATCGACGGCGTCTCGGCGCATTTCTCGCGCTTCAAGGTGACGGAGATCGCGCTGTCGGAGCAGGCGCTGCGCCAGTTCGACGCCAGCGAGATTTTGCGCGCAGCAGAATTGCTGGCGCATGCCAAGGTCGACGTGATCGCCTGGAACGGCACCTCGGCAAGCTGGCTCGGCTTCGATCGCGACGAAAGCCTGTGCGAGCAGATCACCGCGGCAACAGGGATCAAGGCCTGCACCACGGTGCTGGCCTATCGCGACCTGCTGCGGCGGATCGGTGCCGGACGCATAGGGCTGGTGACGCCGTATCGCCGGGATGTGCAGGACAAGATCATCGCCAACTGGAACTCGGAAGGGCTCAATTGCTTTGCCGAGCGCCATTTGTCGCTGCAGGACAATTTCTCCTTTGCCGAGGTCAGCGAAGCCGAGGTGGCGGCGCTGATCGAAGAGGTGGTGCGCGACGGCTGCGACGCGGCAGTGGTGCTCTGCACCAACATGCGCGGCGCCGGCGCCGCCGAACGGCTGGAGCGCGGGTTCGGCGTGCCGGTGCTGGATTCGATCGCGGTGACGCTGTGGGCGTGCCTCACGGCGACCGGCTGCGATCCGTCACGCGTGCACGGCTGGGGCAGCCTGTTCACCAATCCCGATCTGCGCGCAGTGACTGCTATCCCCGAACATAATGACGACGACGAAGGCGAGCGGTGACTGAAGCCAAGACTAGAGCCAAGACTAAAGCCAAGACCAAGCCGACCAGACGCAGCAAGGAACCGAAGCGTGCGATGACGACGCTGCAACGGCGGCGGCTGCGCGTGCCGCGGGTCGGACTGCACGAGCAGGCGGCGGCGCGGCTGCGTGCCATGATCGTGCGCGGCGAGCTGGCGCCGGGACAATCGCTGGGCGAGGCTGATTTGTCCGACGCGCTCGGCATTTCGCGCACCCCGTTGCGCGAAGCGCTGAAGCAGTTGGCGAACGAGGGCCTGGTCGAGCTCCGGCTCAACCACAGCGCCGTGATCACGCCGTTCCGCCGCGCCGAGCTGACCGAATTGTTCGAGGCCGTCAGCGGCATCGAGCGCTGCGCCGCCGAGCTCGCGGCGCTGCGGATGGAGGAGACCGATTTCGAACGGCTCGAAGCGCTGCAGGACAAGATCGAGTGGCATCACGGCCGCGGCGAGCTGCGCGACTATTTTCAAATCAACCAGCAGATCCATTCGGCGATCGTCGGCTTCGCCCGCAACGCGGTGCTGAAGGCGACCCACGAGGCGCTGCTGGCGCGGGCCGAGCGCGCGCGGTTCTTCGCGCTCTCGGTGCTCGGGCGCTGGGATGAATCGGTGCGCGAGCACCAGGAAATCCTGGCCGCACTCAAGGCGCGCGATGCGGCCCGCGCCGGGCAGATCCTGGCCCACCATGTGCGCCGCACCGGCGAGATCGTCGCCGAGACGCTGGATGGCAGAGCAGATGACGCCGCAGTCGCGCACCTTTCCGCCACGCCGCGCAGCCGCAAGACGAAGAAAGTTGCGCCATGAAGATCCTGCTGCTCAATCCCAACACGACGGCGGATGTGACCGATCTGCTGCATGCCGCCGGCAGCGGGGTGGCGTCGGACGGCACTGAGCTGGTGCCGATGACCGCCGCGCGCGGCGTGCCCTATATCGCGACCCGCGCCGAGGCGCAGATCGGCGGCGCGATCGCGCTGGAAATGCTGGCCGAGGCCGGTCCCGGCTTCGATGCCGCCGTGATCGCCGCGTTCGGCGATCCCGGCCTGTTCGGCGCGCGCGAGTTGTTCGCGTTTCCGGTCGTCGGATTGGCCGAGGCCGCAATGCTGACCGCCTGCATGCTCGGCCGGCGGTTTGCGATCGTGACCTTCGCCGGCGCACTGGCGCCCTGGTACGAGGAATGCGTCGCCATGCACGGGCTCGCCGGACGCTGTGCCGGCATCCGCGCGCTCGACGGCAGCTTCCGCTCGATCTCGGAAGTGCAGGCCGAGAAGGAAGAGCTGCTGGTCGCGCTCGCCAACCAGGCGGTCGAACAGGACGGCGCCGATGTCGTCATCCTGTCCGGCGCGCCGCTTGCCGGGCTCGCGGCGAAAGTGCGCGACCGTATTCCGGTGCCCGTCGTTGATCCCGTCGCGGCCGCCGTGCGTCAGGCGGAGACGCTCGCCATGCTCAAACCGCGCAAGGCGGTCGCCGGCACCTTCCGCCGGCCCGACCCGAAGCCGACGCGCGGGCTGGCCGCGCCGCTTGCCGCCATCATCGAACATCGCTCACCGAAAGAGGGGACAAGCTGATGTCCTTCGACATCATCATCCGCGGCGGCACGGTCGTCACCGCCGCCGACACCTTTGCCTGCGACGTCGGCATCCGCGACGGCAAGATCGCCGCGCTCGGGCATGATCTCGGCGATGCGACTGCCATCATCGACGCGACCGACCGGCTGGTGCTGCCCGGCGGCATCGACAGCCACGTCCATTTCGCCCAGCCGTCCGGCGACGGCATCGTGATGGCCGATGGCTTTGCCTCCGGCACCCGCTCGGCGGCGTTCGGCGGCAACACCACGGTGCTGCCGTTCTGCCTGCAGGAGAAGGGCCAGACACTGCGCGAGGCGCTGAAGCATTATCATTCGCTGGCGGACGGCGAATGCCATGTCGACGTCGCCTTCCATCTCATCGTCACGGATCCGACCGAGCACGTGCTGGGTCAGGAGCTGCCGGCGCTGGTCGAGGACGGCTACACCTCGCTCAAGGTCTTCATGACCTATGAGGGGCTCGCACTGTCGGATCGCGAGCTGCTCGAGACCATGGCGGTGGCGCGCGAGACCGGCGCGATGCTGATGGTCCATGCCGAAAACTTCGACGCGATCCGCTTCCTGACTGACCGGCTGGAGCGCGCCGGCAACACCGCGCCGCGCTTCCACGCCACGTCGCGACCGATCCCGGTCGAGCGCGAAGCCACCCACCGTGCCATCTCGCTGTCCGAGCTCGTCGATGTGCCGATCATGATCGTGCATGTTTCGAACCGTGAGGCGATGGACGAGATCCGGCGCGCGCAGCAGCGCGGGCTCCGGGTGATGGGCGAGACCTGTCCACAATACCTGATGCTGACCGAGAAGGACCTCGACCAGCTCAACATGGAAGGCGCCAAATATGTCTGCTCGCCGCCGCCGCGCGATATCGCCAGCCAGCAGGCGTGCTGGGAAGGCCTGCAGCAGAAGGTGTTCTCGGTGTTCTCGTCGGACCATTGCCCGTTCCGCTACGACGATCCGCAAGGCAAGCTCGCACCGAAGGGCCGCACCAGTTTCCGCTGGGTGCCGAACGGAATCCCCGGCGTCGCGACGCGGCTGCCGATCCTGTTCTCCGAAGGCGTGGTGAAGGGCCGCATCGATCTCAACAGCTTCGTCGCCTTCAGCGCCACCAACCACGCCAAGATCTACGGCCTGTATCCGCGCAAGGGGACGATCGCGGTCGGCTCGGATGCCGACATCGCGCTGTGGGATCCCAAGCGCAAGGTGACGATCCGCCATGAGCTGATCCATGACGGCGCGGACTACACACCCTATGAAGGCCTCGAAGTGACCGGCTGGCCGGTGCTGACCATGGTGCGCGGCAAGGTGGTCGTCGAGGACGGCACCCTTGTCGGCGGCAAGGAGCATGGCACCTACCTGCCGCGTTCGAAACCACCGGGAGCCGCGACCATCCCATAACCCGCGAACCAAGAAGGCAGGAGACCACCATGCCCTATGCGACGACCGACGATGGCGTACGGCTCTATTTCGAGGAGACCGGATCCGGTCATCCGGTGATCCTGGTCCATGAATTCGCCGGTGATCTGCGCAGCTACGAGCCGCAGCTGCGGCATTTCGGCAAGCGCTTCCGCACCATCGCCTACAATGCGCGCGGCTTTCCGCCGTCGGATGTACCCGAGCAGGTCTCGTCCTATTCGCAGGCGCGCGCCGCCGACGATATCCTCGCGGTGCTCGATCACATCGGTGCGCCCAAGGCGCATATCGTCGGCCTGTCGATGGGCGGCTTCGCGACCCTGCATTTTGGCATCCGCCATCCGTCGCGCGCGCTGTCGTTGTGCATCGGGGGCTGCGGCTACGGCGCCGAGCTCGACAAGCGCGAAACGTTTCGCGCTGAGGCCGATGTGATCGCGGGCGTGATCCGCAAGGAGGGTATGCCGGCCTTCGCCGAGCGCTACGCCTACGGGCCGACGCGCGTGCAGTACGAGAACAAGGATCCGCGCGGACACGCCGAGTTCAAGGCGATGCTGGCCGGGCACTCGGCGGTGGGATCGGCCAATACGCAGCAGGGCGTGCAGAAGGAGCGGCCCTCGCTCTACACGCTGGTCGAGGAGATGAAGCGCATCAATGTGCCGACCTTGATTATCACCGGTGACGAGGACTGGCCGTGCCTGCTGCCGGGCATCCTGATGAAGCAGAGCATCCCGTCGGCCGCGCTTGCGGTGATGCCGAATTGCGGCCATGCCATCAACATCGAGGAGCCCGACGAATACAACCGGATCGTCGGGGAATTCCTGGCGCAGGTCGAAAGCGGCCGCTGGCCGCAGCGCGATCCGCGCGCGGTGAGTGCTTCGATCACGGGGATGAAGGACTAGACTGCATCCTCGACTGCCGCCACGCGGCGACCATCGAGTTGGTCGCGCAGAAGCTGCGCCAGGCGAGCTGCGCGCCACGCTTTGCCGAGCAGACGCAATATTGCGGGATGTTTCTGACGCCGACCTTGCGCAACACGCCGGGTGTTCTTCCATAACGGTGTCTTCACCAGTCTCGGGCAGGTGCTCGATTTCTATAGTTTCCGCGATACCAAACCGGAGAAGGTGTATCCGCGCGCAGCCGACGGCACGGTGCTGAAATACAACGATCTGCCGGAAAAATATCGCGGCAATGTTGACGTCAGCGATCCGCCGTTCGAGCGCCATCTGGGCGACAAGCCTGCGATGACTGCGCAGGATGAAGCCGACATCATCGCCTTCCTGAGGACATTGACGGACGGCTACCGGCAGGAGCCGTAGGCCGCCGCGACCGTCTGACGCGGAACTCATCGGTCAGTTGGCAGCTCCTCGTCATGCGCGCATAATGGGCGCATGAATGTCGTCGAAGGCAACGGCGCAAAAATCCCCGCGATCGGGCTCGGCACATGGGAGCTGCGCGGGCGGACCTGCGCTCGCATCGTCGAGCAGGCGCTGCGCCTCGGTTACCGGCACATCGACACCGCGCAGATCTATGACAACGAGCGTGAGGTCGGCGAGGGGCTGCGTGCCTCCGGCATCAAGCGCAATGATGTCTTCGTGACCACCAAGGTCTGGACCACGCACTTCCTGGCGAAGGATCTCGAGCGCTCCGCCAAGGAGAGCCTGGCGCGGCTGCGCTTGACCGAGGTCGACCTGTTGCTGTTGCACTGGCCCAATCCGCACGTGCCGCTTGCCGAGACGCTCGGTGCGCTGGCGCGGGTCAGGCAGGCGGGGCTGGCGCGGCACATCGGGCTCTCGAACTTCAGCACGGCGCAGATCGAGGAGGCGGTCGCGGCGTGCCCCGAACCGCTCGCCTGTGATCAGGTCGAGTACCATCCCTATCTCGGGCAGGCCGACGTGATCGCGGCCTGTGCACGCCATGGCATGGCGTTCGTCGCCTACAGCCCGATCGCGAAAGGGCGCGTCAAGGGCGACCGCGCGCTGGCGCGGATCGGCGACCGCTATCGCAAGACCGCGGCCCAAATCTGCCTGCGCTGGCTGGTGCAACAGAATGTCTCGGCGATCCCGCGCACCTCAAAGCTCGAGCGGCTCCAGGAAAATATCGACATCTTCGATTTCGAACTTTCGGATGAGGACATGCGCGAGATTTCGACGATGGGGAGCGCGGCCGCGCGGTGACGGCCCGAGCGCCGACCGGATTCTAGCCTGCGCATTGCTTCGCGGAAAATGGCTGGGCCGCGGTCCGGATCGTGCTATTGCCCGCTGGCTGACCGCGGACTCGGCCGCGAAATGGGGGATTGAGGCAGGCGGGTTCCAGCCGGTATTGTAGCCGGCGGGGAGACGACACTGATGTGATCGAGCGGGATGAAGTTTCGGCCAAACGCGGATATGGTGGCGTCGGTGTTCGTGCACCTGATGCTGCTCGCGCTGATTTTCCTCTATTCGGAGGTCCATCAGTTCGATCCCGTCGCCGCTGACACGGTGCCGGTCGAGATCGTGACGCCGCAGGAGGTCGCCAAGGCGGAGATCAAGCCCGAGCCCGATCCGGTACCGAGCCCGTCGCCGACGCCCGAACTGCAATTGCCCTCGTTCGACAAGCCGGTGGATGCGGCCAAGCCCGAACCATCGGCGCAAGCGCCGCAGAAGCAGCAGTCCGCGGCGCAGAAGCAGCTGACGCCACCGGCGCCCAAGCCCAGCCCGGCGCCGCCACCTGCCGCGGCCGAGCAGCCATCCGCGCCGCCTGCACCCCAGACGCCGCCGATGCCCCAGCAACAGGCGGCGGCATCACCGCCTGCCTATGCGCAGCCCGAGCCGGACCTGTCGGTCAAATACAACGTCATGCTTGGCCTGCCGCCTGACATCTCGGTGAAGCCGCCTGCGGGGGCGCCGTCCGCTCCCGGTCCCGGCAAGGACAGTTTCGACGCCGCGGCCACCGAGCAGGCCGACGTCGGGTCCAGCGTGGTCGCCGAATTCCGTCGCCATCTGAAGACCTGCATGAAGCTTCCGGCGACGCTGAGCACCGGCGATGATGTCAGGATCAAGCTTCGGGTGTTCATGAAGCCCGACGGCAAGCTCGCCGCGTCGCCCTTGCTGATCGAGGCCACCGCATCGGAAAAGGGGCCGCTGCTGCTCAAGAGCGCGACCGATGCGCTGCAAACCTGCCAGCCCTACGCGATGCTGCCGCGGGAGCGCTACGGCGAATGGAAGGTGCTCGACCTCGACTTCACGCCGCGCGATTTTTCGTCGTAAGTCGAAGCAGGCTTCAGCTTCCCATCGCCTGCCAGGCATTCGAGGCGAACTGCCGGCGCCAGATCACGATCACGACCGCGGCGGTCGTGGCGAACAGCACCCAGGGGCTGACGAACCAGCCGAGATAGCCGAGCGCAAAGAAGAACGCGCGCTGACCGCGGTTGAAGTGCCGGCCCGCGGTCTCGAACAGCCGCGTGGTGCGGATCACATGGGCCTCCGCCTCGGGCGTATCGCGCTGGCCGGCCGGCGGCATCGCGCCGAACAGGATCGCGACATAGTTGAACAGGCGATAGGCCCAGGCGAATTTGAAGAAGGTGTAGATGAAGATCAGGATCAACCCGATGCATTTGACCTCCCAGAGAGCGGGCGAGGGCGTCAGGTTGACCGGCAGTGCACCGAGCACCGCGAGCGCGTCGTTGGTCGCGCGCAGCAGCGCCAGCGCGCCGCCGATCGCGATCAGGCTGGTCGAGGCAAAGAACGCGGTGCCGTTCTGCAAGGATGCCATGATCTGCATGTCGACCATCCGCGCGTCGCGGTGGAGCAGGTTCCGCACCCAGATCTCGCGATAGACATGCATCCGCGCCGACAGGCTGTCGCGCCCGTAGGCGGTGTGCTCGAGCGTGATGGCATAGACCAGCCATTCCAGCGCGAAGAAGCCGACCGCTAGGATGTCGACCCAATAGCCGGTCATGGTGCCTTCCTTCGTGAATGCGCGGCCGCCGATCTGCGCCCCGTTGCATCCCGCGTCATGTACAGGTTGAACGCGTGCAATGCACTATGGCAAACTGCGCCGGCAACAGGATTCCCCGGACATGCTCAAGCTCGTCATCGGCAACAAGAACTATTCGTCATGGTCGATGCGGCCCTGGCTGGCGCTGCGCGCCAATAACATCCCGTTCGAGGAAATCTTCGTTCCGCTTTACACCGATCAGGCCGACAAGGACCGCATCCTCGGCTTCAGCAAGGCCGGCAAGGTGCCGACGCTGATCGACGGTGACGTCACAGTGTGGGATTCGCTGGCGATCATCGAATATCTGGCCGAGAAGTTTCCCGAGGCGAAGCTGTGGCCGGCGGATCGCGCCGCGCGCGCGCATGCCCGCGCAATCTCGGCCGAGATGCATTCCGGCTTCGTGCCGCTGCGCAGCGAATGCGGCATGAACCTGCACCGGCCGATCAAGGCCGTCGCGCTGTCGAACGATGCGCGGGCCAACGTGGCGCGGATCGAGGAGATCTGGGCCGATTGCCACGCGCGCTACGGCAGGCAAGGCCCGTTCCTGTTCGGGGCATTCTCGGCGGCGGATGCGATGTACGCCCCCGTGGTGCATCGCTTCCGCACCTACGCGATCCCAGTGAAGGCTGAGGCGCAGCATTATGTCGATGCCATGATGGCGCTGCCGGCGTTCCAGGAATGGACCCGCGATGGCCTTGCCGAGACGCTGCGGATCGACCGATTCGAGGACGCCTGACTGGTCCCTCGCTGCCGAATTGTGACAGCAGCCACAAAGATCGCGGCTTGACGCCGCGGGGCCGAAGGCGTCGAATCCGAAACACCGGTTTTGCAAGTCGTGAAAGGACTTAGACCATGGGCATTCTCGATTCCCTGGAGAATTCGCCGGAGCTGAAGGGCATGCTTGGCCAGCTCGGGGCGGCCGTGATTCCCGTCGTGCTCGGCGAGGTGATGGGCAATGGCGGGCAGGGCGGCTTGTCGGCGATCGTCGCCAAGCTCGAACAGGCCGGGCTCGGCGACCAGGTCAAATCCTGGATCGGCACCGGCCAGAACCTGCCGATCACGGCCGACCAGCTGCAGCAGGTGCTGGGCAGCGACACGGTCAAGCAGCTCGCCGCCAGGTTCAACATTCCGGTCGACCAGCTGTCCAAGGTGCTGGCCCAGCAGCTTCCGGGGGCGGTGGACAGCGCGAGCCCCGACGGCAAGTTGCCGCATACCGCCTGAGCCACTGAAACCGGGTTCCGGCCGAGGCCGGCGGGCAATTTCCGGCTGGCATGTAAATTGCTGCCTATCGCCCTGAAAAACCTGCAAAAAGCGTACCTTCACCGTGCCCCAATCTTGCTGGATTTGGGGCAGGGCGATGTGCTAGCTTGCCGCAGGGTTCTCAAAATGCCGGCCAGAGCTATCGGGACTGTCAGCCCGGCCAGCAATCTCTAAGAAAATGGAGAGGGCGTTGAAGCATAAGTACTCGATTGGCGAGACCGTCTATTTCACGGCCAGCAATGTGGCGCGCCCCGCTGCGAGCGGCACCTATCAGGTGATCCGCCTGCTGCCGACCGAAGGTGACGACTGCCAGTATCGCATCAAGAGCTCGACCGAAGCTTTCGAACGGGTGGCCAAGGAGAGCCAGCTCGCGCTGTCCTGAACGAGTTGTGCGCAAGCCGGTGGCTGGAGCGGGTTCCCCGTCGCCGCCGTCAAAAGGCCCTGTTCGCAGACCCATTGTGCTGAAGGTTGGACGTCGGGGTGGCGGCGTTCGCCGCCGCCGATTGTGCTTACGCTGCGTTGAGGGACATCGCGCATGAACTGGGCTTCCTCGCTGGATCAGATCTGGCGCTCACCGACTTTCCCGATGTGGCTGACGCTGGCTGCCGCGGGCTTCTTTGGGATCGTTGTGCTGATCACGCTGCTGCGCGCGGAAAAATCCGTCGCCAACGGCGCGCTGACCGTCATCACGCTGCTGTCGATCGCGGTCGCGGTCGCCGCAACGATCCGCGGCTTCGGACCGGGCGGGCAGGCAGCGGCGCCGAGCGAGACACGAACCGCGCAATTCACCGGCCAGACCGTGCCGGCGCTGGCCTGCGTCGACGACCTCGCCGGAGATGCCGTTCTCAATGCCTGCGAGAAAGTGCTGTTCGGTTCGTCCGATACGGCCGCGGCGGCGGTCAGCTATGCGGCGGCGCAGATATCGCGCCTGACTGCGCTCGGCGACCTCGCCACCGCGGAGCGCAATACGACCACCGAATTGCAGGCACTGCGCCGCGCCATCGAGCACGACCGGTACGGCCTGGTGGCCTATGCGCTGATGGCGCGCGACCACTGCACGCCGACGGCGTGCCCCGCATTCCGCTCGCTCGGCGACAACCACCAGATCGTCGCCAACATGAACGATCGGACCTATGAGAACCTGGTCACGCGCTACGCCGCGTCCTGGAACGCGCCAGCCGGCGCCACGCCATCGGCAGCCGGATTGGTCGCCGCGCTGCCGCCGTCGATGCCCACCGGCCGGCCGACCAATGCGGAGTTTCCGAGCTCGGCGAACACGCCGCCGGTCAGCATCATGACATCAGAACCGGCGAAGCCGGCTGCTGCGGCCCCGCCGCCGGCCGCACGCGCTGCCGCCGCGCCGCCCGCTGCGCCGAA
>NKIY01000031.1 GCA_002256345.1 Bradyrhizobiaceae bacterium PARB1 | reverse complement strand
CGTAAGCGAAGCTTTGTCCCCATTTGATTGATGGGTTTCCCCTCGGTTTGTGGTCTGCGATTCTTGGTTGTTCAGGCAGCCAGGAGGAGACTGAGGGCGATGGAGCTATCGGGCGAGGAAGCCGAATCCGACGGTTTTGTAGGGAAGCTTGCGCGCCGTACCCGTTCTGGAGGCCGGTTGTGGTCTGCGGAGACCAAGGGGCGCGCTGTTTTCGAGACCATGAAGCCTGGCGCCCGCGTATGTGATGTCGCACGGCGTTATGGTGTCAAGGCCCAGCAATTGACGACGTGGCGCAGATTGGCGCGTGCCGGCCGGATCGCATTGGTCACGGACGAAGCGGCGGATTTCGTGTCGATCGAGTTGAGTGATCCAGCGGCGTCAGGCAAGAACGAGGGGCCTGTCGAGATTACGATTGGCAAGGTTTCGGTTCGCCTGGACGCGGACGTGTCAGCGGTGCGGATCGCGGAGATCGTGACCGCGATCGAGCGCGGCGCATGATCATTCCGGCGCAGGGACTGCGGATTGTGCTTGCTGTACGTCCTGTCGATTTCCGGTGCGGGCACGACGCGCTGGCCGGCCTCGTGCAGAACACGCTCGGGCTCGATCCGCATTCGGGCCTGATTGTGGTTTTTCGTTCGAAGCGCGCCGACCGGCTGAAGATTTTGCTATGGGACGGCACGGGCCTCGTTCTAATCTACAAGCGCCTTGGTCGCGCTGGCCGTTTTGAGTGGCCGCAGATCAGCGGCGGCGTCATGCATCTGACGCGGGTGCAGTTCGAAGCGCTGTTTGACGGGCTGAACTGGAAGCGTGTGGGCGAACGGATCGTCGCAACACCAGCTGCGGCGAACTGACTCGGGGGCTGACGATTTGTTTCGCACGGCGCCTCGGGATGATAGCTTGCGGATGTGCCACCGTCCGCCATTGATCCCGCCCGTCTTGCAGCGCTGCCCGCCGATTTGCGAGCGCTCTTCAGCGCGCAGGAAGCGATGCTCGCAGCCGAGCGTCGTCGCGCTGATGACGAACGCACGGCGCGCCTTCATGTCGAGAACGAACTGGCTGCGTCCAAACAGATCGTCGACCGTCTCGAACTGCTCGTGAAGGAGTACGAGCGCGCACGCTTCGGCAAACGCTCGGAGAAGTTCAATCCCGATCAGATGCAGCTGGTGCTCGAAGACATCGAGATCGCCATCGCCGAAGTCCAGGAGCGCCAAGACGATCGTGCGCGCCGCACCGGCGCGGCACCGTCGGGCCGCCGGGCCAGCCGCGCCGCCCGCGCCTTTCCCGCGCACCTGCCGCGCATTGAGCAGGTGATCGAACCCGAGAGCCTCGAGTGTCCCTGCGGCTGCGGCCAGATGGTCCGGATCGGCGAGGATCGCTCCAGACGCCTCGACGTGACGCCGGCCCAGTATCGCGTGGTCGAGACGGTGCGACCGCGCTACGCCTGCGCGACAGGATGCGCTGGCGTGCGCCAGGCGCCGGCGCCCGCCCATCTGGTGGAGGGTGGCCTGCCCACCGAGGCGATGCTGGCGCAGGTGGCGGTCGCCAAGTTCAGCGAGCACATGCCGCTCTATCGTCAGTCCCAGGTTCTGGCCCGGCATGGCATCCTCATCGATCGTGCCGTTCTGGCGGATTGGATGGGAACGGTCGCCTTCCACCTCGCGCCGTTGATCGAGCGCATGAGCGTCGTGATGAAGCAATCGGGCCGCTTGTTCATGGACGAGACCAGGGCGCCCGTGCTCGATCCGGGCCGGGGTCGAACCAAGACCGGCTATCTGTGGGCTGTCCTGCGCGACGATCGCGGCCACGGCGGCGCTGATCCACCAATCGTGGTCTACCACTACGCGCCAGGACGCAGTGGCAAACATGCCGAGCATATCCTCGACGGCTTCGACGGCATCCTTCAGGTCGATGGATACCAGGGCTATCACAGGCTCGCACGACTCGAGCGTCAAGGCGGCGCGCCGCTGCGGCTGGCCGCATGCTGGTCCCACTCCAGGCGCGAGATCATTGCCGCGACTCCGAAGGCCGGCTCACCCATCGCCGAAGCCGTCCTCGCGCGCATCGCCGCGCTCTATGCAATCGAGAAGGAGATCCGTGGCTCCGACGCCGCGATCCGACAAAAGGCGCGCAACGAGCGATCACGGCCGCTCGTCGCCGAACTCGAGAGATTCCTGCGCGAGCAAGCCGCCCGCCTGTCGCCGGGCAGCGAGATGGGCAAGGCGATCGCCTATCTGCTGAACCATTGGGCTGGCCTCACTTTGTTTCTCGACGATGGCCGCGTTGAGATGGACACTAACCCCGTCGAAAATCAAATCAGACCGCTGACTCTGACGCGCAAAAATAGTCTATTTGCAGGTCACGACGAAGGTGGCCGTTCATGGGCCCGCATAGCTTCGCTCATCGCCACCTGCAAGATCAACAGCGTGGAGCCCTACGCCTGGATGAAAGCGACCCTCGAAGCGATCGCAACCGGTCACCCGCAGTCGCGGATCGACGAACTCTTGCCCTGGTCGTTCGCCCGCACCTCCTAATTCTCCGCAGCTGCCGCCACAGTCGCGACCTCAACGATTTGCAACGCGTTGATCAACGGATTTGCAGTCCGTTGCGCCAACGCGTTGCAATCCGTCCCTCCAAATCTTTGCGAATGGGACGTGGACGTCGCTTACG
>NKIY01000030.1 GCA_002256345.1 Bradyrhizobiaceae bacterium PARB1 | reverse complement strand
GCTGGCGGCGAACAACGATGTGATCGCGCAGCAAGGTGCGAAGTTTAACATCGCCGGCGGCTCGGTGAGCTTCGATGGCGGCTGGATCTATTCGAGCAAGCTGATCGGCGCCGACGGCAGGATCTACAGCTTCGATACCGCGCCGGCCGACATGAGACTCGTCGCCGCGGCCGGCGGCTTCGTGCGCACGCACAATATCCAGGGCAAGGTGTCCGACCAGCTCACCGAAGTGTGGAGCTCTATCTTCGACCGCACCACGTCGCGGCGCTGGGAGGACGGCTACACGGTCGGCCGCGATGCCGGCCGCCTCAACCTGTCGGCGCCGACACTGCTGTTCGAGGCTGATCTTGTCGCCGACGTGATCACCGGCAAGCGCCAGTCCAGCGCCCGCGCGGCCGCGCTGACGGATGGTTACAAGCAGGTGCAGAATGCCGCGCCGCTGGAAGGTACGCTCGGGCTTGGGCGATATGGTGCTGCGGTTGGCGGCAGCGGTCTGTACGGATCCGATGTCCGCTTTGGCGATGTGGCAGCGGTCACTGGCGGGATGTCCGCGGGCGATGCACTGCCGTTGGCTCGAAAGGACACCGCCTGGTTCGATGCCGGGCACATCAATGCGCTGCATCTCGGGGGGCTCGATATCGACACTACCGATACGATCGTCATCGACCGCGCGCTGACCGTGGCCGATGGCGGCCGGATCGGCTTCAACGCGGCGGTGGTCGATATCAAGGCCGACGTGACCGCACGTGGCGGTTCGCTCACCGTGGACAACTACTTCAAGGGCGGTGGTGATCGCGGCGCGGCGCAGACATTGCTCAAGAACGGCGCGTCGTCGATCACCCTGCGTGACGGCGTCATGCTCGATCTGCGCGGATTGTGGGTCAATGCACTGCTGAACAGGGATGACAGCAGCAAGCTGGCCTATCTGAACGGCGGCACCGTCACCCTGCGATCGACCCATAACGTGACGTTGGCTAAGGGTAGCGTCGTCGACATCTCGTCGGGCGGCGCCATCCTCGCCAATGGCAAGACCAAGGGCGGCCGTGGCGGCGACGTGACTTTGATCGCCGACCAGCAGGCTCCCGCCGTACAGGCTGACGGTCTTTTGACTCTCGAGGGTGCCATCCGCGCCTATGGCGTCAGTGGCGGCGGCACGCTCAGGCTTGAATCCGGCACGGTGATCGGAATCGGCGGCAAGGTACTTGCGACCGACGGCGTGCTCAGCGCCGGCGAGAAGACGTCCGTCGATGTTGTGCTGACCGAAGATTATCGCGTCATGCCGGGGAGTGTCTTGCCCGTCAGCTACACGTATTCAATCAGTCTCGTTCAGCCGGGCGAAAGGCTCGGGGGCATACCTCAACTCGCAGGCCTGACACTGGCGGCCGACTGGACGCCGCCACGTCCAAGTTCGGGATATTATTTCCTCCGCTTCAATGGTGTCGATGTAAATATCGAGTCAGATCAGCCGATCCCAACCATTCCCGCCGGAACGGTCATCGGCCTTTTGGGAGTATCGTCCGGTTTTCCCGCCAGTTATGTCGTGGAGGGGAACGTGTTTCCCAACGGGCTTCGTCTTCAAAGCCCCAAGTTGGTAACATTGAATCCGGGCGCTATCTCTCCGGTGGATTTCACAGTGCCCAAAGGCACCGTGATTCAAGCCGGCATTAATCTGACCCGGGACGTCACGGTCGCACCCAACGCAACAATCCAGTCGTCGCTGTTCCAATCGGGCTTCTCGAACTACGACGTAAACGGCCGTTACGGTCTCGTCGTTGCGGAAGGCGTCGGGCTCGACATCGCGATGCCGATCTATCGCTTGACAGATGCGCTGTTCAACATCGCGTCCGGCGGAAACCCCTCCCGCGCCCTGAGCGTCTGGACGCCGTCGGAATGGGCCGAAGACTCCCGCAATAGCAGCCTGATCCAGCGCGGCGGCGCCAGCATCACCCTGCGCTCCAATATCGGTGAGGCGGGATTGACGACGGCAAGTGGCCCGATCGACATTCGCGCGGGTGCCACGATCCGCGTCGATGCCGGCCAGTCGATCAGCCTGCAGGCGAGGGATTTCACCATCGACGGCACCCTGACCGCGCCCGGTGGAACGATCAGCCTGACCCAGGCGGCAGCGAGCGTCAATCAGAGCACCGGCACCAGAGCAGGCCTGATCTGGATCGGCGATCGTGGCGTTCTCGATGTCGCGGCACGCGCCGTGACGGCGATCGATGCGCGCGGTCAGACCTATGGCGTCGTCGGCAATGGCGGCTCGATCCTGATCGGCGGCGCGATGGATTGGGAAGCGACAGGTGAATCCGTTACGCCGAATGCCTTCGTCGTGATCCGGCCGGGTGCGCTACTCGACGCATCGGGCACCAGCGCGGTGCTCGACATTCCCCGCTCGGGGCTGCAGAAAACCAGCACGCCGCCGTTTGCGGTCGCCAGCAATGGCGGCACCATCGTCGTCAAATCCAGCAATGGCCTCTATCTCGACGGTACGCTGCGGGCGGCAGCGGGCGGCGCGAACGCCGCGGGCGGTACGCTGGCGCTGGCGCTCGAGGCACCTCTGTACCTGACGAGTGTGACGTCCGGCGATGTACTTCGGCATCGCGAGTTCGTCATCGGCAACGTTCAGGGCGATAGCGTGATCGCCTCTGCCGGCTCGCTGGCGCAGGCCAAGGCAGGGCTCGTTACC
>NKIY01000019.1 GCA_002256345.1 Bradyrhizobiaceae bacterium PARB1 | reverse complement strand
ATGGCCAAAGCAAAATTTGAACGTAACAAACCGCACTGCAATATCGGCACGATCGGTCACGTTGACCACGGCAAGACGTCGCTGACGGCTGCGATCACGAAGGTGCTCGCCGAGACGGGCGGGGCGTCGTTCACCGCTTACGACCAGATCGACAAGGCGCCGGAAGAGAAGGCGCGCGGCATCACCATTTCGACCGCGCACGTGGAATACGAGACCGCGAACCGCCACTACGCCCACGTCGACTGCCCCGGCCACGCCGACTATGTGAAGAACATGATCACCGGCGCCGCGCAGATGGACGGCGCGATCCTGGTCGTGTCGGCTGCCGACGGCCCGATGCCGCAGACCCGCGAGCACATCCTGCTCGCCCGCCAGGTCGGCGTGCCCGCGCTGGTCGTGTTCCTGAACAAGTGCGACATGGTCGACGATCCGGAACTGCTCGAGCTCGTGGAAATGGAAGTCCGCGAACTGCTGTCGAAGTACGACTTCCCGGGCGATGACATTCCGATCGTCAAGGGTTCGGCACTGGCCGCGCTCGAAGACTCGAACCGTGCGCTCGGCCACGACGCCATTCTCGAGCTGATGAAGAATGTCGACGCCTACATCCCGCAGCCGGAGCGTCCGGTCGACCAGCCGTTCCTGATGCCGGTGGAAGACGTGTTCTCGATCTCGGGCCGCGGCACCGTCGTCACCGGCCGTGTCGAGCGCGGCATCGTCAAGGTCGGCGAGGAAATCGAAATCGTCGGTCTGAAGGCCACGCAGAAGACCACGGTCACCGGCGTCGAAATGTTCCGCAAGTTGCTCGATCAGGGCCAGGCGGGCGACAACATCGGCGCGCTGCTGCGCGGTACCAAGCGTGAAGACGTCGAGCGCGGCCAGGTGCTGTGCAAGCCGGGTTCGGTGAAGCCGCACACCAAGTTCAAGGCCGAGGCCTACATTCTGACGAAGGAAGAGGGTGGCCGTCACACGCCGTTCTTCACCAACTATCGTCCGCAGTTCTACTTCCGCACCACCGACGTGACCGGTGTCGTGCATCTGCCGGAAGGCACCGAGATGGTGATGCCGGGCGACAACATCGCCATGGAAGTGCACCTGATCGTGCCGATCGCGATGGAAGAGAAGCTGCGCTTCGCCATCCGTGAAGGCGGCCGCACCGTCGGTGCTGGCGTCGTCGCTTCGATCATCGAGTAATATCGATACAGGCGGCGGGCAGGGGAGCTCCCTTGCCCGCCGTTTTGATTCCGGACGTGATTTGTTCCGGATGCATGCACAACGGCTCTTGCAAATCAGGCGCGCGATGTGCTTCAAACGGCCCGAACCGGTGCCAATGAACTCCAATGGCGCGGTTCTGTAGGGGTGTAGCTCAGTTGGTAGAGTACCGGTCTCCAAAACCGGTTGTCGTAGGTTCGAGCCCTACCGCCCCTGCCATTTTTCAAAGACCTTGTTCCAACAGGTTTTGACACGCATCTGCGCCCGCTTGCCGGATGCCGCGTCATTGGCGTCCGCCTGCTCCTGAGCGCTTCGCCGCGCCGATCCTTCGCGACTGTCATTGATGGTTGAAGATCGCGCTCTCTACCTTGTTACCTCATTGCCTCACCCGTCCCTAAACCAGCTGTGCCGCCCAAAATGGCTTCCGGTCACATTGTACCTCACGCACGAATCGTTGAAGCGTGGCGAAAGTGTGTTCGGTATGAGACCGAGGCGGGGAAGCGCGAAAAGCCACGCGAGTTTCGCACCAGCCTGATCTGACATCGCTCATTCCGGACACTGCGCGCAGGCGATCGCCTACGCGACTGGAATGCCGACAGCGCTGTCGGTGCAATTGCTGGGAATGCCTTTGATGTCGTCATCGCGGTTTGACGTGACCTGTGTCGCTGTCGCTAACGTGTATTCCGCTCGAACCGAGCGCCGTATTCCGTCAAGCGTGCGATCATCGCCCCCCCGGGCGTATCTGCGGAGCACGGCAAGCGCACTGCTCCTGGCGGCGACGGCGCTGTCGGCACCGGCGCTGGTGCGACAGGCGGTGGCTGCGGACGGTCTGCCCGGCGCGAGCGGGGCGACGCTTCCGCTGCCCGGCCCGGTCACGGGCGGGCGGGGTGACGATGGCACTAATGGCACCATGGCTCCACCGGTCAATCCAACAGGTGGTTACGCCGGTGGCGCCGGCGCCATCGTCATCAGTGCTCCCGTCCCGAACACAAGTGACATTACGGGGGGCGCCGGTGGCAACGGGGGCAGCGCGGCCACCACTAACGGCTCGGGTGCCGGTGGTGGAGCCGGCGGCATCGGCCTGTTGTTGTCCGGCATGGACCCGCTGACCAATTTGGCCGGGATCACGGGCGGTAACGGGGGCAGCGGCGGCGGCGGCAGCTCGGTAGGCGGTGCCGGCACCGGCGGTGGTGGCGGCGGCGGCGTATCATTTTCCAATATGGGCTCGCTGATCAATGAGGGCACAATCGCCGGCGGCAACGGCGGTAGTGGCGGCTCCAGTTTCATCAATAGCAATGGCGGCGCCGGCGGTGTCGGCGTGTCTTTTTCCGCATCGGGCAGCGGATTGACGAACTCGGGCACCATTCGTGGCGGCAACGGTGGTTTACGCAACGGTATTGGTGCTGGATCTGCCGGCGCAGGCGGCGCTGGCGTGGTGGGAGCTTCTCTCATGATCGACAATACGGGCGGCACCATCTCCGGTGGCCTTTCGGGAGATGGCGTTACGCGCGCCAATGCCATCACCTTCACTGGCGGCGCAAACACGCTGACCTTGTCCGGCACCGGCGGTCTGACCGGCAATGTCGCGATCGATGGTGCGGGGACGCTAAAGTTCGATCAGGGCGCGGCTGTCACGCTGGCGAATGTCATCACGGGCACTGGCAGTGTGATCCAGAACGGCATCGGCACGCTGACGCTGACTGGCGGCAACACTTATTCCGGCGGCACCACGATCACGTCAGGCACGCTGCAGATCGGCGCGGGCGGCACCGCGGGCTCCATCACCGGCAATGTCACCAACAATGCGACGCTGGCGTTCAACCGGTCCGATAGCGTGACATTTGCCGGCACGATCTCCGGCACCGGTGCGGTCAATCAGGCCGGCAACGGAACGACGATCCTCACCGCCAACAGCAACTATTCCGGCGGCACGACGATCACGGCGGGCACGCTGCAGGTCGGCAATGGCGGCACGACAGGATCGATTAGCGGCAACGTGACCAACAATGCCGCGCTCGTGTTCAGCCGGTCCGACACCGCAGACTTCAGCGGCACGATCTCCGGCACTGGCACCGTGACCAAACAGGGCACGGGCATGCTGGGGTTCACCGGCACCAACACCTATACGGGCGTTACCACCATCAATGCGGGGACGCTTGCTGTTGCCGGCGGCAGTGCAATTGCGGATACGGGTGCCGTCGTCGTCAATGCGGCGGGCCGCTTCGGTGTCTATGGCGGTGAAACCATCGGTTCGCTCGCAGGAACGGGGGGACTCTTTTTCTACGGCGCATTGCCTTCAGACACGACCATGCTGACGACCGGCGGCGACAACACATCGACGAACTTCGCCGGCGTGATCAGCGAAATGAACGGGATCGGCAGGCTGACCAAGACCGGCACCGGCACCTTCACGCTGTCGGGCAACAACACCTACACCGGCGCCACGACGGTCGACGGCGGCACCTTGAGTGTCAACGGTTCGATCGCATCGTCGTCGATGACCACGGTGAACTCCGGTGGCACACTCGGTGGCAACGGCTTTGTCGGCAACACCACCATCAATGGCGGCACGCTGGCGCCGGGCAATTCCATCGGCACGCTCAACGTGCAGGGCAATCTGTCCTTCACCTCGGCATCGACCTACATGGTCGAGGTGTCCCCTAATAATGCGGATCGTGTGAATGTCACCGGCACGGCAACGCTCGGCGGCGCAACGGTGAATGCGAATTTCGCGGCCGGCAGCTATGTCGAGAAGCAATACACCATCCTCAATGCGCAAGGCGGCGTGAGCGGGAAGTTCGGTGGGCCGGTCAACACGAACCTGCCGTCGAATTTCAAATCGGGCCTGAGCTATGATGCAAAGAACGCTTATCTCGACCTGACGCTGGACTTCACGCCGGCGCCGGGCCCCAATCCCGCGCCGGGGCCGAACTCGCCGTCCTATGCATCGCTCACGGGCAACCAGGGCAATGTCGGTCGTGCGCTGACGGACTTCTTCAACCGCACCGGCGGCATTCCGCTGGTGTTCGGCGCGCTCGATGCGAAAGGCCTGTCGCAGGTGTCGGGCGAGCTGGCACCGGGCAGCCAGCAGACCAGCTTCGACGTCGCGAACATCTTCATGATGCAGATGACCGATCCCTTCGCCGCCGGACGTGGTGAGGGCGCGCCGGGCGCAATGCCTTACGCCGATCAGGCGATGGCCTATGCGCCGAAGCGCGCGCCGACCGATGCCTTCGCATCGATGCATCGCAAGGCACCCGTCCTTGCGCCGCAGGAGCGCTGGAATGTCTGGGCCGCCGGTTTCGGCGGATCGCAGACGACGGACGGCAATGCGGCGGCAGGCACGAGCAACAGCAAGTCGAGCATCTATGGCATGGCGGTCGGCGCTGACTACTGGTTCTCGCCGTTCACGGTGGCCGGCATCGCGATGGCTGGCGGCGGCACCAATTTCTCGGTGAACGGCGGAGGCACCGGCCGCTCGGACTTGTTCCAGGTCGGTGGTTTCGTTCGGCACATGGTAGGCTCAGTCTATGTGAGTGCCGCCGCTGCCTATGGCTGGCAGGACATCACCACGGATCGCACGGTCACACTCGCCGGCTTCGATCAGCTGCGCGCCAACTTCAATGCGAGCAGCTATTCGGGCCGTGTCGAAGTCGGTAACCGCTTCGCGATGCCGTGGATCGGCGGCATCGGCCTCACGCCTTATGGCGCAATGCAGGTGACGGCATTCGACTTGCCGTCCTATGCGGAAAGCGTTGTTGCCGGCAGCAACACTTTCGCGTTGACCTATGGTGGCAAGACCGTCACCGCGATGCGCAGCGAGCTTGGCCTGCGCAGCGACAAGTCTTTCGCCGTCAACGATGCGATCCTGACACTGCGCGGCCGCGCGGCCTGGGCGCATGACTTCGACACCGAGCGCTCCGCTACCGCGACCTTTCAAACGTTGCCCGGTGCGAGTTTCGTGGTGAACGGCGCAGCACTTGCGCGCAACGCCGCACTGACCACCGCCTCGGCCGAACTCAAGTGGATGAACGGCTGGTCCGTTGCCGGGACCTTCGAAGGCGAATTCTCGGATGTGACGAAGAGCTATGCCGGCAGGGGCGTGGTGCGCTACGCGTGGTAACTGCACGCAATATCCGCGCGCTTTAACCTCAACGAAGAATGACGATACGTGCCGGTAGGCACGTATGCGTCGTTAACACATTATGCTGTGTATCGCTCAAACTCCCTGCAAATCATGCGGGAGCGACGACCATGACCACGGCATTGATCGTCATCTGGGCCGGACTTGGGCTCTGTCTTGTCCCTATTCTGGGTGCATCGCTGCTGGCGGCCGTGTGGGTGTCGCTCGACGATCCGCACGAATATCATTGACGCAAGCACGCCCGTCCGCAGCGCAGCTTTTCTGAACGGTTGTGTTCCTCAGCCAAACCTACGCCGCTGCGTGGCTGCGAGCACGCGATTGCGGCCGGCATCCTTGGCGCGATAGAGCGCGCGGTCGGCGCGCGCGAGCAAGTCTTCCGGCGTATCGTTGGAGACGATCTCGCTAAGGCCTGCGGAGATGGTGAGCGTGAGGTCCGGTGAGATCGCCGGCCAGCCGAGCCCTTCGATGGCGGTGCGCAGACGTTCGATGATCTGCAGCGCCTGATCCGCATGAGTTTCAGGGAGAACCAGCAGAAACTCCTCGCCGCCATAGCGGCCGAGTTTATCGACCATGCGGATATTGGAAAAAATGGTGATAGCGAAGGTGCGCAGCACTTCGTCGCCGATCGGGTGACCGAAGCGGTCGTTGATGCGCTTGAAATGATCGAGATCGATCAGCGCGACACAACAGCTCGCGCCGCGCTGGACCCTGGCAATCTCGTCGCCCAGACATTTCATGATGTAGCGTCGGTTATACGCGCCGGTGAGTTCGTCGAGCTGCGCCAGTTCCTCGATCCGCGCATTGGCGGCGGCGAGGTCGTTGCTGCGACGATAGAGAAGTTCGCGCATCGATGAGCCGTAGAGGCCGGCACCGGCGCAGCGGGCGAGCGCGCTGACGAAACAGGCCAGCGCCAGTGCACGCTCCGTCGCATCCGCCATGGGAATGCCGATCGGCCTGTCGGTCATGAGGAAGAGAACGGCGAGGCCGAGCGTGGCATAGGCCCAGACGATGCCGGTCTGCCGGGCGCTCATGCGCAGCGCGCCGAAGCCGAGCACAACGAAGATGATGGCAATGAAATAGAAGCCGATCTGCGGCACCAGATAGATCGCGCCGATCTGGATCGTGATGCTCACGAGGCTGAGCGGGACGAACAGATAGTGATCTCTGAAGCGATCGGTGACGCGCGCCTCGGACAGGAAGAACGCCACACCGACCACGGCAAGCCGCAGCGTGAGATAGACGAGGCCGGTGGTGACCGTGGTGACGCCGATGCCGGCATAGGCAAACAGGATGGCGCCATCGATGACATAGCTGACAGCCTGGGCGATGTAGGCCGGTCGGCGCTGCGTGACGCGGTGCGCAGGTTGAGCGGGAGCACTGCCGCTGATCGCGTTTTTGTCCGAAGCCGTTCTGATACTGGCGGCAGGCTGCATGGTCACCACCGTAATGATCTCGCGCCGACTCTCCCATACAAATCGTTTAACGCGATCGTTTCATCAATCAGAGGTGGTGCGATAATGCGCAGAAGGACATGGGATTGGCCGGCTGGTTAATGGTTCCTGCGCCGCGTCGTCCGCAATTCGTTTCAATAGGAGCACGATCAGAGAAGCACCGGAGCCAGCGGGGATTGCGCGGTCGTCCCTGCGGCGGGCCGTCGCGGCTGTGAACCTGATTTACCGTCGGAACGACAGACCAGTTGCCGATTGATCCGGAAAACTGAAAATGAAATTGCTTGTGACGTTCGTCGTGGGGGCCACGACGTTGCTGGTGTCGCCCTTCGGGCGTGACGCACGTGCTGCCGATTTGCTGTGGCAGGTCGAAAGCCCGTTCCGTTTCTTCAAGAATGCGGCTTCCTTCGCCATGTATGAGCGCGGCTACCCGGTCGCTCGCAGCGAAATCGCGCCGCCTGCCAATGTCGTGTGGCGCACCGAGCGGCGGCTGAACGATCCCGATTGCACCGACAAGACCAGCCTGACCAGTTGCGCCGACACCGCGCGCGCCGGCTACCACCGTTCGCGCCTCGGCTGGGCGGCGCAGACCATCGACGCCGTCTGCTACGACAGCCGGCAGGGCCGCTATCTCGCCACATGCGATCGCCGTTATTCGTGGGGGACCGCGAAGGAAGACTATGTGCTGCCGGATGCGCATACGGTGGTGATCCGCCTTGCGCCCGACCGGATCGCCGAGGCGGGCGCCGGCGACTGCGTCTGGAGCTGGACGCCGCGGCGGCCCGGCAGCAAGGCTGAAACCCGCACGCAATCCTGCGCCTCGCCGCTGAAGATCAATCGCCTGCCATTCTCGGTCGATCGTAATCTCTCCGGTGCATCGGTGCAGGTGGCTTTGCCCGGCGGCCGGACGCTGAATGAACTGATCGCCGTCGAGGACTTGTTCATCGTCGCGCTCGGCGACTCCTTCGCCTCGGGCGAGAGCAATCCGGATGTGCCGGTGACATTCAGCGCCGTGCGCGAGATGGTCTACGATCCGACCCTGCTGCGTGAGGAGATGGCGACGCGCAGCACGACCAAGTCCCTGCAGAAATTGACGCCGGCAGCTCCGGCAGGAAGCTTCGACTACAAGAACCTGCCGCGGCGAAAATTGTCGGACGAAGAGCAGGAACTGTATTTCCCGCTGGCTTCGGCGCAATTCGAAAAGGCCTTCAACGCCGCCAATCCGCGCTGGCTCAGCCCCGACTGCCATCGCTCGCAATACGGCTATCCATTCCGTGTCGGCCTTCAGATGGCAATGGAGGATCCGCATCGCTCGGTGACGCTGGTCAGCCTGGCCTGTACGGGCGCCGAAATCACCGAAGGGCTCTTCCTCGAGAAGAAGTCGCGCGAAGGTGCCGGCAACCCTATGGTTCGTTCGCAGCTCGATCAACTCGCCGACCTGATTTGCAGGAGCCCGCAGGGCCGCACGCAGCGTATGACCTACAATCTGCCGACCTATGCGAGCGGCAGCGTACAGGTTTCGAATACGCCAGTGTCAAAGGCCTGGTGTGCGCCGTCGGAGCGTAAGCGGCCGATCGATACGTTGCTGCTGTCCATCGGCGGCAACGATGTCGGCTTCTCGCCGCTGATGGTCTATGCGATGACCGAAACCGCAGGTGACCTCGCACCAATCGCGAGCCTGCTTGGCAAGCAGATCCGGTTCTCGCCGCAGGTGTCGCGCGCCTATATGGAGCAGCTCGACGAGCGCATGGTGGCGTTGCGCGATGCATTGCGCGACGGGTTCGGCGTGCAGCCGGCCAATGTGCTGCAGACCGCCTATGAGCCGATCCAGTTCGATGAGACCGGCGCCATGTGCGGCGCGCAGCCGACGCTCGGCCTCGACGTTCACAAGAAGCTGGCGCTGTCGCGCGAGCGATTAGGCGAGACGGTGAGCTTCCTGAACGACTTCTTCGCCCGCACCGCCTGCATCACCAATGCACGGTCTGGCAGTTGTCCGGCGCTGGCGACCGGGGCTGGAACCGGCTTCCGGCTGATCACCGACCATCAGAGCGAATTCACCAAGCGGGGTCTTTGCGCGCGGGATCCGAGACGGCCGCAGGCCGACGGTGAGGCCATGGCGATGCCGCGGCGGTGGCTCGGCAAGGAAGAATTCACGCCTTATTCCCCGGCAGCCTATCTGCCTTATGCGTCGCGCTGGCGCCTGTTCCGGACCCCCAATGACGCGTTCCTGACCGCCAATGTCCATGCGACAGGATTCACGCAGTTCGATATCCTGCAGCCGGTCTATGCGGCGATGTATAGCGGGGCAGTCCATCCGACAGCCGAAGGGCACGCCATTGTGGCCGATCACGTCGTTCGTCATGTCCGGACGCTGGTGCCCAATCGCCGCTAGCGCGCCTCTTGCTCCGTTGTGCCCGGGCTTGTCCCGGGCATCTGCGTCTTTTCGCAATAAAATCAAAGGTGTGGATGGTCGGGACAAGCCCGGCCATGACGGTGGATGAGGGGCGCCCGGTTCCCTTCGGTCTCATTGGAGTTCTTGACCTTTTCGCGCCACCGCCATACAAAGCCCCACTCGCTGTCGGCCCGGTTGACGGACTTCCGACGCGGCTTCGATCTCCAAACAAACGAGCTCGCTTGGCGGCTCATCCTTGGCAAAGTTCGCTTTGACAATGGATCGGGCGCAAGAGGGCTGTTCGGATTCCTGAAACCTATTCAATCGTCTGACGACGGATGCGGATGAAATAACGATGGCGTTCAGCCCGTTCAAATTCCTGCAGGAAGTGCGCACCGAGACCAACAAGGTCACGTGGCCTTCGCGCCGTGAGACGACCATCACCACCATCATGGTTTTCGTGATGGTGGCGTTGTCGTCGATCTTCTTCTTCGCGGCAGATCAGATCATTCGCCTGCTTGTGACTTTCTTGCTCGGCATTCGCTAAACGGACCTGAATTATGAGCATGCGCTGGTACATCGTTCACGCCTATTCGAACTTCGAAAAGAAGGTCGCCGAATCCATCAAGGAGCAGGCGAAGCAGCGTGGCGTGGAAGACCTGTTCGAACAGGTGCTGGTCCCGACCGAAAAGGTCACCGAGGTCCGTCGTGGCCGCAAGATGGAAGCCGAGCGCAAGTTCTTCCCCGGCTATGTGCTGGTGAAGATGCAGCTCACCGACGAGGCTTTCCACCTCATCAAGAATACCCCGAAGGTTACGGGCTTCCTCGGCGCAGAAAACAAGCCGATGCCGATCTCGGAATCGGAAGCCATGCGCATCCTGCATCAAGTGCAGGAAGGCGTGGAGCGTCCGAAGACCTCGGTGTCGTTCGAGGTTGGCGAGAACGTCAAGGTGGCCGACGGCCCGTTCGCGTCGTTCTCAGGCGTGGTGGAAGAAGTCGACGATGCCCGTTCGCGCGTGAAGGTCGCTGTGTCGATCTTCGGCCGCGCAACGCCGGTCGAACTGGAATTCGGTCAGGTCGAGAAGGTCTGATCGCAATAGCGTGAAGCTTTGCTTCGCGTTTTGAAGGTCGTGGGAGGAGAGGGCGGTTGCCAGCCGCACTCGAACCGCACCACGAAACCTGAAACCGCCGGCCTCGGCCGGCACAACAGGAGTGTACAATGGCAAAGAAAGTGACCGGATACCTGAAGCTTCAGGTGCCGGCCGGTGCGGCGAACCCTTCGCCCCCGATCGGTCCCGCGCTTGGTCAGCGTGGTCTGAACATCATGGAATTCTGCAAAGCATTCAACGCGCAGACGCAGAAGGAAGAAAAGAACACCCCGATTCCGGTGGTGATCACGATCTATGCTGATCGTTCGTTCACCTTCGAGATGAAGACCCCTCCGATGTCCTACTTCCTCAAGCAGGCAGCGAAGATCCAGTCCGGCTCGAAGGCGCCGGGCCGCGACGTCGCCGGCAAGGTGACCTCCGCCCAGGTGCGCGAGATCGCCGAGAAGAAGATGAAGGATCTCAATTGTGATTCCGTCGAGTCGGCCATGCGCATGGTCGAGGGCTCTGCCCGCTCGATGGGTCTGCAGGTTCAGGGGTAAGCGACAATGGCAATCGGAAAGCGTTTGAAGGCTATTCGCGAAGGCGTTGATCGCGAGAAGCTCTACACGATCGACGAAGCGATCAAGATGGTGAAGGAACGCGCCAAGGCGAAGTTCGACGAGACCATCGAAGTCTCGCTGAATCTCGGCGTCGATCCGCGCCACGCCGACCAGATGGTCCGCGGCGTCGTCACCCTGCCGAACGGCACCGGCCGTACGCTCCGCGTCGGCGTGTTCGCCCGTGGTCCCAAGGCAGAGGAAGCCAAGGCTGCCGGCGCCGACGTTGTCGGTGCGGAAGACCTGGCCGAGAAAGTCCAGAACGGCCAGATCGACTTCGACCGTTGTATCGCCACCCCCGACATGATGCCGCTGGTCGGCCGTCTCGGTAAGGTGCTCGGTCCGCGCGGCATGATGCCAAACCCGAAGATCGGCACTGTGACCATGGACGTCGTCGGCGCTGTGAAGGGTGCCAAGGGCGGTTCGGTCGAGTTCCGCGTCGAGAAGGCCGGTATCATCCAGGCTGGCGTTGGCAAGGCGTCGTTCGGTGCCGAGAAGCTCGTCGAGAACATCAAGGCTCTCGCCGACGCCGTTGTGAAGGCGAAGCCGGCCGGCGCCAAGGGCACCTATGTCCAGCGCGTGGCCGTGTCCTCGACCATGGGCGTCGGCATCAAGGTTGAGCCGAACACCGTGCTCAGCTAAGCCGGAACAAGGCTTGCAAGAAACCAGGGCGGAATCGGGCAACCGGTTCCGCCCTTTCTTTTTGACCGCAGCAGGAATGAGCAAATGGCCGAGAAGGTCTTGATCTATTCGCGTTTCCCGAAGTCCCAGATGAAGCGCATCGGCGAGCGATACGATCTGCTCGATGCCGCCGGCAAGCCGCCTGCGACGCTGTTTTCAGCCGACGAACTGAAAGATGTGCGTGCGATGATCACGGCGGGCGGGCAGGCGCTGCGGGCCGACGTGATGGATACGCTGCCGGCGCTCGGCGCCATCATCTGTTACGGCACCGGCTATGACGGCGTCGACTTCAAGGCCGCGCTCGAGCGCAAGATCGTGGTCGGCAACAGCCCCGGCGCCAATGCGGCATCGGTGGCCGACCTCGCGATGACACTGATGCTCGCGGCGACGCGGCGCGTAATCCCGGCGGATCAATATGTGCGCGAAGGCGGTTGGTCGGGCGCGAAGCCGTCGCCGCTCTTGGTGCCGCAGCCCGGCAATCCCGGCCGCAAGGTGGGCGTCTACGGCATGGGCGAAATCGGCCGCAAGATTGCGTCGCGCGTCGCTGCGTTCGAATGCGATGTCGCCTACACCAACCGTACGAAGTATGACGAGCTGCCGTATCGCTATGAGCCCGATCTCGCGAAGCTGGTCGAATGGTGCGACGTGTTGATGATCGCCGTGCGCGCAGGCAAGGAGACGCAGCACATCATCGATGCCGACATGCTGAAAAAGCTGGGGCCGAACGGTTATGTCGTGAACATCTCGCGTGGCTCGGTGATCGATCAGGCAGCGCTGATCGCGGCGCTCGCCGAGAAGACGATTGCCGGCGCTGGGCTCGACGTGTTCGAGAAGGAGCCGCATGCGCCCGATGCGCTGACTGCCTTCCCGAATGTCGTGTTGACGCCGCATATCGGCGGTCACACGCTCGACTCGCATATGGCGATGCAGGATTGCGTGATCGCCAATCTCGACGCGTTTTATGGAGGGCAGGCGTTGCCACATCCCGTTAGGGTGTGAGGCTACGCGCTTGCACTCTCGAGCTTGGAGAAGGCTATCCGGCAGATGAGATGACGGACAGGAAGGATTCTTTTGCAAAAGCCCCATCTCCTTCGCAGGACCCGCGCCTGCTTCGGCGGTTGCTGCGTGCAAAGGATCGTATGGACCAGGCTTCGCATGAGGACTGGCCGGTCAGTCGTCTCGCCGGCGTGAGCGGTGTGTCCGAGGCCCATTTTGCGCGATCCTTTCGCCAGGCGTTTGGCGCGCCGCCGCACCGATACCTGCTGTCGCGCCGCGTCGAACGGGCGATGGCGCTGCTGCGCGATACCGATCTCCCGGTCACCGATATCGCCTTTCAGACGGGGTGGAGCAGTCTGGGAACATTTGGCCGGGTCTTTCGGGATATTACCGGCCAGAGTCCAAGCGAAGTGCGAAACGCGGAGACATGTGCTCCCGGGACGATGCCGCAATGTTACCTGCGCGCCGCACAGCGCCCTGACCTCAAGATCGCAGTTTCGGAGAAGCGCCGCCGCGAGAGCGGCGCTAAGAGCGATCCCGCCAACAAGGAGGTTCCATGAAACAGGGTATTCAGGTCGCCGGCATCTATGTTCGCGATCAAGACGAAGCGCTGCAGTTCTATGTCGAGAAGCTTGGCTTTCGCGTTCACACTGACATCCGCAACGGAGATTATCGCTGGCTGACCGTTCAGCATCCCGAACAGCCTGATTTTCAGCTCGGCCTGTCCAAGCCACAGCCACCGGTGGTGGATGCGGCGACGGCTCAAGCGCTTCAGGAAGCGGTGGCAAAGGGCGCGATGCCGCCGCTCGTACTCGTCGTCAAGGATTGTCGGGCCGCCTATCAAGAGATGAGCAGCCGCGGCGTCGAATTCACGCAGGAGCCGACTGAGCGTTACGGTGCAGTCGATGCGAGCTTTCGCGATCCGTCGGGCAATGGCTGGAAACTGATCGAACGCTAAGCGCAAAACGCTAAGCGGGCATGCCCGGCACAAGGCCGGGCATGCCGAGAGAATGATCACATCCCCATGATCGCAATATCCGTCACCTTGCCGGTGACGCCCGAAATCTTGGCGGCTTCGGTCGCTTTGCCGGTGGCCAGATCGATCGAATAGAGCGTGCCGTCGGCCATCAACCAGGCTTCGTTCTTGGTGCCGTCCGACCAGATATCGAAGGCCACCGTCGTCGGCTTGATGCCAAGCTTGCCGACGGCGCCGAGAATGCCGTCATTCGGCGGCGCCTGCTTGACGAGTGCGCCGATGGTGCCGTCGATATTGAACAGCGCCGTCTCCTTGGTGCCCTTCACCGAATTGGTGTAGGCGCCGGCGATCACATTGGGTTTCTCGCCCTTGTGCATGTCTGTCTCAGCATATTTGTGGTCGCCGTCCTTCGTCACCTTGCCGTCATCGACATTGACGCGCAGGCTCGTGCCGTCGGAGCCCATCACGCGCAGGCGATCGGCCACCGGGTTGAAATCGACGGTGGCGGTGACGCCCTTGGTCAGCATGGTGTCGAGCTTCGACTTCATCGTTGCCTTGCCGGCCTTGTCGATGGTCACCACGGTTCCGTCATCGACAAGGCCGTAGAGCATGCCGTCGGCCGGGCGGATGTCGATGCCAACCAGCATTCCGTTGATGCCGCTGACTTTCACCGTACCGGTGGCTTTCTTCTGCGCGGTATCGACCATCGCGATGGTATCACCACCGATCAGCGCGGCGACCTGAGCGGCATTGGCGGCGGCGGATGTCAGCAGCAGAGCTGTCGAGGCTATGAAAAGCGAACGAAGTAACATGGTAGGCTCCCTGTTTCTGCGATCCCCTCGGGACCGATACAGGGCCTACTCACGCGGGGCTCCGAACGGATGCATCGCTCTGGAAAAATAATTTCCGGCCGGGTGCATCCAAATGCCGCACAGCAACGGTAGTCTGTCCATGCAAGGCATGGTTATGAGCGGAAATCCAGTCAGCGACACGACGAAGTCCGACGATGTCGGGTTCGAAGCCGCGCGCGAGGCGCAACTCGCAGCGGCGCTGGCGCGCTGCGCCGCTGGCGATCGCGCGGCCTTGCAGATGATCTATGCGAGCGAGGCGCCGAAGATGATTGGCGTTGCCAGACGCATCCTGTTCAGGTCGGACCTGGCGGAAGAAGCCGTTCACGATGCCTTTGTCAGGATCTGGCGCAGCGCCGCCTCGTTTGATCCGCATCGCGGCAGTGCGCGCGGCTGGCTTTATGCGGTCGTCCGCAACCGCGCGCTGAGCATCCATCGCAACGAGCATCGCTATGACGCTTCGGATGAGAGCGCGCTCGATATCGATAGCGACGCAACGATGACGCAGATGCCAGAGACGTCCGCGCTGCGTCGCTGCCTCGAGCGGATCGATCGGCCGCGCCGCGATGTCGTGGTGCTGGCCTATGTCCATGGCATGAGTCATGGCGAATTGGCCGGACGGCTGAAGGTTCCACTCGGGACAGTGAAGAGCTGGGTTCGCCGCAGCCTGTTTTCGTTGCAGGAGTGCATGGGATGAGCATGCACGACAACGATGCGCGCAAGGATGAGGACGTCGCGGCCGACTATGTCATGGGGCTGCTGGAGGGCGTAGAACTCGCGGCCGCCGAACAGCGCATGATCGACGATATCGGATTTGCCAAAGCCGTAGGTGTATGGCGTGAACGTCTGGCCGATTTCGACGCGACCGCGGAAGCGCTCGTGCCAAGCGCAGGCCTTTGGGACCGTATTGCGGATTCAACGAAGTCGAGACCTGTGATTCCGCTGCCGGGCGCCCGGGCGGCGCTCGACGGCGCTACGCTGTGGCACAATATCCGCTTCTGGCGAGGTGCAGGCATCGGTGGCGTATGCGCTACACTGCTGCTTGCTGTCGTGTTGATTGGCGCGATCGGGACGTCACGCCAGCTCCGCAACGAGTTGATCGCTCTGGCGCAGAGTAAGCCGGTCTATGTTGCCGTGCTCGTGAACGACGCGACCAAGGAGGCGGGCGCCGTCGTCAACGCCTTTGCCAGCGGCCGGGTCGAGCTTATTCCCCTGCGGGCCATCGACGTGCCGGCAGGCCGCACATTGCAGGTCTGGACCCTCTGGGACCGCAGTGTCGGTCCCAAATCCGTCGGCTTGAGTGGACAGTCGCGGTCGCTGAACCTCGACCTGACCTCGTTGCCGGAAACTGTGCAGGACCAGTTGTTCGAGATCACGCTGGAGCCAGAAGGGGGCTCTCCTATCGGGCGTCCCACTGGTCCGATCTTGTTCAAGGGAAATGCCGCGCGGGCACTGTGAGCGCTTGGCGTTTCGCAAGGAATCCCAAAACGACTTTCGTTCCCGCGCGGTACAAAAATAATTGAATAGGCCGTTCCGCAGTGCGGTTGTAAGTGTCGAATGCTCCTTAGAACCACTCGAATGTAGGCGTACATTCGACGACACAGGACAACAGCGATGGCTGCGTTCACCCTCAAGATCAATGGGGAGTCGCGTCAAATTGACGTGGCCCCGGACACTCCTCTCCTTTGGGCAATCCGTGACGGCGCCGGTTTGACCGGCACCAAATATGGCTGCGGCGTCGCGCAATGCGGTGCCTGCACGGTCTATCTTGACGGTCAGCCAGTCCGCTCCTGCTCGATGCCGGTCTCGGCAGTGGGGTCCGGCGAAGTCACCACCATCGAAGGCCTGAACAGCAGGGAAGGCAAGGCGGTGCAGACAGCGTGGGTAGCCCACGATGTGCCGCAATGCGGCTATTGCCAGTCCGGTCAGGTTATGAGCGCGGCTGCACTGCTCAATCTCAATCCCAAACCCTCCGACGAAGATATCGACCTGGCGATGAACGGCAATATCTGCCGCTGCGCCACCTATGTCCGTATCCGCGCTGCGATCCATAGCGCTGCGAAATCGCTGGAGGGCTGAGCCATGACCGTTCACGACACCAAGCTATCGCGCCGCACGTTGCTGAAGGCCGGCGCCGGACTCGTCATCGGCGCTTATGTGATGCGCGCCGACAAATTGTTCGCGCAGGCCGCGGCGCAGCCGAAGGTCAATATCGCGCCGAATACGTTTCTCATCATCAAGCCGGACAGCACGGTCACTGTATTGTGCAAGCAGATCGAATTCGGGCAGGGGCCGTTCACCGGCTTTGCGACGTTGGTTGCCGAAGAGCTCGATGCCGACTGGTCGCAGATGCGCGCCGATCACGCGCCGTCGAATCCGGAGCTCTATAAGAATCTCGCTTTCGGTTTGCAGGGGACCGGCGGCTCTACCGCCATCGCCAATGCGTATCTGCAGATGCGGCAGGTCGGTGCCGCTGCACGGCAGATGCTGGTCGCAGCTGCCGCCGAAGCCTGGCAGGTGCCGGCCGGCGAGATCGGCATCGAGAACGGTGTGCTCAAGCATGCATCCGGCAAGGACGGCCGGTTTGGCGAATTCGCCGACAAGGCGATGACCATGCCGGTGCCGGCGGATCCTAAGCTGAAAGATCCGGCGAACTTCAAGTTCATCGGCAAGGAAGGCGTGGTGAAGCGCCTCGACAGCGCCGATAAGAGCGATGGCAAGGCGTTCTATACGCTCGATATCAACGAGCCCGACATGCTGACGGTGGTCGTGGCGCGCTCGCCGAAATTTGGCGGCACGGTGCGATCGTTCGATGCAACGGCGGCGAAAGCCGTGCCGGGTGTCGTCGACGTCAAGCAGGTGCCGACCGGTGTTGCCGTTTACGCCAAGGGCTTCTGGCCGGCGAAGATGGGACGCGAAGCGCTGAAGATCGCGTGGGATGACAGCAAGGCGGAGAAGCGCGGTAGCGCCGAATTGCTTCAGCAGTTCCGCACTTTGTCGAAAACGCAGGGCAAGCTGGTGCGTGCCGAAGGCAATTTTGAGGAATCGATTGCCAAAGGCGGCCGTGTGATTGAGACGGAATATGTCTTTCCGTATCTCGCTCATGCCGCCATGGAGCCGCTCAACGGTTATCTGAAGTGGGACGGTCAAACCGTCTATGCGCGCTATGGCTGCCAATTCCCGACGCCAGACCACTTGGCCTTCTCGAAGGCGTTTGGTCTGCCGGTGGACAAGATCAAGATCGATGTGGTTCTCGCCGGCGGCAGCTTTGGACGCCGCGCGCAGCAATCCACCCATCAGGCGATCGAGATGGCCGAGGTCGCCAAGGCGATCGGGCCCGGCAAGCCGATCAAGCTGGTTTGGACCCGCGAAGACGACATGCGCGGGGGCTACTATCGCCCTTACAGCATCCATCGCATGCGCGGCGCTGTGCGTGACGGCAAGATCGAGGCGTGGAGCGACACGATCGTTTCGCAATCCATCATGAAAGGCTCCTTCTTCGAGGCCGTCATGTTCAAGGACGGCCTCGACCCGACGTCCTACGAAGGCTCGCACGACATTCCTTATGAGGTCGCGAACTTCCGCTGCGACATGCATCAGGTCGATGTCGGCGTACCCGTATTGTGGTGGCGCTCGGTAGGGCACACCCACACCGGCTATGCTGTCGAAGCTTTCATCGACGAACTGCTCGAAGCGGCAGGTAAGGACCCGGTCGAAGGCCGTCTCGAATTGCTCGGCAAGAAGCCGCGTCACGCGGGCGTGCTGAAGGCCGTCGCCGAACTTGCCGACTGGAAGAACTACAAGGTGCCGGCTGGCCGCGCTCGCGGCGTTGCGGTGGTCGAGAGCTTCAACAGCTTCGTCGCGCAAGTGGTCGAACTGTCGATGACCGAAGAAGGGCCGAAGGTGCACAAGGTCTGGTGCGCGGTGGACTGCGGCGTGGCCGTGAATCCCGACATCATCCGCGCGCAGATGGAAGGCGGCATCGGCTTTGCGCTCGGCCACATCCTCTATGCCGAACAGACGCTCGATGCCGGCGCACCGGTTGCGGGCAATTTCGACACCTATCGTTCGCTGCGCATCAATGAGATGCCGGAGGTCGAGGTGGCGATCGTGAAGTCCACCGAGAAACCTACCGGCGTCGGCGAGCCCGGCGTGCCGCCGCTCGGACCGGCTGTCGCCAATGCGATGGCGAAGCTCGGCGTGGGGCGGCCGCGACAATTGCCGATCGTACCGGGAGCCGCGGCATGAAGCAGATCGTGAAATATGCAATGCTGGCGCTCGTCGCCGGCGGGCTTTCGGCGGGCGCTCTCGCGATTGCAGAATTCGGTTCGAGCGAAGCCGATGCGGCGGTCAGTAATCCGAAGACGCTGCAGCCGGTCTCGGCTTTCGCGAAGATCAAGAACAAGAACGAGCGCGCGGTGGCGCTGTTCAACGAGGCCGGCAAGGTCATCCAGTCGCCGCGCTGTCTTAACTGCCATCCGGCCGGCGATCGTCCGACCCAGACGGACCGCATGCGGCCGCATATTCCGCTGGTGGTGCGCGGCGACGGCGGCATGGGCGCGGCCGGCGGTCTCGCCTGCACGACCTGCCACCACGAAAACAACTTCGATGCCGCCAATGTCCCTGGCAACGCGAAGTGGTCGCTGGCCCCGGTGGAGATGGCCTGGCAAGGCAAGACGCTTGGCCAGATTTGCGTGCAGATCAAGGACAAGGAGCGCAACGGCGGCAAGGACCTCGCCGCGCTGGTTCATCACATGGCGGAAGATGAACTGGTCGGCTGGGGCTGGAAGCCGGGCGGCAACCGCACGCCGGCGCCGGGCACGCAGAAGCAGTTCGGCGAACTGATCAAGGCGTGGGTGGATGCGGGAGCGGCCTGCCCGAAGGGGTAGGGGAAGCGAAGGCGGCAGTGCTTCGCTGCACTGCTGCCAGGTTCCCCGGCAAAAATGATGCCAGTCCGGCACTTCGCTCTTGGCAAGCCGGGAAAGACTCGTTAAACAGCCGCTTCCGGATGGGCTGGCTCGCGCTGGCATATCCGTGTTCGCATTCCGACAAGCCGGTATCTAGGAGACCATTCCTCTCAGGCTATCCGCATGGATCGCTCGAAGGGCATGGGAGCTTCGACCCGGTTTTGACGAAGGCGGGCAGGGGTCACTGGTAGGCCAATCATGGCCGATCGATGATCTCGAATCCTGTCCGAGACTGCTGGCGCCCGCGACGAATCTAATTCGATCAACGGCTTAATCCTCAAGCCAGCATAGATGGGTGAAGACTGATTTCGCCAATGCCGCCGAGTGCGGCTGACAGCGTATTTGGTTCGAACCTCGACACCCCGCGCTTTGGCTGCTCGCAGCTCAGGTTCGGGAGGGCAGGCTATCATGATCGTCTCGCCCGACGTGTCTCCAGGCCATGTGTCTCGAGGTCATTTCGGTGGGGCGGTTGGGTGCAAACCGGCGGCTTCATCTCGATCGAGGCTGCCAACCGGAGAGAGCTTGCTGTGGAAAGAGCGGCTAAAAAGGACGCGGTCGAAGCGCTGAACGGGGTCTTCAAGACCACCGGCGTTGCGGTCGTCGCCCATTATTCCGGCCTCACCGTTGCCCAGATGCAGAAGCTGCGTTCGCAGATGAAGCAGGCGGGCGCCTCGGTGAAGGTCTCGAAAAACCGTCTCGCCAAAATTGCTCTTGAAGGCACGGATGTTGTTGCCATCGGTTCCCTGTTGAAGGGCCCGACCGTGATCGCCACTTCGGACGATCCGGTAGCTGCACCGAAGGTTGCCGTCGAATTTGCCAAGGCGAACGACAAGTTCGTCATTCTTGGCGGCTCGATGGGTAAGACCGTCCTGAATGTCGACAGCGTCAAGGCTCTTGCCTCGCTGCCGTCGCTCGACGAACTGCGCGGCAAACTCGTTGGCCTCCTCGTGGCGCCGGCGACCAAGATCGCTCAGCTGTCGACTGCGCCCGCGGCCAAGGTCGCGCGCGTCGTTCAGGCTTATGCCTCAAAGAGCGAAGCGGCCTGACGCCCTTCGCAATCAACCTGGTTCGAACCAAATACGCTTAAGGATATAGACAATGGCTGACCTCAATAAGATCGTTGACGACCTCTCGAGCCTCACCGTGCTCGAAGCCGCCGAACTCGCCAAGCTGCTCGAAGAGAAGTGGGGCGTTTCGGCTGCTGCCGCTGTTGCGGTTGCTGGTCCGGCTGCTGGCGGTGGCGCTGCTGCCGCTGTTGAAGAAAAGACCGACTTCACTGTCGTTCTGGCCTCGGCCGGCGACAAGAAGATCGAAGTCATCAAGGAAGTCCGCGCCATCACCGGCCTGGGCCTCAAGGAAGCCAAGGACCTCGTCGAAGGCGCGCCGAAGCCCCTCAAGGAAGGCGTTGCCAAGGACGAAGCCGAGAAGATCAAGGCTCAGCTTGAGAAGGCTGGCGCCAAGGTCGAGCTCAAGTAAGACCTTTGGGTTTTCCCCCAAGGAACGGCCTTTGGCCGTTCTTTGGACGGAGGGTGGCCGGTCGGCCGCCCTCTGGACCGGGAACCTGGTATGTCCGATCCGGGCATACACAAGAAAGTGTGGGGATGCGATGGGGCGACCCTCGAATTTCCACGATTGCCGCACCATATCGGGACGGCAGCACGAAAGCGCGGTTTGACGGCAAGAGCGGCGACGTTCTATCCTAAGCCGTTGGGAGACAGGGCAATTTCGGGCTTTTGGTCCGTATCATAAACGGTTTCAGACGGGCGAGATGCAGCAGGGCATCGCGCGCGTTGTTTTGCGTTCGGTGGTCTAAACGTTTGATTTGGGGAATTTGTTCCTGATCGAATGCCGGATTTCCAGAGCGCGGTCGACACAGAATTCAACCCGGAGGCGGCGGCAGCCGTGCTCTGGAAGGATCGCCCGTCCCGGGCGACGCAATGAGAGGCCACGATGGGTCAGCAGACGTTCACCGGTCGCAAGCGCGTTCGCAAGTTCTTTGGTCACATCAAGGAAGTCGCCGAGATGCCGAACCTCATCGAGGTTCAGAAGGCGTCCTACGACCAGTTCCTGATGGTGGACGAACCTGCGGGTGGTCGGCTCGACGAAGGCCTCCAGGCGGTTTTCCGGTCGGTGTTCCCGATCTCGGATTTCGCCGGCACCTCGATGCTCGAATTCGTCCGCTACGAATTTGAGCCGCCGAAATATGACGTGGACGAGTGCCGCCAGCGCGGCATGACCTATGCTGCGCCGCTGAAGGTGACGCTGCGCCTGATCGTGTTCGATATCGACGAGGAAACCGGCGCCAAGTCCGTCAAGGACATCAAGGAGCAGGACGTGTACATGGGCGACATCCCGCTCATGACCATGAATGGTACCTTCGTCGTCAACGGCACCGAGCGCGTCATCGTTTCGCAGATGCATCGTTCGCCGGGCGTGTTCTTCGATCACGACAAGGGCAAGACCCATTCGTCGGGCAAGCTGCTGTTCGCTGCCCGCGTGATCCCGTATCGCGGCTCCTGGCTCGACATCGAATTCGACGCCAAGGACATCGTCTATGCGCGTATCGACCGTCGCCGCAAGATTCCGGTGACGTCGCTGATGTATGCGCTCGGTCTCGACGGTGAAGAGATCCTGTCCACGTTCTATCAGAAGATCATCTACAAGAAGATCAAGGACGGCGGCTGGCGCGTGCCGTTCGATCCGTCGCGTTTCCGCGGCTACTCGACCGTCAACGACCTCATCGACGCCGACACCGGCAAGGTTGCGCTCGAAGCCGGCAAGAAGCTCACCGTGCGCGCTGCCCGCCAGCTCGCCGAGAAGGGCCTCAAGGCACTGCAGCTCACCGATGAGGATTTGATCGGCAGCTATCTTGCCGACGATCTCGTCAATGCGAAGACCGGTGAAATCTACGCCGAAGCCGGCGAGGAAATCACCGAGAAGTCGCTCAAGGCGCTGGACGAGGAGGGCTACAAGGAACTGCCGCTGCTCGACATCGACCATGTCAATATCGGCGCCTATATCCGCAACACGCTCGCGGCCGACAAGAACGTGACGCGTGAGGATGCGCTGTTCGACGTCTACCGCGTGATGCGTCCGGGCGAGCCGCCGACACTCGAGTCGGCGCAGAACATGTTCCAGTCGCTGTTCTTCGACGCCGAGCGCTACGACCTCTCGGCGGTGGGCCGCGTGAAGATGAACATGCGCCTCGAACTCGATGCGCCGGACACCCATCGCACGCTGCGCAAGGAAGACATCCTCTCGGTCATCAAGACCCTGGTGGACCTGCGCGACGGCAAGGGCGAGATCGACGACATCGACCATCTCGGCAACCGCCGTGTGCGTTCGGTCGGCGAGCTGATGGAAAATCAGTATCGCGTCGGTCTGCTGCGCATGGAGCGCGCCATCAAGGAGCGCATGTCGTCGGTGGATATCGACACCGTGATGCCGCAGGATCTGATCAACGCGAAGCCCGCGGCTGCCGCGGTGCGCGAGTTCTTCGGTTCGTCGCAGTTGTCGCAGTTTATGGACCAGACCAACCCGCTGTCGGAAATCACCCACAAGCGTCGTCTCTCGGCGCTTGGACCGGGCGGTCTGACCCGCGAGCGCGCCGGCTTCGAAGTCCGCGACGTGCATCCGACCCACTATGGCCGTATCTGCCCGATTGAAACGCCGGAAGGTCCGAACATCGGTCTGATCAACTCGCTCGCCACCTTCGCGCGCGTGAACAAGTACGGCTTCGTCGAAACCCCTTACCGCAAGGTCAAGGAAGGTCGCGTCACCGATGAGGTTGTGTACCTGTCGGCGATGGAAGAGGGCCGTTATTCGGTCGCGCAGGCGAATGTGCAGCTCGACGCGAAGGGCAAGTTCGCTGACGACATGGTGATCTGCCGTCACGCTGGTGACGTGCTGCCGCTGCCGGCCGACAAGGTCGACTACATGGACGTGTCGCCGAAGCAGCTCGTTTCGGTTGCCGCGGCGCTGATCCCGTTCCTCGAGAACGACGACGCCAACCGCGCGCTGATGGGCTCGAACATGCAGCGTCAGGCCGTGCCGCTGGTGCGCGCCGAAGCTCCGTTCGTCGGCACCGGCATGGAAGCTGTCGTGGCGCGCGATTCCGGCGCCGCGATTGCGGCTCGCCGCGCAGGTGTGATCGACCAGATCGACGCGACCCGCGTGGTTATCCGTGCGACCGAAGATCTCGATCCGACCAAGTCGGGCGTCGATATCTATCGTCTGATGAAGTATCAGCGTTCGAACCAGTCGACCTGCATCAACCAGCGTCCGCTGGTGAAGGTCGGTGACGTCGTGCGCAAGGGCGACATCATCGCCGACGGTCCGTCCACCGATCTCGGCGAACTTGCGCTCGGCCGCAACGTGCTCGTCGCGTTCATGCCGTGGAATGGCTACAACTTCGAAGACTCGATCCTGCTCTCCGAGCGGATCGTGAAGGAAGACGTCTTCACCTCGATCCATATCGAGGAATTCGAAGTGATGGCCCGCGACACCAAGCTCGGTCCTGAGGAAATCACGCGCGACATTCCGAACGTGTCGGAAGAAGCGCTGAAGAACCTCGACGAAGCCGGTATCGTCTACATCGGCGCCGAAGTCCGCGCCGGCGACATCCTGGTCGGCAAGATCACGCCGAAGGGCGAAAGCCCGATGACGCCGGAAGAAAAGCTGCTGCGCGCCATCTTCGGTGAAAAGGCGTCGGACGTGCGCGATACCTCGCTCCGCGTGCCCCCGGGCGTGCAGGGCACCATCGTGGAAGTCCGCGTGTTCAACCGCCACGGCGTCGACAAGGACGAGCGTGCGCTGGCCATCGAGCGCGAAGAGATCGAACGTCTCGCCAAGGACCGTGACGACGAGCAGGCTATTCTGGATCGTAACGTCTACGGTCGTCTGGCTGACCTGCTGGAGAACAAGGTCGGCATCGCCGGTCCGAAGGGCTTCAAGAAGGACAGCAAGATCACCCGCGCCGTTCTCGACGAGAATCCGCGGTCGCAGTGGTGGATGTTCGCCACCGCGAACGACAAGCTGATGACCGAAATCGAAGCGATGCGGAAGCAGTACGACGAATCGAAGAAGGGCCTTGAACAGCGCTTCCTCGACAAGGTCGAGAAGCTGCAGCGCGGCGACGAACTGCCTCCGGGCGTGATGAAGATGGTCAAAGTCTTTGTCGCGGTGAAGCGCAAGATCCAGCCGGGCGACAAGATGGCCGGCCGTCACGGCAACAAGGGCGTGGTGTCGAAGATCGTTCCGATCGAAGACATGCCGTTCCTTGAAGATGGTACCCATGCGGACATCGTGCTCAACCCGCTGGGCGTGCCGTCGCGCATGAATGTCGGTCAGATCCTCGAGACGCATCTCGGTTGGGCCTGTGCCGGCATGGGCAAGAAGATCGGCGAAACCATCGACGCCTTCTACCAGAGGCAGGATCTCAAGCCGCTGCGCGAGACCCTGAAGAAGGTTTATGGCGACGACGAAGTCATCAAGTCGCTGAACGACGACGAACTGATGGAGCTTGCGCGCAACCTGAAGCCTGGCGTGCCGATCGCAACGCCGGTGTTCGACGGTGCGAAGGAAGCCGACATCGAAGACATGCTGAAGATGGCAGGCTTCGATGCGTCGGGTCAGTCGACCGTTTACGACGGCCGTACCGGCGACCAGTTCGACCGCAAGGTGACCGTGGGCTACATCTACATGCTCAAGCTTCACCATCTCGTGGACGACAAGATCCACGCGCGTTCGATCGGTCCGTACTCGCTCGTCACGCAGCAGCCGCTGGGTGGCAAGGCGCAGTTCGGCGGCCAGCGTTTCGGCGAAATGGAAGTGTGGGCGCTCGAAGCCTACGGCGCGGCTTACACGCTGCAGGAAATGCTGACGGTGAAGTCGGACGACGTCGCTGGCCGTACCAAGGTCTACGAGGCGATCGTGCGCGGCGACGACACGTTCGAGGCCGGTATCCCGGAATCGTTCAACGTGCTCGTGAAGGAAATGCGCTCGCTCGGCCTCAACGTCGACCTGCACAATTCCAAGCTGCCGGGGCCGACCTCCGAGGCTGCCGAATAATTCAAAGCGTCACGCCCGGCCCATGTGGCCGGGCGTCTGCGCCGCGGCCCGGACGTATGGCAGCGCGCGTGACTACAGAATTTCGAATTTGCTGCTGATGGCGATCGGCACGCGAGGAGAAGACCATGAACCAAGAAATTATGAATCTCTTCAACCCGACGACTCCGGCTCAGGTCTTCGACCAGATCCGGATCTCGATCGCGAGCCCCGAGAAGATTCTGTCCTGGTCCTACGGCGAGATCAAAAAGCCGGAAACCATCAACTACCGTACCTTCAAGCCCGAGCGCGACGGCCTGTTCTGCGCCCGCATCTTCGGGCCCATCAAGGATTACGAGTGCTTGTGCGGCAAGTACAAGCGCATGAAGTACAAGGGCATCATCTGCGAGAAGTGCTCGGTCGAAGTGACGCTGTCGCGCGTTCGTCGCGAGCGCATGGGCCACATCGAGCTGGCTGCGCCGGTCGCTCACATCTGGTTCCTGAAGTCGCTGCCCTCGCGCATCGGCCAGCTGCTGGACATGACGCTCAAGGATCTCGAGCGCATCCTGTATTTCGAATACTACGTCGTTCTCGAGCCGGGTCTCACCGCGCTCAAGGATCGTCAACTGCTGTCTGAAGACGAGTATCTGAAGGCACAGGACGAATACGGCCAGGATTCGTTCACCGCCATGATCGGCGCGGAAGCGATCCGCGAGCTGCTGCGCGGCCTCGACCTCGAGAAGCTCGACGTCGAACTGCGTGCCGAGATGAAGGAGACCGACTCCGACATCAAGCACAAGAAGCTCGCCAAGCGCCTGAAGATCGTCGAAGCCTTCCGCTTCTCCGGCAACAAGCCGGAATGGATGATCCTCACCGTCGTGCCGGTGATCCCGCCGGATCTGCGTCCGCTGGTGCCGCTGGATGGCGGCCGCTTCGCGACGTCGGACCTCAACGACCTGTATCGCCGCGTCATCAACCGTAACAATCGCTTGAAGCGTTTGATGGAGCTCCGCGCGCCGGACATCATCATCCGCAACGAAAAGCGTATGTTGCAGGAAGCGGTTGACGCACTGTTCGACAACGGCCGCCGCGGCCGCGTCATCACCGGCGCCAACAAGCGTCCGCTGAAGTCGCTCGCCGACATGTTGAAAGGCAAGCAGGGCCGCTTCCGTCAGAACCTGCTCGGCAAGCGCGTCGACTATTCGGGCCGTTCGGTCATCGTGGTCGGTCCCGAACTGCGCCTGCATCAGTGCGGCCTGCCGAAGAAGATGGCGCTCGAACTGTTCAAGCCGTTCATCTATTCGCGCCTCGACGCCAAGGGGCTGTCCACCACGGTGAAGCAGGCAAAGAAGCTCGTGGAGAAGGAGCGTCCCGAGGTTTGGGACATCCTCGACGAGGTTATTCGCGAGCATCCCGTGCTGCTGAACCGCGCACCGACGCTGCATCGTCTGGGCATCCAGGCGTTCGAGCCGGTGCTGATCGAAGGCAAGGCGATCCAGCTGCACCCGCTGGTCTGCTCGGCCTTCAACGCCGACTTCGATGGCGACCAGATGGCCGTGCACGTTCCGCTGTCGCTTGAAGCGCAGCTGGAAGCGCGCGTGCTGATGATGTCGACCAACAACATCCTGCATCCCGCGAACGGTCAGCCGATCATCGTGCCGTCGCAGGACATCGTGCTCGGTCTTTACTACCTGTCCACCATGCGTGCCGGCCTGCCGGGCGAGGGCAAGGTGTATCGTGAGATGTCGGAGATCGAGCATGCGCTGCATGCGAAGGTCATCCACCTCCACACCAAGATCAAGTACTCGTGGACCGGTCTCGGCGCCGACGGTAAAACCGTCACGCGCCTGATCGAAACCACTGCCGGTCGTGCGATGCTCGGTCAGGTGCTGCCGAAGTCGCCGAAGATGCCCTACGACGTCATCAACAAGCTGATGACCAAGAAGGAAATCTCCGGCGTCATCGATCAGGTCTACCGCCACTGCGGCCAGAAAGAGACCGTGATCTTCTGCGATCGCATCATGGCGCTCGGCTTCTACAATGCGTTCAAGGCCGGCATCTCGTTCGGCAAGGACGACATGGTTGTGCCGGCCACGAAGTGGAAGGTCGTGGACGCCACGCGCGCGTTCGCGAAGGACTTCGAGCAGCAGTACAATGACGGCCTGATCACCCATGGTGAGAAGTACAACAAGGTCGTCGACGCCTGGTCGAAGGCATCCGAAGAAGTCGCCAAGGAGATGATGAAGGAAATCTCCTCGGTGAAGAAGAACGACAAGGGCGAAGAGGCGCAGATCAACTCTATCTACATGATGGCGCACTCGGGTGCTCGTGGTTCGCCGGCCCAGATGCGTCAGCTCGGTGGTATGCGCGGCCTGATGGCCAAGCCGTCGGGCGAGATCATCGAAACGCCGATCATCTCGAACTTCAAGGAAGGCCTGTCGGTTCTCGAATACTTCAACTCGACCCACGGCGCTCGTAAGGGCCTCGCTGACACCGCGTTGAAGACCGCGAACTCCGGTTACCTGACCCGTCGTCTGGTTGACGTCGCGCAGGACTGCATCATCACGCAGACCGACTGCGGCACCAATCTCGGCATCAAGATGCGCGCCATCGTCGATGCGGGCTCGGTGGTCGCGTCGCTGGCGTCGCGTATCCTCGGCCGCTCGGCTTGCGAAGACATCATCGATCCCAACAGCGGCGAAGTGCTGATCAAGCGCAACACGCTGATGGAAGAAAAGGATGTCGATCGCCTGCAGAAGGCCGGCATCCAGGAAGTGAAGATCCGCTCGGCGTTGACCTGCGAACTGGTCAACGGCATCTGTGGCACCTGCTATGGCCGCGACCTCGCTCGCGGTACGCCGGTCAATCACGGTGAAGCTGTTGGCGTCATCGCCGCACAGTCGATCGGTGAGCCCGGCACCCAGTTGACCATGCGTACGTTCCACATCGGCGGCGCGGCGCAGCTCAACGAGCAGTCGGTGATCGAGTCGAACTTTGACGGCAAGGTCACCATCCGCAACGAGGCTCTCGCCAAGAACGGCGAAGGTCACACGGTGGCGATGGTGCGCAACATGGTCATCGCGATCAGCGATGCCGACGGCACCGAGCGCGCGACGTATCGCATTCAGTACGGTGCCCGCGTTCACGTGGCCAATGGCGACACGGTCAAGCGTGGCCAGCGCATCACGGAATGGGATCCCTATTCCCGTCCGCTGCTCACGGAAGTCGACGGTACGATCGGCTTCGAGGATCTCGTGGACGGTCAGTCCGTCACCGAAACCCTCGACGAGTCGACCGGTATCGCCAAGCGCGTCGTCATCGACTGGCGTTCGTCGCGCGCAGGTGCAGACCTGCGTCCGGCCATCGTCATCAAGGGCTCGGATGGCAAGGTGCTGAAGCTGGCTCGCGGCGGCGATGCCCGTTACATGCTTTCGCCTGACGCGATCCTCTCGGTGGACGTAGGCGCCAAGGTCCAGGCCGGCGACATTCTCGCCCGTGTCTCGACCGAAAGCGCGAAGACGCGTGACATCACCGGCGGTCTGCCGCGTGTTGCCGAACTGTTCGAGGCCCGTAAGCCGAAGGACGCGGCGATCATCGCGGAGATCGGCGGCACCATCCGCTTCGGACGCGACTACAAGAACAAGCGTCGCATCTCGATCGAGCCGCTCGACAAGACTGAGGAGACTCGCGAGTACCTCATTCCGAAGGGCAAGCACATCCATCTGCAGGATGGTGATATCGTCGAAAAGGGCGACTTCATCGTCGAAGGCAACCCGGCGCCGCACGACATTCTGGCGATCAAGGGCATCGAGGAACTCGCTGCCTATCTGGTCAACGAAATCCAGGAGGTCTACCGACTGCAGGGCGTGCTCATCAACGACAAGCACATCGAAGTGATTGTCCGTCAGATGCTGCAGAAGATCGAGGTCACCGATCAGGGCGACACCGACATGATCGCGGGCGAACAGGTCGACAAGATCGAGTTCAACGCGCTCAACGCCAAGGCGGAAGAAGAAGGCAAGAAGCCTGCGACGGGCAATCCGGTGCTGCTCGGCATCACCAAGGCCTCGCTGCAGACCCGCTCGTTCTTCTCGGCGGCGTCGTTCCAGGAGACCACCCGCGTTCTCACCGAGGCGGCGGTCAACGGCAAGATCGATCCGCTCGAGGGTCTCAAGGAGAACGTCATTGTCGGCCGCCTGATCCCGGCCGGTACTGGCGCCTCCATGGCCAAGATCCGCGAGGTCGCCATGAAGCGCGACACGATGATCCAGGACGAGCGTGAAAAGCAGGCGGCGATCGTGCCTACGGCATCGCCGGAAAGCGAGCCGCTGGCTCTGCCGCCCGCCGAATAGGCGGAACGGGACTGACGAGAATCAAAGGGCCGGCTTTCCGCCGGCCCTTTTTATTTCGGGTTAGCGTATTTTGACGCAGCGCAATGCGTTTGTGGCCTTCGTTCATCTTTCCTTCAGACCGAAAATGGTCTTATTTGGAATGGTTTAGTGCGATCCGATGCGGGCAGGCAGCAGGCTTGCAGCGTCCCGGATTCCGCCGTAGCGGCGAATGCGCTACAGCGACTTTCGCCGGGGGCGGCCGGCAGGTATTCAGGGCGTGAAAGAATTTAGATGCTTGATCTTGCGATTGTTGGGGGTGGTCCGGGCGGCCTGATGAGCGCCTGGTATCTCAAGAAGAAGCTCGGCGACCTCTGCCGGGTCACCATCTATGAGGCCTCGGATCGTCTTGGCGGCAAAATCGTTACACGCAAATTCGATTCATCGCCGGCCATGTACGAAGCCGGTGTCGCTGAAATCTATGATTACTCGATGATCGGCCCCGATCCGCTGCGCGAGCTGATCCAGCATTTCGGCCTGCAGACGATCCCGATGGATGCCGAGCAAGTGATGCTCGATGGTGTGTTGCTCGACGATGTGCCGGGCATGCGCAAGAAATACGGCGCCAAGACTGCGGCTGCGATCGAGGCATTTCGCAAGAAATGCGCGAAGATGATCTCGCCGCTGGAATATTACGAGGGCGTCGGCGCGCATGATAACGAGAACCCCTGGGCGAAGCTGACCGCCGAGGAGTTGCTCGACAAGGAAGTCAGCGATCCCACTGCCAAACGTTTTTTCAAGGCGATGGCGCGCTCGGATATCGCCACCGAGGCGCACAACACCAACGGCCTCAATGCGCTGAAGAACTTCGTGATGGATGTCGAGGGCTATATCGGCCTGTATTCGATCCAGAACGGCAATGAGCAGTTGATCTCCTGCCTGCGCTCGGAAGTGAACGCCGACATCGCGCTCAATCACCGCGTCCTCAAGGTCGGCAAGACCGGGGAGGGACGCTATCGCCTGGACATGATGAATGGCAAGGGACCGGAGACGCGCGACTTCGATCTCTTGGTAATGTGCCTGCCGCATTCCTGGCTGGCCACCATGCGCTGGGACGGCGAAGAACTGCGCAAGTCGATGGTCAAGCATGTCGCCTACTTCGATCGTCCCGCGCACTATCTTCGCGTTTCGCTGTTGTTCGACACCCCGTTCTGGGGCGAGCAGATTTCCGGCGCCTGGTTCATGTCGGAAGCTTTCGGTGGCTGCTGCGTCTATAACGAAGGCGCGCGTCACGATGTCGGCAAGCACGGCGTGCTGAACTGGTTGATTGCCGGTTCGGATGCGTTGGCCTTCGCCAACCTGTCCGACGAGGAACTGATCGACGCGGCGATCAAATCGCTGCCGAAATCGTTCGGCGATGCGCGCGCCCATCTCGTCGAGGGCAAAATCCATCGCTGGCTATCGTCGGTGAACGCCATTCCGGGCGGCATGCCGGTGCGCGACGTGATGACCAATCACCGGCCGGAGCCGAAGGATCATCCCGGCATCGTGGTGGTCGGCGACTATCTGTTCGACTCCACACTGAATGGTCTGCTCGACTCCTCGGATGCGGCCACCGATATCATCGTCACCGAGATGATGAAGCTGCGCCGCGGGCGCGGCGTGAATGGCGTCGTTGCCTCCGACAAGATCGACAACGACTACTTCAAGAACTATCGCGGCCTTGGACCTTACAGCGAGGTCTGGAGCCAGTTCACCGATCCAGCCTATCTGATGAACCTCATCAAGATCGTCTGGGGCCGCGCCAAGGGCTATAAATTGCTGGTCGCGGGCTCAGCCTCGGGAGAGCTGGTCGGTGCGTTGCGCGCCAAGGGCATCGATGCCTGGGGTGTCGAGAACAACAAGGCGATTCACGCCAGGACACCGAAGGCGCTGGCGAAATACAACAAGCTTGGCTCCATTACCGATCTGCCGTTCAAGGACGAGCAGTTCGATTTCGTGTTTGAGACCAGCCTCTGCCATGTCGCCGACAAGCAGATCGTGACTGCGATCGGGGAGCTCAACCGCGTCATCAAGACCGGCCTCGTTTTCGGCTCGGTGACCTCCGACATGGCGCCGGCGGTGATCGACCGCTACGACCTTTTGCGCGGCGTCAAGAAGCTCGGCACCTGGTGGGAATGGTCGGAACTGTTCTTCGGCAACGGCTTCGATCTCTCCATGCATCGCCGCGACTGCACCGAAGCCGTGTGGGAAGCGACGCTGGCCGCCGGCAAGGGCCCCGGCCATTGGTATGCCGACGCCGACAGCCTGCGTTATTCGTTCTTCGACAAGGTCGAGGCCGAAGACGAGGATTGATTGGCGCACCACGCTCCGTCTGTCATCCCTCGCGAAAGCGGGGAATCCGGTAAACGACGTCATTCCAGCTCTATCACTTCCGCCAATGTTGACTGAGCCACCCGGTCAGGCCGGGTGGCGGCAACCGGACTGTTTTGCGGAACCAATCCTGATCGCATAGACTTCATGCCGTGGCTGTAAGACGCCACGGCATGATTCTTTCGGCCCTCCCATCGGGCCTCAGCACTGGTCCGGTTCATGGCGTCGAAGCCTCCTGAGAAACCCCCATCCGACGACGCCACCGATCCGCTCGACGACAAATTTGCGCTGCCAGTCGGTACCGCGGCTGCACAGGTACCGAGCACCAAGCCACCGGCGCCGGAGAAGATCGTCACCGACAAGGGCGCCAAGACCAAGGCCGCCGATGCCGACGAGGATGAGGACGGAGACGATGATGATGACGACGAGGAACTCGTCGTCTTCACCGCGCGGGAGGCCGCAGGCGCCTTCAGCACGGTCTACGCGTTCACGCGGCCGTTCCTTGCCAATCGTCGCAAGATGCTGGCTTTCGTCGGCTTCGGCGTCATCGTCGAGACGCTGTTCAACGTCATCATGCCGCTCAGCCTCAAATTCCTCATCGACGACGCGCTCGGCGAGGAAGATTTCGACGCACTGATCAAGATTCTCTCGGTGCTGGCCGTGGCCGGCATCATCACCTCGATCGTGGCGATCTGGTATGAGCGCTGGGATGCGCGGCTCGCGGCCTCCATCATCTCCAGCGCGCGCGAGCGCCTGTTCGGCCATGTGCAGGAACTGCCGTCGGCTTACTTCGCGCGGACAAAGCGCGGCGAGACCTTGTCGCGTTTCTCCGTCGATATGGCGTCCTTCGAGATCTGCATCAAAAGCTTTGCCAACAGCGCCTTGCTGCCGTTCCTCGAATTGATCGCCGGCATCCTGCTGATGTTCTATCTGAACTGGCAGCTTGCACTGGTCGCGCTGCTGATCTTCCCGATCACGCTGATCGGCCCGCGTATCCTCACGCCGAAGGCGGTGCAAGCCAATTACGAGCAGAAGCAGAGCGAAGCCTCGATCCTCGGCACCATCCAGGAAAACATCGCGGCCCAGGCCGTGATCAAGGCCTTCAGTCTGCAGCGCCGCACGATGGGCTGGTTCCGGCTGCGCAATGACGATACCCGCAAGAAGATCGCGGCGGCGACCTTTCTCTCCACCATGGTGGAGCGTTCGGTCACCGTCTCGGTGCTGCTGCTGCATCTCGTGGTGCTGGCGATCGGCGCCTATCTTGCGACCAAGGGCCAGATCACCGTTGGCACCTTCGTCACCTTCGAAAGCGCGTTCTGGGAGGTGTCCTACAACATCGCCCATGTGATGCATTTTATTCCGGTGTCGATCCAGACGGCTGCCGCTGTGCAGCACATGAATGAGATGCTGGACGAGCCGACCCGCGGCTCGGACAAGCCCAATGCGCCGGAACTGCCGCGCGTCGAGCACGACATCAGTTTTGATCGCGTCACCTTCCAGTATGAGAACAGCCGCGCGCCGGTGCTCGACAATCTCAGCCTCAAGCTCGATGTCGGCAAGAAGATCGCCATTGTTGGTCCGTCCGGTTCGGGCAAGAGCACGCTGCTCAACCTGATCCTGCGGCTCTATATGCCTGACGAGGGCAAGGTGACCATCGACGGCGTCGATATCCGCAAGGTGACGCGCGAGTCGCTGCGCAGCCATATGGCGGTCGTGTTCCAGGAGAACATGCTGTTCAACATGTCGATCCGCGAAAACATCCGGCTCGGCAAGGAGGGCGCCACGGATGAAGACGTGGTGGAGGCGGCGAGAAAGGCCGAAATCCATCGCTACATCATGAGCCTGCCGGACAAATACGAGACGCAGGTTGGCGAACGCGGCGACACGCTGTCCGGCGGCCAGCGCCAGCGCATCGCCATCGCGCGCGCCATCGTGCGCAATCCGTCGGTGCTGTTGCTCGATGAGGCCACGTCGGCGCTCGACCAGACCACGGAAGCCGCGCTGAACGCGACGTTGTTCAAGCTGGCCGAGGGCCGGACCATGATCTCATCGACGCACCGGCTGACCTCGGTGGTCGATATGGACGAGATCATCGTCATCAGCGGGGGCAGGGTAATCGAGCGCGGCTCGCACGTGCAGCTTCTGGCGCTCGGGGGCACCTATCGCGAGCTGTGGGACAATCAGGGCCGTCATGTTGCCGATGAGGATGACGACGAGGACGATGAAGACGAGGATGATGAGGATGAAGACGACGAGGAGTAGTTGTCGTCTCCTCTGACTGTCATCGCCCGGCTCGACCGGGCGATCCAGTAAGCGCCGTCAGTAATCGAGTTGCACCGATGTCGTTTACTGAATCCCCGCAGTCGCGGGGATGACAAGTGTGCGGGATGGCAGCGTGAGAGTGCTTCAGCTCTCCGTCCGCAACAATCCCGAAGCGAGCTGCCGAAATGCCTCCACCGCCTTTGGCAGCACGCTTGTCGGCTCCTTCGCCGCCGCCACCCACAGCGCTGCATTCAACGCGGCGCCGTTGATCAGCCGAGCGGCCGCCTCCGCATCCACATTCTTCACTGTCCCATCATCGATCAGTTTCGCGATCGCCCGGGCGGTCGTGCGCAGGCATGCTGTCTGGTTCGGCCATTGCGAGGGATCGCCGAGCACCGCGGGGCCGTCCAGCAGCATGATGCGCTGGATCTCGGGCTCGAGCGCCATCTCGATATAGGCGACGCCTTCGGTGAGGAAGGCGAGCCACGGTGTCGCCGCCTGGCGCGACGTCTCCCGCATCCGCGCCAGCATCTCGGCATCGATCTGGTCAATGACCGCCTGCAGCAAGCCCTTCTTGTCGCCGAAGTTGTGATAGAGCGCGCCGCGCGTCAGCCCGGCCTCTTTGGTGAGGTCATCCATCGAGGCTGCCGTATAGCCTTTGGTGGCGAAGGCCTTGCGGGCGGCCTGGATCAGCTTGCCCCGGGTTTCTTCCACCATTTGCGCACGCTTGCCCGTCGACACGAATGCTCTCCCAAATCGCATACGTCGCGTATGTCAATATTGACATACGGTTCGTATGTTCCCAGATATTCACATACGGCGCGTATATCAACCCGCGCGCCGCTTGGAAACCGGAGAGACACTATGGCCAAACGCGACGCAATCTTCCCCGCCGGCCGGCAGGCCCTTTACGAGATCAACCGCTATTCCGCAGCGATCCGCTCCGGGGACCTTCTCTTCGTCTCCGGCCAGGTCGGAAGCAGGGAGGATGGCTCAGCGGAGCCCGATTTCCGCAAGCAGGTGGAACTCGCCTTCGACAACCTCGCCAACGTCCTGAAGGCTGCAGGAGCCGGTTTCGACGATATCGTCGACGTCACGACCTTCCATACCGACCCGCAGGTCCAGTTCGAGACGGTCAGCGCCGTCCGGTCCAAGGTATTCGCGACGCAGCCCTATCCGAACTGGACCGCCGTAGGCGTCAACTGGCTCGCGGGCTTCGATTTCGAGATCAAGGTCATCGCCCGCCTGCCTTAACGACTCAGCAATAACTTGAACGGCGATTCTCCCGATTCTGATCGCATGATGACGCCAGAATCGGGAGCAGGGGGCCGGAATCGCCCCTGTGGAGGTCCCGGATTCTCATCAGACTTCCATCCAGGCGTCATCAAACTGCAGTTTTCGACATCGCGAACTGTGTGGTGGATGGCGTTGAATCCGTGCGGATTCCTCGTGTTTTTCAGGGCCTTCGCATGCTAAAAACCCTGCGCCACAAGCGTATTTTGCACGCGGATAGGTGTTGACTTGCCTATCCCCTGCGGATACAACCCGGCCACTTAACGACAGGCGGTGAGCTTCGCCAGTGTCGGTACGGATCACCCGGACGGCTTTTCGGACCTAAAAATCCAGTCGCTTCGGGCACCAACCTCGACCCAGATGCTCAGACGCTGTCGCTAAAATCTAGGCAATGCCGATACGACGTTTGGTCTCTTGGGATCATCTCGAGAGATCGAATTCAGTGCATGACCTCGATAACGACTGATGGCGATAGCCGGATGTCACCATCGTGGTCCTCTGCGGCGTTAGCGCTATCCATTCAGTGATGAATGGTTGGCGTTATTTCGTTTTGCGTGAAGTTCTTTCGCGTGACGCGAGACCGATGGGGCCGGGAGCTCCGAACAATTTTTGCGAAGCCATGAGGTTTCGCGCGAATAAAGGGTGAAGGCTGACATGCCGACGATCAACCAGCTGATCGCAAATCCGCGGGTCATTCAGAAGGCGCGCAAGAAGGTGCCGGCTCTGCAGCAGTCGCCGCAGAAGCGTGGCGTTTGCACGCGCGTTTACACCACGACCCCGAAGAAGCCGAACTCGGCGCTTCGTAAAGTCGCCAAGGTGCGTCTGACCAATGGCTTCGAAGTCATCGGTTACATCCCGGGTGAAGGTCATAACCTCCAGGAGCACTCGGTGGTCATGATCCGCGGCGGCCGCGTCAAGGATTTGCCGGGCGTGCGTTACCACATCCTCCGCGGCGTGCTGGATACCCAGGGCGTCAAGAACCGTAAGCAGCGTCGTTCGAAGTACGGCGCGAAGCGTCCGAAGTAAGTCGGGGATTATCGATGTCTCGTCGCCATTCCGCTGAAAAGCGCGTTGTGAACCCGGATCCGAAGTTCGGGAACATCATCGTCACCAAATTCATGAATTCGATCATGTATGACGGCAAGAAGTCTGCCGCCGAACAGATCGTCTACGGTGCGTTCGATCTGATAGAAGCCAAGACCAAGCAGGGCCCGCTGGGCGTGTTCGAGCAGGCGCTCGAAAACGTCATGCCGACCATCGAAGTGCGTTCGCGTCGCGTCGGCGGTGCAACGTATCAGGTGCCGGTCGAAGTGCGCAGCGTCCGCCGTCAGGCTCTCGGTATTCGCTGGCTGATCACCGCTGCGCGCGCCCGTAACGAAAAGACCATGACCGAGCGTCTGTCGGCCGAACTGCTCGACGCCTCGAACAACCGCGGCAACGCGGTGAAGAAGCGTGAAGACGTGCACAAGATGGCGGAAGCCAATCGCGCCTTCTCTCATTATCGCTGGTAATCGCGTCTCGAACGGACACGTAAGGACACTCTCATGCCCCGCCAAAATGCCATCGAGGACTACCGTAATTTCGGTATCATGGCGCATATCGACGCTGGCAAGACCACGACGACCGAGCGCATCCTCTTTTACACCGGCAAGAGCCACAAGATCGGCGAAGTGCACGAAGGTGCCGCGACGATGGACTGGATGGAGCAGGAGCAGGAGCGTGGCATCACGATCACCTCGGCTGCGACCACCGCCTATTGGAATGGCAAGCGGCTGAACATCATCGACACCCCCGGCCACGTCGACTTCACCATTGAAGTCGAGCGTTCGCTGCGCGTGCTCGACGGCGCCGTATGCGTTCTCGACTCCAACCAGGGCGTCGAGCCGCAGACCGAAACCGTTTGGCGTCAGGGCGACAAGTACAAGGTTCCGCGCATCGTCTTCGCCAACAAGATGGATAAGACTGGCGCTGACTTCTACAAGTGTCTGCAGGACATCATCGATCGTCTCGGTGCGAAGCCGGTTGCGATCCAGCTGCCGATCGGCGCTGAGAGCGACTTTGTCGGCATGGTCGATCTCGTGATCATGAAGGCTTATGTCTGGAACAACGAGGCACTTGGCGCGAAGTACGACGTCGTCGAGATTCCGGCCGACTTGGTCGAGAAGGCCAAGGAATATCGCGAGAAGATGCTCGAAGCCGCCGTCGAGCTCGACGACGACGCCATGGCTGCTTACCTTGACGGCAACGAGCCGGACGAAGCTACCCTCAAGCGTTTGATCCGCAAGGCCGTGCTGACTGGCGCGTTCTATCCGGTTCTTTGCGGCTCGGCTTTCAAGAACAAGGGCGTGCAGCCGCTGCTCGACGCCGTCGTCGACTACCTGCCGTCGCCGCTCGACGTTCCGGCCATCAAGGGCCAGGACGAAGATGGCAACGAGGTCATCCGCAAGGCCGACGACAAGGAGCCACTGGCTCTGCTCGCGTTCAAGATCATGGACGACCCGTTCGTCGGCACCATCACCTTCTGCCGTATTTACTCTGGCGTTCTCCAGAGCGGCACCGGCGTGGTGAACTCGACCCGTGAGAAGAAAGAGCGTATCGGCCGCATGCTGCTGATGCATGCGAACAACCGTGAAGACATCAAGGAAGCCTATGCCGGCGACATTGTCGCTCTGGCTGGCCTCAAGGAAGCCCGTACCGGTGACACGCTGTGCGATCCGGAAAACCCGGTCATCCTCGAGCGCATGGAATTCCCGGAGCCGGTGATCGAAATCGCGATCGAGCCGAAGTCGAAGGCCGACCAGGAAAAGCTGGGCGTTGCTCTCGCCAAGCTCGCTGCGGAAGATCCGTCGTTCCGCGTGTCGACCGACCACGAGTCCGGCCAGACCATCCTGAAGGGCATGGGCGAACTCCATCTCGACATCAAGGTCGACATCCTGAAGCGCACCTACAAGGTCGATGCGAACATCGGCGCTCCGCAGGTTGCCTTCCGTGAGAAGATCACGAAGCGCGCTGAAGTCGACTACACCCACAAGAAGCAGACCGGTGGTACCGGCCAGTTCGCCCGCGTCAAGTTCGTGGTCGAGCCGGGCGAGCCGGGTTCGGGCTTCGTGTTCGAGTCGAAGATCGTCGGTGGTGCGGTTCCGAAGGAATACATCCCGGGCGTCGAAAAGGGCCTCAACAGCGTGATGTCGTCGGGCGTGGTCGCGGGCTTCCCCGTGGTTGACGTTCACGTTCAGCTGGTAGACGGCGCTTACCACGACGTCGACTCGTCGGCGCTGGCGTTCGAAATCGCATCGCGTGCGGCTCTCCGTGACGCTCTGCAGAAGGGCAAGTCCGTTCTGCTCGAGCCGATCATGAAGGTCGAATGCGTGACCCCGGAAGACTACACCGGTTCGGTCATCGGCGACTTGAACTCGCGTCGCGGCCAGATTCAGGGCCAGGACATGCGCGGCAATGCCAACGTCATCAACGCGATGGTGCCGCTCATGAACATGTTCGGTTACGTGAACACGCTGCGCTCCATGAGCCAGGGTCGTGCAACGTTCTCGATGTCATTCGATCACTACGCTGAAGCGCCGGCAAACGTGTCGGCCGAAGTCCAGAAGAAGTTTGCCTGATCGTCGTAAGCGCAAGCTGACGACCCAGAGGAGAGAATCATGGCCAAAGCAAAATTTGAACGTAACAAACCGCACTGCAATATCGGCACGATCGGTCACGTTGACCACGGCAAGACGTCGCTGACGGCTGCGATCACGAAGGTGCTCGCCGAGACGGGCGGGGCGT
>NKIY01000029.1 GCA_002256345.1 Bradyrhizobiaceae bacterium PARB1 | reverse complement strand
GGCTTCTCATAGTTAGCAAGCAGTTGATCCAGTAGTTCAGGTGTAATCGTCGTGTCGGTCGTCATGTGAGTCTCCTCGGTAAGGTAAACTCACAGAAACCTGCTTACACATTCTTTCTGACACCCTCCCCCGGTCGAACTACATCATCCCCTCCACCACTTCGAGCTCGGTCTGCAGCGACTTGGCCTCCTCGGCCGTGATCACACCCTCGTTGCCCACCTTTCTCATGGCGTCGGCCAGAAAGCGGCCGATCTTGGTGTCACCGTTGGCCGAAATGGTCGCGACCTGCGCGACTTCGTCGTTGGACGTTATTTTTTTCTTGGAACTCTTCTCGATATCTTCGACCGGAACCTCGATCGCACGATCGATACCGCGCTTGAGATCCATCGGGTTCATGCCTGCGGCGACCACCTTCGCCCCCTCTTTCACAATCGCCTGGGCGAGGACGGTCGCGCTGGTGGTGCCGTCGCCAACCTGATCGGACGTCTTCGACGCTACTTCACGCACCATCTGGGCGCCCATGTTCTCGAACTTGTCGTCGAGCACCATCCTTGGTGATGCGCGGCGCGCCGAACGACTTCTCGATGACAACGTTTCGTCCTTTCGGACCAAGCGTAACCTTCACGGCATTGGCGAGGGTGTCGACGCCACGCAGCATCTTCTCGCGGGCATCGACCGAGAATTTGACTACCTTGGCACTCGACCAGCACGCCCATGATGTCGCTTTCCTTCATGATCAGGTACTCGATGCCATTGATCTTGACTTCGGTGCCTGACCACTTGCCGAACAACACGCGGTCGCCAGTCTGAACGTCGATCGGAATGAGCTTGCCGGTCTCGTCGCGTCCTCCTGGTCCGACCGCGACGACTTCGCCCTGTTGCGGCTTCTCCTTGGCGGTGTCAGGAATGATGATGCCGCCGGCGGTCTTCTCCTCTGCTTCAATGCGCTTGACGACCACCCGATCATGAAGCGGACGGAATTTCATTGTTCTTCTCCCAGAGCTGCGAATTCGTGAACGGATAAAGGAATCGCAGCCATCGATTGGCTAATCCCACGGCTGCAGTATTTCGACCTAGGTGGGTCATTTTTGCGCTTCAAGGGGTCCCCGAAAAAATGGCGTTGTGCGCGACACGCCATTGGTCCGGGGGTGCCGGATCGCGACACACCGAGGCGGGTCCATTTCCTTTGCCGCGCCGGCACGACGGCGCGGCCCTCCGGCCGACCTCAACCAGAGGTAGGTAACCCCAAGCCCTTTCCCAGCAGCGCCGCCGCAAGGTGATCGTCGGGAGCGCTTCCTCCACTTGACATGCGAAGCTCGCCTCCTAATTTTTTTATAGGCGCCTTTCGTGGGCCGGTAATGGAAAAATGGTGTGCGCCGGCTGCATCCGGCATCCCTTGTATCCATGTTGCTCAACAGAGGATGTGGCTATGAGGAGCTACGACCTGAATCCGCTACGGCGGTCGAGTGTGGGGTCTGATCACCCCTTCGACCTCATCGATGGCACGCTACAGCATGAGGGCGAGGACAATTGCCCGCCCCGCAATAGCGGGCCGTTTGCTCAACGCGCCTTCCCGCCGGATACGACGGCGATAATCTACCGGCCGGCGCGATCGGCAATGACTTCCGGGAAAGCCAACACACGGCGCTGGAAGCTCCGTTTCGCGCAGCGCGCGGCCCCTTTCATCGAACCCCTGATGGGATGGACCGGGGCGACCGACACCCTGTCCCAGGTCGAATTGGACTTCCCATCCGCCGAGGCCGCGGTCGCCTATGCCAAACGACAGGACCTCAATTTCGTCGTGCAAGGTCTTGCCGAGGCGCCGCAGGCCCAAAGCCCGATGGCTGAGAAGTCGAAACCTGGCAATCCGGATCACCTGGCGCCCCGAATCATCGACCGCCGCCCCTGCACCCGCAGGCTCGAATGGGTCGAACGCGCGCTCGGGGTTCGGGCTACGAACGACGGAATCGATCTCGATCGCGCGTTGATCAACCCCGCTGTGGCGTTCGGCGAACCCGAACGGGTCGTCCGGCATCCCCAACTCTCGCTTGAGCAGAAACGCGAAATCCTGCGCCGCTGGGCGCTCGAAGCGTACCGCAGCGACGATGCCAAGAAGCGGGAAACTGCGCGGACGGATTTCTCACGGCTAGACAAGGTGATCGACGCTTTGATCGACCTGGAAGAACCCGCGGGTTTGGTGATCGGGCGCAAGCAGACACCGAGCGGCGGAGCGCGCGCGGCATGAGGGGCGCAGGATCGAAACGTGTGCCGCTTGGGGTCGGGCCGTCGGCGCGCCTTGTAGTACCAGTTCCGGTGCAGCGGCCGTACACGTTGGACCGGCAACGCCCTTAGCTGGGCATGGGTATGTAACTGATCTTCAACGTAGGAGGTCGAAATGATGGAGTTGAAATGGAAAGAATCCGGTGTTGACGTCGTCAATCTCATCCTCGCGGCTTTCTTGTTTCTGACACCGTGGATATTTGGATTTGCATCCGACCATGCTGCGGCGCCTAACGCGTGGGTGAGCGGCATCCTCATTGGCATTGTGGCGATCGCAGCGCTCACAAAATTCGCCGAGTGGGAGGAATGGATCAATCTCGTGCTCGGCCTGTGGGTTCTGGTGTCGCCTTGGGTGCTCAGTTTCGCGCCTCAGACAACAGCAAGATGGGCCTACGTCATCGTCGGACTGGTCGTCGCCGTGCTGGCCGGCCTGAAGCTATGGTTCATGCATCAGACGCCGCCGCGCGTTAGCGCCCGACGATGAGGATGCGGGCCGGGGATTAGACCCGGCCCGCAATCCCCGTTAACTTGTGGTTTGAATTGGGTGTCCCCCCTTTGGTCGACGCCGAGGTGAGTTGGGTGGCTCATTGCAGGTCGCATCGGTTTAGCAGGCTGCTGAAAAACTATTCTCGACGACAACAAAGACCTGTGATTCGGTAGAAGCGAACGCACGGGGTGATTTGCATGCGCGGACGGGACGATCAGTCGTAAGCGAAGCTTTGTCCCCATTTGATTGATGGGTTTCCCCTCGGTTTGTGGTCTGCGATTCTTGGTTGTTCAGGCAGCCAGGAGGAGACTGAGGGCGATGGAGCTATCGGGCGAGGAAGCCGAAT
>NKIY01000002.1 GCA_002256345.1 Bradyrhizobiaceae bacterium PARB1 | reverse complement strand
CCGCGTCAAGCGTTGTCCTCGCTTACGCTGCGGGAACGCTTGACCCGGACGTCTGAAGAGCTTCACCGCAGCACCGGTGACGCGGCTCCATGCCTGATTCTGAGACAGGATCACAGAGTCAAGATAATGCTCGATTCGAGGTCAGTCCGTATTGCAAGTTGATGGCCGCGAGTGGCGCCGGAAGCTGCCGCAAATACGCGGATGGCGCGCCCACCATCGTTGCGAGCTGACCGAAGCTCCAATGGGTTGGCGACAAAGGTGCGCTCTCGCCCGGCAACATGAGCGTCAGCCGCTCCGCGTTATCGCGATTGGCTTCCACCCGGATCGCCTCGCTTTCGACTGTCCGGGTCCGGCTTCGCTCGGCGCGGCCCTGAACGGCGGCGTGAAGCTCGGTGAGCGACAAGTACCGCTCGTCCGCCGGCCGGGAGAACCATTCCGAGGAGACGCGACCGACGCGCTCACCGCGGCTCACATCCACCTTATAACCGCCATGCTCATCGCGAGCGGCGTGCAGGACATTCAGTTGCGTCATGGGATATCTCCACGACGGGCGCCGCGAGACTCTCTCGGCTGTCAACCCGTCACAGAAATTCCGGCCATACTCTGACTCTGAAATGACTGAATTTTGATAGGATATGCGCGATCGAACTTTGGCTCGAATGAGTGCATTCTCCTACGGAAGCAGGCGGACCAGGGTCGCTGGCGCTCCGAATGCCTCCATAGCGATGGACCCTATGACCCCGATGCCCGAGGTACATAGTGAAACGGATCATAGCCCGCCTTGTTAAGTGATCGGCAAAAGAGGACGAACTCTCGCTTCGATAGCATCTTGAACCTTGGCTTGATTGCGCATGATCAAGTGAGGCAAGTTCGAACCAGATTGCCGAGCGAGCGCCGGCGTTAGCGCGGCGTGCGGCTGATCGATGCGTAGGATCGGACTCCACCTGCTCAGGCATCGTTCCACCAGCTCGTCGACGATATCGTTTCTCACTTCAAAGAGATCCTCCCATGCCGAGATCACAAGCGTACTGTCGCCGGCCCTCTTCAAGAATTTCGTTAGTTGCGGACGTCGGACATCGTCGGTCTCCAATAAGACTCTTGAGACGCAAGGTGACCACTGAGCCCCTCGAGGCTGACGCAAGAACGGCGAAAACCATTTTGGGTCTGCCGTCTCAACAACGCTGAAAAATGCTTCAATCGCCCCGATGTGCCTGCCGTTGTCCTCGGCATCCCGCTTGTGGCGTACGGACTCTCTTCCCCTTGCCTTTACGTAGCCGATAAAGGGTACAGCAATTCCCACAACTGCCTCATCTCTGATTGATGACGTTTGCGCCGGCGCCGCCGCGGAGCACCAGCCCAGAGAAGGCATTAGCATCGGTCAAAGGTAACGATTTCGTTGAATGCATCTGCTGAAGCGATGCATTGGTTAATTACTTGGCGATAGAGCCCGCCACTACTTCGATCTTTGAGGGTTGCGAGATGGGAACAACCGGCGCCCAGGTCAAGCTCGAAGACGACTAAGAAGCAGGTATTCTCACATGGCTGTGTTGCCACTCCAAACAGCAGTGGCCAGGCGATAAATTGTGGATTCCCGGCAAACTGAATTGTCTAACCTGCAAGGGGGCACCGGCCCGCGTCCGGTGCCCCCTATGGTCCCGATGATCTGGAAGTCCCAAGGGCTGGTGCGTGGGAGCCCGGGGCGCGGGTCTAGTTACCCGTGCTCTTGAGCGCGTACGTGGCCGCGCTCCATTTTCCGATCGGCAAATTGCGGATCAAGACGAAACCTGCAGCGCGCGTTCCCGTCAGATTGGCGACGAACGTCGCGAATTTCTGGCGGGTTGTGCCGTGGCCTTCTGCAAGCTGGCGCAACTTCAGATCAAGCTCGCTCACGCGAACAGCGCGGTCGCCATAGAGCCGGTGCCATTCCTGGAAGAATTCAAGGAGCTGGAGGCGATCCGGGTCGTCACGCTTGGCATCCGCAATCCGGCCGACCGGATCAGGACAACCCAGTGCAAGCAGCGGATCGCGGCACCACTCGGCCCACTGTTCGAAGCTTCCGAGCTCGAGACCCGGCTTGGGGCGGTTCTGACGGCCCCACCGCCAGATCGTCAGTGCGGCAGCGAGCAGTTCGCCGCGCTGCCGGTCTACCATCGCGGAAAAATTTCCATCGAAGGCTCGACGCTCGGGATCCTCGCATCCGGCGTCCAGATTGACGAACAGAAATCGGCGCGCCAGGTCTTCGGCGACCCGGACGGCGTTGCCCGTGATCGCCAGAAAGACGTTCGTCGTCACCGTGACCATCTTGGTATTGATACCGAACGGGCGGATGGAGCAGGGATTTTCCGTGGCGATCTGAGCCAAAAGGTTCGATTTCAGAGTCTCCGAGTTGACGTTGTCCAGGAAGATAACGGGATCGGCCTCGACGAGCGAAGCGGTCAGGCGCTTCTCCAGCTCACTTTGCGCGCCCGGACTCGTGAACGGCCTCGGCACCGTGTTGTAGGCGATGCGCGCGATGGATCGGACGAGCTTGCCCTTCCCGGTGCCGGCGCCGGAGAGCTGCGGCGAGCGGAAAACAAAGCCAGGGGCCAACGGCAGACTGGGTCGGCAGACGGCCGTAAGCACGGCGCAAAGGTGACTTGTCTCGTCGATGCCCGGCGGCTTCGACAGATCGATGGCACTCGTGCTCGCCGAGCGACTCACCATGCATGCATCGGCGAAGGGGAATGTCGCGAAGGCGCTGCGCAAGATGCGGAGCGCCCTCTCTGCCTGCAGTCTCGACGGACGCTCTGGGATGCCGGGCGCATCGATACCTGCGCACCAGTGGCCGGTCTCAGGGTCATAACCCTGAGCGACTCGGATATTGCCATCGTCCGAGAGGATCGGAGCGCGGCAGATGCCGTTCAATTGGCCGACTGTCCATTTGTCGTGGAGATTGAGGTACAGGCGTGCAACGCGGTCCGGCAGCGTCACCGGCTCAAGCACAATCTCACCCTGAATGATCTTTTGAAGGACCGGCCGGCAGACGCGGTGGCCATGATTTACCACGTCATGAACAGTGATCGGCCGGGCGGTTGGTCCGCGCTCTGACTCCACCACCTTCACCAACGCCTCGGCCCTCTGAAAGAAGGTGTCGGCCGCCGACAGCCGGTCAGCCAACCGTGCGGCGGCGGCCGGCAGATCCGCCCGATCGATAATCAGGTCGGGCAGCCGAACGGGTGCATTCTTTGGAGATGTGGGCGTTGCGCTCTCCTGTTTGCGCTTATTCATCGAGACGGCTTTCGACATTGGTCTCGCTTTCACTGCTGCTGCGGCTGTTCGGCGCAGCTTCAGGGCGACTCGTACACGCAAACGCGGCGGAAACTTCCCGGGCCCCCCCCGGAAGTTTGCGCACGACGATGAACTACGCTTGCCGCCGGTGACGGTGTGCGGCCGTCGTCTCCGCGAGTACCGATTGACGCCGCGTCGGCGGCCTAGACACAGGACTAGTCACATGGACATGAACTTCGACTCCGATCCCGAGCATGGCAAGCGATCGGACGAGCCGGAGCCGCGCATCTCGAAGGCCCGCCTGAAGCGGGACGGCTGGCGGGAGGTGCGCGCGTTCATCGAGCCGATCGAGTCGTTGACTGGCTCGACGAACGAGAAGCGTGAGACTCGGACTGACGCCGAGCGAAAGGCCGATCAGCGCCAGCGTCAGCTGGCCGACGGCCTGAAGCAAATCAATGTCGTCGCCCCGGAAGATAACGACGCCCGCGTCCTCATCATGCAGGTCGCGAAGGCTATCAGTTCAAAGGTGGTTCGCCGCGACATCGCTGCCATTCTGGCCGACCGCGATCTCGTGAAGATCGGTCGCAAGGTGAGGCGGCTCCGTGGCAATGCGGCCGACCAGGTCCGCGCGCTGCTGAAGCTTTAGACCACATAAGGAGCTATGACGATGAGCAAGCTGTACTACGCTGAACCGGAGCTTCGTGAATCCCAGGAACTGCGCGATCTTTTCCGTCTCCCGGTCGGGTTTACGCCGGACACGCCCGGCGCACGCCTGGCGATGGCGGTCGACCACTACACCACCGAGGCCTACACGCGGAGATCTGATCGCGACGCCGCCTGTGGCGTGACCGCTCATCCGGATATCACGTATGCTGCAGTAGCGGCATCCTCCGTGAAGAAGACTGACGAAATCGGCTGCGGCTATGCCATCCATCACCCCGATTTCGAGAAAGTGCTTGATCCGATCTTCTCCCGGGCGGTCAAGCGGCTGATCGCCAACATGGCCGCTGCTGACCAGAAGGCAGAAGACCCGATCGCCACGGAAGTCCTGTCCATTGCACGGACTTGCTACAAGATCGAAACCATCGGCGAGCGCGACATCATCCGCTTCCGGCTCGCATGGAACGCCTTCGAAGAGAAGCCCGATCGCACGACGATCGAACAGACGTGCGCCTTCCTCGAGGACAGGCTCCATCTTGCATTCTTGCCGACGCCGCCGCGGCGCAAGGCTCATTAGGACAAGCGCAAACAGCGAGCGCAGCTGAGCAGGCTCGACAACAACAGGACACTCACAATGAGCGATTTGATCCCCGATCAGACTATCGTCCAGGCTCGGCTGTTGGACTTCTGGCCGATTCAGGCGAAGGGGCGCGCAGCTCTCCCGCCCTGCCTGGACCTGTTGTACGGATCGGGACACCTCAGGCTGACCTACGCCCAGATGGAGGATTGGGTGTTGGTGACGCCCGAGTTAATCCGGATCGCCGTTCCTGAGATCGCAAATATGGATCTCTTTCGCAACGGAATGGGCGTCGGCGGCGCTCTGCGCAAGGCCCTGGTTGATCTGCGCTGCGCCGCGATCGCTGATCGTGGAATCCTCACTGCGTGCGGCGAGGTCAAGAAAACTCTGCAGAGCCTCGCCGAGCAGCCGGACGGCCGTGGCGCCGATCCCGTTGACAACGAATTCGATGATCCGGTGATGCAGCCGTACGATCGCTGGTGGTATGGCGTCGAGCGCAACGGAAACGAAGCCTCCGTCGACAAGCCGCAGGTGTTGGCGTTCCCGATCACGCACGTCAATCGTGCGAGGGAGCGCAATCCCAACCTCGTCATCGATGAATTGTATGAGCTGCTGGCAAACGGCCTCAACCCGGTGACGGCGAGCATCGGCGTGCCCAAGCACAGCTCCGACTATGCGGGGGTGCGCGCCGAATGGATCGAGATCGCGATCGAGTCTCTCGTGGCGAGCATCGAGGAGGCCGTGAAGGGCTGGCCGGTCCTCCCGGGCGAGCCGTTCCAGCAGATCGTTTGTGTCGACGGGGACGCTTTCTTCATCACGCTCGACACCATCGAAGGCGTGACCGTGGCCTCGGTGACGGCATCCAGGTCCGCGCTGGAGGAGTTCAGCCTGGAAGTCCACAGGGTTGGGCACGTCCACCTGGCACGCGGTCTGGCGATGCTGCACCGAGCCTCGGTGTCCTGAGTGACTACGACTAGCCCCAAACCCGCCGACGCTGCGGCTGCCGAGCACAGACACAAAGTAGGAGTAGGCAACATGGCAAAGAGCAGCCCGGAGTGGCGTGAACCGACGGCCGATCGCAGGCAGCTCGATCGCTCAATGGCCCGCGAGAGCGAGCTCGCGTCGCGGTACCGTCACATCCGCAGCCATATGAACGTGACGCAAGCGCTGGAAAAGCTTGACGGGATCGAGAACGCAGGATTCCAGGACCTGCTGGCGCAACTCGCCGATCTCAGTGTGGTTATCGGCGCCGACGCCGTTCTCCCCAGGCACCTGGCGCGCCGTCAGGAAAGATTTGGGTTGACGCTGGTCGTTCCGGGACACGAGCCGCTGATCTGGCTCAATCTGCTCAAGCACGACAACGTCGCCGGTCTCGTCGACACCGTTGTCCACGAAGCTGTTCATTCCACGATCCGGCATCTCGGTCGTCTGCCGCGTACGCCGGAGCCCGACGAAGCGATTGCTTCCTATGGTGAGGAAGTCGTCGCCCTTGCCGGGGCGAACCTCATTCTGCGGAGGATCAAATTTTCCGCGCGTCGCGAAATCGCGCGGAACATGATTGCGCTGGCCAATTGCAAGACGGTCCTCGGCCAGCTCGGATGCAGTGAGCGGTTCCTGCGCGACCGGATTGCTGAGGCGGAGGTTGCCGCATCCTTCCTCACTGATTTCGGCATCGATGTCGCCGCTCCCACCCTGGAAGCGATTCAGTCGCGCGCCGGCCGCAAGTAGGCAGTCTGCGGACGGACGAACTGAGAACAATCGATACACAAGCAAGTACCTTTGAGGAGCAGCATCGCGTGAACAATCTCCCGAGGATCCTCCAAAAGATCGAGAGGTTGGCCGCCGCGTGCCGCGCAGAGGTCGAGGCCTCTGATCGTCCGATCGACGCTTTGCCCATGCAATGGGTGTTGCCGTTCTTTTTCGTGCACCCCGACCATGCCGCGGAATGGTGGCAAAGCGTTCGTCCAGAGGTCTGGGAGCGGATTCATCGTCTAAAACAAGAGCCGGAGCGCCTGATCATTTCGGAAGCGGAGTTGCAGAGGACGCCGTTCGCGTTGTCGCACGCGGAAATGCAACAGTTCCGCACTGGGCCGCTACTTCGGATGTTGTCGCTGGTGGACTTGCGACTCGCTCGACAACGCGGCGGCCGGCTCAAGCGTGAGGTCGAGCTCACCGTTCGCGAGGCGTTGGAATTCGAGGTCTTTCGGCGAGATCCGGAAATCGGTGCCCTGCTGTCCTGCATGCACGCGCAGTTCGATGGCGCTGAGGTGTCGGTGGTCAAGGGCGCCGGCTTGAATACGCTTGCAGAGCTTGCCTGGGTGCCCGGGATCCCGACCAAAGGAAAGGCGGCAGACGACGGCCTCAGCGAGGAAGATCGCCGTCTTGCGCTGTTCGAGACGCTGAGGTCGGAAGGCGAAAAGCTCGCGGTCCGCTGGCTCCCGGGCCTGACCGACCCAGCCCAGGCAGAAGCAGCCGTCATCGGGCAGATTCGCGATTGTGTTGACGGCGCCCGCTGGTCGCGAGCGGAGTTCGAGGATGCGATCAAGGCTGCGGCGAACTGGGTCCACACGCTGGCGAAGGCGTGCTTTCATACCAAAGAGGTCGCAGAAGAAAAGCACCAGCTCGCCAAGCGCGCGAAGGACGTTGAAGCGTTGAAGCGGACGCCGAAGGGCAATGATCCCTTCCACCGAGAGCCGATGACGCTCCAGCAGCATGAACTGTTCATCAGAAACGAGTTTTCGGCGGTCGAGCTGGCGTTCATTGCGGTGGCCGCCGATGTCGATCCCAATCTCGTCGCTGTCAACCACATGCTCGCGACCCCGGAATTTCGGCTTGCTCGCAAGCTGGGCCAAATCGGCCGCGGGCATCAAGCCGTCTTCGACCCCGAAGAGGTCAAGGACCTGGACGAGCTGATCTTGGGCGAGAAGGGCCGTGCCGAGGGCGCGATGTACCGCGATGTTCACCGGTATTTGGCCAAGTGCGTCCTCGACATCCTGGTACTGCCTGAGGGGAAGGATCGGCTGAGCAAAGCGATCGCTCACGGACAGAATTTTACGCCTCTGGACTAGGTCCGGCTCTGAGGTTGCGACAGCGGAAGGTCGAATTCCTGACCTCCCGCACAATTCGGTCATTCATTTCCGAGACGGGTACCGGGCGCGCGGGCTCCTCTGACTATGGATCGCTGAAGATCCCAGCCGAGAGGAAATCATGTCGAAGAAGATGCGTAATTCCGGTGAGAGCGCGGCGCTGCCGCTGAAGTTGCCCGCAGCCACGATCATCACGCAGGACAAAGGTGGGGATGGAAAGAGCCTGGTCGGCCACGCGCTGTCGGAGCGCGCGCGGATTGCCGGCATCCCCACCGGGATCGTTGAGGTCGACACCCAGGGAAAGTCGCTTTCGATCCTGGGGTCACAGGTCGTGTCGATCGCGACCGACGTCAAGCTGGCGCGCCGCGATCCCAGCGCCGCACTGCGCGCTCTGACGCCGCTGTACGACGTCCTCGAGATGATGGCCATGGCGGGCGGCCTCGGCGTCGTCGAGTTCGGCGCCAACGAAGCTGCGCGCGGCGCATTGTGGGCGGGGATGGTGGACCTACAGGAGGATCTCTCGGCGCTCGGCGTCGAGGTCTTCGTGATCACGCCGTTCACCGCCCAGGCTGAGTCGATGCGTCGGGGTGCGAAGTCAGCTTCGAGCTTTCTCGAAGTACTCCCCAACGCTCGTCTGGTTTTGATCGAGAACCAGCGCGATGGCGCCGTGAGCGATCTGCATCCGGCGAGCGATGCCGCGGAGGCATACCGCACCTCGATCATGCCCCTCGCCAAAAACGCGATCACCCTGCGCATGCCGATGATCGAGGCCGGCAGTTGGCGTCCCTTTGAGGCGCGCGGCGCGCGCCTCGTTGATGCGGTGACGATGCCGATCGACGAGATCATGAGGGTGACGGGACTGCCGCGGCCCGAGGCCAAAATGATCCGCGGCGATGTCGCGGCCTGGTGCTCGGAAATGTTTGCCGAGTTCGACAAGCTGATCGCGTTCGAGGGCGGCAACAATGGCTAGCGAAGCCTTCGAGGAAGTGGTCGCCACGGCCACGGCGGATGCTTTCGCCAGCCGCAAGGAACTCGGCTGCAACTACGCAGCCGAGTTCCGAGAGGATCCGGAAAGCTTCGATCCGCGCAAGCTCATCCCACTCGGCAAGGAGGGCCTGCTGTCCTTCGTCACGACCGTGAGCGTACCGACGCGCGGCATCGACACGACGATCCAGCCCGAGGTCGAGGTCGAACTCACCGAGCAGACGTCGGCCGATCTCGGCTGGCGCGACAAGCAGACCGTGCCGCTCCCGTTCGAGATCTCCGCCCTGCTGTTCGGCGCCTTGGCGGGAATCGGAATCGTGTTCGGTTTGGCAATAGCACTGACCATCTGACAGCGAGAAAATCCATCATGAACAATCCCATCCGGCTGTTTCAGCCCGCCCTGCTCGTGGCGCTCGGCGCTGCCCTGATCACGCTCGTCGCGGGCGCGATCTCGCTCTTTCTCATCGCGCCGCCAACCGTCGACGTGCTGTTCCACGGCAACGTCAGCCTCGCCAGCGACGTCGCCTTTCACGAAATCCTTCAGAACCTTCGGGGCGAGAGGTGCGGCCATTCGAGCTGGCCGATCGTGTGCCGGCTTGACTGGATCCAGGCGATCACAGCGCAGTTGCTGGAGTCACCGATCGGAGCCAGGCGGCTTGCCACTATCGCTCTTGCGGTTCTGGCGGCAAGCGGCTTTGCCTTTTGCTTCGCTTATGCTGATACTCCGCCGATCGAGAACCTCACAGTCACGCGCGGCCGGCGCATCGAGACCGGACCTTATGCGTTCCGCGCGCTGCGCCATGCGGTTCATCGTCACGGCCCGCCGCAGGCGCATGATCTGTGGCTCCTCCCGCAGGTGCAATTGAATGCGGCTTCCGCAGCGCGCAACCTCTTGTTGGTCGGCACGCAAGGGTCGGGCAAGACCGGCTTGTTGCGGGCATTTGCCGAACAGTACCTCAATGATCTGAGCGGCCGGACATTCGTGTTCGACGCGAAGGGGGACATGCTGGCCGGCTTGCCCGTGGATTCGATGATCCTGGTGGCTCCGCAGGATGCGCGCGGGTGGGCGATCGACATCGGCCGCGAGATTACCAATCCTCTCGTCGCACGGGAATTCGCGGCGAAATGCGTCCCGGTCTCCGAGCAGGATCCGATGTGGGGCCATGCGACGCGGAGCCTCCTTGCCGATATCATCATGGCGCTACGCGCGCGCTCGGGTGATGCCTGGGGCTGGAGCAACCTTGCCGAGGCAGGACTTTCCTCGCTGGCAGATATTCGCCGGATGCTGCTCGAGAGCGGCGGGAAGAGCGCTGCACTATTGAATTTCGGCGACGATCCTGAAGAAAACCGCACCGTCATGTCAATCCTGATCACGCTCTGGGTGACGGTTTTGAGCGTGATAGAGCCGCTCGCGCGCGCCTGGTCGGAGGTCGACTCATCGCGGCGGTTCACCGTGCGCGACTGGCTGGCGCCAGGCTCCCAGCTCCCGCGCACGCTGCTTCTGCAGAAGTCGGGCGAGTATGCCGAGCTTTCTTCCACGGTCGGCAGCTTCTTGGCGGAGCGGGTGGCCGCCGGGGCGCTCGTCTCCACTCGCCGTCGCGCCGGCACGGAGCACCTGACCATGCTGCTCGATGAATTCCCGGAGGTGCCAATCGAGCGTCTGCCGCGACTGCTCGCGCTTGGGCGCGAACTGCATGTGAACACGATCGCCACCGTGCAGGACCTCGGTCAGATCACCGCTATGTTCGGTCAAGAGCAAGGCTCAGTTGTCGAAGCGCGCTTTGGCATTCGATTGGTTCTTCGTCTGGAGCCGGGCGAAACCGCACAACGGATCTGCGAAGTCTGGGTCGGACGCCGTCAGGTCCGCAGGCGCCGCGATGCAACCGTGGAGGAGTTGGCCCGAGGGATCACCAAGCCGATGGAGACCGTTTGGGACGATACGATCACGACCGACTTCCTCTCGGATGCGCTCGGCGTGTTCGAGATGTCAGCCGGGAAAACGATCCGCGTCCTGGTGACGGGCTTTCCGACGCTCGCTGTCGTCGACGTCCCGCTGACGACCTGGGCTGATCGGCGCGAAGCGCACATCCCGGCACCCTGGATTGCCGACGCTGGATGATGCGGCGGCAAGGAGGAAAACGGGCATAACAGCCGATCGAAGGTCGAAATCAGCTGATGAGCAAAAAGCTCATTCATTTCCGAGACCCCCATTACCACGAGCTTTAATTGGAAGGCCTCCCATTCGGAGGTCTTCTTCGTGGTTGCAACCTGGAATCCGGCAGCAAGCGCCAGCTACTACACGCGCCAGACCGAGTATTACCTCGGCGACGCCGAACCTGCGGGCCTCTGGTACGCGCCGGCGGGTGATTTTGGCGTTGTAGACGGCGCGCAAGTCGAGCGCGAGACCTTCGAGCAATTGTACAATGCCGTCGACGCGGATGGGCAGCCCCTGCTGGATAACATCCGCCGCCATAAGGAGCGGACAAGCGCGTTCGACGTGACACTCAGCGCGCCGCGCTCGGTATCCCTGGTCTGGGGGCTGGCAACGCCCGAGACGAAGCGTCTCATCGAGGCTGCGCAGCAGCGAGCCGTCAGGGCGACGCTGAGCATGCTGGAGCGCGAGGCGACCTGGGCACGCCGGGGCCGCAATGGCATGTCGCTCGAGAAGGTCGCACTCACGGCCGCCACGTTTCAGCATGGCGAAAGCCGACCTTCAAAACACGCCGACGGGCGCATATTCGCAGATGCAAATTTGCATACGCATTGCGTATGCATGAACATCTCGACCCGCCAGAGCGACGGCACAATTGGAGCTCTTCACTCCAAGGTGATCCGCGACTGGAAGATGGCGGCCGGCGCGACCTATCACGCCGCCCTCGCACATGAGCTGACGACGCTCGGCTTTGATATCGATCGTGTCGGCAAGAACGGCATCTTCGAAATCGCCGGCGTGGATGGTGCCACGATTACGTATTTCAGCGCGCGTCGTCAGGAGATCGAGGAGGAACTCGCTGAACATGGCGTCACCAGCGGCGAGGCCACCGCACTGGCCGCCGCCATCGCCAAGGCGACGAGAAGCAGCAAGCGGGAGAGTGTAAGTTTCGGGCGCGAGGATGTCTGGCGCGACGCCGCGCAATCGCTGGGCCTCGACACCGGATCATTTTCCGAAAGCTTGAGGGCCCCCTCGAAGGCGCGTAATCAGGAAGCCGACGAAGGGCTGCTCTCCGACCGGTTGGCCGCCCTGCCGGCGATCCTCACCGAACGTGAGAGCGTGATTGAGCGGCGCGAGCTCCTGCGTTCCGTCGCTGCCGCCCTGGTCGGCACCGGCTTGCCAGCCGAGCGCGCCGAAACTGAACTCAAGCGCCTGCTGAGCCAGGGAGCCTTTCTGGAAATTGGGCATGATGCCCTTGGCCTGCCCTGCTATTCGACGCCGGAGATGCTCGCGATCGAGCGGGAGGTCGTCGAACAGGCGCAACGTCTCGCGAACCAGTCCTGGCACTTCGTCGATCAGAAATCGCTGAGGGACCGTTGCGGAGCCTTGGGGCTCACCGCCGAGCAGTCGGAAGCGGCGCTCGCCGCAACGACAAGCTCGGCGGTCGTTATCGTCGAAGGCGCCCCTGGGGTCGGCAAGTCCACACTGCTCGCGCCAGTCTTGCAAGGATACGCGAAAGCCGGATGTCGGGTGATCGGTGCCGCTTCCGCATGGCGAATCGCCAACATGCTCCGGGATGACCTCGGCATCGAAGCCCGGGCAACGGCCTCCTGGATCGCGCGGCTCAAAGCCGGCGAGAAGGTGCTCGACAAGCAGACCGTCCTGATTGTCGATGAGGCCGGCCTGCTCTCCTCGCGGGACATGCACGCGCTGCTTGGCGCCGTCACCGAAGCTGACGCCAAGATCATCCTCGTGGGGGATCGGCAGCAGCTCCAGGCGATCGGCGCCGGTCCTGGCCTAGATCTGGTGGCGCGCGCCGTTGAAGCTGCGCGCGTCAACAACATTGTTCGTCAGCGCGAGGCATGGGCGCGGGAAGCCATCACGGCCTTCGGCGCCGGCCGGGCGGAGCCCGCGCTTGATGCGTTCGCAGAACGCGGTCTATTGATCGAAGCGGACGGCGCCAAAGCAGCGATCACCGAGGTGCTGGATTCGGCAGAGCAAGTTCATGCACGTGACGCCGCGGCCTCGATCCTGATCCTCGCCAAGTCCAACGCCGCAGTGGCCGCGATCTCTCAGGTCGCTCGCGAGCGCCTCAAGCACAGCGGCATCATCCAGGGCCCCGAGGTTAGCTTCGCCGCGGCCACGCCGTCCGGCCACTCAACGCAGATCGCGTTGGCGGCCGGGGACAAGATCAGGTTCCTCGTCCGCGATGACGAACTTGCGGTAGTCAATGGTTCGACCGCGACCATCGTCAAGGTCAGTGAAGCCGCTGTGCCCCTTGGAGATGCAAGTCGCATCATCATCGAGGCCGAAATCGAGGGTCGGCGAATTGCCTTCGATCCGATGCAGCTTGCCGACGCGCAAGGACGCCCCCGCCTTGGTTGGGCTTATGCCTCGACTGTCTACGGCTGCCAGGGCCTCACGGTCGATCATGCCGTCGTGCACCTGGATCACAGCTATAATCGTCATGACATCTACGTGGCGGCAAGCCGCGCGCGGGAGCGGACGACGCTCGTGGTCGATGCCAAGAGCATTGACCGGCGCCTCGCCTCCGAGCTGCCCTTCGATCAGCAGCGTGATGATGTGGTCTTTTCGGCGAGCCAGCGCCAGAACTGGCTCGCCGAACGACTGTCGCGTGCCTCGCCCAAGATTTCCACGCTCGATATCATTGAGGGCTCGCAACCGCTGACGGAGAAGGATCGGCATCATCGGCGGGAGCTCAGCTATGAGCTCTAAGCCGATGGCGGCGCGGTCGCACGTCAAGCTGCGGACGAGAACGGTGGGCGCATACGTTCATGCTCGCGCGGCTACTCCTGATGTTGTGCCGAAGAAGAGAGGGCGCCAACAGCCGCAAGCCGAGGACTTTCACGTGACGCTTGATCTGCCGCTCTCGCCGCCGATCCAGGACCGCGAGTTGCGCGCGATTGAGATCTTGCTTGGCCGAGAGCTCCAGGATTTGCTCGCTATTGTTGAAGATTCTCTGGGAAAATAGCCGTTGACAACCCCTCTGGTGAGATTCACGAATCGAGCGTTGAGAACGCCGTCAACATCAAGTCTCAGTAGAGTTCTGTCATGAACAAGCACGTCTTTCACAATTCGGTTTCCAAGCAGCCTGACGCGACCAAGCGCGTTGCGACCTATTACAGGGTCAGCACTGGGCGCCAGTACGCCAACGAAGCGTCGATTCCGAGCCAGCGGAAAATTACGGCAAGCTTCGCCGATCAAAACGGATACGTCATCATCGAGGAGTTTGTGGAAGCAAAGACCGCGACCGATGATCGCCGGCCCGTGTTGCAGGACATGATCGAGCGCGCCTGTGCGCCCGATCATCCCTACGACGCGATCCTCTTTTATGCATTCAACCGTTTCTTCCGCAACGTCGCCGAGATGGAGCTGACCATCCGCAAATTGCGGAAGCACGGCGTCGACGTGGTCTCGGTCACTCAGCCAACCGGCGACGATCCGAGCCAAATTTTGGTGCGGCAGATCATCGGAGCCTTCGACGAGCATACATCTAGAGAGATATCAAAGAATACAACACGCGCTATGCGCGAGTCGGCGAAACAGGGGTTCTGGAATGGTGCCACGCCGCCGCTGGGCTACAAGATCGTCGAGGCGGAACGCCGCGGCCAGAAGATCAAGAAGAAGCTCGATATTGATGCCGTCGAAGCCGAAACGGTTCGGCTGATGTTCAAGCTTTATCTTGAGGGCGACGGCAAGACCGGCCCGCTTGGCGTCAAGGAGACGACGAAATGGCTGAACAGCCATGGCTACCGCACCCGCCGGGGCGCCACATTTGGTGTCGGGCCGGTCCACAAGATCCTGACCAACAGCTGCTACGCGACCGGACAATGGCCGTATGGCGTGCGCAGCTCGCGCGATGGCAGGAAGTATGACCCTTCGACGGTGATCCAAATTCCCGTGCCCGTGCTGATCGAGCAAGGCGATTTCGATCGCGTGCAGGCGAAGCTCGCTCGCAGCAATCCCAAGACGACGCCGCCGCGGGTCGTGAACGGCCCTTCACTGCTGACGGGTATCGCGGTCTGCGCCTCCTGTGGTTCCGGAATGACCCGGACCGGGACGACCAATCGACAGGGACGGTCGTACTCGTATTATTCATGTGCAGGTTGCCAGCAGAAGGGCAAGTCGGTTTGCAAGGGTCGGCACATTCCGGCGGCGACCCTGGACGAAATCGTCTTAACCAACCTCAAGCAGTGCGTCCTGGCACCCGACCGTATCGCCGACCTCCTGAAATCACTGATCGAGCGTCAGGCGGCAAAGAGCGAGTCCGCGGACGGCCGCCTGCTGGGTTTGCAGAAGGAATTGACCGACTGCGAAGATCGCATGAAGCGGCTTTACCGCTCGATTGAAGACGGCATCGTTGAGCTCGATGATATTTTGCGAGAGCGCACCGCCGCTTTGAAAGCTCAACGGGACCGGGCCAAGGCGGCGCTCGATCATGCCCGCGCCCAATGCGGCATGGCAGCCGCCGTCAATGCTGAGAAGATCGACGCATTCGCCCGGTTGATGAACGCGAAGCTCGATGCGGGCGACACCAACACCCGCAAAGGCTATATCCATTCGATCATCGATGCGGTCGAGGTCGACGACCAAACGATCCGGATCATCGGCAGCAAGGATATCCTCCAGGCGGCCATCGCGGGCAAACAGACCGAGAACGGAAATGTTCGTGGTTTTGTACGCAAATGGCGCGCCCGACACGATTCGAACGTGTGGCCTCCACCTTCGGAGGGTGGCGCTCTATCCAGCTGAGCTACGGGCGCATCGATATTCAGATAGTGTCCGAGATCGACCACGGTCAATCGCGAATTCTAGAATCGACATGGCTCAAACGACGCGGGCTAAAGCCTCGCCGATCATCGCCATTCGTACTCCACAACCTCCTTTCGGTTTGCTTCCGTGGTGCTTCCGCGACCTCGAATGCGATTTTCGTGCTTCCTTCGAGTTTCGCCAATCGCTTGGTTTCACTCGTTTTTTACGACACCCTCGACCATCAGAAAGAGCTTGCATTTGCCTTCGGAGGGCAACGCTCTATCCAGCTGAGCTACGGGTGCATCGGCTCATGATTTAGCCGATCGGCTGCGCTGCGGCAACGGCCCGGCCGCCTTAAGGCGAACGAAAAATGGCGCCCATGGGCGCCATTTGGCAGATTGGGGCTTCGAGAGCGTGCGCTCAATCCACCGTCTGGATCACGCTCGAGATCGGCCGGGCATTGCTGGTCTTCACCGGCTGCAGCTCTGCCTGGATCGCGGCATCGTAGTCCGGCAGCGTCTGCAGTGTGTCCTTGGCGCGGATGTGCACGATCTTGTAGCCGCCGGCCTTCAGCTGGGCGAGCAGATCCGGCACGGCAGCGGCCGACCACTTGTGCAGATCGTGCATCAGAATGATGCCTTTACCCTTCTTCTTCAGTTTTTCCATCACCGATGTGACGAGCTTGCCGGCATTGTGAATGCGGAAGTCTTCGGAATCGATATCGATGGAGAAGGCAGCGATGTTGCGCTCGGCGAGATAGGCCTTGAGCTCCGCATTCTGTCGCAATTGCGGGAAGCGGAAGAACGGCGACAGCGGCTGCCCGGCCATCAGCGTGATGGCGCTGATGCCGCGCTCGATTTCGTCCTTGGCTTCCTGCGGCGTCTTGCTGGCGAGATTCTGGTGCGACCAGGTATGCGTACCGACGCTGTGACCGGCGGCGATCACCTGCTTCAGCACAGCAGGATGCCAGGTAGCGTGCTTGCCGATCGGGAAGAAGACCGCCTGAACACATTGTGCGGCGAGCGCATTCAGCACGGCTGGGGTGGTCACCGGCCACGGGCCGTCGTCGAAAGTGAGCACCACCTCGCCGGGCTGCAGGAAATCGTAGTCGCGATACTGCGACATACCGAGGCCGGGGCCGCCAGTCGTGTCGATCTGGACCGTCCGCGAGACACCGAGAGCATTCGGATTGTTGCAGACCGGCTTGGTATAGGCCGGACGCTTCTCCATCGCTGGCTGTGCTGGTATCGGCGTGGCACTCGGAGCAGCGGCAACGGCCTGCACTTTCGGTGCCGGTTCGGCCGGAGCTGTGGATGCGGGCTTCGGCCACCGCGTGTCGATCGAGGCGGTGGTCAGTTCGCCCTTGTTGCTCTTGGCTGCGGATTTGACATCGGCCGGGCCGAGAAAATGCCACGCGCCTGCACCTCCGGCGACGACCGCCGAAACAGAACCAGCAACAATCAAAAAGGGAAGTTTACGCATATCCACTCCGGCGCCCGAGGCCCACCTCGCAACACCATTGAGCGGAATAGTTAACCGAGCGTATGCGGCGCGCATTCTCGGCGGGAAAATTCGTCAAGAATCAATATAGTGCGTGTTACGCGGGTACGATGGCGCGACCGATTGGCCAGAGTGCGATGCCGGCGAGTTTGAGATGCGCCCACGCAAACGGAATGCCGATAATGGTGATGGCAAGGCCGACTGCCGTAATCAGATGGGCAAGCGCAAGCCACCAGCCGGCCAAAACCAGCCAGATCAGATTGCCGAGAAAGCCGAGCAGGCCAGTGCCGATATCCTCGCGGCCCGTGACGAGTTCGCGGCGCACCGCGCGCTGGCCAAATGGTAACAGCGTGTAGCCGGCGATGTTGAAGGCGGCTCGGGACCAAGGCAAACCGATGATGGTGATTGCCATGATCACCGCAGCCAGCACCCAGCCTGCAGCCATCCACAGGCCACCAAAGACGATCCAGAGGATATTGAGAAGCAGCGGCAGGATGGGCATGGGACTCTCATGGAATGGGCGACAGTTACCAATCCCTTAACAGATGGGATGCGCTGGCGGGATGACAATGCTTCCCCGTCATGCGCGCAAGGAGACTGTCCTAGTATCCTCGCCCGCCGGCCCGCGAATAGGCCGGCCGTGCGCTGTCGGCTGGCCTGGTATCGAGGGCCATGCGGACGTCGCTGTTGGATTGCGGTTGCGGCTGCAGCTCCTCCAGGAAGATCGGCTTGGAGAAGTAATAGCCCTGCGCATAGCGGATCTTGGTCGCGGCCTGCAAATAGGCCAGCTCCTCGAACGTCTCGACGCCTTCGGCAATGACCTTCATCCCGAGGGCCTCGCTAAGTGACTCGATGGCGCGCAGGATACCCTGGCTACGCGGACGCTTGTGAATGTCCGTGATGAAGGAACGATCGATCTTGATCTCGTCCGCGGTGATATCCGCCAGCGCCGACAGCGAAGAATAGCCGACACCGAAATCGTCGATGGAGACGCCGACGCCGATGTCGCGCAACATCGGCAGGATATCGTCCTGAAAATGCGTCTTGGCGATAAAAGCGTCTTCGGTCACTTCCACCATGAAGCGGGTGGGGCAGCCCGTTTCTTCCAGCCCGCGCGCAAAAGAACGCATGAACTCGGCATTGCCGGCCTGTTTGGCGGCGACATTGATGCTGATGGTGGCGCCGGGCCCGAAAGCTTCGTCGATCAGATCGATCGACTTCATGATTTCTGCGAGGACGAGATGTGTGAGTTCGTCGATCAGGCCGAGTTCGACGGCCAGATTGATGAAAGCGCCTGGCGCCTGGATCACACCGTTATCGTCGCGCAGGCGCACCAAGGCTTCGATGCCCTGGATCTCCTTGGTGCGGATGTCGACTTTTGGCTGGAATGCGCAGCAGAAGCGCTTGTCCAGAATGGCCAGACGAAGCGCCTGCTCGGTGGCCATCCGCGCCAGAGCCTCGCTCTCCATGCCGGCATTGAAGAACATCGCGGCGCCCTTGGTGTCGTTCTTCACCTGATACATGGCGATATCTGCATTCTGGTGCAGAATATCGTAGGTGCGGCCATGTTCTGGATAAAGGCTGACGCCGATCGATGCCGTTGCGAAGATCTCCGAATCCTCGATGAAGAATGGCGCACGGAGGCGCTGCACCAGCCGCTCCAGATAGTCGGCGACCTCCTGTTGGCTCTGGATCGGATTGAGGAGCAACAGGAATTCGTCGCCTGAAATGCGCGACAGCAAATCTGTGGGACGCAGTTCGAGACCGATGCGCTTGGCGAACTGCACCAGCAATCCGTCCCCGGTGCCGTGGCCGTAGTAATCATTGATATGTTTGAAATTATCGATGTCGAGGAAGGCCAGCGCGAAATGACCGCCGCTGCCCTCCGGGCAGCTGGTGTCCTCGGCGACGAGGTCGCCGACATGTTTCTCGATCACGCGTCGCGTCGGCAGATCGGTCAGTTCGTCATAATAGGCACGGCGGAACAACTCCGCCTCGATCTGCTTCTGCCGGCTGATGTCGCTGGCGCTGGAAAGCAGCAGCGTGCGGTCGCTGATCTGCACCGGCCGATGCGTGGTCAGGTATACGCGCTTGTCGAGTTCGGAATTGACACGCTCTTCAAACACGGCGGTGCGGCCCGATTGCATTAGGTTGACTGCAGTGAGGCGGCGATGTGACAGCGCCTGCCTCAGAAAGTCTGATGCCTCGTTGCCGGCCTGGAAGCTCTCGGGCGGCGTATTGAACTGTGCCGCGGCTGCATCGTTCACCAGCAGGAACTCGCCCTTCTCGTTCTGCACGGTCACCGCCGATGGCAGCATGCGAACGACCTCGCGCAGCATCGCAAGTTCGGCAATTGAAATGTCAGATGTCGATGCACTCCCGCCGATCAAAGGCGAGGCGGACCGGGCGTCGGTTTCTTCCGAAGGAAGCGGGAAGTCTGGGATGGATGCATTCTGCATGGTTGTGGAACCTCGCAAAACGCCTTGTAAGTTTGGTTAAACCGATCTCCGAAAGACGGTAGTCATGTAGATGTTAGCGTAATTTTGGTGGATCGGGACACCGACGTCATTAACAGACTGTCAACGCAAGCGCAGAAAATCACTTCGTCCGCGCGTGTGCGGCGAGGGCGATCTTTCCGTGACGCTTGGTGTTTGGAGAATATTTTTTTACCCCCTGGCGACGCAGGTTGTGTCGATCGTGCCGTGCTGCTGCCTACAACCACGTGATCGCGAAAGCAGATGCTTTGGGTGGAGAAAGAATGCCCTTCGCCGTGCTTCGAAAATGAAACAAACGCGGCGTGATCGATCGATATCGCAGTGCGCATGTCGCTATTTTTCTAGATGTCTCGACACCCCGGAAATGCATCCCCATCATCCGTTGATCCGCAATCGTCGCATGCTGGGAACCGGTCTTCATGAGCAATTCGTCGCAAGCCAAGGTATTATGGTTTCTGCCGACCCATGGTGATGGTCGCTATCTGGCCTCGTCCCATGGTGCGCGTGAGGTCGACTTCAGCTATCTCCGACAGATCGCGCAGGCTGCCGACCAGCTTGGCTATTATGGCGTGCTGCTGCCGACCGGCCGCAGTTGCGAGGACTCGTGGGTTGTCGCATCGGCCGTTGCGCCCTGGACAGAGCGCCTGCGCTATCTGGTGGCCGTGCGCCCGGGCTTGCAGTCGCCGGGCGTTGCCGCGCGCATGACGGCGACGCTGGATCGTGTGACGAATGGCCGGCTGCTTATCAATGTCGTCACCGGCGGCGATCCCGTCGAGAACAAAGGTGACGGCATCTTTCTGCCGCATGATGAGCGCTATGCCGTCACCCGCGAATTCCTCAATGTGTATAACGATTTGCTCGCCGGCAAGACTGTAAATGTCGAGGGCAAGCATATCCGCATCGAGGATGGCCGCCTGATCTTCCCGCCGGTGCAGTCGCCGCGACCGCCGCTCTATTTCGGTGGCTCGTCGGATGCGGGCATCGATGTCGCCGTCGATACCGTGGACAAATATCTCACCTGGGGGGAGCCGCCGGCTGATGTAGCCGAGAAGATTGCGCGGGTGAAGTCGGTTGCCGAGAAGCGCGGGCGTCAGCTTTCCTTCGGCATTCGCCTGCATGTGATCGTTCGCGAGACGAATGAAGCGGCATGGGCGGCTGCAGATGATCTGATCAGATATGTCACCGATGACGTTATCGCCAATGCGCAGAAGACGCTCGCACGGCAAGATTCTGTCGGCCAGCAGCGCATGATGCAGTTGCACGGCGGTCGTCGTGACAAGCTCGAGATCAGCCCGAATCTTTGGGCGGGCGTTGGGCTCGTCCGCGGTGGTGCCGGCACGGCGCTGGTCGGCGATGCCGAGACGGTCGCTGCACGTATTCGGGAATATCAGGACGTCGGCGTCGATACTTTCATCATGTCGGGCTATCCACATCTCGAGGAAGCCTATCGTTTCGCCGAACTCGTGTTCCCGCTGCTGTCTCTGCAGCAGCACGACAATGTTACGCCGTTTCGCTCTCGCACGGGACCGATCGGCGAGATTGTCGCCAACGAACATCGCGCCCAATCCGCGTCGTAATTTCCGCAGGCATTCCCCATCATGAGTATCGTTGAAATTCTTCCCCGTGCGCGCAGCCTTCGTTTGCCTCGTATCGACGGCCTGGCGCAGTGGATCGTTCCACTCGCAATCCTGATCGTCTGGCAGACCGCGAGTGTCTCCGGCCTCATGCCGTCGCGCGTGATGCCGGCGCCGACCGATGTTGCGGCGGTCGGCTGGAAGCTGCTGCTGTCGGGTGAACTCGCGCAGAACATCTGGGTGTCGTTCTGGCGCGCTTCGGTCGGTTTCCTGATCGGCGGCAGCATCGGATTCGCCTTTGGTCTCGCCAATGGCCTGTCGAAACTGTCGAGTAATCTCACCGACACGACACTGCAGATGGTCCGCAACGTGCCACACTTGGCGCTGATTCCCCTCGTCATCCTATGGTTCGGCATCGACGAGTCGGCCAAACTCTTTCTCGTCGCACTTGGCGTGTTCTTCCCGATCTATATCAATACACTGCACGGCATTCGCACCGTCGATCCGCAACTGATCGAAATGGGACGCATCTACGGCATGTCGAACGGCGAGCTGTTCCGCCGCGTGATTTTTCCCGGGGCGCTGCCATCGATCTTCGTTGGTGTGCGTTTTGCTCTCGGCATCATGTGGCTGACGCTGATCGTTGCCGAAACGATCGCGGCCTCGTCGGGCCTAGGTTACATGGCTATGCAAGCGCGCGAGTTCATGCAGATCGATGTGGTCGTACTCAGCATTCTGATCTACGCGCTGCTCGGCAAGGTCGCGGACAGTGCCTCCCGGTTGCTCGAGCGCCTGACCTTGTCCTGGCATCCGGCTTTTCAGAAACACTGAGCGAATTCGAAAGCGAGCGTTTTGACATGACTCTTCAGCAATCTCTTCGTCTCAGCCATACAGAGGCCCGGCGCGTCGATGCGCCGGCCGGCGTCGAACAGGCGCTCGCAGCTCATGCACGTCGTTCGCAGCCGAAGCGCGGTGGCTCGGCACTCACCATACGTGGCTTGCGCAAGGCGTTCGGCCAGAACGAAGTGTTGCGCGGCATCGATCTGCACATTCCCGCGGGCCAGTTCGTTGCGATCGTCGGCCAGAGCGGCTGCGGCAAAAGCACGCTTCTGCGCCTGATCGCTGGTCTCGAAAAGCCGACTGCCGGCACCATCAGCTTTGGCGAGGATACCCGCGCCGAAGACATTCGCGTGATGTTCCAGGAACCGCGCTTGCTGCCCTGGGCCAGTGTGCTCTCGAATGTCGAAGTCGGCCTCGGCCGGGATCGTCAGAAGGCTGATGCCAAAGCACGCGCCGAACAGGCGCTAGGCGAAGTTGGCCTCGCGGATAAACGAGATCAATGGCCTTCGGTGCTCTCGGGTGGCCAGAAGCAGCGCGTTGCGTTGGCCCGCGCGCTGGTCAGTCATCCGCGCGTGCTCGCTCTCGATGAACCGCTTGGCGCACTCGATGCGTTGACGCGTATTTCGATGCAAGGCTTGTTAAACCGCGTCTGGAACGATCAGGAGTTCACTTCGATCCTGGTGACCCATGATGTGTCGGAAGCGGTTGCGCTCGCCGATCGCGTTCTGGTCATTGAAGAGGGGCGCATCGCTCAGGATATCACTGTCGATATCGCGCGCCCGCGGCAGCACGGGGCAGCGGATCAGGCTGCCTTGGAGGGTGCCATTCTTCGTCATCTTCTCGGCGACAACCACTAAGTTGCGAGGCCGTCATGAACTCCATCGTGCGCAATCTGACCCTGGTGAGCGACGTGCCCTCGAGTGATTTTCGCGCTGCCATGCGTTCGCTCGCAGGCGGCGTCAGTGTGATCACGGTGGGGCGTGGCAAGGACATTTCCGGTATGACGGTGACTTCGGTATCGTCTCTGGCGGTCGACCCGCCGACTCTCATCGTCAGCGTCAACCGGCAATCGTCGTCTTGGCCGCTGCTGCAGCGCTATGGCGCCTTCGGCGTCAATATTCTCTCCGCCGATCAGGTGGATGTCGCCGAGCGCTTCTCCGGCAAGGATGGATTGAAGGGCGTTGAGCGGTTTGTTGGCGCGCAGTGGCTCACGCGTGCAACCGGTGTGCCCCTGCTTTCGGGAGCGCTCGCCGCCATCGATTGCGAGGTAGAAGAAACGATCGAACGTCACTCCCATGCCATCGTTATTGGTCGTGTCCGCGATGTTGTCACGGCATCGCCGCATACCGCCCTGACTTATTGGGACGGGCAGTATGTGGCGATCGATCAGGACGAAGACAATCTCAAGCTCGCAGAAGTGAGCCTCCCGACACCGCGAGCGTTGCGGGAGATTTGACGGATTACTTGGTCAATAGGGCAAACGCTCCGTTCCAGTCCGCTGGTGGAGGGTTCTCGCGATATTCCCGGATTCGTTTCTCATAAAGGCCATAGAGCGCCTCGAGTCGATGCGCGACGTCCGAGGCACGGCCACGTTCGATGGCAAACAGCGCGCCATCCCAGTCGCCATTGCGGTAGCAGGTGAGCATCTCCACGGTGAGATTGCGCATCTGCTGAAAGTGCTCGGACCGTGCCACGTCATCCCTGCCGGCGATCGCATAGATCACTTCCGGTTCCGTCTTGCCCTTGACCATGACGAAGTCGAGTTCAAGAATGGCGAAGTTGCCTTTTGCCGCCAGAGCGGTCTTGGAGCCGACGATGATCGGGAAGCCATATTCCTTCGATTGTCCTTCCAATCGCGAAGCGAGGTTCACGCTGTCGCCGAGTACCGAATAGTCAAAGCGAAGATCCGAACCCATATTTCCGACCACGCAGATGCCGGTGTTTAGTCCGATCCCGACATTGAGCGGGATATAGACATGGCCGCCATGGGCTGCTTCATCCTCAAGCCGTTTGTTCAGTGCGTCGATCTTCTCGAGCATATCGAGTGCAGCATGACAGGCATTGATCTGGTGCTCGGCATCGTCGAGCGGCGCGTTCCAGAATGCCATGATGGCGTCGCCCATATATTTGTCGATCGTGCCCTTGCGATCGATGATCGCATTGGTGAGCGGCGTCAGAAACCGGTTCATCAGCGTGGTCAGGCCATGCGGATCGTGCTTGTAGGATTCCGAGATGGTGGTGAAGCCGCGAACGTCGGAAAACATGATGGTCATCTCGCGTTCTTCACCACCAAGCTTGAGCTTGTCCGGCGATTGCGCAAGCTGCGCGACGAGGGCAGGCGACAGATACTGGCTGAAGGCCGAACGGATGCGGCGGCGTTGTGCCTGTTCACGGATAAAGTTGCTGAAGATCAGCGCAAGATAGATCAGTGTGGTCGAAAGCAGCGGATAGGTGAAGTCGATCAATAGCCGCTGTGTCGTATAAAAATACCACGACGTGCCGATTAACAGCGCCGCAAAAATCGACCCCATGATGAGCAACGTGATCGGACCGAACATCGGCGCCAGCCAGATCACGATGATTCCGAGGAGCATTGCGGTCAGCAATTCGGCGCCGATCGCATAATTCGGCTGCGACAGGATGGTCTTGGTTAGCGCGCTTTCCAGCACCTGAGCATGGACTTCGACGCCAGGCATCGAGGCATCGAGCGGCGTCGTCTTGACGTCGAGCAACCCGACCGCCGACGTGCCGACGAGCACAAGCTTGCGGGCGATCGCCTGCGGCGGGGCGGTGCCGTCGAGGATATCGGCAGCGGAGACATAGATGCTCGGATCATGTTTGGCGAAATGAACCCAAAGCTGGCCGTTGCGATCGGTCGGGATTTCGAGGCCGCGCACGCCAATGCTCTTGATTCCGGCGCGGTCGGATTTCACCAGGATCGTGTCACTGCCGGAGGCCACACGCAGCATCTCGAAGCTGAGTGAAGGCATGACAGTGCCCTGGGTCATCATCAGCATCGGTACGCGGCGAACGATGCCGTCGCGTTCGTTGCGGATCGAGAAGACGCCGCGCCCGACCGCTGCTTTTTCAATCGCCTCGACATTGCGCAACAGACCAGGGAAATTCAGCATAAAGGGCTGCGGTTCACCACCGAGCGTCGCGAGGCCGGTGACCGGCAGCGTCTTGTCGAGCTCGCGCACCACGTAAGGAAGACCGGATTCGCCAAGCACCACGCGGGACTTCCGAATCGCTTCGGCGAAGACCTGATCATTGCTCGGCAGCGCTCGCAGGCGAGCGCGCGTGTCGTCGTCAAGGCCGGCAAAGCTGCTCGCCGCGAGGTCGGGATTGAGGCGATCCGGTTCCGGAAACACCACGTCGAAGGCGATAACGACGGCACCCGCCATTCGCAGTCTGGTCACAAGTTCCGCGAGCAGTGTGCGCGGCCATGGAAACTGGCCGTATTTCCGAATGCTCCGCTCGTCAATGTCGACGATGGCGACAGGTCTCAGGGTTTTCCCCCGCGGTTCGATCACCTGGTAGGTGTCGAAGCTGCGCAACCGTAGTTCTTCCAGCGCCGGTATGTCGGCAATACGCAGCGCGGCTACTGCGAAGAGCAGCAGGATGCAGAATGCGCGCGCTTTCCCGAACCGCCGCGCCAGCCGTCTCGCTCGCCGTGCCAGCTTCATGATATCAGCATTACTTCTCGCGGAAGGCGCGCATGAACTGGTCGCTGAGCGGCTTGGCAAGATAGGAAAGCATGGTGCGCTCACCCGTCTGCACGAAGGCTTCCACCGGCATGCCGGGGATAAGACGGACATCTCCCAGCCGCGCTACCTCGGTCGGCGGCAATGAGATGCGGATGGTGTAGTAGGCTTGCCCGGTGCGTTGGTCGGTGGCGGTGTCAGCGGAGACCCGGCTGACTTCTCCGTTCAGCTCCGGCGTGGTGCGCTGATTGAATGCGCTCAGCCGGAGTACGGTTTTCTGGCCGATCATCAACTTGTCGATGTCCTGTGGGTTGACGCGCGCCTCCACCGACAGGCTGTCGGTCTGCGGCACGATCAGCATCAGCGTGTCGCCGGCGGTGATCACCCCGCCCACGGTATGGACGGTGGATTGCAGTACGACGCCGTCCTGCGGCGCGCGGATGTCGATGCGGCGCAGCTGATCCTCGGCGGTCACCTTGCGCTCGACGAATTCGCCGATCTTGTCATTGGTCTCGCGCAGATCCTTGGAGACCTCGCTGACGAGATCCTTGTCGATCTGGAAGATCTGCAGCTCGATCTCGGTGATTTTGCCCCTGGCCTGTGCCCGCGCGGCGATGAACTGGGCACGCTCGCCGGCCAGCCGGGCAGCATCGCGCTCCAGCACCGTGAGGCGCGAGATCTGCACAAGCTGTTGATCGAACAGGCCGCGAACGCCGACCAATTCCTTGTCCACGAGCGCGATCTCGCGTGTCTTCGCCTGCTCCTGTGCGCTGAGACCGGAAATTTCTTCGTTCAACTGCGAGATGCGTTCACGCAATTGCTGCTTTTGACCGGTCCGTCCGGCAGAGCGGACATTGAACAATTTGGTCTCGCTGCCGATGACATTCTTGACGTCGTCGTCGGCCATCTGTTCGAGCAGCTGCGGCGTGAAGACGATGCGGTCCGCGCCGCGCTGCTCGGCTTCGAGGCGCGCTGCGCGCGCCCATAGGCCATTGAGATTCTTGGTAACGATGGCGAGGCCTGCTTTGGTCACGGTATCGTCCAGTCGTATGACAACGTCGCCGGTCTTCACGATATCGCCGTCGCGCACGCGGACTTCGCCGACCACGCCCCCGGTCGGGTGCTGGACCTTCTTGACGTTGGAATCGACCACCACCGAGCCCGGGGCGATCAGAGCCCCGGCAAGCTGCGCAGTTGCAGCCCAACCGCCGAGGCCGCCACCGAGCACGAGCACAACGGCGAGCCCGATGATGAGGTGAAAACGGATCGAGCGATGTGACGGAGTGTCGGGCATCATCATGGTTTGGCCACTCCGCCATCGGCGACGATCTTGATTGGTTGCGGTGCGGGCCGCTGTAGTACCTGACCAAGCACCGTTTCCTTCGCTCCGAAGGCTTGCATGCGGCCGTCCTTCAGCACCAGCAGCATATCGACGCCCTCGATGCCGATCGGCCGATGTGCCACCACGATGACAATGGCGCCGCGTGCGCGCGCGGAGCGCACCGCGCGGGTCAGCGCTTCGTCGCCTTCGGTATCGAGATTCGAGTTCGGTTCGTCGAGCACGATCAGGAACGGGTCGCCATAGAGCGCCCGCGCCAGTGCGATGCGTTGTGCCTGGCCAGCGGAGAGCACGCCGCCGTGCTCACCGACCTCGGTGTCATAGCCATCTTTCATGCCGACGATCAGCTCATGCACGCCGGCTTGCCGCGCGGCGGCGATAATATCGTCATCCTTGGCATTGGGATCGAAGCGGCTGATATTGTCGGCGATGGAGCCGGAGAACAATTCGACATCCTGCGGCAGATATCCGATGTGGCGGCCCAAATCGTCCGGCGCCCATTGCTCGATGGCCGCCGCGTCGAGGCGGACATGGCCGCGCAGGGGTTTCCAGACCCCGACCAATGCGCGCAACAGCGACGATTTGCCGGAGCCGGAGGGTCCAATGATGCCGAGGCCATTGCCGGCCTTCAGCGCGAAGGTAATGTCGCTCACGGTGACGCGCTGCTCGCCGGGCGGGGTGATACTGACGGACTCGACGCTTAGCTTTTCACGCGGGCTCTGCAGCTGCGTGAGCGGCGTCTGTGCTGGCAATACGTGCAAGAGCCCGTTGAGGCGATGCCAGCTCTGGCGGGCTGTGACAAAACCCTTCCAGTGCGCGATCGCAAGATCGACCGGCGCCAGCGCGCGTGCACTGAGGATCGAGCCGGCAATGATGATGCCGGCGGTGGCTTCCTGATTGATGACGAGATAAGCGCCGACGCCGAGCACCGCGGATTGCAGCATCATGCGCATCACTTTGGCGACGGCGCCGAGCCCGCCGGCCACATCGCTGGTGCGCTGGTTGCCGGCCAGATAGGTCTCGTTCGCATCCTTCCAGCGCTGCGCCAGTCGGCCGGCCATGCCCATGGCCAACACGACCTCGGCATTGCGCCGGCCGGATGCGGCGATGCCGCCGCGTTTCGCGGCGAGATTGGCGGCTTCCTCTGCGGGCGCGCGGGTCAAGAATTCTGTGAGCACCGTCAGCGCCACGAGAAGCAGCGCGCCGACCAGCGCAGTGACGCCGATCAGCGGATGGAACGCAAAGCAGATGGCGAGATAGAGCGGCAGCCAGGGCAGGTCGAACAGCGCGCTGGGCCCCTGTCCGGAGAGGAAGGCACGAACATTGTCGAGATCGCGCAGCGGCTGGAGGCCCTCATTGCTCTTGCCGGCGAGTAATGGCAGCCGGACGACGGTCTGGAACACGCGTGGGCTCAGCGCTTCGTCGAGTGACGCGCCGATCCGCACCAGGATGCGCCCGCGCAGCAGGTCGAGCACGCCCTGTGCGATATAAAGCCCGGCAGCGAGCACGATCAGACCTACCAGCGTCGGCACGCTGCGGCTGGGTAGCACCCGGTCATAGACCTCAAGCATGAAGAACGAGCCGGTGAGATACAGGATGTTGATCATGCAGCTCATCAGCCCGACGCCGAGAAAGGCACCGCGGCAGGCGCGCAAGGTATCGCCGAGTTCGGTCCGTGCCGATGGGCTGGAGGGTCGCGACAGAGCACGCTGCATCGTCAAACCTTCGGACTATGGAGGAGGTCAGTTCCCCGGTGTCTCACGGCCCGCCGGGCCCCGATCGTCACAACACTATGCCATGAGCCCGGCGATTTGTGCAGACCGCAGCTATGGAACAGTTAATGGCGGGCTCGCGAATAATAGCTCCCAAGGCCGAACGAAAGGTTCAATCCGGCAGATGGATGGCTATGCGAGCAGGTAGCCATGGGGCTGACCGCCATGAATGAAGTCGCTGGCTTTCAGATCCGCAAGATCCACATGCTTGAGCAGTAGCGAGCCATCGCCTTCATTGCCGAACTTGATCAACGTATCGGCGCCCTGCTGTGAGGCGTGGTTGGCCAGCCATTGCTGAAAAGCCGAGTTGCTGCCGGGCGCGAAATCCAGCTCGATCTTGTCCTGTCCAGTAGCGAAATCGGTGATCACATGCTGGCCCGATTTGCTCTGGAACACGAACTGATCAGCGCTTGCGCCGCCGGTCAGCGTGTCGTTGTGGCCGCTCGCAATGATCACGTCCTTGCCGGCAGTGCCGTTCAGCTCTGTTGCTGCAGCCGATGTGCCGAAGATGAAATTCACAGTGTCGGAGGCACCATAACCGTCGGTCACGGTCACTGCGACCTTGGCGGTCGTCTGGCCTTCCTGCGCCGTGTAAGTGAAGCCGTCCGCAAGATCGCCGTTGACCGAGGACAGCCTGCCGCTGCCAATGTCCAGTGTGTGGCCGTCGGCGCTGATCTTGTAGGAAAAGGTCTCACGCCGCCCTGCGTCGTCGTCGAACATCGACAGGCCCGAGATTCTGGTGGTCAGCCCGGACTGGCTGACATGCAGATCGTCGGTGTCGATCTGCGGCGCCTGATCGAGCCAGGTGATGTTGGCGCCGCCGTGGAAGTCCGGGGTGACAAGGAAATGATGGGCGTCGTAATCGCCCTCGATCTTGAACAGGCTGACATTACCGTAACGGACGTCGATATAGCCGTTCTTCTCAACCAGCCGCACGTTCCACCACGACAGGCCGTCGATATTGATCGTGTCGCCGAAGGAGAAGCCCGTCACCGTACCGGTGAAATGCCAGATGTCGTCGAGCTTCAGCAGATCTGCCGTATTGCCGGTGAACATGACATGGGCATCGGAAGCACCGTTGAATTCGAGGATACCGCCGTCGATTACGGCATGGCCGCCGCCTGTGACGGCGCCATTCACCTTGAGAAGGCCATAGCGGGCTTCCAGCGTGCCGAAATTTGCTACGGGGCCATTGATGGTCAGGCCACCGAAGAGCGAGGCGGACGTCACCAGGCCGTAATTGGTGAAGGTCCCGTCGCCGGTATCGATGGTGATGCCATGCCAGAAATTCGTCGCCGCTATGATGCCGCCGACGGCGTTGACGAGTGTCAGGTGGCCGTCGCCGATCTTGCCGTAGCCATCGATCTTGTTGTCGACGTTCACGAGCTTGGAACTGTGGGTTTCGCCGGTGATCCGGTCGGCGCTGCCATCGAGCGTGATGGTACCGCCCCCGTCAAGCGTGACATGATCGTCAATCAGGAGCGTTGCGCCGGCTGTGTGATGATCGATGGTCAGTTGGCCGTAATTGTGAATGTTGCCGCTGACATGCAGCGTAACGCCCGGCGCCAGCGTGATGTCACCGTAATTGACCAGGTCGCCGGTTACATTGAGTGTACGGCCATTGCCCGATGCGGTGAGCGTCACCTCGGCGCCGTCGCCGATCAGCAAGGCGCCGACATTTGCCGTCACATCCAGATTGATGGTTACACTGCTGTTGAACAGGACGAATTGCGTGCCGTTCGGCGGCACGCCGAGGCTCCAATTGGCGCCATTGCTCCAGTTGTTGCCCAGCGCCGCTTCCGTCGTGATGCGGAACTGGCCGATGCCGCCGCCTGTCCAGACATTGGCGGCGATGGTCACTGTGACGGTCTGCTGGATACTGGCGCCATGCCCATCATTGATGGTCACGACAAAGGTTTCGGTGATCGATCCGCATTCCGAGGCTAGCAGGGCGGCGGCGATGGCGGTTGGGTTGCCGTCATAGGTCCAGCTGACGCTGCCAGGGGCGGTGCTGCCGTTGGATTCGGTGATGTTGAGGGTGAGCGAACCGATGGTGCCTGTGGCCGGAGTGGCCGCGGCCGTGTGGCTATCGCCGAGATCGGCATCGACAAAAGCGATGCTACCTTGGGCGGTTACGCCCTCGCTTCCAATCTCTGCCGTGGCTGTTGCCGTGGTGTTGCTGGCATCGATCACCGGGCCATCATTGGTGCCGGTGATCGTGATCGTCTCGGTCTGTGTCACGCTCGCGCCTTGTGCGTCGATGACCATGTACGACACGACCAGTGTCGCGGTCTGTCCCGCGCCGAGATAGGCAAAAGCCGACGGGTCCACATATAGCGTGTGGCCGTTCAGCGTCACGCCGGCTGGCGCGCCATTCGGCAGCAGGTTGCCATTGAGAGCGAATTTGACAGCGCCGATCGTGAGTGTCGCCGTCTCGCCGAGATCGGGGTCGGAGGCGCCAGCCAGCAGGTCGAAACCGTGTGCCGCATCGGTCTGCGTCACCGCGCCGGTCAACGCCACCGACACGATCGGCGCGTCGTTGCTGCCGTCCACCGTGAAGGTCAGCGTCTGATGCGTTGTGTCCGGGCCGGACCGGCTGTCGAACTCGATGACATAGACGGCCTTCTGACCGACGGCGAGAAACTTGAACAGCGCGGGATCGTAGGAGACGCGGCCGGTTTGCGGATCGACCGTGATCAGTGATTTGAGGTCAAGCGTTGTCGGCGTGCCGTTGGGGCCGGTCGCTGACACGATGCGCGCGCTGCCCGGCACATAGGGCGTCGCGACATCGCCGGCATCGGGGTCGGTGATGGTCACCTGATCGCCGATGTTGAAATTGTTCCTGTCGACCGGCAGGGTCACTACCACCGGCGCCACCGTCACTGTCGGGGCACTATTGAAGCGCGTGACGACGACATTGATCGGCGGAATGCCGGGATCGCTGCCTGGCAGGTTGATCGGCACCTGAAACGGCACGCCCGGAAACGGCTCCGGCGGTGGTGCGAATTTCAGCGGATCCGGGCTTGTGCCCGAATTCGGATTGGCTGGTGACGAGCCGCCCCCGCCACTGCTGCGCGGATTCGCGTTCGGCACATAGTTCGGGAAATACTGCTGCAATGTCTGCTGGATGATCGACTGGGCGATCGACGTCAGCGGATCGGCAGCGCCAACCGTCACGTCACCGCCGCCGGTGATCGAGGTCACCTGGCCGGCCTGGTTGACCTGTCCCATCAGGGCGCCGGTCGTCTTATTATACAGGAAGTACGAGCCGACGCGGCCTCCCGGCTCCATCAGCACCTGGAATTTCACCGGCGGTGTGCCGCCTTGGCCCGGCACCTCGAAGCCGATTTCAACCAGCACCGCGGTGCCGCGGATGCCCATCGTCGCCACCGGCGTATCGACACGCATATTGCCGTTATGTGCGGTTTCGCCGGCGACGAAAGTGATGGTTCCCTGAATGAGGCTGAGGAGAGAGGAGTTCGCCGATCCTTGTGGATCGTAGACCATCTCGTTCAGCACCATGCGCGCATTGGCGGAAAGGCCGAACACGGTGCCGTCGATGAAAGTGAGGGTCAGCGAGGATTCCGCGCCGGCCTGCACCACGTCGCCCTTCTGAACCTGATCTCCGACATTCAACGTCACCGAGACGCCATTGCGAATGGCGGTAGCCGAGCCGGTCAGTTTGCTGACGGTGCCGATCACCTGGGCAGCGCCGGCCGCAGCGCCGCCGGCCTGCGCTACCTGCACTTCGCCGACCAGGGCCTTGACGAGGTCAGGCGACAGCGTCGCTCCGTCGGATGTGCTCAACGCCTTGCGTTGTGCACCTTTGAAATAGTCGGAGATGACATGATCGTGTCCGTCCTTGGAGAGGACGAGGTCGACACCGCGTCGGGCATAGTCGCCGGAAAACAGTAGCTGGGCACTATCGACAATGATTGAGGATGCACCGGCATCCGTCGAGACTGTTCCAATGGTTTCGCCGTCACTCTCACCCGCGACGGACAAGTTCCCCAACAGCCCGAAATCAAAGTTGCCGGCGTAATTCAAAGCTCACGCTCATGGTTAATGATTTGCTAATGATAAAGCCATGCATACCACCATGGGGTGCAATGCGAAAGTGAACGTGCACGCAACCTGCCGCACACCTCGCCAATTACATGGGTTGGGCCGCTAGGCGTCTGATTTCAAAAGTAATTCTTCGTTAACCTTAGATGGAATTCGTCGCATTGGTTCCGCCCGGCCAATGCTCCGACATCGGAACAAAACGCCGGTGGTAATCATCTCCCGGTTCGCGCTCGCGATCGTTCAAATTGTCACTAAATGCGAGACGACGGCTTAGCCGCGTTCGCGAATTCCGCAGCCGTGGTGGCCCGCGTTTAACAAGCCTGCAAAACCGCTGAGGCATGCTGCCGCTATCAATGATCGGGGCACATGCGAGCGGGGGCTTGCTGATGTCCGGACGGGACAGGGCGTTTTCGATGCGTAATTTCAGCTTTACGCGCGCGTGGCGCGCGACATTTCTGGCCTGCGGGCTTGCAGTCTCCGGCGTTTGCGCAGCCGGTGCTGCGCCGCTGCTGCCGTTCCATGCCTCGGACCTGCTGCGCTTCGCCGAGCCGTTTTCGCGCTCGGCGACAACCTTGCCGGACGACAATGTGCTCAGCGAGAAGTGGCGCCGCGTCGAGCGTGAGATCGACGCTGAGATGCTGGTTCTCGCTTTGTGTGACGAAGATCCCCGTCATTGCTCGTCTCCGGAGGCTCGGAAATTTCTTGCCATCGTCGAGGCCGGGAAAGCGAAGCAGGGCCGCGCCCGCGCTGGTGAGATCAACCGTGCGCTCAATCTGGCGATCCGCCCAGTCAGCGATCTCGCGCTCTACGGCGAGGTTGACGTGTGGCGTGCGCCGCTCGCCTTGCTCGCCCAAGGCGCCGGCGACTGCGAGGACTATGCCATCGCCAAATTCGTTGCATTGCGCGCGGCGGGCTTCGATGTCGGCGATCTGCGCCTGGTGATCATGCGCGACACGTTACGCCAGGAAGACCATGCCGTCGCCTCGGTCCGTCTCGATGGCCGCTGGTGGCTGCTCGACAACCGCCGCATGGCGATGGTCGAAGACGTGCAACTGCTACATCACCAGCCGCTCTTTGTGCTCGACCTGAACGGCGTGCGGCACTATCGCGATGCCCCCATTATGGCCGGCGTGCAGACGCGCATGCCGGAGCCGGCGGAATTGCTGAAGCTTTCGCTGCGGGTGAAGTAGGCGGGCTTGCGACCGGGTGATCGCGGTCGCCAAAATACGCCTTGCGCCGGGGCAGCGCTCCGGCGTCAAATGCTTCCCATAAGAACCAAAAAGGGAAGCGTTCATGGGACGTCTGGATAACAAGGTCGCTGTCATCACCGGTGCGACCAGTGGCATCGGCTTGCGCACCGCCGAGATTTTCGTTGCGGAAGGCGCGAAGATCGTGATCGCTGGTCGCCGCGCAGCGGAGGGCGAAGCGCTCGCCAGACAGCTCGGCGCCAATTGCCGTTTTCTGCAAACCGACGTTACGGACGAAGCGCAGATGAAAGCCCTGATTGCGCTCGCCGTCGATCACTTCGGGCGCATCGACTGTCTCTTCAACAATGCCGGCGGCCCCGCCCAGACCGGCGGCATCGAAGGCCTTGATGTAGACCGGTTCGACGCAGCAATGGCGACGCTTGTGCGCAGCGTCATGCTCGGCATGAAGCACGCGGCGCCGCATATGAAGAAGCAGGGCTCCGGCAGTATCATCAACAACGGCAGCATTGCCGGCAGGCTGGCCGGCTACTCGTCTTCCGTCGTCTACGGCGCCGCCAAGGCGGCAGTCATCCATCTCACCAAATGCGTTGCCATGGAGCTCGGAGAGAGCGGCGTGCGCGTCAACAGCATCTCGCCCGGCGCGATCGCCACCGGCATCTTCGGCAAGGCGCTCGGCCTCTCGGTGGAAGCCGCCGACAATACAGCGGCGAAGATGCGTGAGGTGTTCAAGGCTGCCCAGCCGATCCCGCGCGCCGGTCTGCCGGACGATATCGCCCATGCGGCGGTGTTCCTCGCCAGCGATGAATCGTCATTTGTGAATGGCAACGATCTCGTCGTCGATGGCGGCGTCACCGGCGGCCGCAACTGGAGCCAGCAGCAGGCCGGTTATGTGGGGATGCGGCAGATGTTCGGGACGGACAATCATTGAATCGTGAGGCTCGAAAGGAGAGGGACATGTCCATTCTGATCCGGATTGTCATCGCGGCGTTTGCCATCGCGACTTTTGATGTCCATTCGTCATGGGCACAGACAAGACCGAAGATCACGACGCTCGGCCCGGATTTTCCGAAGACCGAAATCTTCATCGGCAACAGCTTCTTCTACTTTAACAACAGCATGCATAGCCATGTGCTGGCGATGGTGCGTGCGGCTGATCCTGCCAACAGAGCGAGCTATCAGGCGACCTCCGTCACCATCGGCGGCTCCGGCTTCGAATGGCACGACGTGGAAAGCTATTTCCGGCCGAACGCTATCGCGTCCTATTCGTTCGATGACAATAACAACATCGTCTTTAACAAGCGCGACAAGCTGTTCGATGCGGCCATCATGATGGATTGCAGCCAATGCCCGATCCATCCCAAGCTGAAATCGGTCTTCACCGACTATGCGAAGAAGGATGCGGACATCGTGCGCGCGCATGGCGCCAAACCAATCTTCTTCATGTCATGGGCCTATCTTGATAAGCCCGAAATGACGGCGGAGCTGGCCGAGGCCTATACGGTGGCCGGCAATGCCAATGATGCGCTGGTGATCCCGGCGGGGTTGGCTTTTGCCAAGGTGCGGGCGAAGCAGCCCGAGCTCAATCTTTATCAGCCTGACAGGCGTCATCCGAGCATGGCGGGCACCTATCTCGCCTCCTGCGTGGTGTTCACGGCCCTGACGGGCCGTTCGCCGGTCGGAAACCCGTATCAAGCCGGGCTCGATGCTGCGACCGCTCAATTTCTGCAAGCGGCAGCTTGGGAAACAACACAGGAATATTACGGGAAGTAATTTCCTTAGTCTCCGTCATGGCCGGGACAAGCTTGGCGCATGACGACGTTTCAACTACCCCTTCCGCAAATCCGGTGCATTCACCGTTGGGATCGCCACGCGTCCCGGCCCGGTCAGAGGTAGTGCCGCGGCGGCTTTGTCGTTCTGCATGATCTTCGCCATGACAGCCTGTCCTGCGCGCTCGAAGATCTCACGGTTTTCAATCACCCAGTTCTGTGACTTGCGCAGGCTCGCGGTATAGCCATTGATTTCCGGCACCACATAGCGCGCCACCATGTCCCAGCTGCGTCGCGTATTCTCTGGATTGGCCCAGTCGTGCACGAAGCCGATGATGGTGCCGACACCGCCCGACACCTGCATCAGATTCTTGATGGTTCTGATGAGATCGTCGGGCGTGCCGATGGTCGAGGCTGCATTCTCGCCGCCTGCAGTCTTTTCGACAGCATCTTCGGGCGAAGTGAAGGGCTGCAGGCCCGGCCGCTGCAGTGTGCCGACATTATACTCGTTGTGCCAGCGCATCAGGCCGGGGCCAGCTTCGCGTTCAGCCTGTTCGCGGGTCTCGGCGATGTGCCAGGACAGCAGCACGCGCCAGTTGGCGCGGTCCACCGTGGTGCCATGCTTCTTTGCGGCATCCTCCGCAAAGCTCCATTGTGTCGGCAGCGCCATCAATCCTTGTGTCGACATCGAGCCGAGCGAGATGATGCCGATGCCGTATTTGCCGGCGAGCGTCATGCCCGACGGTGAGATCTGCGATGCCACGACGAACGGCATCTCCTCCTGCAGCGGCAGGATCTGGAGCGCTGCGTCGTTCATGGTGAACCAGTCGCTCCTGGCGGTGACGCGCTCACCCTTGAACAGCCGCCTTATGATGTCGATCGCCTCGTCCTGGCGATCACGCTGGGTCATCGGATCGATGCCGAGCGTATGCGCATCGGACGCCAGTGCGCCAGGCCCGGAGCCAAATATTGCGCGTCCTCCGGTCATATGATCGAGCTGCACCATACGCTGGGCGACATTGAACGGGTGATGATAGGGTAGCGAGATGACGCCGGTGCCGAGCCTGATGCGCTTGGTGCGCTCGCCTGCGGCGGCGAGGAACATCTCCGGCGAGGCGATCATCTCCCAACCCGATGAATGATGCTCACCGCACCAGAATTCATCATAGCCGAGGGAGTCCAGCTGCTCGACCAGATCGAGGTCGCGGCGGAATTGCAGCATCGGATGTTCGCCGATGGGATGATGTGGAGCGAGAAAGGCGCCAAACTTCACGCGAGCCATGAACATTTCCTCTTTGTAATGTTTTTGCTTGGCAGGCAGCCTAGAGGTAGCGGAGCGCTCGTCAATGGACTTCCGGACCGAGCCGCGACGCGCTGCCGCACGATGCCGTCTTGCGGAACCAGAAGTGCCATCACCATTTTATTGCCTGCACCGCAGCGTATTCGCGACGTGTTTGCGCGCGGGGGCAGGAGGACCAATGAGCTATTTCAAGACCGCAATCTTGCTGGCCGGCATGACCGCCCTTTTCATGGGCGTCGGCTATCTCATGGGCGGTGCGTCGGGCGCGATGATCGCGCTGGTGGTTGCCGCCGGCATGAACATGTTCGCCTACTGGAATTCGGACCGCGCGGTATTGTCGATGCACGGCGCCCACGAGGTCGATGCGCGCAACGCGCCGGACCTGTATCGCATGGTCGGCGAACTCGCCCACAATGCTGGTCTGCCGATGCCCAAGGTCTATATCATGGACAATCCGCAGCCGAACGCGTTTGCGACCGGCCGTAATCCGGAGAACGCCGCGGTTGCCGTCACCACCGGCCTGATGCAGCAGCTCAGTCGCGAGGAGCTTGCCGGCGTGGTCGCGCATGAGCTTGCGCATATCAAGCATCATGACACGTTGCTGATGACCATCACCGCCACCATCGCCGGTGCAATCTCGATGATCGCCCAGTTCGGCATGTTCTTCGGCGGCAATCGCAACAACAATGGCCCGGGAATTATTGGACAGATCGCGCTGATGATCCTGGCGCCGCTCGCCGCGATGCTGGTGCAGATGGCGATCAGCCGGACGCGCGAATATGCGGCGGACGAGATGGGCGCGAAGATCTGCGGTCAGCCCATGTGGCTCGCTTCGGCGCTGGCCAAGATCGAGAACGCCGCACACCAGATTCCTAACGAGGATGCCGAGCGTGCGCCGGCCACGGCACATATGTTCATCATCAACCCGCTGTCGGGCCGCGCCATGGACAATCTGTTCACGACGCATCCGGCCACGCAGAACCGCATCGCGGCCCTGCAACAATTGGCTCGGCAGATGGGTGCGCAGGGTGGTTATGCGCAGCGTCCTGCAGCTCCGACGGCGACTGGCCCGTGGAATGGCGGTCAGCGCCGCGGTCCATGGGGGTGAGGCTTGTCTATCGCCGCCCGGTTTGACCAGCCGCCCCAGCGAGACTAAGGGCAGCGCCTCGTCACTATCGCCATCGCATACCGGATCGCCCGCTTTCGCGGGCGATGACATTTGAGAATGCGGCTGGAATGAGCAGTTCGAAGTTGTCGTAGCCTACTTTGCCGTCATCCTGTTCCACGCGTCCAGCCCGGCGATCTTGTAGGCTTCCGCCAGCGTCGGATAGTTGAACGTATTCTGGATAAAGTAGTCGATCGTTCCCTTCAGGTTGAGCACGGCCTGACCGATATGGATCAGTTCGGTCGCGCCTTCGCCGAGGATATGGACGCCGAGCAGGCGTTTGGTCCGGGTGGAGAAGATCATCTTCATCATGCCGCTGTTCAGCCCCATGATATGGCCGCGCGAGGTCTCGCGGAAGCGCGCGATTCCGATCTCATAAGGAATGCCCTTCTCGCGCACTTCCTCTTCGGTGAGGCCGGTCGTCGAAATCTCCGGCACCGAATAGATGCCGTATGGGAAAAATTCCGGCGGTGCATGAGCATCAATGCCGATGGCGTGGCACGCGGCGACTCGTCCTTGCTCCATCGATGTCGAGGCCAGCGAAGGGAAGCCGATCACATCGCCGGCGGCATAAATATGCGGCACGGCGGTCTGCAGCGTCACCGGATCGACCTTGATGCGGCCGCGATGATCGACCTCGATTCCGGCGATCCCCAGATTGAGTCGATCAGTGGCGCCGACGCGGCCGGCTGCGAACAGCAGCATGTCCGACACGACATTGCGGCCGTCGGCCAGCTTCGTCACCACATGGCCGCTGTCGCTCTGGCTGATTGACTCAACCTTTGAGCCGAGCCGCAGCGCTACGTTTCGGTCGCGCAGCTCGTGCATGAATTCGCCGATCAATTCCTTGTCGATGAAATCGAGAAAGCTCGGTCGCGGCTCGATCAGGGTGACTGCCACATCCAGTGCGCTGAAGATCGTCGCATATTCGACGCCGATCACTCCGGCTCCGATCACAGCAAGGCTGCGCGGCAGTTTCGGCAGTTCGACGACCTCGTCGCTGTCGAGCACGGTGGTGCCGTTAAATGGTACATCGTCCGGCCGGAATGGCCGCGTGCCACAGGCGATGAGGACCTTTGCGCCGGTGACGCGCCTGAGGTCGCCGCGCTCGGCCACGATGTCGATCTCATGCGGCCCGGCGAACCGCGCTTCGCCGTTGACAGTGCGGACGCCGTTACGGCTGAACTGGTGCTCCAGGACTTCCACTTCGTGATTGAGCGTCTTCTGCAACCGTGCGATCAGGTCTTGCGCGCCGATGTCCTGCTTCACCCGATAGCCGAGGCCGTAAAAGCCGCGTTCTCGCCAACCGGAAAGATTGAGCACAGTCTCGCGCAGCGTCTTCGACGGAATCGTTCCGGTATGCACCGAGACGCCGCCCACACGTCGCCCCTTCTCCACCACGAGCACCGATTTTCCGAGTTTGGCGCATTGGATGGCGGCGCGCCGGCCGGACGGGCCGGAGCCGATAACGATCATATCGTAGTCATACATGGGCAAATCTCGGTCGGGAGTGACCTCATACGCATCGCATTTCGGATGCAGCAATCGGGCCAAGCGATCGGTGGAGGGCGGATGCCACCCCTACAGCAGATTTGCGACAGTCCGGTGGCTTGCAGCGTAACGTTCCGGGCGGCGCCGCGTATCGCTGGCAGGAACGTTTTGCGCAACATGGCGTTGTGCCAAACCGTCCACTCTGGAGGAACGATCATGAAGAAGACCATTCTCGCAGCGATCTGTGCCACCGTAATCGGCGTGACCCCGTTTGCTGCCATGGCGCAGGCAACCGGTTCGTCCGGTCAGGATTCGACCAAGATGGGCACCGGCACCCAAGGCATGTCGAAAGAGGGGATGTCCAAGGACGGCATGAAGAAAGAATCCATGCACAAAGACGGCATGCACAAGGACAACATGAAAAAAGACAACATGATGAAGAAGAACTAGGCCTCTTCATTTCTTGGCCCCGCATGGCCCGACCGTGCGGGGCTTCTTCAGATACCTTTCTTACAAAGTTTTTTTGAAAAATCGTGCCATTCGCATTTCAGTGATGGTAAATTGAAGCCCGAATTGCTGTTATTTTGCACTGCAGCAACCATATGTCGTCGGTGCCGTTGTATAAGCGCGCCGACCCGTTAGGAGCTGCTGTGTCCCTCGCCGATAATATCGACTTCCTTCGTCATCTTCCGAAAATGCCCGGTGCCTTGCACGGCATGGGGCGAACGCGGCTTCCCGCAGGCGACAGTCCGCTCGCTGAAGTGACCGGCTTCGGCAGCAATCCCGGCAATCTGAAAATGTTCGCTTACGCGCCGGAGCGGCTGGCTCCGAAGCCGGCTCTTGTCGTCGTGCTGCATGGCTGTACGCAGACGGCTGCGGGCTATGACATCGGCAGCGGATGGTCGAAGCTCGCACAGCGCTATGGCTTTGTGCTTGTCATGCCGGAGCAGAAGCGCGCGAATAACGGCAACACCTGTTTCAACTGGTTCGCATCCGACGACATCTCGCGGGATAGCGGTGAAGCGCTGTCGATCCGTCAGATGGTCGAGCATGCCGCCATCGCGCATGGGGTCGATCCCGCGCGCATTTACATCACCGGCCTGTCCGCCGGTGGCGCGATGACATCGGTGATGCTCGCGACCTATCCTGAAGTCTTCGCCGCCGGCGCCATCATCGCAGGTCTGCCCTACGGCATCGCGCATTCGATGCAGGAGGCGCTGGCCGGCATGTATCGCGCGCCCGCGCGCAGCGCCCAGGAACTCGGCGATCTGGTCCGCAAGGCATCGCCACATCAGGGGCCGTGGCCTCGCGTGTCTGTCTGGCACGGCGCGGCGGATCGTACTGTCAATCCTGCCAATGCCGGTGAAATCGTCAAGCAATGGCTCGATCTGCACGATCTGCCGGATGCACCGATGTCTTCTGGAGACGTCGATGGCTATCCGCGCGAAGTGTGGTGGAATGACAAGGGAGAGACGATGGTGGAATCCTATACCATCACCGGCATGGCCCATGGCACGCCGCTCGCCATCGAGGGCCATGATGACGCTTATGGCGCGGCCTCGAAGTTCATGCTCGATGCCGGCATCGCGTCGTCCTATCACATTGCGCAGTTCTTCGGCCTGACCAAACAGGCGCCGATCCTCGCTGCGGTGAAGGATGAGCCGCGCAATCGGAAGGCGCGTCCACAGCAGCCCCGCGCGGAGCAGGATCTTCGGAGCACGCATCGTGATCTCCCGGAGCGGCGCGCGCTCGATGTTTCCGGCGCCATCACCCGTGCGTTAAAGGCTACAGGGCTCATCAAATAAGGCTCGCGCGCGGACAGGGCGGCCGACCGCATCCTCCCGAGCCGGCCGAATACATGGCGCAATTTGCACAGGTCATCCGCGCCGGCTAAATTCGCTATTGTTTTCATACGGATCGATTGTTCCCGTATATGGCGGCAGAGCGTAGAGAGAATCAGGTCGATTTCCTCGCCGGCGGCGGCGAAATGGGAGCGCTGATGCGCGCTCACGACTGGGGGGGCACGCCGCTCGGCATACCATCCAGGTGGCCGCAAGGCCTCCGTACCGCAGTCCGCATCCTGCTCAACACCTACCATCCGATGTTCATCTGGTGGGGCGCCGATCTCATCCAGTTCTACAATGATGCCTACCGTCAGACGCTTGACGATGCGCAGCATCCGCGTGCGCTCGGCGCGCGCGGCCGTGAATTCTGGCATGAGATTTGGGACATCATTGGCCCGCAGATCGATCAGGTCATGACCGGTGGCGGCCCGACCTGGCATGAAGATCAGCTGATCCCCGTCACGCGTGAGGGAAAGCTGAGCTACGGTTACTGGACCTATGGCTACAGCCCATTGGATGGGGATAAAGGCATCGGCGGTGTGATGGTTATCTGCCGCGATGTCACCAAGGATCATCAGGCCAATGTCGCGTTGCGCGAACGCGAGGTCGAGCTGGCGCGCGTGCAGCAGATTGGCCGCATTGGCGGCCTCGAAGTTGATCTTCAGACTGGCTTCCGCAATCGTCGTTCTCCGGAATATCTGCGCATCCACGGCCTGCCGGCGGATGCCACCAACGAAACCCACGAGGATTGGGTCGCGCGCGTCCATCCAGAGGATCGCGAAGCCACGGAGCGCAAGTTCATCGAAGCCGTGAAGAGCGGCGTACGCGAATACGTCGCGCAATATCGCATCATTCGTCCTGACGACGGCGAGCTACGCTGGATCTCTGTCAAGGCAATCATCGAGCGTGACGAGAATGGTGAGCCACTGCGGCTGGTTGGCGCCCATACCGATGTCACCGAGGAGGTGCAGGCGCGCGAGGCATTGTTGCGCAGCGAGGAAGAGGCGCGGCAGCTCGCGCTGAAACTCGCCGAGCTCAACGCCACTCTGGCCGAGCGCGTGCGCGAGAAAACCCGTGAGCGCGATCGGATCTGGAACGTGTCGCGCGATCTCCTGATGGTTGCTGACTACAGCGGCGCCTGGCGCACGGTAAATCCCGCCTGGACGCGGGTGCTCGGCTGGAGCGAGAGCGATCTGCTCGATCGCACCTCGCGCTGGCTCGAGCATCCCGACGATCAGGCGAAGACCATTGCGGAGGTTGAGAAGCTCGCCGCCGGTCAACAGACGGTGCGCTTTGAAAACCGCTTGCGTCACAAGGATGGCTCTTATCGTTGGCTCTCCTGGACGGCAGTCCCCGATGAAGAGCTCATCTATTGCGTCGCCCGCGATGTCACCGAGGAAAAGGCTGCGGCCGAGCGTCTCAAGGCGACTGAGGAGGCTCTGCGCCAGTCGCAGAAGATGGAAGCCGTGGGCCAGCTGACGGGCGGAATCGCGCATGACTTCAACAATCTGCTGACGGGTATCGTCGGCTCGCTCGATCTGATGCAGACGCGGCTCGGGCAAAACCGCCTGGGAAGTCTGCCGCGCTATATCGAAGCCGCCACGACCTCGGCCAATCGCGCGGCCGCTCTCACCCACCGCCTGCTCGCTTTTGCGCGCCGGCAGCCTCTGGTGCCGAAAACGGTGGATGCGAATGCACTGGTGCTGTCACTCGAAGACCTGTTACGGCGGACCATCGGCGAGAAGCTCGATCTCGAGATCGTCGCTTCGCCCGACCTCTGGTTTACCCTGTGCGATCCGAACCAGCTGGAGAGCGCGCTGCTCAATCTCGCCATCAATGCACGGGATGCCATGCCCGATGGCGGCAAGCTGGCAATCGCGACGCGCAATATTCATGTTGGCGCAATCACCGCGGACACGCCGGCGCTCGCGCCCGGCGACTACATTCGCATTGCCGTAACAGATACCGGCTCCGGCATGGCGCCTGAGATACTGGCGCGCGCATTCGATCCGTTTTTCACCACAAAGCCGATCGGGCAGGGCACCGGCTTGGGCCTATCCATGATCTACGGTTTTGCAAGGCAGTCGAATGGCCATGTGAGCATCGACAGCCGTGTCGGCTTCGGCACCACCGTCTATCTCTATTTGCCGCGCAATGAAGGTGCAGCGACCGAAGCTGCCGCGAGCACCCAGAGAAATGAGCACAAATCAGCCGGCGAGACCGTGCTGGTTGTCGAGGATGAACCCGTGGTTCGGTCAGTCGTGGTCGAGATGCTGCAGGATGAGGGCTATCATGTGCTCGAGGCGATCGACGGTCCCTCTGGACTCGCCGCATTGCGCCGAGATCGGAAGATCGATCTGCTCGTCACCGATGTCGGTCTGCCCGGCATGAACGGCCGCCAGCTCGCCGATCAAGCCCGCGAGACGCGGCCGGAGTTGAAGGTCCTCTTTATCACCGGCTATGCGGAAAGCGTTGCCATGGCCGAAGGTTTCCTGTTGCCCGGCATGGAGATGATTACCAAGCCGTTCGATCTCGACAATCTGTCCCAACGCATTCGCACGATGATCCGCGTTTGATCATCCGGTTCCTCGTCTGGCGAAAGATTTCACGCCCGGCGCGCGGTGTTTCGCGATTCTATCTCCGGAACCATTGCCTAGCGGCGCACTTGTATCGCCGCAATATGTGCAATCGCAAAATGGAGATCATCATGATCCGCCGTCTTCTTGGAACTGCCGCTGTCGTTGCCGTGATGGCGCTTCCGGCCGTTGCTCAGGCCCAAGGTGTTCCCGGGGGCATCGAACGAGGTGCTGCCGAAGGTGAACGCGCTGCCGGCCCGGTGGGCGCCATTGTCGGCGGCACAATCGGCGGCGTCGTTGGCGGTGTCGCCGGAGTACTTGGCGTTGACGATCGTCCGCGCTTCCGCAGCTATGTGGTCGAACAACATCGTCCGTCTTACACTTATGACCGAGAGGTCCGTGTCGGTGCCGTGCTGCCTGCGAGCGGCGTAACCTATTACGAAGTTCCGACCGAATACCGCGCAGCGCGTGAGTATCGTTACACGGTGGTGAATGGCCGTACGGTTCTGGTCGAGCCGGGTACCCATCGTATCGTCGAAGTGATCGACTAAGGATCGTCTCTCGGGCTCAAGTTATAAAGAGACTTCTCCCAAACTGCAGGTCGCCCCAGGTCGGGCGGCCTGTTTTGTTGAGCTGTGCAAATTTGCGACAAAAAGCGTGAGTTGCCGCAATGCTTGCAACTTTCTGTCACATTTGGCGTTACTACCCATGATGATGACGAAATCTGATACTTGGTATGTTGCCTTCGGTCCCGACCGTGCTTTGAAATCGGATCCACGCCCCCCAGGTCCGGCGCGGACCACGAAGACATTCAAATCTGAAATTGATGCGAAGGTCTTCGCCCGCGAAATCCTGGCAAAAGGCTGGACCGCGACGGCCGGTACACTGAACCCCTATCAGCCGAAGCGGACCATCGCAGCCTCGCAGATCGAGGATTGGATCGATCTCGACCACGCCGGCTGAATATCAGCGATTCAGGCTATGCCTGTGAGGAACGGGTTGGTCATCCGCTCCTGGCCGATGCTGGAGCCCGGTCCGTGACCGCAGATAAAGCCGACATCGTCGCCGAGGGGAATCAGCTTGGTCGTGATCGAATTGATCAATGTCTCGTGGCTGCCTCCCGGCAGGTCCGTGCGGCCGACCGAACCGGCGAACAGGACATCGCCCACATGGGCGAATTTCATGCCCTTGCTGTAGTAGACCACGCTGCCCGGTGAGTGACCGGGACAATGCAGAATTTCGAACGAAAGTCCGCCGACGCTGACGGTGTCGCCTTCCTCGAGCCAACGGTCCGGCTTGAAGTTGCGCACGCCGGTGATGCCGTAATTGGCGCCGGATGCTTTGACATGATCGAGCAGGAATTCGTCTGCCTTGTGCGGGCCGACGATCTCGACTTTGAGCGCGTCGCGCAGCTCGGCAGCGCCGCCGACATGATCGATATGACCATGGGTCAGCCAGATCGCCTCGACCTTCACATTGGCCTTGGCGATCGCCTCCCGGATCAGCGGCACGTCGCCGCCGGGATCGATCACCACCGCCTGCCGCGTGGCTTCGTCCCACAGGAGCATGCAGTTCTGCTGGAACAGCGTCACCGGAATGATGGTGCCGCCGGCTTGGGCTTTGGGCGCGTTCTCTGTCATCACGCCACAATGCCGATTTTTGCCGACGGGGGAAGGGGGCAAAACAGCGGTTCTGTTCCGCTGTCATGGCCGGGCTTGACCCGGCCATTCATCTTCCCGCGCGTGGCGCCTTTGTCGTGCGATTACTTCTTCAACTGCACCTTCAATGTTGCCTCCACCTCACGGTCAAAAGACGATGCCTTCGGAGCCGCCACCTTGTCGCGCTGGGCAGCCACATAGGCGTCACGTTTGGCGACCAGCGCAGCGAGCTTCGCGTTCAGCTCCTTGCGCATCGTCATCTGCTTGTCGAGTTCGGCCGTGCGATCCTGCATCGATAGCTTCCGCAGCGATTCCGGCAGCTCGTCATCCTTGATGGTATCGAGCTTCTTGCCGCCCGACCCGACATCGGCAACCAGGTCGCCGCCGCCGGTGACAGCCTCCGACGACACCTTCGCCCGCTTGTTGATATAGCTCGCCATGTCAGAGGCTGAAGCCGGTGCGGCGCGCGCGACTTCCGCGAGCTGCCGCGTCTTGTCCTCGGTGCGCTTCTGCAGCGCGCGCGGGCCATAGGGGATCACCGTCTTGTTGATCTCGTTCTGCAGGATGATGATCTCTTCATCGAATGGCGTCTCGATGATCACCACCTGCCCGCCATCCTGCGGGATTGCGATGAAACGTCCATCGCCGCGTTGCGCGACATCGCGCCAGACCCGTTCGGTGTCGCGCGCGCCGCCGGCGAGCACGGCATTGACGATGATGTCCTTCTGCTGGGCCACCTTCATCGTGGTTTCGTATTTGGTGTCCTGCGCATAATCCATGTGCGGCGGAGCGTCGCCGACAAGGAAGACGATGCGGCGGCTGTCACTGCCCTTGCTCCATTGCAGCTTGTTGACGGCGACATCCAGCGCCTCGTTGACGCTTTCCGGCCAGTCGCCACCGCCTTGCGCTTTCACCTGGAGCAGGTTCGCGTAGAGATCCTGAATGTCGGTCGTGAGGTCGAATTTCCTCGTTACATACTCATCGCCGATGTCGCGATAGGCGACGAGGCCCATGCGGATGTCGGCATCAGGATTCTGGTCGAGGATCGAGGTGGCGATCGCCCAGATCTTGCGCTTGGCGCCTTCGATCAGACCGGCCATGGAACCGGTGGTGTCGAGTACAAAAGCGACCTCAACGGTCGGTTTTGCGTGCGCAAATGATGCAAACACGGCTTGCGGCAAAGTTGCGGCAGCGGCGATTAGAACAACGCGGCCGATACGGGCTAAATTCATGGAATGTCTCCGGTTCTTTCGCCTGATCACGAGCGGGTGAATGGGCTTGGCGGTTTCTCGCGCCGGTTTGGTTTCGTGCGGCAACACAGAGGCAGCGCAGCGGCATTCCAGCGGCCGGCCTTCGCGAGGCGTATTGGGTGCTCCTGCTGAAATCGGCTAAGTTCGTCGCTATGGAATCGAACGCCGTTCAAACTCCGACGCTGATTTTTGATCGCCGCCAGTCCGAGACGGCGCTGGCGATTGCGCGCGGTACCATCCGCCTGCTGCGCTCGCTCGGATTCTCATGCGTCGCCGAGTTGCCGCTGCCGTCGGGGCGGCGGGCGGATCTGGTGGCGATGAACGAGAAGGGCGAGATCTGGATCGTCGAGATCAAGTCATCGGTGGAAGATCTGCGCGCCGACCAGAAATGGCCGGACTACCGCGCCCATTGCGATCGGCTGTTCTTCGCTTTCACGCAGGATCTGCCCTGCGAGATTTTTCCGGGCGATACCGGGCTGATCGTCGCGGATGCCTACGGGGCGCATGTGCAATGTGAGGCGCCTGAACACAAGCTGCCTGCGGCAACGCGCAAATCAATGATGCTGCGCTTTGCGATGACGGCAGCCCACAGACTCAACAGGCTGCACGACCCTCAAGGTCATGCAGCCCTGCCGAATGAGTTCTAGCGATTAAAGAAGTTAGCGCGGCGCTCGCTTGGCGAGGATGCGCTGCAGGGTGCGGCGATGCATGTTCAGGCGACGCGCGGTTTCCGAGACGTTGCGGTTGCACATCTCGTAAATGCGCTGGATGTGTTCCCAGCGCACGCGGTCGGCCGACATCGGATTGCTCGGCAGTTCCGACTTGTCGCTGTCGATCGCGAGCAGCGCGTTGACCACGTCGTCGGCATCGGCCGGCTTCGACAGATAATCCACGGCGCCCATCTTCACCGCGGTCACGGCGGTGGCGATGTTGCCATAGCCTGTGAGCACGATCGCACGCGCATCCGGACGCTGCTGCTTCAGCGCGGAGACAACGTCGAGGCCATTGCCGTCACCGAGGCGAAGGTCAACCACGGCGAAGGCCGGCGCGGCCTTGCCGATATGGGCGAGGCCGTCGGAAACGGTATCGCAGGAGGTAACGGTGAAACCGCGTGTCTCCATCGCGCGCGACAGACGCTCCAGGAACGGCTTGTCGTCCTCAACGATCAGGAGCGAGCGGTCGGTCTGTGCGGTCACTTCGGCAAGAGCGTTCACGGTTTCAAATCCTCCATCTGCAATACCCCCTAGCATATGGCGTCCAGCAGTTCACCTGCCAAGAGCGTGATCGCCGTGATGGCTTGCTCGCGAAGTTAAGGAACGCAGGCTTTTTCCCGGCAAAACGGGTGGTTAATGCCGGGAACGGTGGTACATCTGCGCGGCGTGTTGTCGCAGAGCAGCATGCAGAGGAAACACAGGCGAAAGAAGATCCGGAATGGACGCGACCTCACACAAGATCAATGACGAAACGTCGATCCGCTATGACGGCTGGCGAATCGTCGGTGTCTGTTTCGTTCTTGCGACATTCGGGTGGGCGCTCGGATTCTACGGACAGAGCGTCTATCTCGCGGAACTCCAGCGCGTCCACGGCTGGCCGGCGTCAACCATCGCCACGGCCACCACTTTCTTCTATCTCGTCGGTGCCTTGCTGGTCGCCTTCGTCAGCGAGGCGATGCGCGCGCTCGGGCCGCGCAATACCCTGCTTGCCGGTGTCGCGATGCTCGGCATCGCCACATTCCTGCTCGGCCAGATCACCGCACCGTGGCAGCTCTATGCGGTGAATGTCCTGCTCGCTTTCGGCTGGGCAGGTACGAGCCTGGGCGCCATTACCAACACACTCGGCCTGTGGTTCGACAAGAAGCGCGGCATGGCGATCAGCCTCGCGCTGAATGGCGCCAGCTTCGGCGGCATCGTCGGCGTGCCGCTGATGGTGGCGGCCAGCAGTGCGTTCGGCTTCGCCGGCGCCACAGTCGCCGCCGTGGGTGCGATGGCTTTGCTGCTGGTGCCTGTCATCGTGTTGTTCGTCGGTCATCCGCCGCATCGCGCGTCCATGGGCGATGCCGCGACGGCGAATGCGCCGTCATCGACGCGCATTCGCGCGGAGGCGATGCGCGATGTCGCGTTCCTCACGGTGACCATCCCGTTTGCACTCGGCTTGTTCGCGCAGGTTGGCTTTATCGTCCATCTGATTTCGTTTCTCGATCCGGCCATCGGCCGCGAGCGCGCGGCAGCGGCGGTGTCTCTGATGACCATCATGGCGGTGCTCGGCCGGGTGCTGTTCTCGACGGTGATCGACCGGCTCAATCAGCGGCTCGCCTCGGCGCTGTCGTTCTTGAGCCAGGCGGTGGCGCTGGCCATCGTGATCAACACGCGCAGCGAGCCGCTGGTGTTCTTCGCCTGTGCGCTGTTCGGTTTCTCGGTGGGCAACCTGATCACGCTGCCGGCGCTGATCGTGCAGCGCGAATTCGATCCGCGATCGTTCGGCATATTGGTGAGCCTGATCACCTCGGTCACACAGGTCACTTACGCCTTCGGGCCGGGCATCGTCGGCTGGCTGCGGGATATTTCGGGGAGCTATGCCGTACCGTTCTATAGCTGCATGGCGCTGCAGGTTGTGGCGGCAGTCATGATCATGGTGCGAGGGCGAGCGGCTAAAACGCCGCTGCCGTAGGATGGGTTGAGCGTCTTCGCGACAACCCATCACTTTCGTCACGCGAGGTGATGGGTTGTCGCTTCGCTCAACCCATCCTACTAAACCAGAGTTTTATGAATCCCTCGCCTTCAACAAATCCTCGACATCCAGCCGCTTCGTGAACATCGCAATCTCGCCATTCGCATCGCGCGGCCATTCACTCTCCGGGCGATCCCAATAGAGCTCTACCCCGTTCTGGTCGGGATCGCGCAGATACAGCGCCTGGCTCACGCCATGGTCGCTGGCGCCGTCAAGCGAGATGCCGGCCGCGAGCACGCGGTGCAGCGCGTCGGCCAGCGCGGCGCGGGTCGGATACAGGATAGCGGTGTGGAAGAGGCCGGTGGTGCCGGGCGCGGGTGGATCACCGCCTTTGCTCTCCCAGGTGTTGAGGCCGATATGGTGGTGATAATCGTCGGCGGCGATGAACACCGCCTGGTCGCCATAGCGTTGCTTGACCTGAAAACCGAGCACGTCGCGATAGAAGCCGAGCGCGCGTTCGAGATCGGCCACTTTCAGGTGCACATGCCCGATCCGCGTGCCTGCAGGGATCGGCGGGTTGGCGGTGGGCATGAGTGTCTCCTGAGCGTTGTGATGTGAGGCCGATCTAGTCACAGGATCGCAGGATGGGTAGAGCGTCTTCGCGAAACCCATCGTTTCCAGGAATTGGATTGATGGGTTTTCGCTTCGCTCAACCCATCCTACGGAGTGCCTACCAGTTCTGACACCTGTCCGTCCGGCAGGCCGAACTCATAGGTGTTCAGTGTCATCGAGACCATCGTGTAGTAACCGCACAGGCCGATGATCTCGACCAGCGCCTTGGCGCCGAGGATTTCGGCGGCTTCGTCATAGAGCGGCTTCGAGATCCCCCGTGCTTCATGCAGTGATTTGGCGACGTCATAGATCACGCGCTCTTTCGTTTCGGTGAATGTCGGCGTGCGACGATTCTTGATGTCCTCGATGATGGCGGGATCGAGGCCGCCGGCGAGCGCAAATTTCTTGTGCGCATACCATTCGAAATGTGCCGTCCAGTGCCGGGCTGTAACCAGAATTGCCAGCTCCGTATGAGCGGCGGACAGGGACGTGTCATAGCGCAGGAAGGCGCCGAGGCGCGTGGCATGGCGTGCCATTTCGGGGCTGGCGAGCCAGGCCATCATCGGCTCCGGCGGCTTGCCGCGCTTGCTGGCAATCGACTCGTCATAGATCGCCTTCTGATCGGCGGTCATTTCGCCAGGCGAAAGAAGTTTCAGGCGCATGGATGTCCTCGTGTGTTTTTATTCGTTGCCGTTCGTCGTGACGAGGCTAGCGGTTCTCCGCGCGGCGCGACAGGGCATTGAATTCCACGACCCGCCGGGTAAGCTTCCTGAAACAACAAAGGCGGATGCGGCGCATCCGCTCACAACAACAGGAAACGCCGGATGCCCGATCTCGACCAATTCCGCAGCGACACCCGCGCTTGGCTGGAGCAGAACTGCCCGCCGGAGATGCGCAAGCCAGTGACTGCTGACGAGGATGTGTTTTGGGGCGGCCGCAACACGAAATTCGCATCGGAGCCGCAGCGCCTCTGGTTCGAGCGCATGCGCGACAAAGGCTGGACCGTGCCGGACTGGCCGAAGGAATATGGCGGCGGCGGCCTCGATGGCGCCGAGGCGAAAATCCTGCGCGAGGAAATGGCCAGGATCGGTGCGCGGCCGCCGCTGTCGAGTTTCGGCATCTGGATGCTCGGGCCGGCGCTGCTCAAATACGGCAATGACGAGCTGAAGAAAGAGCATTTGCCGAAGATCGCAGCGGGGCTGATCCGCTGGTGCCAGGGCTATTCCGAGCCTAATGCCGGCTCCGATCTCGCCTCGCTGCAGACGCGCGCGGAGAGCGACGGCGATCACTACGTGATCAACGGCTCGAAGATCTGGACATCCTATGCGAATTACGCCGACTGGATCTTCTGCCTGGTGCGCACCGATGGCGCGGCAAAGAAGCATGACGGCATCAGCTTCATCCTGTTCGACATGACGTCAAAGGGTGTTTCGACCAAACCGATCCTGCTGATCTCCGGCAAGTCGCCGTTCTGCGAAACCTTCTTCGACAATGTCCGCGTGCCGAAATCGCATGTGGTGGGCACCGTCAATCGCGGCTGGGATGTCGCAAAGTATTTGCTGCAGCATGAGCGCGCGATGATCTCCGGCATGGGCGAGCGCGGCGTCGGCCGTCCGCTCGGGCAGGTCGCGGCGGATACGATCGGTGTGGATGCGCAGGGCCAGCTCGACGATGCGATGCTGCGCGGGCAAATCGCGAGCTTCGAGGTGGACGAAGCAGCGCTCGCCTGCGCGGCGGAGCGTGCTGTCGATCTCGCCAAGGCTGGACAGGGACATCCGGCGTTTTCGTCGGCAATGAAATATTACGGCACCGAGCTCAACAAGCGGCGCCATGAGATACTGATGTCGGCTGGCGGCAGCGATGCGCTGGAATGGGAGAGCCCGCGTTCGCGAGAGGGCGTGCGACCGCGTGCCTGGCTGCGGACCAAGGCAAATTCCATCGAAGGCGGTACCAGCGAAGTGATGCTTGGAATCGTCGCGAAACGCATTCTGGATTTGCCGGGGGCGTGAGCCTCTCCACCGTCATGCCCGGCGAATGCCGGGTATCCACGTCTTTGCCGCAAGCGAGGAAGACGTGGATGGCCGGGACAAGCCCGGCCATGACGAGTTTCATTTCAATGGTCACTGCAGACATTAGAGAACCTCATGCCTCTCCTCCTCAATGAAGAACAGACCATGCTCCGCGACAGCGCCCGCGGTTTCATTGGCGACAAGGCGCCAATAGCCCATCTGCGCGCGCTGCGCGACAGCAAGGACGCCATCGGCTTCTCGCGCGACCATTGGAAGACTTTTGCCGAAATGGGCTTTGCCGGCCTGCTGGTGCCGGAAGCCCATGGCGGCAGCGGGCTCGGCGCTGTCGAGGCCGGCGTCATCATGGAAGAGATCGGGCGCACGCTGATGCCGTCGCCCTTCTTTGCCAGCGCTGTGCTCGGCGTCACCGCGCTGCGCGGCGGCAGCGAGGCGCAGCAGGCCGCTTATCTGCCGAAGATCGCCGATGGTTCGCTGCTCGCGGCGCTGGCCGTGGATGAAGGCACCAAGCATCGTCCCCTGAACATCGTTCTCAAGGCCGAGCGAGCCGGCAATGGTTTCAAGCTGAACGGTGACAAGGCCTTCGTGATCGATGGCCACGCCGCCAATCTCCTGATCGTCGCGGCACGCAGCGGCGGGGCGGTCGGCGAGCGCGAGGGGCTGACGCTGTTCGCCATCGATCCCAAGGCAAAGGGCATCGCCATCGAGCGCACAGTCATGGTGGACGCGCACAATGCTGCGCGGATCGTGTTTGACAATGTCGCCGTCGATGCGGACAGCGTGCTCGGCGAAGTCGACCAGGGCGGCGTGCTGCTGGATCGCGTGCTGAATATCGGCCGCGGCGCTGTGGCGGCGGAGATGGTCGGACTGTCGGACGAGGTGTTCGGCCGCACCGTGACTTATCTGAAGGAGCGCAAGCAGTTCGGCAAGCTGATCGGCGAATTCCAGGCGCTGCAGCACCGTGCCGCACATCTCTATACGGAGATCGAGGTGACACGCGCGGCGGCCATGAAGGCGCTGCAATTGCTCGATGCCGATGCGCCCAATGCGGCGGCTGCGGTGGCCGTCGCCAAGGCGAAGGCCGGCACCACGGCGACGCTGGCGGTGCAAGAGGGCGTGCAGATGCATGGCGGCATGGGCATGACCGACCAGTTCGACATCGGCCTGTTCATGAAGCGCGCGCGGGTGTGCCAGGAGCTGCTGGGCGACAGCAACTATCACGCGGATCAGCTTGCGAAGATGAAGAAGTATTGAGGGGCTTACTTGTCCCGGACGCGATGCGGCGCGAAGTGCCGCTTCGCAGAGCCGGGACCGCAACAGACGCTGGAGTTCGATACGGTCCCGGTTCAGCGGCGCAACGCTTCACGTTGCACCGCGCCCCGGGACACAGGGCCTTACCTGATCGGCGGCGCGTATTGGATGCCGCCGGCGCTCCAGATCTGGTTCAGGCCGCGCGGGATTTTCAGCTTCGAGCCGTCGCCAACATTGCGCTCATAGACCTCGCCATAATTGCCGACATGGCGGATGATGCGGGCGGCCCAGTCCTTCGACAGGCCGAGATCCTCGCCATAGACGCCTTCGGTGCCGACCAGGCGCATCACATCGGGCTTCTTCGACTTCAGCGCTTCGTCAATATTTTTCGAGGTGATGCCGAGCTCTTCGGCATTGATCATCGCATAGAGCGTCCACTTCACGATCATCATCCAGTCGTCGTCACGCTGGCGGACGACCGGAGCCAGCGGCTCCTTCGAGATGACATCGGGCAGGATGGTGTGGTCGTCCGGCTTGGCCAGCGTCAGGCGCAGTGCGTAGAGCTGCGAGGCGTCGGCGGTGAAAGTGTCGCACTGGCCGGAATTATAGGCTTTCAGAACTTCATCCAGCTTCGGAAACTTCACTTCCGTATATTTCATGTTGTTGGCGCGGAAGTAGTCGGCGGCATTCAGCACGGTCGTGGTGCCGTCCTGAACGCAGACCTTGCTGCCGTCGAGTTCGAGCGCAGAGTCGATCTTGCGCGATTTCGGCACCATGAAACCCTGACCGTCGTAATAGGAGACGGCGGGGAAATAAAGCGCCAGATTGCTCTCGCGCGACATGCTCCAGGTGGTGTTGCGGGCGAGGATGTCGATCTTGCGGCTCTGCAGTTCCTTGAAGCGCTCATTGGCGTCGAGGCCGACGAACTTCACCTTCTTCGGATCGTCGAAGATGGCAGCGGCGACGGCGCGGCAGAAGTCGACATCGAAGCCGCTCCAGTTGCCCTGTGCGTCGGGCGCGGAGAAGCCCGGCAGGCTCTGATTGACGCCGCAGAGAACCGCGTCGCGCTTAACGGTGCGCTTCAGCGTCTTGGTGTCGTAGCGTTCATAGGTAATCGCGGCGGCAGCCACGGCGGTGGCGACGGCGAGGCCGATGGCCAGGCCGGTCACGAAAGTGCGCTTCATCGCCATGAGAATTCAGCCCCCGATTGATGGCGTTATGTGATGCAGAGAGTCGTCTTGGCGAATGCCACCTCAGATTTCGGGCTTCTGCCGGATCACGACTTTGGTGCCGACGGGCACGCGCTCATAGAGATCGCTGACATCGGCATTGACGAGGCGGAAGCAGCCGGACGAGACGGCGGTGCCGATAGTATCGGGCCGGTTGGTGCCGTGGATGCGATAGACGGTAGCCCCGAGATATAGCGCGCGGGCGCCCATGGGGTTGCCGGGGCCGCCGGCCATGAAGCGCGGCAGATAGGGCTGGCGCTGGATCATTTCCGCCGGCGGCGTCCAGTCCGGCCATTCGGCCTTGCGCGAGATCTTGACGAGGCCCTGCCACTGGAAGCCATCGCGGCCGACGCCGATGCCATAGCGCATGGCGCGGCCATTGCCCTGCACCAGATAGAGGTAGCGTTCGGCAGTGGAGATGATGATGGTGCCCGGCGGCTCGGTGGTACGATAGAGCACCATCTGCTTCTGATATTCGGGCGGCAATTCGATGGAGTCGTCGGCGATCAGGCCGGGCTCGTCGCCGATATCGGGGCGCTGCATCTGCGCGCTGGCCTGCGTGATCGACCATGTGAGTCCGGCTGCGGCAATGAAAGCGAGCCCGAGCAGGCGGCGAAGGTCGATCATTTCGGCATCTCCCGATTTGACGGTTCGTTCGTGCATAGCATCGCCGCGGGTGTACGGAAACCCACGAATCGCAGCGGCTGGTGCGAGCGGTTGCGGCGCATCCTCGGGAGAGGTCGTGACGATTTGATTAAAGGGCACGTTACTTCGGCGCGATCCAGAGCCGCAAAATGAAGCTGACGACAGTAACGCTGGCGACGCCACTGACCCATAGCGCCACGAACCAAAGCAAGCGCTGCGACAGTGGACGAGGCTTTTGCTGAGGCGCTGCCGTCATCAGTGATATCCTGCGCCGGCGCGAACCTTGCCGCGAAAAACATAATAGGCCCAGCCAGTATAACCCAGGATCAGCGGGACCAGGATCGCGACGCCGTAACTCATGAAATGCAGGCTATTGTCGGGCGCGGCGGCCTGCCAGATGGTGATGCTGTGCGGTACGATATAAGGCCACATGCCGACGCCGAGCCCGACATAGCACAGCGCGAAAAGCATCAGCGTGTAGAAGAACGGCCGGTAGTCCTGCCTTGCGGCGAGACTGCGTATCAACAGGGCCGAGACCGCTGCGACAGCGATCGGCACCGGTGCGGTCAGGATCATGTTCGGCCAGGCGAACCAGCGCCGGGCATAAGTGGCGTCGAGGAACGGCGTTGCGAGGCTGACGATGCCGATGGCGATGAGCATCGCAGCCAGCAGCCACCAGCCGAGGCGATAAGCCTTGTCGCGCAACGGGCCTTCGGTCTTCATGATCAACCAAGTGGCTCCGAGCAGGGAGTATCCGATCACCAGCGCCACGCCGGTGAGGATGCTGAAGGGCGTCAGCCAGTCCCACCAGCCGCCCCCGTAATGGCGGCCATTGACGATCACGCCTTGCAGGATAGCGCCGAGCGCTACGCCCTGCGCTAGCGTGGCGAGCAACGAGCCTCCGGCAAAAGCGATGTCCCACAGATTGCGTTCACGCGTGGTGCGCCAGCGAAACTCGAAGGCTACGCCGCGAAACACGAGGCCCAGCAGCATCACGATCATGGGCGTGTATAAAGCGGGCATCAGAACCGCATAGGCCAGCGGAAACGCAGCCATCAGCCCGCCGCCGCCGAGCACCAGCCAGGTCTCGTTGCCGTCCCAGACCGGGGCGACCGAGTTCATGATGACGTCACGGTCTTCCTTGCGTGGAAACAGTGGAAACAGCAGGCCAATGCCGAGGTCGAAACCATCCATCACCACATAAACGAAAACGGCGAAAGCGATGATGAAGGCCCAGATGACAGCGATATCGATCATGACGCGCCCCCGACCACGGTTGCGCCGATCGCCGGCGTGACGCCCGCTGCGCGGCTCGGGACGTTGCCGGCGGGCCCTTGCTCGTCATGATGCGGCGGCGCCGCCATCAGTCGCAGCAGATAGATCGTACCGGCGGCGAAGACTGCGAAATAGACGATGGCAAATGCGATCAAGGACCATGCGACTGCTGGTGCCGCGAGCGGCGACACCGAGTCGCTTGTCCGCAGCAGGCCGAACACCGTGAATGGCTGCCGTCCGGTTTCCGTGGTCACCCAGCCGGCCAGCACGGCAATGAAGCCTGACGGGCCCATCGCCAAGGCGAAGATATGCAGCAATCGCGACTGATAGAATGTGCGGCGAAAGCGCATGACGAGGCTGAGCAGCCCCAGTCCAAGCATCAGCACGCCGATGCCGACCATGATGCGAAACGACCAGAAGGTGATCGGCACTGGCGGCCAGTTCTCGCGCGGAACGGTGTCGAGGCCGGCCATCGGGGCATTCGGATCGTGCTTCAGGATCAGCGATCCGAGCTTCGGTATCTCGATGGCGTAGTTCACCTTTGCTTCGGCCTGGCTCGGAATGCCAAACAGGATGAGCGGGGCGCCATGGGGGTGACTGTCGAAATGGCCTTCCATGGCCATGATCTTGGTCGGTTGATGCTCCAGCGTGTTGAGGCCGTGCTGGTCGCCCACCAGAATTTGCAGTGGCGCAACGATCGTCGCCATCCACATGGCCATCGAGAACATCACGCGCGGGCCGGGCAGATATTCATTTTTCAACAGGTGATAGGCGCCGACTGCGCCCACGACGAATGCGGTCGTGAGATAGGCGGCAAGAACCATATGCACCAGACGATAAGGGAAGGACGGGTTGAAGATCACCTTCCACCAATCGGCGGCAACGAACTGGCCGGCTTCATTGATGCTGTAACCCGTCGGCGTCTGCATCCAGGAATTCGCCGACAGGATCCAGAATGCCGAGATCAGCGTTCCGATCGCAACCATCAGCGTTGCGAGAAAATGCAGCCTGGGTCCTACGCGTTGAAGTCCGAACAGCATGACACCGAGAAAGCCGGCCTCGAGGAAAAAGGCGGTCAGCACCTCATAAGCCATCAATGGACCGATAATCGGTCCCGCTTTGTCGGAGAAGGACGACCAGTTGGTGCCGAATTGGTACGACATCACGATGCCGGAAACGACACCCATGCCAAAAGCAACGGCGAAGATCTTGAGCCAGTAGTTGAACAGGTTGATGAAGACTTCGCGTCCGGTCCATAGCCACAGCGCTTCGAGTACAGCGAGATAGCTTGCAAGCCCGATCGAGAATGCTGGAAAGATGATGTGAAACGACATCGTGAACGCGAATTGCGCACGGGCAAGGATGACCGCGTCAAAGCCTTCGAACATAATATCCGTCCAGTTTTTGTAGCTGGACGGATGTTATCACGACGCTATCGTTGATCCTACTACACGCTGGTTCGATCGATCAGCTGCTTGATCTCAGCAACGTATTGATAATGTTGTCCATCTGCTCGTACTGACCTTCGCCGTCATGCTGGTAGACAATTTGTCCACGCTGATCGACGATGTATTGCGCCGGCCAGTAACGGTTGCTGTAGGCATTCCAGGTCCTGGAATCGTTATCCTGCGCCACCGGATAAGTGATGCCATGGCGCTTGAGCGCGGCTTGCACATTGCCCGCCGAGCGCTCGAACGGGAATTCCGGGGTGTGAACGCCGACGATGACAAGGCCGCGATCTTTGTATTTGGCATGCAGCGCGGTGACATGCGGCAGTGTGTTGACGCAGTTGATGCAGCCATAGGTCCAGAAATCCACCAGCACGACCTTGCCGCGGAGCCTGGTGATGTCGAGCGGCGGCGAATTGAACCAGTTGCTGATGCCGGTGAAATTCGGTGCGCTGCCTTGCACGGCCGCCAGCTGCAACGCCGCCGCTTCGCCGCCGATGCCGGGCGCGATGCCGCCGACTATACACAGCGCTATCAGTGAGGCCGATATCGCAAATGATCGTATCGTCACGGCAATCTCCGTGGGGTTGAGGGCCTAACTAGAGGCCGAGCTGGCCGGTGGGATAGAAGCCTGTCAGCCAGGCGACGATCAGCGTGTCGTATTGGAAGTAGGAGGCGATCGCGAAGCCGATCACTACGACACCGAACGCTTGCTGCAGTCGCGGCGTGATGCGGGCGAGGCTGCGGATGCGTGTCGTCACGGCCTGTCCCCCATAGGCGATGAGGAGCATCGGGATCGCCGCGCCGATCGTGTAGGCGATCAGCAGCACGCTCGCCCAGGTGATGTCTTTCGATGTGGCGATGATGGTAAGGATCGAGCCGAGCACCGGTCCGGCGCATGGCGTCCATACAAGGCCGAGCGTCGTGCCTAGGACGAAGCCGCCGAGATTGCTGAAGTCGGTCGCCGCCGAACCGTTGATAAGCTTGCCAACCGGGCCGGCGATCCGCTCGAACGGGGCGGGAAAGATCATCAACAAGCCGAAGCCGAGCAGTAGCACCGCTGCCGCCATGCGCAGGACGTTCGGATCGAAGTCGAACAGTTCTGTCAGGCCGCCGAGCAGCAATGCGACGGCCGAGAACGATATGACGAAGCCGAATGCGATCAGTGCCGGGCGGATCCGGCCGGTTTGGCCCATGGATGATCCGAGGAGGATCGGCAGCACGGGCAATGTGCAGGGCGTAGCGATGGTCACGATGCCGGCCAGGGCGGCGAGAAGCAGATTCAACATCGGCGTTTCCCTTCGGCGCGACCGTCACGCACAAAGCGATGACGGGCGTTTGATGGGTCTTCGTCGAATGCCGGCCCGATGTTACGGCGCGCGCGTCACGTGTTCGTGAAAGCGCGTCGGCAGCAACGCTGAGGAATTATGGATTAGCTGACATGGTCCATCGGGGAATGATGATTTGACTAAGCGAGGGCAAAGAAAAACCCGGAGCAGGGTGGCATCCTGTCCGGGTCGTGGAGGTTTGCAGTCGCGGGAGAAATGCGTTTACGCAGCGATACTGTCGATGCCGGCGGTCTTCAGGAGATCGGCGAGCTGCTTGCGGGCATAGAACATGCGGGTCTTCACGGTGGAGGCGGGAATGCCGACGATGCCTGCGACCTCGTCCACCGACTTCTCGTGATAATAGACGAGATTGACGATCTCGCGATGGGCCGGCGACAGTTTCGCCACGCAGGCACGCAGGATTTCGCTGGTGCGGCTGCGGTCCAGCGAGGCTTCCGGCGTGTCGGCGCTGTCGGCGACCTCCATCACCTCGTCCTGGTCGATATCCTCATATTTGCGATGACGCAGCGCGGTGAGCGCTTTGAAGCGCGCAATCGACAACAGCCAGGTTGAAACCTGCGAGCGGCCCTCGAACTGACTGGCCGTGCGCCACACATCGAGGAACACCTGGCTGACCAGATCTTCCGTTGCAGTGACGTCGCGCAGCATGCGCAGTACGAAGCGGTAGACCCGCACATTGTGCCGGGCATAGAGCGCGTGCATCGCGTGGCGGTCGCCTGCGGCGATCCCTTCCAGCAACATCTCGTCCGTGGTGGCGCGGGCGGTGATGATCCCCTGGCGACCCGCGGCATTGATGGCGATGACGTTCGACATGGCTGGCTCCCGATGAAACGTCGGTGATGGGCGTTTCGTTAAGGCCAGTTGTTAAGGATTGCCGGTTTCAGGATAGCGGCTTGAAAAGCGGAAAATGGTTTCGTGGTAAGGGAGTTTTGTTTCGTCGCGGCCAGCGCGACGAAACATTCGGGAGTGAAAGTTGAGTAATTTTAAGGAGATAGCGATTTTTCCTGTTCCCGCCAGGGAGAGGTGAAACAAGCTACGCCTTCTCTCCGACGGGCGAGAAAAGATAACCGCCGCCGCGAATGGTGCGGATGACGGCGGGCTTTGCCGGATCCGGTTCGATCTTGCGGCGGATGCGCATGATGCGGAGGTCAACGGCGCGGTCGAAGGCTTCGGCATCCCGGGCGTTGGCGAGTTCGAGCAGCCGCTCGCGTGACAGCACGCGCTTCGGATTGGCGGCGAACACTTTCAGCAGGCCGAATTCAGACGCCGTGAGCGGATGCTCGTTGCCTTCCTCGTCGCGCAGCGCCTGGGCTTCAAGGTCTAGCCATTTAGTGCCGAAGCGAACGAGATGATTTTTCGAATTCGTCGCTGGCGCAGCCTCGGCCGCCTTTTGCGATGGAACGCTTCGGCGCAGCACCGAGCGGATGCGCGCCATCAACTCGCGCAGTTCACATGGTTTCGCGATGTAGTCATCGGCGCCGAGCTCGAGGCCGACGACACGATCGATCGGACTCGCCGTGGCCGTCAGCATGATCACCGGCACATTGGTGCGGCTCTTGAGATCACGAATGATCGAGAGTCCATCTTCCTCGGGCATGTTGAGGTCGAGCACCACGAGATCCGGCACCTTGGTCTCGATCTCGCTGCGCAGGCTCTTGCCGCCGTCGCATAAGGTGACGGTGAAACCGTGCATCTTGAGATAGTCGCCGACCATCTCGCGGGCGGGCGCTTCATCGTCCACGACGATGATATGCGGATTTGCGCTCATAGCTGAGCCTCGATCGCCGCCGGCAGCATGATCGTAAACGTGGCGCCCTGACCGGGGCCGGCACTGTCGGCGGTGACTTCGCCGCCATGCATGTCGATGATGCGCTTGACGATGGAGAGGCCGAGGCCGGTCGAGCTTTCGCCGCCGGTCGGCTTGGCGGAGAGGCGCTGGAAGCGGCCGAACAGGCGGTCGAGATCTTCCGGGGAGAGACCGGCGCCTTCATCGCTGACGCTGATGCGGACGCGGTTGGCGTCGCCATTGATGAGAATGTCGATCTTGCCGCCGATCGGTGAATATTTGATCGCGTTGCTGACGAGATTGTCGATTGCCTCGCGTATGCGGTCGGCGTCGCACATGGTGAGGTCGGAGTGGCCCGGCGCCGACACCATGATCTGCTGCTGCTTGTTGACGGCAGACGGACGATTGGCCTCGGCCACATCGCTGACCAGCGCGGACAAATCGACCGGCTCGCGGCGGATGGTGATGTCAAAAGCATCGGCCATGGCGTCGGAGATCAGGTGATCCACCATGGCGGTCAGGCGCTTGGTGGCATCGCGGATATGATCGATCTGCGTGGCGATGCCTTCTTTTGCCGACCCGGCGGCAATCAGTTCGGTGAGCATTTCGGTGCGGCCGAGAATGACACCGAGAGGATTTTTCAGGTCATGGGCGACGGTGCCGAGAATTTCGTTCTTGAAGCCATTGGCGCGCTGCAGCCGTAGCCACTGGGTCGAGAGGCGACGATTGGCCTGGATCAGCGCGCGGGTGCGCTGGGTCACACGATCCTCAAGTTGGGTATTGGCAGCCTGAAGCTGATGATAGAGGATCACATTGTCGAAGGCGATCGAAAGCCGGCTGCCGAAAATCTCCACCAGCGCACGATCAGTCTCGGACAGTTCACGCTCGGCCTGCAGCAGCACGACCACTTCGCGGCCAGAGCCGGTGCGGACATAGAGCACGGTGCGGTGATCGTCGAAATCATGCTTGCGGCGGCGGAAGGCATCTTCGACCATCTGTCGAAGATCGGAATCGAGCGAGTCCGGCGTCGGACAGCCGATGAATCGGCTGTAGCAGCCGGAGCCGGCCAGTACCGCAAAGTCTTCCTGGGTACTGCCGCCGTCGCGGAGCACGAGGATTCCTGCACAATCCACATTGAGCAGTGAAGCGATCTGAGTCAGCACGCCTTCGGCGAGCCGCTGCATGGAGCGGAAGTCGTACAGCGTCGAAGCTGCATCGAGAATGATCTCGAGCCCGCGCCGGGTCTGCACCATGCGCTCGAGCTGCTGATAGCTGCGCAGGGCTGCAGTCAGCGACGTGAACAGCTTGTCGGCGGTGAGTTCGGTTTTCGCCTTGTAGTCGTTGATATCGTAATCGACGATGACGCGGCGTTCCGGTGCCTGGCCGGGCTGGCCGGTGCGCAGGATGATGCGGACGGTCTCGTTGTGCAGCTCGTTGCGGATATATTCGACGAGGGCGAGACCGGCGTCGTCGGTTTCCATGATGACGTCGAGCAGCACCGCGGCGACATCGGGATGCTGACGCATCAGCACGCGGCCTTCGGCGGCGGAATAGGCCGAGAGGATCTCCAGCGTCTGTCCGTTCAGCGTATAGTCGCTGAGCGCAAAGCGCGTGCCTTCATGCACCGCCTGGTCGTCGTCGATGACGGCGATCTTCCACTTGCGGGCATGGGACTCGCCCGGCGCCTCGCCGTCGTCTTCGATCAGGTGGAGGACATCGTCCTGGTCGGCCATTGTGTCGTTCCGTCAAATGCGCCGACGGCGCCGGTGGCGCTCCGCGGCATGATAATGCGAAATGTCGTGCCTTGTCCCAGACGGGACTCCAACATCATGCGGCCGCCCAACTGTTGGGTGACCAGGTTGTAAACAATATGCAGGCCGAGGCCCGTGCCGCCGTCATTGCGGCGCGTGGTAAAGAATGGATCGAATGCCTGCCGTTGTACGTCAGAGCTCATGCCGACACCATTGTCCGTGAAACTGATCTCGATGTCGTCGGCGCCGCGCGGCTTGGCGGCGATCGAGATGATTCCCGGCTGTCCGTCCGGGAACGCATGGTTGGCGGCGTTAAGGAACAGGTTGGTCAGGATCTGGCCGTAGGAACCGGGATAGCCATCCACCAGCAGGCCGTTGGGCACGTCTACGGAAATCGTGATCGGCGCCTTCTTCAGCACCGGCCGCAGACTGGCGATGATCTGGTCGGTGGCCTCGCTGAGGCTGAACTGGCGGCGTTCGGCATGGGAACGGTCCACCGCCACCTGCTTGAAGGACTGGATGAGGTCGCCGGCGCGATGCAGGTTGGCCACCAATTGCTGCGCTGCATCCTGCGACGTTCTGACGAAATCCTCGAGCTGCGAGCGCTTCAGCGGTACTTTCGAGCGCAATTCGGCATCGAACATCTCGGCGCGGCGGGCGAAGCTCGATGCCACCGTGAGGCTGATGCCGATCGGGTTGTTGACCTCATGAGCAACACCGGCGACGAGGCCGCCGAGCGCGGCGAGTCGTTCCGCGTCGATCAGGTTCTGCTGGGCCGTATTGAGTTCGAGCAGTGCGCTCTCGGCTTTTTCCTTGGCGGCACGCAGCTCGTTTTCCGCCTCGCGCTTGGCGATGGCGTTCTGGCGAAACACTTCGACGGCGCGGGCCATGGCTGCCACCTCGTCGGTGGCCGTGGTGCCCTGCACCTTGCGGTCGAGATCGCCGGAGGTGATGGCCCGCATCGAGGTCATGATTTGCCGCAGCGGCATGCGGATGCTGAGCGTGATGATGATGCCGGCGGTGAGGATGATGCCCAGGAAAGCGCCGGCGATCACCAGCACGTTGCGGGAAATCGCCGCCAGCGTGCGCGTGAACGTGGTCTGTGCATTCTGCTCGCGCTGCCGCATCTTCACCGACAGGCCATCGATCGCTGCGATGGTTTCAGCCTGGCTGGCGTCGATGGAGTTGCGCAGCAGGTCGGTACGGCTGGCGAGTTGTTCGGATAGTTTCGCGAGCCCTTCGCGGAGTGCAATCGCCCGGCCCTTCAGGCGCTGCAGGGCGATGCGCTGCAGATCGTTGTCGGCGAGATCGTTCATGACCGGAATGGTGCGCTCGATCGTTTCGGTGTTGCGGCGCGCTTCTTCGGCCGAGGCTGAGGCGAGCGAGAGATAATAGGAGTTTGCCGCCACGAGCATGGCCGTGAAGGCTTCGCGGGATTTGCCAAGCGCCGGCCATATGAGCGCATCGCGCTGGCCGGTGGCGCCTTCGATGATCGAATAGAGCCCCGCCATATCCTTGGCGGGGCCGAGCACCTGGTCCTCATAGGTCTTGGTAATTGTGCTTTGCAGTGCGCGGAGTTCACCGAAACCGCTGAGGAAGCGTTCTGTCACGCGCTCCAGCTCCTCGACCGAGCCGGAGATCATCGGATCGGTGGAGGCGCGGGTGTTCAGGGTGCCGAGCACGGCCTCGCGCAGCAGCAGGATCTCGGCGAAGAGTTCGGGGCTCGGTTGGTTGATATAGCGATGGATCAGGTTCTGCAGCCGCCCGGTCTCGCTTTCCAGCAGCGCCAGCACCTGGTCCGATTGCCGCACCTGGCGGACGTCCTCCCAGGCCGAGGATAGCACCCGCGAACCGCTCCAGATCAGGCCAGCAAGAACGAGGACGACGGCGGAATTCAGCGCCGCGATGGAAAGGATGCGCCAGCGGATCGGAAGCGCGCGCACAAGCCCAACGATGCCGGTTCGGCCTTGCGCCGCCAGCCCTTCCTGACCCTCGGATACTTCACTTTGCGGGCTTGTCACCACGAGTGTGTCATCTTGCCTTGGGAAAGGTTCAACTGGCGGATAAAGTCTATCCAAACTCTTGCAGCTATACTTGCGATTGAACCGAAAGCCATTGGAATTTAACACAAGTCTGCGGGTTCTTGATGAAACGTCGTGCGGTCGTCCCGTCATGACCGTCTAAAACCTTATCGGATATGTCATTTTCATGTGTTGCCGGTGGCTGGGGCCTTTCGGTGGCGGATCGATGGCAAGCCCGCCTCCATAGGCACTGCAAAAAGGCAGGATGGAATGATGCGAAAATGGGCGCTCGGATGCTGCGGGGCCATCACGGCGCTTCTGCTGGCGGCGGCACCGGCCCGTGCGGTCACCGAGGTGCAATGGTGGCATGCGATGTCCGGCGAGCTCGGACGACAGGTCGAGAAGCTGGCTGCGGATTTCAACGCCACCCAGACCGGTTTCCGCATCGTCCCGATCTACAAGGGCAACTATACGGAGACCGTGACTTCGGCGATTTTCGCCTTCCGTTCGCGTAGTCAGCCGGCCATTGTGCAGGTCAACGAGATTGCTACGGCAACCATGATGGCAGCGAAGGGGGCGACCTATCCGGTCTATGAGCTGATGCGTGACCAGGCCGAGACCTTCACGCCCTCGGCCTATCTGCCGGCAATCACCGGCTATTACACCGACACGGCGGGCAACATGCTGTCGTTCCCGTTCAATGCCTCGACTCCGATCCTGTATTACAACAAGGATCTGTTCAGGGCTGCGGGTCTCGATCCCGACGAGCCGCCAAAGACATGGCCTGAGCTGGGTGCGATGGCGAAGCGGCTGCGCGCTGCCGGCACGCCATGCGGCTTCACCACGTCATGGCCGTCATGGATCAATGTCGAGAATTTCTCGGCTTTTCATAACATCCCAATGGCAACGCGATCGAACGGGCTGGCCGGGCTGGACGCCGCATTGACCATCAACAATCCGACCATGGTGCGCCATGTCGCGCAGCTGGCGGAATGGCAGAAGACAAAACTGTTCGACTATAGCGGCCGCGGGACGGCAGCCGAGCCGCGCTTCCAGAAGAGCGAATGCGGCATCTTCTTGGGCTCGTCCGGCACACGTGCGGACATCCTCAAAAATTCGAGATTCGACGTCGGCTATGGCATGCTGCCTTACTGGCCGGATGTGGCTGGCGCGCCGCAGAATTCGATGATCGGCGGCGCCACGCTATGGGTGCTACGCGATCGCCCACGCGACGAATACAAGGGAGTCGCGAAGTTCTTCGCCTTCCTGTCGCAGCCGGACATTCAGGCGGCCTGGCATCAGAACACGGGCTATCTGCCGAGCACGCGCGCGGCCTATGAGCTGACGAAATCGCAGGGCTTCTATCAGCGCAATCCCGGCACGGAGAAATCGATCGAACAGATTACGCTGAAGCCGCCAACGGAGAATTCCACGGGGCTGCGGCTCGGCTCCTTCACGCTGATCCGCGATGCCATCGAGGACGAGCTGGAAGCGGCTTTTGCCGGAAAGAAGCCAGCGCAACAGGCGCTCGATACGGCGGTGGAGCGCGGCAACAGGTTGCTGCGGCAATTCGAGCGAGCGAATCCGGCGCAGTGACTCTCCACTTTACGGCTATGGCCTTTGCCTCACCGCAAATCGTATGACAGCGGCAGCGTGAAGGACTGGCTCGCCATCGCCATCTCGGCCGGGAAGGGCGGGAAGGGCTGTGCGCGGCGCACGGTTGCCACGGTTTCGGCATCGAAAGCCGGATTGCCCGATGAGCCGATCGACCGCACCGACAGCACGCTCCCTGAACGGCTGAGAGTGAACGCCACCATGGTGCGGATCTTGCCGCTCTGGCCGCTGCGCGAGCCGGACGGATACTGCTTGAACCGCTGCACATGCGCCTGGACGAGCTGATTGTAGCTCGCGATCGCGGCGCGCGAGGCACCGGCCATGGCGGCCGATGTCGTGGGTGCGGTGTGCTCGGCGCGTTGCGGCGCAGTAGTGCGCGGCGCGGCCTTGGTTTCGCTCGGCTTCTTTTTCACCTCGGCGTGAACAGGCTTGGGTTTCACCGGCGTTGGTTTTGGTGGCTCGGGTGTGACCTTGGCAGGCTCGGGCGGTGGCGGTGTCGGCTCGACCTTCGCCTCCGGTGGGGCGGCAACCTCGGCCTTTTCCATCAGCGGTGTCGGCGGGATCTGTTCTTCCACCTGCTGCTGAGTCTGCGTCTCGGGCGGCGATGCCGAGGGCTCATCGGCCTGCTGCATTTCCGGGCCGGGCGCAACGTCTTGTGGCGACGCTTCCGGGGCGGCGGACACCGGCGCCATGTCGATCATGATCGTGGCTTCGGCGGCGCCCGGCGGTGCGTGGTTCTGATACAGCGCGATGCCTGCGGCAATAAGGCCGGCATGCACGGCGATGATCGCCAGTGCCGAGCCGGTCCAGCGCAGCGCGGTGCGGTCGCCGGGTTGATGCAGGGCGAAGGCGTTCATTGCGGGGCGGCGCGTCCATCGAGGCCGACCAGCGCGATCTTCAGATAGCCGGCATTGCGCAGCATGTTCATCACCTCCATCAGGTCGCCATAGCTGACGGCCTTGTCGGCGCGCACGAAGATGCGTTCGTCCTTGTTGTTCTTGGTCGCTGTGCCGAGCGCTGCGCCGAGCCCGTCGCGTGGGACCACATCCTCGCCGATGCCGAGCGTCATGTCCGGCTTCACGGTCACGAAGACCGGTTTGTCCGGCCGCGGCTGCGGCTCGGCGGTGGAGGCCGGGAGATCGACGCCCATATCGACAGTTGCGAGCGGTGCCGCCACCATGAAGATGATCAGCAGCACGAGCATCACATCGATGAAGGGCGTGACATTGATCTCGTGATTGACTTCGAGATCGTCTGCCGCGCCGCTACGTCCGCCCAGTCGTGAGCCCATTGGTCCGCTCTTACTCTGCTGCCCGCGCCATCGGCATGCCGCGGCGGCTGTGGTCGCGGCTTATCAGCAGCATCACCTGCGCCGAGGCATCGCCAAGCAGCGCGCGATAACCGGTGATACTGCGCACCAGCGCGTTGTAGATCATGACCGCCGGAATCGCCGCGACGAGGCCGAGCGCGGTGGCCAGCAACGCCTCGGCGATGCCCGGTGCGACGACGGCGAGATTGGTGGTCTTGGTTTCGGCGATGCCGATGAAGGCATTCATGATGCCCCAGACGGTGCCGAACAGGCCGATGAAGGGCGAGGTCGAGCCGATGGTGGCGACGATGCCGGTGCCGCGCGCGATGCGCCGCGCCATTGCGCCTTCGGCGCGTTCGAGCCGCAGCGCGATGCGTTCCTTGAAGCCGTCATCGAAGATGCCGTGGGAGAGTTCGGTCTCGCGCACGGCGGTGTGGATCAGTTGCGCGACGGCATCGCGGGCATCGGCACTGTCGCGTTCGACCTGACGCAGCGACGTATCGCTTTCCAGCATTTCGAGCCGGCGATTGGCAAGGCTGGTTTCACGGCGCAGCTCAATGGTCTTGGCCAGCCACACGGTCCAGGTCACCAGCGATGCACAGGCGAGGCCGATCATCACGGTCTTCACCACCATGTCTGCATTCTGGAACATGCCCCAGGGCGACAGGTTCGCCGGCAGCAGCCCTTCGGCGCCGGCAGCGAAAGCCGGCTGAACGGTGAGCGTCGCGAGCGCGGCGGCGGCATGAATGAAGGTAAAGCGGGAGCCGGTCATCGAAGCTGCATTCCGTTGAGCGTGGCAAGTGGCGGAAAGGGCCGGACCATATCGCCCGGCAGTGGCGATGTCGCCCTCAGGGCGGCACTTTGCGATCCAGACTGGAGCGATTCCAAGGACATGGCGGTCAAAATCGCAATGTCGTGAAGAAGCGGACGCCGAGGCCCGGCTGCAAGACCTCGGCCTTCTTGAACGAAATGTGGTTGCGGATACGCTCGTCGAGCAGATTGTCGCCGATGACGCCAAACGTGATGTCGCGCAGGCCGCCATCGACCTTCGTAAATCTATGCGTGTAGCTCACTTCGGCCTTCAGCAGATTGTAGCCGTTGGTCGGCGTCTCGAAGGCAGCGATGTCGTCCTGGGTAAAGGCATGAAGCAGGCCGAGCCGCGCATACCATTCCGCGCTGCGCCACCAGACGCCGCCACCCACGCGCATCGGCGCGATGCGCGGCACATTGCTGCCATCGGCGAAGGTCGCGCGCACGACATCGAACTGGCCGTCGAGGCCGAACATGCCGTCATTGACGGGCGCGACGTCGAGCTGTGCCATGAACTCGGCACCGCGGAAATTCGCATCGCGCTGGCCATAGGCCACCTGCATCAGCGGCCCTTCTGCACCGCAGCTCGCAAAAACATCGGTGCAGAAATTTCCGGTGAGCTGCTTGTAGATGAAATCGAGATAGCGCGTGTAGTAGATGCTGGCCTCGAAACGGAACTGGCCGGCGGTACGCTTAAGTCCGACTTCGATGGACTCGGCTGTTTCGATCTTCAGATCGGGATTGCCGATCACAAAGGTGCCGGATGCGCCGTCCGAGCCGCGCGAAAACAGTTCGGGCGCTGCGGGCGCGCGCTGCGTACGGCTGGCATTCAGCGATGCCACCATGTCCCATGGCAGCGATTGCAGTATGCCGAAGCTGAAGCTCATCGGCGTGAAGTTTCGCGTCGCTGCCGTTTCAGTAAACGTATCCGGTGGCGGCAGGAAATCGGCGGGGAAGGTCGCGGCCATGCCTGACACTGTCAGGGTTTCGATGCGCCCGGCAGCCTGCAGTTTCAGCGTGTCGGTGAGTTGCAACTGTTCGAAGGCGAAGCCGCCGACGGCATCCGTATTGGTCGGCGCCAGCAGGCCGCCGAGAACCCCTGATGTACCGAGCTTTCGGTTGCTGGCCTGGATACCCCAACTGCCGGTGAGCGCGCCGAGCGGCGTTGCCACCGCGGCGTGATCCAGCTCTACGCGGCCCTCGATCTCCTTGTTGGTGATGGTGTTCTGCAGGCCATCGATGCCATCGGCGCCGATGCCGAGTTCCTTGTGCTTGTAGTCGCTGATGCCAATCGCGAAGCGGATCGCGGCGATCTGCTCGGTCGGGGCGCGCCATTCGCCCTTCGTTGTCCACTTCGTCTGTTCGAGATCGATGCGTGTGCGCGTCGCAGATTCGGCGACACCGGGGATGTGATAGAGGCTGGTGATGTGCTGGAGAGCGGTGCCGATATAGCCGCCGTCGAAAATATAGGAGCCGCCGATCGCCTGGCCTTCGGATTGCTGGCGCGTATTGGCCTGTACGCCGCCGCCGGGAATGCGATAATCGCCCGCACGGCGCGCGAATGCGTCCACATGGATGGCGACATTGTTGCCTGACGCATCGATACTTGCGGCGCCATCGACGCTGCTGTCCACCGATGAGCCGCCGCCCTTGATCTTGGCGGCGAAACCATCCGGCACCAGCGCCTCCGGAATGCGATTGTTGATCGCATTCACCACGCCGCCGATGGCCTGATTGCCATAACGGAGCGTGGCGGGGCCGCGGATCACCTCCAACTTGTCGGCGGTGAGCGGGTCCACCGGCACCTGATGGTCCTGGCTGAAATCCGAGGCGTCCTGGCTGCCGACGCCGTTTTCCTGGATGCGGACGCGATAATCGTCGAGGCCGCGGATATTCGGGCGGCTGGCGCCCGGCGCGAAAGTCGAGGCGGCGATCCCGGGCTGGGTCGCCAAAAGGTCAGCCAGGGAAGACGAGGCGGCGCGCTGCAGCGCATCACCGGAGAATTGCGAGGTGGACTGGAAGGCATCCGGCTCTTTCTTGTCGCGCTCCGCGGTGACGACGATCTCGGACAGCGCCTCCTGCGCGCGGACGTGTCCGGCGCTCATCCCCAGGATGCAGGTCGCCGCTGAAAGCGCTGCCGCCGATGCCCAATTACCCAAACTCACGTGGCCCCCGAACTCTATTTGCAAATGCTAATGCGAACTAGTCGCAATAAGGGCGGGAAGAGGTGGCGTTGTCAAGCCGTTTGGGCGGCTCGATGCGTAGGACGGGTTGAGCGGAGCAAAAACCCGCGGGGAGCGCCTGCAGTGTCGACGGTCGGCATGGGCTTCGTTTAGGCGCTGCCGCGTCTCCGCTCACCCTCGCAAACCCAACGGGAGGAACCTTTGCGAACCGGGCCTGTTAGCCTGCCGTGGAGATCATGCGTGAGAAGCGAAGCACCCTATGCCTGCCGGCATCGGGTGTCTTCCGTTATGGTTCAGGCGCGGCCTGCGCCATGCCGCTCGAGTCAGGGAAGCGGGTGTTGATGCTTGCAACCAGCGCGATATGACCGGTGCGACTGCAGCAGCTCCGGACGGCCTGCCTCTACGGGGTGCCCGTGTCATCGAAACCGATATTCCCGCGCGTCTCGACAATCTGCACTGGAGCGGATTTCACACCCGCGTGGTGCTCGCACTTGGCGTCACGTGGATTCTCGACGGCCTCGAAGTCACGCTCGCCGGCGCGTTGGCAGGCGCGCTGAAGGACGATCCCGTTCTCAAATTCTCTAATCTGGATATCGGTATTGCCAGCAGTGCCTATCTTGCCGGCGCTGTGATCGGCGCGCTCGGTTTCGGCTGGCTCACCGATCGCATCGGTCGCAAGAAACTGTTTTTCATCACGCTTGCGCTCTATCTCTCCGCTGCAGCCGCAACGGCCTTCTCATGGAATCTCGCGAGCTACGCGGTGTTTCGTTTTCTCACGGGCGCGGGCATCGGCGGCGAGTATACGGCGATCAATTCGACCATTCAGGAGCTGGTGCCGGCGCGATATCGCGGCTGGACCGATCTCGTCATCAATGGCAGCTTCTGGCTCGGCGCAGCCATGGGGGCTATCTGCGCCATCGTGCTGCTCGATCCCGCCGTGGTGTCGCAAGCCTATGGCTGGCGCATCGCCTATTTCACTGGCGCAGCCATCGGCCTCGTGGTGCTGTTCATGCGCATGTGGATTCCGGAAAGTCCACGCTGGCTGATGATCCATGGCCAGCCCGAGCGCGCGGAAGGCATCGTGCGCGATATCGAGGCCTCGGCGCATCAGAAGGCATCGCCCCAGGTGATCGCATCATTGCCGAAGATCAAGCTGACGCAGCGCGATCACACGCCGCTGACGGAGGTCGCGAAAACTCTGTTCGTGTCCTATCGCCAGCGCTCGCTGGTCGGCCTGGTGCTGATGGCGGCGCAGGCCTTCTTCTACAATGCGATCTTCTTCACCTATGCGCTGATCCTGACCGATTTTTACGGCATCTCCTCCAGCCATGTCGGCTGGTATCTGTTGCCCTTCGCCGCCGGCAATTTTCTCGGGCCACTGCTGCTTGGGCGGTTGTTCGACACCGTCGGCCGCCGCGCGATGATTGCCTTCACCTATGGAACGTCGGGCATTCTGCTCGCGATCTGCGGCTATCTGTTCTCCATTGGTGTCATGAGCGCGCAGACGCAGACCATTGCCTGGATGGTCATTTTCTTTTTTGCATCCCCAGCCGCCAGCGCCGCCTATCTCACGGTGAGCGAGACCTTCCCGATCGAGGTGCGGGCGTTGGCCATCGCGTTGTTCTACGCCATCGGCACCGGCATCGGCGGCATTGCCGGTCCGGCGCTGTTCGGTGTGCTCATCGATAGCGGCTCGCGCACTAGCGTTTTCGCCGGCTATCTCCTTGGCGCTATCCTGATGATCGTCGCAGCGATCGTCGGCTGGCGCTATGCCATTGCGGCGGAACGCAAGCCGCTGGAAACAGTTGCACGGCCACTGGCCGCGACGGAGTGACATCATGACATCACCGCAAGACATCATCGAAATTGCCGCTGCTGACACGCCGCCGGCTGCTTCCGCGATCTTCGACCATGTCGACGTCAAGCTGCCGCGTCTCGGTGAATGCGCGTTGCTGCTCGATATCGACGGCACGCTGCTCGACATGGCGCCGACGCCGCGCGAAGTCTGGGTGCCACCGGATCTCGCTACCAATATGGGCAAGCTGCTGCAGCGCACGAATGGCGCGTTGGCGCTGGTGTCCGGCCGCTCCATCAACGATATCGACCTGATCTTCGCGCCCCAGCAATTTCCTGCCGTTGGCGGTCACGGCGCAGAAATGCGGTTGTCGCGCGAGGTGGAGTCCGTGGCCTCCCATGCGCCGCCGATGGACAAGGAACTGAAGCGTCGTCTCGCCGCTATCGCCAAACTCAGTCCCGGCATTTTACTTGAAGACAAGGGGTATTCGCTCGCGCTGCATTATCGCCTCGCTCCGCATGCGGAGAAAGCGATCTATGATGCGGTCTCCGCGATCCGCGCCGATCTGCCGAATGCGCCGATGGAAATCCTGCCCGGCAAGTTCGTCTGCGAGATCAAGCATTCCGGATTCACCAAGGCGACTGGCGTGATCGAGCTGATGACGCATGAGCCATTCAAGGGACGACGTCCGATTTTCCTCGGCGACGACGTCACCGATGAAAGCGTCTTTGCGATCATGCCAGGCATGAACGGCCTCGCCTTCTCAGTCGGCCGCCATACGCAAGGTGTGGCCGGTCACTTCGCAGAACCGCGCGATGTGCGTGCGTGGCTCGGACGACTTCTGATCGACGACGCGAAGATGCAATAGCTGTTTGTGCGCTGTCGCGTCGTTATGTAGCGAGGGGCTTCTTAAATAAGTCGGGTTCCATCGTTGCTTGCCTGAATTTGGTTTCATTCGGGTCGAATGGTGGCCAGGAACCATATTGATGAACGAACGTTTATCATGGGCTCGGGCTGGGCAATCAGGAGGGAACCTTGTGAATCTCGTCGTCGTCTCAAACCGTGTCTCTCGCGCCTCGGCCAACGAACCGATGACGGGAGGATTGGCAGCCGCACTGCTGCCTGTGGTGGAGAAGTCAGGCGCGATCTGGGTTGGCTCATCAGGCCGTTTGCGCGAAGGCGCGCAGAAAGAGCCGTTTGCGGAGATTGAAGCGCTCGGCGCGGGTGCGCTCGCGATGCTCGATCTTCCTGTTGCACATTATGCCGGCTATTACGAAGGTTTCGCCAATTCGGCGCTATGGCCCGCGTTTCATTCACGCACCGATCTGATCCGCACGTCGCTGGATAACTATCAATCCTATCGAGAGGTGAATTCATTCGTCGCGCGCGCGCTGCTCAGGTTCCGCAAACCGGATACGGCGTTCTGGATTCAGGACTATCATTTTCTCGCGCTCGGCGCTGAGCTGCGTGAACTCGGCGTGACCAATCCGATCGGTTTCTTCCTGCATACCCCCTGGCCGGCGCGCGACATTTTCAGTGGGGTGCCGCATCACCGCGAACTCGTCGAAGCCATGCTTGCCTATGATCTGATCGGTTTCCAGACCGACACCGATCGCGACAATTTCCTGTCTTATGTGGAGAGCGATCTCGGTCTCGTCGTGTCCGCGGGTACGGTGCAGTCGCGCTACGGCGCGTCGCGCTGTGCGGTGTTTCCGATCGGCATCGATCCGGCCAAGTTCGCTGCGTTCGCCGCGAAATCGTCGTCGCATCCCGATGTATCGCGTCTGCGCCGCAGCCTGAACGGCGAGAAGCTCGCCATCGGCGTTGACCGCGTCGATTACTCGAAAGGCCTGGTCAACCGCATAGAAGCTTTCGATCGAATGCTGACACTGCAGCCGCAGCTCAAGCGCTCGGTCTCGCTGCTGCAGATCGCGACATTGTCGCGCGGCAATATCGAGGCCTATGGCGATCTGCAGAACCAGCTCGCCAAGCTGGTCAGCGACGTCAATGGCCGTCACGGCGAGGTGGACTGGACGCCGATCCGCTATCTCAACAAGGGCTTCAGCCAGACCGTTCTGGCCGGTCTCTATCGCACCGCGAATGTCGGCGTGGTGACCCCGCTGCATGACGGCATGAATCTGGTGGCGAAGGAATATGTCGCCGCCCAGAATCCGGTCGATCCGGGCGTGCTCGTGCTGTCGAAATTTGCCGGCGCTGCGAATGAGCTCGATACCGCCTTGCTGGTGAATCCGCACGACATCGACGGCATGGCCCGCACCATCGCGACTGCGTTCTCTATGCCGCTGCTCGAGCGCCGGATGCGCTGGGAAGCGATGATGGCCAAGCTGCGCGCCGGCACCATCCAGGAGTGGTTCGCCGGTTTCGTCCGTGCGTTGCAGGATTCCCATGCCCTCAACGACCCCGCGCAGAACGACAATGTGCCGGCCGCCACGCCGGCGGTCTGGCCGGTCCATTCCGTCGCCTCGACAGCGGTAACCTCCCGCCTGCATTGAGATTCGCCCCGTCGTCGCGGTTCAGTCGCGGCGGCGATGCCCGGTACAGGGCGAAAATCTCTATGTTTTCCAGATAATTGCGAAAAAGCGCCAATCCATGTCGGCGCTCTCTTGCAAATCGGTCGTGCAGCCGTCATGAGAGGCGCACTGGGGAGGTGGCCGAGTGGTTGAAGGCGCACGCCTGGAACGCGTGTAAACGGGAAACCGTTTCGAGGGTTCGAATCCCTCTCTCTCCGCCACGACTCCGAGTGGCTTAGACACCCAGTGAAATCAAAAGCTTATGGGGGGGCGGTCTGATGTGTCCTCTAATCAATCCCCAATGTGTCACCCACGGCGTATCTGCGGCGCAGCTGTCTGCCAGCTTTTTGCGCCGCTCGGTCAACCCATCTTCCGATGTTCCGATGTCTTCCGTCGGGGATGTCGTCGAAGTTGTCCGCGTTCCGCGAGAGCGGCGTGACGTAGCCAAGAGCGGGTTCCACCAGCCACGCGGGCAGATCAACCGCTGACTCCGCGACTATTGCTTCGCAGCGGATCACGGCACGCATCAGGTCGCGTGCTGCGTCGGCCTCGCCGACGCAGCCGTTTCGCGACTGCAAGGTAGATACGTTCGATTACTCTGCTGCGGATCGAACAGTAGCCAAGCGGGTCAAGGCCTCGCGTACGCCTGCGCCATAAGCAGGGTCGGCCTTTGTGCAATTTGCAATGTGGCGCTCTTGAATGTGGATCGCAGCCGCGCCTACCGATCGCGCTGTATTGTCAAACAGAAGCTGCCGTTGCGCCGGACTCATCTTACGGAAAAGATCGCCTGGTTGTTGGTAGTGATCATCGTCCACACGATGGTCCCAATGAGCAGCCGCCCCATCAATCTCGAGCGGAGGATCGCTCAAATCGGGTTGATCTGTCCACTCGCCCAAGCTGTTCGGGAAATAGGTCGGGGTTCCTCCGAGATTTCCGTCGGTACGCATCGCGCCGTCGCGATGGTAGCTATGGTAGGGGCATTTCGGAGCGTTGACTGGGATCAAATGGTGATTCACGCCCAGACGATAACGCGCGGCGTCTCCGTATGAGAAGAGACGGGCTTGCAACATCTTATCAGGAGAGAAGCTGATTCCCGGTACGACGTGGGCCGGGGAGAACGAAGCCTGCTCCACCTCTGCAAAAACGTTCTCCGGATTCCGATTTAGCTCGAAATAGCCGACTTCGATGAGCGGATGGTCTGCCTTTGGCCAGACTTTCGTAAGATCGAAAGGATTGAAGAGATGATCCTTTGCCTGGTCGTCTGTCATGATCTGGACAAACATCGTCCAGCGCGGGAATTCACCGCGCTCGATGCTCTCAAAAAGGTCTCGCTGATGCGTTTCGCGATCCTTCCCAATGAGTGTTTCCGCTTCTTGATCCGTCAGATTATCGATGCCCTGTTGGGTTCGCAGATGGAATTTAACCCAAACTCGCTCATTCCTCCCGTTGATGAAGCTGAACGTGTGACTGCCGAAGCCGTGCATATTGCGGAACGTGCGGGGGATGCCCCGTTCGCTCATCACAATCGTTACCTGATGCAAGGCTTCCGGTAACAGGCTCCAAAAATCCCAATTGTTGTCGGCCGAACGCATTCCTGTGCGCGGGTCACGCTTGATGGCATGGTTCAGATCGGGGAAACGCAGTGGATCGCGGAAGAAGAAGACGGGGGTGTTGTTACCAACAAGATCCCAGTTGCCTTCCTCCGTGTAAAACTTGAGAGCGAAGCCCCGGATGTCGCGCTCCGCGTCCGCCGCGCCTCGCTCGCCGGCCACCGTGGAGAAGCGCGCGAACATTGGCGTCTGCTTGCCTATTTCGGCAAAAATCTTCGCCTTTGTGTATTTCGTGATGTCATGCGTGACAGTGAAGGTTCCGAACGCTCCTGATCCTTTGGCATGCATGCGCCGCTCGGGGATCACTTCGCGGTCAAAATGAGCGAGTTTCTCGATAAGCCAGATGTCCTGCAGCAAAGCGGGTCCACGCCTGCCGGCCGTCTGAATGTTGAGGTTATCGCTGACCGGTGCCCCAGTCGCGTGGGTCAGTTTCCGTCGTTCGCTCATGTGTGTTCTCTGCTGTTGGATTTATTCTGACCGCGGGCGCGGTGCTCGAACGCCTGTCAGGATGAGGCTTGATCAGCCGTGCCAGTGCGAGCAGCGAATGACGCTGCAGAAGTTACCCCGGTGGAAATGCGGGTCCTTATCGGCGATCACATCGGCCTTGACGTTGCCGAACGTGGTGTCGGGGCGGTGTTTGATGCCGTTGTAGAAGGCCTCGATGATGTCTTCCTTGAAAGTCGGTGTTCGCGGAAAAGCACTGACCACAGCTTCTCTCTCGGCATCGCTGTAGTCCTTGTACGTAAGACCGAGCACGTCCATCTCGACACCTGCGGTGACCAGCGCCACGACCGGGTGCATGTGCATGGGCACGCCTGGCGTTGTGTGGAGCGCAATTGCCGTCCAAACGGTGTACGCGTCTTCCTCGGGAATGCCGTGTCCACGTAGAAAGTCGCGGGCCGCATGTGCGCCGTCGACCTCGAACCGTTCGTTGTGGCTCGCGTGGTCGGGCATCAGGCCGATGTCATGAAACATTGCGCCCGCATATAGAAGTTCGCGATCGAACTTCAGGCCGCGATGAACGCCAGCCAGCGCGCCGAAATGGTAGACGCGGCTTGAATGATTGAACAGAAGCTCCGTCTCATTATCGCGAATGAATTCCGTAATGGCGCGAGCCAACTTGCTGTCGGGAATCGCCGCGCCGTCCATAGCTGTCTTCATCTTGTTGCTCCTTTCAGATTGGGGTTGGCAGCAACCTAGATGCGGGATAGGTTGTCCTCAATTAAGGTAATACGTCTAAAAAGGACATATGCCGGCACGGACAGACACCGGAACGGAAATGCGCAAGAAATCGAGAACGGTCGTTATATTGGCGTTGCAGGGCGTCCAACTTCTGGACGTTTCGGGTCCTCTTGACGTTTTCGCAGAGGCAAACAATCAAGCTGGTTACGCTGCGTACAAGCTTCTGGTCGCTGCGGCCGGACCGGGGCCCATCATCAGCTCGTCTGGCGTGAGGCTGATACCGGACCGGATCATTGACCGCGATATTGATGAAACTATCGATACGTTGCTCGTTGCCGGTTGCCCGAATGCGTCCGAAGCCCCGCTCGACGCGGTCGTGACGCCTTGGCTACAGAAGCGTGCCCCCAAAGCCAGGCGTTTCGGATCGGTTTGTACCGGTGCTTTTTATCTTGCTGAGGCCGGTCTTCTCGATGGGCGGCGCGTGACGACTCATTGGGCTGCGGCGGAAAAGCTCTCGAAGAGATATCCGATGGTCTGCGTTGATCCGGATGCCATACAGATCAGTGACGGCAGACTTCGTACGGCCGCCGGTGTGACTGCCGGATTGGATCTGGCACTGGCGCTGGTCGAAGAGGATCTCGGTCGTGAGATCGGCATGAAAGTCGCCAGTCAACTCGTCATGTTCTTCAAACGCCCCGGCGGCCAGATGCAGTTTAGCCGCAAAGGCGAGGCTGTGCCTGCGGGACGGGCCGCTTTGCAAGAGCTGCAAAGGTGGGTCGCGGCGAATCCTGCGCTGGATCACAGCGTGACAAACCTTGCAAAGCGGATGGATCTCAGTCCGCGTCACTTTGCACGGCTCTTCCGAAGCGAAGTGGGCATCACACCCGCCAGCTGGGTCGAAGAAGCGCGTGTTTCGGCGGCGCGAGGTCTGCTCGAGACAGGCAACGAAGCGCCAAAGCAGGTCGCCTCAAACTGCGGATTTGCAGATGCGGATACTCTTCGACGGGCGTTTGTGCGGCATGTCGGCGTGACACCTGCGGAGTATCGCAAGCGCTTTGCTCATCTCGCCACGGCGTGACGTTCGCTGCTGTCGTTCAAGAATGTTGTTTGCGAGGCCTGATCTTTTGACGTCGGCGTGGCTCCGTCGATTGGCATCTGTAGGCGGCTGGAACCGCCGCGAATTGTCCGAAATCGCGACATTCAAATTATTGAGGCATACCAGATGCCAAGCCAACTTGCTCATCAGGCGGCTTGCCCTGAGGAGCAGTAAAATGAGCAAAGCACTGGACGGCGTACGGATCCTGGATTTCACCCACGTCCAATCTGGACCAAGTTGCACCCAGCTTCTTGCCTGGTTCGGCGCTGACGTTATCAAAGTCGAGCGGCCAGGAAGCGGGGACATCACGCGCGGGCAATTGTGCGACATTCCGGACGCTGACAGTCTCTATTTTACGATGATGAACGGCAACAAGCGCTCGATCACCGTAGATACAAAAAGTCGGGGAGGTCGACATGTCCTGGAAGAACTCGTCAAGAACTGCGACGTGCTGGTCGAAAACTTCGCCCCCGGAGTGCTGGATCGCATGGGATTCGCGTGGGAGAAAATCCATCAGATCAATCCCCGCCTGATCTATGCTTCAGTGAAAGGATTTGGACCCGGGCCTCTGGAGCATTTCAAGGCGTATGAGAACGTCGCCCAATGCACCGGCGGTGCAGCTTCCACGACAGGCTTTCGAGACGACATGCCGCTAGTGACCGGCGCTGGTATCGGCGATTCAGGAACAGGCATTCACCTTGCGCTCGGAATCGTGACAGCGCTCTTTCAGCGAACACACTCCGGAAGAGGGCAGCGCGTTCTCGCGCCAATGCAAGATTCGGTTCTCAACCTCTGCCGCGTAAAGCTGCGAGATCAACAGCGCCTTCAGCATGGTCCACTGACGGAATATAGCCAACATGGCGAGGGCATTCCATTTAACAATGTTGTTCCGCGCTCCGCCAATGACTCCGGTGGCGGTCAGCCCGGCCGAATTCTCAAATGCAAAGGATGGGAGACGGATTCGAATTCATACATCTACTTCATCGCGCAAGCGGCTGTTTGGGATCGTGTGTGTCACCTCATCGGTCGTGATGAGTGGGTCGAAGATCCTAACTTTTCGAAACCCGCTAATCGAGTGAGCCGTCTCAATCTGATATTTGAAGCCATCGAGCAGTGGACACAGCGCCATACCAAGTTTGAAGCGATGGCGATTCTCAACGAGCTGGATATTCCTTGCGGACCGGTTCTCTCGATGGGGGAGATCATGAATGATGAAGCGCTCTATGTTACAGGCACGCTCGTCAGAGTTTCTCACCCTCAAAGGGGAGAGTATGTAACCATCGGGCTGCCGATCAAGCTGTCCGACAATAAAGTAGAAGTCACCAGATCGCCGTTGTTGGGCGAACATACCGAAGAGATCTTGAGCAGTGTTCTTGGCTTCGACCAGGATAAAGTTTCAGCTTTGCGCGCCAGTGGCGCGGTTTAAGCCGAATTGGCTCCTTCATGGGAGGCGAGATGCGCAGCCGCTTCCGGTCCGTTGTTGGTCTGGCTCCGTCGCGGCATTCAAGAGAGCTTCCGTTCCTCGAAGGCGCTCAATCGCGACCGGAAGAACGCAATTGTTTTTGACCTGGTTAACCTGAGCATGGCCGGGCCTTCGTCGAGCGGGACAGGAACGTGGTTCTGGTGCTCTGCGAAATTCAGTGAAGTCCCAAGCGTCTTGTCGCCAGGTCAGGTCTTCCGAGTTTGTCGATCACCAATGAGCCGGCCGATCAATTCCGGCTGATCCGGCAAAATCGGCTAAGCGTGGAATTCGAGATCGGAGAGGTGCCGAGGGCCATGGACATCTTGAGGTTGCGACAGAATGGCGCATGTGAAGCTGTGGTGTTGATATATCAACTGTCGCAATTGCATCATCCGCCGGCTCGGAATGATTCTCCTCACTTTATCTGCGAGATGCAAGAATGATGGCGTCTATCGGGAGGTTCGACGTACGCGAGTTGCCGTGTGGCAGTGGGTACGTCATCGATCACCTCTTTCCGTGCGGTGCGATAGAGCAGCTAGTCGGAGTGTTTGTATCGGCCGAGCACGCGTTGCGAGCTCTGCGATGTTATCAGAGGCGCGGGATCGAGCCTGTGGCTCGGCTAGCTTCGCAGTAGCGCGAAGAATGCTGCCTTCACCCGATCGATTTCAGCTTCGTCGGGCCATATAGCCGACTCCACATGCCCATTACCGTGGGAAGGTTCACTGAAAACAGCAATATCGTTCTCAATGTCTTCCAGCCCTTCAAGGTTTGTAAGGAATTCGTGCTGAGGAAACAGTACCTGCAGCTCCGACCTGACCTTCTCAATTTCATCTTCCTCGGCGTACGGCGTCAACATGAACACAAAGGTCGGCATTTCCACTTCACTTGAATTTGGCGGGCGGTCTTAACGTTTCGTTTTCGACGCTGAGAACCCGAGCTTCCTCGCTGCCCTGTGCTACAGCCTCTGCTGCGCATTTTGATGTAGGCCGATTGCCGCATGGGAGCGGCAGCACGATCATTCCAGCATATTCCCGATCGCGCTGCGATAGCCGGCGTCGCCCCGACTACGCCAGCCTGCGATGGCATCAACTGCCGACTACTTGAACTGAGCCCGGCAAGCGGGGCTGAGGCGGCTGATATTTTTCTCCATGCATCGGGTGACGGCCGAGACGCGGGGAACGAATTCGCGGCACAGTCGCATTGCATCTCCTCGGCATGCACGTCGTTGCTCAGGTGTGCCGGCGGCATGCGTTGAGGTCGCCAGGAGCGTCGACGCGAACAGAATGCAGAGAAGCGTTTTCATTTTTTCCTCATGGCCTGTTTCGGCTGCCCATATTATCCAACTGCAACCACAAGGATAGGGCAAGGAGACTTTGAGTTAGGCCTGTTCAGACGGCTTATGACAAACATCCTCCGTGCACCGTAACGGCGAAACAAACCGCAAGCAGCAGGCGAGCGCCACGACCGTCTAGCTCAATAGCTCGTCCTCAAGGAATCCGCGTCGACAACATTCGTCTTATTGATGTAGAATTCGACGTCTTTCCGCTCGAGGTCGAGGCCCGCAAATCGCTTTACGGGCCTCGACCAAGATGCAGGGCTTATCGCCGCTTAGACTAAGACGGCGCCATCAATCAGGCGGCCTTAAGCAGCCCGAGTTGTGTAAGGGCTGTGACGCCATCGTCCAAGCCGATTTCTTCGACGATTTTCCCATCGATCACTTTGAGAACGGTCGTGCCGGTGAAGCGCATCTTGCTTTCAAATCCGAAAGTAAAGAGCTGTCGCGCGTTCCATCAGGACGATAATGGCACCTGGAAGGACGCGGCGCCCACCCGATATCCGTTTTGCCAAAATCGGTCGGGCAAGGTGTGAACTGCTATCGCAGTGGCTGGAGCGAGATGTTGAGAGCCATGGAACCGGTCTGCTATTCGGCGCGAAACTGTCCGCGATCGCTTGCAGGACGTCGGCGTCACCCATGCGGCGAAGCTCGCCGATCGTCTCCATTGGGTGGGATCACACTGCCGGGGTGATCGTGCCTTCGACCTCGCCGAAACCGACGCGATATCCATCGCCTTGGCACCAGCCGCGCATGGTCAGAGCATCGCCGTCCTCGAGGAATGAGCGCTTGCTTCCGTCCGGCATCTCCACGGGCTCCGAGCCGTTCCAGGAAATCTCCAGCAAGCTGCCGCGCTGATGCTTTTCCGGCCCGCTGATCGTGCCGGAGCCTAACAGGTCGCCGACGTCGATGGCGCAGCCATTGGACGCCTGGTGGACGAGCTGCTGCACCGACGACCAGTACATCAGCTTTGAATTGGTGGTCGAAATCCGGACGGGCCGCGATGTGCCGGCGCCGAGCAGGTTGACTTCGAGATGCAGGTCGTAATTGTTGGCGCCGCGTTGCTGCAGATAAGGCAGCGGCGCCGGCTCCTGAGCGGGGCCGTGGACGCGGAACGGCTCCAGCGCTTCGCGCGTCACGATCCATGGGCTGATCGACGTGGCAAAGCTCTTGCCGAGGAATGGGCCGAGCGGGACATACTCCCATTGCTGGATGTCGCGTGCGCTCCAGTCGTTCAGCAGCGTGAAACCGAAAATGCTCTCCTCGGCCTGCGCCTCGGTTAGCATGCCGCCCATGGGCGAGGCTTGGCCGATCACGACGCCCAGCTCCAGCTCGAAGTCGAGGCGCTTGCATGGGCCGAAGGACGGCACCTCGGCGGTGGGTGGCTTCAGCTGGCCGCGCGGGCGAGGCACCTTGGTGCCACTGACCACTACGGTGGAGGCCCGGCCGTTATAGCCGATCGGCATATGCAGCCAGTTCGGCTGGAGCGCGTTGTCCTTGCCGCGAAACATGATGCCGACATTGGTCGCATGCTCTTTCGACGAATAGAAATCGGCGAAGCCGGCGACAGCGAGCGGCAGATGCAGCGCCAGCTCCTTGCGTGGCAACACGGCACGCGCGCGTAACGCGTCATTGTCACGCAGAGCGGGATTGTCGTGGCGCAGAAGCGCGCTGATGCGCGCGCGCGTCGATGACCAGACTTTCGGGCCGAGCGCCATGAAGGCGTTGATCGAAGGCTGCGCAAAGATGCCCTTGTTGCTGCCGAGATCGAGCAATCCCTCGGCTTCTATGGCCGCGAGGTCGAGCACGAAGTCGCCGATGGCGACGCCGACCCTCGGCGATGTATCCGCGATCGAGAACACGCCGTAAGGCAGATTCTGGATCGGGAAGTCGGAGGTGGGATCGACGTCGATGAAGGAACGGAGTGCGGGATCGTTGGGATGCATGGGATATCCGGACGGTTGGTGTCTCACTCGGCGTCGGGCTGGCGGCCCGGTTCGGCGGCGGCGAATGCCTCGATCCTGGCGGCTGCGCTATCGATGGCACGAATGCGGGGATAGGGGGCGAGATCGAGGCCGAAGCGACGTGCGTTGAACACCTGCGGAACAATGCAGATATCGGCGAGCGTCGGCTGATCCCCGAAGGCGAAGGGAGCGGTGTCAAGCTCGGTCAAGCGGGCTTCGATGGCGTCGAAGCCGGTGGCGATCCAGTGCTGCGACCACGCGGTGCGGGCCGCGTCGTCAACGCCCATCTCGATCAGGCGATTGAGGACGCGCAGATTTCCAATCGGATGAATGTCGCAGCACACCACCTGTGCCATCTCGCGCGCGATGGCGCGCGCCGCGGCGCCTTTGGGCAGTAGCGGCGGCGCGGGATGGGTCTCGTCGAGATATTCGATGATCGCGAGCGATTGCGCGAGATGCAGGTCGCCCGCGATGAAGTAGGGCACGAGGCCGGCCGGATTGATCTTGCGATAGGCCGGCTGGGTCTGTTCGCCCTTGCGCAGATGTACATAGCGCGGGTCCGCGCCGAGCCCTTTCAGGCCCAGCGCGATGCGGACACGATAGGCGGCCGTGGAGCGGAAATAGCCGTAAAGAATAGCGTCAGGCTGCATGTTGATTCACCTCACGGCTTGCCGGGGTCGAAGCGCTTTTCGAGTCCGTTCCAGCAATCGGCATAATCGCTCTGCAGTGCCGGTGTCGTCGCTGCATATTCGGTGACCCGCTGCGGAAAACGGGTCTCGAACATAAAGGCCATGGTGCCGGTGAGCTTCACCGGTTTCAGCTCGCCATTGCTGGCATGATCGAAGGCCTCGCGATCGGGCCCATGAGGCAGCATCATATTGTGCAGGCTGATGCCGCCGGGGACAAAACCCTGCGGTTTGGCGTCGTAGACGCCGTAGATCAGCCCCATGAATTCCGACATGATGTTCATGTGATACCACGGTGGCCGGAAGGTATTTTCACCCACCATCCAGCGTTCGGGGAAGATGACGAAGTCTATATTTGCTGTGCCCGCCGTTTCCGACGGCGAGGTAAGCACCGTGAAGATCGACGGATCGGGATGATCGAAGCCGATGGCGCCGATCGGTGAGAACGTACGCAGGTCGTACTTGTAAGGCGCGTAATTGCCGTGCCAGGCGACGACATCGATGGGCGAATGGCCGATCCCGGTGACATAGAGCTCGCCACCCCATTTCACATAGAGTTCGGTCGGCGTGTCCTTGTCTTCATAGGACGCCACCGGCGTGAGGAAGTCGCGCGCATTGGCGAGACAATTGGCGCCAATCGGGCCGCGTTCCGGCAGCGTGAAAGCGCCGCCATAATTCTCGCAAAGATAGCCGCGCGCCGGGCCATCCGGCAGCTCGACGCGAAACTTGACGCCGCGCGGGATGACGACGATCTCGCCCGGCTCGGCATCGATGCGGCCGAATTCGGTGACGAGCAGCAGCCGGCCCTGCTGCAGCACGAACATCAGCTCGCCATCGGCATTGTAGAAGTTCTGATCCACCATCGAGGCTGTGATCAGATAGACATGCGCGGCCATGCCGGCCTGGGCGCCGGCATCGCCCGCCGTCGTCATGGTGTGGATGCCGTCGACGAAAGTGAGCTTCTCGCTCGGCATCGGCAGCGGATCCCAGCGCAGTTGCGCGATGGGCAGATCGTTCTCATGGCATGGCGCGGTGCGCCAATGCTGGCGATCGACCTTGGTGAAGCGGCCGGAGTGTTTCACCGACGGGCGGATGCGATACAGCCATGAGCGCTCATTGGTACCGCGCGGCGCCGTGAAGGGCGAGCCCGAGAGTTGCTCGGCATAGAGGCCATAGGCGCAGCGCTGCGGCGAGTTGCGGCCGATCGGCAGCGCGCCGGGCAGCGCCTCGGTCTCGAAGGAATTGCCGAAGCCGGACATATAGCCCGGGGTGACCTGCGCGGAGGCGCGGTTGATCTTGTCAGGAGCGGTGTTGATGTTCATGGCTCAATCTCCCTGCAGGGCGGCCCACATCTCGCGGTCGCGCTTGTCGGTCCAGATCACCGGATCGTCGATGCCCGATGCCTCGTCATAGGCGCGCGAGACATTGAAGGGCAGGCAGTGTTCGTAGATGGCGAAGCTTCCGAACTTCTTGTCCATGACATCGCGCGTCGCAGCCATGCTCTCCTTGAGGCTGCGTCCCTTGGCAACCGACATCTCGGCAGCCCCATAGAGCGACGTCACGAAATCGCGCGTCATGGCGATTGCCTCGCGCGTGGTGTCGAGGCCCTTCAGCGCATCGCCGCGGCCGGGTGCAATCGCCTTCGGATTGAAGCTGCGGATTTCGTCCAGCGTCGCCGGCCATTCGCGCAGCCACGCATCGCCGCAATAGCAGGCGGAGTGATACTCGATCAGGTCACCGGAAAACATCACCTCGGCGTCGGGCACCCAGGCGACGATGTCGCCGGAGGTGTGACCGGCGCCAAGCTGCATCAGCCGCACCTCGCGCTTGCCGAGATAGATCGACATCTCGCCTTCGAACGTCAGCGTCGGCCAAGTGAGGCCGGGAATGCTCTCGGAACCCTGGAACAGGCGCGGGAAACGGCCGAATTCGGAGTTCCAGTCTTGCTGGCCGCGCTCCTCCACCAGCCGATAGGTTTCCTGCGAGGCCACGACGCCCTGCGCCTGGAAAGCCGAAGCGCCGAGCACGCGTACCGCGTGATAATGCGACAGCACGACATATTTGATCGGCTTGTCGGTGACGGTGCGTACGCGCTCGATCACCTTGCTCGCCAGCGCCGGCGTCGCCTGTGCGTCGAACACAATACAGCCGTCGTCGCCGACGATGACCGCCGAATTCGGATCGCCCTCCGCGGTGAAAGCGTAGAGGTCGGGGCCGATCTCCGAGAAAGTGATTGTCTTCTCGGTCATGTCGGTGGTGGATGCGAAGCCTTTTGCCATCGTTCTTATCCTTCTTTCAATTCTCGCATGACGACGGCTTACGTCGTCGATCCCGTTTCCGGCAGCCGCCGTTTCGCCAGCGCCAGCGCATCCTTGAGCACGTCAATGTCACCGATATGATTGGCGAGGATCAGCACCAGAGCGGTATCGAGTGCGGCGCTCCGCGCCTCGCTGAGGCCGCGATGCGCCTCGACGATGCTGCGATAGGCGGCGTCGGGATTGGGAAAGTTCGATTGTGTCGATAGCGCCATGATCGTTCCTCACGCCCGGCCGCTGGCGCGCGCAAAGGCTGCGGCGACCGCTTGCGATGTTGGATGCTGGAACCGCGCGGCGATATAGCCGTCCGGGCGCAGCAGATAGGCAGTTCCGGGGTCGTCGCCGTAACGCTTCCTGAACAAGCCGCCGGAATCTCGCAGCTGTGCGTCGTTGCCAATCACGAGACGGGCGACGCCTTCGGGGAGTTTGATTGCACTGGCATCTGTCTGCAGCATGGTGAAGCCACGCCCGGCCATGGCGAAGCATTCGGATAAAAATACATTGGCGCCATCGTCGGTCGTCAGCGGCACGTCGGGCATGTGGGTGCCCGGGCAGGGTCCGGTGCGCCATGTGTCGCTATCGGCCGTGGAGAGCGGAGACGGATAGACCGAAGGCACCGACAGTCGCCCGCCATTGATCATGCGCTTGGCAAACTCCGTCTCCCTGGCGAGCGCGAGAACGGCCTGCCGCAATCGCTGCTCCTGCGGCGAAGGCGGCGCCATGAAGTCGGTGGCGTGGGTGGAAGCGCGAATATTGTCGTCCGCAGCGAAGCTGCGTTCAATATCGTAGCTCGCCAGCAGCGCGGCCGGCGCCGCACCGCGCAGGATCGCGGTCAGCTTCCAGGCGAGGTTTTCCGCATCTTCCAGCCCGGAATTGGCGCCGCGTGCGCCGAAGGGTGAGACCTGATGCGCTGCATCGCCCGCAAAGATCACGCGCTCATGTACGAAGCGCTGCATGCGGCGGCACTGGAATTTGTAGATCGAGATCCATTCGAACGTGAAGTCGTCGTGTCCGAGCATGCGCGCGATGCGCGGGCGCACTTTCTCCGGCTGCCGCTCCGCGGCCGCATCGGCGTCGCGGCCGAGCTGCAGATCGATCCGCCAGACATTGTCCGGCTGGCGATGCAGCAGCGCCGACTGGCCGGCGTGAAATGGCGGATCGAACCAGAACCAGCGCTCGGTTGGAAATTCTGCAGTCATCTTGACGTCGGCGATCAGGAACTGGTCCTCGAACACCTCGCCGTCGAATGTGGCGCCGACCATATCGCGCAAGGTCGAGCGCGCTCCGTCGCAGGCCACGACATAATCCGCGCGGAGCCGATATGGGCCATCCGGCGTATCGACCGCGAGTTCGACGTGATCGTTGCGCTGCGTGAGGGCGGCGACCTTATTGCGCCAACGCAGGTCGATGCCCGGCAGATCGTGGAGCCGGTCGACCAGGAAGGCCTCAGCGTAATATTGCTGCAGGTTGATGAAAGCCGGCATCTTGTGCCCGTCTTCAGGCAGGAGGTCGAATTGGTAGAGAAGGTCCGGGCCCGAGAAGATCTTGCCGACATTCCAGACCACGCCTTTCTCGATCATCCGGTCTGAGACGCCGAGGCGGTCCCAATATTCGAGTGAGCGCTTGGAAAAGCAGATGGCGCGCGACCCTTCGCCGATCCGGTCGGCGTCGTCGAGCAGTACGACTTTCTGGCCCCGCAGCGCGAGATCGATGGCCAGCGACAGCCCGACAGGGCCGGCGCCGACGATGACGACGGAATGGTGCGCTGCGTCATGCGCCGGGCGTGCCTGATCGGCATGGCGGCGATAACTGAATTGCCGGGCCTGCTGCGCCATGATCCACGTCCCTGGGTTCCCGTGTCGGAGCTTATGCATCAACATCGGACTGGCCGATGGCATGCAGTCTCTCTATGATAGTTTCACGTGCAACTATCTAAGCGCCGCTCCCCGGCGCTCGTCAAGATGGAACGTGGATATTTTGCGGGTGCCGGGATGACCGATTTCGATCTGTTTCGCTTCGTGCCGTTCCGGCTCAATCGGCTGTCTGCCGAGGTGAGCGCGGCGCTGTCGGAGGAGTATCGGGCGCGTTACGGCTTTGAGATTCCCGAATGGCGCGTTCTGGCGACCCTCGGCTTCAGGAATGCGTCATGCAGCGCGCAATTCATCGTCGAATCCACGCGCACCCATAAGTCCACCATCAGCCGTGCCGTGACCAATCTGTTGGCGCGCGGCCTACTCGAGCGGATCGAGAGCAGTGACGACCGCCGCGCCTTCGAGCTCAAGTTGTCCCGCGCCGGGCGTAAGCTGTTCGATGAATTGTGGCCGCGCCTTGTCGCGAAGGAGAGCGAGATGCTGTCTTGCCTGTCGCCTCAGGAGCGCAAGCAGCTCGCTGTCATCCTGAATAAACTGGAAACGAATTTCGATCTTCCAACCAGTTCCCAGGAGGAGGACTGCAAATAGCGGTGTTTCCGCCGCCTTTACGCTATCCGCACCGTTTGCCTTCTCTCAACCATCGCTGCCATTCACCCGTCGGAAACCACGCCTGTTAGGCCGTGGGGAAGGGCGCGGGGGCGATGGTGGCGCACGATCGAAAATCAATTTCGACAGGAGGCGACTTTGGCTCTAACCGTTCTTCCCTATATCGCTGCCGCTCTCGGTGTTACCGTTTTCGCACTGGCCACCAGTGGCCCTGCGCGCGCGGAGAAAACAGAGACGCATTGATTTGCGGCTTATGCAGCGACGGAATCCGGCGCCGGATCGATGCGCACCGTGCGCGCCTTGATGCGGCGATGCTGCAGCAAATCGGCGACCACCTGAACATCGTCGGTGTTGGTGCTGCGGCTGGTCTCCAGCAGGATCACCTCATCGACCATGGCATAGAGGCCGTATTCGGACGACGTGGTGCCGAGTTCACCGCCATCGATGATCACGCGATCGAACTGGCGTGCATCACGTAGCGCGGCCGCAATGGCCTCGCGCATCTGCGGGTCTGCTGCGCGCAGGCTGACAGTGCCGGTCGGCACGATATGGATGTTGGTCTTGCCGAGACGATGTGTGGCGTCCCGCATGCTGGCGACATGAGTGAGGAGCTCGCGGAAACCTGCGCGTCCGTCGAAGCGCAACCGCGAGGTGACGCGGTGGCGTTGCAGGTCAGCGTCGATGATCAGTGCGTTGCGGCCGGCTTCTTCCACCGCGCGTGCCAGCTCCAGCGCGACAAGGCCGAGTGATGGATCGGCTGAGGCCCGAACCAGCAAAACGGAATGGCCTCTGGGCGCAGCGAGCAGCTCGGCGGTCACGCGCGACATTTGCGACTGCGGCTGGATCGGCGCGGGCGAGGGAGCCGGCGCAAGCGGCGGTACTGGCGGCGAGATCTGTGGCGGCGCTTCGGGCTCTGGCGCAGGCACCGGCCGGGCAGCGAGCGTTTCGCGTGCGAGAGCGGCGACGATGCCGAGAAACAGGCCGCCGAACAGCGCAGCAGCCATGATGATCATGGATGGCGGCCAGCTCTTGCGGTCCGGCGGCGAGGCGCGCGAGATCAGGCGGGCATTGGTGGTGTCGATCACCTGCTGTTCGCTGGCAGTCTTCGCCTTGGCGAGGAAATTCTCATAGATGACGCGATCGGAATCCGCCTTCCGCTCCAGTTCGCGCAGCGGCACGATCGCCTTTTCATTGGTCTGCGACAGCGTCTTCAGCGTTTCGAAGCGCGCCTGCAGATTTTGCATATTGGTGCGCTCGCTCGCGGCGGCGTTGCGCACGGCCTGGGCGATCAGCCTCACCTCGCTCTTGATTGCTGCCTGCGCGTCGCGCACCTGCGCGCGCGCCGCCTGCAACAGCGGATGGCTCGGCCCGTTGATCTGCGCCAGTTGCGCTTCCTCGCGCGAGGCATTGGCCGCCTGCGCGCGGAGCTGCGCCATGGTCTGTGATTGAACGGCCTCCGGCAGTGCATCGAGCGAAGCGCCGCCGGCTTCGATCTGCTCGATCAGCTTCACGCGCGCCTGGGCATCGGTGAGGCGGGCGCGGGCATTGGTGAGCTGTGTATTGGCCTCGTCCAGCTCCTGCTCGGTGACCAGACGATTTCGCGCGCCGACCAGGTTGTTCGCCGCCTTGTAGGCGGTCACCGCCTGCTCGGACTGGCTCACGGCATTGCGCATACGCTCGAGCTGCGTCGTGATCGCCTCGGACACACGACGATTGAAGCCGGCATTCGCATTGGCCTGCTCTTCGAGATAGGCATTAGCCACCGCATTGGCGAGCGCCGCCGCGCGCGCCGCCGTGTCGGCTGAGACCGAGATGTCGATGACGAAAGAACGGTCGTTGCGTTTGGCAGTCGTCTTCTGACGCAGGTTGCGCGTGGCGACCAATGCGGGATCGTCCGATCGCCCGATGCCGAACAGCGCCTTGATATTGGCGCCGAGGCCGCCAGCGCCATTGAACTCTGGATCTTTTGCCAAGTCCGTTTCAGCGACGACGCGCGACAGCACTTCGCCGGAGGTGATGATCTTCAACTGGCTCTCGACCAGAAGCATGCCGTCGCCCGGCACGGAGTTCTGCATGGCCACGTCTTCTTTCGGCGTCTGCCGGTCGCGTGGATCGACATAGACCTGTGATGTGGCTGTATAGGACGGCCTTGCGACGAGAATATACGTTATGGCGAGTGCGCAGAATGCGACGGTAACACCGACGATCCAGCTTTTGCGCCGACCCAGGATGCCGATCACGTCCTTGAAATCGAAACCGTCGATGGCGCTGTTGCCGGTGTTCGGTGCGCTGCGCGCGGCTGCATCGTTACTCTCCGCACGCTGAACCGACATGCCCCACTCCAACTCGAGCGGCTGACCACTGACATTCGCCACTCGCAGGCATCGTAAATAAGTAGGGTTAATCGGCGGTTACCCGTGTCTCGCGACATCAAAGCATAACGACTGGTTAACATCGTATATGCAATTGCTGGTTTCTGCTATTCGGTTAACCAGCGCTTAAGTCTGTACCCATTCGCGATCCAGTTTTACTACACATGTAATCATATGCGTATAATGATACGCCTATGGTTGGACAGCTGAACAAGATCGCTGCGGCAAAGATGCAAGCCGTAATCGACGAGGTGGACGAAGCTCCGGAGCACACACGGGCCGAGCGCCGCGAAACGTCTGATCGACGGATATCTTCATTCACCGCCACACAAGAAAAGCTCGCGCAGCTCGGTCTCGACGAACGGCGACTGTCGCCCGATCGCCGCGGCAACGTGTTTCATCGCTGGCGCCGCCTGTCGCTCGGTGGACTTCCTGTGGTTGCGGCCGACAGCAGGGAGACTGCGCGCGTCATCGTCGACGAGGCGTTGAGGCGCAGCGCGCTCTGGCGCTTCCCGGCCTATCTCACTTCCACCAATGGCGAAGTCACCTATCGCTGCGCGGTCGATAGCATCGAACGCGATCTCTTTCTACAGGCCGATGCCATTCATGCCGACGGCATGGCGCATGTCTTCGCCTCGCGTCTGTATCACGACGAAGGGCTGCCGGAGCGTGTCGCCACCTCCGACCTGTTCTATGATGTCGCAGCGGAAGCGGAAGCGCGAGGCGCCAGCATGTATATGCTCGGCGCCACGGAAGCCTCGAATGCCGCCGCGGTGGCCGCGGTGCGGGCGAAGTATCCCGGCATCCGGATGGCAGGCCAGCGCCACGGCTTCTTCCGCGACGAAACGGAGGAGATCGCGGTCTGCGCGGAGATTTGCGCGCTGCAGCCTGACATCCTGTGGATCTCCATGGGGGTGCCGCGCGAGCAGCGCTTCATCGTCCGGCACCGTCATCGTCTCACGGCGGTTGGCGTCATCAAGACTTCGGGCGGCCTGTTCGATTTCGTCTCCGGGATGAAGAGGCGGGCCCCGGTCTGGATGCAGGCGATCGGCGTCGAGTGGCTGTGGCGTATGATGCTCGAACCGCGCCGGCTTGGCTGGCGCTACCTGAAGACCAATCCGCTCGCTCTATATCTGCTTCTGAAGAAGCAGGGTTGAAGAACTCATTCCGCCAGCGCGCCGAATGCGCGCAGGCGATCGATGACAGGCCCGGCGCAGCAAGTAAGCTCTGTCCGGATCCCATTTGCACCGATATTGCTGCGCCGATGATATTGCCGATCATTCATAGAGCCCGAGGCCTGCTCGGTTCCGCCGTCTCCCGCCACCTTCATCAGGGGGTGGCGTTGACATTCGGCCTGCAGTTCGGCGGCGCCATCGTGTCCTTCGCCATGTACACGCTCGCGGCACGCATCCTGTCGCCGGTGGATTTCGGCCATCTGGCGATGTGGCTCTGCGTCTGCCAGCTCAGCAGCGTCGCCGCAGTGCTCGGCCAGGAAATGTTCGTGCTGCGGTCCCTGCATGAACATGCGGTCGCCGGGCGCCCGGATCTCGCCAAGGGCTCGTTGCTGTTTTCGGTGGCGATCGTCGCCGTCACGCCACTTCTGCTCGCTGTCATCATTGGCCTTGTCGGTGTCGTCCTGCTCGGCGAGACGCCGCGCCTGATGGTGGCGACCGGCCTGTTTCTCGTCTTCTCCTCGTCGATCACACTGTCCAGCCATATCGGTCGTTCGACCGTCAGCGTGCTGCTGGCCGAGGGCATGCGCGATTTCTTCTGGCGCAGCATCGTCGTGGCCGTGATGCTCGGGCTGATCGTGACCGGCACGATCATCGAGATTCACGAATTCTTCCTGCTATCGGTCGCTGGCATCGCACTCGCACTGACGATTCAGGTCGTCGCCATTGCCCGGCGGCTGCCGAAGGAGCTGCTGGCCGCGCGCCCGAGCTGGCAGTTCGGTCCCTGGATCAAGGCTTCGTTCGGCTTCTGGGCCGCGGCTATCCTCGAAACCATCAATCAGTATTTCGATGTCATCATCGTCTACTGGTTTCTCGATCCGGTCTCAGCCGGTGCCTATTTCGTGGCGTCGCGCATTGCGAACATGTTTGCCGTCGGGCTCGGCGCGTTGCACAACGTATCGACCCGCCGGATTCCGGCCCTGTATTTCTCCGGCAACACCGAGGAATTGAACAAGGTGCTGAAGTCGATGGCGGAGATGATGCTGCTCTGCGTCGGCAGCGGTATCGCGCTGGTTCTGTCCGGCGCCGACAAGATCCTTGCATTGTTCGGCCCGGATTTCGTCGCGCAAAAATGGACGCTGATTACATTGGCATTGGGCACGGCCTTCTATGCGGCCGGCGGTCCTGCGTCGTCGGTGCTGATGATCGCAGGCCACGAACGGCGCTATCCTTTCATTGTCGCCGCCAATATCGCGTTGCGCTTCATAGGCTTCGCTATCTTCATCCCGATCTTCGGCCTGTGGGGCGCCGCGCTGGCTGCTTCCACCAGCCTCGCCATCGTTACTATTGTACTCAATGTGCTGTGCCGGCGCTGGCTCGGGCTTGATCCGTCGGTGCTGTTCCTATTCCGAAAGCGTCCGCCGACGCTGCCGGAAGCGACGTCGCGGGTGTCCTGACGATGTCTCCGCGCCGCATCCTGTTCATCCAAACCCAGGGTGAAAATGCCGGGGCGCAGGAAATCTCGCGTCTGGTCGGCGCCGGGCTCGGTGCGCGCGGTTACGACGTCAGCCATCTGTTCTTCTATCGGAAATCCCCGAGCTTCGACGCGCCGCCCAATACACGCTACTGTAGCCACGATCGCCCGCGCGGCGTTCTTGGTGCACTCAAATTCCCCATGCAGTTGCTGCGCGAGATCCGTGCCATCAGGCCTGACGCCATCCTTACCTTCCAGCATTACGGCAACACGGTCGGCGGCATCGCCGCGCGGCTTGCGAGCTCCGCGCCGGTGATCGCCAATCAGGTCTCCGCGCGGATGCTCATGAATCCGCTGGTTCGCACCGTCGATCTTGCGCTCGGCATGTTTGGCGTGTTCGATCTGATCACGGTCAATTCGTCCGACATGCTGATGGACTATGCGCGCTATCCGAATAACTACAGCAAGAGGCTGCGCTACATTCCGCACGGCTTCGATCTGAAGACGACGGACCTCACGAAGCAACAGGCGCGCGCTGCCTTCGGTTTGCCGCCGGATGTGCCGCTGCTCGGTTCAGTTGCGCGTCTCAATGCCGGCAAGCGTCTCGATGCCGCGATAGGTACGCTAGCAGACTCCCCTGACTGGCATCTCGTGCTTGCCGGGCAGGGGCCGCATGAGGCTGCACTGCGACAACTGGTCGTTGAGAAACATTTAGAAACTCGGGTATATTTTACGGGTGAACTGCCGCCCGAACGGATCGGCGATTTCCTGGCGGCACTCGATGTTTTCGTCTTTCCATCGCGAGCAGAGACTTTCGGCCTCGCAGCCGTCGAAGCTGCGAGCGCGGGCGTGCCCGTCGTTGCCAGCGATCTTCCCGTGTTGCGTGAAGTGCTCGCATCCGATGGCCAGCCGGCGGCATTGTTCGTCGATGCAGCGGATCGCTGCCAGTTCACAGACGCCATCTCCCGGGTCCTCAATGATGCGTCGCTCCGCGCTGATCTCATCGCGGCGGGCCGAGGCCTGCATGCGCGTTACTCTGTCGCACGCATGGTCGATGAATATGAGCAGCTCCTTCGCGACTTGCTCGCGCCCGTCCCGCAACTTGCGCCGCAGTCATGATTGTTGAGCTGCGCTGCGATCCGAAGCGCCCGCGGGGCTGGATCGTAGACGCGGTCCGGTCGCTGCAGAGGGCTGGCCACAGTGTTCAACTTCGCTGGGTCGAAGGGGCGACCGCCATTCCGCGTCATCTCGACACGCTGTTCGCGCTCGAAAAACGCGTGCTGCAGGGCGGCCGTGCCTGCGGTGCGGATCTTGTCGATCGCAACACGATTGCGGCGCCTCCGTCAGCATCGTTCGTTGACATCGTCGTCGATTTTACCGATGTGCCGGCACGCGAGGCCACGACGCAATCCTATCTGCGTCCACTGTTCAATGGCGAGGCAGGAGAGTTCGCAGCCGTTACGGCCATTCTCGCCGGCGATATGCCGGTGATCGAGTTGCGCGACGAGGTCACAGGCGAGATCGTCGATCGCGGGCATCCCTCCACCGAGGTTGCGGACGGCCTGAGTGGTGCGCTGGATTCGCTGATGGTCCGTACGGTCACTCTGGTTGTCGCCAATCTGACCGGTGTGCCGCGGCCGCCGCCTGGTGTGACGCCATCTGCGCAGCGAAGGGACATCGGCATTGCACCGCGTTTCGTGCTGTGCGGTCTGGTCAAGCATGTGCTGCGGAAAATCTATCGGTGGTTCTGCTACGCGCCCCAGTGGCATATCGGTTGGCGCTTCACCGACGATGCCGGCATATGGAAGACGCACGATCTCACCGGCGTGTCGTGGCATCGCCTGAAGGAGCGCCCGCATCGCTTTGCCGCCGATCCCTTCGCTGTGACATGGCAGGGCCGAACGGTCGTGTTCTTCGAGGAGCTGGATCATCGCCTCGGCAAGGGCGTCATTTCGGCGATCGAATTCAATGAGCATGGCCCCGTGGGCGAAATCTTCACCGTGCTCGAAGAGCCGTGGCATCTCTCTTATCCATTCCTGTTCGAGGATGGCGGCGAACTCTGGATGATTCCGGAATGTTCCGCGACGCGCGAGGTGATCCTCTATCGCTGCGAGCGTTTCCCGGATCGGTGGGAGCGCCACGCCACACTGCTTTCCGGCGTCGAGCTCAGCGATGCCACCATCGTGAGGCATGAAGGGCGCTATTACCTGTTCGGCGTCACGCGCGAGGGATCCGGTGGCTATTCCGACACGCTGTCGATCTATCACGCGGACAGTCTGATGGGGCCGTGGTTGCCGCATGCGCAGAATCCGGTGCTGCTCGACCGCGCCAATGCGCGCCCCGCCGGCCATTTCGTCGTGCGCGACGGCCGTTTGTGGCGGCCGGTGCAGGATTGCAGCCGGGGCTATGGTGCCGCGGTGGCGCTGGCCGAGATCATCGAACTCTCACCCACGCGTTTCGAGCAGATCCGCCGCCATCACGTGACGCCGTCATCGCATTGGCCCGGCCGCAATCTGCACACGCTCAATCGTCTCGGCCGGCTGGAGGTCATCGACGGCACGCGTATCCAGCCGAAGATATTTTCGTATTTATTCAAATCGTAACGATCACGGTGAACTTCGATTAACGCGATTGTCGGCAATGCGATGAGTGCGGCTTAACCTTGATATCGCTTGTCATGTTGGCGCGATTCCAGCGCCACTGGAATATCGGTACAAGGCTACTCAATATCGTTTGAATTTTTCGCTGGTTGTCGGCCACGTTGTGGCGCCGATGGTCCGGCCCGATACGAAAAGCCAGGGTGAAACCATGCTGATGATTCCGGATAACAAGATCATTGCCGATTGGCAGCCGCATCACAAGGACCTGTTCGGCGTCCATGTCATCAAGCTGCATCATCGTCTCATCGACACCGGCCTGTTCACGCGTGAAGCGCTCGGCAAGGTGATTGAACGTTGCCCGACCAAGGAGCTCGGTATCGAATCCGTCAGCTTCGATGGCGACGATCATCGCCGCGTCTATGGCGAACTCGGCAAGACCTCGGGCGTCGACGCCATCGCGGCGATCGAGAAGGGCCGCATCTGGATGAACATCCGCCGCGTCATGGATTGGGCGCCGGAATATCGCGAACTGCTCGACAAGATCTTCGACGAGTTCGACGACCGCATGGATGGCTTCAAGACCTTCAAGCGTAATCTCGGCATCCTTATTTCGTCGCCGAACTGTAAGGTGCCGTATCACGCGGACATCCAGGGCCAGTCGCTGTGGCAGATCGAGGGAATCAAGCGCGTGTTTCTGTATCCGCGCTCGGAGGTCTTCATGGCGCCGAAGAATATCGAGAAGATCCTGTTGCGCGAGACCACTGAGGACATGCCCTATCGCGGCTGGTTCGATGAATTCGCGCAGACCATCGATCTGCATCCGGGCGAGATGATCACCTGGCCACTCTATGCGCCGCACAAGGTGGAAAACCACGACTGCCTAAATATCTCCGTCACCATGGAGCATTGGACCAAGCCGATCTGGAATTCCTACGCGGTGCACTACGGCAACGGCGTTTTGCGCCGGACCATTGGTCTCAACAATACGTCCACCCGGGATCACGGCGTCCATGTCTATCCGAAAGCGGCCTCGGCGCTGATCTGGAAGAAGATGGGCAAGCAGCTCGAGGGCGACGTCATCAAGACCCGCAATTTCCGTCTTGATCCGTCGAGCGATAACGGCCGCGTGGCGATCTGAGCATTGCCATGGATATGCGCGTCGAAACACGGGTGACGATGGGAGACGCTGCGGTCGTTGGCGTCGAGCCCGGCTTCGACTTCCTGTCGGCTGAGTATCGCGACCTGTTTGCGCGCGCGGATGTCACTGCGTTCCAGGGGCCGCTGTGGCAGGCCGCGATTCATCGCGATCTCGTCCCGGCGCTCGGTGCGCGTCAGCATACGGTCACGGTGCGCGATCCCGTGGATCGCAGCCTGCTCGCGGTGTTGCCGCTGGTGGTACAGAAGCTCGGACCGCTCACGGTCATTCAGCCCGCCGATTTCGGTGTCTGTGATGCCAATGCGGCGGTTGGCGAGATCATTGTGCTGGAAGCGCTGGCGAACAATCCGCTGATGCGCCAGCGTTTCGGAGAAGTACTGGCAGGCGCGGGCGCGTTGCTGTTCCGCAAGGTGCGGCGCGACGGTTTCGACGTGCGGCGTCTGTTCGATGGCGCCGTCATGAGCCTCAACGAGAATGCCGCCTACCATAGTGAGACCGGCGACGATTTCGAATTCTGGCAGCGCAAGACGCTGAACCGGAAATTCTCCAAAGAACTCGGCAGGCTCAATCGCCAGGTCGAGCGCGAAGTTGGGCTCTATGAGCATCGCGTTGCGCAATCCGAACAGGAGATCCACGCCGCCTTCGATTTCCTGCAACGCGCGCGCAAGGATCGTTTCAAGTCGGATCTGCTCGACAATCCCGTCTTCGTCGATTTCTATCGCAACTACGCCATTGCCGGTGCGGCGAGCGGCGAAGCCATCACCTATGTCAGTTGCCTCGATGGCGAGCCGGTTGCGGTGCTGTTCGGCGTCGGCCACCAGGAGCAGTGCCATGCGGTACTGATCGGTGCGGATACCGAACGCATGGCGAAATATTCGGTGGGCATGCAACTGCTGTTTCGCGTCATCAAACTGCGCTTCGATGCTGGCCTGCACAGGCTCGACTTCGGTGTCGGTAATACCGGCTACAAGTCGCTATTCCGCGTCGAGGAGGTTCTTCTCGACAATTTCAGCGTGTCGCGGTCGCCGGCCGGCGCTCTGCTGACCACGATCTATCATCGCAGCAAGCCACTGAAGAACGCGTTGCGCGGCTTTGCGGCCCGGCTGCGGTAAATCGCGCGTCAGGCTTCCGGCGGCTTCTCACGCACGGCGCGGAACGGCCGCATAGACTGCGTCTGGATTATTCGGGGAGCTTCAGGAGTCTTGCGCGTTCGGCGCGATCTTCCTTCCGTAATTCACGTTCTTCGCGCTCGAAGCGCTCCATTTCCTGCTGCACGATCAGCAGGAACTGTTCGCGGGATGATGCAGGCACCTTCATGGATATGGTCATGCGTCACTCACACACCGTTACATCCCCAGCGGCAGGCAGCGTATCAGTGGACGAGCGAAGATCAATAACCATGACAGTTTGATGATCGCAGCATGATACCGAATTTGTCGGATGCTGCGATGCATTCGGGAGCTGGCATGCGGCGGCTCTATCGAGCGCGCCGCCGTGTGCGCCGCGCGGCCCGCGTTACTCCGCTGCTTCCGCCACTTGCCCGAGGCGGTCATACACGACCTCACCGCCGAGAATGGTGAGATCGCAGCGCGTGTCCTTCTCCACCACCTCGGGCGCGACGCTGAACACGTCGTGGCTCAGCACGGCGATATCAGCGAGCTGGCCCGACACGAGACGGCCGACGTTGTTTTCTGCAAATTGCGTATAGGCGCCGAAATACGTGTAGGCGTGGATCGCTTCCGCCATCGACAGTTTCTGATCCTCGCCCAGCACGGTGTGCCGGTTCGACATGCGTGTGGTCATCGTGAAGAGATTCTTGAACGGATCGGTAGTCGACACCGGCGCGTCCGAGCTTGCGGCCGGATGCAGGCCGGCCTCGAACCATTTGCGCATGGGATAGGCGACATCGGTGCGCGACTGGCCGACATTGGTGACATAGAGATCGCCGAATTCATACATGAAGACGGGCTGCGGCACGGGATCGATGCCTGATGCCGCCATGCGTGCGATCTGGTTGTCCGACAGGAAGCCGCAATGCTCGATGCGGTGGCGGCGGCCGAGAATCGGGTTGGCTTCCGTCGATGCCTTCTCGATGCCGGACAACACCTGCTCGATGGCTGCATCGCCGATGGCATGGATCGCGAGCTGGTAGCCGCGATTGTGATAATGCGACAGGAAGTCGTGCATCTCCTTGTCGGTGTAGCAGAAGATGCCGCGATTTTTGGGATCGCCGACCAGATAGGGTTCGCTCATCGCCGCGGTGAGACCGCCGGCGCTACCGTCGCCGAATACTTTCATCGCACCATAGCGTAGCCGGCCGACCTCGCGGCCGAAGCGGTAGCCGGCGTCATAGGCTTTATCGCCAATGCCGTCGGTGTTGCCATAGATGCAGACCCAGGTGCGGATCGGCAGCGTGTTGTTTTTCGCCAGATCCTCATAGGCATCGATCTCGTCCATGCCCGCGGCCATGCCGACCGCGGCATCCATGACGGCGGTAAAGCCCTGCGAGAGCATGAAGCGGCTGGCGCGGTCGATGGCGTCGCGCAGACGCTCGGCGCTCGGCTTCGGCGCCGCATCGACAATCAGGCGCAGCGCGCGTTCGGCGATCAGGCCTGTCAGCTTGTTGTCGCGGCGCTCGATCATGCCGCCATCGGGCTCGGGCGTGTTGTGGCCGATGCCGGCCGCGCGCATCGCTTGTGTGTTGATCACGGCCACGTGGCCGCAGGTGCGTTTGAGATAGACCGGATTGTTCGGCGCCACCATGTCGAGTTCTTCCGCAGTGGGGTGGCGGCCTTCGGCAAGCTCGTTGTGATCATAGCCGCGGCCATTGATCCATTCGCCGGGTTTCGCGGTTTTTGCCTTCTCCGCGACCCGGCGCAGGATTTCGCCGATCGAGTTGGCGCCGGTCTCCGGCCGCAGATTGATCTCGGTCATGGTCAGGCCGAGCGGCAGCAGATGCATATGGGCATCGTTGAGGCCGGGGATCGCCGTGCGGCCGGCCAGTTCGATCACGCGGGTGTCCGGGCCAGCCATCTCGGCGATTTGCTCGGCGCTGCCGGTGGCGAGCACGCGGTCGCCCGATAGCGCGATCGCTTCCGCAAAACCTTCGTTAAGGCCGCAGAAAACGCGACCGCCGGTGAGGATCAGGCTGGGCTTCGACATGGTGAACCTTCCGTCGTCATTGACGCGGGTCGAATGACGTAAATCCTCTATGGCCGCAAGATTGTAGAGTGGGCAGCGCGCCTGCAGTTTCGGCAGGGCGACGCATGTTGCGTGCGCAGCGCAACTGTGGTGGATTCGACGCAAAATGGAGATGTCGCCATGAGCGGGCACGATCATCACGATGACCATGGTCATCATCACGGTCATCACCATGACCACGACCATTCGGAATTGTCCGAGACGGAGCTGCGCGTACGCGCGCTGGAAAGCATTCTGGTCGAGAAAGGCTATGTCGATCCCGCCGCACTGGATGAGCTGATCCAGACCTATGAGACCAAGGTCGGTCCGCGCAACGGCGCGCGCGTCATCGCCAAAGCATGGAGCGATTCCGCTTTTTACGAACGCCTTTTGCAGGACGCGACACCGGCCATCGCCGAGCTCGGCTATGAGGGGCGCCAAGGCGAGCATATCGTTGCCGTCGTCAATACGCCCGACACCCACAACATAGTCGTGTGCACGCTGTGCTCCTGCTATCCATGGTCGGTGCTGGGCCTGCCGCCTGTCTGGTACAAAGCCGCGCCCTATCGCTCCAAGGCGGTGCGCGATCCGCGCGGCGTGCTCGGCGATTTCGGCGTCGCGCTGCCGCAGGAAACGAAGATCAAGGTGTGGGATTCCACCGCCGAGATCCGCTATCTCGTCGTTCCCATGCGCCCGGAGGGCACCCAAGGCTGGAGCGAGGAGCGTCTTGCGGATCTCGTCACCCGCGACAGCATGATCGGCACCGGCGTGGCGAAGCAGCCCGCGGAGGTGGTGTGATGGACGGCGCGCATGACATGGGCGGCCATCAGGGCTTCGGCAAAGTCGAGCCTGAGACGAACGAGCCCGTCTTCCACGGCGAGTGGGAGCGCCGCATGCTCGGCATCACGCTGGCCATGGCGAAGCCGGGCCAGTGGAATATCGATATGTCGCGCTATGCCCGCGAGAATCGCTCACCGCGCGATTATCTCAACCGCAGCTATTACGAGGTTTGGCTCGGCGGCCTCGAGACTTTGATGGCCGAGCGCGGCCTCGTCTCGCGCGAAGAACTCGACAGCGGCCAGGCGCTGCTGCCGCGCAAGAATGTGCCGGTGCTGAAGCCCGGCGAGGTCGATGCCATGCTCCGTCGTGGCGGTCCGACCGAACGCGAGATCGATACGCCTGCACGATTTGCCGTCGGTGACCGCGTTCGCGCCAAGGTGATGGCACCGACCACTCACACGCGGTTGCCGCGTTATGTGCGCGGCCATGTCGGCACCATCGAGCTGCTGCATGGCGCCCATGTGTTCCCGGACAGCAATGCCATGGGCAACGGCGAAGCGCCGCAATGGCTCTACACGGTGCGCTTCGACGGCCGCGAGCTGTGGGGCGATGACGGCGATCCCGCTGTCACCGTGTCGGTGGATGCGTGGGATTCCTATCTGGAGCCGACGTGATGTCGGACGATCGCGCTGCCGCCATCGTTGCCGTCGCATCCATCCCGAACATTCCGCGCGATGCCGACGGCCCGGTGTTTCGCGCGCCGTGGGAGGCGCAGGCCTTTGCCATGACGGTGACGCTGCATGAGCGCGGCGTCTTCACCTGGGTGGAATGGGCGGCCGCGCTCTCCGCCGAGATCAAGCGCGCGCAGGCGGAGGGCGATCCCGATACGGGCGAGACCTATTACCAGCACTGGCTCGCGACGCTGGAAAACCTGATCGCGGACAAGGGCGTGACGACGCGCGACGACCTGCATCGCTATCGCGATGCCTGGGACCACGCCGCGGACCGCACGCCGCATGGTCAGCCGATTGAGCTGAAGCCGGGGGATTTCCGCTCCTAGTCCGTAGCCCGGATGGAGCGTAGCGCAATCCGGGATTGAGACGTGCCACATATCGCCGGTCCCCGGATTACGCTGCGCTTCATCCGGGCTACAGGCTACTTCACCGCCCCCACCAGCGCGTTGAAGAACGCGTTATCCGCCACCGCCGGATTGATCATGCTCGCAGGCTTTGCGCGCGCGCTCAGCACCACGCAGATCACCCGCTGCTTCGGATTGATATACATCAGTTGGCCGAAGATGCCGCGCGCGGTGAAGGCGCCGTCGTCGAGCGCGCCGTCCGCGCCCGGCACGATCCACCACATATAGCCGTAATCGACGCGCTTGCCGCCGATCTCGCGCGCCGAGCCGGCCTCGCGCACCCAGCCTTCCGGCAGCACGCGGGTGCCGTCGATCACGCCGTCATCGAGGATGAAGCGGGCGAAGCGCGCATAGTCGCGCAGCGTGGCGAAGAAGCCGCTGCCTGCGACTTCGAGGCCTTCAGGGGCTTCAAGCCACCACGCGCCGTCCTGCTCCATGCCGAGCCTCGACCAGATCTTCTCCGAGAAATAGTCGCTCAGCCATTTGCCCGTGGCGGCCTTGATCAGCGCGCCCACCACATGGGTGTCGCCGGTCGAGTAGCACCATTGCGTGCCCGGCGCGGCAGCGCGTGGCCGTTCGGCCATGTAGCGCATGATGGCGCCGCTTTGCTGGGCAATCTGCATCTCCAGCATGTGGCGGCGTTCGGAATTGGCGTCGGTCTGGTCGTCGCTCCAGCGCACGCCCGATGTCATCTGCATCAGGGTCTTCACCGTCACGCCGTCGAAGGCGGTGCCGATGAAATCCGGCAGATAGGTCGTTAGCGGTTCATCTACGCTCCTGATATGGCCGTCCTGGATCGCGGCGCCGATCAGCGTGGTGCTGAACGATTTCGCCATCGACATGGAGAGCCAGCGCGTCTGCGCGTCGATGCCGAGGTCGTAATGCTCCAGCCTGATCTCGTCGTCCTTCATCACCAGCAGGCCGGCGACGCGGTTGCGCGAGACATAGTCGTAGATGTCGTAGGTGGCGCCGTTCCAGGCGATCGGGAAATCGGGCAACGGGCGATTGCCGTATGTCAGCGGCCGCACCGGCGCTCCCGCCTTGACGATGCGGGTCGCAAAATTCATCTCGGGGGTGACGAAGGTGCGCTGATGCTCGATCGGCATCGACTTGCCGGCATAGGAACGAACGATCGCCTGGCTGTCGGCGAGAGATTTTGTGTCAGTCAACGGTCTACCTGCTCATCCTGCGCATTGGCGCGCCTGTGATCGGGATAGGTCAGGGATGGGGGAGTGTCGAGATTGCTCAGGCGATGGCTGCGTTGCGAAGCGCAATCTGGCCGACGGCTAATCTCACCGCACCGCCGAGGTGCCGCTGCTGGTGAATGCCGTCGGCTGGCCAGCCTTGATCACGCGCGCGGTCTGCACATCGTCATTGCCGCGCGAGAAAATGCCGAGGCCGGTCACGACAATGCCGGCGACCAGGGCGACGAGGACGATCTTCAGATGTGTGCTGCGGTCTGCGCTGTGGATCGAATGGTTGTTCATAACGGCCTCCTGCCGTCTACGCGACACCCTGTCGAGGCCATGCATTAGGCCGGGCACGTTTCCGGCCGATGGCGTTCATGTAGAAATTTGTTTCGCGATCCCGGAGTTTTGTTTCATCGCGTAACGGGCGACGGGATGCACATACCCCTGTCGTTGTCTGGCTCGGCTGGACTCTTCGTGTCGTCACCCGGCCGTGCGCGCAATTGCGCGCTAGGACCGGGGCACTCAGTAAACGTTGATCTCTCGGCTCGCGCCGCATCGCGGTGTCCACTGGATCGCCCGCTTTCGCGGGCGATGACAGGCCGGGGTATGACTTGCGTACCGCGCAGGTATATTCCCATTTTGCTTTGGATAATATTCCCGTTCTGCCGCATTCTCGATCCGTCCCGCCTCACTGAATGCTTTGGGCCCCCGACGTTCCGTGCCCCTCCCTTCAAGGAGAGGGTGGAAGGAATGCGCGCGCCTTGGACGCGCGAGCGCCGCGTGAACGGGATCACATGGTCGAAGGGCAGGGGCTGTTTGACATTTGAACAGGAAGCAACGCGCCTACAGACGTGCTCCCTTCCTCAAGCGGCGCAGCCGCGCAGTGGGGAAGGCCGGGGTGGGGCACCCCACGTGACGTGGAGCGTGGTGAGAGACCCCACCCGTCACTCGCTGCGCTCATGCCACCCTCTCCTGTCGCTGCGCTCCGGGGAGGGAAAAGAGGAGCTACACCTTCACCATCCGCTTGCCGCGGTTCTCGCCTGCCAGCAATCCGATCAGCGCCTGCGGGGTGTTCTCAAGTCCGTCGATCACATCCTCCAGCACTTTGATCTTGCCCGACGACACCCAGCCCTGCAGGTCGGCCATCGCCTGGTCGCGCTGGTTCATGTAGTCCATCACGATGAAGCCCTGCATGGTGAGGCGCTTCACCACGATCAGGCCGGGCACGCCGCGGGGACCGGTGGCGGACGGCGCGCCGTCATATTGCGAGATGGCGCCGCAGCAGGCGATGCGGCCATTGAGATTCATCTGCGGCAAACATGCTTCAAGAATCTCACCGCCGACATTGTCGAAATAAACGTCGATGCCATTGGGGGCCGCCGCCTTCAGCGCCTTGAACACCGCACCGTCCTTGTAATCGACCGCGGCATCGCAGCCGAGTTCAGAGGTGAGCCACCGGCACTTTTCCGCACCTCCGGCGATACCGACCACGCGGCAGCCCTTCAGCTTGGCGATCTGGCCGACGATGGAGCCCACTGATCCGGCGGCGGCGGAGACGACCACCGTCTCGCCCTCCTTCGGCTTGCCCACATGCAGCAGGCCGAAATAGGCGGTGAGGCCGGCGATGCCGTAGATCGACAACAGATGCGTCAGTGGCGCCATGCGCGGCAGTTTGGTCAGGTGCTTTGCCGGTACGGCGGCATAGTCCTGCCAGCCGGTATCGCCGAACACGATGTCGCCGGGCTTCAGCGCATCCGATTTTGACGACACCACTTCGGCGATGCCGCCGCCGGCCATCACCGTGTTCGTCTCCACCGCCGCGCGATAGGTCGCGCCGTGCATCCAGGCGCGATTGGCCGCATCGAGCGAGATATAGCGTATGCGCAGCAGCGCCTCGCCGTCCTTCGGCTCGGGCAGGGGACTATTGGTAAGCTTGAAATGCTCAAGGCCGAGTTTGCCGGCGGGCTTCTCCACCAGAAGAACCTGCCGGTTGGTGCTGTCGGTCATATGTGCCTCCCGTTGTTCATTCGTTGGCGGGCAGGCTACGCGGCATAGGTGCGATGGGCAATGCGCCACGTCCATCGTCATTCCGGGGCGCGTGCGCCTTCGCACGCGAACCCGGAATCTTGAGATAGTTGAAATGCCGGTGGGCTCCACTTCGAGGTTCCGGGTTCGCGCTACGCGCGCCCCGGAACGGCGAGTTTGTGGGTACTCAAAAAAACTGCAGCTCGTCCGCCTTGCCACCGCGCAGCACGGTCGCATATTCGATGGCGACGAACAGGCCGCCCGCCACATAGATCTTGCGCGGCACGGTGCGCGCCAGTTGCTGGCTGAGCCGTACCGCATCCTCCATCGCATTGGCGACATGGATGCGCGCCGTGCCATGCGCCTTTCGCGCGGCGGCGCCAACCAGACGGGCATCGGCGCCCTTGTGATGGGCGCGGGTGCAGACGATGGCGCCGAAATGCGGCGCCAGATGCCGCGCGATCTCGTCTATATTCTTGTCGGCGGAAACGCCGAGCACCAGCAGCCAGTCATCCTTGCCATGGACCGCATGCAGCCCGCGCAGCGCCTGCATCACGCCATCCGGCGTATGGCCGACATCGATCACCGTCAGGGGATTGCGCTGGATCACTTCGAGACGGCCGGGCCACGTGGTCTCGCGCAGGCCGGTGCGGATGGCATGATCGATCTGAATGGCGTCCGCATCCGGATGCATGCGTTGCATCCACAGGAGGAACAGCGCGGCGGCAATGGCGGCATTGTTGAGCTGGAATTCGCCGTGCAGCGCGATCTCGAGACCGCGCAAAATGGTCTCGCCGACGCGGCAGTTGAAATTCTGCGCCTTGGCCGAGGTCACTACATTATTGATGACGATGCCTTCGCCCACATGCAGGCCGCTGACATGGCGGCTCCGATTGTACTCCGCCAGATGCGAGCGCAGCGGCAGGCAATTCTCGCCATAGATCACGGTGCCATGGCTGGCGCAGGCATCGCTTTTGTCGGAGGCGATCAGCGTCAGCGAATTGCCGAGCAGGGCGGTGTGTTCGAGATCGACGGAGGTGACGCAAGTAAGCGTGGCGCCGATCAGCCGCACGGGGTCGTAGCGCCCGCCGATGCCGGCTTCGAACACGGCAAGGTCGCAGCCGATCTCCTGGAAATACAGGCAGGCCAGCGCGAACTGCGCTTCGAAAGCGCCGAAGGTCTCGTGGACGCCGTGATGTTCGAGATCGGTGATCGCCGTGGCGATACGCTGCACCAGCGCGTCGAGCAATTCGTCGTCGACGGGATCGCCGTCGATCTGGAAGCGCTCATTGAAGCGATACAGATGCGGCGAGGTGAACAGTCCGGTGCGCAGACCGAAGGCGCGGCCGATGGAGGCGCAGAAGGCGGCGGTGGAGCCCTTGCCGTTGGAGCCGGTGATGACGAGCGAATGCCGCTGCAGCCGGTCGCGATCGATGGAGAGCGCATCGAGCAGCAGCGCGAGGCGCGCGAGGCCGATGCCGCCGGTGCCGTATTTGGGCAGGTTAAACATCGATCAAACCTAGCGATACGAAAGTGTGGCGCCAGATGCGCAGAATCAGGTCCGCGCGGCCGGCGTCTTCGAGAAAGCGGATCGAGGGATTGGCATTGACCTCGATGACGCGCAAGGCCGATGGATCGCCATCGATATGCGTGAACAGATCGACCGCGCCGGCGCGCAGGCCGAGCGCCGAGAGGGCGCTGCGCGCCGTCGCAAAAGCAGCGGCGGCGTCGGCCGGTTCGGCAAAGTCCATAGTGCCGCCGGCACTGCGATTCGTGCGGCCGGTGAGCGCGAAGAGTTCGCCTTTGGCTGGCACCGTATCGAGCGTGGCGTCGGGCTCCTTCGCCGTCACCGACGAAATGCCGTGGCTGCTCAATGTCGTCTCCTGCACCGATCGCAATTCGCGCAGCGAGCGCGTGCCGTCGCCGGTGACGACAGGCGGCAGCTTGCGGGCGCTGTAGACGATGTCGTCATCGAGCACGAAGATGCGATACTCTTGTCCGGTGACCATGCGCTGCATGACGATGGCGTCGTAATACGCGGCGACCTGATCGAGATAGTCGGCGAGGGCGGCATCGCCCGAAACACCTTGCGCGAAGTCGCCGCGCGAGCCGTTCAGCGGCTTCACGAAGGCGGTGCCACCAAAGCTGCGAAACAATGTGCAGGCGTCCTCGCGCTCATGGCCGGGCGCGCGATGGGCACGATGCCGATCATGCAGGAAGAAATAATCGCCGCCCAGCGTCGCGACGCCGGCGTGGGCCATCAGCACATTGGCCATGTGCTTGTCATTGGCCAGCGTCGCCGCCGTCGCCGTGTTCTGCGGAAAGAACGAGCCGCGCCCGGCGCCAAAGGCAGAGCGCTTGCCGGCGCCGGACACTTCGAAGATCAGGCCGGTGCCGCCATCGAGCTCGGCAAAGGCCAGCCCCAGCGCGCCTGCGGCATATTCCGCATAGATCGTCTGGTCGGGGTAATAGGCCGGCTTACCGGCACGTATGGCGCGAAATGGGGTCATCGGGGCCTTGCGCCGGTGATTGAACGCGGAAGCCGCTCGGTGCGACTCCCGAAGGAAGCCGAAATTACCGGAACCGGAGTGGCCAATCCAGCATTGGCCCTTTGGCAAGGATCGGTCCGGAAACAGAAGTTTGGAGAAATTAAATGTCCCAGATCAAATTTGGTCCTTGCCGGCCGGTAACCTGATTTGCAAATTTGTGACCCGCCTCGTTCAATCCGCAATTGCACTTCAAGGCGTCTTTGAATAGATGTCACTCGCATCTGCGAGAAGCCGAATTAGCCAAGTGCCGCAAGGGTTTCTCAGCATCTGACGCGGCTCGGAATGTAATCGTTCTAAGCTAAGCCCGCACCGGAAAATCATATCCCATGAGCGCCTTTCACCGTGAAACCGTGACCTCCGTCCAGCACTGGACCGACACGCTGTTCTCCTTCCGCGCAACGCGCGACACCTCGTTCCGTTTCCAGAACGGCCAGTTCGCCATGATCGGCCTCGAAGTCGACGGCAAGCCGCTGTTGCGCGCCTATTCCATGGCCAGCGCCAATCACGAGGAAGAACTCGAATTCTTCAGCATCAAGGTGCCGGATGGTCCGCTGACCTCCCGCCTGCAGAAGATCAAGGAAGGCGATACCATTCTGGTCGGCCGCAAGGCCGTCGGCACATTGATCACCGACAGTCTGCTGCCGGGTAAGCGCCTCCTGATGCTGTCCACGGGCACCGGTCTCGCGCCCTTTGCCAGCCTGATCAAGGATCCCGAAGTCTATGAGCAGTATGAGCAGGTCGTGCTGGTGCATGGCTGCCGTCAGGTCTCCGAACTGGCCTATGGCGAGCGCCTGGTCGAGCGGCTGCAGAAGGACGAGCTGTTCGGCGAGCTGATGAAGGACAAGTTCACCTATTACCCGACGGTCACACGCGAGCCCTTCCGCAATCGCGGCCGCATCACCGACCTGATCGAGTCCGGCCAGATCTTCAAGGACATGGGCCAGGGCCCGCTCGACATCGCGACCGACCGCGTCATGCTGTGCGGCAGCCCGGCGATGCTGGAAGACCTGAAGGTCATGTTTGAGAAGCGCGATTTCATCGAGGGCAGCGGCAACAAGCCCGGCCATTTCGTGATCGAAAAGGCCTTCGTCGAGCGCTAATCGCCGACACCGCGATCCACCGCATTGCAAAACCCGCGCTCCGGCGCGGGTTTTGTCGTTTCCGGCATGGCAAGACTTCAGCAGGCCTGATGCGCTAGGCTGTGTCGTCCGGCGCCAGCGGTGGCGTCCGTTTGTGATCTCTGCGTCATCCGAACTTCGTAAGGCTGAACGCCCACCATTTGCGAGCAGGTCCATGCAAACCGTGATGCTACCGTTCACGCCGCGCTTCATCGTCCTGACGATCTGCTGCGTGGCCACTCTGTTTCTGATCGGCATCGGCATCCTGGACCCGCGGCTGCTTCACCTCATCGTCATTCCTGCCACCGTGTTCGGTTGCCTCGCCGCGCTCGGCTTCCATGATCTGCTGCAGAAGGATCATGCGGTGCTGCGCAACTATCCGATCTCTGCGCATATCCGCTTTCTGCTCGAGGAAATCCGCCCGGAGATGCGGCAGTATTTCTTCGAGAGCGAGAAGGACGGCATGCCGTTCAGCCGCGATACGCGGGCGGTGGTCTATCAGCGCGCCAAGATGGTGCTCGACAAGCGCCCGTTCGGCACCCAGAAAAACGTCTATGAGGAGGGCTATGAGTGGATGAATCACTCGGTCGCTCCAAAGCCGCATGCGGCCGAGCAGTTTCGCATCACCATCGGTGGGCCGGACTGCCTGCGGCCTTATTCGGCGTCAGTGCTCAACATCTCCGCCATGAGCTTCGGCGCGCTCAGCCAGAACGCGATCCGAGCGCTGAACGCCGGGGCGAAGCGCGGCAACTTCGCCCATGACACCGGCGAGGGTGGCGTCAGCCCCTATCACGAGCAGGAAGGCGGCGACCTGATCTGGGAGGTCGGCTCCGGCTATTTCGGCTGCCGCACCAAGGACGGTAATTTCGATCCGGACAAATTCGCTGCGCGCGCCGCGCGCGATCAGATCAAGATGGTCGAGCTCAAGATCAGCCAGGGCGCCAAGCCCGGCCATGGCGGCGTGCTGCCGGCGGCAAAGGTGTCGGAAGAAATTTCACGCATTCGCGGCGTGGCGATGGGCGAGGACTGTATCTCGCCGCCGTATCACAAGGCGTTCTCGACGCCGGTCGAGATGATGCAGTTCATCGACACGATGCGCCGCCTGTCCGGCGGCAAGCCGGCCGGCTTCAAGCTGTGCATCGGCCATCCCTGGGAGTTCCTCGCCATCTGCAAGGCGATGCTGCAGACCGGCATCTATCCCGACTTCATCGTCGTCGACGGCAAGGAAGGTGGCACCGGTGCGGCGCCACTGGAATTCATGGACCATCTGGGCATGCCCATGCGCGAGGGCGTGAACTTCGTGCACAACGCGTTGATCGGTATCGGCGCGCGCGATCGCATCAAGATCGGCGCATCCGGCAAGGTCGCCACCGCCTTCGACATTGCCCGCGCGATGGCGCTCGGTGCCGACTGGTGCAATTCAGCGCGCGGTTTCATGTTCGCGCTCGGCTGCATCCAGTCGCTGAGCTGCCACACCGATCGCTGCCCGACCGGCGTCGCCACCCAGGATCCGACGCGCGCGCGCGCGCTGGCGATCCCGCAGAAGACCGATCGCGTGTTGAATTTCCACGAGGCGACACTGCATGCGCTGGCCGAGCTGATTGCGGCTGCAGGGCTCGAGCATCCGCAGCAGATCCGCGCGATGCACTTCTCGCATCGTTCGCCGGACAACGACGTGATATCGTTCACGCAGCTCTATCCGGAGCTGAAGCCCAACGAGCTGATCCACGGCACCGATGACAAACGCTTCCGTGAGGCCTGGGCGATGGCGCAGGCGGATTCATTCCAGCCGGTGGATATGAGGGCGCGGGCGTAAGTTTTCGTAACCCGGATAGAGCGCAGCGTAATCCGGGATTCAGAGTATCGGCGGCTCGCCGGTCCCCGGGTTACGCTCCGCTTCACCCGGGCTACAGTTCGGCGCGTCAGAAATCCCCGTGCAGACGTCCAGAGAAGATCGACACCGGCCCGCGATCCGCGTTGTAGGCGGGATTGACGATCAACTGATAGTCCGCCGTGAAGGTCAGGTTCTTGTCGATTGCATAGGCGTAAAACGTCTCGAGAATACGTTCATGGCCGTAGTTCAGCCGTCCGTCGCCAATCAGCAATCCGTTGCCGCCCGCTGCCAGAAAGTCACGATGCGCGGCTGACAGGCCGTTGATAGCGCCGCCGATGCCGATGGTGTCCGCGGCGCGTCCCCAGCGTCCGCCCTTGATGGAGAGGCCGCCGGAGACGCTGCGGTCGATGTCCGTGAATGACAGGATCTCGTTCTGGCCGTCATTCCAGCTGGCGCGGCCGAACAGGCCGATCTCGTCGGCGATTTCCTGCTCGCCATTAAGATAGAAGCCGTATTTGTCCCGCGGCCGGCGGATCGAGGCCATGACATCGTTGATGTCGAGCAGGGGATCGGCCTCCGCGATGGCCAGTGCGCCGCGATAGCTGCCGGTCACGCCGCGATTGAAGAAAGCGCCGACGCGCACCTTGCCGGGCCGGTCGAAAATCTGGTGCCGTTCCTCGAATTCGACCACGGCGCCGCCGGACTTGAAGGTGAGGATGTCGCTGTTCGGCTGCGACGGCACCTGGAACAGGCCGGCGCGCACCGCCCAGTCCTTGCGGTTCAGCTCGATCACGCCGCCGCGGGTGAAGCCGGGCAGGTCGGCCGGGAAGTCATAGGCGGCAGCGGCCCACATCGCCCAGTTCATGAAGTCGGCGCGGGGGTCCTTGGCATAGGCATTGCCGTCGAAGAAATCGCCGATCGCGAAACGGCCAATGGTCAGCGTGATACGATCGATGTCGCGCTTGCCGGCGAGCTGGTTGGGCCCATCCGGCACATCTTCCTGTTCGCCGCCGAGGCCGAAGGTCTGGCGCAACATGTAGCGTTGCGGACGAATCCTCGGATAGGAGCCGCCGGCCTTCTGCGCTTCGCCATTGGGGAAGCCGGCGATGCCCAGCGTGCCGTTGAAACCGAAGCCTTGGGCGAGTTCGGGATTGAAATAGAACTCGCCGCCGTCCCACAACCGCCAGCCGAGGAAGGCGGTGGTCGTGAACGTCTCTTTGAACTGGCGGCTGCCGGACAGGCTGTTGGTGCCTTGATAGGGCGAGCTGAAGCTCGGATAGCCGGAGCCGATGAACGTCGTCTGGTAATGCACATTCCAGTCGGTCGGTTCGGGCAGCGTCGATCGGCCCTTGATCGGCGTCGTCGGCAGCCAGGAGGGCATGTCGTTGAAGCGGTAATTAAGGCCGAGCTTCACCGCATGGATCTTCGGATCGACCTCGACCGTAGGCAGGCCGTAGGCGGCGAGGCTGTAGGTCTGCCGTGCAAGGTCGATGTAATTGTATTCGAGCTTGGCGGTCCAATTGCCGCCCACAGCGGTCTCGATGCCGGCGCCAACGGTCCAGCCGATATGGTTCTTCTGCGCGTTCGATAAGACATTGCCATCGGCATCGAGCAGATTGATCTTGGTGCTGCCCCAGGCGAAACCGGCCGTCGCATAAGGCAGCCACGTTCCGACGGCGTAGCCGATGCGGCCACGTGCGGTGGCAAAGTAATCGAAGGTGGTTTGGTATGGATCGGGGGTAAAGCGCGCAGTGTCGGGGGGGCTGATGAACGTCGCATCGATTTCGGCGCCGAGCACGACATTGTTGCCAAACTGCCGATTGTAACCGCCCTGAAAGCCGCCGATCAGACCGGTCGATGTCGGTGGGAGGAAGACGCCCTGCGCCGGCAGCGGATTGGTATTCGCGCCGAGCTGCGCGCCGCCATAGCCCATATGCGTGCCGATATAGAAGCCGCTCCAGTCGTAGGCAGGCTGCGGCTGCGCCTTCACGGGCAGGTCGGCAGCTACAGCGATACCGTCAAAAGCGACCACGGCAAGTGCAGCGCCGATCAGCACGCGCTTCGTAGCAAAATCTTGCAAAAGACAGAGGCTCGTCACTCAGCGCCACCCTCAACTATTCGCCGATAACGGCCACTCGATATTCCATAGAACGGCCGATTCGTCCGGACGAGAGGGCCACAGTCGCAATGTTGTTGGTCAGTTGTTGGTCAAAATGGGAGCCGGGTCTCCGCCGCGGTTCGCTCACTATCTGACATTGCTTTATGACGGCTCCATTACACAAAGAGAAGACCCGCCCGGGGGGACAACCGGGCGGGTCGGATGGTCTGACACGGGGTGGATGAGGCGCCCGTGCCGGACGCAACTCCACATCAGTCGATCGGCGCCCGATCAATAATTGCAGGTGCGGACACGGCCCATATAGTTGCCGTAGACGTCGTATTGGCGGACCCAGCCGCAGCGATAGCCATAGTCATATCCGTAGTAGCCATTGCTGGCGGCGACCGCCGAACCGACGATGGCGGCGCCTGCGAGCCCGGCGGCGATGCCGAAGCCGATGCCCGGGCCCTTGGCCTGAGCCTGCTGGGTGGTGGATGCCATCGCGCCGGCAGCGGTGACGGCGACGAGGGCAATGGCAGCAATCCTGGACTTGATCGACATGAGAAACTCCATCCTGTTGGTGCAGCCATCATTGGCCTGCATGCCTATCAGTCGGAGCCTAAAAAGATCGGGTTCGAGGCTGGTTCGAACTATTTGGTTTCAGGAACATGTCGTCGGTGAAACACAAACTTTGTGACGTGCGAGCTCTTTTTACCTCTCCCGGTGGGGAGAGGTGTTCGTGAGTCGCTGTCCCGGCCGTGACGGCGGAGAAGCTTATGCTCCCGCATCCGGCTCGCGGTCGAATGCCGTCAGGTCGAACCGGTGCACGTCGTCCAGCAATTCGCAAAAGGCCTTCGCGCCGTGGACGAGCAATTGCTCGCCCTTCTGAGCACTCGCCTGCGTGGCATCGCCGATCGCGCCGGATGCATGCAGGTCTTCTGCCTGCCACGCAAGCGGTGCAGGGCGGCTCGCAGACAGCCAGCGATATTGCTTCTCCATCGCGATGGTCGATGGCGTGAAATTAGCAATCTTGTCCTTGCGCACATGCTCGGGATAGCGCGCCAGCATGATCGAGGTCTCAATGGCGCCACCATGGATGCCGTGGCGGATTTCCTCATCCGTGACCAAGCCAGCCGGCACACCAAAACGATTCCATCCGGTGGTCGCAACCAGCATGCCATATTCCGCACGCAGATCCTGTGCGGCCAGAGCCATTGCCGCGCTGTTGCCGCCGTGACTGGTCACCATCACGAGTTTCTGCACGCCGGCCCGTGCGATGCTTTCACCGATCGCCGTCCAGGTCTGCAGGGCGATCTCCGTCGGCAGTGTCAGCGTGCCGGGGAAGGCGAGATGCTCGGTGGAAATGCCGATCGGCTGCACCGGGAGAAACGTCGCCGGAATGTCCGCCGGCAACAGACGCCGAACCTCGGCGAGATAAGCCTCGGCGATCATCACATCCGTCGCCAGCGGCAGATGCGGCCCGTGCTGTTCGGTCGCTGCCAGCGGCAGCACGGCAATCCACGATGACGGGTCGCCCTTGGCGATGTCGGGCCAGTGGATGGCAGTCCAGTCTCGGGGCGGCATGCGTGATGTCATCGGGATGCGGTTCTTTGCGTCAGCGGGCGGGGTAGTCAGTCCCGCGATTGCTTCCTATCATGGGGCAGAACACTCACTGGAGTCCAATATGGGTCGGTTTTCCCTTGCGCGCGCGTTAACCATGGGGGCGGTGATGCTGGCGTCGCTGTCGCCCGTGCTGGCGCAGGGCAAGCTCGACAAAGTGAGCTTCGGCACCAATTGGGTCGCGGAGGCCGAGCATGGCGGCTTCTTCCAGGCCGTGGTCGATGGCACCTACAAGAACTACGGCCTCGACGTCACCATCGTGCCGGGCGGCCCCAATGTGAACAACCGCATCCTGCTGATTTCCGGCAAGCTCGATTTCTTCATGAGCGCCAACACGCTGCAATCCTTCGATGCGGTGGCGAACAATGTCCCTGTGATCGCCATCGCGGCGATTTTCCAGAAGGATCCGCAGGTCTTTGTATCGCATCCCGATCCGAAGGTGACGAAGCTAGAAGACCTCAAGTCGAAGACGTTGTTCATTTCGCGCGAAGGCGTTGTCAGCTATTTCCAATGGATGAAGCAGGAATACGGCTTCAGCGAGTCCAGGGTGAAGCCCTACAATTATAATGCACAGCCCTTCATCGTGGACAAGAACAGCGCCATGCAGGGCTATGTCACCTCCGAGCCGTTCCTGATCGAGAAACAGGCCGGTTTCAAACCTCATGTGATGCTGCTCGCCGATTACGGCCTCAACGGCTATTCGACGCTGATCGAGGCCAGGCGCGAAACGCTGGAGAAGTCGCCGGATATGGTGCAGCGCTTCGTCGATGCGTCGATCATCGGCTGGTACAACTATCTCTATGGCGACAGCAAAGCCGCCAATGCCATGATCAAGAAGCTCAACCCGGAAATGACCGACGATCTTCTGGCCTATTCGACCGCGACCATGCGAGATCAGGGCATCGTCGATTCCGGCGACGCCCTGAAGGATGGCATCGGTGCCATGAGCGATGCGCGGGTGGCGAGCTTCTTTGACAAGATGTCGCGTGCCGGCGTGGTCAAGCGCGATATCGACTATCGCCGTGCCTATACGCTGCAATTCGTCAACAAGGGCGTCGGGCTCGACCTGCGGCCGAAGAAGTAAGCGATGTCTTCCGTGTCATCGCAGGATGAGCTTGCCATACGCCTGCGTGGCGTGACGAAGATTTATGAGAGTGGGGCACGCGCGCTCGGACCGATCGATCTCGATATTCGTAAAGGTGAGTTCGTCTCGTTGCTCGGTGCCTCCGGCTGCGGCAAGTCCACGGCGTTACGGCTCATCGCAGGATTGGCTGCGCCGACGTCCGGGTCCATCGAGGTGCCGGCCCGCGCGTCACGCTACGGCATCGGCTTCGTATTTCAGGAGCCGACGCTGATGCCATGGACCACAGTGCGGGAGAATGTGCGGCTGCCGCTCATTCTCTCGCATGTGGCGGGTGCGGAATCGACACCGCGCGTCGACGAGGCTCTTGCGCAGGTCGGGCTCTCCGATTTCGCCGATGCCTATCCGCGCGAACTCTCCGGCGGCATGAAAATGCGTGTGTCGCTGGCACGGGCGCTGGTCACGTCGCCCGATGTTCTGCTGCTCGACGAACCCTTTGCAGCACTCGACGAGATCACGCGCTTCAAGCTCAACAATGACCTGCTCACTCTGTGGCGCAAGCTTGGCAAGACCGTCGTCTTCGTCACCCACTCCGTCTACGAGTCTGTCTACCTGTCGCAACGTATTGTCGTGATGACCTCACGTCCCGGTCGCATTCATCGCGAATGCCGTGTCGAGGCGCCGGAACCTCGCGACGATGCATTCCGCATGTCGGTGGCTTATGCCGGCTATTGCCGCGACGTCTCACAAGCCCTGATGCAGGCCGGCGAGGTGCCGGCATGAGTGGGCTGGAGCTATTGCCGGTGGTGGAGCGCGCGTCAGGCGACGGCCGTTGGCCGCGGATCGTCTGGCCGCTCGTCGTGTTTCTGTGCGGGCTCGTTGTGTGGGATCTCGCCGTTCGCCTCGGCGACATCCCGCCCTATATCCTGCCCGGGCCATTGCTGGTCGGGCAGACGCTGATTGCCGACTGGCCGATCCTGTCGGCCTCGCTCGGCGTCACGCTGCTGACCGCGCTGGAGGGCTTTATTGCCGCGGCCATCGGTGGCATCGCGCTGGCGTTGCTGTTCAACCGGTCGAAATGGCTGGAGTATTCGTTGTTGCCTTATGCCGTTGTGCTGCAGGTGACGCCGGTGATCGCCATCGCGCCGCTGATGCTGATCTATCTGCCGCAGCAAACCGCGGTGATCGCGTGCGCCTGGATCGTCGCTTTCTTCCCGGTGCTGGCCAATACGACGCTCGGGCTGAACTCGGTGGATCGCAATCTTGCCGGCCTGTTCCAGTTGAATGGTGCCTCGCGCTGGCAGACCTTGCGCTATCTGCAACTGCCCTCGGCACTGCCTTACATTCTTGGTGGCCTCCGCATTGCCGGCGGCCTGTCCCTGATCGGGGCGGTGGCAGCGGAGATCGCGGCCGGCGCAGCGGGCTCCGGTTCCGGGCTGGCCTATCGCATCACCGAGTCCAGCTATCGCCTCAATATTCCCCGCATGTTTGCGGCGCTATTGCTGCTGTCCGTGGCGGGGATTGTGATCTATATGCTGCTCGCGCTGGCGTCGCATTTGCTGCTCCGGCGCTGGCATGAAAGTGCACTGCGAAAGGAAAAATGATGGGGACGGGAATCTCTTCGGAAAAGATCGACCTGCTGGTCTATGGGCCGTCAAAGGCGCTGATCGAGAATGGTTTCTCGGACCAGTTCGTCTTGCACAAATATGAAACATTACCGGATCTCGAGCGTGTGCCGGCTGGCGTTGCCGAGAAGATCCGCGGCATCGCCGTTACCGGCCAGGTACCCGTCAACAGTGCGATGCTGTCGAAATACCCGAATGTCCAGATCATCTCTTCATTCGGCGTCGGCTACGATCACATCGATGCGAAATATGCTGCCGAGCATAATATCGTCGTCACCAACACGCCGGACGTGTTGACCGAGGAGGTGGCCGACGTCGCCCTCGGTCTGTTCATCGCCACCGCCCGCGAATTCATCAAGGCCGACAAATATGTCCGCTCCGGCCTGTGGCTGACCCAGGGCTACCCGCTCACCGTCGGCTCGCTGCGTGACCGCAAGGTCGGCATGGTGGGCATGGGCCGGATCGGCCAGGCCATCGCACGCCGCCTCGATGCGTCGCTGGTGCCGGTGGTTTATCACTCGCGCAATCCGGCTGCAGGCGTCGACTATCAGCACTATCCGAACCTCGTCGAGATGGCGAAGGCGGTGGATACGTTGATCGTTATCACCCCCGGCGGGCCGTCTACGGCCAATCTCGTTAATGCCGAAGTGATGCAGGCGCTTGGCCCGCGCGGCATCATCGTCAATATTGCCCGTGGTTCGGTTATCGACGAGCCCGCGCTGATCCAGGCGCTGAAGTCGGGCACTATCCTGGCTGCCGGCCTCGATGTGTTCGCGCAGGAGCCGAAGGTGCCGGATGAACTGAAGGCGATGCAGAATGTCGTGCTGCTACCCCATGTCGGCTCCGCCTCGGTGGTGACGCGTAACGCCATGGATCAGATGGTGGTCGATAACCTCAAGCTCTGGTTCAGCGGCAAGCCTGTGCTGACGCCGATTCCAGAGACGCCGGTGAAGGGCAGCTGAGCATGTTGGCGCCGGTTCGCATGATGCAGCTCGCGCTGGCTTTGGCCAGTGCGATGCTCGCGGGCGCACCGGCGCTTGCGCAGGATGCTGCGCAACTGAAGAAGAACATGATCGGGCAATGGGAGCTCTCCACCACCGAGCGTAGCAAGACCTGCGTGGTGACGCTTAAACCCGATACGACACCGCAAGGGCTCAAGCTCGAGCTTGAGCCCGATTGCGCAAAGGCACTGCCCTTCACCAAGGATATCGCTGTCTGGAATATCAAAGGCCTCGATATCGTCCGCCTCCAGACGCCGACGGGCGAGCCGGTGATCGATTTCACCGAGGTCGAGAGCGGCATCTTCGAAGGCATCCGCTCGGGCGAGGGCGTCTATATCCTGCAGAATCTCGCCGCCGCCCGTTCGCTGGCCAAATCGATGGACCAGATGATCGGCGACTGGTCGATCGTGCGCGGCAACGGCCGTGCCATCTGCAGTCTGACGCTGACCAATAACGAGGCCGGCCCGGATAATTTTCAGCTCTTCCTCAAGCCGCGCTGCGATCCGTTGGTGGCGAATTTCAAGCCAATGCAATGGCGGCTGGAGCGCGGCGAATTGCTGATGTTCTCGGCATCGGGCGAGACCTGGCACTTCGAAGCCGATGATAACGCGCAATGGCGACGGATGCCGGATATGGCTGATCCGTTGATATTGCTGAGGCAGTAGTGCGTAGCCCGGATGGAGCGGAGCGAAATCCGGGGACCGGCGACATGCTGATGCTCTGAATCCCGGATTGCGCTGCGCTCCATCCGGGCTACAGACCGAGCCTCCTCAAATCACCTTCATCCCTTTCAAGCTGACATGTCCGTGCTTGCCCACGATGATGTGGTCATGCACGGCGATGCCGAGCGGCTTGCTCACTTCGATCACCGCTTTGGTCATCTGGATATCAGCCTGTGACGGTGTCGGATCGCCGGAGGGATGATTGTGCACCATGATGATGGCAGTGGCGGACAGTTCCAGTGCGCGCTTGACCACTTCGCGCGGATAGACCGGCGTATGATCGACGGTGCCGATCTGCTGTACCTCATCCGCGATCAGCTGGTTGCGTTTGTCGAGGAAGAGGATGCGGAACTGCTCCTTGTCGGCGAAGGCCATGGCCGTGCGGCAATAGTCGATCACCGTGCCCCATGACGACAGCACAGTGCGCTGCTTCAACTGTCCCTTGGCCACGCGATTGGAGGCAGCGGCGATCAGTTTGATCTCGGTGATGGCCGCTTCGCCGAGCCCGCCGATCTCACGCAGCCGCGCATCGGGTGCGTGGACCGTCTCGGCGAATGAACCGAAGGCCTGGATCAGCGCTTTTGCCAACGGCTTCACGTCACGCCGCGGCAGCGCGCGGAACAGCACCAGCTCCAGCAGCTCGTAGTCGCTCAGTGCGTCGGCGCCGGCGGTGCGGAAGCGGTCGCGCAACCGCTCGCGATGGCCGTGATAATGCGGCGCTTCGGAAAGGCCGGGCAGGACATTGTCGGAGGATGACGACATGCGAACTCGCTAGGCGCGTGTTCGCGAGCATGCCGTGCCTGAAGATGTTTGCAACCTAAAAATGTATGATGGGCTGCGGCAATCTGGAAGGTCAGGCCGCCGCCGGCGCCTTTTCGTTATGCCGCTTCGACAGTGTGAACACTTCGACGCCGGTCTCGGTCACACCCACGGTGTGCTCGAACTGCGCCGACAGCGAGCGGTCGCGGGTCACCGCGGTCCAGCCGTCGGACAGCACCTTCACATGCGGCTTGCCGAGATTGATCATCGGCTCGATGGTGAAGAACATGCCGGGCTTCAGCTTCACGCCTTCGCCGGGGCGGCCGACATGGATGATGTTCGGTTCGTCATGGAACAGGCGACCAAGACCGTGGCCGCAGAAATCGCGCACCACGCTCATGCCTTGTGGCTCGACAAAGCTCTGGATCGCATGGCCGATGTCGCCGGTAGTGGCGCCGGGCTTTACCGCCGCGATGCCGCGCATCATGGACTCATAGGTAACTTCGATCAGGCGTTCCGCCTTGCGCGGCAGGACGCCGACGCCATACATGCGGCTGGAGTCGCCATACCAGCCATCGACGATGAAGGTGACGTCGATATTAACGATGTCGCCTTCCTTGAGCGCGCGGGCTTCAGGCATGCCATGGCAGACCACATGATTGATCGAGGTGCAGGTCGAAAAGCGATAGCCGCGATACATCAGCGTCGCCGGAAAGGCGTCGTGGCTGAAGGCGAATTCGCGCACGAAATCGTCGATCGCCGAGGTCATGAGGCCGGGTTTCACCAGATCGGTGAGTGCATCCAGACATTCCGAGACCAGCGCGCCAGCCTTGCGCATGCCGGCAAAGGCGGACGCGCCGTGCAGCTTGATCTGCCCGGTCTTGCGCAGGGCGGTGTCGGAGGCGTCGGTATAGCTCATCGGGAAATCTGGTTCTGTGACAATGGGATGATAGGCTCCAATCTAATGATCGGAGCGCTCAGTGCAAGCCGAAGATAGGGCTTGCAGCCCGGGTTGAGCGGAGCGTAACCCCGGATTCAGAGCTTCAGTGCGCGCAGTGGTCCCAGGATTGCGCTGCGCTCCATCCGGGCTACGGTAGCACCGGTATCTTCCCCGCCAGCACGATGCTGTCATGGCCTATCTTGCAGCCATAGGCCAGCGTCTCGACGCCCGCGGCATGGGCCCTGTCGAAGGCGCGGCCATAGGTGGGATCGATGTCGCGGGCGACGGCGACGCGTTGGCTCGATCCAATCTGCACCACGAACAGCAGCACGGCCCGGGCGCCGAGCGCCACCATGGCTGCGAGTTCCTCAAGGTGCCGTGCGCCGCGTGCGGTGACCGAATCCGGGAATTCGGCAAGGTCCCTGGTTCGCATCAGATGGATATTCTTGACCTCGACATAGCAAGGCGGCCGGTCCGGGTGTTCCAGCAGGAAATCGACGCGAGATGCTGCACCATATTTCACCTCGCGGCGGATAGTGGCGTAACCCGCCAGCTCCGGGATCGCGCCATCCGCCAGTGCCTCGGCGACGATGGCATTGGGATGGATCGTATTGACGCCGACGAGCTCCGGCCCGTTGCCGAAATCGGCTTCCACCAGCTCCCACGAATAGGGAAGTTTCCGCGTCTTGCTCGGCGACAGCGACAACCAGACTTTTGCGCCGGGCGCCTGCAGGCCGGTCATTGCGCCGGGATTGGCCACATGCGCGGTGATCACGCTGCCATCGGCCAGTTCGACATCGGCGAGAAAGCGCTTGTAGCGACGGATCAGCGTCGCCGGCACCAGACCCTGCGGAAGCTTCATCGGTTCATTCCGGCCCGGCCGCGACTTCGGCAATCGTTTCCACCGGCAGCGCGCCGCCGCGGATCTTGATCTCACGCACTGGATACGGAACGCGGATGCCCTCGCGCTTGAAGGCGTCCCACAGCCCCAGCATCACTTCGCTCTTCACCGCATCCATGCCGTCCGGCGAGTCGATCCAGAAGGTCAGCGAGAAGCGCATCCCGGTTTCGGCGAATTCGCCGAGCAGGCAGTTCGGCGGCTTCACAGTCGAAGCGCGGGGCGTGGCGGCGGCGCAATCGATGGCCAGCTTGCAGACGAGGCGGGGATCGGCGTCGTAATTGGTGCCGAAATTCACCTTCACCAGCGTGTCCTTATCCGTATAGGTCCAGTTCACCACCTTCTTGGTGATCAGGTCCTCGTTCGGGATCAGGAATTCGCGGCCGTCGCCGGCGGCCACCGAAATGTAACGCGTATTCATCGCGCTGATGCGTCCGGAGCTGTCGCCGATGGTAACGAGATCGCCGGGCTTCACCGACTTGTCTGCGAGCAGGATCACGCCGCTGATGAAATTGGCGACGATCTTCTGCAGGCCGAAACCGATGCCGACGCCGACTGCACCGGAGAACACGGCGAGCGCGGCGAGATTGATGCCGACCGCGCCCATCACCAGCGCCACGGCGAACACCATCATCAGCAGGCGAACCAGCTTGGTCAGCAGCACCTGTACCGATGGCGTGAGATCGTGCGACTGCCGGATCCGGCCTTCGAGGAAATTGCTGGCGATATTTGCCACCCACAGCGCCACGGCCAGCAGGACGGCCAGCTTGATGACCAGCAGCGGCGTCAGCCTGAGGCCGCCGAGTTCGATGCCGGGACCGTCGAGAAAGGTGATGGTCGGCTGCAGCAGGCCGAGAATGCTGAGCGCCGCCACGAACCAGGCGGAGATCGAGACCAGCCGCACGATGAAGGGATTGTGGATGATGCTGGTGACCAGCCGGATCACCAGCCAAGCTAATGCCAGCTTGGCGGCAATGGCCAGCAGATAGCTACGGCTCGGCAAAGTGGCGCCCAGCATGACCTCGCGGGCGATGATGGTCAGGACGACGAAAGCCGCCGTCGATATGCTTTCCACCAGCACGCGCATGAACATGCGCAAAGGCGCCGGCCATCCCATCACCAGCGATGTCAGGTCTATTCTTGCGCGCGCCAGCGTGCCGATGCCCGCGGCGATGCCGGCCGCAGCCAGCATCAGCGCGCATTGCAGATAAAGCCATGGCGAGGCGAATTCCGCGCCCAGGGACTTCGCCGTTTCGAGGACGAATGTGTGAGCGTCGGTCAGGTCGAACATCGAAAGGGCTCGCGGACATATTTGATTCGAATGAGGCAGAGATTCACACAGCCGCCTTGGCGGCGCCATTGCGGCGTTGCCATCGGGTCACCACATCGCAGTAATTATACCTACAGTTCAACCTCGGGCAGAAATTGTTTGGCGTTGCGGGACCGCAACGATAAGCATGGATTTGCTAGCCTTTCTGCCTTCGGAGCGACATGGCCTCACTCGATTCAGTTAGTATCGCGATCCTGCTTGGCGCCGTTCTGGTCATGGCGGGCATCCTGTCGAGCCTGCTGGCGCTGCGCTTTGGCGCTCCCTTGCTGCTATTCTTCCTGTTCATCGGCATGGCGGCTGGCGAGGCCGGGCCCGGTGGCCTGCATTTCGATGATGTGAAAACGGCCTATGTGGTCGGTTCGGTGTCGCTGGCCCTGATCCTGTTCGATGGCGGGCTGAAGACGCGCTTCCAGGCGATCCGTGCGGTGCTGGCGCCGTCGATGATGCTGGCGACGGTGGGTGTTTTGCTCACGGCTGTCATCACCGCGCCGATCGCCAAATACACGCTCGACATGAACTGGACGCAGGCGCTGCTCACGGGCGCGGTGATCGCCTCCACCGATGCTGCCGCCGTGTTTTTGCTCGTGCATGCGCAGGGCCTGCGCTTGCGCCCGCGCGTCGGCGCGACGCTTGAGGTGGAGTCCGGGACCAACGATCCCTTTGCGGTTTTTCTCACGCTCACCCTGGTCAAGCTGCTCTCGCTGGGCGACGCCTCGGCCGGGCATGTGGTGCTTGAATTTCTGCAGGAATCGGTGCTGGGCACGCTGATCGGCATCGCCGGCGGCCTCCTGGTGGTGATGGCGATGAATCGCGTGGCGTTGCCACAGGGCCTTCATGCGCCATTTGTCTGCACGGCGGCGCTGGTCATCTTCGGCCTCGCACAGATTGTCCACGCCTCCGGCTTTCTTGCGGTCTATCTGGCTGGCATGCTGATAGGCAACCGGCCGACCCGTGCGCATAATTCGGTGGTGACATTCCTCGACGCTGCTACATGGTTGGCGCAGATCGTGATGTTCGTGATGCTCGGCCTCCTGGTCTCGCCGGAGCGGCTGGTCAGCAGCATTCTGCCGGCGGTGGGCGTCGCATTGGTGCTGATGCTGGTGGCGCGGCCGCTTGCCGTCTTCCTGTGCCTGCAGCCGTTCCGTTTCAACTGGCGTGAAAAGGCGTTCGTCTCCTGGGTCGGCCTGCGCGGCGCAGTGGCCATCTTTCTGGCCTCGATCCCGATGTTGATCGGTCTGCCCAAGGCGCCCGTCTATTTCGATGTCGCGTTCGTTGTCGTCATCATCTCGCTGCTGTTTCAGGGCTGGACGCTCGGCTATGCCGCGCGCCTGTTGCATGTCGCGTTGCCGCGTACCGATCGTGGCCCGCGCCGCATCGAACTGGATCTGCCCGGCCAGCTCGAACAGCAGCTTGTCGGCTACTCGGTGCGGCCCAAGAGCCTTTACCTCAAGCGCGGCCTCATCCCGTCCTGGTCGAAGCCGACACTGGTGATCCGCGACGAGCACATCCTGACGCCGGAAGAAGCCGCGCCGGTCGCAGCTGGTGATTATCTCTATCTCCTCGCGCCGCCCGAAAAAGCCGAAGCTCTCGATCGTTTCTTCGTCGATATGCCGCCGGTCCCGGCGCCAGATCCGCATCTGCTGGGCGACTTCATGGTGCCGGGTGAAACCACGCTCGGCGATCTTGCGGCTGTCTACGGCATCGCCATCGATCCCGCGCAGGCGCAGCTTACGCTCGCTGATTATTTCGACATTCATCTCGATCACGCGCCGAAAGTCGGCGCTGCCCTGCCGATCGACAGTATCGATCTTGTCGCCCGCAGTCTTGGCGGCGGCCGTGTCAATGTGGTGGGTCTGCGTCTGCCGGAGGATGAGGAGCCCGCGCCGGTCAAGCTGACGCGGGCTCAGCTGTTTCGGGGCAGGTTGAAGCGGACGCTGTCGGGATTGTCGCGAGCGTAGAATTACGCGCAGTAGCCGTAGGACGGGTTGAGCGTAGCGAAAGCCCATGCTGTCCGGAGATCGCCGCGACCTCGGCCGATGGGTTATCGCTCCGGCACTATGCGCCTACGCTCAACCCATCCTACAAGTGCTCACGCCGCCGGTACCCAGCGCGGCAGCACGTCAGTCCCGCCATGGGCGGCGACCCGGCCGCCCTTGAGCAGCACCACATTCGTCGCCAGTTGCCGCATCTCGTCGGCATCGTGGCTGACCAGCACCATCGGTACATCGCCTTCGTCCCGCAGGCGGATCAGATAGGGCATGATCTCCGCCTTGCGCGCCTCGTCCAACGCGCCCATCGGCTCATCGAGCAGCAGCAATCGCGGCTTCGCCAGCAATGCACGGCCGAGTGCCACGCGCTGGCGTTCTCCCCCGGAGAGACCACCGGGACGGCGCGTGAGGAGGTGGCCGATGTCGAGCATGTCGGTGATGCGCTTTTCATCCGCGGTATCGCGGGCGAGAAAATTCATGCGGCGACCGTAATCGAGATTTTGCGCGACGCTGAGATGTGGGAACAGCCGTGCATCCTGAAACACATAGCCGATCCGCCGCCGATAGGCGGGCAGGTCGATGCGCTTGCTGCGATCGTAGAGCGCGGCCTTATCGATGGCGATCAGGCCGCGATCCGGTGTCACCAGGCCGGCGATCATGCTGACGAGCGACGTCTTGCCAGCGCCCGACGAGCCGAACAGGCCGGTGACACGGCCTTCGCTAGTAAAGGCGACATCGAGGGAAAAATTGCCGAGCTGTTTGAAGACTTCCACACGCAGCATGTCAGTTTCCGTGCAGTCGCTTGGTCGCGCGTCGTGCGAACCATTCAGACAGGATCAGGGCGACGACCGCAATCCCGATCGAGATCAGCACCAGCCGAGATGCTGCGGCATCGCCGTCCGGTGTCTGCAGCAGCGAATAGATGGCCGAGGAAATCGTCTGGGTTTCGCCGGGGATGTTGGAAACGAAAGTGATGGTCGCGCCGAATTCGCCGATCGCCTTGGCGAAACCGAGCACCATGCCGGCGAGGATGCCCGGCAGCGCCAGCGGCATCGTCACGGTGGCAAAGACTTTCAGCGGCGAGGCGCCGAGCGTACTGGCAGCCTGCTCGAGGCGACGATCAACGGCTTCGATGGAAAGCCGGATCGGCCTGACGAGCAGGGGAAAGGACATCACGCCGCAGGCCAGCGCGGCGCCGGTCCAGCGGAAGGCGAAAACGATGCCGAAATGTTCGGCGAGAAACGAACCCAGCACGCCGCGCTTGCCGAGCATCACCAGCAGGAGATAACCGGTGACGACGGGCGGCAACACCAGCGGCAGATAGATGACCGCATCGACCAGCGGCTTGCCCCAAAAATCGCGCCGCGCGAGCAGCCATGCGACCGCGATGCCGAGCGGGGTCGAGATCAAGGTCGCAATCACGGCGACCCTGATCGAAAGCAGGATCGCCGTCCATTCTTCAGGAGTAATGTCGAACATTGAATTGAGGCTCCTTCGTCATTGCGAGGAGCGAAGCGACGAAGCAATCCAGTCTTCGCTTGTTGCTCTGGATTGCTTCGCTACGCTCGCAATGACGAAAATGAGAGCTTAGCTCGTCGGCTTGACCAGGAAGGTGAAGCCATACTTTTCCATGATGGCCTTCGATGCCGAGCCCTTCAGGAAGGTGAGGTAGTCTGCCGCTTCGCTCTTTGCGGTGGTGGTGGCCGCGACGGGATAGATGATCGCCGGATGCGAGTCGGCCGGGAAGGTGCCGATGATCTTCACGCCGGGATCAACCTTGGCATCGGTTGCATACACGATGCCGAGCGGGGCTTCGCCGCGCGATACCAGCGTCAATGCTGCGCGCACGCTCTCTGCCATGGCGAATTTCGACTCCGCCGCGCTCCAGCTGCCCAGCTTCTCCAGCGCCGCCTTGGCATATTTGCCGACCGGCACCGACTTCACGTCGCCGGTGGCGACCTTGCCGTCGCCGGCGAGCTTGGCGAGATCGAAGCCCTGACCGATCTTGACGTCGGAAAGCTTGGAGTCCTTGGCGGCGATCAGCACAATGCTGTTGCCGAGCAGGCTCGTGCGGGTGGATTCATTGATGTTCTTCTTGCCGACCGAATAGTCCATCCATTCCATATCGGCAGAAATGAAGATGTCGGCCGGTGCCCCCTGTTCGATCTGCTTGGCGAGCACCGAACTCGCGGCATAGCTGGACGTGACCTTGACGCCGGTCTTGGCGGTATAGGCGGCGTTTACTTCATCCAGCGCGTTCTTCATCGACGCTGCGGCGAAAACGGTGAGGGCTTTGTCCTGCGCCTGGGCAGGCGTGAAGGTCGATCCGAGCAGGATCGAGAGAGCGGTGAAAAGTCCGGCAAAGCGATTCATGTTGGCGCTCCATGCGTGAGCGCAGCGCAAAAGGCGCGCAGCTCAGGCGTTGGTTGGGTGGGGTCTGCGACAGGCGGAAGCGCCGTTCCGGCAATCCCGGGGACTTACGGTCCATCCGGGATATCGCTAGGCAACAATACTCAGGCCGATCAGAGGGGTAAAGGCCCGCGTGCTACTCCGCGGGCAGCACCGCGAGGCTGATGCTGTTCTGCTCCGCCCCCGAGACCTGCACGACGAACGGGCCGGCAGCGAGATCGAACTTCACGGTCTTGCGGATGCCCTCGCAATTGGTGGCACCGCTGAATTCCATAGGCTTCAGCTGTTCGCCGTCCTGCACCACGTCGACCCATCCGCCGGAGGACAGGCTGATCGTATAGGCGCCAGCTTTCGGCGGCGCTTTGAAGCGCAGGAAGCCTGCAAATGTGCCGTCTTTCGGCTTGCGTTCGGGCGTGCGGGGCAGCTTCGCTTCGGTCGGAGTCTTGAGCTCCAGAACCGCTTTTGCGGGGATTGCGAGCTCATTTCCTGAGGCCGCCTTGAGGCGGTCCTGTGACGTCAGTGCGGCACGCTCCTTGTCGATCGGCCACTTGAATTTGTCGCAACCGCTCGGCTCGGCGGCCCATGCGGGTGCCGAGCTCAGCATGGCAAGCGCGACAATCAGACGCGCATGCATGATCAGTCCACCGCAATCATGACGTCGGAGGCCTTCACGACCACGACGACCTTGCCGCCGACCTTGAGGGCCAGATCGTCCACGGCCTCATTGGTGATGGAGGAGGTCATGACCTGGCCGCCGCCGATATCGACGCGGACATGGGAAGTGGTGGCGCCCTTGGTGACTTCGAGGACGGTGCCCTTGATCTGGTTGCGTGCACTGATGCGCATGGTCGGTCTCCTGTAATTTGCGGTGGACTATGGTGCGTTCAAGACTTGCCGGCAAGCGTCCGGCATCTGCGCCAGCGTCATCGGCGGTTTCGGCTTGGGCGGGACCGGCGGCGGCTTGGGATGCAGCACGGCGTCGCTGAACCAGTAGGCGAGGTCGCCGGCACTGCAGCCCTCGCTCTCATTTGGCGGCGGTTGAGATTCGCAATCGGTGGCGCCTGCGGGGCATTTAATGCGGATGTGGAAATGATAGTCGTGGCCGTACATCGGCCGGACTTTCGACAGCCAGCTGCGATCGCCCCTGGCCTCGCGGCACAACGCTTTCTTGATGGCGGCATTAACGAAGATGCGCTCCACCGACGGCTCCTGTGCGGCGGCGCGGATGACGGGCAGATGTGTCGGCGTCCAGGTGGCGGGATCGATGTCGAGGCGATCCTTGCGCACCATCATCACCGCCGACATGTCCTCGCGCTCGTTGCGCGACAATTGCCGGTTCGGCATCGGCGTCAGCCAGATATCGGCATCGAGGCCGATCTGATGGCTGGCATGGCCAGTGAGCATCGGTCCGCCGCGCGGCTGCGACATGTCCCCGACCAGAATGCCGGGCCAGCCTGCAATCCTGTTCGCCTTGGCCGAGAGCCGCTCGATAAGTTCGACCAGCTGCGGATGCGCCCAGTTGCGGTTGCGCGACAGCCGCATCACCTGCCAGGTCGGGCCATTCAGCGCCAGCGCCTCTGCGCCGGCGATGCAGCCCTTGGCATAGAAGCCGATCACCTTTGCGGCCGAGCGGGTCGGCAGCATCTTGCGCCCGAAAAGTTCCTTGGCTGGCGTGGTCGGATCGTGGGGATTGGCAAGCGGCGGCAGCGGCCTGGGATCGACGGTGCCTTTGGTCTGCGCCATCGCAGGGGCGGAGACAACGGCGAGCGGCAATATGAGGCTGAGAATCAGGCGCGGGCTCATGGTGCGAGTATAGCCGAGACAGGCGACAAGTCAGTGCCGGCCGTTTGGATGCCGGCAGGTGCGCTCGTTGTTTACGGTGCGTTCACCATCCTTGCGCATGTCGTAAATTCTTGCGCGGGATTTCGTGCAGCCGTCAGATGGCTTGGAAAGCCTCCACATTGATCATTTCGGCGTTGGTGCTCCGAATTGAGACGCATTCCGCACGGAATGTAACGCGTTGTTAGGGCTCCACATCGGTGCGTGCTCGCTGTGTGTGCAGATGGCGCGGTCGCGAACACACCGATGGCGGTACCCGCATGCGCCAAGTGTATCCATTGATACCGTTTCTTCAGAGACTTCGGGCACAGAATGCCGCACGCAGAATGCGAGTACGATCTGGATGCCGAAGGACCGGCCCATCAAGACTGGACTGAAGGTGTCGCACAAACCGCGCTTCAATCGCGCGAGAGGCGGTGCCAAAAAGCCCTTAGCAGCCGCGCCGAAATCCATCGGCGTGACAGGCGAACTTGCGCGCCAGCGCGCGCAGGCGCAGGCTGCGATTGTCGATGCCCGCAAGTCTCATGAGCGCTTGCGCGAGGCGATCGACATCCTGCCGCAGGGCATCGTGTTTCTGGATTCCGAGGGGCGCTACATCCTCTGGAACAAGAAATACGCCGAGATTTACAATCGCAGCTCCGATCAATTCGCGCCGGGTGCGCGGCTGCAGGACACGATCCGTGTCGGCGTCGAGCGCGGCGACTACCCGGAAGCGGCCGGCCGCGAGGAAGAATGGATCGCCGAGCGCGTCGAAAAACTGTTCCACCCCGATGGACGTCATGAGCAGACACTGGCGGACGGCCGTGTCGTCCTGATCGAAGAGCGTCTGACCGAAGACGGCGGCGTGGTTGGCCTGCGTGTCGATATCACAGAGCTTAAGCAACGCGAGGCGTCGTTCCGTCTGCTGTTCGAAAGCAATCCGGTGCCGATGATCGTTTGCGCGCTCGCGGACGAACGCATCCTCAGCGTCAATGACGCGGCTGCAGAGCACTATGGTTACACGCGAAGCGAATTCGAGAAGCTGACAATTCGTCAGTTGCAGGCCTTCGAGGCATCGCCGCCCTGGGTCGGCGATCACGCCGCAGACGAGCAGGCGGCGCGCACCTGGAAACACGTCAAGGCTGACGGCGAGCTGATCGATCTGGCGATCTATTCGCGCCAGCTCGTCTATAACGAACAGCCCGCCGTGATGCTGGCCTTGATGGATATCACCGAGCGCAAGCGCGCCGAGATGCGGCTCGCTTTCATGGCGCATCACGATGCGCTGACGGGCCTGCCCAACCGCAACCTGCTGCGCCAGCGCCTCGACGAGATGCTGTCGCATATCCGCCGCAGCGGCGAGAAGCTTGCCGTGCTGTTTCTCGGCCTCGACAACTTCAAGGGTGTCAACGACTCGCTCGGTCACGAGATCGGCGACAAGCTGCTGCGTGGCGTCGCGCGGCGATTGCGATCCACTCTGCGCGAAGAGGATGCATTGGCGCGTCTGAATTCGGATGAGTTCGCGATCATCCAGACCGGCATTCACCGGCCGGAAGACGCAGCACTGCTGGCGCGCCGTCTGCTCGACGCCATTGGCGAGACCTTCCTGCTCGACGGCAATTCGATCGTGATCGGTGCGAGTGTCGGCATCGCCATGGCGCCGGGCGATGGCGACGAGTCCGAGCGGTTGCTGAAAAATGCCGACATGGCACTGTCGCGCGCCAAGAACGATACGCGCGGCACATTCAGCTTCTTCGAGACCGGCATGGACGCGCGCGCGCAGGCGCGCCGCAAGATCGAGAACGATCTGCGCGCTGCGATCCAGGACAATCAGCTACGGCCCTATTACCAGCCGCTGGTCGATCTCAAGACCGGGCGCATCACGGGCTGTGAGGCGCTGGTGCGCTGGCCGCATCCCGAGCATGGCATGATCTCGCCGGGAGACTTCATCCCGGTGGCGGAGGACACCGGCCTCATCAATGTGCTCGGCACGCAGATCCTGCGCCGCGCCTGCAACGAGGCCGCGCGCTGGCCCGATGAGGTGCGTCTGGCCGTCAACCTGTCTCCGCTGCAATTCCGCGTCGGCAATCTGCTGTCGGTGGTGATGGATGCCTTGAAGCATTCCGGCTTGCCGCCGCGCCGGCTGGAGCTGGAGATCACCGAAACGCTGCTGCTCGAAAAGAGCAGCCAGGTGCTGGCAACGCTGCATGCGCTGCGGTCGCTCGGTGTACGCATCTCGATGGATGATTTCGGCACGGGCTATTCGTCGCTGAGCTATCTGCGCAGCTTCCCGTTCGACAAGATCAAGATCGACCAGTCCTTCGTGCGCGATCTCGACGCCAACCGCGATGCGCAGGCGATCGTGAGTTCGATCATCAGCCTCGGCATGGGATTGGGTGTGACGATCACCGCAGAGGGCGTCGAGACCGAAGCCGAACTGGCCTGCCTGCGCCATGAAGGCTGTCATGAGGGCCAGGGCTTCCTGTTCAGCCGCGCGCGGCCGAACGAGGAGATCGAGGAATTGCTGCGGGCGCAGGCGACGATCGGTATCGATACGATGCGAGTGCAGGTGGCCTAAGCAAAGCGCCAGTATTCCCGGATGTCATGGCCGGGCTTGACCCGGCCATCCATCTTTCTGTCTTACGTCGCCGACAAAGATGGATACGCGGGGCGAGCCCGCGTATGACAGTGGCGGACCTTCAAGCCGGTCTCAGTCCTTCTTTACATACGGACAATTACCGTCCTTCATCGGCCGGAACACCTGATCGCCGGGGACCTCCGCGAGCACCTTGTAATAGTCCCACGGATATTTCGACTCTTCCGGCTTCTTCACTTCCAGCAGGAACATGCTGTGCACCATGCGGCCGTCCTCGCGCAGGACACCGTTGTCGGTGAAAGCGTCGCGGATCGGCATTTCGCGCATCTTGGCGAGTACCGGCTTCGTCGCACGGGTGCCCGCCGCCTGCACGGATTTCAGGTAATGCAGCACGCCGCTATAGGTCGCGGCCTGGTTCATGGTCGGCATCCGCTTCATCTTGTCGAAGAACTTCTTGCCGAAGGCACGGGTGCGGTCGTTGAGGTCCCAGTAATAGGCCTCGGTGATGATCAGGCCCTGCGCCATCTTCAGGCCGAGCGAGTGGATGTCCGAGATGAACATCACGATGCCCGCGAGCTTCTGACCGCCGGCAACGATGCCGAATTCGGACGCCTGCTTGATGGTGTTGATGGTGTCACCGCCGCCATTGGCCATGCCGACGATCTTCGCTTTCGACGACTGCGCCTGCAGCAGGAAGGACGAGAAGTCCGCCGTGTTGAGCGGGTGTTTCGAACTCCCGACCACCTTGCCACCGGCCTTGCGGACGACATCGCCGGTGTCGCGCTCAATGGAATGGCCGAACAGATAGTCGGCCGTGATGAAGTACCAGGAGTCACCACCCTGCTTGACGATGGCGCTGCCTACGGTCTGCGCATTGCCATAGGTGTCGTAGGTCCAGTGGGCCGTATAGGGTGAGCAGGATTTCCCGGTGATGTCCGACGACGCTGCGTCGGTGACGATCATGATCTTCTCGAACTGCTTCGACATCTCCATCGCGGCAAGCGCGGTGGCCGAAGTCGGCAGGTCGATGATCATGTCGACATTCTCGGCCTCATACCATTTGCGCGCGATGGTCGCGGCGACGTCGGCCTTGTTGAGGGCGTCGGCGGTGACCAGTTCGATCGGCTTGCCGAACATCTGGCCGCCGAATTCCTCGATGGCGATTTTTGCCGCCTCGACATTCCCCTGGCCGCCGATATCGGCATAGACCGAGGCGAAATCGGCGAGAAGGCCGATCTTGAGCGGAGCGTTACTGGCGGGTGATGGGGGCTGCTGGGCCCCGGCGGAAACGCCAAAAAGCAGTGAAACGGCAAACGTCGTCGCCGCCAGCGCACGGTGCGCGGTCATCATATCCTCCCCGAATTTTTAAACGCGCCGTTTTCGGCGTCGTGGGGAGAGAATGAGGGGCGCAGGCGGGGGAGGCAAGAGTGGAGTTTGGATGACGGATTGCCGCGACCCGAAAACGCCAAACTGCGACATGCGTCAGAGCGATTTGCGTTTGCTTCGATGATAGGTGAGCGCGAGGCCTATGCAATGGCGCAGGGCCGGTTCGGGCAGATCGCTGTCGATGGGAAGATGGATGCTTCGGTTTCCGCCATAGCCGAAGTCGTGCGGATAAAGCGATTGAAAGGTCTCAACCAGATTGGTCTGGCAGTTGAAGTAAAGCGCACAATCGTCGGTGTCGCTGATCCGATCGATCCGGATCGTGCTGCCGCTGCCACTCGCCGTCGTGAGATAGCTGGGCTGCTTCCACTTCAGGGTCTCTTCAAGAGGCCCCACGCCATCGATGTCGGCGGCGGTCTCGAAGATGAGACGCCGGAGCGCCAGCAGCCGGGCCCTGATCGCCTTGGGATGTTGATTGAAGACTGCCGCGATGGCAGGGCTCGAGAAGGCGGGACGAGGCCGCGCCGGCGCTGCATTCCCATTCCGTCTCGTAGCCACTGGCAGGATCTCCGATCGGAATGGCGATTGGCGCTTTATCAGCTATCCACCTTCAGCGCGGCAATGAAGGCTTCCTGCGGGATGTCGACCTTGCCGAACTGCCGCATCTTCTTCTTGCCTTCCTTCTGCTTCTCCAGAAGTTTGCGCTTGCGGCTGATATCGCCGCCATAGCACTTCGCGGTCACGTCCTTGCGCAGCGCGCGGACGGTTTCGCGGGCAATCACCTTGCCGCCGATCGCCGCCTGGATCGGGATGACGAACATGTGCGGCGGGATCAGCTCCTTCATCTTCTCGACCATGGAGCGGCCGCGGCCTTCGGCGCGGGTGCGATGGACCAGCATGGAGAGCGCATCGACCGGCTCGCCGTTGACGAGGATCTGCATCTTGACGAGATCGGCGGCGCGGTAGTCGGTGAGGTGATAGTCGAACGAGGCATAGCCCTTCGAGATCGACTTCAGGCGATCGTAGAAATCGAACACCACTTCATTCAGCGGCAATTCGTATTTCACCATCGCGCGGGTGCCGACGTAAGTGAGTTCCTTCTGATTGCCGCGGCGCTCCTGGCACAGCTTCAGCACGGAGCCGAGATATTCGTCGGGCGTCAGAATCGTCGCTTCGATCCACGGTTCGTGAATTTCGGAGATCTTCACCACATCCGGCATGTCGATCGGATTGTGAATTTCGATCTCTGAGCCGTCGTTCAGATACATGTGGTAGATCACCGACGGCGCGGTGGCGATCAGGTTGAGATCGAATTCGCGGCTGAGGCGCTCCTGGATGATTTCCAGATGCAGCAGGCCGAGGAAGCCGCAACGGAAGCCGAAGCCGAGTGCGGCCGAGGTTTCCATTTCGAACGAGAACGACGCGTCGTTGAGACGCAGCTTGCCCATGGCGGCGCGCAGCGTTTCGAAATCGTCGGCATCCACCGGGAAGAGGCCGCAGAACACCACGGGGACGGCGGGCTTGAAGCCCGGCAGCATTTCGGTGATCGGTTTCTTGTCGTCGGTGATGGTGTCGCCGACGCGGGTGTCGGCAACTTCCTTGATGGCGGCAGTGATGAAGCCGATCTCGCCGGGGCCGAGTTCGTCCACATTGACCATCTTCGGCGTGAAATAGCCGACGCGCTCGATGTCATAGGCCGCATTGGTGCCCATCATGCGGACGCGCTGGCCCTTCTTCAGCACGCCATCGACCACACGCACGAGCACGACGACGCCGAGATAGACATCGTACCATGAGTCCACCAGCAGCGCCTTCAGCGTGGCGTCGCGGTCGCCCTTGGGTGGCGGCAGGCGGGTGACAATGGCTTCGAGCACATCGGGCACGCCGAGGCCGGTCTTTGCCGAGATCATCACAGCGTCGGAGGCGTCGATACCGATCACGTCCTCGATCTGCTTCTTGACCTGATCGGGCTCCGCGGCGGGGAGGTCGACCTTGTTGAGGACGGGGACGATCTCGAGATTGGCGTCGAGCGCGTGATAAACGTTTGCCAGCGTCTGTGCTTCCACGCCCTGCGAGGCGTCGACCACCAGCAACGCGCCTTCGCAGGCGGCCAGCGAGCGGGAGACCTCGTAAGCGAAGTCGACGTGACCGGGCGTGTCCATCAGGTTGAAGATGTAATCCTTCCCATCATGCGCCTTATAGTGCAGGCGGACGGTCTGGGCCTTGATGGTGATGCCGCGCTCGCGCTCGATATCCATCGAGTCCAGCACCTGCTCCTTCATCTCGCGCGCCTGCAAGCCGCCTGTGATCTGGATCAGACGGTCGGCCAGGGTCGATTTGCCATGGTCGATATGGGCGACGATGGAGAAGTTGCGGACGTTGGAAATCGGGGAGGTTGTCATGCGCGCGGGATAGCATCCGGGCCCTGATGCGGCAACCGAAATGGGGCTTTACCGGCGGTTTCACAAGACCGTTCAGGGCGACAATCTGTTCAACGCATTCTGATTTTACTCGCGGGCGAAACAGGCTAGGCAGGGCCCCATGAAAAGGCCCGAGCGCAGTCGCCAATCCCCCGCCGTTTCCACCCCCGCCAGACGCCGCAGCCTCGTTTCACGAGCGCGCCGGGGGGCTGCGCGCGTGGCAGCCTGGGCGGTCGATCCGCAACTGGCGCCGGTGCTGGCGGTCGGCTTCACCATCGCCCATGCGGTACTGTGGACGGCCATCCTGACCCAGGTCAAAGCCGCTCAGGACGTGCATTTCGATGTCTCCGAGGCCTATGCCTGGGGGCAAAAGTTCCTGCTCGGCTACGGCAAGCATCCGCCGCTGTCGGGCTGGATTGCGGGCGTCTGGTTCAATTTCTTCCCGACCACCGACTGGGCTTCCTATGCGCTGGCCATGACCACGGTGGGGATCGGCATGATCACGTGCTGGGCCATCGCGCTGCGCGTGGTGGATTACCGCAGGGCGTTCTTCGTGCTGGTGATGGTCGCCCTCTATCCGATCTTCAATTTCAAGGGCTTCAAGTTCAACGCCGACCTCGTGCAGCTCATTTCGCTGCCGCTTTTGGTGCTGGCCTATCTGAATGCCTTCGAGAAGCGCACGATCCGCTCGGGCGTGCTGCTCGGCCTTGCCGGTGCGCTGGCGCTGATGTGCAAATACTGGGTGGTGACGATGATCGGGGCCATCGGTCTCGCCGCATTGATCCATCCGCAGCGGATGCTGTTCCTGCGTTCGCCCGCGCCGTGGCTGGCGATCGTCACCATGGTTGCGGCGATGATCCCGCATATCGACTGGGTGCGCAGTGCCGATTATGCGCCGTTCCTCTATGCGAGCGGCCATTATGTGATTGCTTCAAAGTGGCAGAGCCTGCAGCTCGTCTGGGGCTATGTCGGGCACAATCTTGCGCTGCTGCTTCTGCCGCTGGCGATTGCGGCGGCGGTACTCGCCTGGGCGCCGCGCTGGTGGTCGTGGGCGCTGCGCGATGCCAGGGGCTTTGCCGCGCGGCCGTGGTCGATCCGGGACAATCCGTCCGTCAATCGCGATCAGGCGCTGAATATCTGGCTGATCCAGGGGATTGTCGCCGTCGGGCCGCCGGTCGGCGCGCTGATCTTCGATATCTACATCAAGACGGATTGGGGTATCTCGCTGTTCTTCCTCGTGCCGCTCGCTTTCGTTGCGATCCCGTCACTGCGGATGCCGCGCGTGGCGCTGCCGCGGATCGCGGCGGTGTGGCTGGTTCTCTCGCTGGCGACGCTCGGCCTCGCGCCGCAGATTGCGATCGCCAGCATGCCGCGCGAGGAGAATGGCAATTTCTCCCATGTCTCCTATTCGCAGCTCGCGCGCCAGCTCACCGAGATGTGGCACACCCGCGCGCATGCGCGCTGGAGCGCGGTGGTCGGCTATGTCGAGGTTGCGGACCAGATGACGTTCTATAGCGTCGATCATCCGCTGCCATATGTGCCCTACGAAAAGGTCGGTTCGGGCTTGCTATCGTTGGAAGAAGCAAAGCGAGCCGGTTTCATCGGCATTTGCGATCCGGTTGATGAACGGTTCGCGGCTTGCGAGACGTGGATGAAGGAGAATGCCGGGGGGGCCGAACGCGTGGTGATCTCGACACGGCGCTTCTTCCAGGGGCAGGCGGGGATCTCGTCGCGCTGGCACGTCTATTTCGTGCCGCCGGGGAAGTCGTAGCCGCAGCCCGGATGGAGTTACAGCTTCAGTCCTGCTCTTCGCCGAATTTGTCCAGCACGAGCGCCGATATCGCTTCCATCGCTTGTTGAGCCTCGGGGCCCTTCGCCGAGACCATGATGCTGGTGCCGATCCCGGCGGCGAGCATCATCAGGCCCATGATCGAGGTGCCGCCGACCGTCTCGCCGTTGCGGGTCACGGTGATGTCGGCGTTGAACTTCTCCACCGTCTGCACGAATTTCGCGGACGCGCGTGCGTGCAGGCCGCGCTTGTTGGTGATGGGCAGTTCGCGGGAGAGAAGTTCGCTCATTTGCCGGCGAGCACGCGGCTGGCGATCGTGACGTACTTGCGGCCCGCTTCCTGCGCCATGGCGATGGCGTCGGGCAGCGTGCGCTCCTCGCGGACTTTCGCAAGCTTCACCAGCATCGGCAGATTGATGCCGGCGAGCACTTCGACCTTCGGCCGGCTCATGCAGGAGATGGCGAGGTTCGACGGCGTGCCGCCGAACATGTCGGTGAGAATAGCGACGCCGTCGCCGCTATCGACGCGGTTCACCGCTTCGATGATGTCGCTACGACAGAGATCGGAGTCGTCTTCCGCGCCGATCGTCACGGCTTCGATTTGTTTTTGCGGACCCATTACGTGCTCAAGCGCCGCCTTGAACTCGTCGGCAAGGCGCCCATGGGTCACAAGTACCAGACCAATCATCGGAAACTCCTCGTGGACGCGATGGTGCGCCGCACGAAAGCGCCACTTTGACCATCCAGAGCCTCCATGCAAGAGGTCTCTTCGCGAAACTCCCTTAAAATACGACCTTTGTCGGGGGAGGCTCAGCGGGCCAGTTCGGTGGCGAGTGTGGGACTAATATGGTTACCAATTCCCTTCGGGCAATCGCACTATGGTCGCTGCGACGAGATGCCCTCAGTTGTCGTCAGGTAAGCTACCACCAGCGGTAGCGGCGAAAAGCCGGATCCAACCGGGATTCGGGGAAGTTCGACGTCTCGGAGCCTGATTTTCAGCGTCTCCGCGTCAGGTAGCCGCGTGGCATCCTGCGCGTCGAGATCGACCACCAGCCCCACAATGGCGGCAGTGGCGCAATCGAGACGCCTGATACCCAAACCCCGGATTTCCAGCAAGCCTATCAATTCGGGCGCGGGACGGACTCGCAGACGCCCGTCGTCCGTGATGTCCAGAAAAGCGCGGTCGTCGGCCACGAGCATGGCTTCGGGAAGCTGCCCAGCCTGGGCGGCGAGGATCAGGTCGAACACCAGCCGCGACTTGCCGGAGCCGGACGGGCCGCGGATCAGGATCGCGCGGTCGCCCACCAGGACGGCGGACGCGTGGATGCTGACATCGGGCGGGGTCATGTCGCCGGCAATCGCACAACGAAGCGGGCGCCGAGCATCGGTAGTTCGCCATCGGCATTCGCGGCGCCGACGCGGTTCTCGGCCCAGATAGTGCCGCCATGAGCCTCGACGATCTGCTTGGAGATTGACAGACCCAGGCCGGAATTCTGGCCGAAGCCCTGATGCGGGCGATCAGTGTAAAAGCGCTCGAAGATGCGCTCCAGCGCATCCGGCCCGATGCCGGGGCCGTCGTCGTCGACGACGATCTCGATCTTCGATTTCAGGCGGCGGCAGGCGATGCGCACCTTGCCGCCCGGCTCGGAGAAGGACTGCGCATTGGTGACGAGATTAGTGATGACCTGGCCGAGCCGCGAGTCATGGCCGGGAACGGAGAATGCATCGTTCGCCAGGCCCTCGAAGCGCGCCTCGACACCGACATCGTGGCCGAGCTTGGTTTCGTTGGCGACCCCGGTGAGCGTATTCAGCAGCTTGCGCACATCCACTGGTGCAACATCGTTGCGCTGAAGCTCTGCATCCAGGCGGCTCGCGTCGGAAATATCGGAGATCAAACGGTCGAGGCGGCGAACGTCATGTTCGATGACCTCCAGCAGCCGGCGTCGGCTGTTATCGTTCTTCGCCAGCGGCAGCGTCTCGACGGCGGAGCGCAGCGAGGTCAACGGGTTCTTCAGTTCGTGCGAAACGTCCGCGGCGAACATCTCGATCGCCTCGATCCGGTTATAGAGCGCGTCGGTCATGTCGCGTAGCGCGCCGGAAAGATGACCGATCTCGTCGCGGCGGTCCGTGAAGTCCGGAATTTCGACGCGGGTGCGGATGCGTCGGCGGACGCGCTCGGCGCTGTCGGCGAGGCGCCGCACCGGGCCTGCAATCGTCGAGGCGAGCAGCAGCGACAACACGATCATGACCGCCATCGCGACGGCAAACACTTTCAGAATGGCGAGGCGTTCGGCGGTGACCATCTGATCGATGTCGTCACCCTGGGTCGAGAGCATCAATGCGCCATGCACCGCACGAAAACGCTGCACCGGCACGGCGACCGAGACGATGACTTCGCCGCGGTCATTGATGCGCACCATGCTGCTCTTCGAGCCGCCGAGCGACTGTTGGACTTCCTGATAGCCGTTGCCGTTTTCGGGACCGAGCTCGCGATAGAGCGGCAGGTCGCCGCGATTGAGCCAGGTGCGGATGGCGATGGTCGCCTTTTCGACCAGGCCGGGCTTCTCCGTGGTCGGCGGCGGCAGTTCGAAGCGCAGCACGTCGCCGCGGCCATAGAGGCTGCGGCTGTCCAGCAGCAACACGCCGTCGCGGTCATAGATGCGTGCGCGGGTCTTGGTCGGTGAGATCAGCCGGCGTAGCACCGGCGCGACGCGTTCGGGATTGATCGGGAAGTCGAGATTGTTGAATTCGTCCGGCGCGCCATAGCTTTCGCCCGGCTTGAGGTCGAGCAGGCGGTCCGGATCAATGGTGATCGTGTTGGTTTCTACCGTCGCCGAGGCCGCGATGGCGCCGGCGATGATCTCCGCCTGAGTGAGCAGGCTTTGTGCTCGCGCATCGATCAGGCCGGCGCGAAACTGCGAGAGATAGAGGACGCCGGCAACGAGCGCGCAGAGGCCGGCGAGATTGAGCGAGACGATGCGGCGCGTCAGACTCGAGAAGGTCAGCGCGACGAAGAACTGCCGAACCCGGCGCAGCCAGTCGAGGGGACGCCGCCAGCCGGCGGACGGTTTCTCGTCTGGTGCATCGGAGGACCTTGGCACGCCGCCGCCGTCCCGTCGTCCATCAGGCTGCGTTCGATCCAGCAATGCCCACACTGCCCGCTTGTTGTCGATTGATCGCGATCGCTCCCGCTGTAGGAAGCCTAGCGCAGCGATGCCATCAGGTTAGGCCCAAAACGGGCCGCGAAACCTCTCCGAGATCAGGTTTCCTTGAAACGATAACCAACGCCGTACAGCGTCTCGATCATTTCGAAGTCGTCATCGACGACCTTGAACTTCTTGCGCAGGCGCTTGATGTGGCTGTCGATGGTGCGGTCGTCCACATAGACCTGATCGTCATAGGCGGCGTCCATCAGCGCGTTGCGGCTCTTGACCACGCCCGGACGGGTGGCGAGGGCCTGCAGGATAAGGAATTCCGTGACGGTGAGGGTCACCGGCTCGTTCTTCCAGGTGCAGGTGTGGCGCTCGGGGTCCATGCGCAGCAGGCCGCGGTCCAGCGCCTTGGCATCGGTCTCCTTCGGCGCGGCGGCCGGATCCTTCGGCGCCGAGCGGCGCAGCACGGCCTTGACGCGCTCCACCAGCAGGCGCTGTGAGAACGGTTTGCGGATGAAATCGTCGGCGCCCATCTTGAGACCGAACAACTCGTCGATCTCCTCGTCTTTCGAGGTGAGGAAGATCACCGGCAGGTCGGACTTCTGGCGGAGGCGGCGCAGTGTTTCCATGCCGTCCATGCGGGGCATCTTGATGTCCAGGATCGCGAGGTCCGGCTGGCTGGTGCGAAAACCATCCAGGGCCGACGCGCCGTCCGTATAGGTCATGATGCGGTAGCCTTCGGCTTCCAGCGCGATCGATACGGATGTGAGAATGTTGCGGTCGTCGTCGACCAAGGCGATTGTGGGCATGAGCCTGCTTTCCGAAGCGGGATGGTCTGTACAGCGGGGGATTGGATATTCCGCCGTATGAGGTGGCCTTAAGAACACAGTCAACCAGCAATGCAAGCTAGGCTGAAGTGTGGCCAAGTTCCCTGAACGCTTGAATGGGACGCGAGTTCCACACCTATATACGCTGTCCAGAGCAACAGGAAAAGTCACTTTTAGCAATGAATCTCGGGATTTAACGATGCAGCCGACAGCCGATTTCGATCCCTCGCGTGTCACCAGGTCGCTGCTGCGCCGCAGCCGGCAAGGCGCACTTGCAACCCTGACCGTCGGCAAAGGGGACCCTTATTGTTCACTTGTGAACGTTGCCAGCCATCCCGACGGCTCGCCGATTCTGCTGATCTCACGGCTGGCCTTGCATACGCGAAACATCCTCGGCGACGCCAGGATCTCGCTGATGCTGGACGAGCGCGCGCCGGGCGATCCGCTTGAAGGCGCAAGGATCATGCTGGGGGGCGTCGCGGAGGAAGCGACGGAAGCCGAGCGTCCACTGCTGCGCCGCCGCTATCTCAGCGCCCATCCATCGGCACAAGTCTTTGTGGATTTTAAGGATTTCTCGCTCTTTCGGATCAGGCCGACATCGCTGCATCTGGTCGCAGGCTTTGGCCGCATCATCGACCTCGCATCCGAGCAGTATCTCACCGACCTCAACGGCGCGGGCAGCTTGCTCGAAGCGGAGGAGGACGCGGTCGATCACATGAATGTCGATCATCGCGATGCGCTTAATCTCTACGCAACAAAGCTACTTGCCGCCGAAGAAGGCGATTGGCGCTGCACGGGCTGCGATCCCGACGGCCTCGATCTGCAGAACGGAACGTTGATGGCGCTCCGGCTCGATTTTCCGCGGCGGATCGTCACGCCGATGGAATTACGACAGGTGCTCCGGGAACTGGCACAGCAGGCCCGCGCTTTGAACGGTTGAGCGATACCCATCGCCATGCTTGGAATAAACCAAGTCAGATGACATTCGCTTGGCTTTTCACATCTTCGTCACTATTAGGTCGCCGGATCAAAGCCGGAGCGATTATAGTGACGGCTACCGCTACAATGTGTGGCTGGAGGCAGCCGCATTTGTCGAATAGCGGACTCTAAGGAGGACTATCCGTGCAAGAGACGGGCGTACGCAACGCGGCCTATGGTGCCGATAAATTCGGACTCAAAAACCTTAAAGCGGTGAACTGGAATCTCGGCGCGCCGCAGCTGTATGAGCACTCGCTGCGCAATGGCGAGGCCGAACTGTCGTCTGATGGCGCGCTCTGCGCTGACACGGGCGACTTCACCGGCCGCAGCCCGAAGGACAAGTTCACCGTCAAGGATGCCTCCACCGAAAACATGTGGTGGGCCGGCAACCAGTCGATCACCCCCGAGCAGTTCGAAGCGCTCTACACCGATTTCAAGAAGCATGCCGAAGGCATGACCCTGTTCGCGCAGGACCTCTATGGCGGCGCCGACCCGACCTTCCAGATCAAGACCCGCGTGTTCACCGAACTCGCCTGGCACTCGCTGTTCATCCGTACGCTCCTCATTCGCCCGGAAGCTGCGGCGCTGAAGGACTTCGTGCCCGAGCTGACCATCATCGACCTGCCGAGCTTCCGCGCCGATCCGAAACGTCACGGTTGTCGCTCGGAGAACGTCGTGGCCATCGATTTCGCCCGCAAGATCGTCCTGATCGGCGGGTCTTATTATGCCGGCGAGATGAAGAAGTCGGTCTTCACCACGCTGAACTACTATCTGCCCGCCAAGGGCGTGATGCCGATGCACTGCTCGGCCAATGTCGGCGAGGGCGGCGATACCGCGATCTTCTTCGGCCTGTCCGGCACCGGCAAGACCACGCTCTCCGCCGATCCGAAGCGCACACTGATCGGCGATGACGAGCATGGTTGGGGCAAGGACGGCGTCTTCAATTTCGAAGGCGGCTGCTACGCCAAGACCATCAAGCTCTCGGAAGAAGCCGAGCCGGCGATCTATGCCGCTTCGAAACGTTTCGGCGCGGTGCTCGAGAATGTCATTCTTGACGCCAACACCAAGGTGCCGGATTTCGACGACGGCTCGAAGACCGAGAACACCCGTTCGGCCTATCCGCTCGATTTCATCCCGAACGCCTCGCGCACCGGCCGCGCGCCGCAGCCGAAGAATGTGGTGATGCTCGCCGCCGACGCCTTCGGCGTGCTGCCGCCGATCGCCAAGCTGACCCCGGCGCAGGCGATGTATCACTTCCTGTCCGGCTACACTGCGAAGGTCGCCGGCACCGAGCGCGGCCTCGGCAACGATCCGGAGCCGGAATTCTCGACCTGCTTCGGCTCGCCGTTCCTGCCGCTTGACCCGTCCGTCTATGGCAACATGCTGCGCGACCTCATTGCCAAGCACAATGTGGACTGCTGGCTGGTCAATACCGGCTGGACCGGCGGCAAATATGGTGTCGGTTCGCGCATGCCGATCAAGGTGACGCGCGCGCTGCTGACCGCAGCACTCGACGGTTCGCTGCGCAATGTCGAATTCCGCACCGACAAGTATTTCGGCTTCGCGGTGCCGACCGCGCTGCCGGGTGTACCGAGCGAAATCCTCGATCCGGTGAATACCTGGAAGGACAAGGCTGAGTTCGACGCAACTGCGCGCAAGCTCGTCGGCATGTTCCAGAAGAATTTTGCCAAGTTCGAAGCCCAAGTGGATGCGGAGGTGCGGGCCGCCGCGCCGGACGTCAAAATGGCGGCGGAGTAAGCGTCGCGAAATTGGAATAGGAAAGGGCGGCCGCGTGGCCGCCCTTTTTGTTTCTGTCCAAGTTTTAACTCGTCATTGCGAGGAACGTCAGCGACGAAGCAATCCAGAGGACCGCAGGCGAGGATTGCTTCGTCACACGAGCTCCTTGCAATGACGGCTGACAAGCAGGTGCGCTATCGATGAAAAACCTGACCCTTACCTGGCCGTTCTGGGCCGTCCTCTCCGCAGCCTTTGCGGCGCTCACGGCGATCTTCGCCAAGATCGGCGTAGAGAATGTCAATTCCGACTTCGCAACCTTTATCCGCACGATCGTCATTCTGTTTGCAGCGGGATTGATGGTCATTGCCACTGGTCACTGGCAGTCGCCGTCGACAATCTCAACAAAGACCTGGGTCTTCCTCGTTCTGTCCGGCTGCGCCACGGGCGCGTCGTGGATCTGCTACTTCCGCGCGCTGAAGCTCGGTGATGCAGCGCGGGTGGCGCCGATCGACAAGCTCAGTGTCGTCTTCGTGGCCGTGTTCGCTGTGTTGTTTCTCGGAGAGAAGCTGTCATTGCCGAACTGGCTCGGCGTCATCCTGATCGCCTGCGGGGCCGTGCTCGTCGCCTATCGGGCATGACGGCGAGCACAGATGATCTCGTGATCGCGGATCACATCGACGCCTGCACCGCCTCGCTCCATTTCGGATCGTGGTCCTCGACTGGCTTCGCCTTGCGAATGTGTCCGTCGAGTTCGATGTGCAACTCGGTCAAGGTGTGGTTGCGCCGTCCCAGGACCTCGAAATGTTTCGGCTTGCGGCGTGGTTCGCCGAGGGGCTCGAAACCGGCGGCGCGTGCTGCTTTCAGGGCAACACGCGGTTCGGCATGTGCATGATGCTCGTGCGGCTTCTTCTTGTGTTCGATGGTGATCGTCTTGCTTCCCGTGCGAAGCTCCGAAACCTTGAGCTCTGACGGCTTCATCTCGCCTGTGAGGCTGACCTCGTCGCCTATCCGCAGTGAATGTTGATCGAGGCCTTTTGGCGTGACATCGGCGAGTACGGCGCCGTGCTTCGTTTCGACGACGAAACGGTGGCCGAAGATGTGGGTGATTTTACCGCTGATGGATGTCGTACGGTGATCGGGCATTCTCATGTCTTTCGATGTTCGGTTGGTCGGGATCTGAACGCTCAGATCCGGCAGATCGTTTCAGCGCGCACGCGGCGGCGGTGGGGGCGGTGCGTCGTCGTCTTCGGGGCCATTCCGGTCGCCCGGCGGCGGAGGCGGTCCGCGATCGGCGCGAGCGTCGGGGCCGCCTTTCGGCCCCTTGGGGCCCTTTGGACCTTTGGGGCCTTTCGGACCGTCTGGCGGGCCAAAGGCTTCGTTGCGGCCATCGGCATGCGCGATCAGGTCGGCGCGCACCACGCCGCGATCAAAGCGGCCCTGCACGGTGACTGTTTCGCCCTTGGCGACCACGGCGTGGTCCTCGCCGCGCGGCCCGGTATCAACCAAAGCCCGTCCGCTCGGATCCTGCACCACAAACTTGTTGCCGAAGATGTCGCCGACCTCGCCCTTGATGGCGACCGGGGTTCGGTCCGCCATTTTGTCGATCGACGTGGGTTGCAAGAGCATGACGCTCTGTGGCTGCCAGTTCTGGGCAAGCCGCGTACCGCCGGCGCCGAGCGCGGCACCTGCTATCAGCACTGCCGCCAGCGCTCCCGTGCCGATAGCGCCGCTGGACATTCGCCAGCGGCTTTGCGGCGGGGGAAGGGCCTTGGGCCCGGAGGTGTCGATGTCGTCCGTCATGGTCGGGTCTCCTTGTCAGGGTTGTCGATGGCAAGACCCTAAGCGGACCAGGTCCAATCCAGGCTGAACCGAACCATTCAGATTGGGTTAAGCTACGCTGCATAGCCCTCGGTCACCCCTTCGCGCGCATGAGGACAAGGATGAAGGTTCTGCTGGTCGAGGACGACGCATTGCTGGCTGACGAAATCGCATCTGCCTTGCGGCGGGAGAATTTCGCTGTCGATGTGGCCATCGACGGCGAGGACGGTCAGCATCTCGGCGACACCGAAAGCTACGACGTGGCGGTGCTCGATCTCGGACTGCCGAAAATTCCGGGCGCTACGGTTCTGCGCGCCTGGCGCAAGAGTGGACGGCAATTGCCGGTTCTGATCCTGACGGCGCGTGACGGTTGGACAGAAAAGGTCGATGGCTTCAAGGCTGGCGCTGACGACTATCTCACCAAGCCATTTCGCGTCGAGGAACTGATCATGCGGCTGCGCGCGCTGGTGCGCCGCTCGGCCGGCCACGCTGCGCCGGCAATCTCCTGCGGGCCACTGTCTTTCGACGCGCCGACCGGGGTGTTCGAACTCGATGGTCTACCACTGAAACTCACTGCGCTGGAATGGCGCGTGCTGCAGTCGCTGATCATGCGCAAGGAAACAGTCTACGACCGCATCGAATTGATGGAAAAGGTCTATGAGGGCGATGCCGGCACCGACTCCAATTCGCTCGAGGTCATCGTAGCCCGGCTGCGGCGCAAGATCGGTCACGACATGATCGAAACGGTGCGCGGACGCGGCTATCGGCTCATCGCAGGCGGCTCGTGATGTCGCGCGAAGCTTCGCTCAGCCGCCGGCTTCTGATCGCGGCATCCGGCTTCATCGCTCTGGCTCTGGTGGTTGCGGCAGTTCTGATCGGGTTCGTGCTGCATCGTTTCGTGCAAGGCCAAATCGATCAGCGGCTCGACACACAGATCGTCTTCCTGTCGTCGATGTTGCGAGCCGATGCGAATGGCCGGATCAGCCTGACAGGAAATGCGGATGGGCCACCTTTCGAGCGCCCGCGCCGCGGCTGGTATTGGCAGATCACCGGGCCGAAAAATGCGCTGCACTCGGCTTCGCTTGAAGACGCGGATATCGAGAGTCCCGCGCTCGCGCGTGAGGAAAGACCTCCTCAGCCGCGCAAGGGGCCCGACAAGGACAAGAACGAGCGGCCGCGGCCAGCGGATGGCGTGGGGCCAGACGATGAATATCTGCATTTCCGCATCAAGCAGGTCAGCGTCTCGGACTTTGTAGTCACCATCGTTACATCGTCGCCACGCGCCGCAGTCTGGGGGCCGCTGCGTGAAGCTATGACCACGCTGGCGATATCGCTGGCCGCGTTGGGGGGAGCGCTGTTGCTGGCGATCATGCTGCAGGTCCGGCTCGGCCTGCGCCCGCTGGATCGTTTACGCAAGGCGGTGGCGGATGTGCGCGGCGGACGTCTCGAGCGGTTGCCATCGCGACAGCCCGTTGAAATTCAGCCGCTGGTGGCGGAACTCAACGGCCTGCTCGACCAGAACGCCACGAGTCTGGAACGGGCGCGTCGTCACGTCGCCAATCTCGCTCATGGCCTGAAGACGCCGTTGGCCACATTGGCGATCGTGGCGTCCGCCGATGGCGCCGGGAACCCGGCGACACTGCAGGCACTCGTCACGCAAATGGAGCGGCGCATTCGTCATCACCTCGGTCGTGCGCGCACCGCAGTGTTGAACGGTCCGGTTCGCGTGCAGACTGCGATTGCGCCACGCCTGCAGGATCTCGGCGACGTGCTCGGCAAGATCAACAGCGACAAGAACGTCGCATTTGCGATGAATGTGCCGGTCGATCTGATGGTCGCCTGCGAACAGCAAGATTTCGACGAAATGGCGGGCAATCTGCTCGACAACGCGTTCAAGTGGGCGCGCGGTAAGGTTTCGACACGCGCTATACGGCAAAACACGCTGGTCGAACTGGTGGTCGAGGACGATGGAGGCGGACTGTCCGTTGAGCAACGTGCGCAGGTGCTGCGGCCTGGCGAACGGCTTGACGAAAGCGCACCAGGATTCGGTTTTGGATTATCGATTACACGCGAACTCGCGGAGCTTTATGGCGGCGATATCTCATTGGAGGGATCGCCGATGGGCGGCCTGTGCGTCACGTTGCGGCTTCCGGCGGCAAATGCCGCCGGAAGCCGGTAACGAGTTACGTCGCCTTGCGGACCGGTGACACGAACGTCGTCGGCAGATTGCTCGCCACCGGCACGTGCCAGATGTCCTCGGCGTATTCTCGGATGGTGCGGTCCGATGAGAACCAGCCCATGCGCGCGGTGTTGAGGATGGCAGCGCGGCTCCAGGCCGAGCCCGCTTTCCAGCGTGCGTCGATGCCGCGTTGGGCGTCGTAATAAGAGTCGAAATCCGCGCTGACCATGTAATGATCGAGATGGCGCAAGGCGTGGCCAATAGCGCCGAAGCGGCCGGGATCATCAGAAGAAAAGAAACCGCTCTCGATAGCGTAGATGGCGCGGCCAAGATTGGGGGACTTGGTAATCACGTCCGACGCATCGAGGCCGCGATTGCGTCGCGCGACAACCTCGTCGGCCGTCATGCCGAAGATCGCGATATTCTCCGGGCCGACATTGTCGCGGATTTCGATATTGGCGCCGTCCAGTGTGCCGATGGTGAGAGCGCCATTCAGCGACAGCTTCATGTTGCCGGTGCCGGAGGCTTCCATGCCCGCGGTGGAGATCTGTTCGGACAGATCGGCCGCGGGGATGATGATCTCGGCGAGGCTTACATTGTAGTCGGGCATGAACGCGACCTTCAGCTGGCCGCGGATGCTGTCGTCATTGTTGATCGTCCTGGCGACGTCGTTCGCCAGCTTGATGATCAATTTGGCATAGCGGTAGCTCGCCGCCGCCTTGCCGGCGAGGATTTTTATGCGCGGCACCCAGTCCTTGTTGGGCTCGTCCTTGATTGCCTGATACAGCGCCACCGTCTCGACGATGTTGAGCAGTTGCCGCTTGTACTCGTGGATACGCTTGATCTGCACGTCGAACAGCGCGGAGGGATCGGCCTGCACGCCAAGCTTCTCGCCGATGGTGCGGGCAAGGGCGAGCTTGTTGTGATGCTTGACCTTGCGGAATTCCTGCTGGAACGCGGCATCGCCGGCATAGGCTTCGAGCTTGATGAGACGCGTAGGATCATCAAGTACGGCTTCGCCGCAGGTGGCGCGCAGGAGGTCGGTGAGTTTCGGATTGGCCAGCATCAACCAGCGGCGGAAGGTGATGCCGTTGGTCTTGTTGGTGATACGGCCGGGATAGAGCTGGTTGAGATCGCGGAACACGGTCTCCTTCATCAGCTCCGAATGCATCGCGGACACACCATTGATGCGATGCGAGCCGATGAAAGCGAGATTGCCCATGCGCACGCGGCGGCCGGCGCCTTCGTCGATCACCGACACTGAGGCGCGATAACCGGTGTCGCCGGGACGGATCGCATCGGCGCGGTCGAGATGCGCGACATTGATGCGGTAGATGATTTCGAGGTGGCGCGGCAGCAGCCGCTCCATCAGCTCGACCGGCCATGTCTCGAGCGCTTCCGGCAGCAGCGTGTGATTGGTGTAGGACAGCGTCGCATTGGTGATCTGCCATGCCGCGTCCCAGCGCATGTTGTGCACATCGATCAGGATGCGCATCAGCTCGGCAATCGCGAGGCTCGGATGCGTGTCGTTCATCTGCACCGCCGCCTTGTTGGCGAGGCCACGCAGATTGCCTTCCGATTCCAGGTGTCGCTTGACGAGATCCTGCAGCGAGGCGGAGACGAAGAAATATTCCTGCCGCAGACGCAATTCGCGGCCGGCGGCGCTTTCATCGTTCGGATACAGGAATTTGCAGATCGCCTCGGCGCGCGATTGTTCGGCGCTGGCGCTGACATAGTCGCCGGTGTTGAACACATCGAGCCGGAGCGGATCTGGTGCGCGGGCCGACCACAGCCGCAGCGCGTTCACATGCTGCCCGCGCCAGCCGACGATGGGCGTGTCATAGGCGACGGCCTCCACGGTCTCGCCGGGATGCCATACGGTGCGCTGGTGGCCCTTGGCATCATCGATCACTTCGGTGCTGCCACCGAAATGCACGTGATAGACGACCTCTGGCCGCGGCAGCTCCCAAGGATTGCCGAAGCTCAGCCACTCGTCCGGATATTCCTTCTGCCAGCCCTTCGAGATGATCTGCTTGAAGAGACCGAAATCGTAGCGGATGCCATAGCCGTATGCGGGAATGGCGAGGGTCGCCATGCTCTCCATGAAGCAGGCGGCGAGACGGCCGAGGCCGCCATTGCCGAGCGCTGCATCGGGTTCGCACTTCCTGAGTTCGTCGAGGCCGACGCCGAGATCCTCCAGCGCGGCGCGGAACACGGGCAGCAGGCCCATATTGTTCAGTGCATCGGTGAACAGCCGGCCGATCAGGAACTCGAGCGAGAGATAATAGACGCGCTTGCGACCGCCGTCGTAGCTCTCCTTCTCCGACAGCAGCCAGCGATGCACGATGCGATCGCGCAGGGTCAGCGCCGCAGCCTTGTACCAGTCATGCTTGGTGGCGAAGGACGCCTCCTTGCCAATCCCCAGCGTCAGCTTGACGAGAATGGCGCTCTTGATCTCGGCGAGCAGCAACTCATCGATCGGCGCGTTCTGGGGCTGGAATTGTGCTAGCGTGGACTGGTCTGACAAACTGGTCATCCTGATCTGAGGCGCGGCGTGAAATCATACGCCCATTCATAGGTGGTCGGAACCCCGTTGGGGTGCGGAGGTTTTGCTATGGTTATGCCGCTGTTTTGGGCAGATCATGGCAGCCTCGGATGTCGTCCCGGCGAACGCCGGCACCCATAATCTCCGTCGTCACAGCAATGCTGAGAAATCGCCCAATCGGAATTATCCCGCTCGATTAATTCGATCTTCCAATCCCGTTTCCAGTTCTTGAGCTGTTTTTCACGCGCTATTGCTTGTGTGACTGAGTCATATTCTTCGACGTAAGCCAGCCTGGTAACGCCGTATTTCTTGGGGATTTCGAGCCTTTACCGGCGCGGTGCTGGGCCATCCGGCGCCAAATATTGTTTGTCACGCCGATATAGAGCGTGCCGTGATGGCCACTCGCGAGGATATAGACGAAATAGGAACGCGATCCGGGCATCGGTCGCTCCGCAAAACATCGTCGGAGGTTATGGATCCCGGCGCCGCGCACAGCTTCGCTGTGCTAGGCCGGGATGACAGGAATTCATTAATCAACAAGAACAAATAAAGAACAAATTCGCAAGCATTTGATATAGGCTCCGATTCGAAGCTGCTCCTTCAGTCTGCGAGGCTTGCAATGCCAACTCTGGCCTACAATCAATTCGCGCTTACCCGGATCGCCGATTTTGCGCGATCGCTCACCCGCCTGCATCTCAATGCGCGTCGTTATCCCGTGGATGACGACCAGATCGACCGCGAATTCAACGCCGTGTGCCTGTCCGTGTGGGGGTATACAACCGACGATGTCAGCGACGATCTGTTCTCGCTCGCGGATCACGCCTGGCTCGATCAGCTCGACGAGGCGCATGCGCGTATCTTTGCTGAGGGGCAGGGCTACGACCTGGTCGGGGATGACGGCATGCTCACCGACTGGTGGGGGTATTGCTGGATGATCCTTGCCGAGATGCGCGGCTTGTTGACGCCGGAAAACCGCGCGGCTGCGCGTGCGGAGATCGAGCAGAAATATCTGTCAGCGACGAATGTGGTCGGCGTCATTATCGGGCGATAATGGCGCGTCCGATCAATTGGCCTCGGCGCGCTTCGCGCCCTGCGCCGGGGGGCGCTTCGGGGCGATGGTTGTGGCTGGCAGCGGCGCGATCTCGCGCGGCGTCTCGGCCATCGGCGCTTCGTCGGTGATCATTTCGGCGGCGACCGGCGCGACCTTCATCTCGCCGAGGCGTGCGCGGACATCGGACGTGAGGCCGGGATAGGACGAGACCGGTGTGAATTCCGCGGCCTGATTGTTGCCGGTGCGCACGCCGGAGAAGGCCACGAGGCCGTTGGTGGTCGCGACCACATCGCCTGGGCGCAGCGAGGTGTCGAGCGTGAGATCGATCGGTGCGAGGCCAGCGGGATCGCGGCCGTTGCAGGTGCAGTCGGCCTTCAGCGACTTGCGATAGGCGAAGGCGTTGGGCAGGTCGGCATAGCGCTCGCCTGCGGACGACGTCGCGTAATCGATGCTGCTGCCGAACATCACTTTGGTCGGCGAGGCCGGGCAGAAGGCTTGGCACATCTGGGCCGGGCTGGCACCGCCGCGGCCGAGCGGAAAATACTTGCCGTCGCAGGTGCGCACGCAGAAGGCCGGGCCGGAGCCGCCGTAACCGGCGCTGCGCTGGGGCTGCGGCTGTTCCTGCGGCGTGTTGAGGCCGAACGGATCGGAAAAGAAATCCTGCTGCGGTGCTGGTCCGCCGCGGCGCTGCTGCTGTTTCTGCGGCTGGCCGCCGCCGAACAGGAAATCGAAGAAGCCTTGAGCCGATGCGGCCTGCGGCGGCAGCGCGACGCATGCGGCGAGGCCGATGGCTGCAGCAGGTCGGCGTAGGCGCGAAATTTTACGATTGTGACGCAACGCCAAGCTCCGCGACCGCGTGATCAACAGCCGGAATCGCAGCATTCCGGTTCGGCGCGGAGGGTAGACCGTTATGGTAAACGCGAGGTAACCAGCCGCAGCCTATGCTGCAGCATGATCTTGTCCGAAAGCCGGCATCCACTTCTGGGGATCATGCTCTAGATGAAGAAAACCCAGGTCATCAGCAGGAAGACGGGGATCAGCACGGCGCCAGACCACAGAATATAGGCGAAGAAGCTTGGCATCTTCACACCGGCATCCCGCGCTATGGCATAGACCATGAAGTTCGGCGCATTGCCGATATAGGTATTGGCACCCATGAACACGGCACCGGCGGAGATCGCAGCCAACGTCGCTGCGCCCGAGGTCATCAGCGTCTTCGCGTCGCCGCCGGCGAGTTCGAAGAAGACGAGATAGGTTGGGGCATTGTCGAGGAACGACGACAGAATACCGGTGAGCCAGAAATAGGCGACGTTGTTCGGCGTGCCGTCGGCATGGGTCACGAGCGCGACCAGCGGTGCGAACGGGCCGTTGGTTCCGGCCTGCAGCATCGCCATGACCGGTACGATGCAGATGAAGATGCCGGCGAACAGAATCGCGACTTCCTCGATGGGGCCCCATTTGAAGTCGTTGGCCTTGCGGTGCTCAGCCTTGCTGAGCATCAGCGATGCGAAGGTCACGATGACGAGGATGAGATCGCGCAGCAGGTTCTGCAGTTCCACCGGCGTGCCGAGCACGGTGAAGGAGATGTCGGGCTTCCAGCTGCCGCTCATCAGGATGGCGGCGATGATGACGCCGAGCAGCAGCAGGTTGACCTTGCCGTGCAGGCGTAGCGCCGAATCCGGTGTCGGATCCTTGATCTTCGGCAGCCGGCCCTCACGGCGATGCAGATAGATATCCAGCAGCATGAAGATCAGCAGCACGATGCCGGCTGCGAACAGCGTATCCGGAAAAAGATGGGTGGTGGTCCAGAAGAAATCGACGCCGCGCAGAAAGCCGAGGAATAGCGGCGGATCGCCGAGCGGCGACAGCGAGCCGCCGATATTGGAGACGAGGAAGATGAAGAATACCACCACGTGCACGTTGTAGCGTCGGTCGTCATTACAGCGCAGCAACGGACGGATCAGGATCATCGATGCCCCGGTGGTGCCAACCACGCTGGCCATCAGTGTGCCGAAGCCGAGCAGCACAGTGTTGGTGAATACGCTGTCGTGCAGATTGCCCTGCAGATAGATGCCACCTGACACGGTGAACAGGGACAGCAGCAGCAGGATGAAGGGCAGGTATTCGAGCAGCACCGTATGGGCGATGGTGTGCGAGACCGTTGTCGTGCCGGCGGTGAACCAGAGCGGTACGATGACCAGCGCTGCCCAGAAGGCGGCGAACTTGCCATAGTGGTGTTCCCAGAAATGCGGATAGAGCACCGGCCCGGTGGCGATGCAGAGCAGGATGCCGGCGAAAGGGAGCGCCCACAGCATCGACAGTTTCGTGCCGTCGAGCCCGCCTTCGGCAGCAAAGGCCGCGTCAGGGGCGAGGCTCGGAATGGCGATGCAGAGCGCGAGGCTGAGAAAACGAAGCAAGGGCCGGCCTTTCACGAGAGACGGTATCGGTCTCGCGTGGAGGCCCGAGATGGTCAACCTTTGAGGAATTCGGACGCCTTGTAAAGCGAACGAAATGGCACACCGGCCGCGGCGAAAGTCTCGGTCGCGCCTTCGTCGCGATCGACCATCGTGAAAACCAGCGCCACTTCCGCGCCGGCTTCGCGCACGGCATCGAGCGCCTTCACGGCGGAACCGCCGGTGGTCGTGACGTCCTCGACGATGACGACGCGCTTGCCTTTCAGACTCTCGGTCTTGGTCAGGCCTTCGATGGCGAGGCGTGCGCCATGTTCCTTCGGCTTCTTGCGTACGAAGAACGCGCCGATCGGTGCGCCCTTCATCCATGACAGCTGCGCCAGCGCACCGGCCAGCGGCACCGCGCCCATCTCCAGGCCGCCGACATAATCGAGCTTGTCGTCCTTCAGCGCCTCATAGGTCAGTTCGGCGAGCAGCGCAGCGCCTTCCGGGTCGCACATGGTCGGCTTCAGGTTGAAGTAGAAATTGCTCTTGCGGCCCGAAGCGAGCGTGATCTCGCCATAACCGAACGAACGGTCGCGGATGATCTCTTGCAGGCGGGCGCGGGCGGCTGTGTTGGACAAGGCGATCTCTCTTTCAGGTAAACCGCGGCAATTTACCGGCCCCGGGCCGGATAGGCCAGAGCGCAGGCGGCCCCGTCAACAGCCGCCGTTTGCGGCCGCGCCGGACGATGATACAGCTTGCGAAAATCGGGAAGGGAAACGCATGACCATCGAATTGCATACGTGGAATACGCCGAACGGCCGCAAGATCTCCGTCGCGCTGGAAGAGATGGGGCTGCCTTACAAGGTGTTCCCGGTGAACATCGCCAAAGGCGAGCAGCAGAAGCCGGAATTCCTCAAGCTCAGCCCGAACAACAAGATTCCCGCTATCGTCGATCCCGAAGGGCCGGACGGCAAGCCGGTCAGCGTGTTCGAATCCGGCGCCATCCTGCTCTATCTCGGCGAGAAGACCGGCAAGTTCCTGCCGAAATCGCTCGGCGATCGCATCCCGGTGCTGGAATGGTTGATGTGGCAGATGGGCGGTTTCGGCCCGATGCCCGGCCAGGTGCATCATTTCATCGCGCTGGAGAATGAGACGGATCGCGCATACGGATTGAAGCGCTTCTCCGACGAGACGCGGCGGCTTTATGGCGTGCTGAATCGCCGGCTCGCGGATCACGAATTTGTCGCGGGCAGCCTGTCAGTGGCCGATTTCGCCATCCTCGGTTGGGCCTGGCGGCATCCGCGCCACAAGGTGGCGCTGGAGGACTTCCCAAACGTGAAGCGCTGGTACGAGCAACTGATGGCGCGCCCGGCGGTGCAGCGGGGCTTTGAGGTGAAGCTGGACTAGCTTCGCCGCGACTCCAGCGCCATACGGACGGCGAGGCCCGCCAGCACGGTACCCATCAGCCAGCGCTGCAATTTCAGCCAGGTCGGACGCTCTGCCAGAAACAGAGCGATCGATCCGGCAGCGACAGCGATTATCGCATTCACACCGACGCTGATGGCAATCTGCGTCGCGCCGAGCGCCAGTGATTGCGTCAGCACGCTGTCTGCGCCGGGATCGATGAATTGCGGCAGCAGCGCCAGATAGAGCATGGCGATCTTCGGATTGAGGAGATTGGTGAGGAAGCCCATCAGGAACAGTTTTCGCGGACTGTCGATGGCGAGCGTTTTCACCTGAAACGGCGAACGTCCATTCGGCTTCAGCGCCTGCCAAGCGAGCCAGCCGAGATAGGCGGCGCCGGCAAGGCGCAGGGCGTCGTAGGCATAAGGGATAGCGAATAGTAGCGCCGTGATGCCGAAGGCCGCGCAGAGCATATAGAACACGAAACCGAGTGCGACGCCGCCGAGCGAGATCAAGCCGGCCACGCGCCCCTGGGTGATGGAGCGCGAGATCAGATAGATCATGTTCGGCCCGGGCGTCAGCACCATGCCGAGCGAAACGAGGGCGAAGCCGAGCAAGGCGGTCGTATGCGGCATCTCAATGCGCCTCTTCCCAATTGTTTGCCGCGCGAGCATCCACGTGCAGCGGCACGGACAGTAACACCGCTGGAAATGGTGCGTCCTGCATCGTGTGCTGGACCACCGGAAGCGTCGCTGCGACTTCATCGTCCGGCACTTCGAAGATCAGTTCATCATGCACCTGCAGCAGCATCTTGGCTGAGAGCTTCTTCTCGGCCAGCGCATCCTCCATCCGGCTCATGGCACGGCGGATGATGTCGGCGGCGGTGCCCTGCAGGCGTGCATTGATGGCGGCGCGCTCATTGAACGCGCGCAGCGACGGGTTCGACGCCTTGATGTCTGGGTAATGACATTTGCGGCCGAACAGCGTCGTCACAAAGCCATGCTCCCTGCAGAAGTCGCGGGTCTGATCCATGTAGGCGCGGATGCCAGGGAAGCGCTCGAAGTATTTCTTGATGTAAGCGGATGCTTCCTCGCGCGGGATGCCGAGCTGGTTGGCGAGGCCGAAGGCCGAGATGCCGTAGATGATGCCGAAATTGATTGCCTTGGCACGGCGGCGGACTTCAGCCGGCATGTCCTTCACCGGCACGCCGAACATTTCCGACGCCGTCATGGCGTGAATGTCGAGCCCGTCCTGGAAGGCCTGTTTCAGCACTGGGATATCGGCGATTTCCGCCAGCAGGCGCAGCTCGATCTGCGAGTAGTCCGCTGAAACCAGCTTGTGGCCTTCGCTCGCCACGAAAGCGCGGCGGATCTTGCGGCCGTCTTCGGTGCGCACCGGGATGTTCTGCAGGTTCGGTTCGTTCGACGATAGGCGGCCCGTGGTCGTCGCCGCCAGCGCATAAGTGGTGTGAACACGGTGGGTCTGCGGATGCACGTAGTTCGGTAGCGCGTCCGTATAGGTCGAGCGCAGTTTCGATACCTGCCGCCAGTCGAGGATTTTGCGCGGGAATTCGTGGCCCTGTTCAGCCAGTTCATCCAGCACCTGGGCCGACGTTGACCACGCGCCGGTCTTGGTCTTGCTGCCGCCGGGCAGGCCCATCTTGCCGAACAGGATATCGCCGAGCTGCTTCGGGCTGCCGATATTGATGTCCTCGCCGGCGATCTCCTTGATCTCGGATTCGATCCGGGCAGCCGTCTGGGCGAAATCCGCGGAAAGTTTTGAAAGCACCTGACGATCGATCGAGATGCCGCGCCGTTCCATTCGCGCCAGTACGGCGATCAGCGGACGTTCCAGCGTCTCATACACCGTATTCATGCGCTCGGCCGCGAGGCGCGGCTTCAGCACAGTCCACAGCCGCAGCAGAACGTCGGCATCCTCGGCGGCATATTCGGTGGCGCGGTCGATCTTCACCTGCTCATAGGTCAGCTTGTTCTTGCCGGAGCCGATGATGTCGCCATAGCCGAGCATGGCGTGGCCGAGCCAGCTCTCCGCCAGTGCCTCGAGCCCATGCGCATTGCGGCCGGCATCGAGTGCATAGGACATCAACTGCACATCGTCATGGTTGCGCAGCGTGATGCCGTGTTGCGCCAGCAGTACCGCGGTGAACTTGATGTTGAAGCCGATCTTGAGCAGCCCCGGCGTTTCCAGCAGCGGCTTCAGCGCTTCCAGCGCGTCGGCGGTCTTGAGCTGATCCGGTTCGAGATCGGCAGCGAATAGGCCCGCGCCATCGCCGGCCTGACGATGTGCGAATGGAATATAGGCGGCATCATTCGGCCCAAGCGCCAGCGCGAGACCGACGATGTCGGCCTGCATGGGATCGTCCGAGCTTGCTTTGGCCTCGAAGGCCACATGGCCGGTGTCGAGAATGCGGGCGATCCACTTGCCGAGATCGGCATTGTTGCGAATCGTCTTGTAGCTGTCGCGTTTCACTGGCGCGTTGCGCGCGGCTTCAGCGCGCGCCTTGGCAAAAGCCGCCGGCGTCAGCACGTCCTTGCCGCCCGGGCCGGTCGCATGGGCGCCAGTGCCATTGGCTTTCTTCTTCGCCGCAGGAACCTGCTCGGTATCGCCGAACAGATCGCCCCCCTGGCCACCCGCCTCTCCACCGATCTTCCCCGTTGGCTTCGCAGCGCCGCCTTCCGCCTCGGCCGGCACGTCGGCAATGTCAATCTGCGAATATTCGGCGACGCGGCGGGTGAGGGTGGTGAACTCCATTCGCTTCAGAAACGCGATGAGCTTCCGCGCATCCGGCTCGTGCACCGCGAGATCATCGAGCGGCACGTCGAGCGCCACCTTATCATCGAGCAGCACGAGCTGGCGCGAGATGCGGGCCTTCTCGGCATTCTCGATCAGTGCCTCGCGACGCTTCGGCTGCTTGATCTCGGGAGCACGGGCCAACAGGCTTTCGAGATCGCCATATTCGGTGATGAGCTGCGCCGCAGTCTTGATGCCGATGCCCGGCACGCCCGGCACGTTGTCGACGCTGTCGCCGGCCAGCGCCTGCACCTCGACCACCTTCTCCGGCGGCACGCCAAATTTCTCGATCACCTCGGGCACGCCGAGGCGGCGGTCCTTCATGGTGTCATACATGGTGACCCGCTCGGTCACGAGTTGCATCAGGTCCTTGTCGGACGAGACGATGGTGGAAACCGCGCCGCGCGCGCTGGCCTCGCGTACATAGGTGGCGATCAGGTCGTCGGCCTCGAAGCCGCCCTGTTCGATACAGGGCAGGTCGAAGGCCCGCACCGCGTCGCGGATCAGCGCGAATTGCGGGATTAGGTCGTCAGGGGCTGGTGGCCGATGCGCCTTGTAGTCGGGGTAGAGCTTGTTGCGGAAGGTGATCTCGGATTTGTCGAAGATGATCGCCAGATGCGTCGGCTTGTCTGCCGGCGGCATGTCCCGCATCAGCTTCCACAGCATGTTGCAGAAGCCCAGCACCGCATTGACCTGCAACCCGTCGGATTTGCGGTTCAGCGGCGGCAGCGCGTGATAGGCGCGGAAGATGTAGGACGAGCCGTCCACCAGAAAGACATGGTCGCCCTTACCGGGCGCTGTCACAGGGGCGGGGGAGGCGGATTTTGCGGGGGCTTTCGACATGGCCGCAATTTAAGGATTTTTGCGGCGAATGACAGCCCCGCATGCCGGCCGTACCGCGGATTAGGCGAAGCCGTAATCTGCGGTACGGGGCATCTCACTCCGCTGCCTGCAGCCGCGCGCCCTGTTTCCTAGGTGCGATCCAGAACGCCTGCGGTCGTTCGAACAGGAAATTGGCGCGCAGCTTAAGGGCCAGCCACCAGATCGCCAGCGCACCGACGATGCCGCTGACAGTGACCAGCAGCGCGATGGTGCCGATGTCCAGCGGCGCGAATTTCAGGAGAACCGTGCGTGCGGTGGCCATCGGCAGGAAGAAAGCGAGATAGATCACGATAGAATGCTCGCCGAAGAAACGCACGAAACCGAGCCATTGCATCTTCGCCAACAAGGTGCCGACCACGATGATTGCCATTGCACCGGCAAAGCCGAGTGCGAGCGATATCACGGGCCATTCGCTGACGCCGCCATGCACCAGCGCGGCATTCACCACCGCCCAGACGGCGAGGCTGATCAGCGCCAACGTGGGCTTCGCCCGAGCCTTGTCCGACAGCGCGAAAACCTGAGACGCGAACAGATAGCCCGAATAGAAGTAGACGAAGCGCGCACAGAATTCGTCGATGGCGGTCCAGCCGGTCTGCACATGCAGGCTCTCGAGCACTGCGGCGATACCCCAGATCAGCGCGGGGTGCACGTTGCGCGTGGCTTTGGTCAGCACGAAGAAGACCGGTAGCAGATAGATGAACCACAGCGTGCCGAACGGATCGATATAGGACAGGAGATACAGTTTGATCACATAGGGCCAGCCATGTTCGGCGGCGAAGCCCGGTGCCTTGAAGCCGAACTGGATGGTGACCCACAGCACATAGAAATACAGGAAATGTATCACCTTGCGGTCGAGATAGGTGCGCCAGTCGCGACCGATCACGCGCGCCAGGAACAGGCCGGAGATGAGGAAGAAGTCCGGCATCCGGAACGGTTTGGCGAATTCGACGAGATAATGCATGTAGCCGGTCTGGCCGGCGGCGAGTTCGGTGCCCAGCACCGAATGCATCATCACCACCATGATGATGCAGATGCCCTTGGCGTAGTCGACCCAGTCGACCCGCTCCGAGCCGGCCGATATGCCGCTCATGGTCATGGTAATCCCTCTCGGCGCCCCTTTTGCGCGGCATAATCGGGACAATCGGTTTCAAATGGCTTGCTGTCATGATCCAAATTATTGATCGGATGGTCACGCTTGCGCGAGCATCGCGCGCTGGTTAATGGGCGTTAACAGATGCGAGCCTCATGACCCGGACTTTCGATACATCTTTACCCATCGACGCCGTGCTGGACGATCTGGCCGGCGCGCTGCAAGGCAGTAATGCCGCCGTGCTGGTGGCGCCGCCTGGCGCCGGCAAGACCACGCGTGTGCCGCTGGCGCTGCTCGATGCGCCCTGGCTGGACGGCAAAAAGATCATCATGCTGGAACCGCGCCGCATCGCCGCACGCGCCAGCGCCGAGCGGATGGCAAAAACGTTGGGCGAACGTGCCGGCGAGACGGTCGGCTACCGCGTCCGCTTCGGCTCGAAGATCTCGCGCAGCACGCGGATCGAGGTCGTGACCGAGGGCATCTTCGCACGCCAGATCCTGGACGATCCGGAACTCTCCGGCGTCGGTGCGGTGCTGTTCGACGAGTTTCACGAACGCTCGCTCGATGCCGATCTCGGCCTTGCGCTTGCGCGCGATGCGCAAACCGGGCTGCGCGAGGATCTCCGCATCCTTGTGATGTCCGCGACCATCGACGGCGCGCGGATTGCAAAACTGCTCGGTGATGCGCCGGTCATCGCCAGCGAGGGGCGAGCCTTTCCCGTAGAGACGCGCTATCTCGGCCGCAAGCCGGATGTGCAGATCGAACGGCAGATGGCGGATGCCATCGCATCGGCGCTCCGTGCCGATGCGGGCTCGGTACTTGCCTTCCTGCCCGGCGCCGCCGAGATCCGTCGCACTCAGAATTTTCTAGCCGAGCGCGTGCAGGATCCGAGCGTCGAAATCGTCCCGCTATTCGGCGCGCTGGATAGTGCCGTGCAGGATCGCGCCATCCAGCCAGCGCCCAAGGGCCAGCGCAAGGTCGTGTTGGCGACCTCCATCGCGGAGACCTCGCTGACCATCGAGGGCGTGCGAATCGTTGTCGATTGCGGCCTTGCCCGCGTGCCGCGCTACGAGCCCGATATTGGCCTCACGCGGCTGGAAACCGTACGCGCTTCGCGCGCCGCCGTGGATCAGCGCCGCGGGCGTGCCGGCCGCACCGAGCCCGGCATCTGCTATCGCCTGTGGGACGAGCCGCAGACCGCCTCGTTGCCCGCTTATACGCAGCCGGAAATCCTGAGCGCTGATCTCTCGACGCTGCTGCTCGATTGCGCACAATGGGGCGTCAGCGATCCCGCGCAGCTGACTTTCCTCGATCCACCGCCCGTGCCTGCCTTGAAGGAGGCGCGCAGCTTGCTGGAAGAACTCGGCGCACTCGATGGCGACAGCCGCATCACCGATGAGGGGCGCTCGCTGCGTGCGCTGGCGCTGCCGCCGCGCCTAGCGCGCATGATCGTGGATTCGGCGCGGTTCGGCTATGGCGACGAAGCCGCGGAGATCGCAGCGATTCTCACTGAGCGCGGCCTTGGCGGGGACAGCGTCGATCTCGACCATCGCCTCGACCAGTTTCGCCGCGATCGCTCGCCGCGCGCGTCGAGTGCCAGGCAGTTGGCTGAGCGTTGGGCTGGACAGATGCCTGCTTCTTCCCAGTCAGATGCGCTCTCCACCGGCGCCATGCTCGCTTTCGCCTTCCCCGATCGCGTCGCGAAGAACCGCGGTAATGGCAGTTTCGTGCTGGCCAATGGCCGCGGCGCGTCCATCGAGCAGAGCGCAGCGCTTGCCAAAACGCCCTATATTGCGGTTGGCGAACTCACCGGCACCGCTGCCAATGGCCGCATCCTGCTCGCTGCGCCGTTTTCGCAGGCAGAGATCGAGACGCGCTTCGCGGATCAGATCGAAAACGCCGATGAGATCACTTTCGACCGCGCATCGGCTTCACTGCGCGGGCGTCGCAAGCGCACACTGCATGCGATCACTTTGTCTGAAGCGCCGCTGATGCTTACCGCTTCCGAACATGCCGCCCGTATCTTTGCCGACGGGCTCGCCGCGCTCGGTCTCGATCGCTTGCCATGGTCGAAAGCGCTGCAACAGTGGCGCGGTCGCGTGATGTTCCTGCGTGCTGCCGAAGGCGAGGTCTGGCCCGATCTGTCGGAGCAGGCGCTGATCGATACGCGCGAGACCTGGCTCATGCCCGCGCTGTTCGGCAAGACGTCACTGAAGGATTTTTCCGCCGGCGATCTGTCCGATGCGATCATGAATCTGCTCCCTTGGGATCAGCGCGTCCGGCTCGACAAGGAAGCGCCGACTCATTTCGAGGCGCCCACCGGCACCATGCTCGCGATCGACTACGAGGCCGAGCAGGGACCAACCATCGCCGTCCGCCTGCAGGAGCTGTTCGGGCTTGGCACACATCCTTCCGTCGCCAAGGGCAAAGTGCCGCTGGTGCTGGAACTACTTTCGCCGGCGCAACGCCCGGTGCAAGTGACGCGCGATCTGCCCGGCTTCTGGCGCGGCAGCTATCAGGATGTCCGCTCCGACCTCCGCGGCCGCTATCCGCGCCATCCCTGGCCCGACGATCCGGCGACCGCCATGCCGACCCGTCGCGCCAAGCCACGCGGAACATGAGCTGGCCTTAACCCTTCGCTCATCCTTTTCGCGAAAATAGCGGTGTGGTTAGCCGTCCCGAGCGGACGGTAGCGGCGATCCGTGGTCGATTGCGGTTCCGCCTGTATGCGTCGGGATGAGGGTTGCGTATGCGTAGCATCATGTTTCTCGCGGCAGTGCTGATCGGTCTCGGCACCGTGATGGCTCAGATCGCCGACAAGATGACATCGACGCCGGCGATGGCCCGCACCGAAGCTGCGCCGACCCGGCTGGCTGCTCTCAGCGCACCGCAGGCCGGCGTCCGCAGCCTCACTATTCCCCGCGATGCCCGTGGCCATTTCCAGACCGAAGCGCGTATCGACGGTCAGCGCATCGGCTTCATGGTCGATACCGGCGCCTCGGTGATCGCGCTCAATGAGAAGTCGGCGGCCCGCTTTGGTCTGCGTCCTGCGCGGGGAGAATATAACGCCACGGTGACAACGGCGAACGGAACGCTGAAAGCGGCCCGCGCAAAGCTGCCGATGGTGCAGGTCGGTGAAATCACGGTGCGCGATGTCGACGCGATGGTGCTGCCGGATGAAGCATTGTCCGAGAATTTGCTTGGCCTCTCGTTCCTCTCCAAGTTGAAGCGGTTCGAATATTCGAACGGCCAGATGGTCCTCGAGCAGTAGTAACTCCGCCGCTTACCGCCGCGGCCCAATTTCAACCAAACTCGGCCTCTTCAATAGCGCAGCGCCTTCCCACTGGCGCCCGCAGCCGCTATGGCTGTGTTCCGAAATAACAAAACATCACCATCCGCGAGGTCGTCTATGTTCCCAAAGCCGAAGCCCTTGCTCGTGCCCAATACCTACGCTTACGAATCGGAGCCGATGGTGAAGGCCACGGGCTTTCGCGAATATGACGCGCGCTGGCTGTTCGGCAAGGAAATCAACCTGATGGGCGTGCAGGCGCTGGGCATGGGGCTCGGCGCGCTGATTGCCGAGCTCGGCCAGAAGCAGGAGATCGTCACCGGTCACGATTTCCGCGGCTATTCCGCCTCGATCAAATACGCGCTGATGACCGGCCTGATGGCAGCCGGATGTAAGGTTCATGACATCGGCCTTGCGGTCACGCCGATGGCCTATTTCGCGCAGTTCGATCTCGATGTGCCCTGTGTCGCCATGGTCACGGCTTCGCATAACGACAATGGTTGGACCGGCGTGAAGATGGGCGCCAACAAGCCGCTCACTTTCGGTCCCGACGAGATGACGCGGCTGAAAGAGATCGTGCTCAATGCCGAATTCAAGAACAAGGCCGGCGGCTCCTATCACTTCCATGAGAATTATCCGGCGCGCTATATCGCCGATCTCACCAATCGTCCGAAGTTGAAGCGCAAGCTCAAGGTCGTCGTCGCCTGTGGCAACGGAACCGCTGGCGCCTTCGCCCCGCAGGTGATGGAAGCGATCGGTTGCGAAGTGATCCCGCTCGATGTCGAGCTCGATCACACTTTTCCGAAATACAATCCGAATCCGGAAGACATGGAGATGCTGCACGCGATTCGCGACGCGGTGCTCGAACACAAGGCAGATGTCGGCCTCGGCTTCGACGGCGATGGCGATCGCTGCGGCGTCGTCGACAACACCGGCGAGGAAATTTTCGCCGACAAGGTCGGCGTGATGCTCGCGCGCGACATGTCGGCGGTTCATCAGAATGCGGAATTCGTCGTCGATGTGAAATCGACGGGTCTGTTTGTCACCGATCCGGTGTTGCAGGCGCAGAACGCGAAGACGACCTATTGGAAGACCGGCCATTCCTACATGAAGCGCCGCACCCATGAGCTGAAGGCGCTCGCAGGTTTCGAGAAATCCGGCCACTTCTTCTTCAATGCGCCGGTCGGTCGCGGCTATGACGATGGTCTGGTTTCGGCCATCGCGATCTGCGAGATGCTGGATCGCGCGCCGGATAAGAGCATGGCGGATCTCAAGGAGGCGCTGCCCAAGACCTGGTCGTCGCCGACCATGTCGCCGCATTGCGACGACGAGAAGAAGTATGGCGTCGTGGATGCTGTCGTGAAGCATTTCGAGGCCGCGCAGAAGGCAGGCGACAAGGTCGCCGGTCAGCCGATCCGCGATCTCGTTACGGTGAACGGCGTGCGTGTGACCTGCGAGGATGGCAGCTGGGGCCTCGTGCGTGCCTCGTCGAACAAGCCCGAACTGGTGGTGGTCGTCGAGAGCCCGGTGTCGAAGCAGCGCATGCACGACATGTTTGACGCGATCAATGTCGTGCTGAAGACGCATCCGGAAGTCGGCGCGTATAACCAGACGATCTGATCGCGGCGCCCGTTTTTCTCACGTCATGGCCGGGCTTGACCCGGCCATCCAACTTTATGTGCTTTCCGAGCCTTGAGATGGATGCCCGGGTCAGGCCGGGGCATGGCATGCTTGAGCCCTTGGTCTAACCCGCCGGCATCGGCGGCACGGGCAGCGCCGTCACCGACTTGATCTTTTCCATAGCGAAACGCGACGTCACATTCTTCAACGCCACGGCGCTGATCAGCTTCTTGTAGAAGACGTCATAGCTCTGCATGTCCGCCACCACGACGCGGAGCATGTAGTCGACGTCGCCAGCCATGCGATAGAATTCCATCACCTCCGGCATGGCGCTGACAGCGTCGGCGAATTTCTTCAGCCATGCGTCGGAATGGTCGCCGCTCTCCACCGAGACGAAGACCGAGATGCCGAGGCCGATCTTGTTCTGATCGACCAGCGCCACCCGGCGCAGGATCACGCCATCGGCCTCAAGCCGCTGGATGCGCTTCCAGCATGGCGTCGATGACAGGCCGACGCGGTCGCCGATCTCGGCGACGGACAGCGAGGCGTCTTCCTGCAGCACCGTCAGGATCTTGCGGTCGATCGCGTCGAGACGACGGGTGGATTCGGTGGTTAGGTCAGCGACATCGGTCATGAGAAGAACTTTGTTCCAAATGCTCGGTTGCTAAACCTCATATATGGAACATTATTCTAAATCAAGGTCGGGAGATAACATGCGAAAACATGGCGGGCGTAGTGAAAAGCCTTCGTCTGTGCGGCTATGGCGATCGGTTTTTGCTCTGGCGCGGTCGCGCTTCTGTTCAACCCGGCAGGCCGATTGTCATTCTCATCCCAGGGCTCCAACCTTCGATTCCCGCAAAAGCTGTTCGACTTCAGCACGTTGCGGGCAGGCAAAGGCGCCGCCATAACGGGTGCATTTGAGAGCTGCGGCTGCTGAGGCAAAGCGCAGCGCCTCCGGGACCGATTTTCCACTCGCAAATTCCAGCGCGAAGGCACCGTGGAAAATATCACCTGCCCCGAGCGTATCGACCACATGGACAGGGAAGGCCGGGGTCTCCCTGGGGTGGCCATGCTCGTCGAGCCAGAGGGTGCCCCGGGGGCCGCGGGTGACAGCAAGGAACGACGGCGTCAGCGTCGCCAGTTTCTGCAGCGCCTTCAGATTGTCGGCGATACCGGCGGTGGATTGCAGAGCGTCGTCGGAGAAAATCAGATGCGACGACGCCGTCAGCAAGCCCTCGCGCTGGGAGATCGTGCTGTCGATATCGACGACGACAGGAATGCCGCGATGGCGCGCCTCGATACAGAGATCGGTGGCGAAGCCGGCGCAGCGACTTTCCACCAGAATGGCATCGCAATCCTTGAGCAGCGTGTCGTGTGCAGGCAGCTTCACCTTCCACAATTCGGGATCGCGGAAAGTCACGATGGTGCGTTCGCCCGAGGGATCGATCATGACGGCGGAAATCGGCGTCACGAGCCCCGGCATATGCACGAGATGCGTTGCGTCGATTCCTTCTTTCGCGAGATCGTTGAACAGGAACTGGTCGGCAGTTTCGCTCTTGTCGCCCATCGGCCCCGCCATCGCGGCTTTGCCGCCGAGCCGGTTGACGCCGATCGCGGCATTCAGCGCATTGCCGCCGATGATCTGAGCAAAGCGCTGGGAGGGGAATTTCTGGCCGCGCCCGGGCACGGATTCGACGGCAAAGGTCAGGTCTCGCACGGGGAGGCCGATACACAACACGCGCTTGGGCTGGTTCGTCATGAAAGTCCCCGTTAGTCAGGCTGGCGCATGATCCGGAAGTCGATACCCGTCTTCAGGTCATGCGCCGACAAAGAATATTCTCAGACCTGGTCGGGATGCAGCCACCGTCCAAGCAGATGATGCGCGATGGCGAATGGATGGGGCCCCGCGAGCCCGTCCGGGTGCTCGCGCTTCCACATCAGCATCGCCTCGTCACGATCAAACCATCGGGCGTCCTCAAGTTCCACCTTGTCGATGACGATTTCGTCGTTCAGCGCGCGAGCCGAGCAGCCGATCATGAGTGATGACGGATACGGCCATGGCTGCGTCATGTAGTAGGTGACATCGGTGCAGCGGATGCCGGATTCCTCGAAGATTTCGCGCTTTACCGCATCCTCGATGGTTTCGGCTGCTTCCACGAAGCCGGCGAGGCACGAATACATGCCCGGTGGGAACTGCTTCTGGCGGCCGAGCAGGCACCTGTCGCCGTTCGAAACCAGCATGATGACGACAGGGTCCGTGCGCGGGAAATGCTCGGTCTTGCAACTCGGGCAGACGCGTTTCCAGCCGCCTTCGGCCATCGAGGATTTGGCGCCGCAATTGGCGCAGAAGCCGTGACGCTGATGCCAGGAGACCATGGATTTCGCCTGCGCTACGGCAGACAGCTCCTCCGGCGGCACGATGCCTTGCATCGCCATGCCACGCAGCTCGGATACCACGACATCGTCGCGGCCGATCAGCTTTTCCGAAGCCTGCGGGGAGATGCCCATGCCGAACACGGCTGCGCCATCGCGCAAACCGAGAAAGATGGTACCCGGATTGGCGCCGAACTTCAGCGCCTCGTCGATGGAGAGGAGCGCGCGGACATTGTCGCCGTCTTTCTTCATCACCAGCGAGTCGCGATAGATCACGTAAGCGCGGCTATCACGCTTGTTTTCAAGAGCGAAGAGCTTCTCGTCGTTTAGGCGTAGATGAGCGGCGCGATCGAGAGTGTTGGAAATGAAGGCCGGCTGGCCGAGGGGGAACAGCTTGCTTGTCATGGAGTCTACCCGAGCCAGATCTTGCGGCGAAGTTCGCTGATGAAGCGCTGTACCTCTTCGGCATCATGCGCGAGTGGCGGCATCACGCCCCAGATCGGCCGTGGCCAGGCGGCGTCGGTCTTGCGGCGTGCGATGATATGCACATGAAGCTGCGGCACCACATTGCCGAGGGCGGCGACATTGAGCTTGTCGCATTTGGTGATTTCTTTGAGCGCGCGGCCGACGCGATTGATCTCGGTCATCAACTGCGCCTGCGCGACCTCGTCGAGATCGATGATGTCAATGACGTCGGCCCGGCGCGGCACCAGCATCAGCCAGGGGTAATGTGCGTCCTTCACCACCAGCACGCGGCTGAGGGGCAGGTCGCCGATGTCGATGGTGTCTTGCTGGAGTTGCTTGTGCAGCTCGAAGGGGGGCGTGGTGGCCATTCGGACTCTCGATTTTTGACGCGCAGCGTCGCAGGAAGTGGCCGCGCGGACAACTCCGTGGTGCCTGCTTTTGCGCGTCTTCGCCATGATTTCTTGTGGCAGACTTGCGGCAGATCCTGCGGCAAACCAGAGGCGCGCACCGCGCTTGCTTTCCGGCCCGTTTGGCCCCAAATAGGCAGCGGGAGATTGGCGGTGGACGAGCCACTCGCCAACCGGGTCAGGTCCGGAAGGAAGCAGCCCTAACGAGATCCGGATCGGGTCGCTCGTCAGTCTCCTACCTCGTTCTATCGGGTAAAATCAGCGCCAGCGGCGGGAAAACCATTCCCTTGGCCCGGCTGATGGCCCGATGTTCCGCAAGCCGGCACCTGAGACAACAGATTGCGGATTTCTTGATGACCGATGCCGGCACGGATTCTTCTGCAGCACCAACGCCTTACCGCGTTCTTGCGCGAAAATACCGCCCTTCGAATTTCGACGATCTGATCGGCCAGGAGGCGCTGGTCCGCACGGTCTCCAACGCCTTCGAGACCGGTCGCATCCCGCAGGCCTGGATTCTGACCGGTGTGCGCGGCGTCGGCAAGACGACCACGGCGCGCATTCTGGCGCGGGCGCTGAATTATGAGATGCCCGATGGCTCCGTGAAGGGGCCGACGATCCAGATGCCGACCCATGGCATTCACTGCAAGGCGATCATGGAGAGCCGGCACATCGATGTGCTGGAAATGGACGCCGCCTCGCATACCGGCGTCGATGACGTTCGCCAGATCAATGACAGCGTGCGCTATGCGCCGACGAGTGCACGGTACAAAGTCTACATCATAGACGAAGTCCACATGCTGTCGACGGCGGCCTTCAACGCGTTTCTGAAGACGCTGGAGGAGCCGCCGGAACACGCGAAGTTCGTGTTCGCCACGACTGAAATCCGCAAGGTGCCGATCACGGTGCTGTCGCGCTGCCAGCGATTCGATCTGCGCCGCGTCGATGCCGATGTGCTGATGCAGCATCTGTCGAATATCGCGGGCAAGGAAGGCGTCGAAGTCGAATCGGAAGCGCTCGGCATCATCGCGCGCGCTGCGGAAGGCTCGGTGCGCGATTCGTTGTCGTTGTTCGATCAGGCCATCGCCCATGCCGCCGGCGTCGTGAAGGCCGATGCTGTCCGGCAGATGCTCGGCCTTGCCGATCGTACCCGCGTCATCGACCTGTTCGATTCGCTCGCGCGCGGCGATATCGCGGCAGCGTTCAAGGAATTCCGCGAGCAGTATGATGTCGGCGCCGATCCGGTCGTGGTGCTCAGCGATCTCGCCGAGTTCGTCAATTTCGTCACCCGCGTGAAGATCGTGCCGGCGACGGCGGACAATGTCGCATTCGGCGAGACGGAGCGCCTGCGTGCGCGTGACTTTGCGTCGAAACTGTCCATGCGCGTGCTGTCGCGGATGTGGCAGATGCTGCTCAAGGGCATCACTGAGGTGCAGGGCGCGACGCGTCCCGCAGCTGCTGCCGAGATGGTGCTGGTGCGCATCGCCTATGTCGCCGATCTGCCGACGCCTGATGAAGCCATCCGCATGATCGAGCAGGGCGGCGGGGCGTCGCCGGTGATCGGCAACGGCGGTGGCCGTGCCGCGCCGGTGCTGAATGCGCCGTCCGCGCAGTCCTCCGTGCAGATGCCCTCGGCATCATCGCCGCCCTCTGCACCGACAATGAGTGCGCCGCGCGGGCCGGTGATGCAGCGGGGCAATGCCGAACCGCAGCCGCAGCCGCAGGTCGGCATGGCGGAGGCGCAACCGGCAACCGTTCTGAAAATTGCGACCTTCCCTGAATTGGTCGCATTGGCGGGGCAAAAGCGCGACCTGATGGTGAAGGCGGCGCTGGAATCCGATGTCCGCCTCGTGCGCATCGAGGATGGCCGGCTCGAACTGTCGATGGAGCGCACCGCCGCGCGCTCGCTGATCAACGACCTCTCGCGCAAGCTGGAAATATGGACGGGCCGGCGCTGGGCGGTGATCGTCTCCAATGCGCAGGGCGCGGCAACAATCCGCGAACAGCAGCAGGAACAAAAGGACGAGCGCTATCGGGCCGCCGCGGCCGATCCGCGCGTGCAGGCGGTGCTCGCGAAATTCCCCGGCGCCAAGATGGAAGTCACCATGCTGGCGCCTGAAGTGCCCGACAGTGACGACAGCGACCTGATCAGCGATGACGGCGCCGATCCCGGTGATGACGATTGAGAGCATGATCCCGAACAGTGGGCTCCGGATTTCGGATCAGATCATGCGCAAACGAAAACGAAGGATAACCGATGGCTGACTTTCTCGGCATGATGAAGCAGGCAGCGCAGCTGCAGTCGAAGATGAAGGCGATGCAGGAAGAGCTCGACCAGGTGGAGGTCGAAGGTGTCTCCGGCGGTGGTCTCGTTTCGGTGCGCATGACTGCGAAGACCGAAGTGAAGGCGGTGAAGATCGATCCGTCGCTGGTGAAGCCGGAAGACGTCGAGATTCTCGAAGACCTGCTGGTCACCGCCCTCGGCGATGCGCGCCGCAAGGCGGAAGCCGCCATGCAGGAGAAGATGCAGTCGCTCACCGGCGGCCTTGGCCTGCCGCCGGGAATGGGTCTCGGCTAGAGGTTTTTCATCTTGTCCCGGACGCAGTGCATCACGAAGTGATGCGCTGCAGAGCCGGGACCGTACCAGACGCCGGAGATCGTGACGGTCCCGGCTCTGCGCAGCAGCGTTGCACGCTGCAGCGCGTCCGGGACACAGTATGCAGCAGACACTTACATGGCTTTGAACTGACATGGCCTCCGTTGCCGGACCTGAAATCGAACGATTGATCCAGTTGCTTGCGCGGTTGCCCGGGCTCGGGCCGCGCTCGGCGCGGCGGGCGGCGCTGCATCTGATCAAGAAGCGCGATGCCTTGATGACGCCGCTGGCCGGCGCGCTGCAGACGGCGATCGAGCGTGTGCAGGTCTGCAAGGTGTGCAGCAATATCGACACGCAGAATCCCTGCACCATCTGCACCGACACGCGGCGCGATCCCACGACCATCGTTGTGGTCGCCGATGTCGCCGATCTCTGGGCGCTGGAACGCGCCAATGCGGCCCCGGGCAAGTATCATGTGCTCGGCGGTACGCTGTCGCCGCTCGATGGCGTGGGGCCAGGCGACCTGACGATCGATGCGCTGGTGGCGCGTGCGCATGAGCCTGATGTCACCGAAATCATCCTGGCGCTGAATGCGACCGTGGATGGACAAACCACAGCACATTACATCACCGACCTTCTTCAGGATGCCAATGTGAAAGTCACCCGTCTGGCGCATGGCGTTCCGGTGGGCGGCGAGTTGGATTACCTGGATGAGGGCACGCTGTCGGCGGCGATGCGACAGCGCACATTGTTCTAAGCCAAGATCTGGTTTTAAGACGGGACGAATTTCGATGACACGATCCGGATTCAAGGCGCTGCTCGGCGGCGCTGCGGTGCTGGCTTTCGCGGGCGCGATGACGACGATGGCTCATGCAGCTTCCGATGCGGATGAAGCGCCGGCCAAGCCGGCGGCGCCGAAGGACATGAAGCTTGGCGACGTGCTGTCAGGCCAGCTCAATGCCATGCGCAGCCGCGATGCCAAGGGCAAGCGCGTCGACGTCTATCAGGTCGTTACCGAGCCGCGCCGCCTGCCGGCGCCGTCAGGGTTGTGCAATCTCGAGACCGGGCCGGAGACGTTCGAAATCGTTGTGGCCGGGGAAGCGCAGGCGACGCAGTTGAAGCGGCTGGTCGGCAAGGAAGTCGCGTTCAAGGTCGCCGAAATCGCCTGCGCCGAACAGGCGGGGCAGATGAGCGAGGCGCTGGTGACGAAGTGGAGTTTGGTGGGGAAGGCGAATTGAGCCTGCCGCAGACTCCGCTGTCGTCGCCCGGCTTGACCGGGCGATCCAGTAAACACGGAAACTGCGGTGTGTACTAGATCACCCGCTTTCGCGGGTGATGACAAGTGATGGTGCCATAGCGCTTTACGCGGACCTCAAAAGCTCCGGATATAGGTCGTCCCAGTTCGGATTATCCTTCTCGATCAGCGCAATCTTCCAATCACGCGTCCATTTCTTCAGGCGTTTCTCACGAAGAATGGCGTATTCGATGTGGTCGAAACATTCGAAATAGACGAGGCGATCGACGTCGTATTTCTTCGTAAAGCCCTCCGCGACTTTCGCTTTGTGCTCTGCAATGCGGCGGATGAGGTTGTTCGTTACGCCGATATAGAGCGTACCGCCGATATGGCTGGCCAGGATATAGACGTAGAACGTGTACGCCTGCATGGCTCAACGCTCCGCGCTGAAGCTTTGTCCGTCATCGCCCGACTTGATCGGGCGATGCAGTATACTCACAAGATGACAGTGTGTACTGGGTCACCCGGTCAAGCCGGGTGACAACAAATGAGTAAGCTACACCTGCGCCGGCCCTAACCCTGCAAAATGCTCACGTCGCTGCAGCCAGAGCAACAACACCAGACTCGGCACCGCCACCAGCACGCTGATCACGAAGAATATCGGCCATCCCGTCGCCTGTGCCACATAGCCTGCGCCGGCCGAGAGATAAGTCCGCCCCACCGCCGCAAGGGCTGTCAGCAGCGCATATTGCGTGGCGGTGTGCAGCGGGTTTTTGCACAGCGCGGAGAGATAGGCGACGAAGATCACCGTGCCGATGGCGCTGGTGAAATTCTCGACGGAGATCGCCAGCGCCAGTGCCCATTGATTGACGCCGACCAGCGCCAGCCAGGCGAAAGCGAGATTCGATATTGCCTGCAACACTGCGCCGATCCACAGGCTCGACACCAGCGAATAGCGCCGCGCGACAAAACCGCCGGCGAAACCGCCGATCAGCGTCGCGGCAAGGCCGACGCCTTTGACGATCGCGGCGTAGTCGTTGCGGGTGAAGCCGAGGTCGATGACGAAGGGGGCAGTCATCGTGCCGGAAAAGGCGTCAGTGAATTTGAACAGCACCACAAATCCCAGGGCTGCCCAGGCATCCCGACGCGACAGGAATTCCGAGAAGGCGCCGATGGCGGCGCGCAGCACGCGCTGGAATGCGCTTTCGCCGCGCGTGGCGGCTTCGGCCCGCACGGATTGCTCGGGCTCGGTGGCGGCGAGTGCGGTGACGGTGCCGATCAGCACCATCGCGGCCATCGCCACATAGCCCCACATCCGATGCCGGCGGTGGAGATCAGCATGCCGATCCGGTAGGCGGCGACATAGGAGGCCATGCCGGCGGCCTGCTCGCTTTCCGGCAGGCTCTCGACACGGAAGGCATCGACCACGATGTCTTGGGTGGAGGACATGGTCGCCACCAGCAGCGCGCCAAGCGCGACGAACAGCGGCGATCTGGCGGGATCGGTGAGTGCCAGCAGCAGAATCGCGGCGATCAACAGGAGTTGCGAAAACACCAGCCAGCCGCGGCGGCGGCCGAAAGCGCGGGTGAAGAACGGCACATGCAGTGCGTCAACCAGCGGTGCCCAGAGGAACTTCAGCGTGTAGGGCGTGCCGACCAGCGCGAACAGACCGATGGTGCCGAGATCGACGCCGCTTTCGCGCATCCAGACCAGCAGCGTCGAGCCGGACAGAGCGAGCGGCAGGCCGGACGACAGGCCGAGCATCAGCACGATCAGCACGCGCGGCTGCAGATACACCGCCATGCTGTCGCGCCAGGAGGCGCGAGGCTGCAAGGCGGCGTCGGACGTGTCGGGCGTTGTGGTCATGATCCCCGTTGGAGCATTGTCGTTCGAGTTGAAACACGCACCTCGCCGTCATTGCGAGGAGCCCGAAGGGCGACGAAGCAATCCAGCGCCACACGAAGGAAAGGGCTGGATTGCTTCGTCGCTTCGCTAGGAGGAAAGCCGAAGGCTTTCCTTGACCTCGCAATGACGAGGGAAGGCGGCGAGATCGTGAACAAAAAGTAAACGAGACTGGTTAACGAAGCGTTGAGCAACAGGGTTAACGCTTCCCTAACCGATATGGTTACCATGGGGTTAAAGCCATTTCTGCGCATTGACCGCGCAACACGCGCGGATTAAATCGCCCGCCATGGCCATTCGTGAAATCATCATCCTGCCCGACAAACAGTTGCGGCTGATCTCCAAACCTGTCGAGAAGGTGACGCCGGAGGTGCGCAAGCTCGCCGACGACATGTTCGAGACCATGTATGACGCGCCGGGCATCGGCCTTGCGGCGATCCAGATCGCGGTTCCGCTCCGCCTGATCACCATGGATCTCGCCAAGAAGGACGACGAAGAGGGCGGCAAGCAGCCGCGCGTCTTCATCAATCCGGAAATCGTCTCGGCTTCGGAAGAGCTCTCGGTTTACGAGGAGGGCTGCCTGTCGATCCCGGAATATTACGAAGAGGTGGAACGCCCGGCGACGGTGCGCATCCGCTATCTCGATCTCGACGGCAAGACGGTGGAAGAGGATGCCTCCGGCCTGTTCGCCACCTGCATCCAGCACGAGATCGACCATCTCAACGGCGTGCTGTTCGTCGATTATCTCTCCAAGCTCAAGCGCGATCGCGTGATGAAGAAGTTCACGAAGATCGCGAAGCGGGTGGGCTGAGGTTTCCTTGTCCCGGACGCGGTGCAGCGTGAAACGCTGCTCCGCTGAGCCGAGAGCGCCATGAACGCCGCCGTCGCCCGTTACGGTCCCGGCTCTGCGACGCAGCACTTCGTGCTGCATCGCGTCCGGGACACAGTCACAACACCGGATCGAGCCAACGATGTCGCTTCGTCTGATCTTCATGGGCACGCCGGATTTCGCCGTGCCGACGCTGCTCGAACTCGTGGCCCACGGCCATGAGATCGTCGCCGTCTATACGCGCGAGGCCAAGCCGGCCGGGCGCGGCATGAAGCTGCAGCCGACGCCGGTGGCGCGCGAAGCCGAACGGCTCGGCATCCCCGTGCTGACGCCGAAGACGCTGCGCACCGAAGAAGCCGAGACGCAGTTTCGCGCCTTCGATGCCGATGCCGCGGTGGTCGTCGCCTATGGCCTGATCCTGCCGCAGAACATTCTCGATGCCGTGCCGCTCGGCTGTTTCAACCTGCACGGCTCGCTGCTGCCACGCTGGCGCGGCGCGGCGCCGATCCAGCGCGCCATCATGTCCGGCGACGCTGAAAGCGGCGTGATGGTGATGAAGATGGATGTCGGCCTCGACACCGGCGATGTCGCCATGGCCGAGCGTTTGCCGATCACTGACAGCATGACCGCCATGGACCTGCATGACGCGCTGGCGCCGCTCGGCGCCGACCTGATGGTGCGCGCCATGGGCGCGCTCGATCGCGGCGGACTGCAGCTCGTGAAGCAGAGCGAGCAAGGCGTCGAATACGCCGCCAAGATCGACAAGGCGGAAGCGAAGATCGACTGGTCGAAGCCCGCGCGTGCGGTGCTGCGGCACATTCACGGCCTGTCGCCGTTTCCCGGCGCATGGTGCGAGGTGGATGTCGACGGCGAGACGATCAGGCTCAAGATCCTGCGCTGCGCGCTGGCGAAGGGCGAGGGCGCACCGGGCGAACTGCTCGACGACAGGCTCAGCATCGCCTGCGGTGACGGCGCCATCCGCGTGATCGAATTGCAGCGCGCGGGCAAGCAGCCGATGAAGCCCGACGAATTTTTGCGCGGCACCGCATTGAAGCCGCCCATGCGGGTGGGCTGATGCCGCGCTACAAGATGCTCATCGAATATGACGGCATGCCGTTCTCCGGCTGGCAGGTGCAGACCGATGCCACGCTGACCGTGCAGGGCGCGCTGGAACGTGCCGCCGAGGCGATCTGCGGCGAGCCGATCCGCGTGCATGGCGCCGGGCGCACCGATGCCGGTGTGCATGCGCTCGGGCAGGTGGCGCATTGCGACGTGCCGAAGATCCTCGTGCCCGGCCGTTTCCGCGACGGCATGAACGCGCATCTGCGGCCGCATCCGGTGGCGGTGCTATCGGCCGATGTGGTGCCGGATGATTTCGAGGCGCGGTTCTCCGCGGTGAAGCGGCACTACATTTATCGCATCTCGAATCGGCGTGCGAACCTTGCGGTCGATATGGGTCATGTCTGGCGCGTGCCGAAGCCGCTCGATGTGAACGCGATGCGCGAGGGCGCGCAGCGGTTGCTCGGCCGGCATGATTTCACGACGTTTCGCGATACGGAGTGCCAGGCGAAATCGCCGATCCGCACGCTGGACCAGCTAGATGTGGATCAGGATGGCGAGGCGGTGACAATCCGGACCTCGGCGCGCTCGTTCCTGCACAGTCAGGTGCGCTCGATGGTGGGCTCGCTGGTGTGGGTCGGGCACGGCCGCTGGACGCCAGACGATATGAGCGCGGCGCTGGAAGCCAAAGACCGCGCCGCCTGCGGCATCGTCGCGCCGCCGGACGGGCTGTATCTGGCGAAGGTGGATTATTAGCTCTGGTTGTCATCTCCCGCGAAAGCGGGTGATCCAGTAGACACCGGTGGGCGGATCGATCGATAGCCCCGCGTTTACTGGATCGCCTGGTCGAGCCGGGCGATGACGCGGAGTGAGAGGCTCACACCCTCACGCCCTTCATCGCTTCCCAGAACAGGTCCTGTCCGTTCGCGACATTCGCCGTCCAGTGTTCGTGCGCAAAATCATTCGCGTCGTCGGTGATGAATTTGAACGCGCGCCAGGCAATACCGTGGCGCAGGCACACTTGCGCGATGGCGAAGAGCTCCATGTCGACGATATCGACCTTGTTTGCCACCAGCCAGGGATCGGCGGCTGTGACAAAGCTGTCGCCGCTGCCGCAGATCACGCCGCGCTGCCCGGAGACGAGATGGTCGAGATCGGGTGCGAAAGGGGTGCGGCCGCGCGGCGCCAGCGGCTCGGCATTCATGTCGCGCTGGATCACGTCGGCGACTTCGACGAGGCCGCTGAGCTTGCTGTTCAGTTTGCCGGCGGTGCCGTAATTCACCACCAGTTTCGGCTGCATGGCCTGCACGGCCTGCAGCGCAGCGATGGTGGTGTTGATCTTGCCGACCCCGGTGAAGATCACTGCGATGCCATCGGGCGCGCGGGACGCGTCGAGCTCGCTTTCGAGCGCGGTGAGAACGAGAATTTTACTGCTCATGCGAAATACCGATCCAGGACGCCGCGATAGATCTTGGTGAGTTGTTCGAGATCGGACACCTTGGTGTGCTCGTCGATCTGATGCATGGTCTGGCCGACCAGACCGAATTCGATCACCGGGCAGTAATTCTTGATGAAGCGTGCATCGGAGGTGCCGCCGCCGGTGTTGAGATCGGGCGTGCGGCCGGTCTGCTCCTTGATTGCGGAGACGACGAGATCGGTGAAAGCGCCAGGTTTAGTAACAAAGCTGTCCGAATTGCTCGGCTCCCACACCACATGCGCCTTGATGCGGTTGCCAGCGGCCGCAGCGACGCGGGCATCGATCAGCGCGCGCAGGCTGTCTTGCGTGTGGTGATCGTTGAAGCGGATGTTGAACCTCGCCTTGGCCTGGGCCGGGATGACATTGGTGGCCTTGTTGCCGACATCCACCGAGGTGAATTCGAGATTGGACGGCTGGAACTGGGCATTGCCCTGGTCCAGCGGATCGCCGCTCAGCGCCGTGATCAGCGCGGCGATGTCCGGCACCGGATTCGACGCGCGGTGCGGATAGGCGACATGGCCCTGCACGCCATCCACCACCAGTGTGCCCGATTGCGAACCGCGGCGGCCGATCTTGATCGTGTCGCCCATGGCCTCGACATTGGAGGGCTCGCCGACGATGCAGTGATCGAACTTTTCGCCGCGCTCGGCCGCCCATTGCAGCAATTTGATGGTGCCGTTGACGGCAACGCCTTCTTCGTCACCGGTGATGAGGAAGGAGATCGAGCCCTTGGGCTGGCCGCCATTGGCCGCGAGATAATCCAGCGCCGCGGCGACGGCGGCGGCGATGCCGCCCTTCATATCGACAGCGCCGCGGCCATAGAGCCGCCCGTCCTTCACCTCGCCGGCAAAGGCGCCGTGCGACCACGCGGCTTCGTCGCCGGGCGGCACCACGTCGGTATGGCCGGCGAAGCAGAGATGCGGCGCGTCGGTGCCGATGCGGGCATAGAGGTTCTCGACATCGGCGCTGCCTTCTTCGCTGAAGGTGACGCGATGCACGGCGAAGCCGGCATCACCGAGCAGACGCTCCAGCACGCCGAGCGCACCGGCATCGGCGGGCGTAACGGACGGGCAGCGAATGAGATCGCGGGTAATCGAGACAACGTCGGCGGACATCGGATCCTTACGAGGCGGCAGGGGCGACAGCAGGTGCCCCGAGCGGATCGGGGCCGTACTCATTTGGCCCTTGCGTGCCGCGCAGGCAACCCACTTCGACGAAGCCCCAGACGCTGAGAACGACGCTGACGGCGTTCAGGGCGAGGGAAGCGGTGCCGCCAAGCCCATCGGCGACGGCGCCGACGATGGCCGGCAGCACCCAGAATACCAGCACCCACCAGCCGCTCTTGTTGCGGTCATGCAGGCGCTTGATGGCGGTGGCGAAGCTCGACCACAGGAGGACAAGAAAAACGAGGCCGCCGACGGCGATGAACAGCAGGCTGGTGCCGACCATCTCGCCAATCCGGTCCTTGTCGAAATCGCCGAGGGCCATGATGAAGGCGACCACCAGCGCGATGAGGACGAGGGTGTAGATCAGGGCCGCAAACCAGTATTTTGCGCGGTTGATGCGGCCATTGAAGCGAAAAAAGAACGCCGTCCAGTCCATCGCCGCCCCCCAAGCTGCCATCCGGCCGTTTGCGGGGATCATCCGCGCAAACAGCCGGAAACGCAACTTAGTCGCGCAACAGCTCGTTGATGCTGGTCTTGGAGCGGGTGCGCTCGTCGACGCGCTTGACGATCACGGCGCAGGCGGTGGAGGGGCCGATCTCGCCGTTCGCCATCGGCTTGCCCGGCAGGTTGCCCGGGACCAGCACGGCATATTCCGGCACTTCGCCGACGAACACTTCGCCGGTGGCGCGATCGACGATCTTGGTGGAGGCGCCCAGGAAGACGCCCATGGCAAGCACCGCGCCCTTGCGGACGATCACGCCTTCGGCGACTTCCGAACGGGCGCCGATGAAGCAGTCGTCTTCGATGATCACGGGACCCGCCTGCAGCGGCTCCAGCACGCCGCCGATGCCGACGCCGCCGGAAATGTGCACGCGCTTGCCGATCTGGGCGCAGGAGCCGACGGTGGCCCAGGTATCCACCATGGAGCTCTCATCGACATAGGCACCGAGATTGATGAAGGACGGCATCAGCACGACGTTCTTGGCGATGAAGGCCGACTTGCGGACGATGGCGCCGGGGACGGCGCGGAAGCCTGCGTCGCGGAAGGCGTTGTCGCCCCAGCCTTCAAACTTCGAGGGCACCTTGTCCCACCAGGCTGCGCCGCCGGGGCCGCCGGAAATGGTGGTCATGTCGTTGAGGCGGAACGACAGCAGCACGGCCTTCTTCAGCCACTGATTGACGGTCCAGGTGCCGTCATCGCCGCGGGTGGCGACACGGGCCTTGCCCTGGTCGAGCAGGTCGAGCGCGGTCTCGACGGCTTCGCGGACTTCGCCCTTGGTGGATGCATTGACGGTGTCGCGCGCCTCGAAGGCGGCATTGACGATGGATTCGAGGGCGGTCAGCGACATCGCGGGATCCTTGGGCGGTAGGTGGAACTAGATGATTTTCGGAGGCTTTTGTCGGGATTCGAAGGGGAGGAGTCAAGGTGACTTCCTTCCCTCTCCCCTTGTGGGAGAGGGTGGCCGCGCGTAGCGCGGACGGGTGAGGGGTAGCCACAAACTCCGAGCCCGTTGTTACCCTCACCCTGCAAAGGTTGAGTTGAGCACCTGCGATGCCCTCTCCCACAAGGGGAGAGGGCGCTGCTACAACCGCCGTCAAAACAAGAAGCCGGGAGAAAACCAAGATGCCAATCGTCTACGAAGAGCTGATGGCGATGAAGAATATCGGCCAGAAGTATTCCTGGACCGACCGCGAAGTCATGCTCTACGCCTATGGCATCGGCCTTGGCGCCGATCCGATGAACGAGACCGAACTCGCTTTCGTCAACGAAGGCACCTATACGCCGCGTCCGCTGAAGGTCGTGCCGACCTTCGCCTCGGTCGCGGCATGGGGCTCGGGTCCCGGCGACATGAAGCTCAACCGTGTGATGGTCGTCGACGGCGAGCGCGACATCACCTTCCACAAGCCGATGCCGGTCGAGGCCAAGATCACCGCCGATAGTAGCGTGCTCGGCGTGTTCGACAAGGGCGCCGACAAGGGCGCCGTGATCCTGCACCAGACCATCCTGCGCGACGAGAGCGGCGATGCGCTCGCTACCCTGGTGGCCTCGCGCTTTGCCCGCGGCGATGGCGGCTTTGGCGGTCCGTCGGAAGGTCAACCGGAAGCGCACAAGGTGCCGACCCGCGCACCCGACAAGGTGATCGATATCACCACGCGCCCAGATCAGGCGCTGGTCTATCGCCTGTGCGGCGATCGCAACCCGCTGCATTCCGATCCGGAATTCGCCAAGAAAGCCGGCTTCCCGCGTCCGATCCTGCATGGCATGTGCACCTACGGCATCACCTGCCGCGGCGTGCTGCAGACCTATGCCGATTACGATCCGTCCGCCTTCAGGCAGCACGGCGCTCGCTTCTCGTCGCCGGTGTTTCCGGGCGAGACGGTGACCATGGAGCTGTGGAAGGACGGCAACGTCGTGAGTTTTGAGGCCAAGGTGAAGGACCGCGGCGTCACGGTGATCAAGAGCGGCCGCACCGTGCTGGCGTAACCACACGGCGTCATTCCGGGGCGCGCGCAACGCGCGCGAACCCGGAATCTCGCCATGTGACACACCACGAGATTCCGGGCTCGCGCTCTCGGCTTCGCCGCGATCGCGCCCCGGAATGCCGGAGAGACAAAAAAACAAAACACATAAGGGAGAAACGCCATGGGTCTTCTCGACGGCAAGGTTGCTATCATCACCGGCGCTGGCGGCGGTCTCGGTGAAGCCTACGCAAAACTGTTCGCGCGTGAGGGCGCATCCGTTGTGGTCAATGATCTCGGCGGCCCGCGCGATGGCTCCGGCGCCGATCTTTCGATGGCAGAACAGGTGGTCGATGCGATCACCAAGGCTGGCGGCAAGGCCATCGCCAATGGCGCCGATATTTCCACCATCGCAGGCGGCCAGTCCGTCTTCGACGATGCCATCAAGGCCTTCGGCAAGGTCGATATCCTCGTCAACAATGCCGGCATCCTGCGCGACCAGAGTTTTAGCAAATCCACCGAGGAAGCCTGGGACAAGGTCATCAAGGTGCACCTCAAGGGCACTTATTGCGTGACCAAACCCGTGTTCAACTTCATGCGCGACCATGGCGGCGGCGTGATCGTCAACACGTCCTCGACATCAGGCCTGATCGGCAATTTCGGCCAGAGCAATTATGGCGCGGCGAAGGGCGGCATCTGGGGCTTCTCGAACGTACTGGCCATCGAGGGCCGCAAGTACGGCATACGCATCTGGACGCTGTCGCCGGGCGCGCTGACGCGGATGACCGCCGATCTGCCGCGTTACATCGAAAACCCCGGCGCCGCGCTCGCTGCGGACGGTATCGCCCCGGCGGTGCTGTATATGGTCAGCGATCTCTCCGGCGACCAGACCGGCAAGGTGCTCGGCGTCTCCGGACCGCGCGGCGTGCGCGAGATGAAGATGATGGAAATGGACGGCTGGAAGCCGCCGCTCGACAAGCCCTGGGACGCGCAGGATATCGTCACCCATGCCGCCGAAATTTTCTTCTCGGACGAGGAGGCGAAGCAGGGCGCTCGGCGGTTTTGAAGCGCGGCGAGGGGCGGACAAGACCGTTGTTTCCAGCTAGACTGGCGTCGTTCCCACATAGAGGCTCATGATGAAACTGACGTCCAAAGCTGCCGGTACCTTCGCCATCGCCCCGACCCCGTTTTTTGACGATGGCCGCATCGACGACAAATCCATCGACAGCCTGATCGATTTCTACGCATCGATTGGCTGCGACGGCGTCACCGTGCTCGGTATTCTCGGCGAGGCGCCGAAGCTGGAGAGCGCGGAGTCGGAAAGCGTCGCGGCACGTTTCATCAAGCGTGCCGGCAGCAAGTTGCAGGTCATCGTCGGTGTCTCCGCGCCGGGCTTTGCCGCGATGCGTTCGCTGGCGCTCAAATCGATGGATGCCGGCGCTGCCGCCGTGATGATCGCCCCGCCGCCGCATCTGCGCACCGACGATCAGATCACCACCTATTTCAAGCAGGCGTCCGAAGCTATCGGCGAGGATGTGCCGTGGGTGCTGCAGGACTATCCGCTGACCCTGAACGTCATCATGACGCCGGCGGTGATCCGCAAGATCATCATGGACTCGAAGTCCTGCGTGATGCTCAAGCACGAGGATTGGCCGGGGCTTGAGAAAATCACCGCGCTGCGCGGCTTCCAGAAGGATGGATCGCTGCGTGAGCTCTCGATCCTCACCGGCAATGGCGGCACCTTCCTCGATTTCGAGATGGAGCGTGGCGCCGACGGTGCGATGACCGGCTATGCCTTCCCGGAAATGCTGATCGACGTGGTCAACCTCTCGAAGAAGGGCGAGCGCGACAAGGCGCATGACCTGTTCGACGCCCATCTGCCGCTGGTGCGCTATGAGCAGCAGCCAGGCGTCGGCCTGTCCGTGCGCAAATATGTGCTGCAGAAGCGCGGCGTCATTGCATCGAGTGCGCAGCGCAAGCCGGGTCCGGTGTTGTCGGCGCCGGCCAAGGCGGAGGTCGATTACCTGCTGTCACGCGTGGCGCGTTTCGACAAGCGCGCGAACCTGCAGCCGCAGTCGAGCGCTGCTGGCTAGCCACACACACTGTCATGGCCGGGCTCGATCCGGCCATCCAGTTTTAGGTGTGGCGACGTCAAAGATGGGTGCCCGGGTCAAGCCCGGGCACGACTGAGAGGAACAACAGGCATCGCAGAATGCCGATAGGGAGTGAACCTCAATGCCCCACGAGCCCGGCGCCGTCCGCCCCGCTTCGACGATCCTGCTGCTCCGCAAGGGCGAGACCGATCCCATCGATGTTTTCATGATGGTGCGACACTATCAGATTGAATTCGCATCCGGCGCGCTGGTGTTTCCCGGCGGAAGTGTCGATGCTGGCGATCACGACATCGCCAAGCGGCCCGAACTGCATGATGGCGGCGACCATCTCGATGCCGAGGCGTTGGCTTTTCGCATCGCCGCGATCCGCGAGACATTTGAAGAAAGCCGCATTCTGCTGGCGCGGCCGCGCGGTTCCAAGGAGCTGATCGCTGCCGCCAAAGCGAGCGCCATCGCGGACCAACACCGGGACGCGCTCAACGAAGGCAAGGTCAAGTTCGCCGACATCATCACCGACAATGATCTCGAACTGGCGGTCGACCTGCTCGTCCCTTACGCCCACTGGATCACGCCAGAAGGCATGAAGAAGCGTTTCGATACCTGGTTCTTTCTCGCCGAGGCGCCACCCGAGCAGGTCGGCATGCATGACGGCAAGGAGTCCACGGACTCGATCTGGCTGTCGCCGCGCGAGGCGCTCGACGGCGGCGCGTCCGGTCGCTTTACGCTTCCGTTCCCGACGACGCGCAATCTCGTCAAGCTCGACAAACAGCAAAGTGTCGCTTCCGCGATGGACGATGCGCGCGGCAGCAAGATCGTCAGCGTGACACCGATCGTGACGCGGGATGGCGACAAACGCTATCTGCGCATTCCGATCGAGGCCGGCTATGACGGCGAGCTGTTCGAACTGACGGGCGCACCGTAATTTCGAGAATGCCGACTTCTCCATGTCATGCGCGGGCCTGCCCGCGTATCTTGTTTCATTGCGAAGCATTCGCTCAATGCGGACGCCAGGGCTCGTGCTGCATCTCGTTGGAGCTCGATGCTGCGCAACATGCGCAGTGCGCTGCAAAACTACAATTTCGCAGATGAGCAGATGAGGGGCGTTCTCATCGGTTGACGATGCACGCATAGCGCGTAACATCTTCGCAGGCCCGTGAGAGGCCATTGGGAGTGAGACGCATGAGAGAACCTGCTCGCCTGGATGCTTGCTGGCGTCCGAACGATAGCGATACACCCATTTCAACAAAACGATTTTCGGAGAACCCGCCCGCGCGATGGCGCAGTGCATCCTTGGTCCTCGCATTCGGCGCGGCATTGATCGGCAATTCCGCCTTCGCGCAAACCAAGGGGACGCCCGATCACATCAAGTCTGTCGTCGGTGCCATCGATAGCACGGCGATCAACGCCAATGCGGCGACGTCGAAGGACTGGCCGACCTATGGTCTCGATTATGCGGAGACGCGCTTCAGCAAGCTCGACCAGATCAACGCGTCCAACGTCAAGGATATCGGCCTGATGTGGACCTACAGCCTCGAATCCACTCGTGGTGTCGAGGCGACACCATTGGTGGTCGACGGCATCATGTATGTTTCGGCGCCATGGAGTGTCGTCCATGCCGTCGATACGCGGACGGGCAAGCGCCTGTGGACGTTCGACCCGCAGGTCGATCGCGAGAAGGGCTATCGTGGCTGTTGCGACGTGGTGAACCGCGGCGTTGCCCTCTACAAGGGCAAGGTGTTTGTCGGCGCTTATGACGGGCGCCTGATCGCCATCGATGCCGCGAGCGGACAGAAGGTCTGGGAGAAGGACACGGTCATCGACCGCAAGATGTCCTACACCATCACCGGCGCACCGCGCGTCTTCAATGGCAAGGTGGTGATTGGCAACGGCGGCGCAGAGTATGGCGTGCGCGGCTATGTCACCGCTTATGACGCTGATAGCGGCGATCAGAAATGGCGCTGGTTTACCGTACCCGGCGATCCATCGAAGCCGTTCGAGGACGAGTCGATGGCTGCGGCGGCGAAGACATGGGATCCTGCCGGCAAGTACTGGATCAATGGTGGTGGCGGTTCAGCCTGGGACAGCATCACCTTCGATCCCGATCTGAACATGGTCTATATCGGTACCGGCAACGGCTCGCCGTGGAACCGGCATATCCGCAGTCCGGCCGGCGGCGACAATCTCTACCTCGGCTCCATCGTCGCGCTGAATGCCGATACCGGAAAGTATCTCTGGCATTATCAGGAAACGCCCGGCGATAACTGGGACTACACATCGACGCAGCCGATGATCCTTGCTGACATCAATATCGATGGCCAGCCACGCAAGGTGGTGCTGCACGCGCCGAAGAATGGTTTCTTCTTCGTCATCGATCGTACCAATGGCAAGTTCATCTCGGCGAAGAACTTCGTCGATGTGAATTGGGCGACCGGCTACGGCGCTGATGGCCGTCCGATCGAGGTGCCGGAGGCACGGTCGCCGGACAAGTCGTTCGACAGCATCCCCGGGCCGTTCGGCGCACACAACTGGCATCCGATGTCGTTCAATCCGCAGACCGGTCTCGTCTACCTGCCGGCGCAGGGCGTTCCGCTCAATCTTACCGGCGAGAAGAAGTTTGCTCAGAACGAACCCGGGCCATTCAAATACGCCGCGGCGACCGGATGGAATATTGGCTTCACACTTAACGCCGAGCCGCCCAAGAACCTGCCATTCGGACGCCTCATTGCCTGGGATCCGGTGCAGCAGAAGGAAGCCTGGCGTGCCGAATATGTTGCGCCGTGGAATGGCGGGACGCTGACCACAGCGGGCAATCTCGTCTTCCAGGGTACGGCAGACGGCCGCTTCGTCGCCTACAATGCGAAGACGGGCGAGAAACTGTGGGAGACGCCGGTTGGCACCGGTGCGGTGGCGGCGCCATCGACCTATGAGGTGGATGGCAAACAGTATGTCTCCATCGCGGTCGGCTGGGGTGGCGTGTTCGGCATCACCCAGCGAGCGACGGATCGGGAAGGGCCGGGTACGGTTTACACCTTCGCCATCGGCGGCAAGGCGCCATTGCCGGAGTTCACGAAGTACCAGATCGGCAATCTTCTCAAGGGCGTGAAATACGATCCGAAGGACGTGCCGGACGGAACGGCGATCTATGTCAGTGCCTGCGCGGCCTGTCACGGCGTGCCCGGCGTTGATAAGGGCGGTAACGTGCCGAACCTCGGCTATGCCGCGCCTGAGACGATCTCGAACCTCAAGGACATCGTTTTCAACGGTCCGTTCAAGGATAAAGGCATGCCGGATTTTACCGGTAAGCTGACGGAAGCGGACATTACCAAGATCCAGGCGTTCATCCAGGGCACGGCGGATGCAATCCGGCCGAAGTGATATCGGCGGGGTGAAGCCACGGTAGAAACCATGTCGGACGGTTCGAGGCATTCGGGCCGTCCGACACGTTCCACCTTTGATCAAGTCGGGATATATTAGCGCGGTCAGGAGACCGGTCCCGCGTCATGTCTTCCGCCATTTCGGCATTTCTTGAAAAGGCTCGATCGTCTGCGCTCTCGATCGGGCAACTGACATTCAGCGGATTTCTCTGTGTATTGGCGGTGATCCTGGTGATGGGCGTCGCCAATGTCGTTGCCGTCCGGCATATCGATACCACCTTTGCCGAGTTGCAGCGGTTGCAGGCCGTGGGCGATCTTGCCGAGAACATCGATCGCCGCCTGAGCGACCTGCGGCTCGCAGCCCGCGACTATGTCACTGATCCCGATGCGCGGCCCGAGAAAGTATCCGAGGCAGCGGCAGCGCTTGACGATCTCCTGAAGACAAACCGCTCCGACCTGGCGCCCGAGCAGGGCGACATGATCGATAGCGTCGATGTTCGATTAACTAACTACCGGAAGGGCATTGCTCAAATTACTGCTCTGATCGCGCAGCGTAGCAAATTGCTCGCCTCGCTGCCGCCTCTGCGTCAGAATTTCGAGGATGCCGTGCCCGACATAATCAACACGGCCGGCGCCAAGCGCATGTTTCAGGCCCAGAGCGAGATTTCTGCGGCGCTGCTTGGGCGCGATCCCATGCGTGCGGAGCAGGCGGCGCGCGACATGCGGGTCATACCGATCAATCAGCCCGCATTGCGCGTTGCTGCCGATGCCTATGCGGATGCGATTATCGCCGTTTCGACGACTGAGCGGCAGATCGCCGATCTCGACCGCGAAGTGCTCGGCACCGAGGGACAGCAGATCGATCGCGTCACTGACTCGCTCCGCGAGCTGAGCACCAACCGCGGGCGCCAACTCTCTCAGGACTTTGCCAGGATACTTACCGAGGCGCGTTGGCAGAGCATTGCGCTCGGCACGGCTGGCGTTCTGATTGGCCTGATGGCGGCACTCTTTGTCGTACGGCGTATTGTCCGCCCGCTCAAAGCCATCGCACGCGCTATTCACGCGCTGGCCGGCGGACGGCAGCAGACGGCGATCCCCGCAACCGTACTGAACAATGAGATAGGCGATATCGCGCGCGCGGCAGAAGTATTCCGCAAGACATTGGTTGAGGCCGATGCGGCACGCGAGGCGGCTGTGCGTGCTCTTGCTGAACAGCGCCACGCGGAGGAGAGCTATCGCAAATTGTTCGAGGACTCGGTCGACGGAATCTATGTGACGACGCCGGCCGGCGCGCTACTCAATGCCAATCCGGCCCTGGCGCGGATGATGGGGTTCGACACGCCGGAAGACCTGATCCGTGCAACGCTTGATATCTCCAAGGACATCTATGTCGATCCCAGCGCACGTCTCGAATATCAGCGCTGCATGGAACGCGACGGTATGGTGCGCGAGTTCGAGTATCAGGTCTATCAGCGCGAACAGACAATCCTGTGGCTGTCGGACAGTGCCACCACGGTGCGCGATGAGAATGGCGTGGTCGTACGCTATGAGGGCACGGTCCGTGACATCACCAACCAGAAGCGTGCAGAAGTTGCGGTGTTCGAAGGGCGACGCCTGTTGCAGCAGGTGATCGATACGGTGCCTGCGGTAATCAATGTCAAGAAAACCGATCTGCGCTATGTGCTGATGAATCGCTATATGGCCAACCTCTTCGGCATCGAGCCCGGCGAGGCGATCGGGCAGACGACCGGTGAATTGATGGCGCGTTATGGCGCCTCGAAGACCGACGCTCCTGACAAACGTGTGCTCGCCGCCAAAGAAGGCCTTGGCTTCTACGAAGAGGAATATCGCGACGCATCCGGTGTGATGCGTCAATGGCTGGTCAACAAGATGCCGCTGCTGCGTGCAGACGGCGAGATCGAGAATATCGTCACGGTGGCGCTGGATATCGGCGAGCGCAAGCGCACAGAACACGAGATGCGCAAGGCGCGCGACGCGGCTGAAGATGCGCTGCGCAATTTGCGCGAGACGCAGAATTCGCTGATTGAAGCCGAAAAGCTGGCGGCGCTCGGACGCCTGGTCGCAGGCGTGGCGCATGAGGTCAACAATCCGGTGGGCGTCGGCCTGACGGTGGCGTCGTCACTCGAGCGGCGCGTGGCGAAGTTCGCCGACGACGTGGCGCGCGGCGAGCTGCGGCGTTCGTCACTGAACGAATTTATCGACGCCAATCGCGACGCGGCGTCGCAGCTCGTCGCCAATCTCAATCGTGCGGCCGAACTCATCCAGTCCTTCAAGCAGGTGGCGGCGGACCGCAACTATTCAGATCAGCGCGTGTTCGACCTCGCCGATCTCACCGAGCAAGTGGTGATGAGCTTGAAGCCGGGGCTGCGTAAGGAAAAGCTGGCGCTTGCGGTCGACTGCCGACCGAACCTGACGATGAACAGCTATCCCGGTCCTTACGGGCAGGTGCTGACGAACCTGCTGCTGAATTCGGTGGCCCATGCCTTTCCCGGCGGAACCGGCGGCGCTGTCGAGATCAAAGTGCGAGAATCCGGCACCGATCACGTCGAGATTCTGTTCTCGGACAACGGCGTGGGCATGACGCCCGACGTGCGACGCCGCGCTTTCGATCCATTCTTCACCACGCGGCGCGATCAGGGGGGCACCGGGCTTGGCCTGCATATCGTCTACAGCATCGTCACCAGCCGACTTGGCGGTCGTCTGCAACTGTATTCGGAGCCGGGGCAGGGCACGCGCATCCAGATCATCCTCCCGCGCAATGCGCCGCCGGAGATGGCGGCCGAATAGCAGACGGGGGATCTACTTTTCGGATTCTGCAAGCTTGCGCAGCGTCGCGCGAAAAATCTGGCTGTTTTTGCCAACCAGTGCTGTGCCGTTCATCGTCGCCGTCGTATCAGTGAAAGTGCCGGTGAGGCCGATGCCAACCGGCTGCTTTTGATTGCCGAACAGCGGGCTCATATCGGGACTCGGCGTGTGCTGCATCACCGAGACCTCGCCCTTGAAGGTGCCGGCCTCGTGATTGACGGCGTAGCTGCCTACATAGAAGAGGTAGGCGTCGCCGCCGAGTAGTTCGCCGTCGCGAAAGGTTACGACTCCGCTGCCTTTACCGGAGCGTCCATCCAGCAACACGACATGGATAGAGTACAGCCCGTTTTTCATCGCTTCCTAGTGCCGACAACCCGTCCCTTGGTTGCGCGATCGTACTATGGCAATCCTGTGACTTGGCGTCAAACGCATTGGAACTAGCCAAGGGGTTAACAATCGGCGCAATCGGTCTATATTGGACTCTCCGTCAACAATGAAAGGAGGTGGTCCAGTGTCTCATTCCAAGCGCTGTCACCTCGCTGAGGCCGCCCGCTAAGTTCACGACATAGATTTTGTATCGTGAACCGGCTCGGGCGCCTCGGCGCTCGGATCAGCGAGACCAGGGAAAGGGCGCCACTATGGCGCCCTTTCTTTTTGCGCTTGATCGGCGCCGGTTCCATGCCAATCTGGTTGTCGTCGTTGCCCTTGTATGGAGTTGCAACCGTGCCGAAAACGCCGCGCGACCTGGCGGAGGGAATGGCCGAACGCCGGCAGCGGCGATTGCGGGACGATGGCTATGTCCGCGAGACTTTCACCCAGAAGCGCGAGGATGCCCGCAAGACGGCGCGGGCCTTCCTCGATCGCTTTCCGAAGCAAGCCTATATGAGCGAAGTGGAACACTGGCAGGAGTTGCCGGACGGCGACATCAAATTCACGATGCGGCGGCTGCGGACGGCTGACTGATCCCGAATTGCAATTATCTGCACGCCCTCTTGCTAGCTCACGCCATCAAAGACATCAGCGCTCGCTCAGCTGCAATTCGAGCAGCGCCATCGTTTGCAGCATCTTGGGATCACGTTCGCCATCGCGAGTGGTGCGCAGAATACTCTCCGCGATCGACTGCACATGAACCGAACTGACGGGATGCGGCAAAGTTGCCACGGCCCCGTCGAGCGCTTTCTGCATCATCGAAATCATCTCTGGCGGAAAAGCAGCGTTGGAAAAGTCTTTCATGGTGAGCTCCCGAAAATCGTGGCGGTCAAACGCACCTGATACGCGGGAGAAAAGACCTGAGACGCGCTCGTGTTCCCTAGCGAATGGTCACATGATTTTCACGCATGGCGACGCCTGTACGCACGCGATGGTGATGGTGCCGTGCGGAACCTTTGCCAGCTTTGGCATGATCCCGTCCGAAAACCGAAATCCACTTTTCGGGATCATGCCCTAGACTTCAGCCTCGACCTTTCGGTCCGGCTTCTTCTTCGGACCCTGGCGCAAGAAGGTAGCGCCGATTTCCTCGCCATTGACCCAGGCAAGCTCGCAGCGGCGGAAAGCGAGGCCTGTGGACGACAGCAGCAGAAAAAATTCCTTGAGATTGATGCCCTCGATGGAGCTCTCGACGATAAGGCGGGCACCGGTCTCCGAGACATCCATCATGCGGCAATTGCGCCGCCACGTGCCGTCGATGGCCATTAGCCAGACCGGAAAACCGCGTTCGAACGTGACGCGGCCCGCATTTCGCTTCTCAGGGATCATCCATGCATCCTCAATGCAGGGAACATAAGGCCGAGGATGCAAATGGCCGGTAAATAGATGCGCCGATTGGGTGCAACGAGGCCGTTCATAGGTGAAGCAGGGCATCTGCAAGGCAATGTTTTCTTTGAAGGCCGTCATCTGCCGGTTGCCAGCGCCTCGTTCGCGCCGTCCTGATAGCCGTTAGATCGCGCTGGTCTCCGGCCGCTTCAGGATTGCCATCGCGCCAGGCAGCGTCATCCCGGCGCCATCTTGGACGTGCCTTTTGTTGTCATAAAATATTTATGTGCCATTCCGATGGAGTGACCGTTGAATCTCCAGCAGCCAATCGAGCCGGATCCCGCTGGCGCGGCAATTGCCGCACGACCGGGCGAACAAGCGGAAATCGAACTGAAGCTGCTGGCGCCGCAAGATATTCTGGAAAAGCTGTCCGAGATGCCCGTCATCGTGCAGCATGCGCGCAATCGCGGCGTCGTCCGCCGGCTGGAGACAGTTTACTACGACACGCCGGATGGGGCGCTGTTTCAGCGCGGCATGTCGCTGCGGGTGCGGCACAGTGGCAAGCATTTCGTTCAGACGCTGAAGCTGCGGCCCGAGATTGGACAGCCGTTAGCGCGACGGCAGTGGGAAACGCCGGTTGACGGCATGGCGCCCGATCTGGCGCGGCTTCCCGCCGCCGAGATCGGCGATCCGGTGACGACGCTTGCGCCTGACGCGCTCGTCCCTGCGTTTGCGACAAGAGTTCGCCGGCATGCCCGGCAGCTCGATCTGCCCGATGCATCCGTCGAAGTCGCCTTCGACGTGGGGACAATCGAGGCCGGTTCGCGTCAGGAAGCCCTGTCCGAAATCGAGCTCGAACTAAAGAGCGGCAACGCTGCCGCACTGTTCGATCTCGGAACGCAATTGCTCGACGCCGCGCCGCTGCAGATCGGCACACGAAGCAAGGCGGAACGCGGCTATGCGCTGGCATTCGATGTCGTGCAGCCTGCGGCAAGAAGCGAACCCGTTAACATCACGGCCGAGCATACCGTTGATGATGTCGTCGCGCTGCTGGTCGCGGCCTGCTGGCACCATCTCTTGAGCAACCACGCTGTGGCAAAGCAGGAATCTGGCGCCGAAGGTGTGCACCAGATGCGTGTTGCCTTGCGCCGTCTGCGCACGATCTGTGTGCTGTTCCGGCACGAGATTCCATCGCCTGCGTTCGAGGCGATCAACAGCGAGGCGAAGTGGCTGATGCGGCAGCTCGGCCGGGCCCGCGATTGGGACGTCTTCGCATCTACGATCACTTCTCGCGTGGCGGCGACGACGCCAGAGGTCGACTTCGGCGGTTTGCGCGGGGCAATCGAACGGCAGCGCATGTCGAGCTATGCCCGCCTGCACGCCGTTCTCGACGATCCACGCTGTAGCCGCTTTCTGCTTTCGCTCGGGCGTTGGGTCGAGCACCGCAGCTGGCGCAACGACGTGGACAGCGATGCGCTGGCTGTGCTGTCGCAGCCGATGCCGGCGCTCGCCGAGAAAATTCTGGCACGACTGCAGCGAAAGGCGCTCAAGCGCGGCGCGCACTTCCGGCAGCTCGACACCGCTGCACGGCACGGTCTCAGGATCGAACTCAAGAAGCTGCGCTATGCGTCGGAATTCTTCCTGCCACTTTACGCCGGCCATGCGCCCGCCAAGCGCTACTTGGCTCGGCTCGCCGGGCTTCAAAAGAGTCTGGGGCACGTGTGCGACAGCGCGAGCATCCGCGGATTGCTCGGTTCCATCCGGCAAGACGATCAGGCCGCGCTTCATCTCGCCATCGGTACGGTGATCGGCTGGCAGGTCCGCGACGAGATTGCAGCGGAGAAAACGCTGCGCAAGAAATGGCGGCGTTTCAAGACGACGCGGTCATTCTGGAACCGATAAAGCTCGTCGTAGCGGACTTATCAAGGCTTCGCCTGATGTCGCGTGCTGCGGCGCTAGATCGGCAGCACCAGGTGAAGCACATGAATGCGCTCGAAGAGCTCGCCGAGAGGATTGACGACGCGCTGAGCGTCCGTGGCGAGAACCCGCACCGTCGCAAATGAAATAGCCCGACGCGTTACCGAATCCTGAAGCGCCGGGCTGGCCAAGGCCGATTGGGTCAATCCTCAGCCTTCCAATCTTGCATCACCAAAAGGAAAGATTAATGGTCCGCATTGCCGCGGTGTAGTCCGGGCAGTCTTTTCTCTGCGCCAAAGACGCATATCTCCTGCTGCAAAATGGGAGGTATGGATGTCGCTTGTCGAAGGTCGTGTGTGCGGTGGTTGTGTCGAATGCTGTCGCTTCATTGCCATAGATACGGATGGCCTGCAGAAGCCGTCTAACGTCCTTTGCACTCATTGTTCTGAGGGCGTTGGCTGCGAAGTCTACTCTGTGCGGCCGAGCGTCTGCTCTGGTTGGCACTGCTTGTGGCGCTCAATGCCGCAGCTTTCCGATGATTGGCGACCGGATATTTCCGGGATCGTAATCAGGCCCGACGATATCGACCGCAACGATGTGACCTTCACGATCATCGATCCGCTGAAGCGGTATCTGTCTGAAGGATTTGCTCAAGTGATTGGCATGTTTGCTCAGGCTGGGTATTCCGTCCGTGTCCAGTTCATGGGGCTGCCTGGCCAGTTGCCCGCAACGTTAGATCTAACAAGTCAGCTCAAAAATCCCGTGCAACAACGCCACTTGAACGGCGTGCTCACGGTGCTAGCCAATGCTCGCGATGGCTTAAGCGCATTCTCGTGGAGGTCTGATGGTCTTGGGATGAGATCAGACCTCCTTGCGCGATCTAACTCTGTTGAGACATAGATGGCAGCAAGGTTGATATCGGGATTTCCACCTAAATTGAAATTTGGCCGCTCAGCTTCGCGCTGGGCGGCCTTTTTGCCTTGAGGCAGCCCCGACAAGATGTGCTGGCCGCGAAAAAACCGGAGCCGCTCCTGAGAAGGGCGGCTCCGGGCCTTCGCTTTTCGAGGCAGGGGCTGACTCACCTTGGCGAAGGCAGCGGGAGCGCTATCCTGCTCGGCTTACACCAACCTTACAGACCGAGCTTCGTAGAGAACGCGAGCAAAAAAATAAGCCCGGCGCGAAACCGGGCTTGAGTTGTTCTGGAGGAGATTGGAAAGCTTAGTACTTGGCGACGACCGGACCGCCCCAGTTGAAGCGGTAATTCAGGCCAGCCTTGATGGTGTGCTCGTCGCTGCGGAACGAGCCAAGACCCGTCAAAGCAACCGGGCCGGCAGTGAACTGCGAATTGCCGAAGTTGTAGTACTGATACTCGATCTTGCCCGACCAGTTCTGGGTGAACAGATATTCGAGGCCAGCGCCGACGGTGTAGCCGCTCGACTTGCGGTCGTAAGTGAACGCGACCGGGGCACCGGCAACTGTCACGACCGTGTTGGTGTTGTCGCGGAAGCCGTAGCCGCCCTTGACGTAGAGCAGGGTCGGGCCCCAGGCGTAGCCGAGGCGGGCGGTAGCCGAGCCAATGCCACGGTTGCTGGAATTGTTGGTCAGGAGACCTGCACCAGCCGGGTCAACGAAGGCGAAGCCATTGCCGTTACCGCTGGTCTTCCAGCTATAGTTGGCTTCGACGCCAAAAACCCAGTTGCCGCCGAACTGCCAATCAGCGCCACCTTGGACACCGCCGATGAAGCGGCCATTGTTGTTGCCGCCGAACGTGCTGTTGCCATTCCAGTCGCCACCGACGTGACCGCCGATGTAGAAGCCGGTCCAGTCATAGACCGCGGCCGGAGCGAGAGCGGGAGCCTTGGTGTAAGGACGGGCAGCGAGATCGGCAGCCGTCGCCGGCGCGATCGAAGCGAACGCAACCAGTGCGGTCGCAGCAAGCAGAAACTTCTTCATTTGAAACCCCAAGCCACTAGCGCGCCAAGATCGGGCGCCTGCGACAATCTGTCACTGATTCCATCATGGCGATGTAGCTCGAAGGCAACATGTCGCGGGGATTGGCTTACACGAACCTTACAGTGCGCCGCGCATCACGGATCGGGTTACCGCACAGGCGTTCTAATCGCGGCTGGCTTTCAGACTCCGAGCTCTTCGAAGGGCTGCGAGATGGGGACGTCGAGGATTCAGCAGATTTCATAGAGGCGGGCTGCCGAGACCCTGTTCTTTCCGCTTGCGTACTTTTGCAGCTGCTGAGGACTGATGCCTAGAGCGTCTGCCGGCTGGGTCTGGGTGAGGTGCTTGTCGGCGCGGATTGCTGCGATAGCTGTTCCAATGTGCTCGTCCACACTCACGGTCTTCCGAGGCGCTGGGAGGCGCTTCTTGGACGCCAGTCCCGATGGCTTTTTGGTCACGCGCTTCATGTTGGTGGCCCACCCTTCCACATGATGAAGCCGCCACTCACGTGCGCCCTCAGCGCAGTCCGAGCGATGCGGCCGGAAACTTGAGCTCTTCGCTCATTTCGGCTCGATCCGCGGGGGCGCAGTTTGGACCCCGCGTGATGTAGCCGCCGCTGCCGTCCATCTCGATAAGACCACTTGCGATGAGATGATCCCGGCCAAGCGCGTATTCGGCAGCGTTGGCTTTGTCCCTATTGAGGAAGGTCGCGTTCCACGCACCGATCGAGACAAGGCCTCTTCGGTCGGCGCCGATGGCCTTTGCGATTTCAAATAGGCGGGCAGCGGCTGCTTCGGGTTTGGTGTAGGGGCATGGCTCAACGTATTTCATAGGCTAGAGCAGGTCGATCTTCGTCCCATCCTTCGGCGCCGACGGGATTGGACGCCATCGCGATGCGGACTTGGCAGCAATAGCTGCGCGAGCCTCCTTCAGATAGCACTCACGCATGTGCTGGAAGATGTGTTCGGCGTTCTCATTGTGGACGCCGCAGATCGCTCTAGCGACCAGTTCTTCGACGTCGCTCATCGTCCAGCCCTCCACGAACGAGAGGGGAATGAGTCTGGGACTTTGTGTCCGCTAGCGGGATTTTTCGTGCACCTTGATCCCCTTGCGTTCACGCTGACGGGGTGGTGATGGCAAGCATCAAAGTTGGCAAAAACGCCAGTATTCTCAGTGCTTACAGGTGGTGCTGAGTGGCGCACTCGGAGCGATTCGAACGCCCGACCCTCGGAATCGAAATCCGATGCTCTATCCAGCTGAGCTACGAGTGCACGCGGACGGCACCATAGTCATAGCGATGGCAAAAGCTAGCCCTTTCGTCCCGCTCTCCCGTGGCAAGCTTGTCTTCAGCGCATCCTGGGATCGTTGTAATCTGGCGGGATGAACCGGGCCCGACTCATACAGCGTTTCCTGGACCTGCTGTTTGCGGGATGGCTGCCGGCTGTGCTGCTGCTCGTGGTGACGACGGCCATCGGGCCGGCATTGGGATCGCTGTCGCGGCCGCTATTCGTGGTCGGCTGCGCGGTGGCGGGTTGGTATGCCTGGCGCCGGAGCGCCGCGGCGCATGTGCAGGCGGCCATCCTGCTGTTCGCCTTTGCCCCATTCGTGCGGCGCTTCGTCGATGTCACGGTCGGCTTCGATCAGTCCAGCATCATGCTGATCGGCCCGTTGATGTTCATCCTGATGCCGTTGCCAAGCATCTGGACGTGGCTGTCGCTGACCGAACGGCCACGAAATCCATGGCTGATTGCCCCGGTGATTATCCTGTTCTGCATCGCCTATGCCGCTGCGGCGTCGATGCTGCAAAACGACTGGGTGAATGCAGCCAGCGGGGCGCTGAAATGGAGCGCGCCGGTCCTCTATGCCGTTGCCTTGCAGCTGCGCGCGAAGTCGGACGGCGAACTCGTCAATGCCATGGCCAGCGCCTTCTTCGTGGTGCTGCCGATCACCGGACTTTACGGCATCTGGCAATATGTCGATCCGCCCGCCTGGGACCGGTTCTGGATGAACTATGCCAGCATCACTTCAGCCGGTTATCCGCTGCCCTATATGGTGCGCGTGTTCAGCACCATGAACGGTCCAGCCACCTACGGCACGTTCACTGCAACAGGCCTGCTGTTGCTCGGCTTCCTGCGGCCGGGCTGGCAGTCGCTGCTGGCGATGGGGCCGGCCGCGCTTGGCCTGCTGCTGTCGCTCTACCGCGCGGGCTGGCTCGGGCTCGCGCTCGGCGTGTTGTTCTGCATGGTGTTCGCAGCGACGCGGGTGCGCGCGGTAACGACCGGTGTCGGTATCGCGATCGCGGCAACCTGCGCGGTATTGTTCACGCCGTTCGGCGATGTCATCACCACGCGCCTGCAGTCGCTTGGCAGCGGGTCGGAAGATGGCAGCGGCGCCGAGCGCCTTGAAGAATTCGTCACGCTGTGGAATGCGCCCGACAGTTTTCTATGGGGATCGGGCTTCACCTTCACCGATGTCGGCGTGGCCGGTGCCATGCCGATCGATGGCCAGACATTCGGCATTCCGGTCGGGATGATCTGTCTTGCCGCTTATATCTGGGTGATGCTGTGGAGCGTCTCGGCAGCGTGGCGGATGCCGACGCGCGAGGGCGTCGTGCTCGGCTCGCTCGCGCTTGGCGCACTTCTCATTCATATGCCGCTGACCAGCATCGCCTCGGGCGAGATCGGTGTGTTGTTCTGGATGGTCTTTGCGATGGCCTGTCCGTGGGAACAGACCGTACGCGCTCCGGAGCCGGCAAGGTCACTGCAGCAAGCCTGATCGCTATTTGAGGGGCCCCCGACGCGATACCAATCGCGGCAAGCCGGCGATGCCGGCGCGGGTCCAGACGTTTCGACGGCGGGAGACCTGCGCGGCGGGCTCTATGCTGTCCTTAGCAAAACGTTGTAAGTCTTGACCGGTGGATCCGTCATGGGTGTCCATCGACAGAACGGGCTTGATTTTCCTCGCATTTCGGTGCCCATCTCGCCCCTCAGCTTGGCCGCGCTGGATTGCGCGGCGCCATGTTTCAGGACTTCGCCGTGACCGACTACGTTCGCAAGATACTCGACAGCCGCGTCTATGACGTCGCGGTGCAGACGCCGCTGGACAATATGGTGCGCCTCAGCGCCCGTATTGGCAGCCCGGTGCTGCTGAAGCGTGAGGATCTGCAACCGGTATTCTCGTTCAAGATCCGCGGCGCCTATAACCGCATCGCGCAGCTCTCGGCAGAGCAGCGCGCCGCGGGCGTGATCTGCGCCTCGGCCGGCAATCACGCGCAGGGCGTGGCGCTGTCGGCGCAGAAGCTCGGCATCAAGGCGACCATCGTGATGCCGGTGACCACCCCGCCGATCAAGGTCGATGCTGTCCGCTATTGGGGCGGCAATGCCGTTCTGATCGGCGACACATTCGACGAAGCGGCCGCGCATGCGCGTAAGCTCGAGACCGAACAGAATCTGACTTTCGTGCATCCTTATGACGATCCCGATGTGATCGCCGGACAGGGCACCGTCGGCATGGAGATCCTGCAGCAGCATCCCGATCCGATCGAGGCCGTGTTCGTGCCGATCGGCGGCGGCGGGCTTGCGTCCGGGATCGCGTCCTTCATCAAATTCCTGCGGCCCGAAACGAAAGTCATCGGTGTCGAGCCTGCCGATGCCGCTTCGATGAAGGCGGCGATCGAGGCAGGCGGCCGCGTCGTGCTCGATCGCGTCGGCCTGTTCGCGGATGGCGTTGCCGTGCGGCAGGCCGGCGTTGAGACCTTCCGCCTGTGTCGCGAACTGCTCGACGATGTGATTACGGCGGACACCGATGAGATGTGCGCGGCGATCAAGGATGTGTTCGAGGATACGCGCGTGATCGCCGAGCCCGCGGGGGCGCTGGCTCTCGCCGGGCTCAAGGCCTATGCCACGGCGAACCCCACGCGCACCGGTGCGTTGGTCGCCATCTGCAGCGGCGCCAATATGAATTTCGATCGCCTCCGCCACGTGGCGGAGCGCGCCGAAGTTGGCGAAGCCCGCGAGATCCTGCTTGGCGTGACGATCCCGGAAAAGCCCGGCAGCTATCGCCGCTTCATCCAGACCATCGGCAATCAGGTCATTACCGAATTCAACTATCGCTACGCCGAAGCGAAGGACGCCAATGTCTTTGTCGGCATCAAGCTCACCGATGCCCGGCAAGAGAAGGCAAAGCTGATCGAACAGCTGCGCGATCTCGGCTACAAGGTGCTCGACATCAGCGCCGACGAGACGGCCAAGCTGCATATTCGCTATATGGTTGGCGGGCGCGCGCCGCCGGAATTGAAGGGGGAGGTGATCCTCCGCTTCGAATTTCCGGAACGGCCAGGAGCCTTGCTGAAATTCCTCGATCAGATGGAGCCGGACTGGAACATCACGCTGTTCCATTACCGCAACCACGGCGCCGATTACGGCCGCATCCTGGTCGGCCTGCAGCTGCCGGAAGCCGATCGCGGCCGCATGGGCGAGCGGCTGGATGCGCTGGGCTATCCCTATGAGGATGAGACGGACAATCCGGTTTACCGGATGTTCCTCAACGGCTAGACGAAACGAGGCAGGACAAGTTCCTGCCTTTTTTTCGCTCAAAGCCGATGCTTAACGAATTGCTAGCACTGTCCGGCCAGAATCGGACGGCTAGGCCAATGCCCCACGGGCGGCGGCTTTGGGGGATTTTTTCTTACCGGTTCCATGGCCCGATGCGCCTTTCCTTGCTGGCTCTGCTGACCTCGCTGGTGACGCTGTTCGTCGCGCCCGCACATGCCGATTTGCGCATCACCCGCGATCACGGCGGCTATGTCGAGGAATACAAGGCGAAGTATGAGCGCATCCGTGATCGCCGCGAGCGCGTGATCATCGACGGCATCTGCAATTCAGCCTGCACACTGGTGCTCGGCATCGTGCCGCTCAACAAGGTCTGCGTCACTCCGCGCGCCAGCCTCGGCTTCCATCAGGCCTATTACGACAAGTCTTTCACCTTTGGCATGAAGGTCATCAGTTATGAGGGCACCTCGGACCTGATGTCCTATTATCCGGCGACCGTGAAAGACTGGCTCTCTCGCAATGGCGGCCTCACGCCGGAGATGAAGAAGGTCAAGAACGGCATGGAGCTGTGGAAGATCATCGATCCGTGCCCGGAAGAGTTTTGATCGATCTTTCCTGACTTGCCGCGATTACGACACAGCAAGCTCCGGCTTCCCCCGCTTCACCAGCGCCAGCGCCACCAGCACCGTCGGCACCAGGATCGCCAGCGCCAGTATCAATATCTGCCACTGCGATAGCGGATTGATGCCGCCGCCGGGCGTTGCCAGCGTGATGCCGCCGAGAACGAGCAGCACGCGTAGCGGCCATTCCATCGTGCCGGCGCGGCGGAGATCGCCGACATAGGCTTGATAGCCCTGAATGCCGCCGCAGATGAAGACGATGCCAATACAGGCGAGGGCCGTCAGGCCGAGCGCTTCTGGATAGGGATTGGCGCCCTGCAGCAGCAGCGACGGGTTCAGCACGAAGAAGAACGGAATGAAATAGATGATGCTGCCGACCCACATGCTCTGCCAGCCCGTCTTCATCGCCGGCGCGCCCGCAATGCCGGCTGCGGCGAAGGAGGCGATGGCGACTGGCGGCGTGATCGACGACAGCATGCCCCAGTAGAAGATGAACATGTGCACGGCCATCTTGTTGAGGCCGAGCTTCTCCAGCGCCGGCGCCACCAGAATGGCGAGGAAGATGTAGCAAGAGGTTGTGGTCAGGCCGAGGCCGAGGACCAGACTCGTGAAGGCGCACATCACCAGCAACAGGAAGACGTTGCCGCCGGCGATATTCAGGAGGTCGTTGGCGAGACTGGAGATCACGCCGGTGAGCGAGAATGCGCCGATCAGCAAGCCGCAGCCCGCGAGAATGGCGATCAGCTCGACGAACGTCTTGCCGTTCAGTTCGAGGAAATGCAGCCAGCGCGCGCCGCCCCAGTTCTTGCCGGGGAAGAATTCGTTGAGCGCCGCGAGAATGCACATGCCCCACAGGATCGAGTTGGGTGCATCCAGCCACAGCATGGCGCCGGTGAGGGCGATGGCGAGCAGCAGCACCAGCGTGTTGCCGCTCTTCCATGGTGCGGGCCCCGACCATTGATGCAGGATCACCAGCAGTGCGGTGGCGTAGAATGGCGCGTGGCTCTCGCGTTTGAAATAGAGCAGCATCACGACCAGGATCGCGATGACGAACAGGTAGTACCATCCATCCTTCAGCGCATCCCGGAAGCGCGGCAGTTCCTCGCGCGGAATGCCCTCCAGCTTGTGGCGCGCGGCATAGGAGTCCACCTGCGCGAACAGACCGAAATAGTACAGAACCGACGGGATGGTGGCGGCGAGGGCGACGTCGGCATAGCTGACGTTCATGAACTGCGCCATCACGAAAGCAGTCGCACCCAGCACCGGCGGCGCCAGCACGGCGCCAGTGGAGGCGCAGGCTTCGATGGCGCCGGCATATGACGGCGTGAAGCCCGTCTTTTTCATCGCAGGAATTGTCATCGTGCCGGCAGTCAGCACGTTAGAGACGATACTGCCGCCGACCGTGCCGAGCAGGCCTGATGCAAAGATACAGACCTTGGCGGCGCCGCCGCGAAAGGTGCCGCAGAGCGCGAAGGCAATATTGATGAAGAATTTTCCGGCGCCGGTCATCATCAACGCCGTACCGAAGACGAGGAAGCCGATCACCGTATCGGCAAAGGCCTGGATCGGAATGCCGAGCAGGCTTTCGCCGGACAACACGTGGTAGGCGGTGGTCTGCGCCAGCGTCGATTGCGTGCCGCGAAACGGACCGAGCCAACTGGAGTCGGCTACCATCGGATAGATCGTGAAAGGCGCGACGCTCAGGAGCAAGCTCCAGCCGCCGGTGCGACGCAGCGCTTCCATCAGCACGAACCACATTACCAGTCCGGCCGCGATCACCGGCGTCGGCGCGCCGTCGAATTCCCAGCCAAATTGGGCGGCCTTGCGGATGTTCAGCATCAGGAAAATGGCTGCCGCGAAAGTCGCGACGAACAGCAGGAGGTCATACCACGGCACGCGATCGAGATCGGCCTTCGGCGTTCCCGGAAACATCAGGAAGGTGAAGGGCAGCATTAGCGCGATGAGGAGATAGAAATATTCGGTATTGAGCTGCGTGTAGTCCATCAGGAAACGCAGCGCGAATTGCTGGTTGATGCAGAGCAGGATGGTGGCGAGCGTTGCCGCCATCAGCGCCCAGCGCCAGACGCCGTGCAGCGCGCGCACGCGCGTGACTTCGGATTCCTGGAGATCGGCGACCCCGTGGGGATCGTCGAGCTCCATTTTCGATGGCACGTCGGAAGTCAGCCGCGCGGTTTCGGAAGAAGAGGTCATGAGTAGTGTCCAGCGGCTGATGTCGGGCGGGGCGAGCGCGTCGTCTATTCTTCGAAGCCGTTAGGCATGCTGGCCTTGGCAAGCGCATCGGCGCGTGCCTTCATCCAGCCATCGAGAAATTCACCTTCGCTCTTCGACGCATTGGCCTTGGCATAGCCGTCCCAGGCGGCTTTCAGCACACCCTGCCGCTTGATCAGTCCGTCATTGTGCGACTGATCGTCGGCAGTCCAGTGACTAGCTTCCTTCAAAGCCTTCACCGCGCCCGGATGGAACGGCACGACCCACTTCATCGTCTGCGCCTTGACGGCAAGGCCGAGCGCGCCCGGCGCGTTGTCCTTGTAAGCGTCGAAATGGACGATCATTGCCTTGGTCATGGCATAGACCGAGTCTTCATTCTGCGTGCCGTAGACCGTCGCGACTGGATAGGGATAGGTGCTGAGATTGATCGGCGTCTGCGGCGTGATGCCGGCGCCGCAACTGGCGATGTGCGGATTGAAGAACGGCGCGATGCGCTTGACGCGCTGCCAGGCTGCTTTGTCTTCGGCCGGCATTGCCGGCCAGATCAGGCCGCGCGGCGACGTCTCCGCTTCCTTGGCGGGGCCGGTGATCGTGGTGCCGAACGCCGCATCGACGTCGTTGTTGACCATGCCCTTCCACATGGCGCCATAGCTTGCGAATTCGATCGGCTTCACATCGGCCTTGGTGAGGCCGCCATAGGCCATGATGGCGAGCGAGTTCTGATTGAGCGCCGGCGAGCCGACCACGAAACCGACGCGTTTGCCGCGGAGATCCTTGATCTCCTTGACGTTGATGTCCTTGGCGACGCCGAGCGAGGCGCCGTTGCAGTCGATGGTCGAAAGTGTCACCTGCGCCGGCTGCGGGCCCCATTCCTTGGCGCCGAATTCGAACACGCCTTCCTGCGCGAAGTAGATGCCGGAGCCCATCCAGGACATCGCGGCGCGGCCGGCGCGCAGCGGCGCCATGCGGGCGACGTCGTTGCCGGCGGGCAGCACGCGGACATCCGTCCCGTATTTGTCCTTCATCATCTTGCCCACGGCGACAGCGATGTTGAAGCCGGCGGTGCCGGTGTCATAGGCGGTGACTGCTATGGATGGTGGAAGTTTGATGTCTTGAGCGTGAGCGACGCCAGCGGTGCTTAGCACAGCTATCGACGCCAGCCCGATGAGCTGGTGACGCATAGATCCCTCCCGAATGCATTCGCTTTGCGAATTGCTTTTGTTGTTTTGGGATCATGTCATTGGGTTTTGGCGATGGCAACGCCGTTGGCGTGTGCAAGCAACGATCGCGATGCGGATGAATTTGACATTCGTCATGATGCAAAGAACGTCGTCATTGAGCGTTGCACGTCAAAGGTGTGCGTAGCTGCGACGATACGCGCCAGAAGCATGAGGGGTTGCGTGCAGCATGGTGTTGTCGCGGGAAATTCCGTGAGGTAGCGTAGCCGGCAAGTGGAATTTAATTCCGCAGAATGGAACGGGATGGCGGCGCGCGGTGAAGGTCAATGACGACCGTCCGGACAAGTGCCGCCCGAGAGGATGCGCATTATGGGACGACGGTCGGAACGGCTCAGCAAGCAAGGTATGCTCGCCAGCGATCAGACGGGCGACGGCGACGTGATCCAGGTCGTCGCGCGCGCATTCGATATCTTGCGCTGTTTTGAGGGCCACGACGCCCGGCTCGGCAATCTCGAAATTTCAAAGCGCTGTGGCCTGCCGCGTTCGACAGTATCGCGCTTGACGCATACGCTGACCCGCATGGGCCAGCTTGCTTATCTTCCTGGTGACCAGAAATACCGCATCGGGTCGAGCGCAGTGGCGATGAGCACGTCGATGACGCGCGGTCTCCAGGTCCGCAATCTCATCCGTATGCGCTTGCAGGAAGTGGCCGAGCAGATCCCCGGCACCATCGGCTTTACGATTCCCGATCGGCACCACATGGTCTATCTGGAATATGCGCGTGCCGATCATGCGCTCGGCCTGCATTCGACAACCGGCAGCCGCATCGCCATGGGCCGCACGGCCGCCGGTCACACTTATCTCGCCGCGCTCGACGAGGATGTCGGTAACGCGCTGATCAAGGAAATGTCCCGCGAGATGCCGGAAGAGGCCGAAATCCTGCGCAGCAGGATCGAGGAGAACCGGCAGTCGCTGCGAGACCATGGCTATGTCATTGCCAGCGGCATGTTCAGCCCGCACATCACCGGCATCGCCATGCCGATCTGGTCACCGCATTATCAGACCTATGTGGTGGTGGTCATCGGCGTGCTCTCGGCCATGTATGACGACGAGCGCATGGCAACCGAGGTCGGCCCGATCATTCGCCAACTCGGCGATACGATCAGCGTGATGATCCAGAACGCCGATAGCGGACTGACGACGGCTGCCGTTTCCACTGCGCCTTCGACCCCAACAATCCATAAGAAACTGCTCCCGGAGGGAATGAATGAACTGGAAGCCGGAACTCGACGACCTGGCCCGACGCGAAGCCTTCGCGCGGGAGATGGGCGGCGCTGACAAGGTCAAGCGACAGCATGACCAGGGCCGGCTCACGGTTCGTGAGCGTATCGACAGACTGACCGACGCGGGGACCTTCCACGAAATCGGTGCCATCTCTGGCATCGGCGAATATGACGAGAAGGGCGAGCTGACGAAGCTGACCCCGGCGAACTGCGTGTTCGGCCGGGCGCGGATCGAGGGCCGCACTGTCGTCGTGGTCGGCGACGATTTCACCGTGCGCGGGGGCTCAGCCGATGCGTCGATCTCCGCCAAGCCCTTGATGGCTGAGGAGATGGCGCATGAGCTGCGCCTGCCGATCATTCGCGTGATCGAAGGCTCGGGCGGCGGTGGTTCCGTGAAGACCATCGAGACCCGCGGCGCTGCCAATCTGCCCGGCGGCGTCGGCGGTACGCGCTGGTACTGGTACACGACAGCCAATCTTTCGCAGGTACCCGTGGTCGGTCTTGGGCTCGGCTCCGTTGCCGGTCTCGGTGCGGCGCGTCTGGCTGCCTGCCACTATTCGGTGATGACCAAGAGTTCTGCGATGTTCGTCGCGGGACCGCCGGTGGTGGCGCGTCTTGGTGCTGCACTCGACAAGAAGGAGCTCGGCGGCGCCGATATTCAGACGCGCGCCGGCGGCGTCGATCATGCCGTCAATACGGAGGAGGAGGCCTTCGCCTGCGCGCGGCGCTTCCTGTCCTATCTGCCGTCGTCAGTCTACGAGCTGCCGCCCACCACGGTCTGCAATGACGATCCCGAGCGGGCGGAGGACATGCTGCTGAATGCGGTGCCGCGCAACCGCAAGCAAGTCTACAAGATGCGCCCGATCATCGACGCCGTGGTGGATCGTGGCTCGTTCTTCGAGATGTCGGCGAATTTCGGCCGCCCTGTGATCACGGGCTTTGCACGCCTTGATGGACGTGCCGTGCTCGTGCTGGCAAGCGACCCGTTCCACTACGGCGGTTCGTGGACCGCGGATGCCTGCCAGAAAGTGATCCGTTTCGTCGATCTCGCCGAGACCTTCCATCTGCCGGTGGTCTATCTGATGGACTGCCCAGGCTTCATGGTTGGCCTCGAGGCCGAGAAGCAGGCGACCATCCGCTATGGCGTGCGTGCGATGGCGGCGGTGAACCAGAGCACGGTGCCGTGGTGCACGATCATCCTGCGCAATGCCTTCGGCGTCGCCGGTGTGGTGCATCAGCCGGCCAATCGTTACTCGATGCGCTATGCGTGGCCCTCGGCCTATTGGGGCTCGCTCCCGCTGGAAGGCGGCATCGAGGCGGCCTATCGCGCCGAGATCGATGCGTCCGATGATCCGAAGGCGAAACTGGAGGAGATCGAGGAGCGGCTCAACAAGCTGCGCTCGCCGTTCCGTTCGGCCGAAAAGTTCTGGGTAGAAGAGGTCATCAACCCGCTCAAGACGCGCTCGCTGCTTTGCGAGTTCGCGCGCCTTGCGGAGCCGTTGCGGACGCCCGGTCCGGCACGATTGATGATGCGGCCCTAGCGGGCCCGTCTAGACTCGCCGGAGCACGACGCTCGCATTGACACCGCCAAAACCGAACCCATTCGATAGCACATGCTCGATTGGCATCGGCCGTGCGGCGCCGCGGATCAGGTCGATCCCGTCTGCGGCCTCGTCCGGATGCTCCAGATTGAGCGTTGCGGGTGCAATCTGGTCACGCAATGCGAGAATGGCGTAGAGCGCTTCGAGGCCGCCTGCTGCTCCGAGCAGGTGGCCTGTCGCTGATTTCGTGGAACTGACGGCAACGCCGCCGCACGTGCCGAAGATCGTCTTGATCGCCTCGATTTCACCGCGGTCGCCGACTGGCGTCGAGGTCGCGTGAGCGTTGAGGTGCTGAATGTCGCCTGGTGCGATACCTGCCTGGGTCAGTGCGATCTCCATGGCGCGCTTGGCGCCGTCACCATCCTCGCGCCCCGCGGTCATGTGAAAGGCATCGGAGGTGGTACCGTAGCCAACGACTTCGGCAATCGGCGTCGCGCCGCGCGCCAGCGCATGGTCGAGCTCTTCGACAACCACAATGCCGGCGCCTTCACCCATCACGAAGCCGTCGCGATCCCGATCGAACGGGCGAGATGCGGTTTCCGGTCGAGCGACAAAGTCCGTGGACAGGGCGCGTGCAGCGGCGAACCCGCCAAGGCTCACCCGGTCGATACAGGCTTCAGCGCCGCCCGCGATCGCCACATCGGCCTCACCGGATCGAATGAGACGAACCGCATCGCCGATCGCTTGAACCCCCGCGGCACATGCAGTCACCGGCGCCCCGAGAGGTCCCTCAAAACCATAGCGGATCGAGACATGGCCAGCCGCGAGATTGACGAGGAAGGAAGGCACCGTGAAGGGAGAAAGCCTGCGGATACCCCTGTGGTCGGTCGTGCGAACGGCGTCGGCGATTGCCGGAAAGCCGCCGATGCCGGATGCGATGATCGTGGCGGTGCGCTGTTTGTCGCGCGCGCTTTGTGGAGTCCATCCGGCTTGCGCGATGGCCTCGTCTGCAGCCATTAACGCGAACAGGATGAAGCGGTCCATCTTGCGCTGGTCCTTGCGGGGCGCAGCCTTGTCGGGATCGAATCCACCCTCGGGATCGTCGGTGATGTCCGGCACCTGACCGCCAATTTTGGCAGCGAGATCGGCTGTCATGTCCTGGGGAAGCAGGCGAATGCCGGACTGACCGGCGAGCAGGCGCGACCAGTTGGTCTCCACACCGCAGCCGAGCGGTGACACCGCTCCCATCCCCGTAACGACAACGCGGCGCATGTTGAATTCCTATCTGAAGGCAAGTTTGAGAGGGAAGGCGGGGGTGCCATCAACTGGCCGCCGCCACCTTCTTGTCCTTGCTGATCGCCAGCACGATCACGGCAGCAATGATGCACAGCGCGCCGGCGGCGAAGAAGGCCGGCAGGTAGCTCAGCAGCACCGTACGCGAGAGACCGGCGCCGAAGGCCGCGGTCGCTGCGCCGAGCTGATGGCCGGCAAAAATCCAGCCGAAGACGAGGCCGGCGCGTTCCGCACCGAAACGTGCTGCCGTCAGCCGCACGGTTGGCGGCACGGTGGCGATCCAGTCGAGGCCGTAGAACAGCGCGAATAGCGACAGGCCGTAGAAGGTGAAGTCGGTGAAGGGCAGCGCCAGCAGCGACAGACCGCGCAGGCCGTAATACCAGAACAGTAGGTAGCGGTTGTCGTAGCGGTCCGACAGCCAGCCCGATGCGATGGTGCCGACAAAGTCGAACACGCCCATGGCGGCGAGCAGGCCGGCGGCCTGTAGTTCGGGAATGCCGAAGTCGAGACACATCGGGATCAGATGCACCTGCACCAGCCCGTTGGTGCTGGCGCCGCAGATGAAGAACGTCGCGAACAGGATCCAGAACACTTTTGTCTTTGCCGCATCACGCAGCGCCCCCAGTGCCGCAGCCATGATCGGCGCATTGGCCGGAGGCGGCGCCGGCAGTGGATCGGTGCCGGTATCGCCGAACGGGCGCAGGTCGAGATCGCTCGGCCGGTCGCGCATCACCAGCAGCACGCCGGCCGCCGCTATGGCCAGCATCACGCACATGAGAGCGAGTGCCCAGCGCCAGCCAGCCTGTGCGGTGATGCTGGCGAGGATCGGCAGGAAGATCAACTGCCCCGTGGCGGCGCTTGCAGTCAGAATGCCGATGACGAGGCCGCGCCGTTCCTTGAACCATCGCGAGGCTACGGTGGCGCCGAGCACGAGCGCGGTCATGCCGGTGCCGACGCCCACTGCAAAGCCCCACAACGCGACCAGTTGCCAGAGCTGCGTCATGCCGAGCGACAGGATCAGACTGGCGACGACGATCAGCAGCGCCGTCAGCGTCACGTTGCGCAGCCCGTAGCGATTCATCAGCGCGGCAGCGAACGGCGCCATCAGACCGAACAGGACGAAACGGATGGACATCGCGGATGAAATCTCGGCGGTGCTCCAGCCGAATTCCTTCTGCAGCGGCACGATGAATACGCCGGGCGCGCCGACGGCCGCAGCGCTCACCAGCGCCGTGACGAAGGTCACCGCGATCATTGCCCAGCCATAGTGAATGTTGCGGCGCGCGAGCGCGGTCGAAAGCCATCCGGAGATCATCGTTCTTCCCTTAAGTCCAGCATGGGCGCTGCGCGCCGGCTTCCAAAGTTACAGTCAGTTGGCGAGACGTTCGACGGCGATGGCGGTTGCCTCGCCGCCGCCGATGCAAAGCGCGGCGACGCCGCGTTTCAGGCCCTGGGCTTCGAGGGCATGCAGCAGCGTGACGATCAGCCGGGCGCCCGTCGCACCGATCGGATGGCCGAGTGCGCAGGCGCCGCCATTGATATTGAGCCGGTCGCGCGGGATGCCGAGATCGCGCTGTGCCGCCATCGGCACGACGGCGAAGGCTTCATTGATCTCGAACAAATCGACATCGCCGACCGACCAGCCGATCTTGTCGAGCAGTTTGCGGATCGCCGGAATGGGGGCCGTGGTGAACCACTGCGGCTCCTGGCTATGGGTGGCGTGGCCGCGGATGAGCGCGCGAACGGGAAAGCCGTCGCGGTCTGCCAGAGATTGGCGGGCGAGGACGAGCGCCGCAGCGCCATCCGCATTGGCCGAGGAGGCCGCTGGCGTGATCGTGCCGTTGCTACGGAATGCGGGCTTGAGGTTGGGGATTTTGGCGGGATCGACCTTCAGCGGATGTTCATCGTTGGCGATCTCTCGGTGACCCGCCTTCTCAACGATCGACAGCGGCGCGATTTCCGCTGCAAAGGCGCCGTTCTCTACCGCCTTTCGCGCGCGGGTCAGCGTTTCGATGGCATAGGCATCCTGATCGGCCCGGGTGAACTGATAGGCTTCGGCGGTGGCTTCACCGAAATCGCCCATCGAGCGGCCGACCTCATACGCGTCTTCGAGCCCGTCCATCAGCATGTGGTCGATGATGCGGTCATGCCCGACGCGATAGCCGCTGCGCGCCTTCTGCAACAGATAGGGGGCGTTGGTCATGCTTTCCATGCCGCCGGTAACAACGATCTCGGCGGAGCCGGCGCCGATGATGTCGTGCCCGAGCATGGTGGCCTTCATGCCCGATCCGCAGACCTTATTGATCGTAGTGGCACCAGTCGCATCCGGGAGTTTCGCGCCACGCGCAGCCTGCCGGGCCGGTGCCTGTCCCTGGCCGGCCGGCAAAACGCAGCCCATGAAGACTTCGTCGACGCGTTCCGGCGCGAGGCCGATCCGCTCGACGGCGTTCTTGATGACATGGCTGCCGAGCTTGTGTCCGCTGAACGAGGACAATTCGCCCTGGAAGCGGCCAAGCGGTGTACGGATTGCGGAGAGAATGGCGACGGGATCGGAAGCGGCGGACATGGCGGTGCCTCTCGAGATGATCGATTTGAATGATGATCATCATATGATGCGCTGCGAAAATTACAACGGGCGCACCGCCCGATTTGTCGGGGAGCTGCTCGACTACCGCTTGCGGTTGATGAAACCGGCCATCAGCTTCTGCGGTTCGCCGGTCAGATAGGCCTCGCCGAACACGCCGACGCTGAGGTCCATGGACTCCTTCAGCGGGAGTTCTTCCCATTGACGCAGCATCGCTTTTTGCGATCGCAACGCTTCCGGGCCGCATTCGAGCAGGGCTTCGACGAGCTTCTCGACCTCGGCGTCGAGCCCGCCTTCGGCGGCCACGGCGTCGACGAGGCCCCAGTTCAGCGCCGTCGGCGCGTCGATGGTGGCGGCGGTCATGATCAGCCAGCGTGCGCGCCCCCAGCCGATCAGCCGCGGCAGCAGCGCGGCCTGAATCACCGAGGGAATGCCGACCTTGACCTCGGGCATGGCGAATTTCGCATCATGCGCAGCCACGCGGAAATCGCAGGCGGCGGCGAATTCCAGCCCGCCGCCGAGACTCCAGCCGGGAATGCGGGCGATGACCGGGGCCGGGAAGTGCCGCGGTGCATCGCACAGGGACCGCAGGCCGGAAATGAAGGTCTCCGCCGAGCGCTGATCCAGCGTCGCCATCTCCTTGATATCGGCGCCGCCGATCATGCTCTTCTCGCTCTGGCCTGCAATGATCAGTGCACGAATCCCGCGGTCCGGCGCGAGGGATTCGATGCCTTCGCGGACATGACTGATGACCGTCGTGTTGAGAATGTTGAGCGATCCCGCATTGCAGATCGTCAGCCGGACGACGCCTCGGGAGTCGCGGTCGATACCGCAGTGCGGATTGAGCATATGCATGGGTGTTTCTCGCCTGGTATGCCGGTGCTGATTACCGGTCTCGGTGACACAGGTTCCGCGGCGGGACAGCACAAAGTCAAGCGCCGCCGGCGGGACGCGTTGCGCGCGCCGCGCAGAGCTATTAATATGATTGCCATCATCTTTTTCGGCGGAATGGACCCCGATGCGTTACTCCAAAGAGCACAAGGCCGAGACCCATGCCCGTATCGTCAAGAAGGCGTCGGTGCGTCTGCGGGAGCGCGGCGCGCATGGCATCGGCGTTGCCGATCTGATGAAAGAGGCGGGCCTGACCCATGGCGGCTTCTATGCGCATTTCGACTCGCGCGAAGCGCTGGTGGTCGAGGCGTTCGACTATGCCATGGATCGCTCCATTGCGCGTCGGCGGCAGCAGATCGCGGAACTGGCGCCGGAGGAACGGCTGGCCCATCTCGTCGATACCTATCTCTCGCCGCAGCACCGGGATAATCCCGGCCATGGCTGCGCGATGCCGGCGCTTGGCGCCGAGATCGCGCGCGAAGGCCCGAAGACACGGCGCGCTTTTGCGGCCAAGCTTGACGACCTGATCAACATGATGGCGGAGCAATATCCCGGCGATCCCGAGGTAGCACGCAAGCAGGCGATCGCTGCGCTCGCCACCATGATGGGCACCATCCTGATGTCCCGCATTGCCGGGTCCGGTGACGTGTCGGACGAATTTCTCAAGGCCGGTCGCGACACCGTGCTGGAGCGCGCAGCGGCGCAGCCGACTGCCAAGCGTGCAGCTGCGAAAAAGGCCGCGAAAACGGCTTAGCGATCAATGGCGCGTGAGCGCCTGATACATTCTCGCGGCAGTGACATTTGTCCTGCTGCGCAGCATCGCCAGTGGCTTGCATTTTCGCAAAACCGTTGCGCATTCGAGGCCTTTTCAAACTAGGCAAAGCCTGCTCAACATCGCGTCCAAATTGGCTCCCCTAGGAGGAACGCATGCGGACGATCGGACATTTCATTGGCGGCAAGGAAGTCGCTGGCACATCTGGGCGTTTCGCCGATGTTTTCGAGCCGATGACCGGCGACGTGCAGGCCAAGGTCGCGCTCGCCTCCAAGGCCGAAATGCGCGCCGCCATCGAGAATGCCGCAGCCGCGCAGGTTGCCTGGGGCAACACCAATCCGCAGCGCCGCGCGCGCGTGCTGATGAAGTTCCTCGAACTCGCCCAGCGCGACTACGACAAACTGGCCGAATGTCTGGCCCGCGAGCACGGCAAGACCGTGCCGGACGCCAAGGGCGACATCCAGCGCGGCCTCGAAGTGGTCGAATTCGCCTGCGGCATTCCGCATCTGATGAAGGGCGAATATACCGAAGGCGCAGGCCCGAATATCGATATCTATTCGATGCGCCAGCCGCTCGGCGTCGTCGCCGGCATCACGCCGTTCAACTTCCCGGCGATGATCCCGATGTGGAAGTTCGGCCCCGCAATCGCCTGCGGCAATGCGTTCATTCTCAAGCCGTCGGAGCGCGATCCCGGCGTGCCGATGATGCTCGCCCAGCTGATGATCGAAGCTGGCCTGCCGCCGGGCGTCCTCAATGTCGTCAATGGCGACAAGGAAGCCGTCGATGCGATCCTCGACGATCAGGACATCAAGGCTGTCGGCTTCGTCGGCTCGACCCCGATTGCCGAATATATCTACACGCGTGCTGCACAGACCGGGAAGCGCTGCCAGTGCTTCGGTGGCGCCAAGAACCACGCCATCATCATGCCCGATGCGGACATGGACCAGGCCGTCGATGCGCTGATCGGCGCGGGTTACGGTTCGGCCGGCGAGCGCTGCATGGCCGTTTCGGTCGCCGTGCCCGTGGGCAAAGCCACGGCTGATCGCCTGATGGAAAAGCTGATTCCGCGCGTCGAGAGCCTGAAGATCGGCACCTCGATCGATCCGACCGCCGACTACGGTCCGCTGGTGACCGCGGAAGCCGTCGAGCGCGTTAAGAGCTACATCGATATCGGCGTCAAGGAGGGCGCGACCCTCGCTGTCGATGGCCGTGGCTTCAAGATGCAGGGCTATGAGAAGGGCTTCTATCTCGGTGGTTGTTTGTTCGACAATGTCACCAAGGATATGCGCATCTACAAGGAAGAGATTTTTGGCCCCGTGCTCTCGGTGGTGCGTGCCCATGATTACGAGGAAGCGCTCGCGCTGCCGTCGGATCACGATTACGGCAATGGCGTTGCCATCTTCACCCGCGACGGCGACGCAGCGCGCGATTTCGCCGCCAAGGTCAATGTCGGCATGGTCGGCATCAATGTGCCGATCCCGGTGCCGATCGCTTACTACACTTTCGGTGGCTGGAAGAAGTCGGGATTCGGTGATCTCAACCAGCACGGCCCGGACTCGGTGCGCTTCTACACCAAGACCAAGACGGTCACCTCGCGCTGGCCGTCCGGCGTCAAGGAAGGCGCGGAATTCTCCATCCCGCTGATGAAGTAAGACGGCATCAACGGCCCGGCAGCATCCCTGATGCGCCGGGCCGTTTGCTTTCTGATCCGTAATCAACAAAGAAGGGCGTCATGCAATTCGCTCTCGATGAGGAACAAACCGCTGTCCGCGACATGGCGCGCGATTTCGCCGCCGAGAAGATCGCGCCCTTCGCCCTGAAATGGGACGAGGACAAGCATTTTCCGAAAGATGTGATGCGCGCCGCCGCAGAGCTCGGCATGGGCGGCATCTATATCCGCGACGATGTCGGTGGCTCCGCCATGACACGCTTCGATGCCGCGCTGATCTTCGAGGCGCTGGCAACGGGATGCCCGACCACCTCGGCTTTCATCTCGATCCACAACATGGCATCGTGGATGATCGACAGCTATGGCAGCGACAGCCAGCGCCAGAAGTGGCTGCCGCGTCTGTGTACCATGGAGCTGCTGGCAAGCTATTGCCTGACCGAACCGGGGTCGGGCTCCGACGCGGCAGCGCTGCGCACCAAAGCGGTGATCGATAGCGATCACTATGTGCTGAATGGCCAGAAGCAATTCATCTCCGGCGCCGGCGACACCGATCTCTACGTGGTCATGGTGCGCACGGGAGGCGAGGGTGCGGGTGGCGTCTCGACGCTGGTGGTTGACAAGGATACATCCGGTCTCTCTTTCGGCGCCAATGAGCGCAAGATGGGCTGGAACGCGCAGCCGACCCGTGCCGTGATCTTCGAGAATGCACGCGTGCCCGTCGCCAACAGGCTCGGCGCTGAGGGCATCGGCTTCAAGATCGCCATGGCGGGCCTCGATGGCGGACGTCTGAACATCGCCGCATGCTCGCTCGGCGGCGCGCAATCGGCGCTCGACAAGTCGCTCGCCTACATGAAAGAGCGCAAGGCCTTCGGCAAGAAGCTCGACGAATTCCAGGCATTGCAATTCCGCGTCGCCGACATGGCGACGGAGCTTGAAGCCGCGCGCACTTTCCTCTGGCGTGCCGCGGCGGCGCTGGATCGCAAGGATGCCGATGCGAGCATGCTCTGTGCCATGGCCAAACGCTTCGGTACCGATGTCGGCTTCGACGTCGCCAACGAGGCGCTGCAGCTGCATGGTGGTTACGGCTATCTCGCCGAATACGGCGTCGAGAAGATCGTACGCGATCTGCGTGTGCACCAGATCCTCGAAGGCACCAATGAAATCATGCGGCTGATCGTGTCGCGCAAACTGATCGAGGGCGCACGATGAGCGACGGTGTGGTCGAGGGCGATCTGATCGCCCGCAAGGAGGGTGCGGCAGGCATTCTCCGGCTCAACCGGCCGAAGGCGCTGAATGCGCTGACGCTGGAAATGACGCGCGAGATCGTCGCGGCGCTCGATGCATTCGAGGCCGATCCGTCCGTCGCGGTCATCATTCTCGAAGGCGCCGGCGAACGCGGCCTTTGCGCCGGCGGCGATATCCGTGGCCTCTATGAGAGCGCCAAGGTGAAAGGCGATCTCGGCAAGGTGTTCTGGCGCGAGGAGTACATCCTCAATGCGCGCATCGCGAAATTTCCGAAGCCCTATGTCGCTTATATGGATGGCTTGGTGATGGGCGGCGGCGTCGGTCTCGCCGGCCATGCTAGCCATCGCATCGTCACCGAGAAGACGAAGATGGCGATGCCTGAAGTGAGCCTCGGCTTCTTCCCTGATGTCGGCGGCACCTGGCTGCTGTCGCGCGCGCCGGGTGAACTCGGCACCTACTTCGGGCTGACGGGCCTGAACGCGAATGGCGCCGATGTCGTGGCCACCCGCATGGCCGACGTCCTGATCGACACCAGCAATTGGCCGGCGCTGCGCGAAGCACTGACGAAGCTGGCGCCAGGCACTGATGCTGCAGCAGTGACGGCGCAGCTCAGGAGCTTTTCAGCTCTGGACCAAACCGGTCCCGTCACGGCGCAACGCGCGCTGATTGACCGCGCCTTCGCCCATGACAGCGTCGAGGACATCGTCGCCGCGCTGGAGCAGGACGGCTCCGAATTCGCGCAGACGACGTTGAAGGCCATCGTCGACAAATCCCCGCGCGGCTTGAAGGTCACGCTGAAACTGCTGCGCCTCGCGCGGGCGTCGTCATCTCTCGAGGAATGCCTGTCGCGCGAATATCTCGCCGCGCTCGAAGTCTTCGACAGCGCCGATTTCGTCGAGGGCGTGCGGGCGGCGATCATCGACAAGGACCGCAATCCGAAATGGCAGCCGCCCGATCTGAAAGGCGTCACGCCGGAGATCGTCGCGCGCTATCTGGCGCCGCGCGATGTTGCGCTCACTTTCTGAACGAAAGTCGGATTCCACTGACGGGACCGACATTCGATAACAATCAAAACAGACGAGGGCAGGATATGACCAGCATTGCATTCATCGGTCTCGGCAATATGGGCGGCCCCATGGCCGCCAACCTGATCAAGGCCGGCCATAAAGTGACCGGTTTCGATCTCGTCGAAGCCTCGCGTGCGCAGGCCAAGGCAGATGGTGTGACGGTGGCTGCGAGCGCGACGGACGCCGTGAAGGGCGCGGACGTGATCATCACCATGCTGCCGGCCGGCAAGCACGTGGTGGCGGTCTGGAGCGAGGTCATCCCGGCGGCGTCCAAGGGGGCGCTGATGATCGATTGCTCGACCATCGATGTGGAAAGCGCGCGCAAGGCGCACGGTCTCGCAGCTGCACAGCAGCTTCCCTCCGTCGATGCGCCTGTCTCGGGTGGCACCGGTGGCGCCAAGGGCGCGACGCTGACCTTCATGGCCGGTGGCGACGCGAAGGCCTTTGCATCGGCAAAGCCGATCCTCGAAGCCATGGGCAAGAAGATCGTCCATTGCGGCGATGCCGGTGCCGGGCAGGCGGCCAAGATCTGCAACAACATGATCCTCGGCATCTCCATGATCGGCGTCAGCGAAGCTTTTGTGCTGGCCGAAAAGCTCGGCCTGTCGCATCAGGCGCTGTTCGATGTGGCGTCCACATCGTCGGGCCAGTGCTGGTCGTTGACTACCTATTGCCCGGTCCCGGGTCCGGTGCCGACCTCGCCGGCGAACAACGAATACAAGCCGGGCTTTGCTGCGGCTCTGATGCTGAAGGATCTCAAGCTGTCGCAGGAAGCCGCCAGGGCCGCCGGCGCAGCGACGCCGCTCGGCGCCCATGCCGAAAGCATCTACGAGACGTTTGACAAGGAAGGCCAGGGCGGTGTCGATTTCTCCGGGATCGTGAACCACCTGCGGACGCTGGCGAAGTAACCCCCAGTCGTCATCCTGAGGTGCTCGCTCGTAGAGAGAGCCTCGAAGGATGCGGCCGCGGAGCTCCGGGCCATCCTTCGAGACGCCGCGCAACGCGCGGCTCCTCAGGATGACGGCGGAGTTTGTAGAAATATAAAAACAGGGTGAGGAAGCATGACCACGTTCAAGCAGGCCCGCGCCTTTCTCCTCGAACACCGTTCCGACTACGACAAGGCCGTTGCGGGTTTTCGCTGGCCTGATCCCGTCGATTTCAACTGGGCGCTCGATTGGTTCGACGCCGAGCTTGCCAGCGATCCTGCGAGCAGGGATCGCGCGGCACTCTGGATCGTCGATGCCGCCGCCGGCAATGAGACAAAACTCTCCTTTGCCGACCTCTCTCGCCGCTCCAATCAGGTCGCCAATTTCCTTCGCGCACAGGGCCTGAAGCGCGGCGATCATCTGTTGCTGCTGCTCGGCAATGTCGTGCCGTTGTGGGAGACCATGCTGGCGGCGATCAAGCTCGGTGTCGTCATCATTCCCGCGACCACCCTGCTGACCGCGGACGAATTGCAGGATCGCCTCGATCGCGGTCGCGCGAAGGTCGTCGTTGCGGCCGAAGATCAGGTCGCCAAATTCGGCGCGCTGAAGACCGACGGCGTCGGGCAGATCGTCGTCAATGCATCAAAGCCGCATGACGGCTGGCTCGCTTTCGAGACGTCGGTCGAATTCCCCGAGACTTTCACAGCGGACGGTCCGACGAGGGCCGACGATCCGATGCTGCTCTATTTCACCTCGGGCACCACGGCTAAGCCAAAGCTCGTGCGCCACAGCCAGCGTAGCTATCCCGTCGGCGGCCTCTCCACCATGTACTGGATCGGTCTGCAGCCGGGCGACATCCATCTCAACATTTCATCGCCCGGCTGGGCCAAGCACGCCTGGAGCTGCTTCTTTGCCTCCTGGAATGCCGGCGCGACTGTCTTCGTTGTCAACCAGCCTCGCTTCGATGCGAAGAGCTTGCTCGCCACCATCGGTCGCTGCGGCGTCACCACGCTCTGCGCGCCGCCGACCGTCTGGCGGCTGTTCATTCAGGAGAAGCTCGCCGACACCAAAGTGTCGCTGCGCGAAGTCTGCGGCGCCGGCGAGCCGCTCAATCCGGAGGTGATCGAGCAGGTGCAGGCCGCCTGGGGCCTCACAATCCGCGATGGTTACGGTCAAACCGAGACCACCGCGCTCGCCGGCAATTCGCCGGGCCAGCCGGTGAAGGTTGGCTCCATGGGCCGCCCATTGCCCGGTTACAAGGTGAACGTGATCGATGCCGACGGGCAGCCGGCGAAGGAAGGCGAGGTCGGTCTCGTGCTTGGCGCAGATCGGCCGGCCGGCCTGATGCAGGGCTATCAGGCCGAGGACGGCAGCGTCAGCGGCGCGAGCGGCGAACTCTATCGCAGCGGCGACGTGGTGTTCGTCGATGACGACGGCTATCTCACTTTCGTCGGCCGTGCCGATGACGTGTTCAAGTCGTCGGATTATCGCATCAGTCCGTTCGAACTCGAAAGCGTCCTGCTCGAACACGATGCCGTTGCCGAAGCCGCCATTGTGCCGAGCCCCGATCCGATCCGTCTTGCGATTCCGAAGGCCTATGTGCTGCTCGTCGGTAGCGCCAGGCCCGATGCGGAGACCGCGCTGTCGATCTACACACATCTGCAGGAACGTCTCGCGCCGTTCAAGCGCATCCGCCGCATCGAATTCGTCACTGAACTGCCGAAGACGATTTCCGGCAAGATTCGCCGCGTGCATCTGCGGCGGCTCGAACACGAGAACGACCGCAGCGATGCCCTGCGCGGCATCGAGTTCAAGGAAGAGGATTTCCCGCAATTGCGTGGCGGAACGAGCGTATCGGGCGGATAGGCCGAAAGGATCAATGTCAAGGGCTTGGCAGCGGTGCTCGCTTCATGGAATCTGCGCGCACAAAAACAAGGATGACCAAGACTGATGATCTCACGTGAAGCCTATATCGCCATGGTCGGCAAGGAAGTCGGCGTTTCCGAATGGCATCTGGTCGATCAGGCCCGGATCGACGCCTTTGCCGCCGCCACCGAGGATCACCAATTCATCCATGTCGATCCGGCAAAGGCGCGCGAGACGCCATTTGGCACCACCATCGCGCATGGTTTTCTCACCATGTCGCTGCTCTCGGTGTTCTCCTATGAAGCGCTGCCGAAACTGGCCGATGTCGCCATGGGGGTGAATTACGGCACCGACAAGATCCGCTTCATCTCGCCGGTGAAAGCCGGCTCGCGTCTGCGTGGCCGCTTCGTGCTGACCGAGGCGACGCTGCGCAAGCCGAATGAATTGTTCACCCGCACATCCGCCACCGTCGAGATCGAAGGCGAGGACAAGCCGGCGCTGGTCGCCGACTGGCTCGGCCTCGTCTATTTCAATTGAGGAGCATGCATCATGACCATTCGTTTTGACGGCCGCGTGGCCATCGTCACCGGTGCCGGCAACGGCCTCGGTCGCGCCCATGCGCTCGGTCTCGCCAGGCTCGGCGCCAAGGTCGTCGTCAACGACTTTGGCGGCGCGCGCGACGGTACCGGTGGCTCGCTGACCGCAGCCGAAACCGTGGTTGAGGAAATCCGCGCAGCCGGCGGCACCGCCATGGCCGATGGTGCCGACGTCTCGAATTTCGAGCAGGTCACGGCGATGGTGGAGAAGGCCACCAAGGAGTGGGGCAGCGTCGACGTGCTCTGCGCCAATGCCGGCATTTTGCGCGACAAGTCCTTCGCCAAGATGGAAGTTGCGGATTTCCAGAAGGTGCTCGACGTGCATCTGGTCGGCACCTTCTATTGCTGCAAGGCCGTGTGGGATGGCATGCGCGCGCGCAATTATGGCCGCATCGTGCTCACCACCTCGTCGTCGGGTCTGTACGGCAATTTCGGTCAGGCCAATTACGGCGCGGCGAAAACCGGCATGGTTGGCCTGATGAATGTACTGGCCGAAGAGGGCCGCAAGACCGACATTCGCGTTAACATCGTCTCGCCGACGGCCGCGACACGCATGACCGAGGAATTGCTGCCGCCCGAAGCACTGAAGCTGATGAAGCCCGAAGCCATCACCCCGGCGGTCGAATACATGCTGAGCGAGAACGCCCCGACCAAGACCATCATGGGCGCCGGCGCCGGCTCTTTCGCGGTGATCCGCATCCTCGAAAGCGAGGGCGTGAATTTCCCCGAGGATCAGTGGACGGCCGACACCATTGCCGCCCATTTCAAGGACATCAGCGACATGTCCAATGCCCGCGCGCTGGAAGGTGCCTTCCATCAGACGCAAAAATATGTTGAGCAGGCAGCGAAGAGGCTCGGCCTCAAGACTTGATCCCTGACGCACCTATGGATGACCGTGACGGATGTTTTGAAAATTGACGTCGCGGTCATCGGCGCCGGCCCTGCCGGCCTGATGGCGGCAGAAGTGCTCGCGAAAGGCGGGGCCCGCGTTACCGTATTCGACGCCATGCCGTCGGCGGCGCGAAAATTCCTGATGGCCGGTCGTGGCGGGCTCAATCTCACCCATAGCGAACCGCTGCCGGATTTCCTTGCGCGCTACGGCGCGGCGGAGGCGCGGCTTGTACCGGCCATCGCCAGCTTCACGCCGGGCGATCTGCGCGCATGGAGCGAGGCGCTTGGCCAGCCCACATTCATCGGCTCCAGCGGCCGGGTTTTTCCGGAAGCCTTCAAGGCCTCGCCGCTGCTGCGCGCGTGGCTGCGCCTGCTCAGTGAGCAGGGCGTGACCTTCGCATTCCGTCATCGCTGGACCGGTTGGAACGCCGATGGTGCGCTGAAGTTTGAAACGCCCGATGGACCGCGGCTCGTAGCGGCCAAGGCGACGGTGCTCGCCCTTGGCGGTGGAAGCTGGGCCAAGCTCGGCTCTGATGCTGCGTGGGTCGATTGGCTCGCCGCGAAGGGCATCGCCATCGCGCCGCTGCGCCCCGCCAATGTCGGCTTCAATGTCGCATGGTCCGATGTCTTCAAGGATCGCTTCGAAGGCCAACCGCTCAAGGGCATCGCACTGTCGTTCGGAACGCAATCGATCCGCGGCGAGGCAATGATCACGCGCAGCGGCATCGAGGGCGGTGCGGTCTATGCGCTGTCATCCGCCTTGCGAGAGGTCGTGATGGCAGATGGCCAGGTTGTGCTACACATCGCCTTGCGCCCCGATCTCTCCGCAGATGAGCTGGCGTCAAAACTCGCAGTGCCCCGCGGCAAGCAATCGTTTTCGAATTTCCTGCGCAAGGCGCTGCATCTGTCGCCCGTGGCTACCGGGTTGCTGCAAGAGGCGGCCATTGCGCAGGGACGCCAGTTGGCAGCGTTGCCCCCTGATGAACTCGGTGTCCTGATCAACGCCGTCCCGATCACGCTCACCGGCACGGCGCCGATGGCTCGCGCAATCTCCACGGCCGGCGGCATCGTATTCGACGAGATCGACGACGCTTTCATGCTGAAGCGCCTGCCGGGCGTGTTCGTCGCCGGCGAAATGCTGGACTGGGAGGCGCCGACGGGCGGTTATCTCCTGCAGGCTTCGTTTGCGACGGGCGTTGCAGCCGGGCAGGGCGTATTAAAGTATCTCGGATCGTAGGATGGGTAGAGCGCAGGCGCGATAGCGCCGGAGCGAAACCCATCCTACGGCAGCGGTGCTTACCGCAGCTTCCCGCGCGCCGCGATAGGCAGCGTGCCCAAAATCTCGTCGCCGCGTACCATCACCACCTCGTCGAACATGTTCACGACCACACAGACATGGTTCGGCACGATGCGGACGACATCGCCGACATTCGGACGCGTATTGCTGCGGGCGAGATCGAGGAAGCCGTGCTCCTCGGCAAATTTCGCGATCTTCGCTTCGGGATGTTCGAGGATCAGGCCGTAGCCATCGAGGCCGCCGGTGTCCGGCGTCAGCGTCTTCGAGCCGGCATCGAGAATGCCGCGCTCGGGGCCGGCGCGGCTCACCACGGTGGAATAGACGTTGAGCGCGCAGTCGTCCCATGTGGCCGAGCCGGCGGCGACCTGCATGCGGTCGTTATAGATGTAAGTGCCGAAGCGATGTTCGGTGGCGCCCTTGAGCGAGCCGACATTCTTCAGGTTCGGCGTGCCGCCCGTGGAGACGATGGTCGGCTCCAGCCCTTCGGCGCGCACGCCGGCCAGGGCTTCGTCGAAAAAGCGCTGCGCGTCGGCCCAGCCGTCTTCGGTCGGATACAGCATGAAGCCCGCAAAATTGAGCCCCTTTGCGGCCTTGACCTCGCGCGCCAGCGCAATGGCCTCTGCGGGCGTCTCGACGCCGGCGCGCTTGCGGCCGGTGTCGCATTCGATGACGACATTAAGCTCGCGGCCGGACAGTGCAGCAGCCTTCGGCAGATCGGCGATGACGACGGAATTGTCGGCGGCGACAGTGATCGTCGCCTTCGCCTGCAGCGCGCCAAGACGGCCCATCTTCTCATCGCCGAGCAGATTGTAGCTGATCAGGATGTCGTCGATCCCCGCATCCGCCATGATCTCGGCCTCGCCGAGCTTCTGGCAGGTGATACCTTTGGCGCCGGCCTCGATCTGCAGTTTGGCGAGCACCGGGCTCTTATGCGTCTTGATATGCGGGCGATTGGCGATGCCGGCATCGTCGCAGACCTTCTGGATGCGTGCGATGTTGCGCTCCACGCGGTCCATGTCGATGACAAGGGCGGGGGTGCCGTAGTCGCGGGCGATCTTCTGAGCCAGTGTCGTCATGATCATGCACTCTCGATCTCTTCGCGGAGCATTTCCAGCTCCAGCCATTGCTCTTCAGCGTCGGACAAGTCCTTCTGCGCTTTGGAGAGCGCAGCCGATGCCGTGTCGAATTTCTTGCGATCCTTGGCATAGAGATTGGGATCGTCGAGATGGCGCTGCTGCTTGGCGATTTCCGAGCGCAGATTGTCCATGGTCTTTGGCAGCGTTTCCAGCGCGTGCTTGTCCTTGAAATTCATCTTGCGCTTCGATGCCGGCTTGGGCGCGCCCGCATTGCTACCATTGCTCTTGGCTTCGGCAACAAGCGCCTTCGCCTCGCGCTTCAAATCAGCGCCGCGCTGCGCCAGCATGTCGGTATAGCCGCCGGCATATTCCATCCACTTGCCGTTGCCTTCCGGCACGATCACCGAGGTCACGACGCGATCGAGGAAGTCGCGGTCATGGCTGATCAGGATCACCGTGCCCGGATAGTCGCTCAGCATTTCCTCAAGCACGTCGAGGGTTTCGAGATCGAGATCGTTGGTCGGTTCGTCCAGCACCAGCACATTGGACGGCTTGGCCAGCGCCCGCGCCAGCATCAGGCGGCCGCGTTCACCGCCGGACAGCACTTCCAGCGGCGTGCGGATCTGTTCCTGGCTGAACAGGAAGTCCTTCATATAGCCGACCACATGTTTCGGCGTGCCATTGACCATCACATGGTCGCCGCGGCCGCCGGTGAGGGCTTCCGCCAGTGTGGTCTTCGGATTAAGGCTTTCGCGATGCTGGTCCAGCGTCGCCATTTCGATATTGGCGCCGAAGCGCACGGTGCCGGAATCCGGCGGCTCGGCGCCGGTCAGCATGTTGATCATCGTGGTCTTGCCGGCGCCGTTGGGGCCGACCACACCGATGCGATCGCCGCGCTGTACGCGGATCGAGAAGTCATCCACGATCTTGCGGTCGCCATAGGTGCGCGAGATGTTCTTCGCTTCAAAAATCAGCTTGCCGGATTTCTCGGCTTCGGCAGCAGCGAGCGTCGCATTGCCCTGGGCACCACGATATTCGCGACGTTGCGCACGCAGCTCATGCAGGCCGGCGAGGCGCTTGACGTTGCGCTTGCGGCGGCCGGAGACGCCGTGGCGAAGCCAATGTTCTTCATTGACGATCTTGCGATCGAGCTTGTGCTGGTCGCGCTCTTCCTCGGCCAGCACCTCGTCGCGCCATTCCTCGAAGGCCGAGAAGCCGCGATCGATCTGGCGGATCTGGCCGCGGTCGAGCCAGGCGGTGGAGCGCGACAGATTGCTGAGGAAGCGGCGGTCATGGCTGATCAACACCAGAGCGCAGCGCCTGCTCGCCAGTTCGCCTTCCAGCCATTCGATGGTGGTGAGATCGAGATGGTTGGTCGGCTCGTCCAGCAGCAGGATGTCGGGCTCGGGCGCCAGCACGCGCGCGAGCGCCGTGCGGCGTGCTTCACCACCCGAGAGGTTTTCCGGATTCTCCCGGCCGGTGAGGCCAAGCTGCTCGAGCAGATATTGCGCCTGATAGTGATTGTCGCCGTCATGCATGCCGGCTTCCACATAGGCCAGGGTCGTCGCAAAGCCGGAAAAATCCGGTTCCTGCGGCAGATATTGCACGGTGGCGCCGGGCTGCACGAAGCGGCTGCCCTTGTCGTTGTCGACGATGCCCGCGACGATTTTGAGCAGCGTCGATTTGCCCGAGCCGTTGCGACCGATCAGGCAGACGCGCTCGCCCTGACTGACCGATAGTTCGACGCCGTTCAACAGCGGCGTGCCGCCGAAGGTCAGGAAGATGTCTTTGAGCTGGATGAGCGGAGGAGCCATAAGATCAGTTCAACTTTGTTTCGGCGCGGGCGCAAAGGCCGGGTCGCGCTGGATGCGGCGGATGGTTTGATCCAAGGCCGACAGGAATGCCGAGCGGTCGCGCGGCGAGTAGGATTTCGGGCCGCCGGTGATTTCACCGGAGGAACGCAGATCGGTCATCAGGTTGCGCACGGCAAGCGTCATGCCGATGGATTCTTCGGTGAACGGTTTGCCGTTCGGCGCGATGACTGCAGCGCCCGCCTTTACGCAGCGGCTCGCCAGCGGGATATCGGCGGTGATGACGACGTCGCCCTTGGTCGCGCGTTCCGCGATCCAGTCATCGGCAGCGTCCATGCCCGACCCGGCGGCGATGCATTCGATCATCGGGTCTTGTGGTACGCGCAGCCAACTTCCGGCTACAACGCTGACCGGCAGGCTGAAGCGCGCGGCGACGCGATAGATTTCATCCTTCACCGGGCAGGCATCGGCGTCGATATAGATGCGGGTGGTCAAATGTCGCCTGTGTTTTCGATGTCACAACGCCTGCGAGAATGTCAGTCATTTTCGCCGGGGCCGGGTGACGCGGACGGGACGTGGTTCCCGTCGCCTCGCCTTGCCTCGTGCGGGGTGAGGGGTATCATCTCCTGAATGCGAATACCAATCTTCGCAAAGCGTTCGGGAGGGAACATGACACAGCAGATCGCGCCATATCGCGTCGAAGCCTACAACACGGCCAAACAGTCCGAAAACAAGATGCATGATGACACCGTGGCGCGGAAATTCGGCTTTACCGGCGGACTGGTGCCGGGCGTGGACGTGCTGGCCTATATGGTCCACCCCGCTGTGTCGCATTGGGGGAGGGATTTCCTGGAACGCGGGCTGATCGAGGCACGATTCATCAAGCCGGTCTATGACGGCGAAACCGTCGATGTGACCGCCGAGCAGGCCGGCGAGGGGCTGGCGCTGGCGGTCGCGGGCGGCGGCGAGGTACGCGCCACCGGATCCGCGTCGCTGGCGGCGTTTCCTGTGGTTCCCGCACTGAAAGATTTCCAGGATACACCTGCGGTCGAGAAGCGACTGCCCGTCAATCCCGACTCCTATGCGAAAGACAAATGGCTCGGTACCGCGCCCCGCGTGTGGCCCGAGGACGGGCTCGCCGAATATCTGGGTGAAGTCCGCGAGACGGATGATCGCTATCTGCGCGAGGGCCTCGTCCATCCCGGCGTGCTGCAGCGGATCATGAACAAGGTGCTGGTCGACAATGCGATCCTCGGTCCGTGGATTCACGTCGGCAGCCGCATGCAGCTGCTGGCGGCGGCAGGTGTCGATGACGAGCTGGTGGCGCGGGCGAAGGTCACCGCCAATTACGAGAAAAAGGGCCACCGCTTCGTCGAGCTGGATGCACTTGTCGTGGCCAATGGCACCACGCCGGTGGCACATTGCCAGCATGTGGCGATCTACCAGCCGAGAGAGGTCGTCGCGGCCTAGCTCGGGCTACGCCGCGCTGATCGACCGCGCCACCGCGGTCTTCACTCTTGTATCCATCGGCTCGACGTCCGACGCGAAAACGTCGGCCAGATATCCGTCGCGGCCGACGAGATACTTGTGAAAATTCCAGCGCGGCAGGTCCCGCGGGCGGGCTTCCGCCGCCCATTTGTAGAACGGATGCGCGTTCGGGCCCTTCACCACGGTTTTCGCCGCAATCGGAAAAGAGATACCGAACCGGCCATGGGCGATGTCGTCGATCTCGTGCGGGCCGCCGGGCTCCTGATTGCCGAAATCGTTGGAGGGCACGCCGATGATCATCAGGCCGCGATCCTTGAGCTCGGTCCATAGCTCCTGCAGCCCGGCATATTGCGGGGTGTAGCCGCATTGCGAGGCCGTATTGACCACCAGGATCGGCTTGCCCGCGTAGTCAGCGAGCCTGATCTCATCGCCCTTCAGGCCGGCAAAGGAGAAGCCATAGGCCGTCATCCGGCTGGTCTGTGCGCCGGCACGCGACACGGCCGCAGCAGCCGCGCCGCCGAGCAGCGTTGTCAGCAGATGTCTGCGATTGATCATGGTGCGCTCCATGGCTCCAGGGCGGGCACGGTGGTCCCGCCTGCGCCTGACGTCAACCTTAGCGCATGGGAACGACGAATTCGGTGCCCTGGCCGGTTTCGCCGCCGGCTTTGATACTCTGGTCGGAGACGATGATCGAGCCACCGGTGGCGATCGCCTCGCCGATCTGCGCCATGGCGTCTTCCGGGATGCTGATTCGGTCGAGCGCTTCTGCGGCGGTGTCGGTCAGCGGCTGCACCTCGCCGATCACGGCGTGCTTGCGGCGCCCGTCGGTGGCCGCGCGATGCGGCACCGCTGGCAGCGACATCGCCGTCCAGTGGATGCTCTTGGCCTCGTCCTTGTCGATGCGCGCGGTAAAAATATGCGTGCCGAGCGGGCGGTCGCCGGGCTTGATGGTGATCGGGGTCTCGAACAGCGGCGAGAAATTCTGCCGCACATAGAGCTTGCCGTCCTTGCCGCTGATCAGCACCGCGATCTGGCCGGTGCGCTTCGGCGACGTATCCGGCGGCGGCGGAATATCGACCGCATCGAGCTTGGCCGTGCCGGGCTTCGGCTCGACCTTCGCGTCTGTTTTTGTCGTATCCGCAGAACGCGTATCGTCCTTCCTGGCCTCGGGGAGTGGCGACTTGGGCGGCAAGTCCTCCGCCCGTGCGTCCAGCGCCTTCCTGACGTCCGGCAGCGGCGACTCCGCAATCCTGGCAGCGGCTGCATCGACGTCCTGACGGGTCACCCGGGCATTGTCATCGGAGGTCTTGCCGGGAGCTTTGGCGAGATCGGCGCTGGCCGCGGACATCTGGACCATCGCCGCATTCACATCCGACAGAACCGGCTTTGCCGGTGCGCCGATCGCATTGGCCGCATCGGCCGTCACGGTCTTGCTGCGTTCGCCGGCGGTGCCCGGCTTGAGGCCGAGATCGTCCGATCTTACCTCGGTCGATTTGCCGTCTGGTTTGGCGGTTGCCGGCCGTTCATCCTTCGGTGCCGCCATCGGTGCGACAGCGACAGGCACCGGCTTTTGCGCGACCAACTGTGGGTGGGAGAACTCGGCCGGCGAAATCTCGCCCGGCGTGATGATCACGCGGGCGCCCATACGCGTCCAGCTCCACAGCTTGGTCGCAAAGGCCATGGGTATGCGGATGCAGCCGTGTGACGCCGGATAGCCGGGCAATGCGCCGGCATGCAGCGCGATGCCTGACCAGGTGATCCGTTGCATATAGGGCATCGGCGCGCCGCTATAGATGTTCGACTTGTGCCACTTGTTCTTCTGGATGACGCTGAATACGCCCAACGGCGTCTCATGGCCTTTCATGCCCGTGGAGACGCGCGTTTCTGCGAACAGGCCATTGGCGTCGAATATGCGCATGGTCTGCTTGTCGATCGAAATGGCGATCACCAGCGGCCCGACTGGTTTCGCATGGGCTTTCGCCTGCTTTTCCAGGGCGGCGCCCTGCTGCTTCAGCCGATGGTCGCGACTGATGTGGGGCGGCGGAGGAGGCGGGGGCGGCGCTTCCGGCGCCATCATGCCGCGTGGACGCATCGGGTCTTCGTCGAACCAGAACACGGCTTGTGCCGGCGCAGCAGCGCCGAGCGTGAAACTTGCCAGCAACGCCGCTTGCAGCAGGTGACGCGGGGACCACACGTGACGTGAAGCAGAAGTACCGCTCAGAAGCATGCTCTTGCGGGCAGGGCTTCCGGGAAACTGAAAAACCGTCACGCTGAAAAATCCTCGAATCCGTTCAAAGGGGTAGAGCATGATCCCGAAAAGTGGACACCGGTTTTCCGATGAGATCATGCCCGAATTTAGTGTCTCGGACGCAAAAAGGCGTTCACCGGCAGGCGAATCGCGCCGCGGCAAGAGTGAGCCCGAACGTAACAAAAAAGACTCACATTGGATTAACGCGGCCCCGTGCGGTCTACCACTGTGCGGCGCAATCGCTACATATGCGGCGTGACACACGGAGAGTTGAATGTCCTTGATCGGTTCTGGCTTTCGTTTCGGTTGGATGCGCCTCGCTGCGCTCGCGCTGGTCGCTGTTGTCACGGGCGTCGGCAGTGTTGCCCAGGCGGCCGACGAGCCCGATCTGATCTTCCGCCGCTCCACCGTATTCAAATGGCTGAGCCCCAACGACAAGCTTGCCACCTATGGCGTCGATGACCCCGAGGTGGAAGGCGTCGCCTGCCATTTCACGGTGCCGGAGCGGGGAGGCTTCAAGGGCTGGCTCGGCTTGGCCGAAGAGGTCTCGGACATCTCGCTGGCGTGCCGGCAGATCGGCCCGATCAAGTTCAAGAACAAGAGCGATCAGGGCGAGGATATGTTCCGCCTGCGCCGCTCGCTGTTCTTCAAGAAAATGCAGATCGTGCGTGGCTGCGACGCCAAGAGAAACGTCCTCGTCTATATGGTTTATTCCGACAGGATCATCGAGGGCTCGCCAAAGAACTCGACCTCGTCAGTACCGATCATGCCGTGGGGACAGACGAATGCCGACGTTCAGAAATGCGGCGACTTCATCAAGTAGAGTGGGCAGATTGCGGAATGACTATCTCGCCTGCAACGCCGCCTGTTCGCGGCGCAGGCGATCCCATGATGGGGATGCGACGACAGGGCCACGATAGCCGACCAGACGCAGCAGTTGCTGTTGGGAGCATTCGTTGTCGCGCAGGCAAGGTTGCGGGTGCTGGGATATCGCATGCTCGGTCATTGTGCTTCCGCCTGCCGGATTCGGCGCGATCGTCAGATCAAGCTCGACGGCATCGCCGTTGAGATTGCCACGGACGTCGTTGTTCCCGGTTCCGTATGTCACGGCGGCGGTCCTTCTATTCCCCGTATTCCTCAGCGCAACACAACGCACAACTGCCTTAAATAGTTGCGCTTCACGGGCTGATGTCGGGCTTAACGCGCATCACGGTTAAGCCCGGGTGACATCAGTATGACCATTCAGAGACATTGATTGTTTCGCGGCTCCGGTTCCGACGAAACATCGGGAACCGTAGATGAAACCATTTTTCGCTCGGCGTGCAGAGCGGCGGAAACGGTGGCCGGGTATCTACGTCCTTGACGGTGCCGCGGATGGTTCCGTCCACGGGAGACGCCAGATGAACTTTGCCAGCCTCATCCTCGCTTTCGCTTTCCTGTTCGGTGGTCTGTCGTTTGTGGGGTCGACCGATGGCAACCTTCCGCATGTCGGCAGTTTCGCATTCAACGGCCAGCCGGTTCCGGCGGCGCCAGCCACCTTGGCGATGGTGTCGGTGCGCTGAGCCGCAATTCTGTTTCGACAACAAGAAAAGTCCGGGATGATAACATTCAGAATCCGCGTAGCTGTCTGTCTTTCCATCATTCTCGCATCCGCTCTCAGCCAGGCCGCGCAGGCGCAGCCTGGGAACCTCACGAACTGGCGCAAGCTGCCCGATCGGCGCGGTGAATTCGTCCGGTTGTGCTCACCTCATATGATCGGTCGCTGGGCGCATCCCGAAGCAGTCTGCGTCTGCCTCCACGATCACGCAGTCGCATCGGTCGAAGACGAGGATCTGCGCGCAGCGCTGCTGCGGGGCATCAGCGAGCGCGGCGTCCCGAGCCTTGAGAAAGACTGGATACCGGCATCCAAGCAGCCGATGATCAGCGCCGCCTTCAGCCAGATTGCCAAGCCGACATGGCAGTGCATGTACGAGCCGGTTCCCGATTGACGGACTCACCGATCGACCATGCAAAAGGCATAATTTACTTTTGCAGCTTCGCGGCGAAGTGAAACATTGCAGCAAGTCGGGATTGCGCGTTATCGTCGATCCTGGAATGCAGCGCCGGAGCCTCTGGGGTGCATGTTTCAGGGGACGTTGATGGCATGGCGGGCGACGGTCGTTTGAACGGCAAGGTGGCGATTGTCACCGGCGCGGGCTCACGCGGAGATGGCATCGGCAACGGGCGTGCGGCGGCGGTACTGTTGGCCCGGCACGGTGCGAAGGTCGCGCTGGTCGATCTCAATCCCGACTGGGCCGAGGAGACTGCGCGTCTGGTCGCAGACGAGGGCGGTGCTTATCACATCTATGACGGCGACGTCAGCGACCCCGCCACTTGCGAGGCGATCGTCGAGCGTACGGTGGCGGGCTTCGGTAGGCTCGATATCCTGATCAACAATGTCGGCATCACCGGGCCGCGCGGCGATGCCGTTGAGGTCGATGTCGGGGCGTGGGACGACGCCATGACGGTCAACGTCACCTCAATGATGCTGATGTCGAAATACGCCATTCCGGCGATGATCAGATCGGGCGGTGGTTCGATCATCAACCTGGCCTCGATCGCGGGTCTGCGCGGCGGCCATCCCAGCCTGCTATATCCGACATCGAAAGCGGCAGTGATCGGCCTCACCAAGGCGATGGCTGCGCATCACGGCCGCAGCGGCATCCGCGTCAACTGCATCGCGCCGGGTACGGTTTACACGCCCATGGTCGCATCGCGCGGCATGAGCGATGAGATGCGGCTGGCCCGCACGGCAATGACGCTGCTTGGCACCGAGGGCACCGGCTGGGATGTCGGCAACGGCGTGCTGTTTCTGGCCAGCGATGAGGCCCGCTGGATCACCGGCATCACGCTGCCCATCGACGGCGGCGCAAGCTCGGGGGATAGCAACACGCCGGTGCCGCCGAGCGAGCCGGCGAAGCATTAGATCTCGTCCAATCGCGTTCGCGGCAAAGTGATCCTGACTGCCTCCACCGCGGTGATAGGAGCTTCTGCGCGCGGTCCGTCGGCCGCACGGGAAAGGGATCATGACAATGCGTTTCTTCACGGCGCTGGCCGCAGCTTTGGTTCTCTCGACATCGGCAATGGCAGCCGACACGGCAACGCAGGAGGCCAACAAGAAAACGGTGGTCGAATTCTACGAGAAGGGACTGAACCAGAAGGATTTCGAAGCCGCCGCGAAGTATTTCGGTCCGCGCTATGTCCAGCACAATCCGACGGCAGCGGATGGCATCGAGGGCTTCGGGAAGTTCATCGCCTTCCTGCGCGAGAAATTCCCGGACTCCCATAGCGAGATCAAGAAGGTCTTCGCCGACGGCGACTATGTGATCCTGCACGTCCATGCGGTGCGTGAAAAGGGCAACCGCGGCAATGCCATCGTCGATATCTTCAAGCTGGAAAACGGCAAGATCGTCGAGCACTGGGACGTCAACCAGCCGATCCCGGAAAAAACCGCGAATGAGAACGGGATGTTTTAATCGTCGTCATTGCGAGGAGCCCTTGCGACGAAGCAATCCAACCTTTGCCCGTGGTTCTCAGGATTGCTTCGTCGCAAGTCTAAATTAAATGTCCGCGCTGCGTAGAGCGCTGAGGCCAATCTTATCGAGCCCGTGCGGTCGAGAGTTGTCCCGCATCCGCAGCTTTGTCATTCCATTCCGGCGGCACTCCTACCGCTCCTCCTATCGCGCCGACCAGGCCTGGCTCGCGGCCGAATGCCTCGCAAGCCGGATACTTCGGCGTGCCGCCCGCCCACGACTGAATGCGTTCCGTGGATGGTGGCTTTGCAAAAGTTCCGAACGGGCTCTTGCCGATGACCATCATCTGGCTGAAATCGTCTCCAAATGCACTTGCCAACTTGTATGCGTCTCCTGCCGGGGAAACGTGGGCTGATCCGGACAGCGCGTTCGCTCCCCGTCCCCAAGTCATCGCCGCGACCTGTGCCCCGTCGCGCGCCCGCGCCTCCGCTTCCACTGACAACGAACCCAGACCGATGGGAATTCGAGGAGTCGGGACAGGAACGCCCGGCAGCAGCACCGTTTTTGCGACGGAAGCCGCCTTTGTTACAGCCACCGCGTTCTGGTCCGTGGGCGCAGACGCATTAGACATCGTCCAATTGCCTTCGCAGCATAGAAATCCTGAATGCCTCCGGCGGAGTGATAGGAGCTTTTGCGCTCGGCCCTTTGGCCGCGCGGAAAAGGGATCATGATAATGCGACAGACAACTCCAAGCGATTCAGATGCGATCCAACCCGCCTCACTTCGGGACTGAACACCTAGCCTGATCGCGGGTGGGAGATCAGGGCCTGTTCAATCGCCAATATCTGGATTGCGATCAGGTGCCGCATCTCCTCGCCGCTCTGGACGGTCTGTTTGAAACCTTGCATCGCGGAGACGATCACCCGCGCCAGGTCGCCGGCCGCGGCACCGAGACTGGAGCGCTCCGCAGCCTCGCGTAAGATATCCGTCAGGCAGGCCTCGAAGCGGGCGTAGCTTTTTTGAACCGCAGGCAGCCGGCTCATGTCGCGCACATCCGGGTTGGCCAAAGCCTGTTCCACTCCCTCCACGCACCAAATCTCGCAGGCGAAGCGGAGTTTTTCTCCGAGCGTGGCGCGGGCGGCGAGGCCGGCGGCGATCCGCGCCAGACCGTCCTCGATCCAGTTTGCGACGACAGCCTCGAACACCTCCTCCTTGCTGGAAAAGATCAGATAAAGCGCCGGCCGCGACATGCCGGCGGCCTGCGCGATGTCGCCCATGGTCGCCTGCGCGAAACCGAAGCGTAGGAAAATCCGCGCCCCCGCCTCGACGGCACGGTCCCGTTTTGACGGAGCTGTGATCGATTCGTTCATGCCTGTTATCTTGACATTTATGCAGGAAATGTCATCTCGTCCAGTCGTTGTGACATAATATCATAAAATGTCAAGACGTCATGAAACTGAGAAAGAGAGAGCGATCATGTCCGATGGAAAAGTATGGTTCATTACAGGGGCATCCCGCGGCTTTGGCCGGATCTGGACCGAGGCAGCGCTGAAGCGGGGGGACAAGGTTATCGCCACCGCACGTAATCCAGCGGTGCTGGAACCGCTTGTGAATACGTATGGGAAGTCGGTCCTGCCGCTGGCGCTGGATGTCACGGACCGGGCTGCGGCTTTTGAGGCCGTTGCGCAAGGAAGGAACGCCTTCGGGCGGCTCGATATCGTTCTCAACAATGCAGGCTACGGCCAGCTCGGCGCGGTCGAGGAGCTCAGCGCGGCCGAAGCGCGGGCTCAGATCGAGACCAATTTGTTGGGGGCGCTGTGGGTGACGCAGGCCGCGCTTCCTATTCTGCGTGAGCAGAAATCCGGTCATATCCTGGCCGTCTCCAGCATCGGCGGCGTCACGGCATTTCCTACCTTTGGTATGTATCACGCTTCCAAATGGGGCCTGGAAGGGCTGATGGATGCGCTGTCGCAGGAGGTTGCGGGTTTCGGCATCAAAGTCACGCTGATCGAGCCCGGTGGCTATGCGACTGACTTCGCTGATCCGAGCTCGCTCAGGAGTTCCCAGCCCATCCCGGTCTACACTCCGATCAAGGAGCATCTGTTCGCGGCCTTCGGTCCGGAGAGCATGGGCGATCCCAAGGCAACATCCGAGGCAATCTTTAATGTAGTAGACGCGGCAGAGCCGCCGCTGCGCATTCTGCTGGGGGCAACGGTCTTTCCGATGGTGCGCAAGGTTTACGAAGAGCGCCTGGCGGTCTGGGATAAATGGGCATCAGTCTCGGCCGAGGCCCAGGGAACATAAACCGATCTGCGATTGCCGCAGACATTCCTGTCGGCTTCCCGAGCCTGCACGGTGCGGCGACAATGATGTCGCCGCACCGTGGGCTACAGTCTGGTCCAGGAAGATTAGAAATTCGGCACCCCACGAGATCATCGCAATGAAGGGGTGTTCGCCGCGGTTAACCGTCATCGAAGCAACGCGGCGGGCCTACGATATCAACGAACCCGTGTCGGGCTGCGTGGTACGCATTTCTTGACACGGGCGACACCGCCGCCGGCTGCGAGTGTTGCGCCCATTACTTCCTTGATCTGGCCAGTGGGGCAGGAGCCGTCATCGACCCAGATGCGCTGGCCCAGGCGAAGATCGACAATGTCGGCCTCGCGCGATACCTGATCGACAGCGAGGGCCGGCGTGGCGATGGTGATGATTGCGAGAATGCCGAAAGCTGTGACCGCGCGCATGACGATGTCCGTTACTTGTTCTGCACCTTCAGGCCATCGGGCCCGACATTGATCTGCAGGCCCTGCGGCTCTTTCTTTTCCTGATAGAGATTGTAGCCGAGGACGCCAATGCCGACGATGAGCGCGCCGATGATGAGATAGAGCACGTTACGATTGCCGGACATGAGGTCTCCATGGGGACGTTGGCGATGCAATTTACGGACGGGCCTTCGATTCTCAAAGCACGCGACCGTTCCCCTTAATTACGATCCCCGGGCGACGGTTCCACGACGCGGCGCGGTCTTCGCCTTTTGGTGAATCCGCAAGGTTGCGGCCGACGCTCTTGCAAGCGTCTCCGCGGCGGCGACCAGCTTGTTTATGGGATGGCCGGAGAAGCCGAGCACGAAGCCGGGTGCCGGACGCGCGCGCAGATAGGTGTCGGCCAGCAGCCAGCCTTCGACGCCGGCAGCGGCCTTGGCCTCTGCGGCAATCAGCAGCGGCGTCGCCTGTGCGAATCGCGCGACCAGATGCAGGCCCTGCGAGGGGACGGGCACCGAGAGTTGGCCGTCCGATGTGTCGATCAGCGTGTGCGCCAGCGCGTCGCGCGCCTCGCGATAGCGGCCGCGCATTCTGCGCAGATTGGCGGCGAAAGCGCCCGAATTCAGCATGTCGGCAATGGCGCCTTCCATCACCGTCGCGGGAAAGCGGTCCATCGCCGCACGCGCGGTAGCGACGGGGCCGATGAGGTTTTCGGGGAGCGCGCAGTAACCGATGCGCAGGCCGGGAAACAGCGTTTTCGCAAAGGTGCCCATATAGACCACGCGGCGCAGGTGATCGATGCCGGCGAGCGAGAGCAGTGGCGCGCCGTCATAACGAAATTCGCTGTCGTAATCGTCCTCGAAGACGAAGGCATCGGCGGCGCGCGCCCAGTCCAGCAATTCCAGCCGCCGCGGCATCGCCATCTGCACGCCGAGCGGAAACTGATGCGACGGCGTGACGTAAGCGGCGCGCGCGCGGGGCGCTGCCGAGCGGCCTTTGGCAACGATCAGGCCGTGATCGTCCACCGGCACCGAGACGGGCCGGCCGCCATAATGCTCGATGGATTTTCGCGCGGCGGGGTAGCCGGGGTCTTCGACCCAGATCTGTTCGCCCGGCTTGAGGATCGCGGACAGCACGATGCGCAGCCCGTGCTGGGTGCCGGAGGTCAGCATGATCTGGTCGGGATCGCAGCGCAGGCCGCGCGCCGAGAGCAGGTGATTGGCGATAGCGATGCGGAGTTCAAGGCTCCCGCGCGGATCGCCGTAATGCAGGTGTTCGCTGCCGAAAGCACGCATGCGGCGACCGACAAAAGAGCGAAAACGACGCAACGTCGTTTCGTCGATATCGGTGCAGCCGAGCGCCAGCGTGCCGCTCTGCGGCTCGGCAATGGCGATGCGCTTCGCGGCCTTGCTGGCGACGGCCGATGGAATGCGCTCCGCAACGAACGTGCCGGAGCCGACACGCGCGACGGCAAAGCCGTCGGCGATCAGGCGCTCATAGGCGTCGGTGACGGTGTTGCGGCGAAAGCCGGTCTGTTCGGCAAGATGCCGCGACGGCGGCAGCGCCGCGCCGGGCTTCGCCATGCCCGTCGAGATGGCGTGGCGCAGCGCCTGATAGAGGCGCTCCGGTGCGGAGGCCTGCTGATCGATATGCGCCCCGTCGAGATCGAGCGGCAACTCGTGCGGACTGGCCGAAGCCGATTTTCGCGTGCGCAAATTGGTCGGAATATTTCGCATGGAATTGGCACTATCGCAGACCAATCCGAAAGCTACAACAATTCGAATACTTCCAATCCACGGGGACTTGCTGTGAGCACCGCCGAACTGAAGACCACCGACGACACCGCTGCACCGACTTATTCGCTCAGTCAGCGCAATCGTGTGAAGCGCCGGCACGATCGCGGCTTCTACGACCACGAAACAGTGCACAAGATCCTGGACGCCTCAATGATGTGCCACGTGTCCTATGTGATCGACGGCCAGCCTTATTGCACGCCCACCTTTTTCTGGCGCGAAGGCACGACGCTGTACTGGCACGGTTCGAGCGCCAGCCGCATGCTGAAGAACCAGACCGCGCATCAGCGCGTGTGTCTAACGGTGGCGTTTCTCGACAGCCTCGTGCTGGCGCGTTGCGGCTTCAATCACTCCGCCGACTATCGTGCCGTCATGGCATTCGGGAATGCCTATCTCGTCACCGATCCCGAGGAGAAGGACCGCGCCGGCATCGCCATGGTCGATCGCTTCTTCCCCGATCGCACGGCGAGTCTGCGTGCGACCACTGCACAGGAGATGAAGGCGACGTCCTTCATCGCGATGGAAATTGAGGAAGCCTCGGCAAAGATCCGCGCCAAGGGCGTCGCCGACGATGAGGAGGATTACGAGCTGCCGATCTATGCCGAGCGCATTCCGGTGAAGACGATCGTCGGCGCACCGGAGCCGTGTCCGCGGCTGCTGCCGGGTGTAGAGCGGCCGGCGACGCTCGCGATATACAGCGAAGGCCGGCTTCTCGATGACGCGCTGACCGATGCCTATGCGCGGTATCAGCCATAGTCAGTCGGCAGTGCCCCATATCGCCGCGACGATCGCATCGAGTCCATCCGTCAACGCCGCCGGTCCCGGCTGCAGGATCAGCGGGGATTTGATCTCAACGATGCGATTGTCGCGCACGGCCGGAATGTCACTCCAACCCGGCCGCCGCCTGATCCGGTCCGCCACGACCTTCTTGCCGCACCAGGAGGCGAGGATGATGTCCGGCATCGCATCGCGGACCTCGTCCGGCGAGACGATGCGATCCTTCGCCGCTTTGCGGAACCGCATCTGCGGAAACACGTCGATGCCGCCGGCGAGCTCGATCAGTTCGGACACCCAGCCGATGCCGGTGATGAGCGGATCGTCCCATTCCTCAAAATAGACGCGCGGTTTTGTCTGCCGCAACTTTGCCGCCGTGCTGACGCTGGAAAGCCGCAACGAAAGCTGCGTCACCAGCTCATTTGCGCGTGTTTTCGCGTCGATAAGCGCCCCCAAAGTGCGGATCATTGCGAGGATTCCGGCAATGTCGCGCTGGTTGAACACATGCACGGCGATGCCGGCGCGGATCAGCGCAGCGGCGATTTCGGCCTGCAAATCCGAAAAACAGAGAACGAGATCCGGCTCCAGCGCGAGAATTTTCGGCACATCCGCCGAGATGAAGGCCGACACCCGCGGCTTCTCGCGCCGCACTTGCGGCGGACGCACCGCATAGCCGGACACGCCGACGATGCGATCCTGCTCGCCGAGCAGATACAGCGTCTCCACGGTCTCCTCGGTCAGGCAGACGATACGGCAGGGCGGAAAGTCACGCATGGCTTCGCTATGCCGGGAAAGAGGGGGCTTGTCACGATGTGCCGGCTTCGGCTCTCATGGCGCGAGCATCCGCATCACGACGGATCGGCAACAAACAGGGAAACGCTCATGACGCCACTCGACAAGATCAAAAGCATTCCGATGCCATTCTCGGTGTCGATGGGCGTCACCTTCGTCGAAGCCGAACCGGAGCGCGTGGTCGCCACGATGCTGGTTCGCGAGGATCTCTGTACGACGCGCCACACCATTCATGGCGGTGCGGTGATGGCGCTGGCCGATGCAGTCGGCGCCGCGGCCACGGTGATCAATCTGCCGGAAGATGCCAAGGGCACCACGACCATCGAGAGCAAGACGAATTTCATCAGCGGCGCAGCGGCAGGCACCACCGTGCGCGCCGTCGCGACACCGGTTCATCGCGGCCGGCGCACCCAGGTATGGCAGACCAGGATCGAAACCGAGGAGGGCAAGCTGGTCGGCGTGGTCACCCAGACCCAGCTGGTACTCTGAGCCGATGGCGGTCAGATTTCGTTAACTTTCAAAGCTATTGCATAGCTCGCCTGCGACAGGCGCGGTCTTGTCGCAGGCCTTCGATCTTGTAATTCATTGTGCGATGCACAATATTGAAGATGTTGTAGAATCAAACTGTTCCGAGCGGCTAACCGACGGAATTTGGATCATGTTCAGCCCTGCTACCATCATCGCTATCGCCGCCCGGAAGCCCAGGGTTTCATCCAAGGGCGGTCCGGTTCGTTTGCTCGCCGCCAGCGAGCTCCCGCTGTTCCGCGATCATCTGCTGCGGCTTGACCGCGACAGCCGGCGTGACCGTTTCAACGGGTCGCTGAGCGATGAGTGGGTCGTGAAATATGCCGAGCGGTCGGTTCAGGATGGCACCGTGATCCTGGCCTATTTCGAGGATGGCGTCGTGCGTGGCGCGGCCGAGCTGCATCAGGCCGATCTCACCAATATCGAGCCGGAAGTGGCGTTCAGTGTCGAAAGCTGCATGCGCCGCAAGGGCGTCGGCAGCATCCTGTTCACCCAGCTGATCGCGAAGGCGCGGTCGATGGGGTACAAGAAGCTGCGTGTGACCACGGGCGCGCAGAACGATGCCATGCGGGCACTGGCCGGCAAGTTCGGCGCCAAGCTCTCGTTCCGTCACGGCGAATCCACTGGCGTCATCGATCTCACGGTCGAGCCTGCGACCACCAAGGCTGCGCCGCAGCCTAAGGTGGGGGCGCTCACTGTGGCCAAGGCCATGGGCGACTACAATCGCGCCGCCTGGCGTGCATGGTTCGACGCAGCTGGCATCAGCAAGCGCTAAGTCGTCACACCTCAAGCGATCAAACAAAAAGCAGGGTTCGAGCCCTGCTTTTTTCATTTCAGAAGTGAAAGTTCCCGATCACGCGCGCTTGGCGACCGCGATCTTGCGGGTGACACGGCGCTCTACCACGACCGTGCGCTGAGCGCCTTGTTCGCCGGCAATCACCCGGCTGACGCGCAATGTGCCAGAGGGGCGACTGGCTTTCTTGACCTGTGCCAACACCTCATCGACCGGCAGTCCCATCAGCGAGGCTGCGATTTCGGCCTGCTGATCGACATCCTCGGTAATGCCGATGGCGGCGAAGATGGCCTCGTCCAGGGTCGGCGGATCGTGCCGTACGCGCCGGGTGCCATATTTCGTATTCCACTCGCCGCTCATCGTCGTGCCTCTAATTTGATATTCGCTACCTAACGAAGCCATTGTTGCATTGCAATATGAAAAACCCGTGGCAGTCCAGCCATGCAGTTTTATGCAGAGAATGCTTTGTCTGTTAGCTTTTAACTAAAGTGATGAGGCGCGGCGAAATTGCGGCGAGCGGTGCTTTGCGATTGAAGCGCCTGATGCCGGTCGCGGCTGGTCTGTCCGCTGTAACGGCCGCGTCCGACGCGGGCCGTCTGCCACAATGACTATGTGGCACAGTGTGGGGGTTGCAGCAACCCGGGGCGCTTGCCCTATGAAGACGCCCTTCGATTCGCGCATCAGAGGGAGCACAGACCGATGTCATCGATGGACAACGTAATACCGCAGCGCTTTTACCACGGCACTCGTGCCGACCTGAAATCGGGAGATTTCATCAAGGTAGGGTACAAATCCAATTTCGGCATCGGTACGCCAATGTCATGGGTCTATTTCACGGCCACGCTGGATGCTGCGATCTGGGCCGCTGAACTCGCCGCTGGAGTCGAGCGGCAACGAATTTACATCGTTGAGCCCAGCGGGGCATTCGTGGATGACCCAAATCTCACAGACAAGAAGTTTCCCGGCAATCCAACCCGGTCGTATCGCTCGCGCGACCCGCTCAGGATCGTCGGCGAGGTCACGGCATGGGAAGGGCATGCTCCCGACCTGCTCAAGCAGATGAAGGACAATATCGAACGCCTTACGGCAAATGGCGCCGAGATCATCGACTGAGCCTCGCGGCCACGGACACGCCTGCCAGGCTACATCTCGGCGATGGTGGCCGGCTGCGGCCACTTTTCCAGCGCCTGATGGCCGACGGCGGTGAGGGCGTAGACACCGCGCGAGACCGGCTCGAACCAGCCATACACATTCCGGTGCAGGATCTTCTGTGCGTCGGGATAGGCCGGTTTGAGCTCTTTCAGCTTGCGTGGACCGGAAGCGAGAGCGGCAGCGCAGCCGAGCGCCTGCTGACGATAGGCGGTCATGATCGGCGTCTTGGTGCTGCCGCCGAGGGCAGGGTCGCCGATCCGCTTTCTGTGCTCGGTGACCAGTCGGGCTCGCTTCTTCGGATTGCGGCGTGGCGCTGCGATCGGCGGTTCGACCAGAATCTCCACCGTACCGGCATCGGTGACCCCTAGCATGCCGAAGCCAAGCCGGCGGCACAGATTGCGGTAGCGCGCATCGCTCTCGCGGCCCTTGCCGCGGATCGACATCTTGGCGGCGATCCAGAGTTCGTCGCAGGCGCCGGCGCGCTCCACCGCTTGCAGGATCAGCTCCAGATTGAACGAAAGCTTGAGCTCGCCGATCACCACGATGGGCTGCTCCTCGCCCTTCAGTGCCACCAGATCGCAGCCCGATATCTCGCCCTTCACCGAAAAGCCGAGCCCTTCGAGGAAGCGTTTCACGGGGAGATAGAGCGAGGTTTCCAAGGCGAAGTCCGGTTGGCGGCGAGAGATGTGGGCAAGCCAGCGGCGAATGGAACCGCGACTCATGGCTCGGAGTTTATCCGCGCCGCTGCGACTTGGCATTCTCCAGCACTTTGTTAACGCGATCGGAGCTCACGTGAAAGCATTGCTCGAAACCACTGATAGCTTTGGTGTATTGCCCCATCTTGTTGCACTTTCGATCGCTTATGTTCTGGCGCTTCCGATCGGCTGGAATCGCGAACGCGCCGAACGCAGCGCGGGGCTGCGGACCTTTCCACTGGTGGCACTGGCGACCTGCGGTATCGTCCAGGCGACCGAAGGCATCCTCAACGGACATCCCGAAGGCACCGCCCGTATCATCGAGGGCCTGATGACCGGCATGGGGTTCATCGGCGGCGGTGCGATCCTGAAACATGGTGGCTCGGTTCGCGGGACGGCTACGGCAGCGAGCCTGTGGGCCACGGGCGCCACCGGCGCCGCGGTGGGGCTCGGCGCCTATGACGTGGCGGTGGTGATCTCGCTGTTCACCTTCCTGACGTTGTGGCTGCTGGTTCCATTCAAGGAGGAGGGCGGCAAGGAGGACGAGAACGGACTTAAACCGCATAGCGAGCGGTGACGGACGGGCTGGCGCTTTGCTGCAAAGCAGCGTAGAAGAACGCCATCCCGATACGCACCGGACTCCCTGGACCCGACGTGACCGTCAAATGAAGGACGGCAGATTCGATTCCGTTTGGTCCCAGTATCTCGATGTCGAACATCAGATGAGTCCCGGCCGCGTGATGCGGCCTGCCGCAACCAAGGTTAAATTCTGTGTCTTTTCAATCGACGCCTCCGGCGCTCGCCCGTGCCTTGGCTGAGCGCAACTACAGCGAATCCACCCCCGTTCAATCCGCCGTGCTGGCCGACGATGCCGTCGGCCGCGATCTGCTCGTTTCAGCGCAGACCGGCTCGGGCAAGACCGTCGCCTATGGTCTCGCCATCGCGGCCGATTTGCTCGAGGGCGAAGAACGCCTGCCGCAGGCCAGTGCACCCTTGGCGTTGATCGTTGCGCCGACGCGCGAGTTGGCACTGCAGGTGCACGGCGAGCTGACCTGGCTGTATGCTCAGGCCGGTGCCCGTGTCGTCTCCTGCGTCGGTGGTATGGACCCGCGTGCCGAGCAGCGCGCGCTGTCTGCCGGCGCTCATATCGTGGTCGGCACGCCGGGGCGCCTGTGCGATCATCTCCGTCGGAACCGCCTCGATATCTCGCAGCTCAAGGCCGTTGTGCTGGATGAAGCCGACGAAATGCTCGACATGGGTTTTCGCGAGGACATGGAGTTCATCCTCGAGACCACGCCGGAGACGCGCCGCACGCTGTTGTTCTCGGCGACCATGCCGCGCGGTATCGCCAATCTCGCCAAGGAATATCAGAACAACGCATTCCGTATCGAAGTCGCCGGCAGCGAAGGCGGGCATTCGGACATCGAATATCGCGCCATCCGCATCTCGCCGAACGATGTCGACCATGCCGTGGTCAACGTACTGCGCTATTTCGAATCGCCGACCTCGATCGTGTTCTGCAACACCCGCAACGCCGTGAAGCATCTGCAGGGCGTGCTGCTGGAGCGCGGTTTCTCGGTGGTCGCGCTGTCGGGCGAGCTGTCGCAGAACGAACGCACCCACGCGCTGCAGGCGCTGCGTGACGGTCATGCGCGTATCTGCGTCGCCACCGACGTCGCCGCACGCGGCATCGACCTGCCCAATCTCGGTCTCGTCATCCATGCCGAACTGCCAAACGATCCCGAAGTGATGCAGCATCGCTCGGGCCGTACCGGCCGAGCCGGCCGCAAGGGCGTCAGCGTTCTGCTGGTGCCGCCATCGCGCCGCCGCCGCGCCGAATTCCTGCTGCAGCTCGCCGAGACCGAAGCGATCTGGGGCGCTGCGCCGACCGTGGATGAAATCCGCGTGCTCGATGAAGAGCGCATGATGTCGGACAAGATTTTCGACGATGCGGCGAATGAAGACGATGCGGTCTTTGCGAAGAAGCTGCTCGAGCGGCATCCGGCTGAGACCATCGCGACCGCTTTGGCGCGTCTCTATCGCTCGCGCCTGCCGTCGCCCGAGGAAGTGGATGACCCCGGCGTGTTCCGAGGCCGTGAAGATCGTGCCGGCAGCCGCAAGCGCGGCGAGGACGGCGCGCCCGTGCGCAAGACGCCGAAGAAGAGCGAACCGATGGGCGAGGGCGCAAAGTGGTTCCGCGCGGCCATCGGTCGTCAGAAGAATGCCGAGGCGCGCTGGTTGCTGCCGATGATCTGCCGCCGTGGCGGCATCGAGAAGAACGATGTCGGCGCCATCAAGATCTATGACGGCGCCACCGAATTCGAGATTTCGGCGGCTGCGGCCGAGCGTTTCGTGTCGATGATCAAGCGGCCGGACAAGGAAGACAATATCCGCATCGATGCGCTGCCGAACGGGCCGGAAGGCGGGACCGTCTCACCGATGCCGCGCGATGGAGATCGCGACTTTGCGCCGAAGCGCCCGCGCAAGTTCGACAAGGGCGGCGACTTCAAGAAGTTCGATGGCGACCGGCCGGATTTCAAGCCGAAGGATTCGTACAAGGGCAAATCGTGGAAGGATGACGGGCCGCGCGAGCGTCCGCGCAGCGACAAGCCCTACGCGGCCAAGAATTTCGATGACAAGCCGCGTGCAGATCGCAAGCCGAAATACGATCCGGTGAAGGCAGATCGTTCTTCCAGCTGGAGCGACGATGCGCGCTCCGAGCGCAAGCCGAAGCGGGACGGCAATTTCGAAGGCCGGAAGTTCGAATCTCGCGGCGAAGGCAAGAGCTACGAAGGCAAGAAGCCGAACTTTCACGACAAGCCGCGCAAGGAAAAGGCGCCCTATGTCGCCAAGGCCAAGCGCGATGCCGGCGCGAAATTCGAGAAGCCGGCCTTCGGGAAGAAGAAAAAGAACCGGGGCTGAGGGACTGAGGCGCGTTTCACGCGCTGGAGCGCAGGATGGGTTGAGCGAAGCGAAAACCCATCATTCCATCGGTAGGATAGGCTCCGCCGATGGGTATCGCTCCGGCGCTGCGCGCCTCCGCTCAACCCATCCTACGCACACGCGCGCTTCACACCCGCCCGCGCACCGGCACCAATGCGCCGGTGATCGCACTTGCGGCATCGCTCGCCAGAAACAGGATCACGCTGGCGAGTTCATCCGGCGTCACCCATTTCGAAAAATCCGCATTCGGCATATCGCGGCGATTGGCTGAGGTATCGATGGTCGAAGGCAGCACTGCATTGACGGTGATCTTGCCCTTCAACTCCGCTGCCAAAGCTTCCGTCAGCCGGTGCACGCCGGCTTTCGACGCAGCGTAAGGCCCCATGCCGCCGCCGGCCTCCAGCGCGCCGATGGCGCCGATATTCACGATCCGCCCCGCACTCGATTTCACCAGATGGGGGATCGCAGCGCGCGAGGTGTTGAGCGCGGTGAGCAGGTTGAGACGATGCATCGCCTCCCAGCTCTCGTTGTTGCCATCGGCTACCGTCTCGAATTTGAACGCACCGGCAATGTTGATCAGCACATCGATGCGGCCAAGCTTTGCGACCACGTCGCCGATGGCCTTTGTGGCCTGCGAAGCATCGGAGAGGTCGACACCGCCGATCTGCAAACGTTGCGGCGTCGCGGGGATGTCGTTGTGGCCGTGATCGATCGCGGCCACGGACGCTCCGTCGGTCAAGGCACGATCGGCGACGATCCGGCCAAGTGCGCCCGCGGCGCCAGTGATGACGACGATTTTGCTCTGCATCGATAACATCTCCGCCTAACCGTGATCTGTCCCTGCCGCTTTGGCTGCAGGAAGACCCCAGAAATAGATACTGCAAGCGACGATCGCCATGAGGGACATGAGCCCGGTCATCACCAATGCAGGATGACCGAATGGTTCCAGCACCGCAATCATGGCGCTGGCGAATGCGCCCATCACCATCTGGGTGCAACGCATCACGCCGGCCGCCGAGCCGGCGACATGCGGCAGGTTCGCCAAAGCCTCGTGATTGGTCGATGGTGCGAGGATGCCGAAGGCGAAGATCGTCAGTGCCATCAGCGGCGTGAGGGAGATGACGGTCACCGCCCCTGCGGGCACCAGCAGCAGGGCTGCGATGGCACTCGCGGCCATCAGCACCACGCCGAACGCGATGATCTTTCGCGACGGGACGTGGCGGCTGCTGAGCCGGCCAGAGATCAGCGAGGCCACCAGCACCCCGCAGGAGGTGAGACCGAACAGCAGCGAGAAGCTGGTGGTGGAGAGTCCGAGGCTGCCGATCAGTACCGATGGCGCACCGGAGATGAAGGCGAACATGCAGGCGAAGGCGAAGGCATAGAGCGTGGCATAGCCGAGGAAGCCGCGGTCGCCGAGCACGAAGCGATAGCTTTCGGCGAGTTGCCGCGGATTCAGCGAGCGGCGATTTTCGACGGGCTGGGATTCGGCGAGGCCCACGGCGCCGACGATCAGCAGGACGATGCCGACAAGTGCCTGCGTGGCATAGATCGCGCGCCAGTCGGCGAAGGTCATGATCCAGCCGCCGAGCACCGGCGCCAGCATCGGCGCGATGCCGAGCACGGCTGCGATCTGCGAAAGTTTTTGCCGCGCGGCACCGTGGACGAAGAGATCTCGCACGATGGCGATCGGCAGGATCGCGCAAGCGCCTGCAGCAAAACCCTGCAGCAGGCGGCAGGCCAGCAGTATGGTGAAGTTCGGAGCGAGGGCGCAGGCGCCCGCTGCGAGCGAGAAGATCAGCAGGCCATCGAGCAGGGTGGCGCGGCGGCCGAAGCGGTCGGCGAGCGGGCCGCAGATCAAAGGGGAGATCGCGAAACCGGCCATGAACAGGCTGAGCGTCAGCGCGCTGCGTCCGGCGGCATCGGGAAATGTTGCTTCGAGCGCCGGAAAGCCCGGCAGGCCCATGTCGATGGACAGCGGCGGCAGTGCGGTCAGGGTGCCCAGGAACGCGGTGAAAGCAAACGTCTCGCGCCCAAGCGCCACAATATATTCCTTGAAGTGAGAGCAACGCGGCCGACGAGCCGCGTGCGGATCGCGATCCGTCTATTCTGCCGGACTGATCTGTGCGGGCAAGACCCTGCGATTGATCAAAGTCGTCAGCGTCATCGAAAGACCGATCAGTGCGACGCAGGCGGCGAGCAGCGGCAGTTGCCCATAATGGACGCCGAGATTGATCGCGATGCCGCCGATCCAGGCGCCCGTGGCGTTGCCGAGATTGAATGCACCTTGATTTAGCGTCGACGCGAGATTAGGCGCGTCGGTGGCGGCATCCACCACCCAGATCTGCAGCGGCGAGACCAGCGCAAAGGCGATGCCGCCCCACAGCACCAGCAGCGCGATGGTGGGGGTCACCAGATGCGCGACGAGCGACAGCACGCCGAGTACGATGGCGAGGCAAATGAAGGCGCCGATCACGGTGGACAGCAGGTTCCTGTCGGCCAAGCGGCCGCCGATCAGATTGCCGATGGTGAGGCCGACACCGATGGCGAGCAGCGCGCCGGTGACGCCGTGCGGGGAGAGGCCGGTGACGTCCTCGAGCAATGGCGTGATGTAAGTGAACAGGCTGAACATGCTGACCGATGCGGTGGTCGAGATCAGCATCGGCAGCAGCACCGGCCAGCGGCCGAGCGCGCGGAATTCGCGGCCGAGACCGCCTTTGGTGCCGGGCATGCCTGATGGCACGTAGAGCAGAATGGCAATGAAGGCGACAATGCCGATGGCGACGACGGCCCAGAAAGCCATACGCCATCCGGCGGCCTGGCCGAGCGCGGTGCCGAACGGCACGCCGAGCACATTGGCGAGCGTGAGGCCCGCGAACATCAGCGACACTGCCTGCGCGCGTTGTTCGCGCGGCACGAGATTGCTGGCGACGACCGCGCCGATCCCGAAGAAGGCACCGTGGGCAAAGGCCGTCACGATGCGCGCCGCCATTAGCAGATTGTAGTCGGGCGCGATGGCGCAGCCGACATTGCCGATGGTGAAGAGTGCCATCAGCGCAAGCAGCGCTGTCTTGCGCGGCATGCCGGCGGTTGCCATCGCCACGATGGGCGCGCCGATCACGACGCCGAGCGCATAGCCCGAGACGAGATAGCCGGCCAGCGGAATCGTGACGGATAGACTACGGGCGACATCCGGCAGCAGGCCCATGATCACGAATTCGGTGGTTCCGATTCCGAACGAGGCTGCGGCGAGGGCAAGGATGGGCAGAGATAGACGAATGGGAATTCTCCGAGGCGCAAATATTGCGTTGCAGCATCGGAGGGTTGCCATGTTCGCCGCTGCAGCGCAAAGGCCGCGTGCAGGACGCAGCAATGCACGCAGCGGCGATCTCGATGTCGTGATCTATTCGAACGCGATGTCGATGTGGCGCTCGCGCTTGCCGAGAATGCGGCAATTGCGGGCGATATGATCGACGGGGATGATCAGCCTGAAATGCTCGGGAATGTCGCCGGTGCTGATGACGTCGATGCTGGCGCCGACGGCCGACAGGCCACGCACCGTGCAGTTGATGGTGGAGGCGCCGCCATGAAACGAAATATGCCCGGCCTTGAAGACACGGCGCAATCGATCGGGGGCAATATTCGGCGCGTGCCAGGCCATGCAGCGATTGCGGCCGGCCTGCTTGGCTTCGTACATCGCGACATCGGCGCGGCGGATCAGTTCGTCGGTGTCGTGCGCCGTGCGGTCGACGGCGGCAACGCCCAAGCTTGCAGAGACGGCGATGGGGCCCCTCGCCCCGGGCACGACAACGCCGGCGATCGCTGCGCGGATTTTCTCCGCGACCTGCATGGCGTCGGCAAAGTCGGTATGCGGCAGCAGCACCGCGAACTCCTCGCCGCCGATACGGCCGACACAATCTGCCTTGCGCAACATCCCCTGGACGGCGCGCACACAGGCGGCCAGCACGCGGTCGCCGACGTGATGGCCGTTGTTATCGTTGATCGCCTTGAAATGATCGAGGTCGAACATGATCAGGCTGAGGTGGTGACCATGGCGCGTCGCTAGCGTGATCGCCCGCGTCGTCTCGTCGCGCAGAGCACGACGGGAGAGGGCGCCGGTGAGACTGTCCTGCATCAGCAGCGTGCGCAGCTCGAGTTCGCTCAGCACGATGCGGGCAAGATCCTGCAGGATCGCGGCTTCTTCCGTGGAGAAACCGCGCGGCCGGGTGTCGAAGGCGCAGAGCGTTCCGATATTGTGGCCACCTGTCACGCGCAGTTGCGCGCCGGCATAGAAACGGACATGCGGATCGCCAGTGACCGAGGGATGCTCGCGATAACGTTCATCGGCCAGCGTATCGGGAATGACGAGGGGAACGCTCTCACGGATCGTGTAGTCACACAGCGCCATGCCGCGCGAGGTCTCGCACGAATGAAAACCCTGTCGTGACTTGAACCACTGGCGATGACCATCGAGCAGGCTGATCGTCGCCATGGAGACGTCGAAGACGCTGCGTGTCAGGCGGGTGATGCGATCGAAGGCTTCTTCGGGTGGGGTATCGAGAATGTCATAACGGTCGAGCGCTGTGAGACGTTCGCTCTCCCGGATGTAACTGGCCTGCATTGCTCAATCCGTCGTGCAAAGTCCCATCCCCTCATCCCGATCCCGCAGGCATCATGAATGAATGGTTCGTGCGGGCCAAGAGCAGACGCACATATGTGGAATGACTTAATCGTCACACCAGAACATTGCACCTATACGGGCGGCCAGCTACGCATTGCCATGTCGGCGAGCTTGCGCAATTGCTCGCGCGGCGCGCCGCCCGCGGCCTGCACGGCCATGCCTTGCAGAATGGCCGAGATGTAGCGGGCAAGATCGCCTGCATCTGCATCCGTGGGTAGATCACCCTCGGCGAGTGCGCGCGTGAAACGAACGCGCAGATCGTTCTCCCCCTTGGAGCGTCGCGCCATCAGTTCCTGCTTGATGGTCTCGGCGGCATCGCCACAGCAGAGTGCGCCTTGCACGGCGAGACAGCCGGGATTTTTCGGATCGCTGACGGCTTCGACCGATTCATAAAGGATGTGCTCGACCACTTCGCGCGCGGTCGGCTTGTCCAACCCGGTACGGAAATAGCCGCCGGGGCCATCGACATAACGATCCAGCGCCTTGCGGAACAATTCTTCCTTATTGCCGAAAGCCGCATAGAGGCTCGGCTTGGTGATGCCCATGGCCTCGGTGAGGTCGGCCATCGAAGCGCCCTCATAGCCTTTCCGCCAGAACACATGCAGCGCGAGATCGAGAGCCGTCTCGGTATCGAATTCGCGCGGACGTCCCATGGCCATCGCCAGGTCCTCCAAAGATTTCTACCGTTTAGTAGATAAGTCCCTTGACAGTGAATGTCGATAGGCCATCTATACCGGGCGTTACGAATATGTGCATCGCAGCAACGCTGCCGGGTCGAAACCCACAGCGCCAGCGGTGATGATCATGTCCTTAGCTATTGGAATGACAGGGCTTTCTCAAGCCCTTCACGATGAAATGGGGTCACGATGGCCAACTCTCTTGCTCGGAATATCGCACTTGGCGCCGGAATCTTCCTGGTCTCTGTCACTCTCGGCGGCGGCGCGGCTCTCTGGGATCTGGCAGGCGTTGCCGCACAGGCGGAGCAAGCGCCCGCCGCGCCGCCGGCGGTTCCGGCTTCGGTGGCTCTTGTCGAGGCGAAGGCGACCACGCCGTCTGACGAGTTCTCCGGTCGGCTCGAAGCCATTGAGCGGGTGGAAATCCGTTCGCGTGTCGCCGGCGCGGTTCAGGCGATCCACTTTCGCGAGGGGGCGCTTGTGAAGAAGGACGATCTGCTGGTGCAGATCGATCCCGCGCTCTATGCCGCCGAAGTTGATCGAGCCCAGGGACAGGTCTCCGCGGCACGCGCGCGCCTGATCTTCACCAGGGCCGATTATGACCGCGGCCAGCAGCTCACGACGTCGAGCATCACCCAGCGCGATCTCGACAATCGCTCAAACGCCTTCCACGAAGCCGAAGCCAATCTCGCCGCCATGGAAGCTGCGCTGAAGACCGCCCAGCTCAATCTCAGCTATACCGAGGTCCGCGCGCCGGTGTCCGGCCGCGTCGGCAAGATCGAGATCACCGTGGGGAATCTGATCGCCGCCGGTCCGAGCTCTCCGCTTCTGACCACGCTCGTCTCGGTCAATCCGATCTATGCGAGCTTCAATGCCGACGAGCAGGTGGTGTCGCGCGCGCTCAAGACGCTCGCCGACGAGAAGACGCCGAACGAGATCGAGCGCATTCCCGTACATATGACCACGGTTTCCGACACTTCGCCGATCAAGGGCAGGATGCAGTTCATCGACAATCAGGTCGATCCGCGTTCGGGCACCGTGCGCGTGCGCGCCGTGTTCGATAATCACGACGGTCGTCTGATGCCCGGCCAGTTCGCCCGTCTCTCCATGGGCCAGCCGAAGCCGGAACAGACGCTGCTGATCTCGGAGCGCGCCGTGGGCACCGACCAGAACAAGAAGTTCGTGATGGTCGTCGATGGCAAGGACAAGGCCGAGTATCGCGAAGTGCAACTCGGTGCTTCCGTGGACGGCATGCGGATCATCCTTGGCGGTCTGAAGGCTGGCGAACGCATCGTCGTCAACGGCCTGCAGCGCGTTCGTCCCGGCGTGACCATCAAGCCGGAAATGGTGGCGATGAATTCTGCGTCGCTTCCGCAAACGAAGACGGCTTCGGCGAACTGACAGCTCTTTCTAACTTCTCCCCATTTTTGGGGGGAGGTGCCCGGCGACGTCGGGCGGGTGAAAGGGTCTCTCCGCGATTGCGAGTCTGCGGAGGTTCTCAGTCATTCGTCGCGAATTGCGTCCGCGCCACCTTCTCCCCGCAAGCATGCGGGGAGAAGGCAGGGCCGCGATCTCTTTCAATCACGAGACATCCATGAACTTCTCAAAGTTTTTCATCGACCGCCCGATTTTCGCCGGCGTGCTATCCGCGGTGATTTTCCTGGCGGGTCTGCTGGCGATGCCGGCGCTGCCGATCTCGGAATATCCGGAAGTTGCGCCGCCGACCGTGGTGGTGACGGCGAACTATCCCGGCGCCAATCCGAAAGTGATTGCGGAAACGGTTTCGACACCGATCGAAGAGCAGATCAACGGCGTCGAGAACATGCTCTATATGAGCAGCCAGGCGACGACCGACGGCCGGATGACACTCAATGTCACCTTCCGCCTCGGCACCGATCCCGACAAGGCGCAGCAGCTGGTGCAGAACCGCGTCTCGCAGGCCGAGCCGCGCCTGCCGGCGGAAGTCCGTGCGCTTGGCGTCACCACGATCAAGAGCGCGCCTGACCTGACGATGGTCGTTCACTTGCTGTCGCCGAACGACCGCTATGACATGACCTATCTACGCAATTACGCCGTGCTCAACGTCAAGGATCGCCTTGCACGTATCGAGGGCGTCGGCCAGGTGCAGTTGTTCGGTTCGGGCGATTACTCCATGCGCGTCTGGCTCGATCCGCAGAAGGTCGCCGAGCGCGGGTTGTCGCCGGGCGATGTCGTACGCGAAATCCGTGCGCAGAACGTGCAGGCGGCTGCGGGGCAGGTGGGCGGTTCGCCGAATGAACCCGGACTCGACCTTCAGCTCTCCATCAATGCGCAGGGGCGCCTGCAGAGCGAAGAGGAATTCGGCGAGATCATCGTCAAGAATGGTGACAATGGCGAGGTGGTGCGGCTGCGTGATGTCGCGCGCATCGAACTCGGCGCCGCCGATTACGCGCTGCGCTCGCTGCTGAACAACAAGTCGGCGGTGGCGATCCCGATCTTCCAGTCGCCGGGCTCCAACGCCATCCAGATCTCCGACAATGTCCGCAAGACCATGAAGGAGCTGAAGGAGAACATGCCGGACGGCGTCGCTTACGACATCGTCTATGACCCCACGCAGTTCGTCCGCGCCTCCATCGAGGCTGTCATCCACACGCTGCTCGAAGCCATCGCACTCGTGGTGCTGGTCGTCATCCTGTTCCTGCAGACCTGGCGGGCGTCGATCATTCCGCTGATCGCGGTGCCGGTGTCGGTGGTCGGCACTTTCGCCATCATGCATGTGTTCGGCTTCTCGGTGAACGCGCTGACGCTGTTCGGCCTCGTGCTGGCCATCGGCATCGTGGTGGACGACGCCATCGTCGTCGTCGAAAACGTCGAGCGCAACATCGAGCGGGGCCTCGATCCGAAGAACGCGGCCTATCAGGCCATGCGCGAAGTAACGGGACCGATCATCGCCATTGCGCTGGTGCTGGTCGCGGTGTTCGTGCCGCTGGCCTTCATCACCGGTCTCACCGGCCAGTTCTACAAGCAGTTCGCGCTGACGGTGGCGATCTCCACGGTGATCTCGGCCTTCAATTCGCTGACGCTGTCGCCTGCGCTCGCCGCGCTGCTCCTCAAGGGCCACGACGCACCGAAGGACGTGCTGACGCGCTTCATGGACCGGACGCTCGGCTGGTTCTTCGTCCGCTTCAACCGCTTCTTCACGCGTTCGTCGGAAGCCTATGGCGGCGGCGTCAAGCGTGTGATCTCGCGCCGCGCCATAGTCATGGGTGTCTATCTCGCGCTGGTCGGGGTCACCGGCTATCTGTTCCATGCGGTGCCCGGCGGCTTCGTGCCGGGCCAGGACAAGCAGTATCTGGTCGGTTTTGCCCAGTTGCCTGACGGCGCGACATTGGATCGCACCGAGGAGGTGATCCGCAGGATGGGCGATATCGCGCTCAAGGAACCGGGTGTCGAGAACGCCATTCAGTTCCCGGGCCTTTCGATCAACGGTTTCACCAACTCGTCGAATTCGGGCATCGTCTTCATCGGCCTGAAGGATTTCAAGGACCGCAAGGACAAGTCGCTGTCCGGCAACGCCATCGCACTATCGCTGAACAAGAAATATGCCGGCTTGCAGGACGCATTTATCGCCATGTTCCCGCCGCCGCCGGTTGCCGGCCTCGGCACCATCGGTGGCTTCAAGCTGCAGATCGAGGATCGCGCCGGCCTCGGCTATGAGGCGCTGAACGACGCCACCAAGGCCTTTATCGGCAAGGCGATGCAGCAGAAGGAGCTGGCTGGCCTGTTCTCGAGCTATCAGATCAACGTGCCGCAGCTCTATGCGGATGTCGATCGCACCAAGGCGCGCCAGCTCAATGTGCCGGTGACGTCGATCTTCGACACCATGCAGATCTATCTCGGCTCGCTCTATGTGAACGACTTCAACAAGTTCGGCCGCACCTATTCGGTGCGCGTACAGGCCGACGCGAAGTATCGTGCGCGGGCCGACGATATCGGCCAGCTCAAGGTGCGTTCGGACAGCAACGAGATGATCCCGCTCTCGACGCTGCTGCGCGTCAAGGAGAGTGCAGGTCCGGAACGTGCGATGCGCTATAATGGCTTCCTGTCGGCCGATGTGAACGGTGGCGCCGCGCCGGGCTACTCGACAGGGCAGGCACAGGATGCCGTTGCGCGTGTTGCAAAGGAAACCCTGCCGAAGGGGATCAGTTTCGAATGGACCGAACTGACCTATCAGGAGATCATCGCGGGCAATTCGTCGCTGATCGTGTTTCCGGTGGCGATCCTGCTGGTGTTCCTGGTGCTCGCCGCGCAATACGAAAGCCTGACGCTGCCACTGTCGATCATCATGATCGTACCCATGGGGCTGCTCGCTGCCATGTTCGGCGTCTGGATCACCAAGGGAGATAACAACGTCTTCACCCAGATTGGTTTGATCGTGCTTGTCGGCCTATCTGCGAAGAACGCGATTCTGATCGTGGAATTCGCGCGCGAACTCGAATTCGCAGGGCGAAAGCCCATCGAGGCGGCGATCGAGGCGAGCCGGCTGCGTTTGCGCCCGATCCTGATGACGTCGATGGCCTTCATCATGGGCGTGGTGCCGCTGGTGACCTCCACCGGCGCCGGCTCGGAGATGCGGCAAGCCATGGGCGTTGCGGTGTTCGCGGGCATGATCGGCGTCACCGCCTTCGGCATTTTCTTCACGCCGATGTTCTATGTGCTGCTGCGCGCCATGGCCGGGAACCGCCCGCTCACCCAACATGGCGAAGGGACGGTGGATCAGAACGCGCCACTGGCGCCGCACGAGCATGAGGAGCAGCGACCGCACGCCGCACATCCGTGAGGTATCGAGCGGTCGCGCATGGAACCAGATTCCGCGCAGAGCATGGGGCGGTCGTTTCGACCGCCCCTAATGACCAAGGCCGCGGGAATCGCTCCAGGCTGACACGGTGCGCTTTCCTTCACCGCGCGATCTCGGCTACATTGCTGATGGCGCAGTGGGGAATGGTCAGTGCGGACCGGGTTTTACAAGTGCGAATACCACGTCAACGAAGCGGCTGGCCGCAGCGTGATGTATGTACGTGGCGGCACCATGCTCGGCGGCAATTCGGGCTTCGCGCATATAGGTACCTATCGCTTCGAAGGCGACAAGGTGTTCGCCGAGATCGAAAGCCGCCGTCATTGCTTCGAGCCCGACTATGAATCGTTGCTCGGCCAGGACGTATCGACCATCAAGGTCACAGGGCGGGCTTGCGGCGATACTTATGTTTTCGATGGTGGCTCGCCGCAGATGCCGGGAGCGATATTTCGCTCGGTAATGACCAGCCTGGACGACAGCGAACTCCCGCCGCCCGGCGTGATCGGCGAGGGCAGCATTGCCAATGGTCTCTATTCGATTCAGTTGCGCACCCTCGATGGTATCGATGGCGGCCTCACCGGGGTGATGCTGTTGCAGGACGGCCGGATCCTCGGCGGCGATGCGTCCTTCTATTATCTCGGCTCCTATTCGTCGGCCGAGGGCCGCTGGAAGGGCGAAATTCTCAATCAGGAGCACACGCCATCGCTGGGTGAAGTTCCGGTGTTCGGCGGCTATGAGATCGGCATCGGCTTCTCCGGCACTTGCGATGCCGAGGGCGCCGAACTGGAAGCCACCGCGCTCGCTGGCAAGCGCAGCCTGCGTTTGCAGGCCAGCCTGAAATTGATCCGCAGGGCAGAGCTGCTGGTGGCTGAGACGGCCTGAGGCGGGCAACCATTTGTTTCAAATTGGCTGGATAGGGTACCCCGACTGAGTCGCCATCGCGATTCTCCCGGAGTTGCCCGTGAACGAGAGCCTAATCGCCGTCTGCCAGCTGTTTCTGGTTCCGCTGACCATTATGTTCGCCGCGGTCGGCGTCGCTAATGCGCGCTTCGTAAAGCTGCTGGTGTGTCTGCTCGGCGTCGGCCTCGCCGGGCTATGGCTATACCGCATCTATCTCTGGACCGGCCTGTCGCTGATTGATCGCCGCACCGGCTATGGCCTTGCCGGCTCCTTTGCGTTGTGCTGGGTGCTGACACTGCTGCACCAGATCAAGAGCAGCTTTGGCGGCGGCGGGCGTTAATCAGTCTGCGTCAGGCAATCCCGAGCGAGAAAGCCAGCGTGCCGATGGCCGCATGCGACAGGATCACCGGCCAGATATTCCGCATCCGCAGATAAGCAAATCCCCACACGATGCCGACGAGAAAAGTATTGATCAGCAGGACGCTGTCGCCATAGGCGATGTGGATCAGCGAGAATACCGCCGACGAATAGATCACATAGGTCCACGGGCTGACCTGTAGCCGGTCGGTCATGAGCTTCGGGATCGATCGGCACAGCACCTCCTGACAGGGGCTGGACACCAGCACATAGAACGGAGCGAAACCGAGCCATGCCGGCGGCGTATGATCGAAGGTGAAAAGTCGTGTTTGCGCCACCATGATCGCCGCGACGCCAGCAGTGATCGCTGCGCAAAATACCCAATGGCTTCGATCGGATGGGCGGCTCAGTCCCAACTCGGCAAAGGAAACACCCGCCATCAGACAGAGCGCGATGCAAAGTGCAGACACCAGCAGCAAAGCATGGATCCGGTATTCGAACGGCAGCAGGCCCCAGTGAATGGCAAGGCCGGGCGTCAGCAGCAGCGCCGTGAACCCGGTCAGCGGCGCAATCAAACGCCACTGAAACTGCTGTTGTCGTAAAAATGTCATCCAGCTCTATAGCTGAATCCCTGTGGTCATTTCAGGGCGACGAACAAACGGTGCAGCGAAAGAGGCATGGCTGCGTTCATGTACCGGCACTTACTTACGCATCCGTCCATGAGGTGAAAAGCGCAGCCTGACCGCGGCGCTGACCTCGCTCGTCGGTCAACTCCCACACAATGCCGCCTTCGATCCAGAAGCGCAGGCCGGATTTGGCGACCCGCATGCCACGATAGTTGTCGATGAAGCCGTGGCTCGCCACCGCGTCGAGCAGACGTTGGCGCTCCTCACGGTTGGGGGCTTCCGCGGACAGGCGCGAGGGAATGGTGATGAATTCGTCCCAGCCATATTCGAAGCAACGCTGCGCGGTGCGATTGGCATAGACGAATACCGGATCGGCAGCGGTGCTATGGGCGAGCACGGCAAATGGCGCGGCGCTGTAAAGCCATGCCGCATCCTGTCCATCTTCGACCAATGGCTTGCCGACCGTGCGGGCGTAGCTATCGGTGAGGAGTTGGAAGGACGCTCGATCAAGTGCAGCGGCAGGCGGGGGTATCACATCGGTCACGGGCATCTCGCGTCATTAGGTCACGTCGGGATAGTCTGCGCCGCCGCCTGAGACATCGCTCGGATCGGCGATGCTGCGTTACTTCGGACGCATGGTCGCCATGGCCAGCAACCGCTTCCGCAAGGCGTCGCGTTCGATGCGCAGATCGGCCGGCACCTGCTGCAGATCGGCCAGCCAGACTCCATCGGCGGCATAACGCACGATCTCCAGTTCCGGCGCGGCGTCAGTTGCATGATGGCGTTTGAGGCGGGCGCGTAACCAGTCCGCCCAGTGTCTTCGCGCGACCGGATCGGTCAGAAGCGCAATGCACGTCGATTCCAGCGCCGGCGCATACTCGGCCATGGAGAGATTGGCGATCACGTAGGCGCGCGTGAAACAGCCATAGCTGTCGTCATCCTGTGCCAGCGTCGCTTCGATGACGGCATCGAACTTGTCGAGCTGGTCCTTGAGGACCGCGTCGATCAGCTTGTCCTTGTTGGGGAAGTGGTGAAACAGGCCGCCCTTGGTGACGCCGGCTGCATCCGCCACGGCCTGCACGGTCACGGCCTGAAGACCGCATTCAATGGCAAGGCGCGCGGCGGAATCGATCAACGCGCGCCGGACCAGTTCGGGTTGTTTCTTGCGTTCGTAGCCTTCGTTCATCGGATCATGTGGCCGGGCCAGGGCTGCCGTTGCAAGCGCTATTGGCAGTATGCGCTTGTCATGCTGCGTTGCAGAAATATCGGTTGAAATGCAAACCAACCAGATGGTATGTTGGTTTCCCTCGCACCAATCGAGCGAGCTATTTGGGCCGACACGGCAAGCTCCATTGTCGTGGCTTTTCGATCAGTGGTGACTTAAGTGTTTGGCAAGACGAAGAATATTGCTCCGCTCGCGGCGCTCTCGGTGTGCGCTGCGCTGCTCGCGGGCTGCGGTGACGGCAAACAGGCCGCAAATGGTGCGGCGGCGCCGGCCACGCCCGTGAGCGTGGTAACGGTGACGCCGGAAACTCTGCGTATCGTCAATGATCTGCCTGGCCGTATTGCGCCGACACGGATCGCCGAAGTGCGTCCGCGGGTCGCTGGCATCGTGGTCGAGCGGGTGTTCAAGCAAGGCACCATCGTGCGTGAGGGCGATGTGCTCTATCGCATCGATCCCGCGCCGTTCCGCGTTCGGGTGAACAGCGCCAAGGCCGCCTTGCAGCGGGCGGAAGCGACGCGCGTGCTCGCCAAACAGCAGGCCGAACGTCAGACCCAGCTCAAGGAGCGCGACGTCACCACCGGCCAGCTCTATGACCGCGCGGTCGCCGAACTGGCCCAGGCTGAGGCCGACGAGGCGTCGGCGCGGGCGGGGCTCGAAGCCGCTCAGCTCGATCTGCAATATACCGATGTCCGGGCGCCAATCACCGGACGCATCGGCCGCGCGCTGATCACTGAAGGCGCGCTGGTCAGCGTCGGCGGCAGCGAGAGCCTTGCAACGATCCAGCAACTCGAACCCGTGTACGCCGACTTCACCCAGTCGGCCAACGAACTGCTCGCGTTGAAGCGCGCTGCGCAGGCGAATGCGAAGGAGCAGGGCGGCGATGCAGCCGAGGTACGCCTGCGCTTCGACGACGGCTCGGACTATGCCCATCACGGCCGGTTGCTGTTCTCGGAAGCGGCAGTCGACCGGAGCACCGGCCAGATCACGCTACGCGGCGAATTCCCCAACCCGGAAGGCGATCTTCTGCCCGGCATGTATGTCCGCGTGCAGATTGTACAGGGCGAGCAGCAGAATGCACTGTCGGTGCCGGAGCGCGCGTTGCAGCGCGATCCCGGTGGGCAGGCGCAGCTCTATGTCGTCACGGCGGATCGCAAGGCTGAACTTCGCAACGTGACGCCGTCGCGCCTCGTCAACGGACGCTGGATCATCAAGAGCGGGCTTAACGCTGGCGACAGGGTCGTTGTCGAAGGCTTCCAGACGCTGGCGCCGGGAGCGACTGTCGATCCGAAGCCATGGCGCAGCCAGTCTGCGGCGAATGCCACGGCTGACGCACAGCCGAGCAAGTAGGGTCTGCCATCCATGTCGAATTTCTTCATCGCGCGGCCGATCTTTGCCTGGGTGGTCGCCATCTTCATCATGATCGCCGGTGCGCTGGCGATTCCGAATTTGCCGGTGGCGCAGTATCCGAACATCGCGCCGCCGCGCATCGCGATTAGCACCAATTATCCCGGCGCGTCGTCGGAAGAGATCTATCAGGGCGTCACGCGGCTGATCGAGGATCAGCTCAACGGCATTCCCGGCCTGATGTATTTCGAGTCCACGGCGGATGCGACCGGCGCGATCCAGATCGATGTCACGTTCCAGCCCGGCACCTCGGTGGCGCAGGCGACGGTGGATGTGCAGAACCGAATCCGCCGCGTGGAATCGCGGCTGCCGCGCGCGGTGACGCAGCAGGGCATCATCGTCGAGGAGGGCTCGATTGCGTTCCTGCTCTTCATCTCCATGCAGACCACCGATGGCAGCATGGATAGTATCGCGCTCGGCGACTACATTACGCGCAACGTGCTCAGCGAAATCCGGCGTGTGCCCGGTGTTGGCAAGGGGCAGTTGTTCGGCACCCAGCGCTCGATGCGCGTCTGGATCGATCCTGACAAGATGCTCGGCCTTGGCCTTACGGCATCCGACATCACTGCGGCGATCACGGCGCAGAATGCGCAGGTCGCCGCCGGTCGCATCGGTGCGCAACCCAATCCGGTCTCGCAGGAGGTCACCGCGCCCGTTCTGGTGAAAGGCCAGCTTGGAACACCGGATGAATTCGGGGGGATCGTGCTGCGCGCCAATCGCGACGGTTCATCGGTGCGATTGCGCGACGTCGCGCGCGTCGAGGTCGGCGGCGAGGACTACAATTTCGCCAGCCGCCTGAACGGCAAGCCGGCGGCTGCCATTGGCGTGCAGATGTCGGCCACCGGAAATGCGTTGGCGACGTCGGAGGCTGTCAACGCCAAGATGAAAGAGCTGTCGAAGTTCTTCCCGAAGGGGCTGACCTACGAAATCCCCTATGACACGACTCCTTTCGTCAAGGCGTCGATCGAGACAGTCTTGCACACGCTGGCCGAAGCAGTTGGTCTCGTCTTCATCGTGATGTTCCTGTTCCTGCAAAACATCCGCTACACGCTGATCCCCACCATCGTGGTGCCTATCGCTTTGCTCGGCACCTGCGCGGTGATGTTCGCCACCGGGTTCTCGATCAATGTGCTGACCATGTTCGCCATGGTGCTCGCGATCGGCATTCTCGTCGATGACGCCATCGTGGTGGTCGAGAATGTCGAGCGCCTGATGGCGCAGGAGGGCCTGTCGCCGCGCGAGGCGACCGTGAAGGCGATGAAGCAGATCAGCGGTGCCATCGTCGGCATCACGTTGGTACTGACGGCGGTGTTCGTGCCGATGGCCTTCTTCCCGGGGGCTGTCGGCATCATCTACCGGCAGTTCAGCCTGACCATGGTGGTATCCATCCTGTTCTCGGGCTTCCTGGCGCTGACGCTGACGCCCGCACTGTGCGCTACCTTCCTGAAGCCGATTCCGCATGGGCATCATGAAAAGCGTGGTTTCTTCGGTTGGTTCAATCGCAGCTTCGATCGTCTCGCCGGGAGTTACCGGGGCACGGTCGGTTGGCTCACCAGCCGCACCGCCCGAATGATGGTGATCTATCTGGCACTGCTGGTCGGGCTCGGCTGGGCCTATATCCGGCTGCCGTCCGGCTTCCTGCCGACGGAAGACCAGGGCTATGTGATCGTCGATGTGCAGGCGCCGCCGGAGGCGAGCCAGTCGCGGACGCTGGACTCGATGAAGCAGGTCGAGGACGTTTTCCTGAAAGAGAAGGGCGTCGCTAGCGTGTTCTCCGTGCTCGGCTTCAGCTTCTCGGGCAATGGCCAGAGCTCGGCCATCGCATGGCCGACGCTGAAAGACTGGAGCGAGCGCGGCAAGAAGGACTCGGCGCCCGAGATCGTCAATCGCGCCAATGTCCAATTTGCGGGGATCGGCGATGCGCAGGCTTTCGCGCTGTCGCCGCCGCCGATCGAAGGCCTCGGCAATTCGACCGGCTTCAGCTTCCGTCTGCAGGATCGCAGCAGCCGCGGCTCGGCCGCGCTGACGGCTGCCGCGAACCAGTTGATGGCAGAAGGCGCAAAGAGCCCGGTGCTCACCGGTCTGCGCGTCGAGGGACTTTCGAGTTCGGCGCAGCTCAACCTCGTGATCGATCGCGAGAAGGCGAACACTTTCGGTGTCTCCTTCACCGACATCAACACGACGATTTCGGCGAGCCTCGGTTCGGCCTATGTCAACGACTTCCCCAATACCGGCCGCATGCAGCGCGTCACCGTACAGGCGGAAGGCCATCGCCGCATGCAGGCCGACGATCTGCTGAAGCTCAATGTCCGCAATGCCAGCGGCGGCATGGTGCCGTTGTCGGCCTTTGCTCGTACCGAATGGGCCAAGGGACCGGTGCAGGTGGTCGGCTTCAACGGCTATCCGTCGATCCGTATCGCTGGCGACGCCGCGCCGGGCTACTCGTCCGGCGACGCCATCAAGGAGATGGAGCGGCTGGTCGGGCAACTGCCCGATGGCTTCGGCTATCAATGGGCGGGGCAGTCGCAGCAGGAGATCGAGTCCGGCAATCAGGCGCCGTTCCTGCTCGGGCTGAGCGTGCTGTTCGTCTTCCTGCTGCTAGCGGCGCTCTATGAGAGCTGGTCGATTCCGCTCTCGGTGATGCTGGTGGTGCCGCTCGGTATCGTCGGTTCGCTGCTCGCGGTGATGCTGCGCGATATGCCGAACGACATCTATTTCAAGGTCGGCCTGATCGCCATCATCGGCCTATCCGCGAAGAACGCGATCCTGATCGTCGAGTTCGCGAAAGAGTTGCATGCCGAAGGCAAGTCGCTGCGCGAAGCGGCCATCGAGGCGGCATTCATCCGCTTCCGTCCGATCCTGATGACGTCGCTGGCCTTCATCCTCGGCGTGACGCCGCTCGCAATTGCTACGGGCGCCAGCGCCGGCAGCCAGAACGCCATTGGCACCGGCGTGCTCGGTGGCATGATCTCGGCCACCGTGCTCGCGGTGTTGTTCGTGCCGGTGTTCTACGTGTTCGTCCTCAACCGGATGCCGGCGAAGCGCAAACGTCATGATGCTGCCGCTGCGTCATCCCAGGACACAGCATCGGACGCTGCATCGCGGACGAACTGACGGGAGATAGCGATGCCTCGAACCATGATTGATGAATTCGATCGCGAGCTCGACCCCGATCGCCTGACCTATGGGGATCGGGTGCGCATGTCGCCGCTCGGTCTCGAGCGGCATCCAAGCTATGGCCCCCGCGAGGGTGTCATCGTCGGCATGGGCTCGCCGAACAGCATGCGGGTGAAGTTCGATGACCGTGTTACGATTCAGGCGATCCATCGCGACTATCTGGAGCGCGTGGCGAGTGCGAGACCCGAGAAGCGCCAGGCGAGGCTGATATCATGACCTATCTCTATCTCGCCGTGGCAATCCTGTCTGAGGTCGTCGCTACCAGTTTTCTAAAAGTGTCCGATGGCTTTACCAAACCAGTTCCGTCAGCCGTTACGATCGCCGGCTATGCGATCTCGTTCTACTTCCTGTCGCTCGCGCTTCGCGACATTCCGACCGGCATCGCCTATGCGATCTGGTCGGGCGTCGGCATTGTCCTGATCACTACGATCGCCTGGGTGTTTCAGGGCCAGAAGCTCGATGCGGCGGCGCTCGGCGGCCTCGGCCTGATCGTTGCGGGCGTCGTCGTCATCAATGTGTTTTCGAAGGCCACCGCGCACTGACCGGCAGGCCGCATATTCCGATGGCTGATCGGCTGATTTAGCCCTCGCATCGTTTTCGCTCTTGCTCTAGCTTCTCGCAAAAATGCCGGCCCGCGTTGTTAGACGCGAGAAAAATGGCAGACAATGGGAGAGAACGTGAGCACGAAGACAGCTCGATGCATCGCCATCGCCGCGGCGGTTGCCGCATCTTTGATATCGGTCGCGCCGGGGAAAGCGCAGCAATTTCCGGATCGCAACATCACGATGGTCGTGCCATTTCCGCCCGGCGGAACGACCGATATTGTTGCGCGAATTCTCACCGAACAGCTCAGTGCCGATCTCGGCAAGCAAGTGATCATCGAGAACCGCGGCGGCGCCTCGACCTCGATCGGTGCGCAATATGTCGCCGGCGCCGACAAGGACGGCTACACGCTGCTGTTCGCCAGCGCGACCACGTTCACGACCAATCCGCATCTGCTGGCCTCGATCAAATACAAGCTCGAGGATTTTGCGCCGGTCGCCATGGTGGTGAAGGTGCCGTTCGCGTTCGTCGTGAAGAAGGATTTCCCGGCCGCCGATGTCGCTGAATTCCGGGCCTACGCACTTGCCAATCCCAACAAGGTCAACAACGCCACCAACGGGCCAGGCAGCACCGTGCATCTGATGGGCGAGGTGGTGGCCCGCGGACTGGGCGTGAAGTTGCAGCACGTTCATTATCGCGGTGCTGCGCCGGCCATGAACGACATGCTCGCCGGCGTGGTCGATAGCAATGTGGAAGCGCTGACCAACACCGTACCCAATCACAAGGCTGGCATGTATCGCGCCATCGCGGTTCTATCCGAGGAGCGCCTGCCGCAATTGCCTGACGTGCCGACATTCAAGGAGCTCGGTTTTCCGAGCATCGTCGGCGCCACCTGGTTCGCCGTGTTCGCGCCAGCCGGCACGCCGCAGCCGGTGGTGGACAAGCTTAGTGCCTCCATCAACCGCATCCTCAAGACGCCGGAATTTGCCAAGAAGATGGAGCCGATCGGCAATCAGCCATGGCCGATGTTGCCGGCGGAGCTCGACGCCCATGTGAAGAGCGAGCGCGATCGGCTGGGCAAGCTTATTCGCGAAGCGAACATCACGGTCGATTGACCGTCCAAGTGGGATCAAGGGAGAGAACCGATGAATGCAGCCGTAAGCGCACCCGCAGTGAAGGTCGTCCGCTCCGTGCAGGAGCAAGTGAGTCCGGAGGAGTGGCAGTCCCGCGTCAATCTCGCTGCCTGCTATCGTCTCACGGCGATGTACGGCATGACCGAGATGATCGCCAACCACATCTCCTGCCGCGTGCCGGGCACGGAAGATCAGTTCCTGATCAATCCCTATGGCATGCTCTATGAGGAGATCGATGCATCGAGCCTCGTCAAGATCGACCTTGACGGCAACACGCTATTCAACGCCTCCGACTACAGCGTGAACGCTGCCGGCTTCGTGATCCACAGTGCCATCCATATGGCGCGGCACGATGTCGATTGCGTCGCGCATACGCATACGGTGGCCGGCATGGCCGTCTCGGCGATGGAATGCGGCCTGCTGCCGGTGGCGCAGACCTGCATGCGATTCCTCCACGTCGCCTATCACGACTTCGAGGGCATCGCCGACAATCCCGAGGAACGTGAGCGCCTGATCGCGCATCTCGGCGACCACGAGGCGATGGTGCTGCGCAATCACGGTCTGCTGGTGGTCGGCAAGACTATCGCTTCTGCCTTCAACGTCCTGTTCCGGATGGAGCGGGCCTGCCAGGTGCAGGTAGCGGCACTGTCCTGCAACACCAAGCTGATCACGCCGCCGCAAAGCGTGCTGCAGGACACCTATGATCGCATGAAGCCCCGCGACAATGTCCCGGGCCTCAGCGGCGAACTCGCCTGGCCGGCGCTGCTGCGTAAGCTGGACCGGGTCGATCCGTCCTATCGCAACTGAGTTTGTGATGGCAGGCGTGGCATTCGGATGCCGCGCCTGCATGCAGGTCTAACTACGGCTTGAAGAACGATACCGGCGTCATCAACTGGTTTTCCTGGCTGATGAGATAGGCGGCCTCGGCGCTGATCTTCAGGTAGCCGGCCCAGTCCGGATCCTTCTGCAGCGCCTGACGCTTGGCTTCGCGATCGGCTGCGCTGTCATAGACCCAGATGTGCATGTAGCTATTGACGTTGCCGGTCTCAATTTGCGCGTAGGCGAGCGGCTTGCCCAGATGGCGACTCTGGATCTCGTAGCCGTGCTCGGCATACAGCGCCAGATGTTTCTTGATCGTACCGGGGCGGCAGGTGTAGGTGCGAACGTCAAGCAGCATGGGATTTCCTCGATCGGTGGCGTATTAATAGGGTCATTCGGCGGTGGCGCCGGACTGCTTAACAAGCACGGCCCAGCGCGCCACCTCGTCATTCACGTATTTCTGGAATGCCGCCTGATCGTCGCCGACGGGGTCGGCGCCGAGCCCTTTGAGGCGCTCCTGGACAGCAGGGTCGGCCACGCTCTGGACGATGGTCTTCGAAAGCTTCTCGACAATAGCAGGCGGCGTACCGGCCGGCGCGAACAGACCGAACCACGAGCGCAAGTTCATGCCGGGATATGGTGTTTCTGAGAAAGCAGGCACGTCGGGCAGGGCGGCGTGGCGCGTGCTGCCGGTCACCGCGAGCGCCTTGAGCTTGCCGCTCTGCACCAGAGAGAGAACTTCGGGGAGGTTGGCGAACATGATCTGCACCTGGCCGCCGATCATGTCGTTGAGCGCCTGCGCACCGCCTTTGTAGGCGACATGCGTGATCTTCGCACCCGCCAGTGTGCTGAACTGCTCGCCGGACAGATGGGAGGCGGTGCCCACGCCGCCCGATGCATAGTTGATGCTGGAGGCATTGGCCTTGGCGTAAGTGGCGAGCTCGCTCGCCGAGTTGACCGGCACCGACGGGTGTACCACCAGCAGCAGGGGTACCGACGCCAGATTCGACAAGGCCGCGAAATCGCGTGTGAGGCTGTAGCTGAGATTCTTGTAGAGCGATGCGTTGATTGCGTGGCTCGATGTGGCCATCAGCAGCGTATAGCCATCGGGCTCCGAGCGCGCAGCCGCAGCGCCGCCGATATTGCCGTTGGCGCCGGCCTTGTTCTCCACCACGATCGACTGGCCGAGCCGGACCGACATCGCCTGCGCCACGGTGCGCGCGATCACGTCGGTGGCACCACCGGCGGCGAACGGCACGATGATGCGCATGGGACGTTCCGGGAAATCGGCCATCGCGCTGACGGACGTGAGGGCCAATGCTGCGGCCACGACGAGGCTTCGCAACGGAATGATTGCTTTGTACATTTCGTTTCCTCGGTCTTTTGTTTTTATGTCCTGCCGACATGCGCATACGAGCGCGCAAGTGGCGACGGCAACGCGCGGTCAGGCGTCCATGCGGAACACTCTATGCAGCCGCGCATCGGCGGCGCTAGGACGGATCAGACGTTGTGTTGGACTTTTTCGCGTGTCAGTCCAGCGGGCGGCAATGCTTCCTCCGGAAGTCGCCCGGCGTGAGGCCGGTCTGCTTCTTGAAGAAGCGCGCGAAGTAGGCGGGGTCCTCGATATTGAGGCGGAACGCGATCTCGGCGATGCCTGTTTCAGTGTTGCTGAGCCAGCGCTTGGCTTCGAGAACCACGCGCTCCTGCACCACTTGGCCGGCCGTCCGGGCCAGAGTTCGCTTGACCGCATCGTTGAGCTGACGCTCGCTCACACAAAGTGCATCGGCGTATTGGCCGATGGTTCCGAAGCGCAGGTAGTGCGTTTCCACGAGTATGGCGAAACGGCGCGCAAGCGCATGCTGCGGGCCAATGCCGCCGGCAGGCTCGTTGTCGGAGCATAGGCGGCGCAGGCGCGTGAGCAGGATCAGCAGGCAGGACCGTACCACATCCGGGAAGCCTGGCTGGCGATCGCGTGACTCGATTTCCATCTCGGCGAGCAGTGGCAGCATGCCGTCATGTTGGGCCTGCGTGAGATAGAGCGCGCTGTTGCCGCGCGCAGGTTGAAAGAACGGAAGTTTCGCGACATCGTCGGCGCGCGGAAACATCCGCGCGAAGAAGTCGGTGCTGAAGTTCAGCACGTAGCCGTAAGGCTTGACCGATGACGTCCAGGCATGGACCTGGCCCGGCGAAAGGAAGAACACCGAATGGTCGCGCACGTCGAAATGCGCGAAGTCGAGCGTGTGCGTGCCGCTCGCGCGGGTCATCCAGAGCAGATGGTAGTAATTGTGCCGGTGCAGGAAACCGCGTGGGATGTCGTCGCGGTCCTGCAGCCGCACGAGATCGAAGTAGAACGAGCCTTCGCCTGCAAAATCGGACGTTTCAAAGGTTGGAAACTCGCCGGAGCGGGCGGAGAGGAGAGCTTCGGGCAAGTGAAGGTGTCCTTGCGGTTTCTGGTCCCGGTTATTAGCGTCATCCTACCGTAAAAGCCGGAGAGTGCGGGAATCTGATGGAACGGGCGCAGATGACGGGTGGTCGCACTTGAATTTGCGCTAGATCAACTCCGCGGGGAAGGGCGGTTGCCGCGGCAGCCGCCGTCGCCTACATCAGACGCATGACGCAGACCTCGGAAATCGGCTTCACCAGCTTCCAGCCGTCCCTGAACGAGGAGAATATCGCGCTCCTCGTGCGCACCTTTTACAGCCGCGCGCGGGAAGACGATCTGCTCGGACCGATCTTCAGCGTCGCAGTAGCCGACTGGGATCATCACCTCGCGCAGATCAGCGATTTCTGGTCGTCGATGATGCTCAGGACCGGGCGCTATAATGGCCGGCCGATGCGGCCGCATCTGATGCTGCCGCTGACAGGGGCGCATTTCGACCGCTGGCTGGCGCTGTTCGAGCCGACCACGCGCGAGATATTCGACGCCGACGTCGCCGATGCCATCATCCTGCGCGCCCGACGTATCGCCGACAGTTTCGAGATGGGCATCGCCACCACCCGCGGCGAGATCGCCCGGCCGCGGCATAGCGTCTAAAACGGTAATCTGGTGCGCCTGGCTGCCATTGCAGCGTCGTGCCGTTGCGCTAGGCTAAGGTTCCAACAAACCGGGAGTCGGTCGATGAAACGCCTGTCTGTTATTGTTCTTCTGAGCATGTTCGCTGCTGCCCCTGCCATGGCGCAGAATGCGGCATGTACCGCCATGTCAGCCGATGGCAAGCCGCTCGCCGGTGCCGCCAAAGCCAGCCACATGAAGAAGTGCTGCGAGGATAATGCCAAGAGCGCGGAAGGCAAGCCGCTCTCGGGCGCTGCCAAGAAGAGCTCCATCGACAAGTGCATGAAGGGCTGAGCGCACAGGCGCATCGCTCGTCAGACAACGCAAAAGCCCCGCTCGTGCGGGGCTTTTTATTTCGGGGCAATGATCAGCCGTTGCCGGCCTGCGCCTCGATCTTGTCCTGCGTCTTCGTCTCGAAGTCGCTGGCGTCATGGCGTTCGCGAAGTTGGCCAGCCGGATCGCCCGACGTGCGATTGACCATGCGGCCGCGCTTTACGGCCGGGCGTGCGCCGATCGCCTTGGTCCAGCGCTGCAGGTTCTTGTAGCTGGCCAGATCGAGGAAGGTCGCCGCATCGCCATAGATGGCCCCCTCGGCGAGGCCGCCATACCAGGGGAAGATCGCCATGTCGGCGATACTGTAGTCCTTGCCGGCGATGAATTCGTGGTTGGCGAGCTGGCGATCCAACACGTCGAGCTGGCGTTTGGTCTCCATGGCGTAGCGGTCGATGGCATATTCGATCTTGCTGGGCGCATAGGCATAGAAGTGCCCGAAGCCGCCGCCGAGGAACGGCGCACTGCCCATCTGCCAGAACAGCCAGGACAGGGTCTCGGCGCGCGCCTCTCCATCCTTAGGTAGGAAGGCGCCGAATTTCTCGGCGAGATGCATCAGGATGGCACCGGACTCGAACACCCGGAATGGCTTGTCGCCGCTGCGGTCCATCAGCGCCGGAATCTTGGAATTAGGATTGACGTTGACGAAGCCCGAACCGAACTGGTTGCCGTCGATCCTGATCAGCCACGCATCATACTCGGCGCCCGTGTGGCCGGCGGCGAGCAGCTCCTCGAACATGATCGTCACCTTCTGCCCGTTCGGCGTCGCCAGCGAGTAGAGCTGGAACGGATGCTTGCCGACTGGCAGTTCCTTCTCATGGGTCGGGCCGGCGATCGGCCGGTTGACCGACGCGAATTGCCCACCGCTGGGCTTGTTCCAGGTCCAGACTTTCGGGGGCGTGTAGGGGGCGTCGGTCATCGCGCGGGCTCCGGAAAAGGAAGTGTGTCCGGAACACCTAAGGATGGATGCAACTGCATGCAAGTGGGGCTGGCGCTTTCTAGCCTACCAGTCCATCAGCCGGTCGTCGCCGCCGAATGCCGCCGGCATGTTGGCAAAATGCGGAAGGCTGTCGCGAACCGGCGCGATGGCTTCGCTGCAATGGATATGCAGGCTTGGCTTGAATGCGTCCTTCAGCAAATAGCCGCTGATGGCGCGCATCTCGATCTCGGCGAGTTCGACGACCAGCCGCGTGCCGCATTTGGCGCAGCTGATGCGCGGCGTCTTCTTCAAGGCAAAGTTCGTCGTCTCGCCCGAGACGATCTCGACGCCCGTGGCGGGATAGATCGATTCGGCCACATAAGCGGCGCCATGTACGGTTTGGCAATCGGCGCAATGGCACCAGAACTGGGCGATAGGCTCGGCAGAAATCTGCAACGTGACCGCTTCGCAGGGGCAGGTGAGTTTCATGTGGGCACCTCAATTGTTGCGCGAAACTATCCGTCCTGCATCCGCGCTGGCAATCGCCGGCAGTTGCGGCAAATCGCGCGGCTTGCTTCTGCCGTTCGAGGCCATGCTACAGGCTGGTCGGGCGATCGATTTTCCGGGCTCGTGCGATCTGGCTCTCGGGCATGTCCGGTGTTTCGGCGCTGAGTTCCGCCCGCCGGTCGAGCAAAGCGCGGTGCAGCTGCGTCAGAACGAGATCGACGGCTTTCAGATTGCCCTCGTCGATCGCGCCGTCATCGTAGCAGTTGAGCGTCTCCTGCAGCAGGGCATCGACATTGCCCTGCAGCTCCTTCAGCTCGGCGAGCGAGCTGGCCGAACGGACACGCGCGATGGTACCCATCAGCTTGTCGCGATGTTCGGTGTTGACGGTCTTCTCGTCCCGTTTGAGATAGTGCCCGATCCAAGCACCTGCCGAACCCAGGATCGATAGCAGCAGAATGCTGATCCAGAAATAGTCGCTGTATTTCTCGAGGAAGGTTCGCTCGGTGCCGTCGATATAGGCGGCAGAGCCGGGATGCGCGGGCAGGGCGGCATCCTTGTCGGTGTCCGGTTTCTCGATCTTCGATGCATCGGGATTGTCGCGGGCCAGGCGCTGGCGGACCGTCAGAAGTTCTCGCGTAAAGGCGGCTGCAGCGGTGTCCGGCAGGTCGCTGCGGGCGACGATCACGTGATTGACGCTGACGGTCTCGACCTCGTCGTCAGGACGCGCCGGCTTGTTGCCAAAGCTGCTTGCGGGGATCTTGTCGGATTCGTAGAGCGGATGTTTGCGGGCGATCGTGTCCGAAACATCGATCGGGATAAAGGTGAGTTCGCGCTTCGGTTCGGCGCTGATCGCGATGGCGTCCGCAGTGATCTTGCTGTCGAGCGGGCCGACCGTCATGAACGCATCGAGCCCGGGATCATGCGCCATCTGCGCGACCTGATCCGTCCCGAACTGGACGATCTTGACCTTGTCCGGCGCGACGCCGGACTCCGTGAGGATGACTTTCAACAGCTTGAGATTGGCGTCGCTGCGGCCGACCACGCCGATGCGGCGGCCAGCAAGGTCGCCGATCTCCTTGAGGGCGGCCTTGCGCTTTCCCGAGGTGCTGCGCCCGGATGGCGACCAGATCACCACGACGTTCTTGCGCATGATGGCGAGCGATTGCGCGTCGCGCGGCAGATCGAGATCGCCGCGTGCGACCGCGATGTCGGCTTTGCCGGTCGCGAGCAGCGCGAGACTCTCCGTGCCTCCCGGGGTGACCCGCAGCGACAGGCGGATCGGGCCGCGATCCCTGGCGAATTGCGCGGCGATCACCTGAATCAGACCCTTGTCGTTTCCATCCGCCGGCCCCACCGCGATCCGCAACGTGACAGGGCGTGTCGCGACATAGGCGATGGCTGCGATCGCACTCAAGGCCAGCAGGCCGACGCCAACGAACAGGAACAGTGTGGTTCGGCGTCGACGCGGCCGTGGTTCTCCGGTTGAACTGGATGCGGCCATGGCGTGACTGGTTTGGCGGAGGGGCGCTCCGCGATGTCCAATATGCGACCAAGCTAGCGCCGGCGTCGATGCGACTCAACCGCCGACGCTGCTGCGTGGCGGCGGTGGCATCCGGATGCCGCGGTTAGGCTTAATGGAAGGGGAGTTCAATGGCGCGCAATGGCGGTCGGCTGTGTGAGGATACCGCTTGCGGGGGCTACTTCGTCTTGCGCTTCGCAGGCTTGCTGGCATTCAGGGCGGCGGCAGCCTTGATCAGCGCCTTGAACGCCTTCTCGTCGATCTTGTCGCCTTCATGCAGATCGATGGCGCGGCGGACATTGCCGTCGAGGCTGGCGTTGAACAGGCCCTTGGGATCGTCCAGCGCAGCGCCCTTGGCGAAGGTCAGTTTCACCGCGCTCTTGTAGCTTTCGCCGGTGCAGATGATGCCGTTGTGTTCCCACACCGGCACGCCGCGCCATTTCCATTCCTCGACAATGTCGGGCACCGCTGCTGTGATCAGCGCGCGGATATGCGCCAGCGTCTTGCCGCGCCAATCGCCGAGCTCCTTGATGCGGGCGTCGATGAGGCTGGACGGTGAGGCGCTTGCGGTCATTGTTATCGAGCTCGCGGTTTCATCTGCGGGATCGCCGCCATTGAAGCGCGAATTCGCAGAGGAGCTCAAGAGCAGAACTCGCGCGTCCGGTGACAGACGCGCGAGAAGTCCCGCTTACTGCGGCATCTTGATGTCGGCGTCGGCGATGACCTTCTTCCAGCGCGCGATCTCTTCGGTGACGAAGGTCTTGAACTCGTCCGGCGACGTGCCCATCGGAACGATGCCCTGATCGTCGAGCTTCTTGCGCAGCTCGGGATCGGCGAGTGCCTTCTTGGCTTCCGCGGCAACACGATCGACGATCTCCTTCGGAGTGCCAGCCGGCGCGATGATCCCGGACCAGGTGCCCGATGCGAAATCAGGCAAGCCGGCTTCGGTCATGGTCGGCACGTCGCCGGCTGCCGGCACGCGCTGCTTCGCGGCCACCGCGAGCGCCTTGGCATTGCCCGACTTCACCTGCGACATCAGCGGGCCGATCACGTCGAACATCACGTTGATCTGGCCGCCGACTGTATCCTGCAAGGCGCCGGCCGTGCCCTTGTACGGAATGTGCTGCAGGTTGAGGCCTTCGCGGCTCTTCAGCATTTCCATCGTCAGATGCGCCGCCGAGCCGATGCCTGATGAGGCGAAATTCAACTGGCCGGGCTTCGACTTCGCCAGCGCGATGAATTCCTTCATGTCCTTCGCCGGCAGCGCCGGCGTCGCGATCAGGATCAGCGGCGCCACCGAGGTCAGCGACACATAGGTGAAGTCCTTCATCGTGTCATAGGGCAGCTTTGGATTGAGCGAAGGGTTCACCGAATGCGCCGCGATCACCGTGCCGAATGTGTAGCCGTCGGGCGCCGCCTTGGCGACGGTGTCGGTGCCGATCACCGCATTGGCGCCAGGCTTGTTCTCGATCACGATGGTCTGGCCCAGCGATGTCGACATCTTCTCGGAAACCAGGCGCGCCATCAGGTCGGTATAGCCGCCCGGCGTATAGGGCACGACCATGCGGATCGGCTTGTTCGGCCAGTTCTGCGCCTGGGCGCTGCCGGCGCCGGCCAGCAAGATGGCGACTGCGCCGAGCGCGCGAGCGAAACCTCGTGTCATTGCATTTCCTCGATGTCCGGTGCGATCCCCGAGATGGCGGGGAGCGCCGTAGCACCGGTCCCGAAATCGCAACGTGTCACATTCTTGTCGTTGTCGGCCCGCCCGAAGCTCATGAGAAGCTACGGATTCCCGTGAGCAGGCTAGTACATGCGCCGTCTTGCGGGAAACTAGACGAAAGGCCGCTCCTTGGCGGAGTGCCGCCCGCCTTGCGGAATTTTTCGCGCGATCGAACTCACGCGCGCCTCCGTGCAACGTGATCGCATGCGAGCAGTGTTGTTCGCATCTGCAAAACGTATCGCCACAGTCGTGCGTATCTTGCGGCAAGACGATCCGTCGATGCGCGCCGAACTCGAGCGCGCAGTCCTCGAGCCCCTACGAGCACGTCATGACGATGAAGTTTCGCAAACTGTCGATCAGGTCTCGAAAGCGCACCTTGGGATTGGCCGGTCTCGCTCTGCTGGTGGAGATGGTGGTCAGCCATCCCCGCTTCGACATGGCCGCGAGCGTTGCGCAGATGGCGCGTGTCGCGGCCCCTGCCGTGATGGCGTCACTGGCCGTACTTACACGGACGGGGGGACCACATGAGACGGCCCGGGAGGTGCCGGCCATGGTGCCTGCGATGGATCATACGGCCGAGCTCTGCGCCAAAATGCGGCGTTTGGAGAGCTGAGCGAGGCGCGGCGACAGTGGCGCCGAAGCGGCGCAGCGTCTATGTTACGCGCATGTCGCGCCTGATTTGCATCTCCCTTTCTGTCGTTCTGTCGCTGCTGTCCGCGGACGCGATGGCTGCGTCTGCCAAGAAGCAGAACGCAAAGCGCTGGCAAGGCTACGGCTTTCTGCCGGGCTATCGCCAGCCGCTCAACAACAGCGTGCCGCTGTTCATGCAGAAGCGTGCCGACCTGCAGATGGCCAAGCGCGATCGCCGCCACTGGTATATCGACCGGACCCCGCAATACTATCAATGGTGGAGCGGCGAGTGGCGCTATCCCGGCCGGCCGGGTTTCTCCGGCGGCCAGTACAATGGCGGCAGTTTCGGCCCATGCTGGACGCGCACGCCCATCGGCGCGATCTGGACCTGCGGCTAGCCTCGGCTATTTGACGAGCCGGCCGTTACCTAGCGTGACAGGTCAGCCAATTCGACCAACGGCGGCTGTGGACGCGCCATTACGACGACGTCTTTGCTGATGACGATGGCGGACGCCTGCATGCTCGCGGGCTTTGGCTGGACGGCCATGACGCCGATCCAGACTGCGGCGGCGACGGCAAAAGCGGTGAAGGCAAAAACGCTCGAATGGTCGGGCAAGGGATCGGAGCGCTGCATCGGGACCTCCCGTGATCGCTCTCAATCCGCCTGATGTGATTTGGTTTCATGGTCACGCAAAAAAATTCGATAGCACCGGCCTCGCGACCTTGCCGGCCGCGCGGCACATTCTCGTGTCGGTCGTGCGACAATCGACCAGTGCGCGCGATTCTCTTAGGTAGCGCTTTAGTGTAATTGCAATCTAGGAGGATGCCGGGCTACGCTCCCTAAAATCGTGATCGCCGGGGGGGGGCTTCCAATGCATAGCTGGACTGATCTCGTTCGTGCCGCGCGCACCGCAACTACGCCTGCGCCAGGATTGAGGGCGGTTACGCTCGCGCAGTGGATTTTGGAATCCGGGCGCGGAACGTCCGAGCTGGCCAAGCGACATGCCAACTTTGCGGGACTGAAGTGGCGCGATGAAATGACGGGCTATGCAACGCCCATTTCCTATGGAGCGCATGACGGCGTCGACACCTACTGCGCCTTCGCCAGCGTCGATGCTTTCATCGCCGGTTATTGGCGGTTCATCGGCCGATCCGTCTATTCCGGCTGGGACGCGTTTGCAGGCGACCCCCGCGGTTACATTACCTTTTTGAAGAGCCGGGGCTATGCGGGCGATGCGTTCTATCCGGAAAAAGTCATGGCGTTGTTGCAGGAAGCCGAGAACCTGCTCGCCGACACCGGCGTCGTCGTGGTCGAGGAGCCGGAGCGGCCCAGCCGTTCCGAGCTGACCACATCGCGGCTGGAACTCATGGATGCCGGCGAAGCGCCCGATTTCCATACGCTCGGCCACGTCAAGCATCGCTATCAGGGCGCGCGTCCGAACGGGCTGGAAGGGGCGATCGTTCACTATGACGCGGGGCGTTGCCGTCCGACAAACGGCCATGACGATCTGGAGTGGGGCGCCAGGCTCACGTCGGAATGGGGGGAGTCGCAGGGCTATGCCTATGCCACGATCTCCCGCTCGGGCCGCATCTATCTGCCGTCGAACATGGACTGGCTCTCATGGGGATCCCATGCCGGCAAGAGCAAGTGTCCCGTGACCGGGCGGGAGAGCGTCAGCCAGTTCTATGTGGGGTTCGAGATCAACTGCCCCGGTTACATCTATCCGACCGATGATCCGGATATTTTTATCGCATGGTTCGACGCCAAGCGTAACGCGCAGGGCAGTGTCGTGCTGAACAGCCACGGCCATGCCACGATCGCGACGAGCAGGCCGGAGATATATCGCCGCGCCGAGCTGCGCCATATTGGCAGCCTGCACGGCAATATCCGGCCGGGCGTCTATGTGCCCTATACCAGGGCGCAACAGGAATCCCTGATCAAGGTGCTGATCTGGCTGAAGCGTCGTTACCCGAAGACGTTCCGTCTCGACTATGTGTTCGGCCACGACGAAGTGTCGCCGGTCCGCAAGGTCGATCCGGGTGGCTCATACGGAGTGATCGGCACGCCGCCGGGGTCGGAGCAGACCATGGCCCAGCTCCGCAGTGACCTCCTGCACGCCTGGGCCAACGTCCAGGCGATGGTCTAGCCTTTGATCCGTTAAATTCGGAGCCTCGTCCCGGACGCAGTGCATCACCAAGCGGTGCACTGCCAAGCCGGGACCATATATTCTCCTCGCGGCGCGTTCAGCTTGCCTCGAAGCCGACGAAGCGTGCGGCTTCCGCCACCGACTTGCGCTCCGACACCACGGCGTTGGCGGGAAAGCTGTCATCCGGCCAGCCGAGCGCGATGCTCTTCATGATGATCTGGTCGTCGGCGATCCTGGCATGCTCGCGCACCACCGGCGACTGCATGATGCCTTGGCTGTTGATCACGGCACCGAGCCCGCGCGACCAGGCGGCATTGACGAGGGCGGTGGCGACCGCGCCGCAATCGAACGGCGTGTCGTCGCTGCCGTCGAGCACGCGGTCATAGGTGATGATCACGCAGACCGGCGCGTCGAACTGGCGGAAGCCGCGCAGTACCCAGTCCTGCCGCATCTCCTTGTCGTCGCGCGCGATCCCCATCGCCGCGAACAGCTGTTTGGCGACGCCGACCTGCCGGTCGCGATGATGCCCGGCGAACGGCTGCCCGGTGCGGAATTCGCGCGATTGCGGAATGCCGGCGATCATGCGTTCGGTATTGCCGGCGCGAATGCGATCGAGCGGTTCGCCGGTGACGACGGTGAAATTCCACGGTTGGGTGTTCATGGAGGAGGGCGCGCGCATCGCCAGCGCGATGATTTCCTCGATCAGCTTCTGCGGCACCGGATCAGGCTTGTAACCGCGAATGCTGCGGCGGCCGAGGATCACGTCATCGAATTTCATGGGTCGTCTTGTCCTTGGGTGTTTTTGATTGGCGGGGATCATCGTGATTTCGGTGGCGCGGCGCAATATCGGTGTGAGGTCGGTGCCATGTCGTTCGTGCCGAGCCATCTGCGGTATCGCCTGGATAATTCCGCAGTGTGCAACCGGCGGCGGTGCTCCGGCTGGCACGGCCCGCCGTCAGCATCCTTGCGTGATCGGCCTCAGGCTGGGCGAAATTTCCCCGGGCTCTGGCCGGTCGCGCGCTTGAAGGCGGCATTGAACGCGGCGTCGGAGGAGTAGCCGATCTTCTCGGCGACATCCGAGAGATGCTCGCCTTTCAGGATCGCGGCCTTGGCCACCGCCATGCGCCATCCCGACAGATATTCCAGCGGTGCCACGCCGACGAGCGTCCGGAAACGCACGGCAAAGGCGGTGCGCGACATGCCGGACAGGCCGGCGAGCTGCTCGACGGTCCATGGCCGCGCATAATCGCGGTGGATCGCGATCAGCGCACGGCCGATCCGCTGGTCGGACATGGCGCCGAGCCAGCCGCTCGGCCGGTCGGATCGTTCGAGAAAGGCCCGCAGCATCTGCACCATGAAGATATTGGCGATGCTGCCGGCGATGGCGCTGGCGCCCGGTTTGCGGTCGGCCGTTTCCGCCCGGATCAGGCCATAGGCCGCGCGCAGCGGGCTTCCGTCGATCGTGCCGGACGGCAGATGGATGATCGGCGGCAAGAAATTCAGCAGGAAGTCGCCGCTCTCGGCCTCCAGCCGGAAGCTGCCGCCGGCCCAGACAAGGCCGAGCGGGCCTTCGCCATAGCGGACGACGCCATCGTCACCGAGGCGCTGCTCGAACACCGCACGGCCGCTCTCGGCGCGCACGCGCGCGCCGTTTCCCATCCGATAGGGCCGGCCGCGGGTCAGCAGATAGCAATCGCCGGCGGCGAGCGTCACCGGCTCGGCGCCGTCGCTGAGCGTCAGGATCATACCGCCTTCGAGGACGGCGCCGAACACGATGTGGTGGTGCGCCGGAAAGCTCAGCGCCCAGGGCCCGCGCGCCTCGAGGCGCGTCGACCGCGTGCTCTCCACGCGCAGCAGCGAGAGGACGTCACTGAGGGGATCCGACATCGATTTGAACGATCAAACAAGAGCCGCGAACGGCCGCTTATGGTCCCGCGGCAGGCGCGATGCAATGGTCCCGGCGTTCACAAGAGACGACCGATGTTGGAGACGCTGCAATGATTCAAATAATTCTCGTCTGGGCGCGCCCGCTTTTCGCGCTCGGCCGCTTCTATCTTCACCGCGCCGAGGTGAAGCGGCGTTTCATGCGCCTGCAGCAGCGCCGCCTGACCCACCGTCCGCAGCCGGCATCTGCGCACATCGCCGCAGCCGAGGCCTTTCCTGATCTGTCGCGCGCCGAGTACCGCGACGCCGCCTGACGACTGGCCGTTGCCGCCGACCATCCTCCAGAACAAAACCTCCGGTCATGCCCGACCGGAGGTTTTGTTTTGCGGATCGCCGTCGGGGAGGCGGTAATCCTCGCGTGCCGTCAGGCTAATAGCCTGCCAAAAGCCGCGTATCGTGCATCGCGACAATTTGAAGACAATCGCAGCCATCTGGTGCGTCCGGCGTACCGGGATTTTAACGCTGGCACGTGCGGCCAGCATGCTACGATGCGGACCGTACAATGGAGGCCGTATCGCAATGACTACGTCATGGAAAGCAGATCGATCGAAGCTGTCGCATGAGGAAGCCGAACTCCTCAAGAAGACCAAGCAGCCGCTCATCACCGGATTGAGCGGCGACGAACTCGGCGCGCTGGTCGGCCGCGTTCGCGGCATGCGCGAGAAGGAGCGCACGCTGACGCGCGACATGCGGCGCGCCATCAGCGGCCGCAAGGGCGAGCGCGGGTCGAGTTTTCCCGGCAATGTGGAGCAGCCCTCGCAGCGCAAGGCGATCTTCGCCTCCGCTTTGAAGCGCCTCAATGCGGAAGCCGCGCGGCGGCGCGCGGACGAGGCGAAGGAGGCAACCACCGCCGCGCTGCGCAAGGCATTGAAGCGCAAGAATGCGGCCCAGCGCACATTCCCCGATCCGGGCCGCACGGCACGCCGCGGCATGGCCAATCTGCAGAGCGGGCGTCGGCACGCTGTGCTGGACCGCGCGGATGTCGGCCGCGCCGTGCAGACCACCAAGGCGGCGCAGGCGAAGCGCGACGCACGCTAGGTGGAAGATTGATAGCGCTCGCTATCACGGCGATCCGATGAAAATAGCGAGACGGCATCGTCCGTCTCGCTGTGCCATCAAACGCACCCGAGGACGGCAACCGTGCCGATGTTCCGGATTTTTAATCTGCCGGAATGTCGGGACCCGGCCGGGTCGTTCGTCCTGGATGTATCGGCGGCGGGAAGGTCGCTGCCCGATCCATCCGAATGAGACAGAACACGGGAAAAATCCATGCCGAGCACGATCCGTCTGCATCGCGTCATTGCCGCCAAGCCCCAGAAGATCTATCGCGCGTTCCTTGAGCCTGACGCGATCGCGAGCTGGATCCCGCCCTACGGCTTCACATGCACCGTCCATGAGCTGGAGGCGAAGGTCGGTGGCCGTCACCGGATGTCGTTCCGGAACTTCACCACGGGCGAAAGTCATGCCTTCGGGGGGACCTATCTCGAGCTCGTCCCCGGTGAAAGCCTCGTCTACACCGACAGTTTCGACGATCCCAACCTGCCGGGCGAGATGAAGGTGACGATCACATTGAAGGCCGTGTCCGTCGGAACGGAGTTGAATGTCGAGCAGCAGGGCGTGCCGGACGTGATCCCGGCCGAAGCCTGCTATCTCGGCTGGCAGGAGTCCCTGCGCAAGCTCGCGAAACTCGTCGAGCCCGAGATCAACCAGTAACAGCAGGATGGGGTGAGCCAGCGGGGCGCGCACACCGCGCCCCGCTGATAAACGTAGCGTAACCCATCATTCTGTCGTTGCGGCAATCTGGGGTTTCGCTCCGGTGCTGCGTCTCCGGCCGCGGCATATCTGGCTTTCCGGCCGCGTGGGCAATATCGACATGCGCGTGGTAGCGTGGTCGTTTCAGGGGGAAGGCGGCTGATCTACAGTCAGCTCCCTCTCATCCGCTGAACGCAACAGGCCAGCCCATGACCCTTCACCGTCCCCATACCGAGCCGCCGATCTCCTTCGACGGCGTGACGCTGTCGCCGCAGAAGGAGGTGGTGCGGGCCTTCTACAAGGACATGTGGGACCATGCAGACGTCAGCCTGATCCCGAAACTCTTCCATGCAGATTTCACCTTCCGCGGCTCGCTCGGGCCGGTGCTGGTCGGGCATGCGCAGTTCGCCGATTACGTCCGCTGGGTCACCGGCGCGCTGCAGGACTACACCACGGACATCCTCGTGATGATCGAGGAGAGCAACCGCGTCTCCGGAAAGGTCTTCTTCCACGGCATCCAGCGCGAAGCGATGTTCGGCCATCCGCCGACGGAGAAACATGTCGGCTGGCAAGGCGCCCCGATCTTCACCTTCGACGGCGACAAGGTGCGCGATCTCTGGGTGCTCGGCGACATCTATGGCCTGCTCGGACAGATCCGGACCGGCGGGATGGAGGGGAACGAGTTCGCCACGGCGAGGTGAGGTGAAGTCGCAGGACGGGGCGATACGGACCAACATGCAGGGAAGGAAGTGGCCGATGGGCGTCGAACATCTGAACATCACAGGACTTGGCGCGCTGGATCCGCAGAGCCCGGTCGTGATGGTCAATCTGATGCGTTTTCATCCGCGTTCGCTCGATGGCGACGGCAGTGGCTGGGACGCCTATCTGCGCTACAGCGCGCTCACCGTGCCGATGATCAAGGCGCGTGGCGGCACGCTGCTCTGGACCGGCGATGCCAAGGCCGTCGCGCTCGGCGTGCCCGATGCGCACCGGTGGGACTATCTGGCGCTGGTCTATTATCCCACCGTTGCCGCTTTTCTGGAGATGATGACATCGGCGGACTATGAGACCCGCTGCGATCCGCACCGCCGCAATGGCTGCGCCGACCATCTGATCATCGCGACCCGTGAGGCCTACAGCAAGTTCAAGCCTGGTTGACGACGCCCTGCGTCAGCCGTCCGGCCCGGCCTTCTCCAGTTCAGCTTTCAGCGGCGCGGATGCCGAGCTTGTTCATCCGCGTGCGGACGGCGAGGGGCGATCGCTTCATGCGCAGCGCGACCTCGTTGATGCTGCGGCCATTGGCGAGCTGAAGTTTGAGCTCCTCGTCCTGCTGCGCGGTCCAGACGTTGTCGGCGGGGTCGTGGATTTTCATGGGTGCCTTTCCGAATGTGGGATGACGTCGCCAAGTCTCGTGATCTGGGGCTGGTTAGCAGGCGTGCTGTGGAAATGTCGTCGTCGAACCCGTATGATCGTCACAATATTTGCCCAGCATCCTAGTCCCAAAGCAGAGGTACTGCCATGGATCCCGCCGCCGATCACACCTTGAAGGAAGCCCCTGTTCACAGCGAGGAGCGCGGCTACGGCGCGATCGTCGCCGGCGTGATTTCGCTGCTCTTCCTGGGCTTCGTCGTCCATGCCGCGACACTCCCGCCGCAAGGTGAGGCAGGCAAGGCGCCGGCCGCCAGCGCCGGGGCGCCGAAAGCGGGCCACTAGCGCTTTCGTCGCCGTTTGGCCTGCGGCACGCATTCGCCTCGGGCGCGGAACGAATTGGCCATGTCGGTCAGTTTCGTTCCGCTTGGTGCGGGCTTTTGTTTGGCAAATAACGATTACGGCGCGGCGTCGCTCAAAGGCGCGCGCAGGCTGCAGAAATTATAGAGCAGCTCGCTGATCTGATAGGGCGTGAAAGGCTTGGACAGCTTGTAGGTGGCTCGGGTGCCCATGAGTGCCTGGGTATCGCCAGTCACCAGCACGATCGGCACATAGGCATTTGCGGCCCGGATAATGCGGATCGTGGACTCGCCATCGAGCACCGTCATGTGGAGATCGACGAAGACTGCGTCGGGGCGATGTCGCATGAACGCTTCGAAGCCCGCGACGCCATCGCTCGCTTCGACGATGTCCACGTCGAACAGGCTTCGTTCCATGATGCGTTTCATCAGACGGCGCGCGGTCGCGCTGTCGTCGATCAGCAATATCTTCTTCCTGATGCGGGTTTCCGCATAGGCATCGAGGACAGCGTGAATGAGCTCACGCGTGAGCGGCTTTTGCAGGTAGTCATAGGCGAAGAGCTCGCGGCCAATCCGGCGGTAGTCATCAGGCCGACTGCTGGAGATGAGCGTGACGAATGTCCTGAATCCGGCCTCGCGCACATTTCTCAGCGCATCGATGCCACTCAGGCCGGAGAACACGACATCGAAAAATGCGAGGTCGAACTGATTGCTGCTGAGCAGTGTCCGTCCTTCTTCGCCTGTCGACACCCGCGTGATCTCGATCGGGATCGGATAGCCGCGAATGTGATCGGCAATGATTTCGGCATCCACCTTGCTGTCTTCGGCCAGCAGCAATCGCCACGCGGAGCTTGCGAACTCGAGATCGGAATTCACTTGGAGGCGTTCCCAGTCGCTGTTGGATGATGCGCCCCACAATTGGTACCGCAAGTCGTAAAAATCTTCTCACCTTTAAAATGTCATTTGAAGGGCGATCGCGCGCAACCAGAAGTGCGTGGGGTCGCTGCGCGGCACGCAAGGTCAGGAGGGGCTGCCCGATGCCATCGAGCCTTGCCGGGTGCGCACGAGCCCGAGGAAACAACACGTCTTACGCTTAAGGTGATTGTCATCTTCGAACAACATTGGGAAGCCGTCAGCGCGCGGACGCCTCGACGCGTTGCGCGCGAACGCCAATGCGCAGCCGAGAATGTGCGCGGCTTCCTCAGTGCCTTGTGCTTGTGACAGGCCGAAACACGCGAACGTGACGCGCGTTTTGGACGGATCGACATTGGCATGGAACGCGAGCCGGGAACCGTTCGCCGCATCCAGCCTTTTTCTTCTGCGTATCGAAGGATTCGAACCATGCAGAAATTCATCATCGCGTCAGCGATCGTCCTCCTGAGCTCGGCGTCGGCTTCTGCGGCGCCCGACTACCCCTGGTGCCAGCGCACCACGGTGACCGGTGGCACGCCCGACTGCTCCTTCACATCGTTCAACCAATGCCAGGCGTCGATCAGCGGCGTCGGCGGCGATTGCGTGCGCAATCCCTGGATGGCCTATGGTGCTTATCAGGATGAGAGCACGCCGAAGCCACGGCGGGTTCGGTAGCGGTCTCGGTCGCTATTGTCGGATGGGTTCTTTGAGCCGATGAGCCTGCAACATCCGGTGACACCCGACGGTCATTACTTCGTCGTGCGCGGCCGTCTCTGACGGCTCGCCGATCCCAGCCTTTCGTTCGTCTCGCGAGGACGAACTCGTTGCGGAATTAATGGCGGCCCGCCGCGCGGTCAAGCATGTCCAAGCCGACGATGACGCGGTTGCGGAAGCAGTCTTAGATAGGTTGAGCGCAGCGATATCCATGGGTCTCACTCCGACGCTCAGCCATCCTGCGCGGCCATCCGCGCGCTCAAAGTGCAACCATGAGTATGCAACAACGCCGCGTGTTGGTGTGGAGAGACTAACGCGTCGCCAACAAAACGAGCCAAGCAATCCAACTCAGTAACCCTAGAACCGTCCCAGTAAATGCCAGTACGCGAGCTAAGCGGCTTTCGAGCAACCGATCTATGCGATTGGCAAGGGAGCGGCCTGCAGTTTTCAGTTTTCCTCGAAGGGCTAGGTCGATCACATGTCGAAAAAAGTGGACTTTCGTATTTGTCGATTCATTCATGCGGATGAATTCACGCCGAGCAAAGCATTCTGCCTCTTCCTTGCCTTCGAGGAAGCCTTTTGGCATGTCGCCTTGCATCAGCATCAAATTCGGGAGTTGCTTGTGCTGCGCGTAGTCGTTCCCATACCTTGCACGAATGATGTCGTTCAAGTTTAGTCTGACTTCGACTGGAATGTTTGGGGCGTCAAGGCCTGTGAGCTTTCGATATCGGTGCTCAAGATGCTCGAAGCCGAATAGCTGGCCCCTCATGTTCCAGTGCACCCAATACATCAAGCGTCTGTCTCGAACGAACTTATAGAACCTGGACAAAAGATCCATTTCGATCTCGTCCAGATTGGCGTCAAGCTGATCCTTTTTGATATTGAGAAGGTCAGCGGAAAGATGAAAGGCGAAGCTTTGGGTCTGTGCGGTAGGGTAGTGCATGACCACGATCGATGTTATCCGTGGAGAATGTCCTTCCAGGTTCTCATCGAATAGCATTTCGGACGAATAGTGTATGATAAAGTACTGAGCCGGGTTTTTCCGAATTGCTCTAAAAAATGATTTTGCGTCAACCACTGAAGTTGTCCCCGTCAGTTAGGGCCTGGAGCTCGAAATGACTAAAATTCCGCCAGCGCTGATAGGCACGAGCGCACCGATTCTTGATACACATTATACCCATGCAGAACTCAACGCTTTGTTCATGCAAGCGGGATTTCCAGGCGATCCGCCCGAAGGAAATAAGACCCAAAAATGTCTGTCGTGGTTGAGGCGCGCCAATGCAGAATGCTCAGATCCACTTAAAGTGTTCGGCATGCTCATAGCCGAATTAATGGACGTCGAGCCGACTCCTTGGCGCCTTGAGCAGTATGCGAACGATGGGGATGCCCGGGAGAGGATCAAGGCGGTTCTTGAAAAGGAACAATTGAGTTATCAACGCGGCGGCTACATTATTGGGGCGCACCTTAAAGGGCCATCCAAGTCTCTTGGTGAGCGGCTGAAGGCTGGCGGGCTCTCTGCGCTGGATCTTGAATATCAGCGCGCTTACAGTTCGATTGGCTCTGATCCCGGGGCTGCGGTGACCGCCGCCTGCGCGATTGTTGAAGCGGTGTGCAAGCATTACCTTGAATCGGAGAAGATAGCGCTCCCAAACAAGCAGACGATCGCGCCACTATGGACCGAGGTTGCCAAGAATCTTGGACTCTCTCCAGGGCAGATGGCCGATGATGACCTCAAACAAATCTTATCTGGTCTATTCAGTATAGCTGCTGGTGTCGGTGCATTGAGAACCCACGAGGGGTCGGCCCACGGTCACGGTACTAAACACTACAAGATTGAGGCACGGCATGCTCGGCTTGCTGTTCATGCCGCTCACACGATGGCGCTCTTCATTCTGGAGACGTGGGAAGCGCGTGGGCTTAAAAAATGAAGACATATGATGAGTTGCTCGACCTATCGGAGTTCGACGGGCAATCGTTGTTGGCTAAATACATCCATCAAAGCGCTGACATCAATAGCTTCGAGACGACGTGGGAGTATGTTTCATTTACGTATAGTCTCGCTTTTGATGAACTGGCTCGCAAGATCTATGTGCCGGGACATCACGCGGGCAACCTAAGCATTCCGCTCTTCTTTCTTGCCCGCCATTCCATCGAGTTGGCTTTGAAAACTGCTATTCTCGAATACGCACAAACAGATGATTTGGCTGCGCGAACTGACGGGCACGATCTGGTAGCGTTGTGGGACCAGCTTTCGAGATACATGAGCCGCTGGGGAGTACCGGCTGAGGACGATTGGGGAATGGTCGTAGCGAAGCAGATCGCCGACATCAACGAGGTGGACCCGCGAGGCGATAGGTTTCGGTATCCGACCGATGTCAAAGGAAAGATATTTGATCTTACATACATTGAGCTTGCAGGGCTGATCCAAGCGCAAAAGAGCATAACTACCTATCTGGATGCGTGTGCCACCATGCATTCAGAAAGCTGTCGAGGTTGAGACACTTCGCGCTTTGCGACAATAGCAGGAGCCGCGGGCCTTGAAGCGTGCAGGGCGACATCGGCGTGCCGTCGCCGTCATCGACCCGGAACGGTGTAAACATGAAGTGTAGGAAGGCGAGGAGTTCGAGGAGTCCCCGCTGAACATTGCAGTCGAGACGACGCCTCAGCTCTTTATCTTGAATTGTCCACGCGCTGTAATCCAAACCTACTGACGGAACAATCCGCTGTGGCGGGTTTTGCTCTTTGTTCAAAATGAAAAACCCGCCGTAAGGCGGGTTTTTCTTCTCTCTGGTGTCCTGTACCCAGCAATGTGAGGAGCAGTCAGAGTCGTCCATCGATTTCGCGAAAAAGCCTGTAAAACAAGGCGTTTCGTGATCTGCTGATTTACGATTTTGTCCATCAGGAGCGTCAGGATTGTCCATCGCGGAGATCTGCGGCCTCCAACTCGATCCTCGAAGGCACAAAAAAAGGGAGGCCGGTGAGGGCCTCCCTTTGCGTTGAATGTCTTTGTGCGGTCGCGTCAGCCGAGATCGACTTCGTCGCGGCGATAGAAAGTCGCGTTGACGGGTACCGAAAACTCGACGGGCATAATCCCTTTCGCCTGCAGGGAACGGTTGAGCGCATTCATGTGTGAACCCGTTTCCTTCGAGAGCGCATGCAGGCTTACGTACCGCTTCCGGAAGCGATCGAGCTCGTCATAGGTGATGATCCTGGTTGGAATACGCGTGAGCGGATCGAACGCGGCCTGAACACTGATCGCTTCGGCCTCGATCAGCTGTTCCATGACGCGCCAATTGGTCTTTAGGACGTCCGCCGCGACCGTCGCCACGGGCAGGCCAGGAAGGTCGTCTGACTTCGTCGCGATTTTGACTTCCTCGACGTCGACGAGAATGGCATCGAACCCGGACTTGCCTTCCAGGCGTCCGACCCATGCCAGACCGCCCTCGAGGATGAGGCGGATGATCGTCCCCGACGGCCGATAGGATCGCTTGGCCGCCTGTGCGATCGGTGCGGTACCTCCCGGTGTGGCGGAAACCGGGTCTGCGGACGATGTGAGCCTGGTCATCAGAGCGTCGATCTCCGACTTCAGGCAGAAATTGTTCATTCCCGCCCCGGCGGCGTGAAGCGGGATGAAGCCATCGTCTATGAGGACCCTCGTCATTGTAACGCTGGCATTGATGTAGCCTCTGACCGAGTTGCGACTGATCATATCCTGCTCGCGCCTGAAGATCCGGTCGGCGATCTGAGCGTCGAACAGAACGTCACGATCGGGTAGAGACGGATCGGAGATCAAGCCTTCCGCCTGGACGATCTTGCGCAACCGCTTCGGCGTCAGGCCGTACTCTTTCGATGCTGTGCGCACACTGTGCCACCGTCGCTCCGGAACCGGCGAGCCGAAGACGTGGTCGCCGGGACCAAGCGCGAAACGGTCCGACAGATACCCGCGGATCACCGACCGTAGGGGATCGTAGGCGGGACCGACCATGCCACCGGCTGGAACGGTGTACAGCCTGCCGAACACGCCCTGGGCGGTAGCGGCGTCGCCGGTTCGTTTGTCGAGATAGGTCCGGTGCAGGTCGGACAGGAGTGACACGACTGCACTTTCACCCCCGGCGGCGATGTCGGCACCGGCGTGACCGGAAACGTAGCGCTGATCTTCGGAGAGCTTCCTTAGGTTGACCCGCGTGCCGAACGAGGCGACGGCGCCCATCGTCTCGGCGACGTGGCACGCCGCGAACAAGGGGAAGCGATCGAGCCAGCTGCTGGTAGGGCGTCCTTCCAGCCGGTCGGAGATGTAGGTTTCGAGGGTTGATGCGGGGCGGCGGGCTGCGGACGCGGCCAGCTTCGGCAAATTCTTCAGCGCCGACGCCACATGCTCGCACCAGTCGGGAAAGTTATGGGAGATGACGTCCTTGACGACCTCCATGAGCGCGAGCCCGTGGATGGCGCAGGTCCGGATGTTGGCGAGCGTCCACGTCATGCGCCCATAGGCGGCCTGCGACGGTGGCAGATCTGACGAAGCAATGTCGTCCGCGAGGCATTCCGGACAGATCAGGATCCTCGACCGGCGCAGATCGGCTGTCCGCAATTCCTGATCCCGGAGCGCATAGCTTCCGTCAACGCCCCTGATCTGCGTTTCGTGCATCAGGTCGGTCAAACGGACATCGCCCAGCGCGGCCAAACGCTCGACCGCGTCGGCTTGACCGTCGACGATGCGCCGCGAGTCCAGGCCCATGTCCGCAGCGAAGGCTTTCGTGGGGCGTCCGTTGCGCGCGGCGAGGCGCGAAACGAACCAGCACGGAAATTCGTCTAGACGATAGGGCAGGCGGAGCGCCAATCCGTCGGTGATCATCGTTTCTTCCTCCGGTTCTTGACGGATGGTTCAGGCGGCGCGATCTGCTTCTCTACGAATAGCGCGCTGCAATCGATTTCATGCCAGCGCTCCGCCTTGAAGGGATTTCTGTCGAGTGGGAAGGCGGACTTTTGAGCGAAGGCACCGGTGAAATGCTCGACCGTCAGTTTGTCGTCACCGGACTTCAGGCACCGCTCTATGGCGAGATGGGTGAGGACGATGGAGTAGCCAAAGGCACCGAGACCCGCATGTGCCAGGCGTGAATAGAAGTCACGATGGGTTTCGAGGCTTTCGTCGGCGGTCACGCCCGCGGATTTCGCGAAATCGTGGACCGCGCGTTGCAGATCGCCGAGCGTGCTGGGCGAAATCTTCTCGAATTCCATGAAGTCGAAACGCCGGAAAAGTTGGGGATCGAACTGCAGGAAAGGCAACACGGTATCGACCGCGGAGATCACGATCGAGATCCGGCGCGCTTCCATCGCATGCTTGAGAAGGTTAACCACCTCCTGCATGTCTTTTTCGGACAGGTGTTGCGTGACGTGCTGCAGCTCATCGATGTGCAGCACGAATTTCTTGATCAGATCCAGTCGTTCCCAGACCATTTCCCACAACCGGTGCGCGGGAAGGTCGCGTTCGATCGGATAGCCGGAGCGCCTCAGGATGGCGCGGGCGAGCTGCATGCTGGTGCAGGGAGAAGGGCTCGAGACGCTGATGAGGGGCGACGGCGACTTGGGATCGTCGTAGCCGGCGAGCACGACGTGACGGCTCAGAAACCGCCGGATGGCGCGGCTCTTTCCGACGCCGGTGGGGCCGATGATAGCGAGACCGCTCCCGACGCCGCGATTGTCGAAGCCGGCCGGGCGCGTGACGTCGTGCCGTTGCACCGCGGCACCGATCAGTTTTTCGAAGCGCTCCGCAAGGAGGCCGTCCCGCGGCGTGCGGGCATACTGCGCACGCAGCTTCTCCATGACCGAGTATGTCTCGGAGCGCGAATGCTGTTCGAACAGCAAAGCGGCCGCGTCCGGTTTGCTCGACGTCGTCATCGAGTACCTCCGAGGATGGAATAGATGTCAGATGCAGCCAGCCTCCCGGCTTCGACCACCTTGAACAGCCTCGCGACATCTGCGTTGACGGGCCATGCGCTGCTTTCGACGATCAGCGACATGCCGTGATCCTTCATGAAGAGATCGAACAGGTCATGGACATGGTCGTAGGTCGCCACGCAGGAACCAGGCTTGATGCACCCGCCCATCCACCAGATTCCGGTAATGCCCACCCGCAGCAGCGACGAGTTGACGTGTGACGAGATGTCGATCAGCGGCATACGGGCAGGGATGCTGACGCCGGCCGCCGCCGCGACGGCGAGAAAGAACCGCCGCAGGGTTGGTGCTGGGTCGTCGAGGACGAGCAGATTTTTCCACGCTTTCGCCAAGCCAAGCGCGTCGTAGATGGCCCGGTCTGTCGCACACCAGTCGCCGACGACCATGAGTCCGCGGCCGCAAGCGCGCTCGACCGGCTTGGCGGTGTCGGTAGGGCGAAGCCGAGCGTGATTGCTGCCTACCATAGGCCACCCAACAGGTAACGAACATCACCGGCGCTGAGCTCTTCGACTCGCACCATCCTGAATTCACGTTCCATGATGATTTCGCCGATCCCGATGGGCCCGAGCTGTCGACCGACGATGAGGGAAATGCCCCAATGCTGCAGCAACCGGAACAGTTCGGCGCATAGGAAGTCCGCATGGGTCGATGCGGTGGAGAGCTTCGTCGTGCGATACATGTCCACCAGATGAACCGTCGTCTGACCGCGACGGGTCATGGTCGATCCGATCCGCGCGGCGGCACTCAGCATAGTTTCGTTGCGTGACACCGTAAGATCGAGAGCGTCCGCGATGCGGAGCAGCAGATCCCTGAGCGTTTTGGCGGCATTTGCGTCGGCCAGGACGATCGTTGCGGGATCGATGCCCGCCGCACGAAACGATCGGACGACTGCGGCGTCGGCTTCGACCGCGCCTCCGAAGAGGAGCAGAGCGCGTCCCTTGGTTTTTGCGCTGTCGCGCATGATCTTGTCATGAGGCATTGAGCATCCTTCAGGTTGGCAGCGGGGCTTGTTGGGAGACGGGCGCTAGTCGTCGAGCCCGTAGTCGTCGTCGCGAGCTTTGGTCGGGCGATGCTGCCCGGTCGGGTCGCTCGGAGGCGTCGAGTTTGCGACCGAAATGCCCCGGCCGAGAATTCCGCCGTCGCCGTGATCGTCGTCGGCATCGTCCTCGATCTGAAATCCGAGCAAGAGGCCGGTTTCGGTCTGGTCGAGTTCGGCGGCCGTGGGGCTCGTCCGATCGATGGCGACACGGCGCATCGCGTCGTTGGCCATCTTGCCGATCGCCCTAAGGGCCTCGTCGACGATGTGTTCGTACATCTTCGCGCCTTCCGCGAAGCGTCGCCGTAGATCACGAACGGATTCGAGCCAGGTGTCGAGGTGGACGCCACGGACGATGGTCCTGACCGACGGGACCGTGACCCAGTCGTCGCCGAGCCAGACGGAGACGTAGCCGATGTCGGTTTCGTCGAAGCGGACGCGCACCTTGGTATCGCCCACCTGGCGCCGCCACCGCTGCAACTCCTCGGACTGATAGAAGAGTCCCTGGACGCGAACACCGTTCTGGTCGAGCGCGCGCTCCAACTCGACCCCGAAGATTTCGCGACGCTGGTCGCGGTTCGGCGACGGATCGACGCCGAACTTCTGAGTCAATCGTTGCCACGCGCAGTACGGCGTCTCGCCGCCGAGACCCACGTGAGGCGTATGGTGATAGTGATCGACCACCCACCGCACGAAGATTCTGGGCAGCTCTGCGCTGAAGATCGCGGCACGATCCTCGGCTTTGTAGGCGCCCTTTTCGACAACATTCGAGAACGACCTGCCCGGAAACTCCTCGATGAGGCTGGTATGCATCGTCCCGAACAATCGCTCGACATGGCCGCGAAGGTGGCTCAATCCGGCGGGAGCGTTTTCGTAAGTAGTCTTGAGGTCGGCCAGCCTGGCGCGGAACTCCTCGTCGATGAAGTTTGACCCCGCGTCCGGCGACATGACATGGGCAGGGCCATGCATGGGCCAGTCCGACAGGCAGGCCGCGGCTTTGGCGATGTCGGTTTTGTCGATAACGGTCATCGCCAAAGTGGCGATCGCGTTGGGGGTGTCCGATTTGCGGGACAGGCGCAGGCCTATGATGCAGCGCGTCGCGATATCGACCACGGCGCATGCGTAAAGGCGCTCTTTTTTCAACGCGATCCGATCCTCCTCGGTGAAATTGGCTCCGATGCCCAGGCGATCGACGATCGTGTGGAGCTGAACTCGCCACTCGTCCGGCTGGACGTGCTGGAGCGGTCGGTCCACGTCGAGGCCGCCGCTGTTGGCCGCGTACTTCGCGCGAGCGGCAGGGATGCCGTGTCGCGATGCGTACACCTCGAACTGGTTGAGAGCGGCGATGCGGGCGCGCAAGGTCGACTTGGCGGGAACGTCGATCGGCGAGACGCCGCGGAGCTCGCGTTCCCTGTTCAGCTCGCGTACTGCCACCGCCAATAGACCATGCACCTTTTTCACGCTGCGGCGACGCTCGTCGCAGTACAGCAGCACGTGCTCGTTCAGCAGACGGATCGCCTCCGGATGCATGTTCGACAACTGGTTGCCGCAGCGCCGGTGAAGGGTGCGGAGCGCCAGCGGGTCCGCTCCGTGCTTTTCGTAGCTTTTCAGCCAGCGACGGAAGGTCCGCGCGGAGGGACGTCTGTGGACGATAAGTGGCTGATCGCAGCGTCCAATGGGCGCGAAGTCGACATCGATCGCTTTCAGTGCCTCGGCGATGCTGGCGTCGGTCCGCTTGACCTTGCTGCCTTCGGATGTCTCCCGCCTCACGAACTCCGTGACGTAATGGTGGCGCCGGAAGATCTGTTTCTGCTCCGTGGGCGGGAGCTGGGCCATGGAGTTGACGCCCGCGAACAGGCGCGCTTTGGCCCGGTCTTCGTGATACCAGCCGCGTTCGATCCGCATGGCTCCGACATGCAGCATCTCCCGGATGCGATCGTGCGAGAAGGCTTCGTGCAATGGGGGCACCGTGCCCCTTTCCGCGAGGACATATCCATCGCTGGTCTTTTCGACGAGTCTCATCTCGCGCTTGGGCCTGACGACGATCCTGTCGAGGCCGGAGATGTTGATCGGGGCAGCATCGGGCATAGTTCTGAATCTCCTGTCTGAGGGCGTGATGGGGCGATCGCGCTCGAAGATGTCGGCGCGGCAGGCATTAGTTGCGCATGGGGTCGATAAAAAGCTGGATCGGACGCGCGAAGCCCGATCCGGAGCGCTTAGCGGATGTCGCGCATGGTCACGACGCGACCCGTCACCGCGTCGGTGTAAGTGTCAGCGAAAGCGGCATCGAGCATCCGCTCCCAATCGAGCACGGTGATCCGCAATCCGGGCCGCAGAATGCTGAGGTGCTTTGCCGTGGCGCGAACGAAGCGGTCGCGTGCGTCGCCTTGCGTCGGGATGATGGGTTCGTAGCGGGGAATACGAAGCGGTTCGTCGTCCGCCCCTTCGAGGATGTCGCTCAAATCGTCTTCGAGTTCGAAATAGCGCATGGAGTTCGTCATGATGTTGTCCTCGACTAGATGGAGGGACGGCGGACGATGTAGCTGTTCGTGGTGAGGCGCTGCCTGGTCGCGACGGGCTGCAGCAGGCCGCGGCCAATGAGGCGCATGATCGCCCTGAAGCCCATGCCCGCGAGCCCGGAAATTTCGACAAGGTCCCCGACCTTCACCGCTCCGGTCATCCGGGCGGTGATGCGATCGATGGTTTCGTCGTCTTCGGTGACGGGAAAGCGTGCACATTGCGCGATGAGGGACGCGTTGTACCGCTCCGTCCGGGTGAAGTTCGCGTCGGTCACGACGTGGACTTCGTCGGCGATGCCCGCTGCGAGCTGCGCGGCGATCGCATTGGCAACGGCGCGCACTTTACGCGCCCGCTTTGCTGGCTTCACCGCGATGAAAAGCCGACGGCCGTCGCGCATCGTCACCAGGAAGTCGAACGTGTGCGTGCGTTCAACGCCGGCGTGATCGAGGTAGGACACCGGTGGCGGCTGGTCGATGATGGTGGCGACCTCCGACATGGCGGCCAGCATCCAGATCACCATCAGCTCGAGATGGGATTCGAACACGACCACGCGATTGCCGACGATGGTGAAGCCGCGGCACGACGAGCGCGATTTCAATGCGGGAAGCCGGCTGGCGAGCGTGGGCAGCGTGGGGGGGAAGTGATCCATTGAAACTCCGGTGGCTGACGCGAGGCGAGCGGGACCGTGCCGCGCGGAGGAATCCGGCGGGCGATCTGCGGTAGGCGGACGAGGTGGGCTATCGGACCCGACGGGAGCGTGGCTTGACCCGGCTCCCGTCGGAACTCAGACCTCTGTGGCTAGGTCGAGGCCATCGCTGCGCTGAAGGACCGCGACAGCGCCGCTGCGGGCAGGTTGTCCCAGTGCTCGTCCGGATCGGGCATCTGATCCAGCGCGATCTGCTCCGGGGACAGGTCCGGATCCGGCAGCGCCGGCGAGGGGTGGAGGCGAGCGTGACGATTGGCCAGCCAGAAGGGCGGGCAGGCGCTGCGATGCATCACGGCCGCACGAACCTTCTCGACAGGGGGCATCGCTGAGCCGAAAACCGCGACCAGCGCACCATGACCCGGCGAATTGGGGTCGAAAACGGTACGGTGAACACCGATGGCGATGTAGCCGAATTCGCCGCGTGTCAGTGCAAGCAATTCGGTGGCGGGCATTGCGTCGACGAGATGTTCGGCCAAAAGCGCGGCCAGAACAGTGTGGCTGGGGGGCAGGGGCATTTTCGTGTCTCCGTGGCGTCGATCGACCGTTCGTGATCGATTCGCGAAAGGTTAGGGGTATAATAACACCAAGGAGCAGCTTGGACTCTTGCGCGGGCCGAGGCCGCGTGCCAGATTCCACGTGCTGCGAGAGAACCGGTTTGGCGACCGGTGCTCTCATCTCCGTGGCGAGTGACGGTTTTCGAAATTGGCGTCACCGAAGGTTAGGCCCATCGTTCATTTGGCGTGAACGATGGGTTTTCTTTTTGGCCGTTCGTTCGGCCGGGGATGAGTGTGGTGATCGGCATTCAGAGAGTCCACCCCCTCAAGAGCTCGCCAGCTCCCAAAAATAAGATGATATTCCGATATAAGACAATATACCTTGCGCCCTGAAGGTGTATTTTGTGGCGTCCGAACGCGAATTTCGCTCGGTCGGCCACCTGTGAATTTCACCCGAATTGCGAGATCGACGGTATTCGAATCTTCAAGTATTCGTCTGCCGAGCCTAAGCGCGTGATTGCCGGCGTATCGTGAGAGTCGCGGCCGCGTTTCGATGATTTCGACCTGAACGGCTGTAGATCGGCCCAAGGATCCGAAATTCGGGCCTGTTCGTACGCGCGAACGGATTTCAAGGATTCGATATCCACCTGATATTGCTCATGAAAGATGAGCCTATATGCGTCGTCGATGAGCGCGGCTGAGGCTCCGCCATGCCCCGAAAAAAAGTTGAAAAAAATTTTGCACAGGACGCTTTTTCGGGCGATCCGGCGCTCATCGCCTGTTGCGCTCGGGGACCCGGGACGCGAAGGATTCGAAACAGAACGTGAACATTGGAGAGCCGATCACCATTCGACGTGATCCGCATCCGCCAGTGCCTGGGCTGCCGCCGCGACGAGCGCCCAGACCGAGCGCGAACGGTCATGAGCTTCGACGCTTGCCTCCGCCGTCCAGGCGCGCGCGCCCGAGAACGGGTTGTGGCCTTCAGAGCCGGCAACATCGTAGTCGCTGATCGGAGCCAAGTCGGATTTGTTGGCGATCGTCATGATCCCGAGATTGCGACGACGCGTGGGATCTCCGCCGGGAAGGAGCTCGATGGTCACCTTGAGCATGCAGGAGTCTCCTCTGGAGGGTTTTCGGCGAAGAGCGCGCGGGCCCGGTCGCCGGAGATGAAGAGGCGTGCCTCCAACTCGCGCGCGATGGCGTTGAGCGCGCCCCGGTGACGGCGGAGGACATCGACGGCCCGGTCCATCAAGCCGTTCAGGGTCTTGTCGATCTCGGCGCGAACGACGACGTCGGCACGCAGCATGTGCTGGAGGCTCTCGGTCGTCCCGAAATGGATGAGCGAAGCGCCCAAGCCTTCGGTGAGGAACATCGACGCGACGAGACTGGTCGCCGTGGCGAGATCGTCACTGGCATTGCCGCTTCCGACGCCGCGCTCGATCAGTTCGGCCGCGCGGCCGCCGAGGATGACGATGATCGCCTTCTCCCTGGTCTCGCGGGTGACGATTTCGGTCGCAGCCGAGAACGTGGTGGCGCCGAGTGCTCCGTCAGTGCCACCGATTGCGGCGCTGACGACGTGGTCGCCATCGACTGCAAGAGCGGTGGTCACGTGCCCCGCTTCGTGGATGGCGATGAGACGGCGATCCGCAGGCGACAGGTCGCCGGACGGCAGAGCAGCCGAAATCAGATCGTCGATGCGCAAGGCGCGCGCCTCCAGACGCGCCCGCGACTTCGCCGTCTTGACGACCTGCATGATCTCGGCGGCCGAGCGGCCGCCTGCCACGTCGACGAAGGGCGCGAGATCGACATCGGCCAGAGCGCCGCGGAGATGGCGCCGGGTGATTGACAAGACCCCGGCCGCATCGGCCGCTTTCATCTCGATGCATCGGCCGAAGCGTCCGGGCCGGCGCAGTGCGGGGTCTACGCGCTCGAGGTGATTGGTGCAGCCGAACAGAAAGATATTCTCGCGCGGCTTCGAACAGAGGAGCAGCCACTGTGCTATGAGCGCTGACCACCACGACAAAGACCTCGCGTCCAACCCGATTCTGGACGGCAACGCGTCAAGCTCGTCGATCAGAATCACGACGGGCCGTCCGTCGCCGGACGATTTGCCGGATGCGACGAGCGCTTCTGCGCGATCGAAGATGGCGATCGATTCTTTAATGCATGAGTCGAGGAACCCGGGGCCGTTCGAAAATAGATCGGCGATCGACGTTGATATCAAAGCGGCCGCGTTGATGCTGCGCGCGAAGGACGCGATCGCGGTTGTCTTGCCGTGGCCGGGCTGTCCGAACAGGATCGCAGAATTCTCGATCTGGCTGAACGTGAGGTTGCTTCTATTCTCGGTAAATTCCTGGTAGCTGCGGATCGCCTCGAGACCCCAAGTTCTGAACTCGCCGAATTCCGGGGCATCCTGGAGAAGCGGAACGTCGTCGCCGAAGGCGGGGGTGTTCACCTCGCACATCTTCGCGATGCGTGCAGAGATCTCCGCCGGGGTCGCACTGGGCCTGAAGGCGATGCTGGCCTGGGTAAGCGTCAATGCCGTCGCGTCGGTCAGCTTGGACGGATCGACGGGACCCGCATCGAGATAGCGTGCGATCGCGCGGGCGAGCACTTCACGATCGCACGCTCGCACCTTGATGACGAGGTCGGCAGCACGCACGAACTCGCCCGGCAGGAGGTCGGCTGGAGCGATATAGGCGATCGATCTGCCCTCAGCGAGCGACTTCGCGATTTCGAAGGCGTCGTCTTCGACCTTCTGGAATTTCGTCGGTTTCTCGAAACGGACGATGGATTGCCAGTCGGCACCGGACATGCGGTCGAACACCCGTTTGACGGGTCTTACCCAGGTCGAGTTCGGAACCTGCACGGCGGCAGTGAGCAGGGCATCGGATCGCAGCGCGGCGCGCGCCGCGTCGTCGATGGAAAGCGAGAGGCTCGCCTCGACGAGACAGCGTTCGGCGGACAGCGGACGCGTCCGGACGGTCGGTTCGATTTCGATGTCGAGCTCTTCGAAGTCGTCGTTCTCGGCCAAGCGATGCCTCCTTTGATGAAACGTTCTGTCGCGACGGCGTTAGATGCCGCGAGCCCTGACGATGGTGTGCTGATCGAGCATCTCGCCGAGATCGATCTCGATGAGATTGGCGCAGCACATGGCGAAGATGGTGGCGACGGGATCGCGCGGTCCCGGGACGCGCTGACAGACTTCGTGAAGGCGGAGAGGACCATCCTCATGCAGCAGGTTCATGATCTCGAACCTCATGCGGGGATCGATCGTGCAGTCGCGATAGCTCCATACGGCTCGCGCGTTCGCGAAGCCCGGCTCCGCCATGACGTCGGCGCGCGTCACCGGCAGCCGCTGGAATCCCATCATGCCCGCAGCGACCCAGACCAGGCCGTCGTCCACGATGTCGCCTCCGCGCCTCAGGCCTTCGCAATCGATGGCGAAACAGACACCATCATCACGGCGGATGGTGATTGCATCCACGTCGACGAGCAGATCGTCCATGGCAACCTGGTCGAGGTGGCCGATCTCGGAGATCTCCGGATCGAGCGAGAGTTGGACAAGCAGGTCGTGACCTATGCCGCCGCGGTCGGGCACCGGCGAGCGGCATTTGGGCGACATGAATTGACGGCGCACGCGTGCGGCCATTTTTGCCTCCGGGTTCGGGTGATGTGGGGCTGATCAGGAAAGATCGCCGATGCCCAGATCGGCGGGCGCCGCGTCCACGAACTTGTCGGCGTCGCGGTCGTAGACGCGACAGCTCTTGATCGTCACGCGGGCGCTGACGATCTCGCGTTCGATCCTGATCGACGGCCAGGCCGGCCGGATCTCAGGCGCGCCAGGAGTACGATGCACCGCGCATGCTGCGACGGCATTGTCGCCCACGCGATATCTGACGCCCGCTTCGCCGCAAGTCTCGCAAGTGACGCTGGACCGCGCGGACGCCCGATCGATGATGTCCGTCACGATGGCCTCGAAGCGGAGAGTCGAGGCGGTCCAACGGATCTTCATGATGCCGCGCTCGCGAGAGAGGCGATGGATCGAGAGACTCGCAAGCTTGTCCGTGTCCACGACGAGCGAGATCCGGTCGAGAGTTGTGTCGACCAGTTCGCGCCATCCGATGGGCAGCGAATGAATACCGATGGAATAGGGGGTATTCCAATCGAAGAATTCGCCGTACCGCTGCCAGACGCCGTCCTTCCAGTCCTCTTGCATCGATTTCTCCTTCGATTGGCACAGGTGGGCCGTCGGCGCCATCGTCTGCGCCGACGGGGAGGACTTTGTTGATGGTTCGGAGAGCTACGTGCCGTAGGCGAGGACGGCGGTGCCGACGGCGCGGGGACCGACGCGCACGACCGCACGGTCGTCGAGCGGCTCGGTGAGATCGATCACCACGGACCCCTCGCACGCCATCGTATGGACGACGGCCTCGAGCCCGCGGCGCGTGTGGATGAGGCCGGACAGGGCGCGGAGTTGCAGCGGCCCCTCGCTTTCGAGCGCACCGATCACCGCTTCGCGGTCGTCGACGTGCAGCGTGTCGCTGCGGCGACGCCAGACGGTGCGCGCCGATGTGAAGCGCGGCTCGCGCCTGATGTCGGCGGAGGTGACGGTCATGATGCCCGTGCATCCCTCCGCGAAAGCGAGGTGCATGAGGCCTTCCGCCTGGGGATCGCAGGGCGGACGATCGTCCACGAGGTCGATGGCATGTCGGCCGAAATCGCTGTCGACGATCACGGCATCGACGCGCTGGATGGTGTCGTCGACGCGGAGGCTGGGGTGGAATTCGATGCGACGCACGGCGCCGTCGAGGGCGGTCTGAGTAAGGAAGTCGCGGTGCAGGTAGCTACGCACGGGAATGGCACGCTCGGTGTTGTGGCCGATGAACAAGGCATTCGTCGTCTGCATTCATCCTCGCAAAGCAAAAGAGACATGGGGATGCGACGCGTCGATCGCGTTTCATGCGCGTTCGATCGTCCGGGGAGGGAGCATCAAATGGGTCGCGAAGCGGATCGGTGGGAGACCCTAAGGCGAGCGTTCTTAGATCAGAAAATACTAGCGATGTCAACCAAAAACATAAAATTCAGATATCTAATTCAGTCCGACGATTTATTCAACAACTTTATTGCAAATGCCTATTCTGGCCGGTGATCAGCGTCGCTACTATCCGTCGCGATACGGATGATCGGTCGACGATGGCGAAGGCAGTAAAGAGCGGCAGAAAGGCCTCGGTCCGACGAGACGGCCGCGTGCCGACGCTGATCTACGTGCTGCCGGAGGTTCTGGACGCCGCACAGAAAGTGGCCGAGGCCCGCGGGATGAAATCGTGGGAGTGGATCGAGATCGCCATGAAGCGCGAGCTTCGATCCAAATCGTCCAGACCGGCCGCGGACAAGGAGCCGAAAGACTGAAGTGCGTGCGAGCCGAGAATCGGACATCGTGGCGTAGGGGGCCACAATGTCTGCGCGAATCGCGATCATTGGCAGTTTCAGGCGTGAGCGGTATGGAGGCGTGCTCGACGTCCTCGAAACTTTTGCCGCGTCGGGTTTCGATATCGTGTCGCCGTCGGGATCCGAGATCGTCGATGGGGTCGAGTTCGTGCGTTTCGCGACCGACGATGCGTCCAGCAGCGATCAAGAGATCCAGAGTTCCACGTTGGAGCGCATCTTTTCGGCAGATGCCGTCTACGTGGCCGCGCCTGGCGGATATGTCGGGAGGACGACCTGCTATGAGATAGGGCGGGTCGTGCAGCGGCGACAGCCGGTCTATTTCTCCGAATATCCTGTGGATCTTCCTGTTCACATCCCTGAGTGGTGTGTGGTCGCGCCCGACGAGTTCGTGTTACGATTCCAGGGATCGACCCAATTCGAGTGGCTGTTCGCCAAGGGCAGCGGAAAGATGTTCGATGTCGAGCGCGGTCTCGCTCCGCCATGACGACCTGCCGACCGCGGATCACTTCGCGGCGAAGCGCGTCGTCGTATGCGGTAGCATGGCCTTCGCCGCCCAGATCCGCATGATCAAGGACCAACTCGACACACTGAACGTCCGGGCGGTCGTTCCGGACGATGTGGACGGCGACTTGAAGCTCTACGACACCGGATCCTATCTGGCCTTCAAGAAGGCGGTATCCGTCGCGCACATCAACAAGATCAAGGATCCCAGGACCTACGCCGTTCTAGTTGCAAATTTTGATAAGAATGGCATTTACGGGTATGTCGGCGCGAACACTTTTGCCGAGATCAGCGTCGCGTTCTCCTCTCGCAAGAAGATATTCCTCCTTAGTGAAATTCCCCCACAGTATGCCGACGAATTGACCGCTTGGGGCGCGATCGCTCTGAACGGCGACATACCTCGGCTGGTTCGGATGTACGAACAGTCATGTCGGCACGCGACGGCACAACTCCGGTTTCCTCAGTTCTAAAGCCTGCGAGCGTCCGCCCGCGTCCCATTTTCTTGCATTTCTTCGACGTTCACTTCCTGGAAGAGCGGGGCTCCGTCGCCCGCAGTCGCCGCGCCTTGCGCGAAATGAATCTGGCGACGCGCTTCGCCGTCATGGTGGGCTCCCGGATTCTCGTTCCTGCTTCGTCGTTCTACGAAAGTCCGATCGCCGCCACCGTCCTCAAGCCGTTTCTCGATAGCCCTTTCGCCTCTCAGCGCTTCGCGCTGGTCGGAAGCGGATCCTCGATCGAGGAGTTTCGTTTCGAAAAGATGCCGCAGTATCCGGTCGGGTCACCGCAGCACGCTGCCTATCTCGCAGCGGAGGCGCACGACATCGGGTGGCATCGTCGACAGCGGAGTGCCGGCAGTGATATCGCGCGAGGTTGGTCGGCTGCCTTGCCCTCGGCGATCAGAGGACTGCACACGCACTATGCTGGCCGTATCACCGAACCGGTGTTCGAAAGGCGGTGGCTCGAGGTCGAGGAGCGGCTCGGAAAGAAAGCCTGGATCGTTCCACATGTGCTCGAACTGCTCGACCTCGGGCCGGCCGCGAACATCATCGTAGTGAACCGTCTGCACGACCTCATCAACCGCGAGTATTTCACCAGCTACTCCCTGGATCCGTCCGCTGCGATGATCCAGGGACTGGTGGTCCTGTCGAACCCCGCCGGGCTTCCGACGCAACGTCCGCAGGATGACATTCGCTACGACATCCTCCAGAAGGCTTGCATGGATTTCGGCATCCTGCGGGAGATCGAGGAAGCGCCGCCGGACGCGCTGAGCGAACTCAGTATGGATATCCGTTTCATAACCGCGTTCGAACAGACGCAATTCGAAGGATACGCTCCGTTGACTTCCACGCCTAAACTCAAAGTCGATCTGGCGATCATCACGGCCTTGTCCATCGAGCGCGAAGCCGTCGAGCACGTGTTTGGTCAGGGCATTCCATACAAGGTCAAGGACGACAACAATCTGTACCGGCTGGTGACGGTCAAGATCCGCGACCGTCCTTTCAACATTGTCTATGGCGTCACCGGACAAGGCAACGTCCGGGCGGCGGTATTGGCATCCAATCTCCTCAGGTCGTTCGACGTCAGGTACGCTGCATTCGTTGGCATCGCGGGCGGGTGCCCGATGCCGGAGAAGATCGAGCGGCATGTGCGCCTCGGCGACGTCGTGATATCGTCGAAGGTCGTCGAGCACGATCATTTCAAGCTGCTTGCCGACAAGAGCATCGAGACGCGAGACGATCCGCAGCGGGCGAGCCACGCTTGGATCTCGGCAGCCGAGTCCCTGACGAGAAATGCGACGGGCTTCTCGGACGATTGGCGAGGCGCGGTGGCGCCTGCGATGGCCGCGCTGAACGAAGTCGACCCGAACCCCGATGCCGACGTGCTGCATGACCACGACGGAAATGTTCTCGACCACCCGGATGATGCGAGGAGGGAAGGGAACAGGCCGATCGTGCACACCGGCGTCATCGCTGCCGGCGATACGCTTCTGAAGGATCCGGTCGTGCGCGACGCGATCCGCGACAAATTCGGCGCCCTCGCGATCGAGATGGAAGCGGTCGGACTACGTGACGCCGCTTACACCAACCACATCGAATTCATCGTAGTTCGCTCTATCGTCGACTACTGCGATGCATTCAAGGCAGACGGGTATCGGGCGAAGGCCTCGGTATCGGCAGCGGCGGTGTTGAAGTTGTTGTTCGAGACGCTGATGGCCGCCGAGATCGAGGGCGACCGATAGCACGGGTGGGCCGTTGCGCGTACGTCGTGAATTCGTGCAGGTGATTCAAGCGACGTCCAACGTTCATTTGACGGCCCCCATTTCGACTCCTATCTAGCGGTCGAGGATGGTCCGGGCCCCTCTGGCGTGAGCATTGATCGGCGGCTCACGTGATGTCGGATCGCAACATATGAGCGCGATACCAGTGTAAAATGCTTGAGAGTCTCATCTATCTTTTCGTTCGAGCGGTCGTTCTCGATCCGCTGCAGGCCGAGCTCACAGATCGACTTGCGAAGGCGCAGGTCCCGACCGCGATCATATCTCAGGTGAAGTCATGCACGACATCGGCGCTGCCAGTCGTCGCACGGCGCGTCCAGGACGATCCGCGGTGGGCGGTCGGCATCGCGATCGATGTCTGGCTCAAGCGCAGGTCTCCGGAACAGGTCGCCGACGATGCCGCGCCGGCGTGCCGTCCCGCCGTGGACGCGGCGCGTTCGTATCTCGACGGTCGCGTGTAGACGGCTACAGCCTCCGAAGATGGCAATCGAGTCCCCGTGCGTGGATGTCTGCAAGTTCGACCGGCGAAAGGACATGTGCGTCGGATGCTGGCGGACGACGGAAGAGATCCGTTCCTGGCGCAAAATGACCGACCATAGACGCCGCCAGATTTTGGCGGACCGCCGTCGTCGAGAGGCGAAGTCGGAAGACCGCGCCGCCAAGGTCATCTCGCAGCAAGACGGTCGACGATAATATGCGACGCGGTGCCACGATTTGGCCGCGAGGTTGCTTCACTTCACTGACGGTCAACGGGACGCCACGCCACTCCATGTCAATTCCGACTCTGCAGATATGGCTCCGCATAGCGCTCATCTTTGCGATGATCGTGGGTCTGCAGCGTCCGCCCATCGGGAGCGAAAGCCACTCGCACCATGGCCTGACCGCGATTCAAGGCGAGCCGCAAGCCCTGATCTCCGCTGGTCCAGACGGTGATCAACAGGTCGTCGTGACGATCGCGACCCAGGAACGGCACGATGCCGCCCAGGCCGATCGGCACGATCCTGCCGATCATTCGCATGTCGCGTCCCATTTGCCCCCGATGCCTCCCGCTCTTCCGCCAGCGCCGTCGCTGTCGACGGCGATGACCGTCTGTAGCGTGACATTCCGCTTCCCCGTATCTTCCTTCGAACGTCCTCCCAGAGCTTTCCTCCGCGCGTGACGGTGACGCCGGGGCATCCGCCCTGGCGTCACCGTCACTCATGAAGGCTGCCGGTCCCGATCTATTCGGGAGCCGCCGACAAGCGCGTCCACCTGCGCGCGGCGGCGACGGCAGAGCTTTCGTCTCGTCATTCCGATCGGATGGACCTCGCCGCAGCGTCGGGAGGCGACGATCGCTCGAAGGAATAGCCTATGCAAAAGCTCGATTGGGTCGGCTTCTGGAACACCAATCACCACATCTACGTGAACCAACGGCACAAGATCGTCCACGACCAGCTCGTCACCCGCGATATCGCCGCGTACCTGCCCGAGGGCAGCGCCGTCCTGGATTTCGGATGCGGTAAGAATTTCGCGGTCCATGAGATGATGGACAAGGCCGCCCAGCTCATTCTCTGCGATGCCGCATCCTCGGTGCGGGAGGAGCTTCAGAGTCGGTTTCCGGACCATCCGCGGATCATGGTCACGGCCCCTGAGGAGCTCGATCTATTTCCGGACGGCTCGTTCGACGTCGTCGTGATGCACTCCGTCGCGCAGTATCTCGCGGCGGAGGACATGCGGAAGACTTTGGCAAGCTTCGATCGCCTACTGAAGGACGGCGGCAAGCTGGTGCTGGGCGACATCGTTTCCGGAGAAGGCGGTGCCGTGTCCGATGCCTACGCGCTCCTGACCCTCGCGAGGAAGGAGCGGTTCTTCGGAGCCGCGGTGATCGGCCTGGCGAAGACCGCCATCTCGCCCTATCGCAAGCTGAGGCAGGAGCTCGGTTTGACGACGTACGACGAGGCGGAAATCCGCCTGGTGCTCGACCGCGCCGGTTTCACATGCGAACGGATGTCTCGCAACATCGGGCACAATCAGCGCCGCGCGACCTATTTGTGCCGCAAGCGGCCGCGGCTTGCCGACGTCTTGCGGGCGGAGGTCGTGAATTGAAAGATGGGGTGGTGTCCGTGGCGATGTCGGCAGGGCGTCCTTGTGCGGCCGCTCTGCAGCGAGACTGGATCGTACGCTGGAGAACGGTGAGCAAGCGATGAAGGACGTCTGTAAGAAGTGCGGAGGCGAGATGCTCGTCTATCGGACGGGGCCGCATCCGTGGCGCACAGGCTACGAGGTGCAGCGCTTCGAATGCACGGACTGCAAGGCTCAGGCTGCGCGCACCACAGCCACCGAAAGAAAGACGAGATGAAGCCCACGATGCGTCCAGCCGGAGCCGGACGAGGCTACTGGTCCTCGTCGCTCGCGAAGCGCGTGTCGCGAGCTACCTCACGGCGTAGTCCGCAACCCGGACATCGGTAAACGTGAGCGTCGAATCCGACCCGAAGGGGGCGGACGCCTTCCTTTTCCATAGGAGCATCGCAAGCCTCGCAGAAGGGAGAATCCATGTCCGGCTCCGGATCGAATGAAGGAGGTTAGGGGGAATGGTTGGCCGACAAGCGAAGGGCGATTCAATGCGGATGATGGCTCGCGCGAAGACGAGTGTCACGCATCCCGTCGCCGGCGCACGATGTGATCGTGAAGCGTAGGATGGAATTGTATGATTTCTTCATGGTGTATCTGCAACATCGGTAGCGTCGCGATCAGTGCGTCTGCGCCTTGAAGGTGGCGACGCGGAACAGATAGATCGCGATCGCGACGATGAAGATGCCCGTGCCGATCGGCTCGACGACGCCGGAGACCTTTCCGTAGTTGGCACCGAAGACGAAGCCGGCATAGGCGAGGGCACCCGTCCAGACCGCGGAGCCGATCGTGGAGAGCAGCAGAAACCAGAGCGGCGGCACGCGGAAGATGCCGGCGGGGACGGAGATCAGCGTCCGCACGCCCGGCACAAGGCGTCCGAGGATCAGGGCGGCGGCACCGTGACGGATGAACCAGGCGTTGGCGCGGTCGATATCTTCCGGACTGAAAGTGAGCCATCTGCCGTGTCTCGCAGCGAATTCTTTAAGGCGGGTCTCACCCAGCCAGCGACCGACGGCGTACCAGAACAAGGTTCCCAGCACCGATCCAGCTACGCCCGCGACGATCACCGCGACGATTCCGAGATCTCCACGCGATGCGACGAAGCCCGCGAGCGGCATGACCAATTCGGACGGGATGGGAGGAAAGAGATTCTCGATCAGCATGAGGAGGAAGATTCCCATCGCGCCGGCACGCTCGACCGTTGCGATCACGAAATCCGTCATTCAATTACTCCTTCGACAATGTGACGCATGGGAACGCGGATCATCTGATATTGTTTCAAACGCGACGATACAGATCGACGTGGATACCGCCTACGATCGAATGTCGCGCAAACTTCGAGATTTCAGGTGAGACGACGCGTGATAGCGGCATGCGAACGCGTTGATTTGCAGGTTGCGCGACGTCGACAGATTCGATTTGTACTTTGCCTCGCTTGATCGTTTTGTTATGCGAAGCACATGCGAGGAGAAATCACACGATCGAATCCGATAAGAGCGACGCATGGTTTGCGTCGCGTCGTGTTGATGTTCGTCGCATTCGCGTATCTTTTCACTGGTTTCTTCCATCATTCCGACTGTGCACACGCTTCAGCGGTATCTCAGTCGACCGTCGTCGCCGTATCCGACGGGGGGACCGAGAAGAGCAAGTTGGTGATCGGAGCATGCGATCATTGTCCCACTTGTGCCAGCGCGCTCGCACCCGACGTTGCGAAGATCTTGCACACCGTAACGCCGGCACCGATGATCATTCCTGCGACAGACATGCGCGTCGTCCGCGTGGCTGGTCCGGATAGTCCTCCTCCCAAGTCCTTTATCTGAGCGAATTCCGTCAGACGCCACCGACGTCTCCGATCGACTTCATCAGGTATTTGTCATGCCATTTCTCAGAGCTGCGGCGCACATTGCGCATGCGCGTCTTTCCTTCTCGACCGACGATTCAATATCACCGTCCATCTCCCGCCATAACCGCCCCCGCGGTGGAACGCGCGCGATTCCGGCGTGCCGCGTGCATCTCCGGAAGGCGGACAACACATGAAGACCACGAGGCCCCTATTCGACGGGATGTCGGAAAGCTTGCAGGATGCCCTTCAGAACGACGACGACATCGGTCGGCGCATGGTCTGGGACCTTACGGCGATCGGCGTCTACGTGAATCGCATCGCCGACCTTCTGGGGCGGCGTATTGGCGTGACAGGATCGCAATGGCTTCTGATCATGGCGGTCGACGGGCTCGGCGAAGGAGAAGGCGTATCGGTCCGTGATGTCGCCGCGCTGCTGAACGTGGACGGATCCTTCGTATCGGCTCAGTCGAAGATCCTCGAGGAGCAGGGGATCTTGCGCCGCTCTCAGTCCGCAGAAGACAAACGCCTGGTTCTGCTCGCCGTCACGGAGCTCGCCAAACGACGTCTTGGCGATCTCGAATCGGCGAAGAGTGCGATCGAAAAGCACGTATGCGGCGAGTTGGAAGATCAGTCACTGCAGGAACTCTCGGACAGGTTGATCACGATGCGACGGCGGTTGGGACGCGCAATGCTTCTCGTCGCCGCCGGCGAATAGTTCAGCGATGGCGCGGACATATCGGTTGGACGAACTGCATGTCCTATCGGTGTCTGATCAAATTGACTGAATAACTCATGCTTTTTCTGCGCTGGTCTTTTGTCACGTCGATCGGGAAAGCGAGTGCGGAGGCCGCTCAACTATCAAAACGATGTTGCTCTCGCGGTGTGCGCGAATTCATATCTCGTCGCGGAGTTTCGGGGGACACCTCCTTATCGAATGCGCGGAGTGCCTGAGCGTGATGAGCGCTCGTTCGAGTAGGACGCATCGATTGAACAGGAATGCTCGTTCGCGGGCCGGCCTGCAAAGTCTCGCTGCACAAGGAGAGATGAAAATGAATTTCTTGAAGACGACTATCTTGGGGACGGCCGCAAGCCTGTCTGTCCTGAGCGTGGCCCAGGCGGCCGATCTGCCGATGAAGGCGAAGGCGGTCGAGTACGTGAAGGTCTGCTCGCTCTACGGCGCGGGCTTCTACTACATCCCGGGTACCGACACTTGCATCAAGATCGGTGGCGCGATCCGCCTCGACACCGCGTTCAACGGCGGTACCTACGACACGCCGTTCTGGCAGGGCGGTGCCGGCGGCAACAACCTCTGGACCAAGGACAACTACACCACCCGCGAGCGCATCAACCTCACGACCGATACGCGCACGGCCACGGACTACGGCGTCGTCCGTACTTATGCCAACATCCAGTTCGACTTCCTGCAGAACCGTGAATCGATCGCCGGTGGCTACACCGAAGTCGATTACGCGTTCATTCAGTTTGCCGGCTTCACCTTCGGTAAGGCCGTTTCTCAGTTCGATCCGCAGTGGACCCTGTCGCGACCGTTCATTTCTTCGGGATTCAACTCCGGCTCCTTCAACGCCACGGGTATTCCGCAGATCTCCTACACCGCGTCGTTCGGCAACGGCGTGTCAGCTTCGATCTCGCTGGAGAACGCGTCGCCCTATCGCAACGCCGGTCTCTGGAATACCAGCACCTTCATCGTTGGCCCGGGCGCAAGCACGTTCACCGGCACGTTCTACGGTTCAAGCTCGAACACCTTCCTCGGCAACTCGTACGGCGGCAATCAGATTCCTGACGTCGTCGGCAACCTTCGCCTCGACCAAGCCTGGGGCACGCTTCACTTCGGCGCTGCGATGCACACGATCACCCCGGGCTTCTACGCGGGCACCGAGAACACCGGTCACGCGGACAACAGCTTCGGCTTCGCCGTCACCGGTGCCGTCGAGTTCAAGAACCTGCCTACGGGTGCTGGCGACAGCTTGAAGCTCGAAGCCTCCTACGGCAAGGGGGCCGCCAAGTACATCTTCGGCGGTACCACCGACGTGATCGGCGGCGGCCGGTACAACAAGGTCAGCGGCAACACCGCCGGTTTCGGCTACGTGCTCGACGGCGTATTCGCTCCGGGCGGCCAGATCATCCAGAGCGAAGCCTGGCAGGTCAGCGCATACTATGAGCACTACTGGAATCCCGCCTGGCGCACGTCGGTGTTCGGCAACTACAGCCAGATCTCCTACGGTGATGGAAACGCGCAGATGCTCGCTTCCTTCCAGGGAATCGGCGCGGGCGGTCCGGGCTTCAACTCGTCGTCGGCTGCAGCGGCGCGTGCAGGCGTCTTCGCGGGCACCGGCAACTTCGATCTTGCACTTGCGCAGATCGGTACACGCACCGCATGGACGCCGGTCCGCAATCTGACCTTGTCGGCGCAGTTTACCTACAGCCGCCTCGATCAGAATCTGAACGGTACCTACACCACCAATGCCGGCGGCATGCTCGGCAAGCCGGCTGGCACCGTGCTGCAGACGCAGGATCAGAACCTCTACAACGGCGCCGTCCAGATACTGCGCTCGTTCTGATCTCCAATTCTCATCCGCACCGGAATTCCCTTCCTCGCGGGTGAGATGTTCGCTGGGCCCCTCGTCAGGGCTTCGTGAACCTCCAAGGCGCCTCCAGCCATGCCCGGCTGGAGGCGCTCGCTTTCTTCTGAATTCCTTCCGTCGTTGTGGTGACTTCGGTTGGAGTGTCCGTCGTGCTTCTGCGCGCCGGGCGGAGGCGCTCTCCGGCGAATACCCCCGCTTGGAGGGCGCATCCAAATGTCCCTTCGGCCTGGAGTTCTGAAATCCGATGTTCGGCGCGGTTCTCTCCGAAAGGCTGCAGTCCGACCGGAATTCCTTCAATCTCGTCCGGCTCGCCGCCGCGGCGTCGGTCATCGTCTCCCATCTTTTCATCCTGAGGTTCGGGCCGGGCACGCCGGAACCGCTGTCCTTGTCGACGCCGTTCACGCTCGGACAGCATGCGGTCAACGTTTTTTTCGTACTGTCGGGTCTCCTGCTGTCGCGATCGTTGGACCGAAACCCCGATCTTTGGAGGTTCGCGTTCGCGAGGGTGCTGCGCATCGTGCCCGGGCTTCTCGCCTACGGTCTGGTGTTCGCGCTTGTCGCGGGACCGCTGCTGACGAGCATGGCGATCACGGGCTATTTCACCGATATCAAGACGTGGACCTATCCATTGACGGTGCTGGCGCGTTTCCAGCACGCGCCGGCACCGCCCGGTCTGTTCGGCGATCTGCCATACGCGTCAGCAGTGAACGAGCCGCTTTGGACGTTGAAGTACGAGATCGCGGCCTACGCGGGGCTGGGCATCGCCCAGGCGATGGGCCTGCGCAGGTCCGTGGCGTTCCTGATGATTTCGATCTTACTAACTGCGATCGGGATCGTCGCCTTGCAGCCGGGATCACAGGCGCTCGCCGGTGCCGTCGACAAGCTCTGGCCTTTCCACCTGAGCCGCTACGGGCTTTGCTTCCTGCTCGGCGTCTTGGCACATCGCGGGCGCGATGTCCTGCCGGTGACGCCATGGCTGCTGCCGGTCTCCTTCATCGCTGCCATCGCCTTTGCAGGAACGACGCTGTCGCCGGTGACCTGCATCGTCGCAACGGCGCATGTCGCCGTGGTCGCGGGAGCGATGGATTTCGGCGCCGCCACGCGATGGACGCAGCGCGACGACATTTCGTACGGCACCTACATCTACGGATGGCCCGTGCAGCAGGCGTTGCTGACGCTGGTGCCCGGCATTTCGCTGCCGCTGTTCGCGCTTCTTTCGTTCGTCTGCGTGATGCCGCTTGCGATTTTTTCGTGGTCGGCCATCGAACGGCCCGCATTGAACTACAGGTCGGGGAGGGCCGCATGACGCGCGGTCGCCCGGTCGATGAATACTGAGGAGTTGAAGTCTTGCTACGAATTACTATCGCCGCCGCCCTGATCTCTGGAACGACGTTCGCCGCTGCCGCGCCGCGCGTGCCTGCCGTCGACTCCCACTACAACTACGCTGCCGGCCAACCCGTGAAGGGGAAGTGGAAATCGACGACGCCGGTCGCGGTGGTCTACTCCGACAAGGGCGGCAAGCTCGTGATCACGCCGGAACAACTGAAGTTCAAGCGAGGGCAGGTCGTGAAGTTCTCCATCCGCAACGATACCGCCGTGAAGCACGAATTCGTGCTGGGAACGACGACCGAGAATCTCGGACATGCGGAGACGATGCGGATCTCGCCGGATCTGGAGCGTCATGAGGTCAACGGCCGGGTGATGAAGCCGAATTCCACTGTGGAACTACAGTGGCAGTTCATAAATACCGGCAAGTTCCAGTTCGCCTGTCTCGTCCCCGGGCATGCGGAGACCGAAAGTCGCGGAGAAGTCATCGTCGAGTGAAACGGGCAGTTAGCGGATAGCCACGGAAAGCCGGCACGTTCGAGTTTGCTTGACTCGTTCCAGGCCATGCGGCGGAAGAAATCGGCACCGAAGTCATCGAGGATTTACAACGGGCAGATAGATACCCACGTGTTAACCGTACATACCTCTGTATAGTTGAGATTGTTATACTATTCGTCATCGACAGGATTCGTCGATCCATGCTACCCCACTCGGATAGTTCGAAAGAGACAACGATAGTGACGCTTTTCGCTCGCATCTTCCGCCACGGCCCGCTGCGCTTCTCGCGCAAGGCTTTGGTCATGGTCGTGCTGGCGTCGTATCTCTTCGCCGGTGCGATGCACGGGCTGTTCGAACTGGATGTGACCAACGCGGGTGGGGCGACCATCGTCTCGCTTGCCGATCAGGATCCGGGTCCTTCGGACAAGGGTGTTCTGGCCGATCACCACTGCCATGGATGCTTCTCGGTCTCCATGCCTGCGCCGCTTTTCGGCACCTTCATCGCCGTCGAAATGACGAGCCGCATGCCGGTCGCTCATGATGTCGAGCGTCGCAGCCTGCCGCGCGGCATCGATCCTCCGCCCCCCAAATCCCTGACCTGAACGTAATCGCCGGGCGCATCGCGCCCAGAATCCGTCGTTCGTCAGGCTTTTCATCATGTTCCCGAAATACGCCACGCGTCTCGCGTGCGCGGCTGTGCTGCTCGTCGCGTTGCCGACGGGGGTGGCCCATTCGCAGACCCTCACCATGGGGGCGGCGCTGCAGCGCGCGCTCGCCGCCAGCCCACGTCTGACCGCAGCCGAGCGTGACGTCGGGATCGCCCGAGGTCAACGCATCCAGGCCGGAGCGCTGATCAATCCGGACGTCTCCTACGAACAGGACGACTCGTTCGGATCGGGCGCTTACAGAGGAACGCGCTCGGCGCAGTCCACGCTGCAGGTCAGCCAGATGTTCGAGCTCTGGGGCAAGCGCGACGCGCGCATCTCCGCCGGCCAGGCCGGTCTGGATGCCGCCGGCATCGGCCGCCAGGCGGTGCGTCTGGAGGTATTGTCCGAGACGGCCATCGCCTTCGTCAGCGTCCTCGGCCTGCAGCGCCGCATCCACATTCTCGAAGAGCAGGTGGAGGCGATCAACAAGCTCACGCCGTTGCTGCAGCGTCGCGTGGAGGCGGGCGCATCGTCGATCGCGGAGACGGGCCGAGCCGAAGTCGCGTCCGCTCTGGTCAAGGCCGACCTCGAGCGCACCAAGGCCAATCTCGCTACGGCCCGTCGCGAACTCGCGATCCTGATGGGCGACACCGCGCCGAAGTTTAGTTCGGTCTCGGGACGTTTGGACGCGGTCGGTCGGCCGCCCAGCTTCCAGTCCGTTGTTGCGGCGATCGAGGCCAATCCGCAATTGGTCCGTTGGAAGGCGATCTACGCTCAGCGGAATGCGGAACTGCTACTCGCGCGCCTGAAGCCGTATCCGGACGTGACAGTCGCGGCCGGTTGGCGGAAATACAACGACACCGGCGACAGCGCTGTCCGTCTGTCGTTGTCGGTGCCGATCCCGGTGTTCGACCAGAACCAGGGCAACATCCTGTCCGCGCAGGAAAGCCTCGCCAAGACAGCCGCCGAACGGCAGGGCAACCGCAACACGTTGGTCGTGATCGCGGGCCGCGCCTACGACTCGCTGACCGGCTCGCTTCGCGAACTCGCCATTCTGCGCGAGAGCGCCATCCCGAAGTCGAAGGAGGCGGCCGACGCGATCTTCGAAGGCTACGGCCAGGGACGCTACTCGCTTCTCGAGGTGCTGGATTCGCAGGCCAGCGTCGCCCAGGCACGCCTTCGCGAGCAGGAAGCCCAACAGAATTTCCATGTCGCCGTCGCCACCATCGAGGGGCTTGTCGGCAATCCGTTTGCATTGGCTCGGGGGAGCGCACGATGAAGAAGCCCGTCATGTTACTGGTAGGATTGGTCGCGATCTTCGCACTCGGCGCCGGCGTCTACGCTTACGCGCCGAGCAAGTCGGACACGCAGACCGCTGACGCGTCGAAGGGTGCCAAGGGGGAGAAGTCCAAAGGGGAGAAAGGCGGCGCCGGCGAAGACGAGAAGGGCCACGGCGAAGAGGGGGCGGTGGAGATGAACGACGCCCGCGTCGCGTCGTCCAACATCGAACTCTTGACGGCCGGCCCCGAGACGCTGCGCGACTCGCTGCTGCTGAACGGCATCCTGCAGCCCAACCAGGAATCCTTGGTGCAGGTGACGCCGCGCTTTCCGGGCGTCGTGCGCGAGATCAAGAAGCGGATCGGCGACAACGTCGAGAAGGGCGAGCTGCTCGCGAAGATCGAGAGCAACCAGAGCCTGACGGTGTACGAGATCCGCGCGCCCATCTCGGGCACCGTGATCGACAGGCAGATCTCTCTCGGCGAGTACGCTTCCGAGCAGAAGCCAGCGTTCACCGTCGCCGACATCTCGACGGTATGGGTCGACTTGTCGGTCTACCGGCGCAACCTGCCGCGCGTCCGGATCGGCGACAAGATCCTGATCGACGTCGGCGATGGCGGCGCTCCCATCGAGGCCGCTCTGTCCTACATCTCTCCGGTCGGCAGCAGCGACACACAGAGCGCGCTGGCGCGCGCCGTCGTGCCGAACCCCGACATGCGCCTGCGGACTGGTCTCTTCGTATCGGCGCGCCTGATCCTCGCGGCGAAGAAGGTGCCTCTCGCGGTGCGGGCGTCCGCGATCCAGACCGTCGAGAACCGCAAGGTCGTGTTCGTCCGCAACGGCGAGAAGTTCGAGGCCCGCGACGTCGACACCGGGGCGCACGATCCGGAGAACGTGGAAATCCTCTTCGGCCTGCTCGAAGGCGACAAGTACGCCGCGACGAACAGCTTCATCGTGAAGGCGGAGCTCGGAAAGGGATCGGCGTCCCATGAGCACTGAACCCGTCCGGACGCGGCATGTCCGCGTCCACCTGAGCCTCTACGGGTCCCCACAGGGGATCGTCATGTCGGGAATTCGAACATGATCGACAAGCTTCTTTCTTTCTCCGTCCATCAGCGCTGGCTGATCATGATCGGCGTGCTCATGATGGGCGCCTTCGGCGTCTGGAACTTCACGCGCCTTCCGATCGATGCCGTGCCGGACATCACCAACGTCCAGGTCCAGATCAACACCAACGCTCCGGGGTTCTCGCCGCTCGAGGTCGAGCAGCGCATCACCTTCCCGATCGAGACGGGGATGGCCGGCCTGCCGAACCTCGTCAACACGCGCTCGCTCTCGCGTTACGGCCTCAGCCAGGTCACCATCGTGTTCAAGGACGGGACAGACATCTATTTCGCCCGTCAGCTCGTCAACGAACGCGTCCAGCGGGTCAAGGACTCACTGCCGACCGGCATCGAGACGGCGATGGGACCGGTCTCGACCGGCCTCGGCGAGATCTACATGTACACCGTCGAGGCGAAGGAGGGCGCGAAGAGCGCCGACGGCAAGCCATTCACGCCGAGCGACCTTCGGACCGTGCAGGACTGGATCATCAAGCCTCAGCTCCGGAACGTCGCCGGCGTCAACGAGGTCAACACCATCGGCGGCTTCGAGAAGCAGTTCCACGTGCTTCCGGATCCGGCCAAGCTGATGGCCTACAAGCTCAGCTTCCGCGACGTCATGACGTCGCTCGCGAACAACAACAACAACGTCGGCGCCGGCTACATCGAAAAGAATGGCGAGCAGTATCTCGTCCGTACGCCGGGGCAGGTGGCGAACGTCGAGGAGATCAGCCAGATCGTCATCGGTTCGCGCAACGGCGTCCCGGTCCGCATCCTGGACATCGGAGAGGTCAAGGAAGGCACCGATCTGCGGACGGGTGCCGCCACGGTCGACGGCAAGGAGGTCGTGCTCGGCACGGCTATGCTGCTGATCGGCGAGAACGGCCGGACCGTGGCGCAGCGCGTCGCGCAGAAGCTCGAACAGATCCAGAAGTCGCTTCCGGAAGGCATCTCTCTCCGCGCGATCTACGACCGTACGCACCTGATCGACGCGACCATCGCGACGGTCGAGAAGAATCTCGTCGAAGGCGCGCTGCTCGTCATCGTGATCCTGTTCCTCATTCTCGGGAACTTCAAGGCGGCGTTCGCGACGGCGCTCGTCATCCCGCTGTCCATGCTCTTCACGATCACGGGCATGTTCGAGAACAAGGTCAGTGCCAATCTGATGAGCCTCGGCGCGATCGACTTCGGCATCATCATCGACGGTGCCGTCATCATCGTCGAGAACTGCCTGCGTCTGCTCGCCCACGAACAGGCGAAGCAGGGGCGTCTTCTGACGCGCGACGAACGCTTCGCGACGATCATCGAAGGCTCCCGGGAGGTCATCAAGCCCAGCCTGTTCGGCACCCTGATCATCGCCGTCGTCTACCTGCCGGTTCTCACCCTCACGGGCGTGGAAGGCAAGATGTTCACGCCGATGGCGCTGACGGTGCTGATGGCGCTCCTCGGTGCCAGCATCCTGTCGATGACCTTCGTCCCTGCCGCGGTCGCCCTGTTCGTCACGGGCAAGGTCTCGGAGAAGGAGAACTGGTTCATGCGCGCCGCGCATCGGACCTACGTTCCGCTGCTCGATGCCGCGATCCGTCTCCGCGTCGTCGTGGCCGCCGCAGCGGTGGTTCTGGTCGTGGTCAGCGGATACGCCGCGACGCGGATGGGCGGCGAGTTCATCCCGAGCCTCGACGAAGGCGACGTCGCGATCCAGGCGATGCGCATTCCCGGGACCAGCCTGACCCAGTCGCTCGAGATGCAGAAGGCTCTGGAAGAGCGTCTGCACAAGATCCCGGAGGTGAAGGAGGCCTTCGCGCGTACCGGCACCGCCGAGGTCGCGACCGATCCGATGCCGCCGTCGATCTCGGACGGCTACGTCATGCTCAAGCCGCGTGATCAGTGGCCGGATCCCAAGAAGCCCAAGCTCGAGGTCATGAAGGCGATCGAGGAGGCCTCGGAAGAGGTCGCCGGCAGCCTCTACGAGCTGTCGCAGCCGATCCAGCTCCGCTTCAACGAACTCATCTCGGGCGTGCGCAGCGACGTCGGCGTCAAGATCTTCGGCGACGATCTCGATGTCCTCGCCCAGATCGCCGGGCAGGTGCAGACCGCGCTGCAAGGCATCCAGGGTGCCGCGGACGTGAAGACCGAGCAGGTCTCGGGTCTGCCGGTGCTGACGGTCAAGCTCGACCGCAAGGCGTTGGCGCGCTTCGGCATCAGCGTCTCCGACGTCCAGAACCTGGTCGAGATCGCCGTGGGCGGCAAGACCGCGGGCCTCGTGTTCGAGGGCGACCGTCGGTTCGATCTCGTCGTACGCCTTCCTGATGAACTCCGGACGGACGTCGAGGCGATCAAGGCGCTGCCGATCCCGCTGCCTCCCGTCGAAGGTCAGCCGAACCAGAACAAGGCCACACCGGCCGTGTTCGGGACGTCGCCTCTGGCCCAGATGCGCTACGCGCCCCTGGCGGAACTCGCGGAGATCTCGGTCTCGCCGGGACCGAACCAGATCAGCCGCGAGGACGGCAAGCGCCGCATCGTGGTCTCTGCCAACGTGCGCGGTCGTGACCTCGGCTCGTTCGTCGGCGAGGCGCAGCAGCAGGTCGCCGAGAAGGTCAAGCTGCCTGCGGGCTACTGGATCGGGTGGGGCGGTCAGTTCGAGCAGCTCGTCTCGGCGACCCAACGTCTGACCATCGTCGTGCCTATCGCGCTGCTGCTGATCTTCCTGCTCCTGTTCCTCAGCCTGGGGTCTGCCGCCGACGCGCTGCTGGTGTTTAGCGGCGTACCGCTGGCGCTGACGGGCGGCATCTTCGCTCTGCTGCTGCGGGACATCCCGCTCTCGATCAGCGCCGGCATCGGCTTCATCGCGCTGTCGGGCGTCGCCGTGCTGAACGGCCTCGTCATCATCACCTTCATCGAGCGTCTTCGTCTCGAAGGAAAGACGGTGATGGACGCGGTTCGCGAAGGCGCGCTGACCCGTCTGCGTCCCGTGCTGATGACCGCCTTGGTGGCTTCGCTCGGCTTCGTGCCGATGGCCATCGCGACGGGGGCCGGTGCCGAGGTTCAGCGTCCGCTGGCGACGGTCGTCATCGGCGGCATCATCTCGTCGACCATTCTCACGCTTCTCGTCCTTCCGGCGCTCTACATCCTGTTCCGCCGGGGATCTTCGCCTGCCCATGTGGAGGCGATGCCTGTCCACGCTACCAAAGGAGACCACTGATGAAGAAGATCCTGCTCGTCGCATCCGCGCTGCTGCTCGCCACGCCGGCGATGGCACAGCACGCCCATGAGAAGGGTCCGAACGGAGGCCAGATGGAGGACGTCGCAGGCGTGGAAGTCGAAATGGTCGCTTCCGGCAAGACGCTGACGTTCAACGTGTTCGACGAGGCCAAGAAGCCGGTCTCGACGAACGGCTTCTCCGGATCGGTCATGCTGACGTCCGGAAGCGACCGCGAGACGATCCCGCTCGTCGCCGCGGGCAATGCGCTCAAGGCCGAGGCCAAGGGCGAGATCGCGAAGGGCGCGTCCGTCGCCGTGACCCTGAAGACCGCGGCCGGCAAGTCCGGCCAGGCCAAGTTCAAGAACTGACCGGATACGTCCGTCTCGCTGATCGGAGCGCCGCCATGTGCGGCGCTCCTGAATGGAAAAGATGACCGAAGCAACGAACGACAAGGGTTCGGGGAGGGATCTGAGACTCGATCTCTTCCGAGGACTCGCCAATTGGGCGATCTTCCTTGATCATGTGCCCAACAACCTGGTGGCCTGGATCACTGCGCGGAACTACGGTTTCAGCGACGCGGCCGAACTGTTTGTGTTCGTGTCGGGTTTCACCGTGGCGTTCGTCTACGGACGCATGATGCGGACGGCCGGCTTCTTCAAGGCTTCCGTCGGCGTCCTCGGTCGGGTCTGGCAGATCTACGTCGCCTACATCCTGCTGTTCGTCTTTTACGTCGTCGCCATCGGCTATGTGGCTCAACGCTACGGCCACGCGCACCTGCTCGACGAATTCAACATACGCCTGCTCATCGCGGAGCCGGTCGAATTCATCAAGCATGGTTTGCTGCTCGAATATCGCCCGCTCAATCTCGACGTTCTGCCGCTCTACATCGTCCTGATGGCCCCGTTTCCGCCGATCCTCTGGCTGCTGACGAAAGCGCCGAACGTCACGCTTGCGGCGTCGCTCGTTCTCTACGTCGTCGCCCGTCAGATGGGCTGGAATCTGTGGGGGTATCCGTCCGGCACCTGGTACTTCAATCCGTTCGCGTGGCAGCTCCTGTTCGTGATCGGAGCATGGACTGCGGTCATGGACCGCGCGACGCTGCACAAGGCGTTGCGTTCGCGCGTCGTCATGCCCGTCTGCATCGCCATCCTCGTCTTCTCCGCCGTCGTCACCGTGGCGGCGCACACGGGCAATGAGGCGATTTTTCCGGAGGCGGTTCGGTCCTTTTTCATTCCGAACGACAAGACCAACCTTGCGTCGTACCGCATCATTCATTTTCTGGCGCTGGCGATCGTCGTGTCGCGCCTGATTTCACGGGACGCGCCCGCGCTGCAGTGGCCGGTGTGGCGGCCGATCATCGTATCCGGCCAGCAGTCGCTCGAAGTCTTCTGTGCGGGCGTGTTCCTGGCGTTCGTGGCGTATTTCGCCATCGACCTCGTCTCCGAGGCGTTCTGGTTCCAGTTGCTCGTCAGCATCGCCGGCATCGTCGCGATGACCGGCGTCGCCTATTTCCGGAAATGGGCCAAGGCCGGCAAGGCCAGGCCGGCGAAGACGGGGTGAGACCGATGCGCGCGATTGCACTCGTTCTGCTGACGATCATGCTGACTCCGGACCCCGCCGCGGCGCGTGCCGGCTTCGCCGACGAACCGCCGCGCGCTCCATATCACATCGACAATCTCCCGCAGGAGCTCCGCAAGATCGTCCGGAGCCGGGCCGCGAGTTGCGGCAACGAGCCGTCGGCGCAGCACCTATTCTCGGTGTCGATAGGAGGCGAGGGCCGTGAATTCATGTCGTTTCACTACGACAAGCTCACCTGCACGAACCGGGCGGCCGTCTGCCGCTCGGGAGGATGCCTTCATGAGGTATTCGTCCGGAGCGGACGGGGCTGGTCGCCCGTCTTCCAGACCTACGCGGACGAGACGACCCTCAGCAACGACGGAGGCCGCATATGCCTCGCGGTCCGCAAGGGCTGGACGACCGAGACCTATTCGTGGGCGCGCAACGGGTTCTCGCCGGTGATCGAGTGCAGGAGACGATGATGGAACACTCGCTTATAGGCCACCTGCATTTCGGTGGCGCGAACATCAGCTACCGCAAGAAGTTCAGGCTGTTCTTCATCGTGGCGTCGGTGGTGCTCATCCTGAGCGCCATCAAGCTCGCGATCCACTACTCAGGCCTCGAACTGCTCGACCTCAATCGGTTGGTCACCAGCGGCATCGCCGGTGCGATCTTCATCATCGGCTTCATGCTGTCCAGCATCCTGGCGGACTACAAGGAAGCGGAACGCATCCCTGCAGCCATCCGGACCGAGATCGAGGCGATCGACGGCGATCTCGAGATGTTCGCGGAGGAGGAGACGACGTTCGACCTCGCAAAGCACCGCGGGATCATGGTCGCGCTTCTCGCGAAACTGCGGACCGGCCTCGGTCACGCGAAGGATCACAAGGACATCACGCCGGCGCTCGAAGAACTCGCCAAACTGACGCCCATTCTAGGTCGGCTCGAAGGTCTCGGGATGGCCTCGAACTTCGTCGTCAGGCTCCGCAATTCGCAGGACCGGCTCCGCAGCTCGTTGCTCCGGATCTACACGATCCAGCGCGTCGAGTTCGTGCCCTCCGTGCGGGTGCTGGTCCAGACGCTGGTCTCGTCGATCATCATCCTGCTCATGCTGCTGAAGACCGAGGGGGATCCGGCGTCGGCCATCCTGTTCGGCTTCATGGCCTACATGTTCGTCTACGTCCTCTACCTCATCAGACTGCTGGAGCAGCCCTTTGCCAAGGGCCACGGCTCCGTGGACGACGTCAGCCTGTTCCTTCTGGACGAACTCGAAGAGAAGTTGCGCGCTTCGTTGAACGCGCCGGAAGCAAAGGAAATCTGAGATGCACGGTGGCGGTTCACACGGAACGGCGGCGGCGAAACATTCGAAGAGGCTCGCGATCGCGCTGGGGATGACGGCGACCTACATGGTCGCCGAGATCGTCGGCGGCTTGATCACCGGCAGCCTCGCGCTGCTCGCGGACGCGGCGCACATGGCGACCGACGTCGTGGGGCTCGGCCTCGCGCTTCTGGCGATCAGGTTCGCCGCGCGGCCGGCGACGCCGCAGCGGACCTACGGTTTCCTCCGGATGGAGGTTCTGTCGGCGCTCACCAACGCCGTCATCCTGCTCCTGCTGACGATCTACATCATCTACGAGGCCTATCAGCGCTTCCTGGCACCGCCGGAAATCCTGAGCGGACCGATGCTGATCGTCGCGCTCATCGGCCTTGCCGTGAACCTCGTCAGCATGTGGCTGCTGATGGACGGATCGAAGGAAAGCCTGAACGTGAAGGGCGCATACTTCGAGGTTCTCGGCGACATGCTGGGCTCCGTCGGCGTGATCGCGGCGTCGTTGATCATCATGTTCACGGGGTGGCAGTTGGCGGACCCGCTGATCGGTGCAGGCATCGGTCTCTTCATCGTGCCGCGCACCTGGATCCTGCTCAAGCAGGCGGTCAACATCCTGATGGAGTCGACGCCGGCCAACGTAGACGTGGAGAAGATGACCGCGAGCCTGGGCGCGATCCCCGGCGTCACCGCGGTCCACGATCTCCACGTGTGGACAATCACCTCGGGAACCGATGCGATGAGCGGTCACCTCGTGGTCGAGGACGCGGCCCGATGGCGCGAGGTGCTGCGGGAGGCGCAGACCCGCATACGCAAGGAGTTCGGGATCGACCACGTCACCATCCAGGTCGAGGACGAGGCGATGAGAAGCGCGGAAGCGCAACTCGGCTTCTGAGCCCGCTGATCTCTCGGAGGGTGTCATGAGCGACAAGCAGATGATCGGACTGTCCGGCCTCCTCGCGATGAGGAAGCACCTGGACTCGATCGCCAACAACGTCGCCAACCAGACGACGCCGGCGTTCAAGGCGGGACGCGTGCAGTTCAAGGAGTACCTGACCGAAGCCAAGGAGGCGGAGGTCCCGGATCTCGCCAAGCGTTCGATGGTCTCGACGTCGCAGTTCACCGACTTCACCGTCGGCGGCGTGAAGGCGACGGGCAATTTCCTGGACGTGGCGCTCATCGACGATCAGTCCTTCTTCGTCGTCGATACGCCGTCCGGTCCCCGTTACACGCGCTCCGGAGCCTTCACGCTGGACGGCAAGGGCAAGCTGACGACGCTGGACGGTGCGCCCGTCATGACGAGCAACGGCCCACTCGTGGTGCAGCAGCGCGACGGTCCCGTCACGATATCAGGGGATGGCTCGATCTCGACATCGCAGGGACGCGTCGCCGGCCTGCGGATGGTCCGGTTCGCCGACCGACAGCAACTGACACCGGAAGGCGGCGGTCTCTTCTCGTCGGCGACGCCGCCGATCGACATCCCGTCCGGGAAGGGACGCCTGGCGACGGGCGTCCTCGAGATGGCGAACGTCAGGCCTGCGGACGAGATGAGCCGGATGATGGCGGCCACGCACGCCTACGACGTCCTGGCCAAGACGGTCTTCAAAGGCGAGCCCGCCGAGGAGCTCCGGAAGCTGGCAGGAGCGGGTGAGGACTGATGGGACGGCGCGCCGGCGACGACAATGGAAGATTCGAGATCGGCCGGGACGACGACGGATGGTGCGTGCGCGATCGGGAGACCGGGCAGGTGGTGACATGCGTGACGCCTCCGCCGACGGGTCTGTTCCGGATCGAGGCGGAACTGATCCGGGATCAACTGAACCAGACGCCGCAGCGCCGTCCCGGCGCACGGCGCGATGCATGAAAGGTCGGCCATGAACGCTGCGACAGCCGAAAAGACCAGGATGCGTGTGGAGGGCATGGACTGCGCCTCCTGTGCCACGAAGATCGAGAACGCCCTGCTGCGGGTCGAGGGTGTCTCCGAGGTGAGGGTGTCCGTCCCGGCTGGCACCGTGACAGTCCAGCATGCGGCTTCCGACGTCCAGTCGATGCGGAAACGTGTGGAAGGACTCGGGTACAAGGTGCTCGACGTCGGAGGGGAAGGCGGCCACGCGCACTCCAAGGCGTCGGACCATCACCACAGCCATTCCCACGATCACCATGATCACGGAGGCTCCTGCGCCGACGCGGGACCGGCTGCCCGGACACCGTGGTGGCGGACCGCCAAGGCGACGATGACCATCGCCGTCGGCGTCGCGCTCGCAGCGGCCTTCGTCCTGGGCAAGCTCGTCCCGGCCGTCGAGACCCCGGCGTTCCTGGCGGCGATGCTGATCGGCCTGGTGCCGATCGGAGGCCGCGCTTTCAACGCCGCCATATCCGGAACGCCGTTCTCGATCGAGATGCTCATGACGATCGCCGCCATCGGTGCCGTCTTCATCGGGGCGACGGAGGAGGCGGCCACGGTCGTCTTCCTGTTCCTGATCGGCGAACTCCTGGAGGGCGTCGCCGCGAGCCGTGCCCGCGCCAGCATCCAGGACCTCACCAAACTCGTTCCGGAAACGGCCAGGCTCGAACGGGCCGGCAAAGTGGACGAAGTCCCGGCCGCAAGCCTCGAGGTCGAGGCCGTCATCCAGGTGCGTCCGGGCGACCGCATCCCGGCGGACGGGGTCATCATCGCCGGCGAGAGCGCGATCGACGAGGCGCCGGTCACGGGCGAGAGCACTCCCGTCCGGAAAGGTATCGACGGGACCGTGTACGCCGGCACGATCAACGGTGACGGCCTGCTGCGGGTCAGGGTCACGGCGGCGGCCGCGGACAACACCATCGCGCGCATCGTCCGCCTGGTGGAGGAGGCGCAGGAGTCCAAGGCGCCGACCGAGCGCTTCATCGACCGCTTCTCGAAATTCTATACGCCCGGCGTTGTCGTGGTGGCCGCGCTGATCGCCGTCGTTCCGCCGCTGCTGTTCGGCGGCGAATGGCAGGAATGGATCTACAAGGGCCTCGCCATCCTTCTGATCGGCTGTCCGTGCGCGCTGGTGATCTCCACGCCGGCGGCGATCGCGGCGAGCCTGTCGGCGGGCGCTCGTAGGGGTCTTCTTCTCAAGGGCGGCGCCGTCCTGGAGGAGGTCGGCCGGATTCAGGTCGCCTGCTTCGACAAGACCGGCACGCTGACGGCCGGCAAGCCGCAGGTGACCGACGTCGCGTCCTTCGGCGCTCCGGAAGCCGAGGTGCTGCGGCTCGCGGCTGCGCTGGAGTACGGATCCAGCCATCCGCTCGCGACCGCCATCCTGGCCGCGGCAGCCGATCGGAGCATCGTCGTGCCGGCGGCGACCGACGCCAGCGCCATCGGTGGCAAGGGCGTCCGGGGGACCGTGGAGGGGCGTTCGGTCTTCCTCGGCTCGCCTCGGGCGGCCGAAGAACTCGGCTCTCTCACCGAGCAGCAGAAGACCCTAATCGCGGCGTTCAACGAAGTCGGAAAGACCGCTTCGGTCCTGATCGTCGATGGCGCACCTGCCGGAGCCATCGCCATGCGGGACGAGCCGCGTCCGGACGCGGTTGAGGGCCTACAGCGCCTGCGCGACCTCAGCGTCGAGACCGTGATGCTGACCGGCGACAACGAGCGTACCGCGACCGCCATTGGTCGGACGATCGGAATCCGCGTCCGGGCCGGACTGTTGCCTCAGGACAAGCAGCAGATCGTCTCGGGCTTCCGGAACGGCGGGAAGAAGGTCGCCAAGATTGGCGATGGCATCAACGACGCGCCCGCGCTCGCGGCCGCCGATGTCGGCATCGCCATGGGGGGCGGGACGGACGTCGCCCTGGAGACGGCGGACGCCGCCGTCTTGCATGGGCGGGTCGCCGACGTCGCCGCCATGGTCGAACTGTCAAGGCGGACCATGAACAACATCAAGCAGAACATCGGCGTCGCGCTGGGTCTCAAGGCGCTCTTCCTCGTCACGACGGTGGCGGGGATCACCGGGCTCTGGCCTGCGATCCTGGCGGACACCGGCGCCACCGTGCTCGTCACCATGAATGCGCTGCGGCTTCTCAGGATGCCGGCGCAATGATCACGGATGCGATGCAGGTGCTGCATCGGCTGCTCTGCGGACTGGAGAGTAGGATGGATCGTGGAATGACGATGACGCCGATATCCGTGCGGTTCCGCCGAAGGGCCGCCGAATTCGCGCGCGCGGCGGAGGCCCTGCACATGGAGGGAAAGGGCGACGAGGCGATGCGCTGCGTGCAGACGGCGTTGTCCTGGATCCAACTCGCCGAGAATGAAGAGCTTCTCGGCGGCGCGATGGCGGCCGTGAAGCAGTGAACAGGGCTCTGGTGAAGGCGCCGCAGTTCGGCAGTAGGAATAGAAGATCGGGCCAGATGAAGCAGCGCTCGATCGCGCTGCATGGCCGGAAGACGAACGTCACGCTGGAGGATGAATTCTGGGAAGCGTTCCGGGAGATCGCAGCGAAGGAGCAGTGCTCCGCCGCCGAACTGGCCACCCGGGTGCTGAGCGGGCAGCAGCACTTCAACTATTCGTCGGCCTTGCGGGTGTTCGTGCTCGACCACTTCAGGAAGAGAGATCCGAATCCCGATTGATATCGGACAGAGGCGCGGTCGGGTAGGACCGCGCCTCCAGATCTAGGGGTTAGGACTTGCCATGCTGCCAGTGCGAGGTGACGTCGTCACCGGACTTGTTCAGGTGGACGTGCTCGTCAATGCGATCAATCCATTCCGTTGGAATGAAATGATGGTGCTGTCCGTCCGGCGAGCTCGCCTTGGTCAGCTTGATCTTGTCCGGCCCGTCCATGTGATCGACTTTGCCGACGACCTTCTTATCGGACGAGATGACGTCCATATGCTCTTTGATTTGCGTGGTATCGGCCATGATAGCCTCCTTTGGTTGAGGCTCATGTAACGACGTGGAAGCTGCAAGGTTGCCGCCGCGCGGCCCATCTTCGAATGGAATCCGAGGATGTTAGGTGTCGCGACGGGATCTATTCGGTCGGCCCGTCACGCGTGGGGATTGGCTTCGTCGCAGATCCGCTTCCCGAGCATTTCCGGGACCCAGTCGCGGACTTTCAGGAGATTGGTCGCGTAGCCGCAGCGCCTCGTCTTGTCCTCCTCCCCAATATAGATCGCGAAGACCTTCGGATGCGTCTCCATCGTGGACAAAGGAGCGCCGGAGCAGCAGGAACCCGCGATCTCGCTTACCTCGTAGAAGTGCTTACCGACGTACATGTCGAAAGACGGATTGGGCGAATAGGGCAGCTTCCTGCGGAGGTAACCGCGGAAGTAGACCGCCGACGGATTGAAATCGAGAGAGCCAGCGGGCAGTCCGTGATACTGGACCTCCTGAGCGATGACCTCGGGGTAGGCCCACATGTTGTACTCGGCACTCGGTGGAGGTTCGTCCGGCGCAAATGTGATCGGGGAGACTATGGGCTTCGGAAGTTCGATCTTCAGGATGCCGACATCCTCGGTGGGGTGGACCTGACCTGTGCGGATGAGGCACGCGTCCCAGGAACCCGCGCCATCCGGCACCAGCACGCGCGCGATATCGTTGTCGACCTGGTGTAGAACGTGCGCCGCGGTGAGCGCGAAGCCTCGCGAACCGATCAGGAAGCACGTTCCGACCAGCTTCGCGGTTTCCGCGACTACATTGCCATCCTTGTCATGACCAAGGTTGCACACGGGAAGGATGAAGTCGGCGACGTTGTTGCTGATCGGTACACGGGAGTTGTCGGGGTAGGACACAACAGACCCTTCCTTTTAGAGCTCGCGCGCAAGACCGCCGCCGACTTCGACATCGATTTCAGGGTGACTGTCACCATGGCGGCAACCGGCCGCGCATGGATCACTTACGATTTGAATCGTTTTTTACTGATTAACGTGGGCCTCGACTTCGCACGAAACCGCCGGTCGGCGTTGGTCGATGCCTTGTAGAAGAAAAGTGGGCTCGACCGCGAAAGTCGAGCCCACCCTCGATCGTCTTAGAACGCGACCTGCGTACGCATCGCGAAGACGTCGTAGCTGGCACCGACATCGCGTGCCAAGGCGTCTCGCTTGTCGACGGTGCCGCGAATCCAATTGAACATGAACCGCATGTTCTGATTGACGTACCAGTTCAGACCAACGGTGGTGTTCTTGAGTTCGCCGCCGCGAACGTTCAGGTCGTTGAGGTTCGCGGAGCTGTAGCGGACTGCTAATTCCCAAGCGCCGTAGTCACCGATCGCGAAGTTCACCGGATGCTTCGGATTGATGCCGCCGAAGGAGCCCGAGGTCGTGCTGTACTTGTGCTGCTCGCCGGTGAGGACGTAGCTCGCTTGGCCATAGAAGCCGTTGAAGCTCAGGTCGCCGAGACCGTTGGTGCGCTGCACGGCGAAGTCGAAATATTCGCCCTGCGCCATGAAGCTGCCGAACTGGGCGGCGGCTTCACCGCTGAGGACGCGCGCGCTGTCGACGTTCTGCATCGTGCCGGTGTTCAGCAACGCGTTCGACGCGGGGTCGATGCGGACCTCGATGCGGTCGCTGAGGCCGAGCGTGCTGTTGGTCGGGCCGCCTGGTTGGGCGAGATAGAGGGCGTCGAAGCCGACGAGTATCGTGCCGACCTCGTTGCGCATCGGCAAGCCGATCGCGCGGAAGGTGGCACCGAGCGGCTGCGGCTGCGCATGGTTGACGGTGGTGGTGCCGGTGGTCGGGCCGGTCACGTACGCACCGATCCAGTGGCGCTCGCCGTAGGTGTAGCCACCGAACGCGGAGCGGAAGTCGCCGGCGGCGATGCCGGTTGCCATTGCCTGCGGAGCGGCGCGTTCCATGAACAGGCCGTTGTTCGAGCTCGTTGCCTGGTCGAGCGTGTACGGAACGTCCACATAACCGCCCTGGATGACGAGGCCCTTGACGCCCTTGTACGATACATAGGCGTTGTTCAGCACGGCCGCACCGTCGGTGGTGCCACCGGCGTCGAAGATCAGGCCGTATTCCCAATCCTTGTTGAAGACGCCGATGACGCCGAGGCGGGCACGGCGGGCGTTGATGCCGTCGTTCAATGTCAGCGGACGCGTATCTGCCGAGTTCGGGCTGTAGGAGTAGGCGCCGGCGTCGAAGTGCAGTCGGCTGGTGACGGCGACGCAGTTCAGGCCGTCGGCGGTGCAGAAGGTCGGACGGTTGCCCGGCATCTTCAGCGTGGCATCCAGGAAGGGAACGGCCTTCTTGTGCATGGCCGCGTTGGCGTTGGCGAAGTTCGCCTGGACGGTGTCGGCCTGCTTCTGCGTGTGGTTCGCCTGCTTCTGGACGTTGTCGAGCTTCTTCTCGAGCGCGCGAAGCTGCGCCTTCAGCGCGGCGATCTCGCCGTCGCTTGCAGACTGCGCGTGCGCCTGTCCGGCGCCGAGTGCGCCGACGACGGCGACCGTCGCGAGGAAACCCTTGGTGACGAAATTCATGGAGTAGTGCCCCTGTATAGGCAAAGCCTCGCGCTCGCCGCGAATTGCTTCACGGGCGGATGCAGGCCTTGCGGTGATGTTGTGTTGACGAAGGTCGGGTCGATACTCGCGTAGCAGCGATCCGAATCTTCAGGCGAGCCGTCTTGCGAGCTCGCGGGCACCGTAGGGACGGTTTGCGACAGTACAACTAAACCCGCATCGTCGTACGATCGAAGCTGTGTGCGTGTCGCGCTTTCACCATGATGAAAACCGCATATGTAGTTCGTCGATGAAAATCTATGATTTTATCATCGGTTTTTATCGACGAGTTCGAGGTGAAAGCGATCGGATTAGCTGCGCTTTGTTAGTTGCCAGCGCCGAGTGATGCGCGAATGAGACATCGCAAGGATTCGTTTGATAGTAGGGGAACGCACGGTCGATCTCCGCATTCGTCCAGTGCGTTTCAATCGAGGAGAAGAAGATGCGTAAACTAATTCTGGCGATCGCCGCCGTCGCCACGTTCGGTCTCGCGGTCCCGACGTTCACGTCGCAGGCTCAGGCGCAGCATGGCGGCGTCGTGGTGCAGGGAGGCGGTCACGGCGGTGGTGCGTGGCGCGGCGGCCACCGAGGCAACCGCCCCGTCGTCGTTCGTCGCGGACATGGCGGGCCACGCATGATGGTGGCACCGGGCATGGGACGTCACGGCGCGCCGGCCCGACATGGTGCGCCTCGCATGCACCGTCGATACTGATAGTCGACGCCGAAAGACAGAAGGCCCCTCGCGGGGCCTTTTTCTTTTTGATCAGGACGAGTGAAGACGGTTGATGAAATCATGTGTCCGACTTGTCAGATTGTCTCAGGCAACTTGTGCACAAACGCAGCGAGGGCCGGCAACAATGCCGGCCCTCGCTGCTGTTCAAGAACTACGGGCGCGCTTAGTGTGTCTTCATGCCGCCCTTGGTCTGGCCGTCGCCGTCCTTCGTAGCCGCGCCGCGGTGCACGTTGGTCGAGTTGTCCGGCGATCGCATGTTCGAACCGCTCGTCTTGCCGTTCTCTATCGCCGTTCGGTTGGGATCCTGCACGGGGTGGTTCGTCGCGCCGGCGGGGGCATTGGGCTGACGCATGTTTTCGCCGGTGGTCTGGGCGAATGCTGCCGTAGACATGAGCGAGACGATTGCGGTGGCCATTGCGATTTTGTTCATTGAGTGCTCCGTGGTTGGTTCGCATCTCGGCAATCGACACCGTCTGGAGTCGTTCCCGCGGCCATAGGTCTCTAAGATGGGTGGATAGACTTCGTTGTGGGCTCAAGCAAAAGGGCTCCGCCAAGCGACGGAGCCCTCAAGCGCGAGGCGAATTAGATCAGCGATTGCCGGTGTTGCCGCCGGTCGAAGGCATGACGCCGGTGTTCGTGTTGCCGAGCGAGTTAGTCGCTGGCGAGCCGGCTGGACCGCCCGTGCTCGACGAGCCGGTCGTGGAGGAGGGCGCGGAAGTCGTGGTGTTGGCACCGCTGCTGCCGGAGTTTGTGCCGCCCGTACCACCCATGCCGCCGGAGCCACCGCCCGACGTTCCGGATGCTGCTGCGCCTCCGCCGGCACCTCCACCCGCACCGCCTCCGGCACCACCACCACCGCCGCCTCCGCCGCCTTGGGCGAAGGCGGATCCGGACAGAGCGATGACTGCGGCCGCGACGAGAGCTGTCTTCTTCAAATTCATGTCGGTCTCCATGGCTGTCGTTTGCTGGAGTCGAACGGGAGGATGGCCGCAACGTTCCTTCGTTGCGAGAATGAGAGCTGCGCCGTTCGTGCGAGACATTTTGCTCACTGGTTCGGTGTCGCAGCCCGTTCTAGGGTCGATGCCGAGCGACGGGAGCTGCGATTGCGATGATTGAAAACAGGGATCTCATCGACGAGGTACGCCGCCATCTGGCCAGCGCCCCGAGCAACGCGATCGTAGACACGTTCGCATATGCGAACGCGATCGAAGGAGCGTTTCAGTCACCGCTACGCGAGATCCAGGAAGTCATCCGGCGCGAAGCGCGCGATCTCGGGGTGGCCTGCACTTAGACGGCGGGCAGACGATCTCCGTCGATCGCTGCGTGTCTTTTGCAGAAGGAAAGCCCCGCACTAGAACTTCCAGGAGCTTCCGATCTCGGCAGGCTCGTCCGTCCCGTCGGGCAGGTCCTTGAGCTTGCGGGGGCGTTTGTTCGGATCCGTCGGATGCATCATCGCATGGATGATGTCGTTGGCCGAAGCGACAAGCCCCATCTGCTCGAGTCCGTGAAGCCATGACACGGTGCTGACGAGATGCACGTTCGGAGGGCGACGGATAACCTTCACTGAGCGGATATCAGCATCCTCGAACAACAAAAGAGCGGCCTGGTCCGGGCCGACGTGCTTCTCCAGGCCGTGCTGGAAGAAATCTGCGATCGCCGCCTCGCCCAGACTTCCGCCCGGCTCGAATGTGCCTTGTTCGCGCATGACGGCCGCCATCCTCCCCACCGTAGTCTTCTCGATGGTGAATATCTCGGGATGGTCTTCGACGAACGCCTTCACTTCCCGATCCTTCAAGTAGTTCTCCGGATCGGAAGTCAGTTCCTCGAAGACCTGATCCACAAGAATGACGGGCATCCCGACCTTCAGCAGCAGGGAAAGCTCGCCGGCCACCCAAAGGCTGTTGATCGGCCCGGCGTCGGGCATGACTATGACGCAGCGTGCGGTCATGCTCTCGCGCCCCGGTACAGCCGGACGAAGGTTTCGGTCATCGCACTGAGCTCGTGCGGAGGGAGCGCGGGCAAGGCGAGTCCCCGGTCGCCGAGAGCGACCAGAAGCTCCGCATAATCCCGCAATCCCGCCCGCTTGATCGCTTGGGCCTTGCCAATCTCGCCTTTCGAGAAGGCCAGAAAAGGGTCTCCGGTGCCGTCGCTTGGTTCATACCCCGTCACCTTCATGAGATGATCCCTCACTATCGCTGTCAGCGTGGTGCCATGGGTCGCCGCATAGGACTTCCCTCGCTGAACCAGCTCGTCATCGAGGTTGAATGTGGTGTTCCGCTTCATGGCCAATCTTCACATATATACGTGAGCGATTCAAGCCTCCGTGGGCGGTCGGCAGAGAAGGCCCCGGCGGGATTTTTGGGCGCTCTCCGTCGCATGCTGCCTGTCACCTGCAAAAAGAAAAAGCCCGGCACTAGGCCGGGCTCGTTGTCGGAGGCGAAGGCTTAGAAGCCGCCGAGGGTGCTGCCCCAGTTGAAGCGGTAGTTCAGGCCGACCTTGATGGTGTGCTCGTCGTTGCGGAAGTTGCCCGGAATAAGCGTGACCGGCGTCGCGAAGTTGGTCGTGCCGAAGTCGTAATACTGGTACTCGATCTTACCCGACCAGTTCTGGGTGAACAGGTATTCGAGACCGCCGCCGACGGTGTAGCCGTTACGACCGGAGTCGCCGGTGAAGCCGTTGATGAAGCGCGAGTCGGCCCAGGCGTAGCCGCCCTTCACGTAGAGCATGGTCGGACCCCAGGTGTAGCCGAGACGACCGGTGACCGAACCGAGACCGCGGTTGGCGATCACGCCGCGGGCGTCGAGGAAGCTATAGTTGGCTTCGAGGCCGAAGAACCAGTTCGGCGAGAACTGCGTGTCCCAGCCGATCTGACCGCCGCCCATGAAGCTGCCGTCGCTGCTGCCGCCGAGCATGTTGTTGGAGTTGCCGCGGAAGGCGCCGCCGACGTGACCGCCGATGTAGAAGCCGGTCCAGTTGTAGACCACTGCCGGCGCCGCCATCGGAGCCTTGGTGTAGGGGCGGGCGGCGAGGTCGGCTGCCGAAGCTGCCGTGGTGCCGAGAACCGCGATGGCGGCCGTGGCGAGAAGGTACTTTTTCATGATGGTCTCCGTTGGAATCACGGAGGGACCCTAGAAAGCTTCCAGCCTCATTGGCGTCACCGGTTTGCCACACATGTGCACAATCGCGCGCACGGATTCGTGAGCCGAACTCGTCGGAACCTTTCCTGATCGTACGCCGGTAGTGGCGAGAACTTGGTTCTCTTTCGAAGAACTGGGAACGCGGCGCCTAAAGTTTCAAAGGCGCCGTCCTTCCGTCCTTCTCCAGTTCCCAGCATGCGGTCCATTCGCCGGACCGGCGTTCCAGCACCAGATAGTTACGCTGCGAGATGTAGATCGACTTCTTTCCCGGCAGCGGATGCAGGCGGATGGGCTTGCCCGGCACCGGCGTCTCTCCGAGTCGCGCCAGGAGATCGAGCGCCAGCGCGTAGGCGACGGTCGGGGCGGGATGCGATATGCCGGAAGCGACCAGTTGGTGCATCGGTGCCGGTGCCGTGTCGAAGGTCGCGCGAGTCGCCAGGTGGATCTCACCTGAGAGCAGTGTGACTGGCGTCGCCGGGTTGCGGTGGATCTCCGCGAGGCGCTCCAAAAAGCGCCGCCATTCGGTGCGGTGCGCGCGGCTCTGCCACTGATCGCGAAGGTCGTCTCCGTACTTGTGCATGTTCGGCAGCAGGTTCAGCGCCGCTTCGACCCACGACAGGCGGGGACCGAGAGCTGGGACGCTCGACAGAAGCAGCACCCGTCCGGTATCGACCTGCGCCATGGCCACGTCGAAGGCACGCCAACCCTCTTCACCCATCACGCGGTCCCAGCGACGTTCCGAGCGCAGGTCCGGAGCGATGATGTGGAGACCTGGCAACTTCAGATGCCAGGTCAGGCTGGTGCCGGTCTGATCGATCACGCATTCCGGAAGGTCGTCCGGCTCGCTTCCGAATTGGAAGACGAGGTAGAATTCGCGCGCGATCTCGAACAGCAACTGTCCGATCGGGGCGTCGAGCTTCGCCGCGTCCATCGATCCCCATCCGTCGCAGATGTCGTGATCGTCCCAGATGGCGAGGGACGGAACGCGCGACATTAACGAGGCGCTTTCCGTTTCACCGAGGACGCCGACGTATCGGGCGAAGAAGGCCTGGCGCAACGCTCCAGCGAGTTCGTCGAGCTCGGATTGCGTCGGGCGTACTGTTTCGCCATCGGCCCATCGACGGATCAGCGGATGCGCGTCGAGGACTTCGTCGGCATAGATCTGATCGCCGCCGTGAAGGAGCAACTTGAAACGGCTCGCGGCGTGTTCCTCGGCCAATCGTCGCCACATCGCGTTGCGTTCGCTCCGGTCCCGGCCCCGGTCGCCGGCCTCCTGGCCGTTGCAGGACACGAAGGCGATGCGGAGGTCGCCGTCGAACGCGGTGTCCAGCGCGTAGCTTCGGCCGTCGATCTCGTAGGATCCGTCGGAGGATGGCGCGACATCGAAGGCGTAGCGCAGGATGCGCCGGTCATCGCATTCGAGGATGGATGCAGCAGTGACGAAGCGGTCGTCGATGCGGAGCACCGGGAGGGCGGCCGCGAGCGGCATCACCATCAGGGCTACGAGATGGACGCGTCCGTCGCGCAGCCCTTGGAGATAGAGGAGGGGACCGACGATCTCGGTCTTGGAGCGCGTCGAAGGGTTTTCGCCGTCATCGGACTCGCTTCGTCCCGATGCATCGATGTTGTTCGTGCTGGTCGCTGCTAATCGTCGCATGCGACGCAGATAGCAACCTTGTACGCATGACGCCAGCGCTTCGAGGCTCGTCGATGCGAATGTTAGGATGAGCGAAGTGTAGTAGCGGAGATGTTGGCTCGATGGAGATGCATGATGAAATCATCGGTGTTATCCGCTGTGTTTTTGCAACACTCGATGGTGTCGCGCGATCGTGATGGTGCCTCGGATCTTTGACTGGAAACAGCGCGTGTCGTCGGCATTGGTCATCGCTGGGAAAACAAAGGATTCGAAATGAAGAGTTGGATAAGCGCTGCTGCATTGACTGCCACGATCGCCTTCTCGGGCGCGTTCATGAGCACCGGTGCCGTCGCAGCGTCGCAACAGTCGCAGAAGATCTCGACGTCAGCGAAGAGCAAGGCGACCGATGTCGGGGCAAGCCGACGTCATCATCGTTCGCATCGCCATCACGCACATCGCGGGCATCATCGCATGTACGGGTCGGGCTACGCCCGTCAGTACCGATCGCAGTATCTTCAGCCGGCTTACTCGGGCTACGACTACGGCGGTTGGCAGCCGGCCTATTACGGGAGCGGCTACTACGGCGGCTACGGCTACGGTGGCTACGGCAGGCCGTTCGGATTCGGCGGCATCGGTTTCGGTCGTGGGTTCGGCCATCACGGCTTCGGTCACGGCGGGTTCGGTCACCACGGTGGCTTCGGACATGGAGGCTTTGGACACGGCGGCTTCGGTCATGGTGGTGGCCACCATTGATCGATAGCCCATCGATCGGACCGGAAGAATTCAGGCGCCTACGGGCGCCTGTTTCATTTGCGAACGACTTGCAACAACTTGACACGGGAACCGTCTCGTGACTGTTATTGCGAATGAGTTGCATTAGCGATACCGATCTGAGCGTCCTGACATTGATTGAGTGGGTCCTGAGGCTGCCGTCGGAGACGAGGCTTGCAGGCTCTCGGCTTATCTGGGTCGCTGCGATCTGCTCGATGCTGGCGGCAAGCGGCGTGACCGCGTCCGCTGCCGACGACAAGACCGTCTACTCGTTGGCCAACCCCACACCTGATCGGCTAATGCGCGAGATGACGACCGATCGTCCGGACATCACAGAGGTGCCGTTCACAGTCGATGCCGGGCGGGTCCAGGTCGAGACGACGGCATTCGGCTATGCGCGCTCGCGTCCGGATGCGGATGGGGCGGTAACAGGAGGCTACGAGCTGATGGGGAGCAACATCCGGATCGGCCTCACGCACGATCTGGAAGCGACGATTATCGTGGCACCCTATGCGCGGCAACGGACCGTGGGTCCCGGCGTCGGCACCGTCGCCTCAGGATCCGGAGCCGTAGTGCTGCGGGCGAAGTGGAATATCTGGGGCAACGACACCTTCGGCAAATCCAGCTCGACGGCGTTCGCGGTGCTGCCATACGTGGCGCTTCCGACGGAGACGCACAACGGTGTCAGTCCGGAAACCCTCGACGGCGGATTGCAGACATTCCTTGCCGCCGAGCTAGGCGGCAACTTCTCATTAGGCATGAATGCGGGCCTCCATTCCGTGAAGATCGTCGATGCCGTCGGCCGTCACGTGGAGACGACCGCATCCGCGACGCTCGGTTATGCGTGGACGGAGAAGTTCTCGACCTACGGTGAGGTCGCCGCAAGGATGGGGCTTCGCGATGGCATGGGCGATGTCGGCCTGGTCGGCGGCGGCATGGCCTACCGGGTCACCAAGGACGTGCAGTTGGACTGCGGCGTGAACTTCGGCGTGACGCCTGCGTCCCCGCGCTACAGCCCATTTGTCGGACGGTCGGCACGGTTCTGAGTATCTGAGGCCATCGGGGCGTCCGGGGACATCCACTCAGTTCAGCTTTTTCTACCTGCAGCGCATAAAATTCACTATTTTCTGCAGAAGAACTCAAAAATTCACTTTTTTCTGCGAGATCCTTTTCGACGGAAAGCAGCAGCCTGCCAATACCGTGCTTGCGGGCTATGCGGCGCTGATAACGGCGTTGAGGCTACCCGTTCCGATGCCGAAGACGGTCTCGGTGATCAGTGAAGGCAGGCACCGTTCCGACGTCGGCAAAAACCACGCACTGAAAGATGGCTTCGCGGTCTTCGAGCGCAACTATGCGGTCGATCCCGATTTCGGCTCGCACCTAGCCTTCGCGCTGCGTCACGAACGGCTCGACCTGTTGGCTCTGAAACGCATTTTCCTGGCCGTCCCGCCGCAGGACGTCACCGACTTCGTCGCCGCGGCGCCGAGAACCGCCTTCCGTCGCCAGGCATGGTTCTTCTACGAATGGCTGACCGGTGGACGGATCGAACCGGTCGGTCCGGGCGACCAGTTGGGCCCCTACGTCGATGCCATCGACGCAACGCAGTGGCACGTCGGTCCCGCGGTCCGGTCGCCCCGGCATCGCGTCGTGAACAACCTGCCTGGTACGCCTGCATTCTGTCCGATGATGCCCCGCAGCGTGCCGCTCGCGGAGGATCTGGCCGAAGCAGCAACCGCGCGACTGAGCAGGATCGCCGGAGGCGCTGGGGAGCGTCAGCTCTGGCGACTCCGGCAGCGGCTTTTGCTGAAGGACTCGAAGTCCACTTTCCTGATCGAAAAGGAGATACCGACGCCAGGCATGACGCAGAATTGGGCAAACGAACTCGCCAAAGCCGGAAACGACCCCCTCGACCTCCCATTGATCGTTCGGTTGCAGACTTTTCTGATGTCGGAGCGTCGGCACGTGACGCCTGGCCTGCGGCGCGACGGCGTCTTCCTCGGCGAGCACGTGGACGGCGTCCCGGTGCCGGTGTGGATCGGAGCGCGCCCGGAAGATCTGCCGGACCTGATGGACGGTCTCCTTGAAACCGACCGCAGGATGGCCGAAGGCGGCATGCATCCGCTCGTGCAGGCGGCGACCACCGCCTTCGGAATGGTGCTGATCCACCCGTTGGAAGACGGCAACGGGCGCCTGCACCGCTATCTGCTGCAGCAGGTACTGGGGCGGCGCGGAATCAAGCCGTTAGGCATCACACTCCCGATCTCGAAAGCGATCTGGAGCGATCTGGACGGTTACATCGAGGCCTTGGAGTCATGCCAGAACGACCGCTTCGACCAGATCCAATGGCGCGCGACCGGCAATGGGAACGTCGAAGTCACCAACGATACCGCCGATCTCTACCGCTTCTTCGATCCTTCCGCGCACGTCCGCTTCCTGTCGAAATGCATCGATCGGGTCCTCGAACGGGACATCCCCGACGAATTGGTCGAGATGGACCGGCGCGACCGCTTCGTGAAGCGGGTGCGCGAGATCCTGGATATGCCGGAGAGGCTTGTCGACCGATTTGTCCAGTTCACGCTGCAGAACGACGGCACGCTCTCGAAGTCGAAGCGCAAGAAGGATTTCCCTGATCTCACCGACGCGGACGTCGAGGCGATGCAAAATTTGGTCAGGGAGATCTTCGAGCTCGATGTCCCGTCCATCGATCCGCCGACGCCCTGATCGGGCTCGGAGCCCAAGTTGGTCATCAGCTGGCATTCTCGGTTCGCACGCTGGCCGCGCGCGGAAAAGACCGCCTCCGCGACGCTCGGCTATGCGTGGACGGGGAAGTTTTCGACGGACGGCGCGGCAGCGGCAAGGCCGCGGCTTCGCGAAGACATCGGAGATGTCGGCCTGGTCGGTGGCGGCATGGCCTACCGGATCACGCGGGACGTCGAAGCGCATCGGGCCGTCCGCTTGAGTGGTAGCGACGGGCAGAGATCGCTCATGGCTTCAGCCGCAACGGCAGTTGGAGCTCGGGACGGACGTGGCGGTGGACGAAGTCTTCGAGCCACGCTGGCACGTCTTCGTAGGCGAGATCGCTGCGTTCCTGAATCTCTCGCGCGATGTCGGCGGTGACGTCCTTCGACCAGTTCTCGGTCGTGTTGAACGCGACCACGCACAACGGGTCCGAGTATTCCCCCCGCATGAGATCGGCGATGATCGTCTCGACATCGGTGCCGTTGATGTCGGCTTCGCGCCAGACGCACCCGCCGGGACCGGTGCAGTCGACGACGAGATAAACGGTGTCATGAACGCCGGCAGGCACTACCGAGGGGGACCAACTCATACTCGACTCCGCGTCTAGACGGCGGATTCAAGGCGTGTACCGGCGATTGGTTCCGGTTCACTGGCCCGTTCCGTCGTCCATTTCGATTTCCTTTGCTCGTTGCTCATATTCGCTTGCCGCCGCCCGCAGGCGATCCTGAGTGAGGCCATCCTGCGTGCCGTCCGCAAGGCGTCGGGCCCTTTCGGCCAGTTGCCGGAGCCTGGCCGGATCGGTTTCCGGCTCATGGGCCACCGGCGACGCTCCCGGCCACGGCCATTGCGAGAGCCCCGAGATCGATGACGCCGTTCACTCGGTAACCCTGTTCGTCGTCGATCGACAAGTTGGAGGGGGTGTCGGCTGCCTGTCGTTCGAGTTCGACCTTGATGGCTTCGGTGATCGCTTCTTCGAGCATAAGGGTCTCCTTGTAAGCGCGGCACATGATGCGCGTTTGCTCTATCTCCGACGTCGTCGAATGGGAGCACGTGCCGGGAACGGATTAGATTGCCACGCGTACCGATGCGTTGCTGTCGCGATGAGAAACCGGCAAAACCACCGCGTCCATCATCCCCGTTGCGGCCGGTTGGCACCCGCCACGTGCATTCGGCAATGTCCCGGTGTGCGAAAGGTTTCAGGTGAGATTCTTGTAGTAGTCGTTGAGCGCCGACGTGCGACCGGAATCCTCCCAGCTCCAGTCGGCCTCGTTGCTGTAGCGTGGGGCCGCATCGAGTTGACCCTTGGTCACGCTGCTGACATAGCCGCCCAGGCGCTCGTCGTAGACCAGGCTCTTCCACGGCAACGGATAGCGATCGCTGCCGATGCCGAGGACGCCGCCGAAGCTCAGGACGGCGTAGGAGACCTGACCGCTGGTCTTCTCGATCATGACACGCTCGATCGAGCCAACGCGTTCGCCGTCCGCTCCGTACACGGTGGTGCCTGCGATTTTGTCGCTGCCGATCAGCGCGACCGTTTCCCGCTCTTCCATGGACTGATCCTCCTTACCGGTCTTTTGCCGCACGCTTGTCGGCTTCGGCACCGGGCGACGCCTCGTCGTGCTTGCCGGCTTCGGGCGAAATGGTCGCAGCACGGCCCGCCAGGGCACCTGTCGCGTCTTGTTGCGGTTCAGTTCCGCGCTGGTGTGCGGGCTTTTCGACCGTGCGTTCTTCGATGCTCATGCCGTCCTCCGATGTTGTGCCCGGCCAACTCACGGGAACGGGAGGAGTTCATTCGCGACATGGGCACGGGGAACGTCGCGTCAGCGATCGTTGGCATTCTGTCGGTCGGCGACGTCGTCGAGGACCGTCATCGGATCGCCCTTCGAGCGCGCCTCGTCGATGTGGGCGATCAGAAGCCGCTGCAGCCCGATTTCGTCGATCGGCCTCAGTCGCGCCAGATCGATCCAGCCCTGGAAGTAGCGGTCAACGAACCCGGTCTCGGCACCTGGTCGCTCGACCCATGCCGGCCCCGCAAGATGGGCGGAGGAGGCCTCCCAGAAGTAGATCTTCGCTCCCTCCCACTTGGAGAAGGCGACGATCGGGCGGCCGTCCCTGGGCGCTCCGGCCATGGCTGACAATGCGTAGCCGTACTCCAGCAGGATGTCGTGAACCTTCATGGGGATCGTCCGGCTGCTTGCCCGTGGTGCCTAGAAAGGACGGGCAGCTCTGCGAGGATCGCTGAGGCCCGCGGCGAGACGCTTGAAATCATCTCTGCTGCCGCTCCGGATCAACCGGGCAAGTTCGTCCGGCGCAAAGGGAAGGTCTTCGTCCCTGGACCGGATGCGGGATCGTCTGTGCTCGCGAATGAGGCGCCACCATTTCAGCATTGGATCTCCGAACTTGTCTTCGGCATGTGCAACGGCTTGGAACGGGGTGGCGTTCCTCGCACGGCCCGTAATCCGTTTGGAACGGCGGCAATTCGGCTGGCCGGGATCAGACGCGCAGGATTTCGCGGATCTTGGTAGCTAACGCATCGACCGCAAATGGCTTTGTCATCATATCCATGCCTGGATCGAGAAACCCCGAGCGAACGGCCGCGCTTCGAGCGTAGCCGGTCACGAAAAGGATCTTCAGGTCAGGCCTGGATTGCCGCGCGATCTCTGCCAATTGGCGTCCATTGAGCCCAGGCAATCCGACGTCGGTGACAAGAAGGTCGATACGCCGTTGAGATTCCAGGATCGGGATCGCCGTCGCCGCATCCACCGCTTCGATCGATCTGTAGCCTAGTTCGTTCAAGACTTCGGTCACGATCAGGCGGACCGAAGCATCGTCCTCGACGACCATCACCGTCTCGCCGGCGCCACGGGGCGTCTCGGCCTTGCTGACGACTTCCGGCTCGGTTGAGCCCTTGAAGCGTGGCAGGAAAAGCTTGACCGTCGTGCCTTGGCTAGGCTCGCTGTAGATCCGGATGTGACCGCCGGATTGGCGCGCGAAGCCGTAAATCATAGAGAGACCGAGACCGGTGCCCTGACCGACCGGCTTCGTAGTGAAAAACGGCTCGAAGACCTTTTCCAAGGTTGTCGCCGACATGCCCGATCCGGTGTCCGTCACGCTCATGGTGACGTACTGCCCGGGCTCAAGTTCGGGGTATTCACGCGTATAGCGTTCGTCCAACTCGATGTTGTCGGTCTCGACGATCAGCTTGCCGCCATTGGGCATCGCGTCGCGAGCATTGATGCAGAGATTGAGCAGGGCACTCTCGAGCTGATTGACGTCGGTGTAGGCGTTACGAAGGTCTTCCGCGAGATTGACTTCGAGCGTGATCTGTTCGCCGAGCGTGCGATGAAGCAGATCCTCCATGCTGACGACCATTGCGTTAACGTCGGTCGCCCGCAGATCGAGCGATTGCCTCCTTCCGAATGCCAGTAGCCGGGATGTGAGCCCAGCAGCCCGTTCCGCAGAGATGGTGGCGGCCTCGAGATATTTATCGACGCGGTCCATCTTTCCCGCCGCGATATTCCGCCGGATCAGATCGAGGCCTCCGATGACGCCGGTCAGCATGTTGTTGAAGTCGTGCGCGATGCCGCCTGTGAGTTGGCCGACCGCCTCCATTTTCTGGCTCTGGCGCAGCGCGTCCTGCGCCGCCTGCAGATCCGCGTCGCGTGCTTTGGCCTCGCTGAGGTCGCGTCCGACGGCGACGAAGTTGGCGCCATCGGACTCAGGAGCCACAGTCCATTCGATGTGTTTCCAGGTTCCGTCCTGCGCAGCGATGCGATTTTCGAATCTGGTTGGCTGGCGCGTGGCTGCCATCCGCTGGATCGCCTCGATCGTCGGAGGCGCATCCTCGGGATGCATGAACGTCTCATACCCGCGCGTAAGAAGCTCCGTCCGGCTCCAACCCAACACGCGTGTCCAAGCCGGGCTCACTGCGGACATCATGCCGGCATAGTCGGCGCGGGCGAGAAGATCCTGCGAGAGGTCCCAGAGACGGTCTCGTTCTGCACGCGCACGCTCGACGGCGATTTTGACGCGCTCTCCTACCTCTTGGACGAGCGTTTCCTCCGCGCTGGTCCATACCCGGGGAGCCGCGCTCTGCACGGCCAGGAGACCCACCCACTGCGCTTCCTCGAACATCACGACGTCGATGAAGGCGCCGACCTCCCGAGAGCTCAATCCTTCGCGGGCTCCATCGCTTAGCCGCCCGTCCGAGGTCACGTCCCGGACCACGACCGGCGTTCCGATCTTGTATGCGGCCAGAAGGTCGGGACCGAACGCTTCCAGGGAATGTTCGCCGACGATGGATGGGACACCGCAGGTAAAATCGCGCTCGACGGTCATCCTGCCGTCGGCGATCTCCGCATAGAACACGCGGCTCGCTCCCAACCATTCGCCGATGCGGTCGGCAGTCAGGCGGATGACATCCGCCGGCGTCGTCAGCGGTCGCAGTGCGTCCGACAGTGACAGCAGGAAGGCGGTCCGTCGGTCAGCGGCCACGCGCTCGGTGGTTTCAGCGAGAATGCAGATGACCCCGGCGGGCTCGCCGTCATCGTCCAGCACCGGCGAATAGTCGAGGTCCATCCACACTTGTTCCGGAGCGCCATTGCGATGCAGCGTGAGCTCTTGATCGCGGTAGTGGAGCGTCTTGCCGGCAAGGCCGACCCTCATGACGTTGTCATTGAAGTCGGCGACTTCGGGCCATCCTTCGCGGACGTTGGACCCGAGCAACTCCGGATGGCGTCCTCCCGCGAATCCGGAATAGGCGTCGTTGTAGAGCATGACGCCTTCGTCGCCCCACAGCATCACGATCGGTACATGCGATCTAAGGAGAAGGGCGATGGCATTCCGCAGGCACGGTGGCCAACCTTCCATCGGACCCAGGGGAGTTGCAGCCCAGTTTTTCTCGGCAATCAGATCGGCGCAGCAGCCGCCACCCCGAAGAAAGGCGGGTCGGTCGTCGCTGCGGCCGACGTTTGGCTCCAGTACGGTGGACATCTATCTGGCGTAACTCTGACAGCCGACGAGCTGCAAAGCGCGCCCTTCATCGGTCCGCAACCGTAGACGAACTTGCGGTAGCTTGAAACGCGCAAAATGGCGCTCAGTACGGCCGCAACCGATCTCGGAGGCGCGCGTATCGCTGTTCGACGGGGCAGCAAACGGTATCCATGTCGATTTGGATGATCGCGCGTTGCGGCACCCGCTCTTGCCGGTCATTGCCGACGTCCGCGCGTTGGATTGACACATGTTCCGGGTACGCGCATTGCAACTTCCGCAGTCGCACCGTTGTTGCGTCAGAGCGGCCCTGCAGCGGCCACCGGTGCCGACGGTGAGCCGCCACGGAGTATGAGATCGAGTGGACGGAAGAGACATGCCGAGGACACGCCGGCGCCAAGTGGTGCCGAATATCGACGCGATCGAAACGGAAGACAGATCTTCGGAGCGCATCACGGTCGATGCGAGCTCGTTGTCGGGGGAAGACGGTAACGGATCGAGCGAGCTTGTCAGGGATCTGCTCGGGGTTGCGCAGCTCGTCGCGAAAGCTCGGTCCCACGTCGCGCGAGATGCTGGCGTGACGGCATTCCAATTGAGCGCCGTGATGGCAATCTCCGAAATGCGTTCGGTCGCCGTGGGCGCCCTAGCGGCCGCGTTATCGGTTTCCAGCCAGTTCATTAGCTCGGAGATCGCGAAGCTCGAGGCTGCCGGAATCGTTCAGAGGCGTCCCAAGGAAAATGACACGCGCGGAAGCATGATCGGGCTCACTCGGCGGGGCAGGGAGCTCGTACGAAAGAGCGGGCCGGCGCGCAAGGCTGCGGACGAGTCTATTCTGCAGGGGGCGACCGCGGAGCAGATGTCGTCTTTCCGCAAGGTCATGAGCATCATGCGGAAGAATTGCCGACGATAGTCGTATGAGTGACCCGCAGCATGCGTTGCTAGAGCTTGGAGAGCTTTCGACGCCGGGTCGCGGTGCCGTTCGCCTTAATGCCGGAGCGGGGCGCTAAGGGGGCTTTCAACTAAAGCTGCAACCGATTGTCCTTGCGGTATATCCTAACCCGTGCGACGATTCTGCCGCTTTTGTGGGCACGAAGGTCGGACAGTTCGTGATCGAAAGCTGAGGTTGGTTTGTATATGCGCGCCATGGTGCATCACGTCTACTCGTAGACAGCCATGGTCGGATCCTACAACACGACCGGTTTGGAGCTGGGGCAGGAAATGGAGACATCTCAAGCACTCGATGCGTCGAGGCCGCAATTGCTCGGCTGTTCTTTTGCTGCCCCAGGGCAGAAGATGGCAGCGAAGAGCGGGAGAGGCGTCTGACGTGCCGAGCTATCTGGAATTCTTTGCCGGAGGGGGAATGGTGCGCGCTGGTCTGGGGGGCCGGTGGAAGTGCCAGTTCGCGAACGACTTCGATCCGCTGAAAGCGCGGGTGTATGCGGACAACTGGGGCGACGCCGAGATCCTGCATGAGGACATCGCCAACGTCGAGCCGGAGAGCCTTGGTCGTCGCGCCGACCTCGCATGGGCGTCTTTTCCCTGCCAGGACCTGTCGACCGCCGGCAACGGGCTCGGCATCGGCCAGGCCGGCGGGGCAAATCGAACGCGCTCAGGCACCTTTTGGGCCTTCATTGACCTGATGAAGCGTCTCAAGGCGAACGGCCGGCTGCCGCGCCTCGTCGTTCTGGAGAACGTCGTCGGACTGCTCACGACCAACGGCGGCGAGGAATTCAAGACTGTCGTGGCTGCTCTGGACCGGCTCGGCATGCGGACCGGTGCCGTCATGGTCGACGCCAGACATTTCCTTCCGCAATCGCGGCAGCGGGTGTTCATCGTGGCGATTTCGAAGTCCGCCCGGATCGCGCCCGAACTCGTCCGTGCGGGCCCGCATCCGACCTGGCATCCGGACCCGCTCGTCGCGGCGGTCGAAAAGCTGTCGCCACAATGCCGCGAACAATGGATCTGGTTCAATCTCGGTACCCCTCCGCAGCTTGCCAAGACGCTCAACAGGGTCGTGAAGGAGAAGCCGGTCGGAGTGGAATGGCATACGCCCGCTGAGACCAGACGTCTGATCGGCATGATGTCCGACATCCATAGGCAGAAGTTGTCGGAGGCAAAGAAGTCCGGCAAGCGTGTGGTCGGCACGCTGTCCCTGCGCATGCGGCCTCTGGACGGGAAGACGGTGCAAAGGACCGAGATCTGCTTCCGGGGACTCGCCGGCTGCCTGCGGACTCCAAAGGGCGGCGGCTCGAGACCCCGGGTGATCGTCGTGAAAGGCTCCAATGTCAGGACACGCCTTCTCTCGCCCGCGGAAGCAGCATCTCTGATGGGGCTCAAGGGCGACTACAAGCTTCCGGAGATGTACGACTTCGCGTTCAAGGTGATCGGCGACGGCGTCGCCGTTCCCGTCGTCGCATTCCTTCGATCGAAGCTCTTCAATCCGCTGTTGCGCTCGGTCCGCGGCGCGGGCCAGGGCGGCGAGGCGGTCGGGCGTGCCCAGCTTCCGTCCCGGGGGCGCCGGCGCGGTCAGCTCGAGCTTCGGGTTTGAGATGGCCGCCGACCTGCCGCGCAGCCTGGCAGAGTGGGAAGGAGCGCTGACTCGGCGCTTCCTCACATCGGCGGGTGAGGGCGTGGGTCCCATCAGGTCGTTCGACGTAAGCCCTGAGACGCTGGCGATTGCGGCTGGGGCAGAGCCCTCCGCGGGTGACGAGGCAGTCTCTTCTTTCAAGAGGGCCCTTCTGGCGGAGCGGAGCGCGCTATACTGGGCGCTCGAGGACGGCTACTTCAACAAGAAGCTCGCACCCGATTGTCCCGGTTGCTTCGCCTATCTTGCTCTGACCATCTTCGTGGACAGTCAGAGAGACGGCGATTCCGCCTCCGATCAATTCCGGCCGAAGCTCGCCGCGTTCCTCGGCGTCAACAGAAGCTTCTCGAAGTTGTCCGGGATCGCCATCATGTGGCGAGCACTCCGGGCCTGGCTTGCGCGTCAGGCCAAGTCCGGCGGGGCGTTCCGAAAGCTCGTCCTGCCGGATGAGGACGGATGGGTTCAGATCGGTCACACGTTGCGGCTCTCGTTCCCGTCTCGCCGCGACCATACCTTTCTAGGTCATTTCTTCAGTCAAAATCCGGGGATCGCCTCCGACGAGCGGGTGATGCTGGCGACGCTTCGCAATCTGGTCGATCGTTCGAGCGCCTCCAAAGGCCTGCATGACGCGTTCGACGAGTTCTATGCGGCCTATCTCGACGACCAGCGCACGCTCGGCGATCATCGCTTTTGGAAGTTCGTGCTGTCCGTGGCGTCGGGACGCAACGTCGCGATGCCTATGGACGTTCTCATGGAGGTCTATCCGGATGAGGACGGCTTGCTCAATTTCCGGATCGACGTCGCCGGGAAACGGCACGGCGCCAGCGTGCACGCAACGCTACAATCCGCCGTCGAGGCCGTAGCCAGGATCGGTCCGTCCAACCTCCGCAAGGTGTCGGATTCCGGATACGTCGTGTTCAAGCGTACCGGGTCCGCCCGCTGGACCGCCGTTCCCCGATTTTCCGACTGTCGCGGCGAGATCAAGGTCGGTTTGAACGCGCGCGCGACGGCATCCGTCGGCTCGAAGCTCGGCAAGTTGCGCCAGAGCGGAGACTGGAGCATCACCAACGACCCCGTTTCGATCGCGAAGGCCGAGGACGCATTGCGCCGCCTGCTTGCGAACGGAGACTTGCCGCCGACAATCTCGGGCGTCACGATGACCGGTGGCGTGCGGATCGGCCATCATTGGCTCGGACGGCGCGCGGTTCTTCCGAAAATATCGACGGATCTCGGCTTGCCGACCGTTATCGGCGAGGATGGCGATGCGGCTCCTTCCATCACCTGCAGGGAGATCGAGCCCAACCTGTACTCCATCAGGTCTCGGCGACCGCTCGGCGGCGCATTCGAACTTCGAAGCTCGCCTACGACTGCCACGCGTCTGAATTTCGTGGCGGACGCGTTCGTCCACGACGCCGAGGCGCCGGCAGGCGCGGTGAAGTCGCCGGAGTGGACCGATGCCGTCCAGCTGCAATCGCGGGTGGCCGATCCGCCGCGAGCCTGGGATGCCGTGCCCGAAGCGCTCGACGACCTCCTCGAGGCGATCTACGCCGGCGGCCGCAGGGGGTGGGGCGAAGGCGACCTGATCCCTTTGATCGAGAGCGTGCTTCCGGCCGAAATCAGTGCATGGGACTTTCTCCGCAGCTTGCAGGACGCAGCCGTGTTGGAGCCCTTCCTCCGAGCACGCTTCAAAGGACGCACCTGGGGCATGGTGCCCGTGACATTGGTGCCGCTGCGCTCCGCGAGCGAAGATATCGTGTTGATCGACGGCTGCCTCGGGGCGCTGCAGCGCCGGGACTTCCGGCACACCGTGAAGTCGCTCGGCGGGCAAGCGTTCAGACGGGTGGCATCTCCTTGGAGCGTTCCGCTGGTCGGGGCCGTCGGGGCACCGATCGAGGAGCTCGCGGACAGGCTTGGATGGCCTTCGGCCTCGGCAAGGATGCCGGGCCGACGTCCGGCTTCGGTCGAGGACGCTCCGCAGCGCCGCCTCGAAGCATATCGATCGGCATCCACGTGGTCGTGGGAAGCCGGAAGGTTCGGTTTCGATGTCTCCGCTTCGCGGGTGAAGCTCGCGAGATGGATCCATCTCGAGGAGCGCGATCACGATGTCTATATCGTGACCGGCGGCGGCCCGGAGCGTAAATTCGTATCCCGATGCGGCGCGATCGTCCACGCGCACATGTGCGCCGGGAAGACGATGTATCGCTTCGAAGCGGACCGCCTGGTCCGGACCGGTCGTGACGGATTCCTGCCCGATCGCATCGCGCTGTGGCTTCGCTATGAAAATCTCCGGAACGCGGAGATCCTTCCGCCGGGCGGCTACGCTTATCCATCCACTGCGAGCCAGGCCGCCGCCGTCGCCCGGTTGATGCCGGGGGCCGTCGACCCGGGCACCACGTTCAAGGCCTCTTGGGACGCCGTCGCGTCGAGCAGACGCAGCGGCCATGCAGAGCGATTGATCTTCACCGACGGGCACCTGATCTCCGGGCGGGCGCCTCTCTACGCGACACAGCGGAGCAGACAATGAGCGCGAACAACACCTTCGTAGTCGGTCAGTGCACCCGTGTGCGGGACTCGGTTTTCATGAAGGCGCGCGCGCAGTCCGTCGACGGCGTGATGCGTGACCTCACGCACACGTCACAGACCGATTTCCCTCCGGACGGCGAGATCGAGCTTCGCGGAGCGCGCGCGTTCCTGAAGCAGGACGACTGGGTGATCGCGAAGCCGGCATTGGACGGACCTCCGCGCCGGAGACGTTGGATTTCGCCGACTTCCAGAAAGTTGCTTCCGTTCGAGGATCTGAGCGGCCTGTCCGGCGAAGAGGCGGCTCGGAGGCTGCTGGTCGAGACCGGGCTCCAGGACGGCTCCGTCGGCGAAAAGGTCTATCGGATAGGTGCCGATGAGATGATCGTCGTGAAGATGGCCAAGGCCGACGACGGCAGAAGTCGGGCGACGTCCGCCGACATGGCGCGGCTGCCGGTCTACGGTTTCGATGCTGCCAAGGTTCTCGCCATCCCGACGCCCGGCGGTTCGGTCTCGCTGATAGAAAAGAACCATCAGTCGCCCGAGGTCCGGCTCGCAAACTGGATCACCGACGCCCAATACGTCGAGCGGATCATACGCTCGGCTGCGTCGGACGGTGATGGAGAGCAGAAGGCGAGGGTGGCCGTCGCCGAGATGCTCGCCGATCATGCAGGCAGGCTCGAGCAGCTGCTCTCGGGCGCGGGGGAGCCGGATCCGAACATCGTCAGGGAGATCTCGCGGTCGAAGCGGCTCGGCGAAATCCTGACATCGAGCCCGTCGCTGGTGGGGGACTTCATGGTGGCGCTCCGGCGCGATCCCGCGGTCGCCGCCCGTATCGAAGACGAGATTTCGCGACTGACTTCGGATGCGGTGGAGGCGAAGCGGGCTGCACTGACCGCAGATCTGACCGCGGCGTTGGAGGTCGAGTTCGACGCCGTCAGACGCGAGCGAGCCGAAAAGCTCAAGGCAGATCTGGATGATTTGGAGGCTTCCGGTCTTCAGGAACTCCAGGAACGGATGGATGTCGAGCGCAGCGCCGCGCTGTCGGGCCTCGAGGCGAGAAAAGCGGAGCTGGAGGCGGCGGTAGGCGATCTGGAGAACAGCCGGGACGCCCTGCATGAAGCGCGCCGTGTGAAGGAGACGGAGGTCGAGCAACTGGAAGCCGACGTCGCCCGTCTGGGTTCATTGGTCACGGAACGCAAGTCCGACATCGACCGGCTGTTGCGCATGGACCAGGCGCTGCAGGGCGCGCGCGACGCATCGCCCAAGACCGGAGCGACCCCGCTGTTCCCGCTCGTCGGCGCACCGCCGACGGCGCGGCCGCTGGCGATTGACGGCATTCCGGACTGGCTCAAGACGTCGCAACTTCTCACCGAGCCGGGGCGGCGAAACGTTGCCAAGGTCGCTTCCCTGGTGCTGAGCGGCATCGTCCCCGTCATCGAAGGTCCGGAAGCAGACGAGGTGCTGGATATTTTGGCATCCATGCTCGCGGGTGGCGCCGCGACAATCCTCGACTGCGATCCGACCGTCATCACTTTCGACGATCTCTGGCGTAGGCCGGGCGATGGAGCGCTGACCGCGCTGGGGCACGCTCTCGACGACGCGCGGAGTTCGCCCAAGGTAAGGCTCTGCGCGATCCGGCGGGCGGAGCTGTCGCCGTCCGGCTTCTGGATCGACGGCCTCCGTCGCGCCGGCAGACATCGTTCGATTCCGAAGGAGCTATTGCTATGCGTGACACGCTCCGCCGAAAGCGACGAGGAAGCTCCCAAGCAGGCTCTGGTTTTTCGCGCCGAGGGGTGGATCGATCGGTCCGCCGGTAGTCATGCTTTGGCATGGATCGCGGACGAAGAATTCGAGCGCGTCGTGGATGTTTCCGAACTGCCGTTCGATCCCGCAGCGGCGTTGCAGGTGACGGCCACCTCGAAGATGAGGCTGTCGATCTCCGAAGCTCGCTGGCTTGCGGCATTCGTTCCGATAGCCAAGGCCGTCCTGAAGGAGGACGCCGGCGCGTTCGTGCGGGAGATACTCGAGACCGCCGCGATGGATCACAAGCCGGCGCTCAAGTTGATCGACAATGGAGGGGCGTCTCGTGCTTGATCCGATTGGGGGTTTCGAACGCATCAAGGATTTCTTCATCTCGTACGTGGAGACCGCGTTTCGCATTTCCGATGCCGACACGGCCGGGGCGCGCCGGCACCTTCTGGAATCCGACGGCGCCCTCGCCACGGCACCGTTCGTCGAGCCGGTTCCGCGCTATCAGCAGTACGAGGACCCTCTGGAGAAGGTCATTTCGGACGCCCGGCTCGGGCATCTCTCGCAGGAAGGGCGCGAAGCTTTCGTCGAACTGGCGCTCTCAGGCTTGTTCGACGGAAAAGACGCCGACGGGCCGGTGAAGCGGGCTTCGACGTACAATCCCTACATCCATCAGGTGGAGATGCTCTTTCGCGGATCGAAGCCGGGCCAGCCCGGCATCGTCACATCGGGCACCGGCTCCGGCAAGACGGAGAGCTTCATGCTCCCGATCCTGGCCACGATCGCGAACGAAGCGGTGAAATGGCCCGCTCCGAACGCCGGATTTCTGCAGGAGAGGTGGTGGGCGGGCGGCGATGCCTTCGTCCACATGCGACGCAATGAAAGCCAGCAACGGCCGAAGGCGCTCCGCGCGATCATCCTCTATCCCATGAATGCGCTCGTCGACGATCAGATGGTGCGTCTCCGCCGAACGCTCGACTCCGATGCGGCTCGGGCCGTGATGGACAGAAGATTCTCCGGCAACCGGATATTCTTCGGTCAGTACACGCGAACGACGCCGGTTACGGGATACGAACGGCATCCGCGCAAATCGCAGGAGAAGGGCGAGAAAGCACGGCGGGCGCGGCGTGGCGAAGAATTCCGGGAGGAGATGCGTCGTTTCGCCAGCGATCAGGAAGCGGCGCGCGAACACGACCGCGAGGAGCTTCGGAAAGCTCACGCAGCGGGAAAGAAGCCGCCGGAGCCCACCAGGTACATCTTCCCCTCGATCGATGGCGGGGAAATGGCCGGGCGGTGGGACATGCATCGGGCCCCGCCGGACATCCTGGTCACGAACGCGTCCATGTTGGGCACCATGTTGTCGCGCGAGGTCGAGGATGACGTCTTCGAGGCGACACGCCGCTGGCTGGAGTCCGATCCGGATGCATATCTGTTCTTCGTCGTCGACGAACTCCATCTCGTTCGAGGATCGGCCGGAACGGAAGTGTCCTTCCTGATCAAGTCACTGCTGCAGCGACTGGGACTCGACGATCCCCGCCGGATCCACAAGCTGCGCATACTCGCTTCCAGCGCGTCGCTGCCGCTGGATGCCGAGAACGAGAAGCACAGCCTCCGCTATCTGCGGGACCTCTTCGCACCCTACGGAACCAGCCCCGCCGCCGGCGACGCCGGAACGACCGATCTTAAGTTCTGGCTGGACTGCGTCGTGCCGGGGAAGCCGCATCTCGATCAGATCGAGGTGCCGAAGCTCTCCCGCGAACCTTTCGAGGCGCTCATCGATGCCTGCGATCCGCAAGGTGAAGGCGTCGTACGGGACGTTCCTCGGTCGCCACCCGTCGTTGATGCCCTGAAAGCCATCGCCGTCGCTCTCGGGCTCGGCGCCTGGGAGAAGGACGTCGTTCAGAAGCTATCGAACCGAGCGGCCGAGATACTGACGAGCTCCTGCACGATCGACGGAAATGTCAGGGCCACGTCGATCGACAAGCTCGCAAGCAGGATATTCGGCGCCGAGACGGCGACGAAGGCTTTGCGAGGACTCATGCTGGTGCGCGCGCTGCCGGAAAGTGCCGGGCATCGCGCCGACACGCCTCCGGGGCTTCCGTCCTTCCGCTTCCACGGGTTCATTCGAAACGTCGAGGGTCTTTTCGGCTCGGTGAGGCTCGGGAACGCTGGCATCAAGGTGGACGACCTCACCATCGAGCGGGGTGTCTCGCACGGCAAGGCCGCACCCGACGCCACGCGGGGCAGGCGCCTGTTCGAGCTCCTCTATTGCGAGGCATGCGGCGAGCTTCTCCTGGGAGGGCAACGCGGTTCGGCCGCCGGAAACACCCGGGTGATCGAATTGCTGCCTTCCGCGGCCGATTTGGAAGGAATTCCGGAGAAGGCCGGGTCCGAATACTACGACAAGATGACCTGGAAGCAGTTCGCGGTGTTCTGGCCGAAGAGTGCCGAGCCGAAGATCTCGGAACGAGGGTATGATCTTTGGACGAGAGCGGCGCTCGATCCTACCTCTGGCGCGGTGACCGAACGGGACGATGTGCCTGCCGGGCACATAGGCGGCCATGTGTATTTTCAAACGAACGACGCGATCCGGAACGCCAAGGGGCAGGAGGTGCGCCCGAGGATGGCGCAGCCCTTCTGCTGTCCGAAATGCGGCACGGACTACTCGTTCCGACGGCGTACCGGACGCGCGAACTCGCCGATAAGGGCGTTCCGCACGGGCGTCGGAAAGGCTTCCCAGATGGTCGCTACGGAGCTCTTCGAGCTCCTCCACGCGATCGGCGCCCAGGCGAAGAGCATCGTGTTCTCCGACAGTCGTCAGGACGCCGCGAACCAGTCGCTCGAGATCGAACGCCTTCATCTGCGCGACCTCCGGCGCGAAATACTCGTCACGGCCGCGCGTGACTGCCTCGCGGACGCCCAAGCGAGGCATCTCAGCGAAGAGGAGAAGGCGAAGATACTCGACGAGCTGAAGAGCGATATGAAGGCCCTGGTCGCCCGCATAGCCGAATGGACGCGGATCGAGGACGAACTGAAGGATATCAACCTCGGTTCGAGGAAGATACGCCTCGACTATCTGCTTCAATACGGCAGCCGAGGAAACGCCCTGTCGCGCATCACCGCCGAATTCGTCGGACTGGGCATTCACCCGTTCGACGAGGTCGGCCGCGAGGACTTCGACAACAAGCCTTGGTGGGATGCATTCGTCCGTTCTTCGGGCGTCAGCCAGTTTTCGCCGAATCTTCCGGCCGATCGTCGACTGGATCTCGAGAAGAAGATCATGGTGAACCAGTACGAACTGGTCGAGGACGTGATCTTCGCGAACACGTTCTTCGCGCTCGAGGAGACGGGGCTGGCCTATCCGTCGCTCTCATCGGACGACACCGAGACGACGAGGAAGCTCGACGCATGGCTGCGCGTGTTCGCGAGCGCATCGAGAGTCCGCGAAGGGAAATTCTTCGACGAGCATAATTTCATCACCTGGGACAAGCCGCACGTGGTCCCGCAGAAGAACCGGGTCCGGCGATTTGCCGAGCGGGTCTTCGGCGCGACGGCGGACAACGGCCTCAAGGACGTCCTCGAAGATCTCGCCAAGATCGGTCATCTCGGCGGTGTCATCGAGGTCGGCAAGTTGCATCTGCGAGTCGCTCAATCGGGAGATCCGTTCTGGCGTTGCGAGTCGTGCGAGCGCGTGCATCTGCATCGCGGCGAGCAGATCTGCACCCGCTGCCATACGTCTCTTCCGGATGTTCCGACCGGCGCGGTGGATGCATTGTGGGAATCGAACTTCTTGGGAAGGCGGATCGTGCGCGGGCACGATCAGGCCATCAAGCGCTTCCGGTTGAGGTGCGAGGAACTCAGCGGTCAGACGGAGGACTTCTCCGATCGTCTGCGACGCTTCAAGGACATCTTCGTCGGCCAGGACAACGAGGTCGGGCGACTCGCCGAAGAGATCGACATGCTCTCCGTCACTACCACGATGGAGGTAGGGATCGACATCGGATCGCTGCAGACGGTCTACCAGGCGAACATGCCGCCCCAGCGCTTCAACTATCAGCAGCGGGTCGGCCGCGCCGGACGCCGCGGCCAGGCCTTTTCGTTCGTGACGACCTTCTGCCGTGGACGCAGCCACGACGCCTTCTATTTCCGCCATCCGGAGTCGATCACCGGCGATGCGCCGCCGCCACCTTTTCTGGCGGTGGATCACGATCCGATACCCAACCGGTTGCTCAGGAAGGTGTGGCTGCGCGCGGCATTCGCGGTCGTGCGCGACGGCTGCCTGTCGCGCGGCGAGCCTTTCCCCGGTGATGACCTAACGCCTCCCGACGTTCACGGCGAATACGTGCCGACCGGACCTTTCTACGCCGTTGGGTCTCCGTGGCCTGACCGGCTGCTGGAGGCGTTGCGGTCGACACAGTCCATTCGGGACGATTTCGTGAATTCGGCCGTCCTTGATCAGCAGCAGCGGAAGAGACTCCTCGCTGCCTCCAAGCCCGAGACCCTGCTCGACGAGATCATGGCGCGCAGGGATGCCGCTCCGCGGGACAGCGCGGGCCTCGCGCAGTTTCTGGCCGAGCAGGGACTGTTGCCCATGTACGGCATGCCGACGCGTGTCCGCGATCTCTATCTAGGCATGCGGACGAAGGGGAGGGGATCCAAGGAGGAGATGTCTTGGCTTTCGATGGATCGCGATCTCGATATGGCGATCTTCGAATTCGCCCCGGGCAGCCTGCTCGTCAAGGATAAGCAGAAGCACAAGGCGATAGGCTTCACCGGCAGCTTGATCGATCCCGAGCGAAGGGGAAAGAATGTCGTCGTCCATCCGCCGATGACGAACTGGATCAGCGAGTACGGGTTCGTCGGGTGGTGCACGGGCTGCGGTTCGGCCACGCATGAACGCGAGCGGCCGGTCGCGATCATGCGGTGCGAAGACTGTCACGACGAGGTGCCGCCGGAATCGTTCCGGCACTACATCTCGCCATCCGCCTTCAGGACCGATTTCCGGCCGGAGGAAGGGGACGTCGACGAGGTAGGAGTGATGTCGACGCGCACGGTGGCGACGGTCGCGCGTGAAGGAACCCCGCAGGACGTGGGCAGCATCAGGATCCACGCCGGTGCCGGCACCACCATCATGCAGCTCAACGATGGCCGTCCGAACGACCTGGGAGAACAGCAACTGTTCGAGGTCGAGATGATGACGGATCAGGAGGTGGCGACGTATCCGCGCGGCGTCCATCTTCCGGAGCAGGCTATCGACACCGAGGTTTCTATCGACGCGAAAAACCGGCGTTTCGCGAGGACCGACGGAGGGATCGGACAGTTCGGTCTGTTCGCGCGCAAGGCAACCGATGCGGTCTTCGTCGAAGCCATGCGGTTCAACGAGCGGCTCAACATCGACCTGGTCGCGAAGGCCGGCGCTCGGACGCACATAGCGGCCCGGGCGGCCGCTATCAGTGCGACGCACCTGGTGGTGCAAAAGGCCGCGCTGGAGCTCGACGTGGCACCCGACGAATTCGAGGCGCTGGAGCCGCGTCTTCGGCACGGCCGTCCGCTTCTCCAGATTGCCGACACGCTGATCAACGGGTCGGGTTTGTGCAGAAGGCTCTGCCAGGCCGGGGCGGACGGGCGTCCGGACGTCGCGCGGATCATCGACGAGATTCTGAATGCGCCGGCCGAATGGCCGCTCGTCGATTTCATGACGGTAGATCACGGCGACCGGTGTTCCACTGCGTGCTACATGTGCATCCAGCAGTATCAGAACCGACGGTACCACCCTTTGTTGGATTGGCGTCTCGGTCTCGCCTATCTGCGCGCCATGACCGACCTCACCTATCAGTGTGGTCTCGATGGCGATTTCGTCTCCCATCCGGAATTGAATGGTTGGCTCGAAAGGGCGCATGCACTCGCGCAGTCCGTGGCATCGATGCGCCCGCAATTCTGGCGCATGGAGCCGGAGGGCGACATGAGACTGCCCTGCCTCGTCGAGACGGATGGCCGAGGAAGCGTGAATCGTAGACTGCTGGTCATCCACCCCCTATGGAGGGCCGATCAGAAGCTGCTTCAGCACCTGGGAGTCACTTCGTCGGAAGTGCCCACGCTCGTCGTCGACACGTTCGATCTGGAGCGACGCCCGCTGCGTGCGCTGGAGATGGCCGATGGACGAGCGCCGGCACCTCCGCCGCAGTAGTACGACGCACTAGCGCGATCTGCCGATGGAGAACATTCAGCCAGTTTGGTCGTTGTGTTGATCTTCGTCAGTGCAATTTGCCTCCAGGCGATTCCAAAACCAGATCGCCTTGGCCGGGGATCGGTCGGCGCGTGCGGGGATGCTTGCGCCTCGGTGCCCGGGCGGGAGGGCCGTGCTTTTCGCGGCGGAGTCGATTTGCGTGTTTGTCGAATTCGCGCTGCTTGATGAGGCGATCGCAGATGAGTGCATCGGTAAAACATGCCACGTATTCGAGGATCTCCAGCTTAAACCCTTCCTTTTCCATCCATCCTGCAAAGAGATCCTCGATCGCGGAAGCGAGTTCGTCGTCGGCGGCTTCCTCGTTCCCCACAAGGCGGCGTGCGACGTCCCGGTCGATCAGCCGCGTGAGCGACTCTTCGGCGTCGCCTTTGCGCTTCTTGAGCAAAACTTTGAACTTTGCCTCTGCGGACATCGCTTGAGCGAAGCCCGCGACGTAGTCTTTTTCCGCAGCATCGAGCAGCGCTTCTTCATCGACGAGATCGCGCAAGATTTCCTCGAAGTCTTCGGCTGCCAAAGCGCGCTCTCCGTGCTCAGCCTCGTCGTTGATAGCCATCCGCTCGCTTTCGCGATCGAAGGATGCTTCGATTTCCGCGCTGAAAGCCTGGCGGTGCCAATAGGAAAAGGGGAGTTCGACGGCGATCAGCATAGGAGGCTCCGGGATCATTACCCCTCTTTGCTCGCTCGTATCGGTCCACGATGCAACCCACGAGTGTTGTTTTCACCGTTTCTCGTGCAAGGCGTTGGGCGTCGCCTCGCTGACTTAGAACGACGGCCAGCAGCCGTCATCCTCGCGACTACCCGTCCTCTGTCGGCAGCCGTCGTCGAGGAGACGCATGCCGACGTCCTTCCAGACGGCATGCGGTCCATGGAGGCGGATAGCGTCAGCGGTCTGAATCTCGACGACACGGTCGCACCGTCGGCAGGATACCCGCAGCACGTGGCGGGGAATCTCCGACAGACGCCGCTGCTGAAGGGGGACGCCGCCGGCCGGGCGGGCGTCCGCACCTGGGTCGTTCAGGACCGCATCCCAGTATTCGGGCGGCATGTCGGTGCTTTCCGCGCCGGTCATACCCGAGGCCCGCTTCCGGACGGCCTCGGCCTCCATCCGGTCCATCTGTTTCGGTGTCGGCATGCGCCAGCTTGCGGAATGATTGGTCATGGCGGCATTAGAACAAATAAAGAACAAATGTCGAGTCGGAACCGCCGTTAACGATGCAACCTTGACGGCTGTTGAGCCTCGCCGCCCGGAGCGCCATATAGAAACAAGATGCCGACCTATCGGCAGATGCGAAGGGAAATGCGATGGCCCAGGCAGCCGTAAAGCTGGGAACGACGACTATCGACGAGTTCGATCGCATCATGGAGCAGGCTCCTGAAGGCGCAGACCGCTATGAGCTCGTCGACGGACATGTCGTGGCCATGGGCAACCCCACGCTGATCCATGAACAGATTGTTTCCAATATCGCAGCACCTCTCCACACCGCGGTTCGACCGGGCGGTTGCAGCGCCATAACCGGAAATATGAGGGTTTCCGCGACGGACGACCGCTCGGCGAAGAACAAGTTCAAGCCGGACATCCTGGTCCGCTGCGGCCCGGTGAACACCAGAGACTATGTCACCGATCCCGTCGTGATCGTGGAAGTTCTCTCGCCTTCGACCATGGATCGCGATCGCGGCGTCAAACTCGAATTCTATAAGCAGATGCCTACCATTCAGCACATCGTATTGGCGTATGCGGACTCACCCAGGATCGAGCATTACTTTCGGAGCGAGGAGGGATGGGATCGTGAAGTGCTCCTCGCCCCTGAGCATGTACTGAAATTCGCGGCCGTCGGCTTCGAGATTGAGCTCGAGCAGATCTATCAAGACGTCCCTTTTGAGAATGCCCCTCGCGTCTGGATCGACGCGAGGGGCTCAAATCTGATGATGTAGCCGCGCGACGCCCGTCATGGTGCATCCCAAGGTCACGCCCGAACGGGCGGCGACGCTGCATCTGAACACCAGGATCATCAATGATGATTGCCTCTCGCGTTTAACTACGCCTTGAAGCGTTACGCGGTGGCGATTAGACAGATGAACGGATAGCTGCCGAAACAGCTCGGATTGATCATCGAGGGCAGCACGTTTCGAACGATCAGATTGTTTTTCGGAAGGGGAAGAAGTCGATCACGTGGTCGACGATCCACGCCTGGCCGTTCGGCGCTCGTCCATGATCGACCAGAGCTCCTCGAACCCGCTTTCTCTGCTTAAGGTGACCCGCAGCACATCACGAGGGATCTCGGATAGGCGGCGTTGCTGAACGGGGACACCGCCTGACGGGCGTGCGCCCGCGCTGGGGTCGCTCAGGACGGCGTCCCAATACTCGGGCGGCATGTCCGTACTTTGCGGGCCGGCGGAGCTTGAGATTTGTTTCCGGAGGGCGTCGGCCTCAAGATTTTCCATCTGTCTAGGGACGGCATGCGCCAGCTCGCTGGGTGTCTGTTCATGCCATGAATTAGAACATATAGAGAACATAAGTCGAGTCGTAATTCGCGTTTGAGTGCGAGCATGTTTGCCGCCGAGCGAGAGGCTGCCTCGATCGCCTACAATCCGGATTGCGCGTAAAAACAATTTATGCAATAAAGACAAACATGGCAGGAAGACCTCCCAAGCGGCATCGACCGGACGTGGCCCAGCAATTGAGCAACTGGATGACCGCGTCTGACCTCAACTATTCACAGGCGGCACGCGTGCTGAAGGTGGATGTCTCGACAGTCAGTAGGGCTCTGAAATTTCAGATGTTCTCAGCAGAGCTGGAGCGACGTGTCCACAAGTTGGTCAGTTCGCCGAAGGAGCCCGTGGACGGGACGGTCGCTGACGTGGAATCATGGATCCGCGGTGTTTCCGAAAACGATTTGCGTATATTGCGTAAATTTGTTAATCTTTTTCCGAAAGCCCAGAAGATTATATCCACCGCTCTGGACGGGCCGTCCGGAAAGGAAGTGTCATGACGAATTCCAAGCAGATACTCGCCATGATCCGGAGCCACGCGGCAGGGGACAACCAACAGTTTCTGTCGATTGCTGAGCACATCGCGAGCGACGCCGACAAGGCGGGAAAGAACAAGGTCGCGGACGAGATCAAGAACCTCGTCCAACGCGTGCGCAGCCAGGCTACTAATAGCCGACCTGTTGGTCCGATTCCGATGGCCGCCCCCCGGGGAGAGCTGTCTTCGTTAGTAAAGGCTTCGTACCCCGAAGTCCGGGTGTCGGATCTGGTCGTGAATTCGGATCTGCGCGAGAGGATCTTATGGGTGGTGCGAGAGCATCGCGAGCGCGAAACGCTCGAAGCCGAGGGAATGCAGCCCCGCAGAAAATTTCTTTTCTCCGGACCGCCCGGGACCGGCAAGGGGATGACCGCCGCAGCCATGGCCTGCGAGCTCGGCCTGCCGCTTTTCAAGATCCGTTTGGACGGCGTGATCACGAAGTATCTGGGCGAGACCGCTGCAAAGCTCCGCCTGATTTTTGATGCGATGCACACTGCTCGCGGCGTTTACTTCTTTGATGAGGTGGATGCGCTGGCCGCGAGCCGGGGATCCGAGAACGACATCGGCGAGGCTCGCCGCATGCTGAACTCGTTCCTGCAGTTTCTGGAGGAGGATCAATCCCTCAGCCTTATCATCGCCGCGACCAATCATCGATCCTTGCTGGACTCTGCGCTTTTTCGCAGGTTCGATGAGGCGTTCGCATATGCGAACCCGTCGCCGGAAGAGGCGCGTCAGGTTCTGCGCAACAACTTGCTCCGGTTCGACCGAGAAGCGCTCGCATGGTCAGAAGTCGATTCCTGCGCCGGTGGATTGAGCCAAGCGGACCTCGCCGCCGCGGCGGAAAACGCCGGCCGTGTCGCGGTGCTCGCCCATGAGAGGGTGTTGACCACGGAAGTTCTATGTCGCGCGTTGAGCGATCGGGCTAACATCCACCGCGAGTAGGCGGCGAATCGATGTCGCCCGACGGGTGAGTACCGGCGACATGGCGGATGAGAAGTATCGGCATATCCATCTTCGAGGCCTTGGCAAGGCGTCGGAGGATTTCCGGGCGCGGGGAGGCGGCAACAAGAAGCGTCCGCCTGCGATCTCTGACAGAGCGGCGCACGCACAAGCGCTGCGGAGGCAGCTCGACGAAAGCATCGCCGACCTCGAAAATGTTCTTGCTTCGCAGCAGGAGAGCGGGGTTCCTGCCGCAAAGCGTGGAGCGGCGATTACCGTCTCCGCACGCCCATCGGTTCCGATCGAGGTTGGCAGCAAGCGCGCCACCTCACCAGGCCTGAAACTGCTGTCCGTCCGCCGCGCGAGCGAGGACGATGACGCGCCCGATGCTCCCGAGCAGGCGACCTTTTTCATTGCCAAGAAGAGCCTCGAGACTCTGCGCAAGAACCTCGATGAGTATGCCGAGTGGCGCGACGCGCCGGAGGCCGTCGGCAACGATGATATCGACGACGAGGAGGAAGACGATAAGGGGCGGCCGAGGAATTTCTGGCTTTTCGAAAGCGGAGCGACCATCCGCAGTTCGACATTGAGGGATTTCTGGACGGATCAGATCGATCGTTTCCCGAAGAAGAGGACCGAAACCGAGTGGGAGGTATGGACCCTTCCGGGCTTCGAGAACTCCTTCTTGAAAGCCATCGACAAGCTCGGCATCAAGCTGCTGGGGAAGCCGACGGCCTTCATCGAGACAGTCGTGCGAAATGTCTCCGCCACGCCGCAGCAATTGGAAGCCCTTGTGCGATCCAGCGCTTCTGTCGTCGAACTCAGAAGCGCGTCGACCTTCGTTTCCGACTTCTACGACATGGAGCCCGAGCGGAGGGCGGCGGTGATGGAGAACGTCGCATCGCGGATTTTGGGGCCGCCGGCAGACGCGCCTCGCGTCACTCTCCTGGATACGGGCGTCAATCGAAGCCACGATCTGCTCTCTTCATCGCTACCTCAAAGCCGCTGTTTCACTGTCGTCGAGTCGTGGGGGACGAACGACCGCTCGGGCCACGGCACCAGGATGGCCGGCGTCGCGCAATTCGGCGATCTCGAGGGGCTGACGTCCTCATCGCTGATGGCGCTTGAGACCGCATTGGAATCCGTGGTCGTGGCCGCGCCGACCCCGACGGGAGAAGTGCCGGCACGCGACGCGCTAATGAGCGCTGTCGCGTTGGTGGAGCGCGAACCGCACCGGCGGGTCTTCTGCCTGGCGCAGACCGCCCAGGGCGAAGAGGAGAACGGACGTCCCACCAGTACGTCGGCGGTTCTCGACCAACTTGCCTATGGCGACGGCGACAACACACGCCTGTTCTGCGCCGCCGTCGGCAACGCACCCCATTCTCTGGAAGAGCCCTATCAGATCGCGGAGTACGAGGACCGCAACGAGAACTATGCGATCCAGGCGCCCGCGCAGGCGGTCAACGCGCTTTCGGTCGGCGCCGTGAGCCTCAAGGATCCGAGCTCCAGCGACGTCATGGTTGCTCCCGTGGGAGACCTGATGCCGACTTCCCGGACCGCCAAGCGCTGGTCCAGGCCGCATCCGATCAAGCCGGACCTCGTCATGGAGGGAGGAAACTTCCTGGTGGAGCGCGACGGTGTGTTCAGCAGGCCGTCGCCGGCGCACATGGTCGTGACGACGTCGCATCAGGCTCCGATCTCGCCTTTGACGATCTCTGGAGAGACCAGCACGGCGACAGCCATGGCGGCCGGGCTCGCAGCCCGGCTTGCGGCGCGATATCCGCTTTACCGAATGGAGACGATCAGAGGCCTCTTGGCCCACTCGGCGGAGTGGACGCCCGCAATGCTCGCGCAGGCCGAGCGCGATCGGGACGCGGGCTACTCCAATCAGGACGTCATGGATCTTCTGCTCGGCCGATACGGCTGGGGCGTGCCCGACGAGGAGCGCCTTTTTGCGAGCGCGGCGAACGCGCTGACTCTCATCGTCGAAGACGACATGCAACCGTACGAGCGGCCGCTCAAGGACGGCAAGCCGCAGAGCATTCGGCTTAAGGAGATGAAGTATTTCAAGCTGCCGTGGCCGGAGGAGGTGCTGAGGGACCTGAACCAGACGCCGGTCGAGATGCGCTGCACGCTGTCCTACTTCGTCGAACCGGATCCTCACGCTGCCGCCAGAAACCGTGCGAGCGATCGATATCCGTCGCATCGGCTGAAGTTCGACGTGAAGCGGTCCGGCGAGAGCGATGAACGGGCTCAACTGCGCAACAATCAGCTTGCGGGCGGCGACATGACCGAGAGCGCGGGAAGTGGCGAGGGATGGGTGCTTCCGTCCCGCTCCAAGGGAACGCTCGTTCAGGACATCTGGCGAGGAAAGGCGTATCAGCTCGCCGATCGAGATGGGATATCCGTCGTGCCGGTGCGCGGTTGGTGGGGCGATATGCCGGGACAAGACCGGTATGAACGGACGATAAACTACTCGCTAATCGTATCGATCCGGACGCCCGCCGACGCGGGTGGGGACCTATTCGCCGAGGTTTTTCCCAAGATCCCGGCCGAACTGTTCGCGGATGCGGGCACCGCCTCGACCTAAGCCGATTCCTTGGCGTCCATCCGCGCCATGACATCGCCGTGGACCACGTAGGCGTAGGCCGTCGCGGACACATCGCGCCTCGCAGCGCGGGCCTTCTGCATGGCCTTGCCGATCGTGACACCTCCGACGAAGTCTCCGAGATAGTCCCGAACAATCACCGAAGCGCATTCGTCCTGTACTGCCCACAAGGGCGCTAGAACGCCTCGAAAACCGCGGTTGGTTAGGCTTGCGGCCCATCCGGATGCGAGACCGAGCTGATAGTCCGCGACGCCGACTTTGCAGGCGTTCAATACGGCGAACGTTCCGTATGCCCGACCGAGTTTAACGCCGCCATGCACGTCGTTGCAGCTGACCCAGCCGTCGATCAGTTTGATCTTCGCGATGCCAGCGGCATCGATGTCTCCGTGACCTGCGAAATGCAGGATGGCTACCGGCTTGTCGGGCATCCCGTCGCCCCAGAAGTCGGTGAACCCCTTGTAGGTCGCTTCTTGGGGCACCGCGTCGAGGTTATCCGCCAGCCATCGTCCTTCATCCAGTGCCATGGCGAGGCTTTCTTCGTCCTCGTATTTCGGGACGAAGCTGGCGATGGAGCCGCGCCCGAAGGTCGGCAACATCCGCCCGTCGGTCTCCACGAACCATCGCGCGATCGGGTGCGTCATGAACAGGTGATCCGGACGATCGATGCCGGCTTCATCGTCTGGATGCATCATTTCCCACGCGATGTGCGGCTCGTCAGTCACGATCTGGATCGGGAACGAAGGCCCGAGCGTACGGTGCAGGTCCCGGTATAGCGCCCTGAAAGGCTCCGGACTGACCTTCCAAATCTGCTCGCCGATGCCACGCAGTTTGCTCGCATGCTGACCTGCCGCGAAGCCGGGGCAGTCACGCAGCAATCCCATGGCGAAATCGCCTGTGGATACTCCGAGATTGACGAATGCCTCGCGAGTCGAAGATCCCAGACTGCGCCCACGGGGGGCATCGACGCTCCATAGATAGTTGCCTGCGGCATCTAGACGAACGATCTTGACTGTTAGGTCGGCTGCCTCGGCCGTCATCACGTTAACAGGCGCTACAGTGCCGCTCGGCGCCTCGGCGGATCGTTCGACCTCGAATGTCTGGCGGATCATGCCGCTGAAGCGGTGTTCATAGGTGAATATCGCCACGATCTCCATCGGAGGCGCGGCGTCGCCCGCGTCCTGGACGGTCGCCGTGAAGCTTACGGGTAAAGTCTTTCCCTGACGAACGATGTTGATCGTCTTTCTGTTTTCGCCCTCCTTGAAGAGGAGACGCGATGAATGGACTTCAACTTCGACTTTTAGGACGCGCCAGTCGCCTGGAACGTTCTTGATCGAAATGGGCTCCGCAACGGGCCCCGTAGGCTCAGCGTTCAAGGCGACCTGAAAGCGGAAGACCTGTCCGACGACTGGAGGTTTGTCTGCGGTGATGCTCGGGTATCGGTCAACGTCAACGTCCTGAGGCGATGAGCGCTCGAGGGCGCTATCCATGGCAAGTGTGTTGCTGTCGCTTTTGGCGACGTACCGCTCGAGATCGTTCTGATGTGCTGGGCGGAAGGGAGCTGTGACCTGAATGTCTTGAACCAGAAACGGGCCGGGAGGAGGGGCGCTGTCGAGGACTCGGACAAACAGATCGATAATCCTCTGCTTGGCATCTGTGCTGGCCACGCTGCCTTCGATGGCCATCCGGGTCTGTGAGCAGGTGATATGGAGCGTGAAGATCTGGGTGCTCATCGACTCCAATGCGGCAAACGCCTCTTCCCAAAGTCGCTTGTTTCGTCGCGTCAAATCAGCGAGGTGATCCAGCGGTCGCGCCTCGTCTTGTGGCCGCCGCAGGCGACCCCATTCGTCGCGGCGCAACCGAATCTCCCAGATCCCATGGTCTGCCATCGCGCGTCGGTTCCTATGGCTCGTCTGCGACCATGAAGACGTCGCTGACTGGGCTGAGATCTTCGTGTTCGGTGTCGATGCGATAAAGCCCGGCCGGCAACGCCACGTCCTTTTTGTACATGCCCTCCGACGGCCATAGCGACACTACGGTTGTCTGCGCCGGCGCGTCGAGCCGTACCATCGAAGCCTTGATCCGCTGAACGCTTCGGGTGGTCGTCGCAGCGATGGTGAATGGCTTTCCGGCCGCGTAGGCGTCGTCGATATGCAATCCGACGCGGCCGAGCTGACCCGGGCCCGCTCGGAATTTTCGTAGATCGATCGTCGGCTCCGTCAGAATGCCGCGTATCTGAGCGTCAGAGGTGTCGTCGCTCTGAAGGGCGGAATGCGAATTGGCGATGTAGAGCGCGGCTTCCTTCCCGACCTCGATGGGTATCGCCGAGACACGCGGAACGGTGGCGTCTCCCTTGTCGTCCTCGCCCTCATAGCTGGTAAGAAGCGTTAGCGCGCTGTCATGGAACGTGGCTGACTGAAATGTAGGCTGTTCGATGCCGACGATGGGCCGGACGTACGACGCATATCCGTCCAATGTCGCGTTGCGCTTCTGTGCGTCGAAGATTTCGTCATGAAATGCGCGTGCTCGCATGGCGCGCTGCCGGTCGAGATTGGGAAGATCGAGCTCGGACACGCGTTTCAATTCGGAATCGCCTGTCTCGACGAACGGATACGCCGGCAGCAATTGGTAGACCGAGTCGAACGAACGTAGGGCTTGGGTACCGTCGAACGCCTGCAGCGGACCGATCTTCCACGCGAAGCCGTTGCAGAGGAATCCGAGTGCGTTGCCTGACCCCCGATAGGGCGTGCCGAAGCTGATCAGGGTGCGCGTGGACTTCCAGCCGCCAAGGCATTCGATATAGTGCCTGGCGACGAGGCCTCCCATGGAATGCACCACGAAGACGACCTTGGCTTCGCTGTTGCCGCTCTTCTCCCGCCAGGAAGCGAGCCATGCCTGTACGGATGTCGCCAGCTTCCGCGCCGAGACGCGATTGCTTCGGCGCCAGTCGTACGGAAACTCGAAATAGTTCTCCCCCCGCGTAAGTCCCATGCCATCGATCAGCTTCCGGCCGAGGATCGAATAGCCGCCCTGTTTCCAGAATCCGGGGATCATTTCGACGTTGTCGATGAGAGCTGTGGCTTCGATGCCGTCCCCGATGTCGTCGGTTTCTTCGTCGGGTCCAGACAGAGTGATCTGGTCCAGTGCGCCGCCACGTATCAGCCGGTAGATCGCCCCGGGGGCCATGTCCCAGAGCGCTATTCCATCTTTCGACAACACCGATCCGATCAGGCCCGGTACCACCACGACGATGTCAGCGAACTTCCGCGCCATTTCTCCTCCGGATTCTTTGACGGCAAGACTCGCGGACTTGCCGTCGGCGATCTTTATCTCAGCTTTAAGAAAGTTGCGATGCCTACTTCCGCGTGCAGCTCAAGTGTATCCTGCCTGTTGGCCATCAGCCGCGGATAGCAAGCCGGATGCTCCGTAGCTGGTTCGGCGGGCGGCGTGGTCGATCAGGTCAGGATGGCCTTCGGAGGCCTCGCCGCACTGGACAGGCGCCAACTCGTCGGGGCTCACAGCTGCACCCCGGTCTCGCGGGCAACGGCATCGATGTAGCCGTTCTTGCGGGACGGCCCTTCGAGCAGCAGATCGACCCGCCGTTCTCCGATTTCCCGCTCGAGGTCGCAAAGGCAGTCAATCTTGCGACTGAGTGTCGCGAGTGCATCGTCCTCGACCTCGATGTGCAGATCGATGTCGCCGCCGCGACGGGTGTCGTCGACGCGCGAGCCGAACAGCCGCACGACGCAATTTGCGCCGAAGTGCTTCTCCGCGCATGCCTTGATCGAGCCGATGTCCTCGTTTGTGAGACGCATGATTCACCCTCGGTCCCTCGAACTTAGGCAGAGGAACGGCGATCTCCAACTTCCGACCGGCGCACGTTGCGCCTTGCAGCAATCCGGAGTCGGATGGCCTCCGAAAGGAAATTCGGATGGCCGACGTCGGTGGCAACCTCGAAAACGCTGCGCTTCTGGAAGAAGCACGCCTGCGTTCGGGCTTTCTCACTGCGGACGAAGCCGCGGACCATCACGGTTGGGACCGGTCCACATACTGGGAGATGGAAGAAGGCCTTGCGCGCATTACCCCGAAGTTTGCCGGGATCTTCGCTGCGGCATTCGGCGTCGATCCGGAGATTTTGCTGCGGGAGCGTGGGATCGATGAGCGGCGCCTGAACAAGCTGGAGACGTCGAATAATCGCAGAAGGGCCGCTCTGGAACGCCACCGGAACAAGGAAGTCAGAGTCCGACCGGGTCTGACGCCTCTGGAACGGGGCAGGGTGGACATGGGAGCACGGGTTCGGTTCGCCGCGACGATGCGCGACTTCTCGGGCACCGTGAGACACCGCACCAGGTTCGGGATCGCCTTCGATCTCATTCGGCGGCACGAAAAGGGCGAGGAGAAGATCTCCGATCGCTTCCTCCTGGCGTATGCAGCGGCCTACTCGGTCAGGAAGGAATGGCTTGAGACCGGCAATCTGCCGTCTGGTCTCGGGAGGGAGGTCGATCTCCGCATCGCTGCGCGCGACCTCAAGGGTGGAGATCTAGTCGATCAGGCTGACCGCCTGCGTCCATTGGCCGACCCACCGGATCCCGTCAGCAGTCGAGTGGTCATGGAGATGTTTCACATCGCCGCTAACGGACCTGGGCCAAACGTAGCCGGGGTCGATGCGGACGTGCTCCTGGACGCAGCGGGCTCCGATCCTTCCATCGAGGTCGAGGTTCTGAGAGCGCTGACGGGGGCCGCCTACACTGTGATGGATCCCGCGCAGAAAGCCCACTATCTCGGCTTGTCGCAAGTCCGGACGGCGCTAGGGCAGGCTCTGGGAACGCGACGCCCGCTTCCTGAAGATTCGATGGAATTCTCCATCATGATCCGTAAGGCCTCGGAGCGAGCCCGGACCGAACGGCACCAATCGGATTCATCGGACGAGCCGCCGGGCTTCTCGCCAAAATGATCGCTTTCACGAGACGGGCATTGCCAGGGGACGGTGTCCCACACGAAAAGCCGAATCGATTTTAATCGATGCGATCTCCAATCCTTAAGCGTTCTCGGGGATTTAGCGGCTTCGGCTAAGGTTCGGTAGCAACACGATAAGCCGAATATCTGATCTTGGCCGCCGACATCCCGGAGGCCGAGGTGGCGGAATCGTTCGACTTTCCTGATTGGCATATTGATGACAAGGCCATTCGCACGCGGTCGAGCCGGCGCCTGGTTGTGATCGCGGCGCGGTACGGTAAGGATCCCGAGCGTTGCCCGACATGCGGAGACCGGACCGCGCTCCGGGCTCATGGCAGAAAGGTCACCGCCTTTCGAGACCTCCCCGCGGAGGATGGCATGGCTGTCCGCATCGAGGTGACACGCCGCCGTTACCGATGCACATCCTGCCTGGGGACTTTCTTGCAGCCGCTGCCCGAAATGGACGGCACGCTGCGCATGACACACCGACTGGTGCGGTTCATCGAGAACGAGGTGTCGCGGCAGCCTCTGACGGCGATTGCCGAGGCGGTCGGAGTTCATGAGAAGACCGTGCGCCGTCTCGTCGAGCGTTACTTGCCGGCGTTCATAAATCGCAAATCCAAGGTCCGGAAACGGGGCGTGAACGCTCCGAAATCTGTTTTGCCGTCATCCGCAACGCGACCAGGCGCGGGAATTAGGGACGCAAGCTCAGTTGATCGGCCTCCTCAGGCGCTGAGACCGCCGATCCAGTATCGAGCGATCGAATAGCAAGAGGCCCCGCCAGCGATGGCAGGGCCTTTGTTTTGTCAGGCCAAGGAACCACATGTCTGTCGTCGCATCTAGAGATGCGTCTCGCGGTAAGATCCCCTCACGGCCTCCGGCGGTCTTTCCTGCTCGCTAGTCGGCCGCGCTTGCGCGCCTCGGAGACCTCGCCCAGTTCCTCCGTCAGGCTGACGATATCGCGCAGGTCTGTCCGCGCCTGCGCCTCCGCGAGTGTCTCGACGAACTTCAAAAACTCGGGACGCGACGCGAGGGCGTCCGCCAAACGCGGCTTCTCCATTGCCTTCCTCCGTTGATTCCAGAGCGCCGCCGGGCGCGGCGAGACTCGACGCGTCCGGTTGTGCCGGCCGGTCTGCGATGGACATCGCAGACCGTTAAAGATGGACACCGAAGTGCGTGGGATGGACAACTTTGTCCGACCCCACAAGCAAGGAGGAGTATCAGGAACAACCCGTCGTGCTGCCGCAAGTATCGCACTTCATGCACGTGCCATTCCGCACCAGCGTGAAGTTCGAGCATTCGCCGCACATGTCGCCTTCATAGCCCTTGGCCTTGGCTTCCGCGCGGCGCTCTGCCTTGGTGGGGGCGGTTGCGGCGGCGGTACCGGCCTTGCTCCAGGCCTGAGCCTCGAGCTTTTCGGTCGGTGACAAAGCAACCGTCGGCTCGGCGGTCTTCAGCGCCACGGCGCCTTCGACAGCATCACCCGTGCGGCCGCCCGAGAAGGCGGTGACGCGGCTGCCGCCGGCGGGGGCGCTGTCGTTGTTCGACGACACGGCGGTGGCGCCGCCGCGCATGACGACGAGATTGTCGGTGCGCGAACGGGTCAGGCCGCGCGAGACATATTTGCTCGCTTCATCCGGCGCCTTGCCTTCTTCCTCGCCCTTGCCCAGCGCATCGAAGCCGGTCTCGGACAGATCCACATGGCCGAGGTCGAAGCGCGACATGTAGGAGACCGCGAGTTCGCGGAACACGTAGTCGAGGATCGAGGTCGCGAACTTGATCGAGTCGTTGCCCTGCACCGGGCCCGCGGGCTCGAAGCGGGTGAAGGTGAAGGCGTCGACATATTCCTCCAGCGGCACGCCATACTGGAGACCCAGCGAGACGGCGATGGCGAAATTGTTGATGAAGGAGCGGAGTGCGGCGCCTTCCTTGTGCATGTCGATGAAGATCTCGCCGAGGCGGCCGTCATCATATTCGCCGGTGCGCAGATAGACCTTGTGGCCACCGACCACGGCCTTCTGGGTGTAGCCCTTGCGACGATCCGGCATCTTCTCACGCTCGCGCATGACCACGATGCGCTCGACCAGACGCTCGACCACCTTCTCGGAGATCGCGGCGGTGCGGGCCGCCATCGGCTTCTCCATCAGGGTCTCGATGGCATCCTCGTCCTCGTCCTCATCGGAGATGAGCTGCGAGTTGAGCGGCTGCGAGAGTTTTGAGCCATCGCGATAGAGCGCATTGGCCTTCAGCGCCAGCTTCCAGGATAGGAGGTAAGCGGATTTGCAGTCCTCCACCGTGGCGTCGTTCGGCATGTTGATGGTCTTGGAGATCGCACCCGAGATGAAGGGCTGTGACGCCGCCATCATGCGGATGTGGCTTTCCACGGAGAGATAGCGCTTGCCGATCTTGCCGCAGGGATTGGCGCAATCGAACACGGCATAGTGCTCGGCCTTCAGGTGCGGGGCACCTTCCACCGTCATCGCGCCGCAGATGTGCACGTTCGCAGCTTCGATCTCGCGCTTGGTGAAGCCGAGCGCGGCGAGCAGGTCGAAGCCGGGGGCCGCGATGGCTTCGGCCTCGATCTTCAGGGTGTCGCGGAGGAAGTCCTCGCCAAAGGTCCACTTGTTGAAGGCGAACTTGATGTCGAAGGCGGTCGGCAGGGCCTTCTCGACCTTGGCCAGCGCTTCGTCGGTGAAGCCCTTGGCCTTGAGGGTCGAGGCATTGATGCCCGGCGCGTTGGACAGCGAACCGTGACCGACGGCATAGGCCTCGATCTCGGCGATCTCGCTCTCGCGATAACCGAGCACACGCAGTGCAGCCGGGACGGCGCGGTTGATGATCTTCCAGTAGCCGCCGCCGGCGAGCTTCTTGAATTTCACCAGCGCGAAATCGGGCTCGATGCCGGTGGTGTCGCAATCCATGACCAGGCCGATGGTGCCGGTGGGGGCGACCACGGTGGTCTGGGCGTTGCGATAGCCATAGGTCTCGCCGAGTTCGAGGGCACGGTCCCAGGCCAGCTTGGCGCGGGTGACGATGTCCGCCTGCGGGCAGGAGGCATGGTCGAGCGCCACCGGATTGACGGCGAGCTTCTCATAGCCGTGGGTGTCGCCATGGGCGGCGCGGCGATGGTTGCGGATGACGCGCAGCATATGCGCGGCGTTCTTCTTGTAGCCCGGGAACGGGCCGAGCTCGCCGGCCATTTCGGCCGAGGTCGCGTAAGCCACACCGGTCATGACCGCGGTAAGGGCGCCGCACAGCGCGCGGCCTTCCTTGGAGTCATAGGGCAGGCCCATGGTCATCAAGAGGCCGCCGATGTTGGCATAGCCGAGACCGAGGGTGCGGAATTCGTAGGAGAGTTCGGCGATCGGCTTCGACGGGAACTGGGCCATCATGACCGAGATTTCGAGCACCACGGTCCAGAGCCGGCACAGATGCTCATAGGCTTCGATGTCGAAACGCTTGGATTCGATATCGTAGAAGGTGAGCAGGTTGGCCGAGGCGAGGTTGCATGCGGTGTCGTCCAGGAACATGTATTCCGAGCACGGATTGGACGCGCGGATATCGCCGGACGACTTGCAGGTGTGCCAGTCGTTCATGGTGGTGTTGAAGTGCAGGCCGGGATCGGCCGAGGCCCAGGCGGCGTGGCCGATCTTCTCCCAGAGGTCGCGGGCCTTGAGGGTCTTGGTGACCTTGCCATTGGTGCGGCCGATCAGATCCCAGGTGCCGTCGGTTTCGACGGCGCGCAGGAAATCGTCCTTCAGCGAGACCGAGTTGTTCGAGTTCTGGCCGGCGACGGTGAGATAGGCCTCAGAGTCCCAGTCGGTGTCGTAGACGTCGAACTGGATGTCCTTGTAGCCCTGCTTGGCGAACTGGATCACGCGCTTGATCATGTTGTCCGAGACCAGCGCGCGGCGCGCGAGCTTGATCTCGCGGCGCAGCGCCGGGTTCTTCTCGGGATCGAAGCAGTCGTCGTTCGAACCTTCGCAGTTCACCGCGGCCTTCATGATGGCCTTGAGGTGCTTCTGGTTCATCTTCGAACCGGTGACGAGGGCAGCGACCTTCTGCTCTTCCTTCACCTTCCAGTCGATATAGGTCTCGATATCCGGATGGTCGGCATCGACCACGACCATCTTGGCCGCGCGGCGCGTGGTGCCGCCCGACTTGATGGCGCCGGCGGCGCGATCGCCGATCTTGAGGAAGCTCATGAGGCCGGACGAGCGTCCGCCACCCGAGAGCTTTTCGCCTTCGCCGCGCAGGCGCGAGAAATTCGAGCCGGTGCCCGAGCCGTATTTGAACAGGCGGGCTTCACGCACCCACAGGTCCATGATGCCGCCTTCGTTGACCAGATCGTCCTCGACGCCCTGGATGAAGCAGGCATGCGGCTGCGGATGTTCGTAAGACGACTTCGACTTGGTGAGCTTGCCGGTCTTCCAGTCGACGTAATAGTGACCCTGGCCGGGACCATCGACGCCGTAAGCCCAGTGCAGGCCGGTGTTGAACCACTGCGGCGAATTCGGCGCGACCATCTGCTTGGCGAGCATGTAGCGCAGCTCGTCATGGAAGGCGTGGGCGTCGGCTTCGGAGGTGAAGTAGCCGCCCTTCCAGCCCCAATAGGTCCAGCAGCCGGCGAGGCGGTCGAACACCTGCTTGGCCGAGAGCTCGCCGATGAAGCGCTCATTCTCGGGCAGGGCGTTGAGGGCATCGGTGTCCGGCACCGAGCGCCACAGCCACGACGGGATGGTTTCTTCCTCGACCTTCTTCAGGCGCGCAGCGACGCCGGCCTTGCGGAAATACTTCTGAGCGAGAACGTCGGACGCAACCTGCGACCACGACTCCGGCACTTCGACATTGTCGGCCTTGAACACGACCGAGCCATCCGGATTGCGGATTTCGGACGTGGTGAGGCGGAAGTCGATCCCGGCGTAAGGCGACTGTCCTTCGGTCGTATAGCGGCGTGTGATCTGCATCGTCGTCGTGCCCCGTCTAGTGGCCGACACCACATCTGGTGGGTCGGTGATTTCTGTTTACGGTCTCAAGGTTGCCGCAGGGCTGCCTCAAGAATGCCGCAGGATTTCCCGGGTGAACCCGGTCCTTTTGTCTCTGTTTTGGAGCATGCAAAGGCCATTTTCGGCCGCCCGGAACTGCCGGGTTCATGCTTCCCGGACCAAGCGTCGCCGCCTGATCCTAACGCCTCAACGCGTGGTTCGAGCCGGTTTTTCCGGCTCTTTTTGCTGCTCCGAGGCTCTGGTTTTCAGGGCACAGATCCCCGATCCCCGTAACCTCCTTAGGAGGGACGAAGTGACCGGTCGGAACCGTTTTGGGAGCGTCCGGCGGGACGAATAACTGCTCGCACCGGACAGTCCGAAAATTAGGCCAAACCGATCTCTCACGTCAAGGATTAGTGACGGTTCCTGAATCAAATACTAAATATGGTGGAAAGGGTGGATAACCAAGGGGCTCGGCCACGCCCTGATCGAGGCCAACTATCGGTGAGTCCTCATGGAATCCAAAGCCGAAAATTTTTTGAAATGTGTCGGCTCAGGACTTCGTGCCCGCTGTTCACAGGCACCTTGAGTGTCGCATTTCGGCATTGCATTGCGATGACCTGCAGGCTTGCGGCAGCCGGGTAGGCGGTTCCCACGACTGGCGGTGGTCGGAACCCACAAATGCGCGCATGGTGACGCCGAATCTCCCGCCGGAAATGCCTTTTCATGTCCGTTTCGAACTCGACAGATTCGCGCCCGCGAATCGCCTCGCTCGGTCTCCTGCTTCTCGTCGTCACCTCGATCGGCTGGGGGTTCAACTGGCCGATGACCAAACTCCTACTCACCGAATGGCCGCCGCTGACCGGCCGCGGCGGCGCCGGCGTGATCGGCGGTCTGGTGCTGGCTGCGCTCGCGCTGGTGCGCGGCGAGAGCCTGCGCGTTCCGGCGGGGCAGTGGGGGCGCTTGATCGTGCTGGCGCTACTCAATGTGTTCGGCTGGATGGCGCTGATGAGCCTGGCGCTGCTCTGGCTGCCGGCCGGCGAGGCCGCCGTCATCGCCTATACGATGCCGATCTGGGCTGCGTTGCTGGCCTGGCAGATCCTTGGCGAGCATCTCTCGCTCCGGCGCATTGTTGCGATGCTGATGGCCTTTGCCGGCATCGCGGCACTGATGGCGGGGGATGGCGTGCATGTCACGCAGCAGAAACTGCTCGGCCTGGTGATGGCCATCACCGGCGCGTGTGGTTTCGCCGGCGGCACAGTGCTCGGAAAGAAATATCCGCTCACGATGCCGCTGCTCGCATCGGCGGGCTGGCAGATCGTGCTTGGTAGCTTGCCCGTTCTGCTGATCGGCCTGGCTTTCGAGACACCGCATGCCCAGCCGCTGACCTATGTCGGCTGGGGGACCTTCGCCTATGTCGGGTTGATCGGGTTTTGCCTTGCTTATGTCTGCTGGTTCGCAGCGCTGACCTTGCTGCCGGCCTCGGTCGCGGCGATTGGCACCATGGCAGTGCCGGTGATCGGCGTCGTGGGATCGTCCGTGATGCTGCATGAGCCGCTCGGCATCGTACAGATCGCCGCACTGAGTTTCACGCTCGCCGGCGTGGCGCTGGCGACGAAGGGCTAGACGCTTGCCGCCAGCGGCACCTTGACCGTGAAATGCGAGCCGCGCGCGAGATCTGACTTCAGGGCGATCTCGTGACCCAGGGCCTCGGCGGTCCGGCGCACGATCGACAGACCGAGGCCGAGGCCTTCGCTGTCGGGATTGATCTGGTGGAAGGCTTCGAAGATCGATGAGAGCTGTTCGCTCGGAATGCCAGACCCGGTGTCCAGCACCTCGATGCTCACGGCGTTGTGGCGCTTGCGGCTGCCGACCAGCACGCGGCCGTGGTCGGTGTACTTGATTGCATTGCCGACGAGATTGCCGAGGATCGCGCGCAGCATGCCGGGATCGCTGACGATCTGCGCCTTGCTCGGCAGCACCGTGAGGCCGAGCCCCTTGGCTTCCGCATGCAGGCGCCAGTTGACGAGAATGGAATCGAAGACGTCCTGAAGCGGAAACGCGTGCAGGCTCGGGGCGCCGAGGCCCGCGCCAAGCACCGAGGTTTCGGCGAGGCGGTCGAGTTCTTCCGCCATCCGCATGCCGGCATCGATGGCATAGCCAAGCCGCTCGCGATCCTTCTCGTCGGTCAGCTTGTTGCGGATGCGGTCGATGGCCATCACCATCACTTGCAGCGGCTGCTTGAGGTCGTGACCGGCAACGGCCATCAGGCGGCTGATATTGCGCTGGAGCCGATCAGCGAGCACCAGCGCGCGGCGGAACTCCATCTGCGCCATCACCTGGCGGGCGAGGGCAGCGAGCACGTCGCGCTGTTCCGGCGAGAGCACGCGCGGCTTGTTGTCGAGTACACAGACCGTGCCGAGCGGCAGACCGTCGGGCGTGCGCAGCAATGCGCCGGCATAGAAACGCACATGCGGCTCGCCTGTCACCAGCGGATTGCAGTTGAAGCGCGCATCCTTGGTGACGTCCTCGACTTCGAGAAAGCTGTGCTCGAGAATCGCGTGGGCGCAGATCGACTGCTCCATCGGCGTCTGGCGCACGCCAAGCCCGACCTCCGACTTGAACCATTGCCGGCCATCGTCAACCAGACTGATGATCGAGATCGGTGTCTGGCAGACATAGCTGGCGATCTTGGTAATGTCGTCGAACGAGGGCTCGGTGCCTGTATCGAGAATGCCGTAGGACCGCAGCGCCTTCAGCCGTTCGGTTTCGTTCGGATGCAGCGCTGCGACCTTGGGCTTGTCTGACGCGTCCACTGAAACTGCTCACACCGGTTCTGAACGAAAGCGATCGGATAGATCGAGGTCGATGCGCGTGAGTTCCACCGGAGTTCTCACGCGTCGTTGTCGGCCAGTCTTAGATGTTGTGCCAATCGGCGCAACCGGAAACGACAAAGGGCGACGCCAGGCGCCGCCCTCGATCAATATTGCACCTGCCGTTACGGGCAGGCGTGCCGTTGGCCGTCATAGCCGAGATACGTGCCGGTGCGCACATTGTACGACTTGTAGGTGCGGATGCAGTAGTCCACATCGCCGCCAGTGGTCGGAGCGACCTCTACGACATCGGGCGCGTCGTCGTCGTAATAACCGTAGCTGCTGCCGTAATACGGGCCGCCGCTATAACCATAGCCGCCGTAGTAACTATTGGCAGCGATGCCGCTGCCGATAATCGCGCCGGCCGCAAATCCCGGGCCGAACCCGCCGCCGCGCCAGCCGCCATAGCGCGGGCCGCCGCCATGCCAGCCTCCGCCGCCGTAACGCGGGCCGCCACCGTGCCAGCCACCACCGCCGCCACCGAAGCGCGGGCCACCGCCGCCCCCGCCGACCACGGCACCGCCGCCGGGGCCACCAACGACGACACGCTTCTCGATAGCAAAGCTCGGCGTCACCATGCTGGGGATCGCCACCGCCGCGAGTGCAGCAACGCTCAGGATCTTCAAACCAGTCATCGTCTTCTCCTATCTGGATATGTTCCTAACAGTCTCGCGCGGGCCATGTTCCGTCGTTTCACTGCATATCTGCAGGCCATCTCACGCCTTGCCCGATGTACAAGGCATGAACAAAACCGTGCGTGGCCTGCGACTTAGATGGCATTGCGGAGAACATGCGCGAAAGTGTGCTCACAAACAGTTGCGAGCGACCATGCGTCGCGCCGGCAACTGGACATTTGGCTGCCCGGATGGCATCAACGGCTCGACGATGTCCCTGGAACGGCTCAAAAGATGAAACAGTTTTTGCTGAAATTCTTCACCTGGTGGAGCGGATCGACCTTCGGGACCGATCTGTGGACCAGCCGATTCGGCGAACTGGTGGGCACTGACGAGCAGGGCAACCGCTATTACCGCACCAAGGGCGGCAAGATCGATCCGACCCTCGGCTTCGAGCGTCGCTGGGTGATCTATAACGGTTATGCTGAGGCAAGCCGCATTCCGACCGGCTGGCACGGCTGGATCCACCACACCACCGATGTGGTGCCGAGCGAGACGTCCTATACGCCGCGCGAATGGGAAAAGCAGCATCAGCCGAATCTGACCGGCACCCCGGCAGCCTACCGCCCGTCGGGCTCGACATTGGCCTCGGGCCGTCGCCCGAAGGCGACCGGCGACTATCAGGCCTGGACGCCGGGCTCCTGATAACGCACCCGTTCTGCGCCTCCGGCTGTGCCGGTCGCGCTCCAATGAATCGCGGCTTCGCGTAGAGCGGCTCGCCGGCATGCTGGCGTGCCTGCGTGGCATTTTACCCAGACCTTCATCTTATCCGGGGCGTCATCGCCGCGAGGACGCTACAGCGCCGAGCGTCATCGCGCGCGTGTCGAAGTGGCCAAGCAACATCTGCAGCGCAGTCGCGAAGCGATCGAGCCGATCGCGCGGCCGGCGGGCTTAGTTTTTGGGCGGCGGCCCTCGCACGCGCTGCGCAGGGTGGCTCGGGCGGGCTGAAGCGCTCGCAGCGCAGTCCCTACAATAATCAACATCACGCCCGTCATGATCGGCATCACGCACGTCCGAGATGCTATGCTGCGGAAATTCACTGGACCCGATCGGGACGCGGGATGCCTGACGAGTTCGTTGCTTTCCAGGACGCTTGTTCATAGCGAAAACTCAGGAAATCCGACATGACCAGCGACACGCGCAGCGAGCACGACCTGTTGGGCAACCGCGATGTTCCCGCTGATGCTTATTACGGCGTTCATACGCTCAGGGCTGTCGAAAACTTTCCGATCACCGGCATTCCGATTTCCATCTACCCCGAACTCATCAATGCGCTCGCGGCGATCAAGCAGGCCGCGGCGCTGTCGAACATGGAGCTCGGGCTGCTCGACAAGACACGCGGCGATGCGATCATCGCAGCCTGCGAAGAAGTGCGCGCCGGCCGCCTGCATGAGCAATTTGTCGTAGACGTCGTCCAGGGCGGCGCCGGCACCTCCACCAACATGAATGCGAATGAAGTCATCGCCAATCGTGCGCTGGAGATTCTTGGTCACGATAAGGGCGACTATCGGCACCTGCATCCGAACGAGCAGGTCAATATGAGCCAGAGCACCAACGACGTGTACCCCACGGCGGTGAAGATCGCGACCTATCACGGGGTGTTTCACCTGATCGACGCGATGAGCGTGCTGCGCCGGAGTTTCGAACGCAAGGCCGACGAATTCGAGGGCGTTCTGAAGATGGGACGTACCCAGTTGCAGGATGCGGTGCCGATGACGCTCGGCCAGGAGTTCAGCACCTACGGCGTGATGATTGGCGAGGATGAGGATCGGTTGCGCGAAGCAGCATTGCTGATTTGCGAGATCAACATGGGGGCGACGGCGATCGGCACAGGGATCACGTCACACCCGGACTACGCGCGTCTGGTCTGTCGGCATCTCGTCGCCATCACCGGCATGCCGCTGGTGACAGCGGCAAACCTGGTCGAGGCCACGCAGGACTGCGGTTCGTTCGTTCAATTGTCGGGCGTCCTGAAACGTGTGGCCGTCAAGGTTTCCAAGATCTGCAACGATCTCCGGCTGCTGTCGAGCGGACCGCGTGCGGGCTTCAACGAGATCAATCTGCCGGCAGTGCAGGCGGGCTCGTCGATCATGCCGGGCAAAGTGAACCCGGTCATTCCCGAGGTGGTGAACCAGGTTGCTTTCGAGGTGATCGGCAACGATCTCACGGTGAGCTTTGCCGCAGAGGCAGGGCAATTGCAGCTCAACGCGTTCGAGCCGATCATCGCGCATAGCCTGTTCAAGAGCATCGGCCATATGCGGGAGGCCTGCCTGACTCTTGAGAAGCGTTGTGTCTCCGGCATCACTGCGAACGCCGATCGTCTCCGCGCCTATGTGGAGAATTCAATCGGTCTCGTGACTGCGCTCAACCCTTACATCGGCTACGACAACGCTACCGCGGTTGCGGTCGAGGCACATGCGACCGGTCGCAGCGTTTACGATCTTGTGCTGGAAAAGGGACTGCTGCCGGAGCCTGCCTTGAGGGCCATTTTGCAGCCGGACGTGCTGACCAGGCCACAGGCCATGCCGCTCCGCGAATGAAAGCGGATGTCGAGCAGGGCGGGATCGCCAGCCTGGCATCTGCGCTATCGCGAACCCGCGCCCGCTTCGCTCGAACGAGACTCTAGAATGGCTCTCCGTCGTTCACACGCTTCTTCGTTTTCCGTGAGCGCTCCCACACCACGCCCGGAAATCCCTTGAGCGGAACCAGCGGCGCGCCCGTATAGGTCCACTCCTGCAACTCTTCGATGCCGATATGATAAAGCGGCTGTCGGCCGGTGCGGCTTGCGAACAACGCGCGGGGAATGTTGACCATGTGCGGCGAGCGGGCGCGCTCGTAAAACAGCGGCGTGCCGCATAGCTTGCAGAAGCTGCGCGCAGCTCCTGATACTTTGTCCTCGAAACGGGCAATCCCGGTCTCTCCCTTCGTAATCCGAAACCGTTTGCGCCAGCTTCCGACATAGGTGGCATAGGCCGCACCGTGCGCGTGCCGTGTCGCGCGCGAATGATCGTGCCAGGCCCAGCGGGCAGGGAAATCGATTTCGAAATGGACCGCGCCGCAAAGACATCGACCCTTGACCGCGGCGCCGGTTGCGAGCTGAGCGGGCATGGCTCGATCTACCTTGCCTTCAACCAGTCACCCATCTCCTGAAGCGCCGTATTTGCCTTGGGGAGGATCTTGCCCATGGTGATGAAGCCATGGAATTGACCGGGATAGGATTTGTGTGTGACGGCCACGCCGGCGTCCGACAGGCGCCTCGCATACTCATCACCTTCATCGCGCAGAGGGTCCGCGCCTGCGGTCAGCACATAGGCCGGCGGCAAGCCCGCGAGGTTCTCCACCCGCGCCGGTGAAGCGCGCCAATTCTCGATATCGGCGGGGCCGTTGAGATAATGGCCGGCGAACCAGCGGATGACATTGTGGGTGAGAAGGCAGCTCGTTTCCGGCTCATGATGGGAGGGATGGTTCATGCGGAAATCGGTCGCGGGATAGATCAGCAACTGGCCGGCGAGCTTCGGGCCGCCATTGTCGCGCGCGTCGATGGCGACGATGGCAGAGAGATTGCCGCCGGCGCTGTCGCCGCCGACAAAGAGGCGCTTCACATCGATATTCAGTTGCACCGCATTGTCCGCGATCCAGCGCGTGGCCGCGATAGCATCGTCGATAGCGGCTGGAAACTTGTGCTCGGGCGCGAGGCGATAATCGACCGCTATCACCAGCATCTCGCCTTCATGGGCGAGGAAGCGGCAGACGACGTCATGGCTGTCGAGGTCGCCGATCACCCAGCCGCCGCCGTGGAAGAAGACAAGGCACGGCGACATGCCGTCCTGCTGCCGCAGCGTCTTCGGCGTGTAGAGCCGGGCAGGGATAGCGCCGGCGGGGCCGGGGATGGTGAGCGCCGCGACCGAAGCCAGCTCGGGCGGTTCGGGATTGGCGACGGGGCGGGCCTTGAGATACCACTCGCGTGCTTCCGGCGGCGTCAGCGTTTCATAGGGCGGACGGCCGGCATCGCGGAAGACATTGAGGACGGCATTTGCATCGGGATCGAGAACGACGGGCATGGTTTGCTCTTGTTTTTGCCGGTTATGCCGAGGTACGGCCGCCATCGACGGTGTAGGCGGAGCCGGTGACGTAGCTCGCATCGTCCGAAGCGAGGAAGGCGACGATGGGCGCGACTTCCTTAGCTAGCCCGAGACGCCGCTGCGGCACGCGATCGACAACTTTCTCCACCGGCGCCGGCGAGCCGCGCCCGACGCGGGCATCCACGATTGCCGAGAGCATGCGGCTGTCGATCAGGCCCGGGCAGACGCAGTTCACGCGCACATTGGTGCCGGTGCATTCCTGCGCCGCGCTCTTGGTGAGGCCGATGACAGCATGTTTGCTGGCGCTGTAGACGGCGACTTCGGCCGAGCCGATCAGGCCGGCAATGGAGGCGGTGTTGATGATTGAGCCGCGGTCCTGCTTCAGCATCACGGGAAGAACGTGTTTCATGCCGAGGAACACGCCGACGACATTGACGTCGAGCACTTTGCGGAAATCGGTGAGGGAAGCCTTCACGATGGGGGCGATCGTCCCTTCGATCCCGGCATTATTGTAGAAGATATCGATGGTCCCGAAGCGCTTCACGGCGGCGGCGACGTAAGCGGTCACATCCTCCTCGCTGGTGACGTCGGCGGTAACGGCGAGGGCTTCGGCGGAGGCGGGGAGGTCGGCGATGGCGCGCTCGAGGGCGGCCGCATCGCGGTCCACGGCGACAATCCGGGCGCCGCGCGCGGCGAGCAGTTTGATGGTTTCGCTGCCGATCACCCCGGCTGCCCCGGTGACGACAGCGATCCTGCCATCCAGACGAATTCCGTCGGACATATGCGTTCTCCCTGGTGCTCCGGTTGTCCCGGATTGTCGGCCGGTCGTGCCGGCTCTGCGGCAACTATTTCATGCGCAGAGAGGGCTGACCAGACGGTGTTATGGGAAGCATGGCGCCCTTCCGCCGCCGCATTCGACGTGTTAACCGGAGGCGATTGCGCGGCCATTCCCCTACAATGTCGCGAGCCTGATTCTCGGTTGAGCGCCGCTGCATGTTCCGAACCCTGACAATTGCCGGATTTGCGGCTCTCATGGCCGCGACCTCGCTGTCCACCATCATGCCGGTGCACGCGCAGTTCGGTCCGTTGTTCGGCGATCCGCCGCCGCGTCCACCGGGCAGTGTGCCGCGCGGCCAGCAGCCGCCGCCTCCGATGGATGACGAAGAGGACGTGCCCGAGCTGCCGCAGGGGCGTCTGCTACCGGCGCGCCCCAGCCCGGGCATGGGCGTGCCGCCGCCGGGCGCCGTGCAGTCGCAGCCGCTGGCCCCGCCGCCGGGCAGCAATGTCACCACCATTCCCCAGAACGCGCCGGGCGGTCGCCCGACCGATCTGCCGCCGCCGCTCGGCGTGACGCCGGGCCAGCCGCAGCAGCCGGGTGTCGCCAATGCGCCGCCGGCCGGTGCCCCCAATCCGAATGCGAAGCAGGCGCCGAAGAACGCGCCGCCGCCGGCCGCAACGTTGCAGCCGGGCGACGAGGTGGTCACCGAGCCGCCGGCGCAGAAGATCCCGAACAAGAAGGCGGCGTTCTCCGGCCTCGACAAGATCACCGGCCGCATCATCAATTTCGACGCGGATATCGGCGAGACCGTGCAATTCGGCGCGCTGCGCGTGAAGACCGATGCCTGCTATACGCGGCCCGCGACGGAAGCGGCCAATACCGACGCCTTCGTCGAGGTGGACGAGATCACGCTGCAGGGCGAAGTGAAGCGCATCTTCTCCGGCTGGATGTTCGCGGCGAGCCCCGGCCTGCACGGCGTCGAGCATCCGATCTACGATATCTGGCTGACCGACTGTAAGCAGCCCGAAGTGGTCGCCAACCAGCAGGAGACGCGTCCGGCGCCCGCCGTGGTGCAGAAGCGCCAGCCGCCGCCAAAGCAGGCGCCGCGGCCCCAACCGCAGCAGCAGTTGCAGCCGCCTCCGGGGTTCCCGGCATTCAGGCAGTAAGCTCCGATTGCAGGATGGGTAGAGCGTAGCGAAACCCATCGGCCGAGCTTGCCGCATCGATGGAATGATGGGTTTCGCTCCGGCGCTGGCGCGCCTTCGCTCTACCCGTCCTACGATCGCGCGCGCGCCGCAATCACCTCCAGCACCTCCGCACCCGTCCTGCCTGCCGGCAATGCCTCGAAATCCGCGACATCGTCCAGCGCCGCATCGAGCAGAATCCGATAGCGCTCGCGCGGCACTTCGATCGCGCCGAAGCTGCGCAGATGCTCCGTCACATATTGCGTGTCGAGCAGGCCGTAGCCGCCGGCAAGCAGCCGCGCGACAAGATGCACCAGCGCGACCTTCGACGCATCGCGGGCATGATGAAACATGCTCTCGCCGAAAAACGCGCGGCCAAGCGAGACGCCGTAGAGGCCGCCGACCAGATCGTCGCCTTGCCAGACCTCGACGCTATGCGCGTGTCCCATCTCATGCAAAGCGCCGTAGAGATCGCGGATGCGCTTGTTGATCCAGGTGTCCTCGCGATCCGGCTTCGGCGCAGCGCATTCCGACATCACGCGCCTGAAGGCGCGATCGACGGTTACCAGGAACTTGTCCGAGCGCACCGTGCGCGCGAGGCGCGAACTGACGCAAAATCCATCCAGCGGGATGACGCCGCGCATTTCCGGTTCGACCCAGAACAAGCCGGGATCGTCGGCGCTCTCCGACATCGGGAAGATGCCGCAGGCATAGGCGCGCAGCAGCAGCTCTGGCGTGATTTCGGTCGAAGCGGAGTCGCGGGAGCTCATGACGATAGGCTAGCAGAATAGGGCGATAAGCGCGACCGGCTTGCTTGTCGTGACATCCGTCCTAACTTGCGGGAGGCGACCGGAGACCTGAACCATGACACCTGTTTCGAAGCTTGCCGAGGCCACGGGTCATCGTATCGTCGTGGTCGGTGCGGGGTTTGGGGGGCTCGAAACCGTCTTCCGGCTGCGCGGCACCGGCGCGCGCATCACGCTGGTCGATCGCCGCAACCATCACCTATTCCAGCCCTTGCTGTATCAGGTTGCGACCGCCTCGCTGGCGACCTCGGAGATCGCCTGGCCGATCCGCTATCTGCTGCGTGGACGCAAGGACGTTACCACGCTGCTCGGCACGGTGACCGGTATCGATCCCGTCGCGAAGCATGTGCAGCTCGAGGACGGGCCGGCGTTGCCTTACGATACGCTCGTGCTCGCCACTGGCGCCGGCCACGCCTATTTCGGCCATGACGAATGGGAGCCGTTTGCGCCGGGTCTCAAGACCCTCGAAGACGCCACGACCATTCGCCGCCGCATTCTCACGGCCTTCGAGCGCGCCGAGGGGACTGACGATCCCGACGAGCGCGCAGCGTTGCTGAATTTTGTCGTCATCGGCGCCGGCCCGACCGGCGTTGAGCTTGCCGGCACCATTGCCGAGATGGCGCGGACAACATTGCCCGACGATTTCCGCAATATCGATACGCGCACGGCCCGGGTGGTGTTGATCGAGGCCGGGCAGCGCGTGCTCGCGAATTTTCCGGAAGAGCTGTCCAGCTATGCGCAGCACTCGTTGGAAAAGCTCGGCGTCGAAGTGGCGCTCGGACATGCCGTGTCGGACTGCAGTGCCGAGGGCGTCGTCTATGGCGACAAGCGCTTGCCGGCGCGCACGATCATCTGGGCTGCTGGTGTGCGCGCATCGCCTGCCGCGGAATGGCTGGGCGTGGCCGCCGATCGCGCCGGCCGCCTGCAGGTCAATGCCGATCTCACGGTGCCCGGTCATCCCGATATCTTCGCGGTCGGCGACACCGTGAGCATCGCTGCGCCCGACGGCTCGCCGGTGCCGGGCATCGCGCCGGCAGCGAAACAGGAAGGGCGCTACGTCGCCGATGCCATCAAGCAACGCCTGCGCGGCAAGACGCCGGCGCCGTTTCGCTATCGTCACGACGGCAGCCTCGCGCAGATCGGCAAGCATCTCGCGGTGATCGACTTCGGCCGCATCCGGCTGCGCGGTGCGCTCGCCTGGTGGATCTGGGGCATCGCCCACATCTATTTCCTGATCGGTTTGCGCAACCGTCTCGCCGTCGCGCTGAACTGGCTCTGGATCCACACCCTCGACCAGCGCGGGGCGCGACTGATCACGCAGGGGCGGGCGGTGATCGGCGATACAGCCGCGCCGACCAGCGAGATTGCATCGCAGCGTCTCAAGTCGGTGCGTTGATAGTTCGGACGGGTCGTATTTCGCGATTGCGAGAAAGGGGCTTACGCCTTTCTACACTAATACACGCAGCGTAGGTTGCGTTGCGGATTGCATGCCGGACCGTCTCTGGTGTTAGCTTGCTGCGCGTGTTGCAGGCGGAACGGATAGACGTGCCGGAGGGGCAGACTGTGTCGTTGGGCTGGAAGAAGGTCGCACCGCTTGTCGTCTGGCTGGTGCTGTATGTGATACCAACACCGACAGGCCTTCTCGCCAATCAGTGGCACTACTTCGCCGTCTTCGCGGCCGTGATCACCGGCCTGATTCTGGAATCCATGCCGGTCGGTGCGGTCGGGCTCATCGGCCTGACCTTCGCGGGGGTGATGGGCTATGTCGAGCATGATCCCAACAAGTCGCTGCGCTGGATGCTCAGCGGCTTCGGCGAAAGCACGGTGTGGCTGATCGTCGGCGCTTTCGTGTTCTCGATCGGCTATCGCAAGAGCGGTCTCGGCCGGCGGCTGGCGCTGTTGCTGGTTCGCGGTCTGGGGCGCAGCACACTGGGGCTCGGCTATGCCGTCGCGTTTTCCGATCTTGTGCTCGCGCCCGCGACACCGTCGAACACCGCGCGCAGTGGCGGCACCGTCTATCCGATCATCAGCAACATTCCGCGGATCTACGGCTCGGAGCCGGGGCCGACAGCCGGCAAGATCGGCACCTATGTGATGTGGACTGCCTTTGCAGCGACCGCGGTGACGAGTTCGATGTTCCTCACTGCGCTGGCGCCCAATGCGGCGGCGCTGAGCATCGCCCGCAAGCTCGTGAATGTGGATGTCAGCTGGTCGCAATGGTTCATCGGCTTTGCGCCGCTCGGTGTGCCGCTGATCCTGCTACTGCCGATCCTGACTTATTGGATCTGCCGGCCGGAAGTGAAGCAGAGCCCGGAGATCGTCGCCTGGAGCGCGGGCGAACTCGCCGCGATGGGGCCGCTGTCACGCCATGAATGGATCATGGCCGGTCTGGTCGTGCTCGCGATGTTCCTGTGGATCACCGGCTCCAACCCCGACATTGTGCTGCCCGGTCTCGGCTCCAACTTCATCAACGCAACCATGGTGGTCTTCGTGGTGATCTCGCTGATGCTTGTCAGCGGTGTGATCACCTTTGCGGATATCGTCGCCGAGAAAGCCGCATGGGAGGTGTTCTTCTATTTTACGTCGCTTCTCACCCTGTCGTCGGGTCTCAACGAGATCGGCTTCATCAAATGGGCTGCAGGGGGCCTGTCCGCGCCGCTCGCTAATTTCACTCCCACCGTCGCGACCATCCTGCTGGTCGCAGTCTTCTTCTGGATTCACTATTTCTTTTCGAGCATCACGGCACATGCGGCGGCGATGTTGCCCGTCGTGCTCGCTGTCGGATCGAGTATACCGGGCATCCATATGCAGACGCTCACATTGCTCTGCATCTATTCGCTGGGATTGATCGGCGTGATCTCGCCCTATGCGACCGGGCCGGCGCCGATGTATTTCGGCAGCGGCTATATCGGCAAGGCCGATTTCTGGAAGTTCGGACTGATCTTCGGCCTGATCTATTTCGCCGGCCTGCTATTGGTGGTGATGCCGTGGCTGGCGGTGATCGTCGGCTGACGCGTCGCCCGGTGCCGCAGCGCGTCACTTTGCGGCAGTCACCGCCAGCTTTGGCGCTGTCTTGGTCACTGCGCTGAAGCGCAGGGTTATGCGCGTGCCGGTGTGGTTCGGATCGCGCTCGACGGTGGCGTCGAGTTTGTTGGCCATGGCGCTGACGATGCGCTGGCCCATGCCGGTGGAGCGCGGATCGGCCTTCACATTGAGGCCGACGCCGTCGTCGGTGATCGACAATTCGAGATCGTGGCCGTGGCCGTCGAGCTCCACATGGATCGGGCCGGCGCCGTCGGGATAGGCGTATTTGACGGCGTTCATCACCAGCTCGTTGACGATGATGCCGATCGCCACCGCCCGGTCCGGATCGATCTCGATCGTCTTCGCCTTCAGTGTCAGGCGCGACATGCGGTTGCCCTCGGCGGAGCGGCGTAGATCCTCGAGCAGCGCTTCGAGGTACTGGTTCAGCAGCACGCTCTTGAGGTCGTGCGACGTGTAGAGGCGGCGATGCACCTGCGCGACCGCAGCGACGCGGCCCATCGCATTGGTGAGTGCCGCCTTGACGTCATCTTCGCGGGCGGAACTCGCCTGCAGATGCAGCAGCGAAGCGATGATCTGCAGCGAGTTGCCGACGCGGTGATTAACCTCGCGCAGCAGCACTTCACGCTCGGCGGCAAGCGCAGCATAACGGTCGCGGGCAGCATGGACTTCGGCTTCCGCCTCGTCGCGCGCACGCATGATCGCGGCTTGTTTGATCGCCGTGTCGCAGGCCACGGTGAGGAGCGGGATGAAGTCGCCCGAAGTGTCCTTGACGAGATAGTCCGCCGCGCCGGCCTTCAGCGCGGTCACCGCGATCTTGCTGTCCTGCGAGGCCGTGACGAACACCACCGGGGGCGGCGCGGGCAGTTTCTGGATCAGTTCCAGCACCTCCAGTCCGTCCATGCCCGGCATGTACTGATCCAGCGCAATCACATCGACGCCGCCTTGCTCGATGCGTGCGATCCCGGCCTCGCCATTCTCGCAATGTTCGACCAGATAGCCCTGTCGCTTCAGGCCACGCTCCACCAGCCGCGCGAGACCCGCGTCGTCGTCGATATACAGCAATGTGGGCGAGGCGGTTGAGGTCATGGAGCGGCTTGCGGAACCTGGATCACCGAGAAGAACAGACCGAGCTGACGGATCGCGTTGGCGAAGTTTTCGTAGTTCACCGGCTTGGTGATGTAGACGTTACATCCCAGCTCGTAGCAGCGCTTGATTTCCTGCGCGTCGTCGGTGGTGGTCAGAACCACGACCGGCGCGTATTTGAGATATTCGTTCTCTTTGACACGGCGCAGGATATCGATGCCTGTCATATCAGGCAGATTGAGATCGAGCAGGATCAGCAAGGCGTCGCCCTTGTGGGCCGTACCCTTGCCATCCGGACCGAACAGATAGGCGAGCGCCTCTGTACCGTTGGTGAACGGCTTGATCTCATTGTTGACACCGGATCGCCGGATATTGCGCTCAATCAGGCGGGCGTGACCCTCGTCGTCCTCGATCATGATGATCGTCACCGGGTTGCTCATGCTGCTTCGTTCCTGCTCTTGCCCGTCCATCTGGCGGGCAAAGTGACGGTGAAAGTGCTGCCATTGCCGATTTCGGAAGACACCGACATGGTGCCCCCCAGCCGGCGCACAAGGGCGCGCACATGGGCGAGGCCAATGCCCTGGCCCGGTTTGTCCTGTGTACCTGCCCGGCGGAAAAGATCAAATATCCGCTGATGATCCTTGGGATCGATGCCGCGTCCGTTGTCGGCGACCTCGAAAATGGCGAAGCCCATTTTGGTGCGGCCCTTGATCCGGATATCTCCGGGTACGCCGTCCCTGAGATATTTGAGCGCATTGTCGATCAGATTGCCAAAAATCTGTTCCAGCGCCAGACGGTCGCTGACGATCTCCGGCAGCGGTTCGACATGGATCACTGTCTCGGTTTCCGAGGCCTGGTGGGCCACTGTCGAGGCGATGGTTTCGATCAGTTCACGGGTGTCGATCTTGACCGGCTTGAACTCGCGCCGGCCCTCGCGCGTGAGATTGAGGATCGCATTGATCAGCCGGTCCATCTTGCCGATTGACGACTTGATGAAACCGAGCGCCTCGCTGAAGTCGGAGGAGAGCTGCTTGTCTTCCGGCGGCAGCGCCGGTTCGGGCAGGTTGCCGTCGGTGTCGGGAACCACCGGTTCGTTGTTTGCGAGCGTGGCGATGCGGCGGAAGATGTCGCCGCGGAGTTCCTCAAGCTCGCTGGTGAAGCCCATGATGTTGACCAGCGGCGAGCGCAGGTCGTGGCTGACGATATAGGCGAAGCGCTGGATTTCCTCATTGGCCTCGCGCAGGTCGGCGGTGCGCTCCTGCACGGTGCTTTCGAGGTTGAGGTTGTTGTCGCGCAGCTTGGCTTCGGCCTCGTCGCGGGCATTGGAGGACTGCCGCACCAGGAAGAGCGAGCCGGCGGCGAACAGGATGACCAGGGCCGAACCGGTAACTGTCACGATCGAGGACAGTTGCTGCGTACGGTCGGCCTTTTGTGTTCGTTCGATGAAGAGATTCTGCTCTTCCAGCCGCATGGCGCGTGCCGCCTCGGCGATCGCCTGCACCGCAGGTCCGGCACCCGTCTGCGGCAGCATGGCGATGGCGGATGGCGTATCGTTGCCCTTTACGAAATTCACCGCGCGCGCGAATTCGGCCATGCGCTCCATGACGGCCGGTCGCAGCCGCTTCATGTTCTCGACCTGCACGGGATTGTCGGAGGTCACGGCCGCGAGCTGATCGACGCCGGGGAGGATGACCGCGACAGCTGCTTCATGTTCGCGCAGGAACGAGTCCTGCGAATTCAACAGATACGCTCGTGCGGCACTCTCGGCGCGCCGGATTTCCAACAACAGAGTCGCTAGCTGGTTCTCGACCTCGATAGTATGCACGACCCGGCCGGCATCCTTGCGGGCCTGATTGACGAGCACGACCGATGTCGCGCTGATGGCGACCAGTACAAGCAGCCCGGCGGACAGCAAAAAGATTTGCCAGAAAGCGCGCTTGCGGGCTGCGTCAGCGGTCAAGACGAGCTCGCAACGATTTTAGCAGGAATTTCAACGTATCCCCCAGGGAACCGGGAGTTCCCGGTACCCGACAAACGCCGATCTTACGATTTGGTTCCATCGGCGTTCGATTATTTTCGGGAAGACTATTTCGACGTCCCAGCCAGATACTGCTCAAGCCAATGGATGTGATAGTCGCCCTCGATCATATCCTTCTCGCGGGCGAGTTTGCGGAACAACGGCAGGGTCGTCTCGACCCCGTCGACCACGATCTCGTCCAGCGCGCGGCGCAGCCGCATCAGGCATTCCGGACGGTTCTTGCCATGCACGATCAGCTTGCCCACCAGCGAGTCGTAGTAAGGCGGGATCTTGTAGCCCTGATAGACCGCGCTATCGATGCGCACGCCGAGGCCGCCCGGTGGGTGATATTGCGTGATGGTGCCGGGCGAGGGCCGGAAGGTCTCCGGATTCTCCGCATTGATGCGGCACTCGATGGCGTGACCGATGATCTGCAGTTCGTCCTGGGTGCAGGGCAGGTCGCCGCCCGCGGCGATGCGGATCTGCTCCAGCACGAGGTCGATATCGGTGATCATCTCGGTGACGGGATGCTCGACCTGGATGCGGGTGTTCATTTCGATGAAATAGAACTCGCCGTCCTCGTAGAGGAATTCGATGGTGCCGACGCCGAGATACTGCATCTCCTGCATCGCCTTGGCGCAGATGCCGCCGATCTTGGCGCGCGCTTCCGGCGAGAGGATCGGCGAGGGGCCTTCCTCCCAGACCTTCTGATGGCGGCGCTGCAGCGAGCAGTCGCGCTCGCCGAGATGCAGCGCGCCGCCGCGGCCGTCGCCGAGCACCTGGATTTCGATGTGGCGCGGCTTGGTCAGATACTTTTCGAGATAGACCGAGGCATCGCCGAACGCCGCCTTGGCTTCGGTCGCCGCGGTGGACAACGCCATTTCCAGATCGGCTTCGGTCAGCGCCACCTTCATGCCGCGGCCGCCGCCGCCGGCAGCGGCCTTAACCAGCACCGGGAAACCGATCTCGCGGGCGATCGCCATCGCATCGTCATCGGGGCCGACGCCGCCGTCCGAGCCCGGCACCACGGGAATGCCGAGGCGCTTGGCGGTCTTCTTGGCTTCGATCTTGTCGCCCATCGTGCGGATATGCTCCGCCTTCGGGCCGATGAATGCCAGATTGTGGTCCGCGAGAATTTCCGCGAAACGCGCATTCTCGGAAAGGAAGCCATAGCCCGGATGCACCGCATCGGCGCCGGTGATCTCGGCGGCGGCGAGCAGCGAGGGGATATGGAGGTAGCTGTCCTTGGAGGCGGGCGGGCCGATACACACGCTCTCATCAGCGAGGCGCACATGCATGGCGTCGGCGTCAGCCGTCGAATGCACGGCGACGGTCGCGATGCCGAGCTCCTTGCAGGCGCGCAAGATGCGAAGTGCGATCTCGCCGCGATTGGCGATCAGGATTTTCTCGAACATGGCGTTCCGTCGTCTGAGGTCGTGAAGTCGTTATTCGATGATGACGAGCGGTTCGCCGTATTCGACGGGCGCGCCGTCTTCGACCAGAATCTGGGTCACGGTGCCGGCACGCGGTGCCGGGATCTGGTTCATGGTCTTCATGGCTTCGATGATGATCAGGGTCTGGCCCGCGGTGACCTTGGTGCCGACGCTGATGAAAGGTGGCTTGCCGGGCTCCGGCGCCATATAGGCGGTGCCGACCATCGGCGAGGGCACGACGCCCGGATGCTTGCTGTAGTCCGGGCCCGACGGCGCAGCCGGTGCAGCAGCGATCGCAGCCACGGGGGCCGGCGCAGGCGCAGCAGCAACGGGAGCTGCAGCATAGACGGGGGCTGCGGCAGCGGTCACATGCACTTCGCGTGCGACGCGGACATGCAGGCCCGAGCGCTCGACTTCGATCTCGGTGAGGTTCGTCTCGTTCAGCAGTTGCGCGAGTTCGCGAATGAAGGCGCTGTCGGCGGAGGCAGCTTGAGGCGCGGCGGCTTTCGGGGCCGACGTTTTTGGAGCAGCGGCTTTGGCGGGAGCAGGCTTACGGGCCATGAGCAATCCAATATCTGAAGGAGTGGGTTTGAATCAGGTGAGCGGGGTCTTGCCGAGCTTGGTGGCGAGACCGGAGATCGCGAGGCGATAGCCCTCGATGCCGAAGCCGCACAAGCTGGCAAAGGCGGCGCGGGCCGTGAAGGAATGATGGCGGAAGTCTTCGCGGGTGTAGACGTTACTGATATGCACTTCGACGGTCGGCACTTTCACACCGACCAGCGCGTCATGAATCGCGATCGAGGTGTGCGAATAAGCGCCGGCGTTGATGATGATGCCGATCGCCTTGGTGCGCGCCTCATGAATATAGTTGACCAGCTCGCCCTCGACATTCGACTGCCGGCAATCAGCGACGAGGCCGTATTTCGCCGCGGCCGCTGCGCACAGCGCCTCGACATCGGCGAGGGTCGCCTGCCCGTAGGTCTCCGGCTCCCGGATCCCCAAAAGATTGAGGTTGGGGCCGTTGAGAACGAAAATGGTGTTGGCGGCTGAATTGGCCATCGGGGGTCCCGGACAGGCGAGGCGGCGCAAAAGCGCGGGTCTGCGGGCGGTTATAGGTAACCTCGGCGGGCAGGGGAAGCCTTAGCGCGGTGGGTTCCCCCAGCCAAATACCTTGGCTGGTTGATAAAATGCCCAATGGAACCAGCCAATTGGCGCGTTAACCACCGCGAGACCCGTAACGCGGAAATACCGCTCGCATGGGGGCGGGTGGCGACTCAGGCGGACGGCAATGGCAACGGGCAGGTTCCGAGGAACCCGCCCGTTGTTTGAGGTCGACGGTTTCGTTTAGGCGTCGATGACGGCCACGATCTCATAGGTGGCCGGATCGATGATCAGGATCTGGTTGCTGACCATGATCAGGTTGTAGCCTCGCCAGGCCGGATAGATCGTCACGATCTCGGCCGGGACGGGATGGAAGTGAACGTCGCGCGGCACGCGGGTGCCGACCGACACCGAGAAGTTCACGTTGGTCACCGGCGCAATGTGCTGCTGCTTGATCACGGTCGTGACCTTGGTGCGCTGCTCGGTGGTGAGCTTGGCGCCGGCCGCGGCCTGACCGGTGGTCGTGGTCGATTTGTCGGTGGTCGTCGACTTGCTGTCGGCGGTCGATTTCGAATTCGCAGCCGGATTGGTCTTGTCCTCGGCCTTCATGTCCTTTGCGTTCTTGCCGCCGTCGCGGGTCTGATCGCTCGCACGCTGATTGCCGTTATCGCGCTGCATCTTGTCGTCCGACTGAGTCTGCTTGGTCGCAGGCTGCTTCTGGTCGGACTTGTTGGTGGTGTCGGTCGCCTCGTCGCGCTTGCTCGGCGCGCTGTTTGCCGCCGGGGCCGCACGATCTTCACCACCACCGCGTTCGGCGCCGCCGCGCATCGAAGCGCCGCCGCCAGCTGCACCACCAGCCGGCGCTTCACGACTCATACCGGCACCGCCAGCGCTGCCGGCTCCTGCGCCGCCCGGGCTCTGTGCGCTTACGAAACTCGTTCCTGCAATCAGAGCAGCGGCGGCGACACTCACGAATAAGCGTTTGTTCATCTCGGTTCTCCTCGCAATTGTGTTTGCATTGCCCGCCCGACAACGGAGTGCGAATGTGGATGTTCCGAAAAAAGTGTAGTTCGCATGCCGATCTTGTAATCAGCCAGGGAAGCGTCAGTCGTGCTGTCGCGCTTCGTTCAGGCCGCATTCACATTGGTGTATCGTCTTCCGGAGCGAGATCGATCTGCGCCTTGTAGACTTCGCCGCCGTGGTCATCGAGCACGACCACTTTGCGAGCGCTGTCCTCGCGCTGGATGTCCTCCGCGATTTGACGCGCCATCCTCTCAGCGACATCTCTCGCCTGTGCGTCACTGCTGCAGTCCTGGCCGATCGGGTCCTCCAGCCGAAAACCATCGACAATTTCGAAATGATATTTGGGCATCGCCAGCCTCCATCCTCCGCAAAGGCAATGCCCATGCGGTCAATCGTGTTCCACGATTCGAGGGCGGATGGTTGAGTCGTCGACGGAACTGATGCTCGGGAACGAAAATGGCGCTCAGCGCATTGCTGGGTGAGCGAGGGCTTTGAAATGACCGATTTCGTCGAACGCATCGTGCAGAAAATGAGCGAGGCGGCGCTTATCGAGAATGCGGTCTCCCACATCGTTGCCGGCGTCCTCGAAAACACCGCAACCAAACTGTCGCGCGGCGAGCCAGCTCAGGTGGAAGACGACCATTCCGATGAGGAAGAAGTGGCTTAAATTGTTCGCAGTTCTGAAGATGCCCGGCCGGCTCCTTTGCGCGCGGCCTCAGGCGTAACGCCGCAGCCTCCGGCGCCACCGCTCGATAGACACCACCGCCGTTTCCTCTAACATCGGGCGCGCCAATGTGGGGTTGGATGACGGGGCGATGCGAAGACTGCTTGCGATTGTCGTGATGGCGATGGCTGCCATGATATCTTCGTCATCGGCATGGGAGCATTGGGGCGGCGATGCAGGCGGGACGCGGTTTTCGCCACTCTCGCAGATCACACCTGGCAATGTTACGCGCCTCGTCGAGGCGTGGCGTTTCCACACTGGCGACCTGATCGCGCGCCCACCGGCGTTGATGCGGCGCTCGAAATTTGAGGCGACGCCGCTGCTCGTCGATGGCAACCTCATCTTCTGCACGCCGTTCAACGAAGTGGTGGCGCTGAATCCGGCCACCGGCCGAGAGCGCTGGCGCACCGATCCCGGCATTTCCGCCGATTTCAAGCCGGGCAATCGTTGGGTCTGCCGTGGCGTGACCCACTGGCGCGATGAGCGCGCCGAGGCGAACGCGGCCTGCGCCAGTCGTATTGTCATGGGTACCAACGATGCGCGTGTAATTGCGCTCGATGCGAAGACCGGAGAGCGATGCGCCGGCTTCGGCCAGCACGGCGAGGTTAGGCTCGATCCCGGCATGCCGCTGGACTATGCCGGCGAATTTCAGGTGACATCACCGCCCGTTGTTGCGCGCGACACCATCGTTATCGGTTCGGCCATCGCCGATAATCGCCGGGTGGATGCGCCGCGCGGCATTGTCCGCGCCTTCGATGCCCGCTCGGGCGAGCCGCGCTGGACATGGGATCCGCTGGTCCACGACGGCATCGACGCCGGCCATGCCAATGTCTGGGCGCCGATGTCCGTCGATGCCGAACGCGGCCTCGTCTTCCTGCCGACGTCGTCGCCGAGCCCGGATTTCTACGGTGGCAGGCGGCCGGGCGACAACGCTCATGCCAATTCCGTTGTTGCCCTGAAGGTCGAGACCGGCGAAGTCGCCTGGGCGTTCCAGATCGTGTATCACGATGTCTGGGACTACGATGTACCGGCGCAGCCGACGCTGGCGCGGATCGATATCGGCGACGGTGCGCGGGATGTGGTGATCCAGGGCACCAAGACGGGCTTCGTTTTCGTGCTCGATCGCGACACCGGCAAGCCGGTCTGGCCGGTCGAGGAACGGCCGGTGCCGCAAAGTGGAGCGCCGGGCGAACGCTTGTCGCCGACGCAGCCCTTTCCGACTCACGTGCCGCCGCTGTTTTCGCAACACCTCGATCTCGACAAGCCGTTCGGCGTCACGTTCTGGGATCGCAACGCGTGTGCCGAGCAGTTGAAGACCGGACGTTATGACGGCCTGTTCACGCCGCCGTCGACGCAGGGCACGCTGCTGTTTCCGATGACCGGCGGCGGCGTCAATTGGGGCGGCGTGGCTTACGATCCGGTTCGTCAGATCATGTTCGCGAATACCAGCCGCGCCGTGCATCGCGTCACGCTGATCCCGCGCGCGCAGGCTCAGAATTACAAGCCGCCATCCGGCACCGATTTCGGCCCGCAGCGCGGCGCGCCGTTTGCGATGACGCGGACGCTGGTCGCATCGCCGCTCGGCATGCCCTGCAATCCGCCGCCCTGGGGAGCGATGGTAGCCGTCGATCTGAAGGCCGGCAAGATTCTCTGGGAGAGCAAGGTCGGCACCACCGAGGACATCGCGCCGTTCGGCATTGCGCTGAAGACCGGCACGCCATTGCTCAGCGGTGTGCTGGCGACCGCTGGCGGCGTGATCTTCACCGGCGCGATGGATGCCTATCTGCGCGCCTTCGATGCTGCCAGCGGCAAGGAGCTCTGGCAGGGCCGGCTGCCGGTGCCGGGTGTCGCCAATCCGATGACCTATGCGATCGATGGCGAGCAATATGTGGTGATCGGCGCCGGCGGTCATTCGGAATCCGGCACGTCGATCGGTGACAGCGTCGTCGCGTTTCGTCTCGCCCGCGAAGGTGAGGCGCCGTCATGGTGGTCGCGTTATGTCGATCGACCGGGTGGGAGATTGCGTGCGGGATCGGTTGCGGGCGGTGCACTGTTCGTGCTGCTGCTCATCGGCATCGTCCAAATTCGCCGCGCGCGTAGGATGGGTTGAGCGCAGCGATACCCACCCTACAAAACTGCTCCACGAAAAAAGCCGGCTGGTTGACAGCCGGCTTTCCAGAATTGCCCTGTCGCCTGTGACGTTACGAGCAGGTCGCCTTGCCGCAGCGGGCGACATTGATCTTTTCCTTCAGCGCGTCGACGCCGACGGCGCCGATCACCACCTGATCGCCGATCACATAGCTGGGCGTGCCGTTCATGCCCATGCTCTCGGCGAGCTTGAAGTTCTCCTCGATGGTGGCGCGCACTTCCGGGCTCGCCATGTCCTTCTCGATCTTCGCCATGTCGAGGCCGGCTTCCTTTGCCGCTGCGAGCGAGCGGGCCTTGTCCGCCTGTCCGCGCCCGCCGAGCAGCTTCTGGTGGAAGTCGAGATACTTCTTGCCGGTCGGGTCCTGCATGCGTACGGCGACGGCGACCTGCGCGGCTTCCACCGAGCCGGGGCCGAGCACCGGGAATTCCTTCAGCACGACCTTCAGCTTCGGGTCGGCCTTCATGATCGTCACCATGTCTTCCATGGCGCGCTTGCAGTAGCCGCAATTGTAATCGAAGAACTCGACGAAGGTGACATCGCCGTCCTTGTTGCCGATGGTGACACCGCGTGACGACTTGAAGATGAGATCGGCATTGGCCGACACTGCCGCCTTATGCTTCTCGGCTTCCGCGGCGGCCTGGCGCTTCTGCAGTTCGGCCGAGACCTCTTCCAGGATCTCCGGATGCTGCAGCAGATAGTCCTTCATGATCTTCTGGATCTCGCCGCGCTGCGCGTCGTTGAAGCTCTGGGCCGAGGCCTTGAGCGGCGCGCCGCACAAGGAAAGTGCCAAAGCGGCAGAGGCGAGAAGGCGGAAGGTGCGCATAGGTAAATGATCCTTGAAACGGAAAAGCCGAGTCATCTGGGGAAAGTGCATAGCATTGTGCGGGCCAATTGCGCGTAATTTATGAATGCTGTTCCATGGCCAGAACCGCTATCCTGCGGCATTATTGCCGCATGGCGGGGGCCATATGAACGCCAGACTCGAACGAAAATTGCGCGTGCTGGTGACGATCGTTGCGGCGGGCGCCATTGCTGGCGCGGCATTCAGCGCTACGCATGAACTGCCGCTTCTGTCCGGTATCATCACCGGTCTGCTGATCAGCTCCATTCTCGGCGGCTTCGAGGTCTTGATCGCCGATGGTCCGATACGGGCATGGCTCAGTGGCCGCTCATTTACCGCCAACCTTCTGATCAAGAGCGCGTTCTACGCCGTCGTTATTCTCGCTGTGCAGTGGTTTCCGGTGGTCGATGCGATTCTCGGACGGCAGCGCGAACTCGCCAGCGACACTTTCTGGTCCAGCCTGATCTATTCGGTGGCGATCTCCATCTTCGTCAATCTGGCGCTCGCCATCACCAATCTCGTCGGCGGTCGCGCTTTGGTGAACTTCTTCACCGGACGCTATCACGCGCCGGTCGAGGAGGAGCGCTTTGTGATGTTCGTCGATATCGCGGGCTCGACCACGCTCGCCGAGCAGTTCGGCGGGGTCGGCATTCATCGTTTCCTCGATCGCACCTTTCGCCTGCTGTCGTTGCCGGTGGTCGATCATCGCGGCGAGGTGCTGGCCTATGTCGGCGACGAGATGATCGTCACATGGACCGAGCGGGACGGAGCGAAGGATGCGAGGCCGCTGCGCTGTTTCCTGGCGATGCGTGACGAGCTCGCGCGACGAAGCGAACAGTTCGAGCGCGAATTCGGGGCGGCACCGCGTATTCGCGGCAGCCTGCATTTCGGCCCGGTGATTATCGGCGAGATTGGCGACGTCAAGCGTGCCATCGTCTTCAACGGCGATGTCATGAATACGACCTCGCGGCTGGAAGCGCTCAGCCGCGACATCGCCGGTGGCTTCGTCGCCTCGCGTGAAGCGGTGGAGCGGTTCGCATCGAAACCGCCCGTTGCGCTGTGCGATCTTGGCCGCCTGCCGATCCGCGGCCGCGTCGACGGCATCGATGCGATGGGGTTCGAAGACGACGCGAAACCGGCGCGCGCAGTGTAGTCAACGACACGCATGCGATGATGTCATCGCGCGATGCATCCGCGAAAGACATCCTGTGCACGAGGTGTTTCGTCACGCGGAATTGCGCGATTTGTATTCGCTCTATTGCGAGCCGCATTGTCTTTCCATCGTCGTCCGTGCGTGGCAATCGGTGCCGGGATTCTCGCTCGCGGGAATGTTTCAAGATCGGGAGAATGACGATGAAGACCACGGCTTTGCTCACTCGGCGCCGTTTGATGACTGCTGGCGCGGGTGCTGCCGCATTGCTCTGCGCACCTTCGTTCGGTCGTGCGAATACATGGCCGAGCAAGCCGATCCGCATCCTCGCCGGCTTCGCCGCCGGCGGTCAGACCGATCAGTTTTCGCGCGCCTATGGCGATTACATCTCGCGCGAAACCGGACAGACCGTGGTGGTCGAGAACAAGACCGGGGCAGGCGGCGCGCTCGCGGCCGTCGAGCTGAAGCGCTCGGCGCCGGACGGTCATACGCTGATGATCACCAACACCACCACTTTCATGCTCAATCCTGTGCTGATGAAGGACATCCGCTACGATCCGCTCAAGGACTTCGCGATGATCTCGATGATGCCGAGCGGCAGCGTGCCGCTGTTCGTCAGCGAGAAGGTGCCGGCGAAGACGCTGCCAGAATTCATTGAGTATGCGAAGAAGTCGGGCAAGGTGAATATCGGCACCTACGCCGCCGGTTCCTATGCGCATATCGTGGTGGCCGAACTCAACAAGCAATACGGCCTGAAGATGGAAGCGATCCATTACCGCGGCGAGGCGCCGATGTTCGCAGACCTTGCGGGGCAGGCGATCGATGCCGGCATCGGTACCTATGTTTCGGCCATGCCGCTGCTCGACACCGGCAAGATCCGCACCATCGCCACCTCGCGCCGCCGCATTCCGGCGCTGCCGGGTGTCGCCACCTTCAAGGAGCAGGGCATGACGTCGCGCGCGACGTCGCTGATGACGTTCCAGGGCTGCGTCGCGCCGGCCGGTACGCCGCAGGAGATCGTGACGAAACTGTCGGAATTGATGGTCGCCGCAGGCAAGACCGATCGCATTCAGGAGATGCTGAAGAAGCAGGGCATCGACGAAGCCGCGATGACGGTGGCGGCCAGCCAGAATATCTACCAGGAGGAAGCGCCGGTGTGGGCAGAGCTCGCCGGCAGCCTTGGACCCGTGGCGCAGTAGCGTCGCCTTGGACCACTGAGTAACGTTCCGCCAGCACGTTGAAAGGGACTGCTGATGTCAACACCATTCGATCCCGATCTTCACCGGCGGCACGCCAATCGCTGGTTCGACGATTTCAGGCTCGGCGAGCGTTTTATCTTGCCGAGCCGCACCATGACCGACGCGCTGTTCCTCGCGTTCCAGAGTGCCAGCGGCGACAATCATCCCGTCCATTACGACGTCGAATATTGCCGCCGCCGCGGCATGCCGCACATGCTGGCGCACGGCTATCAAATCCTGATACAGACCGCGGCCGGCGCGGGCGATTTTCCCTTCATGGTGGAAGACAGCCTGATCGGATTTCTCGATCAGTCCTCGCGTTTCCTGCTGCCCGTCTATAGCGGCGACACGCTGTATCCCGCACTGGAGATCACGGAGCTTGCACCGAACCGTACCACTGGCGTGATCGGGATCAGGTCCACGGTCCATAACCAGTCGTCAAAACTGGTGATGGAAGGCACGCAGCGTTATCTGGTGAGACGCAGGCCCGCAGCCTGACTCTGTCGGCCTCTCAGCCTGGTAATCAGCTCAATCGCTGCGCTCAACCCATCCGACAAACTGCGCCCTTCCCGCACGCACTTAAAATTGATCCAGTGTCTTTGCGCGTTAGCCCGTCGCCATTCGTCTATCACAATGGGAGCAATCGAGAACGGCCGCAACCGCGGCCGTGCGGCGCCCGCGACGTGCCGATCTCCATGCGCCAAAAGCAACAGGCGTGACCAAAAGCCATCGGCGCGTATCGGGTCCGTAGAACCGCTGGATACGTGTCATGGCATTTCGCAAGGTCAAGGGAGAGGCGATCAATCTGGGCAGGGAGGTCTACGATGCCAGATTCAAGATACGGATCGGGCATCGGACGGCAGATTTGCCGAGCGATCCCCGGCGAATTCTGGTGTCGGTCGGCAAGAACAAGGACACGCTGTTCGAATTTGCGGTGATGTTGAGCGAGACGAGGGAAGAGAACGCCGCCGGCTACACTTTCACTTTCACCGGTCCTCAGGACGAGGTGCGGCAAGGCTTCAAGGCGAACGAGCAGGTCTTTGCCGAAGTCGGCAGCGAAGAAGCATTCGTGGCCTATGTGCGCGAGGGCACGGAGTTGCTGTTCAGCAGCGAAGGCGCCATCACCCGCGGCTCACGCTATGTCTGTACGTTGGCGTGATGCGTGGGATGGGTTGAGCGCAGCGATACCCATCGAGGCCAGGCGCTTGCGGTGATGGTACCACTACGCTCAACCCATACTACGAGTCAGCTGTCTCCGGCAAAGGACGCCGAGCGAATGTCTCCCTAGTGCAACGGCACTGCGTCGCGCTCCTGTCGTGAAATGATGCCGTCATTGTCCGTGTCGACAGCGCGAAAGAAAGCCTCGGCGGCATCTTCGTATTGCTGCAAGGTGAGCTCAGCCGTGGACGTACTGTCGAGCTGCAGGATTTTGAGCGCACGAGCGGCTTCGCCTGCCAGACCGGCCGTGAGCGCGATTTGAAGTGTGTCAAGATTCCTAGCCTCGACAAGACTCACTTTGCCGTCCTTGTTCGCATCGAGGGTCATAATATGATCGACATACTGATCGACCTTCATTCGCTGCCGCTCCGGTTCACGCGAATCGCGATGAAGATACTTCATTGCGCTGCGGGCCTCGCCCTCCGTAACAAAACCGTCACCGTCGAGGTCGCACATCATGACCTCTTGCAGACTGGCCGCGCGCATTCTTACGCGCTGCATATTGTCATGAAAGTCCACGTCGCGCTCTGTGATCAGGCCGTCGCCATCGGCGTCGAGGCGCGCGAAAACGGGGCGTAGCTGTTCGAGGTAACGATTTAAAGTAGGGCCAACCGTAAGGAACGACCTGAACAGAAGTGGCGTGCGGGCGACGTTCGGTTCGGCGCCGGCCTGAACTGCAGCGATCGTAATCGACGCGATGATAGTCAGGGCAGCAACCGTTGCTGCAATCCGTTTGCGGCATACTTGCATGGTTACCCTACTCGGAAAGTAGCCCCGGTTCACAAACCGCATTGCGGGATAGAGCCACGCCGATCGTCTCACATATAATATTCTGAAAAGCAGCTTATGGTAGATTGTTGTAGAGGCGAAATCTCGTTCGTGGGAGAGGGTGTTGATCCCGGACAATGATCCTCGGCTGCGCGACTCGCCAACACGATACACAGCCGGAACCGTCGTGGTCGGGCAGAGGTTTTGCATCGTCTACGGGATATGCTTCGCCGTCGCGATCTTAGTCTCGATGTTTGCCTACAGCGCTGCCATCGCGGGATCTCCGATTCTGCATCCTGTTCTTCGAACCTATCCGCCGTTGCGCATCGCCTTGCCGGAATTTGTCGCAGATAGTCCCGCTGAGGAGGAACTGGCGCGGACCATTCCACAAATTGTCGGCGGGGATCTCGCGCTCACCAAAGTGTTCGTTCTGAATGATCCCGCGACCTTCGTTGCGAAATGTGTTGGTATCGATGTATCGCCATCCTTCGTAGATTGGCGTTCTGCGAATAGCCAGAGATTATTGGCGGGGAGCGTCGCGCGTCAGCCGGATGGCCGCATCAGGATCGCGTATCGGTTCTGGGATATGTTCGGGGAGAGGCAGCTCACGGGCATGCAATATTCAGCAAGCCCCGATGAAGTCGGCGAAATCGGACATAGGATCTCCGCGGAGATTTATGAATACGTCATCAGTGTGCGCAAGAAATGACGGTACCGCTCTTCCCACGGTCTAGGATGATTAACTGACCACTTCCTTGCGCTCGCTCGTACGCTTCAGCTTGCCGAGCATGGAAGCCGCATAGGCGGCGTAAGGACCGATCCAGCGTTCATGGATGGCGTGGATCGGCAGCGCGTCGAGCTGGTTCCACCGCTCGCGCCCGCGGCGCTCGATGATGAGGAGGCCAGCCTCGTCCAGGACTTTCAGATGTTGCATCACCGTGCAGCGATCCAGCTCGGGAAACAGTTCGCACAGCATTCCCGTCGTCTTGGCGCCCGTCTTGAGCGCATCCACCATCCGCCGCCGCGAACGATGGGCCAGGGCCCGGAACAGCAGGTCGTCTTTTTCGTCATTTGACATGTTATAAATATATAACCTATTGTCGAATGAAACAAGAGGAGGATGTCCATGGCACCGAGGTTCACCATCAAGGGGCGGATCGCCAAGCCCGTCAGCGACGTGTTCGAGGCTGTCGTCAATCCCGAGCACCTGTCGGAATTTTTCACGACCGGTGGCGCGCAGGGACGGCTGGAAACCGGGGCCGTCGTGACCTGGGACTTCCACGATTTTCCCGGCGCCTTTCCGGTTCATGTCATCGAGGTCGAGAAGGACAGGCGCATCGTGCTGCGCTGGGACGGCGAGGCGGCCGCCGTCGAGGCTGACGCATCGGGGAGCAACAAGACGAAGGTCACGATGACGTTCGCACCCACCGATGACGGTCGGACGCTGGTCGAGATCACGGAAGAGGGTTGGCTGGACAGCCCGGAAGGACGTTCGGCGTCCTACGGCAATTGCGAAGGCTGGACCGGTATGCTGTGCGCCATGAAAGCCTGGCTCGAACACGGCATCCATCTGCGCGACGGATTCTACAAGTAGCAAGCGACCGCAGGATGGGGAGCGCTGCGCTCAACCCGGGCTACTTCACCTTCGCCGCGATGATGTCATCTGCCTTCACCCAGCCCGGTGTGCCCACCGCAAACCGCGCCTTTGCGCGTGATGCCAGATCGCGCGCGGTCTTGTTGTCGCCGCGCAGGAATGCGGCTTGCGCCGAGGCGAGGTCCGCTTCCGCAAGTTCGCCCTTGCGCCCATAGGCCATGGCAAGCTGCTGATAGCCGGCCGGCGCTTCGCCTTCGCGGGCGATGGCGGCCTTGAGGATGCGGATGGCTTCGTCCGTATAGGCCTTGTTGTCGGAGGCGACGAGGGCCTGGCCGAGCATCATCTCGATCAGCGGTGCATTGCTCGCGAGCTGCACCGCGCGGCGCAGCGGCGCGATCGCCTCATTGGGGCGGCCGCCTTCGAGCAGCGCCTGGCCGCGCAGCTCGTAGAAGTAAGGATTGTTCGGCTGCGCCTTGATGAGCTGGTCGATCTGCGCGATGGCGACGGTGAGGTCGCCGTGGCGATAGGTGGCGATGGCGCGGGCATATTGCGCGGGCAGGCTGGTGTCGGATGGCGGATAGCGGCGCAGCACGGTGTCGCGCTGCTCCATGAAGCCCGAGGTTTTCGCGCGCATCAGGTCGTGGCGCAGCTGCAGCGCCGGATCGTCCTTCTTGTCCCAGTAGGGACTTGCCTTGGCGAGGCCTTCGAGCGCGGCGACGCGCTCCTGCGGCATCGGATGCGACTGCATATAGGGATCGCTGCCGCGCATGGCGAACAGGCCGTCGGACGAGAAGCGCTTGAAGGTCTCGTACATGCCTTTCGCGGACTGGCCTGTCTCCGTCAGGTATTTGACGCCGGCACGATCTGCGTTTTCTTCATGCTGGCGCTGATAGGCCAGCATGGTGTTCATCATCATCGCCTGTGGCGCGGCGACTGCGGCGGCGCCGACATTGCTCATATTGCCGCCCTGGTTGCCGCCGCGCGCACCTGCTGCCATGGCGCCGACGCCGAGCAGCATGGCGATGATCATCTGTGTCTGCGCTTCGGCGAGGCGCTGGCGCAGTTTCGACAGATGGCCGCCGGCGAGATGGCCGGTCTCATGCGCGAGCACGCCGATGATCTGGTTCGGCGTCTGCGACTGCATCAGCGCGCCGTAATTGACGAAGATGCGGCGGCCGTCGGCCACGAAGGCGTTGAAACTCGCATTGTTGATGATGACGACCTGGATGTTCTGCTTCTCGAGCCCCGCGGCGCGCAGGATCGGGCGCGTATAATCGCGCAACAGCTGCTCGATCTCGGCATCGCGCAGCAAGCGGATGTCGCCTTGCTGGGCGCTGGCGGCGATCGGCGTCAGCATGACGGCGGCGGCGGTGAGCAGGGCGGTCAGCCGGGAGAACAGCCGGGTTGCAGCGTTTTTGGGCTGCAGGTGAAGGACTTTCATCATTGGCCGGGGTTCGGATTCGCGATAAGCCGGTTCAGTTCAATATTGCGGCGGGAGCGCGGCGTGGCTCGCCCGCAGCAAATGCTTCCGCCGCGCAGATAGCAGATTTCCAGGTTCGATACGATGTCCGATACGATCCTCCGTGCCCGCGCCAACCACTTGCTTGCGGCGTCCGGCCGCAGCGATGTTCCTTCCTTCATGGTGATGGATGTGATGGCCGCCGCCGCGCGCATCGAGGCCGCGGGCGGTCATGTGATCCATATGGAAGTCGGCCAGCCCGCAGCGCCGGCGCCGCAGACGGCGATCAAGGCTGCGCAGGAGGCCCTCGCGCGCGGGCAGGTGGAATATACCGCCGCGCTTGGCACGCCCTCACTGCGCGCGCGCATCGCGCGGCACTATCGCGATGCCTATGGCTGCGAGGTCGATCCCGAACAGATCGTGGTGACCACGGGATCGTCCGGCGCGTTCATCCTCGCTTTCCTCGCTTTGTTCGAGCCCGGCGACCGCGTGGCCATCGCGGCGCCCGGCTATCCGCCGTATCGGCACATCCTCACCGCGCTCGGCTGCGAGCCGGTGCTGATCGAGACGCATGCGGAGACGCGTCATGCACTGACCGGCGAAGCTCTGCTCGCCGAGCATCGCAAGAAACCATTGAAGGGCGTGCTGGTCGCAAGCCCGGCCAATCCCACTGGCACGATGATGTCGCGCGAGGCGCTGACGAACCTCATCGCAGCGGCTGAAAGCGAAGGCATCCGCTTCATCTCCGACGAGATCTATCACGGCCTCGATTACGCATTTCCTGCCGTGACCGCGGCTGAGCTGTCGCCGAATGCGCTCATCATCAATTCGTTCTCGAAGTATTTCTGCATGACCGGCTGGCGCGTCGGCTGGATGGTGGTGCCGCTGCCGCTTGTTCGCTCCATGGAACGATTGCAGCAGAATCTGTCCATCTCGGTTCCCACGCTGTCGCAGATCGCCGCCGAGGCGGCGTTCGACGGAGCGGCGGAGATGGAGGAGATCAAGCACGGTTATCAGGAGAACCGCCGCATTCTGACCACCGGGTTGCCGCAAGGCGGCCTCACCGAATTCCTTCCAGCGGACGGTGCTTTCTACCTTTACGCGGATGTTTCGCGCTTTACGGACGACAGCTTCGAGTTTGCCAAACAGATGCTCGAACAGGCCCATGTGGCCGCGACGCCGGGCGCCGATTTCGATCCGTTCCACGGTAAGTCCTTTATCCGCCTCTCTTATGCGCGTTCCAGCGTGGAGATGCAGGATGCTGTTGCGCGCATCTGCAAGTGGCTGGCCTGACATGAGCCTGCAGTCGCCGATCGCTGCGGTCTTGTGGCCCTCCAGCGGCAAACCAGCGGCCGCCTTGCGGCGCGCGGTCATTCTGGCGGTCGCCGGCGTGGTGCTGCTGGCCGTTTCCGCCAAGGTGAACCTGCAACTGCCCTTCGTGCCGATGACGCTGCAGACGCTGGTGGTGCTGATGATCGGCGCCGCCTATGGCTGGCGGCTGGGGACGGCGACGCTCATCCTCTATCTCGTTGCGGGTGCTGGCGGATTGCCGATCTTCGCCGGCCCGACCGGAGGCCTGAAGCCGCTGTTTGGGGCGACTGCGGGCTTTCTGTTCGGCTTTGTCGTTGCGGCCTTCATTACCGGCTGGCTGGCGGAGCGCGGTTGGGACCGCTCGGTCGGTTGGCTGTTTGTCGCCATGGCCATCGGACATTTCGTCATTCTTTCAATGGGATGGGCGTGGCTGGCGTTCGGCGTGGGGCTCGGCGTCGGCAAGGCCCTGATCGTCGGCGTGACACCGTTCCTGGTCGGTGCGCTGCTGAAGAATGCGATCGGCGCGCTCCTCATTCCGCTCGCATATGGTGCGGCGGCCCGTCGCAGCAACTAGGCGAGTATTCGACCAATGTCTCGCCTTTTTGGATATTAAATTCCGTTCTGCGGGTTGCGGGTGCGACATTATTGCGTGTAAGGACCCCCAGTTTTTTGATGAACTGGGAGACAACGTTCAATGTCGGTGACTACCGCGGCGCCCCATGCGGGCGCCTCAGAGGCGAAGAAGCCCTGGTACAAGGTCCTCTATATTCAGGTGCTGATCGCCATCGTCATCGGCGTGCTGGTCGGGTGGCTCGAGCCGAAGTTCGCCACCAATGACTGGATCAAGGCGCTGGGCGACGGCTTCATCAAGCTGATCAAGATGGTGATCGCGCCGATCATCTTTTGCACCGTGGTCTCCGGCATCGCCCATATTCAAGACGCCAAGAAGGTCGGTCGCGTCGGCATCAAGGCGCTGGTCTATTTCGAGATCGTCTCGACCTTCGCGCTGATCCTCGGCCTGATCATGGGCAACGTCTTCCAGGTCGGCCATGGCCTTGCCGCCAAAGTCGATGGTGCCAACGCAGCCGTCGCCGGTTACGTGAAGCAGGCGGAGGCGCAGAAGTCAGTGGACTTCGTGCTCAACATCATTCCCGACAGCGTCGTCGGCGCCTTCGCGAAGGGTGATATCCTGCAGGTGCTGCTGTTCGCGATCCTGTTCGGCTTTGCGCTGATGGCGCTCGGCGAGCGCGGCCACAAGCTGCGCGATATCATCGACGATACGTCGCATGCGGTGTTCGGCGTGATCGCCATCGTCATGAAGGCGGCGCCGATCGGTGCCTTCGGCGCGATGGCCTATACGATCGGCAAATTCGGCCCGGCCGCGCTGACCAATCTGTTCAGCCTGATCCTGCTGTTCTACGGGACCGCGCTGCTGTTCGTCGTCGTCGTGCTCGGCATCATCGCGCGCATTGTCGGCTTCAGCATTTTCAAGTTCATCCGCTACATCAAGGATGAGCTGCTGATCGTGCTCGGCACCTCGTCGTCGGAAAGCGCGCTGCCGCAGTTGATGGAGAAGCTGCAGCGTCTTGGCTGTTCGAAGTCGGTGGTCGGCCTCGTGGTCCCGACCGGCTATTCGTTCAATCTCGACGGCACCAATATCTACATGACACTGGCGACCCTGTTCATCGCCCAGGCACTCGGCGTCGAGCTCTCCTTCGGCCAGCAGATTACCATCCTGATCGTGGCGATGCTGACCTCGAAGGGCGCTTCGGGCGTCACCGGCGCCGGCTTCATCACGCTGGCGGCGACGCTCGCGGTGGTCGATCCGCGTCTCGTGCCGGGCATGGCGATCGTGTTCTCCATCGACAAGTTCATGAGCGAGGTTCGCGCGCTCACCAATATCACCGGCAACGGCATCGCCGCTGTGTTCGTGTCGTGGTGGGAGGGCGAGCTCGATAAGGACACGATGCACGCGAACCTGAACAAGGATATCGATCCGTCGGACGTCGAGACTGCGGTAACGACGGGCTGAGTTAGCGGCCTGTAGCGGAAAAGCCGCCCGGTGGTGCCGGGCGGCTTTTTGGTATCCGCCCTACGGCTTGAGAACCGCGAAACAGGCGATGGCGATGATGACGGCGATCACCAAGGGAAATGTCGATCGTATCTCGCCGCTGGCACCCGCTGCGATCTTGTGGAGTTGGCCGGACTGATAGCCGTGAAGTCCGGAGATCAAGACGACAAGGCCCAGCTTCGCATTGACCCAGAAACTCCCGAACCAAGAACCGGTGGTCGCAAGCGTGAGCCCCAGAGCCCACACGGCGAGCATCGCCGGCACGGTGACGCGCTGATCGTATCGCCGGAACGCCGCTGCGATCCGCTGGGTTTGATGTGGCATAGCCGGCAGGATCGATAGCAGCAGCGATGTCACGATCACGCCGCTGCCAAAGATCAGTGCCGCTGCGACATGAACGGCTTTCAGCCACAAATAGATGTCGCCCACTGTCAGCGCTCCAGCCGATGAGTATCGAGCGCCGCGGCGCGCCGTGCGAAAAACATCCAGGTGCGAAAACCGGCAAAGGGCACAAAGGCGGACAGCGCCAGCCATCCGATCTCGCCGCGGCGCCACATGCCGGCGCCGATGGATTGCAGCAGCGCCACCGCATAGCCGGTGAAGGCGAGGCCGTGCACCGGACCGATCACCTTGACGCCGAGCGGCCATCCCCAGACATGCTTCAACGGGACAGCTAGGCAGAACAGCAACAGCAAGGTGCTGGCCTCGACGATCGCCGCCACTTGCAGACGGCGCAGCAGTGCCGCCTCGATGTCTCGTTCCGTTTCCAAGGCCTGTCCTTCGGTCTCGATGCGTCAACCGCTTCATAGGCCGGCAAATGGTTCGGCGAGAGTGGCAGTTCGGCCTATCTTTGATCGATTTCTGCCAATATGGAGTCCGAGGTGAATAGCGGAGCGAAGGGCTAGGGGTATGGTTCACAAGATCGGGGTGATCGCGATGCAGCGATTGATCCCCTACGACCTGACGATTGCCTGTGAGGTATTCGGCCGACTTGTGGATGCGGGCGGCAGACCGCTTTACGAGGTGAAGGTCTGCGGCGAGGCGCAGATAGTGGAGGCGAGGGCGTTCAATCTCGTCGTTCCGTTCGGGCTCAGTGCGCTCCGCTCCGTGGATACGATCATCGTGCCGGGGATTGAGGACGTGTCCGTAGAGGTGCCGCGTGCCGTTGTTCGGTTGCTGCAGGCGGCGTCGCGTCGTGGTGTCCGGATCGCGTCGATCTGCTCGGGCGCCTTCGTACTGGCAGCGGCCGGGCTGCTGGACGGGCGACGAGCGACCACGCACTGGCTGTGCGCCGATGAGCTGCAGCGGCGATACCCCGATGTCACCGTCGATCCGAACGTCCTGTATGTCGATGAAGGACAGATCATTACGTCAGCAGGGGCATCGGCGGGACTGGATATGTGCCTGCATCTCGTCAGGCGCGATTTCGGGCAGGCGTTCGCAGCGAAGGCCGCGCGTCTCGCCGTGACCCCCGTCGATCGCGACGGCGGCCAGGCGCAGTACATTCGACGCGATCCGCCGCGTTCGGTCGGCTCGCTCGCGCCGCTGCTCGAATGGATGGCGGCGCACATGACGGAGGCATTGACCGTCAGGCAGATCGCGGCCCGTGCCCGGATGAGCGAACGTAGTTTCGCGCGTCACTTTCAGGAACAGGTCGGCGTCACGCCGATGCGTTGGCTGTTGAACGCCCGGATTAGGCGTGCGCAGGAGCTTCTGGAAGCAAGCACCGCCTACGCGGACGATATCGCGATATCCTGCGGTTTCCAGTCGACGGTGACGTTCCGTAGCAGCTTCAAGCGGATCGTCGGTCTCACGCCGGTTGAGTATAGGCGGACGTTCAACAGTCCGGCGGCTGCCGTTGCTATGGCAGCCTCAGCTACTCAGTAAAAAGCCGCCCGGTGAGACCGGGCGGCTTTTGATTTCTCCGTACAGCAGATCAGCGCTCAGCTGTTCCCGCCGCCGAAAGCACGGGACCACCAGCCGGCCTTACGCGGGGCCTCGGTGCTCGGTGCGGGAGCGGGAGGTGCGACCGGTGCTGCCACCGGAGCAGGCTCTTCGACGATCGCGACGGGCGCGGGTGCTTCCGGCTCGACGGGAGCCGGGGCGGAGGTCCCGAAGCTGACTTTTTCGCGCACCGTGGAGCGGCGGCGGGCCGGCTTCTCGTCGTCCTGCGCAAGCGCAGGCTCGGGAGTTGCCGCAACCGGCGCGGCCGGAGCAGGCTCGGCTGGCGCGAACATCGGGACCGAGTCGTGGTCAGTTTTCGGCGCTTCGACCGGTTGAGCTTCGTGGCCTGGCTGGTCGCCATGACTGCCGTTGTTGCGGCCGTCGAGATCGGCGACAGCTTCGCTCGCTTCGGATTCCTGAGGCCCGGTGAGTTCGTCGGCGATCGAGCCGGCAAGACCTTCCTCATTGCCTTCTTGGCGCTCACCGCCACGGCGGCGGCGGCCACCGCGACGGCCGCGACGGCGTGGGCGACGTTCGCCATCGGCGGACTGTTCGTCACGTGCTTCGCGCGGCTGGTCATCAGCCTCGTCGTCGTCGCCTTCGGCTTCGTCGCCGATGGTTTCGCCGGCGGTCTCGATGGCGCCGTCAGTCATCACATGGGTATCGCTGACCTGGACATCGCCGGTTTCACGGTCCTGGCCTTCGCGGGCCTCACCTGAACGGCCGCGACGACGACGGCGGCGGCGGCGCTTGCGATCGCTGCCTTCGCTATCGCCGGAGGCTTCGGACGCGCCTTCCTCGTCGCCGAGACCTTCGGTCTCTTCGGTTTCGACTTCGGCTTCCGTCTCGAACAGCTCTTCGTCGTCGTAGGGCTCTTCCTCGGGCGCAGGCGGCAGATTGGCGAGCTGGGCTGCGAGCAGGGCCTTGGCGGCCTCCAGCGTGTGAACCTGTTCGCCACGGTCGATCACATAAGACTGTTGGCCGGTGACATGGGCGTCAGCGAGAACCGCAATCGTAACCTGGAAGCTCTCTTCGAGGTCGCGCAGATGGCCGCGCTTGTGATTCAGCACATAGAGGGCAACGTCGCTGCGGGTGCGGACGACGAGATTATGCGTCGCGCCCTTCATGAGCACTTCCTCGACGCCGCGCAGCAGCTGCAGCGCGACCGAGGAGACCGAGCGAACGTGACCGGTGCCGCCGCAATGCGCGCAGACCTCGGTGGAGCTTTCGAGCACGCTGGCGCGGATGCGCTGACGCGACATTTCCAAGAGGCCGAAATGCGAGATGCGACCGACCTGGATGCGGGCGCGATCCTGCCGCAGGCAGTCGCTGAGCTTGCGCTCGACCGCGCGGTTGTTGCGCTTCTCGTCCATGTCGATGAAATCGATCACGATCAGGCCGGCGAGGTCGCGCAGACGGAGCTGACGCGCGACTTCCTCGGCCGCTTCGAGATTGGTCTTCAGCGCTGTGTCCTCGATGTGATGCTCGCGGGTCGAACGACCCGAGTTCACGTCGATGGAGACGAGGGCTTCGGTCTGGTTGATGACGATATAGCCGCCGGACCTGAGCTGCACGGTCGGCGTGAACATGGCATCGAGCTGGCTCTCCACGCCCATGCGTGAGAACAGCGGCTGGCCGTCGCGATACAGCTTCACCGCGCGGGTGTTGCTCGGCATCAGCATGTGCATGAAGTCGCGCGCTTCATGGTAACCGGCGTCACCGGCAACCTGAATCTCTTCGATCTCCTTGTTGTAGAGATCGCGCAGCGAACGCTTGATCAGCGAGCCTTCCTCGTAAACGAGGGTGGGGGCCTGCGATTTCAGCGTCATGTCGCGGACGGTTTCCCACATCCGGATCAGATATTCGAAGTCGCGCTTGATCTCCGGCTTGCTGCGCGAGGCACCGGCGGTGCGCAGGATGATGCCCATGCCTTCCGGCACATCGAGATCGGAGACCACTTCCTTCAGGCGCGAACGATCCTGCGCCGAGGTGATCTTGCGCGAGATACCGCCACCGCGCGCGGTGTTCGGCATCAGCACGGCGTAGCGGCCGGCGAGCGAGAGGTAGGTGGTGAGAGCCGCGCCCTTGTTGCCGCGCTCTTCCTTGACCACCTGCACCAGCATCACCTGGCGACGCTTGATGACTTCCTGGATCTTGTACTGGCGGCGTGGTCGGAAGGCGCGCTCCGGCACTTCTTCCAGCACATCGTCGCCGCCGACGGATTCGACCTGATCCTCTTCGGATTCTTCCTCGTCGTCCTCGTCTTCGTCCTCATCGTCCTCGGCATCGTCGCCTTCGGCGGCATGCTCGCCATCGGCGTGGATGTCATGAGCGTGTTCGTCGTGCTCCGTGACTTCGTCAGCATGGAGGTCAGTGGTCTGTTCGTCGCTTGCGGCAACCGCCGTCTGCTCAGCCGGTTCGTCCTGCGCCGCGATGGCGACGGTCTCATGGACCTCAGCGATCACTGCCTCGGCGGCATCGGCAGGCTGCTCAATCTGAGTTTCGGCGACGGCGACCGGCTCGGACGTCACGGTCTCGGACGCGACAACATGGTCGGGCGCGTCGAAGCGCGCCGGCACGAAGCCTTCGAATTCCACATGAGGCTGTTCGGCCAGCGTAGGATCGACGGCGGCACCCTCGACCACATGGCTACGCACGCGCTCGCCACGATCGCGGCGGCGCGAATTACGGTGGCGCGAGCGGCGGCGGTTCGAGCGCTTCTCGTTTTCTTCCTCGGCCTCGCGATGGGCGGCCTCGTCCGCCTCGATCAGCGCCAGACGGTCGGCGGTTGGGATCTGGTAGTAATCAGGGTGGATTTCGCTGAAGGCGAGGAAACCGTGACGATTGCCGCCATATTCGATGAAGGCGGCCTGCAGCGACGGCTCAACGCGCGTGACCTTGGCGAGGTAGATGTTGCCGCGGAGCTGTTTGCGCTGCGCGGTCTCGAAATCAAATTCCTCGACGCGATTGCCGCGAACCACGACGACCCGGGTCTCCTCGGGATGCGTCGCATCGATCAACATTTTGTTTGGCATGGAAGGACTCATGGCGGCGGAGTGCACGCGTGGCGGCAAGCGCGTCTGGCGCGGCCGGGTGACGCGAGGGTCCACCTGATTCTGGGGTGAGGGGAAGGCCGAAGCGCTCACCGTCGCGCCGTGACAACTGCGAGGTTGCCGAACGGGAGAGCCGCGTGGAAAACCGCACGAAGCGTAAGCTTCGCATCGGTGTCCCCAAGCGGGTCTCGGTCGGCATCACAGTCTGGCGCATCAAGCGTCGGCCCGTCTAAACTTTTGGGCGGCAAAGGCACCGCCTGCGCTGACGTCCGGCACCACGCGAATGCGCGCGCCGGCTGTCGCTAACTCGGCCAATAAGAGAGGCCGGAGTTTTCGGTCATGTCGTGTCTGAAACCGCCCCGTAAGCGAGAAAGATCAGGGACCGGACACCGCTCGGGCCAGGACCGTCTCTCCGAAAACCGCGCCCGGCGCTGGCCTTGGAGGGAAGATCAAAAACGTCCATGTCTCCGATGGAGATCGGCGAGATGAACGCTGCACCGGGAGGTTGAACGCGACACAACCGGGAGTTAATCCGTCAGCTCTTCGTACATACGTCGAATGAACCCCGCTGGCAAGCGAAGCGTCACAGCCTTGCAACAGTCAGGGGAATTCGCAAAGGCGTCATTAGGACGAAGTTAACCCTGCGATTCTAATGGGCTAGGGATGGGCTGCTTCGGAGGCACCAGATTCGCTTGACCCGCCGCGCAAACCATATCGTTTTGCTGGGAATGGCGCTTGCGAGTGCTACGCTGGCGCTTGGCTGGTGCTCAATTACCTATGCTGCGCCGGGCGATGTGCCGGAGGCTGTGGCAGACAAGCCGGCCGAGGCGTCGCTTCCCATTGCTTCCGATGTCCGCATCGCCGGCGACGAAAAGCAGACCCGATTCATCCTCGACCTCGACCGCAAGGTATCGCTGCGCGCCTTTACGCTGGCGGACCCGTATCGCGTTGTCATCGACATACCGCAGGTGGCGTTCCATCTCGATCCCGGAGCAGGAACGGTCGCGCGCGGGCTGATCAAGGCGTTCCGTTACGGCATGGTGATGCCTGGCGGCTCGCGCATGGTGTTCGACCTTACAAAGCCCGTGAAGATCAAGAGCGCCGCCGCGCTCGATCCCGCCAACGGCCAGCCGGCGCGGATGGTGATCGAGCTCGAAGCTGTGGACCGCACGACCTTCGTGCAGGGGCTGGCAGTGGAGAACCGCCCGGAATTGCGGCCGGCGATTACCGGCACCGTGACACCATCCCCGGTGGCGACCACCGTGGTGGCGAACGCGGGTCCTGCCTCTGCAACCGATAGCCGTCCGGTGGTGGTGATCGATCCCGGCCATGGCGGCATCGACAACGGCACCCAGGCAGGGGGCGAAAGCGAGAAGAGCATCGTGCTCGGCTTTGGCCTCGCATTGCGCGAGCGTCTGGAGAAGCTCGGCAAATACCGCGTGGTCATGACGCGCTCCGACGATACCTTCATCGCGCTGGATGACCGTGTGAAACTGGCACGTAGCGCGGGCGCAGCGTTGTTCGTCTCGATCCATGCCGACGCTTTGCCCAAAGGCGAGGGCGATGCTCAGGGGGCAACGGTTTATACGCTGTCCGACAAGGCGTCGGATGCCGAGGCGCAGCGGCTGGCCGATCTGGAAAACAAGGCCGATGCCATCGCCGGCGTGAACCTTACGGAGGAGCCGACGGAGGTCGCCGACATCCTCATCGATCTCGCCCAGCGTGAGACCAGGACCTTTTCGGGTCGCTTCGCCCGCCTGGTGGTGGGCGAGATGAAGGTCACGACCCGGATGCACAAGCATCCGCTGAAGTCAGCAGGGTTCCGGGTGTTGAAGGCGCCCGATGTGCCGTCGGTGTTGATCGAGTTGGGCTATGTCTCCAACAAGGACGACCTGCAGTCGCTGATGTCGGAGAACTGGCGTTCCAAGACGGTCGGTGCGGTCGCCAAGTCGATCGACAGCTATTTTGCCAAGCACATGGTCTCGGCTGGCGCCGGCAATTGAAGATTATGGAAATGACAGGGCTTTCAACGCGTGAGCCCTAGTTTGGCCACAGCGCACATTCTATAAAAACCGCTGTACGGCCGGAGAATCGGCCACCGCATCAGGTGGCTGTGGGCGTCTCTAGTCGATTGATTTTGGCTGACTTTCGCCCCCGGCGGCTGCCATCTGTGCTATATGGCCGCACAGCGATTGAAACGGATCGTCTCAACATGCGTCTGCTCGTGCGGTTTTTCGGGTTCTTGTTCGCCGCGGGAACCGTCGTGTTCCTGGTGGGCGTCGCCGCCGCTGCGGGCCTGATCTGGCATTTCTCGAAAGACCTGCCGGATTATTCGCAGCTGCAGGACTATGAACCGCCGGTGATGACGCGCGTGCATGCGGCCGACGGCCAGTTGCTCGGCGAATATGCCAAGGAACGCCGACTCTATCTGCCGATCCAGGCGATTCCGAAGCTGGTGGTGAACGCGTTTCTCGCGGCCGAAGACAAGAATTTCTACGAGCATGGCGGCCTCGATTACACCGGTATGGCGCGCGCCGGTCTGCTGTATCTGCAGAATCTCGGTTCGAACCGCCGCCCGCAGGGCGCATCGACCATCACCCAGCAGGTCGCCAAGAACTTCCTGCTCACCAACGAGGTCTCCTTCGATCGCAAGATCAAGGAAGCGCTGCTGGCGATGCGTATCGAGCGGACTTATTCCAAGGACAAGATCCTCGAACTGTATCTGAACGAGATTTTCCTCGGCCAGAACGCCTATGGCATTGCCGCCGCGTCGCTGGTCTATTTCGACAAGTCGGTGAACGAGCTGACCATCTCTGAAGCGGCTTATCTCGCGGCGTTGCCAAAAGCGCCATCGTCGCTGCATCCGGTGCGTAACCGCGACCGTGCCATCGAGCGCCGCAACTACGTCATCGACCGCCTGCTCGAAAACGGCTGGATCAAGCAGGCCGATGCCGACAAGGCGCGCAAGGATGCACTGACCGTCACCGGTCGTGGTAGTCATGCCCACATCTTCGCCGGCGAATATTTCGCTGAAGAAGTGCGCCGCGACATTCTCGAACGCTACGGTGAGAAGAAGCTGTATGAGGGCGGCTTGTCTGTCCGCACCACGCTCGATCCCAAGATGCAGGTGATGGCGCGCAAGACCATGACCAATGGTCTGATCAATTTCGACGAAGTGCGTGGCTGGCGCGGTGCTACCAACAAGATCGACCTTTCCGGCGACTGGGGCGTCAAGCTCGCTGAAGTAAGGTCGCTGTCCGACATTTCACCGTGGAAGATGGCGGTCGTGCTCGATGTCTCCGATCAGTCGGCGCGGATCGGCTTCCAGCCCGGCCGTGAACTCGGCGGTGCAGTGTCGAAGGATCGTCAGACGGGCCTCGTGTCTATGGACGGGGTGCGCTGGGCAAAGCCTGCGGCAGGGCCGACCCGCGGCAAGACGCCGACGGCGGTGTCGCAGGTGCTCAGTCCCGGCGATGTCATCTATGTCGATCCGCTGTTGAACAAGGACGGTTCGACCGTCGAAGGCCAGTTCCGGCTGCGGCAGTATCCGGAAGTGTCTGGCGCCATGGTCGCGATGGATCCGAACACTGGCCGCGTGCTGGCGATGGTCGGCGGCTTCTCGTTCGACCAAAGCCAGTTCAATCGCGCCACGCAAGCCTATCGCCAGCCTGGCTCGAGCTTCAAGCCGCTGGTCTATTCGGCCGCGATGGACAACGGCTACACGCCATCCACCGTGGTGGTGGACGCCCCCATCGAAATTGATCAGGGCACGGGTGGCAATGTGTGGCGCCCCGAAAACTATTCGACCGGCAAATATTATGGTCCGGTGACGCTGCGTAACGCGCTTCAGCGCTCGCTGAATACGGTGACGGTGCGCCTCGCGCAGGATGTCGGCATGCCGCTGATCGGCGAATATGCCAAGCGCTTCGGCGTCTATGACGAACTGCCGAACTATCTGTCTTACGCGCTCGGTGCCGGCGAGACGACGGTCATGCGCATGGTCACCGCCTACTCGATGTTCGCCAATGGCGGCCGCCGCGTGAAGTCGACGTTGGTCGACCGTATCCAGGATCGCTACGGTCACACCATCTTCAAGCATGACCAGCGTGAATGCCGCGGCTGCGACGCGCCGGAGGGTTGGAAAAACCAGGCCGAACCGCAGCTCGTCGATCGTCGCGAGCAAGTGATGGATCCGATGACCGCCTATCAGATCACGTCGATGATGGAAGGTGTCGTGCAGGGGGGCACCGCCACGATCTTGCGCGAGGTCGGCAAGCCCATCGCGGGCAAGACCGGCACCACCAATGACGAGAAGGACGCCTGGTTCGTCGGCTTCTCGCCGGACGTGGTGGTCGGCATCTATGTCGGTTACGACAAGCCGCGCAATCTCGGCGCCAGGGCGACGGGCGGCGCGCTCGCCGCGCCGATCGCCAAGGACTTCATGAAGCTCGCGCTGGCCGACAAGCAGGCGGTGCCGTTCAAGGTGCCTGCCGGCATCAAGCTGATCCGCGTGGATGCAAAGACCGGCATGCGCGCCGGTCCCGGCGATGGCGGCCGTACCATCCTCGAAGCCTTCAAGCCGGGCACGGCGCCGCCGGACAATTATTCGGTGATTGGTGTCGCCGATGCGGACGGCCGCTCGCAGCAGATTTCGCCGGACACCGACCGCACCTTCATGCGTCCGGGAACTGGCGGCCTGTATTGATCGCCGCCTGAGGCGGAGCCGCAGTGCATTGCGCTTTGCGGTTCCTCTCGCTAAATCCCTTGGCAACGAATCCTGAGCGGCCATGGCCGCGAGTTTGAGATTATGCGCGCTGAAATCGAACGCCTCGTAGAAGAGATCAAGCAGTCAGTCGGGCTGCTGAGGAGGCATCTTTGACGTCGATGCATCCACGGCACGACTCGCAGAGCTGAACGCCCTCGCCGAAGACCCCAATCTCTGGAACGATCCCCAGAAGGCCCAAAGGCTGATGCAGGAGCGAACCTCGCTTGAGGATTCGCTGCAGGGCATCGGCAAAGTCACGCGCGAACTCGACGATAATGTCGAGATGATCGAACTCGGCGAAGCCGAGGGCGATGCGAGCATCGTGACCGAAGCCGAGAATACACTGAAGGCGTTGAAGAAGGAGGTCGCGCGTCGCGAGCTGGAAGCGCTGCTGTCCGGTGAGGCCGACCGTTTCGACACCTATCTCGAAGTCCATGCCGGCGCCGGCGGTACCGAGAGCCAGGACTGGGCCTCGATGCTGTTGCGCATGTATACGCGCTGGGCGGAGAAGCACGGCTTCAAGATCGAATATCTCGAAGAGACCCAGGGCGAAGAAGCCGGCATCAAGTCGGCGACGATCCAGATCTCCGGCCACAATGCCTATGGCTGGCTGAAGACCGAAGGCGGCGTGCACCGTTTGGTGCGCATCTCGCCTTACGATTCCAATGCCCGTCGTCACACCTCGTTCTCGTCGGTGGCGATCTTCCCGGTGGTGGATGACTCGATCAAGATCGAGATCAACGAAAGCGATGTCCGCGTCGATACGATGCGCTCGGGCGGCGCCGGCGGTCAGCACGTCAACAAGACGGAATCCGCCGTGCGTCTGACGCATATTCCGACCGGTGTGGCGGTGGTCTGTCAGGCCGGTCGTTCGCAGCACAAGAACCGCGCTCAGGCGTGGGACATGCTGCGTGCGCGGCTTTACGAGATCGAGCTGAAGCGCCGCGAAGAGAAAGCTGCCGCCGATCAGGCCGCCAAGACCGATATCGGCTGGGGCCACCAGATCCGCTCCTACGTGCTGCAGCCCTATCAGATGGTGAAGGATCTGCGCACGGGCGTGCAGACCTCGGACACGTCGGGCGTGCTTGACGGTGATCTCGACGAGTTCATGGCTGCGACTTTGGCCCAGCGCGCCTTCGGCACGACGCCAGGGGCGATCGACGACGTCGATTGACGATATGACTGCGGCGTCTTGAAACAGAGGCGCCGCAGCTTCCAGCTTTCCTTCCATGCCGCTCCCGATATCATCCCCGTGCTGGAACACGGCTGATGGCGCCGACTTGTTCTGTCGCCATGGCTTGAACAGCGTTAAATCAACGGGTGGGGCATGATGAAGATTTTTCCAGTTCTTGCGATCGGCGTTGCATTGATAGTCAGCGGCTGCGGCCGCGATCCCGGGCCACAAGGGCCGAAGGGCGATCCCGGCGCTCAGGGGCCGGCTGGACCGCAAGGTGCGCAGGGCATTCAAGGCGTGCCGGGCGCGCAAGGACAGGCCGGTGCACAGGGGCCGCAAGGTCCCCAGGGCGTGCCGGGTCCTAAGGGCGACAAGGGTGAGGCTGCACCAGCGAGCTTCCGGGCTGTGCAAGCCGACGGCGCTGTCGCCTGCGAAGCCAGCGAGACACTCGTTTCGGTGCTTTGCCCGAGCGGCGGCGCGCCGGATGGCGTGAAGTGCACGACCACGCCGACCGTGGGTCTGTGTCTGAAGAAATAAAAGCGATCAGCGAGCGAGACGACGCGCTTTGCGCGTCGGCTCCGTTATCGCGATCAAACCTTGCCGTCGCTGCGACGGCCGAAAGACGACGGTGCCGAGATCACGAGATAATACTCGCAGGCGCGCGTGGTACGGTTCTCGAACCAGTGCTCGACATCCACTTCGAAATAGAGCGAGTCGCCTTCGTCGAGCACCGTTTCGGTGTCCTTGGTTTTGACGGTAACCCTGCCGCGCGCGACCAGAACGTGCTTCGACGTGCCGACCGGGTAGGCGGGTAACTCACCTGTCGATGTCTTCGGCGGCAAGTGATGTAGCGCGACTTCGACCGCCATCCCCGCCATCACCGGCGACAACAGGAAGCGCTCGAAGCCGGTCTCCGCATCACGGAACACCGGCCGCTGGTCCTTGCGGACGATCGCGAAGGCACGACGCGGCCCGTCATCATCTCCCATAAGAGACGAGAAGGACGTCCCGAGCGCGAGTGCGATGCGCCGTGCGACGCCAATGGTCGGGCTCTTCTCGCCGCGCTCGACCTTCGAAAGCATCGCCCGGCTCACGCCGGATTGTTTCGAAAGCTGCTCAAGGGTGAGATCTGCCTCTTCACGCAGCACGCGGACCCGATCGCCGAATGCGCGGCTGACGGGGTCTTCACGAACCACCTTCCGTGCCGCCGCTGTCGCCATATCGGATGTTGCTCCGTCCATTCCAAAATCGATTCTACTTTAGGCGCGGTTTTGCGCGATGTCACATCCTGCCGGAAGAAAAAAAAACAGTCGCACCGATCTGTTAAACTAGGATCGGCCGCTGTTAAGAGACGATTAGCCGCGTCTCCTAAAGAGGAAAAATCGAGGAGCGACCGCTTGCCTAAATCTCCCATCGAAGATAACCGTACCTATAGGAGATGCGGCGCGGCCGCTCTGAAAGCGAATATCAGGAGGAAATCATGCATCTTGTCACATTCATGCACGAAGGCCGGTCGACTGTCGGCATTGCAGACGAGGCGCTTTCCAAGGTTCAGCCACTTCCGGCCACTGTCGCGCCGGACATGCTCACCCTGATCGCGAAATACGACGAGATCAAAGGTTCTCTGGCCAGTGTCACCGGCGCCGCGATCCCGCTCGCCGGCCTTGAACTGTTGGCGCCGATCCCGCGTCCGGCGCGCAACGTATTCTGCGTCGGCAAGAATTATCACGAGCACGCCAAGGAATTCGCCGGCAGCGGCTATGACTCCTCGGCCAAGGAAATCGTGCCGGAATATCCGGTGATCTTTACCAAGCCGTCGAGCACGGTGATCGGCCAGGGCGCAGCGATCCCGCAACATCTCGATACGACCGACAGCACCGACTACGAGGGCGAACTGACGGTGATCATCGGCCGCGGTGGCCGCGGTATCAAGAAGGCGGACGCGCTGAAGCATGTGTTCGGCTACACGATCATCAATGACGTGACGGCGCGTACGCTTCAGCATCAGCATCGTCAGTGGTTCATCGGCAAGGGCATCGACGGCTTCTGCCCGATGGGCCCGGCGATCATTACGGCCGACGCGATGCCGGATCCGACCAAGATGCATCTCAAGACCTTCGTGAACGGCGAACTGCGCCAGAACGCATCGGTCGCCGATCTCGTTTTCGACATTCCGACGCTGATCGAGACGCTGTCGGCCGGCATCACGCTGGAGCCCGGCGATGTCATCGCGACGGGTACACCGGCCGGCGTCGGTCTCGGTTTCACGCCGCCGCGCTTCCTCAAGAAGGGCGATGTCGTGGCAATCGAAGTGAGCGGCATCGGTCGGCTGGAAAATCCGGTCGGCTGACAGACCACGGCGGTCTGAAACACAATCGAGGTGCATGGGGCGGATTTGTCCCATGCACGAACTGCGAAAGCTTCAATACCGATATGCTGTGGCCAAGGGCTCGCTCGCCAAAGGCCGCGCTTTGTCCCTTGATGCACGCAATCGCTGCAATACAAAATAAAATAAACCGGAGACATCCATGAAGCGCCGTGATTTCCTTGCAGGCCTTGGCGGCCTGTCGACCCTCGCACTGACTGGCCGGACTGCGCATGCGCAGGAAGCGTGGCCGAGCAAGAATATCAGCATGGTCGTGCCGTTCCCGGCTGGCGGTCAGGCCGATATCGCCGCACGTCCGGTCGCGACCTACATGCAGAAGGTCCTCGGCAAGGCCGTCATCATCGACAACCGCAGTGGCGCCGGTGGCTCGCTCGGCAATTCCACTGTCGCGCGCGCGGCGCCAGATGGGCACACGCTGCTGATGACGTTGTCCTCGCTTGCGGTGCTGCCAGAGTCGGACCGCATCTATGGCCGTCCGGTCGCCTATGAAGTCGATCAGCTGCAGCCGATCGCCCGCGTGCTCGCTGACCCTACGCTGTTCGCCGTGCCGGCGAGCGCGCCGTGGAAGAACATTCAGGAATTCGTCGCCGATGCGAAGGCTCGTCCCGGTGCCATCTCCTATGGCTCTTCGGGCCCGTTCGGTACGCTTCACGTCTCCATGGAGATGTTCGCCCTCTCGGCTGGCATCAAGATGCTCCACGTTCCATATCGTGGTGCTGCACCCGCGATCAGCGATCTTATTGGCGGTCAAATCCAGGCGCTGGCTTCGGCGCCTGGCACGCTCAAGCAGCATGTCGATGCTGGCACTCTGCGTGTTCTCGCCAATTTCGGTGCCGAGCGTCTGGCGGCATTCCCTGATCTGCCGACCTTCAAGGAACTCGGCTATTCCGATGTCGAGTTCTACATCTGGGCCGGTCTGTTCGCGCCGAAGGGCATGCCTGCACCTGTCGTGACCAAGCTGCGCGAGACCGTGCGCGATGCGATGAAGGATCCGGAAGTGACCAAGGTCTTCGAGGCGGCGGGTAACATGCCGGCCTATCAGGACTCCGAAGCTTTTGCGGCTTTCGTCGCCAAGGATAGCGAACGTCTCGTCGCGACTGCCAAGAGGATCGGCAAGGTCTAAGCGCGGCTGCGGGACCACTCCGCAAGCCACGCCGTAAACCGGCCGTTATCGCGCTCACCGCCGTGCCATGCGGCGGTGACGGTGCCATTGCTTGCCACCATGAGTACCACGTCGAGACCCGCCGAACGGCGCAAGGTCTCGACGGCCTGTTGCGGTGTCTGCGCAATGGGGCCGGCGACATTGAATGACGTGTTCACCGACAGTTCGACGCCGATATGGCGGCCCAGCGCTTTCAGATAGGCGTGCGTTAGCGGATCGTCCCCGGCGCGGACGATCTGGATACGGCCGGTGCCGTCGGCATGGATGACTGCCGGAATCTTATCGCGCGCATGCGGCTTCGACTGCGCCGTCAGCACCATGTAGTTATAGGCGTTGTAGTCCGCGTCTGACGCGCCTTCCAGCAGATCAAAATATTCCAGCGCCGCTTCGCGCGTTGCCATCGGCGCCAGCGGGCGGATGGCTTCGCGATATTTGACGCGCTCGTTGAGGCGTTCACGGGTGCCGATGTCGCAGGGATTGGCAAGGATGGAGCGATGCCCGAGCGCGCGCGGGCCGGTTTCTGCTGCGCCTTGATAGAGCGCGATGATGCCGTTTTGCGCGACCAGATATGCCATCAGATCGGCGATAGCCGCCAGGCCTTCGGGCGTTGAGATGTCGCCAATGATCTTTGAATTGATGTCGTCAGTCTTGAGCACCTCGGCAATGTCTTGCGATGCCGGTGCGTCTCCGCAGTAAAATGCATGCGTCATCGCCGCGCCTCGCGGAGCGCCGATGAGATGCGCAAAGATCCAGGCTGCGCCGATGGTGACGCCGGGATCGCCGGGCGTCGGCGGCATCCACAGATGCAGGCGCACCTTGCGGCCTTGTTTTCGTTCGAACCACGCCTCGTTGAAGTGTTCCAGCAGCCGCATATTGCCGAGCGCATTGAGCGCAACGCCGCCGGTCAACACCACGCGATGCGCGCCAGTCCTGCGCAACAGGCCGGCGATGACATGGATCATCGCGTCTTCGAAGACGAGTTGTGTGGCGGCGGCCTTGTTGAGGCGGTCCTGGGTGTCCGGCCGGTGCTGGATGTCCTCGACGCGCAGGACGGCATCGGGATTCCAGAGCTGGTCCGGCTTCAACGGTTCGCCGAGAATGTCGATCAGCGGCTGCTTGTAGGGATTGTCGAACGGGTCGCAATACCAGTTGCCCATTGCACGGTTGAGCCTGATCTCGCCGTCGGTGCTGAAATCCAGCACCTCGCGGAGGCGCGCATAATAGGGATTGCTTGCGCGGTCCATGTCGCCCCACGCAGCGGCTCCCATATAGCGGCCTTCACTCGAGAGCCATGTCCAGCCGCCTTGAGTCGATGAAATCACGCTGTAGAAAGCGCCGAGGGAGTCGAAGACGCTGTCGTTGCAATAGAGCTTCCTGAAGGTGCCGCTTTGCGCCACATAGGTCGAGACCGAGCCCAGATCGCCGGTGCCGTCGAGCACGGCAATTGCGACCGGCTCGTCATCGGGGAAGGGCGACGCCGCAAATGAAAACCAGGCGTGGTTATCGTGATGCGGCATCATCAGCAGCGGCACGCGCGTCGGCAGGCCGAATTGCTTGCGTAGCAACTTGGGCGTTCGCGTCATTTGCTCGAGGCGCTTTGCGTCGAAGCTGACGGAGTTTTTGGTGCGCAGCAGTTTCAGGCCGTCGGGGAGTTCCTCCACGACACTACGTACCAATGTGCCGAGCAGATCGGGATAGTCCCAGCTGGTCAGCCACGCATCGATATGCGTGACGTCATGGCCCATCGCGCGCAGCGTTCCGCGCATCGCGTCGAGTGCGGCGCGTGGATATTGCGTAGTGTGTTTGTCGCCCGAGAAACGCTCTTCCTCGCTATTGACGATCAGGCGCGGTCCATGCGCCTGCGTGACCTCGACCAGCGCGACGCCGGAATTGTGCGTGCCGGGCAATCCCAGGCCGGCGAGATAGACCGTTTCGCCGCGGGCCAGTTTGGCCTGGAGTTCACCGATGCGGCGGACGGTGAAATGGGAGTCATTGGCGTGAAAGCCTGCCAGCGACATCGCCCAAGTCGCGAGGCGACGCGTGGCGCGGAAACAAAACTGGCCAAGGCGGGGGTAACGGGGACCAATGCGTCGGGGAGATGTCACGCGGCGACCTCAATGGATTTCGACGTCGCTTCAATCACATTGCAGGCAGGGCAACAATGCCTGCCGCTGTCTCAGCCGGCGCTGAGGCGCACGCCCGCGCGGAGAAACTTCTGCGGGTCGACCGCTTCGCCATCGATGCGGGTTTCGTAGTGCAGATGCGGGCCAGTGGAACGGCCCGTGGAGCCGACGAGGCCAATGACCTGACCGATCTTGATGCTGTCACCGACCTTCACATGGATCGCCGACATGTGGCCGTAGCGGGTCGACAGGCCGTTGCCGTGGTCGATCTCGACCATGCGGCCGTAACCGCCGGCATAGGCTGCAGAGACGACGCGGCCGTTCGCGGTCGCTCGGATCGGATCGCCAGTGGAGCCGCGGAAGTCGAGACCGGCATGCATCGCGGGGCGGCCGAGAAACGGATCGGTGCGCACGCCGAATCCGGAGCTGAATTCGACGGTGCCGACCACGGGCTTGCGATAGGGAACCTGCGCCATGGTGCGGTTCAGCTTGTCCATCTGCGCCCGGGTGAGCTGGAGCCGATAGAGCTGGCGCTCGAAAGGATCGGCGCTCGCCGAGAGTTTCACCGGAATATACGGTCCGCCCATCCCGCCACGCGGTGCGGCTGCTTCCAGCTTGGCCATGTTGAGGCCGAGATCGGAAATGGCGCCGCGCATGCGGCGGACCTTGGAATCGATCGCTTCTTCGGTCGAACTCAAAGCAGCAAGCTGACGGCTTTCAACGCGGTCGAGCGATGCCTGCAGACGATCGATGACGTTGTCGGCGCCGCCAAGCTTGGCGACCTGGGTTTGCGGCGGCGCTGCCAGAACAGGCGCGCGCGATTCCAGCCGTGCCTCGCGGTCAGGTGGCGCGACGAAGGTCACGGTGTCGCTGATCGGTGAGGGCCTGGGGATCGAATTGGTGTCCAGCGATGCACCGCGGCCGGGAGGTTTTGGCGGGATCGAGCCGGTGACCGACAGGTCTGGCACGCTGCCAAGCGCGCTGGCGCGGGATTCCAGCTGGTTCTGGCGGCGCATCACCTGTTCCAGCTTCTTGTCGAACTGCTCCTGATCCAGCATCTGGCGGCTGGTGGTGCGGTCGATCTTCGCGCGTAGCTCCGCAATACGGTCCTCATAGGCATATTGCATGTCGGCCTGACGGGCGATCAGCTTGGTCAGCACGTCGTCGCGGAAGGTGAAATAGGTCGCGGTCGCAGCAGACCACGCGCCGAGGACAGTCACCGTGCCGACCACGATCCAGAACATCACCGGGCCGATGCGGACCTGTTTGCCACGATGTGCGATCGTGTAATCGCTCTGCCGGGCCACCATCGTGGCTGGCGGCTTGGCGGCGGCGACGCGGCGCGGTTGGGGGCGTCCGTGGTCGTGAGCGTGGTGCTGAGGGTACTCGGCGTATTGGACAGGACGGTTCGACATCAGCACTCCCGGGCCTGCCGGGAGACTCATCGGCGGGCTCAACTAACGGGAGGGATTTGAGCCCGGCATGGTTAATTCCAGCTAAATGACGTCCGTCAATTTGAATATGGGTTAATGCCGAAGTGCCTCGGCGAGCACCGCATCCGCATGGCCGTCCACCTTTACATTGCGCCAGGCCTTGATGACCTTGCCGTCCCGGCCGATCAGCACCGTGCTACGAAGAACGCCTTCGAACACCTTGCCGTACAACTTCTTTTCGCCCCAAGCACCATAGGCGGTAAGCATCGTCTGCGTGGCATCCGAGAGCAGCGGCATGCTGAGTTCATATTTGTCGCGAAACTTCTCTTGCGCTTTTAGCGGGTCCGCGGAGACGCCAAGCAGGGCGGTATCCGCGGCCTCGAAGTTGGCGGCGAGGCGGGTGAAGTCCATCGCCTCCCTGGTGCAGCCGGGCGTGCTGGCGCGCGGATAGAAAAAGATCGCCAATTTGCGGCCTGCGTAATCGGACAATGAAACCACCGCGCCGCCGTCGCGTTGCAGCTTGAAGGCAGGTGCCTTTTTCCCTTCGATCAAATCGGTCGTCGTTGTTTTCGCCATCGGGCAGCCCCTTCGTCATCGGCATGTCGTCGGCCCGTCTTTATCCGAGGCGCGGGAACGGCTCCATGGTCGAAATCCGGGGCCCGCGCTGCGACGAGACGGATGGCCGCAGCGGGAGCCGTTCGAGGGCGACAATCGGGGGGACGCGGCAGGCCATATCGTTGTCTCGTATTTCGAGGGATTCTTGCGCAATTTCTTGCACATACGCCTTCCTTTCGTCGCTTTCGAACGGTCTCTGTGGTGAGATTGCGGACGTGCTTCGAGGAACCGTTGAGACAGCGGCGCGGTGCAAAAACGCCGACCCCGCTGTATGGTGACCGAAGGATTCGGAACGACACACGTTGTCCGCGCCTGGTCGGCGCCGCGACGACCGAGACGAGCTATAATTCAAATCCGGGATTGGCAGTTTTGCCGGCAGTTGGGCGTTCGGCACAGATCGATGCAAACTGTCGGTGGCGATCGGTCTCACAATCAGCGCCACCCCTTGAGAGGCCCGGCACCTAGAGGACATGGCAAAAAGCAAGCCACCCGCAGCGCCTCGTCCGCGCGCCGATGACAGGTCCATGCAGTGGGACGATTCCGATTGGGATCGCCAGCACTATGCAGCAGGCCACGATCGCGCGCGCAAATTGCTGTCGCGAAAGTCCTCTGGCTGGCAGCGGCTGGGTGACCGCTTCCGGGCGCTGGGTGAGAATTATACCGGTGGTCGCTGGTTCAAGCGTATCGTCACAGTGTTTGGCGGCTTGCTCATCGTCTCTACAGTCTGCTTCGCCGTCCTGTGGTGGCGGCTGGGCGCCGGGCCGATCAATTTCGATATCGCGACGCCATGGCTCGCCGATGCGATCCAGGACAATATCGGCGAGGGGAACACTGTCGAGATCGGCGGTACCCAGATCGAACGTGCCGGCCGTATCCGTATGGCGGTGCGCATCCGCGATATCGTTGTTCGCGATCGCGACCACAATGTGATCGCCAGCGCGCCGAAGGCGGAAGTCAAGGTTTCCGTCGCTGCCATGCTGATGGGGCGTATGCGGGCCGAGAGTCTTAATCTCGTCGATGTCGCGCTCGCAGTGCGCATCACGCCGGACGGGCAGGTCACGGTCTCCACAGGCAACAATGAGAGGCCGATCGCAACCGGCATTGCATCGCCGCGGGTGCCGGGTTCGTGGCTCGGGCCGGCCAAGCAGCCGGAACTCACATTCCCTCGGCAACCGCAACCTCCCGTCATTCAGGTACAGCCGCCCCCAGGGGGGGCACCGGCACAGCGCGAAGCGCCCTCGGGGATTCTCGCTGGTCTCGATTGGCTCGATACGCTGACCCTGTCCGGTCTCGATGGCCAAAATCTCAATGAGGTTGGCCTGAAAAACGGCCGCCTTGTCGTGGATGACCAGCAGCGTGGCAACAAGTGGGAGTTCAGCAATATCTCACTCAGCCTGCGCAGACCGAGCGGTGGCGGCGTCGCGCTTACGGTAGGCGAGGGCGGCAAGGCGCCTTGGTCGCTTGGCATCAATGTCGGCGCGCCTGCCAATGGCGTGCGCTCGGTGGATCTCAAGGCCGACAGCGTCTCGACCAAGAACATCCTGCTGGCGTTGCGGATGAAAGACCTCACCTACAGTGCCGACATCCCGCTGACCGGCGAACTGAGGGGCGAAATCGGCCGCGACGGTGTGCCGACCTATCTGCGCGGCAAGCTGGTGGCGGGGGCGGGCGATATCATCGACAATGACACGCCCGATTATCCGATGCCGATCGATAGCGCCGAGATCAGCTTCGAATGGGATTCCGGTCGCCGCGTGCTGCTGGCGCCGTTCAAGGTCGTTTCTGGCAGCAATCGCGTGACGCTACTGGCCCATGTGGAGCCGCCCAACGGCACATCCAACGCATGGCAGGCGGGCCTCAGCGGCGGCACCATCGTGCTCGGCGGCCGCAATCCCAACGAAGCACCGCTGATCTTCAACAACATTTCCATTCGCGCCAAATTCGATCCGGACAATCGGCTGGTGTCGCTGACCCAGGCCAATATCAGCAACGGTGAACTCGGTGTCGCCGGCACCGGCAGCGTCGACTATGCGGGTGAGCCGCGCATGAAGCTTGGCTTTGCGGGAACGCCGATGTCGGCCTCGGCCCTCAAGCGGATGTGGCCGGTGTTGATCGTGCCGGAAGTGCGCGAATGGGTCATCGAGCGCATCGAGGGCGGCAACCTGCAACGCATCGAGATCGGCGTGAATTCGCCGACCAAGAACCTGACACGCCGCGGTCCGCCGATCCCGGACGACGGTCTGAACGTCGCCATCATCGCCAATGACGTATCGCTGCGTCCGGTGGATGGCCTGCCCGTGGTGCACGACGGTGATCTGCGCGCACGCATCACCGGCCGCACCGCCACCGTGACCATCAGCCAGGCCAATGTCGATACCCCGACCGGCCGCAAGATCAATCTCAGCGACATCGTGTTCGAAGTGCCGGACATGGCGCCGAAGCCGTCGCCGTCGCGCATTCGCTTCAAGCTCGAAGGGCCGGCCCCGGGCGTTGTGGAGGTGCTCAATTCCGATCGCCTCAGCGAAGCCTCCGGCAACATGCTCGACCCCAGTGCCATCAAAGGCAATGTGACGGCGCAGGTCGCCATGGGCATGCCGATCCAGCATGAACTCACCAAGACCGATACGACCTACAATATCACCGCCGATCTGAAGGATTTCTCCGCCGACAAGCTGGTGATGAACCAGAAGGTCGAGGCCAATGCGCTAAAGATCACGGCCAACAATCAGGGTTATCAGGTCCGCGGCGATATCAAGATCAACGGCCAGACCGGATCGCTCGATTATCGCAAACCGACCGATGGCGATGCGGATGTCCGGCTGAGCGCGACACTGGACGATGCCAGCCGCGTGCGGATGGGCGTCGATCTCGGCACCATGATGACCGGTGCCGTTCCCGTCAAACTGATCGGCAAGATCGGCAGTGGCGATCGCGACAGCAAGTTCAATATCGAAGCCGATCTGACACCGCTCAAGCTCGACAACCTGTTGCCGGGCTGGGCCAAGATGGCCGGAAAATCGGCGAAGGCTGCTTTCAACGTGGTCAAGAAGGGTGACACGACTCGCCTCGAAGACATCAATGTCGATGGCGCAGGGACATCGATCAAGGGATCGGTCGAGCTCGATCAGAACGGCGATCTGGTCAATGTCAACTTCCCGACCTATTCGCCGTCCGAGGGCGACAAGACATCCATCAAGGCCGAACGCGGAAATGATGGCGTGCTCAAGGTGACCATGCGCGGCGACGTGTTCGACGGCCGCGGATTCCTGAAGGGCGCGATGTCCGGCGGGAAAGAACCGGACGCGAAGAACAAGGCCAAGTCGGCCGATTTCGATATCGACGTCAAGCTCGGCGCTGTCGCCGGCTTCTATGGTGAGGCCGTGCGCAGCGTCGATGCCAAAGTGTCGCGCCGCAACGGTACCATCTCGAAATTCGCACTGGCCGGCAAGCTCGGCCGCGACACACAGCTCACAGGGGACATGCGCGGCAAGGCGCAAGGCGCCGGCCGGGATGTGATTTTCATTGAGACCAACGATGCCGGTGCATTTCTGCGCGTCACCGACACCTATTCCAAGATGATCGGCGGTCAGCTCGCACTGGCGATGGACGCGCCCTCGACGGATTCGCGTCCGAAGGAAGGTCTGATCAATGTGCGAAACTTCACCGTAAAGGGAGAGGCGTCGCTTGAGCGCGTCGCCGCCTCCAACGGCCCGCCGGGCGCGCAGAACAGCGGCGTCTCGTTCTCCCGCTTGCGCGCGGAGTTCACGCGGCAGAATGGCTTCATGACGGTTCGCGACGGGCTGGTGCAGGGGCCGTCGGTGGGTGCGACGATTGAAGGCAATATCGACTACAACGCCAATCAGGTGCGGATGAGCGGCACTTTTGTGCCGATGTACGGTCTCAACAACATGTTCGGCCAGATCCCGGTGGTCGGCCTGTTTCTCGGCGGCGGCAGTAATGAAGGTCTGTTCGGCGTGACCTATGAGGTCGTCGGTACGCCCGGTGCGCCAGTCCTGCGCGTCAATCCGCTCTCTGCCATTGCGCCCGGTATTACCCGCAAGATTTTCGACTTCAGCACTGGCAAGCAGAACAATCAGGTCGAATTTCCGAACCAGAACAATAATAGCAACTGATCGCAAATGGTCAGGTGAGTAATCGGAGCCTACCGGCTAGTCGGTTGACGTCTCGGTCTTGAAACGTTCGACGCTGGCGAGGATCGCCGCCGCCGTCTCGGGCCGCCGATTGAGACATCGTGAGGTCGGACCTGCGACGACAAGCGATAGCCGTCGATGATTGAGTGGTAACGGCACGGCCACGCCGGCAAGGTCTGGGATATACTCTGACGAACTCTGGTGATAGCCGCGCTCGACTGCCTCATTGAGCGAAGTCTCGATGGCTTCGACGGAGCACGGTGTCGTGTTTGAAAACGATTCGAATTTGATCTTGCGGTAGATCGCGCGGCGCTCCTCGGGCGTCTGCTGGGCTAGAATGGCGCGGCCGACCGAGCTCGCATAAACCGGGACGCGGTCGCCGATCTGCGCGAAGTAGCGCACTGAATGCGAGGACTCGACGACGTCGAGGAAGATCGCGTTGGTCCCGGCGAGCGCGGCGATGGCCGTGGTTTCGCCGGTCTTGTCGGCGATCTCCAGCACCAGCGCATGCGCTGCGTCCGGCAGCGGCTCGGCTTCGGCGACCGTGCGGGCCAGGGTGAGCCAGCGCGGGCTAGGATAATATCCATTGCGCGCGCGCGGCTCGTAGAGCCAGCCTTTGTCGGCGATCGTGCCAACCAGATTGAACGTGCTGGAGCGTGGCCAGCCAAGATCGTCGGAAATCTCCGCCAGCGTCGCCGGCCGTTTGCGGCGGGCAAAATATTCCATCAATTCCAAAACGTTAGCGGCCTGCCTGACCAGCATCAGATCTGTCTTCCCTGTCGGCCCGTACCCGGGCGCCTGCATCGCTGCGCGTTGTGGTTCGCTCTGTAACGCCAAATGGCCTTTGGAAGCCATCTGGATCGGTCAGGAGCGCCTTGACTTATAATTCACGTATAGGTCTTATGAATTCATAAACAAGAATTTTTCTGCGATGCTGGTTGGCCAGTTGGGCTTTTGCGTCGTCGATTTGGGGTCAGGGGAGAAAACATGACCATTTGCAAGACACTCGCTGTATCCGCGCTCGCGCTGTCGCTCGGTGGGCTTTCGGCGTCCATGGCGTCCGCGCAGACGCCGGTGAAACTTGGCGTGCTCGCCGATATGTCCGGCATTTTCTCGGATATCGGTGGCATGGGGTCGTTCGAAGCCACCAAGATGGCGGTCGAGGATTTCAACAAGCTGCCCGGCGCGGACAAGTTCAAGATCGAGGTCGTCCAGGGCGACCCGCAGAACAAGCCGGACATTGCACGCAACATCGCCCGTAAGTGGTACGAGACCGAAGGCGTCGATGTGCTCGTCGATATCCCCACCAGCGCCACATCGCTGGCCGTTGCGCCGCTCACCGCCGAGCTTAACAAGGTCGCGCTATTTACGGCTTCGGGTACGTCGGACCTCACCGGTAAAGCCTGCACGCCGAACTCGGTGCACTGGACATATGATACCTGGGCGTTGTCGCATGGCACCGCCGATGCGATGACCAAGGCTGGCGGCAAGAACTGGTTCTTCCTGTCGGTGGACTTCGCGCTCGGCGCATCGCTCGAGCGCGACGCCACGGCCGTGATCAAGGCGAATGGCGGCAAGGTGCTGGGCAGCATCAAGCATCCGACCGACTCGAACGACTTCGCGTCTTATTTGCTACAGGCGCAGGCCTCGAAAGCCGATGTCATCGCGTTGGCGAATGCCGGAGGCGATACCATCAAGGCGATCAAGCAGGCATCGGAATTCGGCATCGTTCAGGCCGGCCAGAAGCTCGCCGCCATGCTGATGTTTATCTCGGACGTGCACTCGCTCGGCCTTAGCACAGCGCAGGGCCTGCAGCTCACTGAAGCCTTCTATTGGGACCTCAACGACAAGACCCGCGAATTCGGCGAGCGTTTTGCCAAGCGCAACAACGGCCGTTATCCCAGCATGAATCAAGCTGGCGCGTATTCGGCTGCGATGACCTATCTGAAGGCCGTCGCCAAGGTTGGGTCGCCGAAGGATGGTGCGGCCGTGGTGAAGGCGATCCGCGAAATGGGCACCTTCGACGATCCGCTGTTCGGCAAGACCACGCTCCGCGAGGACGGTCGGGTGCTGCACGACATGTATCTGTTGCAGGTCAAGAAGCCCTCGGAATCGAAGAAGCCCTATGACTACTACAACGTCGTTGCGACGATCCCGGCCGACACTGCGTTCCGTCCGCTCAAGGACGGTGGCTGCCCGATGATCAAGTAACCGATCTCTCTCCCAAGACTTGGACGCGCAGATGTCGGTGATCCCGCGCTGCGCGTTCTTTTTTATCTTCGATGTCGCAACCACCAAAAGAAGGACTAAGCCATGCGTCTCGCCAATAAACTCGTCGTCATCACCGCTGCCGCGTCCGGCATGGGCCGCGCCGGCGTCGAGCTGTTCCTCAAGGAAGGCGCGAAGGTCGCGGCAGTGGATGTCAATGCCGAGGCGCTGACGCAGCTCAAGGCCGACATGAAGACCAAAGACTTTGAGCTCATCACCATCCAGGCAGATTTGTCGAAGACCGAGGAGATGAAGAGCTCGATCAACGACGCGGCAACCGCGCTCGGCGGCGTCGACATTCTCTGGGCCCATGCCGGCACGCCCGGCCCAGCCGGTGTCGAGAATCTCGATCTCAAGGCTTATGAATTCGCGATGTCGCTCAACGTGACATCGGCGACGATCGGTGCCGGAGAAGTGGTCAAGTACATGCGCAAGCGGGGCGGCGGTTCGGTGATCTTCACGTCGTCGGTGTCAGGCATGGTCGGCTCGATGATGAGCCCGATCTATTCGGCGGCGAAATTCGCTGTGGTCGGCCTTACCAAGTCGCTCTGCCAGACATTTGCGCCCGACCAGGTGCGCGTCAATGTGATCTGCCCGGGTCTTGCCGATACGCCCATGAAGCTCGGCTTCACCGGCCGTTCGGGCGTCGCTGCGGAAGCGGCTGCCAACGAGGCCAAGCTGCTGTCGGCTGTGCCGATGGGGCGTCTTTGCAAGGCCGAGGACGTCGCCAATGCGGCGCTCTGGCTGGCGTCCGACGAGTCGTCCTTCGTGACCGGCGTGGCGCTGCCGGTAGATGGCGGTTTCACCGCCCGCTGATTTAGGCACGATCCTCAAACAAAAAGGGCGCGGTCATCGCTGACCGCGCCCTTTGCTTTCAGGTATTTCGGATCAAGCAGCGCGCACACCTGCAAGGAAGGTGTTCACTTCGCCGGTGAGCTGTTCGGCCTGTTTGGAGAGGCCGGACGCCGCGTTCAGCACCAGGCTGGCGGCGGTACCGGTCTCGTTGGCGGCGGTGCTGACGCCTCCGATATTGGTGGTAACGTCCTGGGTCGCCTGCGCCGTCTGAGTGACGTTTCGCGCGATCTCGGCGGTGGCGGCGCCTTGTTCCTCGATGGCGGAGCCGATCGTGGTGGCGATGGCGCTGACTTCCTCGATGGTCGAGGTGATGCCCTGGATGGCGTCAACTGCTTCCTTGGTGGCACTCTGGATCTGCGCGATACGGGTGCTGATTTCCTTGGTGGCGCTGGCGGTCTGGCCGGCGAGGCTCTTCACTTCGGTCGCGACCACGGCAAAACCCTTGCCGGCATCGCCGGCGCGGGCAGCTTCAATGGTGGCGTTGAGCGCGAGCAGGTTGGTCTGGGCGGCGATGGTCGAAATCAGTTCGACCACGTCCTCGATCTGCTGCGCGCCTTCGGCCAGCGCGCGGACGATGGTGTCGGTGCGGCGGGCACTCTCCACCGCGTGGGTGGTGATCCTGGCCGACTGCGCCATCTGCCGGGCGATCTCGGAGATCGACGAGGACAGTTCTTCGGCTGCTGCAGCAACGGTCTGGACGCGGCTGCTGGCCTGGTTGGCAGCGGTGGAAACCACGCCGGCCCGATCATTGGTGCGGGCGGCTGTGCCGGACATGGACTGCGCGGTGGTTTCGAGTTCGGTCGAGCCCGATGCCATCAGGCCGACGAGCTGGCCGACCGAGGCGTCGAAACGGTCGGCGAGAGCGATCAGCGCCTCGCGCTTCTCGGCTTCGCCGCGTGCCTTGAGTTGCGCCTGTTCGGCCTCCAGCGTGCGGGCGGTGAGGGAGGTCTGGCGCAGCATTTCCAGCCTCTCGGCCATGCGGCCGATTTCGTCGCCGCGATCGGTTTCGGCCACGGTTTGGTCGAGCGAGCCGGTCGCGATCTCCTGCATGCGGGCCTGCAGGCGGCGCAGCGCGCCGAGCACGTCGCTGGCGATCAGCCAGGACAGTAACGCCATCACGCCAAGTACCGCAGCGCCCAGCAAGCCGAGGCGCACGAGAAGGGCGTTCACATCAGCATCGAGGTCGTCGATATAGAGACCGGTGGAGAAGGTGATGTCCCATGGCGCGTAGTGGCGGGCATAGACCATCTTCGGCAGCGCTTCGGTCTGCCCCGGGCGCGGATAGAGATAGTAGGCGGTGCCGCCATTCGCGCTTTGTTTCCCGGCGTCGATGATCGCCTTCGAGATCAGCACGCCATTGGCGTCCTTGGCTCCAGTGAACTTGTCTTCCAGTTTGGGATTGCCGGCATTCACCAGCAGAACGCCGTCAGATTTGTAGGCGACGATATAGCCCTGCTTGTTGCCGAAGAACATGTTCTTGGCGAGCTGGCGATACTGCGTCTGCGCATCGGCCAGTGTGAGTTTCCCAGCCGAAATCTGCTCCTGCATACTCTCGGCCATGCCGACCATGAGATCGACGCCGGTATGGAGTTGCTCCATGCGATCCTGCTGCATGCGCTTCTGGCTGAGCGATGCAGCGACTGCGATGACGGCGCAGATCGACGCGGCGGAAACCAGCACCATGCTGGTGAGCTTGATGCGGATCGTAAAACGGCTGAGCAAACTCATAGCGACCTCGAAACGGGCAGGACTGGCAGATCTATACCAACGAGTCGCTTAACAATCGTGAATGATGAGAAACTCAACCTGTTCGCGCCGCGAACCGGGTGGAAGTCAGTTGCGGAGCGCCGGCACCACCAGAAACGGAATCATGCCGAGGATGACGCTGATCAACGCAAAGGCCAGCAGCGAGTTGTAGCTCTGCGTCCAGTCATGCAGCAGGCCGCCGCTCCACGAACCGAGCGCCGCGCCCAAGCCGCTGCCGAATGTAATGGCGCCATAGATCGTACCGACGCGTCTGCCGCGAAAGATCTTCATGGCGGTGGCCGACAGCAGCGGCCCGCGCGATCCGATCATGCTGCCGAAGCACACGACAAAGCCGGTCAGGAGCGCATAGTTCGGATACCATTGCAGCAGCCACAACATGACGATGCCGAGCAGCGAGCACGAATAGCTGAACAGGATCGACGGGCGCCGGCCGATCACACCGTCGAGCCAGCTGACACCGATCATGCCGCATAGGAGCGCGACGCCGCTGAAGCCCCAGGCCGTAGCCGCCTGCAAAGGCGGGAAGCCGACATCAACGAGATAGGCGACCACCTGCGGCGTGATTGAAAACATGCCGATGGCGGTGAAAAAGAAGGTGCCGAACAGCGCCCAGAAAGCGTGATGGCGCATGGCCGACAGCAGCGTCCAGCCCTCCTCGATGAGGTCATCCTGCTTCTGAGGTTTATCGAGATGCGGGGACCCGGCACCGATGGTCCGCCAGGGCAAGAACATGGTGGGCAGTAGCAGGGCCAGCGCGACAATGCCCAATACGCGGTAGGTGCCGCGCCACTCGATGTGGTCGATCAGAAGCTGCGTGAGCGGCAGCATCACCAGCACGCCCGCACCGGTCGCGGAATAGAAAACCGACATTGCCAGAGGCAACCGTTTGCCGAACCAGCGGCCCAGCAATAGCGCATTAGGGACATTGCCGATGCAGGCGACGGCAAAGCCGAAGCAGATGCCAAGGGCGATCTGAAATTGCCAGAGGCGCTGGGCATAGGCCGCAGCCAGCAACGAAAAACCGAGCACCGAAAGGCCGATCGCGAAGACCGTGCGCGGCCCCGAGCGATCGAATAGCCGGCCGATCAATGGCGATGACAGACCGGCGCAGAGCGCTGTCAGGGAGTAGATCGAAACGACCTCGCCACGATCCCAGCCGAATGATTGCGAAATCGGCAGCAGGAAGACCGAAAAACTTTCCTGGAGTCCGCGGCCGAACAGCGCGAACGCAAAACTGAGGCCGAGGACAGAAAGCCCGATGCGTTGGGACGTCTTCAAATCCATCGGGCGCTCTTCTTTCACGGCGATTGCGATGGCGCCATGGGACGCGCTTCGCTCGCCGTGGACAAGTGCGCTGGATGAATGCGGCTATGCAGGCTTGAGCAGGATATGCCGCTTCTTGCCCAGCGAGAGCTTGATGACGCCTTCTGGCGTTAGTTGATCGGGGGTCAGCAGCATCTTCTCGTCATTCACGGCAATATCGTTGACGCGCAGCCCGCCGCCCTTGATCTGCCGGCGCGCTTCGCCGTTGGACGCGACGAAACCTGCATTGACGAAGGCCGCGAGCACACCGATCCCGGCATCGAGCTCGGCACGCGGAATGTTGACCGTCGGCAGGCTCTCGGCAAGCGAGCCTTCCTCGAATGTCTTACGTGCCGTTTCAGCAGCCGCATCGGCAGCTTCGCGGCCATGCACTACAGCGGTGGCTTCGGTCGCCAGAATCTTCTTCGCCTCGTTGATCTCCGAGCCACCGAGCGCCGCGAGCTTGGCGATCTCGTCCAGCGGCAGGCGGGTGAACACTTTCAGGAAGCGGCCCACATCGGCGTCTTCGGTGTTACGGAAATACTGCCAGTAGTCATACGGGCTGAAGAGGTCGCCATTGAGCCAGACGGCGCCGGAGGCTGACTTGCCCATCTTCTCGCCGGAAGATTTGGTGAGCAGCGGCGTGGTCAGAGCATAGAGCTGCGGGCCGCCCATGCGATGGCTGAGATCGACGCCGTTGATGATGTTGCCCCACTGGTCGGAGCCGCCCATCTGCAGCAGCGTTCCGTAGCGACGGTTGAGCTCGACGAAGTCGTAGCCCTGCATGATCATGTAGTTGAATTCGAGAAAGGACAGCGACTGGTCGCGGTCGAGGCGCAGCTTCACGCTGTCGAAGGACAGCATGCGGTTGACCGAGAAGTGGCGGCCGACATCGCGCAGGAATTCCACATAGTTCAGCTTCAATAGCCAGTCAGCATTGTTGACCATCAGGGCGTCGGTCGGGCCTTCGCCATAGGTCAGCATCTTGCCGAAGATTTTCTTGATACCCTCGATGTTCTCCGCGATCTTTTCGACCGTCAGCATCTGGCGCTGGTCGTCGCGAAACGAGGGGTCGCCGACCATTGAAGTGCCGCCGCCCATCAGCGTAATCGGGCGGTGCCCGGTCTGCTGAAACCAGTACAGCATGGTCACCGAGATCAGGTTGCCAATATGCAGGCTGGTCGCGGTGGCGTCATAGCCCACATAAGCCGTGACCGGTCCCTTGCAGCAGGCGGCATCCAGCGCGGCGGCGTCGGAGACCTGATGGATCAGGCCACGGTCGTGCAGCACGTTGAGGAAATCGGACTTGTAGGTGGTCATCGGTTCGGGACTCGGATCTGAAGGTTTTACGCCGCCTCAATCAATCGGCGGCATGCTGGCAACGATTAGGTCGCCAGAGTGCCGTTTGGTATAAGATTGGGCGGTTCGGCACAAGTTTCGACCGGAACTTGGGGGATTTGCGTGACGAAGACGCTGCGGGCGATCGGGCTGATGAGCGGAACCTCCATGGACGGGGTGGACGTCGCCATGATTGAGACCGATGGCGAGCAGGTCACGGCGTTCGGACCATCCGGATATCGGCCGTATAGCGCGGATGAGCGCAGCCTGCTTCGTGACGCGCTTGCCGATGCTATCGTCCTGTTCGATCGCGATGAGCGGCCGGGCGCACTCGCCCCCGCCGAGCGGACGGTGACGAATGCCCATGCCGAAGCCGTCGAAGCCTTCCTGTCCACGCACGGAATTGCGCGGGAAAACGTCGACCTCATCGGCTTCCATGGCCAGACCGTGCTGCACCGGCCGGAGCAGCGCCTGACGGTCCAGATCGGCGACGGTGAGGAGCTCGCTGCGCGTCTCGGTCTGCCTGTCGTCTACGACATGCGTGCGGCGGACGTCGCTGCGGGCGGGCAAGGGGCACCACTGGTGCCGGTGTATCACCGCGCATTGGCACGGGGCGTTGCCGATAATGGCCCGTTGGTCGTCGTCAATATCGGCGGTGTTTCCAATATTACGTATATCGATGGCGACGAGACACTGATCGCCTGCGATACCGGCCCGGGCAATGCGCTGCTTGATGACTTTATGCTTCGCAACACCGGGCGATCGTTCGACGCCGGCGGCGAACTTGGCGCGCAAGGGCAGGCGGATGAAATCTGGGTTGAGCGTGCACTACAGAATCCCTTTTTCACGGCAGCGCCGCCCAAATCCCTCGATCGCAATCACTTCGCCGCGCTGACCGTCGAAGGTAAATCGCCGGCCGATGGCGCGGCGACCCTGACGGCCTTTACGGCCGCGAGCATAGCGGCGATCGTCCCGCTGCTGCCGAAGTCGCCTTGGACATTTATCGTCGCTGGAGGCGGCGCGCAGAATCCGACTTTGTTGTCCATGCTTCGCGACCGGGTGGCGCCTGCATCGGTCAAGAGCGCCGATGTTCTCGGATGGTCAGCCGATGCGATGGAAGCGCAAGCCTTCGCGTTTCTGGCGGTTCGCAGCATCAAGCGATTGCCGCTGACATTTCCGGGGACGACGGGCGTCGCCGCCGCGCTGACTGGCGGCTTGTGCGCAGGCGGATCGCCGAGTTAGCGCGGCGATTCGCAGTGTGCTCGCCATCGTCCTGAGTGAATCACAGGCGACTCCCACAGCGAACACCGTCCCGTGATCACTTCATGAGGTCTCGTGATGTTGTTGGTAACAGGTTGCCGTATGGACGCGCTGTTTGTTGCTCAAAGCACACAGGCCGCAAATGATGCTGCGTCAATCGATCGCGGGCATTGTGTCGCACGGTTGCTGCCAACAGATTGACGCAGAGCGGCCGTGAGAGCGGCCCGAAAAAGACGCGTTGCCGGATCGCAGAGCGCCTGTGCGTTCTCTCGCGGCCTCGCGTGGGGGGGGGCATCATGAAGGCGATCAAGCAGGCAATTCTCGGGTCGGCAGCAGTGCTGATGGCAATTGGCGGTGCACAGGCGGCGGATCTTCCGGTCAAGGCCAAGGCGGTCGAATATGTGAAGATCTGCTCGCTCTATGGCGCTGGCTTCTATTACATTCCCGGTACCGACACCTGCATCAAGATCGGCGGTGCTATCCGTATCGATACCACTATCAATGGCGGCCCGTACGATGCGCCTTACTGGCAGGGTGGCGCCGGTGGCAACAATCTCTGGACCAAGGACTATTACCTCACCCGCGATCGTATCAATCTGATCACGGATACGCGGACAGCGACCGAATACGGCATGGTCCGGACCTATGCGAATTTTCAGCTCGATTTTACCCAAGGGCGCGACAGCATCGCCGGCGGTTTCACCGAGGTCGATCTCGTCTTTATCCAGTTCGGTGGTTTCACCTTCGGCAAGGCCGTCTCGCAATTCGATCCGCAATGGGCCCTGACCAAGCCTTACATTTCCTCAGGCTTCCTGGCTGGGTCGAACAACAGCACAGGTCTGCCACAGATCTCTTATACCGCCGAATTCGGCAACGGCGTTTCGGCGTCGATCTCGCTTGAAAACGCGTCGCCCTATCGCAATGCCGGTCTCTACAATACAGCGAACTTCATCGTCGCACCGGGCGGAGGCCAGTTCCTGAACCAGCAATATGGCGTTGCGTCCTATACATTCCTGGGCAATTCCTACGGCGGTAATCACATTCCCGATGTGGTCGGCAATATCAGGCTCGATCAGAAGTGGGGCTCGCTGCATTTTGGTGCCGCCATGCATACGATCACGCCGGGCTTCTATGGCGCGAACGAAGCGTCCGGCCATGCAGACGACTCCTACGGCTTCGCGGTGACGGGGGCGGTTGAATTCAAAAACCTGCCGACTGGCGCCAGCGACAGCCTGAAGATCGAAACCTCTTACGGTAAGGGCGCCACGAAGTACGTCTTTGGTGGCGGCACTCTCGACACCCAGGGCGGCGGCCGTTTCGCGAAGTTCGACGGCAACACGGTCGGCTTTGGCTATCTGCTTGACGGCGTGTTCGGGACGAATGGTCAGATTCAGCAGGCGGAAACCTGGCAGGTCAGCGCCTTCTATGAGCATTACTGGAATCCGGCGTGGCGCACGTCGCTGTTCGGCAACTACAGCCACATCTCCTACGGCGACGGCGGCAACGCGCTACTCGCCGCAGCCTTCAGCCCGGCTGGCGGCCGGCTTGGCTCGGCGAGCGCGACGGCGCCGAGCGGTGCGACAGCCGGCAGCATCTCGGGGACCACGAACAATTTCGACTTCGCCATTGCCCAGATCGGTACACGGACGGCTTGGACGCCGGTTAAAAACCTGACGCTGTCGGCCGAGTTCACCTATACGCGGCTCGATCAGAATCTCGACGGCACCTATACCGGCACTGCCTCCGGCAAGCCCAATCAGACGTATCAGATCAAGGATCAGAACCTCTATAACGGCTCGTTGCAGATCCTGCGGTCGTTCTGATCGCGCTGACCTCGCAACGAAAAAGCCCTCGGCTGGATGGCCGAGGGCTTTTTTTGTTCGGTGTTCGTCTCGGCGTTTAGCGCACGTTTGCGAGGCGCATGTCGAGATAGCTCGTCACCGATTCCATCAGCGGCTCGAGCTTGTTGTCGAAGAAGTGGTTGGCGCCGGGAATGACCTGCTGGTCGATCACAATGCCCTTCTGCGTCTTCAGCTTCTCGACCAAGGTGTTGACGTCCTTGGCTGGCACCACGGCATCCTTGTCGCCATGAACAATCAGGCCCGAAGACGGGCAGGGCGCCAGGAACGAGAAGTCGTAGAGATTGGCCGGTGGGGCGATCGAGATGAAACCCTCGACTTCCGGACGGCGCATCAGAAGCTGCATGCCGATCCAGGCGCCGAAGGAGAAGCCGGCGACCCAGCAGGCGCGCGCTTCGGGATTGATCGACTGTGCCCAGTCGAGCGCCGCTGCGGCATCCGAGAGTTCGCCGGTGCCGTGGTCGAACGAGCCTTGGCTGCGACCGACGCCGCGGAAGTTGAAGCGGAGCACGGAGAAACCGCGATGCACGAAGGCATAATAGCACTGATAGACGATCTGGTGGTTCATCGTGCCGGCGAATTGCGGGTGCGGATGCAGCACCATCGCGATCGGCGCGTTCTTCTGCTTGGCAGGATGGTAGCGGCCTTCGATACGGCCAGCAGGGCCTGCAAAAATAACTTCGGGCATCGTGATCCTTGATCCCGGTCTCGGCGCGCTCGGCCGGCTTGGCGGCTGTCTCGCGCCCTTTGAGGCGGGCGATCGGCGCCGCAGGAGGCCGCGCCGTGTGGAGTGGAGGCCGCGTTCTACCATAAGCGCAGGGGCGAAAAGCAAGCATCTTGAACGGTTCAAGAGAGGTCCGGACGCGCATTCGGCTGCGGTTTGGGCTAAGACACCGCCACTGAACCGAAGGAGAACCGCATTGTCGCCCGCGCGCGTCTATCTCGACTGGAACGCGACCACCCCCCTGCGCCCCGAAGCGCGGGCGGCGATGTTGGCTGCGATGGATGCGGTGGGGAACCCGTCCTCGGTCCATGCCGAAGGTCGCCAGGCCCGGCGTTTCGTCGAGGATGCCCGTGCCGTTGTGGCTTCGGCCGTTGGTGCCGAAGCGCGGCAAGTGGTCTTCACCTCGGGCGGAACCGAGGCCAATGTGATGGCGCTGGTGCCTGGGTCCAGTCGCAAGGGCGGTGCGCCGCTGGAACGGTTGATCGTATCGGCCGTAGAGCACCCGTCCGTCATGGCCGCCGGGCGATTCTCGCCGGAGGCAGTGACGGTGTTGGACGTCGATCGGAACGGGGTGGTCGATCCCGCCCGTTTGCGGGAATTGCTGGCGGACAAGCCGCCGGCGCTGGTGTCGGTGATGGCGGCCAATAATGAGACCGGAGCGCTGCAGCCGATCGCAGGAATTGCTGAAGTGGTGCATGAAGCTGGCGGGCTGCTGCATGTGGATGCGGTGCAGGCGCTTGGGAAAATTTCGATCAACATCAGTGAATTGCAGACCGATCTTCTATCAATTTCTGCGCACAAGATTGGCGGACCGAAGGGTGTCGGCGCGCTGGTGATCGGCGATGGTCTGACGGGGCCGCAGCCGCTGCTGCGCGGTGGCGGACAGGAGTTGTCGCGGCGGGCTGGAACCGAAAATGTCATTGGAATCAACGGCTTTGGCGCAGCCGTCAAGGCGGCCGTCGCAGCGCTGCCGGAGATGGCAAAAATCGCCGAATTGCGCCAAATTCTTGAGGCCGGCTTGCGGCAACACAACGACGTCATTGTGTTCGCGCAGGACGCCCCGCGCCTGCCAAATACCATCCTGTTCGGCGCCCCCGGTCTGCGCGCGGAGACTGCTGTGATTGGATTTGATCTCGAAGGTATCTCGGTATCGTCGGGTTCCGCCTGTTCTTCTGGTAAGGTGCAGCCGTCCCATGTGATCGAGGCGATGGGGTATGGGCCGGAACTGACCCGCAGCGGGATTCGCGTCAGCCTGGGCTGGACGACCACCGAAAGCGACGTCGAACGGTTCCTGGAGGCTTGGAAAAAGCTCGCGGGATCATTAATTAAGCAGAGCGACGAAACAGAGGTTGAACGGTTCTAAGGCTGGTGATTTTCCCGCCGGAACGTCGTAAAGACCCCCGCAAGTTCTGAATTTGGTTTGGGTATGTCCACCGCGGTCCTTGAAACCGCGAGCGGAGGATTGAATGGCTGCCGTACAAGAGACGATCGATCAGGTCCGCCTCATCGATGTCGATCAATATCGTTATGGGTTCGAGACCAATATCGAATCCGAGCTCGCCCCGAAGGGTTTGAGCGAAGACATCGTCCGTTATATTTCCGCGAAGAAGAATGAGCCCGAGTGGATGCTCGAATGGCGCCTCGAGGCCTATCGCCGCTGGCTGACGATGGAAGAGCCGACCTGGGCGCGCGTCGATTATCCGAAGATCGACTTCCAGGACATTCACTACTACGCAGCGCCGAAGAAGAAATCGATCGCCTCGCTGGACGAGATCGATCCCGAGATTCTCAAGACCTATGAGAAGCTCGGCATTCCGCTGCGCGAAGTCGCGATGCTGGAAGGCGTCGAGCCGCAGCCGGGCGACGAGAATCCCGAGCGCCGCAAGATCGCCGTCGATGCCGTGTTCGATTCGGTTTCGGTCGCGACCACGTTCCAGGCCGAGCTGAAGAAGGCCGGCGTGATCTTCATGCCGATCTCGGAAGCCATCCGCGAACATCCCGAACTAGTGAAGCAGTATCTCGGCACGGTCGTTCCGACCTCCGACAACTTCTACGCCACGCTGAACTCCGCCGTGTTCTCCGACGGCTCCTTCGTCTACATCCCGCCGGGCGTGAAGTGCCCGATGGAACTGTCGACCTATTTCCGCATCAACGAGCGCAACACCGGCCAGTTCGAGCGCACGTTGATCATCGCCGACAAGGGCGCCTACGTCTCCTATCTCGAAGGCTGCACGGCGCCGCAGCGCGACGAGAACCAGCTCCACGCCGCCGTGGTCGAACTCGTCGCCCTCGACGATGCCGAGATCAAATATTCGACGGTGCAGAACTGGTATCCGGGCAATTCGGAAGGCAAGGGCGGCATCTACAATTTCGTCACCAAGCGTGGCGACTGCCGCGGCGACAATTCCAAGATCTCCTGGACCCAGGTCGAGACCGGTTCGGCCATCACCTGGAAATACCCGAGCTGCATCCTCCGCGGCGACAACTCGCGCGGCGAGTTCTATTCGATTGCGATTTCGAACGGCTATCAGCAGGTCGATAGCGGCACCAAGATGATTCACCTCGGCAACAACACCACGAGCCGGATCATCTCGAAGGGTATTGCGGCCGGCAAGTCGCAGAACACCTATCGCGGCCTCGTCACGGCGAACCGCAAGGCGAAGAACGCGCGTAACTTCACGGCCTGCGACTCGCTCCTGATCGGTGATCAGTGCGGCGCGCACACCGTGCCGTATATCGAGGCGAAGAACTCGTCGGCTCTGTTCGAGCACGAAGCGACGACATCGAAGATTTCGGAAGACGTGCTGTTCTATTGCATCCAGCGCGGCCTGAGCCAGGAAGAGGCTGTCGGCCTCGTGGTGAACGGCTTCGTCAAGGACGTGCTGCAGCAGCTTCCGATGGAATTTGCGGTTGAAGCGCAGAAGCTGATCTCGATCTCGCTCGAAGGCAGCGTGGGATAGTTAGGGCGATGCGGAAAATCCTCGAGCTTCTCTTGGGTTTACCGCTCGCCATCTCGCTGCTCCTCGCATTTGCGGGTGCCATGCTTGCTCTGTTTGGCGGCACGTTTGGTATCGAAAAATGCGAGAGTGCTTGGAGGGACGATCTGCGGATTTGGAGCTCTGGCTTTCTTTGCGCTCCTGCTGTCGCCCTACATGGAAATTCTCGTTGCGTTGGGCAGTTTCAAAGCCGGCTCAACGGCTCAATCGAATGTGAATGCACAGGCCGAGGCGCCAAACACTGCGCCGGGCAAGAAGGATAGAGAAAATGACCGCGTTGCTTGAAGTGAAGAACCTGCAAGTCCGTGTCGAGGATCGTGAAATTCTCCATGGGCTGACTATGACCGTGAATGCCGGCGAGGTGCATGCCATCATGGGCCCGAACGGCTCGGGCAAGTCCACGCTGTCCCACGTCATCGCCGGCAAGCCGGGCTATGAAGTCACCGGCGGCGAGATCCTGTTCAAGGGTGAAGACCTGCTCGAGATGGAGCCGGACGAGCGCGCTGCCAAGGGCGTGTTCCTCGCGTTCCAGTATCCGGTGGAAATCCCGGGCGTTGCCACCATGACCTTCCTGCGCACCGCGCTAAACGCACAGCGCAAGGCGCGCGGCGAGGACGAATTCTCGACCCCGAACTTCCTCAAGAAGGTGCGCGAAGTCGCCGCCTCCCTGAACATTCCGCAGGACATGCTCCGCCGCGGCGTCAATGTCGGCTTCTCCGGCGGCGAGAAGAAGCGCAACGAAGTGCTGCAGATGGCGCTGTTCCAGCCGAGCCTCTGCATCCTCGACGAAATGGACTCCGGCCTCGACATCGACGCGCTGCGCATCGCCTCGGAAGGCGTCAACGCGCTGCGCTCGTCGGATCGCGCCATGGTGGTGATCACTCACTATCAGCGCCTGCTGAACTACATCGTGCCGGACCACGTGCATGTGATGTCCAAGGGCCGCGTGGTGAAATCCGGCGGCAAGGAACTGGCGCTGGAGCTCGAAGCTTCGGGGTATGCGCAGTATGAAGACGCTGCTGCCTGAGTGAGATCATCATGAATGTAGCTGTAGCAAAGACCACGACGGGCGCGACGCTGGACGGCACCTTTGCCGCTGCGCGCGGTCGTCTGCCCGGCACCGGGCCTGTCACCGAGACGCGCCAGCGCGCCTTCGATGCGTTTGCCGTGAACGGCCTGCCGAACCGGCGCGTTGAGGAATGGAAGTATACGGACCTGCGCAAATTGCTCGGCGATGTCGCGCCGCTCGCGGCTGCGCCGGATCAGGCTGCGCTGGCGGAGGCTCGCAAGGCCGTCGCCGCGCTCAAGGATGGCGATGCGCAGAAGCTGGTACTGGTCGATGGCGTATTTGCCGCCGATCTATCCGATCTCTCGGCCGGCAATGGCATCAGCGTGCATGCGCTCAGCGCCGTGCTGGCGGATGAGGCCAGCGCCGCGCGGGCCGACCTGCTGCTCAGCAAGGTCAATGACCCCATGCTGTCGCTCAACGCGGCCTTCGCCACCGATGGCGTGATTGTCAGCGTGGCCGATGGCACTGAAGTCGTAAAGCCGCTGCAGATCGTTCATGTGGCGACGAAGCCGAAGGTGGCGTCCTTCACGCGCTCGCTGATCCGCATCGGCAACAAGGCCAAGGTCACGCTGGTCGAGAACTATGTCGCGACGGAATCCGCGAAAGCCTATCAGATCCACGACACCACCGTGATCTGGGTCGGCGATGACAGCGACCTGCAGCACGTGCGGGTGATGGAAGATGCCATCGATGCCGCGAGCATCGCCAGCGCCATCGTTACCGTCGGCGCGCGGACGAAGTTCAACACCTTCAGCTTGACCACTGGTGGCGCCGTCAGCCGCTATCAGAGTTTTATCACGCTGGCGGGCGAGGGCAGCGAGCTCTCCACCAACAGCATTCATCTGCTGCGTGGGCAGCAGCATGGCGATTGCACCTTTGTGATCGACCACGCCACGCCGGGTTGCCTGAGCCGAGAAAACTTCCGTGCCGTGCTCGACGAGCGCGCGCATTCCGTGTTTCAGGGCAAGATCAATGTGCATCAGATCGCCCAGCAGACCGATGGCAAGATGATGTCGCGTGCGCTGTTGCTCTCGGATGATGCCGAGATCGACAACAAGCCCGAACTCGAAATCTTCGCCGACGACGTGCAGTGCGGTCATGGTGCTACGGTCGGCGCGCTGGATGACAGCCTGCTGTTCTATCTGCGGGCCCGCGGCCTTCCCGAGAAGGAAGCGCAGGCGCTGCTGATCCAGGCTTTCGTGGGTGAAGCGCTGGAGTCGATCGCGAATGATGACCTGCGTGATGTCGCCATATCGGCGGCCGAACGCTGGCTGGGGACGCGTGCATGAGTGACCATCCAGCGGTGATCAACGGCTCCTATGACGTCGAGCTGATCCGCAAGGATTTCCCGGCGCTGGCGATGCAGGTCTATGGCAAGCCGCTGGTCTATCTCGACAACGCCGCCTCGGCCCAGAAGCCGTTCGCCGTGCTCGATCGCATGACCGAGGCCTACAAGTCCGAATATGCCAACGTGCATCGCGGGCTGCATTACCTCGCCAATGCGGCGACGGAAGCTTACGAGGGTGCGCGCACCAAGGTGCAGCACTTCCTCAATGCGAAGCGCCCGGAAGAGATCATCTTCACGCGCAACGCCACCGATGCGCTCAACACCGTGGCAGCAGCCTTCGGTGGCGAGAACATCAAAGAGGGCGACGAGATCGTGGTCTCCATCATGGAGCACCATTCGAACATCGTGCCGTGGCACTTTTTGCGCGAGCGTCAGGGCGCTGTCATCAAATGGGCGCCTGTCGATGACGAAGGCAACTTCCTGATCGACGAGTTCGAGAAGCTGCTGACCGACCGCACCAAGATCGTCGCCATCACGCAGATGTCGAACGCGCTGGGCACGCAAGTGCCGGTGAAGGAAGTCACGGCCATTGCGCATGCGCGCGGCATCCCGGTGCTGGTCGATGGCAGCCAGGCTGCGGTGCACGGCGTGATCGACGTGCAGGACATCGATTGCGACTTCTACGTCTTCACCGGTCACAAGCTCTACGGCCCGACCGGCATCGGCGTCCTCTACGGCAAATATGATCGCCTCGCAGCCATGCGGCCTTATGCCGGCGGCGGTGAGATGATCCGTGAAGTGTCGAAGGAATGGGTTACTTATGGTGATCCGCCGCATAAATTCGAAGCTGGCACGCCGGCCATTGTCGAGGCCATCGGCCTGGGCGCGGCCATCGACTACGTGAATTCGATCGGGCGTGAGCGCATCGCTGCGTACGAGCACGACCTTCTGACTTACGCTGAAGGCAAGCTTCGCGAGATCAATTCGCTGCGCATCTTCGGCTCGGCCAAGACCAAGGGCCCGGTGATCTCGTTCGAGCTCAAGGGCGCCCATGCCCACGATGTCGCGACCGTGATCGATCGTCAGGGCATCGCGGTACGTGCCGGCACTCATTGCGTGATGCCGCTTCTGGAACGATTCAATGTCACGGCCACCTGCCGTGCATCATTCGGACTGTATAATACCCGCGAAGAAATCGATCATCTCGCGCAGGCGTTGATCAAGGCACGGGAGCTTTTCGCATGAGTGACACCGCAGAGGTGAAGATTCCGGAGATGCAAACCGTCTCCGCGCTGGATCCGGCCGAGACCGAACGCATGGGCACGGAAATCGTCGCCGCACTGAAGACGGTGTTCGATCCGGAAATTCCCGCCGACATCTATGAGCTCGGCCTGATCTACAAGGTCGACATCAAGGACGATCGTGGCATCGACATCGACATGACGCTGACGACGCCGAACTGCCCGGCGGCGGAAGAACTGCCGACCATGGTGGAGAATGCCGTGGCCAGTGTGCCCGGCGCCGGCATCGTCAAGGTCAACATCGTCTGGGAACCGACCTGGACGCCGGACCGGATGAGCGACGAGGCCCGCCTCGTGCTCAATATGTGGTGAGCGTCGCGTCCAACTGAATTCGCCGTTGGCGGCCTTGAACCGCCCAAGGGACTGAACACATGACTGAGATGACACCGAACGCACCAGCGCCCGCCAAGCCCAAGCCGCGTCCGCGGCCGCAAGTGATGCGCCTGACCGACGCCGCAGCGGCACGTGTGCTCGAACTGACCAAACGCACGGATTCCGAGATCATCGGCCTTCGCGTCGGCATCAAGAATGGCGGCTGCGCCGGCCAGTCCTACACCGTCGAATACGCCCATGACGTGAAGCCGACCGATGAGGTCGTCGAGGACAAGGGCGTCAAGATCCTGGTCGATCCCAAGGCCGTGCTGTTCCTGCTCGGGACCGAGATGGACTACAAGACCGACAAGATGCAGGCGCAGTTCGTGTTCAACAACCCGAACCAGATCAGCGCGTGCGGCTGCGGCGAGTCCGTGCAGTTGCAGCCGGCGAAGATCGACGGCTAAGCGCTTTATCTTCTGATAGAACGCTGTCGTCCCCGGGCTTGACCCGGGGATCCATCTTGAGCGCCGCACGACGTTGGCCAAGATGGATGGCCGGGTCAGGCCCGGCCATGACGTGGAGAGAGCGGTGTGCGGGTGCTTCCGTCATCGTGCTTCTCATCCTACACTTCCCCCATGGACCGCGAATTCCTCTCCGAACTGTTCGCCGGCTTCGGGCCGGTGACGATCCGCCGGATGTTTTCCGGCTTCGGCGTTTCCGCCGACGGCATCAACTTCGCGCTGGTGCTACGCGGGGCGATCTATCTGCGTGCCGATGAGAACTCGATCCCGCGTTTCGAGGCGGAGGGATCGCAGTGCTTCCAATATGAGATGAAGGGCAAGCTGCGGATGATCGCCTCCTACTGGCGCTTGCCCGAGCGGCTCTATGACGATCCCGATGAGGTGACGGAATGGGCGCGCACGGCGCATGCCGCTGCGATAAGGGCGGCGGTGAAGAAAGCGGGCAAGGGGAAGAAAAAAGCGGCGAAGAAGAAAGTCGCGAAGAAAGCAACGACGAAGAAGTCCCCGAAGCAGCCAGCCAAAACGGCCAAGAAAACGAAGAGGGCGAAGTAACTCCGCCCTCATCCTGAGGAGCCGCGTAGCGGCGTCTCGAAGGATGGTCGCGCTCGCTGGAGCCAGGCCAGCTCATGGTTCGAGACGCGGCCTACGGCCGCTCCTCACTATGAGGGTTCGAGCGCGCTCTTCACCATGATGGGCGGAGTTGAGCTACGCCACCTGGAATGTGATCTCCGACTGATATTCCGGATCGACCTCGCAGATCACCCGGTTGCGGCCGTTGCGCTTGGCCGCATAGAGGCAGGCATCGGAGCGGCCGATCAGGCTGTCCATGTCGTCGCCGCTCGCCAGCATCGAGACGCCGATCGAGATGGTGACACGGCCAAGAATCTCGCCGGTCGATTTCTTCTTCAGCTCCTTCGACATCACGGCGCGGCGGATGTGGTCGGCCACCGTCAGCGCCTGGCGCAGCGGCGTGTTCGGCAGCACCACGGCGAATTCCTCGCCGCCATAGCGCGCGGTGATGTCCTGACCCTTGATGGTCTGCTTCAGCGACATGCCGACGAGGCGCAGCACCTGGTCGCCGGTGAGGTGGCCGTAATTGTCGTTGAACGACTTGAAGTGATCGATGTCGAGCATCAGGAGCGACAGCGGTTCGCCGCGCTTCTGCGCCGCCTCGATGGCCGTCGCTAAAGCGCGGTCGAAATATTTGCGGTTGCCGAGCGCGGTGAGGGGATCGGTCAGGCTCTCGGCACGGATGGCTTCGAGACTCTGCTGCAACACGCTGACCTCGCTGCGTGAGAACAGCAGGCGCTCTTCCAGCGCCTTGTTGGTGTCGTGCACCTCACGCGTGGATTTTACGAGGCCTTCGATGACGGTCTTGATGGCGGCGGGATCGCGCGCGCCGGCGAGCTGCTTGCCCGCGCCGGCGAGACTCGTATTGAAATCGACGGTCATGTTGAGTGCGTCGTTGATCAGCGTCATCACGTCGTCGATCTCCCCGATGACGCGGGCGCCGACCTGATCGATGCGATCGGTGACGCGGGCCTGAGAGAGATAGGTGTCGTGGATCTGATCGAGATCGGAGTCGCTGAGGCGGCCGTTACGGGCCAGCGTCTCGTTGACGACTTTGTTCAGCGCCGGATTGTAGCCGGTCGCGTAAACGTACCAGATCTCGTAGTTGCGCGGGATTGCTGGCTGGCGCAGCGAGCGGATCTGCCCGAGCGCGATGTCGGCGAACGCCAATGTGCGTTCAAGGTCGTCGAGGCTTGCGGTCACGTCCTGTGTCCCCAAGCGGCGCTAAATTGCGCCGCGCTCACTTGCGAAATGTCAAAAAATATCGCCGTGACATTAGGGGCGGTGTGTGAATCGTCGGTAAATGACCGCTGAACATACTACCTATGCGCGTGCCCTGATCGGACGGAGCAGGAATGCGGGCAGGTGCGAGTGATCGCCCGGCTCGAAGTCCTCCTCGCGTCGCGGACGCGGCGCCTGCGGGCGCCCGATGGAGGGCGGCTGCGAGGTGCCGTAAGAGGCGACTGCGGGCTGCGGACCGCTGCCGCGGTCTTCGCTCGGGCGGCGATCGCGGTCGCGGCGCGGTTTGCGCTCGCGCGGGGCTTCGCTCTCTGGCGGGCGGGACTCGTTCGCGGGCGCACGAGCCTCACGCTCGGGACGGGGCGTACGCTCCGGACGGGCCTCGCGCTCCGGGCGCGCGTCGCGCTCGCGGCGGCCATCGCGTCGACCGCGCGACGAACCTTCCGCGTTGGCTTCGCGATTGCCGCTGCGGCGGCGGTTCGAGCGCGGCGCCTCGGCGGCCTCGCTGGCGTCCTCGGCCGGCATGGCGTCGAGGGCGGCGCTTTCGTGCTTGGCGATGCTCTGGCCGATCAGCTTCTCGACCGCCTGGATGGACTTCTGGTCCGACGGCGACACCAGCGAGATCGCGGTGCCGGTACGGCCGGCGCGGCCGGTGCGGCCGATGCGGTGGACGTAATCGTCGGAGTGATGGGGAATGTCGAAATTGAAGACATGGCTCACCGCGGGAATGTCGAGGCCGCGGGCGGCGACGTCGGAGGCGACGAGCAGCGGCAACTCACCCTTGCGGAACTGGTCGAGCGCTGCGAGGCGGGCGGACTGTTCCATGTCGCCATGCAGGGCGCCGACGGCGAAGCCGTGCTTCTGCAGGGATTTGGCGAGCTGCGCGACTTCGCGCTTGCGGTTGCAGAAGATGATCGCGTTCTTGAGGTCTTCGGCTTCGCGCAGCAGGGTACGGAGCACTTCGCGCTTCTGCCAGTCGTTGCGGGAGACCGCGACTTGGGACTGGGTGATGGTGGCGGCGGCGGTCGCCGGCTTGGCGACTTCGATCTTCACCGGATTATGCAGGAAGGTCTCGGTGATGCGGCGGATTTCCGGCGGCATGGTCGCCGTGAGGAACAGGGTCTGGCGGGTGAACGGCACCAGCTTGCAGATGCGCTCGATGTCCGGGATGAAGCCCATGTCCAGCATGCGGTCGGCTTCGTCGATCACCAGCAGCTCGACGCCGGTGAGGAGGAGGCCGCCGCGCTCGGTGTGGTCGAGCAGGCGGCCCGGGGTGGCGATGAGGACGTCGACGCCGCGCGTCAGTTTCATGTCCTGGTCGCCGAACGAAACGCCGCCGATCAGCAGCGCCACATTGAGCTTCTGGCCGGCGCCATATTTGTCGAACTGTTCCTTCACCTGCGCCGCGAGTTCGCGGGTCGGCTCGAGGATCAGCGTGCGCGGCATGCGGGCGCGGGCGCGGCCTTTTTCGAGAAGGGTGAGCATCGGCAGCACGAAGGCTGCGGTCTTGCCGGTGCCGGTCTGGGCGATGCCGAGCACGTCCTTGCGTGCCAGAACATGGGGGATCGCCTGTTCCTGAATGGGGGTGGGGGTCGTGTAGCCTGACGCCGTGACGGCGGCGAGAACCTTGTCGGACAGGCCGAGATTGGAAAAGGACATTGAGCCTCTGTTATGGGGCCATGATTCTATCGACTAACGGGGTATCGCTCATTCGATGCCGTATCGAGATCATGCCTCTGGTCGAAACCGCCGCTTGGATTCTCGGAAAAACCATCACGCCTACCCCCGGGAGCGGCACGCAAACATGCACGGGGATCGCTGGGCGCTGACAGGCGGCTTGCTCGAGATATCGCGTTTCGATACCGGGCCGCTTCGAGCCGGAACATAGGCCGGAATCGCCCAAAGTCAATGCGGCAGGGCCTGGAACTGCCCAAAAACCTTAACGTTTCCGGCGAAATTCGCCTTCCGGCTCGGCCTCATACCGCATCTGCACAGCGGCCGGGAGGTCATCGGCTGCCTCCTCCAGCGCCGCGGTGGGGGCGACGGCCGGCCGATGGCTGCTCCATTCGACCAGCGCGCCGACAGTGCCGAGGGCCGCTGTCGCTACGATGATTTCTCCGGGGGCGCCGACGGCGAGGGCAGTGAGGCCCACGATCCAGAGCGCGACGATGAAGCCGATGGCGATGCGGAGGGATGTGGGGATGTTGGTCATGTGACTACGAAGGTCCCGGGGCGAGGCATGCGGCGCGTCGCAGCGCGTCACGCGCTCCCATGGCACCCATTCCAACTCATCCCGTTTCAGTGATGAAGTTGGCGATATGTCTCATGCACGCGGCAGCCCTGTCCTGAAATCGTCCGGATTTCCGCTGCGGATGTTCTGAACTTTTGCTGATGTTTTCAGGACAGACGCGAGACGGCGCAGCTCATGCCGCGCGCCTGTCACCACGCGTAGCGCACCACGCCTTTGCCGGCGTAGCTGCGCGTGGTTTCGGAGAATTCACCTTCGAAAGTCGCGGCGAGGGCGAAACCGTTCGTCCATGCGACTTCGGCCGACGCCGTTGTCAGCGCGGCATCGCGCGCGGCGGCGGCGCCGTTCACCACGAAGCTCGCGCCGGGCAGTGCCTGGAAGGTCGCCGATGCGGCCCGGTCGGTGTTGAAGTCATGCGCCCAGGCGGCGCGGCCGCGCAGGGTCAGCAGCGCGCCGTCGAGTGCGAAGGCCTTGTCGGCGCGGAGGCCGAGTTCGGTGCGCGGCGCCATCACGGTCTTTGCCGTGTAGCCGAGTGCGAAGGCATTGCTGCCGGAGACGACGGTCTCGGCATAAGCGGGCAGGTCGAGGATCGTGACCTGTCCGGCGGCATAGGGCGTGAGGCCGATGCCGTTCAGTTCTGCCACGGCGCTGCGGCTACCGAGCTCAACGCGGCCGGCATAGCTGTTGGCATTGAAGCGCGCGCGCAGGCGATCGGCACCGGCGACGGTGACGAGGCGTTCGGTCGTGATGTCCTGCCAGCCATAGGCGAAGGCCGCGCTGAGATAGGCCGAGCCGATGCCATGACGAACGAAGCCGCCGACCTGCACGAGGTCGGACTGGCCGGTGCCGCCTTGCGCAACGGAAAAGCTGGTGGCGCCGCCGGCCATGGAGATGCCGGCCAGCGTGGTGGGCGACAGCCAGACGTCGGCGCCGGCTGCGGCGCCGTAGATGCGCGAGGTCGCGCTGTTGCTGCCCGCGGCGGCATTGCCGTCGGTGGTCTGCGATCCGCCGAAGCCGGAGGCCCAGACACTCCAGCGCTGTTCGAAGCTCGCTGCGCGGGGCATCGCCTTGGTGATCGCCGCATAGGCATCGCGCGGCGCCTTGCTCCGCGTCTCCGGCGCATAGGCCATCGCATCGGCGGCTGCAAAGCTTGAGGCAACCGGCGACGCATCGCTGCGGCCTGCGGCGGATGGGTCCATCATCATGCCCATGAACTGGGTCATGGCATTGATGCCGGTCTGTTGCGATCCCGTCGTCGTCTCGCCGGAAACCTGGGTGAGGCCGTTCGCCGTCAGCCCGCCATAGACCAGCGGGATGCCACCATTGCGATTGAAATAGCCCTCCAGCGCGCCGGCCACATTGGCCTGGCCGGCATTCAGCGGTGAGTAGGACGGCGCCGAGGAGCCGGACGGCGTCGGCGGTGGAATGTAGTTCAGCGTGAGGTCGAGATAGGCATTCTTGCTGTCATAGCTGAGCTTCGACGTGAAATTCGCGGGCAGGTTGGTGTTCACCTGATTGCCGAACGTTCCGATCACGCCGCCGGCGGCATTGAGGATGGTGTATTGCTTGGTGATGTAGCTGCCGGCTGCGAAACTCGCATTCACCGTGGCGCCGCCGAGGGTCGCCGTGCCCGTGACATTGGTGCGGTCGGCGCTGGTTGGCGAGACCTCGACCATGTAGCGCGCCGCCGATGTGAGCACGAGATTGCCCTGCACGGTGAGCAGGCCGATGGAATTGCCGGGCGCCAGCGTGCCGCCATTGATGGTAGTGTTGCCGACCGTGCCGGTGCCGCCAAGCGTGGCGCCTGCATTCACCGTCGTGAGCGACGATGCCACGATCGAGCCGTTGACGCTCAGCGTGCCGGCATTGACCGTGGTCGCGCCGGTATAGGTGTTAACGCCGCTCAGCGTCAGCGTGCCGGCGCCGAGCTTCTCCACGGTACCGCTACCGCTGATGACGCCGCCATAGCCAGAGTTGTCCAATCGATTGAAGATGAGCGCAGCATTGTTGACGATGTTGCCGGCCACCGACCCGCCGGTGCCACCATTGCCGATCTGCAGCGTGCCCGCATTGATGGTCGTGATGCCGCTATAGGTGTTGGTGCCCGCCAGCACCAGCGTACCCGCGCCGGCCTTGGTGAGGCCACCAGTGCCGGTCAGCGCCTGTGTCAGCGTGAAGGTGTTGGCGGCGTCCGCGATATCGAAGCCGCCGCCATTGGCGCCCCAGGTGATGCTGCGGGCGGTGCTCTGAAAGCTCGTGCCGGTGATCTGCAGCGTGCCGCCGTCAAAGGCCAGATTGCCGGTGCCGAGATTGGCGTCGGATGACACGCTGATCGCGCCTACGCTGATCGTCCAGTCGGTGGTCGCCGTGCTCGCGCCTGTCAAAGTCCAGGTGCCGGTGCCGGTCTTCGTGAACTGTCCGAACCCCTGATATTGCGAGATGTCGGTCGTATTGCTGCCGCTGCCGCCGAATGTCACCGTGTCGGCCGTGCTCGCGGCCACCACATTTCCTGTGACGCTGGCGCCGTCCAGCATCGTCAATGTGTTGGTCCCGCCCGTAAAGGTAATGGCATTGGCGCGGGCACCGCCACTTGACGATCCGCCGACGATCGAGCCGCCCTGTTGCGTGATGCTCAGATTGGTTCCGTTGATGCCATCGCCACCAATGCCACCGGCGCCGCCGGTGATGGTTCCGGAGTTGATGATCGTGAGACCGTCAAGATCGGGGCTGAGAGTGCCGGGGCTTCCGGAGCCGCCCCTGCCAATGCCCGCGCCGCCGGCGCCGTCAACTCTGCCGGCGCCTCCGGTAATCGATCCGGCATTGATAATGGTGACGCCGTTAAGACCGGCGCCTCCGATGGCGCCCAAATAGCCCCCGCCCCCGCTGCCGATGCCGGCACCGCCTCCGCTGTAAAAGTTGGCACCGCCATCGCCGCCGGTGATTGTGCCCGTGCTGGTGTTGGTGATCGTATTGTCGCCGATCGTAAAACCGGCAGCACCACCAGGGCTGCCGCCGCCGCCATTGCCGCCGCCGCCGCCGATCCCGGCACCGCCACCGCCACCGGTGCCCAATAGCTCACCACTACCCCCCTGAATGACGCCGCTATTGGTGAAACTGGCAACACTGCCGCTACCTGCGTGGCTGGCAGCGGGATACCCGCCGCCGCCGCCGCCGACGCCTGCACCGCCGCCGCCGAAACCTGATCCGTTACCGCCCGTGCCGGTCCCGCCGGCGCCGGCATTGACACTGCCACCCACACCGCCGGTACCGCCGCCGAAACCGCCGCCGCCGCCGCCACCGCCACCGCCACCGCCGAATCTGATGCTAGCTTGACCGTCGCCGCCATTGACCTGTGCCGCCGCCGGCAGTGCCGAGGCCAGAGTCAGGACGGATGATGCGAGCAGCGCTGCGCGTAGCTTCTTCACTGTCATTACCATGTGTAACGCACCACGCCCTTGCCGGCGTAGCTGCGCGTCGTTTCTGAGAACTCGCCTTCGAAGGTCGCGGCGAGGGCGAAACCGCTCCGCCATGCGACTTCGGCGGAAGCCGTTGTCAGCGCGGCATCGCGCGCTGCGGCGGCGCCGTTCACCACGAAGCTCGCGCCCGGGAGTGCCTGGAAGGTCGCCGATGCGGCCCGGTCGGTGTTGAAGTCATGCGCCCAGGCGGCGCGGCCGCGCAAGGTCAGCAGCGCGCCGTCGAAGGCGAAGGCCTTGTCGGCGCGCAGGCCGAGTTCGGTGCGTGGTGCGGTGACGGTCTTGCCGTCATAGGCGAGGGCGAAGTTGCCGGCGCCGGCGACGAGGCTTTCCGCATAAGCGGGCAGATCGAGCGCGGTGACCTGCACGGCGGCATAGGGCGTGAGGCCGAGGCCGTTGGTCCATGACTCGTTGAAACGATTGCCGAGTTCGACGCGGCCCGAGAAGGCATTGGCATGGAAGCGCCCGCGCAGGCGGTCGAAGCCGGCGGCGGTGACTGATCGGTCGGTGGTGATGTCCTGCCAGCCATAGGCGGCGGCGGCGGTGAGATAGGCCGAGCCCGTGGTGTGGCGCAGATAGGCGCCGGCCTGGAACATGTCCGAGCTGCCGGAGCCGCCGTTCTCGACGGAGAACGTGGTGCCGCCGCCGGCCAGAGCGAAGCCGGCGACGGTCTGCGGCGCCCACAGATAGTCGGCGCCGACAGCAAAACCATAGGTGCGCGAAGTCGTGGTGTTGCTGCCGAGCGAAGCGTTGCCGTCGGTGGTCTGCGATCCGCCGAAGCCGGCAGCCCAGACATTCCAGCTCGGATCGAACACCGGCGCGCGCGGCGCAGCCTTGGTCATCAGACCAAAGGCGTCGCGTTCCGATGCGCTGCGCTTGCCGCCGCGCGGCGCATAAGCGAGGGCCTCATCCGCGAAGGCGCTGGGGCCGGGCATTGGCGAAGTGCCGGTGCGGCCGGCGATGGTGGGATCGGTGAGCAGGCCGAGAAACAGGTTCATCGCCTGCGCGCTGCTCTGCTGCAGGCCGGTGCCGGTTTCGCCGGAGGCCTGAGTGAGGCCGGTCGGTGTCAGCGCGCCGAACACCAGCGGAATGCCGCCATTGCGGTTGAAGTAGCCGGTGAGGGCATTCGCGACATTGGTCTGGTTCACGTTCAGCGGCGTGTAGTTCGGACCCGGAGCAGGCGGAATGTAGTTCAGCGTCAGGTCGAGATAGACGTTGTTCGCATCATAGCTCAGCTTCGAGACGAAGTTGGTCGGCAGGTTGGTGGCGATCTGGCTGCCGAATTTGCCGGTCAGGCCGCCGGCTGCGTTGAGGATCGTGTACTGCTTGGTGACATAGCTGCCCGCCGCGAAACTCGCATTCACCGTGGCGCCGCCGAGGGTGGCTGACCCGGTGACCCTTGTGAGATCCGAGCCCGCGGGCGAGACCTCGACCATGTAATGCGCAGCCGTCGTGAACAGCAGATTGCCCTGCACGGTCAGCGTGCCGATGGAATTGCCCGGCGCCAGCGCGCCGCCGGCATTGATCCTGACATCGCCCACGGTGCCGGTGCCGCCGAGGGTGCCGCCCGACGTCACCGTGGTCAGCGAGGACGATGCGATCGAGCCGTTGACGCTGAGCGTGCCGGCCTTGACGGTGGTCGGGCCGGTATAGGTGTTGATGGCCGTGAGGATGGTGTTGCCGGTGCCGGCCTGCACGACCTTGCCTGCGTCGACCCCGTTGTCCGAAATGATGCCGGCAAAAGTGTAGCTGTTGGAGCGATTGAAGATCAGTGTGCCGTTGTTCTCGACATTGCCGACGATAGAACCCGTGGTGCCGCCATCGCCGAGTTGCAGCGTCGAGCAGAAGCAGATCAGGGTGCCGCCGGTATAGGTGTTGGTGCCGGTGAAGGTGGTGATGCCGCTGCCATCGATATCGAGCTGCAACTGTCCCGTCGCGCCATCCTTGATAGCGCCTGCGAAAGTTGCCGAGGTATTGTCGAAGCCGGTGATCAGGCGCGAGACGCCGGCGCTGGTGGTGGTCACCGTGCCGGCGCCGGTGAGCGAGCCGACGATCAGGAAGGGCGAGCCATTGAGGTCCAGCGTCGCTCCGGCTGCGATGTTGTGGCGGCTGTCGAAGGCGAGCGTGCCATTGCTGCCGACCTTCAGCGTGCCGGCCTGAATGTCGGTGAGGCCCGTATAGTTCGGGTTGTTGTCGATCACGAGCGTGCCGGCGCCGCGCTTGATCAGGCCGCCGGTGCCGGTCAGATTCTGCGGCGAGCCGGAGATCGTGAAGGTCGCGGCGGCATCGGCGATGTCGAAGCCGCCGCCATTGGCGCCCCAGTTGATGTCACGCGTGGTGCCGATAAAGCTGGTGCCGGTGATCTGCAGGATGCCGCCGTCGAAATTCAGGGCGCCGGCGATGCCGAGATTGCTGTTGGACGATACGCTGACAGTACCGCCCGCGAAGGTCGTGTCGCCGGTGTAGGTGTTGGTGCCGGTCAGGATCATCGTCCCCGTGCCGATCTTCATCAGCGAACCGCCGGTGGGACTGGATGGGAAATGCGCGCAGTTGCCGGTGTTGCCGACGCAGTCGATGATCAGGCCGCTGACGGTGGTGGAGCGGTTGTTGCCGCCCACGGTGAGCTGGTTGGCGCCGAGGAAGAAGTCGCCGGCGCCCTCGATCGATCCGGCGCTCAGCTTCTGATCGCCGAGAAGCCCGGTGCTCGCCGAGAAATCGATCGATCCCGCAGAGCTGCCGACCAGTCGTGCGTTGCCGCCGGTCGAGTTCTGCGTGAACAGGATCTGGCTCAGGCCGGTATTGGTGATCGTGGCATCGCCGGCCGAGCTCGAATTGTAGAAACCGATTCCTGCACCCGGAGAATTGGTGATCGACAGGCTGCCGCCATTGATGGTCAGGCCGCTGCCGTTCAGAAACAGCAGGCCGCCATTGGCAAGCGTGTAATCGCCGGCGCCGGTCGTGAGCGTCAGGCCGCCCAGGGTCATGTTCGTGCCGAGCGTCAGCGCGCGGGTGCCCGATGCGCCGAGGAAGCCGGTCGAGGTCGTACCCGGCGTGACCTCGCCGATCCAGTTGGGGCCACTGGAGAGTTCGCCGGTCGCGGGCGCGTTTTTCCAGGTGGCGTCCTGGGCGCGGCCGAGGCCGGACAGGCCCACGCTGGAAATGCCCGTGACCGCAAGCAAGGTCAATGGCTTGCCAGAAATGGCCCCGAATTCCTCCCACCTGAACAAGTTGATTACCCCCGCACCCTAGTGATGTCTCTCTCCCATGCCGGGGCGGCCGAAGTCCTGAACTCCACCCAGAAATGGCTGTGCGCGTTCTGAAGATTTTCTGATATTTCCAGTTCCGGTGAGTTCTGCTACCCTTATTTGAAGGTTTTTGGCAGAGCTTCCTAATGTCTTGGGGGAGTCCAGTGCTGCGTTTTGCCGACTTTCAGATCGATCCGCTGCGGGCCGAATTGCGCCGGTCGGACGGGGAAGTCATCAAACTGCGTCCCAAGCCGTTCGACATGCTTGTGTTTTTCACGTCCGAAGCGGGACGGGTGATCGGCAAGCGTGAACTGATGGAGCGATTCTGGCCCGGCGTTCATGTCGGCGAGGACAGTCTCTTCCAGTGCATCCGCGAGATTCGCGCGGCGCTCGGTGACAACCAGCGCCAGATCCTGCGTAATATTTCCGGCCGGGGCTATATGTTCGAGGCTGAAGTCACAGCCATCGGCGTGCCTGCCAGGTTCGAGCCGCCGAGACTCGAGCAAGCCGTCGCTGAAGGTGAGGAGCCGGAGGTTCTTGGTCGCGAAGTGGGCCAGCCGGGGGTAGCCGATGTGGACGGCGGCACTGCGACCATGGTGCCGGCCGAAGCCGACATCGGGCAGGTGCAGTCGGATCGGGACGTCGCGGTCGCACTCGTGAATCCCGCCATCATTCCGACGGCTGTCAACGAACCGGATCGCAATGGTGCGGTTGTTGTACCGTCGAAAACTCGTCCGCTCTTGTCACGCCGCGTCCTGGCTGCGGCCGTCATCGCTGTGCTTCTGATCGCTGCCGGGGGCGCGATGGTGCCGATGCTCGGCTCGCAGGCGGTGATGCGGCATGTCCGCCCGTCTGTTGCCGTGATGCCGGTGGTCACCACCGTCGAGGATGCGCAGGTGCGTGCAATTGCAGCCGGCGTCACCGAGCGCCTCAGCGCGGGCCTCGCGCGGATCGAGAATATCCGCGTCGTGGCGCCGGGGCAGGTCACCGCGCGGGCGTCCCTGGAGCCGTCATCCGGGCGAGGGACGGCAGCCGATTACATCGTCAATACCGAGCTCCTCAAGGACGAGCAGAACTGGCTGCTGCGCGCGCGTATGGAGCGCACAGCGAGTGGCGAAATTGCCTGGAGTGCCGATCTCGCTGTCGCCGGTGGCGATATCGACCGGGATACCCAGCAATCGCGCCTCGCTGCCGCTGTCGGTCATCCGTTGGCGCTGCGCATCAATGCGATCCTCAATGACGCGGTGGCCGGCGCGAAGGGCGTGTCGGGGAGCGCCAAGGTGGCGGTGGAGCAGGCGACCGCCTCCATCGTGAATACGACGCCGGAGCGGTTTCGTGTGGCCGAGACGATGCTGCGCAAGGCGCTGGCCGATCATCCGGACAATGTCGATGTGCAGGCGGCGCTGGCGGCGCTGCAGCTGCGCGGCATCCAGATGGTGTGGTACAAGCCCGAGGAGCGCGAGGCCGTGCGCCAAAGCGCGCAGGAGCTGATGGAGCGCGTGCTGCGCGTCAAGCCGACCTATGTGCCGGTGCTGGAAAGCTATTGCCGCCTGCTCAGCGCGACAAACCGGTTCGTCGACAGTCTCGTCTCCTGCGCACGGGTGCTGTCATTCGATCCGTGGAACGGGCTTGCGATCTATCACATCGGGCTCAACCAGATCTTCCTCGGCCGTTTCGAGGAAGCGGTGACGAATTTCAAGCTCGCAGATCAATACGATACGCCGACGGTGTCGCGCTGGACATGGCTGCTCGGTGCCGGTCTCGCGCTGGTCTATCTGGAGCGCTATGAAGAAGCGGCGGCATGGCTTGAGCGGTCGCTCGCCGTGACACAGGGCACGGGGCGCACGCATCTCACCTTGGTGGTCGCTCTTCAGCGGCTCGGGCGCCACGCCGATGCGCAGGCGATGCTGGCCAAGGGTCTGGAGCTGCGACCGGGAACGACGGCCGACAATGTCGGTCCGCCGACTGCCAATACCAGCCCGGTCTATCTCGAAGCTGCCGCACGCACGCGCGACATTCTGGTCGAGGCGGGTCTGCCGCGGCGCTGATGCACTTGCCGGATCCGGTGTATAGACTGGCCTTTGTCGGATAGCCCATGGAGAGCCACAACAGGCGGCTCCCGATTCGACGAGGGCTGGCAAAATCGATCATGGCAGAACGGAATCCATCGGTCCTTCTCGTGGAGGATGAGCCCTTCGTGCAGACGCTTCTCGCGGCCTATCTGGAGAAGGAAGGCGTTGCAGTGACGGTTGCATCCACCGCGGCCGAAATGCGCGCTGCACTGCGTTCGGCAGCGCAGCCGATCGATGCCATCGCGCTCGACCTCGGTCTTCCCGACGAGGAGGGGCTGGCTCTCGTCCGGCAATTGCGCACGCGACTGGACGTGCCGATCTGCATCACCACGCAGGACGACTCCGAGGCGAGCCGGAGTGTAGCCGCGCAGCTTGGTGTTGACGACTATCTGGTCAAGCCGTTCCATCCGAGGCAGTTGATCGCCAGCCTGATGGCGTTGCTCGGCAGGGACAGCGACAGGCAGACGACGATTCGTTTCGAGGGATGGTCGTTCGACAGCGCGGCCCGCGCGCTCGTGGATGTGCACGGACATCCCGTCGCTCTGACGCCGTCTGAATTCGATGTGTTGTCGGCGTTGGTGGCCGCCAAAGGGCGCACGGTATCGCGTGCGCATCTGCTGGACGCGATCGCCTCCGACAGCGGTGCGTCGTCGCGCGTGGTGGATGTCATTGTCAGCGGCTTGCGTCGCAAGCTCGGCGATCCCGCGCGTGCGCCGCGGCTGGTCGTCACCGTGCCCGGTGTCGGTTACAGATTCTGCGCCAGTTCGGAATAGATGCGCCGGAGGTCGGCCGCAGACTGTCCGGCGAGAGCGAGCGTGGTGCGGGCGTTCTCTTGGATATCCTCCGTCGTTGTGCCCGCGAGTTGTTGTTCCAATGCCGCGGCCGCGATGCTTAGTGCTGTCAAACCCGCGAGGCCAGCCGACCCGGCCAGCCGGTGTGCAGCACGGCGCGCAGCTTCTTTGTCGCGGCGTCGCAGGGACGTCTCGATCTCTGCGGCACTCCGTTCCACCGCCGTCAGGGCTTGCTCGACCAGCTTGCTGGCGGTTTCCGCGCCGAGGTCCTGCTGCAGCGAAGCGAGGAAGTTTCTCCCGGGTATTCGCGAAGCGACGTGCGCGAACGGCGGACCAGCGCAGACCGCCGCGATGGTTCGCTTCAGATCGTCGGATATCACCGGCTTGGACACGTAGCCGTCCATGCCGGCCTGAACACAGCGCTCGACGATCCCGGCGGAGACATCGGCGGTGATGGCAACGACGGGAACGGCGGCGTTGCCGCCCGGCAAAGCGCGGATGCGGCCGACCAGCTCGATGCCATCCATATCGGGCATCTGCAGATCGGTCAGCACCACATCGATTTGCTGTTGGGCCAGCAGCACGAGCGCCTGCATGCCGTCCGTCGCCTCGGTTACGCGATGTCCCATCATGTCGAGCAGGCCGGACAGAACGAACCGATTGTTGTCGTCGTCATCCACCACGAGAATCTCATGGGGCGTCGGCACAGGATCGTCCGCCTCTGCAGCAACATGAGTCTCGCTCCGGTCTGCCGGAGCTGCCGGTAGCGGCAATCGGAGCTGGAACGTGCTACCTCTTCCCGGTTCGCTGTCCACCTCGATGGTGCCGTCCATCGCGGTGGCCAACCGGCGGCAGATCGCAAGTCCGAGCCCGGTGCCGCCGCGCCGACGAGACGCGGAATCGCCCAACTGCGTAAACGGTTCGAACAGCGCGTTCAGCCTGTCGCGGGGAATGCCGATACCGGTGTCGGTCACCTTCAGCACGATGCCGTCGATGAGGTCGGGGACGGGCGCAGCCGACAGGCGGATCTCGCCGGCATCGGTGAACTTCACGGCGTTGCCGACGAGATTGAGCAGGATCTGCCGGAGCCTGTCGACGTCGCCCATCGCGGTCTCGGGCAATGCCGGGTCGGCGGTGACCGTGAGCGATATGTTCTTCTGCTCCGCGCGCAGGCTCATGATCGTGCGGACATCGGCCAGCAGCGCGCGCAGGTCGAACGGCGCGTAGCTGGTTTCCTGCTTTGTGTCGGAGATTTTTGCGAAATCCAGAATGCCGCCGATGGTGGTCAGCATGGCGGCGCCGGTGCGCTCGGCGACATCGACAGCGGTCCGCACCTTGCCTTGCAGCGGCATCGACTTGAGCAGATGGATGGCGCCGAGCATGCCGTTCATCGGCGTGCGGATCTCGTGGCTCATGATGGCCAGGAAATCCGATTTGGCGCGATTGGCTGCGTCCGCCGCGCGGAGCGCGGTTTGCAGTTCGCGCGTTCGCTCATCGACTGCCTGCTGCAGGCGCTCGCGTTCATGCTCCTTGAGCTCAATTAATTCATCCTGTGCCTGCTGTCTGGCGTTCTGCACTTCGCGCAGGCGTCCGATCGTGATCAGAACGAGCAGCAGCATCACGGTCAGATTGTTCCAGGCGATCTCCGAGCCGACCGACCAGGACGCCGGCCAGATGCCGAGGATGTATCCGAGATAGAGAAAGAACCTGATGGCGCCGGGGCCGCTGGCAAACAGAACCAGCCGGGCATTGCCGAAGCCACGGCGCCAGCTGTCCAGAACGGCCACGATCCATACGGCTTCATAGGCGATGTGCAGAACATTCAAAGTTGAGGCCGCGGTTCGGTAGTCGCCGAATGCAGTCCACAGAGATCCCGCCAGCATGATGCCGCTGGAGATGCCGAGGATTCTCCACCAGATCGCGATGCGGTCGATCCCGATGAACATCGCCGCCATCATGCACAGCAGCACATGGGCGATCGGGCCGACGACACCCGGCGCGCGCAACACGATGTCGCCGCCACCGGTCAGGAAGTAGCGATACAGAAAACCCTGGAAGGCCATGTCGTAGATGATTTCGGCGATAGCCCCGGCGCTGAGCGCGAGGAAGACGCGGTCGCGCCGGATCAGGCCCCACACCAACGCGAAGATGGCCATGGTCGCCATCGATCCGGCCAGCAGCATCTCGACGAGAGCGTCGGGCACCTCCGCCTCCTGGAAGGTGGCGGGACTCCACAGGCTGGTCTCGATGCTCACCGAGGAGCGACTTTGCACGCGCAGTGCGACGACGATGCGCTCTCCCGGTGCGAGTGTGACCGGAAACACTGATCGCGCGGCTTTGACCATGCGATTGTCGAGAGGAATTCGATTGCCGCCGAGCATCGTTTCGGAAGGCTGCGCTGCGCCGGGCGTAAAACGGAAGTAGCGCACATCCTCAAGCCGTACGACGCCGACGGACAGCCATCGTGTGATCGGTTGATCGCTGCCGTTGTAAAATGTCCCGCGGAGCCAGAAGGCCGAGCTTGTATATCCCCGTGTCAGCGTTCGAGGTGACGCTGCAATCCATCCCGAATGCATGAGCGCTTCGCCGGCAGAGAGACGGCCATCGCGATCTTCGAGAAATGATAGCGCCTCGACCAGCGGCAGATGGTCCGTGACGCGCGTCAGATCGATCCCGTCTTCGTCGGCTCGAGCGAAGTCGCAGGGCAGCGCCAATCCTGCCAACAGGATCGTCAGCACAAGCGCGCAGAGTGCGACGCAACGGTTGAGAACGGTGCGATATGTTGGAGAACTTGCCATCAGGAATGCGCGCAGAAACTCGGTGATGTGAGCCGAACAGGAATGTCCTTCCCGCGTTGCGGACAGATGTCATTCGAAGCGATCGAGATGGGATGGCAACCTGACGGAGCGCGATGGGCCATGGTTCTTATCATCCTCCGCGCATTCGTACAGCGCGGATGCTTTAGAAGCCGTCGTTTGACTGTGTTGCCGACTGCGGACGCCAGCGCCGTCTTTACATGCGTTTACAATGCCCGGCTGCATTCCCCGACAAATCCGGGGTGACGGAGGGTAAGTAGGACTCGGGTGGGTCACTCAATCGCGAGTCGATTCTGGAAGTGAGTGTTCGCAGCCTGCGCTGCCGGCACTGTTGGGGTGGATATGAACGTCTTTGGAATGCGGCCCATCGCGCCGCTGCCCGCTCGGGGCTTTCGTCATACGCGTTACACCAGCGGCTTTGTGGCTGCATTGCTGGTCGGAGCGTCCTCGGCGGCCAGCGCAGACTGCACGCCCCAGGCCGCCAACGGCGCCACGGCGACCTGCACAGGCACCACCCTCAATCAGGGCGGCGGCGCACCCGGCACCAGCGCCAGCTCTAACGGCTACGGCACCAACGCCGAGTCCGGCATCACCGTCAACGTGGGTGCCGGCGCTGCCAACACGGTCACCGGCAACACTTACGGTATCGGTGTCGGCGACGGGACAGTGAGCAACGGCGCCGGCGCCAGCATCACGGGCGGTTTGCATGGAGTTTTTGCCAACCTCGGCGTCGACGTCACCAATTCCGGCAGCATTACCGGTACGCTCGACTCCGGCATTTTCGCTCGCACCAGCGCGACGGTGACCAACAATGCCGGCGCCAGCATCACGGGTGGGAATATTGGAATTAATGTCGTCATCGGTGGCGCCAACGTTACCAATTCCGGCAGCATTACCGGCACTTCCGACATCGGCATTTCCTCCAACGCCAGCGCGACGGTGACCAACAACGCCGGCGCCAGTATCACCGGCAGGACTTATGGAATATTTTCCTTATCGAGCGGTTCTTCGGTCTTCAATGCCGGCAGCATCAGCGGCGGCACTGCGGCGATTTTGTTCACGGGCGCCCGCAACACGCTGACACTGGCGCCGGGTTCGGCGATTACGGGCAATGTGATTGGCACCGGCATCAACACCTTCCAGCTCGGCGGCAGCGGCGCGGCCAGTTTCGACGTGTCGCAGATCGGTGCGGCCGCGCAGTATCGGGGCTTTGGCACTTTCAACAAGATCGACAATTCGGTGTGGACGCTGACCGGTACCGGCAGCTTTGCAGGCCCGGTGAATGTCAACGGCGGCACGCTCAGCGTGAATGGCGACATCTCGTCCGCGAGCGGCGTCACCGTGAATACGTCAGGCACGCTCGGCGGCAACGGCACCGTCGGCACCACGACGATCAATGGCGGCACGCTGTCGCCGGGCAATTCCATCGGCCTGCTCACCGTGCAGGGCAATCTCACATTCACGGCGGCATCGAGCTACATGGTCGAGGTCTCGCCAACCAATGCCGATCGCGTCAATGTGACGGGCACCGCGACGCTCGGCGGTGCGACGGTCAATGCCAGCTTCGCTGCCGGCAGCTATGTCACCAGGCAATACACCATCGTCAATGCGACGGGCGGCGTGAACGGTACGTTCGGATCGCAGGTCAACACCAACTTGCCGGCGAGTTTCACCTCGAAGCTGAGCTACGATGCCAACAACGCCTATCTGAATCTGACGCTCGATTACGGGTCGTCGACCCCATCCGGTTCTACGCCGCCGGACTACCGTCCGCTGAATGCCAATCAGCAGAATGTCGGCAACAGTCTTGTCGGCTTCTTCAATCGCACCGGCGGCATTCCGCTGGCCTTCGGCGCGCTGACGCCGGCAGGACTCTCGCAGGTCTCCGGCGAAGTTGCGACCGGCGCGCAGCAGACCACCTTCGACGCCATGGGGCAGTTCATGGGCTTGCTCACAGGTTCAGCGGCGGGCTGCGATGAGTGCCTCAGGGGCGCACAGGGCTCCGGCGTGCTGGGCTATGCCGACGAGCAGCAGGCCCAGGGCGCATCGGCACGACGCTCTGCCAATGACGCCTTTGCGATGTTGACCAAGGCGAAGCCCGTACGCGCCGATCCGCGTTGGGAAATGTGGGCCATGGGTTTTGGCGGTTCGCAGAGCACCGATGGGAACGCCAATGTTGGCAACAGCGCCACGACCAGCCGCATCTACGGCATCGCGGTGGGCGCCGACTACCGTCTCTCGCCGGACACCGTTGCGGGCTTCGCGATGGCCGGGGCGGGCACCAATTTCAGCATCGCCAATGGCGGCAGCGGACGGTCCGACCTGTTCCAGACTGGCGCCTTCGTGCGTCACACCGTGGGTCCGGCCTATATCTCCGCCGCGCTGGCCTATGGCTGGCAGGACATCACCACCGAGCGCACGCTGACGGTAGCCGGCATCGATCAGCTGCGCGCCAGGTTCAACGCCAACGCTTTCTCCGGCCGTGCCGAAACCGGCTATCGTCTGGTCGCGCCATGGATCGGCGGCGTGGGCATCACGCCTTATGCGGCGGCGCAGTTCACGACTTTCGATCTACCCGCTTATGCCGAGCAGGTTGTCGCCGGCGCATCGACCTTCGCCTTGGCCTATGCGGCCAAGAGCGTGACGGACACCCGCAGCGAGCTCGGCCTACGCACCGACAAGTCCTTCGCAGTGCAGGACGGCGTCCTGACGCTACGTGGCCGTCTGGCCTGGGCGCATGACTACAACCGGGATCGCGCGCTCGCGGCGACGTTCCAGGCGCTGCCGGGCGCAAGCTTCGTGGTCAACGGCGCTGCGCAGGCGGCCGACTCCGTACTCACCACCGCAACCGCCGAGATGAAGTGGGCGAACGGCTGGGCGGTGGCCGGCACCTTCGAGGGCGAGTTCTCGGAGACAACGCGCTCGTATGGCGGCAAGGGCGTTGTGCGTTACGCGTGGTAAGGGCACTGCGCGTCTTTATCGCCTGCGATGGATAGGCGAGTCGGCTTGTTGCGACGGCGTTCCACCAAGGACACCAGTGCCGTCTTTACATGCATTTACAATGCCCCGCTGCATTCCCCGACACGTCCGAGGTTGCGGGGGCTAAGTAACTTCGGGTGGGTCACTCATCGCGAGTCGGCTGTTGAAGTAAGTGTTTGCAGCTCCAGCGCTGCCGGCACTGTTGGGGTGGATATGAACGTCTTTGGGATGCGGCCCGTCGCGCTGACGCCGGCTCGAGGCATTCGCCATACGCGTTATACCAGCGGCTTTGTGGCTGCATTGCTGGTCGGAGCGTCCTCGGCGGCTAGCGCAGAATGTACGCCGCAAGCCGCCAACAGTGTCACCGCAAGCTGCACCGGGACCACGACCAATCAGGGCGGCGGCTTGCCCGGCACCAGCGCCGGCACGAGTGGCTATGGTACGGGTAGCCAAACCGCGATCACCGTTGACGTGGCTGCCGGCGCGGGCAACACGGTCACCGGCAACTACGCGGGCATCCATATGGGCAACGGGACGGTGATCAACAACGCCGGCGCCAGCATCACGGGTGGCTCGTTTGGAATTTACGCCACCACCGGCGGCGGTGCCACTGTCACCAATTCCGGCAGCATAATCGGTACGTCCGACACCGGCATTTTCGCCTCCACCGACGCGACGGTGACCAACAACGCCGGCGCCAGCATCAGGGGTGGCGCGCATGGAATTTATGCCCACACCGGCGCCGCTAACGTCACCAATTCCGGCAGCATTACCGGTACTGTCGACACCGGCATTTACGCCGAGGTCAACGCGACGGTGACCAACAACGCCGGCGCCAGCATCACGGGCGCGAATGTTGGAGTTTTTGCCCAAAACGGCGCCGCCAACGTCACCAATTCCGGCAGCATTACCGGGACTTACGGTTACGCCAGCATTTTCGGTTACACCGACGCGACGGTGACCAACAACGCCGGCGCCAGCATCACGGGCGCGTATGCTGGAATTGTTGCTCAAGACGGCGCCGCCAGCGTCACCAATTCCGGTAGTATTACCGGCACTACCGACTTCGGCATTTACGCCGGCACCAAAGCGACGGTGACCAACAATGCCGGCGCCAGCATCACGGGCGGGGCTTATGGAATTTTTGCCTTCGCGGGCGGTTCTTCGGTCTTCAATGCCGGCAGCATCAGTGGCGGCACTGCGGCGATTGGGTTCTCGGGCACCGGCAACACGCTGACACTGGCGCCGGGGTCGGCGATTACGGGCAATGTGCTTGGCACTGGCAGCGACACCTTCCAGCTTGGCGGCAGCGGAGCGGCCAGTTTCGACGTGTCGCAGCTCGGCGCTGCCGCGCAGTATCAGGGCTTCTCCAGCTTCAACAAGATCGGCAGCTCGACCTGGACCCTGACAGGCACCAGCACATTTACAGGCCCTGTCAATGTCGATGCCGGCACGCTCAGCGTGAATGGCGACGTCACTTCGGCGAGCAGCCTCACCGTCAATGCTGGTGGCACGCTGGGCGGCAACGGCATCGTCGGTAACACGACGATCAATGGCGGCACGCTGTCGCCGGGCAATTCCATCGGCCTGCTCACCGTGCGGGGTAATCTCACATTCACGGCGGCATCGAGCTACATGGTCGAGGTTTCGCCGTCGAATGCAGACCGCGTCAATGTGACGGGCACCGCAACACTCGGCGGCGCCACGGTCAATGCGAGTTTTGCATCCGGCAGTTACGTCACCAAGCAATATACGATTGTGAACGCGACAGGCGGCGTGAACGGCAAGTTCGGATCGCAGGTCAACACCAACCTGCCGACGAGTTTCACATCGAAGCTGAGCTACGATGCCAACAACGCCTATCTGAATCTGACGCTGGACTACGCACCACCGACACCGGTCGATCCAACGTCGCCGGTCTATCGTCCACTAAATGCCAATCAGCAGAATGTCGGCAACAGCCTTGTCGGCTTCTTCAACCGCACCGGCGGCATCCCGCTGGCGTTCGGCACGCTGACGCCGGCGGGACTGTCGCAGGTCTCCGGCGAAGTTGCTGTTGGATCGCAGCAGACCACCTTCGACGCCATGGAGCAGTTCATGGGCTTGCTCACAGGTTCAGCGGCGGGCTGTGCCTCTACCACGCAGAGCGGCGATGAATGCCTCAGGGGCGCGCAAGGCTCCGGCGTGCTAGGCTATGCAGACGACGAGCGGGTGCGAGGTTCATCGTCACGACACTCTACCAATGACGCTTTTGCGATGTTCACCAAGGCAAAGCCGGCACGCGCCTACGATCCGCGTTGGGAAATGTGGGCCATGAGTTTTGGCGGTTCGCAGAGCACCGACGGCAATGCCAATGTCGGTAACAGCGCCACGACCAGCCGCATCTACGGCATCGCGGTTGGCGCTGACTATCGCCTCTCGCCTAACACCGTCGCGGGCTTCGCGATGGCCGGCGGGGGCACCAATTTCAGCATCGCCAATGGCGGCACCGGACGGTCCGACCTGTTCCAGACCGGCGCGTTTGTGCGTCACACCGTGGGTCCGGCCTATATCTCCGCCGCGCTGGCCTATGGCTGGCAGGACATCACCACCGAGCGCACGCTGACGGTTGCGGGCATCGACCAACTGCGCGCCAGGTTCAATGCCAACGCTTTCTCCGGCCGCGCCGAAACTGGTTATCGTCTGGTCGCACCATGGATCGGAGGCATCGGTATCACGCCCTATGCGGCCGCGCAGTTCACGACCTTCGATCTGCCCGCTTATGCCGAGCAGGTCGTTGCGGGCGCATCGACCTTCGCTTTGGCCTATGCGGCTAAGAGCGTGACGGACACGCGCAGCGAGCTCGGCCTGCGCACCGACAAGTCCTTCGCAGTGCAGGACGGTGCTCTGACGCTGCGTGGTCGTCTGGCCTGGGCGCATGACTACAACCGGGATCGCGCACTCGCGGCGACGTTCCAGTCGCTGCCGGGTGCGACCTTCGTCGTCAACGGCGCCGCGCAGGCCGCCGATTCCGTGCTCACCACCGCATCCGCCGAGATGAAATGGACGAACGGCTGGTCGGTGGCCGGCACCTTCGAGGGCGAGTTCTCCGACACAACGCGCTCATATGGCGGCAAGGGCGTTGTACGTTACGCGTGGTAGACGTATCTGTGCGAGCGCCTGCATTTGCAGGCGCTCGCATCCGTCACGGTTGCGATTCGAGTGCAAATCATGGCTGCCCTTTGGGCGGCCTTTTCATATGTTGGGTGGTGCTGTCGGGACGCCGCGATCGCTTGATTTGCTTGCGCGGCGAGGGCCGCAAGTTGGAACTGACGCCCTCGCGAGCGCAATGTCACTTGCCGTAGGTGCCGAGCAACTGGCCGAGATTCTGCATCACGAAGGCATTGGCGCGCAGTTGCGCCTCGCGACCGTTCTGCAGGCGGACATCGATCTCATAGGTTGCGGGATCGATCTGCCGCATGCCTATCACCTGTACGATCTCCAGCGTTTCGGCGGATGTCTGGGCCGGCTTCGCGGCATGTTTCGGAGCGGTGGGGGTAGGCTTTGCCGCACGCGGCGGCGCTGCCGCCGGAGCCTGGGTTGTCGTCGGCGCCACGCTTTGTGCGAATGCGAGCGTGGGGGCGAGCAGGGCGGTTGCGAGGACGAGAAATTTCACGCCGGTCTCCTGTCATCATGCGGAATTCGGTTTTCGCTACAGCGGATTGCGGCGGAATTTATGGCAGCGCTCCAATCCCGACAAGCGGTTGATCTGTCTGGCAATGCAAGCCAAATTGCCGTCCGCCAGTGACGTGGTGGATGAACCGGCCGCAGTCTGGCCCCGACCAAGGCAGACAATCGCGCGGCGGACGTCGCCGCAACATGGGAATGCAGGCATGAATGCGACAATGAGACGGCTCGTAGTCACCATGGGTGTGCTGATGAGCGTGACGTTGTCGGCGCTGCCTGCATGGGCCGAGAAGCGCGTCGCTCTCGTGGTCGGCAACGACAATTATCGTAATGTCGCGAAACTGCAGAAGGCCGTTAATGACGCGCGCGCCATGGGCGAGGTGCTGAAAAAACTCGGCTTTGAGGTTATGGTCGCCGAGAATCAGTCACGGCAGGCTTTTAGCCAGGCGCTGCTGGCCTTCGAAACCGCGTTGGACAAGGGCGACACAGCGTTCTTCTTCTTTGCCGGTCACGGTTTCGAAATCACCGGCCAGAATTATCTGCTGCCGACCGATATTCCGGCTGCGACGGCCGGTCAGGAAGAACTGGTGCGCGATAGCGCCGTGCTGGCCGATCGCATCGTCGATCGCCTGCAGAACAGGGGCGTGCGCAGCGCCATTCTCGTCTTCGATGCCTGCCGCAACAATCCGTTCGAGCGCAGCGGCGTGCGTGCGCTGAACGGCTCCGGCGGCCTTGCGCCGATGACGCAATTGCCCGAGGGCGTGTTCTCGATCTTCTCCGCAGGACCGCGGCAGACCGCGCTCGATCGTCTGTCCAACAATGACACCGATCCGAATTCGGTGTTCACCCGCACCTTCATCAAGGAGCTGCAGGAGCCCTCGCTCAATCTTGTACAGATCGCCCAGCGCACGCGGCGCACGGTGAGCGAACTTGCCGAGACGGTAAAACACCGCCAGGTGCCGGTCTATTTCGACCAGATGGTGGACGACGTTTTCCTCAACGGCCAGGCGCCGTCCAAGGCCGATACGGTGCAGGCCTCGACCTTGCCTACCGCGCAGCTGCCGAAGGTCGCGGCGCTGCCACCGGTGAACACCTCGCCGCTGCCGACGCCGGACAATCCGAACGCGCCGATCGCCAGCTTCTCGCGTCACAATGGCGGCTGGACGGTGGTGTTCTCCATCGCCGATCCCGCGCTCGGCATTTCCTGGCGCAAGGGCGACAGCGGCGATTTTCGCGAAACCGGCTTCATGGACACACTCGATCCGCGCACGCGAAAACGCCTGCCCAATCCGTCGATCCAGCTCAATGCAGACGAGCCGGCGACGACGCTGCAGGTTCGCTACATCGATGCCACCGGCGAGATGCAGGGACCGTTTCCGATCCGCTTCGATCCGGAAGCCGCCCTGGTGCGCGACCAGCGGAAGATACTGGATATGACCGCATCGAACTGGCTCGAATTCGGCGGCTCCAACGGGTTACTCTACTACACGCATCTAATATCGTATCGCTGTGCGATCCGCGAGGTGAAGCTCGGCTTCGATACGTCGGTGCCGGATCAGGTGCTGAAGCTGCCGCCATGCAATCAACGCGATCCGATGGCGGTGCCGAGCAATGCGCCGATCTATATGAAGGTGCCCGGTGGCGCGCGTTCGGTATCGGTGGAACTGCAGTTTCGAGACGGCAGCGTGTCGGAAATCAGGACGTTCCGGAAATGAGCGATTTAGATGTGATCGTTGAACTTGAAGAGCGCCGTCGCAAAGCGATGCTCTGCACGGACGTTACGGTGCTCGACGAGATGTTCGTCGACGACCTCAGCTATACCCATTCGAATGCAGTGACGGAGTGCAAGGCGCTCTATCTCGAACGGTTGGCGGCGGGGCATTACGACTATCGCGAGCTGAACTTTCTCGATCAGGACATTCGGATCGTTGGCGACGCCGCCCTCATCACCGGCCATATGACGGGCGAGGTCGTGATCGCCGGGCAATTGAGAAAGCTCAACAGCCGTACCACAGTGGTCTGGATTCGGCGCGACGGTCGCTGGCAGATGCTTACATTCCATAGTACGCCAATTCCTGCGGTCTGATATTTTCGTCATTGCGACCGGGGATGCTGACCTTGGTACGATGCCTCCTCAAATTGCGTGATGAAGCTATGAGGGCCGAATGACGATCGATGCAAACCAGAACCATCTGACTACACGCTGCTGCATCGTCGGCGGCGGGCCTGCCGGCATGATGCTCGGCTATTTGCTCGGGCGCGCCGGTGTCGATACGATCGTGCTGGAAAAACATGCCGACTTCTTCCGCGATTTTCGCGGCGACACGGTGCATCCCTCGACGCTGCAGGTGATGGACGAGCTCGGCCTGATCGACGAATTCCTCAAGATCAAGCACGACCGTATCGCGAAGATGGACGGCTATTTCGGCGAGCACAAGCTGCACCTCGTCGATATCACCCGGACCTCTGCGAAATATCCGTTCATCGCCTTCATGCCGCAATGGGATTTTCTCAATTTCCTGCGCGACAAGGGGCAGCGCTTCCCGGATCTCAAAGTGATGATGCAGACCGAGGCCACGGATCTGATCTGGTCGGGTGCGCAGGTGATCGGCGTCAAGGCGACGACCGAACAGGGCCCGGTCGAAATTCGCGCCGATCTCGTCGTCGCCTGCGATGGCCGCCATTCGGTGGTGCGTCCTGCCGCCAGGTTGGAGGTACAGGATATCGCCGCGCCGATGGACATTCTCTGGTTTCGCATCGCCAAAGGAGCGGAGACCGAAAGCGTGTTCGCGCGGCTTGAGCCCGGCAAGATGATGGTGACCATCGACCGCGGCGATTACTGGCAATGCGCCTATGTGATCGCCAAGAACCATTTCGACGAGGTGAAGGGCAGGGGCATTGAGGCGTTCCGCGCCGATGTCGCGCGGCTGGCGCCGATTCTTTCCACGCATATCGACGACGTGAAAAGCTGGGATGACGTGAAGCTGCTCACTGTCGCCATCAATCGGCTGACACGCTGGCATCTGCCGGGCCTCTTATGCATTGGCGATGCCGCCCATGCGATGTCGCCGGTCGGCGGTGTTGGCGTGAATATCGCCGTGCAGGATGCGGTCGCCACCGCCAATCTGCTGGCGGCGAAGCTGCAAAAGGGGCCGGTGAGCGAGAACGATCTCGATGCGGTGCGCCAGCGCCGCGAATTCCCGATGCGGGTGACCCAGGCGATCCAGGTCGTGATGCAGAACAATATCATCAGCCGCGCGCTGGTGCCCGGCAATCAGCCGCTGACGCCGCCGCTGGTGATGCGCATCGTCAGCGCATTTCCGTGGCTGCAGGGACTGACGGCGCGCGTCCTCGGCATCGGCGTCAGGCCCGAGCATGTTCAATCGCCGGAGGCGTAAGACCGCGGAGCGGCAGGATGTATTGGCGCTGCGTTTTGATATCTCCTGCAAACGCCGTCAGAAGATATGCCCGAGGTCGTTGCCGAAACTCTGCAGTGAATCCGCGGTTGCCTGAAAGGCGCCGAGGAAGCCGTCGATCATCATCGGCCCGAGTTTCTTGAAGCCGAAATTATGTTCGCCGGTGAGGCTGTCATACATGGCGGTCGAGATCGGGACCATCAGCAGCTGCATCGGCAGGCCGAAATCGCTGAAGCCTTCGAGCTTGGTGACCCAGCCGCTCGCACTTGCCATGCCGTAGATCATCGACTGATCGACCTGCGGTCCGAAGCCGGTCATGGTGTAGTCGTTCTCGGCATAGCCGATGCGCTCGTCATATTGCGCCTGGGTGATCTTGCCCGCTGCTTTCAGCCCGGTGAGGATAGCGGCGAAAAACTGCCATGGCGCAAGATAGCTCTGCAGGTCTTGGGCGCTGACGGGGCAGCCATTCGCAGTGATCATCTTCGCCAGCGCGACATAGTCGGTGCCGGCCGCCATAATCTGGTGCATCAACGCGGCATTGCCGTGGATCCGCTTGAAGAATGCCGCGAGCGCCTTGTTTGGCGTCGAATGTTTCAGTGTCGACAGAAAGGTGCCGAGCTTCGCGGCATCAAGCGGAATGCCATAGAACAGCAACGCAGCGATCGAGATGGCCTTGGCGAGCGGTATGTGCTGTCGTAGCTCGCCGATCACCACGAGGATCGCTTCCTGGTTCTGGCTTCGGCTGCCCTTCATGAAGGCGAGGATGAAATCGACGATATGCGCTTCGGCGATATAGTCCGCTGGAATATTCGGTACAGCCGGCGCGGCGCCAACCTGAAGCAACGGTGCGGGACGGGGATGTTCGGCGGAGGCCGCGGCGTCAGAGATGGGCGCGCTGGGCGGGGCGGTTTCAAACATCTGCAGGCGGCTGTTCGGATCGCGTGGCAGCAACGCGAGCGAGGTTTCGCCATCTTGGGTGACGAGCGTTAGCGCAAGATCGGGTCTCGCAACTGGTATGATGTGACTTGGCACGGTGTGGCTCCCCCCAGCGATCTGAAGTGACATTACCACGATAAAGCTCGTTAAAGTAGTTTTTGTATTGGACGAAAATCGAGGGGTGAGCGGGGGCGAGAAGCGTGGGTTTTCTTCCCGCAAAGCCGGCGGTTCCAGGACACATGGCTGCTTGGCGATCGAAGGCTATGATTGTTCTTTCTTTGTTCTTGACATTTATTCACCTTAAGGTTGTATTTCGGCGGTCGCATTAGCTCGGGCATGCCACTTTCTCTCATCTTTCGAGGGTGATCCGATCACGGCTTGAACGCGCGAGCGCTGGGAGAGGGGGGACGTGTCTTTGCGGTCACGTCTTGGTCAGTGGTGTCTGTGTCAGTCAGTCGAAAAGGCGTGCGATCATGGCAAGTCGCGGACAACGGCTGGTCGAAGCGATGCAATTGCGCGGTTACGCCAAGCAGCATGCATTAGCCTACGCCCTCGGGGTCAACGAAAGCACCATCACGCGCTGGAAGAACGACGGGCCGATGACGCTGGATAACGTCGTGACGCTATGCCGGCTCCTCGACGTCTCGGTCGACTGGTTCCTGAATGGCACGGGCAGCCTCAACGCCCATAATGGATATCACCCCGCTGCCAATACACCCTTGGCCCTGACCATCCGGCGCGCCGAACTGGTGATGACCGACCGCGCGCAGGCCATGCTCGTCGCCTTCATCGACGAAATCCTGCCGGCTCCATGACTTTCCCGCGGCGCAAGCACCAGCGGGTTCGGATTGCACGGTGCGCAAATCAAAATGCGAGAATATTTCCTTTTATAAACGTATTGGTTGCGTTGTCGCTATCATGCAGGTGCGTGGGAAGCGGCCCATCACAGCCTCAGCAGGAGACAGATCATGGCCACGACCATCACGATCAACGTCACCAATAACAGTCCGACCGTTCAGAACTTCTTTTTCTTCCAGCAGCCCGCCGTCTATTCGGGCGGCGCGCAGGTCTACACCAACAGTCTCTATACGCAGACATTGCTACCCTACGCGACGTCGGGCGCGGTCCTAACCTTTACCATGGTACTGCAATATTACGCTGGCGTTCAGCAGCAGGTGTCGCCCCCGCAGGTCGGCCAGGCATCAGGGCAATTGGCTGCGATCCAGGCGATTGGCCTGACCCCGGCGTCAGGCGGCACGCCGACGAACAATACGACGAATATGACGGTGTCGCCGTCGCTCGGCCTCTCGGTGCCGGTCTCGACGTCCGGGCCGCAGGCTGGCTCATTCCGGATCGTCACACCGACCTATAATCCGGTGCTGAATGCCTATAACGCCGGCTCGGCCGTGCAGGCGCTGTCGGGCGCGATCACTCTGTCGAATTTCGTGACGGCGCAGCCGAACACCAATCTCGACTGCCAACCGGTCATCAAGTTCTACGTTCAGACCGGCACCTACACGCCGGGCACGGTGATGAATTTCACCAGTTCGTCGGTCAACGCCGCGCTGTGCGACGCGACGCCCGGCTACACTACGTTCAATGTGTCCTACAATGTCGATGGCACATGGACCGTGCAGAGCATGGCGCTGTCGCGTATGTCGGATGGCCGCCTCGGTCTCATCGAACGCGCCATCGAAAACATGCTCGGCTCATCGACTGCCGCGGCCAATGCGCAGGTGTTGAACGAAGCGGGTACCGGCGTGCTGTCGACCGGCAATGCGGCGAATTTCGATCCGCCGGTCACAATCACCAATCTCAGTAATCCCGGCAATCTCGCCGTCTATAGTGAGTATCAGGTCGGCCCGACCGGCGGACCGTACAAGGGACGGATGTGCACCAATCTGAACGGGACCACGGGGGTGTTCTCGCAATAGATCGGCAATCACCCAGTTGGCGCATACACATCGGTGTGACATCGCCAGACAAATGGCGGGGGCCTCTAGCGAGGCCCTCGTTCGGTCATTCGCGCCTAGATCGAGAAACTCGTCCCGCAGCCGCAAGATGCAGTGGCGTTCGGATTGACTACCCGGAACGAGGCGCCGATCAGATCATCGACAAAGTCCAGTTCGGAGCCGGCGAGGAACGGCGCGGATGCCGGGTCGACCAGCACAATAGCGGTGTCGCGTTCGATCACCACGTCATCTTCGGCCTTGGCCCGCTCGACGTCGAATTTATACTGGAAACCCGAGCAGCCGCCGCCTTCGACGGAGACACGCAGCATCGCGCCGTCACCTTCGGCCTTTAGGATCTCGCCAATCCGGCGCGCCGCACTGGCGCTGACGGTGAGGGGGGCTTCGATCGTCGCAGTCTCGGTCATCTTGTGGCTCCGCCGGAGGGATTCGAACCATTTGAATCTCCCGCGTCCCATAGTTAAGTGCGGCAGTCCCTGGAATCAATTGGATCAAGGATAAACAGCCGTGTCGGTCGGAATGGCAGCTCCTCGCGCTCTCTATGCCTGCGATCCCGATCGCAACCGTGGCCGCCAGTTCCCGGAAGCGCCGAGTCGGACCCGCAGCGCCTTTCGCCGCGACTGCGACCGCGTGATCCATTCCACCGCGTTCCGGCGGCTGAAGCACAAGACCCAGGTCTTTGTGTTCCATGAGGGCGATCACTACCGCACCCGCCTGACGCATACACTGGAAGTCGCCCAGATCGCCCGCGCGGTGGCCCGGCAGCTCGGCCTCGATGAGGACCTGACGGAGACGCTGGCGCTGGCCCACGATCTCGGCCATCCGCCGTTCGGCCATGCAGGCGAGCGCGCCCTCGATGCGTGTCTCGAAGCGCATGGCGGCTTCGATCACAATGCCCAGGCGCTGCGTGTGGTCACGGCACTGGAGCACCGCTATCCTGATTTCGACGGGCTCAACCTGACCTGGGAATCCCTCGAAGGCATCGTCAAACACAACGGGCCGCTAACCGCGGCGGATGGCTCGCCGCTGGCACGCTACGCACAGCATGGTCTTCCGCTCGGCATTGCCGCGTTCAACGCGCATCTTGATCTCGAACTCGCCAGCTTCGCCTCGCTGGAAGCGCAGGTGGCGGCGATCGCCGACGATATCGCCTATGACGCCCACGATATCGACGACGGTCTGCGCGCTGGCCTGTTCAGCATCGACGATTTGAAGGCCATCCCACTGGCGCGCGGCATCATCGACGACATCGATGGTCGTTACCCTGGGCTTGACCAGAATCGCCGCGGCGCCGAACTGGTGCGCGAGCTGATCTCCTATCTGATCGGCGCTGTTGTCGGTGAGGCGCAGCGCCGGCTCGGCGTGGTGAGGCCGGTTTCGGCTGAGGCTGTGCGCCATTGCGGCCGTCAATTGATCGCTTTTTCGGACGAGGCAGCGGAAGCAGAGCGCGCCATCAAATCCTTCCTCTGGACCGGCATGTATCGCCATCCGCGGGTGATGCGGGTGATGGTCGAGGCGGAGTGCCTGGTGGCCGATCTGTTCTCCCGTTACACGCGGCGGCCTGAAGATCTGCCGCCTGAATGGCAGTCCGCGTCGGATGGCGAGGCCGCATCGGAGGCCGATCAAGCACGGCGGATCGGCAATTTCATTGCCGGGATGACCGACCGTTTCGCCATCACCGAGCACATCCGGCTCTTTGACTCGACCCCGGAATTGCGCTAGGCGACCCGCTGTAAGTGCTTCGTGGCGCTGCAAAAACGGCGAATTGCGAGCTGCCGTTTGTTTGCATGCAAGCCGCCCGCAAAATGCTAATCAATCAATTCCGATCCTTGCCGGCTGAGTCCCGGCGCAAGCTGGTTCCGTACAGTAATGACCACTTCTGCTCCGACGCCGCATCTGTTCGCCAACGTGCTCGCCCGCGTGCATGCGATCTGCAACGAACTGATCACGGAGGGCGTGCTGCCTGCCGGCATCGATCTGTCGCGCATTGTCGTCGAGCCGACCAAGGATGCGTCGCATGGCGATATGGCAAGCAATGCCGCCATGGTGCTGGCCAAGGACGCCAAGGCGAAGCCGCGCGATCTTGCGGACGCCATCGCTGCCAAGCTGCGCGCCGATGACCTCATCACCTCCGTCGATGTCGCCGGTCCCGGCTTCATCAATCTGACGCTGAAGACCTCGGTCTGGGCCGACGCGCTCCGCGCCGTTTTGCGTGACGGCGATGCCTATGGCCGCAGCGCCATCGGCGGCGGCGAGAAGGTCAATGTCGAATATGTCTCGGCCAATCCGACAGGGCCGATGCATGTCGGCCATTGCCGCGGCGCGGTGTTCGGTGATGCGCTGGCGAGCCTGCTTGCGATCGCCGGCTACGATGTTACGCGCGAATACTACATCAACGATGCCGGCGCGCAGGTCGATGTGCTCGGCCGTTCGGCCTATCTGCGCTACCGCGAGGCGCTCGGCGAGGACATCGGCGAGATTCCGGAGGGCCTGTATCCCGGCGACTATCTGAAGCCGGTCGGACAGGCGCTGGCTGCGGAGCACAGCGCTGCGCTGAACCAGATGCCGGAAGAGCAATGGCTTCCGATCACCCGCGCGCGCGCCATCGAGATGATGATGGAAATGATCAAGGGCGATCTGGCAGCCCTGAACATCAGCCACGAAGTGTTCTTCTCGGAGCGTTCGCTGATTACGGGCGCCACCGATCAGGTCGGCGCCACCATCGATTTCCTGCGCGCCAAGGGCGATGTCTATGAAGGCCGTCTGCCGCCGCCGAAGGGCAAGCCGGTCGATGACTACGAGGATCGCGAGCAGACGCTGTTCCGTGCTACCGCTTACGGCGACGACGTCGATCGTCCGCTGCTGAAGTCGAATGGTGGCTACACTTATTTTGCCTCCGACATCGCCTATCACAAGACCAAGGTTGATCGCGGCTTCCACAACATGGTGGACGTCTGGGGCGCCGATCACGGCGGCTATATCAAGCGCGTGCAGGCGGCGATCAAGGCAGTGACTGACGGCAAGGGCGAGTTGGATGTGAAGATCGTCCAACTGGTAAAGCTGCTGCGCAACGGTGAGCCGGTAAAAATGTCGAAGCGCTCGGGTGACTTCGTCACCCTGCGCGAGGTGGTGGACGAGGTCGGCTCTGACGCCGTCCGCTTCATGATGCTGTTCCGGAAGAACGATGCCGTGCTCGATTTCGACCTTGCCAAGGTTATCGAGCAGTCCAAGGACAATGCTGTTTTCTATGTCCAGTATGGTCACGCCCGAGGCCATTCGATCTTCCGCAATGCGCGGGAGCAGATGCCGGAAATGGCTGGCCTTCCTCTGGAAGAGGCGGCCCGGATTGCTTATTTGCAGAATGCGGCCGTCGAGCGGCTGGACGATACCGCCGAGCTTAGCCTGCTGCGGCAGCTTGCGCTGTATCCGAGGATGATCGAGGCGGCTGCCGTCGCTCATGAGCCGCATCGGATCGCATTCTACCTTTACGACCTGGCCAGCGCCTTCCATGCGCACTGGACCCAGGGGCGCGATGCGCCTCATTTACGCTTCATTATCACTAATGATGCAGAACTTACCAAAGCACGTTTGGCACTCGTGCAGAGCATCGTGACGGTTCTTAAGTCGGGTCTCGCCGTACTTGGCGTCTCCGCACCGGATGAGATGCGTTAGTAGTTGAGTAACAATTTGGGAGTGGTCGCTGCATGGGGGTGTGCAGCGGTCATTGACAGGCGGTAATCTCGTCCCGTCGACGAGGTGGCAGCTTTCCCGCAGGGGATGTGACATCACCATGGCCAATCGATACCAGAACCGATCGTACCCCGCGGATGCCGGCTATAACGATCCGCGCGCGCAAGGCGAGGGCGATCCCCTGGCCGAATTGGCACGCCTGATCGGTCAGACCGATCCCTTCGCTTCCGCGCCTGCCCGTCAGGCTGCCGCCCAGCCGCAGCGTCACGTAGAGCCGGCGCATGGATCTCACGACGAGCCCGAGGAGCAGTTCGAGACCGCGCCGACTCCGCCGCCATGGATGCAGCGCGTGGCCGCACAGCGCGCCCACCAGTCAGTCGAGCCTGAGACGCAGCACTACGGCCAGCCGCAGGTCGAGCCGGAATTTGACTTCCAGCAGAACTACCAGCAGGCGCCGCAACATCATGACGCCGAGGCTTATGCCGCCAGCGGCTATGCCCCGCAGGGTTCCGGTGCGCAAGGCTATGCCGCACAGGATTATGCCGCCTACGACCAGCAGGGGCATGCCGGCTACGATGCGTATGGTCATCCGCAGGTGCAGGAGCAGCAGCAGCAGCTGGATCCGAACCGCTACGATGATGCGCTCTATGGCCAGCCCGATCACGCGCATCAGGCTTATCAGCAGGATCAGTATCAGGACGATCCCTACGCCTATCAGCAGTACGATCATGCTGAAGAGGAAGAGCGTCCGAAACGCCGTGGCGGATTAATGACCGTTGCGGCCGTGCTTGCATTGGCGGTCATCGGCACCGGCGGTGCGTTGGCTTACCGCACCTTCATCGGATCGCCCCGCAGCGGCGAGCCGCCGGTGATCAAGGCTGACCCCGGTCCCAACAAGATCGTGCCGCCGTCGGCCTCTGCGTCGAATGACAGTGGCAACGGCAAGCAGCTAGACCGCTTGGCCGCGGGACAGGAGCGCCTGGTCTCGCGCGAGGAGCAGCCGGTGAATGTGCAGGATGCCACCAAGGCGGGCGGGCCGCGTGTGGTGTTTCCGCCGCTGAACCAGAACAACAATCCGCCGACCACTGCCAGCGTTTCGCCGGCCAACAAGCCGATGGTGGGCAATGGCGCGATGCAGGGCGATCAGCCTCGCGCGATCCGCACCGTTTCGGTCCGCGGCGACCAGACCGATGCCACTGCGACGCCGGCCTCGCGCCAGGCGCCGGCCAAGCTGACGGCGCCCGCACCGGCGCCGGCGCCTGCGGTCAATTCGGCCAACGCCCCGATGTCGCTGTCGCCGCAATCAGCGTCGGCCCCGACGACGCGTTCGGCGTCCCTGAACACCGCGCCGCAGGATGTCGCGCCGGCCGCGACCGGTGGCTATGTGGTCCAGATCTCGTCCCAGCGCAGCGATGCGGATGCCCGCGCCTCCTTCAAGGCGCTGCAGAACAAATATCCGTCGGTGCTCGGTTCCCGGTCTCCTGTGATCAAGAAAGCGGATCTCGGCGACAAGGGGACCTATTATCGGGCCATGGTTGGCCCGTTCGGATCGGCCGATGAGGCGCTCCAGTTCCGCAAGAGCCTGGAAGCCATCGGCGGGCCGCAGGGAATAGTCCAAAGGAATTAACGGCGGTTTCCTTGACCCTGCGTGGTGATGGGGCCTAATCGGCCCCATGAGCACCCGAGCCTTCATCACCGGCGTATCCGGCCTTGAGTTGACCGCTGACGAGCGCGCGTTTTTGCGCGCAGAGCGTCCTTGGGGCTTCATTCTTTTCAAGCGTAATATTGACAATCCGGCGCAAGTTACTGCGTTGGTTGAGGAATTGCGTGGGGCGACGGGCGATCTCGGTGCGCCGGTCCTGATCGATCAGGAGGGCGGCCGTGTGCAGCGCCTTGGTCCACCGCATTGGCCCGTCTATCCGCCTGGAGCGGTGTTCGGCTCGCTTTACGATATTCAGCCGGATCTTGGCCTTCGCGCTGCCTGGCTGAGCTCACGCCTCATCGCTGCCGATCTGATGGAGCTCGGGGTTACGGTGGATTGCCTGCCGCTGGCGGATGTGCCGGTGGAAGGGGCCGATGCCGTGATCGGCAACCGGGCCTATGGCACTTCGCCGGCGAAGGTGGCGACCATTGCGCGCGCAGTAACTGAGGGGCTGGCCGATGGCGGTGTGCTGCCCGTGCTCAAGCATATTCCGGGACACGGCCGGGCCAATGCCGACAGTCATCACAAGCTTCCGATTGTAAATAACTCGAAGAAAGAGCTGGAAACTTCTGATTTTGAAGCATTTCGGCCGCTGGCCGACCTGCCGATGGCGATGACTGCACATGTTGTGTTTAACGCCCTCGACGCCACTCAGCCGGCCACGACTTCTGCGACAATCATCGAACAGGTGATTCGCGGCAGTATCGGGTTCCAGGGTTTGTTGATGAGTGATGACGTGTCCATGAATGCTCTGGCGGGGTCGATCGCCGAGCGAACCCGCGCGATTGTGAACGCCGGCTGTGACATCGTCCTGCACTGCAACGGCAAGCTCGATGAGATGCAAGCCGTCGCCAAGGAGACCCCGCTGCTCAAGGGGAAGGCCGACGAGCGCGCCCGCGCCGCCATCGCCGCGCGCCGCCAGCCGCAGCCGTTCGATCGCGCAGCCGGGCGGGCGGAACTCGACCAATTGATCGCACGGACGGGAGCCAGCGCATGAGCGCCGAAATTCTGTCGTTTGAAACCGGGCGTCCGGCCGAGATCGTTCCCAATGACGAGCCGGCGCTGGTCATCGATGTCGAGGGTTATGAGGGTCCGCTCGACCTTCTGCTCACGCTCGCCCGTCAGCAGAAGGTCGACCTGCACAAGATCTCGATCCTTGCGCTCGCTGACCAGTATTTGTTGTTCATTGAAGAGGCGCGAAAGATCCGGCTGGAACTCGCCGCCGACTACCTGGTCATGGCGGCGTGGCTGGCCTTCCTAAAGTCGCGCCTGCTGCTGCCGGAACCGACGACGACGGAAGAGGGCCCGAGCGCCGAGGATATGGCGACCGCGCTTGCCAACCGGCTGCGCCGTCTCGAAGCCATCCGTAGCGCCGCAGATCAACTGATGGCCCGGCCGCAGCTCGGCCGCGACAGTTTTCCGCGCGGCATGCCGGAGCAGATCGCCGAGATCAAGCAGCAGAAGTTCACCGCGACGCTTTACGATCTGCTATCGGCCTATGCGACCCAGCGTCAGTCCCGCGTGCTGACCCGCGTTCACATGGCCCGCCGCACCGTGTGGTCGCTGGCTGAGGCGCGTGCCTCGCTGGAACGGCTGATCGGCATGGCCGAGGACTGGAGCCGGCTCGACGAATATTTGCTGGCCTATGTGCCTGATCCGCAGCAGCGCGCCACGGTGATGGCGTCGAGTTTTGCGGCTGCCTTGGAGCTCGTGCGTGAAGGCACGCTCGATCTCAGCCAGAGCGAAGCATTCGCACCCCTGTATTTCCGCAAGCATGTCGGCCCGCCGCCCGTGCCTGTGGCGCCGGAAGTTCCGGTTGAGTAAGTGAGAGAAGGAGATCCGGACATGGCAAGTGTTGCCGAAAAACGCATCGACGTTGTCGAGGATCAGGTCGAGGACATGCAGCAGGACGAGTCCGCGCAGCCGACCGAAGTCGTCGCCGAGGACGCTGCCCAGCAGGAAGCTGTTCAACAGGAAGCGGTTACGCAGGATGACGCGCAGGAAATTGCCGCGCGCCCGGAAGAGCTGCGCATTCTCGAAGCGTTGCTGTTTGCTTCGACCGAGCCGCTGGACCAGTCGGCGCTCGCCAAGCGCATGCCGGAAGGTGTGAATGTCAAGAAGGCGCTCGAAGCGCTGCAGGCAGACTACGCCATGCGCGGCATTAATCTGGTGCGCATCGCCAACAAGTGGACCTTCCGCACTGCTGGTGATCTTGCCTGGCTGATGACCCGCGAGGTCAGCGAGACCAAGAAGCTGTCGCGAGCCGCCGTCGAGGTGCTGGCCATCGTCGCCTACCACCAGCCGGTGACCCGTGCCGAGATCGAAGACATCCGCGGCGTCGTCACCTCGAAAGGCACGCTCGACGTGCTGCTAGAGACCGGCTGGATCAAGCCGCGCGGTCGTCGCAAGACACCGGGTCGTCCGCTGACTTTCGGCACCACCGATACGTTCCTGTCACAGTTCGGCCTGGAAGCGCTCGGCGACCTGCCGGGCCTCGAAGAACTGAAGGGCACGGGCCTGCTGGACTCGCGTCTGCCTGCCGGCTTCAGCGTACCCAATCCGTCCGACGATCCGCAGCTCCGCGAGGACGAGGATCCGCTGGAGGACGGCGAGCTTCATCTCACGCTGTCGGAGCCCGATCCGGAGTTCCCCGAAGCACAGGCGGAACAGGCCGAGACCGCAGCTGGCGAAGAGGCAACGGCAGAGGCCGTTGGTTTTGCCGAATTGCCGGCGACGGAGGTTGGCGAGGTGGTCGAGGCCGAGGAGTCTGAGGCCCCGGCGCTTGGCGCGGTGGACATCGACGAAGAGGACGCCGGTCGCGACGAAGCCGAGACGGAACAGGGCGAGGTGGAGCTGGCTGAAGCCGAAGCCGCGGAACTCGATGCCGATGAACAGGACGACGACTTCGAGGATGAAGACGACGATCTGGAGGACGACGAGGAGATCGACGCGGACGAGGCCGACGAGGAGGCGTCCGACGATGATGCGCCCAAGCCAGACCGGGACGACGGCCAGCACCACTGATGCGACATTAACGCTCGCGACGTTACGACTTGTCCATCCGCGATTCCACGGTGGTTAAGTCCTTGTTTTTGACGAACCCGCAGCCTACGTTCCGGGGAAATCGGGCCGGTGCGCCGGCTGTGTGTCTGGAGGGTTAGCAGGATGGGTTCTCTCAGCATTTGGCACTGGATCGTCGTGATCGCGGTGGTCCTGCTGTTGTTCGGTCGCGGCAAGATTTCCGACCTGATGGGCGACGTCGCCCAGGGTATCAAGGCCTTCAAGAAGGGCATGGCGGACGACGACAAGCCCGCGGACAAGCCGGCCGACCCGAACAAGACCATCGATCAGGCTCCATCGGCGCCGACCGCGAACCGGTCGGATGTCGGCAGCAAGGCTGTCTAAGGTCATTTCGGATCGCAGCGGACGGGTCAGAAGGCGCGGCTCGTCCGGCCTGTGAGCAGGTTGTTACATGTTCGATATCGGGTGGAGTGAACTGGTCGTCATCGGCGTCGTGGCGCTGATCGCCATCGGCCCGAAAGAGTTGCCCGGCGTCTTGCGTATGGTCGGGCAATGGATGGGCAAGGCGCGCCGCATGGCCTCGGAATTCCAGGGCCAGTTCAACGAGGCGATGCGCGAAGCCGAGATGGCCGAGGTCAAGAAGGCGTTCGACGACGTTAAGGACGCGGCTTCGGACTTTTCCAAGAACAACATCATGACCTCGCTGACCAAGGATGTCAGCGAGGCCATGACTATCGACAAGATCGATAACGTCACCACGCCGCCGGCGATGCCGACAACGCCCGAGCCACCGACGCCTGAGACGTTTGTCGAGGCCGAGGTGCATGCGGCGGTCAACGAGCCGCTGGCCATCACCAGCGAAGTTCGACCGGTGGCGGCCGATCCCGGCGCGCCGAGCAACCTGTCCGTCTCCGGCGAGAACGAGAAGCCAGCCGAACCCGGCAATCCCGACATTCTGAAGAACGCAAAAGCCCTATGAGCGCCGAAGATATCGAGGCCTCGAAGGCCCCCTTGATGGATCACCTGATCGAGCTGCGGTCGCGGCTGATCAAGGCGTTGCTGGCATTCGCGGTGGCATTCGTGTTCTGCTTCTTCTTCGCCAAGCAGATCTACAACGTGCTGGTCTGGCCGTTCGTCTGGGTCGCAGGCCCCGAGAATTCGAAATTCATCTACACCGCGCTGCTCGAATATTTCCTGACGCAGCTCAAGCTGGCGATGTTCGGTGCGGGCTTCATCTCGTTTCCCGTGATCGCTGCGCAGATCTACATGTTCGTTGCGCCCGGGCTCTATAAGCACGAGCGCGGTGCGTTCCTGCCGTATCTGATCGCGACACCGATCTTCTTCGCGCTGGGAACGCTGCTGGTCTATTTCCTGGTTCTGCCGATGCTGATCCGCTTCTCGCTCGGCATGCAGCAGGCCGGCGGTGCCGAGACCGCGCAAATCGCGCTACTTCCCAAGGTCGGCGAATATCTGTCCCTGATGATGTCGTTGATCTTTGCCTTCGGCATCGCCTTCCAGCTGCCAGTGATCCTGACGCTGCTCGGCCGCATCGGTATTCTCACTTCCAAGCAACTGCGCGACAAGCGCCGCTATTTTATCGTCTGCGCCTTCGTCATCGCCGCCGTGCTGACGCCGCCGGATGTCATCAGCCAGATGTCGCTCGCGCTACCGCTGCTGGTCCTCTATGAGGGCTCGATCATTGCTGTAGCGATCGTAGAGAAGAACGCAGCAAAGCGGGCTGCAGAGGCGACCGGTACGGATTTGACGCTGGTGGAATAGGGGCGGAGCTTCTTGCAGCCGCTTCATCGTCAAACTGCGTTAGGTTGTTTGAGGGCGGGCTGGAGGTGCAGACGCCATGGCGAGATTGTCACCGCAGGCGTCGGCGTGATTGTCGCCAGTGTGGTTGTTTTGGGATTTTTTTCCGAACGCATTGGGAGCGATAGACCCTCTGATTGCGTTAGCGTTTAATGTTCCAAATCATCGTTATTCGGGGTACTCAGGGCCGCTTTCGCTCAGGAATCCCGCCATGCATGACATCAAATCGATCCGCGACAATCCCGAGGCCTTCGACGCTGCGCTGAAGCGGCGCGGACTGGCTGCGATGTCGTCGTCGTTGCTGGCGATCGACGAGGCCCGGCGTACCGCGATCCTGGCTTCCGAACAGGCGCAAGCCCGCCGCAATGCGGCCTCCAAGGAAATCGGCGAGGCGAAGAAGACCAAGGATGAGGCGCGGGCGAGCGCGCTGATGGCCGAGGTCGCCGAACTCAAGACCACAATGCCGGAGATGGAAGCGGCGGTGAAGGCTGCTGAGGAGCAGCTTCGCGCTGAGCTGGCCGGCATTCCGAACCTGCCGCTCGACGAGGTGCCGGAAGGCGTCGATGAGCACGGCAATGTGGAGCGCCATCACTTCGGCGCCAAGCGCAACTACGCCTTCATGCCGAAGCCGCATTATGAAATCGGCGAAGCCATGGGCTTCATGGATTTCGAGGCCGCGGCGAAACTGTCGGGCGCGCGCTTCGTCGTGCTGAAGAAAGGTCTGGCTCGCCTCGAGCGTGCGATCGGGCAATTCATGCTCGATCTGCATACGAACGAGCACGGCTACACTGAAGTCAATCCGCCGCTGCTCGTGCGTGACGACGCGATGTTCGGCACGGCGCAACTTCCGAAATTTCGCGACGATCAGTTTGCGGCTGGTGCTCTCGGCAACGAGGGGCAGGGCTATTGGCTCATTCCCACTGCCGAAGTGCCGCTGACCAATCTCGTCCGCGAATCCATCCTCGACGAGAAAGAGCTGCCGCTTCGACTTACCGCACTCACACCTTGCTTCCGCGCCGAAGCCGGTGCTGCGGGCCGCGATACGCGCGGCATGATCCGGCAGCATCAGTTCACGAAGGTCGAGCTGGTCTCGATCACGACGCCCGAGGAGAGCAAGAACGAGCATGAGCGCATGCTGTCCTGCGCCGAGGAAGTGCTGCGCAAGCTCGGCCTGCATTATCGTGTCATGACGCTGTGCACCGGTGATATGGGCTTCGCATCGCAGAAGACCTATGACATCGAGGTCTGGATGCCGGGCCAGGGCGAGGGGGGCGCCTATCGCGAGATTTCGTCCTGCTCGGTCTGCGGCGATTTCCAGGCGCGCCGCATGGATGCGCGCTCGCGCGGGCCGGACGGCAAGCCGCGCTTCGTGCATACGCTGAACGGCTCCGGTACGGCGGTGGGCCGCGCGCTGATCGCGGTCATGGAGAACTATCAGCAGGAAGATGGCTCTATCGCGGTGCCGGACGTGCTGCAGCCCTATATGGGCGGGCTGAAGGTTATTCAGGCGAACTGACATTCGCCCGACTGCCTGTCATGCCCGGCTCGCGGTGAGGAGTGAACATCTTGCCTTCGAGGCGCGTATGTTGATGTGCCCGATCAGCGTCATCGGGAAGGCCCTGCGGCTTTTCGTGCCGACGGTCTCGGCGAGGAGTTTGCGGCGTTCGGTGGTGTAACGGCCGTCGCGGCTCTTGAATGCGCAGAGCAGTTCGAGATCTTTGATGTCGTAGTCGTTGCGATTTCGAACGGTGAAGGTCATCAGCGCCTGCGATCCCATGCCGCCGCGGCGAAACGACTGACGCGACAGGCTGACGCGATTAAGATCGGCAGTCTCTGGGCGATCGATCGAGTTGGCTGGCGTTGTCTGTGGGATAGCCTGATCGCCGGATGGGTTGGTGACGGCAAGGTTGAGTCGCAAGTCGGGCTCTGGCGTGCGTGCAAGGCTCGGCCAGAAAAGCAGGCCAGCGATACTGGCAGCGGCAAGAACCGGGATGCCCAAAAGCATTCGCCGATCGAACCTCGTGACCATGGTCGTCGCCTCAAATAGCGCAGCGACAGCGTTATTTCAGCCGCGCGCTGGTTTCTGGACGCGATGAAACGCATAGATGCCGAAATAACTGCGCGCTCGGCAATGTGGTTCCCGTGTGCCGGAAAAATGGCGCGACGGATGCCCGAGAAGTGGCGAATAAGGGGGTGGCAAAAGCTCCCTCGGGCTGGCAAAAGTTCGCTGCCGGCAGAGCCGGCCAGGATCGAAAGGGCTGACGCGCATGCGCATTCTCTGCACCAATGACGACGGTATTCATGCTCCCGGCCTCAAGATCATTGAGCAGATCGCCAAGGAACTGTCTGACGATGTTTGGGTCGTGGCGCCTGAACTCGATCAGTCCGGCGTCTCGCATTCGCTGTCGCTGAACGATCCGCTGCGCTTGCGGGAAGTCGGCGAGCGGCACTATGCCGTGCGCGGCACGCCGACCGACTGCGTGATCATGGGCGCACGGCATATCCTGAAGGACAAGCAGCCTGATCTGGTCCTGTCCGGCGTCAACAAGGGCCGGAATGTTGCCGAGGATGTCGTCTATTCCGGCACGATTGCCGGGGCACTGGAAGGCACCATTCTCGGATTTCCGTCGGTGGCGCTGAGTCAGGAATTCTCGATGACGACCCGCCATTCGCCGCAGTGGGAAACTGCCCTGGCCTTTGGTCCGGACGTGCTGCGCAAGGTTATCAAGGCTGGCGTTCCGAAAAACACGGTGATCAACATCAACTTCCCGGCCTGCGACGCGGCCGAGGTGAAGGGCGTTGTCGTGACGCGGCAAGGCAAGCGCAACCAGGGTTTCCTGCGTATCGACGAGCGCCGCGATGGCCGTAACAATCCGTATTTCTGGATCGGTTTCGAACGCATCGTTGCCGCTGAAGCGCCTCCGGAAGGCACCGATCTTGCGGCGCTTGCCGCACACTATGTCTCGGTGACGCCGCTGCGGCTCGATCGCACGGACGAAGCGTTCAGCCAGACGCTGGCAAAGGCACTGGGGTAAGACGACCGCAAGATGGGTTGCGCGCAGCGATACCCATCCTGCATCGGAACCTATACGGCGACGCCCTTCAGCGTCGTGGCGAGCACTTGCGCCAGCGTTTCCATCTGGAACGGCTTCTGCAGCGCCGGGCGATCGCGGAACTCTTCGGGCAACCCCTGCGCGCCATAACCGGTCGCGAAGATGAAGGGCTTGTTGCGCGCTGCGAGTACCTCGGCTACCGGGGAAATCACCTTGCCGTTGACGTTGACGTCGAGGATCGCGACATCGAATTCGGCGGAACCGGCGAGGCGTGTCGCTTCATGGATGTCGCCAGCTTCGGCCGCGACCCTGTAGCCGAGCTCTTCCAGCATGTCGGCAACCATCATGCGGATCATCACCTCGTCCTCGACGAGGAAGACGGAGCCGCCCGGCTGGTTCGATTCAGTCATGGCCGCTTTCCCTGCATGATCCTGATGGAACGTCGCAAATTCCGTCTTTGAACGCAATCACGCCAAGCGTGAACTTGAGGGACTCAAATAGCGCAACCGTCCGACATGGAATGTACGGTTGCCGACATTGGCCATGCGAATTCGGTCATCCCCGGCGCCCATAACGGGCAATTGCGATCCGGGTTCCGCTTCCGGAACAATAATCTTCTCGGTCGCAGGTCTTGTTCCCAGCGAGGATGCGTCAACCTATTTGGGATATTTGGACGCCATCGCAAGTTGAGGGCGGACACTTCATGATCGATACCGGCCATCCGCCAGAGCAGATGCAATTCCAGTTGAGCCTGCGCCGCCGCGGGATCAGCGACGTCCGCGTGCTGCGCGCGATGGAAGAGGTGCCCCGCGACCGTTTCGTCGATCCAGCCGATCTCGATTACGCCTGGCGGGACTCTGCATTGCCGATTTCCTGCGGCCAGACCATCAGCCAGCCCTTCGTGGTGGCGTATATGACCGAGCAGTTGCAGCTCGAGCTGCGCCATCGCGTGCTCGAGCTCGGCACCGGGTCGGGCTATCAGGCGGCCATTCTTGCCAAGCTTGTTCGCGATGTATTGAGCGTGGAACGGTATCGGACGCTGGCAGAAATTGCACGCGCCCGGCTGGAGAGTCTCGGATTGCACAATGTCGAGGTGATGCTCGGCGACGGCCTCAATCTCGCACCCAATCTCGGCTCCTTCGACCGGATCATCGTCACCGCGGCTGTTGAAGCGGTGCCACAATCGTTAATCGACCGGCTGGACGATGGCGGCGTTCTGATCGCGCCGGTTGGCCCGCATCACGGCGTGCAGACGCTGGTCCGCCTGCGCAAGATTGGCGAGACGATCGAGCGGCGCGAGCTGGTGGCGGTGCGTTTCGTGCCGGCGCTGCCGGGCATCGCGCGCGAGCTTTGAACAACTGCGTGATCGACATTGTCATCTTCGAGGCAGGGTTAAAGGCTTGGTAACGGAGACAGTGTTTACTCAATTCAGTCGTTTGTTGCGTATGAGTGAGTAACCAATGTCCCGCGTTGTCGAGTTGCTTTGCTCGCGTCGTTCTCCGCAGGTTGCGGTGCTGGCGTTGATGTCCATCGGATTTGCCGGCTGCAGTGCCGACATGTCGACCAGGCTCTCGCAAACATTCGATAGCAATAACATCAGCCGCAGCAGCTCGCGTGAATTCGGCTGGCAGGGCGGCGAGGCCACTGGCTCGGTGCCGCAGCGCCCCGTCGCCCAGGCACCGCGCGAATTGCCGCAGTATCAGCGCCCCGCCTACAATCCGCAGCCGCAATATTCGTCGCAACCGCTGCCGCCGCCGATCTCGGCGCCGCAATCCTATCCGTCCGCGCCGCGTCCGGTTGCATCCGCCGCGCCGATGAGTGGTGGCGGCAATGGCATGTACACACCGCCGCCCGCGCGTGCGCCGATCGAACACACCGGCAGCACAGCGCCACGCTCGGTTGCCGCCGCACCTGCGCCGGCCACGCCGAATGGCACCACGATCATCGTCGGCACCAGCGACACGCTGGAAGGTCTGTCGAAGCGCTACAACGTGTCGCAAGCTGCGATCCTGCAGGCCAACGGCTATCGCGGCCCGCGTGCGCTGTCGCCCGGCCAGTCGTTGGTCATTCCCCGTCAGGGCGCCGTCGCTGCGCCGGCCGTCGCCGCCGCACCGGCAAGGCCGACTGCCGCCGCAACCACGCACTATGTCAATCGCGGTGACACGCTGATGAGCATCTCGCGCCGGAACAATGTTCCGGTGGCCGAACTCGCGCGCGCCAACGGTTTGTCGCCGACCGCTCAGCTCAAGCTCGGCAGCAAAATCACGGTGCCTGCTGCGCGCAGTGCCGCCGTTGCTGCTCCGGCCGCGCTGGCTTCGGCGCCTGCGCCGCTCGGCGCTCCTTCAACGATCGCCGCGGCTCCGGTTGCTCCCGTGGCAACTGCGCCCGCCCGCACCGCCGCCGTCGAGCCGCAGCAGAAGGCACGTCTTGCCAGCGCAACTGCGACGCCTGAAGAAGCGGCGCCCGAAGCGCCTGCGAAGGCCGCCGAAGCGACCGGTGCGCTGCCGACGTTCCGTTGGCCGGTGCGCGGCCGCGTTGCGACCGGCTACGGCGCCAAGACCAACGGCAAGTCGAATGATGGCATCAACATCGCTGTGCCGGAAGGCACGCCGGTCAAGGCCGCCGAAGATGGCGTCGTCGCTTACGCCGGCAACGAACTCAAGGGCTACGGCAATCTTGTGCTGGTGCGCCACTCGAACGGTTACGTCACTGCTTACGCCCATGCGAGCGAACTGATGGTGAAGCGCGGAGAAACGATCAAGCGCGGTCAGGTCATCATGAAGTCGGGACAATCCGGCGAAGTGTCCTCGCCGCAGCTGCACTTCGAGATCCGCAAAGGCTCGTCGCCGGTGGATCCGCTGCAGTTCCTGAACGGTGCATAAGACGATCGACATAGATCCGATCAAAGCGGCGCCTTCGGGCGCCGTTTTCGTTTCGGAGACGCGTCGTATTCGTACGTGCGGAGCGCTCGCAACCCGGCCGTGGATTTTGTCCTGTGCACTACCGGTTCCTCATCGACCCCGTCATGGAAACATGATCAAGAGTTTTGGGGTATTTCGGTAGAGATTCGGGGCAGGGCCACAAATGTTGGGGCAATTTTTCCGGGGCGATCGCGCGCGCACATTGCTGGGCGGTACGGCACTCGCGCTGTTGTTGGCAATCGGCGTGATGCCGGCTCACGCGGCCGATGCGCCGACGGCGACGAACAATTCGCCCAATCTACCAGCGCAGTTTCCTGACCCGTACTTGCAGACCTGGAATCGCGACCTGATCCATGCGGGCGCCGCCTATGCGCGCGGTCTTACAGGCGCGGGTGTGTTGGTCACGGTGGCGGATACCGGCTTCGATACCACCAATGCGGCGTTGGTGAATCGACTGCGTCTCGATCTCGCGCGCAGTTATGTGGTGGTGAATGGCGCCGCCTATAATCCATACGACGTTTCGCCACTGCCGGCAGGGCAGGTGCACGGCACGCACGTTGCCGGCATCATCGCGGCGCAGCCGTTCGACAATCCGGGTCTGGTGATGCACGGCATCGCCTACGATGCCCAGATCGTTCCGATCCGCATGCTGACCGACAAGTTCTCCAGCTTCGCGCCGGGAGTCGATCTGCCGAGCGCATCGGCATTGACCTATTTTGCCTCGCTGTCCGGCTCGATGATCTATAATGCGAGTTACGGTCCGAATTTCAAAGACTTCCCGAGAATGCAAGTGTGGCCGATCTTCCCCGGTACGGACCTTGAAGGGAACGCTGCGAGGCTGGTCCTTCAGGCCGGCAAAATCATTGTCGCCGCTAACGCCAATGATCGTGAAAGCCAGCCGGACGCGGCGAAAAATCCAACGGGCCTCGCGCTGCTGCCCTATCTTAGCCCGCAGCATGCGAACCTCGGCGTCTATAACGACGGAGGCGAGAATTACAATTACACGGATCTCCAGCATCAGAGCGGCCAGATTATCGCCGTGATGTCGGTGGGCGATCGCAAGGAGGCCGCTGCTTATTCGAATCTCTGCGGCGTGACGGCGAGCTGGTGCGTAGCCGCACCGGGCGGAAACTACTCGGAGCCGGACACAAACAGGCCGCCCGTCTATTCGTCCTATGATGGCAACACCTACAGGTTCTTGCAAGGCACCTCCATGGCCGCGCCGGCGGTCTCCGGCGCGCTCGCGATCCTGGTCCAGGCGTTTCCGGACTACAATGCTCAGGATCTGTCGCATCTTTTGTTCTCGACCACCGAAGACATCGGAGCAGCCGGTATCGACCGGGTGTACGGCCACGGCCTGATCCGTATCGACCGCGCCATCGCCGGGCCGACGTCTTGGGTCGCCGGCGCCAGCGTCGATGTTGCCGCAGGACGGACCAGCTATTGGAGCATGCCGCTGACGACGGACGGTTCCCTGAGTAAGACCGGCGCGGGCATCCTGACGATCTCCGGCCGCACCACGGCTCTGGGCGATGTAGATGTCGATGCCGGCACGCTCGCGGTGGACGGCACCTTGAGCCTTCATGCCAACAATCTGAACATCAACTCCACCGGCACGCTGGCCGGCTTCGGCACGGTGATCGGCAACAGCATCATCACTGGCACGCTGTCGCCAGGCAAGATGGCGAATGCCGAGGATCTGGTGAACTACGGCACCATTCCTGCCGGTACCGTTCCGATCGGCAATTCTGTCGGCACGCTGACTTTCAATGGCAATGTCACGCTCGGTTCGACTGCGACCACGCGGATCGATATCGACGGCACCGAGATCCTGCCAGGCGGTCCGGGCACTTATGACAAGATCATCGTCAATGGCGCCGGCAACGTGTTCTGGGCCAGTGGCACGCTGGTCCCGGTGCTACGCGGCAGTATCGGCACCGTCAGCAACTATACGCCGTCGCTCGGCACCAATTTCGCGATCGTGCAAGCGTACAACGGCGCGGAGACCGCAGGCGCCTTCACCTCGCTGTTGCAGCCGGCGGAGGGCATGACCCCGCATACGCGCCTCGACACGATTTACGGCCATGCCGCGATCTGGCTCGCGGTGACGCCCGAGAGCTTTGCCAGTTTTGCGACGGATGCGGGACTCGGCAACAGTTCGCGGCAGGTTGCCGGCATCCTCGATGCCCATCGCGCAGCGCCGGGCGAGATGCCGTCGGCGAACGACAAGGCGCTCTACGACGCACTCTACGCGCAGCCCGATGGCGCGCGCTACGAGCGCGGCATCTACGACCTTACAGGGGCTGGTCAGCCCGCGGTGATGGGCGCGATGGCACAGACCTTCCAAGGCTTTCTAGGCCCGATCGCCGATCGCCAGAATGCCTATGTGCTGAATGGCTCGGCCGGCATGGTCGGCATCGCACAGGCTTTTGCCATGGCTTATGACGGTCGCATCATGAATGCGACGACCACCAATGCCTTCGCCAGTCTCGATCAGCCCAAGCCCGAGCAGGGCTGGACCGTGTGGGGGCAGGGCTTTGGCCGCCTGAGTACGGTAAATGCCAGCGGCGATCTTGCCGGCTCGCGCACCACCAGCACCGGTTTTGTGATGGGCGCCGATCGCATCGTCTCGGCCAGCCTGCTCGCCGGCGGCGCCTTCGGCTTCGCGCGTACGACGGCATCGAGCGATGCCGCGACCGGCACATCGGACACCTATGCCGGCGCAGCCTATGCCACCTGGACGCCCGGTGCGGCCAAGCTGGATTTGCGCGTCGCCGCCGGCCCGAGCCAGATCTCGACCACGCGCCAGACCATCCTGTCGCCCGGCGCCATCAGCGGCGGGGTCAATGGATTCGGCACGGCGGTGAATCTGGAGGCCGGCTATCTCATTCCAGTGTGGCAGCAGGCCGTGTTGCAGCCTTTTGCCGGCCTTGGCTGGCAGGGGTTTCGCCGCGGCGCCTATGCCGAGAACCAGCAGCCTTTCGGCCTCGCTTATGGCGCGCAGTTCTACGACAAACTGACCACGACGCTTGGCGTTTCGATGAGCGCGCAGCTGCGCACGCTCGACGGCACCACCCTGATGCCTGAGGTGCGCCTCGGCTGGGGCCACGACCTGCGCGACACTACGCTGGTGACCCAAGCTGCGCTGCTGGATACGCCGTTCACGGTCGCGGCGGCGCAGCCCGGCCGCGACGCCGGGCTCGTGGGCCTCAAACTGTCGGGCTGGCGCAGCGAGAATGTCCGTTTGTATGGCTCGTATAACGGTGAATTCCGCAGCAATGCGGTCAGCCATCAGGTCGCTGCGGGAGCGCGTTTTAGCTGGTAGCTCCAACGCGACAATTGCGATGTCGATCAATTCGCCACGTCAGGCATCAGATCGACATGCCATCCGACGCGAAACTGATTTCGAATGTTACCCCGAGCTCAGAACTGGCAAGGCGGATGGACGCGCCATGGGCGCGCAACATAGACTGGACGATCGCAAGCCCCATGCCGGTGCCGCCTTGCTCGCGGCGCGTGGTGAAGAAGGCATCGAAGATCCGGCTGCGGTTCTGTTCGGAGATGCTGTCACCATCATTGCTGACGAGAAGGCGCAGATCGTTTGGCGTGGAAACGGCCGTGACAGCGAAGCGCCTTGCCCCATGATGCGCGGTGTTGTCGGCAAGATGCGCGAGCACGATCAGCACATTGTCCGCGGACATGGCGATAGGGGCCTCGATATCGCCCTCAGCCCGGCAATGCAGCTGAGGAAAACGCCGCTGCAGATCGCCGATAACTGCGGCAAGCGAGCAGGATGCGATTTCCGGCGCTGATTCCGCGCGGGCGAGATCGCGCAGACGATGCATGATGACAGCGAGCCGGTCGGTGTCGGCGATCATATTGGCCAGAAACCTCTGCTGCTCGACGACGGTGAGCGATGCCGTATCGGACTGGATGGAATCCTGCAACAGTTCGGCAGCGCCCTTGATGGAGGTGAGGGGCGACTTCAGTTCATGGGTCAGATGTGCAGTGAAGGTCGACATATGATCGGTCCGCACGGCCAGTTGCTCGGCAAGACCGAGGAAGTTGCGCGACAGCAGAGCGAAGTCCCGGGTGCCGTAATGTGCCAGCGGCCGAAATGCTTCGGGATCGCCGCGGCGGATGTCGGCAATGCGGCCGATCAAGTCGTGCATGGGGCGCACGATGGTGCGGGCGAAAACGAGCCCGATCAGTAACGTCACGAAAAGCACGGCGAGTCCGGCAAGAATGAACTTGCCGCGCTCGTTATACAGGTGCTCCATCATGTTGCTGGGCGTGCGCGACAGATAGATCGCGCCGGCAACCTGCTTTTGCACGACCACAGGAATGGCGACGAAGACGCGCAGGCCTGTGCCGCGATTGATCGAATAGATCGGTGGCGGCGGCTTGTCGGGAATGCGGATGCGCAGAGCACCGCCGTAACGTCCGCGCAGCGCTGTTGCGACTTCCGGCAGATGAGCGAGCGACAGGCCGATTTCGTCGCGTCCGGCGATCACCGTTCCGTTGAAATCGAGGACGCGAAGGCCAGCCAGCGTGATGCGCTGGGTACTGCGGAGCAGTGGCTGTAATTGCGATCCGATATCCCGATAAGTTGGATCGGTCGGCGTTGCCGGCTTTTGCGCATCCGGCCTCATGACCTGCAGATCCTCGCCGGCAAGATCGAGCTTCGGCTTGATCGGCACGAAGTCGTCATCGGGAGGTGGGAGATCCTTGTCGGAGACAACGGCACCGAGCTTGATGCCATCCGGGATTTTCTGCTCGACTTTCTCGGCGAAGATGGCCGACAGTACTGCACCCTGGGCGATCAGCTCGGACTCGGTCTGGCGGATCAGTTGGTTGTCGTAGAGGCGGAAAATGAAGAGGCCGGCGAGCGGCAGCGTCATCACCAGCACCAGGGATGCGAAGATGATGAAGCTGAGGGACGGTCGCCATTTCTGGCGAGAATGTCGCGACGTCATTCCTGCAGCTCGCAGCGGCCGAGCCTGAAGCCGACACCGTGGACCGTTTCCACCGCATTGTCACAACCGCTTGCGGCGAACTTGGCGCGGATGTTGCGAATGTGGCTGTCGATGGTCCGATCGGAGACTTGCATGTTGGCGCGATAGGCAGCGGCCATGATCTGATCACGGGTGAACACCAGCGTCGGCCGCGCCACCATGGTCTTGAGGATGTCGAATTCGATTGCCGTCAGCGTCAGCGACGCATCGCGCAGGCGCGCGGTATGCGCGGGCGGATCGATGATGAGATCACCGTGGGACAACGGGCGTCCGCTGTCGCTATCGGCGGTCGTCTGGCTGATCGAACGACGCAGCCGGACATTCACCCGTGCGACGAGTTCGCGCGGGCTGAACGGTTTTGTCACATAGTCGTCGCCGCCGATCTCGAGGCCGAGGATGCGATCGATTTCTTCATCGCGGGCCGAGAGGAACAGGATCGGCACGTCTGAACTCTTGCGGATCCGACGGCAGACTTCGAGCCCGTCGATCTCCGGCATGCCGATATCGAGGATGATTAGCGATGGTCTCTCAGTCGTGAAGCGGGTGAGTGCCTCGGCACCATCTTTGGCCGTCACGGGAGCGAAACCGGCTTTCCTGAGCGCCACGCAGATGACGTCGCGAATGTGCGGATCGTCATCGACCACAAGGATATTATGCGTCATGGAATGCTCGTGGTCGGGGAGTCGAGACGATTGTTCTTCTGCAGGACGGGCTTGGTGACATTCGTGCTTCGGGCCAGATAGCGCTGCAGACGCCAGCTGCGAATGGTCCATGCCTGCCAGGAATTTAACGCCCAGCGTTGCTCATAAGCAAGGTTCTCACGCTTCATCTTCAATGGTGTCCGATAATCCGGTCCGATGGCGATGAAGCGATCCAAAGCAGGGATCGCCTCAGAGCCGAGGCTGACCAGATAGTCCGTATCCAGGGACGGACCTTTGCCGCCCATCTCGTGACAGTCCGAGACATTGTAGTCGGCGACGATGGCGGCAAAATTCATAAAAGTGCAGAGATAGAGCACAGCCGCCAGTGCGATCAGATTGACGCGGATCAGCCATTGATCGGAGTGACGCAGCACTAGCCGCAGCAGGATGAAGACGAGGCCGAGCGCCACCAGGCCCATCCAGATGAAGGCGGCGACGCGCCAATAGGTCAGCGAATAGGCCTCCACATAGCGATCGAGACGCAGGATCGACGACAGCACCAGCATGAGGTTCTGCGCGGTCCAGATGATGATCAGCAGATTGCCCCATCGTTTGCGTTGGGGCGTCTGCTCGACATTGCTGGCGTGGAGAATGAAGCCGGCGGCAAGCAGGGCCGTGACGATGAGAGGATAGGCGCCGCGATGGGCGTATGCGGCATAGGTCATGCCATCCGGCAAAGTGACGCTGGCCCAGAGATAGAGCAGGTCGAGAGCGGTCTGCACGGCGAACAGAAGATTAAAAAGAACGAGGGAGCGGAAAACGGCAGTCGCGCCGAACAGCTGGCTCGGTTGCAATAAGGCGGCATCGATAGCGTCATCGGTTGCGGACGCTTCTTCTTGCTGCGGTTCCGCCGTTTTGCGCTGAGTGCTTAGCTTCACGCACACGAACGGCCAGACAAGCGAGAGTGCCACAAACCAAAACAACATGCGCTGCAGGCTGAGCTGTGTGGTGCCGCCACTGAGATCGATCGCTTTTAACCAATGTTCGATCATCGGGTTAGCCGATGCGAAGAGCGCCAGGAACACGGTCCCCAAGACCACTGGTACGACCCAGGCGACGACCATATTGGTCGTCAGCGTCCCGCGGCTGGAGCGGGTGAGGTCGGGCAGCAAACGAAACGGCCCCTCGATCAGCAGACCGCGTGCGGCCCAGAGGCGGTCCTGCAATTTGGTCTGCAGCGGCACAACGATCATGAGCACCGCAATGGTTGCTCCGACGACCCCGCATGCGAGGGATGCGGGGTTTATGCTGGTGACCGCCGGCGCAATGGCCACGGCAGCGACCGCGCTCGCGCGCAATCTGGCCGGCATCGTCGCCAGATGCGGGTTGGCGATCAAGGTAAAGGCAATCAGGATGAGCACAAAGATCGCAAAGGAAATGCCGATCACATGACCATAGAACAGCCAGTCTGCCGCGGCGGTCGCGCACAGGGCAATTGCCAGAGGACGCAGTAGCGAAGGCTTCACTGGCGTTTCCGTATCTGCGGTCGCGAAAAATCCCGTCATCGTCGGTAGGCCTTCTGTTGTCGGGTGAGATGGTGAAGCCATGGCGAAGGTCGCTGCGGGTTCGCAGAGCCACCAGCCATCATTTGCGAGTCGTGTCGGGATCGGCATGGTAAGGCCTCGTCTGAGCGGCGATGCACTCTGTCTGACCTGCACGATTGCAGTTGCCGCGCGGCGGTCCGGCAGAATTTCAGGAGTTTTGTGCAGATATTGCGCAGAGCGCTTTTCAGCTCTCGTCAGCCCCTGAAGCTGCTGTTACGCGACGATCCTGTGATCCATTGGAAAGGACAGTAGTGATGTCAAAGTGGGAGCGTCTGGCGGTTGCGGCACTGTGGCTGACCGGCTTGATCCTTGTCGTCGTGGGCGCGCTACTGAACGATCCTTATCTTGCGATAGTCCGAGGACGTGCGCCGAAGCTCATCGCTGTTACGTGCGTGCTTGTCGTCGGCTGGCTGATATGGCGCCGGAGCTGGCGCAAAGGCTGGGTCACCGGCAGGTTGTTGCTAGCCCTGTGGTGCGTCGTGCCGCTGGCGATGGTGTCGTCGAAGCTCACCTTCAATTTTCGTCGGGCGGACGTACTGGCAGCCGATAGTCCGCAGGCGAAGGAGCTCGGTCGGCATTTTATGATCGGCTATCGTCGTGCGCAGGACATCGCACCACTTGTTGCCAGAGGATTGATCGGCGGCATCTATGTGTCCCACCGCAATATCAAGGGACGTACGGCTGATGAGCTGAAGGCCGAGATTGCAGGTTTCCAGGCAATGCGACGTGCCGCCGGACTGCCGCCATTGGTCGTCGCAGCGGATCAGGAGGGCGGTATCGTCTCGCATCTGTCACCGCAACTGACGACATTACCCGCGCTCGCGACCCTGACGGAGTTGCGCAAGGATGAACGTCGGCGTCAGGCCACTGAGTTCGGCCGCACTCATGGGCGCGAGCTGGCTGATCTCGGCGTCACGCTAAATTTTGCGCCTGTGCTCGACATGCGCTCGTCCAGTGAGCGTCATCGGTTCGATTTCAACAGCCTGATCGGCCAGCGCGCGATTTCGAACGACCCGGCCATCGTGAGTGAGGTCGCATCAGCCTACGCCGCGGGACTGCGCGAGTTCGATGTCAGTGCCACCGTCAAGCATTTTCCCGGCCTCGGTCGTGTCGCCGCGGACACGCATCATTTCCGCGCCCGACTGGATACGCCCGTCGATGAGTTGGAGAAGACCGATTGGCTGCCGTTCCGCGATCTCCTGAAACAGCCGCACACGCATCTCATGATCGGGCATGTTGCGCTCTCGGCGATCGATCCCGATCGGGCGGCGTCGCATTCGAAACGTGTGGTCAATGATCTTCTGCGTGAGGAGTGGGGCTATCAGGGCGTGATCGTCACCGATGATATGGTGATGGGCGCGATCTATCAGCACGACATCTGCGCGGCGACCGTCGAGGCGATCAATGCCGGTGTCGATCTGTTGCTGGTCGCTTTCGATGGCACCCAGTTCTACCGCATCTTCACCTGTGCACTCGCAGCCTCGGAACAAGGCCGCCTCGATCGGAGCATGCTGGAGAAAAGCAATCAGCGCCTGAACGGTCTCGCGCCGCGCCAGACGGCGTCGGCGCGATAGATCGCTATTTGGTCGCCAGCTTCACTCCGAGCCGGCCCGCCAGTTCCTGCACGAACTGCCAGGCCACGCGGCCCGAGCGCGAGCCGCGGGTGGTGGACCACTCGAGCGCTTCGCGTTGGAGCTGGGCGTCGTCGATCTTGATGCCGTAGTGACTGCAATAGCCGTGCACCATGGCGAGATATTCGTCCTGGTTGCACTTGTGGAAGCCGAGCCAGAGGCCGAAGCGGTCCGAGAGCGAGACCTTTTCTTCCACCGCCTCGCCGGGATTGATCGAGGTCGAGCGTTCGTTCTCGATCATGTCGCGGGCAAGCAGGTGACGGCGGTTCGACGTCGCATAAAGGATGACGTTCTCCGGTCGGCCCTCGATGCCGCCTTCGAGCACGGCCTTCAGCGACTTGTAGGAGGCGTCATTTCCGTCGAAGGAGAGGTCATCGCAGAACACGATGAAATAGAAGTTCGAGGCGCGGATTTGCGCCATCAAGAGCGGCAGGCTTTCGATGTCCTCGCGATGAATCTCCACCAGTTTCAGTCGGCCATTGACCGACTTGCTGGCGTTGATGCGGGCGTGGGCAGCCTTCACCAGCGACGATTTGCCCATGCCGCGGGCGCCCCAGAGCAGGGCGTTGTTGGCGGGCAGGCCGTTGGCGAAACGGCGGGTGTTCTCGATCAGCGTATCGACCTGCTGGTTGATGCCCTGCAGGAGGTCGAGCTCGACCCGGCTGACCTTTGGCACGGGAGCGAGGCGGCCGTCTGGGTGCCAGATGAAGGCGTGGGCGCTGGCCAGAGAATCGGCATTGGATACTTTGGGCGCGGCAGCGGCCATGTTGGCGGCGATTGCTTCGAGGGCTACCGCGATGCGCTCGTCCAGGCCGGGGGCGGCCATCGGTCGCGGGCGCTTTGTGGCGGTCTTGCGGACGGGGATCTTGGCAGCTTTGGGAGCGGGGCGGTGGCTGGTTTTATTGGGTTTTTTTGGCATTTTCTATTTTCCTCGGCCCGCACCCTTAACCATCCGGGAACAGCTTCGCAAGCGGTACAAATCGCTTGTACATCAAGGGGGTTAGGAGCGTTGCAATTGGCTTGCTGGCCGCTATAGTCCGCGCCGAATTTGCGAGGGCCGGTTTTCCGCGGCTGCGTCGCCGGTCATTTCCAGCCCGATTGAGGACTTCCGATGTTCATTACCCCTGCGTTCGCCCAGGCCGCAGCTGCCGGCAACGACACCAACAGCATGCTGATGTCGTTGCTGCCCTTCGCGCTGATCTTCGTGATCATGTATTTCCTGATCCTGCGTCCGCAGCAGAAGAAGGTCAAAGACCACGCCGAGATGGTGAAGAACATCCGCCGCGGCGACACCATCGTCACTTCGGGCGGTCTGGTCGGCAAGGTCACCAAGGTGGTGGACGACGAGCAGGTCGAGTTCGAACTCGCCGAAGGCGTTCGCGTCCGCCAGTTGCGTTCCATGATCTCGGGCGTGCGCACCAAGGGTGAGCCGGCCAAGGAGAAGGGCGAGAAGACCGAGGCCAAGGACGACGCGGCGGCGAAATAACCCGCGGCGACGTTTATCCTCGAATCCTGACGGACCTGTTCGATGTTGTATTTCTCACGGTGGAAGGCGCTGGGCATCATCCTGACGGCGCTTGTCGTCTGCCTGTTCGCTGTGCCGAACTTCTTTCCCGAAGCCACCGTGAAGACCTGGCCGAAATGGGCGCAGCGCCATCTGGTGCTGGGCCTCGACCTGCAGGGCGGATCCCATATCCTGCTCGAGGTCGACGCCAACGCGGTCAAGAAGGATAAGCTCGACCAGGTGCGCGACGACGTGCGCCGTACCCTGCGCGACATCAATCCTCGCGTTCAGTATACGGGCCTGAATGTCCGCGGCGACGCGGTCGAAGTGCGTATCACCAAGGACACGGACGTTCCGAACGCGCTCGCCAAGCTGCGTGAGCTGTCGCAGCCACTCGGCGGCATCATGGGTCAGAGCGGGGCGCGCAGCCTCGAAGTCTCCGATGCCGGCGGCGGCCTGATCCGCCTCACGGTGCCGCAGGCCGCGATCAACGACCGCCTGCGCCAGTCGGTCGATCAGTCGCTGCAGATCATCGAACGCCGTATCAACGAACTCGGCACCGTGGAGCCGCTGATCCAGCGTCAGGGCCTCGACCGCGTGCTGGTTCAGGTGCCGGGCCTGCAGGATCCGTCGCGCCTGAAGGAACTGCTCGGCAAGACCGCGAAGCTCGATTTCCGCATGGTCGATACGTCGATCCCGGCCGAACAGGCGCAGGGCAGGGTGCCGGCGGACTCCGATCTGCTGATGAGTTCAACGTCGCCGAAGGTGCCGTATCTGGTGAAGAAGGAAGTGCTGGTTTCCGGCGCTGATCTCACTGATGCGCAGCCCGGCTTCGACCAGCGCACCAATGAGCCGATCGTCTCGTTCCGCTTCAACACCGCGGGTGCACGCAAGTTCTCGGAAGCAACCACGAAGAATGTCGGTCTGCCCTTTGCGATCGTGCTCGACAACGAAGTCGTCTCGGCGCCCGTCATCCGCGAGCCGATCACGGGCGGCTCCGGTCAGATCTCGGGCTCGTTCACGGTGCAGGGCGCCAACGATCTCGCGATCCTGCTGCGCGCCGGCGCACTGCCGGCACCGCTGTCGATTATCGAGGAGCGGACGGTCGGCCCCGGCCTCGGCCAGGATTCGATCGCCAAGGGCGAGCTTGCCGCCTATGTCGGCTCGATCCTCGTCATCGTCTTCATGCTGCTGACCTATCGCCTGTTCGGCCTGTTCGCCAACATCGCGGTGGCGGTGAACGTCGCGATGATCTTCGGCATCCTGTCGCTGCTCAATGCCACGCTGACACTGCCCGGCATCGCCGGCATCGTGCTGACGGTCGGTATCGCCGTCGACTCCAACGTGCTGATCTACGAGCGCATCCGTGAGGAACTGCGCGGTGGCCGCACGGCCATCGCCGCCATCGATGCGGGCTTCAAACGCGCGCTCGCCACCATTCTCGATTCCAACATCACCACCTTCATCGCGGCTGCCGTGCTGTTCTACATCGGCACCGGCCCGGTGCGCGGCTTTGCCGTGACCTTCGGTATCGGCATTCTCACGACGGTGTTCACCGCCTTCACGGTGACCCGCCTGATCGTCGCCACCTGGGTCAGGTGGAAGCGGCCGCAGCGCGTGCCGATCTGAGCGGACGGAGCAGGCTTTGACTACGACACAAATGGTTCTCGCAGGTTTGGGTGCACTGATCGTCATTCTGTCGATCGTGACCATTTTCGACCTGTTGCCGTCGCTCCGCATCGTCCCCGACGATACGAAGTTCGACTTCACCCAGTTCCGCCGCATCAGCTTCCCGGCCTCGGCACTGCTGACCATCGCGGCGATCACGCTGTTCTTCACGCATGGCCTGAATTTCGGCATCGACTTCAAGGGCGGTACGCTCATGGAGGTGCAGGACAAGTCCGGCACCGCCGATATCGGCGCCATGCGCACAAAGCTGTCCACGCTCCAGCTCGGTGACGTGCAGCTGCAGCAGTTCGGCGGCCCCGCCGACGTGCTGATCCGCCTTGCGCAGCAGCCGGGCGGCGATACAGCGCAGCAGGCGGCGGTGCAGAAGGTTCGCGCCACGCTCGGCGACAGCGTCGAATATCGCCGCGTCGAAGTGGTCGGTCCGCGCGTGTCCGGCGAGCTTCTTGCCTATGGCATGCTGGGCCTGATCCTCGCGATCGTCGGCATCCTGATCTATCTCTGGTTCCGTTTCGAATGGCAGTTCGCCCTCGGCGCCATGATTGCCAATATCCACGATATCGTGCTGACGATCGGCTTCATGTCGATCACCCAGATCGATTTCGATCTGACGAGTATCGCGGCGCTGCTGACCATTCTTGGCTATTCGTTGAACGACACCGTGGTCATCTATGACCGCATCCGCGAAATCTTGCGGCGTTACAAGAAGATGCCGATGCCGGAGCTGCTCAACGAGTCGATCAATTCGACGCTGTCGCGCTCGATCATCACCCACGTTACCGTGACGCTGGCCTTGCTTGCGCTGTATCTGTTTGGCGGCAACGCCATCCACTCGTTCACCGCGGTGATGATCTTCGGCGTCGTGCTGGTCGGCACCTATACGTCGATTTTTATCGCCGCACCGATGCTGATCTATCTCGGCGTTGGCGAGAACCGCGACGATCCGGTGAGCACCGGCAAGCCGGCCAAGACCACGCCGGCGAAGACGGCGAAGGCCTGATGCCGGTCGATCCCGAGCAGCCGCATCTTCCGCGCGCGGCCGAGATCGAAGCCTATGGCAAAGGTGGCTTCATCTTCGACACCATGTCGCATCAGGGCTCGCTTCTATGCCTGCCCGATGCGGTCTGGCCGTGGCCCGTGACCAAGCCGGACGAGATCGACCGGCATACGTTACGTCGCGTGTTCGAGGGGCATGCCGGCATCGATACGTTGATCATCGGCACCGGCAACGAGGTCTGGATCATGCCGCGCGACCTCCGCGAGGCGTTGCGCGGCTTGAGTGTCGTCGTGGATACGATGATGACGGGACCTGCGATCCGCACCTACAACATCATGATCGGCGAACGCCGCCGCGTGGCCGCAGCGCTGATCGCGGTGCCATGACCGGCACCGACCAGAGCGCCGCGGCGTTCTGCGCCGCTCTCGTGCGCACACATGATTTCGACCGCTATGCGTCCACGCTGTTCGTGCCGGCGGACAAGCGCCGACCGCTGCTCGCGCTCTATGCCTTCAATGCCGAGGTCAGCCGCGTTCGCGATCAGGTGAGCCAGCCGCTGCCCGGCGAGATCAGGCTGCAATGGTGGACCGACGCGCTGGCCGGCAACGGTCATGGCGATGTCGCGCAGAATCCGGTCGCGGCCGAATTGCTGCTGGCCGTTCGCACCTATGACCTTCCGGTCGATCGTCTGGCCAAGCTGGTCGATGCCCATATTTTCGACCTCTACAACGATCCGATGCCGGATCTCGCCGTGCTGGAAAGCCATTTTCGCGATGCGTCCGGCACGCTGTTCGCCTGCGCTGCGCGTGTTCTCGGCGATGCGTCCGAAGCCGTCGATCACGCCGCCGAACATGGCGGGCTCGCTCAGGGCGTCGCGCGTATCACGGCGCGGCTGCCTTACGATGCCGCGCGCCGGCAGATCTATCTGCCGCAGGACATGTTGCGGCCGAACGGCGGCAATTCGGAAGAGGTCTTTGCCGGCAAGCTGACGCCGGCAACCCGCACCACGCTGGACCAGTTGATCAAGGGCGCGCAGGAGCAACTGGTGGTCGCCGACAGGATGTTGGCGGATGTGACGCCGCAGGCGCGTTCAGCGTTCCTGACGCTGGCTTTGGTCAAATACGACCTCGGCCGGATGGCAGAGGCGAGCTTCGATCCGTTCGCGCTTTATCTTCGCTCTCGGCTGCGAACATTGTGGACCTTGTGGCGGGCGTCATAGCGCGCCGTTTGCAGTTCAGCGCGCCCGAAGCTCTTTCGGTGGCATGTAGTCGGGGTCGTGAGCAAACGGTAGTTCTGCGCCTTCTCTCAGTGCTTTGAGAATGCTCGCAAAGTCAGTCTTGCACCGGAATCCTAGCAGGCGCTCAGCCTTGCTCGGATCGTAGACGCGTCCGATGCCGTGCGGCAGCGTCCAGTTCCGCCTGGCATAGAGCTCTTCAGCATCAGGGAAATAGCCCGCGACGACACGCGCAGCATCATGCTTGAGTGCCTTGATGTCCGATCTGGCGAATGGCGGCGGTGCGGAGATCACGAAAGTGTCGAAGCCAAGGGTGGGCGCCTTTTCGAGGGCGATGATATGCGCATCCGCCGCATCCTCGACCGTCAGTCGGCGGTTGAGGAATTCATTGGCTTTGAGGTTCGGGCCCGGTACGTGGTCGAGCGTGTCGTCTTCTTCCGGGAAGAAACGGCTGGTGCGAAGCACGACGCAATTCAGACCGTGCTCGAGATGAGCGAGACGACACAGCTCCTCCGCAGACAGCTTGGTCACGCCATAGATGTTGCGCGGCGCGAGCGGGCCTGACGCTTCATCAAGCCAGACGGCTGTCTCACCCGCTTCCTCACGAATAGCCGTCGTGATCATCAGCGAGGTGCTGGATGTGAATACGAAGCGATCATGCTTCGCATGAACAGCGGCTTCGAGCAGGTTCAGCGTGCCGCTGACATTGACATCGATGAAAGCCTGCGCGGGATAGCGGACGATGTCGGGCTTGTGCAACGCGCCGCAGTGAATGACGGCCTCGATACCGAACTCACCGAACAGGCGATCGATCAAGGCTCGGTCTGAGACCGACCCGATCACGGATGTCTCAGGGCCGGCCGCGACATCGACGCCGACCACGCTGTGGCCAGCTGCCTTGAGACGCGGGCCGAGAAATCTGCCGAGCCAACCCGATGATCCTGTCAGGAGAACACGCATCGCGATCAGGATGGCAATGGAGGCTGTGTCGTTTCGAAATTGAAACGGTCTCGCAAGTTCTTTCGCGATTCCAGAATAGTTTTCAGGAATACGCGATCGGCATCGCTGTGCATTAGCGGCTCAAGCAGATCAACCTGGTTCATCGCTACCAGCTGCAGCACTTCGGTGCGGATCTTGCCGGCTGTGTCGCGCGGCAGTGCCGGGATGATCTGCAGATGCTCCGGCGGTTTTGCCGCTTTCGCCGCACTCAACTCGTTCTGAAGCTTACCTTCCAGCGCCGCGTCATCCGCCTCGACGAAAGCATAGAGCCCGACGCCCGTACGCCGGTCCGCGAAAGCCACGATGGCTGCATCGCGCACGGCGGGATTGCGCTTGATGATTTCCAGCAGCGGCGGCGCGTCATTGACGAGGCGCTTGCCGCCGCCTTCGCGGTCGGTGAAATTGAAGATGCCGCGGGTGATGGCGCGGTAGACCTTCTTGCCGGTCATCAGCCAGATACGTGCCGGCAGCGACTTCTTCGACAGGATCTGCTTTTCCTTCGCCGTCAGCAGTTCCGGTGCATAGGTGCGCTTGTGCTTGAGGAGATGACGCAGGTCTTCATAGGCCGCGATGCGGAACAGCTGGCTGCGGCTCTTGAAGCAGACGGCAAGCTGGAAGTCGGTGAGATAAGCGAGCCCGTCGCTGCCGCGGAGCCAGTTCTGCTCCTTGGCGAGATCGTTGTGGCACACACCCATGCGATGCAGTTTGCGCAGCGCCAGCTTGGCCGACTGGAAGTAACGCGCATCGCCATAAGGCTTTGCGAGATGCAGCGCGACGCCATCGATGAAACCGCGCACCAGCGTGCGTTTGCCTGCCCAGAGCAGCTCCGGCCCGACCTTGAGGTCGCGCGCGAGCGTCAATGCGCGGCGTTCGCGCGTGAACAGATGGTGCGCAAGAATGAACGACCACCACGGTACCTGATCGAGGCGACGTAGCACCGCATCGACGTCACCATCGCGCGTGCGAAAACGGCCGCGCTCGACGGTCGAGAAAACGTCGCGCTTCAGAAGCACGCCTTCGGTCCAGTGTTTGGACAGCGCAGCGGAGTCCTGTTTGGGCAAGCTCATGACAAATCCAACCGAGCTTGCGTTAGGCCGCTGCCGCGACGGCCGGAAGGCTTGCCGCGATCCAGCTGTCGAGGTCGGCCAATGCACGGGCGCTCATGGCCTGCTTCTTGGCCACGGTCTTCTCATTGCCGCGGAGGCGCGAGCCGTCCGGCTTCTTGGTCGGCGGCGAGACGAGCGGCGGGAATAGGCCGAAATTGATGTTCATCGGCTGGAACGAGCGCGGGCCGGCGTCCACCGTCTCGATGTGCCCGCCAGTGATATGGCCGAGCAGTGAGCCCAGCGCCGTGGTCGCGGGCGGCATCGCCAGCGACTGGCCCTTGGCTTCGGCTGCCGCACAGAGCCCGGCGATCAAGCCGACGCTGGCGGATTCCACATAGCCTTCGCAGCCGGTCATCTGGCCGGCGAAGCGCAGACGCGGCTGCGCCTTCAGGCGGAGCTGTTCGTCGAGCAGCTTCGGCGAGTTCAGGAAAGTGTTGCGATGCAGGCCGCCGAGGCGGGCGAATTCGGCATTCTGCAGGCCCGGAATCATGCGCAGTACATTTTGTTGCGGGCCGTATTTCAGCTTCGTCTGGAAGCCGACGATATTGTAGAGCGTGCCCAGCTTGTTGTCCTGGCGTAGCTGGACAATGGCATAGGGTTTTACGGTGGGATCGCGCGGATTGGTGAGGCCGACGGGCTTCATCGGCCCATGCCGCAGCGTCTCACGGCCGCGCTCGGCCATCACCTCGATGGGCAGGCAGCCGTCGAAATAGGGCGTGTTGACTTCCCATTCCTTGAAATCCGTCTTTTCGCCGGCCAGCAGTGCGTCGATGAAGGCGTCGTACTGCTCCCTGGTCATCGGGCAGTTGATGTAGTCGGCACCGGTGCCGCCGGGCCCAACCTTGTCGTAACGCGACTGGAACCAGGCGATCTCCATATCGATGGAATCTTTGTGCACGATCGGCGCGATGGCGTCGAAAAAGGCCAGTGCGTTTTCGTCGGTCAACTCGCGAATGGAATCAGCCAGCGGCGCCGAGGTAAGCGGGCCGGTCGCAACGATGACATTGCGCCACTCGGCCGGCGGCAGGCCGGCGACCTCGGTACGGTCGATGGTGATGAGAGGGTGGTCCTCCAGCGCCTTGGTCACGGCATCGGAGAAAGCGTCGCGGTCGACCGCGAGCGCGCCGCCGGCGGGCACCTGATGGGCATCGGCACTGCGCATGATCAAGGAGCCCAGCTTGCGCATTTCGGCATGCAGCAGGCCGACGGCATTGTTGAGGGCGTCGTCGGAACGGAATGAATTGGAGCAGACGAGTTCGGCGAGACCATCGGTGCGATGGGCATCGGTCATCCGTGCCGGTCGCATCTCGTGAAGGGTCACGGGGATGCCGGCATTGGCGACCTGCCAGGCGGCTTCCGAGCCTGCGAGACCCGCGCCAATCACATGGACGCGGTCGTCAGAGTTAGGGGCTGTTGTCATGGCCCCGCATGTAGCGCGTTTACAAGCGAAACGGAATTCGCTTTCGCGGGGTTCCGCAGGATAGTCGGCGCTTTGCGCGACCGATTATCGCGGGGACCACGATCGCGCCCGCTGGAGGCGGGCGCAATTCGTGAAACGTCGGCGGACGGAAGAGCCGTCCGGACGGATCAGCCGTTGTAGGCGCCCGAAGCAACGCGCGGAATGTCGGAACGGTCGAGACCGATGTCGGACAGTTCACGATCGCTGAGCTGCGACAGCTCGGCAACGTTGCGCTGATAGTCACGGAAAGCCTGGATCATACGGATAAGCGAGAGCAGCATTTTCTATCTCCTTCACAGTCTGCGATTCATCTCTTGAGGAGTGCACCGCTGTTGAAGTGAATATAGATGGCCGCTTCGCAGTGCGGGAGTTCAGATGTTGCGATGCAGCTAAGCGTTTAGTGCATGTCTCTCGCAAGGACTGATTAACCTTTCGGCGCTCCGTGACGTTTGCCTGGGCAAGCTGCGTATCCGGACACCGAATTTGTATCCACGGGGGTTAGTTAGGCGATTAAATCACGGTTTTACAGCATTTCCAGCCGTCGTGGCGAAAGCGTGATCGTGCCGTGGCCACAAGCTGACGGCGCCTCCGATGTTCTTAATCGCGACCATCAAGACATGCGCGAATCGCATATGAAGATTAGAAATGAACAATAATTCATAAAAGACAAGGAGCTGCCGAAGCGTGGGAGTTTATCAATTCGGCTTCCACTAGCTGAATAATTTCATGATTTGTTCCCGGTCTGAAGGCACCTTCGTTGGAACGCACAGATTGTCGCGGTTGCGATCGATCGCTGCAGGCGTGTGCCGGGTGCAAAAACTGAACGACGTTCCGGTTTGGAGCTCGACCATGCACCCGACCAAGTTTGGCCAGGTGCGCGGCCGAATGGCGTCGGTCATTCAGTCCCGACGCCGACCTTGGAACAGCGAGACGGGGAAGTCGGCCGCGTAGCGTTTGGTCATGCTGGGCGGCGGCATGACAGGCGGGTTTGGATTGCGCTCGACCGCCTTGCGATAGAGGTGCCAACTGGCATGACCGAGCAGCGGGATGACCACCGCGAGCCCGAGGAAGAACGGCAGCGAGCCGAGCACGAGTAGTGCGGCGACGATGAAGCCCCATGTGGCCATCATCACCGGATTGCGCGCGACCACGCGCAACGATGTAGTGATCGCGTCCATCACGCCGGCATGTCGATCAAGCATCAGCGGAAACGAGACGGCGCTGATGCACAGAGCGACGAGAGCGAATATCAGGCCGGTGCCGCAACCGACGGCGATGAGCCGCCAGCCTTGCGGTGTTGTCAGTACGTGCGACAGAAAGTCTGGAATCTCTGCGGCAGGCTCATTGCCGAATGTCGAGACGTAGATGGCCTGCGCCGTCGCGATCCAGACCAGGAACAAAACCAGCAGCGCGAGGCCGAGCGCGAGCATGGCGCCGAAGGACGGCGACCGCGTCACGTTCAATGCATGCCACGCCGATGGGGCTTCGCCGGTTTCGCGGCGGCGGCTGAGTTCATAGAGGCCGATCGCTGCGAACGGACCGAGCAGAGCGAAGCCGGCCGCGAGTGGAAATAACAGGGGCAGGATCGAATAGCCGAGCACGGTGCGCGCCAGCACGATGCCGATCACCGGATAGATCAGGCAGAGCATGATGGCGTGGCTGGGCACCGCCTTGAAGTCGTCCCAGCCGAGCCTGAGTGCATCGTGGAGGTCGGATGGCGTGAGGGTGTAGATTCGCGGCGCCGAGCCGACATGGTCGGCATGGGCGAGGCCGCTGGCATTGCCGGGATAGGAGAGGGCCATGGTCATTGCTCCCTTTTGTGCGCAGCCTTCGCACGCGCCAAGGGCGCGGGAGCCGCTCGGAAACGATCACGACCAAGCCAGACGCGCATGCAAGAAGACTGGTTGCCGCGACCTGCGCGAATATCCTAGCGCCGATACGTGGGGGCGGCTCTCACGCTTGAGTGAGGGTGCAGCGCGTGATGAGATGGCGCTGCAGTGCAGTCCGGCTTTCGCCGCATTTGGAACGGACCTTGAACGAGTCTTGTTGTCTGCCACCGGTGCCGCATTGGCAGCGGCGGCGGGCCGGGACATAATGCTATCCGGCGGTCATTCGCCGGTCATGTCTTACGGCAATTCTTCAGGCCATCATCAAAGTTATTGGGAGCGACCAAAAATGAGCATTTTCGGAAAGATCATGAGCGCGATTTTCGGCAGCAGCGCCAGTGCAGCAGCTCCCGACGCTGCGCCCGCCGCCGGCGGTGCCGCAGCAACTGCCGCCGGCGGTAGCGCGCCGGCCGCCACGGTGGATGTGGCGCCAATCCTGGATGCGGCAGTCAAAGCCAAGGGCGAGAAGCTGGAATGGCGCACCTCCATCGTCGATCTGATGAAGGCGCTGGACATCGACAGCAGCCTCGGCGCCCGCAAGGAGCTGGCCAAGGAGCTCGGCTACACCGGCGACACCAACGACAGCGCCAGCATGAACATCTGGCTGCACAAGCAGGTGATGACCAAGTTTGCCGCCAATGGCGGCAAGTTGCCGGACGATCTCAAGCACTGATCCTGTCCGAACAGAACGTAACAGCGAAACCGAAGGCCCGCGCTCGCGCGGGCCTTTTTGTTGTGGTATGCCACACACAAGAAAGTGCTCATCCAAGAGCGAACAGGGGAGGACCAAAATGGATCTGATCGATCGCAGGACGATCGTTGCCGGCGGCGCCGTCGCGCTGACCGCAAGTGCCATCGGCGGGGACGCTGCACGAGCCCAGGCCGGCCCCAAAAGCATCTTCAAGGTCGATACCGTGACGATTCCGATCGTCGGCGAGACCGATGTCTTCCCGGTTCGCCGCATCTACTGCATCGGCCGTAACTACGCGGCGCATTCGCGCGAAATGGGATCCGACCCCACCCGCGAGCCACCATTTTTCTTCCAGAAGCCGACCGACGCCATTCAGAATGTGAAAATCGGCGAAGTTGCCGATCATCCATATCCGTCGCTGACGAAGAATTATCACTATGAAGTCGAGCTGGTTGCCGCACTGAAATCCGGCGGCACCAATATCCCCGCCGACAAGGCGCTCGACCACGTCTATGGCTATGCGCTCGGCCTCGACATGACCCGCCGCGACCTGCAGCGCGCCATGGGCGACGAAAAGAAGCCGTGGGAGATCGGCAAGAGTTTTGATCATGCCGCCGTCATCGGGCCGATCCATCCGGTGGCGAAGACAGGACATCTCACCAAGGGCCCGATCTCGCTGGCGGTGAACGGCACCGTGAAGCAGAGCTCCGATCTCGACAAGATGATCTGGAGCGTCGCCGAGCAGATCGCAAAACTGTCTGAGGCCTTCGAGCTGAAGGCCGGCGACATCATCTATTCCGGCACACCGGAAAATGTCGGTCCGGTGGTGAAGGGCGATGTGCTGCTCTGCAAGCTGCAGGGCCTGCCGGACATGTCAATCAAGATCGTTTGAACCGTTGCTCGTCATTCCGGGGCGCGTGCATCTTCGCGCGCGAACCCGGAATCTCGATATGAGTCACACGGCAGGATTCCGAGTTCGCGAAGACGCGCGCCCGGAATGAGGGCGTGGGGCTAGCGCGCGATGTCCTGATATTCCGGATGTCGCTCCAGATAATCGACCACGAATGAGCACCCTGCCACGATCTTGCGGCCATCCGCGCGGATCAATTCCAGCGCACCCTTGACCAATTCCGACGCGATACCGCGACCGCGCAACGCGGACGGCGTCTCGGTATGGGTGATGATCACTCGATCGTCGGCCAGGCGATAATTGGCGAACGCAATGCTGCCGTCGATCGCGAGCTCGAAGCGGCTGGCGCTCTTGTTGTCGCGAACTGCGGAGGCGGCGAGGGTGTCGTTCATGATGGCATTCCGATCGGTCGTGAAGCACAGTCAAAAAGCTAGGCACCAATACAAGCGCTAGCAATGCGCCCGGATGCCGGTCAGCCCCGCGGCGTCGTCAGGGCCACGGTGATGTCGTCCATGCGCGAAAACATGAAGTTTGGCGCGCGGGCGTTCAATGCGGCTGCGCTCGTATAGCCCCACGCCACCGCGCCGAAATCGACGCCGGCCTCGCGCGCCGCATCGATGTCGCGGATTTCGTCGCCGATGGACAGCGTGTCATCCACGGAGATGCCGGTCAGCTCGAGGATGCGCTGGAATTTGGCGGTCTTGCCGAACAGGCCGGCGGCGCAGGCGAAATAGGAAACGCGGTCGTCGAGCGGGCCCAGCACGCGGCGCACATTGTCCTCGTTGTCCGAACTGACGACGCAGATGGTGACTCCGCGCGCCTTGAGCTCGTCGAACATGCGGTCGACGCCGGGAAACAGCGAAATGCGATCGATCTGCTCCGCCTTCATCTTTCGCATGTCGCGTATGATCAGCGGGATGCGCCATTTGGGAACGCCGAGCATCCGCACCAGCTCGCCGGCGCCTACGCTGCGCATCTCGTCGATGCGATCCTCGGTGACGCGCTGAAACCTGTGTTTGTCAGCCACCTGATTGATGACGCTGAGAAACCACGGAAAACTGTCGGACAGCGTTCCGTCCATGTCGAATATGGCAAGTTTGTAAGGCATGTCACCGAAAGACGAGGCGGGAAATCTCCGCAGAAAAGGTCATGAAAAGGCGGTGGAATCGAGGCCACTCGATGGGCCAAGCATGACCGGATTGAATGACGCCATCAAGTCGCGATGCCGCGACGAATTGAGCACGATGACAATCTCGCAAAATGACCTGACGCATCGGACGATTTTCATCGGCGAGTGTGGGCTATGGAATGTCCGAGATTGCGCTGGGGTCGTAGCAGAGCTCTTTCGCTGTTGTTGGCGTAGTATGAAGGATTTTATACCGAAAACATTCTGTCGTGATCTTCAGAATCTACTTCCTTTTTAATCTACCTAAGGTAGTTTGGGCGTTGGGGGCGAGATTATGCTGCGATTAGTCATATTGGTTGCTTTATTGTGGGGGTGGAGCGGAGTCGCAAAGGCTCAGCTCTTTTCAATTGTACAGCCGAGGTTCTCAAGCTTCGTCGAGGATGACGAGGAATACACTCTGCGCAATCCTGTCGTGGAGTCTGGTGGTGTTATCACCCGTCGATCTCTCACAGACGATGCTTTGTATTTTTCTTTCGGTGTCGAAGTTACTGAAGCGACCTTGGAGCGTCTAACTCGGCAGCGTCGTCTATCTGTAAGATGCGTCGTGTTCGCTGACGGGTATAGTCAAGAGGCTATCGAGATCGGAATCTCGCCGGCAACGTGGGCCCGCCAAAGGCAAGCTATTACGAACGCTGTCCGCCAATACGGGTCATTCACGTGGCGCACTTATCTTAATACGTCAAAGATCGACGCCAAGCTTATCTCTATCGTGGTCAAGGATGAGCTTGGGCGAACCATTAAGCCGAGTGGCTTCTTAGGAAGCTATGAAGCAAGAGTTTTAATTGAACCGTAGTTGGGGATGCGAATGAACCAAAGTGAATTGCTTATGCGTTTTGCGCCGCTAGTCGGAAGAGCAGACATCCCGGAAGATGTAAAGTCGTTGATTAGCGCGACGGTAAGTGAAGCAGATCCTCTCCGTAACGATAAGTGGATTTACAGAACTGTCGTTATCATTCTTGGCATCACGGTCGTTGCGACGGTCTTCGGCGGCATATATCTGGCGATTCTCGCGAAGGCAGATCAATCGATCAAGCTGCCTGATGCAATAGTCGCAATCGGTTCGGCTGCGGTTGGTGCTCTTGCCGGCTTGCTTGCGCCATCTCCGAAGGCAGACTGATCGGCTGCCGCGAGAAGCTCTCGTCTCATTCCGCCGCTTCGCTCGTCGCCTTCCGCTTCTTCGGCTTGCCCGCCTTCGCCAGCACGGGCTTCAGGAATTGTCCCGTATAGCTGCGCGGTGCCTTGATGATGTCTTCCGGCGGGCCCCAGGCGACGATTTCGCCGCCCCCGTCGCCGCCTTCGGGGCCGAGGTCGATCACCCAGTCGGCGGTCTTGATGACTTCGAGATTGTGCTCGATCACCACAACCGTATTGCCTTGCTCGACCAGCTCATGCAGCACTTCGAGCAGTTTTGCGACGTCGTGGAAATGCAGGCCCGTCGTTGGCTCGTCGAGGATGTAGAGCGTGCGGCCGGTGGCGCGTTTGCTCAGTTCCTTGGCGAGCTTCACGCGCTGCGCTTCGCCGCCTGACAGCGTCGTCGCCTGCTGGCCGACATGGATGTAGTCGAGGCCCACGCGGTGAAGTGTCTTGAACGTCTCGCGCACGCGTGGCACCGCCTTGAAGAAGTCGGCGGCTTCCTCGACGGTCATGTCGAGCACGTCGGCGATGGACTTACCCTTGAACAGGACTTCCAGCGTCTCGCGATTGTAGCGCTTGCCCTTGCAGGTATCGCAAGTGACATAGACGTCGGGCAGGAAGTGCATCTCGATCTTGATGACGCCGTCGCCCTGGCAGGCCTCGCAGCGGCCGCCCTTGACATTGAAGGAGAAGCGGCCGGCTTCATAGCCGCGCGCCTTGGATTCCGGCAGGCCGGCAAACCATTCGCGGATCGGCGTGAAGGCGCCGGTATAGGTCGCCGGATTGGAACGCGGCGTGCGGCCGATGGGCGACTGGTCGATCTCGATGATCTTGTCGATATGCTCGAGGCCTTCGATGCGGTCATGCGGCGCCGCGCCTTCGCTGGCCCCGTTCAGCTTTCGCGCGATGGCTTTGTAAAGGGTATCGATCAGCAGCGTCGACTTGCCGCCGCCGGACACGCCGGTGATGGCGGTGAACAGGCCGAGCGGCAGCTCCGCTGAGACGTTCTTCAGATTGTTGCCGCGCGCATTGATGACCTTGATGGTGCGGCGATGGTTCGGCGGCCGGCGCTCCGGCACCGGCACCGACATTTCGCCGGTGAGATATTTGCCGGTGAGCGACTTCGGATTCTTCATCACTTCCTGGGGCGTGCCCTGGGCGACGATGTTGCCACCATGGGTGCCGGCGCCGGGGCCCACGTCCACGACGTAATCCGCGGCGATGACGGCGTCTTCGTCATGCTCCACCACGATCACGGTGTTGCCGAGATCGCGCAGTCGCCGCAGCGTATCCAGCAGCCGCGCATTGTCGCGCTGATGCAGGCCGATGGAGGGCTCGTCCAGCACATAGAGCACGCCGGTGAGGCCCGAGCCGATCTGCGAGGCGAGGCGGATGCGCTGGCTCTCGCCGCCGGACAGTGTGCCGGACGAGCGCGACAGCGTGAGATAGTTGAGGCCGACATCGAGCAGGAAGGAGAGGCGTTCGCGGATCTCTTTCAGGATGCGGACGGCGATCTCGTTCTGCTGCTTGTTGAGCAGGCCGGGCACGGTCTCGAACCAATCGCCGGCCTTGCGCACCGACATTTCCGAGATATTGCCGATATGCATGCCGCCGATCTTCACGCTGAGCGCTTCCGGTTTCAGGCGATAGCCGTTGCAGGCATCGCAGGGCACATCGGAGAAATACTTGCCGAGTTCTTCGCGCGCCCATTCGCTTTCGGTTTCGCGAAAACGGCGATCGATATTGGTGACCACGCCCTCGAACGGCTTTTTGGTGTCGTAGGAGCGGACGCCGTCCTCATAGGAGAACTTGATCTCGTCGTCGCCGGAGCCATGCAGCAGGACGTTCTGCGTCTTCTTCGGCAGGTCCTTCCATTTGGTGTCGAGCGCGAACTTGTAGTGCTTGCCGAGCGCGGTGAGCGTTTGCAGGTAATAGGGCGACGACGATTTCGCCCAGGGCGCGATGGCGCCCTTGCGCAGCGTCAGCTCCTTGTCGGGAATGACGAGGTCGGCATCGATGGTCTGCTCGACGCCGAGGCCGCCGCATTTCGGGCACGCGCCGTAGGGATTGTTGAACGAGAAGAGGCGAGGCTCGACTTCCGGAATGGTGAAGCCGGAGACCGGGCAGGCGAATTTTTCCGAGAACAGGATCCGTTCGGCGCCGGTCTTGTCGTGGATTTTGGCGACCTTCTTCTTGCCGGTGTCTTCGGCAGCAGCGGCAGGTGCGTCGGCATATTCGATGACAGCAAGCCCGTCGGCGAGCTTCAGCGCCGTCTCGAAACTTTCGGCGAGGCGCTGGCCGATATCCGGGCGCACCACGATGCGATCGACCACCACGTCGATGTCATGCGGAAACTTCTTGTCGAGCGTCGGTGCTTCCGCGAGTTCGTGGAAGGCGCCGTCCACCTTCACGCGCTGAAAACCCTTCTTGAGATATTCGGCGAATTCCTTGCGATATTCGCCCTTGCGGCCGCGCACCACTGGCGCGAGCAGATAGAGCCGCGTGCCTTCCGGCATCGCCAGCACGCGGTCCACCATCATGGAAACGGTCTGGCTTTCGATCGGCAGGCCCGTAGCCGGCGAATAGGGGATGCCGACGCGCGCCCAGAGCAGGCGCATGTAATCGTAGATCTCGGTGACCGTGCCCACGGTCGAACGGGGATTCTTCGAGGTGGTCTTCTGCTCGATGGAGATGGCGGGCGATAGGCCGTCGATCTGGTCGACATCCGGCTTCTGCATCATCTCCAGGAATTGCCGGGCATAGGCGGAGAGCGACTCGACATAGCGGCGCTGGCCTTCGGCATAGATCGTGTCGAAGGCGAGGGAGGACTTGCCGGAGCCTGACAGGCCGGTGAATACCACCAGCTTGTCGCGGGGGATCGTCAGGTCGATGTTCTTGAGATTGTGCTCGCGTGCGCCACGGATGGTGATGTTGCGCATATTTGCGGCGGCCTGCTGCCGCTTCGCCTTGATGACTTCATCCATCGCAATGCATTCCCCGGCACGCCGCGCGCGCCACATGCGGGCGCGTCTCACCGGCGGGCACCGGGATCAACGCCGATTGTCTGTTGCTGGAACATAGCAAGAACGGGGCGGGACTTCCAGTGCCCGCTCCCGATCTCCAACACTTTGTTGGCTATGGGGTTGCACGGGCGCATGCGCAAGGGAAGGGCCGGCGCAAAGTAAAAGCCAGCGCAAAGAAAAACCGGCGCAAAGAAAAAGGCCGGCATTGCTGCCGGCCTTTTCGAGGTGGGTCTTCTGGAAGCTCAGTATCTGGCGATGACCGGGCCACCCCAGTTGAAGTGGTAATTGATGCCGCCCTTCACGGTGTGCGTGGTCAGGCCGAGATCGACGCCCGTGGTGGGGGCGAATGCGCGAAGATAATTCGAGTTTCCGTAATCGGCGTACATATATTCGCCCTTAAGCGACCAGCTCGGAGCGAACATGTATTCGACGCCGCCGCCAACGGTCCAGCCGGAGTGAACCTTGCTCTCCGTATAGCCAATCGGGCCGACAGCGAGCGAAATGCGGTTGTCAGCCCAGGCATAGCCGCCCTTGACGTAGAAGAGTGCCGGGCCGCTGGTGACGCCGAGGCGGCCGGTCACGCTACCGAAGGAGCGGATCTTGTCTTCGAAAGAGTAGGGGATCGTGGCAATGACGCCGGATTCCCCATACTTCATATCCGACGCGGCCGCATCGACTTCGAGGCCCCAGAGCCAATTTCCACCGGGGATCGCCCAGTTGTAGCCGATGGTGCCACCACCGAAACCGCCCTTGAGATCGTTCGATTGTAGGACAAAGCCGTCCACGCGCACGCGATCCGACCAGCCATAGCCGCCCATCACGCCAGCATAGAAACCCGACCAGTTATAGGCGACAGCCGGAGCCATCGGCGGCGCCTTGGTATAGGGACGGGCAGCCAGGTCAGCTGCGGAAGCCGAAGCGGCGCCCAGAATGGTGAGGGCGGCGGTAGCGAGCAAAATCTTCTTCATTCGGAATCTCCCCAAGCCTTCAGTTTCCCGGCGAAACCATTCCCCGGCGCGAACGCCAAAATACAATCGACGGTCGAAATATACGCGAGTCTATCCATAAAGCAGTCACTCAAAAGCCACACTCGTATACGTTGTTCGCTTTGTTCTGGATTAAGAAAAGGTAAGCAGAAACAGGCGTCTGCGTCGGTTGTGCGGTGCGTATGCCGCCACAAACCGCAGAACCATTCGAGCGGCGTTGCCCTGATACCGCCACATATTGGCCGACTGCACGTACTTGAGAACAGATAATGAACGCGCTACAGTCATCTCGTGGTGGATAACCCGCGTGGTGGGGACGTCCGGCGGGTGCGGACCGTATAGGGTCGATCTCGGCAGCGGTTGCGCACGGCCCGGCGAAGAGTGGCGGGCGCGGATGTCGGCATCCGATCAGCAATTCAGATTCGAGAGTTAGGAGAGTGGCATGGCGGGTAGCGTCAACAAGGTGATTTTGGTCGGCAATCTCGGCAAGGATCCTGAGGTTCGCCGCATGCAGAACGGCAATCCGGTGGTCAATCTCACGGTGGCGACGTCGGATACCTGGCGCGACAAGGGCACCGGCGAGCGCAAGGAAAAGACCGAGTGGCATCGCGTGGTGATTTTCAGCGAAGGCCTCGCCAAGGTGGCGGAGCAGTATCTGAAGAAGGGCGCCAAGGTTTACATCGAAGGCGCGTTGCAGACCCGCAAATGGACCGATCCGCAAGGCGTCGAGAAATACACCACTGAAATCGTGCTGCAGGGCTTCAATGCGACCCTGACCATGCTGGACGGCCGCAGCGGCGGTGGTTCGGGCGGTGGCGGTTATGGCGGCGACGATATGGGCGGCGACTTTGGCGGTGGCCAGAGCTTTGGTGGCGCCCAGTCGAGCCCGCCGCAGCGCCGCGTGGCCGCCGCGCCGGCCGGCGGTCGCAACGACATGGACGACGATATTCCGTTCTGATTACTCGCATTGCCAGCAACGTGTCAGCGCGCTGCGAGCCACTGCTCGCGGCGCGTTTTGTTTTTGAGATCGGATGAATTTGGGGTGCGATGGCTGCGACAACATGAGTGACCGCATCATCTTTACATTGGAAAGATTTGTGCAAGAATAGTCCGGAAGAACCCTCTTGGATCGGTGGTCACATGTCCCTCCAGCCGCTGCTCGATGCCGCCGCACCGATCCCGCTGCACGCCTTTGCTGCGATGGCCGGATTTGCGCTCGGCATCGTTCAACTCGTAGCGCCCAAGGGCACGCTGTCGCATCGGGTGATAGGCTGGCTATGGGTGCTGTTGCTGGCCGTCACCGCAATCAGCTCGTTCTGGATTCACGGCCATAGCTATCGGCTCTGGCGCAACTGGAGTCCGATCCATCTGCTCTCGATCTTTGTGCCAATCATGCTGGTGGTCGGAGTGCTCCGCGCGCGCAGGCATCGCGTCCGGGCGCATGCCATCACCATGGTGTCGATCTTCGTCGGCGCGCTGGTGATTGCAGGTGTGTTCACGCTGGTGCCAGGGCGCGTCATGCACACGGTGGTGTTTGGCCACTGAGTTGCCGCAACGGCCGCAAGTCTGCCGCAAGAATTCGCACGCCATTTGCGCCGTTTCGCGCGATTTCGCGTTCTTGCGGCAGTCTTGCGGCAGGCCTCGTAACCGATTGAAAAGTCAGGTGGAAAATCGCCTGTCCCGGAGGTCGTCGGGGTGGCCTGCGGACACGGTTTGCGCTATATGAGTCGTTCCCGAATCTGACCGGAAACAACCTTGTCCGACAACGAAGACCAGAAGCCCGGGGAGCCGCCGGTTCCCTCGGATATCCGTCCCGTATCCATCCTCGACGAGATGAAGCGGTCCTATCTCGATTACGCCATGAGCGTGATCGTGGCGCGTGCGTTGCCCGACGCGCGCGACGGCCTCAAGCCGGTGCACCGGCGCATCCTCTATGCGATGTACGAGAACGGCTTCGAATATAACAAGCCGTTCCGCAAGTCGGCGCGCACCGTCGGCGACGTCATCGGTAAGTATCATCCGCATGGCGACCAGTCGGTCTATGACGCGCTCGTCCGCATGGCGCAGGATTTTTCCATGCGCGTGCCGCTGATCGACGGTCAGGGCAATTTCGGCTCCATCGACGGCGACCAGCCGGCCGCGATGCGTTACACGGAATCGCGCCTCACCAAGATCGCGCAGACGCTGCTCGACGATATCGACAAGGACACCGTCGACTATCAGGACAACTACGACTCTTCGGAAAAAGAGCCGAAGGTTCTTCCCGCGAAATTCCCGAACCTGCTGGTCAATGGCGGCGGCGGCATTGCCGTGGGCATGGCGACCAACATTCCGCCGCACAATCTCGGTGAATGTATCGACGCCTGCGTGGCGCTGATCGACGATCCCTCGCTCACCATCGACGATCTCAACAAGATCATTCCGGGCCCGGATTTCCCGACCGGCGGCATCATTCTCGGCCGCGCCGGCATCCGCTCGGCGTATAACACCGGCCGTGGCTCCATCGTGATGCGCGGCAAGGTGTCGATCGAGCCTGCGCGAAAGGATCGCGAGGCGATCATCATTTCCGAAGTGCCGTATCAGGTGAACAAGGCCACCATGGTCGAGCGCATCGCCGAACTGGTGCGCGAGAAGAAGATCGAGGGCATTTCGGACCTGCGCGACGAATCCGACCGCGACGGCTATCGCGTGGTCGTCGAGCTGAAGCGCGACGCCGTGCCGGATATCGTGCTCAACCAGCTCTACAAGTTCACGCCTCTGCAGACCAATTTCGGCGCCAACATGGTGGCGCTGGATAGCGGCCGTCCGCAGGTCTTCAATTTGAAGGACCTGCTGTCGATCTTCGTCGCCTTCCGCGAACAGGTCGTTACCCGCCGCACCAAGTTCCTGCTCAACAAGGCGCGCGACCGCGCGCATATCCTGGTGGGCCTCGCGATCGCCGTCGCCAATATCGACGAGATCATTCGTGTCATCAGGACCTCGCCGGATCCGACCACTGCGCGCGATATCCTGATGGAGCGCCGCTGGCCGGCGCAGGACGTTGCGGCGATGATCACGCTGATCGACGATCCGCGCCATCGCCTGGAGGAAGACGGCACGGCTCGCCTGTCCTTCGAACAGGCCAAGGCCATTCTCGACCTGCGCCTCGCACGCCTCACGGCTCTCGGCCGCGAGGAAATTTCCGACGAGCTCGACAAGCTCGCCGTGGAGATCGCCGACTATCTCGACATCCTGCGTTCGCGCGCGCGCGTGCAGGGCATCGTCAAGGACGAGCTCGGCGCGGTGAAATCCGAATTCGCGACGCCGCGCAAGACCGAGATCATCGAGCAGGAAGGCGAGGTCGAGGACGAGGACCTGATCCAGCGCGAAGACATGGTGGTGACGGTGTCGCATCATGGCTATGTGAAGCGCGTACCGCTCTCGGCTTACCGGGCGCAGCGCCGCGGCGGCAAGGGCCGCTCCGGCATGGCCACGCGGGATGAGGATTTTGTCAGCCGCCTGTTCGTGGCTTCCACGCATACGCCGGTGCTGTTCTTCTCGTCGCGCGGCCAGGTCTATAAGGAGAAGGTCTGGCGCCTGCCGATTGCGCCGCCGAACGGACGCGGCAAGGCGATGATCAACATCCTGCCGCTGGAGCAGGGCGAGCGCATCACCACCATCATGCCGCTGCCCGAGGACGAGGCGACCTGGGAGACGCTGGACGTGATGTTCGCCACGACCGGCGGCAATGTCCGGCGCAACAAGCTGTCGGACTTCGTCGATGTCAGACGTTCGGGCATTATCGCCATGAAGCTGGACGACGGCGAGGCCATCGTCGACGTGCAGATCGCCACCGAGCATGACGACGTGTTGCTGACCGCCGGCGGCGGCCAGTGCATCCGTTTCCCGGTCACCGATGTGCGTGTGTTCCAGGGGCGCAGCTCCATGGGCGTGCGCGGCATTGCCCTCGCCGAAGGCGACAAGGTGATCTCGCTGTCGATCCTGCGCCATGTGGAGACGACCTCTGACGAGCGCACCGCCTATCTCAAGATGCGCCGCGCGGTGGCGGGCGAGGCTGTGGCTGAGGAGCCGGTGGTCGAGGCAGAGGGCGAGGAGACTTCCGGCGCGCTGCAGCTCTCGCAAGAGCGTTATGCGGAGCTGGGCGCCGCAGAGCAGGTGGTCCTCACCGTGTCGATCAACGGTTATGGCAAGCGCACCTCGTCTTACGAGTACCGCACCACCGGCCGCGGCGGCAAAGGCATCGTCGCCATGTCGGTGAACGAGCGTAACGGCAACCTGATCGCCTCATTCCCTGTGGAACACGGCGACCAGATCATGCTGGTCACCGACAAGGGCCAGCTGATCCGCTGTCCCGTCGAAGGCATCCGCGTCGCCGGCCGCTCGACCCAGGGCGTCATCGTGTTCAACACGGCGGATGACGAACATGTGGTCTCGGTGGAGCATATTGGCGAGGCCGGCGAGGGCGAGGAGCCTGAAGCGGGCGGCGAGGCGCCGGTGGCGGAGGGCTGAAGCTCGCCGCACCAGTCCTGTGACGTACGAACCAAAAGCCCGCGGTCATGCTGCGGGCTTTGTACGGATGAGACACGCGCTTCTTGCTCAGGGCCGCGGGTTCGGAGGTGTATTGGTCGCACGTCTGATATCGTCGAACTTAGCCCAAAACGGAAGGTTGCGTTTGCGCAAAACTCGCCAGTTCACCACCTGGGCAAAAACAAAGAACAGCGGGATCGTGATCAGCGCGAACTGCCACTGTCCCATAATAGCGGGCCATATGAGCACGCCGACCATCGTGATCGTTGTGGTTACTACGACGTAGGGTATGCGACCGAGCAAGTCCGACTTTTCTTTCGTCATGCAGGAAGCGTATCAACAAGCCGGCTGAAGCCGCATTGCGAAAAACGCCGCATCTAGCTCGATCTTTATTCGTCAGCGCTGGAGCTTATAGGTGTGGCTCCGTTCCCCGAGAGTCGATCCAGCCGGCGGTCAGGACCGTCAATCTCGCCTCGGGGTTTGTTGCCGTTGTTACAACGTACTCAAGAGTTGTTGGGGTTCGATAGTTTCCAGTGCTCGGATCCCAGGCGTTTGGCACCGCCAGCGGAATATTATTATTCGCCGAGGTTGAGAAGAGTGTCTCAGCCTTTGACCCCTTCAATCGAACTTTTCCCGCTATACGCCCGCCACTTGATCGGAAGAGCACCAGAGCATAGTCCGCGACCTGGGATGGGAAATTGTCGAGTTGAATGGACCGCCAATTTTCATCTGGCTTCGCGCTGACAGCATCCAGTACTTTGGTCGTGTGCTTGTCTAGCGTAGCTTCGAATTTCTTGAGCTCGCCTTGCACCGCTTCGTAACGGCCCCTCAATTCAGCCTGGTCGCGATCTCCAGATCGTTTGGTCTCAATCGACGACATAAGTCCGCCGCCAGCGACAATCAGTGCGCCTACAAGTATTACGACGTACCAGAATATTTGCATGTCGGCCCACATTGGATCATCCATAGATCTGATCATGATCCACTACAGCATCTCGCGATGCCATTCCATCACAGTTGGAGCCCTGATCACGTTGAGGGGTAACTCTTGAGCAGGTGTCGGGCGAGCAATATCGCGCCTATAGCGAATATGACCCAGAGTGCCGCAGAAATAACGGTGAAAATCTCTCGAACGCCTTGGCCACCTCCTACTGGGCCGGTCAGGCTTGCCGCTTGCGAGGCAAGAAAGGCTATCGCAATGAGTATCAGAGCTAGGATGCTGTAACCCAACATGCGCGCCCACTGAAGCGGCGCGGATTGTTCCGGTTTGTTCATCTGCTGTCACTCCAAGAGCGATGGACTGGTAACTCGAGCCCGTTGAAGCGCCGGGCCCGGATTGCACCGCGTTCGATCCAGGTTACGGCTTGGCGGCTGATTCCAGCGCGTTCGCATCCGTCCTCTCCGCACTCACCACCTTCGTCCTGAAGAACGGGCTCGGCTCCGGCGTTTCGGCGTTGCCGCGGATCAGTTTGCGGCCGGCTTCCAGGCCGCCGATCAGCTCCAGCTCCACGCGCTGCTCGTCGCGCTCGCGGACCTCGGTGATGGCCTCGCGGGCTGCGTCCTCGTCGAGGCCGAGGCCCGTCAGCACGGCTTCACTGAACAGCAGCGCGGACTCGAAGGTTTCGCGGATCTGGAAATCCACGCCGGCATGGATCAGCCGCAGCGAATGGCCGCGGTCGAAGGAGCGGACATAGAGCTTTGCGAGCGGGAATTCCGAGCGGCAGAGCTCGACGATCTTGTCCGCCGCCTCCGGCTTGTCGACACAGACCAGGATTGCCTCGGCAGTGGCGGCGCCCGAGGCGTGCAGCACGTCGAGGCGGGTGCCGTCGCCGTAATGGACCTTGAAACCGAAATTGCCGGCGGCGCGGATCATGTCCACGTCGCTTTCGATCAGCGACAGTTCGATATTGCGCGCGAGCAGGGCCTGGGTCGCGACCTGCGCGAAGCGGCCGAAGCCGATGAACAGCACGCGGCCGCGCAGGCCGTCGGCCGGATCGACGCCGTCCATGGAGACAGGCGCGGCGGAACGCATCTGCGCGTGGACAAGCAGCACGATGGGCGTCAGCGCCATGGACAGGATCACGATGGCGCTCATGACGGCGGAGGCGCGGGCATCGAAGATGCCGGCGGCGAGCGCTGCCGCATAGAGCACGAAGGCGAATTCGCCGCCTTGCGCGAACAATGCGGCGCGGTGGCTGGCGGCCGCGTGGTCCGACTTCGTCAGGCGCGCGATCACATAGATGCCGATGGCCTTGACGATCATGAAGGCGAGGACGCCGCCCAGCACCATCATCCATTCATCCATGACAATGCGCAGGTTCAGCGACATGCCGACGCTGAGGAAGAACAGGCCGAGCAGGATGCCGCGGAACGGCTCGATATCGGCCTCGAGCTGGTGCCGGAAATTGGACTCCGACAGCAGCACGCCGGCGAGGAACGCGCCCATCGCCATGGACAGGCCGACGCTCTGCATGAACACCGCCGAGCCGAGCACCACGAGGAGCGCAGCGGCGGTGAGCACCTCGCGCGCGCCGGCGCGGGCGATGATGCGGAAGAACGGATCGAGCAACCAGCGGCCGGCCGCCAGCAGCGCGGCGAGGCCGGCGAGGGCGATGGCCACGCTCTGCCACATCGGTTTTGCGTTCGCGGCCGCGGGGGCATCGGCCGCGCCCCAGATGGCAACCAGCGCCAGCAGCGGGACGATGGCGAGATCCTCCAGCAGCAGGATGGCGATGGCGCGCTGGCCTTCGGGCGAGGTGGTCTCGTCCTGCTCCTCCAGGAGTTGCATGATGACCGCGGTGGAGGACAGCACAAAACCCATGGCGCCGATCATGGCGACGGGGAAGGCGAGGCCGGCAGCCATGCCGACCAGCGTAAGCAGGAAGCCGCAGGTGACCACCTGCGCGGCGCCGAGGCCGAAGATTTGCCGCCGCAGCTTCCACAGCTTTGACGGGCGCATCTCCAGCCCGATGATGAACAGGAACATGACGACGCCGAGCTCGGCGGTATGCAGCAGCGTCTCGGGATCGTTGAACAGGCCGAGGCCGAATGGCCCGACAGCAAGGCCGGCGGTGAGATAGCCGAGGACGGAGCCAAGCCCGAGGCGCTTGAACAATGGCACTGCGACGGTGGCCGCACCCAGCAGGACGATTGCGTGTCCCAAATTAAAACCGGAAGCGTCCGCCATTTCACCTCTTTCGTCGATCGGCCGGATGTCTCAATCCGGCGTGCCCTGCACCTGGCTGCACGTGTTCGCGCAATGTGTCGCGGGCACAGTAGATGACTTTGGCGGCTTTGTCCGATGCCGCCATGTGTGCGGCAATTCAGCGCGTCGGGTTCAGGTCGCGATGAGGGATGTCACGCGCCGCATGAGAAATGCAGCGCTTCTCATGTACCCGCTTGCGCGGCCCGAATGAGCGGAGCCACTTCGGTCCCCAATAGCTCGATCGAGCGCTTCATCGCGGCCGTTTCGAGCGAGGCGGTGCTCATCTGGAAGGTGATGCGCGAGACGCCGCCTAGTGCTTCGTCGGCATGGCGCATCTTGGTGGCGACCGTTGCGGGATCGCCAACCAGAAATGCACCTTCCGGGCCGGCCATGGCTTCGAATTGCTGGCGCGTCGGCGGCGACCAGCCGCGTTCGCGGCCGATCTTCGCGGTCAGATGCGCCCAGCCGGGGAAGAAGGCGTCTTTCGCGGCAGCGTTGGTCTCGCCGACGAAGCCCATCGCATGCACGCCCACCTTGAGTTCGTCGGGATTGTGCCCGGCGCGCAGGCCGGTTTCACGATAGAGATCGACCAGCGGGCGAAAGCGCTCGAACGTGCCGCCGATGATCGCGACCATCAGCGGAAGGCCGAGCGTGCCGGCGCGCGCGAAAGATTCCGGCGTGCCGCCGACGCCGATCCAGAGCGGCAGCCGGGCTTGATGCGGACGCGGATAGACACCCTGGCCCTCGAGCGCTGCACGAAAGCGGCCTTTCCAGATGAGGTGCTTCGTCTCGCCGAGCTTCCGGAACAGATCGAGCTTCTCTGCAAAGAGTTCGTCATAGTCCCGCGTGTCCAGGCCGAACAGCGGATAGGATTCGCCGAACGAGCCGCGGCCGACGACAAGTTCGGCGCGGCCCTTGGAAATCAGGTCGACTGTCGCGAATTCCTGAAACACGCGCACGGGATCGGCGGCGCTCAGCACTGTCACCGCGCTGGTCAGCCGGATGTTTTGCGTGCGTGCTGCAGCCGCGGCCAGGATGATCGCGGGCGCGGAATCGAGAAACTCGGCACGATGGTGTTCACCGATGCCGAACACATCGAGCCCGGAGCGGTCGGCGACCTCGACCTCGTCGAGGAGGTCGGCCATGCGATCGGTCGCCGATGGGAGTTGTCCCGTGGTGGGATCGGGGAGGATGGCTGCAAAACTGTCGATGCCGATTTCCATGGGTGTCATTTCCATATTCATGTGTCGGCGCGGCGGACCGCGCCGAGCGTGATGTTCGGTCAAATGGGATGGCGAGACCGGTGTGCAAGATTTGCGTTCCCGTCATCCCCGCTCGTATCAGCCTGCGCTCTTCGGCACCGGCGTGTTGAGGAGTTGCTGCTCCCAGAAATAGGCGATGCCGCTGCCGGCCGCGTGCTGTCCCAGCACTTCCGTCATCTTGCCTGCCGTTTCGGTCCGTGCCCAGTCGCGCTGCCACTCGGCTGCCAGCGCCAGCCAGGTCATCATATTGGCGCCGGCCGCGATCATGCGCTGGATCGCGACCTCATGCGCTTCGACCGAGGTGCCGCCCGACGCGTCGGTGATCACCGTGACGTCCCAGCCCTCGCCAAGCGCCTGAATTACGGGCATCGCCACGCAGATCTCGGTCCACAGGCCTGCGATGATCAACTGCTTGCGACCCGTCGCCTTGACGGCGTCGACGACCTTCTGGTCTTCCCAGGTGTTGATGAAGGTGCGGTCGATCACCTCCTGGCCGGGGAACACGTCGGTGATTTGAGGGAACAGCAGACCGCCGCGCTCAGCGATCACGCTGGTCAGGATGGTGGGAACATTGAACAGCTTGGCGGCCTTGGCCAAAGCTGCCGATGCATTGACCACAGCATGCGGATCGTGGCTGTTCAGATTGGCGAGCTGATAGGGCTGGTGATCGATCAGAACGAGGACCGAGTCTTCGGGACGAAGAAGCGACTTGAGGCCGTTGCGAAAGGTCATGGATACATCCTCTGCTGCCATAGAGCGGGGCTGATTTTCGGAAGACATGCGACAAGGTCGACACTGCCTGACGCGGTATTGCCGTTCGCCGCGGTGATGGGGTAGTGCCCTTCACTGGCAAGCTGTGTCGCGGAACGGGGAACGCCGAGTGGATATCGAAGAGCTGCGGACATTCGTGGAAGTTGCCAATGCCGGGGGCGTTTCGCCTGCGGCACGCCGGCTGGGCGTCTCCAAGTCGATCGTCAGCCGGCAGCTCGCTCGCATTGAGGCGGAACTTGGCGTGCAGCTTCTTGCACGAACCACGCGCGGCGCCGCTCTCACGGAAGCCGGGGTGGCATTTCGCGACCATGCCGCGCGGGCCTGCGCCGAGATCGATGCGGCCCGAGAACTGATCATGCCCGATGGCGAGCTTTGCGGCCGACTGCGCATTGCTGCGCCGCTGACCTTCGGCCCGACGCACCTTGCGCCCGTGCTCGCGGACATGGCGCGGCGCCATCCGCAGCTTCACGTCCATACGTCCTACAGCGATCGCTTCGTCGATCTCGTCGCGGAGGGGTTCGATTGCGCGATCCGGTTCGGCTATCTGCAGGATTCAAACCTGATCGCACGCCTTGTCGGGCCGTTTTACGGGAAACTGGTTGCGAGCCCGGACTATATCAAAGCGCAGGGAGAGCCTGGGACGCCAGACGAGCTCGTCGCCCATCAGGCACTCATGCAGGGCACCGAAGCCTGGCAATTCATGGACGGTGACAAGATTATCACGGTGCGTCCGCAGGGGCGTTTCAAGGCCGACAATGGCACCGCTCTCGTCGCCGCAGCACTTGCAGGACTCGGCATCGCCTGGCTTCCCGATGGTATCACGCATGAGCATGTGGCCTCCGGCGCGCTTGTTCCGGTCATGACGCGATATCCACCACCACCGGCAGGCATCTATGTCATCCGTCCGCCAAGTCAGCATCCGGCACGAAAGGTGCGAGTCCTCACCGAAATGCTGATCGCGTGTTTTGAAAAGGCCCCGCATCCCGCGGGTGCCGGTCGTTAAGGCACGAACCAATCGGAAGAGTTTGCAGCTGTTCTGGATTCCGAACGCGTGTCAGCTCGACCTCGCCGGAGCAGCCCTGAGCTGAGTGTCAGCTGACCGAGATGCGGTCGTGGCGTTCGGATTCGGCGATTGCTTCTTCGTTTTCCGCGAGCTGAATCCAGGACAGCGCCTGGTGAAGCAAACGCAGCATCTCCACGTCCTCAATCGCTCTCATCGCCGAACGTCCAACCTCCGCTGCACGCTGACGATACTCAAACGATAGTCTGGTGCATCGCTTGCTCACAATCCCGGCTCCAGTCGGATTTTGACGTCGCCCGTATTTTGCAAGCTATCAGAACTGGTTGCCGAGGCCATTCACAACATCAAGAAAATGCTGATGCAGAAGCGTCATTTAAAAGAATGGTACGATGGGGCAGCTGGGGTGGACTATGGAGGTTGCTTCGGCGACGTTCGTTCTTCTTGAGGTTGAATGAGGGCGGCAGGCTTCTGTTGCAGTGAGGTAGCGCGCGAGACTCGTCTGTCCTGCAAGATCAATGTTGGTGATGCCACCTGAGGGACGTGCGGTCAGATGTGTTATTTCGCGAACCTCAATTGCATGATGATGGTCCGCTCATCGCCATGCCAGGAATCACGGACGGCTTTGAAGCCGAGCCGCGCGTAGAACGGTTCAGCCGTTACCGTCGACGGTACGGACAGGACTGCCACATGACGTGCTTGAGCTTTGCGGATCACGGCCGCCATCAATCGTCGGCCGATCCCGCGACCCTGAGCATCCGGCGCAACGAAGACGGTTCGCACGACATTCTGGTCCAGACTGGCTGTGCCCATGATCTGGCCGGCAATCTCGGCGGTGAACATCGTCCGCCTCGTCAGAAAATCCCGGATCGCCTCCGGCGCAAAGCTGCGTTCGACGCGTGCGATGATCTCTGGCGTGTAGTCCCGGCTGTTGGTTTCCCTGAGCGCATGGATGATTACCCTGCTGATCTCAGGGGCATCGGAAGGCAGGGTTGTGCGGATGATGCATTCGCCCCCGGTGGGGTCTCGATTGCGCATCGACATGATGCCGTTCCTCATGAGCAGCTTTCTGATCTCGGCAGCGACGAGACATCTGCAATTTTATTCAATTACCAAATATTCGAGAGAAAGACGTCGCGGGGCTCGCGTGATGCGTTGCTGATTATGAGATCGTGGTTGGGCCGGGTTAAGCATCTCGCGCAATTCGCGGTAGTTATATGCTTGTTTGAGCTGACTTGTATCTTTCGGTCGTCTACTGAGACGCAATACTGAATATATGGAGGCACCACATGCGCCGTATCGGGCAGATCATTGGTGATTACGACAATCCAAACAGCCTCGGTTCGCGATTTCGTGCCCGTCGCAGCGCGCCGTTGCGGCGCCTGATTGAAACGGTTCATGCCGAGAAGGGCGTCGTCAGGATTCTCGATGTCGGCGGCATGGAATATTACTGGGACATGCTGGGCGAGGACTATCTCACGCAGCACAAGGTCCAGATCGATCTTCTGAACCTGAAGGGCGACATTCGTCCGATCAGGAACACGCAGCGCTTCAATGCCGTCGAAGGCAATGGCTGCGACATGCCGTTCGCTGACAACAGCTACGACATCTGCCATTCCAATTCCGTCATCGAGCATGTCGGCAATTGGCACAACAAGCTGGCCTTTGCGCGCGAAACGACCCGCGTCGCCCCGCATTATTTCCACCAGACACCGAACTTCTGGTTTCCGTGGGAGCCGCATCAGAGCATGGCATTCTATCACTGGCTTCCGGCGCCCATGCAGCTCTGGATCGCGCGGAACTACCGGCTCGGCTGGGCAAAGAGCAAAGCTGAGACGGTCACGGATGGCATGTGGGCAGTCGAACATGCGAGCATGCTCGACCGCGCGATGGTCGATAGCCTGTTCCCGAATGCGAAGATCATCGTTGAGCGTCTGCTGGGCGTGCCGAAGTCGTTCGTTGCGACCAGCCGCTAGAATTTCGACCGCGTCGCCGCCAGCGTTGCCTCATGTCTTAGCGTGGCGTTAACTGTAATGGGTTTACCTCGACGCGGTCGCGGATGACGTGGAGTGGTGATGTTGGCGGAGCGAAGGACATGCGCAAAGCCTGCTGACATCGCAGCGCGACAATGAGCGACCACACGGCCGATAGCGCCGCGCCAGTGCAGCGCACGTCGTCGCAGGTCCAGCCCGTCAGGCTACGCTTGCCTTTTGCCGGCCCGAACATCCAGAAGATGTTGGCCGTCTACTTCCTGCTTGTTTTCGTCTTTTCCGGAACGGTGCTCGACACCCTCGGTTACGACTATTCGGCGATCGAAGGCTCGCAGATCACGAAGATACACCCGGCGACCTATTTCATTGTCGTCCTGTTCTCGGTCTTCGTCGTCTCGTATCCGCGCAAGCGCGACCTGGTCAGCTATTATCTCGCGACAAAGCTGGGCACCATTTTCTTCTTCTGTGCGGCGACCTTCGCCTTCATCAATATCGTTCTCGGCGGGCGCAATGGCTTCGGCATGTATTTCGACACCGATCTGCATCTGTTTCTGTGTTGCATGCTGCTGCCATTCGTCCCGCCTGAAGGCATGGTAAAGCTCGAGCGGTTCCTGCACGGGTTCTTTGCCGTGAATGCGATGCTTGCGATCTTCGAGCTGGTGTCCGGCATCATGGTTTTCCCGCTCACAACCTATTCTCCGGATGGCACGACCACCATCGAGGCGCGCGCGGTAGCGCTGCTCGGCCATCCCCTGCATGCGGCGACGATCACCTGCATCTATATTGTCAGCCTGCTGGTTGGCGGCGGCAAGTTGCTGCAGGCGGGATGGCGGACGCCGATGATCGTTTTGCAGGCGGCGGCGATGGTCGCGTTCGGTGGGCGCACGGCGCTGGTTGTGACGCTCATCATTCTCATGGTCGCCCTATCGTGGCAGGCCATCAAATTTGCCGCCGGTCACAGGTTCTCGCGGGGCACGGTGATGATGGCGATTGCCGCGATCCCGCTGGGCATTGCCATCGTGACGGCGCTTGCGCTTGCCGGCTTTTTCGACCAGCTGCTCGAGCGGTTCACCGAAGACGGGGGCAGCGCCCGCAGCCGTCTCGTGATGTTCCCGCTATGGGGGTCTTTCAGCTGGGGGGATTTCCTGTGGGGACCAGATCCCGACTATATCCGATCGCAGATGTATTCGTTCGGCATGGAGTGGGGCATTGAAAATCCCTTCGTCCATATCAGCATCTATCAGGGTGTGGTCATCTCATCTCTGATCGTGCTCGGCCTGCTGCTCGTATTCCGCGATGCCTTCCGTCGTCTGGAGCCGCACGTGATCATGCCGATGATCGTCTATTTGATGCTCGTCAATACGTTCGGATCGTTCGCCGGACGCTTCCTCAACCTGACGCTTTTCATGATCCTCGTGTCAGCGCTGTTCCGCCGGCAGGACGCGTCGACGCGCTATGTTGTCTAGAAGAATCCGCTGCCGGCAGGGGAGCGCGCATCAAAAAGCCCGCGGTCATGCCGCGGGCTTTTTGATGCGATGTTGCTGTGCCGAGCTAGTGACGATCGGTGGTCACCACGCGGACCTCGCTGATGTTGATCACCCTGGTCGCGGCGTTGCGCAGGCAGGCGGCTTCGAAATTTGGCCAGGCCTGTTCGGAGCAGGTGCGTCCGACAGCCTTGACGTCCAGACGGTCAGCCTTGGCCAGGGCCACCGGAACCGACGCTTCGACCCGTGGCGCGAAGCCGGGGAGAACGGTGACGGCGGCGGCAATGAAAGCTGCGATCGCAACGGCAGAAAGAGCCTTGATCATGACGGTCCCCTGTCAGTTGGGTCATTTTGACCCGGTTGTTCGTCGGTCCCTATGCCTGCCTGATTAGTCAGGGCCGGTTTCGGGAGATTGTCGTCACCGGGCGAACTGGTTTCGTCTCGGCCGGTTTGTGTTTCATCCATCTGCTCGCGACGACACACTTCGCCGAAAAGCGAGTGTTTTCAGCCTCGTCCCGGATGCCCAGTAGACGCGCCGAGCGGCATTCCGGTTCGAGGCGGTTCGAAAAATATTGTCGGGCGGGCAGGGCGTCCTGGGTGGAACCAACGCCGCTTGCGGGGGCACCTTCGGCAGGCTAGGTGTGAGCGCATGACACGTATCGCGCTCTATCCCGGATCGTTCGATCCCGTCACCAATGGCCACCTCGACGTGGTCCGTCATGCCGTCGGCCTGTGCGACAAGCTCGTCGTCGCCGTCGGCGTGCATCCCGGCAAGAAGCCGCTGTTCTCCACCGAAGAGCGGCTCGAGATGATCAAGCAGGTGTTCGGGCCGATCGCCGACAAGGCCGGGTGCCAGTTCGACTGCGTCACCTACGACAATCTCACCACCACGCTCGCGGTGGAACTCGGCGCCACCATCATGATCCGCGGCCTGCGCGACGGCACCGATCTCGATTACGAAATGCAGATCGTCGGCATGAACGAGGCGATGGCACCCGGTGTGCAAACGGTGTTCTTACCAGCCTCGGTCGCAGTCCGCCCGATCACCGCCACACTGGTCCGTCAGATCGCTGCCATGCAGGGGGACGTCTCGGCCTTCGTGCCGGACGCCGTCGCAAAGGCCCTTACATCCAAATTCGCCGGTTAACCGGCATCCTTCGCATCCGGAGTTGTCATGATCCGTACTCTCGCCCTCGCTGCCGTACTGCTTTCCGCGGTCCCCGCTTTCGCGCAGGCGCCTGCCACACAGGCTCCCGCCGCTGCGCCGCTGCCGGCCGGTCTCGACAAGGCGAACGCCATTGTCATCGACACGACCAAGGGCCGCATCGTCGTCAAGCTGCGTCCGGACATCGCTCCGCAGCATGCCGAGCGGATCAAGCTCCTGGCGCGCGAAGGCTACTACAACAACGTGCCGTTCCACCGCGTGATGGACGGCTTCATGGCGCAGACCGGCGACGGCAAGAATTTCAACGGCACCGGCGGATCGAAATATCCGAACCTCAAGGCCGAGTTCTCGCAGGTGCCGTATAAGCGCGGCGTGGTCGGCATGGCGCGTGCGGGCGATCCGGATTCGGCGAATTCGCAGTTCTTCATCATGTTCGCTGATGGCTCGTCGCTGAATGGCAAATATACCGTGGTCGGTGATGTCGTATCGGGCATGGATGTGGTGGACAAGCTCAAGAAGGCGCCTCCGGGCTCTGCCTCGGGCTCGGTCACCGATCCCGACAAGATGGTCACCGTGCGGGTTGCCTCCGATATCAAGTGAGGCGCGATGCTGCGGCGCGGACATATCGTCCTCCTCGCAGTATGGATGCTGGCCGGGTCCGCCCATGTGAATACCGCTTCGGCGCAGGCCGAGGCGGTGAGCACGCTGGACGGGATCTTCCTGCGGCTGAAGGAATGCTGGCGCGGGCCGGAGCTGCCGCCCGGCCATCCCGGCATGCAGATCACCGTGCTGTTCAGCCTGAAGCGGGACGGCGAACTTCTCGGCCGGCCGCGGATTACCTTCGAGACGCCGGGGACCTCCGAGGCGGACAGCATCGCCTACCGGACCGCCGTAATGGAGACTTTGCAACGGTGTACGCCGATGCCATTTAGCGGGGGACTAGGCGACGCGGTCGCCGGACGCCCGTTCCGAGTGCGGTTCGACGACCGCCGAAACCAACCCAAACCAAGCGAGAGAAAAGCATGGCTGTCACCGAGAATACTCTGATCCTTGAGACCACTCAGGGCAATGTCACCATCGAGATGCGCCCGGATCTGGCGCCGGGCCATGTCGCCCGCATCCAGGAACTGGTGCGTGACGGCTTCTATGACGGCATCGTGTTCCATCGTGTCATCGACGGCTTCATGGCGCAGACCGGCTGCCCGCAGGGCACCGGCACCGGCGGTTCGGGTCAGAAGCTGAAGGCCGAATTCAACGCCGAGCCGCATGTGCGCGGCACCACCTCGATGGCCCGCGCGGCCAATCCGGATTCCGGCGACAGCCAGTTCTTCATCTGCTTCGACGATGCCTCGTTCCTCAACAAGCAGTACACGGTCTGGGGCAAGGTCACCGAAGGCATGGAGAATGTCGACAAGATCAAGCGCGGCGAGCCCGTGCAGAACCCGGACAAGATCGTGAAGGCCTATATGGCGGCTGATCAGGCCGCCTGATCGTCACGATCATCTCTGACGACGTCATGCCCGGGCCATACGCGAAGCGTTGCTTCGCCAGATGGCCCGGGCATCCACGTTTATGAACCTTGAGACCATGCGCACCGATCTCTTTGACTTCGAGCTCCCACCGGAAAACATCGCGCTTCGCCCGGCCTCACCGCGCGAGACGGCGCGGCTGCTCGTCGTGCGGCCTGGCATGGCGCTCGAGGATCGCACCGTCGGCGATCTGCCCGACTGGCTGAAGCCGGGCGACCAGCTCGTCGTCAACGACACCAAGGTAATCGCTGCCTCGCTCACCGGCCGCCGGATCAGCCGCGACACCGAGCCGAAGATCGAGGCGACGCTGATCAAGCGCGTGGATGGCTCGCGCTGGCAGGCCTTTGTGAAGCCGGCGAAGAAGCTCGCGCCCGGCGATGTCGTGCGGTTCGGCAATGAAGGCCGGGTCTGCCTGCTCGGCCATCTCGATGCGACGGTGGAGGCCAAAGGCGAGGCGGGTGAGGTGACGTTTGCGTTCACCTTCCACGGCCCGGCGCTGGATCAGGCCATCGCCGAACTCGGCGCACCGCCATTGCCGCCATACATCGCGTCGAAGCGTGACGCCGATGAGCAGGACGCGGCCGACTATCAGACGATGTTTGCGGTGAATGAAGGCGCAGTCGCTGCGCCGACAGCCGGATTACATTTTACGCCGTCGCTGGAAGAGAAGTTGAAGGCGCGCGGCGTCGGGCTGCATCGCGTCACGCTGCATGTGGGGGCAGGGACCTTCCTGCCGGTGAAGGTGGACGACACCGCCGAGCACAAGATGCATTCGGAATGGGGATCGATTTCGCGCGAGACAGCGGATGCATTGAATGCGGCGCATGCCGCCGGTGGCCGCATCGTTGCGATCGGCACCACGTCCATGCGCCTGCTGGAAAGCGCGACCGGTGAGGACGGCGTGATCAAGCCGTTCGCCGACGACACCGCGATCTTCATCACGCCGGGCTATCGCTTTCGCGCCGTCGATATCCTGCTCACCAATTTCCATCTGCCGCGCTCGACTCTCTTCATGCTGGTCTCCGCTTTCGCGGGCCTCGACACCATGAAGGCGGCCTATGCGCATGCCATTTCGACAGGCTATCGCTTCTATTCATACGGCGACGCCAGCCTGCTGTTCCGGAACGAAAGCCCTCAATGACTGTCGCCAACCATTTTGAATTGCTCGGCTCCAACGGCGCCGCGCGCCTCGGCCGCCTGACGACGCCACATGGCGTGGTGCGGACGCCGGCCTTCATGCCGGTGGGAACGATCGGAGCGATGAAGGGGCTGCACTGGCGCGAGGTGCGCGATGCCGGTGCCGATATCGTGCTCGGCAACACCTATCATTTGATGCTGCGACCCGGCGCCGAGCGCATCGCAGCGCTGGGGGGCTTGCAGAAGTTCACCACATGGAACGGGCCGATGCTGACGGATAGCGGCGGCTTCCAGGTGATGTCGCTGGCGCAGCTCCGCAAGGTGACGGAGCAGGGCGTCACCTTCCGCTCCCACATCGACGGCGCGAAGTATGAACTCACCCCCGAGCGTGCAGTCGAGATCCAGCGGCTGCTGAATTCCGACATCGCCATGCAGCTCGACGAATGCGTGCGGCTGCCGGCTGAGCACGCGGATATCGAACGCGCGATGCAGCTGTCGCTGCGCTGGGCCGAGCGCTGCAAGCGGGCCTTCGAGAGTGCGCCCGACGGCTATATGCTGTTCGGCATCGCGCAGGGCGGCGACGTGCCGACGCTGCGCCATGCCAGCGCGCGCGGCCTCATCGACATCGGCTTCCACGGCTATGCTATCGGCGGGCTTGCCGTCGGCGAACCGCAGGCGGTGATGCTGGCGATGATCGAGGAGGTCGCGCCGATCCTGCCGACGGATCGTCCACGCTATCTGATGGGCGTCGGCACGCCCGAGGACATTCTCGAAGCGGTGGCACGCGGCGTTGATATGTTCGACTGCGTGATGCCCACGCGCAACGGCCGCCACGGCATGGCGTTCACGCGCTATGGCCAGATCAATATCCGCAATGCGCGACATCAGGACGATCCGCGGCCGCTCGACGAAGAGAGCCCGTGGCCGGCGGCGCGCAACTATTCGCGCGCTTATCTGCATCACCTCGTGCGCGCCAATGAGACGCTCGGCGCGATGCTGCTGTCGGAGATCAACATCGCCTACTATCAGACGCTGATGCAGGGGATTCGCGCAGCGATTGAAAACGGAAACTTCGAAGATTTCCGCGCGCAGACGAAGGAAGGCTGGGCACGCGGCGACATCGCGCCGCGTTAGCTCGCTGTGAATTTCTTACATTCGAACGATAGTCGGTAGTCAAGCGCCGCCACGTTTGACATGGTCGATTCCGGCTGACGTCGCGCATCAACGAATAATTCGCGCCGCAGAAAATCATGGCGCCGCAGAGCGCGCCGGATTCAACGATCGATCAGGGAGTTTGCAATGGCGGGTCCGCTTCACGGAGTTCGGGTTCTCGACCTCACCACGATGTTGTCCGGGCCTTGTGCTGCGCAGACCTTGGCCGAGATGGGAGCGGACGTCACCAAGGTCGAAACGCTGGAGGGCGACAATCTTCGCAATATCGGTCAATCGCGCAGCGGCGGCATGGGGCCGATGCATCTGCATGCCAATCGCGGCAAGCGGAGCATTGCGCTCGATCTCAAATCCCAGGCGGGACACGAAGCGTTTCTGGCGCTGCTCAAGGACACCGATGTCCTGATCTGCAACGTGAGGCCCAAGGCGATGGAGCGGCTGCGCCTCGGTTACGCGGATGTGCAGGCAATCAATCCGTCGCTGATCTATGTGAGCATCGTCGGTTATGGCAGCGGCGGTCCATATTCGGATCGGCCTGCTTACGACGACCTGATCCAGGCGGCCGTCGGGATTCCGTCGCTTGGCGCATCGCAAGACGGTGGCGCGCGCTACGCGCCGTTCGCTGTTGCGGATCGCGTCACCGGCATGAATGCAGCCAATGCTGCGCTTGGCGCTCTCTATCACCGTCTCAGGACGGGAGAGGGCCAGCATGTGGAGGTCGCGATGTTCGAGACGATGGCCTTCATGGTGCTGTCCGATCACATGGGTGGCCGTACCTATGAGCCGCAGCACGGCCCGGCCGTGTTTGAAAGATACGCATCGATCCGACGGCCGTTTCCGACATCGGATGGCATGCTCAGTCTGCTGCTCGTCACCGACAAGCAATGGAAGGCGTTCTTCGGGCTCGTCGATCAAGCGAGTGTACTCGAGGATGAGCGGTTCTCGACCGTGTCAGGTCGCACCCTCAACACGACGGCTCTGTACAGGATTGTTGCCGAAGTCGTCGCCACGCGCACCACCGACTGGTGGATGCAAGAGCTCGAACGTGTCGATATCCCGGCCGTTCCGCTGGCGACGATCGACGGCCTGATCGACGATCCTCATTTGAAGGCGGTCGGCTTCTTCGAGAAAGTCGAACATCCCAGCGAAGGGCCGATAAGGGCGATGAAATCGACTGGCCGGTGGTCCCGATCGCAGCCAGAGATCGAGCGCCCCGCGCCTCGTTTGGGCGAGCATACCGCCGAGCTACTTAGCGAAGTCAGGCCATCGGGCCGCTGAAAGTCGGCTCGTCGTGATCGTGCCTGCCTGTTTCCCTTGGGTTTCTTGTTGGGTTTGTGGAGGGCGAGAGCATGATCCCGAGAAGTGGGTACCGGTTTTAGATTCTGTGCAAGCGGGCAGCTAGTCGATATTGCGCGCGCCCGCCACGAAGTTCTTGGCGACACTGCGTGCGAGATCCGCAAGGGCGAGCTTCGTCACTTCGTCGCTTTCCCGTGCATAGGCAACCGCGAAGGTGAGATTCTGCAGATGCAGGTTGGTTTTCTGGATACGCAACCGCTTCTGCTTCAACTCCTTGGCGATCGCCAGCTTCGGTAGCACGCCGATTCCAAATCCGTCCTCCGTCATGCGCACGATGGTGGAAAGTGACCAATGCGTGAGAATGCGCGGTGGACCGCGCTCGATGGTGGTGAGCGCCTTGCGCAGGTAAGTGTAGGGATAAGTGAGTTTCGGGAGCATGATCAGCGGATGAGCCGTAAGCTCGCTATTTGAGAGCGGACGCGCTGGCAGCTTGAGTGCAGGCGACGCGATGAAGTTGAGTTCGTAGCTGCACAGTTTCTCCTCGACCAGTTCGCTGTTGGTGTTGGGGCCGAGCAGGAAGGCGATATCCAGTTCGCCCGAGGCGAGGGCGGGCCTCAGTGACGGCGTGATATCGACAACGACATCGATCGTGATGTCGGGATAGTTGCGCTGTGCCTCTTCAAGAAAATCGACCAGCCATGTGTGGACAATGGTTTCGGCGACGCCAAGCCTGATCGTTCCGCTCAGGGCGCTCTTGTCAGCCACATTCATCAATATCTCGGATTTCAGCGTCACCAGGCGTTCCGCGTAGTCGAACAGTGCGCGGCCTTTTGCCGTGAGCGCGATTGCGCGCGTCGAGCGATGCAGGGCCTTGATGCCAAGCTCGGTCTCGAGCGCGGAGATCCGCTGCGAGACGGCCGGCTGGGTCGTGTTCTGCTTGGCTGCGGCCTTGTTGAAGCTGCCGAGTTTCACCACCCAGTAAAACACCTCCAGGCTTTTCAGGTTCATATCTGTCCCTTTCCGGTCGGTGGATAGCTGCTCCTGCAACAAATCCGATGTGGTGCCGCAGGGGCCGCACCGACAATCCATTCATTAGGTGATCTAATGAATAACCCGGATAAATCATAATTTGTCATTATTTATTCAACAAAGTCTAATGCGGAGAAGAAAACAGCTGCCCGAGGATTCATCGTGACAATATCTGTCCCACAAGCGCTCCCCGTTTCTTTGGCCGATATTCAGCAGGCCCATTCCCGCATCCGCGAGCACATCGTGCATACGCCGCTGATGGAAAGCGAAACGCTCAACGCTCTGCTCAAGGCGCGTGTTCTCGTCAAAGCCGAAACACTGCAGAAGACCGGAGCGTTCAAGTTTCGCGGCGCCTGCAATCGCGCGCTTCAGCTCAGCGATGCCCAGCGCAAGGGCGGTATCGTGGCATGGTCATCCGGTAATCACGCCCTCGCTATCGCAGCGGTGAGCAATCGTCTCGGCATTCCCGCCACCATCATCATGCCCGAGGACGCTCCGAAGGCGAAGATCGAGGGCGCCCGGTATTATGGCGCGACGGTGCGTCTGTACGATCGCATCAAGGAAGACCGCGAAACCATCGGTGCGGAGATCGCTGCGAAGAACGGCGCCGTGATCGTGCCGCCATATGATGATCCGTATATCATGGCCGGGCAGGGTACGGTTGGTCTGGAGATCATTCAGCAGGCCAGCGACGCTGGCGCAAAGCTCGATGCAGTGATCGCGGCATGCAGCGGCGGCGGCCTGATCGCCGGCACTGCGATCGCGATCAAGGGAACGTCACCGGACACTCTGGTCTATGCATCGGAGCCCGCAGGTTTCGACGAACTCGCCCGCTCGCTCAAATCCGGCCAACCGGAGTCGAACCCGCCCGGCGCCACCTCGATCTGCGACTCGCTGCAGGTCGCACGGCCGGGCAAGCTGACATTCGAGGTGAACAAGGCCCTACTTGCGGGCAGCCTCGTGGTTACCGACGACGAAGTGCGTCAGGCGATGAAGGCGGCCTATCAGCACCTGAAGCTTGTCGTCGAGCCCGGCGGCGCAGTGCCGCTGGCCGCGCTCCTCTCCGGCAAGCTCGAAGTCGCAGGCAAGACGGTGGCGATCGTTCTCAGCGGCGGCAATGTCGATACGCCCGTTTTCATTCAGGCCCTGAACGCCTGATCGTTCTCCGAGAGAAAAGCTTCGTCATGCTCAATCGCGAATCCAACACGTACAAGCGCGTGGCCAAATCGATCGACGACTTCATGCGCCTCGACTACACCGGCGTCGGTCTGATCGAGAATTTGTACAACGCTCTGCAATCGCGCCAGCCCGGCGCCGTCTGCATGGGCGCTGCAGAGCTGTTGCTGAAGGCGACGACCCAGCGGCCCGGTCCGATTCTCATCGCGACGGGATTCCCTGAAGGCGGCGGCGTTCCTGAGACCGACGGTCCTGTCGGTGCAGCGCTGCTCGCCCGTGCATTCTTCATGGCTTTTCGCCGCGAGTCGGTGATCGTGGTCGATACCGACTGGGAAGAGATGATGATCGCCACCTGCCGCGGTGCCGGGTTGGCGCCGATGCCGTTTCCAGCGGACGGCATCATCAAGCCGCTCGAATATCTTCGTCCGGTCTATATCAAGGCCGTGCCGAAGGACAAGGCGGGGTCACGTGCCATTTGCGACCAGTTGGTGAAGAGCACCAAACCGAGCGCAGCGATCGCCATCGAGCGGCCCGGCCGCAACGCCAAGGGCCTCTATCACGGTCTCGGCGGACGTCCGCTCGACGGCATGGTTGCCGACCTTGACTATCTGTTCGAGCAGGTGAGGGCTGCCGACATCTCGTTCCTTGGCATCGGCGACGGCGGCAATGAACTCGGCATGGGCGTGATCGCCGAGGATCTGGTCAAGTTCTCGCCCAAGGCCGCAGATGCTGGCGTGCCCGGTCGAGGCGGCGTGGCCGCCGTCACTGCAGCGGATTTTCTGGTTGTGGCGAATGTCTCGAACTGGGGCGCGACCGGCGTCATCGCGGCGCTCTCGGCACTGCTCGAAAACCCGCTGGTGTTCCACGATCCCGAACTCGAAACGCGCTGCATCGAATGCTGCGTCAATTTCGGCGGCGTCGACGGCATGTTCATGGCGCCGGAGCCGGCGGTGGACGGCATCAGCGCGCGCGAATGGGAAGGTTTGATCCGCTCGCTCAAGCTGACCGTTCAGCGGACCCTCGGCGACTCCGTGAACTGGCAGGGACATCGCGGCGACTGGAGGCAATTGAAATGACAGCGCGCACCATTTCGTCGCGGCTTCTGTCGCTTGGATTGTCCCTGCCGTCGAGCAACACGCCACGCGGCGGCTATGTGCCGTTCATGAAGGTGGACAATCTGTTGTTCATCGCAGGCCAGGCGCCGCGACTGGACGGTGTGCTCAAATTCGCCGGCAAGGTCGGTGTCGATCTGAGCATCGAACAGGGCCAGGAGGCCGCTCGCATATGCGGGCTCAACATTCTCGGTCATCTCGCGCAGGTGGTCGGTGACGACCCGGACAAGGTGGTCTGCATTGCGCGGGTCGCCGGCGTTGTGAATTGCCGCGAGGATTTCGAATTGCACTCGAAGGTACTCGACGGCGCGTCAGAACTCTTCACCTCTGTGCTGGGCGACGCCGGTCGCCATGTCCGGATTGCAACCGGCGCGTCATCGCTCCCCTCGCGCATGGCGGTCGAGGTCGAAGCGATCATCCGGCTGTGCGACTGAAAGATCTGAGAAAGCGCCGGACGAAAGTCCAGCGTATTACAAACGAGGAATAGCGGGGTTCACAATGGCTGTAGTCGACGGTTTTTCTGTTCCAGAGACAAGCGCCGAGAAGGCGAATGTCTATCGTAAGATCGCATTCCGCATCATGCCGCTGCTGATGGCGTGCTATGTGGCGGCCTATCTCGACCGTATCAATATCGGCTTTGCCAAATTGCACATGCTGAACGATCTCGGCTTCAGCGAGTCGGTCTACGGCCTCGGCGCCGGCCTCTTCTTCATCGGCTATCTGATCTTCGAGGTGCCGAGCAACCTCTACATGATGCGAGTCGGCGCGAAGAAGACGATCTCGCGCATCATGATCCTCTGGGGCATCATCTCGGCCTGCTTCGCCTTCGCCCAGACACCGATGCAGTTCTACGTGCTGCGCTTCCTGCTCGGCGCGGCCGAGGCCGGCTTCTATCCGGGTGTGATCCTGTATCTCACTTACTGGTTTCCATCGACGCGCCGCGCCAAGATGGTCGCGCTGTTTGTCGGCGCCGTGCCGCTGTCGGGCATGCTCGGCGCGCCGTTGTCGGGCGCGATCATCGAGTGGACCCATGGCGCCCATTCGCTCACCGGCTGGCAGTGGATGTTCGTGATCGAGGCGGTGCCGTCCCTGATCCTTGGCCTGGTCTGCCTCAAATATCTGGCTGATCGGCCCGGCGATGCCAGCTGGCTCACGGCCGACGAGAAGGCCGCGGTGGAAGCGGACCTTGCAGCCGAGCGTGAACTGACGAAGAACGACCGTGCCACGGTGTCGCTGGCGGCGACGCTGCAGGATCGCCGGGTGTGGAAGATGATCGCGATCTGCTTCTGCTCTGCAGTGTGCTCCTATGGCGTCTCGTTCTGGCTCCCGACCCTCGTGCAGCAGCTCAATGTCGGCGACATCATGCATGTCGGCTTCTACACCGCTATTCCGTTCAGTGCCGCTTTCTTGGTGATGTACCTGATCGGACGCAGTTCAGATCGCACGCGCGAGCGACGCTGGCATTTGGTCGGGCCGTTCACATGCGTCTGTATCGGCCTTCTCGGTAGCGTCTGGTTTCACGGCTCGATGGGATGGGCTCTGCTGTCGCTGACCATCGCGGCGATCGGCGCCTACAGCACCACCTCGATGCTGTTCACCATTCCTGGACTGTTTCTGTCGGGGGTCGGCATGGCAGCCGGTGTCGCCATGATCAATTGCTTCGGCGGACTTGGCGGCTTCGTCAGCCCCTATGTCGTCGGCGTGGTCAAGGACCTGACTGGAAGCACCAATAACGGCGTCATCTTCATTTCCTGCGTCGCCATAATCGGCGCATTGCTGACCCTGACGTTGCCGAAGCGTCTCGTGAACCGATGACATCACGTGCCGCCAGTGACCTACTGGCGGCACGTCCCCGTTGATCGACGTAGCGAACCCGCGATATCGCGGATCATTTTGGTCAGGATTCACTCTCGATCGGCGCGATCGTGCCAATCCATCGGCTCATGATCGCGTTCGAGTTTTCCTGTAGGGGCCGGGCGTCATGTTTGTCGATTTAAGCTTGAGGGACGGCGATCTGGAACGTCCAACACGAAAGATCGAAGCGGTCTGCCCTGTTGAAATCGCCGATGATTCTCTGCCCAACCTTGGGGTGACGCGCCAGTCTGAATAAAATTGCGAACACGTATGACGTTGAAATCTCGCTAGGATTTGGCTGTGCTGACTTCGGTTTCTCGCACGCAATAACCGCATCTAGGGGCGGATGGCACAGGCGCGGTGGACGGCCGGAGCGACTGACATCTCGTTGTAACATTTGTCCCATAGGCACGTGATCTGTTGCGTGCCCGTGGATGCAAGGTGGATGAAGATGCCCGCGCCGTGTCTAGCGCCTCGGGGCATCGCAATCGGTCTTGCGATGAATCTGATGGGCGTGGTTTTTTCCAGTGATGCGGCGTTCGCGGTCAATGACGTGCATCGTTTCGATATCCGCGCGCAAAGTCTTCCCGCCGCTTTGGCTGAATTTGCCGAACGGACAGGCATGGCGACGCTGGTCGATGCCAAGCTGACGGACGGCAAGCAATCCACGACGGTCAGCGGCAGGCTTGTCCCGCGCGAGGCCTTGCGCATTCTGCTGGCCGGAACCGGTCTGTCGTTTCGGGAGATCGGCGATACCTCCTTTGCTGTGGGGCCGAACACATCCGCACCGCCTGACGACGAACAGCGCGAAAAGATCGCGCATGGCAAGTTCGATCCGTATTTCGCGCGCCTCAGAACGACGATCGAACGGTCGGTCTGCGGGAACCCCGCGATACGTATGGATGCCTACCGGGCGGTGGTGCAACTGTGGATCGGACCTGCCGGCACCATCGATGCCGTCCACCCGGTCTCGGCTGGTTCCGAGGATGAGCGCGCGATCATCGTCGATACCGTGGCGCGGATGCGGTTGGCGCCGCCGCCGGCGGGATTGCCTCAGCCCGTGACGGTGATGGTCAGGCGCGGCAATGCCAATGAGACATGTCGCGGCCATCTGGCAGATGTGCCATGACGGAGACATCGGCGGTCCAGATCCGCGCCATTTTCGAAGCCAAGTACCAGCAATTTCGTGAACGGCTGCGTCGGCGTCTGGGTTCGGATGCGCTTGCGACCGAAGTGCTGCACGAAACCTGGTTGCGTCTGGATCGCATTGGCGATGCCAGCGGCATCCAGAAGCCGGAGTCCTATCTCTTCCGCATGGCGCTCAACGAGGCCGCAGATCGGCGGGCGGCGGATAACCGTCAACTGTCGGCTGCCGAGGTCGAGGCTCTCAGGCACATGATGGATCAGACCCTTGATCCGGAGCGTATCGCCGATGCGCGGCGGGAGATGGATGCGCTCGCTGCTGCGCTGAACGAGTTGACGCCGCGGCGCAAGGCGATCTTCCTGCTGGCACGGGTGGACGAGATGAAGCATGCCGACATCGCGGCGCGCTTCGGTATTTCATCGCGGATGGTCGAGAAAGAGCTCGTGCAGGCCTTGCAGCACTGCGCAGGAAAACTCGGAAGAAAAATCGTCCGCAGGTTCGGTCCCGGCCTCGCAAAAGAGTCATAGGTCGTGGCAGAGGCAGAGAAAAACGCTCCGATGACGGATGCAAGTGGACCGCAGGGCATCGAATATGAGGCACAGCAATGGCTGGTGCGCCTGACATCGGGCCATGCGACCGCTGCCGATGCGCAGGCGCTGACAGAATGGTGTGCGCGCAGCCCGCTTCATGCCCGCGCCTTTGCCGAGGCCAATCTGTTGTGGGACCGTCTCGGCAAAGTCGCGCAACGGCCAGGCGTGGCCAGTGGATCGGAGCGGTTGGTCGCGCCCCGTCGTCTTCCATCGCGGCGTTGGTTTCTCGGCGGCGCGATGGCGGCATCGTTGGCGGGGGCTGGCTATCTGGTCGTGCGGCCGCCGCTACAACTATGGCCGTCGCCACGGGAATTCGCCGCCGATTACCGGACTCGGACGGCCGAACGTCGCTCCATCGCGGTCAGCGATGGCGTCACGATCGAGTTGAATACGCGCAGCAGCCTCAATGTGCTTGGCGATGCCGGCGCGGGCCGGGTCGAACTGGTCTCGGGGGAGGCCGCGATCTCGGTATCCACGCGGGATCACGCTGGGGTATCGATCGATGCCGGCGGTGGGCTTGTGCGAGCTAGTGATGCGAATTTCAATTTGCGCTGCGAAGCAGGACGCTCGGTGGTCACATGTCATCGCGGTGCGCTTGCGATCACTTATGCCGGTCGGTCTGCCGATCTCGGCGCGGGGCGGCAGATCGCCTATGCGGATGGTGCGCTCGGCTCGCCGGTCAATGTCGATCCGGTCGCCGTCATGGCATGGCGCGAGGGACAATTGGTGTTTCGACAGGCGCCACTCGCCGAGGTCGTCAATGAGGTCAATCGCTATCGCAACGGTCGCATTGTCCTGGCCAACGAAGCGTTGGGCCGGCGGCCCGTGGACGTCCGCATCCCGATCGATCGCGTCGATGACCTGATCGCCATGGTGCGCGAAGCCTATGGCGCCAAGGTCACCACATTGCCTGGCGCGATCGTCATTATTTCCTGAGCGAATTGTTTGCGAAGTTTTTGTGAAACGGTTCAGTCCCGCCTGCCTTGAACCGTCTTAAGGACAATCAAACGAAGAAACGAAAGGCAGGCGCGTTGACGTCATCTGCGATGTGCTGTCCGGTTGTAAGACCCGCAGCAAATCGACGGACGTCGATATCGTTTTCCTTTGGTCCTTCGCTGGAATGGTCACGGTGCGATTTGATCGCACTGCACGAGGGGCAGTCATGGCGTCGCATATCAACAAGCTTCAGGTGTTTTCGCGTGGTACTGCGTTGCTGACGACGGTCAGCGCAGTGACGCTCCTGATGTCGATGCCATCGTTGCAGGCGCGGTCTCTCAATGGCGGCGGCGCGGGTGGCGCCGTTTCGGCGCCAAACGTGGCCTCCGATGCCGCAGCGCAGGCGGCGCAGCAGGCGGCCGCGGCGGCGCGGCAGTCGCAGCAATCGCTGGCGCGTGCTGCACGCGCGGTGCAGGATATGCAGGGCATCCAGGCCGCCGCGCGGGCGGCTGCAGCCGCAGCACAGGTGTCAGCCACAGCGCCACTGGCCGTGCCTAACGGGATCGGTGCGGGTGGTCTGCTGCCCAACATGCCGGCCGGTTGGAACGGCGCCAACACGCCGACGCAGAGTGTCGATGGTGCCGGGCAAACCCAAGTCAATATCCGCCAGACCACGCAGCAGGCGATCCTGAACTGGCAGAGTTTCAATGTCGGCGCGCGGACGACGCTGACCTTCGACCAGCAGGGCAACGGCAACTGGACCGTCCTCAACCGCGTCGCTGCCGGCGTCGGCCCGAGTCAGATCCTCGGCAACATCAAGGCCGACGGCCAGATGCTGGTCATCAATCGCAACGGCATCATCTTTGGCGGCAACAGCCAAGTTAATGTCGGATCGCTCGTCGCGTCCAGCGCCGATCTCGACCCCGATCATTTCCGCGCCAATGGCATCTTCAGCAAGCAGGTCAATGGCAACTATGTGCCGAACTTCACCGCGGCAGGTGGCAAGGTTGTTGTCGAAGCTGGCGCCTCGATCGCAACCCATGCGCCATCGTCGGTAACGTCGGGTGGCGGCTTCGTGCTGATGATCGGCTCGGAGGTGAGCAATGCCGGCGAGATCGAGACCCGGAACGGCCAGACCATTCTGGCTGCTGGTGATCATTTTGCGTTGCGCCCAGGCTTTAGCACGACGGGCAACTCCATCTCGACCACCCGCGGCCTCGAGATCGCGCCGCTGGTCGATGTCGGTAGCACCAGCGGCCGTGTCGACAACCGCGGCTACATTTTCGCACAGCAGGGCGATATCACGCTGGCGGGGCGCTCGCTTAACCAGAGTGGCGTGCTGATCGCCACCACGTCGGTGAACACGCGCGGCACCATTCATCTGCTCAATTCGGCCGCGGACCAGCAGGGACGTATCACGCTCGCCGGCGGCAGCGTGACCGCCATTCTACCCGAACTCGACAGCAGCGAGACGGCCCTCGACGGCCAGAGGAGCGCGCTGATCAAAGCGTCGGCGGACGCCAATCTGTTGCGTTACAACGCCGTGCTCGGCCTGTTCGACAATCTGTCGCGTCTCGCGGATCGGCAGGATCAGTCGCGCATCGAGGTCGTCACCGGCGGGATCGTTACGTTCCAGAACCAGTCGCAGACCATGGCGCAAGGCGGCCAGGTCGCGGTCAGCGCCGGCCAGCGCGTGTTCGTCGAGACCGGTGCGAGCATCGATGTCTCCGGCGTGCGCGGTGCGGTGCGGCCGATGTCGGCCAATCAGGTGCGCGTCAATGTGCAGGGCAACGAGCTGCGAGATTCGCCACAGAACCGCGACAACGCCGCGCTGCTTAGCAAGGACGTCTGGATCGATATCCGCGATCTCGTTCTGCTGCCGGACGGCACCGGTGGCTATGCCGGCGACCGTTACTACACGAAGGGCGGGCTGCTCGAAGTCGGCGGCTACCTCGCCAACACCGCGCACACGATCGGCGAATGGACGGCACTCGGCGGCACCATCACGCTGGCCGCCAAGGATGTGATCGCGCAACAGGGCGCGCGTTTCGATATTTCCGGCGGTTCGGTCAGCTATGACGGCGGCCGCATCTACTCGACCAAGCTGATCGGTTCCGACGGCCGCATCTATAGTTTCGATAATGCGCCGGCCGACATGAAGTTTCTCGGCCTGGCCGGCGGTTTCACGCGCACGCACAATGTCCAGGGCAAGGTGCTCCCCGCGCTGACCGAGATATGGACCACGTTGTTCGACCGCGCGTCGTCCTGGCGCTATGAGGCCGGCTACACGGTTGGCCGCGATGCCGGTCGTCTCAATCTTTCGACGCCGACTGCGATCATCGAGGCTGACATCATCGCTGATGTCGTCAAGGGCGCGCGCCAGACCTCGGCACGCGTATCGGCGGAAGCTGATGGTTACAAGCAGGTCCAGAACGCCGTGCCGCTCGCCGGCGTGCTCGGCCTTGCCGATTACTCCGCGATCGGCCGCACTGGCTTGCACAACACGGACATTCGCATCGGGGCGATTGCGGATATCGCTGCCGGCCTCACTGCGGGCAGCGCGCTGTCGACCGATCGTGTCAATACGCTTTGGCTCGATGCGGACCGGCTCAGCGGCCAGCGCCTCGGCGGTCTCGATCTCGGCACCCGCGGCAGCATCAGCATCGATCACGGCCTGATCCTCGCCGATGGCGGCACGCTCGACATGACCGCTGCGAGCATCGACATCAAGGCGAATGTCACCGCCCATGGCGGACGGGTGACCTCGACCAACCTGTTCACATCGGTTCGCACAGGGGCGACGCTGGAAGAGCTGGTCAACGGCATCAAGCCGTCACTCACGCTGCGCAGCGGCGCGGCGATCGACGTCTCGGGTGTCGTCGGCGACACGACGGCGGATGGCAGTACATTGGCTTTGCTCGGCCATCTGGACGGCGGCGCCGTCGATTTGCAGGCATCGCGCGATCTGACCATTGAAAGCGGCGCGCTGATCGACGTGTCGTCGGGCGCGGCGCTGCTTGTCGATGGCAAGGTCAGTGGCGGCAAGGGCGGCAGTGTCACGCTGGTGAGCGGCAAGTCGGTCAATGCCAACGCGTTCAATTCGACCCTTCGCCTCGAGGGCGACATTCGCGGCTATGGCATCGGCGGCGCGGGTACGCTGACGATCGCGACCTCGTCGGTGCTGATCGCCGCGGCCGGATCGCCGGTCGCGGATCGGCAGTTGTTGCTGACGCCGGAGTTCTTCCGCCGCGGTTTCGCCAAATACGACATCAACGGCTATCGCGGTGTCACGGTTGCCGACGGCACCAAACTCGAGATCGTCGCGCCGGTCTATCAGGTGCGCGACACCGCCGCACTGAATGCCGGCGATCGCGCCGCCGTGCTTCAGGTCGTGCAGGCGCCGCTCTATCTCGATAATCCGATGAAGCGCACCTTGACCCAGCGCAACGGTGCCGATCTCGTACTGCGCTCGCAGCAACTGCTGCTGGGTGGCGACATCGTCATCGGTAAGGAGGCGACCGTCTCGGTCGATCCGGGCCGCAGCATCAGCCTGCTCGGCGGTGCGCTCAGCCAGATCGATGTCGAGGGACGGCTGAATGCCTTCGGCGGCAAGATCGACATCAATATCGATGGGCCGCCTGCTTCGATTCCCACCAATGTGTCGCAGCACGCGCATCGACGCGCGATCTGGATCGGCGAACAGGCGGTTCTCGATGTCGCGGCGCGTGCAGCCGTGGGGCAAGGTGGCTATGGCACCGTGCAGGCCGGCGGCACGATCACCATCGGCGGCAGCCACGACTGGGAGGCGACCGGCGATGGGCCGACCCAGGACATTGCGGTCGTCATCCGGCCGGGCGCCTTGCTCGACGCCTCCGGCACGCGCGCCATGATCAACGTGTCCGGCGAAAATGGCCTCGCACCGATCGAGGTCGCCAGCAATGGCGGCACCATCGTGCTGAAGTCCGCGCATAGTCTCTACCTCGATGGCACGTTCCGCGCGCAGGCCGGCGGTGCGTCGGCAGCCGGCGGTACGCTGGCAATCGCGCTGGAGACACCGATCTTCTCGTCGATCGCCAATACTCCTGATAACGCGGTCCGCCAATCGCGCGAATTCATTTTGTCGCAGGTGTTTCAAGGAAGCGGACTGCGCGCCGACCTTCAGTTCGGCGAGGCCGATCCTGCGTTTGTATACGGCGTCGGCCGTCTTGGTGTCGATCAGATCGCGCAGGGCGGCTTCGGCAATCTGTCGCTGCTGGTCAACGGCATCCTGTCGTTCGACGGCAATGTCGCGTTGTCGCTGGCGCAGAGCATCCGTCTCTATGGTGGCGCCTATGCGCTCAGCGAGACGGCCGCTTCGAATGCTCAGGTATCGCTGGCATCGGCCTATGTCAGGCTGGCCGCCGCGACGCGGGCGCCGGAGGACCGTCAGATGATTCCGACGGTGACATGGCGCAACGGTGCGTCATCGCGCGGCAGCGAGGCGTCGTTCTTCGTATCGGCCGATCACGTGGATATCCGGGATCGTGTCGGCTTCGGCGCGCGCGGTGAAGTTAAAATGTTGACCGGTCCGGTGGTTGTGACCGACCGCCGCGGTTTCGATTCCGTCGAGATCTTCAGCCGTGGCGATCTGCGTCTGCTCGGGGGGCTCGCGGGACGCGGTCTCAGCGGTTCGGTGACCACGGAACTGCATACGCGGGGTGATCTCACCATCACCGCAGCGCAGATCTATCCCGACAGCGGTGTTGTCGCGCAGATCGTGGCCGGCTACGACGCCGGACGGATTCTCGACATCCGCCGCGCACGTGACGGCGATATTGCGGCACCCTATTCGGTGTTCGGCGAGCTGTCGCTCGGCGCCAATACCGTGCGCCAGGGCGGCGTCGTTCGCGCGCCGATGGGGCGGATCAACATCGGACAGGATTTGCGCGGCACCTACATGCCTGCCGCGAATGTCGAACTCATGTCGGGCAGCGTGACCTCGGTGAGCGCCGCCGGACTGTTGATGCCGTATGGCGGTACGTCGGACGGCCAGAGCTATAGCGTCGCCGGCAAGACGATCACGCCGCGCGCGCTCGGCACGTCACAGATCTCGCTCGCCGGCAACAGCGTGATCGGTCGCAGCGGTGCGGTGCTCGATCTGTCGGGCGGCGGCGAACTCGTCGGCGCCGGCTTCGTCAGCGGCCGCGGCGGTTCGGTGGATGTGATCCGAACGCCGCTCGTCAATGCAAGCCCCGGTCTCGACTTCAGCTCGGCCAAGAACGGCGTCTATGCGATCGTGCCATCCTATTTCGGCGGCGTTGCGCCCGTCGGGCTGGAGGCCAGCGATCCGACGATCGGCCAGCAGGTCACGCTGCCGTCCGATGTCGGTGGCCTCAAAGCCGGGACCTATACGCTGATGCCGGCGAACTATGCGTTGCTGCCAGGCGCGTTCCGCGTCGAGATCGGCGCGGCACATACCGGCCCGAACGTGACGCTCGCGACCGAGACCGGCTCCTACGTGTCGAACGGCTATCTCGGTGTCGCCAACACATCGATCCGGTCGGCGCTCGCCAATCGGGTGATCGTTACGCCGTCAGACACGATGCGGAAGCATTCGAGCTACAACACCATGGGCTACGATGCTTTCGTGCTGGCCGACTCGGCGCGGCGCGGAGGTATCCGCGGTGAGATCCTTGCCGACGCACATAATCTGCTGCTCGATTTCGGCAATTCAAAACAGCGCGTCGATGCACCGTTGTTGCAATTCGACGGCCGCGCCTTGTTCGATCCGGCCGCCGGCACTGTGGGCTATGGCGGTGCCGTGTCGCTTGAGGCGTCCTTTATCGAGATTCTCGGCAAGGGCCAGCAGGCGACGGCCGGCTTCAACGGCGCGTCGGTCTATGCCGACGAACTCAATGCATTCAATGCGCCGCGTCTGCTTATCGGCGGCCGTCTGAACCTGGCCTATGCCGGGACGCTCGCGACATTTGCCAGCAGTGGCTGGAGCACGACCGTTCGCAGCGGCGCAACACTTACCGGCGCGGAAGTGTTTTTGATCTCGGGGCGCGACGGCATCACGGTGGAGCAGGGGGCCTCCATCAACACGCTCGCCGGCGGCAAACCCGCCTATGACTCCCGCGATGGAGTCGTGTTCTCTGCCGGCAACGCCGGCGTGTTTGCGGTATCCAATGGCTGGATCAACATGCTGGCGCCTGTCAGCAACGGCGGCACCCAGCCGGGCAGCATCCGCATTGGCGATTGCGTGAGCGGCGCCTGCAGCGGCGAGACGACGATCCTCGGCCGCGGCACCATCGCCGTGGGCACCGACAAGGCGTTCACCTTCGCAGACAATGTGCGCTACGGCGCAGAGAATCTCGTTTTTGCCGTGTCGTCGGTCAATCTCGGCAGCGACGCCGCTTTGGCGCAAGCGGCTGCGAACCAGCAGCTTCCGTCCGGCTTGTCGATGAACCAGGGCATCCTTACGCGTCTGCTTGCCGGCAATCGGGGAGAAGGTGTTCCGGCGGTGAAGACGCTGGTGCTGAATGTCCGCGAGTCCGTCAATATTTACGGCTCCGTGGCGCTCGACACGCTCGATCCCGCCACGGGCATCTCGTCGATCGAACGGCTGGTGCTCGGTACGCCCGCGATCTACGGCTATGGTGCGGCCAGCGACAAGGCGACCATCACGACAGGCGAATTCATCTGGACGGGCCTCCCCGTCAAACCGCCGGTCCGCAGCGATGAGGGCGAGACGCCCAATACGCCGGGCGGTGCGATCGTCAGTCTGCTCGGCAGCAGCACGCTGGATATCGCGGCACAGCGTATTGTGTTCGGCTACGGCCCCAACACCCAGCCGCAAACGGGTTATTTGGCCGATCGTCTCGCTGTCGGTTTCAGCGCGGTCAATCTGCGTGCCAGCGAATCCATCTCGGCCAATGCCAAGGGCACACTCGGCGTCTATCACCAGCAGGGCAGCTACGTCGCCGGCAGCGGCTATGTCTATAGCGGCGGCGACCTCACGCTGAGTGCGCCGGTGCTGACCGGCGAGGCCGGTTCGGTCAATCGCATCACAGCCGGCGGCAACATCGTCTTCACTTCGCAGGGCGCCAGCGCAGCGAAGCGCGATGCACTCGGAGCGGAGCTTGCCTTCACCGGCCGCAATGTCACCATCGACGGCAATATCGCGCTCGCGTCGGGCAAATTGTCGGCGACCGCCGATCAATTGCTGATGCTCGGCGACAATGCCCATGTCGATCTGTCCGGCCGCGCCATCGCGTTCTTCGAGCAGACCCGCTACAGCAATGGCGGCGACATCGTGCTGTCGAGCACGTCGGGCGATATCTTGCAGGCAGCGGGATCGACGATCGACCTGTCGGCCGTCAACAATCGCGGCGGTACGCTCCAGGCAACGGCGCTCGGCGCCGGCGCAGGTCACGTCAATCTTGCCGGCCGCATCCTCGGTTCGGCCACCGGCTACTACGATGCCGGCGGAACGGTCGTGCCATACGATGCGGCGGAGTTGACGATCCGTGCGCAGACCGTTGCGGATTTCGCTGGCCTCAATGCGCGCCTGAATGCAGGCGAGGTGTTCGGCGCGCGGCGTTTCCAGATCAAGCAGGGCGATCTGGTCGTCGGCAACGAGGTCAAGGCGCGCAATATCGAGATCACCCTCGACGGTGGTAGCCTGACCGTCAACGGCACCATCGATGCCAGCGGCACTCAGGTCGGCACCATCCGTCTCGCCGCTATGAACGACCTCGTGATCAACGGCACGCTCGATGCCCACGGCACCGGCATGCGCTTCGACAGCTACGGCAAGATCATCGACAGTCCGAACCGCGCGATCGTCGATCTGACGACGCGGCAGGGGACGTTGACCCTGGCGAGCAGTGCGTCGATCGATCTGCGCGCCGGCACCGGCGTTGTGGCCGGCTCGGGCGCGCGTCAGAACGACGGTGTCGCGCGCGGCACGTTGACCTTGAACGCGCCGCGCATCGGCGTAACCAACGACAAGGCCGGCGGGCGCGGCGATGACGGTGCCGACGACGTGGCTGTTAATGTGCTGGGTATGCCGTCGATCCGCGGCGCGAAGACCATCGCGGTCAATGCGTTCCGCATTTACGATGACGCACCGCTTTCATCGGCGCCCGATTCCACCGGCCACAAGCCGCAGGAAATCACGCAAGCTTATCTCGATGATCTCGATGCGGATAACAGCAAGTTCTTCGATCGCGCTTTTGCCAACACAACGCTTCGCGCGAAGCTGAGCGGCCTCGGCGACTATCACCTGCGTCCGGGTATGGAGATCGCCAGCAAGGTCAGCACGGACAATCCGAACGGCGATCTGACGATCGCCGGCGATCTCGACCTGTCGGGCTATCGCTACGGTCCGGGCAGCGACCGCGGCAACGACGCGCGCCGCGGCTTCGGCGAACCGGGCGCGCTCGCGATCCGTGCCAAGGGCAATATCAACATCTATGGCAGTATCAATGACGGCTTCGCGCCGCCGCCCACGACGCCGCACGACAAGGGCTGGTATCTCGCCGAGTGGCGCGACAAGAATGGCATTGCCTACACGCCATTCGGCGCCGAAGTGTCGATACCCATCGACGGCGTCGTGCTCGACAAGGGCACCGTGTTCCCCAAGGGCGCGACACTCGGCTACGATGTCTCGACAGACGCGATAGTCCTGCCGAAGGGCACGATCGTTCCGATCGATGTCACGCTGACGGATAACTACACCTTGCCGGCCGGCACCGTGCTGCGCGGTAACGTCTATAATGCCGATGGCAGCATCGCACATGCAGCCGGTTCGGTGATGCAGCAGGATACGACCGTCACCGGCGGCATGAAGCTTGGCGCCGGTACAGCGTTGCGCAGCGATGCCTCCGTCGGCGCCCTGACCTGGCCGAAGGGCGTCAAGCTCCCGGTCGCGATCACGGCCAATGCGCAGGTGGCCATCCCCCGCGGCGCGGTCATTCCGAGCATGACCAAGGTTGAGCTGATCGACGACAAGATGATCGATCTTCGGCCGACGGTGAATGGCGTTCAGGGCCGCAACTGGGCACTGGCGCCGATGCTGGGCGAAGGCGCAACGAGCTGGAGCATGCAATTCACCGCCGGCGCCGATCTCGGATCCGCCGACCGGCGGGCCGTGGTGCCCGGCGCGCGCGGTTCCATTGTTCTCGCGGACCATCATGCGATGACCGACCTCAGTGTGGTGCCCGGGGGCACAGGTCTTGTATGGAGTGAAGACGCGCGGGAGGCCGGCCTCGATCCCGGAACGCCGGTGCCGGAAGATCTTCAGGGCGTCTGCGACTACGGTCCGTACTGTGTCACCGATCCGGCGCGCATCTCATACACCTGGGGGCCGGACGCACTACCATTCGACCCCAGCTTCGTGGAAGGCACGCCGGTCCCGTCATGGGCCCTCGAGTCGGGATATTGTACCTTCCTGGCGTGTAACGAGCTCATCGGTCCGGTCCGGGACGTCACGCGATTGACCTACTTTGCGCCGATGTTCAGTGTCGTGCGCACCGGCACCGGCGATCTCAGCGCTGCTGCGGCGGGCGATTTCCGCATGAATTCGCTGTTCGGCTTCTACACCGCGGGCACGCCTTCGGCAGCCCTCCGCAATGCGAACGGCGTGGATCCGTTCAACATCCTGCGCGACCCCAGCACATTGCCGCTAGGGGCGCAGGTCAATGACTATAACGCAGCGATGTCGGCCTATCGCGCCTGGTATCCCGAGCAGGGCGGCAATCTCGATATCGCGGTCGGCGGCAACATCACCGGCGATATCGCCGGCGGCGGCAAGAGCCGCATGCCTCGTGCTCAACTGGGCACAGACGGTGTCGGCAATTGGCTGTGGCGCCAGGGAACGGGCAGTGCGGCCAGCGGCGCGGAGTCGGTGGCGACTTCATGGTGGATCAATTTCGGTACCTATGTTCGCGATCCGATGAGCGATGCCGCCAGCGAGCCGTTCCTTGTCGGCTTCACCGGACTCGGCACGCTGGGTGGCGGCAATCTGACCGTCCGTGCGGGCGGCGACGCGGGCGTCATCGAGGCGCGCGGCAACCTGCAGGACTTCCCACGTAGCCAGGGTCTGATTGCTGCGGTCGGCAGCACCGGCCGCGTCGATGCCGGCGGGAATCACACTCTGACCGGCGGCGGCGATCTGTCTTTGCGCGTCGGCGGCAGCGTCAATCCCTATGTCGCGGGAACACAAAACGGCAGTATCGGCGCAAATGAGCAGAAGAACGATCTGACCGGCGCGTTGATCAATCTGCGCGGACTGACATCGGTCGTTGCGAGCGCGATCGGCAATGTCGATCTCACTTATGGCAAGCGCGATTTCAAGGATATCCGGCCCAACGATCCGTTCACGCCGTCTGCAGCAATCAGCACTTCAGGTCTCGTACTGGTGCCGGGCGACTCCGCCGTATATCTGAACACGCCGGGCGATCTCGTGCTCGCCAGCGTCAGCGATCCCGGTCGCGTCTCCATCTTCAACGGATCGACCTATGACGTCGGCGGCGTGCCGCGCGCCGGCGAAGGTCAGAGCTGGTTCTCGCTGTGGACCGACCGCACCGCGATCAACCTGTTCAGCGCCGGCGGCAACCTGACGCCAGGCACCGACGTGGCGCGCTCGATCAGCTATGGCTCGCCCTATAGCAACACCACCGCCGGCGACATCCGGGCCATCTATCCATCGGTCCTGCGGGCGACTGCAGCATCGGGAAGCATCTATTACGGCTATGCGATCTCGGGCTCCAACAACACGTCACCTGCGACGATTTTGCTGGCGCCATCGTCGTCCGGTGCGCTGGAATTTCTCGCCGGCACTTCGCTGTTCGGCGGCGGCTCCGCGATCAGCATGTCCGGCGCCGACACGCCGATCCCGACCCCGTTCAACCCGGCCTTCGTTGGCTGGAGCCAAAGGCCTTTGCGCATCACGCGCTCCAACACCAGCACGGAAGGCACGCTTGAGAACTATGGCACGCCCGTTGCGGGCTTGGTGAACAACTATCCGTTGTTCGCTTTCGGTCCGGACACGCTCGGTAGCCGCGATCTGCATGCGGGAAGCCAGTCGCCGGCTCTGTTCTACGCCGTCGGCGGCGATATTCTCGGTCTGCAGGCAGGTGAAGTTCAGCAATTCGCGGCCACGACAGGGCGTTCGTCGCTGACGTGGTACAGTGCCGCGACCGCCGCACGCATCCGTGCCGGCCGCGACATCGTCGGCAGCGGCGGCCTGATAGTCAACAACAACGAGACCGATGTCTCGATCATCCAGGCTGGCCGCGACATCACTTATGCCAATTGGCGGATCGGCGGACCGGGCGCGCTCGAGGTCACTGCTGGTCGCAACATCTATCAGGCTGACGCGGGATCGATCACAAGCCTCGGTAAACTGATTGCGGGTGACAACCGTTTGGGTGCGAGTGTCTCCATGATGGCCGGTGCGGGTGAGCGCGGTCCGGCATGGCAGGCGCTGCTGCGCTATCTCGATCCGGCCAATCAGTTGCCGGCCGGTACGCCGTTGGATGGTTCGGGCAAGGTCGCGAAGACCTATGAGAAGGAGCTCGCGACCTGGCTGAAGCAGCGTTACGGCTTTGCCGGTAACGACGCCGAGGCACTATCCTACTTTGTGACGCTGGCACCGGAGCAGCAGCGCATCTTCCTGCGCGATGTCTATTTCGCCGAACTCACCGCAGGTGGGCGCGAATACAATGACGTTAAAAGCGTACGCTATGGCAGTTATCTGCGTGGCCGAGAGATGATCGCGGCGCTATTCCCCGCGGATGACGATGCGGGGCGCCCGAACGCCTATCTCGGCGACATCACCATGTTTGGCGGCTCCGGCGTGCACACCAATTTCGGCGGCGACATCCAGATGCTGACGCCCGGCGGGCAGTTGCTCATTGGTGTCGAAGGCGCCGTACCGCCGGCATCGGCGGGTCTCATGACGCAAGGCGCCGGCAATGTGCAGATCTACAGCCGTGGCAGCGTGCTGCTCGGCCTGTCGCGCATCATGACGACCTTCGGCGGCGATATCCTCGCCTGGTCCGCAACTGGCGACATCAATGCCGGCCGCGGCGCCAAGACCACGGTGCTCTACACGCCGCCGCGGCGCGTCTACGACAGTTACGGCAATGTGACGCTGTCGCCGGTGGTGCCGTCGTCGGGCGCGGGCATCGCCACGCTCAATCCAATCCCCGAGGTGAAAGCGGGCAATATCGACCTGATCGCGCCGCTCGGCACCATTGATGCGGGCGAGGCCGGCATCCGCGTCTCCGGCAACATCAACCTCGCGGCGCTGCAGATCGTCAATGCCGCAAACATCCAGGTGCAGGGGGCATCGGCGGGCATTCCCACCGTACAGGGGCCGAACGTCTCGGCCGCGCTCTCCACCTCGAACGCGACAGCCGCCAGCCAGCAGACGACGACCCCGACCCAGGGCGGCGGCAACGCCCAGCCGTCGGTGATCATCGTCGAAGTGCTCGGCTATGGCGGAGGAGGTAGTGGCGACGATGAGAAGAAGCGCGAGCAAACCCAGCGTGACACTCAGGAACAGAGCGGCCCGGTCCAGATTCTCGGTGCAGGCCGGCTCGATCAAAGCGCTTTGGATGGGCTCACTGAGGACGAACGACGGCGTATCGTGAGATGAGCTTGAGGTCACGGCGGGGTATCCGCCCTCGCCGTGGCCACATGACCGGGGTGTCGTTGCAAGGCGCCCTAGCAAGCCCGCGCTTGGCTGCACTGTGCGCTTGTTTCGGAACATTTATCGCCGTTGTGAGCTAGAATAGGGGCCATGGCGACCCGCCTCATGTCATCCATCCGATGCAAACCCCTGTCGGCAACCCCGACAGGGGTTTTTACGTTTGCATTATCCTGCGCGTGTGTTACCGCTTGTGCCACTTCATAAGGAATCTGAAATGGCTATCGGCAAAGTTAAGTGGTTTAATAGCACCAAGGGCTTCGGTTTCATCGAGCCGGAAGGTGGTGGACCTGACGTTTTCGTTCATATCAGCGCAGTTGAGCGTGCCGGTCTCGGTACGTTGAACGAGAACCAGAGGATCAGCTACGAGATCGTTGCCGATCGTCGTTCAGGCAAGTCGTCTGCGGACAATCTCCGCGCTGAATAAAGACGAACGACGTTACATTCAGACGTCACATTCAAACGGCTGCACCGTTATTGAAGCCCGCCTCAATTGGCGGGTTTTCTTTTGGAACTGAGGTTGCTTTCTCTGCTGCCGGGGTCGTTCAATACCGTTATTTACTTCTTCGATGCAGTCCGCAACGGCCTGCTCGCGGCTACGGTACATTAGCGTAGCAGGCGTTTTCGAGACCGACGCGACGCCGAACATCAGCTTCGACGGGCGTGTCGCAAAGACAGTCGATTGCTGTCTTAAGATAAGATGGCCGTAGCGACGGTGGCTTGCGAAGAGTTGCAATGTTTCGGCAAAGCGCTGGCGGGAGGCGCTGGCCAGGTCAACGGTCGAGCAGATCGATCTTGAACCAAAAGATTCCGCTACGCCCAATCAGATGCGCAACACGCGACATTCACTGCTTCCCGTAGCACCAAGACGTAGCAAACGGGGGAAAAACCTGAACCTTCGAGGAAGCTAGCGCTTGTGGCGCTCCCTAGCGGAATCGAACCGCTCTCTCCACCGTGAAAGGGTGGCGTCCTAACCGATAGACGAAGGGAGCAAAAACGTCGGTTCAACCAGCGTCCACAATCGGACGACGTGACCGGCATTTAGCACGGTTAGAAAAATGATTGGAACATCAGTATGTTACGATGACCAATCAAGCTCTGCGCCGGTCGGAACCAAATCAGTCCGGCGTCAGTGAGCGAACGTATAGTGGCCTTTGACGGGGTCGGCAAGTCATCTGATACGGCAATTTGCAAGATCGTCATCATATGGGGATATCGGCCCCGACCGCATCGGCATTGCCAAGTTGAAGGTGGATCGCAACGCTTCCTCAAGCCTGTGGTTCTAAGGTCCAACGGGGCGCGTGGAGACCACAATGGCAGTTACAAAAAAGCGCGATGTTCGGCGATCGGTCCATCAGGCCGGCTGGATTACGCTGGATGGCGGTTTTGCGGCGCGTCCGTGCAATGTGCTGGATCTGTCGTCCAGCGGAGCGAAGCTCATCGTGGAAGATCCGACCTCGGTCGGCAACAAGATACGGCTGGCCTTTTCGCGCGATGCCCGCACCGGGCGCAATTGCGAGGTGGTGTGGCGACGCGGCAAGACGCTCGGCGTTCGCTTCCTCGGCTAGCCGCCATGCACCTGGAAATCATCGTTCCGCTGCTGATGGGCTGCGCGTTGCTCTGGTGGATCGGCCACGGCATGGGCTGGACCAAGCGCCTGATCGTGGTGGCCATCACTTTGGTCGTTATCGTCGCGATTCTGCTGGTTGAGCGCGCAGTCCAGTAGTGTCAGGTCAGCGGCGGGGAAACCCAAGCAACGAAACCGGGACGTCGTGAGATTGCGGCATACCAGCGCTGGAGATTTAAGAGGTCAGGGCGCGCTATGCCTTCGACACCGAACCAGCGCCGGGCATAGCAGCCGATCACCAGATCGGCGAGGCTGAAGGCGTTGCCTTCGAGATAGTCGCGTCCGACGAGTTGGGCGTCGATCATTGCCCAGAGCTTGCCATTCTCATCAGCCGTCTTCTGCAGCGCCGCCATGTCGCGCTGCGCCGGCGGTGTGCGCACGAGACCCCAGAACAACGGTCGCTCGGCAGGCTGTAGCGTACTGAGCACCCAATCGAGCCAGCGCTCAACACCGGCGCGGACCCTTGGTTCAGCCGGATAGAGCTTTGCATCATGGTCGAAAGCGAGAGCGAGATAGCGGACGATGGCGTTCGACTCCCACAGCACAAAGTCACCGTGCCGGAGCGTCGGCACGCGCCCATTCGGATTCATAGCCAGATAGTTGGCTTCGCTGTTGCGGCCGTACTGCATGCCGGCATCGATGCGCTCGAAAGCAAGATCGAGTTCGCGGAAACACCACAGGACCTTCTGAACGTTAACAGAGTTAGCGCGGCCCCAGAGCTGCAGCGGCGGGGAGGGTGAGCGGGTCACGACAGCGTTTCCTTGTGGTTTCGAACGCTGCGGATGTAGCCGGCATTGTCGCTCGCTCACAAGTGCGGTTCGCTCGGGGCTGGCATGAAAGATCTAGAGCTGAAAACCATACGGGCTCCGCAGAAACGGAGCCCGTTGTTGTCGGCAGTGTTGATCTAGTCGATCACCCTGTTCACCGGCCGAAGAACAGCCACAGCAAAATGATCACCGGAATCGGTACACCCAGCATCCAAAGCAAAAGTCCTCGTCCCATCGCTCAGCCTCCTTCTTTATTCGATGTCACATCCACAACGTGATTGATGATGCGGAGTTCCGGCGCGGCTGAGCAGATGCGTCTATTCGATCACCAGTGCCCGGTGTTGGGCATAGAACTCCACGGCTCCTGTGGTGGCAGGGCATCGCCCTTCTGCAGGATCTCGATGGAGTGTAGATCCGGCGAGCGAACGAAGGCCATCTGGCCGTCGCGCGGCGGCCGATTGATGGTGATGCCGAGCTTCATCAGGCGGTCGCAGGTTGCGTAGATGTCATCGACTTCGTAAGCGAGGTGGCCGAAATAGCGATCCTCGCCATAGGTTTCTTCGTCCCAATTGTAGGTAAGCTCCACCAGTGGAGCCCCGCGGCCGGTCTGGCCGGCCAGGGCCGGGACGTCCTCGTCAGCTGCGAGGAAGACGAGGGTGAATTTGGCCTTGTCGTTATCGACACGGCGGACCTCCTTGAGGCCCAGCGCGTCGGCATAGAATTTCAGGGCGACGTCGAGATTGCGGACGCGAAGCATGGTGTGCAGAAAGCGCATGGGACGGTCTCCATGAGGAAGGCAAGTGCGCAGCGAAAGGCTGCGGTGGCTCCCATAGCAGCTTAATGCATCGAGCGGCAGTGGTCCTCGTCAGGCAGTGACGTCTACAATGGCGGGGGTGTCGATCTCGCGCTTGTGCCAGACGATGAAATCCTGGCGCGGGCGGTGCCACGTATACTGGTCGCCCTTCGATGCGATATGAGACAGCGCCGCCGAATGAGCCTGGTCCTCGCTTGTGGCCTCGACAATGACCTCGGTCGATTCCTCGACGGATCGCACGACCACAACGCTGTAGAATTTCCTAACCATGGCGGGACAACCGATGAAGTTGCGAGGCGTTCCAGCAGTGCAGGCATCTCGCAGTCGGTCGGTGCTATTGCGGCGCGATGCCGAAGTGATTGTCGTCGATCTTCTCGTGGGTGATGTTGACGAAGGCGCCGGGGAAGCGAACCGGATGGCCGGCCTCGTCGAAAGTGCAGCGGCCGCGCGCATAGACCCAGTGCACCTGATTGTTGGCGATGATCCGATATTCCATCGAAAAAACCTGACCGGTCTTCATCGCGCGATCGATTTCGGTCGAGAGCGCATCAGCATCGTCGGGATGGATGGCAGCCAACCATTTCTCTAGCGGGGAGCCGAGGGTGCCTTGCTCTTCGGAAATGCCGAACAGCCCGGCGGCAGGGCCATCGGCATAAACGCGATCGTTGAGGATGTCCCAATCCCAGGTACCTACTAGCAGCTCTCTGATGTCCGATGCCGGACCGGCATACCGCGTGCCTGTCTCGGCGGCTTCGAGCGCGGCCATACGGAGAAGTTGCGCAAGGAGGTCGTGACGATTGAGAGCTGCCGCCTCTGCCAGTTCGCGGCAGATTTCGGACATAGCTCGTCCGTGGATCATGCTGGACTCCGGAACAAATTACCCGATAGTCGTATTATTGTATCGAATGCGAACATATTCAATTTGATGTGCAGGAGAAGGTTCCGAAGTTCGCTTGCACAACTTGGGAGTGATCGTCGTGTGGCGATTTGGACGGGCTTCCGATGAGGAGGCATTGAAGATGGTTGTTGCTTACCTCAGCATTAATGAACCGGAGCGTCGTCGCGAGATTTTCGAACTGGCAGAAAAGTATGCGCGCGAAACCAAGGTTCCGCCTATCTCTCAAGACAATTTCGAGAACAAGTAATCCTTCAAGAACGAGTGCTTCGTTGGAATCATAGCAAGCGAAGCTAGTCCCGAAGCCTGTTCAGGCCGCCGATATTAAGATCTGAAAATGTCTTCGGTAAAATATGATGCAGCGGAAAGCTGCGTCAGTTACGTTAAAACTGAAGTGTAGTTGCGCGCAGGACAGCGTGGGCTATGGATGATCCCAGGCGAGGATCAATCCATGTCCGCTTCATTTCACAATGCCGACAAGCCTACCCACCGGCGCGTGATGCTGGTCGGATTTATGTTTTGCGCAGTGTTTGTTGCGATCAGCTTTCTCGCACGACCGCAGCCCCAGACAGATTATGTGTTAGTGAAGGCTGATAAACTGGTTCGGACCGCTGGTCAGCCCGTGAAAGCCAATTAGCCGCGCACGCCATGATCAACGTGCGCTCGGAGTCGTGTTCGGCGTAAAGGGGACAATCACCCGCGCCGGCACGAGCAGGCCGGCCTCAATCGGGGCCTGACGAGAAGCGATCCAAGACGCTTTGTCTGCGACAGCGGACCTTGTCTCAAACATTGCTGGCACGACTGCGATGAGTCCGCAGATGATCATGATAGTGCCGAGCAGCAATACGCTGTTATCTTCTTCACGAGGTCCCATAAGGCTGAGAACGCAGCGACGGTATTTCGGTTCCGACAACATTGCCGCCTAGATCTTCAGGTCGAGCGCAACGCTGCCTTTCGAAGGCACATCGTCGTCGAGCGTAGGGGTCTGATAGGCTTTGCGGGCCTGCAACTGATCCCAGGCGCCCTTGCGTAAGCTCAGTTCGCCATATGGCGGCGGATTAGGCCGCAAGTTGATGGTTGGTACGGTGAGGGCGCGCGGGGTCATAGACGACCAATGCGAAACGAAATCACCGGTTCACTATCGCAATCAATCGTCCTTAATAATTCATTGACGCAGGCGGCTGGTCCTCAAACCAGAACAGCGCCCCGAAGGACGCTGCTGGATGAGATATGTTGTGCGGCCGGCCGGTCAGATACCGAAAGGCACGCCATAATAGTCATTGATCGATCGCGCCCGCGAGGCGTCAGCCCAATTCCAATCGCTGTCATCATCGTATTTGGGGGCACGCTCCAGCTGCTGTTGTGTAACTCCGGTCCGGTAGCCGCCAAGGTCGGTGTCATATTTCAGCGATTGCCAAGGCAGGGGATAGTGGTCGTCGCCAATGCCCATGAAGCCACCAAAGGACAGCACGGCATAGGAGACACGACCGCTTTTCTTGTCGATCATCACCCGTTCAATCGAGCCGACCTTCCGGTCATCGGCGCCGAATACAGCGGTGCCTTCGACCTTGTCGCTGCCGATGAGATTGCCTTGCTCACTTGCTTCGAGTGCCATGGTTTGTCTCCGTGTTGGATCAGCGGCCCAACATGCAGGCAAACGAAACGTTCCCGCGATCAGCGGCTCGCAACAAGGCGTAGCCGTGGCTTCAGCGATGCTTTCAGATCCTCGTTAAGTCGCAGCACACGTGGATCGCGTGAGCGCGCGGCACAGGTCGCAAATTGATTGACGGAACGCGCTAGCGCCATGCGTTCTTCGTGAGTGCGTGTCACCTGCGGATGCGAGAGCCGCAGAACCATTCCGCCGAGACTCACCAGCAATTCGTCCAGTGCCATATCGATCTTGGCGATCTGTTCCATCATCGGTGTCGCTCCACTTTCGAAGATGCGCATCAATGACGGTGCGTCTTCATCAGCCATGTCATTGGGAGGAAAGCGCTGGCGCGAGGCGCCGTTCCGAATGGCGGTCGCCTATGGTGAACGGCGAATTAAGTATGTCGCGGTGTCATCGATATGCGATCGGACTGCTGGCATCGGCATGCGCGAAATGCCGTCCTGACTAGAGATTGTTTCACATCGCAAATGCGGTCGCATGAACGTGCGCATTGAACCTGGAACAGCCCTGAAACCAACAAAAAGCATGCGCGTTATTGGCGCAGTGAACATAGGAGAACATCTTATGAGGAAGGCAGCAGTTATCCTTGGATCGGTTGCCGCGCTCGGCGCGGTTGCCGTGAGCGCCCCGGCCGAAGCGCGTGGCTGGCGTTACGGTTGGGGTCCAGGTCCGGCGATTGGATTTGGTCTTGCAGCGGGAGCTCTCGCCGCTGGGGCTGCAGGAGCGTATGGCCCGTATTATGGCCCCCGCTATTATTACGGCGGGCCGCGCTATTACGGCTATTACGGTCCGCGATATCGTCCAGCTTATTATGGCGGCTACTATGGTCCCGGTTATGGATATGGTGGTCCGCGCTACTACCGGACTTACGGCTACTGGTAAGTCTGAAAGGTTTAACGGGAGAATGAGGTCCGAAGCATTCGCTTCGGGCCTTAACGCCGACCATTCATTGGGTCTATCACCTCGCGGCATTCCGCTTTGGATGCGGCGTCACAAACTCATTCCATTCTGTTGCGCGGACCTTTTCGATCACCGCGTCGTAATAGCCCTCTCGCTCGCGCTGAAGCTTCGCCTGGTTTTCGCGAAATTGCACAACGCGCTTCTGGATATCGGCGCGCGCCGAAGGCATCGAATCTTCTTTCATTTTCTTCTTTCTTTTGTGGTCGTCCCGCTTTTGCGGCGGTCGGCACGTTTCCCGCCCGATTGTGGCGTCAATACAGCTACGTACGAAATCCAAGGCATTGGCTTAGGGGTATATAGGCACCATAAAAACGCTCGGCCTTGGGAAAGGTTCCCCTTAAGCTGGGTGTTCTGCGCCCGAGGGCTTAGGAAGCGTCACGACGCTCGGCTATAACAACCGCTGCGGACCGGCCATGTTGGCTTGCCGAACGGGAGTGCACATGAGCAAGCAGGCAATGCGCGAAGAGGCCGAGCGCCTGATTCGTGAGTCGCTGGAGCGCAAGACGGTCATTGTGAAGCAGGGCGATACCCGCATTCTATCGACCTGTGGCAAATGCGGTGCCCCCAACAAGGTGTCGGCCCCCAAGGGGGTAACGCGAGTGGAATATACCTGCAAAGAGTGTGGTCATACGCAGGTCACGCTATGAGTGTATTGAGGCGGCCGGCAAGAGATTTGCTTTGTATTCTGCGAGGCCAGGTATCATGATTGTTTCCGGCGACCGCGGACAGCCGGTTGAAAAGCAATCATAGGGTGTGAAACCTTAACCCTTGGGCTGGTATCGGGTGCTGCTGGGTTTTGGGGACGACAATGCGTTTTGGCGTATCGAGTATTTTGGGGCTCCTGGTCTTAGCGGGCGTCACGCCGGCTGCTGCGCAGTCGATCCGGACGTCGGAACCTTTGGTTCTGGCTCCTTATGAGAGCGCGCTGGTTTACGACGGTTCATGCTCTGCCGGAAAAGTGCTGAAGGTGACCGGTGCAATCCGCGGTCTGCGGCGCAAAAAAGCCTGTGTCGCTATCGGCGAGGCTCAGGCCTCGCTGGGCGCCGCTATTCAGTAGGTTTTAGCCGTTAATCTTTTGTTAGGGTTGGGTCCAGCGCGCGGTTCTCGGGGATCGCGCGAACGGATAGCCTCACGCCATGATCCGTCTTGCACCAGTTTCGTCGGTTCTGGCATCGGAAACAGATCGCAGCGTTCGACCGCCTGCGACCATCGACAGCAACGACCATGCGCAGCGGAACTACTGGGCGTATCGGCTGGGCATCTCTTCGGACGATCTCAGCGCTGCCATCGAAGTCGTCGGTCCCTCGGTCGCGGCTGTCCGCCGTCATCTCGGCAAATAGCCCGTTCGATACACCGCACACGTATTCGGCTGCGGCGAGAGCTTGGCCGAGGAAGTGACGGGGGCTTTAAGAGAAGACCAGCAGAAAGGCTGCTCCGCTTTCACAAATTGCCGGAGCCGGTGTTGTTCTGTAGCGACGAACGGATACGCGCTTGTACGCTGTCGTAGTAGGCCTCGCGTTCGCGGTTGAGCGTTATCTGTCGTGCCTTGAACGTAGCGACGCGCTCCGCGATGACGGAACGCTCGGACGCGGTGGCATATTGGGCCGGACGCTTGGGCAGATCGGCGGCAACGTTCGTCGGCATAGGGGCGACGCTGATATTGATGCCAGGTAGCGAAGGACCTGCGAACGGTTCATCGACAGCTTTGGGCGCTTCGATGACATCAGAGGCAGACAGCGGGGATGCCACTTCGGCGTCTGACGAGGCCTTGGTAGAGCCTAGTCCGATCCTGCTTGCTGCTGCCGGATGTGCCGCGGCCACTTGCTGAACGAATGCCAGCGTTTGTGCCACCAACCGGTCACGCTCTTCTTTCCAAGATGCCATGACGCGTTCCTTAGCCCGAGAACATTTTCATGGCAGTCTCGAACTGTCGTCAACCTTACCGGGTTGCCGATTAACTCCGTGGATGAATGGTTGCCGGTCCTTGCAGCTCACTAGCGATGTCGATAGTCCGGAACGACAAGGGGAGACTGCCATGACAAAGTTTGACCTGGACTCGCTAAGCATCGAAGAACTCGCCGCGTTGCGAGATCGTGCCACCGATAAGCTTGCAGAGAAAGTCGCCGCGCGTCAGGCCGAGCTGGAAGCGGAACTCGAAAAGCTTGCCCAGTACGGCAAGGTCACCAAGAAATCGCAGGCGACGCCGGTCGTGAAGTCGAAGAAGGAAGAAGCCAAGGCGGATTTGTCACCCGCGGATGTGTCGCGCGCCGCTTGACGCCGGTTGCGCTGCAGGATTTCTGAAAGACGGGAGTCGTTGCGACTCTCGCGCGTTGATCATGGGCGGTGCTTAAGCACCGCTCAGATTTGAGCGATCTCATTTAGATGCGTATGCCCAGGCGCGCGTTTTGTGCGCCATCGAGAGGAGCATGCACGTATTATTCCGGAGTGCATAATGTCGTCCCCTGATTTGAAGACCTTGTCTGTCCCCGAATTGCTTTCGCTGCGGGACGATATCGACAAGCAGTTGATGGTTCATCGCGCTGAGCTACAGGCACAGCTCGCTCAGATTGGCAATGTGAATGGCAAGGGCGGTCCAACACGTGGCGTCAAGATCGCTCCAAAATATCGGCATCCGCAAACAGGCGAGACCTGGACGGGCCGCGGCGGTGTCGCCGGATGGCTCGCCAGGGAAATCGCGGCCGGCCGCAAACGTGAAGACTTCCTGATCGAACAACCGAGCCGCAACAGAGTGGGCAACGGGCGCGGTAAAGACAAATAAGCGCACCAACAATGCCAATTGCGCGGGTGGTACCGAATGGACGCCTGCGGCATTGTCGTATCGACATTCCCATTCGGATGACATCGCATCATGAAGGCAACAGATATTCGTCGCGGCGTTGAAAGACTCGGCGAACTCATTGCCGAAGCGCGTGTGATCGTCCCGTTCACCGGAGCGGGTATCTCGACCGAAACAGGCATTCCCGACTTTCGTTCGCCGGGCGGTTTATGGACCCGCAATAGACCTATTCCATTCGATGAGTTCGTCGCCGATCAGGATGCGCGCGACGAATCCTGGCGGCGCAGGTTCGCGATGGAGGAAACCTTCGCGATGGCGAAGCCAGGCCGCGGTCATCTTGCATTGGCGGCGCTTTACAAGGCTGGGAAGATTCCGGCCGTCATCACGCAAAATATCGACAATCTGCATCAGATGTCAGGGGTTGCGGCAGGCGATGTGGTCGAACTGCACGGCAATACGACCTACGCCCGCTGCATCGGCTGCGCAGCGCGATATGAGCTGCAGTGGGTAAAGATGCGCTTCGACGAAGAAGGATGTGCGCCGGATTGCACGGCGTGCGGTGCGCCGGTCAAAACGGCGACGATCTCGTTCGGTCAAGCAATGCCCGACGACGAGATGCGCCGCGCTGCTGAATTGTCGCAGCACTGCGATCTCTTCATCGCGATCGGATCGTCTCTTGTCGTTTGGCCCGCCGCCGGCTTTCCCCTGATGGCGAAACATGCGGGTGCCAAGCTTGTAATCATCAACAATGAAGCCACCGAACAAGACCAGCATGCAGATCTCGTCATCCATCACGATATCGGCGAAACGCTGAGCCCCTTCATTCGGAACTGATGCGAAGCTGATTCGATGCATCGCAAGCTGTTCATAGCTCGCACAGTGTTCGTTTTTTGTCTTTGCTGAGCAGGCGGCAGTGTTATCTTCGAATCGCAAGAGATTCGCACCGCGTCGTCGAGAGAAAATCACGATGAGGCGTGTGAAGTAGCGCTGACCTCGGGCTGGCAGCGCAAATTGATAGTGGGATCCGGGGCCATGGGGTCGGATGCATTTGAGTCGAAGCGTGGGCTGATGCCTGGTGCAGGAGCGCCGCGTTCGTCGGGCGAAAATCCCGGTAACGCGCAGCGTTCCGCTCTCGATCCGTTCGCGGGCGAAGGTTCTGCAGTCGACCTCGTCGAGATCCGGGGTGTCATTAAATGGTTTGATGCCTCCAAGGGCTATGGCTTCATCATTCCGGATAATGGCGCAGCCGATGTGTTGCTGCATGTTACTGTGCTGCGCCGCGATGGCTTCCAGACAGCTTACGAAGGTGCGCGCATCGTCGTCGAATGCGTACAGCGCTCGAAGGGCTATCAGGCTTTCCGCGTCGTCTCGATGGACGAGTCGACGGCAATTCATCCGGCACAGATGCTGCCGCCGCGGACCCATGTCACGGTGACCGCCACCAGCGGCCTCGAGCGTGCGCAGGTCAAGTGGTTCAATCGCCTGCGGGGGTTCGGGTTCCTGAGCTGCGGCGAGGGGACGCCGGATATTTTCGTCCACATGGAAACACTCCGCCGCTACGGCATGACCGAGCTGCGTCCGGGCCAGTATGTGCTGGTTCGTTTCGGGCCTGGCTCGAAAGGCATGATGGCCGCGGAGATTCAGCCCGAAGGCGGCGCTCCAGGCTTCTCGTCGCACTGACATCGAAGCGTCTGACGTCGAATCGCAAACGAGGTCGAAACTTGGTTTCGACCTCGTTTCTTTTTCAGATCATCGCGGTTTTCACGCGCCTGTGCGGTGAGCTGCACTGGCGTCCAGTGGCCGGTGCGGGGTAGGGTTCGCGCGCCCGGCGCGTCGCCAGGGTTACTTCTGGAATCCCATCGATGATCGGCTTCGTTCGTTCCGCTTTCTCGCCTACGTTTCGCGACGTTCTGCCCGCGCGTCTGCTGTTGCTGTTCACGCTCCTTTTCGGGCTTTCATTGGTGTCTCGGGTGGCGGGGGCCGCCGAGCTGCAGCCGCTGGAGATCGCGACCAAGTCCGGCGTGCGGATGTTTTCGGTGGAGATGGCGGTCACCGATGAGGAGCGCGCCAAGGGCCTGATGTATCGCAAGGAGTTGCCCGATGGGCGCGGCATGCTGTTCGACTTCACGCCCGAACAGACCATCTCCATGTGGATGAAGAACACCTATATTTCACTCGACATGATTTTCATCGGCGGGGATGGCCGCGTGATCAGGGTCGCCGAAAATACCGAAACTGAATCAACGAAGATCATCTCATCTGGAGGTCCGGCCAAGGCTGTCCTCGAAGTGATCGCCGGCACCGCGCGGAAATACGGCATCGCGCCTGGCGATCAGGTGGTGCATCCGCTGTTCAAGAAGCGGCGGTAATCAAATAAGCTTGCGGGAAGCCTTGCTGTCCTTCTCGTAAGCGTGTATCGACACCGCAGTGTCGGGGTATAGCGCAGCCTGGTAGCGCGGCGGTTTTGGGTACCGCAGGTCCAAAGTTCGAATCTTTGTGCCCCGACCATCAGCCTCATAAATCGTTAGCTTCTCGGACCGCGCCAGCAAATGGCGGGGCTATTCGGCTGCCTTGGACGGCGCCTCGGCAGGTTTGGCTGCCTCGGCTGCTGCAGGCTTCGGCAGTGGCTTGTCCTGCTTCTTCGACCAAGAGATGTAATAGGCGACCAGGGTCATGATCGCGATCCCGGCGGCGCTGACGAATACCTGTGCCAGGAATGATCCCGACGACATCATCAGCTGGAAGTGGCCGACGAAGGACAGGAACACGCCGACGCAGAATACTGCGAGCGACTGCTGGCCGCATTTGATCAGCGGGCGGAACACAGGCCATTCCAGACCCTTCCATTCCTTCGGCACGAAGCGCGTGACGAAGAAGGCGATGATCACAAAATGCAGCACGCGATAGGGTGCGAGATTGGTCTTGTCGTTCGGATTGAAGGCATCGAACAGCCAGTCCGGCATGATCATGTGACCATAGTCGGGGAAGCGGCCGGCCATCGTCATGACGAGCGAGAACAGCAGATAGGCGATACCGAAATAGAGCACCACCTTCGAGCGGATCACCGAGCGCGATTCCAGCGCACCGCCGAGCGCAAACCAGGCGCCGAACACGAACAGAAGCTGCCAGGTAAACGGGTTGAAGTACCAGGTGCCGTAGGGGTAGGCGGGCAGGTTCCAGCCGAACTGGCGGGCTGCGAAATACAGCGCCAGCGAGGCCAACATGGTCAGATCGGGCTTGCGCAGCATCATCCATAGCACCGGCGGGAAGAAGCCCATCAGCACAATATAGAGCGGCAGCACGTCGAGATTCAGCGGCTTGAACTTGAGCAGGAGGCCGTTGGTTAGCGTCTGGATCGGATTATCGACCAGGCCCGCAACGTTGAATTCGTTGATGATGTCTGGGTCGTTATAGCGCTGCGCCACCCAGCCGATCGCGGCAATGTAGATCACGAACAGGATGACATGGGCGACATAGAGCTGCCAGACACGCTTGGTCAGGCGGGTGGCGCCAACAATAAAGCCACGCTCCAGCATCATCTTGGCATAGACGAAAGATGCCGTGTAACCCGAAATGAACACGAACAGGTCGGCGGCGTCGGAGAAGCCGTAGTTCCGGGTGGTGACCCAATTCACCACATTGTCGGGGATATGATCGAGATAGATCGCCCAATTGGCGATGCCGCGGAACAGGTCCAGCCGTAGGTCTCGGCCTTTGGGGGGGAGCGTGGCGTGGATTTCCATAGGGACCGCTTCGGAAGCCGGTTGTAGGGAGCAGTTCGGGACGCGGAACGCGGATCAAGATAGCCTGTTTCCGGCCCCGATTGTCACGACGCCGGGGACCGAATATACACCTTGTCATGCCGCCAAACGACGGAATCGCGGGTAAATCTTCGTGAAAACTGGATATACCAGTGCCGTCGTTTTCACCACATTATCGCAGTGTCGCATCTTCGAAAGCTGTCCCATTCCATGACCGCACGTATCTTCAAGGCCGCCAAAAACGCCATGCAGTCCGGTATGGCCAAGACCCGCGATTGGCAGCTCGACTACGAGCCGGAGCAGGCGCGGGTGATCGAGCCCCTGATGGGCTGGACCTCTTCCACCGACATGAAGCAGCAGCTCTCGCTGCATTTTGACACCAAGGAAGACGCCGTCGCCTATTGCGAGCGCGAGGGCATCGCCTATCAGGTTCTCGAGCCGAAGGCACGGATCGAGCGCAAGGTCGCTTATGCCGACAATTTTGCGTTCGGTCGCCAAGAGCCTTGGTCCCACTGATCGGCTGTCCGATCATCCGATATCGCGTCCAAAAGTTAGGGTTGCGCGGTCCAGCCGCGCAATGACACCATCCCATGCCCCGCCAGAGGGTCGGGTAAAACAAGAAACGGATTTGCAGGAAACGGGAGCCGATGGCCCTTCGCTCAACGCTCGATTCCAGTTCGGCTGAATTCAAACGTAACGTCGAGGCCATGCGGACGCAGGTGGCCGAGCTGAAGGACAAGCTCGGTGCTGTCGCGGGCGGTGGCGGCGAAGCGGCTCGCGCCAAGCACACCGCACGCGGCAAGATGCTGGCGCGCGAACGCGTCGATCTGTTGATCGATCCCGGCACAGCCTTTCTCGAACTCTCGCCGCTCGCAGCCAATGGCCTCTATGGCGGCGACGTGCATTCGGCGAGCATCGTCACAGGCATCGGCCGCGTGTCCGGCCGCGAATGCATGATCGTCGCCAACGATGCGACCATCAAGGGTGGCACCTATTATCCGATGACCGTGAAGAAGCATCTGCGCGCGCAGGATATCGCACGGCAGAACAGCCTTCCTTGCATCTACATGGTCGATTCCGGCGGCGCCTTCCTGCCGCAGCAGGATGAGATTTTCCCGGATGAGCGCCATTTCGGCCGCATCTTCTACAATCAGGCGCAATTGTCGGCACAAGGCATTCCGCAGATCGCTGTGGTGATGGGCTCGTGCACCGCCGGCGGCGCCTATGTGCCGGCGATGTCCGACGAGAGCATCATCGTGCGCAATCAGGGGACGATCTTTCTCGGCGGTCCGCCCTTGGTGAAGGCTGCGACCGGCGAAGTGGTGAGCGCCGAAGAGCTCGGTGGCGCCGACGTGCATTCGCGCCAGTCGGGCGTCACCGATCACTATGCGCAGAACGATGCGCATGCGATCGGCCTCGCGCGAAAAATCGCGGCGACCTTCAAGCCGACGCAGCGTGCGGCCTGGAACCTGAAGCCTGTTCGCGATCCCCTTTATGCCGCTGAAGAACTCTATGGCGTCATTCCTGCCGATCAGCGCAAGCCGTTTGACATGCATGACATCATCGCGCGCATCGTCGATGGCTCCGAATTCGACGAGTTCAAGAAGCTCTACGGCACCACGCTGATCACAGGATTTGCGCATATCTGGGGCTTCCCGGTCGGCATCATCGCGAACAATGGCATCCTGTTCAGCGAGAGTTCGCTGAAGGGCGCGCATTTCATCGAGCTATGTTGCCAGCGGAATATTCCGCTGGTGTTCCTGCAGAACATCACCGGCTTCATGGTCGGCAAGAAGTACGAGGCCGGCGGTATCGCGCGCGACGGCGCCAAGCTGGTGACCGCGGTTGCGACGGCGAATGTGCCGAAGTTCACGATCGTCGTCGGCGGCTCCTATGGCGCCGGCAATTACGGCATGTGCGGCCGCGCCTATTCACCGCGCTTCCTGTGGATGTGGCCAAATGCCCGCATTTCGGTGATGGGGGGCGAGCAGGCGGCGATGGTGCTCAGCCAGCTCCGCCGCGACAATCTCGAGGCCAAAGGCGGCACCTGGTCGACCGAGGAAGAGGAAGCGTTCCGCAAGCCGACGCGCGACCAGTTCGAGACCCAGGGTAGCCCGTATTACGCGACGGCGCGGCTATGGGACGATGGCGTGATTGATCCCGCCGATACGCGCCTGGTGCTTGGCCTCGGCCTGTCCGCTGCTGCCAACGCGCCGGTCGAGCCGACGCGTTTCGGCCTGTTCAGGATGTGAGGCGAGAACGATGACAAAAGCGATCTATCGCCGTTTTCGCACGCTTCTGATCGCCAATCGCGGCGAGATCGCCTGCCGCGTGATCCGCACCGCGCGTGCCATGGGGCTCCGTACCGTCGCGATTTATTCCGAGGCCGATGCGAATGCACAGCATGTCGCCGAAGCGGATGAGGCCGTGCTCATCGGCCCGGCGCGTGCGAGTGACAGCTATCTCAATATCGGTCGTGTTCTGGCCGCTGCGAAGAGCAGCGGTGCCGAGGCGATCCATCCCGGCTACGGCTTCCTCTCCGAGAGCGCCGAGTTCGCACAGGCATGTGCGGAAGCCGGATTGATCTTTGTCGGCCCGACCGCCGAGATGATCACCGCGATGGGCTCGAAGTCGGGCTCGAAGGCTCTGATGGAGAAGGCCGGCGTGCCACTGGTGCCCGGCTATCACGGGGATGCGCAGGACGATGACACTCTGTCCAATGCGGCCAACAAGATTGGTTTCCCCGTCCTGGTGAAGGCGTCGGCCGGCGGCGGCGGTCGCGGCATGCGCGTGGTGCGTTCCGCTGACGAGCTTGCACCGGCCGTGATCAGCGCCAAGCGCGAGGCCAAAGCGGCCTTCGGCGACGACCGCATGCTGATCGAGAAATACGTAGACAATCCCCGCCATATCGAAGTGCAGGTGATTGGCGACAGTCACGGCAATTTGCTGTCGCTGTTCGAACGCGAATGTACACTGCAGCGCCGACACCAGAAGGTCATCGAGGAAGCGCCGTCGCCGACGCTGGACGAGACGCAGCGGGAGGCGGTGTGTGCCGCCGCCCGGAAAGCGGCGAGCGCCGTGAATTATGTTGGCGCTGGCACCATCGAATTCGTCTCCGACGGCAAGGATGTGTTTTTCATCGAGATGAACACGCGCCTGCAGGTCGAGCATCCCGTCACGGAATTGATTACGGGCATCGACCTGGTCGAATGGCAGCTCCGTGTCGCTTTCGGTGAGACGCTGCCGCTGACGCAGGATCAGATCACGCTGAAGGGCCACGCCATTGAGGCGCGTGTCTACGCGGAGAATCCCGACAAGAATTTCATGCCGTCGGTCGGTCGCATCAGTGCCTGGCGGATGGCGTCGGATATCGGCGGGCTGCGCATCGATGCCGGCTATCGCGCAGGCGATATGGTGTCGCCAAATTACGACGCCATGCTGGCCAAGATCATCGCATGGGCACCGACGCGTGCCACGGCGATTGACGCACTCGGCCGCGCCCTCGACGAGACGGATATTCGCGGCATTGTCACCAATACGGCGTTCCTGTCGAAGCTGGTGACGCATCCGGACGTCCGCGCCAACAGGATCGATACCGGCTTCATCGAGCGCGAGCTCGGTGCTCTGACCACAAGCGGGGGCACCGTCGGCGATCTCGAATTGTCGGCCGCTGTCGCTGCCATCCTTGCCGGCGAGCAGGCGACTGCGCGGAGCGAAACGCGTTCGCCATGGCAGACTGCTGGCTGGATGCCTGTGGGGAGGCGCAATCGCGTCTTCAAGCTCAAACGTGGGCAGGACGAATGGTCGGTGACGCTAAGCTATGGCGGCGGAGCATCATCCATCGTGATCGGCAATCGTGAGCTGGCATTTGCGTCGAGATCGACCGGGGACGACGAGATTGATCTCACGCTCGACGGCGTGCGCTCGCGTATTGCCGGCATCGTCGACGGTCACGAGCTCTATGTGCGCACCCGCAATGGCCGCTTCGATCTGCATTGGGTCGATCCGTTCGGCGGCGACGACGAGGAAACGACTGGCGAGGACAAGATCGTCGCACCGCTGCCCGGCACTGTCGTAGCGCTGCTTGCGGAGGAGGGGGCCGTCCTGGAGAAGGGAGCCGCCATCCTGACGCTTGAAGTCATGAAGATGGAGCAGACCCTGCGAGCGCCCTTTGCGGGCGTACTCAAGCAGCTTAAATGCAAGGTCGGCGATGTCGTCGGAGAAGGCGCCGAACTCGCGGAGGTCGAGCCGAGCGCATGATCTCCTGAATGCACTGAAGATTGGAATGCAATGAGCGATCAGGTTCGGATCATCGAAGTCGGCCCGCGTGACGGCCTGCAGAACGAAAAGGCACAGGTGAGCGTCGCCGATCGCATTGCGTTCGCCAGAGGGCTGTTCGCGGCGGGGCTGCACACGATCGAGGTCGGCTCCTTCGTCTCGCCCAAGGCCGTGCCGAAGATGCAAGGCTCTGACGAGGTGTTTCGCGGCGTCAGCGAACTTCCCGGTGAATTTCATGTCCTGGTGCCCAACGAGAAGGGCTACGAGGGCGCGAAGGCGGTTGGCGCCAAGGTCGTTGCGGTGTTTGCCTCGGCTTCCGAAGGCTTTTCACGCGCCAATATCAATTGTTCGGTCGCGGAGTCCGTTGAACGTTTCAAGCCGGTGATCGAGCGCGCCCGGGCCGATGGCATCAAGGTGCGTGGCTACATTTCCTGCGTGCTCGGCTGTCCCTATGACGGCGACGTCGCGCCGAAGGCCGTCGTGGCCGTCGCGAAGACCTTGTCGGATCTGGGCTGCTACGAAGTTTCGCTCGGTGACACCATCGGCGTCGGCACGCCAGGCAAGGCGCGCCAGTTGCTCCGCGCCGTGTCCGATACCGTCCCGATGGAGCGGCTCGCGATGCATTTCCACGACACCTATGGCCAGGCGCTGGCCAATATCTATGCAGGACTGGAAGAGGGCTGCCGCGTCATCGACAGCGCTGCGGGCGGCCTCGGAGGATGCCCCTATGCGCCAGGGGCCACGGGCAATGTCGGGACCGAGGACGTGGTCTATATGCTTGAGGGCATGGGGATCGCCACGGGCATCGACATGGACAAATTACTCGCCGCAACCAATCAGATCGGCCAGGTGATCGGCCGACCGCCGGTCAGCCGTGTGGCATCGGCTCTGAACGCCAAAGCGCGATCGGAACGATGCTGAAACGACAATGGGCCAGCGCCAAGCGCCAGCCCATTCTTTTAGGGTAATATATTACTTCTTGCGAGCCTTGCGTGCGGCGTAGCGCGCGTCGCGGGCGGCCTTTTGCTCGGCTTCCATGGCGATCCGGGCTGCTTCCGCCTCTTCCTTCTCGCGAGCGATCCGGGCGACCTCGGCGGCGGCTTCCTCGGCGGCGCGTGCCTTTTCGGCAAGTTTTTCGGCTTCGCGGGCGGCTTTCTTCTCTTCGCGGGCGGCGGCGAGGGCGGTGCGTTCGGCGATGCGGGCCTGCACGGCTGGATCATCGGCGCTGGGCGCTGCCTTGAACTTGGCCAGAATGTTCTTGCGCGCGTCCTGGGCAGCCTTCTGACGATCAGCGAAGCTGGGTGATTTGAATCCGCTCATGAACGAGGCCTTGTCACTTTCTCTTTAGAGTTTGGTTGGGTGGGTAGCAGCCGCAGGTCGGGCAGTTGCCGGACGGGCCGAAACACCGCAGCGGTTTACAGCGCAAGGCGGGCGTATGCATCAACAAATTGCGAAAATCTGCATTGCGAAACGGTACTGGGGGACAATGAAGCGGAGGCCAGTGGACATCGAGGGATATAGACCGGACACGCGGTGTCATAAGCTCGGCGCGCAATCGTCAGTAATTTGCCATGAACGAGGGAGCTTTATCGGTGTGGAGAAGCCTGCGGCGGCACGACCTTATGCTGCGGTGCGACGTTGAACCTCAGTGGCCATATCGGCGACGGATTGGAACTATCCCAAAGTCGATGGGTTGCAATAGCTACCGGGAGTTATTCATGCAGGCAGCTATCGGTCGCATTCTTCGCAGCTTCTCGTCCAAGGCCGTGATCGCTCCCATTGAGGAACGGCCGATTGAAATGTCACGCGATGATGCCTTTTCGTTGGCTGTGCGCTTGTTGGACAACTACAAGGCCCAATTGACTCTTCGCGCGAAACCGCATTGATCGGCCTTGCATTCTTGCGGGCTCACGGGGCATAGCTTCAGTCTCCGCCCACCCCGTAAGGACACACCATGGGAAGCCTTTTCCGCGCCATCGCCGTCTCGGCCACCGTTCTCGGCGCGATCACGACCTCCGCGATTTCCGATGTGTCGCAATCCCCAGCCAATGCTCAGACAAAATTGGCGCAAGCCGCAGGAAAGACCATGACCACAGCTTCAGGCCTCAAGATCGAAGACGCCAAGGTTGGCACTGGCGCGACGCCGACGCGCGGCCAGACCTGCGTGATGCACTATACGGGCTGGCTCTATGAGAACGGCCAGAAGACCAAGAAATTCGACTCCTCGGTCGATCGCAACGAGCCGTTCGAATTTCCGATCGGCATGGGTCGCGTGATCAAGGGGTGGGATGAAGGCGTTGCCAGCATGAAGGTCGGCGGCAAGCGCACGTTGATCATCCCGCCGGAGCTGGGCTATGGCGCCCGTGGTGCCGGCGGCGTCATTCCGCCAAATGCAACGCTGATCTTCGAAGTTGAACTGCTCGGCGTGAAGTAAACCGTCAGGTCTGCGCGATCCTGCGCAGCAAGAGACGTGATGCATCCTCGCCGGCACAAATGTCGGCGAGGGGCGCGGCCTTTGCAATGAAGGGCGCTTTGTCAGGGCGGACAAAGGTTACGCCCATCTGCTGGACCTCAGCGCGGGCTTTCGTCTCGAATGCTTCCCACAGACCATTCATGTGATGATACGACGCCGTTGCAGCCTCGCGCAGGATATCGCGCTGGCGCGGCGTGAACGCGTTCATCCGCTCGGTCCCCACAAGCAGCACGTCGGGAATCATCGTGTGCTCATCGAACGAATAGTGCGTCGCGACTTCGCCGTGCCGACCGACGATCAAGGCTACGACGCTGTTCTCGGCGCCGTCCACGACGCCTGATTTCAGCGCGACATAAACATTACTCCAGGCCAGTTCGACGCCTTCCGCGCCGAACAGTTGCAGGAGATGAGTCATTGTTTCGGATGGCTGGATGCGGATTTTCATACCCTTGAGATCGTCGGGATGATTGATCGGCTTGCGGCCATAGAAACTGCGTGCGCCTGCGTCGTAATAAGTCAGGCCAACAAGACCGGATGGCGTGGTTGTCGCGAGGATGTCACGGCCGACATCGGCACGTGTGACCCGCAGCCAGTGTTCGCGATCGCGCAAGTTGAAGGGCAGGTTGAGCACTTTGTATGCGGGATGAAAGCGCTCCAGCAGACTGGCGCTGACTTTCAGGAAATCGAGCTTGCCGGCCTGTACCTGCGAGATCAGGTCGCTCTCCTGGCCTAGCTGGCCATCGGCGAACAGTGCGATGTCGAGTTCGCCCTGGGAGCGTTCGCGGGCGAGATCGGCGAAGTGCTGCATGGCCGGATGTACGGGATGCGTGGTCGGCAATCCATGAGCGAGGCGCAACTTCAGAGGCGCTGCGCGCAGCAACGCCGGGCTAGCAACCGCTAGGCCGGCAGTCAGGAGAAGGCGGCGCCGAGAGAGCATTGGTGAATCCGCAGGGCGGTCCTGATATGAGAAGGCTTGCAATGCGTGAAAGCAAGTTTTCGCAATAATACGCCCTATCGGCAGGCGTTTAAAGTCTGGGACCTGCCACTTTCGGTCGCTTCGTCTGCAGCAGGTCGACATAGCGATTCTTACCGTCCGGCGGGATCGCTTTGCGAGTTGCGAGATGATGGATGCAGTTCAAGGCGAGGTCGAACGATCCGTAGCAATGATGCGCGATCAGCGCGAGATGCTTGAGCTGTTCGCTGTCCATCGCCTCTGCATCGACGAAATTGCGGACATAGACCACGTCGGCTTCGACCAGCTGATTGATCGCAGTCGCCGGATCGGGGCCGAGCATCGGTGCGATCATCTTCCTGTTGATGGCCGCGAATGTGTGCGGAACGAATCCGAGGCCACGCAGCTCGAGATCGATATCGCCGAACACCGGCTGATTCTCGTAAAGCGGAACGAACGACACTTCGGTCTGGATCGCTACGGCCTTCGCAAGCTTGCTGCGGCCGTGTTGGAACACTGCGAGCTCGCCGCCCTGGATATCGATCTTCAGGAGATCGATGGCGGCGATCTCCGCGACCTCGTCGAGGCGTCGGGTCTTTTGCGGGATTCGTTCGATCACGCGACCGAGCTCGGTGAAGTTCGGAAAATGCGTCAAAGTCTTCGCATCTGGCTGTAGCAGACTGGCGAAACCGATGCCGCGGCAGATATTGAGCTCGTGCGCGCCTCCATCGCCGACCGCGTAGGGCAGGTAGGTCTCCTGCGGCCCCTTGCGCTTGGCGAGCTGAGCGATCGCCGCTGGATGTGGATCGAACCCGGTGACGCGACAAAGCTTCTGCAGCATCATCTGCTTGTAGGGCGGATCGCCGTCGATGGGGTTGGCACCGATATCGACGACCTCGGTCAGTCGCTCTGGGCGCAGCAGAGCCGATAGCCCGTCATGGCCGGGGCTTGGTTCGATCTCTGTGATGGCACGCTGATTCATCCGCCGGACATTGGACGCGCGGGGGTAGCCATGCGCCGTGTCATGTCGTCGCGGTCGCGCGCGCGGGAACGATGGCTTCACTCGGGACTTAACTGCTGACGTTCCTGAAAACCGGGAGGTTCCGATGCGACTTCGACAGATCATGCTGGCCGGTTCGACGGCAATCGCACTCGGGGGCGCCATACCGGCCTGGGCGGATCAGACGCTGAGCGGCCTTGTGACGGTCGTTGATCGGACCACGGGAGAAATTATCGTCAAACGCGACGATGGCGGCACTGTCGGGTCGAACGCTGCGGTGCCGACCGAAAAATTCAAGCTGCGCGACGGTATCCCTGAATCGTTGCACGCGGGTGAGAAGGTGACGATCACCTATACCGAGAGCGGCGGCGTAAAGACCGCGATCAAGGTCGAAGAAACGAAAAACTGAGATTCTGAACAGGGCGGCCAGGCGATGGCCTTGCCGCCCTTCGACGTCGGGGTTGTCTTTCGTGCGTGCCGAGCGATCAGCTCGCTACTGAACCTTGACGGTAACAAACGTCGCGGGCGTAAAGTCCTTGACGGTATCGATAGCAACGCCGACGGGGGCTGTGTTTGCCAGATCCGCGGACGGCGAGATGCCCTTCAGCTTGGCATCGTAGAAACCGGCGAAGTTGCCGATCGCACCGGTAGCGGAATCCAGCGTAAATGCGACGACCTTGCCGCTGACCGGATCGTTCGCGAGAACCGACTTGCCGTCCGGCGAAAGTCCCGTCGCCAACAGCCATTGCCCGGGAGCGCCGCCGATGATGACTGCGCCAGCCTTAAGCATTTCGGCGATGTTGGTTTTCCCCGCCTCGATGGATGCGCTGTTCGAGAACGTCACCTTGCCGTCCAGTGGATTCTTGCCGCTGACGCCATTGAGGTCCGGAGCCTTGCCGTTCCAGAACGTGTCGATCATCAGTGTCGCGGCCTGATCCGGCAAAGCGAAACGCCCGATCATGGTGAAGATCGCTGCCTCGCTGGCCTGACCCGCATAGTCCGGCAACTTGAACTGCGAATACTGATTGGCGTCGAAGACGCTGATCGGCTCGTAGCTCCTGCCGCCAGCCGTGCCGTTCTTGTCCGGCAGCGATGCCGGTGCAATGTCGCGGGTCGTGTTCGAGGCAACGACGCGCGGCGGCGTCGTCACCGAAATCGGCTGCGTTGCCGCTGCCGGAGCGGGTTGGAAGCTCACATTGATGCTCCCACTGGACGAGCCGGCATTGCTGTTCGGCGGACCGAACTGGCTACCCGGGATGGTTGGCGGCGTGGAGATCGTCAGCGCGGTCGAATTCGACGGCGCCTGGACGAAGAAGTAGTTTGCCGCCATCAGGCCGGATCCGTCGATGGCATAGGCGCCGATGATGGTGTTCTGCTTGGCATCCGTCGTGAACTGGAGCTTGCCGCCGGTGGCGCTCGCCAGCGTGTCGCCGTTGACGAAGCCCGTGACCGCGCCGGTGAAGTCGGGGTTGGTGTCGCCGAAATATCGCTCTGCCGGCGTTGCCACATACATCAGTTGAGCCTGGGCGATCGCCCAGGTCGCAGTTGTCGTTCCGGTAACTTTATAGTTCGGATTGGTCAGCAGGCCGGCCACGCCGAGCGTGTGATTGCCAGCATTGCTGAAATTGGTGATGCCAAAGCTGTTCGACAGCCCGGTCAGCACCGATACGTTCTCGCCATTCTTGAGGCCCGTCGCTGTGAGGCCCGGATTGAGCGGCGATGTGCCATAGACCGAAGTGCCGCCAAGCGCACCGACGACGATGCTGGCCGGCGTCACGTAGAGGCCGCCATTGACGTAGGTCACGTTGTAATTCGCGATATCGAATGTTCCGCCGCGGGCGTTGCCCGGCGTGATGGCATAGGGACCTCCGGCGACGCCAGCGGTGCCCGCCTGGCCCTGACTGGTCAGCGTGACAAGTCCGATGCTTTCGCCGTTCTGAAGGCCTGCCGACGAGAACTCGGTGCCGGCGAAGACGTGCGTATCGCCGTAGATCTTGCTCTGGTCCGTCGCTGTGACGGTCAGCGGCGCCGGTGTCACCACCCATATGCCGGTCGAGCGGCCGGTGATCGTGTAATTGCGGTTGGTCAGGTCACCGGCGACGCTCAGCGTGTGATTGCCGGCGCTCGAGAAGCGGTCGATGCCGAACGTGTTGGACAGGCCGGTCAGCACGCTGACGTCCTGACCGTTCTGCAGGCCGGCGGCGGAGAAACCGGGATCGCTCGGCGAGCCGCCGTAGATCGAGGTGCCGCCGTTCGCGGTGACGGTGATTTCCGCCGGATTGACAGTCCAGGTCCCGGTCCTGCGATCCGTGATCGTATAGTTGCCGTTGCCGAGCGTGCCGATGACGCTGAGCGTATAGGCATTGGCATCGCTCAGATTGGTGATGCCGAAGCTGTTGGACAGGCCGGTGAGCACGCTCACCGTCTGACCGTTCTGCAGGCCGCTGGCGGTGAAGCCGGGATTGGCCGGCGACTGGCCGTAGATCGACGAACCGCCCGTTGCCGTGACGACGATCTCCGCCGGGTTGACGGTCCAACTGCCGGTCGATCGGTTGGTGATCGTATAGTTGCTGTTTCCAAGCGTGCCGATCACGCTGAGCGTATAGGTTCTGGCGTCGCTGTCATTTGTGATGCCAAAGCTGTTCGACAGGCCCGTGAGCACGCCAACCGTCTGGCCATTCTGCAGGCCAGTGGCGATGAAGCCGGGATTTGCCGGGGACTGGCCGTAGATCGACGAGCCGCCGGTTGCGGTGACGGTGATCTCAGCCGGATTCACGGTCCAGGTACCGGTCGAGCGGTTCGTGATCGTATAGTTGCCGTTGCCGAGCGTACCGACGACGCTGAGCGTATAGGCCCGCGCATCGCTCTCATTGGTGATGCCGAAGCTGTTGGCGAGGCCGGTGAGGACGCCGACGCCCTGACCGTTCTGCAGGCCGGTGGCGGTGAAGCCGGGATTGCCTGGCGACTGACCGTAAATCGACAAGCCGCCGGTCGCCGTGACCGTGATCTCAGCCGGATTCACGGTCCAGGTTCCGGTCCTGCGGTCCGTGATCGTGTAGTTGCCGTTGGTCAAACCTCCCTGAACGCTCAGCGCGTGGTCGCCGGCGTCCGTCAGATGATTGATGCCAAAGCTGTTCGACAGACCGGTGAGGACGCTGACGCCCTGACCGTTCTGCAAGCCGTTGGCTGTGAAGCCGGGATTGCTCGGGGATTGGCCGTAGATCGACGAGCCTCCGGTTGCGGTGACGATGATCTCAGCCGGATTGACGGTCCAGGTTCCGGTCCTGCGGTCGGTGATCGTGTAGTTGCCGTTGCTCAGCGCGCCCTGAACGCTGAGCGTGTAGTCGCCGGCATTTGTGAGATTGTTGACACCAAAGCTGTTGGCGAGGCCGGTGAGCACGCCGACACCCTGGCCGTTCTGCAGGCCGGTGGCGGTGAAGCCGGGATTGCCTGGCGACTGACCGTAAATCGACGAGCCGCCGGTTGCCGTGACGATGATTTCGGCCGGGCTGACGGTCCATGATCCCGTCCTGCGGTCGGTGATCGTGTAGTTGCCGTTGGTCAGCGTACCGAGAACGCTCAGCGTGTAGATGCCGGCATTGGTCAGATTGTCGACACCGAAGCTGTTGGCGAGGCCGGCGAGGACGCCGACGCCCTGGCCGTTCTGCAGGCCGGTGGCGGTGAAGCCGGGATTAGCCGGCGACTGCCCGTAGATCGACGAGCCGCCGGTTGCCGTAACGACGATCTCAGCCGGATTGACGGTCCAGGAACCGGTGCCGAGATTGGTGATCGTATAGTTGCCATTGGTCAGCGCGCCGAGAACGCTCAGCGTGTAGCTGCCGGCATTGGTCTGGCCGTTGATGCCGAAGCTGTTGGAGAGACCGGTGAGCACCGCCACCGTCTCGCCGTTCTTGAGGCCGGTCGCCGTCAGGCCCGGATCGGTGGGCGATGAACCATAGCTCGAGGAACCGCCTGCAGCGCTCACCGTGATGGCGGCGCGTGCGATCGAACCAGTGCCGGTGATGGTGAGGGAGCCGATCGAGTAGTTGCCGTTGCCAAGCGTCAATCCGGAGAAGCCGGAGATGGTGTGAGATCCGGCATTGGCATTGTCATAGACGCCGGCCAGTGCGTTCAGGGTGGAGCCGTCCGAGCCGATGAATCCGTAGGCCGAACCTGAAATCGAGGTCGAACCACCGCCGGAGGCGGTGGTGCCGTCGTAGGTCTTGTTGATGCCACCAAGATTGACGGTGCCGGACAATGCCTTCGGCGTGATGGTGCCGATCGCACCGGTCGCCGTGGTGGATGCGAGGACGTAGTTGCGGGCCAGTCCGGGATTGTTGGACGTGATGCCGACGCCGGTCACAGTGATGGCAATGCCGGTGCCCGCATTGGCGCTGCCATAGGTGGCGGCGCTGGCGCCAGTGATGGCCGCAGTGATGGCGTTGTAGTCGGGGGTGCCGGGATAGAGATTGGACACCCGGAAATTGGCGGAGGTCAGGTTCGCGCCACCGGTCGTGCCGTCATAGGTCTTGGACGTCGAGCCGATCAGTTCCACCGTCACCTGGCGTTGCGTCACCGCCATCGAGCCGTTGACATAGGTGATGTTGTAGTTGAGCGCCGAGCCCGACGTGAAAAACGCGTTCGACGTGGTGTACGAATATGAATAGCCAGCGTCCGCATCGGCGCCGCCATTGCGCGTGTTGTTGGCCGCTCCGGGGCCGTTCGAGACGTTGGCGTAGCCAATCGCGTCGCCGCCCACCAAGCCGGCGCCCCCGACGCTGACCGACGACGTGCCGGTCGGGTTCGCATCGCCGTAGGCGCGGGTCAGGTCACCGCCTTGCACCGTGATCGTGCGCGGCGTGACGGCGACGGTGCCGCCGCCGAACACGAAGCGATAGAAGGTGCCATCGCTGCTCTGCTTGCTGACCGCGCCGCCGATCACGGAATCGCCGTCGCCATTGAGCTGCCTTGCCTGCTGGATGCCGGCATTGGTCAGTTCGAGCTGGATATTGTTGATCGAATAGTCGTCGTACCAGCGCACGCCGTACAGCGTGTAGCCGAGCGACGCCGCCGTGCCGTATTGAGCGGTGGTGGAGTTGGCGAGAACAAAGATCGTGTGCGAATTGGTCGTCCGGAGAACAGGATAGTTGTTGTTGCCGATATTGACCCAGGTGCCACCGAAATCGAAGCCGGTGTAACTGCCCATACTCCAGGCTGTTGACGAACCGGGATTGCGAGCCTGCGCGTCAGTGATGTTGTAGAAAGCGCCCGGTGTGCCGACGCCCATGGGATAGTAGCCGGCCGGATAGCCGAAGCCCGACGTTTCCTGATCGTACCAATTATAGAGATTTGAGGCGCCGTTATTGTTGCCCGCGATCGAGCCGATGAGGCCGCCGCCAGCGCCCGCGGTAACGCGTCCGATCGAGTAATTGCGCGTGAATGTCGCAAGGCTGTTGAGAGCGCCGAGGAGGCCGCCGCTGGGCCCGTTGCCGGTCACGGCGCCATGCGCATAGGAATCCGACAGGGTTGCGTTGCTGAAGCCGAACGCTGTTTCGGCGGTGGTCCGCGCGCCGTGTTGTCCGATCAGACCGCCGGCGTATCCGGTATAATAGCCTCCGCCGGTAACAGTTCCCGTCGCCCAGGACGTTGACACGTTGCCGATATTGTAGCCGACCAATCCGCCGGCGCCACCGATCGATGCCGCATTGGTAATGTCGCCGCCATTGCCGCGCACCCAGACATTGCCGCTAGCCCAGGATGCGGTGATGCTGCCCGCGTTATAACCAACCAGACCGCCGGTCGGCGAACCGGATGCGGTCACGTTGCCGGTGGCGAACGAATTGCTGATGTTGCCGCCGGGGTAACGCACGCCCGACACCGTCCGCAAGTTATCGCCGTTCATGCCGACAAGGCCGCCGACAAAGTTGCCATCGCGATCCGACTGACTTTGCGGCAATCCGCGGCCCAGCGCGACGACGGTCGCGGCAGACATCGAATCTCTGACCGACGCGTTATTGGCGACGCTGGTATTTTCCGGCCGCAGCCAGCCGACCAGACCACCGGTTCGGCTAGCGCCGCCAGTGCCGGCCGGCGCTTCGCCCATGCTCGTCACGGTGCCGAGCGAATAGCTCCGCGACACCGAAACCGTGGTGACGCCGACGAGGCCGCCGACATTGACGCCGCCGGTGCCGCCGCCGTCGATGGGAGAGTAGGAGCCGTCGCCGTTATCCCGGAAAAGTGGCGTGCCCGACAGAACGTTGCCGGAGAATCCGACTTGGAAAAATCCCGAGGCATTAGAGCCGCCGCCGAGGAAAGCGTTGCCGGCGACGCCGCCTACGTTACTGCCCTTACCGGTAACATTTCCGGTCACGGTGAGGTTTCTGACCGCAGCGCCGACCGAGCCGACCAGACCGCCGACATTGTTATTGCCGACGATGCTGACGTTGGTCAGGTTGATGCCATCGAGGAGCGATGAGCCGCTGTTGACGTATCCGAACAGGCCGACATTGTCCCAGGTCGGACGGTTAATCGTCAGACCATTGATGTTGTAGCCAAGACCGTTGAAGCTGCCGGTAAATGCTTGGCCTGCGCTGCCGATCGGGATGAAGCCCGCACCGTTATTCCAGTTCGCGGTGACGCCGGCCTGGATATTGGCGCCCAGAACGAAGCGGCTATTGAAGAGAGACGGCGTGGTGGCGATGCCCTGCAGGCCGTAGATATCGACGACCGTATAGGGTGTCGCGATGCTGCCGTCGCCGCCGGCAAAGCGCGTGAACTGAGTGCCAGCGCCCAAATTGAAATTGCCCGCGTAGAACGCGCCCAGGTTACCGTCGTTCTGAACCCAGTTGCCACTATTGAGCTGGAAGGTGCCGACGCCGACAGCGCCGCCAACGGCGATCGTGCCGCTGTTAATGGTCCACTGACCGCCCATGCCATCGACGTTGCCGTAGATCGTCATCGCGCCGGCCGTGCTCATCGTCATCGTGCCGTTGGACCAGATGAGACCGCCGAGCGTGATGTTGGTACCGCTGATGCCGCCGCCGCCGTTGCCGATGACGTAGCCGCCGACATAAAGGTCGCCCGCGGATGCGGCGATGTTAACGCCGGCATTGGCAAAGGCGACATTACCGCCAATCGACACGACGCGGCCGGTGATGTTGGCGCCGGCACCGGTGCCGCTGCCGACCAGCGAACCATACGCAATGACATTGCCAGCCGAAGCGTTGATGTTGGCGCCGCCGTTCTGCCAGCTTGCCGACTGCATCGTGATGTTGCGGCCGCTGATCGTCAGCGCCGCGCCAGGTCCCCAGCCGGAGATGTCGCCGGCGAGAGCGACGTCGCCGGCGGTGGCGTTCAGTCGCATCAGACCGGCCTGCCACTGGATCGTCGATCCCGCTGCGATGCTGGTACCGGTAATGGTCGCGCCCGCGCCGGGACCGGCGCCGCTGAGAACGCCGTTGAGATTGACCGTGCCGGTTGAGGTGACGGTCAGCAGGCCGTTAGCCCAATAGAGCGGGCCGAGTGTGATGGTCGCGCCGGTGACGCTGGCTGCGCCGCCGCTGATGATTGCAGCCGTCGCGGTGACGTTGTTGATCCCGGTCAGCGTCGTCGTGCCGGTGGACACAAGCGCTGCATTGATCGTCAGGTTGCGTCCGGCAAGACTGAGCGCACCGCCGCTGACGACGGTACCGTTGATGGTGATGTCGGAGGAGTTCGACGCGTTCAGCCTGGCTGTACCGCCGGCCTTGATGGCCGCTGCGACCGAGATGCCGCTGCTGCTATTGATAAAGACATCGGTGCCTGCCGTGATCGCGGCGGTCACAGAGACGCCGCTGGCGTTGACGAAGACACCGCCGGCTGCAGTGAGGGTCTCGCCAATCACATAAGGACCGGACGCGATCGACGTGATCGCAATGCCTGTCAGCGCGCTGACGAAACTCTGGATCGAAGCGTTTCCGCCGATGGCGGAGGTCAGCTCCGCGGAGTATCCGGCATTGGTATAGCTGGAAGAAGCCGTCGTCCACTGGGCATAGCCGCCGGCATAGATATTGTTGTTTCGGGCCGAGCCCGAGATGCTCTGGAACGTGGCGCCACCGCCGGCGCCGAGCGTCGGCGTATAGACAAGGAGAGAGCTGCCGCTACCGACAGTACCTTGCGGCAGCAGCAGTTGATAGAAGCCATAGCCGTCGGCAAAGCCGTTGCCGACTGCAGCGCCGTTGACGACTGCGGAGATCGGAACATTGCCGAACGCGTTGCCGCCCGGGCTGGTGATCACCTGACCGGTGATCGCCTGCGGCGTCGTGCCGGCTGGGAATTGCCAGAGCAGATAAGGATAGCTGTAACCGGGAACGATGCCCCAGATCGTCGACGAGAAGCCGGTTGGCAGGCCGGTCGTGCCGTAGCGCGTGGCATAAGCGTCAAGACCACCTTCAAGCGCGATGTTGTACTGGCCGTCGCCGACGCCACCCTGGTAGCCGCCAGCATAACCACCGGCGCCGCCGCCGGGCATCGAAAAGCTGTTGGTGATCCTGCCTGACCAAAAGACGTTGCTCGGCGGGCTGCAGCAGTTGATCCACCACATCCGGGCGAAGTTCAGGCCGACCAGGCCCGTGACATAGGAGCCGCCGTTCACGCGCGAGGAGGCAAAGGACTGGTCGACCAAGCCGCCGGTGCCGTTGCCGCCGACCAAACCGCCGACACCGCCGCCACCGGAAACAGTGACGCCGCTGGTGTAAGAACGGTAGATGGTGCCGAAATTGAAGCCGACGAGGCCACCGACATAATCGTAGCCGGAAATGGAGCCGCCGATGACGCCGACATTGCTGATGGTGCCGGCATTGCTGCCGAAGATACCGACGGCGTGGCGTGGGGCAGCGATCGTAATGTTGTTGATCGTGTAGCCTCGGCCGTCGAACGTGCCGCGGAACGAGTAAGTGGTGTCGACAACGGCGCGATTGGCAGAGCCGATGAAAATATTGTTGCCTTCGATGCTGGCTTGCTGATCGCCACTGCCGATCGGCGTGAAGCCGGCGCCGCCGTTCCAGGTGGATGTCACCGTGGCGTCGATGTTGTTGGCCAGAACGAAGTTCTTGTTCATCAACTGCGGTGAGAGAATGCCTTGCAGGCCGTAGACATCGGTGAGCTGATAGGGATTGGCTACCGAGCCGTCGCCGCCGAGTGCGCGGATGAACGCTCCCGAGGTGAACGTCATCGTGTTGGCGGAGAAAGCCGGCATTGATGACGTGATCTGCGACCATGTGCCGTCGAGGTTGAACGCGTCGACGCTGAACGCAGCGTTGGATGTGATATAGCCGCCGGCCTTGAACGCGACGTCATTGGTGCCGGTGACCGCGGCATTGAAGACGACGTTGTTGGCCGCAATGAAGGACAAGTTCCCACTACCCGAGAGCGCGCCATTGACCAGAATGTCGCGCGCCGAATTCAGTGTGATCAGGTTGCTGTTGGTGAACGAAACGGAGCCGACGATAATATCATTCGCGCCCGAGGTCGTAATGAAGACCTTGCCGCCTGTCGTGTCCGGTGCCGCGTCGACGGTGAAATTGCCGGAGTTGCCAAGGCGTGCCCCTGTGAGGCCGTTGACAAAACCCGTACCGATAGCGTTGACCGACGTCCAGGCCGACGAAATGGCGGGGTTGGCGCTGGACACCGTGGCGCCCGGCGCCGGAATGGTGAGATAGCCGCCCCAGATATCTGGCATCGTGACGGAGCCGGTCGCCTGATAGGCGAAACTCGCCGAGTTCAGCAGGCCGAGCGAGCTGTTGGCTGTATAATAGGCGGCAACGTTTGAGCCGGTTGCGAGGATCGAGCCGGTCGGGATTAGTACGATGTACAGGCCGTTGAAATAAGTGACGCCGCGTCCGAGCGTGACGCCGTCGATCATGGCATTGATCAGCCCGCCGTTGAGCAGCGTGACGCCGCTATCCTTGTAGGCGTAGCCAGTGACGACCTGCGGCGTGCCGCCGGGGAATTGCCACTGCAGATACGGGAAACTCTTGCCGGCGACGATGCCCCACACCGACGTCGAGAAGTTCACCGGCAGCGCCGCCTGCATCATCGCTGAGGTGAGGCCGGTGACCCCGGTGTCGCCGGTGCCCGAAGCGCTCGTGGCCTGGCCCGACGTTTCCATGTTCCAGTAGGAGGCAACGCTCGCGGCGCCTGCTTGTACACCACCGAAGCCGCCGAACACGCTGTTGGCGGTGACGCGGCCGGTCGAATAGGACGACGTGATCGGCGTCAAAGAGTCATTTGCACCGTAGAAGCCGCCGATCTGCGAGTTGCCGCTGACACTGCCCTGCGCATAGCTGTCGACGATGGTGCCATTCGCCGTCGCCGTGGTCCGGTTGTAGCCGACGAGGCCGCCGACGCGATTGCCGCCAGTGACGCTGCTGGTCGAGAACGATTGCGAGATTGTGCCGGTATTGATGCCCACAAGACCGCCGGCCGTGCTGCCCGACACCGGCGCCGCGCCAAACGAGCGCTCGATGACCCCGCCTTCGAGATTGTTGCCGGCCAGCGCGCCGACATTGTTCGCACCGGCGATGCGGCCGTTGGCGACGCCGACATCGAAGATGTGTCCGGCATTACTGCCGAACAGGCCGATATCGTTGGTACCGCCGCGATTGATGGTGAGACCGTCGATGACATGCCCCTGGCCATTCAACGAGCCGGTGAAGGCCGTAGCGCTGGTCTGACCGTTGCCGATCGCAACAAAACCAGCGCCGCCATACCACGTCGAGGTAGCGGAGGCGCTGATGTCGTTCATCAGCTTGTAATTAAGCGACAGCGCAGAGCCAATGCCCTGCAAGCCGTAGACATCCGTGATCTGGTAGGCGTTCCCGGCACTGCCGTCGCCGCCGAGCACACGCAGGAAGGTCGTGCCGGCCGACAGGCGGAAATCGGCGGTGCTGAACGCGCCGAGCGATCCGACCTGCCGGTAGTTGCCAGCCTGTAGCCAGAAGCCGCCGGCATTGATGGCGCCAGACCCGCTGATCGTATCGGCCGCGTTGACCTGAAGCGTGCCGGTGCTGGTCACGGCCGCGTTGAAGAGGATGTCGTCGCCCGCGCTCAGATACATGCCGCTGACGTTGACGGCTGCATTGAAGGCAATGTCGCCGCCGGCATAGATCGTCATGCCATCCGTGGTGAAACCGGTCTGAATCCTGACGTCGCGGCCAGCGCGCATCCAGCCGCCGGAGAGGCCGGTGTTGAGAATGATGTCGCGGCCTGCGGCGATCATCGGCGTATAGCCCTGCACGTTGCCGAATGACGTGCTGAGCGTCAGATCGTCCGCGGCGGTAATGGCCGAAAAGGCTCCATTGGAGGAGTCGACCGTAAAGCTGCCGGCAGCGTTCAGTATCCTTCGAGTCTGGATGCTCGGTGTGTAGTAGCCCAGGCTGCCATATTGCAGGTAGTACGTTTGATAGACGTTCGGCCTGAGCTCGGTGAGAGCTGCCGTCAGTGCATTCGACAGATCGGTGGAGACACGCGGGTCGGACAGTGTGGTTGCGGTCGTCCAGACGCCGATCGAGTCGTTCAGCAAGCTCATATTGCGAACGGAACCCGTGGCATTCAGCGCCAGGGTCGCAGCGGCATAATAATCGGAGAAGTTACCCGATGTAATATAGGTAACGACGGTCGACCCGCTCGACTGAATCTGGGAGGTCGGTAGCTGGAAATAGTAGTAGCCGTTATTGCCGGTGCGCGACGCCTGGAAATAGCTATAGGTGTCGATCTCCAGATTAACCGTCGTGTTTTGCCAGACGCCGCCACTGGTGTTGGAGTAGCCGGTACCCGACACGATTTGCGGCGCGGTGTTGAACGCCGAGCGTAGATAAGGGTAGGTCGTGCCGGTCGAAATCGCCCAGATATTGCCGTTGAAACCGCTCGGCAATCCGCCCTGAAGCTGTGCGGTGGTCAGTCCTGTGCCATAAGGCGCTGTGCTGCCGCGTGTCGATGTGTCGTAATAGGCGTTGGTGAATGTCGTATTCGTCGCGCTGTTGGCCAAGCCACCACTCGCGTTGGTATAGACATTGCTGATCGTGCTGTTCGACACCGAACCCAGCATCACGCCATTGCCTGTCAGCGAATAGGCGTTGCGGAGCGTCGCGTTGCTCATCGAGCTGGCGATGGCAGCCTGGTTGTTGTTCAGAAGACCAGACACATAGACATTGGTGATCAGGCCGCCGGTCACGGTGCCGATCAGCGCCGTTTCGCTATTGAACGTGCCGGTCAGATAGATGTTGGCGACGGTGCCAGCGCTGGTCTGCGCAAGTGACGATCGGGGATTGCCCCAGATCGTGTAAAACACCGAGCTTTGAACGTAGCTATAGGCGGTCTGGGCGTTCAGCCTGATGTCGCGAATGGTGCCGCTCGCGGCGATGGCGCTGGCAAAATAGTTATTGTAACCGACGTTGAGCTGGTTACCCAGGCCCGTGAAAGTGCCCGTGAAGGTGCCGAGATAAGTGCCCCAGTTATTGTTCAGGCTGATATCGCGCGCCATGGCGATATTGCCGGACTGACTGACGCCCCGAATATCGCCCTCGGTAAACACCAGCGTGTAGGCTGCGCCGTTGATCGTCAGCCGGCCTGTCGAGCCTCCGCTGAGGCCATAAGTCAGATTGCCCGTCGATGAATAGTTGATCAGCGCCAGATTGGTGTAGGTCGGATCGAAACCGGAGTTCAGAACGACCTTGCCGTTGGAGCCGGGGCTGATCTGCGCATTGATGTTGATTGCGTGATAGGCGGTGAGCGTCAGCGTGTTGGCGCTGTTCCACGTAATGGCGGCGTTGATATTGATGTCGCCGAGGCCGCTGCTTTGGTTACCGGGGCCGCTTGCGCCATTGGCCGTGGTCAGAAGGGTGACGTTGTTGCTGCCGAGGTTGCTCGAGATGGTTGCCGCCGCGGCGGCATCGACGGTGAGGTCGGTGGGGTCGAGCAGCCAGTTGCCGGTTGCCCCATAGGCCGCCGACGTATCGACGCGGATGCCGTTGATCGACAGCGCGGCGCCCGATGTTTCGATCATCCCGCCGTTGCCGCCATTGGCACCGCCGCGAGCGGAGAAGGTGCCGTAGGCGCTGGTGCTGCCGTCCGACCAGACGGCGATGGTGCCGCCATGGCCATTGTCCAGCGCATCGGCGCGGATCGTGCTGGCGGAGTCGATCGACACATTCAGCGCATGGGTCAGCGGTCCGCTGCCCTGGATACCGCCGCCAATCTGGATGGTTCCGCCGCCGGCCGTGCCGGATGCATCGATCAATGCGCCCACGACAGTGACATTGGCTGCAGTGAGGTCGACGCTGCCGCCTTTGTCGGCCGTCGATGTCGCGTCGATCTTGCCGGAAGCCTGGAGCGACTCGGTGGCTGTGATCGCCACTGCGCCGCCCTTGGCGCCGCTCGCCGAGATGACGCCGCTGAGATCGACCTTCGCGCCCTTGACCGACACCGAGCCGGCATGGGCGCCGTTCTTGCCGTTTGCGATCAGGCGACCGCTGACGCGTACCGTGCCGCCGGCGCCGCCATTGATGACGATGCGGCCGCCACGCGAGCCGACGGTGTTGGTGCGCACCGTGCCGGGAATGTTGACGGCATTGCGCAGCACGTTCTGCGCGGTGGCGGCACTGAGATAGACGACGCCGCCATCGGCCTCGATACGGCCCTTGTTGCTGACCAGCGCGCGATTGGGCTTGACCAGCTTGCCGAGTTCGCTGGATGGCACGGCGACTGACAGGAAGCCGTCGCCCGCGAGATCGAGGGTTGCCTGCTCGCCGGCACCGAGGCCGACTTTGCCCAGCCGCGCCGAGATGACGCCGTTATTGGCGACCTGACCGCCGAGCAGAGCGACGAAGCCGCCGTCGGAGACGTTGATGCGGCCATTGTTGATCACCCCGGCCGATCCGCCGTTGCCGCCGAACTTGTAGTTTCCGGCGAGGAAGTCGGAGTCCTTGATGTTGAGCGTCGAGGCGGCGAAGGAGCCGGTGTTGACCACGCCGGTTCGGGTGATCGCAATGCCGTTCGGGTTGACGAGCAGCACCGTGCCCGGCGCGTTGATGGTGCCAGCGATGCTCGACGGCGTCGCCCCGGTGACGCGGTTCAGCGTCGCCGACGAGGCGCCGGGCTGATTGAAATTGACGGTGCCGCCGGTGCCGACCGAGAAGGACTGCCAGTTGATGATCGCGCGGTCGCTGCCCTGATTGATGTTCAGCGTGCTGGCATTCGGCTGAACGATCGCCGCGCTGCCTGCGGCCACCGATCCGCCGGTTGGTAGCTGCTGCGCAAGAGCAGGGGCTGCAAACATCAGCAAGGCCGTAACGGAGACCGTCGAGTGCAGCACCGCGCGCAGACGCGGCGTGATCGGCCGCAATCCTGTTTCGAGCAGCAATGTCAATGCCAGACGACGCTGTGTCATGCGGTCCCGTTATCGATCGTTTTTTTGTTTTAGCGATGCGGCCGTTGGCGGCCGCACAAGGTCTCGTTGGTCCGAGACGAGGCGCCTGTGTAGTGAGGCGCGTCCGCCTAGAACTTGCCCTTCTCGATCTTGGCGATATCCGGGTTTTCCCGGTCGGCGATGTAGTTGATGATCAGCTTTGGCGGGCCTTTCGGCTCCGGTGACGTGGTCTGGTTGCCGTCGCGCTGCATCTGGTAGCGCACGCCGTCGGCGATGAGGCGCACGGCGCCCTTCTTGTCGTCTTCGCCCGAGAACAGGACGACCGTATTCTCGCCGACCGGGATGCCAGCGCGTGCGGCGTCCTTGCGCCAGGTGAAACCAGCGAAGTAGCGCTCGAGGCGGCTACCGGCGGTGATCAGCGCGTCGGGGGCGGCTGGATCCTTGGAATTGTCGTCACCCCAGATCACATTGACTTGGATGAGCTTCTTGGTGGCGTAGCCGAAGATGTAGGCGATCTGTGCGGGGCTGGAGACGGGGTCCAGGGCGGCAACGCGAGCCGTCAGCACGGTGGTGCCTTCGACCGGGTTGGTGCTGCTGGCGATATCCCCCGGTTTGACACCGAGCGACTTGGTAACGACGGCGCGAACTTCCTGCTCGGTCATGCCGAAGCGGGCATCACGAAAACCGGCCACCTCGTATCTGGGCAACTCCGGCTGCGTCGTCTTGGCCGGTTGCTGCGCGGATGCAGTGACAGAGGATGCAAACAGCAAGTTCAGGCTCGCCGCGGCGGCCAGAAAGACATTTCGCGGGGGACTATTGAGGAGGATAAATTTCCTAACGACTCTCGTGCGCATTTCGTTTGTGTCTCGCTGCCTCATTCTCATCTTTTTAGCTCGCAGTCCGACCATTCTCGAATCCTGTCCCACATCGCCGCTCAGGAATGCCCCTTGATTTTGTTGGCAAAAAACGCGCTTCAGAAAAATCTCAGAATAATTTCAAGGCAAAATCGAATGAATTTGAGAGCGTTTGGCAGTTAACTAAAGTACTTAACTATCAGGACTTTTCATCGCTTCGTGCCGGCTGCCGGAATCACGGAGCCTGGCGGCGAGCCGCTGAGCTTCTTGCGGTAGCCGACGAGATCGGACGCCGCCGCTATCGCGACGGACTGTGTCGCCCGGGCAACGCTCGGGCGACAAGGTGTAAGGACAGCATTTAAAGGCGACCGGGGAAGCTGTCGTTTTCGGTGCGACCCGGCTACGACGATACATATGGGATACGACCAGCGGCTGATGGCTGGTCGAGGGCAAAGAAATCGGAAGCGGTGGGGCGTCTGCAATTCATAAAACTTGGCGTAGTGGTTGCGGCATCTTTGATGAACGCTGCCGCTTGGGCGCAGAATGTGCCGGCGCCAAGCCAGGTTGCGCCGCCGCAGATCGTGCCGCCGCCCTCCACGGCCCGCATCGCTATACCGCAGGTGCCGGCCGGCGCTGCCATTCCCGCCGAGGCCAAGCGTCTGAGTTTTCGGCTGACCGGCGTCCATATCAAAGGTGAATTCCCCGAGCTCGCCGGCGAACGCAAAGCGCTCTCCGATCCACTTGTCGGCCGTCGCGTCACCGTCGCTGACATCTTCGAATTCGCCGACAAGATTCAGCAGATCTATGTCCGCGCCGGTTATCCGCTGGTCCGAATCGTGATCCAGCCGCAGGAGATCGAGGGCAGCGCGCGAATCGAACTGCGCGTCATCGACGGCTTCGTCGAGCGGCTCGATCTAGACGCACTCGATGCTCGGCTCCGCGATTATGTCGCCGCCGTGCTGGCCCCGTTGGTCGGGCAGACGCATTTGAAGCAGGCCGAGCTTGAGCGTCGTCTCCTGATCGCCGGCGATGCGGCCGGACTGACCCTTAACGCAACCTTCGCGGCGGGAAAGAAAGAGGGTGGTTCGGCCCTTATACTGACAGGGCGTTACAAGCCGGTCTCGGTGAGCGTCTATACCGACAACGCGATGCCACGGGTGTTCGGCAACTATCAGCTCGTTACCGCCGTCAGCGCCAACAGCGTGCTTGGCTTTGGCGAGCAGATCACCGTGTCGGCCGCCGGTTTGCCAAACGACTCGTTCCCGAACACCGATCCCGTTCGTCGCTATCTGTCGGGCAGGGCGATCTTCCCGATCGGAATCGATGGCCTGAAATTCGAGGTCGGGGTTACAAACGGTGTTACGACACCGCGGGTGGATCGAAGCACGGCGACCCAGGGCCTGCTCAATCAGGCCTATGCGAGACTGTCCTACGACGTTATCAAGTCGCGCGACGGAGAACTGACGGCCTTCGGCCGGTTCGATGCGACCAATGAAGAGCTCGACACATTGCTGTTCGCGCCGCCGCTGCCGCTCAGTCTCGACCGCGTGCGCGCATTGCGCGGTGGCCTGGAAGGCGTATGGCGTCTGCGCGACACGGGGACGACCGTCAACTTCGACACGACCTTCTCGCGTGGCCTGGACGCATTCGGCGCGCGTTCTGCGGCGGATGCGACCTTCCTGTTGCCGCTGTCGCGCCAGGGCGCCGACGCAGAGTTCTACAAGTGGAGTGGTCGTGTCGAAATCACACAGGCTCTGCCCGAGGGCTTTGCTGCCACCGCGATACTCGCCGGTCAGACCTCGTTCAACAAGCCGCTGCTGAATTCGGAACAGTATGTGATCGATGGTTCGCGCTTCCTGTCGGGCTTTACGGCTGGCTCGCTGGCGGGCGATACGGCCTGGGTTGCCCGCGCTGAACTGGGCCGGGCCGTGGCCGTTCCTTTCGAGGCCGTCGGGGTGACGCTGACGCCTTATCTGTTCGGCGCCACCGGCGAACGGAAATACGTCGCTCCGACCTTCCTTGAGATCGGCAATCTGCAGGCCACGAATTATGGTGCCGGTTTGCGGGTCAATCTCGCACCGTCGAATACCAGCATGCCGTCGGGTTATGGCTTCGTCGAGTGGAGCCGCCGCACCAGCAATGATCATTCGCGCGATGGCGATCGCGTCTTCACCGGTCTGGCGCTGCCGGCGTAGCCGAGCTCACGCAGAGCAGCGTATTTGGCGATAGCCAGATCCTCGCAGTCGCCGGCACGAGATGTGAACGTCAGTAAAGGCGCCGCCCAGAAATCTGGTACACCGTATTGCTCCTTGTCGGAGGCAGCACGAATACTGAGGTTGATCGAGCGGTTGACCTCGGCAACGCGGCTCCGACCATTGTGGCTTTCGGCGCGTTCGATTATGGCGAGGAACGCGCGGGCCGCGGCCGGGCAAGCCGATGCGTCGGCGCGGCAGTGCTGCAGCACGGAATGATCGCGATGCAACGCGCGCTTCACGCTGCTCCATTTGACGTTGAGCGATGCGCTGTCGCTTGGTCCCAGCTCTGCGCGAAATGGCTCCTGTGCGAATGGTTGCTTGGTCACCAATGGAGCGAATGCAACATATTGATTGGCCAGCAGGCTGACGCCGGCAGGCGCAGATACTTCATTATGCGGATGCTGGTGAACATTGGCGTATGATGGCGCTGCACCAATCAGCAGTACGGCCAGAGTGTGGCCCGCCCAAAACGCGGCAACGCGCCTTTTTATGCCCCAGATCGCCATTCAACGCCCCTGTCTTGGGTGCGGCGATCTTGTTGATCGCTCTCAAGCCCAAGTCTGTTGGCTTGTCTAACGAGAGCGTCTCTTCGGGCGACTTAACCGGATGGGGGTTGGCAATGTCTTTCCACGCGCAGCGTCAAACGTTGCTGGAGAAAGAAGCTCAAATTTTATCGATCGAGGGTGGGTGAGCCAGCAGAGCCGACGATAACGGAGAGGGCTTGGTAAATATTTGGTATCGAACGGCAGTGTGTCTGATCAAGGAAATCCCAGCCGCTCCGAAGTCGCAGATTTCCGGAGCGGCCGTCTGTGATGCATGCAAGCAGACTACAGCGTCAGTTCGTGGCGGCCGACGACCATCCAGTGCACTTCGTCCGGACCGTCAGCGAAGCGCAGATGACGCACGTCGGTATACATCTCGGCGAGCGGGGTCCATTGCGAAATACCGGTGGCGCCGTGCATCTGGATCGCCTGGTCAATGATCTTGCAGGAGCGCTCCGGCACCATGGCTTTGACCATGCTGACCCAGATGCGTGCCTCCTTGTTACCGAGCACGTCCATCGCCTTGGCCGCCTTCAGCACCATCAGCCGCATGGCCTCGATCTCGCAGCGCGCCTGCGCGATGATCTGGAGATTGCCGCCGAGATGCGCGATCTTCTTGCCGAATGCCTCGCGCGTCAGGCCGCGGGCCACCATCATGTCAAGCGCCTTCTCGGCCTTGCCGATGGTGCGCATGCAATGGTGGATGCGGCCGGGGCCGAGACGTAGCTGCGAAATCTCGAAGCCGCGTCCTTCGCCGAGCAGGATGTTCTCCTTGGGCACGCGTACATTGTTGAAGCGCATATGCATGTGGCCGCGCGGCGCATGGTCGTGGCCGAACACATGCATCGGCCCGATGATTTCGACGCCGGGTGTGTCGACGGGGACGAGGATCTGCGACTGCTGCTTGCTGGGCGCCGCGTCCGGGCTGGTCTTGACCATCACGATCATTATCTTGCAGCGGGGATCACCAAGGCCGGAGATGTAGTATTTCTCGCCATTGATCACCCACTCGTCGCCGTCGAGCCGGGCGGACGTGGAGACGTTCTTCGCGTCGGATGATGCGACATTCGGCTCGGTCATGGCATAGGCCGAGCGGATCTCGCCGGCGAGCAGCGGCTTCAGCCATTTTTCCTTTTGCTCGCGCGTGCCGACGCGTTCGATGACTTCCATATTGCCAGTATCTGGCGCGGAGCAATTCATCGTTTCCGAGGCGAGGGGATTCTTGCCGAGCTCTGCAGCGATATAGGCGTAATCGAGATTATTCAGGCCTTCGCCGGTTTCTGCATCCGGCAGAAAGAAGTTCCAGAGGCCTTCCTCGCGGGCCTTGTTCTTCGCCTTGCCTAGAATATCGAGCTGCTCCGGCGTGAAAGACCACCGATCGGTTTTCTTCTCGCCCGCACGATAAAACTCCACAGACATCGGCTCGACGGTGGTGGCGATGAATTTGCGGACGTGGTCGTAGAGCGGTCGGACCTGCTCCGACATGCGCAGATCGTTCAGGGCATCTTCGGGGGCAAGCGTGTAGGGGGTTTGGCGTGCTGCATAGGCAGTCTTCATTGTCGTCGTTCTCCCGTTTCTTCTATCGACGTTTCTGATCATCTCGTACGGATGCGTGCTTCATCGTTATAGACACGAAGTTGCGTCGCTGTCTTCGACCTTCTGCGCAGGCGCACATGGTGCTCATGGCAACGTGCCATCGATTCATCGCAGCAGATGAAGACGCCGCAGTGCAGCACAATCACGTGCATCCTTCATGGGCATAACCAATTTATGCGACCCGCTGTCGCAGAGCCCGACAGAAACGTGCGTAAAAACGGAATTCTGCTGCGCGACATCGTATCTGCTCATCGGTCGCAGTTTACATTTCAAAATTCGAAGCGTTAGAATGTTGTCATCAAGAAGCGGGATGCGCGCATCAACAAGCTTCAAAGGGTGGAAATATGAATCTAATGGGATACTGGAACCTGTTAGAAAAATGGGTATGCACGCCTGACGTGTCTGCCAGCGATCGCGATTATTGGGTTACCGGGCTGTTCCGACAAGCGGCACACTCACCCTGCCGCCGTCCCGTTCATCGAGAGGTGCGTTGCTGATGCGTGCCTACGCAGCTCGCCGCTTGTTGGCTTTGATCCCCACGATCTTCTTCGCAAGTCTGATCGTCTTCATCACGCTGCGACTCGTACCGGGCGATGTGATCGATCTCATGATGTCGCAGAACGACATCTCGGCGAGCGCGAAGGATCGCGCGCAGCTCGAGGAAGCGCTCGGCCTCAACAAGCCGATCTATATTCAATATTTCCTTTGGGTCGGCGGCGTGTTGCGCGGCGATCTTGGGCAATCGCTGTGGCATAACACGCCGGTGCTCGATCAGATTCTGAGCCGGCTGCCGGTCACGTTCGGCCTTGGCTTTCTGGCCATTCTGATCGGCCTCATCATTGCCATCCCGATCGGCGTCTATTCGGCGCTGCGCCAGGACACGATCGGCGATTATGTGATGCGGTCGATATCGATCCTGATGCTGGCGGTACCGGCGTTCTGGACCGGCACCATGGTGATGGTTTTTCCGGCGATCTGGTGGGGCTGGTCGCCAGACCTGAACTACATTCCGTTTACAAAGGACCCGATTGCGGCGCTTCAGCATATGTTGCTGCCCGCGCTCATTCTTGGCATGTCGCTGTCGGCGATCACGATGCGCATGACCCGCACCATGATGCTCGAAGTTCTGCGACAAGACTATATCCGGACCGCCTGGGCCAAGGGGCTCAACGAGCGGACCATCGTGATCCGACACGCGTTGCGTAACGCGTTGATCCCGGTGGTCACCCTGGTCGGCATTCAGGCGCCGCTGGTGATAGGCGGAGCTGTCATCATCGAGCAGATCTTCGTCATTCCTGGCATGGGCATGCTGTTGCTGGAGGGTGTCACGCAGCGTGACTATCCGATTGTGGCGGGCGTGTTTCTGGTCGTCGGCCTGGCCGTGATGGTGATCAATCTGATCGTCGATCTCAGCTACGGCCTGCTCGATCCCAAGGTGAGGTATCGGTGATGACTATTGCAGTCGAGACCTCAGTCGCAGGAGCGCCACGCCGTCGTTCACCGATACTGGCTTTTGTCAGGCGATTGTTCCGCGAGAAGCCGCTCGGCGCAGCAGGGGCCGTCGTCTTCCTGCTGTTTCTGTTCTGCGGACTGTTCGCCGATTTCCTCGCTCCGTATGGCTTCAACCAGATCAGTCCGCTGAACCGGTTAAAGCCGCCGTCCTGGCAATTTCCGTTCGGCACCGACAATCTCGGCCGCGATGTGCTGTCGCGATGCCTCTATGGCGCACAGTTGTCCGTTATCATTGGATTCTGCGCCGCCGGCATTGCTACCATCGTGTCGGTCGTGATCGGCATTCTGTCAGGTTATCTTGGCGGCCGCTTCGACATGATCATGCAGCGCCTCGTCGATGCATGGATGAGCTTTCCCGATCTCGTTGTGCTGATTGTGGTCGTATCGGTCGTCGGTCCTGGGTTGGTTCCGATCATCTGCATTCTTGGATTGCTGCTCGGCATCAACGGTTCACGCATCATTCGCGGCGCCACCATTTCAGTGCGCGAGAACATGTATGTGAATGCTGCGCAATCGATGGGTGCCACACTGCCGCGCATCCTGATCCGCCATATTTTGCCGAATGTGATGCCGCCGATCATCATCCTCTTCACGACCCGTGTCGGTTTTGTGATCCTTGCTGAGTCCGGCCTTTCGTTCCTCGGTCTGGGCGTGCCGCCGCCGGCGCCGACCTGGGGAGGCATGCTGTCGGGCAGCGGTCGCACCTACATGCTGCAGGGGCCGTGGCTCGCCCTGGCGCCGGGCCTGTGCCTGACGGTGGTTGTCTATGCCACCAATGTATTCGGCGATGCATTGCGGGACCTGCTCGATCCCCGCATGCGTGGATCGCGGTAGTCCGCAATTTGGAAGAACAGAACCGACGGCCGGAAAAGGTCGCGGTCAATAGTTAAAAGGGGAGGTGACGGTGAGTGGACATACAGTAAGGCCGCAATTGACGGCGCGGCTGCTTGCGACCGCAATGACCGTGTCGGCCGCGTTCGGCATGTCGTCTGCAGCACGGGCAGACGAGAAGCCGCAATATGGCGGGACGCTCCAGATCGCAACCGTCAATCGCGCGCTGAACGTTTTGACATGGGATCCGGCCGACTGGAATTGGAAGATCAATCACGACACTGGGCAGTTCTACGAACATCTCTTTTCTGCGGACCTGTCGAAATCGAAGCGCAACGGTGGAAAGTATCCTTTCTACGCGGACGCCTGGATTCCATCCGACGCGATGCGTGGCGAGCTCGCCGAGAGTTGGGAAATGAAGGAGAATCCGCTGCGTATGGAAGTGAAGCTGCGCAAGGGCATCATGTTCCCGGAAAAGCCGGGGGTGATGGCCTCGCGCGAGCTGGTCGCTGATGACGTCGTGTTCAGCTACACGCGTCTCGACAAGAGTCCGAAGAAGATCGCCACATATTTCGATCACATTGAAAAAGTCGAGGCCACCGACAAGCATACGGTCGTCTTCACGATGAAATCCTACAATGCTGAATGGGATTATCGTTTCGGCTGGGGATACTATTCCAGCATCTATCCGAAAGAAGTGGCCGATGCCGGCGCGGGCAACTGGAAGAATTTGAACGGAACCGGCCCATTTCTTCTGACCGATCACGTTCAAGGCAACCAGAACACCTATTCGAAGAACCCGATCTATTGGGACAAGGAGAAGATCGGCGGCGAAGAGTTCAAGCTGCCCTTCGTGGATAAGGTCGTCTATCGCAACATCAAGGATGAGGCGACCGTGACCACGGCGCTGCGCACCGGCAAGCTGGATATCGCGGAGCCGATCCGGTGGAGCGATATGGAGGAACTGAAAAAGAGCGTCCCTCAGCTCAAATGGTCGAAGTGGTTGTCGATGAATGGCCAGTTCGTGGCCATGCGCGTGGACACCAAGCCTTTCGACGATATACGCGTGCGCCGCGCGCTCAATCTGGCCGTCAACAAGCAGGAGATCGTCAAAGCCTATTATAATGGCCATGCCGAGCTGTTCTCCTATCCTCAGCATCCCGACTATGACGGCTATTACGAGCCGCTCGAAGCGATGCCAGCCTCGGTGAAAGAGCTCTTCACCTACAATCCCGACAAGGCGAAGAAGCTGCTGGCGGAGGCCGGCGTGCCGAAAGGCTTCAGCTTCAAGGTCCAGGTCTGCACCTGCCAGCCGGATCATCAGGACTTGTTGCCGCTGATCGGCGCCTATCTCGAACAGGTCGGGGTCAAGATCGAGATCCAGCCGATGGAGTACGGTGCGTTCCTGTCGGCCATGACGTCGAAGACCAACGCAGCCGGCTACATGATGAATAATGGCCACACCAATCCGACCACGACGATCCGCAAGAGCTTCATCACCGGTCAGACCTGGAATCCGTCACAATATGCCGATCCAGCCTTCGACAAGAAAATGGACGCTGCCTATCAGGAGCGTGACGAGACCAAGCGCAAGACGATGCTGAAGGAGATGACGATCGAGATCCTCGACAAGGCTCCGTATATCTGGCTGCCCACACCCTACGTCTATACGGCCTGGTGGCCTTGGGTGAAGAACTATGCGGGTGAGCTGCGCGCCGGCGCCGTGCGTCCGGGACCGATCTATGCCCGCATCTGGATCGATCAGGAGATGAAGAAGAAGATGGGCTTCTGACGCGCTCCGCTATGTCCCGCGCCCCGATGGCCGCAAACTGTGCGGCATCGGGGCGAGGGCGCCTATCCCTGTCGTCAATTTTCAGGAGACGCGAGTGTCCGAGCTCCTTCTCGATACCAACGACACATCTGTAAGGTCGGCGCCGGTGGATGGTGCGCGCGCCGGTGCAGCTGACCAAGGGCGGCCGCTGCTGGAGGTACGCGATCTCGCGGTCGAATTCGGGGTCGGTCGCGGCGCGCTGCGCGCGGTGGACAAGGTGTCGTTTTCCGTTTTCCCGGGTGAGACGCTGGCGATTGTTGGTGAAAGCGGCTCGGGCAAGAGCGTGACCGCGCTGTCTTTGCTGCAACTCATTCCGTCGCCGCCGAGCCGCGTGAAGTCTGGCGAGATTTTGTTCGACGGCCGCGATCTCCTGAAGTTGTCGAGCAAGGAAATACGCGCGATCCGCGGCAACGAGATTGCGATGATCTTTCAGGAGCCGATGTCGTCGCTCAATCCGTCATTGACCGTGGGGCTGCAGATCGCCGAACCCATGCAACTGCACCACGGTCTGAGCTGGAAGAAGGCGCTCGCCAAGGCCGGCGAGTTGCTGAAGCGCGTGCGCATCCCCGATGCGGAAAAGCGCGTCACGGCCTATCCGCATCAATTCTCCGGGGGGATGCGGCAGCGCGCGATGATTGCCATGGCACTCGCCTGCAAGCCGAAACTGATTGTAGCCGACGAGCCGACCACGGCGCTCGATGTCACCGTACAGGCACAGATCCTCGCATTGCTGAAGGATCTCACCCGCGAGACCAAGGCTGCGCTGGTCCTGATTACCCACGATCTCGGAGTGGTCGCGCGTTATGCGGATCGGGTCTGCGTCATGTATGCGGGCCGTATCGTGGAGAGCGGCACCGCACGCGAAATCTATGAGACCCCGCGCCATCCGTACACGCTCGGCCTGATGGCCTCGATCCCGCGGCTGGACCAGGACACCCAGCAGCGCCTCGTGCCGATCGAAGGTCAGCCGCCGGATCTTTCGGCTCTGCCGCAGGGCTGCGCTTTCCAGACCCGGTGCCGCTATGTCGGCGATCGTTGCCGACAGGAAGCGCCGGAGCTGGAACATATCGAGGGTCAACATTTCCGGGCGTGCTTCGCCGATGTGAAAGGAGGCGCCGATGCCCTCGAAGTCTGAGGCGGACGAGCCGATCCTCAAGGTCAGCGGCCTCAAGGTTCACTTCCCGCAATATCGGGGCGTCGTTATCCGCAAGCAGATCGCGAGTGTGCGGGCCGTCGATGGCGTGTCGTTCGAGGTGCGCAAAGGCGAGACACTCGGACTTGTCGGAGAGTCCGGTTGCGGCAAGTCCACGACGGGCCTCGCCGTGCTGCGGATGACGCCGATCACCGAGGGCAAGGTGGAGTTCGAGGGCAAGGACATCGCAAATTACAGCGCCGGCGCCATGCGCGCGGTCCGGCGCCGAATTCAGATGGTGTACCAGGATCCCTATGGCTCGCTCAATCCGCGTATGAAAGTCGGCGACATCATCGGCGAGCCGCTGATCGTGCACGGCGTCGATACGGAACGCGACGTCTACCGCGCCCGGATTCAGGAATTGTTGCGGCTGGTTGGCTTGCGGCCTGACATGGCCGAGCGCTATCCGCACGAGTTCTCCGGCGGTCAGCGCCAGCGCATATCGATCGCGCGCGCGGTGGCGCTCAATCCGGCGCTGGTGATCTGCGATGAGCCGGTGTCGGCGCTCGACGTCTCGATCCAGGCACAGGTAGTCAATCTGTTCCAAGAGCTTCAGGAGCGGTTAGGGCTGTCCTATCTCTTTATCGCACACGACCTCGCGGTAGTCCGCCACGTCAGTCATCGCATCGCGGTGATGTATCTCGGCCGTATCGTCGAAGTGGCGCCGCGTAACGAGCTCTACAAGGCCCCGTTGCATCCTTACACCCAAGGCCTGCTGGCCGCGGTACCGATCCCAAATCCTTCGGCGGAGGCGCTGCGGCCGCAGCAGGTCATTCTCGGTGAGCCGCCGAGTGTGATGAACCCGCCCTCGGGTTGTCGTTTCCACCCGCGTTGCCCCATGGCTATGAAGGTCTGCGCCGAGGTCGATCCGCCACTGCGTGAGATGACGGATGGGCGCGCCGCAGCTTGCCACTTGCACGATCTCTCGATTTCTGGTGCAAGCAGAGATAGTTTGCGGCATTCTGCACCCGGCGGCCGTGAGGTCGTGGAGCAGGGTGCCTTTGTCGTTGCCTGAGTTGGCGTGAGGTCGGTCCGTATTTCCCATGAGTGATATGCCGACCGTTGATGAAGGGCAGACTCGCCGGTTTCTGGAGAAGCGCGAAGCGATCCTCGATGCGGCCGCCCGTCTGTTCAACCGGCGGGGCATTCGCGGCACGACTTTATCGGATGTCGCGCAGAGCGTAGGGCTCGTCACCAACAGCGTGACGTACTATTTCCGGAAGAAGGACGATCTCGCGCTGGCTTGTGTGTTCCGATCCGTCGAAGTGTTTGACGAATTGCTCACAGAGGCAGAGAAAGCAAGGACACCGGAGCTGCGGATCACGGCCTTTGTCACGGGGTTCTTTCGTTTGCTCGCCGATGTCGAGACCGGCGTCAGACCGCAATTCATCAATTTCTCAGAAGTGAATGCGCTCAGTGCGACACGCGCCGATGTCGCCACGTTCTATGCCCAGATGTTTCGCCGTGTTCGCGGATTGATCGGGACTGACAGCCGCCTTGGCCTTAGTCGTTCGGAACGCAATGCGCGTGCGAATCTTCTGTTCACATTGACGCAATGGACGCGCGTCTGGATCACCCGCTACGAGGCCTCAGGCTATGCCCGTGCGGCCCGGCACGCGAGCGACATCCTCCTGAATGGAATCGGCGGTCCAGCGGCGATATGGACGCCACCGATGCTCCCGACGCTCGCCAGATCGCAGGTGGAAGAGGATATATCGCCGGACGCCTTTTTGCGTGTCGCCACGCGACTGATCAATGAAGAAGGCTATCGCGGCGCCTCGGTGGAGCGGATATCGGCGGCCCTCAAAGTCACCAAGGGCTCATTCTATCATCACAACGATAACAAGGACGACCTGATCGTCGACTGTTTCGCGCGCACCTTCGATGTCATCCGCCGTGCCCAGTCGGCGGCCGACGAATGCGAGAACGGCTGGTACAGACTGAGCGCCGCGGCAGCGGCATTGGTGAAGTATCAACTGTCCAATGACGGTCCTTTGCTGCGCATCACCGCACGTAGCGGACTACCGGAATCGGCTGCGGAGCAGACTCTCCGCACCATGAACCGATTGTCAGAACACTTCGCCAGTGTGGTCGTCGATGGCGTAATGGATGGGTCGGTCCGCCCGATCGATTCGGCGATCGCAGCGCAGATGATCAGCGGTATGGTCAATGCGTCGGCCTCGATCAGGCGCTGGGTACCGGAGGCGACGATCCATAATGTCGCAGATCTCTATGCGCGCCCGCTATTCATGGGGATTCTGTGCGCATCGGTGTAATCGCGGTTCAGATGAAGTCGATTGTCTCGAATTGTTTTCGAAGCCGTGCCGCCGCTGAGTATATGATGCATGGGAGGCCAGGTGCCACGGATTCAAGGGATTCACGCCTGAATACGATCCTCGATTAGTCGCGCGGACATGGTTCGGGCCGCGATCGCCGGAGGCGGCGGCAACCATATACAATTGCGCCTTCGAGCGCGACCAATGCCGTGATGGCGGCTAGTCCAGCGACTACTGGGTCCGTATTTGTATTTCCGATCCAGGAACCAAGCGCCAGGAGAGATCCGCTCCAAACCAGACTGCCGATGAATGTTCCCGGAAGAAAATGCATGAGTGACACGCCAAGGATACCCGCAGGGATCGCCATATAGACTCTGACTACAGGGATCGTCTGGCTGCAGGCGATGATCACGAACGGATATCGTTGAAACGCAGCCGTTGTGCGTTGGTAACGGATAGGCGTCAAGCCGACGCAACGGCCGAAGCGCTGGACGAATGTCTCGCTACGTTGTTTTCCGAGCGCGCGTCCGACTGCGTACCAGCACAACGAACCGGCCGTGGAGCCGAGCGCAAGCGCGGGGATCGCCGTTGTAAGGTCGAGCTGCCCGGCTGCGAGCACGATACCGATCACGACGAATAGTGCGTAAGACGGCACGAATGGAAACAGCTTTTCCGCGATGCCAAGCCCGATGATTCCAATCGGGCCGATTTGGATACAGCGAACGACAACATCGGATAGTGCCGTGGTCATTGGGCTTGTTCCGATATCTGAACAACCGGGCGACGAGTGATGCGATAGACCGAAGCGGGCGGCACGTTCATCAATGCACGGCCGACACAAGAGGCCTGGAGGCCGTGGCGTTCGAGTTGGAGATGACCGATCGGACAGCGAACGCCATAGGTGAATTGATACATGGCGCCACCGGGCCTGAGACTGGCGAAAACGCCGGAAAGGATCGCGTCGACCTTCTGCTCCGCTATATTGAGCAAGGGGAGGCCGCTCACGACTGCGCCGAACGTGGCTGGCGCGAATATGTCTTGAGCGGCGATCCATGCAGCGTCCATCCACAGGACTCGGGTATGCGGAAACCGCTCCTGCAACACACGAATGAAGTCTGATCCGCATTCGACGAGTGTCAGATCGGCCTGCTTCACACCTCGCTGTAGCATGGCCTTCGTAAAGACGCCGGTGCCTGGGCCGAGTTCAAGCACCTTACCTGTCGCGCCGTCGATATCCTTTGTGATCAGATTAGCGAGTGCAGAACCAGATGGCGCGATCGCGCCGACGGCGCGAGGTGCCACCGCGAGCGATCGGAAGAAGAGCAGGAGGCCGTTTGCGGTCATGAGAAGTGTCCATTGCACATGTAGCGCCGAGCACCACGGTCGGCAGAGCTGCGATATGTGGAATGGAGATTGAGCGAACATGACGTCATGCGACTCAAGTTGCAATATTTGAGTTCGTCAGATGCGCGCACGCTGCCGTGCAGACGTCAGAGCATGTCCCGAAGAATGGTGCTGCTTTCCAGGCGATGTCGTGCTGCAAACTGGAGGAGATATCAGAGTTCACTTCACCAAGGCTGCATCTCGCTCTGGCGAATCGAATGTCGCTTGCGGAATGTCATGGTCACGCGCGTGCCACCGTTCGCGCCTTCTTGAATATCGATCGTTCCGTCGTGGAGCTGAACGATCTCGCGAACCAGATTGAGGCCGAGGCCCGCACCGCGCGATCCGCCGTTTATCCGGTAAAAAGGCTCGAAGACGCGCTCCCGATCGTCCGGAATAATTCCTGGTCCTTGATCGGTCACCGAGATTGACGACGAGGTGACGCTGACGACGATCTTGCCGCGGCGTCCGCCATGTTCGATGGCATTGTGAATCAGATTGGCAAGCGCGCGCTCCAAAGCTCCTCGATCTCCCGACATCGGAGCCTGCTTTACATTGCTCTCATATGCGATCTCATAGCCGGCGGCGATAGCGAGAGGAGCAAGGTCCGACGTGACATGCTCTGTCACCTCGACAAGGTCGATATCCGACTGCGGTAAGGCAGAGTGCTTCAATCGTTCGCTATCGAGCAATTGCTCGGCCAGGATGGCCAGGCGCCGGACATCCTCGAGCAGGCGGCCCTTGTATGGCCCAGGCTCGATCGACTCGATCCGAATTTGCAGGATGGCAATTGGTGTCCGCAATTCGTGGGCCGCGTCGACCAGAAAACGTTGACGACGCTCATATCCGTCGTCGAGGCGGCGCAGCGCGTCATTTATCGCGACCACCAGTGGGACAATTTCTTGTGGGACACGATCTAGCGGAATGCGGGCTCCGCGTTTGTCGGTGTCGATCCGCTCGGTTTGTGCCGCCGTGTCGCTGACACCGAGCAGCGCGCGGCGGACCACGATGGGGGTAGCGACAAGCGTCGTCAAAGTCATGACGGCGAGAATTGGAAGCACCACGCCGACGAACAGGGTGAGAATGGCGGCTGCCAGTCGATACCATGGCACAGTGCCACCGGCCCCCGCAAGGATCTGGACCCGGCCAGCGGCACTGTCGACCCAGCGCATTCTCGCAGTCGGGCGCGGCGGATCGTCGATGTTCCAACCGAGCCGGGCCTGCCCGATGTCATCGAGTGCATCGCCCATCCGCGCGAATTCAGGGGGGATATTGCCTTGCGATATGCGGGCTCCACTCCTGTCCCGGACGACAAACCACAGCTCCGGCATCGCGGCGCGTTGTTGCCCGAGCGCTGCGGTGTCGCGAACGACGATTGCGTCCGCCTGATCGCGTGCGAGGGCATTCTTGATGACGTCGATGGTTTCGTCTTCGGGCTCCAGCGAGATCAGGTAACCGCCTGCCCACAGGCCGGTCACCATTGCCATGACCAGGCCAGAGAGCATCAATGCCTGCAGGCTCACGAGTCGACTGACGAGAACCCATCGGAGTGACGTGCGGCGAGCCGCGCTCATGAGGTGCGCCGGATTAGATAACCCAGTCCGCGAATGGCGTGTATCTCGACGCCTGCGTCGCTTTCGGCCAACTTACGCCGCAGGCGCGAGACATGTGTATCCAACGCGTTGGACTGGATTTCGTCATCGAAGCCATAGACCGCTTCCTCGAGTGCGGATCGTGCGACCGTTCGGCCGGATCGCCGCATCAATGTCTCGAGCACCAGCAACTCGCGACGGGGCAGCGCGAGGACCGTACCGACGACGCTCGCTTCGCGGTGATCGGCGTTGTAGGCGAGGCGACCAAGTTGCAGCATTTCAGCAGGCATGTCGCTCCGCCGACGCAATACGGCGCGTAGCCGCGCCAGCAGTTCCTCGATCGCGAATGGCTTGCCGAGATAGTCGTCAGCGCCCGTATCCAATCCAGCGACGCGGTCGGCGAGATCGCCACGCGCCGTGAGCACAATTACGGGAGTCTGCACGCCATCCGCCCTCAATTTAGGTATCAGCGTGAGCCCGTCACCATCGGGCAACTGGCGATCGAGCAGTATGGCCCCGTAGCCGTTCGTGAGGATGGCTTCTCTGGCCATGTCGATCGTCGCGACACGATCGACCACCATATCGTGGCCTTTGAGCGCCGCTGCGAGCGCTGAAGCCATTTCCGGTTCGTCCTCGACGAGCAGCACGCGCACGCAATCCTCCCGTTCGCTTGACGCAAAGGACTAGAACTGACCGGGAGAACATTGCAATAACATTACGCGCCGTGAATAGCCTATCCCGCCCCGAGCAACGAGATCGCCTCGTCACGCTCGTACAGATACAGCAGGCATCGCAATGCGTCGCCACGTTCGCCGGTGAGCCTGGGGTTATCCTGCAATATCCGCAGCGCTTCGTCGCGCGCCTGCGTGATCAACTGCGCATGGATCTCGGAGCGCGCAATGCGGTAGCCGGGCAGGCCGCTCTGCCGCGTTCCCAGCACGTCGCCTTCGCCGCGTAGTTTGAGATCTTCCTCGGCGATGCGAAAACCATCAGTGCTCTCTTTGATGACTTGAAGACGCTTCTTGGCGATCTCGCCGAGCGGTTCGCGATAGAGCAGGAGGCATGTCGACGCTTCCGAGCCGCGGCCGATGCGTCCGCGGAGCTGATGCAGCTGCGCAAGGCCGAAACGTTCGGCGTTCTCGATCACCATGATGGTCGCGGCGGGCACATCGACGCCGACTTCCACCACCGTGGTGGCGACGAGGATCTGCGTCTCGCCGGCGGCGAAGCGCGCCATCGCGGAATCTTTCTCCGGCCCGCGCATACGGCCATGGACGAGGCCTACCTTGTCGCCGAAACGCTCCTGCAAGCTGTTGAAGCGTTCTTCCGCATTGGTGAGTTTCGGCCCGTCTATCTCGGACTCTTCCACCAGTGGCACGATCCAGTAAATCAGCTTGCCGTTATCTACCGCGCGGCCAACACCATCGATGATCTCCGTGAGCCGGCTTGCCGAAAAGGTGCGCGTCTCGATCGGCTGGCGGCCGGCGGGTTTCTCGCGCAGCTCCGATATGTCCATGTCACCGAAATAAGTGAGCACAAGGGTCCGCGGGATCGGCGTTGCCGACAGCACCAGCACGTCGACCGCAGACCCCTTATTCGTCAGCGCAAGGCGCTCACGGACACCGAACCGATGCTGTTCATCGACAACTGCCAGAGCAAGCGATCTGAAGATGACGTCGCCCTGGATCACCGCGTGGGTGCCGACCAGGAAGTCTATCTCTCCCGCTTCCACCCGCGCCAGAATGTCCTTGCGCTCCCGGCCTTTCTCGCGACCGGTGAGAATGGCGATGCGGAGGCCGGCGCGTTCGGCGAGCGGCGCGATGGTCTTGACGTGCTGGCGTGCGAGGATTTCCGTCGGCGCCATCAGGGCGGCCTGTTTGCCTACCTCCGCGACGGCTGCAGCGGCCAGCAGCGCCACAACGGTCTTGCCCGAGCCGACATCGCCCTGCAGCAAGCGCAGCATACGCACCGGCTGCGTGAGATCGTCCGCGATGGCCGCCGATGCCTGCTGCTGCGACGGCGTCAGCGCATAGGGCAGTGCGTCGATGATCTTCCGGCGCAGCCCGCCGTCGCCGGCATTGCGATCGCCGGCCGGGCGACGCAGCTGCGCGCGCACCAGCGCCAATGCGAGCTGGCCGGCGAGCAGTTCGTCATAAGCGAGCCGCGACCAGAACGGGCCATCCGGCAGGATGTCTGTGATCTCCTGCGGGACGTGGATGCGCTGCAGGGCCTGGTCGAATGACGGAAACTTGCAGCGCCGCATCACATCGGCACCGATCCATTCAGGCAATTCCGGGAGCCTGGTCAACGCTTGAGCAATTGCTTTGCGCAGGGCCGTGATGGCGAGGCCCTGGGTCAGCGGATAAACGGCGTCGATCCCCGAGAGTTTTGCGAACCCTTCCTCGTCCACGACACGGTCCGGATGGGTGATCTGCAGCATGCCGTCAAACAGCTGCGTGTTGCCGGAGACATAGCGCTTCTCACCGATCGGCAGCAGCTTTTCGATCTGGCCGGGATAAGTGCGGAAATAGGTTAGGATCACCGTGCCGGTATCGTCGGTACAATAGACGAGATGCGGCGCGCGGGAGCGGCCCGGCGGTGGCGGCCGGTGTCGTTCGACGACCACCTCCAGCGTCACCATGGCGCCGATCTCGGCTTCGTTGATCTTCGGTCGATCGCGGCGGTCGATGACGCTGGCGGGCAGATGCAGCAGCAGATCGACGATGCGCGGGGTTTCGCTGCGGCCGAGCAGGAAGCGGAACAGCTTGTCCTGCTTCGGGCCGATCCCGCTCATGGCGGTGATCGGCGCAAACAGGGGATTGAGGACTTCTGGGCGCATCGCTCGACTCGCGGAGGCGGCCCGAGAGGCCGATATGGCCAGACTTGAAGCCATTTTTGAACGAAAGCAATCCGCGCAGCCCCGCTTTGCGTGCGAGAGGTGCTGACAAGGCCCCGCGCGGTCGCTATATGCAGCCGGCCCGGCATGTCCGGGCTTTTGGCGTTTGGCTTTGGAGCATGATCCCGAAAACTGGATGCCGGTTTTCGGACAAATCACGCGCTGACTCTGGTGTTTTGGGAACGGACGGATGACGGGAACGACACGATCGAGCAACGGGCTGGATGATCGCCGCAAGCGGCTGCTATATCGCTGCTGGCATCGCGGTACGCGCGAGATGGACCTGATCCTCGGCCGCTTTGCGGATGCCGAGATCGGCATTCTCGCCGATCTCGAACTGACCCAGCTCGAGGCGCTGATCGCGCTGGAGGATCCTGAGCTGTATCCCGCGTTTGTCGGCGACACCGAGCTCGCGCCGGAATACCGCACACCGCTGTTCGAGCGGATCAAAGAGTTCCGCAATCTGGACAAGGCCTGATGAAATCTCCCGTCGCTTCGCCGGCCTCGCAACTGGCGCCCGGCAAGGCGCTGACCTTCGCCAATGTCAGCGAAGGCGCCGAGGGTCTCATCGTTGCCGATCTCGCACGTGCCGTTGCCGCCAGGCCGAAGCCGCCGGCCGTGAGCCTTGCCGTGGTGTGCCGCGACGGCCCGCGCATGCAGCAGCTCGCCCGCGCACTGGAGTTTTTCGCGCCGGATTTGCCGGTGCTGCAATTCCCGGCCTGGGACTGTCAGCCCTACGATCGGGTCTCGCCCTTCGCCGGAATCCTTGCCCAGCGCATGACCGCACTGGCGCAGCTGTCGCGCCTTACCGGCAGCGACAAGCCGATGATCGTGCTGACCACCGTGAATGCCATGGTGCAGCGAGTGCCGACGCGGGATCTCGTCGCCGGGCAGGCGCTGTCAGTGGCGCCGGGCAACGTGGTGCCGATGGACAACATCGTCGCCTGGCTGGAGCACAACGGTTACAGCCGTTCCTCCACCGTGCGCGAGCCCGGCGAATACGCGGTCCGCGGCGGCATCCTCGATCTGTTTCCGGCCGGACTAGAGATGCCCGTGCGCTTCGACTTCTTCGGCGACAGCCTGGAGTCGATCCGCACCTTTGATGCCGAGACCCAGCGCACGCATCTCACCATGCGCGGTCTCGACCTCGTACCGGTGTCCGAATTCCAGCTCGTCACCGAAACCATACGCCGGTTCCGCATGGGCTATGTGGCCGAATTCGGCGCGCCCGAGCGTGACGATCAGCTCTATGAAGCGGTGAGTGAAGGCCGCCGTCATCCCGGCATGGAGCACTGGCTGCCGCTGTTTCAGGAGCGGATGGACACGCTGTTCGACTATTTCGACCGCACGCCCATTGTGATGCAGCCGTCAGCGGAAGACGCTGCGAGCGAGCGCTTCAAGCAAATCCAGGATTATTACGAGGCCCGCAAGGACGCCATGGGCATGGCAGGTGGTGGCGCCATTTACAAGCCGCTGCCGCCGGGCCGGCTCTATCTCACCGAGGACGAATGGAAGAAGCGGCTGCGCGAGACCGCCGTCGCTCGTCTGTCGCCATTTGCAGTGCCCGAAGGCACCGTCGATACGGTCGATGCAGGAGCGAAGCAGGGGCGCAACTTTGCGCCCGAACGCGCCGACACATCGGTCAATGTCTTTGAGCGCGTCGTCGCGCATATCCAGGCGTTGCAGTCTGCGCGCAAGAAGGTCGTCGTCGCGCTGTGGAGCGAAGGCTCGCGCGACCGTATGGCCAGCATGCTCAAGGATCACAAGCTGCTCAATCTGCAGATGGTGAATTCATGGCGCGCGGTAAACGCGGTGCCGCGCAACGAGGCCTCGCTTGCCGTCGTCGGGATGGAGAGTGGCTTCGAGACCGACCATGTCGCGGTCATCAGCGAGCAGGACATTCTCGGCGACCGCCTGGTGCGTCCCCGCAAGGCCAGTCGCAAGCTCGACAACTTCATTTCGGAAGTCACGTCGCTCTCGGCCGGCGATATCGTCGTCCATGTCGAACACGGAATCGGCCGCTTTGTCGGCCTGCAGACCCTCGATGTCGGCGGTGCGCCGCATGATTGTCTCGAACTGCGCTACGCCAACGAGACCAAGCTTTATCTGCCGGTCGAGAACATCGAGCTGCTGTCGCGCTACGGCTCCGACCAGACCAATGTGGAGCTCGACAAGCTCGGCGGCTCCGGCTGGCAGGCCCGTAAGGCCAAGCTGAAGAACCGCATTCAGGAAATCGCCGGCGAACTCATCAAGATCGCCGCCGAACGGCACTTGCGAGAGACCGAGAAGATTTCGATCCCGCGCGAGACCTATGACGAATTCTGCGCGCGCTTCCCCTATGAGGAAACTGAGGATCAGCAGAACGCCATCGACGCGGCATTGCACGATCTGGAAAGCGGCAAACCGATGGATCGTTTGATCTGCGGCGACGTTGGATTCGGTAAGACGGAAGTCGCCATGCGCGCGACCTTTGGCGTTGCCATGGAAGGCAAGCAAGTCGCGGTCGTCGTTCCGACCACGCTGCTGGCACGTCAGCACGCCAAGAATTTCGCAGAACGTTTTCGCGGTTTCCCCGTGAATGTCGCGCAGGCTTCGCGGTTGGTCACCCCGAAGGAAATGACGGCGACCAAAAAGGGTCTAGCCGATGGCTCCGTGGATATCGTCGTCGGCACCCATGCGTTGCTCGGCAAGTCCATCAAGTTCAAGGATCTCGGACTCGTGGTGGTGGACGAGGAGCAGCACTTTGGTGTGACGCACAAGGAGCGTCTCAAGCAGTTGCGTGCGAACGTCCACGTGCTGACGCTGTCGGCAACGCCGATTCCGCGCACGCTGCAGCTTGCGCTCACCGGCGTGCGCGATCTGTCGATCATCGCTTCGGCGCCGGTCGATCGTCTCGCTGTACGAACTTTCGTGGCGCCGCATGATCCCCTGATGATCCGCGAGGCGTTGCTGCGTGAGCGTTATCGTGGCGGGCAGGCATTCTATGTGGTGCCGCGCATCGATGATCTCGCCGAAGTGAAAGCCTTCCTCGACAAGCATGTGCCGGAGATGAAGGTCGCGGTGGCCCACGGCCAGATGGCGCCGACCATCATTGAGGACATCATGTCGGCCTTTTATGACGGCAAATACGACATTTTGCTCTCCACCACGATCGTTGAATCCGGCCTCGACATCCCGAATGCCAATACGCTGATCATCCACCGCGCGGACATGTTCGGCCTCGCACAGCTCTATCAGCTGCGTGGCCGCGTCGGCCGCTCCAAGCTGCGCGCCTATGCGCTGTTCACGCTGCCGGAGAAGCAGAAGATCACCGGACAGGCGGAGCGCCGCTTGAAGGTGCTGCAGTCGCTGGAAAATCTAGGCGCCGGCTTTCAGCTCGCCTCGCACGATCTCGATATCCGTGGCGCCGGCAATCTGCTCGGCGAGGAGCAGTCGGGTCACATCAAGGAAGTCGGCTTCGAGCTCTACCAGTCGATGCTGGAGGAGGCGATCCTGGCGCTCAAGTCGGGCATTTCCGAACCGATTGCTGATCGTTGGTCGCCGACCATCACTATCGGCATGCCGGTATTGATCCCCGACGATTTCGTGGCCGATCTTTCGGTCCGCCTATCGCTGTATCGCAGGCTCGCCGATCTTGACACCGATGAGGAGATCGAGAGCTTTGCCGCTGAATTGCGTGATCGTTTTGGCGTGCTGCCGGACGAGGTGCGTTATCTCTTCAAGATCGCGGCCATCAAGGCGTATTGCCGCCGCGCCAATATCGAAAAGGTCGATGCCGGTCCAAAGGGGATGTCTCTCGTTTTCCGTGACAACAGCTTTGCCGAGCCGGAGAAGCTGGTGGCGTTCATCCGTCGCTACGGTAATGCCGCCAAGGTTCGCCCGGATATGAAGGTGGTGTTCCTCCAGGATTGGGACACACCTGAGGATCGTCTCGAAGGCGCTACGGATATCCTCCGCGATCTTGCCAATCTCGCGGAAAACAAGAAAGCCGCATAACGCACGCGGCCGTCGGCAGGACTGCCGGCGGCCGCGATTGACGCCACAAAAGTACGATTACTTTGGATATTTGAACTCCGGGGCAGCCTTCAAGGCTTCCTTTGTGGTGTTCATCGAGGCCAACCACTTGTTGTTCTTGTTGTCATAGGTGACTTTCACCGAGGACGGCGATACCGCAACATAGTGTTCGCCCATGCCCAGGAAGCCGCCGACCGACAGGATCAGCGCGTCAACCTGGTTGTTCTTGATCGCCAGATCGCTGATCTCGCCGATCGTTTCGTCCTTCTGGTTTGTGATGTTCAGTCCCTTCAGCTTGGACGAAAACATCTCCTCCTTGGAGACTGTCGAGAACTTGGCCTCCGCGGGGGCCGCGCCTGTGGTTGTCGCCGTCTGGGCGAGAACGGGCGTGGCGAGGATTGCGAGCGAAGCGGTGATGAGTGCGAGCTTTTTCATTATCGTTGTCTCCATTGTAGGTGCTTTACAATGCAGCGATATGTGCTTCGTTCCGACCTCTTCGGGATATCCTAGGATGCCGCGCGTTGGGTCGTCGCATCCTGCAATCGCATCAGCAACGATTTTGCCGAGTCATCTGGCGTCATGCCGGTCACCCTCACTCGCGGGTCATTGCGGGCGTCGCGTTTCGGACCGTGCATCGTGTGTTTCATGACGGCAGAGAGGCGTCGTGCGATCATGTGAGCGTTGCGTGGATCGGTCTCGGCGAACACCACCACGATCGAGCCGTCTGCGCAGAGCATGCCGAAATCGATCTTGCGCATCAGCCGGCTGATGATCCGTGCCGCGTCGCGCTGGGCGCGCAGCGAGATGTCCTTGAAAGAGAAGCGCGCCGCGGAGAGGCCACCGCCGCGGGTCTGGGTGTGATAGACGGCGGTGGCAAGATCGCGATCGAACGCCTCCGGAGTGAGCAGCCCGGTCGTCGCATCGATCAGGCCGTCGGATTCGATCGAGCGCAATGTCCGGTTCAGTCGCGCCTCGAAAGCACGCTGGCGCACCAGCGGGAAGGTCAACTGCGTGACCAGGTCCGCATCGCCTGCGATGGTTTCGAGATTGGCGAGATCGTAAACGTGCGCAAGGCCGGACGTGGTGACGATCACCGGCAGGCTGCGGAAGCGGGGGTCTTCCGCAAGCACTGTCAGAAACGCATCGACAACGCGCGGCGTAAATCCATCGCCGATGACAATCCCGTCGAGATCTCTGGCATTGAGATGCTTGGCGGCAGCTTCGACGCTGAGCGCGCCGACCACGCTGACGCGTTCTCCGAATGCTACAGACAAAGCCGGATGGCTGCCGCCGCGGCCAATGAGCATCACGGTGGCATCGTCGAGCGGGTCCGGCGCATTGGTGGTGAAGCGATGGAGGTTTTCGGCAGTGAGGCGACGCAGCACCGTTGCATGCAGGGCGCGGACGCGCAGCGCATTCCGCAGTCGAGAACTGAGGCGGTGAAACTGGCCGCGATCGCCGATGAGGGGGATGGCGTGACCTGGCAATTCCGACACCGGATCGATGGCGATCAGCGGGATGTATGGCTGGCGCGTACCAAGCTTCGCGGCAAGTTGTTCAAAGGCTGGAAGCTCAGCCGATGATGCGGATACCACCACTGCGGCAGGCTGTACCTGTGCAATTGCTTCGAGCGCAGTGCTCCAATTCGCATCGACCACGGGAAAAATATTACTGTCGGCGAGGGCGGTCGCGAAGGGCGCAGGTTGCTGACTGGAGATGGCAACGATGGTCGCCTGATCGGACATGCGCGAGACCCCGAGGAAATAAGTAAGGTCACGCTAGCGCGATGTCGTTAATGCGCGGTCAATAGGAAAGGCAGAAAACGCCCTGAGATTGTTGACGTTTTCGTTGTGCTGCGCTGTATCTTGTTCAGCGGATTACTCTGCCGCCGCCCGATCCCGAAACGCTTCGACCATGAGGGGATTCAGCCCGAGCTCTGTCAGCGCTTCGCGGGCGCGACCGTTGTCACTGGCGCGGCCGGCGAGGCGGTAGCCGCTGAGGCGATCCGGAAGTGCCGTCAGCATGGCATTGTCGCCGAGCCGCTTGGCCCATTCGCCGAGGTCCTGAGATAGGAAGCGATAGCCGCCAACGGACATCACGCCTGAGGGAGGTGCCGTGATGTGCAATGCGCCGGTCGCCCGGTCGAGGCGGGCCTGATAGCCGGTGTCCACATAGTCGAGCGGCTTGGCGGGGATCAGCCCGTTGCTGGCATCGGCCTGCGCCGTATAGGCAAGGACCGGCACCATCGGGCCGCGCAGGCCAAGCGTGCCGCGCGGCGTCAACAGCGTCTCGCCGGCAATAGCGGTGCCCGTAGCTGCACGCGGTGCGCCATGCGGACCGGGCAGGATGGTGGCAGGCAGCCCATCGGTGGAGCGGATGGCGCCGAACAGGCCGGCTTCGCCGAACAGATAGACATCGGTGAAATCGGCTTGCATGGCCGGCCAGGCGGCGGAGCTTTCCACCTGCTCGGGAGTGCGCCAAAGACCGACCACGTGTTTGAGCATCGGCGCGCGATCGAGCAGGCCATCCTCGGCGAGGCGCTGGGCAAAGGGGGCCGGAGCGAGCAGGACATCGCAGCCGCCATCGATGATTTCGCGCTCCAGCACGGCGCTGTCGAACGGATGGTGGAGCGACAGCACGCCGCCGGAGAGCAGCCAGGTCACGAGCGACGAGGCGAGATGGCCGAAGGATGTCGGCATCAACGTCGACATCATGCTGGCGCCTTGCGGTATGCCGCTTTCGAGGAACACGGCAAGGCCGCCGGAAATCAGATTGAGATGCGTCCGCGGCACCGCGCGAAAACCGTCGGTAGTGATGTCGAAGGTGATGATGGCGGCGCTGCGCGCATCCGGCGTCGGCGGTAGCGGCTCTATGAAGGGGCCGGCCAGCACATGATCGAGCGGGATCATGCCTTCCGGCAGATCGTTGCCGAAGCCGCCGACGTAACGGATCGAAAACGCTTCGGCGGCGGCATTCATGATCAGATCGGCGTGGCTGACGCCATCGATCCGGCTCGACGTGATGATGGCGCGGGCGCCGGTGCGGTTCAGTGCGGTGGTGAGATCGTGCTGCCGCCAGAGTTGCGGCAACAGTGCGGCAACCAGCCCCGCGCGGTGCGCGGCGAGCAGCGTCAGGACGAATTCCACAGTGTTCGGAAGCTGTAAGGCGATGACCGAGCCGGGCGGCAGGCCCATGTCGATAAAATGCGCTGTCAGGGCATTTATCTCACGATCTGCTGCGGCGAAGGTGAGGCGCTGTTGCGCCGTCTGTGTGATGCGCATCTTGTCGGCGGGGTCGACCAGAGCCAGCGCTTGCGGCTGCCGAAGCAGTGAGCGGCGGAACAATCCATCGAGGGTCGGCGAGGTGCTGGCTGAGGTCACGGGATCACTTCCGGTCGGGCGGAGCAGGCGACGGTCTGGCCCACCAGGTTTCCGGCAGGATGCCGACGAGCGAGGTAGCCTGAGGCCGTTCTATCCGATTCCATCGTGCGAGCCATTGTTCGCGCACGTTGTACAAAGGGATTGCGTAAGCCCCGGACATCCATGCGCGGTCGAGCGCATGGACGGCGGCGACGAAATCGGCGCGCTCGCGGGCTTGCAGCATGGCGGCAATCATGGCGTCGATGGCCGGGTCCTTGGCGCCCATGTAATTCCGGGTGCCCGGCACATCGGCGGCCTCGGAGCCCCAGTAGAACGCCTGCTCGTTGCCGGGAGAGAGCGAGTTGTCCCAGCGGTTCGGCAGCATGTCGAATTCGTAGTTGATGCGGCGCTGGTCGAATTGTACGCCGTCTACAGCGCGGATCGTGGCCGTGATCCCGGCACGCTTCAAATCGCGGGCGTAAGTGAGGGCGATACGTTCCTGGTCGCGGGTGGTGACGAGGATTTCAAAGCTGAGAGGCGTGTTGTCCGACGTCTTGCGCAGCACGTTGTTGTCAAGCCGGTAGCCGGCGTCCTTCAGCAGCGTGAGCGCCGTGCGCAGCGCCGGACGGTCGCGGCCGGAGCCGTCGCTGACGGGGAGGCGATAGCTGCCATCCATGATGTCCGCAGGAATCTGCGCCGCATACGGCTTCAGCAACTCACGCTCGCGGCGATCGGCCGGGCGGCCATAGGCGGAAAGTTCTGAGCCTGCGAATATGCCGCCCGAGCGCGCATAGAGATCGAAAAAGTAGTTGCGATTGATCCATTCGAAATCGAACAGCAAAGTCAGCGCGCGGCGGATGCGGATGTCGGCAAACACCGGTCGGCGGGTGTTGAAGACCAAAAACTCGGACGGCTTCGGCAGTCCGGTCTTGATCGTGTCGCGGATCACATTGCCGGATTTCACCGCGGCAAAATCATAGCCCTCGTGCCAGCGCAGCGGTTCGTTCTCGACCCGGAAATCATAGAGGCCGCGGGTGAAGGCCTCATACATGCCGTTGGCTTCGCGATAGTAGTCGATACGTACTTCATCGAAATTCCACATCCCGCGATTGACCGGCAGATCGCGGCCCCAATAGTCGGGATTGCGGGTCATGGTAACGCTGGCGCCGGGCCGGACATGGGCGACCGTGTACGGCCCCGAGCCGAGCGGTGGCGCCATGGTCGTGTCTTCGAAAGTGTCGGGATTGATGGCGTGTTTCGGCAGGATCGGCATCAGGCCGAGGATCAGCGGCAATTCGCGGTCATCGGCTTCCCTGATGTCGAAGCGGATCGTGAGCGGGTCCAGCAACTCGGCCTTGGTGACTTTGCCAAAGTACTGGCGAAAATGCGGGCGGCCACGCTCTTTCAGGAGTTGCCACGAGAACAGGACGTCCTCGGCAGTGACCGGCTTGGCATCGGAGAACCGTGCCTTCGGATTGATGCGGAAGGTGACATAGCTGCGGTCGTCGTCGGTCTCGACGCTTTCGGCGAGCAGGCCGTAGAGCGTGAACGGCTCGTCCTGGCCGCGGGCGAGCAGGCTTTCCATGACATAGCCGCGCATCTGCTGCACGGCGATACCGCGCACGATCAGCGGATTGAGGCTGTCGAACGTCCCCAGCACGCCCCAGACGATCCGGCCGCCCTTGGGTGCATCCGGATTGACATAAGGCATATGCTTGAAATCGGGCGGCAGCGCCGGCTGGCCATGCATGGCGATGGCATGGCGCGGCACCGCGTCGGCGGCTGCGCGATCAGTGATGGCGGCGAGCGCAATGGCGCCCGCCAGCAGGCCGTGCAGCAGCCTAACCCGCAGCCGATGAGAGCGATTTGATTCGGTCCAACTCACCCCTGAAACCTAGCACGGCTGTGTCATCGCCAAGTGTAGTCATGTGTGCCATGCATCAAATCCGCCTGTTGCCATTGATCTTTTCGCCCGCCGCTGTATTGAGAGCGGGCAATTGACGAGGGCGGCGGGGCCTGTCACGTAACGGCCGTATTCGGCAGCGAGACACCCGCCAACGGGTGACAGTTCACGGGTTATGTCAGCGCCGCCTCAGGGATATGAGCGCTTCCGTTCAGAAAGGGTTTTCCGCAATGAATTTCCGTCTCTTGGCTGCGTCGGTATTGCCGCGCGGACGAGGCTTCGCGCTACTGGCGGCGACGGCCCTGACCGCAGGCGTGATCGGTTCGGACGCGTTCGCCCAGGCACCGGCTCCCGGCGCCCCGGCGGCTCCGCCGAAGGCCGCTCCGGCCCCCAAGGCTGCCCCGAAGGCCGCTCCCAAGGCTGCCCCCGCCGCGCCGGCCCAGCAGGCCGCGCCGCAGCAGCCGCAGGGCGAGCAGCAGCAGGTTCAGCTGATTTACGCGCCGTGGACCAAGTTCTGCCTCAAGGGCCAGGACGCCAATGCCAAGCAGGTCTGCTTCACCGGTAAGGACGGCCGCATTGAGTCGGGGCAGCCCGTCATCGCCGCCGTGATCATCGAACCGGAAGGCGAGCCGAAGAAGATCCTGCGCGTGACGCTGCCGCTTGGCATGCAGCTCGTGCACGGAACCCGCGTGATCGTCGACAACAACGCCCCGGCGCAGAGCCCCTATGTGATCTGCTTCCAGAACGGCTGTATGTCGGATTACGAAGTCACTCCGGAACTGCTGGCCAACCTCAAGAAGGGCCAGAACCTGATCGTGCAGGCGATCAATTCCAACGGCGCTCCGCTGACGCTGCCGCTGCCGCTGGCCGAATTCGCCAAGGCCTATGACGGCCCGCCGACCGACCCGAAGGTGTTCGAGGAAACCCAGAAGAAGCTGCAGGAAGAGCTGCAGAAGCGCGCTGAGGAAGCCCGCAAGAAGCTGGAAGCAACCCAGGGCGGCGCTGCGGCACCGGCAACTCCAGCTCCGGCCAATCCGGCTGCGAAGTAAGCGGATCGGACAGACAAACGAAAAGGCGCCCAGCAATGGGCGCCTTTTTTGCTTCGGTCGATGAAATCCCAAGCTCAGCCCTCATCCTGAGGAGCCGCGTAGCTGCGTCTCGAAGGATGTCTGCTCATGCCGCGCCCAGCCAGCTCATGGTTCGAGACGGCGCGTTCAGCGGCGCAATTGCGCCGCCAGGCTTCCTCACCACGAGGGATCGAGAGGGCGGGAAATGACGAGAGAGATCAGTTCAATGACTGATTGCGCTGCCGGTAGCCGCCGGTCTTGTCGCGGATGAAGATCTCGGCGACCTGCGAATGGCGGATCGGCTCGCCCGTCTCGTCCGGCACGAGGTTCTGTTCGGACACATAGGCGATGTATTCCGAGTCCGAATTCTCAGCTAGCAGGTGATAGAACGGCTGATCCTTATGCGGCCGGACTTCCTCCGGAATCGACAGCCACCATTCCTCGGTGTTGTTGAACACCGGGTCGATATCGAACACCACGCCCCGGAACGAATAGATCCGGTGACGGACAATCTGTCCGATCTGAAATTTGGCGGTACGCGCTTTGATCATGTTCGGTCGAATAGACCAGGATTGTGGCCGATGCTAGAGGCAAAGCGACGGATTTGCGACAGTCGCGGCCCGATACCGACGAACAGTCCATTTAGCGGGCCAAGCGCGGGGCTACACGCGACAAACCGGGGTCACGCATGGTCGAGGCGCGCTGCGGAATATGGGAACCCGCGCCGGCGCTTGGCGGGGCGCCGGGGACCGCAGACGGGACGTGCTCTGCGCCTTCCCATACCATTGTAAACATCACGATGCGGCGACGATATGCGCTCGTCGCCGCATCCGGTTGCGTGGCGATCGCCCGGGATCAGCCGTCCATGCGCAGGTCGAGGGCCTCGACGATCTCAGTCCACTGCTTCAGTGAACGCTCCACCTCGGCCTTGAACTCAGCCGGCGGCAGGTAGGCGGGAACGGTGTCCATGCCGATCAGACGCTCCTGGACCAACGGCTTGTTTGCCGCGACCTTGAAAGCAGCGGCGAGCTTGTCGACGATCGGCTGCGGAGTCTTGGCGGGCGCGAACAGGCCGGAGAAGCTGGTGAAACCGAAATAGTCGGAATAGCCGAGCTCGAGCATGGTTGGCACATTCGGCAGGCTCGCGATGCGCTGCCTGGTAGCGGCGACGGCGAGCGCGCGCACCTTGCCATCGCGCACCATCGCGCCGGCAGCGGCCATGGAGTGGAAGCCACCATCGATGGAGCCGCCGAGCATATCCTGCAGCATCGGGCTCTCGCCGCGATAGGCGATGTTGACGGACTTCAGTTTCGCCTCGCGCGCCAGCAGCACCGCGAAGGCATGACCGTGCGAGCCGGCAGCATAGTTGCCGAGCGACAGATCCTTGCCCTTTGCCCATTCGATGAACTGCTGCAGCGTCGTGACTTCGGCGGGCACCTTGGGGCCGACGCAGAAAGCCAGGGCGGTATAGCTGAGACGGCCGATCGGCGCGAAATCCTTGATCGGGTCATAGGTGAAGCGACGCATGACCACCGGCACCTGAATATGAGAGGTGATCGTGAACAGGAGCTGGTGTCCGTCGGGCTCGGCCTTGGCGACGGCCTCGGTGCCGATGATGCCATTGCCGCCACCGCGATTGTCGACGATGACGGTTCCGCCGAGTTCCGGCTGCATGCCTTCGACCGCCAGGCGTCCCCAGGTGTCGGTGCCGCCGCCGGCGGGATATGGGACGATGACGCGCACGGGGCGCGACGGGTAGGGCGTTTGCGTTTGTGCCTGGGCAGCCAAAGGCAGCAGAAGCGGGGCGGCCAGAATAGCACGGCGACTCAAATGAGCCATGAGGGGGAACTCCTTCTTTTTATCGTTCTTGATGACGATGCTGGACGGGGCCGACCGGTATGTCCGGCAATTCAGGCGCAAACGGAACGTCCGCGTCCATGAAATCGATCGGATATGACATCGGGCGGAGGCGTCGTTGCGTGTCCGCCCGGGTCGGCCAATGGCGAAGGACCTAGCGCGGATACCGGCCCTTGAGAAGAGGGGCGGGGCTCATGTCCGCCTAAAGGCCAAGCTGAAAATCGCACCTCCTGTGGGCGCGTTGTCCAGACGCAGCGTCGCATTATGGATTTCCGCAATACGCCGGACGATGGAGAGGCCGAGGCCGGTACTGCCCGAGCGGTTGCGGTCACGGCGCCAGAAGCGTTGGAAGATGGCGTCCTTTTCGTCGGCGGCGATCCCCGGGCCGGCATCCTTGATGGATATGGTGCCATCGGTGGCGAGGTCGAATTCGACGATCGTGTTCTCCGCGGTATGCTCGACGGCGTTTTTGGCGAGATTGAGTACGGCGCGGCGGATCATCTCGGCGTTGCCGTGAACGAGAACGGGCAATTCGCTTCCAGTGAGCGACACCGTCTTCTTTTGAGCGATGGCGATGGGGGCGACGAAAGCGGCGACGTCTTCGCAGATGTCGCGCAGATCGGCAGTTTCATCGTCTGCCAGTTCGGCCGTCTCCACCTCGGCGAATTCCAGCAGTTGATTGACCAGATGGCTGATGCCGTCCAGATCCTTGCGCAGCCCGGCGACAAGCTCCTTGTCTTCGACCAGTTCGAGCCGCGTCCGAACGACTGTGAGCGGTGTTCGCAGTTCGTGGGCCGCATCGGCGGCGAATTCGCGCTGCACGCGAAAGCCTTCGTCGAGGCGATCGAGGGCACGGTTGACGGCGGTCATCAAAGGTTTGACTTCGAGCGGAACATCATCGGCAGGCAGGCGGATATCGGTACGCGTAGGACCAATCTGCTGCGCGATGGCCGATGCCTGCTTCAGCGGCCACAGCGCGCGCCGGAATATGGCGATGTCGATGACGAGCAGAACAAGGAGAATGGGGACCGTAATCCAGCCGACCTCGCGGAAGAAGCCGCTGGTGATGTCATCGGTCAAGGCGTCGCGGTTGGACAGGTTCTCGCCGGTCTGGATCCAGTACTCCCTGTCATTCAGCGTCTTGCGAAGACTGACGCCCGAGATGGTCGCATCGCCGCGCCGTTCCTCTTCGGATGACAATTTGCTTTTGTCCCAGTCCGCGAAGACAGGCCCGCGATTGGCCTGCGACGAGAACAGGACCGCACCTTCGGCGTCGACCACTGCATAGACGTAACGATTGTACGGCTGCGAATAGATGGCCTCGATCTCGGGCGGCAGTTGCAGGATCGGCTTGCCATCCGGACCGGCCCGAAGATGGGCGGCGATCGAGGTGGCCTGCTTGCGCATGGCTTCGTCGTGGATGTTGTCGATGGCGCGATCCAGCAGCCAGGTCAGGGCAAAGGATATCGTCAGTGTGGTGACCGCAACGGCGATGATGTGCAGGACGACGATACGCGACAGGATCGAGCGAAGCGGGCGCATCTATCGCTCCTCGGAGAGCAGATAGCCGACGCCTCGGATCGTATGAATCTGCGCCTTTGAACCGCGCTCCTGGAGCTGTTTGCGCAACCGGTGCACATAGACCTCGACGGCGTTCGATCCAACGTCTTCCGACAGTCCGAAGATGCTGTCTTCGAGCTGCCGTTTGGACACCACGCGATCCTTGCTGCGCATCAGGTGCTCGAGCACGGTGGTTTCGCGAACCGACAGCGGCTGCGGCTTGCCGTCGATCGTGCAGCGCCGCTCGCGGGTGTCGAAAGTGAGATTGGCGACTTTCAATTCCGCGCCGAGCAATTGGCCAGGGCGGCGCAACTGGGCTTCGATTCGCGCCAGCAGTTCTTCGAGAGCGAAGGGTTTGACGAGATAGTCGTCGGCACCGAGCTTCAGTCCGGAGACGCGGTCGTCGAGGCCGCCGCGCGCGGTGAGCAAAATGACCGGAATGGGATCGTGCCGACGCCGCAGCTCACGGAGAACGTCGAGGCCGTCGCCATCGGGCAGGCCGAGGTCGAGAATGAGCGCCGCATAGGAAACGGTTGTGAGAGCGATCCGGGCGTCTTCCACCGAGGCGAAGCGATCGGACTCATAGCCCGCCGCCCGCAGCCCTTGCGCGAGCAGGCCGGCCAGGTCGTCATTGTCTTCTATCACCAGCAGTCGCATCGAGAGAGTCTCCAGCGCCGAACTTGGCCGATATGGCACCATGGGGGCAAGCACCAAGCATTTGTAAGGTTGCTGTAAGCTGAGCGGGCTATGGCGTCGCGATTGCGCCGCCCCCGTTGGGCGGCCGCGTTTTCGTGAGACTGCGATGCCGCCGACCATTTTCAAACGCCCCCGAAGCTACCTCGCGGTGGCGCTCCTGGCTGCGCTGGGGCTCGTTCTGCCGGTGTTGGCGCGGCAATATTTCGACGTGCAGGCGGCTGTGGAGGATGGCAAGGCCGCCTCTGCCCCAACCATAGGCGATGGGGTGTTCCGGCCGACCGAGACGCAGTGGGCGGCGCTGGAACTCGCGCCATCGCAAGGCTATGCGTTCCGATCGGAATTCACCACCGAAGGCAAGATCGCGGTCAACGACGAGACCTCGACGCCTGTATTTTCCCCCTATGCCGGTCGCACCAGCAAGATCTTCGCCAAGCCGGGGGATGTGATCCAGAAGGGGCAGCCGCTGTTTGTGCTGGAAGCGGCCGACACGGTGCAGAGCCTCAACGACTATGTTGCCGCGGCTAGTACGCTCGCCACGGCGCGCACGAAACTGAAGCTCGCCGAGACGGTGGAGAAGCGCGCCAACGATCTCTATGCCGGCAAGGCGGTGCCGCTCAAGGACTGGCAGCAGGCGCAGGCCGATCTGGCCGCGGCCCAGAACGATGCGCGCTCCAGCGAGACGGCCATCGAGGCGGTGCGCAACAAGCTGCGCATTCTCGGGCTCAGCGACGAGGCGATCGACACATTCGCGGAAAAGCGACAGATCAATCCGGAGACGACCATCGTCGCACCGATCGGCGGCACCGTGGTCCAGCGCAAGCTCGGACCGGGCCAGTATGTTGCATCAGGGGCTTCAGATCCGGCCTATGTCATCGGCGATCTCAAGACCGTCTGGCTTGTCGCCTTCGTGCGCGAAACCGACGTATCGCAGGTCCAGCTCGGTCAGGATGTGTCGTTCAAGGTGCTGGCAGCGCCGAACCGGGTGTTCAAGGCACGCATCGACTATGTGTCGTCCGCGTTCGACCCCAACAGCCGTCGTCTTCTGGTCCGCGGCACCATCGACAATGCGGACGGCGTGTTGAAGCCGGAGATGTTCGCCAGCGTCACGCTGTTCGACGGCGACGAGCGGAAGCTGTCGCCGGACATTCCGTCGCGCGCGATCATCTACACCGGCGATGAGCCGCGAATCTGGGTCGCGCGCGACGATCGTACGTTGGAAGTCCGCAAGATCCGTCTCGGTCTAACCGATGGCGATCGGGTGCAGGTGCTCGACGGGCTCAAGATCGGCGAACGCGTCGTGGTCAAGGGCACGATCTTCATCGATCGCGCCGCCAATATTTTCTAGGTTCGAGATATTGCCATGACCGCTATTGTCGAGTTTGCACTCAAATTCCGCGTGCTTGTTGTCGTCCTGTTCGTGCTGTCGCTCGGCGCGGGCGTGATCGCGTTCATGAAGCTCAACATCGAATCCTATCCGGATCCGGTGCCGCCGCTGGTGGACATCGTCACCCAGAGCCCGGGGCAATCGGCCGAGGAGATCGAGCGCTACATCACGATCCCGATCGAGCAGGCGGTGTCTTCCGTTCCGAATCTCAAGACGATGCGGACGATCTCGCTGTTCGGCCTGTCCGACGTGAAGCTGCAGTTCACCTATGACTTCACCTATGAGGAGGCGGAGCAGAAGGTGCTCAATCGCCTCAGCCAGCTGCCGCCGCTGCCGAACGGTGCGCAGCCGACGATCTCCCCGACCAGCCCCATCGGCGAGATTTTCCGTTATCGCGTGGTGGGGCCCGCCAATTATGGCGTGATGGATCTGAAGACCCTGCAGGAATGGGTGATCGCGCGCCGGTTCCGCTCGGTGCCCGGCGTGATCGACGTCACCGGCTGGGGCGGCAAGAGCAAGACGTTCGACGTCAATGTCGATCTCAACAAGCTGAACGCTGCGGGTCTCACGCTGCCGCAGGTCATCACGGTGCTCAACAACAGCAATATCAATGTCGGCGGCAACACCGTCGATATCGGTCCGCAATCCGCCGTGGTTCGCGGCGTCGGCCTGATCCGCACCATCGAGGAAGTGCGCGACACCATGCTGTCCTCATCGAACGGCAACCCCATTCGCGTCAGCGACATCGCCGAGGTTTCGATCGGGGCCAAGCCGCGGCTCGGCATCGCCGGCAAGGACAGTGACGACGATATTGTGCAGGGGATCGTGCTGATGCGGCGCGGGCAGCAGAGCTTGCCGACCATCCGGCGTGTCGAGGCGGAGGTCGCCAATATCAATGCCAGCGGCATCCTGCCGCCGGGCGTCCGCATCGAGCGCATCTATGACCGCAGCGATCTGATCCAGGCGACCACGCACACGGTTCTGCACAATCTCGCTTTCGGCATCCTGCTCGTGTTCTTCGTGCAGTGGATGTTCCTGGGCGATCTGCGCAGCGCCATGATCGTCGCCGCGACGATTCCGTTTGCGCTGTTTTTCGCCATCGGAATCCTTGTGATACGCGGCGAATCCGCCAATCTCCTGTCGATCGGCGCCATCGACTTCGGCCTGATCGTCGATGCCACCGTCATCATGGTGGAGAACATATTCAGACATCTCGCCGGTCATGCGGGCGCGACCGATCAGGAAGGAAGGCGCCGCGGTTTCAAGGGCAAGCTGGCGGTGATCTTCGATGCCGCGACGCAGGTGAATAGCGCGATCTTCTTTTCGGCGCTGATCATCATCGTCGGCTTCCTGCCGCTGTTCACGCTCAGTGGCGTCGAGGGCCACATCTTCGGACCGATGGCCAAGACCTATGCTTATGCGCTCACCGGCGGCCTGCTGGCGACGCTCACGGTGTCGCCGGCCCTGAGCGCGGTGCTGCTGCCGGAGCGTGTCAAGGAGGTCGAGACCGTTGTGGTGCGCTGGCTGCGCCGGATCTATGAGCCGATGCTCAAGCTTGCGCTTGACCGCCGCCGTGCAACGCTGGCGGTTGCCGGTGTGCTGGTGCTCGGATCTCTGTTGATGGCGCGCTCGCTTGGCCTCGAGTTCCTGCCGCGTCTGGAGGAGGGCAATATGTGGGTGCGCGCCTCCATGCCGCCGTCGATCTCGCTCGATGAAGGCAACAAATACGTCAATCAGATCAGAAAACTGATCAAGGATTATCCCGAAGTCGAGACGGTGGTGTCGCAGCAGGGGCGGCCCGACGACGGCACCGACGCGACCGGCTTCTTCAACGCAGAGTTCTTCGTGCCGCTGCGCCCGCGCAGCGAGTGGCGCAAGGATGTCGACAAGGAGATGCTGACCAGCGAACTCTCCAAACGTCTGAGCAGTGAGTTTCCGGGCATCGAATTCAATTTCTCCCAATACATCCAGGACAACGTCCAGGAATCCGTGTCAGGCGTGAAGGGAGAGAACTCGATCAAGCTGTTCGGTCCCGATCTCGATTCTCTCACGAAGACGGCGGCCAAGATCAAGGCTGTGATGCAGACGGTGCCCGGCGTCACCGATCTTGCGGTGTTCAACTCGGTCGGGCAACCGACCATCCGCATCGATGTGGATCGCAACGCCGCAGGCCGTTACGGCCTTGCGCCGGGTGATATCAATTCCGCCGTGCAGGCCGCCATCGGCGGGCAAGCGGCCGGCGAAGTTTATGAGGATGGAAGCGATCGACACTTCCCGATCATGGTTCGCCTCGCATCGCCCTATCGCCAGAGCGTGGGCGCCATCGAACGCCTCACGATCGGGGTTAGCAACGGCTCATCGGTGGTGCAGATTCCGCTGAAGGAAGTTGCCAGCGTCAAGCTGGTGGCGGGCGCCTCATTCATCTATCGCGAACAGCAGCAACGCTATTTGCCGATCAAGTTCAGCGTGCGCGGCCGCGACCTCGGCAGCACGGTGCTCGAGGCGCAGAGGAAGATCGCGGAGGAGGTGACGTTGCCACCGGGCTACCGCCTGGAGTGGGTTGGCGAGTTCGGTAATCTGCAGGATGCCATCGCGCGACTGAAGGTGATCGTGCCGATCACCATCCTCCTGATCAGCGTTATCCTCTATTTCCACTTCGCCTCGTTCCGCGACATGTGCCTCGCACTCAGCGTCATTCCGATGGCGATGGTCGGCGGCATCTTCACACTCGCGCTGACCGGCACACCGTTCAGTGTCTCCGCCGCGATCGGATTCATCGCACTGTTCGGCATTTCGGTGATGGAGGGCATCATCCTGCTATCCTATTACAACGAGCAGATCGACGCCGGCATGGCGCGCATGGCTGCGCTGGCGGAAGCCTGCCACTCGCGGTTCCGGCCGGTCATGATGACCTGTATTGCGGCCTGTGTCGGTCTGCTGCCGGCTGCGTTCTCGACCGAAATCGGATCGCAGGTGCAGCGGCCGCTGGCGCTGGTGGTGGTCGGCGGCATCGTGCTGGCGCCGGTGCTGGTGTTGCTGGTCCTGCCGGTGTTGATCGGCATGTTCTCGCGGCGCGAGCGCGCGGCGGCGCCGGATATGAACGCCGTTCCGGCAGAATAATCGGGAAGTCGGGGGCGGCATGATGACCAAGCGGATTTGTCCGGCGCGATGGCGCTTGTCGGTATGCCGACATGCACTAGGTGCAGTCACGGCACTGACATTCTCTTGTCTGGCCGTGCAGGCCGAAACGCTCAACGACGCGTTGGTCAAGGCGTATCAGTCCAACCCGCAGCTCAATGCAGATCGGGCGCGGCAGCGGGCGACCGATGAGAATGTGCCGCAGGCGATGTCCGGCTATCGCCCGCAAATAGCGGCGACCCTAGGTGTCGGTCTGCAAGCTGTCCGCAATCTCCTGCCGGACAATACGGTGCAGAGCGCAACGCTCAAGCCGTGGACGATCGGTGTGACGGTCACCCAGACGCTGTTCAACGGCTTCAAGACGTCGAGCAGCGTTCGCGTTGCTGAGTTCCAGGTGAAGAGCGGCCGTGAGGCGTTGCGGAATGTCGGGCAGGGGGTGCTGCTCGATGCCGTCACTGCCTATACGAACGTACTGGCAAGCACGTCTCTGCTCGATGCCCAGCGCGCCAACGTGGCCGCCTTGCGCGAGACGCTGGACGTTGCGCGAAAGCGCCTTGCCTCCGGCGATGTGACGCCGACCGACACGGCGCAGGCCGAGGCGCGATTGGCGCGCGGGCAGGCAGATCTCAATGCCGCGGAGGTCAGTCTCGCCATCAATCAGGCGACCTATCTGCAGGTGATCGGTGTTGCGCCTTCCCGGCTCGCCCCGGCGGAGCCGATCGATCGTCTGCTGCCGACCAGCCGTGACAATGCGGTCGCACAGGCCACGGCGGCAAATCCCGCCGTGCTTGCCGCCCGCTTCGATGTCGATACGGCGACGACAACCATTAGCGTCGCCGAGAGCAGTTTGTATCCGACAGTCACCGTGCAGGCTGGTGCAAGCCGTTCGATGCAGTCGGATTCCACGCTCGGGACTTACGGGACCGATCAGGCCTCCATTATCGGTCAGGCCTCTGTGCCGCTTTATGATGGCGGACTTGCCGCAGCCCAGACACGGCAAGCCAAGGAGTTGGCGACGCAGAGCCGTCAGGTGCTCGAACAGGTTCGCAATCAGGCGCGCTCTGCGGCCATCGGCGCCTGGGTCTCGCACGAAGGCAGCAAGATCGCGGTGACCGCGGCCGAGGCGGAGGTGAAGGCCGCCGGTGTTGCCTTGCTGGGCGTGCAGCGAGAAGCGCAGGGCGGCCAGCGCACCACCGTCGATGTCCTCAATGCGCAACAGGATCTGATCCAGGCCAGGGCCAGGCTGATCGGCGCGCTGCGCGATCGCATCATCGCGTCATATACGCTGCTCGGTGCCGTTGGCGGGCTGGATGTTCGAACCCTTGCCCTGAACACCCCCGACTATCTGCCGGAGGTGCACTATCATCAGGTCCGCGATGCGTGGCACGGCCTGAGGACGCCTTCGGGGAAGTAATTATTGTGCGTGGTAGGCGCGGACATTCGTGGTGCAGGCGGCGCGCTTCGCGACTTTACCCGCCTACATTTTCGCAAATGGCTTGCTCAAATACTTCGATCCCCGCTCGCCATAGCGCCACGGTAATTCCACGGCCTTCGTGATTCCGATCCTGATCCCGGCCACCACATTCGGCACCGCCGTCCGCGCGTGAATTGCGATTGGCGGCTTGTCGAGCGCCAGTCCGTTATGTGCGATGCTGATCCCGAGCGCCTGACACAACTTGCCAGGCCCGGAGCACAGCATCCGCTCGTCTTCCAGTCCGCGCCGCTGCCGCATCTCGGCCAGACCGAAGGTTGGCCGCAATGCCCGGATCAGCACGGCGCTCGCCGAGCCTTCGCCCTCGCAAACAAAATTCACGCACCAGTGGATGCCGTACGAGCGGTACACATAGGCATAGCCGGCCGGCCCAAACATGATCCGGTTCCGCGGCGTCGCGCCGTTATACGAATGCGCCGCCGGCTCGGTGTGATGATAGGCCTCCACCTCCACGATCTCGCCGCCAACGCCGTCCACAAGCAGGGTCGCCCCGATCAGTTCCGGCGCGACATCATGGACGCTGCGGTCGAAGAATTTGCGATTCAGCGCTTTGCCGAGTTTTTGCGGTTTTTCAGTCATTCTGGGAGACAGGCCGGGAGCGGGGGAAACGGCGGGTTGCGGGCGGGCGTTCGGCGGATTACCTAGGGCATTGCACAGAACGGACAATTCATGGTCACCGTCCTCGATACCGTATCATCATCGCAGATTCGTCCCCGTCACCCTGAAAAGGTGAATCGGCCCGACAATTTTTCGCCGCAGAAGCCGGACTGGATCCGCGTTCGTGCGCCGACCAGCCGCGGCTACAGCGACACCCGCAAGATCGTCAAGGAAAACGGTCTCGTTACCGTGTGTGAGGAAGCCGGCTGCCCGAATATCGGCGAATGCTGGCAGAAGAAGCACGCCACTTTCATGATCATGGGTGACACCTGCACCCGCGCCTGTGCCTTCTGCAACGTCAAGACCGGCATGCCAAACGCGCTCGACGCCAACGAGCCGGCGCACGTCGCCGAGGCCGTGCGCAAGCTCGGGCTTGAACACGTGGTCATTACCTCGGTGGATCGCGACGATCTCGCCGATGGCGGCGCCGAACATTTTGCCCAGGTCATCCGCGCCATCCGCGCGGCATGCCCGACCACCACCATCGAAATCCTGACGCCGGATTTCCTGCGCAAGCCCGGCGCCCTCGAAGTCGTGGTCGCCGCGAAGCCTGACGTGTTCAACCACAATCTCGAAACCGTACCGTCGCGCTATCTCAGCGTCCGTCCCGGCGCGCGCTACTTCCATTCGTTGCGCCTGCTGCAGCGGGTCAAGGAGCTCGATCCCACCATCTTCACCAAGTCCGGGATCATGGTCGGTCTTGGCGAGGAGCGGCCCGAAGTGCTGCAGGTGATGGATGACATGCGCTCCGCCGAGATCGACTTTCTCACCATCGGGCAATATCTGCAGCCGACCCGCAAGCATCACGTCGTGTCGCGCTATGTCACGCCGGATGAATTCGCTGGCTATGAGAAGGTCGCCTATACCAAGGGCTTTCTGATGGTGTCTGCGAGCCCGCTGACACGCTCGTCGCATCATGCTGGCGAGGATTTTGCCAAGCTGAAGGCTGCGCGCGAAGCCGCACAGCGCTAAGAGACGTATTGATGCCCAGATTTGCCAACAAGCGCCGCGTGCGCCACGCCGCTTCGCAGATGTTCGATCTGGTCGCCGATGTCGAGCGCTATCCGGAATTCGTGCCGCTCTGCAAGGTGCTGAAAATCCGTCAGCGGACGCAGAATGAGGATGGTACGGAGATCATCGTCGCTGACATGACGGTCTCGTTCAAGCTGGTGCAGGAGAGCTTTACGAGCAAGGTGACGCTCGACCGCGCCAATCTGAAAATCCTCGTGGAATATCTGCGCGGTCCGTTCAGCAATCTCGAGAACCGCTGGACCTTCGAGCCGAAGGGCGAGGCTGAGTGCGATGTCGGCTTCTTCATCAATTACGAATTCAAGAGCCGCATGCTCGCGATGCTGATGGGCACGATGTTCGATGCCGCATTCCAGCGTTTTGCGGGGGCATTCGAGAAACGTGCGGACGAAGTGTACCGGGCGCAGCGCGCCTAACTCCGTCCCTCATGGTGAGGAGGCCTAGCGGCGCAATTGCGCCGCTGGACACGCCGTCTCGAACCATGAATTGGTCTGGCTCCCAGCCTGTGGCAATCCTTCGAGACGCCGCTACGCGGCTCCTCGGGATGAGGGTAGAGTTGGATCACTCCGCTTTCGGCTTCGGCGCGACCGGCTTGGTTACGGGCCGTGTTGCGGCTTTCCTGCGCGGCGATCGCGCCACGCGCGACCGCACGGTGCTTGTCAATTTTCGCTTCTTCGCAGGCTCTTGCGGGCCACGCGCGAATTCCATGAGCATCCGCAGCGCTTCCAGCACCGAGCGCTGACGCACCGCGCTGCGGCCGATGGCGCCGAAGCGGCATTCCTTGCTAGCGATCCGTCCGTCACGCGCGGCGACGGCAAAATGCACAAGGCCGACAGGCTTGCCAGGCGTCGCACCGCCGGGACCGGCGATGCCGGTGATCGACACCGCGAGATCCACGTCGGCTTCTTCCAGCGCGCCGACCGCCATCTGGATGGCGGTCTCCTTGCTCACCGCGCCAAAACTCTCCAGCGTCGTCGACTTCACGCCGAGCATCTTGCGCTTGGCGTCGTTCGAGTAAGTGACGAAGCCGCGATCGATCACATCGGACGAGCCGGGGATTTCCGTCAGTGCGCCGGCGACAAGGCCGCCGGTGCAGGATTCCGCCGTCGCAATGGTCAGTTTGCGGCTGCGGCAAAGATCGAGCAGCGCGCGGGAGAGGGCTCGTGCGTCGCTGCCAGCCATGTCAGTCCACCCAGGGTAAACGGATCGTCGCCGCCGCGGTTGCGGCAATGCCTTCCTCGCGGCCAGTGAAGCCGAGCCTCTCGCTGGTCGTCGCCTTCACGGCAACGCGCGACACCGGCACGCCGGAAATCTCGCTGATGCGCGTGCGCATCGTATCGCGCAGCGGCCCGATCTTCGGGCGCTCGCAGATCAGCGTCACTTCGAGATTGGCGATCTTGCCGCCGCGCGCTGTGACGCGGCCGACGGCATATTCCAGAAACTTGTCGGAGGCCGCGCCCTTCCACTGTGGATCACTTGGCGGGAAGTGCGAACCGATATCACCGTCCGCCAATGCACCGAGAATCGCATCCACCAGCGCATGCAGGCCGACATCGCCGTCCGAATGAGCGAGGAAGCCGCGCGTATGCGGCACACGAACGCCGCAGATCATCAGGTGATCGCCGTCGCCGAAAGCATGCACGTCATAGCCCGTGCCCATGCGGATATCGCCAAGCGAGGCGGCGAGGCGGGCTTCTTCGCGGGAAAAGTCTTCAGGAGTCGTCAGCTTCATATTTGCAGGATCGCCTTCAAAAGTCGCCACGGTCAATCCCGCCCATTCGGCGAGCGCGGCATCGTCGGTGAAATCATCACGTCCCTCGGCTGCGGCACGACGATGCGCCGCGAGGATGACGTCGAAACGAAAGGCCTGCGGCGTCTGTGCGATACGCAGCGTTGCCCGTCCGGGCGTCGCCTCCACATGACCCTTGTCATTGACCACCTTGATCGTATCGACGACCGGTGCCGTCGGCACGGCAGCGCCCGTGACCTGCGCAGCTGCGATGGCGCGCTCGATCACGGCGGGGGACACGAAGGGGCGGGCGGCGTCGTGAATCAGGACGATGTCCGGCGCCTGATCGGCCAAGGCCTCGAGGCCGGCATGAACCGAAGCCTGACGGGTGGCTCCGCCATTGGCGGGAGCCTGATACCGTAGCCCGGCGACTGCCTCATTGAACAGGGCGACGTCGTCCGGATTGGTAATGGGTTGCACCGCAAACACCTGCGGATGCTCGCAAAACGGCTCCATGGCGCGGGCAATCACCGGACGGCCGCCGATCATGCGATATTGCTTCGGCCCGCCACCGCCGGCACGCAGGCCACGGCCGGCAGCGACGACGATGGCGGCGGTCTTCAGTGATTTTGTCATCAGGCTCAGGTGATTAAGAGGTAAGCGTTCGGTCGCACAGCCCTTAGCACGGCCACATCAAAAAGCAGTAGGATTACACGCGCCTGACGCTTATCCGTGCATTGCTGCACTGCACTTGCAAAATGGATGCGCTTGGCTAATGTGTAGGCATGAACATTGACTGCACAACAAATGTGCGCATACTGCGCCCAGTCTCCGCAGTGCCGCGGATGAGAGCAGGACGAGCAGGTCTGTGACCCCGGACGCACGATACAGCAAGCCACTCAGGATTGGTGACGTTGAAATCGCCAACCGGGTTGTCCTTGCGCCGATGTCGGGGGTGACCGACGCGCCGTTCCGGCGTCTGACAGCCGAACTTGGTGCTGGGCTCGTGGTCTCGGAAATGACCGCGAGCGACGATCTGGCCAACGGGCGACCGATGTCGGTCCTGCGCTGCGAGGCAACCGGCATCGGCCCCCATGTGGTGCAACTGGCGGGCTGCCAGGCGCATTGGATGGCGGAAGGCGCGCGGATCGCCGAAGGCGGCGGCGCAGATATCATCGATATCAATATGGGCTGCCCGGCCCGGCACGTGACCGGCGGCCAGTCGGGTTCAGCGCTGATGCGCGATCTCGATCATGCGCTCACGCTGATCGAAGCCACGATCGCCGCCGTGAAAGTGCCGGTGACCCTCAAGATGCGGCTGGGCTGGGATGACCGCTCGCTGAACGCGCCGGATCTCGCACGCCGCGCGGAGGAGGCGGGTGTGCAGCTCATCACCGTGCATGGCCGCACGCGCTGCCAGTTCTACAAGGGCGACGCCAATTGGGATGCCGTGCGTCCGGTGAAAGACGCCGTGAGCGTGCCCGTGGTCGTCAATGGCGACATCACCTCATACGACAAGGCCGTCAGTGCATTGGAAGCCTCCGGTGCTGATGCTGTCATGATGGGCCGCGGCGCCTATGGGCAGCCCTGGCTGCCCGGCCAGATCGGACGTCAGCTCGAGACCGGCGTCCCGGAAGCGGCTCCGATGCTGCAGCAGCAACTCGCTTACATCTGCGCACTCTACGACGATGTATGCCGCCACTACGGCCTGCGCATTGGCCTTCGCCACGCGCGAAAACATCTCGGCTGGGCGCTTGATGCCGCCGCAGCGACAGCCAGCGCGCCCGCCGAGAAGCTGAAGGCTTGGCGCGCATCCATCCTCACCTCCGAAGACCCGGCCGGCGTTCAGCGCGCCTTGAACGAGGCCTTCGACGATTTCGCATGGAGTGCTGCCGCATGAGCGCCGCAGAGTATCGTCGCCCGGCTCCGGCCGACAGTGAGGCCATCCTCAATGCGTTGCCGCATCCGATCATCGTGATCGCGCCGGACGGCAAGATCGTCGATGCCAACATGGCCGCGGAATCCTTCTTCGACATCTCCGCGCAATTCCTGCGCCGGCAGTCGCTGAAGGAACTGGTGCCGTTCGGCAGCCCGCTGCTGGCGCTGATCGATCAGGTTCGTGCAGCCAATTCGCCGGTCAACGAATACAAGGTTGATCTCGGCACCCCGCGCATCGGCGGCGATCGCCAGGTCGATCTGCATGTGGCGCCGCTCACCGAGCGTCCCGGCCATATCGTCGTAATGCTGCAGGAGCGCACCATTGCCGACAAGATGGACCGCCAGCTCACCCATCGGAGCGCTGCGCGTTCGGTGATCGCGCTGGCTGCCATGCTGGCGCACGAGATCAAGAACCCGCTGTCGGGCATCCGCGGTGCGGCGCAATTGCTCGAACAGCAGGCTTCGGCCGAAGACCGCATGCTGACCCGGCTGATCACCGACGAAGCCGATCGCATCGTCACGCTGGTGGATCGCATGGAAGTGTTCGGCGACGAGCGCCCGGTGGCGCGGGGCCCGGTCAACATCCATTCGGTGCTCGATCATGTGAAGCGCCTCGCGCAATCCGGCTTTGCGCGAAACATCCGTTTCATCGAAGACTACGATCCCTCGCTGCCACCGGTGCTCGCCAATCAGGATCAACTGATCCAGGTCTTCCTCAATCTCGTGAAGAATGCTGCCGAAGCCATTGTCGATCTCGGCTCCGACGGCGAGATCCAGCTCACCACCGCATTCCGGCCCGGTGTGCGCCTCTCGGTGCCCGGCAAGAAGTCGCGCGTGTCATTGCCGCTGGAGTTCTGCGTCAAGGACAACGGCCCCGGCGTTCCCGACGATCTGCTGCCGAATCTGTTCGATCCCTTCGTCACCACCAAGCCGACCGGAAGCGGCCTGGGTCTTGCATTGGTGGCGAAGATCATCGGCGATCACGGCGGGATCATCGAGTGTGAATCCCAACCACGAAAGACCACGTTCCGCGTACTGCTGCCGATGTTCAATCCAGCCAAGAACCTTGACGACAAGACCATGGACATGAGCGGCGACGATGCGATGTCATCGGCGCCGGGCTCGCAAAGTTAAGACGAGGACCGACGATGCCTGCAGGAAGTATTCTGGTTGCGGATGACGATACGGCGATCCGCACCGTCCTTAATCAGGCGCTGTCACGCGCAGGATACGAGGTCCGTCTCACCGGCAACGCCGCCACGTTGTGGCGCTGGGTCAGCCAGGGGGAGGGCGATCTCGTCATCACCGACGTGGTGATGCCGGACGAGAACGCGTTCGACCTGCTGCCGCGCATCAAGAAGATGCGCCCCAATCTGCCGGTCATCGTGATGAGCGCGCAGAACACCTTCATGACCGCGATCCGCGCGTCGGAGCGCGGCGCCTACGAATATCTGCCGAAACCCTTCGACCTGAAGGAACTGATCGCCATCGTCGGCCGCGCTCTGGCCGAGCCGAAAGAGCGCGTCGCGAGCAACGACGATGACGGCGAATTCGACTCGATCCCGCTGGTCGGTCGTTCGCCGGCCATGCAGGAAATCTACCGCGTCCTCGCGCGCCTGATGCAGACCGATCTCACGGTCATGATCTCCGGCGAGAGCGGCACCGGCAAGGAGCTGGTCGCCCGCGCGCTGCACGACTACGGCAAGCGCCGCAACGGCCCGTTCGTTGCCGTGAACATGGCGGCGATTCCACGCGATCTCATCGAGTCCGAACTGTTCGGTCACGAACGTGGTGCATTCACCGGCGCAAATGCCCGCGCCACCGGCCGTTTCGAGCAGGCCGAAGGCGGCACGCTGTTTCTCGACGAAATCGGCGACATGCCGATGGAAGCCCAGACGCGTCTGCTTCGCGTGCTGCAGCAGGGCGAATACACCACGGTCGGCGGCCGCACGCCGATCAAGACTGACGTCCGCATCGTCGCGGCGTCGAACAAGGATCTGCGCATCCTGATCCAGCAGGGCCTGTTCCGAGAAGACTTGTTCTTCCGCCTCAATGTGGTGCCGCTGCGCCTGCCGCCGCTGCGCGAGCGGATCGAGGATCTGCCCGACCTGATCCGCCACTTCTTCGCGCTGGCCGAGAAGGACGGTCTGCCGCCCAAGAAGCTCGACACGCTGGCGCTCGAGCGCATGAAGCAGCATCGCTGGCCGGGCAATGTCCGCGAGCTTGAGAATCTCGCCCGCCGCCTGGCCGCGCTCTATCCGCAGGACGTCATCACCGGTCCCGTGATCGACGGTGAACTGGCGCCGCCGGCAGTGGCCTCGGGCGGTAACACGCCGACCACGGTGGACAATCTGGGTGGTGCCGTGGAGGTCTATCTGTCCTCGCACTTCTCCAGCTTTCCGAACGGCGTGCCGCCGCCGGGCCTCTATCACCGCATTCTCCGGGAGATCGAGGTGCCGCTCCTGACCGCCGCGCTGGCGGCCACCCGGGGCAACCAGATTCGCGCAGCCGATCTCCTCGGCCTCAACCGCAACACGCTCCGGAAGAAGATTCGCGATCTGGACATTCAGGTCTATCGTACCGGGAGCTGAGAACGGCTCAGCCCTTCGTTGTGAGGAGGCCTGGCGGCGCAATTGCGCCGCCGGCAGCGCCGTCTCGGCTAGCTTAGCCTTTGCGGCCATCCTTCGAGACGCGGCCAAGTGGCCGCTCCCCAGGATGAGGTCTGGAAGCCTGATTTTTCGCCGTTCCCATGGTGAAATTGAGCGAGTTGCGCATCCGCGTCTATCCCACGCCGCGGATTTGTCGTAATTGGGCAACATTGTTGTATGATTGCATCAGTGCGCGGCAGGTGACCACCCAGCCCGTGCAATCGTGGCCCGCTCAGCAAAAATTCCGGAATGACGAACGCAGAGACGTCGGCTCCAGTCTTCGAACCGTCGGTATTCGAGTCACGCAGACCGCTGCGGCGGCTGTTCGTGCCCATGGCCGTGGGCATGGCGCTGCTGTCGGCCTGCCTGACCTTCCTCGTCCTTAACGGCCTGACGCCGATCGCGCCGACCCATCTTGTGGTTGTCTCGTTCCTGCTGATCAACGCCGCCACCATCCTGTTGCTGGTGCTGATCATCGCCCGCGAGATCTGGAAGGTCGTGCAGGCGCGGCGCCGGGGCAGGGCCGCTGCCCGCCTGCACGTCCAGGTCGTCAGCCTGTTCTCTGTGATCGCCGTGCTGCCGGCGGTTCTGGTGTCCATCGTCGCCAATGTCACGCTCGACCGTGGCCTCGACCGGCTGTTCTCCGGCCCGACCAAGGCCGTCATCGGCAATTCCATGACGGTGGCACGGGCCTATGTGAACGAGCACGCCCAGCTGATCGGCGGCGACATTCTCGGCATGGCCGACGATCTCGCGCGCATTCAGCCGCTGTTCTATCAGGACCGCGGCACGTTCCGGTCACTGATGCTAGCCAATGCCAAGGCGCGCAACCTGCCGGGCGCCATGCTGATCGACAAGGATCGCAATGTCGTCGAGCCCGACCAGCCCGGCGTGAAGCCTGAGTTCGAGCCGCCGCCGGCCGACTTCCTGGTCAATGTCGGCAACAGCGAGCCGGCCATCACCATCATCCCCGACGGCAATTATGTGGCCGCGGTGATCAAGCTGCGCGCCTTCGACAACCTTTATCTCTATGTCGCGCGAAAACTCGATCCGCGCGTCGTCGCGCAGATGGCGCAAACCCAGGCGAGCGTCGCCGACTACACCGAGCTGGAATCCCGCCGCCTCGGCATCCAGATCGCCTTCGGCCTGATGTTCACCGTCATCGCGCTGACGGTCCTGATGTCAGCCGTGCTGATCGGCCTCAATTTCTCGAACTGGCTGGTGGCCCCGATCCGGCGTCTTGTCAGCGCGGCAAATATGGTCTCGACCGGCGACCTGCATGTACAGGTGCCGGTGATCCAGTCGGAAGGCGATCTCGCCCATCTCGGCGAGACCTTCAACAAGATGACATCGGAGTTGCGCAGCCAGCGCGATGAGCTGGTCAGCGCGAGCGATGTCATCGACAGCCGCCGCCGTTTCATCGAGGCGGTGCTGTCCTCCGCCAGTGCCGGGATCATCGGGGTGGATGGCTCCAACGTCATCGGCATTCTCAACCGCTCCGCCGAGAAGCTGGTCGGCCATTCCGAGTCCGAAGTGCTCGGCCATCCCCTGCACGAGATCATCCCCGAACTCGATGAGCTCATGCAGAATGCGCGCGAAAGTTCGCAGCGACTGGTGCAGGGGCAGATCACCATCGATCGTGAGGGCCGCGAGCGCAATCTCTCGGTCCGGATCTCGGCCGAACAGACCAGCCAGTCGCGCGACAGCTACATCATCACCCTCGATGACATCACCGATCTGGTCTCGGCGCAGCGCACCTCCGCCTGGGCCGACGTGGCCCGCCGCATCGCCCACGAGATCAAGAATCCGCTGACCCCGATCCAGCTCTCCGCCGAGCGCATCAAGCGCAAGTTCGGCAAGGTCATCGTCGACGACAAGCAGATCTTCGAACAATGCACCGACACCATCGTGCGCCAGGTCGAGGACATTCGCCGCATGGTGGACGAGTTCTCGCGCTTCGCCCGCATGCCGAAGCCGGTGATCGAGGGCGAAGACGTTGCCGATACCGTACGGCAGGCCGTCTTCCTGATGCGCGTCGGCCATCCCGAACTCGACATCAACGCCGAGATCAAGGAAGAGCCGCTGAAAGCGCAGTTCGACCGCCGGCTGATCTCGCAGGCGCTCACCAACATCATCAAGAACGCCACGGAAGCCATCGAGGCCGTACCGCCGGAAGACCTCGGCAAGGGTCGCATTGATGTCACAGCGTTCAGCGAGAACGGCCAGATCGTGATCGACGTCGTCGATAACGGCATCGGCCTGCCGACCACCAATCGCTCGCGTCTGCTGGAGCCTTATGTGACGACGCGCGAGAAGGGCACCGGCCTCGGCCTCGCCATCGTCGGCAAGGTGCTGGAGGACCATGGCGGCGGCATCGAACTCGGCGATGCATCAAGCATGCGTCCTGGCCAACGCGGCGCCTGGATGCGGCTGCGTTTCGCCATTTCCGGCCACAAGCCCGATGCAGAACAAGGCGATGCGAAAGCGTTGCGGGCCAACGATACGAAGATCGAAGCCGTCACCGGCACTTGAACAGAAGAAACGTGACCAGGACAGTTTGACCCATGGCAAATGACATTCTGATCGTCGACGACGAAGCCGATATCCGCGATCTCGTTGCGGGCATTCTGGAGGACGAGGGATTTACGACGCGGACTGCGCGCGATAGCGACAGCGCGCTCAACGAAATTTCAAATCGCCGTCCCAATCTCGTTTTCCTCGATATCTGGCTGCAGGGCAGCAAGCTCGACGGCTTGCAACTGCTGGAGCAGGTGAAAAAGGACAATCCGGACCTGCCGGTGGTGATGATCTCCGGTCACGGCAATATCGAAACCGCTGTCGCGGCCATCAAACGCGGCGCCTATGATTTCATCGAGAAGCCATTCAAGGCGGATCGCCTGATCCTGGTCGCGACGCGCGCGCTGGAGACCTCGCGTCTCAAACGCGAAGTGCGCGAGCTCAAGCAGATGGCGCCGATTGCCAGCAAGTTGACCGGCCGCTCCGCCGCGATGAACCAGCTGCGCCAGACCATCGACCGCGCCGCCAAGGCCAACAGCCGCATCCTTATCGTTGGGCCCTCGGGCGCCGGCAAGGAGCTGGCCGCGCGCACACTGCATGCGTCGTCATCGCGGGCCAATGGCCCGTTCGTCGTTATCAATGCCGCTGCGATCACGCCGGAGCGCATGGAGCTCGAACTGTTCGGCACCGAGCAGAGCAATGGCGAGCAGCAGCGCAAGGCCGGCGCGCTGGAGGAAGCTCACGGCGGGACGCTGTTCATCGACGAGATCGGCGATCTTCCGCGCGAGACCCAGAACAAGATTTTGCGCGTCCTGGTCGATCAGACCTTCATGCGGACAGGGGGCACGACCAAGGTCAGCGTGGACGTCCGCATCATCTCGTCCACCGCACGAAATCTGGAAGAAGAGATCGCCGCAGGCACCTTCCGCGAGGATCTTTATCACCGCCTCTCGGTGGTGCCGATCCGCGTCCCGCCGCTGTCCGAACATCGCGAGGACATCCCGGAGTTGATCGAGTTCTTCATGGAGCAGATCTCCGCCAATACCGGCCTGCCGCGTCGCCAGATCGGCCAGGATGCCATGGCCGTGCTGCAGTCCCATGTCTGGCCCGGCAATGTCCGCCAGCTCCGCAATAATGTGGAGCGCGTGATGATCCTTGCCGGTGGCGGGCCGGAGGTGATCATCACCGCCGACATGCTGCCGCAGGATGTCGGCTCCATGGTGCCGTCGATGCCGACCTCCAACAATGGCGAGCACATCATGGGCCTGCCGCTGCGCGAAGCCCGCGAAGTGTTCGAGCGCGATTATCTGATTGCGCAGATCAGCCGTTTCTCGGGTAACATCTCGCGCACCGCCGAATTCGTCGGCATGGAACGCTCCGCCCTGCATCGCAAGCTCAAAGCGCTTGGCGTCGGCTGATGCGCCGTCCGCACATTCTGTTATAACTCCGTCATGGCCGGGCTTGACCCGGCCATCCAACTTATTCGGAGCTTGCTGCAAAGATGGATGCCCGGCTCGAGCCCGGGCATGACGAGCCAAGATCGCAATCGCCTGCAACACGACAAACCGGAAATCCCATCATGTCGCGCATCGCCTACGTCAACGGCCTCTACCAGAACCTCAGCGACGCCGCCGTGAACGTCGAGGACCGCGGCTACCAATTCGCCGACGGCGTCTATGAAGTCTGCGAGATCGTCGGCGGCAAGATGGTCGATTTCCCGCGCCACATGGCGCGTCTGGAACGCTCGCTGCGCGAACTGCGCATCGCCATGCCGATGGCGCTGACCTCGCTCAAGGTCATCATGCAGGAAGTGGTCCGCCGTAACCGCATCAATTACGGCATCGTCTATCTGCAGGTCACCCGCGGCGTCGCCCGTCGCGACCACGGCTTTCCGTCGCCTGACGTGAAGCCGAGTGTCGTCGTGACCGCAAAGTCGCTGAATTTCGCCAAGAACCAGGCCTCGGCCGAGCGCGGCGTGAAGGTCATCACCACGGCCGAAAACCGCTGGCCGCGCGTGGACATCAAGAGCGTCGGCCTGCTGCCCAACGTGCTTGCCCGTCAGGAAGCCCGCGACAAGGGCGCCTATGAGGCCTGGTACGTCGACGCGGACGGTTTCGTCACCGAAGGCGCCTCCTGCAATGCCTGGATCATCACCAAGGACGGCAAGGTGATCACCAAGAGCGCCGAGCGCGGCATCCTGTCGGGTATCACCCGCGCCGTGCTGGTCGAGGTTCTGGCCTCCTTGCAGCTCAAGCTGGAGGAGCGGAATTTCACGCCGGAAGAGGCCGCAAACGCCGCCGAAGCCTTCGTATCGTCGGCGAGTCAGATCGTCATGCCGGTGATCGCGATCGATGGAAAGAGCATTGGCGACGGTAAACCGGGACCGACTGCGCTCCGTCTCCGCCAGGAATTCCATAAATTTGCGGACATTGGTTAAGGTTTGCCGCCTTTCCAGGCAGGTTTTCCGTGTGGCGGCTTGCCTTCACACGCCGTCTGCCGTCTAATTGCAGAGCTGAGCGCCCCGAGGGGGATCTTTGGGCGATTCAGCGGCCAGGCAACGACCCGAAAAAGAGGGCGGGTTTGGCGTAACAAAAGCAACAAAACAGACACAACAGACTGCGGGATTAAGAAAAATGGCGGCAGACCGCGCACAAAATCTACAGGACACCTTCCTCAACCACGTTCGCAAGACCAAGACCCCTCTGACGATCTTCCTCGTGAACGGCGTCAAACTGCAGGGCATCGTCACCTGGTTCGACAATTTCTGTCTTCTGCTCCGCCGCGACGGCCACTCGCAGCTGGTGTATAAGCATGCAATCTCGACCATCATGCCGGGCGCGCCGATCCAGTTGTTTGAAGGCGGCGAAGAAGCCTGAGCCAACGCCTGAAAGACGCCTGATTGGAATTTCGTAGCTTCGAAGGCAATGCTGCCGACCGCCCCGTGGCCGGCAGCGAATCGACCGGCCGCGTTCTCGTGGTCGGTCCTTACTTGCGCGAGCGCCGCGGCGATGCCGAGGCTGCAGCCTATGCCCATATCCGCGACACCGATGCCCGCCTCGAAGAGGCGGTCGGTCTCGCGCGCGCCATCGATCTCGACGTGATCGAGGCGATCCCGGCGCCGCTCAGCCAGATCCGCCCGGCCACCTATCTCGGCAAGGGCAAGGTCGAGGAGATCGCCGGCGTCATCGCCGCGAACGAGATCGGCATCGTGGTGATGGACTGCGCATTGTCGCCGATCCAGCAGCGCAACCTGGAGAAGGAACTGAAAGCCAAGGTGCTCGACCGCACCGGCCTCATCCTCGAAATTTTCGGCCGCCGTGCGAAAACGAAAGAGGGCACGCTGCAGGTCGAACTCGCGCATCTCAACTACCAGCGCAGTCGTCTCGTGCGCTCATGGACCCATCTGGAGCGCCAGCGCGGCGGCTTCGGCTTCATGGGTGGCCCCGGCGAAACGCAGATCGAAGCCGATCGCCGCATGATCGGCGACCGCATCGGCCGGCTCGAGGCCGATCTCAAGAAGGTTCAGGCCACGCGCCGCCTGCACCGCGCCGGCCGCAAGCGTGTGCCGTATCGCGTTGTCGCGTTGGTCGGCTACACCAATGCCGGCAAGTCCACGCTGTTCAACCGCCTGACCCGCGCCGACGTGCAGGCCGAGGATATGTTGTTCGCGACCCTCGATCCCACGCTCCGCGCGCTGACGCTGCCCCATGGCGGCAAGGCCATGCTGTCAGACACCGTCGGCTTCATCTCCAATTTGCCGACTCAGCTCGTGGCGGCCTTCCGCGCCACGCTGGAGGAAGTGCTGGAAGCCGACATCATCCTGCATGTGCGCGATATCTCCCATGAAGATGCCGAAGCGCAGCAGAGCGACGTCGACAATGTGCTGCGCCAGCTTGGCATCGACATCGATGCCGGCGCGCGCATTCTCGAAGTCTGGAACAAGATCGACCGCTTCTCCGAGGAGGAGCGCGAAAACCTCGCCAACATCGCCGCGCGAAAACCGGCGGACAATCCGGTCTTCATGGTTTCGGCCGTGACCGGGGAGGGCGTCACCGAACTCCTCACCGCCATCGAGGACCGTCTTGCATCGACGCGCGTGACCCTCGATCTCTCCATCGACGCCGCCGACGGCGCCGGCGTCAGCTGGCTGCATCGCAATGCCGAGGTGCTGGCGAAAGAGCTGCATGACGGCCATTTCGACATGACCGTGCGCGTGGACGAGACGAAGCGCGATGTGGTGATCAGCAAGTTCGGCGCGGTGCTGCACGAGGCGGAACAGTTATCACTCCGTGATGGCCGGGCCTGACCCGGTCATCCATCTTTCTTCGTGCGCTGGGCCAGGGTGGTTGCCCGGGTCAAGCCCGGGCATGACGAAGAGAAACTGGAAGCGCGCGAACTAGACCTTCCCCTTCGCCTCGTTCCACAGCGCATCCATCTCCTCCAGCGACGCCTCCTGCAGCGTGCGCCCCGTGGCCCGCAGCGCCTGCTCGATATACGCAAACCGCTTCTCGAATTTCACATTGGTTCCGCGCAGCGCCATTTCCGGATCGGCCTTCACGTGCCGGGCGAGATTGACCAGCGCGAACATCAGGTCGCCGGTCTCTTCCGCGATGTGCTCCTGATCGCCGCGCTCCAGCGCTGCCTCGATCTCGTCGGCCTCCTCGCGGATCTTCGCCAGCACCGCGCGCGGATCGTTCCAGTCGAAGCCGACCGTGGAGGCCTTGGCCTGCAGCTTGAGCGCCTGCGCCAGCGCGGGCTGGCTGGCCTTCACGCTCGCCAGCAGCGAGGCGGGGGCGGCGGCATCCTCGCCGCGCCGCGCCGCGCGTTCCGCTTTCTCCTCGGCCTTGATGCGATCCCACACGCCCTTCACATGGCCCGAGGTGACATTGCCGTCGGCGTCCGCGAAGACATGCGGATGCCGGCGGATCATCTTCTTGGTGATCGCCGTCACCACGTCGCCGAAATCGAACGCGCCTTGCTCGGACGCCATCTGTGCGTGGAACACCACCTGCAGCAGCAGATCGCCCAGCTCCTCGCAGAGATCGTCGAGATCCTTCCGCGAAATCGCATCGACGACCTCATAGGCCTCCTCGATCGTATAGGGCGCGATTGACGCAAAATCCTGTTCCAGGTCCCACGGGCAGCCCGTCACCGGGGTACGTAGTGCGGTCATGATCTCGATCAGACGGGAAATATCGCGGGAGGGCTTCATGTCATGAAATTCCGTACAACCAGACACCATTGTCATGTGCCTTCGGAAGAAAAGCTAATGGTGACCCTACGGTGAAGTCTCACTCGGAGGTCCCCATGCATAAGCTTCTTCGAGGCCATCGAACGGTCGGATCGTTGGCTCCGAAAAGCCAAGCACCTCATAACAGAGGTCGCCCCCGACGAAGGAGAAATGTCGTGGTTTTCGGCCAACTGGATCGATAGCGATATAGGCGTTCACCAGGGCAGAGTTTTCGGCCTCCTTGATATAAACGCCTCCATTGTACATTCCCGCGCTGTCGCCATGATTGGCCACCGAATATATCATTTCTTCAAAACCAGCATAAATCTCGCAGGATATTTCGATGCCATAGGCGCGACGACTCGGATTTGGTGCCACGACAATGAGGTGGAGCACGCCACACCAGAGTCCTCGGTCGAGAACAAACGGGGAGCTCTCTATGCCGTCGATAATCGACTCATAGGGCCGCCATTTTAGAGTGGGATCGGGGAACAAGCCGCCTCCGCGCTATATTCAAAGCTCGTATGATAGCGAAATATGAAATATCAGCTATCACGCTCTAGTTGACGAGTTGATGATCCAGACACACGACTCTGGAAGGCTTTTATTGGCCGGATTGTGCGTCAAAATGTGTACTGAACTTCCCACGGGCAGCCCTTCACCGGGGTGCGCAGCGCGGCCATGATCTCGATCAGGCGGGTGATGTCGCGGGAAGGGGTCATAAGAACTCCGACGTAGGGCGGATGAGCGCAGCGTAATCCGCCGCTGAGTTTCAATTGTGAACTCGGCCGGCGGGTTACGGCTTCGCCTAACCCGCCCTACGGCACGGCGCAACTTTCGCCGTCGCCTCCGGGGTGGTATTGCCACTCCATGACCGATACTCACACCTCCACAGCCCTCGTCCTGTTCTCCGGCGGCCAGGATTCCGCGACCTGCCTTGCCTGGGCGCTGGACCGTTTCGCCCGCGTCGAAACCATTGGCTTCGCTTACGGCCAGCGCCATGCGGTCGAGCTCGATAGCCGCGCCAAACTCGTCGACGGCATGAAGGCCATCAAGCCGGACTGGGCCGGCAAAATCGGCGACAGCCATACCCTCGACATCCCGACGCTGTCGGCCATCTCCGAGACCGCGCTGACCCGCGACGTGGCGATCGAGATGGGCGAAGACGGCCTGCCCAACACGTTCGTGCCTGGCCGCAATCTGGTTTTCCTGACCTTCGCCGCCGCGCTGGCCTATCGCAGGGGGATCACCGACATCGTCGGCGGCATGTGCGAGACCGACTACTCCGGCTATCCCGACTGCCGTGACGACACCATCAAGGCGCTGAACGGCGCGCTCAGCCTCGGCATGGCGAAGGATTTCAAACTGCACACCCCGCTGATGTGGCTCGACAAGGCGGCGACCTGGGGTCTTGCCGACCAGCTCGGCGGCGAGGCGCTCACCGACCTGATCCGCGAGCATTCCCACACCTGTTATCTCGGCGAGCGCGGCGCGCTGCACGACTGGGGCTATGGCTGCGGCAAGTGCCCGGCCTGCGAACTCCGCGCCAAAGGCTGGCAGGAGTTCAAGGCAACGGCGGTGTGATTTACATCATGTCCCGTAAGCGATCAGAATTGCCTGCCGACATATCTGAGACGGTTGATGTCGGATTGCCCCTGTTCGGGGAATTCGAGCGTCGGAGTGACATGCCCGACGAGTAGGCCGGGTGTCACGGAAGTCTTTATGTACTTCGTCTCGCCCGCGGCCAATTGGAACGTGACCCCGTTTTCCACTTCGGTTGCCGTTGTGACGACGTATTTGCCGGGCGGGCGGTCGATGTAGGAAAACCCGCCGGGCACGGATCGGCCGACGACTTCATTGTTCATCCGAATCTCGGGTTGAACAGCCGACCCGCCAAAATCGCCCGGCCGGGTGAAGTAGACACGGCCATAACCGGGCTTCAATGGCTGAAGCTGTACAGGCGGTTCATCGAGGCCGCGTGGACTGGCGCAACTCGACAGCAAAAATCCCACAAGCAAAAGGGGCACCGCCCCGACTCTTGACCCCATCATGCCCCATCTCGATATTGGAAAGCGCCCAGCTACAGATCGACAGCAAAAGAGAACAGCCGGCGATTGCCTCGCTGGTTCCTCACCCCACGAGCTCAATTAGGCATATAGGCGCGGATTGGGCAACGTTTTTTGCGCACCACGATACCAGACGCGAGCAGGTCGCCCCAATCCCGATGGAGGTCATCCTTGACCTGCTGCGCATAGTGTTCGGAGCGACGAGGCGCCCTGTGGGATAAGTAGCCGTAGTCCGCATGAGTGCAGCGATATGCGGGGCCGGCGCTTAAACACGCGCAACAGCCCCGGATATCCCGGAGTTGGTCAACGGCTGTCTAGACGGCCAGCGACTCGCGGACCTTGGCGGCCTCGCTCGCGCTGAGGCCGGTCAGCGGCGGGCGGACGCGCATCCAGCCGTCATTGCCATATTGCCGCGCCAGCAACACCTTCAGCGAGGGCAACTGCGCATAGGTCGAGACCGCGTTGCGGCCCGCCACGATACGCTCCTGCGCCGCCGCGACCTCGGCCGCCTTGGCCGGATCGTTAAAGCCGTTGAACACGGTGGCGAGATCGCCGCCGACGAGGTTCGATGTCGCGGTGATGCAGCCGGCGCCGCCCATCGGCAGCAGCTTGATCATCAAGGGATCGGCGCCGACCAGCACCGAGAAGCCGGGGAAGCGCTCGACGATTGCGCTCATATTGGCGAAGTCGCCCGAGGAATCCTTGATGCCGACCACGATTTCCGGGAAGCGCGCGCGCAGGCGGTCGATGACGTCGAGCGAGATCGGGACCGCCGACATCTGCGGGATGTGATAGAGCACGACGCGCAGGCGCGGATCGTTGATGCGCTCGATGATCGCCGTATAGGCATCGACGATGCCGTCGTCGGACACGCCCTTGTAGTAGTAGGGCGGAAGCATCACGACGGTATTCACGCCGTTGGCCAGCGCATGCTGTGTCAACTCCACGGTCTCCATGATCGAGGCGACGCCGGTGCCGGGCAGCAACTTCTTCGGCGCGATGCCTGATTTCACCACGGCTTCGAGCAGCGACTTGCGCTCAGTGGACGACAGCGAATTGGCTTCGCCCGTGGTGCCGAGCATGGCGATGCCGGTGCAGCCGTCATCCAGCAGCCGCTGGCAATGGGCGGCGAACAGGCCCTGATCGACGGTGAGATCGGCATTGAACGGCGTGGTCGCGGCGCAGAACACGCCGGTGGGGAAGGTGGCTGTCATGGGCGTCTCTCTCTCGTGTGTGCTTGTTATGGGGAAGCGTAATTGAAAACTTGTCCCGGACGCGATGCGGCACGCAGTGCTGCTTCGCAGAGCCGGGACCGTCGCGAACTCCGGCGTCTGATACGGTCCCGGCTCTGCAGTGCACCGCGCTGAAGAGGCGCGCTGCACTGCGTCCGGGACACGTGCAGTTTACGGCATGATCTGGCCGCCATTCACCTCGATCACCTGGCCGGTGATGTAGCCGCTCAGGGTCTCGTCGGCGAGGAACTGATAGGCGCCGACGCAATCCTCGGGCGTGCCGATGCGGCCGAGCGGGATGCCCTGGCGCGCGCCCTCGAGCTGTTCCTCGGTCGAATAGCGCTGGTGGAACGGCGTCATGATCACGCCCGGCGCCACCGCATTGGCGCGCACATTGAACGGCGCCAGTTCCTTCGCCAGCACGCGGGTGATGGTGCTCACAAAACCCTTCGCCGAGCCATACAGGCCGGCGCCGCCGCTGCCGCCGTTGCGCGCCGCGACCGATGTGGTGTTGATGATCGAGCCGGAGCGCTGCGCTTCCATGATCTTCGCGGCCTTGCGGCAGGCAAAGAACACCGAGCCGATATTGAGGTCGACCACGTCGTCATACTGCTCGTCGGTGGCATTGGCGATCGAGGTGCGGCCGAACATGGCACCGGCATTGTTGATCAGCACATCGATGCGGCCGAGCTTGGCATGGGCTTCCTCGATCACCCGCGCAGCTTCCGCGCGTTCCGAGACGTCGCCGCGGATCAACTCGGCTTTGCCGCCGACCGCCTGGATGCCCGCCACGACTTCCTGTGCGCCTTCCGGATTGCCGTTGTAGTGCACGATCAGGTTCGCGCCGAGGGCGCCGAATTTCTTCGCCACGGCAGCACCGATGCCGGAGCTTGCGCCGATGATCACGATGGCCTTGCCGTTCAGTCCGTCAGTCACGCGAGAGTCCTTTTCCGATGATGCTCGCCTTCCACCACGATTTCGGCAGCCTGACAAGTTATCAGGTTTTGTGCGATGCAATACGACTTATGACCAAATCAAGCGATTTATATCAGATAAATCAATATGATATCCGTTCTGTCATCGCTCGCTCGTATTCATGACATGTTGACAAGTTGAGCTGTCGCTCGCATGTTCGCCGCAACCAGGCGAGGAAATGTTTCCATGCGACGGCCGATCGGATTGATCGGGCTTTCAAGAAACCTCCGCGCCATCCCTGTGAGCCGCGGTCCGACAAGATCATGAAGCCGATCGATCAAACTGAGCAGCCTGATGCGCCGCGCCTGCGCAATGCCGGACCGTCGCTCGTCGACAAGGTCTATGCCGAGCTCGCGGAACGCATCGCCAATGGCGACTACGCGCCCGATCAGAAGCTGCCAGGCGAGCATGAACTCGCAGGCATCTTCGACGTCTCGCGCCCGGTGCTGCGCGAAGCGCTCGGCCGCTTGCGCGAGGATGGCCTGATCTATTCGCGTCAGGGCTCCGGCAGTTTCGTGCAGGCCCGTGCGAAGGCGTTGCCACTCGGCTTTGCCCGCGTCGAAACCATCGCCGACATCCAGCGCTGTTTCGAATTCCGCATCAGCATGGAAAGCGACGCCGCGCATTTTGCAGCGCTCCGCCGCAGCGACGACAATCTCGTCAAGATGGAAACGGCGCTCGGCCTGCTGCGCGAAGCCACGCGCAAGCGCAAGCATCGCGAAGACGCCGACTACGCGTTCCATCTCGCGATCTCCGAGGCGACCAACAACCACTATTTCGCAACGTCGCTGAACGCACTGAAGGACCATGTCGCCGTCGGCATGAAGCTGCACGGCCAGTCGTTGATGGGCCCGCAGCCGGGCCTCGAAGAGGTGTTCGAGGAACACAGCAGCATTTTTGAAGCGATCCGTGATCGCGACGCCGAGGCGGCGCGCACGGCCATGCGTCTCCATCTCGAAAGCTCGCGCGACCGCCTGTTCGAAGGCCGTCTGCTCGATCTCTCGTTCCGGTAGGCGAGGGAGATTGAGTTGACGGATCACACCGCATTCCTTGCAACGCTCGCCGGCATCGTCGGCGATCCCCGCCATGTCATCGGGCCCGGCGGCGATTTCGAGCCCTATGTGACGGACTGGCGTGGCCGCTATCACGGCAAGGCACTCGCCGTCGTGAAGCCCGGCTCGACGCGGGAAGTCTCCGAGGTCGTGAAGGCCTGTGCCGCTGCCGGAATCGCGATCGTGCCGCAGGGCGGCAATACCGGCATGTGCGGCGCGGCCACGCCGCTCGGCGACCGCGACATGATCGTGCTGCGGCTGGATCGTCTCAACAAGATTCGCAGCGTCAGCCGCCTCGGCGACTCGATCGCTGTCGATGCCGGCTGCATCCTCGCCGAGGTTCAGAAGGCCGCTGACGACATCGATCGGCTGTTCCCGCTCAGCCTCGGCGCCGAAGGTTCGTGCCAGATCGGCGGCAATCTCTCCACCAATGCCGGCGGCACCGCGGTGCTTCGCTACGGCACCACGCGCGAACTCACACTCGGCCTCGAAGTCGTGTTGCCCGATGGCGAAATCCTCGATGGCATGACGGCGCTGCGCAAGGACTCGACGGGCTTCGACACCAAGCAGATCTTCATCGGTGCCGAAGGCACCCTCGGTATCATTACCGGCGCAGTCCTAAAGCTGTTTCCAAGGCCGCGGGCGAGGGCGGTGTCCTTCGTCAAGCTGAACAGCATCGACGCCGTACTCGACCTGCTCGCGCAGGCGCGCACGGATCTCGGTGACCGCCTTGGTGCCTTCGAGGTGATGTCGCGCGGCCAGATCGAGGTGATCGCCGAAAACCTGCCGCTGGTGAACATCCCCTTCGAACTGGACACGCCCTGGTACGTGCTGATCGAACTCGTCGATACGCTCGTCTCGGTCGATCTCAACGAAGCCATGGAAACCATGCTCGGCGCGGCCTACGAGCGCGAGTTGGTGGTTGATGCGCTGGTCGCCTCCAGCGAAACGCAGGCCGCCGCATTCTGGAAAATCCGTCACAGCGTCTCGGAAGGCAGCAAAGCGGCCGGCTATGTCATTTCGCACGACAGCGCAGTGCCGCTCTCGCAGCAAGCGACCTTCGTGAAGCAGGTCGAGAAGCGGATCGCCGAATATCGTCCGGACGCGCGTATCGTGATGCATGGCCATATCGGCGATGGCAATATCCACGTCCTCGCGATCATTCCCGGATTCAAGCAGGATCAAAAGGATCAGATCGCGGACACGGTCGTCGGCATCAACACCATCGTCGATGAGGAGACCGCCGCGCTCGGCGGCAGCATCAGCGCAGAACACGGCATCGGCATCGCCAATCGCGAGCGGCTGGCGCGCGTCACCAAGCCGGTCGAGCTCAAGCTCTTGCGCAGCGTCAAGGCAATGCTCGATCCGAAGGACATCATGAACCCCGGAAAGGTGCTCCCTGCGGAAACCTGAGCACCGCTCCGCAAATCCCAATCGCAAATCGAAATTGAATTCGAGACAACGAGGAACACCAATGAAGATCAAATCCATCCTGATGGCGGCCTGCGTCGCCCTTACTGCCGGGCAGGCGGCAGCGCAGGACCCGGCATATCCGACCAAGCCAATCACCATCGTCGTGCCGTTCGCGGCGGGCGGCACCGTGGACATTATCGCCCGCATGGTCGGCGAACATCTGCAGAAGAAACTCGGTGCCACCGTCGTGGTCGAGAACATGGGCGGTGCCGGCGGCAATATCGGCGTCAACCGTGTCGCCAAGGCTGCGCCGGATGGCTACACGATCGGTCTCGCCAGCACGTCACCGCTGGCGATTGCGCCGACGCTCTATGGCAGCAAGCTCCAGTTCCAGCCGGAGAAGGATCTCGTGGCCTTCACCCAGGTCAGTATCGTGCCGAACGTGTTGGTGGTGAATCCCGATCGCATCAAGGCCCGGACGGTGCCGGAGCTGATCGCCTACATCAAGGCTAATGACGGCAAGGTCACGTTCGGCTCGGCCGGTCCCGGCACCTCGCAGCATCTCGCCGGCGAACTGTTCCAGCAGATGACCGGCACCAAGATGGTTCATGTGCCCTATAAGGGCTCGAGTCAGATGGTGACCGATCTGATCTCCGGTCAGATCGACATCGCCTTCGATAACGTGCCGCTGCTGCTGCCGCATGTCGCCGGCGGCAAGCTGGCGATGCTCGCCACCGCGACGCCCAAGCGCGCCGAATTCGACCCGAAGGTGCCGGCCGTTGCCGAATTCCTGCCGGGCTTCGAGGCCGTTGCCTGGCACGGATTCATCGCTCCTGCAGCGACGCCAAAGCCGATCGTCGACAAGCTGTCGAGCGAAGTGCGCGAGTTCATGACGCTGCCGGAAACCAAGAAGAAGATGGCTGAGCTCGGCGCGACCGCCGTGGCGATCCCGCAGGATGAGTTCACCAAATACATCGCCAGCGAGACCGCGCGCTGGAAGACCGTGATGGAAAAAGCCAACGTCACGATGAACTGAAGCGAGCCGCTAACTCGATCCCTCATCCTGAGGTGTGGCCGCAGGCCGCGTCTCGAAGGACGGCCGCAGGCCTACTCACCATGAGGGACGGAGTAGCGCTCCACGAACACGATGCATCACGCCCACGGCGTGGTGCATCAAGCCAAATCGAGCACCCGCAAACGGGGCCGATCAAACATCACATGGGAGAACGACCAATGAGACTGCGCTCGATCCTGACGGCTGCCTGCCTCACGCTCGGCACGCTCGCACCTGCATTCGCGCAGGACGCGAACTATCCGAACCGCGCCATCACAACCATCGTCCCGTTCTCTGCTGGTGGCACTGCTGACATTATCGGCCGCATGGTGGCCGAACATCTGCAGAAGAAGCTCGGCGCGACCATCGTGATCGAGAATGTCGGCGGCGCCGGCAGCATCATCGGCGTCACCCGTGTCGCCAAGGCGCAGCCCGACGGCTACACGATCGGCGTGGCCAGCACCTCGGCCATGTCGATCAATCCGACCATTTATGGCGCCAAGCTGAGCTACAATCCCGAGAAGGACCTCGTGCCGATCGTGCAGGTCAGCATGGTGCCGAATGTGCTGGTGGTGAATCCGAATAAGATCGCCGCGCGCACGGTGCCCGACTTGATCGCATATCTGAAAGCCAATCCCGGCAAGGTCACGTTCGGCTCGGCCGGTCCGGGGACATCGCAGCATCTCGCCGGCGAACTGTTCCAGCAGATGACCGGCACCAAGATGGTCCACGTGCCCTATAAGGGCTCCAGTCAGATGATGCCGGACCTGCTCAGCGGCCAGATCGATTTGTCCTTCGACAACGTCCCGCTGCTGCTGCCGCATGTCACCGGCGGCAAGCTCGCCATGCTGGCGACGGCCACGCCGAAGCGCGCTGACTTCGATCCGAACCTGCCGGCCGTCGCCGAATTCCTGCCGGGTTTTGAGGCTGTCGCCTGGCACGGCTTCGTTGCGCCGACGGGCACGCCGAAGGCGATCACCGACAAGCTGTCGGTTGAAATCCGCGCCTTCATGCAGCAGCCGGAGACGAAGAAGAAGATTTCCGAACTCGGTGCCGTCGCGATGGATGTCGATGGTCCCACCTTCGGCAAATACATCGCCAGCGAAACCGCACGCTGGAAGGTCGTCATCGAGAAGGCAAACATCACGATGAACTGAGGCGGAAGCGGCGAGGCGGGGGCATTTCAGGCGAGTCCCCGCCTTGCCTCCGTGTTGCCACAAGAAATGCAGCGACAAGCGTCAAAAACACGAAGTCTCGAATCCTGTCGATTTTTACAAGCCGTTGAAATATCTCGGTGTTAGACTCCAGGCCTCTTGAGGCAAACCAGAGGCAGTCTTGCGTCAATCTTGCGAATGGCTGGCGATCATCGCTATCGCCGCAAAGCTGATCAGCCCGGCCACGGCGGCCAGCAATCTGCTCACCGAAGCCCCTGATCTCACAGGTTTTTCGCAGGCCGGCCTCGATCGCGTCACCGAGATGCTCGACCGCGAGGTCGGGCAGGGCCATCTCGCCGGCGCCGTCATGCTGATCCAGCACCATGGCAAACCCGTTTATTATCAAGGCTTTGGTGTCCGCGATCCCGCCACCATGGCGCCGATGACGCGAGACACGATTTTTCGCCTCTATTCGATGACCAAGCCGATCACCTCGGCCGCTGCCATGATCCTGGTTGAGCAGGGCAAACTGAAACTCGACGATCCCGTCGCAAACTACATTCCGGCCTTTGCCAATCCGCAGGTCGCAACCGAAAAGACCGGCGCCGACGGCAAGACGTATCTCGATTTTGCGCCCGCCTTGAAGCCGATCACAGTGCTCGATCTGATGCGTCAATCCTCAGGCATCAGCTCGGCCTTCACCGATCTCGGCCTCATTACGCAGCTCTATCTGAAAGCGGGTCTGTTCGACGGCGATTTTGACAATCGCGACTTTGCGGATCGTCTTGCCAGACTGCCACTCGCATACCAGCCCGCAACGGTCTGGGACTACGGCCATTCCACCGATGTGCTTGGCCGCGTCATCGAAGTCGCATCGGGTATGTCGCTATATGACTTTGAGAAGAAGTATCTGTTCGATCCGATCGGCATGGTCGATACCAGCTACTATATCCTCGATCCCGCCAAGGCCCCGCGCATCGCCCAGCCACTGCCGACCGACCGCATCATCGGCAACGAGACCATCAGCGACCCGACCGTCAAGCGCAAATGGGAATCCGGTGGAGGAGGGCTTAACGGCACCACAGGCGATTACGCGCGCTTCCTGCAGATGCTGCTCAATGGCGGCGAGATTGACGGCAAGCGGGTTCTCACGCCCGAGACGGTCGCGCTGATGCGCAAGGACGAAGTCGCACCGGCGACTGACGTGAAGCCGTGGGCGTACTACTATCCAGGCGCGGGGTTCGGTTACGGCCTCGGCTTCGGCGTCCGCACCGGTCCTGGCGACGACGGCGTCCCGGGTTTTGTCGGCGAAATGGCTTGGGGCGGCGCGGCCGGGACGTATTTTTGGACCTATCCCGACCGCGATATGGTGATGATCTTCATGGTCCAGACGCCGACCCAGCGCGGTCGCATCCAGCCGATTTTGAAGACGCTGATCTATGATGCCATCGTCAAATAAGCGGTGAAATGAAGCTGAGGGGAGCGCCCTCACTGCATCATTTCGATTCCCGCATCCGCGACGATCTTGCGGTGAATGTCCAACTGACGCTTCACCAGCGCGCCGAGTTCTTCGGGCGTCGACGGCGTCAGGGCAAAATCCTGCTCTGCCATCCGCTGCCGAACGGCCGGATCAGCCATCGCTTCCTTGAAGGCGCCATTCAGCACGGCCACGACCTGTTTCGGCATATTTGGCGGGCCGAAAAGCCCTGCCCATGGCTCGATCTTGAAGTCGGCGAAGCCGGCTTCGGCCATGGTCGGGACATCCGGCGCGATAGCGCTGCGCTTCTCAAGGATCGTTGCTAGCGCCACGATCTTCCCGTCCTTGACCTGCGGAATGCCGGTACCCGATGTCGCAACCATCGCCTGGATACGCCCGGTGATCAGGTCGGTGATGGCCGGCGGTTCGCCGCGATAGGGAATGTGAGTCATATCGAGGCCACTCGCGGCCACGATCGAAGCGAAAGCAAGCCGGCCGGTGATGTTGCCGGCGCCGTAGGCAAGCTTACCGGGATTGGCCTTCGCATAGGCGATGAATTCGGACAGCTTCTTGGCCGGGACTTCCTTGTCGATAAAAACAAAGAAATTGTAGCGCCCGACATCGATGATCGGCGTGAAGTCAGTGGTCACGTCATAGGGCGGCGATTTGCGGGTCGCCGGCACGCCGGACATGGCGCTGTTGGTTGCCAGCATGAACGTATAGCCGTCGGCCGGGCTACGTTTCAGCTCGGTGGCTGCAATCGCGCCGTCGGCACCGGGCTTGTTATCGATGATGATCTGCTGACCGAGCTTTTGCGAAATTTTTTCGGCGAACACGCGTGCGATCACGTCGGTGGACGACCCCGCCGGGAAATGAACGATCAGCCGCATCGGCCGCTCGGGAAATTCCCCCGCCGACGCCAGGCCAGGTCCCAGTATCATGCAGATGGCGATCAGCGCGTTTCGCAACATGGTTTCCTCCGTCAGTTTTGCCGTGACATAGGGAGTGGACCGATCCATGAGTCAAATGATAAATTTTGCACAGATCAATCGATGAGGTCGATGAATGATCGAGCTCCGCCATCTCCGATATTTCCTCGAAGTGGCCCGCCACGAACACATCACGCGCGCCGCTCAAGCTCTCCATCTGACCCAGTCGACACTGTCGCATCAGATCGTTCAGCTGGAGGCGCTGCTGGGTACGCCGCTGTTCGATCGTGTCGGCCGCGGGCTGCAGCTCACGGATGCCGGACGGACGTTCTCGGACTATGCCAGGCGTGCCTTGGAGGAGGTGGAGGAGGGGCGATATGCCCTCGACGGCCTTCGGGACTTGCTGCGCGGTCGCGTACGCATCGGCGTCATTCATACCTACAATACGACCTTGCTTCCGCCGGCAATCGCAGAATTCGCCCGGTCTTATCCGGGCATCCATGTCTCCATCGAGGACATGCCGGCTCCCGAAGTTGCCGCGATGGTTGCGAGTGGCGCCATCCATCTGGGCCTGTCATTCGCCACGCCCGGATATCCCGATGTCGATACCGAGGAGCTGTTTTCCGAACGGCTGATGTTGGTGGTCCGGGACGACCATCCGCTGGCGGGCAACAGCAGCGTCCATGCAGAGGCCCTGTCGCGCCTTCGGCGGGCCGTTCAGACCGAACGTTTCCTGTCGCGACGCATGATCGATGCCGAGCTCGGTCAATGGATCCACGGAAGCATCTGGCTTGAGATGAGCTCGATCGACGCGATGCTGGCGACCATCCGGCTGCAAGGGCAGACCGCCGCGCTGTTGTTCGAGCGCGCCATCAGCGAATCCAGCGGCTTGCGTCAGATCGAGATCGTGCAGCCGCAGGTGACGCGAACGGCCGCGATCTTGTGGCGCAACAGACGCGCACGAAGCCGGGCCGCGACCGAAATCGCAGCGGCCGTCCGACGTCACTGCATAGACGCCGGATTAAAGGTGATACTGCCAAAAGCAGCCGGCGGCCTATAGTTCGCCCTGTCGACCCGAAAACCGAACGTCGCAGCGCTCAACGCAGATTGATCCGCGCCCTCCAGGAAAGGCGATCCACACCTCTCCGCGAGGCCTCATGGACAATCTTTAATCGGATCACTCATTCGTGGATGTCGGATTATTTCTGTCGACGCGTTTCAAACAAGAAGTGCACCCATTTTTTAGCTTGGAGAGGGGCGACAATTACAGGAGGCTGCGATGATCAAGAGCCGCACGCTTTGTTTGGCCGTTGTGTTTAGCGCTCTCGCTGGCGGAGGAATATCTACTGCCGAAGCCCAATCGACTGGCCTTAGCCCTCCTCCGATCCAGTATCCGCAGATTCAGCCGCCGCAGGTTCCTGTATACGGTGCAGTGCCGCCGACAAATCTGAATCCGCTTCCGCAGAATTCATTTAGCGATCGCGCAACGCAGTGCCTGCAGATTGGCGCAGCGGCAGGACTCTCACCTGGAAGCAATGGATTGTACGCGTCCGGATGCTGAACAGTGCTGACCGGCACCGGCGGTGCCTGCTCAGTGAACCAGCCGATTGCCGGCCGCGGTGTTCGACCAAGTCTCCAAGCTTATATGCGGATCGTCGCCAGCGACGATCCGATGCAATCAAGAATGACGGTCCAGTGGCCAGAGACTGCAACGTGCGTACTGTTGTCGCAACAGGAGGCTAAGATGACAAAGACTTTTCTAATGGCATTGCTGATCCTTGCGATGTTCCCTCAATGGAGCTTCGCGCGCGGAGGAGGGCATCGATCCGGCTCTGCTCTTGGTGCTCCAGCGAATCCGAGTGTGCCGCCCTCGCTGACACCAGATCCTCGCCTTGCCGGAACAGCGCCGCTGCCGCGAGAAACGCAACCGGTCCGAGGCAACAACCCTGACGCAGGTTCGGCAGTAGTCGTGACGTCGCCAGACGATGCGCGGATCGACCGTATCCTCAAGAACATCTGCCATGGTTGCTAAGCGACTGTCGTAGTGGACATCGCTTTAGGGAGTTCGCCTGTCGCCGATTTCCGGAAACGCGATGAAGGGCTTGCGGTTGATCATCGGACGATTCTGAGAAGGAAGACTGATCTAGGATTCGGCTGCATGCTTAGCAGGAAATCCAAAGTCCATGAGCGCAGTTCAGCATCCGCGACAGATGTTCTTGAATTTTGCGAGTAGTTTTTCACGTTCGGCGACTGCTGCCTTCGCGTACTCGTCGTTGCCGTGGCGACGACCGTGATCGAATGAATGCCCATGCCAAACAGAGACGAACCCGGCTCCGCCCCGGCCGCCACGTGCCATAGCCGGCGGAGAAGAAATCAGAAGCGTGGAAATCAAGACAGCACCAACAATGCCGAAACGGAAAGTCATCATGTGACGATCTTTCTTCGATGTAATGATCTCTCTTCGTATCAGATCGCGGCCAACATCTTGCTTTCGAGCGAACTCGAACATTCTGTTGCCGGAGGTTCAAGTTTGAGCAGCAATACTATCTTATCAAAGCATGCATGATGCATTGCGTTTTACGATCGGCGATAAACAAAATGCGATTGAGCCGATAGTCGTCGAACCCATGCTGTCAGTGAAGGAGCTAGAACGATGGATAAGGAGGCGGGGTCCAGCCTCCGCCAAGGGCCTGGAAAAGACTGCTGGCGGCGAGGAGCTTCGTCAGGCGCACCTGGACAAGGGTGTTCTCCGCAGTGAACAGCGTCTGCTGGGTCTGCAAGACCGTTATCAGATTCACCGTGCCGCCGCGAAGCTGCGTTTCCGCGACGTCGAAAGCCTGGCGAGACGCAGCGACCACATCGGCCTGAAGCTTTTCCTGCAACGTGTATTTCTGCAGGGCGACGAGAGCCTTTTCGACGTCGGCGAAGGCAGACAACACTGCTTTGCGATAGGATTGCAGATACTGAACCTGCAGGCCCCTGGCTTGCTCCAACTGGCTCTTGAGCAGGAATCCGTCGAACAGCGGCTGGGTCAATCCGGCGGCAAGCGTGTAGTACCAAGCACCGGGCACGAACAAGGCTGCGAGCGCGGCACTTTGATAGCCGGTCTGGGCGGTCAACTGGATTTGTGGGAAGAACGCGGCGCGAGCGGCGTCGACGCTGAAGTTTGACGACGCCAGTTGCGCTTCGGCCTGGCGAATGTCGGGGCGCTGATAGAGCAGTTGCGAGGGCAGGCCGGGTGTCACGCGCGGGACAAAGATCCGCTTCGTGTCCCCTCCACGAACCGTGAAAGTCGACGGCGCACGTGCGACCAGTAGAGCCAGGGCCGATATATTCTGGCTCACCGTCACCTCGAGAGGGGGGATGGCCGCGCGCTGGGTCGCAACCAGCGCCTGTTGTTGCGAAACATCGAGTTGCGATGCGGTCCCACCGCTGAACTGCTTTTGGATCAGACTGAGGATCCTCTCCGCGGCGGCAAGATTGCGGCGGGTGACACGTAGCTGATCTTGCGCGGCGAGAATCTGGAAGTAGGTGTTTGCGACCGTCACAACGGTCGTCAAGGCAACGACGTCCCGATTGTAGCGAGCAACCGTCGCGCTCTCTTCGGCAGCGGCGAGCGTAGCGCGGTTCTTACCCCAGAAATCTAGCATATAGCTCGCAGTGAGCCCGAGCCCGTATTGCTGATAAGTGAGAGGGCCTGTGCCGCTGGCGGGGGATGCTGGGCTGCGAATGCCTTCTGCCGTCGCGGTTCCCGTCAATGACGGGAACAGGGGCGCGCGCGAAATCCCGACCTGCGCATCTGCCTGAAGGATTTGCGCGATGGCTACTGCAACATCGAGGTTGTCAGTCTGCGCGGCCTCGATGAGGGAGGTAAGCTCTTGCGAGCGAAAACCACGCCACCAATCGAGCGCCGGCACCGCGCTGTCCGCTGTTGATCCGGCGGTGTTTCGGTATGTTGCTGGAATCTCGATGTCGAGATCGCTCTTCTGGGGAGACAACATGCAGCTCGACATCACTGTGCCGACAAGCACCAGCATGCTAGCCGTCCGCAGGCGAGCGCATTCTCCTAATCTTCTTACTGCGCTCGTGAAGTTCATGTGGCGCCACTCGATCGGATCCTGGCGTCACCGCCTCGGGGGCAACTGACCGCCGTCCGCCATGCTGACGCCTCGTAGCCGAACGCACCAGAGGCGGAACCGGCTTACATACAGATAAATTACGGGTGTTGTATAAAGCGTCAGGAGCTGGCTGAGGACGAGTCCGCCGACAATGGCGATTCCGAGCGGTGTCCGGAGTTCGCTGCCTTCACCCATTCCGAGAGCGAGGGGAACGGCGCCGAACAGCGCTGCCATTGTCGTCATCATGATTGGCCTGAAACGCAGGATGCAAGCCTGCGATATCGCATCGATGGGATCGAGCCCGCGGTTTCGCTCCGCGTCCAGCGCGAAGTCGATCATCATGATCGCATTCTTCTTCACGATGCCGATCAGCAATATGACGCCGATCAGAGCCATGATGCTGAACTCCGTCCCGACCGTCATGAGGGCCAGCAACGCGCCGACGCCGGCGGAGGGCAGGGTCGAGAGGATGGTCAAGGGGTGGAAAAAGCTCTCATAGAGCATGCCGAGCACAATATAGATTGCGACCAGGGCGGCCAGGATCAGATATGGCTGACTGCTGAGTGAGTCCTGAAATGCCTTTGCGGTACCTTGGAACGAGCCATGGATGGTGGACGGAACGCCGATCCGGTCCATGGTCGCTTCGATCGTTGCAACGGCCGCGCTCAGTGGCACGTTGGGCGGAAGATTGAACGAGATCGTGTTAGCGACCAGTGTGCCTTGATGGTTGACAGCGAGGGGCGTTGCTCCCTGCGCGAACCGTGCGACGCTCGCCAGCGGAATCATGGTCTCCTGTGCGGTGCTAACCGCGGCTCCAGTAGACGAAGTGCCATTCCCGGTCGCACCGATTGCGTTCGTTGCCAGGTTGCGCGCCGCATCTGCAGCTATGGAGTTGATCGATTCCGTCTGTCCGACGGAGGAAAACGTCCCGGCGACCGCATTGGTCGCCTGCGATCCGCCGACCGCCCCACCTGTGGTGCTGATGTAGACGTCCTTGAGCACCTCGGGATTTTGCCAGTAGCGCGGAGCCACCTCCATGACCACGTGGTACTGATTGCGGGCGACATATATCGTGGAGACCTGCCGCTGGCCGAAAGCGTCGTAAAGGGTGTTGTCGATCTGACTGACCGTGATGCCCAGGCGCGCCGCGGAATCGCGATCGATCTTGATCGCGGCTTCAAGCCCTTTGTTCTGCTGATCGCTGTTGACGTCGGCAAGCGCGGGGTTGTTCTGAAGCGCAGCGGCGAGCTTAGGCGTCCATTCATTGAGATCTTCGAATGATTGGCCCTGCAGGGTGTACTGATACTGTGCATTGCTCGAGCGTCCGCCGACCCGGATGTCCTGAACCGACTGCAGATACAAGGTCGCTCCCGCAACCACATTCAGATTCCGGCGCAGGCGCGCGATAACCTGATCAGCCGATATCTTGCGCCGCGCGAGTGGCCGAAGCGAAACGAAGATGTTGCCCGAATTGGTCTGTCCGCTACCCGTGAAGCCGACGACGGTTTCGACGGCGGGATCGTTCCCGACGATCGTGACAAATTGCGTGAACTTCTGCTGCATCAGTTGGAACGAGATGCTCTGGTCGGCCTGGATCGAGCCGATGAGCCGTCCCGTATCCTGTTGCGGAAAGAATCCTTTCGGGATCGCGTAATAGAGATAGCCGCTGAGCCCGATCACAACGAGCAATGACGACATCACGACACGCGGATGCCGGAGCGCCATGGCAAGTGTTCGGCGATAGCCGCCAAGTAATGCCTCAAACGCGCGTTCACTGACGATGTAGAAGCGTCCGGGAGGCCGATCATGACGCTCGCGGAGGAGGACCGCGCACATCATCGGAGTGGTCGTCAGCGAGATCGCCAACGAAATCAGAATGGCAATCGAAATCGTTACCGCGAATTCACGGAAAAGTCGTCCGACGATGCCGCCCATGAGCAGGATCGGGATGAAGACGGCAATGAGGGAAATGCTCATGGACACGACGGTGAAAGCAACTTCGGCCGCGCCCTTCAGGGCTGCGTCGAGGCGCGACATCCCAGCTTCGATGTGCCGGGTGATATTCTCCAGAACGACGATCGCATCGTCGACCACGAAGCCCGTCGCGATCGTCAGGGCCATGAGGGAGAGGTTGTCGAGGCTGTAGCCGAGGAGATACATCGCCGCGAAGGTGGCGACGAGCGACACCGTGACCGCGACGACCGGCACCAGCGTCGCCTGCCAGCTCCGCAGGAAACAGAATACGACGATGATCACGAGAAGGACTGCGATCACCAAGCTGAGTTCGACCTCTTTGAGCGACGCGCGGATCGTCGTCGAACGATCGATGGCAACGCCGAGTTCGATCGCCGGTGAGATGGACGCCTGAAGTTGGGGGAGCATCGCCTGGACCCGGTCCACGATGCCGATGATGTTCGCGCCGGGTTGCCTGAACAGGATGATGAGAATGGATGGCTTGCCGTTGGCAAGGCCCATGTTCCTGATGTTCTCGATCGAGTCCGTCACTTCGCCGACGTCGGTGATACGGACCGCAGCGCCGTTGCGATAGGCAAGGATCAGCGATTTGTAGTCATCGGCTTTGGTGGCTTGATCGTTGCTGTAGATCTGGAAGCGTTTGTCTCCCTCGTCGAGGGCGCCTTTGGGGCTATGCGCGTTCGCACTGGCGATGGCAGCCCGGACGTCTTCGAGCCCGATGCCGTACTTGAACAGCGCCTGGGGCGTCAGTTCGACCCGGACGGCTGGCAACGAGCCGCCGCCGACCACCACCTCGCCGATGCCTTCAACCTGCGACAGCTTTTGCGCAAGGACGGTCGAGGCGGCGTCATAGAGCTGGCCGCGCGAAGCCGTTTCCGATGTCAGCGCCAGGATCATGATCGGAGCGTCGGCGGGGTTGACCTTGCGATAGGTCGGATTCGTCCTCAGGCTTGTCGGAAGGTCGGCACGCGCGGCATTGATCGCGGCCTGGACATCGCGGGCAGCGCCGTTGATGTCGCGGTCGAGCCCGAACTGCAGATTGATGCGCACCGATCCGACCGTGCTGGATGACGTCATTTCGGTAACGTCGGCGATCTGGCCCAGATGCTTCTCGAGCGGGCTGGCGACCGTCGTCGCCACGTCCTCCGGACTGGCTCCGGGCAATACCGCCTGCACCGAGATGGTCGGAAAATCCACCTGCGGCAGCGGCGCAACCGGCAGTTTGGTGAAGGCAATGGCGCCTGCCATCGCCAGACCGAACGTCAGCAATGTGGTCCCGACGGGTCTGCGAATGAAGGGGCGCGACAGGCTCACGGGCTATCCTCGCTCGCCTGCTTCGGTGGGCCCCAGTGGATCGCGGCGGAAGCGGAGCGCCATCCGATCGAACCAGAGGTAGATGACAGGGGTCGTGAAGAGCGTCAGAAGCTGACTGACGAGCAGGCCGCCAACGATGGCGATTCCGAGCGGCTGCCGGAGCTCTGAGCCTTCACCGCTTCCGAGCATGAGGGGGAAGGCGCCCAGCATCGCCGCCATTGTTGTCATCAAGATCGGGCGAAAGCGCAGCAAGCATGCCTGATAGATCGCATCCCTGGGAAGTTTTCCGCCGTTGCGCTCCGCGTCGAGGGCGAAGTCGATCATCATGATCGCGTTTTTCTTGACGATCCCTATCAGAAGAATGATGCCGATGATCGCGACGATGGTCAGCTGATGCCCGGCAGCCATCAACGCCAGCAATGCGCCAATTCCCGCAGAGGGCAGCGTCGACAGGATCGTGACCGGGTGGATGAAGCTCTCATAGAGCACGCCAAGAACGATATAGACGGTGACGATCGCCGCCAGAATAAGAAACAGTTGATTGGTCAGCGAGGCTTGAAAGGCCTGCGCAGCGCCTTGAAAACTGATGATGATGCTGGGCGGAAGGTCGATATCGTGTTGCGCTTTCTTGATCGCGTCGACTGCTTCTCCAAGCGAGGCGCCCGGGGCCAGATTGAACGATACGGTGGACGCCGGGAATTGCCCGAGATGGGAAATCTGAAGCGGCGCAGTCTCCTGTCTGATCTTCGCGACAACGGAGAGAGGAACGAGGGCGGTGCCGACGGCGGAGGGCAGGTAGATTGCCGAAAGCGAACTGAGGGAGGCCTGCAACTCCGGGCTGGCTTCGAGGATGACCCGGTACTGGTTCGAGTTGGTGAAAATCGTGGAGACGATGCGTTGGCCGTACGCGTCGTACAGCGCATTGTCGATCGTGGCGGGCGTGATCCCGAACCTTGCGGCCTGGTCGCGATCGATGTCGACGAAAACGGAAAGCCCTTGCGCCGACAGATCGCTGGCGACGTCGGTGAACTCGCGGAGCGTCTTCAGGCGGTCGACCAGTTTCGGCGTCCACTCATCGAGCTGTTTCGAATCTGCATCTTGAAGGATGAATTGATACTGGGTGCGGCTGACAGTGCCCTCGATCGTCAGATCCTGCACCGGCTGCATGTAGAGCGTGATACCGTGGAGATTCTCTATGCTTGTTTTCAAACGCTGCATAACATCGCTGACGGATGTGGATCGTTCACTGCGGCTACGCAGGTTGATGAGCATCCGACCGTTGTTGAGTGTGGCGTTGGTCCCGTCGATCCCGATGAAAGAGGACAGACTGACCACGTCGGGATCCTTCAGGATGATATTCGCCAGCTGCTGCTGGCGTTCCGCCATCGCCTTGTAGGATATTGATTGCGGCGCCTCTGTAATCGCCTGGATGACGCTGGTGTCTTGCGTGGGAAAGAACCCTTTTGGAATGACGATATAGAGCCCTGCAGTCAGCACGAAGGTCGCAAGCGCGACGACGAGCACGAAGGCCTGTCGGTCGAGCATCCAGCCAAGAATGCGGCCGTATGCATTCACCAGTCCGTCGAGAGATTGGCGAAGTAATCGCTGTAGTCCGTTCTCCGGTGTGCTCGTGCTTGGCTTGAGAAGTTTGGCACATGCCATAGGCACCAGGGTGAGGGAGACGACTGCGGAAATCAGGATCGTCACCGACAGGGTTATCGCGAATTCCCTGAATAGCCGGCCGACAACATCCCCCATGAACAACAATGGAATGAGAACAGCGATGAGCGATACGGTCAGCGAGATGATGGTGAAACCGATCTGCGCCGAACCGCGAAGTGCCGCTTGCAGCGGCGTATCGCCCTCTTCGAGATACCGCGATATGTTTTCGATCACGACGATCGCGTCGTCCACGACGAAGCCCGTCGCGATGGTGAGCGCCATCAAAGAGAGATTGTTGAGACTGAAGCCGAACAGATACATGGCTCCCAGGGTGCCGACCAGCGACAGCGGGACCGACAGGCTGGGGATCAGCGTCGCCTTGGCGCTGCGCAGGAAGACAAAAATGACGATCACCACCAGCAGAACAGCGAGCAGCAATTCATACGCGACGTCCTGAACCGAGGCGCGGATCGTGACCGTTCGGTCCGTGAGGATATTGACGTCGATTGCCGCCGGCAATGATGCCCGCAACTGGGGCAGGAGGGCCTTGATGCTTTCCACGACGGATATGACATTCGCGCCGGGCTGTCGCTGCACGTTGAGAATGATGGCTGGCGTTTGATTCATCCACGCGCCTAGTTTGTCGTTCTGAGCGCCTTCGATGACATCGGCAACGTCGATCAATCGAACCGCAGCACCATTCTTGTAGGCCACGACGAGTGACTGATAATCGCTGGCGTTCTTGATCTGGTCGTTGGCGTTGATGGTCTGCGCCCGCATCGGGCCATCGAAGTTGCCCTTCGGCGTGTTGACGTTGGCGTTCCCGAGAGTGGTGCGCAGATCGTCCATGTTCAGGCCATAGGCGGCCAGCTTGCGGATATCGGCACGTATCCGGACTGCCGGTCGTTGCCCGCCGCTGAGCGTGACCAGGCCGACACCGGGAAGCTGGGAAATTTTCTGCGCAAGGCGCGTGTCTGCAAAGTCCTGCACCTGGGTCAGCGGGATCGACTCGGATGTCAGGCCGAGTGTCAGGATCGGCGCGTCAGCCGGGTTCACTTTTGCATAAATGGGCGGTGCAGGAAGGTCGGATGGAAGCAGGTTTCCGGCGGCGTTGATGGCCGCCTGGACTTCCTGCTCGGCAACGTCGAGCGCAATGCTGAGTCCGAATTGCAGCGTGATGACGGAAGCACCGGCCGAGCTGACAGAACTCATCTGGTTCAGGTTCGGCATCTGCCCGAACTGCACCTCCAGCGGTGCAGTCACGGATGAGGTCATCACGTCGGGGCTGGCGCCCGGATAGAAGGTTTGTACCTGGATCGTCGGGTAATCGACTTCCGGAAGAGCTGCAATCGGCAAGAACTTGAATGCAAGCAAGCCCGATAGCATGATGGCGATCATCAGCAGGGTGGTCGCGACAGGCCGCAGAATGAACGGCTGTGACGGGTTCATCGCATCTGTCCGATGTCCGAACGACGGTTCTTGCCATTCGCGTCCGGTTTCGTGCCTGCCGGCGTTTGGCCCGTATCGCTCTCGGTTCTGACACTGATCCTGGCGCCGTCCCGTAACTTGTCTGCGCCGTCGGCAACGATGCGGTCGCCGGGGGCAAGCCCCGAGCGTATCTCGACCAAATCGCCGTCGGTGACACCGAGTTCGACCTTGCGCACGGAGACAGTGTCGTTCGGGTTCACGAGATACACAAAGGAGCCTTGCGCCCCGCGCTGGATGCCGGCGGTGGACATGGTGGTGACAGCTTTATGCGTATCGAGAAGTAGCCGGATGTTGACGAACTGATTTGGGAAGAGAAGCCGCGGCTCGTTCGGGAATTGCGCTCGCAACTTGATCGTTCCTGTTGTCGGATCGATCTGGCTATCGAATGTCTGGAGCATTCCGTCGGCGATTTTCGAGGTGCCGCTGCGATCATATGCCGTGACAGGCAACTTCGCTCCGGAATCCAGGCGGGCCGAGATGGCGCGCAGGTTGTCTTCCGGGAGGGTGAATAACACGCTGATGGGCCGCAATTGCGTGATGACGACCAATCCATTGGCATCGCCCGGTGTCACGTAGTTGCCCTGATCCACCTGGCGCAGACCGACGCGGCCATCGACCGGCGACACGATCCGACAATAGAGCAGGTTGACCTGAGCCGCCTTGACCGCTGCACGGTCAGCTTCAACGGTGCCCTGATATTGAGCGACGAGCGCCACCTGGGTGTCGAGTGTCTGGTGCGGCACCGCATTCTGAGCAGCAAGACCCTGATACCGGCTCAGATCCACTTGAGCGCCTTTGAGCAAAGCCTCGTCACGCGCCAGATTTCCCTGCATCTGGGCCAATGCCGCCTCATATGGGCGAGGATCGATCTCGGCCAGGAGATCGCCTTTCTTGACCTCCTGTCCTTCGATGAAATCGACGCTCTGCAAATAACCGCTGATCTGCGTCCTGACCGTCACCGTAGCGAGGGAGGTCACCGTCCCGAGCGCGTTCAAATTGACGTTGATGTCACCTTTGCTGACGGGCATAGGCACGATCGAGACCGCACGTTCGGCCCGCGCGGTCTGCGTGGGCGCAGTTCTGCTGCGATTCCACCAGATGAATGCTGCGACTGCGATCAGCAAAGCCGCGAGAAGCAGCCAAAGCGAAGGCCTGAAGGACCTCCCGCGTTTCGAGGTCGTGGCGGCAAATGGATTAGGCTCGGTCTTCTGGTCCATGATGCACTGCCTGTTATGGCGCTGCGGACAACTCCCGAAGGGAGAGCGCAGCCATGTCACGAACGGTCTGGTCGGGGTCTGTCCCGGCCGAATTGGAAACCATTATACAGTTCCGCCGGGCCATGAGATCATAATTCGCGGCAATGGTTAGCTCGGGTGCTTGATAAACCATCTCCCGGACGCGTTCCTGCCAGAGATGTGTCTTGCTTCGCCAGGCGCAGATGCCGGAACGCGACAGGGCGCCACGAGCTTGTTGTAAGCTTCGTGTAATGTTTTGCTCGTGGAGTGTTGCTGGACAAGCTTGCCTGCATTCCGAACCAACGATACCAATTTGATGCTTATCCGGTGGACCTTGGGGCGAATCGCTTCGATCTCGTTGGGGCCTCGTTATGGGAATAGGACAGGGGGGGATCCGACCGAAGCTTGTCGGCGGCCTGATTGTTGCGGTCGCCCTGATCGTCGGTGCCTTGGTCTTTTTCTCATCCAATCCCAAATCCGATGACGGCAAGTCCACGGGGCAAGCGCGCCGTACCGCGGAGAGGGACGTTGCCCGCAACTCCGTGATGTTGACGGAGAAACAACAGGCCTTGATCAGGGTGGCTCCCGCCCAGGTGCACGGCTTCATCCCGCGAAAGACCGCCGTTGGCACGATAGGCTTCAACGAAAATCTGCTGGTTCAGGTCTTCTCGCAATACACTGGCAAGGTTGTCGGTGCCCGTTTCAATGTCGGTGACGACGTGAAAGCGGGCGATGTGCTCTTCACGATCGAAAGCACGGATTTGGTTCAAGCCGAGTCCAGCCTTCTCGCGAGCGCTGGTGTCCTTGAACTACAGAAACGAAACCTTTCGCGCGTGACCGGGCTTTTCAAGACGGGGGGAAGCGCGCAGCGGGACATCGATCAGGCCACCTCGGACACGCAGACGGCGGAGGGAAACTACAAGGCGGCCCGAAATGCAGTTCGCATCTTCGGAAAATCTGACGAGGACATCGATCGGATCATCGACGCCCGCAACATCAATGCGATCCTCACCGTCACCAGTCCGATCGATGGGCGGGTGGTCTCGCGAAGCGCCGCTCCAGGCCTCCTCGTTCAGGCTGGAGGGACGCCGGCTCCATATGTCATTGCTGACGTCTCGACCATGTGGATGGTGGCGAATGTCATCGAGACGGACGCTCCCGCCTACAAGATTGGGCAGCCGGTGCAGGCTACGGTGCCGGCATATCCTGCGCAGACGTTTTCCGGAACGATCAATGCCCTCGGCCCGTCGATCGATAGCACCACGCATCGCCAACTTGTGCGTTCCGTGATTTCAGATCCCGAACATCGTCTGCGGGCAGGGATGTATGCGAGTTTTGTCACCGACGTCGGCCCGCCCGTGAACTCTGTCGGCATTCCTCCGAGCGGGCTGGTTCGCGAGGGAGACGGAACGACGTCGCTGTGGGTCAAGACCGGTGACCATACGTTCGAACGCCGGTCGGTGAGAACGGGTATTCAACAGGCCAATTTCGTTCAACTGCTGGATGGCGTCGCTCCCGGCGAGAACATCGTCGTGGATGGAGCTGTCTACCTCAGCAACAAATGGGCTCTAGAGAACGGTTCCTAGTCATTCATCTCGTTACGATTGCCGGACAGCAACAGGTTCATCGTGATCAAGTCTGCTCTTGCATTCTGCCTGTCGAGAAGTGCGATCGTCGTGCTCGGCGTGATCGTATTCTGCCTGGCCGGAGTCATTGCATTCAGCAAGCTGAACATCGAGGCATATCCGAACCCCGCGCCGGTCATTCTCGAGATCACCGCACAAGCTCCGGGCCTTTCAGCCGAGGAGATGGAGAAGTACTACACAATCCCGATGGAGGTGGGCCTCTATCCCACGCCCGGGGTGGTCAACATCCGCTCGACATCGTTCTACGGCCTATCCTTTGTCCGCGTCACCTTCGCATACGGAACGGACTATTATTTCGCGCTGACCCAGGCCTCAAACAGCTTACAGCAGAATGTTAATCTGCCCGGCAATTTGGTTCCTACTATTCAGGCTTCGAGTCTTGTCGGTGAAATCTATCGCTATCAGATCGTCGGCCCCCCCAACTACGGCCTGACCAATCTGAGGACGCTCCAGGACTATGTGGTTACGCGTCGGTTGCTCACTGTTCCTGGCGTGGCACAGATCAACAGCTGGGGCGGCACCACAAAACAGTTCAATGTTTTGGCGGACCTCGACAAGCTCGAGGCCTATAATATCACGGTGCCGCAGCTGATCACCGCTCTCGGCAATGCCAACATCAATGTCGGCGGACGTGAAGTTTCGATAGGTCAGCAGTCCGTCAACATCCGCGGTATCGGTCTGATCGACTCCGGCGGTTCAGACGATGTTACGCAGGGCTACCGCGTACGAGACATCGAGAATGTGGTGCTGGCGCAAACCGGCGGCTTGCCGATCCAGGTCAAGGACATTGCCAGTGTAGAAGTCGGCTATGTGCCACGCCTGGGGATCGCAGGAATAGACACCCAGGACGATATCGTCGCGGCCATCGTCGTCATGCGCCGTCCGGAACACACCAATGAGGTCATACCGAAGGTCGAAGCAGAGGTTCAGAGGCTTAACAGCGATGGCAGTCTGCCGCCCGGTGTGAAGATCGTATCGTATTACGACCGAAGCTCGCTCGTTGCCGTGACGACGCACACCGTCATGCACAATCTGATCTTCGGCTGCATCCTGGTCTTTCTGATCCAATGGATGTTTCTGGGAGACCTGCGGAGCGCGATTATCGTCAGCGCCAATATCCCGCTGGCACTGTTCTTCGCCATCGGCATCCTCGTTCTTCGCGGAGAGGACGCGAACCTCCTGTCCCTCGGCGCCGTGGACTTCGGGATCATCGTCGATTCCGCGGTCATCATGATGGAGAACATCTATCGGAATTTTCAGTCAAACCCGGCGGCTCGTGCGACGCTGCTTCAGCAATTGTCGAGCGGATTCTGGGGGCCGGATCCAACCTCGGAGAATTCGGCCGAAGCGCGTCCCTGGCCCGAGCGTGCGCGTCTCGTGTTCGCCAGTGCTCTTCAGGTCGACAAGGCCGTCTTCTTTACCGCGGCCATCACCGTGACAGCTTTCGTGCCGCTGTTCACGATGCAGGGGGTGGAAGGCCAAATCTTCGGACCCATGGCGCGTACCTATGGATACGCGCTGGCTGGTGCGCTCTTGGCGACGTTTACCGTCACACCTGTTCTGGCCAGGCTGCTGCTTCCCGAGGAGGTGAAAGAGGTTGAAACACGGGTCGTCCTCGCTATTCGCCGCGTCTACACGCCGGTTCTCCGCTGGGCACTTACACAAATGCGTCTGGCCGTGGCGGTTGGGGTCGTCTTCTTGCTCATGAGCGGCCTGGCCGCATCGCGCCTCGGCAGTGAATTTCTCCCCGCTTTGGAGGAGGGTAATTTCTGGATCCGGGCCGCGCTGCCTCCGACCGTCTCGCTGGAGGCCGGTACCGAGGCGACGCGCAAGATGCGTGAAATTCTAAACCGCCATCCTGAGGTCATCACCGTCGTTTCCCAGCATGGCCGACCGGACAACGGCAGTGATGCGTCACCATTTTCGAATGTCGAGTTGTTCGCGCCGCTAAAACCGTTCGACCAGTGGCCGGCGAACGTCACGAAAGAGTCCTTGACCGAACAACTCCAAAGAGAGTTCGCCGAAGAGCTGCCCGGTATCACCTTCAACTTCTCGCAATACATCCAGGACAACGTGGAAGAAGCTCTTTCCGGCGTGAAGGGAGCGAACTCCGTCAAGGTGATTGGCCCCAATCTGGCGACACTCGAGCAGCTTGCCGATCAGGTTCAGGCGGCGATGAAGGATATCGACGGTGTGAGCGACCTCGGCATCTTCCACGCCCAGGGACAGCCTAACCTCAATATCAAGGTCGATCGGGAAAAGGCCGCACGCTACGGGCTCAACACTGGCGACGTGAATACTGTGATCCAGGCAGCGTTCGCCGGTACGACAGCAACGACGGTGCTGGAGGCCGATCGACAATTTGCCCTGTCGGTCAGGTTGGATCCGAAATATCGGCAGAGCATCGATGCGATCAAGCTGCTGAAGGTGGCCTACCAGACGCCTGCAGGCACCAATGCCTATGTCCCGCTTAGCGAGATCGCCGACATCTCGCTCGATACGGGCGCGTTGTTCATCTATCGCGAGCGAAGTCAGCGTTACATCCCGATAAAATTCAGTGTTCGTGGACGCGATCTCGGCAGCACCGTTGCGGAGGCTCAGCAGCGGGTTGCCAACGCCGTAAGCCTGCCGAATGGATATCAGATCGTCTGGGCGGGCGAGTTTGAGAATCTCCAGGCGGCCAAGCAACGCCTGATTATCGTGGTGCCGATCACCGTTCTCCTCATCCTCATCCTCTTGTACGGCTTGTTCAACTCGGTACGTGACAGCCTGCTGGCTATCGCAGGCATCCCGTTTGCAATCGGCGGAGGTCTGATCGCACTTTACATCACCGGGCTAAGCTTCAGTGTGTCGGCCGCCATCGGCTTCATCTCACTGTTCGGCGTTGCCGTCATGGATGGGATTCTGAACATCACCTATTACCGCGAATTGCGGAGCCATGGATTGTCGGTTGCCGAAGCCGTGTTTCAAGGTGCGGAGCAGCGTATGCGTCCCATGCTGATGACGGCGCTTTCGGCCGGTGTCGGTCTGTTGCCGGCGGCAATTTCCCATGGCATCGGCAGCCAGGTGCAGAGGCCGCTGGCGACTGTCGTTGTGGGCGGCATGTTCATCGGGCCGCTCCTGTTGCTCGTCGTCGCTCCGGCGCTGCGCGGAATCTTCCTGGCCAGGGGAGAGCAGCCCGATGAGCAATGATCCGAGGGGGGATCGCGGGGAGGCCACCGTATCTCGGACCACGGTGCTCGGCCTGATGCCTCGCGCAGGTCGGCCTGCAGGCTTCAGGTTGCGAGATGGTGCCGCTCTGCTGGCGCTGGGCTTGAGCGCCTGTGCTGTCGGACCGAATTTCGTTCCGCCGCCGGCGCCGGAGGTTGGCGGATATGTCAGAGGTCCATTAACATCGCCCAAGGTCACGATCAGGTCGGGCGACAATCAGTATTTTCGCAGCGGTCAGGAAATCGCGGCCAACTGGTGGGCGGCGTTCAAGTCCCGGGGGCTGAACGAACTCGTCCAGCACGCCGTGGATCGCAATCCCACGCTTCAGGCCGCCGACGCCGCCATCAAGGTAGCGCACTACAACGCGCTGGCGCAGCGCGGGCTCTTCTTCCCGCAACTGACCGGGAACTCCAACGGATCTCAACAGCGTCTCTCGAATGCCGGTGTCGTTTTCGATAGTCCGGCGTCAGTGCCGCAAGAGCAGTATTCCCTCGTTACGCACCAGCTAACGGTGACCTTCACTCCGGATATCTGGGGCGGTAATCTCCGTGCGGTGCAGAGCCTCGATGCGGTCACGGAACAACAGCAATATCAGCTGGAAGCCGCCTATCTGACGCTGACCAGCAATGTAGTGATCGCAGCGATTCAGGAAGCGTCGCTGCGCGGGCAGTTGATGGCGACGCGCCGCATTATCGTGATCGAGAGGCGTCTGCTGGACATCCTCAAGCGGCAGAACGCATTGGGGCAGGTGGCCAAGGCGGACGTCCTTGCACAGGAGGCTGCGCTGGCGCAGGTCGAATTGCTGCTTCCTCCGCTCGAAAAGCAACTCGCCCAACAACGCGATCTCTTGACTGCTTTGGCGGGCGAGCTTCCGGCCAATGAGGTACCGCAGGTTTTCGAGATGTCGCAGCTAAAGCTCCCGACCAATTTGCCAATCAGTCTACCCGGTAAACTGGTGGATCGTCGCCCTGATGTCCGTGCCGCGGAGGCCAATATGCACTTCGCGAGCGCTCAAATCGGTGTAGCAGTGGCGGCACGTCTGCCAAATATTCAAATATCGGCCAATGGCGGTTCGAGTGCCTATAACCTCGCGCAAAGCTTCACGCCCGGTACCAACTTCTACACAATTGCCGCCAGTGCAACGGCGCCGATCTTTGATGGTATGACGCTGTACCATAAGCAGAAGGCCGCGGAGGCGGCTTTCGAGCAGGCCACCGCGCAGTATCGGTCCACCGTGATCGGCGCATTCCAGAATGTTGCCGACGCACTGCGCGCCCTTCAGGCTGATGCCAAGACGATCGACGCGGCGATTCACGCCGAGCGCACGGCCAAGGCCAGCCTTGATATCGTCGAGCAGCAGTTGAATGCCGGACAGGTCAATCAGCTCGCCGTTCTCAATGCGCAGCAGACCTATCTCACGGCTTCGATCATACGCGTCCAGAGTGAGGCAAACAGACTGGCAGATACGGCGGCATTGTTCATGGCGCTCGGCGGAGGATGGCCGGCGACCTGCGTGGGCCCGATCTGGAGGGAATGTGCGGGCAGGGACGATACGGCCGCCGCGGCGGCGCCCACCGGAACTCCGGAACGTTGATCGCCGCTACCAAACGACGTATGCGCACAAAACAGCCAGCGGGAGCAGTATGAAACCCATTCGGCTCCAAGTTCTATATGCGCCTGCGTCCTTCGGAAGCCAGACGATGTGGATGCCCAGCCACACCATTACAATCAGTCCGAGAAGGACACGTATGAGGTCAGCCGGCGTCTCAAGGAGCGAGCGCAACGCTTCCCTTTGCGGACTCGCCACACGGAACGTGATCACGATAAGGACGAGCAGAAAAAGCGTCCGCAGAACCGTGCCGCCGACTTTGGTGGAAGACGACGGAGCCGATCTGGTTGCATCATCTGGATTTGTCATCTGATGTCACCATTGGACGGAATACACTGCAGAAAATAGGGGTGTGGCATCCATTCAGCAAGGCTGGGCTTCAAGAGTGGAGCCAATAGAGCTCACCGGGAGCGCGCCTGTGTATCGGCATGATTGCCTCTTCGAGAGCTCCCATCAGACAGCTCGCATGTGATTGCAGTCGTTGAGGCCGTAGAAAGACACCTGATTCCGACAGTCGTTTTTGTCATGGATTTCCGAGGAATGTGGAGCAGGCATTGCTAGCGAATTCTTGAATGCCGACATGTCCCGTGCGGCGGATTAGCAGTGGCCATCTGCCGATCGTTTTGTTATTGCGGGCGCATGCGACGTCCATTTGCAAAAGCGGTTCTGGCGGTTCCGCGAAGCGCCCGGCAGTTCTTCGTCATCCTGATGGCGTTCGCATATTTGTTCGCGGGTGCCGCACACCATGCATTCTGCCAGGATGTCTCGACGAAGTCTGCTGACGTCGTGGAGATGGCATCGTCCTCGGTCGGTAAGTTATCCGCGAAACTCATAGCGGTGACCTGCGAGCACTGTTCACACTGCGTCGAACATCTGACGCCCCCACAAGGGTGTGAATTTTCTACGGTTTTGCAGTCGGAGCGGGTGGAGAAAGCGGCGCTTGCTCTAAGCGCCTATCCCTCCGGGATGGATACACCACCGCCACGAATCCAGGTCTGAACGTCACCGCCGGGCGCGAAGCGCCTTCCATCTGACCGTTCCTGGATCACCTTAGATGACTATCTGGATACTTGTCGCGCGGTCTGCGTGCGCATGGGCGAAAGCCATTGGCCACAGTTGCGAATTCACCGCTTCTTGCCACCCGCCGATGGCATTACCGACCTTGCTCGAGCAGGCACATATGGTTTCGTGCTGTCGCGCTCTTCCGATCTGGAACGGACGCCCGCAATGAGAAGCGCAAAGCTCGCTCCGGAGACGTCGTCCCTCACCGAGGAAACGGAAACCGCAGACGCGGTCGGCCGTCAGCTGATTTGGGATATCTCGGCGATCAGCGCCTACATGATGCGGATCGCCGATCTTCTCGGAAAGCGGATCGGCGTCAGCGGCTCGCAATGGATCACGCTGATGGCGATTGAAAGCCTCAGCAGCGAGGAGGGGGTCTCCGTTCGGGACGTCGCGGCCATGCTCAACGTCGATGGATCCTTCGTGTCCGCTCAATCGAAGATACTTGAGAAACGAAATCTCATTCGACGCAAGGCGGCCAAGGGGAAAGATCGCCGTCTGGTGCTGTTGTCGCTGACGGACTCTGCAGTCGAGAAAATGAACGGCCTCGAATCATCGAAGCGTGCGCTCGAACTCCACGTGAGAGGAGAACTCGAAGTGGAATCCCTGCGCGATCTGTCGAACGAATTGCTGACAATGCGCCGAAGGCTCGGGCGGGCGATGTTGCTCGTCGCTGCCGGTGAATGATCTCGCACAATGCCGAAGCAGCGAAGATTGCAGGCATCTACGCGATGCATGAGAAAACTGTCTGTCAAAATCATAGGTCCATCACGCTGGTCTTTTGTCACTGCGACCAGCAAAGCGACGGCGAAGGCGCGTGAACTATCAATCCGTTGTTGCTCTCACTTGGTGCGAGAATTCATATCGTCGCGCGGAGTTGGGGGACGTCTCCTCATCGATAGCGAGTAGGCGAGCGGTCTGGTCGTTCGTCATCCGTGTAGACGCTTCGATGAATCCGGTTCGCTTGACGCGAGCCGGAATGTCTCGATGAAGGATAGGAGATTCATTGTGGATCTGTTGAAGACTACGATTTTGGGGACCGCGGCCAGTCTGTCGGTGTTGGGCGTCGCTCAGGCCGCCGATCTTCCGACAAAGGCCAAGGCAGTCGAATATGTGAAGGTCTGCTCGCTCTACGGCGCGGGCTTCTACTACATTCCGGGCACCGATACCTGCATCAAGATCGGTGGTGCGATCCGTATCGACACCTCGTTCAATTCGGGCACTTACGACACTCCGTTCTTCCAGGGCGGCGCCGGCGGCAACGATCTCTGGACCAAGAACTATTTCGCGCCGCGTTCGCGCATCAACGCGACGACCGATACCCGCACCGCAACTGAATACGGCGTGGTCCGCACCTACGCGAACTTGCAGTTCGACTTCGCTCAGGATCGTGAATCGATCGCCGGCGGCTTCGCCGAAGTCGATTACGCATTCATCCAGTTCGCGGGATTCACTTTCGGCAAGGCGGTTTCGCAGTTCGACCCGCAGTGGACCCTGTCGCGTCCGTGGATTTCGTCAGGCTTCCTCGCCGGTTCGAACAATGGCACCGGCATCCCGCAGATCTCCTACACTGCTTCGTTCGGTAACGGCGTGTCGGGCACGATCTCGCTCGAGAATGCTTCGCCGCCGGCTTGTACAACACCAACAACTTCATCGTCGCTCCGGGCAATAGCAGCTTCCTGAATGCCCAGTACGGCGTCGCGTCCTACACGTTCCTCGGCAACTCGTATGGCGGCAACCAGATCCCAGACATCGTTGGCAACCTGCGCCTCGATCAGGCCTGGGGTTCGCTGCACTTCGGTGCGGCCATGCATGCCATCACTCCCGGCTTCTATGCCGGCAACGAAGCCACCGGTCATCCGGACACCGCTTACGGCTTCGCCGTCAACGGTGCCTTCGAACTCAAGAACCTGCCGACCGGCGCAGGCGACAGCCTGAAGGTCGAGGCCACCTATGCCCAGGGCGCTGCCAAATACGCCTTCAACGGCGGCACGCACGACACCCAGGGCGGCGGTCGTTATGCCAAGTTCAGCGGCGATACGCTGGCCTTCGGCTATGCGCTGGATGGCGTGTTCGGCCGTAACGGCCAGATCGAGCAGAGCACGGCATGGTCGATCGCCGCGTTCTACGAGCACTACTGGAACCCGGCCTGGCGAACCTCGCTGTTCGGCAGCTATAGCTCGATCTCCTATGGCAGCGCGGGCAATGCTTTGCTCTCGGCGGCGTTCAGCCAGGCCGGCGGCCGGCTCGGCAGCGCCAACGCGCAGAACCCGACCGGTGCGAGTGCCGGTTACCTCCAGAACACGACGGGCAACTTCGACTTCGCGATCGCCCAGATCGGTACCCGTACCGCCTGGACCCCGGTCAAAAACCTGACCCTGTCGGCTGAGTTCACCTACAGCCGCCTCGAGCAGAACCTTGGCGGTCAGTATGTCGGCAACGTCTCCGGCAAGCCGGCCGGCCAGACCTACCAGCTTCAGAACCAGAACCTCTACAACGGTTCAGTGCAGATCCTGCGCTCGTTCTGATGACAAGAGATTCTCTCCCGCATTGGAGATTTCCTTGCGGGAGAGATGTTCGCTGGGGCCCTTGTCGGCCTTCGTGAACCTCCAGGCGCCTTCGGCCATGCCCGGCCGGAGGCGCTTTCTTTTTGCGGTCTTTAGCGACAAGAAAGATCAGGGTAGGGGCAGGCTCTCCCGCAATCTCTGATTTGGTTGGTTTGGCATGATCGTGCAAATAGCTACCTTCGAGTTGGTCAACTTCGCCCAGCGAAAAGCTCTGTCGTCGACAAGCGAAAGCGGCAGATCCTTGAATGCCGATCAGGCCGAAACGCACAGAACTGATCTTCACGGACCGCTCTTGATCCGGTCTCGCGTGCTTTCGGATACTCCGAAACATTACAGCTTCCGCAGTGGTCAGCGCCCAATGCTCGGCGATCTTCCGGAATGCCTTGATGGCTGCGGGCGCTAGACATCGATTGGCGGCACCGCAGGCTTCGCGACGAGGTCGGTCTTCAGCGGGGCGACCGCCGGTCGAGGCCATGATCGAAGGCTGCATTCGACTGATACTTTGAACCCGGCCTACGTGGACGCGGTGCTCAATCACGAATTCGCATAAGGTATATTATGGAATATATTATCCTGTAGCGATATGAACGGCTTAGCCCAAGATGCTCTCAAATCCGGCGGCATCCCGCTCGCCGTCACGGATATTTCGGCAGCAGCCCGTGTGCAGCGAAGCCTCCGTCCACGTTCAGCACATGACCCGTCACGAAGCTCGACTTGCTGCCGTCCAGCAGGAACAGCGCCGCGCCTGCGACTTCATCCGGCTCTGCGTAGCGCCGCTGCGGCACGACCTGCATCCAGCCTTCGCGGGTCGCCGCGGTGTGCATCGCCTGGACCATGGGCGTCTCGAACGGACCGGGCGCGATGGCGTTGACCCGGATATTCAGCGGCGCCAGTTCGCAAGCCATCACCTGGGTCAGCGTGATCACGCCGCCCTTGGACGCGCCATAGGCCGAGCGCTCGATATTGCCGCGGATGCCGGACACCGACGCCACATTGACGATGGCGCCGCCACCATGAGCCTGCATCAGCTTTGCGGCTTCCTTGGCGACGGCAAAGGTGCCGACCAGGTTGATGTCCAAAATCTCCCGGAACAGCTTTACGGAGGTCTCGAAGAACGGCACCTGGCGGCCGATTCCGGCTGAATTCACGAGCCCGCGGACCGGGCCGAAGCCGGCCTCGCAATCCTTCAGGCCGGCAATGACGGCATCTTCATTGGCGACGTCCATAACCACGGTCCGGGTTACGCCGGGCTTGATGGCATCGACCTGAGCCTTGGCGGCGTCCAGAGCGGGCTGGGTGAGGTCGGCGAGGAGGACCTTCCACCCCTCACCCACGGCCGCTTTGGCGATCGCGAGCCCGATTCCCGATGCTCCGCCGGTGATGATGGCGACGCCCTGGTCCTTGTTCATGCGGTTTTCCTCATATTTCCTGCGGCAGCCTTGCGGCCGCTCAGCGTCATTCTTGCGGCAACGCTTTCTACGAAAGACTGTCCAAAGTCGAGGCCTTGGGTGCGGCGAAAGGGCTTGACCGCGCATGATGTCGAAACGACAAGAGGCGCTGGCATCACAAAAACCCAGAACGATGCGGCAGGGAGAAACAAAATGACCATTTCACGCCGAACTCTGTTGAAGGCATCCGCAGCGGCTACCGCATTCGGCGGCGTCAGCATGCCCTGGGTGGCCCGCGCCCAGCAGGCTGAATATGTCTACAAATACGCGAACAATCTGCCTGACACGCATCCGATGAACAACCGCGCCCGCGAGATGTCGGCGGCGATCAAGACGGAGACCAATGGCAAGGTCGACCTGCAGGTGTTTCCGAACAACCAGCTCGGCTCGGATACCGACATGCTGAGCCAGATCCGCTCGGGCGGCGTCGAGTTCTTCACGCTGTCCGGCCTCATTCTGGCGACGCTGGTACCGGCGGCGTCGATCAATGGGATCGGGTTTGCATTCCCGAACTACGACACCGTCTGGAAGGCCATGGACGGCGATCTCGGCGCTTACATCCGCAAGGAAATCACCAAGGCCAATCTCGTGGTCATGGACAAGATCTGGGATAACGGATTCCGCGAGATCACCTCCTCGACCAGGCCGATCAAGACGCCGGACGATCTGAAGGGCTTCAAGATCCGCGTGCCGGTATCGCCGCTGTGGACCTCGATGTTCAAAGCGTTCGACTCGGCGCCGGCCTCGATCAATATCAGCGAAGTCTATTCGGCCATGCAGACCAAGGTCGTCGAAGGCCAGGAGAATCCGCTGGCGATCATCTCGACCGCCAAGTTCTACGAAGTGCAGAAGTTCTGCTCACTGACCAACCACATGTGGGACGGCTACTGGTTCCTCGCCAACCGCCGCGCCTGGGAGAAGCTGCCGGCCGATCTCCGCGACATCGTCGCCAAGAACATCAATGCCGCCGGCATGAAGGAGCGCGAGGACGTCGCCAAGCTCAACGCCAATCTGCGCGGCGAGCTGGAATCCAAGGGTCTCGCGTTCAATGAGTGCGAGGCCGGTCCGTTCCGCGATAAGCTGAAGTCCGCCGGCTTCTACAAGGAGTGGCAGGGCAAATACGGCGACGAAGCCTGGGCCATCCTGGAGAAATCCGTCGGCAAGCTCGGCTGATCGGAGCCGCCATGACAGCGCATGACATCTCCGCCCTGGAGAGCGGAGCGGCAACAGCGGAGAGGGCGCCCCTCTCCCGCCGCGACGCCATTCTGACATCCATCGATCGTTTCCTGGGCCATCTCGTCGAGATCCCGGCGGCGCTTCTGGTGGTGGCGGAGGTGATCATCCTGTTTATCGGCGTGGTCGCCCGTTACGGCTTCCACCGGCCGCTGATCTGGTCGGACGAACTCTCGTCCATCCTGTTCCTGTGGCTCGCCATGCTCGGCTCCGCCGTCGCGTTTCGCCGCGGCGAGCACATGCGGATGACGGCGCTGGTCGCCACCGCAGGCCCGAAGCTCTGGGCCTTCCTCGACGTCGTGGCGACCTGCTCCGCGCTGGCTTTCCTCCTGATGATCGTCGCGCCGTCCTACGAATACGCCTATGAGGAAAGCTACATCACGACCCCGGCGCTGCAGATCGCCAACAGTTTTCGCGCGGCTGCATTGCCCGTCGGCATCTCGCTGATGATGATCTTTGCGGTGCTGCGCCTGCTGCGCTACGGCCAGCCCAAGACCGTGCTGATGGCGCTCGGCACCGTGGTTGCCATCATGGGCGTGTTCTGGCTTGCCGAGCCATTTCTCCGCACCCTCGGCAATCTCAACCTGATCATCTTCTTTGTCGGCGTCGTCGCGCTCTGCGTCTTTGCCGGCGTGCCGATCGCCTTCGGATTCGGCCTCGCCATCTTCGGCTATATGGCGCTGACCACGCGGACGCCGATCATGGTGCTGGTCGGCCGCATGGACGAGGGTATGAGCCACCTCATCCTGCTGTCGGTGCCGCTGTTCGTCTTCCTTGGTCTCCTGATCGAAATGACCGGCATGGCGCGTGCCATGGTGGCATTCCTCGCCAGCCTGCTCGGCCATGTCCGGGGCGGCCTGCATTACGTGCTGATCGGCGCGATGTATCTCGTCTCCGGCATTTCCGGCTCCAAGGCCGCCGACATGGCCGCCGTGGCGCCGGTGCTGTTCCCGGAAATGAAGGAGCGCGGCGCCAAGCCGGGCGATCTCGTCGCCCTGCTCTCGGCCACCGGCGCGCAGACCGAAACCATCCCGCCAAGCCTAGTGCTGATCACCATCGGCTCGGTCACCGGCGTCTCGATCTCGGCGCTGTTCACGGGCGGCCTCTTGCCCGGTGTCGTGCTGGCGATCACCCTCGGCATTCTCGTCTGGTGGCGCTATCGCGGCGAGGATCTCAGCCATGTGAAGCGGGCGTCCGGCCGGGATATCGGCAAGGCCTTCATCATCTCGCTGCCGGCCATTGCGCTACCTTTCGTGATCCGCGCTGCCGTCGTCGAGGGCGTGGCGACAGCCACGGAAGTCTCGACCATCGGTATCGTCTATGCCGTGCTGGCCGGGCTTCTGATCTATCGCCAGTTCGACTGGAGCCGGCTGAAGCCGATGCTGGTGGACACCGCCTGTCTCTCCGGCGCCATCCTGCTGATCATCGGAACCGCCACGGGCATGGCCTGGGGCCTGACCCAGTCCGGCTTCTCGCGCTCGCTGGCGGCGGCCATGACCGGCCTGCCCGGCGGCGGCGCCACCTTCATCGCTGTCTCCATCGTCGCCTTCGTCATCCTCGGCAGCGTGCTGGAGGGCATCCCGGCCATCGTACTGTTCGGCCCTCTGCTGTTCCCCATCGCCCGGCTGGTCGGCGTCCACGAGGTCCACTATGCGATGATCGTCATTCTCGCCATGGGCATCGGCCTGTTCGCACCGCCTTTCGGCGTCGGCTACTATGCCGCCTGCGCCATCGGACGCGTCGATCCTGCCGAAGGCATCCGGCCGATCCTCGGCTATCTGCTGGCGCTGCTGGCCGGCCTGATCATCGTGGCGATCTTCCCATGGATTTCGATCGGATTCCTCTAATCCCATATAAAACATTGGGTTGCGGCTGATCTTTATAGTGATTTTGGAAGAAAAGCCCCGAGATCACCTGATATATGAGATATCGCCTATAACCGACTGTAATTAATAAGAGAGTATGTGATGATACCAGATCAGGGCGTCTACAGTCTCGGTCTCGACCAGAACCCGGCCAACTTCGTGCCGCTCTCGCCGCAGAGCTTCCTGAAGCGCAGCGCCGCGGTCTATCCGGATCATGTCAGCACGATCTATGAGGGCCGCCGTTTCACCTGGTCCCAAACCCTTGAGCGCTGCCGGCGCTTTGCGTCGTTCCTGACCGGCCGCGGCATCGGCCGCGGCGACACCGTCGCGACCATGCTGCCGAACATTCCGGCGATGAACGAGGCCCATTTCGCCATTCCCATGGCCGGCGCGGTCATTCACGCCATCAATATCCGGCTCGACGCCGCCGCCGTCGCTTTCCAGCTCGACCACGGCGCCGCCAAGGTGCTGCTGGTCGATCCGGAATTCGCTGATGTCATCACCGAAGCACTCGGCCTCATGACTGGCCCCAGACCTGTCGTGATCGATGTCGACGATCTCGCCTTCTCCGCGCCGCGCCGGATCGGCGAACTGGAATATGAGGCGGCCCTCGCTCAGGGCAGCCCGGACTTCACCTCCGCCTTCCCGCTCGACGAATGGGACGCCATCGCGCTCGGCTACACCTCGGGCACCACGGGCAATCCCAAGGGCGTCGTCACCCATCACCGTGGCGCCTATCTCAATGCGATCGGCAATGTGATGGCGACCGATCTCGGCCGCCATCCGGTCTATCTCTGGACGCTGCCCATGTTCCATTGCAACGGCTGGTGCCTGCCCTGGGCGGTCGCCGCGACGGCCGGCGTCAATGTCTGCCTGCGCAAGGTCGATCCGACCAAGATCTTCGCGCTGATGCGCGAGCATGGCATCACCCACATGTCGGGCGCGCCGATCGTCTACAACACGCTGATCAATGCGCCGGACGCGCCGACCGCTGCGGGCGGCCCGGTGATCCGCGGCTCGATCGCGGGCGCACCGCCGCCTATGGCCGTGCTCGCCGGCGCCGAGCGGATCGGCATCAAGCTGACCCATGTCTATGGCCTCACGGAAACCTACGGCCCCGCCTCGGTCTGCGAGGAGCAACCCGGCTGGGACGACCTGCCGCCGGACGAGCGGGCCCGGATGAAGCGGCGCCAGGGCGTCGCCTATCCGTCGCAGGAAGGGATCGCCGTCATGGACCCCGAGACCATGCAGCCGGTGCCGGCCGACGGCGAGACCATCGGCGAGATCATGTTCCGCGGCAATATCGTGATGAAGGGCTATCTCAAGAACGAGAAGGCCACGCACGAAGCATTCGCCGGCGGCTGGTATCACACCGGCGATCTCGGCGTGATGGACGCGCAGGGTTATGTGACCATCAAGGACCGCTCCAAGGACATTATCATTTCCGGCGGGGAGAACGTGTCGTCGGTGGAGGTGGAGGACATCCTCTACAAGCACCCCGCGGTGCTGTTCGCCTCGGTGGTCGCCAAGCCCGACGCGAAATGGGGCGAAGTGCCCTGCGCCTTCGTCGAGCTGAAGCCGAATGCGGCGGCGACGGAAGCCGAGATCATCGCCTTCTGCCGCGACCAGCTCCCGGGTTTCAAGACGCCGAAGGCCGTCGTGTTCGGCGCCATCCCGAAGACGTCCACGGGCAAGATCCAGAAATTCATGCTGCGTGACCGGGTGAAATCGACGGACGCGATCAATTCGTAGCGGCCGCGCGTTCGCGTTCCTCGCAACGTCATGCCCGGGCATCCATCTTCTCGTCTTCACGAGGACAGACGGATGGCCGGCACAAACCCGGGCATGGCGAGCGAGGAGTGCAACGTAGGGCGAAGTTGGCCGCATCTATGAAGATGTGCCAACATGCGCCGTACAATGCGCCTCGGTCGTTCGTTTACCAGAGCAGAAGCTCGATCCATGACGCAGAACTTTGCTGCAATCGTTCTCGGCGGCACCGGTCAAGTCGGAGGCGCAGCCGTCGAGGCCTTGCTCGCGATTCCCGATTGCCGGGAAGTGGTGATGGTCACCCGAAAGCCCATCACGCCGCGCGCGCGAGTACGTAACGTCGTCCTTGACACCGGCACGGCGGACTTCGCCGATCGCATCGGCGCCCTCGCCCGCGAACTCTTGAGCCAGGGTTCCACAAGCGCCGTAAGTTGTGTGGGTGTGGGTTCAGGTTCGATGCGCTGGAGTGAAGATGAGCTGAAACAGCTTGAGCTCGGCGTCGTCGGCGCGTTTGCCAGCGGCTGCCGTGAGGCAGGGATCGATCAGTTCTGTTTGCTGTCGGCAGTAGGCAGCACGGCGCGGAGCCGGTTTCGCTATGTCCGTGTGATGGGCATGAAGGAAGACAATCTGCGCAGCATCGGCTTTCGCCGTCTCGCCATCTTTCGTCCGGGTATCATTGTGGGCAACGCGCATACGCCGGCATGGGTCGAATGGTTGGGACTGCTTGTGCCTGGCCGGTTCGGCAATGTCGATCAACGTGACATCGGCCGTTCCATCGCTGCCGAGATAGCCTTGCATCGAAGCGAGGCCGGCGAAGTAGTGCTTGAGAACGCTGCGATGAAAGCACTCGCGGCGCAGGCGGTTTGAAAGTCCGATCTACCTTGGCCGGATAGAAGCGACGTTCGCCGGTCAGGCAGCGCGCCGCATCTGCACCACTTGCTGATCGACAGCAACGTGCTTCGCATTGACGCCGATAGCCAGGCACACGGACACCGCCAGTGCCGCAATGATCAGAACGAGTGTCTTCGACATCCTCCGCTCCTTTCGTTTGTTCACCTGAACGTATGGGCAGATAGCCTTCGAGCAAGCGCCCTTACCGGAGTTTAATGCCGCGGTGCCGCGAGGAATTCTCCGCTTTGCCGCAGCGCAAGAAGCCGACGCATATCGGTCGAACAGTGCCGGTTTTCCTCTGAACACCGGCTGAATGTACTTTCCAACTCAATGATCACATCGTGCGGCGCAATGATTTGATGAGCCCGTCGCAGGTCCGAGGACGGCCGTCGCTCATGCGGCCATCGTAACAAGGACGATCCCGATCGCCAGGATCGGTTGCATGCTGGCGGCTTTCTTCATCGTACATCCAACGCAATAATTCCCTGCAGCTTCGCGGCCGGCCGTCGCTGGCACGGCCATCACGGCACGGAAGCGGCAGATCATTTGCGAGACGTGTCTTCTGTTGGTCAGCTCCGCCGTCCGTTCTTGCGAAAGCTGTTGGCCGCCCGGAACTGTCGTCAAAAACCATCGATGCACGTGCATCCATGAGCGGATATGCGGAGATCGTCACGAGGTTGATCGTTGCAGCGCCGATCAGCGCGATGATGATCCGCTCCGGCCTCATGATCCCGTGATGTCGAAGTCGTCGCATCATCATCGCTCCTCCCTGGCCTGCGCCAGACGGCCCAACACTCTCATCAGCGCATCGATGGCGGAGAACGCGACTGCCGCAAAGAATACGAAGACGACCACTATCCACGCAATCTCGACATCCATTCGGTTCTCCTTCCATCAGTTGCCCCGTCGGGGCATCGACGGGACGAGGTACATCTGCATTGACGAAAAGCCGCCGTCAGAAACGGTAGTTCAGACCGACCTTGAGGACATGATCTCCGTCGGATTCGACGGTGCGGCCGAACGGGAGCTTCGCTTCGAGGCCGGATGAGCTGACATAGTTGTATTCTGCCTTGACCGACAGGCCGCCAGCGAAGGCCTGCTCGATGCCGCCGCCAAGCAGATAACCGCCCCTCCACCCGTCATTGACGCCGGAGAAGCGCGGTGCTTCGAATTCCGTCAGCGCATAACCGACTGTGGCATAGATCAGCGAACGGTCGAAGCTGAGGCCAAGGCGTCCCTTGCCCGCAACGCGCCAGTTCTGATCAACCGACACACCGCCGACCTGCCGTTGCGCGCCGCCGAGATGAGAGCCTTCGATCTCCACACCGACGACCGCAGGCCCGAACTGCATGTTGTAGCCAGCCTGACCACCGCCGACGAAGCCGACGCCATCCGCAGAGAAGTTGAACCCTCGTGCGAAATCGCCACCTGCATGGACACCAAGATACAGGCCCTGCCAGCGATATGCCGGCGGGTCATAATAAGCGGGTGCCACAGCGCGTTCGCGATAGTATCGGCCGTCGACATCTGAAGCCGCCGCCGCAACCGGCGTCAGGCAGGCAAAAAGGGAAACGACGAACGGGATACGCGACATACGACACTCCAGTGCAGAGCCGGTACGCTGAATGCACGTCTGTGCGCTTCAGCACCAGAATGAACGGGAGAGTCGCACGCCTCCATTGCGGCTACATTGAGCGTTCCGATCGTTGCCATCTTTTCTTGCAGCGATCGCGCTATTTGTGTTGCGTCACGCGACAGTCGTTTCGCGCACCGCCAACCGCAGCATCAATCTGAAGCAGGCGCCGCCGCGCGGCTGATCGACGATGGAGATCTGACCGCCGTGACGATGCGCGATTTCCCTGGCGAGGCTCAGTCCGAGACCTGCGCCGTGATCGCGCGGGTGCAGCCGATGGAACGGCGCGAACACGTTTTCGCGTTCGGCGGCAGGAATGCCGGGACCGTCATCCGCCACTTCCACTGTTCCCGATGCATCGACGATGACGTCGATCTTGCCCTGCCCGCCGCTATGTTCGATCGCGTTCTGGACGAGGTTAGCCACGACCCGCTCGAGCGCACCTGCATCACCTATGACCATGACCGCTCTGCTGGGCTCATCGAGCGAGAGCTCGTATCCTGTTGCGATTGCAAGTGGAGCGAGATCGGCAACGACGGTCCGGCACAGGGCGACCAGATCGAGCGGATGAAAATGCGTCTGCTCGCGGTCGATCCGCTGCATGTCGAGCAGTTGCTCGGCAAGGCCAGCGATTCGCGCGGCGTCGTTCTGCAAGCGCGTTCTGAACGGGTCGGACGGCATTGCCGCCAGGCGGGTCTGCAGGATCGCAATCGGCGTCCTCAGTTCGTGGGCCGCGTCGAGGATGAAGCGGCGCTGACGCTCATAGCCATCGTCGAGACGCTGGAGCGCGCCGTTGATCGCTTCGACCATCGGCATGATTTCGGAAGGAACATCCGACTCGGGCAGACGATAACCGCGTTTCACGACATCGATGGTCCTGGCCTCTTGCGCGACCAAAGCCAATCGCGAGAACGATCGTCCTACGATGACCGGAATGACAATGGCGGTGATGATCGCCAGCAGGACGAGAATTGGTATCACCAGCAGATTGGCCAGAATGACGAGAGCGTATGTCGTGCTCAGACGGCCGCCCTTGCCGATGATGACAAAATCACCCGCCGGTCCGGTGACGCGTCGAACGATCGCGAGCAGCGAGAACGGCTCAACGGTATCGCGGATATCTGCAAATGTGATGCGATCGAGATGCTGTGCGAGCTGTCGATACACATCCGGAATTTCGCCGGCCTCTACGATCTCTCCGGCATCGCTCCGTGCGATGAACCAGAGGTCCGGAACATCCTTTCGCAGCTCGACCAGTTCATCGGTTTCCTGCAGCCGGAGCGAGCCGCCGGGGTCGCGCAGCACCGCACGCGAGACAACTTCGGTAAATTTCGGATCCAGCAGATAGCCGCTCTCGCTGGCCCGGACCAGATAGGTCACGAAGGCCGTGCCCAGCACGATGAGAATGCCGGCCTGAAACAGCAGAAGCTGGACGATCAGCCGTCGCCGAAGGGAGCGAGGCCGCGGGCGGTCGGTCATGGGCACGGCCGCAGCAGATAGCCGACGCCGCGAATGCCATGGATCTCAACGCCGGCGCTGGCGTCTGCCAGTTTCTTCCGTAGACGTGAGATATGCGAGTCCAGCGCATTGGACTGGATCGTGTCGTCATAATTGTAGACGGCCTGCTCGATCGTGCTGCGCAACACCGTGCGCCCCTGGCGACGCACCAGCGCCTCGAGCACCAGCAATTCGCGTCTCGGCAGATCGAGCGCTGCGCCGGACACGGCGGCTTGTCGGCCGTCGAGATCGAAAACGAGATGGCCGATGCGCACCTGGATCGGCTGGCGCTGCGCCGGTCGCCTGAGCACGGCACGAATGCGCGCGAGCAGTTCCTCGATCGCGAACGGCTTGGTGATGTAGTCGTCGGCGCCGTGATCGAGCCCGCCGATGCGCTCGGGGATTGTGCCGCGCGCGGTGATGACGATGACCGGCACCTGATAGTCGCGATCGCGCAGATGCTTGATCAAGGCGATCCCGTCACCATCCGGCAGCTGGCGATCGAGCAGGATGACGTCATGCATCTTGTCGACGATGGCGCTGATCGCCATTTCGAGCGTCGGAACATGATCGATGACGGCATCGTGCCGCGCCAGCGCCGAGGTCAGCGCAGTGGCCATCTCCAGTTCGTCTTCCACCAACAACAAGCGCATGCAACACCTCAGTCCCCGGCCGGGTGGCATTGTCGTGTAGCTCGGTTGCAGCAACATTACGGCCGTCCGCCGTCTTGTCGCCCCTTATTCGCTGATATTGGGCAGAGGTGGGTAGAGCCGCTAATCCACCACCAGCCGCATCCCGTCATAGCCGGGGACGACGCCCTCCGGCACGGCCTGGCGGACTGCCTCGTAATCGAGGTCGGCATGCATGTTGGTGATCACTGCCCGCTTCGGCTTGAAGCGCTCGATCCATGACAGCGCGTCGCTCAGGCTGAAATGGCTGGAATGCTGGGCGTAGCGCAGGCCGTCGACGATCCAGAGATCGAGGCCTTCGAGTGCGGGCCAGCTTTGTTCCGGAATGTCATTGAGGTCCGGCGAATAGGCGGTGTCGTCGATGCGATAACCGAGCGCGGGGATGCTACCGTGCTGGACCAGGAACGGCGTCAGCGTGAGGTCGCCGCCCTTGCCCGTGATGGTGCGGCTCTCGCCGGCCTCGATGCTCAGGCGGTCGAGGATCGGCGGGTAGTCACTGCCGGGCGGCGACTGGAAGCAGTAGCCGAAGCGCAGCATGATATCGGTCGCCGTCGAGGCATTCATGTAGACCGGAATGCGCTTGCGGCGTTTCAACACCACGGAGCGAAGGTCGTCCATGCCGTGCGTCTGGTCGGCGTGTTCGTGTGTCAAAAACACCGCATCGATGTCGTCGACATCGGCGTCGATGAGCTGCTCGCGCAGGTCCGGCGAGGTGTCGATGATCACGCGGGTGACGCCATCCGGCCCGATGCGCTCTGCCATCATGGAGCAGCGGCGGCGGCGGTTCTTCGGATTGGCAGGGTCGCAGGCGCCCCAGCCCAGCGCCGGGCGCGGCACGCCGGCGGAAGAGCCCGAGCCGAGAATGGTGAGCGCCAGCGTCATGCGGCGCTGCTTTCGCACGAGGCCTTGCTGAACAGGCGGAAGAAGTTGTCCGTGGTCTGCTTCGCCAGTTCTTCGTAGGTCACGCCACGCGTCTCGGCGAGCACTTTTGCAGTCTCGACCACGTAAGACGGCTCGTTGCGCTTGCCGCGCCATTTGCCGGGCGCCAGATACGGCGCGTCGGTTTCGACCATGATGCGATCGGCCGGGAGTTCAGCGGCAAGGTCGCGCAGCTCCTGCGACTTCTTGAAGGTGATGATACCGGTGAAAGAGATCGACAGGCCCATGGCGATGGCCTTCATCGCCAGCTCGCGGCCGCCGGTGTAGCAATGCAGCACCGCCTTGAAGGCGCCCTTCTTCATCTCGTCTTCGAGAATGACGCCGCATTGCTCATCGGCTTCGCGGGTGTGGATCACCAGCGGCAGGCCTGTCGCACGCGCCGCGGCGATGTGGGCGCGAAAGCCCCTCTCCTGCGCGGCCGACGAGCCGTGCTCGTAGAAGTTATCGAGGCCGGCTTCGCCGAGCGCGATGACCTTCGGATGCTTCGTGAGTTCGATCAGCTCGTCCGCGGAGATGCCGTCTTCTTCATCGGCATTGTGCGGATGGGTGCCGACCGAGCAATAGACATTCGGAAAGCGCTCGGCGATCGCCAGCAGCGCCGGCAGCCGGCGCACGCGGGTTGAGATGGTCACCATACGGCCGACGCCCGCGGCTTCGGCGCGGGCGACGATTCCGTCGAGATCGTCGGCGAAATCGGGAAAATCCAGATGGCAGTGACTATCGACCAGCATCACGTCAACTCAGCTCGCGGCCGCCGGCTCGACATAGCGCGGGAACACGCCGGTCGGGGTCGGCAACTGCGTGCCCGGCTTGATGCGGGTCGGGATATCAGCGAAGTTTCGCGCGTCTTCCGGGATGCCGAGGACATCAAGAAGCTTCGCGCAGGAGGCAGGCATCACCGGCTGCGCGAGGATTGCGACCTGACGCACGACTTCCGCCGTGGTGTAGAGCACCGTGGCCTGCTTGGCGGGATCGGTCTTGGCCAGTGCCCACGGCGCTTCGCCCGCAAAGTAGCGGTTGGCTTCGGCCACCACGGCCCATATCGCATTCAGCGCCTGATGGATCTGCTGCGTTGCCATGGCGGTGCGCGCCTGCTCCAGCATCGCGTCGGCCTGGGCAAGGATGGCCTTGTCGTTCTCCGAGAACGCACCGGGCTCCGGCAGCACGCCGCCATATTGCTTGGCGATCATCGACAGCGAGCGCTGCGCGAGATTGCCGAGATCGTTGGCGAGATCCGCGTTGGTGCGGTTGACGATGGCCTCGTGGCTGTAGCTGCCGTCCTGCCCGAACGAGACTTCGCGCAGCAGGAAATAGCGCAGCTGATCGACGCCATACTGTTCGGCGAGATTGAAGGGATCGACCACATTGCCGACCGACTTCGACATCTTCTCGCCCCTGTTGAACAGGAAGCCATGGGCATAGACGCGCTTCTGTACCGGGATGCCCGCGGACATCAGGAAGGCCGGCCAATAGACGGCGTGGAAACGGATGATGTCCTTGCCGATGATATGCACATCGGCGGGCCAGTACTTCCAGTCCTTATCGCTCTCGTCGGGGAAGCCGACGCCGGTGATGTAGTTGGTCAGCGCGTCGACCCAGACATACATCACATGCTTGTCGTCGCCGGGCACCTTGATGCCCCAATCGAAGGTGGTGCGCGAGACGGAGAGATCCTTCAGGCCGCCTTTGACGAAGCTGGTGACTTCGTTCTTGCGCGATTCCGGGCCGATGAAATCGGTGGCCTCGTACAGCGCCAGCAGCTTGTCCTCATATTTGGACAGCCGGAAGAAATAGCTCGACTCCTCGACCCACTCGACCGGCGTGCCCTGCGGGCCGCGGCGCACATTGTCCTCGCCGACGGTGGTCTCGTCCTCGGCGTAATAGGCCTCGTCGCGGACCGAATACCAGCCGGCATAGCTGTCGAGATAGATGTCGCCATTGGCGGCCATGCGTTTCCACAGCTCCTGCGAGGAGCGATGATGCTGCTCTTCGGACGTGCGGATGAAACGGTCATAAGAGATGTTGAGAACGCCATCCATCTCCTTGAAACGGGCGGCGTTGCGGGTGGCGAGATCGGCGACCGGCAGGTTTTCGCGCGCCGCCGTCTGCACCATCTTCTGGCCGTGCTCGTCGGTGCCCGTCAGGAAGAACACATCCTTGCCGTCGAGCCGCGCGAAACGGGCGAGCGCGTCCGTGGCAATGGCCTCATAGGCATGGCCGACATGGGGCACGCCGTTCGGATAGGCGATCGCGGTGGTGATGTAGAAGGTATTGTTCGACGCATTCGCCATCGGCGCGAAAGCCTTTCAGTTATTCGATCCTGCCGCGTGAAAATGGTGTCAGCGCGTCGCTTCTGCGAGCAGGCCAAATACCGAGAAAACCAAGGGTTTTCGCTCGAGATTGTAGGATTCGGTCTCGCGCGCGGCTTTGCCGATCTTTTCCCATACCTCCGCGAGGCGTGCAAGGCGGGGCAGATCGGCGTTCAGGCTGCCTGGGTCCGCATGCAGCCGTTCGCCGATCCAGCGGTCGACGCTGTCGGTGAAGGCGGCGAGCGCGACACGGTCTGACGTGCCGAGGGCATCGCCCAGCGCATGCAATTCGCGGGGGTCCACATGGGGTAGCGTGTTCAGCAGCGACGCGGTGCGCTGGTGCAGCTTCAGGGCGCCGCCGCCGAGCAGGTTGATGGCACGGGCCACGCTGCCTTCCGAGGCTTCGGCGACATCACGTAGCTCGGGATCGCCCTCCTCCCGCTCGGTGGCGAGAGCGGCGGCGGAGAGGACGTCATCGATCGAGAGCGCACGCAAAGGCAGCTTACGGCAGCGCGACTGGATTGTTGGCAGTACCCGCGCCTGGGCGTGAGTGACGAGCAGGAACAGCGAACGCAGCGGCGGCTCTTCCAGCACCTTCAGCAGTGCGTTGGCAGCATTGGTGTTGAGCTCATCCACGGTATCGACGATGCAGACACGCCAGCCATCGACGGCGGCGGTGGAGCCGAAGAACGACACGGTCTCGCGTGCATCATCCACGGTGATGACGGTGCGCATGACGCCCTTGTCATTGGCGGTGCGGTGGATTTCGAGCAAGCCGCCATGCGATTCCGCTGCGACTTGGCGCACGACCGGATGCGCGTCGTCGAGATCGAGCGTCTCGGCCGATTGCACCTCCGCTGAAGCGGGATCACGATGCGCCAGCACGAAGCGCGCCATGCGATAGGCGAGCGTCGCCTTGCCGATGCCCTGCGGGCCCGAGATTAGCCAGGCATGAGGGATGCGCCCGCCGCGATAGGCCGCGAGCAGCGTCTGTTCGGCCTCGTGATGACCGAACAGTGCGGTGGTCTCGCGCGGATGCGGGACGGCGATATCGGGATCGTTCTTGCTCATAGTGCGTCCGCCGTCTCGTGCAGCAGGCGCTTGCGCATCACGCCCCAGATATTGTTGGCGACGGCTTTCGGCGCCAGCGTGGCATCGAGCAGCACGCAGCGCTGCGGCTCCTCCATCGCAATCTGGCGGAACGCATCGCGCAGGCCCTGATGGAAGGCGATGCCCTCGGCCTCGAAACGATCGGGCACGCCGGTGCCGCGGCGGGCTGCGGCGCGGGCCATGCCGACCTCGACGGGGAGATCGAGGATTACCGTGAGGTCGGGCTTGAGGCCGCCGATAGTGACGCGCTCTAGGGCCTTCAGCAGCTCCGGCGGGACATTGCCCTGGCGGCCCTGATAAGCGCGGGTGGAATCCGAGAAGCGATCGCACAGCACCCAGATGCCCTGATCGAGGGCTGGCTTGATGACGGCATGGACATGATCATCGCGCGCGGCGGCGAACAGCAGCGTCTCGGCCTCTGCGCCGAGCAGCTTGCCCATGCCGGACAACACCACATGGCGAATGATCTCCGCGCCGGGCGAGCCGCCGGGCTCGCGGGTGACGATGGCGCGGATGCCGGCTTCATTGAGGCGATCGGCGAGCAGCTTGATCTGCGTCGACTTGCCGGCGCCCTCGCCGCCTTCGAATGTGATGAAGCGTCCGCGTTCGGGCGCAATGTTGCCGGTCTCTGCCATGGTCACAGCTTTGCGGCGCCGGCGCGGAACAGGCCGATCATCAGTTCGCTGGCGCCGTCGACGGCGCGCTGCATGGTGGTGCCGGCGCCGATGGCATCCGCGGCATAGACCGGGGCCTCGACGGCGACCTGCTGGCCACGCCAGACTTTCACCACGCCGACCGGCTGGCCAGCCTGCACTGGCGCATGCACCGGGCCCTTATAGACGATGCGCGCGATCAGCTTGTCGTTGCCGTTCTTCTGCACCATCACCTTGACCGGCTCCTTGCTGACCAGCGCCACCGAGCCCTGGTCGCCGCCAAATACTTTTGCGTAGCCGACGGGCTGATCGCCGGCGAACACGCTGCGCACCTCGAAGTTCTTAAACCCCCATTCGAGCAGCTTTTTGGCAGCGGAGGCGCGGTCGTCGGAGTCCTCGAGACCGTTCACCACCACGATCAGGCGGGTGTCGTTCTGCACGGCCGAGCCGACCATGCCGTAGCCGCCATCCTTGGTGTAGCCGGTCTTGAAGCCGTCGGCGCCTTCCAGCGTCGCGAGCAATGGATTGCGGTTCTGCTGGCGGATCTTGTTCCAGGTGAATTCGCGCTCGCCGAAAAGCTTGTAGAACTCAGGATAGGTGCGGACGATGTGGCGTGCCAGCGTGCCGAGCTCGCGCACGCTCATCTTGTTGCCGGGGTCCGGCAAACCGTTCGAATTTGCGAAAGTCGATTTCGGCATTCCGAGTTCGCGCGCACGCTTTGTCATGCGCGCAGCAAAGGCGGCCTCGTTGCCTTCCATGGCTTCGGCCAGGATCATGCAGCTGTCGTTGCCACTCTGGATGATGGCGCCGCGGAGGAGATCGGCCACGGGAATACGGCTGTTCAACGCCGCGAACATGGTGGAGGCGCCGGCCGGTGCACCGCCCTTGCGCCAGGAATTCTCGCTGGTGCGATATTCGTCGGTGAGCTTGATGTCGCCACGCTTCAGCGCGTCGAACACGACCTCCACGGTCATCAGCTTCATCATGCTGGAGGGCGCGCGCAGCTCGTCGGCGTTCTTCTCGAACAGCACGGCGCCCGAACTTGCCTCGATCAGGATCGCGGTCGGCGCATCGGTATCGTAACCGCCCTCCTCGACCACCTTCTTGGCGCCCTGCACGCTCTGATTGGCGGCATGGAGCGGGCCGCCCGCACCGATCGTCATGGCCAGGAGCACCGCGATCAGCCTGAGCGCGAACGGGCGATTGATCGTGGTGGATGAACGGCTCGAATTTACAGAAAATACCATCAACGGTGCCCAGAACGCACGCACGGATCGAACCGTCCGGCCCGACCGCGCACTTCTAACAGTCAGGCGAAGCGCGAACAACATCGAGGCTGGGAGCGCCCGCACAGCGGAGATGCCCGCGTTTCAATCGTCCAGTCGTTTGACAAGCGCAAGATATGCGCTGGCAGCTGCGGGCGGTTCGATAAATCCCGACCCCGCATAAAAGCGGCGCGCATCGAGATTTTCGGCCATGACCGCCAGGGTCAGGGCAGCGACGTTGCGTCCCCTCGCCGCAGTCTCGACGCCCTGCATCACGGCCGTTCCTGCACCTTGGCGGCGGTGGTGCGGCAGCACAGCGATATCCACTATATGCCACGACTGATCGCCGCACCAAAGCAGCAGCCGGCCAATCGGGCATTCGCCATTGGTCATGATCAGCGAGACCGCATCGGGATAGCGCGTCTTATAGCTGCTGCGCTGCAGCTGGAACTGCTGCGCCAGCAGCATCTCGAGCATGGGGACCGGCAATCCAGCCTGCGCCAATTGGCTGCGCGTCGCATCGAACAGCCCGCGCAGGAATGGTTCGTCATCCTCCGATGCGGAACGCAACCGGAGATGCGCGGCACTCGGAACGATGGTGATCTTTGCCGTGTCCGTCGCGATCGCCATGAGCGGTCGGGCCGGGATCAACTGAATCTGGGATAGATCCCGGAGGATGCGATACACCAGACGATCGCCAGGCTCGGCTGCATATTGTCATGCGGCAGACCCTGTCCCGTCCTGGTGACGGCGTTGGGGGAGAGGACGGTGGTCGCTGGCGGCACCACTGCGCCGGTGAAAGCCGGGTCGATGGCGACCATGTTCGTCCCTGCTCCCGGCCCGGGTTCAGCGCCTTGCGCGGAGCTGCTGCCAAGTTGCAATGTGTGTGTATGACGCGCCATCTCATCGGACATGAGTGAAACCGTGGCGCTGCCGAGCGTTTCACCGATAACGCGCGGCGTGAGGCCCGGACCCGTACCCTGACTGTTGGTCACCGATCCGTTGAGGTTCGGCAATGCAAAATTGGTGGTGCCATTACCTCCATAGATCGTGCCGATCAAAGCAAACAGCGAGGCGAAACGCTGCACCGGAAGCACTTGCCCGGAGCAAGGCAGCCAGCCTGGGGCAATGCCCCCGGACGCCCAGGGAAACGCAAAAGCCTGGATTTCACCGACATAAGGCTCTGACATTCGCACTCCTCCGGATCGGGATCGCTAGCCCGGTGATGGAAACACACCCGCAAAACAGATGCAGTAGTTGCAGACGACTGTCGGCATCATGTTGTCATGGGGCAAGCTTGAGCCGGCTGTCGCAAGCGAGGGAGCCATGACCGCGTAAGGCGCGGCACCCGCGGCCGGGGCATAAAGATTGGTCGATGAGGCCGTCGCCAGATGCAGCGAACTCCCAGGCGTGACCGCGGTTGCCGTCGTGGTCGACGACATCAGGCCGTGACTGTGCGCCGGTATTTCCATGTTGCTGAGCGAATGCTGCTCTTCGCCCGCATTCTGGCCGACAACAAAGGTGCCGCCCTGCCCGATCGGCACGCGGCCGCGCAAATCGGGCAGTTGGAAAGTCTGCACGCCGTCGCCGCCATAGGTGGTGCCGATGAGCGTATAGAGCGCCTCATATTGGCCGATCGACACGCTCTGACCGGAACAGGCAAGCCAGCCGTCGGGCACGCGGGGAAAACCGAACAGACGTATCTCACCAATGAATGGATCTGCCATCGCTCAATCCCGTTTCCCTTGCCTCGTTTTCTCGCCGGCGTCCTTTGCCCGTATTCCTAATCCCCGCCAACCCGCGATCACGTGTGCCAGCAAGGTCGTAGCGTCATGACATGCGCGATGGTCTCAAGCATGTGATCCCAGACATGAGGTCCAAGCATCCGCCGTCGCCTTGGCGCGCGCGAGATGCCATTCACGGACGCGATGGAAAAACCCCCTGCAGAGCGATGAGATAATTGATAACCAGATAGGGCTGCATGTTGTTGTGGGCCTGGTTGCCACCATCATTGAGAATGTTGGTGCCAACCGACAGCGGCACTTCGCTCTTACCGGCCTCGCCGAAAATCATCTTCGGAGCGTTAGCAGGTATCGTGTTGGTGCCGAAAATCTTGCCCGTGACAGGGATCGGTCGTCCGACAGCGCCGGCGACCGTCGATACCTGGACCGCGTGATTATGCGACGGCAGGTTCGAGACGTTGAGAGTCACCCGTGCGGAGCCAGAAATCATGCCGGCGGGATATGAACCGCTGGTGCCGGACGATCCCAGAATGGCCCGGCCACGGAGATCCGGCAGGGCGAAGGTTCGCATGCCGTCGCCCCCATAGGTCGTACCAAGCAGCGAGAACAGCGCCGAATTGGTGCTGATAGCCATCAGCGCACCGTTACACATCGCCCAGCCCCTGGGAACGATGGTTCCCGCGAACGGCATAATTTGCCCCATGATAGGCATTGCTGGCATGCGCGCCCTCTGGATGTTAAAATTATTAAAGCAATCATTAATTGCTAACGATGGTGGAACCGGGCGTCAATTGGATATTTTTGCTCCTGATCCGGCTGCGTCACCGCAACACCCAATATACCTCAAGGTGAATGTTGCATGATTGCAACTCTATAACGGAAAACTCGCGGGCGGGCCGTTGTTAGCTTTCCATAAATGAAATCGGACTTGTCCCCGCGCGTTTTGGTTTCTAGCGTCTACCTCGAGTTGCGATAATTTTTTGTAGAAGCCGAGACGCGGTCCACGCGCCCGATTTGAATTCCGCTTTTTCAGTCATGCAGATTTGGCTGCGCCAGACGCAGCGAGGGGGCGTAGTGGCTGGCACTAGCGTATCCGATGCTTGCCGCGACTGCACGGCACATGCGCGGACTGAACCAGGCTTTCAGCGATTTTCGTATGTGTAAGGGGTGGGCAAGCAGAATATTCGGCGTCGTCGAAATGGCGGCGCGAGGGTCGTGGCACCGAACGGGATTGCGTGCGCTTCAGTCGGCGGCAAAACTCTCATTCAGCACCGCTCTGATCGCGCTTGTGCTGTCTTGCGCCGCTTTCATCGGTTCTCATCCAGCGCTCGCCCAGGCTTGCGTGTCTCCGATCACCGTCGATCTCACTGGCAAAACCATAGGGGGATCCGCGACCTTCAATGTCGGCGCCAATTGTGCGGCAATCCGCACCGGTCTCTACCAGACCTCGGGCACCGACGTCCAAGGTTCTGCCCCGGTCGCGGGTACCAACAATGACTTCACCAATTTCACCACAGGCCATTTCAGCGGCGGCAACGCCAAGGCGAACTACTCGGTGACCACATCGGGGTTCAATGGCTTTTATCTGGATGGCTACCAGATCACGATTGATTCACTGGTGGCGGGCAGCACCGGCGGAGCTGACTACATCATCTTGTACTACGCGCCGGGTGCGGATGCACAGACACCGATCTTCGGAAACGCCACCGCGCAATTCCGGGTCAACCTGACCGGCCTGCCGGCCGCCGGCCCGACGGTGACTGGCGTCTCACCGGCGTCCGGTCCGCTCGGCGGCGCCAATTCGGTGGTGATCACCGGCACCAATTTCACCGGGGTCACCGCCGTGAAATTCGGTACCGTCGATGCGACGAGCTACACGGTCAATTCCAACACCCAGATCACCGCCGTCGCACCGGCGGGGAGCGTCGGCACTGTCGATATTACGGTGACCAACAACACGGTCTCGCCGATCTCGGCCGCCGACCAGTACACCTATGTCGCCGCCCCAACCGTGACTTCGATCTCGCCCACTGCCGGGCCGACGGGCGGGGGCACGACGGTGATCATCACCGGCACCAACTTGCTCGCGACCACCGGCGCCGGCGGCGTCAAATTCGGCGCCACCAATGCGACGAGCTATACTGTCAACTCCAGCACGCAGATCACCGCGACCTCGCCGGCCGGCAGCGCCGGCACCGTCGATGTCACGGTGACGACACCCGGCGGCACCTCGGCCACATCGGCTGCCGATCAGTTCACCTATGTCGCGGCACCGACAGTCACATCGATCTCGCCGACATCCGGGCCGGGCAGCGGCGGCACCGTCGTCACCGTCACCGGCACCAATTTCAGCGGCGCAACGGCGGTCACTTTCGGCGCCGCGGCGGCGGCGACCTTTACGGTGAATTCATCCACCCAGATCACGGCGACCTCGCCGAGCGGCATCATCACTGTAGACATCCGGGTGACGACGGCTGGCGGCACGTCCGCGACATCGGCGTCCGATCAGTTCACCTACATTCCGGCACCCACCATTACGGGAATCTCGCCGGTATCCGGCCCCACGGCGGGCGGCACGTCGGTGACAATCACCGGCACCAATTTCACCGGCGTCACCGCCGTCAGCTTCGGTGGCACGGCAGCGACCGGCTTCACCTTCAACTCGTCCACGTCGATCACGGCCACCTCACCCGCAGGAACCGGCACCGTTGATATCAGAGTGACGACACCGGGCGGCACGTCCGCTACATCGGCGGCCGACCAGTTCACTTATCTCGCGGCGCCCACCATTACCTCGATCTCGCCGATTGCGGGGCCGACGGGCGGGGGCACGACGGTGATCATCACCGGCACCAGCTTGCTCGCGACCACCGGCGCCGGCGGCGTCAAATTCGGCGCCACCAATGCGACGAGCTACACCATCAATTCCAGCACGCAGATCACCGCGACCTCGCCGGCCGGCAGCGCCGGCACCGTCGATGTCACGGTGACGACACCCGGCGGCACCTCGGCCACATCGGCCTCCGATCAGTTCACCTATGTCGCGGCGCCGACGGTCACGTCGATCTCGCCGACATCCGGGCCGGGCAGCGGCGGCACAGTCGTCATCGTCACCGGCACCAATTTCAGCAACGCAACGGCTGTCACTTTCGGTGCCGCAGCGGCGACAACCTTTACGGTGAATTCGGCGACCCAGATCACGGCGACTTCGCCGAGCGGCAGCAACACGGTGGACATCCGGGTGACGACGGCCGGCGGCACATCCGCGATATCGGCGGCCGATCAGTTCACCTATATTCCGGCACCCACCATTACGGGAATCTCGCCGGCATCCGGCCCCACGGCGGGTGGCACGTCAGTGACCATCACCGGCACCAATTTTACGGGTGTCACCGCCGTGAGCTTCGGCGGCACGGCGGCAACCGGCTTCACCTTCAACTCGTCCACGTCGATTACAGTCACCTCACCGGCAGGGACCGGCATCGCGGATATCCGCGTCACCACGCCCGGCGGTCAATCGGCCGTGGTTGCGGCGGACCAGTTCACCTATCTCGGCACGCCGACAGTGAGTTCGATTTCGCCCACTGCGGGGCCGACGAGCGGGGGCACGACGGTGATCATCACCGGCGCGAACCTGCTGGGGGCCACCGGTGCCGGCGGCGTCAAATTCGGCGCCACCAATGCGACGAGCTACACCGTCAATTCCAGCACGCAGATCACCGCGACCTCGCCGGCCGGTAGCGCCGGCACCGTCGATGTCACGGTGACGACGCCGGGCGGCACCTCGGCCACATCGGCGTCCGATCAGTTCACCTATATCGCGGCACCGACTGTGACGTCGATCTCTCCGACATCGGGGCCGGGCAGCGGCGGCACAGTCGTCATCGTCACCGGCACCAATTTCAGCAACGCAACGGCTGTCACTTTCGGTGCCGCAGCGGCGACGACCTTTACAGTGAATTCATCCACCCAGATCACGGCGACCTCGCCGAGCGGCAGCAGCACGGTGGACATCCGGGTGACGACGGCTGGCGGCACATCCGCGACATCGGCGGCCGATCAGTTCACCTACATTCCTGCGCCGACGGTGACCGGAATTACGCCGACCTCCGGGCCAGCTGCAGGCGGCACATCCGTCACGATCACGGGTGCCAATTTTACGGGTGTGACCGCCGTCAGTTTCGGTAGCACGGCAGCGACCGGCTTCACCTTCAACTCGTCCACATCGATCACAGCCACCTCCCCCGCAGGAACCGGCACCGTGGATATCCGCGTCACCACGCCGGGCGGCCAGTCAGCGGCGGTCGCCGCGGACCAGTTCACCTATATCGCCGCGCCGACCATCACCTCGGTGGCGCCCAATGCTGGGCCGGTGGCCGGCGGCACCATCGTCACCATCACCGGCACCGGCTTCACAACGGTGAGCGCGGTCACTTTCGGCGCGACGCCGGCGACCGGATTCACCGTCGTGACACCGACATCGATTACGGCCACGGCGCCCGCAGGCACCGGCGTCGTCGACATCCGCGTCACGGCGGCAGGCGGCGTCACGGCCGTCACCACAGCCGACCAGTTCACTTATGTGAGTCCGCCGACGGTGACTGCGCTGTCACCGAGTTCCGGCGCGGCCGGCGGCGGCACCGTCGTCACCATCACCGGCACCAATCTGAGCAGCGCCACAGCAGTCTCGTTCGGCGCCACGGCCGCGACCACCTATACAGTCGTCTCGGCAACCTCCATCACTGCGATATCGCCGCCGGGGGCCGTCGGCACAGTGGATGTCCGCGTCACCACGCCCGGCGGCGTCTCCGCCCTCACGGCGGCGGACCAGTTCACTTATCTGCCGGCGCCCACGGTGACGGCGATCGCGCCGAATGCGGGGCCGGCGATCGGCGGCACATCGGTGACCATCACGGGCACCGGATTCACCGGCACCACGGGGGCGGGTGGCGTGAAATTCGGCGCGGTCAATGCCACTAGCTATTCAGTGAATTCGGCGACATCGATCACCGCGATCGCGCCGGCCGGGACCGGCACCGTCGATGTCTCCGTCACCAATAACGGCCAGACCTCGGCGACATCTGCGGCAGACCAATACAGCTACAACGCTGCGCCCAGCGTTGCCGGCGTCTCGCCGGCATCCGGCCCCGCGGCGGGGGGCACCACCGTCACCATCACCGGTAGTGACTTTACCGGTACAAGCGGTCCGGCCGGCGTCAAGTTCGGTACGGTCAATGCCACGAGCTACACCGTCAATTCCGCGACCACGATCACCGCGGTTTCACCAGCAGGCACCGGCGCGGTGGACATCATCGTCACGACGGCCGGTCAGGTTTCGGCGGCATCGCCCGCCAGCAGGTTCAACTATCTTTCCGCCGCCACGCAGACGGCCCTCGCCTCCTCGCAAAATCCGAGCGTCGCCGGCCAGCCTGTGACCTTCACCGCCACCGTCTCGAGTGCCGGCGCCACGCCGACCGGCACAGTCACCTTCAACGACGGCGGCACGGCGATCGGGACCGCGACTCTGACGGCAGGCATCGCCACGTTCAGCACATCGGCACTCACCGCGGGTGTCCACACCATCACGGCGCGCTATGCGGGCAATGCTGGTTTCACCGCCAGCACCTCGCCGGCCTTGCTGCAGACGGTGAATGTGCCAATTGACAGCATCCGACTGCGTGCGATGCAGCTCAATGTCACGAAGCTGATCGCGCAGAATTCGGGACAGGCCATATCCGGCGCGATCTTCGACGGCATCTCCGAAGGCTTCAACGACGGCGGCGTCCTGGTTTTGCCGAGCGCGACCGGCATGCGGATCAACTTCGCTGCCGAGCCGCGCGACGACGATGACCTGCCGTCACCTGCGACCACCTCGCTGAACAGCGGCAACCATGCTGCTGCCCTGGGTATCGCTACGACGACGGACGAGCGCGGTGAGCGCCGCGGACGCGCTCCGTCCTTGCGAGTCGATGACGCGTTCGCGGCCATCGACCGGCAGACCATCCGCAAGGCGCCGCCGCGATGGCGTGAGGAGAAAGAGTGGCTGCTCTGGGCAGATGTGCGCAGGACCGGCGTCGATCGCTGGAGCAATTCGACAACTCCGGCGGGCGTCAACCAGGCCAGCCAGTCCTCGCTCTACGGCATGCAGGTCAATGCCCTGTTCGGTCTCACTTACAAGGTCGCGCCCAATTTTCTGGTCGGCATGGTCGGCGGATGGGAGACCTTCAACTACACGCAGCAGGACATCAATGGCCGGCTGCGCGGCGATGGCTGGACCATCGGCACCTATCTCGGCTGGCTGATCACGCCGGCGCTCCGCTACGACGCGGCGCTGACCTATTCGGGCATCGGCTATCAGGGATCGGCCGGCGCGGCACAGGGTAATTTCAACGGCCAGCGCTGGATGTTCGCGACCGGCTTTACAGGCTCGCACCAGATTGCGGACTTCCTGCTCGAGCCTTCACTGCGCGTCTACGCGCTTTGGGAGCACCAGAACGCCTATACGGACTCGCTGGGCACACTGCAGGGCACTCACGACTTCGCCAGCGGTCGCGCTTCGGCGGGCCTGAGAGGCGGCTATCCGCTTTCATGGTTCGACGGCATCGTGCTGACGCCCTATCTCGGCATCTATGGCGACTACTATTTCAGCCAGGCCAACGCCGCCCCCCTCGCTGGCGCCGACGACCCGACACTGGCCTCGACGCCATTGCTGCAAGGCTGGTCGGCCCGCGCGTCCGGCGGTCTCGGCAGCAAGTTCGCCAATGGGGCGGGAGTTCTCATCGGCGGCGAACTCGGCGGGATCGGCAGCACCACGCGCATCTGGAGCTTTAGTGCGAAGGCACGCGTGCCGTTCTGACGATCGATCAATGCACGAGAGGCGCCGGCACGATGGCGCATCGGTGCTTCGCACAGCGATGTGAATGCGAGAGTTAGTAAAGACCGCGTCCCGAAAGGATCGCAGCAGCGCCACGGGCATCCACGGTGCCGTTATCGCGGAACGCCGGTTCGGCCGGAGCCGCGTAGGCGGCATTGCCCTCATAGGAGACGGCCCGCGGGTTCTCGGCGGGATAGGTGGCAGCCGAACGATGGCGGCCGGAGGACGACATCTCCGACGTCTGGCGATCCGCAGCGGTGTTGCCCAACGAATACGGCCGCCCTTCCGGCATCGGGATATCGCGCGAAGCGACGCGACCGCCCTGCATATCCGGCACAAATGATCGTGCCGAGGCGACACGTACGACCGAGGGCGATGGCGCCGGCTCGCCAGTGCGCAACGTTGCCATGAGTTGACGATCGTCGGAGCCTTCCAGCGGAGCACGGCCGACATATTCGACGCGCACCCGCGCAGTGCCGTTGCCCTTGAATTCGAGGAGTTCAGCCGCCTTGTTCGACACATCGATCAGGCGATTGCCGTGATAGGGACCGCGATCGTTGACGCGCACGATCAGCGACTTACCGTTGCGCACATTGGTGACGCGCGCATAGCTTGGGATCGGCAAGGTCGGATGCGCCGCAGTCAGCGACGCCATGTCGAAGACCTCGCCATTGGCAGTCAGGCGGCCATGAAACGCGTCGCCATACCAGGAGGCGATGCCTTCGGCGCGATAATTCGCATCCTCTTCAGGGACGTAAGTGCGCCCGGCGACCACATAGGGCTTGCCGACGCGATAGGTGCCGCCGCCTTTGGGAACCGGCTCACCCATGCCAACCACGCGCGGACTGCTGGAGACGCCATATTTCGGATCGACACGGCTGAAACTGGTTGTTTGGGAGCAATTGGCCAGCGCCAGGCAGGCGCTCATCGCTACTGCTGCTCCCGCAGCCCGGCCGAACCGCTGTGACCGAAGAATCCCCATACGCCCCAATACCATTGCTGCGGCCACCTGCCCATCCGGGCAACCCCATGACCACAAAATTACGATATGGCCCATATCCACATCGCATGGTGAACATAACGTAGCTGGATCAGGGCGAAAATGGGGAGAACCCGGTTATGGTAAACACAAAACTGTCGCGGGCGCGCCACGGCGCAACCTCAAATCACGCTGGCCCAAGAACGTAACCACACGGACGGATCTCATCCGCCTATTTTACCGCCGGATATCTGGTATCTATTTACGAGCGATTCACCCGGGATTTCTAGCGTCCCGGACCATGACGCTGATCAAACGTTTCTTTGCCGACGAGTCGGGCGCAACGGCCATCGAATATGGCCTCATCGCAGCCGGCATTGCGCTTGCGATCATCGCCGTGGTCAACGGCACCGGCAGCAATCTCAAAGGCAAATTCACGTCGATCAATGCGTCGCTCAAGTGAGCGACGCACATTGCTGAAATAAGCGACGTCGCGATCAGCCGTATAGGCGCCCGCCCCGCTCCTCGCGGCGGATATACGGTCCCCACAGCACATCTTGCCGCCACAGATAGATCTGGACGCCCAGGCAGATGGCGCCCGCGACGGCCGCCAGCACAAGCAAAGTCTCGGTCACGATCGCCCCCGATTGTGTTTCGGAGCGATGTATCAGTCGAGACTTAAATTGATGGCGTGAAAATGCCTTGCATTGCCTCGCCGCCGCTAACGCAGGTTAATTCGTTGGAGCCGCGCTAACGCGTCGGCAAAAAAGTCGCCGCATTGATCACGGCAACCGCCGCAAATGTCATCATCCATAGCGGCCACACCGGTGCATCGGCCGGATTGTTGAACCGCCGGTGAACGCCGAAATTTCGCGCCATAGGTTGCTCTCCTCATGTCCGATCGAGAATGCGTAACAGTTGGCATTCCAAAGTGATCGAATTGCGTCGCCCCCTTGGCAACAGCTTGCCATCGCGGGCCAGCACGCGCGACAGGTCGGCACAGTTCACAGGCTGAAAGCATGGAGCCAAAATAAAACCGCGCCATCCCGAAGGATGACGCGGCCGGCCGTTCTGTTGCTAGGTGGACCAACCCCGAACGGTTACGCCGCGAGGCGCACTTCGTTCATGCTAACGTTGTCGTTGGCATTTAGGTTTTTGACCCGATAACGGCGGTATCATGCCGAGCACAATTCGCGACTTCTTCGCAGCCATCGATCCTGTTTCGCCCCCGCCTGAGCAGCCCTGAATCCTGACCTCTTCAAGAAATCAAATCAGAAGCTGCTGAGGTGGAGGCGCCGGGTACTGCCCCCGGGTCTGCCTGCGGTCCATCGTGAGGTTCAGCGCCATCGTCTTGCGACAGAACCAATATAGGCAGGACGACGGTTAAAATCCAGATGCCTGTCCGTGGCTGTGGATGCGGCAATCTTGCGGCGACACTTAGCCGGCCGCAGTCTCCGGCATCGGGCGGCGGAGCTGACCGCCGGCATCTGCCAGTCCGCTCAGATACTGCGCCGCTTCCGTGATATCGGCCACGATCTCGCGCTCTGCCGCTGCACCGTCGCCAGCGACGATCGCCTTGAGCGCAGCGGTGTGGTGGTCCCACCCCTTCAGCAGCACCACATATTCCGGGATCACGAAGGACAGAACGGGGCCGCAGCGCAGCCACATGTTCTCGATGGTCTCGACGAGAATCGGAACGCCAGACATGGCGTAAATCTCGAAATGAAACTTGCGATGGTGTTCGAGATAGCTTTCGAGCGAACGCGCGGCGATCAGCGACTGCATCTTGGCAAGCAGCGCGTGAAGACGCTCAAGTGAAGCAGCCTGAGGCCTGCTCGCGGCCTCCCGCGCGGCCCGGCCTTCGAGCGCACAGCGCACGATCGTGAGATCCGCGAGTTCGCTGCGCGTCAGATGCGGAACGATCGCCGCATTGCGCGGCCCTTGCTGCAATACCCCCTGCGCGACGAGACGCGTGACCGCATCGCGGACCGGCGTGATCGATGTCCCGAACGTCTCCGCCAACGACCGCAGCGTCAATACGGTGCCCGGCGCGAACCGGCCAGCCAGCAGTGCGTCGCGGAGTTGCGCATGGGCCAGATCCCAGAGCGGTTCACGTTCAATGCGCTTGAGCGATGTCATTCCTTGCTCGCTACCCCACTGGGCCCCGATTCCGCAAATCGGATGCAGATACCGCGTTGACCTCTGAATATGTTTGTTATAACAAACAACAAAAATGGGAGGAAAACAATGTCGATCATCACGTCCTTTGGGCGTGCAGCGCTCTGTGCTGCCGGAATTGGTTTATTTGCGGTTTCCCCGTCCCTCGCCCAGTCCGGGTTCCCGCAGAAGGACATCACCTTCATCGTTCCCTGGAATGCCGGTGGCTCGAATGATGTCGCCGCGCGTGCCCTCGATCCGATCCTGCGCGAGCACGGGATCAAGCTGGTCATCGAAAACGTCCCGGGTGCGACCGGCGTCATCGGCATGAAGCGCGTCGCGACTTCGACGCCCGATGGCTATCTCATCGGCATGGGCACCAGTTCGACGCTGGCGCTGATCGCCCAGAACAAGGCGAACGGGCTCACCAATGCGAACTTCACGCATATCGCGCGCGTCTCGACCGATCCCTTGATGTTGCTGGTGCCGTCCACCAGCACCATCAAGTCCCTGCCCGACTACATCGCCAATATGAAGGCCAAGCCCGGCAAGGTGACGGTCGGCACGCCTGGCAACTACAATCTCAATCACATCTTCGCCTCCATGACCGCGCGTGCGGCAGGCGTCGAATATGTCAACGTGCCCTATACCGGCGGCTCCAAAGTCGTGGCTGACCTGATCGGTCAACACGTCGACTCCGGCGTGCTCAAGCCGTCGGAAACGCTCGGCCAGATCCAGGAAAAGCTGCTCACGCCCATCGGCATCTTCGCCAATGAGCGGCTGGAGATGTTCCCGGACGTGCCAACCTTCAAGGAACGTGGCTTCGACGTCTTTCCATACGGCCCTGTCGTGCAGATGGCTTATGTGGTCGGCCCCGCCGGTCTGCCCGACGATGTCCGTTCCAAGCTGGTGACGGCTTTCCGCGCCGCCATCCAGGATCCGCGCTTCAAGGAATTCGCCAAGAAGAACGTCTTTCTGGTCGACGACCTCACGGGCGATGCGCTCGCCAAGGAAGTCGACGGCGTCGCCGTAGCCATCGGCAAGGTCGCCGCACAGACATTCCCGAAGGAATAACCGCTGCCGGCGCTGCGGCGCCGGCGGCATTCATCTGCCCTATCGACGAGGACCTCCCTTTGAAAATCAAGAAGATCACCTGCCATGTCGTCGCCGCTCCCGTGCAGCGCCCGTTCACGTCGTCGCGCGGATGGCTCTACAAGACGCGTGGCACCTGCCTCGTCGAAATCGAAACCGATGACGGCATCGTCGGTTGGGGCGAATGCTATGGCCCCTCCGCCGTCGCAAAAGCCTTCATCGATACACAGCTCGCGCCGCGCGTCATCGGCCGCGATCCGTTCGATGTCGAGGTGATTTGGGAAGACCTTTACAATCGCATCAAGGACTACGGCCCCAAGGGCATGTCGATCGCCGCCATCAGCGGCATCGACATCGCGCTGTGGGACATCATCGGCAAGGCCTGCAACAAGCCGGTGCACAAGCTGATCGGCGGCGCCTTCCGCACCGAAGTCGACTGCTATGCGACCGGCCTCTACTTCACCGACATGGAGCGCCTTATCGACGAAGCCGTCGAGGAGGCCGAAGGCTACAAGAAGGCCGGCTTCAAGGCGATCAAGATGAAGATCGGTCTCGGCTCCATCAAGCGCGACTACGAGCGCGTCAAGGCGGTGCGCGAGGCGATCGGCTCGGACATCAAATTGATGGTAGACGCCAATCACTGTCTCACAGTGCCCGCCGCCATCAAGCTCGGCCGCAAGCTGGAAGAACTCGACATCGAATGGTTCGAGGAGCCGATCTCGCCGGAAGATATCGACGGCTATATCGAGGTCACCCGGTCGCTCGACATGGCGGTCGCCGGCGGCGAGAACGAGTTCACGCGCTGGGGTTTTCGCGATGCCATCGTGCGCAAGGCGATGGATATCGTGCAGCCGGATGTCTGCGCGGCTGGTGGCATCACCGAATGCAAGAAGATCGCGGCACTCGCCAGCACCCATGGCGTCGAATGCGTGCCGCATGCCTGGGGCTCGGTGGTCGGCCTTTCCGCGACCATCCATTTCCTTGCATCGATCCCCAACCAGCCGCCGAGCCTGTTCCCGATGCCGCCGATGCTCGAATTCGAGCAGGAGGAAAACCCGTTCCGCGATCATCTCGCCGTCAAGCCAATCAATCAGGTCAATGGCGTGATCGCCGTTCCGACCGGCGCCGGTCTTGGCATCGAGGTCGATCGCGCGGTGATCGACAAATATCGCGTCGCGTAATGGCTGGATCGCACTCATGAGGTTCGTGACTTTTGCCCATGCGGGCTCGACTCGCGCCGGCGTCCTGCAGGGTGACGGCACCAGGCCGACCGATGTCATCTTCGATCTCGCGCATCCATCAATGCGCGATGGCCTGAACGGCACGGCGCCGCAGCTGCAGTCGTTTCTCGACGCGGGGCTCGGCAAGATGGTCAGCATCATCACCGCTCACGGTCTGGCCGATGCCGCAAAGCTGACGCTCGACCAGGTGACGCTGCTGGCGCCACTGCCGGCGCCGCCGCGCATCTTCGGCATCGCGCACAATTATCGCGATGCCGTCGCCGAACGTGGCATCGCGCCACCGCCGGAGCCGGTGTTGTTCATGAAGACGCCGAAGACGGTGATCGCCGCGGGACGCAGCATCGTGTTGCCGGCCGGGATCGGCGGCTGCACCTATGAAGCAGAGCTCGCCGCCGTAATCGGCAAGCGCGCGGTGAATGTCTCGAAGCAACAGGCGCTCGAATATGTTGCGGCTTACGGCTGCTTCAACGATGTCAGCGCCAGCGAGATGATCAAGGCCGACGGCAATTTTGATCGCGGCAAGAACATCGCAACCTTCGGTCCTTTCGGCCCGTTCCTCGCGTCGGCTGATGAGATCCCGGATCCACACGCGCTTGGCGTTTCGCTCACCGTGGACAGCAAGGTGCTGCAGCGGGGATCGACCAGAGACATGATTTTCGGTGTGGCCGAGCTCGTCTCCTGGCTCTCGCATCGCGGTCCGCTCGAGCCCGGCGATGTCATCGCCACGGGGACACCCGCAGGCGTCGCAGCGATGCACAAGCCGCCCGCGTGGCTGCAGGCGGGCTCGACCGTCATTGCTGCTGTCGAAGGCCTCGGCCAGCTCGCAAATCCCATCACGGAAGGACCGGCCTTCGATGCCTGAACTGCCCACCATTCTTCTGACCAATCCCATGCATGCCGATGGCGAGGCGCTCCTCAAGCCGCATGCACGATTGATCACCGCGCCCGATACCAAACCGGAGACGCTGCGCGAATGGGCCAGGGAGGCCGACGGCATCATCGTGCGTGCGAAGCTGCCGGACGATATCGTCGATCACGCGCCGCGTCTGAAAGGCATGGTGCGTCACGGCGTCGGCCTCGATTTCATTCCGGTGGATGCGGCGACAGCCAAAGGCGTTGCCGTCGCCAACCTTCCCGGTAGCAATACGTCGGCGGTCGCCGAATATGCGATGTCGGCGCTGATGCATCTACGGCGCCCGATCCATGTGATGAACGATCTCATGCGCAGCACTGGCTGGGGATCCGCACGTGCCACGACCGACGGCTTCACCGAACTGAACGGCGCGACGCTCGGCATTCTTGGCGTCGGCACCATCGGCCGCCGGATCGCGCAGATCGCAAAACAGGGCTTTTGCATGAACGTGATCGGCACCTCGCGCCGCAAGGGGGCGTTGCCGGCCGATGTCGAGGAGGTTTCGCTCGATCAACTGTTCGCCCGCAGCGACGCGCTGGTGATCTGCTGCTCGCTGACGGACGAGACGCGCGGCCTCGTCAATGCCGACCGCATTGCGCAGATGAAGCGGGGTGCGGTGCTGATCAACGTCTCGCGTGGCGCTGTCGTCGAGAATGCGCCGCTGATCGCCGCGCTGAAGGCAGGCAAGCTCGGCGGTGCGGCACTGGATGTATTCGACATCCAGCCCCTGCCCGCCGATGACGCGCTGTTCGACTGCCCGAACCTCCTTCTCACGCCGCATGCGGCGGCGCTCACTGCCAGCAGCAGCCGCGGCATGGCCGTCGGCGCAGCCGAAGAAATGCTCCGTATCCTGCGCGGCGAGACGCCGCGCAATCTCGTCAATCCCGCTCACAAGGCAGCATGAGGCTCCCATGAAGATTACTGCGATCAAAGCCGTTCCGATCTCCTACCGCGTGCCGCAAGGCCAGAATGTCCGCCTCGGTATCGGCCGTGCCGTCAAACGCGACGCCGTGCTGGTGAAAGTCACGACCGATGAAGGCATCACCGGCTGGGGCGAAGCGCATCACGGCCGCTGCCCCGGCGCCATCGCCAAGCTGATCGATACGACCATCGCCGAACTCGTCACGGGCATGGATGCGATGAATGTGGTTGGCGTCTGGCACCGCGTCTATCAGATGCAGCTCTCCAGCCACGGCATGGGTTATGCTGCCGCCATGGCGCTCAGCGGCCTCGATCTCGCTTTGTGGGACATCCGCGCCAAGGCGGCCGGCTGGCCGCTCTACAAGCTGCTCGGCGGCGCGTCGAAGCCCATCAAGGCCTATGCGGGCGGAATCTCGCTCGGCTGGCAGGCGCCGGAGTCGCTGGCTGAAGAAGCGCAGGGCTACGTGTCGCAAGGCTATCGCGCCGTGAAGCTTCGCGTCGGCGACAATCCGCGTGACGACGTTGCGCGCGCCACCGCAGTGCGCAAGGCTGTCGGCGACAGCATCGAGATTCTGGTCGATGCCAATACCGGCTACACGCTCGACGATGTCCGCCGCGTGATGCCGGCCTATGACGACCTGCAGATCGGCTGGCTCGAAGAGCCGTTCCCGGCACTCGACTATCGCTCCTATCAGGCTGCCGCTGCGATGGGCTCCACGCCGCTCGCTGCCGGTGAAAACCATTTTACCCGCTACGAATTCAACCGCCTGATCGAGGATCGCGCCGTGAGTTTCGTGCAGCCGGATCTATCTAAGACGGGTGGCGTGACGGAGGCCATGCGGATCGCCGGCATGACTCAAGCGTGGAAGCTGTCGTTCAACCCGCACACCTCGGCGACCGGCATCAACATGGCTGCGACCATCAACGTGCTCGCTGCCGTGGAAGACCCCGGCTATTTCGAGGGCGACGTCGCCAAGCACAATCCGTTCCGCGATGAAGTCGGCGGCGTTCCCTACAAGCTCGATGCCAATGGCTGCGTCGCGCCGTCGGAAATCCCGGGCCTCGGCGTCGAGATCGACGAGGCCTTCATCAATGCTCACCCGCTGATCGAAGGACCTTGCTATGTCTGACACGCGCCAGGTGGAAGTCGTACTGCGCGCCCAGCGTTTCGTTCACTTCGCCTGTCGCGCGCTCATTCTCCTGCTGGTCGGGACCGCCTGCGCGCATGCGCAGGCGACACCGCCGGCCGGCGAGGCCTATCCCAGCAAGACGATCAAATATATCGTTCCCTATCCGCCCGGCGGCTTCAACGACACGCTCGGGCGGATCTTCTCGCAGAAACTGCAGGAGTCGCTCGGCGTCCCCGTGGTGGTCGAGAACCGGCCCGGCGGCGGCACGCTGATCGGCACTGAGGTCGTCGCCAAGGCCGCGCCGGATGGCTACACGCTGCTTGGCGTGGCCTTCCCGTTCGGCGCCAATCCCAGCATCTACAAGAACCTGCCTTATGACACGGTGAAGGATTTCACGCCGATCATCTTCGCCGGCCAAACCCCGAACCTGCTTGTGGTGAAACCATCGTTGCCGGTCAATTCCGTGAAGGAGCTGATTGACTATACGCGCCAGAACCCAGGCAAGGTGACCTATGGCTCGACCGGGATTGGCTCGTCCAATCACCTGTCCATGGAGCTGTTCAAGAGCATGGCGGGTGTCGACATCGTCCACGTGCCCTACAAAGGCAGCGCGCCGATGGTGAACGACATGCTCGGCGGTCATATCGACGTCGCCTTCGACAATACGCCAAATGTGCTGCCTCAAGTGAATGGCGGCAAGCTGCGCGCCCTCGGCGTCAGCAGCAAGACTCGCTCCACGCTGACGCCCGATCTGCCAACCGTCTCCGAAGCCGGCGTGAACGGCTACGAAGTCAATGTCTGGTTCGGCGTGGTCGGCCCTGCCGGATTGCCCGAAGAGATCGTCCGCAAGCTCAATGCGGAGATGAACGCGATCCTCAAACAGGACGATGTCAAACGACGCTTCCTCGATCAAGGCGTGGAGCCCGTCGGTGGCACACCCGTGGCCTTCACTCACCAGATCAAGACCGAGATTGGCAAATGGGCCAAGGTGGTGAAGGATGCCGGAATCAAACCGGAATAGGCTGGCGGGTGATGTCATCCTTCAACAGCGAATGGCAGCCCTTCCGTTAGCGCTGCGCCACGTGACCTGACGGCGCTGGCGCGGCAGCCCGCGTCGGGGCATTGTGCCCCGGCAGGGATGGCGTTGCGATGCCATGGGCGTTGTGCCTTGTTCGTATTTCTTCAGTCCTCCTGAGCAAAAAAGTTGGGGGGCTCACAATTGCTGTATCTCGCCTGGTCCTTGCCGGCGCTCGTCGTTATCGGTGCGATCGCCAGCGGATGGGCCGGAACGCTTCCCGCATCGCTGATCGGTCTCGCCACCGCATTTGCCGTGACAATGACGACCGCCCCGCATCTGTTCTCTGTCACTGACGCCGGCACGGCCTTGCTGCGGGGCGCCTGGATCGGCTGGATTGTTGTGCCCTATATTCTCGGCGGCCTGCTGTTCTGGCAAATGGCGATCCGGCCCGGCAATGCGGAGATGCCGGTCGAGACGTCACTGCCCGATGCGCGCGCGCGGCGCCGCCTGCTGTTCACGGCCTGCTATCTGATCGGTCCATTCGCGGAATCCGCGACCGGCTTCGGCATTGGCATCATGGGCACGATGGTGCTGATCCGGCGCCTTGGCCTGAAGCCGATCGAACTGCTCGCCTTCTCGCTGATCAGCCAGACGATGATTGTGTGGGGCGCCATGGGCAGCGGCGCAGTGGTCGGCGCTGCCTTCGCGCGCACCGATCCCACAGCGCTGGCGCTGCGCACGAGCTTCATCTATCTGGCCTTCAATATCCTGTGGCTGCCGATCTATTGGCGGATGGCCGACAAGGCAGGCATCGCGGCAGGTTGGCATGAGCGGATCAGCGAAGCGATCTGGCTGCTCGCCAGTCTCGGCGGCGCGATCGTCGCGACAGCCTTTCTCGGCCCCGAGCCGGCCATGCTGGCGGCGTTCGGGCCAGCGATCGTGCTGCGTTACCTGATCGACGAAAAGCCGGATCGTGCAGCGCTCCTCATCGCCGCAAGACGCATGCTGCCGTTCACGTTGCTGATCGGCTGGCTGGCCATGACGCGCCTCATATCGCCGCTGAACCAGTTCCTGCAGAGCTCCTGGGCCATCAATCCATTTGTCGGCACACCGATCTGGGCGCCACTGTTTCACGCCGGCACGTGGCTGGTGATTGCCGCTGTGTTGACGGGGTTGGTGCGCGGTCACCATCGCGCCTTCCCGATCGAGATGAGAGCCGCCTGGAAGACCGGTCGGCTCGCCGTCCTGACGGTGATCGTGTTCTCGATGATGGCCGAATTGCTGTCGCGTTCGGGGATCGCCAGCGGCCTCGCGCGCGGCATGTATGACACCTTCGGTGTCTGGTCGGTGACAGTGACGCCGATGATCTCCGCGGTGTTCGGAGCGCTCGCCAATAGCGGCAATGCCGCCAATGGGCTGTTCATGCCGGCGCAACTTAGCCTCGCGAAGGAAGCCGCCCTCGACGTGGCAGCCGTGGTCGCTCTCCAGCATGCGGCGGCGCTGTCACTCAACATGGTCTCGCCGGTGCGGATGTCGATCGTCTGCAATCTGGCCGGCACGCCCGGCCACGAGCGTGACGCCTATCGCGCCATGCTGCCCTTCATCGCCGTAATCATCGCCGTGCTGCTGACGATTTCGATCCTGATCGCGACCAGAACCATCTGATCGCCATCAGTGGAAGTGGGTGGCGCCGTTGATATCGAAGATGGCGCCAGAGGCATAGCCTGCGCCGGCACCGCACAGGAAAACGGCCGTCGCTGCGATTTCCTCAGCTTTCGCCATCCGCTGCAAAGGATAGAGCGAGACGTCGTAGCCCTTGCCTTCGGTCATCGCGGTCTCGACCGGACCCGGCGCGATACCGTTGACCAGCACATTGCGTGGCGCGGCCTGACGCGCGAGCCAGCGAACGAAGGAGTGGATGCCACCCTTGGCGAAGGCATAGTGAGGACCTGTACGAAGGCCACCCATCCAGCCTGCAACCGAGCCGCACAGCACGATGCGGCCCTCGCCTGCCTCCATCATCCCCGGCAGGAAAGCGCGCGTCAGATTGATCGGGCCTTTGACATTGGCACGGATGACGCGGTCGAGGGATTCGTCCCAGTCCTCGGCCATCCAGTCGTCATGCGGCGCGATGGCCGCGGTATCGACGAGACCGTAGACGGGACCGACCTGCTTCGCGACGGTGGTGACATCCGCGCGCGAACCGGTGTCGAGGCTGAAGATCTCGGAGCGATCGGCAAGCTCGGCGCCGACGCGCTCACGGATGCGATCCTTGCCGACGATGTCGAGCAGTACGAGTTGAGCGCCTTGCCTTGCGCAGAGCCTGGCCGTGGCGCTGCCGATGCCGCCAGCGGCACCGGCGATCACGATGCGGCGCCCGGTCAGATCGAAGGGGGACGTCTCTGCGGATGTCATGATGCGTTTCCCATATATGGCTGGCGGCTGCAGGCGCTCACAGCGTCAGCGACAATCGATGCGAACGAGAGGATAAGGCTCAGCGTGCCGCCGGCACGCCGCCATAGGTCGTGAGATGCGAGCCTGCGAGCCAGCCGGCATCGATCGGCAGGTTGATGCCGGTCACGGCCGACGCATCATCCGACAGCAGGAAAGCGACGCCACGCCCGATCTCTTCGGGATCGACCATGCGGCCGAGCGCCGAGCCTTCGGTCAATAGCCTCTTGTCGCGCGTGCCGCGCTCGATATTGGCAAGCAATGGCGGGGTGCCGACATAGCCCGGCGAGACCGCATTGACGCGCACACCCGAACGCCCCCAATCGGCGGCGAGACACGCGGCCATGTGCACGGCTGCCGCCTTGGATGGCGCATAAGCATGGAGGGGCGCCGTGCGCGAGGCGGTGACCGAGCCAGTGATGACGATGCCGCCGCGGCCGCGCCTCGTCATGCGTTTGCCCGCGGTGATGCAGGACACATAGACGCCGCGCAGATTGGCAGAGATGACCTTGTCGAATTCGGCAAGCGGAAGCTCCTCCGATCGACCGCCCGACTGGATCACTCCGGCATTGGCGAACAAGGCTTCGATCGGCCCGAGCCGCGCTTCGATATCGGCGAAGGCCGCTTCGGTCGCGTGCTCGTCAGTGACATCGAATGGCATAGACTCTGCGCCGATTTTCGCGGCGGATTCCGTATTGGCCTTGGCATTGATGTCAGAAATCACGACGCGCCAGCCGCGCTCGATCAGGACAGTGGCCGTCGCAAGGCCAATGCCGCTGGCGCCGCCCGTCACCACGGCAATGCGGTCGCGTCCTTCGTCCCGTTTCATCACTGCACTCCTTTCTGCGTTTCTTGGTTGCGCGGTCAGACCGCGAGATAGCGCTGCTTGATCGCCTCGTTGTGTCGGAGTTCGTCGACGGTGGCGCGATAGACGATCTGGCCCTTGTCGATCACCGTGGCGTGGGTGGCGATGCCCAGGCAGAAATGCATGTTCTGCTCTGCCAGAAGGATAGTGACGCCCATGCCCCGCAACGTTTTGATGAGCTCCCCGATGGCCTGCACGATGATCGGCGCGAGGCCTTCGCTCGGCTCGTCGAGCAGCAGGACGTCGGGATTACCCATCAGCGTCCGCGCAATGGTCAGCATCTGCTGCTCGCCACCGGACAGCCGCCCCGCCATGCGCTCCTTCATGGTCGCGAGGATTGGAAAGACGTCGTAGATCCGCTCGCGCGTCCAGTGCAGGTCGCCGCGCGGGCCTTTCTTGGCGGCGACGATGAGATTGTCATCGACGGTGTGTTCGGGAAACACTTGGCGGTTCTCTGGCACATAGCCTATGCCGGAACGCGCGATCTTGTAAGAAGGGCGACCTGCCAGCCCCTGCCCGGCCAATGCGATCGTGCCGCGGCTCGGCGGTGCGAGGCCGGCGATCATCTTGAAGGTGGTGGACTTGCCGGCCCCGTTACGGCCGAGCAACGCCATGGTCTGCCCCTGCTCGACCGCAAGATCGACACCGAACAGGATCTGGCTCGCGCCGTAATAGACATCGGCGCCTTGAACATTGAGGAACGGTTCACCCATCATACCGCTCCCGCCGCTTCGGACAGATGATGGTCAGTGCCGAGATAGGCATCGATGACATCCTGGTTGCGCCGGATGTCGTCGGCCGTTCCCGTCGCGAGTACGGCACCGTATTTCAGGACGTGAATCTGCTGCGCGATCTTGAAGACGATATCCATGTCATGCTCGATGAAGAGCACGGTCATCTTCCTGACCTGCCACAGATGCTGCACCTTGCCGATCATGCGCCAGCGCTCGTCCGGCCCCATGCCTGCGGTCGGCTCGTCGAGCAGCAGCACCTTCGGGTCCATGGCAAGCGCAAGGCCGATATCGAGCAGCTTCTGGTCACCGTGCGAAAGATTTCGCGACAGGGTCTCCGTTTTATCCTCAAGGCCGAGCAGCTCTATGATCTCTTCCGTGCGCGCTTTGGTCTCCGGAAGCGGAAAGCGGCTCAGGAAGGTCCAGGATTTCCGCTGATGCGAGATCACCGCAGCGGTAATGGCCTCGCTGACTGTCAGGCTCGGAAAGATCTCCGCCACCTGAAACGCGCGCATCATGCCGAGCCGCACCACTTCGAGGCTCGATTTGCCGACAATGTCCTGCCCGTCGAAAATCACCTTGCCTGAATTCGGCCGGAATGCCCCTGAGATCAGGTTGAAGAATGTGGTCTTCCCAGCGCCGTTCGGCCCGATGATCGCGGTCAGCGATCCCTCGGGAAAGTCGATCGAAACATTGCGCGTCGCGTGAACGCCGCCGAAGCGCTTGTCGAGATTCTGCACCGAGAGCATCATGCGACCCTCTCTTTCGCAAAAGCCTTTTGTTCGGTGCTCGGCGCAGGCGCCTTCGCCGCCTTGCGCCGCTCGAAGAACTCCATGGCGAAATCGGCGACGCCGCGACGCAGGCCAAGCACGATCGCGAGGATGACGATGCCGAGCACCAGGCCATGATGCTCGGTATAGATCGACACGAAATGCTCCAGCAAGCGCAGCAGGATCGCGCCAATGACCGGACCGATGAAGAGCTGCGAACTGCCGAGCATGATCATGAAGATGGCTTCACCGGATGTGGTCCAGAAGCCGAACTCCGGATAGGCGCCCGACACGAACAGCGCCAGCAGGATCCCCGCGACGCTGGCCATGGCGCCGGCCAGGACGAAGATGCCCAGCTTCATGCGAATGATGTCGACGCCGAGATAATTGGCGCGGTTCGGATTGTCGCGGATCAGGCGCAGCGTGTAACCGAACGGCGACTGCCAGACCTGCCGCATAATGGCGATGCAAATGACGAAGACAAAGGCGCAGAAGATGTAGAGCGCAATGCTGTTGCCGAGATCGATGCCCAGAAACGGCGGACGCGGTATGCCGCCGCGCAGGCCCTGATCGCCGCCGGTAAGGCTCACCCATGTCAGGATGATCGAGTGGATGAACATCTGAAAAGCCAGCGTAATGAAGGAGAAATAGATCTCCTTCAGTCGCACGCAGATCGCACCGATGACCAGCGCGAGCGCGGCTGTACCGACGACGGTAACCAGCATGGCGATCGGAATGGACATCCGACCGGACTGCATCAGCAGTCCGAACATGTAGGCGCCTGAAACGAAGAACGCGGCATGGCCGAACGACACGAGTCCGGTCAGGCCGACGAGCAGGTTCAGCGACATCGCCAGCAGGCCATAGGCCATGACATAGATGAGGAAGTCGCGCAGCGATGGCTTTGTGAAGATGAACGGGATCGCCACCAGAATGGCAAGTGCGAGAATCGCGATCGAGATGTCGCGGAGGAAGCCCGGCCTCGTCATCGCGCGACCTCCCGGCCAAGCAGACCGCTCGGCTTGACGATCAGAACGATGGCCATCATGCCGAACATGATGCCGTCGACGAACAGCGGAAAACCGATCGCCCCGAAGGCACGCGTGAAACCGATCAGCAGAGCTGCGATCAGCGCACCGACGATCGACCCCATGCCGCCGATCACGGTGACGATGAAGCTCTCGATCAGGATCGACAGTCCCATGCCCGGCGTCAGTGTGCGGGTCGGCGCTGCGAGAGCACCAGCGATGCCGGCGAGCACGCAGCCGACACCGAACACCGCCGCATAGAGCAGCGTCGTGTTGATGCCGAGCGCGCCGACCATCTGCGGGTTGATCGCCAACGCGCGGATGATCTTGCCGATCCGGGTTTTCTCGATGGCGAGCCAGAGACCTGCACCGATCAACAGGCTGGTGGCGATCATGAAGACGTAATAGGCCGGGATGAAACCACCGAGGAACTCGAGCGGCGGCAGCGCAAAGACTTCCGGCATACCCATCATCTTGTATTCGGGCCCGGCGATGATCTTCACCAGATCGTCGAAGATCAGGATCACGGCGTAGCAGACCAGCAGCTGCATCAGGATGTCCTTGCCGTATACCCTGCTGATGACGAAGCGCTCGAAGATGATGCCGATCAGGCCGACGCCGGCTCCGCCCGCGAGGAAGGCGAGGAAGAAGCTTGATGTCGCCATATAGGTGGAATAGGCGAAATAAGCCCCGATCATGTAGAACGCGCCATGCGCGAAGTTGATGACGCCGAGCACGCCGAAAATCAGCGACAGGCCGGATGCCACCATAAACAGCAGCATGCCGATGATCAGCGCCGTCGAGACCTGCGTTACGGCGCAGGCGGACGAAGACAGACAGGAAAACAGGGCTTCAAGATTCACGGCGGCGGTCCTTCGATGATCGGAGCAAGCATGCTCCGGCCGCCGCGGACGGCGGACCGGAGGTCTGGCGGAGCTGCAAAGCCGGCCCGGCCCTCAAGGCGCCATCGTGCGATAACGCCTCGGTGGGGTATCAGGCGTAGCCCTTCTCCTTCTTCCACTGCTTCTCGATCTCGATGATCTTGGACCATTCGGTATCGACATAGTCGACGACCCAAGGTGATTTGCTGACCGTCTTGCCCCACGCGACCGGGTAATTGATGATGGTATGGTCGCTGTCGCGCATGGTGATGCCGCTGCCGCCGAAGGGCAGCTTCACCGTCATGCCAGAGATTTCCTTGGCAAGCGTGGAACTGTCGGTGTTGCCGTTGGTACGTCGCAGCGCCTCGATGATGAATTGTGCCGCTGCATAGTTCTGCCAGGCCCAGTTGGTGGGCTCATGCGGCGCCACCTTGACATAGGCATCGCAGAACGCGGTGTTCTCCGGCGTGCCAGGGAACCCCTTGTTGTAGCGATAGGCCGTGTTCAGACCCTGCGGAAGGTTCTTAATCGAACTGAGGACCGGCGGATCGCCAAGACCGCCGGAGAAATAGGCGATGTTCTGGAACACGCGATAGAGGTTTGACTGCTCGATGAAGGCGACGAGATCGCCACCCCACAGCGCCGAATAGACGGCCTGTGGCTTCACCTGCATGAGCTTGGTGATGCTCTCGGTGTAATCGGGCGCAAACAGTTTTGGCCAGAGCTGATCGACGACTTCGATCGAGGGCTCGAACAGCTTCGCATATTGCAGAAATTCAGCGGTGTTGTCGCGGCCATAGGCATAGTCGGGCGAACAGGTCGCCCACTTCTTGAGCCCCTTCTCCTTCGCAATCGTCGCGGCGTAGCTGCCGCCGGCGACGGCGTCATGAATGCCCTGACGGGCGCATCTGAAGACATTCTTCGCAAACAGTTTGGGATCGGCCGTCAGCGACGATGTTTCGCTGCAGGTGTGAATGCAGAGCATGCCGAGATCGCGCACGACCTCATGCACGGCAAAGCTGCCCGACGATGCCTCGCCGTCGATGATGATATCGCAGCCGTCATTATTGATCAGGTCCCGCGTCACCTTGGCGGCTTCGTCCGGACGCCCTTTGGAATCGCGGTCGACCACCTCGAACTTGCGGCCATTGATACCGCCGGCTTCGTTGATCTGGCTGAATGCAAGCTGGACTGCAGAGCGACTGGATGTGCCGAGAATGGCCACACGGCCGGACAGGATCGTCGGCAAGCCGATCTTGATCACTTTGGCCTGCGCGCCTGCGATGTGCGGCGTTCCGAATGCAGTCACCCCCGCAAGAACGCCAGCCCCCTTGAGGACGCGGCGGCGCGAAATCCCCTTCGTCATCTTTGACATTGAACCCTCCCTGATTTTGATGTCCGGCTTTGCCGGTACGGATTTTATTATTTTGAAATCAGCGTCGTAGTCCGTTTATTTCCTTTCCTGACGTTATCATCTCGCTTGCAAGATCGTGCCGCATGAACGGCGCGCTGTCCAACGACTTTCGAATCCTCAGCGGCTAACTCAGCGCAAAACCGCGATAGCCGCTCTGTGCAACGTCGTCGCAGATGGCCGTGTAGCGCGCGAACCCACCGGCATAGGGCATGAAGACACGCGGCTTGCCGGGCACATTGGCGCCGAGATACCACGAGGAACTGGCCATCGGCAGCAGAGTAGCGTCGGCAGCTTCGTTCACATGCGCAACCCATTTCTCAGTGGAATCCGCATCGGCCTCGATGCGCATGTGCCCATTAGCGCGCATCGCGCGAATGCACTCCGTAATCCAGTCTACGTGCTGCTCGATGGCGATCGGCATATTGCATAGCACCGACGGACTGCCCGGGCCGGTAATGGTAAACAGGTTCGGGAATTTCGGCGATTGCAATCCGAGATAGGTCCGCGGCCCGGCCGACCACTCGTCCTTCAATCTGGCGCCGTCGCTGCCGCTGATATTGAGGTTGACGAGCGGTCCCGTCAGCGCATCAAAGCCGGTAGCAAAGACGATGATATCGAGCTCGTATTGCTGCTTCGTGGTGCGAATACCCCTCGGGGTGATCTCGACGATCGGCTCCGCTTTGATATCGACCAGCAGCACATTGTCGCGATTGAAGGTCTCGAAGTAGCCGCTGTCGATCGGTGGGCGCTTGGTGGCAAAGCCATGATCATAGGGCGTCAGCATCTCGGCGATCGCAGGATCTTTGACCACCTCCTTGATCTTGCTGCGGAGAAAGTCGGACGCTGTAAGATTAGCATCGGCATTCTGCAGCACGTCCGAGAAAGATGCGCGAAAACGCAATCCGCCGCGCTCCCATGCTTTCTCATAGATGCCCTGCCGCTCGGCTTCGGACACGGACAATGCCGACTGCGTCGAAATGGTGAACGGATGACCGTTGGTGCCGGCACGCGCCAGCCGCCAGATCTCGTCGTAATTCTCGCGGGTATGCCTGACGTCCTCGGCTGTGACCGGACCGTTGCGGGCCGGAATGCTGTAATTGGCAGTGCGCTGAAACACCGTGAGATGCCTGGCCTGTTCGGCAATGACGGGCGCCGCCTGGATGCCCGTCGATCCGGTACCAATCTGGCCGACCCGCTTGCCGGCAAAGTTGACGCCGTCTTGGGGCCACAGGCCGGTATGGTACCACTGGCCCTCGAATGTCTCGAGACCCTTCATTTCCGGAACATTGGCCGTCGAGAGACAACCCACGGCGGTGATGAGGAATGGCGCCGAGAATGTCTCGCCGCTCTTGGTCCGCACCGTCCAGATATTGGCCGTATCGTCGAATACGGCAGAAGAGACTTCCGTATTCAGTCTGATGTCGCGCTTGAGATCGAGCTTGTCGGCGACGAAGTTCAGATATTTTCTGATCTCGGGGTGTTCGGGATAACGCTCGCTCCAGCTCCACTCCTGTTCGATCTCCTTGTTGAAGGAGTAACAGTAATAGTAGCTCTCGGAGTCGCAGCGCGCGCCGGGATAACGGTTCCAGTACCAGGTGCCGCCGATGCCATCGGCTTTCTCCAGCACCACCGCATTCAAGCCGAGATCGTCGCGCAATTTGTGTAGTTGATAGAGGCCCGAAAATCCGGCGCCGATGATAATGGCGTCGAGTTGACGCGGCGCAGCATTCACCGCAGATGCGGCGCTCTCCTTGATGGCCAAGGCTCATCTCCCGTTTCGTTTCTTGGCGGCTACAGCGCACCGCATCCTGTTGAATCGAAGGCTAGAGATTTGCCGGATGGCTTTCCATACTCTATCCTTCACACCTGATGTGAATTTTGGTCACAAGAGAAAACGTGAACCGCTACACCGAGATGCTGGTTTTCGTGAGGGCGGCAGAGGACGGCAGCTTTTCCGCTGCAGCGCGAAACCTCGCCATCACACCGTCGGCGGTGAGCAAGCTGGTCTCGCGCCTGGAAGAGCGCGTCGGCGCGCTTCTGTTTCGCCGTGCGCACCGCAACATCGTCATGACGCCCGAGGGTGAACTGTTCTATCAGGCCGCTCTTTCCGCCATCGAAGCCGTCGAGGCCGCGGACGCCACGGTCTTCAACGGCAAGCTCGGCGGTGAAACGCTGCGCATCCGCTCAATGCCCATCTTCGGCCAGACGGTGCTGGCGCAAAAACTTCCTGATTTCTGTCGCGCCCATCCCGACCTGCAGGTCGAGATTCAACTGCGTATCGATCCCGGCCCGCTGCTCGATGAAGGCACCGATGTTACGATTCATGTCGGACATCTCAGCGATAGCTCGCTGGTGGCCACGCGCTTTACCAGCACGCGCTGGATCATCTGCGCATCGCCGGACTATCTAGCAGAGCACGGCATCCCGTCGCATCCGCGGGAACTGGCGCAACACGCCTGTCTCAATTTCCATGCGTCGATCGCGGCAAGCACCTGGACAATCCGCGGCGAGGACGGGCAGTCCGCCCCGCTTTCCGTCAAAAGCCGGATTCGCTCGAACCAGGCTTCTGTCCTGATCCAATTCGCTCGTGCAGGGCTCGGCATCGTAAGGCTGATAGAGACGCAGATCGCTGACGATCTCGCGCAGGGCCGGTTGATCGAACTGTTTCCAGAGCATCAATGCCCCGAAGAGCACCCGATCTATGCCGTGTATCAGAGCCGGCGATTGTTGAGTAACCGCGTGCGCGTCTTTCTGGACTTTCTTAAACTCGCATTCCCTGATCCACCGCCTTGGCAATATTGGCGCGGGCGCTAGGCGACAATTTCCGCTTGGACCGGCGAGACGTTATTTCTCAGTTGCCGCCGATGAGCTGCCACGACAGGCGCCCTTCTCCGTACACCTCGATCAAACGGTTCACCGGATGCCGATCGGCAGCGACCACCGCCTGAATCGATCGTCGATGAGCTGCAGGACTTTTGCCCTCGCGGCTGCAATTGCAGAATTTGCACGCCATCGCCTTCGTCGCGCTGTCGATCGTGGCAACGTGCTGATTGAGATGCTTGCCAGCGCCGGAGACGCCGATTTCGATCCGAAGACGGCGCCGCGCGGAATCCTTGGGCTCGCGATCGAGAACGAATGTAGGGCCGTCGCAATAAAAACAGGCCCCGCCCTGCTCGCGCCATAGCCCATAGAGTTTGTCGTTACGATCCATAATGTATCCGTCGATGCTGCACGATCTGCGACATTTCACTCGGTCGAATGAATTCGCACCCTCATTTAGCAGTTTCAATATGCTGGATGGCAAATTGGCGGAAGAGGTCGGTTCGCCCAACCGGGGGCGTCCTCGCGTTTGCACGAATCCGCGACAGGCGCGATCAATTTTTAATCATTCCAAAGAGCCGTTTGGTCAAATCGGCGCCTCGGAACCGCGCATACGGTCGGCATGATCGACCACGATGCGCTGCATCATCGCGAGAAAGAGCTCCTGCTCCGCCCGGCTGAGCGGCGCCAGCGTCTCGCGATGGGCCTCGCGCGCTGCGCCCTCGATCTTGCTCAGCAGCGATGCCCCGGCGGCCGTCAGCTTACAGACGCGCGCCCGTCGATCATCGTCGCTTACCGGCCGCTCGACCAGCTTACGAGCTTCCAGGCGCTTCAGCGCGCCAGTGGTCGTCGTCCGATCCAGAGCAATATCAGCGGCCAAGCTGGTCTGATCAGCGGTTCCGCGCACCGCGAGCGCCGACAGCAGACTGTATTGCAACGGCGTCATTTCGAAATCCGTGCAGGCTTCCTGAAAGAGAGCCACATGGATCTGATGCAGTCGTCGGATCAGATAGCCCGGCCGCTGTTCCAGCGGCCAGGGTTTGTGCGCAGCGCCGCCACGCGTCGTTTTGTTTGCCGACAACTTGCATCTCCCGCGACCGGCCAGCGCCGGTGAATTGCGCTTCGTCAATAATGGCACGCCCCTTGCTTTAGTCAAATACGAAGCATGCTTCGTATTTTCCGGTGCGTGAGAAAACGCGGAAGAAACGAGCGCGAAAAATTCTGGAGACCGATCATGTCCGTTACTGCCTCATACGACATCCTGCTGCGCGGCGGCCGCGTCATCGATCCCGCTGCCGGTATCGACGGCATGAAGGATGTCGCCATCCGGGGCGGCAAGATCGCCGCGGTGCAGTCCGACATTCTTCCGACGAGCGCACGCGAGGTGATCGACGTCACCGGCAAGCTGGTGCTGCCGGGCCTGATCGATACCCATGGCCACGTCTTTCAATATGTCTCCGGCCGCTTCGGCATGAATCCAGACATGGTGGGCGTGCAGTCTGGTGTCACCACGCTGATCGATCAAGGCGGCCCGTCCTGCATGACCCTGCCCGGCTTCCGTCATTTCATCGCGGAGCCGGCAAAATCCAGGGTTTACGCATTTCTGTCGGCCTATCTCGTCGGCGGGCTCGAGGGCCACTTCTATCCCAATCTCTACAGCCCCGATTGCGTCGATATCGACGCGACGGTGAAATCCGCCGTCGCCAATCGCGATCTCGTGCGCGGGATCAAGGCGCATGCCGAGATCGGCGGCTTCGCCCGCTGGGGCATCCGCGTGATTGAGATGGCGGCGGAAATCGGCAAGCGCGCCGAGCTGCCGGTCTATGTGCATTTCGGCCAGCTCTGGGGCCTGCCGGAAAGCGGCACCAATGGCGAGGATGTCGATACGATCCTGGAGCGCGTGATCCCGCTGCTCAAGGAAGGCGACGTGCTCGCGCATCCGTTCACGCGGCATCCCGGCGGCTTCGTCAATCGCGAGGGCGAAGTTCATCCGGTGATCCAGGCCGCGATCGATCGCGGCCTCAAGATCGATGTCGGCCATGGCAGCCACTTCTCCTATCGCCTCGCCAAGAAGGCGATAGCCGCCGGCATCGTGCCGAACACGCTCGGTGCCGACATCCACGGTTACAACACCGAAGTGCCCGCTCCTGCCGGTACGCCCGACGAGCACGAGGATGACGAGAACCATCCGTTCAAGGGCCAGGCGAAATTCAGCCTGGTCCAGGCGATGAGTTCGATGATGGCGCTTGGCCTTACGCTCGAACAGGTGGTGCCGATGGTGACATCGAACCCGGCGAAGATGATCGGCCTGTCCGATAAGATCGGCTCGCTGAAAGCCGGAATGGATGCGGACGTTTCGGTGATCTCGCAAATCCCCGGCAAGTTCATCCTGCGCGACAATGAGGACACCAAAACTGTCTCCGAAGGCCTGCTGCAGCCGGCTTTCTGCATGCGCAGCGGCGTTCGTTACGACGCCATCGCCCCAATCCTGCCTCAGGCCGTCGCGGCCTGAGCTTTGCACGCCGAACCGAAAGATATTGGGAGTCTGTCGATGCGCAACGAGCGAGACATCGCGCCAGCCAGCCCTGCCTCACGGCAGGGTGTCGGCGCGCGCGTGCCCCGCAAGGAGGATGACCGCCTGATGCGCGGCCGCGGGCAATTCGTCGGCGATATCCGCCTGGCCGGGTTGCAGGACGTCGCCTTTGTGCGCAGCCCTCTCGCCCATGCCCGCATCAAGGGGATTCATGTTCCCGAACGCTATCGCGATGTGGTGTTCACGGCCGATGATCTCGTCGGCATCAAGCCAATCCGCGCCGTAACGTCGCTCACCGGCTTCAAGGTGTCTGACCAGCCGATCCTCGCCACCGGCAAAGTGCGCCAGGTCGGCGAGCTGATCGCCATGTGCGTCGCGCCGACGCGTGCGGAGGCGGAAGATATTGCTGCCTCCGTCACGCTCGATCTCGAAGAGCTGCCCGCCGTCTACGATATGCGCAAGGCGCTCGAACCGGGCGCGCCGCTGGTTCATGAGCACTGGAGCGACAACGTCTTCCTCGAAAGCTTCTTCGAAACCAATATCGATTCCGCTTTCGATGCGCCGATCAAGGTGACGCGCGAGATCTCGACCGCGCGGCAGTGCATGTCGCCGCTGGAAGGTCGGGGTGTCGTTGCCACATTCGATCATCGTCTTGATCAGCTCACGCTCTATTCGGGCAGCCAGATGCCGCACATCGTGCGCAACGGCCTGTCCGATTGCCTTGAGATGGATCAGGGACAGATCAGGATCGTCTCGCCCGACGTCGGCGGTGGCTTCGGACACAAGGGCATCCTGCTGCCCGAGGAAGTGTGTCTGTCGTGGCTGACCATGAAGCGTGGCTTCCCGGTGCGCTGGATCGAGGATCGCCGCGAACACCTCACGGCCGCCGCGAATTGCCGCGAGCATTTCTACAAGATCACCGTCTATGCCGATCGCGACGGCACGCTGCGCGGCATCGACTGCGAGGCACTGGTCGATTCCGGCGCTTACTCGTCCTATCCGTTCTCGGCCTGCCTCGAAGCGGCGCAAGTCGTCAGCATCCTGCCCGGCCCTTACAAGATGCCGGCCTATCGCTGTCGCACATTTTCGGTGGCGACCAACAAGTGCCCGATCTTGCCCTATCGCGGCGTAGCCCGCACGGGCGTCTGCTTCGCGCTCGAACTGATGCTGGATCTGGTTGCCGTGGAAGCCGGGCTCGAACCCGGCGAGGTGCGCCTGCGCAATTTGCCGCAACCAGAGCAGATGCCGTTCGACAACATCACCAAAAAACATTTCGACAGCGGCGACTATCCCGAAGCGATGCGCCGTGCGTTGAAGCAGATCGATATCGACAGCATCCGGGTACGCCAGCGCAAGGGTGAAGATGATGGCCGCCTGATCGGCGTCGGGCTGTCGATCTATTGCGAACAGGCTGCGCATGGCACCTCGGTCTATTCCGGCTGGGGCATTCCCATGGTGCCCGGCCACGAGCAGGCGACTGCGCGCCTGACGCCGGATGGCGGGCTTGAACTGCGCATTGGCGTGCATTCGCACGGCCAGGGCATGGAAACCACCATGGCTCAGGTCGCCAATGAATTGCTCGGCGTGGACATCGCCAGGATCAGGCTCGTTCATGGCGATACGACCATGACTCCCTACTCGACCGGCACCTGGGGATCGCGCGCCATGGTGATGGCCGGCGGCGCCGTCGCGACGGCATGTCACGAACTCGCCGAGCGCGCCAAGAAGATCGGCGCCAAGCTGCTGCAGGTGGACGAAGCCAGCGTCGTGCTGGCGGACGGCGAGATCCGCGGGCCGAATGGCAGCGTAACCCTGAAGGAAATCGCCCATACCTGGTATCGCCGCCCACAGGATCTGCCCGGTGACGTCGATCCCGCCGGGCTCGAGGCGACGTCCGGTTACAAGCCGAAGCGCGATACCGGCACATTCAGCTATGCGGCGCATGCAGTCACCGTAGCTATCGATCCCGATCTCGGCGATGTCGAGATCCTCGATTACGTCATTGTCGAAGACGGCGGCGTGCTGGTCAATCCAATGATCGTCGATGGCCAGATTTATGGCGGCCTCGCGCAAGGCATCGGCACCGCACTCTATGAGGAGATGCCGTTCGACCGCGCCGGCCAGCCGCTCAACACCACGCTCGCCGACTACCTCCTGCCCGGCCCGACCGAAGTGCCGGAGCCATGGCTCGATCACATGGAGACGCCGTCGCCCTACACCAAGTTCGGCGTCAAGGGCATCGGCGAAGGCGGCGCCATCGCGCCGCCGGCCGCCATCGGCAATGCAATCAACGACGCGCTGCGCGGTCTCAAAGTTGAGATGCTGCATTCGCCGATCACGCCGAAACGGATCGTCGAGGCCATCATCGAAGCACGCGATGCGGAAAGGCCGGCCGCATGAAGCCCGCGCCATTCAACTACGAGCGCCCGCGCGACATCGCCTCGACCCTGGCGGTGATGAATGCTGCGGACGGTACGGTGAAGATCATCGCCGGCGGCCAGTCACTCGGCCCGATGCTCAATCTCCGCCTCGTCGCTCCCGACACGATCCTGGACATCACCGGCATCGCTGAGCTGAAGCGCGCGGATGTCAACGGCAGCGAACTAACGCTCGGCGCCTGCATCACCCACGCCGATATCGAGGACGGTCGCGTCCCGGACGTTACGCGCGGCGCGATGCAGCGCGTAGCTGCCAATATCGCTTACCGTGCCGTACGCAATCGCGGCACGGTTGGCGGTTCGCTCAGCCATGCCGATCCCTCTGCCGACTGGGTGTCGTCGCTCACGGCGCTCGGCGCGTCGCTGACGCTGCGCAGCGCCAGGGGCACGCGCCGCGTGGCGATGAAGGATTTCATCCTCGGCGCGCTGGAAAGCGTGATCGAGCCCGGCGAAATGCTGGAAGCCGTGCATGTGCCGGTGATGTCGCCGGCAGCACGTTGGGCCTATGTGAAGAGCTGCCGCAAGACCGGCGAATTCGCCCATGCCATCGGGGCAGTGCTGATCGATCCTGATGCGGGCAAGGCACGCATCGTCATCGGCGCCGTCGAGGCCGCACCCGTGGTGGTCGATGACGCCGCGGAATTCTTCGGCGGCAGGATCGATGGTGCGTTCAAGTCGCGTTTCGACGCTCGCGTCGCCGACCGACTCCTCGTCGCAGCCGGTATGACCGACGCCGCCGACCGGTACATCCATGTCGCGGTGCTCCGCAAAGCTGTCGCGGAGGCTGCATGAATACCGTCGAACTCACCGTCAACCGGCGCAGCGTGCAAAAAGCCATCGAGCCGCGCACCAGCCTCGCCGACATGATGCGCGATACGCTGGATCTGACCGGGACGCATCTCGGTTGCGAGCACGGCGTCTGCGGCGCCTGCACCATCCTTGTCGATGGCGTACCGACACGCTCTTGCATCACTTACGCCCTTGCCTGCGATGGTGCCGACGTCACGACGATCGAAGGCCTCGACGACGACGAGATCGCCACCGAACTGCGCGCTGCCTTTACCCGCGAACATGCGCTGCAGTGTGGTTATTGCACGCCGGGCATGCTGGTGTCGGCACGCGATCTCGTACTGCGCCTGCATGAGCCCGACGACAAGGCGATCCGCGTTGGCATGTCTGGTAATCTTTGTCGCTGCACGGGCTATGTCGGAATCGTGCGCGCCGTAAAATCGGTGATCGAGGCACGGCGGGCACGGGATATCCCGGCGATGCCGAGTGCCGGGCGCACAGCGCTGGGCCCGGCCGGTTCGGGCCACGCGGCATGCACGGCTTCGCAGAAGCTCGCACCGGCGAAGCCGGCAGTTGCGGAAGCTGCGAGCTCCGGCGCGCCGCTCGAGATCCCCGACTTCACACCATCGACGGTGATGGAGCAGCAATTCACTGTCGCGCATCCGCCGGCACAGGTGTTCGCTCTGTTTGACGATATCGCGGCCGTCGCGTCGTGCCTTCCCGGCGCGACGCTGAACGGAACGCCGCGCCCCGAACGCGTCGAAGGCGCCATCAAGGTCAAGATCGGGCCGATCTCTGCCAACTTCAACGGCGCGGCGCGTGTCGAGCGTGACGAAGAAAATTTCGCCGGCCGCATCATCGGCATCGGTAATGACCAGCGCAGCCGCTCCACGACGCAAGGCGAAATCCGCTATCGGCTCGTGCCCGAGACCAACGGCACGGCAACGCGTGTCGAACTCGGTATCGGCTACAGCCTAACTGGCATGCTGGCACAGATCGGACGCAGCGGCCTCGTGCGCGATCTCGCGGCGCGGCTGGTCGCGGAGTTCGCCGGAAATCTCGACCGGAGTCTGTCGGGAGGCACCACATCTGCACCTGCTGCGACGGCAGACCTGAACGGAATTTCGCTCGTCTTCGGCTTGTTGCGGGACCGTGCGGCACGATTGCTGCAACGGCTCACCGGACGCGGAAGAGCGACATGAGGGATCGACGCTTGCACATCGTGTGCGACGGCGAGTTTGGCGCGTTTCAAGTTTCATCAGCGTTTCACTGGAGGACCACATGATACAAACATTCAAGGCTGCCACCGCAACGGCATTCGCGCTCGCCATGCTCGGCAGTACGGCCTTTGCGCAGACCATCAAGATCGGCGTTAATGAGCCGCTGACCGGCGCCTTCGCTGCATCGGGCACCTATGTCGTCAACGGCGCCAAGATCGCCGCCGACGAGATCAATGCCAAGGGCGGCGTGCTCGGCAAGAAGATCGAACTCGTCATCGAAGACAACAAGAGCAATCCGACGGAAGCTGCTGCCGTCGCAGAAAAGCTGATTACCCGCGACAAGACGCCGGTGCTGCTCGGTGCCTGGGGCTCAAGCCTGACGCTCGCTGTGATGCCGAAGCTGGTGGAATACGAAACCGCGATGGTGGTCGAGACCTCCTCGGCCTCGAAGATCACCACCTCCGGCAATCCCTATGTCTTCCGCATTTCACCGCCCTCTTTTGTTGAAGCCGCTGCGTTCAAGAACATCGTCGACAAGCTGGCGCTCAAGAAGGTGGACTTCCTCGTCATCAACAATGACTGGGGCCGCGGCACCGCCGAAGACTTCAGCAAGATGATGAAGGAAAAGGGCATCACCATCGGCCTCACCGAGACCATGGACCAGTCGGCGCAGGACATGAGCGCCCAACTCGCCAAGATCAAAGCGACGGATTCGGAGACGGTGATCATCACCGCCGCCGTCGATCAGTTGACGCTTATCTTCAAACAGGCCGCTGCTCTCGGCTTCAAGAAACGTATCATCACCACCGGCGGTTCACAGAATCCCGACCAGATCATCGCCCAGGCTGGCGCCGCGGCGAACAACACCATGCATCTGACGACGTTCCTCCCCTGGATGCCCGAAAAGACCCCGAACCCGGAAGCCACTGCCTATTTCATCACCGAGTGGAAGAAGCGCGGCTACGATTTCGCTGGCTGCACCGAGAGCTTCCGCGGCTATGACGGCATCCGAACCATTGCAGCTGCGATCGAGAAGGCCGGCAAGGCCGAGCCGGCGGCGATCAAGGACGCGCTCTGGAAGATCGACGTCAAGGGCTTGAACGGCGACATCATCTTCAAGAAGTCGGGCCCGGCTGGCTCCGAGAGTGGCCAGAGCTTCCCGAACGTCTATCTGGTCGAGATCGCTGACGGCAAGATCCACATGAAGGACCTGTGATCTTCACGAGACACTGAACTATCTCTCTCCGCTTCGCTGAGCGGAGAGAGACTGCCCTTCATCTCGAATTTCCGGATTCACCGTGGACCAGCTTCTCCAACATGTCGTCAACATGCTCGTGCTCGGCGGCACCTACGCCCTGCTCGGTATCGGCCTGACGTTGATCTTCGGCATCATGAATGTGGTGAATTTCACCCACGGCATTCTCTACACGTTCGGCGCCTATATGATGTTCATCGTCGTGCATCAGCTGGGCCTGAACTTCTTTCTCGCGCTGCCGGTCGCGATCGTCGCCGGCTGGCTGCTCGGCGCCGCCATCGAAATCACGCTGCTGCGCCCGCTGCGCGGCGCCGATATCGACACGACGATGCTGGTGATGATCGGCGCCTGGATCGCCATGCAGTCCGGCGCGCTGTGGATATGGGGTGGCGTCGCGAAATCCATCGACAATCCCTTCCCCGATGCACCGCTGGTGATCGGCCCGGTCTCGGTCTCGTGGCTGCGCCTGTTCGTGCTGTTCGCCGCCGCGTTGTTGATCGTGGCCGCATATTCGCTAATCAACCTGACCAAGCTCGGCAAGGCGATGCGCGCAGCCTTCCAGGATTCTGACACCGCCGCACTGATGGGTGTCAATGTCGGCTGGATCTACACCTCGACCTTTGCCATCGGATCGAGTCTTGCCGCCGCCGCGGGCGCACTGCTCGGTCCGGTCTATGTCGTGTTCCCGCAAATGGGCGACCTCGCCGCGGTGAAGGCATTCGCCATCGTGATCCTCGGCGGCCTCGGCAACATCACTGGTGCCGTGATCGGTGGCTTCATCCTGGCACTCGCCGAAGAACTCGGCGCCGGCTACGTGTCGTCGGGTTATCGCGACGCCATGGGCTTCCTCATCATCATTGCCGTGCTGGTCTTCAAACCCACCGGCTTGTTTGCCCGTGCGGAGCGTGTCGGATGACCAGGATTGTCTCTCTCCTCGCCCTCGCCATCTTCGCCTCGGTACCGCTGTGGCTGAAGGACCCGTATCTGCTCAATGCGCTGATCACGACCGGCATCTTCATCATCGGCGCCATGAGCATGAACCTGCTGCTCGGCTTCACCGGGCAACTGAGCCTGGGGCATATCGCCTTCTTCGGCATTGGCGCTTATGTCAGCGCGCTCACGGCGCTCGGCTTCGATGTTGAGTTGATCGGCGGTTTCCGTATCGTGCATGAGCCATGGCCGCCGATCGCCGGTTTGGCGCTTGCCATCGTAATCTCAGGCCTGTGCGGCTATCTCGTCGGGCGGCTGTCGTTCCGCGTACGTGGCGCCTACTTCGTTATCGTCACCATCTCCTTTGCCGAAGTGGTGCGGCTGGTGGCGCTGAACTGGATCGAGCTCACCCAAGGCCCACTGGCGCTGACCAATATTCCGTCCATCACCGTCGGCCTCCCCGGCCTCGGCTATCTCGTGCTGAAGACCAAGCTGCAGAATTACTACCTCGTGCTCGCCGTGGCCGCGGTCTCCTATTTCCTGATCTCCCGCCTCGTGCATTCGCATTACGGCCGCGCCATGCGCGGGCTGATGGAGAACGAGACGCTGGCGGTGTCAGTCGGCATCGACGTCACCAAGGCGCTGACGCTGACGGCGGTAATCTCCGCTGCCATCGCGGGTGCGGCGGGCAGTCTGTACGCGCATTACATCCGTATCATCGATCCCGAAGTGTTCGCCTTCATCTCGACGGTCACGATGGTGATCATGGTGGTGTCAGGCGGCAAAGGCTCGCTCGCAGGCCCTGTGGTCGGCGGCGTGATCTTCGGCTTGTTGCCGGTGTTCCTGCGTCCCATCATGGCGCCGGAAGCACAATGGATCACTTATGGCCTCGTGCTGATCGCCATCCTGTTCGTGCTGCCGCGCGGAATTGTGCCATCGCTGGCGCCGAAGCTTGGCTTCGGACGGCGACCGACCAGGCCGAAGCCCATCGTGACCGAGCGTACCGCCGAGGAGCATGCGTGATGACCGAGCCCGTCCTCAGCATCGAACATGTCGGCGTGCAATTCGGCGGCCTCGTTGCCATCTCCGACATGAACTTCCATGTGGGCAAAGGTGAGATCGTCAGCCTGATCGGCCCCAATGGCGCCGGCAAGACCACGGCCTTCAACGTCATGACCGGCTTCCTCACCCCCACCAGGGGCGCGGTGAAATATTGCGGACGCGACCTGCGCGGGATGAAGCCGCACGACATCGCCGATCTCGGCCTCGCCCGTACATTCCAACGCACCAGCGTGTTTCCCAACGACACCGTGTTCGACAATGTGCTGATCGGCCTGCATCGCCAAGGCAAGCTCGGCCTGATGGAGGCAATCCTCCGCCTGCCGCGCGCCCGCGCCTCCGAAAAGGCGCTGCGCGAGCGCGCTGTTGAACTCGTCCGCTGGGTCGGCCTCGAAGCACGCGCTCATGATCTCGCCGGCTCGCTCTCCTATGGCGAGCAGCGCCTCGTCGGTGTCGCACTGGCGCTGGCAGCGAAGCCGAACATGCTGCTACTGGACGAGCCTGTCTCGGGCATGAATGCCTCGGAAACGCATACCTTCGTGCAGCTCATTCGCACCATCCGCGATAGCGGCGTCACCATCCTCCTTGTCGAGCACGACATGCCGATGGTGATGAGCGTGTCCGATCGCATCGTCGTACTCAACTACGGCCGCATCATCGCGGAAGGCCCGCCCGACGAGATCCGCAGCAATCCGGCGGTCATCGAGGCCTATCTCGGCCAGAGCGCCAAGGACACCGTGAGGGAGATCGCCGCCCATGCTTGAGATTCGCGACATGGTCTGCACCTATGGGCAGATCTCCGCCCTCAAGGGCATCTCGCTTTCGGTGAAGGCCGGCCAGCTGGTCGCTCTGATCGGCGCCAATGGCGCCGGCAAGAGTACGACCTTGCGCGCCATCTCCGGCCTAGTGCCCGCGCACGCGGGCAAGATGACGTTCAATGGCGAGGACATCACCGGCATCGGCGCCCAGCGCGTGCTGACCAAAGGCATCGCGCATTGCCCGGAAGGCCGCCGCGTTTTCCCGCATATGACGGTGGCAGAAAATCTCGACATGGGTGCCTATCTGCGCACCGACGCCAGCGAAGTCACCATCGACCGCGAACGCATCTACACCGAATTTCCCCGGCTCGCAGAGCGCCGCAAGCAGGCGGCCGGCACGCTCTCCGGCGGTGAACAGCAGATGCTGGCGATCGGCCGCGCGCTGATGTCGCGCCCGCGCCTCGTGATGTTCGACGAGCCTTCGCTCGGCCTCGCACCGAACATCGTCGAGCGCACGTTCGCCATCATCCGTTCGATCCGCGATAGCGGCACCACCGTGCTGCTGGTCGAACAGAACGCCTTCGCCGCGCTGGACATGTGCGACTACGCTTATCTCTTGGAATCGGGCCGCGTCGTTCTTGCTGGCGGCGGCGCCGAACTGATCGCCAATGAACATGTGCGCCGCGCCTATCTCGGCGGATGATCGGGATCGCTGGGTCGCAGTCTGTACGCGGGACAGGCTCACAACTCAGCGGATCGTCTGCGCCACTGTTGCGGGCGTCGGCATTCTGATCATTCGAGATGGCGAAAGGGTCGTCGCCTGCGAACGTGCTTGCCCGCACGAACAGGCCGATCTCAGCCGCGGTCATGTCGCCGATGGGCGGCTATACTGCCCGCATCATCGCGCCTCGTTCAGTCTGGCGACTGGTCAGGTTTCGGCGGGATGGCCAAGCCGTCCCCTGCGCCGTTTTCGCGTTCACCTCGATGACGCTCAAGTGTGGATCGACAATACAGGCCAGTGAACAGGGCTAAGGACAGGCCTTCCTGCCTCGGTTTGGCCGAAGGTGCTTCGCCTCGTTCATGGCTGCACTGTGGCGCGACGTATTGATTGATGCCACGAACAGTGGGCGATGAGCCCAGCGCCCCCGCATTTCGCTTCCCCTTAGAGCCCCCCTTTGCTAAGCGCTGTGCGAACGGAAGGGTGGCCGAGTGGTTTAAGGCAGCGGTCTTGAAAACCGCCGTGCCTGCAAGGGTACCGTGGGTTCGAATCCCACCCCTTCCGCCATCTGTCAGCCAAGCTCCACGTCTCTATTAATCGAAGTTATATCAATGCCTTGCGTTTGATTGGCGCTGCGATTGGTTGCTGCAGCATGCGGGTCTGAGGGCGCCTTGCAGAACAGCCACCTCCTCGACGCCGACGCGGTGACAACAATGCGGAAGCTCAAGCGCGAGGACGAGCCGAATTTGCTCACCAGGGCTCCGCCGAATTCCTCAAGGCCTTGTTCGAGCATGGGCTGGCCAATGAGACCAATACCACCAACCGCGCTCAGCGTGCAGGCGCTGTTTGCAGCGGAGCGCCGCCCACCGAGATGGCGCCTGCCGGCCGATCCACCGGCGCGCGCTTGCGCGGTGCGGCTGGAACCGAACGTGGAGCCGCTGCGACCGGCGCCGCGGCGATCGGCGCTACCGGCACGCTGGCTGCTGCTGTCGGCGCGATTGCTGCTCGGCCCTGCTGCATCTGCTCGATACGCGTCGACAGGCTGGAGACCAGCATGGTCAGGCCCCGGATCTGGTCGGACAGCCGCTTAAGCTCAGCTTGCTGGGCATTGAGCAAATCGGTTGCCGCCCGGATCGAGCCGCCGGTCTGCTGCTGGAACGCGCTGAAATCCGCCGCACTCACCGTCGGTTCGGGGGCGCTGGCCAGGACCTCCGAATTCGAGCCGCTGCTGGATGCCGGGCCGGCCGCGCCATGCAGCATGTCAGTGATCCCATCGAGATTGAACCAGAGGACCCCACCGGCCACACCTATGAGAAGTAGCAGCGCCAGGATGCCAATTGCTCCCAAAGGTCGCCGCTTGCGCAGCGTCGCTGGGGGCGGCCCGACATTGATCTCACTTCCAAACGTATCAGCCACTGAACTTCCCCGCGCCTTGCATCCTCATTCCTGCGCTTGAATCGACTGCAGGAACTCTCCGGGCGAACTACCCAAGCCACTCGGCTTGGCAGCAACGTATCTCTTTCACCGGGCTTGCGAGGAGCTTGCGCCACGCGCGTGCCAAGGAATCTGCAAGATGGTGCCACGGTTTAGCGCGCGTGGATGTTGCAGCCGCGCATCACCGTGCGACCGAATGAAAGTTGCCGCATGATTATCTTTGACTGTGCGGGCTCTCGTGACGTTTGCTCAGCGCGGGGGAGAAGGACCACGACCATGATCGACACCGTTACCGCACTGTTCGGCGTACTCAGCGCAAGCATCATTGTCGCTCACGCCTATGACGGCTTCCGGGCCCGCTTCTGATTTCCGATTGGCGCAACCGATGCCGCCAACGCGGCATCCATCGATGTTCGCTCGCTCCAACATGTTGGCTCCGGCGCGCCGAGATTGTCGCCCCGAGCCTTTGGCTGTGATCACGGTCGTCCCTGGCCACTCTCACCCCTGGCGGGTCCACCCTGTAAACCACACTCAGGTATTGTTTGACTGCTGTTGCCGGCTGGTGACAGCCTGCCGGGTCAAGACTCGTTAGAACTTTCCTGATCGTCGGCTGCCGGCGACGTAAGGTTCTAGATGAAACGGCTTGGATTGGCATTGTTGATTGCAGTTTCTGGCGTGGCCCCTGCCACGGCCGCAGATCTGCCGTCGCGAATCCTGACCAAAGCTCCTGCTGTTACCGATCCCGCCTATAACTGGGGCGGTTGGTATGTCGGCGGTCAGATCGGCGGCGTCTGGGGCACGAGCGAGATCGGTAACGCCTTCGTCAACGGTGCTGCCCCGATCGCAAATCAGCAGACATTCGCTGCAGCCTCGCCCCAGCTAAGCCCTGCCGGCTTCAGCGGCGGCGGTCAGATCGGCTACAATCATCAGATCGATCGCTGGCTGTTCGGTATAGAAGCGGACGCCAGCTATACCGGCCTGCGCCAGAATCGCACCGTGACGGCGCCATTCCCAGCTGGCGGCGCCTTGACGACGAACAGTTCGGTGGGGAGCGACTGGATCGCAACCCTGCGCCCGCGTGCAGGCTATTCGGTAGATCGCACACTGTTTTATCTAACGGGCGGCCTCGCCCTCACGGATCTCAACTTCGCGTCATCCTATGCCGACACGGCCGGTCAAAGCGCGACAGCCGGTTTCAGCAAAACCAGGGTCGGCTGGGTTGCCGGCGCCGGAATCGAGCACGCCTTTACCAAGAACTGGACCGTCAAAGTCGAATATCTCTATGCGGATTTCGGCAAGCAAACCGTGACCACACCGATCATTTCAGGAGCGGGTTCAGCCAATGGCCTGATCGCTCAGGACGTCGATCTGCGGACCAATACGGTGCGCGGCGGCCTGAACTATCATTTCAGTGGCCCGCCATTCGGCAAATACTGACGCGACGCATTCACGGTGGGCGACGGCAAAGCCCTTAGCCAGCAAACGCCATGTTGCGCCCCGGCACCGGGAAAACCTCGACGATCACGGTCCACCGCAGTGGCCAGCAGGTCAGATCGGGACGCACCGCGTGCACATATCCGCCCACATAGGCGCTATCGGATGCTTCGCTGAAACGCTCGTCGATCATCTCGCCATGAAGGTGTGCGATTCGGCAGCGGCGCATCTGGGCGTAGGACGTCGTTTCATATGTGGCCAAACAGGCCTCCCGCGATTAGATGATGCTCGAATCGGAGCGTCAGCGAGTCGCGGTTAACAAGTTTTTAAGCACACACGCTCCGCCAATCGATAACTGGCGACGCGCCATGTCCTCCGTCAGCATCGGATTTGCTCCTGCGGCGAGATCAGGCCAAGCGCTCGCTGTGGCGGTGTCAGTCGGAGCAGCCGCCGCGCCTGACAATGGGGACACACAAAGGTTCTGACTTCGCCCCCGCTGCCGTCGGACTCGATCTTCATCAAAAATGACTGGGTGCGACAGCTTGAGCATTTCAAATGCTCGGTCCTGATATTGTCGTTGAGATACGCTCTGCGTCTGGACGGCATATCTGATCTCCGAAACCGCCTAGGTGTTCGCTTCCGGTGCCATTTCGGCTTCTCAAAAGCTCCGGAACACAACCTAAATTGTCAATGGGAATATTAACCGACAAAGGAATCGAGGCGTATGGAGGTACCTCACTTGAGGTTGAAAATCTAGATACCACACGGAACCGAGGTGCTGTTTTTCGCGCGGTGTGACAACAGGTCACTATCGTCCGATCCTTGGGTTTGAAAATCGCGGCGTCGTCTGAGACGCCCTGCAGCTAGGTGAAGCATTGTCAGGCAACATTGCCGCGCATATCGGGCCATAACGAAATACGGCGTTTGGCACGAGCCCGGCTCAGCAGCGCACCACTTCGTGATGCTCTCTATCCGAGACAAGACTCCAATTTGATGAAGCAGGCTCTAAATTCGATTGCGGTCCACCCTGCTACAACTATAGATTTTTATGACGTCAACGGTTCCGGGGCCGGGAGCGTGGCATGCACAAGCAATATCAGCCGCTGAACATTCCGATCGAAATTGTTCGCACCGTCGTGGCGATTTCGGAAACGGGGTCTCTCACCAAGGCCGCAGAGCGGCTCGGGCTGAGCCAGCCGGCCGTCAGCTCCCAGATCAAACGGATTCAAGGGCTGGTTGGCGGCGCGCTCTTCACCAAGACATCTCAGGGAGCGACCGCGACCCAGCTCGGCAAGCTGGTGCTACACCAGGCACGCCGCATCCTCGATGCGAACGATCAGATGTTGCGGATCGGCGGTGCTGCGCATACGCCGCAACCGATCCGTTTGGGGCTGAGTACGTTGTTTGTGCGCCAGTTCCTCAGCGAGCGGAGCACAGGAAAGCTCACCGACATCGTCATCCATACGGACAATTCGGTCGGCATCACAAAGGGGTTGATCGAGGGCTTCATCGACATCGCTTACATGTTCGAAAACCCGGAGATGACCAGCGAGATCTCACATCTTATCGTCAACGAAATGGACGAAGAATTTGTCTGGGTACGCGCCCGGGATTTCGTGCTCAGTCCCGGCGCGCCCATCCCGCTGCTGACCTGGCCGGGGGACAATCTGATGATCCGCACTTTGACGCGGCACGGCCTTGCCTACAAGATCGTATTCAACAGCCCCGATTATCACGCGAAGCTGGCGGCGCTGGAAGCAGGAATTGGCATCGCCGCGATTCCCAAACGCATGGTCTCAGAGCCCCTCGTATGGGCGCAGGATTATTACCTGCCGCCACTACCACCTCTAAAAGCCCTCCTTTGCGCAAGATCTCATCTGGAGAGTGCACAGAGTACAGATTTGCTGAAGGCGATATCGGAGCGGTTCTTCAAGACTCAGCGGGTCATGAACCTGTAGATCGCGCGATTATCGAGGAACAAGGTAGTGCGCGTCCCATTCGCTGCGTGGAACTTCAGCACCGAGTTGGTAGCTGAATGACTTGATCTCGAGGCCGTCCGACGACGTCTCGCACATATATGAAAGCTTGTACCATTTGCCCCCGGAACGGATCGCCCCGCCCGGGGCTTTGATGTGAGTGCCGCGCATCACCGGATCCGCGAAGGCGTAGGCGACGAACTCGTCGGGCCTATAGCCTTTGTGTTCGCGGCCGACGATACCCATCGCCCGGGCGTCGCAGCGTTGTTCCACACGAGTTGCCGGATCAAGTTTCAACATCTGATCGGAACGAGAGGATTTGGCGACAGCGGGCAACACGCCACTGATTCCTGCGACGAGAACGACGCCAAGAGAGAGTTTCTGCATAGGTTTATGTCGGGAACTTAGGATAGATTTTGAAGAAAGCTATCCACGTAAGCTAGCATGTTCCGAGGTACAAGAAACCCCTCTGCTGCAATGGCAGGGCTGCAGCGACGTTTGCCAACGCATTTGTGGCGCAAGAGCGGTAGAAATTGGGCAGCTTGAACTTGCGTCCGCATTCCCGAATGCGGACCCATGTGATCAAGCCCAGATAATACTATGTGCACGGATTGTACATTTTCACAGCAATGGTTCGTCTTGGATCACGGTACGACCACAGACAAGCGACTAGCGAATGCCTCGTTCATCACGATTTGAACACACCCGTGATCTTGTCCCAAAGCGATGAGCTCTGATCGGAATCGTGTTTAGACTTGTCGGGCTGTGTGGCGCTCACCGGATCAGAAGCCGGGAACGTATCCTTCAGTCCCGTTTTCAGCTCCTCATGCGCCCTGCGATCCTCCCTCGCCGCTTCCTTGACGCCAACGGCGTGCTTGTCATGCGGTGCCGGATCAAACTTCTCAGCCATAGTCATCTCCTCCGTTATTCGGATGAAAAACGTGGGCAAGACAAAGAGGTTCCCGGCAGCAGCCATCAGTCCAGGCCGCGTTCGCGGCTCAACTTCACCATTTCCTGTACAAAAAGGGTTTTCTGCTTGTCATCGAGCACGGCATAAAGCGGCTCCGCTGCATCGGCGACGGCACGCTGATCGACGGCGCGATCATTAAGGAACTGAGCCTCGTTGCGCATCTGCTCAATGATGTCGTCCGGTGGATCGCGCTTGGCCCGGGCGATGCGCAACTTGAGCCGCTCAGCACCATTGTTGCCGAGCGTGTGCATGGCATCGCTGAAGCCTGTCCAGTTCTTTTCCTGTTCGGGCGTCAGATTGAGCGATGTCTTGATCCTCACAATGTTGGCATCACTGTTGGCAACGATCTGTTCGGCGGTCAACTCGGATTGCTCGGCAGCTTTCTTGCCCTTCGCATTCTTGCCCTTGGCCTGTTTGGCATTCGGCTGCGCACCGGAGACCGGACCGCGTACGCTGTTGTTATTCGAGGGAACGCCGAGTACGCCGCCAACCGCGCCGACGACACCACCGATCGCACCGCCTAGCACACCGCCAATCGGTCCCGCCGCGCGATTGCCGTCCCGCGCACCCTTCTGCATGCCTTGCACCAGCCCTTGGGCATGAACAGCCCCCGCATGCGCGAGCAGCAGGACAACAGCGAGGCATAGCGCGCAATGCAGTTGCAACGATCGGATCATCAGCATCTCCATGGCCGCTTTTGCGGCGCAGCAAAATCCGCAGACCGGAATCTGCAGCATCAACCATAGTAGTTTCCCGTCGACGAAGTCCATCAGCGGTACCATGCAGTGTTGCAGCCGCCGATGTGGACCTCGTCGCAACAAGCCTGTTAGATAAATCCGGCGCAACGAGGAACGCGGCGCATCACAAATTGCATTGTTCAAGGGGTGGAAATGGCGACCAACAAGAAGAAACTTCTGATCACCGAGTCTCTGTCGCCGCAAGGCCGCGCACTGTTCGACGCGCGCGACGACATCGAGACGATCGAATTCAGCAATCTGATTTCGGCGCCAGATTTTCTCAAGCTCATTGAGGCAAACGCGCCGGTGCATGGTGCAGCGCTTGGCGCGACGCGCTTCGGTGCAGCCGAGCTCGAAGCCAGCAAAGACTTGCAAGTGGTGGCCCGCATTGGTGTCGGTTATGACGCGGTGGATGTGCCTGCGCTCAGCAAACGCAAGGTACCGCTGATGATTGCCGGCACCGCCAACTCGCCCTCGGTCGCCGAACAGGCGCTATTCATGATGCTCACGCTCGCGAAGCGCGCGGCCGAACTGCACGCCATGGTCAAGGACGGGAAATGGGCGACGCGTTTCACCGCTCTGCCGTTCGACCTGTTTGGCAAAACAGTCCTCGTGGTCGGTTTTGGCCGGATCGGCAGCCGCACCGCGACACGCTGCCAGGCGATGGAAATGAATGTGCTGGTCTACGACCCCTATGTGTCCGCAGACGCGATCAAAGCCGCTGGCTACGAACCGGTGGTCGATCTCGATGCCGGTGTGGCGCGCGCTGATTTCGTCACCCTGCACTGCCCGAAGACGCCGGAGACCGCCGGCCTGTTCGACGCGGCACGCATCGCCAAGATGAAGCCGACGGCTTATCTCATCAACACCGCCCGCGGCGGCATCGTCGTGGAAGCGGCACTCTATGACGCACTGACATGCGGCAAGCTGGCGGGCGCGGGTCTCGATGTGTTCGAAGCCGAACCGCCGCCGCTCGGTCACGCATTGTTCGAACTGCCCAACGTCATCATCGCCCCGCACGTCGCCGGCGTGACCCGGGAGGCGCTTGACCGCATGGGCTTGCAGACCGCCCGCAACATGTTGAGCGCGCTCGATGGCGATCCGATCCGGGCAAATGTGGTCAACGCGGATGTTCTAAACTGACGGAATCCCGGCCGGGCGGCCAGCAAATGGTCGCCCGGCACGCCCCAAAAGGGCCACAGGCGTTGTGAAAGTGTCATGTGTCGGCGCTGCCGGCCATAACACTTTGATTTGCCTTGGACTTGCCTTTTGGATTTGCCGGGAGCTTCGCTTTGACTCAGAACGATCCGACGGATCACGCCCTCGCCGCGATTGCCAGCATTCTCGACAGCAAGGAGTCCTCGCTGTCCCATATTGCCGACGCGGATCCTGCCGGCAACCGCGAGCATCGGCCCGTCACGGTCGTCGCTGAGCGGGTCACTGTAACTGTCAAGCAGGAAACCGTGCTCGCCGAGATGGATGGGCCGACCACGGCGCCGGAGCCGGAGATCGACCTAGAGCCCCAGCATACTGCTGCGCTCGAGCCTGCTGAAGTCGATGGCTATACCCGTCTCGGTCCCGGCCCCCTCGACGCCATTCGCTTCCGTTGGGCGGCGCGTCGTGGCGACAACGGCCAGTACTTCGTCGATGAGACTATCGGGCACCATTCGCGTCCGATTACGTCTGGCCCGATGTCGCGGCAAGACGTGGTCGCGTTCATTGACGCCCGTGAAAGTGCGGCACGCGAACGGTTCCAGAGTCTGAAGCGACAAATGACCCTCGGCCATCATATGCCTGAAACCGCGGCTGTCGGTGAAAACTGAGATCGCTGGAACTTTTCGGAACGGTGGCATGAACCCGCAGTTTCTTCCCGACGACGAAGAAGCACAACGTATTCTGTGAGGTGCGCGCCCTGGAGGGGAGATGCGACTCACGAATGGAATCGAGTGCGCAAACGTTCAGGGGAACATCATGAAGCGCTTCGTTGCCGCAGCCGCGATCCTGCTGGTCACCACTGCCGCACATGCCGGCGACAGCTACTCCTTCGACATCGGCGATCAGAGCGTCACCATCGATGCGCCGAAAGATTGCCGCTCGGCGGACTGCATCTCGATCTCGATCCCCGGCGTGTTCGAATACAACACAAAACGCGGCCGCCGCGATCGTGACAGCCGCGAGAGCAACACGGCACCGAGCCCAAGGGAAGACCGTGTGAAACCCGCCGAGCCCTCGACGGCTCAGCCCGCGAAACCTTCACCCATGCCCGCACCGGCCGCGGCCGCTTCAACAACGACACCAGCTCCGGTATCGCCACCCGCCGCCACTCCGCCAGCAGCTGAAACGGCAAAGCCAGCGCAATCGGCGGTCGCAGCAAATACGCCGCCCACAGACCCCGCAATCAAGCCGGCACCCACGCCGGCCGCGGCCGCCTCCCCACTCGGCATCTGGATGACCGAGAAGAACGAAGGCAAGATTCGCATCGAAGCCTGCGGCAACGATATCTGCGGTTATGCCATGGACAAGAAGACCGAAGCCAATGGCGACAAGGTGCTGATCAACATGAAGCCGGGCGACAATAACTGGATCGGCAAGATATACGACCCAAAGAGCGGCAACACCTACGACTCGACCATTGCGCTGAAGGGTAACGAATCCCTGAGTGTCCAAGGCTGCGCCTTCGGCGGCATGTTCTGCGGTGGTCAGACCTGGACGCGGGTGAACTGACGCGGACTAACCGACGGGCTTTCCATACTGCTCGTCGGTTACCTTCTCCATCCAGTCGGCCGTCTTGCCGTCCAGCGCTTCCTGCATGGCGATATGGACCATGCCCGTGGTCGGTGCAGCACCGTGCCAGTGCTTCTCACCCGGCGGAATCCAGACGGTATCGCCGGGCTTGAGCTCGACGATCGGTTGGCCTCCGGTCTGAAAACGACCGACACCCGAAAGCACATACAGCGTCTGGCCGAATGGATGCGTGTGCCAGGCGGTGCGGGCGCCTGGCTCGAAGCTCACGCGAAATGTCACCAGCCGCGCGGGCGCTTCGGCGACGACGACCGGATCCTGCCAGACCGTGCCGGTGAAATACTCTTCCGGCGCCCGTTTGGTCGGACGCGAACCTGCGGGAAAAAGTTTCATGGCACGGCCTCGCTTTCGTCTCGTTACTTCTTCGACGCGGCGTAGCGCGCCTTGGTCTCTGCATTCATCGGGTACAGGCCCGGCAACGTCGCACCGTTGTTCACTTCATTGACGATCCAGGCTTCCATACGCTCCTGCTCTTCACCTTCGGCGAGAACGTGCTCAAGGAAGGCCTTCGGAATCACGACGGCGCCGTCCTGATCGGCAACGATCACGTCATCCGGGAACACGGCAACGCCGCCGCAGCCGATCGGTTCGCCCCAACCGACGAAGGTCAGCCCCGTCACCGAAGCGGGCGCGGCGAAGCCGTCGCACCAGACCGGCAGATTGGTACCGAGCACGCCTTCGATATCGCGCACGACGCCATCGGAAACCAGCGCAGCGACGCCGCGCTTCTGCATGCGGGCACAGAGGATATCGCCGAAGATGCCGGCATCGGTGATGCCCATGGCATCGACCACGGCGATGCAGCCTTCCGGCATCGCCTCAATGGCGGTGCGGGTGGAGATCGGCGATGACCAGGATTCCGGCGTGGCAAGGTCTTCACGGGCCGGCACGAAGCGCAGCGTGAAAGCCGGTCCGACAAGGCGCGGCATGCCCGGGCGCAACGGCTTGGCGCCACGCATCCAGACATTGCGCAGTCCTTTCTTCAGCAGCACCGTGGTGATGGTTGCAGTGGAGATCTTGGACAGAGTGGCAACGACTTCGGGAGACAGGGACATGCGCGGAGCTTTCCGTCAGAGGATGTTCAGGCCGCGCATCTTGCGGTGGAATACCTCGACGTCAAGGGGCGCGATTGCACGCACGGCTCCGCCGCACGAAACGCATTGCGATCACTACAACTTATCGCTCCCATGCGTTTTAATTTATTGAAGATACAAGACTATTTCGAGATTGCGAATTCCACTCGCCGGCAAAATGCGGTATGCGTGACGTGTAAGCGACAGACCTGAGACGCCATGGCCGTAGCTCTCTCCCCGCCCCGCATCCTGCCGTCCGGCGATGCCGCCATCACGGTCGAATTCAGCCGGACGATCGATGACAACGCCAATCGCCGCGTGCTTGCGCTGGACAAGCTCGTCACGGCCGAGGCGTTACCGGCCGTCACCGAGACCGTGCCGACCTATCGCTCGCTGCTGGTGCATTACGATCCGCTGCAGATCGACTTCGAAGCGCTTGGGGCGAAGCTTACGGAACTGGCTCTGAAGCCCTTGCCGGAAGCCAAGGCCGTACGACGCTGGCGCATTCCTGTCGCCTATGGTGGTGAGAACGGTATCGATCTCGAGGACGTTGCCAAGGCGCTCGACATCTCGCCTGAGGAAGTCGTCAGGCGCCATGTGGCCGGCGACTACAAGGTCGCCATGATCGGCTTCACGCCAGGTTGGTCCTATCTCAGCGGCTTGCCGAGCGAGATGCAGATGTCGCGCCGGCAGAACCCACGGTTGCTAACGCCGGCCGGCACCATTTCCATTGGCGGTATCCAGACCGGCGTGCAATGCCTCGCCGGCCCCAGCGGCTGGCACCTGCTCGGCCGCACCGCTGTACGCACCTATCAGCTCGGCCGCGATCCGACTTTCCTGCTCGAACCCGGCGATGCCATCACCTTCACCGCCGTCGATGAGCAGACGTTCAAGGAACAGGACCGTGCGGCCGAGGCTGGCGAATTCGTCGCCGAGTTGATCCCGTCATGAGCAAGCTGATCGTTGCATCCGTCAGCCCCGGCACCTCCGTTCAGGACGTTGGCCGTTTCGGCGCACAGCGCTACGGCCTCGTGCCCTCCGGCGCCGTGGATCGTTTGGCAATGGCCGCAGCCAATGCGCTGCTCGGCAATCCGCTGTTCGCAGCAACCATCGAGCTTGGCCCGCTCAACTCGGTCTTTACCGCAAAGGGCGGCGCAGTCCGTGTGGCGCTGAGCGGCGCACTGCGCCCTGCCGATGTCGCCGGCAGCCAGGTTGCTATCAATACGACAGTGATGCTGGCGGACGGTGAGAGCCTCAATATCGGCGTCGCGCGCTCCGGCACCTTCGGCTATCTCGCCATCGAGGGCGGGGTGCACGGCAAGCCGATGTTCGGCAGTCTCGCCGTCAATGCGCGTGCAGGTCTCGGCAGTCCCTATCCGCGGCCGCTGCAGGCGGGAGATGAATTGCTGGTCGCAACTGCGAATGCGACGCCAGAGAAACGCATCGAGCTGCCCGCACCGGTCGAAGGTCCGATCCGCGTCGTGATGGGACCGCAGGATGACGAATTTGCCGAGGACAAGGACGTGTTCCTCAGCAGCGACTGGAAGATCTCCGCCACCAGCGATCGTATGGGTTACCGGCTCGAGGGGCCGGCGATCAAGCATCTGCACGGTCACAACATCGTCTCCGATGGCACCGTGAACGGCTCGATCCAGGTCCCCGGCAATGGTCAGCCGATCGTGCTGATGCCGGACCGCGGCACGTCGGGCGGCTATCCCAAGATCGCGACCGTGATCTCGGCCGATCTCGGCCGCTTCGGCCAGACCCAGCCGGGCATGCCGTTCCGCTTCAAGGCCGTCACGATGGCGGAAGCGCAAGCCGCGTATCGCGCTTATGCAGAATTGCTGCAGAGCCTGCCGGTCCGTGTCCACGATGCCAATATCCTGATGCTCGACATCAAGGCTCTGTTGCACGCCAATGTCGCCGGTACGGCGATCGACGCCATCAATGACGCGACGTGGCAGTTCGCCAACGCCGACAACTAGAACACACGGGAGAGCCCATCATGACCATCGATCTCAATTGCGATCTCGGCGAAAGCTTTGGCATGTGGGAGATGGGCAATGACGCCGCGATGATCGATCTCGCGACATCCGTCAACATCGCCTGCGGCTATCACGCCGGAGATGCCGACGTCATGCGCAAGACGGTGCAACTGGCAAAAGCGCGGGGCGTCAGGATCGGCGCACATCCCGGCTACCGCGACCTGCATGGCTTCGGACGCCGTCCCATCGTCGGCCTCACGGCACTCGAAATCGAGAACCTGATCGCCTATCAGATCGGCGCGCTGCAGGGCATCGCTGCGATGGAAGGCTATAAGGTCACCCATGTGAAGGCCCATGGAGCGATTTCCAATGTCGCCTGCGAGGACGACATGACGGCCCGTGCCATCGCCGCTGGCATCAAGGCGGTGGATCGCAATCTGACCTTTGTCGTGCTGGCGAATTCCAAGCTCGTCACCGCCGGCGAAGCCGCGGGATTGCCGCTCGCACTCGAAGTGTTTGCCGACCGCGCCTATGAGGACAACGGCAACCTCGTCTCGCGCAAGAAGGAAGGCGCGGTGCTGCACGATGCGAAGATGATCGCTGACCGCGTGGTCAGGATGGCGCAGACCGGCGAAGTGATTTCCGTCACCGGCAAGGTGATGAAGATGAAGATGGATACTGTCTGCATCCACGGCGACACACATGGCGCCGTGGAGATCGGCCGTCAGGTGCGGGCCGGATTGCAGGCGGCCGGGATTGACGTCAAACCGTTCAAGACGGTGTTGTAGCGTCTATACCCGTCACCTGTCGTTCAACATGCCCTCATGCGGCAAGCCTTCGATCGGGCACTCTTCGACCCCGACCGTGCGCCGCGTGATGGCCTCGACATTCTCCCGCGCCTTGTCCGGATTGGTGACCCAGGTCGAATAGAAATCGAACGGGCACGCCGCGACACCCTTGTTGCTTTCACCGGAATTGATGGTGCCGGTATAGCCGCGATGCAGCAGCTTGAAGAGATGGTTCTCCGACTGCCCGTTGTGGCGGGCATCGCGGATTAACGATTTCGACAGCGCGGCATACTGGATGCCGTAATCCTCCTCGCCGCATTCGCCAAGCGTGCGACCGTCGAAGCCGATGATGGCCGAATGGCCGAAATACGAATAGACGCCATCGAATCCCGACGCATTGGCAACGGCGACATAGGTGTTGTTGGCCCAGGCCATCGCTTTCGCCATCAGTACCTGCTGGTCCTTGGCCGGATACATATAGCCTTGGCAGCGCACGATCAGCTCGGCACCTTTCATGGCGCAGTCGCGCCAGATCTCGGGATAGTTGCCGTCGTCGCAGATGATCAGCGAGATCTTGAGCCCCTTCGGACCCTCGGAGACATAGGTGCAGTTGCCGGGATACCAGCCCTCGATCGGCACCCATGGCATGATCTTGCGATACTTCTGAACGATCTCGCCCTTGTCGTTCATCAGTATGAGCGTGTTGTAAGGTGCCTTGTGCGGATGCTGTTCGTGCCGTTCGCCGGTCAGCGAAAACACGCCCCAGACTTTCGCCTTGCGACATGCTTCGGCGAATATCTCGGTTTCATCGCCCGGTACGAGAGACGCGGTCTCATACATCTCCTTCTCGTCATACATGATGCCTTGGGTCGAATATTCCGGGAAGACGACGAGATCCATGCCAGGCAGGCCGACCTTCATGCCAACAATCATGTCGGCGATCTTCTGCGCATTGGCGAGCACCTCGGCCTTGGTATGCAGCCGCGGCATCTTGTAGTTCACGACCGCGACGCCGACCGCGTCCTTGCTGGATGAAATATCGCCGTGATGCATGGAATGGACCTCCGTTTGACGGCGATCCTGTGCCGAGCGCCGGAGACCGGCCATACGTGGATTTACGGATAGTCCCCATGAAAGCGCAAACGGCCGGCACGAGGCCGGGCATCATGGAACTTGCAGAGCGAAAATCGGCGTGATCTACAATCCCGCTCCCTTGCCGATCGCATCATTGAACGAGCGGTCCACCAGCGCATTGGCGTCAAGCTTCTGCTTGATCAGCCCGCTGCGCAGATACAGGTCGATCGTCTTCTGTTCATCGGCGACAACGCCGTCATCGACCGGCGCGATCCTGACCTGCGCGCGGTTCAGCCAGTTCAGTGGCACCGACGGCGCCACATTCATCAGCTTGCCCCAGGTCTGCGCGTAGGTATCTGCGTTCTTCAGTGCCCAGGCGCGGGCCGTGGTGAGGCGGCGTAGATAATCCTCGAGTTCGGCATGCTTGTCGCGGATGGCATTCGGGGTCGCCACGACAAAGCTGAGCCCCGATGTCAGCCCCTCGGCGTTGAGCAGGACGCGCGACTGGAACAGCACCTCTTCCTGACTCACATAAGGCTCCCAAGTCGACCATGCATCGACGGAGCCACGGGTATAAGCGACCTTGGCATCCGACGGCGCGAGGAACACGATCTGCACATCGCTGGCCGTCCAGCCTTTCTTCTCAAGTGCAGCAAGAACGAGCTGATGCCCGATCGAGCCACGGCCGGTGGCGATCTTCTTGCCCTTCAGATCGTCAAAACTCTTGATCGGGGAATCCTTCGGCACCAAAACGGCCAGACCGTCGCCGGTCTGCCGGATCGCGCCGATCGCCTTGACCGGCACATTGGCCGCTGCGGCAAACGTAAAGGGCGCATCGCCCACAAGTCCGCTATCGAGTGCGCCGGCGCCGAGTGCTTCCAGCAACGGCGCGGCTGCGGCGAACTCCTTCCACTCGATCTTGTAGGGCACGTCCTTGAGCACGCCGGATGCCTCCATCACGGCGCGCGCATTGCCTTTCTGATCGCCGACGACCAGCGTCGTCTCGGCATGGGCGGAATTGACAAGGGCCGCCGCAACCAAACCGATCGCAAATGCAAGACCTTTCATGCTGCGACAACTCCCCTGTCCGCCTCGCGCGCCGCAATCAGCGCGCGCGTCGCAGGGATCAGTTCGCGACCATAGTCGATCGCATCGATCAGCGGATCGAAACCACGGATCAGGAAGTGGCTGACGCCGAGATCGTAATAGTCGGCAAAGACTTCGGCGACCTGTTCCGGGGTGCCGACCAGCGCCGTCGTGTTGCTGTTGGCGCCGGTGAGTTTTGCGATTTCGGTCCACAGCCGCTTGTCGATCCGGGTGCCCTGCTCCGCCAGCGCCAGCAGACGCTTGGCACCGTCGGTGGCATGACCATCTGCCGGCTTGCGATAGCCGGTTTGGTCCTGCAGCGCGGTGGCACGAGCGAGAATATCGTCGGCCTTGGCCCAGGCCTTCTCCTCGGTGTCGGCGATGATCGGCCGTACCGACAGGCTGAAGCGCGGCGACGGGCGGCCATACTTCTTGGCGGCGGCGCGGACACGGGTGGTCACATCGCGGACCTGCGCGTAGGACTCGCCCCACAGCGCAAAGGTGTCCGCGTGCTTGCCGGAGACCTCGATGGCTGCATCCGATGCGCCGCCGACGAAGACGTGGATCGGCACGGTCGGCTTCACCTGCGAGAACCCGCCTTCGACCTGATAATATTTGCCATGGTAGTCGAACGGCTTTTCGCTGATCCACTCCTGCTTGATGATGTCGAGCCACTCGCCGGTGCGGGCATAACGCTCATCTTTGTCGTCCAGCGTGTTGCCGTCCTGCCGAAGCTCCTTGGCATTGCCGCCGGTGATCACATGCAGCGAGACGCGGCCGTTGTGGAAATTCTCGATGGTCGCAAGCTGGCGTGCCAGCACCGTCGGCGCGGTAAAGCCGGGACGCTGTGCGATCATCACTTTCAGTTTCTGAGTGGCGCCGAGCGCATGCTGGGCGACCTGCAGACCGTCCGGGGTGGTCGAATGAAACGCGAGCAGCGCGCGATCGAAGCCGGCGAGTTCATGCGCCTTCGCGACAGTCTCGATATAGGCGGGATCGATCACCGGACCAGAACGAACGCGGGTCTCGGATGCGTCATTGTTGGTGATGAAACCGATGAATTCGACGGACATGTCTTCCTCCAATTCCGGATGGTGATTGTCAGATGCCGAGCGCGCGGCGGCCGGCGGCTATACGAGTGCTGTCGTCCTGCGGCGTATGCACACGTCCGCAGAGGACGTCGCGATAGTGCCGTTCGAGCGGGTTGGCGCGGGTGAGACCATGATTGCTGGTCAGCGATAACGCGTCCTCGACCGTCGCCACGGCGTTATTGGTAACCGTAAGCTTGACGATATTGCCCTCGCTTGCCGAGAGGGAGACGCGGCCATCGATGTCGCTCGCAAAACTGTTCAGCAGGCGTGCATTGACGGCGAGTTTCGCTTCGATACCGCCGACGATTTCCTGTGCACGCGGCAGCGTCGATAGCGGCGCGCCCAGGCTCGATGGCACGCGGGTCCTGAGAAACTCGATCAGCCAGTCGCGGGCGGCACGGGCGACGCCATCATAGACCGCACCGACCAGCACGGCCTGAATGGTCGCCTGCGCCACATCTGGCGGGCCCCAGGCGGCAGGCGGGCGCACGTCGATCTCATGATCAAGTGGGATCAGAACGTCGTCGAACACGACGTCGTGGCTGCCGCTCGCACGCAATCCGAGATGGTCCCAAGTCTCAACAATGCGAATACCATCGGATTTTGCCGGCACCAGGAACTGACCGACGCGTATGTCGGCCTCGTCGGTCTTCGCCCACACCGTCATCCATTTCAGGATCGGTGCGCCCGTTGAATAGATCTTGCGGCCGGAGATTCGCCAACCTTCGGGCGTGCGACGCGCGATAGTCGCCGGTAGGCCGCCACGCGCGGGCGAACCGAGATCGGGCTCGACGCGCAGCGCGTTGATCAGCGCGATGTCGTCGATGGCGTCCCGGCCGACTTTCTCCGCAAGCGACGCCGGCCAATGACCATTCTTCGCGATGACGAGATGATGGATGTAATGCATCGCCAGAACGAGGCCAGTGGCGGCATCCGCCGCGGCCACGAGACCGACGACGCGGACAGCGTCGGCAACGCTGCCGCCTCCGCCGCCGATGGCTTTCGGCACCGGGAGTGCAAGCAGGCCGGCGTCGGCAAGCTCCTGAAAGTTCTCGAACGGGAAGCCGGCGGTGCGGTCATGCAGGGACGCACGCTCCGCGAAACCCGGTGTCAGCAAACTGACCCTGTCGATGATTCCCGGAATGGCGTCCATGATAGAAAACGGCCCGCGCTGTCTGTGTGGTATCCGAAGGCCGCGATAGACGGCCCTCGCCTGTATCTGCTGCATGGAGAAAAGACCGTTTGGCCGCTGTTACAAGCGGTGGCGGGAAATAACGACACACGCGCTATGTCCATCACGGCGGGCAGATGAAAAATTCTCTCCGCGATCTTCGACAGAGAAGATCATTCGTGCGGATTTGTGCTGCGGTGTTCACCATGTGGCATCGAGTCCCAGCAGACCGAGAATGTCGCGTCGCAGTTCCGCCAGATACGGATCGCCGCGGTGGCGGGGATACGGACGATCGACGGAAATATCCGCCTTCACCCGCGCAGGACGATCGCTGAACACGATGACGCGGTTGGCGAGGAACAGCGCTTCCTCAACGTCATGTGTCACCAGGAGCGCGGTGAATCCGTTGCGCTGCCAGAGCGAGACGAGTTCCGACTGCATGGTGATGCGTGTCAGTGAGTCCAGCTTGCCGAGCGGTTCGTCGAGCACAAGGATGCGCGGATCGTTGACAAGCGCACGTGCCAGCGCGACGCGCTGCGCCATGCCTCCGGAGAGCTGGTGCGGATAGGCTTTTCGGAACGCACCGAGGCCAACGAGATCGATGGCAGCATCGACGCGATGGCGCTGCGTCTTCAGAACGCCCTGCGCTTCCAGTCCAAGCGCCACATTATCCCAGACCGTACACCACGGAAATAATGTCGGATCCTGAAACACCACGACGCGTGACGGGTATGGACCAGTGATAGCCTCGCCATCTTCGGCCAGGGTGCCTGCACACGGCGGTTCAAGACCCGCGACGAGACGCAACAGTGTGGACTTGCCGCATCCTGACGGACCGAGCAGCGCGACGAACTCGCCGGGCGCAACCTTGATCGTCACGTCGTCGAGAACAGGCAGTATATTGCCGTCGATATCGAAGGCATGGCTGACGCCGGCGATCTCCAGCGAGGCGCCCGTGGCCTCGGCCGGCACGGCTCTGGCGAGCGCTACCATTTCACGACTCCCTTCTGCCAGACCAGAAGGCGGTCGCGGACTCGGAACAGGAGCGTAATGGCCCCCGAGCAGAGCAGCGACATCACAATCAATGCCGCGTACATATTGTTGTAGGAAGCCCATCCCTGTGCCCATTGCAGATACCAGCCAAGCCCGGCTTTCACGCCGATCATCTCGGCGACGACCAGCACAGCGAAAGACGCGCCGAGCCCCATGAACAGGCCAACGAAGACATGCGGCAGAGCTGCTGGAATCGCGACCTTGGTGACGAGGAAAGACGGCCTCGCGCCAAGCGTGCGCGCGACGTCGTAATAGGCGCTGCTCACGCTGGCGACGCCGGACCAGGTCAGCACCGTCACCGGAAAGCCGGTGGCGAGTGCGATGAGGAAGGTCGAGGCGCTCCAGCTTGACGGGAAGGTAAAGAAGGCGATCGGCAACCAAGCGGTTGCCGGCAGCGGTCCGATGAAGCGCAGGATCGGGTGCACCCAATAGCCGGCGAGACGCGACCAGCCGATGGAGACGCCGGTGAGGAAGCCGACGGCGGCGCCGATGAAATAGCCGCCGAGCTGCAGCTTCACCGACGCGACCACGCTGTCGAGCAATTTTGGCAGATCGTCGGTATAGACCTCGACGATCGACTGCGGCGGCGGGAAGAACGGCAGCGGCAGCCAGCCGAATTTGGCGGTGGCCAGCTCCCAGACGGTCAGGAAGACGCCGAGTGCGAGCAGCCATGGCGCGCGCTGCTGCATGCCCTGCCCGAACCGGCCGAGCACAGCATGCGCCGTCGTCGTCACGACGATCAGGGCGGCGACGCCGAAGGCCACATAGGCGACGGCGTCGGTGCGCGCCCAGTCGCCGATATCGGGCCAGTGCAGGCTGGACCAGCCGAAAGCTAGCCAGGTCGCTCCCGCGCCAACGCCCGACAGTGTCGGACGCAGCTTGCCGGCGATCGCGAGGCCGCCATCGCCTGCGACGACAAGGCTCTCGCGGTCGACGCCGGTCGGCGCGATATCAGACGCGGAATACGTCGGCATAGATGCGCTCCGCAAATTTGGCCGTGTCGGTGGACGGCTTGAACACCGACACCTGTTTCAGCTCATCCGCATAGGTCTTCAGTTCGCGCTTGAGCTGATCGCCGACCGGATGGTGATGATGGGTGTGATATTTCACCATGCCCTGCAGATCTTCGATGGTCGCAGCCTTCGGCGCATAAGGCTGGAACGAGGCAGCGGCCTTGTCCGGGTTCTGCGACGCAAACATCGCGGCATCGAGCAGCGCCTGGGTCAACGCACGAGCCACCAGTGGCTCTGCCCGCAACAAGCTACCGCGCACGCCGACGATGCAGCAGCTGATGTCGCGATATGCGCCGTCGAGGTTGGAGCCGACCTCCTTGAACTCTCCATCCTTGAGCCAGAGATAAGCGAGCGGATCGGAGGCAAGACCGATCTGCGCCTCGCCCTTCTCCAGCGCCAGCCGCACGAGATTGCCGGGATACTGGCGAAACTCGACATCCTTGTCCGGATTGAGACCGGCCTTGGCGAGCTGGATCGAAAAGAAGTTCTTGTCCGGACCAGCCATATCGCCGACGGCGATCACCTTGCCCTTGAAGTCGGCGATGCCCTTCACATCGGACTTCGCCGGCGCCAGCGCGCGCAGGCAGCCGCCATGGGTGCCGGCGACGATCTTGACGTCAAACCCCTGCTCCAGAGGCTTCAGCCAGCGCAGGGCCATACCCAGTCCTGCGTCAGACTTTCCGGTGGCGATGGCTTCCAGCAACTGGTCGGTAGAGCCGCTGTAGTTCACGAGTTCGACGTCGAGATTCTGTTTGGCAAAGAAGCCATGATCGATGGCGACCGGCAACGGCGCCAGGCAAACTGCGCCGGCATTCCACGACAGCTTCAGTTTTCGTGGCGCGCCGGTGAGTGCGGGCGCGTCTGACGATGCCTTGCAAATGGGAAATTCCGAAAAGTCGATCGGCGATGCCTGCTTGAACGGAAAGGCCTGCGCACCCCAGACGCCAAGCGGCGCTGCAAACGCAGCTGCGGCGCCGGCCCCGAGCAGCGCGCGGCGATCCATCAGCGGCGCACGTTTCTTGTCATTGTCGGACATACAGTCTCCTCGGCTTAGGCACAGCACGGCCCCTTAGCGCAAGGCATAACGTTGCAGCTCGCGCTGATACGATGATGAAATGTTTGAATTCGTATGCGGCGTCAGCGCCCTACGACTCTCACGCCACCGTTGTTGGTGAAGCGAGAATGCGCGGCGCGACGCATGAGGGTCAATAAAATGGAATTTTGAATGTCGCTGGTGTTGGAGAGATTATCTCCAACTCAGGCAGCGTGGGGAGACGACGAGGAATAGCCCCGGAGAACCATTCTATATCGCGCCGTCGCCGTGGTGCATTTCGACTTTCCGTCGTATCAATACACGTCGAGCTGGAAGCGGCCCTTCTTCTTCAGCTCACTCACAAACGCAACAGCCTCGTCGATCGAACGCGCGCCGTGCTGCGCTGTGACGTCCACCAGAGCGCGCTCGACGTCCTTGGCCATGCGTTTGGCATCGCCGCAGACATAGACATGAGCGCCCTCGGCGAGCCACACCCAAAGATCGCGGCCGACCTCGCGCATGCGATCCTGGACATAGAACTTCTCTCCGGTGTCGCGCGACCACGCGAGCGACAGTCGCGTCAGGAAGCCGTCATTCTTCATCCCATTCAGCTCGTCGGCATAGAAGAAATCCGAAGCGCTGCGCTGATGACCGAAGAAGAGCCAGTTCTTGCCGGGCGCCAGCGTCGCCTTGCGATCATGCAAGAAGGCCCGGAACGGAGCGATACCGGTGCCGGGACCAACCATGATGATCGGCGTCTCCGGATTATCCGGCAGCGCGAAACCGTGGGCTTTCTGCACATAGACCTTGAGTTCATCGCCCGGCTTGATGCGGTCGGCGAGAAAGGTCGAGGCAAGACCATGCCGTTTGCGCTTGCCGATCACATAGCGAACCGTATCGACGGTGAGCGACAGTTTTCCGGGCGTCGCATTATGCGACGACGAGATCGAATAAAGCCGCGGCTGCAGCGACTCGAGCGCCTCGATGAACGCTTCGGGATGCGGTCGCACGCCTGAAAACTTCTGTAGCGCCGCCATCACATCGAGAGTGGCAGCATCGCCATCGGGATCCTCGCCCTGCGCCAGCGCACGCGCCTTGGCACGATGCGCGCCGCCGGTCAGATAAGAGAGCAGTTCGAATAGCGAATCCGGCGCAGGCGCCAGCGACACTTCGTGTTGCAGGACGTCGCGCAAGGTCTTTCCACGCACCTCGGTCGTGTGCGAAGCTCCAAGCAGCGCGATGATCTGATCGACATGGCCAAGATCGTTGCTGGCGAAAATGCCGAACGAATCGCCGACTACATAGTCGAGCCCACATCCCGACAGATCGAAATCGATGTGCCAGGTCTCCTTCTCGGAGCCGGCACCGTTCAGCAGGCGACGACCAAGGAAGATCGCTGGTGCGGGATTGTCGCGCGAACGGCCGAGGGTGCACGGGTCCGGCGCGGCCGCTTCGATAGGCTCCACGACGATTGGCTTTGCAACCGGAGCAGCACCTGCCGCCGGTGCCTTGTCGAGTTCTTCATAGAGCGACTTCAGAATCCGCGCAGTTTCCTTGCCGCCAGGGACACAGAGATTGAGACGCGACTCGGCCTTGGAGGCGATGGCGTCGGAATAATCGTTGCAGTTATAGCCACACTGGCCGCAATCCTGCTGCGCCATCGCCGCCATCATCCTGCGACGGACGGGCTTGCCCTCCGCCAGTTTCATGCGGTCGGCGATCGGCATGGTCTGGTCGTGCCACGGCGCGCCGTCGTCCTCCTCTATGATCGCCGCGCCCTGCTCGGCCGATAGCGGCGCGGGGCCATCCGACAACAGACCGGCGAAGAAGCCGTTGAGCCAGGAGCGCTGCGCCTCGGAGAACGGAGCCGAGGACGGGATGATCTCAATCTTCGGAGGCGTCACCATCTGGTTCATGCGGACACCTGTTCATCGGCAAGTTTGCGCAAGCTTGCCGCATCATGGCGGCGCGAGAATGTGAGGAAGGTTTCGTCCGGCGAGGCACGGTTGGCGAGATAGGCCTTCAGCAGCTTCTCGACGACAACCGGCGCGTCCTCGGATTTAATGTTCTGATAGAGTTCCTGCCCCACATCGGCCTGCGGACCGAATCCGCCGCCGGTGAAGATGTGGAAACCGTCGACGGCGTCATCACTGTCCTCGACCTGCACGCGCGCGCCGATCATGCCGATATCGCTGATGTAATGTTGCGCGCAGGAATGATGACAGCCGGTCAGATGGATGTTGATCGGCGTATCCACTTCGACCCGGGTATCGCACCATTCGGCGATATTGCTTGCGGTGTACTTGGTGTCGGCATTGCCGAACTTGCAGCCGGCGCGCCCCGTGCACGCGATCAGGCCGGCGCGGATTTCCGTGGTCTTCACGGCAAGCCCGATTGCTTCAATAGCGGCAATCGCCAACGCGACATTCTCGTCCTTCACGCCCGGAATGAGCAAGTTCTGCCACACGGTGAGACGGATATCGCCATCGCCGAGATCGGTTGCGATTTTGGCGAGGCCGCGCATCTGGTCGGTCGTCATCTTGCCGAGCGGCAGCACCACGCCGATCCAGTTGAGGCCGTCCTGCTTCTGCTTGTGCACACCGATATGCGCCGTGCGATCGAACTGCGGACGCGGCAGTAGCGCCTCCGCAGCGATGCGCGTGAACGGCGCACCCAGCTTCTCCTCGACGAGCACGAGAAACTTCTCCATGCCCATGCCGTCGATGACGTATTTCAGACGCGCCTTGAGCCGGTTGGTACGGTCGCCAAGATCGATGAAGACGCGCACGATGGCATCGGACACTTTTGTCGCGTCTTCCAGCTTCACGATGATGCCGGTGTCGGTGGCAAAATCCTTGTGGCCGGTGATGCCGCCGATCCCCAGCTTGAACCACACGCCGGGGGAAACGCCAAAGCCATCCTTCACCTCGACGGCCTGAAAGGCGATGTCATTGGTGTCTTCGAGCACGGCAATCTTGCCGGCGCCGTCGAAAGCCACATTGAATTTTCGCGGTAGGCCATACAGAGAGCGGTCGTTGAGAATGTGATAGTGCCACTCGCGCGCATAGGGCCGGGTGTCGAGCAGTTCCTGCGGATCGATACCCGCGGTCGGCGTGCCCGTGACATTGCGGATATTGTCGGCGCCGGAGCCGCGCGAGCACAGGCCGAGATCCTGGATGCCTTCGATCAGCTTCACCGCGTTCTTCGGCGGGATCTCGCGCACCTGCAGATTGGCACGCGTGGTGACATGGCTGAACGGCCCACACAGCTCGTCGCTGAGATCGGCAAGGCCCAAAAGCTGCCAGTGTTTCATGATCCCGTTCGGGATGCGCAGGCGCGACATGTAGCTGTCCTGCGTCGGCCCGACATAGAAGATGCCGTAATAGCGCCAGCGGAAGTTGTCGGCGGGCGACGGCCGTGCATCGTTTGCTGCCTGCTCGCGCAGCCTGGCATAGGCGTCGAAAGGATGCTCCTCGCGCTTCCACTTTTCCTGATCGACGAGCTTCTTGCCGGCGGCCGTGGTGCGATCCTGCGCCTTGATATGCGGCGCATCGGGCCCGGTCGGTTCGGCATCGCTCTTCGCCGCAGCGCTGCCGCCAAAACCCTTGCCGACGCGGCTGATCTGCAGGCCGGTCGTAAAGCCTTCGAGATAGCGCTTCTGCTCGTCGGAGAAGTCGATGGAGAGCGGTTCAATTTTCATGCGGCGACGAAGCTCCTGCAAGGCAACGGGATGCGACGGACGAGACCGCTCCGCATCATCCGGACCGCGAGGGCCGGCTTGATTTGGAGGACGGTCCGATCAGCCTCGTTGCTGCGGATATCCATCTGGATTGGCCGGCAGACATCAGCGGGTGCCGGCGGGAGAAGACATTCAAGTCCTGTGCCAGCCTCAGAAGGTTGTTTTCATGCGAGAAATCAGTCGCCTGACTGTGGGGATCGATCCCACAAGTGTGTCGCTGCAGCTCTTTTGCACTGCACGCACAATAATGAGGCGGCTGCGTTCGTCAGCCCTTCAAATGCGCAATCTCGAAGGCGGCAAGGTGCGCCTCGATCCGGTCGGGATCAAAAGCCGGCCCGGCAAAGGCGCCGACCGCATCTTCCCCACCATGGCTGATTGTGCCCGCTTCGCCGACCGCGGCATCATATAAATCCGGCCGGAACACAGCCTTTGCCGTCGCCAGCGCCTGCGGACTGATCGCCGTTTGTCCCCAACGCACCATCTGGGCATAGAGCCACGCCGCCTGTGCAGGATCGGGACGGCCAGCATGCTCCCGGCCTACCAGCAAATACCGTCCACTCTCGCGCCAGGTGCCATCCGGCGAGACCTTGAGCTTGCCATCCAGCGTCCGCAACAGCACCTCGGGCGAGACGCCGATACGCTCCGGCTTCGCCAGGATGGCCGTGACCTCGTCACGGTTCTGCGGCGCCTCGATGAACTCTGCGGCCTTCACATGGGCTCGCGTGAGCGCCGCAACCACGTCCGGGTTCTTCTCCGCCCAGTTCTGCCGCATCGCCAGCACTTTTTCGGCCGCGCGCTGCAGGAGATCCGAGACGAAATGCAGGATGTGGCCGATGCCGAGATCGACCGCGATCGAGTTCCAGGGCGCACCGACGCAGAAGGCGTCGACATGGCCGTTGGCGAGACTGTCCACCATGTAGGGCGGCGGCAGCACGACGAGACGGACATCCTCGTCCGGATCGACACCACCCGCCGCCATCCAGAAGCGGAGCTGGTAATTGTGGGTCGAGAACGGAAAGGTCATGCCGAATGTCAGCGGATCTGCTCCCGCCCGAGCCCGCCCAACCACGACCCGCTTTAGTGCCCGTGCCGTCGCCATTGGATCCGTGGGGTCGCCATCAAGCTCCGACATGATTGCGCCGTGCAAGGCCGGCGACACCGTGATCGCATTGCCGTTGATGCCGAGATTGAACGGCGCCACGATCGGCACCTTCACGTGGCCGAGACCGAGACTGGACGCGATGGCGACAGGTGCGAGTAGATGTGCGGCCTCGAACAGGCCGATATTCAGCTTGTCGCGGACATTCGACCACGAAACTTCGCGGACCAGTTCGACCTCGACCCCCTCATCCTTAGCGAAACCCTTGTCCGCAGCGACGATCAAGGCGGCGGCATCGACCAGCGGAATGAAGCCGATGCGAAGCGGATGGGTCATTTCAACAACTCCGCTGCGGTGATGATCGACTGTGCGATCTCACCGATTTTCTTCTTCTCGCGCATCGCCGTCGAGCGCAGCAGCACATAGGCCTCTTCTTCATTGAGGCCCTTGAGCTTCATCAGGATGCCCTTGGCGCGATCAATGATCTTGCGCTCCTCGAGCGCCGACTTGGTGCGCTCTAGCTCGTCCTGCAGCTTGGAAAAGGCATTGAAGCGGGAGATGCAGAGATCGAGGATCGGCTTGATCCTCTCCTTCTTCAGCCCGTCCACGATGTAGGAAGATACCCCTGCCTCGACGGAAGCCCGCGCCGACTCAGCGTCGCTCTGGTCGACAAACATGGCGACCGGCCGGCGGACGGCGCGCGACACCTGGAACATCTGTTCCAGCACGTCGCGGCTGGGATTTTCGAGATCGATGAGGATGACCTCGGGATCGAGCTGGTAAATCCGGCTCAGGAGATTCTGCATTTCCGAAATATGGTGCACATCGCCATAGCCGGCCTCGCGTAGCCCCTCTTCGAGGATCGCAGCCCGGATCGGGCTCTCATCGACGATGACGATCTTGGGCGACTTGTCGGACATCGGGCACTCAGCTGGATACGCATACCCATAGCACGCTGCAGCCCCGCATAAAGCCTTGAATTTGTGAGCAAATGGGACTACGAGCTGCCTTCAATCAGGCAGATCGAATATGCAACAGGCCGCCGCGCCCAAAATTTCCTTTGTCTCGATGGGATGCCCCAAAGCCCTGGTGGATTCCGAGCGCATCATCACGCGCCTGCGCGCCGAGGGCTACGAGCTTGCCCGCAAGCATGACGGCGCCGATGTCGTCATCGTCAACACCTGCGGTTTCCTCGACAGCGCGAAGCAGGAATCCCTCGGCGCCATCGGCGAGGCTATGGCGACCAATGGCAAGGTGATCGTCACCGGCTGCATGGGTGCCGAACCGGAGCAGATCGAAGCGGCCTATCCCAACGTGCTGTCGATCACCGGCCCGCAGCAATATGAGAGCGTGCTGGAGGCAGTGCACCGCGCGCTGCCGCCGGTGCACAATCCGCATATCGATCTCGTTCCGCCGCAGGGCATCAAGCTGACGCCGCGGCACTATGCCTATCTGAAGATTTCCGAAGGCTGCAACAATCGCTGCACCTTCTGCATCATCCCGAAGCTACGCGGCGATCTCGTCTCGCGCTCGGCCAAGGACGTGCTGCTCGAAGCCGAGAAGCTGGTGAAGGCCGGCGTCAAGGAACTGCTTGTGGTTTCGCAGGACACCTCGGCTTACGGAGTCGATATCAAATACGCCGAAAGCCAGTGGAAGGATCGCAATGTCCGCGCGAAATTCTACGACCTCGCCAAGGAACTCGGCGAGCTCGGCGCCTGGGTGCGACTGCAATATGTCTACCCCTACCCCCACGTGGATGATGTCATTGGGCTGATGACACCTGGCAGCAATGTGCTGCCTTATCTCGACATCCCGTTCCAGCATGCGGCACCGAATGTGCTCAAGGCGATGAAGCGCCCGGCCTCGCAGGACAAAACCCTCGGCCGCATCAAGGCGTGGCGCGAACAGTGCCCGGACCTTGTGCTGCGCTCGACCTTCATCGTCGGCTTCCCCGGCGAGACCGAGGACGATTTCCAGTATCTGCTCGACTGGCTGGAGGAGGCGCAGATCGATCGCGTCGGCGCATTCAAATACGAACCGGTGGCGGGAGCGGTCTCGAATAGCATCGGCCTCGACGTGCCGGATGAGCTGAAGCAGCAGCGCTGGAACGCGCTGATGGAGCGCCAGCAGAAGATCTCGGCACGCCGCCTCAAGCGCAAGGTCGGCACGCGGCAACAGGTGATCATCGACGAGGTTGGCCCGACCGTCTCGAAAGGTCGCTCGAAAGCGGATGCTCCGCAGATCGATGGCGCAGTCTATGTGACCGCGCGCCGTCCGTTGAAGGTCGGCGAAATCGTCACGGCGAAAATCGAGCGTGCGGACAATTACGATCTGCACGGGACCGTGGCAGGGTTCTAGGCTACCCACTCTCTTGTCATCGCCCGGTTCAACCGGGCGATCCAGTAGACACAGCCGATACGGACATTCGCTCAGCTCTGAATTTACTGGATCCCCCGCTTTTGCGGGGGATGACAATCAAAGTGTCGGCGAGCAATCGCTCACACCTTCAAGATCACCGCCCCGGTCGTCTTGCGTGCTTCGAGATCGATGTGCGCCTTCGCTGCATCCTTCAACGCATAGGCATGGTTGATCGGCACATGCAGCTTGCCGTCGATCACCGCGGAGAACAGCGTGTCCGCGCCCTCCAGCAGTTCCGAGCGCTTTGCCACATAGTCGTTCAGCTTCGGGCGCGTCGCAAACAGCGAGCCGTGATTGTTGAGTTCGGCGATGGCGAATGGCGGCACGGGGCCGGACGCGTTGCCGAACGAAACCCACAGACCGCGCGTCTTCAAGCATGACAGCGAGCCCGGATAGGTGGTCTTGCCGACACCGTCATAGACCACATCGCACAATTCGTTCCGCGTGATCTGTTTCACCCGATCGACGAAGTTCTCTTCGTTGTAATAGATGACGTGATCGCAGCCATTGGCGAGTGCCAGCTCGCCCTTCTCCTTCGAGCCAACCGTGCCGATGACGTGCGCGCCCATCGCCTTGGCCCATTGGCACGCGATCAGGCCGATGCCACCGGCCGCGGCATGGATCAGCACGCGATGATGCGGCTCGACCTTGAAGGTCTTGTGCAACAGGTACCAGACCGTGAGGCCCTTGAGCATCAGCACGGCGCCCTGCTCATAGGTGATCCGATCCGGCAGCTTCACCAGGCGATCGGCGGTGAATACGCGCTCAGTGGCATAGCTGCCGAGATTGGAATAGTAGGCGACGCGATCGCCGGGATGGAAATCGGTGACGCCCGGCCCCACCTCGACCACCTCGCCCGCCGCCTCGTTGCCGGCGATGAAAGGCAATTGCGGGGCCTTGTAGAGGCCCGTGCGGAAATAAGTGTCGATGAAATTGACACCGACCGCATGCTGGCGGATGCGCACCTCGCCTGCGCCGGGCGCCGGTACTTCGATGTCCTCATAAGTCAGAACTTCGGGTCCGCCTGTTTGATGGACGCGCACGGCCTTGGTCATCGCTCAATCTCCCTGAATGACTTTGGCCACAAGCGATACCAATGGCCTGAAGATGTCAACCGCCGCTAGCTCGCGCGCCTGCGGCGGTTACGTTTAGCGAGGATGTTGAACAATTCCACGGCAACCGAAAACAGGATGGCGAAATAGATGTAGCCGCGCGGAATATGGAATTTGAATCCGTCCGCCACCAGCGACACGCCGATCAGCACGAGGAATGCCAGTGCCAGCATTTTTGTGGTCGGATAGGCTGCGACGAAGCGCGCCACCGGACCGGACGATACATACATCACAGCGCAGGCGATGATCACGGCGGCTACCATGATCTCGATACGATCCGCCATGCCGATAGCGGTGATGATACTGTCGAGAGAGAAGACGAGATCGACGATCACAACCTGCAGGATCACCCATGCGAATGCGTTGGCGGCGGGCTTCTCGCTTGCATGCCCTTCCCGCGCTTCGACCTCCGCATGTATCTCATGCGTCGCCTTGGCGATCAGGAACAGCCCGCCGCCGATCAGGATCAGGTCGCGCCATGACAGCGCCAGCCCGAACGCCGTGACAACCGGCGCTGTCAGCCCGATCAGCCAGACCAGAATGCTGAGCAGCGCAATGCGGAAGACAAGCGCCAGCGCGAGGCCGATTTGCCGTGCACGCTTCGCCTGATCCGGCGGCAGTCGTGCAACCAGCACCGAGAGGAAGATTACATTGTCGATGCCGAGCACGATTTCGAGGGCGGTCAGCGTCAGTAATGCAGCCCAGGCTTCCGGGCTGGAGAACAGTTCGATCATGGCGTTTAAGGCCTCGCGAGCACTGGAAATGGAGGGCTAGCAGAATTCCTTGACCGTTGTCACATCGTACCGCGCAGCGTTCGGCCGCTAATCGCGTATGGAACGATTTCGGGGTGCGTCATGGCTTGAAAATACCGTCGCAAAGGCAGATGGTCCGCTCATGACCGATACACCCGTCTCTTCTTATGATGTCGCCATTGTCGGGGGCGGCCCGGCCGGTCTGGCTGCGGCCATCGCCATTGCCGAGACCGGCGCCCGTACGGCGCTGGTCGCCCGCCGCGCCCCCTACGGGGACAACCGCACTACCGCTTTGCTCGGCGGATCCGTGGATTTCCTGAACGGTCTCGGCGTCTGGCAGCGCTGCGCCGGCAAGGCCGCGGCGCTCACCACCATGCGGCTCGTGGACGATACCGGGCGTCTGATCCGTGCGCCCGAAGTCAAATTCGTCTGCGACGAGATCGGCCTAGAAACCTTCGGTTACAATATCGAGAACCGCGAACTGGTCGCGGCGTTGGAAGCGCGCGCCAGCGAGCTGACCAACCTCATCCGCAGCGATGATGAAGCTGAAACGGTGGTCCCGAGCGAAGCGCAGGTGACGATCCGCACGGCGCAGGGCGAGATTCTCGCCGCACGCCTCGCGGTGGGGGCCGACGGTCGCCAGTCAATGTGCCGGGAAGCGGCCGGTATCACCGTCAAGCGGCGTCCGCTCGGCCAGATGGCCTTGACCTTCAACATCAGCCACAGCCGGCCGCACAGAAACATCTCGACCGAATTCCACACACCGCACGGCCCCTGCGTATTCGTGCCGCTGCCCGGCGATCGTTCCAGCATCGTCTGGGTCAACAGGCCGAAGGACGCCGAAGCCCTGATGGCGCTCGATGACGCCGCGCTGTCGGCAGCCACCGAAAAACAATCGCATCATATTCTGGGCCGCATCACGGCCGCCCCCGGCCGGCACCTTTTCCCGCTCGGCATCGAGGAGCCGTATGAGCTGGCGAGAAACCGTATTGTGCTCGTTGGCGAAGCGGCTCACGTTGTGCCGCCGATCGGCGCCCAAGGCCTTAACCTCGGCCTGCGCGATGCCTCCGATCTCGCCGAGATGGTGCGTGACGCCGGGGTGCAAGGCCACGACATCGGCGCGCCCGACGTGATCGCCCGCTTCGCCCGCATGCGCCGCAGCGATATCCGCTCGCGCACTTTCGCCATCGACATGGCAAACCGTACATTGCTCAGCGACTTCCTGCCCGTACAAGCGATCCGTGCAGCCGGGATGCATGCCATGAGCGCCATCGGCCCGCTGCGCAGACTTGCGATGCGCGAGGGTTTATCGCCGGGTTGGCGGTAGAACTCGTCGCTCTATCCGGGCTACGGAAACGCGATCTGACCTGACTTCAGGAAATACATCACCGAGGTCAGCGTCAGCACCGATACGAACGTACCGAGCAACACGGCAACCGATGCCGGCTCGACCCAACTGTCGTATTGTCGTGCAATCACGAACACATTGAGCGCCGGCGGTAGCGAAGCCAGCAGAACGGCAGTCGCCGCCCATACCGGCGGAAACGGCCCGAGCGCCAGCATCAGGCCGAAGACGATCAGCGGATGCAGCAGCAGCTTGATCGCGATGAGGCCCGGAATTTCCCATGGCACACGGCCCAGCGGCCGCAAAGCTACGGTGACGCCAAGCGCAAACAGCGCCACAGGCGCGGCCGAATTCTGTAGAAAGAGCAGCATGCCATCGACCGCCACCGGCATTTGCACGTGGAAGGCCGCAACGGCCGCGCCGAGATAGGCGGCGACGATCAGCGGATGCAGCACGATATGCTTGATGACAATCCCGATGGTCGACAGCAGCGGCCGTTTCTCCGGCGCGGTCAGCGCCATCATCAAGGGCGCGATCGAGAACAGGAAGATGCTGTCGAAGCAGAACACGAGCGCCGTGGGCACTGCCGCCTTTGAACCGAGCACCGCAAGCGCGAGCCCCGGGCCCATATAGCCGATATTGCCATAGCCGCCGGCCAGCCCCGCCATGCCCGCTTCGCGCATGGTCAACTTCCCGACGATCTTGCCGATGAACACCGACATGAAGAATGCGGTGGCGGTTGCCAGCGTGGTGCCAACCACAAAAGGAAGGTTGTTCAGCTCCTCGAACGGCGTCTTCGCCATGATGCGAAAGAACAGCGCCGGCAACGACACATAGAGAAGAAAAAAGTTCATCCAGGCCAGGCCGGATTCCGGAAGGCTCTTCGCCTTGCCGCAGGCGAAGCCGATGAAGATCAACCCGAAGTAAGGCAGCGCGAGATTGAGGACGTCCATCATGCGGTGGCGTTCGCCTTATCGTTTTGCCCGGAGCGGTGAAGAACACATGGGTTCTACACTTATGAGCCATCGTTCCGTGTTCGTGTGATTTCGATCCTGACTTCGCGGGGGAAAGGCTATGTTTCGGGGCTGGCATTCATAATTTCGTCCCGCACATCAAACGCGCAAGAACCGACGGTGGGCAAGCTTCGCTTTGCCCACCCTGCAGATCAGCTCATCCTCTTCAGCCGCTCGATTGCTTCCAGCACCTTGACTTTCCGGGCATCAGCCGCCGCACGCTTTTCGCGCTCCTCCTCGACGACCTCTTCCGCCGCATTGGCCACGAACTTCTCGTTCGAGAGCTTCGCGTCGGCGCGTTTGATGTCGCCTTCGGCCTTGGCGAGCTCCTTTTCGAGCCGTGCCTGTTCGGCCGCGACATCGATCAGGCCCTTCAGCGGCAGGCCGGCAACTTCGCCGCGGACGATGAGTTGCACGGTCCCTTCCGGCGCCTTGTCCGCGAAGGAGATGTCACCGAGGCGTGCGAGGCGCTTGATGACATCGTTCCAGCGTTGTGCGCGCGACTGCGTCTCGGCCGAGGCCGCCACCAGCACCAGCGGTGTCAGCGTGGCGGGCGCGATGTTCATCTCGGCGCGCAGCGAGCGCACGGCGGTGACGAGATCGACCACCCAGCCGATCTCGGCCTCGGCTGCTTCATCGGTGAAGTCTTCTGCAGCTGGCGCGGGATCGCCGAGCAGGATCGGCGCGACGATCGGGTCGCTCGCAGCCGTCGCCACGATCAGAGCCTCCTGCTCGCGCGTGATGCCCCTCGTCTTGCGCGACCATGGCGTCAGGACCAGCAGGCCATCGCGCTTGGCAGTGACCGCCCACAGCTCTTCGGTAATGAAGGGCATGAAAGGATGCAGCAGCTTGAGGATCTCGTCGCGGGCCCAGGCGACCATAGCGCGCGTCTCGGCCTTGGCGGGGCCGTCCTCGCCCATCATGAAGGGTTTTGCGAGTTCGAGATACCAGTCGCAATAGACATTCCAGACGAAGCGGTAGGCGGCGCCGGCGGCGTCGTTGAACCGATAGGCCTCGATGGCCTCGGTCACCTCGCGGGTCGCCTTCACGGTCTCGTGGGCGATCCAACGGTTGAGCACTTCCTGCGCCGCGGTCGGATCGAAGCCGGGCGGCAGCACGCACTCATTCATTTCGGCGAAGCGGCAGGCATTCCACAGCTTGGTCGCGAAATTGCGATAGCCTTCGACGCGCGAGGTCGCGAGCTTGATGTCGCGGCCCTGGGCAGCCATGGCGGCCAGCGTGAAGCGCAGCGCGTCGGCGCCGAACTGGTCGATCAGGTTGAGCGGATCGATGACGTTGCCTTTCGACTTCGACATCTTCGCGCCCTTCTCGTCACGAACGAGGGCGTGCATGTAGATCGTCGGGAACGGCGCTTCCTTCATGAAGTGCAGACCCATCATCATCATGCGGGCGACCCAGAAGAAGATGATGTCGAAGCCGGTGACCAGCGCATTGTTCGGATAGTAACGCTTCACATCGACCTCGGTCTGCGGCCAGCCGAGGGTCGAGAAAGGCCACAGCGCCGAAGAGAACCAGGTATCGAGCACGTCCTCGTCGCGGGTGATGAAACCGGCGCGCAGATCCGGATCGAGGGCCATGTCATGGCCCTGCTCTTCCGTGATGACTTCCTGCTCGACGTAATAGCCGAGCGCATTGGCGACGGCTTCCTCTTCGGTCTCGGCGACGAACACCTTGCCGTCCGGGCCGTACCATGCCGGGATCTGATGGCCCCACCACAGCTGGCGCGAAATGCACCATGGCTGGATGTTCTCCATCCACTCGTAATAGGTCTTTTCCCAGTTCTTCGGCACGAACTCCGTCGCGCCGGTGCGAACGGCTGCGATCGCTGGCTGCGCCATGGTCTTGGCGTCGACATACCACTGGTCGGTGAGGAACGGTTCAATAACGACGTTCGAACGGTCGCCATGCGGGACCATGTGGACGTTCGGCTCGATCTTCTCGAGGAAGCCGAAATCCTCGAGCCGCCGCACGATGGCCTTGCGCGCGGCGAAGCGCTCCATGCCGTGCAGTTCCTCGACGAGCTGCGACGAGCCCTCGGGAAGACCGCGCAGATAGTCTTCATTGTCCGCAAGCGCGAGCTTGCCTTCGATATCGAGAATGCTGATACGCGCCAGGCCGTGACGGTTGCCAACTTCGAAGTCGTTGAAGTCGTGCGCCGGCGTGATCTTCACCGCGCCCGAGCCCTTCTCGGGGTCGGAATATTCGTCGCCGACGATCGGAATCAGTCGGCCGACCAGCGGCAGCACGACCTTCTTGCCGATCAGCTTGGTGTAGCGATCGTCTTCCGGATTCACGGCAACGCCACTGTCGCCCAGCATCGTCTCCGGACGCGTCGTCGCGACGACCATGAAGCTCGTCGGATCTTCCGGATTGAAGGTCTTGCCCTCAATCGGATAGCGCAGATGCCAGAGATGGCCCTTCACCTCGACCTGCTGCACTTCGAGATCGGAGATCGCGGTGAGCAGCTTCGGATCCCAATTGACGAGGCGTTTGTCCTTGTAGATCAGGCCCTCGCGATAGAGTTGCACGAACACCTTGATGACGGCCTCGGAGAGCCCCTCGTCCATGGTGAAACGCTCGCGCGACCAGTCGCAGGAGGCGCCGAGGCGTTTCAGCTGATTGACGATTGTACCGCCGCTCTCGGCCTTCCACTTCCAGACACGTTCGAGGAACGCTTCGCGACCCATGTCGCGACGGCCGGGCTCCTGCCGTTCCATCAACTGGCGTTCCACGACCATCTGCGTCGCAATGCCGGCATGATCGGTGCCGGGCTGCCACAGCACGTCGCGGCCGCGCATGCGCTCGAAACGACAGAGAACGTCCTGCAGTGTGTTGTTGAGCGCGTGGCCCATATGCAGCGAGCCGGTGACGTTCGGCGGCGGGATCACGATCGTATAGGGCTCGGCCTCCGCCCGTTCCGGCCGGCCGGCCTTGAAGGCGCCTTCGCTCTCCCACGCAGCCGCAATGCGGGCTTCGATATCGGCGGGCTGATAGGTCTTTTCGATCATGACGGATGCAATCAAGCCAGAGGTTTGCAGATTAGGGATTTCGGCCGCAGAAGCAGCCATTCATGCCCGTGGGCTAGAAACCCGCCGGGCACGTGCAAGTCAACAGATGGCCGGTATATAAGCCCGGAATGGGTCAAACGAAGGCCGGTTTCTGCCCGAAACGGCTTGACGGCGGCTAGCGGCCGCCGCCGCGCGAGACTCGCTCGATCTCGGCCTTGACGATGCGCTCCACCAGACCCGGCAAATTATCGTCGAGCCAGGATTTCAGCATCGGCCGCAACATCTCCTTGACGAGATCCTCGAGCGTACGGGCATTGTTGCTGAGGACGGTATTCGCCAGCGAATGGAACGCCGATTCCACTGCCGAGGCAGTGGACTGCGACATCATCTGCGGCGCGATCGCCGGCTGTTCGCGCGGCGGCGGCTCGTAGGACGGCGGATCAAAGCGAGGCTGTTGCATGCTCGCCGCGACGGCTTCGGCGAATTCGAGATCGTCTGCGGGCTCCACACGCCTGAAAGCTGGCTCCGGCTCTTCCGCCACAACCATCTCGTCAGTGAGCTCGAACACATCATCGACTGGCGACGGCGGCGCGGCACGGACTTCCGGCTCGGAAGCGACCGCGTCGAGACTCGCGAGCATCGCGTCGATATCGTCCTGACTGTTGCTGGCAGCAGGCTCGGGCGCCCTTTCCGGTACCTTGGCCGCCGGCGCCGGCGCGCTGGCGACGACCGCCGGCTTCGGCGGTGCTGGTGCAGCCGGTGCTGCTTCGGCGGGCTTGGCTTCGTCGTCGGCAATGATGCGGCGGATCGACGCCAGAATCTCCTCCATGGAGGGTTCCTGGACCTTTGCAGGTTGCGTCATGTCCGACTCCGCATCGTCAAAGCTCTCGTCACTATCCTACACCGGACGAGGCCGAGTTTGGCGGCGCCCGGTTGCGTTGGGCTGACCATTCATCGCGCAAGCCCGACTTGTCCCCAGATCAAGCGACGCCTGACCGCTAGCTGTCGCGAAAGATCCTGCGTGATGCATTCCGAATCGCGTCGCTACTGCGTTGAACGCTACGTCATTGCATCAAATGATTGCAAGCAAAGGCGAAAAGCGAAAGGGCCGCGTTACGCGGCCCTTCGAACCAGATGCGATGAAGTAATACCTGACGACCTGAGTCGTCAGCGTCTCAGCGACCGTCCGGCGTGCGCACGCCGGCCCAGCTGTCGCGCACCTGATGATAGTGAACGCTGGGATCGTAGACATTGGTATTGAGCTTCATCACGGTCGGTGACAAGCGACCAACCGCGTTGAGCACTGCGTAGGAAGCAACCACGCGATCGTGTTGCGCAGTGACGAGCGCAACACGCGCATTCACCAGAGCCTGCTGTGCGTTCAAGACGTCGAGCGTGGTGCGTTGGCCGGCCTTCGCTTCTTCGCGTACGCCATTCAGTGCGATTTCCGAAGCCTGCACCTGCGCCTGCGCGGAGGCGACCTGCGCCCTGCCCGCAAGCAACTGGCCCCAGGCCTGTACGACACTGGCGCGGGTCTGGTCACGCACCTGCTCGAGCGCCAGACGCTGCTGCGCCAGTGTTTCCTTCGACTGGCGGATCAGCGAATACTCGGCCCCGCCCTGATAGACGGGGATGGAGATCTGCGCGATGGCTCCGGCGGTGAGACCGCGCGGTGCGGTGATCGACTGCTCCCACCCCTGCTGGACGCTGGCCTGCAGCGATACGCTCGGGAACAGCGCGCCTTCATTGACCTTCACATTGAGGAAGCTCACATCGATACCGTACATCGCAGCGGTGACGTTCGGATTTTCGATCAAGGCGAGATCGACCGACGCCGGCAGCGAGCCCGGCAGGAAACGATCAACCGGCGAACCAGCCTGCAACGCAGCAGGCTCATTGCCGATGATGCGGCGGAAGTTCGAACGCGTCGTGGTCAGGTTCGATTCGGCGGTCAGAAGCTGGGTGCGTCCGGCGGCGAGCTGTGCTTCCGACTGCGCAACGTCGGTACGGGTGACTTCGCCGACATTGAAACGGTCGCGCGTCTGCTTCAGCGTCTGTTCCAGCACGCGGACATTGCTCTTCTGAACTTCGACCACGGCCGAGTCGCGCAGATAGTCCATGTAGATGGTCGCAGCCGACAGCATCACGGTCTGTTCGAGCACGCGAAGGCCTTCGCGGGCGGCCGACACCTGACCTTCTGCGGCGCGGGTGCGGTTCGCCGTCTGATTGCCATTGTAGAGGGTCTGGGTCACGGTCGCACCGACGGCGCGCGGCAACTGTCCGCCATGAAGCGCAACAGCCTGGCCACCGATCACGCTGAGCGCATCCGTATATTGATAACCGCCGCTCGCGGTGATCGCGACCTTCGGGCGATAGCCGGAGAGTGCCTGCGGCACGTTCTCGTCGGTGGCGCGCACCGATGCGCGCTGGGCATTTAGCTGCGGATTGTTCTGATAGGCGCGGACCAGTGCCGCTTCAATCGTGTCGGCAATGCTCGGGGTCGTGCCGGCGAGCGACAACAACAAGGCCGCAACAGCAGCGCCGGTGGAAACTTTTACGCGGCCCATTCTAGGTAATCCATTCTTGCTACTCACCTATCCGGGACGCAGCGGTGCTGGCCCGGGCGGGTAAGGTCCGTTAGCGAGTCTCCACTCACCATATTCCTCGCATGCGCGAGACGGAACCTCTCGCGACAAGATCGAAGTGGAAACTTGGCGGCTGGGACATACTAGCCACACTTGCGGTTCCCACTGGCATTCCCATGCGCGCCCAGCCAGTTACCGGCGCGGTTGGCCGATACCGTATGACGTTTAGAAGACGAATTCGGGCTTGCGCTCCAGGCCCGACAGCACCGGCGCGACAGCGTCGAACAGCGGCCGGCTGCCGAAATCGTCGTGAGAATGGGTGACGATGGTGGCGCGCTGCGGCCTGCTCTGGGCGAACACGCCAAGCAGCTTGCCGCCGGCCGCGAGCTGCCGATAGAGGCCCGTTGGAGTAACCTCGGTGGTTCCCGCCATCACGATGACATCATAAGGACCGTTCGCTGCGTCGCCCTCGGTGCCCGAATTGATCACCTTGCCAACGATCCGGCCGATCACAGCAGCGGAATAGCCGCTGGGGCAACCGACCACGAGCACCTTGTCGGTCGCCTTAAGTTCTGCGGCCTGGAGCATCTTCGCCAGCACGACTGGCTTGATCAGGAATCGCTTGGCCTCGCCGGCTGCGCCCAGATCGAGGTCGAGGTCGAGGTAGGCCATCGGGCGCAGATGTGCCGGCACATACTCCTCCCGCGGCACCGACAGCATGGCGTCGATGATGCGCAGATCGGTAACGTCGCTCGGACGGATCTGACCATCGACCATTTTCTGGCGGGCGGCGGAGAAGTCGGACATGGCAATCCCTTGGCGTGAGTCTGGAAGGTCTCGAAACTGACGAATTACGGCAACGCGATGCCGCGGGCAAGGTGCGGGAAAGCACAGATCGCGCGCAAGCGTTGGCTCGCGAGCGGTCCAGGAAGCATCGATGTCAGGAAAAAGATGAATGGATCCCCGGGCTGGATTCGAACTAGCGACCATCGATCAACCGCTGGCTGTCACAGCGTTTCTTTCAATATTAAAGCGTTGCATTGAGCCAAAATGCTAACCAATTCTGGACCTTAGCGGAACGGCGCGCATCATGCGGTCTTATTCGGCCACTTCGCATTACTCGTTTTTGTGGCCCTAATGTGGCCCTAAAGAGGCCCCAAATGCCAAAGACTAACCATTGTGTGAACCTGACCCCAACCAAGGTTGCACGCCTGAAACCTGCTCCGCCAGGACAGCGTTACCAAATTATGGACGCCCTAGTCCCCGGCTTCGGTATCGATACGCTTATTCCGGAACTCGATCAGGTGATCCATTGAGATGTGCGACTGTCCGAGGGAGAGAAACAGCGCCTATCCATCGCAAGGGCACTTGAGGTCTCAATGCATCGTTTGGCTCGTGCAAAATTGCCGAACACCGCCATCATTGCCGTGAGTCATTCAGATGCCGTAGCAACCGCATACGCGTGAGTTTTACGGTTAGCCGACCCGACCAACTAATCTAGAACGACCGCTTTGCGCAATGACCGGGCATCAGGCGGTCACGGCAGTCCACGGCCGTCGCAGTACCATCAATCTCGTCAGTACCAGAGCTTAAGTCTGAAGCCCCACGCGCGGTTACTACCTAATCGACATGGCCGCCCGTTCTTGTTGGGTCAGCTTGTTTTTCTGGTCGTTGTTGAGCTCTCCACCACCGACCACCTGGAACATGCTATTCGGATCGTAGCTCGACCGCTCACCGGATCGGCGCTTCTGCGCGTCGTCTTCATCGGGCTGGCCGGGCCTCTGCGGCTCGCCTCCGCCATAGCCAAGCACTTCGACGATGATCACCGACGGCTGGGCGCTGGCGCTTTGCGTCGGCGTCGCGGTCTGTTGCGTTGCCGCCGTTGCATTCGAGCTCGACAGCGCCGCTGAAATGCTCGGCACCTGCACCGTTGGGATGCCCGATGAGGTACCTTGCACCTGAATATTCGCAGCGTTCAGTACCTGCAAAGCCGCAAGGTTGATATTGCCCGACACACGGATGCCCGCCTCGCCTGCATCGATGGTGCCGAGCGGCGCGATCAGGTCGATATTGCCGGCCGGCACTTCGGGAATCGGGTTGAGCGTGGCGATGCCGGCGCCCGAGGATGGTACCTGCGGTGACAGCACGACATTGCCGTAGTTGTCTGTGACGCGCTTCGGCGGGGTGTAGAGCACCGTCGTCTTGGCGCCCCGGCCCGCGTTGATATCGCCATTGGCGGACCAGGCGAGAATGTCACCACCGAACGTGGTCATGATCCGTGACAGGCCGAGCAGCACACTGCCATTCGCATAAACCTGGATGTCGCCACTACCTTGGGTGACCAGACCCGCCGTCGCCGGCGGTGCCGTGCCCTCGACTCCAATCACGACGCGGCCCGCCGGCGCCATCAACTGGATCGCGCCGCCGAAATTGGAGCGCACGCCGGCGCCGCCGAACATCGTGATATCGCCCGAACCGTTAGCTGTCGGGAACAGCGTGGCGATGGCGTCGCGGCCGCGCAGATAAGAATGGTAACGCTTGCTGGTCGGATCATTGTATTCGCGGCCGCCGGCGCGCAGCTCCGAGAAATAGACCTCGCGCAGGAAGATGTTTCGCTGCTCTTGCGCGAGGCCGCCGAAATAAGCGCGAGCATCGGCGATCGTGCCGTCAAAACCATAACGATCCTTCAGCCAAGCCGCGAGCTCCTGTTCATATGTCTTGACTACCTTGCCAGCCTGTTCGGTAAGCGGAATGTCGGTGGCTGCGAGATTGGCAGGATCGAGATAGCGCGCCGCCAGCGCCGCGTAGTCCGGCCCGCTGGCGCCAATCCCGGCCTGCAGGCTGATACTGGCGCCCGGCCTGTGGTCGGCCGGCACGACGGCGCCGAGCGAGGTTATGCTGGCGCGATCTTCCATCAGGATATTGCGGCCGGCGCTGATCGCCAGCGTGCCCGGCCCTGCCACATTGAACGAACTGTAGATGATGTCGCGGCCGGCCGAGACGATGGAAACATCCGTGTCCGAATTGTGCACGAACAGATTGCCAGTGGCATGGCCGCCGATGAAGCTCGGCGACAGGAAGCTGAAGGCGCCGACATTGGTGCCGCTATTGACGATGTCGCGTCCCGCCTTCATCCACACCGCCCCGCTGCCCTCATAGAGAGTGCGACCGAACAGCGCATTGCTTGCAAAGAAGGTGTCCAGGATTTCGCCGGTGCGCAAGCCGACGATATCCCCCGACGCCGCATAGAGCCGTGCCGGTGCGAGGTCGTAAAGGCCAGATGCCGTGTTCGAGCCGAAGGCAAACAGATCGTTTTGTTGCCCGAAACTCACCGGGCTGAGATTCGATGGCGTGGCCGGATTGAGTGGTGTTGCCAGCACCGACGGCGCGGCGCCGGACCGGCTGATCGCGTAATTGCCGGCATAGATCGATTGGCCGGCGAGCAGCTCCAACTCGCCGGACGGCGACGGCGCCAGCATCAGCGAATAGACGATATCCAGATTGGTCGTGAGAACTGCCGACCCGCCCATATAGATGCTGCCCGACGGTGCCGCCGCGCGCAGGGTGGCAGGATAGACGAAGCGGAGGCCGGTCAGGCCGGTGTCCGGATCGGGCGAGTTGGTACCGCCGATCTGGCCGAGTTGCGTGCTCGGCGTCAGGTTGCCGCCGGCCGCGAACAGATCGATCGCGGTGCGGTCGGTCCACAATGTGAACCAGGCATTGGTCTGCGAAGTATTGCTGTCGATCCCGACCGTGCGGCCGCCATCGCGCACGCCGCTGAGCACGAGATCGTCGCGCGAGGTGAGGCTGAAGGTCGCGTCACCCGGCATCACCATAAGACCGCCGCCGGCCAGCGACGCGGTCGCTGTGAAGGCATCGTAAGCGCGCACCTCCTTGGCATCCTGCAGCGACGCGAACGGGCCGTATCGCAATTGAATGCTGCCCTGGCTGCCGGCTGCAATCTCTGTATGGCCGCGCAGATTGGCGGCCACGCCATTCAAGCCGACATTCTGTGTCTGGTTGTCGCCAGTTCCGATCATATAGGCGCTGCGCAGCGCATTGAGCGCGCCACCGATGCGGACATCCATGTCGCCGCCGCCGGTCAGCGTCAGGCTGCCGTCGCCATTGACCCGCCCCGTCGAGGCCACCGCCAGCGTCAGCGCCTGGCTGCGCGGGAAAAGGCCGCCGCTCCACGATCCCGGGCTGAGCGCGTCGACGGTGCCGGCATTGCCACCGACATCGACCCGCAGATTGCCACCGCCGAGCGTGCCGTAGCCGGTGAAGCCGACCAGATAGGGCATGCTGTCGAGCGTATTGGCCGCGTTCGGTGCATCGCCCGCCACATAGGTGCCGAAATTGATCCACCAGGCGGCACCATTGTCGGCTCCCGCCACATCACCCTGGCGCCACAGCCAGTTGGCCGGATCGGTGCTGGTCTTCTGGCTGACGCGATTGCCCTCGGCACCGAGAGCGCTGCCGCGGGTCCAGGCGTCGCCCGTGAGATTGCCGCCGGCGCGCAGCAGCAGATTGCCGCCGAGCGTCGGATACCAAGCCTGATAGAGATTGCCGGTGCCGCTCACCAGCGGCGCGTAATCGGCGCCGCCGCTGCCGAGCACGCTGCCGCCTGACGCCGTGCGGCTCTGATTATACAGCGCCGCCACGCCGGGCGACTGCGTGCCCGCCGTGTAGACACCATAGGACGAGCGCATCGCCAGATTGCCGCCGGACACCAGATCGAGATCGCCAGTGCCGGTGCGCACCACGCTGAAGATCGGATTGGCCGGATTGCGGTCGATCACCGCGCCGATGATCGTCTGGTCGGGCGTGCCCGGGATCGGATCGCGAGCCGGAACACAGGCGTCGCTTGGACACCAAGCGAGATTGTCGCCGAGCACGGCTTTGCCTGGGACAAAGGAGGGATCGAAGATCGGCGCCAGGTCGCTCCAGAGATATTGCACCTTGTTGCAGAAGCTCGGTGCATCGGAACAGAGGCTTTCAGGTCCCCAGTCGGCGGAGATCTCCGTGCCCGGATTTTCGCCGAACAGACCCGCACCTTCGTCGGACCAGTACCAAATGTAGCCCGGCTGGGCCGGCGTGCCCGGAATGACCGTGATCTGGTGCTGGTCGAACACCGAGAAATGCGTATCGGCGAGCGTCAGATTGCCATTGGCATCGCGCGGTCGCAGCGCGCGGGTATCAGCCGCCGTGAGATCCGCGCCAGCGACAAGACGCATCGACCAGCTCTGCGAGCCGGCTGGCAGCATTGATGCCACGGCCCAGTTGGTGCCCTGCCGGCCGTTGCCATCTACCGGACGCAACGAGACATCGATGGCATTGTTCGGCAGCTTGAGTACCGCCTTGGCCGGTATGAGGCTGCCCATCGTCAGCGCCAAATCGCCGTCGATCGTTGCAGTGACCGGCAGCGCGACGCCCTTCGGCCATATCATGGCGCGCAGCGACAGGCCGGTCGGCGCGACGAAGCCGATGCCAAGTCGCGTATCGGCCGGCAGCGTCACGGCACCGGCCAGTCGCGTGCCCGCCGCATAAAGCAACGTGCCATCGGCGGCGCGAACGTCACCGGCGAGAATGGTATTGGCCGGCAGCGTGATGGCGGCGCCGAGAACGGCGGCGGCCGGAAGCCGCGTACCGGTCGGCACCGTCATCGCCTTGACCGGAAGATTGTAGTTGAGCGCGCGGCCGGACGGATAGGTCGTGCCATCGGCAAGCACCACATTGCCGTTCGGCACGATGACATCGCCGCCATAGGACAGCGTGCCCGGCCGCAAGATCCAGCCATCGTCATCCGCGGTGGCAGGCGGCGGCGCGAAGCCGTCATTGATGCTGCCATAGATATCGAGATTGCCGCCGGCGCGGATCACCAGCGATCCGACTTCACCTGAGCCGTAAACGCCGGTGCGCTGGAAGTTCGGATTCACGCCGGCATAGCGATAGGCCGACAGATCGAGATCGCCCTTCACCACCAGATCGCCATCCGGCGTGGCGCTGACGATCTCCACGCCCGGGCGCAGATGGAACGCGTCGGCATAGCCGCGCAGACCGGCGAGCTTGCCGTTCATCAGCGCAGTGTTGGCGAGCGCCGCAGTGATGAACTGCCCGCTCTCGACATTCTTGCCATCCAGATAGGCCTGGGTGATCTCCTGATAGGGCCGGCCGCTGGCCGCGGGATCAGTGCCATAGGCCGCGTCGTCATAACGCTGCACGGCATTGACCGCTATCGAGCGCGCGCCGGTGACGGTGATGCCGCCCGACGCGTCGATGGCGATATCGCCGCCGGTGGCGCCGCCCAGGCGCAGCGCATAGAGGTCGAGCGTGCCGCGCGCGGCGCCGTCATTCATCCACGCGGCGCTGCCGACGGGAATGCCGGTGCCGTGCCGCAGGTCGATCCGCGCGCCGGATGCGAGGGTCAACAGACCGTCGCCGGAATTGAGTTCGACGCTGGCGCGGTTCGGGCTGTCGATGATCTTGCCGTAGCTATCGACGCGCAGTCGGCGGCTATGGGCATCGAGCAGCGCGGTGCCGGCAATCGTCAGCCCATGTTTGGCGGCGAGCCGGATCGATCCGACGGCAGCGCCGCTCGCATCCACCGTGCCGGTCACCGTCAGATGGCCATTGTCGACCGACACCGAAATCTCGCCGGCGCGCAGGCCGTCACCGATGACGAGATCACCCTGCTTGAGCTGGAAGCTGCGGCCACCGAAAATGCCGCCGGCATTCAGCCGCGTATTCAGCGCCGCGAATTGATCGGTGAGCGTGCCGGCATCGCCCAATCTCTGCGCCCGCAGATCGACGCTGCCTGCGCGATATGGCATCACGGTGCCGCCGGCGTCATATTGCCCGCTGGTGGTGCCGATGATGGCGCCCTGCAGATCGACCACGCCCGCGCTCGCACTGAGCGCTGCAGCGGAAACACTGCCGGCATTGTTGTTTTTGGCCGACACGTCGATGGTCGATCCTGCCGACTGCCTGATATTGCCGGCGCGGCTTTCCAGGATCACATCGCCGCCCCAGCTATATTTGGTGGCACCGAGGATGCCGATGGTGCGGCCGGCGAGATCGAGCCTCGCTGTATCGGTCAGCACGATGTCGCCATCGGCGCTGACGGCCAAACGGCCGCTAGGCAACGCCACGGTGGTCGCGATGGAAACAGTCTGGCCCTGCAGCGACAGGTCGGCGCCAAGGCCCTCGCCGCTTGACAAGAGATGCGGCGTCGCGCCGTTGGACGCCACGGCGGCCAGCGATCCGCCTGCCTTGATGGCGATGACCGATCCGGCTTCGCCGGTCAGCAATGGCGTCGCCAGCGTTAGATTGCCGCCGGCATAACTGTAGCCGCTGCCCGCCACGTAAGCGCCTTGGCTCTGATACACCGCAAGGCTGCCGGCCTGATTGGCAGTGATGCGATCGCTCGCGCTCAACGTGACGCCTGCAAAGCCGAGCACAAAGCGCGCCACGCTGTCGGTACCGCTGATCTGCGTCTTCGGGCCATAGCCGAGGGTGATGCGTTCGGCATCGATGGTGAACGCGCCGTTGCCGGAGCCCGCGCCGCCGGTGATCAGCGATCCTGGTGCGCCAGTGGTACCGGCCCAGACAAAGTTTTGGGTGCGGATCACGGCCGCATCTGCCGACGTACCGTAACCGTAGAAAGCCGGCGTGCCGAACACGAGATTGGCGATCTTCGAGGTGCCGTCGGCGCCGTATGTATCGAGCGTCACCGTACCAAACACATTGACCGCCTCGCTGGCCTTGAGAACAAGGCTTTCCAGCGCGGGAGCGCCGGTCGATGTGTCGCCGCGCAGCAGCCGGTCGAGCACGTCCTGATTGATCATCAGGCCCGATGGCAGCAAGCCGGCCGCGCTGGCATCTGCCAGAGCTGCGGCAGTGCCAATATTGACCGCACCGACGCCGAAGGACAGATTACGGGTGCCGTAACGGACATTGTTGCCGAGTTCGAACCGGTTGGTGGTCGCGAAAGCAATCGTGCCGTCCGAATACAATGTTGTCGGCGCGCCGCAATTCCCGCTGGCCCCGCAGGCGCCGATCAGGATCGATGCTTGGGACGTTACGCTTGATGTTGCCGGTAGCACGTCGAGCCAGCCATTGGAGACGGCCAGCATGGCGGCGCCGGTCGTGGGGCCCGGTTGCGGCGTATAGATATAGCCGTCGCGGGAATCGAATGGCGTGGCGCCCATGCCGAGCGTGTTGATGCCGGCGCCGGCTTCGATGGTAATGGCGCCGGTGGCGCCGGTCCCGAGATCTTGCCAGCCGCTGACCAGGATCACTTCCGCCGCACGTAGCACAGCGCCTTCGCGCAGTGTGATGCTGCGCGAACTCTTCAGGGTGCTGTCCACGAATGTGAAGTAGCGGCCCTGCTGGCCATATTTGACCGTCGGGATCGCGCCGATGACCAGCCGGCTCGCCGCCAGCGCATTGAGATCATCGGCATAGAGCGATACGCCCGCGAAGCCGGCGGTGGCCGCAGCGCCGGTGGGCAGAATCTCGAACTCGGTGCCGAAGCTGCTATACAGACTGGCCGATCCGGCAAAGCCGCCGGATGCCGCGCTGAAATCGATATCGCCGTCAAAGCGCAACGCATCGGTGCCGGCGCCGGTGCGGATCGATAGCGTGAGGCTCTTGCCGTCGGCCGGCAACATCGCCCGCGGCACGCCGAGCCGCGCAGCATCGGCGACCACATATTGCGAATAGCTCATCTCGTTATATTGCGACAGCGTGCGCACCGCCTTGCCCGGGGTCACAATGACCTGCCTGGCAAGGCTGTCGCGGACCTGCCCACTGGCAAAGCCGAGCTGGCCGCTGGCGAGATAGGAGCCGTTCGCGAGCGCGGCGCTGCCGACTGCGCCTCGCGGATCGGCCTTGGCGGCCACCTCGATGCGGAACGCGCCGGGCTGCAGCGCGTAATTTGCTGGCAGCAGCGTATAGGTGCCTGCCGGCAAGCCAGGCACGGTGCCGTCGAGCGTGATCTGCCGGCCGATCAGGGGATCGGCAAATCCGGTCTCGGTTCCGGCCGGCGCGTAGTTCGATCCATAGCCGGGCACGATCGCATAGACCGTATTGCCGCTGGCGCTCGCTTTGTAGCTCGGGTTTGCCGCCACTAACGGATAGCGCAGCACATTGATCGAGCCGCCGCGGCCGGACACGAATCCCGCGCCGGTCAACTCGCCGCCGCCGCTGAGATCGATCACCGCGCCTTGCTGCACATCGACGCGCGGAGCATTCAGGAATACACCCCGCGCCTGGATCGCCACGCCTTGAAGCGTGATCTTGCTGTCATTGCGTAGCCAGTCGATGCCGTCGACAGTGCCGCCATAAGGCAGCATCAGTCCGTTCGAACTGGTTGAGGTGATGCTACCTGGCAATAGATTGACGGTGCGAGTGCCGTAGTCGTCGCCGAGGGTGATATAGCCGAGCGGCGCGCGGATAGTGCCGCCCTGATTGATCGTTCCGGCAATCAGGCTGAGGCTGCCGAAGGCGGAATAAGGCTGAGCGTCGGGAGCCGTGCCCGTACTTGCGACGGTGAGCGCGAAGTTCGGGTCCGTGTTCTGGTACGTGCTGTCGATGGTCCAGCCTGCGCGCACGGTCGCCGATGCGCCAATGGTCGGGTAGATCTGCCGTGCTGCCAGCAGCACATTGCCGGGTGCGTTGACCAGGCTGGCACCGCCAGCCAGGAAACGCAGATCACCATTGCTGATCAGCGACACATCGCCGAAACCGCGACGATCGACGGAGAATTTGACGTTTGAGGTCGATGTTCCGAACAGCACGTTGCGCTGGATATCGAGCAGATCGGCTGTGGCCGTGAACTGCGCCGCGCTGGTTCGCGTCGATGCGCGGACGAGATAGTTGGCTGGCACGATCCTTCCATCGCCGGTGGCATGCTGGGTGATGCCGGCAAGCCGGAGATAGGGCGCAGCAAGTGCGACGCGAATATCGTTTCTTGCCGCATCAGCGAGCGCATAAGACGTGGCGAATAGCTGGAGGGTCTGCGGCATCGCCAGCGACACATCGCCGTCGAAGGCAATGATGCCATGGCTGAGCAGATTGAGATTGTTGAACCCGCCGCCGGTGGCCTGCGCGGCACTGATGGCGGCGCGGCCATAGACGAGCGATGCCGCGGCGCTTTCCGGCGTGGCATTCGCTGCCAGCGCGCTGGTGGTGCGCATCTGCGTCACGGTCAGATCGCGCGACTTCAGATAGCGCGTAGCAATGGTGTCGGGATAGACCGGCGCTTCGAGTGCAACCGACAGCGTTCCTCCGGCCGCCCCTGCTCCACCGGCTCTGGCAAGCCAGGTGCCACCGAGATCGAAGCCGTCCGCGGATGCGAACGAAATGGCGCCGCCACTGCTGGCGACATTGGTCGTGCCGCCATTCAGCAAATCGAGCGTGGCCGCTGTGCCCGACGCATCAAGCATGGCGCCGTCGCGCACCACCACGAACAGATTCGGGGCGGTGGCGACGCCAGTCGCCGTGTCCAATTCGCCGCCGATGATGATCGACCCGCCGCCCTGTACTTTGCCATAGCGCCGGCCGCGTGCATCGACTGCCGTATACGCACGCCCGGCGACGTCGAGCACCGCATGCTCGCCTATCCAGATCGATCGTCCGTCGCCCGGCGTGTAGACCGCAACCGCGTTCAGTGTCGGCGCGATGGCACCGACCTGGATTTTCCCACCCCAGGCGTTCAATGTGCCGTCGATGGTGATCTGTCCGACCCCGGAAATGTCGATAGTCTGCCCCGGATCGACCGTCACAACTGCGCCACGGCCGATGACGAGACCCGCGCGCGCCATGTCGGACGCGGTGGATGCGGCCTGACCGGCCTGCAGCGACAGGCTGGCGCCCGCGCGCTGGGTCAACAGGCCCGCGCGCAAATCCTCCAAGAAGAGCGGCTTTATCCAGCGCTCCAGCGCCGTTTCACCATCAGCGCTTGCAAAGGCGTCGGCGGTGAAACGATAGACCGGCGCGAACACATCGAGCTTGGTATTCTCGGCCACCGTGAGGCCCTGATGGCCGTCGATCTGATAGGATGCGAAGCCGGACTGGAACAGCGCGGTATCAAGCCGCAGCGCCCCGCTGCTATCGTCCGCCGTATTACCGATAATGATTTGCGGCCCTGACTCGATCGACAAAGCGCCGCCACCGGCCACGCCATAGGCGTTGATGCTGCCATCAAGTTTCAGACGGCCGCCGGAACTGACGCCGGCCGCAGGCTGATCGGCCAAGAGCGCCACATCGCCGCCCTTTCCGCTCAAGGTCTTGCCGCCAATCAGAATGCCTGCACCCGACGAGACGTCGATGCTGCTGCCACGTTCGATAACGACATCTCCTGTCGAGCGAAGGCTAACACTGCCGCCATTGACATAAGCGCGTTTGCGCAACGCATTCACGTCACCATCCGCATTGATCCAGCGGCCGCGCACGTCGATGGTCGCGCCGTCACGGAGCGTTACGCTCGATCCGCCGTTTTTCAGCAGAACGAGATTGCCCGCTGTTGTATCGGTGGCGACGAGGATATTGCCGGTCGCCACGCTGCCGCTGCGCGCGGTAACGTCAGCGCGAATGTCGATAACAGGGGCGAGCAAAGCGAGCGCGCCGCCATCGGCCAACGCCAGCGCGCTGTCGATCGTCACGCTGCCGCGCGTTGCGATATCGATGCCGCCCAGCTGCTGCGCGTTAAGAGCGCCGGCATCCAGCCACAACGTATTGACGCGCGTCGGTGCGAGCGCCGTGTTGGCAGCCAGACCCGAGCTGATGCTCGCGACATCACCGATCTTGATGTCGGTCGCATAGGCTCCGACGCGGCCAAATGCCGAATATTGCCCGATCGCAAGCGTGCCATTCTGCGCGACCGTGGTCTGGGTTACCTTGTAGCCGTCAGTGACGCCCGATGCCCGCTTCTGCACCTGCATTTCGCCGGTGATTGTATCGGCGACGATGTTGGCCTCGAAGATTCCGGTCGGCGCCGAAAGGATCAACCGTCCGGCATCGCGGCCGACCGAATAGCCATCCTCCCAGCGCAACGAGGTGCGGCCGCGATCGAAGATCGAGGTCCAGGTTTCAGTCAGGCGGTCGTCCGTCTTGCCCTGGATACTATGCGTGCGCGAGAAGCCTCCGGCAAAACCGGAATAGGTCAGATCGCCAGGCGCCTGATCGACCGAATAGCGGCGGCCGTCGCTTCCGATCAGATTTGTCGAGCGCAGCCATCCGCCGGCGTAGTCCAGCGAACCGCCAGAGATGTCGAAGGTCGCGCCCTTCTGCGCGATCACTTCTGGTGCCGACAACGTGATCGTGCCGCCCATGGCAGCCCATTCGCCGATCCCATGCGCCGTGGTGTTGAGATAGCCGCCGACCTCCAGCAAGCCGCCCGCCGTATAGTATCGATCGGAGCTGTAGCCGCCAGTGCCCTTCGGCACCAGCGTGAGCGTGCGGACGTCGATCCAGACGTCGTTGCTCTTGAGCACGGCGGAATCGCGATTGCTCGGGCTGTCGCGCAGTTCGTTGCCCTGCACGTTGACCTTAATGTTGTTCGACGCCATCGCCAGCGCGACATTGCGTACGCCAGAGACGTCGAGCGTCGCGCCATCTTCAGTGAAAATACGCTTGCTCGCCGAGACGGCAATCTGCCCCCCTTGCGCTGCCGTATAGGACCCACCCTTGAACAGGACTGTACCGCCCGTGACGATCTCGATACGCGATTGATCCTGCCGGTCGGCCAGAGGCGAGAGATTATCGAACTTGCCAGATGCGGCCTGAGCGCGTGCGCCGTTGGCCACGGCCGAAGCCGCAATCAGAGCATCACGCTGGCTATCCAGCGCGGTCTCCTGGCTGTCGAGTTCTGGCAGGATAGCGGTGAGCCCGCTTTTGCCGAGTGTAATGCTCCCCGCCGAGTCGGCCGCGGAATTTAAGAGGTGGATAGTGCCGCGGGTGTTGACTGAAGTGGTAGCGACCAGCGCGCCGTCCTGCGCGATGATGCGGCCGGCCAGCGTGATATCGCCTTGCTGGGCGAGGATCAGGCCACTGTTGGCGACGCGACCTGCCAAGCTGCCCGCCTGGATGACTGGCGCGATCTCGATGCCACGCGTGGTCGAGCTGGGAGCGCTGTCGGTGCTGAAACCAGCGCGCAAAATGAAATCATCGCCGGATGCCAGCAGCGCCTGGCCGCGAGGCGTGCCGATCGAGCCGGCATTGCTGACTTCAGAGCCGATCATCAGCACATAGCCGCCGCCCGTTGTCACCGATGTCGGAGCATGCGTATTGATCGCAGCTCCCGCCTCGACCACAACCTTGCCGCCCGCGGCGGTGAAGCTCGGCACATCAATATTGCCGTTCTTGGTGCTGAAAATGCCGTTATTCGCGAATTGCGTGTCGGAGATGTCCGCGGTCGAGGCGATCAGCGATCCGACATTGACCTGGCTGTTGCCACCGAAAATGATGCCACTGCGGTTGATCAGGTAGACATGGCCGTCGGCTCGGACGTTGCCGAGGATCTGGCTCGGCGCAGTGGCATTGGTGACGCGGTTGAGCGCGACCCAGTCGCGGCCGCCCTGCTGGTCGAAGGTCAGCGTGGTGCGCGCGCCGACGTTGAACGACTGCCAGTTCAGGATCGCCTGCTGCGTGGTCTGTCGGATGCCAACCTGGGTCTGGCCTGTCGCGTCCACATTCTGCGTCGGTGCATCGGCACCTGTCCATCCGGCCGGCATGTAGGGCAGCAGACCGCCGGCACCGAGACCGTTGGGAATAGCAATCGGCGCGGTCGCTGAGACTTGTGCTCTAGCCGCCGCCGCTCGCGCTGCAGCCTGCACATTTTGCATCTCCTGCACGGCGCGTGCAGCGCGCGCGAGTGAATCCTGCGTCTGTCGCGCAGCGGCTGCGGCCCTGGCTGCCGCCTGCGTTGCGGCATCGGTCGCAATGTTCGGCGCAGACACAGCTCCACCACTGCCGCCATTCAAAGCGCGCCCAAATGCACTATCACCCGCGACGAGCATCGCAAGCAGGCTCGTGCCCGCCAGCAATCCATAACGCACCGGGCTACGAGAAGCGCGGATGACCATCTGATCAGACATGGAAGTTCCTTGGCGCAGGCGCAACGAGACGGTGGTGATGGGATCGAAGGTTCGGATAACGCATCGCCACAGCGACCGCCTGAGCATCGCGGTCTGGCTCGCCAGCATGCTGGCATTCAGGCGGCAGCGATCGATCTGTCCAGTACAACGCGGATCGAGATGTAGCCACCAAACATGCCCCAAGCGCCAGCAACCGGCCGCAATGATGCGATCGGCTAACTGGAAACGAAACGTTCATACTTGGGTGACGGGGTTGGCAGGGCAAAACCCCACGAGATTTTTGTGAAACTTTCGTGTCAGCTCAGGAGGACGATCCCACCCGGCAATTGGCGCATCTTCGCACCGAAGGCCTGTTCCATCTGCGTGAGAATGTCGTCGATCCGGCTAATGCGGAAACGGCCACTGACCGGCACACCTCCGATCTGTGCGTTGGTCACGATGATCCTCCCGCGACGATAGCGATTGACCTCGTTGACGACGTCCTTCAACGCAGTGTTCCGGAACACCAGAACGCCTTCCTGCCATGCAGAAACCACATCCACATCGACTTGATGAAGATCTTTGGCACCGTTCGCGGCATAACGAATCTTCTGGCCCGCGACCACGGTCGTTGCCTCTGCCCCCCGCGCGACACGCAACTCACCCTGCAGGCAGGTCGCACAGACTGATGCTGTACCATCTGCGTCCTGCAGATAGCTGACATCGAAACGGGCAGCCGTTGCGGCGATCTCGCTATCGGCGGCGATCACGGACAATGTCCGCCCCTGCCCCGCAGTTGCAAATGACGCCTCGCCCGTAATCAACCGCACCCGGTCCATGTCGCTCGAAGAGGGCTCGCGCGCGATGCTGGTCCGTGTATTCATCCGGATAGCGATGTCCGCGAAGGAGACGTCACGCTGCTCGCCTGTTCTGGTCCGATAATCGGCACTGAGTTCGGCAATGGAAGGCCAAAGATCGAGCGGCGGACGCGCAGCGACATAGGCGCCCGCGGCGATGGTAGCCGCAGCCAGACCGCCTCCGAGGAAAGCCCGGCGATGAAGCAACCCGACTCCAGCGTTCCGTGAATGTGATCCGACGCTACGCTGCCGCTTCCGCACATTCTCGCCGGCAACGCCAAGATCGCGCCACAAGTTGCTTGCCGCGGCAAAAGCGGCGGCATGTTCTGGACTTTTGCCGCGCCAGCGCTTGAACTGTTCAGCTTCCGCAGCTGTCACTGCACCGGATGTCAAACGACGAACCCAGCCGATCGCTTCTTGTTTCAACGAATCGAGCTCCAGATCATCGAGTCTGCCGGTCATGCCGAACTCCCCGATCCGGCGGCAATATCTCCCACCTGAAACGTGGAGCGACGCTGAAGCCGAGCAGCCTCTCTCACCTGTATGACGTTTCCAGGAACGTGATTCCGCATGGTCATTTGCCAGATTTTTCGCGTCTCGCCAGGCAATATTCCTGAGCGCGCTGCAATTCTTTTTCGACGAGGCTCACGGAAATTCCGAAACGCTCCGCGATTTCTGCGCGGGGCATCTGGTCGATCCGCGCGGCTAAAAGGATCTCTCGTTGCCTCGCAGGCAATTCTAGCAGGATCGCCTCCAGTTGCTTCAGATCGGAGCGCATCTCGACAATGTTGGACGGGGCCGGTGCCTCGTCCGGAATCTGCAGCAGGCTGTCCACCTCGGCTGCGCTCAGATAGCGCGTGTTGGCCTCACGCATGCGATCGCGCGCCGCATTCATGGCGATGCCGAATATGTAGTTGCCGGGATTGCGCACGTCACCGATCGCATCCACGCGATCGATCCTCAGCCACGCATCCTGCAACGCGTCGGAAGCAAGATCCGGCGATCCCAAGCGGCGCGAAAGACGTTGTTTCAGTTCATCATAACGATCGATCAGATGCCGTCTGACAACCGCAAGGGATACGTCACTCATTGCGCGCTTCGCGTCGAACTGTCTGCGACATCGTCGCATCCCATGGTGACACCCGGCCCTTTCGGCACAATAGCCATTACGATCGGTTGCCTCAGTTCCGCAGGAGGTGATGCGCCGAAATTCAACTGGCTGAGTGCCCGCCGAATGGACGCATCCGCCTCCACGCTCCCGCCAGAACCAAACTGTTCGTATCTTGTCAAGCGGCCATGCGCATCGACCGACATCCGCAGCACGATCCGATAATGCCCAGGCCGAGAGAGACTGTCCCGACAAAGCGCTCTGCGAAGCCCTGCCTGCATCTGTCCGTAATAGTGGGCGGTTGCTGGCGACGTACGTGCTTCGAGTTCTGTTGGCGCTGGAGACAGAAGGATCGATCCATTCGCAAGGCGTCGCGTCGAAAGACCGGAATCGGCGAGAAGCGCAACAAGTGCGGCATCAGCCTCCATAGCTCCCTGGATGCGGTTTGAGATACGCCCCGATGTCAGGTTGCTGTTGTAAAGCAAGTCATTGCCAGTAAGGGCACTATAGCGCTCCAGAGCGGACGCCAGAGGTTGTGCCGGGATGTCGAAGACAACGCGTTCGTCCTGCGCAAACGCACTGCCAGCGATCAGCATCAGGGCCAACGAGAGACCGAACGTTGAATTCGTTCGTTCGATCAATCCTGCACGCCAATTCGGCGCAAATACCACAACCCGTCCTTGCGAAAACGCCCTCTCCTCGGACCTATAGTCTCGCGATATTACAGTTACATGTCAGCACATCACCGAGGCTCTGGAACGATCATGATGTCCGCTTTCCGCCAGGAGCGGACGCCGGATGTAGATATGCTGCAGCCAATACCAGGCTATAGAACCACTAAATCTCGATAGCTTCAGCGTGATCCGATCCAGAACGCTTCCGGCGGAAACTCGACCCAATGCTCGCCGCCTTCGAGACGTGTCGGTGAGAATGTGCGCACCGTGAGCGGGCCGCGCTGAAAGACGACCTCATAGCGATCGCCGAGATACATCTCCGCGAGCCGGGTCATCGCCAGCCGATTGTGTCCGGGGCCTGGCGCCAATCGGATCTTCTCCAATCGAATGATGCCGCACGCTTCTCGCCCTTCTGAGACCGGGCCGCAAGACAGCCCTTCGAGGCGCTCTTCGCCGATCGACAAGACGGCTCGATCTGCAGCGACCTGCGTGGCAACGCCTAGCAGGCGGTTGTTCGTTCCCATGAACTCGGCAACGAAGGTCGACTTCGGGCGATCATATAGATCCTCTGGCGTGCCCTGCTGCTCCACCACGCCGCCGTTCAATAGCAAGATGCGATCCGCAAGCGCCATGGCCTCAACCTGATCGTGGGTAACGCAGAGCGCAGATAAGCCCAGTTCCGTGATCAATCGACGCAGCCAAACGCGTGCTTCTTCGCGCAGCTTGGCATCGAGATTGGAGAGCGGCTCATCGAGCAGGATCACCGGCGGCTCATAGACAAGCGCGCGGGCAAGCGCGACGCGCTGCTGCTGACCGCCGGACAGCTCATGCGGAAACCGCGCGCCGAGATGACCGATACCGATGCTGTCCAGCGCCTTTGCAACCCGCTTCTCGACCTCGCTTCCCGACACGCCGCGCAAACGCAAAGGATAGGCCACGTTGTCGAAGACGGTCTTATGCGGCCACAGCGCATAGGATTGGAACACAAGTCCAAGACCACGCTGTTCCGGCGGCAGATTTGTGCGTGCCGCCCCGTCGAACAACGCCTTGCCGGCAATGGCGATCCGTCCCTCGAACGGCGTCTCCAGACCTGCGACGGCGCGCAGCAATGTGGTCTTGCCAGATCCAGACGGCCCGAGCAGAGCGACGATCTGGCCTTTCTCGACCGACAGGGAGACTCCGCGCAGAATGTCGTTGCTGCCATAGCGGAGCTTCAGATTGTCAACGATCAGATCAGTCATGTAGCCGAACTCCAAGGCGAATAGCGATAGCGAGCCCGGCCGAGATGATCAGCATATTGACCACGGCGAGCGCCGAAACGAGATCGACGGCACCGGTGCCCCACAGCGAGACCATGAGCGAGCCGATGATTTCGGTGCCAGGACCCAGGAGGTAGATGCCCGTCGAATATTCACGGACGAAAATCAGGAAAATCAGAAGCCAGGCTGCCGTCATGCCGGAGCGGATGAGCGGCAGCGTGACGTCGCGCGTCAGGCGCCCCTGGCTGGCGCCGACGCTACGCGCGGCCTCTTCCAGCTCGGGGCCGATCTGAAGCAGCGTTCCCGAGATCATGCGTGTGCCATAGGCCAGCCACACGATAGTGTAGGCCAGCCAGATCGATACGAGGGTGGCGCGGAAAGGCTGCAGTGGCTTGAGAAAAAGGAATAGCCAGAGCATTGCCAGGCCTGCAACAAGGCCGGGCATGGCGCGCGGGATCATGACCAGATAATCGGTCAACCGGACCCAGCCCGACTGCCAGCGATGCGTGGCGATGGCGATCGCCGAATAGCACCCCACCGCAGCCGCGCCACCGATCGTCCCGATCAGCACGGTATTGACGATCGCGTGAATCGCGTTCGGGTAATTTGCGAGTTCGAGATAGTGGGAGAACGACAATACGTCGAGCAACCGCACGCCCTCGCCCCACGTGGTCACCACCGATCGCATCGCAATACCGATCACCGGAATGCCGACACTGACGAAGAACCAGAGCAGCACCAGCGCAAAAGCAGGCCAGCGCATTGGTCCGAGCTTGAGCGGGGATTTCTTGGCCGCCTTGCCGCGGATCGAGACATATTTGTTGGCAGACGACAGCAGACGGCGCTGCAGATAGACCAGCGGCAGTGCGATGAGGATGATAACCACCACGACCACGGCCATCAACTGATAGGACGGCACGCCGAGCTTGTTGGTCAGCTTGTAGAGATAGGTCGCGAGAACCAGAATGCCTTTGGGATCGCCGAGCACCAGCGGCAGACCGAACAGTTCAAAACCCAGAAAGAAGATCAGCACTGCGGCGTAGAGAACCGCGGGCATCACCATAGGCATGCTCACCGTGACCGCGACGCGCCAGGGAGAGGCGCCGGTGGTTCGTGCCGCTTCTTCGAGATCGCCGCCGAGATTGCGCAGCGCCGCCGATGTGTAGAGATAGACATGCGGAACGTGGGTCAAACCAGCGATCACGGTGATCGCTGTCACTGTATAAATGTTCCACGGCACGAAGCCGATCGCGCTTTTGATCAGGGTCGAGAAGATCCCGACCGGTCCCAGCGCGACCACGTAACCGAATGCGAGAACAACCGCAGACATGAAGATCGGCACCAGCGCCAGCGGCTCCAGCAACTTCTTGCCGGGAATGTCGGTCCGCGCCAATAGGAAGGCGAGCACAACACCGAGCGGCACGGCGATCGCCGTCATGCCGCTGGCCACGATGATGGACGTTCCGAGCGCGGTCCAGAAATCTTCGTCCTCGAAGATGAACTGAAACGCTTCAACGGAGAACTCAGCGTTCGGCTGGAAGAACGGTTCCGATAGAAAACTCTGATAGACGATCAGACCGATCGGCGCGAGCACGGCTGATGCAGTGATCGCCAGCACGGCGACACGAAAAACGGTAAACGACATCGGAAGGGTCCTGCACCCAGGCCGCGCCCGGCGAGCACTGGATGCTGTTTTGATGGATACACCGACCGACGCTATGAAGCGCGGTCACGACGATGGGTGCGTTACTTGCCCTGCAAAGCAGCCTGCCACTGCTTGAGGAAGCGAAGCCGCTTGGTGCGGTCGAGATTGCTGGCGAGGTCACCATCGATCACGATCGGGCGCGCGGCCTCGCCAATCTGTGCTTTCACCTTCTCGACGGTTGCTTCACCCTCTACATCCGAACGAAGCGAATACAGCTCGGCCTGGTTGGCGATGATGCCCTGCCCGCGCTTCGAGAGCAGATAGTCCAGGAACAACTTGCCGGCATTCGGATTCTTGGCCTTGTCGGACAGGAAGGCGACACGCGACGCGATCAGAGAATAATCGGTCGGAAGGACGACACCGAGATTAGGATCCTTCTTCGAACGCGACAACGCGTAGGATCCGAACACGCCATAGCCGAGGAGATGTTCACCGGACGTAATGCGCTCCATCATCGCACCGACGCTGGTGTAGAGCTTGATCTCGCTTTTACCGAACGCGCGGAACAGATCCCATGCATTCTTCCAAGCCATATCGTCCTGGGTGAAAAACAGGAAGCCGACACCGGATCGCTCCGGATCGTAGGCTGTGACCTTACCCTTGTAGTCGGCCGACTTCGCCTGCAGCAAAGCCAGGAGGTCGGCATGCGTCTTGGGAACGTCTGCTTCCGGGACAAGGCGCTTGTTGTAGACGATCGCGACGGGCTCATAGGTCACGCCGTAAGCCATGTCCTTGTAGTTGGCCCATTTCGGAATGTGAGCGGCCTCTGGCGACTTGTATCCGCGGGCATAGCCATCATTGGTGAGCTTTACCTGAAGATCCGCGGCAGACGACCAGGTGACGTCGCCCGTGCCCTGGCCCGCAGCGACTTCCGCGATGAACCGGTTATAGAGCTCCGTGGAATTCAGATCGTTGAACTCCACCTTGATGCCATAAGCCGCCTCGAAATCCTTGACGAGATGACCCGCGGTTGCGCCGTCGGTCGTCGAATAGACGACGACTTTGCCTTCCTTCTTCGCCGCATCGATGATGGTCTGATAATCAGCAGGATAGCCCTGAGGGACCTGGGCCTTGGCCGGAATGGCTGCGCCGAGCGCAAAAGCCACGGACAGAGCAAGACAAAGCTTGTGCGGACGGTACTTCATCTGGTTCGTTCCCCCTGTCGAGCGGCGTTGAATGCCTTGTGCTTCAATGTTCGACTAACAGGGAAAAGCTGTCGTCAGCCTGACACACTCCCTGTTTCCTAATACCTCGCTCCTATGATGGGTCGAAAGCGCGCTGCCACAGTTGCAGGAACCGGCGGCGCTTGAGTTGATCGAGATAGGTCAGCAATTCTGGCCCGACCCGGATGGGATGGAGCGTCACATCGCTCGCGCCCGGGAGACTGGCAATTCCGTGGGTCTTTTCGAGATCTTTGCGCACCGAAGCCATGGCCCGCTTGGCAAGCTCGGTCTGTCCGTTTTTGGAGAGGACGAAATCGAGAAACAGCTTCGCGGCAGCCGGATGTTTGGCTTTTGCCGATACGAACGCGATGCGCGACATCACCAGCGTGTAATCCGAAGGCATAACGAAGCCAACGCTCTGATCATCCCGAAATCGCCTGATGACGTAGGACCCGATCGCATTATACGCGATGGCGTGCTCGCCCGACTTCACGCGATCCAGCATCCTGCGCGTGGACGTATAGAACTTGGCTTCGGCTTGCCCCATCGCTTTTACAGTATCCCAGGTCACGGGAATGCTGACCTGGACATCCTGGGTTGCATAGAGAAAACCAACACCCGAGTGCCTGTGATCATATGACGCGACTTTGCCCTTCAGGTCCTGTCGCTCCGAGATCAGCTTGGCGAACGCTGCGTGACTGCGCGGGACCTCGTCCGGTCGGATCAGCCGGGTGTTATAGGCAAAGACGATCGGCTCCGCCGTCGTTCCGTAGGCCTGATCCTTCCACCTGGCCCATTCGAGCAAATTGTCCTTCTCCGGCGACGAATAAGTCATCGCATAGCCGTCATTGACCAGCTTGATCTGCAGGTCCATCGCCGACGACCAGATCAGGTCCGCCGTGTGTCCTGCAGCGGTCTCGCGGATAACGCGATCGTAGAGAACCGTGGAATTCTCATCGACATATTCGATCTTGATCTGCGGATAGAGCGCCTTGAAGCTCTCGAGCAGATCCGACACCTCCGACAGATCGAGCGTCGAGTAGATGGACAACGCCCCTTCCCGCTCAGCCACAGCTACGATTTCGGAATAGCTGCTCGGGTAGCCCGCGGGCACCGTTGTCTGAGCCCAGCCTGTGGCCGAAATCCCGACGAACCATGCGCCAACCACCAAAGGCAAGTACCGTTTCATCTGCTTCCTCCCGCAGGCGCACTTCGTCGCCTTTGCCGATCCCGCCGATCAGCCCTGCTGCAGCGATTCAATGCATATATTAACACGCTGGTTGCCGGATTCAGGAGGATTCTCCTGCATCAGATCCCATGGCACACTCTATTGCGCCCTCTGTCGATGTGAAATACTGGGCTAATTTTCAAGGACTATCCTAAATACGACGAACCATCGCGCAGCAAAAGACGCGGCGGGCAGAATTGGAGAGGAAGCAGCACAATGCGGGTTCTGCTGGTTGAAGACGATGCGGCACTGGCGAGAGGGATCGTGTCATCACTGCGCCTGAGCGGTTATGCGGTCGATCACGAAACAGGCGGCGCCGACGTCGTTCTCCTGCTGAAGCAAGAGCAATTTGCCCTCATCGTTCTCGATCTCGGCCTTCCCGACCGGTCCGGATTCGATGTCCTGCGCGAAATCCGCCGCGCCGGCGACGTCACCCCGGTCTTGATTCTAACCGCCCGGTCGAGCATCGCCGACCGCGTGCGCGGCCTCGACCTCGGGGCTGACGACTATCTCATCAAGCCTTTCGACCCTGCCGAACTGGAAGCTCGTGTGCGTGCGCTTGTGCGGCGCGGCAGCGGTCAACCAGACCCGATCGTTTCCTGCGCCGACCTTCAATATGATCGGTCTTCCAAAATCGCTACATTGCGCGGAGAGGTATTGCCGCTCCGCAAGCGAGAACTCGCGATTTTGGAGTCGCTGATCACACGTGCTGGCAAGGTCGTCTCTAAAGAGCGCCTGATCGCTGAAGTATTCGGCTTCGATGACGACACGTCGCCGAATGCAGTCGAAGTCTATATCGGCCGCCTGCGACGCCACTTTGGACCGTCCGGTCCTCGCATCGTAACCATGCGCGGCCTCGGTTATTTGATGGAGCCAGTGGCCAGCGAGTCCGGCCATTGATCAATCGCTCGCTCCGCGTACGTGTCGCAACCTTCCTGCTGATCCCGATGGCGGCTGTTGCAGGAGCCTTGGGCGTAGGCGGCTCCTGGTTCGTCGATACATTCGTGACGAACACCTTCGATCGCACCCTTGGCGGTTCCGTTCTCTCGATCGCCGAGCGGTTGACCATACTCGATGGTCAGATCACGGTGAGTATTCCTGCGGCAGCCTTTGGCATGCTTTCGAATTCCGAGCGCGACAGCATCTTCTATAGCGTTACGGCGGAAAATCTCTTCATCACCGGTTACGAAGATCTGCCGCAACCCAAGCAACTCCCCCACCCCAACACACTCGTCTATCGCGATACGGTTTATCGTGGCCAGCCGGTGCGCATCGGTATGATGCTTAAGCCGATCTATGTCACGCAACATATGGCGCTGGTTCAGGTCGCAGAAACGACAAATGGACGTAACCGTCTCGCCAGCCGCATGTTGACGGCACTGACCGCACTCGGCGTTGCGCTTGCGAGCATCGGTAGCCTCCTGGTCTGGCTCGCAGTGCGGATCGGGCTCAATCCGCTAGACAAGCTCCGGACTGAAATCGAGATTCGTCGCGGTGCCGCGCACAAACCGATTGCGCCCTTCCCGCTCGCCGGTGTGCCGTCGGAAGCACTGCCGCTGGTGAGCGCCTGGAACGACCTCCTCGCACAACTCAACCGCTCCATGCAGGTGTTGCGTCAGTTCACGGCGGATGCATCGCATCAACTCCGGACCCCGGTCGCGATACTGAAAACACATCTCGACCTGCTCGATCGCCATCAGCCCGGCGGTTCGTCATGGCGATCGTCTCGCGCCGATATCGATACCGCCGTCAAGCGGCTCGACCGGCTCATATCGCAATTGCTCGCTTTGGCTTCGATCGAAGACGAGTCATCATCGCGCACACTGACGGCCGAATTCAATCTCAGGGACATCGCCCGCGATGTCGCGCTCGACTTCGCGGTGATCGCCCGGCGTCAAAACATCGAGCTGTCTTTCGACGCGCCGGAATCACCAATTATCGTCGCAGCGGAACCCTTTCTGCTTGATCAGGCGCTGCGCAACCTACTGGACAATGCCGTTCGCTATAATCGATCCGGCGGTCATGTTCATGTCGGCGTACAGATCGAAGCTGCCGCGACCGGGAGCAAAACAGCGAAGCTTTACGTTGAGGATGATGGACCGGGTATTCCGGAAGGCCAGCGCGAATTGGCATTTGAACGCTTCCACCGGATCGAACGCGCGGGCGATCCCAGCGGCAGCGGCCTCGGGCTTGCAATCGTGCGCGCCTTTATTGCACGCGCCAATGGCACCGTCTCGTTGCTGTCGCGTCCTGGCGGACAGGGCCTTCGGGTCGAAATTACGCTGGCGATCGCATCTCCGGACCGCACGCGTTCGGGCTCAGATACCATAGCGCCTGCGGTAAACGCCTGACGCAAAAAGCCGGCGAAGGCCACATGGTCTTCGCCGGCTTGGCTGTCTCAAATCGCTTTACTTCGCCGCCGCGAACAAAGCGGCATGGTCGGCGATCTTCGACTGGATGCCGTCGCGCATTGTGTTGGCCGATGCCAGGAACTGCGCTTCAGTCTTGCCACTGTCCTTGGGATTCTTGAAGGCAAACACGATGCAGCCGACATTCTTCGACTTCGCATCACGCAGCGGCACCAGGACGAGGAATTTCGGCTCCGGATCGTTCTTGCCATAGCGCGGATCGATGATGGTGAAGCCCTTGGCCGCTACCATGATGTCGTCATCGGCGGATGCCTTGCCGACACGGTCGGGGAACGAGCCAGCGAACATCGCATAAGCCTCGTTGGCGGAGCCGACCGGCACGCCATGGAAGGTCACGCTAAGCAGGCCAGGATTGTCCTTCATCAGCCCATCGACCAAGGCCTGCGCCTGGGTCTTTTGGCTCGGCGGCGTCCATACCTTGACCACCGCTTCGGAAGCGCTCCAGGCGATGGTTGAAGTCAGCGCCGGCATTGCGATGGCGGCGGCGAGAATAGCAGTAGCGATCTTCATGACGTTCCTCGTGAAAGATGTTGGTAGAATTGGCGCAGGGTCACGGCGCCGCGTGAGATCAATTCACGGTCCGCTGCGGCTTCCTGCTTGGACCGATTGAAGGGCGGGAGGCAGATCCGACCAAGATCTGCCTCCCTGGACCGGCGTGGGGAACACCGGATCGCGTCGACCGAGAAGTGAAGCCAACGAATGCGCATCGGTCAGACGCCGGGCTTCGACAGCGCCCAGTTGATGACCGCGCCATAGACCGTGAGGCCTTGCTCGGTCAGGTCCGGGAAGCGCGGCGCGTCCATCGGGAACAGCACGCGCCGTGCCGGAGCGACCGCGTCATTTGCCATGGTCGCGCCCTTCTCATAGGCGAACAGCGTGGCGTGCTCCGGTTGGTTCGGAATCGAGGCGACGATCTGCGCGCCAGCAGGTGGACGCGACCAGGCAAGGACGCCCGGCGTCTTGAACAGCTTGAACTGCCCAGCCGGGAATCCCGCCGCGATCGGATGCGTCGGCCGGATGAGATTCACGTAGTTCTCCGGCGGATACAGGCTTTCCTTGTGATCGTTCACGCCGTAATCCGTGTTGCGGCGGCGCGAGACCATATGCAACGCGTCAACCGCTTTGGCTTCTTGCAGGATCACGGGGACTGAGGCGTCGGAATATTTGGTGCCGAGCTTGTATTTGTTGGTGCTGGCCGAGATCACCACCAGGTCCTTGCCCTGGGCGTGGCTGTCGGGCTCCATCTGATCGACCACCGTCAGCTCGCAACCAAGCGATTTGTAGAATGCGATCTGCGCCAGATCGGACGCCTCGTTTTCCGGCCACGGCAGATTGAAGCGGCGGACGAACAGCACTTTCTTGCCAGCCGCAGCCTTCTTGAGATTGTCGAGCTGTTGCGCCGGCGTGGCGGATACAGCTTGCTCCGGTGGCGTGACGGCCCAGCGGATCGCCGCATCGATAACGCGGCGGCCAGAGAACCAGGCATATTCCTGCGGGTCGTTCACCGTCGGCCCCTGCGCGTCCGACAGTTTGGAGAAGGTATTGTCGCCAAGGAACAGGCCAACGCGACGCGCCGGCGCGGCGTTCTCGGCGGCCATCAACGCGCCCTTCTCATAGCCGAACACGGCCGCCTGGTTGCGATCGTCAGCGAATGTCACCGCCACATCGGCGGAGAGCGCGGGCTTGCCCCAGCTCGGATTGGTTTCGCCAGCGCTGAACAGGATGGTGCTGAACATGCCATGCGGCAGCTTGGCCGCCGTCAGGATCTCGTTCGTGCTGCTGGTCGCATGCGCATAGTAGTCGGCATGATTTTCGTTATGAAACGGCTTCTCGCGAACTACCGAGAAATCGCGATGAAGCATGCGTCCGGTCATGTCCATATCGGCGAATGTATAGGCATTCCAGGTCGCCACCGGGACCGGCACGTCGCGATATTTGCTGCGCAGTTCGCGGGCATTGACCGTGGAGGAGATCAACACCAGGTCCTTGCCATTGGCCGCCGACGCATCGGCATCGGCCTTGACGAAAGTGACCTCGGCGCCCTTCAATTCCAGATAGCTCTTGATCAGGGGATCGTCGTTCTCGCCCCCCTTCTTGGTTTCACCGACCACAAAGAGCACCTTCTTGCCCTTGAGCGCGTCGGAACTGACCGGCGCCGCAGAGGCGATGGCCGTTGTGCCAAGGAGAGCCGCTCCAAGAGCCGCTGCCCGCGTGAATGTCTTGCGCATAGTCGTCGTCCTTTGGGTTACTTGAGAGCAGTGCAACCGACCGCCCGAGCAAAATCAGATCGAGTTTCGGAGATGTCGCTGGTTCGGCGTCACTTGCCGATCACCAGTAATTCGGAGTCACCGCCCAGATAGAAGCGCTTGTCCTTCGGATCGAAATCCACCGATGTCGATTTCACATTGGCAGCAATGGTCGCATCCAGCGTTGCGGTGAGCTTCGCATTCTTGATGATGCTGACATTGCCGTCCGCCGCCGGCATCACCAGCCAGGCAAGCCGCGCCGGCGCATATTGGATCGTGATGCCGGTACTTCCCTTCGCCTTAGTTTCCACTTGGCCGATCATCTGACCGGCATCGGGATCGATGATCACCATGCGGTTGTTCTCGGCGGCGACATAGATACGTCGTTCGGCATTGTCGAGCACAAGGCCGGCAGGCTTCTCGGCTGGCCAGGTCGGGATCTTGCCGAGCGACTTCATCGCCTTGGTATCGACCACGTGTATGACATTGTTCGCAGCATCTGCGACGAACAGGCCACCACGCGTATCGACCACTGCCTGCTTCAGATTTCCACCGAGGGCGACCATTCCTGCGGTCTTTCCGGTGACGCCGTTGATAGCGGTGAGCTGGCCGTCTTTCATACCAGACACATAGACCTGCTTGGTGTCGGGATCGAACACCATGCTGCCCGGCTCACCGGACAGCTTCTCGGTACTGATGATCTTGAGCGAGGCGGGATCAAACGTCGTGACAGCATTCTCGCCAGCTTGGCTCGCATAGCCGCGGCCGAGATCAGCTGACAACGTGATCGCTGAGACGGTGCCCTTGAGATCGAGCTGGCCGACCTTCTTGCCAGCGTCGATGTCGATCACCTCGATCCCGCCAGACCGGGCGACAAACAGGCGCCGGGATGCCGGATCGATCCGGAACACATCGACGGGACCGCGGCTATCGAGCTTGATGCCCTTGAGCAGATTGTGGCTTGCATCGGCAGAGCTCGCCGGAGTGACATACGAGAGAGACGCCATGGCAAGAGCAGCCACTGCGAGACGGAAGGAGAGAGGCGCGAGGCGCATGATAGATCCTGTTGCTGGTTGAAAACTGGGTTACGCAGGCGCAAGCGACCTCACAGCGCCGGAATGGCGCAACTGTCGTCGCGTCGGAGTTGTGATTGATATGAATGGAGCGGCGATCCGCATGATCGCTACGACCACTCCACACTCAGCCTGATTGGTCTTGCACCATTCTGACTTTCCTTCCCGTGACCTCCGGTCTTGGCCGGATTTTCATCGTCTAATTTGACTAGCATCGCCTAGCTGTCGCAGGCCTGACACGCGTCTCCGGTCAAAATCGGATCTACAACGAATGTCAGGCCCAGATGCGACGCATGGCCATGCGCATCGTTCAAAACGCCACATTCGCGCTGAGCGTGATCGTTCGCGGGGCACCGACGCCGAGCGCACCGTTCACCGCCGAGCTGAAATATCGCTTGTCCGTGATGTTACGGACGTTGAGATTGAAATTGACCCGCTGATCCCCGATCTTGGTCGCGTAGCTCGCCCCCATATTCCAGATATAGGTCTCCGGGATCACTGCCTGGTTCTGCGGATTGATCTGTCGTTCGCCCGTATAGGACACGCCGCCATTGATTCTGAATCCCTTGAACCAATCCGGCCGATAAACGAGCCCGGCATTGCCGCTGAAGAACGGCGTATTCTCAGGCGTCATGCCGTCGATGCTCGCATCGTCCGGGGCGATCTGCTTCGCCTTCATGAACTGCCCGCCCGCATTGAAACTCAGCTCTGCGGTGATCGGACGCGCAACCGTAAACTCCACACCGTTATATTCGATGTTTCCGTTGAGCCCGAAGATGTTGGTGACCGGATCGAGCGTGGCGTTACTACGAAGAATGCTGAAGGCACCGAGCGTCGCCTGCGCGCCGAAGAAGTTACCACGAACACCGATTTCCTTCTGGGTCGCCGGTGCGGGCGGCAGTACGGAAAACGCGTTCGCCGCCTGCGCGGGTGCCTGCCCGTTTTCCTCCAGCGAACTCACATAGCTGGCATAGATCGAGATTTGCTTCGTAATGTCGAAGATGATACCCGCCGCCGGCGCATATGCGGTGCTCGATCGCGAGTTGAAGCCATTGCCATCCTGCCGCGCATTTTCCGACGTGTAGTTGATCTGACGCACGCCGCCCAGAACATGCAGCCGATCGAAGAAATCGATCTGGTTCTGAATATACAGATCGAAGTTCTCGCTGTTGTTGGGCAGAAACTGGCGTCCGCTCGCCGCGACGGGCGGCGGGATATAGACGGGGTCGTACAGATTCTGCGCCCAGGACGCGGTCGGGTTCTGCGGATTGTTAAACATGCGGATGCTTTCGGTCATGCCGATGGTGGTTTCGTTCTTGATGAAGTCCCATTCGGAGCGATGTCGCGCAGCCAGATTTGCGTAGATGTTTTCGGTCAGCTGGTTTTCGATGAGCGTCGCAGACAAACGGCCGGCGCCGGTGACCACGTTATAATTGCCGATCTGCGTGACCGCGCGCTGTGGGCGAAAACCAATCGAACGGCCCGCTTCTGCAATGATCGAAAGTCCAGATCCCACATCCCAGGTACCGCGTCCGAAGATGTTTTCGCCCTCGCCGATCGAACGGGCCCACGTGCCGGACAGAAGATTCGCAGGGTTCGGGACATTGGGCAAAGTGATCCGGCCATTGACCGCCGGATTCTGCAGGATCGCAGCCTGCTCGATGACATCGACTCCGAACCGCTCATAGTCGAAGATGAAGTTCAGATTATCCGCGGGCCGCCAATCGGCACCGACCGCCGCAACATAGCGGGTACCATCGATGCCGCGCACGAACGATCCCAGTTCGCCGCCGGCCAGATTGACTCGAACGCCGAACTGATTGTCTTCACCGAAACGGCGGCCGACATCGACGGCGCCAATCAACTGCCCATGCTCGCTGCCCGAAACGGACAGCGATGTAACGGGCTTGTCTGTCGCGCGCTTCATCACATAATTGACGATGCCCGCTGGACTCGCGAGACCGAACTGCAATGCACCGGCGCCTTTCAGCGCCTCCACGCGCTGCTTACTCTCGATCGGCAAATTGATGTTGTTGACGATCGGAAGCCCGCCATCCATGCGATAGCTGGTGGTGCTGCTGAGTTTGATGCCGCGTATCTGCAGCGAGTCCGCGGTGCCGCCACCACGCGCGTCGGCAAGCGCCACGCCGGGGACATTGCGGATCGCGTCGAAGGTGTTTTGTGCATTCGACGATTGCAACGCATCGCTGGTGATGGTCGTGCGGGTGACCGCAACACCGCGATCCTCTTCCAGCTTCGGACGGGCCGCCTCGGCTTCCGGCGTGCGCGGTATGCGAACAGCTCCTTGTGACGGCTTCGCGTTCTCCGCAATAGCCACCTGCGCCGGCTGCTGAGAGGGCTTCGCGCTCCGCTTACGCGCTTTCTGACCGGCGCCGCGCTGGCGCTCGACCTGTTCGACAGCTTCCTGCGCATCCACTGAAAAACCTGCGACCACCAGCGCTGGCGCAGCCAACATAAAAGTCAGCGCTGTCGATCCGACAACCGTCCTCATTCCCATTTCCCCCTCGCGACCACTCCTGTGCGGTCCGCGCTATTTTCTTGACGCAGCCGTATGGTCACCCACCAAGGTGCCACGGCATTCCCGGCAGGATAAGACAAGGCACCTGTCACGAAGCTGAAGCAAACGGCCTTCCGAAGAAAGATTCTTCGATACGCGTAAAATCAAGCGCGCGCCGTTGACAAGCAATTCGCCCGTTGAGAGATGACGATCGTCACATACAGCGCGGCGCAGTCTTATTCGCAGTGCACGCACCAAGAACGAATACGATCAACAAAAACCATTCGGAGGAAACGCAACATGCGTATCGCGACCATCGCTCTCATCACATCCCTATCCGTGATCGCCATGCAGCCGGCTTCCGCATTCGACGGCTGGCGGCTTCGCGACACGCAAATGCTGCCCAGCAACGGCTCATCGTGGGACTACCTGCATCTCGATCCCGATCAGCCGCGCTTGTTCATCGGCCATCGCAAGGAAGGCTTGAGGGTCTACGATCTGAAATCGAAGGCCGTGGTGAAGGTGATCGAAGGAACAGATCGAAATAGCTCTAACGGTGTCACTTTCGCCTCGGATCTGGACCTTGGCATATCAAACAACGAGGACGGAACGATCACGCCCTTTCGTCTTTCGACACTGGAAGCCTCCACACCGATCAAACTATCCCACGAGCTCGACAACAGCCACTACGATCCCGCAACCAAGCGCCTGATCGTCAATGTGGCCGCAGGAAAGGACGGGACGGATCTCGTCGTCCTCGATGTGCCGTCGTTCAAGATCGCCGGAACGATCAAGGTCCCCACGGTCAAACCTGAGCATGCCGATGTCGACGGCGCGGGCACCATGTTTCTCGCTGGCCGCGACACCGACGCCGTTTACCGCATCGACACCCGGAGCATGAAACTGACCGCGACATGGCCGACCCCCGGCTGCGCGAAGACGAACAGCATGGTGTATGATCACGCCAACAAGCGCATCCTGCTCGGCTGCCGCGGCAGCGAAACCACGAAGCCCAGTCTTGCCGTCATGAATGCCGAGACTGGCAACATCGTCCATACGAGCGAGATCGGCGGCGGCGTGGACGGCATCGCCTATGATCCCCGCACCAAGCGGATCTTTCTGTCCTGCGGCGTGAATGCGGTGATCAATATCTTCGAGCAAGTGTCTGCGGACTCATATCGCCCCATCGAAGCACTCGGCACTCAGGCCGGCGCGCGAACACTGGCCTACAATCCGAAAACCGAGGAGCTCTATTCGGTCGTGGCGGAAGGCAGCGCCGATTTTGCGAAGAAGATCACGACGAGTGTCGCCCCATTCTATGCAAACACGTTCTTCAAGGACACGTTCAAAGTCTTGACTTACAGCCGTTAAAGAAGGCGACCATCGTCGCTTCTCGAGAATAAGTCTTCATCAAGCACGATAGTTTGCATCACACGCCACAACCGACCACTGTCTTTCGTGGACACGAGCCAGATGTCCGCTTTGCGCCAGGAACGGTCATTCTCGATTATTCTGCCAGCATCGAAAAGTCGCACGGAGATTTGCGCGTTCAGTACCGAGCGGTAAGAGCGAGCGATCAGACCTGCCTTAAGCGGAAATCTCAATCGTGCGGATTGTCGTTAGCCTCCTTATGCCTAATATCCGGTGATTTGCGAATCGCAAGCTCAAATAGCTCTTGCCTTCTGTTCGGCTCATTGATCCTCCAATACAACAGCAAGAACTCAAGCGTTTCCTGCGCAATCGAAAGGTCGTCGAACATTTGCATCATCCGATCCATCGGCTCACGGTCCTTTGCCGCGCGTTTCGATAGCCGGATAGGCGTTCCGACTTGGCCGACACTTAGGTCGTGCGGATCCATGAGGATGTACCGCCCCCACCACTCGATCGCCGTTCGACCGCCATAGGCACCGACGGCGTAGGCCGGCGTAGAGCTGAATTGCATCCAAAGACTCCCGTCACCGCAACGGCGACCAATCCGAAGCGGACGGTCGAAGCGAGATATCCGGCGAACGGCATGAATGATTTCGGACGGGATCGGAATGCACGCGGATTTCCATCGCCATAAGAGCGAGGACGCCGAGATGCCTACCCTCGATATGGCACGACCACGAACGATGCCAGGAATGCCATGATAGGAAACCGTCGGCCTCTTTTGAGTTAGCTAGTGCCCCGCCTGCCCTGCGTTGGAGGTGGGCTGCTGCGGGAGCACGATGAGGAGGAGGAGGATCACGACTGCCAGACCGATGGACGCCGTATAGCGGCTCAGAGCCAACCCGCCCTGATCGATCGGCTTATCCAGATAGTCGCCAACCGTGGCTCCCAGGGGCCGCGTCAGGACGAAGACAGTCCAGAACAGCGCTGTCCTCGACAGACCGGTCCAGTAATACACAGCAGCACTCGCGGCGATGGCCGCGCCGAAGACGATCGCGCCGCCACCGTATCCCAGACCGGAATCGGCGACCCAGTCCCCAAGCGCCGTTCCGAGCGTTTGCGAGAACATGATCGTGATCCAGTAGAAAGCCTCGGCGGCCGGAGATGCGACGGAGACGACCGAGACGGTACCCAGCGTTCGATACCAAAGGCCAAACGACGCCGCGAGTAGCGACATCAGCAACAACGATCCACCGGGATAGCCGATGCCGAGAGATCGGTCCGCGAAGTCCGCCAGCGTGGTGCCGACGGTCGTCGTGGCAACAATGACAAACCAGTAGAGAAAAGGATGAAACCGCTTGGCACTCATTTGAAGCACGATCGCCACGACGAAAATCGCGCTGAAGATCAACGTCCCCACGAGATATCCGAGATTCATCGACATCGTGACGGCATCGCCGCCAGTCTCGCCCAGCGTCGTGGCCAGTATCTTGATGATCCAGAACCCGAGAGTGACCGCGGGAACCTTCCCATGCTGGCTTGGCTCCGTGCCTCCCTCCACTCTTCCCGTGTCGTTCAACCTAACCATTTCGATCTCTCCCTTCGCGCGAGGTCGCCCCGCTACCCGGCCGAAGTGCCGTCCATCATGGAGAACACATCCGCCAATGCCGACTTGCAAGCGGCGGCATTGGGAGTCGCTGCGCGAAATGCGTCGAGAGCTCGGTCGATCGCTTTGTCGATCTTGTGCCAATCCGCGGCCGCTCTCGGTTTCAGACCGGCCTCGGCTTCGTCCCACTTCGTCTCGAGGTCCTTGATGCGCGCCTTGCCGCCCGCCAGATCGCCTTTCTCGACGAGCCTCTGGACATCGACCACGATCGCTCGGAACTGGGAAAGATCCCCGAGCTTCGATGCCGCTTCAGCCTTCGGAACGAGGGACATGTTAGCCAGCGACGTCGGCGTCGAACCGGCTAGGCTCATTGCAACCAATGCAACCGCGATCATCGAACGTGTCTTCATACTTGTCTCCTGTGAGTTCTTCGGAAGGAAGGTTTATCAATTTGCCGTATGCGGAGCTGACGGACGCTCGCCCTCGAAAGTCAGCCAGACTACAAGCGCGACGATCACGGTGAGGAAGCCGATACTCGTGTAGACAGTGCCAAGACCGAGGCCACCGTACTCTCGCGATTGGGAGAGAAGGTCACCAAGTGATGCGCCCAGCGGCCGCGTAAGGATGTAAGCGGCCCAGAAGGCAAGAACCGCGTTGGCGCCGAATACGTAAAAGACGCCCACCAACGCGATAGCGAAGCCAAAGGCGATCAAGCCGAGCTGGAAACCCAGACCCAAGGCCTCCGTCGTCAGATCGCCCGCCGCGGTGCCCAGCGCAAAAGTGACCAGGATCGCGAGCCAATAGAAAGCCTCTCGCCTGACAGTCGTGATGGTGTGGATCGAGAGCGTCCGTTCGACCGCATACCAAACGGCGAATGTCGCGGCCAATGCCGAACCGAACGCAGCCGTGCTGGCATAGAGGCTGACATCCATCTTATCTGTCAGGAAATCCGTGATCTGCGTTCCAACGACGCTGACGAGAACAACGGTGAGCCAATAAACCCATGGCTCGTATCGTCTGCTCCGGAATTGAAAGGTTAAAGCGACGACCAACAAGGTCGACATGATCAGCGTCGTCGTCGTCGCGCCCAGACCGATATTCTTCGCGATGTAATCCGCCGCAGTCTCGCCTACCGTGGTCGATAGGATCTTAATTATCCAGAACAGTATGGTTACCTGAGGAACCTTGTTGATTATGGCTCGCTCATCGGCGGAAAATGCGGGGGTCACGACAAGGCTCCATGATTGCGTTTCGCGGATCCTTTCGAACCAGACTTAGGACGGACTTAGTGCGATCGAAGGGACGCCCTCCCCCGCAGGAAGCGCCTCTAAGTCTGGGCTAAGTCGCACCTCATATCGGGCGGCAAAATTGTCGCGAATTTTCGGGGCAGGAGTTGAAACGGTGAGAGTCCTTCTTATCGAGGACGACAAGATGATCGGCACAGCCGTTGAACAGGCGCTTCGCGACGAGGCGTATGCCGTGGATTGGGTCAGGGATGGCCGTACCGGCATCGCGGCCGCCGAGAGCGACACCTACGACGCCGTGTTGCTCGATCTTGGTTTGCCGCTAGCCGACGGCTACGCGGTTCTTCGCCACATCCGGATGCTCCCCCGCAAGACACCCGTCATCATCGTTACTGCACGCGACGGTATCGATGACCGCGTTGCAGGCCTCGATCTCGGTGCCGATGACTATCTGGTGAAGCCCTTCGAGATCAGAGAGTTGCTCGCCCGCATGCGGGCCGTTTTGCGTCGTGAAGGCAGCGGTTCTACAGCCGTCCTCACCAATGGCGCCCTCAGCCTCGATCCCCTCACGAGACAAGCCGTCTTTGACGGAAGTGAAGCCCAGCTCACGGCCCGCGAGTTTTCCCTTCTGCAGGCCCTCCTGCTGCGTCCGGGAGCCATCCTGTCTCGGGGCGATCTGGAAAGCCACATCTATGGATGGAACGAAGAGGTCGAGAGCAACGCGATCGAATTCCTGATCCACTCCGTGCGCAAGAAGCTCGGGACCGCCGCCATACGCAATGTGCGGGGTGTCGGCTGGATGGTAGACCGAGGATGAACATGCTCTCTCTGAGATCCCGGCTGTTCGTCGGGATAACCATGATCATCGTCATCACGGCCGTCATTGGCGGCTCTCTCGCCTACCGCTGGGCCTATAACGAGACGATCGAGATGCAGGACTCCGTCCTCATGCAGATCGGAAGTTTCGTCAAATCCGGCAGCGTAGCCGGAACCGGAACGATCCGCGGCGTCGATGATGATGCCGAGGTGACCGTCTTCGAACTGCCGGGAACAGCTTGCGAGGCTTCGGACCTTTGCAAGATGGCAAAACTGCCGGACGGCTTGAGCCTCGGCACAGTCAACGGCGATGCGGTGCGCGCATTTCTGACGACCGCACCTGACAATCGGCGCTTCGCGGTAACGCAGAAGACCGCGTTGCGCGACGAGATTGGCACCGACTTTGCCGTCCGGTCACTCTTTCCGATCGCTCTACTCATCCCCTGTCTGATGCTGGTCACTGCGCTTGTCATTGCCCGATCGCTCCGTCGCGTCGTCGGCATGTCGCAGGAACTTAACCGAAGACGGGCGGATGATCTCACCCCGTTGCCGACCGATGGCGTTCCCAGCGAGGTGGCTCCGTTCATGTTGGCCATCAACGGTCTTTTCGAGCGCATGAAGGGAATGATGGTCCGGGAGCGCCGTTTCATTGCCGAAGCAGCGCACGAACTTCGAAGCCCGATCACGGCGATCAGCCTCCAGGTCGAAAACGTCGCAAAGCTCGAGCTTCCCGCCATCGCTCGCGAGCGGCTCACAGTCCTTGAAACGGGCGTCCGCCGGGTCCGACATCTGCTCGATCAACTTCTCTCGCTGGCCCGCCAGGATACTGTCTCCCCTGCGTCCACCGGACGCGTCGATCTTGCAGAGGTGGCAAGGAAGAACATCGCCGATTTCCTTCCGGCCGCATCGCGAAAGAACGTGGACCTCGGCTTCGCGCTCCTCGAGACCTCGATCGTGCAGGCAGATCCTTTCGAGCTCGCGACGCTTATCCGAAACCTCGTCGATAACGCCATCCGGTTTACGCCTTCCGGCGGAAGCATCGACCTCGACGTCCATCCCGCTGGAGACACGGTCATCTTCCAATTGGCCGATACCGGACCTGGTGTGGCGCCCCAAGAATTGGATCGCCTGCTCGAACCCTTCTATCGTGGCGTCGGTCCGGTCGAAGACGGTACCGGGCTTGGCCTCGCGATCGTCAAGCGCATCGTCGATAATTTGGGCGGGAGTATCACGTTACAGAACCGATCTGGCGGTGAGACGACCGGATTGTTCGTGACCGTCCGTCTCCCGCGAGTTCATTCCGTCGGAACCATGTGAGACGCCACGCGCAGCCTTTGTTCTATCGCCACGAGCTGTGTCCGCAACCGCTCGAACTGGCCGTCGTCGGATCCTTTGAATGCGGCGTCGCAGGCTGGCCTGCGACGAGCGTCCAACGCGCCCATTCGCTCCCGCCCGTGGTCCGTAAGGGCAAGAAGAACTACGCGGGCGTCAGTGCTGGACGGCAGGCGGCGCGTTAAGCCGCGTTGCTCGAGAAGTCTGGTTTGGTGGGTCACGAACGAGCCATTGACCTGCATCAGGGCGGCCACATTTTTCACTGCGAGCCCGGTCCCACCCGACTGAACACTCAGGATCGCGAGGATCATCGCCTGCGGTCGACTTACGCCAAGAGCCTCGCCATAGGCCTCGAACATCCGTTCGATCTGAGCGTGGATCGAAACGGTGGCCCAAATGACGGCATCTATTGCCTCGTCCGTTGGCCTGACGGCACAGGCTTCGCTCTCATCGCAGGAATCAAGGCCGGCATCCTCCGGACGGGCATGTCCGGAGGACGCTTGGAGGTCATGAGAGGTGATTTCATCTCCTTCTGTTGTCATCGAAACTCGCACCTTGAAACCTGATCGTTGGGATTTGCAGGCGCCCTGCACTCCAATAGGCAACCACACACATCGCTCCTAGTCCGCCACTCCCCGCCAGCAGTTGAGCCGCAATGACATTGCCGCCAAGCTCAATCGTCACATGCGCAAGGAAAGCTACGAGGACGCCGGTACAGAAAACGGGAAGCGAATGCTTGCCGCATAGGATCGCTGGCTCGGCGATCCTCCAACCGAGCGGAGACGCTCCAGCAGGGATCATTCGGATAGCCAGCAACGCCAACGCAAGCAGGTGGACGATCCTGTACGGAGCCAGGTTCGTTTTATCGTTCGGCGCGAACCACGCTGTCAGAGCGCTAGGCAGATAATCGCGTGTAACGGGAAGCGAGAGCAGCAACGCAAACGCAAGATAGGCCAAGGCGACAATCAGAACTCTGTTGCTTCCGATCACCGCACCTAATGTCCGTCGGCCCACGATGGCAGACCATGCGCCGATGACGAACAGGAACTGCCAGGTCAGGGGATTGAAGTACCACTCTCCCCGGGGATAGGCGGGGACGTTCAAGTGCCAATGGCGAGCCGCACAGTAGATCAGGAACGACAGTGCTAAGGTCAGGTTCGGACAGCGACCGAGCAGGAAGATGCCTGGCGCGAAGGCGCCGATCAGCAGGACGTAGAGCGGCAACACGTCGAGATTGACCGGTTTGTACTGCATAATGAGCATCTGGAATGCCCCGGTGACAGGCGCATCCGTGAAGACGTCGACATTGTACTGATGGAGGTCGTCGATGTCGTTCAGGCCATGCGCCACCAAGGCGACGAGACTGACGAACAGCAAGAGTGTGAGGATATGGGCGCTGTAGATGCGGAAGGCCCGCTTGAGCGCCCGTGCAAAGGCTGCACCGTAGCCTTCTTCCAGAACGAGCCTGCCGAATGCTGCCGCGGCCGTGTATCCCGCAATAAAAACGAATGTGTCGGCGGCGTCGCTGAAGCCGTAATGCTTCAGCGTTGCCCACGACAGCACTTCGTGTGGCACGTGATCGAGGAAGATTGCCCAGTTTGCCAATCCCCGAAAAAGGTCAAGGCGCGGGTCGCGTGGCAATCGAACGAAGGCCGTTGGACCTGTCATCTCAATTCACGCGTCTGCCGCTCTGGGAAGCATCCGCCGAATGTGAATCTGTGGCCTGGTTCTGCTTCTGGGCGATTTGGACCTGCTCTCCATCCACAATGGTTTCCGGGGGGCTGTCGATCACCTGATCCGATGGCGTCAAGCCGGACAGGATTTCAACGCTGTCGCCGAAGTCGCGGCCGAGCTTCACTTTCTTGATCGAGACCTTGCCACCAGCATCGACCGTCGCGACGTTCGTGCCCTTGTTGGTCACCATCAGTGCGGTCGCCGGGACCTGAACCAGCGAGGGTGGCACGGGAATTTCAAAGTGAACGGTGGCGTAACTGCCGCCGAACAGCTCCCCATTCGCATTGTCCGCCTGTAGTTCCACCTGCATCGTATGCGATGAGGAGGTGAAGGACTGCGAGATGTGTTTCAATTGCGCGTGGAATTGCTGACCGGGATACTGAGGCAGATCGAAGGTTGCCGAAACACCCGGTTTCAGGCTCGCAGAGAAAGCCTGCGGCACCTGCACATAGATGCGGACGCGGTGAAGGTCCGAGACCTCGAACAATGGCTGTCCGGAGCCGCCTGAATTGATCAGCATGCCCAGCTCGACGTTACGGGCCGTGATCACTCCGTCGAAAGGAGCCGTCAGAGACTTGAAGGATTGGGTCGCCTCGAGCTGCCTCACATTGGCTTCGTTCGCCTCGACAACGGCCGCCTTGGCCTTTGCGTCGGCATTGGTCTGATCGGCCATCTGTTGTGCCACGACCTGCTTCTCGACCAGCACATTGTTGCGGTTGGCGGTCAACGTGGCGATCTGAAGACTGGCTTTCACGCTGGCGAGGTTTGCCTTCGCCTGGCTCAGTTGCTGGTCAAGATCGGGCGCGTCGATCGCGGCCAGCACCTCCCCCGCCTTCACTTTCGTACCGATATCGTGATCCCAACTGCGAACATACCCGTTCACACGCGCGAATATCGCTGCCTTGTTCAGAGGCTGAATATTGCCGGGAAGACTGAGCGGCTGGGTCGGCTTCACCGCGATCTTGTCTGCGATCGAGACTGTCGGAACCGACTGTTGATCGGTCCAGGTCGCGACCTCCTGCTTGCTTTGCGCGCGGGTCATCAGGCCATAGCCGACCACAGCCCATCCGAGCAGAACCACGGCGCTTGCCGTTGTCAGGAACCGACGTCGACCGATCAAGGCCGTTTTGTTCGAAGACATTTTTCGAGGCTCCGCTTAATGCGATGGCGAGGCGACCGCCTCGGGTGATTGGTTGGATGTGCGGTGATGGCCGTGGACCAGATCGAAAATGGTCGGCACGAGGAACAGCGTGGCGCAGGTCGCGAAGATCAATCCGCCGATGACGGCGCGACCGAGCGGCATGTTCTGGCCCGGCTCGATGGCCATCGGCAGCATGCCGATCACCATCGCCAGTGCCGTCATCATGACCGGCCGGAAGCGTGAGGTGCCTGCCTGGAACGCAGCCTCGAAGGCACGGGCGCCCTCGGCCATCTTTTCGCGGGCGAAGCTGATGACAAGGATACTGTTCGCCGTTGCCACGCCCATGCACATGATCGCACCGGTCAGAGCTGGCACCGATAGCGTCGTTCCGGACACGAACAGCATCCACACGATGCCCGCTAGCGCCGTCGGCAGCGCCATGACGATTACGAATGGATCGATCCAGGACTGGAAGTTGACGACGATCAGCAGATAGATGAGGACGATTGCGGCGGCGAGACCGATATAGAGCTCGCTATAGGCACTGGTCATGGTGCTGATCTGCCCCCGCAGAGACGCCGTTGCCCCCTTCGACATGTCCTTGGACGTCGCATCCAGCACCTTCTGGATGTCCGCCGCCACGCCTCCGAGATCGCGGCCCTGCGGCGTCGCGTAGATGTCGATGGTCGGCTGCACGTTGTAGTGCGTGACGACCGCATTGCTCCGGCCGCGCTGGATGTCCGCGAGACCGCCAAGCAACTGCGCATTCGAAGAGGCCGTTGATGAGACCGGAAGGTTCTTCAGGCCAGCCATCGTGTCGATGTCACGCTGCGGCGTCTGGATCGAGACCGGGTAGTTCACGCCGTTCGCCGGATTCAGCCAGTAGGTCGGCGCCGATTGCGTGCTTCCGGACAGGGTCGTCAGCATGGCGGTCGCGACGTCCTTCTCCGTCAGACCGACCAGCGAACTCATGGACCGGTCAACATTGACGTTGAGGGTCGGTTGCTGGAAGGCCTGCTGGATCCGAGCGTCGGCCACGCCGGGGATGCCACGGACCTTGGCCAGCAAAGTATTGGCATAGGTCCGGTTCGCTTCCAGGTCCTTGCCCGCAATCTGGATGTCGATCGGCGCGGGAACGCCAAAATTGAGGACCTGACTGACCATGTCCGCCGGCAGGAACGCAAACGTCGTTCCGGGAAACTGGCGCGGCAGCTTCTCGCGCATCGTCTTGATGTAGTCGTCGGTCGGTCCGTGATTTGGCTTGAGACTGATCAGGATATCGGCATCGCCCGGCCCGATCGTGCCGGAGTTGTTGTAGGCCATGTTGATGCCGCTGACCGACAGACCGATATTGCTGACGATGCCACCGATCTGATCGGCCGGAATGATCTTGCCTTGAATGGCCGCCGAGATGCGATCGGTCAGCGTCGTCGTTTGCTCAAGCCGCATGCCCGTCGGCGCGCGGATATGCATCTTGATCTGACCGCTATCGACCGACGGGAAGAAGTCCTGACCGAGGAACGGCGCGAGACCAAACGACCCGATGCTGAAGATCAGGAAGCCGGCAATGACAGCGACGCGGTGAGCCAGACACGCGCGAATCAATCCTTCATAGGCGCTTCGGACGCGCTCAAAGCCCCGCTCGAAGGCGCGTTGCGCGCGCACCAGCGGATTCCTGGAAGGCGCCTTCCCTTCGTCATGCGCCACGTGCTTGTGCAAGAGATAATTCGCGAGCGTCGGCACCAGCGTCCGCGATAGAACGTAAGACGCCGCTAACGCCAGAATGACGGCCTCGGCCAGCGGACGGAAAAGATAACCGGCCACGCCTGAGAGACCGAACATCGGCACGAACGCGATACAAATGCAGAGCAAGGACACCGTCGCAGGCACCACGATCTGTTTCGCTCCGTCCATGATGGCGGGCTCGATTTCCTTCCCCTGCTCCAGATGCCAGTTGATATTTTCGATGGTGACCGTTGCGTCGTCCACGAGGATGCCGACGGCCAATGCCAGACCGCCAAGGGTCATGACATTGATGGTCTCCCCGAGCAGCGACAGCCCGGTCAGCGCCGCCAGGATGGCCAGCGGGATCGACAATGTGATGATGAGCGTGGAGCGCCAACTGCCGAGAAAGAGAAGGATCATCATGCCGGTCAGGACCGCTGCGATGACGCCTTCGTGGACGACGCTGGACACGGCATCGGTGACGAACACCGATTGATCGCCGACGGCCGTCAGTTTCAGGCTGGATGGCAGGGTTTGCGACACGTGAGGCAGAAGCGCCTTGATCCCGTTGATGATGTTCAGCGTGGATGCCGTGCCGGATTTCATGATGGTCAGCAGCACGGCGCTCGCGCCGTTGACGTGGACCGAATTGATCTGTGGCGGACTCCCGTCATGGACGAATGCGACGTCGCGCATATAGATGACCGTGCCATTGACGGTCTTCACCGGGAGATTGTTGAACGCGTCGATCGTGGCGGGCGAGCCGTTCAGATTGACCGTGTATTCGTTCGTCCCGATCTTTTCGGTGCCCACCGGCGTGATCAGGTTCTGTAGCGACAGCGCATTGATCACGTCGTTGGCCGAGATGCCGTATTGATGCAAAGCCTGCTGGTTCAGGTCCGCCTGGACCTGCCTGACTTTACCGCCGAACGGCAACGGCAATGCCGCACCCGGCACGGGTGCCAGGGCCGGTCGGATGAAGTTGAGGGCGGAATCGTAGATCTGGGTGTCCGACATCGCCGGGCTTGAGAGCGCCAGCTGCAGGATTGGCACGCTCGAAGCGTTGAAGCTGATGATCAGCGGCGGGGTAATGCCCGCTGGCATCTGCTTCAGAACCGTCTGGGACATGCCGTTCACCTGCGCCAGGGCGGCGTTGATGTTCACGGTCGGCTGGAAGAAGATTTTGATGATGCCGTAATTGACGATCGACTGGGATTCGATGTGCTCGATATCGTTCACGCTGTTCGGCAACGACCTCTCGTAAAAGGTCACGATGCGGCCCGCCATGTCGTCGGCAGGCAGTCCGGTATAGCTGAACACCACGCTGATGACCGGGATGTTGATGTTCGGAAACACGTCGGTCGGGGTTCGCAATGCCGACGTGACGCCGAAGATCATGATGAGAATTGCCATCACGACGAACGTGTAAGGCCTCTTCAGGGCCAGGCGCACAATTCCGATCATTGATCCTCTCGACGGGAGCACAGTTGAATTTTCATTTCACTCACTGCTCACCCTTACTTAGCTGGTCCTTAGCGGCGTCTCGCCTGCTGACCGCCATTGGGGCCGAAGCTCTCCAGATCAATTTAGTTTTGATATTGCCATGCACAAAATCTATTGTTCTCATGGGAACATGTGGATTACGAATAATGGAGCGGAAGAGTGCCGAAGACGCTGGCGCCAAAGCTATCGGCCATTGATCTGAATCTGTTGATTGTTTTTGACGCAATCATGCGCGAGCGTTCGGTCACGAAAGCGGGCCGTAGACTTAATCTCAGCCAGCCTGCGATGAGCCATGCTCTTTCCCGCCTGCGTCATACTCTCAAAGACGATCTTTTCGTGCGGGCACCGGCCGGCATGATCCCGACACCACATGCTGAACAGCTCGCCGCCCCCATCCGCTTCGCGCTTGAAGGGCTCCAGCAAGCACTTGAACCGGATCAGTTTGATCCATCCGTCGCGAGAACGACCTTCCGGATCGCCGTAGATAACTATGCCGCAGTGGTGATGGTCTCGAAGATTGTGAAGGCGGTGGCGGCGGCTGCTCCCAAGGTCAGGCTGGATTTCAGGCCGAGCGGCACTCTCGACCTTGCAGATCAGCTCGACAGGAGCGAGTTGCAACTCGCCATCGGATCGACGGAGATGCCTGGCGAGCGCTTCTCTCGAAAGCTGCTGGCACAGGATGATTTCGTCGTAATCCTCCGCAAAGACCACGCGGCTTCGCGCATTAAGGAAATTTCGACAGACAAGTTGTCATCCCTCCCTCTGCTGGAAGTGTCTTCAGCCAAATTCGGTAATGCCGACGGGAGCGATGGGCCTCGCTTGGGGAAACGCGAGCCAGACGTCCGTGCACCGTTTCTCTCAGCGGCGGAGATTGTTCGAAACTCCGACTTCGTGACGGTGCTGCCGCGAGCCGTTGCCGACATCTTGGTGAAATCTCATCAGTTGTGCATGCGTCCGATGTCGCGGTCTCCGAAGCCGATCCAGTCGTCGATGCGCTGGCTTAGGCGGTTCGACAATCAGTCGGCTCATGCCTGGTTGCGCGACCTCATTGCGAGCGCCGTAGGGCACTGACGCGCAAATCAAGTCGATTTCGGATCATTGGAAGAGAATGGTCGGCAGCAGTCGCGATCGCACCGGTCTCTCCGGCAAGGTCTCTAAAACGAAAAGTTCGTACCTATCAGTTGGAGACTTTCAGGAAATTGGCGGCTTCACCGGCCGCGCAGCCGTGCCGGATCCTCCCTAAATGCAAGAAAACCCGCCAAATATCGGGATTGTCTAGCTGGGCGGGAGTGCCATTCGCGCCCAGCTCCAGTGGTTTTCCCTGCGAACAGGGAAAACGCGACATTCCATTTTAAAACAGCAAGCGAGATGCGGCTATTCCCGCTGGTTTTCAGCCCAGTTCACACATTTCCCGCACACTGGAACAGAGAATTTCATTTTGTCTTGCAGGGACTCGAAAAATGATCAGCCATCTCCGTCAATATACATGACCGCTTTGCGCCAGAAGCGGACACCCGACCTTTAGCGACACTCATATTTGCCGCGACCGGTGCGTTGGACGCACCGCCTCTCGCCGACACAAGGCGGCCGCCACGGCGGTGCGGTCCATCCATAGCGAGAATCGGCTGGTGCCGCCGAGAATGAGCGTGCCGCAGTGTCGATATTGGCGACGCTGTCGCCCAACGTCAGCACGATGCCGCCCAACACGCTGCCGCCGGCGGCGAGGAGGGATCGGTGGGCAGGATGCCAGCGCCGCTCTGGCTTTGCGTTAGTCAAACCTCGACTTGCCGAAAAACATGTCGATCGATTTGGTGAAATTGGGAACTGAACCAGAAGAGCCTGCCTAGCCTGCGGCGGATCCTCTTGCTGTCAGAGTAAAGCGGGTTGACGCGGGTAGATCTGAGCGAAGGGTAGGCCTTACGGCGGTTCGGCGTGCTCATGATTTTCTGACGTAACCTGATGTGGCCCTTAAAGTGGCCCGGAGACGACAAAAGCGCCCGAAGGCGCTTGGAGAAAATCAGCTAAGCCATTGAAATTGAATGGCTCCCCGGGCTGGATTCGAACCAGCGACCATTCGATTAACAGTCGAATGCTCTACCGCTGAGCTACCAGGGAAAACGCGAACCGTGTCGCGTGCGGCAGCGTATAACAAAGCGATCCCGGCTTGGAAAGCAGGAAATGCGGAAAGTTTCATCTCATCGTCACCGCTGAGGAAAACTCCCGACAACACCGGAAAACAGCAGCATTTTCAGGCACTGGCGCTGTTCTTGCTTGATGTTTCGGAGCGAATATGTCCCCGATTTGGGGCTTGTCCGTCGCCTTTTAGACTTATTGCATCGCAAAGTTTGAAGTCCTGACGTCGTCTTCAAGTCCAGAATCGAAACGAGGTGATTCATGCCCGCCACGCACACCGACCGCGCGCTTCCGACCGACATCAACTCCCTGCCCCTGATCAGCGACGACGAGTGTGTCTCGCGACTTGCCGCCGCTGTAAAAACCCATGACCGCGATCTCGACGATGACGACCATCTCGACGAAGTGGCGCTCCTGATCGGCCGACTCGCGGTTCCGATCGAGATCTAATCGCCGCCCGTCGCAACACCATCGGATCCTCTGCCGGCAGGAGGCCGGAGTGGCACGATTCGTCATCGAAATTTGCGTATGCGTTCAAGCACCCGTCGATTCCATCCTGCCTTCACTGCCGATGATCTTCTGCAAATTGCGTCTGTCGTCGTAACACTCCGGCAACCATCGCGGTCTCGCGCGCCGGATCGGTACAATTTGAGCGATCCGTTCAACGTGACCACAAAGGCTTTTCGTCAAATTGCCCGCAAGACAGGGAGTTTGACGATGAGCGAAGCCGAGTTCGATTACATTCTGGAAGCGGTCCGGACCGAGATCGAAGCCGAAATCGAAGACGATTTCCGCAGCCAGATGATGTTTCTCGCGCCGATTCCGACCGCTGCCAACGACAATGACGGTCCGTGGCCGCATATTCCATTCCCGGACGGCTGGCACGCCTCCTGCTGAGGTGTCGCCAAGACGGGTTGTGGGAACCCGTGAAAGATACGAACCGGGCATTGCCTTAACGGCGAACGGTCTGTAACTAACCCGTTATGGGGCCATGTGGCGGAATGGTTACGCGCCGGTCTGCAAAACCGTTTATTCGGGTTCGATTCCCGACGTGGCCTCCATCAATCCAATCAATCACTTAGATCAGAATTAACGGCATCCGGACAGGCTTTCGCCCTGCCCGGTCATTTCTTCTTGTTGCCGCGACGACGCCAGTCACGCTTTTTCGCCTTCGGGGCGAGTTCCGGGATCTCGGCCTGCACCTCGCGATAACGGGCCAGCATACGCTCGAAACTGGCATTCAGCGTCTCGGCGATCTTCGGCTTCTTTTGCAGCGCCGACAGCACCATGCCGGCAGCCTCGATGGTGGACAGACCGTCCTTGCGTGGTTCCTTGCGCAGCTTGCCATAGAGCGATGGCGCGGCGGGGCCGAGGATCACGCGCTGGCACTTGAGCATCCAGGCATTGCGCCACCACAGCGCCTTGGCCTGGCTCCAGGTCCCGTCGAGCAGAATAACGCCCTCGATATCGCGCAGCAGCGACTTTTGGTTCATCTCGGCCTCGCCCTTGCGGTCGATGGCGAGGATGTCGAGGTCGGTATCGTAATCCGCAACCTTGGCCGAGCCGAGATAGAGGATCGCCCAGCGCGCGGGATCGACGGTGCGGCCGAGGATTTTTGACAGGCTGGGCCAGGACAGACCGACCCGCACCTGCGCGTTCTCGAAATGCTGGGCGGCGACGCGGGCGGTGCCAAGCGCTCTGTCCTGCTCCTGTGGATGCTGCAGGATCAGCAGTTCGACCTTGCTGTCGATAGGCTCAATGCTGTCGCAGATGCACAGCGGCATCGGCTTCTGGCAATGCGGGCATTCCGGGATCTCGACGAGATCGCCGCTCGGGACTTCTTGGGTGCTGGACATTGCCCGCTATACGCCGCGGGCGTGCCGGCTTCAACAGCCGCCGCGCTATTCTGCCGGCACGGGGTGCGGCTGTGGCCGGTATCTGTTCCGTAGCCGATCGATCAGCAGATAGATCACCGGTGTCGTGTACAGCGTCAGGATCTGCGAGACGAACAGGCCGCCGATGATGGTGATCCCCAACGGTCGACGCAGTTCGGTGCCCGGCCCCGTCGCGACCACCAGCGGGATGGCTGCGAAGGCTGCCGCCAGCGAGGTCATCAGGATCGGCCGGAAGCGCGCGCGGCAGGCTTCGAAAATCGCATCCGCCGGAGACAGGTTGCGGTGGCGCTCGGCTTCGAGCGCGAAATCCACCAGCATGATACCGTTCTTCTTCACGATACCGATCAGGAGAATGATGCCCACAAAGGCGATCACCGTCAGCGGCGTGTTGGTCAGTTGCAGCGCCAGCAATGCTCCCAGCCCCGCCGACGGCAGCGTTGAGATGATCGTCAGCGGATGCATCAGACTCTCATAGAGCACCCCGAGCACGATATACATGGCAATCAGCGCACCAAGGATCAGCATCGGCTGACGACCGGTGGTCTTGCTGAAATCACCGGCACTGCCGTCAAAACCACCACGGATGCCCTCTGGCATATGCAGTTCATCGACGGCGCGTTGAATGGCCCCGGTCACGGAATCAAGCTGCACGCCCGGCAAGGTATTGAACGACACCGTGGTCGAAGGCATCGATTGCGAATGGTAGACGGCCAACGGCGTCAGCGTGCGCGTCATTTTCACGATCGCCGAAAGCGGCACCTGCGCGCCATTGGCGCCGGCCACATAAATGCGATCGAGATTGGACGGATCGTTCTGGAACTTGCCGTCGATCTCCAGGATCACCTTGTATTGGTTGCGTTGCGTGTAGACCGTCGAGATCTGCCGCTGCGAGAACGCGTTGTTGAGCGCGTTGTCGATGTCCGAGACATCGACACCCAGACTCGATGCGAGCTTGCGGTCGATCTGCAAGGTCAATTGCAGGCCGCCGGGATCGCGATCGCTCGACACGTCAGTGACGCCCTCCACGCTCTCCAGCCGCTTGCCGACCAGCGGTGCCCACTTGTTCAGGAGATCGAGATTGCTGGATGTCAGCGTGTATTGATAGTTGGAGTCACTCTGGCGCCCGCCTGCGCGCAGATCCTGCGCGGCGAACATGAACAGGCGAATGCCGGGCAGCGCACTCAGCTTGGGCCGCAAACGGTTGATGACATCGTTAGTCGAGGCGTTGTTGATCCGCTCTTCTGGCGGTTTCAGCGCGATGAACATGGTGCCGCGATTGGCACCGCCTCCGCCCGGGCCGCCGGTGCCGCCCAGTGACGAGCCGATGCTGGCGACGTCGGGATCGGACAGCACAATATCGGCCACCTCCTGCTGCAGGCCGAGCATGGCCTGAAAAGAGACATCCGCCGACGCACGCGTGGCGCCGATGACAAACCCGCTATCGTCTTCCGGGAAGAACCCCTTCGGCGTCTTGATATAGAGCGTCACTGTCAGCGCGATGGTGGCGAAAAATACGAGCAGCGTCATGAATGGAAATTCGAGCACGATATGAAGCGTGCGCTCGTAAAACGCGATGACGCGCGATAGCACGCCTTCGACGATGCGATCGAAGCGGGTTTCGGAGGACGAAGTCTTCACGCGAATATATTGCGCGCAGATCATCGGCGTGACCGTGAGCGATACCAACGTCGAGACTATAATCGAGAAGGTCAGCGTGAGTGAGAATTCACGCAGCAGGCGACCAACCAGACCATCCATGAACAGCAAAGGAATGAAGGCGGCGATCAACGACAGGCTGATCGAGACGACGGTAAAGCCGATCTGCCTGGCACCTTCCAGCGCCGCCTGCATCGGCGCCATGCCTTCTTCGAGATTCCGGTACATGTTCTCGATCATGACGATGGCGTCGTCGACAACAAAGCCGACGGAGATCGCGAGAGCCATCAAAGACAGATTGTTGATCGAGAAGCCGGCCAGCCACATGCCGGCCAGCGTGCCGGCCAGCGACAGCGGAACGGAGATGCCGGCAGCAATTGTCGGTACGCCGCGGCGGACGAAGAGGAACACTACCGCCATCACCAGGATCGCAGTGGCGAACAGCGTCCATTCCATATCCTCGACGCTGGCGCGGATCGTTCCAGTGCGATCCGTGAGCACCGAGACCTCGATGCCGGCGGGAATCCACTGCTTGAGATCGGGGATCAACGCCTTCACACGATCGACGGTGTCGATGACATTGGCGTTGCCCTGCTTGGTGATCTGGATCAGCACCGCCGGCTGCTTGTTGAACCATGCCACCGAGCGACTGTTGCGCGTGGCATCCCGCACGTCGGCGACATCGGAGAGACGCAGGAAGTTGCCGTTCACGCTCTTGATCATGATCTCGCGGAATTCCTCCGCGGTCCGCATCTGCGGATTCATCGAGATCGTTTCGCTCTGCCGGGCACCCTGGAAGATGCCGAGGGGGCCGAGTGGATTGGCATTGACGATGGCGGTGCGCACATCGTCCGTGGAAATGCCCGCATTGGACAGCGCAACGGGATTGAGCTGGATGCGCACCGCAGGCTGGTCAGCGCCGCTCGCCGTCACCTCGCCCACCCCCGGCACCTGCGCGATACGCTGCACGATCACGGTGTCGGCGACGTCATACATCGCCGCTGCCGACATGGTCTTCGACGTCAGCGCGAGGATGAAGACCGGCGCGGCCGAGGGATTGGCCTTGCGGAATGTGGGCATGGCCGGCAGATCGGTTGGCAGATCAGCCATGGACGCATTGATCGCGGCCTGCACGTCGCGCGCGGCGCGATCGACATCGCGGCCGATGGCGAATTGGAGCTGAATGCGCGTCGAGCCGAGCGAGCTCGTCGAGGTGATCTGATCGAGACCCGCAATGATACCGAGCCGTCGCTCCAGCGGCGCCGCGACGGTCGATGCCATGATCGCCGGATCGGCGCCGGGGCGGCTGGCCTGCAGGAAGATCATCGGGAAATCGACATTCGGCGTCGCCGCCACCGGCAGCACGCCATAGGCAACCAGCCCGAGCAGGAACAGGCCGATTGCCAGCAGCGTGGTGCCGACCGGCCTGCGAATGAACGGCTCGGAGATTGAGATCGCCACTAGGGCGGCCCTCCTGCCCCGGCGGTTCCCGGTGCGCTCGCGACGGGCGGCGTCGGGCGCCGGAACCGCAGGCTGATGCGGTCAAGCGCAAGATAGATCACCGGCGTGGTGTAGAGCGTCAACAACTGACTGAGCAACAGGCCGCCAATGATGGAGACGCCGAGCGGGAAGCGCAGTTCGGAGCCCGTGCCGCTTTCGATGGCCAGCGGCAAGGCACCGAACAGAGCAGCCAATGTCGTCATCATGATCGGGCGGAAGCGCAGCAGGCAGGCCTCGACGATGGCCGCCTCCGGTGCCATGCCGCGCTCGCGTTCGGCATCGAGGGCGAAGTCGATCATCATGATGGCGTTCTTCTTGACGATACCCATCAGGAGAATGATGCCGATCAGGCCGATCACCGAGAGGTCCTGGCCGCACAGCATCAGCGCGAGAATGGCGCCGACGCCTGCAGATGGCAGTGTCGAGAGAATGGTGATCGGATGGATGTAGCTCTCATAGAGCACGCCGAGCACGATATAGATCGTAACGATGGCAGCGAGGATCAGCCACGGTTGTCCCGCCAGCGATTTCGAAAATTCGGCGGCATCGCCCGAGAACATACCGACGATGCTCGTGGGCATGCCGATCTGCGTCTCGATCTTCTTCACTTCCTCGACGGCATTGCCGAGGGATTCACCCGGCGCCAGATTGAAGCTGAGCGAAACCGCCGGGAATTGCGCCTGATGCGAGATGGCGAGTGGCGCCGTCGTTCGGGTCAGCGTGGCAACGGCCGAGAGCGGGACCTGCGCATTGGTGGTCCCGTTGCTGGCACCGGGCAGATACAGTTTCGACAGGACGCTGGGATCACGCTGCTGCGATGGCAGCGCCTCGAGCACCACGCGATACTGGTTCGACTGTCCATAGATCGTCGATATCTGCCGCTGGGCAAAGGCGTCGTTCAGGGTGTCGTTGATGGCCTGCAGATTGACGCCAAGCTGCCCTGCGCGCTGCCGATCGATATCGAGCGAAGCGCGCAGGCCACCCACGGCCGCTTCCGATGACACGTCGCGGAACATCGGGTCGCCGCGCAGTTCCTTGACGAGGCGCTGCGACCACTCGGTGACCTCCGCCGCATCCGTTCCAGTCAGGGTATATTGGTACTGCGACCGGCTGGAGGACGTGCTGATCTGGATGTCCTGCACCGGCTGGAAATAGACGGTCATGCCGGGAATGGTGGCGACGCGCTGTTTCAGCCGCTCGACGACCTTGACGATATTGTCCTTGCGCTCGCCTAGCGGCTTCAGGGTCATCACGAGACGGCCGACATTGGTGGTCGGATTGACCGAACCGCCGCCGATCACCGACACCACGCCGACCACGTCCGGATCGACCTGGATGATCGCGGCAACGGCGTTCTGCCGGCTTTGCATCTCCGCAAAGGACACATCCGGCCCGGCTTCGGTCACGGCGGTGATCGATGCCGTATCCTGCAGCGGCAGAAACCCCTTCGGGGCAATCACATAAAGCCCGAGCGTGGCCGCGATGGTGACGAACGTCACCACCAGGGTCGCCGGCTGATGCTTCATCACCCAGAGCAGCGTGCGGTGATAGAACGCCACCATGCGATCGATGCCAGCGCTGATCGTCGCAAGGCCCGGCACCTGCCATTCGTCATGCACATTCTTCAGCAGCCGCGAGCACATCATCGGCGTCAGCGTCAGCGACACGACGGCAGACATCACCACGGCGATGGTCAATGTCAGCGCGAATTCGCGGAACATGCGACCAACAAGGCCCGACATGAATAGCAGCGGAATGAACACGGCGATCAGCGAGACCGTGAGCGAGATGACCGTGAAGCCGATTTCACTGGCGCCTTTCAACGCAGCTTGCATTGGGCTCTCGCCCTCTTCCATGTGGCGGACGATGTTCTCGATCATCACAATGGCATCGTCGACAACGAAGCCGGTGCCGATGGTCAGCGCCATCAGCGAAAGATTGTCGAGGCTGAAGCCGGCGAAATACATCACGCCGAAGGAGGTAATCAGCGATAGCGGCAGCGCCACGCCAGCGATCAGAGTGGCGCGCAGCGAGCGCAGGAACAGCAGAACCACCAGCGTGACCAGGATGACTGCAAGCACCAGCGTGAATTGCACATCGTGCACTGAGGCACGGATCGTCACCGTGCGGTCGCTGACGATAGTCAGTTTGACGCCGGCCGGCATCAGCCGCTGGACCTTGGGGATTTCCTCGCGGATCTGCCTGACCACCTCGATCACATTGGCGCCGGGCTGGCGCTGGATCTCGATGATCACAGCCGGCGTTCCCTGGTACCAGCCGCCGGTGCGGTCGTTCTCAAGGCCATCCACAATCTGCGCGACATCGCCAATGGTGACCGGAGAGCCGTTGCGATAGGCGATGATGATCGGCCTGTAGGCGTCGGCCACGACGATCTGGTCATTGGCGGCGATCGTATAGGCTTGCTGCGGCCCGTCGAGCGAGCCCTTCGGGCCGGAAACATTGGCGCCGGCGATGGCCGTGCGCAGGTCTTCCATCGCAATGCCATAGGCCGCGAGCCTTGCCAGATCGGCCTGTACGCGGATCGCCGGCTTGAGCCCGCCAAGCACGCCGACCTTGCCGACACCGGAAATCTGGCTGAGGCGCTGGCCGAGCAGCGTGTCCGATAAGTCGCTCATGGCGCGCAGCGAGACGGTCTCGGAGGTCAGCGCCAAGGTCATCACCGGCGCGTCGGCAGGATTCACCTTCGCATAGACCGGCGGATAAGGCAGATTGCGCGGCAACACGCCGGCCGCCGCATTTATCGCCGCCTGCACGTCCTGCGTGGCGCCGTCGATGTCGCGGTTGAGGTCGAATTGCAGCGAGATCTGGCTGACGCCATAGGAGCTGGTCGATGTCATCGACACCAGCGAGGGGATCTGCCCGAGCTGGCGCTCCAGCGGCGCGGTGATCAGCGAGGCCGTCACCTCCGGGCTCGCGCCCGGCAGCTGCGTCGAGACCTGAACGGTCGGAAAGTCGACCTGCGGCAGCGCAGACACCGGCAGTGCAAAATAGCCGAGCAGGCCGCCGATCAACAGCGCCACCCCGATCAGGGAGGTCGCGATGGGCCGGCGGATGAAGGGGTCGGAGACGCTCATATTGGTGCGCTCTTCACTGCCGCGCCGTCAGGCGCGGCGACCAATCTTGCGAGGAATCATGGCTGTTTCGCTCCCTGGGGCGCGTTGCTCGGACCGGCAGCGGGGGCCGTCTGCCCCATCGGCGCCGACGGATTGCCCTCGCCGCCATGTTGCTGGCCCTGCCCGCGCTTGCTTCGACGTTCGCCGGCATCGCTGCCCTTGCTGCCGCCGCGTTTGCGCGGAGCAAGATCGGCCGTGGGTTCGCCCGTGTTGGTGCCAACGCTGACCTTGGCGCCGTCGGACAGATTGGCAAAGCCGGTGGTAACCACGCGGTCGCTCGCGGAGAGGCCCTTGGCGATCACCGCCGACAGTTCATTCTGCTGGGTTACCGTCACGGGCACCGCTTTCACGATATCGCCTTCGCCGATCACATAGCTGAACGTTCCGGCCGGACCGCGTTGCACCGCGGAGGTCGGCACCACTGTCGCGTCCTTCAACGTGTCGACCTTGAGGCGGACATTGACGAACTGGCCTGGCCAAAGCTGGTAACTCGGATTCGGGAATTCGGCCTTCAGTTTCACCGTGCCGGTGGTCTGATCGACCTGATTGTCGATGCCGGTCAGCGTGCCCGTGTCGATCACGGTGACGCCGTCATGGCCGAACACATCCACCGACAAGGTGCCTTTGGCCGCAGCGGCATTGGCGCGCGTGATCTGCTGCTGTGGCAGGCTGAACAGCACGGCGATCGGCTGAAGCTGCGTGATCACCACGAGACCCGTGGTGTCCGAAGCATGGATGATATTGCCCTGGTCGACCTGACGCAAACCTGCGCGGCCGGACAGCGGCGCGACGATATTTGTATAGCTCAGAGTGGCAGCGGCGTTATCGATGGCGGCCTGGTCGGCCTTCACCAGCGCTTCCTGCTGGGCGACAAGGGCGCGCTGGGTATCGGCCTGTTGCTTGGAGCCCGCATTCGATTGGGCCAGTTGCTCATAGCGGATCAGGTCCAGCTTGCTGTTGGCCAGAGTCGCTTCATCCTGCGCCTTCTTGGCGACGGCCTGATCGTACAGCGCCTTGTAGAGTACGGGGTCGATCTCGGCGAGGATGTCGCCAGCCTTGACGTCCTGACCTTCCTTGAAATTGACCTTGATCAGCTTGCCATCGACCTGCGCGCGCACCGTCACATTGTTGAGCGCGCGGACCGCGCCGACGCCATCGAGATAGACCGGCACATCCTCGATCTTTGGCGTCGCCGCCAGCACCGGCACGGTCATGTCCGGCCGAAAGCCGCCACGACGTGAATCGCCGCCGCCCTGCTGCGGCTGCATCGCCCGCCAGCCGATATAGCCGAGACCGCCAAGGATCAGCAGCAGCACGGTGATGGAGACCACGCGGCGCCGCGCTTTGCCAGCCACCTTGATCACGCCGTCACCGGCGGTTTTCATGTCCGGCTTAAAGAGCATTGAGCGGTCTTTCCATTTTCGGCTCCCAGCCACCGCCCAGTGCCTGATACAGGCTGACAATAGCCTGCAGCCGCGCCAGCTGGGCCTGGGACAAAGTGTCCTCAGCCTGGAACAGCGTGAGCTGGGTGTTTAGCACAACCACGATGTCAGCGGTTCCAGCCCGCAGCTGCTGTTCCGACAGTTCAAATGCCCGCCGCGAGGCACGGAGGACCTCGCGTTGCAGCCGCAACCGCTCCGTGGTCTGGCGGATCGCCACCAGGGCATTATCGACATCAGCGAAGGCCGAGACGACCGTCTTGCGATAGGTCTGCAGCAGCTCGTCCTGCTGCGCCTGGGTCAGCTCGAAATTGCCTTTGATGACGCCGCCATCGAAGATCGGCTGGGTCAGGCCGCCGACCAGGCTGAAAAAGGCCGCGTTGGGGTTGAACAGCGCCACGAGCGCCGAGCTCTGATAGCCGCCCGATCCGGTCAACGAGATGGTCGGGAAGAATTGCGCGCGGGCGCTCCCTACATTGGCGGTCGCCGAGGCGAGCCGCGATTCCTGGCGGCGGATGTCCGGCCGCTGGGTGAGCAACTCCGATGGAATACCCGGCGTCACCCGCGGCGCAGCGATCGTGTTAAGCGATCCGCCGGCAACGCGGACGCTCTCCGGCGGGCGCGATACCAGCGTGGCCAGCGCATTGACGTTTTGCGCCAATGTGGTTCGCAGCGGCGGCACCGCGGCACGCTGATTGGCAAGGACGCTCTCCTGCTGGGCGACATCGAGCTCAGTCCCCGTCCCTGCGCGGAAACGCTGCCTGATGGCGTCGAGGATGCGCTGCGCGCTGGCGATATTACGCTCGGCTGTGCGGATACGGTCCTGCGAGGTCAGCACCTGGAAATAGGCATTCGCGACAGCGGCCAACGTCGTGAGCGCGACGGTCTCGCGATCGAACCGGCTGGCATTCGCCGTTTCCTCAGCAGCGAGCGCCGCATCGCGGTTCTTGCCCCAGAAATCCAGCTGATAGCTCGCCGACAGCGACGCCGAGTAATTTGTCACTTCACGGCCGCCGATCGAGAGGCCGCTGGCGCTCGATCCCGAGGTTCGGGAGTAGTTCTCCTGGCCGCCTGCGCTCAGGGTCGGGAGCAAGGCAGCGCCGGTGATTCGTGCCTGCGCATCCGCCTGCTGGATCCGCGCTACCGCAGCAGCGATATCGAGATTGACGGTCTGCGCCTCTTCCATCAGCTGGGTCAGTTCGTTCGAACGGAAGCCGCGCCACCAGTCCAGCGACGGCGTGGCAGCGCCGGGCTTCGCGGGTCCGGCCTCCCGATAGGCTGGCGGGATGTCCAGAGCCGGATTCGGCAGATCGGACGTCAGCATGCAGCCAGCGGAGGTCGAGGCGATTGCAAACACCAGGAGTACGCGGCCGATGATTCGCGATAGCGCACAGGTCACGGTCGCGACCCGCACGTCTCGGGCCGGCATTCCCGCAAAATGCAGGGAATCCGGGCATTGATGAAGGCAGACTTCGACACGTTCACCGGGTGATGCAAAAACAATGAAACGAGCATCCATTCTAGCCGTCTGCGGATGCCGCGGACAGTGTTCTTCGGTATCGAAACGTGCAAACCGCCCCAGGCACCGGACCGTTCGAAACGATCCCATTTGCACAGTTTCCCTTATTTCACTGCGCTATCCTGCCTGCGACCGGTCATAGGCCCTCGCCCGGCTTACAAATATTTCATGTGTCCAGATATTGCTGCCGCAAATCCTCCACCTTGTCCTCAGTTCCGCCGGTGAAACCCAAGCCGATCCCCACCGTAGCTCGGTTGTCATTTCATTACCGCCTGAGGAAATCTCGGAATGCGCATCGCAGTGATCGGAACGGGAATAGCCGGCAATGCCGCGGCCTGGGCATTGTCGCAGCGCTATCCCGTCACGGTCTATGACCGCGAATTGCGCTCCGGCGGCCACAGCCATACCGTGACGGTCGATTATGACGGTACGGCGATCGCGGTGGATATCGGCTTCATCGTCTATAACGAACTGAATTATCCAGATCTCACCGCCCTGTTTGCCCATCTCGGTATCGAGACCGTCGATAGCTGCATGAGCTTTGCCGTCAGCGCCGATGCCGGCCGGTTCGAATGGAAGGGCGGCGGCAGCACCTGGGCGGAGACCGCGCGCGGCCTGTTCGCACAGAAGCGGAACCTCCTGTCGCCCTCCTATCTGCGGATGCTGCGCGACATCCTCTCTTTCAACGAGCAGAGCGTGAAGGACCGCGCCGCGGGCCTGCTCGCCGGGATGTCCCTTGGCGACTACTTCCGCTGGCGGAAATTCGCGCCGCGCCTCCTCACCGACTACCTGGCACCGATGGGCGCCGCTATCTGGTCGGCGCCGGCAGAACGCATGCTCGATTTTCCGGCCGAAAATTTCGTCGCCTTCTTCAGCAATCATCGCCTGCTGCAATATGATCGCCCGATCTGGCGCACTGTCAAAGGCGGCAGTCAGCGCTATGTGGAAAAGCTGACTGCGGCGTTCGGCGATCACCTCCGGCTCGGCTGCGCGGTCACGGCCATCGAGCGCACCGCCCATGGCGTCACGGTGCATGACAGCCACGGTCGTCACGAGCTCTATGATCACGTCGTCGTCGCCACCCATAGCGATCAGGCACTGTCACTCTTGTCCGATCCAAGCACAGAAGAAGCAGCCGTCCTTGGCGATATCGGCTATGCGCCAAACATCGTCTATCTGCACCGCGACACCAAGCTGATGCCGAAGCGTCGCAAGGCATGGGCATCGTGGAACTTTCTGCGTTGGAAGCGCGAGGGCGCGCATGTCAACGACGTCGCGATCACTTACTGGATGAACCAGCTTCAGGGTATGCCGGACGACAAACCGCTTTTCGTCAGCCTCAATCCGCCCTTCGCGCCGGACCCCGACCTCACTTTCGGGCGCTATATGTGCGAACATCCGCAATATGACGCGAAGGCTTTTGCGGCCCAGAAACGACTTAGCGACATCCAGGGCAGGCGCCACACCTGGTTCTGCGGCGCCTGGACCGGATATGGATTTCATGAGGACGGCTTGCGTTCAGGACTTGCCGTCGCTGAAGCACTCGGCGCCACCGTGCCGTGGCGAACGGCACCGGCGGAACTGGCGGAAGCTGCGGAGTAGCGATCGTGACAGACGCTTCTATGACGAAGGCACCGGCAACGCTCTATTTTGGCGACGTCATGCACGCACGCCTCAAACCGATGGGCCATCGCTTCACCTATCGCGTCATGAGCCTGCTGATCGATCTCGACCGCTTGGATGAGGCCGACCGAACCTCGCGACTGTTCGGTGTCAATCGTGCCGCGCTCTACAGTTTCCACGAGAAAGACCACGGCGAGCGCGATGGCTCATCCCTGCGTGACTATGTGCAACACGGCGCGGCAGCACATGGCGTCGATCTCACCGGCGGCCGGGTCGAGTTGCTCTGCTATCCGCGGCTGCTCGGTTACACCTTCAATCCGCTGTCGGTGTACTTCTGCTATCGCGCGGATGGCACGCTCGCACTGATGATCTACGAAGTGCGCAACACCTTTGGTGACATCCATTCCTACGTGCTGCCGATCGCAGCCGGCCAACAGACCGACGCCGGCATCCGGCAGATACAGGACAAGCTCTTTCACGTCTCCCCGTTCATCGAGACGGCGATGCGTTATCATTTCCGCGTCTCGCCGCCAGCCAATGAGGTGAAGCTGCGCATCCTCGAGACCGATCCCGAAGGCCCGCTGCTTGCGGCGACTTTCCATGGGCATCGCAGTGCGCTGACGTCGCGCGCGCTGTTGCGTTCGTTCTTCGCCCTGCCGCTCGTGACCTTCAAGATCGTGGCCGCGATCCATTGGGAAGCGCTGCGGCTTTGGCTCAAAGGCGCGCGTCTCGTCCCGAGGCCGTCGCGCCCTGCCGGAAATACCGGCTTGGCGACTGAACAAAGCAACGCTTATATTTCCGCAAAGTCATCGGCACGCTGAGCGTTCTCGCAACGCACAACGCAAACTTCGACGGCGGATACGCATGTCTGAATTTACCTTGACCGTTCCTGAAAGCGTCACGCCGGAAAATGCGGCTCGCATACTGGCAGGCCTGCCGAGGATCGTCCGGATGGCGCTCGGCTTTGGCGCGCATCTGACCCGCGGCACGCTGGATGTGACACTGCCAAATGGGCGCCGCTATCGCCTCGGGGGCCGCGAGCCCGGCCCTGCTGCCGAAATGACGGTGCACAGTTACGCCTTCGCGTCTCGCCTGATCAATGGCGGCGATATCGGTATCGCCGAGGCCTATCTGCATGGCGACTGGGACACGCCCGACCTCACGCAATTCCTCTATCTGTTTTGCGTCAACCATGACCTGATCCAGTCCATGCTCGGCAACAATCCGGTGATGCGGCTGGTTCAGGTCGTCAGACACTGGTTCAACCGCAACACCAAGCGGCAGGCCCGCAAGAACATCTACGCGCATTACGATATCGGCAACGCGTTCTATTCGGCATGGCTCGATCCGAGCATGACCTATTCGTCGGCGATCTTCGAAGATGGTACGCAGGACCTCACCGCCGCCCAGCACAACAAGTATCGCAGGCTAGCGGAAGCCATCGATCTCAAGCCCGGCCAGAAAGTGCTGGAGATCGGCTGCGGCTGGGGCGGATTTGCCGAATATGCGGCCAGGCATTACGACGCCCATGTGGTCGGCCTCACCATCAGCACGGAACAGCGCGACTTTGCGCGCAAGCGCATGGCGGATGCCGGGCTGAGTGACAAGGTCGAGATCCGCTTCCAGGATTATCGGGACGAACGCGGCCTCTATGATCGCATCGTATCGATCGAAATGATCGAGGCCGTCGGCGAGCAGTTCTGGCCGCGCTATTTCACCCAGATCCGCGATCGCCTGCTGCCCGGCGGCCTCGCCGGCGTTCAGGCCATTACCATCCAAGATAAATTCTTCCAGACTTATCGCAGCGAGGTCGATTTCATCCAGCGCTACGTATTTCCGGGCGGCATGCTGCCATCGCCGGAGATCCTGAAATCGCTTGGCGAGCGCTTCAGTGTGCCTGTCATACGGGAGCGCATTTTCGGGCTCGATTATGCCAGGACGCTGGCACTGTGGAGAGATAATTTCCGCGCCGCATGGCCGAGCCTGACACCGCTCGGTTTCGACGACCGCTTCCGCCGCTTGTGGGAATACTACCTGGCCTATTGCGAGGCCGGTTTCATGTCAGGGAATATCGACGTTCGGCAAGTGGTTTTCGCAAAAGCGAAATGAAGCGCCTTTATGGGACCGCCCTGCGCCGCCCGCGCTTCCCTTGTATGACCTCTCCGCCTTCACTAGGTTGAGCGCAGCATCGTCAACCGTTCCGAGAATTGCAGGCTCATGATTTTCAACAAAGACGTCGTCGAGGCCATAGGCAACACGCCCCTGATCAAGCTGAAGCGCGCCTCCGAACTCACCGGTTGCACCATTCTCGGCAAGGCAGAATTCATGAATCCGGGCCAGTCGGTGAAAGACCGCGCCGGCAAATGGATGATCCTCGAAGCCGAGAAGCGTGGTGAGTTGAAGCCCGGTGGATTAGTCGTCGAATCCACTGCCGGCAACACCGGAATCGGCCTTGCTGTCGTGGCGAGTGCGCGTGGGTATCGGACCATCATCGTGATCCCTGACTCCCAGAGCCAGGAAAAGAAGGACATGCTGAAGCTTGCCGGCGCCGAGTTGATCGAAGTGCCGGTCGTGCCTTTTTCCAATCCGAACCAATTCCAGCACGTCGGCAAGCGGCTCGCCGAGCAGCTCCGCAAGACCGAACCGAATGGCGTGCTGTTCGGCGACCAGTGGAACAATCTCGACAACGCCAAAGCGCATTACGAGTCGACCGGACCCGAGATTTGGCAACAGACCGACGGCAAGATCGATGGCTTCATCTGTGCGGTGGGTAGCGGCGGCACTCTCGCCGGGACCAGCACTTATCTGAAGGAAAAGAACAAGGGCGTTGTGATCGGCTGCGCCGATCCGCATGGCGCGGCCATGTATGAGTATTTCAAAACCGGCGAAGCCATTGCCTCGCCCGGCGGATCGATCACCGAGGGCATCGGCCTTGGTCGGATCACGCCGATCGCACAGCAGGCCAAGCGCACCGTCGATGAAGCTTTCCTGATCTCCGACGAAGAGGCCGTAGCGGTCATCTACGATCTGGCTGAACATGAAGGCCTCTGCCTTGGCGGCTCCAGCGGCATCAACATCGCCGGCGCCATCCGCCTGGCTAAACAGCTCGGTCCCGGCAAGACCATCGTGACGATCCTGTGCGACTCCGGCGGGCGTTATCAGTCGAAACTCTTCAACCCCGCCTTCATGCGCAGCAAAAATCTGCCGGTGCCGGAATGGCTGGAAAGGAAGAGCGACATCCAGGTGCCGTTCGAGAAGGTGTGAGGCGTGTTCACGCCCACTCCGCCTTCATTCTGGGAATAGCTGCATACCCTGGAGCCCGACCAGCTCACGGTTCGAGACGGCGCTTTCAGCGGCACAATTGTGCCGCTGGGCCTCCTCACCATAAGAGGCAGAGTGTCACCGCAAAATCTGGCCCAGGAAGAGCTTCGTCCGCTCGTGCTGCGGGTGATCGAAGAACGCTTCAGGCCTGTTCACCTCGATGATCTGTCCGGAATCCATGAACACGACTCGATCAGCGACCTGACGCGCAAAGCCCATCTCGTGAGTCACCACCAGCATGGTCATGCCTTCGTCGGCGAGATCGACCATGGTGTCGAGCACCTCTTTCACCATTTCGGGATCGAGCGCCGAGGTCGGTTCGTCGAACAGCATCACCTTCGGATTCATTGTCAGCGCCCGCGCGATCGCAACGCGCTGCTGCTGACCGCCGGAGAGCTGGCCGGGATAAGCACGCGCCTTGTCGGGAATGCGCACGCGTTCGAGATATTTCATCGCCGCAGCCTCTGCGTCTTTCTTCGGCATATGCCGCACGAAGATCGGTGCCAGCGTGCAGTTCTCCAGCACCGTGAGATGCGGAAAGAGATTGAAGCTCTGGAACACCATGCCGACCTCACGGCGGATGTCATCGACACGGCGCAGATTGGGGCCGAGTTCGATCCCATCGACAGTGACGCGGCCTTCCTGAAACTCTTCCAGGGCATTGATGCAGCGGATCAGCGTCGATTTACCCGAGCCAGATGGTCCACAGATCACGATGCGCTCGCCGGTGCCGACGGTGAGATCGATGTCACGCAGGACGTGAAACTCGCCGAACCATTTGTTGAGGCCCTTGATGCCGACGATCGGATTTGCGCTCGTGCCCATTGATCTCAACTCCGTCGATGTGCGTTGAGTCGATGCTCGACGAACAGCGAATAGCGCGACATGCCGAAGCACAGCACGAAATAAATGATGCCGGTGAAGGCAAAGCCGGTGAACAGCGTGGTCGGCGACGACCAGGCGGGATCGGCAAAGGCCGCACGCAGCTGCCCCAGCAGATCGAACAGCGCGACGATGGACACCAGTGACGTGTCCTTCAGCAGCGCGATGAAGCTGTTGACGAGGCCCGGAATGACGTGGCGCAGCGCCTGCGGTAGCACCACGAGGCGCATCGTCTTCCACCACGACAGGCCGAGCGCGCTCGCCGCCTCCGCCTGCCCGCGCGGGATCGCCTGCAGACCGCCGCGGATCACCTCCGCATTATAGGCTCCTGCAAACAGTGCGACGCCGATCAGCACACGCACGAGGCCATCGACATTGAAATTGCCGGGCAGGAACAGCGGCAGCATGTAGGTCGCGAAGAACAATACGGTGATCAGCGGCACGCCGCGCCAGAATTCGATGAAGGCAATGGACGCGATGCGGATCAACGGAATGCTCGACCTCCGCCCGAGCGCCAGCGCAATGCCGATCGGCATGGATGCGACGATGCCCGTGATCGCCACGACCAGCGTCACCAGCATGCCGCCCCACAAATGCGTCGGCACGACGATCAGTCCACCATAGCCGCCATGCAGCAGGAAGAATGCGAGGCTCGGAAATGCGAGGAAGAACAGCGCCGCATTGATCGTTTTCGCTGGCAGCCGCGGGATCAGCAGCGGCAACAGCAGCAAGGCGCCGATCAAGAATGTCAGATCGACGCGCCAACGCTCCGCCTCGGGATAGAAGCCATAGACGAATTGGGAGAGCTTGGCCTGGATAAATGGCCAGCATGCACCGACGGGCCGGCCGACCGTCTCCGGCAAACAGGCATTGCGATCGCTGCCCTGCCACACCGCATCGATCAGCAAAAAGCGGACGGTCGGAATAATTGTGAACCAGAGCAGCAGAATGCAGGCAATGGTGAGCAGGATGTTAGTGGGCGAATTGAGCAGTCGCGTGCGGACGAAGCCGAAGATGCCGGTCGTAGGCACCGGCGCGGTACGCGGTGCGACCATGGTTTTCGCGACATAAGCCGTCTCGCTCATGTGCCCACGCTCCGCGACATGCGCCAGCCATAGATGCTCATCAGCGCGCTCGTGAGCAGCGAGATGATCAGATAAATTGCCATGGTGATGGCGATGATCTCGATCGCCTGCCCTGTCTGGCTCAGCGTGGTGCCGGCAAAGACCGAGACGAGATCGGGATAGCCAATGGCGACAGCAAGCGACGAGTTCTTGGTGAGGTTGAGATACTGGTTGGTGAGCGGCGGCAGGATCACGCGCATCGCCTGCGGCACTACGATCAGCCGTAAGACTTCGCCGCGCGTCAGGCCCAACGACGCCCCCGCTTCAGTCTGCCCTTTATGGACAGACTGCACGCCAGCGCGGACGATCTCGGCAATGAAGGCGGCCGAATAAGTCGATAGTGCGACGGCGAGCGCGACAAATTCCGGCACGATGCGAAGGCCGCCAGAGAAATTGAAGCCGCGCAGCACAGGATATTCGAATGTCAGCGGAGCGCCGAAAACGACAGCGGCCAGCAGCGGCAGTCCGATCACAGCCGCAACCGCGATCGGCCAGATGGTCATCTGCTGGCCGGTTGCGAACAATCGCCGCCGGGCAACAGCGCGCAGTGCGATGGCGATGACCACGGCCAAGACGATCGCGATCACGAATGGCACCAACGCTTCGGTGCCAACCGGCTTCGGCATGCCGAAGCCTCGATTGCTGAGAAACACGCTGTCGAACAGGTTGATGCTCTGGCGCGGATTGGGCAGCGCCGCCAGCACGGCGAGATACCAGAACAGGATCTGGAACAGCAGCGGCAGATTACGGATGAGCTCTACATAGGCCCCCGCGATCCGCGCCAGCAGCCAGTTCGGCGACAGCCGCCCGAGCCCGACGATGAAGCCGATGATTGTCGCACAGACGATTCCCAACAGCGAGACCGCGAGTGTATTGGTCAGGCCGACGAACAGCACGCGCAGATAGGTGTCCGTCTCCGAATACGGGATCAGCGTCTGGCTGACACCAAAACCCGCAGTACTCCAGAGAAAGCCGAATCCGGAGGCGATCTTCTGCGTCGCCAGATTGTCGCGCGCATTGCCCACGATCTCATGCGCCATCCATGCCAGCGCGACGACCAGCACGACCTGCAGTGCAAATCCGCGCCATCCCGCCTGCCCGCCCAGCGCATGGCGCAAGCGGGCGCCGAGTTGCAGCGGCGGTCGTCTGGCTTCGCCTGTCATCGAACCCCGATGCGTCGCACTTAGCGGATCGGCGGCGCGAACATGATGCCGCCCTTGTTCCAGAGCTGATTCAGGCCGCGCGAAATGCCAAGCTTCGAGCCTGAGCCGACATTACGGTCAAAGCTTTCCCCGTAATTGCCGGTGGCCTTGATGATGCGATGAAACCAATCCTTGGTGAGGCCGAGCTGTTCGCCGAGGCTGCCATCGGTGCCGAAAATACGCTTCAGCTCCGGCTTGTCGGATTTCGCCTGCTCGTCGACGTTCTTCTGCGTGATCCCAAGCTCTTCCGCATTGACCTGCGCGAACAGCGTCCAGCGCACGACATCGAGCCACTGGTCGTCGCCGTGGCGCACCAGCGGACCCAGCGGCTCCTTGGAAATCACCTGCGGCAGCACTTCGTGGTCTGCGGGCGTCGTCAGTTTGAGACGTTCGGCGTAAAGCTGTGAGATATCGGCTGTGAATGCATCGCAACGCCCGGATTCATACGCTTTCACCACTTCGTCGGCGGTCGAGAACGCGACCACCTCATATTTCATATTGTTGCCCTTGAAGAAGTCGGCGAGGTTCTGCTCATTGGTGGTGCCCGTCTGCAAGCAGACCGAGGCGCCGTTGAGTTCCAGCGCCGAATTCACCTTCAGCGACTTGCGGATCATAAAGCCCTGGCCGTCATAATAGTTGATGCCGGCAAAATTCACGCCCAGCGAGGTGTCGCGCGACAGCGTCCAGGTGGTGTTGCGGGAGAGCACATCGATCTCTCCGGACTGCAGCGCCGTGAACCGGTCCTTGGCGGAGAGCGGCACATATTTCACCTTGGTGGCATCGTTGAAGATCGCCGCAGCGATGCCGCGGCACAAATCCACATCAAGGCCGGCCCAGTTGCCACGATCGTCAGGCGCCGAGAAGCCCGGCAACCCCTGCGTCACGCCGCAGGCCAGCACACCGCGGTCCTTCACGGTCTTCAGCGTTTGCGCCGACGCCCCCTTCACCGACCAGCCGGCTGCGATGGCGAGGGTGAGCATCAAGATCGCGGATTTCATGGCGGAGCCTTTCCCTGAGGCGTCGGAGCAATCCGACCAGCGATCGGCACAGCGACATACGAAGAACTGAATGCTGAACCGTTCGATCAGTTCCATAGCGGTCCCCGCGCCGGCCGGAAAGGGCGGCGCACGGCCACTCCGATCAAATCCAGTTTTCCGAATCGATGCCGGAGTGTGCGGACATTTCCTGCAGACGAGAACGATCTGCCAGTCAGGTCAAGGGGTTGACGTTGAACCGGCCGTATCGCCTTACTGATCTGGCAGTCGATGCGGCCTATTCCGGCCATTGGCTGCGGCAAAACACCAGACCGGCAGGCGCATCACGATGGCATCATCCGACAATCACGGCACCTCCTCGCTCGATACCGACACGGTGATCGTTACCGCCGGCCGCGACACTGCCGGCCAATGGGGGTTCGTCAACCCGCCGACCGTGCGCGGCTCGACGGTGCTTTATCCGACCGCCGACGACCTGCATGCCCATCGCGGCGAATATCAATACGGCCGCCACGGCACGCCCACCACCAAGGCGCTGCAGCAGGCACTGATGGCGCTGGAAGGCCCGCGCTGTGCCGGCGTCGGTCTCGTGCCATCGGGCCTTGCGGCGATCTCGACAACGCTGTTGTCGGTGCTACAGGCTGGCGACCACCTCCTGGTCTCCGACAGCGCCTATCGTCCGACGCGCAATTTCTGCAACGGCATGCTGGCGCGTTATGGCATTGAGACCACCTATTTCGATCCCCTGATCGGCGCCGGCATCGAGGCGCTGATCAAGCCGAACACACGCGCCGTGATGGTCGAGGCGCCGGGCTCGCAGTCCTTCGAAATGCCTGACGTGCCCCTCATCGCCGGCATCGCGCACAAGCATGGCGCGCTGGTTATCGACGACAACACCTGGGCGACACCGCTTTATCACCGCTCGCTCGAACAGGGCGTCGATGTCAGCATCCAGGCCGCGACCAAATATATCGGCGGCCATTCCGACATCATGTTCGGCACCATTTCGGCCAATGAGACCGCATGGCCGAAGATCAGCGAAGGCATCAAGCTGCTCGGCACCTGCGCCGGGCCGGACGACGTTTTTCTCGCGCTGCGTGGCCTGCGCACCATGTCGGTGCGTCTCGCCCATCACCAGCGCGCCGGGCTGGAGATGGCGCAATGGCTGAAGGCGCGGCCGGAAGTGCTGAAGGTGCTGCATCCTGCTCTGCCCGACCATCCCGGCCATGCCATCTGGAAGCGCGACTTCACCGGCGCATCGGGCCTGTTCAGCATCGTGCTCAAGCCGGTGCCGCAGAAGGCCGTCGATGCGCTGCTCGACACCGTCAAACTGTTCGGCATGGGCTATTCCTGGGGCGGCTTCGAAAGCCTGATCATCCCCTTCGAATGCAGTGATTACCGCACCGCGACCACATGGGCACCGGGCGGCCCGACCCTGCGCCTGCATATCGGCCTCGAAAGCCTCGACGATCTCAAGGCCGATCTTGAGCGCGGTTTTGTGGCGCTGAAGGCCGCGAGTTAATAAACGGGTCCAGCAAAAGACTATTTTGTCCCGGACGCGATGCGGCACGAAGTGCTGCGCCGCAGAGCCGGGACCGCGTCAGGCGCCGTTGCTCGTAGCGGTCCCGGTTCTGCGCAGCAGCGTTGCACGCTGCGGCGCGCCCGGGACACGAATGCCTTAGCTCGTGGCGCGACGCTTCGGCGGCGGTGCAGCCGGCGCATCACCGCAACGGCGCTGGCCGGCCATGGTGGCGAGATATTGCTGGCGGTTCTGCAGCGCCATCGTTTCCGTGTCTGCCGTATCCTGAAAATCCATGCCGAGCCACAGAACCGGAATGAACACACCGGCAACTCCGGCCGCGACATTCTGAGTGGTCTTCATACCTTTATCGGCAGCCAATTGCTGAACCTTGGCATTGTTGGCCTGCACCTCCGCCGCGATGGCCGCACAGTCCATATACTGGTCTTGCGGCTGCACAACGGAGACGGGAGTTGGCGCACGACCGGCGCAGCCGGCCAGCGCGGTGCAAAGCACTGCCGCGGCGAGAATTCGCATCGTCAATCCTGAAGCTTGAATGGGGGCTAGCTGTGCGAAACTGACGTGGGCCCATGGCCCACGTCAGCAAAAGCGATCACCAGGCGAAGCGCGCGCCGGCCGAAAGCTGATGGCTCGTCGCATTGCTGCGATACTCGCCGTTATAGGCGCCGAACAGGCGGAAGGTTTCCGTGCGCCAGCCCGATAGTTTGGCGCCGACGAGGGCAGCGCTGCGGCCGGGCGAAGCGGCCGTGACCAGAAATGACTCGTCGAGCAGAGCCGCCTGGCTCGTCAGCGTGGTGTCGCGCAGGTCGTAGCCCCAGCCGAGCTTCACTTCCGGAACCAAGGTAGTGCCATCGGTGGTGCGAAGTTTCGCACTGACGGCGGCGCCGGCCGTGGTCATCAGCTTGTCGTAGGTCTGCGCGGCATAGACGAGACCGATCGGCACCTGGCTTTCGCTATAGCCGTCGCGGCGGAAGCCCTGCCAGTTCACGCCGACATAAGGCTTCAGGATCACATCAGGCGCAATCGCAAAGCGATATCCAGCTTCGAACGACGTGCCGACACCGATGCCGTTCGCGCTGCCCTGCAGCCCGTTCGACGCGAGAATGATCTGACGCGTCGTGGACATCTGGCTGGGACCAGCGGCGATGCGGAAGTCGAACACGGCCGCGCCGGGTGTCCAGCTTGCATAGGCAGCGCCGGCATAGGTGTCCGAGCTGCCCTTGATGTCGGTGCTGGTTGCGGTGGTGCGGGCATAACCGAAGGCGCCGCCGGCGATCAGGTTATTCGAGAACCAGCGATCGGCACCGAGGGTGAAGCCGGCACTGGTCGCCTTGGAGCCCGACAGATCGCCGCTGTCGCCGACACGGCTGGTGCGGCCAAAACCCTGGCCCCACATGGTCCAGCCGTCCTGCACGCGTTGTGCCGGCGTGATGCTGGCAAGCGCGTTCATGGCCGAGTTGGCTTCCGCGATCATGGTGTTCGGACCGGCATAGGACAGCGCAAAGTTCTGCGCAGTGCCGTTCTGGCCGGCTTCACTGCCGAAGCTGACTGAATCCTGGCGATTGCCGATGGCGCCGAGGAAGCCGGAGAACGCCTGCAGCGATGCCGCGGCGATGGCTGGCTGGCCGGGACCGCCGAGCTGGTCCAAGGCTTTGTCGAATTCAGCCTCGGTATTGAGCTTGTAGAGCGCGTCGTACAGCGCCTTTTCTGCAGCGGTAGGCATGACGCCGGAAGCTGCACGATCCTTGTCAAGAATGCTGGCAATGCCTCTCGTACTTGCACTGTCATTCGCCGCGAGTGCGCTGAAGCTTGCCGGGGTCACAGCCAACGTGATGGCAGTACTGGTGTAGATCAGGTCGAAGCGGCCATTGGCAGGTAGGCCCGACGTCGGTTGCACTAGCGTCGAGAAGGTGCCGGCCGCGCGCGCGCCATTCTCCGCCTGCACGAACGCAAACTCGGTGCCGATCGCCGGTGTGTAGTTGCTGACGGTGCCAACGCTGCCGCGCAGGACCGGCGTGAGCGTACCCGCTGCGTAGAACACATTGCCTGCACCGGTCACATAGATCTTGTCATAGGTGCCGGGACCGCCGGGAACGATCAGCGTGCCGTCGATATCGATGCGCGTATTCGCCGTCGAGGTCAGCGTGACATTGCCGTTGAAGGTCAGCGAACCGACCGAGTTGCCTGGCTGCAAAGCGCCGACCGAGGCGATGGATCCGTTGCTGACGAGATCCGTCACATTGGCCATCTTGCCGGGCGACAGCGTGCCGGCGATCACGGTGTCGCCATTCACGGTGCCGAAACCGGCCAGCGTCGCAGGCTGCGCGATGCTGAGCTTGTTGCCGGCCGTCATTGACAGCGTGCCATCGACGGCGAGCGTGCCGAGCTGGGCGAAGACATTGCCGCCGGCATTGGTCCGGCCGGAGATGGTCAGGATGCCTTCACCGGCCTTGGTGAAATCACCTTGCGTGTTGAGCAGGCGGCTCCAATACTCGGTCGTGTTGGCCGCGACGGTCTGCGTGGTATTCGCCGCCAGGGTCGTCGGCCCATCGGTGGCACGATCGAGCCGGATCAGGCCGTAGCCATAGGTGGCGTCGAGACCGGCAGGGCCGAGATCCTCGGTGGTCGAAAACAACAGCCGCGACAGATCCTGCGCATTGTAGGTCGGATTAGCCTGGATCAGCACCGCAATGGCGCCGGACACGACCGGGGCGGCCATCGAGGTGCCCTCGTTCGGACCATAGGTGTTGTATGGAACGGTCGCATAGACGGCGCGTCCGTTGTCATCCGTATTGCCGCCGGGGGCCGCGACGCACCAGCTGGCGGCGACGCCACAGAGTTGCGAATAACCGGCGGCCAACTTGTTGTCACCGACGGACATGACCGCAATGAGCTTGCCGGGCGTGTTGTTGATCCCGGTCAGATCGAGCATCTGGCCCTGATCGTCATAGACGTTGACGGTCTTCTGGTTGTGGGGATTCAGGAACGGATAGAGCGCCAGGCCCGACGGATTCATGCCCGCTTCCGAACTGTGCTGGCGCGCATTGCCGTTGGCGGCGACGATGATCTTGCCCTTTTCCAGCGCCGCGTCCAAAGCCGCCAGCTCGGGAGTAATATAGCCCACCGTCCAGACTTTCTGGGGCGGATCATCCCTGCCCGGCCCGGGACCGTAGCTCGCGTTGTAGACCATCGAGTTGGTCAAGCCGGCGAAATATTGCAGGCCATTGACCGTGCCGTTCGGAATGTTCGGCGCTTCTGCCGCGGTCGAGTCGGTCGCCAGCAGGACGCGCAGCGGGATGATCATGGAGTCGTAAGCGACACCACGCGCATAGATGCCGGTCGCCGGATCCATCACCTGGCCGGCAATGATACCCGAGACATGCGTGCCGTGACTGTCGATGACCAACTTGCCGTTCACCACCTTGCCCGGCAGCGGATCCAACTGCCTGTCGTCATAGGCGGCGCCTGCAGATGGCAAAACATAGTTGCGGCCGAAATTGGTAAGCAGCTTGTTGCCGAGGCCCGCATTGGTGGTATCGAAGCCGGTGTCGGCCACCGTAACGTTCACGCCTGCGCCGGTGAAGCCGCGTCCATTGGCGACCTGGGCGCGGATCATGCTCAGATGCCAGGTCTGATCGTCCTGCGATGGTGGCGCCGCGACGTTCGGCGTCGTATTCACCGCCTGAGCGATATTCTGGTAGGCGCTACCGCCAAATCCGGACAGGCTCGCGGTGCGCGCCGCCGACGCCAGCATCTGCTCCGAACGCGGCGCCAGCATCATCGGCTGGCCCGAGGTCAGAACGCCGAGATCGGCAGCAGTGGTCACACTGCGCTGCGATGACGGTGCAAGGCGCGAGGCATGTTGAACGACGGCGTCCCGTAGCCCAGGGGAACCGTATGTACTTTCATAAACCTTTGCAATTAGGCCGCGTTCGCCCTTTTGCAGTGCATCCGCCAGACTCTGCTTCTGATCGGCGGTCAAAGCGAGCTTGGCCATCGATTTCGCGGCTGTTCGGAAATCCGGCGTCTGCAACTTTTCCGCAGCGGAAAGAACAGTTGGAAAAGCCGCACTGCTCAGCAGAGTCGTGCACAAAAACAGCGTCGATGCACGACGCATTCCCCCGATAGCCCTCACGAAACGTCCCCTTCGTTCACACGCACATGCATGCAGCGGCGCTGCACACATAGGCCCCCATTCGTCACCGGCGCCGGGACATGCCCCATCCCGCAGCGCGGCTGGATCACTTCTAGTATGAGCGAATTTCGCGAGGACAGCGCTATCAGGGCTTATCCCGGGCGCTGCTTGCGATTTGTCTTGATCCAGCGTCTCATTCGTCAAGACAAAGCCGGGTTCCGCGAGGCCGTGCCGAAACATCACATGCGGAACCGGCGTTAACGCCACGACACGCGCTGCCAGCCGGAGCGCCGTTCACCACGAATACAACTAACGGAGTTGCAACCAATGTATCGGTCGTCCCGCGCAACCAACATTGTTAGAACAAGAAACAAATTTGCTGCGGACACAGGTCGCTGGTCCGGCTGAATTTATTGCAAAGTAGCCTTCGCACGTCATGTCACCGCCACTTCCGCGTCTCTACTACGTCACGTCCGGCCAGGACGACGTCACCGCTTTCGCTACCTGGAGCGCCGTGCTGGCCCCGCTGTTCGAGCCCCGCGCGGCCGGTCCTGGCAAGAAGACGCCGACCGGTTCGGCGTCGGGTGTCATCATCGGCAATATCATCATCGCCAAGGTCGCCTTCACCGCGCAGGATTTCGTGCGCGATGCCGGGCGGATCGCGGTGACGCCGGATCATCTGCTGCTGCACCTCTATATGACGGGCGGCTTCAACGGCGAGATCACCGGGCAGCAGACGACCATCGGTCCGGGCAAGGTCGCCATGATCGATCTGGCCTATCCCGTGAATACGCGCGCTTTTGCGTCCAGCACGATATCGCTCATCGTGCCCCGCATGCTGCTCGGCGACCTGCCGCTGGATAAATTGAAGCCGCGGCTCGATCCGTTTCGTAACGATCTTCTCGCAGCACATCTCCGGTCGCTGCAGGAGCGCAGCGCCCAACTGACCGAGGCGGATGTGGAAGCAACCGTAGCCGGGACGGTCGATTTTCTCACGCGCCTGCTCGGTGCAACGCCGGACGACAAATTTGAGAAGCAGAAACAGGCGGACGAGACCGTCCTTGCCCTCACCGAAGCCGCGATCCGCGACAATCTCGCCTCACCCGACCTGACACCGGAATGGCTGGCGCAGAAGCTCGATATCTCGCGCGCCACACTGTATCGCGTGTTCGTCGATCACGGCGGCATCATGCGCTATGTGCAGGAACGCCGGTTGCTGGCGGTACAGGCTGCGCTCAGCGACCCGCTGGAAACGCGTCGCCTGTCAAAATTGTCCGCCGATCTCGGCTTCAGCAGCGAAGCGCATTTCAGCCGTAGCTTTCGCGCGCGCTTCGGCGTCACTGCGAGTGCCTATCGCAAGAGCCAGCGCGAGGCATCGGCGACCGTTCAGCTCACCAGTCCCGAAGTCGTGCATCACTGGTGGATGACCGTGTCGGGCGGCTAGAGCCCGCTTTTAGTTCGACAGCGTTTTGGAACCGGTGCCGCGGTTCTTCACGATCAGCATGATGTTGCGCACATAGATCACGGTGGCGGCGGCCTGGCCGATGATGATCACCGGCTCGCGCTTGGCGATGCCATAGACCAGTGTCATCAGACCGCCGGCGATCGAAAAAAACCAGAATGCGATCGGGATGACGCTCTGCCCGGCCCGTTCGCTCGAAATCCATTGCACCAGAAAGCGCGCTGTAAACAACAGTTGCGCGACCAGCCCGAAGGCCAGCCAGAAATCGAATTTGGCGACAAAGACGTCGTAGACATAGTCGCCCAGTGCCTGGCCGTAGCTGATCAGCATTTACTTGAACTCGGTTGCGACCGGCGTCGAACGCTTGCGGCGGATCAACCACCACACGCCGGCCAGATCCATCAATCCCACCCACAGGCGGTCGAAGAAGCCGTAATTCGACACCCCCGAATGACGCGGACGATCGACCACATCCACATAGGCGATCTCAAAACCCTCGCGACGCACCAGCGCCGGCAGGAACCGATGCAGACCATCGAAATATGGCAGTGACAGGAACACGTCGCGGCGGAACGCCTTCAGTCCGCAGCCGGTGTCACGGGTGCCGTCCTTCAGCACGGCATTGCGCACCCTGTTGGCGATGCGTGACTGGAACTTCTTGAAGCCGGTATCCTTGCGGCCGACGCGCTGCGCCGCTGCAAGGCCGACGCGTCCACCCCCATCGGCGATGGCCGCGATGAGATCCGGCAGGAAGGCCGGGTTGTTCTGTCCGTCGCCGTCCAGCGTCGCGACAATGGCGCCGCGGGCATGGCGCACGCCGGTGCGCACCGCCGCCGACTGGCCGCAAGACGCAGCGTGATCGATCCGACGCAGATTGCCGCGCTGCTGCATCAGTTCGACGAGCAGCGTCGGCGTTCGGTCGGTCGAGCCGTCATTGACGTAGATGATCTCATAGGCCCATCGGCCATCCAGCGCCGCCGCGATCTCGGCGATCAGGGGCGCGACATTGCCCTCCTCGTTGCGCACGGGCACGACAATAGAAACGTCGATGGAAGCAGCGTCGGACAGGGACAAATCAGAGCTCTCGGTTGGCGCCACGGCTGCGGGAACTTGTCGCAGCCGGCTGCGCGCGCCCGCTTATTATGGGGCGAAGGCCTCGCGGGCAACCCTCTTGACGTGCGCCACGGACGGCCCCGGCAACGGGTCGATATGGCCGCCCGGACGGATGATGAAGGCCAGATGGCGGGCGGCGAACCAGTAGCGCACCGCCATGGCGACGATCCAGCCGAGCAACCCGCCGGCCACCACATCGCTTGGATGATGTGCCAGCAGCACCAGGCGGCTGCTGCAGATGATCACGGCATAGGCAATCATCAGCATCCGCAGCTTCGGCCACAGCGCCGCCACGGCAAAGGCCAGCGCGAAACTCGTGGTGGCATGGCCGGACGGAAAGCTCGCATAGATCTCGCTCCAGGCAAAATGCGAGAAATTGAACGCATTGGCAGCGCCACCCACGAAGGGCCTGCCGCGGCCAATGGTTCCCTTCAGCAATTCGCCGAGCAGCACGGCCAGCCACACGGACAGGAAGATATATTGCACGCGCGTACCGACGCTGAGCCAGATCGCCCGCGATAGGCCGCGCAGCCGTGGCGCCATCAGAGTGATGACAATGAGGAGGCCGAACAGCGTCCACAGCACATATTCGGACTTGCCGAAATCGGTGACGATGCGCAGCGGCCAAAGGCTGGCGGTGCCGCGCGGCGGCATCAATCCAATCTCATAGGCGTCGAACAGGAACATCAGCGCGATGATGACCACCGCCGTGATAGCGCCGAAAGCGAGCGAACGCTTCGCCCAGTGACGCGCTGCATCCGCACGGCGCGAATGCGAAGGCGCACGAAGCAGTTGCGCCAACGCCTGGTAGAGGATCGTTCCGAGTTGGGGCAGGTAACCCGACGCCGCCATCACTGAGTGCCTTCGGAGCGATAGACGGCGATCGAGACCGGCTTGCCTTGCGAGTAATTATAGCCCTCGATCCGGGTAAAGATATTGTAGCGCAGCCCGATGGCTTCGGCGCGCTGGGCAAATTGTCGCTCGGAGCGATACTCGACCAGCGCAAAGCGGCAGCTGCCCTGCCCAAGGAAATCCGCAGCGCCCGCGCCGTCGGTGAGCAAGGTCGAGGTATCGGTCATGAACACCAGGCTCGGCTCGTGATAACCGGCAGCGGCCGCCTTCGGCGCAACGCAGACGACAGTGCGCAGCGCGCGGGCCAGATGCACGCTCGGAAACACCGGCCGCAACGACGGCAGGAACACGCCGTAGAAGGCAATGCTCATGAACCACGCGGCCACCACGCCCGATAGCAGCGAGCGCTCGGCGCGGTTGTTGTCATACATCATCCAGGCGAACAGGCCGAACACCAGCGCGCCCGCCGCAAACGGCCAGGCCAGGAACATCGGATGCCGGACGATGGCGACCGAGCCGACCAGTGCGGCCACGGCGGCCAGAACAGGAATCGCGAACCACCAGGCCGAGCCGCGCGAGAGCCAGCCGCGCGCCAGCACTCGGCGCTCGAGCGCGCCAACAATCAGGATCGCGATCGCCGGATAAAGCGGCAGCACATAGTGCGGCAGCTTGGTCATCACCAGTTCGAACACGATCCAGGACGGCACCAGCCAGGCCAGCAGGAACTGGGCGCCGGGCTCGCGGCGCGCTCGCCAGATCGCTGGCGCGGCCATGCCGGCCAGCGGCGCGCCGGGCCAGAACGTCACCCAGAACAGCAGGAAATAGGTGCCGGGCGGCGCGCCATGGGATTCCTGCGCCGACAGCTTGCTCAGCATGTCGCCGCCGAGCGAATTGTTGAAGAAGGCCTGCCCGGACTTGATGAAGATCGCCACGAACCACGGCAGCACCAGCAACAGCATCCATGGAATGCCGGCGAGCGGCTTTAGCCGGCCGAGCCAGCCGACCGAGCGATCGAAGATGCCCAGCACGACAATGGTGAAGCCGACAAACATCAGGATCAGCGGTCCCTTGACCAGGATGCTGACGGCCATGCCAGTCCAGAACACGAAGGGTTCGAGCCAGCCGCCCTGCCTGTTGTCCTCGCCGCGCTGCCAGGCGAGATAGACCCGCGCCATGGCGCCCATCACGGCGACCACGGTCAGCAGCAGCATGGCGTCGGTCTTGGCCATGCGGGCTTCGACATTGAGCAGCACCGAACTGCACATGATGAGGCCGGCCAGCACCGCCCCGCGCCGGGTCACGAAAGCCAGCGCCGTCCAATAGGTCAGCAGCACCGCGCCGATGGCGCCGATGAGCGACGGTACCCGGTACAGCCAGATGCGGGCATCGGCATTGGGCACGCCGAGCGCCTCGGCGGCCTCCACGACCACCGCCTGCATCCAGTAGATGCCCACCGGCTTCTTGTAGCGGACCTCGTCCTGGAACCGGATGTCGACGAAGTCGCCGGTTTCGACCATCTGCTTGGTCGCCTGGGCGAAGCGCGCCTCGTCGCGGTCGATCGGTGGAATGGTGAAAAAGCCGGACAGGAAGAACAGGAGACCGCAGACGGTCAGGAAGGCGACCGCCCGGCCATGGGTCACGGTGACGAAATCCAGCACGCGCGCGAGCGTATTCCCCGGATCGACGCGGGGTTTCTGCTCGCGGGGGGCGCCAAAGCGGGGTCTGTATTCGGTCTCAGCCATATGGCTGTCGCATACGCTGAAACCGCCGCCCTCACAACCAGTTAGCCGGGCGTCACTGAATTCTGACCACAACTGTGTCCGCGGCGCCCAAGGCGTCCATGACGGTCAGGCGGACGAATCCCGGCCCGGGTGGATCGACCAGACGTTGCCGGCGGCTGTCGAGTTCCCCGGCAGCCATGCCGTTCACCAGCACGGTCATGGGCATCACCCCGCCGGCCACCTTGACGGGGACCGACGAAAACTGCCCCTCGCCGCCGCTGGCATCGATCCGGGAGCCGTTGAGCGGGAACTGGATATGCAGCGCCTGTTCGCTGCCGGTGCGGATCAGGTCACCGGCCGGCCGATACCGGCGCAGCGGCAATGGCAGTTTGGCATTGCTGGCAACCAGCGTTCCCTTCGGCGCCCTGGGCAGCGGCGCCGGCAGCTTGCCGGTGCGCGCGAATGCGTCGAACAGAACCGGCGCTGCGGCGATACGGCCAATCAGGCCCGGCACCGGCGCGCCGTCCGGACGGCCGACCCAGACGCCGATGGTCATGCGACCGTCGAAACCCACCGACCAGGCGTCGCGGTAGCCGTAGCTGGTGCCGGTCTTGAAGGCGATGCGGCCATGCGCGGCATTCTCCGGCGGCGGCGTGCCGAGCAGCACATTGCCGACCTGCCAGGCGGCCACAGGCTCCATCAATCGCAAGGTCTCGCGATCGTCGCCGCCATTCTTCTGCATCAGCTCGCGCAGCGGTTTCACGCTGCCGAGCCGGGCGACGCCCGTATAGAGCTGCACGAGATCATGTAGTGTAACGCCGACACCGCCGAGGCCCATGGCGAGACCAGGCGCTTCGCCTGCGGGCAAAACGAGACTGCCGCCGGCCTGCTTGAGGCGTGAGGAAAAGCGTGAGGCACCGACACGATCCAGCAACGCGATTGCCGGCACATTCAGCGACAATTGCAGCGCCTTGCGCACGGGGACCGTGCCCTGAAACGTCATGTCGAAATTCTCCGGCGCATAGGCGCCGAAGCGCGCGGGGCGATCCTCGATCAGGCTTTCAGGATGGACGAAACCATCCTCGAAGGCGACCCCGTAGATGAAGGGCTTCAGCGTCGAACCGGGCGAGCGCACCGCGCGGGTCATATCCACCTGCCCAGCCCTGCGGTCGTCGAAGTAATCGGCAGATCCGACATGAGCGAGAATGTCGCCACTCTCATTGTCCACGGCGAGGATACCGATGGAGATGTTGTTGCCGAGCGCCGCAGCGCGGTCGCGGGCCAGCGCCTCCAGCGCCTGCTGGATACCGGCATCGAGCGACAGCTTGATGATCGGCTCATCATTGCGCAACGATGCCGCCTGATCGGCAGAATGCGGCGCCAGGATCGGCATCGGCTTGCGCAGCTTCGGCACACCGACGGATTTGGCCTGTGTGGCGTCGACCTCGGACACCCGGCCCTCGCCCACCATCCGCTCCAGCACGCGGTCGCGCGCAACACGGGCATTGCCGGGATGGCGATCGAGCCGGCGCATCTCCGGCGACTGCGGCAGCGCCACCAGCAGCGCGGATTCGGCGAGCGACAGCCGCTTCGGCTCCTTGCCGAAATAGGCGATGGAAGCGGCGCGAATACCTTCGAGATTGCCGCCGAAAGGCGCCAGCGTGAGATACAGATCGAGGATCTGCTCCTTGCTCATCTGACGTTCGAGTTGCAGCGCGCGCACGGCCTGACGGATTTTTGCATGCACCGAGCGCTCGCGCCGCGGCTCCAGCAGTCGTGCCACCTGCATGGTGATGGTCGAGCCGCCGGACACGATCTGCCCGCGCGTCACGAGCTGGAACGCGGCGCGCCCGAGCGCGAGCGGATCGACGCCATGGTGATCGTAGAAGCGCTTGTCCTCATAGCCGAGGAGAATGTTGAGATAGCCGGGATCGACCGATGCACTCGACGTTACCGGCAATCGCCAGCGGCCATCGGACATCGCATAAGCGCGCAGCAGCTTGCCGTTGCGATCGACGACGGTGGTGGAAACGATACTAGCCTTGTCGAGAGGCAACGGGCCGAGGGAGTAGACCCAGACGGCGAAGGCCGCGGTGGTGATGACTGCGAACATCGCAGCGCCAAGCACCACGCGTTTGAGGATGCTCCGCCCTCTCCCCACGTCATGGCCGGGCTTGACCCGGCCATCCATCTTTGCGTGGCGCTCAGGACCAAAGCTGGATCCCCGGGTCAAGCCCGGGGACGACAGCCGAGCGTGGGGCGACGGCCTGTCGTTCACCTCGCTCATTTCGCCTTCGCAACCTCGACACTGCCCGTGCCCGTGCGGCCATAGCGCGACGGATTGTACATGTCCTCCACATAGGCCTGCGGCAGCACATATTTGCCCGGCGACACCGCCCGGACGATATAAGCGACCGTGAACACCGCCTTGTCATTGGCCTTGCGGTCGATGGCGGCGGTGAAGCGGTCATCACGGAATTCGGTGTTCACCGCCTCCTGTCCGTCCTCGATCCAGTCGAGCGTGCCGCTGTCGCCCGACGACACCAGATGCGGGTTGTCGATCTCGAAACCGGCCGGCAGATAATCGGCCACCATGATGTGTCCGTATTCCGGCTTGGCTTCGGTGATCTTCAGCACCACGGCGAAGCGATCATTCTGCTTGGCCTTGGTGACATCCGCCGGCGTGCCGTCGAGCTTGTGATAGCTGCGCTCGATCTTGAAGCCATTAGAGGCCGCAGGCTCCGGCGTCACCGGCGCCCCCGTCACCGAGACCACCGCCTGCACCGGCGTCTCGCCGGTATTGGTGATCTTGATCGGCACGCCCGCAAGCTCCGCCGCCTTGTAGCTGCGATAGAGCGCCGACTTCACCGCGCCGCCATTCACATCGAGCGACAGCGTGTTGGCTTCCTTGGCGAGCGCACGCGAGGCCAGCACCAGCCACGCATTTTCCTGCGTGGAGGTTAAGGGCGTCAGCCCGCGCGCAGCTTCCACGCGCTGCACCGCCTGGGTCAGCGTCGCACGCGGCGCATTGCCTTCGCTGGCCAGCGACACCAGCGCCGCCGCATCGCGCAGCGCCGAGCCGAAATCGGTGCGCCCGAATTCGATCACCGGCTTCGGCTGCAGGCTTTCCACTGCTGCGCCATAGACGCGCTCGGCCCGCACGCGGTCACCGACCAGCGCCAGCGCCGCAGCCAACTGCGACTTGGCGATCGGCGTTGCGAGATTGCTCAGCTTGGTATCGGCGAGATAGCGGAGATCGCCGATCGGCGCCGTGCCGTTTTTGGCGAGCACATAGAGCCCGTAGGCGAGCTCGCGCCCGCCATCCTTTTCCGGCTCGGCGGCATTCACCACCGAATTGCGGACACGGTCCAGCGCCGCACGGAACAGCACATCCGGCACCGCAAATCCCTTTTCGCGCGCCCGCGTCAGGAAGTCCGTCACATAAGCATCGAGCCAGGGATCGTCGCCGCCCGGCGACCACAGACCGAAGGAGCCATTGGAGCCCTGCCGCGCCAGCAGCCGGTCGATGGAATCCTTGATGCGCTGATCGACGGAGGTATCCATCGCCAGATGCGCGCCAGCGGCAAGATCGTTCACATAAAGCAGCGGCATCGCGCGGCTGGTGATCTGTTCCGAGCAGCCATAGGGATAGCGGTCCAGCGCCTTGAGGATGGTCGCCGCATCGAGCGCCGTCGATAGGCTCGCCGACAGCGACACGCCGCCGGTGCCGGGCACGAGATCGGTGAACATGTCGGAGGTCAGCGTCAGGCTCTCGCCCTTGGCCAGCGTCCGCACCGAACGCCGCGCGAGGATCTGCGTGGCGGCCTTGACGTCGAGCTCGTAATGCCGCGCCAGCGTCAGCCCGTTCGGGCCCTTGATGTCCACATCGAACATCGCCCGCCCCGCGCCGGATGCATCGACGGCCAGCGCCATCGAGGTCCGCTGCTTGGCCGCGAGTTTCACCGTGGTCGATGGATTGCCCGTGAGCTTCACCGGCCCCTGCGTCTTCACGCTGACGGTGTAATCGCCGGCCACGCCTTCCACATTGTCGAGATCGAAGGACATGGTGCCCTTGTCGCCCGACAGCAGGAAGCGCGGCAGCGTCGCCGTCAGCACCACGGGGTCGCGCACGGTGACATCCACATTGGCGCGGCCGAGCTTGGTCGCCGTCCACGCCACCGCCATCACGCGTGCGGTACCGGCGAATTCCGGAATCTCGAACTCGATCTCCGCGGTGCCGTCGGATTTCACCGTCACGATACCCGAATACAGCGCCAGCGGTTTTTGCGTCGGCGGCGAGCCCTGCAGCTCCGCACCCGCGCTGTCGCCGCCGGTGCGCAATTGCCCACGCGTGCCCTGCATGCCGTCGATCAACTGCCCGTAGAGATCGCGGATTTCCGACGTCATCCGACGCTGGCCGAGATAGTAATCGTCCGGTGCCGGCGGCTTGTAATTGGTCAGGTTGAGAATGCCGACATCCACGGCCGCGACCACGACCTTGGCGTCCTCGCCCGGATTGAGCCCGCCGAGCTTGACCGGCAGTTTCATTGTGGTGCTGGGTCGCACCAGCGTCGGCGGGGTCAAGGCGACATCGAGGGTGCGCGCCTTTTTGTCGATCCCGAACCATTTCAGTCCGATCGCGCGGCCCGGCATGCGTGCCGCAGCACTGTCCAAAGGACGCCGCAATGTCGCCACAACATATGCGCCCGTTCCCCAGTCTTTTCCGACCGGAATCGCCACTTTCGAGGCCCCTTCTTTGACCGAAATGCTGGTTGTGGTGAGCAGCCGGTCGCCGATCACATTGACCGTCAGCCGCCCTGCTGTGCGCGCATTCACCGAGACGGTCATGGTCTCGCCGGAGGCATATTCGGGCTTGTCGATGGAGGTTTCGAGCAGATCCGGCGTATCTGCGCTGCCGTCCGAATACCAGCCGACATCGAACTGCACCGAGGTGACCGGCCCGTCCGCCTCATTGGCCTTCACGTCCAGCCGATAACGCCCCGGCTGCGGCTGCAGCGAAATCCGCGACGGCTTGTCGGCGGCGATCGCCAGATCGCCATCCGCCACGCGCTTGGTGGATTTGATCGGCTCGTAATCCCAGGACGAATTTTGCCGATACCACTGGTAGCGCGACTCGATTTTCAGGAGTTCATAGCGCAGCCCGTTGCGGGCCATCGGCTTGCCGTCCGGCGCCACCACGACCACATCGAAGGCGGCATTGTCGCCCTCGGCGACATTGCCGCCCTTGAACATCGGCTTGACGCCGATCATCGGCGCCGGCGGCGCGATCGGCAGCACCAGCTTGCGCTCGACGGCGCGGCCACCGCTCTCGGTCATGCGGATGAAGATCTGCGCTTCCTGCGGCCGGGTTCCGGATGCGGCGGTGGCCGGCAGGCTGACCGGGAAACTCGCCGAGCCATTGGCATCGGCTTCCGGCAGATCCTCGATGGGCGTGCGCTCATTGCTGGCATTGCCCTCGTCAGCGAGGCCGAACTGGTAGCCGGGATAGCCGGGGCGCTCGTCCGCTTGCGCGACCAGCAGATCGCCCTCCAGGCCAAGGCCCGAAGCCGGCGCGCCATACAGGAAGCGGCCATCGACCTTAAGTTCTACAGGAACTTCAGCTTTGATCTGCTTGTCCTTGGAAGATATATCGAATTCGATCCGGTCAGCGACGTAATCCTCGACCATGAAGGTGGTTTCGCCGACCGCCGGCGCCTTCGGATCGGTGAAGGCGCGGACCCGCCAGGTGCCGGTCGGAACCGCGCTGTTGAGCGGCAGTGTCAGGCTGCGCCCGCCCGCTCCCTGGTCCTGCAGCACGGCGCGGCGGAACTCGACGCCATCGGGCCGCTCCACCACCAGGGTCATCGGCCCCGCGGTGACGGCATTGCCCTGCCCGTCGCGCAGCAGCGCGGTGAGATAGACGGTTTCGCCGGAGCGATAGACGCCCCGCTCGGCATAGACGAAGGCATCGGCGCCCGCGGGAACCGGGCGGCCGGAAACGCCGCGATCCGACAGGTCGAAGGCATTCGACTTGAGGCTCAGAAAGGCATAATCCGCCTTCTCGCCGGTGACCGTCAGCAGCGCCGGCGACAACCCGCCATCGCCTTTGGCGAGCCCCGCCTCGAACAGGACATGGCCGGCCTCGTCGGTCTTCTTCGTGGCCAGGACTTCGTTGTTGCGGGCGACGAGGCGCACATCCGCCTTCGCCATCGGCTCCGTGGAGGCCAGAGAATTGACGAAGACATGGATGCCGTCATTGCCGGAAAAGGCGGTGAGGCCGAGGTCCGACACGATGAACCATTGGGTGGCGAGCGAACCGTCATCGTCGTCGCTGCCGCCTGCCCCCGGCCCCTTGGCCGCGGCGGTCATCACATAGACGCCGGGCTGCAATTCGCCGATGGCCTGATCCACCGGGAATGCGGTGATGACATCCTCGTTCAGGCGTGTCTCGGTGGCGAGTTCGCCATTCCAGACCTTTTGGCCACGCTCGTCGCCCAGCGAGTCCAGTTGGTATTTGCTGAGCGCCGTCTGGAAATCGCTTCCGATCACGGTGTTGATCAGGTTGCGATCGCCGATGCGGAACACCTTGATGTCCACCGCCTGGGTATTCACCGACACCAGCGGAATCCCCTTCTGGCCGGTGCGCGGCAGCACATAAGCGCGGCCCGTGAAGCGCACGAACGGCTTGCGGTCGCGCACATAGATGTTGAATTCGGCGGATTTCGGCAGGCTCTCCTTCACCGTGGACGGCAGGCCGGCGCGCAGATTGATGTTGTAGCGCTCGCCATGCTTCAGGCCCTCGACGCAGAGCTGCTTGTCCTCGGCGGAGAGCGCCGGCTTGTCATTGCCGGCGAGCGCCAGGAACGGCGCGAAATCGACGCGCTTGGCGAGATCTTCGGAGAACTGGAAACAGGCGCGCGGCGAGGCCGAATCGGAGTCCACGCTGTAATCGAGCAGCCGAAAACCATGATCGCCGCGCATTTTCTCATATTGCTCGCGGATATCGGCGACTTCGCGCAGATCGAGCGACAGCCGCAGCGCATCCAGCGCCGGCCGATAGAGCTTGCGCTCCGCCATGGCGCGGCCGAGCACTGCCAGCGCCTCGGCCTCCTCGCCGGCATTGCCGGCGCGTTGATAGGCGATATAGGCGGCCGTGGCTGCGCGTTCGTTGAAAAAGGTCGTCTCGGCCGCATTGGCCGGCCTGATCTGCGTCACGGCCCTGGCCAGGCGCAACCAGTTGGCGCCATCGTCCGGGGCGATCGTCACGATCTGGCCGAGGATCTGCAGTCCTCCCCGCATGTCGGAACGCCTGAAGGCGACATCCGCATCGGTGCGCAACGTTGCCGCGGATTTCGCGACCGGGCCGGCCTCGCTCTTGATCTGGGCCTCCAGCTTGATCGCTCGATCGGCCAATTCGTCGCGGCGGAAGGCCTTCTCGGCTGCAGCGGCCGAAACAAGCCCAAGCGCCAGCACGGCGCAGACACCGACGGCGCGGACCAAACCCTTCATGGTAGACTCCCCTGCACGGACGAACGCCGCTCGGCGCCCAGATTTGCGCAAAATGGTGACGGACTCATGGCCCAAGCCGACACTGGACAGGCGACCTGCAAGCGGCGAGATCGCATTGAGTCCGGCAGCGTCGGGCATCGTCCAATAACAGGATGACGACCGGTTACCGAAATGGCAAAGCCACCTCGCCATCCTTTGGTCGTATCCACGGGGAAAACGGTTCGGAACGGACTTGGCCCGGGGGCGGATTTTTCATAAGGGCATGCTATGAACACCCCAACGGTCCCATAGCTCAACTGGATAGAGTAGCGGATTTCTACTCCGCGGGTTGCAGGTTCGAGTCCTGCTGGGATCGCCAGTCTCTATCGTGCCTGCCCCGGAGACATAGGTAAGCCAACGCATCGAGAATGCTGCGGTGTCTTTTTAAGGGCAAATGCAGCCGCTCGTGGTGGCCGTTCTGCCAGGCCGTACTGGATCAGGCCGGCTTAATCGACCTGCGCCGGCTGCTTCACAGCCTGCACGGCACGCGACTTCTTTGCCATCTCCGCCAGGGCGGCGATCTTCTTCTGCGGATCCGAGCCGGGTTGCACGACGCCGGCCGACATGATCAGGGTCGCCGCAGCCTCCGCAGACATATCGATCTCGATCAGCTTGCTCTTCGGCACATAGAAGAAAAAGCCGGTGGTCGGATTCGGCGCGCAAGGCAGAAACACCGAAATGTGCTCTTCCTCGCTCGGAAGCTTGCTCGACACCTCGACGCTCGGCGGCTGCGAGATCAACACGATCGACCACATGCCCGGCGACGGAAACTCCACCATTCCGACTTTGCGAAAGCTCGACCCGTTACCGGAGAACAGCGTCTCGAATACTTGCTTGAGCCCGCGATAGATTGCGCGCACCACCGGCATACGGCCGAGCAGGTTCTCGCCGAGATCGACCAGCGAACGGCCGACGAGGTTTGCCGTGAGGAAGCCGAGCAGCGTCAGAGCGACGAAGGCGACCACCAGGCCGGAGCCCGGAATACCGTAAGGCAGCCACTGCTCCGGACGATACGCCTCCGGCACCAGGGGGCGCACGATGGCATCAACCCAGGTGACAAACCACCAGGTCAGATAGAAGGTGATGGCAATCGGCCCGGCCACAATCAGGCCGGTGAGGAAGTAATTGCGAATGCGCGCCATGACGCCCCGCGGGGCTTCATGCGGCGGTTCGCCCAAAGGCAGGGTCGGCGGCAGTTCGGTGGGCTGCATCAAACTCTCGGCGTCAACATCTGGCAGGCGCGGCCGCATCTGCAAGCCGGTCCCTTTTGTGGGTATCCTAGCAGAGTTTTGCCAGCGCGGGGAAAGTCACCTTTCGGATGATCGCCACCCAGATCATCCGAAACCGGAACCCAAGCCCTTGAAATCATCACGATCCGGACCGGGCTGGCCAAGACCTGCGACAATCCGGCCTACTCCACCGTGACCGATTTCGCGAGATTGCGCGGTTGGTCCACGTCGGTCCCCATGACAACGGCTGTGTGGTAGGCAAGCAACTGGACCGGGACGGCATAGACCAAGGGTGTGAAGGCGGCCGCCATATCGGGCATCACGATGGTGACCATCGAGTCCACGGTTGCTTCTTCCGCGCCCTTGGCATCCGTCATCAGAATAATACGGCCACCACGAGCGGCGACTTCCTGCATGTTGGACACGGTCTTGTCGAACACCTTGTCGTGGGGCGCGATCACCACCACCGGCATTGTCTCGTCGATCAACGCGATTGGACCGTGCTTGAGTTCGCCGGCGGCATAACCTTCCGCGTGGATATAGGAGATTTCCTTCAGCTTCAGCGCGCCTTCGAGGGCGAGCGGATAACTGGTGCCCCGACCGAGATAGAGCACGTCCTTTGATTTGGCGATGTCGCGCGCGAGCTTCTCGATTTCATGCTCATATGTCAGCGCGTCGGCCATCAGACGCGGAATCTCTATCAAGCCGTGGACAAGCTTCGTCTCATCCTCGTCGGACAGCTCACCGCGCGCCTTGCCAGCGGCGATTGCGAGAGCGGCAAGCGTCATCAATTGACAGGTAAACGCCTTCGTCGACGCGACGCCGATTTCGGGGCCGGCCAGTGTCGGCATCACCGTCTCGCTTTCGCGTGCGATGGTGGAGGTCGGCACATTGACCACTGCCAGCGTATGCATTCCCTGCTCTTTCGCATAGCGAAGCGCGGCAAGAGTGTCGGCGGTTTCGCCGGACTGAGAGATGAAGATTGCCAAATCGCCTTTACGCACTGGCGCCTCGCGATAGCGGAACTCCGAGGCGACATCGACCTCGACCGGCAGGCGGGCAAAACGCTCGAACCAATATTTGGCGACGAAGCCGGCATAGCTAGCAGTACCGCAAGCGGTGATCGAGATGCGCTGGATATCTTTGAAATCGAAGGGCAGCTTGCTCGGCAGGGCCACGCGTTCGCTGGCCATATCGACATAGCGCGCCAACGTGTGGCCTACGACTTCCGGCTGCTCGTGAATTTCCTTGGCCATGAAATGGCGATAATTCGCCTTGTCGACCATGAATGATGAGGCGCCGGATTTAAGCACATCGCGCTTCGCGGGCTTGCCGTTTTCATCGAAAATCTCACAGCCCTTGCGGTTCAGCACCACGCAGTCGCCGTCTTCGAGATAACAGATGTCGTCGGTGAAAGGCGCTAGTGCGATGGCGTCCGAGCCAAGATACATCTCGCCAGAGCCGAAGCCCACAGCGAGCGGCGAGCCCCTGCGGGCGCCAACCATCAGATCGTCGTGCCCCTTGAACAGGAAGGCCAGCGCGAAGGCACCTTTCAGACGTGGCAGCGCCTGCTTCACAGCCTCGACAGGAGACACGCCTTTCTTGACGAAGGAGTTGACGAGATGTGCGACGACTTCCGTATCGGTCTCGCTGGCGAACACCGCCCCCTGCTTCTCGAGCTCGACGCGCAGTTCTCTGAAATTCTCGATGATGCCGTTATGCACAACCGCAACTCCATCGGCCGCGTGCGGATGTGCATTGGCTTCGGTCGGCTTACCGTGCGTCGCCCAGCGCGTATGACCGATGCCGACATGGCCGGCGAGCGGCATCTGGGCGAGTTTCGCTTCGAGATTCTTCAATTTTCCTTCGGCACGTCGGCGCGCGACGTCGCCATTCTCCAGCGTCGCTACGCCAGCGGAGTCATAACCGCGGTATTCGAGCCGCTTCAGCGAATCCACGATCTGTTCAGCGACCGGGCTACGCCCGAGAATTCCGACGATGCCGCACATGCGTGAATAGATCTCCAATGAAAACGTAAAGCGGTCCCGGGCAGTCCGGACCAAGGCTGGAACCCTCTTAACGAGAATCTCGAACGCCTTGGTACTCAAGAATTATTGCCGATTGAGACAAGTTGAGGGGTCTCCGCGCACATTTTGCTTCGCGCGTTTAACAAAGCCTCAACATAGTTACGGAAGACTCGGAGGCGGAATGGAGTAGTGGTCATGTGGGAGCCGCGCGACCCTCGGGAGCCCCGATCGATCGCAGCAACACGGTTGCGACAGATCGACATGCACAACAGCCGCCTTGCGCATTGGCCACCGCCAATGCGTGACACCGTAACGCCGCCGGTGCACGAACCTCCGCCAAATACCCTGCCCGACGAACCCGCAAAGGCCCCGCCGCGCCGGGGCTGGTTCCTCAAAAGCAGACAGCGCGACTGACGACAGCCACGTGCCGTCGTCACTCCGACTTTTTCAGGCCGATATGTTTATCGCGAAAGCGCCTGCCCCAACCATCATTTGTCGAGACCTTGTTGCGTTCCACTGCCAGCGCATCGTCCGGGACATCGCTGGTGATCACCGAGCCCGATCCGATATAGGCGCCGCTGCCGATCTTCACCGGCGCAACGAGCGATGAATTCGAGCCAACGAAGGCACCGGCTCCGATGATCGTCTTGCTCTTGTTGAAGCCGTCATAATTGCATGTGATCGTCCCGGCCCCGATATTGGCCCCTGCGCCGATCTCGCTGTCTCCGATATAAGTGAGGTGATTGACCTTCACCCCAGCAGCCAGCTTCGCCGCTTTGGTCTCGACGAAATTGCCGATCCGCGCGCCCTCACCCAGCGAGGTGCCCGGCCGCAGCCGCGCGTAGGGGCCGACCGAGACCTTCTTGCCGATCTCCGCTTGCACGATATGCGAAAAGGCATGGATCACAGCGCCGTCCGCGATGCTGACACCCGGCCCGATGACCACATATTGTTCGATCATCACGTCCTTGCCGAAGGTCGTATCAGCGGAGAGATGCACCGTCTCCGGCGCAACGATGGTGACGCCGGCATCCAGCGCCGCCCTGCGCAACCGCGCCTGCATGATGGCCTCGGCCTCGGCGAGCTGAGCCTTGGTATTGATGCCGCGGACTTCGTCCTCACCGGTCTCGATGACGGTCGCCTTGAGGCCCATGCCGCGGACAATCTCGACCGCATCCGTCAGATAATACTCGCCCTTGCTGTTGGCGTTGCCGATCTTCTCGATCACCTCAAGCGCAGTCTTGCCGGCAAAAGCCATTACCCCGGCATTGCAGAGATCGACCTTGCGCTCGGCCTCGCTGGCATCGGCCTGTTCGCGAATGGCGACCAATTGCCCCCCATCGACCAGCAGGCGCCCGTAACCGGTCGGATCCTGCGCGCGGAAACCGAGTACGGTCAGAGCAGCGCCGTCCTTGAGCGGCGCCCGCATCCGCTCGAAAGTCGCCGCCGAAATCAGCGGCGTATCGCCGAACGCAATCAACAGATCATCGGCTCCCTTGGCGATGGCATCCTTCGCCGCCAGCACCGCATGGGCGGTACCGAGGCGTTCGCGCTGAACGAATGTCACGGCGTCGGTACGAATACGGGTGGCCTCGGCGGCAACATCCGCGCGATCGGGCCCGATCACGACGGCGAGCGCGGATCCCGCGCCCTGGGGCGCGGCCGCGAGCACGTGAGCGAGCAGCGACTGGTTGGCCACCTGATGCATTACTTTCGGCAATGACGACCGCATGCGCGTCCCCTCGCCGGCGGCGAGTACAATCGTAAGGCTGGTCCTGCCGGTCATCGCAAAGTCCTCGTTTATGCTTCGTCGACGTCATAGCGGCTTTTCGCCGGCGCCGGAAATCGGTTTCCTCCATGCCGTGGCTTCAGAACGACAGGTTGGCGACGGTTTCCTGATAATGTTGGAGCGTGATTCGGGGCGACGGGACGACGCAGACGTCGGATGGCTGACAAGCGCGACCAATGGGCGGAGTCCTTCTCGGCCGAGCCGCAAGGCGGCTGGGTGACAGGATTTCTGGCGGATGAAGAGAAGGGTGTCCGGCGCTTGATGTGGCGACTGGGGTCTTGGGGCGTGGCTGCCGTCTGCGCGGTCGCAGTCGCTGTCCTCGCCAGCCGGTATGAGATTCAACTGCGTAGCGATCAATTCGCGGCTGCGGATGCCTTGAATCGTCAGGAGCAGCAACTCCAACGGCTGACCAAGGAAGCGCAGGCAGAAAACCGGCGCCTCTCGCAGGCCATCGACACCCTGAACGGCGACCGCGATCGTCTGTTCACACGCCTCACGTCGGTGGAGAAAGGCCTGGAGTCTGCCACGGGCTCGATCCTCGCCCGACAAGTCTTGCCGTCGCTGCCCCCGCGAGAGCCACCTCCGCAGATTGCGGCTCCAGCAACTCAGCCTGCGGTCCCCCCCTCGACAGCGACGGATAAGGCCGCAACGACACCGGCGGATCTGCCGAGTATGCCGATCAAGCCACCGGACAGCGCGTCCACCGCAAAAGCGGCCATCGAGCCGTCGCTATCGGCGCGTTCGATGTCATCTACCGATCCCATGGCGCCAAAATCTGACGACACGACCGCCCCCGAGTCTGCCGCGGTCGAGCCTCGACCTGCGGCACCAAAAACGCCCGAACCAGCTCCTTCCGTACAAGTGGCTGCCGCGGCCCCCGCGCCAACCGAAGTCGCGACACCGGTGGCGCGGACCGAATTCGGGGTGGATATCGGCGCTGCCAATTCCATCGATGGTCTACGCGCGATCTGGCACGGCCTGTCCAAACAACCAGCCCTGAACGGCCTGCGTCCGATCATCGTCGTGCGGGAACGCAGCAACGGACTCGGCATGCAACTCCGCCTGGTGGCCGGGCCGCTTACCGACGCTGCTGCGGCCGCGCGGATTTGCGCGAACCTGGCCGAGAGCAAGCGCACCTGCGAAACTTCGGTGTTCGATGGCCAGCGCCTCGCTCTGAAGAACGAGAGCACCCCGATCGAGCAACCGGCAGCTACGCCTCCCGCCGCCAAACCGCCGCGGGCACCTGTCCAGCGCCGCGTTGCCCCCAAGCCAGAACCGGTTCCAGCTCCGAAACCGGAGCAACGATCCGAACAGCCGCCACCCAGGCCGGTCGAAGAAACACAGGCGCACGCGACCAAACCAGCGCCTTCGCTCTCGACAATGCTCGGATTTAGCCGGGAGTAGAATTTCCGGCCTCAGCAGTCATTTAAGGAAATGGATTAAAGTAGATTCTGCGCAGTTGTGAGAACGTTCCCCGCTTCCCAGCTTGTCCGCAGGATCGAACCACCGCATAGTCAGGACCATGAAAAAAGATCCTTTCCGCCTCAGCCCGTACGAAGTCCAGTGGTTGCTTGTCGTCGGCTTCGCCGCCGTCGGTTACGCGATCTACCTGCGTTACATGGCCATCGAAATGTCCACGGTAGCGCTCGCCTGCGACGCGGGCTCCCAGACCATGCTGTGCAAGAGCCGGCTGGTGGCAACCTATCTGTTCAAGAATTCGGTGTTCGGTATCGCCGCGATCGTGATCGCGGTGCTCAATCTGCTCCGGCCGTCGATCGTGCTGATCACCGGCGCCGTCATCGCCGCCGGTCTTGGCATCGTACTCTACAACATCGCCCTGTCGGGCATTGCGGTCGGCCTGCTCATCCTTGGATTTGCGCGGCCCGCGCCCGCCACAGCGTAATGGCGAAAAGCAGATAAACTGCACAAGTCCACAATGACTGCCAGTTATCCGGCCCCTCATTGAGACCGATATAGACCAGCGAAGCCACCAGCAGACCCGCAAAGGTGGCTTCGGCGACCGGACGCGTCCCCTCGGCGCGGCGGTTCACCGTCATCAGACCGGCGAACGGCACCACTGCCATGGTCAGGGCGGCAAACGGGAAATCCCGATAGCGGGGGTCGAACACGAAGCCGAGCGCGGTCTGCGCGCCGATCAGCGCCGTCACAATCAGGGTCAGGCCAAGCAGAACCGTGGTCCAAGTCCGGTTCTGATACGGCCGCGGTCCCACCAATTCCAGGAACGTCGGCAGCGCGTGCCCCGACATGGTCGCATAGGCGCAGAGCAGCGGCGACAGCACGCCCGCAGCCAGCAGCGCCCCCCACTGAATCGAGCGGCCGACGCCATAGCTTTCATAGAGCAGCTTGTCCACGGCAACGCCGAGCAACGCGCCGGCGACAGTCGCGGAAACCGCCACCGTCAGCCACGCCGAGAACCGCGGAGACCATGGCTTGCGGCGCAGGGTCAGCATGCCGGTCAGGAACACCAATACGCTCAGGCCGAGACCCAGGCCCATATGCAGCTTCCACGCGGGATAGTTGCTGATCGGGACGCCGGCCGGATATTTCAGCGCACGCGCATCGGCATCATAGAGGCCCCAATAGCCGCCCACGGTGCCCTCAAGATCGCGCTTCCACGGCTGATCATAGGCCTCGATCAGATTGACGCGAAAACCTTCGCGCTTGGCGAGATCGAGGATTTCCGACACCACGCGTGCCTGGTTGTCACGAGACGGTAACGCGCCGTCGCGCATGCGGCCGGCACTCGGCCAGCCCGTCTCGCCGATCAGAATCTCCTTGCCCGGGAACGCCACGGCAACCCGCTTGCGGATCGAATCGACATGCGCCGCAGCATGCTTGGCGCGGATCGGGAGGTCTTCCCAATATGGGAGAATGTGGATGGTGACGAAATCGACCGCGTCATAGAGTTCGCGATTCTTCAGCCAGAATTCCCAGACATCGGCATAGGTCACGGGCAGCTTGCCGACCTGAGCCTTCATCGCCCGGATATTGCCGACCAGATCGGCGGCCGTCATTTCGCCGCGCAGCAGCACTTCGTTGCCGACCACGACGCCGGTGATGACATTGGGATACTGCTTGGTCAGTTCCACCACGCCGGCGATCTGCGCAGCGTTCTTCAGGCGGTTGCTGCCGAGCCAGACGCCCTGCAGCACCTTGAGGCCCACCTTGGCCGCCTGCTCCGGTACCTGATCCAGACCGTTATCGATCGAATAGGTACGCACGCATTTCGAGATTTGCGCGAGTTGCACCATATCGGCGGCGATCTGTGCCGCCGGGATAATCGCGGTCGAATTCAGCGGTGTCTGCTCGCCGCGGAATGGCGCGTAGGACACGCATTCCAGCTTGGCGGCAGGATCGATCGGAGCACGCACGAGCGAAACCGGCGTGGCGAGCCACCACCACACCGCTGCGATCGTACCGAGTGAGATAAGGAGAAGCGCCAGCGGCGTGCGGTAGGAAATTGGTTCCGTCCTCCGAAAAACGTCCGTCGATTAGCTTGTCGGCGCCGATCTGCCAAGTGCGCGACAACAACGATCGGGCAATTGCCTTCCCTCTCTCCATGGAAATGAGACCAACTTCGGACGTTCTGGACAAAATTGAAAATGTCCGTCATGGGATTCACCTGAGGTCTTCGCCGCATTGGAGACCCATTTGCACGTCATGCCGCGACGCTCTCGCAAGGCTGACGGCCAACTTTATCGGGGACTTTATGGGTCGACTGGTGTTCGGGTTCCAATCTGTGGTTATGCGTCGCCTGGCCGTCCCGGCCTTCGCTGTCCTGCTCGGTGCGAGCGCCGTACTCGCGCCGGTCGGCGCCGCCCGCGCCCAGGAACAAAAGGCTGCGACCAGTGGCCCCACCCCTGCCGAGGTCGCCCGCGAAGGCCAGAAGCGCGCAGACGAATTCGTCGAGGCGACTCAGGCCATCAATGGCCCCGCCGGCAATCCGGAATGCGTCTGGCTCGGCCGCCGCGTTGTGGTGCTGATGTGGCGCGACGATCTCGACACCGCCTTCCGTCATCTCGATCTGTATGACCGTTTCGGCTGCCCCGGCGGTCACGTACAGGCGACCTTCCGGTGCCTGGTTAAATTCGGCCCGGCAATCGACCCGAAGATTGCGGACAGCCTGAATCGCCACGTCCATGCCTGCTGGATCAACCCGAACGCCACTCCGCAGCCGGCCGCCTTGACCCAACCACCGGCGCCCGCGCCAGCCGCTCCGGCTGCTCAGCCTGCGCCGACGGATGCGAAGCCGGACGCCAAGCCGGCCGAAGCGCCCAAATAAACAAGATGATTCGGCGCACCGCCGCGCGAGCGCGGTGCGCGTTCGAACTGGATGCCGCCCTTAAAACGCCATGGCGGCAGTTGAGTTGTTGAAATTCCGCGGCAGATTTATCTGCCCCTCGCCACTGGCCGGACCTCGGGGACAGGTCCGCACCCCGGCCCCGCTTCGCCCCGTGATGGTTTCCCCGCGATGCGCGCTGTCGTCGCCGTTATATTGCTCGTCACTGCCCTTCATGCCGGCCTGTGGGCGCTGCTGCGCGAAAAGCAGGATGCTCCCGACTTCAGGGGCTTGGTTCCGAGCTATTCCTATGCGCCGTTCGAAGGCACGGGGCATCCCGACGTCGACAACATTCCGACGGTCGAGAAAGTGCGCGCCGATCTGAGAAAGCTCGCGACCATGACGCGGGCGATTCGCCTCTATTCGTCCACCGGCGGCGTCGACATCGTGCCGGCCATCGCCAACGAATTCGGTCTCAAGGTCACGCTCGGCGTCTGGATCGACAAGAATGTCGACCGCAATGAACGCGAAATTGCCTCCGCCGTCGATCTCGCCAAGAAGAACTCCAACGTCATCGGGGTCGTGGTCGGCAACGAGGTGCTGTACCGCGACGAGCTGAAGATCGACGATCTGGTTGAATATATCCGCAAGGTGAAGCGCCAGGTGACGGTGCCCGTCACCACCGGCGAAATCTGGAACATCTGGCGCGACAATCCGCAGCTCGCGTCATCGGTGGATTTCATCGCCGCGCATATCCTGCCGTATTGGGAAAACTTCACCGACACGCAGGCGGTCGATCAGGCCGTCCATCTCTATGGCGTGCTCCGCGAGACGTTCCCCGGCAAGCGCATCGTGATCGCCGAATTCGGCTGGCCGAGCGAAGGCTACAATCTGCGCCGCGCCGAACCCGGCCCGTTCAAACAGGCGGTGGTGCTGCGCAACTTCGTCACCCGCGCCGAAGCGATTGGCATGGACTACAATATCGTCGAAGCCATCGATCAGCCCTGGAAGTTCTTCGAAGGCGGTGTCGGCCCTTACTGGGGCGTACTCAATGCCAGCCGCGAGCCGAAATTCTCCTGGACCGGCCCGGTCGTAAATCCCGATTACTGGAAGAATGCCAGCCTCGCTCTGCTCGTCGGCATCCTGCTGTCGCTGCCGATCCTGCAGATCGTCGCCCCCACGGTGATGCAGGCGCTGGTCCTTTCCATTGCCGCCAACGCCGTGGGCGCCTGGGCGGCGACCATCTTTGCCTATCAGCAAACCCACTATTTCGTCTGGGGCTCGGCCTTCGCGCTCACCCTCGGCTGCATCCTGCTGATCCCGCTGATCCTGATCGCCCTCGCCCGCATCGAGGAAATTGCGGCCATCGCCTTCGGCAAGAAGCCGTTGCGCCTGCTGACGCCCGAGCGCAGCGCCGCGCTGTTCGCTGCGGCGGAAGCCGAACAGAAATATCCGAAGGTCTCGATCCACATCCCGGCCTATCGCGAACAGCCGGAAATGCTGAAGCAGACGCTGGATGCGGTGGCGGCGCTCGATTACCCGAATTTCGAATGCGTGGTGATCATCAACAACACGCCCGACCCCGCTTATTGGCAGCCGATCCAGGATCACTGCCGAACGCTGGGTGAGCGTTTCATCTTCATCAATGCGGAGAAGGTGCAGGGCTTCAAGGCCGGCGCGCTGCGAATCGCCATGGACCGTACGTCGGCCGATGCCGAAGTGATCGGCGTGATCGACGCCGACTATGTGGTGACACCGAACTGGCTGCGCGACCTCGTTCCCGCCTTCAACGACCCTCGCGTCGGCCTCGTGCAGGCGCCGCAGGATCATCGCGACGAGAATACGTCGCTGATGCATTACATCATGAACGGCGAATATGCCGGGTTCTTCGATATCGGCATGGTCCAGCGCAATGAGGCCAATGCGATCATCGTCCACGGCACCATGTGTCTTATTCGCCGCGAGGCGATGGACATGGCGGGCGGCTGGGCCGGCGACACCATCTGCGAGGATAGCGATCTCGGCCTCGCCATCATGCAGCATGGCTGGCTGACGCATTACACCAGCGAGCGTTACGGCTACGGCGTGCTGCCCGACACCTATGAGGCGTTCCGTAAGCAACGCCATCGCTGGGCTTATGGCGGCTTCCAGATCATCAAGAAGCACTGGCGCCGGTTCCTGCCGGGCGCGAGCCGCATGACCCAGGACCAGAAGCGCGAATTCGGTATCGGCTGGCTGAACTGGCTGGGAGCGGAAAGCCTCGGCGTGGTGGTGGCGATCCTCAACATTGTCTGGGTGCCGATCATCGCCTTTGCCGGCATCGCGATTCCCGACAAGATCCTGACCCTGCCGATCATCGCCTCCTTCGTGATCTCGCTGGCGCATTTCCTGATCCTGTATCGCCTGCGCGTGAAAATCGGCCTGTGGCAGATGCTCGGCGCCATGATCGCCGCGATGTCGGTCCAGTGGACCGTGTCCCGCGCCGTGGCTGACGGCCTCATCAAGGACCACCTGCCCTTCACGGTCACCTCCAAGGGCGGCAAGTCGCGGAGTTCGATCGAATTCCAGGCCTTCTGGGAGGCGGTGATCGGCGTGCTGCTGCTGATCAGTTCCGGCCTGCTGGTCTTCGCCAATAACGACAAGCAGGTCACGGAAATCTACATTTTCGCCGGCGTCCTGGTGCTGCAGAGCCTGCCGTTCCTGTCCGCGGTGGCGATTGCGATCCTGGAGAATTCCCGCGCCAACCGGTTCGAATGGTGGACAAACACCACGATCCGCACCGCCGAGCTGATCGGCCTGCGCCCGGTGCAGATGCCCCAGCTCGACATGAACCAGCCTGAGGCCCGGCGCGAGGCGAGCTGACCGCCGGGCACTTCATGTCCATAACCCGCAGGCTCGCCCTTGACCCCGGCGAGCCCGCCTTTTACACAGCCGGTCAACGCGACACGCTGCCTTGCGGCCAATATCGCGGCCGTGGCCGACCGGCCTTCCGCGCCCCTTGGGGCCGGACCTTCCGGCAAGCCTGATTTCAGCGGCATCTTCGGGCGGGTAGCTCAGCGGTAGAGCATTCGACTTTTAATCGACTGGTCATGGGTTCGATCCCCATCCCGCCCACCAAAACCCCCGGAAAAACCGGTTTTTTCATCTCAGTTTTTTAGATACCAAGCGAACGGCCAATAGATACCAACTAGATACCAAGGCCAGATGGCTAGGCGGCTTCCCGACGCTCGTCTAGCTCATTCAGGTACTCGGCAATTTCGCGCTGATACCAGCCAATCCCCGGTCTCCGACCTTCACCCGCTTAGGGAACTTACCTTCGTTCTCCAAGGTCAGAAGGTGGCCCCGGGTAAACTGGATACCGAATTCCGGCGCCAGATCAGCTTAACCGACCAGCTTGCTAAGATACGGGATGTTGACCACCGTCGGCATCAGTGCGGCCTCCCGGTGCGCGCTGGCGCCTTGGCTGGTCTCGAGTCCAACTTACCCCGGATGAATTTCAGGGACGCGTCTACGCCTCCGCTGGCGTAACGTTGAACGGGGTAATGGCCACTCCCGTATCGGATACAATGAAGCGACCGTCTGGCGGTCGGCGAAACCTATGCTTCCTGCGCCCGACCTACAGTCGAAGTATTGTATGGGAGCATCCCGTAGCGGCGGGGCTGCGGTATTGCCGGGATGACAGGGCAGACGCAGGTCGGTGGCGCCTTGCTGCAGGCCGCCCAGAAGCGCGACTGCAAGCGAGCACGCGCCATCGCGTCTGGTGTCATGCGACGCGGAAGGCAGCAATCGCAGCGGGATTTCTCAGCGCGGACTGTTCGTGCGGCCACTCGGAGCATGTTTACCCAAGCAGATCGTCCGCACGATGCACGGCGAATGCGCGTGACGCCAGTGCGGCGTAGACGAGCTTATCCCGGCGCGCGGTCCGATCTCGCCGAGCCGCAGCCGTATGCGAAGCCAGCAAATAACCCAGGCCGCCGAAGGCCACCGCGGCCGAATAATACGATGCCTCGATCACTGGAGCGGCGATCGCCGTGATGGAAAGAGCGATGGTGAGCGGCGGCGCGATGGAGCGAACGACTGCGAGTTCGCCAACAAGGTGACGTCGCAATTCTTCAGCACGCGCCAACCGAGCCTCGAAGTCTCTTTCACCTTCCGGCACGGCCTGCGAGCGCCGCAAGAGGCCTTCGATCAGCCCTCGAAAGGCTATCAGCTCGTCGCGGTGCTGCGACCGAAATCTGACGATTTGGGTGATGTCGGCATCAGGACCTACAGGTAGCAGACGAGACACCGCGCGCATACGCCGGGCGCCGATAGTTTTTTCTGCCAGTGGAACGCCGGCCATCAAACGCCTGGCATCGTCGAGATTCGTCAAAAGCGGCACATCAAGGCGTGGATGCGACGACATGCGTGCGGCAATGACACTCATGAGGTAATTCACAATCCACTCGGGCCCTTCCAGCCAGTTCGGATCGTGGGCACGCCAAAGCATGCCATGCCTAAGAAGCCTGTCCGTCAGGCGGGTATAGGCAAGCTTCCCGAGATGAATTCTGACCTCTCGCTGCTTTTTCCGCGGCGAGTGCGACAGACCGAGAAGATATGAAAAAACCTGCTCGTCACCATGATCATCCTGTGCGTAACGCGTGGGGTCTACAGGCTCGACTAGCTCATGCTCCATCAACACCCGTGTAGGCCCGTCAAACAGTTGGCGGCTGTCTCCCTCCGGCGCGATGACGCCGATCTTATCAAAAAACAGCAGATTGGGGTTGGTCCATGCAGCGCCGGGAAGCGAGAGAGTTGGGTAAAACAATGCGTCCAAAGGTGCCCCCGATCGAGTGAAATCCATGACGCGCCTGACCGCGCAATGCCGCTCATGATACGGTCAGCTCGACGCCGCCGCCAAAACGGCCCCGTGACGCTAGCAAAACATCATGTGCCGTAACACAATCGAAAGGCTAGCAGCACAACAGCAAATTCTGGATTTGATCCGCTCCGAACTCGCGTCATTGCGAGTTCTGCAAAGCGCATCTTCGATTTGATCGGCAAAGCAATCAAGGGGTGTAAGCGAAAGCTGTATTGCTTCGTAGCAACCGTCTCCTCGCATGACTGTGGAGGGACATCGATTTGTCGAGGGTCGTCCGAATCGCTGTCCAACTACGCCTGCAGCTGCGCATGGGCGATCAGAAGGCCGTAGGTCACGCCCGCAGCAAGGCTCGTATGGCCGCTGAACATCACGAGACCGAGGCCCCAGCCATACTGAGCGACAAGGATACCGAGCGCGGCTAGCAACGCGACCGTGCCGACGATGCGCACCATGCGCGTCATGGTAGGCCGCAGAGCCTTGCCGAACAGATCGCGCTGCTGCCGATGCATGGCGCCGGCCAGTGCGGCGAAGCCAACGAGGCTCAGCAGGAACGCGAGGAGATGGCTCATTCTGCCGCTCCGCCCGATGCAACCGCCACCGCGGCAGGCCGGTCAGCTTTGCGCCTGGCCGGTGTCTTGACCTGATGGCGCGCGGTGCGGATCGCTAATACGGCGTGCAGCGCGGCCAGCACCCAGCACATCAGATCGATGCCGGCGAAGACCCAGTCGCCCTGCGCAAGGCTATGCCAGAGCGGGCGCTGCGTCGTCATGACGTTGAGCAGCGGCAACAGGAACAGCAATACCGATGCCGCCCAGAGCTGCTCGACCCAGGCGGCCTTCGCTGGACGCACAAGCGCATGCAGCAGCGTCACCGCCCAGACGATGAAGAACAGGTCGATCTCCCAATCCGAACGCCCCGCCAGAGTGGTCGGCAGCAGGCGGTTCCCCCACATGAAGGCCGTCATGGCGATCGAGAGGCCGGCGATGCTCGCGATGTTCAGCCGCTCCACCAGGCGGAAGCCGAAATAAGGATGCTGCGGATCGGGCAGCTTCTGCCGGCGCTTCACCGTCCACATCACGAGACCGGTACCGACCATGGCCGTGCCCATGAAACTGACGATGAAATACAGCCAGCGGGTCACGGTATCGCTGAAGCGCCCGAGATGGAGTGCGTAGAGGACGCCGCGCGTTTCGGCTGCGGCCCCCACCTGATCGCGGACCGACAGTAGTTTTCCGGTCGTCCCCTCGAACTCCATATATTGCGGGCTCATGGAGACACGGCCGGGATCGCCGCGCGTCACGATCACGCGCGCTGCAGCATCGCCGGGATGCGTGGCATTGACACGGCCGACATTGTCGTGGCCCCAGCGCTCCTGCGCCTGACGCACCATGTCCGCAACCGATGCCAGCGGCACCTTCTGGCCGGTGGGTTTGCCTGGCTGCGCAAATGCGCTGATCTGCGCCTGCATCTGCTGACGCTCGGCCGGCGTCTTGATTGCCACCTGCCCGCCCCATGGCATGTACATCGCCATCAGCGTTACCAGGCCGGTATAGGTGATCATCGCGTGGAACGGCAGGCCGAACACCGACAGCGCGTTATGGGCGTCCAGCCAGGACCGCTGCCCCTTGCCCCAGCGGAACGTGAAGAAGTCGACGAAGATCTTCTTGTGCGTGATGACGCCGCTGATGATGGCGACCAGCATGAACATCGCGGCGATGCCGGCAAGCCACCTGCCCCACAATACGGGCATGTAGTGGAACTGGAAATGGAAGCGGTAGAAGAAATCGCCGCCCAGCGTGTCGCGCGCATTCACGCGCTCGCCCGTGGCCGGATCGAAATGGCCCTCGGCGAAGCCGCGCTGTCCGGGCTCGCGGGTCGTCGTTCGCCAGAACGCATAGGCGCTGTTGTTGCGCTCATCGGGCAGACGAATACTCCACTGCGAAGTGCCCGGCGCGATCTTGTCGAACGCATCGGCAACGCGCTGCGCCACCACGGCGGGATCGGGCAGTTCTACGAGACGCGCCAGCTCAGGCCGTGTCCATTGCGACAGCTCGTCCTTGAAATAGGACACGGTGCCGGTGAGGAACATCGCATAGAGCACCCAGCCCAGCAGCAGGCCAACCCAGGTGTGCAGGTCCGACATGCTCTGCCGGATGCCGCGGCCAGCAACTTGCCGATCACTCTCCGTCGTCATGGATCAGACCTCGTCAGGTAACCGACCACGCCGCGATCCCCAGCGGCACGGCGGCAGCGATCAGACCGATCCAGGCTTTCAGCGCGCTGCGCACCGCGAAGACCCAGATCACGGCGCCGGCATAGACAAGAAAGCTCGCCAGCGTGCCGGCGATCACCGCCTGAACCTTGTCCATCGGCAAAGCGAGCATGGCGACGCTGCTCAGCGCCGCCAGCGCATAGCCGCCGAACAGCGCAGCGACGATGCGCGAGATCAGCGGCCCCGTGGCAAGAACCCGCTGGGCGACGATATTCATTTTGCCGGTGATGGCTTTGCAGCCGCCCCCGCAGCAAGCGGAGGAAGGCCGTTGGCATTTACATAAGTGACCGTCGTGGCGTAGCTCACGGAATCGTATTTCTCGGCGCCATTCGCGCCAGCGCGTTCGCCCGGCGTGCGATCGTTGAAGCTGACCTCGGCCACATAGGTGCCCTTCCAGGGCATGTCGAACTTCACCACGCCATGCTCATCGGTGTGTGCTTCCTTGGACCAGCCGGACTGCGTGACCAGCGTCACCTTGGTCTTGGCCTTGGGCTGCTCCTTGAAGAACAGCTTGAACTCGCCGTCATTGCCGGTCGGCACGAGATCGAGCGGGAGCTTCGGCTTCTGCGCAGCGAAAACGGTGATGAGGCGCGCAGCGGGATAGTACCAACCGGTGGCCTGCTTATCCTGCTGCTTGGTCGTAAAGAGCGGATAGCTCACGTCCTCGGCCACGATTCCATCGCCGGACGCCGCCTTGAACGGCAGCGTGAAGCCGCTTGCAGTCTTGCTCGCGTCCGACTTCTGCTCGCCCTTGGCGGACACCAGCGTGCCGGTCACCTTGACGAACTTGTCGAGCAAGCCCGGCGAAGCCTCGCGAAGATTTTCGCCGAACTCGCCGAAGCGCACCACGGCATTTTCACCATCCGCCTGCTCGATCCAGATCTGATGCGCCTGCGCGGAGGTGGCAACACCGAGCATAACAGCAGCGACGAGAGAGAGCTTCTTCATGACGAACCTCGATTGGGCCTTGTTAATCCGAAATCCGGCGCGAGCGACATCGACGTATCGATATCACGTGCGCCGGATCATTTTGTCTTTCGCCTCTTGAATACGATCAGAAGTCGAATGCAGCTGAGACGATATAGGTGCGTGGCGAACCAACAGTCTGGAAGCCACCGCTGGTGATCCAGTAATTCTCTCCAGTCACATTTTCGATGTTTGCGCGGAACGTAACCGGCTTACCGGTGAGCGCGGTGGTCGTGTAGCGCGCACCGAGGTCGAGGCGCGTCCAGTCAGAGAAGCGCTGATAGGGCAAGTTGTCGTTGGTGAGATAGGATTCGCCCGAATAGATCACGCGCCCAGTGACAGCCGCGCCTTGCATCCATGGCAGATCGTAATCGAGGCTTGCCGAAACGGTCGTACGCGGAATACCAGACGCATCATTGCCGCGCTGCGATGCTGCTGCCGGATTTGTCAACTCGGGACGAAGATACATCACGCTTGCCATGCCGCGCAGTCCAGGCGCGATGAGGCCATAGGCCGACAGTTCTACGCCACGGTTACGCTGCTCGCCGTCATACAAGCGAAAATTGCTCGCCGTGGTGACGACGCTCGGACGGGTAATCTGGAAGAACGCCAAGCCGGTCGTAATCGTACCCCAGTCCACTTTGACGCCGGCTTCCTGCTGCTTCGATTTATAGGGAGCAAGTACGTCTCCCTGATTTGCGAATGGTGCAGGCACGACCATGCCTTGGCTCAGGCCTTCGGCGTAATTCGCGTAAAGCGACACATTCTGCAACGGCTTAACAACGAGCGCCGCGAGTGGCGATGTTGAAGCTGCGTCGTATGTGCCCGATATCGCGCCGCTCGCGACGAAACTGTCCTGCTTCACCATCTGATGACGGGCACCAATGGTGAAAAGAACCCGATCGTTCAGGAACGACATCGTGTCCGCGATTGCGACACTCTGGAATGTCACTTCCGAGCTCTTGGTCGGCGATTGGCGGGTGCCAACCACGGTCGGCAGAGCGGCCGGGTTGTAGATATTCGACGGTACAGATAGAGCGACCGGATTTGCGAGATAAGCGCTTCCGCTTTCCTGGTTGTAGGCGGAATATGCGATGTTCACCGAATGACCGATGAAACCGGTCTCGAACTTCGAGCGAAGACCAACATTGCCGCTGGCGGTTTTGGTGTAGGAATCATAGTAGGCGTTCGTCGCCTGAAAATTGCCGTTTGCGAGCGCACCACTCGGGAAGCCACTGACGCGTGAATCCGGAAAGGTCTGCTCGTTCAAGCCGTCGCGATAACCGATGCCTGCGTAGGCGGTCAGCGAATCCGTGAGATCGTATTCGAGTGCGGATGTGATCGTATTGTCGCGCTGTTTGAGCTGGGTGCCTGGGAACCAGGTGCTGCGCGCATCCGGGGGCGCCGGAATGGCGAGCACGCCGGTGTTAATGTTGATCTGCGGGCGGAAATTCTTGGTGTCATCGTTCTGCGAGATCGCATCCAAGGTCCAGCGCAGGCGCTCGCCGCGATAGTCCAGCCCCAGCGCGCCAAGGCCGGTGCGCCAGTTACCGCCATCAATCGATGCCTCGCCGTTGCGGCCGACGCCATTGAAGCGGACGCCCCACTCCTTGTTTGCTCCGTAACGCTGGCTGGTTTCCAGATGCACACCGTAGTTGCCCGCACTCTGAAAGAACGGCGTCAGCCGAGCAAACGGCACTTCGCCTGCGCGCTTCGTCGTAATGTTGATGCTGCCGCCGACGCTGCCGCTTGGTGCGATACCATTGATGAGAGCACCCGGCCCCTTGAGGACTTCCAGACGCTCGACGATCTCCGCTGGGACGCGATTGGACGACACCAATCCGTACAGACCATTGAGACCGACATCAGAGGAACTCACAGTATAGCCGCGAATGGTATATTCGTCGCTGAAGCCGTTGGCTTGGGTCGTTGTCCGGATCGACGCATCGTTGATCAACGTATCCGCGATCGTTCTCGCCTGCTGATCTTCCAGAAGCTTCGCCGTGTAATTGACCGTGCTGAACGGCGTGTTCATCGTGCTCTGGCTGCCGAGCAGGCCAAGCGTGCCGCCGGTTGCAATCTGGCCGCCGGCATAGGCCGGTGCCGGAACCCCAATCGTGCGGGTCGATCCAACCGTCGAGACCGGCGCGGTCGGTGCAGGCTGCTCGTTCACCTGTCGTGGCGCGACACGCGTCGCGCGTTGAGACGCGGAGCGCGTACGCACGGTGCGCGATGGACGGACGCGCTGCTGAGGCGCATCGACCGACACGGGTGGCAGCACATTCGGCTGCGCGCTCTGCGCATTCACCTGCGAAGCCCCCGCTCCGCTCAGGCACAGCGCAAATACGCTTGTCGCGGCACCGACGAACAAACGATTCTTGTAGTTTTGATAGATGGTCATGAACGCCCCAAGTCACTTGATTGGGGCCTGACTAGGTAATCGGGAAAGCACAGGCAACGCAGCTGAATTAGAATAGATTGAGGAACGGGAATAACTCCGCGTCTGGCCGCCGAGCGTTCATCCATGTGAATTCTGCCAGAACATTCGGGCAACCGCATGGTCCTGGAACGGACACTTAACGAGCGCAGATCAAAGAACGCTCCCTCCAGTCTGGACTTGAGTCGCGCCTCGTTCTCCCGCCACGGCGAATGCCGCGTTCGGCGCTCCGCTTTGGATGGCCAGATATTGATCTTGCGTTGATGGCGGAAACCCTGCCAAGACCGTGGCAGACATCCTGCCTCTAGATCACCGGACTTTATCCATGCGCATCACGCTCGTCGGCTCCCGCCACTTTGGCGTCACCACGCTTGACATGCTCAAGAGCCACAAGGTCGAAATCGTCAGCGTCGTCGTCGCCGATGCCGAGGATCGTCTGGCTGCCGCAGCCAGGGCCGCAGACATTCCCGTCACCGTGCAGGCGAATCCGAAATTCGTCGTGGCCTCGGAGATCGCCGACGGCACCGACCTGATCATCACCGCCCACAGTCATGCCCGTATCGGCCAGGACGCCCTGGACAAGGCCAAGCTCGGAGGCATCGGCTATCACCCCTCGCTGCTGCCCCGTCACCGGGGAATCGCGGCAGTGGAATGGACGATCAAGGAAGGCGACCCGATTGCCGGCGGCACGGTCTACCACCTCGCCGACGTTATGGATGGCGGCGCCATCGCAGCCCAGGAATTCTGCTTCGTGAAAAAGGGCGAAACCGCCCGCGAGCTCTGGGAACGCGCCCTCGCCCCGCTCGGGTACAAGCTGCTTGGCGAAGTCGTCGATTATGCCATTGCGAACAATCGCTTGCCTGCCACCTTCCAGGACGAGCAGTTCGCCACCAAGGCGCCCAAGCTGCACTGATCTCCCACCCCGGATGAAAATGTTACCGATATACGGGAACAATCTCCGGGGCAGTGCGTTGCAACAGCATAGGTGTTATGGCATTATTGCGCACCGCACAAACTTTGGACACATTATGCTCCAATAAGGCGGGCCATCACAACATCTCAAGGATTTGATTCAATGCGTTTTGACCGCATGCGCGTGTTCCTGTCCGCCTCACTGCTGGCCGGTGCCACGCTTGCCGCCACCGCGCCGGCTTCCGCGCAACATCCCTATGATGGTCTTTGGAACGTCACCATCTTCACGCAATCTGGCAGCTGCGACCGCACGGCCAGCTATCCGCTGACGGTGACCGATGGCCGGGTATCCGCCCCTGGTGCTGAAGTCTCAGGCAAGATTGCAACCTCGGGCGTCGTTCGCGTCGCGATTGGCCCTGCTTTCGCAAACGGCCAGCTCACCGGTAATGCCGGCTCCGGCAAATGGAATGGCGCCTCCAACGGCGTCCCCTGCAGCGGGCGCTGGGAAGCTTCTCGTCAATAACCCGCAGCCAGGAAATACCCCAATGAAAGTCGTCTCGATCTCTCCGCGCGCGCTCGCCCGGACCGTTACTGTCGCCGCCGCCCTCGCGGTGCCGTCGATCGCGGCTTTCGCCCAGTCCGCTCCTTTTGCGGGAATGGCGGGCGTGTGGTCCGGTCAGGGCAACATTTCGCTCGACGACGGCTCCAAGGAGCGTATCCGCTGCAAGGCAACCTATGCTGTCTCGAACGACGGCAATGGTCTGAACCAGTCTCTGCTGTGTGCCAGCGACAGCTACAAGTTCGAGCTGAAGAGCAATGTGCAAGCCAGGGGCAACCAGCTCACCGGTCAGTGGTCCGAGACCACCCGCAATGTCAGCGGCGAACTGAACGGCAGCTCCAGCGCCGGCAAGTTCAATGTCAATGTCTCGGCACCGGGCTTCGACGCCAAGCTGACCTTGACGACCACCGGTAACAAACAGGCCGTCTCGATCTCGTCCGACGGTCAGTTCAAAGGCGTGAACATCACACTGAACCGCAGCTAAGACGCCTTACTGCAAAATTCAGAACCCCGGCCGCGCTTGCGCGGCCGGGGTTTGTTTTGCGCGCATTGCTGTTGCACCGTTCCCGTGCATTGCAAAGCTACGCTGTCTCGACGATACAGCCTGCATTCTAGGCAACCGCCGATCATAACGGCAGGCCGAGCAGGAAACGTCCACCTCGATGACTTCGTACCCTCCCTCGAAACTTCGTGCCGCGCTGTGGATGTCCGGCTGGCTGCTACTGATGCTGTTCGTCGCGATCGGCGGACGCGAGACGCTGCGCGACCTCACCGTCTTTCAGGTCATGGAAATCCGCTCGCTGTTCGGTTTCGTCTTCCTGATTCCGATCATCCTGATGAATGGCGGGTTCGGTACGATGCGGACCACCCGCCCGATGGCACATGTTTCGCGCAACCTCGTCCACTACGCGGCACAGCTCGGCTGGTTCTACGCGCTGACACTGATCCCGCTCAGCCAGCTTGTGTCCATCGAATTCACCATGCCGATCTGGATCGCTATCATGGCCGCGATCTTTCTCGGCGAACGCATCACGCGGTGGAAGGTCGTTGCCATCGTGCTCGGCCTGATCGGCGTTATCGTTATCGTGCGGCCCGCAACCGGTGAACTCAATACCGGCCAGCTGATCTCGCTCGCCTCGGCCTTCGGCTTCGGCATCTCCGTGACTTTGATCAAATCGCTGACGCGCACGGATAGCGCGCTCAAGATCATCTTCTGGATGATCGTGGTGCAGACAGCGGCAGGCCTCATCCCGGCGATATCGGTCTGGCAGTGGCCGTCGGCCTATGTGTGGTTCTGGCTGGTCGTGGTCGGCTTCTGCGGCACCTTCTCGCACTTCTGCATGGCGCGCGCGATGCTCTATGCCGATGCGACGGTGGTTGTGCCGATGGATTTCCTGCGCGTGCCGCTCAGCGCGACCATCGGATGGTTACTATACTCTGAACAGCTCGACATGTTCACGCTGCTCGGCGCCGCACTGATCCTCGCCGGCAATACGCTGAACCTGCGAAGTCCCGCACCGGTGGCCGCGCGCGCAAACACCTGAGTTCCATTTCCGATTTTATTCGCACAATGCGCGTACCGACATTTTAGCGGTTGCATGTAGTTGCTATTTTGCCCGTCGCCAATCGGTCACCCGACCGGATTCGATGGGAGAGATTCACCGTGCGCCAGCTCATGTTCGCTTTGTCTGCGCTGTCCGTCGTATTTAGTGCCGACGCGGCGTTTGCCGATAAGCGCGTTGCATTCGTCGTCGGCAACGGCGCCTACAAGAATGTCGATCCGCTGCCGAACCCGCCCATCGACGCCAAGGCGATGGCGAGCACATTGCGCAATGTCGGCTTCGAAGTGATCGAGGGATCCAATCTCACGCGCGACGGCATGACCGAGCGTCTGCTCGAATTCGGCCGCAAGGCGCAGGGCGCGGATGTCGCGCTGTTCTTCTATGCCGGTCATGGCATCTCGGTGAACAACATCAACTATCTTCTGCCCATCGATGCCAATCTGAAGTCGGAGATGGACGTCAAGCTCGGCGCAGCCATCAATGTCGAGACGACGCTTGAGCAGACCATGGGCGACGCCAAGGTCAAGCTCGTGTTCCTCGACGCCTGCCGCGACAATCCGTTCGCCGCCAAGATCCGCTCCAGCGGCTCAGCCACACGCAGCGTCGCGGTATCGTCCGGCCTCGCCGAGATGAAGTCCGGCGAAGGCACGCTGATCGCCTTCGCCACCAGCCCGGGCCAGACCGCGCTCGACGGCAAGAGCGGCGGCAACAGCCCGTTCACGCGTGCGCTGCTGAACAACATCACCACCCCCGGCGCCGAGATCCAGCAGGCCATGACCAAGGTCCGCGCTCAGGTGCAGGACGAAACCAACAAGGGCCAGCTACCCTGGGGGCACACCAATCTGATCGGCGCCGTCTATCTCAATCCCGATGTCCAGGCCCAGGTGCAGGTCGCGGCGGCCAGCCCGACGGCAACCATGCCGGCGGCAGCCACCGCCGGTTCCGATGTCGAGCTGGAATTCTGGCGTTCGATCAAGGACTCCAACCGCCCCGAGGAACTCAACGCCTATATCACCATGTATCCGAGCGGCCAGTTCAAGCCGCTCGCCCTTGCCCGCATCGCTGCGCTGCAGGAAGCTGCGACCGCGCCACGCAACGCAATGCCGGGCGTCGACAAGGCTGTCTTCACCGAACAGGCCAGCCAGCTGACCGAGGACAAGATCGGTCTTAGCCAGGCCAAGCGCCGCGACGTGCAGCGCCGTCTCAACGCCCTCGGTTTCGACACCAAGGCCAGCGGCAGCTTCGATGCAGGAACCCGCGGCGTGATCACGCGGTGGCAGGCAGCGCGCGGCTACCCGACCTCGGGCTATCTGAACAAGGTGCAGCATGTTGCCCTGCTCGCCGAACCCGTGACGCTGGCGGAGGAGCCGGCCGCGGCTCCGCCGCCCAAGCCGGTGCGCCGTCAGGTGCAGCAGCAGGCTTATGATGAAGCGCCGCCGCCAGCCCGCCGCCAGGCGGCACCGGCGCCGGCCGTGGATCCCGCCCTGCCCGGCCGCTTCATCGGCGGCGTCGTCGGCGGCTTCCTCAATCGCTAAAGAGGGCTCGCACCGAAGGCCGCGTGCTATTTGCCCGCGGCCTTGCGCAGTGCGTCATTGATGCGGTCCTGCCAGCCGGGGCCGCCTTCCTGAAAATGTTCCAGAACGTCCTGATCGATCCGCAGCGAAACCAGTTCGCGGACACCGGGAACGGCTGCCTTTTTTGCTGGCGCCTCGACCACGGGCGCGGTCGCCTTTTTGAAGGCGGCCTCAGCCTCGCTGCGGGCATCCTTGGGACGGCGTGGTGACTGGGCCATGACGGGGCAATCCTTACAGGTGTGATGCTCCTCAAGAGCTAGGGCAAGCTCCGCACAATTACCAGCCGGCAAGATCCGTCGAAGCAGCCGCGCGGCTGCTGCAATGAACATATCGCCCCGCCTGATCCGCTCGGTAACAGACTGTGCAGATTCGAATGCTACATCATGGAGCCGTGGCACTGCGTCGCAACACCACGCGACGCATCACACCGACCGTCGCCGCGTCGCAAAATCGCGATTGGAATATCACCAGATCAACGCATTTGTGTTGCGACAAGGTCAAACAAATCGGTTCTGGTCCGGCAAATCAGGATAACCTAGTCACGGGTCAACTCAGATGGTGAAGGAGGTCACGATGTCAGCATCCGCTGAAATCCGCACGACCAAGACGTCCCATCAGAACAAGACGTCCCATCAGAATGCGCCGGGCACGACGCCGCGCGGCGCCGATCTCCCGACCTGCCCGGTCTGCGCCGACAGCATGATCGCCGCGGAGTCCTCGGCTTTCCTTGCGGACAATGTCGTCAGCTATCTGTGGACCTGCGATACCTGCGGCTACGGCTTTGTCACCAATCATAGCGTGAAGAAGATTAGCCACGGCTGATGTGACGAACGCCTAGATCGTCCATTTTAGAAGTCTTTTTGACCGTGTTGGAACGTCTGCGGTGACCATGGCGTCACACCCACAATAAAGCCCGCTGAAACAGCGGGCTTTTCTCTTTTGTGTTTGGTTGATCAGAAGAGGCGATTTCGGGGATTAGGCGTTCATCGCAAACGCAGAATTTCTCAATACCTCCGCCGCCTGATCCCGGCAACGCTCCCGCCAGTGCAACGCGAGAACGTCATCGGTTGGGGAAAGCAGGTCGAGGATGCGCTCCGGACAGAAGTCGAGTACGGGCCCCTCTTCCTCCGCCATGTCCTTTAGACGATAGCTGTCGGCCCCCGCTTTCGGATCGTGCTGCACCATGAGAACGACCGCCTCCACCGTTCCCGCCTCGGCGTTCTCGACTGCTGCGTAACCAACGGCTGCATAATTGCCCTCATTTGTCCCGGACATCTCGATATCGACGACCCTGCCGTACCGGCGCGCGACCCACGCTTCCATCGCTTCGGTCAGCGAACCTTCGATCCTGATACCTTCGCAGCTCATATTCATCCTCCCATTGCTGGGGATCATGATTGCCGTCGCTCAAGCAAGACACGAGCCTACGACGGTGGCCTGAGCGATCCATCTCGAAATTATAGAAACTGCGCGCTAAATTGGTGCAACATTTGGTCCCCGTACTGCAGCTTCGGGAAACTTTAACGCGTGCGTCCTACCACTCGGACATCTTCCCGGCCGGAGCGCATGTCCAAGAAATCCAGGCGTTTTCCCGCTCGAGTTCGGCACTGGGCAAGGCTCGCCCAGCGCAGGATTGCCGACGCGCCGCGATGGATCCTGATCGCGGGTGCCGTAGTGGTCGCCTTGTTCGGGGTTGCGGCGATCAACCTCGCCTATCAGGTGATCCGCAAGCCCAGCGAATTGTTCTTCGTCGTGGGACGCGGTTTCTACAAGGAGCCTGCGGAGACATGGCGTCATTACGGGCCGTTATTTCGGACCTACGCCACCCGCTCGATTTCACCGGAGCTGCTGGCGGCGATCGCGCAAACCGAAAGCACGGGCAACCCTGTCGAACGCACCTACTGGCGATGGCGGTTCAGCTACAATCCGTTCAACATCTACAAACCAGCGTCCTCCGCGGTCGGACTTTTCCAAACGACGGATCCCGCTTATGCGGAAGTCGCAAGATACTGCGTCCGTGAGAAGGAGGTCACGGATACAGGCTGCGGAGTTGGACCTTACATCCGCGTCATTCCGAGCCACGCCGTGGAGCTGGCATCGATCTACCTGGATCGGCATCTGACCGCCGTGCTTGCACGCGCTGGCAATGTGTCAGCAACGCAAAAGCAACGGGAAGATCTCGCCGTCATCATCCATCTCTGCGGCGGTGGACCCGCGACAGCATATGCGCGTCGCCGCTTCCGGATGATTGCGGGCGAACGGTGCGGCGATCATCTGCTCACCGCGTACATGTCGAAGGTGAACGCGATGAAGAGAAGGTTTCAGCTATTAGCGGCCAACGGCGGAAGCTAAGGATCTGTCCTTTCAGAAGCCTAAGGCTCCGCTCCCGATCGCGCGGGATTCGCAACCTACATTAGCCAAGGTTTTCAATTCCATGGTCGCGAGGTCTTTAGTTCCCCGCGACCATCCTTCTGTGGTTGGGACTCTTACGCAGCCTGCTGATGCCAAGAGCCTGCAATAGCCGCCTGCAGAGCGGCATCGGTCGGCACTTGTGGGCCGCCGGTCTGGGTATCGAAGCCGGCATGCGCGGACGAATAACTCGCCATCGCCTGCACGAGCTGCGAGACCTGACCGTCGATCACCCAGCCATTGGACGTCGTAATCTGGCTGAGCGCACTCGACGAGTTGGCGAACCAGCCCGCCACGGTGACATCGTCGTCCGATCCCATGACCTCGATCACCAGATCTTGCCCGGATTGCTTGAACCACACGCTCTCGGGTGCAAGGTCGGAGGCGAGCTGCAATGTGCCGCTCGGCCCTGTGTTCGACGCCAGACCGTTGGTGATGACATCGTGCCCATCGTTCCGACCGAACACATAGGTGTCGTTGCCGCCGCCACCGATCAGATGATCGTTGCCGAGGCCGCCCACCAGGATGTTGTTGCCGGAATTGCCGGTGAGGATGTTGCTCAGCAGATTGCCCGTCGCATTGATGGCGGACGATCCCGTCAGGGTCAGGTTTTTAACATTCGCAGAGAGCGCAAACGAGATGGATGACTGCACCGTATCCGTGCCCTGGCCCGCCTGCTCGATCACGACATCGCCGGCATCTTCGACGATGTAGAGATCGTTGCCGAGACCTCCGATCAGCGTGTCTTCACCCTCGCCACCCTGCAGGGTGTCGTTGCCGGCAAGACCCATCAGCGTATTGTCCGCGCGGTTGCCGACAATAACGTTGTCGAGTTCGTTGCCCGTGCCGTCGATCTCCTCGTCCCAGAGCTTGAGCGCTTCCTTGGTGAAGATCGCATAGGCGTTCGGCACCTGTGCGGCCTCCCGGAACGAAGCGATATCGACGAAGCGGGTCATGTCACTGACCTTGTGACGGCCGGAGTCGGCGATGTAGAAGCCGAGCAACTCGCCATCGACCTCGCTATAGACCACCCCGGTGATGGTGACGGCATGGTTGACGCCGCCGCCATCCACATAGCCCGGCTCGCCCCACAGCTTCCCGGCATTCACTGCGATGATCACGCCGCGGCCGCTGCGGATCAGATTGGCGACGCCCTGCTCGTTGTAGCCAGCGATCAGATCGTTACGGATGCCGTAGCTGTCGAGCAACGCCTGCTGGTCCATGTAATTGGAACCGCCGCGTTCATAGGCCGGCAGGCTGGGATCGCTCACCACCCAGCCATGAGCGATGGCGCGATTGATGACATCGCTTTCCGTGGTCGGCCGGTTGGCCTGGGTCAGGAGATTGGCGATCGAAGTCAGCGCACAGGTGCCCCAGAAATCCGGGACGGCATCGCCCTGAATGTAATCCAGCTCATTGGCCTTCGGATAGCCGTAGACCAGCGCCAGTTCGCCATCGACGAGCCCTTTCTCCGGCTTAGCAAAGTCGAGCAGGATCAGGTTCTCCACATTGGCCTGCAGCGTGTGGCTGATCGTGCTCTGCACCGTGTCGATGCCTTCATTGGCGAACTCCACCGTATGGTCTCAGGGGGTTGATCGCGAACAGCTCCCATTACTGTTGTGGTGACCTCCGCCGCTCGGCGATCATGCGTCTTGCTTCGTCCGCGGTGATGTCGCCAGCTCCAAGCACTTGATACGGACTGTTCACGTTCTGCGCTCTCTGATCGTCCTTGCGGCGGCGCTCGTCTTTTGAGTCGTCGGGCGCCTCACCGCCGCCGCCATAACCCAGCACTTCGACGATGATCACCGAAGGCTGTGCGTTGGCGGTTTGCGCCGGCACCGCGGTCTGCTGCGAAGCCGCCGTGGCATTCGAACTCGACAGCGCGACGCTGATATTCGGCGCCTGCACCGTCGGAATACCCGTCGCCGTGCCCTGCACCTGGATGTTAGCGGCGTTGAGCACCTGCAAGGCTGCGAGATTGACATTGCCCGACACGCGGATTCCCGCCTCGCCCGCATCGATGGTGCCGAGCGGCGCGATCAGGTCGATATCGCCGGCTGGCACCTCGGGAATTGGGTTGAGCGTCGCGATACCCGCGCCCGACGACGGCACTTGCGGTGACAGCGTGACATTGCCGTAGAGATCGGTGGTGCGTTTCGGTGGCGTGTAGAGCACCGTGGTCTTGGCGCCACGACCGGCATTGATGTCGCCGGTCGCAGTCCAGGCTAGAATGTTGCCGCCGAAGGTGGTCATCACGCGCGACAGACCGAGCGGGATGCTGCCTTTCGCGTACATGCTGATGTCGCCCGCGCCCTGTGTCACCACGCCGGCGCTGGCGGGCACGAGCTGGCCTTCCACGCCGATGACGGTCTGGCCGCCAGGTGTCAGCATCTCGATGTTGCCGCCGAACTGCGTGCGCACGCCGGAGCCGCCGAACATCACAATGTCGCCGCTGCGGGTGATCGGATTTCCGTTCACATCCGTCTCGGGGAAGAATGCGGCGATGACGTTGTTGCCGCGCAGATAAGACTCGTAGCGCTTGCTACCCTTATCGTTGTATTCACGCCCGGCCTCCTTCAGTTCGGCGAAATACACCTGCCGCAGGAAGATCGCCTGCTGCTCCTGTGCCAGGGACGCGAAGTAGGTGCGCCGCTCCTCGTCAGTGCCGTCAAAGCCGTAGCGATCCTTCAGCCATGCTGCGAGCTCCTGCTCGTAGGTCTTCGCGACCTTGCCCGGCTGGTTCGCCAGCGGCGTGCCGGTCACGGCGAGATTTGCCGGATCGAGATAGAGCGCCGCGAGCCTCGCATAGTCCGGCGACGTGTTGCCGATGCCGGCCTGCATGAAGATGCCCGCGCCGTGACGTGCATCGCCGCGAACCACCGCGCCGAGGCTCGTCACCGATCCCTTGTCGTCCTGCCGGATGTTGCGGCCGGCGGAGATCACGAGCGTGCCGGGACCAGCGACCTGCGCATTCGCATAGATCACGTCATGTCCGGCCTCGATCATCGATAGATCCGTGGCGTTGTTGTGCATGGCGAGCAGCTTCGGCGCCAGGATATTGTTGCCGGCGCGCATCCAGACCGGCGTCGCCGCCTCGTACCAGGTGCCGTAGCTGCGAGCGCGACTGTAGAGGATTTCGGTGAGCGGACGGACACTGCCGAAGGTCAGATTGACGATATCGCCGCCCGCATAGATGCGTGCGGGTTCGCCATTGCCGGCGTGCAAGCCTGTCGCCATCGGCGTGTTCGGCCCGAAGGCGAACAGCGGCAACATGTATCCTGTTTGCTCCGAACGCTGCATGCCGTCGCTGGAAAGATTGTGCACAAGCTGGTTGCCCAACGTCACTTGGAAGGCCGTGTTGAACGGGCTTGGCAGGACGGCGTCGGATCCCGACATTGCGATGGAATAACCGCCGGCATAGATGCTGTCGCCCGCCAGCAGCTCGAGCTGTCCACGCTTCGACGGCGCCAGCAGGATGCCGGTGCTGATCGGAGCATTATCTTGAATGTTGGTCTTACCCGCGCCGAACTTGATGTCGCCGCCCGGCGCTACGGCCCGGAAGATCGACGGATAGATCATGTTGCCTTGCCTGGTCGTCGTATTATCGCCAACCCAATCGAAGCCGGTATTGCTGCCCACATCTCGCGCGCCGGCTGTCAGGGTCGGCACGAGATCGCCGCCGGCCGAGAACAGGTTGATCGCGGTGCGATCCGTCCAGAGCGAGAACCAGCTGGCTCCGCCACCGCTCTGCGCCTGCCCGCCGTAAGTGAATGGCGTCGAATTGATCGCCCTGACACGGCCGGGGTCGCCAGCGCCGCCGAGTACAAGCGCGCCGCGCGTATCCACATTGGCGACCGCATCGCCGAGCATCAGCACGAGACCGCCGGCTGACTGGCCGCCCGATGCGACGAAGGGATTGCCCGGCAGGATGCCACCGCCATTGCCGCCATATCCCGATCCGGCCGTGCCGAGATCGATTCCGCCCATGGCCGCGGTGCTGATCTGCAGCGTACCGCGCAGATTGACCAGCGCGCCGTTGAGATCGAGCTGCTGATTGCGCCCGTCGGTCGTCGTCGCCAGCAGGTTCGGATTGAGCGAACCGCCGGTGCGCAGCGTGAGATCGCCGCCGCCGGTGAGTACGAGATCGCCGTTCACCACGCGGCCGGTGGAGCCGACGGCAAGATTGAGGCCCTGGCTGCGCGGCGCGCGGTCGCCCTGGCTCCGATAAACGGGATCGCCGCGGCCATCGACGATGCCGGCATTGCCGCCGGCGCGCACCGTGAGATCGCCGCCGCCGAGGGTACCGATGCCGGTGAAGCCGACAAAGCGCGGCGCGGCGAGCGGCCCCTCAATCGGATTGGCATAGGTGCCGAAATTGATCCACCAGCTGGTGGCGATGTCGCCAACCCCGGCGGTGCCGCCGCTGCCCTGCCGCCACAGCCAGTTGCTCACCGCCGCGCTGGCAAAGCCAGCCGGCGCCTGCTGGCTGGACGAGGGATCGAGAGCGATGCCGCTCCAGGCTTCGGCGCCAAAACTGTCGCCGATCACGTCACGGCCGGCATCGATCAGCACATTGCCGCCGTGATCCGGGTACCAGGCGCGATAGGCGCCGAGCGCCGCATCATATTTGCCGTCTGCCTGCACGGGGCCGAGCAAGCTGCTGCCGGTGTAACCGCGTTTTAGATCGTAAGGCGCATTCGCCGTGGCCCCACCAGCAAGCAGGCTGTTCGTGCCGGCGGTATAAACACCGAACATGGACATCATGCGGACATCGCGGCCGGCGACCACCGCGAGGTCGCCGGTGCCAGTGCGGATGACACTGTAGCCGGGCGTCCCGTGCTTGTAGGCATAGGTCGTGGTGGTCTCCTCGCGGCCACCGCCTTCGCAATAAGGGCCGTAGTTGCACCAACCAACCATGCCGGTCTCGCGCTCGAAATCTTCAACTGAGCGGCCCGCCCATGATGTGTCGCCGAACCAATCCAGTGAGCCTTGCTCGGAGAGTTTGCGCGGCGCCGGTGCACAAACGGCGGGATCGTCCCTGCAAAGATCGGCGCCAGAGGAATAGCCGAGGCGTTGGGCAACTTCGTCGATCGGCTTTCCGAGATCGTTTTGATCGAGCGTATAGTTGTCCACGCCATATTGCGTGAACACCATCTCGCCGATGAACACCGTGGTCGTCTTTGACGTGGTATTCACACCGTGATGCGTGTCGGCGAGCACGATGTCGCCCTTGCCCTTCACATTGCGCGCGCGCACGTCCACCGAGCCGAGATCGGCGCCGGCGGTGAGCGTCAGATCCCATGATGTCGAACCTTCGCGCAGCATTGGCGCGGCGGCCCAGTTGCGCCCCGCGCCGCCCGGACGCAGATTGACCGGCTGATCGCCAAGCAGTTCAACCTTGGTCATGGATGGGATCAGCGAGCCCTGCGCGAGGGTGATGCGTTCGCTGGTGGTCATCGCTACCGGCAGCTTTACGCCCTTGGGCCAGATGAAGGCAGCGACCGCCGCCTCGCCGCGCAGCGCGAAACCGGGCCCGAGCCTGCTACCAGCGCTCAACGTCATCGCGTTTGGCAACACACTACCCGCCGTATACACGGTGCCATCGGCGGCAATGACTTCGGCCGCCAGCACCGTACCGGCCGGCAGACTGAGCGCGCCGGTCAGCGTCACCTGAACCGGCAGAATCGTGCCGGCGGGCAACGCCCTGCCCTGGACCTTGATGTCGTAGTTCAACGTCACTCCGGCGGGAAACTCAGTACCGGCTTCCAGGTTGACGCCATTGATCGGCACGACGATGTCACCGCCGAACGGCGTCAGGCCCTTACCGCTTGGGTCACGCCCCTCGATCAGTTGCCAGCCATTGTCGTCGGGCGTCACCGGCGGCGGCGCAAAGCCGTCATTGATGCTGCCATGGACATTGAGATTGCCGGCGGCACGGAACACCAGCGCGCCCGGCTCGCCGAAGCCACGCAGATTGGCGTCGAGAATATTGGACTGCGGACCATAGCGATGGTTCGACAGATCGATATCGCCGACCACGGTGAGGTCGCCGTTCGGATTCTCCGCGCTCACCTTGCCGACGATCTCGACTCCCGGCCGCAGATGATAGCTGCCGAGTCCAGCCAAACGTGCCGCCAGCGCGCCGTTGCCGAGCGCGGCGTTGATGAAGGTCCTGCTCTGGCCGTCGATCGCATCGAGATAGGCCTGCGAGATCAGTTGCGGGCGCCCGCCATTGACGTCTGGCACCGCTGCCAGCGGTGCATCGTCATATGAGCGGAACGCATTGACCGCGATGCTCTTCGCACCGGCAATCGCGGGACTGCCGTTGACGTCGATAGCGACATCATCGGCACCGATGCGCGGCGCGTTGAGCGTCAGCGTGCCATGTGCGCGGCCGTCATTGTTTGCAGCATTCGTACCGGCGCGCAGATCAATGCGCGCGCCTGCGGCCAGCGTCAGCCGGCCTTCTCGCGTGGTGAGATCGATAATCGCCCGGTTCGGGCTGTCGATGACCTTGCCGTAGCTGTCGACACGCAGGCCGGTGCCATGGGCATCCAACGTGCCGTTGATCATGAGATCGCCGAGCGCGGCAAGGCGGATTCCGCCCACCGAGAAACCGGACGCATCGATGCGGCCGTTCACCGTGAGACTTCCGCCATCGAGCACGATCTCGACCTGGCGCGCCTTCACCTCCTCACCGATGGTGAGGCTGCCCTGCTTGATCTGGAAACGGCGGGCGCCGAACACCTCGCCCGCATTGAGGCGAGCATTGAGGCCGGCGAAATCTGCCAGCGTCTGTGCGCGGACCGAAACCTCCGCCGCTTCATACGGCACATAGGTGCCACCGGCATCATAGATTCCGGTCGCCGAACCGCGGATGCCGCCGGCGAGATCAACATGACCGGCGTTGCCGAGCGCCGTGACCTGCAAGGTACCGGCACGATTGTAGCGTGCAGACAGATCGATGCTGGCGCCTGCGCCCATGGCGATATTGCCATTGGTGCTGCCGAGCACAACGTCGCCGCCCCAGCTATACTTCTTGACGTCGAACATAATGACCTCGCGGCCCGCCATGTCGATGCGTGCATTGTCGGTGAGCACGAGATCGTCGATCGCGTTCAGCGTCAGACGTCCCGAAGGCATGACCACCGCTGTATCGAGGGTAATGCGTTGACCGGAGATCTTCAGCTCCGCGCCGAGTGCATCGCCGCTGGTTCTGGCACTCCTGCCATTGCCGGCGATTACGATTGCGCCGCCGACCTTGATGTCGCTGAACGAGCCTGCCGCGCCGGTAACCATCGCCGTGCGGATGGTAAGATCGCCGCCGCTGAACGCGTAGCCCGTGCCGGGCTGATAGGAACCCTGGGCGTGATAGACCGCAAGCGACCCCTTACCACTCGACGACACGCTTTCGGACGCGATGAAGTTCACGCCGCTGAAGCCAAGCGCGAGACGATCGGCCGAGATGTACGGATTGGGACGCGAGTTCGGCGCATAGCCGAGCAGAATGCGATCGGCGACGATGTCGAGGGTGCCGCTGCCGAGGCGACCGAGCACCGGTGCGCCAGGCAGCTGCGGCTGCGAACTGCCAGGCAGAGCGATACCATATTTGGTGTCCTGAACCGCACCAGACCAGATGAACTCGCCGGTGGTGATGGTCGCCTTGTCACCGGCCGCGCCATAGCCGTAGATCGCCGGCGCGCCGAAGACGAGACGGTCCAGCGACGACTTTCCGGTAACGGGATTCAGCGTGTTGAGATCGACCGCACCGAAGATGTTGATCGACTCGCGTGCATTGAGGACCAGCGCTTCCAGCGCGGGCGCACCGATCCTGGTATTGCCGCGCAGGAGATTGGCAAGCACCGTCTGGTTCAGCGCCATTCCGGGCGGCAATTGTCCGGCTGCGCCCGCAGCGGCGAGCGTCTCGGCCGAGCCTAGATTGACCGCGGAGACGCCAAGAACGAGATTGCGGGTGCCGTAGCGCAGATTGTCGCGCAAGGTGAAGGCGGCATTGGTTGCCGCACCAATGGTCCCTTCGGAATAGAGCGCCGTTTCGCCTCCGCAGATGGAGCCGGCGACGCAGCCGCCGATATCGATAGCGACCGATCCGCCGCCTGCTGTCGAAGCGCTGCTTGGCGCCAGCAGATTGACCCAGCCGTTGGACACGGCAAATACTGACTGTTCAGAGGGCGCATAGATGATACCGTTGCTGGAATCGAACGGCACGGCGCCGCGGCCGAGCGTGTTGATAGTCGCGCCCTGCTCGATGGTGATGCTTCCGGGCGACAGGAACGACGCCTGGCTCGCAATCAGAAACACTTCAGCGGCAGAGAGCACTGCGCCCGTGCGCAGTGTGACATTGTTGGACATGTCGAGGCCGAAGGCGATGGTGTTACCGCCCACCGTGCCACCACTGGTCATGCCGCCGCCGATCGTCATGCGCGCGGCACCGAAGGCATTGAGCTGGTCGGCATAGATGGCGACGCCAGTCGCGGGCGACACCGGAGCCTGGCCGACGGCGAGAATTTCGATGCCGCGATTGTTTTCGGTGCGTACTGACAGCGTACCGCTATAGCCCTTGCTGCCGGCTTCCGGCGCGAACAGCGCCTTGCCGTCGAAGATCAGCGCGGAGGTGCCGCTCATGCCAGCGCCAGGCGACAGCCATAGCTCCAGCATCTTGGCATCCGACGTGATCATGCCGCGCGTATAATTACGCCGCGCAGCGTCCGCCACAACGAAGGAATTGTAGTCCATCTCGTTGAAGGCGGAATGCGTGCGCACCTTGTCGCCGGGAGTAATGAGCAATTGGTTCGGTAAAGCGGCGCGGATGCCGGTGTTTGCCACACCAAGATGGCCGGTGGCGACATAAGTGCCGATCTCGGTGAGGACCGGCGCGCGATCGATGGTGACGCCCTGCCCGACCTCGACCCGGAAAGCGCCGGGGATCATCGCATAGTTCGACGGCAGCAGTGTGTAGGTGCCGGCCGGCAGCCCCGGCACGCCCGCAGGCACCGTGACCTGCTGGCCAATCGCCGGCGTACCGGCGCCGTCGTTCGCGAGTGCGCCCGGCGCGTAGCCGTTGAATCCCGGCACGATGGCGTAAACCTTGTTGCCGGCACTGCTATAACCGAAGGCCGGGTTGGCATTGGCAAGCGGCGTGGCGAGGATGTTCACCGAACCGCCGCGGCCACTAAAGAAACCGGCGCCCAGCAAAGTGCCGCCGCCGGACAGATCGATGACGGCGCCCTGATCAACGTCGACGGCAATGCCGCGCAAAGACACGCCGCGCGTCAGCGTGCCGCGATTGTCCGAGCCGATTGCATCGCGCAGGGCGATGTCATTGCCGTTCAGCTTGTAGGTGAGGCCATCGATGGTGCCGCCATAAGGCAGCACAAGGCCGGCAGCGCTCACCGAGGTAATGCTGCCGGGAAGAAGATTCGTCTGCGAAGCCGTAACGGTGCCGTTCGACGTCGCATCGCGGCCGACCGCGACCCGGCCGAGCGGCGCGCGCACCACGCCGCCCTGGTTGACCACGGCGCCTTGGAGCGCGATATCTCCGAACACCGAATAAGGCACGGCCGGATCGGTGCCAGCCACCCGCGCAAGCGAGAGTGTATTGGTAGCTTCGACACGGGCGCGCACGCCCGATGCGGGATAGATCTGTGCTGCGGTGATCGTCATGTCACCCGGCGCCGACAGCAGCGCCGTCAGACCGCCGCCCACGCCGGGCACGACCGCGCCATTGTTGCTGAACAGTCGGACATCACCGCGGCTTGTCAGCGCCACATGGCTGAAGCCGCCGCGGGCATAGGCCACGTCTCCGGCCTCATACGTAACGCCCTGCAGACCCGCAAAATGTGTGCCGCCGCGAACCTCGATCAGGTCCGCAGTGATGCCGAGATTGGCACCATCATAATCACGCGATGCCGTCTCCGTGCGAAGACCTGGCAGCACCACCTTTTCCTTGGTACCGCCCGTCAGCGGCGCATGCGCCAGCAGGACATGGGGCGCCGCAAGCTGCACGCGCGCGCCTGCGGTCGCACCTTCGGCAACACCGATCGCACCGTGGATGCGCAGGCTCTGCGAGAGTGAAAGATCGACGCCGTCAGCGAAAGTGATGAGACCGCGAGCGAGCAAGGCCAGGCTGCCGAAGCCGCCGCGCGTAATCTGATCGACGCCGAGACGGGCCTTTCCATAGGCCAAACCAGCGTCTCCAGGCCGCATTTGGTCGGAAATGGTGTTGCCACCTTGCGTCAACACGATGGCAATTTCGCGAGGAGAGAGAACCACCTCGTCGTAGCTTCGCCCGCTGTCATAACGCGGCGAGGCGAGCGCAACTGCGAGGGTTCCACCCGCAGCCCCCTTGCCGCCTGCGGCAGCGCGCAACGTGCCGTCAATGACAAGACCGTTGGCCGATTGCAGACTGATGAGGCCGCCATGGCTGACGAGGTTGAGCGGCGATAACGGCTTGCCGATGCCGCCGTCAGCGATGTCTATGACAGCCTGTGCGCCTGAGGCATCGAGTAAGGCACCGGCGCGGATCACGACGAAAGAGTCCGGCTCCATATGCTCGGCGCCGTCCTCCACAGTTAGATTGCCGCCGATGGCGATGGTGCCGCCGTTCCTGACGATACCGTAGCTGCGGCCCTGAACATCGATCGCGGTGACAGCGCGCGCGGCGACGTCGAGCACGGCATTGTCGCCTATCCAGATCGAGCGGTTGTGCACGAACTGGTCGTAGAGGTCGGGCCCGATCAGATGGTCGATGGCGATCTCGCCACCCCATGCGTTCAGGCGGCCGTCCACGGCGATCTGTCCGAGCGCGGCGATGCCAATCTTCTGGCCGGGATCGACCGTGATGACGGCGCCGGTCTCAACCACGATACTGCCAGCATCGATATCGAACATCTGCGGCAATAGCGGGCTGGCGCGCAGGGCCACGCTTGCCCCCTTACGCTGGGTCAGCGTGCCCTTCATCCCGTTTTCGAGATAAAGCGGCGGTGCCCAAAGCGCGAGCGCTGCGGTCGACGCGCCTGTCGGTACGGACATCGCATCGGTGGCAAGCGTCAGCACCGGCATCGCCACGTCGACATGCGTATCGCGGGCGACTGTCACGCCGGCATGGCCGTTGACGGCGTAGCTCGCAAAACCCGTCAGGAATAGCCTCGGATCAAGACGCAGGGCGCCCAGTTCCACCACATTTCCAATGACGATCTTGCCGCCGCTCTCGATCTCAAGCTTGCCGCCGCCGCCAACGCCGTAACCGCGAATGTCGCCATCGAGCGTCAGACGACCGGTACGCGCAGTTCCGATCGCATCAGCACGCAACGCCACATGGCCGCCCTTTCCGCCGGTCAGCTTCGCACCGCGCGAGAGCACGCCGCCCGACGAGACATCGATCGCACTGCCACGCTCGACATTCACATCACCGCTACTCGACAGCGACACGGTGCCGCCATCGATGAAGGCGTATCCCCGCGCATCCTTGTCGAGCATCTGGTTGATCCACGCGCCGCGCAGATCGATGGACGCACCGGATGCCAGGTTGATTTCGGAACGACCGCCCTGCATGAGGGGAATGTCGTTCGCCCCCGCTCCCGAGCCCTTGAACACATTCGTCGCGCTGAACGAACCGCTTTGCGCGGTCACGCGCGCATGGATCTCGATCATTGGAGCGATCAAACGAATATCTGCACCATTGGCGAAGGTGACGTCCGCATCGATGGTGATCTTGCCGCGGGTGCCGAAATCGAGCCCGCCGAGATTTTGCTCGCTCAGATGTTTGGCATCGAACCAGACGGTGTTGACGCCGCCGCCGGCCGCATTGGCTGCATCGGTGATGCGCACGTCGGAATTGTACAGTTCCAGACGGCCGTTGGCGTCATAGCGCCCGAGCGCCAGCGTGCCGTTCTGCGCCGCCGTGGTCTGGGTGAGCTTGTAGCCATCGGTGGTCGCCGCAGCGCGCTTGGTGGTCTGGCGTTCGCCCGTCACCGTGTCGGCAACGATGCTGGCCTGGAACGACGCCGTCGGCGCCGACAGGATCAATCTGCCCGCATCGCGGCCGACGCTGTAGCCATCCTCCCAGCGCAGCGATGTGCGGCCGCGGTCGAACAGCGTGGTCCAGATTTCGGCAAGACGCTCGTCCTCGCGGCCCTGAATATTATGCGTGCGGACGAAGCCGCCGGCAAAATTGCGGAAACGCAGATCGGCCGGCGCATTGTCGACAGAGTAACGACGGCCATCGCTGCCGATCAGATTGGTGGAGCGGATCCAGCCGGCCGCATAGTCGAGCGAGCCGCCGGAGATATCGAACACCGCACCGCGCTGCGCGATCACTTCCTTCGCATCGAGCGTAATGGTGCCGCCCACAGCCGCCCATTCGCCGATCGTATGCGCAGTATTGGCAAGATAACCGCCGACTTCAAGCAAGCCGCCTTTGGTGTAATAGCGATCACTGTCATAACCGCCGGTGCCAGTCGGCACCAAAGTCAGTGCACGCACATCGATCCAGACGTCGTTGTTCTTCAGCGTATCGGAATCGCGGTTCTGCGGGCTGTCCCGCAGTTCGTTGCCCTGAAGGTTGATCTTGATATTGTTGCTCTCCATCGCCAGCGCGACATTGCGCAGGCCGGAGACATCGAGCCGCGCGCCGTCCTCAGTGACGATCTGCTTTCCGGCGGAGGCTGCGATCTGACCGCCTTGCGCAGCAGTATACGAGCCGCCCTTGAAGATGATACTGCCGCCGGTGACGATCTCGATGCGCGACTGATCCTGACGATCGGCGAGCGCCGACAGATTGTCGAAAGCGCCGACGATATTCAGCGCGCGCGCCTTGTTCGCCTCGACCGATGCATCGACCAGCGCCTGGCGCTGGCTATCCAGCGCCGTCTCCTTGCTGCCGAGCTCCGGCAGGATCGTGGTGAGGCTCCCCGTGCCGAGCACGACGCTGCCCGCAACATCCGATGCCCTGTTGAGCAGATGAATGGTACCGCGCGTATTCACCGAGGTGGTGGAAATCAGCGCGCCGTCCTGCATCAGCGAGCGGCCGGCCAGGGTGATGTCGCCCTGCTGTGCGAAGATCACGCCGCTGTTGCGGACCAAGCCATTCGCGCTGTTTGCGGCGATCACCGGCGAGAGTTCATGGCCGCGTGTCGTCGAGCTCGTATTTGCATCGGTACCGAGGCCCCGGCGGATGATGAAATCGTCCCCGGCTGCGAGCAGCGCCTGCCCTTTCGGCGTGGAAATGATGCCCGCATTTTCGACCTGCGAGCCGATCATCAACACATAACCGCCGCCCGAAGTGACCGAGGTGGGCGTGCGCGTCGAAATGATCGCCCCTGCCTCCACAACGACCTTGCCACCAGCGGCTTTGAAGCTCGGTGTATAGTTGCTGCCGCTGCCCGTGCTGTAGATGCCGTTGGCCGTGAACTGTGCGTCGGTGATCCCCGCAGTGGATGCGATCAGCGAGCCCACATTCACCTGGCTGTTGCCGCCGAAGATGATGCCGCTCTGATTGATCACATAGACATGGCCGTCGGCCTTGATCTCACCGAGGATCTGGCTCGGCGCAGTGGCATTGGTGACGCGGTTGAGCGCGACCCAGCTTGCATTGCCACCCTGATCGAATGTCATCGTGGTCCGGGCGCCGACATTGAAGCTTTGCCAATTGAGGATTGCCTGCTGTGTCAGCTGCCGGACATTGACCTGGGTCTGGCCACCGCTATCGACGCTCTGCGTCGGCGCAGCGGCACCGGTCCAGCCAGCGGGCATGTTCGGCAGCAGACCACCGGTGCCGAGGCCGTTGGGCACTGCCGACTGCGCGGCGGCCGCAGCCGCGCGTGCCGCAGCTTGAACGGCCTGCATGTCCTGCACAGCCCTGGCCGCACGCGCCAGTGAATCCTGCGTCTGCCGCGCCGCTGCAGCGGCCCTCACCGCCGCCTGTGCCGCGGCATCCGATGCAATGTTCGGTGCCGAAACCTCACCCCCACCACCACCGCCGCCATTCAGCGAACGCGCATGGGCGGCGGGCGAGAATGTCAGCATGGCCAACATGCTGGCAGAGGCCAACATCACCCCTCTCGAAACCTGAAGCGCCTCGGCAGTTCGGCCACGTGCGACACGCTGCGAAGCAGACGACTTGGAGGAAAGATGCTGCGAGGTGCGGAAGGACTTCAGGCTGGACATCGAGAATCTTTCACGAAGGGATCGGATCAACCGATCGCAGACGTCGGTTGCCCGCGATCCCCCCTTAGATCGTCGAAGGTGCCAACGACCGAAAAGATTTTTTACGCCGCTTTGACGATTACGCCGTTGTTGTCGCCGAACGTCCTGCGTCAGCTCAGCAGCACGATGCCATGTGGAAGATTCGTGACAGATGCGCCAAACGCTTCCTGGATCTGCGTCACGATGCCGTCGATGTTCTTGACCTGGAACCGCGCATTGAACAGACGCTGCCCCAAAGTTGCATTGGTCAGGATGATGCGACCTGACCGATATCGATTGATCTCCGCAACGGCCTCCACAAGCGGCGTCGAGTGGAAGATCAAAAGACCGTCCTTCCATGCCGTGACCACGGCAGGGTCGATCGTTATGATCGGCCCCAGCCCATGGGGCGAATACGTCACTTGCTGATCGGTGCGGAGTTGTGCGGAATGTTCGCCGAAACGAATATCGATGGCGCCGCTCAAGCAGGTTGCGACGACTTTGTCGCCGTCGCATCGCAGATTGAATGTGGAGTCGGTCGCGATCACCCGGCCGCCGGCAGCAGCGATCTCGATGGGCTTCGTCATGCCGGGCGCAACCGAAACCGCGGCTTCGCCGGAGATCAGTTTCATATGCGCGGAACCGCCTGCTGCCGGATCGATGGAGATACTGGTTCGGGTGTTCAACTCCACCGACGGGCCACCGGCGATCGCGACGCGGCGCTGCTCACCGATGCCGGTCCGGTAATCCGCGCGCAACTCCGATACCGAGGGCCACAGATCCAACGGAGGGCGGATCGCGAGATAAGCGGCGCCCGCTGCCGATGCTGCCAGCGCACCGCCGAGAAACGCACGCCGCCGCATCAGCGGGCTCATCACCGCGCGCGAATCCGACTGCGCTGCGGCGACTTCACCAGCGGGCCCGAGCGCCTCCCAGAGCCGGCAGGCGCGGGCGAATGCCTCGACATGGGCAGGATCTTGCGCCGACCACTGCCTGAAGGTTTCCAGCTCCGAGCGATCGGCATTGCCTGCGGCGAAGTGCATCACCCAGCGGCGCGCTTCGCGCTCGACCGGGTCGAGATGTGCCGCTGTCTGCTGCGCGCTAGCGCTCATCGTCGTGCTTTCGTGTCGAGTTGCCGAATGGCAGAAGGCTGGGCTTCGTGGCGGGCTTCTCCTTAGATCGTTCGGCGGGCTTCGGACCGAATCTTTGGACGACATCGCGATCGAGCCGATACGCACAGTGGTCGAGCGCGTGCCTGAGTTCAATCTCGACGAGCCGCTGCGACACGCCGAGCTGCGTCGCCGTTTCCTGCAAAGATTGGCCGTCGAGCCGAACGGCCAGCAGGATCTTGCGACGGCGCGGCGTCAGTTCGCCGATCGCCTGGACCAGCGCATCCATTTCCGACCGGGCAAGCGTAGCTCGCTCCGGATCGGGCGCGTCGTCGGCAATACCGATGGCCATCTTGGCGTCGGACAGCGTCGCGAAGCGGTTCTCGACCTGCCAGCGCTGCAGCACGACATTCATGGCAATCCGGAATATGTAACCCTTCGGACTGTGAACAGGGCCGGACGGGGCCGCCCGGTTGATCCGCAGCCAGGTTTCATGCAGCGCATCGTTGGCGATCTCGTTCGAGCCGGTTCGGTTCACCAGCCGCATGCGCAGATCGTCATAGCCGAGCTCGAACACCCGGCGCAGCGTGTCGCGGCCAGAGTCGCTCATCGGCCGCGCTCCAAGATCTTAATGGACACGGGTCGCGACCTCGCTACAGGCCGAAGGCGCGCCGGCCAGAATGGCCATGACGAGCGGCTGCGGCATACCGGCCGGCGGCGGCCCGACCGGCAGCCCGAGCAGATGCGTCTGGTCCACATCGCGTGCCGGCGCCTGCTTGTCCGATAGACTCACTAGTTGCGCCCGCTCGACAGATCCGCCCGGAGCGACCCATATTCTGACCAGACGATCCTGATCGCTGGGACGCGTCTCCGCATGAGCGCAGAGAGCGCGCGAAACGGTGATCCGAACTTGAGCGAAATAGGATTCGACGGCCAGGCCGGGAATCCGCGTCAGCGCCGCAACCTTCAGCGTAAAACTGGTCTTCCCGGTCGCCTTCGCAATCAAACCGGTCCCGACAAGAAGCTCGCGCAGGGCGGCGTCGGGGGCGAGCAGGCCTTGGACAGGATTTGACCGGCGGCCGGCCGCGAGGGCGCCATCGTAAAAGATCTCACGCCCGGTGACGGCGCTGTACTGGTCGAGCGCTTCGATAATCGGCTGTGACGCAATCTCGAATCTGACGACGTCACTTGGGTATGCCACAAGGCTTTGCTGCAACAGGCATGCGCAGACGCCTAACGGAAACAGGACACATGACCGCCAGCGTTCATAACGCGCAAAAATCGGCGCATCTGGCGTCAAAACGCACGTCCCCACATTCATGCAGCTGTCACAAATCAGACTGCCAACCTAGCCGGGCTCTATTACAGCTGCATGTCAGTGTGCGGGCGATGTTGCTACAGTCCTTTGAACATTGATCCAAAATTGAGAGGGCGTCCGTTGTAAACGGACGCCCTCTCCGACTTTCCGATCCATGATGAGGCGGCCGCCCTCGTCGCGGCTCACTGGCCGGCGAGTTGCTTCCGTTCGGAGTCCGCCAGCGCCCGCATCTCTGTCTCGTTCAGTTCACCGACGCCGACCACCTGAAACGCGCTGCCGTGGTTGTAGCTGCGCTCGGTGCGCTGCGACCGCTTCTCGTCGTCCTCTGACGGCTTCGGCGCCTCGCCGCCGCCATAGCCGAGCACTTCGACGATGATCACCGACGGCTGGGCATTGCCTGCGCCCTGGTTCGGCGTCGCCGTCTGCTGCGACGCAGCCGTCGCATTCGAAGTCGAGAGCGCCGCGCTGATGCTCGGTGCCTGCACGGTGGGAATGCCCGTGCTGGTGCCCTGCACCTGGATGTTCGCCGCATTGAGGATCTGCAGCGCCGCGAGATTGACGTTACCCGAGACACGAATACCCGCTTCGCCCGCATCGATGGTGCCGAGCGGCGCAATCAGGTCAATGTCGCCCGGCAGCACGTCCGGGATCGGATTGAGCGTCGCGATGCCGGCGCCGGCCGAGGTGACGTCCGACGACAGCTCGACGCTGCCATACTTGTCGTAGATGCGCTTCGGTGGCGTGTAGACGGTCGTGGTCTTCGAACCGCGGCCGGCATTGATATCGCCTTCAGCCGACCAGCCGAGAATATTGCCTCCACCTGTCGTCATGATGCGCGACAGGCCAAGCAGCAGGCTGCGCTGGGCATAGATCTGGATGTTGCCCTTCCCCTGGGTGACAAGACCAGCTTTGTCGGTGGGTTGAAGGCTCTCGACACCGACCACGATCTGTCCGCCCGGCGCCATCATCTGGATGTCGCCGCCGAACATCGTGCGGACCGCGCCGTCGCGTGTCTTGACGATATCCTTGTTCGTGGCCGGATCCTTTTCACCATCCGTATAGTTGCCGCTGAACATCGTGATGTCGCCGCTGCGCATGATCCGGTTGCCTGCAGCATCGCTTTCGGGGAACAGCGTCGCGATTGCCTGGCGTCCGCGCAGATAGCTGCCGTAACGCGGGCTGCTCGCATTGTTGTATTCGCGGCCGCCCTCGGTGAGTTCGGTGAAATACACCTTGCGCAGGAAGGTGTTTCGCTGCTCGGGCGCCAGCGCGGCGAAATAGGCGCGCGCCTCCGCATCGGTGCCGGCAAAGCCGTAACGCTCCCGGAGCCAGGCAGTGAGGTCCTTCTCATAGGTCCTGGCGACCTTGCCGGACTGGTCGGCCAGCGGCGTGCCGCTGACAGCAAGGTTGGCCGGATCGAGATAGCGCGCTGCGAACGCATTGTAGTCCGGACCGGAGGCACCGACACCGGCGAGCATGGCGACGCTCACGCCTGGACGCCTGTCACCGGTGATCGAACCGATGCTGGTGATGGCCCCCCTGTCGCCCTGATACAAATTGCGGCCCGCGGAGATTTCGATCGCGCCGGGACCGGCGATATCGAAATTGGCATAGATGATGTCGCGGCCGGCCGAAATCACCGACACGTCGTTCGCATTGCTGTGCACGATCAGATCGCCGCGCGACTTGCTGCCGAGATAATAGCTCGCCTCGATCGCGCCCGGCGCGAGGCCGGCGCCGACGATGTCGCGGCCGGCGCGCACCATCAGCGGTCCCGAACCGCTATACCACTTGCGAGTCCCTGCCACATTGGTGAGGATTTCGCCGGTAGAGAGACCGACGACATCTCCCGTGAGCGCATAGAAGCGGACCGGATCGGCATCCGCGGCGCGGCCAACCGGTGTCGCCGAGCTGTTCGGGCCGAAGAAGAAATAGGATAGCGGCACCGCGTTGCCGTCGCTATCGACAGAGCCCGTGGCAGAGCCGTTGGTAAACCGATAGACCGGCTTTCCGTTCACGTTGTCGCTCTGGGTGCTCATGAAGGCCGGATTGAACGGCGTCGGCGCAACACCGCCCGCGCCGGACAGCGTGAACCCGTATTGGCCGCCGAAGATCGTCGTTCCCGCCAGCATTTCCAGCGTGCCATGCTGCGACGGTGCCAGCGTCACGAACGGATACGCACTACCGCTGCGATCGAAATTGAGGTACTGGGGCAGCGCATTCTGCCCGTAATAGATGCTGCCGCCAAGCGCTGCGGCCCGCAAGGTCGGCGGATAGAGATAGCTGCCGTCGAGCAGGCTTTGATCGGTCTGGAGATTGCGATCCTGATTGAATATCCGCTCTGCCACCGAGGTGGATGGTGTGAGATTGCCGCCGGCCGAGATCAGGTTGATCGCGGTGTGTTCAGTCCATAGCGAGAACCAGCTCTGGCCGCCGCCATTATATACGCCACCGCCGGCCTTGTAGGGTGCATCGTTCAGGAGCACCGAACGGCCGGGATCGCCCGCGCCGCCGAGCACGAGGTCGCCGCGGGTCTGCACCGTCATGGTCGCGTCGCCGGGCACCAAGGTGATGCCGGAGCGCGCTTCGGAGGACGGCGCGATGAACAGATCGAGGCCGCGCGGATCGTACGGATAGACAAAGCCGCCATAGGCGAGCTTGAGGCCGCCGATCGCCTGGGCGGACAGATGCAGGTCGCCGCGCAGGTCGATCAGCGAGCCGGTCAGCACGTGCCGCTCGTCGTAGTTGGCTATCAGCGAGAGCTGCGGATTGAGCGCACCGGCAATCCTCATGTCGATATCGCCGCCGCCGGTGAGTGTCAGCGATCCATCTGCACCGACACGCCCGGTGCTGCCGACAGCAACCACCAGCCCCTGACTGCGATGCTGGCCCGTATTGGTGACACCCTGGCTGCCGCGCAGCGTGATCGCGCCCGCCTCGCCGCCGACGCGGATCGCCACATTGCCGCCGCCGAGCGCACCGATGCCGGTGAAGCCGACGAGATCGGCCAGTTTCGTCGGATTGTTCGTGGAGTCGCTGACATTCGCGACATAGGCACCGAAATTGATCCACCACGCCGTCGGGATCGCTTCATCGACCGCTGTGCTGCCGGTGCCCTGGCGCCAAAGCCAATTGCCGGTGAGCACGCTCGATGGGGTGTTCTGTTTGGACACACCATAAATGTCGCCCATCAGGTTGCCACCGGCGGTGATCAGCACATTGCCGCCCTGCTCGGGATACCAGGCCTGATAGAGATCGGTCGCGCTGGCATAGGCGTCCGAATACGTGCCGAGCAATGATCCATCGGCAGTCTTGCCGCGCGGCCGGTTATAGGCGGGATCGACTGTCGTGGCCGTGCCCGCGGTGTAGACGCCGTACAGCGAGTCCATACGGATGTCGCCGGCGGCGCTGAGCGCGAGGTTGCCGGTGCCCGTGCGCACCACGCTGAAGGCCGGTGTAGTATAGGCGGTCGTGATCGGGCCGCCGGGCGCGGAAACGATGTTCTCGGCCAAAGACCAGAAATTGGCAGGTAGATTATAGCCCCCCATGAGAAGCTCGTTCCAAGACACCCCCACAAATCCGGCAAATTCGGCCTCCGACATACCGGCGATATCGTCAGCGGTGATCGGCCCCGCATCCCCGTGGAGCGCGTCTACTATCTTGATTGCCCCCGCGGTGCTGAGCTTCATCACGATACCCGCCGCAGTGCGCGAGGCGTGATGCGTATCCGCGAGCACGATATTGCCCCTGCCGAACGTGTTGCGTGCACGCACATCCGACGAGCCGAGATCGGCGCCGGCCGTGAACTGCATGTCCCATGACGTGGCGCCGGCGCCGAGCATCGGCGCCACGGCCCAGTTGGTCCCCTGCCGGCCGCCGACAGGCGCACGCAGCTCAACGCTTGTACCGCCCGGCAGCTTCACATCGGTCATCGACGGGATCAAAGATCCTGCTGCAAGCGCCAGCGAGCCGGTGGAGGTCATGTTCGCCGGCAATGGCACGCCCTTCGGCCAAACGAGTGCCTCGATCCGGGCACTGCTGCGGAGCACCGTTCCTGCGCTCAGTTGCATGCCGGCGGACAGCGTCGTGGCGTTCGGCAGAACCGCACCGGCCGCATAGGCCACCGACCCGTCGGCATTGTAGATGGTCGCATCGACCACGCTGCCTCCAGCCAGAACAAGCGGGCTTGCGAGCGTCGCGCGCACCGGAAGGACCGTGCCGACTGCTATATTGCCGCCATTTGCATCGCCAACGATCGGATTGAGCGTGGCGGGCAGATCGTAGTTGAGGACGGCGCCTGCCTTGAATACGGTCCCGGCCTCGAGCGTGATCGCAATGGGTAGCGTGAGATCGCCGCCATAGGCCAGCACGCCCTGATCGAGAATCCAGCCATTGTCGCCGGCCGTGGCCGGCGGCGGGGCGAAGCCGTCGTTTACGGAGCCGCGGATGTTGAGATTACCGCTGGCGCGGAAGTTGATCGCGCCGGGCTCGCCGAAACCGCGGGATGGCGTATTCGCATTCGGCCCGTAGCGATAGCCGGACAGGTCGAGATCTCCGGCGATGGTGAGGTCGCCGTTCGGATTGGTCGCGGTAATCTTGCTGACGATATCCACGCCCGGACGCAGGTGATAGCTGCCGAGACCGGCAAGGCGCGTGCTGAGCGCGTTGTTGCCGAGCGCGGCGTTGATGAAGGCCGTGCTGTCGCCGTGAATGCCGTCGAGATAGCCTTGCGTGATTTCCTGCGGCGTGTAGCCGGTGACATCCGGTGCGGTCGCCTCTGGCGCGTCGTCATAGGTGCGATAACCATAGACCGCGACGCTTCGCGCGCCCGAGATCGGCGTCGTGCCCTGCACATTGATCGCGATGTCATTGCCGCCGACGCGCGGCGCATTGAGCGCGAGCGTACCGCGGGCGACGCCATCGTTCTGCCAACGGCCGGAGCCGACCGCAACATTGGTGCCTGCGCGCAGATCGATCGCCGCATTTCCGGTCAGCGTGAGCGTGCCGGTCCGCGCGGTGAGTTCGACACTGGCGCGGTTCGATGCATCGATGATAAGGCCGTAGCTGTCGAAGCGCATGCCCGTGGCATGTGCGTCGAGCAGACCGTTGATGACGAGATCGTTCATCGCCGCGAGGCGGATGGCGCCGACCTGCGTACCGCTGGCGTCGATGGTGCCGTTCACCGTCAGACTGCCGCCATCGACGACGATCTCGACATTGCGCGCCTTGACCTCGCTGCCGACGATGAGATTGCCCTGCTTGATCTGGAAGCGGCGGGCGCCAAACACTTCGCCGGCGTTCAGCCGCGCATTGAGGCCTGCGAAATCGGCGATCGTCTGCGCCTGCACGGTGAGCTCGGCTGCGTCGTAAGGCACCAGCGTGCCGCTGGCATCGTACCGGCCGGAGGTGCCACCGCGGATGGCGCCGTTCAGCGCCACTTGTCCCGCGCTGCTGCCCATCGCCGTCACCGTTGCCGTACCGCCGCGATTGTTCTGCGCCGACAGATCGATGATGGAGCCTGCATCCTGGCGGATATTGCCGGCGCTGCTGGAGAGGACGAGATCGCCGCCCCAGCTATATTTGGCGACGTCGAACATCGCGACCGTACGCCCCGACAGGTCGATGCGCGAGCCCGAGCCCAGCACAATATCGCCGGTCGCGGTGACGGCGAGTCGTCCCGACGGCAGCACGACGTTGGTGTCGATGGTGACATTGGTGCCCTTCAGCGTCAGCGTTCCGCCGAGCTGATCGAACTGGGCGGCAGCAGCTCCGGTTCCGACAATACGGATATCGCCACCGGCGGTGATCGTATTGATGGAGCCGGCCGCACCTGTGACCAACGGCGCCGCCACGGTGAGGTTGCCGCCGGTGTATTGATAGCCAGAGCCGGTCACGTAAGCGCCGCGGCGGTGATAGACGTCGAACGTGCTCTTGTTGTTGGCCGTAACATATTCGCTCGCCGAGATGGTCACATCGGTGAAGCCCAGCGCGATGCGTTTGTCTGCAACCTGGTTATTAGGCTGGGCGTTCGGGCCATAGCCCAGCACGACACGATTGGCTGCGATGTTCAGCCGGCTGTCGCCGAGCAGATCGACGATCGGCGCAGCCGCTGCGTCGGCGAGGCCGGTCCAGACAAATTCGCCGGCGCGGATAGTGGCGACGTCGCCGCTGGCGCCATAGCCATAGATGGCTGGCGTGCCAAAGACGAGACGGCCGACCTTGGACGCATCGATATCGACCGCGCCATAGACGTTCACGGAATTGCGCGCATTGAGTACGAGAGTTTCGAGCGCGGGGGCGCCGATCGCCCGGTTGCCCGCAAGGAGACTCGCAAGCACCGTCTGGTTGAGGGCGAGACCCGGTGCGAGGCGGCCCGCTGCAGCGGCGGCAGCGAGCGCCGCATCGTCGCCGAGATTGATGCCGGACATCGCCAGCACGAGATTGCGCGTTCCGTAGACCACGTTGCTCGCAATGGAGAAGGAGCCGGCGGTGGCCGCTGCGATGGTGCCTTCGGAGACAAGCGTCGTCGTCCTGGCGCAGTCGACGGTGACGCAGCTGCCGATCGACATCACAACCCGGTCGGAATTGTTGATCGACCTCAGCTCGGCCTGCATCAGATTGATGAAGCCGTTCGATACGATCAGGACGCCGTTGCCGACAAAGACATAGCCGTCACGCGAGTCGTAGCTGCCACGGCCGCGGCCGATGGTGCTGATCGACGCCCCCTCCTCGATGATGAGACGTCCCGCTTCTTCAGCACGATATCCCCTGCTGGCCAGAATGACTTCCGCCGCCGAGAGATGCGCGCCGCTGCGCACAACGGTGTCAATCTGCTCGGACTCAATGAAGGCGCGTCGCCCGTCCTGACCGTAAGTGACGCCAATCGCGGCATTGATGGCCAGACGCGGAGCATCGAGCTTGTTGATCTCGTCCGCATAAACTGCCGCCCCGCGTGGCGCTGGCGTGGCGCTCATGCCGGCAGCCAGGATTTCACTGACGCCGCGCAATTGCACGGTGCCGTCATAACCGCCCGATCCCTGCTTTGCGGCGATGCGCAGATCGCCATCGAAGACGAAAGCCGGTCGGTTGTCGCCGCTGCGCATATCGCCGAACTGGATGTCGAGCAGACGTGCATCGACGGTCATCGCCGCACGCGGCACGCCGATGCGCACTGCGTCCGCCAGCACGAAGGCATTGTAGCCCGTCTCGTTATAGAACGAATGGCTGCGCACGACGCTGCCCGGCGAGACGATCAACCGGTTCGGCAGCGAGGCGCGAATGTCGGTATTGGCCGTGCCGAGATATCCGCTGGCGATATAGGAGCCGTTACCGGTGGGGACGACACCGGCCGCATTCGGCAGCATGCTGGCGCCGATCTCGACGCGATAGGCGCCGGGCAGCAGCGCATAGGTCGCCGGCATCAGCGTATAGGTGCCGGCGGCAAGGCCCGGCACGCCCTCGGGAATGGTGATCTGCTGGCCAACTTTCGGCAGGCCGAAGCCCGCTTCCTGCACGACCGGCGCATAGGCGCCGGCCTTGCCGGGAACGATGGCGTAAACCTGATTGCCCTTGGCGCTGTAGGTGTAGGCGGGATTGGAGTTGACGAAGGGCGTCGTGAGGACGTTCACCGAACCGCCGCGCCCCGACAGGAATCCTGCGCCCGTCAATTCGCCGCCGCCCGACAGATCGAGAACGGCGCCAGACTGCACATCGAGATGACGCGCGAAGAAGCGCAACATGCCAAGATTGCCCGCGCCGGCCAGCTTCGCGGCGGCGCCGTTATAGTTATAGGCGATGCCGTCCACCGTGCCGCCATAGGGCATCGTTAGCCCATCGCCGCTCACCGACGTGATACTCCCCGGCAGCAGATGGACCATATCAATACGCGCGAGATTGTTGATTGTGGCGAACTGGAGCGTACCGAACGGGGCGCGGACGATGCCGCCCTGATTGATGGTTTCGGCCGCGAGTTCCAGGCTGCCGAATACCGAATACGGCATGTCGGGAACCGTATCGCCATAGCGACGGATATCGAGCACGCTTCCGGCCAGTGCATCCCGGTCGGTGCGCGTAACATAGCCGGCGCGGATCGATGCGAAGGCGCCGGTCGCGGGATAGATCTGCGCGGCGGTCAGGCCGATACTGCCCGGCGACAACAGCCCGGTTATCGTGGAAATGGTCGGTGTCTGAGCGAGCAGACGGATATCGCCGCGGCTCGTGAGGTCAACAAGCGCGAAGCCGCGGCGATCGACCGTATAGTTTTGTTTGACGTCATCGACATCCATGGTCTGGCGCACACCGAAGCTGACGCGGTCGCGGATATCGATGAGATCGGCATTGATGCTGAAAACGGAAGCGCTCGATCGCGTCGTCGGCTCGCCGTAGCCTGCCTCCCAGCGCACGGCAGGGACGACATATTTCTCCACGTCGGGAATTCGCGTGCTTGCTGCCAGTCGCACATAGGGAGCCGCAAGCGCAACGCGCGCATCGTCGCGCGCGGCCTCGGTCATCGCATAGGCACCAGCATAGAGGCTGATGCCCTGGCGCATCGACAGCGCGACGCTGCCGTCGAAGGACAGCACGCCATCGACCAGCACCGACAAATCGTCGAAGCCGCCGGCCCGGACACGATCGACGCCGAGCCGCGCGGTGCCGGTGACAAGAGCGGCGCGTGCCGACGCCAACGATGTCGCCCCGGCGATCGGGCTGTCGCCCTGTATGTCTGCGATGACCAATTCGCGATGACGCAGCACGTCAACGGCCATTGTGCTCGGCGCATAGATCGGTGCTTCGAGCGCCAGCGCCAGCGTGCCGCCGGCCGCATGGGCGCCGCCCGCCGCGGCGCGCATGGTGCCGTCGAGATAGAGACCATGGCTCGATTTGAGAACGATGGAGCCGCCATTGCTGGCGACGTCGAGCGGCGCACTTGTCTGCTGCAGACCGCCGGCCGGGATATCCAGCACCGCGCTGGCACCCGAGGCATCGAGCACTGCCCCGGCGCGAACCACGACGAAGGCGATGGGTGCGATGGCTTGGCCGGTCTGGTCCCAGTCACGCGCGCCGCCGATCAGGATCGAACCGCCATTGGCGACCACGCCATAGGTCCGCCCGCGTGCGTCCGTCGCGGTAATGGCACGCGCGGCCACATCGAGCACGGCCTTCTCGCCGATCCAGATGACGCCCGGCTTGCGGCCGTGGCCCGGATGCGCCGGATCGACCGGCTGGGTCAGGCTAATGGTTCCGCTGGGCGCGGTGAGCGCGCCGTCGATGATCATGTCCCTGCCCTGCAAGGTGATCGACTGGCCCTGATCCACGCGGATGGTTGCGCCCGCACGAATCTCGACCGGCGCGCTGGGCAATTCGCCGGTGGTCACCTCGGTCGAACGCAGCGAAATACTGGCGCCGCCGCGCGGGGTCATGCGCGCATTGCGGCTGTCCTCGGTCCATTCGGGCGGCGTCCAGACATCCAGCGCGCGCGATGGCGCCGTGCCGGTTGCCAGACCGAGGGCGTTCTCGCCCAGCCGATAGACCGGCATCGCGAGATCGAGCCGCGTGTTCTCGGTCACCACGACACCACGACGGCCGTTGATGTCGTAATTCGAGAAACCGCTTTGGAACAACGACGCCTGCAACTGCAGGATCGGCTTGACGCTCGCGGCCCGCTCCGTCAGCGCGCCCGCAACGATCCGCGTGCCTGCCGCCAGCGTGAGATCGTTCGGCGCAACCGTTCCGGCCGAGATCGTCTTGGTAAAGGTCGATGGGACCCATATCCACGCGCTCCCGTCCCACACATATTTCACCGCGGCAATGCCATTGGGGAAGACATCAGCTGGCAGAACGTAACCCGCAATGTTGCTCGTAACGCCGCGGGGGATCGTGACAACCGTGCCGGCGCGAAGAACCGTCGGCGCCAAGCCTAACGAAATCGCATTGAGTTTACCCGTGATGGTAACCGGCCCATTGGACGATGTCAGCATGGTGTAAGCGTTATTTCCGTTTCCGAACGGCACGGTCCAGTCTGCAGCCAGGACGATGTTCTCGAAATCCGGCACCATCACCTTAAAGTCGCTATCGAAGAGGCGATCGCCGCCCATGAACCGGTCGGCCTGAAACGTATAGTCGCCCGGCAACATCTCGCCTGCCTTGACGAAGTAATCCTGCAGCAGCACCAGATCGGCTGGCGCCTTCTCGCCGGCGCCGAGCACGCCGTCGGTCTTGAGAATCTTGCCGCCGATGGAGATCGCCGTTCCCGATGCCAGCTTCAGCGTGCCGCTGCCGGATGCGCCATAACCGCGAATGTCGCCGTCGAGCGTGAGCAGCCCGTCGGCCTGCGTGCTGAGAACCTGCTGATCGGCGATCAGCGCGACATCCCCGCCGCGCCCACCCTTGAACTTGCCATTCGGTAGCACGGCGCCCCCCGAGGACACGTCGATGGTCGCCCCCTTCTGCAGGGTCACGTCATGGGTCGATTTCAGCGTGACCGAGCCGCCATCGACATAGGCCTGCTTGTTGATGTCGGCGCGGTCGTTCGCCGCGTTCACCCACTGGCCGCTGAGATCGAGCGTCACGCCTTCATGGATCGTGATCGATGCCTTGCCGTCTTTCAGCAGCACAGCCTCGATACCTCGCCCTGCCAGGTTGTTTTCGCGAATGTAGTTGTCCGCGGTGAGCGCGCCACCACGCGCGGTGACATTCGCCTTGAAGTCCACGACCGGCGCCACCAGCGTGATGCGGCCGCCCTCGGACAGCGTGACCGGGCGCTCGAAGGTAATGGTTTCGAGCGTGCCGAAATCGAGGCCGCCGAGCTTCAGGGAATTGATGTAGCCGGCATCGAACCACGCCGTGTTCTTGCGCGCCGACGGCACCGTATCGCCAGCCTTCATGCCGGCCGTGATCGCGGCAAAATCGCCGAAGCGGACATCGGAGCCGTAGAAGCCGATATCGGTGGTGCCGGTCGCATCATAGCGGCCGAGGCCGAGCGTGCCCTGCAGCGGTGCAGCGTTCTGCACCTGCTTGTAGCCATCGGCCACATTGGCCGCGCGAGCGCTGGCCTGCCGCTCGCCCTTGATGACATCGGCGATGATATCCGCCTCGACCAGCGGCGTCGGCGCCGCGAGATTGAGCCTGCCGGCATCGCGGCCCACGGTGTAGCCGTCCTCCCAGCGGCGCGACATAGAGCGGTCGAACAGCGTGCTCCAGACTTCGGTCAGCTGATCGGAGACCTTGCCCTGGATATTGTGCGTGCGCACGAAACCGCCGGCGGCGCCGATGAACTTCATGCTGGCCGGCGCATCGTCGAAGCTGTAGAGGCGGCCGTCGGTGCCGATCAGCTTGGTGGAATAGATATAGCCGGCGTCATAGCTGACCGCGCCGCCGGAGATGTTGAACTTCGCCCCCTGCTGCGCCACCACTTCCGGGCCGGCCAACGTAATGGTGCCGCCGACGGCCGCCCATTCGCCGATCCTGTGCGGCGTATTGGCGAGATAGCCGCCGACTTCGAGCAGGCCGCCTTGGGTGTAGTAGCGCTCTCCGGCGTAGCCGCCGGTACCGGCTGCGACATAGATAAGATCGCGGATGTCGATCCAGACATTCTTGTTCACCAGCGCGCCGCTGTCGCGATTGATCGGAGAGTCCCTGAGTTCGTTGCCCTGAACGTTGACCTGCACCTGATTGGCCGACATCGCCAGCCGCGCGCCGGTGACGCCGGAGACATCGATCACCGCACCGGTCTCGGTGAAGACACGTTTGCCGGCGGTTACGGAGACCTGGCCGCCTTGTGCCATGGTCAGCGAGCCGTTCTGGAAATTCACGATACCGCCGGTGACGATCTCGACGCGCGACTGGTCGCGGCGATCCGTCAGCTTGGACAGGTTGTCGAACTGATCGATGGCGAGCGGATTGCGGCCCGATGCTGCGATCAGCGCATCGCGCTGCGAGTTGAGCGCGGTGTCCTTCGAGTCCAGTTCCGGCAGGATGGCGCTGAAGCTGCGACCGGTGAGCGTGACGCTGCCAACCGCGTCACTGGCGGAATTGATCAGATGGATCGTACCGCGCTGATTGACCGAGGCCGTCGACACCAGCACGCCGTCCTGCGTCAATGCACGGCCGGCCAGCGTGATATCGCCCTGCGGTGAGAAGATCTGGCCGGTGTTGATAACGCCACCGCTGGTCGCATTGCGGATGATCGGCGCGATTTCGCTGCCGCGGGTCGTCGACAACTGGTTGAAATCGGTCCCGAAGCCGCGGCGCAGCACGAAATCGTCGCCGGCGGCGAGGATGGTCTGGCCCTTCGGAGTCGTGATCGCGCCGGCATTCTCGACCTGCGAGCCGATCATCAGCACATAGCCGCCGCCCACGGTCGCGGAAACAGGCGCATTCGTCGAGATCGCGGCACCCGCCTCCACCACGACCTTGCCGCCGGCCGCCAGGAAGCTCGGGGCAAAGCTCGTGCCGGTCTGCACGCCATAGATGCCGTTATTGAGGAACTGGCTGTCGGTGATGCCGGCCGTCGAGGCGATCAGCGACCCGACATTCACCTGGCTGTTGCCGCCGAAGATGATGCCGCTCTGATTGATCACATAGACATGACCGTCGGCCTTGATGTTGCCGAGGATCTGGCTCGGACCCATGGTCCGGTCGACGCGGTTGAGGGCGACCCAGTCGGCCCTGCCCTGCTGGTCGAAGGTCAGCGTGGTGCGGGCGCCGACATTGAAGCTCGTCCAGTTGAGGATCGCCTGCGCGCCCGTCTGGCGGATGCCGACCTGGGTCTGGCCGTTGCCATCGACGCTCTGGGTCGGCGCATTGGCATTGAGCCAGTTCTGCGGCGCGTTCGGCAGCAGGCCGCCTGCCCCGAGACCGTTCGGCACCACAACGGGCGCCGTCGCCGACATCTGCGCCGCCGCAGCTGCTGCACGTGCCGCCGTCTGGACACTCTGGATGTCCTGCATGGCGCGCGCCGCACGTGCGAGGGATTCCTGCGTCTGCCGCGTGGCCGCCACGGCCTGCTGTGCCGCCTGCGCCGCAGCTTCCGAGGCAATCGCCGGTGCGGGCGAGCCGCCGCTGCCGCCGTTCAGCGCGCGGGCCAGCGCCGCCGGAGCGTTCGCGGTCAATGCCAGAAAGCTCGTTCCCGCGAGCAGAAACGCAGTGGCGGCAAAACCTTGAGCGGAGCGGGAGATGGACATGGCGGGCCTTCCGGGCAAACGACGTTGACGAAGAAAACGTCGCGCCTGCGCGCCACACGTTCTCTCGACCGGTAAGGACGTTTGCCGCTGCGCGAGACCGAAAAGATTTTTGAAGAATCCGGAAAGTTTGCGGATCAGCTCAAAATCACCAGCCCACCAGGCAGCGACGTCACCTTGGCGCCAAACACCTGTTGCGCCAGTGTCATGATTTCATCGACATTCTGCACGCGAAACCGGGCATTGACGGTGCGTTCGCCGAGGCGTGCATTCATCAGCACGATCTTGCCGGGCCGGTAGCGATTGATCTCATCCACGACAGCCGCCAGCGGCGTGCGCTGGAACACGAGCAGTCCGTCCTGCCACGCCGTCGCCGCCACAGGATCCGCCGCCGCCGCCGCGCCGATTCCTCGCGCGCCATACGTATATTGCTGCCGCGCTGCGAGCCGCTCCGTCGCGCCGAGACGATGGATATCGATCTCGCCGGCAATGCAGGTGATGCACGAGGTAGCGCCGTCATAGCGCACATTGAATCGCGCGCCGGTGGCGCTGACGCGGCCGTTGCCGGCGATCACGATCAGCGGCCGGCTGAGGTCGCCGCCGGTGTCGATCAGCGCCTCGCCGTCGATCAGCTCGATGCCGTTACCGGCCTCGCCCGATGTCCTGAGCGCCACGCTGGTGCGCGTATTCAATTCCATCGACGCACCATCCGCGAGCGCGACGCGGCGCTGCTCGCCCACCGCCGTGCGATAGTCCGCCGCGAACTCGGACATCGACGGCCAGAGCTGCAGCGGCGGGCGCACCACGGCATAGGCCGCACAGGCCGCGAGCGCGCCGCCGATCACCAGCCGCCGGCTCGGCCGATAGGACGTCGCGCGATGCGCCGCCACTGGCAGACGTTCGTCGCTGCGCATCAGCACGTTCTGTCCAGCAGGCCCGAGCTGTCCCCACAAGCGGCTGGCGAAAGCGAAGGCCTCCGCGTGTTTGGGGCTCTGCGCCTGCCACCGTTTGGCATCCTCGACATCCGCGATCGTCGCTTCGCCGGACACGAGCCGGCGCACCCTGCCCAGCGCTTCGCGCTGCAAGGCACTCAGATCGTCGTTATTCGGGAGCGCTGCGATCACGGTCGTCGGTTCGATTGATGGCGGCAGGAATTGCGGTCGGTCATCCCTAAGACGCTTCCCGGGGTTTCGGACCGAATCTTTTGACCACCTGACGCTGCAGGCGCTGCGCACAATGATCGAGCGCGTGTTTCAGTTCAAGCTCGACAAGGCGTTGCGACACCCCGAGCCGGCGGGCGATTTCCTGCAGCGTCACGCCCTCGACGCGCGAGGCCAGCAGGATCATGCGCCGCCGCGGCGTCAGCTCCTGCAAGGCCTGTTCGAGTTCCGCAACTTCCTGGCGGGAGACGAGTTCGCGCTCCGGCGACGGCGCTTCGTCCGCCATCTCGAGCACCGCCATCACCTCAGCCCGACGCGCCAGTCGCGACTGCTGACGGCCGCGATCGGTCGCGATGTTGAACGCCATGCGGAGCAGATAGCTCGGTGGACTGACGATGGCGCCGGTCGGCTCCGCCTTGTGCAGATGCAGCCATGTCTCGTGAAGCGTTTCGCGGGCCAGTTCGGCAGAGCCGAGACGCCGTGTCAGACGCCTCCGGTAGTCGTCATAGCGATCCACTAGCAACTGGCGGAGCCCGATCCAGCTGGAATCCGTCATGGCCGCACCATGCGCGGATATCCGCCTTGCCCGCCAAGCCTGACAGCGCAGTCGCCTGTTCGCGCGGCGGCGCGCGGCGCGACCATCATCGTAATCGGCTGCGGCATGCGCGCAGGCGGCGGATCGAATGTCATGCCGTGCAATTCATCTGCAATGATGGCATCCCGGCGCAGGTTGCCGGTCGAATTCAGCAGCCTGAGATTTCGCAGTTCGCCGGTTGATCCGATGGAAAAGCGGATGATCGCACGGAAATCTCCGGGAACGGTCTCCACGTGGCGACAGAAGACGTGTGCGAAGCCGTCCTGGAGACTGCCGTAATACGGGCCGAACTCGGACAACCGGGCGCCGCCGTAATGCTGCCCCCGCGGCGCATCGACCACAGCGAAGGCATTGCCTGTAGAGATCTCCGACAGGCCGGTCCCTTCGAGCAACACGCGCAAAGCAATGTCGGGTGCAAGCACGCCTTTGACTGCCGTGGATTGCCGCGCTCCCATGAGCTCGCTGTCGTAAATGGTTTCCACGCCCGTTACCGCCACATAAGCCGCGAGCGCGGTTTCGAGCGATTGCGCCGGAATATCGAAATGGAAACGGGCGTCCGCGGCATGCGCGCAGGTCGCAGCGATCGACCAGACGACGCCCATGATCCCGCCGCGAAAGGCAGGACCAATCTGCGCAGACAGGCGCGCGATACATTCATCGAGCGCGGCCAGATATCCGGACATAACAAGGCATTCACGAGCGCCACACGGCACACCTTCCGCAGCGCTCCATCGCGACACGGAGATATCTGCCCACCCAAATCGAGCCTCGCTCTTAGAGCCGATAGATGACGTTCAGACGACAATGCAAACCGCAGGCGTGCGTTGCCCCGTCTTGCGATCGCGACGTCTTGGGGCTCCTGTCGCAATCGCACTGACTTGCCGCCGAACCGGCCGGTGCCCGATGAATCGACGATTTAAGTCGCGGTTTCATATACTTACGGGTTCCAGATTGAGCTGGCTCGCTCTGCATCCTGCCCGCCGGATTCGTCTTAATTTGGCTGAACTTCGCCGCGAGCCTGCGGGCTGTTGCACGTTCCGGGATTCCCTCGCCCGGCCGGGGAACGATCGCCCGCCGGCGGACTTTGAGCTTGCTGAGGACTTCGAGCTTCATGGTCGAGATGACGAGCCATTCGCAGGCCCATCCCCTGCCCCCCATGGAAGACGCTGCACCGGCACGCGCCGCCCCGCTGCGGCGCAGCAACCGATCGCCGCTGCAGGAGATCGGCCAGCAACCGATCCTGATCACCGCCGCGGCGCTGGTTCTGGTTATCCTCGGCATCGGCAGCATCTTTGCCTGGCGCACCTATAGCGGCAACACGCCGGAGCCCGAGCGCCTCACCGCTTCGCGGCTGCAACAGGCTCGGGTCGCACAGGCCTCCGAACAGCTGGTCGAGAAAACCAAGGGCATCGAGGCCACGCAGCAACAATCCATCGACCAGCTTCAGGTGGTGCAGGATCAGTTGCTGACGATGCAACGACTGCTGACCTCGCAGCAGAACGAGACGCGCAAGCTTACCGAACAGGTCGGCACCCTCACCGCCTCGCTCGACAATCTGCGCCAGTCCTTCGCCAGCACCGCAGCTAGCGACGATACGCCGTCCGCTCGCGAAACACCGAGACGCTCCCGCTCGCGCGCCACCTCCAACAATCGCAATCGCTCCAAAGCTGCAACGGTCCAGCGCAAGCGTAGCCGCTAGTCATCGTTCCCAATCAGAATCATTCGATGATGGCCGATTGCGGCTGGTCGCGCTTTGCACCCCCTGATATTCAGGCCGGCCCGATCGGCCCATCCCAGAACGGCAGTCATGAGCACGTCCGCAAGCAAGAGCCCGGTCGCTGAAATCCTCATGGCCTACTGGAGGTCCGATTGGCGCGCGCTGCTTTCCGTCGTCGCCATCGTGTTGCTGTCGAGCGTCAGCAGCATCGCCGGACCGTATCTGTTCTCGCGGCTGATCGACCGGCTGCCGAAAGAATCCATCGCCATCGATCTCGCCTGGGCCTTCGTCGCCTATGCGGCGCTGGTCGGGTTCGCGTCGGCGCTGCTGCGGATCGTACAATTTCTGTCGGTGATCACCGCCGAGAATCTCGGCTTCATCACCAGCACGCAGTTCTTCGACCGTATCCTGAAGAAACGCGCCGACTTCTTCGTGACGCATAACCCTGCCGAAATCCAGAATGCCGCCGCGCAAGGGCGCGGTGCGCTGGTGACATTCGTGCAGATCGGATTGATCGTGCTCGTCCCGAGCGCGCTGCAGATCGCCCTCACATTGTTCACGCTCGGCGCCCTGCTCAATCTGCAAGTGATCGCGACCGTCATCGCCTACGGCTTTGTTGCAATCGGCCTTGCGGTGATCGTGACGCGCCGTTCCAAGGGCAGCCTCGGTGCGGCGATGACCGCATCCCAGGACACGGCGCGCTTCGTCGGCAATGCGATGAACGCCATGGAGACGCTGCGCCATCTCGGGAGTCATCGCTGGATGAGCCAACGTTTCGCCGAGAAGGCGCGCTCCGTCAGGGATCACTGGCACGCCTACATGCTGCGCGGCATCGCCATGTCGGCCGTGCTTGGCGTCAGCCTCGCCGCACAGTTCGCCATCAACTTCGTGCTGCTGCTGCCGAACTATCAGGCCGGCACCCTGACCATCGGCGATCTCGTGCTGTTCAATACGCTGCTGCTGCAGCTCAATCATCCCTTCGAGATGATCGCCAATACAATGGACAATTTTGCCCGCGCCCGCGCGCAACTGGTACCGCTCTCGACCATGTGGCAGGCGCCGGAAGAGGAAGATGCCCCTCGCGGAAACGGCTTCGCGCCGCAGGACTGCCGGATATGCTTCGAGCGTGTCGGCTTTGCCTATGGCAACGGCCGCGGCGTCGAAGACGTCAGCTTCACGGCGCGCCGCGGCGCAATCACCTTCATCGTCGGCGACACCGGCGCGGGAAAGTCGACCATCTTCAAGCTCGCGCTGAAATCCATCGCCCCGCAACAGGGCCGCATTCTGGTGGACGACATCGATTTCACCAGCATTTCCCGGGCCGATTGGTACCGCATCGTGGCGGTGGTCCCGCAGGACGTGGTGCTGCTCAATGAAAGCCTCGCAGACAACATCCTGCTCGGCCGTCCGCGCGACGACACGCGTTTGCGCGAAACGGCGGCAAAGGCGGCAATCCTGTCGTTCATCGACGAACTGCCTGGTGGCTTTGAAACCAATGTCGGCGAGCGTGGCCTCAAACTATCGGGCGGCGAACGCCAGCGCATCGCCATTGCCCGTGCCCTCTATGGAAATCCGCGTGTGCTGTTTCTCGATGAAGCCAGTTCGGCGCTCGACGACGGCACTGAACGCAACATCATGAGCCACGTCCGCGCTCTCTGCGCCGACGTCACGGTGCTCGCCATCACCCACCGGCGTTCGGTCATCGCCTCTACCGACACGCTGGTGGAACTCGCCGACAGGTCATCGCCCGCGAACCAGCCTGTGTCCCTCGGCGCCTAGCGCCGCCGCGCGACGGCGACGCCGAGCAGGAAGGCCACCAGCAGCGATCCCAGGGGCGCCTCGCGCGTCACATTGGCGAGGATGCTGAGCGGCATGCCCGGCCTCTTGCCGGCCTCGATGGTGTTGCTGACGCGATGGGCGGCGCCCTTCACGGTATCGACCACTTCGGACAGGGTGGATTTTTCCTCGGGTACGAGATCGACGCCTTCATAGATGAAGGGCGGGGTCGGTGCATCATCGGACATGGTCAAGTCCCCGTCGTGGCATGGTTTGAAAGTCCAATCGGCCCGGCGGCATTTGGTTCCCCAAGGTGTGTCCTGCGACCGCACAACCCTTCCCCACAGCACTGGCGCCCTATACTTAATCCATCATGGACACCCTCGAATCGCTCCCAACCGTGATCGGCATTGCCGCCGTTGCGCCTGCCTTGCTGGTGCTCTGGCTGGTCATTGCCGCCGACGAGCGGCCGGGACCGCCGGGACTGGTCTGGGTATCTTTCCTGCTCGGGGCTGCCAGCATCTCTCTGCTCGGCTTTTCGCGGGCGCTGTTCGCGGCCATCCCCGGCCTCACCGACGATCCGACCTGGACAATGGTGCTGCATGCGGTGTTCGGCATCGCCGCGCCCGAGGAGATCGTGAAGATCCTGGTCATCGTCGCGGTCTCGACACAGCGCGCGCGCACCGCCGATCCGATGGACACCGTGGTCTATGGCGCCGCCGCCGGGCTCGGCTTCGCGGCTTATGAGAACCTCGTCTATCTTCTCAGCTATCCGGAGATGTGGCGTACGCTGGCGGTGCTGCGCAGCGTCCTCACGGTGCCATTCCACGGCGCGCTCGGCGTCATTGCCGGCGCCTATATCGCGATCGCCCGTTCCGGGCGTGCGCTTGGCGCCCATCGCCGCGACAGCCTCGCTTTCATCCGCACGCCGCTGCTGATCGTGCTGGCGCCGGTGACGCTGCATGCCTGTTACGACCTGCCGCTCCTGACCCTGCAACAGCATCCCGAGATCGTTGGCCTCGGCCGCCGTGCGCTGGAGGGCGCCGGAATGCTGTTCGGCTTCGGCACCATCGCCCTTGCCGCCCGGCTGGTGCGCCGGATCGGCGCCCATCACGCGCCGCATACCGATGTATCGCGGCAGCGCCTCGCGCATTTGCGCGGCATGTGGGCGCTGACCTTCGCCGGCGGCGCCGCCGGCTTTGCGGGCACCGCCTTCCTGGTCTCGTCCGTGCAGCACTGGTACAGCAATCCCGAACGCAGCATGACCATGGTGCTGGTGCCGCTCGGCTTCACCTCGATCGCCATCGGCGTCGTACTGCTGGTGCTGACCAGCGCCGCCTATTTCCTCGGTCGCAACCGCATGCGCACTGCCGCCCCTGCAATGCCGGTTCAGCAGTAACATTCCATAAAATTGTCGGCGATCCTGACAGGGGGCCGGACCGCATTCGCGTCCGGGCCGTCTCGTGGCTATAATGAGTCCCTATCCGACAAATCAGGATACCATCCCATGACCCTGCCTCCCGATCTTGCCGACCTGCAGTCCAAGATGAGCGACACCGTGCGCAGCCATTGGAAGGCCTTCCTGATTGAAGGCATCGTGCTGGTGGTCCTCGGCCTCGTCGCCATCGTCCTGCCACCCATTGCCAGCGTGGCAGTTACTGTGATGCTCGGCTGGATGTTCCTGATCTCCGGCGTTGCCGCGCTGACCATGACGTTCTGGGCACGTCAGATGCCGGGCTTCTGGTGGGCGCTGATCTCGGCGCTGCTCGGCATCGCCGCCGGCGTCGTGCTGCTCGCCCGGCCGCTGGAAAGCACCCTGACGCTCACCGTGGTGGTCGGAATCTATTTCCTTGCCGAAGGTGTCGCCACCATCATGTACGCGCTCCAGCATCGCAAGGAGTTGTCCGAGCGCTGGGGTTGGCTCGCCATGTCCGGCCTGATGGATATCCTCATCGCCTTCTTCATCATCTCCGGCCTGCCGGGCTCCGCCGCCTGGGCGATCGGCATACTGGTCGGCATCAATCTGTTGATCGGCGGCTCGTCGCTGATCGCGATGGCGCTCGCGGCGCGAAACAAGGCCTAAAGCCGTAGGATGGGTTGAGCGCAGCCATACCCATCACGTCAGGCGCGAGGGGCGATGGGTATCGCTTTGCTCAACCCATCCTACAATTCCGCGTCTCAGCAGCCCTTGCAGATATTCTTGATCGTGCGATCCAGCGCGCGGTCCTGAGCATCGATCTGGCTCGGATCGTTCTTGCCGGTCTCCGGCGGCAGATCCGACGGGCGCGGCTGACGATGGCCGATCGGCGCTTCCGGCAGGTTTCCTGCACCGGTTTGCGTCGTCGGCTGCGACCGCAGGCTCTTCGGCGGCAGATTGCGCTGCGAGTCCTGCGCCAGCGCCAATGAATGTCCGAGCACGAACAGGCTCGCCGTCATCACGAACAGTGTTTTCATTTTCATGTCTCCGACACCGATCTCGTGGGAAGCCGCTTCTCACGACTTCGGTGGATAGATATGCACATCACCGCAATAGTCCATCACACGATAGCTTGATTCCAATGACGTGGCATCGGTCCGCTGGGGATTTGTCACACCGTCCTCTGACAAATAACCCGGTCCGATCGGCGCCTTGCCGTAGCCGCCGGGAATATCGAGCACGTAATCGGGCTGGCAAAGCCCCGACACATTCCCGCGCAGGGCGCGCATCAGCGCCTGCCCCTCGGCAATGGTGGTGCGCAGATGCGCGGTGCCGGGGGCGAGGTCGCCGTGATGCAGATAGTAGGGTTTGATGCGGTTTTCGACGAAGCCGCGCATTAGCGCGGTCAGTGTCGCCGCATTGTCGTTGACGCCGCGCAGCAGCACGGACTGGCTGACCATGGGGATGCCACTGTCGACCATACGGGCGCAGGCAACACGCGCGGCTTCGGTGAATTCGCGTGGATGATTGGCATGCAGCGCGACCCAGGTCGATGCGCCCTTCACGCACAATGCCGCAATCATCTCGTCACTCACACGGGCGGGATCGGCCACCGGCACGCGTGTATGCAGGCGAATGATTTTGACATGATCGATGGCGGCAAGATCGGCCATGATCTCCTGGAGCCGCCGTGGTGACAGCATCAGCGGATCGCCGCCGGTGAGGACCACTTCCCAGATTTCGTGATGGGCGCGGATATAGCCCAGCGCCTTGTCATAGGCCTCGCGCGACAGCGCCGTCTCCTTGCCCGGTCCCACCATCTCGCGGCGGAAACAGAACCGGCAATAGACCGCGCAGACATGGACGAGCTTGAACAGCACCCGATCAGGATAGCGATGCACGATGCCGTCGACGGGCGCATGCGCGTGATCGCCGATGGGATCATCGCGCTCGTTGGACTGCGCATCGAGCTCGCGCGCATCCGGGATGTACTGCCGCGCGATCGGATCGTCAGGATCGTTGGGATCGATCAGCTCGGCCACAGCCGGCGTCACAGCCACGGCATAGCGCTCAGCCACGCGTTCGAGTTCGGCCAGAGCCTGCTCCGGCGCCAGGCCCTCGGCGACGAGCTCGCTTGCGTGTCGCAGCGTAGTCGGAATTTTGACGGGACCATTCATGCCGGCGGCGTCCATACCACCTGATCGATCTTCGTCGCACCTGCAGCGAGCATCACCAGCCGATCGAAACCAAGCGCCACGCCCGATGCCGGTGGCATGGCCGCGACCGCCGCAAGAAATTCCTCGTCGATCGGATAGCGCTCGCCATAGCGCCGTTCTTTCTCATCCATCGATTCAACAAAGCGACGACGCTGTTCATCGGCATCGGTGAGTTCGCCAAAGCCGTTCGCAAGTTCGACGCCGCATGCATACACCTCGAACCGTTCGGCAACGCGGGGATCAGATGCTTTGGTCCGCGCCAGCGCCGCTTCCGGTGTCGGATACTCATAGAGCACGGTCATTCGTCCTTGCCCGAGATGCGGCTCGACATGTTCGACCAGAATTTTGCTGAAAATATCCGACCAGGTGTCGTCCTCTGCAACCCGCACACAGCTCTTCGCCGCAGCGGCGAGTGCCGCTCTGTCGCCCTCGTGCTGCCGCACGGTTGCCGCAAGATTCACGCCCGAAAAGCGCGCGAATGCATCGAAGACCGTGAGGAATTCCGGCGGCAAACTTGCGTCCGCTTTGTGGCCGCGAAGATCGAAAATCTGCGTCCCCGCCGTCTCGGCCGCGAGCTTGATGATCGCGACCGTATCCCGGATCACCGTCTGGTAATCCTCATTGGCGCGGTACCATTCGAGCATGGTGAATTCCGGCAGATGCCGATCGCCGCGCTCGCGATCCCTGAACACCCGCGCCAGCTCGAAAATCCGCGTTTCCCCGGCCGCCAGCAGCTTCTTGCAGGCGAATTCCGGCGATGTCCGCAGATACCGCTCGCGCTTCTCCCCGTCATGACCGGTCAGATCTGCCCGCGGCGCGTGCAAATGGGTCTCGTTGCCCGGCGATACCGTCAGCGCTCCGGTTTCCACCTCAGCAAACCCTTCGGCCTCGAACCAGGCCCGCACGGCGCGTGTGATCGCACCGCGCACGGCCAGGAAACCGCGGCGGTCAGCGTGCCGGTTTGGGCTCCACCAGGGCGAGATTTGGCCGGTTTCGGAGGTCAAAGTGCCACCTTTTTCGGTTGCAAGGCGCTGGCATTCCGACCGCAAATCAGTATGTTGCCCCCCGAAATCGCTTCGCAGGCCGCGTGGCAATTGTGCCCAAACCGGCCTCGGCCGACAAATTCAGGAAAATTCACTGTGAGAGTCATCGCCAGTTCTATTCGCAAGGGCAACGTCATCGAGCAAGAAGGTAAGCTCTATGTCGTTCTGTCCGCCGAAAACATCCATCCCGGCAAGGGCACCCCGGTCTCCCAGATCGAAATGCGCCGAATCAGCGACGGCGTGAAGATCTCGGAGCGCTACAAGACCACCGACCAGGTGGAAAAGGCGACCATCGAGGACCAGAATTTCTCCTTCCTGTATCAGGATGGCGACGGCTTTCACTTCATGAACCAGGAAAACTACGACCAGGTCCAGGTTCCGCCGGATGTCATCGGCAATTCGGCACCTTACCTGCAGGAAAACATGGTCGTGAAGCTGTCGCTGCACGACATGGTGCCGGTCGCCATCGTACTGCCGCAGCGCGTCACCCTCGAAGTCGTCGAGACCGAGCCGGTGACCAAGGGCCAGACCGCCTCGTCCTCCTACAAGCCGGCGATCCTGTCGAACGGCATCCGCTCCGCGGTTCCCCCGCATGTGGGCACCGGCACCCGCATCGTGGTGCTGACCGAAGACGGCTCCTACGTCGAGCGCGCCAAGGACTGATCCCTCGGCCCGCCCCACATCAAACCCCGGAAGCTCAAAGCTTCCGGGGTTTTTTGTTTGGCGCCTATTTCGCGGCCGGCGGCGTCCAGCGATACATGACGCCAAACCTGTTCCAGACATTGATGCCGGCAATGGCCGAGGACAGATAGGCCAGCTCTTTCGCATCGAATTCCACACTCGCTTCGGCATAGATCTCGTCGCTGACGCCGTGCGGCAGCAGCGTCAGCGCTTCCGACCATGCCAACGCCACACGCTCGCGCGGCGAAAACACCTGCGCCTCGCGCCAGACCGCGAGCTGATGCAGCTTGTCCGATCCGACGCCAAGACCTTCGGCCTGATTGATGTGAAACTGGACGCAGAACGCGCAGCCATTGATCTGGGAGACCCGGATCTTCACCAGCTCCAGCATCCCCTTATCGAGCCCCGCTTCAGCGGCTGCACTGGCCAATGCGCGGATCTTGGTCTCCAGATCCGGCACCAGCGCACGGAAATCGGCAAACTCGCTGCGCGCGGTCACGTTCGTCGACATCGTCATTCTCCAGTCTGATTGGAAGCAACTGATGGTGGGCTTCCCCGCGTCTGACAAGTGGCACCCCGCCTATTCGGACCCGCGCTCAACCGATAACGCGCAGTGCATGCAGTCGCGATGTCTGCAATCGAATTAACTTTTCTAAAACCCAGCTACAAGTTTTCGAACCCGTTCGGCACGGTATCACTCGACGCAACGGGCGCGGTTGACGCATGAATCAGGCAAGCATCATGTCTCCGGGCGTGGCATAATCATCATGTCGAGATCGCAGGATGATATCCGTTTTCAGCTGGTACTTCTTGTCCCTTCAGGGTCGCATCAGTGCGCAAGAGTTCCGCTTGGGCTTCTTTGGCCTGCTGGCCGTCAGCGGCATTTTGATCCGCGTGATGGGTGCGATCGTTTTCTACAACACGAGCGGAAAGGTCTGGGACAAGGCAGATCTCTTCCACGCGCTTTGGCTCCCGATCCCCATGACGGTCACTATCGTGATCTGGCCACTGATCGCAATATCGGTCAAACGACTCCATGACGCCGATTTGTCAGGTTGGTGGATGCTAACGGTGCTAGCGCTTCCCTTTGTAGCACGGCTGTTTTCCATCGACGCATCGACCTTGCTTGTGGGCGCGTTCCTGGCCATAGGCGTCATTTCCGGATCGACCGGCAGCAACCGGTTTGGCCAGCGTCCGCCACGCCCTCGGCCGGCCAACTAACGATCGCGATTGCCCATCACGGTTCCAGCGGCGCAATGTCTCTGCCGTGGCGATCCCGATGTGGCTACACTGTCGTTATGACCGAGATCGATTCTCACGTCCCACAGCTATCGCGCCGCGCGCTATTGCAGTCGGGCCTTGCCGCCGGTGCGTTCTTGGCCGTGCCCTCAGCCGCCCTCGCCGCGCCTGCCGGTTTCGATGCATGGCGCGATGGCTTCCGCGCCAAGGCAATGGTCAAGGGCATTTCAGCCGCCACTTATGACCGCGTGATGGGCCGCCTGGAGCCGGATATGTCCGTGTTCCAGAAGATGAAGAAGCAGCCCGAGTTTCACGAGCAGGTCTGGCAATATGTGAACCGCCGCGCCTCCGACTGGCGCATCACCGCCGGCAAGGAAGCGCTGCGCAAGAATGGCGCGCTATTCGATCGCATCGAGCGCGACTTTGGCGTCGAGCGCGGCACGTTGCTGGCGCTGTGGGGCGTCGAGTCCGCCTATGGCGATCCGCTGGTGCAGACCAATCACATGCGGCCGGTGTTTCCCTCGCTCGCTGCGCTGGCATGGCAAGAGCCGCGCCGCCGCAGCTATTGGGAAACCGAACTCATCAACGCGCTGCGCGTGGTGCAGAACGGCTGGGGCACGCCCGACGAAATGCGCGGCTCCTGGGCCGGCGCCATGGGGCATACGCAATGGATGCCGGAAGTCTGGCTCAATGTCGGCATCGACTACGACAAGGATGGCCGCGTCTCGCCCTTCGGCAAGCCCGACGATGCGCTCGGCTCCAGCGCGCGCTTCCTCGTCAATCGCGGCAAATATCCGCGCGGTGAGCATTGGGGCTATGAGGTGCGCCCCGATGGCGCGGCGGCATCCGATGCGAAACGCAGCTACGCATCATGGGCCGCAGCCGGCGTGGCGCGTGCGGATGGACAGGCATTCCCGCAGCCGAATGCAACGGCGAAGCTTTGGACGCCGGTGCAAGGCGGCCCAAGCTTCTTGCTGGGACAAGGCTTCTACGCCGTACGCAGCTACAATCCGTCGATGAACTACGCGCTGGCGATCTGCCATCTCGGCGACCGCATCCTCGGCGCGCCACCTTTCATCCAGCCGTTCCCGGGATCGGAGCGTATCCTCACGCTGGCGGAGGTGCAGGAACTGCAAACCCGCCTCACCCGCGCAGGCTTCGACACCGGCGGCACCGATGGACGTGTCGGCAACGACACGATGCAGGCGGTGCGGGATTTCCAGACCAAAGCGGGACTTCTGCCGGCGGACGGCTATGGCGGACTGAAGGTGCTTGCGCGGTTGCGCCAAGGCGGGTGATAGTTTCAGCAGAATGGGTATCTCTTCGCTCAACCCACTATGAGAGAACACGTCGTGCAGTTTTCATTGCGAAAGCGAACGCTCGGCCTTCTGACGCTGATGATCGCCGCCGCTTCGACCCCCACAACTGTCAACGCCATCACGCTTGAGGTCGCGCGGAAATGTAACGCCGCCGCAGCGAAGGCGTTTCCGCCGCGCGTGCCTGGCAATCCCGCCGCCGGCAGTGCGGCCGGATCAGGCGCAGACCAACGCACATATTACAACAAGTGTGTCGCTGACGCGGAAGCCCCTCAAGGCACAGGCAAAGCGGATGGCACCAACCGTCCATCCGCTCCGTCCAAGTAACGCGTGCGTAACGTCAGACCCCCGTCATCCGCTTCGGATCGACATAACGATCGTAGTCCTCACCCGATAGAAGGCCCAGCGCCATGGCAGCTTCGCGCGGGGTGATGGCCTCGTCCAGCGCCTTGGCCGTGATCTGCGCCACCTTGTCGTAGCCGATCACCGGATTGAGCGCGGTTGCCAGCAATGGCGCATTCGCGACATTGGCGGCGAGCTGGCGGTGGTCGACATCGAGGTCGCGGATCATCCGGCTGGCGAAGACACGCACGCCATCGGCGAGAATGCGGATCGATTGCAGGACGTTGTAGACGATCACCGGTTTGGCGACGTTGAGTTCAAAATTGCCGGAAGCGGCTGCTGCGGTTACGACGGCATTGTTGCCCGTCACCTGAAAGCACACCTGCGCCAGCATCTCGGCGATGGTCGGGTTGCGCTTGCCGGGCATGATCGAGGATGTCAGCCCGTCGTGGGGGATCACGAGTTCGCCGAAGCCGCAGCGCGGGCCGGAGCCGAGGAATCGGATGTCGTTGGCGATCTTCAGCAAGGTCACGGCTAGGCCGTTGAGTGCGCCGGAGACTTCGACCAGCGCGTCATGAGCGCCCATGCCTTCGAACTTGCTCGGGTTCGGAACGAAGGCGACAGCGGTCAGTTCGTTCAACTGCTCACAGAAGACGCGATCGAATCCTTCGGGCGCATTGAGACCGGAGCCGACAGCGGTGCCACCCTGCGGCAGCATCAGCAGGCGCGGAAACACGGCCTCGATGCGGTCGATGGCATGATCGGTCTGGCGCGCGAAGGCGTCGAACGCCTGCCCCATGGTCATCGGCACGGCGTCCATGAGGTGCGTGCGGCCGATCTTCACAACGTCGGCGAAGGCATCCGCCTTGGCGCGCAGTTCATCCCGCAGCATCTGTAACGCCGGCAACAAGGCCCTGCGCAATTCCAGCGCCGTTGCGACGTGCATCACGGTCGGGAAGCTGTCGTTGGACGATTGCGAGCAGTTGACGTGATCGTTGGGATGCACCGGCGTCTTGGTGCCGAGCGGCTGGCCCAGCATTTCGTTGGCGCGGTTGGCGATCACCTCATTGGCGTTCATGTTGGTCTGGGTACCGGAGCCAGTCTGCCAGATCGGCAACGGGAAATGATCGTCGAAACGGCCCTGCTGCAATTCGCGTGCGGCCGTTTCGATCGGCGCAGCAAGCTCGGGCGCGATCGCCCCTAACTGCAGATTGGCGCGCAGCGCGGCTATCTTCTGCAAGGCGAAGGCGCGGATCAGCGCGACCGGAAAGCGCTCGTCGCTGACCTGAAACACCTCCAGCGCACGCTGGGTCTGCGCGCCCCAGTAGCGATCCGCAGGCACCGCGATGGTGCCAAAGGAGTCATGTTCGGTTCGAACGCCTGTCACGTCGGCTCTCCTCGTCCAGTAGCTGCGCCCAAGATCGTCCGTTCGTCATTCCGCCGCACCGCTGCCGACGCGCCGGAACGTCTCCTCGTCGAACTCGCCGGCCAGTTTGGCGACCACCACGGCCGCCACGGTGTTGCCGATCACGTTGCAGGTCGCGAGCGCGATCGACAGGAACCGGTAGACGCCGAAGATCAGGGCAAGGCCATCGACCGGCAGGATACCCGATGTCGTCACGGTCGCGGCAAACACCACGAAGGAGCCGCCCGACACCGTGGCAGCGCCCTTCGACGTCAGCAACATGATGGCGAGGAGACCCAGCTCCTGCTCCCAGCTCAACGGAACGCCATAGGCATTGGCCAGGAAGATGACGCCGACCGACATGAACAGCGACGTGCCGTCGAGATTGAACGCATAGCCCGTCGGCAGCACCAGGCCGACGGTCTGCTTCGACGGCCCGTATGCCGGCAGCTTTTCCAGCAGGCGCGGCAGCACGCTCTCCGACGATGCCGTGCCGAGCATGATCAGGATTTCCTCGCGGATGTAGCGCAGCAGATGCAAGATGTTGATGCGGAACAGCGCGCAGACGGCGCCGAGCACGACGAGGATGAACAGCGCCACCAGCAGATAGAAGCTCGCGACCAGATAGGCCAACGCGATCAGAACGCTGGTGCCGTTCGAACCGACGGCATAAGCGACCGCGCCGAAAGTACCGATCGGCGCCAGCGCCATGATGATGTGGATGAATTCGAAGAAGGCGGTCGAGATGGTGTTGAGCCCCTTCTCGATCGGCGCACGCTTCTCCGGCGACAGCGCCATCAGGCCGAAGCCGAAGAACAGCGCGATCACCAGCACCTGAAGCAGTTCGCCGCGCGCGAACGCGCCGATGAAATTGTCGGGAAAGATGTTGATCAGGAACTGATCGAAACTGGTATGCGTGCTAGCGGCGGCATGCGCGGCCGCCTCGGCGCCCTTGGTCGCTGCGGCGGGCGCAGTGACGTGGCCCATGCCCTTGCCAACGCCGATCAGATTTCCGAACACCAGCCCGAGCGCCAGCGCGATGGTCGATACGATCTCGAAATAGATCATCGCGATCAGGCCGACCTTGCCGACGCGCTTGATGTCACCCGCCGCAACGATGCCCACCACCACGGTGAGGAAGACGAGCGGCGCCACCGCCGTCTTGATCAGGCGCAGGAAAATATCGCCGAGCACCTTCATCGAGGCGGCGAATTCGGGCCAGATCAGGCCGACAACGATGCCCAGCACCATGCTGACGGCGACCTGAACACCGAGATTGCGCCATAGCGGCTTCTTCTTCGACGATCTTGCGGTCAGCGCCGGATCGCCGGCCTGCGTGGTTGCCATGGTAGCCATGTCCGTATCCTCGTGCTCGACATAGCGGCGCTGTACGCCGTTACTTTGGAAATGCTTCCGCCGGCCACGCGGCGGCCATCGCCTCCGCGCGTCACAACGACCTGCGAACGTGTCAGTCGACTATCCGCGCGCGATCACTGCGCGCCGACGACGCCGGCCGCCTTGATGATCGGCGTCCATTTGTCGATTTCCGCCTTCAGATGCGTGGCGAGTGCTTCGGGCGTGGCGCGTTCCGGCGCGACCGGCTGTGCGCCGAGCGCGCCAAGGCGGGTCTTCACGGTCTCGTCCTTCAGCGCGACGTTCAATGCGGCATTGAGCTTGTCGAGCACCGGCTTCGGCGTGCCCTTGGGCGCGAACAGGCCGTACCAGACGGTGTACTGGAAATCCTTCAAGCCGGCTTCGGCGGTGGTCGGCAGTTTCGGCAGCGCCGGTGCACGTTCGGTGCTGGTGACCGCATAGCCCTTGATGGTGCCGCCATCGACATTGCCGACCACGTTGACGATCTGGTCGCACATCACATCGACCTGCCCGCTCATCATGTCGTTCATCGCCGGACCCGCGCCGCGATAGGCGATCTGGGTCGGCGACGTGCCTGTGGCGGCATTGAGCAGCAGGCCGCATAGATGCGAGGCGGAGCCGATGCCGGCATGAGCGTAGTTCACCTTCTCCTTGGTCGCCTTCATCCAGGCGATCAGCTCTTCGAGATTCTTCGCGGGCAGATCTTTTCGCGCCACGAACACCGAGGGCAGATCGACGGCGAGCCCGATCGGCTCATAGTCCTTGATCGGATCGTATTTGAGCTTCGGATACAGCGCCGGATTGGTGGCGTGGCTGATATGGATCAGCAGCAGATTGTAACCATCCGGCGGCGAAGCGGCGACCTTGGCGCGGCCGATGGAGCCGCCGGCGCCGGTGGTGTTCTCAACGATGACCTGCTGTTTCAGCGGGCCGCTCATGGCCTGCGCCAGGAGGCGCGCGATGGTGTCGCCGGGGCCGCCCGCAGAATACGGCATGTTCATGGTGATGGTGCGGGTCGGATAGTCCTGCGCCGACGCCGGAGCGCTCAGCAGCGCGCCGGCGAGTACGACTGCCGTCTTGAAAACCGTGCTGGTCATTGAAACTCCTCCCTTGTGATTGTTTTGTTCAGCGTCCGCTCAGGCTCAGCACGCGGTCGACCATCGGCCCGCACAGACCGAGATAGTTCGCGGGATCGCAATGCTTGCGGATGTTGTCCTTGCCGCCGAGCGCTTCGACGATCTCGGGCACCTCGGCGAGAATGTCGGCAAGCTGGCCGCCGCCTTCGATGGCCTTGCGGCAGGCATCGTAGACGACGTCATGCGCGTGCTGACGGCCGAGTTTTGGTGCGGCAGCCATCATGACGGCTTCGGCAACGATCAGGCCACGGGTCATCCCGAGATTTTCCAGCATGCGCTTCTCGTGCACGACGAGACCAGCCAGCATGAACTTGGCGTTCGCCAGCGACGACGCCGTGAGCAGGAAGCTTTCCGGCAGCGACACCCATTCGAGATGCCACGGGCCGGTGGCGCGTTCCAGGTCATGGATCATGCCGTCAAGCATGGTCGCAACGTGCTGGCGCACTGCCTTGGCGGCAGCGAGCATCAGCTCGCTCGATATCGCGTTGCGCTTTTGCGGCATCGTGGAGGACGCGCCGCGTCCGGGTACGAACGGCTCCGACACTTCGCCGAATTCGGACGATGACAACAGCATCACGTCGGTGGCGATCTTGCCGAGGGTGCCAGTGATCAGGCCGAGCAGTGTCACCGCCTCCGCGATGCCGTCGCGGGCGACGTGCCAGGTGATCGAGGCCTGATGCAGACCGAGCTCTTCGCAGAACAGCTTCTGCATCTCGAGACCGCCCTCGCCCACCGAGGCGAGCGTACCGGCAGCGCCAGAGAATTCGCCGAGCAGAATGCGCGGCAGCGCCTGATCCACACGCTCGATATGGCGATCGATGGAGGACAGCCAGACGGCGGCCTTGTAACCGAAGGTCACTGGCAGTGCCTGCTGCAGATGGGTGCGCCCGGCCATCGGCGTGTCGCGGTACTTCTTCGCCGTGGCCTTGAGGATGTCGCGGACTTCGCGGAGATCGCGCGCGACGATCTCCAGCGCGGCGCGGATCTGCAGGACATTGGCGGTGTCCATGATGTCCTGAGTGGTGGCGCCCCAATGGACGAAGCGGCCAGCCTCGCCCGCAGCAGCCGAGAGCTGATGCACCAGCGGCAGGATGGGATAGCCGACGATCTCCGTTTCGTGGCGGAGCTTGTCGAAATCGATCTGGATGGATTTGCCGGCGGCTTCGATGGCTTCGGCGGCGGACTTGGGCACCACGCCCATGCGCGCCTGGGCGCGGGCCAGCGCGACCTCAGCCTCGATATAGCGGCCGACCAGGGCTTCGTCCGTGAACACGGACCGCATTTCGGCGGTACCAAACATGTCCCGGAATAGAACCGAGTCGAAAACCGTGCTGCCCATGGCGTTTCCCCTATTATGTTCGTACATATTAAATTGTACGAACATAAACTCTGTGTCAACCTCCTTCCTTGACGAGGTGGCCACCAATCAGGCTTGCATGCGGGGTGAGAGGTTCGAGGACACCGGTGGAAAAGCGATACGCATTTGTGGCCCGCGCGCTGACCGAGGCGATTGCCGACGGCCGGCATCCGGTCGGGTCAGTCCTGCCGACGGAGTTCGAGCTGGCAGAGCAGTTCGCGGTCAGCCGCTCGACCGTGCGCGCCGCGATGCAGGAACTGCAGGCATCGGGGCTGGTGAGCCGCAAGCGCAATGCCGGCACCCGTGTGGAGGCTGCGGCGCCCGCCCGCGGCAGCGACGGCTTTACACAGGCGCTGAATACCATCGAGGCCGTGCAGCAATTCGGTACGGAAACGGAGCGGCACGTGCAACGCGTCGCAGATGTGGTCGCGGATAGCGAGCTGGCGACCCAGCTCGGCTGCCGGCCGGGCCGGCGCTGGCTGTGCATTTCGAGCGTGCGCATGGTGCCCGGCGATGCGACGCGCACGCCGATCTGCTGGACGGATGTGTATATCGACGGCGCGTTCGCCGACGAGGTGCGCGCGAAGATGGGCGGGCACCACGAGATCTTCGGCACGCTGGTGGAGAAGATTTCAGGACGTCGTTTCGTCGAGATCCGTCAGGACATCTCCGCCGTGGGCGTCTCGCGGGAAATGGCGGAGCCGCTGAAGACCGCGGCCGGCGCGCACGCGCTGTCGATCCGCCGGCAATATCTGTTCGCATCGAGCGAGCTGGCGGAGGTGTCGCTCAGCGTGCATCCGGCGGATCGATTTCGGTACTCGACAAGACTGCTGCGCCAGTCGTGATCACCTGATCATCCTCGGCTCTGACGACGGCACCGCCACGTCGATGACGCGCATTTGCACCCGCTCCTGGCCTTGCCAGCGATCGACGGCGAGCGAGCCGGCCACATGCACCTGCTGGCCGCGATTCTCGATCAGCGCATTGCCGAGCTTCTGGCCGACCGAGCGAAACGCAATGCCGTTGACCATGGCTCCGTCGCTCGCCCGCAGACGCACGCGCAGATGCGCCTGCCCGACTTCATCGACATAAGCGAGCTGATGCGCCGGCAGTGCGACGACCGGCTCGGGATTGGCCTGCCCAAACGGTCCGGCGCGGTTCAACGTGTTGACGAGATCGGCGGTGACGCCGCGCGCGGTCACCGCGCCGTCGATGAACAGCTCTTTCTCGTTGCGCGATTTCGCCACATCGGGCGCAAGACGCTCTTCCAGAAAAGCGCGGAATTCACCGAGCCTTTCCTTCTTCAGCGTGACACCCGCCGCCATGGCGTGGCCGCCGCCCTTCAACAGCAGACCGTCCGCCACGGCCTGCCGCACGGCCTTGCCGAGATCGACGCCGGAGATCGAGCGGCCGGAGCCGGTGCCGAGGCCACCCGGCTCCAGCGCAATGGCAAAGGACGGACGCGCGAATTTTTCCTTGAGGCGCGAAGCGACGAGGCCGACCACGCCGGGATGCCAGCCTTCGCTGGCGGTGACGATAACGCTGCCCTTGTCCTCGAGGCCGAGCGACGCCAACGCTTCGGCTTCGGCCTGCGCCTCCGCGGCCTGTTCGATGGCGCGGCGTTCGATGTTGAGGCGGTCGAGTTCGGCGGCGATTTTTGCGGCCTCCGACACATCGCCTTCGAGCAAGAGGCGCACGCCGAGATCGGCGCGGCCGATGCGGCCGCCGGCATTGATGCGGGGCCCGAGCATGAAGCCGAGATGCCAGGCTTCCGGCGGGCCGTTCAGGCGCGCGACATCCATCAGCGCGGTGTGGCCGACATGGTCGCGGCGACGGAGCGCGATCAGGCCCTTGGCGACGAAAGCGCGGTTGAGGCCGATCAGCGGCGCGACATCGGCGACGGTGCCGAGCGCCACGTGATGCAGCATGTCGAGCAGGTTCGGCTCGGGCTTTTGCGGCGTCCAGAAACCACGCTGGCGCAGCTCGCGATTGACGGCGACCAGCGTGATCAGCACGAGGCCGACAGCGGCGAGATGGCCGAGACCGGAAATGTCGTCGAGGCGATTGGGATTCACGACGGCATCGACGTCGGGCAATTCCTCATTGGCCTGATGATGATCGATGATCACCACGGACATGCCGAGTTTCTTCGCTTCCGCCAGCGGCTCGAAACTGGTGGTGCCGCAATCGACCGTGACGAGCAGCGTATTGCCCTTCCCCGCCAGCGCGCGGATCGCATCAACATTGGGGCCGTAGCCCTCGAAAATGCGGTCGGGGATATGGATCTGCGGATCGAGGCCGCAATGACGCAAGTGCCAGGCGAGCAGCGCCGAGGATGTCGCGCCATCCACGTCATAGTCGCCGAAGATCGCGACCTGCTCGCCGCGCTCGGCAGCATCCGCAATGCGGTTCGCAGCGGCTTCCATCTGGGTGATGGTGAACGGGTCCGGCATCAGTTTTCGGATGGTCGGATCGAGGAAATCCTCGACCGCATCAATCGCGATGTTGCGGCCCGCAATGACGCGGGCCAGCATCTCCGGCAACTTGAACCGCTGCACCATCGCCATCGCCCGCGCGGCCCCGCGCTCGTCCACCCGGTCACGCCAGATGCGGCCGGTGGCGGATTGGGTCACGCCGAGAAAGGCGGGATGGATGAGTTCGGGGATGTCGGTGGTCGCGGCCATGCGCGCAGATAAGCATGATGGGCGCGCAAGGCAAATGGGAGGACGTAGCCCGGATGGAGCGGAGCGCAATCCGGGGATGTCGAGCGAGTTGAAGCTGATGTCCCCGGGTTACGCTCCGCTCCACCCGGGCTACAGGATCAGCACGCCATCCGCTTCGCCAGATCCTCAAAATCCTCTGCCACCACGTCCCAGTTACCATCGGCCTTGAAGTCGCGGCTCTGCAGCGGGCCGTATTCGGTGATGCGCGGGACGAAGGCGGTCTTGAGACCAGACTTCTGGGCGGCGTCGAGATCGTTGTTGTGGGCGGCGACCATCATCACGTCATGCGGCTTCAGGCTCAGGAGTTCGCAGGCGCCGAGATAGCTTTCGGGGTCCGGCTTGTAGTGCTTGAACAGCTCTGCGCTCATGATCAGGTCCCATGGCAGGCCGCCGAATTTCGCCATGTTGGTGAGCAGCACGACATTGCCGTTCGACAGCGGACTGATGATGTATTTCGTCTTCAGCCGCGTGAGGCCAGCGACGGAGTCCTTCCACGGATGCAGGCGATGCCAGCCGAGGGTGAGATGATGCAGATCGGCCTCGCTGAGGCCCTTAATGCCGAACTTCTCGACGAGGGTTTCGAGCGACTGACGATGCAGTTTGTCGAGCTTGAGGAAGCCGCGTTCGGGGTGATGACGCACGCTGTCCATGGAGGGCACGTAAGCCTGCCGCCAGGCGTCCACGAGCGCCGGCCAGTCGGCCGTGATGCCACGCGGCGCACTCCAGGCGGTGAAGTCGTTGATGAGACTGCTGCGCCAATCGACGACGGTGCCGAACACGTCGAAGATGAGGGCTTTGACGGCAGTGACGTCGCTCATGGTTTCGCTCCCGTTTTATTTTTTAGCTCGTCATTCCGGGGCGCGCCGAAGGCGCGAACCCGGAATCCCAGAGTGTTTGGCTTTACGGAGTTCAAACTAATACGAGGTCCCGGGTTCGCGCCTTCGGCGCGCCCCGGAACGACGAGTGTTGTCAGAGTATCTTGCGATACTGCATGAAGCCGGAATTGTCGGCGACCTGATCGTACAGAATGCGCGCCTGCGCGTTTTCGTTCTGCGTCAGCCAATGCACGCGGCTGCAGCCGTCGGCTTTCGCCTTCGTGTACACGGCTTCGATCAGCGCGCGACCGACGCCGAGGCCACGGGCGCTGCTGTCGACGAACAGGTCCTGCAGATAGCAGTAATCGCCGGGCGTCCAGCTCGAGCGGTGATACAGGAACTGGACGATGCCGGTGAGCTTGCCGTCCACGTAAGCGCCGAGCAGGAACATCTGCTCGTTGGCATCATGAAAGCGCTTCCACGCAGTATCGGTGGCGGCCTGCGGCAGCGTGGCCTTGTAGAAGGTCAGATAGCCCTGCCACAACGGCTCCCAGGCGGCGCGTTCATCGGGGCCGACCGGGCGGATCTCGACATTCTCGACTTTCGGCATCTGCTTGCGCTCAATCGAGATGGAATTTTTCGAGCTGGCGATGCTCGCCCTTGATGATGCGGACGGTGCCGGTCACAGACCGCATCACGATGGTCTCGGTCTCGATCACGTCGCCGCGGAATTTGACGCCCGACAGCAGCGCGCCATCGGTGACGCCCGTGGCGGCGAACAGGCAGTCGCCCTTGGCCATGTCCTCGATGCGGTAGATCATCTTCGGATCGTTGACGCCCATCTTCCTGGCGCGCTCGCGCTTCTCGTCGGTGTCGAGGATCAGGCGGGTCAGCATCTGTCCGCCGATGCAGCGCAGCGCCACTGCCGCCAGCACGCCTTCAGGGGCACCGCCGGTGCCCATATAGATATCGATGCCCGACTTGTCGGGATCGGTGGTGTGGATGACACCGGCGACGTCACCGTCCGGGATCAGGCGCAGCGAGGCACCGGTAGCGCGGATCGCGTTGATGAGCGGTTCATGACGCGGACGCTCCAGCACCAGTGCGGTGATCTCCGACACCGGCACGCCCTTGGCCTTGGCGAGGCGCTGGATGTTCTCGGCCGGGGGGGCATCGAGATCGAGCAGGTTCTTGTCGTAGCCGGGGCCAATCGCCAGCTTTTCCATATAGACGTCCGGCGCATGCAGCAGCGTGCCGCCGTCGGCCATTGCGAGGGTCGCGATCGAGCCTGGCATGTCCTTGGCGCAGAGCGTGGTGCCTTCCAGCGGATCGACGGCGATGTCCACTTTCGGGCCGGCATTGATGCCGACCTTCTCACCAATGAACAGCATCGGCGCTTCGTCGCGTTCGCCCTCGCCGATCACGATGGTGCCTTCGATCGGCAGCTTGTTGAGCTCGCGGCGCATCGCGTCCACGGCAGCCTGATCGGCCGCCTTTTCCTTGCCGTGTCCGCGCAGGCGCGCTGCCGACACTGCCGCGCGTTCGGTGACACGAACGATTTCCAGCGTCAGGATACGCTCGAGGAGCTGCTGCGGCGGGACGGAAATATGGGTGGACATCGAGTGGCTCCTTTAGTTCAGCGGGGGCAGACGCCCCCGTGAGGGCGACTACCGGCGGGATCTTTCGACCCGATAACTCTTACGCGAGCGTTCAGTTCTTTTCGATACGGATGACCTGCGGCTTGCCCGAGATCACCTTGTCCTTCTGCACCGCCTGCAACGCGCGGCGCATGGCGTCTTCGGAGGTCGCATAGGTGATCAGGATAACCGGTACGGGTGACGATTTCTTGGTGCCGTCGATCGGCTCGAGCTTGCCGTTCGGATGCTTCTGCACGATCGATTCCAGCGAGATCTTTTGTTCGGCGAGACGCGTGGCGATACGCGCCGCAGTGCCGGCGAGATCGCGGGCCATCAAGCGGATATAATAGCCGCCTTCATGGCGCTCCATCGGCGCCTTGGTGGTGGTGGCGAGCTTCGCGACCGGCTGCGCGAATGGCAGCGCGCGGACATTGCGTGCGACATCGGCGATATCCGCGAGCACGGCGGACGCCGTGGCGGCACCGCCTGCCCCCGGTCCGACCAGCGTGATCGGCGCAATACCGGCACCGTCGATAGTGACGGCATTTGTCACACCCATCACCTGCGCGATGGACGAGGTCAGCGGCACCATGGTCGGATGCACCCGCTGTTCGATACCGGTCTTGGTGCGCATGGCAACACCGAGCAGCTTGATGCGGTAGCCGAGATCGGCGGCGGCGCGCAGATCTTCGGCGGCAATGGTCGAGATGCCTTCCACCGAGACGGCGCCCTCATTGACCTTGGTGCCGAAAGCGAGGCTGGCAAGAATGGCGAGCTTCTGCGCGGTGTCATAGCCGTCCACGTCGAAGGACGGTTCGGCTTCGGCATAGCCGAGACGCTGGGCGTCCTTGAGGCATTCCTCGAAGGACAGGCCCTCCTGCTCCATCCGGGTCAGGATGTAATTGCAGGTGCCGTTGAGAATGCCATAGACGCGGTTGATGGAGGTGCCCGACAAGCCCTCGCGCAGCGTCTTGATAACCGGGATGGCGCCGGCGACAGCGGCTTCATAATTCAGTGCGCCGCCATGCTTCTCGGCAGCGTTTGCAAGCTTGACGCCGTGCTTGGCGACCAGTGCCTTGTTGGCCGTGACGACAGACTTGCCGGCCGCGAGTGCGGCGGAGATCGCGCCGAGCGCGGGATCGCCGGCACCGCCCATCAGTTCAACAAAACACTCGACCTCGGGATGGGTGGCGACCGCCAGCGGGTCCTTCATCCAGTCAATGCCGCGCAGGTCAATACCGCGCTTCTTGGCCTTGTTGCGGGCGGTGACCGCCACGACCTTGATGCCACGGCCGCAGCGCGCGGCAAGGATGGACTGCTGCTGTTCGATGAGACGGACGACTTCGGCGCCAACGGTGCCGAGACCCGCAATGCCCACTTTGAGGGGTGCGACCATAGAATTGTAACCTGTCGGATTTTCTTAGTGAGCCGAAGAATGCGCGGACGCCTTGCGGCACCCGCGCTGGCCTTTATCGCCGGTTGGCGAGCGGAACCACGTTGTGCAACGTTTCCAGCCCGCTTTCAAGGAAGCGGCGGACGCCGCGGGCAGCCTGGCGAATGCGCTGCTCGTTTTCGACCATGGCGATGCGGACATAGCCCTCGCCATGCTCGCCGAAACCGATGCCGGGCGCGACAACCACGCCGGACTTTTCAACCAGAAGCGTTGCAAACTGCATGGAGCCGACCTCGCGGAATTTCTCCGGGAGCGGCGCCCAGGCGAACATCGAGGATTCCGGCGACGGAATGGTCCAGCCGGCGCGGCCGAAGCTGTCCACCAGCACGTCGCGGCGCTTGCGATAGGTGTCGCGCATTTCGCGGATGCAGTCTTCGGGGCCGTTGAGGGCAGCCGTGGCTGCGACCTGCACCGGGGTGAAGGCGCCGTAATCGAGGTAGGACTTCACGCGGGTCAGCGCCGAGATGATGCGCTCGTTGCCGACCGCAAAGCCCATGCGCCAGCCAGCCATGGAGAAGGTCTTGGACATCGAGGTGAACTCGACGCAGACGTCGATCGCGCCCGGCACCTGCAGCACCGAGGGCGGCGGGTTCTGGTCATTGAAATAGACCTCGGCATAAGCGAGGTCGGACAGGATGTAGATCTCGTGCTTCTTCGCGAAAGCCACGAGGTCCTTGTAGAAATCGAGGCTGGCGACCTTGGCGGTCGGGTTCGACGGATAGCAGACCACCAGCGCGATCGGCTTCGGGATCGAATGCTGGATGGCGCGCTCGACCGCCGGGAAAAATTCCGGTGTTGGATCCGACGGCACCGAGCGGATCACGCCGCCAGCCATCAGGAAGCCGAAGGCGTGGATGGGATAACTGGGATTGGGCACCAGCACGACATCGCCGGGCGCGGTGATCGCCTGGGCGACGTTGGCAAAGCCCTCCTTGGAGCCGAGCGTGGCGACGATCTGGGTGTCCGGGTTCAGCTTCACGCCGAACCGGCGGGCGTAATAGCCGGCCTGGGCCTTGCGGAGGCCGGGAATGCCCTTGGACGACGAATAGCCGTCGGTGCGCGGCTTGCCGAGGGTCTCCTTGAGCTTCTCGAGGACGTGCGGCGGGGTCGGCAGGTCCGGATTGCCCATGCCCATATCGATGATATCGGCCCCCGAATTGCGCGCGGCGGCCTTGGCTCGGTTGATCTGTTCGAACACATAGGGCGGCAAACGGCGAATTCGGTAAAAGTCTTCCATGGGTCTCGGGCTCCGGGGGAACCGCCTTCAAGGTGCGGTTGAATCGCTTCTTTTTAGCATGGGGACCGGGTGACACCAGTCACGTCCGGGTGGAAAAGCTCAGCGGGTCGAGGTTTTTGCCGCAGCATCGGCCGGCGTCACCACGGCCTGGCGGTCACGGGCCTTGATGAGGTCCGCCTCGAGCTTGGCCTGATCGGCCGGAGCCAGCGTGGTATCCTTGCCGCGGGCGGTCGGGATGTCGTGAACCGGCAGATATTCGCCGGGCTGGGCCGGGCGCTGCGGCAGGTTCGCGGGCGCGCCCACGACCGGCAGATCGGCGACGGTCGATGCGCAGCCGCTCACAACGAGGCCGAGCGCCAGCAACGCCGCCGCAGCCCCTGCCCGGCAGCGTGTCTCTCCGCCCATTGTTTCGAAACGCCTCACGCTACAACCTGCCCTTCCGGCATAGCCTCGTCCACCGCGCCGCACCATTTAGGTGACAAATCTTTAACACCATCGGAACGGCGCAGGCTTGAGCTTTCAATATGACGGAAGCAAGACGCATGACGCGCTGCAGCACATCGAATCCTGCGGCGATCTGCGAACTGTGTCATCATGCTCCCGCGTGGTGACGTAGCGTCACCGCATTGGAATGAAATCGCAGCCGCGCCATGACCGACGTCGCCGACACCAAAACCTCCCCCGGCCCCGCCAACAGTCAGGCGAACGGCAGAGCCGATGACGGATCGGCGAAGCCGTTCAACCCCGAGGCCTTCGCGCTCAACATGGCCAGGGCCATGGAAAGCAGCGGCAAGGCGCTGGCCGCCTATCTGCAGCCGCGGCAGACCGGCGAAACCGTCGACAAGCCGCCGAATGAGCTGACCGAGATCATCAAGACCTTCAGCACGGTGGCCAATTACTGGCTGTCCGACGAAAAACGCTCCGCCGAGCTGCAGATGAAGCTCGGAAAAGCTTACCTCGACCTCTGGGGCAATGCGATGCGCCGGATGACCGGCGAGAGCGCGGAGCCATCATCGCAGGCATCGCTCAAGGACAAGCGCTTCAGCGATCCCGAATGGAAGTCGAACCAGTTTTTCGATTTCGTGCTGCAGGCCTATCTGCTCGGCACGCAATGGGCGTTCGACCTCGTCCGCAATGCCGAGGGGCTGGACGCGCATACGCGGAAGAAGGCCGAATTCTACGTCACCCAGATCACCAACGCGATCTCGCCGTCGAATTTCGTGCTGACCAATCCTGAAGTGCTGCGCGAGACCGTAGCCTCCAACGGCGGCAACCTGATGCGCGGCATGTCCATGCTCGCCGAGGACATGGAAGCCGGCCGCGGTGCGCTGCGCATCCGCCAGTCAGATCCGAGCAATTTGGCTGTCGGCGTCAACATGGCGACGACGCCGGGCAAGGTGATCTACCAGAACGAGATCATGCAGCTGATCCAGTACACGCCGGCCACCGAGAGCGTGCTGCGGACGCCGCTGCTGATCGTGCCGCCCTGGATCAACAAGTTCTACATTCTCGATCTCAAGCCTGAGAAGTCGTTTATCAAATGGTGCGTCGATCAGGGGCTCACGGTGTTCGTGATCTCCTGGGTCAATCCCGACAAGGCGCTCGGGGCCAAGACCTTCGAAGACTACATGAAGCAGGGCCCGCTCGCGGCTATGGATGTGATCGAGAAGGTCACCGGCGAACTCACGGTGCACACGATCGGCTATTGCGTCGGCGGCACCCTGCTCGCCTCGACACTGGCCTGGCTCGCCGAGCACCGCCGCGTGCGCGCGGCCTCGGCGACCTTCATGGCGGCTCAGGTGGACTTCACCCATGCCGGCGATCTCATGGTGTTCGTCGACGAAGACCAGATCTCGGCGCTGGAAAAGGACATGCAGGCGGCCGGTGTACTCGAAGGCAGCAAGATGGCGATGGCCTTCAACATGCTCCGCTCGAACGACCTGATCTGGTCCTATGTCGTCAACAACTATCTCAGGGGCAACATGCCCCGGGCCTTCGACCTGCTGCACTGGAATTCAGACGCAACGCGCATGCCGGCCGCCAATCACTCGTTCTACCTGCGCAACTGCTATCTGGAGAACAAGCTCTCCACCGGCAACATGGTGCTCGACAATACCCGGCTCGATCTCTCCAAGGTCAAAGTGCCGGTCTACAATCTCGCCACGCGCGAGGATCACATCGCCCCAGCGGAGTCGGTGCTGTACGGTTCGCAATTCTTCGGCGGCCAGGTGAAATACGTACTGTCCGGCTCCGGCCACATCGCCGGCGTGGTCAATCCGCCGTCATCCGGGAAGTATCAATACTGGACCAATGACAGCAATCACGCAGCGAATGTCGCCGACTGGATGAAGACCGCGACAGAGCATGCAGGTTCATGGTGGCCGAACTGGCGCGAATGGATCGGCGGCATCGACGGCGAGCAAGTGCCGGCGCGAAATGTCGGGACGGACTCCTATCCGGCCATCGAGGATGCGCCAGGAAGCTATGTGCGGGTGCAGGCGTAACTCCCCTGTCGTCCCGGCGAATGCCAGGACCCATCACCTCCGGCACCGCAGTTAGAACAGCGTACTCGCGGCTCAGGTGCCTTTATCATCTCGACAGCGTGTATGGGTCCCGGCGTTCGCCGGGACGACGGCATTGGCCTTCCCTTGGCGTTGTCACACCAACCGTCTATGCTTCCGTCCGATGCATGGCACCACCCGCCCTGCTCCCGATTTGGATGACCTTCCCTCCGCATTTCTGCGGGAATTTCGAGGATGAGGATAAGCCCATGACACGCGAGTTGTTCTGGCTGACGCTGACAGTGATTCTCACCGGGATCATGTGGGTGCCCTATATTCTCAACCGCATCATGGTCCGCGGCGTCGGCGGCGCCATGGCCAATCCCTCGCGCAACGACAAGCAGCAGGCGGAATGGGCCAACCGCATGATGTTCGCCCATGACAACGCGGTCGAAAATCTCATCATCTTCGCGCCGCTGGTCATCATCCTGAATCTGGCCGACGTCTCGACGCCTGCAACGGTCATGGCCTGCATGGTCTATTTCTGGTCCCGGATCGCACATCTCGTCGTCTACACGCTCGGCTTGCCGGTGCTGCGGACGGTGGCCTTCGTGATCGGTTTCGTCGCCCAGGCCGTGCTGGCCGTCGCGATCCTGCGTATTCCGGTCTGACGCGGGATGCGCTAGTCCTGCCCGCATGAGTCACGCTGCGCCCGATCTTCAGACCGTCGTCACAGAAATCGCCGAGGAGATGGCGCAGCGGCCGGACCGCGGCGACGTCGCCAGCTACATTCCTGAACTCGCCAATGTCGACCCCAACCAGTTCGCGCTGGTGGTGGTGGATGCGGACGGAAATGTCGCAGCCGGCGGCGATGCCGATGTGCGGTTCTCGATCCAGAGCATCTCGAAGGTCTTCACGCTGACGCTGGCACTCGGCATGGTCGGCGACCGTCTGTGGAAGCATGTCGGGCGCGAGCCATCAGGCAATCCGTTCAATTCCATCGTCCAGCTCGAGCGTGAACGCGGGGTACCTCGCAATCCCTTTATCAACGCCGGCGCCATCGCCGTCACCGATGTGATCCTCTCTGGCCATCAGCCGCGCGAGGCGATCGGCGAAATCCTGCGCTTCATGCAGTTCCTGTCGGGCGACAGCAGCATCGTCATCGACGAGACGGTGGCGGCCTCGGAAAAGCGCACCGGCTTCCGCAATACGGCACTGGCGAACTACATGAAATCGTTCGGCGTGATTTCCAATCCCGTGGATTTCACGCTGGGCGTTTACTTCCATCATTGCGCGATTGCGATGTCGTGCCGCCAGCTGGCGATGGCGACGCGGTTTCTGGCCTACTCCGGACGCAATCCATCGACCGGCCTGTCAGTCGTATCAAGCGAGCGCGCACGCCGCATCAATGCGCTGATGCTGATGTGCGGCCACTACGATGGCTCCGGCGAATTCGCCTATCGCGTCGGCCTGCCCGGCAAGAGCGGCGTCGGCGGCGGCATCATTGCTGTCGCGCCAGGCAAGGCCTCAATTGCCGTGTGGGCGCCAGGTCTCGATCACCACGGCAATTCACATCTCGGCCGGATCGCGCTGGAAGAGCTGACGCGGCGATTGGGATGGTCGATCTTCGGGATGTAAGACGTCAACAAAAAGGACCGAAACATTTTCTGTTTCGACCCTCTGTCACGGTTATCTCCCGGCCCGCTCAATGCTCTACCTTCCGCTTATCTTCCTCGATGGCATCGTCGTGGTACCAGCCTGAGCCGAAATCCACGGCGGGATAATCGCTAAGGTCTGTCGGCTTGACCTCACCAGGACGCCGGACGAGCGCAGCGCGACCGCCGACGGGGAATTGATAGATGGTTGCAGTCGTCCGATTTTGATCGGATTGATTGGTTGTTCTCATCTCCTGAATCTCCTGCCTGACGCGCATTTTCTGTGGTTTGGCCATCAGGTCTTTGAAATGTAACAGGCTCGCTGCCGCTTTGTGCCAAATGCCTCATAAAAAGCAGGCAAATGCCACTAATATGCGCACACAGACGGCATGCGCTTTGGGCACGCAGGCTTTGGCCGCCACGGAACGCCCTAGTCACCGTCGAATGAGTGCGCGGAAGGCAGAAAAGTTTCTGCAAAAATGAGCCTGCAACGCAATTGAGCAGGAGGTATTTGGGTCTGACGCGCAAATCACCTGAAAATTCAAGAATTTTCAGGTGATTCCGGCAGACGCCCCGCGCCCCGGAAAGATCGCCGAGGGGCGGCTGGGGACACCGCCGACTTTCTCGTCATAAAACCGTTGCAACGCGACAAGTTGGCATACTACGTGCTTATGAAGACGCGCCGCCGGGGGTGGAACTCCCGATCCCGGTATAGCCCAGAGTTTACTCCTGCCGGGGTTCACTCCTTTCGCCAACTCGTGAGAGACCTGAATGACCAAGTATAAGCTCGAGTATATCTGGCTCGACGGTTACAAGCCGACGCAGAACCTTCGTGGCAAGACCCAGCTCAAGGACTTTGACAGCTTCCCGACACTCGAACAGCTGCCGCTGTGGGGTTTCGACGGCTCGTCCACCGAGCAGGCCGAAGGCCGTTCGTCGGATTGCGTGCTGAAGCCGGTCGCTGTGTTCCCGGATGCTGCTCGCGTCAATGGCGTGCTGGTGATGTGCGAAGTCATGATGCCCGATGGCGTCACCCCGCATCCGTCGAACAACCGCGCCACCATTCTGGACGATCCCGGCGCCTGGTTCGGCTTCGAGCAGGAATACTTCTTCTACGAGAACGGCCGCCCGCTCGGCTTCCCGTCGGAAGGCTATCCGGCTCCGCAGGGCCCGTACTACACCGGCGTCGGCTACAAGAATGTCGGCTCGGTCGCCCGTGAGATCGTCGAAGAACATCTCGACCTCTGCCTCGCCGCCGGCATCAACCATGAAGGCATCAACGCCGAAGTGGCCAAGGGCCAGTGGGAATTCCAGATCTTCGGCAAGGGCTCCAAGCGAGCCGCTGACGAAATGTGGATCGCGCGCTACCTGCTGCTCCGCCTGACGGAGAAGTACGGCATCGACATCGAATTCCACTGCAAGCCGCTCGGCGATACCGACTGGAACGGTTCGGGCATGCACGCCAACTTCTCGACCGAATACATGCGCACGGTCGGCGGCAAGGCTTACTTCGAAGCTCTGATGGCCCAGTTCGACAAGAACATGATGGACCACATCAATGTCTACGGCCCGGACAACGACAAGCGTCTGACCGGCAAGCACGAGACCGCGCCGTGGAACAAGTTCTCCTACGGCGTTGCCGACCGCGGCGCCTCGATCCGCGTCCCGCACTCGTTCATCAAGAACGACTACAAGGGCTATCTGGAAGATCGCCGCCCGAACTCCCAGGGCTGCCCCTACCAGATCGCTTCGCAGATCCTGAAGACGATCTCGGAAGTGGCGACGGAAAAGAAGGCCGTCGCGTAAGCGCTGCCTGATTTGAATGACGAACGGCCCGGATGAAAATCCGGGCCGTTTTGTTTTGGCGCTTACCCTCTCCGTCATGGCCGGGCTTGTCCCGGCCATCCACGTCTTTTTGCGCGCATGGCCAACACATGGATGCGCGGGGGAAGCCCCGCGCATGACGGAGCACGATCACTCACTGCGTGATCATCGGATAGAGATCGTCCCAATTCGAATTGTCGATCATGACCCGACGAACTTTCCAAGCACGCGGCCAGTGCTTGATATTGTGTTCGCGCTGGATGGCATCGCGAATGTCTTCATAGCGCTCGAAATAGACTAGTCGCTTCAGGCCATACCGCTTGGTGAAACCTTCAACGAAGCCGCAGCGATGCTCGTAGACGCGGCGGATGAGATCGTTAGTTACGCCGACATACAGAATGCCATTCGGTCGGTTCGTCATGAAGTACACGTAACCGCCAGCCATGTTGCGCATCCGCAAGACGTAGATGGCTGGGACACGCCCGGCCATGACGCGGGTATTATCACACAATCTCTACTTTAAGGCGCATCTCTAAATTAAGCAACAAGCCGCCCTTAGTTGTCACGGCCGGGCCTGTCCCGACCACCTGCGTATTACTTTTCTGGCTCCAAAGACGTGGATGCCCGGCACGAGGCCGGGCATGACGGAGTATAGACCTGAAAAGCCAGCCACCCTTACGGGAACATCGCCGGCTGATCGATTCCGAGGGTCTCGGCGAAACCGAGCACCAGATTCATGTTCTGCACCGCCTGCCCCGACGCGCCCTTGGTAAGGTTGTCCAAAGTCGAGACGATGATCGCCCGGCCCGGGATACGGTCGGCAGCGACGCCGATGAAAGTCATGTTGGAGCCGCGAACGTGGCGCGTATGCGGCGTCTTGCCGAACGGCAGGACATAGACGAACGGCTCCTTTTCATACTGCTTCACCAGGATCTCGTGCAGCTCCTCGGCGGTCTTGCCGCGCCGGCCGCGCACATAGATCGTCGAGAGGATGCCGCGGTTCTGCGGCAACAGATGCGGCGTGAAGGTGACGATGACCTCCTTGCCCGCGGCCTTGGAGAACTGCTCATCGAGCTCGGCCATATGTCGGTGCTTGCCAACGCCATAGGCGTTAAAGCCGTCCGACACTTCCGAGAACAGCATCTCTTCCTTGGCAGAACGGCCAGCACCAGTCATGCCCGATTTGGCGTCGATAACGATCTCGTCGGTCTCGATGGCCTTGGCCTTGATCAACGGCACCAGCGGCAGCTGTGCGCACGATGTGTAGCAGCCGGGATTGGCCACGAGGCGCGCCTTCTTGATGTCGCGGCGATAGACCTCCACGAGGCCGTAGACAGCTTCTTTCTGCAGCTCCAGCGCATGATGCTCGTGGCCGTACCACTTGGCATAAGCGGCGGGATCACTGAGCCGGAAATCGGCTGACAGATCGACCACCTTGGTCTCGGGCGCCTTGGCAAGCAGATCTTGCAGAACCTTCTGCGTGGTCGCATGCGGCAGCGCGCAGAAGACGAGATCGAGGCCGGCGGTGGCCCAGTCAACGCTGTCGATAGACACCAGCGTCGGCAGGTCGTAAGGCGCGAATTGCGGAAAGACGTCGCCCATCTGCTGCCCGGCACGCCGATCGGCAGTGAGGATCGTCAGCTCGACCTTCGGGTGGCGCAGCAGCAGCCGTACGAGTTCAGCGCCGGTATAGCCGGAGGCACCCAGAATGCCGATCTTCTTCTTGTTGCTCATCCCATAAATCCTTCCGCCTCGGCCATAGCAGCCAAATGTGACGTCTCTTCCGCAAACAAATGCGGCCGTAATTTGCGCATCTCGTCCGCGATCTCAACGGCGGCCGGCTCCGGTCGCATGGCCAGCGCGCTCATGACAGCCAGATGATCGGCGTCGGACTTGTGCTGGTTGAGCTTGAAGCTCCCCTCCACCTCATCCACCGCCATCACCACGCCGACGATCGCCTTCTTCATCGCGTCCAGCCGCCCCGCCGCCATCTTGTCTGACGTCCAGGGCCGCTTCGGCGCGAGCCAGCTTTCGAACCTTGCGCTCAGCGCGTCAAGATGCGGGCCGAGTTCGCGATCGGACAAGAGCCGTGCGGGACCTGTGAGGTGCACCGCCTGATACAGCCAGGTTGGCACCTGATCGGGCGATGCGTACCAGTCGGCCGAGACATAGGCGTCTGCGCCCGTGATCGCCATGGCCCATGGCGTCACACCGTCGGCGAGCTTCAGGAGCGCGTTCTGCCGGGCGAGATGGAAGGCGAGATGCGGCGTGCCGTCATTGCCGTAAGTCAGACAGAACGGGACCGCCGATCCGATCGGCTTGCGGCCGTCGAAGGCGCAGATCGTGCCGAAGCCACGCGCGTCCGCGAACGCGAGGGCGTTGCTGCGGTCGGTCTGGAATCTCGGCGGGGTATACATGTCGGGCTCCTTCTGGGTGAAGGCCGCCGGATGATCGATCGCGCTGCTGTTGGGAAGAAAGACTGCCGCGGACCGTATCCGGCGGCAGTGAGGCGATCCTAGAGACGAGCGCCTGCTGCCGCGGGAATGCGGCGACGGCGGGCGATGGCGCTGGTCACGAAATGGATCATGGCCGCCGACATAGAGGCACGGCCATGAAACGTCAAGATTGTTTATCAGGGCACCATACGCGCTGCGATACCCTGCCCTTCGAGCAATTTCACTGCTTTCTTGTCAAAGGTCACGAAGGTCTCGCCGCCAAGCCATCGTCCTTCAAAGGCGACAACGCCATCCGCAAAATCTCCGCCGGCATCGAGAACGGCCAGCCCAGCCTCAATGGCAGGCCGGTTGGCAACGACATTACGCATATCGATAAGTCGACGGATCGCGTTGGAGACATCGCTCCGCTCAATCCGATAGATTCGATCGAGCACCCAGGCGAACTCGCAAAGCGATAGAACACTGATTGCGACGAGTTCGGCACCCTCAAGGGTTTCGACCGCGCGTCGCTGCTGCGTCTCGTCATCTCCGACGACCAAACGCACAAGTACATTCGTATCGACGCAGATTTTCACTTGCGGGCGAGTCCGCGACCACCGGCCAAGGCGCCGGCTTCTGAGATCGCGTTGTTGAGGTCGTCGATTGAGAACCGGGCGCCGTTTCCCTTGCCTTTCAGCAACCCGCTGAGCTCTCGCCAGGAACCGTTACCCTGATCGGCTTTCAGTTCCGCCCGGCCATCGGGCAAGAGATCAACCCTGATCTTGTCGCCCGGCTGGATGCCCAAATGCTTGAGCACGTCCTTTCGAAACGTAACCTGGCCTCGCGCTGTGACTGTCAAAACTGCCATCGATCCGGCCTCCAAACAGCCTTAAGAGTAATGCAAAAATGCATTACTCTCAAGGATAATCTGGACGTCTCGTATTAAGCCTTAAACCGGACTCCACGGCGCCGGGACGATGCGATAGCCGTCGCCATCCTTGACCACGTGACCATTGGCCGGGAAAGGATAGTGGAAGCCCTGCACGCGCATCTTCTCGGCCACCAGCATGTCATAAACCTTGCGACGGGTGGCTTCGGCCTGAGCCGGATCCTGATCGAACATCAGATGCCAGCCGGGCTTGGCTGCGAACAGCGCCGGCTGATTGGTGATGTCGGACTGGATGAACAGCTTGTCGCTGCCCGACGAGAGAATGAAGGACGTGTGGCCTGGCGTGTGGCCGACGGCTTCCACCGCGAGCAGACCCGGTGCGACGTCCTTACCCCACTCATAGGGCGTGACCTTCTTCTTCAGCCCTTCATTGAAGAGTTTGCGGTTGCTGGCGAACAGGCCTTTCATGCGATCGCTGGACGCCTTGGCCATTTCGCCATCGTCGTTCCAGTACTTCCACTCGGCGGCCGGCACGAGCACCTCGGCATTCGGGAAAGCCGGCGTACCATCGGCAGCGAGCAGGCCGTTCACGTGGTCGCCGTGGAAATGCGAGATTACGACCATGTCGACGTTCTTGGCGTCGATACCGGCGGCGGCCATGTTGCTGGCGAACTGACCGACATTACCCTTGGTGGCAGCGAAAGCGCCGGGACCGTTACCGGTGTCGATCACCACCAGCTTGCCACCGGTGTTGATGACCAGCGGCGCGAAATAGATGGTCACCTTGTCTTTCGGCAGGAAGGATTTTTCCAGTTGCGCGTTGACCTCGTCCTTCTTGGCATTGAGGACGAAGGTGTCGGCCAGCGGGAAAGTGTTGGCGCCGTCCGAGATCACATTCACCTGGGCGTCGCCGACCTTGTAACGATAGAAGCTCGGCGCCTGCTTGTCGGCGAGCGGCGCGGCGGCCTTCGCGGGAGCCGATGCGATAAGAGGAGACGCCGCGAGCGCAGCCGCCCCGGTGAGTGCCTGACGACGAGACAAGTCCATGGTCGATCCCTCCAATGAAATTGACCGGCTTAATGCCGGGCAAATGTCGCAGCGATCTCTATCAGCAGTTTGACAACGGCGCGAGATGACAGATCGCCATGCGCGGGATCAACACCCTGACGGCCGGATTATTCCGTCGGGCCTATTTGAGCTTTAGCGCCCATTCGGCTGCGACTGATAACGCATCGCCGCACATGATGAGGACACCTGCCCAAACGAAAGCCGACGAGAAGTTCGCAAGCTGGAAGCGCCAATACGGCATTTCGAAAATGCCAGCGACGAGCGGCACCGACGCTCGTAGCGGTCCGAAGAAGCGGCCGATGAAAATACTGGGCACGCCCCAGCGGATGACGAAAGCTTCTCCGCGCGGCAATAGGTTCGGATACTTCGACAGCGGCCACATCTGGGCAACGCGATCCTTGTATCGGTAGCCGAACCAGTAAGACAGCCAGTCGCCCAGCGCAGCGCCGATAGCGCCGGCGATCAGCACCGGCCAGACGCTGAGATCGCTGGCGCCAACCAGTGCGCCGATCGCAACCAGCGCCCCCCAAGCGGGGACCAGCAAGGAGATGAATGCGAGCGACTCGCAGAATGCAAGGACCAGGACGATGGGCGCGGCCCAAGCCTGATGCTCCCTCACGAATTCAGTGAGGCCGTGGAAAGCGTCTGCCATGGCGTCACGTCTTGCCAGAGCCGCCGATCAAATGCCAGCAGCCGACCTGCGACATCATCATCACGGTTTGCGGAGGAAATAGTCATCGCCGCCCAACGAACCGTAAACGAACGGTTCCTGGGCATTGCCCGTCGCGGCCATCACATCATCGCGAACCAGACCGAAAAACTTGCGGATTTCGACGCCCGGCTTCTGCATGTTGCGGATCAACGCAGTTGCGAAAGGGCTGTTGGCCTGCCCGGCCACACCGTCCGACGCCACCTGACCGGCTTTTGCCGCATAGGCCACGAGGGTGGCGCTCGATTCCGGCTCGATCCGGGCAAGGCCCCGCCCCACTGACCGGCTTGCAACCGTCCTGGCCATATCGCGCAGGAACGGATTGTCGCGGCACGCATCCAGAATGACCAGACGCAACTTTCGCGCGCTTTCCACGCTCGTCAGTACCGAGTCGAGGGGTACGGCCTCGAACTGGACAGCCCGGTCGGTCTTCAATTTGGCATCGATCGGGATCAGATAGTTGACGCCGTTCACTTCGATACCGTGACCGGCATAGTAGACGACCGCCCAGTCGGCCTGCGACGCCTCCGTCGAAAATGTATTCAGCGCCTCGCGCATGGCCGAGGCGCTGAGGTCATTGTCGAGATGCACGGTTTTGAAACCGGCAGCGCGCAGCGAATCCGCCACCGCTTTCGCATCGCTGCTCGGGTTCGGCAGTTTCGGTACCGAGGCATAGGAACCATTGCCGATGACCAGCGCAACGCGGGTTTCACCTCCCGGAGCGTTCTGCGCGGTCACAATCGGCGCGAGGTCAGGCGTTGTTTGCTTCGCGGCGGTGACGGCAGGCGGCGCGGGATTCGGCGCCGGGCGCGGACCGCCGGCGCGTTCACGGGCCTCAGCCAACTGCGCAGGCGTCACTGTCGACGGATCGATGCGGCCAGCCTGGGAGAAATCTGCCTTGGCCTTGTCGCTCTGCCCGACCTGCTCATAGGCGATGCCGCGCGCAACGAAGGTCTTGGCTGCGCGTGGGTCCATCCGCGCCGACTCGTTCAGATTCGTGAACGCCCGCTCTGTGTCCCCCTTGCCCTGATAGGCGACACCGCAGACACGATAGGCAACGGCATTGCGCGGGTTGACGCGGATGATCGCATTGCAATCGTCCAGAGCCCGATCGAACTCGCCGTTCTTCGAATAGGCCGACGCCCGGTTAAGCACTGTGACGGTGTCGTTCTGGCCGAGGCCGATCGCCTGCGTGTAATCCTTGACGGCCTCATCGTATTTCTTGAGCTGAAAATAGACCGCGCCGCGATTGGAGTAAGCAAGCGCCGCATTGGGATGGCGGCGGATGATATCATCCAGCGCCGATAGCGTGCGCTGATAGTCGCCCTTCTTGAAATAGGCCAGTGCCGCATTGTTAGCCCGAGCGACAGATGCATTGTTCTCGGGGACATTACGAATTGTCTGCGCCATTGCAGGAGAGAAAACCGGTGCGAGCGCGAGCACCGCCGCGACGACCAATCGTCGAAATCTCGAATGCGTCATAAGCTCCCTGCCCGCTTCGCCGCCCTGTGTCGGGATAATCGAACATTCATGGCATAGTCAGGGCACGCCGACGAGACAACGCGCCGGGCTGCGACCGACGATTGCGCAGGATGACACGCCTGACGAATTGACAGACGCACCATCGGCCGGTTTAGTTCATGCAATGGGGATTAGCGATCTCCCCATCAGGCAACATGCCCAAGCATCGCGTCCTGTTGTGCACCAAGGGCGCCGCATGTCTGCTATCGAGCCGAAGCTTCCCGACGTTTCGTCGGGCGATCCCACCATCGATCCCGTCCGCTCGCACGGAATCTCCTTCTCCGAGGCCCTGCGCGTGTGGTTCCGCATTGCCCTGCTCTCCTTTGGCGGGCCTGCTGGCCAGATCGCAGTGATGCATCGCATCGTCGTCGAAGAGAAGAACTGGATCTCCGAGGCGCGATTTCTGCACGCGCTGAATTACTGCATGTTGCTGCCTGGCCCCGAGGCGCAGCAGATGGCGACCTATATGGGCTGGCTGTTGCATCGGACTGCCGGCGGCCTCGTCGCAGGCCTCCTGTTCATTTTGCCGGGCGTTATCGCCATCATGGCGCTGAGCTATATCTATGCGGCCTATGGCAATGTGGGCTTTGTCGCCGCGCTGTTTTTCGGTTTGAAATCGGCGGTCCTTGCCATCGTCATCGAAGCGGTGATCAGGGTCGGCCGGCGCGCGCTCGGCAATTCGGTGATGTATGCGATCGCGGGCATCGCTTTCGTAGCGATCTTCTTCTTTGCCGTTCCGTTTCCGGTCATCGTGTTGAGTGCAGGTCTTGTTGGCTTGATCGGCGTACGCCTTGGATATCAGCAATTTGCCGCAGTGCCTCATGGCGGCAGATCTCAGGCTGTGATCGACAGCATGCTCGGCGACGGCGTTCCCCATCATGCTCGCCCGAACCTGCCCCGCACGTTCCGGATTCTCGCGATCTGGCTGGCGGTATGGCTTATTCCCGTAGCCGTCATTGTCATGGGCCTGGGCTTGACCAGTGTCTTCAGCCAGATTGCGATCCTCTTCAGCAAGCTGGCGATGGTGACCTTCGGCGGCGCCTATGCGGTGCTGGCCTATGTCGCGCAGCAGGCGGCAGATCACTATCACTGGGTCACCGCCCGCGAGATGCTCGACGGTCTCGGCATGGCCGAGACGACGCCGGGACCGCTGATCATGGTGGTACAGTTCGTGGCCTTCATGGCGGCATTTCGCGATGCCAGTGGTTTGTCGCCGATGCTGGCCGGAACGCTCGGCGGGTTGCTCGCGACCTGGGTGACTTTCGCGCCCTGCTTCCTCTGGATCTTCGTCGGCGCGCCCTATATCGAGGCCCTGCGCGGCAACCGGGCGCTTGCCGGCGCGCTGGCGGCGATCACCGCAGCGGTGGTCGGGGTCATCCTCAATCTGTCGATCTGGTTCGCGCTCCACACGCTGTTCCGGCAGAGTTTTGCCATAGAGCGCTATGGCTTCAATTTCGACGCACCAGTGCTCGCCAGCGCCGATCCCGTCGCAGTTGCGTTGGCCGCAGCCGCTGCCATCGCAATCCTCTGGTTCAAGGTCGGGATGCTGCCGGTGCTTGGTGCGTCCTGTGTGGCGGGCGTGCTGATGAAACTGGCGGGGTTGATCTGAACTCCGCTCGCTTTCGGGTTGCCCCATCGCACATCGCGAATTCGTGACCGGCATGGATGAACTATCCAGAGGGTGCAGAGCCTAATGGGCTCTCTGCCGGCCCGCCAATTGCGGCCAGATGCCGGCCATCACAACCCAAGAGGATAATTGATGATCGGATCGCTGATGATCTGCGTGAGCGCTGTCGTATTACTGGTCGGGATGGTGGCCGGCATCGCCATGGGGATCAAACAGGACTTTTTGCTGTCGCCCGCCCATGCCCATCTCAATCTCGTCGGCGGCGTGCTGCTGTTCCTCTTCGGGCTGTATTATCGTGTGGTTCCCGAAGTCGGCCGCAGCCTGCTGGCGCGGATCCAAGGCTGGCTGCACATTGTCGGCGGCCTGATGTTCCCGATCGGTATCGGCATCACATTGCTGGCCAATCACGCCTATACGGCGGTTCCCATCATCGGCTCGCTGATCATGCTCACGGCCATGGTGCTGTTCGTGGTGATTGTGCTACGCACCGAGCGCGCCGCCGCCGTGGCCTGACCCGGCGCCGCCGGCCGTTAGCCCATGGACAGCCCAGTCGTGGCATAGTCATCGCAACGATTCGCCGCCGGATGCCGCGGCGACACATCAGACAAGACTTCAAGACATATGGCCAAGGCACTGAAACCGAAAGATAAAGCCGATCTCTTTGGATCGGCCACAGCAAAATCCGCCGCCCCCGCCAAGGCAGCCTCCAAGGCTGCCAATGCGGAAGCTGGCTATACCGCCGCCGATATCGAGGTCCTCGAAGGCCTCGAGCCGGTGCGGCGGCGGCCGGGTATGTATATCGGCGGAACGGACGAAAAGGCACTTCACCACTTGTTCGCGGAAGTGATCGACAACTCGATGGACGAGGCGCTGGCGGGCCATGCGACCTTCATCGAGGTGGAACTCACGGCCGACGGCTTCCTCACCGTGTCCGACAACGGCCGCGGCATCCCGGTGGACCCGCATCCGAAGCAGCCGAAGAAGTCGGCGCTCGAAGTGATCATGTGCACCCTGCATGCCGGCGGCAAGTTCGACTCCAAGGTCTACGAGACCTCGGGTGGCCTGCACGGCGTCGGCGTCTCGGTGGTGAACGCCCTCTCCTCCACGCTGGAGGTCGAGGTGGCGCGCAACCAGCAGCTCTACAAGATGACCTTTGCCCGCGGCATCCCGCAGGGCAAGCTGCAGGAGCTCGGCAAGGTCCATAACCGCCGCGGCACCCGCGTTCGCTTCAAGCCGGACACCGACATCTTCGGCGCCAAGGCGCATTTCAAGCCGCAGCGCCTGTTCAAGATGGCGCGCTCGAAGGCCTATCTGTTCGGCGGCGTCGAGATTCGCTGGAAATGCGATCCCGAACTGCTCAAGGGCATCGAGGATTGCCCAGCGGAGGCAACGTTCCACTTCCCCGGCGGCCTCAAGGACTACCTCGCCGCGGCGATCCATGCCGACACGCTGGTGCATCCCGAAATCTTCTCGGGGAAGTCGGGCCGCAACGGCTCGCACGGCGCCTGCGAATGGGCCGTCGCCTGGACCGCAGATGCCGACGGCTTCATGGCGTCTTACACCAACACGGTGCCGACGCCCGATGGCGGCACCCATGAAAGCGGCATGCGCAGCGCCATGCTGCGCGGCCTGAAGGACCACGCCGAGCGCGTCGGCCAGGGCAAGCGCGCGGGCAACATCACCTCGGAAGACGTGATGGTTGGCGCTGCGGTCATGCTCTCGGTGTTCGTGCGCGAGCCCGAGTTCCAGGGCCAGACCAAGGACCGGCTTGCTACTGCCGAAGCACAGAAGATCGTCGAACAGGCCATCAAGGACCCGTTCGACCACTGGCTGTCCGGCAATCCCGTGCAGGCCAACAAGCTGCTCGAATTCGTGCTGGAGCGCGCCGACGAACGTCTGCGCCGCCGTGCCGAAAAGGAAACCTCGCGCAAGACCGCGGTGAAAAAGCTGCGGCTGCCCGGCAAGCTGGCCGACTGCACCAACACCGCGACCGAAGGTTCGGAACTGTTCATCGTCGAGGGCGACTCGGCAGGCGGCAGCGCCAAGCAGGCGCGCGACCGCAAGACGCAAGCCATCTTGCCCTTGCGTGGTAAAATCCTCAACGTCGCCTCCGCGACCAAGGACAAGCTGACCGCCAATACCCAGCTCGCCGACCTGATGCAGGCGATCGGCTGCGGCACCGGCGCGCAATATCGCGAGGAAGACCTGCGCTATTCGCGCGTGATCATCATGACCGACGCCGACGTCGACGGCGCGCATATCGCATCGCTGCTGATCACCTTCTTCTACCGGCAGATGCCGAAGCTGATCGACGAGGGCCACCTGTATCTCGCGGTGCCGCCGCTCTATCGCCTCACCCACGGCAGCAAGACCGTCTATGCCCGCGACGAGGCGCATCGCGATGCGCTCCTGAAGAGCGAGTTCAACGCCAATGCCAAGGTCGATATCGGCCGCTTCAAAGGCCTCGGCGAAATGATGCCCGCGCAGCTCAAGGAAACCACGATGGATCCGTCGCGCCGCACGCTGCTGCGCGTGCAACTCCTGCCGGACGACCGCGAAGGCACCGCGGATTCGGTGGAGCGCCTGATGGGCACCAAGGCCGAGGCGCGCTTCGCGTTCATCTCCGACAAGGCAGAATTCGCCAGCGACGAGTTGCTGGACGTCTGAGGCTTCTCGCGAAACCAAGTGGTGAGGACGCGCGTATATCGTTCATGCGCGCGCCCCTTCTCACCCTCGGCATACTCTCGATACTGGTCGGCCTCCTCTGGATCGGCCAGGGCACGGGCGTCGTGCCATGGCCGCGATCCAGTTTCATGATCAACCAGATGCCTTGGGCCTACTATGGCGCTGCGCTCACCGCCGTCGGACTCGGATTAGCCGGTTACGCGCTATCGCGGCCTTGATCGCAAAGCCCCTTTCCTCTCGCGCACACACTTGCGATGATCCCCTTCAGGCGCGCCGCAGAATGCGCCGGCAACGAACGGGGTGGATCGCGTGACAAACCAGCTTTTCGATCTCAAGGGCCAGGTGGCCATCGTCACCGGCGGCAATGCCGGCATCGGGCTCGCGATGGCACGCGGACTGGCAGAAGCCGGTGCGGCGATCACCATCGCCGACCGCAATGCAGACAATTCGGCGCAGGCGCGAGCATCGCTCGAACGTGACGGCCATCGCGTTCTCGCCGCCATCACCGACGTCACCGATCCCGCTTCAGTCGACGACATGGTCGCAGCGACGCGTGAGCGCTTCGGACGCGTCGATATCCTCGTCAACAATGCCGGTATCAGCATCGCCGCGCCGCTCGCGGAGATGACACTCGCCGACTGGCAGATGGTGATCGACGTCAACATGACCGCGCCCTTCATCTGCGCACAGGCCGTCTATCCGGCAATGAAGCAAGGTGGACGCGGCAAGATCATCAATATCGCCTCCGTGCTGGCGCAGCTCGGCGCAGGCGGAGCTGCGAACTATGCCGCCAGCAAGGGCGGCATCCTGCAATTCACCCGCTCGCTCGCAACGGCGTGGGCGGCGGATAACATCCAGAGCAATGCGATCCTCCCCGGCTGGATCGATACCGATCTGACGAGCCGCGCCAAGGAGCGCGTGCCGGAGCTGCATGACCGCATCGTGTCGCGCGTCCCCGCTGCGCGCTGGGGCCGGCCGGACGATCTCGTTGGGGCCACCGTATTTCTCGCCAGCGCTGCATCCGATTTCGTCAACGGCACAGCGTTGACCGTCGATGGCGGCTTCTCCATTCAAGGCTGATTGCGCGCAAAGGACGACACCATGACCAAAGCACTGTTCGATCTCACCGGCCGCGTGGCCATTGTCACCGGCGGCAATGGCGGGATCGGCCTCGGCATGGCGCGTGGCCTCGCGGCGGCTGGCGCCTCGATCGTGATCGCCGGGCGCAATCAGGCGAAGTCGGAAGCGGCTGTCACCGAGCTTGCAACAAGTGGCGTGAAGGCGATCGCACTTACCGTCGATGTGAACGACACCCGGTCGGTGAAGGCGATGGTTGCCGATACGCTCAAGGCGTTCGGCCGTATCGACATCCTCATCAACAATGCAGGCATCAATATTCGCAAACCGCCGCAAGAGATTGCGCTCGAGGAATGGAACGAGGTCATCCAGACCAATCTCACCAGCGCCTTCGTCGCTTCGCAGGCAGTGCATCCGGCGATGAAGGAATCCGGCGGCGGCAAGATCATCAATATCGGCTCGATGCTTTCGATCTTCGGCGCAAGCTTCGCGCCGGCCTATGGCGCCAGCAAAGGCGGCATCGTGCAGTTCACGCGCTCATGCGCCATCGCCTGGGCGCCGGACAATATCCAGTGCAACGCCGTGCTGCCGGGCTGGATCGATACCGAACTCACGCAGAATGCGCGGCGCGAAGTCGATGGCCTGTATGACAAGGTACTGGCGCGTTCACCATCGGGCCGCTGGGGAGCGCCGGGCGATTTTGCCGGGATCGCGGTGTTCCTCGCATCACGTGCGTCGGACTTTGTCACCGGCGCCGCCATTCCGGTCGACGGCGGCTTTTCGGTGCAGGGCTGACCGCGGAGCGCCTTACTTCTCGGCGAACAGGGCCCGCGCATTGCCATGGGCGATCTTCTTTGCGATCGGCGGCGGCAATTGCGCCAGCCAGGCGCGATAGCCGGCCATGATGTCGTCATAGCTCGCCCAGCGCTCGGGCACCCAGGTGTCGGAGCCGACCAGAAAGCGATCGGGATAGGTCTCGAACAGTTTTCGCCATTCCGGTGTCAGCTTCCCGGCGCCATCAACGATGCCGCTGCGATAAGACAGCTCGCCCCATAGTTTCGGGTACCTGGCGAGCATCGCAGCGACGCGATCCGGCCCGAGGCTGAAGCCGGTATGCGCCCAGATGATCTGCGCCTTCGGATTGTGGCGCATCAGGATTTCGACCGCTTCTGCGTCCGCGTGAGCATGCAGATAGAGGTTCTTCTCGACGGCGAAATCGACGGTCTTCTTCACCATCTCCGTATCGGCCGCCTTGCCGGTCAGATGGAATTCGCCGACGCCGCGATAATAGCCGCGCTTGTATTCCTCCTGCACGAGCTCGAAGATCACGGGATCGTTGAACCACGAGCCGATATCGGCGCGAACACGATACGGCCGGATGAACGGCACCACCTGCAGGCCGCTCGCCTTCCCCTCGGTCTGCTTGTCCATCAGGACATGCGTGCCGGTGTTCGGACGGCTGGTGGCGAGAATGCCGGTGACGCGGTTGCGCTTGAAGACGTCGAGCACCTCGTCTGGCTGATAATACGGCTTGGGCTCCCAATTGTAGTGCATATGGGCATCGAAGATCTCGATCGGCTCGTTGGCATGCGCGGGAGCCGCGAGCAGCAATCCCAAGCCGGCTGCGGCGCAGAGGACCTTGATCGACACTGTGATGCTCCTGTGTAGCCCGGATGAAGCGCAGCGCAATCCGGGGACCGGCGTTTCAACTATCTCGACATCCCCGGATTTCGCTTCGCTCCATCCGGGCTACGAGATCACTCCGCCGCGACGGCGTGCGGCCGGCCGTCGATCTCGTCGTCCTCGATCTGCGGCTGAAGCTTCCGCTTCAGCTTGCGATCGATACGATCGAGATAGATGTAGATCACCGGAGTGATGTACAGCGTCAGCAATTGCGACAGGCAGAGGCCGCCAACCACGGCCACGCCGAGCGGCTGCCGCAATTCGGCGCCGGCACCCGCACCGATAGCAATCGGCAGCGTACCGAAAATTGCTGCAAATGTGGTCATCATGATCGGGCGGAAACGCAGCAGCGCCGCTTCGCGGATGGCGTGCTCGGCAGACAAACCGACACGCCGCCGCTCCAGCGCGAAGTCCACCATCATGATGGCGTTCTTCTTGACGATGCCGACCAGCATCACGATGCCGATCATGGCGATGACAGACATCTCCATCTTGAACAGCATCAGCGTCAGGATGGCGCCGATACCGGCCGACGGCAGGCCGGAGATGATAGTGATCGGGTGGATGAAGCTCTCATAGAGAATGCCGAGGATCACGAAGGCCGCGAAGACCGCCGCGAGGATCAGCACGCCCTGCCCGCGCAAGCTATCCTGGAACACCTGCGCAGTGCCGGAGAATCCGGTGGCAATGGTCACCGGCAGCTTGCTGTCGCTTTCGATCTTCGTGATCTGGTCCACCGCATAGCCCAGCGAATAACCGGGCTGCAGATTGAACGAGATCGTCACTGCGGGCTGCTGGCCCTGATGATTGATCTGCAGCGGGCCGACCGACGGCACCAGCTTCGCCACTGCGCTCAGCGGGATGGTCTGGTTGCCTGAGGTCTTCATGTAGAGCTTGGAGAGATCGCTCGGGTCGACGCGGAACTGCGGCTGGGCTTCGAGGATGATCTGATAGTCGTTGGTCGCGGTATAGATGGTCCCGATCTGCCGCGCGCCGAACGCGTTGTAGAGCTGGTTGCGCACCTGATCCACAGTGATGCCGTAGACCGCCGCCTTCTCGCGATCGATATCGACGGTCATCTGCGGGTTCTTGATATACAGGTCCGTCGTCACGTCGAGCAGACCCGGCACCTTGGAGATCGCCTCACGCATTTCCGGTGCGAGCCGGTAGAGCTGTTCGGTGTCGCTGCTCTGCAGGACGTATTGATATTGGCTCTTCGACGGGCGACCGCCGATATTGAGGTTCTGGATGCTCTGGAAGAAGGCCTGCAAGCCCGGCACCGCCGTCGCCTTCTGACGCAGCCGCGCCATCACCACAGGCGCCGCATCGCGTTCCTTCTTCGGCTTCAGCGCGACGAACAGGCGGCCATAATTGGCGGTCGCGTTGGGGCCACCGGAACCGACGGTGGAGTTGATGTAATCGACGGCCGGATCGGACTTGAGAACGTCCACCAGCGCCTGCTGGCGCACCCTCATGGCTTCGAATGATGTATCGGTGGCCGCTTCGGTGATGCCGGTCAGGAAGCCCGTGTCTTCCTGCGGGAAGAACCCCTTCGGCACGACCATGTAGAGCCAGATGGTGCCGCCAAGGGTGGCGAAAGTCACCATCAGCATCAAAGCCTTGTAGGCCAGCACGCGGTCGAGCGTCCACTCATAGCCGCGCAGCCACGCGGCGAACATGCGCTCGAACAGCCGCAGGACGATATTATCCTTGTGATGGGGATCATGCGCCTTGAGCACGCGCGCGCACAGCATCGGCGTCAATGTCAGGGACACGAAGCCGGAGACGATGATGGCGACCGAGATGGTGACGGCGAATTCGCGGAACACGCGGCCGACGATGCCACCCATCAGCAGCACCGGAATGAACACCGCGATCAGCGAGAATGTGATCGAGATGATCGTGAATCCGATTTCGCGCGCCCCCTTCAGCGCAGCTTCGAACGGCTTCATGCCGAGCTCGATATGGCGGACGATGTTCTCCAGCATGACGATGGCGTCGTCGACCACGAAGCCGACCGACAGCGTCAGCGCCAGCAGCGTCATGTTGTTGATGGAGTAATCCATCATGTACATGACTGCACACGTACCGAGGATCGAGATCGGCACCGCCAGCGCAGGGATGAACGTCGCCGAGGCCGAGCGCAGGAACAGGAAGATCACGATGATCACCAGCACCACGGCGATCATCAGCGTCTCTTCGACGTCCGCCACCGCCTCGCGGACCGAAACCGAGCGGTCCATCATGGTGTTGACCTCGACCGAGGCCGGGATCTGGGCACGCAGCGATGGCAGGCGCTCGCGCACGGCGTCGACCACCGCGACGGTGTTGGCGTCGGGCTGCTTCTGAATGGCCAGCACGATGGCGCGCTGGCCGTTCAGCCAGGTTGCGACCTTGTCGTTCTCGACGGCGTCATAGATCTTGGCGACTTCGTTGAGCTTGACCGGCGAGCCATTGCGCCATGCGACCACGATCTGGCTGTAGTCCGAAGCCTTGCTCATCTGCCCGGACGCCTGCAGCGAGATATCCTGCTTGGGTCCGTTCAGTGTACCCACAGGCGTCGAGGAATTGGCACGCGACACCGCGGTGCGGATATCTTCGAGCGACAGACCGCGGGCAGCCGCGGCCTCCGGATCAGCCTGGACGCGGATCGCAAATTTCTGGGTGCCGTAGATCAGCACCTGGGCGACGCCGGGGATCTGCGACAGGGCCTGACCGATGGTGATATCGCCGAATTCGTTCACTGCGGAGAGTGGCAGTGTGGATGAGCTCAGCGAAATGAACAGAATCGGGAAGTCGCCCGGGTTCACCTTGCGAAAGCTTGGCGGGATCGTCATCTCGATCGGCAACCGCCGCTGCGCGATGGTGAGCGCGGTCTGCACGTCGAGCGCCGCAGCATCGATATTGCGGTTGAGATCGAACTGAATCGTGATCTGCGTCGTGCCCTGCGACGACGACGACGACATCGACGAGATGCCGGCGATGGTCGAGAGCTGGCGCTCGATGACGCCAGCGACGGAGGCCGCCATCGTGTCGGCGCTCGCCCCTGGCAACGTTGCCGTCACGGCGATGGTCGGAAAATCGACCTTCGGCAGTGCCGAGACCGGCAGCAGGCGGAAGCCGAAAATGCCGAAAGCGATGATGGTGGCGGTGATGAGCGTGGTCATCACCGGACGGCGGATGCAGAGCTCCGACAGCGTCATGGCGTTATGCCCCAGCCTTGCGGGTGCGGGCCTCGATCTGCGTGCCTTGCGTCAGCAGCAGCTGGCCGTCCACCACCACATCCTCATTACCTGACAGGCCGGTGGTGATCACTGACTGCCCCTGGAAGGTGCGGTCAACCTCCACGGGCTGGATCTGGGCCTTGCCGTCCTTCACCACGAAAACGAAGTTACCGGTCTGGCTGCGCTGCACGGCGACCGTGGGCACGACTACCCCCTGCTCGATCCGCACGATGAGCTTGGTCTGCACGAGGGTACCCGGCCACAGGATCTCGCTGGCATTGTTCATGATGCCGCGCACCGTGACCATGCCGGTCGTCGAATCGACGGTGTTCTCCACCATGGCGACCTTGCCGGTCTCGGAGCGCTCGCTGTTGGGAATGGTCGCGATCACCTTGGTGGTGTCGGCAGTCATGGCATCACGCAGATCGGCAAGCACGCGCTGCGGCACGGTGAAGGTGACATAGACCGGCGCCATCTGGTTGATGGTCGCTAGCGGCGCCGTATCTGCCGGCCTGACGAAATTGCCGACCTTGACGTTGGCAGCGCTGATCCTGCCCGAAAACGGCGAGCGGATCATGGTGTAGCTTTTCTGGACCTTGAGATTGTCGAGCATCGCCTGGTCGGCCTTGATGGTGCCGGCCAGAATGTCCGTCTGGGTCTTGGCGTTGTCGAGGCTGACCTGGGTCGTGGCGCCCTTGCCGATCAGGTCGGCAAAACGGCGCACATCGCGCTCGGCACCGGCGAGCTGGGCCTGATCGCGCGCCAGCGTCCCCTCGGCCTGCTCGATCTGGGCGTCGATCTGGCGCGAATCGAGCGTGAAGAGGAGATCGCCCTCGTTCACTTTCGCTCCATCCTCGAAATGCACGGAGGTGATGGTGGTTTCGAGCCGGGACTTCAACGCCACCGAGGAGATCGGCGTTACCATGCCGATGGCGTCCACATCGACCGGCACCGGCTTGCGCTCGGCCTTGGCGAGCTCCACGGCGACAACGCGCGCGCGGGGCTGGGTAGGCGATTTGTCGCCTCCCATCCATTGTGATCGTGTGACATAGCCAGCGACGGCGACGCCTGAGATGAAGAGAAGAGCGATCAACGTTTGTTTCTTCATGTGGCCTTCGTCACCTGTAACAATCTTTTGGTCGAAGCTCGGGTGTCGCTCCCCGGCTCCCGTCCCTGGCTGTTTTTCTCGGCGCCCGTGCGCTTTAGGCTTAAAGCGTATCATGACGTCGCAGGGGATGGTATGCCACCGTGACGCAATTTTGCCATCGTTGTTATCGGAATCCCATTAGATGAGAATTGCCACCTGGAACGTGAATTCCATCCGCCAGCGGCTGGACCATCTGCTGACATGGCTGCAGGAATGCCAGCCGGATATCGTCTGCCTGCAGGAAATCAAATGCATGGACGACGCCTTCCCGCGCGAGCCCATCGAGGCACTCGGCTACAACGTCGTCACCCACGGCCAGAAGACATTCAATGGCGTCGCCCTGCTTTCCAAGTATCCGCTCGATGAGGCGACCCCTCGCCTCGCCGGTGACGATCTCGACGAGCACGCCCGTTTCATCGAGGGCGTCGTCTCGCTGAAATCCGGCGTAGTCCGCGTGGCCTGCCTGTATCTGCCGAACGGCAATCCGGTCGACACCGAGAAGTATCCCTACAAGCTGCGCTGGATGGAGCGGCTGCGCGAGTTCACGAAGCTCCGCCTGAAAACCGAGGAGCCGTTGATCCTCGCCGGCGACTTCAACGTCATCCCGAACGCCCGCGACGTGCACAATCCGGCAGCCTGGATCAACGACGCGCTGTTCAAGCCGGAAACCCGCGAGAGCTTCCAGTCCCTGCTCGGCCTCGGCATGACCGACGCGCTGCGCGCCGTGACGGATGAAGCGGGCCAGTACACGTTCTGGGACTATCAGGCCGGCGCCTGGCAGAAGAACTGGGGCATCCGCATCGATCATCTGCTGCTGTCGCCGCAGGCCAGCGACAAGCTGATCGATGTCGGCATCGACAAATATGTCCGGGCCTGGGAGAAGCCGAGCGATCATGTGCCGGTGTGGGTCGATCTGGATCTGGCAGCGGCCTAGGCGATCATAAAACCGCGAACCAACCGGTGCGCGGCTACGGACCTTTGGGCAGCGAGCATCCAGACGTCTATTGGCGACTTTGAAAAGTCGGCAGCGGGACACCTCTCAGGCGAATTTTATACGCACCCATGCGTGTAATATATTGACTTATCAACCGAACCAAACGCACGATCTCCGCGTGTGTTTTCGGGAGAGTACGCCCATGCCCATCTGGCAGGAACTCGTCACGGTCTACCGCGGCCACACCGGCAAGTCGGCACAGTTGAAAGCGGCGTCGCTTGCGCAATGGATATTTGAATCCGATCGCGGGACTCGCTCTCTCGCAAAGGACCATCTCAATTTCGCCGGGCTGAAGTACCGGGACGAAATGGCCATGTATGCGACCCCCGTGACCTATACGCGCGTCGATCACGAGACGACCACTTATTGCAAGTTCGCTTCGCTGACGAATTTCATCGAGGGCTACTGGCATTTCATCACCAGCCCCGCGGCGCCTTACGGGAAATGGCAGGATTACAGCGCCGATTCCGCCGGTTACATCTCGTATATTGCAGACGCCGGCGATTGCCCGTTTCCCGGCTACGTCGCCGATGTGTCTCGGCTGTTGCCCGAGGCAACGACACTTCTCGGACCAACGCCCGGCGCAGCACCGAACGGCTTCGCTGCAAGAGCACGCAGGCTCATGCCGTCGCCATCCGCATTGAGATCATGCAGAAATCGCAGCTACCTGCACCGCCCGATCATCCGCACGCCCATGTGGAAACTTTAGCAGCTCTTGTACTTCGCCTTCAGCGCAAATGGCCGCTCGGTATGGTCCAGGACCAGCCGTTGGGCGTCTTCCTGTGACGCAGGCGGCGGATGTCAGTCCCGCTTGCCCTGCACCCAGTGCTCGAGCATCTGCAGCGCCATGGCGCGGTCGTCTTCAGAGGCCTTGGCGATGGCCTTGGCGTAGCTGTCGCGGATCCAGGTGTCGTCCGGGCCAGCATTGTCACGGGCCAGCGTCAGCCACATCAGGCCGCGGGCCATCTGGCGCGGAAGCATGTCGCCGTTGAACAGCATCTGGCCGAGCAGCGCCTGCGCCTGATGCTGCCCCTTCTGCGCAGCGAGACCGAGCCAGCGCACACCATATTTGGCGTCGCGCGGCGTGCCGATGCCCTTCAGATAAAGGCGAGCCAGGTCGTACTGGGCGTCGGCATTGCCGAAATAGGACGCGGCGTAAGAGAACATCTCGCGTGCACGTTCGGCATCCGCCTTGATCTTCGAATTCGGAATGCCGTCGAGATAGTAACGGCCGAGCGCCACGAAAGCGTTCGCCACGATCGCCGCCTGCGGCGCCGACGGCGAATCCTCCGCATGGGCATTGGCGATGCGGCTGAAATATTCGAAGGCGCGCAGATCGTCCTGCGCGACCCCGTTGCCATCGGCGTACATCCGGCCGAGCTTCCATTGGGCGATGGGGTGACCGCCTTCCGCGGCATATTGCAGGGCGGAAAGCGAGTTGTCCGCCTTTGCGGCCGGCTTCCTGGCAACCGGCGCCGATGCGCCGGGCATCACTGGAATCACGGACGGCGCAACATCGCTGCCGCCAACCGGCGAGCCATCAAATGCCACCGCAGGTCCGGCTGCAACGGCCGCCCCCCACGCCAACGCGACGAAAACGATACGCTCAAATATCCGCATAATTATGGTTCTCATGGTCGCCGCCCGAAGGGCTCAAGGCGCCCGCACTGGTCAATTCTACTTGGTGCGCAACAGTCTGGTGCGTTGGTGACAGGTGGTTGGTCGCGCAAGCCAGAGGCTTGGACGTGCGCGCATCAAATGGGCTGTCGGTCAACTTTCCGTTAGAAATCCCCGTCCCTGACGGGACCATCGTCGCCTGTTTCCCCCTCAGTCCGACGGCATCGCCGCCAGCGGCTGTCCACTCGTCGGCAGAACGAAAAACGCTCTGGTGGGGATATGGCTTCACGACCGTCGAACTCTCTGCAATCGCCCGGCCCGCGATAACGAAGTCCTGCGGGACGTCCTGATCGAGTCTTGTTGTTGTCAGCAACGGGACGCTGACAATGTCCGGTATGTCTTTGACGACATCACGGCTGATTGCGTGCAAACCGGAGATAAACGGAGTCTTTTTGAAGACTTCGAGAGATTTGGATATCGAATCGTGTCCGATCACGAACGGTCGCTGGCCACCCGTCGCCCCTTGGCGACCCGGCATCTGCGACTTGATGTTCGTCCCGACGTTCATCGTGAACCTGGTTTCTCAGGCCGCTCCAAGGATCCGGGAAAATCCCACTGACATCCCGCCGATCTCGAAGCGTCCAGCCTTCTGGCTGACGACAAATGATCTCACGAAGGCGTGTGGCTAAATAGCGGCGGTTGCGGACACCACAGGTTGACAGGGTTAAATCTTGAGGAACTGTGGCGCAGACGACACAGGCGTTGCGCAAGGGCAACCATGGTCATACGCGTCATTCCGCGGCGCGGAGCTGAGCGCGCGGAGATTCCGGGGTCACGCCTGCGGCGCGCCCCGGAATGACAGCATCTGGTCCGGCTCAGGTGTTCAGAACGCGTCCATAGGCGTCCAGCACCGCTTCCTTCATCGTCTCCGAGATGGTCGGATGCGGGAAGATGGTGTGGAACAGCTCTTCTTCCGTCGTCTCGAGGTTCATGGCGACCACGAATCCCTGGATCATCTCGACGACCTCGGCGCCGACCATGTGAGCGCCAAGCAGCTGACCGGTCTTCTTGTCGAAGATCACCTTCACCATGCCCTGATCCTCGCCCTGGGCAATGGCCTTGCCATTGGCCACGAAGGGGAAGCGACCGACGCGGATGTCCTTGCCGGCTTCCTTGGCCTTGGCTTCGGTGAGGCCGACCGAGGCGATCTGCGGGTGGCAATAGGTGCAGCCCGGGATCAGCGTCTTGTCCATGCCATGGGGGTTCATGCCCTTGATGGCCTCGACGCAGATCACGCCCTCATGCTCGGCCTTGTGGGCCAGCATCGGGGGACCGGCGACGTCGCCGATGGCATAGATGCCAGGGACATTGGTCTTGCCATGTTTGTCGATGACGATGCAGCCACGCTCGGTCTTCACGCCGAGCTTCTCGAGGCCGAAGCCTTCGATATTGCCGACCACGCCGACCGCGGAAATGACGCGGTCGAATTCCTGCGTCACCGGCTTCTTGCCGTCATCGATGGTCGCGACGACGCTGTCGGCCTTCTTGTCGAGTTTTGTGACCTTGGTGTTAGCAAGGACCTTGATGCCCTGCTTCTCGAATTGTTTGCGGGCGAAGGCGGCGATCTCGGCGTCCTCCACCGGCAGGATCTGCGGCAGCACTTCGACCACCGTCACTTCGGCGCCGAAGGAACGATAGAACGAAGCGAATTCGATGCCGATGGCGCCGGAGCCGACCACCAGCAGCGACTTCGGCATCTTGTCCGGGTTCATCGCCTCGAAATAGGTCCAGACAAGCTTCTTGTCGGGCTCGAGACCCGGCAGCACGCGCGGGCGCGCACCGGTGGCGACGATGATGTGCTTTGCGGTGTAGCTGCCCTCGCCCAGCGCGCCCTTCGGCGCCTCGGCCTGAGACTTCTTCACCGAGAACTTGCCGGGCGCGTCCAGCGTGGCCTCGCCCCAGATCACGGTGATCTTGTTCTTCTTCATCAGGAATTCGACGCCGCCATTGAGGCGCTTCACGACGCCGCGCGATCGCGCGATGACGGCCTTGATGTCGAAGGAGACGTTGTCGGCGGACAGGCCGTAATCCTTGGCATGCTGGAAGGCGTGATACATTTCCGCCGAGCGCAGCAGCGCCTTGGTCGGGATACAGCCCCAATTGTTGCAGATGCCGCCGAAATAGGCCTTCTCGACGATGGCCGTCTTGAAGCCGAGCTGCGCGGCACGAATGGCCGTCACATAGCCGCCGGGACCGGAGCCGATGACGACGACGTCGAAGGAATTGTCGGACATGGGTTACTCGCTTGCTTCTTTTCTTCCCTCTCCCCTTGTGGGAGAGGGTGGATGCGCGCCCGTTGGCGCGCAGACGGGTGAGGGGTAATTCTGGGCTGCGTCATAGATGGCTTCGAGCACCTGATCCGAGCGTTTCAGAATATCGTTGTTCCAAAACCGTAGAACGCGAAAGCCTCGTTCGGTTAGATCACGGTCACGTTTCTCATCGCGCTCGCTTTCCACATGCTGACTGCCATCGGCTTCGACGATCAGGCGACATTCGAACGACACGAAATCGACGATCCACGGACCGATCGGCACTTGCCGGCGAAACTTTAAATTAGTCAGACGGCGAGATCGCAGCAGGCGCCACAGTGTCTTTTCAGTCTCGGTCGCATTCACGCGCAGCGATTTTGCGAAGGCGCGCTTCTGATAGGACACAGGCTGGTGCATACCCCTCACCCGTCTCGGCCGCTTCGCGTCCGATCCACCCTCTCCCACAAGGGGAGAGGGAAACAAGAATCCTTAAACCACCATCATCACGGGATTTTCGATCAGCTTCTTGAACGCCGTGATCAGCTCCGCACCGAGCGCGCCGTCGATGGCGCGGTGGTCGCAGGAGAGAGTCACGCTCATCATGGTCGCGGCGACGATCTGGCCATTGCGCACAACCGCCCGCTCCTCGCCGGTGCCGACCGCGAGGATCGAGGACTGCGGCGGATTGATCACCGCGGTAAAATCCTTGATGCCGAACATGCCGAGGTTCGAGACCGATGACGCGCCGCCCTGATATTCATGCGGCTTCAGCTTCTTCGCCTTGGCGCGCGCGGCGAGTTCCTTCATCTCGTTGGAGATCTGCGAAATCGTCTTGATCTCGGCACTGCGGATGATCGGCGTGATCAGGCCGAATGGCAGCGCAACGGCGACGCCGATGTCGGAATGCTTGTGGCGCAGCATCGCAGCTTCCGTCCACGACACATTGGCTTCCGGGATCTTCTGCAGCGCGATCGCCATCGCCTTGATGACGAAGTCGTTGACCGACAGCTTGTAGTTCGGCTTGCCTTCGGCATTCTTGCCGGCGGCGGCGTTGATCTCCTCGCGGGCGGCGGAGAGCTTGCCGAGATCGCAATCGACGGTGAGATAGAAGGTCGGCATCGAATTGGTCGCAGCGGTGAGACGCTGCGCGATCGTGCGGCGCATGGAGTCATGCGGCACGGTCTCGTAGGAGCCCTGCTCGTACAGGCCGAGGATCGCCTGATCGGACATCGCGGGTGCACCGACAGCGCCCGCAGAAGCCGCGGCAGCACCGGCCGCGGGCGCCTTCAACGCGCCACCGGACTTGGCCTTGTCGACATCCGCTGCCACCACGCGGCCGCGCGGGCCGGTGCCGTTGATCCGGCCGAGATCGATTCCGGCTTCCTTGGCAAGACGACGGGCCAGCGGCGACGAGAACACGCGGGCGCCATTGCTGGCTGCAGCCGCCGGAGCGGGCGCTGGCGCAGCGGCCGGCTTCGGTGCCTCCTGCTTGGCTTCAGCCTTCGGCTCGGGCTTGGCTTCTGATTTGGCTTCCGCCTTTGGCTCGGGCTTCGCCTCGGCCTTCGGCGCACCGCCGCCGCTCGCGGCCGCCTTCACGTCCTCGCCGTCGGCGGCGAGGATCGCGATGACGTCGTTCACCGGTACGTCGGCGGTGCCTTCTGCGACCAAAATCTTCGCGATCGTGCCTTCATCGACGGCTTCGACTTCCATCGTCGCCTTGTCGGTCTCGATCTCCGCGATCACGTCGCCGGACTTGACCTTGTCGCCCTCTTTCTTGAGCCACTTGGCAAGGTTGCCCTTCTCCATCGTGGGCGACAGCGCAGGCATCAGAATGTTAATCGGCATTGTCAGTGACCTTGTTGCGACCGCGGCGTGGTGGCGCCCATGTCGGTCGGACGAGCAATCTCGGATTCGAACATATCGACGATGCGGCGCAGCGCCTCGTCCTCGGTGAATTCGCTCTCGCGCCCATAGGCGCGCGCGGCGTGGCGCGCGATATCGACCAGCAGCATGCCCCACATTTCCGGGTCCTCGAAGGCGCGCATGAACGCGATCGACAACCCGCCATCGACGACGAAAGCACGCAACACTTCGGTTGCGTCCTCGCGTCCCTCGACATCCGGCGGCAGCGACTGTTCCTTCGGACCGGCCATGTCAGCCTTCCCCAGCGTTAGCGATAGCAGACCGCCTTGGCGGCAGCGACGACCTCGGCCACCGAGGGCAGCGCGAGCTTTTCGAGATTGGCGGCATAGGGCATCGGCACATCCTTGCCCGACACGCGCGTCACCGGCGCATCGAGATAGTCGAACGCGCCTTCCATGATGCGCGCGGCGAGCTCGGCGCCAACGCCGTTCTGCTGCCAGCCCTCTTCCACCGTCACGGCGCGCGAGGTCTTCTTCACGGACTCGATGACCGTCTCGCTGTCGAGCGGACGCAGCGTGCGCAGGTCGATGACCTCGGCCTCGATGCCTTCCTTGGCGAGTTCCTCGGCGGCCTTCAGCGTGTAGGTCATGCCATGCGACCACGAGATCAGCGTGACGTCCTTGCCGGCGCGCACGATCTTCGCCTTGCCGATCGGCAACACGTAGTCGTCGAGCTTCGGCACTTCGCCGGACTGCCCGTAGAGCATTTCATGCTCGAGGAAGATCACCGGGTTGGGATCGCGGATCGCAGCCTTGAGCAGGCCCTTGTAGTCGGCGGCGTTCGACGGCGCGATCACCTTGAGACCGGGGATCTGCGAGTACCAGGCCGAGTAGTCCTGGCTGTGCTGGGCGGCGACGCGGGCGGCGGCGCCATTGGGGCCGCGGAACACCATCTGACAGGTCATCTGGCCGCCGGACATGTAGAGCGTCTTGGCAGCGGAGTTGATGATCTGATCGATCGCCTGCATGGCGAAGTTGAAGGTCATGAATTCGACGATCGGCTTCAGGCCGGCCATGGCCGCACCGACGCCGACACCGGCAAAACCGTGTTCGGTGATCGGCGTGTCGATGACGCGGCGGGCGCCGAATTCCTGCAGCAGGCCCTGGGTAACCTTGTAGGCGCCCTGATATTCGGCGACTTCCTCGCCCATCACGAACACGTCGGCGTCACGGCGCATTTCCTCGGCCATGGCATCGCGCAGCGCTTCACGGATGGTCATGGTGACCATCTCGGTGCCTTCCGGAATATCCGGATCGGGCAGCAGCGCGGTCTTCGGCGCTTCCGGGGCAGCCTCAGCTTTCGGAGCTTCGGCCTTGGCTTCCGACTTCGCTTCGGCAGGCGCGGCTTCCGCCTTCTCCTGCTTGGCCGGCGCGGCCGCGCTGGCCGCAGAGGCGTCTTCGCCTTCGGCGACGATCACTGCGATCGGCGTGTTGACCGCGACGTCCGCGGTGCCTTCCGGCACCAGGATCTTGCCGAGCGTCCCCTCATCGGTCGCTTCGACTTCCATCGTCGCCTTGTCGGTCTCGATCTCGGCGATGACATCGCCGGACTTGATGGTGTCGCCTTCCTTCTTCAGCCACTTCGAAAGGTTGCCCTTTTCCATCGTGGGAGACAGCGCGGGCATCAGCACTTGAATTGCCATAGTAACTCCGGATCGCTCTAGCTTGCGCGCTTCTTAGCGGTAGATGTCGGTGTAAAGCTCGGACGCATCCGGCTCGGGATCGTTCTGGGCGAAGTCGGCCGACGCATTGACGATCTCGCGCACTTCGGCGTCGATCGTCTTCAGGTCCTGCTCGCTGACTTTCGCTTCCAGCAGGCGGTTGCGCACCTGCTCGATCGGATCCTGATCATGTCGGATCTTCTCGACCTCCTCACGCGTACGATACTTCGCGGGGTCGGACATCGAGTGACCGCGATAGCGATAGGTCTGCATTTCCAGAATGTACGGACCCTTGCCGGCGCGGCACCAGGCGACCGCCTTGTCGGCAGCGGCCTTCACCGCGCGGACATCCATGCCGTCGACCTGCTCACCGGGAATGTTGAACGACACACCGCGCTTGGAGAAATCCGTCTGCGCCGAGGAGCGCACCACCGAGGTGCCCATGGCGTAACGGTTGTTCTCGATGACGTAGATCACCGGCAGCTTCCAGAGCTCCGCCATGTTGAAGCTCTCATAGACCTGGCCCTGGTTCGACGCGCCGTCGCCGAAGTAAGCGACCGAGACGTTGTCGTTCTCGCGATAGCGGTTGGCGAATGCGAGACCGGTGCCGAGCGAGACCTGCGCACCGACGATGCCGTGTCCGCCGTAGAAATTCTTCTCGCGGCTGAACATGTGCATCGAGCCACCCTTGCCCTTGGAGTAGCCGCCGCGGCGCCCCGTGAGCTCGGCCATCACGCCATTGGCATCCATGCCGCAAGCAAGCATGTGGCCGTGATCGCGGTAACCGGTGATGATCTGATCGCCTTCCTTGAGCGCCATCTGCATACCGACGACGACGGCCTCCTGGCCGATGTAGAGGTGGCAGAAGCCGCCGATCGCGCCCATGCCGTAGAGCTGGCCAGCCTTCTCTTCAAAGCGCCTGATCAGCAGCATGTCGCGCAGTGCGCGCATCTCCTGATCGCGGGTGAACTCTGGCGGTGACGTTTTGGCGTCATTGCTCGATGCCTGCCCTGCGGGAGCGCTTTTCTTCGTTGCGGCCATGAAAATTCCGGATGCGAGAGAGGAAGTGAGGTTCTTCCTACTCCAACTGCCAGCGCCGTGAAAGGGATTGCGTCGCGCGGAATGCCACACCGTTATTTCGCACTGCAGCGAGAATGTGAAACATTCGAACGCGATCGCGCGCCGTCTTGTAATTTCCGGAATAGAAATGAGCTACGCTGTCATTTCATCGCCATATGAGGCAACGAAGAGCTAACCATCGCATTCACGCACAGCTGTGTTGCTCTCCACAGCAACGACTCACAACGCTGTTTGCTGAATCTCAGTTCGGCTTGATGACGCGGACCACATCGCGCGAATGCGCGTAGTCGAGCTGCCAGCGGACTCGCTCATCGAGCATATCGGGATCAAGGCTGCCGGAGCGCAGCAGCGCCACGCGCTGTTCGGCCTTGGCTCGCTCTTTCTTGAGCTGCACCAGCTCCGAGGTCAGCGCGGTGATCTCCTGGTCGAGCTCCTGCCGCGCATTGAGGCCATACTTGCCGGTATAGGCGTTCATGCCGAAATAACTGACCAGGAGCGCGGCCACGGCATAGAGCGCGAGGCCGGTCAGGACCGATTTCAGGCGGGTATGTTTGACCATGCCTGAAAATGCGACGGCCCGGTTAAAGCGAGGCTAACAACCGGGCCGTGCGCGCAACGAAGCGCTTATTTCTTGTGAAGCGCGACCCAGGCGGCGAAGGCGTCGATATAGGATTGCAAGACCGGACGGATCAACTCCTTGGCGATCTCGCCATGCTCGTCGAATGCGTCAGCCACGGCGTTCAGATAGATTTCTGGCTGCCCCATGATCGGCCCGGTGATGCCCGGCAGCGTCTGGCGAAGCGCCAGCGCCGCACCAAGGCCGCCGATCGGGCCCGGCGACGAGGTCACGAGGCCGGTCGGCTTGCCGAGGAACGAGCTCTTGCCATAGGGACGCGAGCCGACATCGATGGCGTTCTTCAGCACACCCGACATCGACCGGTTGTATTCCGGCGCGACAAAGATCACAGCGTCCGACGCCTGGATCGTCTCCCGGAACTTGAGCCAGTCGGCCGGCGGATTGGCTTCCAGATCCTGATTGAAGAACGACAGGTCGTTCAGCGTCACCACGTTGAGCTTCAGCGAAGCTGGCGCCAGCTTGGCGAGCGCCTGCGCGACGCGGAGCGAAAACGATTGTTTGCGGAGGCTACCGACAACGACGGCAACGTGGTGAGTGGTCATGAAATTTCCCCTGAAATGGCCACCGCTGGGAGGCGAGCCAACACGTCGGTTCTTTGGCCCATCCGCTCAAACCATGCAAGTGCATGAACCCATCATTCAACCAGTGACCAAGGTCCAGCGCAGCGATTACATACACAACTACGTGACGACGTGGCCGCCTCGACGCAAATGCCGGGACGTCAATTGAGACCGGGCTTGCGCGGGCGGCCTGCAATGAACATGCTCACGGCCCTTCGATAAAACAGGGCCACCATGACCATCGAATTCCTGATCACGTCGCTCATTGTCGTGGCCTCCCCCGGCACCGGCGCACTGTATACGCTGGCAACCGGCTTCTCTCGCGGCGGACGGAGCAGCATCGTCGCCGCCTTCGGCTGCACGCTGGGGATCATCCCCCATATGGCCGCAGCAATCCTGGGCGTTGCCGCACTGTTGCATACGAGCGCGCTGGCGTTCCAGATCTTCAAATATGTCGGTGTCGCCTATCTTCTCTACATGGCGTGGAAGACGCTGCAGGAGCATGGCACACTGAAGATCGAGAATGACGGTCTCTCCGGCCAATCCGCGCTGCAGGTCACGACCACGGCGATCCTGATCAATATCCTCAATCCGAAACTGTCGATCTTCTTCCTCGCCTTCCTGCCGCAATTCATCAGCACCGAGGAAACACATCCGCTGTCGCAGATGCTGTTGCTCAGCGCCATCTTCATGCTGATGACATTCGTCGTCTTCGCGCTCTATGGATTGTTTGCCGCAGCGGTCCGCAATCACGTCATCACGCGCCCTCGCGTATTGACCTGGATGCGCCGGACATTTGCCGGCGCCTTCGCGGCTCTCGGTGCAAAACTGGCGCTGGCAGATCGCTAAGCTCCGGCCGGGCTACAGCAGATTCCTATTCCAGCCGCTCCATCTGGCGGAGCGTCGGAAACAGTTTCATCCAGATCAGGGCGATGGCCACTGTGCCGAGACCGCCGATGAGTGCCGCCGGCACGGTGCCGAACAACGCCGCCGTGACGCCGCTCTCGAACTGGCCGAGCTGGTTCGAGGTATTAATGAAAAGATAATTCACAGCACCGACACGACCGCGCATCTCGTCGGGCGTCGCGAGCTGCACCAGCGAGAAACGGATCACGACACTCACCGTATCCGCTGCGCCGAGAATCGCGAGCGCAGCCACCGATAACCACAGCCATTGCGAAACCGCGAACACCGCGGTCGCCACCCCGAAAATGATCACGGCCTGGAACATGCGCATGCCGACACGGCGGCTGATCGACCAGCGCGTCAGCACGATGGTGGTGAGCAGCGCGCCGACGGCCGGAGCCGCACGCATGATGCCGAGCCCCCACGGACCGGTCTGCAGGATGTCCCGCGCATAGATCGGCAGCAGCGCTGTCGCGCCGCCGAGCAGCACGGCAAACAGATCGAGCGAAATGGTACCGAGAATATTCGGATTGCTCCGCACGAAGGTCACACCGGCGAACAGCGTCCGCAGTGACGGCGGGTCCTTCACCGCGACCTCGCGCGCCAGCCGGATCGCAACGTTGAGCAGACCGCCCATGATCCAGAACGCCGCCATCAACACATAGGGTGTCGATGGCGAGAGCGCATAGGCGATGCCGCCGAGCGCCGGTCCGCAGATCATCGCCACCTGAAACACGCCGGTGGAGAGCGCCGTCGCCTTCTGCAGATGGCCTTCCGGCACCACGCCCGGAAGCAACGCCGAGCCGGCCGGCGCCTCGAACGCCGTTGCGGCACCGATCACTACTAGCGCGATGAAGATCTGCGGCGCGGTGATCCAGCCGGCATAGGTGCCCCACGCCATCAACACGGCGGTGACACCCTGCAGTAACTGGCACAGCATCACCACGCGGCGACGGTCGTAGCGGTCGGCGATGTGGCCTGCGAAAAACACCAGCGCCAGCATGGGCGCGAATTGCGCGAGACCCACCATCCCAAGATGGAAGGCGCTGCCGGTCATGTCGTAGATCTGCCAGCCGACAGCTACGGCTGCGATCTGCGAGGCGAATCGCGAAAAGCTGCGCGACACCATGTAGTAAAGATAAGGCGGATGGCGCAGCAGCAGACGCGCGCCATCATTCACGACTTCGGCAGATGAGGCGGCGAGTGTCATCCCGGCATGTTCGGATTGATCAGGTACTTCTCGCCCGTGGCGCGCTTGGCATAGGCGCGCAGATTGTCGAGGTTGAGCACATCCTGAAGAGAAATGGTCTTGGTGTAGTGGCTGGCGAAGGTGGTCTTGAGTTCGGCGACCACGCGCGCACGCAGCTTTGCCGCATCCTCCCTGCCGATCTTCTGCAGGAACGGAAACAACAGCCAGCCGCCCATGCCCCAGGCCATGCCCGGCGGCGACAACTCAATTGGGCGCGGCTCGAGCCGGCCATAGACATAGACCTGCTTGTGGGTCGTCGAGCCGTAGCGGCTATAGACTTTCATGGCCTTCACGGCCGCCGCTTCCATCGCATGCAGGATCTGGCCCTGCAGCTTGCCGCCGCCGGTGGCATCGAAAGCGATCGTGGCGCCGGTCGCTTCCAGCGCGGCAACGAGATCGTCGTAGAAGGTCGGCGCCGCGCTGTTGACGACATATTTCGCGCCTATATTGCGCAGCAATTTCTCCTGCGCCTCGCTACGCACGATGTTGACGAGATCGATGCCGTCCTTCTGGCAGATCCTGTTCAGCATCTGGCCGAGATTGGAGGCGGCGGCCGTGTGCACCAGCGCCGTGTGCCCTTCCCGTCTCATGGTCTCGGTCATGCCGAGCGAGGTCAGCGGATTGACGAAGCAGGAAGCGCCCTCGGCGGCCGTCGTGCCATCCGGAAGCGGCAGCACCTCCTTCGCCTTGATGACCCGATATTGCGCATACATGGCGCCGCCGATCATCGCGACCATCTTGCCGAGCAGCGCCTGCGCTTCCGGCGACGAACCGGCTTTCACCACGGTACCGGCCCCTTCGTTGCCAACCGGCATCGACTCGTCGAGACGGCCGGCCATCGCCTTCATGTTGGCCTGAGCGACCGTTGCGGTGACGACGGCGGACGCGCCCGCCCCCGCCAGCTTCGCGGTCGCCGGATCGGCTGCGCCGAGCAGCAGCCCGAGATCGGACGGGTTGATCGGCGAAGCCTCAACGCGGACCACGATCTCGTCGGGTCCAAGCGCCGGGATAGCAACCTGCTGCAGCGAGATTTCGAGTTCGCCGCTGCTCTTGATCAGGGATCGAAGTTCGAGGCCGGTGGTGATGTCCGCAGTCATGTCGCTCTCCCCAAATACCGCGGTCTTCGCCGCGTCAGTAAATGCCCGGAATGATGCGCTTGGTCTCGCGCATGTAGATACGGTAATCGTCGCCGAATGCCTCAATCAGCATCCGCTCCTCATGGTCGATGCGGGTGAAGAACAGAATGGCGATAGCGATCAGCCCGCTCAGCGCAGCCATGGCGTTCGGCAGCAGGAAGGCCTGCGCCAGCGCCCATAACCAGAAGGACGTATACATCGGGTGCCGGATACGGCGGTAGACGCCCGCACGCACGATCTGGTGACTGTCGCGGATTTCGAGGCTGGCCGACCATTGCCGACCGAGATCCTTGTGCGAGCGCCGGAACAGCCACAACGACAGCACATAGACCAGCGCACCGACCACGACGGCGGCATAGTTCAGTTCGTAGTTCAGCGCTGCCGGCCAGCCCGATGCGAGCCAGATCGCCGGCACCACAAACAAGCCGACGGCGGCGACCGCCAGCAGCACGCGCTCGCGACTCCAGCCGACCGCCCGCACGGTCGCGGTCTTGCGCGCCTTGCGGGCATAGGGATAGCGAATGATGAACCAGGCGACGAGCCCGATCGCCCAGACATATTTGCCGAGAAGAGATGCGGTCATTGATGTTCCGTTCAGGCCTTCAGGCGGCGCCGATGGCCACCGCGGCCGGCGGTGCAGGAGATACAGCCTTTGCGGACGCCGCGTCCAGCAACGTCCCATCCGGACCGAAGCGCGTGACGCCGCCGCCGACCGCCGTGATCTCATCGAAGGGCAGCGGCCCGCACAGCACCATGCAATAGTCATAGGGCGCGCGCTGCTGGTTGCCCATCACCATCTGATAGTGGATGCGCATGAAGCTGAAGCGATAGCGCTTGAACTGCTCCATGCCCATCATGTCGTGCATCTGGATGCGGCGGATATTCGGCCGGCCATCGCTGCGCTCGCGGCTGACGCGTTTCAGCGTCACCGGATCGAAGCGATAGAAGCTGATGACGTCGTCGCGCGCGTGATACTCGGCCCAGCGCACCGCCGGCGTATCGGCGACCAGACGTGACGCCTCGCGCACGCTGGTACCGGCCGGATGCAGCGCGAATTTCGGGATCGTCGCACTCACGGTGAGCACGCAGATGGTCGGGCCATGTTTGGTGAGATCAGGGTCGAGCTTCAGCGCCCGCGCCACCGTTTCCATCACCAGCGCTGCGCCAAGACAGTGGCCGATAATGACGATCTCATCGACATCGGCCTTCTGCGCGCGGGCGACCAGCGCCTTCGCGAATTCATCGACACGCGCCTTCATCTTCGGCCGCTGGCCATAGACGTATTGGCGCGAGAAGATCCAGTCGTCGAACACATGATTGATCGGTTTGCGCCAGCCGTAATACTGCAACAACGCGGTGAATACCGCCGCCGCGGCCACAACACCCGCGATCCACGCTGCCGCTCCGGTCATGCCGAACAGCCAGGTCAGGCCGAAACCAACCACCGCCCCCGCCGCCGCAAAGGCAGCGATCCACAAATAAGAGAACAGGAAGAAGCCGGCATATTTCCAGCTCGAATAGAAGAAGCGGAACAGGGTTCCCGTCACCAGCCAGTTGCCGAGCGTGACGAAAGCCGCGCCAAGCCGCGACAGCATGCCCCGCGAATGGTCCTCATTGATGAGATCGTCCCAGCGCAGCATCTCGTAGGTGATGTCGGTGGTCCAGTTCGGGCCCGACGCGTGCGCCGGCCATGAGGCGCTGACCTGCCCCGCATCGGGAACACCGGGCGCGCTTGCGGTGACGCCCCAGGTCTTCTGAAACGTCGCCAGCGATTTCCGGAACCGCTCGAGCTGGGTGTCCGGCGCGATCGGATCGTAACCGCCGATATGAAAGACGTGTCGCCGCGCGATCATCGCTTGTTCGCTCCCGATTGCATCACGCATCGTCATGCCCGGTGCATAGCAAATTCGCCCGGCGTCACAAACCTATCGCTACCCAAACCAGCCACTTCGGGCAGTATTTTGTCGCCCCAGGGTCACACAGAGCCGGTTTCGCAACCGGCCCTATCACAAATGCGGGAATCGATGCAGGACTGTGATTGACGCGACAAACTTATGTCTGAACATGTCGCAGGATTTCTCGTTGGAAAGAAAGAAAAATGTCGATCGTTCTGCAGGGCTTACAACGGCCGTCTTCGCGCGTTTCCTGGACTTCTCCGGCCGCCGTTCTGTTGATTCTCGGTTCTCTCATGCTGGCAACCTTCGCCGGTTCCAGCTCCGCTGAAGCCGCGGCCCGCCGTCCCGGCAAGGTCTACCTCTATCGCGGCCTGATGAACGTGTTCTCGCTCGGCATGGACCAGATCGCGTACAAGCTTCAAGCCGCCGGCGTTGCCACATCCGTGAGCAATCACACGCTGTGGAGCAGCGAAGCCAATGACATGATCGCCAGGTGGCAGGCCGGCAACCGCGAGCCGATCATCCTGATGGGCCACTCGGCCGGCGCCGACGCCACCATCTCGGTCGCCCGCAAGCTGGCGCAGTACAATATTCCCGTGGCCCTGATCGTGAATTTCGATCCGGTCGCACCCGATGCCGTTCCGAACAATGTGAAGCAGATCGTGAACTATTACGTTCCGGCCGGCTGGGGCCGCGCCGTGTCCGCCGATCCGCGCTTCAAGGGCAAGCTCGCCAATGTGAACGAGAGCAGCACCACCAACCACTTCGCCATCGACAAGGACGATACGCTGCAGCGCCAGGCCATCGCCCGCGTGCTCGCGGTGACCGGTGGCGGCGCCCGCCGCAAGCCGGCCGCACCGAAGCCCGCCCAGGTCTCGGCCGCGCCGCAGTAAGCGGATTGCCCCTTTAGACGAAAACGGCCGAGGCACACACCTCGGCCGTTTTGCTTTGATCGGATGTCTCACCGAAACGAAAATCGCCGCCCGCATTTCTGCGAGCGGCGACGATCATGACGGCGATGATGCGGCGCTTATGCGAGCGCCTTCAGGGCCTTGCGGCCGGCATAGATGGCCTGCGTGCCGAGCTGCTGTTCGATGCGCAGGAGCTGGTTGTACTTGGCGGTACGGTCCGCGCGCGCGAGCGAGCCGGTCTTGATCTGTCCGCAATTGGTGGCGACCGCGAGATCGGCAATCGTCGAGTCTTCGGTCTCGCCCGAGCGGTGCGACATGACCGCGGTGTAGCCGGCCTTGAATGCCATCTCGACCGCGCTCAGCGTCTCGGTGAGCGAACCGATCTGGTTGACCTTCACCAGGATCGAATTGGCGCGGCCGGCCTTGATGCCCTCTTCCAGGCGCTTGACGTTGGTGACGAACAGATCGTCGCCGACCAGCTGGCACTTCTTGCCGATGAGGTCGGTGACTTCCTTCCAGCCGTCCATGTCGTCTTCCGACATGCCGTCCTCGATCGACACGATCGGATAGTTGGCGACGAGCTGGGCGAGATACTTGGCCTGTTCGGAAATGCTGCGGGTCTTGCTTTCGCCTTCATAGACGTACTTGCCGTCCTTGAAGAATTCCGTCGACGCACAGTCCAGCGCGAGCATCACGTCGTCGCCGGGCTTGTAGCCGGCCTTGGTGATGGCGCTCATCACGAAATCCAGCGCAGCTTCTGCCGAGCCGATATTCGGCGCGAAACCGCCTTCGTCGCCGACATTGGTATTGTGGCCGGCCTTCTTCAGCTCACCCTTGAGCGTATGGAAGATCTCGGCGCCGCAGCGCAGGCCCTCGGCAAAGGTCGAGGCCCCCACCGGCATGATCATGAATTCCTGGAAGTCGATGGGATTGTCGGCGTGGGCGCCGCCATTGATGATGTTCATCATTGGCACCGGCAGCGTGCGCGCCGAGGTGCCGCCGACATAGCGATACAGCGGCATGTCCAGCGATTCAGCGGCAGCCTTGGCGGCGGCCAGCGAGACGCCGAGAATGGCATTGGCACCGAGGCGCGATTTGTTCGGCGTACCATCGAGAGCGATCATGGTCTCGTCGAGCTGGATCTGGTTCTCGACATCCATGCCGCCGATGGCGTCGAAGATCTCGCCATTGATGGCGTCGATCGCCTTCTGCACGCCCTTGCCGAGATAGCGCGACTTGTCGCCGTCGCGGAGTTCAACCGCCTCATGGGCGCCAGTGGAGGCACCCGAGGGAACCGCGGCGCGGCCCATGGAGCCGTCTTCCAGCACCACATCGACCTCGACCGTGGGATTGCCGCGGCTGTCGAGAATTTCGCGGCCGATGATATCGACGATGGCGGTCATGGGTGCCCTCTTTGTGCTGGGGGTGGTTGGTTGGCCGTGCTTCTAGCCCATGGTGCGGGACGGGAAAACCCCGCTTGGGATGACTGCGGCCGGCGGATTGGCTAAGAACCGCGGCAACGGAGACCGAAATGTCAAAAAATCCTCGCAAATCCCCAAAGGCCGCCCCCGAGCTGCAGCTCGGTCGCGCCGTGGAATGGCCCACCTCCCCGGAAGCCGCCCAGCTCGACAAGGTGCCAAATCCGCAGAAGGGCACCGATTACACCGTGCGCTTCACTGCGCCGGAGTTCACCTCGCTCTGCCCGATCACCGGCCAGCCGGATTTCGCGCATCTGATGATCGATTATGTGCCAGGTCAGTGGCTGGTGGAGTCGAAGGCGCTCAAGCTCTATCTCGCCTCGTTCCGCAACCACGGCGCGTTCCATGAGGATTGCACGGTGGCGATCGGCAAGCGCATCGCCGACACCATCAAGCCCAAGTGGCTGCGCATCGGCGGCTATTGGTATCCACGCGGCGGCATCCCCATCGACGTGTTCTGGCAGACCGGACGGCTGCCGAAGGGTGTCTGGGTGCCCGAGCAAGGCGTCGCTCCGTATCGCGGGCGGGGCTAGCTGTTCGCGTCTGCCGGCTTTGTCGACTGGAGAAACTTCGCCGCGGCAAAGCCGAGCATGAACACCACCGCGGCGGCGATCAGAAGCGTCGGCATCTTGCCGAGATGGCCGATCCCGAAACCATAGGCGATCGGCCCGACTGTCTGCCCCATGAAGAAGCAGCAGGCGTGCAGCGACATGGCGCTGGCGCGGGCTTCCTGCGACAGCTCGCTGGAGAAAATCTGCAGCGATCCGTGCAGCATATAGAAGCCCCAGCCCATGAAGAGCAGAGCCAGCGCCTGAGCCTGCCAAGGGGGACCGAAGGCGACGATCGAGAGCTGCACTGCCGCGACCACGCCGCCCCAGATCATCATGCCGTTGATACCGAGCCGCGGCAGCATGCGCGAGATCGTCCCGGTATAGAACAGGCCGCCAAAGGCAAAGCTGCCCAGCACCAGCCCGGCGATGGTCAGGCTGGTGATGCCCTGCTCGAACAGGAACGAGGCGACATAGGGAAACAGGCCAAGGATGAAGCATCCTTCGACGAAGACCGCAGCATAGACGACCAGCGTATTCGGATTACTGAAAATGGTGCGATAGCCCTTTGCCAGCACGCGGATATTCACTGTCCCGGCAGGCTTGTTGATCGCCGCGCCGCGAAACCCCCACCAGACGGCGACCGAGGCGATGATTGCGAGGCTACCGAGGATGGCGAGCACACCGCGCCAGCCGAGAAAATCTCCGATCACGCCGGACGCCGATGCGCCGAGGAGATTACCCGTCATTGCGCCGGCCAGAACGCGGCTGATGGCGATCTGCCGCTTCTCGGGGCCGACGAGATCGCTGGTCAGTCCCAGCGTCACCGGAAACACTCCGCCCGCGCCGATGCCGGCAAGCACGCGTGTCGCCAGCAGCAGCGAATAATTGGTCGCCAACGCGCCGAGGATGCTGGCGACGCCGAGCAACACCAGACAGACGATCATCAGCCGCGCCTTGCCGAAGATGTCGGCGGCGGCGCCGAGCACCGGCTGCACGCTGGCGAAGGTGAATGCGAGCGCAGAAGACAGGCCGGCAGCGACGGCGACCGTGACGAGCATGTCGTCCGCCACATGCGGCAACACCGGATCGAGTGCCCGCTGCGAAAGCGCAGCCGCAAACGATGCCAGCGCAATGATCTTGATGACCGGCGGCAGCATCAGCGCGCCGCCGCGAACCGAGGCTCCATGATCACGCTGTCGCCGTCTGCTTGGCGAGCGCGTCGAAGTCCATCAGGTTCTTGACGAGCGCCTCGAAGTCGCGAAGCGGCACCATGTTGGGTCCGTCGGACGGCGCATTGTCGGGATCGGGATGCGTCTCGATGAAAACCCCGGCAACACCGACCGCCACCGCCGCGCGTGCCAGCACCGGCACGAATTCCCGCTCGCCGCCGGATGACTCGCCCTTGCCGCCCGGCTGCTGGACCGAGTGAGTAGCGTCGAAGATCACCGGAGCCTTGGTGGTCCGCGCCAGGATCGGCAAGGCGCGCATGTCGGAGACCAGCGTATTGTAGCCGAAGGACGCGCCGCGTTCGGTCACCAGCACGCGGTCGTTGCCGCCGCCGACCAGCTTCTTAACGACATTCGCCATGTCCCACGGGGCCAGGAACTGGCCCTTCTTCACATTGACCGCCTTCCCCGTCGCGGCCGCTGCGAGCAGCAGATCGGTCTGCCGGCACAGGAAGGCAGGTATCTGCAGCACATCGACCGCCTCCGCAGCCCGCGCGCATTGTTCGTTCTCATGCACGTCGGTGAGCACGGGCAAGCCGAATGTCTCGCGGATCTCCGCGAAGATCGGCAGGGCATCGTCGAGGCCGATGCCGCGCGCAGCCGAGGCGCTGGTGCGGTTGGCCTTGTCGAATGACGTCTTGTAGACCAGCCCGATCTTGAGCCGCGCCGCGATCTCCTTCAGCGCCTGCGCGGTCTCCAGCGCATGCTGTCGGCTTTCCAGCTGACACGGCCCGGCGATCACCGAGATCGGCAGGTCATTGCCAAAGCGGACGGTGCCGAGTTCGACGACGGGCGCGGCGGTGGACGGTGCGGTCAAGGTGATCTCCTCAGGAAACGACCATGAACCGCAGCCGCGGGCGGGATGCAAGTCCGATCGACCTGCAGTCCGCCCATTCGGATATCAGGGTTGCACCAGGCGCTGCCCGGCCGGGCAGCATCGCCGGCTCGGCCTATTTCAGTGCCGAAAACGCCGTTGGCGCCAGGAACTGGCTCACGATATTGCCGACGATCTGGCCGTCCTCCTCGGACCTGGTACGGGCCGAAATCCAGTCCGGATCGGTCATGAAGGCGGTCCAGAGCTTTTCGCGCTCGGCCAGCGATTCCCATTGCAGCATGTAGGTCAGATCGTTGTTGGATTCGCCGATCACCGTGGTGAAGAAACCTGCCTGGCGGATGCCGTGTTTCTCCCACAGCTTCAGTGTCGCGGTTTCGAAACGCTTGAGCAACGCCGGCAAGCGACCCGGCAAACACCGATAGACCCGCAATTCGTAGATCATCGCATTTGGTTCCTTCCCTTTTTGACGGCCTCGCACGGCCTTGGCGCATGGCTTGCTGCGGCATTGTCCCTTGCCCGCGCAGGTACAGGCTTACATCATGCGCACCTCGGCGCAACTGCACCCGGATCGACGATGCGACATACCATCATCTCCTTGTTCTTCACGGTCACCGTGGTCACTGCAGCCACGGCGCAGCAGCCCGGCCAGATCACTTCCGGCGCGACGGGCGTGACCGTGAATGGCAAGCCCGCTGCACGGGTCGGTGACACCACCACGGACGGCAAGATCATCGAAGGCGCCAAGGGCGTCTATATCAACGGAAAACCCGTGGCGGTGATCGGCGGCAGCACCGAATGCGGCTCCAAGACCACCTCCGGTAGCCATGGCGTATTCGTCAACGGCAAGCCGATGGCCCGCGCCGGCGACACCACATCGGGCTGCAAGTAGCAGCGGATGTTGCCCGCTCTCCGCGCCAGCCGGCTCGCTTGCGCCCTCGCCGCCGGCTTTCTTGCGCTTCCCGTCATTCCGGATGTCGCACAGGCCCAGAGCCGCAAGGCGCCCAGCGAGCGCGAGCTGGTGGACCGCATCAACGACAGCTTTCGCGTGTTGCAGGCCAGCGATAACGACGGCAGCCGCCAACGGCTGAAGGCAACGCTGCGCGCCATCGCCGACAGCAATTATTCCGACCTGACGATCCGCGCCTATCTCAGTGCCGTCACTTACTTCGAACGCCGCCGTGACACTTCCGCCGCTTCCGAACTGTTCGCCGATGCCGCAAAAACCCGCGCGGCGCGCGAGACGGGCACTGCCGCCGCCACGCTCTGGTTCGAATATGCGCGTTTTCTCAACCGCACCAATCAATACGAAGCCGGCATTCCCGTTGCGACCGAAGCCCGCGACCGTATGCGCGCGATCTATGGCAGGAACTCGCAGGAGGACATCGCCGGCGGCGACATCCTCGCCACCGTGCTGACCAATAACGGCGCCGTGGCCTCGGGCCTCAATCTGTCGGAAGAGATCTATCTCAACGCCCGCAAGGCGCTTGGCGACCGTCTGCCGCTGACCTGGCGCACCGAGAACAACTATGCCGAAGCATTGCGCATGGTGGGCCATCCCGACGTTGCCGCCAGCATCGACGAGCCGCTTCTCAAGAAGCGCATCGCCCATTACGGCCTCGGCAGCATCCAGGCCCTGGTCAGCACCAGCAATCTCGCCCTCAACCATCTCGCCATGGGCAACGAAGCCGAGACGCTCAAAGCGCTCGACCTGCAGAAGCGCGCGGCTGCCGCGCTCGCCGATCCGACATCCGAACACGTCGCCCAGGCCGACACCTGGATCGCCTACACCAAGGCATGGTTCCATCCCGACCGGCGTCTGAGCAATGCCGATCTCGACGCCATGGCACGCGTGAAGGACTGGAACGGCGCGCCGGACATCCTGCGCATCAAGACGGCGCAGCTCGCCGCCGACCAGTTCGAGATGCGCGGCGACACCGACCGCGCACTGGCGTTGCGCCTCGACGCCTATCGGCGTTCGCAGGCGACCATCGCCAAACAGCATCCGATGACCTTCGACGCCCTGCTCGGCGTCGCCATGACGCGCATGAAGCGCGGCGACAAGGATACGCTCGCGACCTTCAGGGATGTCGAGCAACAGTCTTTCCGCTGGATGCTGCGCGAGGTCGGCACCGCCGGCAACCGCTATGTCGCCGAAACCATGCGCAAGCTCGCCGACGACATTCTCTATGAGTTCGGCCGCTACGCCCTGCAGGAACCTGCCGCCGCACAGGCCTATGCCGAAGCGGTGACGCGCTGGAAGACCATGGAGGACGGCGACCGCACTTTGCTTCGCCTCACCGCCGATCGGCTTCCTGACGATGCCACCAGGACGCTGGCGCAGACCGTACTGCGCCTCTCCGGCCAGCAGCAGGAACTGCTGTCCTCCGGCAAGATCGACGACGATGCGCGGCAAGTGCTCGTGCAATTGCAGGAGGCGCGCCGCGCGCTCGCGGCGCGTATGGGCGAGAAGGCGCCGGGCGATCTCAAGCTGCCGACAATCGAGGACAAACTCGAACGCACGGACGCACTGGTCGATTTTTTTGTCAGCGGCCGCCGCAACCGCGTCACGCCGATCGCCCCGAAGCCGGAGATGCGCTTGCAGGCGGTGATCCATCGCCATGACAAAACGCCGGCGCTGGTGGATCTCGGCCCACTCGACAATTTCATCGGCGCCGATGTCACGTCCAGCGATCGCGCCAGGACGTTCCGCCGTCTCTACGACACCCTGCTCGGCCCGCTGAAGCCGCAGCTCGCCGATGTCACGCGCCTGTTCCTCGTGCCCGACAGCGAACTCTACAGCCTCCCGTTTGCGATGCTTCAGGATGCCGGCGGCCGCTATCTCGACGAGATCTACGATACCCGCATCATGACGCGCGCCGATGCGCTGTTCTTCGCCGACCGGGGCACGAAGCTCACGGCCGGCAACAAGGCACTGCTGGTCGGCGGACTCGATTATGCCGGTGCGGCCAATCAGCTGCCTTCGACCAGGACCGAAATCGACACCGTGGAAGCCGACCTGAAGAAGCGTGATCTCAAGGTCACCATGCTCACCGGCGATGGCGTCGGCGAGCCCGTCATTCGCAATGACGCCAAGGGCGCCTCGCTGATCCATCTCGCGACGCACGGCTTCTACAAGACCGCTACCGACCGCACCGACGCCCTCTGGCGCAGCGGTCTCGTGGCGTCACGCCCCAATCTCAGCCGCCCGCCACAGCGCGACGACAATGACGGCGTGCTCTATGCCCATGAGCTGATGAACTGGGATCTGTCCTCCGCCGATCTCGTTGTGCTTTCCGCATGCCAGACCGCACTGGGCGACCCCAGCCGCGTCGGCAGCGTCCGCGGCCTCCCCACCGCACTCGCCATCTCGGGCGCGCGGCGGTCATTGCTGACGCTTTGGGAGGTCGCCGACGAAGGCACCGCCAATTTCATGGCGCGCTTCTATCAGGTGCTCGCGGACAACGACCTCGATTATCCGAGCGCACTGCGCAAGGTTCGCATCGAAGCGATGCATGGCAAGATCAAGGCCGCCGAAGATCCATCGGTCTGGGCGGCCTTCGTATTCTTTGAGAGTTGAGTCGTGGCCTGCATGTCAGCTTCGCTGATGCGGGCCGCAACCACTATGCCTTCCTGAACCCGGTCAGGAAGGAATCCAGGCAATCCTGGATCGCATCGATGCCATATCCACCTTCCTGCACGACGAGCGTCGGCAGGTCGAGGGACTGCATCTTGCTGCCGACACTTCCAAAGTCTTTCGCGTCGAGCTTGAAGATGCCGATCGGATCGTCGCGATGCGCATCGAAGCCCAGGGCCACGACCAGCGCATCGGCGCCAAATGCGCGGACAGCCTCGATCGCCTTGTCGAGTGCTGCGTTCATCTCGGCACCGCCAGCGCCGGCGGGAAGCGGCAGATTGAGATTGCAGCCCTCGCCTGCGCCATAGCCGGCCTCGTTCGCAAAACCAGTATAGAACGGCACGAAGTCGATGGGATCACCATGGATCGAAATCGTCAGCACGTCTGGTCGCGTGTAGAAGATCTGCTGCGTGCCATCGCCATGGTGAATATCGACATCGATGATCGCGACCTTAGCGAAGCGGCTGCGCAGCCTCTGCGCCGCAATCGCGCTGTTGTTGAGATAGCAAAAGCCGGTGCCGCGATCAGCGCGGGCGTGATGGCCCGACGGCCGACACAACGCATACGCCGCGCGATCACCCGCCAGGATCGCGTCCGCAGCCGTCACCGCCGTTTCCGATGAGCGCAGGATGGAGCGCCAGCTATCCGGTCCCATCGGAACGGAGAGATCGCCGAGATACCAGCCCACCTGGCCGATGAAACCTGTCGCCGGGCAATCAGGCCGCGCCGTCTCTTCCACGCGCCCGCTCCAGTAAGGAAAGTATTGCGGCCACACTTCCGGTCCGTGGTCAGGCAACTTCGCCCAATTTTCCCATGCAGTCTCGAGAAAGCGGACATAAGCAGGTGTGTGCACGGTGAGCGCTGGCGCAGTGCCGTATTCAGCCGGCATCTCGGGCGCAATCCCGTGACGCGCCAGCGCGCCAAGCAATCGCTCGGTGCGAACAGGCGTGTCCTTGATGGGTACGAAGCGGCCGTAGCGCATGAATTGCTGGGGCGAATGAACCGCCTGATCCGGGTGATAGAAAGCACGCATTGAAATCTCCTTCGCTCGTACCGATGAGTTAGCAGACCGGGCCATCGTCGCCAACGCTTCCGCCCGGCGGAAAACGCCGGTGTGCTTCCCGCGATCAACGCCTCTCGACGTCTCCGATGTAAACGGTCAGACTTCGCATCGTTGTTCGTTCTCTGGAGAATTTGCTGATGCCGTCTGCGCTGATGTCCGGTTTCCCGTCGCCTTCGACTGATCAGGTCACTTTGGCTAACTGGCGCACCGGTCCTTACAACAAATGGGCTTTTCATCATGTCCGGGATGTCGTGCCTTCCGCCGATATTCCGAACGCAGCCGGCGATGTCTGGCAGCTGGAGTCTCGCCCGAGCGACCTCTCGTCGCTGTCCGTCGAACATGATGGCACCAGCTATTCCATCGACAGGCTGCTCGACGCGACCGACACGGACGGCATCGCCATCCTGCATCGCGGCAAGGTGATCTTCGAGCGCTACGCCAACGGCATGAGCAAAAACACGCCGCACATCCTGATGTCGGTGTCCAAGTCCATGACCGCGCTTGTGGCGGGCATCCTTGTCGAGAAAGGCGCCCTCTCCCCAGAGCAGACGATCGTCTCGATCATTCCCGAGCTTCGCGCCTCGGTCTATTCCGACGCCACCGTCCGCCACGTACTGGACATGCGTGTCGGCCTTCGGTTCGACGAGAACTATCTCGCGACTTCAGGTCCGATCGTCGAATATCGCAAATCGACCGGCTGGAATCCGCTCGGCCCTGGCGAGAGCCCGAGTGACCTGCGCAGCTTCCTCACCGGCCTCAGAGATCGCGAAGGTCCGGACAACGGCCCCTTCCACTATGTCTCTCCGAATTCCGACCTGCTCGGCTGGATTATTGAGCGCGCAAGCGGCAAGCGCTTTGCGGATTTGATGAGTGCGCATCTGTGGCAGCCGATGGGTGCGCAATATCCTGCTTATGTCACCATCGACCGTTTCGGCGCGCCGCGCTGCGCCGGCGGCATTTGCACCGCGGTTCTGGACCTCGCGCGTGTCGGCCAGCTTATGCTGCAAGATGGCCAGCGGAATGGCGCGTCGATCATCCCATCCCAATGGATCGAGGACATCTTCACGAATGGCGATCCGGCCGCATGGTCGGCCGGCGATCTCGCGCCCTATTTCGGCGGCCGCTCGATGCACTATCGCAACAAATGGTATGTGCTGAGAGACCGAAAGATGGCGCTTGGCCTCGGCATTCACGGCCAGAACATTTTTGTCGAGCCGGCGAAGGAATTGGTGATCGCCAAGGTGTCGTCGCAAGCGGCTCCGCTGGATGCAAATCTCACAGAACTGACGCTGCGTTTTGCGGAAGCCGTGAGCGATCTGATCGGCGGGTAAGTGCTCCGATCGTTCATCAGGCCCCACCCTCATGGTGAGGAGACGCGCAGCGCCGTCTCGAACCATGAGGTGGCCTGGCTCACTGAGCGTGCGGCCATCCCCAGCGAATGGCTTCGCCATTCGCAAGGAGGCGCCGCTACGCGGCTCCTCAGGATGAGGGCGGAGAACTACACCAGCCGGCTTTGCGCCGCCGCGGCCTTGATGAAGCTCGCAAACAATGGATGCGGTTCGAACGGGCGCGATTTCAGCTCCGGGTGATACTGCACGCCGATGAACCATGGATGGTTTTCATATTCGACGATCTCCGGCAGCACGCCGTCCGGCGACAGCCCCGAGAATTTCAGCCCGTGCTTCTCCAGCCGTTCCTTGTAGGCCGTGTTGACCTCGTAGCGGTGGCGATGGCGCTCGGAGATCTCCAGCGCGCCGCCGTAGACTTCCGAGACCTTGCTGCCCTTGGTCAGCGCGGCGGGATAGGCGCCGAGACGCATGGTGCCGCCGAGATCGCCAGCATTGGTGCGCTTCTCGAGTTCGTTGCCGCGCAGCCATTCGGTCATCAGGCCGACCACCGGCTCGGTGGTCTCGCCGAATTCGGTGGAGTTGGCGTCCTTGATGCCGGCGAGGTTTCGCGCGGCTTCGATGACCGCCATCTGCATGCCGAAGCAGATGCCAAAATACGGCACGTTGCGCTCACGCGCGAACTGCGCCGCGCGGATTTTTCCTTCGGCGCCGCGCTGGCCGAAGCCGCCGGGCACCATGATGCCATTGACGTGTTCGAGGAACGGCGCCGGGTCTTCGTTCTCGAACACCTCGCTCTCAATCCAGTCGAGATTGACCTTCACCTTGTTGGCGATGCCGCCGTGGGAGAGCGCCTCGATCAGCGACTTATAGGCATCCTTCATGCCGGTATATTTGCCGACGATGGCGATGGTGACGGCACCTTCCGGATTGCGGACGCGCTCGTTGATCGTGTGCCACGACTTGAGCTCCAGCTCCTTCTTCGAGGACATGCCGAAGGCGGCCAACACTTCATCGTCGAGCCCGGCCTTATGATAGGCCTCGGGCACCGCGTAGATGTTGTCGACGTCGCGCGCCTCGATGACGGCGCTTTCGCGAACGTTACAGAACAGGCCGAGCTTGCGACGCTCTTCCGCCGGGATATCGCGGTCGCAGCGGCACAGCAGGATGTCCGGCTGGATGCCGATGGAGCGCAGCTCCTTCACCGAGTGCTGGGTCGGCTTGGTTTTCAGCTCGCCGGCGCTCGGGATATAGGGCAGCAGCGTCAGGTGGACGAAGATGGTGTCGCCGCGCGGCAGGTCGTTGCGGAGCTGACGGATCGCCTCGAAGAACGGCAGGCCCTCGATGTCGCCGACGGTGCCGCCGATTTCCACCAGCACGAAGTCGTAGCCCTCGTTGTCCGAGAGCACGAATTCCTTGATGGCGTTGGTGACATGCGGAATCACCTGGATGGTGGCGCCGAGATAGTCGCCGCGCCGTTCCTTGGTGAGGATGTCCTGATAGATGCGCCCGGTGGTGATGTTGTCCTTCTTGGTGGCAGGACGACCGGTGAAGCGCTCGTAGTGTCCGAGGTCGAGATCGGTTTCGGCGCCGTCATCGGTGACGAAGACCTCGCCATGCTGATACGGCGACATCGTCCCCGGATCGAGATTGAGATAGGGGTCGAGCTTGCGAAGCCGGACCTTGTAGCCACGGGCCTGCAACAGCGCGCCTAACGCCGCCGATGCCAGACCTTTACCGAGCGAGGAAACCACGCCGCCGGTGATGAAAATGTACCGCGCCATGGGACCTAACCTTTAACGCCTCAATGCCGATTCGCCAAAACGAATCGCAGCCATCGCCAGATCTCCTGGGAGGCTGTGGGTGACTTGAATTCCGAAATGATTGCAGCCCCTTGATGGGGGCTGCTGAGGCAGGATGGAAGCGTCCATCCTGCATGGCGCCAATGCGTTAGCGCGTGAATTACCGAGATTGCGGCGCTTGCGGCGCACTCGGAGCCTGCTGCTCGTCGGCCTTCTTTAGCGTGTCGAGCAGGCCGCCCGAGGTCGGAGCCGTGAGCGGCGATGGCGCGCCCTGCTGGGTCGCCGGTGCGCCGGTCGGAAGAATAGAGCTCGGACCGCGGTTATAAGCCGCCAGCCAGGACAGGAACATGCTGGTCAGGAAGAACCCGACCGCCAGGAAAGCGGTCGTGCGGGTCAGCAGATTGGCCGTGCCGCGGCCGGTCATGAAACCGCCGCCGCCACCGCCGCCACCAATGCCGAGGCCGCCGCCTTCCGACTTCTGCAGCAGCACGACGCCGATCAGCGCGGCAACGATCATGAGATGAATAATGATAATGACGCTTTGCATCGTGTCCTTCCATCGCAAGCACGCCGCGCCGATCGCCGGCTGCAGTCTGAGCGCTCGCGGGGTTTGAATCCGCAGGTGTCTACACGACGGAGGCTGAAATTGCCAACCCTTTGGGCGGAAACCTCAAACCTCTCCCGTGTGAAGTGAAAGCCGTGAGCTTGATCGGGATTTATGGGCAACCAGCCGCAATTGCCAGGAAGTCCGCCGCCTTCAGGCTGGCTCCGCCGACCAGCGCGCCATTCACATTCGGCACCGCCATAAGTTCCTTGGCGTTCGAGGGTTTCACCGAGCCGCCATACAGGATCTTGATCGACGGCCCCTCGTTGTTGAAACGTTGGTTGAGATTTTCACGGATAAACTTATGAACTTGCTCGATATCCTTTGCCGTCGGCGTCAGGCCGGTGCCGATCGCCCAGACCGGTTCATAAGCCACAATCAGGTTGCCTGAGGTGCAGTCGTCCGGCAGCGAGCCCTTGAGTTGGGCGCCGCAGACATCCAGCGTCTTGCCGGCGTCGCGCTCCGCCTGGGTTTCGCCGATGCACACGATGGCGGTCAGGCCGGCACGCCAGGCAGCCAGCGCCTTCTCGCGAACCACGGCATCGCTCTCGCCATGATCGGCGCGGCGCTCGGAATGGCCGACGATGATTGCAGTTGCACCGGCATCGGCGAGCATTTCGGCCGCCACGTCACCTGTGTGGGCACCAGAGGCCTTCGGGTGGCAATCTTGTGCGCCCACGGTGACCACCGTGCAGCCCTCCTGGCCGAAGCTCGCGGCCTTTTCCGCGAAAGCGGCCACCAGGGTGACTGGCGGACAAACCAAAAGATCAGCCTTTTCTAGCGCTTCTGGCGCACCGCGAAGCATCGCCTCGAACTCGCTCATAGATGCCTTGAGGCCGTTCATCTTCCAATTGCCAGCGATCAACGGACGAACGGCATCGGTCATGTGGTGCTTCCTGTAACAAAGAATGTGGAGAAGCCTTTGAGCTAACAGAGCTAGCCGGACGGCTCAAGCTGGCCTGGTGCCGCGCTGGTCGCGATATGCCCTGACTTCATCGGAGGTCGGATCCGGCGCTTTTGGATCGAAACCGCGCCAGCCCGACAAGGCCAGCTCACCCCGCCGCGCCTCTATGTCGACGGAAGACGGCTGCAAGATTGCCACAAGATCTTCGCGCTTTTCCGCGTCGACGCGGGCACTCACGAGCGAGCCACCGCGGCGGATGCTCTCGGCATAAACCTCGGCCTCGTTCACAGCCACGCCTGCTTCAGCCAGCATGCCGATCGCGCCTCCGGCAGCGCCGGCCACCGCTGCACCAGTCGCGGCCGCAGCGAACCACCCGGCGGCAACCACTGGGCCGAGACCGGGGATCGCGAGCAGGCCCAATCCGGCCAGCAGGCCACCGAACCCGCCAAAACCGGCACCGATGGCGGCCCCCATGCCGGCGCCAGCGGCATAATCGGGCGCGTACCATTTGTCGGCATTGTTGGCGATAACGCTGATATCCTCATCCGGGACGCCTGCATCGCGGAGCTGGCGGACGGCTGATTGCGCATCGGCATAATCGTCAAAAAGGCGCGAAATCGTCACTTTGGTCATCGGCTTCTCCGCTCTCACTCCGGTTGCGCCGAGATGTTGCCCTTGTAGTCGACACTCACGCGGACGCGCTTGGTGCCGCTCATGGCGGTGCCCCGCCAAATGCCGTCGCTGTCATTCGTCAGTTGGGAAACGTCCGAATAGCCTTGGGATTTCAGGAGGTCGCGCGCCTGCCCTTCGGAAAAACTATTGGCGCCGACCGAAAGCGAACCACCGGCATTCGGCCGCACGACACCCGGATTTTCCATCGCCGGGTTCTGCTGCGCCCATCCCGGCGAAAGGGCCAGCCAGAGGCCCGCGATGGCCAGCCCTGCTCGTGCCCGAATCCGCATGCTGCCTCCCCGATCGGCCATCTGGCCTGCTCCATCAAGTGGCTGGCCAGGCAGAAGTTCCATCGCTCGAAACCCGACCAAGCATCTGAAACCGCTTCAATCCGCCCCGTTCCGTCCGGTTGCGACGGGGGGGTTGCCACTTTATGATGCGCGTCCTATTCGGCGATGGCCGCATGCGGTTCGAGCCGCTGGCACAAGCCGGTTCCCCTCCTGACAGACAAGATTGGCCCTATGCTTCGAGGAATGCGCAAAGCGTCATCCAATTGGATTGGCAAGACGATTATGACCGTCGTCATGGGCGTGCTGATCATCAGCTTCGGCATCTGGGGTATCGGCGACGTTTTCAAGGGCTCGACGCAATCGAAGGTGGCAACAATCGGTTCGACCGACATTTCCACGGAACAGTTCCGCCAGCTCTTCAGCGACAAACTGCAGCAGATCGGCCGTCAGTTCGGCCGCCCGCTGACGCCGGAGCAGGCGCGCGCCTTCGGCCTCGACCGTCAGGTGTTGCAGCAGGCGGTCGCGGAAGCCGCTCTCGATGAGGACGCCCGCCGCAAGGGCCTTGGCGTGTCCGATCAGGAAGTGCTGCGCCAGATCATGGCGGATCCGAATTTCCAGGGCATGAATGGCCAGTTCGACGGCGCCCGCTTCCAGCAGGTGATCCGCTCGCTCGGCTATACCGAGGCGCGCTACATTGCCGAACAGCGACGGGTCTCGCTGCGCCGCCAGATCGCTTCCACCCTCACCACCGGCGTCGATGCGCCGAAGCCCATGGTCGAGGCGCTCAGCCGCTACCAGAACGAGCAGCGCGTCATCGATTACGTGAAGCTTGACGCCGCCCAGGCCGGCACCATCGACGCCCCCTCGCCCGAAGCCCTTGCCGCCTATTTCGACGAGCGCAAGACCCAGTTCCGCGCACCCGAATATCGCAAGATCGCCTTCCTCGCGATGACGCCGGAAGAAATGGCGAAGTGGTCCACGGTGACGGACGACGACGCCAGGAAAATCTATGACGAGCGCAAGGATCGCATCTCGGCGCCGGAACAGCGCCAGATCTCGCAGATCGTGTTCCCGAATGCCGAAGACGCGCAGGCAGCCCGCGCCAAGCTGAACGGCAGCTTCTCCTTCGACGATCTTGCCAAGGAGCGCGGCCTGAAACCGGCCGACATCGAGCTCGGCATGGTCACCCGCGCCGGCATCCTCGATCCGAACGTGGCCGATGCCGCCTTCTCGCTCGCGCCGGATTCGATCAGCCAGCCGATCACCGGCCGTTTCGGCACAACCATCGTCAAGGTCGGCAAGATCCAGGCTGGCAGCACGCCGAGCTATGACAGCGTGGCCGCAACCATCAAGCGCGACCTGGCCATCGAGCGTGCCCGCGCCGTCATCAACGACATGCACAACAAGGTCGAGGACGAGCGCGGCGGCGGTGCAAACATCGTGGACGCTGCCAAGAAGCTGAACCTCACCGCCGTGACCATCGAAGCGGTGGATCGCTCGGGCCAGGGCCCGGACGGCAAGCCGATTACCGGACTGCCGGCGAACACCGATATCGTCGCACAGGCGTTCAACAGCGATGTCGGCGTGGACAACGACGCCATCCAGGCCGGCGGCGGTTACATCTGGTACGACGTGCTCGGCATCACCCCGTCGCGCGATCGCACGCTCGATGAGGTCAAGGCGCAGGTCGAAACACGCTGGCGCGAGGACGAGATCACCAAGCGCCTGCGTGCCAAGGCCGAAGACATGGTCAAGAAACTCGACGGCGGCGCCAAACTCGCCGACGAAGCAGCCGGCGCTGGCCTCAAGGTCACGACCTCCGCGCCGTTCAAGCGCGACGCGACCGTGGCGGACCTGTCGCCGGGCGTGATCCAGGCCGTGTTCCGCGGCGTCAAGGATGCCGCCGGTCAGGCGCCCGGCGCCGGTACATCCGACTGGATCGTATATCGGATCACCGACATTAGCGCGCCGACCATCGACATGGCCTCGGATGACGCCAAGAAGCTGAAGGAAAGCCTGCAGCGTGGCCTGACCGACGAGTTGGTGGCGCAGTACATCACCAAGCTCGAGCAGCAGGTCGGCACCAAGATCAATCAGGAAGCCTTTGCGCTGGCCACCGGCGCAACCAGCAACAACTGATCTCAAGATCGTAGGATGGGTTGAACGGAGCGATATCCATCACGGCCGGGCGTTAGCGGTGATGGGTATCGCTGACGCTCAACCCATCCTACAATTCTTCATCGCATCACTTTCGGAAGCATCCCATGGACAATCTTCGGGCAATCATCGCCAAGGTCGCGACCGGCGCCTCGCTGACGCGTGAGGAATCCTCGGCAGCCTTCGACAGCATGATGTCGGGTGAAGCCACGCCGTCGCAGATGGGAGCCCTGCTCATGGGCCTGCGCGTGCGCGGCGAGACCGTCGATGAAATCACCGGCGCTGTCGAAGTGATGCGCGCCAAGATGCTGCGCGTTACGGCGCCCGCCGATGCCGTCGATATCGTCGGTACCGGCGGCGATGGCTCGGGTTCCGTCAATGTTTCAACCTGCGCGTCATTCATCGTTGCCGGCTGCGGTGTGCCAGTGGCCAAGCACGGGAATCGCGCGCTGTCGTCGAAATCAGGCGCGGCCGACGTCCTCGCTGCGCTTGGCGTCAAGATCGAGCTCACGCCGGCCGATGTGAGCCGCTGCGCCAGGGAGGCCGGGATCGGCTTCATGTTCGCGCCTGCCCACCATCCGGCCATGAAGAATGTCGGCCCGACCCGGGTCGAGCTGGCCACCCGCACGATTTTCAATCTGCTCGGTCCGCTGTCCAATCCGGCCGGCGTGAAATACCAGATGGTCGGCGTGTTCTCGCGGCAGTGGGTGCAGCCGCTGGCGCAGGTGTTGAAGAATCTCGGCGCCGCCCGTGCCTGGGTCGTGCATGGCTCCGATGGTCTTGACGAGATCACCCTCACCGGCCCGACCTTTGTGTCGTCCCTGGAGAACGGCCAGATCACCAATTTCGAGATCACGCCGGAAGATGCCGGCCTGCCCCGCTCCACAGCGGAAGCTCTGAAAGGCGGCGATGCCATCGCCAACGCAGCGGCGCTGCAGGCGGTGCTCGATGGCAAGCCCGGCGCGTTCCGCGACGTGGCATTGTTCAATGCCGCGGCGGCGCTGCTCGTCACTGGCAAAGCCAAGGACATCAAGGAAGGGGTCGCGCTGGGCCAGAAATCGCTCGACAGCGGCGCGGCACTCGCCAAGCTGAAGCAGCTCGTTGCCGTCTCCAACGCCTGAGCCGAACGACATGTCCGATATCCTCACCAAGATCGAAGCCTATAAGCGCGAAGAAATCGCCAAAGCGAAGCGGGAACACCCGCTCAGCGCGCTGGAAGCGCTCGCCAAGACCGCATCTCCGCCGCGCGGCTTCATGACTGCGATCCATCGCAAGCTCGACAAGGGCGACTTCGCGCTGATCGCCGAGGTGAAGAAGGCTTCGCCCTCCAAGGGCCTGATCCGCGACGATTTCGATCCGCCGACACTTGCGAAGGCTTACGAGGATGGCGGCGCGGCGTGCCTGTCAGTGCTTACCGATACGCCGTCATTCCAGGGCCATCTCGATTTCATGGTCGCGGCGCGCGCTGCGACAAAGCTGCCGGTGCTGCGCAAGGACTTCATGTTCGACACCTATCAGGTGGCCGAGGCGCGCGCGCATGGCGCCGACTGCATCCTGATCATCATGGCGGCACTCGATGACGGCCTCGCCCGCGACATCGAGGACGCCGCGATCGATCACGGCATGGATGTGCTGCTCGAAGTCCATGACGAGGCCGAACTCGAACGCGCGCTGAACCTGCGCTCGCCGATGATCGGCATCAACAACCGAAACCTGCGCACCTTCGAGGTCACGCTCGCCACCAGCGAGAAGCTGGCACCGATGATGCCGAAGGACCGGCTCAAGGTCGGCGAAAGTGGCATCTTTACGCCCGACGATCTCGCGCGGCTGGAGCGCGTCGGCATCTCGACCTTCCTGGTCGGCGAGAGCCTGATGCGGCAGGCAGATGTCACGGCGGCGACAAAGACGCTGCTGAAGAAGAACTAGGCTCCCCTTCCTTCTCCCCTTGTGGGAGAAGGTGGCACGGCCGCAGGCCGTGACGGATGAGGGGTAGCCGTGAAGCTCAGAGCTTGTGGCTACCCCTCACCCGTCCGCGCTTCGCGCGGCCACCCTCTCCCACAAGGGGAGAGGGAAAAAACGCTGCTTCGTTGAGGGATTCCGCCATGGCAAAAAAGTCGAAATCTACACCAGCCCTCACCCACATCGATTCCTCGGGTGAGGCCCGCATGGTCGATGTCTCGGCAAAGCCTGCCACCGAACGGATTGCCGTCGCCGAAGGCCTCGTGATCATGAGCAAGGCCAGCCTCGACATGATCGTCTCCGGCAATGCCAAGAAGGGCGACGTGCTCGGCACCGCGCGGATCGCCGGCATCATGGCCGCAAAGAGAACCTCCGACCTGATCCCGCTATGTCATCCGCTGGCGCTGTCGAAGGTCACCGTGGACATCGTTCCCGACAAGAAGCTGCCGGGCTGCCGGGTGCGTGCGACCGTGAAAGTGACTGGTCCCACCGGCGTCGAGATGGAAGCGCTCACCGCCGTGTCGGTGGCGAGCCTCACGATCTACGACATGATCAAAGCTGTGGAACGCGGCGTCCGGATCGAGGGCATTCACCTCGTCGAGAAGAAGGGCGGCAAGTCCGGTCACTATCTGCTGACCGATAACGCCATCGACTGATCAGACAAGCTTGCGCGCATGCATCTCGTCGGTCTCGACGATCCTGCTATCTGCCTCGATCCGAAACTCGTCGAGCTTGCGCCCTGACGCGAGCTGAAAGACGAGCCAGCGCGGGCGCAAACCGCGACCGGACCAGATCTGCGTCGGTCGATCGGGATTGCGGTAGAACGGCCCGGCCTTCGGGTGCAATGCCGTCACCGCACGCTGCGACGATGCGGAAAACTGATCGAGATCGCGTAGTCTTTCGTCGATCTCTTGCCGCTGCGCCGCCATTTTGGCGGCCAGCACGATGCGTAGCTCTTCGTGAATTTCCCAAAGCGCGTCGACCGACATCGCACTGAAATTATAGCCTGTCGCCATCGGATCCCTCTTGTCGCCATCGCGAAAAATGGACCGGGACCGCACACAAGCATGGGGGTGTTGGCGGCGGTCCCGGTGCCACGTCAATCGACCGGGCGGGAGGATGGGACATCCGGGCCGGAGAGCGTGGCAACACCAGCGCTACCAAGCCAGGTATCGCCAAGCGTAAATGCCGCATACGTATCTACGCGTGCGAATTGTAACTTTGTCGGTAACCTCAATACCGCTAGAGTCAGGCGGAATAGGCTTAACGATAGTCGATGCTACGGCGCCCGCTGCGGTGCGGCTGCAATTCAGCCGCGATCCAGGGACCCACCTGCCTATCGAGATGACGCTCATAGAGCTTCACCAGAAAACGACCGCCGAACACCACGATCGCCAATGCCAACAAAGTCCACATCTGCAAAATCCTATTTGAATAAAGCTTTCTACCAAATCTATTACGCTTAATAATATTTTAAGTTTCGATGGCCTCCCATGCGCCCGGCACATAGAACGGTCCAATCACGCATTCTTGGACCGTCACGAAGCCGTGCTAGCGTCGCATGCCAACATCACATGTCAGTCAGAATTGAACGCGCATGAACTCTCCCCCTGCTGCCCTAGATGCATCCTCCATCGATGCCCTGCTGTTCGACATCGGCCGCGTCGTGCTCGACATCGACTTTACGCGTGTCCTGCAGGTGTGGTCGGATCATTCCGGGCGTATGCCGGATGACATCATCGCCCGCTTCTCGCGCGGTGATGTGTATATGCGCCACGAACGCGGGGAAATTTCGGACGACGCCTTCTTCGCGCATCTACGCGACACGCTGGACATCGATCTGACGCCGGCGCAATTCCTCGACGGCTGGAATGCGATCTTCGTCGGAGAGATGCCGGGCATCGCCGAACTGCTGCCTCGCGCAGCCAGGCGCTGGCCCCTTTACGCCTTTTCCAACACCAATCCGGCGCATGTGACGCATTTCTCCGCGCGCCACGCCGAGCTGCTCGGGCATTTTCGCGACATATTCCTGTCGTCGTCGATCGGCATGCGCAAGCCGGATGCCGAAAGCTTCGATCATGTCGTGGCAGAGATCGGCGTGCCGGCCGGACGAATCCTGTTCTTCGACGATCTCATCGACAATATCGACGGCGCGCGCGCATGCGGCTTGCAGACTGTGCACGTCACTTCGCCGAACACGGTGGCCGACACGTTGAAGGCACTTGGAATCTAGATGCGCCCGACCAAGGCGCTACCGCTCAAGCGCGCGAGAGACGCCGATATGCGATGCTGGTGAGAACACCGAGCATCGCCCAGAAGATCAGCCCGGTGAGGACCGCAGCCACGACGAAACTGTGTGCCAGCGTCTCCGGCACGTCGGTATGGCCAGCGGGCGCCTGCGGTGCGCCGATCAGATGCGGCAGCACGATCAGGCCGAGGCCGAGCAGCGCCGCCCAGGAGGCATTGCGGAACACCAGCAGAGCGAGGCCGGCGGCAGTTGCGCAGGCGGTGGCGATCCACCAGATCTGGCGCAGTGTCAGATCCGCCACGGGCTGGCCCGGCACTTCCGGTGGCAGGCCGAGACCCGGCGCCGCCACGAACACGACAAAGCCGCCAAGGCCCCAGAACAGCCCCTCACGCCAGTCCACCGGACGACCACGCAGCGCGAAAATGCCCGCAAGCAGCAGAGCGAAGCCAATCGCCGTCAGGACATTGGCGCCGGCGGTGAAGGCATTGCGTTGAAACCCCGCTTCGGGCTCCCATTCGCCGCCGGCATCCGCTGCCACGGCAGCGTGCTGGTGGGCGGCGTGATCGTGCCCTGCAGCAGCAGGCGCAGGTGCTGGTGATGCAGCGGATGCCGGGGCCTCGGCCTTCTTCTCATAGACTTCGGCCTGCTGGATCAGCTTGACGGTGCCGACCATCTGCACGGCCGTCGTGGCTGCGCCAGCGACGACCCCGGCGAGCACCGCCGAGAACACGATCGAACGAAAAACGGACATGGGTCTCAGCTGCCGCTCGTCGACGGGATCAGTGGCAGGGAAAAGCGTTGGCGTGGCGCACGTCATGCGCCGCATTGTGGACTGCGCTCATATGCGAAAACCCGACCACACCGACGATGAACAGCCCGAGTGCCATGGCGAGAACGGCTTGCACAACGACATTAACGTCGGTGGCGGCGGTGGAAAGCTGGGCGGTCTGGGTCTGCTGCATGGGATTCCTCGTCAGTTGGCCGCCAATTTAGCCGCTTTATTGCTCTGATGCGACCGCCATTTTCGCCATGGCACGGGCGAGATCGCGGCTGGTCAGATGCAGATTGGCGTCGAGAGCGAGATTCGCGCGAGCGATCTTGGCCCGGGCCGCGAAATGGAATGCGGCCTCCTGGGCGCGGAAAAACGCCGCACACGCCTCCGGCGTCGGCATCTGCTTGAGCAGCGTCCTGAATGCATGCCGATGCACCATGCAGGCGCCGATATGCCCCTCCGGGCGGAACGACAGCGCGTCGACGTCGGCACGCCACATCACCGATGTGTCCGTCGCAGCACTGCCTGATCCACGCCCGTCCATTCCAACGCTCTCCCACCGTCACCCGTTCATGCCACGGGAGGGCCAAGCGGCCAAACCCGCGCTTGACACCCGACCCGTTTTGTCTGACATTTCTGTTATGACAGAAAATACAGACAACAAGCTCTCCCCCGCCGTTGAACGGTTCATCCTGCATTGGGGCGACATGGGCGAGGAATGGGGCGTCAACCGCTCGGTGAGCCAGATCCATGGCCTCCTCTACGTGTCCGAGACCCCACTCACAGCGGAGGACATTGCAGAGCAGCTTGGTCTTGCGCGTTCCAATGTCTCGAACTCGATCAAGGAGCTTTTGAGCTGGAATCTGATCAGGCGCATTCCGATCAAGGGCGATCGCCGCGATCATTTCGAGGCGGAAACTGATATCTGGGAGATAGCCGCCCGCATCGCCGCGGGCCGCAAGCAGCGCGAGATCGATCCTGCTGTGGAGGCGCTGCGCGCCTGCATGGCCGATGCGGCGAGCGATCCTCAAATCAGCGCAGTCGCAAGCAAGCGCCTCAAGGCGATGCTCGACTTCACCGAAACCGTGGACGGCTGGTTCACGCAGATGCTGAAAGTCCCGCGCCCGAAACTGATCGCCTTGATGCGGCTCGGCGCAAGGATCGTCAGCTTCCTGCCGACCGGAAAGAACAGCTAGCCATCGATCAGGGGGCCGTCACATGGGACTGCAAGGAAACGCCCTCAATGTCCTTCCCGCCGAGTCTTACGACCCTCGCTTTCGCGCATTGTTACCCGAACCGGCGTGGCGCACGCTGTCCCCGGCGATCCAGAAGCGTTTCTCCAAGCGGCTCGCCGATGGCAAGACCGCCACTTATGTTGGCGAGATCGCCGAAGCCCATTTCAGCCGGTTGGGTTGGTGGCTCGCCCAGGCAACGCGACTGATCGGAGGACCACTGCCCACGGGCACCGATGCCGGCGTCCCCGGTATCGTCACCGTGACCGAAGACATGGCAACAGGCGGCCAGATCTGGAGCCGCATCTATACACGCCGCCACGATTTCCCGCAGGTGATCCACTCATCCAAGCGCTTCGCAGGTCCGACCGGCCTGGAAGAATATATCGGCTGCGGCATCGCGATCGCGCTGCGTGTTTCCGCGGAGAATGGCGCATTGGTGTTCACCAGCGCCGCATATCTGCTGCAGATCGGTCCGTTTCGACTTCGCCTTCCGGACTGGCTTACCCCCGGCAAGCTGACCGTCACGCATGAGGATGTCGGCACCGACCGTTTCCGTTTCGCCCTGCAACTCCTTCATCCGCTGTTCGGCGTCCTGATCCGGCAATCAGCCGTTTTTCGCGAGGCTTCCCTATGACGTCATCATTGTTGTGGACCTTGATCGCCATCCAGATCGCAATGGGCGCGTTCGACACGTTCTATCATCACGAAATGACCGAGCGCCTGGCCTGGCGGCCGTCGCAGAGTCGCGAACTGGTCCTGCACGGCATCCGCAATTTCTTCTACGCCCTTCTGTTCCTGACCTTAGGCTGGGCCGAGGTCCACGGCAACTGGGCGCTTCTGATCATCGCGATCCTCCTGATCGAGGTGATGATCACGCTGATGGATTTCGTCGAGGAGGACATGAGCCGCAAGCTTCCAGCCAGCGAGCGCGTCAACCACACGCTGCTTGCGCTCAATTACGGTGGCATTCTCGTGCTCATTCTGCCGGTGCTGATCGCATGGAGCGAACGCGACAGCGCTATCGTGCCGGCCTTCTATGGTTTCTGGAGTATCCTGTCCGCGCTGGCCGCATTCGGCGTCGCGGTTTTTGGCGTGCGCGATCTCATCGCGTCCCGTCGCGTCCTGCGGCTGGTGGGCAACGACACGACGGGATTGATCGAAGGCCTGCCGCCCGAGCAGACCGTTCTCGTCACCGGTGCGACCGGATTTGTCGGCCGCCGGCTGGTTGCGGCTCTGACTGCGGCCGGCCATCGCGTCATCGCTCTGGTGCGCGATCCAGCGAAGGCCGATCAGTTGCAGCCGCCGATCATGCTGATCACAGCGCTCGACCAAATATCCGATCGGATCAGAATCGACGCCATCATCAACCTTGCCGGCGAGCCGATCAGTAACGGCCTCTGGACCACCGCCAAGCGCCGCAAGATCATGGCCTCGCGGATCGACATGACCAATCATCTCGTCGATCTGATTGCGCGGCTCGCCTCAAAGCCTGCCGTCATGATCAGCGGCTCGGCGATTGGCTGGTACGGCATCCGCGACGATCAGCCCCTGACCGAAGACGCCGACGGCCGCGCCTCATTCAGTCATGAACTTTGCGATGCCTGGGAAAAGGCAGCAGCAAGAGCGACCGCTCTTGGCGTCCGCGTCGTCACGCTGCGGATTGGCCTCGTGCTCGGCACCGAAGGGGGCATTCTGACGCGTATGCTGACCCCATTCGAATTCGGGCTCGGCGGACCGTTCGGATCAGGCAAGCAATGGATGTCATGGATCGAACGCGACGATCTGATCCGGCTGATCGCCCATGCGCTGTCGCATCCCGAACTCTCCGGAACTCTCAACGCCACCGCTCCGGTTCCGCTGACCAATGCGGATTTCACCAGCGAACTTGCCCGCAGCTTGCATCGTCCCGCGATCTTTCGCGTGCCAGCGAGTCTGCTGCATGGCGTCGCCGGTGCTTTTGCCGACGAGTTGCTTCTGGGCGGCCAACGGGTTCTGCCACACCGCGCTTTGCAGAGCGGCTTCGTATTCCGGCACACCACATTGCCCAGCGCGTTCCGGACCATTCTGGGGGCCCGGTAGATTGCCGGGATCAATGCCCCGACCTTGAGCAGGATCGGTTTTGCCTCGGCCGGTCTCCTCCGTTATGACGATATCTCACTTCATGTCGGAGACACGCCGATGGCCTTGATGCCGTTTGCCGATGCCATGGCAGCAATTCTCAGCGGTGCCGCGGCGCTACCCGAAGAAATGGTTCCGCTGGAGGACGCCTTTCATCGCGTGCTGGCGCGTGATGTCGCCGCGCGGCGGACTCAGCCGCCGGAGGCAATGTCGGCGATGGACGGCTATGCCGTGCGCGCTGCCGATGCCACCCTTGGCGCAACGCTGACCGTGATCGGGGAAATTTCCGCCGGCAAACCGTTCGACCGGGCCATCGCCGCTGGAGAGGCAGCGCGGATCTTCACCGGCGGCGTGGTGCCCGATGGAGCCGACGGCATCGTCATCCAGGAAGACACGACGCGTGACGGTGACGTCGTCGTCATCAACGAGGCCGCGATCGCCGCCAGACACATCCGCCCCGCCGGCGTGGACTTCAAGCAAGGCGACGTGCTGCTACGCGCCGGCACCCGCCTCGCCGATCGCGATCTCGCCCTTGCCGCCGGCATGAACCATCCGCTGCTGCCGGTGCAACGCCGTCCGGTGGTCGCCATGCTCGCCACCGGCGACGAACTGGTGATGCCTGGCGTCACGCCCGGCCCCGGCCAGATCGTGCTCTCCAACGGCTTTGCCCTGCGTGCGCTGGCGCGCGCCGAAGGCGCCAGTGTGATCGATCTTGGTATCGCCTGCGACACGCTGGAATCGACGACAGCGGCGATCCGGCGCGCCATCGATCTCAATGTCGATGTCCTCATCACCACCGGCGGCGCATCGGTGGGCGACCACGATCTCGTCCAGCAATCGCTGGTCGAAGCCGGCGTCGAGATGTCGTTCTGGAAGATCGCGATGCGGCCCGGCAAGCCGATGATGCATGGCCGCCGCGGCGCCATGCGGGTGATCGGCCTGCCCGGCAACCCGGTCTCGTCCTATGTTTGCGGATTTCTGTTCATGGTGCCGCTATTGCGCGCACTGTCCGGCCGCAGCGCGGTCCAGCATCATCGCGAAACCGCGGTGCTCGGCCGCGACCTGGCGGCAAACGACCATCGCGAGGACTACCTGCGCACGCGCCTCGAGTGGCAGGACGGCGCGCTGGTCGCGACCCCCGTTCTCAAGCAGGATTCCTCGCTGCTCGGCAACCTTGCCATCGCCGAGGGCCTGCTGGTGCGCCCACCGCATGCCGCAGCCGCCAAAGCCGGCGACGCCTGCCAGATCATCCGTCTTCCGACCTAATTGAATACCGCGAGCCGACATGATCCCCGGGCTTTGCCCGACCGGACATGACGTCTCATGAATTCCTCCGGCTCCCGGTCACCAAGTTGTCACGTACAGCGGCGACAGAGAGCACAGACAACAGATTCGGTGCCCGTTCATGGACTACTTCAAGCGCTTCAACTTCCTCTTCGCCATGCCGACCTTCGACGCCGACGACCTCGAAGGCGTACGCCTCAATCAGATCGTCGAGGAAATCGAGAAATCGGGCTTTGAGGTGGTCAAGGCGCGCAAGCTCGAAGACGCCGCCATCGCGGTGCAGACCGACGCCGCCATCGGCTGCATGGTCGTGGACTGGGGCAAGAAGGGCCTCGAAGGCAAGACCGCGGCGCTGATCAACCTGATGCGTCGCCGCGGTCTCGATTTCCCGATCATGCTCCTGATCCGCCGCCAGCGTTTCGAGGACATCCCGGTCGAAGTGCTCGATTTCATCGACGGTTACATCTTCCTGTCGGAAGAAACCCCGCCCTTCATCGCCAAGAATCTGATCAGCCGGCTCAAGCAATATGCCGAAACGCTGAAGACGCCGTTCTTCGGCGCGCTCGTCGATTATGCCGAGGAAGGCAACCAGCTCTGGACCTGCCCCGGCCACAATGGCGGCGTGTTCTACAGCCGCAGTCCGATCGGCCGCGTCTTCATGGAACATCTCGGCGAAGCCGTGTTCCGCGACGACCTCGACAATTCCGTGCTCGATCTCGGCGATCTCCTGACCCATGAAGGCCCCGCCCTGCAGGCGCAGAAGGAAGCCGCTCAGATCTTTGGCGCGGAGAAGACCTATTTCGTGCTCAACGGCACCTCGACGTCCAACAAGGTCGCGCTCTCTGCCCTCGTCACTGACGGCGATCTCGTGCTGTTCGACCGCAACAACCACAAGGCCGCGCTGCATGGCGCGCTGATGATCTCCGGCGGCACACCGATCTATGTGCCGACCGTGCGCAATCCCTGGGGCCTGATCGGCCCGATGGACTGGGACGCCTTCAGCGAAGAGAGCTTGCGCGAGCGCATCCGTAGCAATCCGCTGGTCACCGACAAGGATGCCTGGAAGCGCGAGCGCCCGTTCCGCGTGGCCGTGATCGAACAGTGCACCTATGATGGCACCATCTACAGCGCCGAGATGATCATCAAGCGCATTGGCCATCTCTGCGATTACATCCTGTTCGACGAGGCCTGGGCGGGCTTCATGAAATTCCACCCGCTCTATGCCGGCCGCTTCGCCATGGGCCTGAAGGACCTCGGCCCGGATTCGCCCGGCATCATCGCGACGCAGTCGACGCACAAGCAGCTCGCCAGCTTCTCGCAGGCGTCGCAGATCCACATGAAGGACCGCCACATCCGCGGCCAGAAGCGCCGCGTCGAGCACCGCCGCTTCAACGAAAGCTTCATGCAGCACGCATCGACGTCACCGTTCTATCCGCTGTTTGCCTCGCTCGACGTCGGCGCGCAGATGATGAAAGGCCGCTCGGGCGAGGTGCTGTGGGACGATACGATCCGACTCGGCATCGAGCTGCGCAAGAAGATGCGCGCGGTGCGCCGCGAATTCGAGGAAAAGGAATCCCGCACGGAACGTCGCTGGTTCTTCGAACCCTTCGTGCCGGAACGGGTCGACATCCCGGACGTCGCGCAGCCGGGGGCCGTGCATAGCGTGCCGTGGGAGAGCATCGGCACCGACCAGCTCGCCACCAATCCCGCCTTCTGGCAGCTTTCGCCGGAGGCCAAATGGCATGGCTTTCCGGACATGGAAGCCGGCTTCGCCATGACCGATCCGAACAAGCTGACGGTGCTGACGCCCGGTTTCGATCGCGCCACCGGCGGATATGCCGAACACGGCATTCCCGCCCCGGTTGTTGCGCAATATTTGCGCGAAAACCAGATCGTTCCGGAGAAAAACGACCTCAATTCGCTGCTCTTCCTGCTGACGCCCGGCGTCGAGGCCAGCAAGGCCGGCACGCTGGTGTCGGGCCTTGTGGCCTTCAAGAAATTCCATGACGAGAACGCCCTGCTCGAAGATGTGATTCCGGAATTCGCCCGCCGCCGCCCGGCCCGCTATGCCGGCGTGCGTCTGCGCGATCTCTGCGGCGACATGCATCGCTTTTATCGCAATGCCGACGTCAGCGGCCTGCAGGCGAAACAGTTCATGGATCAGCATCTGCCGGAAATCGCCATGTCGCCGCACGACGCTGCGCGCCTGCTGGTTCGCAACGACGTCGACTATCTGCCGATCGACGAGATCGCCGGCCGCATCGCGACCACGCCCTTCGTGGTCTATCCGCCGGGTATCGCCACCATCGTGCCGGGCGAGCGCCTGACCGAACGCGCGCAGCCGATGATCGACTACCTCAAGATGTTCGAGACCTGCTTCAACACCTTCCCGGGCTTCGAGGTCGAGATCCAGGGCATCTATCGCAAGGTGGATGCCAGCGGGCGCATCCGGCTCTACACTTACGTGGTCTCCGAAGAACGGGATCCCGGGAAGTGAGTTTGCAGGACGCGAACGACACCCCGATCATCGTCCGGCCATCACGCGACAGCGATGTCGATGCGATGCTGTCGATCTATCGCCGCCACATCCGCCAGGGCGTGGAGGAAGGCGTCAGCGACGCCGATGCGATGCAGCCGGACGATCTGCGCGACCGCCGCAAGAATCTCAAGAACAAGCGCTTCCCGCATATCGTGGCGACCCGCGGCGGCGAAGTGGTCGGCTATGCCTATGTGGTCCAGTTTCGCAAACGGCCCGCCTATCGCTACGCCGTGAAGCACTCGATCTATGTGCATCACGAACACACCGGCAAGGGCGTCGGCGGCAAACTGCTGCGCGAGCTGATCGACGTCTGCGCCGCCGCCGGTTTCCGTCAGATCATCGGCTACATCGACGCCGACAATGTCGCCTCGCTCGGCCTGCACGATCACTTCGGCTTCGCGCGCATCGGCGTGCTCCCCGGCGTCGCCTATCGCTCCGGCCGCTGGGCCGACACGGTGATGGTGCAACGCTCGCTGGCATCGGGATCGACCACACCACCTCCGCCGATGCCGCTGTCGGAGCGCATCCTCTGAAAGGAGCCACCGCTCTCAGCGCCCATAAAACGCAGCTTTGAAGCGAAAAAAGCCGTTGCGGAACACAACTGGAACATATAGTGTTCGTTCATGATTTGTTTCGAGATTCTGTGGCTTAGTGAAATCGAGATTGCCCAAACTCGCGACTGCCCTCGACCAAAGAGCCCTGACCGGCTGCAGGCACCGAGGTCCTGAAACACACGCGGCGGCCCGACACCGTCAACTGAGGATGGCTTCAGATGCTCACGCGAAAACAATACGAACTGCTTCGTTTCATCGATCAACGGCTTAAGGAAGCTGGCGTACCGCCCTCCTTCGATGAAATGAAGGATGCGCTCGATCTGCGCTCAAAGTCCGGCATTCATCGCCTGATCACGGCACTGGAGGAACGCGGCTTCATCCGTCGCCTGCCAAACCGCGCGCGCGCCATCGAGGTGATCAAGCTGCCGGAGCTAAACGCAGCGCCCGCGGGTGGACGCCGTGGCTTCACGCCCAGCGTCATCGAAGGCAATCTCGGCAAGAGCCGGCCAGCTCCGGCCCCTGTCGCCAGCGACGATGACGGCGGTCGCACCATCTTGGTACCGGTCATGGGCCGGATTGCGGCCGGCACGCCCATCGAGGCGCTGCAGACCCGTAGCCACTCCATCAGCGTGCCGCAGGACATGCTCGGCAGCGGCGAGCATTATGCGTTGGAAGTGCGCGGCGACTCCATGCAGGACGCCGGCATTCTCGATGGCGACATGGCGCTGATTCAGAAGGCCGACAGTGCCGATACCGGCGATATCGTGGTCGCGTTGATCGATGATGAGGAAGCCACGCTGAAGCGCTTCCGCCGCCGCGGCGCCTCCATCGCGCTGGAACCGGCGAATACGGCCTACGAGGTTCGCATTCTGCCGCCCAACCGCGTCCGCATCCAAGGCAAACTCACCGGCCTCTATCGCCGCTACTGAGGGACACTCACTGATCGCCCGGTTGGAGATCCGTCTCCGCCGGCGTCGCATCGACTGGCCGGGATCGCGAGCCGTTGCCGGTCGATGCTTCTGCTTCCTTGATTTCGATCGGGCCGCGCGCCCAAGGCCGGTCGAGACCGCGAGCTCGCGAGGCTTCGATGACAAAGCCATCGCCAAAGCGGTGCAGGCTCGTTGCTCCCTGACCTCGCAAGGTCTCGCGATCGATCACCGTGGCCCGGCAATCTGCGGGCGGCTGGCGTACCGTGACGATCAAAACCGCCCGTTCGCAGTCGTCGCTGAATGCGTCCGGCTGCAATGTGAGGGCGACCAGGGCGCCGTCGCGGAGCATTGTCACGCAACCTGACGGATCGCACGACACGCCGTCACCGAGCGATGCATCGGCGGGCAATCTTGCGTCTGCGTCCGCGCCTAGCCATTCCTTCACCAGAAACGCGTCTTTGGCGGTGCGCATCACATGCAACCGTCCGTCGCGCCCGCGCACGGCCATGCTGTGGCCATCGCCGGCAATCACGACGTCGGGCTGCCTCGTCGATGCGGCCCAGAATGTCGCCGCTGCGAGCGCAATCACTCCGGAATAGCGGAGCGGCGTCCGCAGCAATGCCAGCAGGACGATGCCGAAGCTGGCCACGATCAACGGCCCCGTCCCGAAGGCCGGCACGCGGCCGATGGCTCCGGGCAGTGCTGCGACCCATTTGGACACGAAGATCATCCATTGCAGGCCGATCTCCATGATGTGCCAGAACACGGCATCGAAACCGAACGGGATGGCAGCAAGCCCAAGCAGGCCTGCCGGCATCACCAACGCCGACACCACCGGCATCGCCAGCAGGTTGGCAACAATCCCGTAAGGCGTGATGCGATGGAAATGATAGGCCGCGTAAGGCATGGTCGCGAGACCGGCGACCAGCGATGCCAGCAGCAGCAGTGCGACTTCGCGCCCGCCCCATAGAGCGATGCGTGCCGTGATCGAATGCTCGGATGTCGCGAACAGCGTGGGCATCCCGATCTGCACCAGTGCGACAAGGCCAAGCGTCGCTGCGAACGACATTTGGAAGCTTGGATGGACCAACGCCTCCGGCGTGACAATCAACACGACCAGCGCCGCGATTGCCAGCGTGCGAAAGGTGATGGCGCGGCGATCGACCATGATGGCGATCAAGACCACCGCCGTCATGATGAACGATCTCTGCGTCGCCACCTCCGCACCGGACAGCAGCAGATAAAACAGCGCAGCAAGCAGCGCGGCCACCGCTGCGACCTTCTTAATCGGAAACGTCACCGTCAACACCGGGACCAAGGCCAGCAATGCGCGCACGACGAAGAACACGACGCCTGCGACGACCGCCATGTGATAGCCGGAAATCGACAGCACATGGCCCAGGCCGGAGATGAACATGGCATCGTTGACGTCGGACGAGATCGCATCGCGCCGTCCGGTGAGCAAAGCCGTTGCGATCGCGCGGCTGTCCCCGGTGAGCGACGCACGAATGCGCGTATCGATGGCATCGCGCATCCCCTGCATGGTCGCGACATAGCGCAGGCGCCACGACGGCGGCGTCGGCGGATCGAGCTTCCCGATCGATCCGGTGACGAAACCGGATGCGCCAATGCCCTGAAAATAGAGGTCGCGCGCAAAGTCGTAGCCGCCCGGCCGCAGCGGCGCGAGCGGCGGCTGCAGCCGCGCCTTCAGCGTCACGAAGCTGCCGACCGCCGGCGCCGTGCCTTTCTTGACGGACAGGCGGACACGCGTCAGCTTGATGGCTTCCCGCTGCGCTTCCATCGTCGCAACGCGCAGAACGAAGCGATCGCTGCGTTCGCGCTCCTCACGGGTCTCGACGAATCCCGTCAGCGCCACGCCGAACAACGGCTTCGCCAACACCTCATGCGCGATGCGCGTGCTCTTCCATGTTGCCGTGGCAAAGCCTGCAGCCATGGCTGCGACGAGCAGCACATAGGGAAAAGCAAAAGACCGTCGCAGCAGTGCGGCTGCCAAAGCGAGCAAACAGGCCGTTGTGGCCACCACCCACGCAACAGGCTCGTGCGCCGCCGCGAAGTACAATGCGATGCCGGCGCCAAAGGCCACCGGCACCCATGGCAGCAAGCGACCTGGTCCAGCCTCCGCCTGTGCCCAGGCCCGCAGCCAGTCGAATGGCACTATCCAGGAACGGTTCGGGGCGAGCGCGCCGGCCGTCGCAGACGGCGGCCATGTCACCGCCCTCACCTGATTGCGCTGCCGTCCCCCGCCTTGCGCCATGAGCCGTCCGCTCGCACGCCTGCCCTCGCGAATGCTATCGGAAGGGCAGCGCGCGGCTAGCGGAACGGATGCAGAATGCGCGAACTATTCTCGCGCTCAGGCCAGCTTGGCGTAGCTGTCACGCAGGCCGACGGTGCGGTTGAACACCGGCTTGCCGGGCGCACTGTCCTTGTCGCGGCAGAAATAGCCCTGCCGCTCGAACTGCATCGCGCCGTCATGGTTGTCGCTCGCCAGCGCGGGCTCCAGCATCGCACCGGACAAGACTTCCAGCGAATTCGGATTGAGCTGCGAAGCGAAATTCGCCGCTTCCGGCGTCGGTGTTGCGAACAGCTGCTCATAAACGCGCACCTCGGCCGGCACCGCATGCGATGCGCTGACCCAGTGGATCGTCGCCTTCACCTTGCGGCCGTCCGGGGCGTTACCGCCGCGCGTCTCGGGATCGTAGGTACAGCGCAGCTCCACCACCTCGCCGGCATCGTTTTTCACCACATCCTTGCAGGTGATGAAATAGCCGTAGCGGAGACGCACCTCGCGGCCCGGCGCCATGCGGAAGAACTTCTTCGGCGGATCCTCCATAAAGTCCTCGTGCTCGATATAGAGCTCGCGGCTGAACGGGATCTGGCGGGTACCGAGCGAGGCGTCATCGGGATGATTGACGGCGTCGAGGTGCTCGACCTGTCCTTCCGGATAATTCTCGATCACCACCTTCAGCGGCCGCAGCACCGCCATGCGGCGCTGCGCGGTGCGGTTCAAAGTCTCGCGCACAGCGAAATCGAACATCGACAAGTCAACCATCGAATTCGCTTTGGCAACACCAATACGCTTGATGAATTCGCGCAAGGCTTCGGCGGGAATGCCGCGGCGCTGCAGGCCGGCCAGCGTCGGCATGCGCGGATCATCCCAACCCGAGACATGGCCGCCGCGCACGAGCTCGGTGAGCACGCGCTTGGACAGCAGCGTGTAAGTCATGTTGAGGCGCGCGAACTCATACTGATGCGGCCTGGATGGCACCGGCAGATTATCCAGGCACCAGTCGTAGAGCGGCCGGTGATCCTCGAACTCCAGCGTGCAGATCGAATGCGTCACATGCTCGATGGCGTCCGACTGGCCATGAGCGAAGTCGTAGCTCGGATAGATTTTCCAGGCCTCGTCAGTTCGCGGGTGATGCGCATGCAGGATGCGATAGATCACCGGATCGCGGAGATTGATGTTACCCGAAGCCATGTCGATCTTGGCGCGCAGCACGCGTGCGCCGTTCGGGAATTCACCGGCACGCATGCGTACGAACAGATCGAGATTTTCCTCGACGCTGCGATCGCGGAAGGGACTGTTCTTGCCGGGCTCGGTGAGCGTGCCGCGGGCGATCCGCATTTCGTCCGGCGACTGGTCGTCCACATAGGCCTTGCCGGCGCGGATCAGATACACCGCCCAGTCATAGAGCTGCTCGAAATAATCCGAGGCGAAATGCAGATTGCCCTCGCCCCATTCGAAACCGAGCCAGCGTACGTCGCGCTGGATGGCGTCGATATATTCCTGCTCTTCCTTGGTCGGATTGGTGTCGTCGAAACGCAGGTTGCAATGGCCACCGAATTCGGCAGCGACGCCGAAATTCAGGCAGATCGACTTGGCATGGCCGAGATGCAGATAGCCGTTCGGCTCCGGCGGAAACCGCGTCACCACGCTCTGGTGTTTGCCGGTCTCGAGGTCCGCCGCCACGATGTCGCGGATGAAGTCGCGGCCGGCCTCACTGGCGCTGCCCGCGGTCGATTCGTCTGTCATAAGCTGCCTTTCAGATTGTGCCCTATGTGCCAAATCCGAGCGCTCCCGCCAAGGGGAGCCGATCGGCCCCCAAAGGTTCCGGGCGGAAAGACAGGCATTTTTGCCCATTGGGCAGCGGCACGGGGGTGTGTTAAACGGCCGCGATCGTCCCATCCGAACAGATCGACTTTGCCCGATGACCGCACCCGTCGTTACCCGCTTCGCGCCCTCGCCAACCGGCTTCCTCCATATCGGCGGTGGCCGCACCGCGCTGTTCAACTGGCTGTATGCCAAGAAGCACGGCGGCAAGATGCTGCTGCGGATCGAAGACACCGATCGCGAGCGTTCGACCGAAGCGGCCATCGACGCGATTCTCGACGGCTTGAAGTGGCTCGGCATCGACTGGGATGGCGATACCGTCTACCAGTTCGCGCGCGCCGGCCGGCATCGTGAAGTTGCCGAGCAACTGCTCGCCGAGGGCAAGGCCTATTATTGCTATGCTTCCGCCGAGGAGTTGCAGCAGATGCGCGACGCCGCACGCGCCGAGGGCCGTTCGAAGCTTTACAATGGCCTGTGGCGCGACCGCGATCCGTCCGATCCGAAGCCGGACGTCAAACCGACGATCCGCCTCAAGGCGCCGCTCACCGGCGAGACCGTGATCGATGATCAGGTGCAGGGCCGCGTCGTCTGGCAGAACGAGAATCTCGACGACCTCGTGCTGCTACGCGGCGATGGTACGCCGACCTACATGCTGGCCGTGGTGGTGGATGACCATGACATGGGCGTCACCCATGTCATCCGCGGTGACGACCACCTGATCAACGCCGCGCGCCAGAAACAAATCTACGATGCCCTCGGCTGGGACGTGCCCAGCATGTCGCATATCCCGCTGATCCACGGGCCGGATGGCTCGAAGCTGTCGAAGCGCCATGGCGCGCTGGGCGTCGATGCCTATCGCGCGATGGGCTATGTGCCCGCCGCGCTGCGGAATTACCTCGTCCGCCTCGGCTGGAGTCATGGCGACCAGGAAATCTTCACGACGCAGGAGATGATCGACGCCTTCGATCTGTCCGGTATCGGGCGATCGGCCGCACGGTTTGATTTCGCCAAGCTCGAAAGCATCAACGGGCACTATATCCGTCATAGCGACGATCAAGCTCTCGTGACCATGTTCGAGGAAATCCTGCCCTATGCTGAAGGCGGCTCGGCCATTCAGGCCAAACTCAATGACGCCACCCGTGCGCAACTGCTGCGCGCCATGCCGGGCCTGAAAGAGCGCGCCAAGACGCTGCTCGAACTGGTGAAGGGCGCCGATTTCATCTTCGCCGATCGCCCGCTCGAGATCACCGAGCCGAAAGCCGTGGCTATTTTGACACCCGAGACGCGTGTGCTGCTGGGCAAGTTGCGGACCGCGCTGGAGACCGTGACGGACTGGACTGCCGCCAAGACCGAGGCCGCGGCCCGCGGCTTCGCTGAAGAAGCAGGCCTGAAACTCGGCGGTGTCGCACAGCCCCTGCGGGTCGCGTTGACCGGCAAGACCACATCGCCCGGTATCTTCGATGTGCTGGCGGTACTGGGACGGCAGGAATGCCTCGACCGGCTGGCCGATCAGGCCGCTGTTTAGCATAGCTGTAGGCTACTTTTGCCTGCCTTGCAGCGCACACAGCAATACGCTACGCATTCTGCCGAATGCTCTGGAATTCCCGTCTGACCATCGCCATTTTCTCCTTGAATGACGGTGGTTTGACGGCCCCTCAACGATCTCATCGGGGACTATGCGATGGACGCGAAAACAAACACCAAAACCGCAACGCTGACAGTCGATGGCAAGAGTTTCGATCTGCCGATCCATAGCGGGACCGTCGGCCCCGATGTGATCGATATCGGCAAGCTCTACGGTCAGTCGGGCATGTTCACCTACGATCCCGGCTTCACCTCGACCGCAAGCTGCCAGTCCAAGATCACCTATATCGACGGCGACGCCGGCATCCTGGAATATCGCGGCTACCCGATCGAACAGCTCGCCGAGAAGGGCGATTTCCTCGAGACCTGCTATCTCCTGCTGTACGGGGAACTTCCGACCCAGGCGCAGAAAGCCAAATTCGATCACCTCGTCACGAACCACACGATGGTTCACGACCAGATGACGCGCTTCTTCACCGGCTTCCGCCGCGACGCACATCCGATGGCCGTCATGGTTGCCTCGGTCGGCGCCCTCGCCGCATTCTATCATGACTCCACCGACATCAACGACGCCAAGCAGCGCGAGATCGCCTCGATCCGCATGATCGCGAAGATCCCGACCCTCGCTGCGATGGCCTACAAGTACACGATCGGCCAGCCCTTCGTGTATCCGACCAACACGCTCGATTTCGCGTCGAACTTCATGAAGATGTGCTTCGCGGTGCCGTGCGAGGAGTACAAGGTCAATCCGGTGCTGGCCAAGGCGCTGGACAAGATCTTCACGCTCCATGCCGACCATGAGCAGAACGCATCGACCTCGACGGTCCGCATCGCCGGTTCGTCGGGCGCCAACCCGTTCGCTTGTATCGCCGCCGGCATCGCTTGCCTGTGGGGCCCCGCTCACGGCGGCGCCAACGAAGCTGCCCTGCAGATGCTCGCCGAGATCGGCACCGTGGACAAGATTCCGGAATTCATCACCAAGGTGAAGGACAAGAACTCGTCCGTCCGCCTGATGGGCTTCGGTCACCGCGTCTACAAGAACTACGATCCGCGCGCCAAGCTGATGCAGCAGGCCTGCCACGAGGTTCTCAAGGAAACCGGCCATGGCGGCGACGAGATGCTTGCCGTTGCGATGGAGCTCGAGAAGATCGCGCTGTCGGACCAGTACTTCATCGACCGCAAGCTGTACCCGAATGTCGACTTCTATTCGGGCATCACGCTGAAGGCGATGGGCTTCCCGACGTCGATGTTCACCGTGCTGTTCGCCGTCGCCCGCACCGTCGGCTGGATCAGCCAATGGAGCGAAATGATCGGCGATCCGCAGCAGAAGATCGGCCGTCCGCGCCAGCTCTTCACCGGCGCTGCCCGCCGCGACTACACGGACATCGCCAAGCGCGGCTGAGCCGTGCAGCAAGACTGAAAAGCAAACCGGCGGATCGCAAGATCCGCCGGTTTTGTTTTCCGCTCTGCCCTCATCCTGAGGAGCGCGCCAACGGCGCGCGTCTCGAAGGATGGCGGCAGGCTGGGAGCCCGGCCAATTCATGGTTTGAGACACGCGCCAAGCGGCGGCGGCGCTCCTCACCATGAGGGACGGAGTTAGTATTTCGCGCGATCCGGCAACTTGCGGAATTCCTGCCACACCTTCTGCGCATCGCCGCGCATGAGCTGCACGGTCTTCACCTTCCGCTTGGCGTAAGGCAGCTTCATATCCGTGCCGATATTCTGGTCGTCGAACAGGTCTGCATAGTCTGTCCACGAGGCCGCATAGACAATGCGATCGAGCCGCGCCCAATAGGCGGTCGCGTAACACATCGGGCAGCATTCGCAGCTCGTATACATGGTGGCGCCCTTGAGGTTTGGCGCCCCCACCTTCTTGCACGCCGCGCGGATGGCATTGACCTCGGCATGGGCGGACGGATCGTTATCGCGCAGCACGCTATTGCCGGTGGACGACAGCACCTCGCCGTTGCGGACGATCACGGCGCCGAAGGCACCGCCGGTGCGTTCGACAACGCCAGCCTTGCGCATCTGCTCGATCGCCAGCGCCATATATTTGCGGTCGTCATCGGTGAACGTCTCCGCCGCCGGCTTGGCGATCGCATCGGAGCCGGCGGACGCCGCGACGATGCCGCCAGCGCCCGCAGCCAGGAAATGACGGCGATCGATGGAGCGCGCCGCAGAGAAGAGTGCATCGAGAGTATCACGTTCGTTCGCTTTGCTCATACTTCACCTGATCGGCGGCCGATCAGCCGCAACTGAAGATGCTCCCGGAGATATGGGGCACATGCACCATCACGGGAACCCGGTTTAAATTTCGTTGCGAGTTCCCGCAGCCAGCACACCGGCAACGTAAAATAGAGATTAACGCCGTGCTGTGCCGAGCACCTGCACGACAATATCCGTCGCAGCCTTGCTGGGCACCGCACGACCGACACCCATGATGTCATCGAGCCTCGACATTGCCTCCACCTGGCGGCGGCGCATCGGCGTGTCAGCGAGCACATCCTGCAGCGAGGCGGCAAGCTTGTCTGGCGTGCAGTCTTCCTGGATGAATTCGGGAATGACGTTCTCCCCGATCACCAGATTGGCGAGGATCACCGAGGACGAAGTGATACGACGGCGAATGATCCAGGCTTCGATGCTGCCGGCTTTGTAGGCCGTCACCATGGGCACGCCTGACAGCGCGAGTTCGAGCGTCACTGTTCCGGATTTTGCAAAAGCCGCGTGAGCAATACGGAAAGCTGCACGCTTCTCCGCTTCGCCGACCACGATCCGCGGCTGCACGGGCCAGGCTTTGACGGCCTCCGAGATACCATCGACGAGATGCGGCATGGTCGGCAGGATCAGTTCGAAATCCGTCCCGCGCTTCTTCAGCAAATCGAGCGTCGCACCGAACGTTTCCATGTGATGGCGGATTTCGCTGCGCCTGCTGCCGGGCAACACGAGCAGCACCGGTGGCTTGCCATCGCGCCGCGCCTGCTCGTCAGCGGTCGGCCGCAGCGTGTCGATCTGCTCGATCAGGGGATGACCGACATAGGTGCAAGGCGGCCCGCCGAGCCGGCGATGCGCCTCGGGTTCGAACGGCAGCAGGGCCAGCACGTGATCGACATAAGCACGCATCGCCTTGGCGCGGCCCGGCCGCCACGCCCAGACGGTTGGCGATACATAGTTGACGATAGGGATCGAGGCATCACGCTTGTGCACGCGCCTGGCGACGCGCTGCGTGAAATCGGGGCTATCGATAATGACGAGCACGTCCGGCTTCGTCCGCAGCACGTCTTCGGTCGCCTGCGCGATCAGCTTGAGGATCGACGGCAGTTTCTTCAGCACGGCTGCAAGGCCGATGATGGAGAGTTGCTCGATCGGAAACAGTGACTGCAATCCCTCTCGCGCCATCGACGATCCGCCGATACCGGAGAAGGCGACATCACCGCCGAACCGCTGCTTCAATTCGCGCATCAGCGCCGAACCGAGCCGATCGCCGGATTCCTCGGTGGCAATCAGATGAATCTTCCGCATCACGCTGGCAATCCTGTCACGAACATCCCGGCGCCATCCGCAGCGTCGATCATCGCCTGCGGTTCGGCGACAATCGTGTTTCCGGCAACAATCGCGATGCCGCCAAGCTTCGCAGCGATCGCACCTTCCACCGTCCGCGGCCCGGTGGTCGGTAGATCGAAGCGCAGGTCCTGGCTGCTTTTCGGCGCCTTCACCAATACACCCCTGCCCGCACTGGCGCGAATGCGGCCATTGGCGCGCAACTCTGCAACGCGTGCGAGCAGCGCATCCGTGCCGCCGATATCCTCGATGCCGACCACGTGGCCATCGATCACCACGCAGGCCTGCCCGATATCGAACGGGCTGAGCGCCGCCAGCACGTCGCGCCCGCGCGCGATATCCGCTTCTGCGTCCGCATCCGGTATTGCGCGCGTAATGCTGCCGGCAGGCATGAGCATATCCGGTGCAACATCCTTCACACCGAGCAGGCGAAAGCCCTCATGCTCGAACAGACGGCTGACGCTGGTGAGCAGATGATCGTCGCCGCCGCGGAAGGCACGAAACACCTTTGGCATCACGCGCAGCGTGCCCCAGTCGAGGCGAATTTCGGAGATTGCCGGACGGACGAGCGTGCCGATGAAGACCAAATCGCGGCACTGCGCGCTCCGCATCAGCCGCAGCAGTGCGCCGAACTTGCCGATCGGAATCCAGTGATGCGCGAACCGCGCCGCCTGTACCGGATCACAAAAGCCCTTGAGCGCGAAGATCACCGGCTTGATGCCGCGCGCCTGCAACGAATCCGCAACGGCGAAGGGCATGGCGCCGCCGCCGGCGATGATGCCGAGCGGCGAAGCGATGGAGAGTTGCTGCAGCGGGGGCTGGCCGTTCATGTCAGGCCTCGCTCTTCCGGATCAGGACTGGCCGCCGGCGTCCGGCAGGCACAGGGCACGATGCTTGCCGCCCGCGATGAAGGCCAGGATTTCGGCGATCGCCGGATCCTCGCTCGCAAGCGGCTGAACGCGTTCAAGGCGCTCGGCGAACACACCATCGCCGTGGAACAGCTTTTGATAGAACGAGCGCACGGTCGCGAGGCGGTCTTTGGTGAACTTGCGGCGCTTCATGCCGATCAAGTTCAACCCCTCCAGCGCAGCATATTGGCCGTTGACGAGACCGAACGGAATGATGTCGCCGCGCACGCCGCAGACACCGCCGATCATCGCCTGCGGACCGATGCGGGTGAACTGATGCACGGCCGAGAGACCGCCCATGAAAACGAAGTCGCCGATCTCGCAGTGACCGCCGAGCGTCGCTGAGGTCGCGAAGATCACGTCATTGCCGACATGGCAGTCGTGGCCGACATGCGCGCAGTTCATGAAGTAGCCGCGATCACCGACCGTGGTGATACCGCCGCCAGCGACCGTGCCGGCATTCATGGTCACATTTTCACGGATCGTGCAGCCGTTGCCGATCACGAGTTTCGTCAGTTCGCCCTTGTAACTAAGCGACTGCGGCGGCGTGCCGAGCGACGCGAACGGATAAATCGTACAATTCTCGCCGATCGAGGTCTGCGCAGTAACATTCACATGCGACAGCAGCTTGGTGCCGGCTCCGATGGAGACATGCGGGCCGATCGTGCAGAACGGCCCGATTTCGACGCCCTCGCCGATCACCGCGCCATCGGCGACGCGCGCCATCGGATCGATCTTGCTCATATTGCCTCGTCAGTCCGTCAGCATGGCGCCGACATCGGCCTCGGCAACCGTCACACCGTTGACCTTGGCATCGCCATGGAACCACCACATGGCGCGCTTCCGGTTGATCAGATGCATGTGATACTCGACCGTATCGCCCGGCATCACCGGCTTGCGGAACTTGCACTTGTCGATGGTGAGGAAGTAAACCGCGCGCGGCTTCTCAGTGCCTTCGACCGACGCAATACCGATCACACCCGCCGTTTGCGCCATCCCCTCGATCATCAGCACGCCCGGATAGACAGGACGATCCGGGAAGTGGCCGAGAAAGGCCGGTTCGTTGATGGTGACGTTCTTGATGCCAATGCCGCTGAAATCCTTGCGGATGCCGACAACGCGGTCGATCAGCAGGAACGGATAGCGATGCGGAAGCGTCTTGAGGATGGTGTTGATATCCACCGCCTCGATGATGATCGGCGACTCCTCGCTCATTCCCGCTCGTCCTTCGTATCCAGCTTGTCCGTGTCGGCGCCGGGCGCCGTCTCACGGGCCAATTTTTCCACCGCGAGAATCTCGCGGAACCATTGCTTCGTCGGCCGGGCAAAGATGCCGCCCCAGCGCCCGCGCGGGGGGATGCTGTCCTTGACACCCGCCATGGCCGCGACCTGCGCGCCATCGCCGATCGTGATGTGATTGTTGAGGCCGACCATAGCCCCCAGCGCCACGTTGTCGCCGATGGTCAGGCTGCCCGCAAGGCCGCATTTGGCGGCGATGACGCAGTGTCGTCCGATTGTCACATTGTGACCGATCTGCACCTGATTGTCGATTTTAGTGCCCTCGCCGATCACCGTATCGCGCAGGCTGCCGCGGTCGATGGTGGTTCCGGCGCCGATCTCGACATCGTTCTGGATCAGCACGCGGCCGGTTTGCGGTACTTTGATATGTTTGTCGCGACCGAATACGAAGCCGAAGCCATCCTGGCCGAACTTGCAGCCGGGATGGACGAGGACGTTGTTGCCGATCAGCGTAAACTGCAGAACGCTGCCAGCCCCGATATTGCAGTCGCGGCCGATCTTCACGCCGGCGGCGATGACCGCTCCCGAGCCGATAATCGTGCCCGAGCCGATTTCCACATCCGGGCCGATCACCGCCAGCGGATCGATGGTGACGTCGTCCTCGATCAATGCCGTCGGATGGATGATCGCCTGCTCGGAAATGCCCGAAACGTCGAAGCCCGAGGCCGGCCGCAGCGCGTCTGGCTGAAGCTCGGATGCGAGCTCAACGAAAGCCGCAAATGGTCGCCTGGCGCGCAGAACCGCCACATGGGCCGGGATTTCACCCTTGAAACCCTCACTGACCAGCACGGCGCCGGCATGCGTGCGGGCGAGCTGGTCGGCGTAGCGGACGTTTTCGAAGAAGGTCAGATGATGCGGGCCCGCCTCGTCCAGCGAGGCTACGCCCGTGATCACATGGTCGGCCCTGGCGGCATCGACCAGACGCGCCTTCGTTGACGCGGCGATATCAGCCAACGTCAACGAAGGGGATTGCTTGAAGAAGGTCGGCAGCGCCATTCCATCCGTCGCGGTGCGGCCGTCAGGCAAGATTAGAACGAAGTTCCGCCGCCGAACCTGAACTGCTGAACTCGGTCGTAGTCACCCTTGGTCAGCGGCACGGCGTAGTCGAAGCGCAGCGGACCGAACGGCGACTGCCAGATCAAGCCGACACCCACCGACGAACGGACCGGGTTCGAATTGTCATAGGACATGCCCATGCAGTTGCCGACGGACGTCTTGCTGGCCGGAACACAACCCGCCTGATTAACTTCACCCGTTGCAGCCCAGCTCGTCGGACCCTGATAGTCCGAGAGACCGCCTGCGTCGGCATAGATCGCGCCCTTGATACCCACTTCCTTCGGCAGGAACCAGAACGGCATCTGCAGTTCCGCCGAGGCGCCCCAATACTTGGTGCCGCCGAGCGCATCGCCATAGGCGCCGAGCGCGACGTAGCTGATGTCACGCGGACCGATACCGTTTTGGGCGAAACCACGCACCAGGTTCGGGCCCATCTGGAAGTGATCCAGCATGCGGATGTCCTTGCCGACATTGTTGAGAATGCCGCCCTGGACACGCAGCAAGCCGACGATATCAGCCACCAGCGGGGTGTAGTACTTCGCATCGACGGTGGTCTTCAGGTAGCTGACGTCGCCGCCGACGCCGGCATAATCCTGCTTGAACTCGACGAACAGACCGTCAGTCGGGTTCTTGTTGTTGTCGAGCGTGTTGTAGTTGAGCGTGTAGCCCAGCATCGAGGTCAACGCCTTGCCGTTCGCCAGTTCGCGGCGGACCGGCAGCGCCGACTCGCCGTCGGCGTAGCAGCCCCAAGTCGCGGCGTTGCCCGGATCAACCGCAGTCAAAGTGCCTGCCTGCGAGTTAATGTATCCTGGCGTATTCAGACCGCTGTTCGGGATCGTGTTGTTACAGTTCGCGAGCTGAGCCGGCAGCGAGATTTCCTGCTGGAAGATCGAGTAGCGAAGCTGCAGCGCGAGGTCTTCACGCAGCTGGAAGCCGAGGCGCGGGCTGAAGCCCATCGTCTTGGTGTTGTACGAGATGTACTGGTTCGACAGCTGCTCGCGATAGAAGAAGTCGAGGCCGAGCGCGACGCGGTAGTCGAGCAGGTAAGGTTCGACGAAGGACAGCGAGTAGCCGCGGGCATACTGGCCGTACTGCACCGACGCCTTCGCGAACAGGCCGCGGCCGAGGAAGTTGCGCTCCGAGACGCTGACTTCGCCCAAAGCACCGTCAGTGGTCGAGTACCCGCCCGAGATCGAGAAGTCACCGGTGGACTTTTCTTCCAGATCGACGACGAGGATTACGCGATCGCTGGAGGAGCCCGGCTCCGTGGTGATCTTCACGGTCTTGAAGAAGTCGAGATTCTTCAGGCGGCGTTCGGCGCGATCAACCAGCGCACGGTTATACGCATCGCCTTCCGAGAGATCGAACTCGCGGCGGATGACATAGTCACGCGTACGGGTATTCCCGCGCACATTGATGCGCTCGATGTAAACGCGCGGACCTTCCTCGATCGAATAACCGATCGAGACAGTGTGCGCTTCGAAGTTGCGATCACCGCGCGGGCGAACCACGGCGAAGGCGTAGCCGCGGCGCGACATTTCGATCTGCATTTCCTCGACCGACTTCTCCAGCGCTTCCGCGTTGTAGAGCGAGCCGACGCCGACGCGCGAGAAGCTCGACAGCGAACGGGGATCGAAGTTGGGGATCGTGGAAGAGAAGTCGACATTGGCGACGCGATACTGCTGGCCTTCTTCGATCTTGAAGGTGACCAGGAAACCCTTCTGGCCCGGATCGTATTCGGTCAGCGCCGCAACCACCTGCACGTCGGCAAAGCCGTTCTTCAGGTAATAACGACGGATCAGGTCGCGGTCGGCTTCGACGCGATCGGGATCGTAGATGTCGCCCGAACCGAGGAAGCTGAGGAAGTTCGACTCGCGGGTCTTGATCACATCCTTGAGGCGATAGGACGAGTAATAGTTATTGCCGATGAACTGGATCGACTTCACGCCGGTCTTCGCGCCTTCGTTGATCGTGAAGATCAGGTCGACACGGTTGTTCGGCTGCTCGATGATTTCCGGCACGACGCTGACGTCGTAGCGGCCGGAACGGCGATAGATTTCAGAGATGCGCTGGGCATCGGACTGCACCATCGGGCGCGACAGGGTGCCACGCGCCTTCGACTGCACTTCAGCATTGAGCTGATCGTCCTTGACCTTCTTGTTGCCCTCGAAGGCAACGCGTCCGATCACCGGGTTTTCGACCACGCTGACGACCAGACGACCGCCGGCCTGATTGATCTTCACGTCCTGGAACAGGCCGGTTTCGATCAACGCCTTGAGGCCGTCATCGATCACGCCCTGATCGAGGCGACCACTCGGGCCCGGACGAAAATAGGAGCGGATGGTTTCGACATCGACGCGGCGATTGCCTTCAACGGCAATCGATGCGGCGGTCTGCGCCATGGCTGTGGAAGGAACAAGCGCTGCTGTCACCGAAGCGGCGACCGGCATGGCAACCATGATCGAAGCAGCAAACAAACCGCCCCGGAAACCCCGCAATCCAAAAATCATGCGCCAAGCGCCCTTATCATTCCAGTACCGCCGGCCCGCACCCCTACGGACAGACAGAATCCCTTGAGTTGCCCAGCTTGTAGCCAATTTTACCCGAGTGGCAAACGACCATTCGCCGAAGTTTTCTAATTTCATTCCAAGACGTTGCCTTCCGGCCACGTTATCCCCGCCCCGGACATCAACAGACATCATGACCCGGCAAGGTGAAGAATGTCGTTATAGGTCGCGAAAACCATCAACATCAGCACCAAACCCAGCCCGATCCGGAACCCCATTTCCTGCGCGCGCTCGGAGAGTGGACGACCGCGCACCGCCTCCACGGCATAGAACAACAGATGCCCGCCGTCGAGCAATGGAACCGGAAACAGGTTCAACAGGCCGATGGAGATCGACAGGACCGCCGCCAGATGAATCAGCGCGGTCAGGCCGATAGTGGCGACCTGCCCCGAGATCTGGGCGATTCGCATCGGGCCGCCGATCTGGTCGGCCGCCTCGCGGCCGGTGAAGACACCGCCGATATAGGAAAAGGTGCGATCGACGACGAACCAGGTCTCCTTGACACCCAGGACGAACGCCGTGGCCGGATCGACCCGCTCGGTGGTCGCCTCCCCCGCCGTGGTAGCGCGGGTGATCCCGAGCACGCCGAGGCGGTGAACATTGCCGAAATTGTCCTTCACCTCACGCTGCTCAGGCGTCGCTTTCAGGTCGACGCTGGCATTGCCGCGCTTGACCGTGACGCTGAGCTGCTCGCCGGCGCTGATGCCGACGATGCGCTGCATGTCGGAGAAGCTGGTGATGGCCTTGCCGTTAATGGAGGTGATCACGTCGCCGGACTGGAAGCCCGCCTTCTCGGCGGCGCTGCCGGCCTGGATGCTGTCGACCTTGGCGCTCGTGCTCGGCTTGCCGAAAAAAGTGAACAGCGCCGTGAAAATGACGATGGCGAGCAGGAAATTCGCGATCGGCCCGGCCGCCACGATGGCAGCGCGCTGGCCGACACGCTTGTGGTGGAAAGCATCCTTGCGCTCGGCTGCGGTCATGCTCTTGAGCGCTTCCGCCGAAGGCGTCGAAGCCTCGCTCTCGTCGCCGAAGAACTTGACGTAGCCGCCGAGCGGAATAGCTGAAATCCGCCAGCGGGTGCCATGGCGGTCGTTGAAGCCGACGATCTCCGGCCCGAAGCCCAGCGAGAAGGTCAGAACCTTAACGCCATTCCAACGGGCGACCAGAAAATGGCCGAGCTCGTGAAAGAACACGACGATGGTCAGGACGAACAGGAACGGCACGACGTAGCCAATCAGGCCATGGCCCAATTGACCGATGCCGTTCTGAAAAAAGTCAATCATCCCAATCCCCTATGCGAAGCCATCTAGCCTCGCGCCTAAATCTCTACGAAACCTTTGCGGCAATTTCAGGCAACAGGTTTGCCGCCAGTTTTCGCGCTTTATGGTCAACGGAAATCGCGTCATCCGCCGACGACAGCGGCGCCAGGTTACCGGCGCGTACCCACTCGTTCATGGTGGCTTCGACCAGCCGCGCAATGGCGCCGAAGCGGATCTTGCCGGTGATGAACGCTGCGACCGCAATCTCGTTGGCGGCGTTGTAGACCGTCGTGGCGCCGCTGCCCGTGCGCAGCGCGTCATAGGCCAGCTTGAGGCCAGGGAAGCGTGCATAATCGGGCGCCTCGAAGGTGAGAGCCCCGATCTTGGCGAGATCGAGCGGCGCCGCCCTTCCCTTGCTGATGCGGTTCGGCCAGCCGAGACAATGCGCGATAGGCGTGCGCATATCGGGCGTGCCGAGCTGGGCGACGACCGAATAATCGGTAAATTCCACCATGCCGTGGATGATCGACTGCGGATGCACCAGCACGTCGATCTCGTCCGGCGCGAGTGCGAACAGGTAGGACGCCTCGATCACTTCGAGGCCCTTGTTCATCATCGAGGCGGAATCGATGGTGATCTTTTGGCCCATGGACCAGTTGGGATGCTTGAGCGCCTGCGCCAGCGTCGCCTGCTCGATATCCTCTGCCTTCCAGGTGCGGAACGGACCGCCCGAGGCTGTGATGATCACGCGGGTCAGTTCGTCGCGGCTACCCGAGGCCAGCGCTTGAAACAACGCGTTGTGCTCGGAATCCGCCGGCAGGATGCAAGCACCGGCCTTGGCGGCGCGGTCCATAAAGAAATCGCCGGCGCAGACGAGGCATTCCTTGTTTGCGAGCGCAACGGTCGCCCCGCGATCGACGGCTGCCAGCGCGGGCTTGAGACCGGCTGCGCCGGACACCGCTGCCATGACCCAATCGGCCGGACGGGCCGCGGCTTCAACGATCGCACCCTCACCGGCCCCGCTCTCAATCCCCGTACCGGACAGCGCCGCTCGTAACTCTTCGCCCTTGCTCTCATCGGCCACGGCGACGAAACGCGCGTTGAATTCCCTGGCGAGCTTGACGACGCCTTCGAGATTGCCGTTCGCGGTCAAGGCCTCGACGCGGTAGCGCTCAGGCGCCGCGCGAATGAGGTCCATGGTGCTGTCGCCGATCGACCCGGTGGCCCCGAGGACGGTGACGCTGCGGACGGACGCCTCGGCAGCTTTTTCGTTACGCAGAGGAACTGGGCTCATTCAATCACCAAACCATAAGACCGCGGCCGACGCCATCGGCGCCGCCACGCAAAAGACCGATCACCGCGGCAGCGACCACCGCGAATACATAGCCATCGAGCCGATCCAGCAGACCGCCATGACCCGGAATGATCTGGCCGGAATCCTTGACACCGAAGCGGCGCTTCACGGCGGACTCGAACAGGTCGCCGATCTGGGACAGCACCGTAAGAACGACGGCAAGTAACACCAGCGGCGCCGCTTTGCCGAGGCCCGACAACGCAAAGCCGATGGCAACGCCAATGCTGAGCATTGTGCCGCCGATTGCGCCTGCCCAGGTCTTCTTCGGGCTGACCCGTGGCCACAGCTTTGGTCCACCAATCGTCCGACCGAAAGCATAGCCGCCGATATCGGTCAGCCAGACCACGAGCAGGATGAAAATCAGAGCGACAAATCCCCATTCCGCATCCCGGCGTACCAGCACGGAAGCTGCAAGCGCACCGAGCGCATAAACGAGGCCGATTGCGATCCAACCCGGTCGCTGGCCGACAATGCTTCGCCACTCGATGAACAGACCAACTGAAACGATGGTCACGAGGCCAAGCCATAGCCAGCCGCCAACATAGGCTGCACCGAGCGCCAGCGGGATCAGGACGAGCGCTGCCAGCACGCGCAGCACGAGATTGCGCACACCGCGATCGTCCGCCTGTTGCGGTGCACCGTCTGGGGTGATGTTCGTCACGAAGCGGTTTTCGCAACCAGACCGCCGAAGCGCCGCTCGCGCCTCGCGTATTCCGCAATGGCACCTTCCAGCGCCGCCTTGTCGAAATCCGGCCAATGGATCGGCACGAAAACGAATTCGCTATAGGCCGCCTGCCACATCAGGAAGTTGGACAGACGCTGCTCGCCGGACGTACGGATGATCAGATCCGGGTCGGGAATGCCCACGGTGTCGAGCGACTGATTGATCGTCTCGGCGGTGATGCTCTCGGCGGAGCGCTTGCCTTCGGCTACCTCGCGCGCGAGACGCTGCGCCGCCATCGCAATCTCGTGGCGCGAGCCGTAATTGAAGGCGACGACCAGCGTCAGCTTCGTGTTGTTGCGGGTCAGATCTTCGGCTTCGCGCAGCAGCGAGGCGATGTCGCCTTCAAGCCCCTGCCGCTCGCCGATCACGCGCACACGCACACCGTCGCGATGCAGCGTGGCGAGGTCGTTACGGATAAAACGACGCAGCAGGCCGAACAGGTCGCTGATTTCCGAGGCCGGACGCGACCAGTTCTCCGACGAGAACGAGAAGATGGTCAGATACTGGATGCCGAGTTCGTTGGAGGCCCGCACCACGCGGCGCAGCGCTTCGACGCCGCGGCGATGCCCCTCGGCACGCGGCAAGCCGCGCGCTGCCGCCCAGCGCCCGTTGCCGTCCATAATGATCGCGACATGCGCCGGCGAGGATCGGTCAGATCCGTCAGTGGCTGGCGCGGCGGCATTCGACATCGATTGAAATCCCCGAGCGTCTGGTCCGACAGATCTATGGCCGATTTGCGGACCAAACGCTTTGTAATTGGTTTAAGCGCGAACAGACGCGGCCTAGACCGTCATGATTTCCTTTTCCTTGGCGGCGAGCAACTGATCGACTTCAGCGATCACGGCGTCGGTCGCCTTCTGCACCTCGGTATCATGGCGCTTCTGGTCGTCCTCGGAAATCTCGTGGGCCTTCTCGAGCTTCTTGATGATGTCGAGACCGTCGCGGCGGACGTGACGTACCGCAACCTTGGCGGCCTCGGCATATTTATGCGCGATCTTGACCAGTTCCTTGCGGCGCTCTTCGTTGAGTTCCGGCACGCGCAGGCGCAGCGTGGTGCCTTCGGTCGCCGGCGACAGGCCGAGATTGGAATCGACGATCGCCTTCTCGACGGCCTTGACCATCGACTTGTCCCATACCTGCACCGACAGCATGCGCGGCTCGGGTACAGAGATTGTGGCGACCTGGTTCAGCGGCATGGCGCTGCCATAGGCATCGACCATGACCGGCTCCAGCATCGAGGATGCCGCGCGACCGGTGCGCAGACCGCCGAGATCGTGCTTCAGGGATGCGACCGAGCCCTGCATGCGGCGCTTCAGATCGGCGAGGTCGAATGGGGCCAGAGCGGCCATGGAAGCTCTCCTTGATAGCTGTCGGCAAGGGTACGAGTGCCCCCTGCCCTCGTTGACGATCAACCCGCGACGATGGTGCCGCGGCCCGTACCTGTCAGAATGGCGCCGATCGAACCCGGTTCGGCAATGGAAAACACGATAATAGGCAGGGACGCCTCGCGCGCCAGCGCAAAGGCGGTCGCGTCCATAACCTTGTAGTTCCCCTCAACCGCCTGCGAATGGCTGAGCCGCTCGAAGCGCGTGGCGGTCTTGTCCTTCTTCGGGTCCGTGCTGTAGACGCCGTCCACATTGGTCGCCTTGAGCACCGCCGCTGCGCCGATCTCGGCGCCGCGTAGCACGGCTGTGGTGTCGGTGGTGAAAAACGGATTGCCGGTGCCGCCAGCGAGCAGCACGATGCGGCCCTCCGAGAGATATTTATGCGCAGTGGCGCGGGTGAACAGCTCGCAAACCTGCGGCATCACCATGGCCGACAGCGTGCGCGCCGGCACGGCCTGGCGCTCGATGGCGGCTTCCAGTGCGAGGCAGTTCATGACGGTGGCGAGCATGCCCATGGTGTCGCCGGTCGGGCGCGAGACACCGCGCGACGAGACTTCGACGCCGCGAAAGATGTTGCCGCCGCCGACGACGACGGCGATTTCAACACCAAGCTTCTGGGCTGCGATGAGATCGCCGGCGATGCGGTCGATGGTGGGTTGATCGATGCCGAATGGCTGGCCGCCGGCAAAGGACTCGCCGGACACTTTCACGACGACGCGACGATAGAGCGGCTCAGCCATGATGCGATCGCTTCCTTTCGAGGCGGCAGCTCCCGGCAGCAATCCGCCGGGAGGTCTTTGCTATCGAAGCAGTCAGCTTCGATCTTACTTCTGGCCGGAGGCGGCAGCGACTTCCGCTGCGAAGTCCGAGGTCGCCTTCTCGATGCCCTCGCCCAGCGCGTAGCGGACGAAACCCTTGACCGCGATCGGGGCGCCGACCTTGCCTTCGGCTTCCTTCACGGCCTGCGCCACCGACTTGCCGGTGTCGTGGATGAAGGCCTGATCGAGCAGGCAGACTTCCTTGTAGTACGTCTTCAGGCCGTTCTCGACGATCTTTTCGATCATCGCTTCCGGCTTGCCCTGCTGGCGATACTTGTCCGCCATCACTTCCTTCTCGCGGGCGACCACGGCCGGATCGAGACCGGTCGAGTCCAGCGCCTGCGGGTTCGCAGCGGCAACGTGCATCGCGATCTGCTTGCCGAGGACGGCGAGCTCATCGGCCTTGCCGGTGGATTCCAGCGCAACGATGATGCCCATCTTGCCGAGGCCTTCGATCACGGCGTTATGCACGTAGCTCGACACGACGCCAGCCGAGACTTCCAGCTTCGCGGCGCGGCGCAGCGTCATGTTCTCGCCGATGGTGGCGATGGCTTCAGTGATCGCGGTCTCGACATTGGAGTCGCCGATCTTGTGGGCCTTGATGGCTTCCACGTCGTCGCCGACCTTCAGCGCGACCTGGGCGATCATCTTGACGAGGCCCTGGAACTGATCGTTGCGGGCCACGAAGTCGGTCTCGGAGTTCACCTCGACCACGACACCCTTGGTGCCTTCGGTCAGCACGCCGATCAGACCTTCGGCGGCGACGCGGTCAGCCTTCTTGGCGGCCTTGGAGAGACCCTTGGCGCGCAGCCAGTCGATCGCAGCCTGCATGTCGCCATCGGTGGCGGCCAGCGCGTTCTTGCAGTCCATCATGCCGACGCCGGTGGTCTCGCGGAGATCCTTGACCATCGCTGCGGTAATCGTTGCCATCGTAGAGCCCTTTGCCTGTCGGGGTGAGCCCTCACCGGCCGGTGCCGGCGGTCACCACAGGAACTAACATCGAGAGAGTTGTAGATACGGAACGTGCGGCCGACATGACGGCCGCACGGTTTTCTTCAGCTTAGGCACGATCTTGTCCGAAACCGGGACAATCGAGTGCCTTTTCGCTTACTCGGCTTCCGCGGTCAGCGACTTTGCCTGGGCAACCCAGGCGTCGGCGCGGGCCGGCAGACCGACTTCTTCGCCGATCTTGTGGGCAGTGTCGTGATCGAGCTCGGCGAGCTGCCAGTAGTGGAAGACGCCCAGATCGTTCAGCTTCTTCTCGATGGCACCAGACACGCCGGTGAGCTTCTTGAGGTCGTCGGCAGTGCCGCGCGGACCGGCGAGGCCCTGGAAGCCCGACGGCAGTTCTTCTGCAGCCGGAGCAGTCGAGGCGCCGACATCGTAACCGGAGTCGCCCTGGTTACGCGAAATGCCGTCGATGACAGCGCGGGCGATCAGGTCGCAATACAGCGACAGCGCGCGACCAGCGTCGTCATTGCCCGGAACGACATAGGTGATGCCCTTCGGGTCCGAATTGGTGTCGACGATCGCCGCAACCGGGATGCCCAGACGCTGGGCTTCCTGGATCGCGATGTCTTCCTTGTTGGTGTCGATCACGAAGATCAGGTCGGGCAGACCGCCCATGTCCTTGATGCCGCCGAGCGAACGGTCGAGCTTGTCACGCTCGCGCTGCAGCGTCAGGCGCTCCTTCTTGGTGTACTGGGCGGCGTCGCCCGAGTTGAGCACTTCCTCGAGGTGACGCAGGCGCTTGATCGAACCGGAAATGGTCTTCCAGTTGGTCAACGTGCCACCGAGCCAGCGCGAATTAACGAAGTACATCGCCGAGCGCTTGGCGGCTTCGGCGACGACGTCCTGTGCCTGGCGCTTGGTGCCGACGAACAGGATGCGGCCGCCCTTGGCGACGGTGTCGCTGACGGCCTTCAGCGCGGTGTGCAGCAACGGCACGGTCTGCGCGAGATCGATGATGTGGATGTTGTTACGGGCGCCGAAAATGTATTCGGCCATCTTCGGATTCCAGCGGTGAGACTGGTGACCAAAGTGAACGCCGGCTTCGAGGAGCTGACGCATAGAAAATTCAGGTAGTGCCATCGTTCTAGTTCTCCGGTTTGTTCCTCCGGAAGCGTGTGAGCATCGGGGTGTGCGGACAGGTGAATCTGCCTGCAGCCCGGTGCCACCGGACGGCGATTAAGCCATGCTTCCGTGTGAGATGGGGCGGCTTATAGCCGGATTCTGCGGATAAGCAAGGCGAAACAGCGGGTTTGAAGGGCTGGAAACTGTAGCCGGATGGAGCGTAGCGCAATCCGGGGGCCAGAGTTTCCAATCGTCACAAGTTCCCAGCCCACGCTTCGCTCTACAAGGTCTCCACCATTTCCACGCCGGTCACCGCCTTGATCGCCCCGGCGATCTGCGGCGAGACGACGTACCGACCGTCGAGCTTGAATTCGACTTCGGTCTGCAGATCGAGCCGCAGGACAATCGAGACGTCGCCGCCTCCACTGCCCGGCCCGGCCTGGCGCTGGAGCCGTTTTTCCAACGAATCCAGAGCCTTGGTATCCTTCATGACGATCCGCAGGCCCTTCTGGGTCTTGGCGGCGGCGGCATCCAGCGGCTCGGCATGGACGACGCGAGCGCGAACATCTTCGCCCTGTAATTCCGCACCGAGCTGCAGCAGAACCGCGGCGCCGGGTTCCAGAACCTCGCGGTATTGGGCGAGGCCTTCGGAGAACAGCACGGCCTCGAAATGGCCGGTTGGGTCCGACAGGCCCATGATACCCATCTTGTTGCCGGTCTTGGTGCGGCGCTCCTGGCGCGACACCACTGTCGCGGCGACCTTGCCGGCTGTCGCCCCCGTCTTCACGGCCTTGCAGAAATCGGCCCAGCTCTGCACCCGCAGCCGCTTCAGGGCGATGGCGTAGTCGTCGAGCGGATGGCCGGACAGGAAGAAGCCGATCGCGTCATATTCCTTGCGCAGTTTCTCGGCGGCCAGCCAGTTGTCGATCTGCGGCAGCATCACCGTCGGCGCATCGGTGGCGCCGCCGAACATGTCGTTCTGCCCTGAGGTCGCGGCCTCGTTGGCGCGCTGGCAGGCAGCCAGGATCGAATCCGCACCGCCATGCACGCGGGCGCGATGCGGATCGAGCGTATCGAAGGTACCGGCCGCGGCGAGCGTTTCGATGATGCGCTTGTTGACCGCCTTCGGACTGACGCGCGAGGCGAAATCGGCGAGCGAAGTGAACAGCCCGTTCTTGTTGCGCTCGGCAACGATCTGCTCGACCGCCGATGCGCCAACGCCCTTGAGCGCCGCCAGTGCGTAATAGATCGTGTTTTCGCCGACCTCGAAGACGACGCCGGAACGATTGATGTTCGGCGCCTCGACCTTGATGCCGAGCCGCTGCGCCTCGGCGCGGAATTCCGACAGCTTGTCCGTGTTGCTCATGTCCAGCGTCATCGACGCGGCGATGAACTCCACCGGGTAATGCGCCTTCATATAGGCGGTGTGATAGGAGACGAGCGCATAGGCCGCCGCGTGGCTCTTGTTGAAGCCGTAGTCGGCGAACTTGGCGAGCAGATCGAAGATCGTATCGGCCTGCCCTTTCGGCACGCCGTTCTTCACCGAGCCCTCGACGAAGATCGCGCGCTGCTTCTCCATTTCCGCGCGGATCTTCTTGCCCATCGCGCGACGCAGCAGGTCGGCGTCGCCGAGCGAATAGCCCGCCATCACCTGCGCGATCTGCATCACCTGTTCCTGATAGATGATGACGCCAAACGTCTCCTTCAGGATCGGCTCGATAATGGGGTGCAGATATTCCGGCTCCTCGTCGCCGTGCTTGCGCGCGCAATAGGTCGGAATGTTCGCCATCGGGCCCGGGCGATACAGCGCCACCAGCGCGATGATGTCCTCGAAGCGGTCGGGCCGCATGTCGACCAGCGCGCGCCGCATGCCCGCGCTTTCCACCTGGAACACGCCGACGACCTCACCCCGCGCCAGCATCTCGTAGCTCGCAGCATCGGTGATCGCCGTCGTCGCGAGATCGACATGAATGTCGCGCTGCTTGAGCAGCTTGCACGCGACGTCGAGCACGGTCAGCGTCTTCAGGCCGAGGAAGTCGAACTTCACGAGACCCGCAGGCTCGACCCATTTCATGTTGAACTGGGTGACCGGCATGTCCGATTTCGGATCGCGATACATCGGTACGAGTTCGGACAACGGCCGGTCGCCGATCACGATGCCGGCAGCATGCGTCGAGGCGTGGCGCGTCAGGCCTTCGAGCTTTTGTGCGATATCGAACGCCTTCGCGACGATCGGATCCTCGTCGCGCGCGGCCTGCAGTTTCGGCTCGTCCTCGATCGCCTGCTTGAGCGTGACAGGCGCAGCGGGATTTTGCGGCACAAGCTTGGTGAGCTTATCGACCTGCCCGTAAGGCATCTGCAGCACGCGGCCGACGTCGCGCAGCACGCCGCGCGCCTGCAGCGTACCGAAGGTGATGATCTGCGCCACCTGATCGCGGCCATAGCGCTCCTGCACATAGGAGATCACCTCGCCGCGGCGATCCTGGCAGAAGTCGATGTCGAAGTCCGGCATCGAGACGCGTTCCGGATTAAGGAAACGCTCGAACAGCAGGTTGAACTGCAGGGGGTCGAGATCGGTGATGGTCAGCACCCAGGCGACCAGCGAGCCGGCGCCCGAACCGCGGCCCGGCCCGACCGGAATGCCCTGGGTCTTCGCCCATTTGATGAAGTCGGACACGATCAGGAAGTAGCCGGCATAGTTCATGCGGGCGATGACGCTCAGCTCGAAATCGAGCCGCGCGCGATAGTCCTCCTCGCTGCGGCCCTGCGACAGGCCATGCACCTTCAGCCGGCGATCGAGTCCCTCCTTCGCCTGCCTGCGCAGCTCGTCGGTCTCCTCCTGCGCAGCCGCTTCGGCATTGCTGCCAGCGCCGACGGTGAAGCGCGGCAGGATCGGCTTTCGCGTACGCGGACGATAGGCGCAGCGCTCGGCGATCTCGACGGTGGAGGCGAGCGCTTCCGGAATGTCGGCGAACAGCACCGCCATTTCGGCGCGCGTCTTGAAGCGATGATCCGGCGTGAGCTGCTCGCGGTCGCTCTCGGCGATGATCCTGCCGCCGGCGATACACAGCAGCGCGTCATGCGCCTCGTGATCCTCGGCGGCGGCGAAGTACGGCTCGTTCGCAGCGACGAGCGGTAGACCTTTGCTGTAAGCGAGGTCGATCAACCCGGCTTCGGCGCGGCGTTCCTTCTCGATGTTGTGGCGCTGCAATTCGATATAGAGGCGATCGCCGAAATAGCCGGCGAGCTGCTCGCAGCGCTGTGCCGCAAGCACCTGCTGATCGGCGATCAGCGCTTGCGCCAGCGGACCATCGGGACCGCCGGTGAGCGCGATGACGCAATCGGCATTCTCCTTCAGCCAGTCGAGCTTGATATGCGGCGTCTGATGTATCGGCGTTTCGAGAAACGCACGTGAATTGAGACGCATCAGATTGTTGTAGCCCTGCTCGCGCGTGGCCAGGAACACCATGCGCGGCATCATGATCTGATGCGCGTTGCGGGCGTTGGGATCCTGATCGCCGAAATCGACGGCGAGTTCGACGCCGACGATGGGCTGGATGCCGGAACCGGCCAGCTTTTCCGAGAATTCCAGCGCGCCGAACATGTTGTCCATGTCGGTGAGCGCCAGCGCCGGCTGGTGGTCGGCCTTGGCGAGGTCGGCGAGCTTGGCGACCTTGATGGAGCCCTTCAGCAGCGAATAGGCCGAGTGGACGTGCAGATGCACGAATCCCGGCGTGGACACGGCTGGACGCTGGCTCATGGGTTCGGACATGTCGGCACTTCGGGAAAGACTATGAAGTCATGATCGTCGGGAAACGCGGCGGCGCTTTGCGTCCGACTCGCGGGACCATCGTGGCCCCTGCCCGCCCGACTGTCCATTTGAAACCGGACAGTCCCAGCCGGCATCCCCGCTTTCCCGGCCTCCGAATGGCCCGGCCGCGCCAGCCTCAAAGCTGGGGGATGACTTGCGCCCAAACCGCAATCATCCCCACAAACAGAACGATCGATGCCAGTGCCGCGGCTTCTTCAACAAAGGTCTTCAGCATGTCAGCCTCCGTGATCCATCTGGAACGTATGCAGAACAATGTTCTCATTTCGTTCCGAGAGTCAAGGAAGGCGAACAGGAGAACATAACCTGTACGGCGAAATGGTTAAGATCGGCCCGGATGACCTCTCCCGCGAGCGCCACGCAAGGCCGGCGAGCGCTTGCGCGACTTACTGATATTCCTTGGGATCCTCGACCTTGGTGCTGGCCCACAGACCCAGCGAGACGAAAATGATCGGCACAAGGCAAAGTCCCAGCGCCATCCAGATCACAATCAGTGCCGTGTTCAGCATTGCGATAGCTCCCTGATCTTGCTTTGGATCGGGCTTATCGTGGCCGGCATGGCGAAGTGTGAACGCCATATACAAGCCTACCGGGGCTTCATTTTAATCTTTTCGTAACCTCAACGTCTCGCATTTTCGGCGAACGATTTTGCACGCCGCACGCAGCAGCTGCATCCTTTTGCACGGTGCAGCGCAATCCCATGTCCAATCATGTCTGGCGGCGGCATTGCAGCGCGGCCAGTGCCTTGTGAGTTGACGAATACTCATAGGACCGGCTTTGTGTTGGCAACGACATTGACCGCCGACATCGAGTCGGCAGGGAGACCTTTGATGCGCGCAGCTTTGTTTGCCTTGCTGGCCCTCGGCGCCACGTCCGCTTTCCACGTCACACCGGCCGCGGCGCAGCCTCGCGACCCGGGCCCGTTCTCGTTCTACACGCCGTCAGGCTATGCCTTCTGCATGCGCTCGCTCTATGGCGACGACGATTGCAGCTATTCGACCTATCAGCAGTGCCTCAACACGGCCTCGGGCATCGGCCTGACCTGCTTCCGGAACCCCGCCCTCGCTTATGCGCAGCAGCCTGCTTATGACGACGTCGCGCCCGCGCCGCGTAAACGCAAGAAGCAGCGCAATTACTGAACATCTGCGCAACTGCGTGATTGAATGGCCGGCTTTGCCGGCCGTTTTGCGTTACGGCTACAGGTCGGCGTTCTCGCGGCGCTTGCGCGTCCGAGGTGTGAGCAGTTTCCCCTCGAACATGAGGGGAGGCAGCACGCCGTGAGGCGCACCTGGTGGTGACTGACGCCGCCCCTGCCTGCCGGATCGCCGGCAAACCGAAGCCGCGCAACGCCTGACGGCGTGCCACCGCGGGATTTTGGGCTGGAGGACCGTTCTGCCTGGCACAGGCACGTCCCGTCTGGCTCGGCTTTCAGGGCAGCGAGCCTCGAAGACGTTGATCCCAGCGGATTTCTCCGCCGTTCACCATGTGCCGTCGCAGCCGAACTATCGGCTCTCCCCCGTAGTGGGGAGTGACGGTGACCCCCGGCCTCCCGAGTCCAGCTTGCGAGGCTGGCCGCAGGCACCGCATCCTGTCCCGCTCAAAGAACGCCTCATGAGAGCGCCCCTCGCGAACAAGACAGGAGGGATATAGAGCCAGGAGAGGAATATTGTCAAGAACAAAATAAGAACAATGAGCGTTGGATAGGTTTCGCACCGGCGCTTCGCGCCTCAGCCCACCCCTCCTACGGCCGCCCAAGCTACGGCAGCTCGATGACCTTGCCGTCCTCGAGCGACACCCGGCGATCCATCCGGCCGGCGAGCTCCATATTATGGGTCGCGATCAGCATCGCCACCCGCGTCGCTTTCACCAGTTGCATCAGCGCATTGAAGACGTGATCCGCGGTGTGCGGATCGAGGTTGCCGGTCGGCTCGTCGGCCAGCAGCACCCGCGGCGCATTGGCGACGGCACGCGCAATCGCGACGCGCTGCTGTTCGCCGCCGGAGAGTTCGGCCGGACGATGCGTGATGCGCTCACCGAGGCCGAGATAGGCCAGGATTTCCTTGGCGCGGCTGATCGTCTCCTTGCGCTTCAGCCCGCGGATCATCTGCGGCAGCATCACGTTTTCCAGTGCCGTGAATTCCGGCAACAGCCGATGCGACTGATAGACGAAACCGATATCGGTGCGGCGGATCTGGGTGCGCTCGGCGTCGGACAGGCCCAAAGTGGCGGTGCCCCCGACATAGACCTCGCCCTCGTCGGGGCTCTCCAAAAGGCCTGCTATATGCAACAGCGTCGACTTGCCCGAGCCCGACGGCGCCACCAGCGCCACCGACTGCCCGGCCCACAGGCCGAGCCGCGCATTGTCGAGAATGGTCAGGACGCTCTCGCCCTGGGTGTATTGCCGCTTGACGTCGTGCAGATACAAAACCGGAGTATCGTCATCCCCCTGCGCCATCTCAGCCACTCACTCGTATCGCAGCGCGTCGACCGGATCGAGCCGCGCGGCGCGCCATGACGGATACAGCGTGGCGAGGAAGGACAGCGTCAGGGCCATGATGACCACTGCGCTGGTTTCGCCGACATCGATCTCCGCGGGCAATTTGGACAGGAAATACAGTTCCGGCGAGAACAGTTCGGTGGAGGTCATCCACGAGATGAACTGGCGGATCGCCTCGATATTCATGCAGACCAGGAGGCCGACGCCGAAGCCGACCAGCGTGCCGACCACGCCGATGGCAGCGCCCGTGATCAGGAAGATGCGCATGATGGCGCCTTGCGACGCCCCCATGGTGCGCAGGATGGCGATGTCGGCGCCCTTGTCCTTCACCAGCATGATCAGGCCGGAGACGATGTTGAGCGCCGCCACCAGCACGATCAGGGTCAGGATCAGGAACATCACATTGCGCTCGACCTGCAACGCGTTGAAGAAGGTCGCGTTGCGCTGGCGCCAGTCGACGAGGAAGACCGGACGCCCGGCCGCCTCCGTCACCGCCTTGCGGTAGACGTCGATTTTGTCCGGATTGTTCGTGTAGACCTCGATCGAGGTGACATCGTTGTTGCGGTTGAAATAGGCCTGCGCCTCGGCCAGCGGCATGAACACGAAGGTCGAGTCGTATTCGGACATGCCGATCTCGAACACCGCCGCGACCTTGTAGGGCTTGATGCGCGGCGTCGTGCCCATCGGAGTGATGGCGCCCTTCGGCGCGACCAGCGTGATGTTGTCGCCGGCATGAATCGAGAGCTGGTCGGCGAGACGGCGGCCGATGGCGACCCCCTGCCCTTCGTCGAAACCTTCCAGCGTGCCCTGGCGGATATTCTTGGCGATCGAAGTGAGATTATTGAGGTCGGCGGCGCGGATACCGCGCACGAACACACCGGACGCGCCGAAGGCCGACGAACCAAGCGCCTGGCCGTCGACGACCGGCGCTGCAAGGCGAATGCCCTCGACGCCGTTGATGCGGTCGGCGACTTCCTTCCAGTCGGTGAGCGGGCGTTCGAGCGGCTGCACGAGGATGTGGCCGTTGAGGCCGAGAATCTTGTCGAGCAATTCCTTGCGGAAGCCGTTCATGACCGCCATCACGATGATCAGCGTCGCGACGCCCAGCATGATGCCGACAAAGGAGAACCCGGCGATGACCGAGATGAATCCTTCCTTGCGACGCGCCCGCAGGTAGCGTCCGGAGAGCAGCCATTCGAAGGCGGCAAAAGGTGGGGTTCGAACTGGCTCGCTCATGGCATCATCCATCGCCCGACTCCCATACGAATCGGGCTTATTCTAGCCGCATCGCAGAGGATGCGGCGACCATGCAGTGGATAAGTGGTCAGGACGTCAGCTTTGCGACGACCTCAGCCGGCGAGACGTTCTCGCGCGAACCATCGCTGCGCTTCTTCAGTTCGACCTTGCCTTCGGCCAGCCCCTTCGGACCGACGAGGATCTGCCAAGGCACGCCAATGAGGTCGGCAGTGGCGAACTTGCCGCCGGCGCGCTGGTCGGTGTCGTCATAGAGCACGTCGACGCCCTTGGCCGTCAGCTCCTTGTAGAGCGCCTCGCAAGCGCCGTCGGTATCGGCCGAGCCCTGCTTGAGGTTGAGGATGGCCGCGCGGAACGGCGCCACTTCCTCCGGCCAGATGATGCCGTTGTCGTCGTGGCAAGCCTCGATGATCGCGCCGAGCAGACGCGACACGCCGACGCCGTAGGAGCCGCCATGGATCGGCACCTCGGCGCCATCGGGACCAGCGACATTGGCCTGCATCTTGTCCGAGTACTTCGTGCCGAAATAGAAGATCTGGCCGACCTCGATGCCGCGGGTGTTCAACCGCTTCTCTTCCGGCACTTCACTCTCGAAGCGCGCGGCGTCATGCACGTCTTCGGTGGCCGCATAGATCGAGGTCCACTGATTGATGATGCCTGAGAGATCGCCCTTGTAATCGACATCGGCGGGCGGAATCGGCAGATCGAGCACATCCTTGTTGCAGAACACGCCGGACTCGCCGGTCTCGGCGAGCACGATGAATTCATGGCTGTGATCGCCGCCGATCGGTCCGGTCTCGGCACGCATCGGAATCGCCTTCAGGCCCATGCGGGCGAAGGTGCGCAGATAGGCGACGAACATCTGATTGTAGGAATGCTTCGCCGCGGCTTCATCGATGTCGAAGGAATAGCCGTCCTTCATCAGGAATTCACGGCCGCGCATCACGCCGAAGCGCGGGCGCTGTTCGTCGCGGAACTTCCACTGGATGTGATAGAGGTTGAGCGGCAGGCTCTTGTAGGACTTCACATAGCCGCGGAAGATCTCGGTGATCATTTCCTCATTGGTCGGCCCGTAGAGGAGTTCGCGCTTGTGGCGGTCGGTGATGCGCAGCATCTCCGGACCATAGGCGTCGTAGCGGCCACTCTCGCGCCAGAGATCAGCGAGCTGCAGGGTCGGCATCAACAACTCGATGGCGCCGGCGCGGTTCTGCTCCTCGCGCACGATCGCCTCGATCTTCTTCAGCACGCGCAGGCCGAGCGGCAGCCACGCATAGATGCCCGCGGCTTCCTGGCGGATCATGCCGGCGCGCAGCATCAGGCGATGCGAGACGATCTCCGCTTCCTTCGGCGTTTCCTTGAGGATGGGAAGAAAATAGCGCGACAGCCGCATCGTGAAGCCTAAGGAATCGGAGTGAAAAAGAGAGGCCCGAGTGAAAGCGGATCGCCGGGTAAAACACAAGGGCAGCAGAGGCGTCTGCCCATTATCGAGCGGCACTGTGAGCCAGCAAGCGCGAGGAGCGACACATCGCGCAACCTCCACGATTTAAATCTCGCAAATTGAGGGGTTCGCCACAACCCTCAGTGGAGAGACATCACCGAATTCTATGCATGCCTCAATTTTGAACAGACTATGCCGAAATTGATGACAAACACAAAAAGTTCAGCTACGACTCGAAACTCAGACACATCCGCAAGGAAACGTCTGGAACGGTCCAAGTCTCGGGAGGAACCCTGACGCGCTCAAGCAGCGTCAACCCGCCAATCAAAGGATAAAATCCAACGATCGGGGTATATAGGGTCGACACAATTTTCCGAGCAGGGCCAAGTGCCCTGCTCTTTTTTTGAGCAAACCTCCCTTGAGACGCGGGCACTCTTTCGCCAATTCAAACCATCGATGCAAGGCGCGCGACACGCGGCCAATTGTTGCACGCGCGGTCGCGTCGTAGGGCGGATGAGCCGACGGCGTAATCCGCCGGCCGAATGAATGTGGCGAAGAACCGCGAACTACGCTTCGCTAACCCGCCCACCATCGCGATCGCCTTTCGGCTTGATGCCGGACAGCCACGAACACACCAGTCCCTGCGACGCGCCGACGAGGCCGAAGGTCAGTATCTGCGGCAGCGGGATCGGGACCGACGTCCAGATCAGCAACATCGCTATGCTGACGATGTAGCCCGTGACGGCCGACGTCAGCACCTTCGGCCACAGGCCGATCTTGTCCTCGAGGAACCAGTCCTCGCCCCACATGATCAGTGACGGCAAGAGGCCGAACCAGTAGGCGATCGGCAGTCCCATCAGGAAGCCGATAAAACCGCCGATGATGCGGCCGCTCAGCACTTCGCGAATTTCGAAGACGGCGAAGCCGACGGCTGGTCCGAGCAGCAGGAACAACAGAAAACGCTTCATGCTCCACCTCTTACGGTAAGGGCCTATTTTGTCACAGCCGTCCGTAAGCATGATCTGAACTGTTCACGGCGAGTTGACAACCGAGAACGCGCAAATCTACGGTGACCACGACGGTTCTTCTTTTGAAGATCAAAAGGGAATGCGGTGCGGAGCTTGCTCCAATGCCGCGGCTGCCCCCGCAACTGTAAGCGACGAGTCTCAGTCACTCGGCCACTGGATTTTTACGCGATCCGGGAAGGCGACTTGAGACGACGACCCGCGAGCCAGGAGACCTGCCGTCAGTCGTGGTCATGTGCGAACGCACCGGTCGGGGTGAACCGGAGCGAAGCTTTTCCCGCTGTGCGAACAATGGGGCGAGCTTGTCGCGGTGACGTGTCACCATTGCGCGAGGCGCTGTCCTCGTCGCCATTTCATCTGTCTACGCCCCAGGGGGCATTCGGCGGTGGCCGGATGACGTGCATGCGCTCGCCAGTCGTCGCATAACGCTCATCTCGGTCAGGCCCGGTGCGGTGGGGCACTTTGGGGGTACCATGTTTAATCTGTCCGACATTGCGCTCGGCCATTTCGCCTTGCGAAGCCGCTATCTTGCTGCATGCGCCACCGGGGCGCTGCTGATCACCGGTTTCGACATCTCGCAGGCTCATGCGCAACGGATGCAAACCGACACGCGCGCCGATCTACCGCCCGTCGTCGTGCATCAGGACGGCAGCGTGCGCCGTCAGCCAGCCAGCGAAGGCCGACGATCGGCTACGACACGTCGCAGCGCGCGCGTCGCGCGTCAGGCAGCACAAACGGCGCTGGTTGTAGCCGTCCGCCAGAACGATCCGGGCATCAGCGTTCCCGGCCTCAACGGTTATATCGCGACCTCGACCAGCGTCGGCTCGAAGGCCAACACGCCATTGCTCGCGCTGCCGCGGACGACATCCACAGTCACCGCGCAGGAAATCTATGACCGGGACGCTGCCTCGGTGCAGGAGGCGCTGCAATACACGGCCGGCGTCGGCGGCTTCTTCCGTCAGGGCAACCTCACCCGCGAATACAACCGGGTGCGCGGTTTCGAGGCGTTTCAATATCTCGATGGTCTCAAATTGCACGACAGCAATTGGGGCTTCGAACGTTACGGTCTCGAGCGCGTCGATGTCCTGAAGGGGCCAGCCTCAACGCTCTACGGGCAAGGCAGCCCTGGCGGCATCATCGATCTCACCAGCAAGCGTCCGACCGAAACGCCGTTCAATGAAGCGCTGCTGCGCATGGGCCTGCGCGGCTATGTGGAAGGCGCATTCGACATCAGCGGCCCGGCCAACGAGAACAAGAGCGTCCTGTACCGCTTCGTCGGCGTCGGCAAGATGGGTAACGGCGAGATCGATTACTCGAAGAACGAGCGCGTCTTCTTCGCGCCATCGGTGACGATCCGTCCGAACGAAGACACCAGCCTGACCCTACTGGCGAGCTATCAATACGATCCGCACCTCACGGTGCTGCAGCCCCTGCCCTATGTCGGCACCGTCGTGCCCGGCGCGAACGGACAGTTCATCTCCCGCAAGACCTTCCTCGGCGAGCCGAACTATCACGACACCTCGAAAGAGAGCTACCGCATCGGCTACGAGTTCAAGCATCAGTTCAACGACGTGTTCTCGTTCCAGCAGAACTTCGCCTATCAGAACATCAATATCTCATTGCGCGAAGTCCAGAGCCGCTCGACCGGCGATGTCACGACGCAACGGCAGATGGCGTATCAGCAATACAATATCGACATCTTCCAGATCGATAACCGGCTGAAGGCCGATTTCGACACCGGCGCGCTGCGACATCACGTGATGTTTGGCGTCGATTACTCGGCGGTCCCTAACTATCAAGGCACCGGCACCAATCGCGGCACCACCAATTTCCCGCTGAACTACTATGCGCCCGTCTACGGCGCCGCTCTGCCGAACAATCCGCTCACGACCAAGCGATATCAGGATGTGGAGCAGATCGGCATCTATCTGCAGGACCGCATCGAGATCGGTCGCCTCAACGTGATGTTCGGCGCGCGGAATGACTCGGCGCGAACTAACCAGCAGAACCAGACGCTGGTGCCGGCGACCGGCAACTTCACCAATCCGCCCGGGACCACGCAGCAGGACAACGCCACGACCTATCAGGCCGGCGCGATCTACGCCTTCGACAACGGTATTGCGCCCTACATCAACTACTCGCAGTCCTTCGCGCCGACGACTGGGACGGATTTTGGTGGACGGCCATTCATTCCCGTCACCGGCGATCAGATCGAAGGTGGCATCAAATATCTGCCGCCGGGCATGAACCTCGCGATCTCGACGGCGGGCTTCAAGATCAAGCAGAACAATGTTCTGACCGCCGATCTCGTCAATCAGGGCTACGCCGTGCAGACCAGTTCGGTTGAAGCCACGGGCGCAGAATTCGAAGTGAAGACGACCCATCTCTATGGCTTCAACTCATCGGCGGCCTACACCTATCTGGCACCGGTTGTCGTGGCGACAAACACCACAGGCGGCGTCGGCAAGGATCCGGTCAGCATGCCGCGTCATATGGCGTCGCTGTGGGCTACCTATACGTTCGAAAACACCAATGCCCTCGGCGGCCTCACCCTGGGCGGCGGTTTGCGCTATGTCGGCTCGTCTTTTGCCGACACGCTCAACACGACCGAGATCCCGTCCTTCACACTGCTCGATCTGTCGATGAAGTACCGGCTCGGTGCCATCTCGGCCAATCTGCAGAACTGGGACGTCGCGCTGAATGTGAAGAACGTGGCCGACAAGCGCTATGTCGGCTCCTGCGATGCTGTCAGCCAGTGCTATTATGGACTGGGCCGAACGATCGACGGTACCATCCGGGTTCGTTTCTGACGCCAAGGCGGGAGGATCACAGCTTTTGACCAACGCTCCTCCCGCAGATATCTGCCGCGAGATCGACGATCTCGCCAATAGCCATGAAGGCACAGCCTGCTTTGCCGGCATGCTGGTCGGACGCGACGATCCGCGTCCGACCGTCGGCGCAGATGCCTTGCTCGATGACGGGCTGCGTGCCCGTATCCATGCCCGTTTCAGCCAGCGCTTCGACGCATTCGAGGAACGCGCGACGCATTCGATCTGGATGAAATGGTACCTCAACACATTCTTGCCGCCGGTACTGCTGACGGATGTGCTGCTTGCGCGCATGCTTCCGGTGGCACTCGATCAGATGCGTTTCATTCTGTCCGATGACGGCCGCGTATCCGCCGTGCAAATCGACGGCACCAGTATCGACAGCACGGGCACCGATCCGTTCACGCGCTTCGCGCCGCTCATCTTCGATCATTTCGAACCGTTGATTACGATGTGGAGCGTGCGCACCGACGTCACCCGGCGCGTCTATTGGAGCAATGTCGGCAACACATTCGAAGCCATGCTGCGCCGGATCGAAAGCACCGCCGGCATGACGCCGCGGCTGCGCGAGGCGCAGCGACTGCTCGAAGAGCCAATGTGGCCCGATGGCCGCATCAACCCGCTGGCCGGCGCAGTCACTTACGAAAACGACATTCGCCTGCGCCGCATCTGCTGCCTGCAATACATGCTGCCTGACCGGCGCTTTTGCAAAGCCTGCCCGATCGAGGAAGCGCAGGTGCTCCATCATGGGACGAGCACTGCGTGCCAATGACTCCTCCTCCGCTCCGCAGCAGCCTGCGCGACGCCTGGCGCATCGCGGCGCCCTATTTCCGCTCCGAGGAGCGCTGGATCGGCTTCGGCCTGCTGGCGGCATTGCTCGGCGCACAACTGGTCATCGTCGGCGCCGCCGTCGCTGAAAACTACTGGCGCAATGCGTTCTTCCAGACGCTGCAGAACAAGGATTGGCCGGGCTTCATCCAGCAGTTCTGGGTCTATGCCGTCATCGCCGTGTTCCATGTGATCGGCCCGGTCTATCAGCGCTACATCACACAGTGGCTCACCATTCGCTGGCGCCGCTGGCTGACCGCCTACTATCTCGATCGCTGGCTCGATGGCCCCACACATTATCGCGCCATGCTGGGTGCCGACGCAGTGGACAATCCTGACCAGCGCGTGGCCGAGGATATCCGCGCCTTCATCAGCGTCTCGCTCGATCTGTTGAGCGGACTGATCGGCGCCATCGCGCGCCTCGTCTCCTTTGTCGCCATCCTGTGGTCGCTGTCGAACCTGATCCCGCTGACGGTGCTGGGCGTCACCATTCCCGGCTATCTGGTCTGGGCAGCGCTGATCTATGCCATCGCTGGCAGCATGGTGGCACACTGGATCGGGCGCAGCCTGATCCCGCTCGACTATGAGCAGGAACGCCGGGAGGCGGATTTCCGCTTTGCGCTGGTACGCCTGCGCGAGAATGGCGAAGCGGTGGCGCTGCTGCGCGGCGAGCCATCAGAGAAACGCGATCTGATGGCGCGCTTTCAGGCCATCATCCAGAACTGGCACCGTTTGATGAACCGGCAGCAATTTGTCGGCCTGTTCGCCACCGCCTATGGCCGCTACTCGCTGTATTTTCCGTATTTCGTGATGTCGCCGCTGTTCTTCGGTGGCAATATGCAGCTTGGCGCCTTCATGCAATCGGGCTCGGCCTTCAACGAAGTACGAAGCGCATTCTCCTATTTCATCACCTCCTATGTGAAGATCGCCGAACTCGCCGCCATCGTGCAGCGCCTGTCGCAGTTCGAGATGGCGATCGTACGCGCCGATGCGAAGTCGCCGGATGCGCCCGAACCTGTCCCGGGTCTGCAGGTTTCTGAACTGCGGATCGAAACGCCTGGCGGCGTGGGGATTGTCAGTCTCGACAAATTGACGGTGGCGCCCGGCGAAGCGCTGGTCGTCACCGGCGCATCCGGCGCCGGCAAGACCAGCCTGCTACGCAGCCTGTCCGGCATCTGGCCCTATGTCAGCGGCGATATGCGATCGGCGATGCAGCGGCCGTTGGTGCTGCCGCAACGCGCATACCTGCCGCTCGGATCGCTCCGACGCGTGCTCGCCTATCCCGCGGATGATGCGGTATTTTCTGATTCCGAACTGAGAGATGTGCTGGATTCCGTCGGGCTCCCTGACCTCGGCGATATGCTGGATCAGGTCGAGCGTTGGGATACGCGTCTGTCGGAAGGAGAGAAACAGCGCCTGTCGATCGCCCGCGCGCTGCTGTATCGCCCCGATATGTTGATGCTCGACGAAGCAACATCGGCACTGGACGAAACATCAGAGATCGCGCTGCATCGGCTGATCCGCGAGCGGCTATCCGCTGCGACGATCATTGCCGTGAGCCATCGGCTCGCGATCGTTGAGCTCTACGACCGCGCGATCCGCATCGACGCTTCCTAAAGCGGAATGCCCATCAGCTTCGACAGCCGCTCGATATTGAGATAGCCGGCCTGATGTGCGGCCATGCCGGCGGCGAAGAACACCGCCGACAGCACGGTTGTCCAGATCAGCTTGCGCCCCATGCGCGCCATCACCGGCGCGCCCGGATCGCTGCCTTCGACACCCTCGCCTGCTTCCTGCTGGCTGCGGACACCGAACGGCAATGTGAGAAACAGCGTGACCCACCAGATCACGAAGTAGATCGCGAGCGATGTGGAGATCGTATAGGCCATGGTGCCCTCAGGACTGCTCGATCTCGACCAGTGCGCCGGAAAAATCCTTCGGATGCAGGAACAGCACCGGCTTGCCGTGGGCGCCGATCTTCGGCTCGCCATCGCCGAGCACACGGGCGCCTTCCTTGATCAGCTGGTCGCGCGCCGCGATGATATCCGGCACCTCGTAGCAGAGATGATGGATGGCGCCGTCGGGATTGCGCTCGACGAATTTCGCAATCGGCGACGCTTCACCGAGCGGCTCGATGAATTCGATCTTGGTATTCGGCAGCGTCGCGAACACGGTGTAGACGCCATGCTCGGGCAGCGGCACGCGGTCGGAAATCTCGGCACCGAAAGCGGTACCGTAGATCTTCGCCGCCTTGGCCGCATCGGCGACCGCGATCGCCACGTGATTGAGCCTGCCCAGCATGATGTTTCCTCCGTTTTTGTTCTTGCGTTTTTTATTGCTCGACCACCAAGACCTGCACATAGCAGATGGTCTTCTTACCCCAGTGTTCGGCGAGCGTTGAGCGGACAGCTCGCCGCACCGATTCCGCCATGGCGTCGGGATCGCGCTTGCGCGCCTTCGGCAGGTTCTCCACCACATCGACCACGATATCGTAGACGATGTCATCGAGCAGCAGACCGGCGCTGTTCTTCTCGGGAATGCCGATGAGATCCACCGCGGGATCATCGAGCAGATCGCCCTTGCTGTTGATCGCCAGCGCGACCATGGCGCAGCCGGCAAAGCCGAGACGACGGCGCTCGGTGACGGCGCGCGACTTCTCGCTTTCGAGGATCATGCCGTCCTTGAAGATGCGGCCCGATGGCAGCTGGTCGATGACAGCGCTGTCGCCGGGGCCGAGCTTCACGAGGTCGCCGGTCTTGACGATCATCACCTTGGGGACGCCGCAGGCGCGCGCGAGTTTGGCGTGTTCGCTGAGATGCAGCGCTTCGCCGTGAACGGGGATCAACAGCTCCGGACGCACCCAGGAGATCATGTCGCGGAGTTCGTCACGGCGCGGATGGCCGGAGACATGGACCAGTGCATCGCGGTCGGTGATGACCTCGATGCCTTGCGTCACGAGACCGTTGACGATGGTGCCGACCGCCTTCTCGTTGCCGGGAATGGTGCGCGACGAGAATATCACGGTGTCGCCCTTGTTGAGCGTCACCAGCGGATGATCGTCATTGGCGATACGCGCCAGCGCCGCACGGCTCTCGCCCTGGCTGCCGGTGCACAGCGCCAGCACCTTGTCCGGCGGGAAATGACCGTAATAATCGGCGCTGCGGAAGGCCGGCAGACCGTCGAGATAGCCGCACTCACGCGCCACCTGCACCACGCGCTCCATGGCGCGGCCAACCAGCACGACTTCGCGGCCAGACGCCTGCGCGGCTTCGGCGACGGCGCGCACACGGGCGACGTTGGAGGCGAAAGTGGTGACGGCGACGCGTCCCTTGGACGCCATCACCAGCTTTGTGAGCGTCGCGGCGACTTCCATTTCGGATGGCGAGCGGCCGTCACGAACGGCATTGGTGCTGTCGCCAATGATTGCCAGCACGCCTTCGTCACCGAGTTCGCGCAGGCGCTTTTCATCGGTGGGCTTGCCGATGATGGGTGTCGGATCGATCTTCCAGTCACCGGTGTGCAGCACCGTGCCGACCGGCGTATGCAGCGCGATGGCGTGGGATTCCGGAATCGAATGCGCGACCGGAATGAATTCGACATCGAACGGGCCGATATTGATGCGGCTGCCTGACTCGACGACGGTCACCGGGATCTGCGGCGAGCCGCGCTCGGCCGCACACTTCGCCTCGAAGAGCGCCGCCGAGAACTTGGTCGCATAGATCGGGCATTGCAGCTTCGGCCACAAATCGATGATAGCGCCGAAGTGGTCCTCATGGGCGTGGGTGAGCACGAGGCCGACAAGGTTCTTCTTCTGCTTTTCGAGGAAGGTGATGTCGGGCATCACGAGATCGATGCCGGGCAGATGCTCCTCGTCGCCAAAATAGACGCCGAGATCGATCGCCAGCCAGCTGCGCTGATGGCGATTGCCGAGGCCGTAGATCGACAGGTTCATGCCGATCTGGCCGACACCTCCGAGCGGCGAAAAAGTCAGTTCGTCGGGTCTTGTCATCATTAATTCCTTGCCGACGCCGCGGAGCCGAAGTGAACGTCGCCCGCCGAGATCGGCACGCGCCGGCCGTCTGCAGTGGCGACGATCAGACAACCGGCGTCGTCAATCGTATCGAAGATTCCTGAAATGGTGGAGTTTCCTGTCTGCACCGAGACAGGCTCGCCGAGCCCGGCGGCGCGCTCCAGCCAGGCCATCCTAATGGCGCTGAAGCCGCGGCCGTGGTCCCAGATAGCGCGATAGTCCGCCCAGGCGTCGGACAGCGCAGAAAACAGCCCCTCGGCATCGACGTCGATACCGAGTTCCCGCAGCGATGTGGCCGGATATGGCGTGTCCTTGGGGGATGCCACGACATTGATGCCGATCCCGACTACGACCGCCAGGCCGCCTGCGGGCATCGGTTCGGCTTCCAGCCCGATACCGCAGATCTTGCTCCTGCCGGCAAGAACGTCATTCGGCCATTTCAGGCGAAAGTCCATCCCCGCCGAGCCGGGGCCGCGAAGCCGCGCTTCCAGGCTGACTCGCTGCAACGCCGCCTCGACCGCAAGGCCAGCCGCAAAGCCCAGCGTGGCCGCCTGAGCCGGCGCGATATCGAGCACTTCGACGACACTGTTGGCAAGGTTGCCGCGCGGGGCGATCCACGCACGTTGCCGCCTCCCCCGCCCCGCGGTCTGTTCGGTGGTCACAAACCACATCGGCCCGCGCTCACCGGCGCGGGCGTGTTCCTTGGCATCGTCATTGGTCGAGCCGGTGGTATCAAAGACGGCGAGCTGTGTGCCCGCCGCCCGTGCGCGTGGCCCGAGCGCGAAAGCCACTAGAACAGCGACTTCGCAGCCAGCTGTGCAGCGCTGACCAGCGGAGCCGGATAGACGAAGAACAGGATGTTGAACACGCCGGTCACCGCAAGCACGGTGCGCAGCTCGACGCGCATCGGATCGAGTTCGCCGGCCGGCTCATCGAAATACATCGTCTTGACGATGGACAGATAGTAGAACGCGCCAACCACCGATGCGAGCACGCCGACGACGGCAAGCACGAACAGGCCCGACTTCACGGCAGCCATGAACACGTAGAACTTGCCGAAGAAGCCCGCCAGCGGCGGAACGCCGGCCAGCGAGAACAGGAACATCGCGAACAGGAACGCGATCACCGGATTGGTGCGCGACAGGCCGGCGAAATCCTTGATCGTCTCGACGGGCCGACCGTCCCGCTTCATGGTCAGGATGATGGCGAAGGAACCGAGGGTCATCGCTACATAGATCGCGATATAGACGAGCACGCCCTGCGCGCCTTCGGTGGTGCCGGCGGCAAGGCCGACCAGCGCGAAGCCCATATGGCCGATGGACGAATAGGCCATCAGGCGCTTGATGTTGGTCTGGCCGATGGCGGCGAACGAGCCGAGCACCATGGATGCCAGCGACACGAACACCACAATCTGCTGCCACTGCACGGTGATGCTGGGGAATGCAGTGAGCGCGACGCGCGTGAACACGGCGAGCGCGGCCACCTTCGGCGCCGAAGCGAAGAAGGCGGTCACCGGGGTCGGCGCGCCTTCATAGACGTCCGGCGTCCACATGTGGAACGGCACGGCCGAGACCTTGAAGCAGAGACCGGCGAGCACGAAAACCAGACCGAAGATCAGACCGATATTGCCGGTCTTCGCTTCGGCGGCGATGCCGGCGAAATTCACCGTACCGGTGAAGCCGTAGACCATCGAGGCGCCGTAGAGCAGCATGCCCGACGACAGCGCGCCCAGCACGAAATACTTCAGGCCGGCTTCGGTGGACTTGGCATTGTCGCGGTTCGAGGCGGCGACGACATAGAGCGCGAGGCTCATCAGTTCGAGGCCGAGATAGAGCGTGATGAGATCGCCGGCCGAGATCAGCACCATCATGCCGATGGTGGAGAGCAGTACGAGGATCGGGAATTCGAAGATTCGGCGGGTGCTGTGCTCGAGATATTCACGCGACATGATCAGCGCGACGCCCGAGCCGATCAGTGCGAGGACTTTCAGGAAGCGGGCGAAATCATCGACGATGAAACTGCCGCCGAAGGTGACCAGCTTGCCGGCAGGCAGCATGACCTCGGCGATGCCGACGACGATCAGCAGGCAGATCGACAGGGCCGAGATGACCCCCGTCGTCTTCGGCCCGTTGAAGGCGCCGATCATCAGCAGCACCATGGCGCCAACCGCCAGGATGAGCTCCGGCAGCACGGGCAGCAGTGAATAACCAGCGGTCGTAATTGTCATAGCGCGAGTTCCTGGTCCGCTGCGGTCATTGCAGCAGCGCTGCTGCCTTCACGGCAGAGCTTACGGCAGCATAATTCTTGACGACGAGATCGACCGAAGCCGCCGACATGTCGAGCACCGGCTTCGGATAGACACCGAACAGAATGGTGAGAAGAGCGAGCGGCACCAGCAGCAGGCCTTCGCGGAAGGTCATGTCCTTCATGCTCATCAGCGATGGCTTGACCAGATCACCGAACACCACCTTGCGATAGAGCCACAGCGCATAGGCCGCGGAGAGAATGACGCCGGCGCAAGCCACGGTCGCGGTCGGGATCGAGACCTTGAAGGTGCCGATCAGCGTCAGGAATTCACCGACGAAGCCGGAGGTGCCGGGCAAACCGACATTGGCCATGGTGAAGACCATGAACAGCAGAGCATAGATCGGCATCCGGTTGACGAGGCCGCCATAGGCCGCGATCTCACGGGTGTGCAGCCGGTCATAGACGACGCCCACGCAGAGGAACAGCGCGCCCGACACGATACCGTGCGAGATCATCTGGAACACCGCACCAGAGACTCCCTGCGTCGTGCCGGCGAAGATACCCATGGTGACGTAGCCCATGTGTGCGACCGACGAGTACGCGATCAGCTTCTTGATGTCTTCCTGCATCAGGGCGACCAGCGAGGTATAGACGATCGCGATGGCCGAGAGCGTCCACACCAGCGGCGCGAAATAGAGCGACGCATCCGGGAACATCGGCAGCGAGAAGCGCAGGAAGCCGTAGCCGCCCATCTTCAGCATGATCGCGGCCAGCACGACCGAGCCTGCGGTCGGCGCTTCCACGTGCGCATCGGGCAACCAGGTGTGCACCGGCCACATCGGCATCTTCACGGCGAAGGACGCGAAGAAGGCCAGCCACGCCCACATCTGCAGGTTACGCGGCACCGACGAATTCATTAGCGTCGGGATGTCGGTGGTCCCTGCGTGCCAGTACAGCGCCATGATGGCGAGCAGCATCAGCACCGAGCCGAGGAACGTATAGAGGAAGAACTTGAAGGACGCATAGACGCGGCGCGGACCGCCCCAGATGCCGATGATCAGGAACATCGGGATCAGGCCGCCTTCGAAGAACAGGTAGAACAGCACGAGATCCAGCGCCGAGAAGGTGCCGATCATCAGCGTTTCCAGGAACAGGAACGCCATCATGTATTCGGGTACGCGCTTCGACACCGACTTCCAGCTGCACAGGATGCAGAACGGCATCAGCGCCGTGGTCAGGATCACGAAGGGGAACGAGATGCCGTCCACGCCCATATGATAGTTGATGGTCGCGGCCAGCCAAGGCGCCTTCTCGACGAACTGGAAGCCGGCATTCGACGCGTCGTAACGCGCCACCATGATCAACGACACCGCGAAGGTTACGATCGTGGTCCAGAGCGCGATCCACTTGGCATTGCGATCCGCCGCCTCGTCGCGGCCGCGCGCCATCAGATAGACGAGCACGGCGCCGACGACCGGCAGGAAGGTGGTGACCGACAGGATCGGCCAGGTCATGACAGAGCCGGACATTACTGGCCCCCCAGGCCGAAGATGAACCAGGTGATGAGCCCGGCCACGCCAATCAGCATCGCGAAGGCGTAGTGATAGAGATAACCCGTCTGCACCTTGACGACGCCGCGGGTGATATCGAGCACGCGCGCCGAGACGCCGTCAGGCCCGAAACCGTCGATGAGCATGCCGTCGCCCTTCTTCCAGAGGAAGCGGCCGAGCCACTTGGCCGGACGGACGAAGATGATCTCGTAGAGCTCGTCGAAGTACCACTTGTTGAGCAGGAACTTGTAGAGCAGCGGATGCTGGTTCGCGAGCTCGACCGGGAGGTACGGCTTGCTGATGTAGAAGAGATACGAGATCAGGAAGCCGAGCACCATCATCACCGTCGGCAGATACGGCACCCAGGTCGGCAGGTGATGCATCTCTTCCAGAATGTGCGGGTTCATCTTCAGCGACTCGCGGAAGAACTCAGCCACATGGTGTCCGGCGAAGGCTTCCTTGAACGGGAAGCCGGCGGCGAAGGAGCCGATGCCGAGAACCGCCAGCGGGACCAGCATCCACATCGGCGCCTCATGCGCCGCGTCGTAATGCTTCTGGTCGTGCGGCTTGCCGTGGAAGGTCTTGAACACCAGACGCCACGAATAGAACGAGGTCAGCAGCGCTGCGATCACCGTCATCAGGAAGCCGTAGAAGGCGAACGGATTGTGCGAGGCGTAAGCGGATTCGATGATCGCGTCCTTCGAGAAGTAACCTGCGGTGAACGGGAAGCCGGTCAGCGCCAGCGTGCCGATGGTCATCATCGCATAGGTGAACGGGATCTTGTTCCACAGGCCACCCATCTTCCGGATGTCCTGCTCGTGATGCATCGCATAGATCACCGAGCCCGAGCCTAGGAACAGCAGCGCCTTGAAGAAGGCGTGCGTGAACAGGTGGAACATGGCGACCGAATAGGCCCCTGCTCCCAGCGCCACGAACATGTAGCCGAGCTGCGAACAGGTCGAGTAAGCGACGATGCGCTTGATGTCGTTCTGCACGAGACCGACGGTCGCGGCAAAGAACGCGGTGGTGGCGCCGACCAGCATGACGACGGCCTGGGCATTCGGCGCCAGCTCGAACAGCGGCGACATGCGGGCGACCATGAAGACGCCCGCGGTGACCATGGTGGCGGCGTGAATGAGTGCCGACACCGGGGTCGGGCCTTCCATCGCGTCCGGCAGCCAGGTGTGCAGCAGGAACTGCGCCGACTTGCCCATGGCGCCCACGAACAACAGCAGACAGGCGAGCGTCAGCGCATCGGCATGCCAGCCGAAGAAGTTGATGGTCGCCTTGCCGGCGATGCCCGGCGCCGCCGCGAAGATGGCGTCGAAATCGGTGGTGCCGATCAGCATGAAGATCGCGAAGATGCCGAGCAGGAAGCCGAAGTCGCCGACGCGGTTGACCACGAAAGCCTTGATCGATGCGGCATTGGCGGACGGCTTCTTGAACCAGAAACCGATCAGCAGATAGGAGGCCAGACCCACGCCTTCCCAGCCGAAGAACAGCTGCAGCAGGTTGTCGGCGGTTACCAGCATGAGCATCATGAAGGTGAACAGCGACAGATAGGCCATGAAGCGCGGCCGGTTCGGATCGTCTTCCATGTAGCCGAGCGAATAGATGTGCACGAGCGACGACACCGTGGTGACGACGACGAGCATCACGGCCGTCAGCGTATCCACGCGCAGCGTCCAGGACAGCTGCAGGTCGCCGGTGTTGATCCAGCTCAGCAGCACCACGCGCAGGTCTTGATGGTTGAAGGCGACGTCGGCGAAGGTGATCCAGGACAGCGCCGCCGACACCACCAGCAGACCGGCGGTGATCAGCTCGGCCGCGCGCGACCCCATCGCGGCAGGCTCTGCCACGTGATGGTGATCGTCATGGCCGTGAGCGTCGTGACCGTGATCGTCATGCGCATGCGACGCGTGGGCATCGGCATGGCCGTGACCGTGGTCATGCGCGTGGTCCATGTCGTCGCCACTGGGGTTGCGGCCATGCGCACCCGCAAGGGCGATGGCGCCGGCGATCAGCGCACCGATCAGCGGCAGGAATACGAGAGCCTGGATCATGAGTGGCTCAGCCCTTCATCAGATTGACGTCTTCAACCGCGATCGAGCCGCGGTTGCGGAAATACACGACGAGCACGGCGAGACCGATCGCCGCTTCGGCAGCGGCTACGGTGAGCACCAGCAACGCAAAAACCTGGCCGACGATGTCGCCGAGGAAGGTCGAGAACGCCACCATGTTGATGTTGACCGCCAGCAGGATCAGCTCGATCGACATCAGGATGACGATGATGTTCTTCCGGTTCAGGAAGATGCCGAGAATGCCCAGCGTGAACAGGATCGCCGCGACGGCGAGATAGTGTCCGAGACCGATCGTCATTTGATCCAGCTCCCTGAATCGGAGTCCTGCAGGCCCTGCCCGACCGGCACCTTGCGCACATCCATCGCCAGCGTCTTGGTTCGCGCGTTCTGGACATTGATGTCCTGGCGCTTGACGTAACCGCGATGGCGCAGCGTCAGCACGATGGCACCGATCATTGCCACCAGCAGCACGAGACCGGCCATCTGGAAGTAATGGATGTAGGTTGTGTAGAGCACGAGGCCGAGCGCCTCGGTGTTCGTGACGCCGCCGGGGATCGGCGCGGTGATCGCCTTGCCGGCATTCGGGTTCATCACCCAGCCGCCGGCGACGAGCAGCAGCTCCGCCAGGAAGATAGCGCCGACCAGGAGGCCAACCGGCAGATACTGAATGAAGCCTTCGCGCAGCTGCGCGAAGTCGACATCGAGCATCATGATCACGAACAGGAACAGCACCGCGACCGCGCCGACATAGACGACGATCAGCAGCATCGCCAGGAATTCGGCGCCCATCAGAATGAACAGGCCCGAGGCATTCACGAAAGCGAGGATCAGGAACAGCACGGAATGCACCGGATTGCGCGACGCGATCACCATGACCGCGCTGGCGACGCAAACGCCGGCGAACAGATAGAAGAACAGTGCGGGGAAAATCATGATTGCCCCTTACCGATACGGTGCGTCGAGCGCGAGCGACTTGGCGATCTCGCGTTCCCAGCGGTCGCCATTGGCGAGCAGCTTGGCCTTGTCATAGAAAAGCTCCTCGCGCGTCTCGGTGGCGAATTCGAAATTCGGCCCCTCGACGATCGCATCGACCGGACAGGCTTCCTGGCACAGTCCGCAATAGATGCACTTCACCATATCGATGTCGTAGCGCACGGTGCGGCGGGTGCCGTCGTTGCGGCGCGGGCCGGCCTCGATGGTGATGGCTTGCGCCGGGCACACGGCTTCGCACAGCTTGCACGCGATGCAGCGCTCTTCGCCGTTGGGATAACGGCGCAGTGCATGCTCGCCACGGAAGCGCGGCGAGATCGGCCCCTTCTCGAACGGATAGTTCAAGGTCGGCTTCGGCTTGAAGAAATACCGCATGGCGAGGACGAACGCTTGCGCGAACTCCGCCAGCAGAAGCGAGTGAGCTGTTGCCCTGATATTCATAGCGACCTCATTTCGGAGCCAGGCCCCCGAATTGCAGCACGCCGGCAACGATAATCACGTAGGCCAGCGACAGCGGCAGAAACACCTTCCAGCCGAGACGCATCAGCTGGTCGTAGCGGTAGCGCGGCACGATTGCCTTCGCCATCGCGAACAGGAAGAACATGAACATCACCTTGATGGCGAACCAGATGATGCCCGGCACCCAGGTGAACGGCGCGAACGGAATCGGCGACAGCCAGCCGCCGAGGAACATGATCGTCGCCAGCGCGCACATGGATACGATCGCCACATATTCGCCGAGCATAAACAGCAGATACGGGGTCGAGCCGTACTCGGTCATGAAGCCCGCGACCAGTTCCGATTCCGCTTCGACGAGGTCGAACGGCGGGCGGTTCGTTTCAGCCAGCGCCGAGACGTAGAATACCACGAACATCGGGAACAGCGGGATGAAATACCAGCCGAGGATGCCCCACTTGCTATCCTGCGCCATCACGATGGCCGACAGGTTCAGCGAACCGACGCACAACAAGACGGTGATGATCACGAAACCGATCGAAACTTCGTAGGAGACCATCTGCGCGGCGGCGCGCAGCGCCGACAGAAACGGGTATTTCGAGTTCGACGCCCAGCCGGCCATGATGATGCCGTAGATCGACAGCGACGAGATCGCGAAGATGTAGAGCACGCCGACATTGAGATCGGCGATCACCCAGCCGGGATTGAACGGGATCACGGCCCAGGCCGCGAGTGCCAGGATACAGGACACCAGCGGCGCGAGCAGGAACACGCCCTTGTTCGAGCCCGACGGAACCACAGGCTCCTTCAGCACGAATTTCAGCAAGTCCGCGAAGGATTGCAGCAGACCGAACGGACCGACCACATTGGGGCCGCGGCGGATCTGCACCGCTGCCCAGATCTTGCGGTCCGCCAGCAGGATGTAGGCGATCGCCACCAGCAGCAATACGAGCACGAGAAGGCTCTGCGCGATCATGATGATCAGCGGCCAGAGAGTGCTAGTCCAGAGTTCAGCCATCGTCTTACTCCGCCGCCGTCAGCAACTGGCCGGAAGCCAGGCGAGAACATTCCGCCATGACGGCTGACGCGCGCGCGATCGGGTTGGTGAGGTAGAAATCCTCGACCGGGCTCTTGAACGGCGCCTTGTCGACGGCGCCGCCCTTCCCGGCGAGGGTCTTGATTCCAGCCACATCGCCGGCCTCGATCTGATCGAGACGCATGAGATGCGGCACCTGCTTGAAGATCGCCTGGCGCAGCTGCGCCAGCGAGTCGAAGGGCAACTTCTTGCCGAGCACGTCGGACAGTGCGCGGATGATCGCCCAGTCCTCGCGGGCGTCGCCCGGCGGGAAGCCGGCGCGCTCCGCCATCTGCACGCGGCCTTCGGTGTTGACGAAGATGCCGGACTTTTCAGTATAGGCCGAGCCCGGCAGGATGACGTCGGCGCGATGTGCGCCGCGGTCGCCATGGGTGCCGATATAGACGACGAAAGCGCCCGGAGCGATTTCGACGTCATCGGCGCCAAGCGAGAACACGACGTCCGCGCCAGCGGCGCCCTGCCCGCCGGCGAAACCGATGTCGAGCGCACCGACCGTCGAAGCGGCCGAGTGCAGCACGGCAAAGCCGTTCCAGCCATCCTTGACAGCGCCGATATCCGAGGCGAGCTTGGCAGCCTGCCCCAGCACGGCAGCGCCGTCGGCACGCGAGGTTGCGCCTGCGCCGACCAGCACGATCGGGTTCTTGGCGTTCTTCAGCACGTCGGCGAAGGAGTGCTTGCCGCCGATCACATCGGCCAGCGTATCGGTGCCGGCGCCCAGATGGTCGTAGCGATAGGTCAGATCGGCCTTCTCGCCGATCACGCCGATCTTCAGCTTGCCGCCGCGCCAGGCCTTGCGGATACGGGCGTTGAGAACGGCCGCTTCCTTGCGCGGGTTAGCGCCCACGATCAGCAGCGCATCGGCCTGCTCGATGCCGGCAATGGTCGGATTGAAGATGTAGGACGCGCGGCCCGCCTTCGCATCGAACGCAGCGCTCGCTGCGGTCGAAACATTGGCCGAGCCCATGGAGGCGAGCAGCGCCTTGATGGCGAACATCTCTTCGACGGCAGCGAGATCGCCGGCGATCGCGGCAACCTTGTTGCCGGCCGCCGAAACCTTCGCAGCGATGGCGGCGAACGCCTCGCCCCAGGTCGCAGCGCGCAGCTTGCCGTTTTCACGGACAAACGGACGATCGAGGCGTTGGGTGCGCAGGCCGTCAACGACGTGACGGGTCTTGTCGGAGATCCACTCCTCGTTCACCGCCTCGTTGACGCGCGGCAGGATGCGCATCACTTCGCGGCCACGGGTATCGACACGGATCGCCGAGCCGACCGCATCCATCACGTCGATGGACTGGGTCTTGCCGAGCTCCCATGGACGCGCCGCGAAAGCGTAAGGCTTCGAGGTCAGCGCGCCGACCGGGCAGATATCGACGAGATTGCCCTGCAATTCGGAGGTCAGCGCGGTTTCGAGGAAGGAGGTGATCTCCATATCCTCGCCGCGGCCAATGGCGCCCATCTCAGGCGCGCCGGCGACTTCCGCGGCGAAGCGAACGCAGCGCGTGCACTGGATGCAGCGGGTCATCGAGGTCTTCACGAGCGCGCCGAGATACTTGTCCTCGACGGCGCGCTTGTTCTCGGCGAAGCGGCTGGTGTCGACACCATAGCCCATCGCCTGGTCCTGCAGATCGCACTCGCCGCCCTGGTCGCAGATCGGGCAATCCAGCGGGTGGTTGATGAGCAGGAACTCCATCACGCCTTCGCGGGCCTTCTTGACCATCGGCGAACGCGTGGAGATTTCCGGCGGCTCGCCATTCGGGCCCGGACGGCAGTCGCGCACGCCCCAGGCGCAGCTCGCGACCGGCTTGGGTCCGCCCTTCACTTCCACCAGACACATGCGGCAATTGCCGGCGATCGACAGGCGCTCGTGATAGCAGAAGCGCGGGATCTCGGCGCCCGCCGCTTCGCACGCCTGCAGCAGCGTGTAGTCCGCGGGGACCTCGATCTCTTTGCCGTCAACGATCAGTTTCGTCATTGTCCTTACTCCGCCGCGACCAGATGCGCGGGATCGAGAATGCCCTGATCGTCGAGCGAAGCCTTGCGGCTGAACTCTTCGATGCGGCGTTCGATCTCCGGGCGGAAGGCGCGGATCAGGCCCTGCACCGGCCACGCGGCGGCGTCGCCGAGCGCGCAGATGGTGTGGCCTTCGACCTGCTTGGTGACTTCGAGCAGCATGTCGATCTCGCGCTTGTGGGCGCGGCCTTCGACCATGCGGGTGAGCACGCGCCACATCCAGCCGGTGCCTTCGCGGCACGGCGTGCACTGGCCGCAGCTCTCATGCTTGAAGAAGTAGCTGATGCGAGCAATCGCGGCGACGACGTCGGTGGACTTGTCCATGACGATGACGCCGGCGGTACCGAAGGACGACTTCACGGCACGGGTGCCGTCGAAATCCATGATGAGCTCTTCGCAATCCGCAGCGGGGATCAGCGGGCACGAGGCGCCGCCCGGAATGATCGCAAGCAGATTGTCCCAGCCGCCGCGGATACCGCCGCCATGCTTCTCGATGAGTTCCTTGAACGGAATGCTCATGGCGTCCTCGACGACGCAGGGCGTGTTGACGTGACCGGAGATGCCGTAAAGCTTGGTGCCGACATTGTTCGGACGGCCGATGCCGGCGAACCACGAGGCGCCACGACGCAGGATGTCCGGCGCAACCGCGATGGACTCCACGTTGTTCACGGTGGTCGGGCAGCCATAGAGACCGACATTGGCCGGGAATGGCGGCTTCAGCCGCGGCTGGCCCTTCTTGCCTTCGAGGCTTTCGAGCAGCGCGGTTTCTTCACCGCAAATGTAAGCGCCGGCGCCATGGGCGACATAGAGGTCGAACGGCCAGCCATGGATGTTGTTCTTGCCGATCAGATTGGCGTCGTAAGCCTGATCGATCGCCGCCTGCAGGCGCTCGCGCTCGCGGATGAATTCGCCGCGGACATAGATGTAGCAGGCATTCGCGCCCATGGCGAAAGACGCGATCAGGCAGCCTTCGACCAGCGTATGCGGGTCGTGGCGCATGATCTCGCGATCCTTGCAGGTGCCAGGCTCGGACTCGTCGGCATTGACCACGAGATAGCTCGGACGGCCGTCCTTGCTCTCCTTCGGCATGAAGGACCACTTCATGCCGGTCGGGAAGCCGGCGCCGCCGCGGCCGCGCAGGCCCGACGCCTTCATCTCGTTGATGATCCAGTCGCGCCCCTTGTCGATGATGGTCTTGGTACCATCCCAGCCGCCGCGGCGGCGCGCGCCATCGAGACCCCAGTCTTCGAGGCCGTACAGATTGCGGAAGATGCGATCCTTGTCGTCGAGCATGGCTTCCTCGATCAGCGATTGGTTTGCTTGAAAGCGATCACTGCGGCGCCAAGGCCGAAGGCCATCGCCCAGATCAAGCTCGATTCAAGCGTGGACTGCAGAACGAAACGCTGCAGGATAAACATGAACGCAGCTGCAGCCGCGGTGTGCAGCAACATGTACAGCCACTTGTTCATGACATCGTCCCCCGACTTCAATGCAATGGCTTTGGCGCGCGCCCGCTTCATTTGCTCGGCTCCTTCTCAGGAAGGTCGAACTGCTTGGTGTAGTTCGCCGATGTATCCTTCAGTACGCGCGCACCACCTTCGGGCGCAGCATACTGGCGATCGATCTGCGGACCCGGCTTCGGCGGATTGCCGGAGGCAAAGCCGTCGATCAGCTTGTTCATGCTGTCCTTGGTGAGATCCTCATACGTATCGGACCAGATCATCGCCATCGGGGCGTTGACGCAGGCGCCAAGGCACTCGACCTCTTCCCACGAGAAATTGCCGTCTTCCGAGACATGGAAGGGATCGTGATGGATGCGATGCTTGCAGACATCGATCAAGTCGCCGGCGCCGCGCAGCATGCAGGGCGTGGTGCCGCACACCTGGATATGCGCTTTCTTGCCGACCGGCTGCAGCTGGAACATCGTGTAGAAGGTAGCGACCTCCATCACGCGGATATAGGGCATCTCCAGCATGTCGGCGACATAGCGGATCGCAGCTTCTGACACCCAGCCAGCATGCTGCTCCTGCGCGCGCCAAAGAATCGAGATCACCGCAGACGCCTGACGGCCGGGCGGGAATTTCTCGATCTGCTTCTTCGCCCACGCCAGGTTCTCGGGCGTGAAGTCGAAGGATGCGGGCTGCTGTTCTTTCGGGGCCAGACGGCGGACAGACATGGTGGTTACTCTCAGTGAGCGCGGCGCGCCGCGCTCGCATTCAGACGATTGAAGCGATCGAGCCAGAACGCACTGGAGGTGCCGAACACATTGTAGCCAACGTGTGTGGACACCTTGATGCGATCGAGAATCGACAGCTCGGTCACGGTTTCGAAGCGGTTGGTAGAGGGATCATGCACGATCAGCGACAGCGGTGTCTGATCCAGGATATAGCGCGAGACCGTGTGTGCGGGGTCATTGCCGTGCTCTTCGCACATGATGACCGCGTCGCCTTGCAGCAAACGCGCGCCGCCTTTGATGGCCTCGATCTCGACGCCTTCGACATCGAGCTTGATGAGATACTTGCCCGACATCGACAGCTTGCCGTCGTCGAGGAGGTTGTCGAGCGCAATCACCGGGACTTCCTCACCGGCGCTCTGGTCGCCCGCAATGCTGAACGCCTCGTGCTTGGTACCCGACAGGCGCGCGGTGCCACGCACCGAGCCGATCGCGCACTTGATGACTTCGAAGCGGTTGCCATTGATCTTGGCGTTGTTGGCGAGCTTCGGGAAATTCTCCCCCGACGGCTCGATGGCAATCGCCTTGTGCGCGCCGAACGGCGCGCTCGAGACCAGCACCGACCAGTAGCCGTAATTCGCGCCGCAATCGAGCAGCGTGTAATCGACATCGACCGAGTTCTTGAACAACAGTTCGAGCTCGTCTTCGTAGGAGAAGCCGCGATCCAGCAGCTTGCTCCAGTAACCGTCGCCGAACGGGAACGCGAACAACGCGTCACTGTTCAGGCTCACCACCAGATCGCGCGCAGGCAACACGGTCCTGCGCATCAGGTTGGCGCACATATTGTAGCCACGATGCGAGAACGAGGCGGACACCTTCGCACCCGCCGCCAGCACGCACGACATCGTACGCTCCCAGAGGTTTACCCCCTGGAGCGCGCCCGATGCGCGATCGAACTGGATGGGCGGCGTCAACGTCACCGATCGACCTCACCGAACACGATGTCGATGGAGCCGAGAATGGCGGACACGTCGGCCAGCTGGTGGCCGCGGCACAGGAAGTCCATGGCCTGAAGATGCGCGAAGCCCGGCGCGCGGATCTTGCACTTGTACGGCTTGTTGCTGCCGTCAGAGACCAGATACACGCCGAACTCGCCCTTCGGCGCTTCCACGGCGGCATAGACCTCGCCCTCAGGCACGTGCACACCTTCGGTGTAGAGTTTGAAGTGATGGATCAGCGCTTCCATGGAGCGCTTCATCTCGCTGCGACGCGGCGGGAAGATCTTGTTGTCCTCGACGGCAACAGGCCCCTGCCCGTCCGGCGCGCGCATCTTGGCGATGCACTGCTTCATGATCTTGGTCGCCTGACGCATCTCTTCAACGCGGATGCAGTAGCGATCGTAGCAGTCGCCGTTCTTGCCGATCGGAATGTCGAATTCCATCTCGGCATAACACTCGTAAGGCTGCGACTTGCGCAGATCCCACGACGCGCCGGAGCCGCGCACCATCACGCCGGAGAAGCCCCACTTCCAGGCGTCTTCCAGCTTCACGACGCCGATATCGACATTGCGCTGCTTGAAGATGCGGTTGTTGGTCAGCAACGTCTCGAGATCGTCGAGCACCTGCGGGAAGGCATCGCACCAGGCGTCGATGTCGTTGATCAGCGCGGGCGGCAGGTCCTGATGAACACCGCCGACGCGGAAGAACGCGGCATGCATGCGCGAGCCCGAGGCGCGCTCATAGAACACCATCAGCTTCTCGCGCTCTTCGAAGCCCCACAGCGGCGGGGTGAGCGCGCCGACGTCCATCGCCTGCGTGGTGACGTTGAGCAGATGCGACAGGATACGGCCGATTTCCGAATACAGCACGCGGATCAGCTGGCCGCGGCGCGGCACGGTGATGCCGAGCAGTTTTTCAGCGGCGAGACAGAAGGCATGCTCCTGATTCATCGGCGCGACGTAATCGAGGCGATCGAAATACGGGATCGCCTGCATATAGGTCTTCTGCTCGATCAGCTTCTCGGTGCCGCGGTGAAGCAGGCCGATATGCGGATCGACGCGCTCGACGATCTCGCCGTCAAGCTCCAGCACGAGACGAAGCACGCCGTGCGCCGCCGGATGCTGGGGGCCGAAATTGATCGTGAAATTGCGGACGCCGGGCTGGTCGTTCATCACTTAACTCCCGCCTTCTCGTCGCCGGGCAGCGTCGGATAATCGGCGCCTTCCCATGGAGACAGGAAGTCAAACTTGCGGAATTCCTGATTGAGCCGCACAGGCTCGTAGATCACGCGCTTTTCCTGGTCGTCGTAGCGAACTTCGACGAAGCCGGTGAGCGGAAAGTCCTTGCGCAGCGGATGGCCGTCGAAGCCGTAATCCGTCAGCAGGCGGCGCATGTCGGGATGGCCGACGAAGATCACGCCATAGAGGTCGTAGGCCTCGCGCTCGAACCAGTCGGCGCCCGGAAACACGTCGATGATCGACGGCACCTGGGTGGTCTCCGATGCCAGTGCCTTGACGCGCAGGCGTGTGTTCAAAAACGGCGACATCAGATGATAGACGACGTCGAAACGCTTCTCGCGGCCGGGATAGTCGACCGCGGTCGCATCGGTGAAGTTGACGAAACGGCACCCGGGATCATCGCGCAGGAAGCGCATGACCTCGACGATCTTCGACGTTTCCGCAACGATCGTCAGCTGGCCGAAAGCAACTGAATGCGCGAGAGCGGCACCCGGAAGGGCACCGACAATCGTCTGACCCAGTGTGTCGAGCCTCACATCGTCCATGACATAGCCTTAAAGGTTCGCGGTCTTAGCGTTCGCAAGATTACCGTTCGATCGTCCCGACTCGCCGGATCTTCTTCTGCAGCAGCAGCACGCCATAGAGCAGCGCTTCTGCGGTGGGCGGGCAGCCCGGCACATAGATGTCGATCGGCACGATGCGGTCGCAGCCGCGCACCACTGAATAGGAATAGTGGTAGTAGCCGCCGCCATTGGCGCATGATCCCATCGAGATCACATAGCGAGGCTCCGGCATCTGATCGTAGACCTTGCGCAGCGCCGGCGCCATCTTGTTGGTCAGCGTGCCGGCCACGATCATCACGTCCGACTGACGCGGCGAGGCACGCGGTGCGAAGCCGAAACGCTCGACGTCGTAACGCGGCATCGACACCTGCATCATCTCGACCGCGCAGCAGGCGAGACCGAAGGTCATCCACATCAGCGAACCGGTGCGCGCCCAGGTGATCAGATCGTCAGCCGCAGCGACGAAGAAGCCCTTGTCCGACAGCTCGGCATTGACCTCGAGGAAATACGGATCGTTCGCGCCGACCGGCTTGCCGGTGGACGGATCGAGGATGCCACGCGGAGCCTGAGCGATCGCGGGTGCAGTTGCGGTGCTCAATCCCATTCGAGCGCGCCTTTCTTCCATTCATAGGCGAAGCCGACGGTCAACACGCCGAGAAACACGATCATCGACCAGAAGCCAGCGATGCCAACCTTGCCGAAGGCCACTGCCCACGGAAACAGGAACGCGACTTCGAGATCGAAAATGATGAAGAGGATCGCCACCAGATAGAAGCGTACGTCGAACTTCATGCGGGCATCGTCAAAAGCGTTGAATCCGCATTCATATGCGGACAGCTTTTCCGGATCCGGGTTCTGGTAGGCGACAAGAAATGGCGCGATCAGCAACGACAAACCGATGACGGAAGCGATGCCGATGAAGACCACAAGAGGAAGATAATTCTGCAAGATGCCGTTCATCGGCGATCCCTAACCCCGTGGCGCGGAAACTGCCACAGATTCGAACATTGGAATGGTTCTGAGCCTTAGCGCAGCGCAACAAGCCATGCAACACCGGGGATGTTGACAGTTTTCCGCCCCTGCCATGCGCGATACGCCTTGTGACAGGGCACTGCCAGCGCACCATCGACGACCATGCGTTGCGGGCAAGAACCAATCTCGCGACAGGGTTTCCCGGAAGTTGAAATCCGGGCCTCCAGCGGTGGCATATCCCGGCACGGGACAACGCATCAACCAGCGCACCGTTCACCTGGCAACGTATGGATGCAGTGTCAGCCATCCGGCAAATCGCGCGGCGGCGCCCTCGCCGACGTTACTGCAGTGCAGCGTCGAAAAAATCGTTTTGACGGCGAACCAAAACGCAGGAAATTCGTATTTTGTAAGCCAGTGCTGGGCTGGTCCATCCAATGACAAGAGGTTCCCATGACGAAATTCTTGATCACGGCAGCAGCGCTTTCCGTCCTCGCCATCGCCCCGGCATCGGCCAAGCCAATGATGGGTTGCAGCGGCGACAACATGATGAAGGTAAACGACCAGGTCAGCGCGATGGCCGACGGCCCGCAGAAGATGATGATGAATCGCGAGATCGGCATGGCCAATACGGCGATGTCCAACGGCGATGTTCGCGGCTGCAACATGCACCTGATGAACGCTCAGAAGACGATGCATTAACGTCCAAAGCCGACAGCGGCACGATGATGCCGGAGGCTGCGCCGACGCCATCGGCGCAGCCTTTCATGCGGCCGCATTCGAGCATGGGGTTTAACGCTTGCGGGCGGACCAGCGTCAGCTAGCGCTACCCCGCGCCTGACGTTGTGGATTGAACCGTCGAGACAACCCGCAGAGTGATCGACTCAGCGGAACAGCGTGGATGGCAGCGCGGAACCCAATGATTCGGAATTTTACCTTGGCAGCGCCGACAATCTCGCGTAAAGAACAAAACAAGAACTTTACGGCAAGATCTTTTTTATCCGAATCTGACCGGAGGCCCAGATGACCCCTGCTCTGCATTCCGCCGCCCCAACAGTAGCGCCCCCGTTTTCCGGCGATACCGGCGCCCTGCTCGACCGGCTGTCCGGGCCGATGACGCGCAGCCAGGCGCTGACGCTGAAGTCGCTGGCGATCGAGGCGTATCAGCCCGGGCAGTTCGAAACCCTCCTGACCCGCGCCGAGGCCGCGCGACGGATCCAGGCACTGCGCGACGAGATCGCGCTTGCGGATTCATTCTGAGACGAACGGCACTTTACGCGACAGGAATGTAGACGCGCATGATCGCTGTCGAATCTTGCGCATGTCCAAACAGACGCGAATGCCGGAACAGATATGATATGTAAGGATTTCTGCTTGCATCACCATTCCGACTGGAATGGCGCGAGAGACGGGACTCGAACCCGCGACCTCTGCCGTGACAGGGCAGCGCTCTAACCAACTGAGCTACTCCCGCGTGGACGTGGACTGTGTCCCGCAGTGAGGCTGGACATAAAGGGACGTCATGACGAAGTCAAGCAGGTTCGCGCGCCCTTTTCCGAAACCATCCCCACCCTCTTGCGGTTCGGCCGTTTCAAGGCAGAACATGCAAATAACCCCATATTTTACGGGCGATTCAGCGTAGGCGGCTTCGCATAGAATCGTCTAAGCCCTCGGGCGTCCCAGGTTTTTGTGACGGTTATTAAAGGAAAGGCCAGTTCTCATGGCAGATACCGCTGACACCCCCGCGAAGGCGCCTGCGCCGGCGACCATCACCCTCAAGCATCTGGCGGCTTCGCTGGCCGAGACTCACGAGCTCTCGAAGAAGAAGGCCGAAGAGATTCTCAACGACATGGTCGGCAAGATGACCGAGCACCTGAAGAACGGTGAGCGCATCCGCATCGTCGGCCTCGGCATCCTGCAGGTCCGCACCCGCGCCGCTCGCACCGGCCGCAACCCGGCCACCGGCGAAGAGATCCAGATCAAGGCCAGCAAGAAGGTCGCCTTCCGTCCGGCCAAGGAGCTGAAGGACGCGGTCTAAAGATCTGTCCTGATACGATCACGCTTCGGGCCACGGCCCGGAGCGCTAAAGACTTCCGGGTGTCCATATGAGGCGAGCGATCCATGACAGCGACATCGGCCATCTCATTCACCCACGACGTCCTCGAGCGCTTCCTGCGCTATGTCGTGATCGACACCCAGTCCGACCCTGCCTCCCCTACCTGTCCCTCGACGGCCAAGCAGAAAGACCTCGGCGCACTGCTCGCGCGCGAGCTGCAGGAGCTCGGCCTTGCCGATGCGCATCTCGATGAGCACGGCTATGTCTATGCGACGATCCCGGCAACGTCGGACAAGCCGGTGCCGGTGATCTGCTTCTGCTCGCATATGGATACGTCGCCGGACTGCAGCGGCGCCAATGTGAAGCCGCAGATCATCCGTAACTATCAGGGCGGCGACATCGTGCTGCCGGCCGACATCACGCAGGTGATCCGGCTCAAGGACAATCCGGCGCTCGCCGACCAGATCGGCAATGACATCGTCACCACCGACGGCACAACTTTGCTCGGCGCCGACAACAAGGCCGGCATTGCCGAGATCATGGATGCCGCGCGCTTCCTGATCGCGCATCCTGACATCAAGCACGGCGCCATCAAAATTCTGTTCACACCGGACGAGGAGATCGGCCGCGGCGTCGACAAGGTCGATCTGAAAAAGCTTGGCGCCGATTTCGCCTACACGATGGACGGTGAGACCGCCGGTCACATCGAGGACGAGACCTTCTCCGCCGATGCCGCGGTGATCGACATCACTGGCGTCGCGGCGCATCCGGGCTTCGCCAAGGGCAAGATGGAGCACGCCGTCAAGATTGCCGCAGCGATCGTCGAGCGGTTGCCGAAGGACACCTGCTCGCCGGAGACCACCGAAGGCCGGCAAGGTTTTCTGCACCCTACCGGCATCTCCGGTTCGCTGGAGCAGGCGACGCTCAGCCTGATCGTGCGCGACTTCACCGAGAACGGACTGAAGGAGAAGGAAGCCCTGCTGAAATCCATCGTCGATGACGTGCTCGCCTCCTATCCGCATTCCACCGCGTCGATCGCGATCACCGAACAGTATCGCAACATGAAGCAGGTGATCGACAAGCACCCGTATGGCGTCGACTACGCCATCGAGGCGATCCGGCGCACCGGCCTCGTGCCGGTCCGCGGCAGCATCCGCGGCGGCACAGACGGCTCGCGCTTGTCTTTCATGGGCCTGCCTTGCCCCAATATTTTCGCCGGCGAGCACGCCTTCCACGGCCGCACCGAATGGGTCAGCGTGCAGGACATGGAGAAGGCAGCGCAAACCATCGTGCATCTGGCGATGATTTGGGAAGAGCGGGCATCATAGGCTCGCGGCATTCGGGTACCCCGCAACCGCGAGAGCTGTCACCGAACGCATTTGCCGGCACCTCCTGTCCCGGAAGTCCCTATCAAATTCGTCGTACAACCCCATATTCGCCTTCCGACTGATTGCGTCTGTCTCAAGCGCCGCTCTATCCTGTTCGAAACCGCCCGCGAAGCGTTTCGCGGTGGACCGGCCGAAAGTGTCTGTAGTCCAGGAAATTCACACAGATCGGATACAGGAGCGCCCATGAGCTCATTCAGGGGCAAATACTTTCTGGATACCCTTTCGGCGATCGAACGGATCGGCGCCGCGCAATCCCCCGCCGCTATCGGCGAGATAATTACCAGCACCGCGGCTTCGTTCGGCTATGGCCATGTCTGTTTCCTGACCTCGGCCGGAAGCCATCAGCCGTTCGAAGAGCGCGTGCTATGGCAGGCCTGGCCGAAGAGCTGGGCAGAGCAGTATCGCAGCTCCAATTTCTACGCACACGATCCGCTTGCTCCGCGCATTCGCCAACAGGCAGAGATGTTTGCCTGGTCGGATCTTCCAGTCGACCGGATGAGCCCGGCGTCGCGGCATGTCATGGAAATCGCCGCCGTCGACTACGACCTGCGATTCGGCCTCTGCGCGCCCGTGCATGGCATGAACGGATATCAGGCCGGACTGTCGCTGGCGGGGCGCGATGTCGAGCGTACGCCAGAAGCGAATTCGGCGATCGAACTCGTCACCATGTATGCGTTCAACCGCTTTGCCATCCTGCGTTCGCGCCAGCAGACCAAGCCGGCGGTGCTCAGCGCAAGAGAACGCGAAGTGATGAACTGGGTCGCCGCCGGCAAGACGGCCTGGGATACGAGCGTGATCCTCAGCATCTCCGAAGACACCGTGAACAAGACGGTGACGGCGGCGATGCACAAGCTCAACGCGCATACGCGCGCGCAGGCCGTAGCCGAAGCGATCAAGCGAGGACTGATCACTTTCTGATTTGTCAATCCCCAGCCCACGGAATTTCGCGACCCGACCGCCCATGAGACTCCTCCGCGCAAAGCAGCGCGGAGCACTTCTCATGATCGAGATCATCAATAGCGGCAACGCCGGGCACTACAGCGATCTTCTCGACAAGCAATTCCGGCTTCGCCACGAGATCTTCGTCGGCGAACGCGGCTGGACCGATTTCGACGTCGATGGCACCCATGAACGCGACCAGTATGACGACGACGCTGCGGTCTATCTTGTCGCAGCCGATGACACCGGCACCGTGGCCGGCGGCTATCGCCTTTATCCGACAGTTTTGCCGCATATGCTGAGCGAGCAATTCCCTCATCTCGTCGAAGGCGCGATCATCCAGCGCTGCGACGTGCTCGAACTCACCCGCTTCGCCATGCGCAAGTCGCAGCGCCGCAGCAGGCACTATTTCGAGTTGCTCGCCGCGATCCAGGAATACGGGATGATGGAGGGCCTCTCCGGCTTCACGTCGGTGATCAATCCCCTGCGCATCCCGATCCTGCAGAGCTTCGGTTTCGAGATCGAACCGCTCGGCCTGCCCGCCATGATCGACGGCGATTCGACCATCGCCGTGCTCTTCCACGTCAATGAGCAATGCCACGCCCGCGTGCGGGACAAGGTGGAAATCCAGGATACCGTGTTCGGCGCGGCCATTGCCTCGCGCCAGATTGCCTGATCCCGATGAAACAGTGTCATTTGAAAGTGATCCAGGGCGGAAAAGATGGTGACGAACTGATCGTCACCATGCTCCATGCGCTCAAGCTCGCGAATGCGTGCCGGTCGGAAACGACCTACAACCTGCTGCGCATGGCGCTGCTGAACGAGGGAATCGAAATCGCCAAGGGGATCGAACGCTGATCGCCTGAGACGACTTGCCGGACCGCGGGACTGGCGCTAAACAGGCGTCAGGGCGTTTGCCTCGGGCGGCTAGCTCAGCTGGTTAGAGCATCTCGTTTACACCGAGAGGGTCTGCGGTTCGAATCCGTAGCCGCCCACCATTCCCTGAATTCCTCATTCCATCGCCTGCCCCGGCACTGCCGCCAGCTCCGCAATCCATGGTTCCGCAGAACGGCACCAGATCTGGCGCGACGGCTTCAGATCGTGGCGCTGCGTTATGCTACCCCAGCGCAAACTCCAGATTCCAGCGTTCGGATTCTCGTCGCACGCAAAGAGCGGCGTGCCGCAGTCACCACAAAAAAGTTGAAGCCGAACCCGACCGCTATCCCCCGTCTTTCGGTAGGCACGCGTCTGGCCCGAGACGATCTTCACGTCATTGGGCGAACACAGAACGGATACGCGGTAGGGCGAGCCGGTGAGAGTCTGGCAGTCCGTACAATGGCAGACGGAGACCTGCGCTGGATCGATCGTGGCGGTGTAGCGGATTGCGCCACAGTGGCAGCTTCCATCGATGCGCACCCGGCATCTCCCTCAGACTGCGTGTCCGCACCGTCGTTCGACGACTTACCGCTCACCGCTGCAATCCGATTGCCGCAGGCGCCTGCAACTCCAGCCTGGGCAATTCCGGCTGCGAGTGGTCCGCTTCCTTGCCGCCAAGAAAATTCGCGCGGTCGCGGTTCCTGAAACCGCTGTCCCTGTTCTCGAAGTCCCTGCCCTCGAATTCGCGTTCCGCACGATAGCCGCGCTCGCGGTCGTCGCCGAAGCGCTTGTCCAGACGCTCGCACAGCGCTGCATCGCACAGCGCGGCGGAGAGCAACGTCGACAGGATGATCGTCTTCATCGCGGCAACCTCTCTTCCTTGAATCTATCACCTGTAGCCCAAAACAAAAGCGGCGCCCCGAAGGACGCCGCTGATGTCGTTGATCGGAGTTGCGCTCAGTGCGCGGTCAGGCCACCGGAGGCTTCCTCGCCGTCGGCTTTCACCGGCAGCTTGCTATCCTCTTCCCAGTCGATCGCCTCCGGCTGGCGAACCAGCGCGTTCTTGATCACCTCGTCCATCCGCCCGACCGGGATGATGTTCAACCCGCCCTTGATCGAGTCCGGGATTTCGGTGAGGTCCTTGGCATTGTCTTCGGGGATCAAGACCGTCTTGATGCCGCCGCGGGCTGCTGCCAGCAACTTCTCCTTCAATCCGCCAATCGGAAGCACGCGGCCGCGCAGCGTGATCTCGCCGGTCATGGCGACATCGTGCCGGATCGGAATGCCCGTCAGCACCGAGACGATGGTGGTTGCCATCGCCACGCCCGCGGACGGACCGTCCTTTGGCGTCGCGCCCTCGGGCACGTGGACGTGGATGTCGCGCCGCTCGAACAGCGGCGGTTCGATCCCGAAGGTGATCGCACGCGAGCGGACATAGGATGCCGCCGCCGAGATCGATTCCTTCATCACGTCGCGCAAGTTGCCGGTGACGGTCATGCGGCCCTTGCCGGGCATCATGACGCCTTCGATGGTGAGTAATTCACCGCCGACATCCGTCCATGCCAGACCGGTGACGACACCGACCTGATCGTCGCTCTCGATCTCGCCGTAGCGATACTTCGCCACGCCGAGGAATTCCTCGAGATTCTTGTCGGTGACCTTCACCACCTTCTTCTTCGAGAGCATCAGCTCCTTCACGGCCTTGCGGGCCAGCGTGGAGATTTCGCGCTCGAGGTTACGCACGCCCGCTTCGCGGGTGTAGCGGCGGATCAGCAGCAGCAACGCGTCGTCGTCGATCGACCATTCCTTGGTGTCCAGACCGTGCTTCGACAGCGCAGCCGGGATCAAGTGCTTGCGGGCGATCTCGACCTTCTCCGTCTCGGTGTAGCCGGCGATCCGGATCAGCTCCATGCGGTCCATCAGCGGCCCCGGGATATTCAGGGTGTTCGCCGTGGTGATGAACATCACGTTGGACAGATCGTAGTCCACTTCGAGATAGTGATCGGCGAAAGTGCCGTTCTGTTCGGGGTCAAGGACCTCGAGCAGCGCGGACGACGGATCGCCGCGGAAATCGGCGCCCATCTTGTCGATCTCGTCCAGCAGGAACAGCGGGTTCGAGGTCTTGGCCTTGCGCATCGACTGGATGATCTTGCCGGGCATCGAACCGATATAGGTCCGGCGATGACCGCGGATCTCCGCCTCGTCGCGCACGCCGCCGAGCGACACGCGCACGAACTCACGTCCGGTCGCCTTCGCGATCGACTTGCCGAGCGAGGTCTTGCCGACGCCGGGAGGACCGACGAGGCACAGGATCGGGCCCGTCAGCTTGTTGGCGCGCGACTGCACGGCGAGATACTCGACGATGCGGTCCTTGACCTTCTCGAGTCCGTAGTGCTCCTCGTCCAGCATCGCCTGCGCGGCCCTGAGGTCCTTCTTGACCTTCGACTTCTTGCCCCACGGAATCGACAGCAGCCAGTCGAGATAGTTGCGCACGACAGTCGCTTCCGCGGACATCGGCGACATCTGGCGCAGCTTCTTCAGCTCGTGCTGCGCCTTCTCGCGGGCTTCCTTCGACAGCTTGGTCTTGGCGATCTTCTCTTCGAGATCGGCGAGTTCATCCCGGCCCTCGTCATCGCCGAGTTCCTTCTGGATCGCCTTCATCTGCTCGTTGAGATAATACTCGCGCTGCGTCTTCTCCATCTGGCGCTTGACGCGCGAGCGGATGCGCTTCTCGACCTGCAGCACCGAGATCTCGCTCTCCATCAGGCCCAGCACCTTCTCGAGGCGCCCGGTGACGGACAGCGTTTCCAGGATGCCCTGGCGATCAGCGATCTTGACGGCGAGATGCGACGCGACGGTGTCAGCGAGCTTGGCGAAGTCGGTGATCGCCTGGACCACGCCGACGACTTCGGCGGAGATCTTCTTGTTCAGCTTCACATAGCTTTCGAAGTCGGACACGACCGATCGCGCCAGCGCCTCGGCTTCGACCGAGTTGGCATCCGTGTCGGCGAGCGCGACCGCGGTCGCCTCGTAATATTCGCTGCGGTCGGAATACTTTTCGACGCGCGCGCGCTCGAGGCCCTCGACCAGCACCTTGACGGTGCCGTCGGGCAGCTTCAGCAGCTGCAGGACGCTGGCGAGCGTACCGGTCTCGTAAATTGAATCGGGCGCCGGATCATCATCGGACGCGTTCTTCTGCGTCGCGAGCATGATCAACGCGTCGTTCTTCATCACCTCTTCGAGCGCGCGGATCGATTTCTCGCGACCGACGAAGAGAGGCACGATCATGTGTGGGAAGACGACGATGTCGCGGAGCGGCAGCACCGGATAGGAATGGCTTTCGCCGTGGACGATCGTTGGCCGGGGTTTTGAGGTCGTCATGGCCTTATCCTTTTGTTTTGCCCCCTTGCTCGCAGTCCGCCTGCTTGCGCAACCGCCACAAGGTGCCTTGGTGATCCGGAACGAGATTGCCGTCAGCAGCCGCCTATTCCGCATCGTAAAGCGACGAATCTCAGCGCATGAGATCCTTCACCGATAGCATTAGGTGGCTATCAGGCCGGGGGGTGTCAAGTCTGAGAAGTGCCCGGAAATTCAGGCTAAACAGGCATTTACTGCAATGCCAAAATCATCGCTGCTGCTGCGCAGCGACGGCCGCCGGATCGCCCGGCAGCCGTGCATTTGTGACAGGTCGAATGCGCGCCTTCAGGCGCTCGCGCTGCTCTCGACGGCGCGATCGGAACGGTCCGCGTAGATGTAGAGCGGACGCGCCGTGCCCTCGACGACTTCGCGCGAGATCACGACTTCCTCGACACCTTCCAGGCCCGGGAGGTCGAACATGGTCTCGAGCAGGATGCTCTCCAGGATCGACCGCAGGCCGCGCGCACCGGTCTTGCGCTCGATCGCCTTGCGGGCGACCGCGCCAAGCGCCTCGTCGGCGAAGGTCAGCTCGATGTTCTCCATCTCGAACAGCCGCTGGTACTGCTTCACCAGAGCGTTCTTCGGATCGGTCAGGATCTTCTTCAGCGAGGTCTCGTCGAGGTCTTCCAGCGTCGCCACGACAGGCAGACGGCCGACGAATTCCGGGATCAGGCCATACTTCAGCAGGTCTTCCGGCTCGACGTGACGGAAAATCTCGCCGGTACGGCGATCCTCCGGCGCGAGCACCTGCGCCGCGAAGCCGATCGAGGTCGAACGGCCGCGCGCGGAGATGATCTTCTCGAGGCCCGAGAACGCACCGCCGCAGATGAACAGGATGTTGGTGGTATCCACCTGCAGGAACTCCTGCTGCGGATGCTTGCGGCCGCCCTGCGGCGGGACCGAGGCCACCGTGCCTTCCATGATCTTCAGCAGCGCCTGCTGGACGCCCTCGCCTGATACGTCGCGGGTGATCGAGGGATTGTCCGACTTGCGGCTGATCTTGTCGATTTCGTCGATGTAGACGATGCCGCGCTGCGCGCGCTCGACATTGTAGTCGGCGGCCTGCAGCAGCTTCAGGATGATGTTCTCGACGTCCTCGCCGACATAGCCGGCTTCGGTCAGCGTCGTCGCATCGGCCATGGTGAACGGCACGTCGAGGATGCGGGCCAGCGTCTGCGCGAGCAGCGTCTTGCCCGAACCGGTCGGACCGATCAGCAGAATGTTCGACTTCGCCAGTTCGACGTCGTTGTGCTTGGTCTGATGGTTAAGCCGCTTGTAGTGGTTGTGGACGGCAACCGACAGCACCTTCTTGGCATGGCTCTGGCCGATCACGTAGTCGTCCAGGACCTTGCAGATTTCCTTCGGCGTCGGGATGCCGTCGCGCGACTTCACCAGCGAGGATTTGTTCTCCTCACGGATGATGTCCATGCAGAGTTCGACACACTCGTCGCAAATGAAGACAGTCGGTCCGGCAATCAGCTTGCGAACTTCATGCTGGCTCTTGCCGCAGAACGAGCAGTATAGCGTGTTCTTGGCGTCGCTCGTGCCGACCTTACTCATTCATTATCTCCGTCCGCCGTTCGATCTTGTTTGCCAGATCGACCCAATCCGGCACAAAACCGGGGTCTTGGGTAGATAGAGCAAATTCCGTACCAAAAAAGACCCTACGCAATACTGACCGTTGCAATCACGGTTTATTCGAATCTCCGCGATCATAGCCGATGCACTACAGCCAACCATGCTGGCACCCGACTATCAAGAATTCGCTAATCGGATGGCCTGCTCAAGACCGTGACAATACCGTGATTTTCCACGATCGCACGTGGAATACGCATCGAAATCCACGGAACGTTGCGGGATTACCACGCCGCCTAATGAGCACGAAAGCGGAACTTGCCGCCCGAGCGTAGGCACTTGCGGGGTACTCCGCTCGTCCTGCTTTTGCCGGCTATGTGAGGCGCCAATGTGGAGATCACATCGGCGCCCCCGGGAGGCCGGCCAGATCAGGCGGCCTTGGCGGCCGACGGATCTTCCGGACGCTTGTCGATCACCTTGTCGACGAGGCCGAACGCCTTGGCGTCTTCGGCGGTGAGGAACTTGTCGCGCTCGAGCGCGTCCTCGATCGCCTTGTAGGTCTGGCCGGTGTGCTTCACGTAGATCTCGTTGAGGCGCTTCTTGAGATTCAGGATCTCCTGTGCGTGCAGCATGATGTCGGTGGCCTGGCCCTGGAAGCCGCCGGAGGGCTGGTGCACCATGATGCGGGAGTTCGGCAGCGTGAAGCGCATGTCCTTCTCGCCGGCCGCCAGCAGCAGCGAGCCCATCGAGGCGGCCTGCCCGGTGCACAGCGTCGAGACCGGCGGGCGGATGAACTGCATCGTGTCGTAGATCGCAAGGCCCGACGTCACCACGCCACCCGGCGAGTTGATGTACATCGAGATTTCCTTCTTCGGATTCTCGGCCTCGAGGAACAGCAGCTGCGCGACGATCAAGGTCGACATGCCGTCTTCCACCGGACCGGTGACGAAGATGATGCGCTCTTTCAAAAGGCGCGAGAAAATGTCGTAGGCGCGTTCGCCGCGATTGGTCTGCTCGACGACCATCGGCACGAGATTCATGTAGGTTTCAACGGGATCGCGCATGAAAGAACCCAGGGGTTAGGGGTGGTGCATAACTCTGCCCAGAACTAGCTCGCTCAAGACTACTGGCTCGAGGCTGGCCGGCTCAAGGCTTAAACCAGATATGGGCCAATTTCCGGCCGACAAGGCCGACACTAGCCAACTGGGCAGGTCGCAGACGTTCAAGCCGATTCGCGGCGGCACGCCTAGCGAGGGGATCCTCGCCGGGCGCGCTTTCGCGGTTCATCATTAACGCGAGGTGCCGGAATCAGGCGGCAGTTTTCTCGCCGTCTTCATCCTTGAACAGCTCATCCTTGGTGACCTTCTTCTCGGTCACGTTGGCGAGCTCCAGCACGAAGTCGACGACCTTGTCCTCATAGATCGGGGCGCGGAGCTGGGCCAGCGCCTGGGCGTTGCTGCGGTAGTAATCCCAGACTTCCTTCTCGCGGCCGGGCATCTGGCGCGCGCGGATCGCCGAGGGCAGCCGCCCGTACAGCGCCAAGACCGAAGGTGCAGCGGAGAAGGACGACCGTGTCACCATCATCTTCTCGCCGATCTCCGACAGCACGAGGCCGAGGCGGACGCGGCGGTCGGCGATCTTCTGGTACTCTTCCTTGGCCGCATCCTCGGTGGTGTTCTCGTCGGCGAAGGTCTTGCCGGTCGAGTCCATCTCGGCCTTGATCGAGTTCCACATCAGGTTGAACTCTTCGGCGACAAGCGACGGCGGCGCCTCGAATTTGTGGCTCTCGTCGAGCCGGTCGAGCAGCGCGCGCTTGACCTTCTGCCGGGTCGCGCCGGCGAATTCGGCGGTCAGGCGCTCGCGCGCGGCTTCCTTCAGCTTGTCGAGCGACTCGAGGCCGAGCGTCTTGGCGAACTCGTCGTCGATCGTGGCCTCACCGGGCACCTCGATCAGCGTCGCTGTAGTCTCGAACTCGGCCGGCTGGCCGGCGAGCTTGTCGTTGAGGTAGTTCTTCGGGAACGAGACCTTCAGCGTGCGGGTCTCGCCCGTGCCGATGCCGATCAGCTGCTCCTCGAAGCCCGGAATGAACTGGCCGGCACCGATCACGACCTGGATGCCCTCGCCGGTGCCGCCCTCGAAGGCCTCACCGTTGATGGTGCCCTTGAAGCTGATGGTGACACGGTCGTCCTTCTCCGCTGCACCTTCGGTCTTGGCGCTGTACGGGCGGCTGCCCTCGGCGATCCGCTTGATGGCGTCGTCGACGTCGGCGTCTGAGACATCGACCACCGGCTTCTCGACCGAGAACGACTTGAAATCGGCGAGCTGGATCGGCGGCACGACCTCGATCGCAACCGTGTAGGTCAGGTCGGTCTTGCCCGAGAGCAGCTCGTCGACCTGGTCCTTCTCGGTCGGCATCGTGATCTTCGGCTCGCCGGCAAGCCGGAAGCCGCGATCTTCGAACAACTGCCGGTTGGTGTCGCTGATGGTCTGGTCGATGGTCTCGGCCATGACCGAGCGGCCGTAGATCTTCTTCAGATGCGCGACCGGCACCTTGCCGGGACGGAAGCCGTTGAGACGGACCTTGTCCTTGAGGTCGACCAGCTTGGCGCCCGCCTTGGCATCGAGATCGGATGCCGGAACGCTGATCTTGAATTCGTGCTTCAGTCCCTCGTTGAGGGTCTCGGTGACCTGCATGGTATCAATCTTCTTCCGCTTTTGCCGCGGCCCGAGCGGCCGTGGCAGTGTTCAATCTGTTCGACGCTTGAGCCTTGCGGCCTGACGTCTGTGGGTTCGGCGAACCCTCGTCCCCCGAGAGGTCCAAGGTTCTCCAAGAATTCGTCATGCAAACGCTGTAAGCGCTTGGTGCGGGCGGAGGGACTCGAACCCCCACAACTTTCGTCACTGGAACCTAAATCCAGCGCGTCTACCAGTTCCGCCACGCCCGCGCGAAAAGCATCCAGTCCGGCCGCGATGCCGCGGGCGGCCGGGCTTATAACATGCGCCCACCGGTTCGCAGCAAAAAAATGGCCGCGGGAGAGCCCGCCCTGCGACCGATCGCGACTGGACAGGTACGCTTGAAAATGGTCCGCATCGGCCGGATGGCAAGGCCCACAGCAAGTCCTGAATTTTGGCTCAGCCGGCGCGACCTGATGGCCGCCCTCGGCGCCGCGGCGCTTTGCCCCGCTTGGCCGGCCACGGTCTCGGGGCAAGGCCGGACAGCGGTCGCGCTGCAGGCTAGGATCGATCGAATCGCGCTTCGCCCTAACGGGCCGGACACCCCCGTCTGGTCGCTGGGCAGCCACGACCTCCGCTTCAGGCGCGGCGAGGTGCTCGATGTGACGTTTGGCAACGAGCTGCCGGTCGCCGCCGCGCTCGATTGCCGCGGGCTTGACGGAGTCCCGGCCGCGGAGCCACTGGCCTCCCGGACACCGCTTGCCACCGGGGCCAAGGATAGCTTCCAGCTCCCGCTCCGGCATGCCGGTACCTTCCTGTGCGAGCCGCTGCTCGGCGATGGCACAACCATGCCGGCTCGCCCGCGCCCGTTGATCGTGACCGGCACCTCGCCCGTCGCGGTGGATCGTGACGAGGTCTTGCTGATCGAGGAGTGGCGCCTGCAACCCGACGGAACCGCGGTGTCGCCCGGATCCGAGCCGAAAGATTCGACGTTAATTCATACGATTAACGGCAAGACTTCGCACGAAGTCTCGGCACCGGCCAACGCCCGGCTCAGACTCCGCTTTATCAATGGCAGCCCACGCAGCGTGCTGGCGGTCAAGCTGGAGACCCTCGACGTCAGGGTGATGGCGATCGACGGCCAGCCAGCCGAACCATTCTCGGCGCGCAACGGTGCGCTGATACTGGCTCCGGGAAGCCGAACCGACGTCTTCGTCGATACGGCCGGTCCGGCCGGAACCAGTTTCCCGATCCTGTTGCACGACGGCAAGCAGGGCCGCCCGGTCGGCAAGCTCATCGTCTCGAACGAAGCCCCGATCCGGGCGGCGCCGTTCCCTCCCGCTCCGCCGCTGCCGGGCAACGACATGCCCGCCCAGCTCGACCTCAGGAGTGCCGCCCGATTCGAATTGGCGCTCGGCGCGCCAACCGAGTGGTTCCGCCCGGCGGATTTCAAGCCGTCGGCGGCCCCGGCTTTTCAAGCCAAGGCCGGCCGGACGGTCGTGCTGGCGCTGACCAACCGCAGCGCGATCGCGAGCGTCTTTCATCTGCACGGCCATCACTTCCGCCTGCTCGACCGACTCGACGACGGCTGGAAGCCGTTCTGGCTCGACACGCTCGCGGTCGAACCAGGCGAGACCCAGCGCATCGCCTTCCTCGCCGAATATCCCGGCCGCTATTTGATCGAACAGGTTGCGGCCGATTGGGCCGCGCCGCGGCTCATCCGATGGTACAGTGTCCAATAACAAGGGAAGGAAACTTCCGGGAAACGCGCAGGGGACATCCATGAGCCAGACAGTTGCAGCGATCCGCGGAGTAAAGGCGCGAGGTGTCGTGGTGCCCCTCAAGCGTCCTGTGAGGACTGCCTTCGGCGTGATCGATTCCGGCCCGCTGGTCCTGATCGATGTCGAGACCGATCAAGGCGTTACCGGCCGCACCTACATCTTCGCCTACAGCAAGCTCACACTTCACCCGCTTTGTTATCTGATCGAGGAGATCGGCCGCGAGGTGATCGGCAAGCCGGTCGCGCCGTTCGATCTGATGAAGGCGATGGATGCCAAGTTTCGGCTGCTGGGCTGGCAGGGCCTGGTCGGCATGGCGGTGTCCGGTCTCGACATGGCCTATTGGGACGTGCTCGCCCAGCTTGCCGGCCGGCCGCTGGTCGAACTGCTCGGCGGCTCGGCGAAGCCGATCAAGACCTATGACAGCTACGGCGCGGTCGATCCCGTCACTGATGAGCGCGCGCTGCGCCGCTCGCTCGACCAGGGCTTTCGCGGCATCAAGATCAAGGGTGGCGACGGTGATGCCGCCAATGACGAACGCGTCGTGAAAGGCGTGCGCGCCCTGCTCGGCCCCGACATCGCTCTGATGATCGATTTCAACCAGTCGCTCGATCCGGCCGAAGCGACCCGCCGCATCGCACGCCTGGCGCCCTACGACCTGCACTGGATCGAGGAGCCGGTGCCGCAGGAGAGCCTGGCCGGCCACGCAAAAGTCCGCGAGACCTCGCCGACGCCGATCCAGGCCGGCGAGAATTGGTGGTTCCCGCGCGGCTTCGCCGAGGCGATCGCGGCCGGCGCTTCCGACTTCATCATGCCCGACGTGATGAAGGTCGGCGGCGTCACCGGCTGGATGCAGGTCGCAGGGCAAGCCGACGCGGCGTCGATCCCGATGTCGAGCCACCTGTTCGCCGAAGTCAGCGCGCACCTGCTCGCAGTGACGCCGACCGCGCACTGGCTCGAATTCCTCGACTTCGCCGGCGCGATCCTGGCAAGGTCCGCCGAGATCGTCGACGGCGCCGTGACCGCGCGCGGTCCCGGGCTTGGCATCGAATGGAACGAGCCGGCGGTGGCGAAGTACCTGGTGAGCTAGCGCCTGACTGTAAACGAGGAGGAGCCCGGAGGCCGTGCCAGTTTTCCCTCGCCGCTCAACCGTCGCATTGCGCCTCTTCCTTCCGAGGCTTGTCGCGGCCTGTCTGATCGGCTTGTGCTTCAGCGGAGCCGCGTTCGGCAAGGATCGCAACGACGACAGCGGCGCTCCGGCAGACGCGACGCCTAACATCTATCTCGATCTGCGAACAAGTTACGCAACCGTGCCGGCCGGCGCGTTGCCGGTCGGCTTCGGCAGTCCGGCGCTGTTTAGCGCGCTCCAGTCGCTTGCGCTTGCCAATGGCGGCACGCTTCCGACCAGCGTATCCCTGCCATCCCGGCAATCCCTCGCTGTCGATCTCCCGTTGACGGTGGATGTCAGCGATACCGTCTCGCTCTATGCCGGCGTCTCCGGCACGACCACCTACGGACCCGCGCAGGGCTGGTCGGCGTTCGATGTCACCAGCTGGAACGTCGGGTTTCAGGCAGATCTCTACAGCCAGAAAGGCGGCTCGATCCCGACCATCACCTGGCAATCGACAATCACCCAGGCGATCCCGAACGGGCCGACCGGGACGACGACCTTCAACAACGTTCTCGAGTTCGACTACGCCTTCGACGCGGACGCCACGCGGGGCATGCTGGCGGGTATCCAGGATACCCGCGTCGAGGTGGCGACCGCGCTCGCCCGAATCCATCCAAACATCATCGGCTATGTCGGCGGCTACTATCAGTGGCCGAGCAACTGGAAATTCACCGGCCGCGCCGGCGTGCAATATTTCGGCGGCGCACAGTTCCTGTCCTTCACGCCGGTTCGGTCGTTCACCCAGCCGATTCTCCGGCTCGATCTCGATCGGATGGACGACAACGACAATCGCCTGTTCGGAGTCACGGCTCAAATCATATGGGTGCCGAAGCCGTCCTATCAGCTGACGCTGCGGACGCCGCTCTATTTCGTGCGCAATTGATCAAGCAGTTCCAGCCGGCAGGCCGCGTGTGATCGCGCGACGTTTCTCGCACTGCAAGAGTATCGGCCGGTCAGAGTTGCGTTGGGCTGTTTCGGCCGTTTTCTCTCCGCTTCAGTGGAACGGGTTCATCGCCGTGAACGCTGCGGCGAACTGATCGTCGTCGCGCACGTTCAATTGTTCGGTCGGGACATCGAGCCCCTTTTCGGCCAAGAAGACCCGAACGCGCTGGGCGCTCGCCGCCGGCCCGAACCCGTAGAGCTTCATCGTCGCTCTCCCTCGCCGCCGACGCCGAAGCGCGCGCTCATGCGCGAACGAGACGGCGTAATCGGCGAACGAGACCCAGCTCTTGCCCTGTTCATCCCTGATGCTCCAACGCCGCTATCATTTGGGCGAAACTGGTCCGTGTCACCGCGTCCATCGCTCTCGTGCCTTTCCCGGCTCAGGCGCTGAATGCGCCGACCTCATCGAGGCTCGGATAGTCGGTGTAGCCGCGCTCGGCGCCGCCGTAGAATGTCGATCGATCCGGCGCGTTGAGCGGCGCGCCGAGCGCGAGACGCCTCGGCAGATCGGGATTGGCGATGAAGGCACGCCCGAACGCGACGAGGTCTGCCGTGCCCGCGGCGAGCGCCTCCTCGGCGGTCTCGGCGGTGAAGCCTCCCGACACAATGAACGGCCCGGGAAACAACGGGCGCAACAGCGTAGCGACGGATTGCGGTGCTGCGTCGTCGGTCTGATCCACCAGACCGGCGCGCACCCGAGCCTCGATCAAATGCAGGAAGCCGATCTGACGTGCGGCCAGTTGCTTGATGACGTGCGTGTACAGAGACATCGGGTCACTGTCCGCGACATCGCCGACGCTGCTGAACGGCGACAGCCGAACGCCGATGCGATCGGCCGGCCACACGTCCGAGACTGCATCGAGGACTTCAAACAGCAGACGGGCGCGGTTCTCGATCGAGCCGCCATAGCGGTCGGTGCGGTGATTGGTCTTGTCCTCCAGAAATTGCTGAAGCAGATAACCGTTGGCGGCATGAATCTCGATGCCGTCGAACCCGGCCCGCTTGGCGTTCTCCGCGGCCTTGCGGTAGTCGGCGACAATCTGCACGATTTCGCTCAACTCGAGCG
>NKIY01000018.1 GCA_002256345.1 Bradyrhizobiaceae bacterium PARB1 | reverse complement strand
TGTTTCGCGATATCCAGTCCGATTGTCAGCGACATATGCGGTCCCTTTCGAGTGAGCCTGTCTTCAATATCTATGCTCGGCCTGAATTGGGCCGAGGGAAGGGCGTCCACATATTCAAGAAAGTCGCTCTGGCGCCATCCTCCGCTGCGCTGCGGTCGCAAGCGATGCCGCGTCGATCGCCTCCGGCCTGCCGATCGCCATCGAGGCCGCAATGGTGCGGGCTCGAGGCAGAGAAGAACGGAGAACTACCATGGCGACCATCGGCACCTTCAAGAAGTCCGGCAACGACTTAGGTCATGTGCTGAGAAGTGTCCTTTAGCGGCATTGCCTGAGAGCCTGGCACGCAGACGTCCGAGTCAAGCGTTCCCGCAGCGTAGCGAGGACAACGCTTGACGCGGCGGCGACACGACAAGCTATTTGAAGGGGTGCAGGCGAAGTCCTGCACCTCTGCCACGTGGCGAACGGGAGAGCGCGAGGGGAACCCCTCGCATCTCAAGGAAGACTCGCGCCGAAGGCGCTCCGTGTATCTTTTATTCGCGTGCTGTCATCTGTCAGTTTCATCGACACGGTAAGCACTTGGGCGATGTCGATGTCCTCTTGCACCTCCGGGTGCTTCGTCACCGGAGAGCAGGATGGTTTCGATTGTACGGGCAGTGCCCGGTGTTGAAGGGATTCCGGCAGGCTTCCCCATCTTGCTCGACGCGCAGATGTCGATTGTCGAACCTGCCTTCGGCTACCTGATCGAACTCGCCACCATTCCCGGCCGCTCGCATGCGATGGAGACGCTGAGGACGTATAGCGAGCACCTGCATGACTGGTTCGACAGCCTGGAGCAGAGCGAGCTGGACTGGCGCCTCGCCGATGAGGGAACGATCGCCGGCTACCGGAATCGGATGCTGGCAACGCCGAGCCCTCATACCGGGCGACCTTATGCCCGGTCCACCGTGAACGATCGTATCCGGACGGTCTGCCGCTTTTATACATGGGCGCATCGACGCGGTCTGATCGAAGCATTGCCCTTCGACTACGTTGAGGTGTCGCTCCGCTCAGTGCGTCGTCAGGGCATGCTGGCGCATTTGCATCATCGGCCTGCGACCGTGATGGCGAACACTCTGACGGTTTCGGAGGTTGAACGTCTGCCGCGACCGCTGCGCGTCGATCAACTCCAATCGCTTTTTCAGCATCTTTCGTCGCCCTATGACCTGATCGCCGAATGGGCTTTGGCCACGGGCATGCGCCGCAAGGAACTATGCGGCTTGCAGCTCCATCAGGTGCCGGATGTTGCTCACGTGGACATCGACGTGGACCCACTCGTCGGAATGCCGCTGACCGTGACCAAGGGCGACCGGCCGCGCACCGTCTATCCGCCGCTGCGGCTGATCGACCGAACCCACTGGTATGCAGGAGAACAGCGTGCGGCGCTGGTGAAGCTCCGACGCAGAACCCGCCCCGGTTATCGGCCGTCATCAGCGCTGTTCCTCAACAGCAACGGCGATCCCGTGTCGAGAGCGAGGTTCTCCGCTGCGTTCAGCACGGCCTTTCAGGCGGCAGGGCTGACAGGATCGGGCCATTGGTTGCGCCATACATTTGCGATGACCATGCTCGTGCGCCTGCAGAAGCAGGCGGCGACAACACCAGATCTCAATCCGCTGAAGATTGTGCAGGTCCTGCTCGGACACGCCTCGATTCAGTCAACGGCAATCTATCTGCGCTGCGTCGAACTTCATGCCGACACGCTCGCCGAGAGCCTGGCCTATCTTTACGGCGAGTTGGTGCCTCATGGCCGCGCGTAAAAGGAAGTCGATCAATCGGCGCATCACGGTTGCGGCGCCGGACAATGCGGCAACTGACCTCATCACCGATAAGGTCATATTCACCGATGCCGGAGGTCGGCCAATCCAACGGTTCGACCCCGAGCAGCTTTCCGGCCTGCCTGCCGACCTGCGCGGGCTCATGGTCCAGGCTTTCCGAGAGCATGGCGTCGGCCAAAGGCCCACGACCCGCCGAACGACCTGGGCAGCGATCCTCCGCTTTGCCCGCTACGTTGTCGACGATGAGACGATTAAGACGGCGGCTGATGTCGATACCGCCGCGCTCGGCCGCTACGTGCTCTGGCTCAAGGCGCAGTCGACCTCCCGCGCGCCGCGCGGTGCGCATGCCACGGCCTTCAATACATTTCGGCCGCTCCTCGCATGGTGCCAGCGCAATCGACCTGGAACGCTCGCACGCGATCTTGAGATTCCCTGGAATCCCTTTCCCGGCAGGCGAATGCATCAGCAACCGCGCCGGCGGCTGCCGTCCGATCAGATCAAGGCGATCCTCAGCGCCTGCTACGAGGAGATCGACGAGGTCTGGGCCCGGTTTCAACATGGGCAGGATGTCATCCGGCGCACCGAGCTTCCGCCCAAGATACTGCGCGGTCAGGGGCTCGATCGATGGATTTGGCGGATCAGCCGCATCGAGGACGGTCGCATGCCCGACAGGGCTGTTCTCGAAGAACACGGGATCAAGTCCGCCACGCTCGTCAAGTCTTGGGGCGGCTATCGCACCATCACGCAGTATTTTCACATCACTACCGATACGCTCGTTCCGTTCTTTCTGGCGATCGCCATCCAGACCGCCGCCAATCCCGATCCGCTGCGTCATATCCGTCGCGACTGTCTCATCCCGCATCCGCTCGACGAGCATCGCGTGATCATCGACTGGAACAAGGCCAAGACCAATGCGCGTCTCCAGAAGGCGCAGCGCCGCTCGTTCGATCGGCGTCGACGATACGCCGCGCCGAACCTGATCGCGATGATGCTGGCCCTGACTGAACCGCTTGTTGCAGATGCTTCGCCCATGCAGCAGGATCGGCTATTTCTGACGCGCAGCATCTATACCGAGTCCACCCGCCATTCGCTTCGTAGCCGCACGGAGGTGGTCGAGCATTCCGTCCTCAGGCGCGCTATCCTCCGATTCACGAAGCGCGCCAACCATCGCATCGATGAGTGGAACGCGGCACATCCCGACAGCACGCGTTCCCGGATCGCCGGCTTTGCGCCCGCTTTGTTTCGCGGCACTGTCGCAACCGAACACTATCGCGCCTCCGGCGGCGATATTCTCGTGGCCCAATCGATCCTCAATCACGCCAACGCCGCGACGACCGAGACGTATCTCAAGAGCGAGGAGACGACACGCTTACAGCGCCAGACGATCGCTCGCTTGCAAGACCTGATGATCGCATGGGTGCGCGGGGACAAGCCTATAGGCGCGCCGTTGCGGCTTGGCCAACGTCGTGGCACCGCTTCCTTCGCCCATGATTGTCTCGCGCCGGTCATTCCTGGTCGAGATGGCGCCGAGCGCCTGTGCCCGCATTTTGGCGGATGCCTTGCGTGTCCCGGTCTCGTGATCCCGATCGACCCTGAACATCTGGCGCGTATCCTCGCCGCCATCGATCGGTTCGAACAAGCCCGCAACCGGCTCGACCCCCAACGGTGGAATCTCCTCTACGCGCCGTCGTGGCGGATTCTCACCCAGGACATCCTTCCGGATTTCCCGGCTGCGATGCATGAGGCCGCGCGTGCGCTTGCCAACGACATGCCCGCCCTGCCGGAGCTGGAGTAATCATGCTGCTCCAAGCTGATCCCACGCATGACGTTGATCCGCCGCAGAAGGTTTCGGCAGAGTCGCTATGGTCGGACCCGCAATGGCATCTCGATGGCCTGCGATCCGACCTGCGGAGATCGCAGCTCCAGATCGATTGGGATTTCGAACTGCCAGACGGCAGCCGCTTCACAGACCCATGTTGGGGCCGCTGGCTGGAAGATGCGCGCATCTTTTTGTGGTCGCTTCGCCTCGATCCGCCGCCAGGCAGGCGGCACGCCCGCGCGAGAACCCTTGTTGCCGCGGCCGTCAAGCTCCGCATCCTGATCCGATGGATGGCTGGCCAAGCAATGCGCAGCTTCGGCGACCTCGATCGCGATGCCGCCGCCCGGTTCATGCACGACATTGCCGGGCGACGAAGACACAATGGCGCGCTGATCAGACCTGGGACCCGTCACGACTACGCCAACCTTTTGCTCGCCCTCTACCAGCAACGGCGCAAGCTCGCATGCCCACCACCAGAGCACCCGTTCGACGAAGACCGCGTAGGCGCTCATTCCGGATTCAGCCGCCATACCGTGCAGCGCCTGCCATTCACGCCCGATGCCATCGCCGTGCCGCTCGTCTCGGCCGCGATCCGACTCATCGGACAGCCGGCCGATGACGTGATCGCACTACGCGACCAGGCCGTGCCGTTTCGCATGGATGATCAAAGTCGCTCCTTCTTCGTTCACCGGCAGGCCGTCCGGGCACTCGTGTCTTCATTTCGGTTTTCCACGATCGAGGGCGAGAACGTGCCCTGGCATCCGCCGTTGACGCGAACGAGGCACCTGCGCGGGCTGATCAATCGCATCCAGGAAGCTTGCTTCGTCACCATTGCCTATCTGGTCGGCGCAAGAGCCTCGGAGATTCTGACGCTCAATGCTCACTGCGTCGAGGAGCATCCGTCCGCAGATAAGACGGAAGCCTTTGCTTATCTCCGCGGCCGGATATTCAAGACCGCCGGCAACGATGCCGGCGTGCCGCACCTCTGGCCAGCGCCGCCGCCCGTTCTGCGTGCCGTCGACGTCTTGCGCCGTCTCTCAGAACCCTTGCGCGCTCAGAGCGGCCGGTTGGACCTGTGGCTCTCCATCGCCGGGAACGGCATCATCGATCGCCGCGTGCCGGAGGTCCCAACGGGCAGTTCTCTCGTTATCCGTCTGAACGAGAGATTTGCGGCTTTCATCGACATGCCGCTCAACGACGATGGAACGCCTTGGCGTCTGACCACGCACCAAGGCCGTAAGACCTTTGCCCGCTTCGTCGGCAAGCGCGACCGCACCGGCCTTCATGCCTTGCAGCATCATTTCGGGCATGTGACCCGCATTATGACCGACAGCGCCTATGTCGGAACAGATTTTGATCTCGGCGAACTCGTCGATGCGCAAACACTCGACGAGACGCGATCTGCGCTCGAGGAGTTGCTCACCGCGTCGCGTCTTGGCGGCAAGGCGGGGCGCATGCTGTCGTCGCGGTCGCGCTTCCGCGGCCGGACCCGCGACGGCGAACTCGCCGGCTATGTCGATTTCCTCATCGAGGAGAGCGGCATGCGGCTCGGCGTCTGCGACTGGGGGTATTGTGTCTATCGCGTCGAGTCCGCCGCTTGCATGGGGGACGAACGCGGTCCGAACCCGCTGTGGCGCACCGAGAGCACCTGCATGAGCTGCGCTAACTTCGCAGTCACTGAGCGGCACCGCCCGGTCTGGCAAGCGCGCCTTGATCGCAACATCGCTTTGGTCGCCGACGATCGACTCGATGCATCGAGCATCGCTCTCGCCAGAACGCGCATTGCCGAGTGCGAGCGTGTCCTTTCCGATCTTTCCGCTACAGGAGGAGCCCATGCCGAAGATGACGGCCGCAAACCCACTTGATCGGCGCGTGCAAGCGACAGCCGAGAAGCTGCGCGCTGCCCTCGACCGCCTGGCCCGCAGCTCCGTGGGGTCTCCGATGATCGAACGGCAATTGACCGTCGCAGCTCTCGCGAGGGAGGCGCGCGTTGGACGTAATGCCATCTACGCCAATCACCGCGATATCCTCGACGAGCTGATCCGCGTCCGTCAGCAGCGGCGGGCTCCTGATCGGATCGCCGCCGTCGCCGAGAAGGCCGCCGAACAACGCATCGCCGTCGATATTATGCAGGGTCAGCTTCGCCAGCTCGCGACCGAGAATGCCGGACTCCTGCGGCGCGCGACCGAAGCGGAACGCCGTGCCGACAGGGCCGAGCACCGCATCGCGCAGTTAACGAAGGAGCTTGATCACCGTCGTCGCCCCCAGTTGCTACGATCGTCGGTCGGTGAGCACGGAGAGGGTCGATGATGATGTCGTTTCCCGCCCAGCCTTCTTGCCGCACGATGCACCGATAGCTCGTTGCCGGACGAAGCTGGATCATGTCGTCCTCGCAGCCTCTCGGATGACGAGGGTGGCCAATGCGCAGGAAGTGTCTCGATAGTCCGTCAGACCGTGGTCGTTGGTGTTTCTATGCCGTAAGCCAGAGTCTCTCCTTCGCAGGGCTGTCCAGAAGTGCGTCCATTGCGGCCTTTCTTGCTGGCGTATCTCACACCGCGTTCGGCTGCTGCGCAGCCCGCCCTCGTTCCCGCAACAGCGCGATGACGACCTTCTTCCCCGCCGTGCTCGGCTAACGCCTCCGCGCGGCTTCCTCGCGAGGCAAGAAGCTCGTCCCTGCGCCGCCTTCCACTGCGTTTCAGCCCTTCGGGTGCGGGCCGGTCGCCCGGTGTTTTCCGATCGCCATCAAGGCCGCGATGGTCGCGACCTGATACAGCAAAGGAGAAGACCTATGGCTCAGATCGGTACGTTCACCCGCAACGAAGACGGTTCGTTCGCCGGAGTCATCAAGACCCTCAACCTCAGCGTCAAGGCTCGCCTGGTCGTCGCCGAGAAGGACAGCGAGAAGTCGCCCGACCTCCGCGCGCTCGTCGGCAACATCGAGATCGGGGCTGCCTGGAAGAAGGTCGCCAAGGAGACGGGCCGGGAGTATCACTCCCTCAAGCTCGACGATCCGAGCTTCCCCGCTCCGATCTACGCAAGCCTCGTGGAGAACGAAGACGGCTTCGCTCTCATCTGGTCGCGCTGAAGCGCTCAACCATCGACGCGGCGCTCCATCACGGGGCGCCGCGATCGCGCTAAAGGACATCTCGGAAGTGTCCTCCAGCAAATAACGAAGCAAACACCGATGCTTCGTTTCAGAAGGACAGTTGACGGCTGACCTAAAACGGCTTCGTCGGCACCGTCAAGACCCTCGCCCTCGGCACCGTGAAGGCGAAGATCGTCCCGGCCGAGCGCAGCTCGGACAAGGCCCCGGATTACCGGATCTTCGCGGGCACCATCGAGTTCGGCGCCGCGTGGAAGAAGAAGTCTCAGGAGCAGAACCGCGACTATCTCTCGGTCAAGCTGGACGACCCGAGCTTCGCAGCTCCGATCTACGCCACGCTGGTCGAGGTGGAAGGCGAGGAAGGCCACTCGCTCATCTGGTCTCGTCCAAACCGCGACTGAGGCGCCGCGCAGAAGGTCCCGCCGCAAGGCGGGGCCTTCCCGCGCGAGCAGAAAGGAGAACGATCATGCGCAAGGTCTTGAATGCGCGCGCGCGCTGTCGGCAGGCGCACGAGTGCGACGCAGGTTTAAATCGGGCGCCCGAGCAAATGGGGCAACCCGTTCGTTATCGCGCGCGACGGTTCTCGCGCCGAGGTAATCGCGAAATATCGAGCGTGGATCGTCGCACAGCCTGGACTGATGGGCGCACTCGACGAGCTTCGCGGCCGCTAGCTCGTGTGCTGGTGCGCACCGCTCGTGTGCCATAGCGACGTGCTGGTGGACCTCGCCAACAGGCGCTGATCAACCGCGTGGCCGGTCGAGTGCCGCCAGGCGTTCGGGCATGTCGAGCAGCTTGATCGCCGCGGCGGTTATGGCTTCGGCGATTGTCGGATAGGTCTCCTCTGAACTCATCGACACGCCGTCGGGAAACGTCACAGTCGCTTGATAGCCATTTCCCTTTGGGGTTGCGGAGAGTTGGATACTCGCCATGCTGCGCCTCCTCCTTGGCCTACATACGTCAGCTGCCTTTTGCTTCAGCTTCGATGCCCCGCACGACGTGCGCGAGGACACGTTGACCTTCTCGAAAGACTTTCTCCCCGGGGAGTATCTGTGCACCCGCGTTCGACCCCGGCGGCAGCACGAACGCTCTCGCATTCAATCCGAGCTTTCGGCCATTGTGGAACAGTTGCCACAGAGTCTCATAGAGCGAGTGGAGAAAACCGAACGCCGCTTTCATTTCGGCGACGCTGGTGTTTGCAAGAAGTTGATTGGCCACGTCGAGATCGAAGACTTCGTTGTGAGCGAACACCTTGTCGCGGATGTCCCGATATCGCGCTTCGTAAATCACGCGTTGCGCTTTGATCTCTTTGCGCAACGCCCTCAAGTCGCTCGCTGTCGGCTCGAACGCGTCGCTAACATACGCTGTGGCCTCGTCCGTCTTCAGTCCGGCCTTCTCTTTCCTCTTCGCAAGAGCCGGCTTCGAAAAGACCGAAAGGTCTTTTGAAGCGAGCGCCATCAGGCTGTCGATATTGTGAGCGGAATTCTGGTCAAAGATGCGACCGAGCGCGATGAAGGCCGACACGAGCATGGCATGATGAGTCGTCAGCCAAAAGAGTGGTGTCGTGTTCATTGCCCTGAGAACCTCGGTGTCGGAGGCCGCCAGCTCGCGCACGGACAGATAGGCAAAAAACTGTTGTTGGGCGGCTTCTTCCTCTTTGCGGAAGATTTCCAGCTCCTGCTCGAATGCTGCTTGCGATGTGATTGTCACACTCACCAGCCTTTGCGTGAGGCCCAATCTTATCTGCCGCGTGTTGAGCGAGACAAACGCCGTTTGGCGTCATCGCTCGATGCTGTCGCAAAGAGTTCTTTCCAGGTGTCTGGCGGATTTCCGCGGTCTAGCATCTTGCGAAACACGGCGTAGGCGTCGTTGGCGCTTTCATAGGCGCGCAGCGTCGAGTCATCATTCACCCAGGCAAGGACGACGATCTTGGAAGCCGCCGATTGCTGATAGCGAAAGAAGAGCCGGAACTGCTGCAAGAACTTCGCGCGGAACCAGTGTTTGTAGTCGTCGCCGAGCGTGCCGCCCTGTCGATAGACGTCGCGGGTCGGGTCACCGGGAATATCTTCGAACGCGACCTTCAAGACGGCCGCGAGGAGTTTTGCGGCGCGTCTCTTCTTATATCCCTTTGGGTCTTTCTTGCGCCTCTTCTCGACCGCCGCGATCATCGCCTCGAGCTGGTCGAGAAACAGCGGATGCGCATAGATCGTCCAACCGTTGATCTCGACGGTGTCGCCGCTGCTCACGCCTCATCTTCCGGCAGAGCCGCGTCGAGATCGATCTTGACGCCCTTGACGAGGGATTTGCCGCGCGCGAGGAGCGATTTCGGCACCGGCCGAATCCGCGATGGCTGGTTTGCCATGTCACGCGCCAGGAATGCGAGGAACGTGCCGATCACCGGATCGCCGTCGGCCGCCGACTTCTTCGCGATCACGACGGTGCCGTTTGCCAGCCCGCGAAACACCACTTGATCGCGCTTGCCAAGGGCGAGCATCTTGCGGATGGCCGCGGGCACGGTCGTCTGGCCGCGCTCCGTGACGGTCGCGGGGATCTCGAGAATTTCAGCCGTCTTGGCCATTGCCGGCTCCTTGCATCATCATGCCACTCGATGTAATGCATTTGCATTGTAAGTCAAGGTCAATCAGATCGCCAACCCCGAAAACTCCCCCGCCGAAATGCCCGCCAACTCGATCGACAATGAGCGAGGCGCCTGCGACGCCGTCGCGCGGGTACTTGAGGAGCGCAATCGAGCGATGCGCGCCAACCCCCGCTCTCCCGAGGATGAGCGGGTCGGCCCTCCCATGGAATATGTCTTCGATCTCGCCGGCCAAACCTATGCAGTGGATCGTTTGGTGCCTGATGCGGGACGATATGTCGTTTCCGGACGAAGGGACCCCATTCCGCTATCGCGACTTCAGACCTGAGGAGCTTGCTGAGGTTGCTGTAGCTTGAGATCGCGTTGACCACTCAGTAGGTCAATCGCGTGCCATATCCCCGCGAATCCGGCTGATCTTACGAGTGACTTCATCGCGACAGGCTGGCGGCAAGTTAGCGAGTCCATCATATACCCGCCGCATGTAAATATCGCCTCCACCGGATTTCGCCAGGCGCCCTATGATACGGTCAACATCTGAACTGCGACAAGCCGTCAGCGCCAGGTCGGCCGGCCTCCATTGGGGCGAGGCCAAAAAGGCGTCAACAAGTTCGCGTCGCGCGGCCTTACACCTGTCCCAATCGAAAAACGGTACGAATTTCAGAATATTTGGCACCTCGTCTTCCTTCGCCAACTCGCGATAAATCGAAGGGAATGTCGCAGCGATCACGGCAGAAACAGGCGCATGCTGCGCGCGTAGCATTTTTGGCAACAACCTGCCCGATGCTCGCAAAAGACTTATTGAATTTCGGACGTGGGCGTCCCAAAGCAACGCGGCACACGAATCTGCAGCCGCCTGATCAAACCCAATTGTATGATGAGTCTCCAGTGCCCGCGCGACCTCCTCAATTGCCTCGATAATTTTTGCCCGCGCAGGAATTGAGGCTAGGCCAAAGGCCACGAGATTGCGATTTACACAGAAAGTGCTGACGCTGTTCTCAAGACCGCGCCAGGCCAGCCATGCGCCATCCAAACCAGATCCCAAGTTGTCGATGAGTGCTGCGATCGTCGGGATTTCGTCCAGGTCAAAGCGATCACGCAAGCATCGGTCGAGCGCGCTTCTCGCAAGCTCGAATTTCTGCTCATCCGAACTAATCGGCAGAAGCCGGAGAACAGTAGAGACATGGTTGGTCAGCGAGAGGTTTGCCTCGCGTACCGTCCGGCCAAGCAAATCCGCTTCGGTTGTCGAGAGTGAAGCCAGCAGAGCGTGCTCCAGGATATGGTTCGCGAAGAGATCGCGAAACTGCGTGCTGTCAGCTTTCCGAAGAAGCTCGAGCAGAAAGCGCTTCGCTGTTCCTCGGTCGAGGCGCGAATCCGCCAAGATGCGTTCGACGTCCTGCGAAGTCGGAGCCAAGGTGCTGCTGAGAAAATCGTCCCTTCCAACAGAAACGGGGGTGGAGATAAGGGCATCCCAAAGGCGATCGGTTATTTCTAATTCTCGCGCGCGCGCGACTAAAGGCGCAAAGAAATTCCTCGCCTCAAACTGCGACGAGATCGCCATATGATTTGCTTGCTTGAGCAACGCCTCGGCCGACAGGGAAAGTAGCAAGGGGGTCGCAGCGGCGATCTGCGTGTCCCTGATAAGGAATGGGAGGATTGCTTCCCTTACGGCGTCGAAGGTCTTGGGGGAAAAGTCGGGCAATACCTCGGATAGACGCTTAACTAATTGATCGCTTGCTGCAACATCCTCTGCCAGATGTTTATCAGCGCCGATCACACGGCCAAATATTTCAGGAGGCGCACTCTTCAGAGCCTCCTCGGTTTTCTTATTAAAGTGTTCGCTGAGCCCTCTCGCAATTTCCGGCACGAGAGAGTGTATCGCCCCTTGTGGGTCGGGCTGATCCAAGAGAGCGATGGCTCCCGACGGAGAGGCGCTTGCAAGAGTCGCTGCCGCCCCTGCGACAGAGGGGATGGCTGGCGCTAACTGCGTACCGTGCATCTTTCTCGCCATTGCGCCGATCAGCCCCCACGCTTCGGAGGCGGGAAGGCTGCGCACGGCACGGTGGGCCGCATCTACCAGCGCCGGCTGAAGCATAAGGACAGCCTCGGCGTCCCCTTGCATTTTGGAGTTCGCTATATCGAGCAGCCCAAGTGCCGCGGCGGGCGAACTCTCGAGCTTCCCCAGTAGCTCTTCCCAAAGCAGGGCGATACGCAGCGCTGCGACTGAATTCGTTTCTTCCTTGCCGATTATGCGTAGCTCGCGATCGTCGAGGAGCCGCGGAACGGAGTCGCTAAAAACACGGCTCACAATTGCTCCCGTCCATCGATGGCGCGCGCCGTGCCCCGCGCGCGCATCAATGCGTCGTCCCGGCCAATCTGAGAATCTGGGCCTTGCGTCCTTCGGCGCGAAAACCAGGTCAAAGCTTCGCCCCTCGATTTTGCGTGGCGAAAGCGCGAACGTCGAAAGCGAGAATTGAGAGCGCAGCGATGGCCAGAGCGCTGTCAGCAAGCGAATTGCAATCAGCTCCGGCATGGGCGCATCGAAAATTGCGACGGGCTTCGGCTCTTCCAGAAAAAGCGCCTCCAGCAACTCGGTAGCCTGAAATGGAGGAACTGGCGGCAGTACGGCGGAATCAGATGTCAGCACTGAAAGCTGTTCCGCCGTTTTGGGGAAGCGCTCCGAATTGAGCATGGCTACGAACGGCAGCAGGCTCTGTGCACTCGCCCAGTCGTTCTTTGGGATCAAGAGGCTAAATGTTTTGACACAACCCGCCCTCGGAACGCCCGTATCCTGCCAGGTCCTCGCTAAGACGTGGTGTCTTCCACTGGGCAGAGGGTAAGTGGTGAGATAGGGCTCGAAAACCTCACCCGGCCGGAGGGGTCCTGCGATGTCCGAAAGTCGATCGACAATCGCTTGGTCCGCTTTCGACAAGCTCGCTGATGAAGCTAGCAGTTCATGACCTTGCCGATATCCATGGATTTGAGTATCGATCGTGATCACGACGCCGACTCAATGCCAACGACCCAAGCGACTGGCAGGGTAAGATCGGGATCCTTCCGCCACTTACTTGTGGAGGAATCACGTATCGAGACCCAGCCGTGTTGGTCCAAACCCTTATCCAAGAATGAATCACGGAAGTTTGGATCATCTTTTAGGTCGCCACCAACCACGCTCAGGCCGAATGCCCGAACCTCTAATCTGGCTGTGTCGCGGAGACGGCCTGCGAGCAAGGGATATTCCGTTTCAAGATAAGCTTCGGGTCCCTTTTCAAACGTCTCGCTGTCGACACGGTCCCAAGCTGCGATTACGACAGATAGACGTGGCCGCCCGCCGTTAGGCCTCTGGGTCATCGTGAGCTCTAGGTAGCGGATCAGTTCGCACAACATTACTTGGGTGGGCAGCTTGCTCCGGTCCTCGTCTTGCCCGACTCTTGCCAAGAGTTTGCGGGAGGTCACCCAGTCGAGCGGTCGAACGTCCTGATCCGACCCGACACGCACAAACAGAAGAGCACCGTCGGCGCGCCGGAGCTCGGTCATCCAATCCTCCGAAATCTCGGATTCGATAACCGCCGTGCGCCATAACTCGCCGGAGATGTCTGGGATGACGATCGAAGTAGACTGACCGCCGCCGCGTGGCGCGACCACGACTTCGAAGTCTCGACGGTTCTCGGCGTGCTCTGTCCGCGGCGCGAAGTGGCCCTGGAACAGGTGCTCGGCCGTATCCAACACGAAACCGATTTCTTGCGGTTGCTCGGCAGCGACCAGTTGCCCGCCTTTCGCGTCAAGCGCGGGCCACAGGCGACCGACGTAGTTCGTTTTGCCTGAGTCGGGGCCGCCCAAAAGAACAACGGATCGTAAGCTCATTGGTCTCGCCTGTAGTTCAGGAAAGTTCTGCTGCTCTGGCGCGGAGGAGATGCGGGCCAGAACTGTGGCGCGGAGCTTCGGCTGGCAGTGGTCGCGTCTATGAGCGAAGCCAACCCAAACCCCGCCTTGGTATTTTCGTCGTCACTAAAGGGAGCGGTTCCAACGACCTCAGCAGTCACACCGTGTTTCTTAAGTTCGTCGGCAATCCGGCCCAGAATGTTCTCCGGCGTCGCTCCAAGATCTTGGTGCGTGATCACTAGGAGTAATCGCGGGAATGCGTCTGTGATTAAAGCGCGAAGTCGCGCGGCGAGTTGCCCTAGACGCGTGATCGTCCCTTGCCTTTTCTCACGATCCGTCAACGTCCGTCCGTCAATGAGGAGCCAAATCACGTCAGCGGCTTTCAAAAACTCGAAACGATCGGATCGTGAAGATCGAACCAGTGATTTGGTCCACTCGCCCGGCAGATCCGGGAGCGCCAAATCGATGCAGCGATCATCCGCGTCGCGTCGAAGCCGAAGGTGAAGGAAGCCTGGCCGCCGTTCGTCGGCCATTTCAGTGTGCACAGTCATCTCGTCCGGAGGATGTCCGTCGTGCCACCGGCGAGCGCCCCGGGAGATTTCTTCGAACGCCATGAGCGTGCTGCTGTCTGCGAAAGACCAGCCGTCGAGCATTGCATTCGATATTAACAAGTACAGGCTCGCCAGACAGGCAGTCTTCCCAGCCTCAGGATCGCCGACGATCCCCACTACAGTCACGTAGCGCCTTCGCATCATCTCCTCGACCTCATTGGGACCAAGGCTGGTACTCGGCGGGAATGAGGGGCTCCGTTCCGGTGAGGGAAGAACCGGCAGACCCGCGGTTTCAACAGTTACTGCTTCGTGCGGTCCAGTGTCTCCATCTTCTCCCACAACCGCACCGATGAGGTTTGGGCAGGTCTTTAGGTCGTTCTCGAGTGCGCAACGGCCTGTCTCTCCGACCGTGCAGCCTTCGTAGCGGCAATGGGCGCTCATAGTTTCGCCGGTCCCGACGCCTGAAGCTTCACCAGCCCGGCCTCAAGGAGCGCTCGCGCGCCCCACTCGCTACTCCGACGCTTTATCTTCCCGCCTTCGGCCGATGGCGCGCCTGCAGTGAGGCTATGCAGCAAGGGAAACACCTCGGGTAGGCGACCTGCTAGTCCGTTCGTGTATGATTGTCCCAGCACGGCACGGTCATCACCAAGAGTCTTAAGAAGAGCCGACTGGTCTAACTCCGGATCTTCTCGAACGGTTCGCAGCACCACGTCGCGGTGCACTTCGCAGGGAAGTCGTCGAAGATAACCGGCCGCTTCGATGCCGGCCGCGACAAGCCGAACCGGCTCTGCGACGTCAACCAGCATTCGATTGAGCAACCGGCTCCTGCCGAGTTGCGACCACCATAAGAAATCCAACTCTTCGCGATCGAGAGCTGCATTTCGACGAAGCGCTTCGATGGTAGCCGTGGTTGCCTTCTTAAACGACGCTGGTGCTTTTACTTCTTCCCCGGCTGTGATCGTAAACTCGCCAAAGTCGTTGACCGCGACCCGCTGCCTTGCTGCTTCAGCACCGCTTGTGCTCCGTCCCCGCGCAGTTTCCAGCACGGAACTTCGCAAGGCCTCCCGCTTGACGTCTTCGAGCGCTGGTTGGAAGCTGAGCGCTAACCACAGCGCGGTTCCGAGAATGTCTGCAACGGCCCATCCGCTGTTGCCAGGCGTCGTCGAAATCAGCTCTATAGCAGCGGTGCCCGCAATAATCCCGACTTCAAGTGGCCGCTCAGAGTGAAGAAAGGCGGACGCATGGGCCTGCACGGCACCTTCGATCTCCACGCCGAAAACCGCGGAAGGTGTGCCAGCGCCTCCAAGGGCCTCGGCGATGGCCGCGCCCTTCGCGATTATCGTTTCTGTGTCCTTCAGCTTCCCCCAAGTGGCAACGAGATCGCTAACGGCAGCCGTCCGCGTGTCGACATCCTCGTTTGTTACTTGCAGGTTCGTTATTCGCATGTGTGTTGCGATTGCGTTCATGCGTCCCCCTTCGCCTCCCTTTTATTGATGAAGTCAGAGATTAATCTTTCAACGTCACCGATCTTGCCCTCTCGAACGAGCCAATCAAGCAAATGGCGTTGTGCTGCCTGCGTCATACGTTCGTCGGAGCCACTTGGAACAGCACCCAATTCAACAAGAAGGCGAAGTCGCTCGCCCTCCGTGAGATCTCGGAAGAAGCGAAGCAGAACGAGGCGATATCCTTCTATCTCAGGGGGCACCGCAGGCTCTCCTTCCCCGTCAATCGCCGCGACAACCTCCACGACGGGTTCAATTTCGCTGGGCTCACAAAAGGCCTCTTGGGATTCTACGTTTGCGGCAGACTTCGTTCCGGAACGGAAACCAGGGGCGCTTAGGACAAACTTTGGGTCTTTGCCGCCCAGACGTTTGTGGTCCGCTTCGAACGATGTTCTCACCGGGTTCCACGCTCGCGGATGAATAGTAACGACAAGCGCATCCGCGTTTGAATCCCAATCAAACTCGAGCACATTGTAAGTGAAAGTATAAATGTCGTCCGACTTGAAGGGCACTGTCGCCCCTGAGGCAAGCATCATTAGATCACAATTGGCCTCAACCTGTTCGACGTGGACTTTCGGATCGTGCTCGTGGCCGGAAATCACCACTCGTGCACGGCTCCGGAGGTATGTCGCGACGTCATCCTTATCTTTGATCCAGTTAAGTGGATGATGGATGAGCACGATCATTTCCTCGCCATCAGCTCGAGGGATCACGAACTGACGAGCGCCCACCATGAGCTCAGGCTCTTCGTCGGACTCGTCACCTGTGCAGAGCAGGGAGGAATTCAGTCTTATGAAACGGATCGCGCGGCCTGGCGTCAATTCCACATGTAGGTTGGTCGAGTAGCGCCCCTCGGAGTCGAGTGCGCAGTCATACCCTTCGCAGAACCGGCCGTACTCTTCGAAGCGCGCGAAAAGCGAAGCCCGATCGTGATCGTTGGCAAGGATTTTCTCGTACTCAGCAGCGCCACCCCGGCGGATTACGTCCAACAGATGTTGGGCGCCCATGGACGATTTCGTACGGTCAAGGTCATGGTTGCCCGGAATCATTTGGATTCGGAAAATCTCGCATCCAACGGCGGTAGCCAATTTGTCCAGCCATTCGCCGGCAGCCGTGTATTGCGGTCGTTCGCCGCTATAAGCGATATCGCCGGTGACGAGGATTCCATGTGCGGCGCCTCCGGGCAATCCTCGAACAACTCGAGCGGCGTCTTGAATAAGCTGTTCCTTCACATCGGTATGGATGTGAATTCTTTCGTCTCGTTCTTGGCCAAAATGGATGTCTGAGAGATGAACAAAAATCGCCGACATTCTCACCGCCCCCCGTCGGCGTTAACAGATGGCGATGCCCGCCAGTTTGCAATCGATGTTTCCATCGAAGTTGTTCGACACGACCCTTTTACACAGCCGGCGCGATAAACTCGACCAAACGAGAGTATTTATTGCCGAAAATCCTGTGACGTATTTTGAAGGGATGGCGTTCGTCGACCGGAGCGGACGCATTGGGCCTGAGCCGTCGGAGCTGACGAGAAAAACGCGGGCTCACTACAGTATCCCCCAGGCCCGATACCTTCCCCTCCCGGTGGCTTCGCGCAGACCAAGCTCGCCGACCAGATCCTGAGCGGCGCGTGGCGTGATCTTTAATTCCTCGGCGATCATTCCGGCCGAGACGATCGGGCGGCTCAGCACGTAATCGAGCAGCGCCGGCAGCCGGGAGGTGGAGCGGCGGCCGTCGAGCTTGCGGGCCAGCAGCGTGCGGGCGGTCAGCCAGCGGTCGTGGTCCTTCAGTCCGGCTTCGGCCGCGGCCGTGATCGCCTCGAGCTGCACGGCGAGGCGGGAGGCCGCTTCGCGCGGCCACCGCCGCTCGCGCGGGACCGCTTTGAGACCGTCATGCAGGCATGACAGGTGCCATCTCGTCTTGCCGCGCTGGCGCAGCAGTGCCGCGGTGAGTATCCGGCCGAGCCAGGGCGTGTGCTGCAACGGCTCGAGCGCGCTCCACGCGTCGGCGGCGATCGCCGCCGCCAGCGTCGGCGGCAGGTTGCGGGTCTGGTCGATGATGACGCGCCAAGCATTGATGCGTTCGTCTTCGTCCCAATCGAGGTCGTAGACGAGCGGGTCTTTTTCAGGCGTGCGTCTGCCGGCGATCTCGCCAGCGAGGGTGCGATCAACTTGGACGATCGCGGCGTCGACGGCTGCGAAGACGTCGGCCAGCCGGTCGTCGGCTGGGGTGACGCGAAATGGCTCGACGGCGTCCGCCACGCCGTCCCCGCCGAGCGGCTCGTCTCCTTTCTCATTCCGGTCGCCAGTTTCTTCTTCCGGGTTGCCGCGCCCTCCCCGGCCCCGCAGTCCGGCGAGCCCGGCGGCCGACAGCGCCCAGTCCGACTTGGCGTCGGCAATGCGCCGTCGCGCGCGCAGCACGGCGTGGGCGCGGGTCAACTCGTGAGTCGGCGTGCGGACGTCCATGCCGGCGTCATGGAGAACGAGGTCTTCGAGGTGGACGAGCTCGCCTTCGAGCCACAAGCAGGCGCACGAATCGGTGAAGTGAGTCCGCGCGGCCCAGCCGGCGCGGGTCGGGCTTTTGGCGAGACGCTCGTCGAGGCGAGCGACCGCGTCTTCGGCGGCGGCGAGTGGTCCGGCGAGGGCCGCCCAAGGCAGCGGATCGGGGATTTGGTAGCCGGAATGCAAGATGTTGATAACCTTAACGGGAATCGGTGTAACGGAAGCTATCATGGCGTTGGCTTCCGTCATAGCGATGCCTTTTGGTGCACCCTTTTCACTATCGATAACTACCTCTTATCGATAGTGTTGGACATGGATTCGCAAATCAGCGATTCTGAGCGCCCGCAGCCCGGAAAATCATCCCCGCCGGGCCTCCGATCGACGAGAGGACGCCGCCCTGCCCGCCCCCTCTCCTCCTCCGGACGCACGCGCCTGGCGCCTTCGATGTCGTGCCGCTGGTCGACGTCCGTGTCGGCCGAGCTCAACCGTCGTCGTAGAGGCTGTCGCGAAACGTCTTGTCGGCCGGCCGACCCTCGGTCTTCTCGCCGCGCTCTCCGAGTTCTCGGGCGAAGCGCACGCCCTCCTCGACCAGGAAGGCCGGCTCTGGCTCAAGCTCGGCATCGAGGTGCTCAAAGCCGGGCGTCATCTCGCTGGCATTGATCGCGGCGAGATCCGCCTCGGTCAGATCGACGGCCCGAACGGCTCGACGATCGCGGCCGGCCGCGCCGGCTTGGTCGGCCGCCGCCTGATTCTGTTTCTCGCGACTGCCCATGGCGCTGTCCTTGAGTCCGGCTCGATCATAGCAAAACGGCACGCCTCACGCGCGGGGTCTGTTGAATGCCGCAGCGAGACTGTTTATAGTCACGATAGTCAGTATGGTCACAGGAGCCAAGCGTGACAATCTCTCGCAAGATCCCGACCCACGAATCGGATCATTGGACGGTCGCCGGAGCCAAGGCGCGCCTTTCCGAAGTGATCGAGCGCGCCCAGAGCGGCCCGCAGATCATCACCCGCCACGGCAAGCCGAGCGTCGTCATCGTCTCGGCCGAGGAATGGGCGCGCAAGACCGTCCGCAAGGGCACGCTGGCCGAGTTCCTGATGGCCTCGCCTCTGCGCGACGCCGACGTCGATCTCGATCGGGTCCGCGATCAGCCGCGCGACCTTGATCTATGAACGTCCTGCTCGACACCAACGTGCTGTCGGAGGTTCGCCGGCCGGCGCCGGACCCCAAGGTGCTCGCCTGGCTCGATACGATCGACGAGGACCGGGCCTTCATCAGCGTGGCGTCGATCGCCGAGCTCCGGCGCGGCATTGCCCTGATGGACGATGGCCGCCGCCGGGAAGCGCTCTCCGCCTGGCTCGCGGAGGATCTGCCGGCGCGCTTCGCCGAGCGGATCCTGCCGATCGACCCCGCGATCGCCGAACGCTGGGGCGACGTAATGGCGCAAGCCCGCCAGAGCGGCTTTGCGCTTTCGGTTATGGACGGATTTTTTGCGGCGACGGCACTCGACCGCGAGCTGGTGCTTGCGACCCGCAACACCAAGGATTTTGCGCCGCTCGGCGTGCCGCTGCTGAACCCCTGGACCGATGATGGAGCGCCGGGATGACCGCCCCTGCCCGCCTCCCGGACGCCGCCTCGCTCGAAACCGTCCTGGCCGGGCTCGATCCGGCCTCGGCTGACGCCGACCTCATCCCTGCGCTGGCCGCCGCCTTTCCGGGATTTGCCTTTGGCGTCGCGCCGATCGACGACGATTACTGGCGCGACACAAGGTCGGTCCTCCGGCCGGACGGCACGCGGATTGGTGAATTGCGGCCATGGATGGCGGCCGAGCTCGCGAAAGACAACGGCGACATCGCGGCCGTGTGGCGGCGCCTGAAAGAGACTGATCTGCAGATTACCGAATGGCGCGGCAGCAGTGCCTTCGCGTCGGCGCCGACCGGGCCCGGCGCGGCCGACTATCTTCAGATCGCGCTTGGACGGGAGATCGAATGGCGCGCCGGCCCGATCGTTAACCCGGACTATCCACCCTGGGGAGAATCGGAACTGCTCGATCCGAGCTGGCCTCGCACCGATCAGCTCCCCGACTCAGATCGCCTTGCCGGCCCGGTCTATCGGCTCCTCGGCCGCGCGGGCGGCGCGGTGATCCACGTCCGCAGTTTTCTGGACCGCTGTGGCCGCGTCGAGCGGGAGAAGCGGGAGGCCAAAAGGCCGGAGCTGGAGCGGCGCGTCATCCGCGAAGTGGGGCCTGGGGGGACGACGCGCGAAACGCCGTTCCTCGAGGCGTTGCCGGACTATTTTGACTTTGTGCCGAGAGAGCTGCGGTTCTTTCAGGACTGGGAGGAATCCAGCGCCAGGCCGCAACGCGTCTTCGCCCATTGGGCGCTCGATGCGCGCGATTACACCCACAAGGGCGAGCGCGAGGTCGGCTTCATCCCGCGGCCGCTGAACCCGCCAAAGGAGCGGCTGCTCATGACGCCGGAGGCTTCGGTTCATCTCCTGATGGACCGGATCGAGGCTGTGGACCGCGAGGTCGGCCTGTCCTTCGGCTGGTTCTTCCTGATGACCCACGGCCACTGGGTCGATCCCGACGTGGGGCTTGCGATCGCCGGAGGTCTGAAGGCCCAGCGCGTCCGCCTTCCCGACCCCGACGCCCGCGTGCTGTTGCGCTGGGCGGATCGAAGCTACGGTTTCTGACGGAGCGCTGCCGATGGACGACATCACCTCCCGCGCGCTGGTCTCCGACCCCGAAACCCGGCGCGCGCTCCAGCTCGATGCGCTCTCGGCGATCCTGCCGATGGAGCGCCGCGATCGGCTCGCCGAACTGCTCACCGACGACGACGTCGCGACGCTAAAGCATCTCGCGCGCGAAGGCATGGGCGAGAACACCCTGCGGGCGCTCGCTTCCGATCTGGCTTACCTCGAGGGTTGGGCGAAAGCCGCGACCGGCGCGTCCCTGCCGTGGCCGGCGCCGGAAAGCCTGGCCCTGAAATACGTCGCGCATCACCTGTGGGATCCAGCCGAGCGCGAAACCGATCCGCAACACGGCATGCCGGCCGAGGTCGCGACGGAGCTGCGAGAGGCCTTACTGCTTCGGACCGATGGGCCGCATGCGCCGTCGACGGTCAAGCGCCGGCTGGCGAACTGGGGCACGCTGCATCGCTGGAAAGGGCAGGAGGGTCCGTTCCACGCCCCCAGTCTTCGCGCGGCCTTGCGGCTCGCGGTCCGGGCCAGCGTCCGGCCGCGCCAGCGCAAGAGCAAGCGGGCAATGACTCGCGACGTGCTTGACCGGCTGCTCGCGACCTGCCGCTCCGACCGGCTCGTCGACACCCGGGATCTCGCGATCCTGCTGCTGGCTTTCGCCTCCGGCGGACGTCGACGCAGCGAGGTGGCGCGGCTCCGAGTCGAGCAGATCAGCGACGAGCCTGTGGTGCCGCTCGACCCCAAGAATCCCCATTCACCTACCTTGGCGTGCGTCGCGATCCAGCTCGGCCGGACCAAGACCGGCGTCGCGGACGAAGCGGGGAGGGTGCTCCTGGTGGGTCCGCCGGTCGAGGCGCTGCGCGAATGGCTTGAGCGGGCTGATATTTCCAAGGGACCGATCTTCCGCGCGATCGATCGCTGGGAGGCGACCGAGGAACGAGCGCTGACCCCCCAGTCGATCAACCTGATCATCAAGCGGCGCTGCGCAATGGCTGGGCTGGAGCCGCGGGAGTTTTCGGCGCACGGATTGAGGTCGGGGTATTTGACCGAGGCGGCCCGCCAAGGGGTAGCCCTGCCCGAGGCGATGCAGCAGTCCCAGCATAGGTCGGTGCAGCAGGCGGCGAGCTACTACAATTAGGCAGAGCGATCGTTGGGACAGGCAGCGCGCTTGATTCTCTGATGCGCCATGGCCCACCCAGCGGCAGGCCTTGCGCACACGGGGCAGTTCTCAGCTGAGAACTGCAGCGGCGAGTCGAAAAGTTCTCAGCTGAGAACACTACCGCTGGGTCAAGTGGTTAATTTCCGTTAACCCTTATTTGCTTGACCGACTCGGAGAAGTCGCCGAATTTACGCTCAACGTGGAAAATTTGGATACCGAGCGTATATGACGGCTCTAGCAGCAAATGATGCCAGCCACCGAACCGGCAAGAAAGTCCGCTCTTTAACGCGGCTTGTGGAGTCGGACGCCGATCTTCTTAGCGCCCAGCTCAAGGAGTTGCGGCTACGCGCGTTTCCACCGTCGTCTCTGAAAGAGCTCCGCAAATTCACCTCCGGCGAAGCAGCAAAGCTGATCGGCGTTACCGACGCCTATATTCGCCATCTCTCACTTGCCGGCGACGCCCCTGAGGCAGAGAAGACGGCCCGTGGGCGCCGCCTGTTTTCCTTGGAGCAAGTGCACGAGATCCGACGCACACTTGCGAAGACCAAACAGAGCTACGCCCCGAACCGTCGCGAGGGTGAGCATCTCCAGGTCATCGCTGTCACGAACTTCAAGGGCGGCTCCGGCAAAACCACGACCGCCGCCCACGTGGCGCAACACTTCGCGATGAGGGGCTATCGCACTCTGGCGATTGATCTCGATCCTCAAGCATCGCTCTCTGCCCTGTTCGGCCTCCAGCCAGAATTTGATCTCCAAGAAAACGAAACGCTGTATGGCGCAATCCGATACGATGATGCTCGCCGACCGTTGTCCGAGATCATCCGGAAAACCTATTTCTCGGGCCTCGATATCGTTCCGGGCAATCTGGAACTCCAGGAGTTCGAGCACGATACGCCAAAGGTCCTGGCCGAACGCAACCGCGGCTCCGAGCGGATGTTTTTCTCGCGCATCGCAAGTGCGCTCGCGTCAGTCGAAGACAACTATGACGTCGTCATTCTCGACTGCCCCCCATCTCTCGGTTTTCTCACGCTCTCCGCGCTATGTGCCGCTCGCAGCGTTTTGGTGACGATCCATCCTCAGATGCTCGACGTCGCATCGATGTCCCAGTTCTTACACATGACCGCGAGTCTTCTCGATGTGGTCGAGCAAGCCGGCGGCGACGCCGATTACGATTTCTTTCGTTACGTGATTACGCGTTTTGAGCCCACCGATGGTCCCCAAGGCCAAATCGTTGGGCTCATGCGAAGTCTGTTCGGCGAACGCGTTCTTACGACCGCAATTTTGAAGTCGACGGCTATCTCCGACGCAGGGTTGACTAAACAAACGCTGTACGAAGTCGGCCGCGAGAATTTCGTTCGAAGCACCTACGACCGCGCTCTTGAATCCCTCGATGGCGCGCATGCCGAGATCGAAAATCTTGTCAAAGAGGCATGGGGGAGGGCGGTGTGAACAAGCGACGTGATGCGCTCAAAGCCATGATGGCCCCAATCACCGCGCAGCCATCATCCGATGACCGGCAAACTCGCACGCCGGTCAAATCGGGATCGCTCAAGGCTATGGGACTCTCTCTGCAGAGCCTATCGCAGGATGCCGACGAAGCGAGAGCGCTACGTGAGCAGCTCGCTGGTGGAGATCACGTAGTGGAGCTCGATCCCGCGCTGATCGATCCATCCTTTATTCGCGACCGGTTGGACGATGCGAAGGCTGCGGAGTTTGAGGCCTTCCAGGCGAGCATTGCTGAGCATGGGCAACAAGTCCCGATCCTGGTGAGGCCGAGCCCTCAAACGGAAGGGCGATATCAAGTTGCGTATGGGCATCGGCGATTAGAAGCGCTGCAGCGCCTTGGCCGACCAGTTAAGGCAATTGTCAAACACCTGAGCGACGAGCAACTCGTGGTGGCCCAGGGCCGAGAGAACCTCGAAAGGCGCGATCTCTCTTTCATCGAGCGCGCGCTCTTCGCAGCGCGGCTTGAGGATCACGGGTTCGCTCGGTCAGCGTTGACGGCCGCCTTGGCAGTCCACAAGGGTAATCTGTCGACCATGATCACAGTCGCGCGCAGCGTTCCCGAAGAGCTCATTGTCGCCATCGGTCCGGCCCCAAAGGTTGGCCGGCCACGGTGGGAACAGTTGGCAGAACTTCTCCCAAAGACCGGCGACAGATGGCGCCAAGCGATCGCGTCACCTGGCTTCGATGCACTGGAGAGCGACACGCGGTTCGCCCGAGCTCTCAAGGCACTGTCACCTCGTCAGGCCAAAAAGTCCAAGCAGGTCATCAAGTCAGATACCGGCGTCCCCCTCGCGCAGATCGTGCAGGGAAAAGATCGCCTTCAGTTCACGATCGAAGAGAAATCAGCGCCCGCTTTCGGGTCTTACCTGATTGAACAGCTACCCGAAATCTACGCGGCGTTTCGACGCCGCGCCGATGCGTAAGCCGCGTTCCCGCAATACGAAGAAGGATTCATAGCGGCAAAAGAAAAGGCCCCCAAACGTTTCCGTCCGGAAGCCCTCTCTCGTCTGTTTGGCGACTGACAGAGAATCACTTCCGCGAATCGCAGTCAAGTGTCTCGTGAGAGACGGCGTCGTTTTGGCGAGCCGATTTCCTTTGCCCTGAAGAGGCAAAGACATGCAGTCACACGCTCCAACGACGCCCTTTGGGCGGCGATCGCTGACGCTTGCCCATGTGGCAAGCCAAATGGTCGCCACCGCGCGGCCACCCGAGAAGGTCGTGCACAAATGGAAAATCTTCCACGCCATCTGCACGGCGCGGCCTCGCTTGGGGGTCTCCGAACGCTCGCTATCGGTATTGAATGCGCTTCTCACCTTCCATCCTGAGACCGCGCTCACCGGCGAAGACGATCTGATTGTCTTTCCGTCGAACCACCAACTGTCGCTGCGGGCGCATGGGATGCCGGCGTCGACGCTGCGGCGTCACCTTGCCGTTCTCGTTGACGCGGGCCTGGTCGTGCGGCGGGATAGTCCAAACGGCAAGCGCTACGCCCGAAAGGGCAGCGCCGGCGAGATCGAGCTGGCCTTCGGCTTCGACCTGTCGCCACTGGTTGCCCGATCGGAAGAGTTCGAGAGCCTGGCGGCCGACATCGACGCAGAGGCCCGGGCGCTCAAGCTTGTCCGCGAGCGGATCACCCTTTGCCGGCGCGACATTGCCAAGATGATCGCCACGGGCATCGAGGAAGGTGTCCCGACACGTCAGGGAGGGCAGGGGCCGGCCGACTGGCAGGAAGTCCATGCCGCCTTCCGCTCGATCGTCGACCAGATTCCACGTACCGCGACGAGGCAAGAACTCGAGCCGATCGCCGAAGAGCTGTCACAGCTGGCGGACGACGTGCTCAATCTTCTGGAAACACATATCAAATCCACGAATCCAAGCGCCAATGAGTCCCATACTGAGCGCCACATACAGAATTCAAATACAGACCCCTTTATTGATCTTGAACCTAGCCTTCAAAAAGGCAGGGCGGCGAGGGCTCAGCCGAAACCTCAAACACCGAGGGTGGCGGAAGGGACCTATCCGTTGGGAATGGTGCTGAGCGCTTGCCCCGATATCGTCGATTACGCCAAGGGCGGGATTTCGAACTGGCGGGATTTCCTCGCCACCGCCGCGGTGGTTCGATCGATGCTCGGGATTAGCCCTAGCGCCTGGGAAGAGGCGCAAACGGTTCTCGGCGAAACTCCGGCCGCGATTGTTGTTGCGTGCATCCTGCAGCGCGGCGCCGCGATCAGATCCGCCGGCGGTTATCTGCGCGGTTTGACACGAAAAGCCGAGGCCGGAGAGTTCTCGCTTGGCCCAATCCTGATGTCGCAGATCAATTCGCACCTCAACGAAAAGCGGCGGGCGTGACGTAATGGTCGACCTCACCTTCACCTCCTCGCTTTGCCTGGCGTTCTTGAGCTTTAGCCATGGACGCACTTGGCTGCGAGCAGGTGATCGAGCGACCCGGGAGTCGCGGAAAACTGAAACTGCGCGGCCGTTCCGCAGTGCTCGGTCTCTCCGCGCGGGCCGCACGCGTCCTGGGAATCGCCAAGACGATCGTACTCGTCAGGACAGGTCGGCGCTTCCGAAATGTCGTCCGTCGGCAAATGTGCGAAACGCCGCGATGCTCACATGGCCGTCCTTTTGGTTGCGCCGACCGAAGATCCGGGCACTGGCGGCGATGGCAGGTCGTTCTCCCGTTCGGGCTGTCGCTCCCGGTTGCATGGCTGGATTCCTATGGCCGTCGACGGCACGTCGGCCCCTGGAGCCAAGAATTTTCCCCTGCCGGTTTCCCCCCGCAAGCGGGGACCCCGACCGGCATTCCTCGCGCATGCGCCTGCGGCGCCAAAATTCGTGGCTCCGGCCGGGGCGCAGCGCTGCGCTTGCCCTCCGCTCGCCTCAGGCGGCTCCGGCTCTGTTTCGTCTTCCCGGCCATGAACGGATCGCCATCGCAACGGGGCACAGCCCCACAAGATGGAGAAAGACAATGCGTAACATCGCCGAATTCACCCTCATCGGTCGGGTCGGAACCATCAAGCAGGTTGGCAAGACCCTTCGCGTCAGCATCTGCGCCAACTACCCCTTCAAGGACGACAAAGGTCAGTGGAAGGACGACGCGCACTGGAACGAAGTCACGATCTTTACGAAGGCGATCCAGTCCTACGTGAACGAGCACGTCAGCAAGGGAGATCTGGTCCACGTGCGCGGACGGCTCCGCCAGAACAGCTTCGAGCGCGATGGCCAGCGGGTCTACACCGTCGATCTCATCGCTCTGGAGCTCGGCCGGTTGGCACAAGCCAGCGAACGCGCCGCGGCATAGCGAACAGCGGGGGAGGCTTCGGCCTCCCCATCGCTCTCGCCTGAAGGGCGGCGCCGGAGGCGAATCCGGACCGCTACGAAGGAAGTTTTCGCGATCGGGTCTGCCGCGCAAGACCGCGGTCGGCCCGATTTTTTTTGCCGATCGCCGAGACCAGCTCGTCATAGTCGACGCCGCTTTTCTTGAGCGCGCGGCGCGCATCCGCGGCCTCGAAACCTAAGAGCTCGAGCACGCTCATGTTCAGGCTCGAGGCAATCCGCTCCATCGTCCTCAGCGTCGGATTCCCGATGCCGCGCACGATCGTGTAGTAAGTGCCGCGCGCCAGTCCCGTCTTCGGCAGGAAGGCTTCCATGCCGCCGTTTTCGATCTCGAGTTGTTGCAGTCGGATCGCCAGCATCTCATTCAGGATCGAATGATCGACGGGCAGCGGCTTGCGAACAGGCGGCATCGGTGACTGGCTTTCGGGTCCATAGCGAAAAACTGCGGGACCATACACCAAGCCCGAGGTCCAGTATATTGGATGTTGGAAAATTTCACAGGCAAGTCCTTGAAACGACTCACCTAGCCGCGCGGCCATCCCTGATGTCCGGGCGGCGGGCGCCGGCCGAATTGGCCAATTGGCGGAGCAATCGCAAGGGATCGACGCCCGCCCGCTCGGCGATGAGTTCGATGTAATCGAGGCTCGGGTTCGCCGCCGACGTCATCAAGTGAAAGTAGCTTGATCGCGGAATGCCAAGCTGCTCCGCAAATTTCCGTCGGCTTAGCCCCGATTCCAGCCGGAGCGCTTCCAATCCTGCCTGGAACGCACGTCGCAAGGTGCCGCCCTGCGCCGCGTGAGCCGCCTTTCGGCGGCAACGCTTTTCGCTCATCGCTAATTCCCTGCAAATCGTTCCGTCGATCCTCTGAGCCTACACGTTGGACGGCCCGTCAACATTCAATATAATAGACGGATTCGATTCAACCAGGAGAGGTGCGTTCGGACAAAGAAAAACCCGGCGGAGCCGGGTCTCTCATGAGGATGAGCGGGCTGGCGACGCCAATCGCCAACAATCCCCCCTATCGCATAGAGGCATTTTAGCCCGCGCCATCCGACAGTTCAAGGGGACTCGCGGTTTTACGCCACGGTCTTTGTTTGCCCGCGCTCTCGATAACGAGAGGACGCGAATGGAGATGCTTGACCAAAATCCGATTACGCCGTTTGGGCAGCGACCGCTGTCGCTCAGTACCGTCGAGGCGCAACGCGGCGTGAGAGAATGCCCCGAGGGCAAGCCCGCGCACAAATGGCAGGTGTTCCGGAACATCTGCGAGGCGCGGGCATCGCTGGCCATTTCTGACCGCGCTCTCGCGGTCCTCAATGCGCTGCTTTCGTTTCATCCTGACACGGTGTTGACCGCCGGCGCCGCCGATCTGGTCGTATTCCCCTCAAATCGACTTCTCGCCTTGCGCGCCCACGGGATAGCGGCCTCGACCTTGCGCCGTCATCTCGCGGCGCTTGTCGATAGCGGTCTTGTTCTCCGGCGTGACAGCCCGAACGGGAAACGCTACGCGCGAAAGACGAGCTCGGGCGATATCGAACAGGCGTTTGGCTTCGATCTCGGACCGATCGTGGCCCGGGCCGAGGAATTCGCGGCTCAGGCCGAGGCCGCCATCGCCACGCGCCAGGCGCTCGCCATTCTCCGCGAGCGGATAACCTTGGCGCGGCGTGACATCGCCAAGATGATTGCCATGGGCGTGGAGCAGCACGTACCGGCTGATTGGGAATCCTATCATCGAACGTTCCGCGAGATCATGGCCCGGCTCCCTCGCGTCCCGACGAGCGACGTCCTAGAGCCGATCATCGTCGAATTGGTGCACCTTAGAGAGGCCATCGTCGTGGTCCTTGAACGCCAGCTTGATGCCGTTGAGCCGCGGCCACCAGAACTGCCAGCCGATCAGCTTCAGAACTCAGGCCCGGAGAAATCCAACCCATCCGAACCTGACCCGGCACCTGGCGGCGGGGAGATGATCGACCCCGACCGTTCTCGAGTTCCCGACACCATCCCAATTCGCATGGTGGTCGAACTCTGTCCCGATATCGTCGACTACGCGCGCGGCGGCATCCGCACCCCGCAAGATCTCATTGCGACGGCATCAACCGTGCGCCCCATGCTCGGCATCAGTCCAAGCGCCTGGGAGGAAGCCCGCGTCGCCATGGGCGACGGACAGGCGAGTGTGGTGCTCTCGGCCATCCTGCAACGGGGCAACGCCATCAAGAATCCAGGAGGCTATCTCAGAATCCTGGCCCGCCGCGCCGCAGCGGGGAAATTTTCGGTCTGGCCGATGCTCATGGCACTCCGGCGGCAAGGGCAAGCTGCCCGTGACAGGGAGCCACCTCCATCTTCCTTCCCGGACGACTTTTCGTAAACGTGATCCTGCTTGTGTCGCCCCCATCATTCGGTGCGTCGCGTGGCCGCGAATATGCGGCCTCAGCGCGGACATTTCTGTCAGGTTTCGCGCGTCGGCGGCAGGCGGCCGATCCGTTTGAGGTGGTCGTGGACAATGCGGTCGATGATCCGAAGCGGGTGTGTTCGCTCCTCGGCGGCCATTTGACGGACCACAAGGTCGATCGCATCGGGGAAGCGCAACGCGTAAGGCCGAGATGAGGATCGCTCGCCGTAGGCATCGAATGGATTTCGATCGCGGGCTTTCTGAGGGCGCGCCGGCTTACGTGCGGACGCGCTATCCGCCGACGTAGAATGTGCCGCTGGCGCGTTGACCTGATCTTCATAGGCGGGCGTCACCACGACCGGCTTTGCCGCTGGGGTATCGGTCGGCGCCGTGTTCACGCGATGAGCGCGGAACGCGTCGCGGGGCAGGGGAGGGCGATCGGGTTTCTGTGCAGAGGCGGGGTCCGTCATGCGGCGCTATCGCCCTCGCCGGCGCCTTGGCTTGCCGCGAGCAATTCGCGGACAACCTGATCGGCGTTGTAACGGGCCTTTCGGATCGATTCGTCCTTGTCGTTCATCTGGTACAACGTGCCGTGTCCGCTGGTCATGGTGCGGTAGGTGACGCGCCGATACAGCGCATTGGCGCAGACGGGAACCTTTTCTGCGTCGAGATAGGCGACGACCTCCTTGAGAGGCCGGGTGTTGCGGTCGAGACTGTCGTATTCGTTGAACAGAACACGATGCGGGCTCATCGGTAGTTTTGACGTTGCTGCATGCTGTTCGAGATTGCGGATGGTGCGCACGACTTGGGAAGCATCGAAGGTATGCACCTTGCATGGCAAGACGACGAGGTCGGCGCGCAGCGCCGACTGGATCAAGACATCGCCATAATAGCCGGGGGTGTCGATGACGACGACGTCATAGCCGTCCAGCCGATCGATCGCCTGGGCGAGGGCCTTTTCATCAGGCGCGCGCACGAGGTCCACGCCTTGTGGGCTCAAGCCGCGCGCGACCGATGACGCATGCCATTGGTAAGAGGATCCCTGCGGATCGGCATCAACGATGGCGGCCGAATAACCGTGCTTGGAGAACTCGCCGGCGAGGATGATCGCGACGGTCGTCTTGCCGCTTCCGCCTTTCGGGTTTGCCACGGCGAAGATGCTCGGCACTTGGTCCTCCTTAGGCGGTGAGCTCCGTCGTTGGAATGACAACATACAACATAATGAACTTGCGGCAATCGCGCATTATCTCTTTTCGGTAGATCGTGATTGGGGTTTTGTCGCAATGCATTGGTTAATCGGTGATTTTGCGAGTGCGGTGATGCCGCATTGCCGCGATGTCGAAAGAGGTTGTTACGGCGTTGCGGTATTCGCGTTCTGCCGGGTTACGGTCTTGCCGAATTGCGTTATTCCGGCATTTCTTTGCTGTGGCCGTCACGACATGGCGAAACGCGGCATTGACGAATTGCGGTATTGCCGCAATCAGGAGCTTGTGGAAGGCACTGCGCGCCATAAGGTTGGAGAGTTCATTCGGACACCTCTTTTGAACGCAAGCGCTCTTCATGCGCTGAGTATCTAACATTCAGTGTATTAGATATTGGTTGACAAGATACCGGTTTGTGGGCCAAACCGGGGGACGGCTGCTGGACGCAGCCGAAGGGCGCTGTCGCGCTTCGCTGTCGATCCTAATCGGATCGCCAGCGGTCGGCTCGGGTCTGCGACCGCTGAGCCGTGCGAACGGGAAGAGAAGGGGGAGGGGCGGATGGCTCGCTCCATAGCAGTCCCACGACGGAAGCCGAGGCTTCGGACCGAGTTGTCCGATGCCGACGAGGCGCACCTGAAACGTGCGGTGGAGCTCTATGGATTGCCGAAAGCCGAAGTGGTTCGTCGGCTAATTCGCGCGTCGGTTCAGGCCGGCCCGGCCTTGTCGGCCGAAAACACGAAAGTGGTGATCGAGCTTGCACAACAGGTGCGTATGGTCGGCCGCAATTTGGCGCAGGTGCTAAAGGCCATCCATCGCGGCCAGGCCGTGCGGATCGAGGACACCGAGCCGGTGTGGCGCGGGCTGCATGAGGTCGTCGCCTCCATCAATGACGAACTGACCGAGATGACGGTCGCCTATGGCTCGAAGCTACGGCGGGAGGCGAAGCTCATTTTGCCTCCCGAATTGACCGACGAGGCGGCTTCGTGAACCGCGCCGCGCAAATCACCTGGTGGCTCGAGCAGGTCGAGGCGACGCGCCGTACGGTTGCTCAAGCACGCGCGGATCGACGACGTCCAGGGCCGGGCGGTGGAATCGAGGATGATTTGCTTCGCCGTCGGGTAAGGCTTCCACCTCTTCCGAAGTCGCCGCCAGCCCAAGAGATCATTCGAGGCGCGACCATTACGGGCGAACTCGACGAGGAGCGATCGAGGTCGCTGCCCGCCGCGGGCGCTGGCGGCAGCGGCGGCAGCCGCGCCGCAACCCCGCGCGGTGCAGCGCCCAATCCAATCGACGGCGGTTTCAGCGGCGGCGCTTCCGGTGGAGGCATGAGCGCCGACCGGGCAAGGCAAGGCGGAGCGCTCGGCCGTGCTCGGCAGCTTGCGGCCGGGTATCAGCCGGCAGTGATAAAAGTGGTGTCCTACGCGCGCGGCATCGCGCGTGCGACCGCGACCGGGCAGTATGTTCAACGGGAGGACGTCCCGCTCGAGACGCACGACGGGCGGATGTTGACGGATCGGGAGGCTGTCGCGGAGGAAATCAAGGCGTGGTCGGCGGACTTTTCGAAGCGTGCCGAAAGTCAAGATGTGGGGGCGTTCCGCCTGAAGCTGACAAGCGTCCCGGACACTCCCGAAGGCCGCGCAACGTACGAGCGGGTGATCGCCGCCGCCTTCTCCGGCCATCGCCACGCCGCGCGCATCGATGCCGATGGTGCGGGCGAACTGGAAGCGCGCGTCGTCGCGGCGATGGCCGGCAGCGGCAAAGAGCGCTTCCGGATTCGAGAAGCCCAGGCGGCCAATCAGGAGCATGGAGCCAAACCGCGCCGTCTTGATTCGGCGTCCAGTGCGGCCGTTTTCGCCAGGGTCGAAGCAGCCTCCGGCATTGGCGCGGAGGCGGTGGTTCTCCGGCCGGAAGCGACCGGTCACGGTCGCGACGGCGTCACCTACAGGCTCAACAAGCTGATCGAGAAGGGCGCGGCAATCGACGACCACGGCAAGAGCGTTTCCAACGTGGCGGATGCGCGGCTCGCCGCGCGCGAATGGGGGCCGTCGCTCCGGTCGCAATCCGCGCGAGATACGATGCACCTTATTATATCGGCGAAGTCCGGCACTGACGTTGCCGCGTTGACCAATGCTGCGCGCGGGTTCCTGCACAATCGCTTTGCCGATCATAAGTTCATGTTCGGTGTTCACACCGACAAGGAGACGGCCGGGCATATTCACGCTCACGCCGTCATTGCCGTGAAGAACGAATCCGGTCAGAAAATCCATCCCAATCGGGACACGTTCGCGGAGTGGCGCGAGATCTATGCGCAGCATGCCCAGGCACAGGGCCTGAAGATTGTCGCGACATCGGCGAAGGAGCGAGCCTCGTCGCAAAGCTATGGGGCGAAGGATAAGGCGATCGTCGAGGCGGCGGATCGTCCGCGCCGGGCGCGAGAGGCCCGGGATCGCGCCTATGCCGCCGATCCCAACAACCAACGTCTCATCGATAATGCCCGGCAGCGGATCCGAGTGGCGAAAACAAATCCGATCCGTCTGCCGATGTCTGCGCCGGATCGCAAAGTTGTCAACGAGAGCATCGTGGCCTGGAAGACGGTCGCGGCGGAGCAGCCCTCAAACGCGCTCGCGAAGGATATGCTCGAACGGCTGTTGATGGCGCAGACAGTCGGGGCCATTCTTCAAACGATCGGCAAGCGTGTGGAGTTTTTGACGAGGGAGGTCGAGATGCCAATTACGTCGGAGCAAATGGTCCAGGATCTGCGGCTCATGAACGATGCTGTTTCCCGAACCAGCGATCTGCTGGATGGGGAGACGAAGCAGCAATTTCGTGAGACGTCGGCACGCTACCTGGAAACGCTCGCCAATCGTATCGATCTGCAGCGGATCCAGGAGCGGGGCGTCCGGCAGCTCAGCCGGGCGGAAGTCGAAGCCGTCGTTGGCGTGAACGCGGATCGTCTCATCGAGCGCGCCCAGGAGATTCGGGTCAAGGAAGAGCGCGAGGCGACGTCCGCTGAACATCTCGCAAGTCGCGCAATCGACGCCGAGCGGCGGCAAGAGGGCCGCGGAGGCATTGATCCTGCCTCACAGGAGGAGCTGCGGGAGGAAAGGGCCATCGTAGTCGGTTCGCAACAATCGGCGGCGCGTGAAGCTCGGGAGGCGGCCGCGGCGGTCGAGGCAGCACGGGCCATCGCGGAACACCCGGCGCAGCCGCTGCCGACATCCTTGATCCAGACCGATGCCTTGGCGAAGCTCCGCGCTGAACAGGAAAAAATCGTCCGCGAACTCGATGCTGAAAAGCCCGAAACCCAATCAATCAAGGGTCAAAGCTATCGATAATAAACATTATCGCAGGCTGATTGTAATGACCCAAAGTAAGCGTGTGGGGATGTCCCGGGTTCTGTTGAATTTCTGAAGAGGTCGGCGTTGCCCACCTTGAGCCGGTAGGCTCGGGGTGCTGATTCCACAAAGGAGAGCAACGCCATGACGAGAGATATCACACCGGCTGGTTCGCCGGCGACCGGGGCTGTGGACGAAGCGTTTGCAGAAGTGCGGGCGAGCTTCGATCGGTTCTGCCTTGCGGCAGGGATCGAGGCGCTCGGCACGATGATGGAGGCGGATGTCACGGCGGCCTGCGGGCCGCGCCACGGTCGCGACGCGGCGCGGCGGGCGCACCGTTGGGGCCGAACGCGGGGACGGATCGGCTTCCACGGCGGCAAGATCGAGGTCGAGCGCCCGCGGGTCCGAGGCGTGGACGGCCGCGAGGTCACGATCCCGAGCTGGGAAACGGCGGCGGAGGAGGATTGGCTCGGTCGTTGGGCGATGAACCTGATGCTGATCAATGTGTCGACGCGCCGGTTCGGCCGCGCTGTCCGGCTGCCCGAGGGTGACGTGCCGGCACCGCCCGGATCGGGGGTTTCGAAGTCGGCGGCCTCGCGGAGGTTCGTAGCGCTGTCGGCGGCGCGGCTGGCCGACTTCATGGCTGCCGATCTGTCCGCGCTCGACCTTCTGGTGGTCCAAATCGATGGGCTGCATCTCGGCGACGATCTCGTGCTGGTCGCCGCGATCGGGGTTGACGGCGAAGGCAACAAGCATCCGCTGGCGCTGGTGGAAGGGGCGACCGAGAATGCCGCAACGGTTCAGGCCCTGCTGGACAACCTGGTCTCGCGCGGGCTCGAGTCTGCATTCTCAATTGAGGTACAGGACGCTCGAGGATACAAAGTTCTGCTGGCCGAAGATTGCGCCGACCCGGGTGCAGCTGAACCACGCGCAATTGCTCGCGCTGATTGACGGCCTGGACTGGACGAAGGTGCGTCCGGTGGTTGTGAAGCGCCCACAAACGGTGGGCTAACCAGCTGCGGCGAATTGAATCAGGGCGCTAAAAGGCTTTGGAAGATTGGCGGCGACTCTGCTGTGATGGCGGCGGATGACGATGCCCGTTACAGAGCTTCCGACGACCCTTGCCGAAGCCCACGCGCTGATCCTCGCCTTGGCGGAAGAGCGGGCGGCGATCGAGGCCGAGAACAGCCGCATTGCCTCCGAGATGGCGACGCTGACGACGGCCAACGCCGATCTTGCCGCAGTCAATCAGGCAGCCGATGCGCGGATCGTGGAGCTGACGGCGATCGTGAAGATGCTCGAGCGCACGCTTTACGGCACGCGCTCGGAACGCTTACGTAGCGACAAGCCGAGCGATGAGCAGATCGCCTTCGCATTTGACGAGATCGCCACCGGCGTGGCGGCGATAGAAGCCGAACTGGCCAAGGCCGGCGGCAAGGACAAGGAAAAACGCGCGCCGCGGCCCCGCAAGGAGTTCGGCGCGCATCTGGAGCGGGTCGAGATCGTCATCGAGCCCGAGGTGCCTCCTGGTTGCGAAGGGTTGGAGAAGGTCCTGATCGGCGAGGACGTCTCAAAACGGTTGGACGTGACGCCAGCGAAGTTCCGCCTGATCGTCACCCGCCGCCCGAAATACGCCTATCGCAACCGTGATGGCGTGGTTCAGGCTCCGGCGCCCGCCCATCTGATCGAGAGCGGCCTTCCGACCGAAGCGCTTCTTGCCCAGATCGCGGTGGCCAAATACGCCGACGGGCTGCCCCTCTACCGCCAGGAAGCGATCTACGGGCGTGACGGTGTCGATCTGGACCGATCCTTGATGGCGCAATGGATGGGCAAGGTCGGCTTCGAATTGCAGCCGTTGGCCGACTACGTGCTGGAGAAGATCAAGCAGGGTGAGCGGATCTTCGCCGATGAGACGACCTTGCCGACGCTGGCTCCCGGATCGGGCAAGACGCAAAAAGCCTGGCTGTGGGCGTATGCTCGGGACGACAGGCCTTTTGGCGGCAATGGTCCGCCGATGGTGGCTTATCGCTTCGAGGACAGCCGCGGCGGCGAATGCGTCGAGCGCCATCTGGCGGACTTTGCCGGCATCCTGCAGATCGACGGCTATGCCGCCTATAATCGGCTCGCGAGGTCGGCGGGCGCCAATGAGGGCGTAACGCTGGCGGCCTGCTCTGCCCACGTCAGGAGGCGTTTCTACGAGCTCCACGTCAACGAGAGCTCGCACCTGGCGACGCAGACCGTCAAGATGATGGCCGGGCTCTGGGAGATCGAGGCCGGCATCCGCGGCCAGGATCCCGCAACGCGGGTGACGGTGCGACAGGAGAAGTCCGCCGCCATCGTCGCAGCGCTCTTCGATCTGTGGGAGAAGGAGCTGCCCCGCCTCCCCGGCAAATCCAAACTCGCCGAGGCAATCCGCTATGCTACGTCCAGGCGCGCAGCTCTCGAGCGCTTCCTGAGTGACGGCCGCATCGAGATCGACTCCAACACTGTCGAGCGGGCAATCCGCCCGCAAACCATTACAAGAAAAAATGCGCTGTTCGCGGGCAGCCATGGCGGCGGCCGGACTTGGGCGACCATCGCCACGCTGCTGCAGACCGCGAAGATGAATGACGTCGATCCGCACGCCTGGCTCACACAGACTCTCGAGCGGATCGCGCAGGGCTAGCCGATCTCTCAGATCGATGCGCTCATGCCCTGGCGCTTCAAAGCCTGAACGGCCTCAGCTACACGCTTACGACCCAAACCTCACCTTCAGCGCAAGGACGGAGCAAAAGGCTTGCGCGCTGTAATGCGCTCCACGATTCTTGCTCAGCCGACGGTTTCGAGATTCAATTTTACACCGGAGGACCGTGCGGCAACTCGGCATCAATGCGGTGGCTTTAACCCAAAATCTTCATACGCATCGCTATTGCTACGGCGTGTGTTTTGTTTACCGCGCCAAGTTTTTCTCGTGCAGAGCTGATGTGCTTCGTTACAGTCGACCGAGAAATTCCGAGGATGACAGATATTTCCCAATCGGTTTTACCTTCCCCGGCCCAGAGAAGACAGTCGAATTCGCGGGGCGACAGCATCCTGTTACGGGTCGATCTCGGGCGGCGGAGATGCAACCAATGTCCGATGGCAAAATTCGCAAGAAAAGCAAGTGCTGATCGGTCACTATTGCTGAGGTCGTCCCTTGCTCCGCCGAATGACAGCGCGGCCGTTCGATGGTCGAGCGTTGTGATCGGGATCACGAAGCCTTCGACCAGCCCAAAGTCGGCAGCCTCACCTCCGATAACCCGCACGTTGTCTGGTTCCGAGCAGGATTTATAACTTTCCGACCAGGAAAAGGAATTTCGATCTTTTTGAAGTCGGCCTATGATCGGGTCGCGCGGAAGATAATTCTGATCGACGTATCTGGCTGCCCAGCCTTTGGGGAAATATTGCACGACTGCACGCGTTTGGATTTCGGCCTTTGAATTTTCAATATCACCCGGAGGCACGATTCCGCCAAATACCGATGAAAATCCGTAGCTTTTAGCGATATTTATAAGACTGTCTTGAATTGCGCTCTGATCGGCTGCCTGTTCGATCAGCGAAATAATTTCCCAAGTGCGCCAAAATAAGTCCGTCATTCTCAAGCTACCTGCGACTGATCGGTATTCTTGGTGGTACCATCCCACACAAATGCAGAAAGTCTCGTATCTGAGAAACTGTCGCGCTCTGGACGCGCGATTTAGACGTGAAAAGGTGCTCGATATAACGGCCAAGCGGCCGGACTACCAACCAAAAATAATTATTCCGAGCGCAGGCAGAACGGGAGTGTCACATTCTCCGTTCATGTTCCTTCATAGAAGTTTGTTTTCATATGACTTCGTATGCGGTGACCGATAGTCGAGGAAATTTGGGAATCCTCCGTTAAAAGTCGGCCACGTTCTTGTTGGAGTTTATCGAGAGAACTCATTACTTAACTTGCCAGAGACAAAGCGATGCGCGTCCTGCTCCTGGAAGATGATGCGATGATCGGCGAGGGCCTGTCCCGGACGCTTGCTGAGGAAGGCATGTCCGTGGATTGGCTGCACGATGGCAGCGAAGCGGAAGCTGCGCTCGGCGATGGAGGTCAGTCGCCCTTGCGTCTGCACGTTGAGCTGAAAGCGCTGGTCGTCGGGGACGGGACGCGCGCCGATCCGACCTACCGGCGCCTGCACGCTCTGGGATTGGATCGCACGGATCACATCCGATGGTGCCAACCCAAGACTCGACAACCTTTCCACATCGAACCAGATGCGCATCGAATAGTTCATGCGACTGAACAATTGCGCCGAGCCGACACCGGGGGTTCGGGACAACTCGTCCAGCACGTTGATCGTGGCGTAGTTCGTCATGAACAATGTGTCGTACTTCTGCGCAGGACTATAGACGGAGATGAACTGCAGAATGGACGAAGATTGCTTTTGAACCGTGAGGCCGAGCGCCCGGACCTCGGGCGGAAGCTGGGCAAGGGCGGTCTGAACCCTATTATTGACATTGACTGTATTGATGTCGGCGTTCGTTCCGAGGGCGAAGCTGACGGTTAGGGTGTAGGAGCCATAATTGCACCGATCACCTTCGACTCGATCGGCTGTCCCACAGTCGCTTCCACAACCTCGGCAGACGCGCCGGGATAGATGCCGGTCACCCGGACCTGAGGCGGCACAATATCGGGAAGTTGGGCGACTGGGATGCGCATCATCGCGAGCCCGCCTGCCAGCGTCATCACGATGGCGATCACAATGGCAAGACGCGGCCTGTCGATGAAAAGATTGGAGATCATGCCTTATCCCCGCTGGGCTGGTTTCGATGGCGGGGACAAAGCCTCTACCGGAGCGGGCGCAACCGGTGTATTCGGTCTCACGCGCTGAATTCCTTCAGCAATAACCCGCTCGCCAACCTGTAGCCCTTCGATGATCGCAGCCGTCGTTGCCGTTGATTGACCCAGTTTGACCCGGCGCTGTTGCGCGATGTCTTTTTTGCCGACGACATAAACAAAATCGCCCTGCTGATCGGTCAGCACGGCGGCGCGCGGGATAGCCACTACGTCGCGGGGCTTTACCGACTCCAGTACGACACGCACCAGCGGCGCGCCGATCGTCTAGAACACGCTGATCAATGCGCGCCTCGCGCATCAGCTTGCGATCGCACGATGCCGATGAGCAGACCGTACCGCCACTTCGGGATCGATGGCGGGCCGACGGTCGTTGGTGCATAACAGTCGGTGACCTCTTCGCTTAGCCACGACAGGTCAAGCACACGATCGACCCGCACCAGCACGTGCTCGTCTGGAATGAGACGCTTGAGCGAACCAGTGATGAAGAGCTCCAGTTGACCCCGCTCCTTGCGCCCCCGCATCTCGTTGCTGCGCCGATCGCGAATCGCCGACGAGAATGGAATCAGCCAATTCAGGCTTTTTCAACGACCCCACCGTGCAGCGCTGGACCGGCGCCCCGTCCCAGAGGGCGGCGATCGCTTTGTCCAGGCCCGGCGCGCCGTCCACGATGAGAAACTCGGGGCGCCTGAGGCCGCGCCCGACGAAGTCGTCAAGAACGGCCGGCCATGCTGCGATCGTCTCGCCGTCCATGTTCTTGACGGCAAGCAGGATCTTCTGTCCGTCCTCGCGCACGTCGCCCGCGCTCTCGGCGCGCAGGACAGCCCTGATCCAGGCCGCCCGAACGCCGAAGCGCTGCGAGGCTTCGGCGTTCGGGCGGCATAGGGATCGGTCGTCTGTGGACGCTCGACCGGCAGCGTCTGCGCCGGGACAGCGACCGGCGCGGCGATTTCAAGCATGCCGGCGAGCATGAGAACGGCATAACGGGAGACCACCCTGTCTCCGCGACGACGCCAGCCTGCCAGCGTGCTCGAGGCAGGTCGGCCGAATTGGATATCCGCTTCATCGCAGCGAGCGCAAAACCGGAAGCTGGTAGCGCCGCCTAGCATCGAAAATGATCGACGTCTCGATCCGCGTGACGCCCGGCCGGTTCGTGAACTGGTCGAGCGCGAGATCCTTGAGATGCTGCGTATCCCGCACCACCACATGGACGACGAGATCGTAGCGTCCCGTGACGAGGAAAGCCGAGCGGACCTCCGGCACGTTGACGATATCGTCCATGAACTTGTCGACCGTGCCGCGCTTGTGCTTCGACATCTCGATCATGAACAGGGCTTCGAGCCCGATGCCGAGCGCCTTGGGGTCAACCTCGACATGTATGCCGCGCAAGATGCCGCTGTCGCGCATCCGCTTGATGCGCTCGTGGGTCGAGGATGGGGCAAGGCCGACCTCGGCCGCGATCTCCTTGACGGAAAGCCGAGCATTATTCTGCAAGAGATGCAGAATGCCGACGTCTGTTCGGTCGAGATTGGTTTCTGGCACCATGTTCCGTAATTCATTCGTTCGATCGATGCGCATACCGATGATAATATCATGATGTAAGCGTTGTGACAGATGGAATACGGCATGCCTGCCTTTGATCTCCCCCCGCTAGCCAATATCACCGAAGCCGATATCGACCGCTTTCGCCGGGACGGCTTCCTGATCGTCGAGCGCTTCCTGTCCGAGGACAGGGTTGCGGCGCTGCGCGACAGCTTCCCCAAGCTCTTTGCCGGTCGGTTCGATACCGGTGTCTATCCGGACGAATGGTATTGGCGCGAAGGCATGAGCCTGCCCGACGTTACCCGTCACATAGCCAATGCCTGGAAGGCCGACCTGACCGTGGCGAGGCTGGCGCTTTCCGAGGATGTCGGCCGCGCGGCGGCGCGCCTCACGGGCTGGTCCGGCGTGCGGCTCGGACAGGACACCATTTGGTGGAAGGCGCCGAAGACAAAGCCGATCGCTTACCACCAGGATTCATCATTCATGGATTTCCTCGACCCGGCGCAGACGGTGACGTGCTGGGTGACGCTGGACGATACGCACCGCGATGCCGGGACGCTCGAATATGTCCCGGGCTCGCATCTCTGGCCGCTTACCCCCTTGCCGGAGGCGTTCCATGGACAGGACGACTACCGCTCACAGATGAAGGCGGCGGCAAAGGCGGCAGGTGTCGAGCCTTCCGAGCCCGTCTTCATCGAAGTGCCAGCCGGCTCCTGCGTCTTCCACGCCGGGGAAATCTGGCACGGGTCCGGCCCCAACACGACTGGCGATCGCATGCGCCGGTCGATCGGGGTCCACATGATCCCGGCCGCCGCGGAATTCAGCGACCGGCCCGGCGGCTATATCTATCGCCGCTACCAGCGGACGGATGACCCCAGGCTCGATGAGAGCTTCTTCCCGATGCTCTGGGCGGGACGGGCCGGACGCACCGCATGGCTGGACGGCTATTGCGAGAGTGGTAGACGGCTAAATCCCCATCGGTCGGCGGCCTGATCGCGCCCGCTCACGCTTGTTAAGGGAACACCCGATTTTGCTGGGTAATGAACAACAGGGATTTGCCACGCGGGCCATCCACCACGGCTACGATCCGCTCGACTATCATGGCGCCCTGAACCCGCCTGTCTTCCTGACGTCGACCTATGCGTTCGATACCACGGACACCGGCAGCGGACGCTTCACTGGCGAAGAGCAGGGCTACATCTACAGCCGCGTCGGCAACCCGACAGCGAGCGTGCTGGAAGCGCGTCTCGCAGCGCTGGAAGAAGGGGAAGCCGGACTCGCTACCTCCTCGGGCATGGGCGCGCTGACCGCGGTCATCTGGACGCTCGTAAAGGCCGGCGACGAGATCGTCGCCGACAAGACACTCTATGGCTGCACATTCGCCCTGCTTCACCATCAACTGGAGCGGTTCGGTGTCACCACGCGATTTGTGGACATGACAGACGCCGGCAATGTCGCTGTAGCTCTTGGCCCGGAGACGCGATTGGTCGTGACAGAGACGCCGTCGAACCCGAATATGCGCGTCGTCGACATCGCGGCCGTGGCCGAGGTCTGCCGACGACATGACGTGCTCTTCGTCGTCGATAACACCTATTGCACGCCGTACCTGCAGCGTCCTCTCACCCTTGGCGCCGATATCGTCGTGCATTCGGCAACGAAGTATCTCGGTGGCCATGGAGACTTGCTTGCCGGCGCCGTCGTCTCGCGTCGGGAGCTGATCAACCAATTCCGGTCGGTCGGAATCAAGGAAATGAACGGCGCATGCATCTCCGCACTCGATTCATTTCTGGTGCTGCGAGGGCTGAAGACACTGCAACTGCGGATGGATCGCCATTGCGCCACGGCTGAAAAGCTCGCGCATGACCTTGAGGCCCATCCCGCGATCGAGCGCGTCTTCTATCCGGGATTGCCCGATCACCCGCAACATGCGCTCGCCAAGCGCCAGATGAAGGCGTTCGGCGGCATGATCGCCATGGAGCTGAAAGGTGGCCTCGGGGCAGGGAGGGCGTTCATGGACGCGACCTCGCTTGTGACGCGGGCAGTAAGCCTGGGTGACGCGGAAACGCTGGTGCAGCATCCCGCGAGCATGACCCATTCGACCTATTCGGCCGAAGAGAGGAACAGGCACGGGTTCACCGACGGCCTGATCCGATTGTCGGTTGGGCTGGAAGACTATGAGGACATCCGCCGCGACGTGATGACAGCGCTCGATCGCGCGCGGCAGCAGGCAGTTAGCAATTGATGCCATCATCGGCGTCAGGGAGGTGACGGGAATATCCTCCGGCCGGTCGTCGGTGACGGCCATGTCGTAAGGTCGTGCTTGGGCGGTCGGCCGGGACACGGCCACGGATAACCCAGCAGCGCTTCAAGCTGCTCGGACGCAGTGGCCGGACGTTGGCGATTGGAGCGGGACATTGCTCCAGACTCGCACGAACGGCCCTTCCTACCGCCACAGCCCTCTTCGCACTTTGGTATAAAAATACTTGCGCACGGCGGCGGACGGCCGCAACAGCGTAGGGCGTCACGCCGCTGCCTTCAGGGGCTTGGCGCGCTTGATGCGCGCCTGCTCCTTGGGGCTGTGCATCGCTTTCCAGAGGTCGCTGCGGCGTTGCACGTTGAGCCAGAAATCGGGGCTGTTGCCGAATACGCGGGCAAGGATCAGCGCAGTCGCGGCGGTGACGTTACGCCGGTTGTTGCACAGCTCATTGACGTGCTTGCGCTGCACGCCCATCGCCTCGGCGAGCGCACCCTGGTTCAGCCCGAGCGGCTCCATGAACTCTTCGATCAGTATCTCGCCGACCGTAGCCGGCTTGCGCTTGGTCATCAACATCGGTCTCGCCCTTTCCAGTCCTGCTTCGCTCTCCGCTTCGCCCCGGCCGCCATTCCATCGGAAGACCAGCCGCCATTGCTTGTTGACGCGGATCGAATGCCAACCTTCGGTTCGGCCGCCGCGATCCAGCGCTGCCAGATCCACAAGGCGCGCAACATTATAGAACGCCTGCCGAAAGAGCATCATGCGGCCACCCGTCGGGTGCTGCGCCAGGCCTGGGAGCTCGATGACGCCGACAAGGCTGAAAAACTGATCCGCAATCTCGCGCGTCGACTCGACCAGCAATGGCCCGGCGTAGCGGCCAGCATCCTCGAAGGCCTCGACGAAATCCTCACTGTCGTCCGGGTGAAGCTGCCAAAGGAGCTTCGTCGATCGCTCGCTCGTACCAACATCGCCGAGAACATGATGGGCACCATTCGCCGCGTCACGCGCAACGTCAAACGCTGGCGGGATGCCGGTATGGCCTTGCGATGGGTCGCGGCCGGCATGATCGAGGCCAACAAGGGCTTCCGACGATTGAAGGCGCATAAGCAATTGTCGGTTCTGCATGCGGCCCTTCAAGCTCATCGCGATTGCATGACGATCAAGCCCGTTGCCCACGTCACGAGGGCCGCGTAACGTTCATTCCGGCAATGTCGGCCCGACGTAGCTCAACAACGATCGGGACGTCTCCAAGGGCGCTCCTGAAATGGGGTGGATTACGTCGCTGTGCGGGTGGTGCCGGGGTCAGAGACAAGGGCTAACTTCAAGGGGATACGCCGCGCTCAACACGGATACCCTCCCGCTAAGCGGGTTCGTCCAATCAACCTTATGTGGTGCACCTCATAAGGTCGAAATCGGTGCGGCCTGGTCCAAGCGCTCCGAGGAAGGCCGCGACTACCTCTCGCTCAAGCTCGGCGACCCCCTCGTTCAACTCGCCGATCTACGCCAATCTCTTCGATGAGGAAGGCGGCGAGGGTTATACGCTCCTATAGTCAAGCAGGGAGGCACGGAGGTTGCCGGTGGTCAAGGAAGTCCAGAAGCCAATCGCAAGTCGACCAACATCACCCCGTCCGTTTGCATGCGTTGTCGCGACAAGTGTATCCGCTTGATCGAGCATCGAACGCGCTAGTCGAAGAAAGCTGCGGCCGGCTGCGGTAGGTCGAATCCCAGCAGTCGATCGCTCAAAGATGGCTGTACCCACCAGAGCTTCTAACTGTTGAATCGAACGGCTTAAAGTGCACTGCTTTACAAAGCACGCCTCAGCTGCCTGACGGAAACTTCCGAAATCTGCGGCAATAACCGCGTGTCGAAGCTGCCGAAGAGTCACCTTTGGATTGCGGGTTTTCGTAGAAAGCTGTCCCGACTTTCTCTGATTCATGGCACGACCAGTATGACCACGCTGCAAAGCCGATAGGTGTGCATCGATTTTGACTATTTTTGGTTGTACCAAAAATTAGCGTGCGTCAGACGAAATAACTCGTATCTGCGAATTGCGTGGTCGCAGCAGGTTTTTCTTGCAGAGACCCTATCGAAGCGTTGCAGTTCTTGCGGCGGGTGCCGTTCCCGTCTTTCGTGGGATCCCGGAGGACCACCGTGAGACTGGCTTGGCGTCGATTTGCGCGTCTTTGTTGTCTTCACTTGTTGCTCGTGCCGTGCTCCGCGTCTTCGCAGGAATATCCAGATCGTTTAGTGAGACTGGTTGTCCCATTTGCCGCGGGCGGAGCTACCGACGTGGCGGCTCGACTGCTGGCCGAGGCGTTTAAGACCCGGTTAGGGCAGACCTTTCTTGTTGAGAACAAGCCTGGCGCATCCGGGGCGATTGGAGTTGACACGGTCGCAAAACCAAAGCCGGATGGTTACACGCTCGGCATTAGCGGGGTCGGACCGACCGCGATTCTGTCCAAAGTTGATCCTTCACTTCCGTATTCACCCTCACGGGATCTCGACATCATAGGGAGCGTCAATGCAGTCCCCTTCATCCTTTGCGCGAGGGACGATTTTCGGGCAAGCAAGGTAGCCGAGCTCTACGAATATGCGAGGCAAAATCCGGAGACGGTTACATTTGGATCGGTTGGGGCGGCGAGTCCCAATCATATCCTTCATGAAGAACTGGCGCGGATAGGCGGTACAAGGATGCTGCATATTCCTTATAAAGGGGAAGCGCCGATCATCAACGCGCTGCTATCGCACGAGATTGATATCGCGTTCGTTTCGGCAGCCCTTGCCACCGAATATATTACGGCCGGAAAATTCAAGGCACTTGGGGCCGGGGGCCGGAGCGCAGCCCCAATTTGCCGGACGTTCCAACGATCGCCGAGCAAACGAATGTCAAGGATTATAGCGCGTATGCCTGGACAATCCTGGTCAGTCCAAAGGGACTGCAGCCTCAAATTCTGACGAAGCTGAATGCAACTCTCAATGCAGTTCTAGTCGATCCCGTGATCAAAGAAAAAATGGACAAGCTTGGTCTGACGATTCTCGGCGGCGACATCCCGACGGCGCAGGCCTTCATAGCCGATGAGCAGGCGCGCTATGAAACCATAATCAAGGAAAACCACGTCACGCGTCAGTAAGGACAAAAGACTATAGATGATCTACCCATCTATCGACCTGAGAAGTTCGGAGGACGCTTTTCGGCGAAGCTCCTGACGCCCTCGGCAGCATCGTCCGTTGCTCGCAAACGCTGACCGATCTCCTCGAATTGCGCGATCGCTGCCTGAGATCCTTGTTCGATCGCGCAGCGCGCGTTACGTCGTGTCTCCTCGACCGCAATCGGGGCGGCCTCAGTTGCGATCTTCAGGGCGAGTTCACGCGCTCGGCCTTGCTCCTGACCTGCCGGTACGATCTCCTGAACGAAGTTCAGGCGCAGTGCAGCATCGGCGCCCCATTCCTCTCCAGTGAGCAGGTATCGCATGGCATTGCCCTAGCCTGCGCGCTCGATCATCCGAATGGTCGCGCCGCCCCGGGCCATGATGCCGCGCTTCACTTCCATCTGGCCGAACCGGCAATTGTGAGCCGCAACAACGATGTCCGCCGACAACATCAATTCGACTCCGACAGTGAAGCAAATGCCCTGAACAGCGACTACTAGGGGCTTCTTTCGGAATGGAGGCCTGAGATCCCACATGTCGAGGGCATCTTTGGGATAGACCTCCTCGCCACGTTGCAAGCACTCCGAAACCTTGGGCAGGTCAAGACCAGCCGTGAAATGAGGGCCATTCGCGCGAACCAAAGCGCATCGGAACTCGGCACCGGCCTCGTAGGCGGTGACGGCATAGGCGTATTCGCGCAGCATCTTGGGCGTAAAGCCGTTGAGCTTGGCAGGACGATCGATGACGATTTCCAGGAGCGGGCCGTTCGCAAGGGAATGAATGATCCCGTCGGGGTCATGCGCTGTTTCATTCATGCGAGACTCCTCGGGTTTGAGAGGCGCCGAGCGCAGGGACGGCGCCATAGGTGCGGGGTCTGCCGACCACAACGGGCGCTGGCGCCGGATAGGCAACAGGGCCAGCCGGCGTGTCGACTGTGATGCGCCGCAGGTGCGGATGTCTGGCCAGATCCGACATCGTGTTGACTTCCGCGAATGCAATATCGGCTTCGGTTAAGCGCTGCAGCAAGGTCTTGCTGGGATAGGTCGCGAAAACATCCGCGACCGCCTTGTCCGTGAGCTTCCGGTTGCGAACCCGCTCCACCATGTTCTTGAAACGAGGATCATCAGGCAGTGTGGGCGCACCAAGCACCTCCGAGCAAAGCCTTCTCCATTCTGGCTCGTTTTGGATCGAGATCAGAATATCCTTGCCGTCCTTCGACTGAAACACGCCATAAGGGGCGATCGAGGGGTGTGCGAGCCCCAGCCGCTTTGGCGGATGACCGGCCTCGGCGTTCAGCAGCGGGACCGTCAGCCAGTCGGCCATCACGTCGAACATCGAAATGCGGATATCCGCGCCCTGATTGGTCCGCGTGCGCGCGAACAGCGCCTCGAGCACTGCCGCATGCGCGGTGGCGCCGGTGGCAATGTCGACTATGGAGACGCCGACTCGCGCGGGTCCCTCCGGCCCCCCCGTAATTGACGCAAGACCGCTCTCGGCCTGAATCAGCAGGTCGTACGCCTTGCGATGGGCGTTAGGACCTTCACTGCCGTAGCCCGTGATCGTGCAGCAAATCAAGGACGGATAATCGTTGCGCAGACGATTGAGAGAAAAGCCGAGCTTGTCCATTGCGCCGGGTTTCAGATTTTGCACGAGTACGTCAGCGCCGGCAATCAACGCCTCCAGCTTCCTGCGTTCTTCGGCCGTCGCAAGATCCAGTACGACTGATGTCTTGCCGCGATTGAGCCAAACGAAATAGCTGCTCTGGCCTTTCGCCGCGGCGTCATAGCCTCGTGCGAAATCACCCTCCGGTCGTTCGATTTTGATGACGGTGGCACCCGCATCGGCAAGACGAGACGTACAGAATGGCGCGGCCACGGCCTGTTCGACAGCCACCACGGTGATTCCGTCAAGCGCAAGCATGGTCTTGCCTCAACTACCGAAGCTCAATAGGAGCGCGCCATGCCCAGCACATGCTCCGCGACATACGACAGCACCAAATTCGTCGAGATCGGCGCCACCTGATAGAGCCGGGTCTCACGGAACTTGCGCTCGACATCATACTCTTCGGCGAAGCCAAAGCCGCCGTGGGTCTGAAGGCAGGCGTTGGCTGCCTCCCATGAGGCGTCGGCAGCCAGCATCTTGGACATGTTCGCCTCTGCGCCACAGTCGAGGCCGGCCTCGTAGAGCCTCGTCGCCTCCCGCACCATCAGTTCCGCCGCTCGCATCGCTGCAAAGGCCTTGGCGATCGGGAATTGAACACCCTGATTCTGACCGATTGGGCGACCGAAAAGGATGCGCTGGTTGGCGTAGTCAGTCGCTTTCTTGATGAACCACTTGGCGTCACCGATGCATTCCGATGCGATCAGGATACGCTCGGCATTCATGCCGGAGAGGATATAGCGGAATCCCTTGCCTTCTTCGCCCACCAGGTTTTCGGCCGGCACCTTCATGTTGTCGAAGAAAACCTCCGTGGTCGAGTGGTTCATCATGGTGCGGATGGGACGAATGGTCAGCCCGTTCCCAAGCGCCGCCTTCATATCGACGATGAACACTGAAAGGCCGTCGGTACGCCTTGTGGCTTTGTCTTTCGGGGTCGTGCGCGCCAATAGCAGCATCAAATCGGAATGCTCGGCGCGGCTCGTCCAGATCTTCTGGCCATTGACAATGTAGTGGTCGCCTTCGCGGCGCGCGGTCGTCTTGAGGGAAGAGGTATCGGTGCCGCTGGTTGGCTCGGTCACGCCAAACGCCTGCAGGCGCAGCTTGCCGCTTGCAATATCCGGCAAGAACTTCTTCTTTTGGACGTCGTTGCCGTGTCTCAGCACTGTCCCCATGGTATACATCTGAGCATGACAGGCGGCGGCATTGCAGCCGCAGCGATGCACTTCTTCCAAGATGGCCGTGCCGGCCGAAAGCGGCAGTCCTGCACCGCCCAATTCTTCCGGAATCAATACGGCCAGGTAACCCGACTGGGTCAGAGCATTCACAAACTCGGTCGGATAGGCCATCTTGCGATCGAGCTCGCGCCAGTATTGGCCCGGAAACTCGGCGCAGAGCTTGCTCACAGCGTCGCGGATGTCCTGATATTGATCGGTTCTGTCTTGTTGCATGGTTCTGTATAGCCGCTAGCAAAGTTGGCAACGTCAGCGTGGTCGCAGGGGCTCAGCTCAGAAGTGTCTGGCCATTCTTGACAACGGTCGCATTGCGTTCCCGAACATGCGCCTCGAATGAAATGGAATTGCCATCCTTCCAAAGGTCAATTGAGACGGTCTCACCCGGAAACACCGGTGCGGAAAAGCGGACGCGATGACGACGGAAGGCGGACGGGTCATAGTCGGCGTACGTCTGCAGAACCGCCCTGCAGGTCAGGCCATATGTGCACATGCCGTGGAGGATTGGTCTTGGAAAGCCGGCGCGGCGCGCGAATTCAGGATCGCTGTGCAAAGGATTCCGATCACCCGACAGACGATAGATTAGCGCCTGGTCGGGTCGAATGGTGATGTCGACCGATCTGTCCGGCGCCCGGCGGGGTACCTGGTGAGGCTCGGGCATTCCCTCGGATGGGCCGCCGAAACCGCCATCGCCCCTGGCAAAACTCGAAGAAACGATCGTGACGATCTTGTCACCGTCGCTGTCCTTGACGACGACTTCGTTCTGAATGATCGCCCCCTTGTCCTTGCCCTTGTCGTAAACACCGCGGACGCGTGCATCTGCGGTCACGTTGGCGGCGACAGGCATCGGCTTGTGGAAGATAATGTCGCGTTCGCCGTCAACGACCATGACACGATTGAGGTCAATCGGCCCCGGACGCGCTCCCCAAACGCAGACCGAAGCGAAGGTAGGGACCACTTTCAGCGGCCTGGGCGTCGCAAACGCTTCGTTGACGAACTGGAGTTCCTTTTCGTCGAGAGGATCGGAGCCGATGCCGATGCCGAGTGCATAAAGCATCACCTCGCGATCGGTCCACGAATAGGGAGCGGCTTCGGTCTTGAGATTGAGTACCGCGGGATAGTCGATCGGCATCAGGCGATTCCTTCTGTTGCCATTGCCCGGTGGCGTCAGGCCAGGGTGAAGAGCGGCAGAGGGGGCCCGCCCTCGGTCGGCTTGAACACGACCTTCACCCTCGCGCCTATTGCCAGGCGGTCGAAGTCGCAATCGACGAAGTTCGTGTAGATGGTCGGACCTTCCTTGAGCGTGACATAGCCCAAGGAAAATGGTCCGGTCGGCGACCGCCGGGTCACGGTGTATGTGTAGATCACGCCTTCGCCCGAGCCTTCTTCCCAATCGGTATCGCCCTGGCAGAACGGACACAACGCGCGCGGAAAGTAGTGCGCCTCCTTGCATTCCCTGCAGCGCTTGATCAGGAACTTGCCCTGTGCGGCGGCCGTCCAGAACGCCTCGGTCTCCGGATTCGGAATGGAGGCTGCATAGGTTCGTTCGGACATCAGACTCTCTCCAGAATGCAGGTGGCCGAGCCGTGCCGGATCCCGAGCGAGCCTCCGGTTCCGTGCGCAAGCGCGATGTCACAATTGGGGACTTGGACCTTGGGATGCGCTTCGCCGCGCAATTGGCGTACGGCCTCAATTACCTTCGTAATGCCGCCGCGGTTGATGGGGTGGTTGTTGCACATTCCGCCGCCATCGGTGTTGAACGGCAGCTTTCCGATCCCGGAAATGAGATTGCCGTCGGATACGAACTTGCCGCCATCGCCTTTCTTGCAGAACCCGAGATCTTCAAGCTGCATCACGACCGTGATCGTGAACGAGTCGTAGATCGAGGCGTATTTGATGTCCTTGTGGGCCACCCCGGCCTCGGCGAATGCGGCCGGTCCCGAACGCACCGCTCCGGAATGGGTGAGGTCGATGTCCTTGCCTCCATATTGCCCTTTCTGCGATTCGCCATGTCCAATGACTTGAACGAGCGGTCGCTTGAGGCTTCTCGCGATTTCGGGTGTCGTGACAATGATCGCGCCACCGCCGTCCGTCACCACGCAACAATCGTCTCGATGGAGGGGATCTGAAATCATCGGCGAGTTGACAACATCGTCAACCGTCACGACCTTTCTCAGGAAGGCGAGCTCATTGTGTTGGGCATGATGCGAGGCAGCGACCTTGACCCAGGCGAGCTGCGCGCTCGTCGTGCCGTATTCGTGCATATGGCGCATCGCGCACATGGCATAGGTGTTGACGGGACCGCCGCCGAGTGCGGCCTCGAACGCAATCTCCGGTCCGCCGGGTCGCACCGGCGGCTTCTCCGTCCGAGGCTTCCCGGCCAATGTGATCAGCGCGATGCTGCATTTGCCCGCGGCGATCGCCTCGGCAGCGTGTCCGACATGTGCGATGTAGCTCGATCCGCCGACGTCGGTTGAATCGAAATGCTTGAGCTTGTTGAGGCCGAGATAGTCAGCCATCACCAGCGAGTTCAGGATGCCTGGTGCATCCCCTGAGCAGAAATAGCCGTCGACGTCCCGGATCGTTAGACCGGCGTCGGCCAGCGCGCCTTTCGCGACTTCCGCATGGAGCTGCGGGGTGGACTTGTCCGGGGCATGGCGCGTCGGATGTTCGTAGATGCCCGCGATGTAGGCCTTACCCTTGATTGTCACTGTCTCTCCACGAGTTCAGACGTTGCTTTTGTGCTGCGCAGCGCGCCCGCCTTGGGTTTCAGAACGGCATCCCCGATGCAAGCCGCCGGGGCGGAAATCGCATATGGGTGCGATTTGTCCTGCCGGTCTTTCATTGCTGCTCATTCGTCGAAATCCTCACCGCTCGTCACTGCGACACTGGAGAGCATCTTGACTACTGACAAAACCGGGCAGGGCGAGCCCGTGACTTGGGCGCGCCGCGATGGGGTCGGCATCATCGAATTGTCCAAACCGGAGCGCTTCAACTGCTTGTCGAAGGCAATGTTTCGGCTGATGGCACAGGCCCTAAACGAATTCGAGAAGGATGCGGCCATTGGAGCCGTCCTCGTCACTGGGCAAGGCAAGAACTTCTGTACCGGCGCCGAACTCGACGAAGTCGAAACCGTCAGCCAAAAGGCGGACGACCTGAAAGACTTCCTGGAAGTCGGGCACGGCGTGCTTTGCCAGTTCGAGGCCAGTCCGCTGCCGGTCGTCGCTGCCGTGCAGGGGCTTTGCCTGGCCGGAGGCCTTGAACTCGCCATGGCCTGCGATGTGGTGTTTGCCGCCGATACAGCGCGCTTCGGCGATCAACACGCTGCGTTTGGGTTGATCCCCGGATGGGGCAATTCCCAGCGACTGCCGCGGGCTATCGGCCTGCAGCGCGCGCTCGACCTCATGTTCAGCGCAAAATGGATCGATGCGGCCACTGCGCTGGATTGGGGACTGATCGCCTATTCGGTGCCGGCTGGCGACCTTGCCGACAAGGCGCTGGAGTTTGCCGCGCTCGTTGCGACCCGCAGCCGATCCGGCATCGCCGCCATGAAAGCCCTTTCGCGCCGCGCGCTGGAGGCCGACCTGCAAACGGGTTTGCATGAAGAAATTGCAGTCGCGACCCGCACGCTGGTGGGAGCGGATGCCAAGGAGGGGCTTGCCGCTTTCAAGGAGAGGCGAAAGCCGAGCTTCAGATAGATAGCAGCAGCCTTAAGCGCGATCGAGGTGCCGCTACGCCTGCCCATCAGAACGACAAGGACCGTTGCGGCCGCGACGGCGCAGCGACGACCTACCGGACTAAACGCGGTGCGGCCGCCGATCCCGCAGCCAAGTGGTATCGGATAGGCGGACGGCTGGAACCATTTCGATCGCCATTGCGCACGGCGGAGCCTTTGCAGGGGAGATTGTCATGAGCCCGCGCAATACCCGGATATTGCTCTGCGAATTTGCAAATCCGGCGGTGCCGTTGCGCGAGCTCGGGTGCAGCTGGATTTGCCGTGCGGCCATGAGCCTCGGTCGCTCGTCATCGAAAACACGTATGTGTTCTTTGCCCTGATCGCTTCGACTGCGGCTTGGATCGACAGCGATCTTAGCGGACAAGATGCCTCGCGGCCATCCGCAACAACGGAACTATTTCGGGGGAAACCATGAGGGTGCAACTTGTCTTGACGTTCGTCGCTGCCTTGTCCACGTTCGGAGTTGACGAACTCAGGGCGCAGAGCCAGCCGGTGGCCGACACGATCTCCATTCCGGTGCTTACGCCATTGACCGGGCCGCTGGCGATTCTGGGGCAGGACGGCAAGAAAGGAATCGAAATCGCGGTCCAGCAGATCAACGAAGCCGGAGGCATTGCCGGCCGACGGCTGGCCATGGACATCGTCGATTCCCAGGGCAAGCCGGATGTCGCGCGTCGCGAGATGGAGCGCTTAGTCCGGTTGCAAAATGCACCGCTGGTTCTCGGTTGCGACATAAGTGCATCGACGTCGACCGCGGCGCAGTTCGCGGAGGCCTCGCAGACTCCTTTGTTCAGTGCCGGTGCGGTCTCCTCTGAAATCCTCAACCGACACTATCACTGGTATTTTTCCGAGCAGATTTCCAGCCAGGACGAGGCGGATACGGCCGTCTCCTTCCTGAAGTCGATCACCGAAACGGCAGGCGGCCTTAAGGCACAGAAGATCGCCCTGCTCTACGAGGACAGTCCACGGGGAGCGGACGCCGCGAACTTGATACGCAAACAGCTCGAAAAAGAGGGGGCGACCCCTGTTGGCGACGTGTCCTACAACCGCGCCGAGCGAAATCTGTTGCCTGTTATGAAGAAGGTACAGGAGACCGATGCGAATCTCCTCGTATGGGCCGGCTATTTGGAGGACGTTGTGGCGGGCCTTAAGGCCATGCAGCAGCTTGATTTCACGCCTTACGTGGTCGGCATCGGAGGGGGGCCCGGGGACCCGCGGCTGCCGGAGCTTGTTGACGCCAAGTTCATCGATCGCTTGAAGCTTTCCAACATCGACTATTTCAGTGCGGACCTGAAGCGGGTTGCCTACCTGACGGAGCAATATCGCAAGAAGTACAACGCGATTCCTTCGAGCTACGTGGGGATGTGCTACGCCGGGGCCATCACGCTCAAAACGATCCTCGAGAGGGCCTACGCGAAATCGACCAACCCAACGCGAAGCGACCTGCAGGCTGTTCTTCGCGACCTGGATCTGAGCGCCGATCAGACCGCCATACCGGGCGCCATCAAGTTTGATGCCGACGGGCGCAACGTCGGGGCTCGCGCCCTCGTGACGCAATGGAAAGAGGGCGCGAGCCACAAGACGACGGTTTTCCCGCCCGCGATTGCCGTCGCTTCGCCTGCGTCCCTGAAGTGATGATCGGCATGCCAAGCCTCGAGCTACTGTTGCAGGCCGCGGTCTCCGGTGTTCTGACGGGTGGGATCTATGCGCTGGTCGCGCTCTCGCTCGCACTGGTGTTCGGCGTGATGCGTGTCCTGAACTTCGCGCATGGCGACCTCCTGATGATCGCCATGTACGCCGTCGTGGTTCTCAACCATCAATTCGGCCTCTCACCCTATCTCGCCGCCATTGTGATCGTGCCGGTGATGGGCCTCTTCGGAGCCCTGCTGTTTCGGATCGTCATTAGGCCGGTACTGGGTACCAGCCCGCTGATGCAGGCGCAGCTGACGATCGGCGTATCCTTCGTCATTCAGAGCGCGGTGCTCATGGTGTTCGGTGCGGATCTGCTCAACGCCAGCTCGTCATTCGGCGCCACGGCCTATCGTATCGGCGGCATCGTTATCGGCCTGGGGCAACTTGCAGGATTCATCGTATCGCTCCTGGTGTGCGGACTTCTCTCGGCGTTCCTGACCATGACGGAAGCCGGGCATCGTATTCGAGCAACCGCGCAGGATCCCACCATGGCGTGGTTGTGCGGCGTCGATGTCAAGCGCACGCAGCTCATGGTGTTCGCAGGCTGCATCGCCATTCTCGCGATCCCGGCCGGATGCCTCATGGCCTTCACTTACGTCACGCCATCGGCCGGTATCCGCCTCAGTCTGCTCTCGCTGCTGGTGGTCGTGCTTGGCGGGCTCGGAGATCTGCGGGGCGCGTTTGCTGGCGGTCTGATCATCGGGCTCATCGAGTCACTGGCCAGTGCACTGCTCAATAATCCGGCTTCGCCGTCGCTGACTTATCTTGTGTTCGGCGCGGCGCTGCTCTTCCGACCAAGAGGCCTATTCGGCCGCGGAAGCAACGCATGAATTGGCTTTTCTCACGCATCGATCCGCAGATCGCGGTCAGCATTCTCCTTGTCGTGATCGGAACTGCCGCCGTGCTGACATTCTCCGGTCCCTATGCAATCTCCATCGCAGTCGCCCTGTTGACCTGGATGTATCTCTGCGTCTCCTGGAACATTATCGGCGGTCTGGTCGGCCAAGTGTCGTTCGGGCATGCGGCATTTTTCGGGATCGGCGGCTACGTCTCAACCTATCTCGCCACGACCTACGGTGTCACACCGTGGATCGGCATGATCGTTGGCGCGACATTCGCCGCTATTGCCGCGATCGCCGTGGGACATCTGCCGTTTCGACGGAATCTCAGCCCCTTGGTGTTCGCGCTGTTGACGCTGGCCTTCGCCTATGTGCTGGAATTCGGAGTGAGCGGCATAAGCGGGCTCGGCGGCACAAACGGGCTTTATGCCAAGGCGATCGGATCGACCGTTTGGGATATGCGTTTCGCAGAGCCGGGAGCCTTCTTGGTGGTTATCGCCGCGATGCTTTGCACGCTCCTCGTGGTCATTTCAGTCCTCTATACCGGCCGCCTCGGGTTTTTTTGGCGCGCCGTGCACGACAACGAAGCGGCAGCGGCAGCCATGGGTGTCAATCCCTTCCTGGTCAAGCAGCAGGCGCTCGCGATCAGCGCATTCGCAACGGCGCTCGCCGGTGGCTTTCAGGCGCAATTCATCGGGTTTATCGATCCGCCATCGATGTTCGGGATCGAGACGACCATCTTCATTCTGCTGTTTACCGTGGTCGGCGGCGCGGGCACGTTGATTGGCCCCTTGATCGGTCCGCTGTTGCTTTTTCCGGCCGGCGAAGTCATGCGCGTCTATTTGCAGGATCACGCCGGCGGCGCGCTTCATCATATGCTGTACGGTCTCGCGCTGATCGTCGTGATATTGCTCTGTCCGGGCGGGATCGTGGCGGGCCTGTCGCGGCTGGGGATTTCGCGAGGCCGGCTGAGAATTCCGCGTGCCGCGACGGGATCTTCTGTCAAGTCCGCTCCAGCATCCACGCCGGCCGCGCCCGGCGTCCTCGCGGTCAAAGGTCTCAGGAAGGTGTTCGGCGGACTGGTCGCTGTCGACAACGTTTCCTTTGATGTGAAGTGCGGCGAGATCTTTGGCGTGATCGGCCCAAATGGGGCAGGCAAGACCACACTGTTTTCGATGCTCGGCGGGTTCGCCAAGCCGACCTCCGGCAGCGTTCGGTTCGACGGACGAGAAATCCAAACTCTTGCGCCATTCGATGTCTGCCGGCTCGGCCTGGCCCGCACGTTTCAAATCACGCAGGCGTTTCCAAGCCTGACTGTTCGCGAGGTCGTGGTCGCCGCCGCCTTGGTCCGGAACAGCGAGGAAGAGGCCGTGACGTTGGCGGACGATATCGTCGCCCGGATGAGGCTTTCGGAGCGGTGCAACGTCAAGTCCGCCGATCTGACGCTTGCCGAGCAGCGCCGGCTTGAGATCGCGCGCGCCTTGGCGACGCGGCCCCGGCTGATTTTGCTCGATGAGATCCTGGGTGGGCTGACGCCGCGCGAGGCCGACGAAGCGATCGACAACATCCGCAGCATCCGCGATAGCGGCATCACTGTCCTCGTAATCGAGCACATGGTGCGAGCGGTCATGTCGCTGTGCGACCGCATCATCGTGCTCGACGCGGGCGAGGCGATCAGCCTTGGGACGCCGCAGGAGATCAGCCGTGATCCACGTGTAATCGAAGCCTACTTGGGAGATGCTGCATGACGGGCATGCTGCGCGTGTCGAACATGACCGCCGGCTATGGCGCGCTGCGCGTCCTGCATGGGGTCGATCTTGAGGTCGGAGCGGGTGAGGCCGTTGCCGTGCTGGGTGCAAATGGAGCTGGAAAATCGACCTTGCTACGCTGCCTGTCGGGCTTGCTCGCCTTCTCCGGTGAGGCCTTTTTCCTGGAGCAACCGATCAGCGGCGTTGCCCCGCATCGGATCGTGCGACGCGGCTTGATCCAGGTGCCGGAAGCCCGCCACATCTTCCCCGACCTCACGGTTCTCGAGAACCTGCTCGTGGGGGGCACCGCAGTGCCGCATCGACGCGATCGCATGCAAGTGCTTGAAGAGGTGCTCGCGCTGTTCCCAATCCTGGCCGAGCGACGGCGGCAACAGGCCGGGACGATGTCGGGCGGACAGCAGCAAATGCTTGCGATCGGGCGGGCGCTGATGGGCAAGCCGAGGCTTCTGATCCTTGACGAGCCGTCGCTTGGTCTTGCACCGATGGTGGTGCGGGAGCTCTACCAGGCGGTCCGCCGCCTCATTGGCACCGGTCTGACGGTGTTACTGGTGGAGCAAGACGTTACGCTGGCGCTGCAGGTCGTCGCTCGCGCCTATGTGCTGGAGGGCGGGCGCGTGGCGCTGACAGGTTCGGCTACTGAGTTGAGAGAGAGCACTCACGTCCGCGAGCACTATCTCGGGTGCTGAGTGTCACCAGCGCGACGCAAACACCTAGCAGGCGGTCGGTTGCAGGATGATCTTCCCGACCACCTGGCGCCCGGCGACGCGGCCGGCGGCCTCTACAAAGCGATCCAGCGGATACCGGCCGTCGATTGCAGCGCGAAGGCGGCCGTCTGCGAGCATCGCATAGGCCTCGTCACACAAGCGCAGGAACGGGAATGTCCGATATTTTGTGTAAGAGGCCTCTGTGAAGGTTGAATTGCAGTCGTTTCTTGCATCAGCCGGACGTCGCCATCGATCGCATGGTGGCTAACAGTGGCCGGGCAGCAAGCTCTGTCAA
>NKIY01000006.1 GCA_002256345.1 Bradyrhizobiaceae bacterium PARB1 | reverse complement strand
ACCGCCGCTACCCCTATGCGACCAAGGCCTACGGCCTGGAAGACATGGCCTATGCCAAGGCCTTTCTCCGCAAGGTCCTGGAAAGCGACCTCTCCGATGCCAACAGCTTCGCCAACAAGCTGAGCGACAAACGCTACCGCGAATTCGCATCCGCCTTCCCGTTCGGCACCACCAACACCGATACCAAGACGGCCCAGTCCGCGAACCAGATCGACGACATGATCGGCCTGTATACGGCGGTGGCGAAGCGCGGCGTCGATGCCATCGACGCCAACAAGAACTACTACAATCTCACCATCGGCAAGATCACCAACGTCAATGCGCTGCTCGCCGACGACAAGCTCCGGGACTATGTGTTCTCGGCCTACGGGATCGACAAGAGCAACTGGTCGCAGGACACGATCAGCAAGGTGCTGGGCAGCGATCCGTCCGACCCGAACAGCTATGTCAATTCGGTCTGGGTGTCGCAGAAGGATGGCATCAACGCCAACATCACCAAGGCGCAGGCGGCGATGCAGGATGCCGCCAGCAAGATCGACGCCTATACGGCGCAGCTGAAGCAACCGGGCGCCGACATGGCCGATCTGCGCCGCAAGATCGAACTGGAACGCGCACGCGGCTCGATGAACGAAATCAGCGTCGTCAGCTACAGAAAGGCACTCGAAACCATCGACAGCTATGTCGCGCTTGCAGGAGCGTTCGCGTTCTCGCCCGACGGGACCTTGCCTGCCGGCACCCCGGCCCAGACAACGGCTCAGGCCGGCGACACGCACGCGAAATACATCAACAGCCAGGGCGCTGTCTATCTTGCGGCAGACCCGACCTATTCCGCATCGCTGATCAAGCAGTATCGCACCGGCCTCGCCAAGATAACGACGATCGACCAATTCCTAAAGACACCGAATGTCTTCAACTTCGCACTGAAATCGTTCGGTATCGATCCCGAGACGGTGTCGCCGACCATCATCAAGAACGCACTGAAGAGCGATCCGAACGATCCGAAGAGCTATGTGAACAAGCTACGTGACGACCGCTTCGTCCAACTCGCCCGCGCCTTCAATTTCGACAGCAGCGGCAACGTCACCACACCGGTGGTGGCGCAGGACGGTGCGGAAGTGAAGCTGGTGATGAAGGACTACATCATCGCCAAGACGCGCTTCACCAAGGACAAGGAACAGGCCGAGCTGCGCAAGGCGGCGGACAAGGACGCGGTCTACTATCAGAACAACATCGCCAATGTCGAAAGCGTGAAGGATTTGCTCGCCGACAGGAAGCTCGTCGATATCGCGCTCGTCGCCAAGGGTCTCGACCCCGCCAAGGTGACCACCGCCGATCTGCGCAAGATGTTCGATTCCGACCTGAACGACCCCAAGAGCTTCGTCAACACGCAGAAGGATCCGCGCTTCGCAGAACTGGTGGCATCGTTCAATTTCGACGATGACGGGGAGATCGCCCGGCTGCCGAAATTCGGACCGCAGACCCGCGACCAGTTCATGGAAACCCAGCGCAAATATCTGCAGCAGACGCTGGAGACGCAGCAGGGCGAGAGCAATCCGGGCGTGCGGCTCGCGCTATATTTCGAGCGCAAGGCGCCGAGCATCACTTCGGCCTACGACCTCCTGGCTGACAAGGCGCTGTCGGAAGTGTTCCGCACCATCTTCAGCCTGCCGGACGAGGTCGGCGCGATGGATATCGATCAGCAGGCCAAGGTGGTGGAGAAACACCTGAACCTGAAGGATCTCGCCGATCCCGCCAAACTGTCGAAATTGCTGAACCGCTTCTCGGCGCTCTACGACATCAAGAACGGCCAGACCGCCGCATCATCGCCCGTCATCACTCTGTACCAAGGCGGCGGCCTGCTGAGTAACACGGCCTTCGCAGCGATTGCCAAAGGAGCGCGGTGAGGTGCGCACCCGCCTAAACATCGCGTGACAGGCGACGGCCGGGACGCAAGCGTGCGGCAATTGCGGCCATGGCGACACAGAGCAGCGCCATCAGCCCCCAGGCCGGCGTGAGATCCGACAGATGCTGGCGCAGCAGCCCGGCGATGAAAGGCAGCACGGCCGCCAGCACATAACCGCCGCCCTGTACGAAACCAACGATGACACCGGCCTCGCCCGCATCCTCCGCGTGATCCATCGATACGATCAGCGAAAGCGGAAACAGCGCGCCGATGCCGAGACCGGCGAGCAGTGCCGCGAGCCATGCAAGCGATAGTGGGGCAAGGCAAAGACAGAGCAGGCCGGCAAACAGGGCACAGATCGCAATGAGGAGCGCGGGGCGGCGATCGGGCAGATGGTTGATCCAGAGCGACACCGCAACACCGGAGATCACTTCGGCGAAGGTGACGAAGCCGAGCAGCGCGCCTGCCGCCTCGGCGGTCCATCCGAACTGCGTGTAGAATGGCGGCAGCCAGGCAAGCACCAGCGTATAGGCGCCGGTGCCAAGACCGAAGAAGGCGAGCAGAACCCAGGCGCGCGGAAAACGATAGACGGCGCGATGCGCGGCGGTGCCTTGGGCAGTGTCGGAGCGATCCGTCACCATCCACCATGCGGCAAGTGCGACCAAAGCCGGCACCGCCCAGATGCCGAGCGCCGCGGGCCAACCTGCGCCGCGCGCGACCCATGGGCTCAACGTGCTCGCGATTAGAGCTCCGCCCATGATCGCGGTCGAGTACAACCCCATCAGACGCGCCGTCCCTGCCCCGGCTCGCGCGCGGATCACCGACGGCATCAGCGCCTGCACGATGGCGATACCGATGCCACCGAGCACGGCGGTGAGCAGCAACGCGGACAGGCCGGGCATCCACCAGCGCGCGGCACAGGCCAGCGCGATGAGCGCCGTACCGAGAGCAATGCCGCCGCGTTCCCCGAACAGACGCCTCAACTCCGCGGAGCCGAACAGGCAGACGCCCATCAGCACCACCGGCAGCGTCGTCAGCAGGCTGGCGCCGGTGTTGCCGAGACCGGTGTCGCGCTGGATCGCATCGAGCAACGGACCGATCGAGGCCAGCGCCGGACGCAGATTGATGCCCACGGCGATGACGGCCGCCGGAAGCAGCAGCCGGGAAGCAGAACGAGACATGAGAACTCCATCGGCGCCGGGAATTGCTTTTACCGGCGGCCTTAATGTATCTTGATGTAGAGATAATTATGTCTCTACGTCAAGACAGATGATCGCAATGGACAGAGCCGAGAACGCCGCCAACCAATGGGCCCGCGAGCGGCCGGAGATCGACACCGAGGCGATGGTGCTGCTCGGCCGGCTGGCCGAAGCCGCACTCGTGATTTCGCGCGACAGGCTCAATCCGCTGTTTGCGCAATTCGACCTGCAGCCCGGCGAATTCGACTTGCTGGCGACATTGCGGCGAAGCGGTCAACCGTATGCGCTGACGCCGACCGACCTCTATGAAGCCGCGATGATCTCGCCCGGCAGCATGACAAACCGCATCGATCGGCTGGAGAAAGTCGGCTTCGTCACGCGCAAGCCGAACCCGGCCGACAAGCGCGGCACATTGGTGGCGTTGACGAAGCAAGGTCTCGCATTGATCGATCGGGTGATCGACGCGCATGTGACGAACCAGCAGGCCATCGTGAACGGGCTGACCGCGCGCGAGCAGAGCCAGTTGTCGGCATTGCTGGCGAAGTTGCTGAAAGGCCAAGAGGCGCCGGAGACCTAGCCCTGCGCGTTTTCCACCAGACGGGACGGCCAACCGATACGGACCAGCAGGCCATCGGGGCCGTTGATCCCGACCTCATACATGCCCCATTCGCGGTGGCGCAGGATGCCGCCGGGACGGATGATCAGGTCGTCCACCCGCGCAGCGATGGCGTCGACATCGGGCGTGCGGATGAATACGCCGAACGGATTGGCCTCCGGGACGCGCCACGGACCGTCGCCCGCCTGCGTCACATGCACTTCGCAATTCCAGCCGGTCATGATGACATAATCGCCCTCGCCGCCTGTCCGCGCGAAGCCCAGCCGCTCCCAGAATGCGATGGCTGCTTTGAGGTCGTTGCTCGGAACGATGGCAAAGGCGCCAACGGAAACATCGGTGGGCATGCGCTCTCCTTGAACAGTCCGTAGCCGAATGGAGCGCAGCGCAATCCGGGGGCCGGCGTTTCAAACATTTCGACATCCCCGGATTACGCTACGCTTCATCCGGGCTACAGTTCAGTCGAATGCTTCACTCGTGCCCTTGCCCGGCCGCGTCACGAGATCCTCGTCGGGCTTCGGCAACGGCTTGGCCTGATCGCGAAAACGGTTGGTGATGGGATAACGGCGATCCCGGCCAAAGTTCTTGCGCGTGACCTTCACGCCCGGTGCCGCCTGGCGGCGCTTGTATTCGGCGATGTTGAGCAGGCGATCGATGCGCAGCACCGTATCCTTGTCGAAGCCGTCGGCGATGATATCCGAGAGTGGCTGCTCGCGCTCGACGAGGCGTTCGAGGATGGCGTCGAGGATGTCGTAAGGCGGCAGCGAGTCCTGGTCGGTCTGGTTCTCGCGCAGCTCGGCCGTCGGAGGGCGGATGATGATGTTGTTCGGGATCACCTCGCCGTCCGGCCCCATGGCGCCTTCGGGCTTCCAGGAATTGCGCAAGGTCGAGATGCGGAACACCTGGGTCTTGTAGAGATCCTTGATCGGATTGAAGCCGCCATTCATGTCGCCATAGAGCGTGGCATAGCCCACCGACATTTCCGACTTGTTGCCAGTGGTCACCACCATCGCGCCGGTCTTGTTGGAGACGGCCATCAGCAGCGTGCCGCGGGTGCGCGCCTGCAGATTCTCCTCGGTGATGTCGCGCGCGAGGCCCTTGAAGGTCTCGGCAAGGATTTTCTCGAAGCCGTTGACGGCATCGGCGATCGGGAGGATTTCGTAGCGGAAGCCGAGCGCCTTCGCGAGCTTGTCGGCGTCGTCGAGCGAGACCTGTGCGGTGTAGCGGAATGGCAGCATGATGCCGCGCACGCGGTCGGCGCCGAGCGCGTCCACGGCGATCGCCGCGCAGAGCGCGCTGTCGATGCCGCCGGAAATGCCCATCAGAACGCCGGGAAAACCGTTCTTGTTGACGTAGTCGCGCAGGCCGAGCACGCAGGCGGCATAGTCGCCCTCGTCTCCCTCCGGCACTTTTACGACGGGGCCGTTGCAGCGCCACGCGCCATCCGTCTTTTCGAACGTCAGCGTGGTGATGTCCTCCACGAAGGACGATAGCTGCGCGCCGAGCGAGCGGTCGGCATTGAGCACAAAGCTCGCGCCGTCGAAGACGAGTTCGTCCTGGCCGCCAATCTGGTTGACATAAACCAGCGGCAGATGGCTCTCAGTGACGCGGGCGACCTGAACGTTCATGCGCAGATCGTGCTTGCCGCGAGCATAGGGCGACGCATTGGGCACGATCAGGATTTCGGCGCCGGTCTCGGCAAGCGTCTCGACCACGTCTTCGTAGTCGGTGGATTCTTCCATCCAGGTGTCTTCGCAGATCGGCACGCCGACGCGCAGGCCGCGGATGGTGACGGGACCGCCGACCGTGCCGCGAGCGAAAACGCGCTTCTCGTCGAACACGCCGTAATTCGGCAGGTTCACCTTGAAGCGGATCGCAGCGATGCGGCCGCCGTCGAGCAACGCGCAGGCATTGTAGAGCTTGCCATGATCGACCCAGGGCGTGCCGATCAGCATGGCCGGGCCGCCATCCGCGGTCTCGCGCGCAAGCGCTTCCACCTCGGCGCGGCAGGCCATCTGGAAGGCGGGCTTCAGCACGAGGTCTTCCGGCGCATAGCCGGCGATGAAGAGTTCGGGCAACACGAGAACATCGGCGCCGTCGGCAGCGGCCTGAGCGCGCGCCTTGCGGGCCTTGGCGGCATTGCCGGCGATGTCGCCGACGGTCGGATTGAGCTGGGCCAGCGTGATGGTGAAGCGGGTGTTTGTCATGGGGATATTGAAGCCTTTAGGCGGATGGTTCGCAACCGCCGCCAGTGTATCGCTCGCATGCCGCAACGAGCTCTGTCGGGTCCCCTCCCCACCGGGGGGAGGGTTAGGGAGAGGGGCGCCACACGTGACGTCAGAGCGTGTGGCTCCCCCTCTCCCGCCGCGAAGACGCGGCGACCTCTCCCCGGTGGGGAGAGGTGATCAGAGCGCCCCCGCTTAAGTTGAGCAACGTGCTCGCGACCAAACATCTTCAAATTCTTGTCTCTCGATCTCTCTGGGATCGAATTGTGCATCCGAGCCAATCTCTAAAAGAGTTGGTAGTGGTTCGACACTCAGCATGACTGAGTGCGTCGTTTCTTCATCACTGGCGTAGCCAAGCTTTCCGTCAGGAAAGACAGAAACTTTGCGGCGTTCCCAGCGGTTCGCATCAATCTCGCTGTACAAAATGACCGGTTCGTCCGGAAATGAATGATGCCAAAAGACCTTGATGTAATTCACAGATAGGCCTCACCCTCAAAACATCCCCATCCGCTCGCCCAGCGCAAACACCCACACCATCCCCGCGATCAGCAGCGCGATGCCCACCGCCGCAGAGCCCAGGTCCTTCACACGACCAATCTGTGAATCGTGCTCCATCGTGACCCGGTCGGCCAGTTTCTCGATGGCGGTGTTGAGGAGTTCGACGGTGAGGACCAGCATCACCACCGCGATCATCTCGAGGCGGCGGGCCATGGTGGTGCCGATCAGGAACGCCAGCGGCAGCGCCAGGACAAGCGCGAACAATTCCTCACGAATGGCCTGCTCCGATTTCGCACCGGAGCACAGGCCATTCCAGGAATTGACGGTGGCTCGCCAGAGACGGCCCAGTCCAGCAGGTGATCTTTCCGACACGAACCATCCCGCCCCTCTCCCGGTCGCGAGGCAGCGCTCGCGCTGCTTCGCAGAACCGGGACCGTCCCGAATACCGAGTTTGGTGCGGTCCCGGCTCCGCGGAGCGGCACAAGTGCGCCGCACCGCGTCCGGAACATGGAGGCGCCCGTTACAGGCCCGAGACGGCCGGCAGCGGCTGATCCTTGCCGGCACGCGAGCTCTTCAAGAGCTCGGCGATCAGGAACGCCATGTCGATGGCCTGCTCGGCGTTCAGACGGGGATCGCAGACCGTGTGATAGCGGTCGTTGAGATCCTCGTCGGTGATCGCGCGGGCGCCGCCGGTGCATTCGGTGACGTTCTGGCCGGTCATTTCCAGATGCACGCCGCCGGCATGAGTGCCTTCGGCCTGGTGAATCTGGAAGAACGACTTCACCTCGGACAGGATGCGGTCGAACGGACGGGTCTTGTAGCCCGAATTCGACGTGATGGTGTTGCCGTGCATGGGATCGCACGACCACACCACCTTGCGGCCTTCCTTCTGCACCGCGCGGATGAAGCCCGGCAGATGGTCGCCGACCTTCTCATGGCCGAAGCGGCCGATCAGGGTCAGGCGGCCGGCTTCGTTGTCCGGGTTGAGGACATCGATCAGCTTCAGCAGTTCATCCGGCTTCAGCGACGGGCCGCATTTCAGGCCGATCGGATTCTTGATGCCGCGGAAGTACTCGATATGGGCATGATCGAGCTGGCGCGTGCGATCGCCGATCCACAGCATGTGGCCGGAGGTCGCGTACCAGTCGCCGGTGGTCGAATCGACGCGGGTGAAGGCCTGCTCATAACCGAGCAGCAGCGCCTCGTGGCTGGTGTAGAAATCGGTCGAGCGCAGTTCCGGATGGGCTTCGAGATCGAGGCCGCAGGCGCGCATGAAGTTCAGCGCGTCGGAGATGCGATCGGCGAGCTCCTTGTAGCGGCGCGACTGCTGCGAATCCTTGAGGAAGCCGAGCATCCACTGATGCACGCTGCCGAGATTGGCGAAGCCGCCGCTCGCGAAAGCGCGCAGCAGGTTCAGCGTCGCGGCCGACTGGCGATAGGCCATCAGCTGGCGCTGCGGATCCGGCACGCGGGATTCCGCCGTGAAGGCGATGTCGTTGATGATGTCGCCGCGATAGCTCGGCAGCTCCTGGCCATCAGCCTTCTCGACCGGCGAGGAGCGCGGCTTGGCGAACTGGCCGGCAATGCGGCCGACCTTCACCACCGGCAGCGCGCCGGCATAGGTCAGCACGACCGACATCTGCAGGAAGGCGCGGAAGAAGTCGCGAATATTGTTCGCGCCATGCTCGGCGAAAGATTCGGCGCAATCGCCGCCCTGCAGGAGGAAAGCCTCGCCATTGGCCACTCTGGCGAGCTGCTTCTTCAGATTGCGGGCCTCACCCGCAAAAACCAGCGGCGGAAACGTCGCGAGCTGGGCCTCGACATCAGCCAAGGCCTTGGCATCCGGATATTCCGGCATCTGCATGACGGGCTTGCCCCGCCAGCTCTCGGGTGTCCACCGCTCGGACATGAAATTGTCTCCTGAAAACCGCGCCTTAGGTGGCGACGGAGGCCGCGTTATACATGGGTCATATACGGACCGCCAGTTGGAAATCCACCCCCGCCCGCTTCGGCAATGCGCGTCAAACCCTTGCAAGGGCAACCGAATTCGCATTTGCTTGGCGTGCTTTGGGGGAACTAAGGGATGAGACAGCCGGACGCTGCGCCTGACGACGCATTTTCCGACGACATCACGATCGAGGCCGCCGACGGGTTCTCGCTCGGCGCGACGCTCTACCTGCCTCGCGGTGCAAAGACCCATGCCGTGCTGATGAACTCGGCCGCAGCCGTCCCGCGGAAAATCTATCGCGGCTTTGCCAGCTATCTGGCGAGCCGCGGCTGCGCCGTGCTCACCTATGACTATCGCGGCACCGGCGACTCCCGGCCGAAGGGCACGACGTCGCTACGCGGGTTCAAGGCCTCGATGACGGATTGGGCGGCACAAGACGTGACAGCCGCGGTGAACTGGATGCGCACGCGCTATCCCATACCGCTCGGATATGTCGGCCACTCGTTCGGCGGACAGGCGCTCGGGCTGATTCCCAACAATGCGGAAGTCTCGCGCGCGCTGCTCGTTGCCTCGCAGGCCGGAACATGGCGACTGATGACGCCGCCAGAAAACTATCGCATCTACGCGCTGATGAAATTTGTCGGCAAGCCACTGGCGCAGGTGATCGGCTATGCGCCTGGCAAGATCGGCCTCGGACTCGATTTGCCGAAAGGCGTATTCGTCGAATGGGCCGACTGGGTGACCAGCGACCACTATTTCTTCGACGACCGCAAACTGCGCGCTCTGGCAAATTTCCCCAGGTATCGTGGCGCGCTGCGGGCGCTGAGCTTCTCGGACGACCCGTGGGCGACGCGGCCGGCGGTGGAGATGCTCTGCGCAGGCTTCTCCTCCATCAAACCGGACATCGATACGATCCGGCCGATCGAAGCCGGCAGCGACAAGATCGGGCATTTCGGATTCTTCCGTCCGGAACACCGTGACACGCTGTGGCGCGGGGCGGCCGAATGGCTGCAGATGGAGTATTGAGGGCGTCTCTGTTGTCATCGCCCGCGAAAGCGGGCGATCCGTTAGACACCGCCTGACGTGCGTATCTGAAGCGCCTGAGTTTACTGGATCGCGCGGTCAAGCCGGGCGACGACAGCCTGCGGAGGCGGTGCTCAACAACCTCCACGTTTCCACACGACCTTAGAATATGTCGAACTGTTTGGCTGCGCATGCCGACGACGCTGAGACAACGTCAATGGAAAAACATCGACTTTTCAGAGACTTTTCGTCGCAGCAAACTTAGACTCGTTCCAGACAGCACACCTTGCGATTTATTCCGCTCACGCGGGCAAATTTAGTTGCGCGCCTTGGTCTTTACGCGCCCCCTCTCCTCCCCCATGAGCAATCAAGCACTTACGGGTGCGACAATTTGTACAGGGATTTCTGGGGGAGCGATCTATGCGTCACGACGTCAACACACCATCACTCACAGGACGCCTGACGCGCCTGGCACTTCTATCGGCGAGCGCCCTCTCGCTGACGCTCCTGGCCGCCCCCCACGCATATGCGCAGACGGCCGTCGCGCAAAGCCAGGGTGCCTCCTCGCTGCCGCCGGTCACGGTGGATGCTCCCAGCACTGTGCGCCGTTCGCGCCGGACCGCGGCGACCACTCGCCCCGCCGCCACGGCGCGTCGCCGCACGTCCTCCGCACGTCAGCCTGAGGCGCCGGCCAAGCCAGTGCCGGCTTTCAACCAGCCGCACGATGTGCGCACCGGTACCGTGGGCGTCTATGCCAACTCCACCTCCACGGCGACCAAGACCAACACGCCGCTGCTCAACATCCCGCAGTCCGTCAGCGTGCTCACCAAGGACTACATCCAGGATCAGGCGTTTCCGGGGATGACCGACGTGACACGCTATGTGCCCGGCGTCGCGATCCATCAGGGCGAAGGCAATCGCGACGAGCTCGTCATCCGCGGCGTCGATTCCAGCGCCAACTTCTTCGTCAACGGTTTTCGCGACGACGTGCAGTATTTCCGCGATCTCTATAACGCACAGAGCATCGAGGTGCTGAAGGGGCCGAGCGCGCTGATCTTCGGCCGCGGCGCGGGCGGCGGTCTCGTCAACCGCACGCTGAAGGAAGCCGACGGACAGCGCGTCTATCAGGCGACGCTGCAAGGCGGCTCCTATGGCGACCGCCGCTTCACGCTGGATGCCGGCCAGGCCGTCAATCCCGACGTCGCGGTACGCCTGAACGCGATGTATGAGGGCTCCGACACGTTCCGCCAATATGGCAAGCTCGAACGCTACGGCCTCAATCCGTCGGTGACGCTGAAGCCGAACGACACCACCACGATCAAGCTCGACTACGAACTGTTCCACGACGAGCGCACCGCCGATCGCGGCAATCCCTCGCAGGCGCTGAGCAACACCGCGCCGTCCTCCACGCGCTTCAATCCGGCGCTGCCCTTCGCACCGAATGGCGACCTCACCGCTTTCTATGGCGCGCCGGGCTTGAACCAATCCTATGTCGACATGAACCGCGTATCGGCGGTGATCGATCATGATTTCGAGAACGGCCTCACCGTGCGCAACGCGACGATGTATGCCGACTTCAAGCGCGGCTATCAGAACGTCTATCCCGGCAACGGCACACTCTCGGGCGCGGTGAACACGACCGACACGTCGTTCAATCGCGCGGCCTACAACAATACCACGAACCGCGAAAACATCTTCAACCAGACCGATTTCACCTACAAGACGTGGACCGGTCCGGTGTATCACACGCTCGCTTTCGGCACCGAATTCGGCCGCCAGAGCGGCCTCTCCTTCCGCAATACCGGCTTCTTCCCGGCGGCCGGCGGCGGACTAAGCAACACCATCGCAGCCAATCCGTTCGACAGCGCCTATCTCGGCCCGGTGACCTTCATCCATCAGGCGAGCGATGCGAACAGCCAATATCGCCTCAACATCGCGTCGGGCTATGTTCAAGATCAGATCGATATCACCCGCTGGCTGCAGGTGATCGCGGGCGTGCGTTACGACAATTTCGATCTGCAGGCGCTCGATCAGAACACCGGCATCTCGCGCAGCCGTACCGACGGAAAGGTGTCGCCGCGCGCCGCCGTCATCGTGAAACCGGTCGACAATCTCTCGGTCTATGGCAGCTACAGCATTTCGTATCTGCCGGCTTCGGGCGACCAGTTCAGCGCGCTGTCGTCGTCCACCGTGCTGCTCGATCCGCAGAAGTTCGACAACAAGGAAGTCGGGGTGAAGTACAATATCCTGCCGCGGCTGCAATACACCGCGGCGGTGTATCAGCTCGACCGCACCAATGTCCCGCTGGCCAATCCGAACGGCGACGGCACTTTCTTCCTGTCGGGCAAGAATCGCATCCGCGGCTTCGAGACCACGCTGAACGGCTATGTCACCGATATCTGGCAGTCGACCGTAGGCTATTCCTATACGGATGCACGGATCAACAGCGACACATCGGCGACCATCGTCACCGGCAACCGCGTGCAGCTCGTGCCGTACAATCAGTTCTCATGGTGGAACAAGGTGCAGATCGATCCGATCTGGGCAGCGGCCGTGGGCATGATCTACTTCTCGAACTCCTATGCCTCGTCGGATGACAGCGTGCGCCTGCCCGGCTTCGTTCGCTTCGATGCAGCGCTGTATGCGAAGATCAACCAGAACTGGAAGCTGCAGCTCAACGTGGAGAATATCTTCAACAAGGGCTACTGGGCCTCGGCGGACGGCAACAACAACCTGTCGCCGGGTTTGCCCAGGACGTTCCGGATCTCGGCGATCGGGAATTTCTAAGACAGTGCTGTAGGGCAGATTAGCGCAGCGTAATCCGCCGCGGAGTTGCAATGTCAGCTCGGCGCCGGATTACGGCTTCGCCTAATCCGCCCTACGGCTGCGTTTTGATTGCTACTCCGCCGCCTCGCGCACGTAACGCGCGGTCGGCGTCCTCATGGTCACCAGTTCTTCCGCGGCGCTCGGATGCACCGCCACCGTCGCGTCGAAATCCGCTTTCGTTGCCTTCAGCTTGATGCAGATGCCGAGGATTTGGATCAGCTCCGCAGCCTCCGGGCCGACGATGTGGCAGCCGACCACGATATCGGTCGAGCCATCGACGATCAGCTTCATCAGCACGCGGCTGTCGCTGCCGGAAATGGTGGATTTGATGCCGCGGAAGTCGGTCTTGTAGACATCAACATGGCTGAATGTCGCGCGCGCCTCCGCCTCAGTCATGCCGACGGTGCCGACTTCCGGCTGCGTGAAGACAGCCGTCGGGATGTTGCCGTGATCGACCTTCACCGTCTTGCCGCCGAACACGGTGTCGGCAAAGGCATGACCTTCACGGATCGCAACGGGCGTCAGGTTCACGCGATTGGTGACGTCACCCACCGCATAGATATGCGGGACGTTGGTCTGAGAGAACTCGTTGACGGCGATCGAGCCGTCGCTGTGCTTGAATTGAACGCCCGCCTTTTCCAGGCCGAGGCCCTTCGTATTGGCGTGGCGGCCGATGGCGAACAGCACCTGATCGGCGGCAATGCTGGCGCCGCTCGACAGATGCGCAGTGAGTTCGTGACGATGCTTGTCCACCGCCTTGACCGTACAGCCGGTCAGGATGGTGATGCCCTGCTTCTCCATCTCCTTGCGTACATGGGCACGGACATCCTCATCGAAGCCGCGGAGAATATTGTCGCCGCGATAGACCACGGTCACGTCGGAGCCAAAGCCGGCGAAGATGCAGGCGAATTCCAGCGCGATATAGCCGCCGCCCTGGATCACGATGCGCTTCGGCAGTTCCGGCAAATGGAAGACTTCGTTGGACGAGATGACATGCTCGATGCCGGGGATCGCCGGGCCGTGGCTGGGCGTGCCGCCGGTGGCGATCAGGATGTGCTTTGCACGAACCGTCTCGCCATTGCTGAGCTTCAGCGTATGCGGGTCCTCGAAAACTGCGCGCGCCTTCACCGTCTTGGCGCCGGGCTTCTCGACATTGGTGGTATAGATGCCCTCGAGACGCGCGATCTCGTTATCCTTCGCGGCGATAAAGGTCGGCCAATCGAAAGTGGCAGTCGGGATGGTCCAGCCAAAGCCCTTGGCATCGTCGATGTCGCGCGCGACATGCGAAGCATAGACCATCAGCTTCTTCGGCACGCAGCCGCGGATCACGCAGGTGCCGCCGAAGCGATATTCCTCGGCGACCATGACGCTTGCGCCGTAGCCGGCGGCAATGCGGGCTGCGCGAACGCCGCCCGAACCACCGCCGATGACAAAGAGGTCGACATCGAAGTCAGACTTGCTGGACATGAATTACTCCGAACATCGAGGCCTTCTTCGAGCCGTTATTTTGATCGTATCCCGGACACGCTGCAGCGTGGAACGCTGCTGCGCTGAGCCGGAATCTTCGCGAACTCCGGCACCTGTTACGGTCCCGGCTCTGCGAAGCAGCACTACGTGCTGCATCGCGTCCGGGACACGTTTCCTTCAAACCAAAGCGCTCAGATTTCCTTGCCGCGCTTGCGCATTTCGGCGCGGAACTGGCCGTTCACCTGCTCGGCGAACTGCTGCGCCCACTGCTGCATATAGTTCACGCTGGCGGAAATGGACTGCGGCTCCATCTGCAGCAGCTTCTGGCCGAGCGGCGACTTGTAGAACGCGGCGAGATCCTTCAGCTCGGCTTCGGTGAAGTCGCTGGCATAGATCTTCGCCATCTGCTCGCCGATCTCCTTGTCGCGGCCGGCATTCGCCTGCGCAACGACCACGGCGACCTCGTTGAGATCCTTCTGGTAGTTCAGATTGCTCGAAAGCAGCGAGTCCTTGACGCGCTGAACCATGTTCGGAATGGCGTTCGCATACATGGCGTTCGCATTCTTCAGCTGCAAGATTTCCTTGGCGTAGCCGATCGCGGCCGGCGATGCCGGCTTGATCGGGCGCTCGGCCGGCGGCGCTGCCGGCTGCTGGGCGGAGGCCGGCAAGGTAGCGGCCGCGGCGCCGAGCACGAGGCTGGCGGACAACAGCAGTTTCGACAGGGTCTTCATGGGAGTCTCCTTGAGATCGCAGCCTTAGGGCCGCTCAACGACGCGAATTCCATCCGAGCCGGCGAGCACCACGGTGCGTGCCAGACCGATAAACAATCCATGTTCGACGACACCGGGAATGGCGCCGAGCAGCGCTGCCAGACGCGGGGCGTCAGTGATGGTCCCGAGTTTGGCATCGACGATCCAGTGGCTGCCGTCGGTGACAAAAGCATGACCGTCCCTGCCCGCACGAACCGCCATCTCGCCCGACAGGCCGCATTGCGCAAACACGCCTTCAATGGCCCGGCGGGTGGCGCCGAGACCGAACGGGATCACCTCGATGGGCAACGGGAACCGACCGAGCTTCGGCACCCATTTGCTGTCATCGGCGATCACGATCATGCGGTCCGAGGCCGCCGCAACGATCTTTTCACGCAGCAATGCGCCGCCGCCGCCCTTGATGAGATTGAGGTCGGAATCGGCCTCGTCGGCACCGTCCACGGTGATGTCGAGATGATCGATGTCGTCGAGCGTGGTCAGCGGAATGCCGCAGGCCTCAGCCTGGATGCGGGTCGCTTCCGAGGTCGGCACGCCGATCACCGTCAGGCCCCCCTTCACACGCTCGCCCAAAAGATCGACAAAATGCTTGGCGGTCGAGCCAGTGCCGAGGCCGAGCTTCATGCCGTCCTGCACCTGTTCCAGCGCCCTGGCGGCGGCCTGTCGTTTCAGTGCATCCATATCCATCGGCTGGTGGTCCTTGCAGTCAGATCGGTCCCGCGGGCGGGAGCGCGGCATATCTAGCGACGTTTGCCGTGAAGGAACAGAGTGCAAGGCCTGCTTTCCTGGGAAACAAGGCTTGCTTTCCCGGGAAAGCTGACCGGCGTCCGCAGCGCGGGTCTTGCGGGATCGGGCGCAGCCCGCTAGCGATCCCCGCATGACCAAAGCCCCCCTCGTCGTTTTCGACCTCGACGGCACCCTCGTCGATACCGCTCCTGACCTGATCAGCGCTCTCAACCATGTGCTGGCCCGCGAAGGCCTCGCCCCCGTACCGCAGGAATCGGCGCGCAAGATGATCGGCCAGGGCGCGCGCCGGCTGATCGAGCGCGGGCTGGAGGTCGAGGGCCGCGAAATGACGCCTGCGGAGGTGACCCGGCTGACCGCGGACTTCATCGATTATTACGCTGAACATATCGCCGACGACTCGCGGCCTTTCGACGGCCTGATCGCAGCGCTCGATGCGCTGGAAGCCAAGGGCTATCGCTTCGCCGTTTGCACCAACAAGCTGGAGTGGCTGTCAAAGCTGCTGCTCGAAAAGCTCGGCCTTACCGCGCGTTTCGCGGCGATTTGCGGCGCCGACACTTTTGGCGTCTCCAAGCCCGATCCGGTGATCCTGCAGCAGACCGTAGCCAAGGCCGGCGGCGAGATGTCGGCGGTGGTGATGGTGGGCGATGCGGGGCCGGATGTGGGCGTCGCGCGCCGGGCCAATGTGCCGGTGATCGGCGTCACTTTCGGCTATACGGAGACCCCGATTGCCGACCTGAACCCGGACGTGATCATCGATCATTTCCGCGATCTACCCGCTACGGTTGAGCGACTGGTTCCGGTCACACGCTCTTAGCTGCTCATTTAGTTGAGTTTTTCAGGCTTCTCCACGATGGAATTAACCATCTATTAACTATCACGCGCCGGCTGGTTGCGTCATCGGACCCACGCTCCTATTGTTCACGTGGGGACTGCGGCAAGCCGCGAAAGTATACGGATTCAACTATGCGTCGAGTATTGGTATTGACGGCAGCGGGCCTGAGCCTCGCTGGCTGCTCTTCGTTCTCCATGGATGCCTTCAAGTCGGCACCCGAGCCGGTTACCGTCCAATTCGAATCGACGCCGCCTGGCGCCGAGGCGAAGACCTCGGTCGGCCCAGCCTGTACCACCCCGTGCTCATTGCCGATCGTCACCGAAGGCAATTTCGAGGTGACGTTCACGTTGCCCAAGTTCCAGCCGGTAACTGTTCCGGTCAGCGTAACCCGCGTGCCCGGCGACTTCACCTCGCCCGCGCGCACCACGGTCGATCCGAGCCCGGTCGCTGTCGAACTGCAGCCGACGACGCCGCCCCGCAAGGGCCGCAAGGCTGCCAAGAAGCGTGCCGCTGCGCCCGCTCCGGCCGCAGCGCCTGCTGAAGCGGCCACCACGCCGTTCCCCAATCCGCGCTGATCGCGCGGACAGGTGGATCGGGCTGGCCTCGATCCGCCGTTGCCGCGCATGCGCGGCATAAGCTTTCCAAATCGCATCATAAGCAAACGTCACTCGACATTTGGCGCAATTGTGCCGAACGTTCTGCATGATTACATTGTGACAAGCGGCAAGCATGCCGCTCGTCGCATGCAGCAAGGCGTTTGAATGTCGGTCACCACGCTCATTCCCGCACAGGCCTCCTCCGCCATGACCGATCCGTTCGGCCGGCGGATCAGCTATCTGCGCGTCTCGGTGACGGATCGCTGCGATCTGCGCTGCTTCTATTGCATGTCGGAAGACATGACCTTCCTGCCAAAGGCAGACTTGCTGACGCTGGAAGAACTAGACCGGCTCTGCTCCGCCTTCATCGCCAAGGGCGTGACGAAGCTGCGCCTCACCGGCGGCGAACCTCTGGTCCGTCGTAACGTGATGGGCCTCGTGCGTTCGCTGTCGCGGCACCTGAAGACCGGCGCGCTGAAGGAGCTGACCCTCACCACCAACGGCTCGCTGCTCGCCAAATATGCCGACGAACTCGCCGATTGCGGCGTGAAGCGGATCAATGTCTCGCTCGATACACTCGACGCCGACAGGTTCAGGACCATCACGCGCTGGGGCGATCTCTCCAAGGTGATGGCCGGCATCGACGCCGCGCAGGCCGCCGGCCTCGCGGTGAAGATCAATGCCGTCGCGCTGAAGAACCTCAACGAGGACGAGATTCCCGCTTTGATGGAATGGGCGCATGGCCGTGACATGGCGCTGACCCTGATCGAGGTGATGCCGATGGGCGATATCGGTGAAGGCCGTATCGACCAGTATGTCCCGCTGTCGCTCCTGCGCGCCCGGCTCGCCGGCCGCTACACGCTCACCGATCTGCCCGACGATACCGGCGGCCCTGCCCGTTATGTCCGCGTCGCGGAAACCGGCGGCAAGCTCGGCTTCATCACACCGATGACCCATAACTTCTGCGAGTCGTGCAACCGCGTCCGCATCACCTGCACCGGCACGATCCACACCTGCCTCGGCCACGAGGACGCGTCCGACCTGCGCAAGCCGCTACGTGCCTCCGCCGACAACGATCTGCTGAACGCCACCATCGACCGCGCCATCGGCCTGAAGCCGAAAGGCCACGATTTCATCATCGACCGCCGCCACAACCGGCCGAGCGTGTCCCGGCATATGAGCGTCACCGGCGGATAGCGGCGCGGCTTCAAAACCAGTAGTGCCGAGCATAGACGATCGTCAGGACCGTCCCGGCAACGATGACAAACCATCGAACGACTTCAGCCGGCAATACACGAACCAGATAACCACCCGCATATCCGCCGAGCATCGCTCCCAGCATCATCGCGAGCGTCTGCTGCCACAGGACGATGCCACACGAAATGAAAATGACGATAGCCGCAAGACTGACGGCCGTCGCCAGCAGGTTTTTCAGAACCTTGACCTTACGAACGTCACCTGGCTCTACAAGTGATAGCACCGCGGACAGAATGATACCGAGGCCGGCACCGAAGAAGCCGCCGTAGACCGCTGCTCCTGCCAACGCCATCACCTCTGTCCGCTTTGACGGCACGGCACTGCCACGGCGTTTTTCCGACCATGCTGAGATATGCGGCGCGAAGGCAAACAAAGCAGTCGCAAAGCCGATCAAGGCTGGAACAGGCATGACGAAATGCCCGTCAGGCAAAGCGAGTAGAAGAAGTGCGCCGACGCTTCCACCGGCGATGCACACAATCAACGACGCGGCAATCTGCCAATCGACTACGGGAAACTTTTCACGATCCGCAAAGACCGCAATCAGATGACCCGGCGCTATCGCGACCGCGTTTGACGCATTGGCCACAACCGGCGGCATCCCTGCCGCGAGCATGACCGGAAATGTGATCAGCGTAGCACCTCCGGCGAGGGCATTGATCGCACCGCCGACGATGCCGGCAAGAGATAGAAGAAAAATCACGAACAAGTCCATACCGGCGCTCCCGCACCGGCGAAGGCTAGTAGCCCGAAGCGGCCCTGTCTGGAACGTTTGTGACTATCGCATCGTCTCAAGATACTCCCGCGGGGTCACACCGAAAACCCGTCGAAAATGTCGTCCGAGATGGCTTTGGTCCGCAAATCCGCAAGCGGCGGCTGCGTCGGCAATAGAAGCGCCGTTCCTGATTCTACCGCGCGCCACATTCAATCGGCCGACGATGCGAAACGCATGGGGTGACATGCCCACACGTCGGTAAAACGATCGCGTGAAAGTCTCCCGGCTCACCCCGAGACGCGCAGCAATCGTACCGATACGGGTCCCGTCGTCCGGCCTAACGAGCCTCAAAAGGTCATCGCGCGCCCACTCGTCCGCTTCGATTGCGAGCCGGCGGCACCCGATCAGGGCGACAAGCTTAGCAGCATCGATATCGTCACCCTCAACAGTGTTGCTGCAAAGCTCACTGGCCGGAAGCGGAAAAATGACGTGACACCGTGGTAGACGGTCGTACGAAAAGTAAAGATTGAGACATCGCGTCGGCCCATTTGGCAGGCTGCGGTGGGGCATTCCTGCCGGAATATAGAGACAGTGCCCTACCGGTACCTGCACCACTTGAGCCCCGAGCTGGAAGGCACGGTTTCCATCCAGGGCCAGAGCAAGCTGACTTTCTTCATGGAAGTGGATGCCGAGCGGCGCGAGCACGCCCCCCGCGCATCGGGCATATTCGAAGCGGGCGCCGCCACGCTGACGCGCATATTGCCAGCAACCCTCTGTGTTGGACGCCGTCACGGCGGCATATCCCCGTTCCTGCGGTATTAGACCGAAACGGTCCAGCCCACGCTACCGCGATGTCGAGCGGCCGACATCCTTCCACCCACGTTTTGCCGCGCGCGTCAATCTGTCGATTTTCCGATTGACGATCGCATGACGCACTGAAATGGTGCCGCAAATTTTCTTCGCCCAGCGGAAAAAGCTCCGCTTTCTCAGTAGGAAAGACGAGGCTCGCGAAGGTTTGGACGAATTTCGGGGGAAACCGTGGACGTACTCAAATTCACGAGCGCCATCGACCGGCTGAGTGATGCCTTCGGCTTCCTCGCCAAATGGCTGGTGATGTTTGCCTGCCTGATCAGCGCCGGCAACGCGACTATCCGTTATCTGTTCCATTACTCGTCGAACGGCTGGCTCGAAATCCAGTGGTACATGTTCGCGGGCATCGTGTTCTTCGGCGCATCGCAGACGCTGCGCCTCAACGAGCACGTGCGCGTCGACCTGCTCTATTCCGCCGTCTCCGACCGTACGCGGTTGTGGATCGACATCATCGGCCTGTGCGTCTTCCTGCTGCCGGCGATGATCTATCTCACCTACATGACGATCCCGTTCTTCCTGAACTCGTGGAATTCGCAGGAAGTCTCCAGCAATGCCGGCGGCCTGATCCTGTGGCCGGTAAAGCTCGTGCTGCCGGTCGGCTTCGGCCTGCTTGTGCTGCAGGGCCTCGCCGAGCTCGCCAAGCGCATCGCCGCCCTCGCTGGTCTCGTCAAGATCGACACCCATTACGAAGCGCCGCTGCAATAGCGGCGTTTTCTTTTTTGCACCCACCCATTCGACGATACGCATTCGATAGTCAGGACCACCGATGTTTTCCTACGGCGTGTTTCCTCCGCTGATGTTCGGCACCATGATCTGCTTCATGGTGTTCGGCTTCCCGGTCGCCTTCTCGCTCGCCGCCGTTGGCCTGTTCTTCGGCGTTCTCGGTATCTTCACGGGCCATTTCGATCCGTCGTTCCTGCAGGCACTGCCGTTCCGCTTTTACGGCACGGTCTCCAACGACCTGTTGCTGTCGATCCCGTTCTTCACCTTCATGGGCGCCATCCTCGAGCGCTGCGGCCTCGCCGAAGACCTGCTCGAAGGCACCGGCCAGTTGTTCGGTAAGATCCCGGGCGGCCTCGCTTATGCGGTCATCATCGTCGGCGCCATTCTCGGCGCCATCACCGGCACGGTCGCTGCCTCGGTGATCGCCATGGGCGTGATCTCGCTGCCGATCATGATGCGCTACGGCTACGACATGAAGCTGGCGACCGGTGTGATCGCGGCATCCGGCACCATCACCCAGTTGATCCCGCCGTCGCTGGTGCTCATCGTTCTCGCCGACCAGCTCGGCCGCTCGGTCGGCGACATGTATCTCGGCGCTATCGGCCCCTCGATCCTGCAGGTCGTGATCTTCCTGCTGTTCATCGTCATGATGTCGATCCTGCGTCCGACATCGATGCCGCCGATTCCCGAACACGCACGCGAGCCGATGGGCTGGAAGCTGATCAGCCGCGTGCTGTGGGGCATGATCCCCTCCATCGTGTTGATTTTCCTGGTGCTCGGCACCATCGGCCTCGGCCTCGCCACGCCGACCGAAGCCGGCGCCATGGGCGCGGTGGGCGCCATGGCGCTTGCTGCCCTGCATCGCCGCCTGACCTGGCCGCTCGTCGAACAGGCAATGACCTCCACCATGCGCCTGACCTCGATGGTGGTATTCATCCTGATCGGTTCGACCTGCTTCAGCCTCGTGTTCCAGGGCATGGACGGTTCGCACTGGATCGAACACCTGCTGACGGGCCTTCCCGGCGGCAAGGTCGGCTTCCTCGTCTTCGTGAACATCTTCGTGTTCTTCCTGGCGTTCTTCCTCGACTTCTTCGAGATCGCCTTCATCATCATCCCACTGCTGGCGCCGGTCGCAGCCAAGCTCGGCATCGACCTCGTCTGGTTCGGCGTCCTGCTTTGCGTCAACATGCAGACGTCATTCATGCATCCGCCGTTCGGCTTTGCGCTGTTCTATCTGCGCGGCATCGCACCGCCGGAAGTGAAGAGCCGCGACATCTATCTCGGAGCGATCCCGTGGGTCGGCATGCAGGTCCTGCTTGTGATCATCGTGATCCTGTGGCCGGGCCTCGTGACCTACTGGATCGACAACACGGTGATCGATACGTCGAACGTGAAGATCGAGATCCCGCAGATCGAGATGCCGGCAATGCCGGACTTCGGACAGCCGAAACAATAGCGACTGGTCCTTTCTGAGATCGATCGCCGGCTGTTGTCCGCGTACCAGAACGGCAGTAACGTCCCGCGATCCAGTTCGGAGGATCGCTGATGCGCCGTGAAGGAAGCTGCCATTGTGGCGGCATTGCATTCGACGTCGAGGGTGAATTCGCGTCGGCAATGGACTGCAATTGCTCCATGTGCCGGCGACGCGGTGGCCTGCTGGCTTTCGTGCCGCGCGACAAGCTCACGCTGAAGACGCCGACCGAAAAGGTCTCGACCTATCAGTTCAACAAGCACCAGATCGCGCATCATTTCTGCGCCACCTGCGGCATCGCCCCCTATGGCGAGGGCAAGGGCCCGAATGGCGCGATGATGGCCGCCATCAATCTGCGTTGCGTGCCGTCGATCGATCTGGCGACGCTGGAGATCCAGAAGATCAACGGAGCGAGTTTCTAGCGCCGGCGGATCTCGCCGTCATTGCGAGGTCAGGAAAAGCCAAAGGCTTTCCGTGAGCAAAGCGACGAGGCAATCCAGCAAGCCACCAGCACACGACCGGGTTGCGTCGCTTCGCTCGCAATGACGAAAATGAAAACCCCGGCCTCCTCGCGGAGGCCGGGGTTTTGCTTCGTTGCGATGGCCTCGATCAGCCGCGGGTGCGCGAGCGGATCATGAAGCTGTCGAAGGTGTATTCGGCGACCTGCCACCACAGATATTCGTCGGAGCGATAGGCCTGCATTGCGTCGATGGTCTTCTTGAAGTCCGCGTTCTTCGACGAAATCTCGGCCCACAGCTCGTTAGTGGCCTTGAGGCAGGCATCGAGCACTTCGTTGGTGAACGGACGCAGCTGCGTGCCTGACGCCACGAGCTGCTTCAGGGCTTGTGGGTTCTGCAGGTCGTAACGTGCCGCCATCCAGGTATTGGCATTGGCGCAGGCATTGGAGAGGATCGCCTGATAGTTCTTCGGCAGCGCGTTGAACTTGTCGAGATTGGTGAAGGCGTGGACCGTCGGGCCGCCTTCCCAGAAGCCGGGATAGTAGTAGTACTTCGCGACTTTCTGGAAGCCGAGCTTCTGGTCGTCATAGGGACCGACCCACTCGGCGGCGTCGATGGTTCCCTTTTCCAGCGACGGATAGATGTCGCCGCCCGCGAGCTGCTGCGGCACCACGCCAACCTTCTGCAGCACCTGACCGGCAATGCCACCGATACGCATCTTGAGGCCGGAGAGATCCGCGACGGTCTTGATTTCCTTACGGAACCAGCCACCCATCTGGGTGCCGGTGTTGCCGCAAGGATGACCGATGATGCCGTACTTCTTGTAGAACTCGTTGCCGAGCTGCTCACCGCCGCCCTGATACCACCAGGAATTCTGCTGACGCGCATTCAGGCCGAACGGGACCGAAGCGAAAATCGCAAAGGTCGGGTCCTTGCCGACATAGTAGTACGAAACCGTGTGGCACATTTCGACGGTGCCGTTGGAAGTCGCGTCGAGAACCTGCAGACCTGGGACCAGTTCACCGGCCGCGAAGACCTGGATCTGGAATTTGCCGTCGGTCATTTCAGAGACCTGCTTCGCCATCATCTCGGCGCCGCCATAGATGGTGTCGAGCGACTTCGGGAAGCTGGACGCGAGCCGCCACTTCACTTCCGGCATCGACTGCGCGATCGCCGGCGAGGCAATCGCTGCGGCCCCCGCGGCGCCGGCCGCCGAAACCTTCAAAAACTCACGACGCTTCATTCAAGCTCTCCTTTTGAAAGCGTTTCCCCACAAATCCTTCGAGCTTTTCGACGGCGCAATCACTGCGCGATTCAACCGCCGCCGCTCTTGGTGGCGGGTGATGTAACACGGTTATGAAGCGGCGGAAAATGAGACGAGCGTCGTAGTTCGCCCGATTGGACGAAAGTACTATGCGACATTCTGCGTCCGCTTCGCAGACGCAGCGCGATCAGGCGAGAACGGCCTGCAACCGCTCCCGGATCTGCTGGCCGATCGACCGGTAGATCATTGCGTGTGGCCCTTCCGGCTCGCTCGCCACCACCGGCGTTCCCGCATCCGACATCGCGCGAATCGACATATGGAGCGGCACTTCGCCAAGGAACGGCACCCCCAGCCGCTCGGCCTCGTGACGGGCACCGCCATGGCCAAAGATGTCCGAGCGGGTGCCGCATTCCGGGCACTGAAAATAGCTCATATTCTCGACGATGCCGAGCACTGGCACATTCACCTTGGTGAACATCGCAAGCCCGCGACGGGCATCGATCAGTGCGAGATCCTGCGGGGTCGAGACGATCACCGCCCCCTTCAGCGGAACATTCTGCGCCAGCGTAAGCTGGGCGTCCCCAGTGCCGGGCGGCATATCGACGACGAGGACATCGAGCTGGCCCCAGGCCACATCGCGCAACATCTGGGTAATCGCGGACATCACCATCGGCCCGCGCCAGATCATCGCGGTCTCTTCCTCGACGAGGAAGCCGATCGACATGATGGAGAGGCCGAAGCGCTGGATCGGAATCATCTTCCTGTCGTCGTCCAGCACCGGCTTCTCGTTGATGCCCGTGAGACGCGGCACCGAGGGGCCGTAGATATCCGCATCGAGCAGCCCCACCTTGAGGCCGAGATCGCGCAGGCCAAGCGCCACATTGAGCGAGGTCGTCGATTTGCCGACACCGCCCTTCCCCGAGGCCACAGCGATGACCGCCTTCACGCCGGGAATCTCGGCCTGTTTGCTCAGGGCCGACGGCGCGCCCGGTGGCTGATGCGGCCGATGGGCCGAGACAGGCTGCACGCCATGCGAATGGCCGCCCGGACCATGGCGGTGCGGCGCCGGTGCGGCAGGCATCGAGCCGGGCTTGCGCTCCGCGGTCAACGCCACCATCGCGCCGGTGACGCCGGGAATGGCACGCACCGCCGCTTCGGCCTGCGCGCGCACACTTTCCCAGGCCCGCGCCTCGGCAGCATCGACATTGATCGAGAACATCACCTTGCCGTCCATGACGGCAATTTCGGACAACACATTGGCATGCACGAGCGGCACGCCACGCGGCGACGCCACTCTGGCGAGGCTATCCAGAACCTGTTGTTTCGAAACGCTCAAATGATGTCTCCCGGTCGGCAGTACTCAGACCGCAGAGATAGAGCACCTGCGCGCGATGTCCATGCCGTTCCGGTCACGATCGCGCCGGGATTTGCGTCGGCGCAATTCGGGTCCGAAATCCTCTCGCGGCGCACACAAAGTCGCGCAGCCGCAACCTCGGGGCTTTGCCGCATCCGGCCCAGCGACTATGCTGCGGCCGCTCCGCGTTCCCGCTGTTCTGCGGGGCACACCTCCCCACAGTCGATAACCGGCGGCAAAGCCGGCAGCACATAAGGGTTCGGATATGGCCAAAGTTGCTTTCATCGGTCTCGGCGTCATGGGCTTCCCCATGGCCGGCCATCTCGCCACCAAGGGCGGCCACGAGGTCACCGTGTACAATCGCAATGCGGCCAAATCGAAAGCATGGGTGGAGAAATTCGGCGGCAAATCCGCGCCGACCCCGAAGGCCGCCGCGGAAGGCCAAGATTTCGTGATGGCCTGCGTCGGCAATGACGACGACCTGCGCTCGGTGACCACCGGTGCGGATGGCGCCTTCTCCGGCATGGCCAAGGGCGCGGTCTTCGTCGATCACACCACGGCCTCCGCCGAAGTGGCCCGCGAGCTGGACGCCGCGGCCACCAAAGCCGGCTTCCATTTCATCGACGCCCCCGTCTCCGGCGGTCAGGCCGGCGCCGAGAACGGCGCCCTCACCGTGATGTGCGGCGGCGAGGCGTCGGTCTATGCCAAGGTCGAGCCGATCATCACGTCCTACGCCAAGATGCAGAAGCTGCTCGGCCCCGCCGGCTCGGGCCAGCTCACCAAGATGGTGAACCAGATCTGCATCGCCGGCCTGGTCGAGGCGCTGTCGGAGGGTATCCACTTCGCCAAGAAGGCCGGGCTCGACGTCAATTCGGTGGTCGAGGTGATCTCCAAGGGTGCCGCCCAGTCGTGGCAGATGGAGAACCGCCACAAGACCATGAATGAGGGCAAGTTCGACTTCGGCTTCGCCGTCGAATGGATGCGCAAGGACCTGTCGATCTGCCTCAGTGAGGCCCGCCGCAACGGCGCCAGCCTGCCTGTCACGGCGCTGGTCGATAACTTCTACGCGGAAGTGGAAAAGATCGGCGGCAAGCGCTGGGATACGTCCGCGCTGCTCGCCCGTTTCGAGAAGTAAGTACCTATAAACACTGACAAACCTGCGGCCGGGCGAAGCGTATCGCGCTTCCCCGGCCGCAGTCGTTTTCACAGATAATTAACCGGATTATCGCGTTCTTTAAGGCACCCTTTAAGGATTGTGCGGCACAGATAATGATCTGTGAAAACCGCCCGCTTTTGCGTGCAGGATTTGTGTAAGCGTGATGAGTGAGCCCGCCGTCAGGCCCGAGGTCGTCCAGCTGCCGGCTGAAGAGCCCGTCGCTGCACCGGCACGCAACCGGCGGGCGGCCCAGCAGCGCGTGCGCGAAGCGCGCGACCGGCTGACGTCGACATCAGGGACCCGCCCCGCCTTCGACCGCGAATTGCTCCGTCAATATGCGCAGACCCGTCTTTCCGCCTCGCTGGTGGTGACGCTGCTGGTGGTTGGCACCGGCATCGTGTTTGGCGTCTGGCTGCAGCCGCTGCCGGCAGCGGCCTGGGCCTGTGGGATGCTGTGCATCCATGCCGTGATCCTGCGTGCCTGCAATCGCTATCTCACTGAGCCGCCCGGCCCGAACACCACGCGGAAATGGCGTACGCGCTTCATGGCGCTGGACCTTCTCTACGGCCTCGCCTGGACATCGATCCTGGTGCATCCGACCGGCGCTGACGTCGTGTCCAATTCGCTGATGATGTTCCTGATGCTGCTGGTGGTGGCCGTCTCCAGCATGCTCGCGTCGAGCCTGCCGATCGCAGCTATCGCCGCCACTGCGCCGGTGACCTTCGGTGTGGCGATGAGCTTCACCCTGCGCGGCAACTTCGACAATTACGTCCTCGCGGCACTGGCTGTCGCAGCGGAAGGCTATTTCATCCTGCTCGCCCAGCGCCTGCATTCGACCACGCTCGCCGCGCTCGAAGCGCGCGCCGAGAAGGACGCGCTGATCGGTGAGCTGGAACAGGCCAAGGCGATCTCCGACGAAGCGCGCCACCGTGCCGAAGCCGCCAATGTGGCCAAGTCGCGCTTTCTCGCCCAGATGAGCCACGAATTGCGCACGCCGCTGAACGCCATTCTCGGTTTCTCCGAAGTGATGAAGAGCGAGATTTTCGGCGGGCACGCAGTTGCGGTCTACAAGGACTATTCAGCGGACATCCATAATTCCGGCGTGCACCTGCTCAATCTCATCAACGAGATTCTCGATCTTTCGCGCATCGAAGCCGGCCGCTACGAACTGAACGAAGAAGCCGTCTCGCTCGAACACGTCGTCGCCGATTGCCATCACCTGCTGAAGCTGCGCGCCACCAGCCGCGGCATCACCATCCACGAAGTGTTCGAACACGGCATGCCGCGCGTCTGGGGCGACGAGCGCGCCTGCCGGCAGATCGTGCTCAACCTGCTCTCCAATGCCATCAAGTTCACACCGCAGGGCGGTGAGATCTGGCTCAAGGTGGGCTGGACCGCCTCGGGTGGCCAGTATCTGAGCTGCAAGGACACCGGCTCCGGCATTGCCGAAGACGAAATCCCGATCGTGCTCGCCTCGTTCGGCCAGGGTTCGAACTCGATCAAATCCGCCGAGCAAGGCGCCGGCCTCGGCCTGCCGATCGCCAAAAGCCTGATCGACATGCATGGCGGCACCTTCACGCTGAAATCGAAGCTGCGCATCGGCACCGAGGTGATCATCACCTTCCCGCCGGAGCGCGTGATGTCGGCGCTCGCGCCGGTCACCGAGGACGCACCGCCGCTGCAGCCTGACTACGAGATCAATATCGCCGACGAAAAGCGGCGGGCGCGCAACAAACCGATCATGAATGCGGGAACGGGTCTGTAGCGGATGATCCCGAAAAGTGTGCAGCGTTTTTCGGACCGGCCCCTGCGCGAACAACACGCCTCACGGCTTGCGCATGAGCGGCAAACCGCTTCAATATCGCAGGATGAACAAAGAAACACCGTGCGTCGCCATCTGCGTCATCGATCCCAAAGCCAAGCTCTGCTTCGGATGCGGACGCACGCTGCAGGAGATCGCCCGCTGGGGCCGCATGGAGAGTGCGGAACGCCTGAGCATCATGGCGACGCTGGAAACGCGCATGACGGAGGCCGGCTTCGCGCCGCCCTCGACTTTCGCCCGCAAGTCACGCCCTGCGACGTCCTGAACGGTTTAGTTTGCGGGGATGCCGCATGACGCGCGTCCTGCTGCTGATCATCGCCATCCTCGCCACCGCAGGTGCAGCGCTTGCCTATGGCGATCCCAAGCAGATTACGAAGGCCGGCACGCTCGTCACGGAAATTCTGCGCAAGCAGGTCCCGCCAATGCTGCGTACCGTCGATGTCCCGCGCGGCGATGGCGGCGAGTTCGCCCTGCAGGCAACGATCAATGGTATCGCCACGCCGATGGTCATCGATACCGGCGCGACCTCGGTGATGCTGTCTTATGAGACCGCCAAAGCCATCGGGCTGCCAGTCGAGCTGCTCGCCTACAATATCGACGTCGAAACCGTCTCTGGCCGCACCAAGGCAGCGCGGCTGACGCTGGACCGCCTCGCCGTCGGCAAACTGGTGGAACGCTCGGTCCCCGCCCTCATCGTCCCGCGCGGATTGATGAAGAGCAATCTGCTCGGCATGAGCTTTCTCGATCGTCTGGAAAGCTGGGAAGTACGCGCAGACAAGCTGAAGCTGCGCGGTTATCCGTAAGCGTCACGCCGCTTCCGACACCGCCGGCTCATCCTCGACCAGGGCAATCGCATCGCGCAGCACGTCGATCCCCGCACCATGCTTCACGCCATGTTCGGCAAGATGTCGGCGGAACGCGCGTGCACCCCGCACCGCGTGAAATGCGCCGACAAAGTGCCGCGTGATCGAATGCAGCCGCGTGCCCTGCGCAAGCTGGTCCGCGATATACGGCATCATCGCCTCCATCGCGTCCTTCATGGTGGCATGCTGTGCGGGCTCGCCGAAAATCTCGGGATCGACGGTCAGCAGTCGCCATGGCTCCTGGTAGGCCGCACGGCCGAGCATCGCGCCATCCACATGCGCGAGATGCGCCTTGGCTTCTGAAACACCGGGAATGCCGCCGTTGATAGCGATCGGCACATCCGGCATCGCTGTTTTCAACCGATAGACGCGATCGTAATTCAGCGGCGGGATGGTGCGGTTTTCCTTGGGCGAAAGACCGTTCAGCCACGCCTTGCGGGCATGCACAATCAGGCCATCGGCGCCAGCGGCAACCACCGCTTTCGCCAAAGCGTCGAGCGCGATTTCAGGGTCCTGATCGTCGACGCCGATACGGCACTTCACCGTTACGGGCACATCGACCGCAGCCTTCATCGCAGCAACACAGCGTGCAACGAGATCGGGCTCCGCCATCAGGCATGCGCCGAAGCGACCTTCCTTCACGCGATCCGATGGGCAGCCGACATTGATATTGATTTCGTCATAGCCGAAATCGGCGCCAATCTTCGCGGCTTCAGCAAGCTGTGCCGGATCGGAGCCACCAAGTTGCAGCGCCACCGGATGCTCGCTGGCATCGAAGCCGAGCAAACGCTTGCGATCGCCGTGAATGATCGCCGGCGTCGTCACCATCTCCGTATAAAGCAGCGCACGCCGCGCCAGCAGACGGTGGAACACGCGGCAATGCCGATCGGTCCAGTCCATCATTGGGGCAACGGAGAATGTGCAGTTCGGATAGGTCAAGCGCTTGGTCCCTGCCCGTCGTGACGGGCGTCCCGACTTAATCTTTGTATTCGTAAAGCAAACGTGCGCGGATGGTACCGTCGAGCGCACGGATATCTTCGAGCACACGCTGGCTGTCGGCCGCCGACGCATCGGCGTCGAGGACGACGTAACCGACATCGTTGTTGGTCTCGTAATACTGCGCTGCGATGTTCACGGCGTGCCGCGCGAGCACCTCGTTAAGGCGGCCAAGCATGCCCGGGACGTTGCGCTGAACCTGGATAAAGCGCGTACCCTGCGGACGCGCCGGCAGTTGCACCTGCGGGAAGTTGACGGCGCCGACGGTCGAACCGGTGTCGCTGTAGTCGATCAGCTTTCGTGCCACTTCGGCGCCGATGCGTTCCTGTGCCTCTTCCGTCGAGCCGCCCACATGCGGCGTCAGCAATACGTTGGGCAGCCCTTGCAACGGGGTGACAAACTTCTCCTGGTTTGAGCTCGGCTCCACCGGGAACACGTCCACCGCAGCGCCGCGCAATTTGCCGCTGCGGAGCGCCTCGGCCAGCGCATCGAGATCGACCACCGTGCCGCGGCTGTTATTGATGAAATAGGCACCGTCCTTCATCCAGGACAGTTCGGTCGCGCCGATCATGCCCTGGGTTGCTGGCGTCTCCGGCACATGCATGCTGACGACATCGCTCTGCGCCATCAATTCCTGCAGCGTCGCCACCGGCTCAGTATTGCCATGGCGGAGACGATCGGTGTGATCGTAATAGATCACCTTCATGCCAAAGGTCTCGGCGAGGTTCGAAAGCTGCGAGCCAATATTGCCGTAGCCGACAATGCCCAGCGTCTTGCCGCGGACTTCGTGGCTGTTGGTGGCCGACTTGTCCCACTTGCCCTCATGGGCCGCCACCGAGCGATCGACGATGCGGCGGAACAGCATCACGATCTCGCCCATGACGAGTTCGGCCACCGAGCGGGTGTTGGAGAACGGTGCGTTGAAAACCGGAATGCCGCTGCGGCGGGCAGCATCGATGTCCACCTGATTGGTGCCGACGCTGAAGCAGCCGATGGCGATGAGGCGATCGGCGGCGTCCAGCACATCCTGGGTGATCTGGGTGCGCGAACGAATGCCCAGCAAATGGACGCCCTTGAGCGCTTCCTTCAACTCATTGCCGCCGAGCGCCTTGGTCAGGCGCGTGACATTGGTGTAGCCCGCGACGTCGATCAGTTCGACGGCGCTGTCATTGACGCCCTCGAGCAGAAGGATCTTGATCTTGTCCTTCGGAAGCGAGAGCTGCGGGGCGAGCGTAGCGGTCTTTGACACGGGCGGTGTCCTTTGCGGGGCAGTTGAAACGGCGAAGCAACGGCGGCCCCGAGGGGCTCCGGCGAGGTCGGAACGCCAGACGCTGGTTCGATTTGGCCGCATCTTTAATCCGGCCGTCCCGATCATGCCAAGTGGGGACACAACAAATTGAAAAATAAGAATTTTTGACTGACGACTGGCCGGTCACCCCGCACCTCGAGGACGCCTAGGAGAGTCGGCAGCCGACGGGCTGCGGCCGCTCGGAACGGAACCCGTTGCAGGACATTGTCAGCAGCCTCCCGGCGAGCAGACCCCAAACCCGCGGTGCCCCCATTTCTGACCTGAATCCCGACACGACCGAACAAGACGATCTCCATGGCGGCCGGTCCCCCTGGTTTGCCCGTCTGCCCCGCCCTACCCGCCATCCCCTCACCCAGGACATCCGCTGCGACGCGCTGATCGTCGGCTGCGGCATCACCGGCGCTCTGATCGCCGAACGGCTGACGCGGCAGGGCCGCGACGTGGTTCTGGTCGACCGCGAGATGCCGGGCCATGGCAGCACGGCGGCGAGCACATCGATGCTCCTGTGGGAGATCGATCGCTCCCTGAGCGAATTGACCGAGCTCTATGGCTTTGATCGCGCCGCGCGGGCCTACCGCGCGAGCTTCGATGCGGTGGCGGGATTGCAGGCGCTGATGCGCAATCTCGCTCTGCCCTGTGAAATGCGTCCAAAGTCGTCGCTGTATCTTGCAGCGAGCGAGGACTCCTCCAGCCTGATGGCCGAGCAGGCCTTGCGAGGGCGCGCCGGGCTGCCTGGCACGTTCCTCGATCATCGCGCCCTGATCGGCGCATACGAGATTGCGCGTGCCGGGGCGATCGTCTCCCCCAACTCAGCAGACTGCGATCCGATGCAGATGGTGATCGGGCTGCTCAACATCGCCCATGCCCGCGGCGCGAGGTTCTATGAGGCGGAGGCCGTCGGCTACGATTGTGCCTCACATAGCGTCGGCGTCCTCACCGCCGCAGGACGGACCATCGAATCCCGTCACGTCATCCTCGCTACCGGCTATGTGATGCCGGACATCGTGGTGACGAAGGTGCAGTCGCCATCGTCGAGCTGGGCGATCGCGACTGCGCCGCAGCCGGATCGGCTGTGGCGTGATGGCGTTCTGATCTGGGAGGACAGCAAGGACTATCTCTATGCGCGCACCACCCCGTCCGGACGCATCATTATCGGCGGCGAGGATAGCGACGAGATCATCGAGCCGGACGCACGCGATGCGCTGATTGCGAACAAAGCCGACGTTCTGCGCCAACGCCTGCAAACGCTATGGCCTCGCGCCGAGCTGAACATTACTCATCGCTGGGCCGGCACATTCGACACCACGCGCGATGGATTGCCGCTGATCGGTCCCGTATCTGATCATCCAAATCTGTTCGCTGCTTACGGCTATGGCGGCAACGGCATCACTTTCAGCTATCTCGCCGCCCAGCTGCTCGGCGATTTGATCGACGGCAAACGCTCGCCGCTGCTTGATGACTTTGCGCTCGATCGCAACGTCCCAGCATAACCTGACTGCCGCAGCGCAGCATCGCACGCATCTACGCAGTGCCGCATTCGCAGGCGCGCGTCGCCGCGATTTCCAGCAGCCGCGCAGATTGACAAGAAGGGGACGATTGTTAGCATACAAGTGATTTTTTGACACTCCTTATGGGGGTTGGTCGGATGAAACCGGCGCCGTTTACTCGCCACGTTCCCCGCACGGTGGACGAAGTCGTGAGTGCCCTGGCCGAATATGCACCGCAGGACGGGCGCATTCTCGCTGGTGGGCAAAGCCTTGTGCCGATCATGGCATTTCGCATGGCGCGACCGGCGCATCTGATCGATATCAATGAGGTCGAAGGGCTCGACCGCCTCGCCGTCGATGCCGACTATCTGTCGATCGGTGCGCGCGTGCGCCATGGTGCCTTCCACAAGCCGGTGATCGACGGACCGCTGGGGCACCTGCTGGCCTACGTCGCCAAGCATATCGCGCATTACCCGATCCGCATGCGCGGGACCTTTTGCGGCAGTCTTGCCCATGCCGATCCATCCTCGGAATGGTGTCTCGTCTCGGCGACGCTCGGCGCACAGTTGGTGGTCAAGAGCATACGCTGCGAGCGCATCGTGCCAGTCGAGGACTTCCTCGAAGGCATCATGACGACAACACTGCAGGAGGACGATTTCCTCGCCGAGGCGCGGCTGCCGCTGCTGCCGGACGACGCCAGATTCGGCTTCTACGAATTCAGCCGCCGTGCCGGCGATTTTGCAATGTCGGCAGCGCTGGTCACTTACCGAATGGCGGACGGCAAGATCACCGATGCACGCGTCGGCATCGGCGGTGCCGAGGACCACGCGCGGCGGATTGCCGAGGCGGAGCATGTGCTGAATGGGCAGCCCCCCTCACACGACCTGTTCGTCGCTGCCGGCGAAGCGGCGGCAAAGGCCGTCGATCCGATGGAGGATATCCAGACCACCGCCGAGTATCGCCGCGATCTCGTCCGCGCCGTGACACGACGTGCGCTCGAACATTCGCAGCAATGACCGTGCACGCAAAGACAGAGCACACCAAGGGATCGGGCACGACATGGGTTGGGCGCTCGATCCGCCGGCTCGAAGACCCCGCCCTCGTCGCCGGCCGCGGCCGTTTCACGGCCGACCTTGCGGCCACGCACTGGGTTCGCTTCGTGCGAAGCCATCTGGCGGCGGGCACGATCGAACGGATCGATGCCCCCGATGGCATCGGTATGGTCACGGCAAACGATTTGAAAGGCCTAAAGCCGATCAAGCCGATGCTCAGCAAGTTCAACTATGTACCGATCGGCCAGCCGATCCTCGCCGATGGCGTGGTTCGCTTTACCGGTGAATGCATCGCAGCCGTCTATGCGTCGAGCAAGGAACAGGCGGAGGACTTTGCCGATCAGGTCGAGGTCGCAATAGCCGAGACGCAGCCTCTGACCGACGCGCGGGACGCGCTCGCCGCAGACGCACCGCGCGTGCATGATGGGACGCGGCACAATGTGATCGTCGAAGGCCATATCGTCACGCCGAAATTCGAGGATGTGTGGAGATCGGCGGATCGCATCGTCAAGGTTGAGGCACGCTCACGCCGCCAAAACGCGACGCCGATGGAGGCGCGCGCCGGACATGCGATCTATGATCCCCTCACCGAACGTGTAACTTTGACCTGCACGACGCAGATGCCGCACCTCATGCGCACGGCAGTATGCGACATTCTCGGTATTCCCGAATCTGAGCTGCGCGTAATCGCGCCCGATGTCGGCGGCGGCTTCGGGCAGAAGATGTCGCTGGCGCCGGAATATGTGCTGCTGGTGTGGCTGGCCCGGCGTCTGCGCGGTTCGGTCGCCTGGACCGAGGACCGCCGCGAAAACCTGATCGCCAGCTTCCACAGCCGCGATCAATATGTGGAGCTTGAGGGCGCCTTCGATAACAGCGGCAAACTACTGGCGCTGCGCGGCGATATCGTCGCGAATATCGGCGCGTATTCCTGCTTCCCTACCACCTGCGGCGTCGAGCCGCTGATGGCTTTGGCCGAATTGCCTGGCCCTTACGATGTCCGTGCCTATGACTGCCGCTCGCGCGGAGTGATGACCAATACCTGCCCGATGGCGCCTTATCGCGGCGTATCGCGGCCGGTGATCACTTTCGTTCTGGAACGACTGATGGACAAGGCAGCCGGCACCTTCGGCATCGAGCCGACCGAACTGCGCCGCCGCAACCTGATCGATACGTTTCCATACACATCCGCGACCGGCCTCGTCTTCGACGATGGCACCTATCGCGAGACCATGGAAATGGCAGTAAGGGCTATCGGCCTCGACGCCTTCCGCAAGCGCCAGGAAGCAGCACGCACTGAAGGCCGCTATCTCGGCATCGGCTTTGCAACCTTCTCCGAACGCACCGGATATGGCAGCCCGGCCTTCGCAGCGCGCGGCATGGAAATCACGCCGGGCTTCGAGACCGTGGTGCTGTCGATCGATCCATCCGGCTTCGTCGAGGCGCGCATTGGCTCATCGCCGCATGGCCAGGGATTGCGGACGTCGCTCGCGCAGATCATCGCGGACGAGATCGGTATCGATCCGCAGTTCATCAAGGTGATCCACGGCGATACGGACCGCTCGCCCTATGGCTGGGGCACATTTGCCAGCCGCTCGCTGGTGCTGTCCGGCGGCGCCAGCCTGCTCGCTGCGCAAAAGATCCGGGCCAAGCTGCTGAAGATGGCCAGCCATCTGCTGGAGGCTTCGCCCGAAGACATCCGGCTGGAATCAGGCAGAGCGCATGTGATGGGCACTGATCGGTCGGTTACCATCGCGTCGATGGCGCGTGCGGTCTATCATCAGGCGCATATCTTCAAAGGCGAGATCGAGCCGGGCCTTTCAGAAAATGCGACCTACGACCCTTCGGGCACCTTTTCCAATGCGTGCCACGTCGCTGTCGTCGAGGTCGATATCGAGACCGGCAGCGTCACGCTCGAAAAATTCCTTGTCGCCGAGGACGCCGGGCTGCTCATCAACCCGATGATCGCCGATGGCCAGGTGCATGGCGGCGTCGCGCAAGGGATCGGCAATGCGCTGCTCGAAGAGATCATCTATGACGAGACCGGGAACATCATGACGTCGACGCTGGCGGATTTCCTGCCACCGACCGCGCATGAGATTCCGGAGATCGAGTTGCATCACATCGAGACGCTAACCGGCAACACCATCACGAAAGCAAAAGGCCTCGGCGAAGGCGGCGCCATCGGCGCCCCCGCGGCAGTGATCTCCGCCGTCAACGATGCCCTGAAACCGTTCGATGTTTCCATCGACGAGATGCCGGCAACACCGCAGCGCATCCGAGCGGCGCTCCGCAACAGCGGGAAACTGCCATGACCGACAAGAGCGACATCACCCTCATCATCAACGGCAAAGCATATGCGATCCGCGTCGAAGCGCGACGCACGCTAGCCGACGCCATTCGCGAGGAATGTGGACAGACCGGCACGCATATCGGTTGTGAACATGGTGTCTGTGGCGCCTGTACGGTGCTTGTGAATGGCGAGCCGGTGCGCTCCTGTCTGATGTTCGCCCAGCAGGCAGGCCACCAACAGATCCGCACCGTGGAAGGTCTCGCCAAAGGCGACGAGATGCATGTGATGCAGCGCGCCTTCATGGAAAACCACGGCCTGCAATGCGGCTTCTGTACGCCGGGCTTTTTGATGCTGGCCGTGGGCGTGCTGGAGCGTGAGCCGGATATTTCCGATCACGATCTCATCGACGTGTTGTCGTCGAATCTGTGCCGCTGCACTGGCTATCAGAACATCATCAAGGCGGTGCGCGCCGCAGCCGTCGAGATGCGCCGGTCGTGAGCGCGCCTGCCAAACCCATGCTGGTTGGCAAATCCGTTCTCCGCAAGGAAGACGGACCGCTGCTGCGCGGGGAAGGCAAGTTCGCTGCTGACGTCAATTTCCCGAACCAGCTCCATATGCGCGTGGTGCGTTCGACCTATGCGCATGGCCGTATCGTGTCGGTCAATCTCGCGCCGGCTCTCGCTCTGCCCGGCGTCATCGCAGCCTGGAGTTTCAAGGATGTCGCGGATGTTCCACCGATTGACTTCCGCCTGACCCGGCTCGAACAGCTCGCCGCCTATCGGCAGACCATTCTGGCCAAAGACAAAGTGCGTTATGTCGGCGATCCCGTCGCCGTAGTATTCGCCGAAGACCCTTATCTCGCCGAGGACGCGGCCGAGCATGTGGAAGTCGAGATCGAGGAGCTGCCAGTCATCCTGCATGCGGATGGCGAGATCGGTGAATTCGGCGACGGCCTCCCGACCGAGACAGCGCTGATCGATAAGAGCTATGGCGACGTCGACGCCGCTTTCGCTACTGCTCATGCGACTGTCGAACTCTCGCTGTCGATCGGCCGCCATTCCGGCGTACCGATGGAAACCCGCGGCGCGATCGGGCGCTATATCGCCGAAACAGATATGCTGGAAATGTACGGCGCAGCCAAGGTGCCGCACTGGAATCGCGACCAGCTCGCGAAGATGTTCGGCCGTACGCCCGCGAACACCAATCTCTACGAAGGCCATGTCGGCGGCGGATTCGGCATTCGCGGCGAACTGTATCCCGAGGATGTGCTGGTCTGTCTCGCCGCGATGCGCCTCAGGCGCCCCGTGAAATGGATCGAGGATCGCCGCGAACATCTGATAGCTGCCAATCATTCGCGGCAGCAGACACATCACATCCGCGCCGCCATCGACGAACACGGCAACATCCTCGCCATCGACGACGAATTCTTTCACGATCAGGGCGGCTATATGCGGACGCACGCTGCCACCGTTCCCGATCTCGCCGCAGCAATGCTGCCTGGCCCGTATCGCATTCCCGCCTATCGCGCCCGTGGACATATCCGACTCACCAACAAGACGCCCGGCGGCACCTATCGTGCACCCGGCCGCTATGAGAGCACCTTTGTGCGCGAGCGGCTGCTCGACGCCGTCGCCGCCAAGGTCGGTATTGACGGCGTCGAGGTCCGTCGTCGCAATCTGATCCCGGTCAGCGAGATGCCGGTGACGCGCGAGCTGGAGACGCTCGGTACCGACATCGTGCTCGACTCCGGCGACTATGCAAAGCTGCTCGACAAGACACTGGGCGGGATCGGCTGGACGGATTTGCGCGCGCAGATCGCCGAGCGGCGCAAGGCCGGCGAACTGGTCGGCGCCGGCATTGGCATGTTCGTCGAGAAAAGCGGCCTCGGACCATTCGACGATGTCAGGATCACCGTCGAAACCAGCGGCCATGTGGAAGTCGTCACCGGCGCCGCCTCGGTCGGCCAGGGCGTCGAGACCGTGATCGCGCAGGTCTGCGCTGAAAAACTCGGTGTGGGCTATGACCGCGTCAGCGTCATCCACGGCCAGACCGATCGCATCGGTCGCGGTCTGGGCGCGTTCGCCTCGCGCGTCACCGTCATGACCGGCGAAGCCACCCGCCTCGCCGCGCTGAAGCTGCGCGATCTGGCGCTCGCGACGGCGGCGGAATTGATGCAATTGCCCGTCGATCAACTCGATATCGTCGAGGGTGAGATCGTGCGCATCGATGGCAGCGTCGGGCCGTCGATGTCGCTGGCCGAAATCGCCAAGGCACTCGAAGCCGGCGACCACGCGCCAGGCCTCGTTGCCGAGGCCTCGTTCGAGTCGAAGCACATGACCTATCCTTACGGGGTTCACATCGCCGTTGTCTCGATCGCTCCCGATACCGGAGGAATTAACGTGGAGCGCTATCTGGTGGCTTACGACATCGGCAAGGCGATCAACCCTATGCTGGTGGACGGCCAGATCGTCGGCGGCGTCGCACAAGGCCTCGGCGGTGCGCTGTTTGAGGAATTCAGCTATGACGACCGCGGTGAACCGCTGGCGGTGACATTCGCGGACTATCTGATGCCAACCGCACGCGAGGTGCCGCATGTGGAGGTCATCATCACCGAGGATGCGCCAAGCCCGCTCAATCCGATGGGGCTGAAAGGCGCAGGCGAAGGCGGCGCAAATGCGGTCGGTGCAGCCATCGCCGCAGCTATCGACGACGCGCTCGGTCAGCCCGGAGCGATCACGCGGCTGCCGGTATCGCCGCAGCAGGTCAAGGCGCTGATCAACGCTACGTAATCTTCTTCAGGAGCCGCGTGAGTGTTCGCTGCTCGTCAGTCGTCAGCGGTCGAAGCGTCTTGACGGTGACATCAGTCGCCACGCGGATCGCAACTTCGATCACGCTGCTGCCCTTTTCCGTCAACGACACCGCGCGGCGGCGGCGATCATTGGGATCGGCGCCCGCGCTGACGAAACCGCGTAGTCCGAGGCGATCCACAACCCCCTTGATGGTGGCGGCATCCAGATAGACCAAACGCCCGAGGTGATTTTGAGAAGACGGCCCAACCTCATGCAATTTGGCCATGACGGCGAATTGGGTCTGCGTCAATTCCTCGATCATATGGGACATGAAGATCGAGGTGTGGCGCTGCATGGCGACGCGGAGCAAAAAGCCAACCTGTACATCGAGCTCATAGCCGGCGGGCGCCTCGGCGCCGGCCTGCGATTTCACTTTGCCCGACTTCTGCATCACCACGTTTCCGTTGTCTGACGTCAGTTATGAACGATCCACGCTGACAGGAACAGATGAAGTTTTGATCGCTAGACAGTCAGATAGGCACGCTGGATATCGACGTTCCCGGCCAGCTCCGTCATGGTCCCGTTCCATCGAATTTGACCTTTTTCGAGAACATAGGCGCGATCGGACACAAGTTCGGCGAAATGGACATTCTGCTCGGACAGCAGGATGGAGACGCCGGCCTTCTTGAGTTCGAGGATCGTGTTGGCCATCATCTCCACGATCACGGGCGCAACGCCTTCCGACGGTTCGTCGAGCAGGATCAGGAGCGGATTGCCCATCAGCGTCCGCGCTACCGTCAGCATCTGCTGCTCGCCGCCGCTCATGCGCCCGCCCGGCCGGTTCGGCATCTCACCGAGATTGGGGAACAAAGCGAGCAACTTCTGCTCGGTCCATACAGGCGCGTCGATGCCGTCGCTAAATTTGCGCGGCGCCTGGCGCCCGATATCGAGATTTTCCAGCACCGTGAGGTCAGAGAAAATGCGGCGATCTTCCGGGACGAAACCAAGGCCGAGCCGGGCGATCTCATAGGGCTGACGGCGGGAGATGTCGTGCCCGTCGAACACGACCCTGCCGGCGGATTGCGCCATCAGACCCATGACCGCTTTCATGGTGGTGGTCTTGCCGGCACCATTGCGACCCATGAGTGCCACGACTTCGCCGCGGCCGACGTCGAGCCCGATATCGTAAAGGATCTGCGCGGCGCCATAGGAGGCGCGCAGTCCATCTACCGTGAGCATCGGCGCGCTCATGCCCTCACCTCCGCCTTGAAGGTCTTGCCGGTACCGAAATAGACTTCCTGCACCTGCGGATTGTCGCGGATCGACCTCGCATCGCCATCGGCGATCAATCGCCCGCGCGCCAGCACGATGATGCGATCGGCAAAGGCGAATACAACATCCATCGAATGTTCGGTGAACAGCACCGAGATGCCGCGTTCAATGACCAGCCGCTTTACCAGCGCGATGAGATCGTTGCGCTCCTTCGGCGCCATTCCTGCAGTCGGCTCGTCCATCAGAAGCAGGCGCGGATCGTTGGCCAGCGCAATGGCGAGCTCGACGCGCTTGACGTCGCCGTAAGCCAGTTCGCGGCTCGGCCGATCGGCGGCATCCTGCATGCCGACCTGGGCCAGCAACTCCAGCGCGCGGTCGCGATGCAACGTGCGCGCAGGCTGCCACAGCCGATAGATCTGGTTTGCATGTGAGAGCAGCGCCATCTGCACGTTCTCGACCACGGTCATCGAATTGAACGTCGCCGCAACCTGGAATGTACGACCGATGCCGAGCCGCCAGATATCACGCGGCTTCCTGCCATTGAGCTTGTTGCCTTCGAACCAGATCTCGCCGGTGTCCGGCGGCAACTGGCCGTTGATCATGTTGAAGCAGGTGGATTTGCCGGCGCCGTTCGGCCCGATCAGTGCGAGAAACTCGCCTCGCTTGATTTCGAACGACACGTCGTTGACCGCACGAACGCCGCCGAAGGATTTGGACAACTGGCGAATGCTCAGATCGCTCATGAGGCCGCCTTCCGACGCACAAACAGCTTGGAGAGACCACCGACGATGCCCGCCGGGAATGCCAGCACGAGCAGGAGAATGACGCCCCCCAGCAGCGCGCGCCAGTATTCAGTGGACCGCATGACGTTGTCCTGAAGCACCGCAAAGACGGAGGCGCCGACGATCGGGCCGGTCAATGTCTGCAAGCCGCCGAGCAGCACCATCACCAGGCCGTCGATGGATCGGCCGACAGCGATCGTCTCCGGCGAAATCGATCCCTTCGCGAAGGCAAACAGACCTCCGGCAACGCCGCAGATGCATCCCGCGATGGCGAAAGCCAGCCAGTGCACGCGCTTGACGTCGAGCCCGATCGCTTCCGCGCGCAACGGGGAGTCACGCCCGGCCCGCATGGCATAGCCGAACGGCGCAAACAGGAAACGCCGGAGCACGAACACGCCGAGCGCCGCAAGCGCGAGCGTGAGATAGTAAAAGGCCGGACGGCTCTCGAACGGCGCCGACGGCCAGACACCGAGGACACCATTGGAGCCGCCAGTGAGCGTTTCCCATTGGAAGACCGCGGCCCAGACGATTTGCGCAAAAGCCAGCGTCAACATGGCGAGATAGACGCCGGACAGACGCACGGCAAACCAGCCGAACAGCAGCGCGCCGACAAGCGCTGCCAGCGGTGCCGACAACAGCGCAACTCCCATCGGTGCAGCGAACCACTTCACCAGCAAAGCAGCACCATAGGCGCCGAGACCGAAATAGGCCGCATGGCCAAATGAATGCATACCGCCCGGCCCCATGATGAAATGCAGACTGGCGGCAAACAGGATGGCGATCAGCACGTCGATGCCAAGCACTAGAGTATAGGGCGAACTCCTGGCGATCAGCGGCATGCAGATCAGCACGAGCAACACGACGAGACCGCCGATCTTGGTCGCCGTCGTCGCCGGACGTAGCGGTTCCTCGGGCTCGGCAACGCTGCGTACCGCCCCCTGCTCGCGGCCAAGCAATCCGTAAGGCCGCGCGATCAACACAATGGCCATCACGAGAAATTCGGCGACCAGTGTCATCTTGGAGAAATTGACGGTGAACAGTCCGAAGTCGATCACGCCGAGCGCGATGCAAAGCGCCTTCACTTCGGCGATGATCACAGCGGCAACATAGGCGCCGGTGATCGATCCCATGCCGCCGACCACCACCACCACAAAGGCATCGCCGATAACATTCAAGTCCGTCGTCAAGGTCGCCGGCTCGCGTGCGATCTGCAGCGCGCCGCCGAGGCCAGCGAGCATTGCACCGAGCGCGAAGACGCCCGTGAACAGCATCGCCTGATTGACGCCGAGCGCGCCGACCATCTCGCGATCCTGCGTCGCCGCCCGCATTAGCCGGCCGAAGCGTGTCTTCGACAGGGCCATATGAAGCAACAGCAGCACCACGGGACCGACGACGATCAGGAAGATGTCGTAGGTCGGTAACCTTCGCCCGAGGATTTCGATAGAGCCCTTCAGCCCCGGCGCGCGCGGGCCGAGTAGATCTTCCGGCCCCCAGATCCACAGCGCAGCGTCGTTGAAGACGAGAACGAGGGCGAACGTGGCAAGGAGTTGGAACAATTCGGGTGCGCGATAGATGCGCCGAAGCAGCAGAACCTCGATGATCGCGCCGAGGATGCCGACCAATATGGCCGTCAGCACGATGCCGCCCCAGAAGCCGAGCGCTCCGCCGATCTTGGTGGCAAGACTGTAGGCGATATAGGTCCCCAGCATATAGAGGGACCCGTGAGCGATGTTGACGATCCGGGTGACCCCGAAGATCAGCGACAGGCCGACGGCGACCAGGAAGAGACCCGATGCCGCCGACAGCCCATTGATGGCCTGGAAGACGAACGCGCTGAGATTCATCGGAGCCCCGCCTCTCCCCGCGCTGATACCGTGGGGAGAGCAAGCGTTGCGACCATCGGCCCCGTTCCCTTACTCGGCAGCCGGACGAAGCTTCTTCACTTCGGCATCGCTCGGCAGCACGGTAGCGCCATCGACATATTTGATGTCGGTCATGGTGCCCTTGCCGTTCTCCAGCGCGATCTTGCCGACAAAGGCACCGGCCGTCGCCTGATGATCGCTGGCGCGATAGGTGAACGGACCGAACGGACCAACGACATCAAGACCACGGAAGGCCGTGATGAGCTTTTCAGTGTCAGTGGATCCTGCCTTGGCAATACCGGCAGCGAGCGACTTCATGGTCGCATAACCGACGATCGATCCGAGACGCGGATAGTCGTTGTACTTCTTCTGATAGGCGGCCAGGAATGCCTGATGTTCAGGGATCTTGATCTTGTCCCAGGGATAGCCTGTGACGATCCAGCCGACCGGTGCCTCGTCCTTGAGCGGGTCGAGATATTCCGGCTCGCCGGACAGCACGCTCACGACCGTGCGATCCTTGAAGACGCCGCGCGTGCTGCCTTCGCGTACGAGTTTGGCGAAGTCTGCGCCGAACAGAACGTTGAAGATCGCATCCGGCTTGGCATCGTCGATCGCCTGAACCACGGCGCCGGCATCGACCTTGCCGAGCGGCGGCGCCTGTTCGGTGACGAATTCGATGTCGGGCTGCTTCGCCTTCATCATCTCCTTGAACGTCGCCGCTGCAGCCTGGCCGTATTCATAGTTCGGATAGACCAGCGCCCAGCGCTTCTTCTTCGCCGCCAGCGCCTCGGGAACCAGCATCGCCACCTGCATGTAGGTCGTGGCGCGCAGGCGGAACGTATAGCGATTGCCGTTCTGCCAGGTGATTTTGTCGGTCAGCGGCTCGGCGGCGAGGAAGAAGACCTGCTTCTTGCCGGCGAATTCCGTCACTGCGAGGCCGGTATTGGACAGGAAGGTGCCGGCGAGAATGTTGACGCCTTCGCGCGTCACCAGTTCTTCGGCAACGCGCACGGCATCGCCCGGCGACGAGCCATCGTCACGCGAGATCACCTCGAGCTTCTTGCCGAGCACGCCGCCCTTGGCGTTGATTTCTTCGATCGCCAGCTCCCAGCCCTTCTTGTAGGGATCGAGGAATGCGGTCTGCGTCTTGTAGCTGTTGAGTTCGCCGATCTTGATCGTGTCCTGCGCCGAGGCAATCCGACCGAATGTCAGCGCCAATGCGCCAGCGATGGCGAGTGAACCGAGTGTACGAGCCGTCGTCATGATCGAACTCCCGTTGTGATCCACAGATGTGTGATCAACGATTGCGAAGATGGTGTCGTTAAGGTCTCGCAGGCTCAAACGCAGCGAACCAATCTCGTTCGCGTCGAAGGCGAGCAACTCGAATTAGTTTGCACGCAAATAGTCCGGCGCACCTATTTTCTTGTCAAGGCTGCACTTACAGCAACACGCCATGCATGTCGCTGAAGTTTTGATCATGTGCGGCATACCGCGCATGAATCGAGGACGCAGACAAAGCAGTACGCGGCGGCAAAATCAACGCCGCCGCGCGTGTACCGCGACTAGCGGTCGCGGAAGCGATCCATCAGCGCCTTGTCCTGACCGCCATCGATCTCAATCATGGTGCCGTTGGCCATCTGAACGAGCGGCGACGACAGCATGACCACCAGATTGGCAACTTCCTCGACTTCGGCAATACGGCCCAGCGGAATCGAGGCGGGCGCCAGCTTGTCGGCGTCCTCGTAGGAAATCTTCATGTCGCGCGACATGGCGCCGACAAGACCGGCCCAGCGTTCGGTACGCACCGGCCCCGGATTCACCGCGCAGAACGAAATATTGTGGCGACCATACTGCCCGGCGAGCGACAGCGTCATGTTCTGTCCAGCGGCATTCGCTGCGCCGGGGGCGATCTCCCAATAGGACGGCTTGACGCCGTCATTGCCGATCAGATTGACCACGCGGCCGCCGCCCTGCTTGACCATGATCGGCAGCGCATAGCGTAGACAACGCACATAGCCCATGAATTTGAGCTGCAGCGCCTGCTCCCAATCAGCCTCGGTCAACGTCTCGATCACGCCGCCGGGCGCTGAACCGGCATTGTTGATCATGAGGTCGATGGCGCCGAGCTTCTTGTGCGCGGTCTCGACGAAATTCTTGGCATCCGCGTCCTTGGTGAGATCGGCGGCGATCGCGACAACGGTGACACCTGTTGCGCTTTTGATCTCCTCGGCGGTCTTTTCCAGCGGCTCTAGGCGGCGCGCGCAGATCGCGACATTGACGCCCTCTTTCGCCAGCGTCATGGCGATGCCCTTGCCGATACCCTCGCTGCCACCGGTGATGAGAGCGCATTTGCCTTTGAGTTGGAGATCCATGGGACTGTCCTTCTGGGTTTGACGAAAGGAAATCGTGCGATCGGTCGTGGTCGTCAGCTCCCGGTAAAGCGTGGGGACCGCTTCTCGGCGAAAGCCAGTCGGCCTTCGGTGTAGTCGGCGCTGGCATCGGCAGCAGCGTAGAAGCGCTCGGCCTCGGCCATCAGATCAGCATCGTTCGTGGTCAGCGCGCGGATCGCGGCTTTTGCGGCCTTGATCGTCAGCGGTGCATTGCCGGCAATTTTTTGCACCAGCCCTGCGGCAAGCGCGGCGACCTCAGCCTTCGGGGCGAGAACATGCACGGCGCCGAGTTCGTAAGCGCGCGAAGCTGGAAGGCGATCCGCGGTGAACAGCACCTGCCGCGTCGCACCAGCGCCGAAGATTCGGATGAAACGCGCGATGCCGCGTGGATCATAGCCAAGACCGAGCTTCGCAGCCGGCACGGCGAAGAAGGCATCGGAGGCCGCGATGCGCATGTCGCAGCTTGCGGCGACGGACGAGCCAGCGCCCATGCAGCCGCCAAAAATCACACCGATGGTCGGCTGCGGGATCGCTTCGATGGCGCGGCAGGTATACTCGACGAGATCGTCATAAGCGCGCGCATTGCCGTCGCCACTCCTTGCCGTCGCGAAATCGGAAATGTCGGCTCCGGCGGAGAACATGTCCTCGCCCTCGCCGCGAATGACAACGACGCGGACGTCCTTTCGCATCGCAACGTCCTGGGCGAAGGCAGCGATTTTCTGCCACATCGCAGTGGAGATTGCATTGCGGCGCGCAGGATTGGCCAGCCGTAGCGTCGCTATACCTTCCGCAATATCGATGGAGATATCGCCGGGCGCCGCCATCGGATCAGACCGCAGGTCGGTGTGACATCCAGCGGCCGCTTTCGGCCGCCGGGAAAAGTTCGGCGAGCGCGGCATTGAACGCCGCCGGTTCCTCGCAGGTAATCGTATGGCCGGCACGCGGCAGCACGAGCAGGCCGGCGGTCGGCACCGTGCGCTTCAGAAAAATGCTGGGATCGAGGCACCAATCATCTTCATCGCCAACGATAATCAGCAGCGGCGGAGCGAACTTTTCAAGTTGCGGCTTCATCTCCCACAGCATCGGCCGCTTCGCCTGCAGCTCGCGCATGGTCAGTGCGTGGCCGATCGGCGAATGATCGGCCAGCATCTTGGCGAATTCTGCGAAGCCGCGCGGATCCTTGTTCTTATGCGTCTGCCGCGTCGCACCATCAGCATAACGCGCAGCAGCCGTCAGCCAATCGACCGTCTCGAACATCTTTGCCGTCTCGCGTGATGCCGCCCGTCCCTGCTCGACAAAGGCAGGATCGGGGCTCGACCCATAGCCGCAGCTTGCGGCCGTCACCGACAGACAGCGATCGGGATAATGGATACCCACATGCAGCGCAGTTGATGCGCCCATGGAATGGCCGACGATATGTGCCTTATCGATTTTCAACGTATCCAACAGCGCGATGACGTCGTCGCGCGCGATATCCTGTCCGTATTTCGCGGGATCGGTCGGCACATCCGACGGCGGATAGCCGCGCTGGCTATAGGTCACGCAGCGATGCGCGCGGGAGAAGTAACGAAGCTGCGGCTCCCAGGTGCGGTAATCGCCCGCATATTCATGCACGAAAACCACAGGACTCCCGGCGCCGACCTCCTCATAATAGAGCTTCGTCCCGTCCGGCGTCGTGAGGTGCGGCATATCGGCCTCCTGCGCTGTGAGCAGATTTCATTTGCGCACATACAAAATGCTAGTAGCGTTATTTCGAGTGAGCAAGAGGATTCAGTGAATGTATTTTTGGCATATCGTTTGCTTACAAACGAATGCCGCACTGCCGCATGAGATCGATCGAAAAGCTACGCGCCACAACGTTTGCCACCACGCTTCCTGGGAGATGTTTATGACCGGACTTTCGCGACGCGCCTTCGCCTTGGGCACCGCTGCTACGCTGCTAGGCACGACACAGATCACAAAGTCATCAGCCCAGTCGCTTGCGAAAATCCGCGTCGGCAGCCTCACGCTTCCAGTATTTGCACCGATCATCGTCAACATCATGAAGGCGCAGAAGTTCGATACCAAAAACGGTTTCGAAGCCGAGGTGCAGACCTATCCGTCGTTCTCCGCCTATTATGCCGGCCTGGCCACCGGCGAGATCGATACCCTGATCGGTGGCCCCACTTATTTTCAGAAGCTGCGCCTCGAAGGCGTGCCGCTTCGTATCATCGCCACCGGCGCGACGCTCGCCGATCTCGTGATCATCAGCAAGGATCCCGCGATCAAGTCGCTCACGGACCTCAAGGGCAAGCAACTCGCAGCCGACATGGGCAGCGGCCAGTTCCAGATCCTCTCGATCTACGCGAAGTCAAAAGGCATCGATCTCACCAAGGACATGACGCTAGTCAACGCCAACTTCGCCGTCGCCCGCGCCCAGCTTGCAGCGGCGCGCGTCGACGCGGCCATGATCATCGAGCCGATCGCTACCATGATGATGAAGGATGACCCGAGCCTGAAGATCATCTTCAATGCCGACGCCGCATGGAAGGAAATGGCGGACGTGACGGGCTGGGAGCTCGTCTATGCCATGCGCGAGGACACCATCAAGAAGAACGCCAATGCGCCGAAGCAATTCGTCGCGGCGCTCGCGGACGTTACCAAATATCTTCAAGCCGATCCCGATGGCGCCGACAAGATCGCTGTCGAGACGGTGAAGCTGCCGCCCGGCGTCCTCAAGGAAGCCGTCCACGCAAAGCGCTGGGTCTTCGATGCCAAGCCAGCCTGGGAGGCGGCGGAGAAGAAGAGCATCTGGGATACATTCCAGCGCGCGGTCGCGGCCGGCTTCCATCCCAAGCTGCCCGACGATGCGATCATCTATGCCCCCTGACGAGGTTCGCCCGGCGACGCCGTTCGAAGAGCCGCGTCGTGCTCCCATGATGCCAGGCCTTCCGCGAGAGACGATCATCTCGATCGCACTCTTCGCGGCGGCATGGCAGATCATGTCCTATCTCGCGCCGTCGCTCGGCATCCCCGCCTTCGCGATCCCTGGTCTCGGCCGCATCGCGCAGAGCCTGACCAAGATCACACCGCTCGATGTAGCGGTGACGCTCGGGCGCGTCCTGCTCTCACTGTTCGTGTCCTTCGTCATCGGCATGCTCGTTGCCGTGCTGATGTATCTGTCGGGCAGCGTCGAGCGCTATCTCAGGCCGATGGTCCGCATCCTGATGGCGGTGCCGGTGGTGTCCTGGATCCTGTTCGCCGTGCTGTGGTTCAAGGGCGTCGAATTCCGCATCGTCTTCGTGCTGGTCGTCGTCTGCGCCCCCGTCTTCACGGTCGATGCGCTCGACAATATGCGCGAAGTCTCGCGCGACCTGAAGCAGATGATCCGCTCCTTCCGCCCGACATCGCTGCAATTCTTCGCGAAGCTGATGCTGCCGGCCATCACCCCCGGCATCATCACCAGTTGGAAGATCACGCTCAGCCTCGCCATTCGCGTCGTCACCATTGCCGAACTGGTCGGTGCAGTCACAGGCATCGGACATCAGCTATCCGTAGCGCAAGAGCTGTTCTCGGTCGCCGATGTCTTTGCCTGGACCCTTGTGCTTGTGGTGCTGCTCTTCATGCTGGAGGCGCTCATCGTGCTGCTCGAGACCCGCGTGCTGAGGTGGCGCGCATGACCGGAGCATCGGCGCCCATCGAGATCGCACAGCTGCGCAAGGTGTTTCGGCAGACCACGACGGGTGAATCCATCCTTGCGATCGATCAGCTCACGCTGCGCATCGCGCCCGGCGAACTCGTCGCCATTGTCGGCAAGACCGGCTGCGGCAAATCGACTTTGTTCGACCTGCTGATCGGCCTCGAGCATCCGACCGCCGGTAGCATTACCATCGGCACCAAGACGCCCTACGATGACTTCAATCACTTTCGGGGCAAGATCGCGACGATCTTCCAGCAGGACCGGTTGCTGCCCTGGCGCTCGGCCATCGACAACGTGAAGCTTCCGCTCGAACTGATCGGCATCGCCGAGACTGTTCAGCAAGAACGCGCAATATTCTGGTTGAAGCGGCTTGGTCTCGAAAAATTCGCTAACGCCTATCCGCGTGAATTGTCTGGCGGCATGCGTCAGCGCGTGGCGATTGCACGCGCGTTCGCCGTGCAGCCGGAAATCCTGCTGGCAGACGAGTCGTTCAGCGCCCTCGATGAGGTCACAGCAAACGATCTGCGCCAGACCTTCGTGGGTCTCGCCCGCGAGTTCCGCTCCACTGCGATCCTGATCACGCACCAGCTCGAAGAGGCGATGGCGGTCGGCGACCGCATCGTCGTGTTCGGCAAATCCGCCACCTTGCTGGCGGATATCCGGATGACGGACTGGGACCGCAGCGACCAGACCACACTCCGCTCCGCCATCCAGACGACACTGCAGGGCAACGTCGCCGATCCACGCCTCACGCGCTGAGCATGCCTGGCACGGCAGGCCGGCCAGTTTTGCCCAAATGATTCCGGATTCCGGATTCAGCGATTGCGTTGACATCCTTTTGGCCCACGGATACGCCAATTTCATCAATGGGCCGCGCTTGCGGCGTCGATGCTGCGGCCGGGCCGCTCAAGGAAAAATGCCGGTGTCAGGCATGATTTGGGGAGTGGCGTTGCGATGATGGATTTCGCCACCCGGGTCCATAACCACAATTATCGTCTCGATCCGATCATCCGCTCTCTGCTGGATACGGATTTCTATAAATTCCTGATGCACCAGTTTATCTGGATGCTCTATCCGAAAGTGCCGGTTACCTTCAGCCTGATCAACCGCACCAAAACGGTGCGACTGGCGGAAATCATCCCGGAAGCCGTTCTGCGCGCGCAGCTTGACCACGCCCGCACCCTCACCTTCCGCGAGAACGAGCTGATCTGGCTGGCCGGCAACCGTTTCTACGGCCGCCGCGACATTTTCCGCCCGGAATATATCGAATATCTGCGCACCTTCCGGCTGCCCGACTACAAGCTCGAAGTGGTCGACGGCCAATATGTCCTCACCTTCGAGGGTGAATGGGCTGCGGTGACCATGTGGGAAATCTACGCCCTCGCCATTGTCAGCGAACTGCGTTCGCGCATCGCGATGGCTTCGCTCGACAAGTTCGAGCTGGACATTCTCTATGCCCAGACCAAGACCAAGATCTGGAACAAGATCAAGAAGCTGAAGTCCTATCCCGATATGCGGCTGGCCGAATTCGGCACCCGCCGCCGCCATGGTTTCCTGTGGCAGGAATGGGTGACCGACGCGATGGCCAACGAGCTTGGCCGCAGCTTTGTCGGCACGTCGAACGCGCTGCTCGCCTTCAAACATTCGTTCGAAGCCATCGGCACCAATTCGCATGAACTGCCCATGGTGTTTGGCTGCCTCGCCGACAGCGACGAAGCATTGAAGACCGCGCAATATGACGTGCTGGCGAAGTGGCAGGAAGTCTATGACGGCGAGTTGCTGATCATCCTGCCCGACACCTTCGGCATGACCCAATTCCTGCGCGACGCGCCGCCCTGGGCGTCGAAATGGACGGGCATGCGCATGGACAGCAAGGAGCCTATCGCCGCGGGCGAGGAAGTCATCGCCTGGTACGCCATGCGCGGCGAGGATCCGCGCAAGAAGCGCGCGATGTTCAGCGATGGCTTGGAGGTCGATCTGATGATCGATCTGCACCAGCGTTTCCGGGGCCGCATCCGCGAGAGTTTTGGCTGGGGCACCATGGCGACGAACGATTTCCGCGGCGCGCATCCGCGCGGGCTGGATACGCTCGATCCGATTAGCCTGGTGTGCAAGATCACCGCAGCGAATGGACGCGCTGCCGTGAAGCTCTCCGACAACCCCGCTAAGACCACGGGCGGCAGCCAGGAAGAGATCGATCGCTATCTGCGCATCTTTGGGCGCGAGGGCGTGGCTGAGCAGAAGGTGATCGTGTAGGCCCTACAACACCGCCCTCATGGTGAGGAGCGCGCCACTTGGCGCGCGTCTCAAACTATGAAAGGCCTCGCTCAGAGCCCGCTGCCATCCTTCGAGACACGGTCGAAGACGACGCTCCTCAGGATGGGGGCTGAGTTTGTAGTTTGCATCCAACAAAAAACGCCGCCCGGTTTCCCGAGCGGCGTTTCTTTTTGATCGCTAACGAGCGAGCCTTACAGCAGCCCTGCCCCACGCGCCCACTTGTACTTGGCGCCGAGCACTTCCACCGGAAGCTCCGTCGAATAGGCATAGGCCGGAATGCCGTTCTGGTAGAGATACTCCGCGGCCTCCTCGACCTCGATATCGCCGGCGAGCGAAGCGACCATCGGTTTCTCGATGCCCTTCTTCTTCATCTCGTTCTTGATCTCGACCATGTTCCTGGCGAACACCATCGGCGGGGTCACGATCGTGTGCCAGTAGCCAAGAATCAGCGAGTGGATGCGCTCATCCTCGAGGCCGAGCTTCACCGTATTCACATAGGTGATCGGCGGTTCGCCACCGGTGATGTCGACCGGGTTGCCGGCGGCGCCGAAGGGCGGGATGAACTTGCGGAAGGCCGCATCGAGATCCGGCGGCATCGCCATCAGCGACAGGCCGTTATCCACCACCGCGTCCGACAGCAGCACACCCGACCCACCGGCACCGGTGATGATCAGCACGTTCTCGCCCTTCGGCGTCGGCAGCACCGGAATGCCGCGAGCGAATTCGAGCAACTGCCGCAGCGAGCGGGCGCGGATCACGCCGGACTGCTTCAGCACATCCTCATAGATCTTGTCGTTGCCGGCGAGCGCGCCGGTATGCGACGAGGCAGCCTTGGCGCCAGCCGAGGTACGGCCCGCCTTGAGCACCACCACCGGCTTCTTCTTGGAGACGCGCTTGGCCGCTTCCGCAAAGGCGCGGCCGTCCTTCAGATCCTCGCAATGCTGCGCGATGATGTTGGTGTTCGGATCCTGCTCGAAGAAGGCGAGCAGATCGTCCTCGTCGATATCAGACTTGTTGCCGAGACCGACAATGGCCGACACGCCCATCTTGGCGGAACGCGAGAAGCCGATGATCGCCATGCCGATGCCGCCCGACTGCGACGACAACGCCGCCGAGCCCTTCACGTCGTAGGCGGTACAGAACGTCGCGCAGAGATTGGCCGGCGTATAGTAGAAGCCATAGATGTTCGGCCCCATCAGGCGCACGTCGTATTTCTTGCCGATGGCAACGATCTCTTCCTGCAGCTCAGGCTCGTTGGCTTCGGCAAAACCCGACGGGATCAGCACCGCGCCCGGAATTTTCTTCTCGCCGCATTCGGTCAGCGCGCCAGCGACGAATTTCGCAGGGATCGCGAACACCGCGGTGTCGATCACGCCCGGCACATCCTTGACGCTCTTATAGGCCTTGCGGCCCATGATCTCGTCGGCTTTCGGATGGATCGGATAGATCTCGCCCTTGTAGCCACCGTTGATGAGGTTCTTCATCACCGAGTTGCCGATCTTGCCGTCCTCGGCAGAGGCACCGATCACCGCGACGGCCTTCGGCATCATGATGCGGTTCATCGCCGCAACGATTTCTTCCTTGGCACGCGGCGCCGGACGCGGCTTGTAATCGAAATCCACGACGATGCGGACGTCGGCCGCGATCGCATCCTTCTTGGTGGCGAACACCGGATTGAGATCGAGCTCGACCATCTCCGGGAAATCGCTGACGAGCTGCGAGACCTTGACGATGATATCTGCCAGCGCCTCGCGATTGGCGGGATCACCGCCGCGCACGCCATGCAGCATCTCCGCGGCCTGGATGCCGTCGAGCATCGACAGCGCGTCTTCATTGGTCGCGGGTGCGAGGCGGAAGGTGACGTCCTTCAACACTTCCACCAGCACACCGCCAAGACCGAAGGCCACCAGCTTGCCGAACGAGCCATCGGTGATCGAGCCGATGATGACTTCGGTGCCGCCCATCAGCATCTGCTGAACCTGGACACCCTCGATCTTGGCATCGGCCTTGTACTTCTTGGCATTGGCCAGAATGGTGTCGTAGGCCTTCTGCGCGTCTTCGGCCGTCTTCACGCCGACAATGACGCCGCCGGCTTCGGTCTTGTGGAGAATGTCCGGCGAAACGATCTTCATCACCACCGGGAAGCCCATGCCACCCGCGAGCTTCGCAGCATCTGCTGCCGAGGTGGCGACGCCCTCTTTCGGCACGGGAATGCCATAGGCGTCGCAGACAAGCTTGCCTTCCGGCGCCGTCAGGCTGGTGCGCTTGTCCGCCTTGACGGCATCAAGCACCTTGCGAACGGCATCTTTCGCCGAGGCGGGCGCTTCTTTGATGGCGAGATTCGATTGAGACATGGCCTTCTCCCATTGCGTTTCTTGACGCGGACGAATTGATGGCATTTGGTATGCCAGAAACTTGAAAGTCAAGGCGCGGTGCAGCGCAAAATTGCTGAAATAGCCGTCAGCTTGACATGCTGGCATCTGGCATGCCAAAAATTCCGAACGTTGTTTCTGTGGTACGACATCTCCGACCGGAGATGATTCATGCCCACGCGAAAACCAACCAAGGCGCCGTCCATTATGTCCGAGGCCGACCTTGCGATCGTTCGGATCGCACCCGAGACCAGCTTCAAGACCAAGGCCTATGAAGCCTTGAAAGAAGCCATTCTTAAGATGGACATCTACACGACACCGGATCCGGTGATGCTCGACGAGCGCGCCCTCTCCGAGCGCCTTGGCGTCAGCCGCACACCGATCCGCGAAGCCATCGCGATGCTGGAACAGGACGGTTTCGTGAGGACCGTGCCACGCCGCGGCATCGTCGTGGTGCGCAAGACCAAGAACGAGATCGTCGACATGATCCGCGCCTGGGCGGCGCTGGAAAGCATGGCCGCACGTTTGATCACGACGACTGCGCGCAAGAAAGACATCTCGGCGCTGCGCGACTTCTTCAAGGATTTTGGCAAGGATCGCCTGCCGCAGGATCACGTCGAGGAATATTCAAAGGCGAACATCGCCTTTCACCAGGCCGTGCTCTCGCTCAGCGAAAGTCCGGTGCTGATCGACATGACCAACGACATCCTGCTGCATGTGCGTGGCTATCGTCAGCTCACCATCGGCCGGGTCGATCGCACCGCGACCTCCCTGCCCGAGCATCTCGCCATCATCGAAGCACTCGAAGAGCGCGACACCGAGCTGGCCGAAAAGCGTGCGCGCGATCACACGCTCGGTCTCGCGTCCTATGTCGAGGCGCACGGCCAGGAGCTCTTTACCTAGAACCTGATTTTACCCAACGCCGTCGCGCGGCCTGCCGCGCGGCTTCCACCAACAACCATACGCGTTCAGAAACGTCACGGGAGAGCGGAATGTCCGCAGTTCACAGCATCGACACCGGTACCGAACAAGAACTGACAGATGGCTTCCATCTGATCATCGATGCACTCAAGCTGAACGGGCTCAACACCATCTATGGCGTGCCCGGCATTCCGATCACCGATTTCGGCCGCATGGCGCAGGCTGAAGGCATCCGCGTTCTCTCCTTCCGTCACGAACAGGCCGCGGGCTATGCCGCGTCGATTGCCGGCTATCTCACCAAGAAGCCGGGCGTGTGTCTCACCGTCTCGGCGCCGGGCTTCCTCAACGGCCTCACCGCCCTCGCCCATGCCACCACCAACTGCTTCCCGATGATCCTGATCTCAGGCTCTTCGGAGCGCGAGATCGTCGATCTGCAACAGGGTGACTATGAGGAGATGGACCAGCTCGCCATCGCCAAGCCGCTCTGCAAGGCCGCCTATCGCGTGCTGCATGCGCAGGACATCGGCATCGGCCTCGCCCGTGCCATTCGCTCGGCGGTGTCCGGCCGTCCCGGCGGCGTCTATCTCGATCTGCCGGCAAAGCTGTTCGGCCAGGTGATGAATGCCGACGCCGGCCGCAAGTCGCTGGTGAAGGTGATCGACGCTGCACCGGCCCAGCTCCCTGCTCCGGACAGCATCAAGCGCGCGCTCGACGTGCTGAAGTCGGCGAAGAAGCCGCTGATCATTCTCGGCAAGGGCGCCGCCTACGCGCAGGCCGACGACGCCGTGAAGGCTCTTGTTGAGACCTCCGGCGTCCCCTTCCTGCCCATGAGCATGGCCAAGGGACTGCTGCCCGACACTCATCCGCAGTGCGCCGGCGCTGCGCGCTCCACCGTGCTCAAGGATAGCGACGTCGTCATGTTGATCGGCGCGCGCCTCAACTGGCTGCTGTCCCACGGCAAGGGCAAAGCCTGGGGCGATGCACCAAAGAAATTCATCCAGATCGACATCGAGCCGAAGGAAATGGATTCCAACGTCGAGATCGTCGCTCCTGTCGTGGGCGATATCGGCTCCTGCGTCGCCGCCTTGCTCGATGGCATGGGCAAGAGCTGGACGAAAGCATCGAGCGACTGGACCTCGGCCGTCACCAAGAAGCGCGACGAGAACGTTGCGAAGATGGCGCCGAAGCTGATGAACAACAACTCGCCGATGGATTACCACGGCGCGCTGGGCGTTCTCCGCACCATCATTGCCGAGCGCCCCGACGCAATGCTCGTCAACGAAGGCGCCAACACGCTCGATCTCGCCCGCGGCATCGTTGACATGTACAAGCCGCGCAAGCGCATCGATGTCGGCACCTGGGGCATCATGGGCATCGGCATGGGCTATTGCATCGCCGCCGCTGTGGAGACCGGCAAGCCGGTGCTGGCCATCGAGGGCGACAGCGCCTTCGGCTTCAGCGGCATGGAGGTCGAGACCATCTGCCGTTACAATCTGCCGGTCTGCATCGTCGTGTTCAACAATGACGGCATCTATCGCGGTACCGACGTCAATCCGACCGGTGGCCCGGACGTCGCCCCCACCGTCTTCGTCAAGGGTTCGCGCTACGACATGATGATGCAAGCTTTTGGCGGCGTCGGCGTCAACGCCACTTCGCCGGATGAGCTCAAGCGCGCCGTCAACGAAGCGATGGATTCGGGCAAGCCGACGCTCATCAATGCGGTGATCGATCCGGCCGCGGGCAGCGAGTCCGGCCGCATCGGCAACCTCAATCCGCAGAGCGTGCTGAGCAAGAAGAAGTAATTCGCATCATGCGGGGTCGCGAGGCCCCGCTCATTTTCTTCAAGTATCAATCTCCAAGTGCCGAGCCGGCAAAAAATAGTACGGGAGCATAGCAATGACACAGGCGCTTAAAGGCGTTCGCATTCTCGACTTCACCCACGTGCAATCGGGCCCGACCTGCACGCAGCTTCTCGCCTGGTTCGGCGCCGACGTGATCAAGGTCGAGCGCCCCGGCGTCGGCGACATCACCCGCGGCCAGTTGCAGGACATCCCGAATGTGGACAGCCTGTATTTCACCATGCTCAACCACAACAAGCGCTCCATCACCCTCGACACCAAGAACCCGAAGGGCAAGGAAGTCCTCACCGCACTGATGAAGCAGTGCGATGTTCTCGTCGAGAACTTCGGGCCGGGTGTGCTCGACCGCATGGGCTTCCCGTTCGAGAAGATCCAGGAGATCAACCCGAAGATGATCGTCGCATCGATCAAAGGTTTCGGTCCCGGTCCCTATGAAGACTGCAAGGTCTATGAAAACGTCGCGCAGTGCACCGGCGGCGCCGCGTCGACCACCGGCTTCCGCGATGGCCTGCCGCTGGTCACCGGCGCGCAGATCGGCGACAGCGGCACCGGCCTGCATCTCGCGCTTGGCATCGTCACCGCGCTGTATCAGCGCACGCAGACCGGCAAGGGCCAGAAGGTCACCGCCGCGATGCAGGACGGCGTGCTGAATCTCTCGCGCGTCAAAATGCGTGACCAGCAGCGCCTCGCTCATGGTCCGCTCAAGGAATACAGCCAGTTCGGCGAAGGCGTGCCGTTCGGCGATGCCGTGCCGCGCGCGGGCAACGATAGCGGCGGCGGTCAGCCGGGCCGCATCCTGAAATGCAAGGGCTGGGAGACCGATCCGAACGCCTATATCTATTTCATCACCCAGGCCCCGGTGTGGGAGAAGATCTGCGACGTCATCGGCGAACCCGGCTGGAAGACCGATCCGAACTACTCGAAACCGGCCGTCCGCCTGCCACGTCTCAACGAGATTTTCGCCCGCATCGAACAATGGACCATGACCAAGACCAAGTTCGAGGCGATGGACATCCTCAACAAGGATGACATCCCCTGCGGTCCGATCCTCTCCATGAAGGAGATCGCCGAGGACCAGTCGCTCTACGCCACGGGCACGATGGTCAAGGTCGATCACCCCGAGCGCGGCGAATATCTGTCGGTGGGCAATCCGATCAAGCTTTCGGACAGCCCGACCAAGGTCGAGCGTTCGCCGCTGCTCGGTGAGCACACCGACGAAATCCTCAAGCAGGTGCTCGGCTTCAGCGATCACCAGGTCGCCGAAATCCACGACAGCGGCGCCCTCGATCCGCCGCGCAAGGTGGCTGCGGAGTAATTGGTCGCCAAAGTCGATCTTATGCGAAAGGTCGCCTCCGGGCGGCCTTTTTGCGTCGGACCATCACCTCTGCAACGAGGCTCGCCGAATGGAACTTTGATAAGAAAATCAAATCGCGTCATCTCGCACTGCAAAATTTTCTTGCTGCTATGCGAAGAAATCTATGGTCCTTGGCATCTGGTATACGTAAATTGACATCAGATCAGAACACGGCGCGACTGCGCCTCAAGAGGAAATACCGATGTCCAAGACCGCTTCCTTCGATCTCGCCACCTCCAACGGCCTCTTCGGCCGCCTCCTTGCGTCGATCGATCGTGCGCTGATGGCCAGCGCCCGGATCTCGCTGCGCAACGGCGATCTGCCGCGCTTCGGCCTCTGATTTTCAGGCTTCTGCGGACCTGATCCGCGTTGCATTCGACGTTCCTCCCGAGCCTCGGCCCCGGTTTTCCGGGGCCTCTTTTTTTGCCCTTAGGTTGCATTGCAGCGAGACCTCCCGCTCCCTGCGACATATTGGCCTGCTCGGCTTTTAACGTCTCTAATCGCTTGCCGCGTGGCATATCGCATACCAAACTGCGTAAACGGTAATGCTTGAGATTTGAACAAAAAGCATACCGGGGGAGGACGAAGGCCGAGCGGCCCCTGACGGGGCGCGCGATGCCGTATGCGCTATGACACAGCGATCCAAACCCACTCACCCAATCTGCAGGCGAGCCCGTCCGGCTCGGCAGTCTGACGTGCGCATGTGGCGCACGCAAGGGCATGCCCGCATACCTGCAGCCTGGAAACTCGAAGGACGACCGACCACGCACTGACCACCACGAACTGACGATGACAAGTCGGCGCACGACCGACGCATCAAAACGAATGGGAGAGAAACAATGAAACGCTCTGCTTCATGTCTCGCGCTGGCCGCCGCGGCGACCATTCTTGGTCTGGGAGTCAGTCTCCCCGCTGCCGCGGCTTGGGAACCGACGCGGCCTGTCGAATTCATCGTGCCCGCCGGCACCGGCGGCGGCGCCGACCAGATGGCGCGCACCATTCAGGGCATCGTCACCAAGCACAATCTGATGAAGCAGCCCCTCGTGGTCATCAACAAGTCGGGCGGCGCCGGCGGCGAAGGTTTTCTCGACGTGAAGTCGGCGAACAACAATCCACACAAGATCATCATCACCCTGTCGAACCTGTTCACCACACCGCTGGCCACAGGCATCCCCTTCAACTGGAAAGACATGACGCCGGTCGCCATGCTGGCGCTCGACGAATTCGTCTTATGGGTGAATGCCGACAAGCCTTACAAGACAGTGAAAGAATATATCGAAGCCGTGAAGGCCGCGCCTCCGGGCAGCATGAAGATGGGCGGCACCGGCTCGAAGCAGGAAGACCAGATCATCACCGTCGCCATGGAAAAGGCGATCGGCAGCAAGTTCACCTACATTCCCTATAAGGGCGGCGGCGAAGTTGCCGTGCAACTCGTCGGCCAGCACGTCGACTCCACCGTGAACAATCCGATCGAGGCCGTGGCGCAATGGCGCGGCGGCAAGGTGCGGCCGCTCTGCGTGTTCGACAGCAAGCCCATGGCCTATGACGAGGTGGTCGCCGACGGCAAGAGCTGGAAGGACATCCCGACCTGCAAGTCGCAAGGCCTCGACATCGAATATGTAATGCTGCGCGGCATCTTCATGTCGCCGAAGGCCACCAAGGATCAGATCGACTATTACGTCGAGCTGTTCAAGAAGATTCGCGCCACGCCCGAATGGCAAGATCTGATGAAGAGCGGCGCCTTCAATACGACCTTCATGACCGGCGGAGATTACGCCGGCTGGGTGGGCACCGAAGAGAAGCGCCACGAGACGCTGATGAAGGAAGCCGGCTTCCTCGCGAGCAACTGAGCTCGCGAAAGACGCACCGTGCTGCGTCGGCTCACGTCACTGAGCCGGCCACACCCAGCCCGATCCGCAAGTTCGAAATGGACGTCTCATGACCACGCAACACACCCACAATTCAGGCCCGACGCACAAAGCGGTCGAGGCCGGCGTCACCACCGTCATCGGCCTGTTCGGCGCCCTCATCGTCTATGGCAGTATCAAGGCTGGCATCAATTGGGGCGCTGAAGGGCCGAAGGCCGGCTTCTTCCCGTTCTATATCGGCCTCTTCATCATCATCTCGAGCCTCATCAACCTCTTCAATACACTGCGCGAAGAGGACGGTCCGCTATTCGCCGAATGGGGACAACTCGGACAGGTGTTCAGCGTCGTCATCCCCACCGGCATCTATGTCGCCGCGCTGCCGTTCATCGGCCTCTACGTGGCCTCGATGATCTTCATCGCCTGGTTCATGCGCTGGCTCGGCAAATATGACTGGCCGATCATCGCCGCGATTTCGCTCGGCATGCCGATCGTCACCTATCTCATTTTCGAACGCTGGTTCCTCGTGCCGCTCCCGAAGGGACCGCTCGAAGACATGCTCGGCCTCTGATCCCGTCGCGTCTCGTAAGGACATTTCGACATGGAAGAAATCGTCAATCTGTTTCACGGCTTCGCCGTCGCGTTGCAGCCCTTCAACATCGCGGTGATGGTACTCGGCATCGTGCTCGGCGTTATCATCGGCGTGCTACCGGGCCTCGGCGGCGCCAATGGCGTTGCGATCCTGCTCCCCCTCACCTTCAGCATGCCGCCGACCTCGGCCATCATCATGCTGTCCTGCATCTACTGGGGCGCGTTGTTCGGCGGCGCGATCACATCGATCCTGTTCAACATACCGGGCGAACCATGGTCGGTCGCGACCACATTCGACGGCTATCCGATGGCGCAGCAGGGCAAGGCTGCCGAATCTCTCACCGCCGCATTCACCTCCTCTTTCGTTGGCGCGCTGTTCGCCGTGATCATGATCACGCTGGTGGCGCCGCTGGTGGCGGGGTTTGCCTTGCGATTTGGACCCGCCGAGAAGTTCGCGGTCTATTTCCTCGCCTTCTGTAGTTTCGTCGGACTGAGTAAGGAACCACCCTTCAAGACGATCGCGGCGATGATGATCGGATTCGCCCTCGCCGCCGTTGGCCTCGACTCCATCACCGGCCAGCTCCGCCTCACTTTCGGCTTCACCGAAATGCTGAACGGATTCGACTTCCTGATCGCTGTCATCGGCCTGTTCGGTCTCGGCGAAATCTTCCTGACCATGGAAGAAGGCCTCAACTTCCGCGGTGGCAAGGCAAAGATCGATCTGCGCGTCGTGCTTCGCACCTGGATGAGCCTGCCGCAGTACTGGATGACGTCGCTCAGGTCCTGCGTCATCGGTTGCTGGATGGGCGTCACCCCGGCAGGCGCCACGCCGGCCTCCTTCATGAGCTACGGCATCGCCAAGCGGGTGTCGAAGAACGGCAAGAACTTCGGCAAGGGCGAGATCGAGGGCGTAATCGCGCCGGAGACGGCCGCGCATGCCGCAGGCACCTCGGCTCTGCTGCCGATGCTGTCGCTCGGCGTGCCCGGCTCGCCCACCGCTGCCGTGCTGCTCGGCGGCCTGTTGATCTGGGGCCTGCAGCCCGGTCCGATGCTGTTTGTCGAGCAGAAGGAGTTCGTCTGGGGCCTGATCGCCTCGATGTATCTCGGCAATCTCGTCGGCCTGATCATCGTGCTGACCTGCGTGCCGATCTTCGCCGCGATCCTGCGCGTGCCCTTCAGCATCATCGCGCCGCTGATTCTGGTGCTCTGTGCCATCGGCGCCTATTCCGTGCACAACTCCACTTTCGACGTGGTGATGATGCTGGTGTTCGGCGTGATCGGCTACGCACTGAAGAAGTGCAACTACCCGCTCGCCCCGCTGGTGCTTGCCATCGTGCTGGGCGACAAGGCGGAAGAAGCCTTCCGGCAGTCGCTCCTGGGATCGCAGGGCTCGCTCGGCGTCTTCTTCTCCAACCCGCTGGTGAGCACAATCATGATCCTCGGCCTGATCGCTTTGTTCTGGACGGTGATCTCGAACGGCCTGACGCGCATCCGTGCTCGCACTGCAACAGCATAACTACAGTTCGAATAACTGTTCAAAAACAAAAGCCGGCGGATTTTTCCGCCGGCTTTTTGCTATCAGTACATCGCGCGATGCTTTTGCAGCACAACATTCAGCTATGCGAAACTAGCTGCGACAAACTGGCAAGATTTCTCTTGTTAGTTGGCATATCATATACCAAACTCCCGGTTGCAGCTGTCGGACACGTACTAGAACAGCGCATTAGGAGGAAGTATGACTGATGCAGTTCACGGAGCGGCGCCTACTGCCGCCCGCGTCAGCGATGCCTATCGCTGGACTCAATTGGCCATCGGCGTCGGCGCCATGGTGATGATTGCCAACTACCAATATGGCTGGACGTTCTTCGTCCCCGATATCCAGAAAAAATTCGGCTGGGACCGCGCCTCGATCCAGTGGGCCTTCACGCTCTTCGTGCTGTTCGAGACCTGGCTCGTGCCGGTCGAGGGCTGGTTCGTGGACAAATACGGCCCGAAGATCGTCGTGCTCGTCGGCGGTGTCCTTTGCGCTGTCGGCTGGGCCATCAATGCGCAAGCGGAGACGCTCAACGGCTTCTATCTCGGCATGATCATCGCGGGCATCGGCGCTGGCGGCGTCTACGGCACCTGCGTCGGCAATGCGCTGAAGTGGTTTCCCGACAAGCGCGGCCTCGCCGCAGGCATCACGGCGGCCGGCTTCGGTGCAGGCTCTGCGCTCACCGTGGCGCCCATCCAGGCGATGATCCAGGATTCCGGCTTCCAGACCACCTTCCTCTATTTCGGTCTCGGCCAGGGCATCATCATCGTGATCCTCGCCTTCTTCCTGTTCGCGCCGAAGGCCGGTCAGGTGCCGAGCGTGGTGGCGAATGCCAACATCATCCAGACCCGCCGCAACTACACGCCAACCGAAGTCATCCGCCATCCGATTTTCTGGCTGATGTATTTCATGTTCGTGATCGTCGGCGCCGGCGGCCTGATGGTGACGGCAAACCTCAAGCCCATCGCCGCCGACTGGAAGATCGACAACGTCCCCGTCACGCTGATGGCTGTCACGATGACGGCCGTCACCTTCGCCGCCACCATCGACCGCGTGCTCAACGGCCTGACGCGTCCGTTCTTCGGCTGGATCTCCGACATGATCGGCCGCGAAAACACGATGTTCATCGCCTTCGGCATGGAAGGCCTCGGCATCTGGGCGCTGTATATGTGGGGCCAGGATCCGCTGTGGTTCGTGCTGCTCTCGGGCTTCGTGTTCTTTGCCTGGGGTGAGATCTACTCGCTCTTTCCCTCGACCTGCACCGACACCTTCGGCTCGAAATTTGCGACAACCAATGCCGGCCTGCTCTACACGGCCAAGGGCACGGCCGCGCTGCTGGTCCCTGTCGCGAACTACATGCAGCAGGGCTCCGGCAATTGGGACAGCGTCTTCCTGATCGCCGCCGGCGCCAACATCCTGGCGTCGGTGCTGGCGATCGCAGTGCTCAAGCCCTGGCGCAAGGTGGTGGTGAGCAAGGCGATGGCTTCCTAGTCAATCACCTTCCAACTTGCACTGATCCAACGCGCCCGGTTCGCCGGGCGCGTTTTCGTTTGTCGGCATCAAAAGCGCCGACAAGCGCTGCAGCGCAGCAACAAAATCCGCGTGATCGGCCAAGTTCCGTGTTGCGTGATGGCATTTAATATACCAGCCTCCACCTGCGCTTGCGGCAATAAGCCACACACCTGCGACAGCCCGTCGCGGAAGGAGAGCAACAGCGCACATTGGGAGGTCCGATGATTTCGCAAACTGACTCCGCGCAGAACCCCGCCTCGCCATCCGGCAACTTCCGCTGGATCCAACTGGCCATGGGCATCGTCTGCATGGCGATGATCGCCAATCTTCAATATGGCTGGACGCTGTTCGTCGATCCCATCGACGCCAAGCATCACTGGGGCCGCGCCTCGATCCAGTTTGCGTTCACGCTGTTCGTGCTCATCGAAACCTGGCTCGTTCCGGTCGAGGCATGGTTCGTCGACAAATACGGCCCGCGCATCGTCATCATGTTCGGCGGCGTCATGATCAGCATTGCGTGGGTGCTCAACTCCTATGCCGATACACTCGCGATGCTTTACGTCGGCGCCGTGATCGGCGGCATCGGCGCGGGTGCAGTCTATGGCACATGCGTCGGCAATGCCCTCAAGTGGTTTCCTGACCGCCGCGGCCTCGCCGCCGGTGCCACCGCTGCCGGCTTCGGCGCAGGTGCGGCATTGACCGTGGTGCCCATCGCGCATGTCATCGCGGAGAGCGGCTATCAGACCGCCTTCTTCAATTTCGGCATCGGCCAGGGCGTCATCGTCGTCCTGCTCGCGCTGTTCATGCGTCCGCCGTCGCAGGTCATGCCGATGCGCAGAAAGCAGCTCAATCTGCCGCAGACCAGAATCGATTTCACGCCTCCGCAGGTTCTGCGCAGCCCGATCTTCTGGGTGATGTATCTGGTCTTCGTAATGGTCGCCGCCGGCGGTCTGATGACTGCGGCGCAGATCGCCCCCATCGCGCATGATTTCAAGATCGCCGACACGCCAGTGAGCCTCGCCGGCTTCCAGATGGCCGCCCTCACTTTTGCGATCTCGCTGGATCGCATCTTCGACGGCTTCGGACGTCCCATCTTCGGCTGGATCTCGGACACGATCGGCCGCGAGCCCACCATGTTCATCGCCTTCGGCACGGCAGCGCTCATGCTGCTGACACTGTCGGCCTATGGCCATAACCCGCTCGTCTTCGTACTCGCAACAGCAGTTTACTTCGGCGTGTTCGGCGAGATCTATAGTCTCTTCCCGGCCACCTGCGGCGATACATTCGGAGCGAAATTCGCAGCGACGAATAACGGCATGCTCTACACGGCAAAGGGCACGGCTTCGCTGCTGGTGCCCCTCGCCAGCGTGATCGCGGCAACCTATGGCTGGAAGTCCGTCTTCGTCATCGCCGTTGCGCTCAACGCCACAGCGGCGCTGCTGGCGCTGTTTGTGATCAAACCGATGCGGAGGGCGTTCATTCTCGGCACCGAGCCAGTTGCAGCACAGGCCTCGACCCAGGGCGCCAAAGTCGCCTGATCCTGATCAAGGTACCTGATTGCGACGCGTGAATGCGCTCATTCGGAAGGATGAGCGCATTTTTCGTGCGGCATCCTTGCGGCAAGCCAGAGGCAGCACAGAGGCGCCAAAAAAATGCTCTGGCATGCCAGATAATGCTCTACGAAATCTCGTGATGCCCGCAACGCATGGCGGAATCGCTGGAAATGGCAGCAATACTGTCCCTTCTGCAGATTTTAGTTGCACTTCCCGATATCACGCGTTGACAACTGGCATACCATATACCAACATTCATCCTGCGAGATCGACCTGAGCCGATCAGCCAAGGGAAAATCGAGGGAGGTTGCCATGCAAGTCGGAGACGTTCTGCGTCGTAAGAGCACCCGCATCGCCACGGTCCGGATGAATGAGACCGTCGCCATCGCCGCCCAGTTGCTCCGCACCGCGAATATCAGCGCTCTGGTGGTGAAGGATGTGTGCCGCACCGAAGGTAACACCGCCGTCGGCATGTTCTCCGAGCGCGACGTCGTGCGCGCCATCGCCGAACACGGCGCTGCCGGCGTCCATCGCAAGGTGTCCGAGATGATCTCGGTGCAGCAGCTGATCTCCTGCTCTTCCACCGACACGCTCGAACATGTGCGCCGCCTGATGAACCGGCATCACATCCGCCATGTGCCCGTCATCGACGACTACACACTCGTTGGCGTGATCAGCATCCGCGACATCAGCCGCGCGCTCGATCAAGACGACGCGCCGCAACTGCACGCGGCGGTCGCCTGACATCGTGTCCCGGCTCTGCGGAGCAGCGTTGCACGCTGCGCCGCGTCCGGGACAGGAGATGGTCCAGTGAGTGGACATATCTCCAGTAACCAGAACGCTTCGCCTCAAAAGGTCAACGCGGACCGCACGCGGTCCGCGGCGCAATCTCCTTTGTCATCTTTCCACAACGCCTGCTTCGGTGACATCGCATGAAGATCTGCATTTACGGCGCCGGCGCCATCGGCGGTTATCTCGGAGTCCAACTCGCCCGCGCGGGTGCCGATGTCAGTCTCGTCGCACGCGGCGCCCATCTCGCAGCGATGCGCAAGAACGGGCTCAAGTTGCTCATCGGTGATGAAGAACGCATGGTGCACATCCCCTGCACCGACGATCCCGCTGAACTGGGGACGCAGGATTACGTCATCATCTGCCTGAAGGCCCACTCCATCACCGGCGTGATCGAGCAGATGCAGCCGCTGCTCGGTCCGCATACGCGTCTCGTCACGGCCGTCAATGGCATTCCCTATTGGTACTTCCACCGCCACGGCAATCGCTATGAAGGAACGGCGCTCGAGAGCGTCGATCCCGGCGGCCGGCAGTGGAACGAACTCGGCGCCCACCGGGCTATCGGCTGCATCGTCTACCCCGCCACCGAGATCGAAGCGCCCGGGGTGATCCGCCATGTCTATGGTGACAAGTTTCCGCTCGGCGAGCCCTCGGGCGAACGCACGGACGATGTCGAACGGCTGGCGGCGATGTTCGAGCTTGCCGGATTGAAAGCGCCGGTGCTCGATCGCATCCGCGACGAGATCTGGCTGAAGCTGTGGGGAAATGTCTGCTTCAATCCCATCAGCGCCCTCACCCATGCCACGCTCGATGTGATCTGCACCGATCAGGGAACGCGCGCGCTATCGAAAGCGATCATGCTGGAGACTCAGACCATCGCCGAGAGTTTTGGCATCGGCTTTCGCGTCGATGTGGAACGCCGCATTGAGGGCGCGCGAAAAGTCGGCGCGCACAAGACATCCATGCTGCAGGATCTCGAACGCGGCCGGCCCATGGAGATCGATCCGCTGGTGACGGTGGTGCAGGAAATGGGACGCCTCACCGGCATCCCGACGCCCGCGATCGATTCCGTGCTGGCGCTGGTGGCGCAACGCGGCAAGGTGGCGGGGCTGTATTGAGTCCCAATCCTACGGTCGGCTGCATCGTGCACCATCACGGAGTACGTTTTGAATGAATGATCGCACGGACTGACCCGCCGCATAAAGACGCACTGCAGGTGCACTTGCGTTCCACGCAGTGCTTCGTCATCTAGCTTGCATGAGTGATTTGTCCGAGCTTCCGCGAGAGATTGAACCGCATCTGAGGGATTGGGCTCTCATCCCTGACGGCCCTTTGATCACCACGCGTTCCAGCTGGGTGCTACCTGTTCTCCACCAATCCGGGCCGGCGATGCTGAAAGTCGCGCGGATTCCCGATGAGCACGCCGGATACCAATTGATGTCATGGTGGAGCGGACAAGGCGCGGCGAAGATCGTCGCTGCATCGAACGGTGCATTGCTAATGGAGCGCGCACTCGGCCAGCACAGCCTCGCGCATATGGCACGCTCGGGGCAAGATGATGAGGCCTGCCGTATACTCTGCCAGACCGCCGCGAAATTGCATGCGTCGCGCTCGGATCCCTCACCCGGACTGCATCGCCTGGATAACTGGTTCCAGCCGCTTTTCGATCTGTCGCCAAGCAACCCGGCCCTTACACCTGCTGCGGAGCAAGCCCGGGCACTGCTGGCAGATCAACGCGACATTCGCCCGCTGCACGGCGATCTCCACCATGACAACGTCCTAGACTTCGGCAGCCGGGGCTGGCTCGCCATCGACCCACATGGGCTGGTTGGCGAGCGCACGTTCGATTTTGCCAATATCTTCACCAACCCGGACCTTGCGGACCCAACGCGGCAGGTGGCGACGCTGCCCGGGCGACTTGAAGCCCGCCTCGGCATCGTCACTGAGGAAACGGGCTTTGAGGCCAATCGGGTTCTCGCATGGATCGTGGCCTGGACGGGGCTCTCGGCAGCCTGGTTTATCGGGGACGGCGATCACCGCGGCGCCGAGATCGACCTCCAGGTCAATGCGCTCGCTCTGCAATTACGGGCACGATGATGTCGCCGCCTTTGAGCGCGATCACACAGCTCCCGTCGCTCACGTTCGCGACTGAACGTACCGATGAGGGGCGAAGACTGACCGACGCTGCGAGGCTGCAAATGTGCCGCATCGCCTAGCTCTTCACCATCGCGATCGACACCTGGCGGATATCGCCTTGCGAGGTGATTGAGACCGACTGCTTGTTGCCCGTCGTCGTCAGCGTGATATTCGCGGTGAACACCGGCGAGTCGGCCACAACATTGATCCGGCCGCCGCTTGCACGTCCCTGCAGGCTGCCGTTGATGCCGCGGGAGGTTTCGCTCCAGGAGCCGGAGACACGGCCGCCCTCGTTCACCACATCGCTGCTGAGTTCGAACTTGTAGCTGTCGCTGGCGCAGCGCAGCGATTGCTGCAGCATGCTGTCGCCGGCCGAGACGCGATAGCTGGCGCGGCAGCGCAGCCGCTCCTTCGATCCGTCCGAAAGAGCGATCGTTCCCGAGCCCGACCAGGCGCCGTGCATGCCTGCGAAGGCCGATTGTGCAGATGCCGGTGTAGCTGCTGCGATATAGCACGCCGCCAGACCGGCGACTGCCACGAGAGCTTTCTGTGAAGTCTTCATGAAAGATGTCCTTTGGCTTGACCGGTCGTATCGCATCATTTGTGCCGGTACGTTGCCGGATGGTTCATTGGGCGGGAATGTTCAAAGCAGCTTGTCCGGCGTGATCGGCAGGTCCCGGATGCGCTTACCGGTGGCATTGAACACCGCATTGGCGATGGCCGCCGCAATGCCAGCGATGCCGATCTCGCCGATGCCACGTGCCCCCATGGGTGTGCGCGGATCGGGAATGTCGGTCCACAGCACGTCGATATCCGGCACATCGAGATGAACCGGCACATGGTAATCCGCCATGGACGCGCTCATGATGCGTCCGTTGCGCGGATCGAGCAGCGTCTCCTCGGTCAACGCCATGCCGATGCCCATGATCATGCCGCCCTTGAACTGGCTGGTCGCCGTCTTGGGATTGAGAATGCGACCGCAGTCGAAGGCGCCGACAAGGCGATCAATGCGGACCTCACCGGTCACGTCGCTGACGCGCAGCTCACAGAAGATCGCGGACCGGCTGTGCATCGAGAATTTCAGCATTTCGAGCGGTGCGCCACTCTCGCCCATGGCGCTGATCTCGCTGCGCGCCGCGCGTTTGAGGATCGACACGAAACTCTCATAGCGCGATGGTTCGCCGATCTTGCGCAGGCCATGATTGGCGAATTCGACCTCGCTTGCCCGCAGGCCCGCGAGCGGCGTGTCGTTGCCGGCGAGGCGCAGCAGGTCGCCGGCGAGCTTTGTGCTGGCCGCGTTGATCGCCGCACCGAGCGAGGCCGTCTGCGAGGAGCCGCCGGCAAAGCTGGCGAAAGGCAGGCTGGTGTCGCCGATCCTGACCGATACATCTTCCAGCGGCAACCCGAGACGGTCGGCGGCGTGCTGGCGTTGCACCGTGGTGGTGCCCATGCCCATCTCATGCGCGGCGCTCGAGACGGTGACGTGTCCATGGCTGTCGATGGTGAGTTTTGCCGACATGCCGGGCATGCGCGCATAAGGAAAAGAACCGGTCGCGCAGCCCATGCCGATCAGCCATTCCCCACTCTGCTGCGACCGCGGCGTGGCCGTACGACGATGCCAGCCGAAACGCTTGGCCCCCATTTCATAAGCGAGCATCAGGTCGCTTTGCGAACGGGGCGCGCCGCTGACCGGATCGTTCTCGCCGATATTGCGCCGCCGGAGCGCGATCGGATCGATACCCAGTTCATGCGCCAGTTCGTCCATCGCACTCTCGATCGCGAAAGTACCCACTGCCTCGCCCGGTGCACGCATAAAGGTATTGGCGAGAACGTCGAGATCGAGCGTGTGCTGCACGATGTCGTGGCTCTCGGACTCGTAAAGCGAGCGGCTCGCCAGCGTGAAGGCCTCATCGCAGGCGCTGTGCGGCTGCTTGACGGAATAGCCGTGATGCAGCACGGCGGTGAGCTTGCCGTCGGCAGCAGCCGCGAGCGCCACGCGTTGCTCAGTCTGCGAGCGGCCGCCGATCAGGCGATGCATGCTCGCGCGTGACAGCACGATGCGAACCGGGCGACCGGCGAGCTTCGCTGCCGCAGCCGCAAGAATCTGGTGATCCCACAACGCTTTGCCGCCGAAAGCGCCGCCGACATAGGGCGAGCTGACGTGAATCTGGGTTTCCTTGATGCCGAATACCTTCGCGAGCGACCCGGCGGTGCCGTTCAGCGCCTGCGTGGCGTCGTGGATAATCAGGCGGTCACCGTCCCACGCGATGGTCGCCGCATTGGGCTCGATCGGATTGTGATTGTGCCAGGGCGTGCGATAGACCGCATCGACACGACCGGCCGCATTTTTGAACGCAGCATCGCTGTTGCCGCGCTTGAGCCGGTTGGGCTCGATCATCAGGGAGTCCGGCGTCTGCGCATGCGCCTTCGCATCGTCGAAACGCGTGCGGGTGACGGCCCGCTCATATTGCACTGATATCAGCGAGGCGGCGTGGTTAGCTTGTTCCTGTGTCTCTGCCAGCACGACCGCGACCGTCTGGCCGTTCCAGCGGATCTCGGCATCCTGCATGACAGGCAGGATATTGTTGCCCGCGGCCTTGAGATTGGTGAGGCCGATCGGCGGCGGCAGCGCCAGCTTCGGCGCATTGCGATGGGTCATCACCAGCACGACGCCCGGCGCGGCTTCGGCCGCCGCGAGATCGAGCTGCGCGATCTTTCCGCGCGCGATGGTGGAATGCACGAAGGCCGCATAGGTGAGCCGATCCATCGGCACTTCGGCCGCGAAGCGCGCGGCGCCGCGCACCTTGTCGGGACCGTCGATGCGCGACTGCTGCGTGCCGAGCGCCACGCGCTTGTCGATCAGAGGATCGGGCGTGCCGCCCGGCAGCCAGCTCGACGGCACATAGCCCATCGCCGTGCGGACACCGCCGACGATCGCATTCTGCAGCTTGCTCATGCGCGCTCTCCTGCCAGTTCGCCGAGAACGGCGGCGATGGTTCGCTTGGCGAGTTCGACCTTGAAGGCGTTGGCCTCGGTGGGCTTTGCAGCGGCGAGCTCGGTTTCGGCCGCACGGATGAAGTTGTCGCGCGTGGGAGCCTCGCCGCGCAAAACGTCCTCGGCGCGGAAAGCACGCCACGGTTTTGCAGCGACCCCGCCAAGCGCGATCCTGATATCGCGAATGCGGCCATCGGCGATATCCAGCCCGGCCGCGACAGATACGAGCGCGAAGGCATAGCTCGAGCGGTCGCGCACCTTGCGATAGCGCGAATGCGCGGCGGCGGCGCTCGGGGCAATGGAGATGGCGGTGATCAGCTCGCCCGGCTTCAGCACGGTCTCGATATCCGGCGTGGTGCCCGGCAACTGATGGAAATCCACCAGCGGAATGTGCCGCGTGCCGGTGGCACTGGCGAGATGCACGGTCGCATCGAGTGCGGCAAGCGCCACGCTCATGTCGGACGGATGGGTGGCGATGCAGTGTTCGGATGCACCGAGGATGGCGTGATAGCGGCTGAAGCCTTCGATGGCATCGCAGCCGGCGCCGGGGTTGCGTTTATTACAGTTCGATCCGGCAGCATCGTAGAAATAGGAGCAACGCGTTCGCTGCAGCAGATTGCCGCCGACCGTGGCCATGTTGCGGATCTGCGCCGAAGCGCCTGCCAGCAGAGCGCGGGACAGCATCGGATAGCACGCGCGGACGACGGGATGCGCGGCCAAGACGCTGTTGCGGACGGCCGCGCCGATCACGAGGCCGCCATTGCCCTCTTCCTCGATAGAGGCCGGCATGCGGCTCACATCCACCAGCGCGGCGGGCGCTTCGATATTCTGCCGCATCAGGTCCACGAGATTGGTGCCACCGCCAAGGAAGCGACATTGGGCGGCATCCGCAAGCGCCAGGGCTTCGGCCGCGTCAGTCGCGCGGTGATACTGGAACGGCGTCATGCTGCGCCTCCGACCAACTGGCCTTCGATGGCTTCAACGATTCCGTTATGCGCGCCGCAACGGCACAGATTGCCGCTCATGCGCTCGCGAATTTCCTCGCGGAGTGTGCCGTCCGGACCGGCAGCGAGATCGGCAGTGACGTAGCTGGGGTCGCCACGGCGCAGCTCCTCCATCATGGCGATGGCCGAGCAGATCTGGCCGGGGGTGCAATAACCGCATTGCAGGCCGTCATGGGTGATGAAGGCCTGCTGCAACGGATGCAGCGCGCCCTCCTCGCCCAGACCTTCGATGGTGGTGACAGATCGGCCGTCCGCCTGCATGGCCAGCGTCAGGCAGGACAGCACCCGCTGTCCGTCGATGACGACAGTGCATGCGCCGCAGGCGCCCTGATTGCAGCCAAGTTTCGTGCCGGTCAGGCCGACGCGCTCGCGCAAAAGGTCGAGCAACGAAACCCTGGGGTCATCGGGCAACGGATATTCGGTACCGTTGACGGCAATAGCCATGGGCGCCTTCCTCCGAGGGCCGGCATTCGACGCGAAGCCGGCGGCGCCCTCAAAATAATACGAACTTCGTAATGTTCAAGTTTCGTTGTCAGCAATTTTTTCTGTGAGCCGGATCAACTCCTTACGCTCGCCCGGGTCGAGCGAGCGCAGCATCATCTGGCAGGCCATGCGGTAGCCGGCGACGTGATCTTCCACCACCCGCCGCCCCTGCGCAGTGGCGGTCAGCGCCACGGACCGGCGATTGTCTTCCGGCCGGCGACGCTCCACCAGCGCCTTCTTCACCAGACGGTCGATGGCAGAGGACATGGTCGTCATCGCGACATTGAGATAGCGCGCGACGTCGCCGATCAGGCAGCCGGGGTGCTCATCGACAAAGACCAGCGTCTGCGCATCCAGCGCGTTGAGGGCATTGTCAGCCGCCGCAGCGGCTTCGGCCACCTTGAAGCGCCGCGTGAAACGCTCGAAGGCGCGCGTGAGCTGCTCGATCTGTTCCGTGGTCGGCTCGGTCGCCGGCTTGGTCATCTTCTTGGTCATGGCGCAGACAAAAGCATGTTCGCCCCGCCAGTTCCAGCGATCGCAATTCGCTCTGCGGAATGTCTGCGATGTGGATTTGTCCATGCATGGGGCCATGCCCGGATGCGATGGACAAGGCCGCCCGCCCCCGGCATCCTCCGCCGCGAACAGGCTACCGAGACAAGAACAAGAGGAAACGAAACATCATGATCAAGACACGCTTCACCGAACTCGTCGGCGTGGAACACCCGATCGTTCAGGGCGGCATGCAGTGGGTCGGCCGCGCCGAGCTGGTTGCCGGCGTCGCCAATGCCGGCGCGCTCGGGCTCATCACCGCCCTCACCCAGCCGACCCCGGAAGACCTGACCAAGGAAATCGCGCGCACCCGCGAGATGACCGACAAGCCGTTCGGCGTGAACCTCACAATCCTGCCGACCATCAAGCCGCCGCCTTATGCGGAATATCGCCAGGCCATCATCGAGGCCGGCATCACGGTGGTGGAGACCGCCGGCAACAAGCCGCAAGAGCATGTGGACGAGTTCCGCAAGCACGGCATCAAGGTGATTCACAAATGCACCAGCGTGCGCCACGCGCTCTCTGCCGAGCGCATGGGCGTCGATGCCATCTCCATTGACGGTTTCGAATGCGCCGGCCATCCCGGCGAGGATGACACCCCCGGCCTGATCCTGATCCCCGCTGCCGCCAACAAGATCAAGATTCCAATGATCGCCTCGGGCGGTTTCGGCGATGGTCGCGGCCTCGTGGCGGCGCTGGCGCTCGGCGCCGAGGGCATCAATATGGGCACGCGCTTCATGTGCACGAAGGAGAGCCCGATCCATCAGCTGGTGAAGGAGCGCATCGTTGCCAATGACGAGCGCGCCACCGATCTCATTTTCCGCACCATGCGCAACACCTCACGCGTCGCCAAGAATGCGGTCAGCCAGCAGGTGGTGGCAATGGAGAAGGAAGGCGCGACCTTCGAGCAGATCAAGGATCTCGTCGCCGGCGCCCGCGGCAAGCTGGTCTATTCGACGGGAGATTCCGAGGACGGCATCTGGTCGGCCGGTCAGGTCCAGGGCCTGATCAACGACATCCCGTCGTGCCAGGAACTGGTGTCGCGCATCATGCACGAGGCCGAGACCATCATCCGCAGCCGTCTCGACGCGATGCTGTCGGGCGCCCAGCGCCAGGCAGCGGAGTGATCGCAACGGCGAAATGCCATTGCGCACTTCCCGGTGTCCCGGACGCGATGCGGCATTCTATATGCCGCTTCGCAGAGCCGGGACTGTCACAAACTCCGGCGACTGATACGGTCCCGGCTCTGCGAAGCACCGCGCCAAAGAGGCGCGCTGCATCGCGTCCGGGACACGGTTGAGTGACCAGCACCAAGCACACCTTTGCAGAGAGCAACACCATGAAGGCTTACGTCTATACAGAGAAGGGTGCCGCCATCGCCGACGTCGCAGCGCCCAAGCCGACCGGCACGCAGGTGCTGGTCAAGGTCAAGGCCTGTGGCCTCAACCGCGCCGATCTCGGCATGACGAAGGGCCACGTCCATGGCGCGGCCGGCGGCGTCGGCACCGTGCTCGGCATGGAATGGGCCGGCGAGATCGCCGAGCTGGGACCGGAGGCAAAAGGCTTCACGGTTGGCGAGCGCGTGATGGGGTCGGGCGGTGCGGCCTTTGCGGAATATACGGTGACCGATCACGGCCGCCTGTTCCATATCCCGCCAGGAATGGGTTTCGAGATCGCGAGCACCCTGCCCGTCGCGCTGACGACCATGCACAACGCCCTCGTCACCGTCGGCGGATTGCAGGCCGGCCAGTCCGTCCTCATTCAGGGCGCGAGCTCCGGCGTTGGACTGATGGCGTTGCAGATCGCAAAGCTGAAGGGCGCGAAGCCGGTGATCGGCTCGTCGACACACGCGGCACGCCGCGGCCGGCTCGGTGAATTCGGCGCCGATCTTGCTGTCGATTCGAAAGAAGCCGGTTGGGTCGACGAGGTCCTCAAGGCCACGAATGGCGACGGCGTCGATCTGATTATTGATCAGATCTCCGGCCCCGTCGCCAACCAGAATCTGAAAGCGACCAAGGTGCTTGGCCGTATCGTCAATGTCGGACGTCTCGGCGGCACCCATGCGGATTTCAATTTCGACCTGCATGCGGCGCGACGCATCAGCTATGTCGGCGTCACCTTCCGCACCAGGTCCCTGCAAGAGATCCGCGATATCTTCAGCGCAGTGCGCGCTGACATCTGGCCGGCGGTGGAGAGTGGCAAGCTCAAGCTGCCGATCGACAAGGTGTATCCGTTCGCCGAAATCGCAACTGCGTTCGACCACATGGAGGCGAACAAGCATCTCGGCAAGATCGTGGTGACGCTCTGAGTGCGTAGCCCGGATGGAGCGCAGCACAATCCGGGGACCGGCGCTTCAACATATCTGCCTGTCCCTGCATTACGCTTCGCTCCATGCAGGCTACAGAAAACCAAAACGCCGCGCATCATCTGCGCGGCGTTCGCGTTTCGGACTCGTTTTTGAGTCCGAACGCGCACTCAGTTTCCATTGGATAGCATTTATTTCACGTTAACGTTTCGTTGACTCTCGACAGTGCCCGGAAAGTGGATTCATATTGCTTTGTCGATTCGAAGTGGCGGGGCGTTTGGGGTTCGATCGACACTGCAAATTTTCCGAGGGGGCAAAGTATGTCGCGTGCGCATGCGGACAACGCATGCGTCCAATCCGATTCGATCAAAGGATTGGCGCAATCGATCGCGAAGCCGGCCTATCACCGGCTGCTCATCGCAGAACCTGCACTTCGTCGCGCCGTCCCCACCCTGATCATCGCCTTCCTCATCACCATCTTCTTCGGCGCCTTCGTCCAGGTCGTCGATCAGAGCCGCCAGAAGCAAGCCTCCCTCAAGCGTGACCTCGCTGCGCTCGGCGATCTCGTTGCCGAACGTCTCGATCGCAACGGAGCCGTGCGGCATGATCGCCCGGCCGCGATCGAACGCCTGCAGGCGCTGTTGCCGAGTCTCATTCCGGCCTGGGGCATCGCGCCCGGCCGTCATGTGATCGTGCTCGGCGCCGATCAAAGCATCATCGCCCGAATGCCGACCGATGTGCCGGCCGATGACGACAAGCGCATCCTCGATACACTCAGCGCTGCGCAGAACATGTCGGCGCAGAGCCAGCGGACCGATGTGTTCGACATCGCCTTGCCCGACGGCAACCACGCCCTCGCCACGCGCCGCATCGTCCGCGCCCTGCCCGGCCAGATCGTCGTGCTCCAGGAAAACAACGACTCGGTCTGGCGTTCGGAATCCGCGCTGTCGATCACCCTCTCCGCCACCACCGGCTTCGTGGTGCTGATCCTCGGTTTTGCCTTCCACTGGCAATCCACTCGCGCCCGCGAGGGCGATGCCATCAACGACGCCGTGCGCGGCCGTATCGACACCGCACTCAATCGCGGCCGCTGCGGTCTGTGGGATTGGGATCTGTCGCGCGGGCGGATTTTCTGGTCGCAATCGATGTTCACCATGCTCGGCCTCGACAGCCGCAGCGACCTCCTCACCTTCGGCGAAGTCAACGCGCTGGTGCGTCCGGAGGACATCAATCTGTTCGAGATTGCCGATCAACTGGTCTCGCAGCAGATCGACTATATCGACCGGACCTTCCGGATGCAGCATAGCGACGGCCACTGGATCTGGCTGCAACTGCGCTGCGAACTCGTGGCCGGCCAGAGCGACGGCAGCCAGCACCTGATCGGCATCGCCATCGACGTGACCGAGCAGAAGAGCCTCGCGCAGAAGAGCGTCGAAGCGGATGTCCGCCTGCGCGACGCCATCGAGACGATCCCGGAGGCCTTCGTGCTATGGGATGCCGACGATCGCCTCGTGCTCTGCAATTCGCACTTCCAGCGCCTGCACAAGCTGCCGGACTCCGCGGTGAGGCCGGGCACGCCTTACGAGACCGTGCTCGAAGTCGGCAGCATGCCGGAAGTGCGCTCCCGTCTTGCGGATGCCGCCAGCGCCGCGCAGGGCGCCCGCACCTTCGAAGCGCAACTCCAGAACGGCACCTGGCTACATATCAGCGAACGCCGCACCAAGGACGGCGGCTATGTCTCGGTGGGCACCAACATCACCCGCATCAAGGAACATGAGCAAAAGCTGGTCGATAACGACCTGCGCCTGCGCGCCTCGGTGATCGATCTCAAGCACTCCCAGGCGGCGCTCGAGAAACAGGCCCTCGAACTCGCCGATCTCGCGCAGAAATATTCCGATGAAAAGACCCGTGCCGAAGAAGCCAACGCCACGAAGTCGAAATTCCTCGCCAATATGAGCCACGAGCTGCGCACGCCGCTCAATGCGATCATCGGCTTCTCCGAGATCATGGGCAGCGGCATGTTCGGCCATCTCGGCTCGGAGAAATATTCCGAATACTGCCACGACATTCTGACCAGCGGCCATTATCTGCTGGAGGTGATCAACGACATTCTCGACATGTCGAAGATCGAGGCCGGCCGCATGAAGCTCGATCTCGAACCGCTCGACCTCGGCCAGATCCTGTCGGAATCGCTGCGCGTCGTCTCCGGCCGCGCCGAAGCCAAGAACCTCGCGCTCGGCGCCGACATCGCGGCCGATGTCGCGGTTGTCGCCGACCGGCGCGCCATCAAGCAGATCTTCGTCAATCTTCTGTCCAACGCGGTGAAGTTCACCCCCGATGGCGGGCGCGTCACCGTGCGCAGCCGCGTGATGAAGAATTCGGTGGCGCTGATCATCGCCGATAGCGGTATCGGCATCGCGCCGCATGCGCTCAAGCGGCTTGGGCGTCCGTTCGAGCAGGTCGAGAGCCAGCTCACCAAGACCTATCACGGCTCGGGCCTCGGCCTCGCCATTGCCAAGTCGCTCACTGGCCTGCATGGCGGCGCGATGAAACTGCGTTCGAAGCCCGATGTCGGCACCGTGGTTTGCATCTCGCTGCCGCTGGAAGGCAAGCGTCCCGCCGTACAGGTGTCACGCGCGGCGTAGAGCGATCGGATTGGAAAGCAGGCACGCTTCGCTCTGGCAACCCTACAGGTGCTCCCGGCTGGCCCGGCCTGAAAAGGAAGCTGAACGACAGCGGCTTCGAGGTCGTCGCGAATTCCAGCGACGTACAGCAATGCAATCATAGGGTGGGCAAGGCGCAGCCTGCCCACCCTACGGGTTATTCCCTGCCGCGCTCGGCGTTTGTGGACCAAACGCCAGCGCGGATGGGCCGCCTCAGAAGTTGAAAGTCGTCGAGACCAGATAGGTCCGCGGTGCGCCGAGGATGATGTAGCCCTCATTTGTCGCGGCCTGCCAGTAGTTGGAATTGAGCACGTTCTCCACCGAGAAGCGCACCACCACCGGCTTCGCATTCCACGGCGAGGCGAAGGTGTAGCGTGCGCCGGCGTCATAGCGCGTCCAGCTTGGCGCAGACACCAGGTTGGCCTGATCCGTGAAGAAGCCGCTCGTATAGATCGCGCGCCCCGTCAGTGTCAGCCCGCGCAGGAACGGCACGTCCCATTCGCCACCGAGATTGAACTGGGTATCCGGCACGCCGAAGGTCCGCCGGCCATTGGATGCCACGTTGTCCGTCTTCTCCTGCCGCGCATCGATGAACATGACGCCGCCGAGCAGGCGCACGCCTTCGGTCACTTCGCCGAAAGCATTGATCTCGACGCCCTTATTCCGACTCTCGCCGGATTGCGTGAGGATGTTGGTCGTGCGGTTCACCAGCTGCATCGGCCGCGTGATGTCGAAAGCGCTGACCGTGGTCGTGATCCGCCCCCAATCGACCTTGACGCCCATTTCATACTGCCTCGTCCGATATGGCGGCAGTACTTCTCCGCGATTGCTATAGGTGTCGGGGACAACAGTGCCCGCCTCCAGCGCTTCGATATGATTGGCGTAGACCGAGACGTTTTCGAGCGGCTTGATGACCAGTGCATAAGCCGGCGTCGTCGCGGAGGTATCGTAGCCGCCCGTGCGCGCGCCGGTCGTCGCATTGAACGAATTCGACTCGACATATTGGTGCCGCAGGCCGACGGTGAACTGGATACGGTTGTCCCACACCGACATCGTATCGGCGATGCCAACGCTCGACAGTTGCGTGTCCGAAATTTTCGGCGGTGCACCGACATCGACAGTCGGGATCGCGCTGGCACGCGGATTGTAGAGATTCGACGTGAACCGCGTACCCGTCGTGTTGATGATCCGGACTTCGCCTTCGGAGCCTGCGACGTTGAAGTTGATCGCATGATTGACAGGCCCGGTATCGACCGATGCGCGAAGGCCTGCCTGCGCAGCCATCTGGTCGCGCGCCTGATTGTTGCGCCGGGGATCGCCGGTGAACGTGCCATTCAGATTTGTCATCCGGATATCGGAATAGAGATAACGCGTCTGTCCGGTGACGATGCCCGCCTGAGCATAGGCTGTCAGGTTCTCGGTGATGTCCACCTCGCCCTGCACCATGCCGTAACGCGCCTCGGACTCCCAGAAGCCCCAGTTCGGCACATAATTCGCGCGCGCATCCGGCGCCACCGGCACTGCGGGCAGCGTGCCGAGATCGATGAAGCGCGTCATCGCCGTGATATTGTTTTTCTCATAGCCGAAATCGGCCGACAGCCGGACGCGTTCGCCGCGATAGTCGAGGCCGACGAATGCGGAGCCCAGTTCCTGGCTCTGGTTGGCGAGCTCCGTCGCGCCGTCCCTGTAGCTGCCGTTGAAGCGAACGCCGAATTCCTTGAACTCGCCGAATCGCTGGCCGAGATCAACATGCGTGCCGAACTGCGATTGCGATGCATATGTGTTGGTGATCTGCGCCAGCGGCGCGTCGCCGGCGCGCTTGGTCGTGAGGTTGACGCTGCCGCCGACGCCGCCGCCGGCCGGCGGCATGCCGGTGAGAAGCGCACCCGGCCCCTTCAGCACTTCGACGCGCTCGACGGCCGAGAGCGACGAGAACGAATAGGCCGATGCGAGGCCGTACAAGCCGTTGATACCATAGGCCTGACTCGACACGCCGAAACCGCGGATATTCATGGAGTCGAAGCCATAGGCGCGCGGCACCGTGACGCGCACAGAGGGATCGTTGGCGAAGACATCGTCGAGCTTGCGCGCCTGCTGATCCTCGATCGTCTTGGCAGTGTAGCTCGTCTGGTTGAACGGCGTATCCATCACACCGCGATTGCCGAGAAAGCCGACCTGGCTGCCCGAAGCCACCTGTCCGCCGGCATAGGCCGCCGGCACATTGCCCATCACGCCCGTCGATGGCGTCACCGGCATGCGCCGCTCAACCGCGCGCGGCTGCGCCTGCTGCACTCTTGCGGCATTTTGGCGCGGCACCGCGCGACGCACAGCGCGCGGCTTCGGCGCGTGGACTTCGACGGCCGGAAGTACGCGCGCCGACTGCGCGATGGCTTCACCGCCGCCGGCGGTCAGCACAAGCGCGCTCGCTGCAGCCAATAGTGCATTCTTGTGAAGTGTAGTTGTGTAAGTCATCTGTTAGATCGCCCCAGGTCCCTTACCGATTTTTGATCGGCTAACTGTTTCGGGCCTTACAGGACGTCACGGTGCGGTCACAATGCGGCGCACTTAGATTCTATCTAGCACTTCGCCTGCAGATGATATGTGCTGCTACACGCAACCGGTCGCCGCGTGCAGCCTCACTTGACTCCTCGCCTCACATCGGACTGCGAGGCGCGTGCGAAAATTTTCGCTGTGGCTGCATCATTTCGCAGGCTTGGCCGAAAGCTCGACGCGCCCGATGTGATTGGCCTGCAACGAAATCCAGACCTCGCCATTCCGTCCGGCAGTCATCCCGAATGGCTGCGCATTCGCCGTCTTCAGATCGAACAGAGTGACGACACCCGCAGGCGAGATTCGGCCGATCTTGTTCGGCTTGAAAGCCGTGAACCACACATTGCCGTCACCGCCGGTTGCAATGCCGATCGGCTTGGTATCCGCCGGAAGCGGAAACTCCGCGATCTCACCCTGCATGGAAATACGTCCGATGCGATCGGTGCCGTTCATCGAGAACCAGAGATGCCCGTCCGGGCCCACGGTGATGTCGCGCGGCCGTGCCTGCGGACTGCTCAGGGCGAATTCGGTGATCTTGCCGGTCTTGATATCGAGACGGCCGATCTTCCCTGCTCCGCTTTCGGTGAACCACAAATTCTTGTCCGGTCCGGTCACGACGCCATAGGCCTGCGCATCTTCGGTCGGGATAGCGAATTCGGTGAACTCGCCATTCACGGTAATGCGGCCGATCTTGTTCGCGGCCATTTCTGCAAACCAGAGCTGCCCGTCGGGACCGACGGTGATGCCGCGCGGCCACGCCCCCTTGTTAAGCTGCGTCGGCTTCGTCGCTTGCGAGGGAATGACGAAGGTGCCGTTGAACTCACCCGTCACCGACATGCGCCGGATTGCGTTCTCCTCGCGCGAGGTGAACCAGATATGGCCATCGGGACCGAATGCGATGCCCTGGAGAACGCCGACCGCCTCGCCGGGGACGCGAAATGGCGTCATGGCTCCGCCGGGCGCGATGCGGAAAATCTGGTGTTTGATAACATCGGTCACCCACAGATTGCCGTCGGGCGCGACGACCATCGCCTGCGGCCGCTGCCCCTCTCCGGGGAGCGCCGTCTCGACAATGGCGATATCCTCGGCCGCCGCTCCATCTCCGGCACATGCGGCCAGCACCACAGCGGCTGCTGCGACAATGCGAAAGAACCTGAACTGCATCTCATCTCCTCGAGCGCTCGGTCATGCGTGCATCAGGCAACAGCAAAGGTTGCGTCTCACACGACCAAAAGGTGGAGCTAGCGGAGGACGAGGTGCGACAACAATTGCGACCGATTAGATTTCATCTAACCGGCTCACGAATCCGATCATTCGGGCATTGTTCGCGCAGCGCGTGCAACGGCGCTTGGCTGACAGCACGTTGCCTCAGCCACCGACGATCTGTCGAAAGACCTGCCGCACGTCGTGCTGCATATCGCGGACGCGCGCTTCCAGCGAGGAGAAGTCCGGCTCGTTGCTGACGCGCGCCAGGAGCCGCAACAGATCGGCGCCGGCGGTCTCCGGCTTGAAACCTTCGCTGACGCAGAGCCGCAGGATTTGCGTGAGATCATTGAACAGGCGCGCGGCGCGGCGCAGCACGTCGAAATGCTCGGTTTGCAACACACCAAGCCTGGCGGCGTTTTCCAGCACCTGATGCGTATTGACGCTCAGGATCGCCGGCTTGTCGGCCGCGTGAATGAGCTGCAGATACTGCGCGATAAATTCGATATCGACCATGCCGCCTGCGGCATATTTGATATCCCAGATATCGTCCTCGCCCTTCTCCTCGGCGATCGCCTGCCGCATCTCGGCGACATCATTCGCGATGATCCCGTGCTCGCGCGGCCGGGTGAGCACCTCACGAATGGCGGCTTCGACCCTGTCGCGGAAGGCTGGCGACGCCGAGATGACGCGCGCACGCGTCAGCGCCATATGCTCCCACGTCCAGGCTTCGGTCTGCTGATATTCGGAGAAGGAATCGATGCGCGATGCCAGCGGCCCGGACCGCCCCGACGGCCGCAGCCGCATATCCACTTCATACAGCACGCCGTAATTGGTGCGCGTCGTGAAAGCGCTGATGAGACGCTGGGTCAGCCGCGCGAAATACTGCGCGCCATGCAGCGAGCGCCCGCCTTCGGAATCGGGCGCGTCGTGGTCGAAGTCGTAGATCAGGATCAGATCGAGATCGGATGACGCCGTCATCTCGCGGCTGCCAAGCCGGCCCATGGCGATGATCGCCGTTTCCTGATCCTTGATGCGGCCGTGCTGCTCGACGAACTGATCGAGCACGAGGCCGTGCAGGGTCTGCGCGATACCTTCGGCGACATCAGCAAAAGCCGTGCTCGCCTGCGGGGCCGTCACCGTGCCGGACAGGATGCGCGTGCCGATCAGGAACAGGCTCTCCTGCCCGAACAGGCGCAAGCGATCGAGAAACTCTTCATAGGAGTTGGCATCTTCGAGCGTGGCGGCGAGACGCAAAGACAGTTCGCGACGATCCGGCATGGCGCCGAAGAAGCGCGGATCGATCAGACCGTCGACGAGCTGTGGCTGCCGGGCGAGCATATCGGCAAGCCGCGGCGCGGCGCCAAGTACGAGCGCAACCAGTGCGACCAGATCGCGGTTCTGGCTCAGCAGCGAAATCAACCGTCCACCACGTTGCAAGGCCTGCAGGAAGCGGTCGAAGGCGATCACCGCGCTATCGGGCTCCTCGGCATCGGCCAGGCCAACGATCAGTAGCGGAACGAAATCGAGAAAGGCCTGCCGCGTGCTCTCGACCCGCAGCGCGCGGTAGTCGTCGTCCTGCATCCAATGCTGCACGGTCTGCGCCACCATCGCCGGCTTGCGGAAGCCAAGCTTGGCGAGATGTTCGAGCAGGCGCTGATCGGAGGCGCCGGCCTTGTAGTCGACCGCCGGCAGATGCGTGTCGTCGGTGGCATCGCCCTCGAACAACCGGCTGTAATGCCCCTGAACGCAATTGAGATGCATCAGGAGATCGTGCGCAAAGGCCTCGCGGCTGACGTAACCGAAAAAGCGCGCGAACCGCTCGACAGCGTCTACGTCGTCCGGCAGCGCATGGGTCTGCTCGTCGGCGATCATCTGCAGCCGGTGCTCGACGCGCCGCAGGAATTCGTAGGCGACCGTCAGTTCGTCGCGGACCTCGTCGGTGATCCAGTTGCTGGCGGCGAGAACGCCCAACGCCTCGAGCGTCGGCCGCACGCGCAAGTCCGGATGACGGCCGCCGGCGATCAATTGCTGGGTCTGCGCGAAGAACTCGATCTCGCGGATGCCGCCGCGTCCGACCTTGACGTTATGGCCCTCGACTGAAATCTCGCTCTGGCCACGATAGGTCTGCATCTGGCGCTTCATGTCGTGGACATCGGCCAGCGCCGCAAAGTCGAGATGCTTGCGCCAGACGAATGGCGCGATGTCCGCCAGCATGCGCTCGCCGGCTTTGGGATCGCCGGCGCAAGGCAGCGCCTTGATCATCGCGGCGCGCTCCCAGGTGCGCCCCTCGCGCTCGTAATAATATAGCGCGGACGCCGTCGAGACCGCGACCGGCGTCGACGCCGGATCCGGCCGCAGCCGCAGATCGACGCGGAACACATAGCCATCGCCGGTGCGTTGCTGCAGCAGCCGCGACATGCCCTGCGCGACACGCACGAAAAACGTGTTCGGCTCGATATCTTCGGGCAGCGAATGCGCCTCGAGATCGAAGAACACGATCAGATCGATGTCGCTGGAGTAGTTCAGCTCGCCAGCGCCCATCTTGCCCATGGCGAAGACGATCAGGCCGCTGCCCTCTTCGGGCGCCGCCGGGTTCGGCGGCAGAATACGTCCGCGTCCGGCTTCCTGGGTCAGCAGATAGCGGATGGCGGTCTGCACCGAAACGATTGCGAGATCGGTCAGCGCACGCGTCACGCGCATCACTGGCCATACGCCGCCGATATCGCACAGCGCGATCATCAGCGCCGCTTCGGACTTCATCCGGCGCAGCGCGATCATCACCTCGGCCTCGCCCGGCGCCTCCCCGACAAGGGTAACGGCGCGCGCGATGAGATCGGGCAACGCCTTGTCGGGATCTCCGGTGAGCACCCGCAACGCGCGCGCTGCATCGGCGCGGATCAGATCGAACAGATAGGGAGACGCTTCCGCAATCCCGAACAGGATCGCGCGGGCATGAGGATATTGATCGACGATGGCCTGCAATGCGCTGGCCTGATCGGGCGCTATATCCGTGAGCCAGTCGGCGAAACGGCGTTCGGCCTCAGTAGAATCGAACAGTTCCGGCCCGCTCACGAACTGCGCGGCCAGCATCGGCTGGCCCTCGCCTGCGGTAGCTGAAGTCATGCCGACTTCTGTTGCACATTCGCGCTTTGCCCCGCAAGGGCCTCGCCTGTTGCGGCGGGTAATACCAGCGTCACACGCAGCCCCGGATTGTTGTCGTCGAGACGCAATCCGCCGCCATGTAGCGTCGCGACCGCCGATGCGAGGCTGAGACCGAGGCCCGAACCGGGCAGCGTCCGGCTGGCCTCCAGCCGCACGAAGCGTTCTATCGCATGTTTGCGGTCAGCTTCCGGAATGCCGGGCCCGTGGTCGGCAACGCTCAACAGCACCTGATCGCCCTCGCGGCGGGCCTCGATAAGGATTTCCGGCGTCACCGCACCGTTGCCCGTCTCCGGCTTGCCATATTTGATCGCGTTCTCCACGAGATTGGCGAGCGCCTGACTGATCAATTCGCGATTGCCATGCAACGGAGCGACGGAGGTTTCCACCTTGAGCGTGAGATCGGCGTCTTCTGCCAGCGGTTCATAGAGTTCGTGAATGCCAGCGGCGACCTCGGCCGCGTCGAACACGGTCATGTTGTCACGCGCCTGGCCGGATTCGGCGCGCGCGATCATCAGCAGCGCATTGAAGGTGCGGATCAGGCCGTCGGATTCCTCGATCGTGCTTTCCAGCGCAGCCCGATATTCTGCCTCGTTGCCAGCGCGTGCCAACGCCTCCTCGGCGCGGTTGCGCAGCCGCGTCAGCGGCGTCTTGAGATCATGAGCGATGTTGTCGGAGACTTCCTTGAGACCGCTCATCAACGCCTCGATGCGCTCCAGCATCGTGTTGAGATTTTCCGCGAGACGGTCAAGTTCGTCACCGCTGCGGCCCACCGGCAGCCGGCCGGAGAGATCGCCGGCCATGATGCGCTGGGTGGTGCCGGTGATCGCATCGATCTTGCGAAGCACGCGGCGCGACACGAAAATGCCGCCGCCAAGACCGAGCACGACGACGATCAGCACCGACCATTTGGCGGCATCGCCGACGATGTCGAACAGCCGCCGCCGCTCTTCCAGATCGTGGCCGATCAGCAGACGGAAGCCGCTGGAGAGCTGCTCCACTTTCACCAGCGCGCGGTGGTTCGACGAATCCGGATCGTCGAGCCGACGATACGGCGTCTCTGACCAGCCGGTGCTCGCCATCGCTCCCGGCGCCAGCGAGGACACATTGCCGGCCACCGACTGCCCGGCCGGCGTGGTGATGAGATAGAGATTGGCGCCTGGCCGCAGCGCCCGGTTCTCGATGGCAAAGACGATGCCGCGCAGCCCTCGGCGCTGATAGAGCTCGCTGAGTTCGCTCATTTCGGCATTCACCGTGGTGGTGATCTGGTCGTTGATCAGCCGGTTCGTATTCCAGGCGAAATAGCCGAGCAGCGCTGCCGCGAAGAACGCAAACAGCAGCAGGTAGGCCAGCGTCAGCCGGAATGCGGTGGTGCGGAAGAGTTTACCGAGGGCGGTCACGGATTGTCTCTGAGGAACACGAATGACGTCAGCCATATAGTATGTCCCGGACGCGGTGCAGCGCCTTTGCGCTGCGCCGCAGAGCAGGGACCGCCCGAAGCGCCGTCATTCCTAGGGTCCCGGCTCCGCAGCCCACCACTCAGTGATGCACTGCGTCCGGGACAAGCTTTAAGCATTGCCGCTCACTTCACGCCGTCGCGCACCATATAGCCGGCGCCGCGAATGGTGTGCAGCAGCGGCCGATCGAACCCCTTGTCGATCTTCGAGCGCAGCCGCGAGATATGGACGTCGATCACATTGGTCTGCGGATCGAAATGATAGTCCCACACATTCTCGAGCAGCATGGTGCGGGTCACCACCTGTCCCGCATGCTTCATCAGATATTCGAGCAGGCGAAATTCGCGCGGCTGCAGGATCAGCTCCTGACCGCCGCGGGTGACGCCATGCGACAGCCGGTCGAGCTCGAGATCACCGACACGATACGTGGTCTCTTCCGCCGGGCCGCCCTGGCGGCGCGACAGCACTTCCACGCGCGCGAGCAGCTCGGCAAAGGAATATGGCTTCGGCAGATAATCGTCGCCGCCGGCCCGCAGGCCCTTGATACGGTCGTCGACCTGACCCAGCGCCGACAGGATCAATGCCGGCGTACGGTTGCCCTTCTCGCGCAATGCACCGATGACGGACAAGCCGTCGCGCTTCGGCAGCATACGATCGACGACAAGCACGTCGTAATCGCCGCTGTCGGCCAGCGCAAAGCCCTCCTCGCCATCGGCGGCGTGATCGGCCACATGGCCGACCTCGCGAAACGCCTTGACGAGATAATCGGCGGACTCGCGGTCGTCTTCGATAATGAGCAGGCGCATTTCGGGAACGGCTCTGGACGGGGCGGCTTCGCTGCGGATCGGTTGAATCTCTGTCACCATGGCGTGCACTGCGCTTTCATGCAAGGCGGCGGATCGTCCCTTGCCTTTGATGGGGATGGGCGGTGAAGCTGGGGGGAACTTCACCGCCCATATGCCTTCCGACGGAAAAGGGGCACACATCCGAGGGAAGGAAACAGCGGGAGCGAGTTATTCACCCGCTCCCTGGAAAGCACCGTCAGCGGGGGCGACTATGCCGGCGATACCTTCCGTCTCGAAAGCATGATCCCAAAACGTGGAGACTGGTTTTCGGGATCATACTCAACTCACAAAACCGCTCAGCCCTTGGCGAGCGGGACCGCAACGAACTTGGATGAGCCGCCCGAGCGAACCCGGATCAGCACACTGTTCTTCTTGTCGTTATGCGCGGCGACGATCGCCTCGCGCACCTCGCCCGGCGTGGCGACACTCTTGCCGGCGACTTCGAGGATGACATCGCCTTCCTTGAAGCCACGTTCCGCTGCTGCGCTGTTGGGATCGACGCCGGTCACAACGACGCCATCCTTGCCGGCGCCGGCTACGCTGCTCGCTGGCGAGACAGTGAGGCCGAGCTTGGGCACATCGGCGCCGCGCGACGACGAGCCCTTGTCACCGTCGAAATCGGCCTTCGCCTCCTGCACGCTCGGCATGGTGCCCAGCGTCATGGACAGCACCTTGTCCTCGCCCTTCTGCAACACATTGAGCTTGACCGTATTGCCGGGCGCGAAGCCGCCGATGGTGCGGGCGAGTTCACGCGCATCCTTGATCGGCGTGCCGTTCACCGCAGTGATGATGTCACCCGACTTGATGCCGGCCTTGGCCGCCGGACCATCGGACTGCGGCTCGGCGACCAGAGCGCCTTCCGCTTTCTTCAGGCCGAGGCTGTCGGCGATATCCTGCGTCACCGGCTGGATCTGCACGCCGATCCAGCCGCGCGAGACCGAACCCTTGTCCTTCAATTGCGCGACCACCGTCTTCACCGTCGAAGCGGGGATCGAGAAGGCGATGCCGACGCTGCCGCCCGAGGGCGAATAGATCGCGGTATTGACGCCCATCACCTCGCCGGACGTGTCGAAAGCCGGACCGCCCGAATTGCCCTTGTTCACGGGCGCATCGATCTGGATGAAATCGTCATACGGGCCGTTGCCGATATCGCGGCCCGAGGCCGAGACGATGCCGGCAGTCACGGTGCCGCCGAGGCCGAACGGATTGCCGACCGCCAGCACCCAGTCGCCGATGCGCGGCTTGCCGTCGGCAAGCTTGGCGAACGGGAAGTCGGTGCGGCCCTCGACCTTGATCAGGGCAAGATCGGTGCGCGGATCGGTGCCGATCACCTTGGCCGAATAGGTCTTGCCGTCATCGGTGGAGACCTCGACCTTGTCGGCACCATCGACCACGTGATTGTTGGTCACGGCATAACCGTCAGCCGAGATGAAGAAGCCCGACCCCTGGCCGCTGATGGGACCGCGGCCGCCACGCGGACCGGGGCGCATTCCCGGCGGCAGGCCGTTCTCACCGAAGCGCTTGAAGAAACGCTCCATGGGCGAGCCCGGCTGGAACGGCGAGTCACCGCTATTGTCGTCGTCCTTCGACGCGACCTTCTCCTTGATATTGACCTTCACCGAAATCACCGACGGCTTCACGCGCTCGACGATGTCGGCAAAGCCGACAGGCTGGGCGGCCTGCGCCTTGACCTGCTTATCGACCTGCGCATGCGCAGCTGTGGTGAAATTGATGCCATTGCTCGACGGCGAGATGCCATAGGCCGCGACGCCGAGGCCGGCGACGACGGACGCCATCAGCGCAAATTTGCGCACGGACAGCAACGAACGGCGCGGCGCCTTGTAGGACGGCAGGCCGGAAAAATCGGTGGGACGGTCGGACATCGAGAAATCTCCAGAGCACGGCGCGGGGGGCAAGGCGCCTTGTGTGATCCGAAGATGAACGAGCGAACATTACCGCCCGCTGGCAGGGGGATTAAGGTTTTGTAATTTGGCGGGGATGGGTGTGGCGGGGTGACGCGGGCCAAATCACAGGACTTAGCCCCTTGGTTCGGAATTCTGCCGCGAGATCTCTGCGATCAGCGATCCATCTTCATCGTATCCGGAAACAAGCCGGCAAGTATCTCGCCGGCCATATTGAAGGCGGCGACGCCGCGGAACAGCGCGGCGATTCCGGCACTGGCATGCAATTCCTCGAGAGTCGCGCCGGCCTTGATCGCAGCCTTGGCGTGATTGGCTGCAGCTTCCGACGTTTGCACCAGCAGGATCGCAAACGACATCAGTTGCACGGTCTTCTGGTCGAGTGCTGCCGGTGTCAACGCAGCAATCCGCCAGTCCTCGAGCGCCGTCACCAGTTCGGGATCGACTCGCATGCCCAGCTCAAGTCGTTTTGCGATTTTCGGCGGTGTGAAGCCGATCATTGTCTCGTAGCGGGACTTCAATTCGTCGAGCTTGGCGTCGGTCTTTGTCATCTCGTTCCTATCTTCAATCATGTTACCACGTGGCGGCGGCCACGCATCATCCTGGAAAGCGCTCTCGCTAGTCGACCTTGGCGCCGGCTGTCTTCACCACTTGCCCCCACTTCGTCGCCTCGGTGCGCAAGAATGCACCAAAAGCATCGCCGGACAGGGTTCCGGGTTCGGCACCAACATCGGCGAGCCGCTTCACCGTATCCGGATCCTTCAACACCTTTGTCACGCTATCGATCAACGTCTTCGTCACATCCGGCGGCATCTTCGCCGGTGCGACGAGACCGAACCATGACGATGCCTCGAAATTCGCAACCCCCGCCTCGGCCATGGTTGGCAGTTCCGGAAACAGCGGCGAGCGCGTCGCGCCTGCCACTGCCAGCGCGCGGATCGTATTGCCCTGAACCTGCGGTCGCACCGCGGGCATGTTGTCGAACAGGATCGGGATCTGGCCGCCGATCAGATCGTTCATCGCCGGCGCCGCGCCACGATACGGCACGTGAACGATCTCGATATTGGCGCGGGCCTTCAGCAGCTCGCCCGCGAGATGATTGGTCGAGCCAAGACCCGACGATCCGAAATTGAGCTTGCCCGGCGACGCCTTGGCGAGCGCGATCAACTCGGCCACTGTCTTGGCCTTCACGGCCGGATTGACCGCCAGCACGATCGGGACCGAGGCGATCAACGCAACCGGTGTGAAATCCTGCTCTGGATTGAACGAGAGCTGCGCATAAAGCGATTGATTGACCGCCAGCGGTCCTGGTGCAGCCAAGAGCAAGGTGTAGCCATCGGCAGGCGAGCGTGCCACGGCTTCCGCACCGATATTGCCGCCCCCGCCCGCCCGATTGTCGATCACCACCGGCTGGCCCCACATCTCGGACAACTTGGTTCCCAACAGCCGCGCCACCACGTCGTTCGAACCGCCCGCCGGAAACGGCACGACGATCTTGACACCGCGGTCGGGAAACCCGGCTGCATGCGCCGTCTGTCCCACCAGGAACGCCATCGCCAGCGCCGCACATGCAGAAATCAGATGCTTCACGCCTTCCTCCCAGATAATCGATTTTTTTTGTTTCGTCGATTTTATGTTGACACTACTGGGGTCCGCCGTCAAATCGGCCGTCATCCCGTACTGTCCATCCAAGGACAGTCGACCGGCCTGCGGAGGACGCGACGATGACTTCACACATGCCCGGCACGCCGCCGAAACCCTGCCCCGGCCCGGATCGCCATCCCAAGCGCCCGGCATTCGCGATGCCGCCGGGGGCCTGCGACACCCATGTTCACGTCTTTGGACCGCAAGCGGAATTTCCGTTCAGCGAGCAGCGCAGCTATACGCCGGAAGATTGCACCTATGACGATCTCATGCAGTTGCATGCGGTGCTCAACATCGATCGTGCGGTGATCGTCCATGGCGGCGCCCATGGCACCGACAACCGGGCCACCCTCGTCGCGCTCGACCGCAATCCGTCGCGGCTGCGCGGTGTCGCCGTCATCCCGTCGGGCCTGCCCCACAGCGAACTTGAGGATATGCATCGCCGCGGCATGCGCGGCTGCCGCATGTCCACGGTGGTCAGCGGCGGCGCCTCATTTGCGCATCTGCAGCGCCTATCTGACGAGACCTTCGATTTCGGTTGGCATCTCGTGCTGCACTTCAACAAGGCGACTGAGCTGGTCCATGTCGCGCCGCAACTACAGGCGACGCGCAGCCCGTTCGTGCTCGATCACCTGGCGCGTATCAGCGCTGCGGAAGGCGTCGATTCCGGGCCGTTCCGCACGCTGCTGCGCCTGTTGGACACCGATCGCTGCTGGATCAAGCTCGCAAGTCTGTACCGGCTCTCCTCCGAGCCCTATCCGCATCGCGACATGCTGCCCATGATTGCGAGGGTGGTGGAACTGCGCCCCGATCGCATCCTGTGGGGCAGCAACTGGCCCCATCCCATCTGTCCGGTGGCGATGCCCAATGATGGCGATCTGGTGGATCTGATTCCGCACTGGCTTCCCGACGCCCGCTCGCAAAAACTTGCGCTGGTGGACAATCCGGCTTCACTCTACGGTTTCGATCCGATCACGTGAACAGACCATGAGCAACGCGCCCACCGCCATTCCAGCTCCAACCACGCTGTCCACCACCCTTGTCGCGCGCCTGCGCGACGCGATTATGCGCGGCGAGCTGATGCCCGGCACCAAGCTCAATCTCGACCGGCTGCGGACTGCGTTCGGTGTCAGCCTCAGTCCGCTGCGCGAGGCGCTGTGCCGGCTGGAAAATGACGGTCTGGTCGCGCTGATCGATCAGCGCGGCTATCGCGTGACGCCGGTGTCGGCGGACAACCTGACGGAGATCATCCGGCTGCGCGTGGAGCTGGAAGGACTGGCGATCAAGGAAGCCATCGAGCATGGCGATGTCGCCTGGGAAGGCCGGGTGCTGGCAACGCTGCATCAACTCAGCCGCTGCAAGCGCGGGTCGCGCTCGGTGACTGAGCAGGAAGCCTGGGAAGTCGCCCATCGCGCCTTTCATGCCGAGCTGATCTCGGCCTGCGGGATGCCGTTGCTACGCCAGTTCTGCGCGACACTGCACGACCAGAGCGATCGCTATCGCCGCATTTTCCTGAAGAAGCATCAGCCCGATCGCGACGTCCCGGCGGAACATACGGCGATGGCCCATGCTGTGATCGAACGGCGGACGCGCGACGCCACCAGAATTCTGCGTGAACATATCGAGCGAACCGGGCGAAACATTCAGGCCGTGCTGTCGCAGGCCTAGAACCGCCTCAGCGACGTGCTTAGTTCGGCTTGTCGTGAGCCTGCAGCAGTTGCTCGATACGGGCTTCTTCGTCAGCCGAGAGCTTCATGGCAGCATTGCTGTCAGAGCCTCTGTTGCGCCGTCGATTGTGCCACCACAGGGCTGCGGCCCCGCCGATCAGCACCAGCGGCGTCAGCAGCCACAGCAGCAGCGTATGTGGCTCGAACCGCGGCTTCAGCAGCACGAATTCGCCGTAACGCGCGACAAGGAAATCCAGGACTTGCTTGTCGCTCTCACCGGTGGCGATGCGCTCGCGCACCAGCAGACGCAGGTCGCGCGCCAGCGGCGCGTCGGAATCGTCGATGGACTGATTCTGGCAGACCATGCAGCGCAGTTCTTTCGAGAGGTTGCGCGCCCGCGCTTCATTTGCGGGGTTCGGCATGATCTCGTCAGGCTGCACCGCGAAAGCCGGCGACGCGGCCAGCACTGCAAAGGCCAACAGACAGAGCGCGAACCTGCGCATCGCCCTACTCCGCCGGCTGCAGCGCGCGCGCTGCCTTGGCCGGCTTCGGCGCGCCTACGCGCAGGCGACGATCGGACAGCGACAACACTCCGCCCAGCGCCATCAGCACCGGCCCCCACCAGATCATCAACACCATCGGCTTGTGATACATGCGCACGGCGACGGCGCCGGTCGTGGTATCGTCGCCAAGCGAGATATAGAGCTGGCTGGCGCCCCGCGACAGCAAGGCTGCCTCGGTGGTCGATGTCTGCCGTGCGGAGAAATTCCGCTTCGACGGCACCATCTCACCGATCTCGTCGCCGCCTCGGGTAATACGGAAACGCGCCACGCTCTCGCGATAATTCGGCCCCTGCCGCTGGGTAATGTCCTTCAGCGTCAGCTCATAGCCGGCAAGCTTCGCCACATCGTTCGGCTTCAGCGTACCGATGAATTCGGTATTCCATGTGCTTTCGCAGACAATGCCGATCAGCGCGACGCCGAGCCCGGCATGGGCGAAAGCCGTGCCCCAGGCCGCGCGCGGCAGACCGACCGCACGCCGCAACGAGACGGCAAAAGGCAGCCGAAACAGCATGATGCGCTCGGCGATATCGACGACCACGCCGGCGATCACGAACACCGCAAGCCCGATCGCCAGCGGCGCCAGCGCCGCGCCGCCAGATGTCCAGGCCCAGACCAGCGCGATGGCGAGCAGTGCCGCGATGCCGGCGGCCAGCAGCCGCTGCGCGACGCCGCGGAGATCGCCGCGCTTCCAGGCCAGCAGCGGGCCGAACGGCACGGCCAGCAGCAGCGGCACGAACAGCGGGCCGAAGGTGAGATTGAAGAACGGCGCGCCGACGGAGATCTTGTCACCGGTCAGCATTTCGAGCGCCAGCGGATACAGCGTGCCGACAAAGACGGTGGCGCAGGCCGTGGTGAGGAACAGATTGTTCAGCACCAGCGCGCCTTCGCGCGAGATCGGTGCGAACAGCCCGCCCTGCTTCAGCGACGAGGCCCGCCACAGATACAGCGTCAGGCTGCCGCCGATGAACAGGCAGAGAATGACCAGGATGAACACGCCGCGCGACGGATCGGTGGCGAAGGCATGCACCGAGGTCAGCACGCCGGAGCGCACCAGGAATGTGCCGAGCAATGACAGCGAGAAAGTGAGGATCGCAAGCAGCACGGTCCAGACCTTCAGCGCATTGCGCTTCTCCATCACGATGGCGGAATGCAGCAGCGCGGTGCCGGACAGCCACGGCATCAGCGAGGCGTTCTCGACGGGATCCCAGAACCACCAGCCGCCCCAGCCGAGTTCGTAATAGGCCCAGTACGAGCCCATGGCGATGCCAAGGGTGAGGAAGATCCACGCCACGAGGGTCCATGGCCGCACCCAGCGCGCCCAGGCCGCGTCGATGCGGCCTTCGATCAGCGCGGCGACGGCGAAGGAGAACGAGATGGAGAAGCCGACATAGCCGAGATAGAGCATCGGCGGATGCACCGCGAGGCCGATATCCTGCAGCACCGGATTGAGATCGCGTCCCTCGAGCGGCGCCTGTGCAAGGCGCGCGAACGGATTCGAGGTCGCGAGGATGAACAGATAGAAAGCTGCAGCGATCCAGCCCTGCACCGCCAGCACATGGGCGCGCAGCGACAGTGGCAAATTATTGCCGAAGGCCGCGACCAGCGCGCCGAAGAAGGCGAGGATCGACACCCAGAGCAGCATCGAGCCTTCGTGGTTACCCCATACACCGGTGATCTTGTAGAGCAGCGGTTTTGCGGAGTGCGAATTCTCGAACACATTGGCGACGGAGAAATCCGACGCGACATAGAGCGTCGTCAACGCGAGGAACGACAGACCGCAAAACAGAAACTGCGCCAGCGCCGTCGAGCGCGCCACATTCATCAGCGCGGTGTCGCGCAGCCGCGCACCCGCCATCGGCACCGTCGACTGGATCAGCGCCAGCGCGAGCGCGAGAATCAGCGCATAATGTCCCGCTTCAGCAATCATTGAGTCATGCTCGGCTTGGCACTTGTAGTATCTTGCGAGACCACCGGCTTGCCGCCCTCGCCTTCCTTCCAGCGGCCTTGCTTCTTCAGCGCATCGGCCACTTCTTTCGGCATATAGGTCTCGTCATGCTTGGCGAGCACGGTGTCGGCCTTGAACACGCCATTGGCGTCGAGCGAACCTTCGGCGACCACGCCCTGCCCCTCACGGAACAGATCGGGAAGAATGCCCTTGTAGTTCACCGGGAGCGTCGCGCCGCCGTCGGAGACCTTGAAGCTCACGGCGAGATTGTCGCCGCGCTGCAATGAGCCTTGCTCGACCATGCCGCCGAGACGAAAACGCTTGCCGGCCGGAATCTGCTTCTCTGCCGCCATGGTCGGCGTGGAGAAGAACACAATGGAGTCACGCAGCGCATTCAGCACGAGCCCGGCCGCGATCGCCAGGATCGCCAGCGCACCGCCTATCATCGTCAATCGTCGCTGCTTGCGTGTCATCGCGAACTATCCATCCAGTCCGGAATCTTTAAGACCGTCATTCAGCTTGCGCAGCCGCTCGGCGTCGCTGCCGACAGCCTGCCGCGCATCGGCCAATGCATTCTTCGCCTTGTCGCGGTCGCCGAGCACGAGATAGGCGCGCACCAGACGCAGCCATCCCTCGACATCGCTGCCGTCCTGCTTGAGGCGCGTCGCGAGACGATCGACCATGCCCTGGATCATCGCATTGCGATCCTCGGCATTCATGTCCTGCGCCGCAGCGACGGTTTCCTGCGGCAATGCCAGCAAGTCCGGCCCCTTGCCGCCGACCCGCGCCAAAGCCGCGCTCACCACGGGACGCCACGGCGCATCTGCCGGGCCCTTTTCGAGCATCCCGCGCCAGATCGTCGCGGCATCGGCACTGCGGCCGTCCTGCTCGGCGGCGAGGCCGAGGAAATAGCGTGCCTTCACCTCATCGGCATCCTGCGCGACGGCACGATCGAATTCTGCCTTGGCGTCGGCGGTGATCACGCCATTGGCGGCCATGGTCAGCGCCTCGCCGAGATCGGCACGATGCGCAGCGCTGTCGCCGCCAAAGGTGATGATGTTGCGATAGGCCCGCACGGCATCGTCGTGCCGGCCGATCCGCACCAGCACCGGTGCCAGCACGGTCCAGCCGCGTGCATCGGTGGGATTCTTTTCGAGATGCGCCTCGACCTGCGCGATCAGACTGAGAACAGATTGATTGGGGCCCGGCGTCTGCTGGCGCGCGGCCAGCGGCATGTCCGGCAATTGCGGCGAGCCGAGCGGCAGATACACGCCGACGGCAATCAGCGGCAGTCCAATCAGCGCGACCAACGACACCGCCTTGCGCATGCGCGGCGCGTTGCCCGTCCCGCTCTTGCCATCCGTATCCGCAGCGGCCAGCAGCCGGCGGCCGATCTCGACGCGCGCGGCTTCGGCCTCGGCAGGCCCGATCAGCCCGGCCGCCGCGTCGCGCCCGACCTCGGCGAGCTGGTCCTTATAGACGGCAACTTCCGTGCCCCCCGTCGCCGCGCCCTTCCGGCCAAGCGGCCACAGCACGGCGAAAGTCGCCGCGGCGGTCATCAGAGCGAACACAAACCATAAGGCCATCAATGGGTTCCGACGTACCTTCGAGTCGATCTAATCGACATCCGGGGCCGGTTACACCATGGCTACCACCCCCGCGCAATTGACTTTTATGCCATCGCGCCGGCCGGAATATTGCTCTGGATCAAGACGGTGCCAAAGCCGCCATCAGGCCGACAGACGTGGTCAGGGCCGGCGTGGCGTGAACGGTCCCACGGGCGCTTGCCCGATCAACGACACGCAGAGAAGCCCGGCAATCGCGAACCAGAAGGTCAGCCAGAACCCGTCGATATAGGCCAGTGTGTTGGCCTGCCGCTGCACCATGCTCGAAAGCGTTCCCACGCTGCGCGCCAAAGCGAGACCTTCGCCGTGATGCCCGAACAGGGCATTGAGCTTGGCAAGCAATCCCGACACATCCGCATCGCCGCTGGCGACATGAAGTCCGAGCAGGTTGGAGTGGACCTGTTCGCGCACGCGCAGCCAGGTCGCCATCAGCGCGATTCCGATTTCGGCACCGCCGAGGCGCATCATCTGGATATAGGCTGCAAAGGCCGTTGCCCGGGTCGGATCGGAATTGGACAGGGCAATGATGATGATCGGCAGCAGCGTGAAGGATTGCCCGAGCGATTGTAGCAGGACAATCGGAATGAAGTCGGACAGCGACCAGACCGAGGTCAACATCGTTCCAAGAAACGCCGCGGCTGCAAAAGCAGCGAGACCGATGATCAGGGTGAGCTTCACGTCATAGCGACGGATCAGATAGATCGACAGCGGAAGCAACACGATCATCGGGACGACGCCGCACAGCAGAAACAGCGCACCGGATTGAACCGGTTTGAGCTGCGCGATGGTGGTCAGGAAATTCGGCGCAAGCGACGAATTGGACAGGCTCGTCATCGAATAGAGCAGGATGGTCAGAAGTGCGAGGCCGATATTGCGCGACAGTATTACTTCGGCATGAGCCCAGGGCCGCCTCACCAGTGTTTCGTTGATAAAGAAGCAGACGACGAGCGCCACGCCTCCTCCGATCAGGGCGACGATCGTTCCCGATCCGAACCAGTCCAGCCGGTTGCCCTGATCGAGACCCGCATAGATCATGGCCACGCCGGAGCCGAACAGCAGCATGCCGCCCCAATCCGCCTCACGAAGTACAAAGGTGTTGATCGGCTCCCGCGGCGTTCCGAGATAGACGAACAGAGCGAGCAGCGGCGCGATGATCACATCCTGCCAGTAAATCCACTGCCAGCCGAGATGCTCGATGTAAAAGCCGGTCAGCGAGACACCTGCATTCAGCGTGAAACCGACACGAATGGCGTAGATGGCGATCGCCGGCAGCCACCACTTCATCGGCAGGTTGCGGAAGATGATGAGCAGCGTCGCAGGAACGAAGGTGCCGAGCAGCAGGCCATGGATGATGTGTGCGACGAGCAGGACATTGTAATCGCGCAGCAGCGGGATCAGCAGCGAGAGCCCGGCATAGACCAGCGCGGGGATGCCGAGGACGCGGCGCAGGCCGAACACCGTCGCCAGCCAGGCTACTGCGGGCGCAATGAATATCTGCGACGCGGTGCCGGCAGTAGAGAGCCATGCTCCCTCGTCGAAACTCAGCGACAGGCCGCCGCGAAGATCGGGCAGACCGAGCGAAAACAGGCGGGTATCCACATTGGACAGCAGCGCACCGAGAAGGACGGCCCCGACCGCGAACAGCGGATGCAGCGACACGCCGCCGGTCGAGACCGGACCGGCCCCGATGACCTGGCTGCTTGCGGGGCTGGCCGCGGTCATTTGCCCGTGGCCTGCGTTGTATCGATACGGGCGGTCACCGACATGCCGGGCAGCAGACGGCTCAGCAGCGGCTGATCCTTGTCGAACTGAATGCGTACAGGGACACGCTGGACGACCTTGGTAAAATTGCCGGTCGCGTTGTCCGGCGGCAGCAACGCGAATTGCGAGCCCGATGCGGGCGCAATCCGCTCGACGCGTCCGTGCAGCGTCTCGTTCGAAAACGTATCGGCAACGATCTCCACCGGCTGGCCGGGCTTCACCCGGGTGAGCTGCGTCTCCTTGAAATTAGCGACCACATAGACATTGGGGAGCGGGACCACGCTGATCAGGTTCGTGCCGACATTGACATAATCGCCGGCCTGAACCTGGCGTTCGCTGACCACGCCGTCGAACGGCGCCACGATGGTCGTGTAGCCAAGCTTCAATGCGGCGGCATCGCGCGTTGCCTTGGCGCCGAGAAGATCCGCGGCGCGCTGCTTTCTGGTGCCGTTCAGCACTTCGAGTTGGTGCTTCTGTGCCGCGATCAGCGCCCTGCTCGCCCGGACATCGGCCTGCGTCTTCGCCTGGGCAGCAATCGCCTGTTCAAATCGCTGGCGTGTACCCGCCTCGCTCTGGCTGAGGGATTTCTGCCGCTCCAGCTCCTGCCCGGCCTGGACGTCCTGGGCTTCTGCGGAAACCCGCTGCGCTTCGGCCTGCGCAATGGTCGCATATTGGAGCTCGATCTGATTGGCGAGATTATCCAGCGCCGCCTGCGCCCCCGCCACGCCCGCCTCGGCCTGCGCGAGTTGCGCCTCGTAGTCGGCCCGATCGATCTGCAGCAACAGGTCGCCTGCCTTGACACGCTGGAAGTCACTCACCGCAATCGACTTCACCTCCCCCGCCACCCGGCTCGACAGCCGCGTGGTCTCCGCACGGACATAGGCATCGTCGGTCGACTGCACAGCGCGATTGCCGATCCAGATGTCCCAACGCAGCGTCGCCACGATGACAAAGCCGACCGCAACGGCCAGAGCCAGAACCGGCAAGGCCAGGCGGCGCAAGGTGGAGGTTTCGGAGGCAGGATCAGCCGGCTGCGCGGGCGTCGGCTGCGGAGGGGGCTGGACCTGGGGCATCGCGTCCTCGATTCGGTGGGATGTTCCGAAGGAATGCCTACAGCTCGCATATTACAAGGTCGCGGTCAGCCGTGCAGGTGCCACAACACCAGGCCGTGATCGACCGCATCACGGTCGCCGGCCCAACCCTCATCTGTTCGCCGACTGGCCTGAAGGGCCTTGCGGGCGGAAGCGCATCACGTTGGGAAGGATCGGAAACCGGGCCCAAATCGTCTTTCGCCCCGGGGCAAAGCTCGGGTCGCTGTAGCACCACGGAACTAACCTCGAAGAGATTTTCCGCTTAGCCGCCAGAGACCCTGGTCGCTTGTGGACACGGCAACGGCGCCGTTCTTGATGGCATCCAGCACGTGGCTGCGGTCGCAGACGAAACCCGACGCAATGATCGGCGGCATGGCCTTGCGATGCTGAGCCGGCACGTAAGACAGCATCGGAGCCGGCATCAGCTGCACCAGATTCGGCTCGCTCTGTCCCAGCGCAGCGACGCTTCTTGGAAAGTTCGAGCGATCCGTCACAAAGACTTTCTGGATCGCAACCAACCCCGACTTCTTTGCACGCTGGATCGTCGCCACGCGCGTCGAGACGACGCCCTTGGCGCCGATCTCGACGAGATAGTCGACACCACCCTTGTCCTGGGAGAGGCCATCGCAACTATCGATGTTGACAACAGGATATTTGTTGGCATCGACAAGCGACTTGATGACCGCCCCAAGTTTCCGCAACTCGAAATTCGCAACGATCGCGATTTCCGCCTCGCCGCCGAGGAATTCCTCGACGAGCTCGGGGCCATAGAGCGTTGCGATCACCGGGTGCCGTGTCAGGCGCAGGGCCAAGGATTTATCCATGACCTCAATCTAAAGTTATGCGCCGACTTTGTCACTCAATCCAAGCTTACCGGGATTTAGAATGTTCTTCGGATCGAGCGCCGCCTTGATCGTCTCGAGCACAGGAAACGCTGTGCCCAGTGACTCCGCCATATAGGGCGCACGCAGCAATCCGACGCCGTGATGATGGCTCAATGTCGCATTGTATTTGATGATGACCGCATTCGCCGCATCCCAGGCCTGCCGATACCACTTCTGACGGTTCTCGACCTCGACTTCGCCGCGCAGCGAGAAGTAGAGACAGGCTCCGTCGACATAGGCATGCGACTGATGGGCCGAGCCGGCGAGCGTGCCAGGAACGGAGTTGATGGCCTGCACGACCTCATCATAGATCGCCGGCAGGTCGCGCCACGGGCCGATCATTTCCAGCGTATCGGCCACAAAGCCCGGGCTCGGTGTGAATCCTTCCGCGCTCTTGCCGGTCAGATATCGGGTATCGAGCCATCGCTCCAGGATCGCATCGCTTTCCAGCCGGTCGCCAAGTTCCGCGCAGGCCTTCTCACTGATCGCCATCACGGCGTCGACCATCTCCTTTGGTCCCTCGTCGGCAACCAGCAGAACATTGCTCTTTGGCATACCGAACTGCACGCCGCTTTCCAGCTCGTCATAGAGACGTAGCGCAGCCGGATTGGCACCGCGTTGCATGATCTGGCGACAGGCTTCGAGACCGACCGCAAAGGTCTTGAAGCCGTAAGCGATGGCCCGCCCATAATCAGGCAACTGATGCAGCTTGAAGCGGATTTTGACGACAACGCCCAGCGTGCCTTCCGAACCGATGAAGAGATGCAGCAAGTCCGGGCCGACCGCCGCACGCGAATAGCCGCCGACCGTGATCAGGCGACCGTCGGCGAGCACGACATCCATGCCGAACACCATGTCCTCGATCTTGCCGTAACGCGTCGACAGCTGTCCGGCGCCGCGGCAGGCGACCCAGCCGCCCACGGTGCTGATGCCGAATGAAGACGGCCAATGCCCCATGGTCATCTTGTAGTCGCGCTGGATCGTCTGTTCGAAGACGTCGCCGAACATGCCTGCCTCGACCTCGACGATCTGGCTCTGCGCATCGAAGCCAACGAGCTTGTTGAGATCGCACAGGTCGAGCACGATGCCGCCGCGAACCGGAAGCGCCGCGCCGGTCACATTGCTGCGCCCCGCAGATACTGTCACAGGGATCATCGCGGCATTGGCAATGCGCATGACGCCTTGCACCTGCTCCACCGACGATACGCGAACGACGACTGCATTCGGCGTGGCCGGCTTGCCGGCAGTTTCCGTCATCATCGAACCTGCCCACCAATCGCGGGTCCAGGCCACCACATCCGGCGTATCGATGATGACGTGGTCGGCAACTTTCCGTAGGGACGCAATGATATCGGCTCCGACAGCGACCGGATCGCGCTGCAGGCCGGGCGTCGCCGACGTTTCTTTCACACGCGCCACATAAGCCGGCGGCGTATGTGCACCGACGACATATCGGCCACGATTATAGCCACGACGAATGGCATCTTTGCTCAGCATCTCTTACTCTCCCAAAAGAATGGATTTTTCGCGCGCAACACTGGCGGTGTAGTCCGCCACCTGCTGCGCAATGATCTGTTCAGGCAGTCCAAGCTCGGACTGCAATATCTGGCCGACGCGCGCGGCCGCGCGGGCCGATGCGTCGCGTGCATTCATGCGCGCGCGCATGCGGCGCGACAGCACGTCATCGACGGTGCCTGCCATTTCATGGCGCACCGCATAGATCACTTCGGCCTCGCTGTGCGGCAGACCTTCGACGATCGGCGCAGCGGATGCGTGATCGGCCTGAAGAATATCGCTGACAAAACGGGCTTCGGTCCCATAGCGTTCGCCGAGATGCGCTTGCATGCCGCCGGTCGCGGTGATCGCCTGTGCATCGTAACCGGCAGCGCCGAGCAGATACGCCTTCCTGGTCTGGCACCTGCCGCTCTTTCCAACCACCTTCTGGGCAGCGTCGATGGTCTGTTCCGCCATATGCCGCGACGTCGTCAGCTTGCCGCCCACGATGGTGATCAAACCGTCGTCCGCAATATCGATCTTGTGGTTGCGCTTGACCTCCAGCGTTTTGCCGCCAGGCGGCGCCACGAGCGGTCGGCACCCGGCGATGCTGCCGACAGCATCCTCGGGGCGGAGATCCGTCTTCAATGCAGAGCGCGCACCTTCCAGCAGAAAGTCGAGTTCCTCGCGTGTGCAATGCACGTCATCGAGATCGCCCTGATAGTCTTCGTCGGTCGTACCGAGATAGGAGACATTGCCCCAGCGCGTGATCGTTGCACGGCGGCTGCGGCCAGGCACCGGGATCGTCACCGTGCAGTCATTCCGGATCTTCAACCAGGGAATGGCGACATGCACGCCCTTGGCCGGGCGAATCTCGAGCTTGCGCTCCTCACCCTTCTTGATGCCGCTCCAGTCGCGCAGCCAGACGCCCGTTGCCATGACGACCGCAGCAGCCCGGACGGTGATCTCGCGTTCGCCAGCCTGCACCACGGCGCCGGTGACCTTGCCGTGATTGTTACGTGTGATCTCGACAGCCTTGGTGTGATTGGCGATCGCCGCACCGTGATAGGCAGCCGTGCGCGCCAGGTTCAATGTGAGCCGTGCATCATCGACGCGTGCGTCGAAATACATCAATCCGCCAATCAGATTGTCGTCCTTGAAGGTCGGGCAATGCGACAGCACTTCCGCCTTGCTGAGACGCTGGTGCAGGATGCCTTCACGCCAGCCACCGGCGAGATCGTAGGTCCACAGCAGGCTTTCGAACGCTTTCGCCAGCCGCTTGTCGAACACACCGTCCTTTTCGAGGATCGGAAACAGGAACGGCAATCGTTGCACCAGATGCCGCGCATTGCGACGCAGCCTCTGACGCTCCAGCAGGGAGTGACGAACAAGACCGAGATTGCCCTGCTCGATATAACGCAGCCCCCCATGCACCATCTTCGACGACTTTGACGATGTCCCCGATGCGAAATCGTCTTTCTCGACGAGCGCCACGCGGAAACCACGCAAACTCGCGTCGAGCGCGGCATAGGCACCGGTCACGCCGCCGCCAATGATGAGGATATCGAAGCGGTCGCTCTCCAGCCTGGCCAGATGCTCGCTGCGAACGAAGCCGAAAGGCGCCACGCCGGTCATATCGGCGCGGTCGCGATTGGGCTTCAGCGAAGGAAGGAAATTCATCATCTCGTATTCCGTCTAGTGCTCACCGAACACGTTGGCATGTTCGAGCTCGGATGTGATGCGCGCATGCCAGAGCGCACGACGTTCATCGCGCATGTCTGGCTGCATCTTCGGTTCGAATATCTGCTCCTCCGCTGCGAAAGCCGTGCTGCGCGGGATGTCATCCCAGAACAGGCCGCACGATCCGGCGAGATAGGCCGCGCCGCGCAACGTCGCGCGGGCTGTGTTGGGCTTGCGGCGGATGGGCACGCCAATCAGATCGGCCTGCATTTGCAGCAGAGGATCGCTGGCGGATAGCCCGCCACCGACGATCAGCTCGGAGATATCCACGCCCGATACGTCACGATCTGATTCGAGGCAGCTTGCAACGGAATGCGCGATACCTTCGAGAATGGCGTAAGCCACTTCCGGCCGGGTCGATGCCATCGAAATGCCGGTCAGCGACGCGCGTGCATTCGGCTGCATCTCGGGCGTCCGCAATCCGGTCAGCGCCGGAATGAACGTCACGCTTCCTGACGACTGAACCTCGGCTGCAAACCGGCTGATCTCCGTCGCATTGTCGAACCAGCGCAGTTTTTCACAGATCCAATCGAGTGCGGAGCCCGTCGTGGCTGCGAATGTCTCGACAGCAAACTGCGATTGATTGTTGCGGCGACGGGCAACCATGGTCGTGGTGCCAGCAAACAAGCCGGCCTTGGCCGGTTGCTCCGGTCCGATGATCAGGTCCACAAAACTGCCGGTGCCGTGAATACACATGGCCTGGCCGCGGTCGAGGCAGCCGAGACCGATGGCGCCGGCGTGCTGGTCACCCATGCTCGCCAGAATTGGAACGTCGATCCCGAGCACATCGGAATTGGTTCGTCCGAGATCATCGGCGTCCGATCGTAGTTCCGGCAACAGCTCCTGCGGAAACGCAAGCGCGTCCAGCCAATCGCGTTGATAGCGATGTTCTGCGAGAATGTAGGCACCGGCGGATGTCGCATTGGTCGGCGTCGTCACATAGATGCGGTCCCGCGTCAGGTGCCACAGCAACCAGGTATCGACCGTACCGAAACCCAATCGCTTCTCGGCAAAGGCGCGCGCGACTTCCGGCGTCTCCCGGATGTGCCGCGCAGCCCAAAGATAGGGCGAGCGCACGCCACCTGCCCGCCCGACCTGTTTGGCAAGGATGGCATCCCAGACCGGCGCCAGCTTGTTCAACGCGCCGACGTAGCGTGTATCCTGCCAGACCATGGCGGGCACGAGTGCCCGCCCTGTGCTCTTGTCCCACAACACAGCGGTGGCCCGCTGTGTTGCAATCGCCATTGCGACGATCCTCAATCCGCCCTGCGAGGCCTGCGCGATGGTCGAACGACAGGCTGCCACGGTTTTTTCGAGGATCGCATTCGCGTCCTGCTCCACCACACCCGGCCGCGGCGTATCGACCTCGAGCGGCAGATATTCGAGGCACGACACATCGCCATCGGCGGAGACCGTCGCGGCACGGGTGCCGGACGTTCCCTCATCGATCGCCAGGATCACGTCTTTGAGCTGACCGGCCATCACGACTTCGACGGCTGCAGTGCTGCATTGACGTAGGGCTTGTCGCCCGCGAATTGCGGCGCACCGGCCTCGTTGTCCGGATTGATCGCAGTCCGTGTCGGATCCCACTTGATCGAGAAGCAGATAATGCTCGCAATCAGCGGAACAGCGGACAGGATCAGGAAGGTGTGGTTGAGACCATACCATTCCCGGAACAGCGGGAAGACCAGGAGGCCCAGCGCCGCACCGATGGAGCCCATGGCGCCGATGACACCATTGGCGCCCGCCCGCAGTTCACTGCGGAACGACAGCGACGACAGGCTCTTGCCGTTCGCGCCGGGACCACCGGAGTGGAACAGGATGAACAGCGACGGCACGAGCGCCGCCAGCCAGATCGGCATCTTGTCGCTGAACAGGCCGAGGATCAGCAGCATCACAAACACCGCCGCAAAGCCCACGGCAGATGCGATGCGCAGGCCGAACACGCGCCCGATGGTCGGAGACAGAAAGCCGCCGAAGATGCCGAACACGTTGAACATCAATGCACCGAGCGTTGCATAGACGAAGTCCTTGCCGAACAGCGCAGCGCTGATCAGCGGCAGATACCAGCCGACCGCGAAGTACTGGATAGATTGTCCAATCTGGACGGTCGCCGCAAGGATCGTGCGCGGCAGATAGACGCCGCGGAAGATCAGCAACAGATTGGCGACACCGCGACGCGCCTGATTGAGGACCGGAATGCGATCTTCAACAGGTGCAGCCACGAAAGGCTGACCATAGATGCGGATCATCGCGACGGCCGCTTCGTCCAGACGCTCCTTGCGCGCAAGCCAGATCGGGCTTTCCACCAGCAGCGAATATTGCAGGACGAGAATGACGACAGCGAAGACAGCAGTCGCGGCAACCGAGTAACGCCAGATCGTGTCGCCCACATCCCACGAGAAGAACAGCAGCGCGAGCAGCAGGTTCGTACACACGGCGGTGTACCACATGCCCTGCCAGGTATTGAGGCGGCTCTTGAAGCGCGCAGGCGTGAACTCCGCCAGGACGGCCATGGCGATCGCGAAATCGATGCCATAGGCAGCGCCGACGAAGAAACGCCCGACGATGATCGTCTCAAAATTTGACGCAAACACCACGAGCAGCGCGCCGATGATCGCCAGCACCTTCGCCGTCACCAGAGGCGCCACCCGTCCCCAGCGATCAGCCATCCAGCCACCGATCGGATTGAAGGCAATGGCGACCCAGGACGCGAAGGACGTCAGCAGCGCGACCTGAGCGGCCGTGAGCTGCAGATTGCGCGTCATCGGCCCAAGCCCCGCGCTCAAGGCCGAATTGGCGAAAGCGTCGAGAAAAAGGCCACCCAGCGCGAGCCACCAGATGATGCCGGCGCGGCCGTTGATGCCCGTGCGTGAATCGATGAACGACAGGATGTCGTCCACACCACGTAGTCTCAATGTTGTTGATTGCACTTGTTTTCCTCCCCAGAAATTTGATCTGTAAGGAGGTCAAAGCAAAGTACAGACGTGCAAGATGACCATCTTACAGACAGTCTTAAATCTTGCTTCTGTGTGAACAGGCTAGGATGCGCCGCTGAGCTTGTCAACGCACCGATCAAAATAACTCGCCGGCGCCGGCACGGCCGGTCTCAACTGGCAGCCGCATATCCGCATTGTGCAGTCAGCAGCCGGCCGCTCAAGATCGCATGTTGTTTCAGCCGGCCTTTTTCGGCTTATCGACCACCACCATCGCCTGCTCGGCGGCGCGGGTCATCAGTGCGGCATATTCCTGGCCGAACAGCACGTGGCAGAAGCGGATCGCGGTCCTCGCCTGCATCTGCCGATAGTTGCGCACGCGGGTATCGCCGGCGCGCAGCGACTGCACCAGCGCCTCGGTGGATTTCTCGACATATTGCTGCAGGTCCGAATAGGTCCGCAGTGTTACTTCGTTGATCGCCAGTTCGCTCGCATAGGTGCGGCAGACCGCGACGAAATCGATCAGCGCGACGACCTCCTCGACCTCGGACGGATCGATGGTCGCAGTCGGCGCAATTTCCTTATCCGGGCGCTGGCGCAGCAGGCGGCGCACACGGCCTGGCACGCTCTCGATTTCCGACTGCAGCGTCGAGGATATCTCCACACGGATTGCCGCCAGCTGGCGGCCCCATGTGCTGTCATTGCGCATGTCGAGTTCGGTGCGCAGACCGCGGACGCCGTCATGAGCAATCTTGAGACGTTCGGGCGCGTTCTCGAACTGGCCGCGCCGGATTTCCGAACGGAGAACGACCGCGACATTGTGGAGATCGGCCAACGCCATGGTAACGGCCACGCCATACGGCGTCGCGGCCACGCGGATCTCGTCATCGGAGGCGGCAATCTTCACGGCGAGACGGATGATCTGCCACGGCGCGGCGAGCCGCAGCATGACCAGCGACAGCGCGAAAGGCAGTACTTGAGGCGTGGTCAGCGCCGGCACATTGAGCGCGCTGTTGACCGACGAAACCTGGGCATCGCCGAAGCTGCGCAGGACGCTCGGCAGCTTGCCGGCAAAGGCGTCGAGCTGTTCGCGCGCCTTCAAGGCCGCGCCGATGGCCGGAAGATCCTCCACCGCGTGGGTCGGCCCGATACGGGCGGCGCGGCCGCCGTCACCGCCGGACAGCACCTTGGCGATGGCGCCGGCTGCCGCCTGCTGAAATTTCTTCACCGCGCGCTCGATGGCTGCGGCATTGTCGGACGCGTCCGCAATCGCAGCTTCGAATTCGCGCACTGCATCCGCCGCGTCGCGCTCCAGCCACTGCCAGACCGGCAGCAGCGACGGCCGGCGAACCTGCCCCGGGCGCACCGCCTGCACGCCATCGACGAGGAACGGCTCCAGCGATTTGAACACAAGGCGCGAGGGATCCTCGACCCGCGGCCGTACCGCGTCCTCGTGGCCGCGCATCACGCCGCGCAGTAGTTCGAGCACGAATTGCGCGACCTTGACGTCCTCGCCGCGCTCGATTGCGCGCTCATATTCGCGCAGCAAGAGCATCTGCGACTGCTCGGGCAGTTGCGCCAGATAGTCCCGGAGACGATCGATGGAGGTCTTGTTCATAAGGCCCAGAAATCAGCACTCGCCGGCGGGTTCAAGACCGAAAGCGGCCACCGGGTCTTGTAGCAGGCTCGTCGTTAAGAAGCGGTTGAGGATAGGGCTCAGGCAGCCGCCGCCCATGCGCCTTCCGGGCTCTTGCAGGCCGTGCCGCGAGCCGACTTGATGTCGCCGTTCACCGTGACGGTGTGGGAAAAGCCGCGACATTGCAGGCCTTTCTGGCTGTAGACCGGACCGGCGACGATATTGCCGTAACGCCCGCTCTGGTCATTGCGCCAGGGCACGGGTGCGCCGGGAGCGCCACGGTCGAGCGCAGCGAGCTGGGCCTCATAGGCCAGCCGGCGGTCCTCGTCATTGAGCTGGGCACCGAGCTTGGCGCCAATCAAGCCGCCAAAGGCAGCGTTGGTCACGGCGGTCGCCGCACTCTCTTCCGACAGGCCGACAGCCGACTTGGTGCTGCTATAGGCGCGCGCGATGGTATCGGTGCCGAGGCCCAGGCTGCCGTCCGATGTCGTCACGTCACAACCACCCAGCGCCAGCGCAACAGCGGCAACACAGAGCATGTTGAACTTGAGCATGGACCGGAACCTCGCACGCAAAACAGGGAAACAGCAAACGCCAAAGTGGTTACGAACGGGATAATTCAGGCGAGATCGGGGCATCGGAAACGGAACCTAGACCCCCGGCAATGCCAGCTCCGCCCGCAAGCCCCCGATCGGCGCTTTGCCCAGCGTCAGGCTGCCGCCATAGAGCGCGGCGAGATCGACCACGATGGACAGGCCGAGCCCGGAACCCGGCTTGGTCTCGTCGAGCCGCTGCCCGCGGCGGGCGACCCGGGCGCGTTCGTCATCGGACAGTCCCCGGCCATCGTCATCCACCACAATCCGCAGCTTCGGCGACGGGTCGCCGGCGCCAGCCCGCTCCACCTCGACGGCGATGCTGACGTGATGTTCGGCCCATTTGCAGGCATTGTCGACGAGATTGCCGACCATCTCTTCCAGATCCTGCTTCTCGCCGCGAAACTTGGCAGAGCCGTCCGCTTTCAGATCGATGTCACAACTGCGGTGGATCTTTTCCATGGTCCGGCACAGCGCCTCGAGGGCCGGCGCCACGTCGGTGACGGTGCCGACGATGGTGACCCGCGCCGCAATACGCGCCCGTTCGAGATGATGGGTGAGCTGGTCGCGCATTACGTCCGCCTGCTCCAGCACCTTGGCCGCAAGCGGATCGGCGGCGTTGCCGTTTGCGCGCACCGCCCCGGCCTCGTTGACGATCACCGAGAGCGGCGTCTTGATGGCATGGGCGAGATTGCCGACATGGGTGCGTGCGCGCTCGACGATGGCCCTGTTCGCATCGAGCAGCGCATTCATCTCGCGCGCCAGCGGCGCGAGTTCGACGGGATAGGTGTCCTCGAGCCGTTCGGCCCGGCCGGAGCGAATATCGGCAATGGCTTCGGAGAGGCGTTTGAGCGGCGCAAGGCCGAAGCGGACCTGGAACAGCGTGGTCAGCGCAAGCACGATGGACAGCGCGCCAAAGGTGCTGCCGAGATAGTAATCGAAGGCGCGCGTTTCCTCGGAAATCTCCGTCGCATCGCCGGCGACGCTGACGCGGAATTTGCCGTCGGCACCGAGATCGACCGGCCGCTCCACCATGCGCAGATGCTGCCCCTCGGGCCCATCGACATAGCCGAGCCGGACGCCTGAGGCCGTAAGCTCGGCCCCGTGATCCTCGAGCTTGGGCAGCTTCTTGTCCCACAGCGAGCGCGAGGCGCGGATCTCGGTCTTCTCGCCGTCGGTCGGCGCGATCTCCCAATACCAGCCGGACAATGGCAGCTCGAACAACGGTTCGCCGAGCGACGGGATCGCCTGCGGATCGGCGGGATCGGACGGCGACGCCACTTCGGCGACCAGCGTGCGCAGATACAGATTGAGCCGGCGATCGAAAGCGCGTTCGGTCGCGCCGCGATAGACCGAAGACAGGATGAAGGCGGTGACGACGAGGATCACCACCACCCACGCCGTCGCCGTGAGAAACAGGCGGGTGGCGAGTGAGTTGGTCCGCGTCACGGCATCAGACCGTGGGTCATCACACCCCCGCCTGCGGCGGGGTCAGGAGATAGCCGAGCCCGCGCACGGTCTGGATGATGTCGACGCCGAGCTTCTTGCGGATGCGCCCGACGAACACCTCGATGGTGTTGGAGTCGCGGTCGAAGTCCTGGTCGTAGAGATGTTCGACCAGTTCGGTGCGCGAGATCACGCGCCCGGTGTGATGCATCAGATAGGACAGCAGGCGGTATTCGTGCGAGGTCATCTTGATCGGATTGCCGGAGACGCTGACACGGCCGGTGCGCGTATCCAGCACGACCGGACCGCAGCTCAGCTCCGACTGCGCATGCCCGGTCGAACGGCGCAGCAACGCACGGATACGCGCCAGCACTTCCTCGAGATGAAACGGCTTCGCCACATAGTCGTCGGCGCCAGCGTCGAAGCCCTGCACCTTGTCGCTCCAGCGATCCCGCGCGGTCAGGATCAGCACCGGCATCACGCGGTTGTTGCGCCGCCAGGCTTCCAGCACCGAAATGCCGTCCATCTTCGGCAGGCCGATATCCAGCACCACGGCGTCATAGGGCTCGCTGTCGCCGAGGAAATGCCCTTCCTCGCCGTCGAAGGCACGGTCGACGACATAGCCGGCGTCCAGCAGCGCAGTGGTGAGCTGACGGTTGAGATCGGGATCATCTTCGACGACGAGCAGACGCACTTCAAGTTCTCCACGTTCACAGGCCGAGTGGAGCCCCCGGCGGGTGAACGCCAAATGAATACCGGCGGCGCCGATATTACTTTTTCTTCACGCCCTCTTTGGCCAATACCGCTCTGGCCAGCTTCTCGATCATCCCCGGAGCATCCTGCCCGGTGACGGCGCTGACCTTTTCGCGGGTCCGGCCGCTGATATAGACGCCTAGCACGCCGAACCGGAACCCCCAATAGGCCATCAGCAGCGCGGTCGCATTGACCAGCGTGTTGATGGTCTGGATGTCTCCGGTCCAGAATTCATGCATCAGCACCGCCCACAGCGCGGCACATTCCACCGTCAGCTCCAGCGCATAGGCCGGCCGCCACCAGCGCTGCAGGGCATCCTCGCTGGCAAGCTCGGCGCGGATCGTCGCCTGGGTCTCGGCGATCGCCGCGCGCTGCGTCTCAGCCTCGGCGCGGATCATCTCCGCCCAGCGCGCCTCCGCCTCGGCGAGCTTCGTCGGATCGGCGGCCGGAAGCGCCGCTTGCACCGCCGCCGGCGTCAGCGTCACCGAGCCCACCGCCTTGGCGAGGATCTCGCCAGCCACGCCGCCAAGCGGACCGCCCAGAGCCGTCCCCAGCATCGGCGCGCCCAAGGATATCACCTGCTTTGCAAGATCGCTCCATTCCATGATCATGTCCTCCGGAAGGCCGCGACAAGCGCGGTGATGAAAGCAGAAAGGTTGGTGGGCTTTGCTGTCGGCAATTCGGGCGCCAGCGACGGCGATGCGATCGCGGGCGACGGCCCCACGGATGGCGCGGTCGCCGGCGAGACATCGCGCAGCGCGGCCTTCCATTGCGCGAGCCACGCCTTGCGCTCGGCGAGACCGACGGTGCCGCCGTTGAGCCGCCGGGTGACGCCGACGACGTCATCGGCTTTCGCGAACGGCAGGCAGCCGCAATTGATGAAATCCGACACTGCGCAAGTGAGGAAGTAGCGCGGATCGATCAGGTATTCGGGATGGCCGACCACATCGATCCCCGTGGCCTTCCTGACCCGCTCATAGCCTTCGCGGCCCGTCGTCTGCGATCCACCGCGGCCGCGGAAATTCCAGCCGTCGTCGGAGCCGACTGCATTGCCCATGCGGCCGTTATAGACCTTGTTGGCCAGCGCCCGCGGATTGCCGGCATAAGGTGCGGCACTCGCCATGGTCGGAAACCGCGACGGCCAGACCTGCATCATTCGCCCGGCCGAGTAGTTCATGTTCTCCAGCGCCGTCGCCGCCGCATCGATGGGCGCGAGGCCATAGTGATCGTCGAGCGGATGGAAGAAGGTCAGATGCAGGATCGGCGGTACATGGCTCGCCGCCTGGTCGAAGCGCACGGTGCGGCCATTGACAGTATATTCGTAGGCCTCGGCCCAGCCATCGCGCCCCGCGATCAGCTTCATGCGATCCGGCCGCAGCGCATGCAGCTCGCGCACGGCATCGTCCAGCGCCACCGCTTCCACATAGGCATTGCCGGCGAGCAGCAGATGCGCATAAAGCGTCTCGAAGAACACGCTGCCATCCTGCCGCGGATTGGGCCGCGTCAGGAGCTGCGCCAGCGGATGCGCCTCGCGCTCATCCGCGCCGTCGAAGACGACGAAGCGACACGCCGCCGCATTTTCGGCGATCAGGCGCACGGCGCGATGCACGACGGCATTGGCGATGTAGCCTTCGCGCGCCAGCGAGGTGTAGTCCTTCGCGGTCCACCGCGCCCGGCCTTCATACTGAAACGCAAGAAATTTGGCGGTGCGCGACGCCTTGGTCTCCGGCGCCGCGAGATAGGCTTTCAGACGTTCGAACATGATGTGATCCGTGTCCTTGGCAAGGTGCGTAGCCCGGATGAAGCGAAGCGTAATCCGGGGGCCAGCGTTTCAACACATGCGACATCCCCGCATTGCGCTACGCTCCATGCGGGCTACGACCTACAACACCCTGATCCGCGGGCCGTCGCCGCGCCGGCCGAGCGCCAGCGAGGCTACTGCCCAGACCAGGGCATCCAAGCGGTCCGGCGATTTGCCCGACGACAATCCCGAACTCGCGAAGTCGCACATCTCGTCTTCCAGCGCGGCGAAGGCGCCGACATGTTTCACACGGCCCTGCTCATAGAGCGCCGCCACCGGCTCGGCGCGCAGCCATTTGCCGCGCGTGGCGCGCACCGGTGTCACCGGCACGCCTGCGTCGATCTCGTTGATGACGGCGCGCACCATGTCGCCGCCCTGATTGACCTCGACCACCAGCGCATCGGCCTCGAGCCGTTGCCACAGCGCGATCGCCTTGCTCGCCCACATGACCGGCGTCGCGCCGCTCACGCTGTCATCGGCGAGCACATAGACGATGCCGCTCTCCGCCAGTCCCGCCGCGACGATGCCGCAGGCATCCGCGCGCTTCGTCGATGTCGCCGGCGGATCGACGGCGACGACGATGCGCTGCAGGCCGGGCGCGGCATCCACGCGGCACTGCTCCAGCAGGGCCCGTGACCACAGCGCATCCGGCCGGTCGTCGATGATCTCGCCATTCAGCTCCTGCCGCCCGAGCCGCGTGCCGGCATAGCGCGCCATCACATGGCGCAGGAAGGTCGGCGCGAGATGAAACGCATTCGCCGCCGTCCCCGCCCGCGACACCGCCGTGGATGGATCGGCGAGCAGGCGCTTCAACAGCGCGCTCGGGCGCGCGGTTGTCGTGATCAATTGCCGCGGATGCTGCCCCAGCCGCAATCCGAATTGCAGCATGTCGAAGGCCGCCTCGGCCTGCCGCCATTTCGCCATCTCGTCCGACCATGCACAATGAAATTGCGGCCCGCGCAGGCTTTCCGGATCCTCCGCGGAAAACACTTCGGCGATCGCACCATTCGCCCATTCCAGCCGCTTGCGCGACGGCGACCACACCGGCCGTTCACCGCGCGGATGCACGCCGAGAATGCCCGACACCCCCTCGATCATGACTTCACGCACGTCGTGTTCGGTCTGTCCCACCAGCGCGATGCGCCCGGCGGCGCGCTCCGCAAGCGGCGCCATCCCCAGCGCCTGCGCGCGCACCCATTCGGCGCCGGCGCGCGTCTTGCCCGCGCCACGCCCGCCGATCAGCAGCCAGGTCAGCCATGGTTCGCCATTCTGCGCGGATGGCGGCGGCAGTTGATGCGGATGCGCGAATAGCGGCCAGCAATCACTCAGATAGTCGCACTCCCCCGGCGGCATCGTCTGCCACAAATACAGCCGCTCCGCGTCGGTGCGCTTCTTCCAGTCGTCGTGAAAGGCGTGCACGGAGTTCATCGAGGTCCCGCGGGCGTTCGGCGTCGCGGGCACGCTGGTCGTCATCGACGGATCTCCGCTGGTCGCCGTCCTGCTCCTTGCGCAGTTCGGCGAGCACCCGCACGAGCGTCGCCACTGCACGTGCATGGCGCTCCGCCTCGCTGCGCCCGGCCTCGCCCCGCGCGGGATCATGGGTGATCGCCTCGATGGCATCGAGCTGCCCGCCGATCGCATCGACGATACGGCCCATCAACTGTGCATGCGTCTTCGGTCGCTTGCGTTTGACAGCGCGCTGCTTGTCCGGCGCTGGAACATCCGGCGATGCAGACGCCTTGGCGGGCGGTTTCTTCGCAGCGGCAGTTTTCGCGGCAACAGGCTTCACGGCGTCAGACTTCATCGCCGGCTTTTCTGCCGCAGGCTTTTTCGCAACCGGCCGTTTCACCGCCGGCGTTTTCGCCGCCGCAAGCTTTGCGCGCTCCGACGCCCGCACGCCGAGCCCGGCATAGACCATGGTCGATGCCACCGTTCTCTTGCGCGTCTCGATGCCGGCAAGCCGGCGCGCCTCCGCATCATTGTTACCGATTGCAGCGGCGTCAGCTAAAACAGAAGCCCGCACCGGCTTCGTGGCCGGGCGGGCTTTCGACGTCTTGACCATGATAGACACTCGTTTGCAGAGAGACAGCTCTCAAACGCCGCAGCCGCGCGTCCCATCGCGCGGCGACGTCACACCCGGAAGAACACGAACCAGACGATCGCCAGGATGATCACGGCAAGACCGATGCTCATCGACAACAACGCAAGAACCGACGGCCCCGGCTCGGCCTGGCGGGCCTCGGTCGCGGTCTCGACGATGTGTCCATTCTGCTTCGTTGCCATGGCGTCCTCACTCTGCTCGGGCGGAATCGATCCTCGCCCCGATGCCTCTCGGCACCTCATGGAATAGGCACGCAGCGGCGCCTTGCCCAAAAGCAACGCATTATCGAAAATGATGTTCCGATGCGCGACGAGATCGAAATGTCGGAGGAAACTGTTGCGCCGAGGCCTTGCGGCGGGGCCCCTGTCTCGGAACCCAATTGTGGAGCATGCCGTAAACCTATCCGGGGAGCGCGACGCTGTCAAGGCATAAAATCTTAGATCGGATATAAATCCCCTAATCCGTGAATTCGGCAACCGCGCCAGAAGGTTGCCTCACCGCCGCGGCTGCGACCAGCTTCCGCCGGGGGCACCGGTGATCTTGCCGGGATAGTCCACATTCACCACGCAATTGCCGCGCAGCTCCGCGGCAGCCTGCAGGCATTGCTGATAATCAAAGAACCGGCAAATCTGCGGAAGGCTCCCGGGTCCGCGTGGGCCGCCGGTGAGCACGCAGAAGGGTGGAATGTTCGAGCGCCCCGTGGCCGCGGGCCGTGCATCGGCGGGCATTCGCGCCTGCGCAACAATAGCGGCCGCAAGCGCCACAGCGACCAGAATGGGAAAACGGTTCGACATCATCGGCATCCCCGGTCGATCTCGATCAGCGCGCTCGGCGGCTGCGCGGCGCCGTCGCAGCAGCGGATTCGCCGCGATATTCGACATTGCCAACGCAATTGCCGCGCGTTCCGACCGCAGCAGCGATGCATTGCTGATAGTCGGAATAGATGCAGTTGCCCACATAGGACGCCGCACCGTTGGAGCCGCTTTGAGCGATACAGTATCGCGCACCGGCCGCAACGGACGGCGTCGGTACCACGAGGAGAAACAGGAGAGCGGCCAGCCCCGCGGGTGCGGCCCATCGCAAATGGAAGGTCATATCAATACGCCTCATATGAAAATGCGCGGGCGAATGCCCGCGCAAGATCATATAGGCAGCGTCATCGCGCAGGACAGGACCTTCACGACATTGCGTTCCGGCAAGACAGCCACGTCTCCTGCAGGATGGAGCGACGATGACGGCAAAGCGACATGGCGGCAAGCAAAGGCCCCGGCTAGGGCCGGGGACCAGACCGCCCTCGCCTGTCCTATTTCAATGAAGCGTTGACGGCGGCGTAGCGGCCGTTGAGCGTGGTGCCGAGCCCCTGCACGGCGGCGATGATCGCGAGGCTGATGCCGCAGGCGATCAGCGCATACTCGATCGCGGTTGCTCCGGACTCATCTTTTGCAAATGTCGAAATCAAACGCAGCACTTCTGCCTCCTCGATCCGATGCCGGACTTCTTCCGCCACCGCCCCTGCAATGACCGTCACACTAGCCACGATAAGTTGCAGCGAGGTTCCTAAACAGTATCAATTATGAATTAATCGGGTGGTAACTATCTGCAACGTGCCGGTGAGAGCGCCTTCAGGATGGATCACGCGTCTTCGAAAGCCCATGGCGGAGCTACCGCGACGACCGTCAGCATGGTTTTCGCGGAGTTTTGTCATCGGGGCGCGCTGCGCGCGCCCCGATGTCTCAACCCATCTCGCGGCTTATTCTGAAATCGTATTTGCCGCCGCCTTCGCTGGCCCTGCCAGCGGTCGCTCTTCCATCAGCACGAGGAAGAACGCAGCGAGCGCGAGCATTGCCGCCGCGGACTCGAACACATAGCGGAATGCCGTGATCATCTCCTCGCGCGCGATCGCCTGTGTCGCCTGCGCGTGTTCGCCATTGATCGCGAGATTGGGCCCGAGCGCCGTCAACAGCACCGTAGTGAAGGCAGCGACCGTGAACGACGACACCAGCGCACGGAAGAAGTTCATGGCGCCGGTCACCGTTCCGACCTGCGGCCGCGGCACTGCGTTCTGGATCGAGACCAGGCTGACCGGAAAGATCATGCCGAGGCCGACGGAAAGGATACCAAGCATCGTGAGCAGTTGCCACAGCGGCAGCGGCGTCAACAGCGCAATGGCGAGGCCCATGGCGGCCGCCACCGATGTGCCGAAGATGGCGATGCGCTTGTAATGCACGGCCTTCGCCATGGTGCGGCCGGCGATCAACGCGCCGAGCACTGAGACGGCAGCGATCGGGATCAATGCGAGCCCGGCTTCAGCGGCGGTGAGGCCATACACCACTTCGTAGTACAGCGGCATATGCACGGTAAGGCCGAGCATCGCACCCATGCAGCAGCCGCCGGCGGCCATGGCATAGGGCACCACGCGTCCGCCGATCAGCGACAGCGGCAGGAACGGCTGGTCGGTATGCATGGCGTGCCAGACGAATGCGAAACCGATCGCCGCAGCTGCGCCGAGCAGCGCGATGATGGTCGGCGAGAGCCACGAGAAGCGTGTACCGCCCCAGGTCAGCGCCAGCATGAAAGCGACGGCGGACACCATCAGCAGCACGCCGCCGAGCCAGTCCACCTTGCGGCGGCGATGGAAGACCGGGATCTTCTTCATGGCCGGCAGCATCAGCGCGAGCGCGCCGATGCCGAGCGGGATGTTGATCCAGAAGATCATCGACCAGTGCAGATGTTCGGCGAACACGCCGCCGAGAATCGGGCCGCCGATGCCGGCCGAGACCCACACGCCACTGAAATAGGCCTGGTACTGGCCGCGCTCGCGCGGCGACACGACGTCGGAGATGATGGTCTGCACAATGGGGAGAATGCCGCCGCCGCCGAGGCCCTGCAGCGCGCGGGCGATGATCAGCACCAGCATGTTCGGCGCCAGCGCGCACAGCACCGAGCCAACCATGAACATCGCCATCGCGGCGATGATGGTGGCGCGGCGGCCATAGATATCGCTCAAGGAGCCGAACACCGGCGCCACTGCCGTGGAGGCGAGCAGATAGGCGGTTATCACCCAGGAGAGATTGGAGACGTCGCCGAATTGCCGGCCGATGGTCGGCAGCGCGGTCGCGACGATGGTCTGGTCGAGCGCCGCCAGGAACATCGCCATCAGGAGGCTGATCAGGATGCTGCGGACTTCGGCGGGCGAGAGCGATGCGGAGGCCACCGGCGGCGGCGCATGTTCGAGATCGATGGCTTCGGTGGGAATGCGCGAGAGTTCTTCGGCAATGTCGTCGGAAAGAAGTGCGTCAGAAAGTGGCTGGTCGTCGGCGGGGCCGCGACGCTGGCGTTCGATCTTGTTCATGAACTCTTCGATGCAATGAAAGCGGCGCCGTCAGCGACGCAACACGCTCGCGCCGGTACCTTGACAAAAATCTATGCTCTCAGGACCGCCCGCGACAGTTGTTTCATTGCATGGGAGCATCCCGCCGCAGCCGGTCGCTCGCGCGGGCGTGATCAGGCGTTCCGGCTGAGTTCCGCCAGCCGGCGCCATTTCTCATAGGCGTAACGGCGGTTGTAATCGGCCACATCCCACCCTGCAGCACCGTCGAGGAAACCGGCGCGCAGAATAAAGGTCTTGAGGAAAGCCGCCCAGCCATGCAGCGGCGCCTGTAGGGCCCCGGCGCGCCGGCCGCGCGTAAACATCTGCTGCGCAGCGGCGGTGGAATAGCGCACGATCTTGTCCTCGGCATCGGCGCGCGAGGTGATGCTGTCATGCTCGATGCGGAAGCTGGCGGTGCGGACGTCACCGTCGACGATCAGCCGCTCATGCACGAGATCGTCGGAAAAGCGCGCCTGCCCGCGCCGGAACAGGCGGGTCACATAGTCCGGCGACCAGCCGCTATGGCGGATCACGCTGCCGCAAAACCGCGAGCGCCGCGACATGCGGTAGGCCGCCGGCGCATCGCCAGCAGCGATCGCCGCCTTCAACGGTTCGATCGCCTCGGCATCCAGCCACTCATCGGCATCGAGCGACAGCACCCACCCGCCGCGCGCGCGCTCCAGCGCTCGCGCCTTTTGCGGCCCGAAGCCCGGCCAGTCCGTGGTGACGATGACCTCGGCGCCGAAGGATTTGGCAATTTCGACAGTTGCGTCGGTGCTGCCGCTATCGATGACGATGATCTCGTCGGCCAACGACACCGAGCCGAGGCAACGCGCAATCGCGGCTTCCTCGTTCTTGGTAATGACGATGAGCGAGAGTCTAGGTGTTGCCGTCATCCGAACCGGTTGCGCTCTGCCCCGACACGACGAGGCTTCGGCGCCCCTCATAGAGGGCGTGTCGTTGGGCAGCAAGCCATATCCTGCAGCTCCCGCTGGCACCGTCCGGCATATGCCAAAGCGAACGTCGCCTATTGCCCTTTTGCACGCTTCGGTCCGGTCCGCCGGTGGATCGGGCCTCCCGGCAGATACCATCCGGCCTTCTTGCGCACGGTCGGATTTTCATCGTTCTGCCGTGCAGCGGAGATCGCCGCGACGGCGAGCGCATTGGTGTGGACGAACTGTCCGACCACCTCGATCGCCATCGCGCGGACATGGGCTTCGGGATCGCGTTCGAGCAACGTCATCACCCTAGGAAGCACATCAGCCTCCTCGGGCCTGCAGCTCCCCTCCTTGCACCGATCGCAAGCCAATGTGTGCAAGGCGGAGCATCTGACACGCTCGTCGCCATCGTTCAGCATATCCAGCAAATCGTAGAGCGTGTCTGGCGACAGGTATCGGTCGAGAAACTTGCAGCAATGCAGACGAACATTGGACTCGTCATGCCGCAGCCCCGCGCGCACCGCAGGCAGTGCCTCTGTCCCAAGATCGAGTAACGCCCGATAGGCCTTCGGCGCCTTGTAGGGGAATGCAAGATCTTCGACGATCTCTCGATGCTTCGCCAACATTTGAACGCCCCACGAGGCTGTTGAACGTCGGTACTGATAGCATATTGCGGCACTTTTCGCGATAGTAGCACGTCCAGCGCCGGTTCGCGGTGAGATATTTCAACCGCATACGAGAGCACCATGCTCGGTATCTGTCGTTCGCTTGCAATTGCCGCTATTCTCACCTCGACAGCGTCGCTTGCCTTCGCAGAGACCTCATCCATGCCATACAGCGAAGGTGGCTATGTGCCTGATTTTCTGAAGATCGTCAGGCAGAATAATGCGAGCGGAGAACCGTTTCGTATCGAGGGCACATGCAAGTCGGCCTGCACGCTATTTCTCGGCATCCGCAATGTATGCGTCGAGCGCGATGCAAGGCTCATGTTTCACGCCGGTCATGACATCAAGGAAAACAGGACTGGCCCCGACACGCGTGCCAGCCGCGCGATGCTTGATCGGTATAATGATGGCCTGCGGAGCTATCTTCTCGAAGGCCACCACATGGATACCGAAGAGTTTCACACCCTCTCCGGCAGCGAGTTAATCGATCGCTTCGGCTATCGCGAATGTGCGACACACTAGAGTCTTTCCGGTTGCGATCGGATCGGGAAAGCCTTTGGAGCATTTTTTTGTTTTGAGGAAACCGTGTCCCGGACGCGATCCGGCATTCCAGGCGAAGCGAAGCTTCGCAGGCATGCCGCTTCGCAGAGCCGGGACACGTTTCTATCAAAGTCGGGAACACGCTAGTATCAATCAGGCAATGGCTGCGCATAAATGCGCATGAATGAGTCCGCACCTAGCCGAGTTCGATGATGTGCGGCTCTCCCTCCTGAACCACTTTGACCCGCTTCTTCAGTTCTGCATTCGCATCGAAGAATGCTGCCAGACCTTGCTTTGCGGCCGACCAGCCGCCGCCCTGTTTGGCCGCGGGCTTCTTCTTCCAGTCCGCCTTGCGCCTCTCATCGATATCGTCGATCTCATAGGTCAGATGGATCGTGTAATCGTCGTCGAGGCCGCGGGCGTCGAGCAGCATCTGCAGCGTCGCGCGCTCGGGATTTCCGTGCTCGCCGTCGCCCGAAAACACATAGTGCTTGGCCTTCACGCGCTCGAAGAACTCCGTCGTCATGTTGTTGTCGCTGCCATGATGCGGCACTTTGAGAATGTCGACCTCCAGTTCGTCATTTTCGTCGAGCGCGCCGACCAGTGCGAGCCCCTCCAATATCTTGTCGCCCCGCGCATCACCGGTGAGCAGCATGCGTTTCTTGTCCTCGCCCTCGCCGACATCGACGAGCACCACGATGCTTGACAGATTGGGCACGGATTTATCAGTGAATGCGGCCAGCATGGCCTCCGGCGTTTTCTTCTGCCCGGCATTGTGCTCCTTCACCCAGCGATCATGTGCCTCCTGCAGGGCAAGCAGTTCCGGCTGCATCGGGCCGACGACGGTGATCCTGAGATTGTTCAGCTTGACCGGCTTCGATGCGTCGGTGGCGAGAATGAGTCCGCCATTGAATTTGTGATTTGGCGTCCAGCCGAGCTCTTCCGCGCCGTCCCTCAGGCTACGCCCCTGCGGGACGCTCGACAGCACATCGAGTGTCTGGTGCTGCTCCTCACCCTCGAGCGTAATGCTGGCGAAAGTGACGGCCGGATTGACACCGGCGAGGATCGACGCGGTCGCCGGCTGGCCGAGCGCGGCGGGTGTCGAATTCAACAAATCGTCGAAACTGTTGAACCACAGGCTCGATACGTTCAGGTGCAAATCCCTGGCTTTCGGGCGCTGCGCCTTGATCAGATCGAGGATGCCCTTGATGTGATCGTCGTCGATATGGCTGACCATGACGACGTCGATCGGCAATATATCGTTGTCACCCTGCAATTCGAGCAGGCGCGGTTCGAGTTGAGGGCCATAGACATCCGATGGGCCGCCGTCGATCAACATCAGGCGCGGGGCATCCTCGGTCCCGTAATGCAGGAGCAGACAATCGCCCTTGCGCGCACGCAGCACTTCCAGACCAAAGGTCATCATCGCCTCCCTCAGATGGATTGAAGAGCCCGCAGCACATCCAGCATGCCGTGGCCCTGGAAACTGCGCTCGCGGCCGAGATCGGTCGCCGTCTCGCACAGGATTGTCTTGACGCGCCGCGGACGGCCCACCAGTTCGTCGTAGCGCGCCAGCAGCATCGCCGCGGCGCCGCTGACATGCGGCGCAGCCATGCTGGTGCCGGATTCCGGGGCCCACTCGTTGTTTAGCACCGTGGACATCACGCGTTCGCCCGGCGCCACCAGATCCGGCTTGGCCCGCCCGTCCCCTGTCGGCCCGCGGCTGGAGAAGAAGCTCACGCCATAGATGTGCGGCCAGTTGCCATGGGTCGAACCGACGGTGATGACGCTTTCGCTGTTGCCGGGATCGGTGATGCTGAAAGCAGCATAGTTCTCGAAGACACCGTCATTGGTCTGGAATTTCTGGAAGCCGCGATTGCCTGCCGCCGCGACGACCACAACCCCGCTCTCCACCAGCCGCTCGCACTCGTTGCAGATCGGCGTGTTACCGCAGGCGAAGTTGCGGACATTGTGCGGTATCGACAGGCTCAGATTGGCGCCGTGCACCGTGATGTAGTTATGTCGCTCATTGATGTAGCGGATGAATTGCAGGGCGGCGATGACGGCAAATTCGGTGTCTTCCCTGGTCTTGCCGAGCACCCGGAAATCGTAGATCCGAATGGTCGGGCACATGCCTTCGGCATGTTCGTCTACCAGCTTGGCGCCGATGATCCCGGCCACATGGGTCCCGTGAGGACTCGGCAGCGGTGCTTCCTCCACGAAAGGCGAAGCATCCTTCTCCGGCTCGTAATCGGGTTTGAGTTTCGGAGGCAGAAGCGTGATCAGCTTTTCAACCCGCGCCCAGTTGATTGGCCGCTGGCTAGCCGCATCGTCCGCAATCGCTTTCAAGCTCGCGATAACGTCGTCCGGTTCTTGGCCGGTGGCTTTCACGATCCATTCGACGGTCGTCGTTTCGACGTCTTCGACGCTGTCGCTCACGATCTCGCGGATTCGTGTGAAATCGAAGGTCTTGCGAATGCGCGAGCTATATTTCGCGGCGCCGCTCTTGCCCTCATTGACCTCCACGAAGGCCGGATGGGTTCGGTCGATACCAGAGTCGAGCACGGCCCAGACGATGTTCCTGCAATCGACCTTGAACAGCGTTTTCGCGGCATCGCCTTTCACCGCAGGCACGGATCGATCCAGCGCAGCCGCGGCCGGCCGGTTCAGCGACACCTGGAAAATATAGCCGTCACCATCGATATCGAAACTGAGATCGATATCGGCTTTGGGAGGCTGCAGCACCTCCGGCGTCGCTTGAATCAACGTATAGAGATCGAGCATCGCTTTGACGATTTCGTCGATATGGTCTTGATACTTGTCGAAGGCTTGTTCCGCGGTCAGCGGTGTGAGCTTGGCAAGCGGGAGATTCTTGTCATCGACAGGGCGCTGCAGTTTGCCGTCCCAATAGATCAGCCCCGCCAGGGCAATATATCTTTCTAGCGACGTATAGGTCTCGCGATCGTCCGCGAACGCCGGGTCCTTTACCGGGCGACGCCTCAGCAGGTTCTTCACCCGTTGCTGGTTGAATTTCTCGATCCGCACCTGCACCGTGGGCTCGTGCCACCATTGCGTGCGCGGCACCAGAATGCGAAGCACCTGATCGAAGAACAGCCGGGCCGCCACAAGACCCTGCAGATAGGCGATCTTGGGCGGATGATCGTCGCGTTTCGCCGGGACCGGATCGACCTCTCGCGCCCGCTCCTGCTTTTGCGCCGTGATCGCCTTCGGAATGATGCTGGCGACCAGTGCCGCGGTGACACGCCGGTGCGGCGTGATCAGCACGTCCTGCACGATGCCGGGATCGAACGCATAAGCAGCCCAGACATCGCCCAGCAATGGCGAGTCCTGCAGGACGCGGCGATCGTCCGCGGGGCCGAACAGGATATGTTCGACCAGATCGGCCGGGATCGAGAATTGCAGCGGACGCTGCCCCGGTGATGTCGGCGGGCTGCCCGCGGCGTCATCTCCGCCGCCAGATCCGCCCGGCTTTTGCGTCCCGCTCTTTTTTGCCTTCGCCACCCACTGCCCCCAATGGTTGTCTCAACAGTCGTCGATGCGCCGCCTCACACTTTTGCGGCCGGATACGGAAAATCGACGGGCGCCTTGATCGACGGATCGAAATAGGCGCGCAGCGCTGCGTCGCAGATCGCGTAGCCCCAATTGATCAGGCGCTCCTGGGTGAAATCGTCGAGCCGCTTCAGCCGGGTCGGAATCTCGGCCAGCGCCATGGTGCGCGCGTGCGGACACGGCAAGGCATCGTGCAGCTTGAAATCCGCGATATCGGTGCGGATGCCCCACAGCGCGCCTTTGCGCGCACGCGCGCTGGCCGGCTCCTTGCGAGAGAGCTTCAGGGAATCGATGACCTGCCGGCTGCGCAGCGCGCGGACCTGGCTGTCGATCAGATTGAGCACCCGGTAGGAATGCCGCGGCCAGTCGTGCTTCGGCGCTTCCTCGGCCTTGGTCTTGCCGCCGGCATCGCTGACGAAAACGGTCCTGTGGCGTTTCCAGGCGGTTTCGAGACCGAGATTGTCGTAGACGCCACCATCGGTGAGAACCATGCCGGTGGTGAATGGCGGGCGTTGCAGATCCATGCCCGAGCGCGGCACGAAATCGTCCTGCTGCACCTGCAGTTGAAACGGCGAAAGCACCGGCGGAAATGACGACGACGCGGCCACCGCCTGCGCCAGCGTGACCTTCATTTTGCCGGCGTCGATCCTGCCGACGCGATAGTCCCACATGTAGCGCTTGGTGAAACGGCAGAGCACGCCGGACTGTACGTTGGTGGCATTGATCACGAAGCGCGGCGCATCGGGCAGCGCCTGCAATGTATTGCCTTCGAACAGCGCGGCGTCATAGGCGCTCGCGATGCGATCGCCGACAGTGCCCGGCAACAGCGCGCCGAGGATCACCGACTTGATATCGATCGAGGTGCCCGCAAATTTCCGCAGCGGCGTGACGAATTCGCGGATGAAACTGTGATTGACGTCGGAGGTCGTAAAATCGATCCGCGACCATTTCATGCCGAGAAAGGCGGCGGTGATCGATCCGCCGGACACGCTGGAAATGCGTGCGATCTTGCCGAGCAGCCCGGCCTCATAGAGTCGCCATATAACGCCGATATGGAACACCATCGCCCGATAGCCGCCGCCGGACAGACACAGCGCAGGCGTTTCCTCGATCGGCTCATCGATCTCGCCGGGAATGACGGTGACCGGCGAGTCCGCAGCAACTGGCGCATCCGGCACGGCATCCCCCAAGCACGCACTCCACCTTAAGGTGTCCTTTTGCGGAGGGCACTCTACACACGCTCAACGGGTATCGTGAAGTGGACTGTGGCGTAATCGCGCGGGGTGCGACACTCCGCGCTAGGCGGGTCGCTTCTTCAGCTTCGCCTTGCGCGGCAATTGCGCGGGCCAGGACACGATATGGTCCTCGAGTTCCTCGTCCGGCACCGTTTCCTCGCTCGCCTCGACGCGCCCGCGAACCGAGACCCCAGCTTCATGCACGGTCTCGCGGCTGCCGGAAATCAGCGGATGCCACCAATAAAGATCGCGCTTTTCCGCAGCCAGCTTGTAGCCGCAGCTATGCGGCAGCCAGCTCAGGCTGCGCACATTGTCCGGCGTCAGGCGGACGCAATCAGGCACCTGATCGGAGCGATTTGGGTAGTCCTTGCAGGCACATAGGTTGGCATCGAGGAGCTTGCAGGAGATGTGGGTGTAGTAGATCCGGCCGGTATCCTCGTCTTCCAGCTTGTTCAGGCAGCAGCGCCCGCAGCCGTCGCACAGGCTCTCCCATTCGGCGTCGGACATCTCTTCCAACGTCTTGGTTTTCCAGAACATTCCCTGCTGCGCGGAGGGACGGGGCGGACGCGCGGTCATCTGTTCGAATAAGTCCAATCATGGGGGCGAAACGCCCTTCTAGCGGCGTTAGCCCTGAGCAGCAATTGTACTGGCGCACCATTGGTTTATCGGCCCTGCTCAGCTAAAATTTGACGAGTCTCCCGTACCGCAACACTGCCGCCGGGATGCCGTAATGATTCCGCAACAGACGCCGGCTTTGACCGTTCAGGCGAAGCTTCCGCTGCAATGAAACCAAGGCCCCAGGTGGCGAAGATCGACCCGTCGAAGTGGATCATGAAAGTCCGGCATTTCCTGCTGGATCTCGACGCGCGCATCGATTCCGGCCTGTTCTCCTCCGGGCGCGGCACCCGCGAGCTCTGGGAGCGCTACTCGACATTCATGGACCGGTTCCATGTGGGGAGCTGGAAGCGCTGGCTGTTCATCGAGCCGTTATCCGAAGCCGCCACCCTCGGTCTCGGCGGCCTGGTGTTGATGCTCGCCCTCGCCCAACCCGCGTTCCGCGAAACTGCCGATGAAGACTGGCTGAAGAAGTCCGATCTCGCCGTTACCTTCCTCGACCGCTACGGCAATCCGATCGGCAGCCGCGGCATCAAGCACAATGACTCGATTCCGCTGGAAGACTTCCCCGACAATCTGATCAAGGCAACGCTCGCCACCGAGGACCGCCGCTTCTACGATCATTTCGGCATCGACATCGCCGGCACCGCGCGCGCGCTCGTGACCAATGCGCAGGCCGGCGGCGTGCGCCAGGGCGGCTCGTCGATCTCGCAGCAGCTCGCCAAGAACCTGTTCCTGACCAATGAGCGCACCATCGAGCGCAAGGTCAACGAAGCGTTTCTCGCCATCTGGCTCGAGACCCGCCTGACCAAGAACGAGATTCTGAAGCTCTATCTGGACCGCGCCTATATGGGCGGCGGCACCTTCGGCGTCGACGGCGCCGCGCATTTCTACTTCAACAAGTCGGCGCGCGATGTCACGCTGGCGGAAGCCGCGATGCTCGCTGGCCTGTTCAAGGCGCCAACCAAATACGCACCGCATATCAACCTGCCCGCCGCACGTGCCCGCGCCAATCAGGTGCTCGACAATATGGTCGACGCCGGCTTCATGACCGAGGGCCAGGTGTTCGGTGCCCGCCGCAATCCGGCGGTCGCGGTCGATCGCCGTCAGGAAGTGTCGCCGAACTATTATCTCGACTGGGCCTTCGACGAGATGCGCCGGCTCGTCGATACGTTTCCGAAGTCCTATGTGGAGCGCGTCTTCGTGGTGCGCACCGCCATCGACATGAATGTGCAGCGCGCCGCCGAGGCTGCCGTTGAAAACCAGCTCCGCCAGTTCGGTCGCGACTATCATGCGACGCAAGCCGCCACCGTCGTCGCCGATCTCGATGGCGGCATCCGCGCTATGGTGGGCGGCCGCGACTATGGCGCCAGCCAGTTTAACCGCGCGGTGGACGCGATGCGTCAGCCCGGTTCGTCATTCAAGCCTTATGTCTACACGACAGCGCTGCTGAACGGTTACACGCCGAAATCGGTGATCCTCGACGGCCCCGTCTGCATCGGCAACTGGTGCCCGCAAAATTATGGCCACTCCTATTCCGGCAATGTCACGCTGACGCAGGCGATCACGCGCTCGATCAATGTGGTCCCGGTGAAACTCTCTATCGCGCTCGGCAAGGGCAGCCCGAAAGCGGGGCGCGCCAAGATCGTCGAGACTGCGCGTAAATTCGGCATCAAGGCGCCGTTGCTCGACACGCCGTCGCTGCCGATCGGCTCCACCGAAGTCTCGGTCCTCGAACACGCGACCGCCTATGTCACCTTCCCCAACAAGGGCCGTGCGGTGTCGCCGCATGCCGTGCTGGAAGTCCGCACCGGTGCGGGCGACCTCGTCTGGCGCTATGACCGCGACGGACCGAAGCCGACCCAGGCGATTCCGGCCTCCGTTGCGGCCGACATGGCGGAGATGATGAGCCACGTAGTGAGCGAAGGCACGGCGCGCCGCGCTGCGCTCGATGGCATCCCCACGGCCGGCAAGACCGGCACCACCAATGCCTATCGCGACGCATGGTTCGTCGGCTACACTGGCAACTTCGCTGCCGCCGTCTGGTACGGCAATGACGACTATTCGCCGACCAACCGCATGACCGGCGGCTCGCTGCCTGCGCAGACCTGGCACGACATCATGGTAGCCGCGCATCAGGGCATCGAGGTGCGCGAACTCCCGGGCGTCGGCATGGGCACGCGCAACCCGGCTGCCGCGACCTCGTCCACGATGGCGGCGAATGCGCAGGAGCAGAAGCCCGGCCCGCCGCCGGTGCTGACGCGGCGCGGCGCCGATATCCTGCTGCGCGTGGAAAAGATGCTGGACGATGCCGGACGCACGATCGGCAACACCTCCGCCAAGGAAGAGCCAACGAAGCCGCGCGCCTCGACCACGCTCGCCTTCCCTGAAAACTATGCGGCGGCAGGCGACGCTTCCGCAAAGCCCAACCCTGCTCCCACCCGCAAGAATTGATGCTTGAGCGCATGTCATCTCGATGGGATCGTGTCCCGGACGCGATGCGGCGCGAAGTGCCGCTTCGCACAGCCGGGACCGCCACATACTCCGGAGCCTGGTACGGTCCCGGCTCTGCGAAGCGGCATGAAGCATGCCGCATCGCGTCCGGGACACGGTTTCGTCAAGCTGAGCTTCGTTTTGAACAAATAGTGGTGGCGACGTGCGGCTGATCTTCCTCACGCTTCTGGCGCTCGCAATCGCAGCCGGCGTCGGCCTCGGCCTGACCTGGACGACGGCTACCCGCGGCGTCGATCTCGGTACACTCACCATCGGTTCGTGGACTGCGCGGCCACGCAGCGGTTCGAACGAGATCGATCCCTATGCCCGCGCCAGCGTCGCGCGTTCCGGCGAACTCCCGATCGGCACCGGCGACGGCATCACCTTCACGGCCACGACCGACGACAACAAGAAGCCGCTCGACGGCCGCTGCGATGTCGTGATCAGCGGTGTCACCCCGCCCGCTCGCTTCTGGACACTGACGCTGTACGACACCAAAGGCCGTCTCGTCGCCAACACGCTGGACCGCTACGGCTTCACCAGCCAGGAAGTGGTGCGCAGCGCTGACGGCGCCTTCGAGGTTCGCATCGCCGCGCGGTCGCGCGCCGGCAACTGGCTGCCAACCAGCGCCATCGATCGCTACGTGCTGGCGCTGCGCCTCTACGATACACCCGTTGGCGTCGCCACCCGAAGCCAGAAGGACGCGCCGATGCCGGCCATCGCCACGGTGGGCTGCCCGTCATGATCCGCCTGCTGTTTACCGTCATCGGCGGCGTGCTACTCGGCGGCGCGGTGCATCTCGTCAGCGTGCTGGCGCTGCCGCGCATTGCCACGCAGGATGCGTATTCGCGGCTGGCTGCGGTGACCAAGGAAAACGCGGTGACACCGCTGGCGCAGACCAATCCGACCAATGCGCTGCTGCCCTTCATGGACCCCGCCTTCGCCATGGCGGTGTGCCGCTACGATCTGTCCAAGGGACCGATCAAGCTGACGGTGCCGGTGAGCCAGTCCTACACATCCGTGTCCTTCTATACGCGCAGCGACGTCGCCTATTATGCCATCAACGACCGCTCCGCCGGGCGCCGTGTCATCGAACTCGACTTGATGACCGAAGCGCAGCACGAGGCATTGCCGGAAGAAGAGGATGTCACCGCCGCCGACCGGCTGATCATCGACTCGCCGAGCGAAACCGGCCTGATCGTGCTGAAGGCACTGGCTGCAGAGCCCGGCCTGATGATCCAGGCGCAGGCCTCTCTCGCCGCCTCGAACTGCCGTGTCCAGACCGATCCGCCGGCTGCGCCGACAAAGGGGAAGCGGTAGCTGCTGGCATCTGGCGGGATCACTCGCCCTCCCGTGACCTTTTCCCGCATGGAAAACGTCCAGGAACCGGGTCCACGTAATCTGCCTGCAATCCGCATCGGCGATGCTGCGTGTCGAGCACATGACACGGCGAATCGCCCGAAGCGGAAATCCCATGCATCACGATCAGGCCACGGCGGAAACGACCTTCTCCTATCTCCTCTCTTTCCTCTGGTGGCCGCTGCTCTATTTCGGCGCGCTCATCGGCGCCGGTTTCGCTTTTGCCAGCAACGCACCCATCATGTGGTTCAACGCTGTCTATGCAGCGCTGCTTGGCGCGATCGTCCTGCTTGAGCGAGCCACCCCGCATCGGGCGGAATGGCTCGAACATGACGGCGAAATGCTGAACGATATCGGACACACATTGCTCACCAAGGGCGCCGCGCAGCTTGCTGTCGCCGCCACGTCGATCGTTCCGATGGCGGTCGCAACCGCAACTCGCACAGATGAACACGTCTCGCAGCTCTGGCCGACGCATTGGCCGCTCATTGCGCAAGTCGTGCTCGCGCTGGCGATTGCCGAGTTCGGCCTCTACTGGTCGCATCGCATAGCGCACGAAAATCTGTTCTTCTGGCGCTTCCATGCGCTTCACCACAGCGTCGTCCGCCTCTGGGTCGTGAATACCGGCCGTTTCCATGCCGTGGACTCGCTGATCAAGATGGCGCTGAGCCAGGCTCCGCTTTATCTGCTCGACGCGCCGCTCCAGGTGTTCTTGTGGGTCGGCGCAGTGACGGCAATCACCGGATTGCTGACCCATTGCAATGTGGAAACGCGCACCGCGCTATTCGATCCGGTATTTGCGACGCCGAAACTGCATCGCTGGCACCACTCGAAGACGCTGAAAGAGGGCAACAGCAATTATTGCGAAAACATCATGATCTGGGATCATGTGTTCGGCACCTATCTCAATCCGGGCAAGGCCTCGCCGGACCGGCTCGGCATCAGCGGCAAGGTGGCACCGGATTTCATCGGCCAGATCGTGCAACCATTTTCACGCAAGGGCGCACGGCAGATCCTGGGGCAGCGGGTGGAGAGTGGTGATGAGGACGGCAAGAGCGCAAATGAGACGGCAAGCGCACCTGCTGTCGGACGGATTAGCGAAGCGTAATCCGTCCTACAGTTATCCGCCGACGCGGAGCGCCCTGCCCGGACGCGCGGACACCAGCGTACCCGCTGCCGCATTGGCCTGCGATGCGAGCTCGTTGATCAGCATATCGGCGCTTGCGGCCGTGTTGTCCGGCGCGTGGATCACAAGGCGTTCCAACGCCCATTTGTAGGACGACACGCGGCGCTGCAGGCATTGCTCGACCCACTGCACGATCAACGCATTCTCGTCCATGCGCGCATTGGCATCGAGACGTTCATTCGGTTGCAGGCCAGATACCAGCTTGAGGCTGGCCGCACGCTTGCGATCGAGTTCGGTCACACGCATCGCCGTGGCATAGAAGCCTTCGAAGCGCAGGATGTCGTTGCGCACATCGTCCATCAACACCGCGTAGCGCGATGAATGCGAGCGGTGCGGCTCGTCGATCAGAAGCTTTCCGTAGGCCGTGCGATCGAATACGACATTCTGCCTCCACGGCGCCTCGATCGGCTTGTAATCACCGAACACACTCTTCCACAGCGGACGCGAATGCGGCGGCTCGATCAGCGGATAGGCCTGATCGCGCAATTGTCGTTCGAGATCGGTGAGCTGGAACTCGGATGATTTGAGACCGACGCTGCCGGTCGCCTCGATACCGACCCAGCGATGCATGTCGTCGGTAACGGCGTTGTTTCGCGTGCGGCCGAAATCCCCGCCTGCACAACCACCGAGTGTCGTGCCGAGCAGCATGACAGCTACAAGAATTGGCATCCTGCGCCGAAGCGGCGTGCGGTTCGGTGTTGATATCATCGACATGTTGCAGGTTCCGCGATCAGGATCGCGCGCGACGCTTGCGGCGACGGCCCGGCGCAGTGCCTTCTTCCGGACCGCAACCGCCATTCCTGTCATCGACATGACGTTCGATACGAATGACCGGAAGAATCACGATTTTTGCTGATGTCTCGCGAGGTTGCGAGGGCACATCCACGCCCAGTCGGCGCGCTGCCGCATCCGCCGGGAACTTGATGATGATGCCCATTATCTCCCGCCTCTCGCGCCGTTTCCTCGCGAACAGCGCCCGCGCATTAAGGAGATTTATGGTTAACGAGTTCCTAACGGCCCCCGGAGGACTTTAACCATATCTCGCCGCATTCTTGTCTGAGAACCCTCTCGCGAAAGTGCCGCAAGGGAACAGATCGACGCCTCCCCGCATTCGGCTCACCCGACAGACATGCAGGATAAATCTGACGATGGTCGTAAAACTGCAAAGCGTGGACAGACTTGCCATCTCGCCGAACTGGAAGGAACGGATGCGCTGCCCGCGTTGCGGCTCGCCGATCTCCGACATTCATGCCAAGCCCTCCTGCGTGAACTACCGCTGCGATTACTCGACCGACGGCTTTCCGATGGTCGATGGCCAACCGGTGCTGATCGATTTCGAGGAAAGTGTATTCGATCGCGCGATGTATCGTCGTGCGCACGGCTCGGCACTCCGCCGCGACACCACCGGCCGCTCGCTCGGCTCGCGCCTGCATCGCCTCACCTTCGGCGGCAATCCAGTTGCCGCCGACAACTGCCAGAAATTCATCGAGAAGCTGAAACGGGACAATCCACATCCCGTGGTGCTCGTGATCGGCGGCGCGACCATCGGTGCCGGCTCGCATGAGCTTTATGACGATCCCGATATCGACGTGGTGGGCAGCGACGTATTCTCGTCCGACAACACCGTACTCGTCGCAGATGCGCATCGACTGCCGTTCCACGATATGACCTTCGACGGCGTCTGGATTCAGGCCGTGCTCGAACATGTGCTGGAACCGGCGACAGTGGCCACCGAGATTCACCGCGTGCTGAAACCGCGGGGTCTCGTCTATGCGGAGACGCCGTTCATGCAACAGGTGCACGAGCGCGCTTATGACTTCTCGCGCTTCACGCGCAGCGGCCATCGTTGGTTGTTCCGCAAGTTCGACGAGATCGAGGCCGGTGCCGTCACCGGCCCTGGCGTTGCGCTACTGTGGTCGATCCGTTATTTCTCGCGCGCCCTCGGGGCCGGCGACAAGTTTTCGCGACTCGCCACGCTGCCGTTCTTCTGGCTGCGTTACTTCGATCGCTTCAGCCAATCCCGCGCGCGGGCCGACGCGGCAGGCGGCGTCTATTTCATGGGACGCCGCACCGAACGGGCGATCCGCCCGGGAAGCATGCCATTATATTACGAAAGCCAGCACTGACGGTATTTGGCAGCCGAATGACACAACCAGCCACGGAACCTGCCTTGGCGGGTCGATGGTTAAGGCGCTCTTAATGGGTCGGTCGTAATTTGAGGCAAAGCAGCCTCAGTCAGCGTTCCGATCATGACCACTCCGCCCACGATTCCAGGCTTCGACGGCCTGATGACGCTATCGCGCCGTGAAGGCGTCGATATTCGTCCGACTTTGCTGCGGGTGCTGACCGATCTCTATGTGCAGGCGCCGAGCCACACCGCGGACGAAGAGAAACAGTTTGTCGAACTGACCTCGCGCCTCATCGATCAGGTGGATGACGCAACGCGTGCTGCCGTGCGCGCCCGGCTGTCGATCTATCCGAACACCCCGCGGGTTATCCTCGATCAGCTCGCTCTGAAACCTGCGGCTGCACAACAACTGACGCCGGTTGCTCCCGCCATTGTGCCGGAGGTAGCCGCGCCGACCTTGTCACAGCCGGCGCCGCCGCCGTCGCGCATCGTCAACCGCACGATGCAGCCGAACGATGCCGCCGAGATCAGCAACCTGTTCTTCGCCGCCAACGCCGCCGAGCGCGCTAAGATGCTGCACAATCTGGCCGATACGCCGCTGCAGCCCTCCGCACGCATTCCGCAGGCGCGTGCCGAGCGGGCGATGCACATTCTGGAAATGGCGGCCTTCGCCGAGGACCGCGAAAATTTTGCGCGCGAGATCAGCGAAGCGCTCATGCTGCCGATGGCGATCGCCGATCAGGTGGTGAACGATCCCGGCGGCGAACCGCTCGCATGCTGCGCCAAGGCGCTTGGCATGCATGGCGCGATTTTCCAGCGCGTGCTGCTGTTCCTCAATCCTGAATTCGGCACATCCGTGAACAATGTGTACAGGCTGTCGCGGATGTATGACGTGCTGACGGAGCGCGCGGCGCTGATCATGGTCGCCGCCTGGCGCGGCGCGCATCTCGCCGCCACGCGAGCGAAATTCCGTCCCGCCCTCTACGATGACGAACGCCAGCGTGCCCGCGCGGCAACGCCGACGGCACGCCCAAGCGTACAGCCCGGAATGCAGCCGGGCGTCGATATCACGCGAACGCGGAACAATTCGGGAAACTAGCGCTCATGTGATCCCGACCTTCGTCGGGACGCATCGGCGCAACGACCTACTTCGCCAGATCGAGAAAATGCCGCCCGGCCTTGTCCTCGATCTCCACGATCCACAGGTCCGGATCGAAGCTCACTTCCTTTTGCAGCCGCTCCTCGATCTTGCGCTCCTCCACCGGTTGCGGCGGTGATGGTGCGAAGACGCGATCGGTCGGACGGCTGTCGTCATAGGCAGTCTGCGGCGCAGGCGTATAGAGGATGGCGTTGCCGTCGAGCAACGCCAGTTTGACGAAGATCGCTCCCGCCTCCTCGGCTCCACGCCGGCGCACGGCGCCGAACACGCCTTCGGTCTGGCAGCGGCGCAGATATGCGGCCACCCATATTGCTGATTTCAAACGGCTCATGATGGAGACGATAAGCCAGCCACGTGCCGGGCGCTAGTTGATCGCGCGGCCGGTCACAGCCGACAGTTCCTGCACCAGACGATCGGACATCTGGCCCGTCACCGGAAGCTTGCGTTCGCGCTCGAAGCGCTGGATGGCGGCAGAGGTGTCGGAGCCGACATTACCGGTCGGCTTGAGCTGGCCATAGCCATATTCAGTGAGCGCGCGCTGCACGGCGGCGATGCGGCGGGTATTGGTGATGAGATCGCCAAGTGGGTCGGCCTTGCCGACATGCGGAATCGGCGCCGGAGGACGCTGAATCGCCGAGGTTGTAGCGGGCGCTGCAGTTGCCTTGACGAGATTGCTCATGGCATCGCCGCCGCGCGGATCGGCAGGCTTGGCGGCCAGCGCCGGTTTCGGTTCGCTCGCCGGATTGACCGGCTTTGAATCCAGCATGCGGGCATCGAGCTTGGCGTCCGACGATGTCAGCGTCGCATCGCTCGGACGCGGCTTCGGCAGCGGACTCACGGCGGGCGTGGGCTCGGGCAACGCGACCACGGTGCTGGAGCCGAACATCGGCGACGGATGATGGCCCTTCTGTAGGAAGATCGCGTTTGCAATGATCGCGCTGACGGCCGAGAAAGCGATCAGACCCGCTACCAAATCCTTCGGGCTGTGCAGCACCATACGCATCAACAGCCCGCGCTCCGCCGGCTCATCGATGGCGACGGCGCGTGCGCGTTTGGACTTGGCGGATTTCGAACTCGCTTTAGGCACTCTTCTTCACCTGATGGATCGTCTCGGAAGATGCACTGCGCGGCGCAGCGCTCGCAATATTGAGGGGTGTAATGTTGCTCGGCGCAGCCTGCGGCGGCGCATAGTTCAGCGGCAGCGCGACGGTGACGGTGGTGCCCTCGTCGATGCGGCTCTGCACTTGCATCTCGCCGCCATGCATGCGGACCAGGCTCTTGACGATCGACAGGCCGAGGCCGGTGCCTTCGCGGCGACGCTGATGATAAGTCTCGCCAGCCTGGAAGAACGGATCGCCGATCCGCGCGAGATCCTCCGCGGCGATGCCGACACCGGTGTCGCGCACGCGCAAGACCAGGCGCGCCGCCTCAACGCCGGCGGTGACGAAGACGCTGCCTCCACGCTCGGTGAACTTGATGGCGTTGGAGACGAGGTTGAGCAGTATCTGACGGAAAGCCCGCGGATCGCCATTGATCTCCGGCAGATCCTTGGGCGCATCGGTGATCAGATCGACGCCATTGTCACTCGCCCGCAGCGCCAGCAGATTGCAGCAATTGATCAGTGCCGGCCGCGGCGCGAAGGGCTCGGGAGCCAGCTCGAAGCTACCGGATTCGAGCTTCGACATATCGAGGATGCCGTTGACGACCGAGAGCAGATGCTGGCCGGAATCGTTGATCAGCCGCGCATACTCCTGGCGCTTGGCTGAATCCAGCATCAGCACGTCTTCCTGCACGATCATCTCGGAGAAGCCGATGATGGCGTTCAGTGGCGTGCGCAGTTCGTGGCTCATGGTGGCGAGAAAGCGTGTCTTCGACGCATCGGCACGTTCGGCCGCGATACGCGCCTCTTCCAGCGCCTGTTGCTGCAGCTTGCGGTCGGTGACATCGCGCAGCACGGCGACAACTTCGGTCTCGGCATTGGCTGGCGCCGGACGATCGGCTGTGCCCTCCAACGGACGGCAACGCATCTCAACCCAGATGAAATCGCCGGCTTCGCCACGCGCTCCGTCGCGGCGCAGGCGGAATTCGACACTGCGCGCCTCACCGCCACGCGCCGCATCGGACAATGCCGTGAGATAGGCCGGACGATCGGCGACATGGACGCGATCGAACAGGCCGTGGCCGCACAGCCGCTGCGGCAGCACGCCGACCAGCGCTTCTGCAGCAGGAGAGATGAACTGCACCGTGCCATTGCGACGGTGGCGCGAGATCACGTCGCTCATATGCGTGGCAAGCAAACGATAGCGGTCTTCCTCGACATTGAGCAGCGACACGCTGGTGCGCGCCAGCGACTCCGCACCGAACGCGAGGCAGGCGGCGTAAAGCGTCGCCGAGGCGATGCCAAAGGTCATGAAGGCAATGTGGCTCGCACCGGATTCCGAAGCCGGCAACCAGTCGAGCGCCGTCAGCAGCACCAGCGCAGCGACGCATGCGATGGCGATACCGGAAGCTACCGCGACGATACGGCGCGACGCGGACAACGCGGCCTCGATCGGCACGACGACGAGCCAGATGGCCGCGAAGCTCGCGATACCACCAGTGAAGATTGCCACCATCATCACGAGACACGCGACGGCGAGCGACGACATGATCTGCGCGCTCTCGTAGCGGCCGGTACGCGACAGGAAGTAGGACAACAGGATCGGCGCGATCAGCCAGGCAAAGGCAATGACTTCTAGCGCGGTCGGTGCGCCACGCATCGCGAGGTAGACAGGAAACGCCGCGAAGGCCGCGAGACTGCCGAGCAGCCGCGGAGCCATGAAGGCGCGATGCCGCGCGCTCGTCAGCGCATCGTAGCGCACGGACGGGTGCAGCATCGCATCAAGACAGTCGCGGATGATGTTCAACACTGCCACTCGTTTCGCTTCGACATACTCGCCTACATCGACGTGTCGAAACGCCTCCTTCGATCACTGCGCCAACCTGTCAGAGCGACATTAAACGAACACTAAGACGATCGCAGACAGGACCATGCCTAACGCGCAAGTCTCGATTTGAAGGGAGTTTTCGCGTTTTCGTTCGCGCATTGTGGTGAACGGAAACTTTCATCGGGAGAGGTATGGTTTCGAAAGTGTGGACGCGCTTGCCGTTGTTGCGAGCGAAACGATGCCGATGAAAAATGCCTCCTGTCGCTCCGGCGAACGCCGGGACGACGGGGCATCAATCAAAAATTTACGCCATCTCCAATCGCATCGATTTTCGTCGAATTAATCGCTTTGCAAATACTCGAAGTTTATCGACAGCGCCTAACTTCAATATCGACTGCAATCACTCGCGACGACGTTGGACAAGACGACGGGGTTTTCATGTTCTTCCTGCTGCGCATGGCATTCTGGATCGGGCTGGTGCTCGTGCTGCTGCCGCGCGACCACACGCCGGAAGCGGACAAGGCGGCACCGCAGGTCGGCGCTTCCGACGCGATCTCTGCTGCAACGGCGGCGGCATCAGATATGAGCCAATTCTGCAAGCGCCAGCCGGCCGCATGCGAGGTCGGCGGCAATGCTGCGGCCTATATCGGCGAACGCGCCAAGGAAGGCGCGCGAAAGGTCTATCAGATCATCACCGAGAAGAAGCCCGATCATACCGGCTCGATCGGCGAAGGTGGCGATCAGGACCGCAGTGTAGTGATGGCGAAGCCGGACACGCTGACCCAGGACGATCTCGCAATCGACTGGCAATCGCCCGACGCGCCGCCAGCTCCCTAACGGGCGCTTCCGGGCGATAAATGATGGAACCACAGTCGCATTCGATGCAAATCGCGCCTATATAGAGGCGACATTCGCATCAAGGCTGCCATGACCACCAACATCGATGATATCCGGGCCAATTTCGAACTGCTTGACGACTGGGACGATCGCTATCGCTATGTGATCGAGCTCGGCCGAACGCTGGCTCCGATGCCCGAGGATGAGCATTCGGCAGCCAACAAGGTCAATGGCTGCGCCAGCCAGGTGTGGCTGTCGCGCAAAGTGGCGACGAGCGACAAGGGCACGCCGGTGCTGAGCTATCTCGGCGACAGCGACGCGCACATCGTGCGCGGCCTGATCGCGATCCTGCTCGCGCTATATTCTGATCGCACGCCCAAGGACATTCTGAACACCGATGCAATCTCGGTGTTCGACGAACTCGGTTTTCGCGAGCACCTGACACCGCAGCGCTCCAACGGTCTGCGCTCGATGGTCGAGCGCATCCGCAACGATGCGCGCGAGGCGCTGGAGACAGCGGGTTAAACCTCGAACGCCGCCCCATCCGCCAGCCATGTCCGCAGCTTCGCCGGGCCGCCCTTCGCCTCCCCTGCAAAACCGTAATGCCGCGCCAGCCGGTCGAGGCCGAGTTGCAGCACCACCTTGGCCGATCGCGCCGGCCAGTTGCGCTCGCGCTCGACATCTTCGAGCCCGCGCAGGAAGCAGCAGACATCGACCAGAATCCCCGCGAATTCCGGACCGCAAGCATCGAGCGCGTGCCCGACCTTCTGCCGCGATGCGAGCATCACATCCGTCATCTCGCCAGGGCTGAGACCCGACCCGCGCGGCCGGCCGCCAGTCGGCGCTGCCCAGTTGGCGGTGACGCGCGGAGCCATATTAGCGCGGGTGAAATCGGCGCGGAGCTTCTCCCCAGCGATGAACTGATGCGGGGCGATCAGGCTGCGCCCGTCCCGCCCTTTCCGCCGCGCGAGCCAGGCCAGCGGGCTTTCGCTGTCATTGACCAGCACGCTGGCAATGCCGTCCTCGGTGAGAATCTGCCGCGTCTCCAGCGACATATGGCGAGCACGGTGTGGATCGATCCGATCGGGGCATTCACGGCGGCTTCCTGATGTTTTCATTTTGTTCTCCTTGCAGGAATATAGGCTCATGAGTCGACGCCTTCTGCAAGCAGAAACTTGGATCAATTTCCTATTTGTGGATTAAATCCGCAGAGCGACGAAAGAGCTGAACCATCTGCCGCAAGTCCCCGCACGGAATCTCGGGCCGGGTTTGGCCGGTCAAGTTTTCGTCCTGATTTGTTCGCCAAAAATTCTCGCGAGATGGAACCCTGTACCTACTTGCGGCGCTTGCGCTGCTGGCCGAGGCCCATCTGCTTGGCAAGCTGCGAGCGCGCTACCGCATAGTTCGGTGCCACCATCGGATAGTCCAGCGGCAGCCCCCATTTCTCGCGATACTGTTCCGGGGTCATTCCATACTGCGTGCGCAGATGCCGCTTCAGCGATTTGAAGCGTTTGCCGTCCTCGAGACAGACGAGGTATTCGGCCGTCACCGACTTCTTCACTGGGACCGCCGGCTTGGCGGGCGCCTGTTCCGTTGACAGCGGCGCTGCGCCGTTGCCGGATACCCGCGTCAGGGCACCATGGACCTGATTGATCAGAGCCGGCAGTTCCGCCGCAGGCACGGGATTGTTCCCGACATAGGCGGAGACAATGCTCGCCGTCAGTTCGATGAAGTTCTTGCCTGGAGTGTCGCTCATAACGCCGTCTTTCAGAGGGAAGATCGCGTCAGCTGCGATTCTCGAGATGTTCACGCAATTCGTCGATGGAGGCAAAGCGCATCAAACCTTCGGGCATCTGCGCCTCGATGGAGCCGTCCGAATAGAGCGAATAGGCCATGCCGTCGACGACGCCGGATTTCAGCACCGTGACGCCGGGAGCGCGCGCAGGGGCGGTGGGTGCCGGTTCGTCGCGATCGGGGATCTCGCTCGGATCGGGCAGCCGATCGCCGAACCGTTCAGCGTGGGTGGCCGAGGCGCGCGCCGCCTGACGGATCGCATCGGAAAAACGCGGGCGCTCCGACTGAGGCGAAGGACGCTCGTTTTGCGGCCACGCATCCTCGAAACGCGGCGCCTCATCGGCTTGCGGGGCTTCGTCGAAGCGCGACGCTTCCTCGCGTGGCGGCACGGGTGCCGGCCCTGCAAGATCGAGCTCAAGCGCCTGCGCGACGGCATCCGTGCGGTCCTTCTCGCGGTCGCGGCGGGTTGAGGTGAAAAGCAGATTGCGGCGCTTCGGCTCCTCGGCCGTGCTGCCCGCTGCAGCGGCGAGACGCTCGCGATCGCGCAACACTTCGTCCTGCCACGGCGGCACGCCAGGTTCCGGGCCGGTCGGCATTGGCCGCGGAGGGGTCTCACGGGCGAAGGGCGGCGGAGCCGCCATCTCCTCGCTTTCGTCGTCGATCTCCAGGGGAGCCGACGGCAGTTTTAGTTCCCGGCGCGGCAGCGGGGCTGCAACGCGCGGCTCGGGCACCGCAAGCGCCTCAGCCAGCCTGCGCATCTCGCGCACCACGAGGCCCAGACTGATCATGATCAGACCGGTGCACACGCCGACCGCACCGGTCAGGATCAGTGTGTTGCCGAACCCGAATTCCTTGACCGGAACCCCAAATCCGATCGCCGCGAGGCCCGCCAGGATGACCCCTATCCCGGCAATCAGCAGCACTATCATGGTCTTCAAACTCCTGGACGGACACCCCGCGAGTCTCGTCACATACGCACGATAGCGTCATATGACGCAGTTCGCCAAACGGCAATTTTGCGTTCACAGCTTGGGGTAAGCCACAACGCCGAAACAGCTTTCAGGCGCCGCGATACCTTGCCCGGCTACCGCGTCGGCGCGCGGCACGGACGTGGAACAGCTAAAAAACAAAGCTTTTATATTGCTGCAGTGCACGTCATTTAAGAGAATTTCAGCCACAATTCTCAATTACTCGAAAATATAAACGCGCTATACCGATGCCGGGGAACAAGGCTCAAAAAGCGCAATGCCGAGCCATTGTTTGGGTTTGGGACACCGGATCGTCTATAGCCATGTCATCGATTACGACCGCGGCCATCGAAACGCCCGTGCGGCGCTCGCTGGAAAAGACGTGTGACGACCTCGCCATTGTAGCGCTGGTCGTGGTCAGCATCATCGCCAGTTTCACATTCCGTGACTACGGCCTCGGCTGGGACGATTATACCCATGCCGAATATGCCGACCTGCTTCTGAAGATGTACGGCAGCGGCTTTCGCGACACCGGCGCCCTCTCCTTCGCCAATCTCTATATGTACGGCGGCGGCTTCGACATGGCGGCCGCTCTGCTGCACAAGATCATCCCGCTCGAACTGTTCGAGACGCGCCGCCTGCTCGGCGCGATCGTTGGTATTGTCGGAATTGCCGTGACCTGGCGCGTCAGCCGTCGGATCGCAGGCCCCGTCGCCGGCCTTGTGACGTTGCTGCTGCTCGCTCTGTGCCCGACCTTCTACGGCCACATGTTCATGAACCCGAAGGATGCCCCCTTCGCAGTGGCCATGATCGTGCTGATGCTCGGCCTCGTGCGCCTCGTACAGGAATATCCAAATCCATCGACGCGTACCGTATTGATTCTCGGCATCGGCGCCGGCTGCTCGATCGGCTGCCGCATCCTCGCCGGCCTGACGCTGATCTATGCGCTGATCGGCTTCGTACCGCTGTTCCTAGAAGAGTGGCGTCAGCAAGGGCCGCGCGAAGCGATCCGTCGACTGCTCCATGTGGTCTATCTGCTGCTGCCCGGTCTCGCCTTCGGCTATCTCATCATGGGCCTGATCTGGCCGTGGTCCATCCTCGAACCGGCCAATCCGCTGCGTGCGCTCACCTACTTCTCCACCTTCTTCGAGAAGCCCTGGAAGGAAATGTTCGACGGCGCCATGATCTCGGTGCCGGACATGCCGTGGTCCTATCTGCCGACGCTGTTCGCGCTGCAGCTGCCGGAAGCGCTGATCACGTTGCTGGCCGGCGGCATTGCACTGACCGTCGTTTCGGCCTCGCGCAAGGATGTCCCGGCGCGCCGCAAGACGATCCTGCTGATGCTCACCGCCGCAGCGATGCTTCCGTTGATCATCGCCATGGTGAAGCGCCCGGCGCTCTATAACGGCATACGCCATTTCATCTTCGTTATTCCGCCGATGACCGTGCTTGCCGGTGTCGCCTTTGCATCCTTGATGGACTGGCTGCGCGTCAATCATCGCGGCGCGCAGGCAGCAGCGGTCGCCCTTCTCTCCTTCGGCTTGATGCTGCCGATGGCGGAAATGATCCGCCTGCATCCGTATCAATATACGCATTTCAATTATGTCGCCGGTACCGTGCGCCAGGCCGACTCGCTGTTCATGCTGGACTATTGGGGTCTGGCGCTGAAGCAGGCATCGGACGCCCTGAGGGAGCAGATCGACGAGCGGCAGGAACATCCGCCGGCCGGCCGCAAGTGGAAGGTCGCGGTGTGCGGTCCTCAACGTCCGGCCCAGGTCGCGCTCGGTCCCGACTTCACCATCGGCTGGGACAGCCATGCCGCTGACTTCGCGATGACGCTCGGCGAATTCTACTGCAAGGGCCTCACCGCGCCCGTGATCGCCGAGATCAAGCGCGACGATGTCGTGTTCGCCCGCGTCTACGACATTCGCGGCAGCAGCATTTCAAGCCTGCTGGCGATCCCGGCGCCATAAGCGCCGGGCGTCACGTCGTACTCAATCCTCGATCGCGAGCTCGGTCTGCGTCTTCACGCGATCGATCACCACCAGCGTGCGAAAACTCTTCACGGTTTCATTTTCCTCGAACCGCCGGCGGATGAAGGCCTCATAGGTCTGCATCGTCTTCGTCACGACGACGAGCACGAAGCTGGTGCCGCCCGTGGTGTAGTAGCATTGCTGTACTTCCGGCGCGGCGCGGAAAATCGCCTTTGCCGCGTCCACCGTCGTCGATCGCTCGTCCCGCAAATAGACTTCGACAATCGCCGTGATCGTCAGCCCGATCGCCAGCGGATCGACCATCGCTACATTGCGCGCGATGACACCGGCCGTTTCCATGGCCGCAATCCGCCGCTGCACAGCCGCGGTCGAGAGATTGACCGTCTCGGCGATCTCGCGCTGCGGCGTCTTGTTGTCGCGCTGGACGATCCGGAGGATGGCCCGGTCGAACGAATCCAGCGCGCGAGATGGGTCGGATTTGCGAGGCATAACGAGTAAATGTTGCGTTTGAGGGTTCAATCGAGGGCGCTTTTATCACTTCGCCGATGATATTGCTCGCCCAATCGACGAGAGAGCGAGTGAGATGATCGGCGCGATGAGTGGTTCGACGATGACTGGGGTCGCGTTCGGCATGGCCGCCGGCGCACTGTGGGGGCTGGTTTTTCTCGCCCCCGAACTCGTCCCGGCTTTCAGCCCGCTGCAGCTCGCGGCCGGCCGCTACTTCGTTTACGGCCTGATCTCCGCGGCCCTGATCGCTCCGCACTGGCGCATGCTGCGTAGCAATCTCAAAGGACACGATTGGGTCACACTCGGCTGGCTCGCCCTCGCCGGCAACACGCTCTATTACGCCTTGCTGACCAATGCGGTGCAGAAGGGCGGCATTGCCATGACCTCGCTGGTGATCGGTTTCCTGCCCGTCGCCGTGACCATCGCCGGCAGCCGCGTCACCGGGGCTGTGCCTTTGCGTCGCCTGTTGCCGTCGCTGCTGCTCTGCACTGCCGGTGCAATCTGTATCGGCGTGCAGGCATTGGCAGCGCCATCAACCGGCACGACAGGCGAACAACTCATCGGCCTGCTGTGCGCCATCGGCGCACTCGTCTCATGGACGATTTTTGCGATCGGCAATCGCGCGGCACTGGCACGGCTGGGCAGCGTGTCCGCCTATGACTGGAATCTGCTCACCGGCGTCGTCACGGGGCTGCAGAGTCTCGTTCTCATTCCGGCTGCCATCATCTTCGGAAGCGTCGCGCATGATGCAACGGCCTGGGCGCAATTTGCCGGCGTGTCGATCGGAATTGCGGTGCTCGCATCGATCATTGGCAACGCCTTGTGGAATCGCATGAGCCGGCTTCTGCCGCTGACGCTGGTGGGACAGATGATCCTGTTCGAGACCCTGTTCGCGCTGATCTACGGCTTTGTCTGGGAGCAGCGGCTTCCAACCCATCTGGAGATGGCGGCTTTCGTGCTCGTGGTGCTTAGCGTCCTCGCCTGCCTCGGTGCACACCGCACGCCGCGGCCACCGGCCATCGCTGCGCAAACCGCGTAGCGTCAGCATCGGCCGCCATTATTTCTCCCCGTTCGGCTGCGAACGAGATCGGATGATGATCAATAGACGCAGTTTCCTGCTTTCCGCATCCGCCTTCGCGGCCTCCCCCGCTTTCGCAAAAGAAGCGCCTCCGGCGCTGCCTGCCTATGAGCGTGACAGCGGCGGGCGCATCGGGCTCTATGCCAAGAACCTGACCAGCGGAGCCGAACTCGCCTGGCGTGCCCACGACCGCTTCGTCATGTGCAGCACCTTCAAGGCATCCCTCGCCGCCTGCGTACTCGCCCGCGTCGATCGCGGTCAGGACCGGCTCGACGCCACGGTCCCATATACGCAGAAAGATCTGCTGGCATATGCGCCGGTCGCGAAGGAGAATCTCTCCAAGGGCGCGCTGTCCGTTGGCGAGATGGCCAAGGCCATCGTCGAGCTGAGCGACAATACCTGCGCCAATCTGCTGCTCGCGCGCGTTGGTGGACCGCAGGCACTGACCAAATTCTGGCGCGACCACGGCGACAGCATCTCGCGCCTCGATCACGACGAACCCGAACTCAACCGCACGCCGCTCGGCAAGCTCGAGGACACCACGACGCCGCGCGCCATGGCAACGACGCTGCAGCGCTTCGTGCTCGGCGATGCGCTGCAGGCGGGATCGCGCGCGCAACTGACCGAGTGGATGGTGAACTGCAAGACCGGCGCCAATCGTCTGCGCGCCGGTCTGCCCACCTCCTGGAAGATCGGCGACAAGACCGGCAACAATGGTAAGGACGCCGCCGGCGATATCGCTGTGGTATGGCCGGCGCCGGACCGCCCTGTGATCATCGCCGCCTATACGCGCGGAGGCAATCCGACATCGACGCAGCTTAACACCGTGTTCAAGGCGATCGGCGGGATGGTCGGGCAGCAGCTGGGATAGGCTGCACGGCCGGCACGACATCCGGCGGGCGCCGTGACATCGTTCCGATAAAGATCCCGCCGAGGATCATGCTCATCGCAACGATCAGCGACAGCTCGATCGCCTCGCCCAGCACCAGCGCAGAAATCGCGACGCCCATCACCGGCGTTGCCAGCAGGCCAAGGGACGTGATGGTCGCCGGCAGACTACGGTTGATGATCACCATCGCCCAGTGCGCCAACGCTGTGCCGAAGATCCCACCGAACAGCAGTGCTCCAACGAGTTCGCGCGTCCAGGCGATATCCGGGACACCCTCGCGCACGAGCGCCAGCGATGTCAGCAGTACGTTCGCGAGCAGCGCCTGCCAGAACATCAATTGGAACGGTTCGGAGATCCAACGGTGACCGCGGACATAGACGATGTTCGCCGCCCAGCACAGAGCCGCGAGCAGCAACAACCCGCTGCCGATCAGCGCATTGCCGTTGCTCCAATCGAATGCCGCCGGGTTGAACATGACAGCGATGCCGGCAAGTCCGAGGACAATGCCGAACAGACGTTCTCGCGGAACGGGCTCGCGCAGCAGCAACCACGCGGCCGGCGCGACCCAGAGCGGTGTGGTGTAGCCGAGCACAATAGAACGGCCGACCGGGACGAATTGCAGCCCGAAGGCGACCAGCACCGAGAACGCCCCCATATGCAGCACTGCGACACTGACGATGACAGGCATGTCGCCGCGCCGCGGCACGATGAACTGCCCGCGCGCAAGCGTAATTGCTCCCACAGCGAGCGTGGCGACCAAGGCTCGGAGGGCCACAGACCACAGCGGCGGAATGTGCTGCACCAGAAATTTCGTCAACGTCCAGTTCAGCCCCCACATGGTCACGACGACGGCAAACAACAGCAGCGCCGTGCGGCGCGACAGGGGATATTCGGACATGGCTTCATCTCACGGCTTCGGTGCTTGGCGCACTCGACAGACGGATGACACTAGGTTTTACTGGCCCCAATCAAAGATCCATTTCTGTAAAAATTACTGAGCCAGTTTGATGGGCGACATTCTCGCGGGGCTGATCGATATCGAGCGCGGATCCGCGAGCAGCGCCCCCCTGACACGGCAGCTCTACGATCAGCTCCGCGCGGCGATCCTGAGCGGCGCGCTGCCGCCAGGCCATCGCCTGCCGTCGGGCCGCGACTGCGCGCTGCAACTTGGCCTCGCGCGCAACACCGTCTCGGCCGTCATCGATCAGCTGGCGATGGAAGGCTATCTCGACGTCACGCCGGGGCGACGCCCCACGGTCGCCGCCGCCGAGCGCCAGACTCTGCTCACCGGCCGCAACATCGCCGGCAAGGCGCCGAAACCTCTCGGCCTGTCGCGCTGGGCCGAGCGCGTCCGGAAGTCGGACTGGCCATTCGTCAACAAGGGGCAGCCGCAGCCGCTGGCCACGGTGCTCGCCGATAGCCGGCTGTTTCCCCATGACATCTGGGCGCGCTGCCTGCGCCGCGCCGCACGGCGCGCGCCGAGCGGCGATCCCGCGATCAATCGCGCATCGCTGCGCACTGCCCTGCTCCGCCATCTCACCGAACATCGCGGCGTCAGGGCCGAGGCGCGGCAGATCATCATCATGCCGTCGGCACAGGCTTCGCTGGAGCTGATCGCCCGCGTGCTGCTCGATGCCGGCGATCTCGCCTGGGTCGAAAGCCCCGGCTATGGCGGCGCCCGCGCGGCGCTGGATGCGGCCGGCGCCGCTGTGCGCGGCATTGCGCTGGATCGCGGCGGCCTCGCCTTCAAGGGGCGCCGCGATCGTCCGCGGCTGATCTTCGTGACGCCGTCGCATCAGCATCCCACCGGACGGCTGATGCCTGTCAGTCGTCGGCAGCAGTTGCTCGGTTTTGCAAATGACATCGGCGCTGCGATCGTCGAGGACGACTATGACAGCGAATTCCACTATGACGGCCGCCCTGTCGCCGCCCTGCAGGGCCTCGATGACAACGGCCGCGTGTTCTATGTCGGCACCTTCTCGAAATCGATGTTTTCAGACGTGCGCAGCGGCTACGCCATCGTACCGCCGGATCTCGCCGATCTGTTCGAAAAGGCGCAGCGCCACGGCAGCCACATCGTGCCGGCGCCGGTGCAGGATGCGCTGGCCGAGTTCATCGACGACGGACACTTCGCGGCGCATATCCGCAAGATGACGCGCGTCTATCGCAGCAGACGCGATCATCTGCTGCAGGCGCTGCGCACGCATGCCGGCGATCACCTGACGATCGAGTCACCGGCCGGTGGCATGCAGTTGCTTGCTTATCTGGACCCGCATCGCAACGACCGTGCCATTTCGGCCCGGCTGGCCGAGCTAGGCGTAACGGCGCGGGCGCTCTCCATGCATTTCGCCGGGCCGGCCAGCGCCCAGGGATTGTTCCTGGGTTTTGCCGCCTGGAACGAGCAGGAGATCGACAAGGCTGCCGCTATCATCGGACAGGTCCTGCGCGACACCGCCACGCCGCACAGCCGCTCTAGTAAAACACCGAAGCGGCCGAAGAGGTGACGCTGTCTACGCGGTTGCCGCGAGCTTCTTCTCGACGGCCAGCGCCGCAGGCAGCGGTCGCCACAGCACTGTCATTTCCTGGATCAAGCCGGCATCGTTCAGACGCCAGTAGTCGACGCCATCGAGTTGTTCGTTGCCGACGGTGATGCCGAAGAATGTGGACACATGTTCAGGGCCCTGCAGTACTTCGCGGAAGTCGAATGCATCGACGACACCCAGCAGCGCTGTCACCACCGGCCGGATCGCTGCCTTGCCCCTGAATGGCTCGGCAGCGAGCGGCGTCTTCAGCACGATGTCATCGGCCATGTGGCTGAGCATGGCCTCGAGGTCCTTGCGCTGCATCGCTTTGGTGAATTCATGGATATGCGTGAGGTTCACGGTCGTCTCCTGTCGATGAGGTGTCCGCGGAGCGTTTTGTTCACTCCGCCGGTGCCGGCACGATGATGCCAAGCTTGGTTGCGACGCGTTGTGCGGTGGCTTCGCGCTGCGCCGTGATCTTCGCCACCGACTGACGGGTCTGCGCGAGCACCGTCGCCGGTGCCGTTTCGGGCGTGCCGCTGTTGAACGGTGGCTCCGGCGCATATTCCATGAAGAGCTGAATGCCCTGCGCCACTTCCTCGCCGCGCAGTTCCGCCGCCAGACGTAACGCACCGTCGATGCCCGACGTCACGCCGGCGGCGAATATCCAGTCGTCGTCGATGACAACGCGCTCATTGACCGGCGTGGCGCCGAAATAACGCAGCAGGTGAAACGAGGCCCAATGCGTGGTCGCGCGGCGCCCCATAAGCAGGCCCGCGGCGCCGCAGATCAGCGCGCCGGTGCAGACCGAGAAGATGCGCGCCTTTCCCGACTGCTGGCGGATCCAGTCGAGGACGACCGTGTCGTCCATCAGCGCTTCCTGGCCGAAACCGCCGGGGATATGCAGCACGTCGAGCTGGGGCGCGTCGGCAATGACAGCATCCGGCGTGATGAGGAGCCCCCTGTAGTCGCGCACCGTATCGGCGGTCTTGCCGTAGACGCGATAGGTCGAATTGGGAATACGCGACAGCACTTCGAACGGGCCGGTGAGATCGATCTGGTCGAGCCCCTCGAACAACAGCGAGCCGATCTGGAGATGTTGGTCTGGCGGGATCATGGAATGCTCCAAGCATTTGTGAATGGACAAGCCGACCCTAGCCCAGCACACTCTGGCGGAAATGCCAAAGACCCCTCGTTCTCCGCCAAACAGCGTTTCGACGATCCCGCGCGCCATCGACGTGCTGGCGTTCCCGATGGTGCAATTGCTCGACGTGTCCGGCCCGCTGCAGGTCTTCGCCTCGGTCAACGAGATCATGCAGCGCCAGGGCAAGCCCGCGCCCTACAGGCTGCGCGTGATCGCGCGCGGCGGCCATGGCGTCACCGCCTCTGCCGGCCTCGGACTGGCGGCAAGCGATCTGCCACGCCACGCCGAACCGATCGATACGTTGCTCATTGCCGGCGGTCCCGGCGTCCATGCAGCCGCGTCCGATCCCGCCGTCGTCGCCTGGGTGCGCAAGCGCGCTGCCAAGGCGCGACGTACTGCATCCGTATGCACCGGTGCTTTCCTGCTCGCCTCGACCGGCCTGCTGGATGGTCGCCGTGCCGCAACGCACTGGTCCTGGTGTGCCGAACTCGCGCAGCGCTTTCCTGCCGTGGATGTCGAGGCCGACCCGATCTTCGTGCGCGACGGCGCCTTCTGGACATCAGCCGGCGTGACCGCCGGGATCGATCTCGCGCTGGCGCTGGTGGAGGAAGACCTTGGACGCAGCGTCGCGCTCATGGCGGCGCGTCATCTCGTCGTGTTTCTCAAGCGCCCCGGCGGCCAATCGCAATTCAGTGCCGCATTGTCGTTGCAGACCTCTGACGACAAATTCGGCGCGTTGCATGAGTGGATCGGAAAGCATCTTGCCGACGATATCTCGCTGCCCGTGCTGGCCGCACAGGCCGGCATGAGCGAACGCAGCTTTAGCCGGCACTACGCGGAAGCGACCGGCATCACGCCGGCCCGCGCGGTCGAGCAACTGCGCATCGAAGCGGCCCGGCGGCTACTCTCGGAAACCAAACTGCCGGTGAAGCGCATCTCGCAGCGCTGCGGTTTCGGTTCGGAGGAAACCATGCGCCGCAGTTTCCTGCGGCTGCTTTCTGCTACGCCCCAAGACTATCGCGCGCGTTTCAGTTCGTGAATGTCGCGCCCGGGCACTCTCCGCCCGAAAGCATGACTGGCCCGCAAACCGTCCGGCTTGCTGCCCCGCCGGAGCGGGACTAGGCTCTCGCCAGCAAACGCCAGAACACTGCCAGTTAATCCGGGAGCATCATAATGTCGCCAGCCGAAGCCGCCCACCTCAAAGCCGTGCCATCGCACATGACCGAGGGCGAATGGGCGCAGCGCGTCAACCTCGCCGCAGCCTATCGTCTCGTTGCACTCTATGGCTGGGACGATCTCATCGACACCCACATCTCCGCACGCGTGCCCGGCCCCGAGCACCACTTCCTGATCAATCCCTACGGTCTGATCTTCGAGGAGATCACCGCATCCAGCCTCGTGAAGGTCGATCTCGAGGGGAACCTGCTCAGCGAAACCGATTACCACATCAATCCGGCTGGCTTCACGATCCACTCCGCGATCCATGAAGTGCGCGAGGATGCCGGTTGCGTGATGCATTTGCACACGCCGGATGGCACCGCCGTCGCCTCCTGCATGGAAGGCCTGCTGCCGCTAAACCAGACCGCGCAGCTCGTGATCCCGGACCTCGCCTATCACGACTATGAAGGCGTTGCCCTCGATCACGATGAACGCCCGCGCCTGCAGAAGGACCTCGGCACCAAGAACGCCATGCTGCTGCGCAATCACGGCACGCTCACCGTCGGCCGTTCGGTCGCCTCGGCCTTCGAGCGCATGTATTATCTGGAACGCGCCTGCACCATGCAGGTCCGCACCCGCATTCTCGGCCCCACCGCCTATCCGGTCGATCAGGCCGTGATCGACAAGAATGCCGAACTCGTGTCGAACCCCGATCGCTCCGAACTGCGCTCCACCCAATTGGTCTGGCCGCCGATGCTGCGCAAGCTCGACCGCCGCGATCCGTCTTACCGGACCTGAGATTCGTGCTATGAGGGGAGTGCAAACCTCTACGCAGAATACAAAACGCCGCCCAATTCCGGGCGGCGTTTTTACGTTGCCGGTCGCACATCACATACTCAGCCCTCATCCCGAGGAGCCGCGCAAAGCCCGGCGTCTCGAAGGGTGGCCGCGAGCGCTGCAGCCAAGCCCTCTCATGGTTCGAGAGGGCGCATTCAGCGGCGCAATTGCGCCGCCAAGTCTCCGCAACATGAGGGACTGAGTTATTTCTTCACCTCCGCCAGCGCGGCGATGATGCGGACCCAGGAGCGAATGCCCTTCTGGAAACTCCTGAGATCGTATTTCTCGTTCGGCGAATGGATGTTGTCGTCATCCAGCCCGAAGCCGATCATCAGGGAGTCGAGCCCGAGAGTGCGCTTGAAGTCCGCCACGATTGGAATCGAGGCGCCGGAACCGATCAGAACCGCCTGCTTGCCCCATTCCTCGCTTAGTGCGTCACGCGCGGCGGCGAGCGGCTTCATGTTCCAGTCGAGCGCAATGGCCGGCGCGTTCGAGTGATCGAGGAACTCGGCCTTGCAGTCGCCAGGCAGTCGATCAGTCACGAATTTGCGGAACGCGTCGCGGATCTTGCCGGGGTCCTGGCCTTCGACGATACGGAACGAGACCTTGGCCGACGCATGCGAGGCGATGACGGTCTTCGAGCCTTCACCGGTATAGCCGCCGACAATGCCATTAATGTCGCAGGTCGGGCGCGAGGTGATCTGCTCGATCAATTCGCGGTCCTTCTCGCCAGCCGGGATCGACAGGCCGATCGGCTTCAGGAAAGTTTCCGGCGTGAGGCCGAGCCCCTTCCACTGCTTCAGGATATCTGGCGGAAGATCCTTCACGCCGTCATAGAATCCGGGAATGGTGATGCGGCCATCGTCGTCATGCAACTTGCCGAGGATGTTGGTGAGCACGCGGATCGGATTGCGGGCGCCGCCGCCATAGATGCCGGAATGCAGGTCGCGATTGGCGGCGGTGATCTTCACCTCTTCATAAACGAGGCCGCGCAGCGCCGTGGTGATCGCCGGCGTCGACGGATCCCACATGCCGGTATCGCAGACCACCGCGAAATCCGCCGCAAGCTCTTTCTTGTTGGCTTCGAGGAACGGCACGAAGTTCTTCGAGCCGACTTCTTCCTCGCCTTCGATGCAGATGGTGAGATCGATCGGCAGCTCGCCCGTCACCTTCACCCAGGCGCGGCAAGCCTCGACGAAAGTGGAAAGCTGACCTTTATCGTCCTGCGCGCCGCGCGCAACGATGATGTCGCGGCCGTCGGCATGTTTCGTCACCACCGGCTCGAAGGGCGGACGATGCCAGAGTTCGAGTGGATCGACGGGCTGTACGTCGTAGTGCCCGTAAAACAGCACATGTGGGCGGTTGCCTGTATTGCCCTTGGCCACGGCGACGATCGCAGGATGGCCCGCAGTTGACCGCACCTCGGCCCTGAAACCGAGCGTCTCAATCTCGACCGCGAGATGCTCCGCAGCCTTTTTGCAGTCGTCCGCAAAAGCCGGATCGGCGGAGATCGATTTGATCCGCAGCAAGGCGAACAGGCGCTCCAGTGCATTATTGAAATCGCCATCGACATGCGCGAGGACGGAGTTCAGTTGCGACGATGCAGACATGGCGTATTCCTTCAAACCTGTTCAATCGAGAAACTGATCGCGCAACCGCGGCCGGTGCAATATCAGCGCTTCATGATTCCACCCAGCGCGCCGCGCACGATCTCGCGGCCGATGGAACTGCCGAGCGAACCGCCGACCTGCTTGCCGACATTGGCAACGATGCCGCCGACCACCTTGTTGGTCACGGAGCGCGTGACGCTGCGCGCGATCACTTGCCCGGTGGAGAGTCGGCCGCGCGACGTATTGGTGCCGAAGATGCTGCCGATGATGCCGCCGAGCGAGCCGAGCAAACCACCGCCGCCGGCGGTTCCGGCATCGGCCGGCGTCGCCGCATTGCCTGCGACGCGTCGCTGCAACATCTCGTAGGCGGAATCTGAATCCACTGCGGTGTCGTATTTGCCTTTCACCGGGCTGGCATTGATAATCGCCTTGCGCTCTTCGGGCGTGATCGGCCCGATGCGCGCCACCGGCGGCCGGATCATCACACGCTCAACGATCGCCGGCGTGCCATTGCCTTCGAGGAACGACACCAGCGCTTCGCCCTTGCCCAACTCGGTGATAGCCTTAGCCGTATCCAGCTTCGGGTTGGCGCGGAAGGTTTCCGCAGCCGCCGCCACCGCCTTCTGATCGCGCGGCGTGAAGGCCCGCAAGGCATGTTGCACGCGGTTGCCAAGCTGCGCGAGTACGCGATCGGGCACATCGATCGGGTTCTGGGTAACAAAATAAACGCCGACGCCCTTCGATCGGATGAGGCGGACCACCTGCTCGATCTTGTCCATCAGGGCTTTCGGAGCATCGTTGAACAGCAAATGCGCCTCGTCAAAGAAGAACACCAGCTTCGGCTTCGGCAGATCGCCGACTTCCGGTAACTCTTCGAACAGCTCCGACAGCAGCCACAGCAAGAAGGTCGCGTAGAGACGCGGGCTGGCCATCAGCTTGTCTGCGACAAGGATATTGACAATGCCGCGACCGTCGCGGTCGGTCCTGATGAAATCCTTCAACTGCAACGCAGGTTCGCCGAAGAATTTTTCGCCACCCTGGTTCTCCAGCACGAGCAATTGCCGCTGAATGGTGCCAACGGTCGCCTTGGAGACGTTTCCGAAACTGGATGCGGATGCGCGGATCTCTGCGAGCGGATCGAACTCGTCCTTCTTGACGGTCTTGGGCACGATCGCATCGAGCAGCGAACGCAGATCCTTCATATCGAGCAGCGTCAATCCATTCTCGTCAGCGACCCGGAAGGCGACATTGAGCACGCCCTCCTGCACATCATTCAGATCGAGCAACCGCGCCAAAAGCAATGGCCCCATCTCCGAAACCGTAGCGCGTACCGGATGACCTTGCTCGCCAAACACATCCCAGAAGATCGTCGAGAATTGATCGGGCTGAAAGGTCAGCCCCATCTCCTTCGCGCGCTGCAGGATGAAGTCCTTGCCCTCGCCCACTTCGGCAATGCCGGACAGATCGCCTTTGATGTCTGCCGCGAAAACGGGAACACCAGCGCGGGCAAAGCCTTCCGCCATCACCTGTAACGATACAGTCTTACCGGTTCCCGTTGCGCCGGTGACAAGGCCATGGCGATTTCCAAGCGCCAGAGTCAGCCAGGCCTCGTGTTCGCCCTTGCCGATAAAAATCTGCTTGTCGGTATCGCCCGATGTCGAAACTGCGGTGCTCGGTGCCATCTGATCGCCTCTCGGATCGCCTATCGCGCATCAAAAGGATTCAAAGAATATTTGCGGCGCTTCATGATCTTACCGCATGTTGCGGAACGAAGGCCAGCGATGCGCGTCACGATGTCCTATCACTGGCAGCGAATATGAGAGCACAGCGGCGTCCGGATTATTTCTAAGCCGCCTCGCTCTCGCTAGTGCACAACATTGACCGAAATTTCACACTTGCGATTGCATTGCTGCAACACCCGGCGCGCGATCACATTGAATCGACCGCCGACGCAACGCGTGTGCTTGTAATTCGAATCACACCGGCTCAAGATGATTTTTCAAACGAAAGGGCACCGGTTCTACCGGTGTGAGGCGGGGCATCATGGATGAATTGATCAAAGCGCTGACCGCGAAGGTCGGTATCGATGAAGCTGTGGCCGAAAAAGCCGTCGGCAGCATCCTTGAATTCCTCAAGCGGGAAGCCCCTTCCGAACCCTTCAATGCACTGGTCGCGCATATTCCCGGAGCCGACGCTGCGATTGCAGCTAACGAAGGCGGCGGCTTCAGCCTGATGGGCGGCGGCCTGATGGCACTCGGCAGCAAGCTGATGGGCATGGGCCTCGGCATGGGCGAAATCCAGAGCGTTGCGCGGGAACTGTTCAAATTTGGACGTGAGAAGGTCGGCTCTGATGCTATGGACCAGATCATTGCGGGCACGCCCGGCCTCAGTCAGTTCGCCTGACGTCGCCGCTGCCGCGATCATCTCCCAAAGCGCCAAGCACCTTTCTTCGAACGTTCGAGTATCATGGCTTATTCTATTTCCGAGATTGACGGTCTGACGGCTTTCGCCGCGACCCGGCTGAAAAAGGCAGGCATCCGCACCATGGAGAGCCTGTTGGAAGCCGCCCATTCCGCCAAATGCCGGAAAGACCTCTCCGCCAGGACGGGCTTCACCGAGCAGCAGTTACTGGAATGGGCCAATCTCGCCGACTATCTCCGCATTCCCGGCATGGGCAAAGCCAAGGCCGAACTGCTGCGCGCCTCCGGCGTCTCCACGGTGCGCGAACTCAAGTATCGCAATCCCGCCCGTCTAGCTCAGGCGATGCGCGAGGCTAACGAGGAGCGCAAGCTGGTGCGCGTGCTACCCTCGGAAAAGTCCGTCGGCGAGTTGATCGAAAAGGCCCGGCAGCTTCCGCTGAAGATCTCGTATTGATGCTCTGCCGTAGTCCATGTCCCGCATTAAGAGGTGGGGCGGGCAAAGCGAAGCGTGTCCACCTGTTATGTTTCTGAAGGCAATCAAGCGGTGGGCACGGCGCAAAAGCGCCTTTGCCCCCTACAGCCCATCAGCCCCATCTTGACTCCCTCACCGCCCGCGCGCAAACGGGCCACATGATCGCAACGCCCGCCCAGACTTTGCCCGCCCTCGCCGCCCTGCTGGCGCGGCCGGCGGCCGTTGTGATGGGTATCCTGAACCTCACGCCCGATTCCTTCTCGGATGGCGGAAATTTTAACGTACCGGAGCGTGCGCTTGCGCATGCCCGCGCGATGATCGCCGCGGGCGCCGAAATTATCGATGTCGGTGCGGAGTCGACCCGTCCTTACGGATCGCAGCCGGTTTCTGCAGACGAGGAGTGGCAGCGCCTCGCACCGGTCCTTCCCGATATCGTGGCTCTCGGCGTGCCGCTGTCCATCGACAGTATGAAAGCCTCGGTCACCGCGCGCGCGCTCGAGGCCGGCGTCGCCATCGCCAACGACGTCTGGGGCCTGCAGCGCGATCCGGACATGGCGCGCGTGGTCGCCGAACACGGCGTGCCAGTCGTCGTGATGCACAACCGCGATGACGTCGATCCATCGCTGGACATCATGGCGGACATCACGGCCTTCTTCGCACGCACGCTGGAGATCGCCGCGAAGGCCGGCATTCCCGAAAGCCACATCATTCTCGATCCCGGCATCGGCTTCGGCAAAACGCCCGAGCAAAGCATGACGGCGCTCGCCCGCGGCGAAGAGCTCGTGCGCTTCGGCCTGCCGGTTCTGGTCGGCGCCAGCCGCAAGAAATTCATCTCCACCATTGTGCCCTCCGAACCGCAACAGCGGCTGGGCGGCTCGCTCGCCGCCCACTTGCTGGCGGCTCAGCGCGGCGCGAAGATCATCCGCGCCCATGACGTGGCCGAGACCGTTCAGGCGTTGCGCGTTGCTGCTGCCATTGAGGATTTGCGATGACCGACATGATCTTCATCAAGGGTGTCTCGGTGCACGCCCATCACGGCGTGCTCGATTATGAAGGCGTCGTCGGCCAGCGCTTCATTATTGATCTCGAACTCGACACCGATATCGACCTCGCCTCGCGCAGCGATCGCCTCGCCGACACCGTGTCCTACGCGAATGTGGTCGCCACCGCGGTCGCCGCGTTCAAGGATACCAATTACAAGCTGCTGGAACGCGCAGCCGGCGCCGTCGCCGACGCCATCCTGGCGGAGTTCTCCAAGATCAGCGCCGTCAAGATCACCGTGCACAAGCCGCACGCCCCCATCGCCGCCATCTTCGACGATGTCGGCGTGGTGCTGCGCCGCGCGCGGATCTGATCCATGAGGTTTTAAGCAATGGCGAGTGTCCTGATCGCGCTCGGCGGCAATGTCGGCGATGTCCGCACCACCTTCCGCAAGGCCATCGGCAATATCTGCGGCATGACCCAGGCAGGGCTGGTCGCACGCTCGTCGGACTACGAGACACCGCCGGTCGGCGACATCCCGCAGGACAATTTCATCAATGCGGCGATCGAGATCGATACCGAGCTTGACCCGCACGCGTTGCTGTTTACGCTGCACAAGATCGAACACAAATTCGGCCGCAACCGCACTGCCGAGGGCCACTGGGGCCCACGCCCGCTCGATCTCGATATGATCGCCTATGACGACGTGGTGATGCTCAAGCCCGAACTGGTGCTGCCGCACCCTGGCGCGACCCAGCGCGCCTTCGTACTGGTGCCGCTGGCCGAGATTGCACCTGAACGCAAGATCGCGGGCAAGACGGTGGCAGAGCATCTTGCGAAACTCTCCACCGATGGCATCGTGAAATTACCGGATTTGGGTTGATTGCTTTCACCTCCCCCGATGATCCACAGGACTTCATAGACAACCTGTAGCACCGTAAGGATAGAGGCGGTGTTTCTGTAATCGTCCAACGCGACAGACAAAGCGCCTGCCAGCAGGATGATTGAAGGTGCAAAGGGTTCTTCACCAGATTGCGATACGATCGATTCCGATGAACAACGCTGTCATCGTGCATAGAAACCCATCCCGAACGCCTGAGCGTTTCTCCGGCGGAGAGATATCCGTCGCGATCCTTGAGAAAAGACAGCGCCTGCCCAGCAACAGCTGACCTGTGACGTTCGCCAGATCGACGCCAACTCGACAGCAGCTACGAAACTCCAAGACGACAATCCTGCGATGAATGTGGCGAGCACGAGCCAATGAATAGCAGCGCTGCGCAGACGCGCAGCTAAAGCAGGTAGCGGGCCAATCACCACATGCGCTTGCGAGTGCTACGGAGGTTCAGGCCGGAGAGAATGTGTCCCCTGCTCTCCTACGCGAATCTATTCCGAAATGCCGGGGGTGACGAGCACCGACGAACGGCATCTTTACATCCGTTTACAACGTGCGACCGCATTACCGAGCAAATCTTACATCACGGAGGGTAAGCAAGGCCTCTGTCGAAGCCGCAATCCGCGATTCGACATCAAGGAAACGCCGTGAGGCGTCGGGCTGTCAGCGTGGTTGAGTGAAGCATGAGTGGTCTTGAGCGGCAGTTGACGGTTTCGGGGACGGATCGGATCATTCATCGGACCCTTCGCATCGGTGGCCTTGCAGCAGCACTCCTGTTCAGCACAGCGCTCACGGCGCCTGCATTCGCCGGAGGCGGCCAGTCAGGAACCAATTTCCCCGCTAGCGGAGGCGACGATCAGTTGACGGGCCCGGGATTGCCCGGAGGGCATGGCGGGGGATGTTGCGGCGGCGGTGGCGGCGGAGCTGGAACGACCGGCGGGCAAGGCGGTCTAAGCGCTGCCTACGCGCCGGGGGGAGCTGGAGGTTCTACTCCCGGCGCTGATGGCGCTGCAGGTTCCATGGACGGTTATGGCTACGGAAGCGGCGGCGGTGGTGGCGCGCACGGCTATGTCGGAGCCGCCCTGCCCACATCGGTTGCGAGCGGTGGTGCCGGCGGCAAGGGAGGCGCGGGTGACACAAGTGAAATAAATGACATGACGGCCGGGGCTGGGGGCGGTGGAGCCGGTGGCTATGGCGCGGTGTCCGTCTTAACCGGCGGGTATTTGACAGACGAGTTGTCGGTCAGTGTGAGGGGCGGCAATGGTGGAGCCGGCGGCGACAGTTTTAACGGCGCTGCTGGCGGCAGCGGCGGCAGTGGTGGCATCGGGCTGTATCTGGTGAACAATGTGGACGACACGTCGCGCTTCACGATCAGCGGCGCGATGACGGGGGGCAATGGCGGCAATGGCGGCGCGCTTGGCGGCAACGGCGGTAATGGCGGCGTTGGGCTGTATCTCCTGAACAGCAGTGACTATCGCACCGCGCTTACGATCAACAGTGCCGTCACGGGCGGCAATGGTGGCACCGCCGGCGCGGGCGGAGTCGTCGGCGCTGGCGGCGCTGGCCTCGTCGTCGGGCCGGCCGCAGCAGGCCAGGGCGTGTCCATCGTGATGGACACTGGCGGCAGCATCGTCGGCGGTACAGATGGCTCAGGGGGGCGGGCGGACGCCATTCAATTCAGAAACAACGTCAGTAATCATTTGCAGTTTAACGGTCCAACCTCGCAGTTGACCGGTAACATCAGCCTTAGCGACAGCAGCGGTTCGTCCTCGCTGAGTCTTAACACCGTCGGCACCACGGTGGTTGACAATGCCATCACCGGCAATGGAAGCATCTTCAATGTCGGCTTGGGGACTATCACACTCACCGCGGCCAACACCTATGTCGGGAGCACAATAGTATTAGGGGGCACGCTGAAGGTCTTCGGTGCCGGCACTTTGGGAGATGCCGGCAATGCGACGAGCATTGCACCCGACGGCACGCTCGATCTCGGTGGCACCACCCAAACGCAAAATGCTCTGTATCTCGGCGGCGGCGCGCTTCAGAACGGTTACCTGAACGCGCCGATCGACTCTGACGGTGGCACCATCAAGAACCTCGGCGGTACAGCTAGCCTCACCACGAGGAGCGGCGTGACGACGCTGCTGGGCATCCTCGGCTATTCCGGCGCTACGATTGTGAATGGCGGCACGCTCGATGTGCAGGGAACGATCACCAGCACCTCGTCGGTAACGGTCAATTCCGGTGGCACCCTGATGGGGAGTGGCATCATCGATCCGCCTTTCGTGACCATCAACAGCGGTGGCACATTCATGCCCGGCAACGGCACGCCGGGCAGCTCCACCACCATCGAAGGCTCTCTCGCGTTTCAGTCCGGCGCGATCTACAAAGTGCTGATCGATCCATCGACGGCATCCTTTGCCAACGTGGTCGCAGGGACCTCTTCTGGCACAGCGACGCTCGGCGGCGCGACGGTGAACGCCGTGTTCGCGAGCGGTGGCTACATCAGCAAGACCTACACCATCCTGACCACGACCGGCGGTGTCTCCGGCAGGTTCGCATCGAACGTCGTCAACACCAATCTGCCGGCAAACTTCCACACTGGCCTCAGCTATGACGCCAACAACGCCTATCTCAATCTGACGCTGAACTACACACCGACACCGACGCCGACAGGTCCCTCAGCTCCGGCGTTTACACCGCTGAACCAGAACCAGCGCAACGCGGCCAACGCCGTGATCAACGCCTTCAACGCTGGCGAGGCAATCCCGATCGCGTTCGGCGCACTGACGCCGGCCGGTCTGACGCAGGCGTCCGGTGAAACGTCGGTCGGATCGCAGCAGACGACCTTCGATGCGATGAACCTGTTCATGGGCGCGATGATCGATCCGTTCGCCGCGGGCCGGAGCGATGACGTCTCGCCGTCCGCGGGCGGCGTCTGGTCCTATGCCGAGGAGCATGCGCCCCGCAGCGCCTATGCAATGTTCGCCAAGGCGATGCCGGTCAAGGCCGATGCGTTAGCGCAGCGCTGGAACGTGTGGGCGACCGGCTTCGGCGGTTCGCAAACGACGGATGGCAATGCCGTCACGGGATCGAATACATCCACCAGCCGCATCTATGGCACGGCAGTCGGCGCTGACTACCGGATCTCACCGAACACACTGGCCGGCTTCGCCATGTCCGGCGGCGGCACAACGTTCTCGGTCGCCAATGGCGGCAGCGGCCGGTCGGATCTGTTCCAGGTCGGCGGCTTCGTGCGCCACACCATCGGGGCCGGCTATCTGTCCGCCGCGCTGAGTTATGCGTGGCAGGACGTGACGACGGAGCGCAACGTCGCCGGCATCGACCGGTTGCAGGCCCGCTTCAACGTCAATGCGTTCTCCGGACGCCTCGAAGGCGGCACCCGCTATGTCACGTCGTGGATGGGCATCGGCGCCACGCCTTACGCCGCCGTGCAGGCGACCGCGCTCGATCTGCCGGCCTATCGCGAGCAGGCGCTGTCCGGCGCCGGCGTGTTCGCACTGAACTACGCTGCCAGGGACGTCACCTCGACGCGCAGCGAAGTCGGTGTGCGCACCGACAAATCCTACGCGCTGACGGATTCCCTCCTGACGCTGCGCGGTCGCTTCGCCTGGGCGCATGAGTTCAATCCCGACCGCAGCGTCGCCGCCACGTTCCAGTCGGTGCCCGGCGCGTCATTCGTCGTCAACGGCGCACAGCAGTCCAGCGATGCCGCATTGACCACGGCCTCCGCCGAGGTGAAGTGGCGCAACGGCTTCTCGCTCGCGGCGGTCTTCGAAGGCGAGTTCTCCGACGTCACCCGCAGCTATGCCGGCAAGGGCGTCGCCCGCTATCAGTGGTAAACGGCAAGCACCACAACTGACTGCCTCATAACTGACTGGTTCAAGACAGGCCGCTCCAGCGATTGCTGGGGCGGCTGAAGGTTGAGCGTTGCCGTGCGGCACGGTACGGGACAAGCCCAAGCTCCGACGCTCCGTCGTCAGGTCACGGATCGAGATGGCACTGGAACCGCGACGATCCATTCCATCTCGACCCACGCCCCGTTCCCCGCCTCGCAAGTGTCATAGTACGCAGCGGCGCGAACAACCTCTGCTGGCACCTCTTCGTCAAATATGGCAACCGAGAGTGTCGGAAGCGCGCAGGGCCATGCCCTAAGAGGCATTGGCAACCCCTTCGTATCATGGCATTTTCCGGCCAATCACGAAGCAAGACCGCATAAACAATGCCGGGAGTGAAGTTCTGACCATGTCGACTGCGACTGACGACCTGCGGCTGGCCGCCGATTTTGCGCCTGCGAGTTACGATGACTGGCGCAAGCTCGTCGATGGGGTGCTGAAAGGCGCACCATTTGAAAAGCTGATCAGCAAGAGCTATGACGGCATCGCCATCCAGCCGATCTATGCCCGCACGCCCGATGCCGCGCCGATCGCCGGCCGCGCTGCTGCGGCGCCATGGCAGGTCATGCAGCGCATCGATCATCCCGACGCCGCGAAGTCGAACCGCCAGGCACTGCACGATCTCGAAAGCGGCGCCACCGGCCTCACGCTCGTGTTCGAAGGGGCCAATGGCGCGCGTGGCTTCGGTCTCGTCGCCTCCGAAGACACCATCGCGACGCTGCTCGACGGCATCTATCTCGACGCCGGCATCGGCGTCGAACTGCAGGCCGGCCCGCAATCGCGCATGGCGGTGACGTGGCTTGCCGACGCCATCAAGGCCAAAGGCGTCGATCCCGCCAAATGCGATATCCGCTTCGGCCTCGATCCGATCGGCGCCACTGCGGTATGGGGCAGCAGCGCCTTCAACTGGTGGGAGATGGCTCCGGCCGTCACCGACACCATCAAGAAGCTCGACGACCACGGCTTCAAGGGCCCGTTCTTGGTCGCCGACGGCCGTATTATTCACGATGCCGGCGGCTCCGAGGTGCAGGAGCTCGCTTACACGCTCGCGATCATGATTGCTTATCTGCGTGCGCTCGACGATGCCGGCTTCTCGCTCGAAAATGCGCGCAACAAGGTCTATGCGCGGCTGACCGCCGATGCCGACCAGTTCCTAACCATGGCGAGATTCCGCGCGCTCCGCCTGCTCTGGGCGCGTGTTGAGGAAAGCTGCGGTCTGACGCCGAAGCCGCTATTCATCGCCGCTGAAACCGCCTGGCGCATGCTGACCCAGCGCGACGCTGCAGTGAACATGCTGCGCGCCACCATGGCGACCTTCTCCGCCGGTCTCGCTGGCGCGAATTCGGTTTGCGTATTGCCGCATACGCTGGCGCTTGGCCTGCCGGATTCCGGCGCCCGTCGTATCGCCCGCAACACCCAGCTCGTGCTGCTCGAAGAGTCCAATCTCGCCAAGGTCACCGATCCCGCTGCCGGTGCCGGCGGCATCGAAACATTAACGCGCGAGCTCTGCGACTCCGCCTGGGCGATGTTCCAGGACATCGAGAAAGTCGGCGGCGCTTTCCAGGCGCTCGGCAACAATCTGATCCAGCCGAAAGTCGCTGCCACCCGCAAGGCGCGGCAGGCCGCCGTCGCCAAGCGACGTGACGTTCTCACCGGCGCCAGCGAATTCCCCAATCTACAGGAAACCCGCGCTTCGGTGCTGAAGGTGAAGCCGATTCCCGCAAAGCCCTATGGCAAGGACAAGATCAAATTCCCCGCGCTGGAGCCGATCCGTCTCGCCGAGCCTTTCGAAGCACTACGCGACAAGTCCGATCACCTGCTCGCCCGCAAGGGCGCGCGGCCAAAGGTCTTTTTAGCCAATCTCGGCACACCCGCCGATTTCACCGCGCGCGCGACTTTCGCCAAGAGCTTTTTCGAGACCGGCGGCATCGAGGCCATCGATACCGAAGGCTTCACCGATCCGGCCGCTCTCGCTAAGGCTTTCAAGGCTTCAGGCGCCTCACTGGCCTGCCTGTGTTCCTCGGACAAGCAGTATCCGGCGCATGCCGCAGCTGCTGCCAGGGCCCTGCAATCTGCCGGCGCGAAACATATCTATCTGACGGGGCGCCCCGGAGAGCTCGAAGCCGAGCTACGCACGGCTGGCGTGCAGGACTTTGTGTTCGCCGGCGGCGATGCACTGGCGATGCTGTTGCAAGCCTACGCCCTGATGGAGTGAGCGATGACGGATGCGGCACGCAAACCCATGCTAACCGGCGGCTGCCAATGCGGCGCGATCCGCTTTGCCGTGACCGCCGCGCCGACGCGGGTGAGCATCTGCCATTGCCGCATGTGCCAGAAGGCCACCGGCGCGCCTTTCGCGTCGCTCGCCGACATTCCGAATGAGCATTTCGCATGGACGCGCGGTACGCCATCGGCGTTCAAGTCATCGTCAATCGCCGAGCGCGACTTCTGTGCAAAATGCGGTACGCCGCTGAGCTACCGCCGGATCGGCGGCCCGAACATCGAGATCATGACCGGAGCCTTCGACCGGCCGGACCGCGTGGTGCCGACCAGGCAATTCGGCAGCGAAAGCCGCCTCGGCTGGGTCGGCAATGTGTCGAACCTGCCGAGCAAGACGACGGCGCAAAACTACGGCCCGGAACAGATGGCCAGCGTGTTCAGCTATCAGCATCCGGATCATGACTGAGATGAGGCCTCGCAATCGGGACCCACACCATGGCCAGCTTGATCTTCGATCTTCTGATGTGGCCAATCGAATGGCTGCTCGATAAGTTTTTCAACATAGTCCTGTGGCGAAAGACATCGACCAATCCGCCCGATGACCCTGACTACCAAGCAAACGTTCAACGACTGATCGAACGCAATCGAGAATTCGAGAAATAAAAATGACCAAGATCCCGAATTTCGCCGACATCGCCTTCGCGCCGATTTCCCCTGCTGCGCCATCCGGCAGCGCCGAGCCGTGGCTGACGCCGGAAGGCATTCTGGTCAATTCGAACTACAGCGAGGCCGATGTCAAAGGCATCGATTTTCTCGACACCTGGCCGGGCGCGGCGCCGTTCGTGCGCGGCCCCTACCCGACCATGTATGTCAACCAGCCTTGGACGATCCGACAATATGCCGGCTTCTCCACGGCAGAAGACAGCAACGCCTTCTATCGACGCAATCTCGCCGCCGGCCAGAAGGGTCTGTCGGTCGCCTTCGATCTCGCCACCCATCGCGGCTACGATAGCGATCACCCGCGCGTGGCCGGCGACGTCGGCATGGCGGGCGTCGCCATCGATTCCATCTACGACATGCGCACGCTGTTCGCAGGCATTCCGCTTGACCAGATGAGCGTGTCGATGACCATGAACGGCGCGGTGCTGCCGATCCTCGCACTATATGTGGCCGCAGCCGAAGAACAGGGCGTGCCGCCAGAGAAGCTCACAGGAACCATTCAGAACGACATTCTGAAAGAGTTCATGGTGCGCAACACCTATATCTATCCGCCAGCGCCCTCGATGCGGATCATATCCGACATCTTCGCCTACACCTCGCAGCGGATGCCGAAATACAATTCCATCAGCATTTCCGGCTATCACATGCAGGAAGCCGGCGCGACGCAGGACCTCGAACTCGCTTACACGCTGGCCGACGGCGTCGAATATCTGCGCGCCGGCATGGCCGCAGGCATCGATGTCGATAAATTCGCGCCGCGCCTGTCGTTCTTCTGGGCGATCGGCATGAACTTCTTCATGGAAGTGGCCAAGATGCGCGCCGCGCGCCTACTCTGGGCGAAGCTCCTGACGCAGTTCAATCCGAAGGACCCGAAGTCGCTGTCGCTCCGCACCCACAGCCAGACCTCCGGCTGGTCGCTGACGGCGCAGGACGTGTTCAACAATGTGATGCGCACCACCGTCGAGGCGATGGCGGCGACACAAGGCCACACCCAGTCGCTGCATACCAATGCACTCGATGAAGCTCTGGCTCTGCCCACCGACTTCTCCGCCCGCATCGCGCGCAACACCCAGCTCTTCATCCAGCAGGAAACCGGCACCACCCGTATCATCGATCCGTGGGGCGGTTCCTATTACGTTGAGCGCCTGACACATGATCTCGCGGTGAAGGCCTGGGGCCACATCCAGGAAGTGGAAGAACTCGGCGGCATGGCCAAGGCCATCGAGGCCGGTGTGCCCAAACTGCGCATCGAGGAAGCCTCGGCGAAGACGCAGGCGCGCATCGATGCCGGCCGGCAGGCTGTGATCGGCGTCAACAAATACAAACCCGAGAGCGAGACGCCCATCGACGTGCTCAAGGTGGACAACTCGAATGTCCGCCGCCTGCAGATCGATAAATTGAAGAGGCTTCGCGGCGAACGCAATCAGGCCGATGTCGACGCCACCATCCATGCGCTGACGCGCAGCGCGCAGGAAGGCACCGGCAATCTCCTTGCGCTCGCCATCGACGCCGCACGCGCCAAGGCGACTGTCGGCGAAATCTCCGACGCGATGGAAAAGGTGTTCGGCCGCCACCGCGCCGAGATCAAGTCCATCACCGGCGTGTACAAGCGGGAAGCATCGAGCATGAACGACAATGTCGCCAAGGTCCAGGCACTGATCGACGCCTTCGAGGACGCCGAGGGCCGTCGCCCGCGCATTCTCGTCGCCAAGATCGGCCAGGACGGCCACGACCGCGGCCAGAAGGTGATCGCCTCTGCCTTCGCCGATGTCGGCTTCGACGTCGATATCGGGCCTCTGTTCGCCACCGCCGATGAAGCCGCCCGTCAGGCCGTCGAGAACGACGTCCACATTCTCGGCCTCTCCTCGCTCGCCGCCGCGCATCTGACTGCAGTGCCTGAACTGAAAGAGGCGCTGAAGAAGCAGGGCCGCGAGGACATCATGATCATTATCGGCGGCGTCGTGCCTCCGCAGGACTATGAGGAGCTGTACAAGGCCGGCGCCGAGGCCATCTTCCCACCGGGCACGGTGATTTCGGAAGCGGCCGAGGAGCTGATCCACAAGCTGAATGCACGGCTAGGGCATAGCCAGGCGGCGGAGTAAGGTCGTTGCGAAAGTTTGCGCTGGTTGCCTTCACCTGCCTGCTGATCGGTGGTCCCACTTCGGCTGCCGACAGGAAACCCGATATCCTGCTCAAAGCCAAATATACCGAGGTCACCGTCGCCTTCGACGACGCCATCAAGGCGGACGCGCCGCTGCTGAAATATCTCACGACCAACGGCAAGACCTGGGCTTCCAAGACGCTCAAGGAGCTGGTCGAGCAGCGCAAGGACATGAAGGACCTGCCAGCCGACATCCGCAACCGTCCGTGGTCGTCCGAACGCGACTATACGCAGGATGCGCTCGTCGCGGCGCGCTATGCCAGCATCATCCGCAGCGACTTCAGCTATACCGGCGGCGCGCATCCCAATCATGGCAGCGATACGCTGCTGTGGGACAGGCAGGCCGGCAAGATGATCAGCATCCGGCCGTTCTTCACCGAGCTTGCCGATGGCGGCCCGGCGATGACGGCGATCCGCAATGCCGTGGTGGCCGATCTCAAGATCGAGAAGAAGAAGCGCGACAACGACAATCCCGATATGAGCCTCGTTGATGCGCTGGAGCCGAAGCTGCTGAAGATCGGCCCGGTGTCGCTGACGCCGTCCACGATCGCCGGCAAGAGCTCCGGTCTCACCTTCCATTACGGCCCCTACGCGATCGGCGCCTATGCCGAGGGTGACTATACGGCTTTCGTGCCATGGGAGACGCTGAAGCCCTATCTTTCGGCGGAAGGCGCGGCGGTCTTTGCTGGCGCCCGGCCGCCTGACGAGAGCGACAAGCCGAAGTGACCCCCGCAAAGCCCATCGATATCTACGCTCTCGCTTGCAATATCCGCGCCGGTTCGCGCGCAGCCCTCGCGCGCGGGATCACGCTGGTGGAGAGCCGGCGTGCGGATCATCAGGCGGCTGCACGTGAGCTGGTCCAGCAACTGCTGCCGCACACCGGCAGCGCGTTCCGCGTCGGTATCACCGGCTCGCCCGGCGTCGGCAAGTCGACGACTATCGACGTGCTCGGCATGTATCTGATCGGCCAAGGCCAGAAGGTCGCAGTGCTGGCGGTGGACCCATCCTCGGCACGTACCGGCGGGTCGATTCTCGGCGACAAGACGCGGATGAACGATCTTTCCGCACATCCCGATGCCTTCATCCGTCCCTCGCCTTCCTCGGGCACACTCGGCGGTGTCGCGGCGAAGACGCGCGAGGCAATGCTGCTGTGCGAGGCCGCAGGCTTCGATGTCGTGCTCATCGAGACCGTCGGCATCGGCCAGTCGGAAACTGCAGTCTGCGACATGACCGACTTTTTCCTTGCCCTGATGCTGCCCGGCGGCGGCGACGAATTGCAGGGGATCAAGAAAGGCCTGATCGAACTCGCCGACATGATCGCCATCAACAAGGCCGATGGCGACAATCTCAAGCGCGCCAACATCACCGCCGCAGATTATCGCGGCGCCCTGCATATCCTTGCGCCACGTTCGGAACATTGGCACCCGCCGGTGGTGACCTATTCGGCGCTGGCGAAAACGGGCATCGCCGAGCTGTGGGAGAAAGTCGTCGCGCATCGCACGGCGATGAATGCGTCCGGCGATTTCGCTGTGCGTCGGCGCGACCAGCAAGTGAAGTGGATGTGGACCATGCTGGAGGATCGCCTGAAAGCGCGGCTGCGCGGCGATCCCGTCATTCGTGGCAAGGTCAAACAGGCCGAGCGCGATGTCGCTGACGGCAAGATGACGCCCGCCGTTGCGGCGGAAACCATCGTGGATCTGCTGAAGGACTGAGGGCGCGATGGGCGAGGCACCGCGCATCCTCATCACCGGCTTCGGCCCCTTCCCCGGCGCGCCCGTCAATCCGACCATGCCTCTGGTGCGGAAGCTTGCGACGCTTCGACGTCCGGCATTTGTCGATGTCGCCCGCATCGCTCACATCTTCGACGTCAGCTATACCGCCGTCGATCGCGAATTGCCGGAGCTTATCGTGCGCCATCGCCCCGATGCACTGCTCAGCTTCGGCCTCGCCGCGCGCACGCCTCACATCCGCATCGAGACGCGGGCCCGCAATGCCGTCTCCATGCTGTGGCCCGATGCCGATGGCACGCCGGTGCGCCGCGGCTTTATCGTGCCCGGCGCCGATGCGCAGATGTTCGGGCCGCACACCGCGCGCCTGTTGCAGGCCGCCCGCCTCACCGGCGCCGATGTCCACATCTCGCGCGATGCCGGGCGATATCTCTGCAACTACCTGTCATGGCGCGCCATAGAAGCGACCCGGGCTCCGGCCGGCCCGAAACTCGCTGCCTTCGTCCATGTGCCGCTCACCGCCTCCGACACGGCCTCGCCTCGGATGACCGTGGACGAACTTACTGACGCCGGCGAGGCGATCCTGCTGGAAATGGTCCGCCTTGTCCGCGCAGCGCGAAACGCTCGCGGGGCCACAACAGAAATCGCCTGAATTCCGGGCACGGCGGATATTTACCGCCCGTCTCGCGGCCCGGCGCGATGCAGCCATGCTGAAACCCTCCTTGTGCAGCGCAGCATCCGCGATCAAATGGCACCCATCTTCCAGGGACTTTTCCGTGACCGACATCAATGCCGACGCGCCGGTGACCTCGCCCGCGCATCTCCCCATGCGCTTTGCCGAATTCGTCGCCATGATCGCTGCGATCATGGCGCTGAATCCGCTTGCCATGGACATCATGCTGCCGGCGCTGCCGCATCTCGGTGCGGCCTTCAGGATTTCCGACGGCAACCACTTGCAGACGGTGCTGTCGGTGTTTCTGCTCGGTTTTGGCGTGGCGCAGTTTGCCATCGGCCCACTGTCGGATCGCTATGGCCGTCGCCCGATCCTGCTTGCGGGCATGGGCGTCTATTGCGTGGCGAGCGTGCTGGCGCTGGTGGCGCCATCCTTCGAAATGCTGCTGCTGGCCCGTCTGCTACAGGGCATGGGCACCGCGGCAACCCGCGTAATCGCGGTCTCGATCGTGCGCGACTGCTATTCCGGCGGCCGCATGGCCGGCGTGATGTCGCTGGCGATGATGGTGTTCATCTCCGTGCCCGTGGTCGCACCATCCTTCGGTCAGGCACTGATGCTGCTCACCGAATGGCGCGGCATTTTCGCGGTGCTGATCGTTTACGGCCTGCTGGCGCTGGTCTGGAGCGCCTCACGGCTCCCGGAGACGCTGCCGGTCGCCAAACGGCGCTCGCTCGCCATCCGCGATGTCATGTTCGCCTATTGGCAGACGATCAGCCACCGGCAGACGATCGGCTACGGCTTCGCCGCCGGCACTTTGCAGGGCGCGTTGTTCGCTTTCGTCTTCACTTCGCAGCAAGTTTTCACCGAGATCTTTCATCTCGGGTCTTATTTCCCGCTGGCCTTCGCCTCCATCGCTTTCGGTATCGCCATCGCCGGCTTCTTCAACGCCCGTGTCGTTCACCGCTTCGGGATGCGTGCGCTGTCGCATGCCGCGCTGGTGGGCTTCGTTACCATCGGCGCCCTGATGCTGCTTGCCGCAGAGGCCGGCTTCCTGCCGCTCTGGCTGTTCATCGCGCTGTCGATGCTGATGATGTTCGCCTTCGGCCTGATGTTCTCGAATTTCACGGCGCTGGCAATGGAGCCGCAAGGCCATATCGCCGGCACCGCCTCTTCGCTTTACGGCACGCTGACCACGCTGCTTGGCATCGCCATCGGCGCGTTCATCGGCCAGCATTATGACGGCACTCTGTTGCCGTTCGCGACCGGCCTGTTCGCCTGCACGCTCGCCGCTCTGGCGGTAGTCGTCGTGGTCGAGAAGGGCCGCCTGTTCAGGCCTCACAAAACGGTGAGCTGAACGCGCACGCTGCCTCGAGCGGCTGCGCGGACTTACAATGCCCATTGGAAATGCGTGCGACGCGCGGTGCGAACCCGGCGCCACGATAGACGTTATTCGACCGCAATATTTCCGGAGCGATCCGATGCCCTACGCACTGTTCTGTGACGACGCCAAATTGAGCAAGGCCTATCCGAGCGAGGCCGATGTCTGGAAACTGGCCGCCGAGAGCGGCCTCGTAACCGATGTGGAAAGCGCAGGCGGCCAGCCGACGCCACGCCGTGTGCTCGACAATGATTACCAGATCCGGCCTTGCCAAGCCGAGCCGGGGGAAAGCCCGGAGAAGAACGAGCGCGATGCCCAAGAGCAGAAAGACTTTCAACTGCTGCTGAAGGGTCGGAGTGTGTAACGCCCAATAGCGCTTGGAGCGCTCGACTTCTCCCTCCCAAGCGTGGCGCAGCCACGTGCCGTGGGGAAAGTAGATCGATGCGAGCGTTTAGCGAGCATCGAGACGGGTGGGCTCTCTCCCCATGCTCGGATGTGGCGCCCTACCGTCTCCAAGCCAGCGGCAGGTCTGGCAAGGGTGCGTCCCACCCGCAGGCGGACATCTTCCTGGCACCGTGCGACGCCCTATCCTTGGCGTCCACCGCATCCGGCCCCGCTTCCGTCACGATCACGCTCGTCCCTCTCATCGGGGGACGGACGGGGCGAAGATAGGCCAAGAAGGAATATTATCAAGAACAAGGTGGGAGCGATTTGCCGGATCGCAGGAGGGCAAAGGAATAAAGCGGCGTGCCTCCAAAAATCAGTCTTCACAGAGTGACAGGCTCGATGGTTGGCACGCTGCGCTTTACCCACCCTAAAAGCCAGGAGGTCGGCGCCAGTTGGGTTGCCAGATCCAGTCGGGCAACGACATGTGGTGCGGGTGCTGCGTGTCTTTTGCCTCATTCGCTCTGCAATCACGGGCCATGAACATTAACCGTGTCCCGCTGCCCCGCCCGAACCGCCGCGCCAATCGCGTATGGTGAGCAATATCTCCTGTCACCGGATCCGCCTTATGATCACCGACCGCCGCCAGTTGTTGAATGCCTCCGCGCTCGGCGCGGCCGGGGTAATCGTCGCATCGCGCGCGGAGGCTGCGCCCCTGCCCTCCGCACTCGGGCGCGACGCGACACAATATGGCGTGCGCTCCAACACCCAGGATGACCAGACCCGCGCGCTGCAACGCGCCATCGACGATGCGACGCGGCTGCAGGCGCCGCTGGTACTGCCGCCCGGAAACTATCGTACAGCCACACTGAAACTCGCGCGCGGCACGCAGTTGGTCGGCATCCGCGGCGCCACGACGCTCACCTTCATCGGCGGCGGCGGGACGCTGTTCGAGGCACAAGGCGCCGACTACGTGAACCTGAGCGGCCTCACCCTCGACGGCAATTACGCAACGCTACCGCCCCGCACCGGCCTCGTGCAGATCGTCCAGAGCGACGACATCCGGATCGACGACTGCACCATTCTGAAAAGCGGCAATGCCGGCATCTGGCTTGAACGCTGCGCCGGCGCGCTGCGCGGCAACGACTTCTCGGACATCGGCACCACCGCCATCGTTTCCTTCGACGGCAACGGCCTGCTCGTCGCCCAAAACACCATCGCCAACACCCGCAGCAACGGCATCGAAATCCTTCGCAGCGCCATCGGCGATGACGGCACGCAAGTGATCGACAACCGCATCGAGGACGTCAAGGCCGGCCCCGGCGGCTCCGGCCAGTATGGCAATGCCATCAATGCGTATCGCGCCGGCAATGTGATCGTATCCGGCAACCGCATCCGTAATTGCGACTATTCAGCGGTGCGCGGCAACTCGGCCTCCAATATCCACATCACCGGCAATAGCGTGTCGCAGGTGCGTGAGGTCGCACTGTATTCGGAATTCGCCTTCGAGGGTGCCGTCATCGCCAACAACACCGTGGACGGCGCGGCGTTCGGCGTCTCCGTGTGCAACTTCAACGAAGGCGGCCGCATCGCAGTCGTCCAGGGCAACATCATTCGCAACCTGATTCCGAAGCGGCCGATCGGCACCGCGCCGGATGACGATGCCGGCGTCGGCATCTATGTGGAGGCCGACGCCGCAGTGAGCGGCAATGTGGTGGAGAACGCACCGTCTTTCGGCATCATCGCCGGCTGGGGCAAATATCTGCGCGACGTCGCCATATCCGGCAATGTGGTGCGCAATGCCTTTGTCGGCATTGGCGTCTCAGTGATGCCCGGCGCAGGTACGGCGCTGGTCAGCAACAACATGATTTCAGGAGCCGCGCGCGGCGCCGTGGTCGGCCTCGATCACGCCAAGCCGACAACGCCCGACTTGACGGCGAAAGGCGCTCAGAGCTTTGCGCAGATTGCTTTGTCGGGAAACACGGTGCGATAGAGCACGCTTATGCGTCAGGCGTGAGCGCACCAAGCAAGCGCCCGCTGTCGCAGGCGCATGTGGTGTCACATCGCGGCACGCAGCATCGGATAGCGGGCAACGATGGCGTCGTGATCGAACAGGTCGAGCGGCGAGACCGCATGCATCGGCCGCTCCGCCTCGTGCGGCGTGGCGTCACCTTCGGTGTCCGCGTGGTTCACGATCACGTCGCTCAACGCGACGCGATGCGGCCGGCGCGCAGCGTCGCGTTGGGCCACGCCGTCCTCGAAGGACAGCACCTCGGCTTGATACTGCTCGACCGGGACCGCAATCTCGGCAACAGTGTCTTCGATCGCAGCCAGGATCGGCTGCAGCGGCGGCGCAGCCCGGATCACCGGTGCAACGAACTCACCATTCGCCATGGCCTGCCAGCGCGCCACGGCGTCCTTCGCTTCGGCGATGTTCTCAAGGAACTTGGCCTCGTCGTGAAAGCGGCGCCAGCGACCGCTGTCGAACAGCTCGGTGAGATAGGCGAGGCGCCGCTCGGCCAGTGCAAACCAACGTTCCGCGACCTTGCGGGATTTCGGATCGCCGAAAAGCGGCGCAGCAGATCGGGCAAACAAAGGATGCAGTGACATGTGCATGTCCGCAAAAGAGAAGAACGGAATCAACGCAACAGAATCACTGACCGGTACTTAGCTACAATCTGTGGAAAAACGCCCGCAGTCTAGCAAAATGTGTCCGTAATTTGACAATTTCCGGGCGCAAGCTTCGGGAAAGCTCGGTGGAATCTGCACTTCTTCTGTCAAGCCGAGTCTATGAAGGGCTGTATGTCACAGAAGCTTGGAACAAATACGACACTGCGTATAAATGCACCGTTAAACATCCGCCTTGCGCTTCGGCTGATGGGGTTGTGCGGCGGCTTCGGGCGCTGCTGCCTGAACAAGCTGGAACACGCCCGACCGTTTTCTCTTTTTGATCCATGGGCTTGGGGAACAGGCGGTCATCTCCCCGACGATGAGCAAACGAAAAGACCCGTCCGGGGGGACAACCGGACGGGTCACGCGATACCTCATGGCGCGGGTTGGGCGCTCGCGCCGAGGACGGGGTCTCGCTGGGGAGGAAACGCCGCTCCCATATCCATATGTCCGCGCTGGCCAAGAAACGTTCAACATGCGCGGATCTATTTTGCCGTCGCCGGCGTCCGACGCCGTTATTGCGCCGGCACCGCGATGCTGACGATCTTTTCGTTTTCGAGGCGGCGAATCAGGCCCGCGACCTGATCTTTCGTCATCGCCTGACTGCCGAACTGCAAACGGAACAGACCGTCCTTGTCGTTGCCGACGATCGTGCCCTGATAGGCCTCGAGCAAGGCAGTGATGTCCGACACCCGCGCAGTCGGCGCGAAACGAACAAACAACCGGGTCGGGCCGTCGCTCGCTGCGGCGGGTTGCGAGGTCGGTGACGAGGTCATCGAGCGCGTGGTAACAGCCGGAGCAGCATTACGTTGCGCCGGTGCAGAAGCTGGCGCGGATGTGGTCGGCGCGGCAGGGGGCGCAGCCTCGTGGCTCAGCGGACGAAAACCGCCCTCCTCGCGTTGCAGAACGATGCTGCCGATCACACCGGCCTGCAGCATGATGGCGAGACAGCCGATCGCGGTGCCCGCCATCAACGTGCGCGGCGACAGCCCGCCGAAGAAGCTGGTAAGCCGCGCGCCAAAACTGACCGATTTCGACGTGTCCTTGCGGACAGGCTCGGCATCGATGGCCGTGAACAGTTTCTGCATCGCGCGGACCGACGGGGCGCCGAGACTTTCGTTGAGCGCGATGGTCTCGGCATATTCCTCGCGGATCACCTCATACTGGCGTGCGAGATCGGCATCACGGGCGAGCGCCTCCTCGACGCGCCGCGCGTCACGCGCGTTGAGCGTGCCTGCGGCGTGCCAAGGCAGCAATGCCTCAATCTCGCCCGGCTCCTGCTCCGGCATCCTGTTGCTCATCGCCATCATGGCCAGCCTCGTTCAATGCCGGCTGCCTTCAGCAGTTCGGCCAATTTCTTTCGCGCATAGAACAGACGCGTTTTCACGGTGTTCTCTGGAATTCCAACCAGCTCGGCCACCTCCTCCACGGATTTCTCGTGGTAGTAGACGAGGTCGACAATCTCGCGGTGTTCCGCCGAAAGCGACGACAAGCAGCGTCGCAGGGCGTCACCTTTATCCTTCTTCTGGACCGTCACTTCCGGATCGTCCGACGTATCCTCGATCGCATTGGCGGTTTCGTCGTCCAGCTCGGCATCCTTGCGCTTCCGTAATGCGGAGAGCGCCTTGAACCGCGTAATGGCCAGCAGCCAGGTCGAGACGGCCGAACGCCCCTCGAACTTGCCGGCCTGACGCCAGACATCCAGGAACACCTCGCTAATAAGGTCCTCCGCGATCTGTTCGTTGCGCACCAGCCGGAGGCCGAAGCGAAACACCCGGACGTGATGACGTCCGTAAAGCACTTGCATCGCGAGACGGTCGCCCTGCGCGATACGGCCGATCAGGATTTCGTCTGACGTCGCCTGGGTCGCGCTCACTGTCCGTCTCGCAGGATTGGTCGGGTTGAAATCACAAGAGGTTCGACTGGCAAGGCGAAATCTTCTCAAAATCGAGCGGGATAGACCACAGCCTACCGCCAGGGCGGCGGCGGAACGTTACGGCCGGGAACAGCAGATTGATGGGTACCATAATGCTTGTTCGTTTCCGAGTATGTCCCCAACAAGCTTACCGAGTCGACAGCGAGCCGCGCAGACTGGCCGGAAAAGCCGAAAAATCGACCGCCACAGGTTGCGGAGAACCACGGCCACCCTACCTGGATACGGAAATTATCTCGATAGTTTAGTGGCATAGCCTAAAAAGCGGGCACGCCCACACGTCCATAGATACCAAACTTAAAGGCTTTGGAACTTAGTGTTCCAGCATTGAAATTCGACACCCTGGATCGATGACAGCAGCCGCCGGTTCTTTTTACGATCCCGCCAACGGCGACTTCGAAGCCGTCGATGGCGAATCTTTGCCGCTGATGCGCGCGCGCCGGCTCAGGCGGCGGCGCCAGACCATGATCCTGGCAAGCGCCAGCCACGTCATCAACATCGCCCTGCTCGGGGCATTCGCCGTGGCCGGCACCATCTCAAGCACGCTGGTCGCCGTGTTCGCCCTCTGCGCGGCCTGCAAGGTAGCGACTTTCGTGGCGATTTCCGAAAGCGGCCTAAGCGACCGCTGGAAGGATCACTTCCTTGCCGGCCCCTACACCGCGGCGACCTGCGCATTGATGCTGGCTTTCATCTACGCCGCTCCCGCCGTCGCCGTCATCTTTCTGTGCGCGTTCTTCATCATCGCCAATGTGATCGCTTTCCGGGCCGAGCCGCGGCGTGGCGCCATCGCCTGCGCGATCATGATCGGGAGCGTCGTTACACTTTATCTGACCGCGGATCTGCCGATCAGCCTGCCATCAAGCAGTCCGCTCGAGCGCTTCGCGACGCTGCTGACTTTCGCAGCAACGCTGGCGCGGATCATGTTCATCAATATCTTCGCGAGCCAGCTGCGCGATAACTTGTACCGCCGCAGCGCCGAGCTCGAATCCGCCTACAAGCGGATCGAGGAGCTTGCCGAAGTCGACGAACTCACCGGCGCTCTCAACCGGCGCAGCATCATGCGACTGCTTGATGACGAGGTCGTCCGCTGCCAGCAGAGCGACGTTGCCTGCAGCGTCGCCCTTATCGACCTCGACCTGTTCAAGCAGATCAACGACAAATTCGGCCATCTCATCGGCGATGAAGTGCTGCGCACCTTCGCCATCAGCATTTTTGCCAATATCCGCGGCATTGACAAATTCGGCCGGTACGGCGGCGAGGAGTTTCTGCTGGTACTCCCGGACACCTCGCACGACAGCGCCACCCGCATGCTCGATCGGCTGCGTACAATCATCGAGACACTCGACTGGAGCGCGTTCTCCGAAGGACTGACCGTCACGATCTCGGCCGGCGTTGCGACGCTGCGCCAAAGCGAAACATCCGAATCTCTGCTTGCCCGCGCCGACATTGCCCTTTACGCAGCAAAGGAGCACGGCCGAAACCGTATTGCCGCCGCCTGATCATTTTTTGACGACCCAAGACGACTTTAATACCCAAGGCGACCGAGAACGGGCGCCAGTTCGATTTCTCTAGGATAGAGACATGGTTTTCAAATCGCCGTTATCGGCCAATCTTCTCGATGATCTCCAGACCGCGCTGGCGCATGGCAATGTCGCGCGTCGCGTCGATATGCTGCGCAGAGTCACGGATCTGTTCATCGACCATGCCCCCGACTACTCAGCCGCGCAGATCGCAGTGTTTGACGATGTGTTCGAATGCCTGATCGAACATCTGGAATCCCATACCCAGGTTGTTCTCGCCGAGCGTCTCGGCGCCGCCGGCAATGCGCCGCCACGCGTGCTGCGTAAACTTGCTTTCGACGACCGCGTCGAGATCGCGGCGCCCGTTCTGTCGCAGTCCAGCCAGCTCGACGAACCGACGCTGATCGAGAACGCGCGGACCAAGAGCCAGGGTCACCTGCTCGCCATTTCCACGCGCAAGACATTGAGCGGCGCCATCACCGACATCCTGGTCGAGCGCGGCGATGACGAAGTGGTCACGAGCACCGTCAACAATCTGGGCGCCTCATTCTCCGAGCGCGGTTATGACCGGCTGGTGCAGCGCGCCGGGAACAACGACGGCATCGCCACATGTATGGCCTTACGCCCGTCGATCCCGCGCCATCACCTGTTGAAGCTGATCAATCAGGCCTCGGCATCCGTGCGTGCGCGGATGGCCTCAGCCAATCCGAAGCTCGCCGAGGAAATCGCTTCCGCGGTCCAGAGGGTTACGCGCCAGACTCGCTCCGCGCCCGCTACCATGAGCGAGGAAGCGGTGATCTCGCACGAGCTGGTGCGCCTGCTCCACAAGGACGGCCGCCTCGACGAGAATGAAGTAATGAAATTCGCCATCAATGAGAAATTCGACGAGACCAATGCAGCCATCGCATGCCTGGCGCATGTGCCGGTGTCGGTGGTCGAGGCGATGATGATCGAGGCGAGCAACGAAGGCATTCTGATCCTGTCGAAGGTCGCCGGTTTCGCGTGGCCGACCGTCAAGGCGATCATCGACATGCGGCAGAAGCTGGCGAACCAGCCATTGTCGGAAAACATCGCCGATCGCGACACTTATGAACGGCTGCGGCCTTCGACCGCACAGCAGGTGCTGCGCTTCCATCGCATGCAGCAGGTGACGGCGGACACATCCGTCGCCTGATCCACACGGCCCACGCGGCAGTCTGTGCCACGCGCCCCCTCGCTGCAACGCCAATTGTGCTGACCAGCCATTCCCAGAGCAGGCATCGACTTGTCCGCGCCGGCGTTGATAGTGATGCCGCGTCTCGGCGATCGACGCCGACGAGCGGGGCGAAGACAGGACGGACTCCATGCGTGTCTTGATCACGGGCGCCGGCGGCTTTATCGGCACGACGCTCACTGCAGCGCTGCTGCAGAGCGGCGCGTTGAAAAACGCCAAGGGTGACAGCGAAACGATCGACGAAATCCTGCTGCTCGACACGCATCTGCCGCCGACATCCGACCCGCGCCTGAGGCGTATGCAGGCAGATATCTCCGATCGCGAGACATACACGACGATTGCCGAACGGAAGCCGCAGAGCGTGTTTCATCTCGCAGCGGTGCTGACCAGTGCCGCGGAGGAAGACCCAGCGGCAGCGCTCGCTATCAATGTTTCGTCGCTTGCCGATCTGATCGAGGCCATCGGCAGCAAGACCGCGCCGCCGCGCCTGATCTTTCCGAGCTCCATCGCCGTCTTCGGCGGATTGCTGCCGGACAATGTCGATGACGATCATCTGCAGAAGCCGCAGACATCCTATGGCACGCACAAGGCGATCGCCGAACTGATGTTAGCGGATGCGACGCGCCACGGCGTGATCGACGCCCGCGCGCTGCGTCTGCCGATCGTACTGGTCCATCCAGGCCCGCCGACCCTGTCGGTGTCCGACCGCATCGCCGGTATGGTGCGCGACGGCGTGGCGGGGAGATCAACGGTGTGTCCACTGCGACCCGACACCAAAGTGCCGGTGGTGTCGGTGGATACGGTGGTGCGCAACCTGATCACACTGCACGATGCAGCCACCGCGGCGCTGCGCGGCAAGCGCGTGCTCAATCAGCCGGCGCTGACGGTCAGCATGGACGACATCGTCGCAGCGCTGAACATCGTGGCCGAGGTTGCACCGCGCGTGACATTCGAGCCAGATCCGGAACTGAAGAAGATCGTTGATGGCTGGCCGAAGGGCTTTGTCTCGACCCGCGCGCCCTCCGTCGGTGTCGTCGCCGACAAGACGTTCGACGAGATCATCATGAGCTATCAGCGCCATCTATGCATTTCGCTGAAGGCGGAAACATCGGCGGCGTGAACTCCTCGACCTCACTTCTCCCTGAACGCCCGGTGCATCTGATCCGCCATCGGCTTCGTCAAATAGGAAAGCAGTGTCCGCTCGCCGGTGCGGATGAACACCTCCACCGGCATACCCGGCATCAGGCGCGTGCCGTTGAACTTCTTGATCTGATCCTGGCCGATGGCGATGCGAACCACGAAATAGGTCGGCCCGGCCTTATCCTCGCGAGATACGTCGGCGCCGATGCGTGAGACCTCGCCATCGATCTCCGGCGTGGTACGCTGATTGAAATTGGTGAAGCGCAGCACGGCAGTCTGGCCGAGCTTGACCTGATCAATCTCCTGCGGCGGCACGCGGGTCTCGACGATCAGGCTGTCGCTGTCGGGCACGATGGTCATCACCGTCTCGCCCGCTGCGATGACGCCGCCCTCGGTGTGAACATTGAGATCATGCACCACGCCACTCTGTGGTGCGCGGATTTCGAGCTTCTCGGCTTGATCCCGGGCAGTGACCTTTTTCTCGAAAGTCTCTGCATATTTGGCGCGGACATCGGCGAGTTCCCTGGCAACATCGCTACGAAAGTCCTGATCGATCTGCAGGATCTTCAGCTCGGTTTCAGAGATCTTGCCCTTCGCTTGGGCGATCGCTGCGGTGAGTTGCCCCTTCTCGCCCAGCAGGCGCGTGGAATCGCGCTGCAGTGTGACGAGACGCGTAATCGAGACCAGCCGCTGCTCCCAGAGCTGTTCGACGCCGACCAGCTCCTTGCTCAGCAGCTCCGCTTCCTGCTTCTTCGCTGTCAGCTGATCTTCAAGGCCGATGATCTGTTCCTTGAGCTGCGACACTTGCTCGCGCAATTGATGCCGCTGCCCATCGGACGCATCGCGTCGGAGTTGGAAGAAGCGATGCTCGGCCGACATGATCGACCGGGCTGGAGAATCTTCTGGCAGCGTTGTCAGTTCCTCAGGAAAGCTGATCTCCGCTAGGCCGTCACGCTCGCTCTGCAGGCGCGCACGACGCGCCTCCAGCTCCCATAGGCTCTTGGTAACGGCTGAGAGATTCGCCTGCGCGACCGTCTCGTCGAGGCGGATGAGCAGATCGCCGCTATTGATCCTCATCCCCTCGGTGGCGAGCAGGTTTTTTACCACGCCGCCGGCGGGATGCTGTACCTTCTTGACGCTGGACTCCACGACCAGCGAACCGTTGGAAATGATGGCACCCGACATGTCCGTCGCCGCGCCCATGATGCCGATGCTGGCGACCATCACAAACGCAGCGCCGCCCAACGCTATCATGTGACGGCGGATCGACCGTTTGTTTTTCCCGACATCCCTAGTCATGCGCCACCGCCCGCTTTCCGCCTGCGCGCTTTGTCGTGGGTGCTTCGGCAGTGTCAGCCGACTGCGTGGCCTGCTTCGGCGCGATCAGCGGCAAGACAGCGTCAGTCTTGCCGAAGGCCCGCTGTCGACCTTCAGTGAGTACGAGCATGTGATCGACCACCGCCAGCAGCGCCGGTCGATGCGCGATCACCACGACGATGCCGCCCCGTTGCCGCACAGCCGCGATGGCGCGAACCAATGCGCGTTCGCCTTCGCTATCGAGATTCGAATTGGGCTCATCGAGCACGACAAGAAACGGATCGCCATACAGTGCGCGGGCCAGCGCGATACGCTGGCGCTGGCCACCGGACAGCATGAGGCCGCCCTCGCCAACCTCGGTCTCGTAACCATTGGGCAGCCTTAAAATGAGGTCATGCACACCGGCCTGTTGAGCGGCAGCAAGCAGGCGCTCAGCGTCGAGTTCGGCGCCAAAACGCGAGATGTTCTGCGCCACCGTACCGCGAAACAGCGCAACATCCTGCGGCAAGAAACCAATCGATGCGCCAAGCGCAAGCTGATCCCATTGCGCCAGCGCCGCGCCATCGATGCGGATGACGCCGCGCACCGGTGGAGTGATGCCGACCAGAGCGCGCGCCAGCGTGGATTTGCCGGAGCCGCTGGGACCGACCACTGCCACTGCACTACCGGCCTGTAGTGCGAAACTAACATCGTGCAGCACCAACGCTTCGGTGCGGGGCGTCGCGAGACTGACGGAGTTGACGCGCAATTGCCGCGTCGGCTTTGGCAAATCGACCGGAGGCTTTTTCACCGGCAGCGAAGCAAGCGCATCGCTCAGGCGTTCGAAACTGGCGCGTGCGGCGATGAAGCCGCGCCAGTTGGCGATGGCGAGTTCGATCGGCGCCAATGCACGGATCGACAGGATGGTCGCGGCGAGCATCACGCCCGGCGTCGCCTGCTGATTGATCACAAGCCACGCGCCGAGCGCCAGAACGCCCGACTGCAGGATCATTCGTAGAAAACGCGAAGCGCTGCCGAAGCCGCCGGCAAGGTCGAAGGTGAGCCGCTGACCGTCGAGAAATGCATCGGTCCGCTCGCCCCAAAGCTCGCCCATGCGGCGTTTCATGCCGAGCGCATGCACGACCTCGGCGTGATTGAATACGGTCTCCGCCGTGCTTCGCCGCGCGGAGGCGAGTCCAACCAGTGCCTGGGTGGGGTTGCGGCTGAATGTTTCCGACGCCCAGGTGATGACGCTGAGCATGATCGCGCCGCCAGCAACAGCGAGTCCCATCAACGGATGAAACAGCGTGCAAACGATGATGTAGAGCGGCGTCCATGGCAGATCGCAAGCAGCGATGAGACCACTGCCGGACATGAATCCGCGGATCGTATCGAGATCGCGGATATTCTGCAGGCCGTCGGTACCGGGCCTGGTCAGCGCCTGATGCTGCACGCAGTCGAACACGGCGCCGCGGATCGATTGATCGAACCCCTCTCCCATCCGCGCGAGCAGCCGGCTGCGCATGACATCGACGACGGCCTGGATCAGCAGCAGCATAACCGCGATCAACAAGAGTCCGACCAGGGTTGACATGCTGCGGCTTGGCAACACGCGGTCATAGACCTGCAGCATGAAGAGCGGACCGACCAGCATCAGGAGATTGACGATGAAGCTCGCACCGGCGACGGCAATCAACGCAACATGTGTTTCGCCAAGGGCACAACGGATTGGCGGCGGCCACGCGGACGACCGGAAATGCGGACCACTCATTGACACCCTCTTGGCAAAGCGCACCGGGCGATGGGGATGTGCTCGGAACGACGAGAGAGGCGCGACATGCGCCTCTCTAAGTTTTGTACGGCTCAGAGGATATGCGCGCCGTGCAGATCGAGAATGCCGTGATCGCCGGTGAGTGGCGTCGCAATCGTGTCTGTCAGCGCCGCGATGTCGAGCGGCGCCGTGATCGGTGCTGACATGGTGTTGCCGGATACGATATCGCCGTTGAGCAAACCGCCACCGACCGCATGGCCATTGAGCAGACCGCCGACGAGTCCATCCGGACCCACCAGGTTGCCGGTCAGGCCATCGGAACCGGCCCCGCCAAGACCGGGAATATCGATGATACCTGAGCTGCCTGTCAGCAGGCCGAGATCGAGCAATTGTGGCCCGTGGGGGCCCACATCGAGTACATTCACGCTCGCGCTATGCGTCGCGTCCGGTCTGGCGAGCAGATCGAGGCCGAGGCCGTTGCTGTTTGTGGGGCCGGCATCGATATCGATCAGATGCCCTGAGGAAGAGCCGGTGAGATCGCCGACGACACCGGTCAGAAGGCCTCCGCCGAGACCGCCAAGCAAGCCACCGCCGTCGCCGTTATCGACGTTGAGCAAAGGCAGGTTTTGCAGGCTGGATGTCAGACCGTTCACGAGCTCGGGAATCGGATTGAGCGGATCGTTTCCGTTGAGAAGCGCGCCGACCACGCCCACTGTGGCATCCAGCGTGTCGCCGAGATCGGCCCCCACATGGGCGATGACATCGTCGAGCCCACCATTCAGCAAGGTCGATGGCGCATTCACCACATCCGTGACGAGATTGGTGTGGCCGTCATCGATGGCGGGCGGCACGGCGCCGGTGGTGCCAAGACCTACAGTCTCGCCGAGATTGGTAACCGCATGGAGGATATCGGACAGGCCGGATTGATGACTCAGAGTTTCGATCTGGGCGTGGACATCCTTGATGAGAATATTGGTTGCATCGAAGACCGGTTGCGCACCGCCGTTATCGCCCGCCAACGCCAGCTGCGACGGTGTACCGAGATTGAGAACGTCACCGATGCCGAGCAGATTGGATGTATTGGTCCCCAGCACGCCATCGACGACATCGGTAACGGGATCGAGCACACTGGCCGTGAGCAGCGGGCCGTCACCGGGAGCTGCCGGTGTCGCCGCGTTGGCTGTCACGTCGGCGGAGGCCGTGTCGTCGCCAAGCAACGAATTGAGAGAAAGCGGAAGTGCGCTGCTTCCGTCGGTGTCATTCAGCAGCGCGGTCGAGCCGGCCAGGACTTCGACCAAACGATTGGTGTCATTGCCATTGAGAAGGGTCGCCATGTCATGTGCTCCACACTTGATCAGTTGGAGTGAGAACAACAACTTTTGACGCTTGTTGCGAAGAGGATGCTACCTCCGGCGACATTGGGTAACGCGCGGCTACCGCGACCAGGCGAAGTTTGTAAAAGTCTTAGCCAGGGGGAACATGCGATCCAGCGCAAATTGCATCAATAACGCAGCATGCGCGCACCGAGTACAGCGCCCAGCCCCGTGACCAGCAGTGTCGCCAGCGTGTACCAGACCGCGACAAACAGCGGCGAGTCATCGGCGCAATGCGCGGCGTAGATCGTCGCGGCGAGCCCCGACGACATCAGTCCCGCCAATGCGCCGACGAAGGCAGGACGCGACGGCGCGCCATGCCGCAGCGCCAGCAGGACGGCGCCGAGGATCGGCAGCGAGAACAGCGAGATCGCCATGGTGCACAATCCCGCGCTCTTTCCCACCATGCGCATCATCATCGGCGTGCGCTGCGGCACCATCATTTCCGCGATGATGGCGGCAATCAGGATGAACGGCGACAACAGCAACATCCACACCCAGCGGCCGATCGAAGCGTCCGGCCGCGACAGATGCACGCTGATCACGATGGCCGGAATGGCGAGCGCGAGTGCGATCACGAATTTCAAATCGAAGAACGGATTACGCATCGCCGCCATGAAATCCGGCCGCAGGCCGATGGTGACGAGCATCATCGCCGCCGCCACCGGTAAGGTGACAAGCAAGGCCATGGCCAGCTGCGAACGCACCGGCTGGGGCCGGTGATCGTTGTCGGCGGCAAGCGCCAGGATCAGTCGATCGGTGTCCACGCTCAATCCTCCCGCAGTTTCGCCGCAAGGCTCGCAAGCCCGCGATGCAAGGCGACACGCACGTTGCCTTCGGTCATCGACAGTTTCTCGGCCGTCTGCCGGATCGATGCATTCTCCACCGCGATGGACTGCAGCACGTCGCGCTGACGCTGCGGCAGATCGCCGAGATGGCTGGCGATATCCACCGACGGCAACGGTTCGGGCGGCGGCTCGCTCGGCAGCGTTTCCGAGAAATCATCGATATCGACGAAGATCCGCCGGCCGCGCTTACGCAGTGCATCGATCAGCTTGTTGCGCGCGATCGCGAACAGCCACGGCGCGAAGGGTGCGTTGGCGTCCCAGGTGTGCCGCTTCAGATGCACCGCGAGTAGAATGTCCTGCACGATATCCTCGGCCTGATCAGGCGACTGTCCGGCGCGCGAAAATCCCTGCCGCGCCCCCGCGCGCAATACCGGCGTGACCGACTTCAGCAGGCGGTGATAGGCCGCGCCGTCACCCGCATTTGCCGACCGCATCAGATCGGTCCATTCGTCGTCACGTCCGCGCACGCGGGCTCCTGAAGGCATTTCGGCGGAATGATCAGAACGTTACATCCCACCCGAGAGATCACAGAAGCGTGACCCGGCGCATTGCACGCCGACATCCCTGCCCTGCCATCCCCGCTCATAGCACCATCAAGGCGCGAAGATTCCCTTTTTCTGCCCCGGTGTGGTCACGCGCGCAGTTTTCTGTGGCGCCGGTGGGGCGGGTATCTTGGGGAGACTCAGATGAGATTTAACACCACCGGCCATACCGCATGGATCGTCGCGGCGGGACTGTGGATATGCGCCGCAGCCCTGCTCCCAGCCACGGAGGCCACGGCGCAGACAGCCGCCCAACCAGCGGAACAGCCCACCGCCGTCGGCACAGCCACCGATACTTCGGCAGAACCGGCCAGGCCGTCCCGTAGCCACGCAAAGAGAACGTCCAGCAGGTCCCGCAAGGCAGAGCGTCAGGCCAAGGCGAAGAAAGCCGCCGAGGAACAGACCGCGAAAGCAGACGATGCGAAGTCCGGGCAGGACAACAGCATCACGCCCGTCGTCGCCAATGCCAATGCACAATGGGCCTCCGATGCGAAGCCAACCGACACCTACAACATGTCCGCCCAGGCCGGTAACGTGCTGAGCCAGATGGACGCGGAACCCGCGCCGGGCAAGACCGCTGCCGCCGGAGAGGGCGTCAATACGGAGCAAGTGGCTGACGCCGATCAACTGAACGATCTCGACCGCGCCGCCGAGGATAAGCCGCCCCTTACGCTCGCCAGCGCCACCATCGACACGCCGCCGGCAACCGCCCCCGCTGCAACAGCCGAAAACAATACGCCGTGGGATCAGACATCGATGATCGGCAAGATCTTCGTCGCGTTCGGCGGACTGCTGACGCTGGCCTCTGCGGCGCGGATGTTTATGGCTTGAACCTCATCCTGTGAGGGGGCAGATTGCGCGCGGTCGCCGGTTCCGGCGGCTGCAAGCAACAGATCCGCGGGATGAAACATGAGCAGCTTCGAACACATTCTCGTCGAGCGCAAAGGCGCCGTCGGCATCGTGACCCTGAATCGTCCGAAGATGCTCAATGCACTGTCCTTCGGCGTGTTCAGCGAAATCAAACTCGCCATCGACGATCTCGAAGCGGATGATGCCATCGGCTGCATCGTCATCACCGGCAGCGAAAAGGCCTTCGCCGCCGGCGCCGACATCAAGGAGATGCAGCCGAAAGGCTTCATCGACATGTTCTCGCAAGACTTTACGCAGATCGGCGGCGACCGCGTCGCCACCTGCACGAAACCGACGATTGCGGCCGTGTCCGGCTATGCACTCGGCGGCGGCTGCGAACTGGCTATGATGTGCGACATCATGATCTGCTCGGACACCGCGAAGTTCGGCCAGCCCGAAATCACCCTCGGCACCATTCCCGGCATCGGCGGCACCCAGCGCCTCACCCGTGCCATCGGCAAATCGAAGGCGATGGATCTCTGCCTCACCGGCCGCATGATGGATGCTGCAGAAGCCGAGCGCTCCGGCCTCGTCAGCCGCGTGGTCGCTGCTGACAAGCTGATGGACGAAGCGCTGGCAATGGCCGAGAAGATCGCCGGCATGTCGCGCCCGGTCGCCACCATGGCCAAGAGCGCCGTCAACCGCTCGCTGGAAACATCGCTCGCCGAAGGGCTCAAGGTCGAGCGCGATCTGTTCCACGCGACCTTCGCGCTTGAAGATCGCAGCGAAGGCATGGCGGCGTTCATTGAGAAGCGCAAGCCGGTGAACAAGAACCGGTAAGGCAGCGTGTTCCGGACAGCGATGCAGCACGCAGTGCTGCTTCGGGAGCCGGGACCATTCCAAACGCTGGAGTTCGTTGCGGTCCCGGCTTTGCGAAGTAGCGCGAAGAGCGCTGCATCGCGCCTGGGACAAGATATTTAAGCGCGACTGCGCCGAAGCGCTCCCGACACCAGCCAGCGATAGGCTCGCTCCTGCATCGTCGCAGGCTTGCCGAGTTTCAACCGCGCGAGACAAGCTTCGTCATTCGCATCAGGCGACGCCGTCAGCCCCTCCCACAAGAGCCCCGCGAGCTTCGACGGCACCTTCACGGCTGCGCTTAATATCTGTAGCGCGGGGATCAGGCGCTGCTCGACATCCGTGAAATCGCTGCCGAACGGAAATATCGGCAGAAGACCGGCATCGCGCGCTGGCTTCAAGGCTGCTGCGATCCGTTCCGGTGTGTTGTCGCGATGCGCCGCTGCAATTTCAAAATGCTTCGGCAGCTTGCCGGCGTCCTTCGCCTGCCGCATCAGTTCCGGCTGAAAACGCGAGTCGGCAACGGACAGCATCGCCGCAATCGTGTCGGCATCGGATTTACCGCGCAGATCTGCGACGCCATACTCCGTCACGAAGATATCGCGCAGATGGCGCGGGATGGTCTGGTGGCCGTAGGACCAGCGGATATTCGATGCCGGGACTTTCCCGGTGCGCGTCGCTTCGAGGGTGAGGATCGACCGCGCGCCATCGAGCGTAAAAGCCTGGGCGACGAAATTGTACTGGCCGCCGACGCCGCTGATCACCTGCCCGTCCTCGAGACCATCGGAGATCGCGGCGCCCATCAGGGTCGCCATCATGGTGTTGTTGACAAAATGCGCGTCGACGCGCGCGCGGCGCTTGGCGTCCTCGTCACCATAGAGCTCGTTGGTGAAGGACACCGGCATCATCCGGATCTTGGCGAGCTGCGCTGGCGGCATGTCGCGCAGTTTCGCGTAGAATGCCTTCGGCCCGAGGAAAAATGCCGCGTGCAAAATCGTGCCGTCGACGTCACGCTTCAAGATGCCTGCTTCGATCAGGCCGAGAAACGCTTCGAACAGCATCTCGCTCACACCATAGAGGCCGCGCGCGAATGGCGCGGTCTGCACATGCACCGCAGGCGACAGACGCTGCATGACATCCTTGAACGCGGCATTGTCGCGATGACGAACGATCAGGCCCTGCGCCAGCGCATCGCCGATCTGGCCGATGCCGATCTGCAATGTGCCGCCGTCGCGGATCAGGCCGGCTGCATGCAGGCCGATGGCGTATTTGGTGTCGCTGACCGGTTCGGCGGGCGGTGCGAATAGCGGGAATTCGGTATCCGGACTCTCCAGCACCGCATGAAATTCGTTGCTGGCAAGATCGCCTTGCCCCGGCATGTAAGGCAGCTCGGAATTCACCTGGCCGATCAGCTTGAACGATGCCCGCCCCTCGGTGCGGGCGCGCATCATGTCGAGCGTCGTGTCGGTGTTGCAGCTCAGGCTGTAACGCGCGGCGCCATCGACGACGCGTTTGGCGACGAGCTGCGTGATGACATTGAGCCCGCGCGCCAGCAGATAAGACGCGGCATGCGTGTAGTTCGCGGAAATGTAGTGCTGCTGCGCATTGTCGACATGGAGCCATTTGCCGGCAAGGAAGAAGAACTCGTTGACCTGGATATTCGGCGGCAGTTCGCGCGAGCGTATTGCGCCTGCATAATCGAGATCGGGATAGCCACCGAACAGGCGATCGATCACCGGACCGATGAAACGCTTTTCCAGCTCATTCGACGGCCGCGGTTTCTCCAGCGTGAGCGCCGAGAACAAGGTGAGATTGATGCTGCGATCGGCGACCGCGCGACGATAGAGCGCATTGATGATGTGATTGGCCTTGCCGAGGCCAAGCGGCAATCCAACCACCAGCGTCGTGCCGATATCGCGGATGATGTCTTCGGCGACGGCATCAGGATCGGAGAATATCTTCGGCATGACGATTCCGACTGAATGATGTACCGGATATGGGTACCGCGGCGCGAGTAAGCGTGAATGTGCCCATGATGCAACAGGCGCGTGCGAATTGAGCGGTCTCGTTGTCGCATTCCATCGCCAGACCGATGCCGCTAGGGTCTTGATGAATCGAGAAGATCGGGGCCTCGAAATGCCCTGTGGGGAACGCGTGAAAGCCCGGAGGTTCTTCGCTGGAAGGTTTGCCACTCTTGGCAACGCCCTCTAAACATACCAGTGGATGTCAGCGGGGGCGGATATCCGAAGATCGCTTTGGGAAAAAATGACCAGTCATCGCGTGAGAACAGGCCGCGTCGCACGGAACGTGCTTCGGACGGGAACGGCCTTGGGATTGATCGCCTGCAGCCTCTTCGCAGCCGCAGATGCACGCGCTGAATCGGTCGCCGATGCACTCGTCAAGGCCTACCAGACCAATCCTCAACTGAACAGCGAGCGCGCCCGCCAGCGTGCCACTGACGAAAACGTGCCGCAGGCCATGGCCGGCTATCGCCCGCAGGTGGCAGCCACGCTCGGCGTCGGCCTGCAGGCGGTGCGCAATCTGCTGCCCGACAATACGATCCAGGGCGCGACGCTGAAGCCGTGGACCATCGGCGTCACCGTGACCCAGACGCTCTATAACGGCAACAAGACAGCCAACAGCGTTCGCGTCGCCGAATTCCAGGTCCTGTCCGGCCGCGAGGCGCTGCGCAATGTCGGCCAGGGTGTGCTGCTGGATGCCGTGACCGTCTACATGAATGTGCTCGCCAACCAGTCGCTGGTGGAAGCGCAGCGCTCGAACGTCACGGCGCTGCGCGAAACACTCGACATCGCCAAGAAGCGACTTAATGCCGGCGACGTGACGCCCACCGACACGGCGCAAGCCGAAGCCCGCCTCGCCCGTGGCCAGGCCGATCTCAATGCCGCCGAAGTCGCACTATCCATCAGCCAAGCCACCTATGCGCAGATCATCGGCGTCATGCCGAGCCGCCTGGGCCCGGCCGAGCCGATCGACCGGCTGCTGCCGCGCGGCCGCGAAGATGCCATTGCACAGGCCTTCAAGGGCCATCCCGCCGTGCTCGCTGCCGGCTTCGACGTTGATGTGGCGACCACCAGCATCAAGGTGGCCGAAAGCAGCCTGCTGCCAACCCTCACCGTGCAAGGCAGCGCCAGCAGATCGAAGCAGTCGGATTCGACCCTCGGCACCTATGGCACCGACCAGGCCTCCATCATCGGCCAGTTGAATGCGCCGATCTATGACGGCGGCCTCGGCGCGGCGCAGACACGTCAGGCCAAGGAACTCTCGACCCAAAGCCGGCTGGTGCTGGAAATGATGCGCAACCAGGCGCGCACCGCGGCCATCGGCGCCTGGGTGTCGAATGAAGGCGCCAAGACGGCCGTCACCGCTGCCGAGGCCGAAGTGCGCGGCGCAGCCGTTGCCTTGCAGGGCGTGCAGCGTGAGGCCGCCGGCGGCCAACGCACCACCGTGGAAGTGCTGAACGCACAGCAAGACCTGATCCAGGCCAAGGCGCGTCTGATCGGCGCCCAGCGCGACCGCGTGATCGCCTCCTACGCGCTGCTCAGCGCCGTAGGCCGGCTCGACGTCAAGACGCTCGGCCTGAAGACACCGGACTATCTGCCGGAAGTGCATTATCACCAGGTGCGCGACGCCTGGCACGGCCTGCGCACGCCAGACGGGAAGTAAGACCATCTTTTGTCCCGGACGCGGCGCGGCGCATCCTTGATGCCGCTCCGCAGAGCCAGGACCATTCCAGACGCCGGAATTCGATAAGGTCCCGGCTCAGCAGTGCACCACTTCGTGATGCACTGCGTCCCGAACACAGTTCTCTTTGATGATCAGTTCGTCTTCCCACTGCGCGCCATCGCGGCACCGAGCGCAGTGACGAGCGAGACGAGATCATACGGCTTGCGGATGACGGGCACATTCTCCAGTGCCGCCGGGATGAGGCTGGTCTCGCCATAGCCGGTAGCAAACACGAAAGGCACTCCGAGCTCGCTCAGCAGATGCGCGACCGGCATCGAACTGCCGCTGCCGAGATTAACGTCGAGGATGGCCACGTCGGGTCGAAAGCTCGCGAGCAATGCCAGCGCTTCCTTCGCAGAGGCCGCAGTCTCGACGCGTGCCACGCCCTCGCCGGCCAGCATGGTCTCAACATCCATCGCGATCAGCAACTGATCCTCGACCATCAGCACGTCGAGCCCGCGTAACGCAGCCATCGGCCTGTCATCGCTACGCTTGCTCCGACGCATCCGCGTCGCGAGCGGCGCCGGCCAGGTGACGAAGCGCGCGGGAATCAACAGGCGCACACGGGTGCCGGCGGGATCATAATCGACATCGCTCTCGCCACCGAGATCGTAGGGAATGCTGCGGCCGATCAGCATGGAACCGAAACCCGGTTTCGCTGGCGGCGTCACGATCGGACCATCGCGCTCCAGCCAGCGGATTTCACAGTCACCGCCATCGAGGCGTTGCCAGGTGAGCGAGAGGCGGCCAAGGCCGACCGACAGCGCACCGTATTTCGCAGCATTGGTCGCAAGCTCATGCAGCACCAGCGCCAGCACCGAGTAAGCGCGGGCATCAAGCATCACCTCGGGGCCGACGACCGCGATCTCCTTCACCGCCTCGCGATAGGGAGACAGCTCGGCATCGATCAGGCTCTTCAGCCCGCCGCCGCCGGCGCCGCGGATCACCTGATCATGAGCCAGCGACAGCGCCTGGATGCGACCTCTCAGCGACGCAACGTAGTCCTCGATGCTGCGCCCCTCCTCCACCGGATGCGAGACCAGCGACTTGATCAGCGCGAGGATGTTCTTGACGCGGTGATTGAGCTCTTCGTTCAGCATCTTCTGGCGCAGATCGGCCTTGTGACGCTCCTCCGCCAACAGCTCGTTGTGGCGCAGCACGACCTCCACCAGCGCAGCGCGCGTGGCTTCTGCCGTATCACGCTCGCTCTGCAGCCATGGCACCGACTGCCGCTCGACGGTCTCCTTCCAGATCTGGAAACTCTTGCGTGGGGTGAGCCGATCGCCGAGCGGCCCGGTCTCGTAGGTCTTGTTGGGATCGCCTGCCCAGTTCACCGTCTGCGCGACCTCGCTCCGGAAGAAAAGCAGATAGTCGCGCGGCAATTGCGATAACGGGACAGCCAGCACTCCGGCAACCAGCTCGCTATAGTCTTCCGCCTCCGGCAGGCGATCCGACAGCGCACTGGTGGCCCAGACGCGTCCATCAGAGGCTGAATTCACCAGCGCCATAAGTGCCGGAATGGCATCGAGCGGCGGCACTTTGCCAAAGCCGGTCCAGGCATTGTTGAAGTAGAGACCGACGCCGTCGCACGGCATTAGTTCGCGGAAGTCACCGATATTGTTCTTGAGCAGATCCTCGACATTTCCGTGATGCGAGACATTGTGCAGGAGCTGATCGAGATAGCGACGCGCACGTTCACTCGCAGCGAGCTTGCGCTTCTGGATCAGCGATGCGAGCTGCATGGAAAAGAACTCGCCGAACATTTCGGCAGCAACGCGCTTCTCCATCGACAACACGCGCGGCGCATAATGATGGCAGGCAATCAGGCCCCATAGCGCTCCGTCGAGAATGATGGAGATCGACATCGACGCGCCGACGCCCATATTGCGCAGATATTCACAATGGATCGGCGACACGCTGCGTAAATGCGCAAAGGACAAATCGAGCGGTTCGCCGGAAGCGTCGAGTTCGGGCACGATGGCAACGCGCGCGCCCGACGAGTCCGAGACGATGCGCACGGTGTTCTGAACGTAGAGAATCCGTGCCTGTTGCGGAATGTCGCTGGCAGGAAAGTGCTGACCGAGAAAGCTCTCGAGATCGCCGCGCCTGGCTTCACTGATGACACGCCCGGAGCCGTCATGGGCGAACTGATAGACCATCACACGGTCATAGCCGAGCGCGCCGCGCAGCAGCCGCGCAGCATTGTCGAACAGCACATCGAGATCGTTGCACTGGCCGATGCGGCCGATCAGCAGGCGCGACAACTCCAGTGGCGGCGTCGCCTCGACCGGATCGATCGGTTCGAACTCGACGATATTGACGCCGTGATGCCGGTGTACGGCGACGTTGAAGGGCGTCTCGGTGTGGGCAAGCTTGAAATCGACGAGCAGGCCAGCGCGCTGCTGGCTGCCCCATTTGGCGATGGCATTGCGAATGTCATGCGCCGGCTTCTCGCCAATGAGATCGTCGAGGCGGCGATCGTTGATCTCGCCGGCGATGCCAAGCATGGCGCCGGCATTGGCCGAATGCCGCCGCACCATGCCGACAGAACCGTCACAGGCCAGCAGACATCCATAGGGCTGGATGCTGCCGGGGATATGAATCGGCTCGCGATCGCAATTGGTGAGATCGACGGGATCGGACGTGGTGAGCATCAAGTCTCTCTGGAGCGGCAATCCGCGCTGGCAATAAGCGGGAGAATGCCACGTCCGGAGACTTTGACAAAGGAACACCCGCGCGGCCTTCCGATCCCGAATGGGATAGAACCCGGCACGATGGTGCTAACGGGCGAGACGCGCTTTCGATCCCGCGCGGCCCGATTTTATTGCGTGAGACACCTTACGCCTGCTTCGGACGCTTGGCGAAGAAGGTCATCAGCACCGGTAGCGTGATGAGGATGACCAGTGGCGCCAGCATCATGCCGGTGACAACCACGACCGCCAGCGGCTTCTGCACCTGCGAACCGACACCCTCGGACAGCGCGGCTGGCAGCAGGCCGACGCCCGCCACGATACAGGTCATGAGCACCGGACGAAGCTGCAGCTCGCCGGTCTTGATGACCGCCTTGATGCGCTCCATGCCTTCGTCGATGAGCTGGTTGTATTGCGAGATAATCAGGATGCCGTCCATCACGGCGATGCCGAACAGCGCGATGAAGCCGATGGCGGCCGAGACGCTGAACGGAATGCCGGTCAGGAACAGGCCGAGCACACCACCGAACACCGCCATGGGAATAACGCTCATGGCCAGCAATGTGTCGGCCATGGAGCCGAAATTGAACCAGAGCAATACGGCGATCAGAAGCAGGCTGATGGGGACCACGACCGACAGGCGCGCGATGGCGTCCTGCAGGTTGCCGAATTCGCCAACCCATTCGGTTCGCGAGCCGGCCGGCAGTTTCACCAGCGCATTCACCTTGTCCTGCGCCTCCTGGATCGCGCTGCCGAGATCGCGTTCACGCACCGAGAACTTGATCGGCAGATAGCGTTCCTGGTTCTCGCGATAGATGTAGGCCGCGCCGGAGATCAGGTTGATCGACGCAACCTCGCTGAGCGGGATCTGCGTGATGGTGCCATTCGCTCCGGGTGCGCCGATACGCAAATTCTGGATCGCCTCGGCGCTGCGGCGGAATTCCGGCGCGAGACGCACGACGATCGGGAAGTGACGATCGCTGCCGCCCTCATAGAGGTCACCCGCACTGTCGCCGCCGATCGCCACCTTGATCGTCGCGTTGATGTCGCCGGGCGCGAGGCCGTAACGGGCGGCCTTGGCACGATCGATATCGATCTGGATGGTCGGCTGGCCGAGCGAGGTGAACACCGCAAGGTCCGTCACACCTTGCACGGTGGAGAGCACATCCTTGATCTCGTTCGCTGTCTTGGTCAGCGTCTCCAGATCGCTGCCATAGAGCTTGATCGAGTTCTCGCCCTTCACGCCGGATACGGCTTCGGAGACGTTGTCCTGCAGATATTGCGAGAAGTTGAATTCGACGCCCGGAAATTTGGTCTGCAAATCCTTGAGCAGGCGCGCCGTCAGTTCGTCCTTGTCCTTCGTCGTCGGCCACTGGGAGACGGGTTTCAGCGGCGTGAAGAACTCGGCATTGAACAGACCAGCCGCATCGGTGCCGTCATCGGGGCGACCATGCTGCGATACCACCGATTCCACTTCAGGCTGCTCGCGGATGAACCGGCGCATCTCGTTGACGTAAGTATTGCCTTCCTGCAGCGAGATGGTTGGCGGCAGCGTGGCGCGTATCCACATATTGCCTTCTTCCAGCTTGGGCAGAAATTCGAGGCCGAGCAGCCGGATCATGATGGCAGTGGCTACCAGCAGCGCAACGGCGATAGCCATCACAATGGCGCGCGTCTTCACCGCCCAGTTCAGCACCGGCACATAGAGATGATGCAGCTTGCGGACGATCCAGGTTTCGGTCTCCTGCACATGGGCAGGCAGGATCAGCGCCGACAGCGCCGGGGTGATGGTGAAAGTGGCGATCAGGCCGCCGGCCAGCGCGTAGGCGTAAGTGCGCGCCATCGGTCCGAAAATATTGCCTTCGACACCCGACAGCGTGAACAGCGGCAGGAAGGCCGCAATGATGATCGCTGCAGCGAAGAAGATTGATCTCGACACGTCTGCAGACGCACTGAGGATGCCGTGTTTCTTCATCCCCATGATGGTCTCGGGGGATATGTGACTCTTCTCGGCATCCGACAACGGCGTCGTCTGCGTCAGTCGCCTGAAGATCGCCTCCACCATGATCACAGTGCCGTCCACGATCAGGCCAAAGTCAATGGCACCAACCGAGAGCAGATTCGCCGACTCCCCGCGTGCGACCAGAATGATGACGGCAAAGAACAGCGCGAAGGGAATCGTGGCGCCGACGATCAGGGCGCTGCGCAGATTGCCGAGGAACAGCCACTGCAGGAAGACGATCAACAGGATTCCGACCACCATATTGTGCAGCACCGTATGGGTGGTGATGTCGATGAGATCCTTGCGGTCATAGATGCGTTCGATCCGCACGCCGGGCGGCAGCACATTGCCACTGTTGATGGCGCGTACGGCCTTTTCGACATTGGCGATGGTGGGCGAGCTCTTCTCGCCACGTCGCATCATCACGATGCCCTGGACGATGTCGTCGTCATTGTTGAGGCCGGCGATGCCGAGCCGCGGCTTCTCGCCCACCGTGACCGTGGCCACGTCGCGGATCAGCACCGGATTGCCGGATGTCTGCGAGATCATCGTATTGGAGATGTCGTCGATCGAGCGGATCAGACCGACACCGCGTACGACCGCCGATTGCGGGCCGATATTCACGGTATTGCCGCCGACATTGATATTGGCGTTGCCCACCGCCGTCAGCATCTGCGGCAGCGTCAGGCCGTAAGCGACGAGCTTGTTGAAATCGACCTGGATTTCGTAGGTCTTGGTCTTGCCGCCCCAACCGATCACGTCGATGACGCCCGGCACCGCGCGGAAACGGCGCTGCAGCACCCAGTCCTGCAGGGTCTTGAGGTCGAGCACGCTGTAATTGGGCGGACCGACGAGGCGGTAACGGAAAATTTCGCCGACCGGCGACAACGGCGAGATGGTCGGCTGCGCATTGTTCGGCAGCGTGCCGAGCTGCGCCAGGCGGTTCAGCACCTGCTGAAGCGCTTCTTCATAGGTGTAGTCGAACGAGAACTGAAGCTTGACGTCGGACAGGCCGTAGAGCGAGATCGTGCGGATCGTCTTGACGTTCTTGATGCCGGCGACCTGGGTCTCGATCGGGATGGTGATGTAGCGCTCGATCTCCTCGGCCGAGAGGCCGGGGCTCTGCGTCACGATGTCCACCATGGGCGGCGTCGGATCGGGATAGGCCTCGATGTTCAGCTGCTGGAAGGCGAACATGCCGCCGATGAACACGGCGAGAAACATGCCAACCATCAGGAAGCGACGGTCGACAGCGATAGAGACAAGACGATCCATCCAGATCGGACCTTTCAGGCAAGCCGAAACTGGAGCTTAGCTAGCAGACGCGACGCGATCGATGAACAGACTGCCGCGGGTAACGATCTTCTCGCCCGGCCGCAGGTTGCCGAACACTTCCACCAGACCCGCATTGGTCATGCCGGTCTTGATGGTGCGCAGTTCGATGGTCTTGTCGTCGTTGGCGACCCAGACGCGAACCTGATCGCCTTCATAGATCAGCGCCGTCTTCGGCACGCCGACGGTGGGCTGCTCACCCGGCGCATAGATCGTGACCGTGGTGAACATTTCCGGCTTGAGCAGGCCGTTGCTGTTGTTCAGCGTGGCACGCACCAGCAGGCGGCGTGTATTGGGATCGAGCGCGGTGGCGACATAGTCGATGCGACCGGTCATCACACGGCCCGGCAGCGCCAGCGCGGTGAAGGTCATTTCCTGGCCGATCTGCACCGAGGCAGCTTCGGTCTCACGCACGAATGCGGTGAGCCAGACGGAGGAGAGATCGCCGATCACAAAGACCGGATCGCTGGCACCGGCGCTGATGAACTGGCCGGGGCCGACCTTGCGCTGGACCACGGTGCCGGCAAGCGGCGAGAACACGGTGGTTTCCGGATTGATACGCCCCTTCTCCTGGAAGGCGGTGATGGCGTCTTCCGTGAGGCCGAGAATGCGCAGGCGGTTGCGCGAGGCTTCGAGCGCGGTCTCGGCGGTGCGCAGATCGTTCTGGGCCTGCAGCAGCGTAGCCTGGGCCTGCTGATAGTCCTTCAGCGGCACGGCCTTGCCTTCGAACAGGTCCTTGGCGCGCTTGTCCTGGATGGTGGCGAGATCGAGCTGCGACTTCGCCTTGTTGGCGGCGGTGACGGCAGCAACGAAATCGTTCTGCGCGCCGACCGTGTCGGCGGCTTCGACGACGAACAGCGGCTGCCCCTGCACCACGTGATCGCCCGGCTTGGCGAGCAGTTTGGTCACGCGGCCCGCATAGGGCGAGAAGATCGGCGTCGAGCGATCCTCATTGACCGCGATCTTGCCTTCGGTGACCGATTCCGAGCGGAACGACTTCACCGCAACCGGCTCGATGGTCAGGCTCGCCCATTCCGCCGGGCTCGGCGTGTAGCGCTGGGGGTTCTTGCGGGACTGACTGGAGACGTCCGAATGCTTTTGCGGAGTCGCATTGAGCTGCGTATAGGCGTAACCGCCGCCGACCAAAATCACGATCGCGCAAACGCCGGCAACCAGCTGTTTGCGGCCGAATTTCGAAGATCCCTGGTTCACGTTCGTCACCTGCCGAGCCCTTACATACGAGAGGCCGCTTATGCCGCGGCCTTGGGTCCCATTGTGCGCGCTATTAGTGCGCATAAGGACGTTGAGACAATCAAAAAACGCAGGTCTGACCCGCATTTTCGGTTAAAACTTTTGCTGCGCTTGCGAGCGGCCTTCATATTGCGGAGCCCCATACCGGCGGATCGGTCCCGAGCGGCACGGCAGGTCGTGCCCAATATGCAGGTGTCGACCCTAGCACAGCGGCATGACGAACACCCGACAAAGTGCCGAAGCCAGACGGCAGCTCCTGGACCAGGGCCGCAACGGCGTCGCCGCCGATATCCGGTGCATTCAAGCCCTTGTCGAGGCGTCCCATCTCCCACAGCCATTTGCCGGTGCGCGCGAGTGAGACCTGAACGTGCCAGCTGCCGCCCTCGCGCGCCTGGCGGAGCTTTGCCATCATCGCGCCAAAGGCCATCAGATAACCGGTGGCGTGATCGAGCATCTGCGCGGGTAGTTCCTTCGGACCGGCGACGCCCGCCGCCTGCCCTTCGGCATGGTTAAAACCGGTGGCGCATTGGACCAGCGAATCGAAGCCGCGGCGCTGCGCCCAAGGGCCGCTGCGACCATAAGCCGACAGCGAGACGTAAACGATGCCGGGGCTGAGTCGCGCGGCATCCTCCGGCGCAAAGCCGCGCGCAGCCAGCGATTGCGGGCGATAGCCCTGGGAGAAGATATCGGCGCCTTCGAGCAGGCCGCGCAGCGCCTCCCTGCCCTGCTCGGTATCGAGATCGGCAAAACACGAGCGCTTGCCGCGGCCGGTATCGATGGTGAGCCACGGGATCGCGGGCAGATTGGGACTGGAGACGAGCATCACATCGGCGCCATGGGCGGCGAGCGTGCGCCCGGCAACGGGCCCTGCAATCACGCGCGACAGATCGAGCACGCGCAGGCCGGCGAGCGGCCGCTCGCCCTGCGGCCACGGGCGCGGCGCGGCGTCGCCGATCCTGGTGATCTCGACGAGCGGCAGTTCCGCGATAGCCTTCGCCTGCGGCAGCGCTATCCACTCATCGTGGCTGCGCATCAGCGCGACGACGCCGCCGGCGGCATAGGCTGCGGTTTCAAAATCTTCGCCCTTCCATTGCATCAGCGCGGCCTGCACGGCGTCGCGTTCGGGCGCGCAGGACAGCACCTTGCAGACGGCATCGCGATGATGCGGGAAATTGGTGTGCAACCGGACGTAACGCCCGTCGCCGGTCTTGTAGACGCCGGCGATCGCGTCCCATGCGGGCGGCGGCGGATGGCGCAGATAGCGCTCGCTGCGGCATTCGACGACGGCGTGGCGCATATCGACGGAAACATCCTGCGCCTGCCCGCTGCGGGTCCGCCAGATCTCGGCGGCGGCAAGACCGGCCGCTGCAATTGATACCTGCGCGGCGGCGCCGGTTCGGAACGAGGACGGCAGGGCAGGCTCTTCACCGGTCAACGTGACCCGCTGGAGCGCGGCGACGTCACCGCCAGCCTGCCTCCAGAGATCGGCGAGCAATTCACGCATGCCTTGCATCGACGCCCACTTTCCCGCGTTACAGATTCAGTTCACGCTTCCAGGTCACCCGCCCGTCCCATCGCAGTATTTTGCACAAGCAAGGAGGAGAGACCATGGCGACCATCGCTCCATTGACAGCCGGAGCTGTCCTGCTGGCCACGGCTGCCACCGACGCAGTCTATGTCATGTTCACCTCTGCGGTCGTGGCCCGCCGGCGCATGCCTGCGGCCACATGGAGCAGCGTCTGGTATCTGCTCTCGTCCTATGCCGTCATCAGTTACACGGAGAACTGGATGTATGTGGGTTTCGCCGCTGTCGGCTCGTGGATCGGCGCCTATGCCACCATCACGTTCCTGCACCGGCCCCCCGGTGGACCGCCAGTCGGTGCAGGACCTGAATAGATTTTCGCCGCTGAACGGTTGCTGAACGGCGCTTTCTTTATGGGAGCATGATCTTATCCAAAAACCGGTATCCGCTTTTCGGGATCATGCTCTAGTGAAAATCCCGCGAGCGCGGCAGGATCCGCACGTCACGCGGATGGCGGATGCGCTGGGCGGGATTGTCGGGATGTTCGCGGCGGTCGTCATTGAGCGGCTCTTCCCCGGACAGCATGAGGCGGGGCGGGCCGAGCGCGTCATTGGCGAGCTGCTTCAATTCGTCGGAGCGATCGACCAGCCGCTCGGCCACGAGATGCACGACCCTCTCCTTGCTGCTCTGGATACGACCTTCAACCCATATCAGCCGCGCGCCCATCACCTCCTTGCGGAAGGTCTCCATCACCTTCGGCCAGACGACGATATTGGCGATGCCGGTTTCATCCTCCAGCGTCATGAAGATCACGCCCTTGGCGCTGCCTGGCCGTTGTCGCACCAGCACGACGCCGGCACAGCGGGCGGGCGTGTTGTTGGATGAGGCCGACACGTCCGCGCAGGTCATGACTTGCTCCGCCGCGAACATCCTGCGCAAAAACTCCATCGGATGGCCTTTGAGCGAGAGGCGAATAGCCTGATAATCCGCAACCACCTGTTCAACGCGCGGCATGACAGGCAGCGGCGCGGCATTCTCATCGGACAATTCACGGGCTGCCGCCACTTCGAAAAGCGGTAGCGTCACATCGTCCGGCAATCGCCGCACACCCCAGAGCGCAGCACGACGATCGAGCCCGATGGACCGGAACGCATCGGCGTCCGCCAGCATGATCAGCGCACGCTTCGGCAGCGCGGTGTCCCGGGCAAAGTCTTCCAGCGTGGTGAAGGCGCGCTTCTCGCGCGCAGCGACGATGCGTGCGCCCCAGTCCTCGCTCGGCGGCTTCCCTAGCCGCTTCCGCTCGCGCTCTTCGTCCGCATCAGCCCATTTGAAACCATCGATCTGACGGAAGCCGAGACGGACGGCGTGGTGCCTGCGGCCGATGTCTTCGAGCGTGTTCTGCGAATGGCTGTAACTGATGTCGATCGGCAGCACTTCGACGTCGTTCTTCTGCGCTTCCTGCACAATCTGCGACGGCGCATAGAAGCCCATGGGCTGGGAGTTGAGGAGACCGCAGCAGAAGACGTCGGGATGATAGTGCTTCAACCATGACGACACATAAACGAGCTGAGCAAAAGAAGCCGCATGGCTTTCCGGAAATCCGTAGCTGCCAAAGCCTTTGATCTGGTCGAAGCAGCTTACCGAAAAATCCTTGGGATAACCTCGCGCAACCATGCTGTTCACCATCTTCTGTTCGAACGTGTGCATGGTGCCGACATTGCGAAATGTTGCCATCGCACGTCGCAAACCGTTGGCTTCTTCTGCCGTGAAATGTGCAGCCTCAATGGCGATGCGCATCGCCTGCTCCTGAAACAACGGAACGCCCAATGTTTTGTGCAAAACCTTTTTGAGCTCATCCTTGTCGCCGCCCTTCGGAAACGGATAGTCGATATCTTCAGGTTTCATCCCTCGCCGCTTCAGATAGGGATGCACCATGTTGCCCTGAATGGGCCCAGGCCGCACGATGGCAACCTCAATAACAAGGTCATAGAAATTCTCGGGCCGAAGCCTTGGCAGCATGTTCATCTGTGCCCGGCTCTCGACCTGAAACACGCCGAGGGATTCGCCCCGCTGGAGCATCGCGAATACTGGCGGTGCATCGTCTGCTTCCGCCTTGATATCCTTCAGCTCATATCGCCGCCCCTTGTGCCGGAAGATCAGCTCGAAACAGCGCCGTATGCAGGTCAGCATGCCCAATGCGAGCACATCGACCTTCATCATCTTCATCGTATCGACGTCGTCCTTGTCCCATTCGATGAAGGTGCGATCCTCCATCGCGGCATTGCCGATCGGCACATAGGTATCGAGCCGATCCTGCGTCAGAACATAGCCGCCGACATGCTGCGAGAGATGACGCGGAAACTCGATCAACTGCGTCGCAAGGGCAACCGCCTGCACAATGGCTGGATTGGATGGATCGAGCCCGGCCTGCTTCACCTGCATCTCGTTGAGGCCCTTGCCCCAACTGCCCCACACGGTGTCCGCCAGCGCCGAGGTGACATCTTCGGTCAGCCCCAGCGCCTTGCCGACATCGCGGATCGCCGAGCGCGGGCGATAATGAATGACGGTGGCGATGATCGCAGCACGATGGCGGCCATAGCGGCGATAGACATATTGCATCACCTCTTCGCGCCGGACGTGCTCGAAATCGACATCGATATCCGGCGGCTCCAGGCGTTCCTTGGAGATGAACCGCTCGAACAGGAGATCGACCTCGGCGGGATTCACCGAAGTGATATCGAGCATGTAGCAGACCGCCGAATTCGCCGCCGAGCCGCGCCCCTGGCAGAGAATTTTCTGGCTGCGTGCATACTGGACGATGTCGTGAACGGTCAGAAAGTAATGTGCGTAACCGAGCTCGGCGATCAGCGCGAGCTCCTTGTGCAATGTCGCCTCCAGCGTCTCATCGACCATATTGGGAAAGTGCCGGCGATAACCGGCCCATGTCAGGTCTGCGAGATGCTGCTGCGCCGTCTTGCCCGGCGGCACGGGTTCGTCGGGATACTGATATCTGAGCTGGTCGAGCGTGAAGGTGATGCGTTCGGAAAAACGGATCGTCTCGGCAATCGCCTCGGGATATTCGCGAAACAGCCTCATCATTTCGGCAGCCGATTTGAGATGGCGCTCGCCATTGGCTTCCAGCCGGCGGCCGGCTTTGTCGATGGTCGTCTTCTCGCGGATGCAGGTCAGCACATCCTGCAATGGCCGCTGACTGTCATGGTGATACAGGACCTCGTTGGTAGCGAGCAGCGGCACACGGGCCGTGCCTGCGATGCGCTCAAGCCGCGCCAGGCGCCGCTTGTCGTCGCCATGATGCATGAAGCTCGCAGCAAGCCACACATGGTCAGGACATGCTTTGGTCAAGCGATCCAGCGTTTTGAGCGCCGTCACCGCCTCGAAACGATGCGGCAGGGAAACGATGCACAACTGCCCTTCGGAGAAATCGATGAGATCCGCGAGCGTGAGACGGCAATCGCCTTTGTCGGCCGCCAGCTTGCCGCGGCTGAGCAACTGGCACAGCCGACCATAGGCGTCGCGATCCCGGGGATAGACGATGACATCAGGCGCGCCATCGATGAAAACGAGGCGTGCGCCGACCAGCAGACGCGGAGGATGCAGAACGTCCTTGCTGCCAAGTTCACTATAGGCACGGACCACGCCGGCCAGCGTATTACGATCGGCGATGCCGATAGTGGGCAAGCCTATCTCGCTCGCCTGATGCACATAGCTCTGCGGATGCGAGCCGCCATGCAGAAACGAGAAATTGGTGGTGATGCCGATCTCGGCATAGGCCGATAGCGATCCTCTGGTGACCCGCCTGCTCATGCGAACAGCCCATGCACGAACCATTGGGGATCGACGATCTCGCCCTCGTCGTCCGTGATTTCGCCGTAGAGTCCATCGCGAAAGATCCAGAGGCGCTGCCCGATATCGTCCTCGATGCGAAAGTAATCCCGCGTCGGCCGAGGCTCCTGCGCATGCCACCATTCCATGGCGATGCGCTCGGGGCCTTCAGCACGGCGCACGATGTGGGTCACGCGTCGCCAGACAAAATGCTTCGGCGGCTTGTCGGGCACCTCGGCAAGCGTCACCTCGATCGGCTCAGGCCGTTCGAACATGCGCAGCGGTCGCAGCGGCGGCTCGCCCGCGATGCGCAGCGGCCACGGCGTCGATGAAGCTTCGGCCAGGCTCCATTGCGCCGGCACCGGATTCGCCTCGCGTTCCGGGATATACGTATCGACCGGCAGATGCACGAGCACGCGGCGCGCGCCGATCCGCGCCGAGAGACGATCCACCAGACCGATCACCTCGTCATTGTCCCGCGCATGGGCATCCAGATCGTTCTGCTGCTGCACCACGATCTCGGTATGGCTTGCGGACAGGCGGATCATGTCGAAGCCGAAGCCGGGATCGAGCGGGTCGGCAATGGCGTCCAGGCGTTCGTGGAACAGACGGTCGATGACCTCGCTCCGGTTGACCGGCTGTCCGGTCTGCGCGGCAATCACACGGACCACGCCGTCGGTGCGGAAGAAAGACGCTTCCAGCTGGCGGGCGCCCTTGCCCTGTTTCTCCATCGCCGCGATCAGCATGCCGGCCAGGGCGTGCAGCGTTGCCATGATGACAGCATCGGTCGCGACCGGCTCGGAGAAACGTTTCTCGACAATGTAATCCGGCAGCGGCTTTCGCGGACTGATCGGATGATCGTGCTGCCCCAGCGCCTGTTCGAGCAGCGCCGTAAACGGGGCCCCGAAACGCGCGGTGATTTCATGGCGCGCGCGGGCGGCGACATCACCGATGGTCTTGAGCCCGGCGCGCTGTAAGCCACGCATGATCGCCTCGTCCGCGCCGAGCGGATAGAGCGGCAAAGGCATGACGGCGCCTGCTTCCTCACCTGCAGTGACGATGCGGCCATGCCGATAGCGGCTCAGCGTGCGCGCGCAGACCGAAGTGCCGGCGATCGCGGCGCTGACGATAAAACCCTGCCGCGTCAGCGTCGCGCAAAGTTGCTCCATCAATGCAGCCTCGCCGCCGAACAGATGCGCGCAGCCGGTGATGTCCAGAAACAGCCCATGCGGTGGATCGAGCGCGACCAGCGGCGTGAAGCGATCGCACCAGTCGGCGATGGCGTTCAGCAATTCAGCATCGGCGACGGGATCGGCATCGCAGACATCGATGTCGGGACAGACCGCGCGCGCATTGGCGAGCGGCAGGCCGATCTCGAGACCGAGTTTTGCAGCTGCATCGTTCAGCGCGGCGATCTGCCAGGCATTGCTCTCCTTGGCCGCGACGATGAGCGGCTTGCCATCATGCGCGTCGTGCAATGCGCCGCTGCGGGCGCGCTGGCGCCTGATGCGGTCGGTCGGGAGGCGCGGCAGCCACAGGCTGAGAATGCGCCTTGTCTGCATGAGACTTTGCGTCACGGAAAAGGCACTCATCACATTTCCATTCCATGATCCATCGGCCAAGCTGGCCATGGCGGTTGCGAACAAGCTCGATATCGAGGATCGGCGCTCCCCAGGCCTCCCATCGCGCTGTCGGTGCCGAGCGTGCGGCCTGCACCACCCAGCGCGTCTCCGCGGTGCTCACGGCCGGCAAGGCAGAGGTGCGCAGCATCACGCAGCTGACGCCGGAGGTCTGGGCAGCGAGCGTGTATTTGCGGCTGGCAACGGGATCGAAAGCGCGCACCTCGCCCCACAGATCGAGCACCACGGCGCCAAGCGCATCGCAGGCGAGGCTATCCGCGCCGACACGCAGCGCCATCTCGTGATCCGCCGCCTGCACCAGAACGACGCGGCGCAGATCGAGGCCAAGTTCGGCAAGGCCCGACATCGACAGCGCTCCGCCTTCGCGGGCGACGAAATCCTGCCGGATCCAGAGCAGCGGCCTGCCTTGGGTCAGGCGCTGGGCGATGCCGGCAACGAAGCCTGTCGCCGCACCGACCTGCCGTGTCTCGAGGGCGAACACCTCATGCAGCGTGCCGCGCAGGAGCCCCCCATGCAGCACGCGATCGGCCTTGGCATGACCGAGCGCCACGCGATCGAGGCGCGCGGTATCCTCATGCCCTTCGATCCGTTCGATGCTGCCGCGCAGACGCGCAAGCGTGTCCGTGCGTGCGCTGGTCATGCGCCGCTCCTCAAAAAATCCGGTGCCGGCAAAGGTTTTTGATGAACGCTTTGCCGGTCACATTGTTCATGATATGTTCTTATATAAAACCCACTGGCCCGGGCGAGTCAACGGGGAGCGCGCCCCAAATTTTCGCGGTGGTATTGGAAGGAATTGGTAATGGACGTGAAGCGCAAGCTGGAGATCCTTGCGGATGCTGCGAAGTATGACGCTTCCTGCGCATCGAGCGGCACGGAGAAGCGGGACTCGCGCGACGGCAAGGGTATGGGATCGACCGATGCGGGCATGGGCATCTGCCATTCCTATGCGCCGGACGGCCGCTGCATCTCGCTGCTGAAAATCCTGCTCACCAATGCCTGCAACTACGATTGCCTCTATTGCGTCAACCGCGCCTCCAGCAATGTGACACGGGCGCGCTTCACCGTGGATGAGGTGGTGCAACTGACGCTGGATTTCTATCGGCGCAATTACATCGAGGGGCTGTTTCTCTCCTCTGGCATCATCCGCAGCGCCGATTACACGATGGAGCAAGTAGTCGCCGTCGCGCGCAAGCTGCGCGAAGAGCATCATTTCCGCGGTTACATCCATTTGAAGACGATCCCCGAAGCCGACGATGCGCTGATCGCCGAGGCCGGCAAATATGCCGACCGGCTCTCGATCAATATCGAAGTCCCGGATGAAGGCAGCCTCAAGCAACTGGCGCCGGAGAAAGACGTGCGCGCCATCCGCCGCACCATGGGTCGCTTGCGGCTGAAACTGGATGAGGCGCGCGAGGGCGCCAAACCGACGCCGCGTGGCCGCACCGCGCCACGCTTTGCGCCGGCGGGGCAAAGCACGCAGATGATCGTCGGCGCCGACAGCGCCAATGACGCCACCATCATCAAGACCTCTGCCAATCTCTACGGCTCCTACAATCTCAAGCGTGTCTATTACTCCGCCTTCAGCCCAATCCCCGATGCCAGCCGTTCGCTGCCGTTGCGCGCGCCGCCTTTGATGCGCGAACACCGGCTGTATCAGGCGGACTGGCTGATGCGGTTCTACGGTTTCGATGCCGACGAGATCGTCGATAACGATGCCGGCATGCTGCCGCTGGAAATGGATCCGAAACTCGCCTGGGCGCTGCGCCACCGCGACCGCTTCCCGCTCGACGTCAACCGCGCCAGCCGCGAGGACCTGTTGCGCGTGCCTGGCTTCGGTGCGCGGGCCGTAGCGCGGATCATTGAAACACGGCGGATTTCCTCGATCCGCGTCGGCGATCTGGCAAAGCTGCACATCCCGCGGAACAAGGCGTTGCCGTTCATCGTTCTTCCCGATCATCGGCCGGCAACGGCATTGCTTGATGGTGCTAATCTGGCGGAGCGCTTCAAGCCGAAAGCGAAACAATTGGGCTTCGGATTTTGACAGGCGCAACAAACTCTCCCTCATCCTGAGGAGCCGCGTATCGCACGGCGTCTCCTCGCGAATGGCAACGCCATTCGCTGGGGATGGGCCGGAAGAGCCAAACCTTCGTCCTTCGAGACGCGGCTTCGCGGCTCCTCAGGATGAGGGTGGAGATTGTTGCAGGGATCGAAGAATGCACACCATCATACTCGATGGCGAGACCGATTTCAGCGGCTGGCGCAAAGCGGCGCGGCTGCTGGCGATGAATGATATCGCGCCTGAGGATGTGACATGGACCGTGGCGGGTCGTGACGAACCCGAGCTTTTCCCCATCACACAGGACGCGCCGCTCGAAGAGGCCCGCGGCACCTTCAATGTCCCCGCACACTTCGTCGACCTCGCGCAGGCGGTCATCCTGCACCGCGATCCCGAGCGCTTCGCCCTGCTCTATCGCATGCTGTGGCGGCTGCGCAGCCATCACGAGCTGCTGCATCTTGCGACCGATCCGGACACCGCGAAACTGGAAAGCATGGCCAAGGCGATCCGCCGCGACGAGCACAAGATGCATGCTTTCGTGCGCTTCCGCGAGATCGGCCGCGATGCGAAGGCGCATTTCGTGGCGTGGTTCGAGCCGGAGCATCACATCGTCGAACTCGCCGCACCGTTCTTCGCGCGGCGCTTTGCCGACATGGCATGGTCGATCCTGACACCCGATCTGTGCGCGCATTGGGACGGGCACGAGGTGTCGTTCTCGCCAGGCGTCGACAAATCCATGGCGCCATCGAGCGATCGCCTTGAAGAAACGTGGCGCACTTACTATGCGAGCATCTTCAATCCGGCCCGCCTGAAGACCAAAGCGATGCAGAAGGAGATGCCGAAGAAATACTGGCGCAACCTGCCCGAAGCCGGGCTGATCAAGCCGCTGATCGAGAAGGCGGAACGAGTCACGAGCGACATGATTGCCGCCGAAGCGCAGGAGCCGAAGAAGCCGCAGCGCCGGGAGGAAACAGTGGCAAGTTCATCCGCGATGGCCAATGCCGAACATCCGAGCGACAGCAACCTCGCCGCGCTGCGCGATGAAGCGGCCGATTGCCGTGCCTGCCCGCTGTGGAAAGATGCCACCCAGACCGTGTTCGGCGAAGGACCCACACAGGCTTCGGTGATGATGGTCGGCGAACAGCCTGGCGACAAGGAAGACCTTGCCGGTAAGCCATTCGTCGGCCCGGCCGGGCAGATGCTCGACAAGGCGCTGAAGGAAGCCGGGATTATCCGCGAGAAAGTCTACGTCACCAATGCCGTGAAGCATTTCAAATTCGTACCGCGCGGCAAATTCCGGCTGCATCAGAAACCGGCGACGCCAGAGATCAAGGCGTGTAGGCCCTGGTATGAGCGCGAGAAAGCGTTGGTAAAGCCTGAGCTTGTCGTCGCCATGGGCGCGACGGCGGCGCAGAGCGTGTTCGGCAAGATCGTGCCGGTCGGCAAGACGCGCGGGCGTGTGATCGATCTGGAAGACGGCACCCGCGTGCTTGTGACGGTGCATCCGTCCTATCTATTGCGGCTGCCGGATGAAGAGGCGAAAGCGCGGGAATACGAAAACTTCGTCGAAGACCTTCGCATCGTGGCGGCGCATCTGAGCAAGTCCGCGCGGGCGGCTTGAATCTCACTGTCATCCCGGCGAACGCCGGAATCCATAGACACCAGACTTAAAATAAAAACGCCGCCAGCTGTGACGTTTCACAACTGGCGGCGGAGATTATGGGTCCCGGCGTCCGCAGGGACGACGACTAGGCCTTTGCGTGGTGCGCGTCGAAATCCGCGATCTGCTTCGCTCGCTCGCTCTCCTTGCCGGCGCGGTGGTCGGTGGCGATGGCCACATAGACCGCAGGCAGAACGAACAGCGTGAACAGCGTGCCGATCAGCATACCGGCCACGACCACGAGGCCGATGGAGAAGCGGCTCGCAGCGCCAGCGCCCGATGCGGTGAGCAGCGGCAGCAGGCCGGTGACCATCGCCGCCGTCGTCATCAGGATCGGACGCAGACGGACACGGGCGGCCATTTCGATGGCCGAGCGGCGATCGAGACCTTCCTTGAGCTGCAGTTCGTTGGCGAACTCCACCATCAGGATGCCGTGCTTCGAGATCAGGCCGACCAGCGTCAGCAGACCGACCTGGGTGTAGATGTTGATCGTCGCCACGCCGAAGAACAGCGGGATCAACGCACCCGAAATCGCCATCGGCACCGAGATCATGATGACCAGGGGATCGCGGATCGACTCGAACTGCGCCGCCAGCACCAGGAAGATGATGATCAGCGCGAAGCCGAACGCCACAGCCAACTGGTTGCCTTCCTGCACGTATTGGCGGCTGTCAGCCAGATAGTCGTGGTTGAAACCAGCCGGCAGCTTCTTCGCAGCGTTCTCAAGGAAGTCCACTGCTTGTCCCACCGTCACACCCGGCATCGGCACGGCCTGGAAGGTCGCCGAATTGAGCTGGTTGAAGTGCGACAATGCGTTCGGATTGGTGCCGGTCTCGACCTTCACCAACGTCGATAGCGGGACCTGCTGGCCCGTCGCGGTCGGCACATAGTAGTTGGCCAGCGAATCCTGCGAAATGCGCATGCCGCGCGGCACCTGCGGGATCACCTGATAGGAGCGCCCTTCGAGGTTGAAGCGGTTGATGTAGTTGCCACCCAGCATCACGGCCAGCGTATTGCCGACGCTCTGCATGGTTACGCCGAGATCGTTCGCCTTCGACCGATCGACGCTGACACGGACCACCGGCTGGTTGAAGTCGAGATCGCTGTCCGACACGATGAACAGACCGCTCTTCTGCGCTTCGGCCTTCAGCTTGACCATCTCTTCATAGACGGACTGGAAGCTGCCGACAGTGTTGATCACCATCTGGATCGGCAAGCCGCCCGGACCGCCCGGAAGCGCAGGAAGGTTGAACGCGAAAGCCTGCACGCCCTCGATCTTGCTGAGTTCGTTCTGCACGGGCTGCTTGAGCTGGTTGGTCGAGCGCTTGCGCTCGTCCCACGGCTTCAGCAGCATGCCGGCGATGCCGTTGTTAGGACCGTTGATGCCATTGATGATGAAGCGCAGATCCGTTTCCGGGAACTGGGCGAACACCTTGTCCATCTTCTCTCCGTAATAGTCGGAGTAGTCGATATTGGCGTATTTCGGACCCTTGGTGACGGCGAACAGGATGCCCTGATCTTCCTCGGGCGCCAGCTCCTTGGACGTGTTCATATACATGAAGCCGACGAGGCCGAGGATCACCACCGCGAACAGCGCGGTGATCGGGCGATAGTCGAGCGAGCGATCGAGCTGACGGCCATACCAGCGCGTCGTTGCACCGAACACCTTGTCGACCTTCTTGGCGAACCAGCCCGGCTCTTCCTGCTTCAGCAGCACGGAGCACATCATCGGCGACAGCGTCAGCGCGATGACGCCCGACACGATGACCGAGCCAGCCAGCGTGAAGGCGAATTCGCGGAACAGTGCGCCGGTGAGACCGCCGATGAAGCCGATCGGCGCATAGACCGCCGCCAGCGTGATGGTCATGGAGATGACGGGACCGATGATTTCGCGCGCGCCTTCCAGCGACGCCTGCACCGGCGATTTGCCCTCCTCCAGATGGCGGTGGATGTTCTCCACCACCACGATGGCGTCGTCGACCACAAGGCCGATGGCGAGCACCATGGCGAGCAGCGTCAACAGGTTGAAGCTGAAACCGGCCATCGCCATCAGACTGCAGACACCGATCAGCGACAGCGGGATCGTCACCACCGGAATGATGACCGAGCGCAGCGAGGCCAGGAACAGGAAGATGACGACGACGACGATCACCACCGCTTCGATCAGCGTGTTGCGCACCTCCTCGATGGACGAGGTGATGAATTTGGTCGAGTCGTAAGCCACCTTCATCTTCATCGACGGCGGCAGATTGCGCTCCAGTTCGGGGAACAGCTCACGCACGCCCTTGACGATGTTGAGCGGATTGCCGAGCGGCGTCGATTTCACGCCGATGAAGATGGCGCGCTCGCCGCTGAAGGCCACCGACGCATCGGAGCTCTGTGCCGCCAGTTCGACCGTGGCGATGTCCTCCATGCGAACGAAACCGCCATCCTTCGCCTTCACAATCATCCGCTTGAATTCGCCGACATTCTGAAGGTCGGTATTCGCGGTGACGTTGGAGACGATGTAATAGCCCTTGGTCTGTCCGGCCGCCGCCTGGAAATTGTTGGTGCGGATCGCGTTGATGACGTCATCCGACGACACGCCGCGGCCGTTCATGCGGACGGGATCGAGCCACAGACGCATTGCAAAAGTCTGACCGCCGAGGATTTCGGCATTGGCCACGCCATCGACCGTCGACAGCACTGGCTGCACGGCGCGCGTCAGATAATCCGAGATCGCCGAGCCGGACAGTTCGTCACTGGAGAAGCCGAGATACATGATCGCCGTGGTCTCGCCGGTCGACTTCAGGATCACCGGATCGTTGGCTTCACGCGGGATCAAGTACTTGACCGAGTTCACCTTCGACAGCACTTCGGTCAGCGCCGCGTTCGGATCGACATTGAGCTTGATGTAGACCGAGATCAGGCTCTGTCCCTGGGTCGAGGCCGAGGTCATGTAGTCGATGCCTTCGGCAGACGCGACGGCCTGCTCGATCGGCGTGGTGATGAAGCCCTGCATCAAATCCGGCGATGCGCCGGGATACACCGTGGTGACGGTGATCACGGTGTTGGTGAGCTTCGGATATTGCCGGATCGGCAGGCTGGTGGCCGCCTTGAAGCCGATCAGCAGGATCAGCAGGCTGACCACCACCGCCAGCACCGGGCGCTTGATGAAGATATCCGTGAAGGACATGAGGATATCGCTCCCTTAATTCAGCGGCGGCTGCGCGGGAATCTTCGGCGGCGGATCCGAGGAGATCGCCACCAGCGCACCTGACTGCAGCTTGAGCTGGCCGACCGCAACGACGCGGTCGCCGGCCTTGACGCCCTGGGTGATCACAGCACGGCCGTCGATGCGGTCGCCGGTGCGCACGAAGGTACGGATGGCATGCAACTCGGTCTTGCCGTCGTCGGTTTTCTTTTCCTCGATCAGATAGACGCTGTCGCCATAGAGCGTGTAGTCGACGGCCGTTTCCGGCACGGTGACCACAGCGGGCTTGTTCGGCAGCACAACCGTCGTGGTCGCGAACATGCCGGGCTTCAGCACGCCATCGGGATTCAGGATCGTCGCCTGCACGCGGATGTTACGCGTATCGGCGGAAATCTGCGGCTCGATGGTTGTGAGCTTGCCCTCGAAGCTGCGGCCCGGATAGGCGTCCACTTTGATGCGTACGACCTGGCCCACGGCAAGCTTGCCGGAGTCCTTTTCGGTGACGGTGAAGTTCACATAGACGGCGGACAGATCGGTGAGCGACACGATCTGCGTGCCGGCGGTGAGATACTGGCCGACTTCGATACGGCGGGTGCCGAGCACGCCGTCGAAAGCCGCGCGGACCTGCTTCTGCGAGATGACAGCTTCGGTCTTGGCAATGCTGGCGAGCGCCTGATCGTAGACGGCCTGCGTCGTATCGACCGTGGCCTGCGGACCGACCTGGCGTTCGGCGAGTTGCTTGGCACGATCGAGATTGATGCGCGCCACGGACGCTGCGGCCTTGAAGTTGGCGAGATCGCCCTGCTCCGGCCCGTCGAACAACTGCACCAGCGGCTGCCCCTTCTTCACGGTGGCGCCCGCTTCGAACATGATCTCGGTGACGCGGCCGTTGGTGTCGGAGGTGACATTGACCTGATGCACGGCGGCGAGATCGCCGACGGCGCCGATCAGGTTCGGCACCACTTCGGACGTCGCTTCGGCGATGCTCACGGTGATCGGCGGCGGCTTCATATTGGCGAAGAACTGCTTGATCATATGCGCGCGGAACGCATTGAAGCCGACAATGGCGACGACGAGCAGCACCAGCAGGCCACCGATAATGATGAACCACTTCACGGTGCGCGGCTTCTTGCGCGGCTTCTCGACGGATGGCTGCTGGTGCGCCGTGGGAGGATTCTGGGTCATCGTCATCTTATGCGCTTTCTGTCGTGGTCGCGGCGGCCGGCATCAGCTCGGGCGGCAGCGCGCGATGAATATGCGATGCGATCGCATCGTCGTTCAGTCCAATCCCGCGAAGGATGAATTCCGTCAGTTGCAGATCGAGGCTTTCTGCCTTGCCGTAAGAAAGAGAAGGCACCGCCGGCAAAAGCGACAGCGATGTCGTCATGGCCGCGTGATGCGCGAACCAGAAAAGATTCATGGGCGCTTGCGACGACGCGCGCGCATCGCCCGATTTCACCGCCTGCTCGTAAGCGGCGACAAAGGCCGAACCGATGATGCCGGCGATCTTCTCGTGCATCAGGCGCGCGAATTCGCCGTCGTTGAGATAGCTGATCGTGACCAGACGCAGACGCTGGGCTTCCTCGTCGTCTGGCGCGCGGGTAATTTCCAGGAAGTGCCGCACCATCTCGCGGATCAGGATCACCAGCGTCTCGGTGGAGGCCGGCAGATCGAGCAGCCGGTTGAGCGCCGGATCGGCCTTGCATTCCTCCGCCAGAATCTCGGCATAGAGCGCCGACTTGGTGGGGAAATGCTTGAACAGCAGACCTTCCGAAATCGATGCCGCCGCAGCCACGCTCTTGGTCGTGGTGCCAGCAAATCCATTGTGCGCAAAGCAACGCTTCGCGGCTGACAGGATCAGCTCGCGCCGGAGATCGTGGGTCATTCGGAGAGTCGTCATAGCGGCGTGAGTAAGCGCTCACCATTGTTCCTGTCAATAAATTGGTGCGTCGCATCAGGGATATTACCGGGGGTGGTATCCGGGGAGACACAGTGCAGCGATCTCGCGGCGCCGGAGCGTCCGAGGGGTGAGCGGTTCTCCCCTCGGCATGAGGGGAGGCGGTGCGCCACAAGGCGCATGGGGTGGCGGGGACGCGATCGGCATTTGCCGGATCGCCGGCAAAAGCTGAGATCGCGCAACGCCTTGCGGCGCACCACCGGCGACGTCTTTTTGGCCGAAGGACCGTTCTTCCGGGTACTGGGCATCTCCCCGCAGGAGATTGATCCGGCAGGTTTCCCTGCCTTCACCCGCACCGCGTCCAGCCGCGCACTAGCGGGGGTCCCCCGTAGCGGGTCGAACGGCGACCCTCGACCACCCGAGTGCGAGAGGTACGTCCTCCCCTGCCCGCAGGCGCCGCGCTTCATCCCGCTCACGACGCCTCATGACGCGCCCCTCACGAATGAACCGGGCGAAAGAATATTCCTTGGATGGAGCTTGCCAAGAACATAAAGGGAACGTCCTTGAGGAGACGTGAATCTCCGTCAGTCGTGCGGAGAGCGAGAAGCAAAAAAGCACACCGCTCAGCCGATCGTCCGCTGTAGCAAATTGAGCCAGTTGGTAGATCCAAGCTTGGTTAGTACAGCTTCTGAATAGCCCTTTCGCCGCAGCGCTGCGAACAATGTCTGCAGGCCAGCAGCCGAGCCAATAACGCTCGGCACAATCGCCCCGTCAAAATCCGATCCAAGGCCGACGTGATCCTCACCGACCTTCGTCATCAGATAATCGATCTGCTCGACCATCAGTGCGATATCGGTGTCGGCGCTCATGCTGCCGTCGGAACGCAAAAAGCAGGTCGCGAAGTTGAGGCCCACCATGCCTTGCGTGTCTCGGATTGCGGCGAGTTGCCGGTCGGTCAGGTTTCGTGGCGACGGACAAAGCGCATGCGCATTGGAATGCGTGGCGACCAGCGGCGCCTTGCTGAGGCGCGCGACATCCCAGAACCCTTTCTCAGTGATATGCGACAGATCGATCATGATCTTCATTTCGTTACACGCGGCGATCAGCCGCTCGCCAGCCGCAGTGAGACCGTCCCCGAGATCAGGCCCTGCAGGAAAATGGAATGGTACGCCGTGGCCAAAGATATTGCTCCGGCTCCATACCGGCCCGAGCGAGCGCAGGCCCGCCGCATACAAAATCTCGAGGAATCTCAGATCGCCATCGATCGCTTCCGCGCCTTCCAGATGGAGGACCACTGCGAGCGCACCGCGCGCCATAGCAGCGCGGATTTCGGCAGCGGTGGTGCAGATCGCCACCGCACCTTGCGACACGCGCACCAACCGAAGCAGGATCGCTAATTCGCCGACCACCGACCTCCGCCCCTCTTCGAGCGACAAAGGTTCCGGAAGCGGCAGCGCATATGCGCCGCCGTTCATCGCATCGAAAAAACCATCGGTCTTTTCGACGACCGGCGAAAACATCGCGAACAGACCGCCAGCGAATGATCCCGCTTTGGCTTTCTTCAGATCGATATGCCCTGCCCGTTCACCGGCCAGAAAATCTGCGACAGGGTCAGGCGATGTCGATTGGTAGAGGCGCAGCAGGACATCGTTATGGCCATCGAAGACCGGGATCGGCGCCGCCATGAATAGTCTCGCGCGAAGGGAAGGATCAGAGCGAGACTATAGCGGTACAGCAGTAGGCGGCAACTGATATTGGTCCCACCACCAGCAGCCATGTCCCCCACTCCCGCTTGCGGAAGCGGGGCAGGGAGAGGGTGTCTCCGCGGGCGTCGACGTTTGTGGCTCCCCTTCTCCCCCACGAAGCTGCGCTTCGCGGTGACGAGGGGATGTCACACCACGGTTTTGTGGCGCTCGATGCAGGTCTGCAGCACCTCGTCCATCGGCTTGCTCCACCAGTGCTCCGAGAAAATCTCGATCTCGCAGTAACCGGCAAAGCCCTGCGCCTCGACGGCCGCGCGCGCAGCGCGAATGTCGATGACGCCGTCGCCCATCATGCCGCGGTCGTTGAGGATGTCCTTGGTCGGCACCATCCAGTCGCAGACATGGAAGGCGTGCAGGCGATCCTTTCCGGCGCGCGCGATCTGCGGAAGCATCTCCGGGTCCCACCAGATGTGATAGACGTCGAGCGCGACGCCGAGCATGCCGGTGCGGTTGGGATCGAGGCGATCGCAGATGTCGAGCGCCTGTTCCGTGGTGTTCACGCAGGCGCGGTCGGCGGCGTAAGCGGGATGCAGCGGCTCGATGGACAGCGGCATCTTCGCCTGCTTCGCATAGTCGAGCATCGCTGCGATGCCGTCATCGACCTGGTTGCGGGCATCGATGATGTCCTTCGACGTCACGCTGCCCGGCCGCGAATATTGCGGCAGGCCGCCGACGACCAGCACGATGCAGGGCGAGCCCAGCGCCACGGCTTCATCGACGCAACGCTTGTTGTCGTCGCGCTCGGCCTGGCGATGCGCGGCATCGGCCACGAACATGCCGCCGCGACAATAGCCGGACAGTTCGAGATCGTGGTCCTTCACCGCCTTCACGGCACGATCGAGGCCGACATACGCGACCTGATCGCGCCACGGCGAGACGCCGCGGATCTTGTGACGGGCACAGGCTTCAGTGATGGCAACAAAGTCGCCCTGCTTGCGGACTGTCGCCGTGTTGAGCGACAGCCAGCGATGGTCTTTGGAAAAGTCACGCATGATCAGGCATCGATCCCGCGCGTGGCCATGACGGACTTCATGCGCGCAACTGCAAGCTCTGGATTGGCAAGCAGGCCGGCCTTGTCGGCGAGGCGGAATAGTTCGGCGAGATGCTGGGTGGAGCGTGTGCTCTCCTGGCCGCCGATCATGGTGAAGTGATCCTGATGGCCATTGAGATAGGCCATGAAGACGATGCCGGTCTTGTAGAAGCGTGTCGGCGCCTTGAAGATGTGACGCGACAGCGGCACCGTCGGGCCGAGCACATCATGGAAGCCGGCCTCGTCGCCCGCCGCGAGACGCGACAGCGCATAGGATGCGGCCGGCGCGATGGCATCGAAGATGCCGAGCAGCGCGTGGGAATAGCCCTTGTCGTCGCCGGCGATCAGCTCGGCATAGTTGAAGTCGTCGCCGGTATACATCTTCACTTCGGGCTTGAGGCGACGGCGCATGTCGATCTCGCGCTGCGCATCGAGCAGCGAGATTTTTACGCCATCGACCTTGGCGGCGTTGCGGTTGATGACGTCCGTTGCGGTGTCCATCGCCTTGCCGAGATCGGCCGTGCCCCAGTAACCGGTAAGCGCGGGATCGAACATGTCGCCGAGCCAGTGGATGATCACCGGGTTCTGCGACTGCGACAGGATGCGGTCATAGACCTTGGCGTAGTCGTCCGCGTTCTTGCCGATCTTGGCGAGCGCGCGCGACGCCATCAGGATGATGCGGCCGCCGACTTTCTCAATGGCTTCGAACTGCTGTTCGTAAGCCTTGATGACGTCGTCGATGGATTTTGCATCTTCCACCGCGAGGTGGTCGGTGCCGGCGCCGGAGAACACGAGGCCATTGCGGGGCTTTGCGGCATTCACCGAGCGCGTGATCAGTTCGAGCGAGGTCGGCCAGTCCAGACCCATGCCGCGCTGGGCAGTATCCATGGCTTCGGCGACGCCGAGGCCGAGATCCCACACATGCTCACGGAATGCGATGGTCTTGTCCCAATCGATGGCCTGATTGAGCCACGGATCGCATTCGGCGAGCGGATCGGCCACCACATGCGCCGCCGAAAAGGCGACGCGATTGAGCGTGCCGCTCAGCTTGGCCGGGAACGAACGCGAGGCCGCGAGACGATAGGTCTCGATGCTGCGATCGGCGGTCGGCAGCTTCAGCGACAGCGATGAGCCGGTGGTGGACTGGACTGGCTTGTTCATGACGAGACCTCAGACCTTGAGTGCGGGAACGTCGACCCAGCGACGCTCCTTCCAGCTCTGCAATGCGGCTTCCACCGTCTGCACGCCCTTGGCGCCTTCGAGCAGCGTGTATTTATACGGCGCGTCCTCGCAGACGTGACGGATGAACATTTCCCACTGCTCCTTGAAGCCGTTGTCATAGACGGCGTTGTCCGGAACCTTCTGCCAGTCACCGTAGAAGTCGTGGGTGCGCTTCTCGTCGGGATTCCAGACCGGACGCGGCGTGGCCTGACGGGCCTGGATCATGCATTCGGTGAGACCGGCGACGGCCGAACCGTGGGTGCCATCAACCTGGAAGGTGACGAGGTCATCGCGATAGACGCGGGTGGCCCAGGACATGTTCATGTGAGCAATAACGCCGCCCTTCAGCTTGAAGGTGGCATAGGCCGAGTCGTCGGCGGTCGCCTTGTATTCCTTGCCCTGCTCGTCCCAGCGCGCCGGGATGTCGGTGGTGCCGAGGCAGGTGAGGCTCTCGACCTCACCGAACAGATTGTCGAGCACGTAGCGCCAGTGGCAGACCATATCGAGGATCATGCCGCCGCCGTCTTCGGCGCGATAGTTCCAGGACGGGCGCTGGGCTTCCTGCCAGTCGCCTTCGAACACCCAGTAACCGAACTCACCGCGCACCGAGAGCATGCGGCCGAAGAAGCCACTATCGCGCAGCATCGCGAGCTTCTTCAGGCCGGGCAGGAACAGCTTGTCCTGCACGGTGCCGTGCTTGAGGCCCTTGGCGTTGGCGACCTTGATGACGTCGATGGCTTCGGCGAGATTGGTCGCGATCGGCTTCTCGCAATAGATGTGCTTGCCGGCGGCGATGGCCTTTTGCAGCAGGCCCGGACGCGCCTGGGTGGTGGCGGCGTCGAAGAAGATGGTGTCGTTCGGATCCTGCAGCGCCTTGTCGAGATCGGTGGTCCAGCGCTCGATGCCGAAACGTTTTGCGAGGCCTTCGATCTTCTCGGCATTGCGGCCGACCAGGATCGGATCCGGCATCATGCGATCGCCGTTCTTCAGCGTGACACCGCCCTGCGCGCGGATCGCAACGATCGAGCGGATCAGATGCTGGTTGAGACCCATACGGCCGGTGATGCCGTTCATGATAATGCCAAGGCGGTGGACAGCCATAGTCAGGACTCCTGAAGAACTTTAGTTTGAGGGACTGCGAGCGGCGTCATTGCCGTCCAGTCCGGATGTGCGCCGGATGCAAATCCGGGAGTGGTGAGCGATCCCGTAAGGAGATCGCCGTCATTGATCTGCAGACGGATGAAATCTTCATCGCGGCTGTAGAGATCGGGATGCGCAGCTAAGAAGGCTTCCGCCTCGCCAGCGGGCGCGAAGCCAAAGCCATCGACATAGTGATGGCCGTTGCGCTCGGCATGGGTGACGCCGATCAACGCGCCGAGCGCGAGATCCTGCTGCACGCCAAGGCCGGCCTGGCAGGTGAGATCCTCGCCGGTGATAAAATGCGGCGTGCCTTGCGCGCTCCACGCGGCGGCGCGGGTGGCATTGGCGATGGACTTGTAAAACCCCTTGCAGGATTTTGACGAGATGCCGCGATAGCCCAGCTGTTTGGCAGCGGGGAATGCGTCCCAGCTATCATCGGCTTCGTCGATGATGAAGGAGCGCGAGCTGAGCAAACCGAGCGGCTGTTCGCGCGTGATATCGCGCGGCATCGGCTGCTCGATATAGAGCAGTTTTGATGCGATCGGCGCGAGTGCTGTGTCCTTGTCGAGGCGATCGACGAGCGTGCAGAGCGCTTGCAGATCGGCATATTGCTCATTGGCGTCGAGCGTGACCTGATAATCGTAAGGCAGCGTCGTTAGCGCGTTGCCGATGCGCGTCAGCCTGATGGCATCCGCGTCTGGATCGCCATTCATCTTCAGCTTGAAGTAGCGCGCGCCGGAATTCTCAGTGGGATCGGCGACACCGCCCTCGCCTTCGACCACATCGTCGAGGCCGACGGTGTGGCGCAGCGCGACACGCGGCAGGCACTCGCGGCTGGCAAGGAACGTCGCGATGTCATCGGCGCCGAGATCGGGCGCGAGACGTGGCGTGAGGCCGGCGACATTCGCCTTCATGCCGATGAAGAAATCGGTACCGAGACCACGGAGCAAAGCATCAAGAACGGCCTTGTCGATCTCGGCGGGACCGAAAGCGGCGGCGAGCAGAGGAATGTCGCGTGCGGCGCAGGCCTGCATCTGCGCGCCGACACAGGCGGCATGCAGGCCGAAAGCCGTGATGTAACCGGACTGCGCGCGATAGAGATCCTTCGCGATCGCCAGCGACTGGCGCAGCTCGTTCACCGTGTCATCAATGGCAAGATGGGGCCGCTTGTCGAACCATTTTGGCACCATGAGCTCGGCGGAGGCACCGACGAACACGCCCCTGCCCTCGACCTCGAGCTCGACGCGTATGAAAGCCTGCGGCGCCGCATGAACCGTTACGCTGCCGAAGCGAAACGGCCGCACGAACGCCGTCGGGCGCTCGAACAGCGTGATATCTCGCAGGGCAATACGTGGTGCGGTGTTCAACGGCTTCAGTCCAGCGCGCTGTTGGTCATGAAATGCTTGCGGATGCGGGCGACGAGATCGGTGAAGATCGGGTTCGACATCACATCGAGATTGCGATCGCGGCCGAGCGGCACGTCATAGATGGCCGCGATACCGCCGGGGCGCTCGGTCATGACCAGCACCTTGTCGGCCAAGAAAACCGCTTCCGGGATCGAATGGGTGATCAGCAAAATGGTCTTGCCGGTGCGGCGCTGGATGCGCGACAGCTCGACATTCATCTTCTCCCGCGTCATGGCATCGAGCGCGCCAAAGGGCTCGTCCATCATCATGATCTTGGGATCGTGCACCAGCGCACGGCAGATCGAGGCGCGCTGCTGCATGCCGCCGGACAGCTGCCACGGCAACTTCTTCTCGAAACCTTCGAGGCCGACCATCTTGAGCAGTTCTTTGGCGCGCGGAATGTACTTTTCGCGCTTCTCGCCCTTCATATCGATGGGCATCAGCACGTTGTTGAGAATGTTCCGCCACGGCAGCAGCAGCGCATTCTGAAATACGATGCCGACATCGCCATGAGGCTCGGTGACCTTGTTGCCATCGACGCGGATTTCGCCGGTGGTCGGCGGCAACAGGCCCGAGATCATCTTGAGCAGCGTGGACTTGCCGCAGCCGGACGGGCCGACCACGACAAAGAACTCGCCGTCATTGATGTGAAAATCCAAAGGACGCAGCGACTGCACCTTGCCGTCGCCGGTCCCGTAGGTCTTGGAGACGCCGGAGAGATTGATCCCCGACGCCGCGTTTTGCGGCTGCTCCGACACGACACGAAGATGCGCGCTGGGTTGATCGACGCTCATGTGGCTCGTGGCTTTCATCGTTGCAGTCATCAGTCTTCCTGTTCGCTTGCGCTTACTTCGGCAGATAGTCGTTGGTGTAGAAGGCCTTCGGATTCTCTTTGGCCTTCGCTTCCAGACCGCCATACTCGACCATCAGTTCCACCGACTCCTTCATGTTCTGGTCGGTGACGCTGAACACCGGCTTGTTCTTGGTTTCCGGCGTCTTGTAGAACTGGGTGGTGAGTTCGAAGCCCTGGGTCAGGGTATCGATCTTGCCGCCCTTCGGATTGGCATCGAGGATCGACTGCGCGGCAGCCTTCGGATCCTTTTGGGCTTCCTCGACGGCCTTAATGGTCGCCTTCATGAAGCGCTTGACGAGATCCGGATTGGCCTTGGCCCAGTCGGTGTTGGCGATGATGCCCGACGAGACGAGATGGATGCCGTAGTCGGCGAACTTGATCGTATTGACGTCCTTGCCGGTGGCGTCCTTGATCTTCATGGACTGGTCCATGACGTAGCCCAACAGCACGTCGGCCTGGCCGTTGATGACGGCGTTCAGCTTGGTCTGTGCATCGCCGGCGACGGTCTTGAGATCGGATTCCTTGAGGCCGGCCTTCTTCAGGAACAGCGGCCAGATCTGTGTAAGCGCGTCGGCTGGCGTGATCGCCACCGTCTTGCCCTTCAGGTCCTCGGCCTTCTTGATGTTCTTGTCGACGAAGCCCATGGCCGACATGGCCGTGGTCTGCAGCAGCACGCCGGTGGCGACCACCGGAGCGCCCTTCACGGCGGCGCGCATCATGGTCGGGACGTCGGCATAGCCGAAATTCACGGTCTTGGCAGCGACGGCCTGCACGGTGGCGGCCGAACCACGGCCTTCCTGTATGTCGAGATCGATGCCTTCAGCGGCATAGATACCCTTGGCCTTGCCGTAATAGAACGGCGCATGCTCGCCATAGACATACCAGTTGAGCATCAGCGTCACCTTGTCGGCGGCAGCGGCCGGCGCGGTGAAGGCGATCGTCGCAGCGATCGCGGCAGTGGATACGGCGGTAACCCATTTCAGCATAGTCAGCCTCCCATTGAAGCAGGTGATGGCGGCCCGTTCAGCCGGGCCGCTTTTGGATATTGGCGTCCAATCAGGACGCGACGAAAACATCAGCGCGCTGGCTGACGTGCCACGGAATCGCAATCTTCTCGATGCGATCGACGATCCAGAACAGGATGACGCCGAGCAGCGCGAGAATAACGAGGGCCGCGAACATGGTCGGCAAGTCGAAGGTGCCGATGGACCGCTGCAGCACGTAGCCGATGCCGGAATTGGAGCCGACGAATTCGCCGACGACGGCGCCGACAACAGCGAGCGTGACCGAGACCTTGAGGCCCGAGAAGATCGCCGGCAGGGCATGCGGCAGGTTCACCGCGCAGAACACGCGCATGCGGCTACCCTTCATCGCGCGGGCGAGATCGACCATATCGGGATCGACCGACTTGAAGCCCTGCACCGCAGAAACGACGACGGGGAAGAAGCCGAGCAGGAAGGCCGAGATGATTTTCGGGATGATGCCGAAGCCGAACCACACCACAAAAAGCGGCGCGATGGCGACCTTCGGGATCGACTGAGAAAACACGAGCAGCGGATAGACGTAGCTTTCGACGGTGCGCGAGCCCGCAATCAGCATCGCGATCGGAATCCCGAACACGGCGGACGCGAGGAAGCCGAGCAGCGTCGCATAGGTCGTCGGCCACGACTGCGAGAGGAGTTCGGGCCAGTCGGAGATCAACACCTTCACCACATCCATCGGCGCCGGGATCTGATAGGCCGGAATGCCGAAAATGCGGATCGATAGATCCCATGCAGCGATGATGAAAAGCAGGAATATGAACGGGCGCAGCCACGAAGAATTCAGCAGTCTGGTAACTGCCCCTGGCGCCTTTTTCTCACTCACGCGTCTCGTCTCCCATTGCCGGTTTTCATTGGCCTGTTTGGTTGGCTAGCTCGATCGGCCGGCTTCGCAGTCGTAATTAACTCACTGGATAAATACTAGCCACACTGATTGACTTGTCAATCAGCCGATCAACTAGAGATATTTCTACAGCGATTTCAGCCTGATAGACTGTCGATAAAAGGCACGACCGTTACCGCCCGGTTCGACCGGGCGATCCAGCACACTTCGAGTTAGACGCACGATCGCGGGCCGAAACGGTTACTGAATTCCCGCTTTCGCAGGGATGACAGGCTGAGTTCTCGGCACCGGAAATTCCGCGGGCGAGCGCCCGGTCAAGGCTCCGAGAATGAGCGACACCATATGCGCCAGCCGCTCGTCCTTGGCGTCCTTAGCCAGGAGATCGCGGCCGAAGATGACGCTGAGCGTCGCATTGTTGCCGATATAGAAGAAGCTGAGGCCGGCGATGGAGATGTAGAGCTGAACAGGATCCATCGCGACCTTGAAGTCGCCGGACGCGACGCCGCGCACGACGACCTGGCGGATCATCTCCACAAATGGCGAATGCATCGACTTCACTTTGTCGGAACGCTTGATGTGCTTGGCGCGCTCCAGATTCTCGGTGTTGAGCAGCGCGAGGAATTCCGGATTACGGATGAAGTAGTTCCAGGTGAAGGTGATCAGGCTCTCGATCGCTTCCGGCGGATCGAGATGCTCGAGATCGAGCGTGCGCTCCTCTGCACGAATCTTGGCATAGGTGCCTTCCAGCACTGCCAGATAGAGATCATCCTTCTTGCCGACGTGATAGTACAGCATGCGCTTGTTGGCGCCGGCAGCCGCTGCGATGCGATCGACACGCGCACCGGCCAAGCCGCGCGCAGCAAATTCCTTCGTCGCCGCCTCCAGGATGCGCAGACGCATGCCCTCGGGGTCCCGCTGCCACCTCTGGGCCCTGCCTGCCGACTTGCCCGCCTTGGTCGATCTCGTCCTGATCGCTTGCCTGGTCGTTTGCTTCTTGGCCAAACCTTGTCCCTGTCGCCGACCGGTATGATGGATCACACCGGCAACCTCATCGCGTGTAGCATGCGGTTGCAGCATTGAGAACCGCATACGTTCTGGCGAGTATGCATAAACATCCATCGCCTTTTAGCTGACGCGTCGCTATCACTGCGCGGCCCAACCGGATCCCGCCGTGCCTACCATCATCACCGACCCGTTTTTCTATGTCGTCGCCATTCCCGCGGTGCTTTTCCTGGGCCTGTCCAAGGGCGGCTTTGCCGGGGTTGGGATCGCGGCAACGCCGCTACTGGCGCTATATCTACCACCGCTCGAAGCTGCAGCATTGTTGTTGCCGGTGCTGATTACGCAGGATTTGATTTCACTTTACGTCTATCGACGCGAATGGGACGCCTCAAACCTGAAGATCATGCTGCCCGGCGCTATCGCCGGCATGGCACTGGCATGGTTGCTCGCCTCCGTCATTTCCGACAATGCGGTGCGGATCACCGTCGGCCTGATCGGCCTGGTTTTCGTCATCGATGTCTGGCGCAAACGCGCCCAGCTCGAACCGCGCCGCATGGGGCCGGCCGCTGGCGTGTTCTGGGGTGCAGTCTCGGGCTTCACGTCGTTCATGACACAGGCGGGTGGCCCGCCCTTCCAGGTCTATGTGCTGCCGCAGCGGCTGCCCAAGCTGATGCTGGTCGGCACCATGACGATCTTCTTCGCCATCGTGAATGCACTGAAGATCGTGCCCTATCTGGCGCTCGGCCAGTTCAACACCGCGAATTTCGCGACATCGCTGCTGCTGTTGCCCGCGGCCGTGCTGACCAATTTCGCCGGCATCTGGCTGGTGAAGCGCACGCCTACCGACCTGTTTTACAACATCGCCTATGCCATGCTGCTGGTAATCTCGCTGGTGCTGCTGTGGCAAGGGATTTCGCACTTCGTGCGATGAGCGGCAGTGAGCGTAGCTGCATGGAGCGGAGCGTAATGCGGGGATGCCGAGATAGTTGAAGCTCCGGTTCCCGGATTGCGCTTCGTTCAATCCGGGCTACCGACTACGCTCTGCTATCCTGCAATCTTACCCCTCTCTCTCCTCCCGCTCGATCAGCAGCGTCGGAATGCCGAGCGTGCCATCGCGCAGGCTGGCGACACGGGTGCCGGGCTTACGGCCGCTCCGCACCTCGGAGACAGTGACATGAGCGGCGAGCAGACGTTCGCGCGTCGCATCGATATCGGCGACACGCCAGGTCATGCCCCACAATACGTCGCGATTGACGTCGCCTTGGTCGTGCGGGCGCTTGACCAGTTCGACGACGAGATCGCCGCAGTGGAAGAACATCAGGTGCCCCCAATCCGGATTGGAGCGATCCAGCGCGAGATCGAGGCCAAGCCGCGCGCCATAGAGCGCGGCGGCACGTTCGGGGTCCTGCGTCGCGACGACGATGTGGTCGAGGCCGATGATCGGCGTCTTGCTGGTACTGGCCGAAACCTGGCGCTCACCATCCAGCTCAAGGAAGAACTGGCGCACGCCGCGGGTATGATCGGTGGCCGCGCGGGTACGCTTCCAGGACAACGTGGCGCCGGTGTCGCGATCCCGGCTCTCGACCTCGGTGATGGGATCCGGCTTGAGGGCCACGCGATCGAGGCGGCGATGCATCTTCGCAATATCATCGGTCGCAAAACAGATGCTGGCGAGCGTGGCGCCGCTTTCCGGCAGCACCGCGCGGATGCGGGTCGCGGCCGTGCCCTCGCCATGCGGGGCCATCAGTTCGACGGACATATTGGCAAGAGTGAAGATCGCAAGCTCGGCGCCCTCGCTGGTGCTGCGCCAGGCGGGTTTGCGCGAGAACAACGTCTGGTAGGTGGCAATGCCCACCTCCAGATCGTTCAGCAGAATGACGACATGATCCAGCCCGGTGATCATCGTTCTCTCCTCCTGTTTCTTGCTGCGCCACTATGCCAGCTTTTACGGCCAACTGGTCAAGACGACGCAGCCGCTTTGCGCGATTGCCCCAGTGCGGCCACGACCGAAGCACAAACAGGATTCGCGGGCGGCCCGTGCGGCACCGCACAATTTTCGATGGCGGGCGGCGCGGCGGCTGTTAAGCTGTTCGATGTGGCCGAGGCCGGCGGCCGTACCGCCATCCCCCCTGACGCGACGGACGGATTCATGAAAGCGCTCTTTATCGGACAGACCTATATCGACGTCACCTTCATCACCGACCATATGCCGACTGGCGATGAAAAGCATGTCGCCTCCGACTATGCGGTGTCGTTTGGTGGCAATGCCGTCACCGCGGCGTTCTGCTGCGCCAAGCTCGGTATCGTGCCCGACCTGATCGCCACCGTGGCCAATGACTGGCTCGGGCGCATGTTCATGGACATGAGTGCGAAATACAATATCGAGATTCATCCGCGCAAGGTGGCGTCATCGTCACTGTCCTTCATCATGCCGAAGGACGGCAAACGCGCCATCGTCCGCTGCCGCGACGACGAGCATATCCATCCGTTTCCGCTCCTCAACCTTGGCGCCTGCCGCGCGCTGCATGTGGACGGGCATCAGCCCGATGCTGCGATCCACTATGCGAAACTGTGCCGCGAGGCTGGCATTCTCACCTCGCTGGACGGCGGCGGCTTGCGCACCAATACGCATGAACTGTTGGAATATATCGATGTCGCCATCGTCGCCGAGCGACTCTGCGAACAGATGGATCTGACGCCAGAGAAGATGCTCGAATATCTCAAGGGCCGCGGCTGCCGCGTCGGCGGTGTCACGCTCGGCGAGAAGGGACTGCTCTGGTATGACGAAGCGGGCGCTGTGCACACGCAGCCTGCTTATCCGATCCCGCGCGAACGCGTGATCGATACCAATGGCGCCGGCGACGTGTTTCACGGCGCCTATGTGTATTCATATCTCGCAAATCCCGGGGCGAGCTGGTCGGAGCATTTCCAGTTCGCCCGGGCGGCATCGAGCTACAAGATTCAGAAGCTCGGCAATGAGAGCGGGCTGCCGACGCTGACAGATATCGCGGCGGTGAAAGAAGAGTTCGAGGCGAAGGTATAGTTCTTTACCCTCCCCTGGAGGGGGAGGGTAACGACAATCAGACCTTCCCCTGCCCGGTCATGAAGTCGAAATCACAGCCTTCATCGGCCTGCATGATCGTCGTGTGGAACAGATGCGCGTAGCCGCGCCTGGCCCAGTCCGGCGCCTCCGGCTTCGGCAACGCGGCAGCACGCTTCGCAAGCTCGGCTTCGTCCACCAGAAGATCGATGCTCCGCTTAGCCACATCCAGCCTTATCATGTCGCCGTTCTTCACCAGCGCCAGCGGCCCGCCGACCGCACTCTCCGGCGTAATATGCAGCACGATCGTCCCGAAGGCCGTGCCGCTCATGCGGGCGTCGGAGATGCGCACCATGTCCTTCACGCCTGCGCGCGCCAGCTTTTTGGGAATCGGCAGATAACCGGCCTCGGGCATGCCCGGCGCGCCCTTCGGGCCGGCATTGCGGAGTACCAGCACGTCATCGGCGGTGACATCGAGTTCGGGATCGTCGACGCGGTTGGTCATGTCCTCAACCGACTCGAACACGACAGCGCGGCCGGTGTGCTGCAGAAGCTTCGGCGAGGCCGCCGCATGCTTGATGACAGCGCTGCGCGGCGCGAGATTGCCATGCAGAATGGCTAGCCCGCCTTCCCGTTTGATGGGATTATCTTTCGAACGGATCACATCCTGCCCCGGCACATCCTCAGCCTTCGCAACGATGTCGCGCAGGGTCTGGCCGGTTACCGATTTCGCATCGAGATCGATGAGGTCGCCGAGCTGGGCCATCAGCTTCGGCACGCCGCCGGCGTGATGGAAATGCTCCATGTAGTGATCGCCGGACGGCTTCAGATCGACCAGCACCGGCACATCGCGGCCGAGATCGTCGAAAGCACCGAGATCGATGCGGTTCGGCGTCCGGTTGGCCATAGCCGTGAGATGGATCAGGCCATTGGTGGAACCGCCGATCGCCTGCAGCACCACCTGCGCATTGCGGAACGAGCCTGGCGTGAGAAATTCGCTCGGCTTCGGGCCCTTGTTCTTCGCCAGTTCGGCGGCGACCTTGCCGCTGGCTTCGGCAGAGCGGAAGCGCTCCGCATGCGGCGCCGGGATGGTCGCGCTCATCGGCAGCGACAGACCCATGGCTTCGGTGATGCAGGCCATGGTGGAGGCCGTGCCCATCACCATGCAGGTGCCCACCGATGGCGCGAGGCGCGCATTGACGTCGTCGATCTCCTGCTGATCGATCTCGCCGGCGCGGAACTTGCCCCACATGCGGCGGCAGTCGGTGCAGGCGCCCAGCACCTCGCCCTTGTGATGGCCGACAACCATGGGGCCGACGGGGATCACCACCGTCGGCAGATCGACGGAGAGCGCCGCCATGATCTGCGCCGGTAGCGTCTTGTCGCAGCCGCCGATCACGACCACGGCATCCATCGGCTGCGCGCGGATCATTTCCTCGGTATCCATCGCCATCAGATTGCGCAGATACATCGAGGTCGGATGCGCAAAGCTTTCGCCGATGGAGATGGTGGGGAACACCATCGGCAGCGCGCCGGCGAGCATCACGCCGCGCTTCACCGCCTCGATGATCTGGGGCGAATTGCCGTGGCAGGGATTGTAGTCGCTGTGGGTGTTGGTGATACCGACGATGGGGCGGTCGAGCGCATCGTCGGAATAGCCCATCGCCTTGATGAAAGCTTTTCGCAGGAACAGGGAAAAACCGGCATCGCCATAGCTCGTGAGTCCCTTGCGCAATCCGTCGGCCATTCTCGCGTTCCCAATGCTTGTTTTGAACGTTTCTTATGAAGCCGCGGGAGCGGAAGTCAATGCGGAGGCTGTGGGATGGGTTGAGCGCAGGCGCAACGGCAGAGCGGCACCCCATCGGCGGAGCCTGCCGAGACGACGGACAGCATGGGTTTCGCTTCGCTCAACCCATCCTACGATTTCGGCTCCCAAATCTTGCTGAAATCGCCGGCGAATTCGGCGCTGCAAAAAGCGCCGCCCTGATAGAAATCGCCGATAGGATCGGGCTTCAGCTTGGCCTGTTCCGCCATCGCATGTTCGCGGTGATCCTCGCCCTTGCCGGTGGGGCGGTAACCGAGCTCGTAGGCGCGCGTGTTATCCCACCAGGCACGCTCGTTCCAGGAGGCGCCGTACAGCACCTCGAAATGGATGTCGGGATGTTCGAGCCCGATGCGGCAGAGTTGCGCCAGATCTTCCGGCTTCAGCCAGATCGACAGCCGGCGCCTGTCGAGCGGCACATCGCCGAAATTGCCGATGCGCAGACATGTCACCGCAAGGCCATGCTTGTCCGCATAGAGCGCACCGAGCGCCTCGCCAAATACCTTGCTGACGCCATAGCGGCTGTCGGGTCGCGCGGTGACTGCGGGCGGGATCTTGCTGTGACGCGGATAGAAGCCGACTGCATGGTTCGAGGAGGCGAACACGATGCGCTTCACGCCTTTCCTGCGCGCAGCCTCGAACAGATTGTAGCAACCGATGATATTGGCCTGCAGGATGGTATCCCACGGCCCTTCCACCGAGAAGCCGCCGAAATGCAGGATGCCATCCACGCCGTCGCAGATGGATTCAACGGCCGCGAGATCGGCGAGGTCGGCCTGCTTGAATGTCTCGGCGGATTTGAGATTCGGCGGCGTCGTGAGATCGCTAAGCACAAGGTCCGGATAGATCGGCGGCAGGAGTTCGCGCAAACGCGTGCCAATGCCGCCCGAGGCGCCCGTCATCAAGATCGTTGGCATTCCCGTCCCTCGTGATGTTGTCAGTTGTCAGACAAGTATGGCGCAGCGCCGGCGTCCCAGCAAGGCAGCGCAACCGGCATTGCTTGCCGCCCATCCCTGCCGATGCTAGCAACGCATCCGAGGAAACGACAGTGAACGAGACGCCAATGTCCGATACGTCATCGCGCGGCTGGCAGCCGGCGGCCTATTATCCCGACCCCGCTATCACCGCCCTCGATTCCCGCTTCGAGAAATACTGGATCAAGCTCGGCGCCGTCGAGCGCATCGCCACCGGCCTGCGATGGGCGGAAGGCCCGGTCTGGTTCGGCGATGGCCGTTATCTGCTCTGCTCGGACATTCCCAACAATCGCATCATCCGCTGGGATGAAGAGACCGGCGCGGTCAGCGATTTCCGCAAACCATCGAATTACGCCAATGGCAATACGCGCGACAGGCAAGGCCGGCTGATCACCTGCGAGCACGGCCGCCGCCTGATCCGCACCGAATATGACGGCAGCATCACCGTGCTGATGGATCGCTTCGAGGGCAAGCGGCTGAATTCACCGAATGACGTGGTGGTGAAATCCGATGGATCGATCTGGTTCACCGACCCCGCCTTCGGCATCCTGAGCGATTACGAAGGCGACAAGGCACCGTCCGAGATCGGGATGAACGTGTATCGCATCGATGGCGAGACGCTGCAGCCGAGCATCGTTGCCGACGACATTCTTGCGCCGAACGGGCTCTGCTTCTCGCCGGACGAGACGATCCTCTACATCGTAGAATCGCGCGGCGTGCCGACGCGAAAAATCCTTGCTTACGATGTCGCACCCGATGGCAAGACGCTCAGAAACAAGCGCATCGCCATCGATGCCGGTCCCGGCACGCCGGACGGCATGCGCTGCGATACCGACGGCAATCTGTGGTGCGGCTGGGGGATGGGGACACCTGAACTCGACGGCGTGATGGTGTTCGCGCCGGACGGCACGCCGATCGGCCGCATCGCACTGCCCGAACGCTGCGCCAACGTTGCTTTCGGCGGCCGCAAGCGCAACCGGCTGTTCATGGCGGCAAGCCAGTCGATTTATGCGGTTTATGTGAACACGCAGGGTGCGCTGGGCGGCTGACCGATCAGGCGATCTGTTGCAGTTGTTGTCCTGACGCCATGCCGTCTCTGACGCAATTGCGCCCACTCTGCTTGGCCAGATACAAAGCACTGTCGGCCGCTTCCAGCAGCGTTCGTGGCTGAATGTTCGCGTTGGCCACGGCGATGCCGACACCAATACTCACGGTCAGTCCCCTGGCGGGATTCGGCAAAGCGCTACAGTCCATGGCTGCAACGGCCAGCCGCACCCGTTCGGCGACCATCAAGGCATCTGCGCGGGTCGTCGCGGGCAGGATGAGCGCGAATTCCTCGCCGCCATAACGCGCCGTGAAGTCGTCGGCGCGCTCCACACTCCGGATCGCGGCCGCCACGAGCTTAAGGCATTCGTCGCCGACCAGATGTCCGAAATTGTCGTTGAAGCGCTTGAAATGATCGACATCGATTAGCAGCAACGCCAACGACGCGGCATGCATGGGTTGATCCTGCAAACTTCGCCTGAGCTTTTCGTCGAAATCCCGCCGGTTGCTGACCCCGGTCAAGCCATCAGTGAGCGCAAATGTCGACAGCCGGGCATTCATGACTGCAAGATCTGCATTGTAGCGCGTCACCTAGCCAAGCAATGCGCGATTATCGTGGTCGGCCTTCAGCATTCTCGTCCGGAATGTGAACAGCTCGGAGACGAAGCCAACCTGGTACCACAGATAGAGAAGCGCCAGCGGAATGGCGACCGTCACGCCGAACGCCGTTGCGGTCACGCTGATCATACCCAGCACGATGCTGATGTGAAGAATCACCCCCCCCGGCATGGCATAGGCGCGCGCGCTGGCTCCCTGGATCGGAGCAGAGATCAGCGCGAAGACAGCAAACCTGGTCGCCCCTTCAGTGGTGTAAAGCAGAATAGACAGGCTTGAGCCCCAACCCAAAGCCGCGATGAAGCTGGATGAGGCAAACCGACGAACCCAATCGGAAACCCGTGCATCCGGCCCGCGGCGGTGAAAGCGGCGGACGAAAGCAAGACGGATAGCGAATGTCCCGATAACGATGATGGCCGCCGGTACGGAGGCAAGAGATCCGTAGGCGTGCCAGTTATGCCAGGCGACGATCGTGATGGCCGTCGCAGTTAGTGCATGCGCCAGCGGGTTGAAGAGCCCTTCCAGCATTTCCCATGCTTGCTCTTTCGTCGCATAGTCGGAGCCGATCAGCCCTGCCATCGAAGCCAGCATGCGCCGCAGAGCAGTGAGGCGTGTGCGCAGTCCCTCCATCTTTCGCGTTTCGGCCAACGACGCCACCTTCAGCTTCGATCAAGACGACCTTCAACCAGATCATGCCGATGAAGTCTAACGGACTGGTATATTTGGCGGTGCCGATACCCATATTCTGAACGAAAGATTAAGCCGCGCGCGACAACCAGGTCTAATCGCGCAGTTCTGCCGCCGACGCGACGTCCGCCTTTTGGCTCCTCGTCAAAACAAAAACGCCGGAGCTTTCGCCCCGGCGTTTTCAGTCACGAAGCCTGACGCTTCGAAACGCGGTCTTACGCCGCGTCGTAGCCTGCGATGGCCTTGATCTCGAGGAAATCCTCGAGGCCGGCCTTGCCCCATTCACGGCCGTTGCCGGACTGCTTGTAGCCGCCGAACGGCGCGGTGCGGTCGTTCGGGGCGCCCTGCAGATTGACGTTGCCGGCGCGGATGCGGCGACCGAACTTGCGGGCGCTTTCGATCGTGTCGGCCGAGACGTAGCCAGCGAGACCATAGGGCGTGTCGTTGGCGATGCGGAGTGCATCAGCCTCGTCCTTCGAGCCCATGATCACGAGCACCGGTCCGAAGATTTCCTCGCGCGCGATGGTCATGTCCTCGGTGACGTCGGCGAAGATCGTCGGACGGACATAGAAGCCCTTGTTGACGCCTTCCGGCAGACCGGGGCCGCCGGCAACCAGCGTGGCGCCTTCGTCGATGCCCTTCTGGATCAGGCCCTGGATCTTGTCCCACTGGCCGCGATTGACCACCGGGCCGATCACGGTGCCGTCGGCACGCGGATCACCGGCCTTGGTCTTGTCGGCCTGGGCCTTGGCAATGGCGGCGATTTCCTTCATCGCGCCCTGCGGCACGATCATGCGCGACGGTGCGTTGCACGACTGTCCGGAATTGTTGAACATGTGCGCGACGCCGCCGGTGACGGCCTTCACGTAGTCGGCGCCTTCCAGGATCACGTTCGGCGACTTGCCGCCGAGTTCCTGGCTGACGCGCTTCACGGTGTTGGCGGCGCGCTTGGCGACGTCGATACCGGCGCGGGTCGAACCGGTGAACGACACCATGTCGATATCCGGATGCTCGCTCATGGCGACGCCGACCTCAGGGCCGAGGCCGTTGACGAGATTGAACACGCCCTTCGGCACGCCGGCTTCGTGCAGCACTTCGGCAAAGATCAGCGCCGAGGTCGGGGTGAATTCCGACGGCTTCAGGATCATGGTGCAACCGGCTGCAATCGCGGGGGCGACCTTGCAGGCGATCTGGTTGAGCGGCCAGTTCCAGGGCGTGATCATGCCAACGACGCCGATCGGCTCCTTGGTGATGACGGCCTGGTTGTGCTTCTCGTCAAACGGGTAGCTCTTGAGGACGTCGAGGGTCGCCGTCAGGTGGCCGAGACCAGCACCGGCCTGAAGGCGCTCGGCCATCGGCAGCGGGGCGCCCATTTCGTCGGACACGGATGCGCCGATGTCCTTCATGCGAGCCTTGTAAGCCTCGATGATCTTCTCGAGCAGCGCGACGCGCTCTTCGCGGGTGGTCTGCGAGAAGGTCTCGAAGGCGCGCTTGGCGGCGGCCACGGCCTTGTCCACATCGGCCTTGGAGCCGAGGGCAACTTCATACATCGCTTCTTCGGTCGCCGGATTGACGACGGGCGTCGATTTCTTGACGACGGGATCGACCCAGGCGCCGTCAATGTAGAATTGCATGCGGTTGACCATTGGTAACCTCTTTGAGTACGGGAGCGTCTTTTCGTTGAACGCAGATACAGACAGATATTTGGCTGACGGTTCGTGTGGGACGGCGGCCTGCGCGGCAAGCATCCTTGCGCGATCATTCCACCGATTGAGCCCGCCATGCACGGGATGCCGCGTGGATGCGGCAGGCGGCATTTAAGTGCACCGAGGTGGCCGGAGCAAGGCCTGCCACTTTGCGCATGTTCCAAATTCTAAAATGCCGCAGCTCGCTTTGTGTGCAGCGCAACAACGACCGTTTTCTATCGTTTCTTGCCGAGCACCGTAACCGGTGCATCGGGATCTGCCTCATCATCAGCCATGGCGGAGATCGGCGACATCGGTGTGTCGCGCAGGCGCTTGAGGCCAAGATGGCGCTCGCGCAGGATGACGAAAATGCCGGCCGCAGCGACAATCACTGCGCCGATGATGACATAGACCGTCGGCACCTCGCCGAACATCCAGTAGCCGAGCAGAAACGCCCACAGCATCGCCGTATAATCGAACGGCGCAAGGAAGGAGGCAGGCGCGTAACGATAGCTTTCGGTGAACAGCATCTGGCCAAGGCCGCCGAAAATGCCGATGCCGATCAGTAATGCGAGCTCAAAGCTCGATGGCCACACCCAGCCGAAAGGTGCCGTCAGCAGCGATGCGGCCATCACGATCAGGGTCATGATGATGACGATGGCGGACGAGGATTCGGTCGCCGTGAGACGGCGGATCTGGATGGTAGCGCCACCGGAGGTGAAGGCATTGAGCAGCGCGAGGCCGAGGCCAACCATCATCGAGTTGGTGATGGCGGCATGGTTCTGGAAATACGGCGACAGCATCAGGATGACGCCAGAGAAGCCGACCGCCACCGCCGACCAGCGATAGACGTAAACCTTCTCCTTCAGGAACAGCGCCGCAAACACCACGGTGATCAGCGGCGCGATAAAGGCGATGGCGGTGACGTCGGCAATCGGCAGCCGCGCCAGAGCTCCGAAGGTGCAGAAGGTGCCAATCACGCTGAACGAGCCGCGGACCAGGTGAGCGGAAAAGCGCGTGGTGCGCGCGGCATCGCCCAGCTGGCCGCGCCAGCCAAAGAACAGCAGGATCGGGATCAGCGCGAACAGGCCGCGGCAGAACACGATCTCACCGAGCGGAACGGCGCTGCCAAGATAACGCCCCAGCGCGCCCATGATGGCAAAGGCCATGGTGCTGGCGATTTTCAGCGACACGGCTTTGAAGATGTTCATGCAGACGGAGAGGCTGAAATTCGCGGGAATCGCCACATGGCGGAATGTTTGTCACACAATCACGTGAGCCGGCGCGAGAAAACCACCAGCGCGACATGGCTTGGCGGGTTTCCGTGCAGTGCGGCGGCCGACTGCCCCGCACGGCCTGGAAGAAGGGCGTCCTGCCCGATTGCGGATTGGCGGACTTGGAATCGTCTAGTTTACGGGACGTACATTTTTCGTCCCGGAGACGAGATCAGGGACATCCGATGACATTTTGCCATAGACCGACATGGGTATCGGTCGCTCGTATCGTTGCCACCGCCGCCATGCTATCGGGCGCGGCGGATAGCCGGGCTTGGGCACAATCGCCGAAGCCGGCCGATGCGCCGCCGGCGAAAGATCTCTTGCTCCGCGCACCGGAAGAACGCCCGGCCCTGACACGCGACCAGCTCAAGACCTGCATGAAGCAGGCGACCGAACTCCATGAGCTTCAGCCGCGCCTCGACAAGATCAATGCGGAGATCGACGAGAAGCAGAAGAAGCTGGATATCGAAAGCAACGAGATCAAGACGGCACAGCGCCAGCTCAACCGGGCGGACCGGGCAGCCGTCGCCAGACTGAACGCCCGCATCGACGACTATAACGCGCTGCTCAACAAGCTGAGCGCCGAGGCTAACAGCACCGATCCGACCTTTCTGCAGGGGCGCAGGCTGCGACAGACCTACAATAGCGGCTGCGCCGGCCTGGTTTTCGCGATGACGGATGAGGCATCGCTGATCGCCGAGCTCGGCATCAAGGAGAACCCGATGAGACGTCTGCTCGCCGGCGAACCGAACACGCGCCCGAGCACGCCGCAGCCACGGTAAGATTAGCGGCTGGCGGCGACGCGGCCTGCGCGCGTCGCAGCTATCCCTTCTTCGCCGGCCGGGGCGGCCCGTCCACCGCGGGGAGCGATTTCAGATAGGCAGCCATGGCTGCCCGGTCGTCGTCGCTGAGCTGCGTCGTGTTACGGATCACCGGCGCCATGGAGCCACCAGCCGTGTCGCCTTCGGGCGTCTCGCCGGTCTTGAGGAAATAGGCGATGTCCTTTTCGCTCCAGTCCTTCAAGCCCTTTTGAGTGATATTCGGCACCCAGCCCTGCCCTTCAGGGTTCGGCCCACCGGCGAAGCGCTGCTTCTCCTCGATGCCGCCGAGCGGGTTGCGCGGGCTGTGGCATTCGGCGCAGTGCCCGAGCGCATTCACGAGATAGGCGCCGCGATTCCATTGCGGCGATTTCGAGCTGTCGGCGACGAACGGCTTGCCGTCGAGGAATAGCCATTTCCAGACCCCGAGATTGCGGCGGAGATCGAACGGGAAGCCGACGTCGTGATCCGGCGCCCTGCTCGTGACCTGCGGCAGCGTCTTGATATAGGCGAACAGGTCGCGCGCGTCGCCAGAGGTCATCTTCTGGTATGAGGTGTAGGGGAAGGCCGGGAAGTAATGCTCGCCCTTCGGCGAGGTTCCTTTCAGCAGCGCCGTGACGAAATCCGCCTCGCTCCAGCGGCCGATGCCGGCAGTCGGATCGGGCGAGATGTTGGGGGCGTAGAAGGTGCCGAAGGGCGAAGTCAGCGGCAACCCGCCGCCAAGTCTCAGCCTGTCATCCTGCTTGGGCGTCGCATGGCATGACGCACAGCCACCGGCATTGAACACGAGCTTGCCATTGGCAAGATCAGGCGTATGCGCCGACAACGTGCTGGCCGCGACGGTCGCCGGAATCGTCAACCACCAATAGACGCCGAGGCCGATGGCGAAGAAAAAGGCGAAAAGAATAAGGAAGCGCTTCAGCACGCGGTGATCCATTCTGTGGACTTAAACGAATGACGATCCGCACGCGGCATCATGAACTGACACAACGCGCCGGATCGTCGAAACGTCACTGCTGTGGCGACGTGTCGCCTCAGCTCTTCAGCCGATAGGTCTCGTGGCAGGCGCCGCACTGCTTGCCGATGGCACCGACATTGGCCTTGAGGCTGTCGAGATCCTTCACCTTGCCTTTGGTATCCGCAACGGCCTTGCCGAAGCTCTCGATATGTGAGGCAAAGCCGGCCTTGTCGTCCCACACCTTTGGCGAGGTCGAATATTCATTGCCTTCCTTCAGGCCCTTGGTGCTGTCGGCAAACAGCGCCGGCAGCTTGGTCGCCGTTTCAGTTAGAGTCACGAAAGCGGCATCCACCGCAGCCTGGTCGTACGGCTTGTCGCCCTTGGCCATGGCGCTGAGCGTGCCGCCGAGCGCGCGGCCGGTCGCCTTCATCTGCGTCTGGCGATCCTTGACGATTTCCTGCTGGGCCGAAACGGCGCCGATCCCGAGCACAAGGGCGCCGGCGACGAGAAGTGCGTATTTCATCAAGAGCTTCCTTCTTTGGAATTCAACTAGGACTAATGTGCAATATTGGTGTGAACCCCGCCTGACGCCGGCTATTCCGGCGCGGCCCAGGACTGCGACTTCAAAGCCTGTGGAGACGCTGCTGCTCGCGGATCGCTATCCACACCCGCTCGGGGGTGGCAGGCATGTCGATATGCTCGATCCCGTATTCGCGATACAGGCCGTCGATGATGGCGTTCATGATGGCTGGGCACGAGCCTATCGCACCGGCCTCGCCTGCCCCCTTCACGCCCATCGGATTGGTCGTGCACGGGATGTTGTGCGTCTCGAACGAGAACGCCGCACCATCTGCCGCACGCGGCAGCGCATAGTCCATAAACGTGCCGGTGACGAGCTGGCCGTCATGCGGATCGTAAACCGCCTGTTCCATCAGCGCCTGACCGATGCCCTGCATGGTGCCGCCATGGACCTGGCCCGCGAGCAGCAGCGGGTTCAGCGTGACACCAAAATCGTCGACGATGACGTAGTTCACAATGCGGATTTTGCCGGTCGACGGATCGATCTCGACCTCCACCGAATGCGTTCCGTTCGGAAATGTGCCATCGGCGCTGCTGAAGGTCTCGCTGGCATTCAGCTTGGACGAATCGGCTTTCCTGGCGAGATCGGCGAAGGACACCGAGCGATCAGTCCCGGCAATGCGCACGATACCGCCGTCGATCTCGAGGTCGGCTGCGCTGGTCTCCAGCGCGTCGGCCGCGAGTTCTTTCAAATTGATTCCGAGCTGTCTTGTCGCGCGCTGGACGCTGACGCCGCCCGATGGGATCGAAGCCGAACCGCCAGTGCCGAGACCAGTGGCCACCTTGGCGGTGTCGCCCTGGATGATATGAACGCGCTCTGGCGCGACGCCGAACTGCTCGGCAACGATCTGCGCATAGGCGGTGTGATGCCCCTGTCCGGTCGATTGCGTACCGATCAGAATGGTGATGTCGCCATCGGAACCAAGCGCGACATTCGCGGTCTCCTCGCCCATGGTGCCGCAGACTTCCACATAAGTGGCCATGCCGATGCCGCGGACGAGACCGTCCTTCTTGGCGGCTTTGGCGCGTTTCGGAAACTCCTTCCAGCCCGCAACATCCATCGCGCGCTTCATATGCGCGGTGAAATCGCCGCTGTCGTAAACTTTGCCGGTGGCGGTCGTGTACGGCATCGCCTTTGGCGGAATAAAGTTCTTGCGGCGGATCGCATCGGGCGACATGCCGAGTTTTCGCGCGCACTGATCGACCAAACGCTCGACGACGTAAGCGGCCTCGGGACGGCCGGCACCGCGATAGGCATCCACCGGCACCGAATTGGTGAAGATGGTGCGGACGCGGCAGTGGAAAGCCTGGATATCGTAGAGGCCCGGCAGCATGCCAGCGCCGCCATGGGGAATATAGGGGCCGAAGGTCGAGAGATAGGCGCCCATATCGGCCATCAGATCGACATCCATGGCGAGGAACTTGCCATCCTCACTGAGCGCCATACGCGCATGCGTGACGTTGTCGCGCCCTTGCGCATCGCCGAGAAAATGATCAGTGCGGTCGGCCGCCCATTTGACGTTCTTGCCGAGCTTCTTGGCCGCAAAGGCCACCAGCGCATATTCGCGATAGGGAAACAGCCGCGTGCCGAAACCGCCGCCGACATCGGGGCAGATCACGCGCATCTTGTCCTTCGGCATCTTCAGGACATTGTCGCAAAGTATGTCGCGCAGACGGTGGCTGCCCTGACTGCCGATGGTCAGCGTCATGTAATCGCGCTTGGCGTCGTATTCGCAGATCGCCGCGCGGGTCTCCATGTAGTTGATGACGACGCGGGGATTGACGATCTTCACTTCGGCGATCACGGGGGCCTTGGCGAAGACCTCATCGACCTTTTTTTTGTCCCCAATGGGGACGTCGAACAGCACGTTGCCGGGATGCTTGCCCCACACCTGCGGTGCGCCCTTGGCAACGGCATTCACGACACCGTTGATCGACGGCAGCGTCTTCCATTCGACCTCGATCGCTTCGATGGCATCGCGTGCCTGCTCGACCGTTTCAGCGACGATAAAAGCGATGGCGTCGCCGACATGGCGCACTTCATTCACAGCGAGGATCGGATAATCCGGGCCGGTGAAAGGATTGTCCTCGAGATTGAACAGGCACGGCAAACCGCCGAGATCCTTTGTGTCTTCCGCACTCAGAATCGCTGCAACGCCCGGCATCGCGCGCGCTGCGCTGGCATCGATGGTGAAGGTGGCGTGGGCATGAGGCGAGCGCAGCACGAGGGCATGGAGCGTCACGGGCGCATGATCGTCAGTATAGCGGCCACGGCCGCGGATCAGGGCATCGTCTTCCTTGCGCAGGACGCTTTGTCCGACGCCGAACTTGATGGGTGCCATTGGTCCTCCGGCTAACATTTAGAAACAGTCTACACAGCGGAGAAAGAGCGGCAAGTGGGCGATGCAGCATCGTGAACACGATGCCGTAGGGCCGGATTCGGCGAAGCCGTAATCGGCCGGTCTCCGCTCTACAGCGTCAGCGCGCACGCATCAGATTGCGCAGCCAGCTTCTGCCGAACAGCGCCAGAATCGACGCGCAATAGACGACCAAAGTCACGATGATGAGAGCGCCCAGCGTCGCTTCGTCGCGGAGCGTTGTGAGGTCGGCAAGATGCGTCGCGGCCTGTTGCGCGGTGCCCCACAAAGCGGCGGCGAGGATGACACCGGCCACGGCGAACTTGCCGAGCGCGACGAGGAAACCGCGATCGAACTCGAGATAGCCGGCACGCACGGCAAAGCCGATCACCAGCAGCAGATTGATCCACGCGCCCGCTGCTGTGCCGAGCGCGAGGCCGATCTGCGCCAGCGAGCCCATCAGCATGATCTTGAGCACCACATTGACCGCGATGCCGGTCAGTGCGGCGATCATCGGCGTGGTCGTGTCCTTGCGGGCATTGAAAGTGGCGACGGCACTGCGGATCATCACAAAGGGGATCAGCGCAATGGCGTAAGCGGCCAGCGTCGCAGCGGCGACTGCGGCATCGGCTTTGCTGAAGGCGCCGCGCGCAAACATCGCGCGCATGATGACATCGGGCACGACGAGAAACGCAGCGACGAAAGGCAGCGAAAACAGCAGCGTGAAGAGGAAGGCGCGCCGCTGCGCGCCCATGGCGCCGACATGGTCATTCGCCGCCATCCGCCGCGACATTTCCGGCAGCAACACAGTTCCGATGGCAATGCCAATCACCCCGATGGGAAGCTGGTTCAGGCGGTCCGCATAATACAGCGCCGACAGCGCGCCGACCGGAAGGAATGTCGCGATAATCGTGTCCGCGAACAGCGCCACTTGGGTGCCCATGGAGCCCAGCGTCGCCGGGCCGAGGGCACGGAAGAAGCCGCGGATGTCCCCATCCAGCCGCAGCGGCGCAAAGCGCGGCAGGCCACCATGGCGCTGCAAGTCGCCGGCAAGCAGGAGATATTGCAGCACGCCGGAAATCAACACGCCCCAGGCGGCGGCATGGCCCGCGCTCGGAAAGAAAGCGGCGAGCGCCAGCGTCGCCATCATCGAGATATTGAGAAAGATCGAAGCCGCCGCCGCGCTGGCGAAGCGCTGCATCACATTGAGCATGCCACCATAGAGCGTCACCAGTGTGATCAGCAGCAGATAGGGGAAAGTGATGCGCGTCAGCTCGATGGCGAGATTGCGCTGGGCAGGATCATCGGTGAAGCCCGGGGCCAGGATCGTCATTGCCTGCGGCATGAACACAATGGCGAGCACAAGCAGAACGACCTGCGAGGCAAATAGCAGCGTGAAGATGCGATCGGCGAACAGATGGGCTGCGTTCTGACCACCCTTCCCGCTCACATGGGCGTAAGCCGGCACGAAAGCTGCGTTGAAGGCGCCCTCGGCGAAGATCGCCCGAAAATGATTGGGCAGCCGGAGCGCGACAAAGAACGCATCGGCGACGGGGCCGGCGCCGAGAATCGCGGCGAGCATAATGTCGCGCGCGAATCCGGTGATCCGCGAGAGCAGCGTGTATCCGCCGACGGTGAAAATACGCCCCAGCATCAGATGAGTTTACTGCCCCGAATGCCTTTGTCGTCACCCGGCTCGACCGGGTGACCCAGTATACACAGGTGGCTGTGGTTCATAGTGGCCGTGCCGGATACTGGATCGCCCGCTCAAGCACGCAATTGCGCGCCAGGGCGGACGATGACGGCCCATCGAAGTCGTGGCCCGCAAAAAGCCTCACGCCAGCGCGTCACGCACCGCTTGAATGACACGATCCTGCGCGGCTTCGTCGAGATAGGCATGTACCGGCAGGCTGATGACGTCTGCCGACAGCGCCTCGCTCACCGGCAGGCCGCCATCGACGACCGGATAGTCCTTGTAGGCGGTCTGCATATGCATCGACTTCGCGTAATAGATGGCGCTGGCCACGCCCTGCGCCTTCAGCGCATTGGCGAAAGCGTCGCGGTCGGTGCCCTTGGGCAGACGGATGGTGTAGCAGGCCCAGATCGAGGTATTGCCCTCGGCAACGCGCGGAACGCCGACGAGATTGCCGAGGCTGCGGGCATAGCGATCGGCCACCTTGTTGCGGGCGGCGATCTCGTCGTCGAAGATCTTCAGCTTTTCCAGCAGGACCGCTGCCTGGATGGTGTCGAGACGGCCGGTAATGCCGAGACGGACATTGTCGTACTTGTCCGAGCCCTGGCCGTGGATGCGGATGCTGCGCAGGGTATCGGCGAGTCGGTCGTCATCGGTGAAGATCGCGCCGCCGTCGCCGAAGCAGCCGAGCGGCTTGGCCGGAAAGAAGCTGGTGGTGGTGGCGAGCGCGGAGGTGCCGACGCGCTTGCCCTTGTAGGTTGCGCCGAAGGCCTGCGCGGCGTCTTCGAGCACGAACATGCCTTCGGCCTCGGCGATCGCGGCCACCGCATCGAGATCGGCCGGCTGGCCGAACAGATCGACGGGGATGATGGCGCGCGGCTTGAGACCGGCCTTCTTCGCCGCGGCGATGCCACGCTTGATCGATTCAACGCTGATATTGAAGGTGGCTTCATCGACATCGACGAAGACCGGCGACGCACCAACCAGCGCGACCGCCTCGCCGGTCGCGCAGAACGTAAAGGACGGGCACAGAACGGCATCGCCCGGGCCGACCTGCTTGGCCATCAGCACCATCATCAGCGCATCGGTGCCGCTGGCACAGCTGATCACATGCTTGGCGCCGCAATACTTTGCGAGTTCGACTTCGAGCTTGGCGACTTCCGGCCCATTGATGAACTGGCAGTGATTGAGCACCCGGGTGACAGCTTCATCGACCGACGGTCCCAGCCGCTGGCGCTGGGCATTGAGGTCGATGAAGGGAACGGGGGTGTGCTGGTTCATCAGAAAGCCTGTTGGAAAAGGGAGAGAAAGATGAAGCGAGGCCGGCGGCCTCAGGCCCCGGAGCTGGTCGATCAGCCGACAACCTTGCGCGGTGCCGGGCGCGGCGCCGCGGCGGCGAGGGTCTTCGGTGCCTCCAGACACTGGATGGCGATTTCCAGCGAGGCGACGCCCTCCTCACCTGTGACCGCGGGCACGCCGCCAGTGCGTACGGCATCGAGGAAGGCATTGAGTTCGGCGCGCAACGGCTCATCCTGGCCAACGGGTAGATGGCGCATGGAATAGCTGCCGTCGGTCTTGAAGCCGAAACATTCGGTGACCTGCCGCGTCAACAGATCGCCGGTCACATACTTGCCCCGCGTCGCAACCGTCACCGTGCGCGCCTTGAACGGCGTCAGCCAGTTGGTGTTGATATGGGCGAGCACGCCGGACGCCGTACGGAACTGCAGCAGTGCGATGTCCTCGCGCTCGGCGATAGCCGAAGCGAGTTGCGGCTGCACTTCGACAATGTCGCTTTCGGTGAACCAGCGGATCAGATCGATGTCATGAACCGCGAGGTCGATCACCACGCCGACATTGGACATGCGCGGCGGGAACGGACCGACCCGGGTGATGCCGATCGAGAGGATGTCCTCGCCGGCGATCGCCTTCTTGATCGTGGCAACGGCCGGATTGAAGCGCTCCACATGGCCAATCATCAGGGTGACGCCGGCCTCCTTCGCGGCAGCGACGATCTCGCGGCCTTCCTCGACTGTGGACGCCACCGGTTTCTCGACGAGGACGTGGATTCCCCTGGCGATACAGGCGAGCGCGATCTCGTGATGGAGGTGGGTCGGCGCCGCGATCGTCACCGCATCGACGCCGGCAGCGAACAACGCATCGAGCTCGACAAAGGTCTTGCAGCCGATGAGGTTCTCGGCACGCGTCCTGTGCTCGGCCAGAGGATCGACGATACCGATCATCTCAATGCCCGGCAGCCCGGCCAGCACCCGGCCGTGGTTCGTTCCCATGACGCCAGCGCCAACCACGCCCACACGGAGCACGCGCATCTGATCCCCACCAACTGCTTTGGAACCGCTCGAAGTCATACTTAATCCCACCAAATCACGCCCATCCCCAGTGCGTGCGGGTGTCCTAACATGTCGCCACAAATGTGGCGATGCAGCAAAAAACGGGATTCAAACACGTTTTGATTCAGAGAATTACAGGGAATTTCGCCCCAGAACCCGGTCTTTCCCAGCCTTCTCGGTCCTCACCAGGCTAACCGCTCCGAACCTGATGTGCCTTCCGATGCCAAGCCCAGGCGGTGCGCACGATCGTGGCGAGGTCCGAGAATGCCGGACGGAAGCCCAGCACGGCAACAGCGGCAGACGGATCGGCTACCAGGAATTCGGGGTCACCGGCGCGGCGCTCGCGAATGACACGGGGCACGGTGCGTCCCGCCTCCAGCTCGATTGCCTTCAGAATCTCCAGAACCGAGAAGCCGCTCCCCGTGCCCAGATTGAACGCACCTCCCCGGTGGCCCTCCAGCAAATGCTTCAGCGCGAGAATATGCGCAGCAGCGAGATCAGCGACATGGATGTAGTCCCGAATCGCGGTGCCATCCGGCGTCGCGTAGTCGTCGCCGAACACCGAGAAATCGACATGTCCCTGCAGCGCCATCATGGCACGCGGAATGAGGTGCGTTTCCGGATCGCGCAATTCGCCGATCTCCCCCCCGGGGTCATCCCCGCAAGCGTTGAAATAGCGCAGACTGAACGAATTCAGTCCATAAGCGTGGCGATAGTCGGCGAGCACCTGCTCGATCATCCACTTGCTCATGCCATAGGGATTGATCGGTCGACCCGCGGCCGCCTCTGCTATCGGCTTGCTGTCGGCCTGCCCATAGACCGCGCCGGTACTGGAAAAGACAAGTTTCAGCACATCGGTCTCGCGCATGGCCTGCAGCAGCCCGAGCGTGCCGGCGAGATTGTTCTGGTAGTATTTCTGCGGATCGATGACGGACTCGCCAACCGCGCTGAAGGCCGCAAAATGCATCACGGCAACGACGCCCTGGGTTGCGATCGTCTCCGCCACTTTGCTGGCATCGGCGATGTCGCCAACGACCAACGGTCCCCATTTGACGAAGGATTTGTGGCCGCTCGACAGATTATCGTAACAGATCGGCAGATAGCCGGCATCGTGCAGGGCCTTGCAGCAATGCGCGCCGATGTATCCCGCGCCGCCGGTGACCAAAACGGCTTGCCTCGAATCCATCGCGCGAAAATCCTGTAGCCGGCTCGCTCAAAGCGAACGAAGTGTTGTTGGAGAAATGACGACCGCTCCGCGGGCCGCCGCGATCTACTCGGGCTGGATAATCGTCACGACCATTCCGTCGACCGGAACCAGAAACGCCATGGTCGGCCCATCCGACGGTCCGGCATTGGTCATGGCATGATTGAAGGCAACGATTTCGGTCGCCGTGGCATCGCGCGCCGCGAACACTGCGACATCGCCAAACAGCGGTTTGCCGTGCCGCTTCAACTCGCCGATATCAGCGCGAAACTCTGGCAGCGCGCAGATGCCGCGCGCCTCTTCAATGCTACCGGCATCGAAGACCATAGTCGGTTGTCCATCGATTTCGAGGGTAAAAACTTTCAACGGAATTGCTCAACTGGAACACACCCGCGAAGTTTACGCGGCGCGCGGCCGGTTATCCATTAAATTTGGGAAAGCCGGACGAAAAGCTTCGCCGGTAACCTTGATCGGTTAGGTTAAGTCCACGTCGCAATTGAATAATTCGGCTTGTTACGCACAACTGCGGAGATCCGAACGCCGAGATCGCCATGTTCGCTGAAACCCAGAATCATCTGCGCATCCTGAAACTCAAGCCGCGCGCTGGCTGGACCGCGGTCTGGCACCTGTGGACGGTGCTGATCCCGCGGCGATCGATCACCGGGCGTCTGGTGCGCGGACAGGTGTGGCGGCGACACGACGGCCGCCGCTGGATCTACAAGAAGTTCACCGCATATCGCTAGGCGCTTACCCGACGCGATATGCCCTGCCTCAAGTCCGCTTGTAATCGTCCTCGATGCGGATGATGTCGTCCTCACCGAGATAGCTGCCAGTCTGCACTTCGATGAGTTCGAGCGGAATCCTGCCGGGATTTTCCAGACGATGCATGGCGCCGATCGGAATGTAGATCGACTCGTTTTCCTGCATCACCTTGACCTGATCGTTCAGCGTCACCCTCGCGGTGCCGCGCACGACGATCCAATGCTCCGAGCGATGGTGATGCATCTGTAGCGACATCCGCTCACCTGCCTTCACGACGAGACGCTTGACCTGATAGCGCTCGCCGGTCTCCAGCGCCTGCACCGATCCCCATGGACGATGGGTCTTGAGATGGTCTTCAGTGACCTGGGGCGCTGCGACCTTGAGCTTCGCCACGAGGCGCTTCAAATTATTGGCGTCCTTCTGTCGTGAGACCAGCACGGCGTCGTGCGTCGCGACCACAACGAGATCGTCCACCCCCTCCAACGCCACGACCGGCCCATCGCTGGCTACGTTGCAATTGCGGGCATCTTCGAACACAGCCACACCCTGCGCCGCATTGCCCTGAGCATCCTTGTCCGACAACTCCCACACGGCGAGCCATGAACCGACATCGGACCAGCCGCACGAGACGGGCACAACGGCCGCCCGCTTCGTCTTTTCCATGACCGCATAATCCACCGAAATCGCCCTCGCCTGCCTGAAGGCATCGGCCTCAAGGGTAAAGAAGCCGAGATCGCTGCCGGCTTTTGTCACCGCATTCGAGATTGTTGCGACGCTCTCCGCGTCCACCGTGCGATATTCGTCGAGCAGCGTGGCCGCGCGGAACATGAAGTTACCGCTGTTCCAAAGATAGCCGGCTTCGACATAGCGCGTGGCAGTCGGCATATCCGGCTTCTCGACGAATTTGGCTACGCGCTTCACCTCACCCGATAGTCCATCGCCTGGCGAAATATAGCCGTATTCCACCGCGGGCCGCTCCGGCGTGACACCAAAGGTAACGATGTGGCCGTTATCGGCCTCGACCAGTCCCGCACGGCAAGCGGCAACGAAGGCTGGGACATCGCGCACCACATGATCAGCAGCCAGCGCCAGCACCACAGCTTCGGGATCTCGTGTCAGCGCAAATACAGCGCCTGCAGCGATAGCCGGACCGGAATCACGGCGCGCCGGCTCCAGCAGGATATCGGCTTCGCGTCCGATTTCGGCAAGTTGCTCGCGCACCATGAAGCGATAGGCCGCACTGGTGATAACGATGGGGCGATCGAACAGCGCGGGATCGGATATCCGCAGAATGGTGTCCTGAAATGTCGATCGCGGTCCGAACAGCGGCAAGAACTGTTTCGGCCGCCCTTCGCGCGAGGATGGCCAAAGTCGCGTTCCCGCGCCGCCGCACATGATCAGGGGAATGATACGCTTACTCATCGCTTGCTCGACCTCTTCCGTCCCGTGACTGCTCTAGCGGCTTGCGCCAAGATTACCGTAATGGCCGCGATACCAGGCCACAAATTGCCTGATACCGTCCTCGATACTGGTATCCGGCTTGAAGCCAACGTCGCGCATCAAGTCGTCCACATCCGCAAAGGTTTCAGGCACGTCGCCCGGCTGCATCGGCAGCATGGTCTTGACCGCCTCCAGTCCTAATTCCTTCTCAAGAACCTCGACCACATGCGACAGATGTTCGGGCTTGTGGTTGCCAACATTGTAGATGCGCGCCGGCGCCTCGTCGCTGCTACCAGAGGGGACATTGTCGATCAGCCGGCCGATCACGCCGACGACGTCATCGACATAAGTAAAGTCGCGCCGCATGTCGCCATGATTGAACAGCTTGATCGGCGCCTTCTCGATGATCGCCTTGGTAAACAGGAAGATCGCCATATCCGGCCTGCCCCAGGGCCCATAGACGGTGAAGAACCGCAGACCGGTGGTCGGCAGCCGATAGAGATGGCTGTAGGAATGCGCCATCAACTCGTTCGCCTTCTTGGTGGCGGCATAGAGGCTGATGGGATTATCGACCCGGTCGCCGACGGAGAACGGCTTTTTCTTGTTGGCGCCATAGACCGAGGACGACGACGCGTAGAGCAGATGTTTGCAGCCATTATGGCGGCAGCCCTCAAGGATATTCAGGAAGCCTTCGAGATTGGCATCGGCATAGGCATGCGGATTATCGATGGAGTAGCGCACGCCGGCCTGGGCTGCGAGATGGATCACCACCGGAAACTTGTGCTCGGCCATCAACGCCAGCAGGGCTCCCCGATCCGCCAGATTGGCCTTGATGAAAGTAAAATTGGGCCGGCCTTCAAGTTGAGCCAGCCGGGCCTCTTTCAAGGCGGGATCATAATAGTCATTGACGCTGTCGAGGCCGACCACGGTACGGCCTTCGTCCAGCAACTGACGTGCAACGTGAAAGCCGATGAATCCAGCAGCGCCGGTCACGAGGATGGAAGGTTCAGACATCATGTCCCCAGATTTGCCGAGCGGGCCGCATTGCATAGCCCATCAAGCCGCAGTCTATTAGCCATGTAGCCGCGAATGCTGCAACAGTCAGGTATCGCAGCACCCGATTGCGTCAGAACCGCGACTTCACCTTCTGGCCATGCCGGAGAAACCCGCTAAGAAGGCGGTCATGCATAGCTCGTCCGAAAACTTCGTCACCTTGTCATTCCGATGTCGTCAACCGAATTGATCGCCCTGCCCGTCGCGCTGGTCGCGGCCGCCGCCCTCTCCGCGCTTTGCATCCGGGCCATCCACCCGCTGCTGATCCGCTACGCATTGGCCCGGCCAAACGCACGTTCGTCGCACAAGGTGCCGACACCGCAAGGGGCCGGCATCGCAGTCATCGCGACGACCTTGCTCGTGGCGTGCCTCGCAATCGCGTGGTTCACGGCCATCACCGGCACCCTCTGGGTGCTATTCGCGGCGACAATCGTGATCGCAGCGGTAGGCGCCGCGGACGATCTGCGACCACTGCCCGTCGCGCCGCGTTTCCTGCTGCAAGCCCTGTGCGTCGCTGCAGCGCTCGCTGCGATGCCAGCCGATGTGCAGATTTTCCCCGTCCTGCCGCTATGGCTCGAACGGGCGGCGCTGCTCGTCGGCACGCTGTGGTTCGTCAATCTCACCAACTTCATGGATGGTCTCGACTGGATCACGGTTGCCGAGGTCGTGCCCGTCACGGCGTCGCTGGCGCTGATGAGCCTCGCCGGCGCGCTGCCGCTCCCGACCGCTCTCATTGCCACCGCCCTCTGCGGCGCCATGCTCGGATTCGCTCCCTTCAACAGGCCGGTCGCCAAGATGTTTCTCGGTGACGTCGGCAGCTTGCCTATCGGCCTCCTGCTCGCCTGGTGTTTACTGCAGCTCGCTTTAGCCGGACATGTTGCCGCCGCGATCCTGCTACCGCTGTACTATCTCTGCGACGCGACCGTAACTCTGCTGCGGCGAATTGTGCGACGAGAGCCCTTCTGGCTCGCCCATCGCTCGCATTTCTACCAGCGCGCGACCGATAACGGCTTTACCGTGATCGAGGTGGTGCGCAACGTGTTTGCGCTGAACCTCATCCTCGCGACGCTGGCGGTGTTGTCGATCTATCTCAAGTCGATGCCGCTCAGTGTCGGTTTGCTGACCGCCGGCCTCGGCGCGACAGCGCTATTGCTGCGGCGGTTCGCAACTCCGCACCGCTAGAGCATTATTCTGCGGGGACGCGATATTCCGGCACCGCGTCCTTCAATATCGCCACCACGACCTCATGCTGATTAGCATCGATCGCCTTACGCAAAGTACCGAGCCAGGCCTTGAGTACGTCCAGCGGCAGCTCCTTCGGCTTCGCGGCCATGATGCCAGCGAGGCCGATCTCGGCCGTCGGCTCCTGATCGGCGAATAGAATTTCGTGCATGCGCTCGCCTGGGCGCACGCCGGTGAACACGATGTCGATGTCATATCCGGGCTGCAAGCCGGAGAGCCGAATCATGCGATCGGCGAGATCGACGATCTTCACCGGCTGCCCCATGCTGAGCACATAGACAGACGCATCGGAATGCTGCGCATTCATGGCATGGGTTGCGGCGGTGACCACCAGATCGCAAGCTTCGCGGATGGTCATGAAATAGCGCACCATATCCGGATGCGTCACGGTCACCGGACCACCGGCCTCGATCTGCGCCTTGAACTTCGGCACCACAGAACCGTTCGACGCCAGCACGTTGCCGAACCGCACCGAAATCAGCCGCATCCGCGGCTTGCCCGTGGCGGTGGCAGCGACATCGCCATCGAGCGCCTGGCAATACATCTCGGCAAAACGCTTGGTGAGACCGAGCATGGAGACCGGCTCGATGGCCTTGTCGGTGGAGATCATCACCATCGCCTCGGCGCCTGAGGCCAGCGCAGCGTCGGCGACGTTCACCGAACCGAAGATGTTGGTCTTGACGCCCTCGCCCCAGTCGCGCTCGAGGATCGGTACATGCTTCAGTGCCGCTGCGTGGAACACAACGTCAGGCTTGAAGCCCTGCAAGAGCTGCTGGATGCGCTCACGGTCGCGAATATCAGCAATGTGCCCCTGAATGGCGGCATTCGACACTTTGCCGGCTAGCTTTTCCGTCGCCCCATGCAGCGCCGGCTCCGAATTTTCAATGATCAGGAGCCGCGTCGCGCCGAAGGTGATGACCCGGTCGCAGATCTCGAAGCCGATCGAGCCGCCGCCGCCGGTGACCACCACCGCCTTGCCACGCACGAAATTCTCCAGGCGCGCATAATCGATCTTCACGCTCGGCCGCAGCAGCAGATCTTCCACCGCCACCGGCGCCAGTTGCGGCGTGTCGCGGCTTTCTTCCAGCGTCGGAATCCGGCTCACGGTGAGGCCGAGCTTGCGTGCCCGCATCAGGATCGCTTCCGGATGCGCTTCGTCCTCGAAGGCCGAGGGCGTCATCACCACCCGCTCGATCGAGCGCTGTCGGTGCTTGAAGTCATCGATGACATTGCCGAGATCGTCGAGACCGCCGAGCACCGGCACGCCGCGAATCGTCTGTCCACGGTCCGACATCGCCGGGGAGAGAATGCCAACCGGCCACATTCGCTTCACGGCGCCGCTTTCGATGCCACGGAGGAACACTTCCGCATCGGCAGCGCGGCCGATCAGGAGAGCGGGCGCAGCGTCGGTTGCACGAGCCTTGTTGCGGGTGCGCGAATAGCGGAAGTAGCGGTAGGCCAGCCGTGAGCCGCTCAGAAAGAATATCTCGAGAAACCAGTAGATGATGATCGTGGTCTTGCCGAGAAAAAAGGTCCCGTAGACGTTCGGCGCCAGAAAGATGTAGTCGAGCACCAGCAGCGCGCCGGTCAAAACCGTCGAGGCCTTGATGATGTTGAGCAGATCCGGCAGCGAGATGAAGCGCCATTTCGTCGTCGTCAGGTCAAAGACGTAACAGACGAGAAAGCTGAAGATGATGAAGTAAGGCAGGATCGTCAGCAGCAACGGCAGGCGATCCAGCAGATTTTCACCATCGAAGCGCAGCACGAATGCCAGCACGACCGCCGCGGCGGTGACAATGGCGTCGTGGACCGCAATGACCCAGTTGCGGATGGTGAAATTTGAAATCCGCGTCATGACTGCCCGCTACGCGCGCGCGCGACCAGCGATGTCGTGCTGTGTCCCTGCAGGATATTGACGATGACAACTTCGCCGCCATGCGCCGCGACGATCTCGTGACCCACGACCTGTTCGCGGGTGTAGTCACCGCCCTTCACCAGCGTCGAGGGCAAAATCGCCTCGATCAGCTTGATCGGCGTGTCCTCCTCGAAGATCACGACGAGATCCACTGCCTCAAGCGCAGCCAGCACTTCGGCGCGGGCCCGCTCGTTCTGGACGGGACGGTCCGGCCCTTTGAGGCGCTTGACCGAAGCGTCGCTGTTGAGACCGACGATAAGGCGGTCGCAGGTCGCACGCGCTGCGGTGAGCACCTTTACATGGCCGGGATGCAGGATGTCGAAACAGCCATTTGTGAAACCGATCCGCAACTGTTCGTGACGCCAGCCACCGAGGCGGACAGCGAGATCGCCAGCAGCGACAATCTTGTCTTCAGCTGCCAGCGTCGCATCCGGCAGCATCTTGCGGCGCAGTTCCTGAGGCAGAACCACCGCCGTCCCCTTCTTGCCAACGGCTACGGCCGCAGCTGCGGAGGCGAGACGGAGCACCGCCTCCCAATCCGCATCGGTGGCGAGCGCCACGGCGAGCATCGCTGCGACGGTGTCTCCGGCTCCGGAAACGTCGCGCACCTTCACCGGCAGGGCCGGCACATGGATGGCATCGCCATCGCGCGCCACCAGCGTCATGCCATGTTCGCTCTGGGTCACCAGCATGGCCGTGCAATCGGCGAGGATCATCGCCTCCTGAGCTGCCATAACATTGATATCGGTATCGGCGCGGCTGCGTGTCGCCTCGGCAAATTCCTTGCGATTCGGCGTCAGCAGCGTCGCGCCGCGATAGATGGCAAAATTCGCGCTCTTCGGATCGACGATCACGCGTTTGCCGAGTGCCTTCGACGCGTCGATCACGTTGCGGATCACCCGCGCGGTCAGCACGCCCTTGGCATAGTCCGATAGCAGCACGATGTCGGCACGCGCGATCTGCGGGAGAATGGCGTCGAGTAGCTGCTTCTCGACCTCGGCCGCTGCCGGCGCCGCCAGTTCCCAATCGGCGCGCAGCATATGCGTGGAGAAATGTTCAGAGACGAAACGCACTTTTCGCGTAGTCGGCCGCGACGCATCGGTCACCAATAGCGCCTCGATGCCGCTCTCTTGCGCGAGATGCCGCTTCAGAGTCTCCGCCGCATCGTCCGCGCCGATCAAACCAACGAAAATGCACTTTGCACCCAGCGCCGCGATATTGCGCGCCACATTGCCGGCGCCGCCGACCACGATTTCGCTGCGCTGCGCGGCAATCACCGGCGCCGGCGCTTCCGGGGAAATCCGCGACACCTCGCCATAGACGAATTCGTCCAGCATGAGATCGCCGACGCAGAGCACGGTCTGCTTCGGAAACGCATGGGACAGAGCGTCAAAGTCGAACATCACACGAGAACCTGGGCGTCAGCGAAAACGATCGGGCGTATCGAGATAGTGCGTCACGTAATGCATCACCGCATCCTCCAGGCGGGTGAAGCCGCCATTGTAGCCGGCGGCGCGCAGCCGGTCGGCTTCGCTTTGCGTGAAGTATTGATAACTGCCGCGAATCTGCTGCGGCATATCGATATAATCGATCTCCGGCGCGGCGCCGAGCGCCGCATAGGCGGCCAGCATCAGATCCTTGAAGCTGCGCGCCGTGCCGGTGCCGACATTGTAGATGCCGCTGACACGGGGCGTCGCCAGCAGCCACATGACGACGCGGACAACATCCTCCACGTAAATGAAGTCGCGGCGCTGGTCGCCATCAGCAATGCCCTCGCGATGCGACTTGAACAGCTGAATGCCGCGCCCACCCTTGATGTCGTCGAAACGCCGGGTCAGCACGCTCATCATGCCGCCCTTGTGATATTCATTCGGACCGAACACATTGAAAAACTTCAGTCCCACCCATTGCGGCGGCATCGGCTCGCCCCGGGCGACGCGCTCGGCCACTGCGAGGTCGAACAGATGCTTGCTCCAGCCGTAGAGGTTCATCGGCCGCAGCATTTTCAGCTCGGGCACGGTGTCGGCGTCGCGGAACCCCTGTCCGCCGTCGCCATAGGTCGCCGCCGACGACGCATAGATCAGCGGCACGCCATGGCTGGTGCACCAGTCGAGCAGCCGCATGGAAAGGCGGAAATTGGTCTCGATGACCAAATCGCCATCGGTCGCCGTGGTTTCGGAGATCGCACCCATGTGGATGACGGCGTCGAGCCGGCGGCCCTTCAGCCACTCCATCAGCTCGCCGGGTGGGACCACATCGGCGAGCTGCCGCTTGGCCAGGTTCCGCCATTTGCCGTCATGACCAAGAAAATCGGACACGACGACATCGGCGCGGCCAGCGTCATTCAGCGCCGCAACCACGTTCGATCCGATAAAACCGGCCCCTCCGGTCACCAGCAGCATGAAATCCCCATTCGTATCTTGCGCTGCCACCTTTGCCCCAGTCCCGCCCGGCAGGCAACTTGGGCGGCCGGATGTCATAAACCCGGTGGGGACATCATCGGACACATTTCCAAACCGCTTGTCTGACCCGGGCGGACCGGCTACCGACTGCCTTAAGCCATATGCGAAGTCTTTGAAACCATGATCCAAAATACCCCATATCCGGGTGTGACAGTGGATGCGGCGGATACCCGCCCGATCCTGATCGTGCCCTATATGTGGATCGGCGACTTCGTCCGCGGCCATACGGTGGTGCGGGTATTGAAACAGCGCTGGCCGAACCGGCCGATCGACCTTCTCGTGACCAAGCTGGTGGCGCCGCTGGTGGATTACATGCCCGGCGTCCGTTCCGGGATCGTCTGGGACCTGCCACGCAGCCGTCTGGCGCTGGCAAAGCAATGGGAACTCGCCGCGCTGATGCGCGAGCGCCATTATGGCACCGCCCTGATCATGCCGCGGACGTGGAAATCCGCCCTCGCCCCGGCCCTCGCGGGCATTCCTGAACGCATCGGCTTCGTCGGCGAGGTCCGCTTCGGCCTGCTCAATGACTGGCGCTGGGGCGAAAAGAAACTCACGCGCATGATCGACCGCAAATGCGCGCTGGCGCTGCCGCCGGGCACCGAATTGCCAGCCGAGTGGCCCGTTCCGGATTTTCGCGTTCCCGCCGACGAGATCGCCCGCTGGCGACAGGCCAATGGACTCGGCACCGGCCCTGCCGTGGCCCTCGGCCCCGGCTCGGTCGGCTCGTCCAAGCGCTGGACCTATTATCCCGAGGCGGCGAAGCTGCTGGTAGAGCGCGGTTATGACGTCTGGGTGATCGGCGGCCCCGGCGAGAAGGATCTTGCCAACGAGATTGTCGCCGCGGCCGGTCCACGGGCACGCGACCTCACCACGAACGATCTGCGTAACGGCGTGATCGGCATGGCAGCCGCCCAAGTCGCCGTCGCCAACGATTCCGGCCTGATGCACATCGCCGCCGCGGTGGGCACGCCGACCGTCGGCATTTTCGGCCCCACCAGCCCGCATCTTTGGGGGCCGCTCAATCCCCTCGCCGCCACCGTGCAGACCAGGACCGACGTGCCGTGCCAGCCCTGCCATACGCCGGTCTGCCACCAGAACAATCACGCCTGCATGCGCGACATCCCGGCAGCCGATGTCGCCGACATCATCCAGACTATTATGGCAAAAGCCGAAGCCGTCGGCGTGTCCTCATGACGTCGATCAAGCAACACAAGCCTGCCGCCTTTCTCGATCGCGATGGCGTGCTGAATTACGACGACAACTATGTCGGACACCCAGAGAAAATCCGCTGGATGCCGAATGCCGCGAAGGCGGTGAAGCGGCTCAACGAGGCCGGCTATCACGTCTTCGTCTTCACCAACCAGTCCGGTGTCGCGCGTGGCTATTTCACCGAGGCCGAACTCAACGAGCTGCTCGACTGGATGCGGAAAGAACTCGCCAGGAAAGGCGCTGTTATCGACGACGTCCGCTACTGCCCGCATCATCCGAGCGGGATCGTCGAGGGGTATCTGGAAGATCATCCCTGGCGCAAACCGAAGCCCGGCATGATCCTCGACCTCATGCAACACTGGGCGGTCATACCCGAAGGCAGCTTCGTCATCGGCGACCGCGACAGCGATATCGAAGCGGCGACCGCCGCGCATCTTCCCGGCTACCTGTTTGCCGGCGGCGATCTCGATGCCTTCGTGGCGGATATCCTGAAAGGTCAGACGAGCCTGCGATAAACCGCAGCAATGTTGCGCGCCTCGGCGTCGAGGCTGAATTTATCAAGCACACGTTGCCGCCCTCGCACGCCCATGGCGTGTGCAGCTTCCGGATCGCGCATCAGCGGCTCGATCGCATCTGCCAATGCCTTCGCATCGCCGGTCGGCACCAGCGTTCCGGTGACGCCATCGTCCACCGCGATCTCGGCAGCGCCAGCCCGCGTCGCGACGAGCGCAGCGCCGACCGACATCGCCTCGATGAGCGTGAGCCCAAAACCCTCGTTCCGCGAAGTGAACGCATAGACCGTCAAACGGCGATACCAGCGCTCAACCTCCTCGATCGGCAATTCGCCGGTGATGACGATGCGATCCTGCAGACCGGCGGCGGCGATCTTCCTGCGCAGCTCACTGGCGAAACCGATCTGGTCCGGCTTGATAGCACCGACAATGACGGCACTGAAATCCGGATAACGCGGCAGCAGCACGCACATGGCATCGACGAACAGATCGGTGCCCTTCTGCGTGCGCACGCGGCCGAAGCAGCCGATCGCATAGCGTCCCGGCAGCTGGCCTTCAGCAAAGGCCGCCGCGCGATCGGTCGGCGGCGCATAGCGATTCGTGTCAACGCCATGCGTCACCACGGTCGCCTCGCGCTTGAGATAGGACGCCGATGCGTCCGACGTCGCGATGATCGCATCCATGCGGCGGATCAGCCAGCGGGTGATCCAGCTGTGATGCCGCTGTGCGGCTGAGGTGAAGAGCAGTTTCAGCGGCCAACCGAGCGCACGGAGAAGAACACCGACGATCATCTCGTTGTTGCGCCGCGCATGCCAAACGACCGGGGTTCGTCGCATCCACAATGTCAGCAACTCGCCAAAGCCCATGCGCCGGATGCCATCGGGCGCATCGGTACCCAGCCACGCGGCCTCAATCATGGCATCGAGTTTCGGCGCCACCATGCGGTTGGTTGCCGTCACACCGGAATAGCGCCAATGCAGGTTGGTGATGATCACCTGCAATTTTCCGACTGTTTTGCCCGCAATCGGCACAGAGAACTCCATTTCGCCCCGGTTCCTATACGCAACATTAAGCATAGAGACCAGTAACCACGTGGCGAAACCCGCTCTTCATCGCGAAACGTCTATCGTCTCCGGAAACAGGAGAGTGAGACAATCCACATGACGGTTCTGGTCACCGGCGGTGCCGGTTATATCGGAAGTCACATGGTGCATGCGCTGGTGGAAGCCGGCGAGAATGTCGTTGTCATCGACAATCTGTCCACCGGCTTCTCCACCTATCTACCCGAAGGTGTGCCATTGTTCATCGGCGACGTCGCCGACGAGAACCTCGTCGAGGGCGTGATTCAGGCACATGGCGTCGATGCCATCATCCATTTCGCGGGTTCGGTCGTCGTTCCGGAATCGATGCGCGATCCGCTCAGCTATTATCGCAACAACACCATGACCTCGCGCAACCTGCTCAATGCGGCGGTGAAGTGCGGCGTCAAACGCTTCATTTTTTCATCGACAGCCGCCGTCTATGGCAATCCGGATTTCATACCGGTGGCCGAAGACGCGCCGACCCGGCCACTGTCGCCCTATGGGTCGTCGAAATTAATGACCGAGATCATGCTGCACGACATCGCCCCGGCCTATGGCATGGAATTCGTCGTGCTGCGCTACTTCAACGTCGCCGGCGCCGATCCGCAGGGCCGCACCGGCCTTGCCACCATGGGTGCCACGCATCTGCTCAAGATCGCCGTCGAAGCCGCCACCGGTCAGCGCAGCAAGATCGACGTCTACGGAACCGATTATCCGACGGCTGATGGCAGCTGCATCCGCGATTTCATTCATGTCAGCGATCTCGTCCAGGCGCATCGGGCCGCTCTGGCCTATCTGCGCGACGGCGGCATGTCGACCACGCTGAATTGTGGCTACGGCCGCGGTTATTCGGTGCTGGAGACCATCGAAGCCGTGCGCCGTGCGTCGGGTCGCAACTTCGCCGTCCAATATGCTCCGCGGCGCGACGGCGACATCATGACCATGATCGCCGACACCCGGCGCATCCGTGCGACCCTTAACTGGACACCTGTTTACGACGACCTCGAAACCATCGCCCGCCACGCGCTCGCCTGGGAGGAAAAGCTCGCCCGAGAGCGCTTCGGGATCGAACTGATGGCGCAATCGGCCTGAGTGACCTGATCACCGCCGACTCTGCGTCGGCGTCTCTCCGAAACGGCGGCGGAAGCGTAGGTTGAAATAGGAAATCTCGCTGAAGCCGCTCGTCAGGGCGATCTCGCTGATCTTCAACCTATCGCCTTGTTCACTCGTCAGCATCTGCATCGCGTGCTGAAGCCGATGCTCCAGCAGCCGTTCGGTAAAGCTCAATCCTGTGTCCTGCAGCAAATCCTGAACGTAGCGCGGCGATAAGTTCAGCCGCTTTGCGATCGTGCCGACCGAAAAATCGGGATCGGTGAAGTTGCGAGCGATCTGCGCGATAATGTCCTGCGTGCGCGACGCACGCAAACCTCGCGCCTGGGCAAGGTGCGCCGCATCGCCCCGTGCGCCCAAGGCCAATGCAGTCAGATCTAGCAGTCTCGTATTGACATGGGATTCGAGCGCACCATCCTGCGGGGTCCGTAACAGGTCCACACTGATATCAATGTAGCGCTTCAAATGAGCGACCGCTGCGCTCTGCTCATCGAGCGGGCGAACGAGCAGATCATCGACATTGTCGACGATCGACAGGATACGCGCCCGGCTGACGGTGAGCGTCGTACCTGCGGAGTCGGCGTCCGACTGCAAGTTCACCGGCAGTCCGTTGGTACCGAGAAACGCCCGCTCGGCCGACAACGCTGTCTCGCGCCCGATATGATCGACGCTTAGCGTTCCGGCTCCACGGTGAAACATCAGACAGAAGTCGTCATCGGGACCACGTGCGATCGCCGTCTTCGAACGCCGGATCTGACGAATGGTACCGCCGAAGCGGCTGACGCTGACGCCTGCAAAATCGGCCCAATGCACGAAAGCCGAGAAAGGCTGCGCTTCCGAGCGGGTAATGTCCACGCAGCAGGTGATTGCTTCCATGCTCTCGCACCATAATGCGAATTTCTGCTGGTCACTGAGCCCGGGATCGAAGTCTTCCGAGACAAAACTGGCCTGATGCATAGTGCCACACCGGTTTCTACTGCAAACCTTGCAACACAAGACGATCAGATCGCCGGCAAAGTTTCGATAGCACAGGGCCGCGCCTGATTGCCGCACGGGCCAGTGCGCATCTGTACTGTTGCGACACCGCCACATCGTTCCGAAGTTTAGCAGCGATGCGCGAGAGCTAAAGTTCGCTACGCGCATGAACAAGACCCCTCGATCAGTCCTGTCATTGTGGGAGCAAGGGTCGCGAGTCCCGGCATCGCATCCGTGATGTGCAGCTCGTCGACGCCCTTACATGCGATCGCTCATGACGGCGATGCATCGGACATCACCTGCCAAGGGCAGACATCGAAGGGCCTAACAATGAAGAGAATCGCGTTTTGCATAGCATCGTTTATCGGTGCAGCCGCTCCTGCCGTTGCTGCCGATATGGCCTATCCGGTCAAGGCACCGATCGCGCCGGTGCCGGTGTTCTCCTGGACCGGTTTCTATATCGGCGCCAATGTCGGCTTCGGCGGCGACAGGTTCGACTATCCGTTCAGCGCGACGCAGCGGCAATTGCAGGCAGAAGCGCCGGCGCTGGTCACCAGCACCTCCGGTAAGTTCAGTCTCACCTCCAGCGGCTTCTTCGGGGGCGGCCAGGTCGGCTACAATTATCAGTTCTCGAACCGCTTCGTGACCGGCATAGAGGCCGACATCCAGTGGTCCGATATCAAGGGCCGCTTCGAGGGCAACCAGACCCTCAACAATAACGGCGTCGTCACTTCGGCCGCCTTCGGCACCGGCTCGCAGGTCGAATGGTTCGGCACCGTCCGCGGACGCCTCGGCTATGCCTGGGACCGCCTGTTCCTCTACGGCACCGGCGGCGGCGCCTATGGGCAGGTCAATACTTCAGGCAACTTTACCCTGACCGGGCCGAATGGCGTCGTCGGGCAGGTCGCCGCCGCTTCCAATGGCGGTACGCAATGGGGCTGGACCGCCGGCGCCGGTCTTGAATACGCCTTCGCTCCGCAATGGTCGTTCAAGACCGAGTATCTCTATGTCGATCTCGGCCGCAGCAGGCTGGCCGCGACCAATGTAAACGACGTCGCCAATGGCTTCTTCGCCAGTTCCCTGCTGGAGGTGGAAACCAGGTTCCACACCATGAAGGCGGGCGTAAACTACCGATTCTGATCTGGCAGACCCGAGGTCCGGCTCGGCCGAGCGGAGCCGGACCTTGCGCTGTATCGGGGGTAGGAAGCCCGCGAATCCGGACGCTTCGGCAGGCCGGCTGGAGCGTTAACAAAGTCCTGACAAGCCCGAATTTCGCTTGAAAATCCTTGCTTTAACGGGCAATCAGGCGGCTGTTTCGCAACGCTGACTGACGGCCCGGCAGACTACTGCGGGCCACCGGTAAGGCGCTCCTTGGACCGCGGATGGCCAAAGTTACACGCAAAGTCACTGACGATCCCCATGGCGCCTGGACGCTGATCCGTCGCCTGATCACGGAACAGGCGAAGGCCTATTGGCGCCAGTACCTCGCCGCCTTCCTGCTGATGGCCGTCTCCGCCGCCACCACCGCCCTGTCGGCCTATATGCTCGGCGAGGTGATCAATCAGGCCTATGTGGACAAGAGCATCGAGCGCATCGCGCTGTTCTCCAGCTTCGTGGTGCTCATCTTCCTGCTCAAGGGCGCGGCCACCTACGGCCATACGGTGATCCTGTCGAAGATCTCCAATGCCATCGTCGCCAATAATCAGCGCCGGCTGTTCGCCAAGCTGATGAGCGAGAGTATCGGTTTCTTCTCCGAGCGCCATTCGTCCGAGTTCCTGCAGCGGCTCACCGCCGGCGCCAATTCGGTGACGCAGGTGCTCAGCCTGCTGATAAATGCCATCGGCCGCGATCTCTTGTCGCTCATCGCGCTAGTCGCCGTGATGGTGATGCAGGATCCCTATATGGCGATCACCGGCTTCCTGGTGGCGCCGCCCGCGATCCTGGTGCTGCGAAAACTGGTTCGCCGCATCAAGGGCCTCGCGCGTAACCAGTTCACCGGCACTGCCGAAATCCTTGAAGTGATGCAGGAGTCGCTGCAGGGCATCCGCACCGTCAAGGCCTTCACGCTTGAGCAGACGATGCAGGCGCGCATGGAGGCCAGCATCGCCTCCGTCGAGAAGAACGCCAACAAGATGGCGCGCGTCTCCAGCCGCTCCTCGCCGCTGATGGAAAGCCTCGGCGGCTTCGCCATTGCGGGCGCGCTGATGTATGGCGGCTACCGGGTGGTGGCGATGGGCGCGACGCCCGGCCAGTTCTTCTCGTTCATCACCGCTTTTCTGCTCGCTTATGAGCCCGCCAAGCGTCTCGCGCGGTTGAACATCGATCTCAACAGCCAGCTCATCGGCGCGCATACGCTGCTGGAGATCGTGGACAGTCCGGCCACCGAGCCCAATGACGATCACAAGCCGGCGCTGAAGCTCACCGACGCCCGCGTCGAGCTGCGCGACGTCACCTTCCGCTATCGCCCGAGCGAGATCGTGCTGAACCGCATGAGCTTCGTCGCCGAGCCCGGCAAGATGACCGCCCTCGTCGGCCCATCCGGCGGCGGCAAGTCCACGGTGCTCGCATTGCTGCTGCGGATGTATGAGGTCTCCGAAGGCCAGATCGTCATCGATGGCCAGAACACCGCCGAAATCTCGCGCCACTCGCTGCGCAGCCAGACGGCCTATGTCGGTCAGGACGTCTATCTGTTCCGTGGCACCATTCGCGATAACATCGCCTTCGGCAAACCCGGCGCGACCGAGGACGAGATCGTCGCCGCCGCCAAGGCTGCCTGTGCGCACGACTTCATCCTCGGCTTCCCCTTGGGCTATGACACGCCGGTCGGCGAACACGGCGCCCAGCTCTCGGGCGGCCAGCGCCAGCGCATCGCCATTGCTCGCGCGCTGGTGAAGAACGCCCCGCTGATCCTGCTGGACGAAGCCACTGCGGCGCTCGATTCCGAGTCCGAGAAAGCGGTACAGGAAGCCATCGAACATCTCTGCCAGAACCGCACCACCATCGTGATCGCGCACCGCCTGCACACCATCATGCATGCGGACGCCATCCTGGTGGTCGAGGGCGGCGAGATCGTCGAGCGCGGTCGCCACGACGACCTGTTGCGCCGGGACGGCCGCTATGCGTCTTTCTTCCGCCTGCAGCATCGTGAAGCCTCCCCGCTGGCGCCACTCGACGCATCGGCGTAAGAGACGCTGCCGGGGCCGCCTCACGGCGGATCGACGTCATTTGCAACCAGTCCGAGACCCCTTCATGACCGCTTCCTATGTGATCACTCCGCCGCCGCAGGCCGCCATCGCCGTCCAGGGCGAAACCGCCAAATTCCCGGTCCGCCGCGTCTGGTGCGTCGGCCGCAATTATCTCGAACACATCCGCGAGCTCGGCAATGACGAGCGCAACCCGCCCTTCTTCTTCGCAAAGCATGCCGACATGGCCGTGACCGACGGCAGCGTGATCCCCTATCCGACGCTGACCAAGGACATGCAGCACGAGGTCGAGCTGCTGGTCGCGCTGAAGAGCGGCGGCCTCAACATCTCGCCCGAGCAGGCGCTCGATCACGTCTGGGGCTACGGCGTCAGCGTCGATCTCACCCGTCGCGACCTGCAGACCATCTCGCGCAAGAAAGAGCAGCCCTGGGAGATCGGCAAGTCGTTCGACATGTCGGCGCCCACGGGCGCACTGATCCCCGCCTCGAAGTCGGGCCATCCGTCCAAGGGGAAGATCTGGCTGTCGGTGAACGGCACCGAGCGCCAGAAGGGCGACCTGTCGGAAATGATCTGGAACATCGCCGAGATCATCTCGAAGCTGTCGCTGCAGGTCGAACTCGGCGCCGGCGACGTGATCCTGACCGGCACCCCGGCAGGCGTGGCTGCGCTCAATCCCGGCGACAAGGTCGAGTGCGGGGTGGACGGCATCGGCACCTTGAAGTTCGAAATCAGCGAACCCAAGTAAGCGCCAGCAAAGCTGGACGAGCAAAGGCCGCGCATCCTGCGCGGCCTTTGTCGTTTTCAGCCCGGGATACATCACATGGCACTCGAACTCGGCCTCGATACTTTTGGCGACGTTACACGCGGCGCCGACGGCGAAACGCTGTCGCACGCACAGGTCATCCGTAACGTCATCGATGAAGCGGTCCTCGCCGACCAGCTCGGAGTCGACTTCTTCGGCGTCGGCGAACATCATCGCGCCGACTTTGCGGTGTCCGCCCCGGAGGTCGTGCTCGCAGCCATTGCCGCGCGAACCGAGCGAATTCACCTTGGGTCTGCCGTTACGGTGCTCAGTTCGGACGATCCAATCCGCGTATTTCAACGTTTTGCCACCGTCGATGCCGCCTCGAATGGCCGGGCCGAAGTCATCCTCGGCCGCGGCTCGTTCACGGAGTCCTTCCCGCTATTCGGCTTCAAACTCGACCAGTATGAGACGCTTTTCGAGGACAAGATCGATCTCTTTGCTGAGTTGGTGAACAGCGAGGAAGTTACCTGGAGTGGCACGACGCGCGCGCCTCTCAGCAAGCAGCGCATCTATCCGCCGATCGAGCATGGCAAGCTCACGAGCTGGATCGGCGTCGGTGGCAGCCCGGAATCTGTGGTCCGCGCTGTACGCTATGACATGCCGCTGATGCTTGCTATCATCGGCGGCGATCCCGAGCGCTTCAAACCCTATGTCGATCTCTATCACCGCGCCTATGCCGAGATTCAGCGGCCGGTGAAGCCGATCGGCGTGCATTCGCCCGGCTATGTCGCGGCCACCGACGAACAGGCGCGCGAGGAGCTATGGCCGCATTTCAAGGCAGGCCGAGATCGTATCGGCAAGGAACGCGGCTGGCCGCCGATGCAGCGCAGCGACTACGATCGGGAAGCCGATCATGGCTCGCTCTATGTCGGGTCGCCGGAGACGGTGGCGAAGAAGATCGCAAGGACGGCGACGGCACTCGGTCTCTCGCGCTTCAACATGAAATACAGCGCCGGGACGCTACCGCATGAGAAGCTGATGAGCTGTATCGAGCTCTATGGGCGCGAGGTCATCCCGATTGTCCGGGAGATGCTCGCGTAACGCATTTGTCTGTCGTCGCCCGGCTTGACCGGGCGATCCAGTAAATGCAGAAGCCACAGTGTGTACCAGGTCACCCGGTCAAGCCGAGTGACGACAACTGGAGCACAAAACAAAAAGCCCCGGATCGCTCCGGGGCCTTTCTCATTCAGCTCTTGCCAAACTCAGTAGCGATAGTGCTCGGCCTTGAATGGACCTTCCTGCTTCACGCCGATGTAAGCGGCCTGCTCGTTGCTGAGCGTGCTCAGCTTGACGCCAATCTTGGCGAGGTGCAGGCGCGCGACCTTCTCGTCGAGCGACTTCGGCAGCACGTACACTTCCTTCTTGTACTTGCCTTCCTTGTTGTTGGCGTAGAGTTCGATCTGCGCCAGCGTCTGGTTGGTGAAGGAAGCGGACATCACGAAGGACGGATGGCCGGTAGCGTTGCCGAGATTCACGAGGCGGCCTTCCGACAGCAGGATCATGCGCTTGCCGTCGGCGAAGGTGATCTCGTCGACCTGCGGCTTGATGTTGTCCCACTTCAGGTTCTTCAGCGCACCGACCTGAATCTCGTTATCGAAGTGGCCGATGTTGCAGACGATGGCACGATCTTTCATCGCGCGCATGTGCTCGATGGTGATGATGTCCTTGTTGCCAGTCGCGGTCACGAAGATGTCGGCGCGTGGCGCGGCGTCTTCCATGGTCACGACTTCATAGCCTTCCATCGCCGCCTGCAGTGCGCAGATCGGATCGATTTCCGAAACAAGCACGCGGCAACCGGCCTGACGCAGCGAAGCCGCCGAGCCCTTGCCGACGTCGCCGAAGCCGGCGACCATGGCGACCTTGCCCGACATCATGACGTCGGTGCCGCGGCGGATGCCGTCCACCAGCGATTCACGGCAACCATAGAGGTTGTCGAACTTCGACTTGGTCACGGAGTCATTGACGTTGATCGCGGGCCACAGCAGCGTGCCGGCCTTCTGCATGTCGTACAGACGATGCACGCCCGTGGTGGTTTCTTCCGAGACGCCCTTGATCGAGTCAGCGATCGCCTTGAAGTAGCCCTTCGGCTTTTCCTTGAGCTGCTTCTTCAGCAGCGCGAAGAACACTTCTTCTTCCTCGGAGCCCGGCTTGTCGAGGAACGCGGTGTCGCCGTTCTCGGCGCGCAGGCCGAGATGGACATACATGGTGGCGTCGCCGCCGTCATCGAGGATCATGTTCGGGTGGCCACCGCCGTGCCAGTCGAACAGCTTGGCGGTGTAGTCCCAGTAGTCCTTCAGGGTTTCGCCCTTGACGGCAAATACCGGAATGCCGGCCGCAGCAATGGCAGCAGCGGCGTGGTCCTGGGTCGAATAGATGTTGCACGAGACCCAGCGGATGTCAGCGCCGAGCGCCTTCAGCGTCTCGATGAGCACACCGGTCTGGATGGTCATGTGCAACGAGCCGGCGATGCGCGCGCCCTTCAGCGGCTGCTTCGGGCCGAACTCTTCACGGGTGGCCATCAGGCCCGGCATTTCGGTCTCGGCGATCGAGAGCTCCTTGCGGCCGAAATCGGCGAGCGAAATGTCCTTGACGATGTAGTCGGTGAAACCGGCGGGTGCGGTCATGGGTGATGTCCTTGTTGTAGAGCGCCAAAGGGCACTGGAAATGTTTCTCGCTGTCATGCCCGGGCAAAGCGCGAAGCGCGGCTTCGCTAGATGACCCGGGCATCCATCTTGACCTGCGAAAGAAAACTGGATGGCCGGGACAAACCCGGCCATGACGTTGGTGTTGGGGTCTTAGACGTTGCGCTTCAGCGCATCGACGAGGTCGGTCTTCTCCCAGGAGAAGCCACCATCTGCATCCGGCGTGCGGCCGAAGTGACCGTAAGCAGCGGTGCGGGCATAGATCGGCTTGTTGAGGTCGAGATGCTTACGGATGCCACGCGGGGTGAGATCCATCGCGGCCGCGACGGCCGCCTCGATCTTGTCGTCGGCGACCTTGCCGGTGCCGTGGGTGTCCACATAGATCGACAGCGGACGCGCCACGCCGATGGCGTAAGCGAGCTGCAGCGTCGCCTTGTCGGCGAGGCCGGCAGCGACGATGTTCTTCGCCACGTAGCGCGCGGCATAGGCAGCAGAACGGTCAACCTTGGTGGAATCCTTGCCGGAGAACGCGCCGCCGCCATGGGGAGCTGCACCGCCGTAGGTGTCGACGATGATCTTGCGGCCGGTCAGACCGGCGTCGCCATCCGGACCGCCGATGAAAAACTTGCCGGTCGGGTTGATGTGCCAGATCGTCTTGTCGGTGATCCAGCCTTCCGGCAGCGCCTTGCGCACATAGGGCTCGACGCGCTCGCGCACCTGGTTCGAGGTCATGTCCTCGACGAGATGCTGATGCGAGACGACGATTTCGCGCACACCGACCGGCTTGCCGTTTTCGTACTGCACGGTGACCTGGCTCTTGGAGTCCGGGCCAAGCACCTTCTCGGTGCCATTGTGGCGGGCTTCCGAGATGAGGCGCAGAATCTTGTGCGCGTAGAAGATCGGCGCCGGCATCAGCTCAGGCGTCTCATTGGTGGCGTAGCCGAACATGATGCCCTGGTCGCCAGCGCCTTCTTCGGCATTGGTCGGCTGCTTGGCATCGACGCCCTGCGCGATGTCAGCCGACTGCGGATGCAGCAGGATGTCGATATCGCAGGTCTTCCAGTGGAAACCGTCCTGCTCGTAGCCGATGTCCTTGATGGCGGCGCGGACGACAGCTTCGATGTGATCGTTGGTGACAGTCGACGGACCACGGGTCTCACCGGCGATCACGACCTTGTTGGTGGTAGCGAGGGTTTCGCAGGCCGCGCGGATATCCCAGGGATCGATGCCGGCCTTCGGGCCTTCGCGGAAGAACAGATCGACGATCTCGTCCGAGATGCGATCGCAGATCTTATCGGGATGGCCTTCGGAAACCGATTCACTGGTGAAGAGATAAGACGCGCGCATCAACTGATCCTCTGTGGTTGCGCCGGAGATGGCAGACTTCGTGCTGAGTTCTTGCGGATTTCTTGAATGTTCTCGGTGTCAGTCGCGACGCCGCGAGATGACGTAGGATTCGTCGTAGAACCAGAGACCGTTGTGCTTGCGCAGAACCTCTCTCGTGGCATCCAGATAACGGCCGCTCTGCGTCACTTCCGTCAAACGGTCATCCTCGATTTGGGCCACATAGACCGCCGCGTTCCAGGCTGCGAATGCCGTTGATGTCCCGATCGATCCGGTGACCTCGTTCGGCAGCGCCTCCATGGCGTAGCGAAAGATCGACCGCTGGTCGGAATAGGCATTGAAGTTCAGATCGCGGCCGGCGGAGCCCAGCTCGTATTTCACCGCCCGCAATAGCTCATGCCGGCTGACGGCGAAAGGATTTTCTTTGGGCCAGACGGCTTGGACGATCTCCATGCCGGGGTCCTGCCCATGCGAATGAATCCCGATCAGCCGCCCACCGGCTCTAAGTGCCCGGGCCAGCGGCGCGATGATGCGGCGGGCGCGGAATTGAACGGAACTTTTCGCGCGATAGGGCTGCGAAGCAATAATCAGGTCGAAATTGGCCTCGGTGCGGCCGGCGCGGGGGATGATGGTATCGAGCAGGAACCGGTGATCCTCGCGGTAAACCACCAATGCGACGGGGCGTTCATAGGTCGGCATGCCCGATCGCGGATTGATGCTGGCGCGCCAGTTGTCCTCAAGAAAAGCTCCAAGATTGGCGATCTGGTCGGCGAATTCGCCCGATGAAGCCCCACGCAGGGGAACCTCGTGCCAGATCATGGCCGCTGCCGCAGTCGGAGACGCCGGCGTCAGCGTGGGAGCCTCGGCATAATGCATGTTGGTCAGCACGAAGACCGTGGCGGGATGCTCGAACAGCCGGTCCGGGATCTTGTCCAGGGTCAGGCGCGCGTCCTCGAGGCTGAGCTCCTTGCCGGCGATATAGAACGGCATATGCGGGAAGCGGCCGTGCATGGAGCGCATCACGCGCGACAGCACGGTGCCGTCGCCGACGCCGGCATCGAACACCCGCAGCGCTGGCGGGCGCGGATGGATGCTCGCCAGTTCCAGCGCGACGCGGTCGGCGATCACCCGCTTTTCCGAGCATGTATGCACGAACAGCAAGTATTTCTGCCGGTTTTCGAAGAACCGGAAATTGCTGCGCGGATCGCGGCGCTCGATAGGCGCCTCCAGTCCCGGCGGCGGCGGCACGCCTTCCGGCATCGATTGGGCGATGAATGCCTGGATGCGCTCCAGCGTATCGATGGTGATCCGCTTGCCCTCGCGCAACCGCGCGACCAGCTTGCCGTCATTCACCGCGCGGCGACCGAAGGTCGATTCCGCCATGCCGGCCTGGCGGCAGAAATCGGCGATCGTGGCGAGGATCTGGTCGTTTTTCATTCGATTTCTTGCGGCTTTCTTGCGGCAGAACTGCGGCAACCTTGCGGCAGCCCACGGCGCGAAGTGGGCAGAAACAACTTCTGCCCACTCCCTAGCATGCCTTGCCCACCGGGGAAATGGTCCTTAAAAGTTCCGGATTGTCGCGCGACAGTCGCCCGGCTTTGATAAGACGCCGCAGCGTTCTTCCCGCGCCCCTGGCGCTCCAGACGAGGTTGTTCCCATGCGCATTGCGATGATCGGCACCGGTTATGTTGGCCTCGTCTCGGGGGCCTGTTTTGCCGATTTCGGCCATCAGGTGACCTGTGTGGACAAGGCCGCCGGCAAGATCGAGGCGCTGCTGCGGGGCGAAATCCCGATCTACGAGCCGGGCCTCGACGCCCTGGTCGCCGCCAATGTGAAGGCCGGCCGGCTCGAATTCACCACCGATCTTGCAGACCCGGTCGCCAAGGCGGATGCCGTATTCATCGCCGTCGGCACCCCCTCCCGCCGCGGCGACGGCCATGCCGATCTCTCTTACGTCCATGCCGCAGCGCGCGAGATTGCGGCCAATGTGCAGGGCTTCACGGTGGTCATCACCAAATCCACTGTTCCGGTCGGCACCGGCGACGAGGTCGAGCGCATCATCCGGGAAGCCAATCCGGCCGCCGATGTCGCGGTCGCTTCCAATCCCGAATTCCTGCGCGAGGGCGCCGCGATCCGCGACTTCAAGCATCCCGACCGCATCGTGGTCGGCACCGAGGACGATCGCGCGCAGAAGGTGATCGCCGAGATCTATCGGCCGCTTTACCTGAACCAGGCGCCGATCATGTATACCGGCCGCCGCACCGCCGAACTGATCAAATACGCGGCCAATGCCTTCCTCGCGACCAAGATCACCTTCATCAACGAAATCGCCGACCTCGCCGAGCGCACCGGCGCCGATGTGCAGGACGTCGCCCGCGGCATCGGCCTCGACAATCGCATCGGCGCGAAGTTTCTCCACGCGGGCCCCGGCTTCGGCGGCTCTTGTTTCCCTAAGGATACGCGCGCGCTGGTGAAGACCGGGCAGGATTATGAAGCGCCGCTGCGCATCGTCGAAGCCGTGCTCACCGTCAACGACAACCGCAAGCGCGCGATGGCCCGCAAGGTCCAGCATGCTCTCGGCGGCAGCCTGCGTGGCAAAACGATCGGCGTGCTCGGCCTCACCTTCAAGCCGAACACCGACGACATGCGCGAGGCACCGTCGATCCCGCTAATCACTGCCCTGCAGGATCTCGGTGCCACCGTGCAAGCCTATGACCCCGTCGGCATGGAGCAGGCCAAGGGTGAACTACCCTCCTCCGTCACCTATTGCGATGACGCTTATGCCTGCGCCGACGGCGCCGACGCTTTGGTGATCGTCACCGAATGGGAGCAATTCCGCGCGCTCGATCTCGCGCAGATCAAGGCCACGATGAAGCAGCCGGTGATCGTCGATCTCCGCAACGTGTACCGGCCGGATGAAATGGAGAAGGCTGGATTTACTTACGAGAGCGTGGGACGCGGGAAGGCATAACCTGTATGCGTCATTGCGAGCCCTGACGAATTGCGAAGCAATCCAGTCGTACCTTGGTGACCATCTGGACTGCTTCGTCGCATTCGCTCCTCGCAATGACGTGGATGGCTCAGCGCGATCGTGACGCTGATTAGCCGAGGACGTCATCCGCCGGCCGAGACCATCGGGCGGGCGAAGCGACGGATGACGCGGAGTTTATCATCGGGCGCGCTTCGCGCGCGCCGTTCGCTGATGCGCCCTACGATGCCGCTAGTTCCCTCGCACTACACTCGCCACGGCCTCGATCTCGATACGGGAGCCATAGTGAAGCGCCGGAACGGGAACGACCGCACGGGCCGGCCGGACAGCGCCGATCCATTCAGAATAAATCCTGTCGAAGACCGGCCAGTCGTTGATATCCGTGACGTAGACGCAAACCTGAACGAGTTCGTCGATCGCGCTTGCTGCCGATGCCAAAGCGGCTGCGACATTGGCCAATGCCTGACGCGCCTGTGTCTCGAAATTCTGGCCCGAGAATCTCGTGCCATCGGGAGCTATCGGCAATTGCCCGGATACGAAGACCAGGCCACCTGCCCTTACGGCATGGCTATAGTGCCCGCCGGGCGCTGCCAATCCATGAGACGCATCGTGATCGATGTCACCAGCCATTGAAGCGCTTCCAGGTCACAGCGGCACCGTCCACGGCGGTATGGTACTCAGAGAACTGCGCGCCGGTCGCGCAGGCGTGGTTCGGAAGGATGCGAAGCCGCGTGCCGATCGGAAAGCGATCGCCAAGGGAAGCCGAGCTTCCAGTCGGCGCGGCCAGAATCCCGTGTTCCTGGTTCGCTGCGATCATGACGAAGCCGTCCTTGAGCGGCTCACCCTCCACATCGCATACAACTCCATATCCATAATCATGAGCTTGACGGGCCGTGCCGCGATCCCTGCTCATGGCCATCCATCCGGCATCCACGATGATCCAGCCTTTGTCCGGCTGATGACCGATCACAGTCGTCAGCACGGACAGAGCGATATCGCCGAGCGCGCAGACGCCGACATTTGTCATGAACAGGTCGAAGAACACATACACACCGCAGCGGACTTCCGTCACGCCGTCCAAGGCGCGGGCGGACAGTGCGGTCGGTGTCGATCCGACGCTGACAACGGGACAAGAGAAACCGGCAGCACGAAGTCGTTCGGCCGCACGAACGATCAAGGCGCGCTCCTGCTCTGCGAGTTGCTGCAGGGCCTCCGGATCGTTCAGCTCGTAGGAATTTCCGGCATGCGTGAGCACACCGCGAAGCGTGACGCCGCCGGCGTGAAGAACGCGAGCGATCTCGATCAGGCGTGCATCTTCGGGACCGACGCCGGAGCGGTGCCCGTCGGTATCGACCTCGATCAGAACTTCAAAGGGATCGCTGCTACGCGACTGAGTTTCGACGATGGCCTGCGCGATCTCAACCGTGTCGACGAGAATGGTGAGACGGCACCCCTGCCCCCGCAATTGTCGGGCACGGCCGAGTTTGTGCGGCGTGATGCAGACCGCATAGAGAATGTCGTCGTATCCCGCGGCAAAGAACTCTTCCGCTTCGCGCAATGTCGAGACGGTGATGCCGTTGGCACCTGCGGCGCGCTGCCTGTCGGCGACGGCGATGCATTTCGCCGTTTTCACGTGAGGACGGAAACTGACACCAAGCGCATTCATCCGGTCCTGCATGCGGGCGATATTCCGCTGCATGCGCGCGGCATCGACGATGGCGGCGGGCGTTTCGATATCCTGAAGAAGTGTCATGTTCAATCCAGATATTCGCCCTTGGCGCGCAGCACGGGTACGTCGTGCTCCAGCCCTCGGGCGATCAGTGCTCTGACAGCGCCGGGTTCGAGATTTGCTCCCTGTGGCAGTTCGACGCCGACGGCCGTCATCTGCCGCGCGACATCCGGATCGGCGATGGCGGCACGCAGCGCCTCATTCAGCTTCTGAAGAATGGGTGCGGGCGTTCCCTTGCGCACGAATATCGCATTCCAGGAGCGCAGGTTCACGTCCGGATAGCCAGCGGCTGCTGCAGTGGACACCTGCGGCACCTGAGGCAGGGCCTGATCGCCCAGCACCGAGATGGCCTTGACCGTTCCGCTCTGCACTTGCGGCAGTGCCGTGGTGGTCTGGTCGCACATGAAGTCCACATGACCACCCATGAGATCGTTCATTGCCGGTGCAACGCCACGATACGGAATGTGCGTGATGTTCAACTTCAGATTCGACAGCAGCACGACGCAGGCATAGTGCGAAATCGATCCGACGCCAGCACTGCCATAAGTGAGTTTCTCGCGATTGGCGCGGGCATAGGCGACGAAGTCCTGCAGGTTGGAAACGGGCAGGTCCTTTCTCGCGACGAGAAGCATCGTAGCCATCCCGGCAAGACCCACAGGTTCAAAGTCGGCGATCGGATCGTAAGGCAGCTTCTTGAACAGCGCGACATTCGCCACATGGGTCCCGATGGTGCCGAAGCCGAGCGTGTATCCATCAGCCGGAGCCTTGATCATCTTGGTCAAGCCGATACTGCCGCTGGCGCCGCCGACATTCTCGACGATGATGGATTGCTTCAAGTGCGCGGCCATGGCCTGGGCCACGGACCGGCCGAGCGCATCGCTCGGGCCGCCGGCAGGAAACGGAACGATCAATGTCAGTTGCTTGTCGGGGAAACCCTGAGCCATCGCCGCGGACAAGTTCAGTCCAACGGCCAACAAGGCTGCCAATACGCGAGCTATCATGAAAAATCCTCCAGCCACGGAATGAGATCATCAAGGTGCGGGGATTCGCGTTCGGCCACCGGCGCGCCATCCGGACGCGTCAGGCCCACGCGGTTGTGCCAATAGGTGCGCAGCCCGACGGCTGATGTGCCAAAGACGTCGTAGCCGGAGCCCGCGACGAATGCGGCGTCGGCGGCCGATACGCCCAGCATGTCCAGAGCGAGACGATAGGGACGCGTGTCGGGCTTGTAGAAGCCGGCTTCCTCGGCAGTGACCACCACATCCCACTGCGTATGCAGACGGGCGGCGGCCATGCGTCCAAGACGTGTCGAGCAATTGGTGACGACGGCGAGACGCGTGCGTCCTGCCAGCCGGTCGAGTGCCGCCTGGGCGCCACTCCACACCGGCAAGGACTCCCAATTCGCTTCGAGCGCGTCGGCAACCGAAGCAGAAAGGCCCGTCGTGGCCGCGGCCTGCCGGACCAGATCTTCGTATGGGACATAGGATCCGCAGCCATATGTCAGGCGGAGATACTCCGCCCGCCAAGTCCGGCCCACGGCTTCAGATCCGGCTGCTGCATTCCAGGCACTCCAGGAATCCAGGAGCGCGGTGAGGAGATCGAAAAGAACGGCGCGTGGCATTGTCATATCGAACCTCTATCAGCTTGATCATCAGTTGTGTTTAAGTAGAATTACCTCATCCGTTCAGGAAAATTGAATGATCACGCTGGATGACCTGCGTTTCGTGGCAGCCCTGAGCCGGACGGGATCGCTGAGTGCTGCCGCACGCGCACTCGATGTCACGCCGCCCGCCCTTTCCATGCGACTGAAGAAGCTGGAAGCCACCCTCGGGGTCAATCTCGTGGTGCGCAACTCGCGCGGACTTCGCTTCACGCCGGAAGGCGAGCAACTCGTGCATGAAGCGCAATCGATGCTGTCCCGCGTCGAGGGTCTCGCCGACAGCCTGCGCGGCGGCGCATTCGCCGGATCGCTGCGGGTCGTTGCGCCGTTCGGCTTCGGCCGTGTCCACGTCGCACCTGTCATGGCTGCGTTTGCGCGCGACTACCCGCAAGTGCGTACGACGCTGGATCTCGCGGAAGCGCCCTGGAACGGCAATGTCGACGCCGACGTCGTGGTCCATATCGGCGCGATCCGCGACTCCTCGTGGATCGCTCATCTTCTCGCGCGCAACGCACGCTGGGTTTGCGCCAGCCCCGCTTATCTCAAGCGATGTGGAACGCCGGCACATCCCCGGGACCTGACGGAGCATGCGTGCTTGTCCGTGCGCGAAAACGAGGAAGACGTGACGCTTTGGCGCTACAGAAATCGGAAAGTATCGTCCCGGCGATGGGAGACTCTCCGAATAAGTCCGGCACTCACCAGCAACAATGGCGAGGTCGTTCGCGAATGGGCCGCTGCGGGCCTGGGTATCGCTCTCAGATCGGAATGGGATGTGGCGCCTTCCATCAAGCGCGGCGAACTGCGCAGGCTGTTCAATGACCACGAGTTCGAAGGCGCCGATATTCTGGCTCTGGTGCCGGCACGCCGCGGGGTCTCGGCCCGCGTGTCGCACTTTGTCGAGTGCCTGAAGGCGCGATTTCAGCCAAAGACACCGTGGCGAATTCCATCATAGCCCGACCGATCGCGAATTCGCTTGGCGAAATACTGTCCCCGGGTTGCGCTGCGCTTGGCCCGCGACTACGCCTTTGGCTGATCCGCCCCACGCCACGGCAGTGATCAAGCCCCAAACCACACCCGACTGAACACGGCCTTGATGACGCGCTTGCGGCCGTTCTGGTCCTCGCCAGTCATCGTCATGTGTAGACGTTGATCCTGCAGCGTGAAATCCACGCTGAAGGGCAGCCATGGTGCCGCGCCTGACGAGCGCGGCTGCCATTGTCCGCTGCCACTGGCATGCGCTGCACTACCGGCATCCCGGATCTCGACATTTGCAGACCAACCGTTGTTGGCCATGACGCGAAAGCGCTGACCATCACCAGCAAACGTAACCCGGCAATGTGGACAAGCGCCCGCATTCGATGAGAGCTGCTGCCATTCGCCAACCAGTTTTTCGGTCTGAGCGAAGACACCGGTCGGCTGCGTTGCAGCAAGCACTGCCGTCAGAAATGAAAAAGCCATCCGCCTCACCTGATTGAGCAAGGAAGATGACTTGAGCACAGGATCGCGTCGATCTGTCATACCAATGAAAACTCAGAGCGTTTCAGATTTGATGAAAGCATATCCGGCATCGATGAAGCAGTTGCTGCATTCGGCCGATTGGATAGTGGCGACAACTGCGATCTGACGCCACGGATCATAAACGGTGCGTTTCCGTGCGAGACGCATCCAGCGTTTGATCTTGGCGAAAGGTCGGCTCGATCGGATTGCCGCGCAAACGCACACCCTTCGGCCCCCAGCCGCACAGCAAAGCCACGCTGGTCAGTTTTTCAGCGCAGATCGAAATTCTTGCGAAGCTCCCGCGGCTCTCCTCGCAAACAGGGCTCATCTTGTATCAGGATCAATATTTCATGTTTATCATGATATTTTCATTGAACAACGAGTTGGCCTATGCCAATGTCTGCACAGCCAAGCAAACAGCCGTCCACCAATCGTGGAGCGCTCGCAAGCCGCGCACGGACGCACCGTGCCTGCGGGGTGCTGCTTGCTGGCATCAAGCCCGTTTTCGTAACGGGCCATACGCAACTCGATCTGGAGTTTGGGAATGATGAGGCGAATAGGCTTTATGATGCTGGTTGCCGCTGCGGCATCCGGACTGATGCGAGGTGCGGCGTCTGCGGCTGACCATGGCCAGCCCTACACCAAGGCAGCCCTTCCACCCGCCTACGATTGGAGCGGGTTTTATGCAGGTATCTATTCGGCCGGAGTACGCGTCGGCTACAATCGGCAATTCGGCACTTTTGTACTTGGTGCCGAAGCCGATGCGGGGCACCTGGGAGGTCCCACTGCCGAGATCGGCGACGGTGGCACGCTCAAGCAGACCTGGAATAGCGGCGCCCGCGTGCGGGCCGGCGTCGCGATGGATCGCACGTTAATTTATGGCCTTGTGGGCTACAATATCGCGCAGTTCCGGGCCGGCGGAACGGTGACTTCCGGCAACAAATGGAAGAGCGGCTATGACATTGGCGCGGGCATCGAATACGCCGTGCTCAAGAATATATCGATCGGACTCGAATACGATTATTCACGCTTCGACAACGTGACATCAGTCATTGGCGGCACCACGAAGAAGAACAATTTTGGCGATCACACGGTGCGCGCCGGGGTGAACTTCAGATTTTAGAGTTTGCAGATTGCACCGTCTGAAGCCGGACCGATCGAGATCGGTCCGGCTTCATTCATGTCAGGAGCCAATCCGGCGACGACAACTCCGTCAACCGGTGCGTCGGTCGCATTGATCGTTAGTCCGCTTCGGATTCTGGCTTGAGGTCCGACGGCCCCGGCTCGAACACAAGAATATCGCCCGGCTGACATTCGAGAACCCGGCAGATCTCATTGAGCGTGGTGAAACGGACTGCCTTCGCCTTACCTGTCTTAAGGACGCTCAGGTTCTGGATCGAGATACCGACCGCCTCGGCGAGTTCTCCGAGACGCATTTTTCGTCGGGCCAGCATGACGTCAAGGTTTACGATGATCATGGTCAGATGGTCAGCGCGGCTTCTTCGGCGAGACGCGCTGCCTCCCGCATCACCATGCCGACCAGATAGATGACGCCGCCGGCAATGAGCGGCGCCAAATCGAGCCCGATGGTCATCGGAAGCGTTTTGGTACCGGTTGTCGCATTGACCAGAAGCCCCGTTACTGGCGCGATGACGAGACCGCCGAATGCTCCCAGTGCGATCGTGATTCCTGTCAGCTGAAGCATATGCGCCGACGCTTGCGAAAGAAAACTGCCGCATGCCCAGAAGCCGAGCAAGTTCCGCAAAAACAACAGCGGGAGCAGACGCAGCGCGAGATCGACCAATGCGCCAAAAGACGCGACCAGCGCAGCGGGGGCCGACATCGTTGAAAGATCGAGCCTCACGATGTCGCTCAAATACACCACGCCACCAAACGAGCGGCTGGCCAGCAACGCCGCTATCGCCAAAAGCGGCAGTGCAATCAAAATGACGCCGAGCACAAGGCGCAGGCGATTGCTCCAGAGCGAGATACGTTGCGTCGTATCGAGAAGTACAGCCATCTATCGAGCGCTCCGATCCAGTCGCCAATTATGCACGAACTGAGTGGATCGATAAAGAATTAATGATTATCGATAAATCTAATTCCCTTCAAAGACGCTGGTCTGTTGCGTAACCACAAACATCGCCGCCAGAAATGAAAAAGCCATCCGCCTTACCTAACCGGGCAAGGAAGATGGCCTGAACACCAGATCGAGCCGGTCTGTCACATCAATAGGGACCGGGCTGTTACTTCCCCCACACCTCGTTCGCGACATCCACCGCGAGCTTCAGCTTCGCCCACTGCTCGTCCTCGCTGAGGATGTTGCCCTCTTCGGTCGAGGCGAAGCCGCATTGGGGGGACACGGCGAGCTGCTCGAGCGGAGCGAACTTCGCGGCTTCCCTCAGGCGGGCGAGAACGTCTTCCTTCTTTTCCAGCTCGCCGAATTTCGACGTGATAACGCCGACCACGACGACCTTGTTGCCCTTCGGCAGGAAGCGCAGCGGCTCGAAGCCGCCGGCGCGGTCGGAATCGTATTCGAGGAAGTAGCCGTCGTAATTGGTGCCGGCGAGCAGCGTTTCCGCCACCGGCTCGTAGCCACCCGAGGAAATCCAGGTAGAGCGGAAATTGCCGCGGCACACATGCGTGGTGATCACCATGTCGGCGGGGCGCTCGGCGATCGCGTAATTGATGATGCGCGAATAGATCTGCTGCAGATTGTCGGCATCCTCACCGCGGGCACGCACCTTGGCGAGCTCGTCTTCCGAGCAGAGATAGGCCCAGACGGTGTCGTCGAACTGCAGATAGCGGCAGCCGGCGTCATAGAACGCCTTCACGGCCTTCCGGTACGTCTTGGCAAGATCCTCGAAGAACACTTCGATGTCCGGATAGACCTCCTTGGAGATCGCCTTGCGGCCGCCGCGGAAATGCAGCACGGCGGGCGACGGAATGGTCATCTTCGCCGCAACGCCGGCGATGTCGGCATGCCGCTTGAGGAAGCGGAAGTGGTCGAGCATCGGATGATCGTCGGGGAAATCCAGCTTGCCGATCACGCGAACGGAGTCATGGCGGGTCTCGACGCCGGTGAACTGGATGCCGGTGTCGGGATGATAGAGTTCGCAGCCGGTCAGCTTGGCGAGGAAGTCGAAATGCCACCAGGAGCGGCGGAATTCGCCGTCGGTGGCGAGCTTGAGGCCGATCGAGGCCTGGCGATGAACCACCTTCTCGATTTCCAGATCCTCGACCTTGCGCAGATCGGCGGCGGTGATCTCGCCCTTCTCCAGCTTGGCGCGCGCTTCCTTGATCGACGCCGGGCGAAGCAGGCTGCCGACTTCGTCGGCGCGGAACGGGGCTTTGGTCCTCTGCATGTGGTACTCCGAGATGATCAGTTGGCAGATGCGCCGGACGGTCCGGCGTGATGTTTGTTGTGGCCGGCGGCGCCGGCGACACCGAGGAAATGGTCGAGTACGGCCGGGTCGGCTTTCAGCGCCTCGCTCGCCGCATCATGCACGATCGTGCCGCGTTCCAATATCACGACGCGGTCAGCCAGGCCCAAAATCTTTCGCGCATTCTGCTCGACGATGATGGAACAAATGCCGCCCGTCCGCGAAATCTTGCCGATGGCGGAAAGCAATTCCTCGACGATGATGGGGGCGAGGCCTTCGGTCGGCTCATCCAGCAACAGGACCTTCGGATTGAGCACCAGTGCGCGGCCAACCGCCAGCATCTGCTGCTCGCCGCCGGACAACTGGTTGCCGAAATTGCCCTTGCGCTCTTCGAGACGCGGAAACATCTCATAGACCTTTTTCACGGTCCACGCCCCCGGCTGCGCCACCGCGCTCATGTTCTCTTCCACCGTGAGCGAGCGGAAAATGTTGCGCTCCTGCGGTACCCAGCCGATGCCGGCACGTGCACGCTGGTCGGCACGCAGCGTGGTGAGATCACGCGCGCCGAGTTTGATCGTGCCGCTGAAACGACGGGTGACGCCGACGATGGAATTGATCAGCGTGGTCTTGCCGGTGCCGTTGCGACCGAGCAGCGCCAGCACCTGTCCTTCACCGAGCGACAGCGTCATGTCGGGGATGACGACGGCTTCGCCGTATCCGGCGCGCAGTTTCTGGATGGCGAGAAGCTCAGACATCCGCACCCTCGCCGAGATAGACCGCCTTCACCTGCGGATCGCGCGCAACCTCATCCGGCGCGCCCTCCACCAGCATGGCACCGTTCACCAGAACCGAGATGCGGTCGGCGAAAGAAAATACGAGATCCATGTCGTGCTCGATCAGCAATACGGTGACGTCGCGCGGCAGCGCAGCCACCGCTGCGAGAATGTCATGCCGCTCACTCTCGGGTACGCCGGCTGCCGGCTCATCCAGCAGCAGCACACGCGGCTTGCTGGCGATGGCGACGGCGATTTCCAGCAGGCGCTGCTTGCCATAAGGCAGCGTCGCGGTGCGCTCGTTCATGACGTCGATGAGATGGAAGCGGGCGAGATTCTCCGCAATCTCGTCATTGACGTCGCGGCGCGTGCCCATCAGACGCCACCAGTCGCCGCCATGGCCGAGACGTTCGGACACGGCCAGACCCACTGTCTCGCGCGGCGTGAGATCGGGGTAGAGCTGATTGATCTGGAAGGTGCGCGACAATCCGCGCAGTACGCGCTTGTGGACGGGCAGGTCGGTGATGTCTGTCCCTTGCAGCAGGATGCGGCCGCCATTCGGCTTCAGCACGCCGGTCAGCAGGTTGATCACCGTGGTCTTGCCGGCGCCATTGGGGCCGATCAGGGCATGACGCGCGCCGGCGGCAACCTTCAGGCTGAGGTCGCGGGTGACGCGCAATCCGCCGAAGGATTTTTCCAGTTCGAGGGTTTCCAGCGCAAGCGTGGTCATCGGCCCTGCCCCCGCGCGAATTTCTGCGCGACCAGCCGCGGCACGAACATCGCCCAGCGATGCAGCCGCTCGCGGCCGATCAGTACGATTACCACCAGCACGGCGCCGATCCAGAACTGCCAGAATTGCGGGGTGATGGTGGAGAAGAATTCCTGCATCAGCTTGAAGATGACCGCACCGATCAACCCGCCATAGAGATAGCCGGTGCCGCCGATGATCAGCACCAGCAGCAGATCGGCCGAGCGCTCGAAGGCGAAGCCGTCGAGCGAGGCGAGCGCGGTGGTCTGTGTCGAGAGCGCACCGGCAACGCCGGCATAGAAAGCCGCGACCGTATAGATGGCGATCAGCCGGCGATTGACGGGAATGCCGATGGCGGAGGCGCGCAGCGGATTGTTGCGGATCGCCCGCACCGACAGGCCGAAGGGCGAATGCACGATCCGCCGCGCCAGCAGGAAGAGGACAAACAGTACGACGAGGCAATAGATGAAGCCGACCTTGCCGAAGATGTCGAACGAGAACATGCCGAGGATCGGCTGCATCTCGATACCCTGCAGGCCGTCGGAGCCGCCGGTGATATTGGAGAACTTGTTGGCGAGTTCGCGCAGCAGCAACGCGATGCCGAGCGTGACCATCAATCGTGTCAGATCGGAGCCGCGCATCACCAGGAAACTGGTGACGAAGCCGAGCAGCATGGCGACAAGACCCGAGACGATCAGCGCCAGCACCGGCTCCTTGACGATGCCATGCAACGCCAGCAGCCCCGCGCAATAACCACCGACGCCGAAGAAGGCGGCATGGCCGAGCGAGACGATGCCGGCATAACCGAGGATGAGATCCAGCGAGAGGGCGAACAGCGCCAGCCAGGCAATCTCGGTGAGGATCAGGTAGCGGTTCGGGAATAGCAGGATACAGCCGGCGGCGAGCAGCCAGAACGCGACTTCAGGCCAGCGCCACTGGGCGCCCGCCATGGCGACCGTGCCGACTTCGGGATGCGTGGTCGAACTGGCGGTCATGCCCTTACCTCGCCGCGCTGCGGCCGAACAGGCCATTGGGACGCCACAGCAGGATCACGATCATCAGCGTGTAGATGACGAAGGCGCCGAGGGTCGGCACGTAATATTTGCCGGCGACGTCGCCGATGCCCAGCAGCAGCGACGCCAGGAACGGACCGGTGATGCTGGATGAGCCGCCGACGGTGACGACGATCAGGAAGTAGATCATGAATTTGAGCGGGAAGTACGGATCGAGACCGAGGATCTCGGCGCCGAGCGCGCCGCCCATGCCGGCGAGGCCGCAGCCGAAGGCAAAGGTGAACGCAAAGACCTGCGGCACGTTGATGCCAAGGCCCGACGCGGCGCGCGGATCGTCCACCGCGGCGCGCAGCCGGCTGCCGAAGCGCGTCCTGGACAGGATCATCTGCAGCGCGATGGTGAGCAGACCGCAGATCACGATGATCATCAGGCGGTAGCGGCCGACGCCGATGCCGAACAGGTCGATCTGGCCCTGCAGATAGTCCGGCAGCTTGATGAAGGTCTGGGACGAACCCATGACATAATCGGTGGCCGTCACCGCCATGAAAACGAGGCCGATGGAGAACAGCACCTGATCGAGGTGACTGCGATTGTAGAGATGGCGATAGAGCGTGCGCTCCAGCACGGCGCCGATCAGCGCGCTGGCGACGAAGGCCATCGGCAGCGCGGCGAAGAACGGCCAGCCGATGCGATTGACGAGGATGGCGCAGATATAGCCGCCGGCCATGGCGAAGGCGCCGTGGGCGAGATTGACGAAATTCATCAGCCCGAGCGTCACCGCCAGCCCGCATGCGAGCACGAACAGCAACATGCCGTAAGCGATGCCGTCGAACAGGATGGTGAGGAGGGTCATGAATGTGTTCGCTTCAAAGTGGTGATGCCCTCATGCTGAGGAGGCCCGCAGGGCGGTCTCGAAGCACGAGGGCATCGATCACGGCACCATCCTTCGAGACGCCCCTGACGCGGGCTCTTCAGGATGAGGACGGAGTTAGGTTACTTCTTCGTCTTGCCCGGATCCTTCACCGCCTCGAAGGTCGCGAACTCCACATTGTACAATTCGCCATCCACCTTCTTCACTTCACGGATATAGACGTTCTGCACGATGTCGCGGGTTTCCGGATCGATGGAGATCGGGCCGCGCGGGCTTTCCCACTTCATGCCCTTCATCGCAGCCATCAGGCTGTCGCCATCGGCCTTGCCGCCGGTCTTCTTCAGCGCCTCATAGACGAGATGGATGCCGTCCCAGCCGCCGACGGCCATGAAGCCCGGACGGGTGCCGAACGCCTTCTTGTAGTCGGTGACGAAAGCCTTGTTCATTGCAGAGGGATGCGCGGCGGAATAGATATGCGCGGTGACGGCACCGAGCGCCGCATCGCCCATGCCGTTGAGCAGATCGTCGTCCATGACGTCGCCGGGTCCGATCACCTTGATGCCGGACTTGTCGAGACCGCGCTCGGCGTATTGCTTCATGAAATTGCCGCCCTGCCCGGCCGGCACGAAGACGAAGATCGCATCGGGCTTGGCATCCTTCATGCGCTGCAGGAACGGCGCGAAATCGGGATTGGCCAGCGGCACCTTGACCTCTTCGACAACCGAACCGCCGCCGGCGGTGAAGTGTTCCTTGAAGGCAGCGAGCGCGTCATTGCCCGGCGCGTAGTCGGAGGTGAGCGTCGCCACCTTCTTGATGCCGTTCTTCGCCGCCCAGTCGCCAATGATGGTGGAGGACTGCGCGAGGGTGAACGAGGTTCGGGTGATATAGGGCGAGCGCTCGGTGATGATCGAGGTGCCGGCGGCCATCACGATCTCGGGCACCTTTGCCTGGGTCGCCAGCGGCGCGGCGGCGAGCGCGGCCGGCGTCACGCCGAAGCCGGCGATGATATTGACCTTGTCATTGACGATGAGTTCCTGCGCCAGACGCTTGGTGTTGTCCGGCAGCGCCGCGTCATCCTTGAGGATGACCTCGACCTTCTTGCCGGCAACGGTATCGCCGTTCTTCTGCTGGTAGAGCTTGATGGCATTGTTGATCTGCTGGCCGGTGGACGCCTGGCCGCCGGTCATCGGCAAGATCAGGCCGATCTTCACGGTCTCCTGCGCACCCGCCACCGCACCGAGCGCAAGCAGGCTCGCGGCAGCCACTGCTCCGGAAATGAAGGTCTTCAGCATCGTCTCCTCCTCTATGCGTGATGTCGGCTCTTGTCGGCCGGAAGATCGTCGTTCCCATCCACGTCGGTCCGCGATAACGAAGCGATGTTGACGTGTCAACGCTCGCCTTGACAATAAGCAGTCATCCGGTGAACTGCGTGAATCCGACGCATCCCGGCCTACTGCTAAAGTCTAGCAGCGCCACGCGGCGAGCCATTTTGGAAGGTTGCAGAGCAATGCCTGTCGCATGACGAAGCCGGTCATCAACCACACCCGATACGTCCCCGCCCTGATCAACTTCCTTGCCAACAAACTGGCCGGCGGGGCATCGAGCGCCTATCGGCGCGAATTCGGCGTCGGCGTAACTGAATGGCGCATCCTGTCCAAGCTCGCCAGCGAGGACGCGTGCACCGCACAGCAGATCTGCCAGTATTTCGACCTCGACAAGGGGCTGGTCAGCCGAACCCTGAAATCGCTGGCGGATGGCGGCAATGTCACGGTGGTCGATCAGGGCGACGGCAAGCGCATCATCGTGATGACCAAGGCCGGCCGGTCGCTCCATGACCGTATCATCGAACTGGCGCTGGACCGTGAAGGCGTGCTGCTCGGCTGCCTCAAGCCGGAGGAGGTCGAAGTGCTGATCGACCTGCTGCGCCGGCTGCTCGCGCAGACACCGGCGGTGAACGCCGTGCAGGTGAGGAAGCCGGCGAAAAAGAAGCCGTAGAAACGGCCGTAAGGCGGATTGGCCAACGGGTCGCGGGCAATCCTCCCGAAGCAAAAGTTGCGTTGTCCCGTTTGGGGTACCTTCAACTTTCCGGAAATGGCCCCATATTGGTGAGCGTTCACCCACCTCACCTCTCGATGATGCCCCGATGCCAAGCTTTCACCGCGTAGCCGCTGCTTTCGGCCTGGTCCTGATCTCCTGCAGCCTGTCCGGCTGCGGTTCAATCAGTTCGTTCGTGGCCGGTGGCATGGCGGACCTGATCCCGGCCTGGGCCGGCGGCCTCCCGGCGGGCGCACCACCGCGGCCGGGAACGCCGGAATACGATGCCTATGTCAGGCAGCGCGAGACCCCGCAGGGCGAAGCGACGCGCGGCCCAGATCCGTCGACATCGCCATCGGCCAGCGCGATTCATTGATAGGCGGATTTACCGACACTCACATGTCGTCCCCGGGCTGTACCGGATGACCTAGTACACATCGCTGTATATGAGTTTACCGGATCGCCCAGTTGAAGCCGGGCGATGACAATCAGAGCTTTGTTAGTTCGTGAACACCACCGTCTTCTTGCCGTTGAGGATGACGCGATCTTCCAGATGATAGCGTACGGCGCGGGCGAGTACGCGGCGCTCGATGTCGCGACCCTTGCGGACAAGGTCTTCTGGCGAGTCGCGATGGCTGATGCGCTCGACGTCCTGCTCGATGATCGGGCCTTCGTCGAGATCGCTGGTGACATAGTGCGCCGTCGCACCGATGAGTTTCACGCCGCGCTCATGGGCCTGATGATAGGGCCGCGCGCCCTTGAAGCCCGGCAGGAACGAGTGGTGGATGTTGATGCACTTGCCGGACAGCTTGGCCGACATGTCGTCCGAGAGAATCTGCATGTAGCGCGCGAGCACAACGAGCTCGGACTTCGTCTCGTTCACCAGATCCCAGATCGCGGATTCCTGCTCGCGCTTGGTTTCCTTGGTGATCGGCAGATGATGGAACGGGATGTCGCCGAAATCGATACCGTTATAGGTCTCGCGCGGATGGTTCGAGACGATGGCGGTCGGGATCATTTCGAGTTCGCCGGTGCGCCAGCGATAGAGCAGATCGACGAGACAATGATCGGACTTCGAAGCCAGGATCATGACGCGACGCTTCGTATCCTGATCGCGCATCAGCCAGGCCATCTTGAAGCGCTCGGCGATGGCGCCGAAGCCGGTTTGCAGCGAGTTCAGCTCCACATTCACATCGGCGGCGTTGAACACCACGCGCATGAAGAACACGCCGGTCTCGTTCTCGTTGAATTGCTGGGCATCGACGATGTTCTGGCCGTTATGGGCGAGAAAGGTCGAGACAGCGGAGACGATGCCGGGACGATCCGGGCACGACAGGGTAAGGACGAAATGATGCGACATGCTGGGCTACGGGCTTGAGATTCAGAGGAAATTTTGCCCTCCTCTATCATCCCGTCCGGTCTTGCGCCAATCCAATTGCGCGCTGCAATATGAGGCAGTCAATGAAAGGATGCCACGATGGCTGAACGACTGGACGGCACCCGCATCCTGATCCTGGAAACCCGCGAAGAGGCCCAATTCTCCAGACTTCTCAAGGAGAAAGGCGCGGATGTCCTGCAATGTCCGATGTTCACCATCGAGGACGTTCCGGACCAGAAACCGGTTTTGGACTGGATCGCCCGTTTCACCGCTAACCCCTTCGATGATCTGGTCTTAATGACCGGCGAAGGCCTCCGGCGCATCCTCAAAGTGGTGCGGCAACACGGCGGCGACACAGAGATAGTTGAGGCAATCGGCAAATCGCGCAAATTTGCGCGCGGGCCGAAGCCCGGCAAGGCGCTGCGCGAGATCGGCCTCGCCCCGGACGTCACCACCGAGAAGCCGACCTCGGAAGGCATCGCCGAGATGCTGGCGCAATACGACCTGAAAGGCCGCCGGGTCGGGCTGCAGCTCTATCCGGAGAAGGATCACTCCGCGCTGATCGGCGCCATCGCGGCGCAGGGCGCCGTTGTCGATACCGTGTCGCCTTATGTTTACGATTCCAAGGCGGCCGATACCAACATCCTCGCGGCCATCGACGAGATGGAGGCAGGGCACGTCGATGCGATCGCGTTGACGAGTTCGGGTCAGGTACGACGTCTCGTCGATGCCGCGCGTGCGCATGGACGCGAGGAGCAATTGCGCAACGCACTTGCGAAGACACCGATTGCGTCGGTGGGCCCCGTCGTCTCCGATGAATTGCAGGCCTATGGCTTCACTGCATCGATCACACCGGCCGAGGACGCATTCTTCATGCGACCGCTGATCTCCGCCATGTCCGTGGCGCTTGCGCGCAATCCTGCAAGCTGACTTGACGCATCGGCTGAGCCCGACATGATGCCCGTTCATAAAAAGAACAACGGGTGGAATTGCAATGTCGGAACGGCCGCTATCGGATTTGCGCGTGGTGGAAATTGGATCCGGCGATCAGCTGGATTACTGCGGCAAGCTGTTTTCCGATTTCGGTGCCGAGGTCATCAAGATCGAGCCTCATGGCGGCGATCCGATGCGGCGACATGCACCACTGGTTGACGCCGGAAATGGCCAAAGCGAGAGCGGCGTTTTCGCCTGGCTGAATACCAACAAGCACAGCGTCATCGCCGATCTCGAAAGTGCTGCGGATATCGCCGCCATCAAGAAGCTGCTGAAGAGCTGCGATCTGCTGCTCGACGCGCGGCCACCGTCGATCATTCCCACATCGCTGCTCAATCACGATGATCTGCGCCGGGACAATCCCGGCCTCGCCATCACCGCCATCTCATGGTTCGGCGAGAATGGGCTCTATTCGGATTTCCACGCCACCGATGCCATCTGTCGCGCCCTTGCCGGCTGCGTGAAAATGGTCGGCAGCAAGGAAGGGCCGCCGGTGCTGCCGGGCGACGGGCAGATCTCCGTCATGACCGCCCTCACCGCTTTCATTCCGACCCTGGCCGGCCTCTATGATCGCAGGCGTTGCGCCCGACGCTTTGCCGTGAGCGCCCATGCGGCGATGCTGCATATCAGCGAATTCGACACCGGCCTCGCATTGGAGACCGGCTTCACGCGCCCGCGCACGGCACTTAATCGTTTCGGCCGCGGTTATCCCGTCGGCAATTTTCCGACCAAGGACGGTTGGCTCGGCGTCACCGTGGTGACCCCGGCCCAGTGGGCGGCGTTTTGCGGGATGCTCGGCCTGCCCGAGCTGGAGAGGGAAACCAGATTCACCGACGGCCTCGTCCGCTCGATCAATTCGGCCGAGCTTGCGGCAATCTTCCAGCCGATCCTGCTGCAACAGAATGCCGAATACTGGTTCGAGAAAGGCATCGAGCTGCGCATCCCGCTCGCTGTGGTGCCGAGCATGGAAGAGCTGCTGCGCCAGCCTTACTATCGCGAGCGCGGCGCCTTCGCCGAAGTGCGGATCGGCAGCGGATCGTTCGAGGCGCCGGTGCTGCCGCAGTATCTCACGGGCTCGCCGCCGATCGCGAATGGCAAAGCGCCCCTCGCCGGCAGTGATGACTTCGCAAACTTCAAGTCACGCGACCGCATCGCGACCCGGCAAGCGACTTCCGACGATCCGTTGCCTTTGAAAGGCCTGCGGATCGTCGATCTCACCATGGGCTGGGCCGGCCCGACGGCAACGCGCCAGATGGGCGATCTCGGCGCTGACGTGATCAAGGTGGAATCGTGCCAGTATCCCGACTGGTTCCGCGGCACCGATCCGCGCGGGCCTTATCATCCCGAACGCACCTACGAGAAGGTCTACTGGTTTCAGCAGATGAACCGCAACAAGCGCGGCATCACGCTGGATCTCACGCAACCCAAGGGCCTTGCCCTGCTGAAGCGGCTGATCGAAGGCGCGGATGCGGTGATCGATAACTACGCAGCCGACGTGATGCCGCGGCTCGGGCTAGACCCGGACTCTATGCGCAAGCTCAATCCACGCCTCATCGTCGTGACTATGCCGGCCTTCGGCATGACCGGCGCATGGAGCGGCGTGCGCGCCTATGGCTCGACGCTGGAACAGGCATCAGGCCTGCCCTCCGTCACTGGCCGCGAAGGTGATCCGCCGACCATGGTGCATACCGCGCTCGGCGATCCCTATGGCGGGGTCAGCGCCGCGGCGGCGCTGATGATCGGCTTCATGCATCAGAAGCGCACCGGTGAAGGCCAGCATATCGACCTCAGCGCCACCGAAGCTCTGCTGCCCATGGTGGCACCGTCAGTGATCGAGCAATCCATCAATGGCACCATCGGCCCCCGGCTCGGCAACCGCCATCCGCGCTTTGTGCCGCATGGCTGTTTTCCCTGTATCGGCGAGGATCAGTGGCTCACGATTGCGGTGCGGAGCGACGAGGAATGGCAGGCGCTCTGCAAGGTCATCCATCGGCCCGACCTGGCGCAGGACGCTGCGCTCGCCACCGCCGAAGGCCGCCGCGCCGATGAAGATCGGATCGAAGTGGCGATCCGGCACTGGACCATGACGGTGCGCGCCGAACTCGCCATGAATGCCCTGCAGGATGCCGGCGTTCCCGCCGGCACCGCGCGGCTGCCGATGGACATGGCCGGCGATCCCCATCTGCTCTCCACCGGCCACTGGCAGCCAAGGACGCGCCGCTTCATGGGCCCTCATTTGCTGCCGTCGGTTGCCTATCGGGAAGGCACTTCCCGCGCGCCCTATGCAATCACCCGGCTGGCGCCGACGCTGGGCCAGCACAATGAGGAGGTGTTGCGCGAGGTGCTCGGCCTCGGTGACGGCGAGATTTCCGAATTGCGCCACGCGGAAATTATCGGCGACACGGCGACGTCGAAAAAGGCGAAAGCGACCGCACCCGCGAAGTAATGTGCGTACGACGAAGTAATGGTTGCAGCCTCTGCTGCATTCGCTCACACTCGTCGCCAAGAACCGCCAGCGGACGGATCGGCAAAGATTCGGCGCTGGAAAGAACGGTCATGACTAGCCAAGATTCAGGGAGAAAATGCATGCATAAACGGGCACTCATCAAATTCGCCATCGGCGCATCGCTCGCACTGCCGCTGTTCGGCACCGCCGCAATGGCGCAGGAAACCGTCAAGATCGGCTACATCGATCCGCTTTCGGGCGGCGGCGCCAGCGTCGGCGAAGGCGGGTTGAAGACCTTCCAGTTCCTGGCCGAGGAGCTCAACGCCAAGGGCGGCATTCTCGGCAAGAAGGTCGAGATCGTCGGGCTCGACAACAAGACCAATCCGCAGGAAAGCCTGATCCAGGCGCAGAAGGCCATCGACTCGGGCGTGCGCTACATCACCCAGGGCAACGGTTCCTCCGTCGGCGGCGCGCTGGCCGACTTCGTGAGCAAGTACAACGATCGTAATCCCGGCAAGGAAGTCCTCTACTTCAACTATGCCGCGGTCGATCCGGTCCTCACCAATGAAAAGTGCACCTTCGCTCATTTCCGCTGGGACGCGAATTCCGACATCAAGATGGAAGCGCTGACCAACTATATGAAGACGACGCCGAGCATCAAGAAAGTGTACCTGATCAACCAGGACTACTCGTTCGGCCAGTCCGTGCGCACCCAGGCGCGTGCCATGCTCAAGACCAAGCGCGCCGATATCGAGATCGTCGGCGACGAGTTGCATCCGCTGCTGAAGATCACCGACTTCGCGCCCTATATCGCCAAGATCAAGGCATCGGGTGCAGATACCGTCATCACCGGCAACTGGGGCCAGGATATCGCGCTGCTGCTGAAGGCCGCGGCTGATGCCGGGCTCAAAGTGGGCTGGTACACCTATTACGCCGGCGGTGCCGGCGGCCCCACCGCCATCAAGCAGACCGGCCTGAACCATCAGGTGTTCCAGATCACCGAAGGTTTTGCCAATATCGACCACAAGGCCTCGATGGATTTCGAAAAGGCCTTCCGCGCCAAGGTCAATCTCGGCCTGTGGTATCCGCGCGCGGTGAACGAAATGCGGATGTTTGCAGCCGCCGCCGAGAAAGCGAAGTCGCTTGAACCGGTGAAGGTCGCGCAGGCACTGGAAGGCATGAAATTCGAAGTCTTCAACGGCGGCGAAGGTTTCATGCGCAAGGACGACCATCAGTTCTTCCAGCCGATCTACATCTCGTCCTTCGGCGAACGCAGCGAGAAGGAGCCCTTCGACGAGGAGAACACCGGCTGGGGCTGGAAGCTCGCCGCGAAGGTGGACACCAAGGATACGGTGCTGCCCACCACCTGCAAGATGGAGCGGCCGTAAGCGGCTTCGGTTAGGTGGCGGAGTTTCTGTACCCTCCGTCATGCCCGGGCTTGACCCGGGCATCCATCTAAAGCGGCGCAATCGAAAGATGGATGGCCGGGTTATCCAGCGAAGCCGCGCTTCGCGCTTTAGCCCGGCCATGACAGCGGATCGGTTGCACGCACTAAGGCAAATACCTCTCGAGGTCCTTCGTGCTCGAACTCATCGTCATTTCCACGCTGAACGGCATTCTGTTCGGCATGCTGCTGTTCCTGATGGCCTCGGGCCTGACGGTGATCTTCAGCATGCTCGGCGTGCTGAATTTCGCCCACGCCAGCTTCTACATGCTTGGCGCATTCTTCGGTTTCCAGATCAGTAAATGGTTCGGCTTCTGGCCGGCTCTGATCATCGCGCCGTTGCTGGCCGGCGCGCTCGGCGCGATGGTCGAGCGCTACGGGCTGCGTCAGGTCCACAAATATGGCCACGTACCGGAATTGCTGTTCACCTTCGGTCTGGCCTTCGCCATCGAGGAAGTCGTCCAGATCGTCTGGGGCAAGAGCCCGGTCGATTTCCGCGTGCCGGCGCTGCTGGACTTCCCGGCCTTCACGCTGTTCTCCACCAACTACCCCGCCTTCAAGATCTTCATGCTGGTGATCTCGATCCTGATCTTCGTCGGCCTGCTGATTGTGCTGAAGAAGACCCGCGTCGGCCTGATCGTGCAGGCCGCTCTCACCCATCCGCATATGGTCGGCCATCTCGGCCACAATGTCGGGCGCATCTTCATGCTGGTGTTCGGCGTCGGCACCGCGCTTGCCGCCGTCGCCGGCGTGATCGCGGGACCCGCGCTGGTGACGCAATCCAACATGGCGGGCCTGCTCGGACCGATCCTGTTCGTGGTGGTCGTCGTCGGCGGCCTCGGCTCGCTGCCCGGCGCCTTCATCGCCTCCTTGCTGATCGGCCTCGTGCAGACCTTCGCCGTCTCGATGAACGGCTCGCTCGCCGGCGCTTTCGGGCCGCTGAGCCCTGATCTTGCCGCCACCTGGCTGTCCGACATCTGGAACGTGACCATCGCCCAGATCGCGCCGATCATGCCCTATGTGCTGCTGGTGCTAATCCTGATGTTCCGCCCGATGGGCCTTTTGGGAACGCGCGAAACATGAGCGACGCCGTCATGACTATTGCGCCGCCCGCGCCATCTGCCTCCGAACGGCTGAAATTCTACGGTGTATGGATCATCGCCGCCGCTGCGCTGGTGATCCTGCCGAAGATCTTTTCCTCGGGCGGATCGCTGACCACCTTCAGCCTGATCGGTATCTCGATCATCTTCTCGCTGTCCTACAATATCCTGCTCGGCCAGACGGGCATGCTGTCCTTCGGCCACGCGGTCTATTACGGACTTGGCGGATTCCTCGCGATCCATGCCATCAACATCATCGCCAAGAACAAGTTTGCCATCCCTCTGCCGCTGGTGCCGCTGATCGGCGGCGCCGCGGGGCTCGTCTTCGCGATGCTGCTCGGCTGGGTTTCGACCAAACGCTCCGGCACCGCCTTTGCGATGATCTCGCTCGGCGTGGCCGAACTCGTAGCCTCGTCGGCGTTGATCCTGCGCACCTTCTTCGGCGGCGAGGCTGGCGTCTCAGCCAATCGCACAAAGGTGTTCCGGCTGTTCGACTGGAGCTTTGGGCCCCAGATCCAGATCTATTATCTGGTGGCAGCATGGACGCTGATCGCCGTGATCGCCATGTATGCCCTTACCCGCACGCCGCTCGGGCGCATGTGCAACGCCGTGCGCGACAATCCCGAACGCGTGCAGTTCGTTGGCTACGATCCGCATGTGGTGCGCTATATCGCCTTCTGCTTCTCCGGCTTCTTCGCCGGCATTGCGGGCGCGCTGGCAGCGATCAATTTCGAGATCGCGAACTCCGCCTATCTCGGCGCGGTGCAGTCCGGCACTGTATTGTTCGCCACCTATATCGGCGGCGTCGGCTTCTTCATTGGCCCGATCGTCGGCGCCATCTTCGTGACACTGCTGTCGCTGGGGCTCTCCGATCTCACGCAGGTCTGGCAGCTCTATTTCGGACTGATCTTCATCGCCGTCGTGATGTTCGCGCCGGGCGGCCTCACGGGCCTGTTGATGATGCATTGGCCGCTGATCAAGGCTGGCACGATCGGCCGCGTGCTCCCGGGCTATCTGATCGCGTTTTTGCCAACGCTGGCCATGCTGATCGGATTCATCCTGTCGGTCGAGGTCATCGTATTCCACATGGTTCATGCGGGTGGCGATTCCCACATCAAGGCCTTCGGCATTCCGTTCGACGCGGAGAATCGCGGCGTCTGGGCGATCGCAGCCGTGCTGCTGGTCGTCGGCGCCTTCGTTGCGCGCAAGACATGGAAGATGATCGCCGCGCGCTGGGACGATGCCCTCACCGAAGCCCGTGCCAAGGGAGTGGCCGCATGAGCAATGCCATCGAACTGCACGGCGTCGAGAAGACGTTTGGCATCACCAAGGTGATCCAGAACATCGACCTCAAGGTCGCCAAAGGCGAACGGCACGCTCTGATCGGACCGAACGGCGCCGGCAAATCCACGACGTTCAACCTGATCTCCGGCTATATGAAGCCGACCACCGGCACCATCCTCCTGAACGGGCAGGACATCTCCGGCCTGCCGCCGTTCCAGATCAATCGCCGCGGGCTGTCGCGCTCGTTCCAGGTCACCAATGTCTTCGCCAAGATGACCGTGTGGGAAAACCTGCGCTGCGCGGTTCTATGGGCCACAGGGCATCGCTATGCCTTCTGGAAGAATGTGGATGCGCTGCCCGAGGTGCGCGAACGCACCGCGCAGATCCTGCAGGATATCAGCCTGGTGTCGCGCCGCGACGTCCCGGCTGGGCTTTTGACTTATGCTGAGCAACGCGCATTGGAGATCGGCATCACCATCGCCGGTGGTGCCGATGTGATCCTGCTGGACGAGCCGACGGCCGGCATGAGCCATGCCGAGACCGAGCGCGCGGTGGAGCAGATCCGGCGGCTGACCGAAGGACGGACATTGCTGATCGTCGAGCACGATATGAGCGTCGTGTTCGGCCTCGCCGACCGCATCTCGGTCCTGGTCTATGGCGAGGTGATCGCGACGGGCACGCCGGACGAGATCCGCGGCAACAAGAAGGTCAAGGAAGCCTATCTCGGCGAGGAGGCTGCCTGATGCTCGAGGTCAAGGATCTACACGCCTATTACGGCAAGAGCCACATCCTGCAGGGCGTCGATCTGCATATCGATGCCAGCGAAGTGGTGAGCCTGCTCGGCCGCAATGGCGTCGGCCGCTCCACCACCGTGAAGGCGATCATGGGCGAAGTGCCGCCGCACGGCTCGATCAAATTCAAGGGCAAGGATATCGCCGGCTTGCCGAGCTTCAAGATCGCGCATCTCGGTCTCGGCTATGTGCCGGAGCATCGCGATATCTTTCCGGGCCTTACCGTGCGGCAGAACCTGATGCTGGGCATCAAGGACACGCGCAAGCCCGGTAAATGGCGTCTGGACGACATGCTCGACATGTTCCCGAATCTCGCCCGCCGCGCCGATACCGCCGCGGGCGTTCTGTCCGGCGGCGAAAAGCAGATGCTGACCATCTGCCGCACGCTAATGGGCGATCCGGAACTGGTGATGATCGATGAACCGACCGAGGGTCTGGCACCGCTGATCGTGCAGCAGGTCGGCGATCTCATCGCAGAGATCGCACGCCGCGGCGTGGCGATCTTGCTCGTCGAGCAAAAGCTGTCCATCGCGCTGCGCATCTCGCACCGGGTCTATGTGATGGGCCATGGCCGCATCGTGTTCGAGGGCACGCCGGCGGAACTGAAGGCGAATGATGGCGTGCGGAAGGAATGGTTGGAGGTCTGAGCCCTACTCTCCGTAGGTGCTCAGCCGCTCCAGATCGATCACCGTTACGCCGCCATATTCGAGCCGCAGCAGGCCCTCCTTCTCCAGCGTCTGCAGGCACTGATTGGCCTTCTGCCGCGAGATACCGGAGATCGCGCCGATTTCCTCTTGCGTAATTTCGAGATGCCTGTTGGCGTCGCGATACAAGATCGGATTGAACAGCGAAGCGATGCAGCGCGCGAGGCGTCCGGTGGCATCGAGCATGCGGCCATATTCGGTGAGCGCGATGAACTGGCCGAGACGCTCGTTCAGCAGCGAGACCAGAAAGCGGTTGAAGCCGACGCTGTTCTCGAACAGCCAGAAGAATGTCGTCCGGTCCATCAGCGCGACACGGGAGTCGCGCATCGCCACGATATCGTAGCGGCGCGGCTCATTCTTGAGCACGCTCCCCTCGCCGAACCAGGCGCCCGCCGTGAGGCCGGTGATGCTGACCTCCTTGCCGCTCCGTGAGATCGTCCCGATCTTCACGAGGCCTGACACCACGCCCGTCCAGTAGTCGAACACATCCCCACGCATGGAAACGAATTCGTTCGCCTTGAACGACCGCTCCACGATACCGGCGCGCGCGACCTCGATTTCGCGTTCCGTGAGATCGCGCGACCAGGCGGCGATCTTCCTCAATTGATCCGCAGCAATCATGCCACCGCCGCTTCATCAGCTTGTTGCGACGCAACAATGCATGCCACGCTACAAAATGCCGGGCAATTGTCCGGCGCGAGACATTTCCTCCAGCCGGTTTAACGTAGGGAGGATCACCGCGGAAGGTTCAATAGTCGAATGGCCCGCGATGCCCGGGCGATATAAGCTCCGGGCGTTACCGTGGACGGGATAAAGAGCGCGTCAAGCGCCGTATCTGGGAGGGCATGCGTGACGATTGCTTTGGAAGTACGCGGGGTATCGCTGCGCTTCGGTGGCGTGCGTGCGCTCACGGATGTGAGCTTCGCCGTCAATCAGGGCGAGCTGTTTTCCATCATCGGCCCCAACGGCGCCGGCAAGACGTCTATCGTCAATTGCATCTCCGGCCGCTATCGGCCGACCGAAGGCCAGCTGTTCTATAGCGGCAAGGAGATCACGAACCTCAACACTAATGCCCGCCCGCGCATCGGCATCGGCCGCACCTTCCAGAACCTCGCACTGTTCCACCATATGAGCGTGCTCGACAACATCATGGTCGGCCGCCATCACCTCCTGAAAAACAACTTCCTCACCGGCTCGCTCTACTGGCTCACTGGCGCGCGCAAGGAAGAGCTGGAGCATCGCCGCAAGGTTGAGGAGATCATCGACTTCCTCGACCTGCAGAGCGTACGCAAGGCCACCGCAGGCACCCTGCCCTATGGCCTGCGCAAACGCGTCGAGCTCGCCCGCGCGATGGCGCTGGAGCCCAATCTCATTCTTCTGGACGAGCCAATGGCCGGCATGAACTTCGAGGAGAAGGAGGACATGGCCCGCTACATCGTCGATCTCAACGAAGAGTTCGGCATGACCGTCATGATGATCGAACACGACATGGGCGTGGTGATGGACATCTCCCACCGCGTGATGGTGCTCGATTTCGGTCGCAAGATCGCCGAAGGCGATCCGGCCGCCGTGCTCGCCGATCCGCATGTGAAGCGGGCCTATCTCGGCGAGGAAGACGAAGCACTGGCCGATCCCGATGACGTTCCTGTGCAGGCGGAGAGTGCCGCATGATGGACTACGCGGGCCGCGTCAAACAGGCAGATACCTATCCAAAGCTTCTGCGCCTCAACGCCCGGGAGCACGGCAAGGAGATCGCGCTGCGCGAAAAGGATTTCGGGCTGTGGCGCGAATTCACCTGGAACGACTACCACAACAGGGTAAAGGACTTTGCGCTCGGCATGGTCGAGCTCGGCATCGGCAAGGGCGATGTCATTGGGATCATCGGCGACAACCGGCCGGACTGGGTCTCCGCCGAGATCGCTGCCCATGCGGTGCACGGCATGAGCCTCGGCCTCTATCGCGACGTGCTGGATGAGGAAGCCGCCTATCTCCTCAATTACGGCGAAGCGAAGATCGTGTTTGCCGAGGACGAAGAACAGGTCGACAAGCTGCTCACCCTCGCCGACCGCGTGCCGGCGCTGAAGCACGTCATCTATTCCGACCCGCGCGGGATGCGAAAGTATGACGATCCGCGCCTGCTGGGGGCGGACAAGCTCGCGCAGATGGGGCGTGATCGCGCGGCAAAGGAGCCCGCATTTTACGACCAGATGGTCGATGCGACCCGCGGCGAGGATGTCGCCATCCTCTGTACCACATCCGGCACCACGTCGAACCCGAAGCTCGCTATGCTCGCTGCCGGCCGCGTGCTTGGCCATTGCGCGGTCTATCTGTCGTTCGATCCGAAGGGACCGGATGACGAATATGTCTCGGTGCTGCCACTACCCTGGATCATGGAACAGGTCTACGCCCTCGGCAAAGGCTTGCTGTCGCGGATGAAGGTCAACTTCGTCGAACAGCAAGACACCATGATGAACGATTTTCGCGAAATCGCGCCGACCTTTGTGCTGTTCGCCCCGCGCGTCTGGGAAGGCATCGCGGCCGATGTCCGTGCCCGGGTGATGGATGCCTCGCCGCTGAAACAGAGTCTCTATGAGCTCGGCATGAAGACCGGACTTTCCGCGTTGGCGGAAGGCAAGCGCTCAGCCATTGCCGATACGCTGCTGTTCCGTGCACTGCGCGATCGTCTCGGCTTCACCCGCTTGCGTTCGGCCGCCACCGGCGGCGCGGCGCTGGGGCCGGATACGTTCAAGTTCTTCCGCGCCATGGGCGTACCGCTGCGCACGCTCTACGGCCAGACCGAAACACTCGGCGCTTTCACGCTGCATGCGCCGGATGCCGTCGATCCCGACACCACCGGCATTGCAATGGGTGACGATATCGCCATCGAGGTGCGCGATCCCGACAGCCAGGGCGTCGGCGAGATCGTGGTGAAGCACCCGAACATGTTCCTCGGCTATTACAAAAACGCGGAGGCCTCCGCAGCCGACATGCGCGACGGCTGGATGCATTCCGGCGATGCCGGCTATTTCAACGACGCCAAACAGCTCGTCGTCATCGATCGCATCAAGGATTTGGCCGAGACCGCCCGCGGCGAACGCTTCTCGCCGCAATATATCGAGAACAAGCTGAAATTCTCGCCTTATGTGGCCGAGACCGTCGTGCTCGGCGCGGGCCGCGATGCGTTAGCTGCGATGATCTGCATCCGCTATTCGATCATCTCGAAATGGGCGGAGAAGAACCGGCTGTCGTTCACGACCTATACCGACCTCTCGTCGCGGCCCGAAGTCTATGCGCTGCTGCAGAAGGAAGTCGAGACAGTCAATGCCACGCTGCCACCGGCGCAGCGTATCTCGCGCTTCCTGCTGCTCTACAAGGAGCTCGATGCGGATGACGGCGAGTTGACACGTACGCGAAAGGTCCGCCGGAACGTGATCAACGAGAAATACGCCGACATCATTGACGGCATCTATGGCGGCCGGAGCGAGATTCCGGTGGATACGACAATCCGGTTCCAGGATGGGACATCGCAGCGGATCCGCACGAAGCTGAAGGTGGTGAACATGGGAAGCGGCACACGGATGGAGGCTGCGGAATGAACACAGCCTTCCTCCTCCAGCTCCTCGTTAACGGCCTCGTGGTCGGCACGCTGTATGGCGTGGTCGCAATGTCGTTCGTGCTGATCTACAAGGCGACGCAAGTCGTCAATTTCGCCCAGGGCGAATTACTGCTGATCGGCGCCTGGGTATGCTGGACGCTGTTGACCAAATATCAGGTGCCGTTCTGGCTCGGCATGCCGATGACGCTGGTCTTCATGTTCGCCTTCGGCATTCTTGTGCAGGTCGTCATCCTGCGGCCGCTGATCGGCGAACCGATCATTTCGGTGATCATGGTGACCATCGCGCTCTCGGCCGTGTTCCAGGCGGCGCTGAAATGGATCTATGGCGTCAATCCGCAGCCTTTCCCGCGCGTCTTCACCAGCCAGGCGGTGAGCATCGGCAGCCTGCAGATCCAGACCGTCTATGTGATGAGCCTCGTGGTGTCCGTCCTGATGATGATCGGCATGGCGTGGTTCTTCAAGGTATCGAAATGGGGCCTCGCGATGCGCGCCACGGCGTTCAACCAGCAGGTGGCGCAGTCGCTCGGCATCTCCGTGAAGACCGTGTTCGCCATGGCCTGGGCGATCTCGGCCATGGTCTCGGCCGTCGCCGGCGTCGTTGTCGCGGTGGTCAACGGCGTGTCGTCGGGCCTGTCGATCTACGGCATCAAGGTGTTCCCGGCCGTCATTCTCGGCGGCCTCGATTCCATCGCCGGTGCTGTGGTCGGCGGCATCATCATCGGCCTCCTTGAAAACTTCGCACAGTTCATCGACAGCGAGTATCTGCACTGGGGCAATCTCTATGAGATCGCGCCGTTCTACGTGCTCATCATCATCCTGATGATCAAGCCTTACGGCCTGTTCGGCACCAAAGACATCGAGCGGGTGTAAGCCATGGCGAATTCCACTCTCCTCCCCGCCGGCGACTTCCGCACCTCCTATGCGGTCGACACCACGATCTTTCCGACCTCCACGAGTCGCAATTTTGCGATCCTCGGGATTGCCATCACCTGCCTTGCGCCACTGGTGTTCAGCAATTACTGGCTGAGCATCCTGATCCAAATCGGTATCTACGGTATCGCCGCGCTCGGGTTGAACATCCTGGTCGGATTCACCGGCCAGATCTCCATCGGCCACGCCGCCTTCTTCCTGCTCGGCGCGTTTACCTCGGCCTATATCTCGAACAAGACATCGATCCCGGTCTTCTTCGCGATCCCGCTGGCGGGCGTCGTCACCGCCGTTGTGGGCTTGATCTTCGGCCTGCCGGCCGCGCGGCTGAAGGGGCTTTATCTCGTGATCGCAACCCTCGCGGCGCAATATATCCTGATCGACTTCTTCTCCCGCGCCGAATGGTTCTCCGGCGGCTCGGTGCCGGCAATGGCGGAGCCGTTTTCGATCTTCGGCTATGTGCTGCGCGGCGACCGCCAATATTTCTACGTGGTGCTCGCTTATGTGGTCGTCAGCTATCTGCTGGTCACCAATCTGATGCGCTCACGCGATGGCCGTGCGCTCGTGGCGGTGCGCGACCATTATCTCTCCGCCGAGATCATGGGTATCAACCTCACGAAGTATCGCACGCTGTCCTTTGGCCTCGCCGCATTCTTCGCCGGCATCGCGGGCGCGCTCTATGCGCATTACCAGCTCGTCGTCTCCAATGAAGGCTTTGGGATCGAGCGCTCGATCCTGTTCCTCGCGATGGTCATCATCGGCGGCACCGGCTCGATCATGGGCACGCTGATGGGCACGGCCTTCGTGGTGCTGGTGCCGGAAGCGATGGAATGGATCAGCATGGAGCTGAAAGGCGGCGCCATCGACAAGGCGCTGGCGCTCAACAACAACCTCACATTTTTGCGTGAGATCGCCATCGGCGTCATCATCATCGCCTTCCTCGTGTTCGAGCCGGACGGGCTCGCGCATCGCTGGCGACAGATCAAGGCCTACTGGAAACTCTACCCGTTCTCGCATTGAGGACGGCAGACTGCTTACGACCATAAAACATAAAACGCTGGGAGAATGCTCATGACGATGAAATCATTACTGACTTCGGCATCACTCGCTCTCTTGATTGCAGGCGCCTCTGCCTCTGCGCAGGCGCAGATCGCCGTCGGACACCTCGCAGATTATTCCGGGGGCACATCCGACGTCGGCACGCCCTATGGCCAGGGCGTGGTCGACACCTTCGCCTGGATCAACAAGAACGGCGGCATCGGCGGCAAGCAGGTCAATCTCGACAGCAATGACTACGGCTATCAGGTGCCGCGCGCGATCGCGCTGTACAAGAAATGGTCGGGCGGCGAGAAGGTCTCGGCCATCATGGGCTGGGGCACGGCCGATACCGAAGCGCTCACCGGTTTTCTCGCGCAGGACAAGATACCGGATATCTCCGGTTCCTACTCCGCAGCGCTGACCGACCCGACCGGCGCCGGCGGCAAGGCCAAACCCGCGCCGTATAATTTCTTCTATGGCCCGAGCTATTCGGATGCACTGCGCGCCGAGCTCACATGGGCGGCGGAAGACTGGAAGGCCAAGGGCAAATCCGGCAAGCCGAAATATGTCCATATGGGCGCCAACCATCCCTATCCCAACGCGCCGAAGGCTGCGGGCGAAGCCATCGCCGCCGAGCTCGGCTTCGAGGTGTTGCCGCCGCTGGTCTTTGCACTCTCGCCGGGCGACTACAGCGCGCAGTGCCTGAGCCTGAAGAGCTCAGGCGCCAATTATGCCTATCTCGGCAACACGGCGGCTTCGAACATCTCGGTCATGAAGGCCTGCAAGGCGGCCGGTGTCGATATCCAGTTCATGAGCAATGTCTGGGGCATGGACGAGAACGCGGCCAAGGCCGCCAGCGATGCGGCCGACGGCGTGATCTTCCCGCTGCGTACAGCGGTGGGCTGGGGCGGCAACGCACCGGGCATGAAGATCGTGCAGGAGATCTCCAAGATTTCCGACCCCACGGGCAAGATCTATCGCCCGGTGCACTACATCGCGGCCATCTGCACCTCGCTCTACATGAAGGAAGCCATCGAATGGGCCGCGAAGAATGGCGGCACGTCAGGCGAGAATGTCGCCAAGGGCTTCTATCAGAAAAAGGACTGGGTGCCGGCTGGCATGGAAGGCGTCTGCAATCCCTCGACCTGGACCGACAAGGACCACCGCCCGACCACCAAGGTCGATCTGTATCGCTCCAAGGTCTCGGGTTCGACCGATGGCGATCTCAACGACCTGATGGCCAAGGGCACGATCAAGCTTGAGAAGGTGAAGACCGTGGATCTGCCCCGCAAGCCGGAATGGCATGGGTGGTGAGTTAGCGACGCGGCCCATGGCCTCCCTCCCCCAAGCGGCGCAGCCGCGCAGTGGGGAGGGTCCGCCGATAGGCGGGGGTGGGGTGCCTCCGCAGGCGCCAGAGCCTGTGGCTACCCCCACCCGTCCGGCCCAAGAGGGCCGGCCACCTATGGCGGACGAATTCGTCCGCCAGACCCCACAAGGGGGAGGAAAGAGAAGTCGGAGCTACATATGCAAACCGCTACCGAAGCAAAGCCGCCCGCGTCCACCCAAATATTGACCGCCCCCCTCCTCGATGTCCGCAACATCGAGGTCGTCTATGACGATGTCATTCTTGTCCTGCGCGGCCTCAGCATGGAAGTGCCGAAAGGCGCCATCGTCGCATTGCTCGGCGCCAATGGTGCCGGCAAGTCCACGACGCTGAAAGCGATCTCCGGCCTGCTCAAGACCGAGGACGGCGAAGTCACGCGCGGCGAGATCATGTTCGACGGCGAGCGGATCGACGGCACCGATCCCGACAGGATCGTCCGCCACGGCATCTTCCAGGTGATGGAAGGGCGCCGCATCGTTGCCGACATGACGTGTCAGGAGAACCTGCGCCTCGGGGCCTTCACCCGCCGCGACGGCGAGGTCTCCAGCGATATCGACATGGTCTATGACTACTTCCCGCGCCTGAAGGAACGCACCGGCCTTGCGGGCTACCTGTCCGGCGGGGAGCAGCAGATGCTGGCGATCGGGCGCGCCCTGATGGCGCGGCCAAAGATGATCCTGATGGACGAACCGTCGATGGGCCTGTCGCCACTGCTGGTGAAGGAGGTCTTCGCCATCATCAAGAAGATCAATCGCGATCTCGGCGTCACCATTCTGCTGGTGGAGCAGAACGCCCGCGCCGCGCTCTCGGTGGCAAGTCACGGCTATATCATGGAACAGGGCAAGGTGGTGCTCGACGGCACTGCCGATGAATTGCGCGACAATGAGGATGTGAAGGAGTTCTATCTCGGCGGCGCCGGCGACCAGCGCAAGAGCTTCAAGAACCTCAAGAGCTTCAAGCGGCGGAAACGGTGGCTCTAGTTCTGGACAACCTGCTCGCCACAAACCGGCCCGGCAAAGACGACGCCCGTCTTGCGCGCCAGGATCGTGCGCACGCGGCGGGAGACCAGGAACACGATCGCGGCCATGCTGAGGGCCGCGGCAACGATCAACCCGCGCTTGAGGGACGATCCATCTTCCAGCAGCAAAGCGCGACCGGACGCACCGAGATAATTGAAGAACACAAGCTGCGGCATCGTGCAGATCGTAGTGATCAGGAAATAGGGCAGCAGGCCGATCTTGGTGAGGCCGAACAGGTAGTTTTGCGCGGAATTCGGCATCGGGCCGAAGAAGCGCATCAGGGCCATAATGCGCCAACCTTCGTCATTCACAGCCTGCGCAATCAGGCGCCAGGTGGCGCGCTTTTCGATCTGCCGTTCAACCCAGTTGCGCAAGACATGACGTGCAAGCAGCGCCGCCAGAACCGATGCGACAGCGGCAACCGGAAGAATGACCAACAGGGAGCCCATGCCAAATGCGGCACCCGCGCCAATGAAAACGAAGGTTCGGGGAAATGGCAGGAACGAGGACGCAACGACCAAAGCGGCCAGGACGCCCGCCGCAGGAAGATCAAGCTGGCCCCAGCTTTCGAGCCATTGGACGATACGTTCTGATGACATGACTGTCCCGTAGCACGCCAGCACAGGCCGAGGAACGACCGCAACGTCGCAACCACCAGGACATAGCCAGATGCGCCACTTCGACAGCCTCGAAAATTGCGACCCATCGCACCGCCACGCCAATCTGTTCTCGCGCCTGCCCGACGCGCTGCGCCATGCCATGCAGGCGCCGGCCTATGCGGAACATCTGAGGGACATCAATCCAGCCGCCATCGTCAGCCCGGCCATGCTGGCGGAGCTGCCGGTGCTGCGGAAATCGGACCTGCCGGCGCTGCACAAGGCCAAGCCGCCCTTCGGCGGCTTCGTAGCGGCCCAGCCGGGCTCATTCGGCCGGCTATTCACGTCCCCCGGCCCGATTTTCGAACCCGAATCGAAGCAGGCCGACCCATGGCATGGCGCCCGCGCTTTGCATGCCGCGGGGTTCCAGCCCGGCGATATCGTGCTGAACACATTCAGCTATCACCTGACCCCGGGCGGCTTCATCTTCGACGGCGCCGCCCGGGCGCTCGGCTGCGCCGTGATCCCGGCCGGGCCCGGCAATACCGACCAGCAGCTGGAACTGATCGAAGCCTATCGGCCAGCGGCCTATACCGGCACCCCGGACTTCCTCAAGATACTCCTGGACGCCGCAGAGAAGGCCCAGCGCGACGTTTCCTCGATCAAGCGAGCCTTGGTGTCCGGCGCGGCCTTCCCGCCCTCCCTGCAGGCCGAAATCAAGGCGCGCGGGATCGACGCCTATCAGGCCTACGCCACCGCCGATCTGGGCTTCGTTGCCTATGAAAGCCCGGCCCGGGAGGGACTGATCGTCAACGAGGACCTGATTCTGGAAATCGTTACCCCCGGCACCGGAAATCCGGTTGCGCCAGGCGACGTCGGCGAGATCGTCGTGACCTCGTTGGATCCACGCCATCCCTGGATCCGGCTGGCGCTGGGCGACCTGACCGCCGCCTTACCCGGCCACAGCCCATGCGGACGAACCAATATGCGGATCAAGGGCTGGATGGGCCGGGCGGACCAAGCCACCAAGGTGAAAGGCATGTTCGTGCGCCCCGAGCAGATCGCCGAGATCGGCAAACGGCACCCGGAACTCGGCCGCCTCCGGCTGGTGGTGTCCCGCGACGGCGAAAGCGACGCCATGGTGCTGAAAGCCGAGGCAAACGGCGAAGCCGGGCTGCAGGAGGCTGTCACCGCCACCCTGCGGGCGATCAGCAAACTCGGCGGGACGGTGGAGCTGGTTGCCCCCGGCTCGCTGCCGAATGACGGGAAGGTGATCGCCGACGAGCGCAGCAGCTAGCGAGCCTGCTTCACCTTCGAGAACCGGCCTCGCGCCGTTTTCTCCATTATCGCATGATCTTACTCGAAAACCGGCGTCACTTGTCGGGATCAAGCTCTCGCGCGGAGCAGACCTGCTTCCGGAAAAAGCCCGGACTTCGCAATCCGATCCTGCTATGCAGCGACCGAGTTCCGAAGATCGCGACCACACTGGATGTTGAAACTGCTGCAAACCGCCGAGGCCTGGCTGCGTCACCCGACGGTGACCAAGATGATCAGCTTCGGCGTGATCGGCGTCGCCAATGCGGCCATCGATTTCGGCGTCTTCAGCATTGCCTATCAGGCGCTGAATGTTCCGATCGTGCCGGCCAACGTGGCGGCCTGGATGGTTGCGGTGTCCTGCTCCTATGTCATGAATACCATGATCACGTTCCGGGCGGAGTCCGGCCGCCAGCTTCGCCGGAAGGATTATTTCGTTTTTGCAGCGTCGGGCTTTCTCGGCATGATTGCCAATACAGCGACCTTGCTGGTGCTGTCGAAAGTCATGCCCGTCTATGCCGCCAAGATTTGCGCTATTTTCACGGCCTTCGTCGTCAATTTCGCCATGTCGCATTTCGTCGTTTTTCGCGCAAAGCCCCGCAACTGACCGGCCCCGCCGAGGTCAATCGGATTGCGGATGCATCGTATTCGTTTCAAATACGACGAAAGCGACGTGATCTTTGTCACAGATGCGTCTGGGACTGCCCAGGCGACGCATATCGTCGCTTTTGATGCCGAGACCGGGCTCTTAACGCTTTCGCACGGTTCTGGCTGACAGGCTGGCTAATACCTGCAATGTGTCGGTAACCTAAAGTCGGTCTCGCAGCGAACGGGAGCGGCCGCCAATCGCCGGTTCACGCCTGTCCGCACGGATTCCGCGCAATGACCTTTCGGCCTTTCCGTTATTTCAGACTTGGCATGGAGCGTTTCGGCGTCGTGCGCGACATTCTCGCGCATCCGCTCACAACCGGCAGCAAGGCAAAGACGCTGTTCGACTATGTCAGCTGGAATCTCGCGCGCAAGACGATGAACCACAAAGTGGTGCTGCAGCTGCCGAACGATCTGCAGATCATCGTGCCGAACCAGAGCAATTTTGCCACCGGCCTCTATCTCCACCAGTTCTACGACTTCCGCAATATGGGCTTCTTCTGCCACTTCCTGCGCTCCGACGATCTGCTGCTCGATATCGGCGCCAATGTCGGCGTCTATGGCCTCCTCTCGGCCAGGGCCACGGGCTGCCAGGTGATCGCCTGCGAGCCGGCCCCCGATACGTTCCGTACGCTGTCCGACAATGTGCGGCTCAACCGGCTGGAGGACCGCATTGAGCTGCACAATGCTGCGGCGGGCGATGCCGAGGGCACATTGACGCTCTCAGTCGGCCAGCACGGTCTTAACCATGTGGTGCAGGGCGACGGCACGACGGTGCCACAGCGCCGCCTCGACGACATCGCCGGCGACCGCGTGCCCCGCGCGCTCAAGCTCGATGTTGAGGGCTATGAGATGCATGTGCTGCGCGGCGCCCCGCGCATCCTCGCCCATCCCGATTTCAAGGTGGTGATGGTGGAGATCAACGGCCTGATCGAACGTTACGGCGAAACGATCGATGGCATCCGCGCCCATCTGCGCAGCCACGGCTTTGCGCCGGTCGCCTACGATCCGGCGGCACGCAGGCTCGATCCCGGTGGGAAACTCGACGAGATGTTCGTGCGCGATCTCGATTTCGTCGGCCAGCGCGTCCGCAGCGCATCACCCTTCGAGCTGCTAGGAAAGACGTACTGAGCTACTGAGCGTCCGGCCCGAGCACGCGATCCGCCTCCGCGAGCGCGCAGAGGATGTGATAGAAGGACGACGCCGGGATCGTATCCACGAGCGAATTTCCATACGCGTCGAACTGGTCATACCAGCCACCCTTGACCGGATGCTGGAGATAGTACTTGTCCAGCCGCGCCAAGGCCGCCTGCGCCTCATCCGCCGCACCCTCGACGCCGGACTCGGCTTGCGCCAGCCATGCCTTGACGATCTCGGTCTGCGGCCACAGCCGCCGGGTCGATTTGACGACGTTTCCATGCACGTCGCCCTCGTCGACAAGACAACCGGTGGCATCGCGATAGCGCAGCGCCGACTCCAGCAGAGCGGCGCGATATTTTCCCGTGGGACAACCGGTGATGCGCTCGAACTGCTTGAGCAGCCACACCCATTCGGCCTGATGGCCGGGCTCGATACTGACCGGCTCGATGCGCGACCAGTCCTGCTCGAAATACTCGCCGAGCATCCCGGTTTTGGCGTCGAAGAGATTTGAGACGAACAGCCCGAAGATATCGCCCGACCGCTGCTGGAACGCGGGATCGTGGGTAGCATCGAAGGCCGCGATGAAGGCTTCGAAGAGATGCATCTGCGGGTTCTGCCGGCGGGGCATAGCAGCGGGGATGCCCTCGACATAGCCGCCATCCGGCGAGCGGAGCTGCGTATCAATGAAATGCATCAGGCTATCGATCTCGGCGCGCACCTTCACATCACGATCAATCTGGTAGACCGTCGCCAGCGCCAGCAAGATGAAGGCGTGATCGTAGGTGTCGCGGAGGGGATTGAGGACAGAGCCATCGGGAGCCAGGAGATGGACGAAGCCCGGCTTGCCGTCGGGGGATTGGGCCTTGGCGAGCATATAGTCGAGGCCTTTCCGGGCTATCTCGACACCTCCGGGATACCAACCAAGTTGGGCGGCCTTGGCGAAGCAGTAGATCTGACGGGCCTGGACACGAACGCGGCGGGGGGCGGTGAGGTCGGCGTGACAGTTACCGCCTAATCGTTCGACAAAACCGCCCGATTGCCTATCCCAGCCTTCAGTAGACCAGATAGGCAGCGCCTGATCTCTCAGGCTATCCTTCAGCAGCACAATAGTTTCCACGTCGCTCACCTCGATAGCGGTCCCGCCACCAAACTCAACCATGCCATCTCTTAAACATACTTACTCTGACGGCCGCGAGCCGCGTAGGCCAACTTCGCGCCACACCAAAGACGCCGAGAAATCGGTCAAAAATAGGCATTGGCAGAACAATTGCGCATCCTTATTGGCGTAACGCACCTAAACCACCAATGATGGAGACGTGCGCTCTTCTACCACAAGAGAATCCGTGACCTGCCAAATCAATCCAGCGAGTGCCCTCCCTTTCTGCGTGCGCATCTTAGAGACTAACCTACATCGCGGTGCTCCCCGTGTATCGACCTGCAAGAAGACGCCCGGACCGTAGCCATCGCAAGGTCGGCCTCTCAAAGAATATGAAGCTCAAGCTCCCGACAACATTTGCAACGATCAGGCATGCAATCAGGAAGGCTGTTTCGCTTGCGAAGATATGCAGCGGCAACGCGGCGAAGAAGCGCCCAAGCACGGACACCACAAGAACGTGGCTGAGATAAGTCGAATAAGAAGCATCTCCGAGTTTGGAAAGCCAGTCTAATTCGGGCCATTGGCCTCGACGCTCTATCGATACGACTCCGTAAACAATTGGAATAAACGGAAAGCCGAGATAAATGACGCGCGTCCAACTCTCATTGGCGATCGTAAGACCATGTCCATAGAAGAAATAGCCGACGATTAACAGCATTAAACCAGCGATCAAGCAAACCAAACCTCCGCGCAAAAAGCCATTTGATACAACGAGCCCGATCACTGCTCCTGCGATGAATTCCAGCGTCATGGGATGAAAAATAACCGCCGCAGCTGGCGAACTCGCGCCCAACAAGAGTGGGATTGCGATCACGATCAACACCCAGATCGACAAAGCAACGCGAAGCGGGATAGCAAACGCTATGAAGATCGCCATCACGACATAAAAGTACATTTCATGAATCAGTGTCCACCCGACCGCAAGCAATGGCAGCACGTCCTCTGGCCACAGTAGATAGGATTTCACAATGGACGGCGGATGCACAAAGGATTGGTTGACCATCTCGGGTCGAATTAAAAATACAAACAAGACCAACGAGGTATAAAACCAGTAGATTGGATAAATCCGGATTACGCGGGCAACTATGAAATTTCGCCAGTTGGCGTTGCGCGCAACCAGCGCCATGACAAAACCTGAGATGACGAAAAATAGGTTTACACCAGCGGCGCCTCCAAACCCAATCCAGTCCGGCAAGATCACGACGCCATGACCGTATTTAACTTCGATAACGGACAAATGCGCCAGCAACACAAGATTTGCTGCAATGGCACGCAATACTTGGATGCTATCAAATTTCAACACGAGTTCCATTCTACGACCGGATGAAGTGGCAAGGTTACATCCGAGACATAGTTTACCTCATCCAAGGCTACGGTCGGCTTCGCAAGCACGCAAGGACAAGAAGAAAATTGACAACCGGCGTGAGTGTGCCACATCGACATAGATCCGATTGTCATACCACGAAACGACTTACTGCACCGACTAGCTCACGACCGCAAGACAAGAACAAGTACTCCAAGCCTTAACCGTATCGACGATTCCCTCGTCCCACTACTCCAATGATCTTGGATTTACTATCCGATCACACCGTGCAGTTTCATCATTGCGCGTCGAAGTTACCGATGCCTGACGGCTACGCGTTACGTTATTATCAGGATTTCACATGCCAATAGACCGAAACCACCTAGCATCGAAATGACAATTCCGCGGAACGTCTGAGCCCAATACCTCAGTGCGGTCGAATCACGCCGCAAAACTGCTTACCATGACGAAAGGCTCTACATTGATGCGCGTGACACACGCTTACAAGATTTTTCGGCCGGATATCGAAGGCGGCATCCCCGCCGTGATCTCACAACTGACGCGGTTGCGAAAGTGCGGAGTAGAAGTAAGCGTGCTCACGGTACGCGCCAAAGGGGCAACACGGCGGTTTAACCTCGACGGCGCGGCAGTAACGGCGATGCGTTCGTTCGGCGAGATTTCGTCGATGCCGATCTCTCCGATGTTTCCGCTCGCACTAAAACAAGCCGCACACGCATGTGACGTGCTTGCCCTGCACGCGCCGTTCCCGCTCAACGATCTCGGTCTCTCGCTCGGCGCGCCCGACACCATCGCGGTTGTGGTACATTGGCACGCAGAGATTCTTGGCCGCAAGGCGGTGATGCCTCTAATTGCACCTTTTGTCCGGCGCACGCTGGCACGTGCAGATCGTATCATCGTATCCGACCAGTCAATCATTGATGGTTCACCGTTTCTCCGACCGCATGCCGGCAAATGCGTGATTGTACCTTACGGCATCGAGCTCGACGAATGGTCCGATCTCAATAACAACAACACGCAAAAGGAGGTCGACGCGCTGCGCGCCAAACATCCACGCCTAGTGATTTCAATGGGACGACTTGTGCCTTACAAAGGCTTTCCAGTGCTGCTGAAGGCCCTTCAACGGATCGAAGGTGAGGTCGTGATCGTCGGCCAGGGCAACGAATATCAGCACCTACAACAACTCGCGGCGGAATTCGGCGTTTCCGACCGCCTTATACTGACAGGCTTCCTGACACGCGATGCCATGAAAGTTTGGCTGAGTGCGGCGAGAGCCTTCGTACTGCCCTCGGTCACAACAGCGGAAGCATTCGGCATTGTCCAGATCGAGGCGATGGCGGCAGGATTGCCGGTGGTCAATACCAGCCTTCCTACCGCGGTTCCAACCATCGCCCGCCATGGCCTCGAGGGTTTTACGGTTGCGCCCCACGATTCGGATGCGATGGCCAATGCCGTCAACCGGCTGCTGAACGACCCAGCCCTCGCCGAACGTTTCGGCGCAGCGGGCCGTTCCCGCGTTGACGCCGAATATTCTGAAGCGGTATTTCTGAGTCGGATTCAGCAGATCTATCTGGACGCACTGGAAAGTCGCCGCCGCGGCGCACATGCGACCGCGATTTAGCCTGCTCTGGGACGCCCGCCACTGGCGCACTCCCGATCCTGCCTAAGCCGGTCAATGAGGTCTTGACTTGATAGCCAAGAAGCGGACATCTGCGCCGGAAAAGCTTCTTTCGCCAGCGCTCCACGGCCGCGCGGTCGCTGAAAATATGCCGCATTTGTAATCACTTGGCCCGTACGCATCGAAACCAGATTTCATGACAAGCATCAGCACAACGACTCCCATCCGGACGTCGCGCAACCGCCGCGACTTCTCGCTGCGGCAGTATCTCGACCTGATCGTGACCTTGACCCACAAGGAAGTGAAAGTTCGCTACAAGAATAACGTCCTCGGCTATTTATGGTCTATTGCTAACCCGCTTGCCTCTGCCTTGGTGTTCTACTTCGCGCTGCAAGTCATTATGCGCACTAATGTCGAGAACTACGTGGTGTTTCTGACCATCGGCCTGTTCGCCTGGCAGTGGTACTCCAACTTCCTGATGGGTGCCTGCGGTGTGTTTCTCGCCAATGGCAGCCTGATTAAGAAATCGGTATTTCCGCGTTTCGTTCTCCCGATCGCCCTGAATCTGCAGGACACCTTTCACTACGTGATGTCGGTGCCGGTCACGTTGGGATTCCTCTATGCCTACGGGCTGCCAATCAGCTTGAATATCGCGATCGGCATGATCGTGATCATCCCCGCACAGTTCTTCCTACTGCTCGGATTGGGTATGGCGATTGGCTCGTGCAACCTGTTCTTTCGCGACATGGAGCGCATTCTAGGCATCGTTCTCAATATGATGTTCTATCTCTCGCCGGTGATTTTTCCCATCGACCGCGTGCCCGAGCCATACCGCAAGTTCATGCACCTCAATCCGATGACGCCGCTGATCGAAGCCTGGCGCGGAGTGTTTATGACAGACACCATCCAGTGGGAGAACATCGGCATTGTCTATCTTTACGCAGCGATCGCCATGGTCCTCGGCATCTGCGTTTATCGCAAGCTCGTGCATCGCTTTGCCGAGGTAATCTAAATTGAATCAGGCAATCCTTCCATGAGCGTCGCCATCAAATTCGAACACGTCGACAAGAGCTTTTCAGACCACGCGTTCCTGACGGGTGGGCTGAAGAACTATGTTCTGAACGGTTTCAAGGCATCGCAATACGACCGTAACCACAAGGTTCTCGAGGACATCTCCTTCGAAATCCCGCACGGATCAACGGTGGGCTTCATCGGTCGCAACGGCGCCGGCAAGAGCACATTGCTGGGATTGATCGCCGGGGTGATGCGTCCCAACAGCGGCAAGATCACCGTGGACGGCCGGGTTTCGTCAATGCTGGAACTGGGAGCCGGCTTTCACCCCGACCTCTCCGGGCGCGAAAACATCGAACTCTACGGCGTCGTGCTCGGCTTCTCGCGCCGTGAGATCCGCAAGCGGCTTGACGAGATCGTCGCCTTCGCCGAACTGGAAGAGCACATCGACACGCCAATCCGCTTCTATTCGAGCGGTATGCTCGCCCGCCTTGGCTTCGCCGTCGTGTCGCAGCTCGATCCGGAAATCCTGCTGGTCGACGAAGTGCTGGGAGTCGGTGACTACCGCTTCCAGGCCAAGTGCGCTGAGGTCATGAAGCGGTTTCGCGCTGCCGGGGGCACCGTTGTACTGGTGTCGCATTCGGCCGCCGACATCATCAATCTGTGCGACCGGGCGTTCTTTATCGAGAACCATCGCATCGTCGCCTCGGGCGACCCTAAAGAAGTGATAGCGAAATATCAGCCACCTGCGCCGCCCGCCGCCTGACCGTTGATGGTAGCAAGCATGCTGTCAAGTCGCGCATCCCACGAGTTCGCCCGTAGAATCGGATGATCGAGCGGCAACCGGCCTGCCGACGGCGTTTGCAACGCTGTTTCGACAGCCGCGATGAACTCCGTAGCTTTGGCTGCAACATGGTGATATCCGACGAACTCCACCAACGCTGGCAACGGCGTGGCGACGATGGGTAACCCAGCGGCCAGATATTCGAAGAACTTCATCGGAAACATCGAGCGCGTGTAGTCATTGATTTGCTGCGGCAGCAGCGCGACATCGGCGCCACGCAGATAATCTGGCAGGGCGGCATAGGCGCGCCAGCCGAGGAAATGCGCGTTTGGTCGCTGCTCGAGACGCGCGATGTCTTCGCTGTGCTGACCTTCGCGCTCGTCGCCGATGAAAACAAAATGCCACTCGGGCCGCGCGGCGGCGATCTCCGCGATCATCGTGAAGTCGAGTTTGAAGTCCGACAGCGCGCCGATATAGATCAGGCGGGGGTGCGGAATTGCCTCCAGATCGGCCGGCAGCGGCGCTGAGGCGCGCGCAGAGCCGAAGTGATCGATATCGGCGACATTGTTGAAATAGTGCGTGCGGGCACCGGCCGTGACGGCGCAACGGTCATATAGCGCGCGGCTAGTGACAAAGACGTGATCGGCACGCTCCAGCAACTTCTTCTCGGCCGCGTCGTAAGCGGCGTGGTCGACATTGGGAATGGCGCCGAGATCGTCAACCGAGTGATAGACGATCGCGCCGGGCTTCAGCGCCTCGGCCAGCGCCAGCATATAGGGATGATAGGTCCAGACGATCGGACGCGACGCGCCGCGCCGCTTCAGCCAGCGGCCGATCCGGCTCTGCAGCAGCCAGCGATTGAGCGCGCCCACGGAGGCGTAACGATGCCCGACCGGTATCGTCAGCGGCGACAGCAGCCAGACATTTTTGCTCACCTCGCGGATCGGCGCGAGGCCGCGCCGCAGTCGACCGACGATCCGGCGCAGGTCGAGCGCGTTCAGCCCAGGGCGGCGGATGCCGACACTCTCGACATAGAGCACGCGATAGCCGCGGGTGGCGAGCCGAACCGCAGTGTGCTGCTTGTTGGTCCAGTAGCGGTCGCCCCAATCGGCCGAAGAGAACAGCACGACATCGCGGCCGATCGGATCATCCGTCATCGCGGCTAACCGAGCAGATCGGCGATGCGGATCGCGGCCAGACCATCGCCATAGGGATTGACGATGGCGCTCTTCAAAGGCGCGGACTCCGCGCCGAGCCAATGCGTCGCGCGGGCGACGATCAGTTCCTCGTCGGCGCCGACAAGCTCCGCGACGCCGGCCTCAATGCCCTCGGGCCGTTCGGTCTTCCAGCGCAGCACGAGCACGGGCACGCCGAATGACGGAGCCTCTTCCTGGATGCCGCCGGAATCCGACAGCACCAGCGCCGCACGCGACAGCAGATAAATCATGTCCTCGTAGGACACCGGCTCGCACAGATCGATATTTTCCTGCCCGCCGAGCAACGGCACCACCTGCGCCCGGACATTCGGATTGAGGTGAACCGGAAACACGACCTGACGGTCCGGATGCGCGATCGCGACGCGACGAACGGCGCGGCAGATCGCAGCGAGATCGTCGCCAAAACTTTCGCGGCGATGGCAGGTAACAAGGATCAGCCCGCGCGATGAGGCTGCGATTTTCTGCACCCGCTCGGACACCCTCTTGAGGCCGGCCGGCGTATCCAGCCGCGCCTTCAGCGACAGCAAGGCATCGACAATGGTGTTGCCGGTGAGATGGATCGACGCTTCCGGGATGCTCTCCTGTCGCAGTGCCTCGGCTGCCCGCGGCGTCGGCGGGAAATGCAGATCTGCGAGCGAAGCGACCATGCGGCGGTTGATCTCTTCGGGAAACGGGCTGTAGCGGTCGAACGAACGCAACCCGGCTTCCACATGGGCGACCGGCACCTTGGCGTAGTAGCCGGCCAGTGCGCCGGCAAAGGCGGTGGTAGTATCACCCTGCACCACGATGCGATCGGGTTTTGCTTCGGCTATCGCGGCGGATAGCCCGGTGAGCAGCGCCGCGGTCAGGCCCGGCAGCGTCTGATCGGGCCGCATCACGTCGAGATTGATATCGACGGCAAGATCAAAGGTCGCAAGCGCCTGTGCCAGCATTTCACGGTGCTGACCGGTGGAGCAGACGACGGTTTCGAACTCGGCCGGGCGCGCCTGCAGCGCGGCCACCACCGGCGCCAGCTTGATACACTCCGGACGAGTGCCGAACACCACCATGATCTTCTTAGACATCGGCGGCCGCCACCTGTTGGCCACGCCAGCCGATCGACAGCGGCAAGCCGGCTGCACTGATTTGTGACACAGCAACGTTGTCGTGCGCAGCATCGAACGCGATCTCGGTCGCATCCTTGCCGCGCATGAAATCGAGGCAGGTCTCTTCGTTCAGAAACAGCATCGGCTCGCCGGCGCATTCAGCTTCGATGAAGTCGAGGAAGGCGGCATGGACGGCGACGCGCTCCGGCTCACTGGCCCAGCCATAGGCGTAGCGCGGTGAGAACGGATGATCGAGATAGCCAAAGAATTGCCCGGCCGCCTTTGCCTGGCGAAACGCCTGCTTGTAGATCCGGATCGGGTCGCCTTCCGCCAGCATGCAGTCGCCATGCAGCATACAGGCCTGGCTGTGCGAGACAAAACCCGGCGGGCTGAACGGCGCTGCGCCGCCGCGCGCCATCAGATATTCCGGGTCATTGGCGATGATACCACCGATGAAACCATCGAGACCCGCCCGTGCCAGCGCCTGCGGCACATAGGACGGGTTCTGGTGAAACGGCGACACGGCGTAGCGCACATGCAGGCCAGCGATGTTGTTCTCCAGCCACGCCTTGGAGTCGCGCGCTTCGCGCTCGGCGGCTTCGGCAGAGCCGCCCCAGTTCGGCGCGTGGGTGACGGAATGCGACATGATCGATCCGCCGAAATCGCGGAGATCATTGAGCAGCGCCAGATGTTCCGGCCCTTCGGGCTGGTCGGTCTTGATCGCCACCGAGAGCGGCAATCCGCGCGAGCGATACAATTCAAACAGCGGCCGCGATGACGCGATGTCTTCGTCGCAGTCGAGCCGCATCGTGACCGCAGCGGAGATGCCGTGCGGAATATCACGCAGGCAGGGCAGGCACGGCAGGTCGGTGGCGCGATAGTCGGCGATGAAGCGCTCGACGATGCTCCAATCCGGACCGTCCACCGGACCGACCGGTCGCGCGAACCACAGCAGCGACGCCATCGGCAGATCGCGCACGGTGGCAACCGACTGCCCGGTCAGTGCTTCGCCGAGCGCCAGCGCACCGACGGACGTGGCATCGAGCAATGTCGCAGTGACACCGATCGACCAGGCGCCACCGCCGAAGCTCATGCGGCCGTAGCCGAGATTGTTCCACTCGTTGGTGAAGTCGAAACGGCAGAAGTGCCGGCGGGCCAGCGGCGACGCGGCGCCAATGCCGAGCCGCGCATAGACCAAGCTGGCTTTGCTCTCGGTCAGGCCGTATGTCGGCGCCGACTCGCAATCGGCGGCCTGCAGCGACGCTTCATCCGTTGCGCGAACGACGATGCCCGCAAGCCTGGCAACGCGCGGACCGACGGAGCCAAAGATCACGATCTTGCAGGGCTGCCGCAACATCGCTTCAAGCCAGTCGGCATCGCTTTCGGCGGGCGCGATGACCACAACCACGGCTGGCGTTCGCGGCAGTTCGGCAATCTCCTCGACAAATCTCACCTGCCCGCGCGTGAACGAACGCTGGAACGCCCGCAGCACGACTTCGCGGGTAAGTTCGTCATGGGATCGGTCGATGATCGCAATCATGAGGGCTGCGCCGCTTCAGGCACGAGATGACGGAACTTGGCCCGCCATCCCTGCAGTTTCAATTCGCCGGCGTCGATGAATTCGACGGCGACCGCATCGCCCCACCATCCGGCCAATCGCGTACGAATGCCTTCGGCATCGGCACCCGCTTCCGGAACGACGCGGAACACCGGCTTGCCATCGCGCATCACGATCTGGAATTCGTTGATGCCACCGACCCGGTCGAGCACATCCTGCACGTAGTGCGTCGGCAACTGCTTGTCGCCGATCCGGATAACGTCGTGAGTGCGCCCCACCATCTCGTGAATGACGAAGCCACGCCCACTTTCTCCCATCACCGCCATGTCGCCGGTGACGTAGCGGATCAGTGGCATCAGGCGATTCTTCAGGCCCGTGATCAGCAGATCGCCGCGCCTGGCATCACCATATTCCGGCAGTTCGGCGCTGCTGTCGCGCTCGACGATCTCGGGCCAGGCCAGCGGATCGAACACCTGCATCGCGGGATCGTTCTTGTCGGTCTGGTACGCCACCACACCGGCCTCGGCGAGACCGTAGCGATCGATCACCGTGCAGCGAAGTGCGCGCGCAATGGTCTCGCGCTGACGCTTCTCCAGCAGTTCGCCAGATGATTCAAAGATGCTGAATGCCTTGCCGCCACCGTGGCGCTTCTCCACATGCAGCGCCAGTTGATAGAGTGTCGATGGATGGCCATGCACCAGATGCGGGCGGATCGCGCGGATCTTCTGCCAGATCGTCTCGAGTTCATCCGGCTCGAAGGTCGAAAAGAAAATATTGTGCCGGTTCATCGCAAAGCATTTGAGATCCTCGCGCAGTTTGGCTTTCCACGGAATTTCGTCGGGAAACTTGCTCGCAAAGTGCAGCTCGGAGCGCATGTGATGGTTGCCGATCTCGCCGCGGGCATAGCGCACCACGGCCGAGGTCCAGTCGGCCCCATCCTGATCGTAATAGATGTGCGCGGACGGCCCGGTGGAACCACCGGTCTTGGCGTCGAACTTGCGGAAACTCGCATGGTCGGAGCGCAGCAACCGCTCACCCTCGGCGCGGATGATGTCCTTGGTCAGATGCGGAATATCGAGCCAGTATTTGGGATCCCTGACCAGCTTCTCGGGATCGAAGCCGATCTGGGAGAACAACGATTTGTAATAGGGCACGTTGACGGAGGCGAACCGAACCATGTCGATGGCCTCGGCCCAGGCGCGCGCGCGACGCGCGGCGGCCGGCAACGCCATTTCGGCCGCGACCAGCCGCCGCTTGGAACGGATGTCGCGGCCTTCCATGCGCTCGGCAATCGGGTAGGCCACCAACCCGGCCGAGAAGCCCTTGAAGCCATTGATGAGAAGGCGGTGCAGCATGTCCTGGTTCCGGGTATCCAATGCGCCGCTTGATAGCCTTGATGACCCAGAGAGGCAATCAACCGACGTCCGTCAGGAGGCTCCAGGCGCCCTCGCCGCGAGCACGCGGGCATAAATGTCGGCCAGCGTCCTGGTTACCGTCGCCCAGGCGAAATTCTGCCGGATATGAGCCTTGAGGTCGCCATTTGGGCCGGCACTGAGGGCGGCATCGATGCCACGGCGGATATCGGCGAGATCATCGTGGCGGATATAATGGGCCATGGAACCGAAATAATCCCGGGTCGAGCCCTCCGAGGTGACCACCAGCGGCGCGCCGGCCGCGGCAGCCTCCAGAGCGGCCAGGCCGGGGGTTTCGAGCGTCGAGGGCAGCACGAAGGCGGCACAGGCAGCGTAGGCCGAGGCCAGCAGCGGGTCCGTGTGATCCAGCGGCCCGAGATAGCGCAACTGTGCGCCGCCCTCCTCGATTACCTGACGGCCATATTCGGGCTCCCGAACATGCCCGATCACCACCACCGGCAACTCATGGCCTTTCATCGCCCGCACCAGATTAAGCTGGTTCTTGCGCGCCTCGACATTGCCGACATTCAGCACGAACGGACCTTCGATACCGTAGCGCGCGCGGAAGAGCGCGGGATCGTGAGGCGCCGAGAAATGCGGCTCGACGCCGTTCATGACCGCCACGAAATTTTCGCGCGGCAGCCCAAACACCCGCGACAATACATCGGACTCAGTATCGGAATTCGTGATGATCAGATCCGCCAGGGATAGCTGTGCGCGAATTTCATCCATCGGGTAGCGATGCGTGGTGTCTTCGGTGATCCACAGCGACGTACTGATCACCAGCGGCAAACCACGGCTCTTGGCATAAGAGCAAAATTGAATGGACCCGCCGAGACAGGCGAAGAAATGCACCATATCGACCCGATCGAAAGCCGGCTTCCAGATATTGTGCAATTCAACTTCTACGCCGAGCGTCGGCAGGTGTTCAGCATATTTCAGTAGCTGAATTTCGCCGCCGCCCGGCGTCGCAAACGCCCAAGGATAGGTATTGAACAGAACGCGCATCGGCAGCGTAACTCCAAACACAACGATATCGATCCGGCGACATCAGCGACACCGCCGTTGTACAATCAGTCGACGACTTTCGCGATACAGGTCTGCAGTCGCTCACGCCAAGCTTGCGTCTTGATACCAAGCTCGCGCTCCAGCCGGGCGCAGTCGAGCTGGGAATTGGCAGGACGCTTCGCCGGCGTCGGATAGTCCGCCGTAGCGATCGGAACGAGTTTGGCCGGCACGCGACGACCAACACTGGCCGCCTCCTCAAAAATGGCCGAAGCGAAATCGAACCAACTGGCAGCACCCTGCCCGGCATAATGGAACACGCCGGACGGCGATGCCGGAGTCAGGCCACGGCCGGCGATGGTCAGGCAGGCATCGGCAATGTCGACGGCATAGGTCGGATTGCCCCGTTGGTCGCTGACGATACGCATCTCGTCCCGCTCACGGCCGAACCGCAGCATGGTCCGGACGAAATTCTGGCCCTGTTCGAAATAAACCCAGGCAGTGCGCAACACGACGGCCTGCGGATGAGCCCCCAGCACGCGCGCCTCGCCCTCTGCCTTCGAGGCTCCGTAAACGCCGAGCGGCGCCAGCGGATCATTCTCACGATAAGGCGCGGGCTTCGAACCGTCGAACACATAGTCAGTCGACAGATGTACGAAGGGCAACCCGCGCTCGGCGCAGATGCCGGCCATCAGGCCCGGCGCTTCGGCATTCAGCGCAAAGGCCGCTTCGCGTTCGGTTTCAGCCTTGTCGACCGCAGTATAGGCAGCGGCATTGATGACCGCGGTAGGCCTGGTTCGGCTGACGGCCTCGCGCAGCGCCTGAATATCAAGCACGTCAATCTCGCCGTGTCCCATCGCCAGCAGCGATTGACCACTCGCGGCGGCCTGACGCTGCAGCGCCGTGGCGACCTGGCCGTTCCGTCCGAACACCAGCACGGTCACGACATCACCTCGTCCACGCCCCGGAGCATATCAGTCAGCCCCGTGCTGCAGCGGCTTCCACCACCACTCATTGGCGAGATACCAGTCGACAGTAGCTGCAATGCCGCTGTCGAAATTGTGCTCCGCCTTCCAGGCCAGTTCACTCTCCAGCTTGCCGGGGTCAATGGCATAGCGAAAATCGTGACCGGCCCGATCCACGACGAATTCGATCAAAGCGGCATGGCCGCCCTGCGGGCTCTTGCTGATCCTGGTGTCCAGAATCCGACAGATCGTTTGCACCAGATCGATGTTGCGGCGCTCGTTGTGGCCACCGATGTTGTATTGCTCGCCGATTCGGCCCTTGCTGGCCACCAGCCACAGCGCGCGGGCGTGGTCATCGACAAACAGCCAATCGCGAATGTTGAGGCCCTGCCCGAATACCGGCAGACTCTTCTGCGCCAGCGCACGCGTGATGGTGCGCCCCACCAGTTTTTCCGGATATTGAAACGGTCCGTAGTTGTTCGAACAGTTCGAAATCAGCGCCGGAAAGCCATAGGTATGGAACCACGCCCGCACCAGATGATCCGAAGCGGCCTTCGACGCCGAATAGGGCGAGTTCGGCGCATAGGGCGTCGACTCCGTAAACAGTCCGGTGTCGCCGAGCGCGCCATAGACCTCATCGGTGGAGACATGCAGGAAACGGAAACTATCGCGGTCCCCACCCGACAGCTTGTCGCGGTAGCTGCGCGCAGCTTCCAATAGCCTGAAGGTCCCGACGATGTTGGTGTCGATGAAATCGGCCGCCCCCTTGATCGAACGATCGACATGGGATTCGGCAGCAAGGTGCATGACGTGTGTCGGCCGCGCCTCTTCGAATAGACCGGAGACCAACGACTGGTCGCCAATATCGCCGTGAACGAAGCGATAGCGCGGATTGTGCGCGATCTCGCGAAGCGACTGCAGATTGCCTGCATAGGTGAGCTTGTCCAAGTTGATCACATCAACATCGGTATGGCCGATCAGATAGCGGCAAACCGCCGACCCGATAAAACCCGCCCCGCCCGTCACCAACACCGTTGTCATCGTTTCTCTGCCTACTGCTAATCCGGACATCGCCGGTTCCTGAACGTCGCTGGTGAAAGCCGTCCGATCGCAATCAGTGCGGTGGCCTGGTCTCAAGCAGCGACAGCACGTATTGCCCGTAGCCGCTCTTGATCAGCGGCAGCGCGAGATGGCGCAACTGCTCGTCGTTGATGAAACCCATGCGCCAGGCGATTTCTTCCGGACAGGCAATCTTTTGGCCTTGCCGCTTCTCGATGGTGAACACGAAGTGGCCGGCTTCCAGCAGGCTTTCATGGGTGCCAGTGTCGAACCAGGCATTGCCACGGCCCATCCGTTCGACATGCAACGCCCCGGCTTGCAAATAGGCGTTATTGACCGCGGTGATTTCAAGCTCACCACGGTCCGACGGCTCGATGGTGCGGGCAATATCGACCACCCTGTTGTCATAGAAATACAGGCCGGTGACGGCGAAATGGCTTTGCGGATGACGCGGCTTCTCTTCGATGCTGAGCGCGCGGCCGTTGGCATCGAAGGCAACGACGCCGTAACGTTCGGGATCGTTGACCCAATAGGCAAAAACACTCGCACCATCGGTGCGGTTACTGGCCCGACGGCCGGCTTCGGTGACACTCGCGCCATAGAAAATATTATCGCCCAGCGCCAGCGCCACGCGTGACGTGCCGATGAACTCGCGGCCGATCAGAAACGCCTCGGCGAGGCCGCGCGGTTCATCCTGCACGGCATATTCGAATTTCATGCCCCACTGAGCGCCGTCGCCGAGCAGTGTCTGAAATCCCGGCAGCGCCTGCGGCGTCGAGATCACCAGAATTTCGCGAATCCCGGCCAGCATGAGCGTCGACAGCGGATAATAGATCATCGGCTTGTCATAAACCGGGATCATCTGCTTGGAGATCGCGACAGTCGCCGGGAACAACCGGGTACCAGAGCCGCCGGCCAAGATGATACCCTTGTACTGTCCTGCATTGATATCGGTCATGAGCCAATTCATCAGTCATGGAATGGACGGCTGATACAGCCTGAGGAAATCTCCGTCCGGTCATAGACGATCGGTCGCAGTCTGCAAAGCGGGAAAAATTGCTTATTTTTCAGTAGATTAGACAATAGGAAAAGTTCCTTGGCGGGACTTGATGCATGCCACAGACAGAACGCTGGCGAAGCATCGACAGGATCGCTATTCAGGCACGGCGATATGGCAACGGATACGATCTGCACATGACTGAGAATGCGTCGGGCTTGCCCAAGAAACAGACCGTCTATGTGATCGCGCGCGATATCCAGCGTCATGACGCCGTCGGCAATTTCTGCATGCAGATCGGCAAGCTGCTGGACGATGCCGGCTTCGACGCCAGACTTGCCGCGGAAAACTGCCATCCCGACGACCGCGCCCACATCCTCAAAATGCCGGAAGCGCTCACGACGATCACCCCCGATGCCATCGTCCTGTTTCAGTTCTCAACCTATGACCCGGCCTTCCCGGCCGTCGCCGCACTTCCAAACCCCAAGATCGTGTTCTTCCAGAACATTACTCCTGAACGCTTCTTTCGCGGTCATGACGACCACACCGCCGATCTCGTTCGGCAGGGCCTAGATCAGCGACCACTCTGTGCACAGTTCGACGTCATCATGGCGAATTCGATCGCAACCGCCGCGGCGCTGTGTGAAGGCCTGCCTGCCGAATCTGCAGCAGCGATCGACCAGACGCGAATCGTGGCCTGCCCGCCGGTCATCGGAACCGATCGGTGGGATGACATCGTACCGGGCGAAACGCTGGATTCAGACAAACGTCGCCTGATTCTCTTCGTTGGACGACTCGTGCCGCACAAGGGCGTTGACGACTTGATCGACGGTTTCGCGCTACTCGCCAACGATAATCTTGACGTGCGACTCGCTATTGTCGGAGGGCCGGCCAATTCCCCCCTCGCGCTCGCTCTCAAACAACGTGTCGCTGCGCTGGATACTCGCATCGCATCACGCATAGCCTTTCACCACGACATTTCGGAAGCCGAATTGAAGGCGCTGTATCATGAGGCACACGTCTGCGCCTCCATGAGCCAACATGAAGGTTTCGGCGTCCCCCTGTTGGATGCCATGTTCTTTGATAAACCGCTCGTGATTCGGAGCGAACCTGGTATGGAAGAGACCGCAGGCGACGCGGCGCTTGTCATCGGCACCCCTGAAGCAGCTAACATCGCTGGCGCGCTGGCGTTCGCACTGAACGATGCGGGTGTTCAAGCGCGACTAGCGCAAGCGCGCGCCATCCGACTCGATAGATTTCGCCGCAGCGCGGATGGCACTATCATAATCAATGCTCTCGCAAAGGCGCTGCGCCAGGCAAAAATGCGATAAAGCCCGGCGATTGGGACTATTCTCATCATCCTCGCGTTGACCGATACGATTTCAGATGGTCAAATACTGAAAGATACTTCGAAGAGTTACTTCGCTGGAAGCTTCGAAATCTCCAGGATCAATGGGGCCATTTTGACTGACTTTGCGACAATTGAAGACCCTTATATTTGCCTGATCAGCATTCTCATTCCAGTCTATAATACGCCCGGTCAAGTGCTCGACGAAACTATCCAGTCGGTCTTAACCCAAACATTTCAGAACTGGGAACTTTGCATCTGCGACGATTGCTCAACGCTTCCCGAAACGCTCGAAGTACTTGAGCGTTACCGCGGCACCGACTGGCGTATCAAGATCGTCCGGGCGCCGATCAACCTGAACATCTCCCGGGCAACCAACCTGTGCTCCGAGATGGCCTGCGGCGAGTTTCTCGGCTTCCTCGATCATGACGATGTCCTGGAACCCGACGCGCTCGAACAGATCGCGGCCTACCTCGAGCTCGATCCGCAGATCGACCTGCTGTACACGGACGAAGACAAACTGGAGACCGACGGCACCCTGACCGAGCCGTACTTCAAGCCTGACTGGTCGCCGGAGCACCTGACATCGGTGATGTACATGCTGCATTTCACTGTCGTCCGGAAGAAGCTGTTTCTCGACCTGGGCATGCTGCGCCACGAGTATTCCGGCGCGCAGGACTATGACTTCGCGCTGCGTGCGAGCGCGCACGCCCGCAAGGTCGCCCACATTCCGAAGATCCTGTACCACTGGCGCAAGATTCCGGGATCGGCCGCCGAGGTGGTCGATGCCAAGCCCGATGCCCTCGTCAGGGCGCGGCTGGCGCTGACCGACTTCGCCCGCAGAAAGGACCCGGAAGCCGAGGTTGTTGATGGCCAGTTGTTCGGCACCTTCCGCGTCAAGTGGAGCGCTGGGCTACGACCGGATCCTGTGACGCTGCTGATCCTCACCGATGCACGCCGCCGCGACGTTCCCGGTCGCGGCGACATCCTGCTGGTCGATCATTTCGTCGACAGCATCTTGGCCAAGTCGACGTTTCCAAACATCAAGATCGTGGTGATCGACAACGGCAACCTGCCCGCCGAGATTCGCAGAAAGTTCGAGGGCCTCGGCATCGAAGTGTTCTCCTACACCGTGAGCGGGCCCTTCAATTTCTCCCACAAGGCCAATTTTTCGTTCAGCCACGTCAAGACCGAGGACGTGATCCTGCTGAACGACGACATCGAGGTCATCACCCCCGACTGGATCGAAACCCTGCTCAGCCATTCGCGGCAACCGGAGATCGGCGGCGTCGGCTGCCGGCTGCGTTTTGCCGACGACCGCATTCAGCACGCGGGCATGGCATTCGGGCTGGACGGTCCTACGGAGCACCTGTTCTACAACCGCCCGGTCGGCAATCCCGGCTATTGCGGCTTCACCCACCTGGTGCGGAATTTTTCGGCCGTGACCGGCGCCGTGTTTGCTACCACCATGTCGAAGATCAACGAGATTGGCGGGTTCGACGAGCAGCTCCGGATCGACTACAATGACGTCGACGTTTGCCTCAGGCTTCGTCGGCAGGGCTATCGCATCGTCTATACGCCGTTTGCGGAGCTCTATCACTTCGAGCGAAGCACAGCGGTACGGTCAGCGCCGGATTCGTCGGACGTGGACTTTTTCTGCGACCGTTGGCAGGGCTTCCTGCAGGGCGATCCCTATTTGAATCCGAATTTCATCCGACGTCGCGACGGCGATTATTACTTTCTGCTTTCCCAGTAAGCGCACCTGATCATGGCTCAACTCAATATAAGCAGTGACACCACCGCGGTTCGAGAGGCTTGGCAAAAGCATCTGAAAACCTGTGAATCGTCGTTCGAGCCCGATCTGGCGCTGTACCCGAAGACGGTGCTGGACCCGCGCGCGCATCCCGCGCGCGAAGTAATCGCGCGCTCCGGCCTATTCGACGCCGCACATTACCTGACGTTCAATCCCGACGTGAATGCCGCGCAATTCGATCCACTACAGCACTACGTCCGTAGCGGCGATGCGGAAGGCCGCACGCCGAACCGCTGGTTCTCAACGAACTACTACAGGTCGCAGCTAGGCGACGCGAAGCAGCCGGTCCATGCGCTAGTGCACTACATCGAAACCGGCGAGGCCGCAGGGATCAAGCCGCATCCGGAGTTTGACCCCGCAGCCTATCGCCGGGCGGTGCCGACGGTCGACGAAGCCGGGGTCTCGCCGCTCTGGCATTTCTACACCTTCGGCTTCGGCCCGATCAGCGGCATGGCCGATCGCAGCGAGATCGACGGCAACGATCCGGAAACGGTCGCAGCGGTGTGGCGCCAGCATCTGGCGGACGCAGCCGCTCGGCTCGGGCCCGATCTCGTCGCCTATCCCCTCACGGTGTTGCACGAAGACGTCACCGCGCGGCGCGCGGTGATCGCACGGTCCGGCCTGTTCGACGACATGCTGTATCTGACGACCTATCCGGACATTCTCAATGCTCGGGTCGATCCGCAGCAGCATTTCTCGCTCTCCGGCGCCGTCGAGCAACGCAATCCGAACAAGTGGTTCTCGACCGCATTCTATCGCACCCAGGTCGAACTGCCCGACGACGTCAACCCGCTCGTGCACTACGTTGAGACCGGCGAGAAAGCGGGACTGAAGTCGAGCCACAATTTCGATCCGCTGCGCTACCGCGAGATTACGCCGGTGGTCGATATCGTGGGGGTGTCGCCGCTGTGGCATTTCCTGAATTTCGGGACCGAAGAAAGCCGGCGCAAACTGCTGGGCCGCTGCTACGCGCCACCGGCGCAGCTCGAGCCACGAAAGCCGCCGCTCCGGCAATGGACGCGCTCGGGCGAACTCGGGGTGAATTTCATCAGCCCGGCCTCACGCATTGCCGGCCTCGGCGTCAGCGCCCGTGGGTTTCTAGACGCGCTCGACCACAGCCGAATTCCTGTACATCCTATCGAATGGACCCGGGGCTTCGAACATCACGCCTCCTGCGAGGTGCGCGTTGCCAGCGCCGACACGCTGCAGCCCGTCAACCTCATTCATATGAATGCCGACATCTTCCACCTGGTCGCCAACGGCCTTCGCCAGAACGGCATCCTGTCGCCGGACCGCTACAATATCGGCATCTGGTACTGGGAGCTGGCGTCGTTCCGGCCAGAATGGATGCCGTGGATCGCCTGCCTCGATGAGATCTGGTGCGCCTCGCAGTTCAACGTCACGGCGATCAGCGCGGTGTCCGCCCGGCCCGTTAAGCTAATGCGCCCGGCCATTACCGCCAGAAAACCGCCGCGCGAATTCGGACGCGCGCATTTCGGACTCTCCAAAGAAAGCATCGTGTTCTTCTACAATTGCGACCTATCGAGCCGTATCGACCGCAAGAACCCGGAGGCGCTGATCGCGGCGTTCCGGCAGGAATTCGGCGAGGATCCCGGCTACCAATTGGTGCTCAAGATCGGCGCCCCGACCTATAGCGAGACCTCGGCCGAGCTGGTGACGAGGGCTGTGGGCGACGCGCCCAATATCCGGCTGATCGACCGCCCCCTGAGCGATGGCGAACTCGCCGACCTGCTGGCGATCTGCTTTGCCTACGTATCCCCGCACCGATCGGAAGGGCTTGGCCTGACCATCATCGAGGCGATGCTGGCGGGCTGCCCGGTGATCGCGACCGGCTACGGCGGCACGGCGGATTTCGTCGTCGAAGGCGCCGCGCGGCCGCTTTCGTTCGATCTCGTCGAACTGGCACGGACCAACGAGCCCTATCGCCGCGGTTGCGTCTGGGCCGATCCGCATGTCGCAGACATCCAACGCGCGATGCGCGAACTGGTCGCGGCGCCGGACGAGGCGCGGGCCATGGGCCGCCGTGGCAAGGCGCTGGCCGAGCAACTGTTCGCGCCGCAGATTGCCGCCGCCGCGATTCGCCAGCGCCTGGACGCCATCTGGGCGGCGGGAGAAGTCGCCCGAACGCACTAGCCCGCGTGACGGCTGGCCGTCTAGCGGCTATAGCGCCGCGAGAATTTCGCCGATGCGCCGAGCGTAACGGCGGCCGCACGCTTCCAGACTGTAGTTCTGCCGGATATTGTCACGCGCCTTGATCACCTTATCGTCGGCGATCGCCGGCATCGTGAACAGCGACCACATGTGCCGCGCGGCCTGCTCCACCGAGGGGTCGAACCACTCCTGTCCTGTCCAGAAAATGTACTGGTCCTCGAACACCGGCTTCATCGTGCCGCCGACCAGGAACGCGGTGTCCTCGGTGCAGAAATCGCGGTTGCCACTGTAGTCGGAGGTGATCACCGGGGTGCCTAGCAACATGGCCTCGGCCATCAGCCGACCGAATCCCTCGGAACGATGCAGTGAAATCAGCGCATCGGCGGAGGCGACGAGTTGCATCACCCGCGGCCGGTCCCAGGTTTCGTAGATCAGGTTGATGCGCGGATCGGTCTCGGCAAACATCCTGAGCGCCAGCATGATCGGCAACTGGTCGGCATTCATCGCCTTGATCGTAAGGCCCACATCATGGCCGCTCGCCTGCGGGAAGGCGAGCTGGAATGCGGCAATCACCGCGAGCGGATTCTTGCGCTCGAAGTACGAGAAGCCGTCGAACACGAACACGAAATTGAAACGGTCCGACGGCAGATCGGAGGGCGCATCGGGCCCGGGCAAAGTTGCCATATCGAAGCTGACCGGCAGCGGCATGTGAAACACCGGCCGGTCCGTGATCTCGGTCCAGACGTCGGTGATGAAACGCGTCGAGCACCAGATCTCGTCCGCGACCTGCTGCGGCAGCGAGACTAGACGCGGCCAGCGCGACAATTCCCACGGCCAGTAGCCGATCACATGGCCCGCCGAAAATCCGGCCAGTCCCTCGAACTGCTCTTCGGCGAGCATATCGAAGGCGGAAAACGCAAAGATCCGCACCCGGGCCTGTTGCATGTCCGGCGTGATGAAGGCCTCAAGTTCGGCGGCGGCCTTGTTGGGCGTGGGCAACCATCGCCGTGTATGGAACAGGCTCAGCTTGAGGTCCGACACCAGCTTCAGACTGTGGAACACGGTGCGGGCGTCCTCGCCCTGCCCGCTTTCCGCGCGCGGAAAACCGGCGATCTCGACATCGACGGCCACCGACGCCGCGGTCGCGGGACGCGGTAGCCGCGCGGCGAAAACCTTCATCGCATGCGAATTGTATCCGACCCGGTAGAGGTAGTTCTGCTGTTCGGCGAGCCACCATTCCTGATGTCCGGTAAGCGGAATTGGCAGCAGTTCCGGAGACGCAATCTGGCGCGCGACATTGCAGAGGTCCTCGACGAGCGCGCCCGAACTGCCCAGTTGTTCGGCGATATGGCGGCGTAGATCCGGTAACGAATTCGTCGACCAAAGATGCGATAGATACTCGAAGAAATTCAGCCTCCCTAAAGAGGTCGACAGATCTAAATGGGCAAACGAATGTTCCCGCGAAACGAAATCATAGAGCGCTGCATTTGTGATCGGAAGGCTCAGATCCTGCGGAACGCCGAGTGCCGGCGAAAACAGAAACTCGCGGTGCAGGATGTCGAAGTCGGGATGATCGTAACGACCGGTCTTGTCCCACCACTCTCGGAACGCAGCACGCTGTTCCGGCACTGACAGATCATATGCCGCAGTGAGTTCAGGCCTGCTCCCATGGAGCCGGATCAAGTGGCCCGGTAAAGGTGATGCTGCTGGTTTCGAGATGACTCCGAAATTCGCATGAAACCAAAACGCCCGGACAATCCGCACGATTTCGATTCGCGTTCGGGCAGCTTCGTCTTGCACGACCAAATTGCGTGCGGCGCGCAACCACCAGCCAAAGACGGCATATCGTGCATGCGGATCCTCTGAGATCTCGATCATGTCGAGTTCGGGACCGAGTCCAATAGCAGCCTGCAGGATCAGCGGTGGCAACTCCGCCTCCCCGCAATATCCCCCGCCGGGCGTCAGTTTTTCGGGACGCATCCAGTGTAGGAAAATATGGAGCGCCAGACGATGCTGCAGCAAACCGTTCTGCAGGAACCAGCGCACATAAGCGTGAAACCCCTCTAATCTGCTGAGGTCGAATGCGGCCCGCAGGTCGGGACGCGCTTCATAGATCAAATTGAATAGCTGAAGCGGCGCAACCACACCGCCGCGCGGCAGAGTTGCCGCATCTTCTGTTGCGAAGGCGGCGATACGCTTGAAGAGTTTCAGGCCGAGCGCCGAATGCCTCTCGACGATCCGCTCAATAGCTGAAATCCATGTCTGAAAATCGGCGCCGCTCCGTCGATTCATTTCGTAGGACGGCGGCAGCGATACATGAAAACGCGCGGCGGTGAACTCCCGCTCGCTATCGAAAAGTTTCACGAGCCAATCATAGGGCAGACGGTCCGCTACATCGATTCCCCCTTGAGTGTAGAAGGGACCGAGGTTGAGCAGGTACTCCGCAGTCAAGCCATCGACTTCCGTAGCAGCCGCCTCGCTATTGCCGAGCCACCATACCAGCAGAATATCGACATGCGCCGTGGATTGCAGAGGTATCTTCTTGTGAAAATCCGGACCCGCAGATTGCCACTTCAGAAGCAGAGAATTTGGTAGGCCGAATCCCAAACTTGTGCTTGGAATATCACGCTCGACCTCAGACAGCAGCTCCGAGAGCTGAGTTACATTCATCTAATAAATCCACGATTTTCAGCGGCGACGAGCTGATGGAAACGGCCCTATTGCTCCCGCCTCCAAAAGATGGACGATGATCTAGGCGGCTTTCCGAGACAACGCAATTGCCTCGGCGTAAAGTGAAATCCTCCCTGCAAAAAGCCTGCGACAAGCAAATATTGATCCTTGGAATCAAATGAATCCAGCACACTATATTTCAATATGTGCGCGTTTCTTAAATACCGACCAATAGTTTCTACTGCACGGAAGCTGGATCGGACTCCAGCGGTTAAACGAGCAGGAAATCGTGCGACGCCGCTTACGATGTGACAGCTATCCCCTTGTTAAATTTAGTGTTATGCTCCGACTGCTGGAAAAGCATGCCACTTCTGCCCCAGGGTCTGCTGAATGCAGTTGCCCGGGTCATCTAATCCGCGTATCCCCAGCCGCACAGCGTCCAGCGGCGTGGTTGATGCTGTCGTTTCGTTGAAGGTGCCAAGGATGAGCGACCCTCGAATTCTGATTACGACTTATCCGGACGCATTTCTGTACCGCGGCGGCGGCGAACTCGAAATCATGGAATTGGCCAACAATCTTAGATTGCTTGGCTTCCGGGTGGAGCTCTATGGGCCCAACTCACAGCCGCTGTCATTCTACGACACCGTCCTGCATTTCTCGATCGTGCAGTCGGGAATGGAGCTTTTCCGGAAACTGAAGAGCGCGAAGCGCACCGTGCTGGTCCCCAATGTGTGGTGGATCGAGCGGCCAAGCGATCACGACCGCGCCAATGCCGAGGAATTTTTCCGCCTTGCTGACCAGATCGTGTTTAAATCAACGGCCGAACTGGAAAACGTCCGACAATATGTAGCGTTCCCGGAAGCCAAGGCGATCATTTGCCCTTGGGGCGTTGATCGCTGTTACGCAGAGCCGGTCGATCGCGAACTCTTCAAAAAGCAGCACGATCTCGATCAATATATCCTCTGGTTGGGTATTATCGAGGAACGCAAAAATCAGCTGACTGCAATTCACGCACTACGGGATTCCAAGATTCCGCTGGTATTCGTCGGCGACTATCGCGATCGGCGTTATTATGAGGCATGCCGCCGCAGCGCACCGGCACATTTCAAGTTCATCCCCCACATTCAGCCAAAATCCGAAATGCTGCGCTCGGCCTTGCAGAACTGCGATGTCTATCTGGAAGCTTCGCTCGAGCCGGCGGGCATGTCCGCCATGGAAGCATATATCGCCGGACGCCCGCTGGTGATTTCAGAAGGGGCATGGACAACCGAACATTTCGGCGACGAAGTCACTGTCATTGATCCGCGTTCCGAAGCCTCCATATCCAGCGCCGTCATGGACGTCCTCGCCGGCACTTCCAAGCGTCCACGTACGGGGCGCGTCAATCTCCGCAATCTCCTTCCAGAAAGCCTTGAACCGCTAGGTCGTGTCCTCGCCGGCGCGCCCGTCATGCGGCGATAGGAAAGCCCTATGTCAGACCACGTGCAGACTGCCCTGCTCCTTCCCATCAGTTGCGTTTGAGTTCGATGAAAATGGAACAACCCTCAGCCGCCGTATCGCTCGCATCGAGCTTCCGCGCGGACAACAATATGACGACGAAGGTAACGGTCGCACCGAACGGGCTGTGGAATCTCGACAGCTTGGGTATTCTCGACAATATCCGCAAGGATTCCAAGCATCTCCTGATCACCGACAAGAACGTCGAAAAACTTTACTTGCGGCCGGTGTTGGCCAGCATCGAGCGCGCCGGACATCTGGTCCACTCTATCGTCGTACCCGCGGAAGAATCCTCCAAAACCTTCGAGATCTATGCACGGCTGGTACAGGACGCGCTCGACTATGGCATCGACAAGCACTCTGTGGTCTTTAGCCTCGGCGGCGGTCTGGTCAGCAATCTCGCCGGCTTCCTGGCTTCGACACTGTATCGCGGTATCGGCCTGGTGCATCTGCCAACCAGCCTGCTGGCGCAGGTCGACGCTTCGCTGGATTTCAAGCAGGCGCTGAATTTCAGCCACGGCAAAAATCTCATCGGCAGCTTCTACCCGGCTTCCCATGTCGTGATCGACCCCGTCGTGTTGCGAACCCTTAATCCACGCCTGATCCGCTGCGGCCTTGCGGAATCGATCAAGCACGGACTTTGTCAGGACAGCGAATTCCTGGATTTCGTGATGTCGCATCATAACCGCCTCGGCGAGCCGGAATTTCTTGCGGAAACTGTCAACCGTTCGGTCAAGATGAAGATCGACATGATGCCGGACAGCCTTCACTCCGACCGCGAAGAGACCGTGAAGCAGTACGGCCATGCCGTCGGCCACGCCGTCGAATTTCTCTCCGGCGGCGACATCTTCCACGGCGAAGCAATCGCGATCGGCATGTGCGTCTCGGCTGAAATTGGCAAGCTGATGGGCGTGACCGACGAAGATACCGTCGATACCCACTACCGGATCCTGTCCGCGGTCGGCCTTCCGACCACAGTACCCTATGAACAATCGCTGGGCGATATTTGGAACAAGGTGCGCTACGATAAGCACTTCCTAAGCGACCGCGCCTACACTGGCCTGCTGCGCACTATCGGCGTGCCGGGCCAGGGCAGTGCCGATCACCACGGCTACTGGATCACGCGCGACATTCTGTTCCGCGCGATCGAGGCCAATCGCGAAAACGGAAACCGTCGCACCTACTAGCAAGCGGCCGTTGCATCGGCCACGAGCCGGTAACATGACGTCCTAAATACCCGGAATCAACAATGGTCGGTTCAATCAATCCTGTCGTGGTTGTGCCTGTTCACGAGGCGAAGACCGACGAACTCTCCGAGACGTCGCTTCGGCATCTGACGCGCTACCTCGGCAACTACCGACTCGTGCTCGCCAAACCTCAGCGGCTCGACTGGTCGGTCCCCGGCCTCGATGACGAGGTTTTCCCCAACGAGAGTTTCGGGACATTGCTGCGCTACAATCAATTCCAGTTACTGCCGGAATTCTACGAGCGCTTCAGCCAACACAGCCATATCCTGATCTATCATCTGGATGCGCTGGTGTTTCGCGATGAACTCACGCAATGGTGCGAGACTGACTACGACTATATCGGCGCCTCTTGGTATCCGGACTTGATCCGGCAGTACACCGGCAATCCGTGGCCATTCGCGCCCGTCGGATGCGGCAATGGAGGGTTCAGCCTGCGTCGCGTCTCGGCGTTTCTCCGGCACCTCAAAACGCGCAAGTCCACACTTCGTCATGCTGGCGACCGGCTGCTAGAGGGCAATTTCGACGCCGCAAGCCGGCTTTGGCGCTACCGAAAACATTTGACACCGTCCGACTACGAAGAGCACGGCATGTTGAACGAGGACGTCTATTGGGGCGTGTTCGCGCCGCTGATAGATTCCTCGTTTCGGGTGGCGACACCGGAAGTCGGCAATCGCTTTTCGTTTGAATACGACCCTAATTTCCTGCTCAAGATCAGCGGCGGCCACATGCCGTTCGGCTGCCACGCCTGGTACCGCTTTGAGGACGCCCGTCAGTTCTGGACACCGCATCTGCTGGCGGCTGATGACCCCGTAACCAGCGGCATGACTAGACCAGCCCGCGGCTGACCAGCGACGCCGCCACCGCTGCGGGAGAGAAGTTATCGAGAATGAATTGCCGACCGCGCGCGCCTCGGGCTCGCGCCATCGCAAGATTTCCGGCCACTTCCAGTAATCGCTCGATCAGTGCGCCCTGGTCAATATCGGCCCACAGACAGCCGGCGCGATAGGGGCCGAGATCGCTCTCGATGGCGACCATCCCATGCGGTACTGGAAATCCCGTCGCCTCAGTCAGAAAATCACGGGTGCCGGCATAGTCGGTCGCTACCACCGGCTTGCCGAGCATCAGCGCCTCCGCGACGGTGAGACCGAAGCCTTCGGAGCGATGCGTACTAACGAGACAATCCGATTCGTTGATCAAACCGAGCACGCTCGCATGATCGAGACTCTCATTAAAGATCGTGAGTGCTTCAATATCGCTGGCGTCGAAGCCTTTCGACTTGAAGTAATCCGCCAGCAAATGCGGATGCGTGACCTTGACGATCAGGCGGGCTGGCACGCCGCGTGCACGCAACGTCTGCAAAGCCTTGAACAGCGGCAGCGGGTTCTTGCGCTCCACGAAGCTCGAAGCATCGAACATGGTACACATCACGAACTCGTCGGGTGATATTTCGAATCGTTCGCGAAATCGCGTCGGCGCCGGCGCGCTAACACTGACAGGATACGGCACCACTTGCACAGGACAGGCCAAGGGACCGGCAATGGCATCGCGCACGAAAGCAGATGGCACCCATACTTCGTCGAGGGGCGGCGTGTATCTGGCCCAGCGCTGCTGGAATTCGGAAAGCTCCCACACCCAATGCGCGACCCGCTTGCGGGCGGCGCCGAGAAACGCCTGTCCTGTGTGCTGCAGGAAGACATCGAACCCATCTGCGTTCTGGAAACCGACCGTGATGTCAGCCGCGTTGGTTTGTCCGAGCGGTAGCATCGGCTCCGGCGCGCTGAACGGTGCCCTTGGATGAACCTCATTACCGATATTATAGGTCGACAGAGTGAGCTCGACGGGGGCCTGCTGCAGCGCCCGGTAAATCGCACGCGCGCCAGTGCCGAGCCCGCTCTGGACGTCAAAAGGCGCGAAGAAACGGAGAGCTATTCTTGAAGCAGGCATCACGAACGGTCCTTGGATGGGGTATCAGGAGTGTTCCAGGTCGTCAGGCTCAGCCAGTTCCGTATCTCAGGGTCACCTTTTGAAAAATCTCGGGTTCGATTGTCGGCCAGCAGTAGATTTTCCTGATTTCCAGAGCGAAACGTCCGCGACTGCGACCATTCGGAAGGTGGGTAAATCTTTCCATCGGCGCCCACAACGGCAACCTTCAAGCCCTTGGCCTGAATCTGCCGCGTGAATCCAGAACAGCCGCTTTCCAATGCATGAAGGCTTTCCTTGTGCTCAAGATCATCCGGCCATTGTATGCCGAGAAAGTCCAATCGGCGGATAGCGAAACCGTTGGAACGGACATGAACATTGGGAAACCGAGGAAAAACAAAATACTCTTTCACGCCGCGCGCCAAAACCGATGGATTCCAACGCTGTGTCCGGTTCGGATGCACCAACAGGCCCCGGAATGTCGTACTGCTGATGCTTTCCCACGATCCGGTTGCACCAACCAACCCCATCCCTGGCATCAGCAGCGCCCTTAACAAAAGTCCCAGCCAGCCATCGATGAGAATTTCGCTGAAGGAGTTCACGCATACAATGTATTCGTGCTGAAGCAATTCTGCCGAACGCCGATAGGCCGCCAGGTCAAAACCATCATCCTTGTCGAGCAACAGCGGCGTCGCGCCAACGGCCAACGCTAAATCGATATGCCGCTGTAGTGATTGAGGATCGTCATATCCCTTGAACGCGACAATAAGCTGATGCTGGAACCCCGCTGGATGCAACTGATAACTTTTCAGGAAGTGCTCCAGCGCAGCAGGCGGATTGGCGCCGCGTGCCAGATGAATCACTGCAACGTCGGCGGGGTCACCGCTGTCGAGCTTCAGCGCGCGTATCTCCATACACACTTGACCTCAAACGTACCAACGGGTCGCTGCAGCGAAAGCAGAAAGGCCAAGATTCGGCGAAAAAACACCCATGCTTCCAATAGGCATGAGTGTTCGACGCTCCGTACCTCGAATACGCGCCGAGACGAGCGGAGAAAATGCCACCCGCCCCCCCTGCGCAGAGGCAAGCCGGCTCGCGAGCAGAATAAACTCATCGCGGGTCAGGCACGCTGTAAGAGCATCACGATTTTCCAGGATAAAAGTCCTCGAGAAAAATGCCAGGCGCGGACTGGGCACAGCCACCGAATGCGGCTTCAAGGCCAGTGCAAACGGCCCGGGATCACCGGCCGCAAGGCCAACTTGGGGCGACAGCAGGCTGCCATCAGGCATGGTCACAAAACACGCTTCCGCAACACATCCATCATCGCCGATCAACCGGCCTCCGACAGCCGCGAGGTCCTCGTGCAGTTCGAACAAACGGCTTGCCTCGATCAACACCGCCGACCAGTCCAACTGGACGTCGTGGCTCACAAATCCGATAAAGTCGTTACCGATTTCCAATGCAGCGCGAAGTGCCTCACCAAAGGTGACATGTGACGTCCCCCCGTCTGCCGGCCCCGCTCCGATCATAGAGGTCTCATGCATCGTCGCACCACTAGCGTCCATATCAGAAGCAATCACCACAACTGATATCGCCTCGGTTTGGCTCCGGGCAATATAGAGCTCCGGAATTAGGCCACCACGGCTGATCGGAAAATCGACGATCGCAAATTCGACAGGCCGCGCCATCCGCGCGATCCTGCATTCCAGAACATGGCGAACCGATTTCATCTGCTCGGTATTGCCAGTGCCGGAATTCGACAGCGATACCGGATGCTGGCGCCAATGATATAGGACCTCCGGAACATGGACGATGCAGGCGTTCGCCGCTTGCATGCGTTGCGCGGTATCCCAGTCGTGCGTCCACGTGGCCAACTCGTCGGTGAATACCCCCAGGATGATTCCTTTCTCGCGGTGGATCGCGTTGAGATGCCAGATATAGGAGGTCTCATCGTTCAGCACGGGATCGAAATCCGGGCGACAATATGGGTGGCGCGGCTGGCCGTCGATCAGTAAATCCTCGTCGGAATAGATCAAATCCGCATGCGGCTTATGCGCTATTACCGAAGCGAAAATATGCAACGCATCGCTCGTCAGCAGATCATCGGAATCAACGGGAATGACATAGTCGGACGTCGCAAGGTCGAAAGCATGTTTCATCGCCCGCATGATCGAAAGATTCTCGGCAACGCGCACGACATCGATATTGGTACCGGTCGCGATGCGCGACAACATCTCATCGAGCTCTGCGGGTAATGAGCCGTGCGCGACGATGATCCATTCCGAAAACGGCAGTACCTGATGACGCAGGCATTCCGAGAGTTCTGCCAACAAGACGGCATTCGTCCGAGGATAAACGGTAGTCAGCACCGCCAAAGACGGCCGCACCGCAGGAAGCGGGTAACGAATCCGTCGGACCTCAATTTCCTGGCTCAACCACAATGAATATTCAGGCTTTTCGGCATCTGGCGCGAAGCTCTGCGCTGCCCGCTCCTCCGGCAAAAGCGCGGTATAGGCAGTGGCCCGCGACAATCCGAGATGCCGGGAATAAAGTTCGGTCTCGGGCACACGATGGCGATACATCGACAGAATCGCAAAAATCTCTGCCTGGCTCACAGCCGCCTCTGGCAGTGCATCCATCCGGCACCGGAAGAACGGCGAAAAGATCACACGCTGTCCATTATCGCGCGCCTGTGCGCCGAGCCACAACGCGAGCGCCAGCAGCGACCCCACCCCGGCCGCGCCGGCTTTCAGCGCCTCAATCAGAAAGTCCCGTTTCACGATACAATGGACCTGCGACACGGCGCCGGCGGATCGCTGCTTCTTCATCTGTGCACCGAGATAGCCAGTATCATCAAGGCTGCGACCGGCATCCGGGCTATCATAGCCGCGGCCAAATCCCAGCAGATTGGAAGCCGACGTTATCTGCGTGCCGTCGTGCACGATACCGCCGATCATGACCGCATCGGGAAACAACTCAAGTTGCCCCACCGCATCCAGCAGCCATTCCTCGCGTTCGATGGCAGCGGCTGCATGAACGATATGGATGAGTTCGGCGGAGGAGTCGGACGCATTGAGGAGGCGCAGAAGTGCCTGCACATCCGCTCCAGCAGACAGCATCGCTACGTCGTGCTGTACTTCCGCGGGCAGCTTGATCTCCAGAGACACAACCGGGTCGGGCGAGACCACGATCGACAACAGCTTCGTGCCTGCCACCGATGTACGGCGAATCCACCAGTCAGGTGAGCCCTCGAACAGCGGACTCGGCACCACTTCAAAATCCTGCGGGCGGGGGCGGGAATCGATGAACCGCTGCAGCACCCGCTTCTGCGAATTAAAAACGAACGGCTTCGACGCTATGTTGCCGCTGGTCGACTGCTGGTGGACCCGCCACGAATAGACTAAGTCTGGAACATGCACCGGCGTATGGCCGGCATTCATGAAACGGGTGAAGCTATCCCAATCATGAGATCCCTCGGTTTGAGCATCCGAATAGCATCCCAGCTCCAGCGCGCGCGCCCGATCGATGGCGCACAGATGCGCAATGTAGCAGGAATTGACGAACAGCACCGGATCGAAATCGGACTTGTAATAGGCGTTGAAATAACGATCACCGTCGAGCAGGTCTTCGTCGCTGTAAAGCAACGCCGGATAGTTGCCGGTGACGATCGCACGCGTCATCGCGAGCGTGCAGTCGGGAGTCAGCAGATCGTCGGAATCGAGCGGCAGGATGTACTGCGCAGTGGCCGCCTCGAGTACCCAGCGCATCCCGCCAATGATACCGAGATTTTCCTTGACGCGGTGGAACCGGACGAAGGGAAGCTTAGCGATCTCCTGCAGTTCGACCAGCGTCTCGGGATCGCTGGTGCCGTTGTCCAGCACCAGCCACTCGAAGAATTGTCCGCCGTCCTGGGCACATACAGATTCCGCCAGCGCCCGCAGGAACGGTCGCGGTGTGTTCCAGACCGTCGACACGTAGCACAACAGGCCCGGAACCTGGCGGAAGCTCTGGCTTTGTCGGCGCTCGGCAATCTGGCCCGCGCGTACTTCTGGATAGGTCAGGGTCATGGCAAGATAATCACCTATCGAAAGGCGGGAGGATCAACCAGCACGGATCGCGTCCATGGCCGCCAGGATCTTTGGCAGGATTGGCTTCAGACTCTGGTCCCACGTGGAAGGATATGACAAGGTATCTCCACGCCATCGCGTAGCGTTGACTCGGTTCATCACAAAACCGAGCCGATCCGCGATACTTTCAATGGTAGGCTCCGCACCAACGATGTTCGGCGAAAGCTTGGCAAGAACCTCCTCCGTCTTCGCCCCAAACGTATTGGTCACTGCGGGACGGCCGCATGCCGCCATTTCCAGTGGCGGGTAACTGGGGTGCGGAGATAGCATCAGCGACAGCAATACGTCCGCCTCGCGCATGGTTTTTGCATATTCCGCAAACCCTTGCCAAGGAAGGGGGACGAGTACTGCCCTTTTGCCAAGCGACAGCAGCGGCGCCTCATTGCCTAGCGCCAGAAACTCCCATGAGGCAGAAGAAATCACCCTTTCCTCGAGGAGCTTCTGCAACGCGGCCACACCCAACTGAAACAGATTACGATGCCCGGACAAAGGCCGTGCATAGAACAACAGCTTGTTTTTCGCTTTCCGCGCTTTGCGCGGCATTGGATGGAAGAACGCCCGATCGACGGCGGGCTCAAACACTATTGCCTCCTTCGCGAACGCGCGATCGGAAAATTGTCCGATCTTGGTGGAGACAAAGTGATCGCGCAATACTCGCGTATTGATGATCGGGACATGGGGTAACCCGTAGGTTTCGAGCGTCAGCGCATAATCCGTTGACGAGGCATGCAGCAGCGTTTCGCAGTCCTGGATCATATAAAGGAATTTGGTGTGACGGGTCAGCCCAACCGAATATTTTGCAATCTGCGCGGTCCACCAGGCGGTCGCCATGAACAAATCGTCAGCGCCGATCTCGATGGCGACGCTTCGATCGTTGCCGTCGATCAGGACCAATCCTTCAGGCAGCGCATCGATTCCAGAAAGTTTCATCAAATGAGCGGCGAGCGCAACGCTGTCGGGATCCACCGGCGTGTTCGTGGAGATCAGTCGCACATTGATTCCGCGCGACGCCAACATGGTCGCCAGAATCAGGATGGTGTTCGGCCCTCCGGACATCTTGGACACAAGCAACGTCGGAATCAGAATATTGAGGAAGGGGCGACGGGCCAACTTGCGGTTGACAACAAGATTGAGCGGCTGAAACCAGGGAGAAAGATGACTGCGATAGTTAGGCACTTTAGATGGCCGCATAAGAACGCCTATCCATTTGAATAATCAGGACTTTAAGGTATACTACCAGTTATTGCGTTATTTCGATATTATTGCAACGGCGAAATTGGCTCATGCCCTAACGAATGGCCGCGCCGCATGAAGCTCGTTGACTACCATCTGTGCACAGTGCCTCCAACGCTGAATTTCGGTATCGAAATCGTGAACGAGCAACTGGCCACACGTTCCCTCCACGACACAACAGATCAGCAAACTGGCGGGAAGCAGCTGACCATCCTGTGCCTCTCTACAATGAGCAGAGCGTAATCACACTGTTCTTCCAGCGCCTGCTACCTGTGATTCGCCAAGTCTCCGATCGATATCGCGTAGTGGCCACTTTCCTGAACAACGCCTACACCGACGGCACCTTGCCGGAAATACTTTCGCCGCGCGAGCAGTGGCCGGAAATATGCGTGATCACCATCAGCCTAAACGTAGGCTATCAGCGATCGCTTGAATGCGGCCCGCGGAATTCAACCGGCGACTGCTTCATCTTCGTCGACACGGATTTCGAGTATCCGCCGGAAATGCTTCTGCAGTTTATCGAGCATTGCGAGCACGGCTATGAGATCGTCTTTGGTGAACGGGCGACCGGGACGAGTCGGAATATCTCATCGCCGAACGCAATTTTTTCTACCGACGACTGCAATTAGTTACCGACAAGGAAATCATCCTCGACATGGCGCAATTCGCGCTGTTCAGCAGCGAAGTCCGCGATGCCGTTATTCAGGATTCAAGCTCGTTCCCCTCGAAAGCTATCGCGGGAGCCTTCGGCATCGATTGTCGGGCAGCGAAATTCGCGCGCAATTCTATCGGCTTGACTATCTCGATATTCAGCAGGCCTGTGGCAAGCGACTGCTGTTCCCAAAAGCATCTCCCGAACGAATTGCAGCAGAGGTGGTGGCGAACCTGGGCTGCGATTCGGACTGTGGGCACGACCAGCGTTCTAGTATCTCATTGTCCTCGTCATCAATCTGCTGCCATCGCCAGTACTCACGAAATTGAAGTTCTCCCCCTACGTCGGGACATCGCTTGATAAGAGCCCATATGATCGCGTAGCAGATACCCGCGCAACATCCGGAGCCAATCCCGATTGCGATATGGGGTGGAATCGAGGGCGCTATCCGATGCGTCCTGCAGCAAGCCCTCGGAGACTTCGTGTTCAGATCACGCATCTGCTTGTAAATGAAGATTGAATGCGCGTAAGCACTCCTCAAGGTGGCCAGGAGCGCCGCATATAGAACCACGAATGCCGACAGTGACAGTGGAAAGTTGGTATACGCCAATTGGCACAAGACGTTCTACCGGTGACGTATAGTCACTCACCACATAGTCTGAATGTTACACCGTCATAAGGGCGGCTACGTTAAGAGCGAGACTGCAACATAATGAACCCAATACAAACAGACGCGACCTTGCCACGACGCGTGCTCGTCACCGGTGCAGGCCGTGGGATCGGGCTTTCGATCGCGCGGCTACTAGCCCGGGACGGATTTGGTCTGGTGCTACTGACTGCCACCGAGATTTCGGCCGCCAAACTGCGGAAGGAGTCATTTGTACGCGACAGCGGCGCGGAAGTCGTCGCCTTCGACCTTGCCGATCCGGCGGAACTCGCAGCCTTTGTCGATGGATGGACCGCGCAACTCTGGGGCATCGTACACAACGCCGGAGTGTGCATCACCGCACCGATCACCGATACGAACAATGACCCCTGGCAGCATGTGCTCAGCGTCAATCTGGAGGCACCCTACAGGCTGACGCGCGGGCTGCTGCCACATCTGGCACGACCGGGCAGGATCGTCACCATTGGCTCACAGCTTTCGTTCGAGGGCCGCGCCGGCTACGGCGCCTATTGCGCCTCCAAGTTCGGGCTGATCGGGCTCACCAAATGCTGGGCCAAGGAACTGGGCCACGAGGGCATCACCGCCAATGCGATCTGCCCAGGATGGGTGGATACCGAAATGACCGTCGCCGACGTCCAGCGACTTGCCGGCGAATACAGCCGCAACGTTGCCGAATTCAAAGCCGAAATCGCCAACCCCCTGGAACTGAAACGTTTCAATACCCCCGACGAAGTCGCAGAACTGATCGCCTTCCTGATGTCGGACAAATCATCCGGCGTCACCGGTCGCGCCTGGCTGATGCAGACTGTCTGGAATCAGGAATAGTGTCAACGATGGTTGTGGTACCGCCACGAATACGAATAGAGAACGGGTATGCGGCCGCTATTGATTTGTCTGTTCAAGAATGGTCTGCGGGCTAAAAAAGGGATCGCGAAAATCGTCATAGCGATCAGCCAGCAGCTTGCGTTCGGTTGCCGACGAGTCATCGCCTTTCTCGCCGCCGATGAATTGCACGTGGCTGAAGGGCGTGAAAACAACTCTCAGACCTTTCAACGTCGCACGCATGCAAAAATCGGCGTCGAACAAGGTCGATTGAAATGCCTCGTCAAATCTCCCTAGGCTTTCCCAAGCGTCGCGGCGGAAGGCCATGAAATCCATCGACACCGCCGAGTAGTTTCTGATCATGTGGGCGAAGCCTTGGTATTCCATGACATCGACGGGAATGCGGTGGAAACTGCGTTTGATTTCACGGTCATGATAGACAAGCCCGGCGTGGCGTACACTCCCGTCCTCATAGGAGACACGTGCACCAACAACGCCAATATCCGGCAGTTGGGCTAACTCTAGCAGAGCCGTAAGCGATTGATCATCGAAAAGCTCAATACCCTCGCGCATCACGACCAACATACTGGAATCGTCATGGTCAATGGCGGCGTTGAGCCATTCGACCATGCTCCGGCGATCGCTTCGGGTCGATTGATACAATGCGACATTGTTCGCAGCACACCAGTCGGTCACTGCATCGCCGAGGTTTTGTTCTGCCACCCCGGAAATCTGAAAACTAATGCTTGACGTCTTTGTTCTCAGATAGGTGAAGGCATTCACGATAAGCGGAACTTCTTGCCCGTCCTCCATCGACTTTGTCCCGCCTTCGCAAATGACGAAAACCCGGATGGTGAGTTTTGGCTTGATGGCGTAGCGCAGCCGAAACGTCGCAGGCAGCATGCCTTCCTCGGCATGCGTGGGCCATTCCAGCTGCGCTGCAAAATCGTCGATCACCCGTTTCGCACTTTGGAGCGCCCAAGGCTTAGCGGACATATCAAGGGCCGTTGAGTTCGGAGAGCCGCGCCAGCTGTATAGTTTCTGCGGCACGTGGACGATCACGCGATCCGGGGTGCAGGCGCGAAGTGCCAAATCGAAATCCTGCGATCCGTCGAAGGCGCTGCGCAAGCCACCGAGGCTGCCAAACAATTCGCGGCGCAGCACAAACAGGTGTCCGACATACATCGTCGATCGCAGAAAATCGGCCGAGTAGTCCGGCTTGATATAATCGCCGAGAACCGTGCCAAACTCATCGATCTTCACTTCATCCGAATAAAGAACGTCTGCATTGGGGCTATTGCGCAGCGCCTCGGTCAGAACAGCCACAGTGTTCGGGGCGATGACGTCATCATGATCAAGTAGAGCGAGATAAGCGCCCGTGGCCAGCGCAGCCGCGCGGTTCGACGCACTCGAAATGCCTGCATTTGTTTCGGAAATGGATACCTTAATCCGGCTGTCCCGCCCGGCATAATCGTGCAACAGCGCGGTCAGTGCGGGTTCACGTGACCCATCATCGCCAATACAGATTTCCCAGTTTGCGCTGGTCTGGCCAATCACCGAATCAAGCGCGTCCCGCAAGAACGGCAGCGGCGTTTTGTAGGTCGGCACGATAAAGGTAATGACCGGATCAATATCAATCATAGTTCCCATGATTTGTTCGACCTAACGCATCGACTTAGTGTGCATGTCGGTAAGTTCCATACAAAGCTTTAATATGGCAACGCGCGGAAACGAGAACGCCAACCTGCGAACCACTCTGGCGTGTCTCAATAACTGCCTAAGCTTACGACGGTGTGGCTTCCGACTGCGCCCACCACGCATACGTTTCGGCCAGCGCACTTGCGAGATCGCGCGCCGGTGCCCAGCCTGTTGACCTAATCCGCGCGGCATCGCCGACCACCATGGGTGGGTCGCCGACGCGATCCGGGCGAGCGCCTAGCCGGATCAGGTCGGGGCGGCCACCGATCTCGCCTAGCAGCGTCACGATGCGAGCCAGTTGCACGGGATCGCCGGAAGTCAGGTTGACCGCGCCCTGCAACGACGAGAACAGCAGGGCGATCACCGCTGCCGCCAGGTCCTCGATGTAAAGAAAGTCACGCCACGCCTGCCCGCTGGAAAAATCCGCCAGCTCGCCGCGGATGAGCTGCTGGCAGGCATACGGAATGATCCGCGCCGCGTTCTCGTGAGGCCCGTAGCCGAAAAATACGCGCCCGGTTGCTGCCGAGAATCTTAACTTGATGGCCGCGGTCTGCAGCGTCTCGTGGAAGGCTTTTTTAGTGACGCCGTACAGCGTCGACGGCTTCTCCGGCGTTACACCCTCGACCATGTAGCCGCACGACCAATCATATTCCGCGGCCGTACCAATCTGCACGAAGCGTTCGCCACCGACCGCATGGAAGGCCTGCAGTAACTCGCAACTCGCCGCCAACCAGCGCAGGTTGGAAGCACCTTCCCAATAGTCGTTGTGGGCGGTGACCCAAGCGGTGTGAACCACATGGGTCGGCCGCGCGGCTTCGATAAGCGCGCGCGCCGCGCCGACCGCGGTCAGGTCGACCGCATGCCATATGGTGCGATGAGCGATCGCGCCGTCGGTGCCGGGGAGGGAACGCACGGCATGAATCTCGGTGACTCGCGGATCGCTCTGCAGCAGCGCCAATACATGCCGCCCGATGAACCCGCGTGCTCCGGTCAGCAGCACCCGCATTGCAGGCTCCCTCACGCGATCGCTGGCGACAGCGCCAAGTCCTTCAGCGCGGGCAGATCGCGGTCGCGCTGACTGATCACATCAGGCTGGTGAGGCCAGCGAATGCCGACCTGCGGATCGCTCCAGTTGAGGCCTCCGGCGAGATCGGCCTGATAGGACTGCGCTATCTGATAGGCCACCATGGTGTCATCAGTCAGCGTGAGGAAGCCATGAGCGAAGCCCTGCGGAATATAGAGAGCCAGGAAATTCTCTTCACTCAGCTCCTGACCAAACCACTGGCCAAAGGTCTTCGACTCTGGCCGGATATCGACGGCAACGTCGAAGATCGCGCCCTTCACCACCCGCACTAACTTGTCTTCCATTAGCGGCTGCGCCTGGAAATGCAGGCCGCGCAAGGTGTGGCGCCGGTCGTTGAAGGAGAAGCTGGTCTGGTCGATGGCCGGGTTTAGGCCGTGGGTACAAAACGTCGTCGCGCAGAACGTCCGCATGAAGAACCCGCGCTCGTCCCGCACAGCGGCGGGCTCGATCACAAAGCATCCTTCCAGCGACGTTGCGACGATCTTCATAGCTGCTCCGCTTGCACGATCCGGGGCACGGGAATCGGCACAATGAACTTGCCGCCCCACTCGCGGATCACCGCCATCTGCGCCACGATCTCGTCTTCGAGATTCCACGGCAGGATCACCAGGTAATCAGGCTTGGCATCCTCAATAGCCTTCGGTGCCAGGATCGGCAGCCGGGTGCCAGGCAGGAACATACCTTGCTTGTGCGGCGACATGTCGACGGTGAAGTCGATCATGTCGGCTCCGACGCCGCAATAGTTCAGCAGGGTGTTGCCCTTGGCCGGCGCGCCATAGGCCGCAATGATCTTGCCCTGGCGCTTCAGATCGATCAACAGCGACAACAGCGCGCGCTTGGTTTCGCGGACCTTCTCGGCGAAGGCCTGATAAGGCGCGTCGGTGTCGAGGCCGAGGTCCGCTTCCAGCTTGCGGATCTTCGCAAGGCCGGGGCCCTCTTCCCGCGTCGCTTCCTTGCGGCAGGCAAACAGTCGCAGCGATCCGCCATGAGTGGTGAGCTGCTCGACGTCGAACACACGCAGTCCCTGGCTGTCGAAGATGCGTTCGCAAGCCAGCAAAGACAGGTAGGAGAAGTGCTCGTGATAGATGGTGTCGAACTGGTTCTTCTGCAGCATGTTGGCGACATGCGGGAATTCGAAGGTGGCGACGCCGTCGTCGGCCAGCAGGATGGTAAAGCCGCGGACAAAGTCGTTGATATCTGGCACATGGGCGAGCACGTTATTTGCTGCCATCAGCTGCGCGCGCTTGCCTTCGGCGACCAATTCGTTGGCGGTCTCGGCGCCGAAGAATTTCACGATGGTCGGAATGTTACGCTCGGCCACCGCCACCTTGGCGACGGAGGCGCTGGGCTCAATGCCGAGCACCGGAATTCCGGCCTTGTGGAAGTACTGCAGCAGGTAGCCATCATTGCTGGCGATCTCGACCACGAGATGCGACCTGTCGATAGCAAAGCGCTTGGTCATCGCCGCGGTGTAGTTATCCGCATGGGTCAGCCACGACGTCGAATAGGACGAGAAATAGGCGTAGTCCTCGCGGAACAGGTCGTCGGAGCGGAAGAAGTTCTGCAGCTGCACCAGCCGGCACTTGCCGCAGACGAAGGTTCGCAGCGGATAGAACGGTTCCGGCCCGTCGACATGGGCGGCGCTGAGATAATTGTTGGAGATGGGCGTGCAGCCAAGGTCGGCGACACTGATTTTCAGCGGGGTGGCGCAATGTCTGCAAAGCTGATTTGCCGCAATCGTCATATTTTTTCCCAGAATGGTTCGGCCAAGCAAGAAGGTCGGTGTTACCAGATCTTCCAGGGCGCCTTGGACGAGGTCCACAGCTGTTCGAGATACTGCTTGTCGCGCAGCGTATCCATCGGGTGCCAGAAGCCGTGATGCTTATAGGCGATCAACTCGCCATCGCGGGCGAGACCCTCAATCGGCTCACGCTCCCAGGTGGTGGCGTCGCCGTCGATATAGGGCAGCACCTTGGGCGATAGTACGAAGAAGCCGCCATTGATCCAGCCTACTTCGCCATCCGGTTTTTCCTGGAAGCTGAGGACGCCGTCGCCATCGCCCATGTGCAGCGCGCCAAAGCGGCCTGGCGGGCTGACCGCGCTGACGGTCGCCAGCTTGCCGTGCGACTCGTGGAACTTGAGCAGCGCGCCGATGTCGATGTCGGCGACACCGTCGCCATAAGTCATGCAGAACGGTTCATCGCCGAGATAGTCGCGGACCCGCTTGATGCGACCGCCAGTCATTGTCTCGGGGCCGGTATCGACCAGCGTGATGGTCCAGTCCTCGGCGCGCTTCTTCCGGTAGACAACGGAATTGTCGGCGAAATTGAAGGTGACGTCGGACTGATGCAGAAAGTAGTTCGAGAAGTATTCCTTGATCAGATAGCCCTTGTAACCCAGGCAAACCACGAAATCCTTGATCCCGTGGGTGTGGAATATCTTCATGATGTGCCAGAGGACCGGCAGGCCGCCGATCTCGATCAACGGCTTCGGCCGCACCGAGGTTTCCTCAGCGATGCGGGTTCCCATGCCGCCGGCCAAAATAACCGCCGTTTTAACTGAACTCATGACTTCTCGACCTTGTGCTGCAATTCTGACGCTTTGCCGTACCGAACCGGCGGTGTCAATTGGCCGCGCGGGCTTCAACTGCTGGATTTCATGGCAAAAAACGCCTCAACCGGCGCCTAAACGCCGCGATAGCGATCAATCTGATCAAGGGTGATTTGAGCCACCGCGGAGCGGTCCTGGTAGAAGCTACGGTACCATTCGGCCGTGGCTTGCAACGTCTGCCCCAACCCCCAGCGCGGCCGCCAGCCCAGCGTCTGCCGCGCCTTGGTGCTGTCCAACACCAGTAGCTGCGCCTCATGCTGAACAGCCTTCCCATAGACGATCTGCGCCGGCTTCCACGCGGCGGCCAAGTGATCCAACACGGACTTTACCGGGACGCAATCGTCGATGTCGGGACCGAAATTCCACGCCTGCCCGGGACCGCTTTCAGCCGCCAGCATCCGCTCCAACAGGGTCAGGTAGCCGTCGATCAGGCACAGCACGTGCTGCCAGGGCCGCGTCGCCGACGGGTTGCGGATTTCCAGCGCCGCATCATTAGCGGTGGCACGCACAAAGTCCGGGATAAGCCGGTTATCGGACCAGTCGCCGCCGCCGATGATATTGCCGCCGCGGGCGCAATCGATCGTCATCTGGCGGCCCCAGGAGGGCAGCGAGGCACGATAGCTGGCGATCACCAGTTCGGCGGCCGCCTTCGAGGCGCTGTAGGGATCGGCGCCGCCGAGCCGGTCGTTTTCCCGATAGGGGTGGATCCAGCTGCGATTCTCATAGACCTTGTCGGTGGTAATGCAGAGGATGCCGCTGACATGCTCGCTCAGTCGCGCCGCTTCGAGCAGATGCACAGTGCCCTGCACATTCGTCATGTAAGTGCCGACTGGATCGGCATAGGATTCCAGCACCAGCGGCTGCGCCGCCAGATGCAGGATCAGCTTCGGCTTGTGCTTCTTCACACAGGTCCGCACCGTGGTAAAATCGTTGATATTGCCGATGGTGTGGCTGGCCAGAACATCAATAGCGCCGGTGACGTCGAAAATGTTAGGCGAGGTCTTCGGTTTCAGCGCCAATCCGTGCACCCGCGCGCCGAGCCTGTGCAGCCAGTGACAGGCCCAGCTACCGGTGAAACCGGTATGGCCCGTGACGAGAATATCGACACCGGCAAGTTTGCTAAAGCTACCCATCGATCGAACTCCCGGCGTATTCCAACGAAACCTGATTTCGTCTGGCCGCGTAGCATCTTAGCTTCCCGCTGGCTACCGCAATTGCCAAGGCAATGAGACAGATCGACTTGTCTGCATGATTTTTTTTGCATAAGAGACCCTATCTTGGGATCACGCGGTTCCTGTTTTGTACGGCGCGGCTTAGTGCGCAAAAAGTTCAGGATTTCCAGCATGCAGTTGCGCGAACTAGAGATTGCCGGCGTCTACCTGCTGACGCCGAAGCGATTCTCGGACGATCGCGGCTGGTTTACCGAGAGCTACAACCAGCGCACTTTGGCAAATGCTCAGATCGACTGGAAATTCGTACAGGACAACCACTCCTATTCAAAGCACGCCGGGACGATCCGAGGCTTCCACTTCCAGACGCCGTCCCACGCCCAGGAGAAGTTGGTGCGCTGCGTCCGCGGCAGCATTATCGACATCGCGGTTGATGTCCGCGCAGGCTCGCCTACATTTGCAAAATGGGTCGCGTCAGAATTGTCGGCCAGCAATGGCGATCAGTTGTTCGTCCCGGTCGGTTTCGCGCATGCCTTCGTCACGCTCGAACCGGATACCGAGGTGATCTACAAAGTGACTGATTTTTATGCACCTGAGTGCGACGGCGGAATCCGCTGGGACGATCCCACAATCGCCTTTCCGTGGTCCTTGCCGCCCGGCGCTCCGCATCTCTCCGTCAAGGATACCAAGCTGCCATTTCTGAAAGACCTCCCGACCGCCTTCCAGTTTTCCGCCTGACGTTTAAGAGCAAACACACTTATCATATCCGAACCGGATGACGTTAGTTTCCTCCCGGCATCAGTTTTCGAAAGTTGCGTTATGAAGCGAGCCTTGATCACCGGTGTAACAGGACAGGACGGCGCCTATCTAGCGGCGCTGCTGCTCGAAAAAGGCTACGAAGTCCACGGCCTGGTCAGGCGATCGAGCTCTGCTGACGTGATCGACGCCAAGCTGCGCTGGCTTAAGATTCAAAACGATGTGAAATTCATCGACGGCAATCTGCTTGACCTGTCATCGCTGATCCGCGCGATGCGCGACGTCAAGCCAGATGAGGTCTACAATCTCGGTGCCCAGTCCTTCGTGAAGTCATCATGGAGCCAACCGCTGCTGACCGGACAAGTCACGGGCCTCGGCGCGGCCAACATTCTCGAAGCCGTGCGGCTCGACGCGCCACAAGCCAGATTCTATCAGGCATCCTCATCAGAAATGTATGGCCTGATCCAGGAGCCCGTGCAGAACGAAACCACTCCGTTCTATCCACGTTCGCCCTACGCCGTCGCGAAAGTATTTGCGCATGGCATGACCGTCAATTATCGTGAGAGTTTTGGCCTTCACGCTAGCAACGGTATCCTGTTTAACCATGAATCGCCAGTCCGAGGCATCGAATTTGTCACGCGCAAGGTCACCGACGGCGTCGCCCGCATCAAGCTGGGTCAGCAAAGTGAGCTGCGGCTCGGCAATATCGACGCCAAACGCGACTGGGGTCATTCGAAGGATTTCGTCCGCGCGATGTGGATGATGTTGCAGCAGGACATTGCCGACGACTATGTCATCGCCACCGGCCGCACTACTACCGTGCGCGATATGTGCCACATCGCCTTCGACTATGTCGGCCTGAACGTCGACGACCATCTCGTAATCGATCCCGCGCTTTTCCGACCGGCGGAAGTCGATCTGCTGCTGGGCAATCCGGCGAAAGCGCACGCCAAGCTTGGCTGGAAACCGGACATCTCGCTGGAGGAAATGATCCGCGAGATGGTGGAAGCCGACCTGAAACGGGTCAAGCAGCAGATCGGTTGAGCAAATGAGTCTGAATGAGCCGATGCGGGTTCTGGTTACGGGAGCCAACGGATTTGTCGGCGGCCACTTGATCCAGAAACTGAAAGTCATATTGCCAGGCGATAGCTGCCTGGTGCTTGCGGATAGAGCCGCCGGCCGCAGCATCGATCAGCCGAACTGCAAGCGCATTCGTCTCGACATCACCGATACAGATGAGGTCAAGCGGGTCATTCAAAGCGAGCAGCCCACTCATATTGTGCATCTCGCTGCCGTCGCGGCTGTGACCGCGGCCAATCGCGATGTCCGCCTTGCCTGGAAAGTGAATTTCCGCGGTACGCAGAACATCGCATTGACGGTCTCCGACTTCGCGCCGGAGTGCCGACTGCTTTACTGCAGTAGCGCCGAGGTCTATGGTGCCAGCTTCAAAAGCAACGCGGCGCTTGATGAGAGTGCCCTACTGCAGCCCGTCAATCCCTACGGCGCGGCGAAGGCTGCCGCCGACATTATGCTGGCGCAGATGGCGCTGGGCGGACTTCGCGTGCTGCGACTACGACCGTTCAACCACACCGGCACGGGCCAGAGCACCGAGTTCGTGATTCCAGCTTTCGCCGCACAGATCGCCCGCATAGAACGCGGTGAGCAGGAACCGGTGATCCGCGTCGGCGACTTGCGCAGCCGCCGCGATTTTCTCGACGTGCGTGACGTGGTCGCAGCCTATGCTGCGACGCTTGTGCGCTTCGACGATCTGCCGAACGGGGCCGCGATTAACATCGCCTCCGGTGAAGCCCGCTCCATTCAAAACGCGCTCGACATCCTGGTATCGCAATCACAAGTGAAGATCGAGGTCGCTGTCGACCCGACGCTCCTACGCCCCAATGATACGCCGCTGGTACTCGGTAACGCCTCCCGCGCCCAAGCATGGCTCGGTTGGTCGCCGAAGCACCGCTGGGAAGCGACGCTGGAAGCGGTGCTCAATGAGTGGCGACAGAAGCCCTAGTTACAGCACGGTGAATACCGGCCGAAACGGCCGTGGGGCCCAGCCGAAATCAGCGATTGCTGGCGCGCTTTCGAACACCATGTCCTTGGCCATCCGACTGCCCATCGCAGCATTGGCACCGGGAAAAAACGGCTTTGCTAGTGCAAAGGCCATACGCCATACGATCGGCGGCGCCGAGACGATGCGGCGCGGCTTGCCGAGCGCATCGAAGATCCGGCCGACCATCTCGCGATAGCTGACGATCTCACCACCCGGCAGCGCATAGGTCTTGTTGATGGCGTTGGCGCTAGCGGCTGCCTGCATGGCGCCGATGGCAAGATCTTCTGCATGCACCGGCTGACGCAGACCGGCGCCGGAGCCCATCAGCGGCAGGCATCCAAATTTGCTAATCAGGCGTGCCAATCGCGAGACATTATTGTCACGGCCCTCGGCATAAATGATGGTGGGCCGCAGAATGGTCCAGCCAACACCATAGTTTTCGCAGGTTGCGATCAGACGCTGTTCCCCATCGGCGAGCTGCCGCAGATGCTTTCGCTCCGAAGCAATCACCGAATCCATTTTCGTAACGATGCTGGTAGAGGTGAAGGCTACGACGCGCCTCAGCGAGGAAAGATTAAGATGCGGCAACGCATCCGCCAGCAGCCCAACATCCGCGGTGCAGTACAAAATCTCAAAAGCTGCAAGATCCATAGCGGCAGGCGTGCTGAGGTCACCCTGGATCCAGTCGATCGCTTCGTCGCGATAAACCCTACGTGACATCGCCCTCGGCCGTTCACCGGCTGCGACGAGGTGCTGAACAATATAGCGACCGACAATGCCGGTGGCCCCGATGACGAGACTTTTCATTCTGATCCATTAGCAATGGCATGCATAGACCGCTCACCGCTTCGGTTCACTATATTAAGAGCAGCAAGCTTCCTGTCAGTAAGCTAGGCCAAGGCCGGTCTATGCTAGTTGGAGACGCATCAACTTGCTGATGTGCTTCTATATCTCATATCGTGAGCCAAGCATTGCTGCCCAAACGCTCTACCAAGTAAGCACTAGCGTGGTTGCCAGTCAATTCGACGTTGCCCCGTGTCGCGCGAGTAACGCGAATGCGTCATTTCATTCGATGAGAAAATCGGCTCTAGTGCCAGCGAACTGAGGTAACAGATGGCGGAGCACAAATCATCGATCCCGGAAAATAGACACTTCAATCTTCAATCTTCGCAGAAAAGATTGCCGCTGACCTTGTCCGACGTCACGACTTCATACTGGCCATCCGAGGGGCTGACCGAGACATTGAATGGCGAAAAGCTTGCCCTAGTGATTGAGGATGAAGTGATGATCGGTCTAACCTCGACGAACCAAGTCGTATCTGCAAGGCGCCGCCCGGATAGCTTCATTCGCAGACAATCGCTATGATGATGGACTCCAGCCGTCGTACCGGGACGACGTCGCTAGCTTATAGCCGGCCGAAGAACGATAGTCCCAAGCATACTTTCAAGTGCACGCAGAACTCCAAATAATATCTTAGCATTCAACCAGTTAAGCCGGTGGTCAAGCAGCTGCGCGAATTTGCGCCACAGTTGCGACCAGATGTAACGTCCAGGTTACAATGATTTCTGCGCAGTACGAACGGACGCCTTGCAACTGCAGGTGCATGACGAGGTTGCCGGTTTGCGTGAAAGGTAGAAATCTCGCCCACCTAACGATACACCGGAACCTCCAAATGCCCTTCCCCCGCGCCTCCCAGGCTCTTTCCCGCTTCACTGTCCTCGACCTCACCCGCATCCGTTCCGGCCCCACCTGCGTCCGGCAATTCGCCGACTGGGGCGCCAATGTCATCAAGATTGATGCGCTGAGCGACGACGCGAGTTCCGAACAGCCCGGCGGCCCGCGGCAGGGCTCGGATTTTCAGAATTTGCATCGCAACAAGCGGGCCATAACGCTGAACCTAAAGGACCCGCGTGGTCTCGCCGTGTTCAAGCGGCTGGTCGAGAAAGCCGATGTCGTGGTCGAGAATTTTCGGCCGGATGTGAAGACGCGCCTCGGTATCGACTATGAGAGCCTGAAGGCGATCAATCCCGGGATCGTCTATGGCAGCATCTCCGGCTTCGGCCAGGACGGGCCCTATCACAAGCGCCCCGGCTTTGATCAGATCGCCCAGGGCATGGGCGGCTTGATGTCGATCACCGGCGCCTCCGGTCAAGGCCCGATGCGGGTCGGCATTCCCGTGGCCGATCTCACCGCTGGACTATTCTGCGCGCTGGGCGTGCTCACCGCCCTGTTGGAGCGCGACGTCTCCGGCCAAGGCCAATGGGTGCAAACCTCGCTTCTGCAAGCCCAGATCTTCATGCTGGATTTTCAGGCTGCACGCTGGCTGATGGAGCAGGATGTTCCCAAACAGGCCGGCAATAACCACCCGACCAGTATTCCTACCGGCGTTTTCAAAACCTCGGATGGCTACATCAACATCGCCACCACCGGTGGTAAGATCTGGGAGCGATGCGCCCAGGCCATTGGCGCGTCGGAACTGATCACAAATGCCGATTACGCCACCGGTCCTGCCCGCTTGAAGAACCGGGACGCGCTAAATGCCGAGATCGAGCGCCGCACTGAGCATAACACTACAGCCTATTGGGTCGAGACGCTGAACGGCGCTGGCGTGCCCTGCGGGCCGATCTACAGCATCGACCAGATGTTCGACGATGCACAGGTCAAGCATCTCGGCCTGGCGCAGGACGTGCCAAACGACCAGAAACGCAAGATCACGCTGGTCGGCCAGCCCTTCACTCTGTCGCGCACCCCGAGCAAGATGGCCACGCGTCCGCCTGAGTTCGGGGAGAATACTGAGGACGTGCTCGTCGAATTCGGCTTCAGCGCGGACGAAATCACCGCGCTGCGTGAAGCCAAAGTGGTCTGATCGATCCTTCTTTAGATGAGCACGATCCGATCCGAAAACCGGCCCCACTTTCCGGATCGTGCCTACCCCGCCGCGCTGACCGGCCGTAGCATCCGCCCCACGCTGCTGAAAACCTTGTCGATCACCGGCCAGAACAACAACGTAATCGCCAGCGTGGTGATGGTGCCCACCAGTCCGTTGGACCAGAACACACCGAGGCTCCCGCCCGAGCCGATCATGGCGAGGCGGAAAGCGTCTTCGGCACGGCTGCCAAGCACGAGCGCCAGAGTGAATGGCGCTAGCGGGATGCCGATCTTCTTGAAAACATAGCCGACCACGCCAAAACCCAGCATCAGCCAGATATCGAACATGGCGTTCTGGATCGCGTAAGCGCCGATCGCACATGACACCACAATCATGGGCGCCACCGCCGCAAAAGGCACGCGGAGAATGGAGGCAAAGATCGGCACGGTGGACAGGACGAGAATAAGCCCCACCACATTGCCGAGATACATCGAGGCGATCAGGCCCCAGACGAAATCCTTGTGTTCGACGAACAGCAACGGACCAGGATTGAGGCCCCAGACCATCAAGCCGCCGAGCAGGATGGCAGCGGTGCCGGAGCCGGGAATGCCGAGCGCCAGCATGGGTAGCAACGCCGCGGTTCCGGAGGCATGCGCGGCGGTTTCCGGCGCGAACACGCCTTCGATACGGCCTTTGCCAAAGCTCTCGGAGTCCTTGGAAAATCGCTTGGCGAGATTGTAGCCCATGAAGGATGCCGCGATGGCCCCGCCGGGGGTGATGCCGAGCCAGCAGCCGATGACCGACGAGCGCAGCAAGGTCGCCCAGTAGCGCGGCAGATCGGTCCAGACCTGCCAGATCGTGCGCAGGCTGATCTTTGCGGCATGCCCACGCAACGCCAAGCGCTCTTCCATCGTGAGCAGGATTTCGCTGATACCGAACAGGCCGATAACGGCGACCAGGAAATTGATGCCACGGAGCAAATCCGGAGAGCCGAAGGTCATGCGCAGATTACCGGACACCGTGTCCATGCCGATACCGGCGATCAGCAGCCCGAGCGCCATTGAGATGACCGTCTTGTGCTTGGCTTCGCGGCCAAGGCCGACGAAGGAGCAGAAGGTCAGGAGATAGACCGCAAAGAACTCCGGCGGGCCGAACTTCAGCGCGAAGGTCGAGATCATCGGCGCCAGGAAGGTGATCAGCATCACGGCAACCAGCGAGCCGATGAAGGACGAGGTGAAAGCCGCCGTCAGCGCCTCCGCAGCCCTGCCCTGTTGGGCCATGGGATAACCGTCGAAGGTCGTCGCCACCGACCACGCTTCACCTGGGATGTTGAACAGGATCGAGGTGATGGCACCGCCGAACAGCGCTCCCCAATAGATGCAGGACAGCATCACGATGGCCGATGTCGGATCCATCGAGAAGGTCAGCGGCAACAGGATGGCGACACCATTGGGACCGCCGAGGCCGGGCAGCACGCCAACAAAGATGCCGAGCACGAGGCCGAACATCATCAGTGCCAGGATTTTCCAGGTGAGCAGGACGGCAAAGCCGTGCATCAGGAGACCAAGAGCTTCCATGTCGGCCTCCTATCGTCCCAAGGCCCGCTCGAGCGGACCTTTCGGCATGATCACGTCAAAAGCGACATCGAAGGTCACGAACATGATGGCGGTGAAAACCACGGCAGTGGCCAGCGATTTCCACCATGCGATCTTGCCGACGAAACGCATAAAGCCAGAGATCAGCACGAAGCTGGCCACATAGATGCCGAGAAACTGGGTGGCGAGGCAGAATAAAGCCGTCGGCAAGAAGACGAGCATGACGCGACGCAATTGCGCCCGTGTTACGAAGGTCTCGATTTTGGCATCTTTAAAGAACAGCGCTGAAATCAGGCCGTACAGACTGGCACCACCAAGGATCACCGAGAGGTAGAAGGGGAAATAGCCGGGCTGCGGCCCTGTAGAATCCCATTCGATACCGGTTTTCCAGTTGTCGTAACCAAGCAGCACCGCGAGCGCGAGCAGCAACAGCGAAACGACGATCTCGATGGACCGGCGGCTGACGACGGACGGCGATTCATCATCGGGCGCAGTGGGGTCTTCGACGACGATTTCGAGATCGGTATTGGACATGGACAAGCTTCTACGAATGGAAGGAAGTGGCTCACGAACATTGCGCCACATGAACATATCGTCACCCGCGAAAGCGGGTGATCCAGTAGACGCAGGTGCCAGTGTTATTCTGCAACGCCGGTGTCCACTGTCATGCCCCGCTTTCGCGGGGCATGACAGTGAGAGATTCACTTCGCGACGAACCCTGCTTCGGTCATCAGTGACTTGTTCAGCGCATCGTCCTCTTCGAGGAACTTGGTCATCGCCTCGCCCTTGAGGAACACCGGTTTCAACGCCTGCTTCTCCATATAGTCCTTGTATTCAGGAGTCTTGGTCACCTTCTCGAACAGATCGACATAGAAAGCCTGCTGTTCCTTGGTCACCTTGCCTGGCAGGAACAGCGCACGCAGCATCAGATACTGCACGTCGAGTCCTTCTTCCTTGCAGGTCGGGATGTCGTTCCACGACTGCGTCTCGGTAACCTTGGTTGTGTAGGAGATGCGTTCCTTGTCGAACACGCACAACGCACGCACCTGACCGGCGCGCCAGACTTCGAGATTTTCGCTGGGGTTGTTGACGTTGGCTTCCGTGTGTTCACCAACCAGCTGCGTCGCCGCCTCGCCGCCGGACTTGTAGGGAAGATAGGAGAACTACGCGCCGGTCTTCTTTTCCATGAACACCGTGAGCACGTGATCTTCACGCTTCGATCCGGTGCCCCCCATCTTGAACGGCGAGGACGCGGCCTTCGCGGCCTCAACAAACTCCTTCACCGTCTTCGGGCCCTTGGCATTGTCCCACAGCACGAACTGGTCCATGGCCACCACCGACACCGGTGTCAGATCGCGCCAGTTGAACGGGATCTTTGCGGACAGCGGAAGCATGTAGATCAGCGAATAGGCGATCAGCACCTTGCTGGGATCGCCGTCGCTCGACTTCATATAGATCAGCGCCTCCCCCCCGGAAGCAGCACCTTTCAGCGACACCACCACCGGCGTCTTGGCGAGATTGTTTTTCTGAATCGCAGCTTGCATCATCCGCGCCATCTGGTCGGACGCGCCACCGGCGCCGGCAGCGACCACGATTTCGATAGGCTTGGTGGGCTCCCAAGCTTTGGCGGACGAGAGAATGGGGGTAGCAGCCAGCACGGCCGCAAGCGCGGCTGTGGCGCAGATCGACTTGGACATTTGTTTCTTCCCTATGACCCCAAGCGGACTTTGAGCGCCCGCCACTTTTGGTTGGTTCTATTCTGAGGGGTATTCTCGATGACATCAAGCGCGCCGGACGCATGGTCCGCGCGACTTTGGTCAGGGTCGATGCGAGCAGGGCCGCCACACGGACAACCCCTGCCTGTAATTTGATCGCTTTATTTGCCCTGCCAGTTCGGCTTGCGCTTGTTCAGGAAGGCATCCATACCCTCGCGGAAATCCTCGCTCATATAGGCCTTGAGGACCAGATCCTGGCCCTCGTCCCGCGTCAGCGTCCTGCGCAGACGGCGCACGGCTTCCTTGGTCACTTCAAGCGTAATCGGCGCGTGGCTCGCCACCAGTTGCGCAAGTTCGAGCGCGCGGCGCTGCAGCGTCTCCACATTGGGAACGATCTCATTGATCAGCCCGAGCGCCAGCGCCTCCTCGGCTTCGATCAGGCGTGCAGTGAAGATCATGTCCTTCGTACGTGCAGGACCGACCAGTGACATCACCCGACTGATATTGGACATTGAGAGGCAATTGCCGAGCGTCCGAGCAATCGGGAAACCCATCCGCGTCGCCGTGGTGCCGATGCGCAGGTCGCAGCAGGCGGCGATGCCCGCGCCGCCGCCAGTACAGGCACCGGCGATGGCGGCGATAGTCGGGACGCGGCAGGTCTCCAGCGCGGTGAGCACACGGTCGATCCGTGCCTCGTAATCGAGCGCATCCTGCGCCGTCTTGAATTCGCGGAACTGGGAGATGTCGGTGCCCGAGGCAAACGCCTTGTCTCCGGCGCCGGTCAGGATGATCGCCTTGATGGAGCGATCCTCATTGGCCGCCGTGCAAATCGCCGCCATCCGTTCATACATGGAAAACAGCATGGCGTTGCGCGCGTGCGGGCGATTGAAGGTGATCTTGGCGATGCCGTTCTCGACAGAATAAAGCAGGTCTTCGCTGGCAGGCGCAGTCATGAGCGATCTCTCTTGGCAGCCGGAATGAAAAGGGGCTGGCGCGATTATGCGCCAGCCCCTGCGGAATTGTTAGGCCACCGCCGCGTGGGCGGCATGCGCATCAGGCGCTCGCGGCCTTTGTCATCGGCACCACGCCCTTGCCGGTGAGCACATCCATGGCCGCCATGACGCCTCCGGCGCGATGCGGAACCTTGGCGAGTTCGAGGCCCATCTCGACGCCGGCCAGCGTGCCCATCAGCATCAGGTCGTTGAAATGGCCGATATGGCCGATGCGGAAGATCTTGCCCTTCCATTTGTTGAGGCCGGTGCCGAGCGACATGTCGAAATTCTCGAGCACCACCTTGCGGAACGCATCGGCGTCATGGCCTTCCGGCATCAGAACGGCTGTGAGTGCGGGCGAATGGTCCTGCTGGCGGACGGGAACGGTCTCGAGGCCCCAGGCCTTTACGGCCGCGCGTGCAGCGGCACCGTGGCGCTTGTGGCGGGCGAACACATTGTCGAGCCCCTCCTCTTCCAGCATCGCTACGGCCTCCTTCAGCGCATACAGCAGATTGGTGGCGGGCGTGTAAGGCCAGGAGCCGAGCTTGTTGGCCGCAATGATTTCCTGCCAATCCCAATACGAGCGGAACGATTGGTTGGCCTTCGATGCCGCCAACGCCTTTTCGGAAACAGCGTTGAAGCCGAGGCCAGGCGGCAGCATCAGGCCCTTTTGCGAGCCGGCCACCGAGACGTCGATGCCCCAGGCATCGTGCTCATATTCCAGCGAACCGAGGCCGGAGACCGTATCCACCATCAGCAGTGCCGGATGGCTGACGCGGTCGAGAATCTTGCGCACATCAAGCGGATAGGTGACGCAGCCGGTCGACGTCTCGTTGTGAACGATCATGACCGCCTTGATGGCATGCGCCTTATCGACGGCAAGACGCTTCTCGATTTCGGCAAGGTCAGCGCCGTGGCGCCAGTCACCCGGCACGAAATCGATATCCAGCTTGAATTTCTCGGCCAGATTCCGCCACAGCGTGGCGAACTGGCCCGTCTCGGCCATCAGCACCTTGTCGCCCGGCGACAGCGTGTTCACGATCGCCGCCTCCCAGGCGCCCGTCCCAGAGGAAGGGTAGATCATCACCGGCTGCTTGGTGCGAAATACCCGCTGCATCGCAGCAAGCACGTGCAGGCCAAGCTCCGCGAATTCCGGACCGCGATGGTCCAGCGTCGGCATGTCCATGGCCCGCAGCACCCGATCGGGCACATTGGTGGGGCCTGGGATCTGCAGAAAATGCCTTCCGGTATGTACGGTCATGTGACGTTCTCCCCGAGATTTTCCTGATGCAATGCCCGTGAATTCACCTGTGAAGGACTATGTCCCGGGGATTGGTATACATTATGCCAGACTTTTGTTCGAGTCTGTTTCGACGATTGGTTCAAGCTTCCGATTCCGCAACGCGCCAAACATCGCGGTGATGAAAATGCGCCGCTCCGACTTGCCGGATCGTCCCTCCCTTGCCAAGGCCGAACCTCAATGCAAAGACAAACTTTCGTAACATGAGACTCGGACAATGGCGACAAAGCAGGCCGTGACGACTCGGAGTTCGGCGGCCGACAGCGCTTTGGCCGCCAAACTTGCTGCAGCAACGACCGACGACGTGTTCTTCGACGTCTTCAATCGCGGCCGTTACGCCACCGACGCCTCGTTCTATCAGATCATGCCGTTCGGCGTTGTCGTTCCCCGCACTATCGACGAAGCGCTACGCGCCATGGCGATCTGCCGTGACGATGGACGCATAGTTACGCCGCGCGGCGGCGGCACCTCGCAATGTGGGCAGACGGTAAACGAAGGCATCGTCATCGACCTGTCGAAGCATCTGAACAAGCTCATCTCGGTCGATGTCGAAAACCGCACCTGCATCGTCGAGCCCGGCATCGTGCTCGACGATCTCAATCGGCAACTGAAGAAGCACGGCCTGTGGTTTCCGGTCGACGTCTCGACGGCCTCGCGCGCCACCATCGGCGGCATGGCCGGCAACAACAGCTGCGGCGGCCGTTCGCTGCGCTATGGCACCATGCGCGACAACACCATTGCCATGGATGCGGCGCTGGTCGATGGCACGCAGCTTCATTTCGGCGAGATCGATCCGAACGACGATGCGCCGGCTCTGTTTCGCGAGATGCTAGCGCTTGGCGAGCGTGAGGCGCAGGAAATCGCGACGCGCTTCCCGCAGGTGCAGCGCCGCGTCGGCGGCTACAATCTCGATGCGCTGGTGCCGCGCAACACCCCGAACAATCTCGCGCATCTGCTGGTCGGCTCCGAAGGCACCCTCGCCTTCACGACACGGGTCGAGCTCAAGCTATGGCCGCTGATCGGCAACAAGGCGCTCGGCGTCTGCCACTTCGGCAGCTTCTACGAGGCGATGGATGCCACCCAGCATCTGGTGAAGCTGAAGCCGATCGCGGTTGAGCTGGTCGATCGCACCATGATCGCGCTTGGCCGCGACATCACCATGTTCCAGCCGATCATCAAGAGCGCCGTGCGCGGCGATCCCGATGCGCTGCTGATCGTTGAATTCGCTGAAGCGGATCAAGCGGCCAACGCCGCCAAGCTGAAAGAGCTCGGCGAACTGATGGGCGATCTCGGCTTCGGCTGGGACAATCCGCAGCGCAAATGGGGCGGTGTAGCCGAGGTCACCGAGCCTGCGCTGCAATCCGGCATCGCCGAGTTCCGCGCCGCAGGTCTCAACGTGATGATGTCGATGAAGCAGGACGGCAAGCCCGTCTCCTTTATCGAGGACTGCGCAGTGCCGCTGCCGCATCTCGCCGACTATACGGAACGCCTGCTCGGCATTTTCGCCAGACATGGCACCTCCGGCACCATGTATGCCCATGCCTCCGAAGGCTGCCTGCATGTGCGGCCTGTGTTGAACCTGAAGCTCGACAAGGACGTCAAGGCGATGCGTGCCATCGCCGAAGAAGCGTTCGACATGGTGCGCGAATACAAGGGGTCGCATTCCGGCGAACATGGCGATGGACTCGTCCGTTCCGAGTTCCACGCGGAGATGTTCGGCGAGCGCATCATTGCCGATTTCGCCGAAGTGAAGGATCGCTTCGATCCGAACGGCATTCTCAACCCCGGCAAGATCGTCAATCCGCCCAAAATGGATGACCGCTCGCTGTTCCGCTACGCGCCAGACTATCGCGTCGGCGAATTGAAGACAGAACTCGACTGGTCCGCTTATCCAGGCGCCGGCGGCGGCTTTCAGGGCGCCATCGAGATGTGCAACAACAATGGCACGTGTCGGAAGCTGGAGGGCGGCGTGATGTGCCCTTCCTATCGCGCCACACGCAACGAGAAAGACGTGACGCGCGGCCGCGCCAACACGCTCCGTCTCGCGATCTCAGGTCAGCTCGGCCCGGATGCACTGACCTCCGAGGAGATGGCGGAGACGATGAAGCTCTGCGTCTCCTGCAAAGCGTGTCGCCACGAATGCCCGACCGGCGTCGATATGGCGAAGATGAAGATCGAGGTGCTAGCCGCACGCGCTGCGAAGCACGGCCTGTCGCTCCGCGATCGTCTCGTCGGTTATCTGCCGCGCTATGCGCCCTTGGCCGCCAAACTCGCGCCGCTGATGAATCTGCGCAACGATCATCCGGTGCTGCGCAATCTCGTAGAACGGCTCACCGGCATCAGCGCCAAGCGCAGCCTGCCCGCATGGCGCAGCGACGTCTTCGATCATGACACCGATGCCGTCGGTCCCACCGATGGCCGCGAGGTCGTGCTGTTCGCCGACACGTTCAATCGCGCCTATGAACGCGAAAACCTTGACGATGCACTGCGTGTACTGGTCGCCGGCGGCTATCGCGTGCATCTGCCGAAACCGGTCGATGGTAGTTCGCGTGCACTCTGCTGCGGGCGCACCTTCCTCTCCGCCGGCCTTGTCGATCAGGCCCGCGCTGAGCTCGATCGTCTGGTTGCCACCTATGCGCCGTTTGCCGCGCGCGGCGTACCTATCGTCGGGCTGGAGCCGAGCTGCCTGCTCACACTGCGCGACGAACTCCTGTCATTGCGAAATGACGACACTGCAAAGACGGTCAGTACCCATGCACTGCTGTTCGAGGAATTCCTCGTCCGCGAGGCCGAGGCCGGCCGCCTGCAATTGCCGCTGAAACCGATCGCGCCGAAAGCGATGATCCACGGCCACTGTCACCAGAAGTCTTTCGGCGCACTCAAGCCCGTCGAAAAGGTGCTGCGTCTCATCCCCAACCTAGCAGTCGAAACCATTGAGTCGAGTTGCTGCGGCATGGCCGGCGCCTTCGGTTACGGCGTAGATACCTACCAGGCCTCGATCCAGATGGCCGAAGCATCGCTGCTGCCCGCCGTGCGCAAGGCCGATGTTTCGACACTCATCGTCGCCGACGGAACATCATGCCGCCATCAGATCGCCGATGGCACGCCACGCGAAGCGCTTCATGTCGCGCGTGTGATGGCCATGAGCCTCGACAGCGAGCCCACTCCGCTGCAATCTGCCGCTCTCAATTGAAGGACCGAACATGCCCGACCTCTCGCTCGACACCGCTCGCAAGATTCTCGATGCTGCTCTTGCCAAAGTCATCGAGATGAAGCTGAAGCCGATGGCCATCACGGTGCTCGATGCGCGCGGCTGCGTGAAGGCGTCGATCGCGCAGGATGGCACAAGCCTGATGCGTGGCGAAGTGGCGCATGGCAAAGCCTATGGCGCGCTGGCCATGGGCCTCGGTTCGCGTGCGCTGTTCAAGCGTGCAGAAGAGCAGCCCTTCTTCATCGATGCAGTGAACACCTTGGCCCGCGGCGCACTGATTCCCGTGCCCGGCGGCGTGCTGATCCAGGATCAGTCTGGCGGCCTGCTCGGCGCCATCGGCATTTCCGGCGACACCTCGGATAATGACGAGATCTGCTGCGTCGCCGGCATCGAAGCCGCCGGCCTCAAGGCCTCGACAGGCTAGGACAGTCAGCGTGTTGGCCCGGCCACCGCATATCCCGCCCGACGACAGCGCATTGCGCCCGCTGAAGGATCGCATCGGTGCGGCGCATGTCGCGAAGCGGCTGGAGATCGAGACCCATCACGATCACCAGTTGTTCGGCCAGGGGCGCTTGTTCTTCAATCTAGAAAACTGGCTGACGGCACCGCCAATCGTCCGCACCGGGCTCAAGCTGGCCGGCCTCTATCGGCGCGCGCGCCGCGAGGCCGATCATGTGCTCGTGCGCGAGAATGTAGTGAGCTCTCCCCGGCTTCCTGCCGCTTTCGACGGCTTCACGATCCTGCATATCAGTGACCTGCATGTCGATCTGAGCGAACAGGCGCTCAAGCATCTGATCTCCTTCGTGGGCGATCTCTGCTACGACATTTGCGTGCTCACCGGCGACTATCGCGGAAAAACCTACGGCCCCTTTCAATCCGCCATCGATGGCGTCGGCGAATTGCGTGCGCAACTCCACGCTTCCGTGTTCGGCATTCTCGGCAATCACGACAGTATCCGCATGACTCCGGCGCTGGAAGCCATGAGCATCCGCATGCTGTTCAACGAGGTCGAGACGATCACCCGCGGCGACGCCAGCATCTACCTCGCCGGGGTGGACGATCCGCATTTCTATCTCGCCGACGACATTCCGAAAGTTGCGGCGCAGATTCCAAAGGATGCGTTCTCGATTCTGCTATCGCATACGCCCGAAACCTATAAGGAAGCGGCCGAGCACGACTTCGACTTGATGCTAAGCGGCCATACCCACGGTGGACAGCTCTGCCTACCCGGCGGATACGCGATCAAGCTCGAAGCCGTACTGCCGCGTTACATGGGCAATGGCGCGTGGCGCTACGAGAATCTTGCCGGCTACACATCGGTCGGCGTCGGCACCAGTCTGTTGCCGGTCCGCCTCAACTGCCCGCCAGAGGTGACACTGCATCGCCTGAAATGCGCGCACTCGTAGCGCTGACAGAACGCCCCGAATATTCGCGCACAACCAGTAAATGCGGACGCATTTACCTGCCATTAAGCATAAACATCCATAGTGGCTCTCGGGGCTAACGTTATGGATGGCTCAAATGGTCTCGTTTAACCAGGTGCTACGCCTGATCAGTTTGCCGATCGCCGGCAGCGTTTTCCTGATCGCCGTTCAGCTTTCGACCGGCATGGGATTTCGGTAACTGCGGCGCGATAGCCAATGCGCCGCGCACGTCCCCTCACCTCCCCGGCCAGACCGGCTTGCGCTTCTCGGCAAAGGCCTTGAGGCCCTCCTTTGCATCCTCCGTCATCGAGAGAATTGCGATCTGGCTCTCCAGATAGGCGATGCTCTCGTCGAACGACATGGCAGCGATGGCGCGCATGGCGTATTTGCCGCGGCGGATCGCAGTCGGCGACTTGTCGGTGATGCGCGCAATCAACCAGTCGATCTTAGCATCGAGTTCGGCGGCCGGCACGACGTGATTGAGCAAGCCGGCGTCCTGTGCGGTTCGTGCATCGAATGGCTCGCCGGTGATGCACCATTCATTGACGAGACGGCGCGGCGCGATGGATTGCAGCAGCGCCAGCACCTGCATGGGAAACACACCGACCTTCACTTCCGGCAGACCGAAAATCGCGGTGTCGGCAGCGACGGCCATATCGGTCATGCACAGCAGCCCCATGCCACCGGCCATGCAGACGCCGTTGACGCGCGCAATCGCCGGCTTGGTGGCGTTCTGCGACAGCCGCATCAGATCGGCGAGATCGCCGTTCGGCTTGGAGAAATCCTGCGCAAAGGCCGAGCCTGAATTCGCGAGGTCTGCGCCCGCGCAAAATGCCTTCTCGCCCGCCCCCGTCAGAACGATCGCACGCACCTCGGCATCCTCATGCGCTTTCCGATAGCCGTCCGCGATGCCGGCGATAACGTCGGCATTCATCGCATTGCGCTTTTCCGGACGATCGATGGTGATCCAGAATGCGACGCCCTTCTTCTCCAGAACCACGCTGTCATTGGCCATCGGATGTACTCGCTCTCTGAGATGCAATATTGCGGATATAGCGGCTTACATACGCCGCGCCAAACCCTGCTCGTCACCCGCACGGTTTTCGGACTCCACCGCCCGCTTGTATCCGTCGCGTTGCTGCAACCTGGCCCAATAGGCTGCAACGGCAGGCCCAAATTGCGGCGCCAGACCGAGGCGTTGCGCGAGCAACAACGCATAGCCGACGGAGATATCCGCCGCGGTAAACCGGCCGGCGCAGATGTGCTCATCCGCGGCCGTGATTGTTTCGATGATGCGCAGGCGGCCGAGAAACCAGCGTGAGTAGTCCTCGACCACCTGCGGGTTACGACGCTCCTCCGGCTCGAGCTGCGAATAGCGCAGCACCAGTGTCTGCGGGAAGGTCAGCGTCGCCTCGCCGAAATGCAGCCAGTTCAGAAACGGGCCGTAGTCGACCTCATCGACACCTACGGCCAGCGGTGTCGGACCGTATTTCGTCACCAGATATTGTGCGATCGCTGACGATTCCGTCATCCGCGTTTCGCCATCCAGCATCAGTGGAATGGTGCCGAGAGGATTGATGCCGAGATATTCCTTGGCGTGGACGCGTGGCGGGAACGGCAGCATCTTCAGTTCGTAAGGCAATCCCAGCTCTTCCAGCGTCCACAACGGGCGGAACGAGCGCGCGCGGGCGCAGTGATAGAGCGTGATCATCCGAAGTCTCCCCCGACAAGCGCGCGGCGATCGTCGCCGCTTTAGTCGCAATGGGGCGTAGACCGCCACCTTAGTCAAGAGCGAAGCTGAACGCGCTCAGACCGGGGGTCTCATCCTGTCAGTTGATCCGATCGCGCCCGATATCGGGATGAATCGTCTGCTCGCGGCGTGGCTCGGCGCCGCTGCGTTCCTCGGGTGAGGTGAACGCGGCCTTGGCGAAACCAGCGAATACACCGCCGACTGATACGGCATTGGCTCCGGTCGGCTCCGCAAGCCGGACCTTGCCGTAGGTCTCCTTCAACTTGGCCATCGGCGTTTCGAGCAGATAGTAGGACAGTATCGACAAGCCAATCGTGATGCCAAAAGCGAGAACGACCTGCAGGATCGGCACCTTGGCACCGTCGAGCGCGGCATCGTTGATGCCGAGATAGAACAGTACCGGCAGATGGAACACATACATGGCATATGACAACTGCCCGAACCCACGCAGTAGCGAGATCGACAGGACCGCGGTCATCAAGCGCTTCAGGATGCCGCGATCGAACACCATGGTCGCGACAAAGGAGACGCTGACCATGGCGTAGGCTATCAGCGCGATGGTCCAGTAAAGCGGCTGAGATGTGATGATGCCGTAATTGCGGCCCATCCGGTCTAGCGTGAGAACTACCAGCGCGCCCAAGAATAGCGCGAGGCAGCGCCAGCCACGCAGCGGCCTGTTCTCGAATTCGCGCAGCGCCAGCCAGCCGCCGAGGGAGAGCGAGAGCATGCGCGTGAACAGCGACATATATACGACGTCGCCGGCCTCGCGCGGATCATGGCCAATGAAGATCACCGCCATCACGAGACCGCTGGCGGTCGCGAGGAGCGGCACCACGATTCCGGTGACACGACTGAGCCAGCGTGGGGGCACCAGCAGGATCAGCAGCGGCCAGAAGAAATAGAACTGCTCCTCCACCGACAGCGACCAGGTGTGCTCAAGCGGGTTCGGCACCGGATGAAGTGGGTGGTAGAAGTTGAACGTGTAGCTGAGCAGACTAATCGTGTCCGCGGTGCTGAACTTGAAGATGAACAGGCAGGCGATCACGGTGAGATAATAGACCGGGAAGATGCGCAGTGCCCGGCGCATATAGAAATCCTTGAACGAGATGCGTCCGGTCTTGGCGCGCTCGCGCAGCAGCAGGCGGGTGATGAAGAAGCCCGAAATCACGAAGAAGATATCAAGCGCGATATAGCCGACGCGCGACAGCTGGTTGATGTGCCAGACGGTGTTGTAGAGGCTGCTCTCCAGCACCTGCGGGCAGTGAGTAAAGATCACCACTATCACGCCGATCCCGCGAAAACCGTCGAAGGCCGGGAATTTCTCCAGCCTTTTGCCTGCGGTCGCACTTTCCGACATCACCGAAATCCCCGTTTTGAATCGGGAATAGCCAGCGCTGCGGCGCGAGGGGTAAAGGGCGTTTACATGTCTACCACCAAGCCCGGAATGTCCGCGCTTAACGTGAATCTGCGGTTACGTGACCGAATCCCGGCCGGCGGGAGGCAGTTGCAACGTGGCCGTGTGATTTCCGGTTACCAGCCATTAAGCATCCCGCGCGACGCTGGGAACGATCGAATTCGACTCAACTTGTTTCTGCAAGTGTGAGGGGACGGTGATGACTCAGATCGAACATCTTCGCGAACAGGCCGAGCGCGCCGAACGTCTGGCCCGCAACGTACTGGATGCCGTCACGGTCGCCCAGCTGCTGGAAGCATCGGAAGACTATCGCAGCCAGGCCGATCGCCTCGAACAACGCAGCCGCTGCGGAACCATGACACAGGGACCGATGCAGCGGTTGCCGTGGGCAGATTGATCAAATCGATGACCAGCCACGGATTGGCCGGATAGCATCTCGCCCATGTCATGAGGGAATGTTTCGGATCGCTTTCCAGCGCTCCATTTTTCCACGCTATCGCGCCCCGCACGCAACAGCGTGTGTCGGCGGTTGTTACGATGTCATTGTCATCGACGGCGCCGAGCACTTCCGTTGTGCTGAGAGTGCTTTTTCAGCACTCGCGCCCGGCGGAATCGTGATCTTGGATAATGCAGAATGGTATCCGAAGGCCACCGATTTGCTTCGCAGAGCAGACATGATCGAAATTTCGTTCAGTGGTTTTGGACCAATTAACGCCTTCACGTCGACCAGTAACGCATTCCTTCAGCGAGATTTTCGATTTCCGCTTGTGCACCGCAAACCTCCTGTAGGTGGCAGGTCGATGCAGGCTCTCGATGATAAGCGTTAGCAATAAACATCCGCCAATTGCTGTGCTCTATGGCCAAGTATAGCCTAGACAAGAATCGAGTGAACGGAGCGGACCAGTGAAACTTGCTGCCATCGGAGTTGGAATTATTATCGTCGTTACATCTGCGACAGTCTCATTCGCTCAGCAACCGCCAGGAAGCTACAAACAGAGTTGCAGTAATATTCGGTTCGACGGGCGTAAGCTCAGTGCGGTCTGCGCAGATGGCATTGGGCGGCGGGTTCCGACGAGCTTGCTTGTTGATCGCTGTGTCGGCGGAATCTCGAACCAGAATGGCCAGCTCTATTGTGAGGCCGGCGGTCCACCTCGCGCCTATGAAAACCGTTACGAGGACGACGACGATTTCGATCGCCGGCCAAGACACCGGGAGTACAGCGGCAGGGATTATGATTTCCCCGGGCAGCCCCCGCGTGGCGATAACTTCAGCCGTGGTGGAGTTCCAGGCGGATCGTGGCATGGCTCGTGCAAAAATGCGCAGATGCGGGGGCCTATTCTGATTGCCCTGTGCGCCAACGTCCGAGGCGAGTTTCAGCAAACGACTGCGGACCTGCGTTCTTGCCGAAGCTTCGCGAACCGCAATGGCAACTTGGTCTGTGAATAGCTATTGCGCATTCCGCCGCCCGCTTCGAGAGCAATGAACCGATATCGCATGCTCGATCGAGACCTTCGTTCAACACTAAGGTCGAGACAATGGGCTGGGCAAGATCGTAGCCGCAATAAGTCTGTCGCGATTAATTAGATGCCCCCCTTCCCGCCATTGGATAAAATGGCGGGATGGACGACAATCGGCTCACCCTCCACAAGATGACCATCGACGGCATCCCTTACGATGACGATTGGCTAGTGATGTGGCGAAAGCTGCCAATCGGACGGATTCTGAGGAAGTCGGGGGTGGCGTGGGGGCAGCCGGGCTGGTGGTGGGGCATCAATTTCGACGGCCGGCCGCAGACGGAAAACATGCGGAGCACCGGGCGGGACCTAACGGAATGCCAAGCCGCTTTTGAAACGGCATGGGCAACCTACCGCGTCAAGATCACGGACATCGACGTTGCCCGAGCCCGCCGGCGTGAGGCGGCGGCCGAACGGCGAGTACGGCACTAAGAACCATTACGTCGCCGAACGGGCGTCTTTACTGATGCCGACAGGAAAGAGCAAGGTTATGGACAAAGACCACGCACTCGAAGCGATCAAGATTATTGCGGAATCGTCGCTCGACATTTTCGATGTGGAAATACTTCACGCTCGGCTTCGAGAGATTATTGAAATTACCAGCGCCGCATTCGAGCCCAAGGGCGAATAGCATGTCAGAAATGGCCTATGGTATCCTGATTTGCACGCCTGCAGTTCTGACCCTTTGGGCGATCGCCTGGTGGGCCATTAAGCCAACACTCGAGAGGCCCTCTCGCCGCGGTGATGAATAAGGACCGCAACCGCTCCTGCTCGTATCATTTGATAGCTTAACTCATTTTCTGAATGGAATAGCGAGCACGGTGTTAAGTTGTAAACCGCAAGTTCTCTTAACCGTCGAACGCTCACTTGCGTCAATCGCACATTTCGTGAGCACATCTTGCTTCCAAGGCTGGCGCTCTGCAAAAGCTCGGCACGCATCTTGGTGCGAGGTAAACCTAGGGCTCGCATTGTCCCACGACATGCAGACCGTGTACTCTGATTGCTGCAAAAGGCCGTCAAGGTCCGGAAACAAAAGGCCTTAAATGAACAATATTTGGACGACGGCTTCCGACGCTCCAAACGCCTCGTAGCCCACGCCCACGAAAAGCGTGGATGGCCAACGGAATCTCTCTTTATAGAGCATCCTGCAAATGCAAAATAGGCGGCGTCTTGGAATCGGCCCGGGAAAACCATGGTGACGCAAGTGTGAAAGTACGTGTAGTGAGGGAAGCCCCTAAAGAGAAAAATCGGCCGAACTCGTCGTAAGTTTGAAGATGAGTATCGTGGAGTGACCACTCCGCTCCAAAGTCGTCTCTGCTTTTCAATTTTTTGAAGCCTAGACGCTCGCCTCTGTCTAAACCTGCAAAAAGCATCACATCGTTCTGCAGAAGATTGGTGATCGTCACATCGGCACGGTCAGGCATAACTGGCCGAACATTGCGGCATCCTTCGTGCAGAAACTGCCGGACCTAGCAGCAACCACCGTAAAGGACGCCCTCCGATTTCGAAACCTATCTCGTCAAGCGCCTGCCATGGAGTGCCGACGCAGAGTTGGCTCGATCGTTTCGATTTTCTCGCGGCGGGGCACGCCAGCCTTTTTGGTTCCGTTGCAAAGCGAGATCTCAAACCCGACCTCGATCGCTTGAGCGATTCGGAATTGCACTCCGTGTGGGAAACCTGTTTCGAGGTCGTGAACGATGGAGCGGAATCCGTCTCAGGATTCCTGCTCGACCTTCAGCAAAACTACGAGCGTGCCGACAAGCTATAAATAGCAGAAGCGGCATTCATTAATCGCATCCTCACATCGCATGCGCACCTAACACGAACACGAGGCGAAGGGCATATTAACCAGTTGATAGGATCGCAGAATGCGAAACAGGAATAAAAAACAACAGAACGATTTACATTATACATACGCACCTGCGTTGGTGGGCATGAACGCTGATACCCGAAATCACAACGATGATTGGCTACCTCTACTTTGTGGCGAGGAGAAGCTGCACGTGTCCAACCGCAATCGCAAGATCGCGATCGCTGAGACCTCGAGCCAAATCACGTAGTTGGAACTCCATCTCCATACGCTTAGGCGTGAGATTCTCTTCTTCGGGTGACACCAATAGTTCGGAAAGCGGCGTCCCGAGCGTTACGGCCATGCTCTGGACGGTTTTGATGCCCGGCTCCTGTAAGCCGCGCTCAATGTTGGAAATGCTCTCGGGCGTGCGCGAAATCCGGGCCGCAAGATCCTCTTGCGTCATCCCCGCGCGTTGCCGGGCCAAACGCAATTTCTGTCCGAACGCGTTTCCAGAGGCATCAATCATACCTAAGCTTCGCTTCAAGCCACGCGCTTGACCACGAACTTTACTTTGACTTATATACCTCAAAACGAACTATGATTCGTATCTCGGGAAAATCTTCGAAGTAGACTTCGCCCATGCGTATCCGCATCCATCGAGGCACACAGGAAATCGGGGGGACGTGCATCGAGCTTGAGGTCGAGAGGGCGCGGCTTTTGCTGGATCTCGGCCTTCCATTGGACGGGGACTTCAGCGACATCACCTTTCATCCGTCAGTCGAAGGCCTTGCCGAGAATGACAATCTCCTAGGTTTGGTGCTCTCCCACGGGCACATCGATCATTGGGGGCTGGCGCCATTGGCAGGCCCAGACCTGCCGGTCGCGCTGGGAGCGGCAACTTTTCGCATCCTTCAAGCCGCAGCCCCGTTCGTGCCACAACCCTACGTCCCGACGCGGCCGATCGAGCTTACCAACGGCACACCAATCCAGTTCGGCCCGTTCCGAATAACGCCACATCTTGTCGATCACTCCGCTTACGACGCCTATGCCATCGAGGTCGAAGCGGCCGGCAAGCGCCTGTTCTATTCTGGCGACATTCGTGGACACGGCCGCAAGGCAGCGCTCTTCGACAAGATGCTTTCGCATCCACCCAAGAACGTCGATGTCATGCTGATGGAAGGATCGAGCTTTGGTCGGCTCGATCCGGACCATTCCTTCCCCACAGAAGCAGACGTCGAGCAGCGTTTTGTCGAACTGTTTGACCAGGCCGAAGGCCTAGCCCTGGTCGCAGCTTCCGCCCAGAACATCGACCGCATGGTTAGTCTCTACCGCGCCTGCAAACGGACAGGTCGGACGCTGATCATCGACCTCTATACCGCCGAAATGCTACGAGCGACTGAGAACGACCGTATCCCGCAATCCGATTGGCCCGGCGTCGCTCTCTACGTCCCGCAGTATCAGCGTATCCAGATCAAAAAGTCCGGCCGCTTCGACCTGCTCGAACATCACACATCTCACCGCATCTTCATCGAACAACTGACCGCAATGGCCTCTAACGCGGCGCTACTCTTCAGGCCGACTATGCTCCATGACCTCGATCAGGCAAAGTGCCTCTCGGGCGCGCTGGCGATCTGGTCGCAATGGAGCGGGTACCTCGAACAAGAGCGCGGCAAGACGCTTAAAGACGAGTTGGCGCAGCGCGGCATCCCGTTGGAACATGCCCACACGTCCGGCCATGCCAGCATCAAAGATCTAAAGCGCTTAGCAAGTGCCATCGCGCCGACGATGTTGGTGCCCATTCATACATTCGCACCACAGTCGTTTCTTGATCACTTCGACGCTGTCGCACTCAAGCAGGACGGCGAGTGGTGGGACATCCGATGACGGCGCAAGCTTCCGAACATGGCATCAGCGATGCTTTTCTCGATCACCTCGACCAGCTTGCGCGGCAGGAGAGCGGATCCTGGTGGCGCGACGTCCTTCTACGAGACGATGTCTTCCTTGCCGTCCGTCGGAACTCTCTGAACGTCTATTATCGGGGCGGTTCCATTTTTCGGATCGACGATCGAGGCGACGGCACCGCAAGCCCAAAGACCCATGTGAAATATCTTGTCCGTCAACAGCAGACTCTGGCCGAACTCGTGGATGGCGAATTCAGGCCGAACGCGATCGGCTGGACCCACTATGCCGGGGACGAGACGCTCAAGGATATGATCCGCTCGGCAGGCGATCTCGCAAGGGCCGAGAAGACCGGCCTTCACCCAATGATCATGAGCAGCTCGGCCGTGATCGACGTCGAAATCGCATTGGGGCGGATTCGCGAGAACGCGCTGGCAGGAGACACCGCCGACAGCGGTCAGCCTCCTTCGAACCGTCAGGATCGGTTGGATGTCGCAACGCTGGAGCGACGGGATCAGAGCATCGCCGTCGTGTTTCACGAGGCCAAACATTTCACCAACACGGCGCTCCGCGCTCGCGCCAAGCCGCCTGCGGTGATCGACCAGTTGAGCGGCTACCGATCCACGCTCGCACACCACACCTCGACGCTGGTCGCGCGCTACCAGGCAGTCTGCAGGGCCTTGGTCCGGCTGGATGCGATGCGCCGCCACGTCCGCTCCGATGCGGCACCCGAATCTTTCCCCCTTCTTGAACCGCTTGTCCGGGAAGTCGCTGGCGGCAAAGCCGTCCTGACGATCGATGTCAAACCGCGCTTGATCGTATTTGGCTTCGACGGCGACCAGAAAAAGGGCCAGCTGCAAACCATCCTGAATACCCTCAGGAAGAGCGATCCAAGTCTCGCGATCTATGCCGCCGGAGATCCAGCTTCTGCGAGTGGCGCTTTTCGCGCGCCGGTCACGCCGAAACTGCGACAAAAAAGTCACGTCTGAGAATTCTTCGTCAAACCCCGCAATTTCTCGGGGCCTCAATTGAATCTACTGGGACGGGCGCCCTCGCGCATAGCCGCGCTGGCAAGTCGGCCGGGCGTTCGTCGGACACTCACCTCGATTGCCGCACGAAGCTCTGCTGCGCGCCCCAATATGGAAAAACGACATGACCGACACAACAACAAGCGAAGACGCCTGGTTCTACACCCAGGGTGGCGAACGCAAGGGCCCTGTCGGAGCCGATCAACTCCGCGAACTCCTGGCCGCCCAGACGATCGATCACGAAACCCCTATTTGGAAAAAGGGTCAAACAGGTTGGCAGTCATTGCGCACCACCGAGATTGGAACGCAGCTTAACGATCTCCCGCCGCCGATCGCGGCCCGAGACATCAACAATGGCTTGGTTTGGACCCTTGCCTTCATGCCGGTGGCGTATTTGCTGCTCAACGTCATCATTTTAAAATACAGCCAGACCCAGATCATTGATTGGCAATACGAAGACCCGGTCTTTACGAAATTCTATGCCTTCTTCATCGCGCCGCTCACCTGGCTGATTCCCATCGTGATCAACGGAGCGCTCTGTATCGCTGATAGCATGCAACTGGAGCGCGCCGGCTATAACTCGCGCTGGATGAAGCTTTTCGCTCTCTTGCTGGCGCCGGTCTATCTGTTCGCGCGTGCCCAGCGTCTCCGCCAGACACCGAGCTACGGCTTCGTCTGGGTCGGCACCTTCATCGCCTCGATCCTGCTACAGGCCCTCTAGACCAGCCAGCTTCCCCGCTGAGCAAACGCGGCGCGATGTTCTCGTGCCTTCGCCTCTGAGCACTTCATTCCCTCCATTACAAAACGCGAGTTTTTTTAATGTCGAAGAACAAGTTCATCGCAATGGCCGTGTCAATGGCCATCACTCTTCTGCTCCCGCCCGCTGCCGTGAGCCGCTCGGCCAAGATCGACGTTCCCGTGATGATCAAATCCGATCCCGACATAGATGCTTGCGGGAACGGAGAAATCATCGGCCTTGACCCAAAGGGCGACGGCTTCCTTTCGGTGCGCAGTGGACCGGGGGGATCGCCCTATACCGAGATCGATCGTCTTTACAACGGCGACCAAATCTACATCTGCGGCAACAAGGGCCCATGGCAGACCATCGTCTATATGCCAGAGCGCGTGCTCAGCGCTTCGTGCGGCGTTTCCAAACCGTGGTCGACCGATCAGGCCTATACCGGCCCATGCCGAGCGGGCTGGGTCCATTCCCGATACGTCAAAGCCACCGCGGGCTAGTGCCCATCCGACTCGGAGCCGTTCGATGAATCCGCGTTTCCTCCGCTTCATTACCCACGCCGCTGTCGCAGGCGCCATCCTTCATCCCTCTGCCAGTCAGGCAGATGACATCATCGTCTACAAAGAGACCTGCAACTGGGCTGGCTTCGCAAACTGGAATCTTGTCTGCCCAGTCAAGAACAATACCGCTGCCGATGTCAGCAATGAAGCGAGCGTCTGGTTTGCCAATACGTTCAAGAACCTCAAGTCCATCACGGTCTGCGCATCCTTCACCAATCGCGGCGGGCTGAACGTCCCTGCAATCATCGTCCACAATCACGGTGACGCCAGCCAGTCCAAGCCCACAGACCTGTTCGATACGATCAGGTTCCGGGGCAACATCACACCCGACCAGATGTCCTGGACCGGCATTGGCCCGCGGAATGTTCCTCCTACTGCAGCGAACTGGAGCCTACGCGCGGATCTATCGCGAACCAGCGACCGAGGCCCCTTCGTCTATACAGAGACTTTATTAAACGGTCAGCGAATCCTCGGCGAAATCCGGGCCACCTGCCGCGCTCTGGAAGATAGCGAGGGCTCCGCAGAGTAAAACCGGCTGGCCACCAGTCGACTGATCACCACCGTTACCCGCATCCAACAACAGGACGAAGCCCCCATGTCCTACGATCCCATCGCAGCGGCCTCCCGTCGCAATCAGGCCGTTCGAGAGGCGCGCGCTGCCCATACACCCGAGGTCGGCATATGGTGGATCATTGACGGCGAGTTGATCGCAGACTCGATCCCCTACACCGAGACGCCCGAAGAAGTCGGCTTCCGCGCCGGGCGGAACGATCACTTCCAATTCTTCGCCACGCTCCAGAAACTGGTGCCCGAGCTTCGCGATGCCGAATACATTGATGCGCCACGCGGGCGCGTGATCTACGATGTCGCCCAGCAACAATTTCTCTGCTACGGCTCCAAACAATCCGCTTCATCACCAGCGCAGCAGCGCCTCATCCTCGAAACATTCCGGCTCCCGGCGGATCGAACGCAGTTCATTCCAGACCTCCATTATGAATATCCGAACGCAGCGATTTTTGGTTGAGGTTCCCGTTATACGGGTCGCTAGGGCGGCGATTGAGCGCGGTATTGAACGCTGCGCGAAGCAGATAGGCCATCGGATTACGGATCAACCCGTCGTTACCGAACTGTCCAGCTTGAGATAAGTATCTTGCAACGCCTCCTCAGCCCAGTCGGTTGGGCCGAGCCGCCGCGCCAAACGAGATTTATGATCGCCGTAGCGATCGACCAGCAGCGAGCGCAGTGCAAAAAGATCTTCCGCCGCATCGGGCACCGCCGCACCAATTTTGTGCGCTCGATCATCGAAGATTTTCCTGAGTGCCGTGAAGGCAATCCAGCGCAACACCGGACTGCCGCACTAGCACGACCATGGCAAATGGCTGGCTCATATGCGCCGGCGGCGCCTCATTCACCAAGGCCTGACCGGTGAGGCCCATGATGGCCGCAATCTCGCCGCGCGTCGCCGGTCGAACTCAAAAGCCGCATACGGCGGATAGCAACGCTCTAATCGACACGAAAACTCAGCGCAGCCCGATAATCCCCCAGCACTCATCAGCGCGTCCGAGCAGAGCGCGGCTTCGATTGTCTGCTGCAATAAGCCAGAAAAGCGGCGTTGCGCGGGATCGTGGCCAGAGCAACCTGCCCGATTTCCACCGAATTTCCGGCCAAGGTCGTCGCTTTGTCCCGATATACGACGACGAAAGACGCGCGGGATGTGAATTCAGCAGCCAGCTGGGTATCCCTGAGCAGTGCGGCCAGCGCATCCTCGGGCTTCAACGTGCCATGGACTGCGGATGAGGATTGATGAGCGACCATTCGGCCATCATAGAGGCCAACGATGCCGGACTGACGGCTGAATTCATCCAGCGCGACCTCGAGATTCTGCGCCGGGATATCAAACCAAACGGGAGCAATTTCCGCGCACCAAGCGGAGCCCAGCTCAATAGCCGCTAGCGAAAGCAACGCACCTCTCAAGAGACCTTTTCGCCAGAAACGCACGCGCTCTCTCGACACACAAAGCGGCACGAAGCGGTGCCTGCCAACCAAGAAGTTAGGAAACGACCGTTGCTATGTCTTCATGACGCTGCGATGACAGCGATCAAGAGCGGTCGGCCGATGGATGTCGCGGATCGACCGCCGACAGCTCCCGCTTCGCTCAACTGCTCCGAATTCAGATTTCAACATCCGCTTTGCCCCAACCGCGGACGTTCCTTGAGCTTCCCGGTCGTGCGAAGCTCAGCTCACGGCGAGCGCTGTCGACGGACGAAGGCGATTGCCGGACAGGTCCATCTCAAAGGTTTGACGTGAACAACGGTCAGACAAAGCGGCGTACGCAACACTAACTGTGCGAGAACATCAGGCGCCCGGGCGTAGGGACAGCGGCGGTCAAGATCTGGCCTGTCTCCGACTCGGTAATGTAGAGCGTGCGGCGATCTGCGCCGCCGTAAGCGAGATTGGTGGTGCCGAGCCCGGCGCAAGAGTTTACTCGCGCCACCGGCTCACCGATCGCATTGACGATCCACACGCTGCCGAGGCCGAGATGCGCGATAGCCAGGCCACCGGCCTCATCAATCGCGAGACCATCAGGGCCGATGCCGCCCGACAGGCGGATATAAGCGCCGACTTTGAACGCTGCGCCCGACGCATTGAGCGGAACGCGCCAGACTGCATTGTCACGCGTAACGTTGACGAAAACGACATCCTCATCGAGACCGAGCACCAACCCGTTAGGGCTGGGAATGCCCTGCAGTAGCATGTCCAATCGCCCGCTATCGGCGCGGAGCCTGTAAAGTCGGCCACTGGGGTCCTGCAAGCCAGTCAGCCCCTGATCGGTGAAGTAGAGATCGCCGTTCGAGGCGAAGACCAGATCGTTCACCCCCTTGAACGGACCGAACTCCGAGGCCTGCACGACGGGCTCCACCGTGCCGCGGTCAGGGTCCAGCAGCATGATGCCGTGCCGAAAGTCGGCCACGAAGATCCGGCCGTCGCGATGGATCTTCAGACCGTTGGGCTCCCCTTCATACTCGATGACCAGGGTGAACCCGCCACCAGGCGAGATTCGGAAGATGCGTCCCCAGGCGACATCCACGACATAGAGATTCCCGTGGCGATCGAATGAAGGCCCTTCAAGAAACACCGGCGTCGGTTTGCCGCCGCGCTGCACTTCTGCCCATTTCGAACTGCGCCCGCGAACGCGGAAATGCTCGGGAACGCGAGCGAAGACTTCGGTGTCAATGACGGGAGGGGGTGCGTACATGTAGGTTTGGCCAGAAGAGTAGATCAGGTTTTACGCGGCGGGGCGGTTGTGTCGCGCACCATCAGGCCGACGGGAACTTCGATGGTTGGCGGCACTGGCTCGCCAGCGAGCCGGGCTATCAGATACTGGGCGGTGCGCTCACCAATCTCGCGGGCAGGAACGTGCAGTGTGGTGAGCGCAGGGCGGATCTGAGATGCAAAATCGAGATCGTCGAACCCCGCAATGGACATGTCTTGCGGCACCCGGATGCCCTGTCGGGCGCACTCAATGAGAGCTCCGAACGCGAGCATGTCGTTGCCACAATAGACCGCCGTCGGCGGATTAGGCATACCGAGAAGCGCACGTAGTGCAAGTTGCCCTTCAACAATGCGGTAGGGGCGCTCGATCAGCGCTTCCTGATCCAGTGTGAGCCCCCGCTCTGCAAGCGTGCGACGTATGCCGGCGAGACGACCGCTCGCACGATCATTGTCTCGCGTGATCCCCGCGATGGCACCGATTCGCTTATGGCCGAGATCGAGGAGGTGCGTGGCGATGCGTCCCGCGGCCTCCACGTTGTCGAAACCGACACTCGGCACTTCCTTCGAAAGCACCCAGGTCACAACGAACGGAACATTTCGCTGATTGAGGAACCGCAGCGTCTCGGGATCGTGCTCGGCGCCAACCAGCATCATGCCAAGCGCGCCATGCGCGACCAAAGCCATCACCTTCTCAAGTTCGCTCTTACGGTCGTAGCCGCTACTCGCCAGCGCAAAACCGTAGCCGGCGGCACGCAGGGAGTTCTGCATTGCCTCTGCGCCTGCCGCGAAATTCGGATTCTCGAGATGCGGAATGATGGCGCCAATCACCGGAAGTTGTCGGGCAAGCGCCGACCGCCCCGTGCCTTGGGCGATGTATCCAAGCCGCATGGCTGCCGCTTCGATAGTACTCTTCACGTCAGGCGCAACCGGCCCTGTCCCATTCAGCGCACGCGAAACCGTCGCGCCCGAGACACCGACGGCCCGCGCAATGTCTTCGACCCGTACTCGCCCCGTAGGTGTCCGCTTCGGCCGCAATCGTTATTCTCCCCGCAAGAGCCGCACCGACCTTCTCCGAAGCGCGGAAGCTGTGTCAATCGATGAACAGACCGTGGCTGCCTAGATCCCAAGCACAATACCATCCGCCATGGAACGGTTTGGCTTCTTCAAGTTCCGGCGCGCCGGTACTCATGACCTCTGCGGCGTAATCCTCGGCATTGTCAACAGGTCGATAACCGAGCACGGCAGCCTCGCGATTGTCCCAGATCGCGCGCGTGTTCGCCGACATGCCATAGGCGATCACATAATGCAGCAGCGGCGCTTCGATCGAGCAGCGCAGCAGTTCCACCATGTCCCGCGGGCTGATCCACACCGAGAGATGGCGGACATCCGTCGGCTTCGCGCGATAGGCGCCGATACGCAGGCTCACGGTACTCAGGCCGAACTTGTCTGCATAAAGCCGGCCGAGCGCTTCGCCAGTCACCTTGCTGACGCCGTAGTAGCTATCGGGGCGCGGCGCGATGGTTCCGGTCAGGGTCTGGCTCCGGCGATAATAGCCGACAGCGTGATGGCTGGAGGCGAAGACGACCCGCCGCACCCCTGCCCGCCGCGCGGCCTCGTAGATATTGTAGGTGCCGGCAATATTGGCCGACAGAACCTGTTCCCAGGCGTTGCTTTCCGGTTCAACCGACATGCCGGCGAGATGCACGACGCAGTCGATGCCCTCCATGGCGGCCGTCAACGCCTCGAGATCGCAGATATTGACCACGAGGCATTCCTCGCCCGGGCCTGCGGGCTCGATTTCGACCATATCGAGCAGCCGCAGCAGCGGATAACGCCCGGCCAGCTGGCGACGCGCTTCCTTGCCAATGCCGCCTGCGGCCCCTGTCATCAATACGCGCATTTTCCCCGGTCTCCTTCGTCGCAATTGCTTGATAAACGTCCAGCGCGTCAATGAACGAGCCGGATCGCCTTCTGAGTGTCGACATCGAAGAAGTGCATCTGCTCGGCCGGTACTGACACCCTGACTTGTTCGTGCAGGCGGATCGGCGCATTCGGCGCCACGCGGGCCACCGTCAGTTGCGCATTGCCGACGCGAATTTCGAGGTGCATTTCCGATCCGAGCTGCTCGATGACATCGACCGAACCGTCGATCTCATTGCCATGGCTGCCGAGGGACATGTGCTCCGGGCGGATGCCCATCATGACCTGCTTACCAGCGTAGCCGCGTAGCGCTGCCTTGTTCTTCTCGCCGACAGCCATCGAAAAGCCCTCAACGTTCACCCGCTCCCCAGCCGCATCCAGCGTGCCCTTGAGCACATTCATGGCGGGCGCGCCAATGAAGCCGGCGACGAACAGGTTCTCCGGGCGGTTATAGACGTCGAGCGGGGTGCCGACCTGCTGGACGAGGCCGTCCTTCATGATCACGACGAGATCTCCGAGCGTCATGGCTTCCACCTGGTCGTGGGTGACATAGACCGAGGTCGCGGGCACACGCTCGCGCAAGCGCTTTAGCTCGATGCGCATCTGGGCACGCAACTTGGCATCGAGGTTCGACAGCGGCTCGTCGAACAGGAAGACCTGGGGATGACGGACGATGCAGCGTCCCAGCGCGACGCGCTGTTGCTGCCCGCCGGAAAGCTGCTTCGGCCGGCGCTGAAGCAATGGCTCGATGCTCAGGATCGACGCCGCATGGGCGATCTTCTCTACGATCTTGGCTTCGCTTTCTTTGCGATTGCGAAGTCCGAAAGCCAGATTGTCGTAGACCGTCATATGCTGGTAGAGCGCATAGTTCTGGAACACCATCGCGATGTCACGATCCTTGGGTGCCAGATCATTCACGACCCGCCCCCCGATGCTGATCGTCCCGCCGCTGATATCCTCCAGTCCGGCGATCATGCGCAGCGTCGTCGACTTGCCGCAGCCGGACGGGCCGACAAGTACGGCAAAGGCACCGTCGGGGATTTTAAGGTCGATGCTGCGCACCGCGGTAACGCCACCATAGCTCTTCAAGAGCTGGTTCAGAACGACTTCCGCCATGGGTAAAACTCCAGGTTCGCACAGGGTGCGCTTGATCAGATCTTCAGACCGGTGATGATGTACTTTTGGCCGAAGAAGGTGATGAGTAGAGCCGGGCCAAGCGCCATGACAGCCGTGGCGCTCATGAGATTCCACTCGATGCCGAGTTCGTGGACGAACTGCGCCATAACCACCGTAAGCACCGGAGTGTTGTGGCTGGTCAGCAGCAGGGCGAACAAAAACTCGTTCCAGGTCCACAGCCAGCAGAGTACGGAGAGCGCCGCTAGTCCCGGTATGGCGGAGGGCAACGCCACGCGGACGAAGGCCCCCCAGCGCGAGCACCCATCGATCAGCGCCGCATATTCCATCGACGGATCAATTCCGTCGAAGAAGCCCTTCATCAGCCAGGAGAAGAAGCAGATGTGGACGGCAATGTGCGGCAGCAACAGTCCGAGATAGGTGTCGTAGACACCGAGATTTTGCGTGACGATGTAGAGCGGCAGAACCCACGAGATGTAAGGCACGCAGCGGAAGACATAGATGATCGAGAACCAGCCACTGGCGATCGGACCACGGAACCGCGACAGCATGTAGCCGCTCGTTACGGTGATGCCGAGCGATAGAACCGTCGCAAGAGTGGCGATGATGGCACTGTTCACATAGGCCTTGATCACCGTTTTGTTGGCGAACACTTCAACAAAATTCTCGAGCGTGAATTCAGTGCCGCGATGGACATAGAACATCCCGGATGCCGGGCGCAGTGACGTGAGTGTCAGCCACAGCACCGGGAATGCGACAAGAAAGCCGACTGCGATAACCAACAGATAGAAGAATGCCTTACGGGCACCCGGCGCCATCAGACTGAAAAAACCGCGCTCGCTTTTGGCGATAGTAGGAGGCTGCGCTTCAATGGTGGCAACGGTCATTTGGACACCTCAACGGCACGATTGAGCAGCCGGTAGAGAACCAGGCCGAAGATGACGATCACGACGCCGCCGGTCAGGGCAGCCGCGGAGCCTTTGCCGAAATTCATGCGCTGAAATGCCTCGATATAGGCGTAGATGCTGAACATTTCGGTCGAACGGGCAGGACCGCCGCCGGATATGACCCAGACCTGATCGAACACTCGGAATGCATCGATCGACCGAATGACAACGCAGACCACGATAACTGGACGCAACATCGGCAGCGTGAGCGAGCGGAACATACGCCATGGGCCGGCGGCATCGATGGCGGCGGCTTCGAACGGCTCTTTCGGCAAACTCTGCAATCCTGCAAGCAGCAGAACAGCGAACCACGGAGTCCAGAGCCAGACATCGGCGAGAATGATGACCATCATCGTCGTCCAGCGATAGGCGAGCCAGGCGACGGGCGGCAAGCCGACGCTTTCAAGCACCACGTTCACGATGCCGAACTGGTCGTTAAACATCCAGCGCATCATGATCGAAGCGATGACCGGAGCGACCATCAGCGGCAACAGGATGATGGTGCGCACCACCGACTGGCCGACAAAATTGCGATTCAACAGCAGCGCAAGGCCGAGCCCGAGTATCAGTGAAAGCGTGACGCTGACCGCCAGGAAAATCAGGGTATTCGGGATTGCCAGTCCGAAGAAAGCCGGGTCGGTGATGACCTCGATATAGTGCTTCAGCCCGACCCACGTCTTCTTGGGATCGTAGAGCGTCCAGTCCCGGAACGATGCATTTGCGCCGAGAAAGATCGGCACGACCTGAAATAGTGCCATGGTGATGGCGGCCGGCGCGATGAGCGCCAGCATGAAGCGCTCCTTCTCACCGAAGAACGAGGCAAGACGTCTCATAAAATGCTGTCTCTCAGCGGAAGGGAAGCGGAAGCCAATGACGGCTTCCGCCAGTTATGGGCGAGCGGGATCAGTTGGTTTTGGATGCTGCTGCGCGAATGGCGGGAGCAGCCGACTCTAGCTTCTTCTGGATGTCTTCTCGCGAGCCGTTCAGCGCACCGACGACCCCGTCATTGTAGGCCTTGTGGATTGCCGGCCATTCCGGAGTGTAGTAGCCGCCGGCAATGACCTGCTTGACCTTGAAGACAACCTGGTCGGCACGGCGGAACAACGGATCGGTCTCAGCAAGGGTCTTCCAGACCTCGGTGTTGGGCGGCGGACCACCGGTCGCCTTCCACATGTCGATCTGCCCTTCCTTGTCGAGCAGCATTGCGCCCAGCATCTTCTTGGCCGCTTCCTGGCGAGCAGCAGGCACGCCCTTGGGGATCGCCCATCCCCAAATGTCGTTCCAGGCAACAGGCTCCTGGCGCGAGGGTCCGAGCGGCAGATAGCCAATATTGACCTTGCCTGCGACCTTGGACTTCTTCGGGTCGTTGAATTGCCCGTAGAGCGTCAGATCGGCGACAGTGAATGCTGCATCGCCCGCCTGGAAAATCGCATTCGCATCATTACGCGTGTAGGAAATCATCGCAGGCGGACTGATCTTAGTCTTGTTGATCGCATCCCACCAATATTCGACAACCTGCCGCGAGCAGGCTTCCGCGATCATCGGCTTCCAGCCATGGGCGGCCAGCACCCTGTTGTCGCGCTCATAGGCCGGCGCCAGCACATCGCAATTATTTGCCCAAGTGGCCCAGAACCAGCTGAACCAGCTGTGATTCATCGCCATGCTGCCGACGTATCCCCACTTCACCTTGCCATCACGCTGCAGTTTCTGAGAGATCGCAGAGAGATCGTCCCAGGTCTTGGGCAGGCTTGCCTCTTCAACGAGATCGGCGCGGTAGTAAAACACACCGAAGGTGTGAGCCATCGGCACGACAGTGCGCTTGCCGGCATCGTTGAGGAAAGCCACGTCCACGGTCTGCTTCATCACCGTGTCCATGCCGGGAACATCATTGGTCGTCGCCAGCCAATTCTTCCAGAGCTGACCCCAGTCATCGTTGTGCCAGATGATGTCATACTGATCGCCGCCCGAGGTCAGCGTGGCCGTGACCTTCTCCATGAAGATTTCATAGGCCATCGGGATCTTGACGAGGGTGACGCCATTCTTGGCGGCCCATTTCTCCATCATGGCGATGGAGGCTTCCTGGATCGGGTGCTTCATGTACCCGATCTTCAATTCAACCGCCCAAGCGCTCGCGCCCCACATCAACACGCTAACACTCATAGCGCCGGCAGCCACGGCGACTCGGAAACTCGCTCTCCAACCTGTCATTGTTACCTCCCCAGATGCGGGCAGCATCTCTGCCCTTGTTGATTGATTTTACACTATTAGAGACATGACAGGCTCGTCAACCCGGACAAACAATAAATATTCTGATATATTTCAATACCTTACTTGATGCACCAAAAATGTAATATTTACATAAACACTCGCTCCTCGTAGTATCCATTACTTCGATGGCGTCTTCGACTCATATTATACGTATTCGTAAGACTTGAGATCAGAGAAATCGAAGTCGGGGCGCGCCGCGATCAATGGCACGCGCCTGAATTCAATCGGCTATTGCAATATCTGAGTAGATCTGAACTCCGTGCAAGGCATCAAAGGCAGTCAAAATGTAAGCATTACATACCGACTAATCTTCGAGATTTATAAGTGAAATCAGCACATTAAACGTCAAATCTCTTGGGATTGACAGCATCATTTAGCTGTGTCAGCTATGTAATACTTTCCACAAGCGAGCTTCGCATGTGCTGCTGACAAGCGTTTATAGCAATCACGCTCAGTAAAGTGCTGCCGATACTTGTTACAACAAAGCAGACATAAGTAATAAAGTTCGGCATCATGACGAATACCACAAGTTCCAGTGGCATCTTGAGCAGGACGGCAATGATGGGCGAGGCCGGCCAGTCAATCATTCCGCCCGTCGATGACGCAAACAGGCCTGAGGCCGAAGTCATTCAGGCTGCGGTTCCAATGGCGTCTCCCAACGTTCCCCGGCGCTTTCGCGACTACCTGGCGCTGGACGACTTTGAGCGCGCCGCCCACAGATATTTGCCGCGCATGATTTACAGCTACGTCGCCGGTGCAGTGGAGACTGGTGCGGGCCTGCGTGAGGCAAGGCAGGCCTATGCCGACCTGGCACTTGTCCCTCGCACGCTTATGGATGTGGCTGGACGCACCCAAGCCCGCGAGCTTTTCGGGCGCCAATATAACAGCCCAGTCGGCATAGCTCCGCTCGGCGGCGCCGCCATGGTTGCCTATCGCGCCGACATTGCGCTCGCTTTGGCCGCGCGTTCAGCACAAGTGCCAATGATCCTCAGCGCCTCTTCGCTCATCAAGCTGGAGGACGTGTATCGCGAAAACCCGCACACTTGGTTTCAGGCTTACCTCGCCGGCCATCAGCCGCGCATCGACGCGATGATCGACCGCGTCGCGGCTGCTGGATTCGACACGCTGGTTGTAACAGCCGATACACCAGTTCCGGGAAATCGCGAGAACAATGTGCGCAATGGCTTCAGCATGCCGCTGCGTGTAACGCCCAGGGTCGCGCTGGACAGCGTGCTCCATCCGCGATGGCTGTTCGGAACGGTGGGAAGAACCTTCATGAACCACGGCGTTCCTCATTTCGAGAACATGGACTCGACGCAGGGCCCGCCGATGCTGTCTCGCGATTTCGTGCGCAATATGAACAGTCGCGACCAGCTGGCGTGGTCCCATGTCGAGGCGATCCGCCGTCGCTGGAAGGGCAAGCTCGTCATCAAAGGCTTGCTGGCAGCATCGGATGTCCGCACCGCACGGCAGCTCGGAGCCGACGGCGTCATTATTTCCAATCACGGTGGCCGCCAGCTCGACTGCGCCCAGGCTCCCATCCGCGCGCTACCCGAGATCCGCGCGGAAGCGGAAGGAATGGCTGTCATGATCGACGGCGGCATTCGCCGTGGCACTGATGTCCTCAAGGCACTGGCCTTGGGCGCCGACTTCGTCTTTCTCGGCCGCCCGTTCCTCTATGCCGCCTCGCTCGGCGGATCCGACGGCGTACAGCATGCCATCAGGTTGCTGTCCGAGGAGATTCACCGGGACATGGCCTTGATGGGGCTGCGGACCCTGGACGAGCTTACACCTGACATGGTGCGGCACATCCAAAATCGTGCATAGGCGCCTTCAAGTCGCCGAATGGAGGAAAGCAATGACTGACAATACTGCCCCCCTCTCGATCATGAGCGCGCTTGCCGTCGAGGTCGCGTTCAAGCGCTGGATTGTTCCCGGCTTCGAACAGCAGACCGGCATCCGGACGGATATCATCTGGGATCCGACCACAGTGCTGATGCGGCGCGTCCGTGATGGCGAACGCGCCGACGTTATTCTCGCGATCGATCATGCGATGGACGAGCTTGAAAAAGAGTCCGTCATCCGTCGAGACACCCGCATTCCCATTGCACGGGCCATGGTCGGGCTCGGCGTCCGCCACGGCGCTCCGAAGCCGGACATATCGACATTAGAGGCGCTGAAGGACGTGCTGACCGGCGCGCGATCGGTGGCCTATTCGCTCGGCGGCGCCAGCGGCATCTACTTCCAGGATTTGATCAAGCGGCTAGGCATCGCCGATGAGGTGAATGCGCGGGCCGTCACGATCCCTGCCGGCTTTACTGCCACAAAGATTATCAGTGGCGAGGCCGAGTTCGCTGTCCAGCAGGTTAGCGAACTGATGTCGGTGGATGGCGTCGATATTGTCGGCCCGTTCCCGGACGAAATCCAGACCTTCACCGATTTCTCGGCCGCTATCTTCACCGATGCACGCCATCCAGACGCTGCCTCCGCTTTTCTCGATGCGCTCGGCTCTGGCGCCGCAGCGACCGCATATGAGAAGGGTGGGCTGACATCTTTCGTTCCCGCGCCGACCGCCAACTGATTTCGACCGACAGGAGTATTGAAAGATGGCCTCCCCACGCATCGTCCTGCTTCACGCGACCCCCGTAGCGATGGAGCCGATCCGAAACGCTTTCGCGCAGCGATGGTCAGCCGCGGAAACCATCAACCTGCTCGACGACGGTCTTTCGATCGACCGGGCACGGGAAGCCGACCTGTCCGAAGCCATGATTGACCGCTTCGTTTCCTTTGGCCGCTACGCACATCGGACCGGTGCCGATGGCATCCTGATCACCTGCTCGGCCTTTGGTCCGGCGATTGACCGGCTCATTGCTGAACTGCCGATTCCCGTCCTCAAACCGAACGAGGCGATGTTTCGCGCGGCCATCAGCCAGGGCAAAAATATCGGCATGCTCGCGACATTCGCACCGGCCGTCGTGACTATGACCGAAGAATTTGACGACTTCGTTCGCGAAGGATCGGCAACCGCCTCCCTCACCACCATCGTGGTCGACCGCGCGATGGATCTGCTCCGTCAGGGTGATGCATCGTCGCATAACGAATTGGTGGCGGCTCGCGCGCCAGAGCTCCAGAAGGCCGACGCCATCATGCTCGCGCATTTTTCGACGTCGCGCGCCGCCGAAGCGGTTCGCAAAGCCGTCGATGTGCCCGTGCTCACTGCCCCCGACGCCGCTGTCGATCTGATGAAGACGTTGATTGCCGCATAGAGCCTTGCTCGGGGCCCCGTGCCGAGGCCACGGCAATACCGCTTCACGAGCGAAGTACACGCACGATCATGACAACAAGAAAAGTTGAGGAGCGCCCCTATGGCATTGCTCGGGGTTATTGCTGACGACTTCACCGGCGCGAGCGACATTGCCAATACACTGGCGCAAGGCGTCGCGCCGGAAGGCGGGCTGAAGACTGTGCAATATCTCGGCCTGCCCACCGCCAACGCGGCGCCGGATGTGGAGGCATGCGTCGTCGCGCTGAAGAGCCGCTCCATTCTCGCGGAAGAAGCCTGCACACAGTCACTTCAAGTGCTAGACTGGCTGTTGCGACAGGGCTGCCGCCAGATCATCTTCAAATATTGCTCGACCTTCGATTCCACGCCCGACGGCAATATCGGCCCGGTTGGCGAGACGCTCGCCCGGCGGCTCAATGTACATGGCGTCATTGCCTGCCCGGCTTTTCCCGATACCGGCCGCACTCTTTACAAAGGCCATCTCTTCGTCGGTGATCGGCCGCTGAACGAATCCGGCATGGAGCATCACCCGCTCAACCCGATGACTGATGCAGATCTCCGTCGCTGCCTCGCCATCCAGTGCGACGATCCCGTCGGACTGGTGGATTGGGCGGTCGTGCAGAGCGGCCCCTTTGCCCTGCGCAGCGCGCTCGATGAAGCCGCCTCCCGGGGCGAGCGCCTCGTCATAGTCGACGCCATTTCCAACGACAATCTGCTGACAATCGCTGCCGCCTGCAAGGACACGGTTCTGCTCACCGGCGGCTCCGGCATCGCGCGTGGCCTGCCGCGCAACTTCATTTCCCAGGGCCTCGCCCATGGCGGACGCACCATAGCGCCAGCCATCGAGGGACCGGAGGCTGTGCTGGTCGGCAGTTGCTCGCGCGCGACGCTCGGGCAGATCGAGCGACACGCAGTGAACCACCCGGTCTTTGCCATTGATGTGGAGAAGGTGATCGATGGTACGTCAGGCGCTGGTGACGTCGTTGCTTTCATCCGCGCCAATCACGGGCAGGTGCCGTTAGTCTATTCGTCCTCACGCCCTGAGGAAGTTGCGGAGCTTCAGCGCAAGCATGGCCGCGAGGCCGTAGCGCAACGGCTCGATGCGTTGTTCGCCGACGCCGCGCGCGAACTCTACGACTTGGGCGTACGGCGCATCGTGGTCGGCGGTGGCGAAACTTCCGGCGCCGTCGTGTCCGCGCTCGGGCTGACGTCCTTCCGGGTCGGGCCTGAGATCGATCCTGGCGTGCCGGTGCTCACCACCGAAGATGGCGCGATGCTGGGCATGGCGCTGAAATCCGGCAATTTCGGCAGCGTCGATTTCTTCGAGAAGGCGATCCGGGCGATCGGTGGAGGCGCGGCGTGACAACAATGGACGAGGCCACAGCGCGGGCCGAGTTGGTACGGCTGTCGCGCTCGCTTTACGAACGAGGCTTTTCCGTCGGCTCGGCGGGCAATATCAGCGTCGCTGTCGCCGATGGCCTGCTGATCACCCCGACTAATTCGTGTCTCGGCTCTCTCGATCCTCCGTGCATTTCAAAATTGGATCGCAATGGTCGGCACATTTCCGGCGACAAGCCGTCCAAGGAAATCTTCCTGCATCAGGCGTTCTACGAGACGCGCCCGCAGGCAGGAGCCGTGGTGCATCTGCATTCCACCTACGCGACTGCGCTTTCCTGCCTTCCCGATCTCGATCCGCACGATTGCATCCCTGCGCTCACGCCCTATGTGGTGATGCGTGTGGGCCGGGTGCCGCTGCTGCCCTATGTGCGCCCTGGCGACCCCGCGATGGGCACAATGATCCGAGAGCTGGGTGGCTCCAGAGCCGCCGTGCTTCTGGCTAATCACGGGACGGTGGTCACCGCCAGCGACCTGACCAGCGCAGTCTATGCCGCAGAAGAACTTGAAGAGACGGCGAAGCTCCTCGTGCTGCTTCAAGCACGCCAGCCGCGCATTCTCACCACGGCGCAGGTCGCCGAACTGCACGCCGTGTTCGGTACGTCGTGATGCCGATATCCAACAGCGAGAACGGGGAAGAGTTGCGATGAAGGGCTTCAGCGCTCATATTGGTTATCTTTTTAACGAAGTACCGCTGGAACAGAGGTTTGCTGCCGCTCGAGACGCCGGCTTCACAGTGGTGGAGCATCCCTCGCTCTACTCATTGCCTGCCACACGGGTCAAACAACTCCTCGCCGAAAACGGTTTGGGCATCGTTCAGTCGAGTTTCCCCGCTGGCGACATTGCGCGCGGCGAGAAAGGATTTGCCGCGCTGCCGGATCAAATCGAGCGATTCCGCGCCTTGCTGGCAGACAGTCTCGATTACGCCGTGGAGGCCGGCATCCCCGCGCTCCATTGCATGGCCGGTGTGCGCCCTGCCGATGCCGACCGACAACAGATGTGGGACACCTATATCGCCAATATGCGCATGGCCGCCAACGCCGCAGCCGAGCGCGGTGTACTGCTGCTGATCGAGCCGATCAGCAGCGGAAGCATCTCCAACTATTTCGTAGAGGATCCAATGGAGGCGGTGCGCGCGATGGCCGAAATCGGCGCACCGAACGTTCGCCTGCTCTTCGACGTATTTCATGCTACGATGACTGGTCAGAACCCGTTCGCATTCATCCGAGACCACGCTGCTCAGATCTATCACATCCATATCGCAGACCATCCAGGCCGCCATGAACCTGGAACCGGAAAAATCGAATTCGAGCGGCTCTATGACACGCTGGAAGCAGTGGGCTATGGCGGCTACATTGGGTGCGAGTACACTCCGCATGGAAAAACACTCGATGGGCTCGATTGGATGCGGCGTTCCCCACATAGCCGCTTGCAAGGTTAGAAAAAGATCGATCCCCGCATTGTACCCTGAAGTAGTACGCATCGCACTTTGCCCAACTCGCGCGTGATGAGACCAGAATGGCTTCTGGGCATACGGCGCTGTGTCAGCATATGCAGCATTGGTCTCGGCGCGGGCAACCACCGGACGCTACTCAGTGTGTCCGCTTTGCGCCAAAAAAAGCCATTGTGGTTGTCGCTAAAGCGAGCGTTTGAACAGATGCGCGATCTCGCCGATGATGCCGCGGCGGAAGGTGAGCACGCAGATCACGAAGATCACACCCTGGATCACCGTCACCCACTGGCCGAAGCCGGCGAGATACTGCTGCATGGCGATGATCACGAAGGCGCCGACCACCGGGCCGTAGAGGGTCGCAAGACCGCCGACCAGCGTGATTAGAACGACCTCGCCGGACATGGTCCAGTGCACGTCGGTGAGCGAGGCGTTCTGCGCCACGAACACCTTCAGCGAGCCGGCGAAACCGGCCAACACACCCGACAGGATGAAGGCGAGCAGCTTGTACTGATCGGTCTTGTAGCCGAGCGAAATCGCGCGCGGCTCGTTTTCGCGGATCGCCTTCAGCACCTCGCCGAACGGCGAATTG
>NKIY01000017.1 GCA_002256345.1 Bradyrhizobiaceae bacterium PARB1 | reverse complement strand
ACGCCCCGCCCGTCTCGGCGAGCACCTTCGTGATCGCAGCCGTCAGCGACGTCTTGCCGTGGTCAACGTGACCGATCGTGCCGATATTGCAGTGCGGTTTGTTACGTTCAAATTTTGCTTTGGCCATTGATCCACCTGTTTTGCCAGCGCCCTTGCGCGGCACACCAAACCGGCGGCTGGTTACAGGGGAAAACGGCCCTGTTCAAGCCCGAACTTCTGGGTCACTCTCCCCAGCCCATGCCGGATAAGCCCCTTATGTGGGTTGGCAAAAGACAAGATCAATCGGGAGACCTCATGAACGCCCAGCCTGCCGCAAAACCCGTCACTTTGCCCAAGACCCTTGTTGAGACCCCCGCCCTTCCCGAGGCTCGGCCGGAATCGCTGGGATTGTCATCAAACCGTCTTCAAAAGATCTCCGACGCCTTCCGCCGCGAAATCGACAAAGGCACCACCCCGGGGGTCACCACCCTGATCGCCCGCCGCGGCCAGATCGGCTATTTCGAGGCCTTCGGCCGCCAGTCGCCGGACAGTGCAACCCCGATGGCCCGGGACAGCCTGTTCCGCATCTTCTCCATGACCAAGCCGATCGTCTCGCTCGGCATCATGCAATTGGTCGAGGACGGGCATATCCTCCTGATGGATCCGCTCGCCAAATACATCCCGGAATTTGCGGACACCAAGGTTGGCATAGAGCGTAACGGCCAGCTCGAGCTCGCGCTGCCGCTGCGCCCGATCACCATTCAGGACCTGCTGCGCCACACTTCGGGAATCTCCTACGAGATCACCGGTAACGGCATGGTGCAGCGGATGTACCAGAAGTCGAATCTGCGCAGCCGCGACATCACCAATGAGGAGCATGCGAAGATCGTCGCGAAGTTGCCACTGATCTGCCAGCCGGGCGCCGAGTGGAATTACAGCCGTTCCACGGACATTCTCGGCCGCGTCATCGAGGTCGTCTCCGGCAAGTCGCTGGGCAGCTACCTCACTGAGAACATCCTGGCGCCCCTGCAGATGGCCGAAACCGGATTTCACACCGTCAGCGAGAACAAGGACCGCATCGCACACCCCTTCCCCACCGATCCCTGGACCGGCGACAAGGTGGCGCTGTTCGATCCGCTGGAGATCCCGAAGATGGAATCCGGCGGCGGCGGCCTCGTCTCCACCACCATGGACTATGCGCGCTTCTGCCAGATGCTGCTCAACGGCGGCACCCTGGACGGCAACCGCGTGATCGGCAGCCGCACGCTGCATTTCATGGCGTCGAACCATCTCGCTCCCAACGTGAAACTGGAAACGCATCTCGTCCCGCCCGGCCACAGCTTCGGCCTCGGCTTTGCCGTACGCACCGACGATGGCCTCGCGCCCTATGCGGGCTCCACCGGCCAGTTCTTTTGGAGCGGCGTCGCCGGCACCTTCTTCTGGATCGATCCGAAGGAAGAGCTGTTCACGGTGTTCATGTCGCAGGGCCCGGGGCAGCGGGAATATTTCCGGACGCTGATCCGGAGTCTCGTTTACGCGGCGGTGGAGTAGCGCCTCGACCGCACCTTCCCCCATTTTCTGGATGCTCAGCAATAGCGGGGCATCCATGAAACGTTGCGGTCCGCGCAAGCTTGCGCCTGGCTGGTTTGCGCGGACGTATCGCCGACCTCCGCAGGTGATGACAGTGAGTTTCTGATCCTGCGCCACGACCGAGCGTCGTCCCCTGCGACGGTTTTACTCACGCGAACCCGTCTCCGTATCACGGCTTTTGCAGCATGAGTTATTCGTCCTCAACCGCACGGTCGGAACAATCTTTTTAGTTTTCCGGCACGCATTGCGCGCCTCATCAGTCCCTGCCTATGCAGCCCCGACACGTCGTCCAACGACGTGCTTTCTTGCTGGGGCAACTAACGATGATTTCTCTTTTCTCTCGCGCGGCATTGATCGCCGCGCTGTTGATCGCACCGCTCACCGCAGCGACTGCACAGACCTATCCGGACCGTTCAATCAACGTGATTGTCCCATTCTCGGCTGGCGGTCCGACCGATGCTCTGATCCGCACCATCGGCGAACGCATGCGGGAAACACTTGGCCAGTCCGTCCTCGTCGAGAACGTCACCGGCGCCGCCGGCACGATTGGCGTCGGCCGCGTGGCAAAAGCAGCACCCGATGGTTACACGCTGAGCTTCGGCCACTGGAGCACGCATGTGGTCAACGGCGCCGCCTATCCGCTCAACTACGATCTGCTCACGGATTTCGAGCCGGTCGCATTGCTGACCAGCTATCCGATGCTTCTCGTCAGCAAGAACGACGTGCCGGCGAAGGACCTCAAGGAGTTCCTCGCCTGGGCAAGAGCCAGTCAGGATAAGGCGTCTGTGGGCACTATAGGCCTTGGCAGCGCGGCCCATGTAGCCGGCGTGTATTTTGAGAAGATCGCGGGGGTGAAGCTCAACTATATCCCCTATCGTGGCGCGGCTCCGGCCCTGCAGGATCTGCTCGCCGGCAATATCGATTTCATGTTCGACCATGTCGCCAATGCGCTACCGCATGTGAAGGATGGCAAGATCCGCGCTTATGCCGTCACCGCCAAGGATCGTATCGATATCGCACCGGAGATTCCGTCCGTGGACGAGGCTGGCCTGCCCGGCTTGCATGTCTCGATCTGGTTCGGCTTGTGGGCGCCCAAGGGCACGCCGAGGCCTGTGATCGCGAAGCTGAACGCTGCGGTGCGCGAGGCGCTTGCTGATCCTGCAGTCAAGAGCAAACTCGCAGCGCTTGGACAGATCATTCCGCCGCTCGACAAGCAGACGCCGGAAGCGCTCGCAGCGCATCAGAAAGCCGAGATCGAGAAATGGTGGCCGATCGTCAAGGCCGCGAACATCCGTATCGACGCGAAGTAAAACGACAGCCTATCAAAATGATCAAGGGCGACGGAAGCTCGTCGCTCGTCCATCCCTTAATCACCATCGGCCAAGCAACATGCCTGACACTTTCATCGACTATTTCGACGCCATGTCGTCACCCTGGACCTATCTCGGACACCGGCGTTTTGAGGCCATCGCACGCGACTACGGCTTGACCATCCGCCACAAGCCAATGGACCTGCATAAGGTCTGGTCCGTATCCGGTGGTCTGCCGCTCCGGCAACGCGCGCAACAGCGGCAGGATTACCGGCACCGCGAACTCGCGCGCTGGAGCGAGATTCTGGGGCTGCCCTGCAATCTCAACCCCGCCTTTCATCCAGTGGCCGATCGTCGTGCCTGCTACCTCGTGATCGCCGCCATGCAGCAAGGTCTCGACTGGAGCGGTCTGACCAACGCCGTCCTGCGCGCGGTCTGGGTAGAGGATCGCAACATCGCCGATCATCCGACACTGGTGGCGATCGCCGACGAGAACGGTTTCGACGGCAGGGCGCTTCTGGACGCAACCCAGCAGGCTGCTGTCCATGACGAATACGAAGCCAACACAGCCGAAGCGATCCGCCTCGGCGTGTTCGGTGCACCGACTTATGTTTATGAAGGTGAGCTGTTCTGGGGGCAGGATCGTTTGCAGATGCTGGAATGGCGTCTCGCCCAGAAGCACAGCCGGGATACCGACAAGTTCGACTTCCGCCGCTCACGCAGCTGATCACATCACGACATGGGCCGCACCGAAGTTTCGGTGCGGCCCATAAACTCAACTGATCGTTGCCCCGCCGTCGATCACCACGGTCTGTCCGGTCATGAAGTTCCCCGCGGCCGAGCCCATGAACACCGCGGCGCCGGCGATTTCGTCGGGGATGCCGATGCGCAAGAGCGGCGAGCGTGCGGTGGATTTCTTCAGCGTATCCGGATCGTCCCACAGCGCCTTGGCGAAATCGGTCTTGATGAGGCCGGGCGCAATGCAGTTCACGCGGATATTGTGCGGCCCGTATTCGCAGGCGAGATTGCGCGCGAGCTGCATGTCCGCCGCCTTCGACACGCAATAGGCGCCGATGGTCGTTGATCCCTTCAGGCCGCCGATGGAGGACACGATGATGATCGAACCGTCATTGCGCGCCATCATCTCCGGCACCACCATCGAAATCAGCCAGTTATTGGCGACGATGTTGTTGCTGAGGATCTTGCTGAACTGATCGTCGGAGATGCCAGCCAGCGGCCCGTAATACGGATTTGACGCAGCATTGCACACCAGCACGTCGATCCTGCCGAACGCCTTGCGGCTTTCATCGACGAGGTTCTGCAGGTTCTCCTTGCTGGAAATATTCGCGGCGATGGCGACGGCCGTGCCCTTGCCGAACTTCTCGTTCACCTCTTTGGCCACCTCGTCGCACACATCCTGCTTGCGCGAAGAGATCACGACCTTGGCGCCATGCTCCGCCATCCGCTCCGCAATGGCGCGGCCGATGCCGCGGGTCGATCCGGTGATGACGGCAACTTTGCCGGTCATGTCGAAGAGGCTCATGTGTTTTCTCCCTGATGATTGTTTATGAGTTGTCGTCTAAGTGAACCGCCGTCGTCCCCTCTCCGTAAGCCGGACGAGGGGACGCATCACGCGAGCTTCGTTCCCACCTCCGGCCCTGCCGGCTGATGCATCGCGGCGTGCGATGGATCGGCAATCCAGGGCTGCTGGTTGACCATCGGAATACGCCAGCCGCTATGGCCGTCGCTGCCGAGATGATCGAGCCGCGTGATCGAACAGTTGTCGATGGTGAAAGCCAGCCCCCGCTCCGGCTGGTCGTTGAGCGCGACGCCGATGGCCGACTTGATGGTGCCGCCATGGGCGACGACCACCACGTCCCTGCCCGCATGTTCGCGATTGATACGATCGATGCCGCGGCGGGTGCGATTGTAGAGATCCATGAAGCTTTCGCCATTCGGCGAGCGCTCGTCGATCGGTGCAAACCAGTAGCTGCCGACAGCGATGGGACGGTTGGCGAAAAACGCCGCCCGGTTCATGCCCTGCCAATCGCCGAGATGCTGCTCGTTGAAATCTTCTTCGTGAGGCATCGCATCGGGTTTTGGAAAACCCGCCGCCCAGATCGCATTCGCGGTCTGATGCGTGCGCTTCAATTTGCTCGCGAACCAGACCGCGTTGCGCGGCAGAACCTTGCCGACCGCATCGAACACGACACGATCGCTGCAATCGCAATCCATGTCCTTCTGGCCGTAGATATTGCCGCCGTCGCCGCGCACCGGCGCGTGCCGCACCCACCACCACCGCGTCGCTGTCACTCCTTGCGGAACAGTGTGCTGCGCCACGAACGGTTTTTCGGTGTTGGACATCGGACCCACCCTTCAATATCGTTTCATGTGTCGTACGTCACAGCGCACGATGCCTCAAGCATCTTCGCGCCGACACAAATGTGACGCGCGATGATGAATTCCAGATCTTGAATTCCATGTGGCGGCAGTCCGCTCAAGAAATAGACAACGAACAACACAGGGAGAGAAACATGGGCCGCCTAGCAGGCAAATCCGTCGTCATCACCGGCGCAGGCAGCGGCATCGGCCGCGCCGCAGCACAGCTGTTCGCCAAGGAAGGTGGCAGCCTGATCATCGTCGATCGCAGCGAGAGCATTCACGAGACGGCAAAGCTCGTCAGCGACGCCGGCGGCACGGTGCAGGCTGTCACCGCCGATGCCGGCTCCGAGAGCGACGTCAAGGCCTTCATCGACAAGGCCGTCTCCGCTTATGGCAAGCTGGATGCGATCTGGGCCAATGCCGGCGTCTCCGGCGGTCTCGTGCCGCTGCTGGAGCAGACCGTCGAGCAGTGGCAGGAAATCCTGCGCATCAACCTGATCGGCCCTTTCCTCGCCATCAAGCATTCCATGCCGCACATGATCAAGCAGGGCCACGGCTCGATCATCTGCACGGCCTCCGTTGCTGGCCTCAAGTCCGGCGCCTCCGGCCATCCCTATGCTTCAAGTAAAGCCGGCGTCATCAGCCTCGTGCAGACCACTGCCTATTCCCTCTCCGGCACCGGCGTGCGCATCAATGCGGTGTGTCCGGGCCTGATCGAGACCGGCATGACCAAGCCGGTCTTCGACCGCGCCAAGCAGCGCGGCACCGAGGACAAGATCGGCCAGCTCAATCCGCTGAAGCGCGCAGGCCAGCCGCATGAGCTTGCGGCCATGGGCCTGTTCCTGGCGAGCGATGAAGCGTCCTATGTGAACGGTCAGGCGATCCCCGTGGATGGCGGCCTCACAGCATCGATGCCCTATGCAGGCAAGCCGATTTAGACTCTTGATGTCATTGCCTGCGAAAGCGGGCAATCCAGTAAACATTGCGCGTGTTTAGAATCGCCGACGTCAGTGTCCACTGGATCGCCCGGTCAAACCGGGCGACGACAGCCTGGGGGCCTACACACCATCCGGCGGCGATGGCGACGCATTCGCCGCCAGCAGGCGATTGCGAACACGCTCGCGATGGAACGTGTAGATGCCGGATACGACGATCACACTCGCGCCGACGATCATCGCAATGTCTGGCACGTCACCGAAGACCAGATAGCCCAGCAGCATCGCGTACAGCATCTGCGAATAGCGCACCGGCGCCACCGACGCGACATCGCCGACGCGGAGCGCCAGAATTCCGAACTGAAATCCGATCAGCGTGATCACCGCCGCCAGCACGACGAGGCCAAGAACAGGGAGCGACGGCACGATCCAGTCGCCATGCAGCAAGGTGAGCGCCCCGCCCGCCAGAGCCACCGCCACCGTGGTGAGGAAGGTGACATAAAGCGTCGGAATCTCCGCTGGGATCCGCTTGGTGACGAGATCGCGCATGGCGTAGAAGCCGACCGACAGCAGCGCGACCAGCGTAAACTGGCTGAAGCCGTCGGCGCCGGGCCGCACGATGATCAGCACGCCGATGAAGCCGGCCGCAATTGCCAGCCAGCGCCGCCACCCCACCGGCTCGCCAAGGATCAGCACGGCGCCGCAGGTCATCACCAGCGGCAGCGACTGCACGATGGCCGTGACATTGGCGAGCGGCAGCGACGAGACGGCCACCAGAAACAGCGCGGAGCCGCCGATCTCCCCGCAGATGCGCAGCGACACCGGCGCCACCAGCAGCACGCGCAGCGACCGCAGCGCGCCCTGATGCAACACCAGCAACCCGATCAGCACGCTGGCAAACGCCCCGCGCAGCATCATCACCTGGCTGAAATGCATCTGCGATGTCAGGAACTTGGCGAGCGCATCATTGACGCTGAAACTGGCCATGGAGACAGCCATGAACAGACTGCCGCGCAGATTGGAAGAGAGAGGCAAGACGGGGTCCGGGCGTGGCGATATTCCGCAGCAAGGGACGCTGCAACGCAGCGTGCTGTGTGCTGCAGGCCGCCAGAGAGGTCAAGCCGGAGGCATGCGCATGCCACGCCCGTCTTATGAGCATAGGTCGCGCATGACAGAGCTGGCCCAAGGTCTCAGCGAGGAGATGCCGAACGTATGTCCTACACACCCTCCGTCGGCGGCGCGGACGCCTTGGCAGCGACCAGCATCTCCCGGTTGCGCACCCGTTCGCGGTGGAACGCATAGAGGCCGGAGCCGACGATGACCGCTGCGCCGATGACCATCGGGCCGTCCGGGACATCGCCGAAGATGAGATAGCCGAGCCCCATGGCCCAGAGCAGCTGCGTGTAGCGGAACGGCGCGACCGCGGAGATCTCCCCTGCCCGCAGCGCGATGATCACGCATTGATAGCCGATCAGCACCAGCACCGCGGCGAGCAGCAGGAAGCCCATCGAACGCCCCGACATCGGCGTCCAGCCGCCGAGCGGCACGATGAGGAAGCCGCCGACGATCGTGACCACGAAAGTGGTGAGCAGCGTCACGAACACCGAGGGAATGTCTTTCGGGATGCGGCTGGTGGCGAGATCGCGGACGACGCAGAAGCACACCGAGATCAGGGCCAGCACGGTGAATTGGTTGAAACCCTCTGCCCCAGGCCGCACCACGATCAGCACGCCGATAAAGCCCGCAACGATGGCCAGCCAGCGCCGCCAGCCTACCGGCTCGCCAAAGATGAGCGCCGCACCCAGCGTGATCGCCAGCGACAGCGACTGGAAAATCGCCGAGACATTGGCGAGCGGCAGATGGGTGATCGCAGCGAGGAATGTCGCAGTACCGCCGATCTCGCCGCATACGCGCAGGGCCACGGGCAGTTTGAACAGTACACTGACCGGCCGCAGCGCCTGCTGGTACCAGGCGAGCGCAAACACCAGCACGATGGAGATCGAGCCGCGTACCAGCATCACCTGGCCGAAATTCATCTCGGCGGTGAGATATTTCGTCGTGGCATCGTTCATGCTGAAGCCGGCCATGGCCACCGCCATCATCAGGCTTCCGCGCATATTGGGAGAAAGAGGCAAAGCGAGCACCGGGATATCTGGGAAAAGACTGCCGGTGGAATCCCGGAGTCAGCGCGGGCGGTACTGCTTCATGTGCACCAAAACACCGGGGTGGGCCAGACGGCGCACGCGCCGGTGAGCTGCGCAGATCTGCATGACCCGCTCAGGATGCTTCCGTCGGCACGCTGGACGCCTTTGCAGCCACCAGCATCTCGCGACTGCGAATATGCTCGCGATGGAACGTGTAGAGGCCGGAGGCGACGATGATCGAGGCGCCGAGGATCATCGCGCTATCGGGCACATCGCCGAAGATCAGATAGCCGAGCAGCATCGCCCACAGCAGCTGCGTGTAGCGAAACGGCGCGACGGCGGAAATGTCGCCGACGCGTAGCGCCATGATCACGCATTGATAGCCGATCAGCACCAGCACCGCCGCCGCTGTCAGCAGCACCAGCGCGGAGGCGGACGGCGCCGCCCAGCCGCCGAGCGGCATCATCAGCAGGCCGCCGACGACGGTCATGGAGATGGTGGTCAGCAATGTCACGAACAGCGCCGGTACATCGGCCGGGATCTGCTTGGTGGCGAGATCGCGCAACGCGTAGAACGCCACGGAGCCGAGCGCCAGCAAGGTCAACTGATTGAAGCCGGCTGCTCCTGGCCTGACGATGATCAGCACACCGAGAAACCCCGCTGCGATCGCCAGCCAGCGCCGCCAGCCGACGCGTTCGCCAAACATCAGCACGGCGCCGAGCGTGATCGCCAGCGGCAGCGACAGGATAATCGCCGACACATTGGCGAGCGGCAGATGCGTGATGGCAAGCAGGAACAGGATCGTCCCGCCCACCTCGCCGACGATGCGCAGCGCCACCGGCGGTACAAGCAGCACGCGCAGCGGCCGCAGCGCGCCGCGATGTGCCGCCAGCGCGGTGATCAACGTCACCGCCACGATGCCGCGCACCAGCACGAGCTGCCCGAAATTCATCTGAGGCAACAAAAATTTGGAAATCGCGTCGGTGACACAGAAGCTGGCCATGGCCCCGGCCATGAACAGGCTTCCGGTGAGATTGGGAGAGAGCGCCAAGATAACCGCCGGGAAGGATGTAGGGTGGGCAAAGGCGCGTTTGCGCCGTGCCCACCACGACCGCCACTGCATGGGATGGCGGGCACGGCGCTGCGCGCCTTTGCCCACCCCACAGATCGGCTATTTCGCGCCGGCGAGTTGTGCGTATTTCCACGACGCCTGTGCCAACGGCACCGTGCGCTTGATGGATTCCTTCGCCTTCGCCGACGACGCGGTGCCGTCGCGGACGCGGCCAGCGATGCCCTGCAGAATGCCGGTCAGCCGGAACAGGTTGTAACAGTAGTACCAGTTGAGATCAGGCACTTCCTTGCGGCCGGCATGATCGCAATAGATCTTCGCCGCCTCGTCCATGGTCGGGATGTCGAGCGCCTTGAAGTCGAGCCCCTCAAGGCCCGGCATGATCCACTGCATCAAGAGATAGGTGAAATCGGCCATGGGATCGCCGAGAGTCGATAGCTCCCAGTCGAGCACAGCCTGCACCTTCGGCTGCGTCGCATGGAACACCATGTTGTCGATGCGATAGTCGCCATGCACCACCGATACCCGTTCCTGCTCGGGCACCGAGGTCGGCAGCCATTCGATCAGCCGCTCCATCTCGGGAATGAGTTGCGTCTCCGACGCGCGATACTGCTTGGTCCAGCGATCGACCTGGCGGGCAAAGTAGTTGCCGGGACGGCCGAAATCGCCAAGCCCGATCTTTTCGGGATCGTAGCTGTGCAACTGCGCCAGCGTCTCGATCTTCGAGGTGAAGATCGCGCGACGTTCGCTCTTGTCGACGGACGGCAATGCGGGATCCCAGAAGATCCGCCCCTCCTCCATCGACATTACATAAAACGCCGAGCCGATCACCGCATCGTCGGTGCAGAGCGCATAGGCGCGCGCCACCGGAAAGCCTTGCTTGCCGAGCGCCGCGATCACCTTGAATTCGCGATCGACGGCATGTGCCGATGGCAAAAGCTTGCCGAACGGCTTGCGCCGCATCACGTAAGAACGCTTAGGGGTGTTCAACCGATAGGTCGGGTTCGACTGCCCGCCCTTGAACTGAAGAACCGTCAGCGGCCCCTCGAAGTCCTCGACATGCTGGCGCATCCAGGCTTCGAGCGACTTCTCGTCGAAGCGATGGCGCTCTTCCACCGGTTGCGTGCCGTTATATTCGTCGTCGCGCTTCACACCATCGGTCACGTCGTATCCTCACGTTTTTTCTTATATGTCCCGGACGCGGAGCAACGCTACGCGCGCACCGCGTCCGGGACAAGTTATCAATGCCGTCCGGCGAGTGCCTCGATCGAGGTGTCCGGCGCGTTGGCATATTTCTTCAACTCGAGCCGTGCGATGGCGCGATTATGCACTTCATCGGGGCCGTCGGCCAGCCGCATGGTGCGCATGGACGCATAGTCGCGGGCAAGGCCCGCATCGTCCGACACGCCAGCCGCACCAAAAGCCTGGATCGCATGATCGATGATCTTCAGCGCCATGTTCGGGCCGGAGACCTTGATCATCGCGATTTCGAGCTGGGCGGTCTTGTTGCCGACCTTATCCATCATGTCGGCCGCCTTGAGGCAGAGCAGACGGTTCATCTCGATATCGGTGCGAGCCTCGGCGATGCGCTGCTCCCAGATCGAATATTCGATGATCTTCTTGCCGAAGGCCGTGCGCGACTGCAGGCGGCGCACCATCTTCTCCAGCGCCTCTTCGGCCTTGCCGATGGTGCGCATGCAGTGATGGATCCGGCCCGGACCGAGACGGCCCTGCGCGATCTCGAAGCCGCGGCCTTCGCCGAGCAGGATATTGCTGGCCGGCACGCGCACGTTTTCGAGCAGCACCTGGGCATGGCCGTGCGGCGCGTCGTCGAAGCCGAACACCGGCAGCATCTTTTCGATGGTGATGCCGGGGGTGTCGAGCGGCACCAGGATCTGCGACTGCGCCTGATGCTTGGCGGCGGACGGATCGGTCTTGCCCATCAGGATCGCGATCTTGCAGCGGGGATCGCCAACGCCCGACGACCACCACTTGCGGCCATTGATCACATAATGATCGCCGTCGCGCTTGATCGAGGTTTCGATATTGGTCGCGTCCGACGATGCGACGGCCGGCTCGGTCATCAGGAAGGCCGAGCGGATCTCGCCGTTCATCAGCGGCTTCAGCCACTTCTGCTTATGCTCCTTCGAGCCGTAGCGCATGAACACTTCCATATTGCCGGTGTCCGGCGCGGAGCAGTTGAACACTTCCGACGCCCAGCCGATATGGCCCATCTGTTCGGCCAGCAGCGCATATTCGAGATTGCTCAGTCCCGCACCGTGGAATTCGTCATCCTCATGCGACGACGGCGGCATGAACATGTTCCACAGGCCTTCGGCCTTCGCCTTCTTCTTCAATTCCTCGACGATCGGAATGACCTTCCAGCGCTCGCCCTCAGCGTCCTGCTGCTTGTAGATCGGCACGGCCGGGCGGACATGTTTGGTCATGAAGGAGGAGACGCGCTCGAGCCATTCGCGCTGGCGGTCCGACATCGTGAAATCCATGGGACGTTCCTCTTATTTCTTGAAAATCTTTGGCGGCACTGTTGTCCCGTCGATGCAGGTCCGCAAGCGAAAAATGCGCGCGGATCGTCGCTCGCCTTTTACGCCGGAACGCGCATCGCGGGGGCGATGGCATGACACGCAATGTCTCCGCGCTGCGATTGCCCATCGATGCGGGCGCGCATTGACATTCCGCTCACTCAAACGATAGTTTCATACACGTGTTTGAAAAGCAATCGTCTCGATGCGCGCTCGCCGCATGGCGCCATGTTCCTCGGAGCCGATTGCACAGGAAGGAATTTGTCCGGAATCAAGGCATGGCAGCAGACCGCACCCGCACCGCCATCATCACCGCAGCCGAACGGCTCTATGCCGAGCGCGGCTTTGCGGATGTGACGATGCGCGACATCGTCGCGGCCGCCGACGTCAATCTCGCCGCCGTGAATTATCACTTCGGTTCGAAGGACGAGTTGATCGCCGAATTGTTCGTGACGCGGAGCCTCGCTACCAATCGCGAACGTCTGCACGAATTGAAGGCGCTGGAGGAGGCCGGCGGCGGCCGCGCTTCGCCGAAGGACATCTTCACCGCCCTTGTCGGCCCGACCTTGCGCGGTTGCCTCGGCCCGGAGAAACAGCGCTCCGATGCCGCGCGCTTCATGATCCGCGCCTCGATCGAGAGCGTCCCGCCAATCCGCAAGATCAAGAACCGCGAGGTCGACCATCTCAAGCGCTTCGCCGCTGCGCTGCGCCGCGCCCTCCCCGATCACGATCCCGCGGACATCTTCTGGTCCTTGCACTTCGCCCTCGCGATGGCGCACCAGACCATCCGCGACACCGAACGCCTGACCCGCATGTCCGACGGCCTGTGCGATCTCGACGACGTGCAGGCGATCATCGACCGCGTGGTGAATGTTGCGGTGACGGCGCTGATGGGAAAACCAGCGCGGGCGAAGGCACGGGCGTAGCCTTAGCCGTCGTAGCCCGGATGGAGCGCAGCGCAATCCGGGATTCAGACGTGCCTCATATCGCTGGTTCCCGGATTACGCTTCGCTCCATCCGGGCTACCCATCGCCCGATTCGCGGCGTATGCCGCTGTCATGAGCGCACAGGACGCCATCGACTTCGTATCGGACAACATCGCCGAGGTGGGCGAGCTGATGCGCTCGCTGTCCGGCCGCTATGAAGGCATCTTCGGCAATTTTCGCGCGGCTTGCGGCGTCGTTTGCGAACGCGCGCCGAGCCTGCACGCCGCCGCGCGCGACATCGCCGACCTCGCGGGCGCCGCCAGCGCCAGTGTTTACGCGCACATACCGAACCAGCCGCCGCTCGCCTGTGCCAGCGGCTGCGCCGCCTGCTGTCATCTCTATGTGCAAGTGCCGCCCGGCATCGCGCGGATGATGGCCGATCACATCACTGCTCGTTTCTCGCCGGCCGAGCGCGATGCGCTGCACGGCCGGCTCGAAATCGCAGCCGCTGCAGCCCGCGACACCACCGACCCGGCAAAACTCCGCCACCGCTGCCCGCTGCTCGGCGACGACAATCGTTGCACCGTCTATGACGTCCGCCCGTTGTCCTGCCGCGCCTTCACCTCGCGCTCGGTGGCGCACTGCAACGATGTCGTTTTCGGCGATGTCGCGGACGGCTCGGGCGTCGAACAGAACGCGGCGCATTATCGCATCCACATGGAGGCGACCTTCGCGCTCGAACAGGCCGCCCGGCAGCGTAGCCTTCCGAGTGAACAGAAAGGCCTGGCGCAGGCGCTGCTGGACGAGATGGGCGCACGCTAGGATCGCATCAAAACGACGGCGGCGTGCACGCGCTCACCACTTCGCATGCCTTCGCACCGACGCAGCGAAACCGATGCGGGCGGCGGCTTTCGAAGTAATACGCATCGCCGGGATCGAGGATGCGGCGCTCGTCATCGACGATCACCTCCAGACGGCCGGAGATCACGACGCCGCCCTCCTCCCCGTCATGCACCAGCGGCACGCGGCCGGTGTCGCTGCCCGGCTCGTAGCGCTCTTTCAGGATCTGCAAAGCGCGACCGAACAGGTTGTCGCCGACCTGGCGATAGGAGATCGGCGACTTGCCGATCTCGGTCAGCTCATCCGCGCGGTAGAACGCCTTGCGCGGCCGGTCCGGCTCGATGGCGAAGAACTCGGCGAGTCCCATCGGGATGCCGTCCAGAATGCGTTTCAGCGCACCGACCGAAGGGTTCATCTGGCCGGACTCGATCAGCGAGATCGTAGAATTGGTGACGCCCGCGCGCTTGGCCAGCTCGCGCTGGGAGAGCTTGTGGCGCCCACGCACGAAGCGCAGCCGTTCGCCGAGATCGATGCTCACGCCAAAATCCTGTTGCTCGTGTTGCGGATCGAACAAATATGGCTTGGCCCAGCCAGCGAAATCAATAGCTTGATCAGATCAAGAAAAGGACTTGTTGCAATGTTACGAACATGATCCAGATGCGAAAATCAGCCGAAAGCCGCCTGACAATCACCCTTGGGAGCGCGACGTGACCGTCCATCAGATTCCGAACAGCCTGCAGCTCGACACGTTCTGGATGCCGTTTACGGCCAACCGTCAGTTCAAGGCCGCGCCGCGCATGTTCGCCTCGGCGAAGGGCATGTATTACACCACCGAAGATGGTCGCCAGGTGATCGACGGCTCGGCCGGCCTGTGGTGCACCAATGCCGGCCACGGCCGCCGCGAGATCGCCACCGCCGTCGAGAAGCAGCTCTCCACCCTCGACTTCGCCCCGGCCTTCCAGATGGGCCATCCGCTGGCCTTCGAATTCGCCAACCGTCTCGCCGAAATCGCCCCCGCCGGCCTCGACCGCATCTTCTTCACGAATTCCGGCTCTGAGTCCGGCGACACCGCGCTGAAGATCGCGATCGCCTATCAGCGCGCCATCGGCCAGGCCACGCGCACGCGCCTGATCGGCCGCGAGCGCGGCTATCACGGCGTCGGCTTCGGCGGCACTTCGGTGGGCGGCATGGTCAACAACCGCCGCGCCTTCGTCTCGGCCCAGCTCCCGGGCATCGACCACATCCGCCATACCCACGATCTCGCGCGCAACGCCTTTGCCAAGGATCAGCCCGAATACGGCGCCGAATTCGCCGATGACGTCGAGCGTCTGGTGGCGCTGCATGGCGCCGACACCATCGCCGCCGTGATCGTCGAGCCGGTGCCGGGCTCCACCGGCGTGCTGCCGCCGCCAAAGGGTTATCTCGAGCGCCTGCGCGAGCTGTGCACCAAGCACGGCATCCTGCTCATTTTCGACGAAGTCATCACCGGCTTTGGCCGTCTCGGCGCGCCCTTCGCGGCGCAGTTCTTCGGCGTGACGCCGGACATCATGACCACTGCCAAGGGCATCACCAACGGTACCGTGCCGTGCGGCGCCGTTTTCGCCAGCCGCAAGGTCTATGACGGCCTGATGACCGGCCCAGAAAGCCAGATCGAGCTGTTCCACGGCTACACCTATTCGGCACATCCGGTCGCCTGCGCCGCCGGCATCGCCACGCTCGACATCTACCAGAACGAAGGCCTGCTCACCCGCGCCGCGACCATGGCCGAATACTGGCGCGACAGCCTGCATGCGCTGAAGGGCCTGCCGAATGTCATCGACATCCGCAATTGCGGCCTGATGGGCGCCGTCGAACTCGCCCCCCGCAAAGATGCGCCGGGCGCGCGCGGCTACGAGGTGATGGTGGATTGCTTCAACACCGGCCTCTATCTGCGCCAGAGCGGCGACGCCTTTGCGATGTCGCCCCCGCTCACCGTCGAGAAGAACCATATCGACGACATGATGACGATCCTCAGCGCCGCCATCAAACGCGTCGCCTAAGCGGCATCAGCACACAAGACAAAACCCCGACGGTGCGCCAGCGCCGTCGGGGTTTCTTTTTTGGCCTTTAACTTTCGTATCCCGGACACGATGCGGCATTTTTCATGCCGCTTCGCAGAGCCGGGATCGTATCAAACACCGGAGTTCGCAACGGTCCCGGCTCAGCGAAGCGACACTTCGCGCCGCATCGCGTCCGGGACACGAGTCCGCTACTCTCGCGCCGCAATCAACTGCCTGACAAACTCCGGGGCCTTCGCACTGGGCAGCCAGCGTGTCACGGCGATCATGTCAGCCTCGCGATCAATCCAGATCATGTTGCCGCCGGCGCCGAGCGCATACACCGCCGTCGCCGGCGCGTTCTTGTTCGCGTGCGGTCCGCGGTTCAGCCACCACAGGAAACCGTAATTCGGTTGCAGCGCCGACTGCGTCCACATCGCATCGATCCAGCTCTGCGACAGCAGCCGCTGGCCGCCCCACTCGCCGCCCCGCGCCATCAACAGGCCGAAGCGCGCGTGGTCGTCCGCGCCGATGAACATGCCGCCGCCCCAATGGCCGCCGCCCGGCACCGACTGCATCCGCCGGCCGTCGATCTCGACGAAGGAATTGTTATAGCCGTGCCAGCTCCAGTCGGGCGACGCACCGATCGGATCCATGATCCGTTCGCGCAGCACATCCGGCAGCGGCCGCTTGAACAGGTGCAGCAGGCAGAGCGACAGCAGGTTCACGCGCACATCGTTATATTCGTAGAAGCTGCCGGGTTTTTGCCATGCGCGCAGCTCGCCCTTGCGGCTGTTATCGGCATTCGGCGCCACCAGGCGGTTGTGATCGATTTGATCCGGCTTGCCGAACAGCTCGCCGCGCCATTCGCTGGTCTGCTGCAGCAGATGCCGCCAGGTGATCGGAGCATTATGCGCATCCGCAAACAGCGGCCCCGGCACGCGCCTGGCGACGGGTTCGTCAATATCCCCGATCAGCCCGCCATCCACCGCGAGACCCGTCAGCGTGGCGAGATAGCTCTTGGCGATGGAGAAGGTCATGTCCGTGCGCGCGACATCGCCCCACGATGCCAGCAGGCGCCCGCCTTGCAGCACCATGCCGGCCGAACCGCCGCGCTCGCGCACCGGCCCGAGCACCGCGCTCCATGGCCCGGTTTCATTCCAGTCCACATTCGGCGCGTAGCGGCCATCGTCATAATAGAAACCGCGCGGCCACGGCGTCTCATTCGCCCGTGCAAAGGCCACGGCCTCAGCGAGCTTGTCCGGCGCATAGCCGGCCGCTTGCGGATCGATTTTGTCCCAGGCGTTTCCGCTGGACGGGAAATAACGTGACTCAGTCATGTGGGATCAAGCTCGCTTTGGGCAACACGGCACGTGTTATTGACCGAGTGGAAAGCGACGGCAACCGGTTACGGCGCGATCTTCGGGCGCGCAGCTGGAGCGGATTGAGGCAGTCGAGTTTTAAATGAGGAGTCCGAGACACTCGCTCGGTACCCTGTGCGGCCAATCCTGCATCGTCCTAAATCTGACATCAAGCGGCGCTCTGCCCCCACTTGTAATCCGCCAGTCGTGCTTAACTAAGCGAGGGGCTGTTCTTCACAAAGTGGAGGATGCCGCAATGCGCGAACCAAATCTTGAAAAGCTGAACGCACTCGTAGGAAAACTGGTCGGCGATCTCGGCGTTTCACTCGGCGGTGCCAGCATACTGATCGGCGATCGTCTCGGCCTTTACAAGGCAATGGCGGATGGAGATGTCGTCACTCCGTCCGAACTCGCCAAGAAGACCGGCCTGCATGAGCGTTATGTCCGCGAATGGCTCTCCGGCCAGGCCGCCTCTGGTTACATCGACTATCACCCCGAAAAAAATGCGTTCTCGCTCTCGGCTGAACAAGCGATGGCGTTCGCAGAGGAAGGGTCGCCAGCTTTCTTCGCCGGCGCGTTCGATGTCGTACAGTCCACCTATCTCGACGAACCAAAGGTCGCCGAAGCATTTCGAACAGGAAAGGGCGTCGGCTGGCATGAGCATTCAAAGTGCCTTTTCTCGGGTACCGAACGCTTCTTCAGGCCGGGCTATAATGCCAACCTGGTTTCGAACTGGATTCCGACACTCGAAGGTATCGAAGCTAAACTGAAAGCGGGCGCCAAGGTGGCCGATGTCGGATGCGGCCACGGCGCCTCCACCATCGTCATGGCGCAGGCGTATCCCAAATCAGAGTTCTTCGGGTTCGATTACCACAAACCTTCGATCGAACGCGCAAAGGTTCTGGCCAAAGAAGCGGGGGTCGGAGACCGAATTGAATTCACGCAGGCCAGCGCCAAGGATTTTCCGGCAAAAGACTACGATCTGGTGGCGTTCTTCGATTGCCTGCATGACATGGGGGACCCCGTCGGTGCGGGCAAGCATGTCAAGGAAACGCTGGCCAAAGACGGGGTGTGGATGGTCGTCGAGCCGTTTGCTCATGACAATCTCAAGGATAATCTGAACCCGGTCGGGTCCATCTTCTATCACGCATCAACATTCATCTGTACGCCCGCGTCGCTCTCTCAGGAGGTCGGATTGGGGCTCGGTGCCCAGGCAGGCGAAAGCAAGTTGCGTCAGGTCGCAACGGAGGCAGGGTTCAAGCGCTTCCGCCGCGCGACCGAGACGCCTTTCAACATGATCTTTGAAGTACGTGCTTGATTACTCGGACAAGCGGCGCCGGTTTGAACAACCTGACCGCCGGAAAGATCTTGTCTCGCTCATGGTAGGCGGGCGACATCAGCACTTGCCCGTTGTCGGCTTTGCGCACAGCGCACAAGCAGCTCTCGGTGCGGGCCTATATCGAGAAAGTTGTCACCCTCCCTTCTTTCCATCGGCAGCGAATTGCTTGAGGAAGGCAGTGAGATCCTTGATTTCCTGCTCGTTCTTGATGCCGGAGAAGCTCATCTTGGTCCCCGGGATCTTGCCCTTCGGATCCTTGATGTAGTCGGAGAACACCGCATCATCCCACGTGAGGCCGGAATTCTTGTTGGCCTCTGAATAGTTGTATCCCGCGATCGTGCCGGACTTGCGACCGAACAGTCCATTCAGAATCGGCCCGACCGTATTCTTTGCGGTCTCGCCGACCTGGTGGCATGCACGGCATTTGTTGAAGGATTTCTCGCCCGCGGCGACATCCTGCGCCATGGCGTTGGCAGTCAATCCGATCAGCGGGACAGCAAGCAGCAAGGAACGAAACATCATTCTGGTCAAACCTCGATTGGAGTGATGGTCAGAGCAGGCCGAACGGCTGCCGTGGATTACTCGACCTTGGGTCCCGATTTTCCATCGGGCGTCACGTCGATCGCCATCGCACGTCCCGTCACCTTCGGCGCCGGCCGGCAATCCTTCATGCAGGGATTCTTGTTCCAGAACTGCTTCTCGGATGTCTCGCGATCATCCTCGAAGAAGGCTGATGCATTCGGCATCTTGATCGACGTGAAATTCTTGTCATTCAGCTCGAAGTTCTCATCTTTGATGACATCGTTCATGCTGAGCACATAAGCTGTCAGCGCGTAGACTTCGTCATTGGTGAGAGACTGTGCGTTGCCATAGGGCATCGCGCGCTTGATGTAATCGAACAGGGTGGACGCATCCGGCCAGAATGATCCGACGGTCTTGTCGGGCCGATCCGCCTTCAGGGTGCCTGCACCACCTGCGAGAACCGGCCATCGGCCGACGCCTTGTCCGAATTCGCCGTGACAGGATGCGCACTTTTCCTGAAACAGTTCGTCGCCCTGCTTCACCGTCCCTTTGCCGACCGGAAGACCACGGCCATCGGGACGTACGTCGGTGTCCCATGCGGCAATTTCATCGGCCGTCGCGGGACGTCCGAGCCCGAGCTTCACGGCCGGTTTTGCCAACTCGCGATTGGCGACCTGCTGTGCGGTGCCTTCGCCCACAATGCCGCCGAGCAGGACCGCTGCCAGCGCAAGCGCCAGGGCACTAGCCGATTTCGACATTTTCAGTCTCCCCGCTTGAGCGCACCAGCCAGGTCTGAATGCCGTTATTGTGGTAGATCGAATTGACACCGCGCACCTTGCGCAGCTCGTCCTTCGACGGCTGCACGTAGCCGGTAGAGTCGATGGCGCGCGACTGGATCATCAGCTCCTGCCCGTTCCATTCGAAATCGACATAGAAGCGCACCACGGACTTATCGAAGACCGGACCATCGATCCGCACCGTCTGCCAGTTGCGCCCGCCATCCAGCGAAACATCGACTCGCTTGACAGTGCCCCGGCCGGACCAGGCGAGACCACTGAGAACATTGCGGCCTTTATGCTTCAAAGGCGCCTGTGGCGACGGATTGGTGACGACGGATTTCGCGTCCATCACGAAAGTATGCTTTCGCGAGGTGCCATCGGCGAGCAGGTCGGTATATTTCGACGTTTCCTCGCGCGTCTGCCATGGCTGATCGCCGGCCTCGATGCGGCGCAGCCACTTGACCCAGAGATTGCCTTCCCAACCGGGAATGACCGCACGAAGCGGATAGCCCTGCTCCGGCCGCAGCGCCTCGCCATTCATGGCGAAAGCGAGCATGACATCGTTCAGCGCTTTCTCGATCGGCAGCGACCGGTTCATCCCCGCGGAATCAGCGCCCTCCAGCATCAGCCATTTGGCGTTCGGCTTCAGTCCAGCCTCGTCGAGTAGCACTTTCAGCGGCACGCCGGTATACATCACATTGTGAATCATGCCGTGCGTGAACTGGCAGCCATTGAGCTGGCTGCCGCGCCATTCCATGCCGGAATTGGCGGCACATTCCAGAAAATACACCTTGTTGACACGCGGCATCCGCTTGATGTCGTCCATGGTGAAGACCAGCGGCTTGTCCACCAGCCCGTTGATCATCAGCCGATGATCCGCCGGATTGATCTCGGCGACGCCGCCATGATGACGCTCGAAGCAAAGGCCGGACGGCGTGATGATGCCGTCGAGTTCATGCAGCGGCGTGAAATTGACTGATGATTCTGCCGATGCCGTGAGCCAGGGCACATCGCGCCGGATCACATTCTTCTCGAATTTCGACGGCAGGCCGTAAGGATGTTTATCGACGCCGTCGCCGAGATAGCGCTGCCAGTCCTGTACGTCGGTGATCAGCGCTTCGGATTTCGCCGTCTCGCCTGCAAGCGCGGGGATGGTGGCGAGCGCACTGCCCGCACCGGCCAGACCGGCGGCACCGAGAAAGCGGCGGCGGCTGAGCGTTTCCCCTGAAGTCTGATTGGTCATGCGGCAAGCTTCCCTTGTCTCTGCACGTCGATGGCGTCTGGATCAGGCGCCGGTCACCTTGACCGCCGTGTTCGGTTCGATCTTCACGGTCGAGACCTTCGACACATGCGCGGCCACCACGTCCCAGATCGGCGGCCCCTGCGTGTTCTCGTTGACGCTGGCCCAGCCGGAGACCGTGTAGGTCTTGCTCGCCTCAATCGGCTTGCCGGATTTCAGATGTGTCATCGCGGAGATGCGCGAGCCCATCGGCTTGGAGACGTCGATCGCATAGCCCATGCCGCCCATGCGGACCATGTCGCCGCCGCCCTGGAAATACGGATCGGGATGGAAAATATTGTCAGCCACGTCCTCGAGCACTTCCTTGATCTGTGCGCCCGTCATCTGGTTGCGATAGCAGTTCGGATAGGTGATCGCGGTGGCGTTGGTGATCTGCTCCCAGGTGATGGCATCACCTGGAATCAGCGTGCCGCCCCAGCGGAATCCCGGCGACAGCACGATCTCGGCGTCGCGCTCCGCCATCATGGCGTTGCAGATCAGATCGTCGAAGGTGCCGTTGAAATTACCGCGGCGATACAGCAGCGAATCCGTCTTGCCGATCTCGCGCGCCAGATCCTTGGCGAAGGGCGCCCTCACCTTGTCGATCAGCGCCGTCATCGCCGGATCGGGTTTGATCGCATCGGCGAACACCGGCATCAGCTTGAAGCGGATATCGGAGACCTTCTTGTCCTTCACCTCGATATCGAGGCGCGAGACGAATTTGCCGTGCGATCCCGTCGCGACCAGGACGGTGTTGCCGACCTTGATCAGGCCTGGCATCGCGTCATGGGTATGCGCGGTGAGGATGACGTCGAGCCCCTTCACGCGGCCGGCCAGCTTGTGATCGACATCGAAGCCGTTATGCGAGAGCAGCACGACGATGGACGCCCCTGCCGCGCGCGCTTCATCGACCTGCTTCTGGATGTCTTCCTCGCGAATGCCGAACTCCCAGTTCGGAAACATCCAGCGCGGATTGGCAACTGCCGTACGCGGCAGCGCCTGGCCGATGACGGCGATCTTTGCGCCGCCACGCTCAAACATTTTTCGCGCTTCGAAGACAGGTTCCTGCCATTCATTGTCGCGAATGTTCTGCGCGAGAAATGCAAAGGGCGCGCTATCGGCGATCTGCTTGACGCGCTCGGCGCCGTAAGTGAATTCCCAATGCCCGACCATGGCATCGAGCTTCAGCGCGGACATGACATCGACCATGTCCTGAGCCTTGGTCTGCAACGACGTCCAGCTGCCCTGCCAGCTATCGCCGCCATCGAGCAGCAACACCTTGTCCTCGCCGCGCTCGGCGCGGACCGCACCGATCAGCGTGGCAATGCGATCCATGCCGCCCATCCGGCCGTAATTCCTGGCGAGCGACGCGAAGTCATCGGCAGTCAGTGCAAAGGCATCTGCCGAGCCCGCGGCGATATTGAAGTACTTCCGAAATTCCGCATCGGTCAGATGCGGCGGCTTGCCTTTGGCCTCGCCCACGCCGAGATTCACCGAAGGCTCGCGGAAATGCAGCGGCATCAGCTGCGCATGCGTATCAGCGACATAGAGGATCGTCACAGTGCCCAGCGGATCGAACCGCAGGATATCGGCCTGGGTCAGGCGCTGCTGTGCTGCGGCGCGGCCCAATGGGCCAAGGCCGCCACCGATCGTTAGCGCCGACGCAGCCGCCGTCGCTTGCAGGAAATCCCGCCTCGATATCATTGGTCACCTATGATCCCTTCCAGCCGGAAGGGTGAATGTTCAGACGAACGTCAGGCCACGGTCAGCTTGTTGGTGGCGACATAGTCGGAGCCGTCGTCATCCTTCCAAGTGAAGGTGAATTCGCCGGACTCCGAAGCCTTGTAGAAAAACGACTGATAGGGATTGGCCGAGATGGCAGGATTCCAGTCGGCCTCGAACACCGTCTTGCCGTTGAAGGCCGCGGTGAACTTGTTGATGATCTTGCGCGGCACGACCTTGCCGGACGCATCCTTGCGCTGGCCCGATTCCATTTCGTGAGAGATCAGCGTCTTGATTTCGATCATCTCGCCGGCCTTGGCCTGGGACGGGACACGAACGCGCGGGGTGGGTTTGGTTGCCATGGGAAAGTCCTCGCCTGATAAATGGGTTGTTCGAACGGCCTTGCGGGACTAGCCGCCGCAGCCGCCGATCGTGACCTTCACATTGGCTTTCGCCATATAGAGCTTGCCGTTGGACATTTCGGCGATGCAGACGATGTTCTGGGTTTCGGCGAGACGCATGCGGGTCGAGGCCGACGCCTTGCCGCAAGCCGGCGTGAACTTATAGCTCACAACGCCGGGCAGCGGGTTGCCTTCGGCAAACACATGCACCGACTTCACATGGTCGGCGTCGGTCATCGGGCTCTCGACATCGACGTTGATCGGCACCACGAGTCCGTTCTCGGCGATTTCGGGGACATCGAGCTTGATCTTGCCGCTCTCGAACTTCTTGTCGCCGTAGAGTTTCTTGATTTCTTCGGCGACGGCCTTTTCGTCGGCAAACGACATTCGGGGGGCGAGGACTGCGGCAAGCCCTGCAATCGCGGCCATTGCCAGCGTATCGCGACGGGTCATTTCGGCCGACTTCAGAACCATGGCACATCCTCCTGGGGGATTTGGATCACCCCTTTACGATAGTATCGCTTGACGATTGCAAGTCTGATCTATCTTATCTGCACATATCATTATATTCTTTTTCTTGAATGTAAAGATCTGAAATGCACGAATGCCGCAGAGACGGCGGTGTGGGAGGGGACAGATGAGGAAGACCGCGATTTGGTCTGCGGCAGCGGCCGTTCTGGCATTCTGCGCGATGGGGCTTGGCGCCAGCGCTCAGGACGCCAGTGAGAAGGAGATCGAACGCTATCGCGAGATGATCTCCGACCCGATGTCCAATCCGGGTTACCTGGCCGTCGATCGCGGCGAAGCGTTGTGGAGCGAGGCTCGCGGCACCAAGAATGTTTCGTTGGAAACATGCGATCTCGGTCTTGGCGCAGGGAAACTCGAAGGCGCCTTCGCAAAACTTCCACGCTACTTCGCCGATGCCGACAAAGTCATGGATCTCGAGCAGCGGCTGCTGTGGTGCATGCAAAACGTCCAGGGCCTCGATACCAAGGACGTGATCGCACGGCGCTTCTCCGGGCCGGGCCGGGCGTCCGACATGGAAGATCTTGTCGCTTTCATTGCCAACAAGTCGAATGGCATGAAGATCGATATCCCGCTCGCCCATCCCAAGGAGCAGGAAATGCTCGCCGTCGGCGAGGCGCTGTTCTATCGCCGCGGCGGCGTCAACGATTTCTCCTGCGCCACCTGCCACGCCGACGAAGGCAAGCGCATCCGTCTGCAGGGCCTGCCGAACTTTTCCAAGCCCGGCAAACCCGCGCAGGAAACCATGGGCGGCTGGCCGACCTATCGCGTCTCGCAAGGCGCGCTGCGCACCATGCAGCATCGTCTGTGGGATTGCTTCCGTCAGCAGCGCTGGCCCGTGCCGGAATATGGCTCCGACGCCATCACCGCCCTCACCGTATTCCTCCAGAAGCAAGCATCGGCCGGCGAACTCAACGTGCCGTCGATCAAGCGATAAGGAGTTTTGAGATGAACCGATCTCTCGCAGTCGCCACGCTCGCTCTCGTCGCAAGCTCATGGATGATGACAACGGCATTCGCACAGACCGCGGCCAAGGGCCCCGATCCCGCTCTCGTCGATCGTTATATGAAATCGACTTTCGGCAAGGCGCCACCGGAATGGCAGGCACGGATCGAGCCGGACGAGACGCTCAAGACCTGCAACGCCTATCATAACGACGTTCCCAGCGCGGAGGCCGACAAGATCGTCGCGCGTGAACTGGCGCGGGTCGTCTATCCCGCCGATGGCAAATTTCTCGGCAACTGGAAGGAAGGTGCCAAGATCGCCAATAATGGCCGCGGCGGCCAGTTCTCGGATCCACCCGACACCGTCAGTGGCGGCAACTGCTACGCCTGCCACCAGATGGAGCAGAAGGAAGTCAGCTACGGCACGCTCGGGCCGAGCCTGACCAATTACGGCAAGGATCGCAAATATGATCCGGCGGAAATCAAGAACGCCTATACCAAGGTGTACAATTCCCAGGCCGTGTTCGCCTGCTCCAACATGCCGCGCTTCGGCGTCAACAAGGTGCTGAACGAGCAGCAGATCAAGGACATCATCGCATTCCTGTTCGACCCGGAATCGCCGATCAACAAGTAACAAGAGAAAGCGTCGATCGACATGACAATGAAAACCCTGGTGGCTGCCATTGCGCTGTCGATCGCCGCATCATCGATGGCGCGCGCGGAAGAAGCCGTGGTCAGCTACAAGTCGCTCGGACTTGAGCTGGCGCTCGATGCGGCGCGGGCCGCACTAAAGGATTGCCAGAAGCGCGGCTATCAGGTCGCCGTCGCTGTGGTCGATCGCTTCGGCACGCCGCAAGTGCTGCTGCGCGACCGCTTTGCCGGACCTCACACACCGCCGACCGCCACCGGCAAGGCATGGACTTCAGCGACTTTCCGCAACAGCACCACGGAACTCAACGCGATCAGCCAGCCCGGCATGATGCAGGCAGGCCTGCGCAATCTGCCGAACGTCGTGATCATCGGTGGCGGCCTCATGATCGAAAGCGGCGGCGCGACGCTCGGCGCCATCGGCGTGTCCGGCGCGCCCGGCGGCGATGCAGATGAAGCATGTGCCAAGGCCGGCATTGCCGCGATCCAGGACAAGCTCGACTTCTGAACGAGCTTCGTTAAACAGATGGGGGTGTCCCGGACGCGACGCGGCATTCTCATGCCGCTTCGCAGAGCCGGGACCGTTACAAACTCCGGCGCCTGGTACGGTCCCGGCTCTGCGCAGCAGCGTTTCACGCTGCGGCGCGTCCGGGACAGGGTTCTATTCAAATACGCCTCAGCAGACCGGCCTCGTAATCAGGCCTGTTTCTTCAGCCACTCCGGAAATGGCGCCGTTTCATAGCCCTTTTCACGGACATAACGGAACATCGCGAGAAATTCCGTGGGCTCCAGCAATCCGGGCATGCGGGCGACTTCACGCGCCTGCCCGCTCTTCGCAGCGAGACCCGCTGCTGTCTCCGGGAAGAACTGGATCGTCGGCGTAAAGCGAATGCCATAAGCTTCGCCAAAGGCCTTCTCGCCGCGCTTGCGACCGTCGAAATCGGTGACCTCGCGGGAGCCGATATGATTGAGATGCAGGATCTCGAAATTGTCGCGGATGTAGGTCTCGATTTTCGGATCGGTCATATAGCTTTCGTGCAGACGCTTGCATGAGGGACAGCCCTTGAGGCCCCACATGATGGCGAAGCGTTTGCCCTTGGCTGTCGCGCCTGCGAGATCCTCGCCGAGATCGAGAAAACTCTCGAGATACCAGTCCATCTGGTAGAGCCCGTCGTCACCCAGCGTCGCCTTCGCCGATGCCGGCGCGCTCCGCAGCGCGGTTATGCCGATGCCGATCGCCGCAAGCGCATGCCGCCTCGTCATTCCACCGCTCATCCGATCCTCCCGATCCGCATCACCCAAGGGTCCCGATCGCTGGAAAGGTTTCCAGCATCCAGCCTGAAATCCGCGGCATGCCGCCAGTCAAAAACAGAATGCCGGTCACGACAAGCCCGCCACCAATCACCTTCTCGATCACGGGCATGTGCCGGCGCAGCCGCATCATCAGGCGGATGAAAGGCCCTGAAAACAGCGAGGCCAGCATGAAAGGGATACCAATCCCGAGCGCATAGGCCGCAAGCAGCAGCGCGCCCTGCACGGGGGCGCTCTCGGCGCCTGCCACCATCAGGATCGCCGCCAGCACAGGCCCCACACATGGTGTCCAGCCAAAGGCAAAAGCCAGCCCCACGACATAGGCGCCGAGAAAACCGGCCGGCTTGCGCGCGGCCTGAAAGCGCGCCTCCCGAAACAGCAATCCGATGCGGAAGACGCCAAGAAAATGCAGTCCGAGCACGACGATCAGCGCACCCGCAATGATGCCAAGCGTTTCGAAATGCGCCGTGATGGCCTTGCCGATCAGCGATGCCGACGCGCCGAGCGCAACGAAGACCGTGGCGAAGCCCAGTACGAATGCAAAGGACAGCACCACGACCCGCATATTCGGCCGCCAGCCGTCCTGCCCGCCACGATCGTCGAGTTCGTCCAGGCTGACGCCCGCGAGAAAGCAGAGATAGGGCGGCACCAGCGGCAGCACGCATGGCGACAGGAACGACAACAGACCTGCGCCGAGTGCTCCAAGCAATGAGATCGATGACAGCACGGCGAGCCCGACTCTGGTATAAATATTCGAATTCGTGTATATGTATCACATGATGTCAAGACTGGCGCTGAAAACTTCGCTGATCGCAGCCTTGCTGATGATGACCGCCGCGCTGGCGTCCGGCAGCGCCGCGGCGTCCGAGCTCGTGATGTTCGAGCGCGACGGCTGCGTCTGGTGCGCGCGATGGAATCGCGAGATCGCCCCCAGTTACGACAAGACCGACGAAGCCAAGGTGCTTCCGCTGCGCCGCATCAACATGGATCGCGACAAGGCGCCGGGCTTCACGCTGGCATCGCCGGTGCGTTTCACGCCGACCTTTGTAATCGTCGATGATGGCCACGAGATCGGCCGCATCACCGGTTACATGAATGACGAATCCTTCTGGGGCTTGCTCGGAAAGTATGCCGCCAGACTGACGACCTCACAGCCCAACGCCAATCGTTCCTGACGCTCCAACATTCGCGGGACACGCGCTTCCCTATGGCTTCCATCATCTCATCCGAACTCGAAGACGAATTGCGGGACGGGGCGGAATATTCCCCCGAACTCGACCAGTTGATGCGCAAGGCCCGCAAGGCCAGCAATTTCCTGAAAGCGATCTCGCACGAGAACCGCCTGCTGCTGCTGTGCCTGCTGGCCGAGCGTGAACGCTCGGTGTCCGAACTCGAAAACATCCTGTCGCTGCGGCAGTCCGCGGTGTCGCAACAGCTCGCGCGCTTGCGCTATGACGGCATGGTCGAGACGCGCCGCGACGGCAAGACGATCTATTACAGCCTCGCCAACGACGATGTGCGACGCGTTATCTCGGTCATCTACGATATCTTCTGCGCCACACCGGCGCCGACAAAGAAAAAATAACGCCGCCGAACCCGGCAGGCGGAGGCGACGGCCCGTAAGGTCGCATCGCCTCACATCAGGAGGAAACCCATGCAGAATATGTCTGCCTGGTTATCTGCGCTGGCTGGCTTTGCCATTGGCGGTGTTGCGGGCTTCGCCGTGCAACGCGCACGCCTTTGCACGTTCGGTGCGATCGAGGACGCGCTGATGGGCGGCGATGGTCGCCGTCTCAAGGTGTTTGGATTAGCGCTAGGCATTGCCATGCTCGGCACCCAGGCTCTGGTGCTCACCGGTTTTCTGGCGCCCGAACTCACCACATTCATTCCGACCGCCCTTCCCCTTGTCGCCATCGTCATCGGCAGCCTGATGTTCGGCATGGGCATGGCCATGGTCGGCACCTGCGGCTTTGGCTCGCTCGTCCGGTTTGGCACCGGCGATCTCAAAAGCCTCGTCGTCATCCTCGTGCTGGGCGCAACCGCCTATGCGACGCTCCGCGGCCTGTTCGCCGATCTACGCATCGGCGTGATCGAGCCCTTGTCGATCCAGATGCCCGATAGTACCCGCGCCGACTTTGCCTCCTGGCTCACGCAGGCAACCGGTCATGACCTACGCCTGCCCCTTGCCGTGCTGATCGGCGGCAGCCTGTGCTGGCTGGCGCTGACCGACAAACGCCTGCGCCGTGCGCCGCGCCTGCTGACGGCCGGCGTGACGCTCGGTCTGCTGATCGTTGCTGGCTGGATCGCCACGGTGGGATTGAATGATGACTTCGCAGGACCGCCGCGTCCGCAAAGCCTGACCTTCGTCTCGACCATTGGAAAGGCGCTCTATGCCGGCGTGTTGAACGTCACGAATTTCGCGGATTTTGGCGTCGGCAGCGTGTTCGGCGTCATCGCAGGTGCGTGGGCCGCCGCATGGTTTGCGGCCGAGCTGCGGTGGGAAGCATTCGACGACGATCATGAAATGCGCCGTCATTTGCTCGGCGCGTGCCTGATGGGAGTTGGCGGCATTCTGGCCGGCGGTTGCACCATCGGTCAGGGCATCAGCGCCGGATCGCTGCTGGCGCTGTCCTGGCCGATTGCCGTCATCGGCATCATGCTCGGCGCACGGATCGGCATCGCGATTCTTGTCGACGGATCGCCGCGCGAGATCATCCAGCGCAACTGGATGCTGCTGGCGCGCAAGGTGCCGCCGTCCAAGTAAGCACCATCACGGCTTGAGATAGCTCCAGCCGGCTTCCTGCAACTCGATCAGCCGCACCGCGCCCGATGGCACCACCGTGGCATCGGAGATCATGCTGACCGGCTTGCCCTCACGCTTCTCCATCCCTTCCTTGGTATTGCCGCAAGCGATGAATTTGACATTGGAGGGAAAGCTCGCATCGACGATCTGCTTGATGCGATCCTTCACCGGCGACGTATCGTCACGCAGCATGTGCAGGCCCGGACCGAATGTGACGATTTCGACCTGAACGACCTCGCCCTTCGCCTTGTAGAACTCCATGACATTGGTGGCATTGTTGAGCGCCAGATTCATCACCGCCGGATCGTTCTGATTGACCTGAATGGCGACGCGGTGCTCCTTGTCCGCGGCATGGCCTGCCGACAAGGTCAGCGCAAACAGAATGATGCCGGAAATAGCTCCCAATATCGATCGCATCTCAAAGCTCCTTTTCAAGGACGTACAATCGTAAAACCGCGCTCTGCCAGATCCAGCATATGGCCGACGCCAACCTGCACTTCATGCGCATGAGGATTCATGGTCGGGCGCTTGCCGGTCTCGCGCTCGATACTGTCCAGCGTATTGCCGCAAAAGTTAAAGCGCACCCCCTGGCTCACCAGACTATCGACCAGCACGCGATGCTCGTTTGTGGCCCGCAAGAGATCGATGCCCGGGCCGAACGTCACGACTTCCACAGCGACCTTGTCGGGCCCGTAGGCCTTCAGGACATTGCTGGCGACGCTGAGAACGAGCCGTTCTTTTTTCGCATCGGCATCCGAGAGCTGCAATGCGATAAAATGTTCGGCGAAAGGCTTGTCGGGTGCAGCATCCGGCTTCACCGGGCGCGTCTGCGCAGCGAGCGGTCCTATCGCAGCCCAGGCGAAGACGAGGACCGACAGTGCTTGAATGTAGCCTCGCCTGTTCATCGCGCGTCAAACCTCTGCCGATCCAGAGATTGATTAGCAACCGTCAGGCGCAGGCGCAATCGAACTAAAGAAATCGGCTGGACGCTGTTATTGCGCCGCAAAAGCGGCGCGCACTGTCAGCCCGCGAAGCGCCAATGCAGCACCGGCAAGAATGCCGGCGACCGCGACAAAGGATGGCAATGCGAGCGTGGAAAGGCCGGTCAATCCCTGGCCGATCGAACAGCCATAGGCCATCGCGCCACCGATCCCCATCAACGCCGCGCCTGCCATCGAACGCCCGGTATGGCCCGCAGACGTGTATCCCTCGAATTCGAAGCGGCCCGTCAACAGCGCGGTCAGCAAACTGCCGGTTAGAACGCCGGCGACCAGTGCGATACCAAAATTCAGCGTCATGCCGGTCGACAGCATGATGAATTGCAGGGTGTCGGCGACCGGCGAAATGAATGTCAGCGACGCCACCTGAATTGGATCGAACTCGTCAGCACCGAGCCAACCCGTAGCGAGCCAACCGGCGATCACCAGCAGACCCATCGCAATGCCCGCGAGCACCTGGCCCGGCGAGCGACGGAGCTCGCGATGCGCCAGAGCGAAAACCAAAAGCGCACCGCCGACGATCAACGCGGCAGCGATGCGGGCGGCCCCTTCATTCAAACCGAAACGATCAAACAGCGCAGGCACGGAATTCACCGACGGTGTCATCTGTGTCCATTGCATGATCGCCAGCCGTGCCGGCGCGAGAAGGCCTTTCAAAGTCATCTGCGCGGTGACGCCGATGATCGCGAGAACAGCCAGCGATCGCAGGTTCCCCTTCCCCAGCAACACCACGGCCCTGGACGCGCAACCATTCGACAACACCATGCCGAGCCCGAACAACAATCCGCCGATGAAAATCAGCGGCCCCGAAAACGACGGTTGCAGATACAGCGATTTCGCGATGTCGATCAGGCCATAGCCGGCGATCAGCTGAGTTCCGCAAATGGCGACGGCGACAGCGAGCGCGTAGCTGCGAATCCTCCGGCCATCGCCGCGCGTCCACCAGTCGCGCAGACTGCTCATGAGACAGAAGCCACTCAACAAGCCGACGACACCGAAAACGACGCCGATCGCAAAACCGGCAATGACCGGAGTGGCTGGCATGAAACGCTCCAGAAACGAGAATGATGAAAAACTTCGGCCTCGATACCGACCGGTTTCAGCGCCGTCCAGTCCCGGACGTCGAGACAGAAAAACATGCCAAAGCAAGGCCGAAATGGCCAATATCGTTCCACAAAACAGCGATTTCGGAGTTTGGAGCGGGTAGAGGGAATCGAACCCTCGTATTCAGCTTGGAAGGCTGCTGCTCTACCATTGAGCTATACCCGCATGCCGCGTCAGGTAACACGTTGCGCCGGGGGTCTCAACCTCTCTGCGGGCGAAGTCCCCAAGCCTCCTGCCTTGTCGTTGCCCGGCTCGACCGGGCAACCCGGTAAACTCAGGCCGCGCGGGTGAAAACGCTTTGCCGGTGTCTACCGGATCCCGGCTTTCGCGGGGACGACAGATGGCGCGCGCGATGACAGTTTTCCTATTTTATTCTTGACGACATTCTTTCAAGGATTATTATCTCCTCCGTCCGGCTTCGATGAGAGGGGCGAGCGCGATCGTCACGTTCGCGGGGCTGGATGCGGTGGATGCCGGAGTTGCGGCGTCACGCGAAAGAAGGGAGACCTCCGCAGGCTGCGGGAGGGACGGATCGGTGCCATGCCGGCATCGGAACGGCTCGACCAAGGCCGGTAGAGCAATCTCGTCGATCGCATGACGGACGACCGTTGCCGAGGCGTCTGGGATTCTTACTGCTGCGTCCCCCGGCCCCTCGCCTTGGGCCAAATAACGGGGATCGGACCGCCCCCTGGGCAGGCAGCAGCCCCCGAACACCGCGTGCGGAACGCAGGGCCTTGCCCGGCATTCCGGAAAGTCCTGATGCATATCCTTGCGGAGTACCGCATCGGCATCAGGCACCAACGGGTGCTCGGCACCCGGCGTTCCGCACGCCCTCTTTAAGGAGAGGGCGAAGGGAATGCGCAAAACTCGGGCGCGAAAGCGCCGCGAGAAGGCGATCGCGTGAGTTCAGGAATGTACGAGGCTGTTTGACAGGTTGATCGGGAACGATGCGCTGAGCGCACAAAGCGCCGAGAGCAGTGCTCCCTCCCCAAGCCGCGAAGCGGCGCAGTGGGGAGGGCCGGGGTGGGGTCTGTCCCCACGAAGGACGGAGTGTGGGGAAGCACCCCACCCGTCTCGAACGCCCAAGCGAAGCTCCGCTTCGCCAAGGCGTTCGATCCACCCTCCCCGCGTCGCGCGGCTATGCCGCGCCAGGGGGGAGGGAAAAGAAAGACCTTACCAGGTCGCGAGCACTGAGCCCTTGAACTTCTCCTCGATGAACGCCTTCACTTCCGGCGACTGATAGCTCTCCACCAGCGTCTTCACCCAGGGCTTGTCCTTGTCGGCGGTGCGCACGGCGATGATGTTGGCATACGGCCCCTTCGGGTCCTCGCGCAGGATCGCGTCCTTCACCGGATCGAGGCCGGCCTGCGAGGCGTAGTTGGTGTTGATCCCGGCGACATCGACGTCAGGCAGCGTGCGCGGCAGCTGCGCGGCATCGACTTCGGTGATCTTCAGCTTCTTCGGATTGTCGGTGATGTCGAGCAGCGTGGGCTTGAAGCCGACACCGTCCTTCAGCTTGATGACGCCCTTGTCGCGCAGCAGGATCAGCACGCGGCCGCCATTGGTCGGATCGTTCGGGATCGCCAGCGTGGCGCCCGTCTTCACCTCGTCCCAGCTCTTCACCTTCTTCGAATAGATGCCCATCGGGAAGTTGATGGTGTTGCCCACCGAGACGATCTTGTACTTGCGATCGGCCACCTGGTTGTCGAGGTAAGGCTGATGCTGGAACGAATTGGCCTGCAGATCGCCGGCTTCCAGCGCTGCATTCGGCACCACATAGTCGGAGAACTCGACGATCTGGATGTCGAGGCCCTTCTTGGCGGCGACAGCCTTGGCGGCTTCCAGCACCTGGGCATGCGGACCGGGCGTGACGCCGACCTTGATGGTCTCGGCGCTGGCAGCGCTGGTGAAGGCAGCAAAGGCGGCGACGGAGAGAAGTAGACGACGAAGAGACATACTGTTTTCCATTGTGAAGAAACGAGAGTGAGCGTTGCCGCTCAGGATTTCCGGGTGCGCTTGTCGAGGCGGCGCGAGATGAAATCGCCGAGGCTCTGCACGCCCTGCACGAGGCAGATCAGCACGGCGACCACCGTCGCCATCACTTCCGGCATGAAGCGCTGATAGCCGTAGCGGATACCGAGATCGCCGAGGCCGCCGCCGCCGACGGCGCCGACCATGGCCGAATAGCCGATCAGGCTGACAGTCGCGAGAGTGAGCGCGAGCGTCACTGCCGGCATCGCCTCGGGCAACAGCACCTTCCAGACGATCTGCAGAGGGCTGGCGCCGAAGGCGCGCGCGGCCTCGACGAGGCCCTGATCGACTTCGCGGATGGCACCTTCGATAACGCGGGCGATGAACGGCGTCGCGGCGATGGTCAGCGGCACGACGGCGGCACTGGTACCGATGGACGTGCCGGCGATCAGCCGCGTGAGTGGCACGATGGCGACGACGAGAATGATGAACGGCGTCGAGCGCGTGGCATTGACGACGAGGCCGAGCAGACGATTGACGTTCGGTGCCGGAAACAACTCACCGCTGCGGCTGGTGGCGAGGAAGATACCGAGCGGCAATCCGGCCAGCGTGCCGAAAATGCCGGCCAGCGCCACCATCACCAGCGTGTCCAGCGTCGACGACGCGATCATGTTGATGAGTTCAGGCGACATAGCCGAGATGCTCCACGGTGTTGCGGGTGGCCCTGAGATCGGCGATCAGCTTCGCCTGCAGCTCGGGCTCGGCGGCGACGGAGGCGATCAGCGTGCCGAACGGATGATCGGCGACATATTCGATCTGCCCATGCATGATGTTGAAGTCGACGCCGTAAGCGCGCGTCAGCCGCGACAACACGGGCTCGTCCGCATCGGCGCCAGTGAAGGCGATGCGGATCACCGCCTGACGGCCCGGCGCATAATCGGCGAGCAAACGCGCCTGCAGCCAGTCCGGCACATTGCCGCCGGTGACTTCGCCGACAAAACGTTTTGTCGTCGCGTGCTGGGGCTTCGAGAAGATCTCGTAGGTGGTCCCCTGCTCGATGATCTTGCCACCTTCCATCACGGCGACGCGCTGGGCGAGTTTCTTCACCACACTCATTTCATGCGTGATGAAGAGAATGGTGAGATTGAGCTCGGCATTGATCTGCCTGAGCAGCGCGATGATCTGGGCGGTGGTCTCGGGATCGAGCGCCGAGGTGGCTTCGTCCGACAGCAGCACCTTCGGCTTCGTCGCCAGCGCACGCGCGATGCCGACGCGCTGCTTCTGACCACCGGAGAGTTCGGCCGGATAACGATCGCGCTTGTCGGCGAGGCCCACCATTTCCAGCAGCGGCTCGACGATGCCGGGGATAGCCTTGCGCGGCGTGCCGGCGATCTCCAGCGGCAGCGCGATATTGTCGAAGGCTGTGCGTGACGACAGCAGGTTGAAGTGCTGGAAAATCATGCCGATGGAGCGGCGCGCCTGGCGCAGCGCGCGCTCATCGAGTGCCCCGATGTCGAGGCCATCGACGGTGACCGTGCCCTTGGTCGGCAGTTCGAGACCGTTGATGAGGCGAATGAGCGTCGACTTGCCGGCGCCGCTCTTGCCGATCACGCCGACAATGGCGCCTTCGGGTACGACGAGGTCGATATTGTCGCAAGCCTTCACCTCGGCGGAGTCTTTCCTGGGCGGAAAGATCTTGCTGACGCCATCGAAGGAGATGATGGCACGCCCCTGCGGTTCAATAACTGGCACGGGCGCTCCGACCGGATTGGACACGGGAGCGTTCATAGAATGATGTTTCTGCGCAGATGTGAAGCACGGGGCCGGCCTGCGGTTCGCGGGCGCCGTTTGGTCGTAAATGACTGATTTCGGGACATATTTCAACCGCACTGCACAAAACGGAAAATTGCAGTGCTTTCAACGGGCTGGCGGAGCAGAAAATTACCGGGAGACGACGTTGGACAGCACCATTCGCCTCCCGGCCATAACGCGGGGTCAGGAGCCCTGTTTCCACTCCCAGACGATGTCCTTCACCTGCACCGGCTTCGGGATCAGCCCGAGCTTGAAGAACCGGTCGGCCGTCTCCTGCTGGGTCGCGATTATCTTCTCGTTGATCGGGACCACATTGTATTCGGAGCGCTCCACCGCCTTGGTGGTCGCGGCCTTGTCGACACCGGTCGCCTCCTGCAAGCGCGCCGCGATTTCCGCGCGATTGGCAGTGCCCCATTTGCCCTCATCGGCAAAGGTCTTGTTGAGCAGCGCAACGATGTCGCCATGCTTGCCGGCAAAATCCTTGTTGGCCAGGAAGAAGGAATTGGATTCCTGGACGTCCTTCGAGAAGGCGACGACACGGGCCCCCTTGATCTCGGCGAGCGACAGATAGGGATCCCAGATCGACCACGCATCGATATTGCCGCCGGCAAAGGCGGCGACCGCATCGGCGGGGCCGAGATAGACCGGCGTGATGTCGGCGTAGGTCAGGCCTGCCTTCTCCAGCGCGGCGATGATCGTGTTATGCGCGCTCGATCCCTTGCCGAAGCCGACTTTCTTGCCCTTCAGATCCTTGAGCGTCTTGATCGGAGAACTGTCGGGAACGACGATCCCCTGATTGAATCCGATCGACGGCACGGCTGCCACATAAAGCAGATTGGCGCGGGCAGCCTGCGCAAAGATCGGCGGGGCATCGCCGGTATAGCCGAAATCCACATTGCCGGTGTTGATGGCCTCCAGGATCGGCGGCCCGAACTGGAATTCGACCCATCTGACGTCGATGCCCCGCGCCTTGAACACCTTCTCCAGCGTTCCGCGTTGCTTCACCGCCGGGAAGATGCCGGCCTTCTGGAAGCCGATGCGGATTTCCTTCGGCTGTTCCGCCGCCGGCGCCTTGCTGGTGAACTGCGACAACAGCAACGTGGCAGCGATGGTAGCCAGCACGATACGTCTCGACCTCGGCTTCAACTCTGACATGGACTTTCCCGCTCCGTATGCGTCGCGCCCGATGCGCCGACGTGATGGTGAAACGCTAGGCGAGATCGCGAAGATTGTGTTTTCAAAGGTGAGCGGCGCTTGGCAAGATTTGCGATCCGCGCCGCCGCATCGGGAGCAGCTTTCATCTCCGCATGCAGAAAATTATTCCGTCGCAAACGGTAGCTCCCGGGCGGCCAGAGAACGTTTCGCTCCGCCGCCCATTTCTGGAAGAACGCCTGTATCGCCGCGCCTCCAACTACAGTTTCCCATTTCATTGACTGGAACCGGTCGCTCTCCCACCCTCTGCAAACCTCGATTTGTTATTTGCAGAACGGCATCATCATGCTCCCGATCCTTCTCTCGCATTTCCTCAACCGCTATCTGCGCCGCCGCACCCGCGCGCTGCAGATGGCCGCCCTCGCGACCATGCTGTCGACGTCTTTCGCCTGCGCGCAGACGGCAGACACGGTGCGGATCGGCTATCAGAAGTCATCGACGCTGATCGCGATGCTGAAGACGAATGGCGAACTCGAGAAGGCGCTGGCGCCGCTCGGCGTGAAGATCGCCTGGCATGAATTCACCAGCGGCTTGCCACTGCTCGAGGCCATCAACACCGGCAATGTGGATTTCGGCGCCGATGTCGCCGACACCGTGCCGCTGTTCGCGCAGGCCGCGGGCGCCAAGCTCGCTTATGTCGCCGAGGAAGCCGCCTCGCCCGCAGCGCAAGCGATCGTGGTGCCGGCGGAATCACCACTGAAGACGGTCGCCGATCTCAAGGGCAAAAAGGTCGCCGTCACCAAGGGCGCCGGCAGCCACTTCCTGCTGCTCGCCGCGCTCAGCAAGGCCGGCCTGAACTTCAAGGACATCCAGCCCGCCTATCTGCCACCCGCCGATGGCCGCATCGCTTTCGTCGGCGGCAATGTCGATGCGTGGGTAGCGTGGGATCCGTTCCTCACCAGTGCGCAACGCCAGAGCAATGCCCGCGTGCTGGCCGATGGCTCGGGCGGTCTCGCCAGCTACAAGCGCTACTATCTCTCCTCGGCCGCCTATGCGGACAAGCGTGGCGATGTGCTGAACACGATTTACAGCAAGCTCGTCGAGACCGGAAAATGGGTGAAAGCCGAGCCGAAGGAAGCAGCCAAGCTGCTCTCCGGCCTGTGGGGCATCGACGCCGCCACCGTCGAGGAAGCCAACAGCCATCGCTCCTACAAGGTCGGCGCCGTCACCAAAGCCGGCCTCTCCGAACAGCAGACCATCGCCGACGCCTTCTTCAACGAAAAACTGATACCCGTGAAGGTCGATGCAGCCGACGTAAAAATCTGGTCGCCGAAATAATCCTCGCTCACTGAAAGCTCACGTCATGAAGTCCCTGCTCTCGGCGCTCGCCGCCGCTGCCATCACGCTCGCCCCTTTCACCGGCGCGCTCGCACAGTCGCCCGCCAAGACTGAAATCAAGGTCGGTTTCGTGCCCGGCCCTTACATCGACGGGTTCAAGGCCGGCGTGGAGCCCGAGCTGAAGAAGAAGGGCTACACGGTCAAATACTACGAGTTCTCCACCGGTCTCGAAGCCAACACGGCGGTGTTCAAGAACGACATCGACGCCAATGTGATGCAGCACACGGTGTTCCTCGACAGCTACAATCAGCGTCAGAAGACCGACCTCACCGGCATCATCACCGTGCCGACGCCGCCGATGGGCCTCTACTCCACCAAGCACAAAAGGGCCGAGGACGTGAAAGCCGGCGCCACCGTGGTGGTACCGAACGATCCTGTGAACCTGCAGCGCGCATTGTGGATTCTGCGCGATCTCGGCTGGATCGAGATCAAGGACAACAACCCTGTCGATGTCACCGAACTCGACGTCGTGAAGAACCCGAAGGGCATCAAGATCGTGCCGCTGGAAAACGCCCAGGCCCCGCGCGCGCTCGGCGATGCCGACTTCGCCGCCGTGCAGGGCAATTTCGCGATCTATAGCGGGCTGAAGCTCACGGAGGCTTTTGCGCTGGAGAAGATGACAAAACCCTACACCAATGTCGTTGCCGTCCGCCGCGGCAATGCGGAGGCGCCATGGGCCAAGGACATCGTCGCGGCCTATCAGTCCGACACGTTCAAGACCGCGATCCGCAACGACAAGTTCTATGCGGGATTTACGCTACCGGAATACTTTAACTGAACGCCGCCGTAACCGTAGGGCGGATTACGCTACGCTAATCCGCCCTACGGCCGACGTTCACTCCGGCCTGATTTGACTCCCGGCGCCGCTCGGCTACGCTTTCCCAAGGGCATCACGAGATGCCCGCGGAAGCGAGGATATGAGCACCCGGATCGTCGTCGCATTGTTGGGTTTGTGCGCGTTAACCACATCGGCCACCGCCCAGACTGCCTCAACATCTGCGCCGTCAAGCTTCGAGATCGCCGCCCGCTCCCGCGGCACACCGGACATTCCCGGCCTCAACATGGTCTGGCTGCGGCCATGGACTGATCTCCGCCTCGCCCGCGAATGGCGCTACATCGTGGTGCACCAATCGGAGGGCGCAGTCGGTTCGGCCTGGCGGAATGCCGTCGCCCAAATGCAGAAGCCCGACCGCCGCGGCGTCGCCATCTGGGTCGAAACCGACGGCACGGTCTATTGGTCGACGCCGGAATGGGCGGTGCCGAACCATCTCAATCGCGGCAACCGCAACGACAACAAGTATATCGACAATTCATCGACGTATCAGCAGATCGACAATGAAAGCACGATCGGCGTCGAATTCGTCGGCAACTATCCGAATGTCCGCAAGCCTCCGACGGAAGCGCAGATCGCCGCGTGGCGCGTCCTCGTCCGCGTGCTGCAGACGCGCTATGACATCCCGAACGAGCGCGTCTTCGCCCACAACTGGATCGACTACAAGGACCGTCGCTATTGCGAAGGCTGTGAACTGGCGCGGATTGCGCGGACACAGGGTATCGAGACCGCGCAGCAGGTGGAGAAGGGGCGGTAGGCCGCCGCCGACTCTCCCCTCATCCTGAGGAGCCGCGCAAAGCGCGGCGTCTCGAAGGATGGCGGCGCACTCCATTCATGGTTCGAGACGCGCGCCGGGCGGCGCGCTCCTCACCATGACGGCAGAGTTGTGGGACGACTACGTCCCCACCCGCAGCGCCGCGCCTTGCTTGCGTAGCAACGCGATCACCGACAGCGCGGTGATGCGCCCGGTCTTCGGATTCTCCGACGGGATGTTCTCGATCTGCATCGAGAAGCGCGCCGAATCCGAATCCACCTCAACGCGATGGACGTTGCGGGTCAGCGCCGGATCGGCCCAGATCTGCAGCGTCGTCGCATCCGGCCCGACACCGGCCAGCGACAGTGCAACGGCAACATTGAGATTGGCGGGAAAGCCCTTCGCGGCCTCGCGGGCCGACCCCTCGAAGATCTTCAGCGGCTCGGTAATGCTCTCGATGTCGATCTTGTTCTCGACGATGTAGGGCGCACCGGCGAGCCCCTTCACCGGCTTGCGCGTCACCATCGTCACCGAATTGATCTTGCCTTCGGCTGCGGCCGTCACCGCATCGAGGCCGATCAATGCGCCGGTCGGCACCACGATCTGACCGCCATGAGCCTTGGCGAGTTCGATCAGATCCTCGTTGAACAGCAGGGCCCCGGCGCTCAGGACGATGGCGGTCTTGCCCTTGATCACAAAGGGGCGAACGATGTCGGGCAGCAGCTTTGCCGGCGCGCATTCGATCACGATATCGGCAACGGCTTCGAGCTCGGCGATATCGAGCACCGGCGGGGTCGTGCTGAGCTTCGACAAAAAGGCCGCATGCTTGTCCGGGTTCTGCACGGAGACCGCCGCAAGGCTGAGGCCTTTGATGCCCTGGTCGAGCGCTTCGACGACCTTCTGCCCGATCCCGCCCAGACCAACCACGGCGACGCGCGCCACCGATGCCGTTTGCATGCTCATCCCTGCTATCCCGTTCACGCCGACGTTATTGCCGCTCACTCTCTTTTTGTCGCAGCCGCGGCCGAATGTCCAATGCGGCCACGCTGAGGCCTCATGTCCCCTGTCATTGCCGCGGGCGGAGCGCTATCTCTCCGGCAATCGCTTCACAGGAGTTGCAGTGTCCCATCGTTTCACGCGCCGTCATCTCGTCGGAGGCGCAGGCGCCCTCGCCGCCGGTCTCGCCATACCAACGGCCGAGGCGCAACAAGCGGCAGTTGCACTGCCAGGCGGCACGCCCCGCGCCTTTCCGCCAAATTTCGTCTGGGGCACGGCGACATCAGCCTATCAGATCGAAGGCGCCATCGATGCCGAAGGCCGCGGGCGTTCGATCTGGGATACCTATACGCGCCTGCCGAACAAGATCCGCGACAACAGCAATGGCGACCGCGCCAACGAGCATTTTGCGCGCTACAAGCAAGACGTCGCGCTGATGAAGGAGCTGGGCACCACGGCCTATCGCTTCTCCATCGCGTGGCCGCGCGTGTTTCCCGACGGCACCGGAACACCGAATCCGAAGGGCCTCGATTTCTACAACCGCCTGATCGACGAATTGCTGGCGAACGGCATCACGCCGTATGCGACGCTGTATCACTGGGACCTGCCGCAGGCGCTGCAGGATCGTGTCGGCGGCTGGGCCTCACGCGAGACATCGAAGGCCTTCGGGGACTATGCCGGTTATGTCGCAAAGCACATCACCGATCGCGTGAAACACGTCTTCACCATCAATGAATGCGCGACCTTCGTGGATTTCGGCTATGGCGTTGCGCCGATCGAGATGGCACCGGGCATCAAGTCCACGCAGAAGGAGCTGAACCAGATCCGCCACCACGTCGCGCTCGGCCATGGCCTCGCGGTGCAGGCGGTCCGGTCGCAAGGGCGCCCCGGCACCGAAGTTGGCGTTGCGGAGAACCTTGCGTCCTGCATTCCGGTGATCGAGACGCCCGAGCACATCCGCGCCTCGGAGATCGCCACACGCGAGATGAATGGCGGCTATCTCACCGTGATCATGGAAGGCCGATACACGGATGCCTTTCTCGCTTATGCCGGAGGCAATGCACCCGTCTTCACCGAGGAAGACCTGAAGATCATCGGCTCGCCCATCGATTTCCTCGGCCTCAACATCTACATGCCGCAACACTACGTCGCAGCACCTGCCGATGCGGCTGGCTTCGCGCTGATACCAGAGCCGGCGTCGTTTCCACGTATGGCGTCAGACTGGCTGCGCGTCGGCCCGGAAGCGATGTATTGGGCGCCGCGCAATGTCGCAAAACTCTGGAACGTGAAGAAGATTTTTATCACCGAGAACGGCGCGTCTGCATCGGACAAGCCGGCACCGGACGGCCGCATCTTCGATCTCGACCGCATCATGTATCTGCGCGCCTATCTCGGGCAATTGCAGCGCGCGACATCAGAGGGCGTGCCGGTCCAGGGCTATTTCCACTGGAGCCTGATGGACAATTTTGAATGGATCGACGGCTTTGAAAAGCGCTTCGGTCTGTATCACGTCGATTTCCAGACGCAGAAGCGCACGCCGAAACTGAGCGCGGAGTTCTATCGCAAGCTGATTGCGGCGAATGCGCTGGTCTAATCAGAGCAACTTCCCATCCGCTCCGAAGAACGGATGCGGACCATCGAAGTCGCCGATCGGCACCTGATGGGTCACGAGGTGGCCACCCTCGCCATCCGGAAACCAGACATGCAGATGAAACGCCGGCGGCTCGACGCGGAACGACGGCACGCGCAGCTCGGCGAGATCGAGATCCACCGCATGGTTCGGCGCCGGGCAAATGGTCGCGGCAGTGCCGGCGAACGTCGTCAGCGTGGCGCGATGGACATGGCCGGCGGCGACGATCCGGATGCGCGGATGCTTGCAGACGATCTCGGCGAGATCGGCGGCGTTGTGCAGGTTCTGCACATCCATATGGGCGATGCCGGTCCGGAACGGCGGGTGATGCAGGAACAGCAGCGCCGGGCGATCGTGCGACGAGCCCAGCGTGGCATCGAGCCAGTCGAGCGTCGCCGGCTCCAGCGTGCCATAGGGCTTGCCGGGCACATGGGAGTCGAGCAGCAGCACATCGAGCGGGCCGACGGTGCGCGCCTGATCGAGCGGACCGGATGCATGCGCATAGGCGAAGTCAGGAAACGCCGCGCGCATCATGTCGCGGGCATCGTGATTGCCGGGCACGCCGATGAACGGAATCTTCAGCGGCGCCAGCAAGCGCCACAGATGCTCGTACTCGCCCGGCGTCGGCGTATCGACGAGATCGCCAGAGATGACGACGAGATCCGGCCGCGGATCCAGCGCATTGAGCTCGGCAACGCAGCGCTCCAGCGCCTTGGCCGTATCGACCTTGTTATAGGCCAGTTCGCCCGGCGTCTTGATGTGCAGATCGGAAATCTGCGCGATGATGGTGGGTATGGACATCAATCTTCTTTCGGCAACACGCGCACGGCGTCCGGCGCGATCTGCAGGCCGATGCGCTCCCCTGCCCGTACATTGATCCTGTTTGGCGCGTCGACCGTCAACGGCCTGTTCGCCGCACTGGTCACAATGACGCGCTGGCGGTCGCCGATGAAGCTGACGCTTTCGACGCTGCCGCGCAAAAATGCCTCGCCTTCGGGTACGATGCCGATGGTCTCTGGCCGGATCATCGCCACCGCCGCCATAGCGTCGGCCACATCGTTGAGCGCGAGCCAGCCACCGGGCAGCGTCATTCGTCCGCCGGCGATCGGGCCTTCGACGATATTGGCGGCACCGACGAATTCGGCGACGAAACGATTCTGCGGTTCGAAATAGATCTCGCGCGGCGTGCCGATCTGGGCAATGGCGCCCTTGCGCATCACCACGATGCGGTCGCCGAGTTCCATCGCCTCGGCCTGATCATGAGTGACATAGATCGCGGTGATGCCGAGCTCGCGCAGCAGCCGGTTGAGCTCGCTGCGCAGCCGGTCGCGCAGCGAGGCGTCGAGCGCGGTGAGCGGCTCGTCGAGCAGCAGCACGCGCGGACGCACGGCGACGGCGCGTGCAAGCGCCACGCGCTGCCGCTGGCCGCCCGAGAGCTGGTCGATGCGGCGGTCTTCAAGCCCGCCGATATTGGTGAGCGCCACCATCTCGGCGACACGTGCGGCGCGCTCCGTCTTGCCGACGCCGCGGATCTTGAGGCCATAGCCGATATTCTCGGCCACGGTCATGTTCGGAAACAGCGCATAGGACTGGAACACCATGCCCACATGACGCTGCTCGATCGGCATCGCCGTGACATCGGTCTTGTCGAACAGGATGCGACCGCCCGCATCCGGCGTCTCAAGGCCGGCGATGATGCGCAGCATCGTGGTCTTGCCGCAGCCGGAAGGGCCGAGCAGCACCAGCGTCTCACCGGCCACGATGTCCAGCGAAGCCGGCGCCAGCGCCTGCGTGCCGTCGGGAAAGGTCTTGCCGCAATTGACGACATGCACGGCGGCGCCATGCGAGGGGATGGTGCTCATCGGGTCTGGCTCTTGTCGGCAAACATCTGCATCGCCACCAAGAGGGGCACGATCATGATGAAGAAGATCAGCGTATAGGCGGAGGCCACTTCCAGCCGCATCGAGGCATAGCTGTCGGCAAGGCCGACGGGCAGCGTCTTGGTGAGCGGCGTGTGCAGCATCCAGGTGAGATTGAATTCGCCGAGCGACAGCGTGATCACCATCAGCGATCCCGCGAGAATGCCGGGCATCGCATTGGGCACGATCACATTGCGAAAGCGCGTCCATGGCGAGGCGCCAAGCGAGGCAGCCCCCTCGTCCAGCGTCTTGATGTCCACCGAGGCGAACACGGCCATCACCGACCGCACCATGAAGGGCATCGTGAAAACCGCATGGCCAGCAAGAATGAACAACCATGACTGCCGAAAGCTGCCGAAGCCGCCATAAGTGAGCAGCAGCGCCAGCGCAATGGCGAGACCAGGAATGGCCAGCGGCAACGTGATGACCTCCTCGATCACCCGCGACAACCGCCCGCCCCGCACATGCAGCGCATAGGCCGCGGGCACGCCAACGACCAGCGTCACGATCAGCGTCGCGAAGGCGATCAGGAACGACAGGCCGATCTCGCTCTTGTACAGCCCCCAGACCTGCACGACCCATTGCAGCGTCACGCCGGACTGGATGCCGCGGAAGTAGTTGACGGTGATGCCGGCGGAGATCGACAGCATCACCGGCACGACGAGGAACGCCGCGACAAGGAGCGTGAAGCCGAGCTGTCCGGCGAAGATCAAGCGATCGCGCATATCGTCACCCCGCCGCGGCGACGGTGCCGCCGGTCATCGTGCGCGCGAGCGCGAGGATCGCCCAGGCGATGACGCCGAGGCCGATGGAGAGTGCCGCCGAGATGGCGAAATTCGCCGCCAGCGTGAACTCCGTATAGATCAGCATCGGCAGCACATCGATATTGGTGGCGAGCGTGAAGGCCGTGCCGAATGCGCCCATCGCAGTGGCAAAGGCAATCGCGCCCGAAGCGACGAAGGCCGGCACCAGCGCCGGCAGCACCACGTCGCGCTGCACTTCCCACGGGCTTGCGCCAAGCGAGCGCGCCGCCTCTTCCAGCCCCATATCGAGCTTCTGCACGGCAGCCATGATGGTGAGGATCACGCGCGGGATCGAGAAATAGAGATAGCCGAGAAACAGGCCGAAGATGGAATAGGCGAACACCACTTTCTCGCCCGACATCGCCTGTGTGATCGCGCCAATGAGGCCTTGCCGCCCGGCGAGCAGGATGATGAGGAAGCCGACCACGACGCCGGGAAAAGCGAGCGGAAATGTCAGCATCGCAATCAGCACGGTGCGGCCGGGAAAGCGGTGCCTTTGCAGGAACAGGCCGGCGATGGTGGCGATGACCAGCGTAGCGATCGTCGTCGCCGCGGCGAGCACCACGGTATTGATCAGCGTTGCGCGATAGCGCGGCTCGGTGAGGATCGCGAGGTAGGCACCGACGCCGCGCGGCCCATCGGCACCGACGGCGACCAGTTGCGCCATCGGCAGAACGAAGAAGGCTGCAGTCACCACCACGAGCGGCAGCAGGCAGACCGAAATGAAGGTTCTATGAGACATCGGGTGTAAGGTGGTGCCCCTGTTCAGGGGCACCATTGTGCATCAACGGACTTCGGCGAGATAGCGGTCGCTAAAGCCCTTCTGGGCCAGCTCCATCTTGCCCCAGTCCACGCTCCTGGCGCGGGCATATTCGCTGTCGGGCAGGAACTTGGCCTTCACCGCTTCCGGCAGATCGATCTTGCGGGCCGGACGCAGATACGCATTGGTCCAGATCGCCTGTCCCTTGTCCGAGAGCAGATAGTCCATGACCTGCTTGGCCTTGTCCTTGTGCGGCGCGTTCTTCACGAGGCCGACGACATAGGGGAACACCACGGTGCCCTCGCAGGGAATCACGAATTCGAAATTGCCCTTCTCCGAATACTTGGCGCGATAGGCGTTGAAGTCGTAGTCGAACAGGATCGGCATCTCGCCGGAGACGACGCGGGCGTAGGAGGTCTGCTTCGGCACCATGGCGTCGTTCTTCTTCAGCTCCTTGAAGAAGGCGATGGCCGGATCGAAATTGGTGTCCGAGCCGCCGAGTGCGAGATTGGCGGCGACGGCACCGACGTAGCCGACGGCGGCCGAGGTCGGATCGAGATAACCGACCATGCCCTTGTAGTCGGGCTTGGTGAGATCCTTCCAGCACTTCGGCACTGGCTTGCCGCCGAGTGCATCCTTGTTGACGAAGAAGCCAAGCGTGCCCGAATGGATCGTGGTCCAGTAGCCCTCGGAATCCTTCAGGCCGGCATCGACCTGATCCCAGCCCGCGGGCTTGTAGGGCTCGAGCGCATCCTGCGCCTTCGCCTTCATCCCAAAGGTGACGCCGAAATAGCCGATATCGCCAACCGGATTTGCCTTCTCAGCCAGAATCTGTGCCAGCGCCTGGCCGGAATTCTTGTTGTCGTGTGGCATCTCGATATTGAGGTCGGCCTTGACCGCCTTGATCATCGACGCCCAGTCGGCCCATTCCGGCGGACAGTTGTAGCAGATCACGTCGGCAGCGCGGGCCGGCTGCGCCACGGCGGCAAGCGCCAGAGCGGACAGGGCAAACAACAGGCGGGTGGATTTCACGGCGATCGTCTCCATCCTGGCGCGGGCGTGATGCCGGCGCAGCTTGAGGCGTGAGGGAATGCGTGCCGCCCCACTATAGGCCGCCCATGAAACTTTTGCGACAAAGCTAACCCGCAGCATAATTGTGCACGGCCGTGCTGAAGAGGCCGCCCGGCACGCCTTCCCTATCGACATACCCCGCTGCCGATGATCAGATCGTCTGCTGGAACAAAAAGAGACTCAGCGTGAGCGAGACCGAACGCGACCGTGGGCTGCTCAGCCTGATCGATCGGCTGGTGAAACGGCCGGGCGCCAGCGTGGCCACGAAACCGTTTGACGCGCCCAAACCCGCCGCCCCCGATGATGGCGCGGGCGAAGGGCTGGATCCCATCGTTCCCGAAGAAAAGGCACCGGTTTCGCTCGAACCACAACTCTCCATCGAGAGCACGCGCGATGTCACCCGCACCGAACTCGCCGATCTCATCGTCAAGGCGCTGAGGGCCAGCGAAGGATATCCAAGTCGCGGCTTCGAGATCACCGTCTACGGCTCGCGCCCCTGGAATGCCATGTTGCGCGTCACACCCGCTGCAGGCTCGGTGAACGTAGATGGCTGGCGTGCCCGCTTGCAGGCCGTCGTCCTGCTGTTTCGAGACCGGTACGAGATCAAGGAAGACGCGGACGCCTGAGGCGGCCGCTCCACCATTTCCGCCGCTATTTGCCGCCGCCGATATTGCCGCCTTCGATATGGCCGAGCGAATTGTTACCGAAGGCGGAATTGCCGTTGTTGCCCTGCATGGATGCGCCATAGCCGGGGTAATACGGTGTCCCGCGCCCGCGCATCATGCCGTACGAGCCATAGGCCGGCCCCCGATGGTAGCCATAGCCGCCACCGTAATAATGACTTTGGTGATACGCGTGGTGGCTACGCTTGACCTTCTTCGCCGACGCAGCGGTCGTGACGAAGCTCGCAGCCAGCAAAATCGCCGATGTGATTGCCAATACTTTCTTCATGACACCGCACCTTTCCCTGATTGAAAGGAAAACGCCCCATATCCCGTCCTGTTCCGGAACCGACAGCGATGCGATAACTCGGAATGCGATTTCTACCGAACTGTCGTCAGGTTGTCGCTTCGCGCTCGACCGCGCGCAGCCGAACAAACGCTGCCCATGCTGCCCGGAAGTCGGGCCCCTTGGCGTCGATCGTCAGCAGGGCGCGCTCAGCGTTGCGGATGTCGTCCAGTGACGGACGCGTCTTCGCCGTGCCGGCCTTGTGCTGCACCCAGCGCTGCTCAACGTCCCCCGCCAATGCCAGCGCATCGGCATTGCTGAGTTTCGGCCCGGACTTGGACAGTTCGTGTTCCGGCGGAAACGCCGGCCATGCCGCTGGCGGCTTGTCCTGTCGCCACTCGGTCTCATCACCGATCACAGGCTTGGCCGAAGCCACCTTGAACGAACCACCCTCCTGCCCAACCCAAGGCGCCGTCTGCTGCCCGGAGAAATGCTGCAACTGCTGCTGCATGGTGCCGCCGACACCGCCGGTGCTCACATTGGACGAACCGCCTGCGAGGTTCGAAAGCACGGTCGTACTTGTGCCGGCACCGGGCATTGCCTTCTGCATAGCCTTCACGGCAGCGGCTCCGCCCGGTGAGCCAGACAACCGCAACTGCGCGACGCGCTCTTCTTCCTCGGTCACCGGGCAGCTGCGATAGGCATCGTGCCGCTGTGCGATGGTTCCGTCATCGTCGATGCGGGCGAAGTCGATGGCCACGGTGTAGACAAAGGCACGATGCCCGGCATAGGTGCCGCTGCGATCTTTGGCGCTCACGCTGCCGCAGACATATTTCTTGCCGTCGGCCTCCACCGAGCGCAGCCCGTCGAACTCCGCCGACGACGGATTGAGCAGCAGCCGCGACACCGCCGTGCGGGCCTTGGACTGATTGGTGGTCAGCACCGCGTCCATCACCTTTTCCGGCTTGATGAAGGACGGCTGATAATAAAATACCGATGCAGCGGCGAAAAAGATGGTGCCGACACCGCCTGCGATCGTGGCTGCTGCCAAATTCATCTGCGCCCTGCCCTGTTCCTCGGAGCGCAATGCCCCGACCTCGGCTGTTGTCCCGGAGGTCACCGAGAGATCCCCCTCAAAGTCATAGCTGACGGGTCTCTAGAGTTGGTTACCGCGATGACGACAATTGCGAGTTGGCCCGCGGTCGAACGCCGTGTGAGCGCCATGTTCGAAGACATTTCAATGACATGCGGCGCCTCACAGCCAGGCGTCGGCGATCACCGTAACAATTTCCTCACCATAGAATTCGAATGGCACGGCGGTAGTCAGGTGCTAAGAGTTGATGGCGTATCACGCGCTAACTCAGATCATTTCATTGCCTCGTGTCATGTTTCTCGATCAGCTCTCTCTTTTCATTGCCATCGGCGTGTCCTGCACTGCGCTTGCATTTACGTTGCTTGCGACCTGGATCGTTGCGCGGTCCGAGACCTATCTGCTGACCTGGTCCACCGGGCTGACGCTGACCGTTCTGGCGCTACTGTTCTATCTCGGCATTGAACGCTACGAGCCGACCTATCAACTCGTCTCCTTCACTCTGCTGATCCTCGGCTTCAGCCTGATCTATCGCGGCACTATCCAGTTCTGCACGCATCGGTCGAGCTGGACATTGACGGTCATAGTGACTGTACTCGGACTGGTGCCGACGACTTTGGCCTTCGCAACCGGCTATACCGGCATCGGCACCGCTTCCGCCAATTTCGCGATCGCTCTGCTGACGACGCTTGCTGCGCATCAATACTGGAATGCGCGCTCGGAAGCGCCGCTGCTGATGATCACCAATGCGCTGCTCTATCTCATCACGGCACTGTCCTTTGCCGCATGCGGTTACGTGCTGCTCGCCAATGGCCAATATGTGCTGACCGCGCGTCCATCGAACTGGGCCGAGGAATTCAACTCGCTGATGGTGATTGTCGGCCTCACCGGCATCGGCGCACTGTCGCTCACCATCAACCAGATCCGCACCACCAACCGGCACAAGTCGGATGCGATGACCGACCCGCTGACCGGCCTGCTCAACCGCCGCGCGCTATTCCACGACCGGACACAGGAGATGCCGCAGAACACGGCGATCCTGTTGATGGATCTCGATCACTTCAAGGCGATCAACGACAAATTCGGCCACGCCGCCGGCGACCGCGTGCTGCGCGTCTTCGCCGAAGTGATCTTCTCTAACATCCGCGCCCATGATGTCGCTGCACGCCTGGGCGGCGAGGAATTTTGCATCCTGCTGCCATCGTCGAGCCCAAAAGCCGCTTCGTCCGTCGCCGAACGGATTCGCGTCACGCTGGAAGGGCTGGCGTTTCAAACTCCCGTTGGGACGATCAAGGCCACAGTCAGTGTCGGCGTCGCCATCCGCTCATCCGAACCGGAAACCTTGCAGGCCCTGCTCAACCGCGCGGACGCAGCGCTCTACCGCGCCAAGTCTGACGGCCGCAACCGGGTCCATATTTCGGATTTTCATCTGGCCGCCTGATGGGCGCCGAGGGTTGACGGAAGCGTCCCGCGGGGTTTTCCCGACGCCTGTCAGCCGACGGCTGGCAGACGATCAATCAGCTTGTCGAGCGTGATCGGATATTCGCGAACACGGATGCCCGTCGCATTGTATATGGCGTTCGCGACCGCCGCGCCGACGCCGCAAATGCCAAGCTCGCCGACGCCCTTGGCTTTCATGGGCGACGACATCGGGTCGGTCTCGTCGAGAAAGATGACTTCCTGATGCGGGATGTCGGCATGCACCGGAACTTCGTATCCGGCGAGGTCGTGATTGACGAACATGCCGAAACGCTTGTCCACCGCCAGTTCTTCCATCAAGGCAGCGCCAACGCCCATGGTCATCGCACCGATGACCTGGCTACGTGCGGACTTGGGATTGAGAATACGGCCGGCTGCGCAAACCGCCAGCATGCGGCGCACGCGGATTTCCGCCGTCGCGATATCGACGCCAAGCTCGACAAAATGTGCGCCGAAAGTCGATTGCTGATGCGTCTTGGCAAGATCGCCGTATTCGATCGCATCTTCCGCCACGATCTCCCCGTCGCTCGCTGCCTGTGCAAGCGGCGCTCCACGATTGCCGGACGTGACCTGCCCATCGGCAAACGCGATGTCGGCCGAATTGAAGCCGAGTTTCTGCGCCACAGCCTCCCGCAACTTGACGCAAGCGGCATAGACACCGGCCGTGGAGTTGTTGGCGCCCCATTGTCCGCCTGAGCCCGCCGACACCGGGAACGAGGAGTCGCCCAGCCTGACGTCGATCCTGTCCAGCGGAAGGCCCATCATCTCGGCGGCAGTCTGCGCGATGATCGTATAGGTCCCGGTGCCGATATCGGTCATGTCGGTTTCGACCGCGACCCGTCCGTCTCGGGTCAGACGCACGCGCGCACCGGATTTCATCAGGAGATTGTTACGGAAGGCGGCAGCAACGCCCATGCCGACGAGCCAGCCCCCTTCCCTGCGTGACGCTGGTGCGCCCTGCCGCTGGTCCCATCCGAACTTCTCTGCACCGATCCGCATGCATTCGATCAACTGGCGTTGCGAGTAAGGCCGCTGCGGATTTTCCGGATCAACCTGCGTGTCGTTCATGTTGCGGAATGCGATGGGATCGAGATGGAGGCGCTCGGCCATTTCGTCGATGGCGATTTCGAGCGCCATCATGCCTGGCGCTTCGCCGGGTGCGCGCATGGCATTGCCTTCAGGAAGATCGAGACTGGACAGGCGGAGCGCCGTCATGCGGTTTTCGCCCGCGTAGAGAAGCCGTGTCTGCTGCACGGCCGTCTCCGGTCCGCCACCGGGCAGATTTCCCGACAGACTTTCATGAGCGATGGCGGTGATCTTGCCTTCGCGCGTCGCACCGATACGGATGCGCTGGATCGTCGCCGGACGATGGGTGGTGTTGTTGAAGATGAACGGACGCGTCAGAGCCAGCTTGACCGGACGATTTGCAGCCTTGGCGCCGAGGGCAGCCAGAACGGCATCGGAGCGCAGGAAAAGCTTGCCGCCAAACCCGCCGCCGACATAAGGCGATATCAACCGAACGTTCTTGCGGTCGATACCGAGTGTGGTCGCCACATCACCGGCCCCCCACGCGATCATCTGATTGGAGGTCCAGAGCGTCAGCTTGTCGCCTTCCCACGCAGCAATCGAGGCGTGCGGCTCCATCATCGCATGGGCGTGGTCCGGAGTCGTATAGGTGGCATCGAGCTGCACCTGAGCCTGCGCGAACGCACCGGCAAAGTCTCCGACCGTTGTCTCCGGTTCGCCACCGACACCGCTCGCCTTCGGTTTGACCGCCTTGTCCCGGCTCGCGGCAAGATCGAAACTCCCCTGTTCCTGCGCATAGTCGATGCGCACGAGTTGCGCCGCAGCGCGCGCCTGCTCGAAGGTCTCGGCGACCACGACTGCGACAGCCTGATGATAATGTTCGATCTCAGGACCGGCGAGCAGCTTGGCCGCATTCCGTCCACCCTTGCCGAGTTTGCCGGCAGTCTCAGCAGTGACGATCGTCAGAACACCCGGAGCGGCCTTGGCCCGCGCGAGATCGATCGAGGTGATCCGTCCCTTGGCGATCGCGGAGCCGACGACATAGCCATAAGCCGTGTTCGCGATGTCGTGATGCTCATAGGCATAGACGGCTGTGCCGGTCGTTTTGCGCGGTCCGTCGATACGATCTGTTGCGTGACCGATAACCTTGAGTTGATCGATCGGATTGGTGGTGGCGGGAGTGTCGAATTTCATCGTTCAGCCTTTCGCCTCGTTGAGAACGGCAGCCAGTGTGCGCTCCGCGAGTGCCAGCTTGAATTTGTTGTCGTGGGTCGGCCTGGCGCCATCGAGCAACCGATCCATCGTCGGTTTGGCGCCACGCGCTAATTCGCGTTCCGCCGCTTCGATCCGCCACGGCTTGTGGGCAACGCCGCCGAGCGCCACGCTTCCGCTGCCGTCGCGCTGGACGACCGCCGCGACGGACACCAACGCAAATGCGTATGACGCGCGATCACGAACCTTGCGATAAATATGCGTGCCACCAACTGGCTTCGGCAGTGTTACCGCAGTGATCAACTCGCCTTGCTCCAGCGCCGTCTCGCGCTCGGGCGCGTTGCCGGGCAGACGATGGAAATCGGCGATCGGTATCGTCCGCGTGTTACCATCCGGCGTCACGGTCTCGACCTTGGCATCGAGGACGCGCATGGCCACCGCCATGTCGCTCGGATGCGTGGCAATGCACGCCTCGCTGGCGCCGATCACGGCAAGCGACCGGGTGACGCCGCCGATCGCGGAGCAACCGGAGCCGGGCTTGCGTTTGTTGCACGCCATATTGGTGTCGTAGAAATACGGACAGCGTGTCCGCTGCAACAGATTGCCGGCGGTGGTGGCCTTGTTCCGGAGCTGCCCCGACGCTCCCGCGAGGAGTGCCCGCGACAGAACGCCGTAGTCGCGGCGAACACGCGCATCGGCAGCCAATGCGGTGTTCCGAACCATGGCGCCGATGCGGAGCCCTCCGTCCGCGGCCGGCTCGATCTTGTCGAAAGCCAGCCCGTTCACATCGATCAGATGTGCCGGTGTTTCGATCTCCAGCTTCATCAGATCGAGCAGATTCGTCCCGCCCGCGATGAATTTCGCGTTGTCGCTCTTCGCCCCTGCTGCGGCAGCTGCCGCCGGGGATGCGGCACGCTCATAAGTAAAGGGCTTCATGCGCGGCTCCCGGCAACTTCAGTCATGGCATCGACGATGTTGGAATAGGCGCCACAGCGACAGATGTTGCCGCTCATGCGTTCGCGCATTTCCAGAGCGGTCACCTGCGGCTCGGCATTGAGATCACCCGTGACATGGCTCGGAATGCCGGACTTGATCTCGTCCAGAACGGCCACAGCCGAGCAAACCTGGCCCGGCGTGCAATATCCGCACTGATAGCCGTCATGCCTGACAAACGCCGCCTGCATCGGATGCAGGTTTTCGGGCGTGCCCAGACCTTCGATCGTCGTGACCTTGGCGCCCTCATGCATCACCGCAAGGGTCAGGCAGGAATTGATCCGCTGACCATCGACCATCACCGTGCAGGCACCGCACTGGCCGTGGTCGCATCCCTTCTTCGTACCTGTCAGATGAAGATGCTCGCGCAATGCATCGAGCAGCGTTGTCCGGGTATCGAGCGTCAGATCATGCACCGATCCGTTGATCTGCAGCGAGACTTTCGCCGTGTGAACGGGAGAAGGCATGGAGGGGGCGACCTGTTTTGCCGCAGGAGCCGCAGTGGCCTCGTCGCGAAACGGGCTAGCCCCAATGGCTGCTGAGGCTCCCGCGACGATCAAGAGATGGCGTCGCGAGATATCGGTCGGGTCCGCATTTGTCATCCGTCATCACTCCATATGCAGTATCGATTGGCAGGCGCTAGAAGGTTGTTCCGGCCGGGTGCTTACGGCAGCCCGCACACCGTGTGGTGTTCCTGCGATTTCGAGACGGGTGGTATTGATACGGGCTGTTCCGCCCGATTAGATTTGTTCAACGACATTCAGCCGGATCGGTTTCACCGAATGCCGCTGCGAAAACTCCGGAAGCGCTCTCGCGCGATCACGGATGAGTGAGTCTTCGCTCCGTCACGGGGCCTCGTATTGCTTGTCGGCAACCTGCTCCATCCAGTCGACATTCTTGTCTCCGGCGAAATAGGTCATGGCGTAGTGGCTCATCGGACTCGTTGCCGTCGCGCCGTGCCAATGCTTCACTCCCGCCGGAATCCAAACGACATCGCCGGCATTGATCGTGCGCCGCTCCTGCCCCTCCTGCTGCAACCAACCCTGCCCGGCCGAGACAATCAGGAGCTGACCGGCCGGATGCGTGTGCCAGGCGGTTCTTGCCCCCGGAGAGAAAGTCACCAGGCCCAGACTTGCCTTCGTCGTCTCGTTCGGTGCCAGCAATGGCGTAACGACGGCATGGCCGCCGAAATACTGCGACGATCCCGGCGCCGACTTCGGCGATCCATTTGCGACGATTTCGATCGTCTGCGCGCCGGCCGGAGTAGCGCTGAGAACACCCAGCGTCGCGGCTACGATCTTCTTGTTCATCTGGTCCTCATCGCAATCATTTGTCGGCGCGCTTCGCCAGCACGTCTTTCACGACCGGCAGCGCCGAGAAAGCCTTCGGCCACCCGGCATAGAACGCGAGATGAGCGAGCATCTCGCCAGCCTCCGCGCGCGTCAGCCCGTTATCCATCGCCCGGTTGAGGTGATAGGTGATCTGCGCGACCTGCCCCGAAGCAATCAGCGCGCTGACCGTGACGAGGCTGCGATCTCGCGGAGAGAGGTCAGGCCTCAACCATAGATCCCGAAACAGAACCTCGGTCGTGTATTTCAGAAGTCCGGGAGCGATGGCGCCGAACATATCATCGTTGCGCTTTGCACGTTCGGCTTCCGACGCTTCGTTCAATGGCAAGGGATTCGCGCTAGATTGCAGCGCGGCTGCGTTGATCCCGCGCGCCTTGAACACTTCGGCAGCGACCGCGACAGCATCCATTGCATTGCCGGATCCCGAATAAAAAGCGAGATGGGTGATGATCTCGGAGATCTCCGACGGCTTCACCCCGTTATCGAGCGCCATCTCCATGTAGCGCCGTAATTCGATCGTCTGGTCCCGCGCAATCAATGCCGACACGGTAACGATGCCGCGATCACGCGGCGAAAGATGCGGGCGTTTCCAGAGATCGCCGAGCACGATGTCCTCGCGGTACTTCGCCAGATCGGGAGCAACTGCCTGCAAATCCATCTGTCTTGATCCTTCGTCACGCGCTGACGCGCCGGTTCCGGCGAAGGCGGCGGCCAAACAAAGAGATACCAATGCTCTTGCAGTCGCTCGCATGCGCCCTCCTCCGCCACCATCATCGATGGCAGAAAGACTAGTCATCCTCCATCTTTGTCATTAGATGGGATAAACAGGATGAATTATTGCAGGACATTCAGGAATGGAACGTCAGGACGCCGGCGATCTCGTTGCTTTCCTCGCCGTCGCGCGTGCGGCCAGCTTTACTGCCGCCTCGGTCAAGCTCGGCATCTCGTCCTCCGCGCTCAGCCATCTCATTCGTTCGTTGGAAGAGCGGCTCGGCGTAAGACTTTTGAACCGGACAACACGCAGTGTTTCGCCGACGGAGGCCGGGCAAAAACTCATCGCAACCATCGGAAGCAGGTTTGACGAGATCGATCTTGCGATGGAAGCGCTCGGTGAGTTGCGCGACAAGCCGGCGGGCAATCTTCGGATTACGGCGACCGAATACGCCTCGCAGGCCATCCTGTTGCCGGCACTCAAGAAGTTCTTGCCGAACTATCCCGATATCAAGGTCGAGGTCATCGTGGACTACGGTCTGTCCAACATCGTGGCGGACCAGTACGACGCCGGCATCCGTCCCGGCGAACTCGTGGACAAGGACATGATCGCCGTCCGGATCAGCCCGGATCTGCGAATGGCGATCGTAGGTTCACCGGAATACTTCGCCGACAGGAAGAAACCGAAAGTGCCGCGAGACCTGACGCAGCACAACTGCCTCAATCTCCGCCTGCCCTCGCATGGCGGTCTCTACGCGTGGGAGTTCGAAAAGGCTGGACGCCCCCTGAACGTCAAGGTGGATGGCCAGTTGACCTTCAACAGCGCGAGCGCCTTGCTTGCCGGCGCGCTTCAGGGCTTCGGCCTCGCTTATCTGCAGGAAGGTCAGGTACGTCCTTATCTGGCCGAGGGCCGCCTCATCCGAGTGCTCGCCGACTGGTGCGAACCCTATGCTGGCTATCACCTCTATTACCCCAGCAGACGACAGATTTCCCCGGCATTCGCATTGCTCGTCGAAGCCCTGCGGTATCGATCCAGGCCCGCGGCGCATCATCGACGTGATTGATCGTGAAATTTCCTAATTACAGCGCCCCCCGGTCGATCAGGCGCTGTCGCTGTTCATCGTTCATGGTGCCGGAGCCAACGATCTGTACGGCACTGTCGGTGTTATAGGTTTGCTGACCGGAGCGGCTACGCGGACGATCGTCTTCTTCTTTGCCCGTATCCGCTCCGCCGCCGTAACCGAGCACTTCGACGATGATCACCGAGGGTTGCGCGTTGCCGCTGCCCTGGGTCGGCGTCGCGGTCTGCTGTGATGCTGCGGCGGCGTTCGAGGTCGACAGCGCAGCGCTGATGCTCGGCGCCTGCACGGTCGGAATACCGGAGCTCGTACCCTGCACCTGGATGTTCGCTGCGTTGATGATCTGCAGCGCCGCCAGGTTGACGTTGCCGGAGACACGGATGCCGGCTTCGCCTGCATCGATGGTGCCCAGCGGCGCGATCAGATCGATATCGCCCGGCTCCACCTCCGCAATCGGATTCAGGGTTGCGATGCCGGCCCCCGATGACGGCACCTGCGGTGACAGCACTGCGTGGCCATATTTGTCATAGACACGCTTCGGCGGTGTGTAGATCACCGTCGTCTTCGAGCCGCGGCCGGCATTGATGTCGCCTTCCGCAGACCACGCGATGATATCGCCGCCGAAGGTCGTCATGATGCGCGACAGGCCCAACAGGATACTGCCCTGCGAGTAGATCTGGATGTCACCCCTGCCCTGCGTGACCAGGCCCGACGACGCCGGCGGTACCTGCCCTTCGACGCCGATGACGGTGCGACCGCCCGGCGAGAACAACTGGACGTCGCCGCCCGACAATGTACGCACGCCGGAGCCTCCGAACATTGTGATATCGCCGTCATAGGCCGATGCATTCGGGAACAGTGCTGCAATGGCATTACGTCCTCGCAGATAGCTGCCGAAACGCGCGTTGTTTGCGTCGTTATATTCACGGCCGCCCGCAGTAAGTTCAGCGAAATACACTACGCGCAGGAAGATGTACTGTTGCTCGGGCGCCAGCGTGTCAAAATACGCCAGCGCTTCGGTATCGAGACCGGCAAATCCGTAGCGGTCCTTCAGCCATGCCGCGAGCTCCTTCTCATAGGTCCTGGCGACCTTGCCCGGCTGGTCGGCGAGCGGCGCGCCCGCAGCAGCCAGATTTCGCGGATCGAGATAGAGCGAGGCCAGTCTCTCGTAATCCGGTCCTGTCGCACCGACGCCGGCCAGTATTGCGATGCTCGTGCCGGGACGCGTATCCCCGATCGCGATCGGTCCGATACTGGTGAACGAGCCCTTGTCCGCCTGATACAGATTGCGACCGGCCGAGACTTCAAGTGTGCCGGGACCGGCGATGTCGAAATTGGCATAGATGATGTCGCGGCCGGCGGAGATGATCGAAACGTCGTTCGGATCGCTGTGCACGATCAGATTGCCGCGAGTCGTCGCGTTGGGAACTCCGCTTTGCTGCGTCGTGTTCGGTGCGAAACCAGCACCGACGATATCGCGACCCGCACGGACCCTGATCGGAGCCCCGGCATTCCGCCAGGTGAAGACTCCGTCCGTCCTGGTAATCGTCAACGTCTCGCCGGTGTTCAGACCGACGATATCCCCGGTGAGTGCATAGAAGCGCACGGGATCCGCATTGGGCGCGCGGCCGACGGGAAGCACAGCGGTGTTGGGACCGAACACGAACAGCGACAACGGGACCGGATTGAAGCTCGGATCGACGGTTCCAAGCACCGATCCGTTGGTGAATCTTATCTTGCCACTCACCAATCCGCCGCCCATGAAGGCCGGATTGAACGGCGTCGGTAGCGGTGTTCCCGTGCCGGACGGACTGAATGTATATTGCCCGCCATAGATCGAATTGCCCGCCAGCATTTCCAACGTGCCATGAGCGGACGGGGCCAGAGTCACGTTGGGATAATCGAGTACACCGCTACTGCGCATGAATGGCAGCGCATTGGCACCGTAATAAATGCTGCCGGTCAGCGCTGCAGCGCGCAGAATGGACGGGTAAGTGAATGTTCCATCGGTACTGTTCTGGTCGCTGTTCAGGTTTGCAGACCCGCGAAACACTTCAGCCGTGGATGTTGTCGGCGTCAGACTGCCGCCCGCAGAGATCAGGTTGATCGCAGTGTGGTCGGTCCATAGCGAGAACCAGCTGGAGCCGCTGTAGTCGACCCCACCGACCTTGAAGACAGTCGCATTTGTCGAGACGGAGCGACCGGGATCCCCGGCGCCTCCGAGCACGAGATCGCCTAGCGTCTGCAGATAGACCGCGGAATCGCCGGGCACCACGGTGACGCCGGACCGCGCTTCAGATGAGGTCGCCACATAGGGATCGTACCCGCGCGGATCGAAAGCGTCTCTCGCCCCATCCCCGAGGCGGTAGACAAGCTTGATGCTGCCGATCGTCTCTGCGTTCACCTGTATCGCACCGCGAACATTTATCAGCGCACCCGGCAAAGCATGTTTTTCGGTGACGCTGGTGAGCGCGAGATTCGGATTGAGCGCGCCGGCGATCCGCATGTCGATATCGCCGCCGCCGGTCAGCGCCAGCGACCCGTCGGCGCCGACGCGTCCGGTACCGCCGACTGCAACCACCAGACCCTGGCTTCTCTCTTCGCCCGTATTTTGCTGTCCCTGGCTGCCGCGCAGCGTGATGGCGCCTGCCTCGCCGCCGACGCGAATCGCGACATTGCCACCGCCGAGCGCGCCGATTCCGGTAAAACCGACAAGGTCTGGCAACCCGGACGTATTCAGCAACGACGTGTTGGGCACGTAAGTGCCGAAATTGATCCACCACGAGGTGGGCACTGTCGTATCGACCGCTGTCGAGCCCGTGCCCTGGCGCCACAGCCAGTTGCCGGTGATGACGCTCGACGGGCTCTGCCGCACGGACTGGCCGTAGATGTCGCCGACGAGATTGCCGCCGGCCGAGATCAACACATTGCCGCCCTGGTCGGGGTACCAGGCCTTGTAGGTTGCCGCCGCAGATGCGTAGGCCGGATCGACCGCGGTGGCGGTGCCGGCGGTGTAGACGCCGTAGAGCGAATCCATGCGGATATTGCCGGCAGCCGTCAGCGACAGGTTACCTGTGCCGGTGCGGATCACGCTGAAAGATGGCGCGGCGTGGGTGGTCACCCGCGGCAGGTTGATGGGATCGGCGTTGCCTTGATCGAAGTGCATGAAATTGTTTGGCAGCCCGAAGCCGATCTCCCATGTATAGCTCGAATCGAGCCCATAGAGTGCGAAGATCTCGCTCTGGCTCTTGTGTAGCAAGCCAGCCGGATCGGTCATTCCGTCCGGAAGGTAGCCGCCCATAGCCGTCATAAGAACATCGAGCCCATGCCTGTTCAGGCCCAATTGGACATTGCCCGCTGCAGGATCCCAGAACCCGCTGGGAGCTCCTAAATCATCCCAGTTCGCAATATCGTAAAGGGCAAGAAGTTCGGCCTTTGATTTACCGATCAACTGTCTCTTGTCGGTGATCCCGTTCGGCAGAAAATAGTCACCGAGAACATCCGCACCGGCTTCGCTCAGAGTCTCGCGAATGCCACCCGGTTGGGTCCGAGACACATAGTGGCTGTCGGCGAGTACGATATTGCCCTTGCGCTGGCTGTTGCGTGCCCGCACATCGGCCGAGCCGAGATCGGCGCCGGCGGTGAACTGCATGTCCCACGACGTCGCGCCGGCGCCGAGCATTGGTGCAACGGCCCAGTTCGCTCCCTGCCGGTCGCCGGTCGCCGCGCGCAATTCGATCTGCTGGCCGCCCGCAAGTTTGACATTGGTCATGGACGGGATCAGCGATCCCGCCGCCAGCGTCATTGCACCCGTGGACGTCATGTCCACCGGCAGCGGCACGCCTTTCGGCCAGATCAGCGCCGCGAAGCTGGCCGCACTGCGCAGCACCGTGCCAGCATCGAGTTGCATGCCCGCGGTCAGCGTTACCGCAGTCGGCAGGACCGTGCCGGCGGCATAGGCCACCGAACCGTTCGCATTGTAGATGGTCGCCTGGACGACGGTGCCCGCGGGCAGTGCGAGCACGTCTCCCAGCGTTGCACGTACCGGCAACACCGTGCCCGCCGGCAAGAGGGCGGGAATGAACGGATCGGCCGGATCGAGCGGTGGAGCACCGAACCTGGCCGGCAGATCGTAATTAAGCTTGGCGCCCTTCTTGAACACCGTGCCGGCTTCGAGCGTGACGGCAATCGGCAGCACGAGATCGCCGCCATAGGGCACGACGCCCTCGCCGAGCACCCAACCATTGTCGCTGTCCGTCGTCGGCGGTGGCGCGAAACCGTCATTGATGGAGCCACGGATGTTGAGATTGCCGGCAGCGCGGAAATTGATCGCGCCGGGCTCGCCGAAGCCATAGGTCGGCGACCCTGGTGTGACATCGGCATTCGGCGCGTAGCGATACTTCGACAGATCGAGATCGCCGGCGATCGTGAGATCGCCGTTCGGATTGGTCGCGGTGACCTTGCTGACGATATCGACGCCAGGGCGCAGGCGATAGGTGCCAAGTCCCGCGAGCCTGCCGCTCAGTGCGGCATTGGCGCGCGCTGCATCGATGAAGGCATCGCTATGACCGTGGATTGTGTCGAGATAGCTCTGTGTGATCTCCTGTGGCGTATGGCCGGTGACATCCGGCACCAACGCCTCCGGCGCATCGTCATAGGTGCGATACCCGTAGACTGCGACCGTCTTCGCGCCCGAGATCGACGGCACACCTGCCACGTTGACGGCAACGTCATTGGCTCCGACACGCGGAGCGTTCAGCGTCAGCGTGCCGCGTGCCACGCCATCGTTGTGGCCGGCGCCCGCCCCCATCGCCACATTCGTGCCGGCACGCAGATCGAACGCGGCATGGCCGCCGATCGTCAGCATCCCCATGCGCGTCGTCAGATCGATGATCGCGCGGTTCGGCGCATCGATGATCTTGCCGTAGCTGTCAAAGCGCATGCCGGTGCCGTGGGCATCGAGTGTGCCGTTGATGACGAGATCGTTCATCGCCGCAAGGCGGATACTGCCGACCTGGAAGCCGCTGGCATCGATGGTGCCGTTCACCGTTAGGCTGCCGCCATCGACGATGATTTCGACATTGCGCGCCTTCACTTCATTGCCGACGACCAGATTGCCCTGCTTGATCTGGAATTTGCGTGCGCCGAACACGCCGCCGGCGTTGAGACGCGCGTTCAATCCCGCGAAGTCGGCGAGCGTCTGCGCCTGCACGGTGAATTCAGCCGCATCGTAGGGCACCAGCGTGCCGCCGGCATCGTAGAGACCCGTTGTGCTGCCACGGACCGTGCCGTCGAGATCGACGTGACCCGCGCCCGCACCAAGCGCCGTGATCGTCGCGGTGCCACCGCGATTATACTGCGCTGAGAGGTCAACCACCGAACCCGCATCCTGCCGGATACTGCCGGCACTGCTGGTCAGCACCAAATCGCCGCCCCAGCTATATTTGGTGACATCGAACATCGGCACCGCGCGGCCCGCCAGATCGATGCGCGAGGCGTCGCCGAGCACGATGTCGCCCGTTGCGGTCAGCGCCAGCCGCCCCGATGGCAATACGACGCTGGTGTAGATGACGATATTGGCGCCGCTCAGCTTGAGCTGGGCACCGAGCGCATCGACGGTGCCCGCAGCGGCGCCCGTTCCGACCACGCGGATATCGCCGCCGGCCGTTATCCTGTTGCTCGAGCCGGCTGCCCCCATGAGCAGCGGCGCTGAAATCGTCAGATTGCCGCCGGTGTATTGATAGCCACTCGCCGGCGTATAAGCGCCCTGCCGATGATAGACGCCGAGCGTGCTCCTGTTGGTCGATGTCACATATTCGGCGGCGGTGATGGTGACGTCGGCGAAGCCGAGCGCGAGACGGTTGTCGATGACGGTGTTGCTCGGCTGCGAAAGGGGTCCGTAGCCGAACACGACCCGATTGGCCGCGATGTTCAACCTGCTGTCGCCGAGCATGTCGGCCATCGCCGCACCCGGCGCCGTCGTCGAACCGGTCCAGACGAATTCGCCGGCGCGGATCGTCGCGACGTCGCCGCCAGCGCCATAACCGTAGATCGCCGGTGTTCCCAGGACGAGCCGGCCCACCTTCGAGGCATCGAGGGTCACCGAACCGAACACGTTCACCGCATCGCGCGCAGTGAGCGCGAGGGTTTCGAGCGCCGGCGCACCGATCGCCGTATTGCCGGCGAGCAGATTGGCCAGCACGCTGCCATTGAGGGCAAGCCCGGCCGGCAGACGGCCCGACGTCGCGGCCGCCGCGAGGCTGGCATCCTCGCCGAGATTGATCGCAGACAGCCCGAGCACGAGATTCCGCGTGCCGTAGGACACGTTGTCGGCAATCGTAAACGCACCGGCCGTCGCTACAGCGATCGTGCCTTCGGAGACCATCCTGGTGGTCAGATTGCAGGCCGAGGTGATGCAGCCGCCAATCGTGATATTGACGTCGGTACCGTCATCCGCCTGCGTCTCGCCCAGCAGCAAATTGATCTGGCCGTTGGAAACCATCAGCACGCCGGCCCCGACGAAAACATATCCATCGCGCGAATCGAAGCTGGCACGGCCGCGGCCGATGGTGTTGACCGACGCACCTTCTTCGATCGTGATGGTCCCCTTGTCGTCGGGGCCTGTTCCCCTGCCAGCGAAGATCACCTCCGCCGCCGAAAGATGCGCACCGCTACGCAGGATGACCGAACCATAGTCACCCTCGATGCTGGCGAAGCGGCCGGCCTGGCCATAGGCAACGGTCACGGAGCCGTTGAGCACCAGGCGCGGTGCTACGAACTTGCTGATCTCGTCGGCATAGACGGAGGCTGCCGCCATGCCGGGCGTCGCGACCTGGCCGGTTGCCAGAATTTCGCTGAGGCCGCGAAGCTGGACGGTACTGCCGAAGCCGTCGCTGCCGGCCCGGGCTCCGCTGCGCAACTCGCCATCGAACTGCAGTTGCGAGCGACCGTCCGCATTGCGCGGCTTGGCCAGCAGGATATCGAGCATGCGCGCATCGATGGTCATCGCCGCCCGTGGCACGCCGACGCGCGCGGCATCCGCCAGCACGAAGGCATCATAGCCCGTCTCGTTGTAAGACGAATGCGCACGAACCGTGTTCGCCGGCGTAATAATGACCTGGCTCGGTAGCGACGCGCGGATCGCGGTATTAGCGACGCCGAGCGTGGCGCTCACGAGATGCGAACCGTTGCCGGTCGGGACGACGCCGGTCGCTGCCGGACTAACGTTGCCGCCCAGCTCGACGCGATAGGCGCCCGGCAGCAGCGCATAGGTCGCTGGCATCAGCGTATAGGTGCCGGCCGCAAGACCCGGCACGCCGTCGGGAATGGTGATCTGGCGCCCGACCGACGGCAGGCCGTAGCCCGCTTCCTGCACAACCGGCGCATTGGCGTCGGAGCGGCTCGGCACGATGGCATAGACCTCGTTGCCCTTCGCGCTGTAGCGATAGCCGGGATTGGAATTGACGAGTGGCGTGGTCAGGATATTCACCGAACCGCCGCGGCCCGACACGAAGCCGGCACCAGTCAGCTCGCCGCCACCCGACAGGTCGAGCACTGAGCCTGCCTGCGCGTCGAGATGCAGCGCCGAGATACCGACGCCGCCCATAAGTCCTGCACCGCTGAGCCGCACGCTCGCGCCGTTGTAATTATAGGTGATGCCGTCGAGCGTGCCGCCATAGGGCATCACCAGTCCCGCACCGCTCACCGATGTGAGGCTGCCCGGCAGGAGATGAACCGAATCCGCTTGCGGTGCGCCGCCGGACGACTTGCTGCCGAGACCGATACTACCGAACGGCGCACGCACCACGCCGCCCTGGTTGATCGTATCGCCCGCAAGCGTGAGCACGCCGAAGGCGGAATAGGGCATGTCGGGAATCGTATCCCCATAACGCCGGATATCGAGCACGCTGCCGGCACGGATCATATTGTCGACGGCCGTATAGCCTGCCGTGACGGACGCGAATGCGCCCGTTGCCGGATAGATCTGCGCGGCAGTCAGTGTGATGTTGCCCGGCGACTGCAGCGCAGTCCCGAACGCGTACCGAGCGCCGAGCAGGCGAATATCGCCGCGGCTGAAAAGATCGAGCAGCGCGAAGCCGCGACGATCGACGGTGTAGGTTTCAGCTTTGGTGTCGAATCCCTGGCGTATGCCGAAGACGACACGGTCGCGGATATCGAGGAGATCGGCGTTGACCGAGAGGACGGCGTTACTTGCCAGTTGCGTCGGGGTGCCAAAGTCCCACCGGGCGGCAGGCAGCGTGTAGCCATCCTTGCCGAAATGCGTGGCACCTGCGAGCCGCAGATAGGGCGCCGACAACGCCACCCGCGAATTGATATCGGCATTGGCGCCGAGGGCGAAGACGCCTGCGTAAAGGCTCAGACTCTGGTTCATGGCAAGGTTGACGTCGCCATCGAACGAGATCAGGCCGCCCGACAGCAGCGACAGGGTGCCGAAACCGCCGGCTGCGACGCGATCGACGCCGAGCCGTGCGGTGCCGGTAACGAGCCCTGCCTTGGCCTGCGCCAGCGAGCCGGCAGAGGCGATCACGCT
>NKIY01000001.1:760193-1120506 GCA_002256345.1 Bradyrhizobiaceae bacterium PARB1 | reverse complement strand
CCGCCCATGAAGAAGGCGTTGGTGCGCGCCACATGCAGCGCGCCGGACAAAGGCGGCTGGAAATGCACGCCGTGTTTCCGCATCCATGGCCGGCAGCGCGAGGAATGCCGGATCACCATGCGCGCCAAGGGCTCATTGGTGATGCCGCCGGTGACCTTGAGCAGATCCTGCCAGAACTCTTCTTCCGGATAGGCTTCGACCAGCACATCCTGCGGCTCATCATGCATGCAGCGCAGATTGCGCACATGCATGGAATTGCCGCCGCGCCATTCCTTTGGCGCGGCTTCCAGCATCAATACCGATGCACCGGCCTCCCGCGCCATCAGCGCCGAGCACAGAGCTGCATTGCCGCCACCGATGACGAGGACATCGGGCATGGATGAGGACGTGGCCATCGATCAGAACATCTTTCTCAAGATTGAAATTCCGGCCATTCGCCGCCGAGATTTTGCGTCAACTTCTGCGCGATCGGACCGAGTGTGCTTTTCATCTGCGCGATTTCGGCCTCGCCAAACCGTTCGCGCGGGCCGGATAGCGAGATGACGCCGACCAGCATGCCGCGCGGGCCAAACACCGGCGCCGCCACCGCCGCACAGCTCGGATCGCGCTCGCCAAGCGAGACATCGTTGCCGCGGGCACGAATGACATCGTAGCGCTCGCCTTTGGCCGCGTCGTAAGCAAGGATGATGTGACCAGCAGCACCACGCAGCAGCGCGTAACTGTGGCCGGCCTCGACGCGGTCCAGCGTCGCATGACGCGAATTGACGCGATAGAGACAGACGCGGTTGTCGGCGTCCTGCCGCACATGGAAGGACGCGCTTTCGGTGCCGCGATCCACCAGCTCCTGCAGCGCCGGCATCACATGGTGGCCGAGCGCATTCTTGCGGGTGAAGGCGACGCCGAGACGGAACGCGGTGGGGCCGAGATCATAGGTCCCGTCCGGCAGTCGGGTGACATAGCCGGTCGGGATCAGTGACGAGAGCAGACGCAGGATCGTGCTCTTGTAAAAGCCGGTGCGCACGGCGAGCTCGGCCAGCGTCATCGGCTTGTCGGCATTCTCCAGCGCAGCGACGATGGACAGCGCCCGCTCCACGGCGGCAACGCCCTCGCCGCCCTCACGGGCAGGCAAATCGGCCTTGGGTTTCGTTGCAGGCTTATTCATCGTGGTCCGATCAGGTGCGGGATTTCTCAAGGACGCGGGCGATCACCGGCCAGTAGAGATCGCCGTCACCGGCGTCAATCGCCTGGCCGAGAACCTTGTCGGCAAGCTCGGCGCCCTGCAGCTGGATGTTCACCGACTTCGCGAGATCGAGCGCGTAAGAGATGTCCTTGCGGGCATATTCGGTGGAGAAAGCGCGCTCCGGGAACGTACCCGGCAGCATCGCCTTCATACCGTGATTGCGCAACGCGAAGCTGTCGGCCGAGCCCTTGGCGAGGGTTTCGAACACCACTTTCGGATCAAGGCCGGCGCGCTTCGCCGTCTCCAGCGCTTCGCTCAGCGCGACGACGGTTTCCATCAGCACCATATTGTTCAGGATCTTGACCACCTGGCCTGCGCCGATATCGCCGCAATGGGTGATGTCGGAAGCGAAAGTGGCGATCAGCGGCTGCAGCTTCGCGTAGTTGGCGGCGGACGCGCCGACCATGACGCTGAGCGTGCCGTCCTCGGCAGCCTGACGCGTGCGCGCGATTGGCGCGTCTGCATATTGCGCGCCCTTGGCGGCAAATTTCTTTGCGAGGTCGCGACTCGCTTCCACCGGCGAGGTGCCGAGATCGACGATGGTGTGGCGTGCATCGGCATGCGCCAGCAAGCCGTCATCACCCTCGCAGACGGCTTGGACATGCTTGCCGCTCGGCAGCGCCATAAAAATCACGTCACAGGTCTTGGCCAGTTCAGCCAGCGTTGCGGCGCGCTTGACGCCGGCTTCAGCGAGGCGCTCGAGCGGCGCGTCGGCACGATCGAAACCATAGACGGGCACGCCCGACTTCTTCGCCAGATTGCGGCACATCGGCTCGCCCATTACACCAAGACCGATGAATCCAATGGCAGTCGTCATGCCGCTTTCCTTTTCATTCCAAAAATCGAGTTCGTAGGAGCGGACGCGGCATGACCGCGTCCGCATGCGTTGATTGGATCAGCCCTTGACCAGCGGGCAGCCGCCTTCGCTCATCGGGCGGAACGCCTGCTCGCCGGGCGACGTGGTGATGACCTTGTAGTAGTCATACTTGTACTTCGACTCGTCCGGCTTCTTGACCTGAACGAGATACATGTTGTGCAGCACGCGGCCATCCGGACGCACGGTGACGTCCTTGTTGTAGGCGTCGTTGACCTTCAGCTCGTGCATCTTCTTGGCGACGGTCAGCGGATCCTTGGTGCCGGCGGCCTTCACCGCGGCGAGATAGTGATGCACGCCGCTATAGACGCCGGCCTGCACCATGCTCGGGACCTTGTTGTTGGTCAGCGCAAAATAGCGCTTAGCCCAGGCACGGGTGTCGTCATTGAGATCCCAATAGAAGGACGTCGTCACCTGCAGGCCCTGGGTGACCTTGAGGCCGAGCGCATTGACGTCGGTGATGAAGACGAGAAGTCCGGCCAGCTGCTGGCCGCTCTCAACAATGCCGAATTCACCGGCCTGCTTGATGGCCGTCTGCACGTCGGCGCCCGAGGTGGCGAGGCCGACGACCTTGGCCTTGGAGCCCTGCGCTTGCAGCAGGAACGACGCCATGTCGGTGGTTCCCAGCGGATGCGCGGACGAGCCGATCACCTTGCCGCCGGCGCCTTCGATGAATTTTGTCGCGTCACGCTGCAAAGCATGGCCGAACGCATAGTCCGCCGAGATGAAATACCAGGTATTGCCGCCGGCCTTGGTGATGGCTTCCGAGGTCAGCTTGGACAGCGCATAGGTGTCGTAATTGAAGTGGAACGAGATCGGCGAGCAGGCCTTGCCGGTGAAGTCCGACGAGCCGGGGCCGCTGATGGTAAAGATCTTGTTCTTCTGTTTGGCGACTTCGAGGATTGCGAAGCCGGCCGACGAGGCCGCGCCATCGGCGATCATGTCGACATTCTCGGTGTCGAACCAGCGACGCGCAGTGGCCGCGGCGACGTCGGGCTTGTTCTGGTGATCGGCGGTGACGACCTCGATCTTCATGCCGTTGATCTCGCCACCGAACTCTTCAGCCGCGAGCTTTGCTGCAGCCACCGAGCCTGTGCCGCCATTGTCAGCGAACACGCCGGACTGGTCGTTGAGCACGCCGATCTTGATGGTCTCAGCGGCGCTGGCGGCATGGGCCGACAACACGAGGGCTGCGGATAAATAAAATGCGTGTTTCAAAAATTTCATGGGATGCCCCTCCTCAGGAACTGTGTTTTTGTTTGATGGTCGCAAGCACCGGCGCGATGTAACGACGGAACTGCGCAGGATTCTCGCTCATCGGGAAATGACCGAGAGCTTCCATGACCGTCACCTCTGCCCCGGTGATGCTCGATGCCGTGCGAACAGTGTCTTCGGGCGAGCACGAGAAATCGTATTCGCCGGTGAGCAGATAAAGCGAACAGGTCTTGGTATCGATCGCAGCCGTGCGGCCACGCAGGTCGCCATCGACGCGATAGAAATAGAGATCGCCCTTGAACACGCCGGGGCCGCCCTGCTTGTAGGCCCACAGCGTTTCCATGCGCGCTTCCGGCGGCGACTGCGGCGCGACGAGGCCGGAGACCAGCGCCGCACAGACTTCACCGCCGTGGATGTCGGGGCGATTCAGCCAAGCGGTGTCGTACCACGGCGCCTGGAAGTCCGCGGCTTCGAGACCGATCAGCGCGCGGAATTCACTGGCATGGTCGATGGCGAGATTGAGCACGATGCGCCCGCCGATGGAGCAGCCCATCACCACGGGCTTGTCGAGATCGAGCGCGTTGCAGAAGGCCCGGATCGTCTCGGTGTAGCGCTTGGTTGTCAGCTGATATTCCGACCCATCCCAATTGGCGGGCGGATTCGACTTGCCATGCCAGGGCAGATCGAAAGCGATGATACGGAAGTTCTTGGTGAATTCCTCATCGGCCAGCAGATAGCGCCACTGCCGATTGTCGGAGCCGGCAGTGTGCAGACACACCAGCGGAATGCCCTGCCCGGCTTCTTCGAAATAGATGCGGTGCATGGTACCGTCGATATCGACATGCACATAGCGGCCGACCATGGGCTCGATATAAGCGGTCATGCTGCGTCTCCCACGTTGCGCGGCAAGGCCAGCAGATCCTTGAAATATTGCAGGTTGGTCATGAACGGCTTGATGTCGCCTTCCAGCGTGGCCGCGCCGCGCTTGGTGAGCGAGAGCAGATCATGCCAGCCGGCTTTCGGCATCGGTTGCCAGAACGCGGTCCATGCCTCGGGCGTCGCACGATAACCGAAGGTCCATGAGCGCATCAGCACGGGCGCCGGCACCATGTCGATGATGCGGCCGGCGCGGATGGCGACGTGATAACCCTGCTCGGTCGAACCGAGCAGGCAATCAACATCGAGGAAGCGGCCGCGCTGGACCAGCGCGGTGTCACGCTCCAGCAGCGCCGGCAACTGCGCGAAGGCAGCGCTGACGGGATCAGATTTTTTCAAGGCCCGACTCCTTGATGATCTTGCCCCACAGCTCCGTCTGCTTGATGACGTGCTCGGCAAGGCCCTGAGGCGACGAAACGTCCGGCTCCAGGCCGATATCGGCGAAGAACTTCTTCGCCTCATCCGTCGCCATCACCTGCAGGAACGCCTTGTTGAGCTTCTCGACAACATCGGCCGGCACATTCTTCGGACCGAACAGACCGCTCCAGGCGGCGAAGTCGTAGCCGGGCAGACCGACTTCGGCCATCGGCGGCACGTTGGGCAACGACGACACACGCTGCACCGTCGTCACGCCAAGCGCACGCAGGCTGCCGTTGTTGATGAATTCACGCGTCACCGCAACGTCGGTGATGACGAATTCGATGCGGCCGCCGAGCAAGTCGGTGATGGCCTGCGGCGTGCCGGGATAGGAGATGCGCACCGCATCGATGCTGGCCAGCGAGCGTACCAGCTGCGCCGCAGCCATGCTGCCGGTGTTGCCGGAGCCATAGCTCAGCTTGCCGGGATTGGCCTTGCCGTAAGCGATGAACTCCTTGAGGTCCTTTGCGGGAAAATCCTTGTTGACGACCATCACCAGCGGATTGCGCGTCAGCCGCGCGATCGGCGTGAAGTCGGCGACGGGATCGAACGGCATCTTGTTGTAGAGATGCACATTGGCCGAATGGGTGGAGTTGGTGGCGAGATAGAGCGTGTAGCCATCGCCCGCGCTGCGCGCGACTTCGGCGGCGCCGATATTCGCATTGGCGCCCGGCTTGTTATCGACCAAGATCTTCTGGCCGAGGACGGCGCCAACCTTCTCGGCGAGGAAGCGAGCTTCCACATCCGTGGCGCTGCCGGCCGGAAACGGCACCAGCAGGCGGATCATCTTGCTCGGATAGGCGTCCTGGGCCTGCGCCGGCATCAATGCCATGGCGCTTGCCGCAAATGCACCTGCGATCGCTGCGCGGCGCGTGAAGGACCACGCGGCCTTGTGCCCTCTCATGTCTCTACTCCCAACCCATGTTCTTGGAGGCTTGTTGTTCAGCGCATCCGACGCGCGATGACCGGCAAGCAAATGGCGCGCGTTGCGGCTGATGCCGCTGCGTTCACCGCCATTTCGCTTCGTCCCTTCATCGGCCCCTTCAACCTGATCGAATTTCAGATCGTTCTATCTAACAGAACTCTTGTTCTATTATATCAACATATGTTTGATTGCCGCGCAAGCGAGGCGGAGTCAACCGCTTCCAACGACCGAGAAAGTGGACTTGCGAATGGCCTATCCAGAGATCGAGCTTTACGTAGACGGCGCGTGGCGCCGGAGATCCGGTGCACCGATCATCAATCCCGCTGATGAAAGCGTGATCGGCACGGTGCCGCATGCGACCCGCGCCGATCTCGACGACGCCCTCGCTGCGGCGCAGCGCGGTTTTCAGGTCTGGCGCAAGACCGCGCCGAATGCGCGCGCACAGATTATCCTGAAGGCTGCCGCGCTGATCCGCGCGCGCGTGGACGAGATGGCGACGGCGATGACGCTCGAACAGGGCAAGCCACTGGAGCAGGCCAAGCTCGAAATCCTGCGCGGCGCCGAGATCATCGAGTGGGATGCCACCGAGGGCATGCGTATGTATGGCCGCGTGATCCCGGCCGGCCCCGGCCTGCAGCACACGGTGTATCGCCAGCCGATCGGACCGGTGGCGGCGTTCTCGCCCTGGAATTTCCCGATGAGTTCACCGGGCCGCAAAGTGGCCGGCGCGCTGTCGTCGGGCTGCTCGATCATCCTGAAAGCGTCGGAAGAAACCCCGGCCGGCGCATTGCAGCTGGTGCGAGCATTCCATGATGCCGGTTTGCCGAAGGGTGTGCTCAATCTGGTGTTCGGCGATCCCGCCGAAATCTCCAGCTATCTCGTGCCGCACGATGCGATCCGGCTGATCACCTTCACCGGCTCGGTTCCGGTCGGCAAGCATCTTGCTGGGATGGCGGGCCAGGCGATGAAGCCGGCCATCATGGAGCTCGGCGGCCATGGCCCGGTGATCGTATGCGACGATGTCGATCCGGTCGCGACCGCCAAGGCCTCTGTCGTGACCAAGTCGCGCAATGCCGGCCAGGTTTGCGTCGCGCCGACGCGCTTCTTCGTGCAGGAAAAGAATTTTGAGGTCTTCGCCAAGACCTTTGCGGAAGGTGCGGCGGCGCTGAAGATCGGCAACGGCATGGATCCAACGACGCAGCTCGGCCCATTGGCCAATCCGCGCCGTGTGGATGCGATGGAGCGTTTGGTCGCTGATGCCAAACAGAGCGGCGCGCGCGTGGTGGCCGGCGGCGAACGTGTCGGCAATCGCGGTTATTTCTATCCGCTCACGGTGCTGGCGAACGTGCCCGACGATGCGTTGGCAATGAATGAGGAGCCGTTCGGCCCGTTGGCGCTGGTCAATCCGGTACGTGACCTGGACGAGGCGATCGCCAAGGCCAATGCCCTGCCCTTCGGCCTTGCTGCCTATGCGTTCACGAATTCCGCCGATAATGTGCAGCGCATTTCGAACGACGTGGAAACAGGCAATCTCACCATCAATCACTTCGTGGCATCGACGGCGGAGACACCGTTCGGCGGCGTGAAGGATAGCGGCTATGGACGCGAAGGCGGCATCGAAGGGCTTGGTTGCTATACGGTGACAAAGAACGTCTCGCACAAATTCGGGTGAGACGATGAACGTGGGGCGGATTACGCCTTCGGCTGATCCGCCCCAGGTTCTTTCACCCAAAAACTTTCGACAATTCGCTGTGCAGGCGCTTCATGCCAGCCGGGCCTGTGAAGATGTCCTTCACTTCCGCCAGAGCTTCATTGGTCAGTGCTTCTTCGGACCGCAATCCCTGCGCGGCCGTTGCCAGAATACGGCTCGCGATCGCAGCCTGATTGGCCGAGGTACGATGCTGCTCCGGAACCTTGGCGACAACTTTGCTCAGCACATCGCGCATGAGAGCAATGGTCACGGGATCGTATGATGCCGACATTGGGAGCCTCCCCGCATATTTTATGCTTATGTGGACAAGCTAAACCGGCTTTCAAGTTTGCCTAGTGACATTCCCGTGTTTGATGTAGCGGGCGAAAGGTCGCGGCGCAGCCGGGTGGTATATTGCGGCGCAGGGATGGAACCAATAATGTCCCAACATGGATTGGGACAAGGTTCGAATTTTTCTCGAGGTCGCCCGCACGGGCCAGATTCTCGGCGCAGCCAAGCGGCTCAAGCTCAATCACGCCACCGTCGCCCGCCAGCTCACCGCGCTGGAAAAGGACCTCAAGACCAAGCTGCTCAACCGACAAACCACGGGCTCGTCATTGACGCCTGCGGGCGTCGCGTTGCTGGCGGCGGCCGAGCGTGCGGAATCCGAACTGCTGCGGGTCGGCTCGCAGCTTACCTCGGCGGCGGACAAGATCGCCGGCACCGTGCGCATCGGCGCGCCGGACGGCCTCGGCAATTACTTTCTCGCGGACAAGCTTGGCGCTTTCGCTGCTGAAAATCCCGACCTGGTGATCCAGCTCGTCGCCATGCCGCGCACTTTCTCGCTCGCCAAGCGGGAGGCCGATATGGTGGTCACCGTGGAGCGGCCAGAGGACGGCAAGCTGATCTGCACCAAGCTGACCGACTACACGCTCAGCTTCTACGCGTCCGACGACTATCTTGCACGATCACCGGCGATCCGGAAAATCGGCGACCTCGCCGACCATCTGCTGATCACCTATATCCACGACATTATCTTCAGCCGCGCGCTGGACTATGCCTCGACCCTGAGCGAGCTGATCACTCGGCGTTTCGAATGCGGCAGCGTCATCGGCCAATTGGAGGCGGTGCGCGCCGGCCATGGCGTCGGGATTTTGCACGACTATGCGGCACAGCGTTATCCGGAGTTGCGACGCATTCTGCCAGCAGACTGTTTTACCCGCACTTATTGGCTGATCTCGCATCCCGACACGCAGGACACGCGCCGGGTGCGCGAGATCAAACGCTACGTCGTGGGCAAAGTACGCGAAGCGCGGAAGCAGTTCATCGCCGGGTGAGGCTGTGCGCGCCCCCTTCTTTACCTCTCCCCAATGGGGAGAGGTAAAGTGGAGCGCTGCTGCAGCCCTATGAACTCGCGCCAGAGACCACCGCACCGAACTTGATGAAGAATTCGCCCGCGAGCTTCTTCGCCGTCGCATCGATCAGGCGGCCACCGAGCTGGGCGAGCTTGCCGCCGATCTGCGAGTCGACCTGATAATGCAGGATCGTCTCGTTCTCACCGACCGCTTCCAGCTGGATCGCCGCGCCGCCCTTGGCGAAACCGGCGACACCACCGGAGCCTTCGCCGATGATCTTGTATCCGTTCGGAGGATCGAGATCGCTCAGCGTGACCTTGCCGCCGAAACTCGCCTTCACTGGGCCGACCTTGATGACGACCTTGGCCGTCATCTCCGTCGGCGACGTCATCTCCAGCTCCTGACAGCCGGGAATGCACTGCTTCAGCACATCGGGATTGTTGAGCGCGGCCCACACCGCCTCGCGCGAGGCTGGGATGGTCTGGCTGTCATTCATCTGCATCGTATCGTGTCCTTCGGCGCGTCAGACCGCGCAATAACGTTCCTGCATGTCCTTGTCGGCGAGCAGCGCTTCCGAACTGCTCTCATAGACGACCTCACCTTGATCGAGGATCACGGCGCGGTCGGCGAGGCGCAAGGCCCATTCGACATTCTGTTCGACCAGGAGCAGCGTGACGCCCTGATCGCGCAGCTTGCGGAACAGCACGCCCATTTCCTCCACCAACACGGGCATGATGCCCTCGGACGGCTCATCCAGCAGGATCATCTTCGGCCTGGCGATGGTGGCGCGGGCGATGGCCAGCATCTGCTGCTCGCCGCCCGACATGGTGACGCCTTCCTGATCAAGGCGCTCCTTCAAGCGCGGGAAACTCTCGGCGATCTCCTCGATGGCCTCGCGCTCGTCGATCTTGCCGTTCGAGGCAACAAGGCCGAGCTGCAGGTTCTCGCGCACGGTAAGGCCGGGCACGATGCGGCGCTCTTCCGGAACATAGGCGAGGCCGAGGCGATAACGCTCATGGGCTTTCAGCGCCACGAGATCCTTGCCGTCGAATTGCATGCTGCCGGTAATCTTCGGCATCAGGCCCATGATGGAGCGAATGGTCGTGGTCTTGCCAGCGCCGTTGCGGCCGACCAGCGCGACCACCTCGCCCTGCTTCACATTGAGCGAGACGCCGTGCAGCGTGTGGCTGGAGCCGTACCAGGCGTTGAGGTCCTTGATATCAAGCATAGCCATGGTTCTGTCCCAGATAGACGCGACGAACCTCGGGGTCCGTCTGGATCTCGTGCGGCGTGCCGTCGGCGATGAGCTGGCCGTGATGCAGCACCAGAATGCGGTCGCTGAGGCCGAGGATCATCTTCATCTTGTGCTCGACGAGGAGAATGGTGCGCTGCGCAGCCAGTTTCTCCAGGAGCGCGACCATTTCCTTGGTTTCCTCAGGGCCCATGCCGGCAGTGGGCTCGTCGAGCAGCAGCAATTCCGGATCGGAGATCAGGGCGATCGCGATCTCCAGCGCGCGCTGCTGGCCGTGGGCGAGGAATTTCGCCGTCTCGTCGCGCTTGGCGATGAGGCCGACAGATTCCAGCGCCTTGTCGGCGCATGCATCCAGCTCGGGGAATTTGTTGCGATTGGTCCAGATATTGTAGCGCGCGCGACCAGCCTGGGCGGCAACGCGGACATTCTCGTGGACGCTCAGATCGGGGAATATGTTGGTGATCTGATACGAGCGCGCGATGCCGCGATGGACAAATTCGTGCTGGCGCGTGCCCCTGAGATCGTCGCCTTTGAAGCGCACAGATCCCGTGGACGGCGTCAGCACACCCGACAGCACGTTGAAGAACGTGCTCTTGCCGGCGCCATTCGGCCCGATGATGGACGTGACGCGGCCGGGACGGAATTCGGTGGTCACGCCCTGCAGCGCGACGAACCCGCCGAACTTCATCCCGACATTCTCGACGGCGAGCAGAGGCGCACTCATCGGACGACCCTCGACAGGAATGTGCCCCAGATGCCCTTGGGCAGGAACAGCACGAACAACACGAAGATGGAGCCGACGATGATCTGCCAGTGCGACGTCCATAGCGAGAACACGTCTTCCATCAGCAGGAACACGAGCGCACCAATGAACGGGCCGAAGAAGCTCGAGGCACCACCGAGCAGCGTCATCATCACGATCATGCCGGAAGTGAGATAGTGCAGCGAGTCCAGCGGCACGAAAGCGAGGTGCAGAGCCGACATGGTGCCGCCGAGGGCGCAGATGGTGCCCGACAACGTGAAGGCCAGCAGCTTGGTGCGCTCGACATCGTAGCCGCAGGTGCGGGCACGACGCTCGTTTTCGCGGATCGCTTCGATGGCGGCGCCGAAAGGCGAGTTGAGGATGCGCGAGACCAGCCACAGCGCCAGCGCTGCAAACATCATCAGCACGTAATATTTGTTGACGGGATCGAGAAAGTTGATGTCGAAGCCGAACAGGTTGATCTTGTTCACGGTGAAGCCGCGCAGGCCGTTCTCGCCGCCAGTCCAGTTCGAGGCCTGTAGCGCGACGTAATAGACGAGCTGTGCGAGCGCGAGCGTCACCATCGAGAAATAGATCCCGCGCGTGCGCGTCGACATGCCTCCGATGATGAAGGCAAGCACGGCGCCGCCGGCAACGCCCATCAGCACCGCGAGATACCAGGGCACGCCGAACTGGCCGATAGCGATGCCGGTGATGTAAGCGCCGGCGCCGAAGAAGGCAGCGTGGCCGAAGGACAACAGGCCGGTGTAGCCAAACAGCAGATTATAGCCGACGCAGACGACGCCATAGATCAGCACATTGACCGCCAACGCCTTGGACGGCAGCAGCCAGGGCAGGATGCACAGCGCCAGGATCGACAGCGGAACACGGTAGGTCGTCAGCATGGCCTTGAGACGTGCAGGCTTTGACGCACTGGCAGACAATGGAGCGACAACGGAGGGTGCATTCATGATCGTCTCTCCGTTACGCGAGTTTGCCGAACAGGCCTTGCGGCCGGATCAGAAGCACGATGGCCATCAGCGCGAACATCACGATGGTCGCCATCTCTGGCGCGAACAGCGCGGTCATGCTGATGACGACGCCGACCACGAGGCCGGCGATGATAGCGCCGACCAGCGAGCCGAGGCCGCCGATGACCGTGACCACGAAGGCCTCGGCCAGCACCAGCGCGCCCATCTCGGGATTGACCGACCGCATCGGTCCGGCCAGCACGCCACCCAACGCGGCAAGGCCGACGCCGAGGCCGAACACGCCGAGCCAGACCTTGCTGATATCGACGCCGAGCACGCGCATCATCGTGGGATCACGCGAGCCGGCGCGCACGATGAGGCCGAATTTTGTTTTCTCCAGCCCGAGCCATAGCAGTACGACGATGGCGAAGACGAGGCCGACCACGAAGATGCGATAGATTGGGAAGAAGCCGACGCCGAGATCGACCACGCCGGTGAGCAGTGACGGCGTCGGGAACGGGATGCCGTCGCTGCCGAACACGATGCGCACACCTTCGACCAGCACGTAGCTGAGGCCGAAGGTGAGCAGCAGTGGATCATCGATCGAGCGGCCATAGAGCCGCCGGATCAGGACGAATTCGATCAGCATGCCGAACACGCCGATCATGATGGGGGCCACGAGGAGCCCCCACCAGAAACTGCCCGTGAGCGAAGCAACCCACAGCCCGGCATAGGCGCCGACCATGAACAGGGCACCATGCGCGAAATTCACGACGCCCATCATGCCGAAAATGATCGACAGGCCGAGCGCGGTGATCACGAGGATGGCACCGAGGGCAACTCCGGAAAAGAGCTGCATCAGAATGAGTTCTGTATCCATGGGACGGCGCGTGCCTTCGCTTAGGTGGGGAAGCCGAGTTCAGCGCAGGTGCGCAGCACCTGTTCCGACGGCGCTTCATTGGCGACGATGCTGAACAGGTCGCTGTCACTCTTCATGTCGGCCTTCTTCTTGGACTCAAGAACGAGCACCGACTGCACCGACTGATGATCACATTTGCGATAATATTGCGGGCCCTTGGCAACGTCGTATTTCAGCGCTTCGAGAGCCGCGATCACCTTGTCGGTGTCGGTGCCGCCCGCGGCTTGCATCGCCTGCAGCAGCGACATGACGCCGGTGTAGCCGTAAGCGCCGTAGTCGGTCGGAATCGCGCCTCCATTGGCCGCGCGATAGGCATCGTTGAACGCCTTGGCCGAAGGCAGCGTGCCCTCGAGGCCCCAATAATAATTAGAGCCGCCCACGACGCCTTCGAACACTTCAGGCGTGACAGCCAAACGCTGATTGTGCAGCAACACCGGCACGACGATCTTCGAACTCTGCTTGAGGCCGAAATCCACCGCCTGCTTGATCGAGTTGGCCTGGTCGCGGCCGAAATTGCTGATACAGAGAATATCCGGACGCATCGAGCGCAGGCGCGGCATGAAGGTCGAATAGTCGGCGGCGCCGAACGGGTGCATGATCTCGCCCACTGTCTCCGCGCCGATCGCCGCCTGCGCGCGCTTGAAGCCGCGCAGCATTTCATGGCCATAGGCATAGTCGGCGACGAGATGGGCGACCTTGGTGCCCTTCTTGAAGGCATGACGCGCCACGGCGGCCGTGGTCATTGTCGGGTTCAGCGCTTCGTGAAAAGTGTATTTGCTGAAATCCTTGACCTCGTTGATGGTGTCGGACTGGCTGATCGAGACATAGAGCACGCCGCGGGCGCGGGTGACTTCATTGACCGCGAGCTGCACGGCGCTGGACAGCGACCCGACGATCGCATGCACCTTGTCCTTCTCGATCAGTTCGAGCGTGCGTGTCGCGGCTTCGCCGCCATTCAGCTTGTCATCGCGCACCAGCAATTCGACCTTGCGGCCGTTGACACCGCCCTTGTCGTTGACCTGCTTGACGGCGAGTTCAGCGCTCTTGACCTGATCCTTGGCTTCGGCGGCGAAGGGACCGGTCAGCGGCGTAGGAAAGCCGATACGGATATTGTCGTCAGCCGCGCGGGCGATCCACGGCATCGCGACCATGGTTGCGCTGGTGCCGAGCGCAGCCAGCATATGGCGACGCGAGATGTTGAGCCGGCTCGAGTTGTGATTGTCCTTGGTCATGTGCTCCCTCCCTGTTGTCAGTTTTGTTGATCAGATGTGTCCAAGTGCCTTGAGTATGCGCGCAGGCGTCATCGGCACCTGCGCGATGGCGCCACCGAATGGCGACATCGCATCGTTGATGGCGTTCATCGCCGCAGCCGAAGCCGCCGCCGTGCCGGCTTCGCCGACTCCCTTGGCGCCAAGCTGGGTATCCAGCGTTGGCGTCTCCACATGGGCGACGACGATATCCGGCATCTCCACCGCCATGGGGACGAGATAGTCGGCCAGCGATCCATTGGTGAGCTGGCCGCTGTCGCCATAGACGCACTCCTCGAAGAAGGCCGCGCCCAATCCTTGCACCACGCCGCCGCGGATCTGCTCGTCCACCAGCAACGGATTGATGACGCGGCCGCAATCTTCGACCACCCACATCTTCAGGATTTTGACGAAGCCGGTTTCGACATCGAGTTCGAGATGACAGGCTTGCACGCCATTGGTGAAGGCAAATGGATAGCCCTCCGGCGCATAATGATGCGCGACGGAGAGCTGCGCCTGCGTGCCCGGCGGCAGCGTATCCGAGCGGAAATAGGCGATGCGTGCGATCTCGGCGAGTTCGATGCGCTGCTGGCTGGTGGCCTTGTCGATGATCCAGCCGGCCTGCATGTCGAGCTTGTCAGCTTCCTCCTGCAGGATCGCCGCAGCGACGGAGAGCACGTTGCCCTTGAGCTTCTGCGCCGCCTGCAGCGCCGTTTCGCCGCCGATGCCGGCGCCGCGGCAGGCATAGGTGGCGCCGCCATGGGGCGTTGTTTCCGTATCGCCGGTGATGACCTTGATGCGATCGCGATCGACGCCGAGATGCTCGGCCACGATCTGGCCGACAATGGTTTCGGTGCCTTGCCCCAGCTCGGTGATCGAGATCAGGCAACGCACATCGCCGGATGGCGTGATCTTGAGGATGGCGCCATCCTGCGACGAGATGCGCACGCCGCCGACGCCATAGAAGGCCGGGCTGGGATTGGTGATCTCGACAAAAGTCGCGATGCCGATGCCACGATGGACGCCCTGCTTGCGCAGCTCCGTCTGCTCGGCGCGCAGGCCGTCATAGTCCATCATCTCGCGGATTTTCGCGAGACAGGCATGATGCGACAGGGCTTCGAATTTGTAGCCGGTGGGCGACGTGCAGGGATAGGCGTCGTCCGGAATCAAGTTACCGCTGCGGATATCGAACACATCGCGCGACGTCCTCGCGGCGATCATGTCCACCAGCCGCTCGGTCACCGTGCATGCCACGGGGTGGCCGACGGCGCGATACTGGCTCATCTGCACTTTATTCTGGAACACCACCTGCAGATCGGCGCGATAATTCTTGAAGGTGTAAGGCGCGCCCATCAGGCGATAGACTTGGTTGCCCTCGACCACGCTAGTGCGCGGATAGGCGGAGAAAGCACCGATGCCGGTGACATCCTCGACATCCATGGCGAGGATATTGCCATCAGCATCCGCCGCCATGCGCGCGCGGACGCGATGGTCGCGCGCATGAATGTCCGACACGAAGGATTCCATGCGATCGGCGACATATTTTACCGGGCGTCTCAGCATGATGCTGAGCCCAACCACCGCCATGTCCTCGTGATACATGTGCAGCTTCATGCCAAAGGAGCCGCCGATATCCGGTGCGATCACGCGCACGCAGGCTTCGGGAATTCCATAGTGCCGCGAATAGATATCCTGAAACTGATACGGCGTCTGCGTGGCATGATGCACAGTCAGCTTCGGCTCGCTGGCATCGTAATCGGCGATGATCGCGCGCGGCTCCATGGTGACGGCAGTGTGCCGGCCGAAGTGGAATTCCTCCTCGACCACATGCGCGGCCCCGGCGAACACATCGTCGACGCCGCCGGTATCCAGTTTGCCTTGGAAGCACAGATTGCTGCCGAGCTCCGGCGAGATCACCGGCGCATCGGGATCGCGGGCCGCATCGATATCGACGACAGCCGGAAGTTCATCGAACTCGACAGACACCAGTTCAGCGGCATCTTCCGCCAGCGCGCGCGTATCGGCGACGACGGCGACCACCGCCTGCCCGGCCCACACCACCTTGTCGACTGGCAACGGCAATTGCGGCGGCGACTTCATGCCCTTGAAGTGATCCATGGTGCCGACCCATGGCGTGCAGAGCTTTGCCAGATCTTCGCCTGTGGCGACCAGCCGCACACCAGGCGCCTCGCGCGCCGCCTGCGCATCGATGGACACGATCTTCGCATGCGCATAAGGGCTGCGGACATAGGCGACGTGCAGCATGCGCGGTAGCGTAATGTCTGTAACATAGCGGCCACGGCCGGCGAGCAGTCGCTTAGCATTCGGCCGCGGAACCGAACGGCCAATATAAGCGTTCGGACGATCGAGGGAGGTGATCGCGCTCATGCGTCGGCCTTCTTGCGCGCAGGAGTATTGCGACGACCTTCGGCACGGTTGCGTGCCGTGGTCTCGATGGCGTCGACGATCGCTTCATAGCCGGTGCAGCGGCAATAGTTGCCGGACAGCGCATCGCGGATTTCCTCGCGCGTCGGAATGCCGGGCTGCGACAGCAAACTGTACGCCGTCATCAGCATGCCCGGCGTGCAGAAGCCGCATTGCAGGGAGTTGCGCTGATGGAAGGCCTCTTGCAGATCGGCGATGGCAGCACGCTCCGTCAGCCCCTCCACCGTCTCGATGGACGAGCCACTCGCCTGCACAGCGAAAGTCAGGCAGGAATGCACGACGCGGCCGTCGAGAAGCACGAGGCACGCACCACAGACGCCCATCTCGCAACCGGTATGGGTGCCGGTGAGTTCGAGCGTTTGGCGCAGGAAATCGGCGAGCGTCGTTCGCGCCGGGACGCGATGCGCGACCTCGCTGCCATTCACCGTCATGGTCACATCAACAAGATCGCTCATGGCACCTGCCTCGCGATCTCACCGAGCAACCGACCGAGCAACACGCGCGCCAGATGGCGCCGCATGGCGGGTGGCACATTCTCGTCATCGGGCGGATCGAGATCGTGGACAACAGCTTCTTGGGCCGCGGCGATGGCGTCCTGATTGAGCACACGCCCCAGCAGTGCGTCTTCCACCTTCCAGGCACGTAAAGGCGTATTGCCGACCGAGAAGAATACGATCCGAATCTGCGCGATCGCGTCATCGACCACTTCTGCAAGAATGCCGCAGCCGACCAGAGCGAAATCGCCGCGGCGGCGCGCCAGCTCATGGAAGGCACAGCGATGCTTCGGCCCAACGACCGGCACATGAATGGCGACCAGCAATTCGCCGGGTTCGATGGCGGTTTGAAACAGATCGACGAAGAATTCATCCGCCGGCACACGGCGCGTGCCATCGCGATTGGCGATTTCGAGTTCGGCACCAAGCGCGAGCGTCATCGCTGGGAATTCCGAAGCGGGATCGGCATGTGAAACGCTGCCGCCGAGCGTGCCTTTGTTACGAATCGCCGGATGAGCGACGTGCGGCGCGGCTTCGCTGTAGAGCGGCGCATACTGACGGATCAGCGGATCGGTGAGCACCTCGGCATGGCGCGTCAGTGCACCGATCCGAAGCCAGCTGCCTCTGAGCTCGATGCCCCGAAGATCGGGAATATGCGCGATGTCGATGAGCACCTCAGGCGCCTGCAAACGCAAGGCGAGCGCGGGCACGAGGCTCTGGCCGCCTGCGATATAGCTCGCATCGCTGCCCGCCGCCTCGAACGCATCCAGTGCCTCCACGAGCGTGGAAGCCCTCACATAGTTGAACGCCCTCGCCTTCAACTCATCCTCCCAGACGTCTCGCGGACGCCGAGCTTTTGTGACCATTTGGTCTTAAACCTAGAACACGCCAAATTCCTGCGGTCAAGAGAAATGACCAGTTGGTCTCTTTTCGCGATTGCGATATTCAGTCACAAGCAAATCGAAGTGCATATGGTCAAAAAGCCCGTCAAAACCGTCGAAAAGCCACCGCGCCGCAACATGCGCGCTGCCGAGCGCGAGCGCTTCATCCTCAACGAGGCGATCAAGTTCTTCGCTGAGCAGGGTTTTGGCGGCCAGACGCGCGAGCTGGCCAAGCGCATGGGCATCACCCATTCGGCCATCTATCGCCACTTCCCGAGCAAGGAAGCGCTGATCGAGCGCGTCTATGAAGAGATTTATCTCAGCCGCTGGTCACCCACATGGGCCGGGCTGATCCAGGACCGCTCGCAGCCGCTGCAGGCGCGGCTGTCGCAGTTCTATCTCGAATATGTGCAGCAGGTGTTCGAATATAACTGGGTGCGCATCTTCGTGTTCTCGGGGATGAAATCGTTCGACATCACCAAGCGCTATCTGCAGATCGTGCGCGAGCAGATCATCGAGCCCGCATGCCGCGAGTTGCGCCACGACCTGAAGCTCCCATCAAGCGATGCGGTCCCGCTATCGGAGCGCGAAGTGGAGATGTTCTGGGGCCTGCACGGCCGCATCTTCTACATGGCGATCCGGCGCTTCGTCTATGAAACGCCCACACCGGAGAAACTGGACGACATCGTTCGCGATGCCGTCCGCGTGTTTCTCGATGGATCGAAGCCGCTGATGCGGGAAATCGTGGACTCGCAATAGCGCGAAGCCGTATCAATCCTGTTTTTGATAAAGACCGGCATATTCCGCCTGATATGCGGAATACGACTCCTTGAGTGTCGCCAGATTGAGCAGCATCGTTGCCACGAGAACCTGATTGCGGTCGCACACCTCGGTGCGCACCCACAGGCTCTCGGTGCGCTTGCTGCCGGACATCGCAACCACTTCGCGCCGGATACGATAATCCTCGCCGACGAAGAGCGGCCCCTTGATGACGCGGATTTCCTGATCGGCAAACAGGCCCACAGCCGGGCCTTTTACCGGCAGGCCATCCTTCTTGTTGCCGTGCTGGAACAGGACGCTCAGCATTTCCATCGGGATGATTGGGCGCCCCCAGGGCGAGCCCTCGCCATTGTCCGGCGTGTAGTAAGGCGATGGCTCTGTGATGACTTTCAGCTTCTGCGCGAGGGAGAACGGATAAAGATCGCCCATGTGCTGGTCGAAATCCATCCGGACGTCCTGCGGCGCAGTCGTCGTGCCTATCTCGATGTCGCGCAGGATAACCGCATCGGTCAGCGGCTTCAGTTCGGTGAGCCTAACATCGAGCGCCGATGGCGGCACATCCGGCCCCACCGACGCCGTGCCGCGCAGCACTTCCGTGCCGTCGCGCTTGACCATCCGGACCGTCGCATGGCGCGAGTCATTCGTGGGCTTCTCGAGGATTGCCTGCACCTCCTCGCCCTCGAAGGCGGCGTTGCGATAATGAGCGGAGAGACAGCCGGCCTCGAACCATGCCTGCCCCCATAGTTTGGCGCAGAGCGGCGCGAACTGGCTGAAATGGGTCGGCCCTTCGATGGTGCCGCCCTTGAAGCCGAGCTTTTGTGCAGTCGCATCGTCATGGATGGACGCATGGGAGTCGTAGGTCTGGGCATGCAGCATCTGGCGCGGCTGACGCCACGGACCGATCAGCATGGTGCCGGTGTCTTCGATAGCGGTCTCGAATGCGGCTGATGTCATCTGAGGTCTCCGAATTACCAGGTATCGATGCAGGGGCGCTTGCGCGTTGCGCGCTCGGGCGGCACCGGGACCGACCGCAGGCCGGCCATGATCCAGCGCCGCGTTTCCGCGGGATCGATGACATTGTCGATCTCGAAAACCGAGGCGATCGAGGTCGCCTTGCCGTTGGCATAGAGCTCGGCGACCTTGTTCTTGTAATACGTCTCGCGCTCGACGGGATCGGCGATGGCTTCCATTTCCTTGCGGAAGCCGAGGCGGACATAGCCTTCCAGCCCCATGCCGCCGAACTCGCCCGTCGGCCATGCCGCCGTGAAGAACGAGGCATGGAAACCGCCACCGATCATCGACTGCGCTCCGAGTCCGTAGCCCTTGCGCAGCACGATGCCGAACAGCGGCACCGTGATGCTCGCGCCGGTGACGAACATGCGCGCCACATGGCGAACGATCGCGGTCTTCTCCGCTTCGGGCCCGACCATGAAGCCGGGGGTATCGCAGAGCGAGACGATGGGAATGTCGAAGGCATCGCAGAGCTGCATGAAGCGCGCAGCCTTGTCGCCGGCTTCGGCATCGATGGCACCGCCGAGATGTTTCGGATTGTTGGCGATGAGGCCGAACGGCTTGCCCTCGATACGGATGAAAGCGGTGATCATGCCGACGCCGAAATCGCGTCGGATCTCGAGCACGGAGTCTTCATCCGCCATGAGATCGATCACATTACGGATGTCGTAGACGCGCAGACGATTTTCCGGGATTGCGCGGCGCAACAGACGCTGGTCCGGTGCACGCCATGCCGGAATCGCGCCCTGGAAATAGGACAGATATTTCTGCGCAACCCGCGTCGCTTCCTCCTCGTCTTCGACGAGGATATCGACGACGCCATTCGGCGACTGGAACGAGACCGGGCCGACTTCGGCCGGATGGTAGACGCCGAGGCCACCGCCTTCGATCATCGCGGGGCCGCCCATGCCGATCGAAGCATTCTTTGTGGCAATGATGACATCGCAGCAACCGAGCATCGCAGCATTGCCGGCGAAGCAATAGCCAGAGACGACGCCGATCACCGGGACTAGGCCCGAGAGCTTGGCGAATTGCACGAAGGACGGTCCGTCGAGACCGGTCAGACCGAGCCGATCGGTGTCGCCGGGACGGCCGCCGCCGCCCTCTGCATAGAACACCAGCGGCATCCGCCACTGTTCGACCAGCGACAGCATGCGGTCGATTTTCTTGTGGTTCATATGCCCCTGCGTGCCGGCAAGAACCGTATAGTCGTAGGAAATGACCATGCAGCGCGCGGCATGTTCGCCGAACGTCTTCGCATTGACCGTAGCGACGCCCGAGACGAGACCATCCGCAGGCGTGTTCTCGATGAGGTCGGCGACGGAACGGCGGCGGCGCTGGCCAGCAATGGCCAGGCTGCCATATTCCATGAAGGAGCCTTCATCGACGAGCTGAGCGATGTTTTCACGCGCGGTGCGCTGATTGGTCTTGCGTCGCCGTTCGACCGAGGACGGGCGGTTTTCATCGAACGTGATGGCCTGCCGCGCGAGCAATTCGGCGAGGTCTGGCCGGATGTGATCGAGATCGATCTCCGCCTGTTCGGCGACGAGATCGCCTTCGACATCCTGTGGCTCAAGATACAGGATGGCCTCGTTCTGCATCAGCGTCGCGCCATCGGCTGCGACGATCCGCATCACGCGGCCGCCCTGTTGCGCGGTGACGAGATGCTCCATCTTCATGGATTCGATGATGGCGAGCTGCTGTCCGGGGCGCACCATGTCGCCCTCGGCCACCGGGATCGACACGATGGTACCCTGCAGCGGCGCCATCACGGCAACTGCCCCCTCCGGCACAGGCTCCGCCGTGGCAGACGATACCGCACTGTGTGCGGCAGTACCGCTGGCGGCGAATAGCGACGGCGCGACGGCCTGTGCTGCTGTCACGAGATCCGCAACATTCCGGTCGATGAAGCTGGTGCTGACACGATTGGCCTGGAAATCCGCGTGGGCGAGGATGGCCTGGATGAACGGGATGTTCGTAGCGACGCCCTCGATGCGAAACTCGCGCAGCGCGCGCCCCCCCTTGGCGACGACATCAGCCCATTTCATCGGCGTGTGGACAATGACCTTGGCGAGCAACGAGTCGAAAGCCGCGCTGGTCCGATAGCCCGCATAGCCGAACGTGTCGACCCGCACGCCTGGCCCCGCCGGCGGTTCGAACACGGCGAGCGTGCCGCCGGTCGGCTGGGTGCCGCCGGTGACATCCATCGTCTCCATATTGATGCGCAACTGCATCGCAAAACCGCGCGGCTTCGGCACCGACGCATGGTCGAGGCCAAGCGAGACGAGCGTAGCGCCGGCAGCGACAGCGAGCTGCGCGCCGACGAGATCGACGGACAGCACCTCTTCGGTCACCGTGTGCTCGACCTGCAGCCGCGGATTGGCCTCGATGAAGGCGAAAGCGCCATCCGCCTCGCCGGCTTCGCCGTCGACCAGAAACTCGAAGGTGCCAAGACTGTCATATCTTGCTTCCGACGCGAGTTGTCGCGCGGCTTCGACGATCCGATGACGCAGACCGTCCGTGAGTGACGGGCTCGGCGCGATCTCGACCAGCTTCTGATTACGGCGTTGAATGGTGCATTCGCGCTCCCACAGGTGGCTGACATTGCCATGGCGATCACCGATGATCTGCACCTCGATATGCCGGGCATTGCGGATCAGGCGCTCGGCATAGACGCCGTCATAGCCGAACCCAGCTTTGGCCTCCGACTGGCAGCGCGCATAGGCGTCATCGATATCCGCAGCACGCTCGACCATGCGCATACCGCGACCGCCGCCGCCGGCCATCGCCTTGATCATGATCGCCGCGTTGTCGCCGAGCGAGGCAAAGAAAGCCTTGATCTCTTCCAGCGTCGATGGCCCGGTGGTACCGGCGATGATCGGCACGCCACAGCGCTTGGCGAGCTGCTTTGCAGCGACCTTGTCGCCGAATAATTTGAGCGCCGCGGGCGACGGGCCAACAAAGACGATGCCTTCATCGGCGCAACGCTGCGCAAGATCGGCATTCTCACTGAGAAAACCATAGCCAGGATGCAGCGCATCGCAGCCGCTGGCCTTAGCCGCACCGATCACGCCCTCGATATCGAGATAGGCGCGCGCGCCGCGACCGGGGATTTCGCGCGCTTCATCGGCAATGCGCACATGGAGCGAATTCGCATCGTCGGCCGGATGGATCGCGACGGTGGCGAGGCCGGCATCGGCGGCGGCGCGCGCGATGCGGATGGCGATCTCGCCGCGATTGGCAATCAGCAATTTACGAAAGGACATCGGACTCTCCGTAGACAACAGACACGATCCGGCGACGGCCTTCGCCGCGCGCGGATAGCGGCGCACACCGATCAGAGCGGCGCGTTGGCGTTCAATTCCTGCTTCTTCACTTTGCCGGTGGCGGTCATCGGCAACGCATCGATGATGCGGATTTCCGGCACCTTGTAGACGGCCATCCGCTCGGCGCACCACGCCTGGATCTCGGCCGGCGTGATGCTGCCGTAAGCTTCCGGTTTGAGCTGGATGAAGGCGACGGGCACCTGTCCCTTGTCGGCATCGTCGCGGCCGACCACGCCAGAGCCCAGCACCTTCGGGTGCTGACCGAGCAGTGCCTCGATCTCCGGCGGAAACACGCTCATGCCCTTCACCTTCAGCATCTCCTTGCGGCGACCGAGGAAGTGCAGGAAGCCCTGCGTATCGATGGTGCCGATATCGCCGGTGCGCAACCAACCGTCGACAAGCGACTGCGCCGTTGCTTCTGGCTTGTTCCAGTAGCTCTTGAGCAGCGACGGCGTGCGCACGCGGATTTCTCCTTCGCCGCCGAGCGGCACCAGTTCGCCAGTCTCGAAATCGGTGATCTTGAATTCGGCACCCGGCACCGGCAGGCCGACAAAAATCGGCTGCGACAGCAGATCGAAATCATTTTCCTGAAAGCCGGACACGAATGTGTTCGACGTGTGCGTTTCCGTCATCCCCCAGGAGGCTTCGGCGAGGATGATGCCGGTGAGATCCTTCCAGCGCTTGCGATAATCGGGATTGAGTTTCTTCACGAAGGAAACGACGCGGACCTGATCGAGCGAAGACAGGTCGAACTCCTTGAAGCGCGGATGATCCATCAGCTCGACGGCGCCATCCACCGGCATCGCGGTGACATTGACCTTGTAGCGGTCGATGGCCGCCAGCGCGCCCACCGCGTCCCAGCGCGCCAGCAGCACCAGCGTCGCCCCGGCGAACAGCGGGAAGATCAGGCCGAAATTCTCGCCGGCAATCCAGAATTCCGGAAAGAACGACATATAGATACTGTTCTGATTGGAGACGACCGAGATGCCGTGATTGGCGGCGGCCGTATAGACCATATCGCGCTGGGTATGGACGCAGCCTTTGGGCATACCCGTGGTGCCGCCCGTATAATTCAGTGCTGCGATATCATCGAGTGCGGCCGGCGGCAGCGGCTTCGGCTCAGGCAAAGCCGCGAGTGCGGGCAGCAGGTCGGTCGCGCCAGAAACGGCGACGCGGGGGCCACGAATGGAGTCCGGCACAGGAATGGTCGGCTCGGCCGGAAGCACATCGGCGAAGGAGGTGACGATCACCTCGCGCAGCTTGGTCTCGCCGCGCACCTGATCGACCACCGGCGCCAGTTGGTCCAGCGCAACAATAACTTCGGCATCGGTGTCATTGAGCTCATAGGCCAGTTCGAATGCGCGCGACAGCGGGCTGACCGGAACGTGGATGGCACCGAGCTTGAGGATGCCGAAGAACGCGATGTGGAATTGCGGGCAGTTCGGCATGAAGACGGCAACGCGATCTCCCTTGCGAACACCCTTCGCCATCAACAAGGCGGCAAAGCGATCGCTCTGCTTGTCGAGATCGGCATAGCTGGTGACGTGGCCATAAAAGATCACCGCCGGCTTCTGCGGCTGCGACCGCGCCCAGATGCGCAGATATTCGGTCAGCGCCACTTCGCCGTGAGGATATTGCGGCTTGTTCGGCGTGCCTTTCGGCCATGCCTTGGCCCAGAGCTCGTGCAGCCTGGCGAGATAGTCGGCTTCCTTTTGCGCTTCCCTGGTATCAGCGGTCATCACCGTCTTCCTTGTTCTTGTCAGTTACGTTTCATTGTGGGGTCGAGGGCGACGCGCAGCGACTCACCCAGCGTATTGAAGGCCAGCGCCGTAAACAGGATCGCGAGGCCAGGCGGATACATCTGCTCGGGCGCGATCTCCATATTCTGATAGGCGCGCGCCAGCATCGCGCCCCAGCTCGGATCCGGCGGCTGGATGCCAAGGCCGAGAAAGCTAAGGCTGGCTTCGGCGAGCAACGCCGCCGCGAGCAGCAGCGTGACCTGGACGATCACCGGCTGGATCGCATTGGGCAACACATGCCGCCAGAGAATGCGAGAGGTTGAACCGCCGAAGCAGCGCGCGGCGTCGACATAGAGCTCGTTACGCACCACCAGCGTACGGGCGCGAACGAGACGCGCGAGTTGCGGCGAGAACACGATGCCGACCGAGATCATGCCATTGGTCAGACCGATCCCGAGGGCGCCCGTGACTGCGATCGCCAGCACGATCGCCGGGAAGGACAGAAAACTGTCGATGATGCGGCTGATCACCGTATCGACCCAGCCGCCGAGATAGCCGGCAAGCACGCCAACGGGCACACCGATCAGCACCGCAATCGCGACGGCAAGGAAGCTGGCATAGAGCGATGCGACACCGCCATAGATCAGGCGGCTCAGCGTATCGCGGCCGAGATCGTCGGCACCGAGCCAGTGCTGCGCCGACATCGTCGCCAGCGCCGCATCGATGTTCTGCGCCACCGGATTGTAGGGCGAGATCCATGGCGCGAGCACTGAGATCAGCAGCAGCGCCAGCAGGAAGCCCAGGCTGATCGCGCCGCGAATATCGGTGACCAGCCAGCGCCCGAAACCCGAAAGCCGGCTGGGCTGGCGCGGGGCTGTCATCACGGCATCGGTCATGACGAAATCCTCGGATCGAGGACACTGTAGAGAATGTCCGTCAGAAGATTGATGCTGACGACGATCAGCACCATGGTGAAGACGACGCCCTGCACCACCGGAAAATCGCGGTTCATGGCCGCGTTGACGATCAAGCCTCCCATGCCGGGAATGGCGAACACCGCTTCGACGACCACCGTCGCCGCCAGCATGCGATTGGCCAGCAGGCTCACCACCGTGAGCAGGTTCACGCTGACATTCTTGAGACCGTGCCGCCACAAGATCGACGACGGCGGCAAACCTTTCGCATGCAGCGTCCGCACCTGCTGCGACGACAGGATTTCCACCAAAGACGAGCGCAATTGCCGCGCGACTTCGGCGATGCCGCCGGATGCGAGCGCGACTGCCGGAAGGATGGCATGACTGAGGGCCACCCATGGATCCTTCATCAAGGATACTGCGCCGGTCGCAGGCAACCAATTGAGTTGCAGCGAGAAAAAGGCGACCAGCAACATGCCGAGCCAGAAGTTCGGCACGGCAACGCCGAGCGAGGCGATCGCCATCACGAAGCCGTCGATCCATGAACCGGGCTTCGTCGCCGCAGCGATGCCAAGCGGAATGCCGATGATCAGCGCCGTCAACAAAGCCAGAACCACGATCAGGATCGTATGCGGCAGGCAGCGCTGGATGGCCGTCAGCACCGCCTCGTTCGAGATCAGCGATTTCGACAGATCGCCGTGCAACGCCTTGAGCAGCCACGAGCCATACTGGACCAGAAACGGCTGGTTGAGGCCGTAGATCTCGCGAATCTCGGCGATGCGCTGATCCGAGGCATTGTCGCCCGCAAGCGTCACGGCGACATCGCCCGGCACCAGCTTCAGCAGGCCGAACACGATAAAGGTGGACAGGATCACGACCGGAAGCGCCTGGAGCAAGCGGCGGCCGACGATGCGGAGACGTGCAGATTTTATCATGCGCCATTTCACCTGAAAGGCGGCGCCGCGCGTCGTGCGCGGCGCCGTTGGCATTATCCGAGGGAGATGTTCTCGAATTTCGGCTTACCGAGCAGGTTCGGCTTGAAGCCCTTCACCTTGCCGGACAAGGCGTCCAGTTCGAACTGGAATGCGAGTGGCGCCGAGAGTGCGGTTTCCACGGTGATCTTCTGGATCTTGGCGAAGATTTCGGCACGCTTGCTGAGATCCTCGCTGACCCGGCTCTCCTTGATCAGCCTGGACAGTTCGGGGTCTGCCGTACGCCCGGCATTGTAGTAGGCATCTTTGTCGAAGCCGAGCGCATAGGTCATGCTCGGATCGGGACGCCCGGTCCAGGCCGACACCAGAAGATCGAACTTTTTCTCGGTGGCAAAGAACTGCGCGCTGATTTCGGCGATGGTACCGCGGGTGAATTTCAGGCGAATGCCGGCCTTGCCGAGCTGATCTTGGATCACCTCGCCACGGCGAACCGAGTCCTGATCGGTATAACCGCCGATAGTGAGTTCGAGACCATCCTTGTAGCCGGCCTCGGCGAGCAATTTCTTCGCGCGCTCGGGATCGTGCGGATAGGTGTTGGCGACATCCTTATTATAGGCCCAGTGCGAGCTCGGCAGCGTCATCCGGGCGGGCTCACCGAGACCGCTGAGCGCCGCCTTGACGAAAACGTCCCTGTCGAGAGCAAAGTTGATGGCCTGCCGGACCTTCACATTGTCTAGGGGCGCGCGGGCATAGTTGAAATAGAGCTGGATGCAATACAGCGTCGGCGAGGTCACCGTCGTCAGATTCTTGGCGCGCTCGATCACCGGCTTCAGACGTGCGGGAAGCTGGAACGCCATGTCGTTTTGCCCCGCCACCACCGAGCGTAACGCCGTTGCATTCTCCGTGATGATGTTGAACTCGATGCCATCGAGATACGGCCGGCCCTTGCGCCAATAGTCCTCGTGGCGCGTGACGACGATGATCTCGTTGTCGTTCCAGCGCACGAACTTCCACGGTCCGGCGCCGACGGGCTTGCGATCCGTGTCATTGCCGAGGGCCTTGATGTTGGTCGGCGAGACCATCATGCCGGCACGATCGGATAGAATCGCCGGCAGTGCGGAGTCGGGATTCTTGAGCTTGAGCGTGACCTGCAGCGGGCCGGTCACCTCGATGCTCTCGACGCTGGACAGATCGGGCTTCACATTGGAGCGCTGATCCGAGCGGTTGCGTTCGAGATTGAACTTCACGGCCTCGGCATCGAGCGTGGTGCCATCGTGAAATTTGATGCCGCCCGTGATGTCCAGCACCATGATCTTCGGATCGGGGAACGTCCACTTCGCCATGCCGGGCTTCGGCTTCAGGGTCTCGTAGTCCCATTCGACCAGCGTGTCATACATGGTCCAGAGAATGCTGTGATCCGAGCCGGCGCCACCGGTCGCGGGATCGAGCGACGACGGGTTGGCTGGCGCGGCAACTTTCAGCACACCGCCCTTCTTCGCTTCCTCGGCGAATGCCGGCAGGCCCAATGTGCCGGCAGCCGCAGCCCCGCCCATCAGCGCCAGGATATCGCGGCGGCGCAATTGCCGCTGTCCGAGATCGATCACGCGCATCTTGTTCTCCTCCCGATGATTATGACGCCTTGGGCGCCTTCTGATTATCTTCTGGCGGGCCATCGGCCGTCGCGAAATGGCAGGCAACGTGATGGCCCGGCTTGACTTCGCGCCAGGCCGGAACTTCCTCTGCGCAGCGCGACTGCACCGACGGGCAGCGCGTGCGGAAGCGACAGCCCGATGGCGGCGAAACGGGACTCGGTATCTCGCCTTCGAGAATGACGCGGCGATCGACGCGCAAATGCGATGGCAGCGGGACCGGCTCCGCCGACAGCAGCGCCCGCGTGTAGGGATGCAGCGGACGCTCGACGACATCCTCCGCGCTGCCAAGCTCCATCAGCTTGCCGAGATAGGTGACCGCAATCCGATCGGAGATATGCGACACCACGGAGATATCGTGAGTGATGAACACATAGGTCAGGCCGAATTCGCGCTGCAGATCGGCAAACAGATTGAGCACATCGCCGCGGATGGACACATCGAGCGCTGCGACGACTTCATCGCAGACGATCACTTTCGGGCGCAGCGTGAGGACACGCGCGATATTGACGCGCTGTTTCTGGCCGCCCGACAGTTGATGCGGATAACGGTCCGCCGCTTCCGCCGACAGTCCGACGCGGTCCAGCATCGCGATCCCCCGTCGGCGGCGCGAGGTCGCATCGCCTTCGCGCATGATCTCCATGGGCTCGACGATGCTGTCGATGATGGTCATGCGCGGGTTCAGCGCAGCGTTCGGATCCTGAAAGATGATCTGGTAGTCGCGGCGATGCGCACGAAAACGCTCGGCGGTGAGGGTCGCCGGATCGGTCCCGTCGTGCAGGATCTTGCCTTCGGTTGGCGGCAACAGGGATACCAGCGCGCGACCGAGCGTGGTCTTTCCCGAGCCGGACTCGCCGATGACGCCGAAGGTCTCGCCTGGATGGACATCGAAATCCATGCCATCGATTGCCTTGACCGTGTCGCGACCATCGCGCGTCGGAAACAGAATGCGCAAATCGCGCACAGCGAGGATGCCGCTGTCATTGTGTTCGATAGCAGACATCAGTTGACCGCTCCCGGCAATTCGAGCGTGGGCGCACGCCAGCAGCGCGCTGCGCGCCCAGCATCGGTCGCGACCATCGGCTGCTCTCGCTCGCAGCCCGGAGCCGCATATTTGCAGCGTGAGCGGAAGCGGCAACCCGCCGGCATGGCATTCGGCGACGGCACGCGGCCGGGAATCGAAGGAAGCGCGCCACGTCGTTCGCTCAGACCAGGCAAGGATCGCAGCAGCCCGGACGTATAGGGATGGCGGGGCCGCATCAGCGCGTCGTCCACCGGCGCATCCTCGACCACCTCGCCCGCATACATGGTGATCATGCGCGTACAGGTTTCCGCGACGACGCCAAGATCATGGGTGATGAACACCAATGCAGTGCCGGTGCGCTCGCTCAGGGAGCGCAAGAGATCGGTGATCTGCGCCTGCACGGTGACATCGAGTGCCGTCGTCGGCTCATCCGCAATCAGCAGCTTCGGTTCGCAGATCAGCGCCATCGCAATCATGACGCGCTGCCGCATGCCGCCGGATAATTGATGGGGATATTCGTCGCAGCGGCGCTCGGGTGCGGGAATGCCGACATCGCGCAACGCCTTGATGGCGCGCTCGCGCCCATCGGCACGACTGACCGGAAAATGAACGCGGTAAGCCTCGCTGATCTGATCGCCCACGGTGAAAACCGGATCGAGCGCGCTCATCGGCTCCTGAAAAATCATCGCGATGTCGCGCCCGCGCACTGCGCGCATTCGCCGCGGCGAGAGCGTCGCGAGATTGGTGCCGTTGAAGAGGATTTGCCCCTCGATCCGGGCCGATTGCGGCGGCAGCAGGCGCAGCAGCGACAGGCCTGTCACGGTCTTGCCACAGCCGCTTTCGCCGACAAGGCCGACGCGCTCGCCGGGCGCGATGGAGAAGCTCACATTCCGCGTAATCGACAACGCACCGCGTCCCGTCGTGAAGGACAGCGACAAGTCGCGCACCTCCAGCAACGGCTGAACTAACGCTGCCGGGCCCGAATGCGCGTGCCCGCGGATATCGGAAGCGAAGGATGTCTGATCTGCACTCCGCATCGGAGCGCTCACGACAAGTGTGTATGGAGAGATCCGGCAACGAGCGTCGCGAATATTGCACGCCCTCTCGCGATCGACGCGGTCCCGCATATAACGGGCCCACGGAGCACAGTCAGCCGGATAGCCATCGGCGCGGATGTGTTCGCCATGTTCATCTCCCTGCGTCCCGGTCTTGCGCCGGGACTTTGCAACGCGCGCCCGGCTTGATGCCGGTATCGACCGCGCGATGGTCCGCCTATGAAAGGTGACCGATTGTCAATTGTCAACAATTGACTTTCGCAGTAGCAAGGATGCGGGCATGCGACCGCGTGCAGCTCAAGACCGACACAGCTTCGAGGGAGACCGTCATGGCAGCGCCGCTTCGCAAGCCATCGACCGACGACAGAGCGAGAGACAGGGAAGGCGAGCGCAGCTTTGCGCCGCGCACCCTGCCCGATCAGGTCGCGGAGGAACTCGGCGCCGAAATCGTGTCCGGTCGACGCAAGGCGGGGGAACGTCTGGTCGAACTCGACCTCGCGCGGGACTTCGGCGTCAGCCGCGGCCCCATCCGCGAAGCCATCCGCATTCTCGAGCGGCGACGTCTGGTCGAACTGCGCCCGCGCCGCGGCGCATATATCAAGCCATTGTCGCTGAAATCGGTGGCGGATCTTTTCAATGTGCGCACAGCGCTATCGACGCTTGCCGCGCGGACCATGGCGACGGCTCCGATCGAAAGCTATATCGACACGCTGGCGCGGCGCTGCGATGAAATGAATGCGCTGATCGAGGTCGACGATCCCCTCGCCTTCGCACGCACAATGACACGTGCCGTCAAGACCATCGCACGTGGCTCTGGCAATGAACTGCTTGTCGAGTTGCTGACCGATCTCGCCAATCACACTGTCTGGACCACGATCTGGAAGACGCCGCTGGACTACCAGACCCGCGACCTCCGCCACATGAGCGCCAGCATGATCGCGTCGACCCTGAAGGCCATCCGACAGCGGAAACCCAACGCCGCCGCCACCCACCTCGCGCAACTACTGGAAGGCGATCGCGACCGTGCCCTGACCACACTGTCCCGCCTCCGCGGCGAGACACTGGACTTGTACGCGCTGTCTGATGACGACGAGCCGAGTTCGTCCGTCGCAAGCAAAATCGTCCTTTCTTCGCTCCGCGCCTGAGCGCGAGGACCGTCTCGCTATCTAACGGTACCTAGAGCGACACCGCATAGTGCTCGTATTCATCGCGCACCAGCACGATGTGATCGCGCATGGCGGTCGCGGCGCCATTCCGGTCACCGCGCATGATGGCGACGACAACGCGGTCATGCTCCGCCTGTGACTTCGCAAGACGGCCGAGATTGCGGAACTGGGCTCGCCGGAACGGCTGCACGCGAACACGCGTCGCCAGGGTGATCTCTGCGATATAATCGTTCTGCGATCCCTTATAGATCGCATTGTGGAAGCGCTCGTTCACTTCGTGAAAGCGCTCGGGATTGCCGTCGTAGCTGAGGACCCGCAATTCCTCGTGGATCGCCTCGAGCGCATGGCGCTGCACGGGCGACATCCGCTCGGCCGCAAGCCCCGCACAGAGCGCCTCCAGTTCGGCCATGGCCTCGAACATGCCTGTAAGACGCTCAATTGATGGCTGCGCCACCACGGCCCCGCGATGCGGGCGCGACTCGATCAGGCCGCTAGCGGTGAGCTGCCGCAGCGCTTCGCGGACTGGCGTCCGGGAAACATTGAAGCGCTGCGCGAGTTCGGTCTCGTCTAGGGGAGAGCCCGGCGCGAGCGCGCCGCGAACGATCTCGTCCGACAATTGCTGACGCAGTTCCTCGGCCCGCGTCGGCTTGCCTTTCGCTGCACCGGCAGGCCCATGCGCGGCGCGCCGCGGTTTGGCTTGCGGGATCAGCATGTCGTCGAAACTCATCTCAGCTCACGCTTTTGAAGCCTGCGGCTCATCGATCAGGCTGACAGAGGCTGCCACGATTCGCCAGCCTTCGGAAAAGCGGATCCAGGTCTGCATCTGCCGCCCGACCTTGCCGGGCGCATTATCGCGATAGAATAGCGTGGAGGCGACCGCCGTATCGCGGCCGTAGGCCGTGATCACCGTGCGCTCGATCCGGCGCATCAGGCCGACCGGCGACCGCCCGCCGCGAAAGGCCTGGATCTCGTCGTAGCCGTAGAGATTTTCGCCCATGCCATAACGGATGGTGCGCGGGTCGTTGCGGAACAGTTCGCCGAGAACGGCGGTGTCATTGGTCGTCAACGCTTTCTCATAGCGTGCAAACGCGGCGCCCACTTCGGCAACGACATCGGGCAGATCGATATCCATACGAGTTTTCCTGACTTAGAATCCCTTGGCACGCGGCGCGATGGCGACGCCCGACTGCTGCAGATGATAGGCGACGCGCAGCGCGATGTCTTCACGCCACGGCGCAGCGATGATCTGCACGCCGATGGGCATCGGGTCGAGCGGCACGGGGACCGCGACGACAGGCAGACCGATGAAAGAAATCGGCTGGGTGTGAATGCCGATATTGGCGCGCACCGGCAGCTCGACGCCATCGAGCTCGAAGGTCACCTGCCCAATCTTCGGCGCGATGCACGGCGTCGCCGGCGCGACGATGACATCCACCGTCTGGAAAATCTCCAACACCTTGGCACGGTACCAGCGGCGCAGCTTTTGCGCGCGATCGACCAAGGCAGACGGCACCATAGCGCCCGCGATCAGGCGATCACGCACCGCCGGGTCGAAATCGGCCGCGCGCTTGCGCAGGCGATCGAGATGCAGCGAGGCACCCTCGGTGGTGGAAATCAGATAAGCAGCAGCGCGCGCCCGCGCGACTTCGGGCAACTCGACGGTGGTCGTGACGCCGAGAGCTTTCGTGACGGTCGCCACCGCCTCCATCGCCTCAGGCATCAGGTTCTTCTGGAAATAGCCGCCCGCCGCAGCGATGCGGAGATTGCCAATTCCCTGCCCGATCAGTGCCGACACTGGCTCGGCAGGCCGCGTCGTGCAAGCGGCATCATCGGGGTCGGGGCCCTGCATGATGTCATAGGACAGCGCGAGATCGGTGACATTGCGCGCAAACGGGCCGAGATGATCGAGGCTCATCACGAACGGGAACGAACGCGCGCGAGAGAGCCGTCCGTAAGTCGGCTTCAATCCAAAAATGCCGCAGAACGACGACGGCACGCGGATCGAGCCATTGGTATCGGAGCCGAGTGCGATCGGCACAAGACTGCCGCCTACCGCGCCACCCGAGCCGCCGGATGAGCCTCCAGTCATCCGCGTGATGTCATGCGGGTTGAGTGAGGCGCCGTCATGAACATTCTCGCCGGTGAAGTCATAGGCGTATTCGCCCATGTTCAACCCGCCAACCAGCACGGCGCCGGCGGCCTCCATGCGCTCGATCAGCGTGGCATCGCGCAGCGCCGGCGGCCTGTCACGATTGATCTTCGAGCCGGCGCGAGTCGGCAGGCCCTCGATGTCGAACAGGTTCTTTACTGCGAACGGCACGCCGGCCAGCGGGCCGACGGCCTCGTTTCTAGCGATCGCCACATCGATCGCGCGTGCATGACAGCGGGCCCGGTCCGCCGTCACATCCGTGAAGGCGTTGAGCGTGGGATTGTGGCGTTCGATCCGCGCCAGCGCGGCTTCGGTGACATCAAGCGCCGACACCTGCTGCGAGGCAACGGCCTTCGCAATGTCTGCGGCGGGGCGCCAGTCGTCATCGGGCATGAGAACGGGATCAAGCGACATAGACGGGAGCCGGTTCGGATTCGTCAGGAAGTGGGAGTTCGTCCACGAGGCGCGCCATGCGCAGCGACACTTCGAGATTCGTCCGCACTGCGGGCTTCCATGCGGGATCGACCGGCAATGACAAAGCCGCGGATACGGCGTCGATGTAGTCGTCCAGTTTATCGCTCATGGCCATCCTCTCAATGCACCGGCAGCGGCGGATGCGGGATCGCCGTCAGCAACTGCTTCGTATATTCGTCCTGCGGCGCATCCATCACCGCCTCGGTCGCGCCCTGCTCCACGATGCGCCCCGACCGCATCACGATGACACGATCGCACAGCAAGCGCACCACATTCAGATCGTGCGACACGAACAGATAGCTCATACCCATGGACTGTTTGAGGTCCTGCAGCAGGTTGAGCACCACCGCCTGCACGGAGACATCGAGTGCCGCGGTCGGCTCGTCCAGGATGATCAGCTTCGGCTGCAATGCGATGGCACGGGCGATGCCGACGCGCGCCTTCTGGCCGCCGGACATCTGATGCGGAAACCGGTCCAGCAATTCCAAGGGCAAGCCGACCTGCCGTGCCAGGTCCTCGCATTTCGCCCGCAACGCGTCGCTGCCCCTGATGTCGCCGAGCTGCATGATCGGATCGGCGATGGCGCGCGCCGCGGTAAAGCGTGGGTTGAGGCTATCAGTCGAGTCCTGAAACACCATCTGGATGCTCTTGCGCAGCGGCAACCGCGCAAAAGCGTTCGGCGCGATCTCGCCGATCTCGTCACCGTCGAACGAGATACGACCGGATGTCTTGTCGATCAGCCGCATCACCATCATCGAGGTGGTCGACTTGCCGCAGCCGGATTCACCGACCAGGCCGACACTTTCGCCGCGGTCGACGCTGAAGCTGATGCCATCCACTGCGCGGAAGACGTCGGGCTCAGTGGGAGGCTTGCGACCGAAGAGTTTTGAGAGCGTCGCGGTAGCGCCCTGGCGAGGATATTCCTTGACGAGGTTTTCGATGGTGAGGAGAGACGCCTTTTCCTCCTTCTCCCCGGTTGCGGGGAGAGGGTCGGAGTGGAGGGCAGCCACAGACGCCGGAGCTTTCGGAGAGTCCCCCTCACCCGATCCGTGTTCGCTACGCTCCGCCGGATCGACCTCTCCCCGCAAGCGGGGAGAGGTTAGAGCCACCGGCATCGCCGCCCGTTCTTCGCCTGGCAGCAGATCGCGCAATGACACACCGAGCCGCGGCGTCGCCTGCATCAGCTTCTTCGTATAGGGATGCTGCGGATTGGCGAAGATATCGGCGGACAACGCGGTCTCCACCACCCGCCCCTTCTCCATCACCACCACGCGGTCGCAATAGGCCGCCGCGAGGCCGAGATCGTGGGTGATCAGGATCGTGGACATGCCACGGCTTTTCGTCAGCTCCGTGACGAGATCCATCACCGCTTTCTGGGTGGTGACATCAAGGCCCGTTGTCGGCTCGTCCGCGATCAGTAACTGCGGATTGCAGGCGAGCGCCAGCGCGATGACGACGCGCTGGCACATGCCGCCGGACAGCTCGAACGGATAGGCGTGATATCGCTCGCGCGGCCGCGCGATCTTCACCTGCTCCAGCGCCTCGATGGCTTTCTCAGCGCGGTCGCTACTGCCGGCCTGCGCATGCTGGCGCAGCACGTCCTCGATCTGATGTCCGACCTTGCGGATCGGATTGAGCGCAGCTCGCGGGTTCTGGAAGATCATCGAGACTTCGCGACCGCGGAGATCGCGCATCTGCGTCTCGCTCGCGGCCCTCACATCCACGCCGGAAAACATCACCGAGCCCTCGGCGATCTTGCCCGCACGGTCGAGGATGCGCATCACGGCATAGGACGTCACCGATTTGCCGGAACCGCTTTCGCCGACGATCCCGAGCGTCTCGCCCTTGGCGACGGAGATATCGACCTGCTGCACCGCTTTGACGATGCCGCGGCGGGTGGCGAATTCGACGGTGAGATTCTGGACGTCGAGCAGTGGCTGTGCCGTCATGAACGCCTCCTTACGTCCGCCGCTGCGGATCGACGATGTCGCGCAACCCATCGCCCAGCAGGTTGAAGCAAAACACCGCAATCATCAGGGCCAGACCAGGAAACAGAGCGATCCACCATTCGCCCGACACCATGAAGGATGCGCCCTCGGCGACCATGATGCCCCATTCCGGCGTCGGCGGACGCACGCCGAGGCCAATGAACGACAGGCCGGCGGCGTTGAGGATCGCGTAGCCCATGGTGAGCGACATCTGCACGATCATGATCGGCATGATGTTGGGCAGGATATGCACGAGCAGAATTCGCATCTCGCTATTGCCGGACAGCCGCGCCGCCTGCACGAAGCCGGCCTCACGCCGCACATTGGCCTCGGCGCGGGCGACGCGGGCATAGAGCGGGAAGTTCACGATGGCGGTGGCGATGATGATATTCTGCACGGTGTTGCCGAGTGCCGCAACAATGCCCATCGCCAGCACAAACAGCGGGAAAGCCATGATCGTATCGGCGATGCGGCCGACGATGCGATCGGTCCAGCCGCCGAAATAGCCGGAAGCGATGCCGGCGAGCCCCCCCATGGCGAAGACTAGCGCAACGGAGGCTACCGCAATGAACAGATCGAGCCGCGTCGCGACCACCACGCGGCTGAAGATATCGCGGCCGAGCTGATCGGTACCGAACCAGTTGGTGGCTGAAGGTGGTTTCAGTGCCTGCACGGTGTTGCTGGCCAACGGGTCGCGCGGAACGACGTAAGGACCGAACACCGTCGCGAATACGATGATGACCAGGAGACCGAACGCGAAGGCCGTGACGCGATTCTCGCCGAGGATGTAACGCGTGTGTTGCAAGGTCGCGACAAGACCTGATGTCCGGCGCGGCGTTCCCGATGTTTCGGCTGAAATGGGTGTGATCGCATTCATGATGTCACCTCAACCTTCCAGCCGCACGCGTGGATCGATGATGCCGTAAAGGATGTCGATGACCAGATTGATCAGCACATACATGATGGCCATGGTCAGCACGAAGCCCTGCACCGGCGCAAAGTCCGATGCGATCAGCGCTTCCACCGCATAGGAGCCGATGCCGGGCCAGGCGAACACCTTCTCCACCAGCACGTTGGCGCCGAGCAGGAAGGAGAAGGTCATGGACAGCGTGGTGATGACCGGCAGCATGGCATTGCGGAAGGCGTAAGTGACGATCACCTTGCGTGGCGACAATCCGCTGGCGCGCGCGGTGCGCACGAAGTCCGACGCCAGGATCGCGAGCATCGACGCCCGCGTCATGCGTGCGATCGGCGCCAGCGAAAAGATCGCGAGCGTCGCGGTGGGCAAGATCAACTGGCTCAGCGCTGAGCGAAATGCCTCCCAGTCGCGCGCGATGACGCTGTCGATGAGATAGAAGCCTGTCACCGTAGGGGGTGCTGACGCAAATACGTCGAGCCGCCCGAGCGGCGCCGGTGACCAGCCGAGCTTGAAATAGAAGACATAGACTAGCACGAGGCCAGTGAAGAACACCGGCAGCGACACACCGGCTGTGGTCGTGACGCGGCAAAGATGATCGATCCACGATCCCGGTCTGGTCGCCGCGAGAATGCCGAGCGGGATGGCAATGGCGACGGACACCAGAAGCCCCAACAGAGTGAGTTCGGCCGAAGCCGGCAGGCGGTTGCGCAGTTCGGTCGCCACCGGCTGGCCGGTGGTGAGCGAATTGCCGAAATCGCCTTGCGCGAGATCGGCGGTGTAGCGGACAAACTGCTCGATCAAGGGCTTGTCGAGGCCGAGCTTCTTGCGGATATCCTCGATCACCTGCTTGTCAGCTGCAGGTCCTGCGAAATAGGCCGCGGGATCGCCAGGCAGCGCACGCGTCAGCAGAAACGTGACGATCACCACCCCGATCAAGCTCGGGATGGCGAACAGCAGGCGCTTGCCGATGAGTGCGAGCATTGCGATCCCCCGGTGCTTACGCCTTGACCATGGCGCGATAGTCGAGCCGGCGGTGGAACCAGTACTGGAAGCCGGACACGTTCTTCTGCATCGCGACGTTCAGATAGGGCTGGTACAGCGGGATGCGGGGGATGTCGCTGAAGGCGAGATCGACGAACCCCTTCACGTCCTTGTCGTAGGCGCCCATGTCGCCGCTCGCCGCGGCGGTGCGGGCGCCGGCGATGAGCTTGTCCATCTCCGGCGACGAATAGTTCATCGTGTTGAAGATCGAATTGCCGGAACGGTAGCACCAGTAGAAGAAGTATTCGGGATAATCGAGCCAGCCCGAGAAGATGTTGACGTAGAGCGGCAGCACCTTCTTGTTCAGCTCGGTGCGCCAGTTGGCGCCCGGGATCTTGTTGATAGTGGTGCGGATACCGATCTGCGCGAGGGCCTCTTGGATCAGGATACACATCGGCTCATTAACACCGGCAAAGCCGAGATCGAACGACAGCGTGGTATCGAAGCCGGCGGAGAGACCCGCTTCCGCCATCAACGCCTTCGCCTTGACGATGTCGGTATTGTACTTCGTCGCCTGCGGCCACTTCGCTTCGGTCGGCGTATTCGCCGCTGCACCGAACATCGGATTGGCGAGGCCGAACATCACCGCGTCGATGATCTTCTGATACGGTATCGCCAATGCGACGGCTTCGCGCACCTTCGGATTGTTGAATGGCGGTTGCGACACGTTCATGCCGAGATACTGGATGCCGTTGCTGATCGGCACCGAGGTGACGTTGAGCTTGCCGACCTTCTTCATCTCGGCAAAATCCTGGTTCGGCAATTCATACGAGATGTCTGCGTCGCCACGCTCCAGCAATGCACGGCGATTGCCGGCCTGCGGCACCATGCGCCAGATCACACGCTTGATCTTCGGCAGGGGGCCGCCGGCCCACGCGTCATTGCGCTCCATGATGACTTCGGTGCCAGCGGTCCACTTGGTCACCTTGTAGGCGCCGGAGCCGACCGTGTTCATCTTGGTATATTCGAGCCCCCACGGATCCTTCTCCGTGGCATTCTTCTTCACCAACTCCGAATTGATGATGCTTGGCACGATGACAGCGAGATCGGGGATCGTCAGCTTGTCCTTAGTCAGGAAGTCGACGCGCACGGTATTGTCATCGACAACCACGAACTGTTCAGGCTTGGTGAGCGATCCCGCACTCATCTGGAAGGTCGGAAAGCCGCCGACGCTGACGGAGCGATCCAGCGACCACTTCACGTCCTTCGCCGTCACCGGCGTGCCGTCCTGAAATTTGGCGTTCTTCTTCAGTTTGAACGTCACCGACATGTCGCCGATATTCATGTCTTCAGCGAGTTCGCCCTTGAACTTGTCCTTGTCGTAGTAAGTGACGCCGCCCGGGCCCTCTTTCATCTCGTGGGTGATTAGGCGGTCGTAGCAATTCCAGGCGACTTCATAGCTGGGCACATTGGTGCCGACGCCCATGATGTCGAGATTGTTGGGCCCGCTCTCTGACACCACCAGCAGGGTCTCCGACCGGGCATCCGCCTTGGCCGCCGACCAGATCGCCGGACCCGACACCATGGTCCCCGCCGCAGCGCCCGTAGCCGCTTTCAGAAAATCGCGACGCTTCATTCTCAACTCTCCCGAGGCACGAATTTTGATTTGCAGGAACTCGCAAGGTTTGTGCCAAGCAGCAAAGTGACGAGAGAGAAGACTAAGTGATTGTTTTTATTGAACGCTGACCGAGGAGCACAATCTCGCTGCAGCTACATGCATACAAAAACAATCATTTCGCCCAATTAAAGTGCAGACAAAATTGATCGCTTAGGGCTTAACCAGAAGCCAAGCCCGGTCAGAAGATGCAAGGAATGAAGATGTCGGACCCGTTTCCCACAATCGCGCAGCTACACGCGGCCTATGCCGACGGCCTGTCACCCAAACAGACCGTCGCTGACGTGTATCGCCGCATTGCGGGCATCGACGATCCCGGCATTTTCATTGCCCTGGTGCCGGAAGATGCCGCACGCACGGCTGCGGAGGCGTTGCCGCCCTTCGATCCGGCCGTCTATCCGCTGTGGGGCATCCCTTTCGCAGTGAAGGACAATATCGACGTCGCCGGGATTCCGACCACCGCCGCCTGCCCCGCATTCGCCTATACGCCGCCGGAGACGGCCTTTGCCGTCCGCAAGCTGCTGGATGCCGGCGCGATTCTGATCGGCAAGACCAATCTCGACCAGTTCGCCACCGGCCTGGTCGGCGTGCGCAGTCCCTATCCCATTCCGCGCAATGCGATCGATGCGCGTTATGTGCCGGGCGGCTCGAGCTCTGGATCCGCCGTCGCCGTCAGCCACGGCCTCGTCACCTTCGCCCTCGGGACCGACACCGCCGGATCCGGCCGGGTGCCGGCGGGCCTCAACAACATCGTTGGGCTCAAGCCGTCGCTCGGCAGTGTCTCGACATCAGGCGTCGCACCGGCATGCCGGACGCTCGATACGATTTCCGTCTTCGCCGGCACAGTCGCCGATGCCGACTGCGCCTTCCGTGTGATGGCGGGCTTCGATGCCAAGGATGCCTATTCGAGGTCGCTGCCCATCGCTGCCCAGCCGGGTGCATTGCCGCCCGGCCTGTGCATCGGCGTGCCCGACAGCAACAGCCGGCGCTTCGGCGGCGACGCGCTATCCGAAAACGCCTTCGATGCAACGCTTGAGATACTGGCATCGGCGACGAAAGGGCAGGTGCCCGAGACCATCGACATGACGCCAATGTTCGACGTGGCAACCCTGCTTTACACTGGCCCGTGGGTGGCGGAGCGTTATCAGGCGATCCGGCAATTTATCGAAGCCACGCCCGAGCAGATGCATCCGACCACGCGGACGACCATCAGCGGCGCCACCCGCATGAGCGCGGCCGATGCCTTTGCCGGGATCTACAAGCTCGCCGAACTGCGCCGCGCGGCCGATGCCATCTGGTCGCAAATCGATGTGCTGGTCGTGCCGACCTATCCTCGCCCGCGCACGGTCGTGGATCTCGAAGCCGACCCCATCGCGCCGAACAGCGAACTCGGCACCTACACCAACTTCGTCAACCTGCTCGACCTCTGCGCGCTCGCCGTGCCCGGCACATCGCGCGCCGACGGCTTCCCCTCCGGCGTGACATTGATCGCGCCGCGCGGAAAGGACGGCCTCCTCGCAGCGATCGGCGCCAGACTGCATCCGCTCACCCAGAAAAGGCTCGGAGTAAGCCGCACGCCGGTGCCCGCGGCCCGCAACAATTTGCCAAGGGCCCTGCCCGGCGAGATCGAGCTAGCGGTGGTCGGTGCGCATTTGTCGGGCATGCCGCTCAATCACGAATTGGCTGGCCGCGGCGCACGTTTCCTGCGCGCCTGCGACACGCAGCCCGACTACAAGCTCTATGCGCTAGCCGGCGGCCCGCCGGCTAGGCCCGGCCTGCTGCGCGTCGCTGACGGTACGGGCTCCCGGATCGCAACAGAAGTCTGGGCTATTTCGGCGGAAGGATTGGGTGAGCTGATGGCAGGCGTCCCGGCGCCACTGGGCATCGGGACGACCCGACTTTCAGACGGCACATCGCCGAAAGGGTTCATTGTCGAAGCCGAGGGTCTGGTTGGCGCAAAAGATGTGTCCGACTTCGGCGGATGGCGGAACTACATCGCCAATCTTGCCGGCCGATAACGACTACTCGGGCCATGAGCAGCTAGCGTCTGATCCAGCTTCGATGAATTAGATGCTAGCGTTGTTCTCAACCGCAACGCGATCTTATCCGACAAACTGCATCCGTTTTCGAGATCGTGCTCTTAATTCACAATTTACACAGTGTCGCCCATTAGCTTCGCGTCGCGCGGCGCCAGTTGCCGGGTGGGAGGCCGGTGACGCGCGAGAACATCCGCGTAAAGTGGCTTTGATCCGCGAAGCCACATGCAAGCGCGATATCGGCAAGCGACATGTCAGAGCCGATCAACATGCCGCGTGCCTGCTCGACGCGTTGCGAAAGCACCCATTGATGCGGCGTCTTACCGGTGGCCTCCTTGAAGCCACGAATAAAGTAGCCGCGAGACAGCCCGCACGCACGTGCAACAGCCGCGATAGACAGATCCTCGCCGACATCTCCCGTCAGCATCTCGCATGCGGTCATCAGCTGAGCGCGCGACAATTGGGCTTGGCGCGCCACGGCCGCAACGTGATCGGCGGCGGCGTAGTGCTCGATCAGATAGATGCCAATGGTGGTGCCGAGCTGGTCGACGAATAGCGAACTCGCTTTGCCGCTGTTTTCCAGCAATGGCTCGGCTGCGGCAACGAGATGTGACAGCATCGGATCGATGATGCCAGCACGGCAAACCAGATCGATCCCGCCGCGCCAGCCATGCTCTTGTGCCAGCTCGACCAGGAACGCACGCGACACTTCCAGCAGGAGAAAGTCGAATGCGCCGCGCAGATCGGCACAATATCTATCGGCCAGATTGCGAATATAGATCGAGCCGTGCTCGAATTCATGTTCGGTGGCGTGTGACGGATAAAAGATGCGGCGGCGGTGGCCCGCGGAGCGCGAGATGCCGACCAAGAAGCCGCGATCATCCGCTTCGGTGGCGATCCGGCCGAGCTGCGGATCATCGCTGCCCTTGCGGAAGAACCTGATGCCGGAGCCGTGCAACTCCTGGTCCTTGCCCAGCTTGCTCGCCGGGCAGCCGAACAAATCCGTCTTTGGCCTGACCTTGCCCGACGACGTATCGATACGATCAAGCATGCGACACCGCTCCGTCGCGTCGCACAATGAGGTCATCAAGGCTTGCCATCAAAAACCTCTCCTTGCTTGTGGTAATTTGCGACTGTTCCCAACCATGCGGAACAAGGCAATCACGAACAATTGGCAAGTGGTCGAGGCGATCTAGACCTTGGTCTAGCCGGACGGTGGCAGATCGACACCGAGGCGATCAGCCATACGGACGAGATCAGCCACAGAATTCGCCCGCATCTTGCGCATCAGGGTACCGCGATGCAGCTTGACGGTCGCTTCGCTGATACCGATTGCGGCGGCGACCTGTTTGTTCATCATGCCAGTCGCGACATGCACGAAGACCTCGCGCTCGCGCACGGTCAGCGTCTCGTAACTGGCCTTCAGCTCGCTCACCATGCTCCTCAACGAGCGGAGTGCACGGTCGCGCGTTATCGCGACTTCGACCGCGGCCAGCAGGTCCATCGCTCGCACTGGCTTGGTAAGAAACTCTACTGCGCCTGCCTTCATGGCGCGGACTGACATCGGAATATCAGCAAAGCCGCTAATCACGATGATCGGCGTCGTCACATCCATCTGGGCGACGCTATCAAGAAAATCGAGTCCACTGCGCTCCGGCAAATGAACGTCGAGGACGATGCAATGGATCTGCGCGCGATCAGGATGTGCAAGGTATTCGTGCGTCGACGCAAAGCAGACAACCGAGAGCCCAGCCGAACGCAGCATGCCGTCAAGGGCCTCACGAATACCCTTGTCGTCGTCAATGACGGCAACGATGGCGGCGGATGTCGGCGATCGGTCGGTCACAGCAAATCTACATCTGACAACGCGGCAGCTTGAAACACAGACGCGTGCCCCGAGGTTGACGCAGCTCGCTCCAGAGCTGCCCATGATGGGCAGTGACGATGGACCTGCAGATCGCCAGGCCCATGCCGATGCCGTCCCTCTTGGTGGTAAAGAATGGCTCGAATATCTGATCGCGCAAACCAGCTTCGATGCCGGGACCGCTATCATCGACCGCAACGAAAACTTCATCGACAGACACTGAACGTGATCCGACAATGATGCGGCGGTCCGTTCCGTGCGCGTCCGCTACCGCATCCGCTGCATTCGATATCAGGTTGAGAATGACCTGCTGCAGCATTACACCGTCTCCCACCACGCGCAGCCCCCCGTCGAGAAAGTCAGTATCGAGCGCAATGCCCTTACCGTTCAACTCGGGACGAACGATCGACAATGTCGATTCGATCACTTCGTTCAGATCAAGCATTTCGAACGAGATCGGAGCGTTGCGCGCAACCGAACGTACGCGGGCGATGATGGCGCCGGCGCGATGGGCTTCATCGATAGCGCGCTCCGCTGCCGCGCGGGCTTCTCCGATGTCGCTGCGGTCAGGTTGCAGCCAGCGCACGCAGGCTTCCGCATTCATCGCAACTGCCATCAACGGCTGATTGACTTCATGGGCGATGGAGGCCGTGAGCTGCCCCATGGTGGTGAGACGCGATATGCGGGCGATATTCGTCTGCGCCACGCGCAAAGCTTCCTCGGCATGCCTGCGACGCAGCGCCATCTCGATGACGGTGCGCAATTGAAGATCTTCGAACGGCTTTAGCAGATAGCCGAATGGCTCCGCGGAGCCGGCGCGGCGGATGGTCTCGTCATCCGCATAGGCGGTCAGAAACACAACGGGAATCTGGCTTGTGGCCCGAATTTCACGCGCGGCATCGATGCCGTCAATGCCACCTTCAAGCCGCACATCCATCAGGATCAAATCCGGCCGGCTGTTCGCAGCCAACGCCACCGCAGCCTCTCCGGAGGCCGTGACGCCGATCACGTTATGGCCGATGCGCCCCAACTGCTCGCTGATATCGCGCGCGACGATTCGGTCGTCCTCCACCACAATGACACGTGCCCGTCCGGTCATGCGACAGTCCTTTCCGCATCGCGGAAACTCACCACGCATCGTGTGCCACTATCGCGTTCGATTGCGATCTGGCCGCCCAATTGTTCAACGAGATCCCGCACGAGTTGCAGCCCGAGCGACATGGCATCGACGATATCGACACGACCAACCATGCCGACGCCATTGTCGGCGACGGTCAATTTGCAGAGCCCACTGGCTTGGCGACAGAATGACACCTCAATGAGCCCGGAGGTCGCGCCGACGAAAGCGTGTTTGAATGCATTCGATACCAGCTCATTGATGATCAAGCCGCAAGAGATCGCCCGGTCGAGGTCGAGCGTGATGTCATCGCTATCGGCAACAATCTCGATGCCGGATGCGCCATAGGCACGGCGAAGATGCGAACACAGGCTAAGGATATGCGCCTTGATCGCGATTCCAGCAAAGCTGCCGGCGCGATAGAGATTCTCGTGCACCAGCGCCATGGAACGCACGCGGTTACGGCTATCGACGAATAGGGATGCCGTGGCGGGATCGACGATACGCGAAGCCTGCAGGTTCAGCAGGCTACTGATAAGCTGCAGGTTGTTCTTGACGCGGTGATGCACTTCCTTGAGCAATGCATCTTTCTCGTTTAGCGACGCCTGCAACCGATCTCGCGCGGCATTGCCGTCGCTGATGTCTCGTGTCGCCCGACGTAATTCAAACTGCGTCACGATCTGCCGCGCCAATGCCTTCAGCGTAAAGCCCTGGCGCTCGGACAGCCCTTCCGGTCGCGGCTCTCGATCGAGCACACAAAGCGTTCCCAACCGTTGCCTCGCCGGCGTCTCCAGCACAGCGCCGGCATAGAAACGCAATTTGGGTTCACCAACCACCAGGGGATTGGCCCGGAAGCGATCGTCAGCCGACAAATCCGGAATCACAAACAAGTCGTTCTGACGAATTGTCTGTGCACAAATCGACCGGTCGAGCGGCAATTCACGATCGCCATAGTCGATCCCCGTCAATGTCCAATGCCGAACCTGATCGATGAGATTAATTTCTGCGATCGGCGTGTTACAGATGTCGGACGCAATCGCAACAAAGTCCGCGAAGTCTCCGCCCACAGCGGCGTCGACAATCCCGTATCCCTGCAAGGCGGCCAAGCGGCGGCTTTCGTCCCACATCGTCACATCAACCGATCCTGCCCCATCGACGAAGCTTGACGGGTACGTCGATGCTATTAACCGAGCGCTCTCCTGAAAGCCATGCCTACGACGCCAGCCCGAAGCCTCGGTTACCACCCATACTTCAGTTCGAGCCCGAGATAATTGCTGTCGTGGCCGCCGGCAGCGCGGAGCGTATCGCCGATCTTGTAATGCACGGCTTCCAGTGCGCCCGTCAGATTGGCGTTGAAGACATAGTCAGCGCGCAACTGCGTATAGACGCCGCTCCAGCGGCTGCCTGTCCCGGCTGTACCGGCGACGGCGACATTCGGCTGAATATAGATCGCATCTGCCGTGGTCTCGCGCCATTGCAGACCGATACCTGCCGTGATCGAGAGCTTATCGAGCGGCTTGACGGTCAGCGTCGGCTTGACATGGATGAGGTTGGCATAACCGGTATAGCCGGCAAGCGTAAAGTAGTAGCCGTTCGGGAACAGCGGATTAAAGGTGCCGATGGTGCCATCGCCGGCATGGCGGTCACCCGACGCCGCATCCGCTTGTAAGCCAATGCGCGGCGTCCAGGCGATATTGGCAGATGTGTAGCCAATCCGGCCGCCCAGCGCCCAGGCGGCGATGTCCTTGGCTGCGACATGGCCGGTCTGTCCCATCGCTTCGAGGTCCCAGTCGAGACCGTTCATCTGGCCCGCAAACCGGATATCAAAGATGTGGCGCTGTTCCACACCGATCGCATCGAGATAACGCGCATTGGAACGTTCGTAGAGCGAATAATATCCCGACAATTCATTTGTCCCGAGCACGTGACGCTCGATACGCAGGGTGCTGAAGCGGAAGTCGCGGTTGGAGATGTCGTCGAAGACGTCGCCGAAGCGATACTGCACCGGCTGGCTGACGAAGCCGATGAAGCGCCACGGGCCGATTTCATAGTCGGCCCACAGCGCATCAAACGACTGCCGCACATTGGGGCCGTCGCGGGAAGAGACAAAGCGCTGCAGGTCGAAGGCAAAGTCCTGACGACCAGCGCGTGCCTTGAATATCCCGTCACCGAGCACGCCGCTATAGGCGACAAAGGCCAGACGCAGATCGAGCTGGTTCTGATCGACGGCTGTCACGGTCGCCTTGTCGAAGGCGCGGACATCCTCGAACTGGGTGAAGACCTGCCAATTCTCGTTCAGATGCACATCGACATGCATCTGCAGCCGCTGCAACAGATAGGCATCGGGCCTGACGCCGCCAATACCGAAGCCGGAGGCATCGTTGATCTCGAAACGCTCGCGCAGGTTCGCACCGAGCGAGATGTAGCTTTTCGGATCGGTCACGAATAGCGGGATATATTTCAATCCGTCCAGCGGCTCGGTGCGCAGGACGGGATTGGCCAGCACCGACCAATCCTCCTGCCAGCGGTTCGACAATATCTTCGGACGCGCAGCCGCATCGTCCGAACGTGCCGGCCCGTTGGCAACCAGAAGTGCGGCAACGGCAAAGGCCGCTGCACACGCTCGGCGCCTATGGCGCGGATGCTGCGTGAATCTCCGCAACATAACCTCCAGGAAACTTGACGACGGCAGCACGGCGACGGTCGGCCATATAAGGCTCGACCAGCACTGTCACACCAGCCACTTTCGCCTTCGCAAGCGTATCGTCCAGCGAGGTTACCTCGTAGCCGGTGAGTTCGTGACCATACGGATAAGGCAGGCGGCCGTCGGTCACCAGCACGGTCATCTTGCCGAATTTCGAGGCCAGCCGGATACGGCGGTAGCTGTCGTTCGGCCGACCGATCTCGACACCAGGTGCCTTCGCCTCATCGGAGACGATATTGCCCTTCGAGAACTTCAAGAAGCCCTTGACGAATTCGGTTACCTTCTCGGCGGGAACATAGACGCGGTTTTCGGGAACTGTCTGCAGGTCGGGATAGGACGGCACTGTCGTGTGCCAGTAGAGCTGCATACTCACGCCGCCCGGCCACTGCACCACCGCGTCACGTCCGATCGGATCCGGGAATGTCGTGACCAGAACGCCAGCACCAGCGTCCTTGGCCGCCCGCACGGCGGCGTCGATGTCGGCGACGAGATAACCCGTGCGCTCATGACCGAACGGATACGGGATTGGCGTCTTGAAGCCGAACACCGAGACCGAGCCGACGGGGGTCAGTACGAGCTGCGAGCTGGTGCTGCTTGGCGTCGGCGTGACGGTGGCTATGACCTGCTTCGTGCTCTTGCCACCAAAGGTCGCGACAAAGCTATCCACGAAGCGGTCTACATCCTCGGGCGCCACATAGACATGGGTCGTATCGTATTGCGGCCCGACCGCATAATTCGTCGTTGGCTTGACCTCGCGAGCTGAGGATGGCTGGACCAAGGCAAGGGCCAGGATAGACAGAGCGACCTTTATTGTGAGGGATCGGCGCATCAAACTCGTCCTTGTCATGCAGGGTGTGCGTCTTCGGACTGAAGCGGCAACATGGGATTGTGGAGGTCCAGCGCGAGGAAATGGCGCACGACCGGCGGCTGCGGCCCGATATGGAACTGCACGGTGTCACGCTGCACATCGGCATCGGCGCGCGAGACACGATGATGCTGACGCAGATGCTCGGCCCAGGATTCCACCATGAACCGTTCGACGATCTTCTCGGGGTCGCTCGCGTCCTCGGTGATGCCCCAACCGTAAGCGCCATCGCGACGCCGCGCCGCTGCAAGCCGCTTCAGGCACGCGAAGAATGGTACGCGGTTCTCACGTAGGATCCGGTATTCGATCAGGATCAACACCGGACCGCGGTCATGTTCGATCGCTTCGGAGGTCAGCGGCTCCGGCCAATGATTGGACGGCGTCAAGTCGGCTTCACCGGCCGGCAGTTTCACCCGGTGCATGATGAAGGCGATGACGAACAGACCAGCCGCGCTGGCAAGCAAAGCCAGCCGCAAATCGAACGCCTGTGCGATCGCGCCCCAGCCGACGCTGCCAGCCGCCATCGCACCGTTGAACACCATCAGATAGACGGCAAGGCCACGTCCGCGTACCCAGTTCGGCAGCACGGCCTGAGCAACCCCGCTGAAGGTCGTGAGCGCAGCGATCCAGGCTGCGCCGAGCAACAACAGAACCGGTACCGCGATCCATTTCGGCGGCGCCAGGGCCAGGATAGCCATCACCACCGACGTCAAGATAGCGGACAACAGCAGCAGACGATCGGAATCAAACACGGTGCGCAACCGTGGCAGCACCAATGCGCCGCCAATGGCGCCAGCACCTACAGCGCCGAGCAACACACCATAAAAGCCGGCATCACCGCCGAGCAGATTGCGCGCGACCAACGGAAGCAATGCCCACACGGAACTTGCAAATGCAAAGAAGATCGCCGCGCGCAGCAGGACAACATGAAGCTCGCGACTGGACCTTGTATAGCGCAAGCCCGCACGAAAGGCGCCGAAGAAGCGCTCGGACAGTTCGTCCTGATCACTTTTCGCGCGCGGCCACCACATCAGTGCTGCGATGACGAAAATATAGCTTGCAACATCAGCGCCGTAAGTCACGGCAGCACCGAACGATGCGAGCAAAAGGCCCCCCGCGGCAGGCCCGATCGACCGCGCGATATTGACGCCGAGCGAATTCAGCGCAACCGCGCTCTTGATGTCCTGCCGCGGCACCAGCTCCGACACGATAGCCTGCCATGCCGGGCCGGCGAGTGCCGCGCCGACACCGCCGATGAAGGTCAGCACAATCAGAAGATTGACGGTCAGCCAGCCGTTCAAGGCAAGCAATGCCAATGTCACGCTGACCGAGGCCAATAGCACCTGCACGGCAATCAGGAATTTGCGACGATCGAGAATGTCCGAAAGAACACCCGCCGGGATCGCGAACAGGAAGATCGGCAGCGTTCCTGCAGCCTGGATCATCGATACCGCAGCTGGCGAAGCGGACAGGTCCGTCACAAGCCACGAACTGGCGACGTCACGCATGAAGCTGCCAGTATTGCCCAGCACCGTCGCCGTCCAGATGATAGTGAAGACGATCTGCTGGAATGGCGCGAAGGCGCTCGATGTCGCTGCGGGCTTTGCTATGTCACTCATGCCCCTGCCCTTCGGCACGCATATTAAGATCATACCACGCCACCAGCAGGAAACCGCCGCACAGGCCGATATGTTCGAAGAATGAATTCGCGGCGCCGAAGCGTTCCGGCGGCGCCATTTCCCAGAAACGGTTCGCCATGAATGTCGCCATCAGCGTGAAGCCGCCGAGTGACAACGCGCCGAACCAGCGCCCGATGCCAGTGAGGATCATCGCCGACGCACCGAGCTCCAGCACGATCACGATCACCGCGAATGGCGCCGCCGGCTGCAGGCCGAAATGCGTCATCTCGGCGAGCGCGCCCCGGAAGTCGAACGCCTTGACGAGGCCGCCCTGCAGATAGGCTGCGCACAAGCATAGCAGGGCGAACCACCGGACCGGCACAGCGCCGATCAGGCGCCATCCGATAGAAGCTATACCGTTCAACTCACACCGCCCAGCAGGCACAGCCGAGCGCGCCCCAGAAGCTCTTGAGATCGGAGATCGGCAGTTTGCTCGACCACGCCGTCGCATGGTTATGACCATGCACGCCGCAATTGCTCGCGCAGCCGCAGCTCATCGCCATCTTTTGCGCGACAACGCTGCCGTTTACCGAGGGTTCAGCCCAAGCGCCGTAGCCACCGAAGGTGCGCACCGGCGACCAGTCCGGCATCGCCGGCGGCGGCGTGGTGTCATCGAACTTCGCGAAGTCGCCGGCACCAAAGACGACCTTGCCACCGACTACTGTCAGCACCGACGAGATATCGGAGATCTCGTCCTCGCTGCAGGCAAAGAAGTCACGATCTGGCACGATCAGATCGGCAAGCTGGCCGGCCTGGATGCGGCCCTTCTTACCCTCTTCGTTAGAGAACCAGGTGGTGTTCTCCGTCCACATCCGCAGTGCCGTTTCACGATCCAGGCAATTGCGCTGCGGATAGAGCCGCATGCCGCCAACAGTACGACCCGTCACCAGCCAGGACAGCGAAACCCACGGATTATAGGACGCCACGCGCGTCGCATCGGTACCAGCGGAGACCTTGACACCCTTGGCGAGGATCTTGGCCACCGGCGGCGTAGCTTCGGCGGCGCCGTGACCATAGCGCTCGACGAAATACTCGCCCTGATAGGCCATGCGGTGCTGAACCGCGATGCCGCCGCCCAGCGCGGCGATACGGTCGATGGACTGGTCCGAAATCGTCTCGGCGTGATCGAAGAACCAGTTCAGGCCTTCGAGCGGAATGTCCTGATTGACGCGCTCGAAGACGTCGAGCGCTCGACTGATGGTCTCGTCATAAGTCGAATGCAAACGCCACGGCCAGCGGTTCTCCGCGAGAATGCGGACAACCTCCTCCAGCTCGCCTTCCATCTCCGGCTCCATGTCCGGTCGCGGCTGGCGGAAATCCTCGAAATCGGCAGCGGAGAACACCAGCATCTCGCCGGCACCGTTGTGGCGGAAATAGTCGTCGCCCTGCTTGTATTTCGACGTCTTCGTCCAGTTCAAGAAGTCGTCCTTCTCGCCCTTCGGCTTCTGCGTGAACAGGTTATAGGCGAGACGGATGGTGAGCTGATCCTCATCATGTAAATTCTGGATGACCTCGTAGTCTTCCGGATAGTTCTGGAAGCCACCGCCTGCATCGATGGCGCCGGTGACACCAAGACGATTCAGCTCGCGCATAAAATGGCGGGTCGAATTAACCTGATAATCAAAAGGCAGCTTCGGGCCTTTGGCTAGGGTCGCGTAGAGAATGCCGGCATTCGGCTTTGCCAGCAGCAGACCGTTCGGATTGCCGTTGGCATCGCGCAGGATTTCGCCGCCCGGCGGGTTCGGCGTATCTTTCGTATAACCCACAGCGCGCAGCGCAGCGCTGTTCAGCAGCGCGCGGTCATAGAGATGCAGGATGAAGACTGGCGTGTCAGGCGCAACCGCATTCAGTTCCTCGATGGTCGGCAGGCGCTTCTCGACGAACTGATGTTCGGTGAAACCACCGACAACACGCACCCATTGTGGCGGCGGAGTCACCGCTACCTGCCGCTTGAGCATGTTCATCGCATCCGACATGCTGCGCACGCCGTCCCAGCGTAGCTCCATATTGAAGTTCAGACCGCCACGAATGATGTGGAGATGATTGTCGATCAAGCCCGGTAGCACGCGCTTGCCCTTAAGATCGACCCGCCTCGTCTTCGGGCCCGCCAGCGCCATCACTTCGGCATCATTGCCGACCCGCAGGAAGCGCCCATTCTTGATCGCGACAGCACTCGCGGTCGGATTGGACCGGTCGAGCGTTGTGAACAGACCGTGATGGAGAATCAGATCGGCGGTCTCAGGCTCACTCATAATGACGCTCCGTGATGCAAGAATGAAATGTGCCAGCGGCGTCGCCGCTAGCCTTCAGTCGAGGGCTTGGAGGTAGCGGCAACCGGCTTTACATCCGCTTGCTGCCCCTTTGGCAAATGGCCGAACATATGCGGCTTGACCTGATGCAACCAGGAATGCGTGACCGGCGTGCTCTGCCAGAGCCCCTTCACAAGGGGCGGCAGTTGCTCGCCGACCAGCATGCCCAGCAGTCCGATCAGCGCAACGATCGGCGGCGCCGGAGAACGCACGTTGATCAGGCTATAGATGATGCCGACCAGAAGGCCGGCGCCGGCCGAGATCACATACACTCTCATGCTGTCATCTCCCGCCGTTACTTCGCGCCGCCTTCGGAGGCATGATCGCCCAGCGCCCACTTCGAAAAGCGGATCTGGATGCCGTAAGGCGAATGCGCCTTCTGGATCTCCATCATGCCGTCATAGGTCTCGCTGCGCGCCCAGTCCTGCTGCAGCTCATAAGCATATTGCGACGAGGTAATCGGCACCGCACCGGCCTGAATGGCACGCTGCATCGCACGCTCATGCGCTTCCAGCGAGAGATCGCCGCACGCATCGGCCGGGATATAGATCTCGAAACCTTCGCGCAGCATGTCGAGGGTCGGGAAGATCACGCAGGCTTCGGTCCACAAACCCGCGATGACGAACTTCTTGCGGCCAGTGGCAGCAACGGCCTTGCGGAAGTTCGGATCGAGCCAAGAGTTCATCGAGGTGCGATCGATGATGTCGTGGCCCGGAAATAGCTCTGTCACTTCCGGAATGAACGGACCGGAGAATGAATCCTTGGCGACAGTAGTAAGTACAGTCGGGATCTTGAACAGTTTTGCAGCTTTGGCGAGGATCTGCACATTGTTCATGGTCACCAGACGATCATGCGACTGAACGCCCTGGAACATCGCCGGCTGGTAGTCGATCAGCGCGATGGCACTGTTCTGCGGCGTCAGCATTTCCTGAAACGACATTGAAATTCTCCATCAAGGTGTTGTAGCGACTGTGAACACGCTCGCGTTGATCGCGGCGCTTCTGCAAGCCAGCGCATGACGCTGATCTGCGCTTGGCGAACGGTGCAGGCAGACTCTCACCGATCCGCACCTCTACGTGCCCGGAGGCCGTTCGCGCGTCTTGTCTGGAAGTTGCCCCTTTTGAACGATGGGACACCGTGAACCTCCGACCGAGACTATCCCGCGAAGCAGATTCCTGAACTCCTTAGAGATCGTAGCAAGCGCCACATCATCAGCTAGCCGATACGGTCCCCTCTTTCAGGAACTCACTGGAAAACCACGAGCAACATCCTCGCGGCGGCGGGCGCGCTCTGCTCCGGATTTTATTCTAAACTGCTCTGCGGCGCTTGCCGACCCGGATTTCTGCATCACCTCCGCTCGATCTAGCTACTAGAAGCAGACATCCCCGCTTTGTGAAATTCCGTCATTTGCCTGGAGGGCGCTGATGGTAGACACTCTGTCAATACACTAGTTATGACGAACCGATTGATCGCCGATCCGGCAGCACGTTGCCCTCTCTTAGTAAAATTGTTTACCGAGTAGATCAGAGATACTCAGCGTCAAAGATAACGAAGCGGGTATCCCTGTTTTCTTAACCAAGATATTTTCTCAACGGATAAGAACCCATGTCGTTTTTTAAATTTAATACCTCCGCTCAATCAGCTTTCAGTGCCACTCTCATTAGCTCATTTAAGGAGGAGCAATGAGTGTTTCGGTGGATAGGCTTGCTTCGCTTGCAAACTCTGTAGAAAGCTTCGCAGGCGAAGTAAAAGAATTGGTCGCATTGAGGAAACGCCTTGCGAGATCGTTGTTCAAACGCTCGCACATCCCTGCACGGAAGCGCCCGCGGTTCCGCGTTAGATTCTGAATATAGATTTGTGGCCGGGAGTAAGCGGTTCGATCATTTTTGAAATCGACCAACGCTTAAGTTGCACTTAACAATAGATACGACCTTAGCAAGACACGATAGAAGCCAGAGAAAGAAGTCTACCAAGTGTAGTCACTGCCGTTCTCATCCGGCGAGAATTGTATAGTCCAGCAATTTATCGACACAAATATTATTTGAACCTTATTAAAACAGCTAATACTCATCTCACGAGACGGGCTTCAATGTCCGGAGGGAGGGTGCGATGAGTATGTCCCTAACACAACTGACTGCGATGGTAGACACGGCTGAGGCGTTGGCGATCGAAATGCGCGAGCTGATCGCCCTTCGTCAGATTGTAGCAAGTCAATCGGCGGAACGATCGCGGACGATTGCTTCGAAGACCTGCCCTCGGCTAAATCTGAAGTCGCATTCGAAGCCGACCAATCACGTGCTTCGCACCAAAGTTGGGGCAGCACGATCCCCCGTATCGGCCTAGCGATAGTCGTTTGATTGTCTCGTAAGGCAGACCGGTGCCCCGTTCAAATTGGGGGCTTCACGAGCCAGTTTGATGACCGATACAGTCATTCAGTGCGTTTCACTTCTGGACACCCAGAAATGGGTGTTCAGTTCCACTTCGAGCGCCTCCTGCCAGAACGGCATCTGGATCTTGAAGAGCTCGCGGAGCCGGCGTTGATCAAGCCGGCTATTGAGTGGCCGAACTGCCTTTGTCGGATAATCCGAAGTTGCGATCGGCCTCACGTTTTCTACGGCGAGCGAAGCCCCCCGCTGCTTCATTCCATCGATGATTGCGATAGCGAAGCCGTACCAGCTCGTCACGCCCGATGCTGTCAGATTGATCGCGCCGCCCCTGTCCTGGAAGAGGTCACCGGCGAGTTCCTGTTGGAGGATCCTCACGACCGCGTCCGCGATGATGCGAGCCGATGTCGGCGCGCCCCGCTGATCCGTGACGACACGCAATTCCCTCTGCTGAAGCGCCAGTCGAGCGATCGTTCTTAGAAAGTTGCGCCCCTGCGCTGCGTAGACCCAGGACGTCCGCACGATGAGATGACGACCGTTGGCGTCACGGATTGCTTGTTCGCCAGCAAATTTGCTCGCCCCATAAACGGACAGCGGAGCCGGTTGAGACTCTTCCAACCACGGCACGTTCCCGGAACCATCGAACAGATAGTCGGTCGAGAAATGAACAAGAGGCACGTCATGGGCGGCCGCCCAGCGTGCCATCGTGCCTGGAGCCTCGCCATTAACGCGAAATGCAATATCACGCTCGTCTTCGGCAAGATCTACTGCCGTGTAGGCAGCCGGATTGACGATCAGATCGGGCCTTAACCGATCAAGCACGATGGCAATGGTGTCGGGTCGCGAAAGATCGAGTACGTGACGATCAACGCTTAGAACGTTACCGACTGCCGAAAGAGGTCGGTACAATGCACTCCCGACCTGTCCGGTTGCACCGGTTAGCAGAATGCGCATCAGATCGTTCCATATTCGGGTAGTCCAGCAGTGATATCACTCAACCGGGCGCCCTTCGCATCGCGTACGGACAGACTTGGCGTATCGACGCCCCATTTAATCCCAATATCCGGATCGTTCCACGCGATGATTTTCTCACTTTCGGGACTATAGAGATCATCGCACTTGTAGAGAAAATCAGCGGTCTCCGACACAACTAAAAAGCCATGCGCAAATCCGCGAGGAACCCAAAGCTGCCGGCGATTGTCTTCGGTCAGAGAAACTGCCACGTGACGTCCGAAGGTGGGGCTACCGAGACGCACGTCAACAGCGACATCGAGGACCTCGCCACGTACGACGGTCACCAGCTTTCCCTGCGGTCTCGGGTTTTGCAGATGTAACCCACGCAAGACACCACGCGTCGATCGGGACAGGTTATCCTGGACGAAGGGGCGGTGAAGGCCGGCCGCAGCATATCGTTCGGCTTGAAAGGTTTCGAAAAAGAAGCCTCGTTGATCCCCATGCACCTTCGGTTCGATAATCAGAACGTCGTGAATTTCAGTTGGGATGATTTGCATGGCGTCCAGCGCCTCACTTCCGGTACAATGATATTGCTAATCGCGGCGAAAATGTCCGTCAGCTCTCAAAACTTCATTTACAAAGACGAAAAGAAAAGAAGATCATTAAATAGGTTGACGTCAGAAGGTAATGAGTTGGTGGCTTATCGTAAACGTGAGCTCGCGAACCCATCAGAGTTTTCCGGCGCGATATCGACGGGCTAGCGACAACAGAAACAAAAGACTTTCAAGTTTTGGAAACCAGCGCTTCCGCGCTTGGGGCGCCGATCCGAAGTCCGATGCAGACATTTCCAAATTTGATCGCTCGCGATGACTCCGCAAATGGATCAGGCCCATTGGGAGCAGCAGAGGACGAAGACCGGGATGTCGCGCCTGAAGAAGTTGTCGCCATACCTGAAGCTTTGACATGACACGCCGGGGGCGACCGGCCGGCCACGTTACGCCGAGCAGCCGAGTGAGCAATAACTGCTGCGCTTCCAAGGCATTCCGTAGCAACGTGCTGGACGCTATCGTCATCAAGACATCCCAACGGATATCACCCGGCACCGCAAACAAGTTTTTCAGATCGAGCAGGTGCCGCAAATCTATGTTGCCGGTCCAGTAGTCGTGATCCTGAAACTGGTCGTGCACCAGAAGCACCAATACCTGCAACTCCGGCGATGGGACCAGCGCGCTGGCTGCGCCGAGCTGGATCGACCGCAGCTCGAAGCGTAACGCTCCTTCCGTCTGGTTAAGAACGGCTTCTGCTGGGAACGCCTCTTGTAAGTCGATCATCCCGACGTCCTGGGGGCGACTCAAGTCCACATACCATTTGGTATGTCGCCTATCCGACTCATAATCGACGCTGTAACCGATCGCCGTCAATCGTTGCTTGGCGATACTGACTTCGCCGGGCCCGACGACGAGGTCGAGATCAGACATCAGGCGCAACGCGCGATCGGACGGCGGGCAAGTGGCAAGCATGGCCGCGCCCTTGATCAAGACTGGGGTGATGCCCGCTCGATTAAGGGCAAGCACCGCCTCTTCAAGCTGCGCAATGAGGCGATCATTGCGCATCATATTGCGTTGATGGATTGCCTCCACATAAGCGGCAACCTCGTCCGGGATAGAGGCGCGCTGAGACCTTACCACCTCGATCAGAGAAGGCGTTGTCAATGTGTGGTTGGCGAGCTCAAGCAGCGCGTTCCAGTCGGCTCGCGGGGGTACGACGCCCCGAAAACACGCACAAAGCGGAAGCAACGCACGGCTAGAATTCGTCATTGCTTAGCTCGATCAGCTTGCCAGCCGCTTCCGCGGCTTCCGTATAGTGTAGAACGAAGGCTCTTGTCCGGGTCACCAAGTCCTTCAGAGTACGGAAACCATCACCCGACAGCCGGCTCTGTCTTGCGAAGGAGGCACCAATGATTTGCTGCAGGGCCTCAAGCTCGCTCAGCGGAGCTAGCAATGGCTCGCTGTACCCAGAGGCCCGGTCGAGAAAAATGATCAGGTTCACTCGGACAGCGCTGTCATGGAAACTCGCTCCGACATCAAGATAGCGGATTGCTTGTCCATCCAACCGATTATGGATCGGTATATTGTCCATATCTGGCCGGATTTTCCCAACAAGAGGCCAAGACCCAGATTTGAGCGACGGTGCGAAGGAAGCGCCGCGGATCTCGCCGGTGGGGGCAATCAACACGACATCATCGGTAGCAAAGCCAAGGCCGGCATCAAGGAGATGCATCGTCAGAGTGCTTTTGCCTGTGCCCGGCGGCGCGCTGATCAGCATGCCTCTGCCTCCCCACGTAACTGCAGCGGCGTGGAAGATCACATCGCGACCATCGCCCGCGAGCAGAAGATGCTGGATGACATAGGCGCGGAAAGTCGGGGCGAGCGCATTGACGTGGCAATCAAATGCCTTGCGACCGTCACGCATGACAATAGCTGTAGTGCCTGTCCTGTACACTGTGAAGCGCACCTCTGCGAGGCCGTTCAGCGCCGACGTTGCGACAAAAAGAGACCGCAAGAAATCAAGTACCTCAGCATCCGACGCACTAATCTCAATGCGATGCCGCCCAATCGCTACGCTGAATGCATAATTGACCTCCTCAATATGCGGCACCAGCAACCCTGCCCGCAGCCATTGATCAAGCGCATCGCGCAGGCACGCGCGCGCATCAGCGCTGCTAAAGCCTAAATTTACGAGTTTATCGCCGATCGTCTCGAGCGCCGCGCCATCATACAGGCTGCACCAGATGAAGGCGGCGATATCGTTGAGTTCGAACAGCTTTTGCTCATCGTCATTGAATAGCACCGGTATCTGATCGATCAGAGCGAACGACGTGCCCATGGCTGTCCGCAGTTTGCAGGCCAGCGAGTCGGAATGTGGCGCGATTAATTCCATGGGAACCGGATCATTGCGGAGACGTTCACAGGTACGACATGATTAATAGATGCGCTTGACTTGATTTAATAACAAGAATTAAATTAAATCGCAATCGGTCAATGATTAAATGGGAACGCAACCATGCCAGCCGACATCGACCCCAAAATGGAAGGCAACGCGCCACTCGACGAGGATCGGCGCAAGTTTCTTGCGACATGCGGAAAATTTGCTGTGGTGACGCCGCCAGTACTGACCGTGCTGCTGTCGACGTCACTTAACTCCGCGGCAGTAGCAAAGTCCGGCGGCAACGGCACCGGCCACAATGAGCCACCTTGCTGGGACAACGGCGGTCGCGATCGCGATCTGCTCGAATGGCTGGAAAGACTTACAGGTAAGTTCTTCTAACCGGTTACGTCTGTATCTTGCGGCGGGGTGACAATGAACGCCTCGCGGGCGAAAATTGCAGCCCCTTGTTTGGGTGCGAATGCCGGTGTCTGCGCCGCCTCAGTTCATCGGGACGAAGGTGGCTGCTTGCAGGATCAAACACGGGCTGAAGAATGTGCAGATTGCCCTGCATCTTAGAGGCACGACACAATGCATGTGCTGCGATGTTATAGCTATACCATCTAGCGAAGCCGGCGACGAACGACCAATGATCGCGAAGTATATGGCCACACTGCCTAGCATTGAGCTAGGCACCGTGCGAATGAGGGCAACTCGAGCTTGAGGGACGCTTGGTCGTCAGCAATTTTATACTTCAGTGCCATCGCCTCCAGTCACACGCTCGACAAATCGAAAGCCTACAAACTTTCTGCGTAGCCTTTGAACCTTTAGGTCGCCCAACCATTCAAATTGATATCAATCGGCCGTCTCGATTAACATGGGGAGCGCCACCGATGCCGACCCGCAAGACTCTCACCGACGAAATTGAAGTTTCAAAAATCACACTGTCAGTTGTCTACCTGCGAAATGCTAGGGCAGAACTTGCAACTGTGCCTCAGCCACACGACAGCCTCACTTTTAAAGCTCGCATTGATCTTTGTAACGAATTAATTAATAGAGTGGGTGAGATTGATCGAAATCTCAGGCAGCTTACATCGGACTTACGCCGCGATGGCGATATTCGGCGGTGTATCGTTGCGAGTAACAGCGCGAGTTCGCGCAACGCGTCTCGACGATAGAGACTCCGCAAACGCCGTTCCGCAGCGGAATTGCGATCATTGATGTCGTGGTCAATAGCGTTGCTGATGCCGCATGTGATAGACGTCCCTGCCCGAGGCTACCTATCTTTTATCGTGCCGCTAAACGCAATCTCCATGCCGATCAGGACGATGATTGCTCGTCCCGCACCAATCCATCTTTTTCGTCGTCGCCGATTTTGTCATCAACCTTCTTGATTTTGAACTCATCGAGGACGTGCCCCTTCTCGAGTGCAAGAACGAGCCAACGGGGGCGCTTTCCCCGACCTGACCACGTCTCGTTCGGAGCGGAGGGATTGGCGTATTTCGGCAGCACCTTCGGATATTTTCGGCGCGGGGGCTCTTTCCGAAGCCCGTCACCGTGAGTATTCGAAGGTTCGGCCTGGTTCAGCTGTGCAAGCCGCTTCTCCAACTCACGCTTTTCCTCGACAATCCGCTCAGACAAGATCTTCGTGAGCTCCTCGTGTATGCTCCAGAGCTCATCGAATTGCATCGCCTCCAAATCTGGCAGGTCTGGCTTGCGCATATATAAATCTCGCCACTTTTCGAATTTTATCAGCCCGGACTTTCAAAACGACGAGCAGAACGCTGGTAAGCGACCAGCATAAATATAAATAAATAATCCCCACAATAACACAAAAGATACGAATTTCTACATAATTTCAATGCCGAGACGGAGCGCTGCCTCATTTTAAATAGATATTTTATATTTAATATCGCGAGATTTCCAGCTTAAAAAGGTCCGTGCGCCTCCTCTCACGCGATTGATCTAACGACACAGCAAAGCATAAGCGCGCACCCAGTTATGCACACTGTCAGAGGGTGCCTTAAAAATAGAAAATACGAGTGATTACACGGCGTTGGCTTTACGTAGATTTTATGTCGCACCCGCGTGACGATTATTTGTCGATTTGGTCTTGTTAGAATCGTCAATAAGCTTTATTTCGGGAACCGGTATACGGAATACGACGTTTTCTATAAACGGTATTAGGGCGAACCGGATGTCGATTAAGAAGCTTGACCTGGAATCCATGTCTGTCGACGACCTGTGGTCCCTTCACGAACGAATTAGCCGGATTCTATCGGCCCGGATCACGGCGGAAAAACAGGAACTGGAAAAGCGGCTCGCGGTTCTTAATCGCGGGCGTGGCGCTATTGAAGGTGACGCCGGGCAAGGTTTCGGTTCGCAAGACAAAGTTCGGCGCAAATATCCGCGTGTCTTTCCCAAATATCGCAATCCTGCCACTCCGTCCGAAACTTGGTCCGGCCGCGGCAAGCAACCGCGGTGGCTCGTCGCCGCTATCAAGTCCGGTCGCAAGATCGACGACTTTCGAATTCGCGAAGACCTGCGCGCAAAGGGGCGTCATCAGCGCGCTTAATGCCACTCACGGCTTTACTACGCTGTTCCTGACACACCTCCAAATAGCCGCTCTTAAAACTGGTTAGATTGGGATACGCGTGCTGGGTTGCCGAATACTCTCAGCCCAGCGCAAACGTCCCGATTCACGAACGAGTTTGCGCCGACAACCACGCAATCCCCAATTGAAACTCCCATCTGAACGATGACGTTGGGCCCGAGATAAACGCCGTTTCCAATAGTTGTAGGCGCGTAGTCGATAGGCGCGACTCCCATCGACACTGATCGTCTCACCGTCTGATGCGTGTAGATCTGAACTCCAGCAGATATGGAGCAATGGTCGCCGATGCGAAGGTCTCCACCTGAGCCATCGAGAATACATCCGGGTCCGATCCAGGTATGGCGCCCGACCTCTACTTGGCCGATGACGAGGACATTATCGTACATCGTGGTCCCCTCGCCAAAGCCATATGCCACCGCGTTGTCGGCGCGTTCGCTGAGTAGGTCACCGATGGATACCCTGCGGTCAAACTGCTGCTTCTTGCGCGACGACAGCACGTGCAAATACCGCCGCACACGTATCAGCCATTCGTCCGCTTCTTTTTCTTCGGCCAATTCTCTGCCGTTCGTGAAGGGTGCATTCATGTAAAAACTCCCTCGTGCTCGCTGAACGATCGGCTCACCGCATCGTCAAATCGGCCCCGAAGGGCTCTCCTCAAACTTGGGCCCGCCGAAGACGGAAGACACCGGTTGATGCCCAGTCATCATCTTCTGCCGCTCAATAAGCTGCCGGCAATTCAAGTGCTCGCGATTCAATGCGACGCCTTCTACGAATTTCCTAGCGCATCCGCGATATGAGCAAGGGTATTCTGGTCTGCCGATGATTGGCTTTCCGCGGATCGCCATACAGATATTTCACGCTGTTCGCTTTGTAACTTGCCATACTCCAATACCCGGTCCGCTCGCCGGATGGCGTCGATCATTTCGGACTTCGGATGCGTCTGGGCCATGACCAGTCCCTTGAAATAAATCAGGCGGAGGTCAGATTGGCGAACGCCGCGCATAGTTTCCGTACGCTGAATCGCATCCAGAGCAACGGGATAAAACTCCGTGATGCCCTGGGTCAGCCCACGCAGCGGCCGTCGGGGCATTGTCCCGTAATGAAGAATCCACATTATCGCGATCTCGGTAACGCTGAGATCCAACTGGTGGGTCAGGCTACCACGTCGCGACTCTGGCACCCGCGCCGCACAGGGCCGGCCAGAGATTTCCGGCCGCACCACCAAGCTTTCGACCTGATTGGATCCCGGTTCTCCGCATAATTGATGTTCGGCGTACATCTGGCCATCGGCTCTCGGTAATACGGGCTTCGACTAATCGAAAGTAAGTCTCGCTCCCTAGATCCCACTGCAGGGCCCGGTATCTAGGCGCCGTAAACGCTCCTGATCGCCTAAGTATTGCATCATATAAATTCATTTAAAATGAGCGCAGTCAATCGATTAAATCGACTCATAATCCATGTGCTTGACTGTCTCGCATATCTGAAGTTTTCTGATTATTCGCAGCATTCATAGATCGCCAACGGCGGCCGCCGTACGGACCTCGTCGACAACTTCGCCAACGATCCAACGCTCGCAAATAATCGATCTGCACAGCCATTTGACTTGACCAGAAAGCCGTCAATGTCGACCGCAGGGACTATTCTCAGCCCCTGAGACATTCACCGGCGCGATGTCGGGCGCCTCCGCTCAAAGTAAATTATTGAGGCGTCCTCGAATTTAAATATATACTGGAGTTAGATGTTTTATTGCTATCTGATCGCACCCCTGCGATTGGATGTCGATACCAACAGGAACCGGCCGTGTGGAAGCCGTACCGTGTCTCGAAATCGTTGAGCAAAGCCAGTCTGCCGGATGGTATCCGTGTCTATGCGATCGGCGACATCCACGGGCGCTCCGATCTCCTGAAGCTGCAGCTTGCGCAGATCGCGGTTGATGAGTCGCTGTATCCTTGCGCCCGCACGATCATCGTATTCCACGGCGATTATATTGATCGCGGGCCGGACTCTCGCGGGACCGTCGATCTGCTGCTGGCCTGCGCGCAGATGCGCGAAGCTGTATTTCTGAAGGGAAATCACGAGACTTTCGTCCGGCGATTTCTCGATACTCCGAATTCGCTGAACGACTGGCGGGTCCTTGGCGGCCTCGAGACCCTGGTGTCATATGGACTGCGGCCCTCCCTCAGCCGTGACCACAGCGACCACGAGAAATTATCGGAAGAGTTGCGCGTTGCGATCCCGGCTCAGCATCTTGTGTTCCTCGATTCCTTGCCGACGTCCTTTACCTGCGGCGATTTCTTTTTCGTCCACGCAGGCGTTCGACCCGGCCTCGCGCTGGCCAAACAGAGCGACGACGATATGCTCTGGATCCGCGACGATTTTCTCCTGCACGGCTCGCCCTTCGAAAAATTCGTCGTCCATGGGCACACCCCGGTTGCTGCGCCAGACATTCGCTGCAATCGCGTGAATATCGACACCGGAGCCTTTGCCACCGGGCGTCTGAGCTGTGTGGTCATCGAAGGAACGGACATCGTGCCCTTGCTCGATATCCGGGATTGGATGGCCGGCAACAGCACACGAACCGACGAGACACCGGTGAAACACGGTGACAGCTTCAGAACGCTGCGGCGAGAGGATCGTGGCTTGCAGGCTCCGCAAGCCACCCTGCTCCCAGACGCCCCACATCAGGGAAGCTTGCGTTCACTCTATTAGCAAAGCGAGAGGGCGGCCCGAAGGCCGCCCTCGTGATTATCGTTCCTTGAGCGCGCGCTCGGCCTGCTCCTTGAGCGGCTTGATCAAGTAAGCCAGCGCGGTACGACCGGGCGTTTGGATGAAGACATCCACCGGCATGCCCGGCACTAACTTGGCCTCGCCGAGGCGTGCCACCTGATCGGGCTTCAACGAGACACGCGCCATGTAGTAGCTCGTGCCGGTGCGCTGATCCTGTGTCAAATCGGCCGAGACCAGCACGACGTCGCCCTCGATCTCCGGCGTGGTCCTCTGGTTGAGGGCCGCAAAGCGCAGGAACGCAGACTGCCCGACATAGAGCTGTTCGATATCACGCGGCGCGATCTTCACCTCAACCGCCAACGTGTCGTTGTCAGGCACGATGAGCATGATCTGCTCGCCGGGTGCGATGACGCCGCCCACCGTATGCACCGTCAACTGGTGGACACGACCATTCTGCGGGGCGCGAATGTCGATGCGGTTGAGCTGGTCGGTTGCCGCGGTCCTGCGCTCGGAGAGCTCGGAGATCTTGGAGCGGGTTTCGATTAGGTCCTTGCCAACCTCGGTGCGCAAATCCTGGTCGATCTGGATGGTCTGCAACTCGATTTCCGAGATCTTGCCCTTCGCCTGCGCGATCATGCCGGACAACTGGCTGCGCTCGCCCTCGATACGCGCAGTGTCACGTTCGAGCGCGGTCAGGCGCGTGATCGGCACCAGGTTCTTCTGCCAGAGCGTACGGACGCCTTCGAGTTCCTGAGTGACGAAGCTGACTTCCTTCTGCTTGGCATCGAGCTGACCAGTATAGCCGGAAATCTCATTCTGCAGCTGCGCACTACGTTCCTTGAGCTGCGCCTTCTGTCCGCGGCGCGCCATGCGCCGCAGGTCGAATAGGCTACGCTCCGCGGCAATCGCGCGTGCCGCCTCGGACTTCGTATCCTTGGCTCGCTCGAGCAGGACGCCCGGGAAGACAATCTGGTCCGCGCCGTCGCGTTCCGCTTCAAGGCGTGCCTGCCGCGCCTGTAGTTCATCGAAGCTCTTGATGATGATGGTGGCGTTGGCGAGAGTTTGCGTCTCGTCGAGACGCACGAGGATGTCACCAGCCTTGACCCGGTCGCCTTCCTTTACGCGCAGCTCGCTGACGACGCCGCCCGTCGGGTGCTGCACCTTCTTGACGCTGGAATCGACGACGATCGAGCCCTGTGCGACCACCGCGCCCGACAGTTCGGTGGTGGAAGCCCAGCCGCCGATACCGAAGGTGACCAGCGCCACAAGGATGCCGCCAGTGATGATGTAACGCTGGATCGAGTGCAGCGCCGAATTGCCTGCTGCGGTGCTCATCCGCGATCTCCTACCACTTTCAGGGGAGGTGCCGTCCGCAGCACCTTGGTCAAAACATCTTCCTTGCGTCCGAAGGACTGCACCTTGCCCTCGGCGATCACCAGCACGTGGTCGACACCGTCCAAAGCTTTCGGTCGATGGGCGATCACCACCACGATGCCGTTGCGCCGGCGCACATTGAGGATCGCCTCGGTGAACGCCGCCTCGCCATCCGCGTCCAGATTGGATGTCGGCTCGTCGAGCACGACCAGGAATGGATCGCCATAGAATGCCCGGGCGAGCCCAATTCGCTGCCGCTGCCCGGCGGAGAGAGCCATACCGCCCTCGCCGATCTTCGTGCCATAGCCATCGGGAAATGAGAGAATCAAGTCGTGCGCACCGGCAGCCCGCGCGGCTGCCAACACCGCCTTCGGATTGGCGTTGGGATCGAAGCGCGCGATATTGACGGCGATGCTGCCGTCGAACAGCTCGACATCCTGCGGCAGATAGCCGACGTGCTTGCCGAGCAGTTCCGAGGACCATTGCCCCAATGCAGCATTGTCGAGGGTGATCTTGCCGCGCATCTGCGGCCAGACGCCGACAAGCGCACGTACCAGCGACGACTTGCCCGATCCGCTCGGCCCGATGATGCCAAGACCATCGCCTTTCCGCAATCTGAACGAGACGTCATGGAGCACGACGCGATCCGACGCCGGCGCGTTGACATAGACATGATCCATGGCAATCGTCTCGACCGGAGCAGGCAGTGGGAGTAGTTCTTCTTCCTTCGGCAACAGCTTCAGCAGATGCTCAAGGCGCTGCCCCGATTGCCGCGCACCCACAAAGCCCTTCCAGTTGGCGATTGCGAGTTCGACGGGAGCCAATGCACGCGCGGTCAGTATTGACCCCGCAATGATAATGCCCGCCGTCGACTCCTGATTGATGACGAGATAGGCACCGACCGCAAGAACGACGGATTGCAGGACCGTACGGAACATCTTGGACAAGCCGCCGAGACCGCTCGCCACGTCGCTCGCAGCCTCATTTGCAGCGAGATATTTCTGGTTCGCCTCTTGCCAACGCTCCGCTGCGAGCCGGCGCATGCCCATTGCATGCAGCGCCTCGGCGTTGCGTCGCCCCTCGCTCGCGACTGAATTGCGCATGACTGCGAAACGCGCCGAAGCTTTAGCGGGCCCCTGAGAGCGAACTTCGGTCAGCATCGTGATGGCGACCAGGAACAGCGCGCCGACCAGCGCGGTCACACCGATCCAGAAATGGAACAGGAAGCAGATGCCGAGATAGATCGGCATCCAAGGCATGTCGAACAGCGCAGACGGCCCGCCACTCGCCAGGAAGTTCCGTACCTGGTCGAGATCGCGAACCGGCTGCAAGCCGTCGCCATCGCCGCGTGTCTTCAGCGGCAGGCGAAGGACGGCATCAAACACACGCCCCCCCAACGTTTCGTCGAGGTGGCGTCCCATGCGTGCGCCAATGCGGGTACGAATGAGATCGAGGCCGCTCTGGAATAGATAGAGCAGGATGGCGAGCGCCAGCAGGGCGATCAGTGTCGGCACGCTCCGGCTAGGCAGCACACGGTCATAGACCTGCAGCATGAAGAACGAGCCGGTCAGCATCAAGATATTGCTGACACCACTGAAGATGGCCATGGCCCAGAAGATCTGACGGCAGGAGCTCAGGAAGCCCATCAGCTCGGACCGCGGCGCAGCGTAGTCGTCACCCGGCCTAGTCTTTCCGGTGAATATCGTCTGCCGAGTCATCTCCAGGAAATTTCGGAATGCCCGCAGTGTTGAGGACAGCCCAGCCCCCAAAGAAGACCTGCCACCCAAAAACGGCTTGGGAATGGCCCCATCCGAAGGCACTCCCTCATACGAATACGAGCCGGCCGCCTGCTTCGCGCGAGCCGTCTTGCGAGTGCCAAAAAAGCGCGAAATCGCTGCAAGGCATGCAGCCGCGTTGAAACTTACCTGCTCTGGCGGGGGAGTCTCCCCCCGCCTTCTAAAGTTGATCATCATGGTCCCCATGAGACGCATCGATCCAGAATCTAATGAATCGATGCGTCAGCTAGTCCATCGCGCACAGTGTGCGCCCCAAGGTCGTCAAGCGAAGTGGAAGTCCGATTTATCCAACGCAGCGATCTTCGTGTTCTTCAGCGTAAGCGTGTCGTGGCCCGATGCGATCACGACGTCATGACCACTTTGCGTGGCATGAGACAGGACGTCCGCGAAGTTATCGAACACGCTCTTGCTGAATTGCACGACATCATGCGACGGGCCGCTGGCGCGGAAATCCTTGATCGTATCGTTTCCGAAATTCGGAGCGAATACGAAGGTGTCAGGATGTCCGTTGCCGATGAACGTATCGTTGCCCGACGTGCCCTTCAGCGTGTCCGCCCCGCGAGTGCCGACAATTGCACTTCCCGAAGTTGAAACGACCTGGCCGGATTTATCGAGCTCTTGAGCCGAGAACGTATGTGCGTATTTCGACGATACCGGACCTGTGCCATAGCTCCAATCGCCATCCGCATTCGCTTTGACCGAACCGATCGCTTTGGTCCCGTCAAAGATCTTGATCTGGCTGTAGGCATCAGCCGTCCCCTTGATGACCACCGAGTTGTTCGAACCCTGATACACCTTGGTCAGGTCGATACCTGCCGAGGATGCAGGAGACTCCGCCACGGAGATCGCCTTGGTCGCGGAAGAGGCGCTGGTGTTGCCGGCAACGTCAGACGCGATCGCCGCAAACTTGTGATCACCATTCGACAGATGCCCTGGATCGAAGCTCCAGGTGCCGTCGCTCTTGGTTGTCGCCTCACCGATGAGCTTGCCCGCGTCATAGAGCTTGACGAGGCTGCTCGCCTCGGCCGTTCCCTTCAATGTGACGTCGGCCACGGTGACCGGACCGTTCAGCGCCTTGCCGTCCGCTGTGAAAACGCCGAGCGACGGTGCATCCGGAGCATGCGTGTCGATGGTCACTTTGGTCACTGCAGACGCATCACCCGTCTTGCCCGTGGCATCGGTCGCCTTGGCAGTCAGGTTGTGCGAGCCGTCGCTCAACGCGCCGGTCGTGAAGCTCCACGCACCGCTGCTGTCCGCCTTGGCGGTACCGATCTTCTGCGCCCCGTCATAGATCGTGACCGTGCTGTTGCCGGTCGCAGTGCCATCCAGCTTCAAAGTATTGTCGCTGGTGATACCATCGCCCACCTTGCCAGTGTCATTCGAGAACGACGCAATCTTCGGCGCTGACGGCGAGGTCGGCGTCGTCTCGGTGACGCTGACCTTCACCGCTGAAGATGCCGCGCTGACATTCCCGGCGGCGTCTGTCGCTTTGGCAGTCAACGTATGCTGGCCGGTCGACAGGCTGTTCGTGGCGAAGGTCCATGTGCCATCGGCACCGGCCGTAACAGTGCCGATCTTGGTATTGCCGTCATAGATGGCAACAGAGCTTTTGGCTTCTGCCGATCCTTTCACGTTCATTGCCGCGCCGTTGGCGACGGCGCCATTTGCCCCTGCATTTGTCGATATGCTGGGAGCGGTCGGTGCCTTGGTATCCACCGTGATCGCCACCGCCGAGGACGCAGAGCTGGTCTGGCCTGAGCTGTTCGTCGCCGTCGCGGTCAAAGTGTGCTTCGCGTCGGTCAAGACCGACGTGATATAGCTCCACGATCCATCGGCAGCTGCCTTTGCAGTGCCGATCTGGGTCGATCCGTCATAGATCTTTACGGTGCTGTTAGCTGCCGCGGTGCCCTTGAGGGTGATCTTGTCAGCATTGGTCACGCCATCGCCGGTTTTGCCACTATCAGGCGACCAGGACGCAATGTCGGGAGCGACGAGATCCTGGACCGGCGGCGTTGTGGTTCCGCCCTCCACCGGGAAAGGCGACGGGATGAGCGCACCCGGAACGAGCTGACCGTTCACGATGGTCGCATAACGAACGTTCTCCCACTGGGTAACGTGGACGTTCGCATTGACGTTCTGAAGGAGCAGAGGCTCATACATGAACGGCCCGACAAAATAGACGTCCTTCAGGGCTACGGTAACGTCCTGATTGTCCGCGGCAATACGCAGACCAATCGGGCCGCCCTGGAAAACCACATTGTTCAGGGTGACGGAGCCGCCGTAATTGTCGGCGATGAAGAGGCCAGCGTTGGCTGCCGTGGTGTGAGATACGATCGTGGTGTTGTTGATCGTCAGATTGCCGCTGCTGCCAGGACTATAGGCCTGAATGCCGTCGGCGTGATCGTCCCCGATGCCCGTCGTCTCGATATATGAGTTGTTGATGACCATATCGCCAGCGCCGCCGATGCGCACACCCTCTTGGGAATTAATGCGCACCTGATCGATGGTGAAAGAGCCTTGCCCGACGATAGAAGCGATATCGCCTGTATCCGTGATGCTCTTGTTAGAAACCGTCCCACCATTTTTAACAGTGATATTAGATGAACTGGTCACGCCATTGAACATCGGATCATTCCAGCTAAGCGGAATTCCTGCCATTCCAAATCTCCTGGTATTCTGTAGTTGTCCCTAAGCTCACGACTCCGGTTGCGAGTCCCGAGCAACGACACCCCACATTCACCCCAATGGGGCATCGTCTGGAATCGTCTTTCGTGGTCGGCAGAGGCTTTTTTGGGACAACATCACGGCTCACCAAAGGTGATTTATTGCGCGCCCGAGAAAGGCTCAGCACGATCAAAGAAACGACAAGCGATACATTTAAAAAACTTAGCGCACGCCAACTCAACCAGATATAACCGCGCGGAGCTGCGGCTAATTTAATAGCTGCCAAGAATACAGGTCCCTGGGCCAGAAATGTCTGTTTGTTGAAGCGCCCCCAACAACGACTGAACTGCATGCACGGCCCAACCACCCTGTTGCGCAGAGCTTAGCGCTACAATAGCAGCGATTCGCAACATGACTACCCCAATGATCGGCAGAGAGCGCCCCTGTATGAGTGACAATCTAATAAACACATGAAAGCGTGGAGACCACCCTCGCGCGCGCCCCTATTAAGAGATCAAATAGGCTGCACACCGTATATTTCTGAATATTCTGATTGCCGCAGAACTAGAACTAACCGCTTAGAATTATTTAATTAACACGTTAATTTGCATCACTTACGATACACCTATCCGTGCGCTATCCAGCGTACAGCAGTCCAAAATCAGGCCACATTTCCCCAAAATTTTTGTCGCTAGAATTGATTTGATCGGTATAGACATCGCGGTCGAGAACAGCACGTCGGACCGCAAGCGCCGACAACGCCTCTCTCACACAATTAAATTATGAAAAACGCGATGTTATTCTTTTTCATCGAAAGAGCCGGAGTATCTCAGCCGTTCCTTGCAGGCGACCCGAACCAACCAATTGCGGTGGATATACCTGTTTTTCCGAATCCCAAGCATATGGAAGGCGAAACGCCGGAGCTAAACGAAGCTGGCGGCGTGCCAGACTGCAAGCCGCTTACTGTCTTTGGCTTGCAGTTCGCCGAACGAAATCTGCGAGCATAACTCCAAGGGCGCTGCGTTGCATTTACTGAGACGTTTGGGATTTCAGTTCAGCGCTCACACCGCCCTGACCCCGAGATGGCTTAAGGTCTGGATAGCCCCTGATCCAATCCTGGCGTTGCCGCCAGACGGTTGTCCAGGGATCTGCTTCCGTGCGGGGATGCAGCTTCATCCGCGCAAGCAATGTGCGCAGGCCAACGCCTATCAATAAGTCGAGAAGAACGAGTTGCTTGCGCCACCCCTTGAAGTGGTCGCGAACGAGCGTGGCCTTGCCTTTGAAAAGCAGGAGAAGCTTGCCGGCCCGGGTTGCTGATGCCTTGCCGACATCGTGGATGATGGTGGCTTCGGGACAGATGATTGGGCGAAAGCCGGCGCATCTCGCGCGGAAAGCGAGGTCTGCATCCTCGCCATACATGAAGTAGCGCTCGTCGAAGCCGCCCAGCATACGCCAATCATTGCGAGACGCGAGAAGAAGACAACCGGTGATGATACCGACCTCTCGAACTGTATCCCTACGCCAGTGAGCCATCGCCTCCGGATCAAACCATCGAGAGTGGCGAAATAGAGTGCTCAAACCAAGCGCAAAGCTGGACATACTCCACACAGTTGGAAGCGCCCAGCAGGACGATAGCTCAAGCGAGCCATCCCGCTTTAGCGCCCGCCCACCGTATAGACCGTGCCCGGGATTCGATCGCGCAAATTGCACGAGGCGCTCGATGGCTCGATCGAGCACAACCGTATCGGGATTGAGCAGCAGGACGAATTCAGCATTCGCACGTGTCGCAGCAAGATTCACTCCGCGCGCAAATCCCAGATTTTCATTCGCGTCGATCAACTCGACATCGGGGAATTCACTAAGGATCATATCGACTGAACGATCGACCGAACCATTATCGACCACAATAACTTGCTGTCGGAGGCTGCCGCGCTGCTGGTAGACTGAGTGCAGGCTGTCTCGAAGCAGATCCTTCGTATTGTAGGAGACGATGAGGATAGCGACGTCAGCGGACAATCTGTTCACGTGGACGCTCCTATAGGTTTCGGTCTCGGCTTAATTGCGCGAGCCGGCGAACCGGCGCAAATCATGTTTGCCGGCAGATCGCGCGTTACGACCGAACCTGCTCCGACAATACAGCCTGCTCCAATTGTCACGCCGGCGGTAATCACGGCATTGGCGCCGATCCAGACCCCTTCACTTATGACGATGTCGCGTTCATTCTTCGGTTGAAAAGCGGGCGGGATCCCCTCCACCAAACCGTAATCGGACGCCGTAACAACGGCGTTTGGTCCTATCATCACGTCATCTCCGAGCGTGATCCGACCCGTTGAATTTCCAGCCCAGAGGCAGACATGTTCTCCGACGTGGCAGCGATCGCCGAGCGTAATCCTCTCCCCGTTAGCGATCGATACATTTGGCGCGAAGACCTGATCACGGCCTATCGTCATCTTGCGCTTCTCGCGCACGTGCTTGTAGCCATAGAAATGCAGAATCCGCAGCGAATGGAGCCAGACCAGCGGATCCATAATAGATCTCGCACCATTGCCGATCTTTCCGATCATACTTGGCATCAGCCGAGCTCCTTCTCACTCATTGTCGGAGGCACCGAGCGGCTGCTGTCATCTCGCTCCCAGCTGCGATCCCCTCGCTTCGCTTTGCGCACCGCGGCGAATGCTGCCAGTTTCGTGATGAAGATATAGACAATCAGATCCCGGATACGGACACGGCGGCACCGAATTAGCTCGATCAAAGAGATCTTCCGAGCCCGACCGGGCAGCAGACCGAAGCGACTATCCAATTCGCGTTGACCGAGCAGCGTGCGCGTGCGGCGCTTGATCATCCCTTCAACCGAACGCGGGGGACATACAAGAAACTGGAATGTGTTCGACGTCACGCGTTCGCGAACCTCGAACAAATCATGTATATACTGGTCGTCATTGGTGATCGCTGGAAACGCACCAAGTCTTGCATGCCCAGCAGCGGATAGAACATAAATCCCGGACCCGACCAGATTGTCGGTGAACCACGGCAATTCGCGCCAGACTCTGTAAAACGACCGGACGACGGCCGAGGAACCATTCAGATCGATCACGGCGCGCGGCGCCCCCACCAGCGCACCAGTGCGTTCCATCTCCTCAATCACAGATCGTATGGCCGCAGCGCTGACGGTGATGTCTGCGTCCAGATAGGCGCGTGGAAATACCGAAGCGGCAGCATCGCCTGCATTCAGGGCAGCGTGTTTTGAGGCTTCGCGCACCTCTACAACGGTCACGCGATCGCCATAACTCTTCGCAATTTCGACCGTGCGGTCCGTGCAGCCGTTGGCAGCAACCACGATCTGAAGATCTCCAGGCGTGGCGCCGAGCTGCAGCGCATCCAGACAGCGCGCCAACACATTTTCCTCGTTATGTGCGGGAATGACGACGCTGAACTGCGGACGCATATCGGACATTCTCCCGACGCGAGGCCGCACAGTTTCTGCCGGAATGCTAGGCGGCGCCTGCATAGAAGATAAATTGACCAAAGACATTCAATATCTCTTCGTAAATGTATCTTCGAATAGCCCACTGCCGTAATTCGATAAAATCTAACCCGCCATTCACTTACAGTTTGTCGTCGCGAGATCCGATTGCCAATGTGATACTAACGATCCCGTCCACTTGCTTCAGAAAGGCTTCGGCAAAGCGGGCCCTAGAGCAAGTTTTCCGTTCTCGATCGTCGCCATGCGCACGTTCTCCCAGAGCTCGATAATGTTTTTGCGGTGGCCAACATTGCCAAAGAGGTATGGCGCATATCGAAACGGAGGGATGAAGAACACGTTCCTCAGTTTGATGATATTATCGCCGCCGGCATCGGGATGGATACGAAGACCGAAGTTGACGCCGCCGCCGACGAAGGCGACATTTTCGAGATCGATCGTTCCGGTCCAGTTGTCGGCGATGAACAGCCCGACATTCGCTGCGACTCCGTGTGTCACGATCCCAGTGTTGGATACCTTGAGTGTGCCCCTGCTCCCTGGCGAATAGGCCTGGATCACATCGGCATGATCAGGCTCGACGCCCAGTGCTTCCAGATAGCAATTGTCGATCAGGAACGAGCCACTGCCGCCGATACGAACACATTCTCGCGAACTGATCCTGCAGTTCCTGATCGTCGCACCGTCACTCGTCACGATCGAAGCGACGCTTCCAGTCTGTGTAATGCTCTTTTTGCTAGCCGCGCCGCCGGGCGATAGCCTCAATGCGTTCGATACGGCATTACCATCGAACCGGATGTCGTCATAAACGAGCGGAATGTCGCCGGGACATTCCGGATCTGACGCAGCCTCGCACATATGTTGTTCGGCCCCGGCAACGCGTGGCAGAGCGAGTATCGCCGCCATGACTGCGATGAAGTCACGCCGCCGCATTGTACTACCCTCCTTCACGGAGATAACGCCCCGCATATTATCGGATGCCTGCACAAGCGAGCCTCCATGACGCATTGTTCTTAGGCGAAGTGACAGCGATGGGACATTGCCTGGGAGAATCGAAGATCCACATGCCACTGCCAAGCAGAAAGAGGATCAGGACATAGGGAGCATCCCACACATGGACGGTGCAGATGGCCAACATCAATCCGCAGATCGTGACGATCAGCGCTTTGCGAGACAGCGCTGCCTCGTATGAGAGATTCTTCAGTCGACCTAGGCCGAAGCACACCGCAAGGAAACTGCAAGCGATGAGCAGGAATCCAGGGATGCCGTAGCGAACGGCTGCAACCAGCCAGAAATTGTCGATACTGCCGCTCATCCAGTCAGGATGATCCCACTCGGTCTGACCGAGCCCCAGGATCGGATGATTCATCACAGACTCTGTTCCGTAGTTCCAGATATGCACGCGCATATAGGACGTGTCGGAGTTGAAAGTGAGATAAGAGATGAAGACGTCGAACGGGGTACGGTTTGAGGTGAGATCGACAGCAATATAAGCGGCGGCGACCATCCCGGCGAGTATCCCCCATCGCCACGCCATGCGTGAAGTGACCTTATCCCAGACGATCAGAAGCCCCTGCACGACCAGCGATAGCAGGGGCCCGGAGGACAGCGATGAGGCCACGGTCAGAGCCACGAGACCCGCCCGGCAAAGCCGGCGTGCAGCACTTCCGCCGATATAATAGCTTAAGGCGAAAGCGCTCGAACACGCTACGCCGAACAGGATCGAATATTCGAACGTCCCTTGAGCGCGCCTGAGGCCGAGCCTGAGTTCGCTGCCGATAACAGGGTACACAGGAAAAATCTTGCCGAAGGCCTCGATCAGAATGGGCGATCCGAAAATATTCTCGAAAATAGCGAATGGAAGGATGACGATCATGGAAAGTGCAAGAGCCTTCACCATGCTCTCGAACGCCGCATAGTCACGGATATATTTCCGCGCAAGCAGAAACGGTCCCAAGGTCTCGATCATGAAGATGCCAGCGGGTTGGAGCGCCGTATCGATGCCGTGGAGGACGATCAGAACGAACGCGCCCCATGCCGCAGTCAAGAACATCAAAACATCAGCAGGTCGGACTTTACCGAGCTCCCCAGATAGCCAGGCGACCAGACACGGAACGAAAGTCGCGACCAGAAGCAGCCGGTAGGGCGACATTCTGACCGACCCGATATAGAAAAAGAAGGGCAAGGCCAACGAGAAAACAAAGACCGTTACAAGCATCGAGCTCGAACGCGTACGAGCGGCAGGGTTCGTGCCGGATTTCCCCGTCCTCAACGAGGCCGGCCGTCCAATCCGATGATTGATTCCAATCGCGGTGCTTTTCATCATCCGACCTATCGATATCTTACGCGCATCATCTGACGATACAAACCGAGCTTCGTGCTCGCCCTCCAGGCGAAACCGCGGCCTGAATCGGGATCGCGCAGGTGCTGGCGCAGATAATCCGCATCCATCATGTTGGTCAGGCACAGACGTGAATAAAGGAACGGCTCGAATCCGCGGTGATGCCCGAGTTGGATTGTGAAGAGATGCGTGTAACCAGTCCTCAAAGCCGCATTCCACGCACGTTTGGAAAAGCGGCCATAAGGAAAGGCAAATAAGGGAACCGCCCTGCCGAGCCGATCTTCCAATATAAGTTTCGATAGCGCGAGTTCACGGTAGAGCTCACTGTCCGAAACAGACGTGAGATCTACATGGGCCATTCCATGTGAACCAATGGCGATACCCGCCTTGTCGAGCTCTTCGATCATCGCCCACGTCATGCGCCCCGGCATTCCTACGAAATCGACGGGGATAAAGGACGTGAAGCCGGGAATGCGGCCATTCTCCACGAATCTCCCATAAACTCCGGTATAGTCCGACAGGAAACCGTCATCGAAGGTAAGCAGCACAGCATCGACGGCGTTCGCTTTCCCATCCGTGCAACGCTTCAGGAATGTCTGCGGTGAAACTAGCCTATCCCCACACAACGCGAGATGGCTCTCGAATGCCTCATTGGTGAGGCACCATGGATTCGAAGGGTTGCCGTCCACCAGCTCATGATAGTTGAGAATGATCATAGCGTCTGCATCAGGTCTGAGACACGACGGCCCCATGCCTGCCAGTTCAAGCGCGCCTCATAAGCATCGCGGGACGACTGCTTTAGCCGTGCCAAGCGCTCCGGATTGCCGAAAACGTCCGCGATGACCGTCGCGTAGTCTGCCGTCGTCGCATTCGGCGGTACAAGGACCCCTGTTTCGCCGTCGCAAACCGCGCCTGGCACGCCGCCGGTAGCAGGAGCGATACTGGGAATACCATGAGCGGCTGCTTCACAGAAGACGATGCCATAGCAATCCGCGCGCGTAGGCAAAAGAAATAAATCCGCATCGCGATAGAGCTGGCTTAGGCGCTCACGCTGTGCGCGATCGTTTTTATCCAAGAAAGGAACAATCGTGAGTCCCTCCATGGCGCAAGGCCTCGATGGTGTACATCCGCAGATGACGAGCTCAGCGTCGATCCCCTTATTCTTGAGTTCGCCGAGCGTGCCGAGGGCTATGTCAGCGCCCTTCTCTTCCCAATTGTTGCCAATGAACAACAGGCGACATGGGCCCAACCCACGTTCGCTGAGCGCTTCACCGCGATCCGGCGCCTCCTCGAGATTGGCGCCCCAAGGAACAACATGCACTTTGGCAGGGTCAGCACCATAATCTCGCACCGCGGAGTCGGCGGCCCATTGCGACGGATACAGCAACAGATTAGCACGCGCGATTGTATCGTACTCAAGCCGTTCGGCGGTGTCCCGGGCGGCGCGGGACATATTGCGATAATTCGGATGATAGTTCTCCACCAGCCGGAACGTCGCGTCAGATACGTAGACAAGAGGCACACTATCGGGGATACCCCAGGCGAATGTGGAGCCGGCAGGCGCGAAGACAATGTCGGGCGAAACGGCGCGGATCTTCCGCGAAGCGTCGGCCGCATACTGTGCAACGACAGGCCCTGCATGGACCGGCGACAGCCCTTGTCGATGAAAGATGCGGCGCAACCGGGCGTACGTCTTGTAAATGGGCAGGATCGGCGCGTTCAGCGGGCCGATATGAACGATGTCGTTGCCCTCCCCTGCGAGAGACTTCGACATGTGGAACGGTGTACCCGACCAAAATCGTACCTGGCTCGCATCGCCGACCGTCGCGAACGCAATCCGCCGGATCGCCTCTTTGTCGGAGAGTTGTGACTGAATCATTATTCTCTTTCGGGCCTTAACTTGCGAACTTGAGAAATCATTTTCAACCGAGCGATCGGCTTACTACTCTAGGCGCGAGCGGATACTCCTGCCCTAGCTGCTGTTTTCATCGCAACACTGATGAAGTTCGGCGACATGATGAGCTCCGCGAAGCGACCGCGCATAAAGCGCGCGCGCTTGTGTGGAATCCCGATGTTGCTGCCCACCGTCAGACCGGACCTCCCGCACCATTCACGGACCTTTCCGACACCCGTAGTGTGCACGCCGGACCGTGCGAAGTTTCCAAGGCCGCGGTAGCGGTACGAATAACGGACTCGTCGCCATATTTCGGGAACCGACCACATGTTCGGCGACTGAATGATCATCACCGAGGTCTCGTGCATGCAGTCGCGAAACAGCGACAACGTTTCGACCGGATCGGGAATGAGGTGAAGCATGTTTAAGAAGAGAACGCAGTCGAATGTCCGGCCTTTGATTTTCTCGGACGCAGCTCGAAAATTTCCGTACACCAGTTCGATGTCTTGAGCTGCCGCGCCTCCGCATATCACGGGATCAAGAGGAACCGCGGTCAGTTGCAAACCTTTCGCGGCCAGCGCACATTCGAGTACGCCGGAGCCGCAGCCGATCGAAAGAACTGTACGCGCCCCCGGCGGTATAGCATTCAGCACATCCTGATTGATGCGCTCATAATATTCCTTGGAGAACATGCGGCGCCATAACTTGGTCTCCGGCTCTAGCAAGGGCACAGGCGCATCTGGACTCTCAGCAAGCTTCAGCATCTTGTCCACCTGCCAGCGCATTTCCGCTGCGCTTACCCCGAACCTGCCCGCGTATTTATTGGACAGATGATGGACGGTGAAATCGTCTAAACGAGAAATCGGTATCAGTTTCGTAAAACCGCACCGGGTATACGGATCCGTTGCGGCCGTGCAGAGTAGATCGTGCTTCCACTGATAGGGCTGAACCAGAAATCCACCAGATCCAATTGCTTTCTTGAGTTGCTTCTGCGTCAGCACATAACAGCCAGCATGTTCGTTGGTAAAATTGGCGAAGACGTAGTTCGATCTGGACCGCAACGACCCTGCATCCCAGTGAAATTCGTCATGCATGTCCGGATAACTGACTGCGCCACTCACAGCCTCTTCCATGCGCACGAAACCCGCAATCTCATCGTCGTTCAGAAACTGTGTCGCTTCCAGAAAGGCGCAGAGCTGTCGCTCGGTGATCAGGATGTCGTCCTCAGAATATATGAACAGATCGTATCGATCGGCGCGTTCGGCGAACAACGGCTTATGTGCAAAGGGGAGCGACCACGGATCCCTACCAGGAATACCGACGCGGCATTCCACGTTCTGCGCTGGCTTTTTGTCGATATTCGATAGAATGACGATATCAATATCGAAAGTCATCGACCTGTATTCACGGATCAGCCGGTCCAGATGGCCATTGTTAGAAGTGCCGTAGCTGGCCAGCGCGACAAGCACACGGAGACGCTCTTTCCGCGTATCCGCTTGGGGTACCGGTACCGTCAAAAGCTGATAAGGCGCCTGCATTGTCGCAATCGTCCTTGCTCGCCGAACTGCCCCCGCTACTCCCGGGAGCAATCCCCGCACTTTATTTAATACACAATAAATATCTCACCATGAAAATCAACGATATTTAACTATTTAATTTCCGACGCCGATATCTTGCTAGCTTGCATGCCAGTCGCGCGTCTCTGCACTCGACCTTTGGTGATCGCAAATCAGCACCGGTTTGGGTGGACTGAGGTCCGCAACTTGAAGGGATACACAGGAGCTTTCTGGCCGTCATCCCGGCGGGGATCGGCTCGGCCGACCACAGGTCGATCGGACCAGAATCAGATTCCTCGCAAAGGGAAGGCTTTCCACCACAGCCAACCGCGTACTCGGCGGTAGATGGCAGGAATCATAATCGGCTGCAAAAGGAAGCTGGCTGTTGCACCAACACGCTGGCGCCATCGAAAGCCTCGGTATTCGGGCAAGGTCTCAAAGTCGGGATCGGCTGAACGCGCAAGATCAATCAAATCGGCGAGCGGCGTCTGTACCAATCGCCGCCGATGATAGGCACTACAGGCCCGCCACAGGGCTTCCTTGGCGATTTTCCTGTTGGCGTGCCGGAGCAGCGCATGCCTATCCGGAATCAAATGACCATAGGTCTCGAAAATAGCCTGATAGGCTGCGCGTCGCTGCTGAAGATCGATAATCGAGACGCGTTGCACAGTCATGTTTTTGCTGTGGATCCTGTAATATGCTTGGTCGACCCGCCGGATGTAAGCGATATCGGAATGCACGGCGAAGCGCATCCACATTTCCACGTCGGCTGTATGAGGGAGATCCGAACGATACCCCCCAATGGCCTGCTGTACCGAAGTTCTCACCACTGCCGTTGGGGTCGAAACCAGGCAGTGTGCGCGCTGGCAAACGATCCGCAGCCAGGTCTTTCCGTGCCAGATCTTTACGCCGGCGGATCTGGACCGTACCGACGGCATCGGACGATCATCGTGCCAATCGACGGCGTGACCATAAAGCAACCCGACGCTCGGGTGGGCATCGAGAACTGCAACTGCCCGATCAAGCGCCCCCGGCGTCAAGACGTCATCGGCAGATAGGAGCAACGAATACTCGCTGTCGGCCCAGTCGAGAAGACCCTCATTGTAGGTCGCGATGTGCCCCTTGTTCTGTTCGTGAGCGATGACGACGATCCGCGCGTCGGTGGCCGCAATCCTCCGGGCGACAGCCAAGGAGTCGTCGGTCGATGCGTCGTCGATAATGAGGATGCGCAGCTCGCTAACCTTCTGGTCGAGAACGCTTTGAACGCAGCGCTCGAGGAACCGACCGTAATTGTAGCACGGTATGATAATGTCTATCTTGGCCATCGCGCTCATTTCGCTCTGATCCAGGCGTGTCTCTATCATTGGTTCCGCTCAGCTGACGGATCTGGTTTGCGCCTGAAGTTCTTTTCGCAAGATTTCCGCGATATAGACCTGCTGATCTTCGCTTAACTGCACAAAGAGGGGCAGCAGGATGGTATGATCTTGAGCGAGCTCAGACTGACGCAGACTATGTCTACGCACATCATTTGCGTATGGCGTTTCCCGGTGCGAGCACATGATGCCGCGGCGGGTCGCAATGCCTCGATCAAGCAGTTTCTGCATCACGGTCTTTTGGTCGACATGGTCGGGCAAGCGAACGCAGTAACTTTGCCAGTTCGAGCGCGCCCATTCCGGCTCGAACGGCAAAATCAGTCCCTCGATGTCCCCCAGCAGCTCACGATACCGGCTCGCAATCACACGTCGCCGCGCCACAATCTCGGGCAGACGCTCTAACTGCTTACGGCCGACGGCGGCTTGGATGTCCGTCATGCGATAGTTAAATCCGACGAAATCGTAGCTCTCGAAAATAACCTGAGCCGAGCTGTGCCTTACGGTATCGGGCACATTCATGCCATGTTGGCGCAAAAGACGCAGCTTACGGTCTATCTCGGAATCCGACGTTGTGAGCATTCCGCCTTCACCCGTTGTGACAACCTTACGCGGATGAAACGAGAAGCAGGCCACCGCACCGCGCGGCTTGCCGACATATTCCCAAGCGCCGTCCATATTGATCTGGCTGCCAATTGCGCAAGCTGCATCCTCGATGACCGGGATTTCGTGGCTGTTGGCAACAGCGAGCAGCCTCTTGAGATCACTGGGCATGCCGACCTGGTGAACCGTCAGGATCGCTCGCGTGCGCGAGGTGATCGCCGCCGCTACACGATCCGGATCGAGATTGTAAGTCGCAGCTTCAATATCAACGAAAATCGGCGTCGCTCCGCAATAGCGAATGCTGTTGGCAGTTGCGATGAACGAGTGGCTCGACGTGATGACTTCATCACCCGGGCCGACGCCGACTGCGAGCAACGCCAGATGTAACGCGGTCGTGCAGTTTGACACAGCACAGGCATACCCCGCCCCCGTGAGTCCCGCGAATTCGCGCTCGAAGGCGGTAACCTGCGGGCCTTGCGATAACCAGCCCGACAGCACGACTTCACGCGCCGCATTGGCCTCCTCCACGTCGAGAAATGGCTTTGCGATCGGGATCATAGTCGGCGATAAACCATCACGTTGGCGCACAATCCTGTTGTCGACATTTGATCGCAGCAGCGCGTCATTCATGTTCGGCTCTTCTCGCTGGATTTCGGGGAGACCTCGTGCGAGGCAATGATGACCTGTATCGATGCTTGAATATTGATTGTGAGATAAAGTAATCGAGATCGACTCTATTCAGCTCAACCGCCTTTACCGGAATTTAAGTTGATTGCGTCGGCATTGACCCGTCCGGTCCCGATGAAGCAGCGGATCGTGGAAATCAAATGCGGCGAGGCTCGCGCCGCGAGGCACCCGGTCTCTTGCATACCCTGCAGCCGATCCAGCTTGTCGACCAGTTCCTGCTCGGTGAAGGCAACCGCGACGGCACCTTGTTCCGCGAAACGCTTTGCAGTCGCGAGTTGATGGTCGTTACGGTGTTCTCCAAGACTCGCCTGACGCGGCATCACGATGATCCGCTTACCAAGCTCGAGGGCGGTGATAATTGAGCCCATGCCCGCATGGGCGATTACGAGACTTGCCGCCTCCACACGCTCGCGAAATTCGGTCGCGTCGATGAACTGCTCCGTGCGGATGTGCTCAGCGCAATAGTCTGACGGACCTGTTTGCGCAAAAACATCCGTTCTGCCATTGACGCCCGCCCATCCATCGATCGTCCGGATCAAGCGGTCAAACTGTCCCTGTGTTCCGACCGTCGCAAAAATCATAGTACTGATCCCCAGTAATGCGGCCCATTGGGGCGCGCCAAGTGGGGCCACTGGGTCAACCAGAGATCAGCGCACCGGCCGACATAATCACCTGACATCGAAAGCTTTTCGGCATTGGCAATACTGTCGAGCCAGATGGTGCGAGCACCCAGCAGTCGACCGAAACGCAGCGCGAGATATCCGGGCGCAGCCCCCGTCGAGATCACCACATCGGGCTTTTCGTTCCAGACAATCGTTGCTAGCCGACTTGCAGCCTTGAGCAAAGCGAACTTGGTCCAGCGATTGGCGTCGTTGACCAGATAAAATCTGTGATCGGGCACTTGCGCACGATACGACTCATGCACTGTAACGAATGCGACATCGCAGCCCTCGAATGCATGCTTGATGCGCATCATCTGTACCCAGTGGCCGCCGCCAGAAGAGACAGCAAGAACTTTAGGGCGAACGCCCTTCTGCGATGAAAGGTCCGGCAAGGCAATTCGGTGAAAACCTGCGTCTCGAAGCATCGACTGGTCCTCCCAACCGCTCCGCTTTGTGCGACCACCGTCGATCGGTGAGGCAGTCACAAACGAGTGCCCGCGGCACAGTTTAATTTATATAAATTAGATTAAATAAATTTAAATGCAACATGTTTTTAATTGTAATAAATATCAAATTCGTGATCGTGATATGCGCTGTCGCCCGTCCCTGCAACGCTATCCCTGAACACCTTCGGTAAGTCACGGAGTTCTTGTCGTAATTGGGCGTACGCCTTGCATCGTCCGGCGGAACGATCATCTTACGCGCTAGACCACGTCTTCAGCAGCAACACAGTGAGAGGCCTTGCCGCATACTACGCGCGCCTCCCTCCCACCCGTTGCGGCAATGCAGCGCTCGGAGAGCGTGAGACCACCAGCTCCCAGTGTTGAGACCGCCAACCCAGGATCCCACGCGTATAGCGCAGGAAATGCAGCTAGACCACGACGCTGGACTACGACGCCGCCGCCACTTGCTCGCGCGCCGCGGTCAACGCCCCGCGCTCCACCCGCCACCAATCAACAAGGTTGGCGAGTCCCTGTTCGAGTGCCACAGTCGAACAAAAGCCAAGCATTCGCTCCGCCTTTTCGGTCGATGCCAGTCGGCGCGGCACGGGATTGATCGAACGCTCCGCGGCAAATTCTGGCGCCATGCCGCGATGACCCATGACAGATGCCAGCGTCGCAGCGAGCTTCGTAAGGCTGGTTTCGGTACCGCTCGCCACATTGAAGACGTGATCAGTAACCTTTGACCGTGCGGCCAGAATGTTCGCGCGGGCAACATCCCTGGCATGGATGAAATCCATGGTCTGCTGTCCGTCGCCGAATATGATCGGCGGCAGTCCGGCATCAAGCCGCTCCATCCAGCGAATCAGAACCTCGGTGTAGCGACCATGAATGTCCATGCGATCGCCATAAACATTGAAATAGCGGAAGGCGACATAGTTGAGCCCGTACATGTCGTAGAAGGCACGCAATAGTCCTTCATTGAAGGCCTTGGCGGCGCCGTAGAGGGTTCGATTGCCGTAGGAATTGTGCTTTTCCGCTGTCGGAAACTCATCGGCCATACCGTAAACCGATGCGGTGGATGCAGCGATAACTTTCTCGACGTCGTGCTTCACGCAGAGTTCGAGAAGATCGAAGGTCGCGTCGACCATGACTTCCTTCGCGAGGCGCGGCTCCGCGGCGCAGTGAGTGATGCGGAGCGCAGCCTGGTGAAAGACGATATCGGCGGCATTCACCAGCGCACCCAGCAGTTTGTAATCTCGGATATCGCCATGCACCATGCGCACTGGGCCGCGCGTGAAGGCACGCTGGAGATTTTCTGGTCGCCCTCGTATCATGTTGTCCAGCGCGACGATCTCGAGGCAGCCCTCGTCACACAAAAGATCGACGATATGCGATCCGATGAACCCGGCCCCGCCGGTGACCAGAATGCGTTTACCCTTCAGATCAGCCAAGACGCTCTCCTGTTGTTGGCCGCACTAACTCCGATTCGGCTCTGTCGCCGAGCTCTAAGCGACCTCGGCGAGTTGTATCTTCTCAAGTTGTGAAACGACCTCAGCCACCTGCTCTGGCTGCAGCTCAAAGTAAATTGGCAAGGAAAGGAATTGGGTGGCCAGGCGCTCGGTGACCGGAAAGTCGTCCATGCGATAGCCGAGGCTGGCATAGGCTTTCTGCAGATGGACCGGCACGGGATAATGGATACCCACCCCGATGCCGGCTTCCGCGAGCGCGCTCAGCGTCTCATCGCGTCGTGGCAGGCACAGTGCATAGACGTGATAGACATGCCGACTGTGGCTCGGCGGCTGCGGCCGTGAGATGGAGAACCTGGCGAGACGGCGATCATAATCTGCCGCCACTGTGCGGCGCCCCTCGGTCCAAGCTTCGATATGGTTCATCTTTACGTTCAGGACCGCGCCCTGGACGCCGTCCATCCGGTAGTTATAGCCTGCAACGACGTGGTTGTATTTGGTCTCCTGACCCCAATCGCGCAACAGTGCAACCTTTCGCGCAAGTTCCGGATTGTTGGTGACCACCGCACCACCCTCACCATAAGCGCCGAGATTCTTGCCCGGATAGAAGCTGAAGCAACCGAAATCGCCGATCGATCCCGCACGGCGCCCCTTGTATTCAGCCCCATGAGCCTGCGCGGCATCCTCGATCACAGCCAGTCCGTGACGGCGCGCGATCTCCATGATCGGATCCATGTCGGCCATCAACCCGTGCAAGTGCACGGGCAGGATCGCCTTGGTGCGCGGCGTGATCGCTGCCTCAATCAGGGCAGTATCCATTGTCCAGGTGACGGGATCGACATCGACGAAGACGGGATTGGCGCCGCTGTAAAGAACGGCAGCCGTCGTCGCGACGAAGGTCATAGAGACGGTGATGACCTCATCGCCAGGGCCAACGCCGGCCGCCAGCAATGCCAGATGAAGCGCGGAAGTGCCGCTATTAACCGCAAGGCAATGACCAACAGTACAGTATTCGGCAAAGCGCTTCTCGAAGGCCACCACCTCCGGTCCGAGCACATACTGAGTGCTTTCTATGGCGCGGAGCACTGCTGCATCGACGTCCGACTTAATCTGACGATACTGAGCTTTCAAATTCAGAAATGGTACCAATGTTGTCATCCCTGTGCAGGAGCGTCTTGTCGGACGGCCAAATTAATATAATTTAAATATGCAGAACAAACAAAATTAATAAATAATTTATATAATTCTAAAAATATATTCGACTTATGAAGACGCAGCCAACGCTCGACCTAAGCGCTGATACGCGATGCCGCGATAACGGATTTTGCCTTGGATGCCGGCAGGATGCGTGCCGGCACGCCCGCGACGACGGCGCCCGCTGGCACGTCATTCGTCACCACCGCGCCGGCACCGACGATCGCGCCCGCACCGACATTAATGCCGCACAAGATGGTCGCGTTGGAACCGATCGAGGCACCCTTACCGATGCGCGTCGGCTCCACTGTCCAGTCGGCAGGCCCTTGGGGTCGCCCGTCTGTCGTGGTTGCGCGCGGATACTTGTCGTTGGTGAACATCACACCATGTCCAATAAAAACTTCGTCCTCAACTGTGACGCCCTCGCAGATGAAACTGTGTGACGAAATCTTGCAGCGAGCACCGATGCGCGCACCTCCCTGGATTTCAACGAAAGTCCCGAGCTTCGTTTCGTCACCGACTGAGCACCCATAGAGATTGACGAGGTCCGGATGGAAAATCCGCACGTCGCGTCCGAATTTAACGTCTTTTGCAATAGGCATTTTTCCTCTCCGAGGATCGTAAGGACATCTCAACGGACATCGCGGTTCGGTTTGACCGTCGCAACCGAAGCGATGCCAGCGAAACGCGAGAATGCGGATAGCACGCGGGCCGCTGGCGCTTCCAACTCCGGCAGAATCGGATGGCGGGTGGCGATCACAGCAGCGATCCATGCAGCTCCGGTGGCGATACAGGAGATTAGGATGCCAACCACAGGCCCAATCAGCCTGTATTCGACCAGCGTCCCGCAGATGGCCGCAGCAGCGCCACTGCCCATCATAACCACTGCGCTCTTGCGCGTGGCGTGAAGTATGTCGGTGAACCGCAAGCCGAGACGCCGGCTGATGAAACAGATCGCTACCGCCGCTTGAAACGGAAGGGCCAGCAACGCCGACGCCGCGACAGCCTCGACGCCGAAAAATGAAGCCCAGAAGGTAATCAGAAGAGAGGGAGGTAGCGAGATTAGCGAAGATAGCAGCGTGTCGCGCACGCTGCCGGCGGCCACCAGCACTGGATAGGTCAGACAAGCAGCGAACAAGGCGAGATAGCCGACGCAAAGGAGCTGGATGAGCGGAACAACCTCGAGCCAGGATTGACCGAGCCAGACGAGGATGATCGGCTTGGCCATCACGGCCATGAAGGTGAGGAACGGCCAATGCAGAACGGTGAGCAGCGAGACCGAGTGTAGATAAATGCGTCTGAGATCACCCCCCTTGCTCGTCTGGGCATAGATTGCTGGCATGATAATCGGGCTGATGACCTGCGTAACCAGCTTGTCAAACATCTGGGTCACGTTGACGGCGCGGCTATAGAGTCCAACCGCTGCCAAATCCAGCATACGCGCGAGGAATAATTGCGGTGCCGTACTGTAGAATACATTAATGAGGACGACACCGCTCGAATAGACGCCAAACCGGATGATCTCGGCATAGCCCAATAGCGAAGGCTTGAAAATTCGCAGATCCTTGCGAGTCAGCATCAAATAGATCATCTGGACTACGCTGCCCGCGATCATTCCCCAGATCGGCGCAAGGTAGCTGTACTTCATGGTCGCCAGCGCAATAGAGATGCCAACCATCGTCACGTTGCATACGAAATTGCTCGCGGCAATTATGCCGAACTGCATGTTGCGGCGAAGCAGCGCGATGATCGTCATCGAGAATGGTGTAATCGCGAAATTTAACACAGCAACGGAGATGCCCGACTTCAATCCCTCGAAGCCCCACATGCTCCCTGCCACATTACCGAGCACATAGAGGGCCACCGCGATGACCATCGACAGTCCGAAAGTGATAGTGAACGCCGTCCTGACATTATCGTCGGACAACGAGGTCTTCTGGATCAGAAAATTCGCGCCGCCGAATTCCTGGGACGAGGCTGCAAAGACTGACGTAACCGCCGTGACTACAGCGTAGACGCCGAACTCTTCCGGAGATAGCAGTCTAGACAACACCGCTGTCGAGACGAAAAACAGCGCCAAGCTCGCATAACGCTCGGACGCCGAGAAGAAAATGGACCGTTGCACAGAATTCATTGCGCTTCCATTGCGGCTTCCAACAGACTAGGTCTACGCTCCCGAAGCGTCAGGCGACGCGAGCCTCTTCCGTCGTCCGCGCTGGTTCCTTTAACGAGACCGGCTTGCCGTGATCGGCGATCGAGCGCGACGCGGCCTCCAGCACCTCGATCACGCGCAGCCCCGAAAAGCCGTTGGAGACAGGGGGTGCGCCGGTCCGCACACAATCGATGAAATGTTCGAGTTCGGTTTGCAGCGCCTCTTTGGTGGAGATATTTGGCGCCCACATGTCGCCCGCGCGATAGCCGATGCGGAACTGATGCGCGTTTTCGGGCAGCACATCCAGGGTGATGCCCTTGTCGTAGAGCTTGATCTTTTCAGTTGGCTCCAGATCGTCATAGACGATCATTTTCTTGTTGCCGCCGATAAAGGTCTGGCGCACCTTGACTGGCGACAACCAGTTAACGCTTACATGGGCAACGCACTTACTTTCAAAGAACAGAGTGATATGCGCCATGTTCTCTGGTGATCCAGTCACGTGACACGATCCCGTCGCCGAAACCGCGACCGGAGTTTCGTCCATAATGTACTGGATGATGGAAATGTCGTGGACCGCGAGATCCCAGATGACGTTGACGTCGCTCTGGAACAGACCGAGGCTCGAGCGCGTGCTATCATAATAGTAAACCTCGCCGAGTTCTCCTTTGGTGATCAGCTCGCGAATCTTCTGTACAGCAGGCGTATAAAGGAAGGTGTGGTCGACCATTAGCGTTAGGTTACGACGATCCGCCTCATCGATGAGATGACGAACTTGATCGGCGCTGGGCGCCAGCGGCTTCTCCACCAGCACGTGTTTGCCGGCCTTGAGCGCCGCCAATGCCAGCTCATAATGGGTGCGCACGGGCGTCGCGATCGCGATCGCATCAATGGCGGGATTATCGAGGAGCTTTTCAAAGGAATCCGTCACGGCCACGCCGGGGTAAAGATGCCTGCTCGCCAAGAGCTTTGCCGGATCGCGGTCGGCGATGGCGACCAGATGGACGCTCGGGTTGCTGACGAAGTTGCGAACGAGATTCGGCCCCCAATAACCGTATCCAACGACGCCAATCCCAATGCGACTCTGTGTCATGAGATAAATACCTTCTTCGGCCAATTAACATGAACGTTATATATAATTAAAATAATATAAACAAGTTTCGACGCGATATTTTTAATTAATTAAATGCGATTAATTAGCGATGCCTTTTCTGCATCTGAGGGGTGGGCACTACGACCTATTACTCCCGCAACGCAATCCTGTCACCGCTCGTCGGCCTTTCGCAGGTCTACGGGAGACGGCGCTCTTCGTCACACCACCAAGCCTCGCGCGCTCAGCGTAGTGCACTGCTGAAGAACAGGTTATGAGTAATTTGTGGTAGGTCGCGACGCTCGCCAAACGACCAGAGAATCCAGCCAAGTTCGTGGCTCCTGCATTCCTTTCTGATGGTCAGCTTCGCAGGCGAGGTCAGTCGTGCCTTGCGACCGAGATGGGCCCCGCCCAAACGCCAAATCCTTCCACGCATATCGCTTTGCCGCGTTTGCGCGCCGTAACTCATCTGCAGAGAGGGTATCAACATCGAGCGGCGCAGCTGGTTTTCGCCGAAGTTCCAGATGAAACCGCGTATCAACGCTTCAGACGCCCCGTCCACATTGTGGCGCTCGGCGAACTCGAGCAACGCTGGCGCCATGCCGTATTGATGGGCCGAACGTACTTCATAGAAATCGATCACTTCACCGCGCTCGGCATCAAATAGCCATGGCCATTCGCCCTGCGGTCCCTGCAGCTCGATCAGCCTGAGCGCGCAGGCATTGCCGAGATGAATCATCTCGAGATCCCCGGCATATTCGCCATAGCTGTAGCAGGCGATAGCGAGATAGACTTGGGTCGTGAAAGTTGCGAAACGGCGGAGATAACCCGTTGCGCTATCGCAAAACAGTCCGGTCTCCGTCGCGAAGGATTCGCTCAGATAGTTGGCAAGCGGAGCAGCGTGGTGGATGAACTCGGTCCGCCCCTCCATGGCCTGCGCGACGATTCCCGTCAGCAGCAAGCCAATATCCTGCCCCCTGAGGCGGGTCCAGTTTTCTCGGCCTTCCAGCAAGTGCCGGATCATCTTGGATACGCCGAATGGGAGATCCAGTTTCAGCCTCGCCGCCACCCACACCGCTAGGCCGAATGTGTGTTTGGGCACCGGCAACCGCGTGAGCTGTTCGGCATTGGTCCGGAAAACATAGGGAATATCGATCGCGCGTGGCACTGTGCGGATACGCGACATACCAAGCAGCACATGCAGCGTCTGAACGACGTCGCGATGGGAGATAGAATCGTTAGGATTCACTCGCCCATCGAGGTGATAGACATGCGACCATCGTTCGAGGTCGGAGAGCCAGAATCTCTGCAAACCACCGAGCGCGTAGTTGATCAGCGGAGAATTTGCCGCAGTCTGGCCTGCACCGACCACCCTTCCCGACACTTCATCCCGGCTGCTTGCGTTGCTCATGGCGCCCCTCGCTCAGTACTCGCGGATGCTCTCGTCGAGGCCGCGGACAAGCGGATAAAGGAAATAGGACATCACGCTACGTTGGCCGACTTTCAGCTCTGCGGTCACTGCCATACCTGGAATGAGTTGTACGTGACCGGACGGAATGCGCAGTTTGCTGTCGGTCACGTCCACCAAAACACGATAGTATGGCGCGGGATTGCGGCGTGCCGTATCCGTCTTGGGCTCGGGATTGAACGCGTCGTCACTAACGACGCGAACGACGCCCGAGCCTGTTCCGTACTTCTGGAACGGGAATGCCTCGAACTTGAGACGAACCGATTGCTGAACGGTGATTTGGCCGATATCGCGGCCTTCGACATTGACCTCGGCCTGCAGCGGCACATTGCGCGGCACGAGGACGAACAGCGTCTCCGCCTCCTTCACGACCGATCCAACGGTGCGGTTGGCGACCTCTAGAACGACCGCGTCAGCGGGGGCGGTGAGGACGATGAGCTGGCGGCGCAACTCTGCCTTCTTCATGTCTTCGGCCGCGCCGCTCCGCTTGGCCAAGGTCTCCACCAGTTCTTGATAGGTGGTGCGGCGAAAGTCTTCGATGAAGACCTGACGATCGCCAGCAGCCTTCTCGATCTTGTGCGTAGCATCAACCTCGTTACCCCGCGTACGCGAAAGGTTGCTTTCGACCTCGAGACGCGCATCCTGCGACAGTAGGAAGTTGAGCCGCGAACCGACCTCCTTGTCCATCAGTGCGGTGCGCATGGCTTCGATCGACTTCAATGTTTCGAGGCGCTGCACCAGCACTCGCTCTTCGTCCTGCCCGGTTTTCAGATTGGCTTTCGCGCTCGCGATCTGTGCGTCGAAGGTCGTGAGTTGTGTCGAGTAGAATGATTTGCGCTGTGCAAACAGCTTGCCTTGTAGGATCGCATCGGGGTTATTCGGATCTGACAGCACGTAGTCGCGCCTATCGAGTTCCGCCCGAAGGCGTTCTATGGCCGCATCGAAAGCAGCGACTTTGACGCGCAACTGGTCCAGATCGGCCTGTGAGAAAGTTGGATCGAGCGTCGCCAGCGGATCACCTTTCTTGACCACATCGCCGGGCCGCGCATGCATTTGCCGGATTACCGAAGTCTCGAGCGGTTGCAGCACCAGATTGGATTGGGTCGTCGTCAGCTTGCCCTGCGCCGTAACGATTGTATCCACCTTGGACAACGAGGCCCAAAGGATCGCAGCGAAGATCAGCGCAACCACGCAATAAAGCGTCAGCCGGGCGACGCTCGGCGGTGTTCTTTCTTCGATCTCTACCGCATCAGACTGAAATTCGCGTACGACGTCCAGCCGGCGCGTCCGCGCCGCGGTTAACGGGCGCTTGCGCCGCTCAATCTTGCCGACACTGTTGTCGCTCGCGCCAGCGGAATTTTCTCGCTCGTCAGGGTTCATGATCAGGCCGCCCTCGTCTGTTGGCCCCAGAGATGGCGATAGATGCTGCACTTCGCGATGAGCTTATCGTGTCGGCCGACATCGACGATCCGGCCGCCATCGATCACGAGGATAGAATCGGCGTCAGCCAGCATCGACAACCGGTGCGAGACAATGATCACCGTGCGCCCGGCTGCAATACGGCGCAGATTACGGCGGATAATCGTTTCGCTTTCGGCATCGAGCGCACTGGTGGCTTCATCGAGGATGAGAATTCGCGGATTGACAATCAGCGCGCGGGCGATGGCGAGGCGCTGTTTCTGCCCGCCTGACAGATTGGAGGCGCCCTCCTCCAGCAACGTGTCATAACCGCGCGGAAGCCGCTGTATAAAATCATCCGCACCAGCGAGCTGCGCCGCCTGCACGACTTCGGCGAAGGTCGCGTCGCGTTTCACGCGGGCGATGTTCTCCCGGATAGTGCCACGGAACAGGAAGCTGTCCTGCAGGACGACCCCGAGCTTCTTGCGGAGATGGACGAGATCCACTTCCCGCGCATCATAGCCGTCGATACGCACCAATCCCTGCTGCACGGGATAGAGACCCGATATCAGGCGCGTCAATGTCGTTTTGCCGGAACCGCTACGTCCGACGATACCAAACACCTGGCCCGGTTCGATAGAGAAGGATACATCGTTGAGCGCCGCAGCCCCCTCGGGACCATAGCGGAACGAAACGCCCTCGAACTCGATGGCACCGCGAATGTCCGGCCGGAGTCCGCTGCGCAATGCCTCGCGCTCCGGCGCCTGGTTCATCACCTCGCCGAGCATTCTGACCGCGAGCGCGACTTCCTGATATTCGTGCACCATGGTGACCATCTGCACCAATGGTCCTGACACCCGGCTAGCGAGCATGTTGAAGGCCACGAGCGCGCCGATGGTGAGCTCGCCGCTGAAAACGTCCAGCGCGCCAAGCCCGATGATGCCCAGCGTCATCACCTTTTCGAGAAAGCCAGTAATCGACTGAGCGCCAGCTGAGATCTTTTCCACATTGAAGCGCATCGATACGGACTGGGCGCAACAATCATCCCAGACCTTGCGCTGCAGCGGTTCCATGGCCAGCGACTTGACCGTGCGCATGCCATGCACCGTCTCGACCAGCAGTGCCTGCCGTGCGGCTTCCGCCTGGTACAGACTCAACAGGCGGCGACGAAATGGCCCCATCAACAGTACGACGATCGTGCCGCTAAGGACCGTGAAGCCAAGCACCACTGCTGTCAGCTTGATGCTGTACATCGCAAGGACGGGGATGAAGACGAGCAGCGATAATGCATCAAGGAAAGTGAGGAACAGCCGCCCGGTGAGGAACTCACGGATGCGGGCCGCTTGCTGCATGTGCTTGACCAGGACGCCAGCGGAAATGTGCTCGAAAAAGGTTACCGGCAGGCCGAGCAGATGGCCGAAGGTCTTGGTCGCTACGCGAATGTCGACCTTATTGGTCGCATATAGCATCAGATAACGGCGCAGGAAGCTGAAGATTGCGTCGAAGACAAGGGCCGCTATCGCGCCGGCGGCGAGCACATAGAGCGTCGTGAAGCTCTCATGCACCAGCACCTTGTCGATGACGAGCTGAAAGAAGATGGGAACAACGAGGCCAAGCCCGTAGAGGAGGATGGCCGCTACAGCCACGTCGATAAACAGGCGCCGCTCGCGCAGCAGCTCGGGCACGAACCAGCGGAAACCGAAGGCTGTTTCGGTTGAAACGGGCTTCTGATCCCGTTTGATAAGCAACACATCGCCATTCCAGTTGGCGCAGAACTGCTCTTCGTTCAGGAGCAGTACCTCGTCGCGCCGATCAGCGAGCGGATCGATAACGATAACGCGCCCATCCTCGACCTCGCCGCTTACACCAGCGGCAACGACCCAATTGCCATTGGCAAGCTGAGCCATGGCAGGGAACGCTTCGCCGAGTTCCTGCAAGGCCAGCCAATCGATTTTGGCCGCCTTGGCGCGTAGTCCAGCCTCCTTGGCCATGCGTTGCACGGCCGTGATCGACAGCGCGGTGCCGTCGACCGCATGAGCGTGCTTCAATTGCTCCACGGAGAGATCGATGCCGTGGCGGGCGGCAACGAATTCCAGACAGTACAAAGCCGTCTGCACGTGGTCGCGCTCGTCGTCCGCTGGTTCCACCGCGATCCCTTGAGGGGGCTGCTCGACGTCGTCGTTAGCGGAAATTTGATGAAGCATTTGGATTCCGTGACGCGTTCGAGGTCAAGGATGTCGTGTCCACGTTGCTCGTGACCGGCATTGAGATATCGGACGACGGTCTTGGTTGATTACGCTTCACTACGCCGGCATCGACCAGGCCCTGCAGCGCGTTCTGCATCACCTCGACCGAATTGGCGAAAGCCTCAATCGGAAAGATCAGGCGCTGGCAAAAGACCTTCTTGGGTGCGTTATTGGCATCCCGCTCGGTCGGTGAAAGACTGACGATGTCGACTCGAACGATCGAGCCCCCTACCGTGATCTCATCTATGCCGTCGGTGTAGACTTCGGCATGCATCGCGGTTCTCCCTAGCCAGTGAGATTAGCCTTGAATAAGACATCGACGCCGTAGCCGGTGGCGTTGAAGCTATTGGTCGGGAACAGGCTCGACGAGCCATAAGCGTAGAGCCCGTTGCCGCTGCCCGCTGTGCTCGCCGGCGCGACCAACACGCCATCGGTGTGCGCACTGGCGAAGTAACCGGGATCGGCAGAGTAGTTACCGTCGGAATGATAGGACGCGACATAGGTGGCGCCCGCGGCAAGCGAGACTGGTGCCGAGAACAACACGCTCTGCCAGCCATCGGCGGTCTCATTGGTGAAAGTCGCCGATGCCAGGAGGTCGCCTGTCGCGCTCCAAAGGTTGCCGACATGGGTGCCGGTATTGTCAGCGCCCTTGTAAAAGCGCAGACCGAGCACCTGGCCATCCGTCGCGCTCTCGAACTTGAAGCCGAGTTCAACGGACTGGTTGTCGTGGGCATTTACGATCGCTGGTACTGCAGTTGCATCATAGAAGCTGGCCGGCTGCGCGCCATCGATCCAGAGTTTCGCGTTCGCTGTCGCCGAGACGCCGAGGTCGTTGGTCACCGTGTATGAGAAGCCAGCGGTCCCGGAATATCCTTGCGTCGGTGTGAATGTCACGGCCTGCGTCAGCGGATCGAATGACACTGTCCCATGCAGCGCGTTGCTGGCACCGGTAACATTGAATGGAATGCCATCCGGATTCTGGTCGTTGGCGAGGAGCAGTGAGGACCCGAAGGATGCCGCATGCGCACTGCTGATGGCACCGAGCACGTCGTCCTGCGGATCCGGCGCAGCCGGAGGCTTATTGTAAACAACATCGACCCAGTAGTTATTGGCGTTGTAGCTGTTGGTCGGGAATGTGCTGCCGGTGCCATAGGCATAGACACTACCGATGCCAGTAAGATCGCCGTTCGTCACCGGGCTTGCGAAATAGCCGGCATCGGCCGAATAGACGCCATTGGTGTGATACGAGGCCACATAGATGACGCCGGCCTGGATTGTCACGGGAGCCGAGAAGGACACCTGTTGCCACCCGTTGCCGGTCTCGGCACTGAAGGTCGCCGTCGCCAGCAGGTTGCCGTTGCTGTCCCACAGGTCTGCGGTGTGCAAGCCTGTATTATCCGCCCCCTTGTAGAATCGCAGGCCGGTGATCACGCCGTCCGACGCGCTGGCAAACCGGACACCAAGTTCGACCGGATTGTTATCATTGACACTGTCCGTCGCCGGAAGCGTGACGGTGCCGAACAGCGTCTCGTCGGGCACAACGAACAGCGACACGGTCGCTTGAGCGCTGCGCCCCTTGTCGTCCTCAACGGTATAGGCAAAGCTCGCATTGCCGCGATAACCGGCAGTTGCCGTGAAGGTGACAGCTTGGCTGGTTGCGTCATAGGTGACGATGCCGTGTTGCGGATCGAACACATCGCCCACGGTCAGATGCAGGCCAGGCGACGCCATGTCATTAGCCAGCAGTGTCGTAACCTGGATAATCCGTCGGCCGCCGACGACGAGATAGTCGCCATCATTGCGGGCTACGGGAGCAGCGCTTGGCGGCGCGATGACGGTGGTCGTATCAGTGGCTGGCGCCGTCACGATCAGCGTCGCGGTACTACCATTTGCCGTCTCCGAAGAGACGCGGCCTGCGAGTGAGAAGCCAAAAGATCCAAATGGATCGAAGGCCGAAGAATGTTCTTCATTGAAGCCGACGACCGTTGAGCTCAACGGCGTATCGCGCTGCGTAATTGGTGCGGGGCCCCATTTGTCGAGCGGGGCCTCCCCGCTGTGCCAGACATCCGGCGGCGTGCTCGATCCGACCGGGTGGCGCGACGCTTCGGGTAGCGGCTGCCCCTGTCTGTCGTCGCGCTGCACGCTGCCGGTAATAGACGGATCGTCATCGCGCAGGTACTGAACCGGATTATCACCCTTCGGCGTATCATCCACCGGCACCTGTCCGTCAGGTTGCTCGCTCGGTACGCCAGCGTCAGGCACATGAGAGGGCGCGGCTGCCACAGGCGATGCAGTGGCCAGCGAAGCGGCGAGCGCCGTCATCAGGCCGAGAGCCAGCGGGTCCAACTCCACAGTCGCCGCATTCTTGCCCCGGGGGCGGCTACCACGTACGGGACGGTCCGTCGTGTCGACGACCGACCGGCTGGTTGCGTCACGCTGTTTTTCCGATTTAATTCTGTTCACGCCCTTCCACTGCCTGAAGGCAGGTTCCGACACTCGCCTCGCCGGCGCTCCGCCCAAATCCACAAACCGGCCGGCCTCCCAAAAGGTCTCTGAAACATCGATATAATTTTCGCCCTCGCTACGCTGAGGGACGATCCCTGATTGTGAAATTACTGTCCAATCCGACATGATCTAGGGCTTCGTCATTCGACGGAAAATAAATCGAAAAGCAAAAATAAATAATCAAAGATTAAATTAAGCGTCAACAACCAAATTAAAATTAAATAGAGAAAATAACGAGAACGACGATCATGTGATGCTGCCGACTACGCATCCGCGAGGTCGCGCAGATAGGCGCCGTAGCCGCTCTTTTCGAGCCCGCGGGCGAGGTCGAGCAGGCGATCACGCGGAATGAAGCCCTGCCGGAAAGCGATTTCCTCCAGACACGCCACTTTCATGCCTTGTCGCGTCTCGAGGGTTTGCACGAAACTGCCGGCCTCGATCAGCGACTGGAATGTGCCGGTGTCGAGCCAGGCGAAGCCGCGCCCCATGCGCTCGACCTGCAACGTGCCAGCCGACAGATAACACATCTGCAGATCGGTGATCTCAAGCTCCCCCCGCGCGGATGGCTTGACGTCCGCGGCGTGCAACACAACGTCGTTATCGAAGAAGTAGAGACCGGTGACCGCCCAGTTGGACTTCGGCACGGCCGGCTTTTCCTCCACCGCCACCGGCCGGTCGTTCTGGTCAAAGGTGACGACGCCGTATCGCTCCGGATCGCGCACATGATAAGCGAAGACGGTAGCACCGGTCTCGCGTTTCGCAGCACGGGCCAGAAGTTCGGGCAGGCCGTGACCGAAGAAGATATTGTCGCCCAGCACCAGCGCCACGCGATCTCTGCCGATGAAATCGCGGCCAATAATGAATGCTTCGGCGAGACCCGCGGGCTTGGACTGCTCTGCATAGCGCAGGTTAATACCCCATTGGCTGCCATCGCCTAGCAACCGCTCGAACTGATTGCGGTCCGCAGGTGTCGTGATGATAAGAATATCCTTGATCCCCGCTAACATCAGTGTCGAAAGCGGGTAATAGATCATCGGCTTGTCATAGACCGGCAGAAGCTGCTTGCTCACGCCCAGCGTGAGCGGATAAAGACGCGTTCCGCTTCCACCGGCCAGCACGATACCCTTTAACATATCAGCTCTCCGCTTGGTCGAGCGTGGCATCCGCGGGGCGCCGCGTCAGCATAGGCTCCTGGGACATTTTTGATGGATCCCGGCCATGACAGTCATACGCTGAGCAGCCCAAGCCGCTTGCCGTCGTAGACGCCTGAGCGCAACGAGGCCCACCATGGTCCGTTATCGACATACCATTCGACCGTCGCGCGCAGCCCTTCCTCGAAGGTCCGACTCGGCTTCCAGCCGAGTTCACGCGAGGCTTTGCCGGCATCGATGGCGTAGCGCAGGTCGTGACCGGGACGATCCTGCACGAAGGTGATCAGTGAGCGTGTCGGCACCGGCGGCGATGCGATATCGTCGTAAATTTCGCTGATGCAATTGACCACATCGAGATTGCTGCGTTCGCTGTTGCCGCCGAAGTTGTAACTTTCACCGGGTCGGCCGTGAGTGAGCAAGCGGATCAGCCCTTCCGCGTGATCGCCCACATAAAGCCAGTCGCGGATGTTCGCGCCGGTGCCATAAACCGGCAAAGGCCGTTCTTCGATGGCATTAAGGATCATCAGCGGTATCAGCTTCTCTGGAAACTGATACGGACCGTAATTGTTCGAGCAGTTCGAGACGACCACTGGCAAGCCATAGGTTGTGTGCCAAGCATGAGCGAGATGGTCGGACGCGGCCTTGCTCGCCGAATAAGGTGAACTCGGGCGATATGGCGTGTCTTCGGTGAAGTGACCCATCTGGCCAAGTGAGCCATAGACCTCGTCGGTAGACACATGGACGAGGCGGAAGTTGGCGCGCCGAGCACCTTTCAAGCTCGAAAAATACTCCCTTGCAGCTTCGAGCAAAGTGTAGGTGCCAAGCACATTCGTCGTGATGAAGTCTGACGGACCAATAATTGAGCGGTCGACATGGCTTTCGGCGGCGAGATGAATGACCGCATCGGGCTGATAGCTAGCAAAAACCCTATCGAGACCCTGACGGTCGCAGATGTCTAGACGCTGGAAACTGTAGCCGGGATGGCTGGCGACGGGATCAAGCGACCGTAGATTCGATGCGTAGGTCAGTTTGTCGATATTTATCACGCTGGCCCGGTGCCCCAGCACGAGCTGACGGCACACGGCCGATCCGATAAATCCGGCGCCACCCGTTACCAATACACGCATGCGACGATCCATATTAAGTCAGAGAAAAAATTTAACGCAGCACAATCACAGTTCAAAAAAATAAAATATCCATAAGTATCAAATAGATATAGAGCAAAATCGCACCCCGCGAACAGCGACTCGGGATGCATCAATTAAAATATGAATATTTAATTTATGCAACCACTTTCTTTATCTTAAATAATGATATTTAATTTCTGCAGTGAAATCCGGCTGCCGCGCATCGGCGCCGGCAAGCCGACGTGGACGTAAATTTCCCCGACACACTTCCAGCGCCTGGTGGGCTTCCGATGCTTCAGAGCAATATTTTGCAGACCGAACGGATGGTGCCGTTGTTCGACAGCCCGCCGGGCAACGAAGACGCCGGCGGCGGAATCGGACAGATCGTCGAATACGTCCTCGGACTGCTGCGGCGTCAGTACGCCGTCATCATATTTTCCGCCATTCTCACGATGGCGATCGCCGGCATCTATCTGAAGACCGCAACGCCGACCTATACCGGTCAGGTCAAGATTTTGCTCATCAATCAGAAGGCGCCCTTTGTGCAGCAACAGTCGCTGGTAGCTGAAGCGCCTATCGATTCCGTGCAAATCGAAACCCAGCTTCAGGTTCTGAAATCCAAGGCCGTTGCGACGTCGGTGATACAAAAGCTGAAACTGTATGACGATCCCGACTTCAAGCCGTCGGTCCGCGTGCACGCATTCTTCCGCAAACTGCGCAGCTGGCTCTCTATGCCCCAACTCGATGCAAGCGCAGATCCGGCGGTCACAGCCGACGAACTCACCCTCGAATTCGCGGAACGTCTCACGGCTACGCGCGTCGGCATGAGCAATGTGATCGAGCTAAACTACAATGCCAGCACCGCAGCTCGGGCCGCTGAAATCGCAAATGCCATTGCAGACACCTACATTCTCGATCAGCTGAATGCGAGGTTCGAAGCTAACAAGAGCGCAACCACATGGCTACAAGACCGGTTGCGCGAACTTGGCCAGCAGGCCCTCACTGCGGAGCGCGCGGTCAACACGTTCAAGGCAGAGAACAATCTCGTCGTTAACGACGGCAAGCTGATTGACGATCAACAGATCTCCGACCTCAATAGCCGCCTCGTCGCGGCTCGCGCGCTGACGTCGGACACCTCGGCGCGCCTGAACAGGTTCGACGAGGTCATTCAAGCCATCTCCCCTGACGGCACAAGCCTCACCGGCATCGACGCGCCGGGCTCGGAAGTACTTGCCAGCCCCATCATCAACAGCCTCCGCCAGCAGTATCTCGACCTTTCCCGCCGCGAGGCCGACTGGTCGGCGCGTTTCGGCAAGAGCCACCTCGCCGTCATCAATCTGCGCAACCGTATGCGCGATATCCGCACCTCGATCGTGGACGAGGTACGCCGCCTCGCGGAAACCAGTCGTAGCGATTACGAGGTCGCAAAGCAAAAGCAGAAGCAGATTGAGGACCAGCTCGCATCCGCCGTATCGCGGTCGCGCGGCACCAATTCCGCCGAGCTGACGATGCGGGAACTCGAAATCAGCGCGAAAAGTTATCGCAGCCTCTACGATAGCTTCCTGCAGCGCTATATGGGCTCGGTTCAACAGGAATCATTTCCTAGCGCCGATGCCCGTATCATTGCTTCTGCCTCGCCGCCCCCCGGCAAGAGCAAGCCGAAATCGCCACTCATCCTCGCGATTGGCCTCGCAGCCGGGATCGGGCTGGGCGTTGGCCTTGGTCTGCTGCGCGATGCGATGGACCGCGTGTTCCGCACCTCCGCCCAACTCGAGTCGGCACTGCGTTTGCCCTGCCTGTCGCTGGTGCCGTTGCTCAAGGACGTCGCCCCGCCCGCATCGGCGCATCTCTCGACGATCGGCAATGATACCCGGATGATCTCACGGCGCTCGACCGCCTATTGGGCCGCAACGGCCATGCCCCTGTCCCGCTTTGCCGAGTCGATCCGTGCCATCAAACTAGCCATTGACCTCAACCAGAGTCTGGCGGCCAACAAGATCGTCGGCATCACCTCCGCGCTACCCAACGAAGGCAAATCGACCGTCGCAGCGTCGCTTGCCCAACTCATCGCGCATGCTGGCAAGCGCGTCATCGTGGTAGACTGCGACCTACGGAATCCATCGCTGTCCCAGAATCTTGCGCCCTCGGCTACCAGCGGATTGATCGAGATCGTCTCCGGCGCCAGGCAACTCGACGAAGTGACCTGGTACGACAAGAGCACTGGCCTCACTTTGCTGCCCGTCGCAAAGAAGGGGCCGCTCCTTCACACCAGCGAACTCTTGTCGGCAGAGCCGACCAGAGCGCTGTTTGACAAGCTTCGTGCCAGTTACGATTATGTCATCGTCGACCTACCACCGCTTGCGCCCATCGTCGATGTCCGCGCGACGACGCCGCTGGTGGATTGTTTCGTGCTGGTGGTCGAATGGGGGCGAACAAAGATCGACGTTGTCCAGCACGCACTGCACTTGGCGCCGAACGTGAGTGAAACGATGCTCGGTGCAGTACTGAACAAGACCGACATGAACATCATGAAGCGGTACGACAACTATCATAGCGACTATTATAGTACCGAGCACTATGGCCGGTATGGTTATGTTGACCACGACAGCTAGATCGCTGGTATGCGAGGGATGATCTCGCGGAATACGTGTGGCAGCGGAGCCACACCAGAAATCTCAATTTAAAGGAGAACAATAACTTACTGGCTTGAATCAACGAGTAATGCGAATTTAGGCGCTCGAGCGGGTCGTGTGTTTGGGGGGCTCTCCTGAAACTTTTTCGGCATCATTTAACGATCGTTTCGATCGCGGCTCTTTCGTTTCTTGGTGCCGGCTGCACGATCATGCCGGCCAGTGGCCCTCAGAGCATGGATATCCGGACCGGTCAAAACGCCGAGCCCGACAGCCTCCCTTATGCGCTTGTGCGCCTTAATCCCGAAGTCGTTCAGATCCTCGGGCGTTTCACGCCGCGGCTCTCTACCGCCTTTGCCAACCGTGCGCCGCCCAAGGCGTTCCGCTTCGGCATCGGCGACATTGTCAGCGTCACCATCTTCGAAGCAGCGGCAGGCGGCCTGTTTATTCCAGCCGAGGCCGGGGTGCGCCCCGGCAATTATGTCGTCATCCCGAACCAGGCCGTCGACGACGGCGGCAATATCACCGTCCCCTATGCCGGCGCCATTCGAGCCGGTGGGCGCACTCCCGCGGAAGTGCAGCGGGCCATCGTGGATGCGCTGAAAAACCGCGCCATCGAGCCGCAAGTCGTGGTGTCCGTTGTCGAACAGCGGACATCGCTGATTAGCGTCTTGGGCGACGTAAAGGCATCCGGGCGCTTCCCTGCCAGCCCGTCCGGCGAGCGTATCGTGGACGTCATCGCCCGTGCGGGCGGCCCCGCCTCCCAGGGCTATGACATGTGGGTCACCCTGGAGCGCCAGGGGCATCGCGCCAGCGTGCCGTTCGGGGCGCTGGTATATGAGCCGTCGAACAACATCTTCGTGCTGCCGGCGGACATCGTCTATCTCTACAATCAGGCCCAGACCTTCGTCGCTTTCGGCGCCGCCGGCACTCAGGGGCAGTACAAATTCGATGCCTGGCGCATTTCGCTGGCCGAGGCCGTAGGCAAGGCCGGCGGCCTGTCCGACGGCCAAGCCGACCCAGGCTCCGTCTTCCTCTATCGCGGCGAGACGCGAGAAGTCGCGCGCCAGATCGGCGTTAATATCTCGCGTTTCGAGGGGCCCATCATCCCCGTGATCTATCAGGTCAACCTGCGGGATCCCGGTGGGTATTTCCTCTCGCAATCCTTCGAGATGCGTAACAAGGACGTGATCTTTGCGTCGAACGCTGCAGCGGTCGAAACCACCAAGTTCCTGATTTTCCTGCGGACGATCATGGCCACCGCGAACGATCCCATTCTCTACGCGACCAATGCCTACGCACTTAAGGCCGCGATCAACGGCGCTACGTCGACGATTATCACGACACCGACGCCGATCACGACCGCGCGCTAGGCTTGAGGCCTGATGCCATCAGACGAGGCCTCCAAAGCCGAGCCTCCGCATCCATCACCAAATTGTCTCGCCGGGCGGACCAAAAGTCCGCCCGGATTTGCATGCAGGCGCTATTTAGTATTATATATTTAATTATTAAATTAAACGATAGAATAATCCTTGCGCCATTTCTATAGATATTAAATTGCGGAGGGCCGCTATGGGCGCCATCATTGTTTTTCTGTTGTACTGCAGCCTGCTCGCTTCCGTGCCGATCGCGTTACTCTTTCCGGGCATCCTTGCCGGCGGCATCGTCTCCATCGCCCTTGCCTTGGCGCTGATTGTCACCGCCACGACATCGCTGTGCTGGGAGCAACACCGGCTGCCGCGCCTCGTCAGTCCGGTGCTCCTTGTCGGCCTTGCCGGCACCTATCTTGTATTGTTGTTACAGATCGTGCCCATGCCCAGCGGCCCGTTGACGAATCCTATCTGGAACAGCGCCGCCGCAGCCTTCGGCGAAAAGACCACCGGCTCCATCACCATCGACACTGGCGTGACTTTGCTGGCCATCTGCCACCTCAACTCCATGGTCGCTGTTGCCCTCCTCGCAGCGATGTTTGGGCAGCTTCGACGTCGTGCTGAATGGCTCCTCGCGGCGCTGGCGGCAATCGCCACGCTGGTGTCGTTCGAGCGGATTCTCGGCACTTTCTGGATACCGGAGACCTTCCGGTTTCTGCCGGCCACGGCCTACAGCGCGGCCGAAACGATCAGCATGTTCGGCGTCGTGCTTGCCGTGGCCATGATCATCCGTAGTTATGAACGCTCGCGGCAACAGCAGTCGAACATCCGTATACGACGACCGGCGTTCACCGCTGAGATTGCCGCAGCATTCGTGGCCTGCCTCATCAATCTCGGTGCCGTGGCTTCCAGTGACGATCCCACATCGCTATTCGCCGCACTGTTGGGCGCGAGCCTTCTCATCGCCATCCTCATCATCCGGAAAGGTCGCCTCGGCCAGTGGGGGCAGGCCGGAACGGCAGCGGTGCTGACGCTTTCGCTCGTCACCTTCATCGCACTGATGCCCGGTCGCGTTGAGAACGAGGCTATCACCCGCATGACTGACGACGCACGGCTGCTCGGTATCGGTGCCGGAGCGCTCCCGGCGCTGGCGCCGATATATGGCGAAGCGTCGGCGGTCGCTGTACCGAACATTCCGGTAGTTGCGACTGTCGCTGTCGAGATGGGCCGGCCGTTCCTTTGGCTGATCGCCATCCTCGCTGTCGCCTGGGGCGCGCTATTGCTGCACGCAGCCCTGAAGCGAGGCCGTGACTATGTCTATCCAGCCGCCGGCGCCGGCTGTATCGCCGTGCTGTTGATCTCTGGACTGTCCAATGGCGGAGGCCTCGCGCTCGCGCCCTCTATTGTCCTCAGCGCCGTGATCGGCCTTGCGATTGCGCAGAGCAAAGGTGAAACGGCGATAACGGACGGTTCTGCGATCCCGGGCATGCCCCCCGCGACGACAATCAATCCGCTCTCATTCAGATGGTATCTCTACAGCGCCCTGACAATGTTCGGGCTGATTCTCACGGCGCAAGGCGCTTGGATCGTGCTACCGGAAGCGCTGCGCCCTGGGCCCATCAGTTTCCCTAGTGATCAGATCCACGCCATGGTCGCGCGGCAGGACCAAGAGAGAGCGAATAGATCCGCTGCCATCGCCGGTGTACGCGGTGACCTCTGGGCGGAGAGCGCTTTCACCGAAGCCGCCTTGGTGTGGACCGATCCGGCTTTCAAGACCGATATCAGCGGCGCACGCAAAGCTATGACCTCCATGAGCCTGCTCAAGACCTTGCATTACGCGCCGCATCGCAGCGATGCATGGCTGATGCTGGCCTCCACCTGCGAGCGGCTGAAGCTGTCCACCTGCAATATCGGCGCCTTCTTGAAGATGTCATATTATACTGCGCCCGACGAGCCCCGCCTGCTGCTGTTGCGACTGGCGCAGGCCCTCCGCATCAAGGACATTTCGGGAGATGACGAACTGGTCGACATGATCCGCCGTGATATTCGTTTCGTGCTCACGCGGTCCGCAAACCTGCGTCCAGCGCTCATCTCAGCCTATCGAACAGCCTCCCCGGCGGGACGGCTTCTGGTCGAGCAGACCGTCACCCCCGTCGACCCCGGCTACATGACAATGCTCCGCACCACTTAGCTTACGGGCGTTCGGTCTCAGCGGTTGCGGGAATATTTAATTATCTTAATTTACATTTAAAAAAAATCTTGCAAATAATCTTCCTCGAGTAAATTATATTTATATCAAATTAAATAATAACTGGCGGCGACCATGCAATCCATCCGACGGTTTGAGTTCAACGGGGCGCCCGTTCCTGGCCTTAGCGACAGCGCTACGCGAGACAGAAGATGGCCAGTCCAATACGATTCAGTGGAGCTGCTGGCACTGCTCGCTGACATTGCCACGATCTTTATGGCGAGCCTCTTTGCCGCCTTTGCGCGCAAGTTTCTGACCGGAGCTTCGGGAGATATCGCGCGCCTAGTCGGCGTGGCGCTGCCGACATCGGTAATCTTCACTGCGGTAGTTAAATCTTTCAATCTCTATCTGCCCAAAGCACTGCTCGAACTGCGCAATCAGCTACGCTCCGTCTGCGCGATCTGGCTCGGAGTGTCCTGCCTCCTCGTGGCCACCACATTCACCTTGCAGATGAAAGGGGAAATCCCCTGGGATTTCGCACTCGTCTTCGGCATCGCGGGCCTGACGCTTCTCGCAGCCCAGCGCGTGCTGCTGCGCGACGCCTTGCGCAAGGGGCTGGCAGAGCGCCGTTTTTCCGGCCGCAAGATTGTCCTGATCACTGACGAAGCAGGCCGCGACATCGTCAATACCCTGAGCGATCTCGGCTACTTCATCGAAAAGCACTTCACTCTGCCGGTCACTCGGTCGTCCCTGCGCCGGCAAGACCAGCTGATCGAAAAGATCATCACCCACACCCGCGAGACCGAGATCCGCGAAATATTCTTTGGCGTTAGTCCCGATCATTGGTTGCGGCTCAAGCGGGCCGTGGCCGCCCTGCGGGTGTTGCCGCTCCGCGTGAGGTTGGTGCCGACGGGTGCGAGTTCCGATCTGTTTCACAGACCCTCCACCGAGCTCGGCAGCGCGCGCTGCGTCGAGCTCCAGCGAGGACCGTTGTCGCCGGTGGCGCTGTTCGCCAAACGCGCGCTCGATATCTGCCTGTCGGTCACGGTGCTGACGGCACTGTCGCCCGTGCTGCTCTTGGTGGCCTTGGCCATCAAACTGGATTCGCGCGGACCTGCTCTTTTCAAGCAGCAGCGCTGCGGCTTCAACGGGCGACATTTCACCATTTATAAATTCCGCACGATGTCTGTGCTGGAGGACGGGCCATCCATCGTGCAGGCTAAAGCAAACGATTCACGGCTGACTCGGCTCGGCGGATGGCTCCGCAGGACCAGCATCGACGAGCTTCCTCAGCTTCTTAATGTACTTGAGGGAAGCATGTCGATCGTCGGTCCGCGGCCGCATGCCCTTGCCCACGAGAACGAATTCGACAAGGCGGTGCGCAATTACGCGTATCGGCGCAGAGTGAAGCCTGGCCTGACCGGTCTCGCGCAAATCAAGGGATTCCGTGGACCGACTCCGACGCCGGCCTCGATCGAACGCCGCGTGAAAGAGGATTTGCGCTATATCGACAACTGGAGCCTGGGACTGGACCTGGTGATCCTGGTGCAGACGCCGCTCGAACTCATTCGCGGACGCAACGCGCTCTGAATGTCGCGAGCGGAAGCCCGGCCTTTAAACTGAGACTTTTAGGCATCCGATGGTATCGCGAGTGCGAACGCAGGCGGAACGACAGATAAAATCCGCCAGGAACCAGACAATAGTCCGTCTTCGTGAACTAACTCGCTAAATCTGGACCGAAGCGATGCGCCTCGTGCAACGACGCTTCTCCGCACATGCACTATGCCGTTGTGAATTGAAGCGGTTCGGAAGTGCCGGCACCTTGACGGAGCCGCATCCGATTTGCGCGCCATTGGCATGCAGTTCACGATCGATCACTGGTAGGTACAAAATGGTTCGACGATACGTTGCGCGGGACGCGATTTCTCGAGCGTCAAGCTCTTCGCTATGCGTTACCTCCACTCGTGCTAGTCAAAAAATTACGTTTGCAGCAGCACTTTAACTAAACCTAACATACGGCCTACAGCATACGCTGCCAAGGCGTTCGCATCGATGATGATTTGTGTTGCCCTGATCGCCACGACAAGCCAACGGTTCCGCGATCTCAATTGAAACCTCTGCTACCCGATGCCGAGATAAGCCGACATTACCTTTGGGGTCGATAGCAGCGCCGAGGCGGCGCCCTCATGCACGATCTGCCCCGTCTCGATGACATATCCGCGATCGGCAATTTCCAGCGCGGCGACGGCGTTCTGTTCGACCAGCAGCACAGTGATCCCCGCCGCACGCAGCGAGACGATGGCTGAAATGATCTGATCGACCAGCAGCGGCGAAAGGCCGAGCGACGGCTCGTCAAGCAGGAGCAGTTTCGGCTTGCCCATCAGTGCGCGGCCGATCGCTAGCATCTGCTGCTGGCCGCCCGACAAGCCACCCGCGAGCAGGTGGCGCTTTTCCTTCAGAATCGGGAACATCTCGAAGATTCGGTCGCGGTCGCTCTCGATCGCCTTGTCCTTGCGGAGATAGCCGCCGAGCCGGAGATTGTCCTCCACCGAAAGCGAGCTGAAAATCTGCCGTCCTTCCGGCGATTGCAGGATGCCTCGCGCCACGCGGCGATGCGGCGGCAGGCGTTCGATGCGCTCGCCGAGAAAGGTGATCTCCCCCCGCGCCGACTGCACGCCGGACAGAGCCCGCAGCAGTGTGGTCTTGCCTGCGCCATTGGAGCCGACCAGCGCAACGATTTCGTTCGCACGCACCTGGAGCGAGATGCCCTTTAGTACCTCAATGCGGCCATAAGCGCTACGGAGATTCGATATTTCAAGCACGGGCAGCCTCCCGCGCACCGTGCTTGCCGAGATAGGCTTCCAGCACTGCCGGATTGGCGCGGACCTCTTCCGGGCTTCCCTCGACCAGTGGGCGTCCGCGTTCGAGCACCAGAATGCGATCCGAAATCTTCATCACGAGTTTCATGTCGTGCTCGACCAGCACCACCGCGACGCCCTTAGTCGCGACCCGGCAGATCAGCGCGTCGATCTCTTCGGTCTCCACCGCGTTGCAGCCGGCCGCGGGTTCGTCGAGCAGCAGCACGCGCGGTTCGGCCGCGAGCGCCCGCGCGATTTCGAGACGCTTGCAGGCGCCATAGGACAGCGAGCCCGCGAGCTTGTCCGCGTCTCCGCGCAGTCCGACCTCATCGAGCAGCGCCAACGCGGCGTCGCGCGTCGTCGCGTTCTGGCGCGACACCGATGGCAAGCGGAACAGGTCCGTAAACAGGTTGCATTTTTCCTGCAGATGACGGCCAACCATCACGTTCTCGACCGCACTCATGCGCTGAAAGATTTGCAGGTTCTGGAACGTGCGCGACAACCCGCGCGCCGCCAATGCGTCCGGCTCGAATCCGGTGACGTCGTGGCCATCCAGCTCGATACGTCCCTGCCCGGCGATGTAGATGCCGGATATCACGTTGAACAGCGTGGTTTTGCCGGCACCGTTCGGCCCGATAATGGAAAAAATTTCGCCGGCCTTGACCGAGAAGCTGACGCCGTCGATGGCCTTGAGGCCGCCGAAGGCGATGCCGATATCCCTTGTTTTGAGAACCGTCATGCCCGTCGTTCCATCAACTTTGCCAGCATCGGTACGATGCCGTCGCGCATAAAGATCATCGACACGATGATGAGGAAGCCGAGTAGCAGATGCTCATATTCCTGGAAGATCGTCAGCGCCTGCGGCAGCATGATCAGCACCGCCGCGCCGACGATGCTGCCGATGACCGAACCGAGGCCACCGAGAACCACCATGGTCACCATCTCGACCGAATGCAGGAAGCCTGCCTGATCCGGGTTGACGAAACCGTTCATCAGCGCGAGCGCGGACCCCGCCAGCGACGCATAGACCGCCGCGATGACGAAAGCCTGCAGCTTGAAGCGATTGACATCGATGCCCGCGACCCGCGCCGCGATCTCGCTGTCATGCAGGGCGCGGAAAGCGCGCCCGGTCGGCGTGTCGTCGAGATTGAACGCCAGCCATGTGCCGACCAGCAGCATACCCGCCGTGATCCAGTACCAGGTGTCCGAGCCGCTCGCGCGCCAGCCGAAGATGACGAGTTTTGCTACCGGCATGCCGTCCGGCCCACCCGTCCAGCGGCTCTCTGTGGTGATCGCGAGCGCAACCAGTACGCCGAGGCCGAGCGTGGCGATAGCGAGATAGTGGCCCTTCAGCCGTAGGATCGGACGGCCGACGAGATAGGCAAGAACGGCCGACAGCAACGCGCCAATGAGCAGCGATGCAAATGACGGCAAACCGAGATGCGCGGGACCGATCGCCACCGCATAGGCGCCGATGCCGAAGAAGCCGGCATGGCCGAGGCTGACCTGCCCGGCTTTGCCCATCAGGATATTGAGGCCGATCGCGGCCAGTGCCGATACCCAGACCAGCGCGGCGACGCGATAATAATAGCTCGACGGAAACACCAGCGGTAGCAGGGCGATCACCACCGCAAGGACGACGAGACTGACATAACGACGCCGGAACCATGCATGCATCGCTCAGACCCTCTCGACTGCGCGACGGCCGAACAGGCCCTGCGGGGCTACGAACAGCACGGCGAGAATCACGATGAAGGCGAATCCATCCTTGTAGGTGGAGCTGACATAGCCGGCGCCGAAGGCTTCGAGCAGTCCGAGCAGCAAGCCTCCGGCCAGTGCGCCGAGTGGGTTGCCCATGCCGCCAAGCATCGCGGCCGCGAAGCCCTTCAAGGCCAGCAAAGTGCCGACATCATAGCTCGTAAGCGTGATCGGCGTGATCAGCACGCCGGCGATGCCGCCGATTGCTGCCGAGCCGCCAAAGGCGAGCGCCATGATGGTCGCTGTGTTGATGCCGACCAGCTTGGCCGCCAGCCGGTTGGCCGAGGTCGCCAGCACGGCCTTGCCGACCAGCGTACGCTCAAGAAACATGTAAAGCAGGAGCACCACCACGGCCGCGCCGCCAATCACCCAGAAGCTCTGCGGCTGCACGGCCGCGCCCATCATCTGCACCGGCGTATCGCCGGAAAATGACGGCAGCTTGTGAAACTGCTTGTCGAACATGACCTGCGCCACGCCGCGCAGAAAGATCGACGCACCGATAGTGATGATGATCAGCGAAACGGCCGACGCGCCCCGCGCCGGCGCGATGGCCAGCCAATACAGGCCGATACCGACCACGACTGCGACGGCGATGGCGATCAGCGCCGCCAGCGGCAGCGGCACGCCCGCGGCATGCGCAAACACCGTCACCATGCCGCCTAGCATCACGAACTCGCCCTGCGCGAAATTCACCACGTCGGACGCGTTGTAGATCAGCGTGAAGCCCAGCGCGACCAGCGCATAGACGGCGCCGACCGTCAGCCCGGAGACCAGAAATTGGAAAAACTCGGCCATGCCTGAGAACGGCTTTCCTTGCAGAGCAATCATACGGGGAACATAGCGTCCCTCCGCGCCATCGCGCGCGCAGGGATCGCGAGGTCGTCTCAGGTGCCAGGTGGCAGCAGCGTCCAGTCGCCACCCTTCACTTCCAGCATGCGGAAGGCGCTGAGATCGAGACCGAGATGATCGGTTGGCGACATGGTGACGATGCCGCCGGTGCCGACAAAGCCCTTGGTCTTCTCGATCTCGTCACGCACCTTCTTGGCATCGGTCGAATTGGCGCGCTTCATCGCCTCGACCATAATGTAGAGCCCGTCATAGGCGTGACCGCCGAAGGTCGAGACCGGCTGCTTGGCGGTCGCTTCGAAGGTCTGCTTGTAGTCGACGACCACCTTCTTCTGCGGATCGTTGTTGGGCAGTTTATCGCCAACCAGCAACGCCGCCGCGGGCAGACGAACACCTTCCGCCGCTGGGCCCGCCAGCTCGATGAAGCTCTTCGACGCAACGCCGTGGCTCTGATAAAGCGGCGTGGCGGACATGCCGAGCTGCGCATAGTTGCGCGTCACGATCGCCGGTCCCTGGCCGAAGCCCGGATTGACCACCGCCTGGATGCCTGGCGCCGCCTTGATCTTGGTGAGCTGCGCGGTCATGTCGCTGTCGCGTGGGCCGTAGGTTTCCTCGGCGGCGATTTGCACGCCATAGGTCGGCGCCACTTTGACGCATTGCGCGCGCATCGATGCGCCAAAACCGTCCGTACCGGAGATCATCGCGATCTTGGTGAAATTGCGCTGCTTCAAGTTCTCGAAAATCTTTTCACATGCCATCTTGTCGGTATGCGGCGTTTTGAACACGTATTTGCGCACCGGCTCGACGACTTCGATCGCACCGGCGAGCGAGATGAACGGTACCTGCGCCTCCTCGAACACCGGAATCATCGCCATCGTCGTACCGGTAGTCGAGCCGCCCACCATGGCGACGACCTTGTCGTCTTCCACCAGTCGCGTAGCAAAAGTGCGCGCTTTGTTGGCGTCGCCGCCGTCGTCATAGATGACCAGCTCGATCTTCTTGCCAGCCACACCGCCCGCTGCGTTGATCTTGTCCACATACATGCGCAGCGTCTTGTCTTCGGGCTCGCCGAGGAACGACGCCGGGCCGGTCACCGACAGCACGGAGCCGATCTTGACCGTCTGTTGCGCCGATGCCGTGCCAGCAAATGACATGATGGATGCGGGCAACGTAATCGCTGCGGCCAGAAAAAGATTCTTGAATTGCGATTGTCTCGACATCTCGCTCTCCTCCCTATGAAGGCCGCTCGTTTTCGAGCTTGCCCGGCATTCGAGGGCCCATCTTACGGCCACGCGGCGCGCGATGTCCTCCGAACCTAGGACAAACCATAATGGTTGACCGACCGGTTGGTCAATAGTAGCGTAAGCGTCAGAACGGCGCAGAGCCGCACAGCGGGACCAATGGGAGGAAACGATGGAGTCCGAGCTCGTCGTCACGGATATGCGGGACAGCTATCGCGTCCTGACGCTCAACAAGCCGGATCGGCTCAACTCGTTCACGGCAGCGATGCACAAGGCACTGATGGCAGCATTGATTGCCGCAGAAGCCGATAAGTCCTGCCGGGCCATCATCCTCACCGGCGCCGGCCGCGGCTTCTGCGCCGGCCAGGATCTGTCGGATGGCGTCTACACGCCCGGCGAAACGCCAGACCTCTCGGTGACCATCCAGGCTTACTACAATCCGCTGATCCGCAAGCTGCGCAGCCTGCCGATGCCGGTGATCTCGGCCGTGAACGGCGTCGCTGCCGGTGCCGGCGCGAATGTGGCCTTCGCTGGTGACATCGTGATCGCGGGGCGCTCCGCAAAATTCATCCAGTCCTTCGCCAAGCTCGGCCTTGTGCCCGATGCCGGCGGCACTTGGATTCTGCCGCGCCTAATCGGCGTCGCGCGTGCGCGGGCCATCGCGCTGCTCGCCGAGCCGGTGTCGGCCGAACAGGCCGAGGCCTGGGGCATGATCTGGAAGACAGTCGATGATGCCGAACTGATGACCGAAGCGCATCGTCTCGCCGCACTTTTCGCGACGCAGCCCACCGCCGGTCTCGCGCTGATGAAGCGTGCTTTCGACCTATCCGAAATAAACAGCCTCGATCAGCAACTCGATCTCGAACGCGACCTGCAGGGCGAGGCCGGCCGCCTGCCCGATTATTCCGAAGGCGTCACCGCCTTCATGGAAAAGCGCGCGCCGCGCTTTGTCGGGAGGCAGTGATGGAGCCGCGCAACACATCGTCCGACCATTCAGCGCAGGACATCGCACAGGCTTGCGCAGATGCGATGTGGCAGGACGACCGCGCCAGCAAAGCGCTCGGTATGTCCATCGTCCGCATCGCGCCGGGGGAGGCCGTGTTATCCATGCCTATCCGCAAGGATATGACCAATGGCCATGACATCTGCCATGGCGGCTTCATGTTCACGCTGGCCGACTCGGCCTTTGCCTTTGCCTGCAATACCTACAATCAGCGTACCGTCGCCCAGCAATGCGCGGTGACGTTTCTTCGCCCGGTGTCCGCAGGCGAAACGCTGACCGCACACGCCATCGAACGCTCGAAGGCCGGCCGTGGCGGCATTTACGATGTCACCGTGCGCGACAGCAAAAATGTCGTGGTCGCCGAATTCCGGGGCCATTCGCGCACGATCTCCGGCGAGCTGCTCGCGAGCGCGCCGGCACCAAACTCATAAGCAAAAGACGCCCGGGAGAGCCCCATGTTGCAGATGCCATTGCGCAAGCTGGACCAACTAACGCCCCAGCCCACCGAACTCGACCGTTTCGAGGTCGCATCGACCGCCGATCTGCGCGCCTGGCAGTTCGAGCAGCTCAAATGGTCGCTGCGCCATGCCTATGACAACGTTCCGCATTACCGTACGAAGTACGACGCAGCCGGCATTCGCCCGGACGATCTCAAGAGCCTCGACGATCTCGCCCGCTTTCCGTTCACCACCAAGGCCGACTTGCGCGACAACTATCCGTTCGGCATGTTTGCCGTGCCCGAGAAGGACGTCGCCCGCATTCACGCCTCGTCGGGCACCACCGGCAAGCCCACCGTTGTCGGCTACACCAAGCGCGACCTCGACACTTGGAGCGATGTCGTCGCGCGCTCGATCCGCGCGGCCGGCGGACGCGCCGGCATGAAGCTGCACAATGCCTATGGCTACGGCCTGTTCACCGGCGGCCTCGGCGCCCATGCCGGCGCCGAACGGCTTGGCTGCACGGTGATTCCGGTCTCCGGCGGCATGACCGAGCGCCAGGTGCAGCTTATCAATGATTTCAAGCCGGACATCATCATGGTGACGCCGTCCTACATGCTGGCGATCCTCGATGAATTCAGGAAGCAGGGCCTCGATCCCCGAAAGTCATCGCTGCGCATCGGCATCTTCGGTGCAGAGCCCTGGACCAATGCGATGCGCGAGGAAATCGAGGAAGCCTTCGATATCCATGCCGTCGATATCTACGGCCTCTCGGAGGTGATCGGCCCCGGCGTCGCCAGCGAATGCGTCGAGACCAAGGACGGCCTGCATATCTGGGAAGACCACTTCTTCCCAGAGGTGATCGATCCGTTCACCGGCAAGGTGCTGCCCGATGGCGAAGAAGGCGAGCTCGTTTTCACCTCGCTGACCAAGGAAGCGATGCCGATCATCCGTTACCGCACGCGCGATCTGACACGCCTGCTGCCCGGCACCGCGCGCGCCATGCGGCGGATGGAGAAAGTCACCGGCCGCAGCGACGACATGATCATCCTGCGCGGGGTGAATGTATTTCCCACCCAAATCGAAGAGAAGCTTCTGATCATCCCGGAGTTGTCGATGCATTACCAGATCGTGTTGACGCGGTCGGGCCGCATGGACGAAATGGAGATCCACGTCGAGGCGCGTCCCGATTTCACCGATCCCGATGCGCGCAAGGCCGCAGCCAGCCGCCTGGAATCGGCCATCAAGGACACGATCGGCATCACCTCCCGCGTCGTCATTCGCGACGCCGACAGCATCGAACGATCCGCCGGCAAGGCCCGGCGCATCTTCGATCGCCGGCCGCAAGGCTAGATTTCAAAGGACTTTGATTCAGTATGGCACGACCACGCGCCAATAATTACGACGACAAGCGCCGTGCGATCCTCGATCGCTCGGCGGAGCTGTTCTCCGAATACGGCTACGACCGCGCATCCATGAACAGGATCGCCGCCGCCTGCGGCGTGTCTAAGGCCAATCTCTATCACTACTACAAAGATAAGGATGAGCTGCTGTTCGACGTCATCCGCGTCCATCTGGAAGACCTGAACCAGGTCGTCGAGGCCGCCGACCAGCCCGATCTGGCGCCGCAAGCGCGACTGCGCGAACTGGTCGCTGCGCTACTCGAAGCCTATCGCGACGCCGACGCCCAGCACAGCGTCCAGATCAGCAGTATGCGCTTCCTCTCCGACGAGCGGCAGACCGCGCTCAAGAACATGGAGCGCGATCTCGTGCGCGTGTTCTCGTCGGCGGTGATCGGCGTCGCGCCGCAGATCAAGGACACGACGATGCTGAAGCCAGTGACCATGTCGTTGTTCGGCATGGTGAACTGGCACTATCTCTGGTTCCGCAACAACGGCCCCTTCAGCCGCGCCGATTACGCCGATCTGGTCACCAAACTCATCGTGGACGGCACACGCGACCTGATCGTCGTGCCGGCTCCCGTGCCTAAACGCGCAGCGGCGCGGCGCAAGTAGCCATGCATCACGCCTGACCTCCAACTCCTCCAGCAAGAGAGCAGTCCCATGAAACTCCAGAGCTACGTTCAAGGACAATGGGCGGCCCCGTCAGCGAGCCTGATCGAGATCGCCAGCGCCGTCACCGGCGACGTGGTCGCGCAGGCGTCAAGCGGCGGCCTGGACATGAAGAAGGCTCTCGACTATGCGCGCACCACCGGTGGCGCCCGTCTGCGGCCCCTGACCTTCCATCAGCGCGCGGACCTCCTGAAGAAGCTCGGCCAGTACATCACCGAGCGCAAGGACGAGCTGTACCGGCTGTCTTTCATGACCGGCGCGACCCGCATCGACAACATGATCGATGTGGACGGCGGCATCGGAACGCTGTTCGCCTATGCCGGCAAGGGCCGCCGCGAATTGCCGAACTCGACCTTCCTGCTCGACGGCGTGGTAGAGCCGCTGTCGAAAGGCGGCACCTTCGCCGGCCGGCACATCGCCGCGCCGCTGCATGGCGCCGCCGTGCATATCAACGCCTTCAACTTCCCTTGCTGGGGCATGCTGGAGAAACTGGCGCCCGCGCTGCTGGCCGGCGTCCCCGTCATCACCAAGTCCGCCACCGTCACCTCCTATGTGGCGCATGCCCTCGCGCGCATGATCGTGGAATCCGGCGTCCTGCCCGAGGGCGCATTCCAGTTCGTCGTCGGCTCCACCGGCGACCTGTTCGATCACCTCACCTGCCAGGACGTCGTCTCCTTCACCGGCTCGGCGGAGACGTCGCAGACCCTGCAGCGCCATCCCGTGATCGCGCGCGAAGCCGTGCGCTTCATCGCCGAGCGGGATTCGCTCAATGCCGCCATCCTCGCGCCCGACGCTGCGCCGGGCACGCCGGAGTTCGACCTGTTCGTGAAGGAGATCGTCAAGGAAATGACCGTCAAGGCCGGCCAGAAATGCACGGCGATCCGCCGCGCGATGGTCCCGGCCGGTCATGTCGATGCGGTCATCACCGCCCTGCGCGAACGGCTCGGCAGGATCGTCATCGGCAATCCTGAACTCGACAACGTGCGGATGGGCTCGCTGGTCGGCCTCGCGCAGCGCCGCGATGTGCTGGCACATGTGGCCAAGCTCCGGGGTGAAGCCGAACTGGTGTCTGGCGATCCCGACAATTTCACGGTCGAGGGCGCCGATGCCACGCGTGGGGCTTTCGTGCCACCGCTACTGCTGCATTGCGCCAACCCCCGCAAGGCCGCCAGCGTGCATGAGATCGAGGCCTTCGGCCCGGTCTGCACTGTGATGGGCTATGACGGGCTGGACGATGCCATCGCGCTCGCCAATCGCGGCGGCGGCAGTCTCGTCGCCTCGCTTTACACCCATGACATCAAGACCGCTGCCGATCTCGCCTTCGGCATCGGCACCTTCCATGGCCGTCTCGTCGTCATCGACCGCGACTGCGGCAAGGAGCAAACCGGCCACGGATCGCCGATGCCGCAGATGGTGCATGGCGGACCCGGCCGCGCTGGCGGCGGCGAGGAACTCGGCGGCATCCGCAGTCTGCAGCATTACATGCAGCGCACCGCTCTGCAGGGCTCACCGACCATGCTCGCCGGCATCACCGCAAGCTGGAGCAAGGGTGCACCGGTGGTCGAAGGCAAGCATCCGTTCCGCTATCACTTCGACGATCTCGCCATCGGCCAGAATTTCACATCAAAGGAACGCACCATCACGCTCGAGGATATCGAGTACTTCGCGCATTTCACCGGCGACACCTTCTACGCCCATATGGACGAGGAAGCGACCAAGGGGCATCCGTTCTTCCCCGGCCGCGTCGCCCACGGCTATCTGCTGTTGTCCTTCGCCGCCGGCCTGTTCGTCGATCCCGATCCGGGCCCGGTGCTCGCCAATTACGGCCTCGACTCGTTGCGCTTCGTTAAGCCGGTGCAGCCCGGCGAGGCCATCAAGGTGCGCCTCACCGCCAAGGAGAAGTCACCGCGCAACAAGCAATATGGCGAAGTGCGCTGGGACGTCGAGATCACCACCGCCACCGGCGACACCGCCGCGACCTATGAGCTTCTGACCATGAACGCCATGCGCGCCTGATCAGACGTATCACAACAGGAGAGAAGCGATGATCCTCGTCACCGTCATGTATCCCGCCGCCGGCGGCACCAAATTCGATCTCGATTACTACCAGAGCAAACATATCCCGCTGGTGAAAGAGCGCTGGGGTGGGCATGGCCTCAAGCAGGTGCAGGTGGTCAAGGGCCTCAGCAAGGCCGACGGTGGCAGCGCCGAATATCAGGTGATGGCGCTGATCACCTTCGGCTCGCTCGACGATTTCAAGGCCGCCGGCACGGCCCATGGCCGCGAAATCTTTGCCGACATCCCGAATTTCACCGACAGCCAGGCACTGGTGCAGATCAACGAAATCCTTAGCTAGGCCCTCGCACGATCAAATATCAGCGGAGATGCATGTATGGCCGTTTCCATCGACTCATCCTCCGCTGACGGCGACCGGGCGCTGGTGCGCGATTTTTCGCTGCAGACCCTGCCCGACACGTTCTATGACGATCCATATCCGACCTATCGCGCGTTGCAGACGCTTGATCCCGTCCACCGCATGCCCGATGGCTCGCTGTTCCTGACACGGCACAGCGACCTCGAAGCGATCTACAAAGACACCACGCGCTTCAGCTCCGACAAGAAGGTCGAGTTCGCACCCAAATATGGCACGGGCTCGCTACTTTTCGAACATCACACCACCAGCCTGGTGTTCAACGATCCGCCCCTGCATACCCGCGTTCGCCATCTCATCGCCGGCGCACTCAATCCGCGCGCCATCGCCGAGACAGAGCCACGTTTGATCGCGCTGGTCGATGGCCTGCTCGACGATATGGAAGCCCGCGGCGCCGTCGACCTGATCGAGGATTTCGCCTCCGCCATTCCGATTGAGGTGATCGGCAATCTGCTTGGCGTGCCCCATGCCGAGCGTGGCCCGCTTCGCGGCTGGTCACTCGCCATCCTCGGTGCGCTGGAGCCGAAACTGTCGCCGGAAGTCCAGAACCGCGGCGAACGCGCCGTCGCTGAATTCCTCGATTACCTCCACAGCCTCGTCGCCGATCGCCGCGCCAGGCCGGGCGATGCCGAGCATGACGTGCTGACGCGGCTCATCGTCGGTGAAACCGCCGATGGCGAGAAGCTGAGCGAGACCGAATTGCTGCAGAACTGCATCTTCATTCTGAATGCCGGCCACGAGACCACCACCAACCTGATCGGCAACGGCCTCGAATTGCTGCTTCGGTTTCCCGAGCAGAAACAGCGCCTGATCGACGACCCCACCTTGATCCGCACTGCCATGGAGGAATTCCTGCGCTTCGAAAGCTCGAACCAGCTCGGCAATCGCGGCGTGGCCGTCGATACCGAGATCGGCGGCATTGCCTTGCCCAAGGGCTCGCTGATCACGCTCTGCATCGGCGCCGCCAATCGCGATCCCGCGCAATTCACTTCGCCTGATCAGCTCGATATCGCACGCGCGCCTAACCGGCATCTCGCTTTCGCCTCGGGCGCCCATGTCTGCGCCGGCCTCAATCTCGCGCGCATGGAAGGCCGCATCGCTATCGGCCGCTTTATCGCGCGGTTCCCGGCCTTCAAGGCAGCCGGCACCGCCCAGCGCGCACGCCGCGCACGGTTTCGCGGCTTCACCGCTCTGCCCGTTACGCTCGGGTAACTCCCACAACCATACAGGACACCATCGATGACGACATTCGACCAGACTGCCGCCACCACCTTGCTGCAGACCGTGTTCGCGCCTTGGGTTCAGAATCTCGATCTTTCAGTCGAGCGCATTGAAGTCGATAGCGCCGTCCTGCGCATGCGTTTCTCGGAGAAGCTCTGCCGTGACAATGGCGTGGTCTGCGGCCAGGCGTTGATGTCGCTGGCCGACACGGCGATGGTGTTCGCGATTTCGGCGGCCGCGGGCGGCTATCTGCCGATGACCACTGTGGATCAGACCGTCCACTTCCTCAAGCCGGCGAAACAGACCGATCTGCTCGCGGACGCGCGCGTGCTGCGCATCGGCCGCACCATGGCCTTCGGCAGCGTCGAAATTCGCCCGGTGAATGATACCAGGCCGGTCGCGCTCGCCCAGACCGCCTATGCGCTGATGCGTGACGCGAAATAACTACATCTGGTCGTAATCGACCACAATCCGCTCCGACACCGGATGCGCCTGACAGGTCAGCACGAAGCCGGCCTGCAGCTCCCACGGCTCCAGCGAATAATTCACATCCATCTGCGCCTCGCCCTCGACCACCTTGGCGCGGCAGGTACTGCACATGCCGCCCTTGCAGGCATAGGGCAGATCCATGCCGGCGCGCAGTGCGGCATCGAGAACCGTCTCGCCCTCCACCATCGGCACGTCCTTGCGTTTGCCGTCGACGATCAGCGAGGCCAGCGCCTTTGGCGGTGCTTCGGGCAGTACGATCGCCTTCGGCCGCGGCTTGCCGCCGAGCCCCGACACGAACCGTTCCACATGAACTCGCTCATCAGCAATGCCGAGTTCGGCGCAAGTGGCCGCGATCTCCTCGCTCATCGCTACCGGGCCGCAGATGAAGACATGATCGATCGCCTGCGCAGGCACCATGGCGCGCAGCAGGACTGAAACCTTGTCGTGATCCAGCCGACCGCATAGGATCGGCAGGTCCTGCTCCTCCTGCGACAGCACATGGAATACCGACAGCCGCCCCATGAAGCGGTCCTTCAGCTCTTCCAGCGCCTGGCGAAACAGCATGCCGGAGGTGGTGCGGTTGCCGTAAAACAGGAAAAAACGGCTCTTCGGCTCGCGCGCGAGCACGCCGCGAACGATCGACATGAGCGGCGTGATGCCCGAGCCCGCCGCGAAGCCCACATGGATGCGCGCTTCGTCCGGCGCATGCGTCACGCCGAAACGCCCGGTCGGCGTCATGACGTCAAGTTCGTCGCCGGATTTCAGATGATCGAGCGCCCAGCTCGAGAACGCACCACCATCGACCTTCTTCACGGCGATCCGCAATTCGCGGTCGTCCGGGCTCGAACAGATCGAATAGGAACGGCGGACTTCCTCGCCGTCCATCATGGTGCGCAGCGTCAGATACTGGCCGGGCGCGAAACTGTAATCGCCCGCGAGATCGTCGGGGATCGCGAATGTCATCGACACCGCATCGGGCGTTTCGCGGCGCAGGTCATCGACGGCAAGACGATGGAATTTTGGCGTGTGAGACATCGCACCGCTTCCTAGTGACACTTGAAGTAATCGAATGGTTCACGGCAGCTCTTGCAACGCCACAGTGCCTTGCAGGAGGTCGAGCCGAATTCGGACAGCACCTCGGTCGCGGTCGACCCGCATTGCGGGCAGGCCACCTGCTGTTCGCCGAATAGCGTGCGGCGTCCCCCGCCCTGTTGCGGCGGCGCGATGCCGTAGTCTTTCAGCTTGCGACGACCCTCGTCGCTCATCCAGTCCGTCGTCCAGGCCGGCGACAGCACCGTGGTGACGACTGAATTAGCAATCCCTTCGCGCGCCAGCGCGAGCTCGATTTCCAGTGCGATCATGTTCATCGCCGGGCAGCCCGAATAGGTCGGCGTGATCGTCACTTCGACTTGCCCATCCACCACCGCGATGTCCCTGAGTACGCCGAGATCCGCGATGGTCAGCACCGGGATTTCCGGGTCTGCCACCTGCGCCGCGGCCGCCCAGGCGACCGCGCGCAGATTGTTGTCGCTGGTGACGGCCATTACCATGTCGCGCCGGGGAACGAGCGCTGCAGCGATTGCAACTCGCTGAGGAGATGGCCGAGATGTTCGCTGTGATGGCCGGAACGTCCACCCTTCTGCATCCAATCCCTGGCGGGCAGGGTCAGCGTCGCCGTCTTCAGCACGTCGTCGATCGTCGCGCGCCATGCCGATCGCAAGCGTTCGGGATCGATGACCACACCATCGGCGCTCAGGTTTCGATCGCTGTCGTCCACGTGGAACAACTCGCCGGTGAAGGCCCAGAGATCGTCGAGCGCCACTTGCGCGCGGCGATGGCTTTCGTCCGTACCATCGCCGAGACGGATCACCCATTCGGACGAGTGTCGCAGATGATAGGCACTTTCCTTCTCGGACTTCGCGGCGATGGCTGCTAGCGTCGCATCCGGCGAGGTCATCATCGCGCGCCAGTAGAGATCGGCGAAAGCCGAATACAGGAACTGGCGGATGATGGTGCGGGCGAAATCGCCATTCGGCTGCTCTACCAGCAGCAGGTTGCGATACTGGCGGACGTCGCGCAGATAAGCGAGGCGGTCCTCGTCATTCCCGGCGCCTTCGACCTTGCCAGCGTAAGTATAGAGTTCGCGCGCCTGGCCGATCAGATCGAGGCCGATATTGGCGAGCGCCATATCCTCCTCGAGCATTGGCGCATTGCCGCACCATTCGGACAGGCGATGGCCGAGGATCAGGGCATCGTCCGCGCGCCGGAGCGCATACAGGACGAGCGGACTTTCGTTGACGGAAATGGAAACGACGGCCATGGCAATCATCCTGTGCGGCCGATGCGGCCGTTGATGCGAATACGGAGGACGCGGCGTCCGCTTACATATGCCCGACTTCTTCCGGAACATCGTAGAAGGTCGGATGCCGATAGGCCTTCGACAGCGACGGCTCGAACATCATGCCCTTCTCGGCCGGGTCGGACGCGATGATGGCGTTCGACGGGATGATCCAGATCGACAGCCCCTCACCGCGGCGGGTGTAGATATCGCGCGCGGCCTGCATCGCTAGCGTGGCATCGGCGGCATGCAACGATCCCACATGCTTGTGTGCAAGGCCATTGCGGCTGCGGATGAAGACTTCCCAAAGCTGGCTGTTCGGCGTGCTCATGATCCGTTCCCTATCCGTCTCAAGCTGCAATGTCAGCGCGACGGGCGCGCTGCTTGGCGGCATAGGCCTCGGCGGCTTCGCGCACCCAGGCGCCATCATCATGCGCCTTGCGGCGCGCCGCCATCCTGTCGCGATTGCAGGGGCCGTTGCCCGCCAGCACTTCCTGGAATTCGGCCCAATCGATGGCGCCGTAATCCCAGTGCCCCGTGGCCTCATTCCAGGTGAGGTCCGGGTCCGGCATGGTCAAGCCGAGATACTGTGCCTGCGGCACCGTGGCATCGACGAATTTCTGGCGCAGCTCGTCATTGGAGAAGCGCTTGATCTTCCAGCGTGTGGACTGGTCGCTGTGCTGGCTCGCACTATCTGGCGGGCCGAACATCATCAGGCAAGGCCACCACCAGCGATCCAGCGCGCTCTGCGCCATCGCCTTCTGGTCGGGCGAGCCTTGCGCGAGCACGACCATGATCTCGTAACCTTGGCGCTGATGAAACGACTCTTCTTTACACACGCGGATCATCGCGCGCGCATAGGGTCCGTAGGAGCAGCGGCAGAGCGGGATCTGGTTCATGATAGCGGCGCCATCGACCAGCCAGCCGATCGCGCCGATATCGGCCCAGGTCAGCGTCGGATAGTTGAAGATGGACGAGTACTTCGCCTTGCCGCTCAGCATCTGATCGATCAGCTCCTCGCGCGAGGTGCCAAGCGTCTCTGCGGCCGCATAGAGATAAAGGCCGTGGCCGCATTCATCCTGCACCTTGGCCAGCAGCGCGGCCTTGCGGCGCAGCGTCGGCGCACGGGTGATCCAGTTGCCCTCTGGTAGCATGCCAATGATTTCGGAATGAGCGTGCTGCGAAATCTGGCGCGTGAGCGTCCGACGATAGGCCTCTGGCATCCAGTCATTGGCCTCGATGCGCTCTTCGGCGGCTACACGTTCATCAAATCGCGCCAGCCTGGCTGCATCATCGACATGATGGTCGTCGGCTTGCGCCGCATTCAGGGCTTGCGTGTACATGCCCGATCCTCCCGATGTATTACCTCTCAATATATAACATTTATTCTCGATTGCAACAATTTCTTGTAACATGAAAATCAGGTAAGAACGAACCGTTTTTCCAATTCGATATCCGGTGCTGGCAAGCTGCCGCTCGCACTCTCGCCGAAAACGTCCAGCCACTGTTCGGACAGAGGAAGTAGTGCCCGATAGATGCGTCCGCATAGCCGCTGCGCCTCCGCCGCCGGCCAATCGCCTGGGAGAAGAGCGGCAGGGAGTAATGGATCGCGCAGCAGCACCCGGCGATACTGATGGATGAGCAGGACACGGGCGACAATCGCATCGGCAGACGACAGGCGTTCCCGGCCGCCGAGCCAAGCTTGCAATGGCGCGAAAGTGTTGAGGAAGTCGCGATACGCTCCGCCGATTTCCAACAATGGCCAAGCTCCGCCAATCAGCCGTTGCCCCATCTCGTTGCTCGCGGAGACGTCGAGTCGAATGACGTCCCCCGCCGCTCCTGGTACTGGCGTGCCCGCAGGCGCGACCCATACGCCCGGCATAGGACTTCCGAAGCCAGCCTCTAAGAGCTCCGCCCGCGCCGCCTCGCGATCGGCGCCATTGCCGATCAGCAACATTTCGAGCCGCCCCTCCCACGCGTTCACCTGTGGATGATAAACATGCCGAATACCGCTCTCGAAACGTTCGCGGCCGCCAGCGGCAAGCTTGTAGTAACTCTTGCGACCAATCTTCTCGCGCTCGAGCCACCCATCCGCCGCAAGTCTCGACATAGCTGTTCGTACCACCCCGCCGTCGATCTCGAGCAATTCGAGGAACGCCAGGAGGGTTCCTAACCAAACCGACCCTCCACGGGGTAGAATTGCATCGCCGTAAAACGTGATTATGAGAGAGCCCGTGCGGGAAGGCTCACATTTGAACTGATCGATAATGGACGGCAGTGGATGATTCATACTTCCTCGTAGGCCAACGTAGTATCGCCGCCAACCTGAATTGTTTCACTTCCACGTCCCGGTTCAATAAGCTCGTCGTACGGTTCGAGGATAGGATCTCACGTGCCCGCTGAAGCACGAGCAGTTTTCTGACTGGCCGCGTTTACAACCGCCCGCTTGCCATGTTGAGGTCGCCGCTGCGCTGCGTGACCAAAGGCCGATGCCGTTGCGTCGCCCCCGCCGGTCGCCTCATGCGCCCCGCCCATCCGGCGCGGTTTGCAGTGCATCACCGGGCAGATCGGGCCGAAGATACCTGGTCTGGCCGGCCTCGCGCTCGGAGAAATATCGTGCGGGCGACTTTCCGAGCGCCTTCTTGAACATGGTGATGAAAGCGCTCACGGACTCATAGCCCAGCGCCCCCGAAACTGACTGAACCGTGTCCCCGGCAGATAGTTTCTGGATGGCAACGATGATCTGAAGCTGCTGACGCCAGCGACTGAAAGTCATACCCGTCTCGGTGACCACAAGACGCATCAGCGTCCGCTCGCCGAGCGCGGCAGCTTCCGCCCACTCCGCCACGGTCCGGCGATCGGCCGGATCGTTCATCAAGGCATCAGCGATAAAGCGCAATTTCGAATGACGCGTGATCGGAAGATGCAGCCGTTCCGTCGGCATGGCGATCAGCTCATTCAGGAGCACCGCGGCAATCTGGGCTGTGGGCCCTTGCGGATCGTAAAGCGGCGGCAGCGTCGCCATGCGATGAATCAGCTCGTGGAGCAGCGGCGTAATAGAGAGCGTGCAGCATTCCTGCGGCACGCTTGCGGCTCCCATGTCCACATAGAGAAAGAGAAGGCTGGCATTGGCGGTGACCCGGTTGCTATGCGGCATGCCGCCGGGGATCCAGACGCCACAACGCGGGGGGACCATCCAGAGTCCGCTTGGCACCTCGCAGGTCACACCGCCGCGCAGGGCGAGTACCAGCTGCCCCTTACAATGGGTATGGACCGGCAGCTCATCCTCTTTTTCCTGCGTATCCACCATGCCCGTCACGATCGGACGATCCAGGCTGTCTGGATCGAATTGACGGTAGTGCTGATGAAGCCTGCCGCGCATTGTCATACTTTGGAAATTAATTGGTAGAATATCGAAATTCCTGCGAGGCGGCAAGGCATATGGTCCGCATGCTTCACGGACGATCAGGACCATGCCGCAGTCACCCCTGTCTCGATTTCTTGCCGCCGCATCCCCCGGCCAACTCGATCCCAAGTGGGCGCTGTTCTCGGCGAATTCGTTCATCGCGGCGATGCTCGCGATCTATCTCGCCTTTCGCCTCGGATTACAGCGGCCCTATTGGGCCATGCTCACCGTTTATTTGACCGCACAACCATTCGCCGGAGCGGTTCGGTCGCGCGCTATCTATCGTTTTCTCGGGACATTGCTGGGCGCATGCGCTGCTTTGACGCTAGTGCCGTCCCTTGTCGATCAGCCAGCTCTGTTGTCGGTCGCAGTCACCGCCTGGGCCGGGCTCTGCCTCTACATCTCCCTGCAGGACCGCACCCCGCGCAGCTACGTGTTCCTGTTGGCAGGCTACACCGCGACCACCGTCGCGTTTTCCAGCGTGAACGCGCCAGCCATGGTCTTCGATACCGCGCTTTCGCGGGTCGAGGAAATCCTGCTCGGCATCAGCTGCGCGACGCTGGTGCACACACTCTTGTTTCCGAGCGATGTCACCACCCCCCTTCTGAAATCGCTGCGCGCCGCAATGTCCGACGCCTTCGCACGGACGAGCGACGGACTTTCTACACGCATCGACGAGACTCCGGATCCAGTGCGCTGGCAGCTGGCCGCCGACGTCACGCAACTCGAAATGTTATCGACGCATCTGCGTTACGACACTGCGGCGAGGATGCCGGACCTGCGGACCATACGAGCCGTGCAGGACAAGCTCGCATTGGTCTTGCCGATGCTACTCGCGGTCGAGGACAGCCTCACGGCATTAGGCAAACGGCGTTCGGCCGAGATGAACGACTTGCTGTCAGACTTCGTCAGCTGGACAAGCGATCAGGATCGACCACCGACGGATGCAGACGACTTGATCAGACAATGCAAATCGTTCGAGGGCCGCGGCCGCGATCGCAGCGAGTGGGATCGGCTTCTCGAAGCTGGAACAGTCGCCAATTTAGCAACCTTGATCGACGCGCTGGCTACCGCCCACAACATATCCACAGCGCTGCACGACACCTCCCGGACCTCCGCACGGAAGGGTAGAGCCGACTTCCCGCATCGGCATGTCAGGCGGTACTTGCATCGTGATCCCGGCCTCGCCGCTTTGTCGGTAGCCGCTCTCGCTGTCGCCGTGCTCGGCTGCTGCGCAATCTGGATCGCAGCGGCGTGGCCGGAAGGCGGCGTCGCCGCGCAGATCGCCGCGATCGCCGCCGCCATCTACAGCAGCCTCGACGACCCCGCGCCGTCCCTGATTTCCTACGCGCTCTGGACGCTGGCCTGCCTACCGATCGCCGCCATCTACCTGTTCTTGATCTTCCCGGCCATCACCGGCTTTCCGATGCTGGTGTTCTCGCTGGCGCCGACATTCCTCATCATCGGCTATCTGCAGGCCAATCCCCGCCATTTCATCAAGGCGTTGGCACTGGGCCTTGGTCTGATCAGCGCCCTCGATCTGCAGAACAAATTCAGCGTTGACTTCGCTCTGTTCATCAACAGCAATGCAGCCGCGCTGATCGGGCTGCTGGCAGCGTTCATCGCCATACGGTGGTTGCGCTCGCTTCGGCATCACGCGCGGCGCAGCGCCTGCTAGTCCATGGCTGGGCTGATCTGGCGAGGCTGGCCGCTACACGCCGGCCGATGAACCGCACGAGATGGGTCAGCGTCATGCTCGATCGCTTCGGCTTGGTCATTCCCCGACTGGCCGGCTCCGGCACCGATATCAGGGTGGAAGCCCTCCGTTCGCTGGCCGCGCTGCAAATTGGCCTCGACCTGCTCGCCCTGAAGGAATTTTCCGCACATGACAACACGCCGGATGGCCCTGAAATTCCACTGCTATTTCCCATGCTTTCGCGCGCATTCCGCTGGTTTGCGCGTGGCAATAAGGAGCTGAAGCCCGACGACGCTAGAGCCCTCCTGAGGGCGATTGACAGCGCGCTATGCGCCGAGAACGGCGAGCCTACCACCCGCCAAAAGCGACAGCTCGCACTGATAGGTCTGCGTCGCACGCTGTTTCCAAATGCCCATGCTTTCTCATCCGGCGAGGTCGTTCGATGAACGAGGAAATCTCTATCGCAGGCGTATACGTGCCGACTTTCGCAATTGCCTGCGTTTGCGCGCTTGCCATCTGCTTTATGGCTTCCGCAATGACCCGCAAATTCGCAGCCGTCGATATCCGGAAATTTGCGTGGCACCCGGCGCTGTTCGACTTCGCCATCTTCGTGATCTTGATCAATGTCTTCTACGCAATTCTGGGAAAGCTACTTTCATGAGGATAGCGGGTTCGATTTTTCCGCGTGTTCTGCTCACCACGCTGACACTGGGAGTCGCGGCACCTATGTTCATCGGCATGTGGGAGCATTACGAGACGACGCCCTGGACCCGGGACGGCCACGTCCGCGCCGACGTCATCGCCGTAGCCTCCGATGTACCCGGTCTCGTCGAAGAGGTATTGATCCGGGACAATCAACTTGTCCGCAAGGGCGACATCTTACTGCGGCTGGATCCCGAACGTTTCCGCCTCGCAGTCCGGCAAGCAGAGGCCGCCTTGGCCAACCGCGAAGCCGCGGCCGAGAAGGCTGCCAGCGATCGCGCACGATACGAAAAGCTGAGCGAAGGCGTCGTGTCGCAGCAGCAGCGAGAGACTGTCCGCGCGGCGGACCTGCAGGCCAGGGCGGCCCATAGCCAGGCTGTTGCCGATCTGGATGTCGCGCGTCTCAATCTCAATCGCTCGGAAATCCGTGCGCCCGCGAATGGACGTGTGACCAATTTCGATTTACGGCCCGGCACCTATCTAGCCGCGGGGCGCGGCATCATGGCCCTGATCGACACCGATACCGTGCGTATCGAAGGCTATTTCGAAGAGACCAAACTCCCACGCGTTCATGTCGGCGATGCTGTCGATGTGAGGTTGATGGGCGGGACGATTCTGAATGGGCAGGTCGAAAGCATCGCTGGAGGCATCGAGGACCGGGACAGAAGTTCGGGGGCGAGCCTTCTTGCCAGTGTCAATCCAACCTTCTCCTGGGTACGGCTCGCGCAACGCATCCCCGTGCGCATCAACATCGAGAAGGCCGATAAAGATCAACTGATCGTTGGCACGACGGCGACAATTCAGGTGGCGGATCGGAACAAACGCTTACTTGGCGTGCGTTTTGAACAATGATCCATCTTTGCTGATTTAACCTTGGTTAGGAGCGACAACACCTGAAGAAAACTGGCTGCAGGAACCGACGTGTCTCCTAAACGCAGATGGCCGACGCGTCAGACAATCACTTTCGGTTGCGCACGACCAGATAACAGCGTCTCATCAATGTCCGCTTTGCGCCTTGAGCGGGCATTGGCAATCAACCAAGTCCCACCTCCGACCTGCCCCAAGCGGGAACCTCGAAATGGTCGATCGGAGATTTTTGGGAAGTGGCGCCCCTTGGAGCCTAGCCTACTACTCAGAGACTTCTTAGAAGCCGGGAGGCCCGCCACATCTTGGACATTTCTTAGACGAAATGACAGCTTGGCCCAATGCCCGGATGGCCTGGCTGGGGCGGGAGTGCATCTCGCACCTTGCTCCTGAAAAATTCACTGCAAACAGGGAATTTTCGGGGAAACCATGCTTTTACCTGCGTTCCTGATCTCGACCACAGCGGTCTTCCGGGGATTCCGAACGTTAACCCTCGAAATTCCCTAAACACTCGAACAGGGAACTCTCTTCAAATTACAGGGATCTGCAAATGCTCGATCTGCGATCTTTTCCATGTCCGCTTTACGCCAGTTGCGGACATCCGCTCTATCTAAGATGCGGCTTGATCATCTCGACCATGCGCTCCGCCGGCGTGCCGGGCGGGAAGAAGCCGAGATATTTTCCGTCGGGATCGACGAGATAGACAAAGGCGGAATGATCGACCGTGTAGTCGGCCGGGTTCTTTTTGAACGGTACGCGCTTGAAATAGACGCGATATGCCTCAGCTGTCGTGGCAATGGCGGCTTCGCTGCCGGTCAGACCGACCAGCTTTGGATGGAACAGCGGCACATATTGCGCGAGCTGCTCCACCGTGTCGCGCGCAGGATCCAGCGTCACGAACAGCGGCTGCACGGCATGAGCGCGGGCGCCGAGCTGATCCATCGCGAGACCGATGGCCTGCAGGTCGGTCGGGCAGACATCGGGGCAAAAGGTGAAGCCGAAATAGACGAGCAAATATTTACCGCGGAAATCGCGATCGGTGCGGGGCTGGCCCGCCTGATCCGTCAGCGCGAACGCGCCGCCGATCGGCTCGCGATTCCACATCACGGCGTCCATCAGCTCTGCTGCTGACCGCCGCGATTCCGTCTGTGCCGATGCGCCGCCGGACGTCGCCAGCAGCAGAGCCACCAGCAGCCCCGCACGTTTCAAAAGGCATGCGCCCCGATCGATGGACATCACGCGCCGAAGATCAGCTTGCTTCCCGTCGAGGTGTTGATGACCTGGTCGGGCATTTGCGCGCATGCCTCGAGCAGGAAGTTGAGGCCGCTGCAATGCATCGGGATCACCACGTCGGGATCGAGGCTCTTCACCTCGCTGACGATCTGCTTGAGATAATCCGCAGGCGCCGGCCCGAGATGGAAGCCGCCAACGATGGCATGCACCTTCTGGACGCCGGAAATCTCCTGGGCCTGGCGCACCGAATTCACGATGCCCACATGGCCGCAGGAGCTGATCACCACCAGCCCCTTGCCGCGGACATTGAAACAGGTGGCATGCTCATGCACATGCTCGTCCGGCACCATTTTGCCCTGCAGTTCGGCGGCGGTGTAATGGCCATAGGAACAGCTCTCGCCGTCCTTCTCGGTGTAGTCCACAAACGTGTTCGGCAGGATCTTCTCAACGCTGTTGCGCTTGATCTTGCCGGTAGTGAAAGCGTGGCCCTGGATCACGGTCGGCGTTTCGCACAGCACCGTGGTGACATTCTGCGCGGCGATCTGCTTGCGCTCCAGCGTGCCGCCTTCGCCATAGGCGCCGGTCGATGTGCGGCTGGTACGGTGACAGAAATTGTCCTCGCCGCCGGCATAAAGCTTGAGGTCCGGCGGCAGCACTGCGCGGTGACGCTCCAGGAAGCCGATCAGGCCGCCATAATGATCGATATGGCCGTGGCTGACGATCAGCGCCTTGATCTTGGCGGGGTCAACCTTCAGCAGGTCCATATTGTTGATGATCGCCGGCGATGTGTAGCCGAAATCGAGTAAGATAGTCTGCTGGTCTGCGGCGCGCTGCGATTCCAGCAGCAACGACAGGCCCCATTCATTGTGCAGCACATTGCGCGCATCGGCGCTGCGGGCCGCGCCCGGCCCCTCATGGACGACGCCGTTCACCGTACTGCCGCGGAGAAACTGGTCATGCTGCTGATCGACCAGCACGCGGATCGCGAGCTTGTCGACGGTCGGCACCTCGATCTGCGCCGCACTGGCGATCTCGACGCAGGAGAAACCTGCCGCTGCCATACCGGCAAACAAGGCTGAGCTTTTGAGGAAATCACGGCGGCGAAGATCAACGGACATGGTCGGTCTCTCTGAGTGACGTTTCAGATGAAACTAGCAGCCTACCGGAACTTTCTACACGGCAAGATCACCCAATGACTCCCCCTCGCGCACCATATTATTCTTCGCTACGCACGCACGCGGGAAACTTCGTCCCCCGCGCAACAATGCAACCATCTCGCTTGTGCGAATGCTAGGCGCCGAGTCCTGGCGCGACGAAGGATGCAGCCGCTCCAGTTCTGCGGCCACTGCCGGCGTCAGGCGGTCATGCAGATGCGGGCCGATGACGGTGCAGCCGCTCGTCACGCTGTCCGGTGTTCGTTTCGCCTATCCGGGGCGTGCCAGCGTCTTGATTACAATGAATTACGGAGCACGGCACGCTGACTCCGTCAACGACACCGCAGCACATGTAGTTGCTGCGCCCACTACCGCGCATCGGTTTTGTTAGTTGCCGCGACGGCGCGTAAACAGCGCTGAACTGAACAACAACAGTCATCCGCCGCGCGTCGCTTTCATTTCTGCGTGACACGCGATTGCACCCATCGCGTTATATCCATGGCGGGACACACCCGGGCGCCTAGAAACATCTCCTCTTATGGCGTCGCCGAAGCGAATGATTCACCTCCCGCAGCGACATGAACGACGCGCGCGTTGTTATTCCACGCGAACGCGGCAGATCACTTTCATCGCCATCTGGTTTTGACTAAATCTCAAAGCAACATGGCACTGCACAATTTGCCTGCTATCTCTCATGCCAGGCCACGCGATGAACGTTCACCAGCCTCAGCCATATGTCGGAACGCCAGCGATCGCGCTGACGGGAATCGGGAAGAGCTTTGACGCGCTCAGGGTTCTCGACGATATCTCGCTGACCGTTCGCCAGGGCGAAGTCGTCGCTTTGCTGGGCACGTCGGGGTGCGGCAAGAGCACACTGCTCAACATCATTGCAGGCCTGCTGCCCCCCGATAGCGGCGCCATCAGCATGAACGGCGACGTCGATGTTGCGCAAAGCAGCAGCGGCGACATCGCCTACATGTTCCAGGAAGATCGCCTATTGCCCTGGCGCAACACCCGCGCCAATGTCGCATTCGGTCTCGAAGCGCAGTCTTTCGATCGCCGCACCCGGCATGCGAAAGCCGATGCGATGCTTGCGCATGTGGGCCTGTCCGATTTTGCAAAATCGTGGCCGCATCAGCTCTCCGGCGGCATGCGCAGCCGCGTTGCGCTCGCGCGCAGCCTCGTCGTCGAGCCGCGCATTCTGCTGATGGACGAGCCGTTCTCAAAACTCGACCCGCAGACGCGCAGCCAGATGCATGGCGAATTGCTGCGGCTGCAGGCCATTCATGGCACCACCATCCTGTTCGTAACCCATGATGTCGAGGAAGCCGTCGTGCTGGCCGATCGCATCGTTGTCATGAGCCCGCGGCCGGGGCGTATCCGCAGCATCGAGACGGTGGATTTTCCGCGCCCGCGCATTCCGACCGATCCCGCCATCAACGAGCAGATCCGCCAGCTGCGTCTCGAGTTATAGGATCATGTCGTTCACGCGTATCAGCAGCATCTTGCTGCAGCGTTGCCTGTTGTTCGGGGCGATCGTGCTGCTGTGGTGGTACGCCTCCAACAAGGTCCCCTCCTTCGTGCTGCCGAGCCCGGCGAAGGTGCTGGACGCTGTCAATGCACTGATTCACAGCGCCAGCTTCAGTCGCGATGTCGCCGCCACTATGAACCGCGTGTTCAGCGGTTTTGCGCTCGGCACTGTCGCCGGCACGCTGGCCGGCCTTGTGCTCGGCGCCAACCGGAAGCTGGCGACCTTCTTCGAACCGGTCCTGGCTGTCCTTAATACCGTGTCATCGGCGATCTGGGCGATCTTCGCCATCATCTGGTTCGGTATCTCGGATGCGACGACCATCTTCGTCGTGTTCATGACAGCGTTTCCGCTGATCCTGACCAATGTTTGGCAAGGCACCCGCACCGTGGACCGGCAGTATGTCGATCTGGCGCGCTCGTTCCGGATGTCGCGGCTGCAGATCCTTGTGAAAGTCTACCTGCCCAGCATCTTGCCCTATTTCTTCTCCGGCGCGCGCCTCGCATTCGGCTTCGGCTGGCGGGTGTCGCTTGTCGCCGAGACATTGGGGTCATCGAACGGCATTGGCTATCGCCTGCGCCAGGCCGCCGACCTCGTGCAGAGCGACAAGGTTTTCGCCTGGACCGTGATGCTGGTCACGCTGATGCTCATCTTCGAATCCGGCCTTCTCAAACCGCTTGAACGCTTCCTGTCCCGCTGGAAACAGCAATCCTAACCGACGAGGCATCTGCCATGATCTTCCGGAAGACCCTGTTTGCCGTCGCAGCCCTTGCGGCATTTGCCGTGACCATCCCGGCGCAAGCGCAGCAGAAAGTGCGCATCGGCTATTGGACCAGCGGCGTCAGCCTCGGCTATGGCTCCGTGCTGGAGTCGCACGACTTCCTGAAGAAGCGCGGCATCGATGCCGAGTTCATCCACTTCCCCGATCTCATCGCCCCGATCCGTGCCATCGCATCCGGCTCCATCGATGTCGCCTTTGCCGCACCGCTCGCCGGCGTGTTCAGCGCCGTCAATGAAGGCGTACCGATCAAGCTGTTCGCGGCAACCCAGCCAGCCGACGTGCAGATCGTCGTTCCTAGCGACTCTCCCATCAATTCGATCGCAGAGCTGAAGGGAAAGAAGCTCGGTTCGTCCCCCGCAGGATCATCGACGGCCGTTCTCGCCAACGCAATCCTCGCCGGCAATTACGGCATCAAGCCGGAAGAATACACGCTGGTCGGCGGTAACGAGTCCCGTCTCGTCCAGTTCCTGGTTCAGAAGCAGGTCGATGCCTCCGCGCTGCGCTCCATCACCGTCAACCAAATCGACGGCGAGCTGAAAGTGAAGAAGCTCGGCAATTTCTTCGATGAATGGCGCAAGCTCACCAAGTCGGACGGCCTGCCCTATAACGGCGTCGCCGCCGTCAGCACCGATCTGATCACCAAGAAGCCCGATACGGTGGCGGCCTTGGTGGCGGCGCTCCGCGATGCGGTGGCATGGGGCTCCGCCAATCCGGCCGAAGTCGCAACCATTCTCGAGAAGAGCGCCAACCTCTCGCCGAGCGATGCCAAGGCCTATGTCACCAACTGGGATGTCGTGAACCGTGTGGCGTTCGAGCCCGCCGACATCGCCAGCCTGAAGCGCCAGCATGAGGTGCTCGCCGCCGGCGGCTTCATCCAAGGCAAGCTGAATGACGAACTGTTCGTCACCGGCCCCTATGAACGTTCCAAGAGCCTCAAGTAAGGATACTGCGTCATGACCAGCACGATGAAAGCCCTGGTGCTCAGCGCCCATGGTGAACTCGACCAGCTGCAGGTGGTCACCGACAAGCCGATGCCGAAAGCCACGGCAGGCCATGTGGTGATCCGCGTCGGCGCGTCGTCCTTCAACTATCACGACGTGTTTACCGTGCGTGGCATGCCCGGCATCAAGGTGCCACTGCCGGTAGTGATCGGCCTCGATCTCGCCGGCACCATCACCGAGATCGGTGACGGCGTCTCGGGCTGGGCGATTGGCGACCGCGTTCTGATCAATCCGCTCAAGCCCGGCGTCGGCCTAATGGGTGAGATGGTCGATGGCGGCATGGCCGAATATGCCGCTGCCGATGCCCGCCAGCTGATCCGCTTGCCCGATGCCGTCAGCTTCGAACAGGCGGCGTCGCTGCCCGTCGCCTATGGCACCGCGCATCGCATGCTCATCACCCATCGCACGGTCAAGCCCGGCGACAAGGTGCTGATCCTCGGCGCCAGTGGCGGCGTGGGCACCGCCAGCATCATTCTGGCCAAGCTGCTCGGCGCCGAAGTCATCGCCTGTGCCGGCAGTGACGAGAAATGCGCACGCCTCAAGGCGCTCGGCGCGGATCATGTGGTCAATTACCAGACCACGGACTTCTCCAAATGGGCGATCGGCCAGTATGGCAAGCCGGAACGGCGCACCCACGACGGCGGCGTCGATGTGGTAATCAATTTCACCGGTGGCGACACCTGGCTGCCGTCGCTGAAATGCCTGAAGCGTGGCGGTACCTTGCTGGTCTGCGGAGCCACCGCCGGTTACGACCCGAAGGAAGACCTCCGCTATGTCTGGAGCTTCGAGCTCAATATCCGCGGCTCCAACAGCTTCTACGAAGAAGACCTCGTCGCACTGCTGGACCTGATCGTCGAAGGCAAGATCGATCCCATCATCGATCGCGCCGTGCCGCTGGAACAAGCCGCCGAAGGCCTCGGTCTGATCCGCGACCGCACCGTGCTCGGCAAGGTCGTCGTCACGCCGTAAGGGCTAATTCTCTATTTCTAAGGAGCCATAATCATGGCTGACACTCCATCCATCGACGATATCCGCACGCGCATCCAAAAGGCGCCCTATCACAAATGGCTCGGCCTTGACGTCACCTCCGTCGGCGATGGCGAGATCGAGCTGACCGCCAAATGGCGCGATGAATGGGTCGTCAATCTCGAGGGCGGCTACACTCATGGCGGCATTCTCGCCACCTTGGTCGATCTCACCGCCGACTGGGCCTTGGTGTCGAGCAATGGCCGCGGCGTTCCGACCATCGACCTCCGCGTCGACTATCACAGCCCCGCCCGCGGCGACCTGCGTGCCGTCGGCAAGGCGATCAAGCTCGGCAAGCAGTTCTCGGTCGCCGAAGCGAAGGTCTATGACAGCGCCGGCAAGCTGGTTGCGAGCGGTCGCGGCGTCTATCTGACGCCATCGCAGGAGAAGTAAAATGACGCTGCAGCTCGACCATGTGGTCGTCAATACGCGCTATGAGACCGATCTCGCGGCTGAGCTGTTCGCGGGACTGGGCTTCCAGCTAACGCCGCGCGGATATCATCCGACGCTTGGCTCGATCAACCATCTGATGGTGTTCGAACACGCCTATTTCGAACTCATCGGGCTGCCCCCAGGCGGCGACAAGGTGCGACAGGAGCTAATCGACAGCCCGCTCGGCCTCAATGGCCTCGTCTTCGCCAGCACCGATGCCGAGTCCACGCGCAACAACGTGATCGGCGCCGGCTTCGACGCGCAGCCCGTGCAGCACTTCGCACGTCCGTTGCAGATCGACGGTTTGGATCATGAAGCGCGGTTCTCCGCGGTGCGCCTGGCGCTGGATTCATTCGATGCGGGTCGCGTCTATTATTGCCAGCATCATACGCCGGAGCTGATCTGGCGTCGCGACTGGCTCACTCACGCCAATGGCGTCTTGGGAATCGTCGAACTGACGATTGCCAGCGCCGATCCGGCCGCCGCCGCGGCGCGCTACGATCGCCTCGGCAAACTCGACAATGGCTTTGCTCTGTCTGTCGCTGACGCCGCAACGCTGGCGCAGCGGTTCGGCGAACTCGCGGGCATCGGCGCCGAACGTCCCGAGCGTTTCGCTGCCGTCACCTTGCGCAGCCGTGATCCGCAACTCGTGGCGGAGCGTGCCGTCGCGCTCGGCCTGCCCCATCATTCAACACGCGATCGCGTGGTCGTCGCATTACCGGCCTTCGGATCGCTGATCGAGGTCATCGCGTGACGTCATCGACAAATCTCGGCCAACTTTTCGATCCCGCGATCGATCGCGGGCAACTCGCTTTCGCCGGCCTCGATGCCAATCTCACCGAGACCGCCAGCACCTATGGCGAGCTGGATGATTTCGCCAATGCCGTGGCGAGGGGCCTGAAGAAGCGCGGCTATCAGCAGGGCGACCGGATTGCTCTTCTTGCGGCCAACTCCGTCGAATTCATCGCGGTGCTGCTCGGCATCATGCGCGCCGGCTTGGTGGCCGTGCCGATCAATTACCGGTTTCCGAAAGAACTGATCGAGATCGTCGCCACCGACAGCGGCGCCCGCCTGCTGTTCTGCGACGAGGAACGTGCGGCGTCCGCCCCCGCGGGCATCGAACGCATCGGACTGGCGCGCACCGGCACGGGTAGCCTGTCCGAGCTGATCGACCCCGGTCCATTCGACGTCTTCGCGCCCGTCGCCAACGAGGCTGCGCTGATCCTCTACACGTCAGGCTCGACCGGACGGCCCAAGGGCGTGGTACTCAGCCATACCGCGCATCTGTGGACGGTGCAGACACGGCAGGAGCGCGAGCCCCTGACGGGGGAGAAGGTGCTGATCGCAGCACCGCTCTATCACATGAACGCCCTGGCGCTGGCCTTCCTGGCTCTGGCCTCACGCGCCACCACGGTGTTGCTGTGGCAGTTTTCCGCCATACCCTATATCGGCGCGATCGATCGCTATCGCTGCACCTGGCTGACCGCCGTGCCGCCGATGATCGCCATGATGCTGCGCGAGCGCGAGACGCTGGCCACCGCCGATCTCTCATCGGTGCGCGTGATCCGCATGGGCTCGGCTCCAGTGAGCGACAGCCTGCTGGCGCAGATCAGCGGCCTGCTCCCGAATGCGCGGGTGATGAATGCCTATGGCACGACCGAATCCGGCCCGGTGACCTTTGCGCCCCACCCCGATGGCCGGCGGACGCCACCGCCTGCCCTCGGAACCGCCCATCCAAAAGTCCAGCTTCGCCTGCGCGACCAGGCGGGTGACATCGGCGACAAGGGCGTGCTTGAGATCAAGAGCCCGGCCTTGATGAACCAGTATCATAACCGCCCCGAGCTCACCGCCGCATTCACCGCCGATGGCTATTACGTCACCGGCGACGTGTTTCATCGCAACAAGGATGGCTTCTATTCATTCGTCGGCCGGCGCGACGACATGTTCGTCAGTGGCGGCGAGAATATCTATCCTGGCGAAGTCGAAGCGATCCTCGAACAACATCCGGCCATCGCACAGGCCTGCGTTGTGCCGGTGGATGATGATATCAAGGGGCAGAAACCCGTCGCCTTTATCGTGCTGCGCGCCAACACGCAGCCGAGCGAAGACGACATCAAAACTTATGCGCTTGAGCACGCCCCTGCCTATCAGCATCCGCGCAGGGTCTGGTTCGTTGATGCCCTGCCATTGGCCAGCACGCAGAAGATCGACCGTTCCCGGCTCAAAATGGAGGCTGCCGCGCGGCTGCCTGCCTGAGCAACCGGCGCGACAGTCAAATTCGTTCAAGCGTGATGAAATACCAGCGCACGGAGCTCGATGCTTTCGCGCGGCGACGCATCCTCAGGCGTAGTGGGATCGACGAACGCAGTGTGCGGCCCGAACCGGGTGCGCCCGTCGGATGCGGAGTCGTAGCACTTCAGCAGCAGCGCTTCATTGACGTCCATCTCCGGGAAATAGAACCACCGGTGATCGGGATGATAGGTGACCGAATAAGTCTCGCCCTGCCGGTTGGGATAAATGAGGTCCGACGCCACCAGATCCTTTTGCGCGACGCTGGTACCATCACACATTGCAAGCGGCGTGTCGCGCAGCGGACCCTTGATCGGCCGCCACAGATTGATCACTTGCACGCGCCCACGCAGCAGTTCATCCGCCTCGTCCGGCAGATGCTCATGAACACGGTTCGGCCCTGAGCGCAGGGTCTGATCGACGTGAACCCGGCTAGCTGGCTGACGCGGGCCATCGCCGCGCACATCCGCCGCACCCACCACGCGCTTGCGCACGGTATGATCGAAAATGAAAACCCTGTCGGCACCGAGGCTGCTGCGCAGGAAATCGCTAGCTTCCGGGTAATAAACGCGTGTGATCTCGTCATCATCATAGAAGTCGCGCACCGCGGTCTGCTGATCGACTAGTGCGAAGCCGGCGCGGTCGAGAGTCAGCCGGTCGCGTATCGGGCGCCCATCAGCGATTTTGACCTGCACCGGCTGCGCATGCGCCGTGCTTTTCGGCTCGCCCGGGGGTAGGTCGTAAGCGTAGGTCCGGGGCTTCTCACACGTCGGCGCAAGATAATTTAACTCCGCCGTGACGAATGGCAGAGTTCCGCCCTGAATGTCGTAGTGGATGGCCACAGCGATTCTCCCCTCATGCTCCTGATCATTGAGATCGAAATTGACACAGCAGCGGCCGACTTCAACGCATCCGGAAAAATAGCAATATCCGTTCCGATATAACGCGCAGAACACGGCATTCATTCTGCCGCAGCATGCACCTGACGGAGATTGTCGCTCAGCGCCCTTCGCCATGACGGGTCATCCATGCGGACCTACACAAACTACATCAAGCGGTGCAAACACAATTTTTCACAATGGCGTAGCAACACGAAGCTTTTGTGCTTGCTTCACGACAAACTCTGAAATTGTCAGCGCGAACGGATCGCGCGAACATCCACACAGCATACGCCATTGCTTTGGCGCATACCGACATGCTGTGGAGAATATATATGAGCGAGCAAACACGCGGCAGTAACGCAAGCGAGGCCATATCGCTCGATGCCGATGTCCTCGTGATCGGTGGCGGCCCGGCTGGCACCTGGGCCGCGATCAGCGCAGCCAATGAAGGCGCGCGCGTCGTTCTCGTGGACAAGGGCTTTTGTGGCACATCTGGCGCAACTGCCGCAGCTGGCACGGGCGTTTGGTATATCGACCCCGACAACGACAAGCGCGAAGCGGCGATGGCCGGCCGCGAGAAAATGGGCGGATATCTGCAGGATCGCCGCTGGATGGCACGCGTGCTCGATCGCACCTATGAGCAAGGCAACAAGCTGGCGGATTGGGGATATCCCTACCCCACTGACACAGACGGCCGTCCACAGCGCAATTCGCTGCAGGGCCCTGAATATATGCGCCTGATGCGCAAGCGCACCAAGGCAGCAGGCGTAACGATCCTTGATCAAAGCCCGGCGCTCGAGCTGCTTGTCGATGATTCCGGTGCAGTCGCCGGCGCAGCCGGTGTCCAGCGGCAGGATGGCAAGCCATGGCGCGTGCGCGCCGGCGCAGTCGTTATCGCCACCGGCGGCTGTGCGTTTCTCAGCAAGACACTGGGATCGAACGTACTTACCGGTGACGGATATCTGATGGCGGCCGAACTCGGCGCCGAACTCACGAGCATGGAGTTCTCCAATCCTTACGCAATCTCGGCGGCATTCGGATCGGTGACCAAAACGCTGTTTTTCGGCTGGGGCACGTTCACCTATCAGAATGGATCGCCCGTGCCGGGCGCCGCTTCCAAAGGTGGCCGCTCGGCCATCGCACGCGCGCTGCTCGAAGGCCCCGTCTATGCGCAGCTTGACAAGGCCGATGCCGATGTCCGAGACGCCATGCGGGCATCGCAGCCCAACTTCTTCCTGCCCTTCGATCGCACCGGTATCGATCCGTTCACCCAACGCTTTCCAATTACGCTGCGTCTCGAAGGCACCATTCGCGGTACCGGCGGGCTGCGTGTTGTCGATGACAGCTGCGCGACCACGGTGCCAGGACTTTATGCTGCCGGTGACGCAGCAACGCGTGAGCTCGTCTGCGGCGGCTTCACCGGCGGCGGCAGCCACAATGCGGCCTGGGCCATGTCTTCCGGATTCTGGTCCGGACAAGGTGCTGCACGCTACGTCAAAGGTGGCCGTGGGTTGCACGGACCCGCGACGGGCGCGGGCACGGTTGGCCTGCAGCAGGGCACGCGCCCTGCGTTGAACGGCGCCCATCTCGCAGCCGCCGTGCAGGCCGAAGCCTTCCCTTACGAGATCAATTATTTTCGCGAGGCTGGCCGCCTGACGGCCTCGCTCGATCGACTTGATACGCTGTGGCACGACGCGACGCGCGCCGGTGCGGCCCCGCACAGGGACATCGTTCGTGCCCGTGAGAGCGCGGCCATGCTGGCAACGGTGCGCTGGATGTATCGCAGCGCCCTCGCCCGGACTGAGACCCGCGGCATGCATCGTCGCGACGACTTCCCCGAGCAGGATCTCGCGCAGCGCCACTACATCACCACCGGCGGCCTCGACGAGGTGTGGACATCGACCCGTCCGCATGCCGATGCCTATCTTGCGGAGGCAGCGGAATGATCGAGATTATCGATAGCGAGACCTGCACCTCTTGCAATATCTGCGTCCGCGTCTGCCCAACCAATGTGTTCGACAAGACCGACGGCTTTCCTGTCATCGCGCGGCAGGAGGATTGCCAGACCTGTTTCATGTGCGAGCTCTATTGCCCCGAGGATTCCCTCTACGTGTCGCCCTTCGCGGAGACGCCAGTCAGTCTTCACGCCACCGCGCTGAAGGATGTCGACGGGCTCGGCAGCTACCGCCGTGCCGTTGGATGGACCAAGGACACCAAGAACCGTCGCGGCATCGATCGTAGCCACGAACTATTCGGTCATTGACCGCATCCGATGCCATCAGACGCATCGCGGCGTCCCGGAGTTTTACATGAGTGTCAGATCCGCGATCGCCGATCGCGTCATCGATCCTGGTCCAACCGCGCGGCGTATCTGGACTTGGCGTGTCGTCGGCGATCGTCTCCTGCCATTGACTGTACCACTGGCAATCCTGCTCCTGTGGCAGCTCGCGACCTCGCTGCATCTGCTGCCCGTCCAGATCCTGCCGTCACCTTTGCTGGTTGCGAGCACCGCTATCGAACTCATTCGCGGCGGCGAGATCCTCGATGGCCTGCGCATCAGCCTGTGGCGGATCGGGATTGGTTTCGTCATCGGCGCCGGAAGCGGCCTCATCTTCGGCGCCCTGCTCGGCCTGTCCCGTACCGTCGAGAACTATTGCGGCTTAACATTCCGCTTTCTGGCGCAAGTCCCCTCGCTCGGCTGGCTGCCGATCCTGCTGCTGATCTTCGGCCTCGATGAGACGCTGAAATTCGTGCTGATCGCAAAAGCGAGTTTCGTGCCGACGGTCATCGCAACATCGGAAAGCATCAAACAGATCCCCGCCCCCCTTCGCGAAGTCGCGCGCGTGCTGCAATTGCCCGCGGGCTCCTATCTGCGTCGCCTCGTCGTGCCGGCCACGGTGCCCGGCATTTTCGGCGGCCTTCGCACAGCGCTCAGCCATGCATGGATCGCACTGATCGTGGTCGAGATGCTCGCCGCGACCGAGGGCGTCGGCTACACGATGGTGTGGGGCCGCACGCTGTTTCAGATCGACATCGTGATCGTCGGCATGGCGGTGATCGGCCTGATCGGTCTCGCCATGGATACCGGCCTCGCGTGCATCGAACGTCGTTTGCAGCGCTGGGAGCTGCGCGCATGAGCCATCCCGTCGCCGTCATCATATCGCAACGAGCAAGCCGCCTGACCTGGCCTCGCGGCCTCGTGCTGCCGATCGTCCTTGTGATCGGCTGGGCTTGGTCCGTCCATGTAGGGTGGGTGTCAGGCCCGCTCGCGATCCATCTCGAACAGTTACTGCTGGCCCCATTTGACGATGCCGCCGGCCGTGAAATCTGGCACGCCATCGGGGCCAGCCTGCTGCGTTACATCATGGGCATTAGCATCGGCATCGCCGCTGGTCTCGCTTTCGGGAGCAGCATGGGCCTTTCCACCACCGCCGAGCGCGCCGGCGGCGGCACCTTTCACGCGTTGCGGCAGATCACTTTGTTCGCATGGATCCCGTTGCTGACAGCGTGGTTCGGCAATGGCGAAGCGAGCAAGATCGTCTACATCGCCCTGTCTGCCTTCTTCCCCGTGGCGCTAAACACCACCACCGGGCTGCGGAATGTGTCGATCACTTATCGCGAAGTCGCGCGCGTGCTCGGCCTGTCTCGCCACCAGGAAATCCGTCGCGTACTGATCCCGGCCGCTTTGCCGGCCATCACTATCGGCATCGAGATCGCGCTGATCAGCGGCTGGATCGGCACGGTCGGCGCCGAATACGCCATCGGCAATGGCCGCGGCATCGGCACCTTCGTGTCCGAAGGCCGCGAGCAGTTTCGCATGGACATCGTGATCATCGGCGTCACTGCGCTAGCCGCCGCCGGTTATCTCGCCACCCGGCTGTGCCGTTGGCTGTCGTCGCTGGTGCTGGCACGCGCCTCCGGCCTGACGTGAGAAACAACATGGTTGCCTTCAACGAACTCGCTATCCGTCACGTCACCAAGACCTATATGGTCGATGAGACACCCTTGCCCGTGCTGCAGGACATCTCGCTCTCGGTATTCCCGGGGGAATTCGTCAGCATTGTCGGCGCCTCCGGCTGCGGCAAGTCCACGCTGCTGCGCCTAATCGTCGGGCTCGACGACAGCTTTCGCGGCGAGATCCTGCTCGGCGGCGCGCCAGTGAACGGCCCCGGCGCCGATCGCGGCATCGTGTTTCAGGATCACCGGCTGTTTCCGTGGCTGACGCTCACGGAGAATGTCGCGCTCGCGCTGGATGCGTTTCCACTGCCAGTCGAAGAAAAGACGCAGCGCGTGCACGACGCCATCGCACTGGTCGGCCTCACCGGCTTCGAACGTGCCCGCCCCGCGCAACTGTCCGGCGGCATGGCTCAACGCGCCGCCATCGCACGTGCGCTGGTACGACGACCGTCGATCCTGCTGCTCGATGAGCCGCTTGGCGCGCTGGATTCGCTGAACCGCACGCGTCTGCAAGACGCTCTGCTGGAGATCTGGGAAGCACAGCGCACCACCGTGATCATGGTGACCCATGATGTCGAGGAAGCCGTCTATCTCTCGACCCGCATCGTGGTGATGGAGCCGCGCCCCGGCCGCATCCGCAGCGTCATCATTCCGGTCGAACTCAATGCGCGCGACCGCGCAGCCCCCGATTTCGTCGCGCTGAAACAGCGCGTCCTCGCCGATCTCCGACACTGAGCAAAGAGCACACCATGCAGAACATCACCCGACGCAGTTTCACCGCAGGCGCCGCCGCTTTGCTGGCCACCGCCAACACGGCCCGCGCCGCCGACAATCCCGACACGATCCGCTTCGGTGCCTTCGGCGCCGGCTTCGGCCAGCCTTTTGGCGTGGCCACCTTCGGCGTCGCCCAGGCCAAGGACTTCATCGCAAACGAATTCAATGACACGTCGGTCAAGCTGGAATGGACCTATCTCGCCGGCACGGGTCCTGCGGTCAATGAAGGCATCGCCAATGGGCGCATCGACTTCGCGCAATATGGCGCGCTGCCGAATGTGATCGGTCGCGCCAATGGCCTGCCCACCCGCGTGCTGCTGAACTATGGTCCGACGACTATCTTCGGCGCCGCCCGAAAAGGTCTGCCGATCCATTCCATCAAAGACCTCAAGGGACGCAAGGTCACGTTCCAGAAGGGCACCATCCTGCATTGGGCTTTTCTGCGCGCGCTGAAGAGCAATGGCCTGACGGCGAAGGACGTCACCATCGTCGATCTAAAGACGGCCGACCAACTCGCAGCCCTTGCCGCCGGCAGCGTCGATGCCAGCATCGGGTCGAGCTCGGTGCTGTCTCTGCGCGAAAAACGCATCGTCGATATCTTTTACACATCGAAGGATATCGGGCCGAAGGTCACCGGCTTCGGCGGCATCCTGGTCACCGATGCATTCCGTGAAAAATATCCCGATGCGACGCGCCGCGTCGTCACGGGTCTCGTCAAGGCCGTGGCCTGGATCGCGGATGAAGCCAATCGCGACGAGACGCTGCGGATCTGGTCGAAATCCGGCACGCCCTATGAAGCGCTGCGAGAGGAATTCAGTGGCCAGCCGCTGAAGGACGCGTTCAACCCGCTGGTCGATGATTTCCTGCTAGCCCAGTTCCAGGACGTGATCGATTTCTCGAAAGAAGAAAAGCTGATCCGCAACGACATCGACGTGAAGCAATGGGCATATCCCGCGCCGCTCAACCAGGCGCTGGCCGATCTCAAGCTGGAGAAATTCTGGACGACGCGCCAGGTCGACGGAACGCCGAAGGCATAGGCCGGCGATCCGTTATTCATCCATCACAACAGGAATTTCTACGTGACCCGATCTCTCCAGCCTCCTCACCGCTTCTCGATCGATCGCCGACGCCTGCTGATCGGTGCCGGCGCCGTCACCACCACCGGCCTGCTCGGCGCTCCGGCAATCGCGCAGGCGCGCAGCAAAGCCGTTCTGGCCTATGGCAGCACCGGCTATACTTGGGCGCTTCCCTATGTCGCGGAAGCGGCCGGCCTTTGGCAGAAAGCTAATGTCGATCTGGCGACCTCGTCCTTCGAGACCGGCCGCGATTCCATGCAGGCGTTGCTGTCGGGCTCGGCAGATTTCTCCGCCTCCACCGATACGCCGCTCGTCTTCGCAGCCCTCACCGGCCTGCGTCCAGTGGCTGTCATCAATTACAGCCGCTATTCGCGCGACATGAAGATCGCCATCAAGAAGGGCGGACCGATCGATCCGAGAAATCCCGTCAGCCTGAAGGGCCGCAAGATCGCGACGCGCATCGGCACATCGGGCCAGTTCTTCCTCGCCAAATATCTCGAACTCGCCGGGCTCAAGCTGCAGGATGTCACGGTCGTCGATCTCGCGCCGAACAACATGACAACGGCCCTAGTGCGCGGCGACATCGACGCCTTTGCCTGGGTCAGCCAGACCGTCGGTGTCGCACAGAAACAGTCGAACGGGCAGGTCGAGGAAATGTCCCTCGACGGCATCGAGAAATACTTCCAGAGCCACCAGCTGCTGCTCACCACCGAGCGCGTGCTGAAGGAGAAACCCGAGCTGGTGAACACCGCCGTCAAGGTGTTCCTCGAAGCCGAGGCCCGCATCGCCAGTGACAGGAGCTGGCCACAGACCATCGCCGAGCGGATCAAGACGCCCGCCAACGACATCTCCGATGCGACCTCGACCTTCACCTTCAAGCTCACTTTCGACGAACGTTTTGTCGATGATCTCGTCAATCAGGCGCAGTGGGCCATCGATGCGGGCCTCGCCAAGCCGCCTAAAGGCGAGCTGCGTCCCCTGCTCCGTGGTCTCGTCGCCGACGGGCCGGTGAAGACTGCAAAGCCGGATCGCGTGACGCTGACATGAGCGGCGCCCCGTCACTGATCGACATCTCCGGAGTCTCGCAGGTCTATGCGGGACGCGACGGCGCCCCTACCTGGGCGCTGCGCGACATCACGTTGCAGATCGGCAATAGCGAATTCGTCTGCCTGATCGGCCCATCCGGCTGCGGTAAGACCACGCTGCTGCACCTGATCGCGGGCTTCCTGCAAGCGACCCGCGGCAGCGTCGCATTCCAGCAACGGCCGATCCTGGCGCCCGGCCCCGAGCGCGGCGTCGTGTTTCAGGAATATGCGCTGTTTGCCTGGATGACGGCCCGGCAGAATGTCGAATTTGGCCTGCGCGCCAAGCCGCTGTCGCGCGACGAGCGACGGCGGCAGGCGCTCGCAGCGCTCGATCGCGTCGGCCTGCTCGCCGCTGCCGACAAATATCCGCACGAAATGTCCGGTGGCATGCGCCAGCGCGTCGCCGTGGCGCGGGCCCTCGTCGTCGAGCCAAAAGTGCTGCTGATGGACGAACCCTTTGCGGCGGTCGATGCGATGACAAGGCAGGCGCTGCAGGACGATCTGCTGCGGCTGTGGAAGGAGACTGGCGTCTCCGTCATCTTCGTCACCCACAATATCGACGAAGCCGTCTATCTCGCTCAGCGCGTGGTGATCATGGCGTCACATCCCGGCACCATTGTCGCCGATCGCCGCATCGACGCGCCCTATCCCCGCGATCGCGGCTCGGCCGCATTCGGCGAACTCTATGGCGCGATCTCCGGCGAATTGAGCAACGGCACGCGGAAGGCTGCATGACCACCATTTCGAACACCGATCTCGCCGCTGATGCGCATCCGGCATCGTCCTCCTTCGACGCCCAGTTTCGCGCCGCCAATGATCGCGCACGCCGCAAGGCGCAGCTCACGCGGTTGGCGCTGAATGTGCTCGGCGTGGTGGTGTTCATTGCAATCTGGGAAGCGATCCCGCGCTATTCCGTTTGGGTCAATGAAGTCCTGTTTCCGCCGCCGAGCGCCGTGTTGCAGGCCTTCATCCCCATGCTGACCTCCGGCGAGATCGGCCACAACATCGCCGTCAGCCTGCAGCGCGCGGGCATCGGCTTCGTCTTCGCGCTCGTTGCCGGCATCAGCCTCGGTCTCGTCACCGCCCGTATCCGCTGGCTACAATATCTGGTCGAGCCTCTGCTGCACGGCTTTCGCTCGATCCCCACCATCGCACTGGTGCCGCTTTGCGTGTTGTGGTTCGGCATCGGCGAGCCGTCGAAAGTCGTGCTGGTGGCATGGGGCGCATTCTTCCCGATCTGGATCACCACCTTTATCGGCGTTCGCGACATCAACCTGATCTATCTGCGCTCCGCCGCCTGCCTTGGCGCCAGCCGTCGCGACACGCTGCTGCTGGTGGTGCTGCCGGCGGCATTGCCCTTCATCCTGTCGGGCATCAGGCAGTCCATCGCGGTCTCGCTGATCGTGCTGGTGGCTGCCGAACTGTCCGGCGCATCCGCCGGCGTCGCCTATATGATGTCGCAGGGCCATCAGTTGTTTCGTGTCGATATCATGTTCATCGGCCTAGCCCTGCTCGGCGCCTTCGGCTTCCTCGCCGACCGCGTCTTCGTCGCGCTGGCCCGCTGGCTGTTCCCCTGGTACGCGGCATCATGACGGCGCGGATCTTCGAACATGCGAGGATCCTGACCTTCGATCCCGATCGCCCGACGGCAGAGGCTATCGCGATCGACGGCAACACCATCACGGCCGTTGGCACGGCCGACTACGTCCGCGCATCAGCGCCCGCTGCCCAGCGCATCGACCTGCAGGGCGCCTGCCTGATCCCTGGCTTCAACGATACCCACGCCCATATGGAGCGCGAGGGCCTGAAGTCGTTGCGGCCCTCGCTGACCGGCGCCACCTCGATTGCCGACATCCTCGCCATCGTCCGCGCAGCGGCGGCCACGACACCGCCCGGCGAATGGATCGCCACCATGCCGGCCGGCACACCTCCCTTTTTCTTCGACGGCGTCTCCGCCCTCGCCGAAAAGCGGCTGCCGAACCGATACGAACTGGATGCCGCGGCGCCCGATCATCCCGTCTACATCCAGGGCGTGTTCGGCAACTGGGGCAAGCCGCCCGGCCATACCGCGCTGAACTCGCGCGCACTCGCCCTCAACGGCATCGGCCCGGACACACGCCCTCGCATCGACGGCGTCGAGATCGAACGCGATGCCGAGGGCGTGCCGACCGGGATCATCATAGAGCACAACAACCGGCCGACCGTGGAATTCGACATCCTCCCCGTGGTGCCACGCTTCGGTTTCGATCACCGGCTCGAGGGCATCAGGCGCTCGCAGCGCCTCTACAACGCCAAGGGTACCACCAGCATCTATGAAGGCCACGGCTCCGCCGCCGAGACCATCTCGGTCTATCGTCGGCTGTGGGAGCTGAACGAGCTCACCGTCCGCGCCGGTCTCGTGGTGAGCCCCAGCTGGAGCGATCTTACGGAAGCACGCCGTATCATGCGCGATTGGCTGGCCAGCGCGCGTGGCAGTGGCCTCGGCGATCGCTGGCTGCGCGTCTCGGGTATCCATATCGCCTATGGCGGCGATCCCGTTGTGGCGTGCTGCGCCCGTGCGCATCTGCCGGACACCGGCTGGTCCGGTTTCGTCGAACAAGCGGTGTCGCCGTCCGATTTTCGCGAGGTCTGCTTCCTCGCCGCCGAATTCGATCTGCGCCTGCACACCATCGTCGGCGATCAGCTGCATGACATCGTGCCGGTGCTGCAGGCGGTGAACGAACGCCACCCGATCACCGCTCGCCGCTGGGTCATCGAACATATCGGCCGCGCCCGCCCTGAAGACATCTGCGCGCTGAAGCAGCTGGGCATCCATGTCACCACGATCTCGACCTACTATCTCTGGAAGGGCGGCCAGAAATATCTCGCCGAGCCCGATGGCGGCGACAACGTCGTACCGCATCGCAGCCTTGTCGATGCCGGAATCCCGCTCGCCATCGCCACCGACAACATCCCTTATGATCCATTCTTCACCCTATGGACCACGTGCGCCCGCGAAGAACGCACCACCGGCCAGGTGATCGGACCAAACCAGCGCCTCGATGCGCATACGGCGCTGGAGTTGTTCACCGCCGCGGGTGCCGCTCTCACTTTCGACGAAGGCTGGAAGGGCCGCCTGAAGCCCGGCTATGTCGCCGACCTCACGGTGCTGTCCGAAGATCCGACCACGCTCCCGCCAGCACGGTTGAAGAATATCGATTGCCTGCTCACGCTGACAGACGGGCGAATTGTGCATGACGCCCGCTGACGCGGCGCATGGACAGTGGGCGGCGGCGCCTATCTCGCAATGTCGACATCGCATCGTCGCGACTCCCGCCCGGGAGGATGATCTGCAGAATGCAAGGATCACCCATTCCCGCCTCCCGCACGCGCCGCAGCTCTCTCCAAACGCCGCGATAATCGCAATTCCATTTCATTGACGCATTTGGCTGTGCTGGCGGATCATTGCCGCTCGCCGCCAGCATTTGCGTGCAGCGGCACCGCGAGATCCTCTCATCATCAGAACACTTCAAGCCCGGACAATTCATGACCATCGCATCACGTTTCCTCGGCATCGCCCTGTCGGCCATCGTCCTCTCTTTCCCCGCCATTCAAGCCCAGGCGGCCGACAAGCCACTGAAGATCGGCGTCTCAGCCGGCCCCTATGGCGACATCCTGCGCGAGGCGGCGCGTCTGTCGGAAAAGGAAGGCCTGAAGGCCGAGATCGTCGAATTCACCGACTGGAACCAGCCAAACGCCGCATTGCAGGCCGGTGATATCGATCTCAACAATTTCCAGCATCGCTTCTACCTCGCCAACCAGTCGAAGGCACGCGGCTACAAGCTCGCTGCGCTGGATGAGTCGATCCTCGTTCCCGCCGGCATCTTCTCGAAGAAATACAAGAAGGCGAGCGAGATTCCCGATGGCGCCAAGATCGCGATCCCGAACGATCCGACCAATGCCGCGCGTGCCCTGCTCCTGTTTGAAAAGGCCGGCGTTCTGAAACTGAAGCCGAATACGGGCCTGTCGGCCACCATCCTCGACATCGCCGAGAACCCGAGGAAGCTGCAGATCGCCGAGATCGACGCTGCGCAACTGCCGCGTTCGCTCGATGACGTCTCCGCGGCTTTCGTTTCCTCGAACTATGCGTATCTCGCCGGCCTTCCGTTGAACACGGCACTGATCGCCGAGACGGAGGTCGCCGAGGCAAAGCCCTATTTCACGCTGATCTTTGCCGCACGCGAAGACCGCAAGGATGAAGCCGCGTTGAAGAAATTCATCGCGATCTATCGTTCACAGCCAGTGAAGGACTTCATCCTCGCCAAGTTCAAGGGCTCGATCCTCCCAGCCTGGTAAAACCGATACTGCGTCGATGATGAAGCCCGCGGCACCGGCGCGGGCTTCATGTCGAGACAGGCAAGCTCAGGCGCGCGCCGCCTTGTGCGGTCACGTCCCTCACCCGCGGCAACACCTGCTCCGCAAAGCGCTGCATCTCGGCTTCGAACGGCTGGAACTGGAGCATGAACAGTTCGATGCCGGCCGCATGGAATTCGCGGATGCGGGCGGCAACCTTATCGTAGCTTCCCACGAGACCCGCAGCAGTTCCGCCATTGGTGCCGACCCGCGGCGTCTTCTGCATGGTCTGCATCATCACGACCTTCGGATCGGTATTGGCGCGCTGAATAGCTTTCATCGGCGCATCCTGGGCCGCCAGCGTCAGCAAGCGCTGATGCGCGTGTTCGGCTTCCCCGTCGGTATCGCGCGCAATCACGAAAGCGGACAGCCCGAAACGCAGCGGTGCACCAGATCGGGGCCGTGACGCCACATTGTCGATCAGCGCCGCCACATCCGCCAATGGCTGTCCATTGATGAACCAGACATCGCCATGCGCGGCAACCAGATCGCGTGCTGGCTCGGATTCGCCGCCCACATAAATCGCAGGTCTCGCGCGATACTGGTCCTTGGGCCGCAGGGCATAGTCGCGGACATCGAAATTGCCTCCCTTATGCGTCAGCCTTTCACCACTGGTGAGTTGCGAGACGATGGAGATCCATTCCTTGCCATAGGCATAGCGATCGTCGTGTTCGGCGAAACCGATGCCGGCCTTTTCCAGTTCGGGCTTGTTCCAGGCATTCACCAGATTGAGGGCAAAACGGCCACGGCTGATATTCTCGATCTGCAGCGCCATCTTGGCCAGGACGACGGGATGGAACAGATAGGGCTTTATGGCTGCGATAATCTCGATTCGATCGGTCAACGCTGCAAGCGCCGCAGCAGAACTCCACGTCTCCAACTGATCGAGATCTTCCTGGTGCGGATTGATCGTGTGCTGGGCAATCAGCACGGAATCGTACCCCAGCGCCTCCGCTTGCAGCACCAGCGCGCGGTTGCGCTCCCATGATGCATCATACGGCTCTTCGGGATCGCGATGCGCTGCCCTCGGCCCATGCACCGGTGACCAGACGCCAAATCGAAGAGGTGCGATGCTCATTGTCTGCCTCATGTCTCGAACTTCCTGACCTATAAGACGAGCTAACAAGGACAATGCAAGCAGTGACGTTCTTTTGCGCGTGTGGCCGCGAAATGGCGCAGACCGATGGAGAACCACGTTCCTCCTGCGCAGCCAGATGCCGAAAATTATTTCCGCTCGACCAGCGTTGAAGCAAACACACGTGGGCAATGAGGTTTCATTTTCCACGATCAGATTTGCCGCAGGATTATTCGTCTCTCGGCGAGGGCGCTCGGATATGAAACGCAGCGAATATCGGCTGTAGAACAATTTCGCCGTAGAAACATCAGACGCCGCACTTTTCGTTGCTCTACATTCGACTCCTCTTTGGAACGAGAAGGATGGATGCCCGCGTGAGCAATGCCGACTACGCCATTCAGCAACAATACAGTGCGGCTGCCGAAGCGGCGCCGGCACGCCGCACGTCCGTGCTGTCGCGCATCCAGTTCAAGCCAAACCTGATTGTTCTGTCGTGGATTGCGCCCGTTCTTCTCCTCATCGTATGGGAGGCGCTTGCGCAAGTCGGCTGGTTGTCACCCCAGGTCTTGCCCGCGCCGTCCAAGGTTCTGCGCACGGCATGGAAGCTGACTTTGTCTGGCGCGTTGCTCACCGATCTCGGCGTCAGTCTGCTGCGCGCCGCCGCGGGGTTCGTTATTGGCGGCAGCATCGGCTTCATCCTCGGCACGCTTGTCGGCTTCTCGCGCATCGCGGAAGCGCTGATCGACCGCAGTGTGCAGATGATCCGCGCGATACCTTTCCTCGCAGTCGTCCCGCTCGTCATCGTCTGGTTCGGTGTCGGTGAAGGACAGAAGATCTTTCTGGTCTCACTTGGCGTCGCCTTCCCGATCTATATCAACACCACACTCGGGATCCGCCAGATTGATCCGAAACTGCTTGAACTCGGCCGCGTGCAAGGTCTCTCTACCTGGCAATTGATCCGGCGCATCATCCTGCCTGGTGCGCTGCCCTCAATCCTCACCGGCGTGCGCTACTCGCTCGCAACCGCGTGGCTTGCGCTCGTTGTCGCCGAAACCGTTGGCGCGCAATCCGGCCTTGGCTTTCTCGCCATGGATGCCCGCGAATTCCTGCGCACCGACGTCATCGTGCTCACCATCGTCATCTATGCCCTGATCGGTGTTGCAGCCGACTCCATCGCACGGTTGCTCGAACGGCGCCTGCTCGCTTGGCACCCCAATTACGGCAAAGGCGCACGCGCATGAGCAAGTCAACCGAAGCCGCCGTCACCGTCAGCGGGTTGACGCGTGCCTATGGTCCCCGCACCGTCATCGATCGACTCGATCTGCGCATCGACCGTGGCGAGTTCGTCGCTTTGCTCGGCGAGAGTGGCTGCGGCAAGACCACGTTGCTCCGCGCCCTCGCCGGCCTCGATCCGATTCAGGGTGGGCACGTCGATGCGCCCAGACGCCCCGCCGTGGTGTTTCAGGAACATCGGCTGCTGCCATGGGACACGCTCTGGCAGAATGTCTCGCTCGGCCTGCCCGGCGCCGATCCGCGCAAACGCGCTGCTGCCGCTCTGGTGGAGGTCGGCCTCGGCGAACGCCTCGACGACTGGCCGCGCAATTTGTCTGGCGGTCAGGCCCAACGCGTCGCGCTCGCCCGCGCGCTGGTGCAAGAGCCGCGGCTGTTGCTGCTCGACGAGCCCTTCGCGGCGCTCGATGCGTTGACCCGCATCCGCATGCACGTGCTGGTCAAGGAGCTCGTCGCTCGTCATCAGCCCGGCGTCCTGCTCGTCACCCATGATGTCGATGAAGCCATCGCGCTGGCCGACCGCATCCTGGTGATGCGTAACGGCACCATCGCTGCAGAACACCGGGCGTCCGCTCAAGGAGGCCCTGCCGCCTCACGCGACGAGTTGCTGCGCGAACTCGGCGTTGCCACCCATCTTGAAGTTGCCTGATCTCAATCCGGGGGAAGTATATCCATGTCGAAACGTTTCTTTGATCTGTCGCGCCGCGACCTTTTGAGCGGAGCCATGGCCGGCCTCAGCGCCTATGCCGGCATCCATTTCGCCAACACCGAGGAAGCCGTCGCCGATACCGGCCGCAAGACCGACAAGGTCCGTCTCACCTGGGGCTATCACGGGCTGACGCTGATCGCGAAGGAGCGCGGTGCGTTCGAGAAGGAACTGGCGAAAGAGAATATCAAGGTCGAGTGGCTCGGCCCGTTCCCGAACCATGCACCGACGCTGCAGGCCGTCACTGGCGACAGCGCGGATTTCGGCTTCGGTGGAAGCACCACACCGGCACTGGCCGCGATCATCGCAGGCTCGCCGCTCGTCTTCACGCAATTCGTGCTGTACGAACCGCGCACCACGGCGATCATCGCCAAGGACGATTCCGGTATCAACAAGGTCGAGGATCTGGTCGGCAAGTCCGTGGCCGTCAACCGCTCGGGTCTCGGCGAATTCCTGCTGATCGCTGCACTCGAGAAGCACAAGGTCGATCGATCCAAGGTCAAGTTCGTCTACTTGAATCCGCCGGACGCCGCGCCTGCCCTCGCCTCGGGCAAGGTGGATGCATGGTCCATGTGGTCACCGGGCGTCGATATCGCGCGGCTGGAATACAAGGCGCACGACATCTTTCTCGAAGGCCGCGATTTACCGTTCCAGATCGATTTTTCGTCCTATGTGACCTCACGGAAATTTGCCAAGGACAATCCGGCGATCGTGCGCGCGCTGAACGCTGCCTATGAAAAGGAAGCGCAGTGGGTCAATCAGAACACCAGCGACGCCGAGCACCTGATCCAGAAGGTCGCCAAATATGACGATAAAATTCGCGACCAGTTCATCGAGCGCAAGCGCAACTACAAGCTCATTCCGGTCACCGACAAGAAATTCGTCGCAGAACTGCAGAACGCGGCGAACTGGCTGAGCGAACGCAAGGTCTTGCCGGAATCCGTCACCATCACGGACCATCTGGCAGGCGCCTGACCTCTTGAAGCTCGACGGCAGGATCGCCTCAGCGGTCCTGCCGTCGCCTCTTTAATCTCTGCTCGCCCACGTCTCTTTCGCGCTGACGACCAAACCTTTCGAGCCCAGCGCGTTGAGAGCGATCATATGAACGACTTCGGCCGGCGCTGTGCACAGGTCGCCAACGACCTGAACGCGGAGATCGTCGGCTGCGCGCGACAATGCGGTGAATACCACGCAGTTCTGCGTCATCATTCCCGAGATCAGCAACACGTCCGTATCGGCGAGATGAGACGCCAGATCCGTGTCTTGAAACGCGTCGGCAAATTGCTTGGTGACAATGGGCGCATCGCCAGCTGCGGCGAGAATGGCGGGCCGTATCGCGACGCCCACGCCTCCCTCAGCAAACAGACGCGCATCGGGTTTGCCGACATGCTGCACCAGCACCACCTTGTCCCCCGCGGCGCGCGCCTGGCCGATCGCCGTCACGATGCGGGTTTCGGCTTCCTCCGGCTGCCACAGCGGCAGCGCGCCGCCGGGGAAATATTCATTCTGAACGTCGATCACGAGAAGGGTTCTGGTCATGCGTAAGCTCCTTTGCCTATGTCTGAATAGCTACCCTGATCGGCTCCGGTCAGTGGCCCGATGGACATTATTCGTGTAAATTGGGCCAATGCGCATCGCCGTCCTCGCCTATGACAAGATCAGCCCTTTCATGCTCTCGACCCCTCTTGCGGTGTTCGGTGAGCCATTCGTCGCGGGCGATCACCAGATCGATGTCTGCGCCAACGAAGCCTTGAGAACCATCGGCGGATTGGCCATCGAGGTCAGCCATCCGCTCGAAGCGGGCCGCGAGGCCGATATCGTCATCCTGCCGGGATGGCGCAGTGCCGATGAGCCGCTTCCCGCAGACATCATCACCGAATTGCAGGCGGCCAGTGAACGGGGCGCCATCGTTGTCGGCCTGTGCCTTGGTGCGTTCGGCCTGGCCCAGGCAGGATTGCTCGATGGGCGCCGCGCGACCACGCATTGGGCGCGCGCGCCGATGTTTGCAGCGCGTTACCCGAAAGTCAGCGTCGATGCCGGCGCGCTGTTTGTCGATGAAGGCCAGGTCCTGACATCCGCCGGGATCGCGTCGGGCCTCGATTGCTGCCTGCATCTGCTCGCGCGGATCTCGGGCGCCAGCGAAGCCAATCGCGTCGCCCGCCATCTCGTGGTCGCGCCGCAGCGGGCCGGCGAACAGCCGCAATTGATCGAGCGCCCGGCCATCGCATCATCCGCCGATCGCCGGACCACCGAGATCCTCGAAGCGCTGCGTGCCGATCCCCGGCTCGTGCCATCCCTGGACGAACTGGCCATACGTGCCGGCATGAGCCGACGGAGCCTGTCCCGGCATATCCGCGCGCGCACCGGTGGCAGCCTTGGAGAATGGCTCAAGCATGTCCGCCTGGCGCGGGCGCAGGAGATACTCGTGAGTGGCACGCACGGCGTCGAGAGTGTCGCCCAGAGCGCCGGCTTCCCCGACGCCCATGCGCTGCGATCCGCGTTTCGCTCGGAACTCGGCCTCACGCCGACGCAATGGCTGGCACGGCAGCGGCAAAGCTGACCGGCACGATGCATCACATAGTCGTAAATGGAATTGGTGCTCGCTCGTTGACGATCGCCGCCTCGAGGAGATCCAGCCTGTCCTGCCCCCAGAAGGGTTCGTCGCGATAGAAATAGAAGGGAGCGCCGAACAACTGCCGCTCAATAGCTTCGCGCGTCAGATCAGCTTCGGTCTGATGCACCAAGCTGCTCTCTGCCGCTGCCAGAAGTTTTGCGCCATCGAGACCGCTGCGATTAGCCAGTTCGATCAGCGTCTGCGGATCCTCGACATCCAGTTCGTCAGCCCACACGGCCTTGAGGCCCGCATGTGCGAAGGCGCCCACATCCTGCCCCTGATCACGCGCGATCAGCAGCATGCGATGACCTAGCGACGGATTGGCCGGATAGAATTTCGGCCAGGTGACGAGCGGAATGTTGCGGATCGCTTTCCAGCGCTCCATTTCCACCAGCCGATAGGCTTGTCGCTGCGTGGGGCGTTCGCGCACCGGCTTGCCACCGCCGGCCGCGAACACCGCAAGCAAGTCGATGGGCTTGTAGACGACATCGACCTCATAGCGCCTGACCAGATCCTGAAACACCAAGCTGCCGACATAGGACCACAGCGAGATGAAGCTGAAGTAGTACTCCACCTGTGGCTTTTGCTTGCTCATTGTTCCTCTCCTGACAGGCGTCAAAGCCCGAGATAGGCGGCGCGGACCGATGGATCGTGAAGGATCTCCGACGCTGTGCCTGTCGCCACGCTACGTCCCTGATCGATCACATAGGCACGATGCGCGAATTCGAGCGCGGTAGCGACATCCTGTTCGACCACGAGCAGGCTAGTGCCATCAGCATTCACCTTGCGCAGCGCCTCGACCAGTTCATCGACCAATTTCGGCGCCAGACCAAGCGACAATTCGTCGATCAGCAGTAGACGCGGCGATGCCATCAAACCTCGTCCGATGGCGCACATCTGCTGTTCGCCGCCGGACAGCGTCACCGCTTCCTGACGCCGTCGCTCACGCAGCCGTGGAAACAGATCGAACACCCGCTCCAGATCGCCGGCAATGTTGTCGCGGTCGGATCGCGCATAGGCGCCGAGCATGAGATTGTCGTGCACCGACAGGCCGGCAAACAATCGCCGCCCCTCGGGGACGTGGATCAGACGCCGCCGAACGAAGTCGGGCGGCGATGCTGTATCCACGATCTCCCCATCGAATGCGATCGTGCCACCAATTGGCCGCAGCAGACCGGACAGTGCGCGCAGGACTGTACTTTTGCCCGCGCCGTTGGAGCCGATCAAAGCGATCACCTCGCCCTGCTTCACGGACAGGCTGACATCCCAGACGACCTGCACGTCGCCGTAGCCGACAGCGAGCCTCTCCACTTCAAGCAAAGCTGCGCTCATATCGCGCTCTCCTGCTTGAGACGGGCATAGCGTTGGCCGAGATACGCCTCGATCACCTGTTGGTCCTGCATCACCGATGCGGTCTGGCCATCCGCAATCAACCGCCCCTGATGCAATACCAGCAGCCGGCTGCAGGATTGCGACACCACTTTCATCAAATGCTCGATCAACAGCACCGTGATCCCCCGCCCCGCGATCTCCGAAATCAATCGCAAGGCATCGTCGATCTCCGCCGCGTTGAGGCCGGCATTCACCTCGTCGAGCAGCAAAAGCTTTGGTTTTGACGCAAGACTCTTGGCGAGTTCAAGACGCTTGCGTCCGGCCAGTGTCAGCGACGAAGCCGGCGTGTCGGCCTCGCGGGTCAGCCCGCAAAATGCGAGATGCGCGTCGGCGTCGCGTCCCGCCTCGTCGCGTGTCGGCACACTACCGGCAAACAGAGCGGCAGCGGCGACGTTCTCGCGCACGGTCATGCGCGGGAACGGTTGCACGATCTGGAACGTTCGGGCGATGCCGGCGCGAGCGACGAGATCGGGACGCAGCCCACCAATGGACCGGCCCAGAAAGTCGACGGATCCCGATGTCGGCTTCAGAACGCCGCTGATCACATTGACGAATGTCGTCTTGCCGGCGCCATTGGGCCCGATCAGTCCGACAATCTCGCCCTGCTTGAGCGAAACCGAGACATCGTCCAGCGCCAGCAGGCCACTGAAGCGCCGCGACACATGGTCGAGTGAGAGTAGCGCGCTCATTTCTGGGACCTCCCGAGCAGACCTGAAATCCAGGAGAGCGCGCCCTTTCCGCGCAATGCGCCAAGACCGCCCGGCAGGAACAACACCAGCAACACCACCAGAATCCCAAGGAAGCCCGCATGGAATTCCAGGCTGTTGCGCCAGATCAGCTCCTCCAGCCCGAGGAAGGCAAATGCCCCGATGACCGGGCCGGCGAGCGTGCCGACACCGCCGAGCAGCGCCATGATGATCGGCTTGACCGACAGCGAGATGTCGAAGACGTCGGACGGATCGATATAGTTCACCCAAGACGCATAGATCGCGCCAGCAATGCCGACCAGCAGGCTGGATGCGGCAAAGCCTGCAACCTTTGCCCGCCTTGTATCGATGCCGATGACCTGAGCCGCATCCTCGTTCTGCTCAATACAGCGCAACGCGACGCCGAGCCGTGAGCGATCGATCCAGACCGAGACCAGAAACGCCAGCAGCGCGAGAAGCGCCATCGCCACGAAGAAGATCTTCGCCTGCGTCCCCGTGCTGCCACCGAGCAGCGGCACATTGAGCCCCATGCCACCGCCTGTCAGCGAGACCCAGGAATTTGTCACTTCGCGCAGCACATCAGCGACGACCAGACTTCCGATCGCGAAATAGTGGCCACGCAGATGCAGGATCGCGAGACCAAGCAGGGTCGCGAAAGCCGCGGTGAGGACGCCGGCGGCAATCCAGGCTGCAACGATCGGCACGCCGGCGACAGATGCGAGACCACCCGCATAGGCACCGAGACCAAAGAAAGCCGCTGTGGCGAAAGACGGATAGCCTGAGAATCCACCGACAATGTTCCACGCCACCGCCAGCGTCGCATACATCGCAACCGTGGTGGCGAGCCGCAGCACATAATTATCGCCGAATGCGAGCAAGCCAACCGCAGCAATGACCAGCGCTAGAGAGATCCCGAGACGAATAAGCATCAGTTGAACGCCCTTCGACCCAGCAGTCCCGTCGGCTTCACAACCAGCAGGACGAGCAGCAACAGGAACGACAGCGTCAATGCATGCTCCGGCCCGAAAAACATCGCGCCATAGCTTTCGATCACGCCGAGCGCAAAGCCACCGACCACGACGCCGGGAATGCTACCGAGGCCACCGAGCACGCAAATGACAAAAGCTTTGCCGAGATAGCCGCCCGAGGACACCGGCGAAATCGGGAAGATCGCCGCCAACAATGCGCCTGCCGAGCCAGCCATGAATGTGCCCAGCGCAAAGGCGATCGCATATGTCCGGCGCACATCGATGCCCATCAGTGCCGCGGCATCGCGGTCCATGCGCACGGCCACAATGGCACGACCAAGCTGGGTAAAGCGCAGCAATGCAGCCAGCGCAAGGACCAGCAAAAGACCGACCGCCGTCGCATAGACGCGATCAATGGGGACGATGATATCGCCCAGCTCGAACACGCCGAGCGGCGGCACCAGATTGATCTTGCGATAGTCCGCCTTGAAACCAGCCAGCATGGCGTTGTCGAGAAAGAGATTGAGCCCGAAGGTGAGCACCAGGGTCATGAGTACCGGACGCCCCATCACCGGATTGATGGCAACGCGTTGCACGACGTAGCCGAGCACAAAGGTCATCGCGCCAGCCACTGGCGCGAACAAGAATGGATTCACGCCGAACGACTGATGGGCAAAGAATGCGAGATATCCACCCAGCACGATCAGCGAGCCGTGCAGGATATTGATGATATTGAGCACACCCCAGACCAACGAGAATCCGGCAGCGATACAGGCATAGAGCCCGCCCAATGCCAGTCCGTTGACCAGAACCTGAACCCACAACATGGTGAAACCTCAAGACTGCAGCCGTGACGGCTATTTGCCACCACGGCCGTAAATGCAGTTATGCGATCAATTGCCGGCGGTGGCGCGGAAGTCGCTGGTTGCGATATCGGCGGGATAGACCACTTTCACCTTGCCCTGCTGGATCTGGTAAACCGGCGGCGTATAGGAATCCGCCATGCCGGTCGGACCGAACGAGATCGGCGCAAAGAAGGTCTTGAAGCCGCCCTTGACGAGTTCGGCCCGGACGGCGTTGCGATCCTTCGAACCGGCCCGCTCGATCGCCTGCTGCAGAATAACGCCGACGGCGGCGCCCGACGCCTGGGTGAAGTCAGGCTCGCCATTGTACTTCTGCTTGAACTGCGCAACGAAATTCTGCGTCGAGCCGAACACGTCATCGCTCTTGTAGTTCAGCACCGGATGAAACCAGCTCGCCGTGGTCACGTTCTCGGCGAGCGGCCCGACGGCATCGATCCACTCCTGATAGGCCGGGCCGTTGATCAGGGTATAGACCTGTCCGCCGACCTTGAGTTCGCCGGCCTGTTTGCGGGCGAGGATGAGGTCGTTGATATAGCCGGTGACGATTACCCAGTCCGGCTTGGCAGCACGCAGCTGCGTCAACGCCGACGAATGGTCGAGCGTCCCGATCGGATATTTCTCGAAGAACACGACTTCCAGGCCGCGCTTCTTGGCGCTCTTCTCGAATTCGTTGGCCAGCGACAGCGGATAGAGATCGTTACGGGCGAGGATAGCGACGCGCTTGACGTTGGGCAGCTTGGCCTTGACGAGATCGGCCAGCGGCTCGCTGAACGTGCTATTGTCAGTGTAGAGGCCGAACAGGTTCTTGTAGCCCTGATCGAATACTTCCGCCGACGAAGCGCTCGACGCGAGCAGCGGCACACCGGCCTTCTCCGCGACCGTGCTGACTGCCTTGGCCGCGCCGGAACCGAAGGGCGAGAACAGGAAATCCACCTTGTCGTCGCTGATCAGCTTCTCAGCCAGTTGCACGGCTTTCGGCGTGGTCGACTGATAGTCGTGATAGACGAGTTCGACTTTGAGCTTCTTGTCGGCGACCTTGACGCCACCGCCGGCATTCACCTTTTCCAGCCACAGTTCGTAGCCCTGTCGAAGCTTGGCACCTTCAGGGGCCAGCGCGCCCGTCAATGGCAGCGGCGCGCCGATCTTGAGCGTCTCTTGGGCCTGCACGAGGTTCACCTGCAATGCGATAGCCGCGCTTGCAATGACGATGAGCGAACGTCCGAAATTCATCACAATCTCCTGAATGAGAGACCGCATGTCTTCGAACAGATGAGTTTCCGTCAACGCATCGCCGAAAATAAGAACTTCATGCTCTCGCAACCTCCCGCCCAAGCGCGCGGCATCCAAGATGCTGCGTGGAAACGATCGATTTTTTCTATGGCTTTAAGACAAAGCTTCTTATGCAATATTTTCATTCGTCTCACTTCCGCTTCGACAGGCAGGTCCTACGATGCCGCAGCCCAACTGTAGGTCTCGGTACATGAGCTCGCGTTTCATTCGCATGCCGACCTATCATCATGAATGCACGTCACCTCGGAAGGTGGCGGGCATCGACCACGACAACCGGCATGCCAGGTGAAGTACAACCTTCTCCGAAGTACCGGATTCAACAGTGCGATCGCATCGCGATCGCTTTCTCTTTGGAATTCCCAGGATTGCCAACCGGCGCTGTAATGCGGGCTGCTGAAACGCAGACACCGGCGACAGGAGAAATGGCAATGCTGAACAGGCGACGCTTGACAAAGATACTCACCAGCGCAGGCCTCGCCCTTGCGGTCGGTATCGCATCAGCCATTTCACCGAAAGCGGTCCATGCGCAGGACAAGACCGTCCGCATCGGCTTCCAGAAATATGGCAAGCTCGTGCTGCTGAAGAGCAAAGGCAGCCTCGAACCGAAACTGAAAGCGCTCGGTTACAGCGTCAAATGGAGCGAATTCAATGCCGGGCCGGCTCTGCTCGAAGCCATTAATGTCGGCGCACTCGATTTCGGCAATACCGGCGAAGCGCCGCCGATCTTTGCGCAGGCCGCAGGCGCTCCGATCCGCTACATCGCCTTCGAGCCGCCGGCACCGAAGGGCGAAGCGATCCTCGTTCCCAAGGATAGTCCGCTAAAATCCGTGGCGGACCTGAAAGGCAAGAAGGTCGCGCTCAACAAGGGCTCGAACGTCCACTATCTCCTGGTCAAGGCGCTGGAGAAGGCGAATGTCAAATATGCCGACATCACGCCGGTGTTTCTCGCGCCTGCCGACGCACGTGCTGCCTTCGAGCGCGGCGCGGTCGATGCGTGGGTGATCTGGGATCCATTCCAGGCCGCCGCGGAAGCCGCCATCGGCGCCCGCACGCTTGCTGATGGCACCGACACCGTCTGGAATTATCAGTTCTATCTCGCCTCGCAAAAATTCCAGGAGAGCGAGCCGAAGCTGATCGAGACAATTCTCGAAGCCCTGCGTGAGGTCGATGATTGGGCGAAGGGCGACATCAAGGCGGTGGCCGAGCAGCTCAGCCCGTCCGTCGGCCTGCCCGTGCCGGTTCTCGAAGTCGCGCTGAAACGCCAGTCCTACGGCATCAAGCCTGTCACCAGACAGGTGATCACGGAACAGCAGCAGGTGGCCGATGCTTTTTACGCGCTCGGTCTCATCCCCAAGGCGATCTCCATCGCCGACGCCGCGGGACCGCTCGCCCCATGACCGCAGCCAATGACGATCTGAAGGTTCTCTGGTTTCTGCCCACCAGCGGCGACGGCCATCATCTCGGCACCACGCATGGCGCACGCGAGGTCGACTTCGACTATCTCCGCGAAATCGCGCAGGCTACGGATAGGCTCGGCTATTACGGCGTGTTGCTGCCGACCGGCCGCAGCTGCGAGGATTCATGGGTGATCGCCTCGGCGATCGCACCATGGACCAGGCAACTCCGCTATCTCGTCGCCGTAAGGCCCGGGCTGCAATCGCCGACGGTCGCGGCGCGGATGACCGCCACACTGGATCGCCTCACCAATGGTCGCCTGCTGATCAATATCGTCACCGGCGGCGATGCCACCGAGAACCGCGGCGACGGCATCTTCCTCGATCACGACGAACGCTATGAGGTGACGCGCGAGTTTCTCAATGTCTATGGCGAGCTCCTCAAGGGCGAAGCCGTCAATGTGCAGGGAAAACACATCACCATCGAGGATGGTCGTATCCTCTACCCGCCGGCGCAGGATCCGCGCCCGGCCTTCTATTTCGGCGGCTCGTCCGAAGCCGGCATCGATGTCGCGGTCGACACGGTGGACAAATATCTGACCTGGGGCGAGCCGCCGGATCAGGTGGCCGAAAAGATCGGCCGCGTCCGCAAGCTGGCGGAGCAGCGCGGACGTAGCATCAGTTTTGGCATCCGGTTGCACGTCATCGTGCGCCAGACCAATGAAGCGGCATGGAAGGCAGCGGACGACCTGATCGCACACCTCACCGACGAGACCATCGCATCGGCCCAGAGCATTCTCGGCCGGATGGATTCCGTCGGCCAACAGCGGATGTCGCAATTGCATGGCGGCCGGCGCGACAAGCTCGAAGTCAGCCCCAATCTATGGGCCGGCGTCGGCCTCGTGCGCGGAGGCGCCGGTACGGCCCTGGTCGGCGATCCCGAAACCGTGGCTGCCCGCATCCGCGAATATCAGGCCCTCGGCATCGATACGTTCATCCTGTCCGGCTACCCGCATCTGGAGGAAGCCTATCGCTTCGCCGAACTGGTGTTCCCGCTGCTGAACAAGGCTCCGAGTGCCGGAATCCGGCGTGCACGCGCCAATACCGGCCCGTTTGGCGAGCCGCTCGGCGGACGCCAGCCATCCGCGCGCTCTTAGCCGCCAGGCCTTGCGAACCACGGAGCACAGCATGACCAGGCAGATCCGTCTCAACGCTTTCGCGATGAACTGCGTCGCGCACCAATCGCCGGGTCTGTGGACCCATCCCGACGATCGCTCCAGCGACTACAATCGCCTGAGCTATTGGCTCGATCTCGCCAAGACGCTCGAACGCGGCCGCTTCGACGGTCTGTTCTTGGCCGATGTGCTCGGCGTGTATGATGTCTATGGCGGCAATGTCGATGCGGCCTTGCGCAATGCCGCGCAGGTGCCAGTCAATGACCCATTGATGCTGGTGTCCGCGATGGCATCGGTCACGACCCATCTCGGCTTCGGCGTCACCTGCACGCTGTCCTACGAGCCGCCCTATCCCTTCGCGCGGCGGATTTCCACGCTCGACCATCTCACCGATGGACGGATCGGCTGGAACATCGTCACCGGTTATCTCGACAGCGCCGCCCGTGGGATGGGCAAAGCGAAGCAGACCGCGCATGACGACCGCTACGACGTCGCCGAAGAATATATGGAGGTGGTCTACAAACTCTGGGAAAGCAGCTGGGACGACGATGCGGCGCTGCGCGATCGCAAGGCTGGCGTCTTCACCGATCCCTCACGTGTGCACCGCGTAGAACATTTCGGCCAGCACTATACGGTGGATGCCATCCATCTCGCCGAGCCCTCCCCGCAGCGAACGCCTGTACTCTATCAGGCGGGCTCCTCGCCGCGCGGCAAGCAGTTCGCGGCCCGGCATGCCGAATGCGTGTTCATCTCCGGTCCATCCGCCAGGGTCATCGCTCCGCGCGTGGCCTCGCTCCGCGTACTCACCGCCGAAGCCGGCCGTGATCCTTCCGAAATCCTGATCTTCAGCCTCATGACGGTCATTCTCGGCCGCACCGAGGAGGAAGCGCGAGCGAAACATGAAGACTATCGCCGCTATATCAATCACGAGGGCGCGCTGACGCTGATGTCCGGCTGGACCGGCGTCGATTTCTCCACCTATGACCTCGACCAGAAGGTCGAGCATGTCCTCAACGAGGCCGGCCGCACGGCGATGGACAACATCACCCGTGCCGATCCGGATCGCATATGGACCGTGCGCGAAGTCGCCGAACATGTCGGCATCGGCGGGATCGGCCCGATCATCGTGGGCACGCCGGCACAGGCCGCGGATGCGATCGAAGCCTGGGTGTGCGACACCGATGTGGACGGCCTCAATCTGGCTTTCGCCATCTCGCCCGGCACCTTCGAGGACATCGTCGATCTGCTGGTGCCGGAGTTGACACGGCGCGGTCTCTACAAGGCCGCCTACCAGCCCGGAACGCTGCGCGAAAAACTGTTCGGCACCGGGCGCGCGCGTCTAGCGGCGCCGCATCCAGCCGCAAGTTTTCGCCAGACACCCTCGCCCGCGCTCGCCGCCGAGTGAACGCCGCCCTCCCCGCTACCGCCTAGAGGATCCATGAGCAAGCGCAAACTCCATCTCAATGTGAACCTGCTACATTCCGGCGTCTATGCCTCGGCCTGGCGCCTGCCGGACAGCGATCCCGGTGCCTTCTTCGACGTCGGGCACTACATCAATGTCGCCAAAATCGCTGAACGCGGCAAATTCGACGCGATCTTCCTCGCCGACACGCCAGCGGTGACCGATCGCATCGATCTGCGGCCATTCCTGTCCATGGAGCCGACCATCGTTCTGGCCTCGGTGGCTGCCGCCACCACGCATATCGGCCTGATCGCAACGGCCTCCACCACCTATAACGAGCCCTATAATATCGCCCGGCGTTTCGCGACACTGGATCACGCGAGCCGCGGCCGCACCGGCTGGAATGCTGTGACGACCGCCGATGCCGCCGCCGGCCGCAATTTCGGCCTGCCCCAGGTGCTGGAGCACAAGGCGCGTTACGACCGCGCCAAGGAATTCGTCGAGATCGTCCACGCGCTGTGGGACAGCTGGGAAGACGACGCCTTTATCGGTGACAAGGCATCGGCCCGCTTCGTCGATACGTCGCGGGTGCATGCGATCAAGCATCGCGGTGCGCATTACAATGTCGAAGGCCCGCTCAACGTGCCGCGCTCGCCGCAGGGCCGGCCGGTCACCGTACAGGCCGGCGGCTCCAGCGACGGCCGCGATCTCGCCGCGGCCCAGGCCGAAGCGGTGTTCACGCTGTCGCAATCCATCGAAGATGGCGTCGCCTATGCCCGCGATCTCCGATCGCGCGCGGTCGCCTATGGGCGGCCATCGGATTCCATTGTCATCCTGCCGGGCCTCGCCACCGTGATCGGCGGTACCGAGGCCGAGGCCAAGCGACGGCGGGACGAATTGTGGGACCTGGTGCCGATCCAGTACAGCCTGTCGCGCCTCGCCGGCACATTACAGGTCTCGCCGGATCTGCTCGATCTCGACAAGCCCTTGCCGGACCTGCCGGTGCCGGTGAATGCCAACCAGACCATGTTCCACGGCACGGTGAACCTTGCGCGCAAGGGCAATCTCACCGTCCGCGAATTGCTCAAGGCGCTCGGCGGCGGTGTCGGTCATCGCATCATCGTCGGCACGCCCGAGCAGATCGCTGACGATATCGCCGCGTGGTTTGCCGCAGGCGCCGCAGATGGATTCAACCTGATGCCGGACGTGCTGCCGAGCGGCCTCGCCAGTTTCGTCGATGAAGTCGTCCCCTTGCTGCAGAAGCGCGGCATTTTCCGCCGCGACTATGAGGGCACCACCCTTCGCGACCATCTCGGCCTCGCCCGGCCGCCCAGCCGTTTTGCCGCGCCCGGTGCCGCTGCCGTTTCCGCCTGACACCATCGTCCCCTAACGCACGAGATCCGCATGAACACCGTCGCCGCTCCGCAATTTGCCCGTGATCCGCAGCCGCTCCGTCCCGATTCTCCGTCCCTCACCGCGCTGCTCGATTACATCGCGCAGGAGGAAGCCCGGCGCGAGCGCGAACGTATCCTGCCCTATGATATCGTCGATCTGATCCGCCAGTCGCGGATCGGTGCGCTCCGCATCGCCAAAGCCGATGGCGGCGGCGGCGTGTCCCTGCGCGAACTGTTCTCTGTCGTCATCAGGATCGGCACCGCCGATGCCAATGTGGCGCATATCCTGCGCAATCATTTCAGCGTGGTCGAACGCCTGATCCTCACGCCGCTCAGCCCACAGAGCCGGAAATGGCGCGACGACGTGGTGGGCGGCGCGCTCATCGGCCTTGCCACAACTGAACTAGGTAGTTCGCAGGTCGGCGACATCGCACCGGCCACCACTGTGACCGTCGATGGCGACGGCTATCGCCTCAACGGCGTTAAATATTACAGCACCGGAACTCTTTATTCCGACTACGTTCTGGTGCGCGTCGCCACCGCCGACAAGCGGCTTGCGACAACCATCGTTCCCGTGAAACGCGACGGCGTCGAACTGGTGGATGACTGGAACGGTAGCGGCCAGCGCCTGACGGGCAGCGGCACGACGCATTTCCGTAATGTCCGCGTCGAGGCATCAGAACTGATCGTCGACGCGCCGCATGTCGGTTACGGCGCCGCCTATTCCAATACATTCGCCCAGCTCTTCCTCACGGCCATCAATGCCGGCATCGTCGCCGCGACACGCCGCGATGCCGCCGCCTTGGTCCGCCAACGCGCGCGAAACTTCTATTATTCGCCGTCGCTCAATCCACGCGAAGATCCGATCCTTCAGCAGACCGTCGGTGAAATCTCGAGTAACGCCTTCGCCGCGGAATCCGTGGTGCTTGCCGCCGCCGATGCGCTGGATGCCGCCAGTCGCGCCGGCGACAGCGCCGACTCCCAGCTCGCCCATGTGGCCGCTTTGCGGGCGGCGCAGGCAAAGATCATCACCGACGAACTCGCCATTCGTAGCGGCAGCCAGCTGTTCGATGCCGGCGGCGCCTCGGCGACGAGGACCTCGGACAATCTGGATCGTCACTGGCGCAATGCACGGACGCTGTCGTCGCACAATCCGGTCACCGTCAAGGCCCAGGCCATCGGCGCGCTGGAGATCAACGCGACGCCGCTGCCGGCCAAGGGCTTCTTCTGATCCGTCCGGCATCAACAGAAAGAAAGCAGGTCCGAGGGCCTGCTTTCTGCGTTCGTTCTTCGTGTCGCGCTCGCTACCAGCTCGGAACGTAAGCTCCCTTGAAGCGCGTCAGGATGAATTGCTTCACAGGCTCCGAGCGATAGGCCTCCGTCAGGGTCTTGACCCACGGCTTGTCCTTGTCTTCCTCACGCACGGCGATGATGTTCACCCAAGGTGTTTCCGCCGGCTCCTTGATCAGGCTGTCCTTGACCGGATCGAGGCCGGCCTGCACGGCATAGTTATTGTTCACTGCCGCAGCATCAACATCCGAAAGCGAACGTGCCAGTTGGGCCGCGTCGAGCTCGACGAATTTGAGCTTCTTAGCGTTTTGGGCGATGTCGGCAATGCCGGCAGTGGTGTTGGTGGGATCCTTCAATGTGATGATGCCATTGACCGCCAGTATCTGCAGCGATCGGGCGCCGTTGCTCGGGTCGTTGGGAATGGCGATGGTCGCGCCGTTCGGCACGTCGGCGAAGCTCTTGTACTTTCGCGAATAGATACCCATCGGCGATGCCGTGGTGGTGGCAACCTTCACGATCTTCCAACCGGTCTTGGCGACCTGGTTCTTCAGATAAGGCTCGTGCTGAAACGAATTCGCTTCCAGGTCCTTATTCGCGAGCGCCTGATTGGGAAACACATAATCGGTGAACTCCACCGCCTTGATCTCGAGCCCGCGCTCGGCAGCGACCTTGCGCACCGCCTCGATCACTTCCGCATGCGGCCCCGCCGTGACACCAACGCGGATCGTCTCTGCGGCTACCAAACCGACACCGGCCATCGTAGCGATTGACAGCATCACGGCCAGCGTTGCGAGCCGTCGTGGCACCGCGTGAATTCCAGACATTTTCACGTATCTCCTTTCAGGACAGATGCAGGAACTCTGGCATACCCACCAGCCTCCGCAACGGGCCGGAGAAAATAGCAATGCGCGTGCTGTTTTTAGCAACGAGCCGCTCCGATCATTCCCCTCAGCCTGCCCTCGATATGAGCTTGTTCTCCCGCTCGTCGCATATTTCGTCATGGCGCGTCCTGACGTAATTCCCGTCTCTTTGGTCCCTATCTGGGAGACAGACCTTCCATATTTTGCAAATGCTCCACTCTGCACTGGAACCCGCAATCGATTGCAATACAGTCGCCACCGCATCGACTGGTCACATCATCCCGGAGTTCTTCATGAGCAAGCCGTCCAGCCGCTGGGCGACATTTCGTGCGTCCGCAATCGCCTCGCTGTCGCTGGTGATTTCGTTCTGCGGCACCCAGAGTGCGCGGTCGGAAACCGAAAAGCTCCGCATCGCCCAGCAATTCGGTGTTGGCTATCTGCCGCTGATCGTCGCCAATGAGAAAGGCTTCGTCGAGGAAGAGGCACGCAAGCTTAGCATCAAGCCGCCCGCTATCGAATGGCTCCGCCTGTCCGGGGCTGCAGCGATGAACGAGGCACTGATCTCCGGCGGGCTCGATTTCGCGACCGCGGGCATCACCCCGATGATCCTGACCTGGGACAAGACGCGCAGCACGGCCAAAATCATTGGCGTGGCTGCGCTGGGCTCGATGGCGAATGTGCTGACCACGAGTAATCCAAACGTCAAGACGATCGCCGACTTCACCGAGAAGGACCGCATCGCGTTGCCGTCGGTCAAGGTCGGCTTCCAGCCGATCCTGCTGCAGATGGCGGCGGACAAGGCGTTCGGCAAGTTCGACAAACTCGACGACCTCACCGTCAGCATGCCGCATCCCGATGCGACGGCGGCGATCCTCTCCGGTAAATCGGAGATCACCGGCCATTTCACTTCGCCCCCCTTCGTGCAGCAACAGCTGGCGACCGGCAAGGTGCACGCCGTGCTGAACAGCTATGACGTCCTCGGCGGGCCGCATACGTTCAACGTGGTCTATTCCACGACCAAATTCGTCAACGACAATCCGAAGACCATTGAGGCCTTCGTCAGCGCGCTCGACCGTGCCAATGACTGGATCACGGCCAATCCGAAGGAGGCTGCGGCCCTCTATATCAAGGCGGAGTCCTCCAAGCTGGCGCCGGACTTCGTCGAAGCGATCATACGCGACCCCAATGTGCGCTTCACGACGGCTCCCGAGGGCGCGCAGAAATTCGCCGACTTCGAGGCGAAGGTGGGCCTGATAAAGCGGGCCCCCGCGCGCTGGCAGGACATGTTCTGGTCGGGCCTCAAGGACAAGCCCGGAAGCTGACGTGTCGATCCTCACTCTGGCACGTCCCGCCGCCCAGAGCGACGCGCGCCCTGCGCCGCTGCTTCAGGTCAGTGATGTCGGCATCGACTATCCGACGCGCGATGGTGCGCTGACAGCCGTCGATGATGTCTCCTTCGACCTCCATGCCGGCGAACGCTTGGTGCTGATCGGCCCCTCCGGCTCGGGCAAATCCACCTTGCTGCGGGCCATCGGCGGTTTTCTGGCACCGAGCAGCGGCGCGATCCTGATCGACGGCGCCCCCATCACCCGTCCCGCCCCGGATCGAATGACGGTCTTCCAGGAATTCGACCAGTTGCTGCCGTGGCGCACGGCGCTCGGCAATGTCCGCTACGCGTTGGAGCGCGGACGCAAATTTTCGCGCACGCAGGCCGAACACGAGGCGCGCGAATGGCTTATTCGTGTCGGCCTCAGTCGTTTCCTCGACGCCTATCCCCACACACTGTCCGGCGGGATGAAGCAACGAGTCGCGATCGCCCGCGCCTTTGCGCTGCAGCCACGATTACTTCTGATGGATGAGCCCTTTGCCGCCCTTGATGCGCTGACGCGTCGGCAGATGCAGGACGAGTTGCTCACGCTTAGCGAGGAGACTGGCAGCACCGTGCTGTTCGTGACCCATGGTATCGATGAAGCCATCGTAGTCGGTACCCGTATCCTGGCTTTGACCGCGCATCCCGGCCGCCTTGCGGCAAGTTTTCGCGTATCCGCGGAGGATCGCGCCCGCGGCTCCGCTGCTTTTGCCGAGCTTGAGCGCCGGATCCAGCAAAGCGTGTTCGACGGGGCCACCGGCAATGCGTGACGTCGTTCATCCACAGCGGCCGCGGCGACTGTCGGTGCTAAGCAATGCCAGCACACTACGCCGCATCGTCATCCTCGCGGCGCTGTCGGCTATATGGGAGCTCTATGCGCGCTGGCTCGACAATTCACTGCTGCTTCCGACCCTGACCGCAACGTTCGGCGCACTCGCCCGCGCCACGCTGTCCGGCGAACTGCCCGATCGGGCGCTCACCTCGCTACGCGTACTGACAACGGGCTATGCGCTCGCCGTCGCCATCGCGATGGTACTAACCGCGCTGGCGGTGATGTCGCGCTGGGGCAGCGATGCGCTCGGCCTGCTCACCTCCATGTTCAATCCCCTGCCCGCCATCGCCCTGCTGCCCGTGGCGCTGCTGTGGTTCGGCATCGGCGTGCCGAGCCTGCTGTTCGTGACCGTCCATTCCGTGCTCTGGCCGGTGGCGCTCGCCTGTCACAGCGGATTCCTGTCGGTCTCGCCGACTTTGCGCATGGTGGGCCGCAATCTCGGCCTGTCGCATGGACGCTTCATTACCGAGATCCTGATGCCCGCCGCCTTTCCACACATCCTGTCGGGCCTGCGGATAGGATGGGCCTTTGCATGGCGGACGCTGATCGCCGCTGAACTCGTCTTCGGCGTCAGCGCACGATCGGGTGGCCTCGGCTGGTTTATATATACGAACCGCGCACAGCTTGAGACCGACAGCGTGTTTGCCGGCCTCCTCACCGTGATCCTGATCGGCCTCGCCGTGGAGGAACTGATCTTCAAGACGATCAGCCGCCTGACCGTCGAACGCTGGGGACAGCACACGTCGTGACGGTTCACGCGACCTGCGGCCCTTTAGCGAGGCCGCAGCAGAAGCCCTGCGCGCCGGCCGCCCCAGAGGGTGATCGCCGTTCCGCCGAACACCGCCGCCGCGAAGACCCATCCGGACAGCGCGCCCGCCGAAATGCCCGAAAACAGTGTCCCCACCGTGCAGCCGAGCCCGATCATGGCGCCCCAGCCCAGCAAGGTGCCGCCGAGAAGTCCCTGCACGATCTGGCGGAGCGTCGGCCATGATGGTTTGAATTGCCTGGCGACCAGCGCCGCGGCAAAGGACGCACCAATCACGCCGAGTACGAACACGCCATTGTCGGACAGCGCAAAATCCCGCACCACGGCGATACAGCCGCGCAGGCTGTCGAGGCCTTCGAGCCTGGTAGGAGCGACACCGACGACGCCGGCCAGCTGCCTTGCACGCGCCCCCAATTCCGCCGTCACACCAAGCGGCGCTACCCTGAGATAGGATAGCGTTGCCAGCACGCCGATAATAGCGCCGCCAATCCAGGCCGGCCAGCGCGCGACGAAGATCGCGGTGAATCCATCGGCTGACTGTTCCGCACGACGCGGAGCCTGACGTTGACGGATTACATAAGCCAGCGAGCCAATCACGGCAAAGGAGGCGATCAGCGCACCTGCATAGCCAAAGTATCTAGGCAGCCAGATCACCGGCGCATCGGCGATGAGTGTCAGATAGATCGGGTTCCAGCTGACGAAGCCAAGCATGAAGCCAAGCAGTGCCCCGACCAGCGCAAATGGCGCCGTCGGGGAGCCTTCGCCAAGACGATAGAGATGCGCGCTGACACAGGAACCGGAGATGGCCATCCCGGCACCGAAGGCCAAGCCCGCGATAACGAGCGCCGGACCAACGGGCCCGATAAAAGCGTCCGGCGGCAGCCGCCCCGTCGATGCATCGGGCAGCCAAGCGCCGAATACTAGAAACGTGCCGATGAGCCCCACCGCAAGCGCCACCAGCAGCCCCGACAGGCCGCGCGGATCCCGTTCATCGAACCATTCGCGGAACATGCAGAAGAAGCAAAAACGCGCACGCTGCAGCACGATGCCAAAAGCGGCGCCGAACATCAGCGACAGTGCCGTGCGGGCATGCCCGTTCCCATGCGTGACATAGGCAGTGATCGCAATCGCTAGCAGAACGCCCGCAGCCAACAATGCTGCAGGCCACCGATCGACGACAAATGCCCGCGCCGGCGACAAGGCCGGCGCGGGCTGACGAGCCGATGGAGCCGCGCCTGCGGGCTCCACCATCAAATGGTCGATCACTTACCGCCCCACACCGTGCCGGCGACATTGATGACGGGAAGACCGACGGAATTGCCGTATTCGGTCCACGAGCCGTCATAGTTCTTCACGTCATAGCCGAGGATTTTTGACAGCAGGAACCAGGTGTGGCTCGAGCGTTCACCGATGCGGCAATAGACGATGATCGGCTTGCTGCCATCAATGCCGGCTTCCGCATAGAGCTTCTTCAGATCAGCAGCCGACTTGAAGGTACCGTCCTCTGCGACTGCACGCCCCCACGGCACGTTCAGCGCGTTCGGCACATGGCCGGCGCGCACGGTCAATTCCTGCGAGCCGGGCGGCGCAAAGATCTTGCCCGAATATTCATCCGGCGAGCGGATATCGACGAGCGTGATATTCTTGCTGTCGGACGCCGCGCGCACATCGGCGAGACGGGCACGCAGCTTATGATCGGCATCGGCCACCTTGAGCGTACCGGGCGCCACGCTGGCATTGCGCGTGTCGAGCGGGCGCTTGTCGGCCTCCCACTTCTTGCGGCCGCCATCCAGCAGCTTGACGTTCTTCACGCCATAGACGTCGAACACCCAGGCGCCCCAGGCGGCGAACCAGTTGTTGTTGTCGCCATACAGGACGACCGTGCTGTCCTGATTGATGCCGAGCTTCTTCACCAGATCCTGGAATTTCTCCTTCGACGCGACATCGCGCTTCACGGTGTCCACGAGATCGGTGTGCCAGACCACATTCTGCGCGCCGGGGATGTGGCCGCGCTCGAACAGACCGGGCTCGACGCTGACTTCCACGATCCGCAGCTTTGGATCGCTCAGGTTCTTCTCCAGCCACTCGCCATTCACCAGCGGGCTGTTGGCATTGGCCTGCGCCTGCGACGGGGCAACGAAGCCGACCGCCGCCACGCTCAGCGCTAGGGCCGCTGCCATGACCGACTTGATAATCACAATATGATCTCCATGATTAAAATGCTGTTCCGATGGCAGCTCCGTTTGTGTCGTGCGGGCTCGCTATCGTCTTGTGCATCACGTCACCGCACAGTGAGGGCGTCAATCGTCTGCTTGAAGCAACCAAAAATGGAATTTCCGAACATTCAATCCGGAGCAAACACAAACGAAGCACTCCGCCGCACATGGAGAACATCCTTCCCCTCGTGGCAACCTGTCGCAGGAAAGACACTGGATCGTTGCTGAAAAGCGGGCACAAGCGGCACGCAAATCGAGCGAGCAACCGCCTCAGTCCATCGCTCCATGATGGCATTGACCATGAAGAGTATCCGCCAGTCGCCGAGATATCAGACACGCTGGTGAAGCTCACGCCGGGCAGGAGATTCTCAGTATCGAAGTTCGATATCGTCGAGAATCCCAAGAACCTGAAGATCGTCGAACTCGATCCGGCACAGAACTATCGTTCGCTGGACGATGTCACGCTCGCCCTCGTGAATATTACCTATCTCATTCCGGCTGGCGGCGATCCGAAGTCGGCCCTAATCATTGATCGCACCCTCGATAACGGCCTCGTCATTGATGAAAAGCTGCCGGCCTTCATTGCAGCGGGTTTCGACAGCTAAGACTTGTATCCGCCGGGCAGTGGCCACACGCGGTGACGCAGGTGGCATTCTGTCGGGCACACCTCCTGCAGAATGCCTGGCCCGTTTTGCTATCCAATTTGGACGGCCATTTCATTGACCGAGACGGCCATTCCGACGATTCTTGAGTCGACAACCCGTGCTTCAGGGGCACCCACATGACCGCGATCAGCAGACCAGGAGTGAGTGAGTTACGCAAAAGCGTGACCCGCCGCTGCGTGTCTGCAGCCACAGGCGCGTGTTGTTGATTCCAGCCAGACACCAATCTTCGCTTCACGACATCATTATATCTGGATGGAATCGCTGCCACGCAGCGACATACACACATGCCTCATGCCTATATTATCGAGATCGCCAATCGTACCGCCGGCATCGTCGTCGCCGAAGAACGTGGCTTCCGCTTCTTTTCGTCGGAAACCGATTTCAATTCGCTCGAAGGAACGCGTTTCGGATCGGCCCGCGCGGTCGAACGCGCAGTTCGCGCGCTTCTCGACAACAGCCGGACCGGCTCGCGCCGTCTGCGGGCCGCCTGACACATGACACGCAAAGCGTGCATGACGTGTCACGGAGCGCCGTGCCGCGCCTGCCTGCCCCGCGACTAACATTGTGGAGATCACCTTGAGCGTTCAGTCGGAATTCCTGTGGTACATCCCGAATGACCTCAAGGCCGGTCACCGTGGGGACACAGCCGATGCTAATCACAATAGCCTCGCCACGCTATCGGAGCATGCTCAGGCGCTTGAACGTCATGGCTGGCGCGGCGCATTGATCGGCACCGGATGGGGACGGCCGGACACGTTCACGGTCGCCGCAGCCTTGGCCACACGCACCACGGCGTTCGAACCGCTGATCGCCGTCCGGCCGGGCTATTGGCGTCCCGCTCATTTTGCATCGGCCGCCGCCACGCTCGACCAGCTCACGGGCGGCCGCGTCCGCGTCAATATCGTCTCCGGCAAGGATGACCTTGCCGCTTACGGCGACCAGGAAGCAGACTCCACGCAGCGCTATGATCGCACCAAGGAGTTCATGCGCCTGGTTCGCCGCCTGTGGACCGAGGAGAGTGTCTCCTATGATGGCCAGTACTTCCGCGTCGCCAATTCCACCGCCGCGCCGCGCATTTCAGCGCGGGGCGAACGACGTCATCCAAAACTCTATTTCGGCGGCGCATCGGAGGCGGCAGAGCGCGTCGCCGCAACAGAGGCCGATGTACAGCTGTTCTGGGGGGAACCACTGGCCGATGTGAAGGAGCGCATCACCCGCTTGACGGAGCTCAGCGCACGTCTCGATCGCGATCTTGCTCCGCTGGAATTCGGTCTTCGCATCACCACCGTGGTACGCGACACTTCGCGCGAGGCCTGGGCCGTTGCCGAAGCGAAGGTTGCCGAGATGGCTGCAAAGGCCGGCGCCGGCTGGAACGATCATGGTCCGCCAATCGCCGTCGGCCAGCGGCGCCTGCTTGATCTGCAGTCTCGCGGCGAGATTCTCGACAACAATCTCTATACAGCACCCGGCAAATACGGTGCGGCTGGCGCGGGCACCACATGGCTGGTTGGATCCGCCGAAGAGGTGGCCCGATCGCTAAAGAAATATCGCGATCTCGGCATCCGGACATTCATTCTGTCCGACACGCCCTATCTCACCGAAATCGAGCGACAAGGATCCACTCTACTGCCCATGCTCCGCGACGAAGCCGGCTGACCTGTTCGGGGACGGGCAGCGTCCCGCATTTATCCCTTTCATATGGGAGCAGAAAGGCGGATCGCGAATCCACCTGCCCTTACCCACCGCATCGGACCGCATGACGTCAAAACGGGCACTCCGCTTTAACGCTTTCAACATGACAGCTCCGAGCCACAACTGGGCGGAGCTGTGGTCACATCCGCGCGACGCATCAACCGACTACAACACGCTAGGTTACTGGACGGAATTTGCGAAAACTGCCGAGCGCAGACTGCTCGACGGGATTTTTCTGGCGGATGTTTTCGGCGTTTACGACGTATTCGGCGACAGCCCCGACACCGCCATTCGTCACGGCGTGCAAATTCCCAAGGCCGATCCGACCCTGTTCGTCTCAGCGATGGCACTCGTGACCAAGCATCTCGGCTTCGGTATCACCGCAAACCTGACGCTGGATCATCCCTACCATTTCGCCCGCCACTTTTTCGACACTCGATCATCTGACGCAAAGGCGCATCGGCTGGGCTTTGCGACGAGACCGACGCCATAACCAAAGCTAGGCCCGATCCCGATTCCGGCGAAAATCGCCAATGTAACCTGCACCGCTAGAGCGGGAGTATGCTTCGAAATGCTCGATAGCCCCTTGTTCGACGATACGCTTCGAAACGGTCCCGTTGCCTGCCAATCGAGACAAACGCGCACTAGCTTCGTTGCTAAAGCGAAGCAACATTTTCATGCTTGCTGTTGACGGAGAGCGACCTCGCTTTGCGAGTGCATCATTGCATTCGGATGCTCAGAGGTCCTGTTCATTTCAGAAGGCAGGGGATTTCACATTCAGAATGAAATATTTTTCGTTCGCGTAAGGATTTGATTTTACTTGATTAATCTGGCTGGGGCGGGAGGGGTCGAACCTCCGCATGGGGGAATCAAAATCCCCTGCCTTACCACTTGGCTACGCCCCAACGGCCGCGGCGCGAGATGATGGCACTCCCACAGCTCGCATCGGCTCCGCCGGTCTACAGAGAGACATCCACGATTTCAACCACCTGAGGGGAATGTTCCACGACTCCTCCGGCGTTTCCGGTAAAGGCGGATCGAGCCCGGCCGAAATCCGCCCTTTGGCGTGTTGAGAGCCGTCCCAAATCGTGGGAAGACGGCAGAAAGCTGAAAAGTGTACCCAAAGAATGCCTGGGAGCGAGATGCCATGACCTACCGCGCGCCAATCAACGACATTCTGCTGGCCCTGAATCACGGCGCCGGGCTCCAGGCTGCGCTCAAGGCCGGCCACTACGGCGATTTCGACGCCGAAATGACCGCCCCGGTGCTCGAGGAGGCTGGCCGTTTCGCTGCGGACGTGCTCGCCCCCCTGAACCGCGTCGGCGATCAGAATGGTATCAAGCTCAAGGATAACAAGGTCACCACCGCGCCGGGCTGGCCAGATGCCTATAAGCGCTGGACCGAGGCCGGCTGGAACGCGGTCTCGGGCCCCGAAGCCTTCGGCGGCCAGGGGCTGCCGCTGGCCGTGAACGCCGCCTGCACCGAAATCTGGAGCGCCTCGAACATGTCGTTCGGGCTCTGCCCGTTACTGACCCTCTCCGCCATCGAGGCGCTCGACGCCCATGGCAGCGAGGAGCTGAAGAACATCTATCTCGAGAAGCTCGTCACCGGCGAATGGACCGGCACCATGCAGCTCACTGAGCCGCAGGCTGGCTCCGACGTCGGCGCGCTGCGCTCGCGCGCCGAGCGGCAGCCTGACGGCAGCTACCGCGTGTTCGGCACCAAGATCTTCATCACCTATGGCGATCACGACATGACCGACAACATCGTTCATTTCGTGCTCGCGCGCCTGCCCGATGCGCCGGCCGGCACCAAGGGCCTCTCGCTGTTCCTGATCCCGAAATTCCTCGTCAATGCCGACGGCTCGCTCGGCGCACGCAATGACATTTATGCCTCCGGCGTTGAGCACAAGCTCGGCATGCATGCCTCGCCAACCTGCACCATGACCATGGGCGATGCCGGCGGCGCCGTCGGCTATATCATCGGCGAGGAAAATCGCGGCATGCTATGCATGTTCACGATGATGAACCAGGCTCGCCTGGGCGTCGGCCTCGAGGGCGTCGGCATCGCCGATCGCGCCTATCAGCAGGCGCTCGCTTTCGCGCAGGAGCGCAAGCAAGGCCGCGGCATCGGCAGCAAGACCGCGGGTATGGACCCGATCATCGTACATCCCGACGTCAAGCGCATGCTGATGCAGATGCGCTCGCTCACTGCTGCCGCGCGCACCATCTGCTACGCCACTGCAGTCGCGCTCGATGTCGCCGCACGCTCGCCCGATGCGGAAACGCGCACCAAAGCGGCCGCCCGCGGCGCCCTGCTGACGCCGATCGCAAAGGCCTTCTCTACCGATATCGGCAACGAGGTGACGTCGCTCGGCGTACAGATTCACGGCGGCATGGGCTTCATCGAGGAGACCGGCGCAGCCCAGCATTACCGCGATGCCCGCATCACCGCGATCTATGAAGGCACCAACGGTATCCAGTCCATCGACCTTGTGACGCGCAAACTCGCGGCATCAGGCGGCGCATCGGTCTGGTCGCTGCTCGATGAATTGAAGGGCATCGTCGCCCGGGTCGAAGGATCGAACGACCCCGCATTCGGCACCACCGGCGCCAAGCTGCGCGATGCGCTGGGCAGCCTGGAACGCAGCAGCAAATGGCTGCTGGAGACAATGGCGACGGCCCCCAATGACGCACTGGCCGGTGCGACGCCCTATCTCCGCCTGTTCGCTTCCGCGCTGGGCGGCTGCATGCTGGCGAATGAAGCCATGGCGGCCCGTGAGGGTGAAGATGACAGCGCGCGCTATGTCTCCGTCGCGCGCTTCTTCGCCGAGAATGTCGCAGTTCAGGCCGGAGCGCTGGAACGCACGGTGATGGATGCCGCCGAAGCCGTGATGGCCGCCGACGCCGCTTTGCTCGGCTGAGCGATACGCATTTCCAACTATCCGCCGGTTCGGATTGATGTAATGTCCGAGCCGTAAGATGCTGATGCACGCAGTGCCGCGCGCATGATGACGAATGGGACGGGCCAAGGGGACGACATGACCGAACATCTGATCGTGACCGACGAAGAAGCGACGCGCGTGATCACGCTGCGCCGGCCGGAAAAGAAGAATGCGCTCACCCAGGACATGTATCGCGCCATGTCGGACGCCATCGACACCGCGCAGAACAATCCGGACATCCGCTGCTTCATCATCACCGGCGGCTCCGGTGTCTTCACCGCTGGTAACGATCTGCAGGATTTTCTGAAAGACGGCACGGACGCCCGCTCGGCGGAATTTCGCTCTTCGAACGCGATCAAGTTCCTCTATTCGCTGGCCCATAACACCAAGCCGATCATCGCTGCCGTGGATGGCATCGCCATCGGCATTGGCACGACCATGTTGTTCCACTGCGACTACGTGCTGGCCTCCACTACCGCCACCTTCACGACGCCCTTTATCCATCTCGGCCTGGTGCCGGAAGGCGCTTCGAGCCTGCTGTTCCCGCGCACCATGGGCCACCAACGTGCGTTCGCCACGCTGGTGATGGGCCGCACCATGCATGCGGAAGATGCGCGTACCGCCGGCTTCGTCAATGAGGTCGTCGCGCCGGGCCATACGGAAGTCGAGGCTCGCAAGGTCGCGCGTGAAATCTGCGCGCTGCCGGCCGAAGCCGTGGCGATCTCGCGCAAACTGCTCAAACTACCGCCGGAAGACCTCACCCGCCGCATCGATCAGGAGAGCCACCTGTTCGGCGAGCGTATGAAATCGCAGGAGGCGATTGCCGCGTTCCAGGCGTTTTTCACGCGCAAGAAAGCGTAACATTCCTGCCTTAAACGAAACGGCATGACCCGACTCCACGCGATACTCGCTGCTGCCTCGCTGTTCTGCGCGCCGTTCGCCCATGCCCAGACATCGACCGAACCGGTCGATGTCACGCTGCTCGCAATCAACGACTTTCACGGTTATCTGCGCCCCGCCCCCGGCGGCATCGTTATCGACGACCCCGCCGACAGGACGAAGAAGATCACCGTTCCAGCGGGCGGCGCCGAGCATATGGCAACGCTGGTGAAGCAGCTGCGTGCGGAAAAGAAGAACACCGCCTTTGTCGCCGCCGGCGATCTGATCGGCGCAAGTCCATTTCTCTCCGCACTGTTTCATGACGAACCGACCATCGAGGCGCTGTCCATGATGGGACTGGAGATCGCATCCGTCGGCAATCACGAATTCGACGAAGGCCGCGAGGAACTTCTGCGCATGCAGAACGGCGGCTGCCATCCCGTCGACGGTTGCAAGGGGCCGCATCCCTTCCAGGGCGCGACGTTCCGCTATCTTGCCGCCAGCACCATCGACACGAAGACTGGCAAGCCGCTGCTCCCGCCTTACGAGATCAGAGATTTCGAAGGCGTCCCCATCGCCTTCATCGGCCTGACGCTCAAGAGCACGCCCAATCTCGTCGCCCCGCCGGGCATTGCCGGCCTCGAATTTCGCGATGAGGCCGAAACAGTGAATGCGCTGGTACCCGAACTCAAGGCCAAGGGCGTCGAGGCCATTGTGGTTCTGATCCACGAAGGCGGCTTTCCCACCGGCGACTACAATGAATGTCCGGGCATTTCCGGTCCCATCGTCGATATCGTCAAGAAGTTCGACAAGGCGGTGGACCTGGTCATCAGTGGCCATACGCATCGTGCCTATACATGCGAGATCGACGGTCGCCTCGTCACCTCCGGCGACAAATACGGCACGCTCATCACGAAAATCGATCTCAAGCTCGACCGCAGCACGCGCGACATCGTCAGCGCAAAGGCAAACAACGTCATCGTGCATACGTCCCTGCCCGCGGATTCCGCGCAGACGGCGCTGCTCGCTGCCTATGACAAGGTCGCGGGCCCGATCGCCGCACAGCCCGCGGGTGTCATCACTGCGACGCTATCGCGGATGCCGAATATGGAGACCGGCGAAAGTCCGCTCGGCGACGTCATTGCCGATGCTCATCTTGCGGCTACCTCTGCGCAGGACAGCGGACGCGCCGTCATCGCCTTCACCAATCCGGGCGGCATTCGTGGCGACATCATCAAGAAGCCAGATGCCGAGGTCTCCTATGGCGACGTCTTCGCCGCACAGCCATTCCGCAACCAGCTCGTCACACTGACGCTCACCGGTGCGCAGATCAAGGCAATGCTGGAGCAGCAATGGCGCGATCCGAAACGCCCGCGCATCCTGCAGGTCTCCAGGGGCTTCAGCTATACATGGGACAATGCCGGCAGCGACGGCAACCGGATCGTCGCCGACAGCATGAAACTCGGCGGTGTGCCGATTGATCCCGCCGGTACCTATCGTGTCACGGTCAACAATTTCCTCGCTGTCGGCGGCGATGGATTCACCGTGTTGAAGGACGGCAAGGATCCAGTGATCGGCGCCTATGACGTCGATGCACTCAGCGCCTATCTGCGCACCAACAGCCCGGTGTCACCCGGTCTCGTGGACCGGATTTCGCGGGTGAACTGAAGCGGCCGACAATTCGCACGACCTTGCCGTAGGGCGGATTAGCGAAGCGTAATCCGCCGGCCGCCTCTGTGTTGCGAAGAGCGGCGGATTACGCCTTCGGCTAATCCGCCCTACTAATAGATCGACGGCTCCTTCACCGGGCCACCGAAATCGCTGCGCAGGAAGTCGAAGTCGCAGCCCTCATTGGCCTGCTGGATATGTTTCGAGAACATCCAGCCATAGCCGCGCTCATAATTCTTCTCCGGCGCCTTCCACGCGGCGCGACGCTTGGCCATCTCCTCGTTCGAAATATCGAGATTGATCGTGCGCGCATCAACGTCGAGCGTGATCATGTCGCCGTTCTGCACCAGGGCCAACGGTCCGCCGATGAAGGATTCCGGTGCCACATGCAGGATGCAGGCGCCGTAGCTGGTGCCACTCATGCGCGCATCGGAAATGCGCACCATGTCGCGCACGCCCTGCTTCACCAGCTTTTTCGGGATCGGCAGCATGCCCCATTCCGGCATACCCGGGCCGCCCTGCGGGCCGGCATTGCGCAGGATCAGCACATGATCGGCCGTGACGTCGAGACTCTCATCGTCAATCGCCTTCTTCATGCTCGGATAGTCATCGAACACCAGCGCCGGACCGGTATGTTTGAGAAAACGCGGATCGCAAGCCGAAGGCTTGATCACGCAACCATCGGGGGCGAGATTGCCCTTCAGCACCGCGAGCGCGCCTTCAGCATAGATTGCATTCTCCACGGTGCGGATCACATCGTCGTTGTGAACTTCCGCGCCGGCGATATTTTCGCCGAGCGTCTTGCCGGTGACGGTCATCACATCGAGATGCAGGTGATCCTTGACGCGATTCATCAGGCCCGGCAGGCCGCCGGCATAGAAGAAATCTTCCATCAGATAGGTGTCGCCGGACGGGCGCACATTGGCGATGACAGGCACCTTGCGGCTGGCGCGCTCGAAGTCGTCGAGGCCGATATCCTGCCCGGCGCGGCGCGCCTGCGCGATCAGATGGATGATCGCATTCGTGGAGCAACCCATGGCCATCGCCACGGTGATGGCATTCTCGAACGCCTTTCGCGTCTGGATCTTGGCGGGCGTGAGATCCTCCCACACCATCTCGACGATGCGGCGACCGCAGGCCGACGCCATGCGGATGTGGCCGGCATCCGCCGCGGGAATCGACGACGCGCCGGGCAGCGACATGCCGATGCTCTCCGCGATCGCGGTCATGGTCGAAGCCGTGCCCATGGTCATGCAGGTGCCATAACTGCGGGCGATGCCGCCTTCGACTTCTAGCCACTCTTTTTCGGAGATGTTGCCGGCGCGGCGCTCGTCCCAGTATTTCCAGCCATCGGAGCCGGAACCGAGCGTCTTGCCCTTCCAGTTGCCGCGCAGCATCGGGCCGGCTGGCAGATAGATGGCGGGATAACCGGCGGAGGTGGCGCCCAGCAGCAGGCCCGGCGTGGTCTTGTCGCAGCCGCCCATGAGCACCACGCCATCCACGGGATGGCCGCGCAGCAGCTCCTCCGCATCCATCGCCAGCATGTTGCGATAGAGCATCGTCGTCGGCTTGAGGAAGCTCTCCGACAACGATAGCGCCGGCAACTCCATCGGAAAACCGCCGGCCATCAGGATGCCGCGCTTCACATCGTCCACGCGGGTCTTGAAATGCATGTGGCAGGGTTGTGCTTCCGACCACGTATTCAGGATCGCGATGACCGGCCGGCCCTTCCACTCCTCCGGCGCATAACCCTGCTGCATCGCGCGCGAGCGATGACCGAAGGAGCGCAGATCATCCGGCGCAAACCAGCGGGCGCTGCGGAGTTGGTCGGGGGTCTTCTTGTGGTCCGGCATCATTCCATCCCTGTTTCTTTTTGCTTTGGCACGACTTGCTTTTGCACGGCGCGAACCAGTCAAGCCTGTCACGTGTGCCGTATTCGACTGTAGCGATTCAAGGCCGTCTGGCCAATGTCCGGTCCGGCGTCTGTGCATCCAGCCGATGCGCTTCCAGTGCCTCGGCATAGAGCCCCAGACCTTCCGCCACCTTCTGACGCTGCGCTGGGGTCAATTGCTGCAAGGCATTGGTGACCTGCCGCTGCCCATAGGCCTCGATGGCCTCGCGGGTACGCCGCCCCTTGGCCGTGAGCAGCAGCCGCTTGAGGCGGCCGTCGCCGGCGCTGGCGGCTTCCTTCAGCTCACCGGCGTCGATCAGCTTGCGGATCATCCGGCTGACGCTGGATTTCTCCAGGCCGAGAAACGCCGACAGTTCGACTGCGGTCATCGCTTCGCGCGCGCCTATTTCCAGCAACGCATGCACCGCCGATGGCGGATAGCCGGTCGCTGCAACCGTTGCCTGCATGAAGCCGAGTTCGCGCACCATCAGACGCGACGCGGCGCGGATGTGATCGATCAAATCGGCGTCAACATCGGACAATCGCGGGCTCCTTGACGATAGTTGCACGATACAACTATATTGCTGACGACGAATAGCGATCATGTTAGCACGATCAATGCAAGGAATGACCATGACAACCAGCGCAGCCCAGTTCCGCGCTCGCGACCGCATGGCCGGACGCATCTGCCTCGTGACCGGCGGCGGCACCGGCATCGGCCGGGCAGCTGCGCTGCTGATGGCGCAGGAAGGCGCAGCTGCCGTGGTGATCGCAGGCCGTCGCGTGGCCGAGGGAGAGGCGGCCGCCGAAGACTGCGGTCGGTTCGGCACCGAGACGCTGTTCGTCCGCACCGATGTGACCGAAGAGGCCGAGGTCGCCAGTCTGGTGCAGGCCGTGATGTCCCGTTTCGGGCGGCTCGATGTTGCCTTCAACAATGCCGGTTATCAGGAACGGCGCGCGTCGGTCGAGCAGCAGACCAGCGCGGTCTATGACACTGTGTTCGATGCCAATGTCCGCTCGGTGTTTCTTGGCCTGAAGCATCAGATCCAGGCCATGGAGCTGAATGGCGGCGGCCGCATCGTCATCAATGCGTCGGTGAGCGGCATCCGCAATCCCAATCCCGGCCTCGCGCTGTATTCCGCATCGAAAGCAGCGGTGATCTCGCTGATGCGTTCGGCTGCGATGGAATGCGGGCCGCGCGGCATCCGCATCAATGCGGTGGCGCCGGGCCGCGTGGTTACCGACATGATGCTCGCCTCGGGGATCGCGGACATGTCGGCAGTTGCCGCCGGTCTGCCGATCCGCCGCATGGGGCAGCCGCATGAAGTCGCCGAAGCCGTGGTGTGGCTCGCATCCGACGATGCCGGCTACATCGTCGGCCATGTGTTATCGGCGGATGGCGGCTTCAGCGCGACCTGAGGACGGTCAACCTCAGTCGTCGATAATCGCCACCGCGCGGGTCCATCCTGCCGACGCCTTCTCGATCTTCACCGGGAAGCACGACACCATGAAACCCGTGGACGGCAGTTGCTCGAGATTGTGCAGCTTCTCGATATGGCAATAGCCGATATGACGGCCGGCCTTGTGGCCTTCCCAGATCAGGCTGGCGTCTTTGGTCTCGGCATATTTTTTCGCGGTGTAGACGAACGGCGCGTCCCAGCTCCAGCCGTCGATACCGGTGAGACGTACGCCGCGTTCCAAGAGATACATGGTGGCCTCATAGCCCATGCCGCAGCCAGAGGTGACGTAATCCTGCTGGCCGTATTTGACGCCGGCGGAGGTGTTGACGACGACGATCTCCAGCGGACTCAAAGTATGGCCGATACGCTTGAGTTCTTCTTCAACGTCCTTGGCGGTAGCGACATAGCCGTCCGGCAAATGTCGGAAGTCAAGCTTCACACCCGGCTGGAAACACCATTCCAGCGGCACTTCGTCGATGGTCCATGAGCGCTCGCCGCGATTCATGGTGGGATGGAAGTGCCAGGGCGCATCGAGATGCGTGCCGTTGTGAGTCGAGAGCTGCACCAGCTCCACCGCCCAGCCCTCGCCGTCCGGCAGGTCTTCCTTCTTCAGCCCGTCGAAGAACTGCAGCATGCGCGGCAGGCCCTGCTGATGATCGACATAATTGATGGTGGGATGATTGCCCGGCGGATCGGCGGGAACGTCGTTCTGCAGGGGAACGGAGATGTCGATGAGGCGACGGGACATGGGATTTCCTCGCGTTTCTTATTTCTTTTCGCCAGCGCCCGACGCCGAGGGCGGCGGAACGCCCCCGGAACCTCAGCGTTGTTACTTCGCGAACACCTTCGATATCGCCGCTTGCGCGTCGCTCTGGATCTGCTTCAGATGCGCCTCGTTGCGGAAGCTTTCCGCATAGATCTTGTAGACGTCCTCGGTCCCCGACGGGCGCGCTGCGAACCAGCCATTGGCGGTCGAGACCTTGATGCCGCCGAACGATTGACCGTTGCCGGAGGCCTTGCTCTCGGTGACTGTGACGGGATCGCCGGCAAGCTCCGTCATGCCAATCTGCTCGGGCGTCACCTTCTTGAGCACGTTCTTCTGCTCCGGCGTCGCCGCAGCGTCGATGCGCTCGTAATAGGGCGTGCCGAATTCCTGCGTCAGCTTCTCGAAACGCTGGCTCGGATTTTCCCCGGTCACCGCGGTGATCTCCGCGGCCAGCAGGCCGAGGATCAGACCATCCTTGTCCGTGGTCCACACTGTTCCGTCCTTGCGCAGGAACGACGCGCCGGCACTCTCCTCACCGCCGAAGCCGAATGAGCCGTCGACAAGGCCGTTCACGAACCACTTGAAGCCCACCGGCGTCTCCACCAGCTTGCGGCCGAGCTTCTTCACCACACGGTCGATGATCGCGCTGGAGACGATGGTCTTGCCCACCGCAGCATCCTTGCGCCAGTTCGGGCGATGCGCGAACAGATAGTCGATCGACGTCGCCAGATAGTGGTTCGGATTCATCAGCCCGCCGGTGCGGGTGACGATGCCGTGGCGGTCCGCGTCGGTGTCATTGGCGAAAGCGACGTCGAACCTGTCGCGCATGTTGATGAGCTGCGCCATCGCGTAAGGCGACGAACAGTCCATGCGGATCTTGCCGTCCCAGTCCAGCGTCATGAAGCGGAAGGTCGGATCGATCGCCGTGTTCACGATCGTGGCGTCGAGCTTATAGCGCTCGATCACCGGCTCCCAGTAATGCACGCCGGCGCCGCCAAGCGGATCGATGCCGATCTTCACACCGGAGCCGCGGATCGCATCCATATCCACGACATCAGCGAGATCGCTGACATAGGGCGTAATGTAGTCGTAGAGCTTGACGAATTCGGATGCCCGAGCCCGCGCCAGCGGGATGCGCTTCACACCGGCCATGTCGGCTTCGAGGAAACCGTTGGCGGCTTTCTCCATCAGGCCGGTGATGTCCGTATCGGCCGGACCGCCGTTCGGCGGATTGTATTTGAAGCCGCCGTCTTCAGGCGGATTGTGCGAAGGCGTGACGACGACGCCGTCGGCGAGGCCCGAGCTGCGGCCCTTGTTGTAAGTGAGGATGGCGTGAGAGATCACCGGCGTCGGCGTATAGCCACCGTCCTTGTCGACCATCACATGAACGCCATTGGCGGCGAACACTTCCAGCGCCGAGACCAGCGCCGGCTCGGCCAATGCGTGGGTGTCGATGCCCAGAAACAGCGGCCCGTCGATGCCGGCGCTCTTGCGGTAGTCGCAGATCGCCTGGCTCACAGCCAGAATATGATTCTCATTGAAGGAATTATGCAGCGCCGAGCCGCGATGGCCGGAGGTGCCGAAGGCAACGCGCTGGGTGGCGACGGAGGGATCGGGCTTGCCGGCGAAATAGGCCGAGACGAGCCGCGGCACGTTCACGAGCTGGGAGGGGTCGATCGTTTTGCCGGCCAGCGGATGGACGTGAGCAGCCATGAAGTCTCCTTAAAGCGGCGAGCCGAAGCCCGAGCGGGAGTCATGGCATGTTTTAGGGGACAAAGCAGCCCGGTCTTGCCTCTCCCTGCCCGCAGGGAGAGGTTAGAACTACGTTGCCGCCAGCGCGTCCAGCCGCTCCATCGACAGCAACCGGACGCCATCCGGCACCACCACGAGGGCCTTCTCCTTGGCGAGCTTGGTCAGCGTGCGGCTCACGGTCTCGATGGTCAGGCCGAGATAATCGGCGATGTCCTGCCGGCTCATCGGCAGCGGCACGGTCACCGACTTCTGGCCGATGCGGGCGTAGCGGGCCTGCAGGTTGAGCAGGAAGGCCGCGACCTTCTCGTCCGCATTGCGGCGGCCGAGCAGAAGCATCTGATCCTGGGCGAGGCTCAGTTCGTGGCCGGCGAATTCATGCATCCGGCGCAGCAGATGCGGCTTGCCGTCAACATAGCTCAGGAATGCCTGGCGGGAGAAGCGACACACCCGCACCGGGCTCACAGCCTCGGCGGCGACGCCGTAGCGGTCCATCATCGCAAGGCCGAGGAAGTCCCCGGGGAGTGCGAAACCGACGATCTGGCGGCGACCATCCGGCAGCGACTTGTAGAGGCGGACGACGCCTTCGGTGACATTGAACACGGCGCCAGCCTGTGCGCCCTGATCGAACAGCATGGTCTTGGCGGGATAGAGCTTGACCTGGCTGAGGCGATCGAGTTCGTCCAGCTCATCGGGGTCCAATGCCGCGCAGACGCTGAACAGGCGAACCTTGCAGTCCTCGCAGGCACCGCGGGCATGCTTGCAATCCGCCGTGCCGCAGGTGTCGACGGGGAGTTCCGCGAAGGTCATGGCGTGGTCCGTGGTCGTTTCGAAGCTCGCGAGGGTCATATCAGCCAGGTTCCGAAATATCTTCGTACCTTTTGACATTGATCAATCCGCAACGCCTTGATCCAGATCAATGCCGGCTCAGTCTTTCGCCGTCAGTCTAGCGCCCCATGCGGGAAACGGCCATGAAAGACGAGGAATATCAGGCACGCCCCATCGCCTGCACCGAGGCTCCCCTCGCCTATCCGCTGGTTTATCTGCACGATCCCAGCGTCACACTGGATGCATGGCTCGATTTCGTCCGGCGCAGAACCAGCGGCGATGGAACCGGCCTGATCGAATTCCGCGACCGTGCCGATATCATCCACGCCTTGTTTGCCTATCGTGTCGATTTCGACATTCAAGGCCAGCGTCAGTTGTGCATCGCACAGCTCATCGTGGCACAGATTCCGGGTTCGCAGATCGACCGGTCACTGGTTGCCTGTATCGACCGCCTGAAAGCACAACTGGGGTGCCGGTCCATCGCCATCGAGCAGCCGTTCCAGGTACCACTGCCCCCTACCGCCGTCCCCGCAGCCTAGATGTATCTGGTATACCAGCATCTGGATTGCCGGCCCACGATGCGCTAGGCTGCCCGGATCAACAGGACCGTCGCCCGTGGTTTTCCGGACCGAAGCGATGGCCAAATCTTTCCCGGGGGAAAACGTGGCGCGCAATATCCTGATTCTTGGAGCCTCCTACGGCTCGCTGCTGGCAACCAAGCTGCTGATGGCCGGTCACAACGTGACCCTGGTCTGCCGCAAGAAGACTGCGGAGCTGATCAACCGCGACGGTACCGAAGTCCGCATCAAGCTGCGCGACGAGAAGGACCACCGCTCGATCTTCTCCCGCGATCTGCCCGGCAAACTGGATGCGACCTCGCCCGATCAGGTCGACCTGAAGCGCTATGACCTCGTCGGCCTCGCCATGCAGGAGCCGCAATACACCAATCACACCATTCGCGTGCTGATGATCAAGATCGCCGCGACCAAGCTGCCGTGCCTGTCGATCATGAACATGCCGCCGCTGCCCTATCTGAAGCGCATCTCGGCGCTGAAGGACATGGACCTCGAGGAAGCCTATACCAATGCCTCGGTGTGGGAACGTTTCGAGCCCGCTCTGGTGACGCTGTGCTCGCCCGACCCACAGGCGTTCCGCCCGCCGGAGGAAGCGGCCAATGTGCTGCATGTCGGCCTGCCCACCAATTTCAAGGCCGCTGCTTTCGCCGACGAAGCACACAACAAGATCCTGCGCGAGCTGGAAGCGGGTATCGACGCCGTGAGGCTCGACGGCCAGGATGTGCCGGTGAAACTGAAGGTGTTCGACTCGCTGTTCGTGCCGCTGGCGAAATGGTCGATGCTGCTGACCGGCAATTATCGCTGCATCACGCCGGAAGAGCCGCAATCGATCCGCGAGGCCGTGCATGGCGACATCGCGGTGTCGCAGTCGATCTACGATCATGTCGATGCCATCGCGCGAAAACTGGGCGCCGATCCCGAGGATCAGGTGCCGTTCGCGAAATATGCCAAGGCCGCGGAGAGTCTGCTGAAGCCGTCATCGGCCGCGCGTGCGGTGGCCGCCGGCGCGCCGTTCATCGAGCGCGTGGATTTGCTGGTGAAGCTGATCTCGCATCAGCTCGGCATGACCAACTCCAATATCGACCGTACCGTCGATGTGGTTGATCAGAAGCTCAATGAGCGGCTGGAATCGAGCACGGGGATCTGACACGGCTCATGCCGCAGCCGGCACCAGCTTCGCGATGGCACTGAGAAGATCGGTCTGCGTGATCAGGCCGGCGATGGTTTGATCATGATCGACAACGATGACCGCATGGGTCCGCCCATCGGTCAAAGCCGGCAGCAGGGCCACGGCTGGCGTGCGTTCCGAAACAGCAGCAGCGGGCGCCATCCGGACACTGATGTCGCCCGTCTTGCTCAGGATCTCGCGCAAGCCGATGGTGCCGACGAGATGCCCCTGTCGATCGATCACCGGCAATGCGCGTACATTGTGCTTCAACAATCGCGTGCGCGCGAGTTCGACATCGTCCCATATGCCCACAGTCACCACATCGCGCGACATGATGTCTTCGCACAGAATGTCGCCATGGGTCCGCAGCAGCGCCTGCAGTTCAACCTGCCTGAGCAGACTGTCGATGTCCTCGGGGCTGATGTCGAACGTCTCCTTCAAAGTCTCCAGCGCCTTGTCGATATCTTCCGGCGTGAAGCCGCCACGCAGTGCGGAGCTGATATCGGCAGTCCGATGCGTACTCGGCGCCGGCGCGACCGCCCGATGCGGATAGGTGTGGCGTGATACCTTGTGAAACAGCAGACCGAGCGCCACCAGCAGCAGCGAGTTCAGTCCGACAGGCACGAAAGGAAACAGGAAGCCGGCCGATGTCACCGCTGGACCGCCAATGATGGCCGTGAGCGCCGTTGCGCCTCCGGGGGGATGCAGGCAACGCGCAAAGGACATGGCGGCGATGGCGATGGAGACGCCGAAGCCGATCGCAAGGATCTGGTCATGCACCAGATGCGCGACGATGACACCGATCAGGGCCGAGATCGTATTGCCGCCAATGATCGACCATGGCTGTGCCAGCGGACTGGCGGGCACGGCGAACAGCAGCACCGCGGAGGCGCCAAGCGGCGCCACGATCAGCGGCAGGCTGGTATGGTCGCCGAGCACGAAGCGGCAGATCAATCCGGTCAACGCGATGCCGACCAGCGCGCCGACACACGCGACCATACGCTCGCGCAGGCTGGCACCGGCAAGAACTGGAGCAAACAGCCGGAAGCCACGGCGCGGCTGCGCCAAGGCGTCCTTGGGACCTTTGGATTTCGACATCGATGTGGACCGGAAACGCGCAGACAGAGATTGAAGCGCGATCACCGTTGACCACTATGAACCAGCCCGCGGCGTCGCGGGCGGTGTGGCTCGCAGAAAAAACGAGCGTGGGGGAGTTCTACCCGGTTCCGTGCCCAAGGCAAGCTGGCCGCCTACGCCCCCTCGTCCAGCGCCACCATCTCGCGCTTCCTCCGCAGCGCCGGCAGCAGCGGCGCAATCAGCAGGATTACAGCGAGCGCGAGGCACGCGGCCGAAATCGGCCGCTCGATGAACGTCGTGAGGCTGCCCTGCGACAGGATCAGCGACTTGCGCAAATTGTTCTCCAGGAGCGGGCCGAGCACGAAAGCCAGCACCAGCGGCGCCGGCTCATAGCCGAATTTCCGCATGAAATAGCCGACGATGCCGAAGGCAATCATCACATGCACGTCGAACACATTGTTGCTGCTGCAATAGACGCCGATGATCGTGAACAGCACGATCAGCGGGAACAGCACATTATAGGGCAGCTTGAGCAGCTTCACCCACATGCCGATCAGCGGCAGGTTCAAGACCAGCAGCATCGCGTTGCCGATATACATGCTGGCAACGATGCCCCAGAACAGGCCGGGATTTTGCGTGATAAGCAGCGGCCCCGGCTGCAGGCCGTGAATGACGAAAGCGCCGAGGAGCAGCGCCATCACGACGTTGGGCGGGATGCCTAGCGTCATCAGCGGGATGAAGGCGCCGCCCGCCGCGGAGTTGTTCGCGGCTTCCGGCCCCGCAACGCCTTCGATGGCACCATGGCCGAATTCCTGCGGCTTCTTCGAAAGGCGCTTCTCCAGCGCATAGGACGCGAACGAGGCCACAACTGCGCCGCCGCCCGGCAGGATGCCGAGGAAAAAGCCGAGAATGGTGCCGCGGCCGATCGGCCCGGCACTCCGTTTCCAGTCCTCCTTGTTCGGCAGTAGTTGCGTGATTTTCGTATTGATGATGTCGCGCTTGATCGCCTGCTCGGTGTTGAGCAGCACTTCGGCGAGGCCGAACAGCCCCATCACCACAGGAACGAGACCTATGCCATCGATCAGCTCGATGCGACCGAAAGTGAGCCGCGGCTGCGCAGTGATGCTGTCGAGGCCGACAAGGCCGAGCACAATGCCGATACAGGCCATCAGCAGCGCCTTGGCCATCGAGCCTTGCGTCAGAAAGGTGAGCACCACGAGGCCCAGCACCATAAGGCTGGCATATTCGGCCGGGCCGAAGGCAATGGCGACTGCAGCCAGCGATGGCGCGACCAGCATCAAGGCAACGAGTGCAAAGGTGCCGGCGATGAAGGAGCCGAGCGCAGAGATGCCGAGCGCCGGGCCGGCCCGGCCTTTCTTCGCCATCTGGTGACCGTCGATACAGGTAACGACGGACGCCGCTTCGCCCGGAATGTTGACGAGGATCGAGGTGGTCGAGCCGCCATACATGGAGCCGTAATAGATGCCGGCCATCATGATGATGCCGGACTCCGGCGTGCCGGAGAGCGTCACCGGCAGCAGCAGCGACATCGCCGAGATCGGGCCGATGCCGGGCAATACGCCGACCAGCGTGCCGATGAACACGCCGATGAAGCAGTAGATCAGGTTGACCGGCTGAAGCGCGACGCCGAAGCCATGAAATACGTTGACGAGAACGTCCATGATGCTGCTCCCTCAACCGATCTCGAACACACCCGTGGGCAGCATGATCGCCAGACCATGCTTGAGCACCCACCACACGCCGAGCGGCGCCAGCACCGCGAGCGGCAGCGCCAGCGTCCAGCGCACGGGATCGATGATGCGCAGCAGGAGAAGCATCAGCGGGATGGTCGCGATCAGGAACCCGAGCGGCTCGAGCGTGAAGGCATAGGCGATCAGGCAAGCGATGATCAGCACCGGCTTGCTCCATCGCGCATCCTCCCAGCGCGAGCCGAAGGTCGGTCCGCCTTCAGTGATGGAGGCGAGCACGATACTGATAGCGAAGGCACACATCAGGATGCCGATATAGAACAGCATGAAGCCGGAGCCGGGATCGTTGATGGTCCCGAGCTTCAACTTGAGGCCGGAGCGGATCACGAAAGCTCCGAGCGCGAGGCCGATCACCCCGGTCCAGAATTCGGAATTGTTCAGTCGAAAGGGAGGACGGGTGGGCATGGGGAGGCTTTCGATACATTGCATCCTTGCCGCAGCAGTCCACTCAGGTGTCGTCCCCGCGAAAGCGGGGATCCATAGACACCGTCGAAATGATGCGATGACAGATGAATGCGAGTTCAAACTGCGGTTACGGAGGTTATGGGTCCCCGCTTTCGCGGGGACGATAACCGGCCTACTTCTTCGCGAGCCCGATGCTCTCGATCACCTTGCGCTCCGAATTGGTGACCTCCACCACGAACTTCTTGTAGTCCTCGGTGTTCTTGTAGTTCGGCACCATGTCGTATTTGGCCAGCGTCGCGACCACCGCGGGATCCTCGATCGCCTTCTTGAAGGCATCATGCAGCTTGGCGACAATCTTCGGATCCATGCCTTTGGGACCGGCGATGCCGAATGGTGAGTCATACACCATCGGATAGCCGCTTTCCTTCAGCGTCGGCGCATCCGGGAAGTTCGGCGAACGCTTGTCAGTCCACACCATCAGGAGGCGCAGCTTGCCCGCATCGACCAGCGGACGCCAGCCGGTGGAATCCGCCTGCAGCATGGTGTGATTGCCGAGCACGGCGGCATTGGTTTCCGCGCCGCCCTTGAACGGCACCTGTGTCAGCTTGATTCCGGCAAGTGCCGCGATCTGCTCCATGCCTACATGCAGCGAGGTGCCGGTGCCCGGCGTCGCATAGGTCACCTTGCCGGGATTCGCCTTTGCGAAATCGACCACATCTTTCCAGGTCTTGAACTGCGACTCCGCATTGGTGGTGATGCCGAAAGTGTAGCCGGTGAGATGGATAATGTAGGAGAAGTCCTTGTCCGGATTCCACGACACCTCCTGCATCAAGGGCAGGCGGAACACGGTGATCGGAATCTGCGAGATCGTATAGCCATCCGGCTTCGCTGCAGCAGCCATGGTTGCGGGGCCAACGGTGCCACCGCCGCCGCCCTTGTTATCGATCGCGATGGGCTGGCCGAGATGTTTCGAGGCCGCATCGGCAATTGCGCGCATCGAGATGTCGGTGGAGCCGCCGGCTGGCCACGGCACGATCAATGTGATCGGTTTTGTCGGATATTCCTGCGCACGGACAATGGTCGCAGTGCCAAGCGTGGCAATGGCGGCAGCCCCCAAAGCGAATGACAAGCCAAATGAAAACGCAAAGCGATTGCGTTGCAGCATCTTGATCCCTCCCTCATTTAGTTCTTTGGGCCGCGGCTCGTGTCCGGACCTTTTTGTTGTGTCGGCAGTGTAACGCGGAAATCATCGCCGCAAAGTGCGTCTTCCGTCGTAACACCGCCGTGTTGGCAATGAACGATGATTTACGCGCCGCCGCAATTCCGATGGACCATCGCGCATGCGACAAACCGTCCGCACGTCATGGCATCGGACTGCGTGTCACAACAACGACAGGTGGATGGGAGATTTTTTGGCAGCGCGTGTCGGATCGCCGTCGCCAGCTTCGTCCTTGGTGCAGTACCACACTATGCGAGAGGGAATATTTCATGAGCAAGATGATCTTCGTGAACCTGCCGGTCAGCGATCTGCCGCGCGCAGTCGCATTCTATGAAGCCGTCGGCGCGACCAAAAATCCGCAATTCTCCGACGACACCGCGGCCTGCATGGTGTTCTCCGACACCATCCACGCGATGCTGCTCACGCATGAGAAGTACAAACAGTTCACCTCGAAGACGATCGTCGATGCGAAGACCTCGAGCGAGGTGCTGATCTGCGTCTCGGCCGAAAGCCGCGATGAGGTCGATGGTCTCGTGAAGAAGGCCGTCGGTGCCGGCGGCAATGCCGATCCGACACCCACGCAGGACTTCGGCTTCATGTATGGCCGCAGCTACGAAGATCCTGACGGTCATATCTGGGAAGTGATGTGGATGGACATGGCGGCTGCGCAGGCCGCGATGGCAAGCTGAACAGGAGAAGATCTATGTCGAAGATTTCCCCCTGCATCTGGTACGAGACCGAGGCCGAAGAGGCCGCGAAGTTCTATTGCTCGCTCGTGCCCAATTCCTCCATCGATCGCGTGCAGCGCGCCCCGATCGATTATCCCGGCGGCAAGGCCGGCAACGTGCTGGTGGTCGGCTTCACGCTGGCCGGCCAGACCTTCATCGGCCTCAATGGCGGCAGCCCCGCCACATTCAGCACGGCGGTGTCCTTCACCATCCATTGCGAAGACCAGGCCGAGGTCGATCGTGTGTGGGACACCATTCTCGCGAATGGCGGCAAGGCCAACGCCTGCGGCTGGATCAACGACCGCTGGGGCGTGCCCTGGCAGATCGTCCCGAACGGCTTTACGGAACTGCTCGCCAGCGAGAACGGCGAGGGCGCCAAGCGGGCCATGACCGCCATGATGGGCATGATCAAGCTCAATATGGCGGCGTTGAAAAAGGCATTCGACGGCGACTAGATCCATCGTCGGCGCTTCGCCAAGTCCTTGGCGAAGCGATGCAATCAGCGCTCTCCATGGAATCCGCTAACTGGATGACGGAAAAGCGGATTTCCAGTGCGTCCTTTGCTTGACAGGGAGTCCCGGCCCTCCTTATAAGCTGCCCATTCGCGGCGCGGCATCCTGGCCGTCGCAGCCCTGTGGCGGGGTAGCTCAGCTGGTTAGAGCACGGGAATCATAATCCTGGGGTCGGGGGTTCGAGTCCCTCTCCCGCTACCAAAAATTTGCAGCCACGTCAGCATGTTACGCAGCCCGCCAGCCAGCGGGCTTTTTGCTGTCCGAAGCTCGTAGCAAATCCGTAGCAGATGTTCAGGTCGTCAGGATTTCTACACCGGCGACCGCCAATCAGGCTTTTTCTGCACCGCTGATGCTTTTTCTGCACCAGCGCCTGTTCCGACTTGCAGATTTACACTGGACACTCCGGTCATGAGAATTTTCACGGCCTCTGATCTGCATGGCGAGATGGGCCCGCACGGCTACGACATCCCCCAAGGTCTCGACTTCGACGTCGCGGTCTTCGCCGGCGATATCGGTCGAGGACCGGCGGCAGTCGATTGGCTGCTCGGGCAGAAGGCGCTGCGCGACCGTCCCGTCATGTTCGTCGCCGGCAACCACGAATACTATCGCGGCCTCTTGCAGGACGTGGCATCGCTGATCCGCGGCGCGTGTCGCGGCACCAATGTGACTTTTCTAGATGCGGACGAGGTGCCCGTGATCGACGGCGTGCGCTTCGTCGGCTGCACGCTTTGGACGGACTACCTCTTCATGGCCCGGTCGCAGCTCGAAGGATTCCGCGCCGGCGGAAACATCAACGACCACCGCTTCATTACGGTCGCCGAGGGCGGCGACTTCCCTCGCCCGCTCACGCCGCGCGAGGCCTTCGAGCGTCACTGGCGCGAGCGGCGGTGGATGACCGATCGCCTGGCGGAGAATCACGACGGCCCTACCGTAGTCGTCACCCACCACGCTCCGCATCCAGGGTCATTGCATGAACGCTACGACAATGACGGCGCCTTGAACGCAAGCTTCATCAGCGACCTGTCCGACGTCATCGCGGAGCACCAGCCTGCGCTCTGGCTGCACGGGCACGTTCACGACAACCACGACTACGAAGTCGGCTCCACCCGCATCGTCTGCAATCCCCGCGGCTACGCGCGCGGCGTCGGGATGTCAGAGAACGCCGGCTTCATCGAGGATCTCGTCGTCGAGCTTCCGGACTGGACGCCGCGGCCGCGGCCTTTCTGATGGATGGCCGCTCGCTTGAATCGTTGGACGATTCAAGGTTGGCGGCGGTTTCGACCGATCCGTCAAGAGTTCCTCGTTGACTCCTCCGCGATCCGTTCTCTAATTGTTCTTATTAGAGACGGCGCGGACTGCGGCCTATGTTTCCACGTATTCCGGCGAATCCTTTGCCGTCTCAATCGCTTGAGATGGCCTAAGTTGGAGGGATGACATGGCTGGACGACGTGTGGCCGACTGGAGATTCCCCACCGAGAAGCAAACCCGTGCCGAGGACACTGCGCGCAACATGCAGCGGGCCGCTCAGCAAAATCAGAGAGTTAGCGATGGTGTACATACTACGGACGCCATCGGCCCGGCCGACCCCATGCCCGACGCTTACTGGGACGCCATCCTGAGCGACCCTCGGGCTCGCGCCAGGCCGGGCATCCCAATTCAGAACCGGCGGCTGTCAGAGATCCCGCGGCCGGTGCTGCGCGTCGAGTGCCTCCGCTGCTTCCGGATCGTCGAGATCCAGACGGCCGACGCGCTGCGCCTCTACGGCGAGCATGCTGTCTGGAAGGAGGTCGGGAAGACCCTACTTGAGGGCGGCTGCCAGTCGCGGACGGGCAACCGCGATGACGATGGGTGCTGGCCGGAATGGCGCAGCGCTTAGGGTTCCCGAATGCGAAACTGCGCCGGCTGCATGGCGGATCGGAACCGCTGGACGTTATCCGTGAGCAAAACGGCACAGCCGGAAAGGGGCGCCGATGCCCGACTACCGAGCCTACATCGTCGGTCCAGACGGACGCTTCATGGATTTCAAGCCGATCGATGCAGTCGACGACGCGGAGGCGTTGCGAGCCGCGCATGCGCTGCTCGACGGCCACGATATCGAACTTTGGCACCTGGCGAGAAAGGTCGGCGTGATTCACGCTCCTGCGAAAGAATAATGGCTGCAGATCGAACGATGCGACCCTGTCCACGTAGAGAGTCCGAGACGTGTAGAAAGATGGCAGCGTGGAAGACAAGAAAGAGCTCTACCGGCGCCTGGAGCAGGCGTGGCGCATGGTTGCCGAACCCATCGATCCGCTCACCAAGGGCAGGTTGACCATGCTCGTCGCGGAGATCGAGAGCCAGCTTGCGAAGGCGGAAGCCGCGGAGACGGACGGCCCGCCGGAGTGATTATTCCAGAGACGGCGATTCCTTGCCATCATCCGTCTCATCGGTTTCCGCCTTGCGGAGAAGCCGGACGAAATCCGCCAGCGCCGAGCGGTCCACCAAGGATTCGAGAGGTGCGACAGATACCGTCTCATCCCCTTCCGAATCGGTCAACTTGCCGAATAGCCATCGAAACATCCGCACCTCGACAGCGAGAAGCGCTCGCGGGCGATATGTTCCAGAAATAAGAAATAAAAGATCGCTGGACTCCGCTCCCGCGCAGGTGTCCGATGCGTCAGCGGTCGTCCCTGATGACCCGCTAAATTTCGCCCGCCCTCCAGATTTCATCCGACAGAGAGGCGCTGTGAATGTTTGAGCGTCGAAACCATATTGCACGATCCGAGAAGCCGCTCCGCAAGATCGAAGCAGATGCTGGCGGCGCGAGCAAGGTCGCACCTGCCGAACGCGACCGGCACGACGAGCTGGCGTTGCAGGAAGAGCTCTTCGCCAAGATAGAAAAGTGGGCGAACTCGCCGGCCCTGCAGCCACCGAAGTAGCGGAATAGACATGACGAACAGTCGTAGCTGGACCGAGGCCGACATCGAGCGGCTGCGGAAACTATCGAGCGAAGGCGCATCGGTAGTTCGCGCGGCGGCCGCGCTGAACAGGAAAACCGGCTCCGTGCGGAAGATGGCGCGGCAGCTCGGCCTTTCGTTGGTCGGAACCAGGCAAGCCAAAGCGGCGATCCGGCAACTCGAGAACCGAGCCAACTAACCGGCACTCTGCCGGCTCAGCGTAGATGCGCCGGCACGCCGCCCTGCTGCAGCAGACGCTCCCATCGGTCCTTGAACGCGGCCTTGGCGTCGTCGAGCGATGTCGCATAGGACTTCGTTCGCGATCGGCGTTCTTCTCGCACGGGATGATAGGCGCAGACATTGGACCCCAGCTTAGGCTGCGGCGCGCACTCGGAAGGGAGCCAAGATCGGTTCGAAGATGTTCTCGGCCAGGTGGCGCACCACGGGGACGACGACTCCGTCCCCTGTTAGATGGTACGCCTCGTTGTAGTTCGGCGGCAACCGGTAGGTGTCCGGAAGTCCCATCAATCGCGCGGTCTCCCGCGACGAGATCAAGCGGGACCACTTGTGAACATACAGTAATCACGCGTCCGAGTTCCGCCACCGGTCTGACGGCCGTGGCCCGCGGCCTCACCTTCCCGGTGCCCTTGCAAGCCATCCCGTCCCCGTCCGAGAACCGAGCGCCGCACGCGCGGCAAATCACGCGGTCGAACGAGAGGTGCCACTGGTGGGCGGGCATCATTCCTCCGCCTTTGGTCGCGTCAGTATCCCATCGTCATCAAGGTCGGCGAGGCTGTAGTCGTCAGGAGACGGTGGCAACGGCTTCTCCATATCCGCGAAGTCGGCGTCCGTAAGCGTCGCATACCTGATGCCAACCCACTCCAGGCGGGCCTTGTAAAAAGTCCAGTGACACTCGCCGTCGCAGAACGTCTGCCGGTCGACCCAAGGCGCGGGCGGAAAAGGCCGCCGCGCCTCGCGGGCGATCTGCTGCAGCATCCAGTCGTAGGAATCGAGCGGAGGCTCGACCGCGGCGAGCACAGTCGCAGGCATAACGGCGACCGCCACAGTGGCGGCGGCTCCGGCGATGAGATCGCGGCGGGACAGTTCGGACATCATCGTTCCTAAAACGGGAGGTCAAGATCGGGGTGAGGAATCCGGTACCCGAGGCGTTCCATCGCTTCGAGTATCTGTTCCTTTTCGAGATCGCGCTGCGCATAGTATGCGCTGGCCCGATGCTCGTCAGTCGGCATCCAGACCCGCTTGCCGGCGAAGTGCTGATCGACATCGAAGTCGCGGACGGTGGATGCACGCTCGGCTCCGACCTCGGTCAGCAGCAGCAGCTTGTGGCGCTGACTGCTCAGGCCGTCCCAATCTGCGACGCGCCGGCCGACCTTGATTGCGCCAGCTTCTATCAATCTATCGAACGCTGGGGTGCCATGATTCCGACGGCGGCGGTCCGGATGAACGACGAAGAAGGCCCACCACGATCTCTCTTTGTCGCCGCTCGAAAAGCATTCGGTCGCCCGACACCCTGCCGCCATCGCAGCCAGAATGCGGTTGTCGGAAGCAGTCATGTCGGAGCGAGACATCAGCCAGCCACCGTTACGGATTTAACGACTTTCGGCTCGCCGAACATGATCACGGTGTCGCCGACCTTCGGCAAAACGCCGGACGTCCATGGCGCATGGTCTTCGACGCGCTCTCCCGCAGCGCGACGCGCATACCTGTTTTCGAACCAACTCTCGTTTCCCTCGACCAAGAGGGTGATCGTGCCGGCCTTGTGATCGAACGTGAAATTGCACGCGACCCTAAGATTCGCGTCGCGACAATCGTTCTTGTGCGAGCAAGAAAAGGTGACCTCGCGGATGACGACGCCATCAAGGTTTCCGCGGCTTCGATAGGGAGAGTATGCGACAGTGAAACCGGCTTCGGCTCCGCACGACGGGCAATGAGGCGAGCGCTTGGATGTCACTTCATCTTCTCCGAAAAAGTGCGGGGGCAGGCTTGGCTCTCGCGCGTGCTGCGCTCACGACGTTCGTATCCCGGCTTCTTAAACGTCGCCTGCGACGCGAATCATCAGGCCACTCTCTGAATGCGTCAACACCTCAAGGACTCGATCGCGAACAATATTTTCCATAGGGCAGCTAAGTGTAGTTAGCTTCACATCTACTACGTATTTCCATGTTGCCGAGCGGCGACATTTTGTGGGCCAAGAGATTGATCGCCGTTGAATGTCGCCACTCGGCGACTTCATGTCGACGGCAGCCAGTAAAATCCGTTGTCGCAGACCGCGTAACTTTGATCGGCGGCGATCCAGAGTATCTCGCCGGTCCACCCTCGCCCGCCGTCGGTCGCTATACCCATGATGCGGGTCGCCGGCAGATAATAAAGTCCGTCCATATCATCCGGATACGCGAGCCCATCGACAGCGAGCTTCGCGTTGCTCAGGGTTCTTTGGTGAACTTTTGAGGGTATCTCACCAGGCGTCGCCTTCCATCCTTTGCGGCAGCGCTGGGCCAATTCGTCGAGGGCAATTCGCCTGTTCACCTCCATCGCGACAACCGGCGTAACGAGGGAGAGTATCTCCCACGGTGTGGCCGTCTCCACGTCCAGTCGCGGCTGCGACTGATGCAATGCGTAGTCGTTGCCGGCATCGCCAATGATCAGGCGGATCCCATCATACTGCAACGTTCGCGTGCGATGGTCTCCACCGATTTCGGCGATCACGAATGTCCTCACCGATCTCTCCTATGCTTCCACCAGAAATAGACCCGCCACCGCCGATGCGAGAACCAGCGCTTCACGCGCTGCCACCGCGTTACCGGCTTCGGCGGCAGTCCCAGGACCCGCCACAGCATCACTACCTCGCCATCGATGCAATCCTCATCGCGCCCTTCAAGCGCGGCGCGCGCCATCGCATACGTGCGATCCAGACGCACCCGGTCCTGGTCCCATCTCGACTTGTGGTACGCGACCTTCTCAGGCACCGAGACCTGGAGACGGCGCGCGGCATCGACGGCTTTCGGCAGCCGGACCTCGGCTTCGAACAGGCAGTCCATATCGATCTCGACGTCCGCGTCGCCCCAGCCGTCTACGCCGGTGATCTCGGCGATCGCGAGCATGGCGTCCTGCAGAAGTCGGAACGATCGATTGAGCCCGAATACCATGGCAGCCGTCCGCTTCCATGCATCGAACTCGTCCGCCGGGACGGGCCGGTCGGCGGCGCGCAAGACGAAACCGATCTCGCGCAGCGCGATCGAGACAGCACGATCGACGTCAGCCCACGTCTTCACTTTCGTTTCCGCTTGTTACGTGAAGGCGGCTTAGCTGCCGTTAGGTCGAAGATTTCCTCGAATGTCTTGGCCAACGTCGCCTTTGTCAGAAGCTCATTCATGGCCGCGTGCAGCTTCATTGCGACCAGGTGATTGACGATGCCTCGCTCCGGAAAGCGCGCTTCAACAACACGCGAGATCATGTCGATTGCCACCTGCAGCTTCACCTTTTCTTCCGCCGCATGCAGCAAGCCGCCGAATGGTCGTTCGAATTCAGCCACCGAGATACCTCACCTTTTGCGACTCTTCAGGGTCGTAAAGCCAGAGAAAAGCGGACGGCGCGACTGCCCATTCCAGGTGCCGGTCGATCCACAGGACTTCATGCAGCACCATCCCGCCGTCGAGATCGACGCCGCGCACGAACAGAGTCTGCGCCTCCGAGTTCGGCCACCAAGACCAGTCCAGCACGTCCTGCTGCGGGACATAGATTTGCCTCGCGTCCGGATTCCAGCCGCGCTGCAGCTTCTCGATCAATGCCTCGATGCCGGCCCTCATCCCCGCGGCCTCCGCGGACCGAGGCGATAGATGCGATTGCTGGTAATGGCGAACGCAAATTCGGGCTCGACGTACCGGACCCGCGTCGTCGACATTAGTTCAGTGCTCGGGATCGACGGGTGCCCCTCGCTCCGCCCGGTCAGCACGATCACGCCGGTCAGTTCGTTCACCTCATACCGCCAGTCCGTCAGCTCCGGCGCCGCCGCGATCGCCTCCGCCGACGGCCCGGCGCCGGTCATCATCAGCGCGTTCACCAGGGCCTCCGTTTTGTAATGCTCGGTCATCAGTGCCTCGGTGCGGTTGCTGCGCGCGCGTCGAGCGTGGCTTCGATCATCCGTCGCAGGCGACGCATGCTGAATTTCTGCCGCGCCCAGAGGCGGCCGATCGCTTCGAGCTCGTCGGGATCCAGCGGTAAATTGAATCCTTGCTCGTCCGTCTCGCGCTCGATCTCCGCCAGGACGCCGGCTGCAAGCTGCGGCAGGTGCGCGAGCGTCGGCATCGGCCAGCGGATGATCCGAAAGCGGTCGAGCAGGAACGCTGGCAAACCGTCGAGCGAGTTCGCCGTCGCGATCGTGGAGACGTGTGCAAGGTTCACCTCGCAGTCGAGCGACACGTCGCGATATCGGCTCGAAGTCTCGCGTTCCAAAAACGGCCCCATCGCCTGCCACAAATTCCCGTTGTGCCGTGACGATCCAGCCTTCTCGATCTCGTCTACCATCACGATGGCATTCGCACTTTTCGCCATGGCAAGCGCACGCGTCGGCACCGAGGGGACGGTGCTCGACCACGACTTGCTGACGCCTCCGAACATGTTGTCCATGGCCGCGCTGGCATCGTAGCGGTAGACGAACAAACCTAAGGCCTCGCCAAGCCGCCGGACCACGCGCGACTTGCCGCCGCCGGGCTCGCCGACGATCAGCATCGGCTTCATAACGGCTGGCGTCCCCTGCTTGAGGTCGCGCAGCAGCACACCGATCTCGCGCACCGCGTGCGGATACTCGCGCAGCAGCGCCGCTCGGACCTCAGACAGGTTCGGCGTCATCACGAACGACAGATGCTGGCCGACGAGGTCTCGGTATTCGCCATGCGTATCGCGTCGGAGCGTCGTCGCGCCTGCCTTCGGGATCACGATGATGCCGGGCGGCAGGCCCCTCGGCAGCAGCTTGGTCTCGCCGCTGACAACGCCTTCCTCCGGCTCCTTATTGACCGCCGCCCATATTCCCTTGGGCGCGCCGCCCGCGGCTTGCCGCTCCTTCGAGCGGTTTGGGCCTTCGACGCCGGCGATTCGGAAGACCGAAAACTCTGAGTCGATCCATTTCCCGTTCGCGATCTCATTCCAATAGTGCAACCTGTGTCGCAGCTCGCTTTTCGTGGACTCGTCCAGCGTTGCCCGGTCGAGATGCCAATAGAGATGGGGCAGCATCGCCATCACCGAGAACGGGTCTTGCGCGTCGACCCGCAGCATCCGCCAGGCGGTGGCGTGCTCGACGTAGCCGCGCTGATCCAGCGACTGCACCACGATGTCAATCGCCGACGCCCATTCGTCCCTGGACGGGTAGCCGTGCTGGCGGAAAAGCGCCTCAATCATCAGCACGTCGCCCTCGCTCGCGAGAAGCTGCGTCCGCTGCCACGCGGTCTCGATGGCGTCGTCCCAGCGCTTCAGCAGAAGCAGCTCAAGCGGCATCGGCAAGGCGGCGGCCACGGCGGGGTCCACGAACTTCATGTTGAAATCGATTGGGCGCTCGCCCTGCTCGGCAACCCTGTCGAACAAAGACCGCTCGTCCGCTGGGAACGCGCCGAGCGCCGCCGCTTCCCAGACTTCCAGCGCTCGGACGATCCGGTCCGCCCTGTCCTTCTGCTCGACCGGGACGGTCGAAACGAAGGCGAGCGCACGCTTCTCGATGGCGTCGTAGATCCCATCGAGTTCGTCGGCATCGCAACAGCGGACGGCCAGCATCCGCAGCGCGAGCGCCTCGGCATGATGGTTCGCCAGCCTGAGATTCTCCGCGGCCAGGATAATCGGCGTCCGGCGCTTCGCATGATCACCAAAATCTTCGCTGGTCATCGCGAGCCGCAGTTCGCGCCGATCATCCTGATCCAGAACGTCGAGGAGATCTCCGACGAAAACCCACGCGATGTCGCCGGCGCCGAAACGGTCGTCAGCGAGTTCGAGTAGCCGGACGGGCAGCGTTCGGTTGTTCGTCATGATTTTCCATCTCCTGACCGCTGCCCGCGCTCGCTTCCAAATCGACATTCCGCCTCCGGATCACGCACCGCATGACCTCGTTCGCGGCCTCCGCGAACGACCGCCAGGGAGACGCGCTCTCGGCCCGGTCCTCGAGGACGAGCATCAGCAATTCATCGCGATCGGGACTCGCCATGGCTCAAGGACTCAGATAATTTGTTGACAGGTTCGGTATGTTTACGTTGCAACGTAACGTGTAACAAATCAAGGATTCGATTACGGTATGGTTAAAGATTCGAGAGCGAGGAAGCCTGCGAAAGCTGTCAAGGGGGCTGAGATGCCTCGGCGAGCTCAGAAAGGATTTGTCGCGACCGGCCGCCCACCGGGAGACCCGCTCGACATCAGGTCCGAGCGGCTGGTGCTGCGCGTGCATCCGGATCTGCTTGAGGTCCTTACCGAATGCGCCGCAGCGGCGCGCATGACGCGCAGTCTCTACGTGGAGCAAATTTTGTTGCTGTTCCTAAACATCAAAGAAGACGCGCAACTGGACAGCATCGGGCGAAAGAAGGTCGATGCGGAGATACGCCCCCCTGAGAAGGCAGCGCCCAAGGACGCCGGGACCGACTGGCTGGAAGACCCGCCTAAGGGCGGTCTCGCGGGACTGCGAGCTGCCGCAAAGGGTCGTGTCCCTCCGACGCGTCCGAAGAAAGGTCGCTGACGAACTACGGGGAAAACCCAAAAATATTTTCCAGGTTTCCGGAGTAGGTTGTAGGGCTATCGACTACATCCTGGACGATAGGCCCGTAGTCGGTCCTAATTTTGATCGTGCAATATTTGCATTACTGGAGTCGAAAAGCGTAGTAATAACAGCATTTTGCAAATCTTGTACGATCCCAACGATGCAACATTGCGACTATCAGGTCGTTCGGTGTCCGGTTTTTGTAGAGTTCGGTCCGATCTGAGAACAGTCTGAATCTTGCATCCAGATCGGCGACGGTCGTGACCGCGGCGGCGACAGACACATCGACTCCCAGGGGCTCGGAGACGTGTTCACGATTTGAATCTTGCATCGTCGCCGATAGGTTTCGTGCTCATGTAGCTCGCGCGAAATGCCATCATTAGTAGGCAGCGCGGTTGCTTGACGAATGCTGGGCCATGACGCTGACTGGCTGCCTTGGCCAAGGATTCATCCGACCGTGCTCCAGTCGACCGTCGACGCTGCCTTTGCAAACGTGCCTCCCGGCGCGTTGCTGACGCATAAGTGGGATCAGATCGCTGCGGCGATGCCAGAGGGCTCGCCTGAGGGACGCCTCGCACTCCGGTTCAAAGCCGCGGGCTGCTGCGGTCTTGTGGGCCGCGCGCTGCCGCCTTCCATGGTCGACGATCTCGCTACTGTGCCGCATCACGTCGCCGCGCCGCCCGAGGACCGCTCTCGCTACACGACCGGTGTTTTCAGGTTCAACCCGCGCGATGTAACCATCCCGATCCTGAATCCCGTCGAGGCCGGCGCGCTGCCGCAGGGCTGCCAAGGCTTCTGGACTGCCGCCGATGAGGCCCGCTCGGAAAAGCGGTTCGCGAAGATTCGTCGCGAACGCCGCAAGCTGGAGCGCAAGGCCGAGCGCGAGGCAGCGCCTGCGAACAATCCGAAAAAGCGAAAGCAGAAGAAGATCGAAGCGCCGCTGCCGAGCGAAGCCCCTGGGCTGTCGGACTGGGAACGCGAGAAGGCGCTGAAGCTGGAAGCGGAGAAGCGCGCCGACGCACAGGAAACGAAAGAGCGCTCGATCGCGAAAAATCGCCGGATCAGTCATGCCATCGCCGATCGCATGAAGCATGGCCAGCGCACCGACGGCGGTGTGCTTGGTGGTCATCGCATGCCGGCGATGGCTGAGGTTCTGCCGGATGGTGCGCCTTTCCGATCGGCATTCGCCGCGTCCCTCGGTCGCATTCCGGCAGCGACTGACAAGAAGGCGCGCGGGGGCGACGACAAAATTTACGTCAACGAGGGGCTGTCGAAGTGCCTGACGCTTGATAAGCCTTACGTTCAGCTCCTCACCCGGATGGTGAGCTACATCATCCAGGAATTGGACTCATGTTGGGAATCGATCGGATACCTGATGGCGCACATCGCGCGCCTGATCCCCGACGGCCGCTTTTGGCCGAACTTGATCACATGCAAAATCATCGATGGCGTGCTCATCCGACCGCATCTCATCTGGTGGCTGCCGCCGAATGCCGCAGTGCTCAATGACCTCTACGATGAGGATAAGGGCACCGGTAACAAGAAGGCCCAGGCCAAATTCGTTTACTTGCTGCGTCGCGTTCAGCGCGGCATCTGCGATCGACTGGGAGAGATCGGCGCCGATCCGCTCTACGCTCACCACGGGCGTACGAAAAACCCGTTGTGCCTCATCTATGCGACCTTCTCGATCCACGACAACTGGATGTCGTTGGCTGACTGGCGCGACGCAATACGACCAGTCCGCGACGAACAAGGGCGGGCGGTGCTCGATAGCGGCGGCACCCCGATGGTCGAGCCCCTCATAGACATGAATGCCAAGACCGAGGCCATGGTCGAGCGCTCGGCGTTGCGTGGGTTCAAGGACGCGATCGGCAGTCAGCGGGCATGGATCGAGCTCGGCAACGTCGTCATCGACTTCATGAAGAACGCGCAGCGAACGCGCAATCCGGCGTTCCTGGCCGCATGGGCGAACCGCGACACGTTCGGCGAATGGCTCGCTACGCAGATCCGGGACGAGGCGATGCGCGTCACTGGCGGTGGCACCGGCTTCGACCGCATGCTCCGCCTGCGCTGTCGCCTCACCCGTCGCGTCTGGAAGTTGGACGAGAACGGCCTCGCTCTCAGAAAACGCCGCGGTCGCGACTGCAAAGCGGTCGTCGCCCGTGACCCGTTTTTCGCCGGCCGCCGCCTATCGGACCCGGTGACGGCCGAGAGGACGGCGAAGAGCGTCGGCGGGACCGAGACCGGGCGCATCCGTCGCGAGACCAGCCTCCCGCGCATCGCCGAAGCGATCGCGCAAGCGAACATGCTCGGGCTCACGAACAAGGCGGCGGTCGTCAAGCGTCTGATCGCGACGAAGGTGGTGAGCCGGTCGTACGCGTATCAGCGCTACGATGCGGCCGTCGGACACGTCCCCTCGATCATGGAACGGATTGAACGCGAGGAAGCCGCGCGCCTGCTGGCCTACAAGGAAGCCGAGAACGCTGCAAAACGTGCGCGCAACCGCATGATCTACGCCGTTCCAATGCCGGTCCCGGCCGTTGTCCACGATACTGCCCATGATAAAAAGCAGGACACTTCCCTTACCACTATGCCGGTCAGAACCACTGATCTGATATCCGACCAGCCCACCATCCAGCCGGTCGAGACGATCATCGATCCGGTCAACACCTCGAACCTGCCTGCCGACAACCCATCCGAACGGTCCTCCGGTCCCGGTAACGACGATCCACGTCCGATCATTGCCCGATCGCGCCATCCCCTGTCGCAACAGCTCTGGGCGGCCGTCGGCGCGCTGCGCGCATCTCATCTCCATCCGGACCGGCTGACGCTGCGCTGAGCTACGGGCGGCTTCGCAGGCCCGCCCGGTGGACAGCATCACTATCGATGGTCCTGCCTCCCGATCCGGTCATCGCGACTGACCTTCTTCTTCCCTTCCGACTTGCAGCGGCCGCCCTTAAGATTCCGGCCATGATCAAAAAACCTTCCACCGCCGACCTCATCTCCGATTGCGACCGCGTCCGAGCGGAGCATTTCGCCCGCTCGCCGGACCGCCCGGCTTCGCCGCGTGCCGCCCGCCGCCGTCAGGTGCAGCCCATTGAGGTCAAGCGAGCCAAAGGCAGACTGCGGACCGCCGCCTGGCGCAAGTCGGCCGACGACGCAAAGCGACCGCAGGGCGACGTGGTCGCATCGGCGGTCCTCGACGCGCTGCTGCTGATGGACGGCATCGATGATAAGGCCGGTCGGACCGAGCTGAGAGTCGCTGATCTGGTCCGGACGGTGTTCTCGGAACTGATGACGGCCGGCTACGACCGGAAGCAGATCGACTACGTCCTGAAGCGCCGACGGGACGGCCTGCTGCGCGACCGCGGAGTCTTTTTCCCGCCGTCCGGACCGTAGGCGAGCGGACAGTTTCCTGCCGCGTCGCCTGCGACGCTGCCGGTCATGAGCGAGAAACGCAATCGAGATCACGACTACCGGGCAAGGCTGAAGGCGGCCGGCGAGCCTCCGACCTACGTCGCAGCGAACGCCTGCATGGCGGCGCTGCTTGAGGCACGTGAAGCCGGGGAAACCAGTGTCGATCCGGCCGAACTGATCAACAGGGCCGCGTCGAACGTGGCCGCGAACCCGGCGTACCGCGAAGCGCCCGTCCATGACGTGATCAACCGGTTCGTCCGACCGTCGCTCCGGAAGCCGAGGGTGGACAGAAGATTTTCGGCATTTCCACAAGCACAGTTGAGCTACAACTGAAACTTTGCTGCGTCTGATTTTCTAGGGCGAACGCCGGAGTTGACTGTCGCTCGTCCAACCAAAGCAGATCGCCGGCATGTTCCTACGTACTAATGGGCAGCTAACGACAGTTAACTGCTCATCGCGAAGATTCTTAGTTGGTCTCCACAGTTTCGATCGCAAGAACCTTCACGACGCGCTTGTCTATCACCATGCCTAGATACAAGTTGAGCACTCACCAAGACAATGATTACCCTCATTTTTTGGAGTTGAGTATGAGTACGCAGCACCCCTGCACTGGACTGCCTACCGCGGCGCGCAAAGCATTTGATCGAATCGTTCGCGGCCGCACGCCGACATCAATGGAGGCAATTACTTTGCTGAAAGAATTAGCCCTGATCCGGGACGCCAGCAGAAATGGCCATGGGACATCAAGGTACGTCGTTCCTACGCAGTTGCTGGACCGTTGGAATGAATGGCACAAAAATCAGAAGAAGCAGCGGACGCGTACTAAGAAACACGATTCACAGATCGACCCGCGTCAGATGGAGTTTTGGCCGATCTGAACTGGGCAGACTTCAGTCATAGTAGGAGCGCCGCGCATGTCCGCGCGACGCTCTGTCGATTTGAACGTCAACGATCGGCGATTATTCATTCTCAATTTAACCGATCTCGATTTTTGCGACATAACGGTGCCATTTAAAGAATCACACTCTACTGCATTTACGATGCAGCTAACTATCTCGACGCAGAACCAGATCCGCCGACAGGTTGGCCAATTGCCGGTCTAGCGATGACCGACAGCACCGCCCCTACATTCATTCTGACAGCCGAACTGGATGCAGAGAGTTCGCCTGGCTGGATGGTTAACGACGAACTCACTTCCTGCCGGAGCGGAATGTCCTCGCCGCTTATCTCACGATGTTTCATCGGTTGAGTCGAAGGCTCTGTGTGTTCATGCTCTCGCGAGTTTGAGGCGGCTTCCAATCTCGCCCTTATCATCCCCCAGACTTCCCTCGGTTTGAGGGGCAGTTTTTGGCCAGTAATTTGACCCTTATTCCAAGCGGGCATAGAGCTGGCCTCACTCCACCCTTCCCACCGCGTCGCTCCCAGCGAGCTTGTGAAGACTAGAACCTCCGGCTGAATGACTGCTTAGCGCCGATTGTGTTGAACAAGTCAGCTAGTTGGCTATCGGCCAGTGCGCAGAGGAGCGGCGTGCAAGTGTCTGTCCCAGTTCAGATGGGCATCGGAGCCGGTGTCGGGATCAATTTTGCCAGCTTCGAAGGTTCTTAGCGGTGGCAGCGAGCAGGAACTCGTCGCGAGCACCGCAAGGACCTCTCAGACGAAGCCGGTCGAGGCGCAGGATACGCTTTAGATGAGCGAACAACATTTCGATCTTTTTGCGTTCACGTCGCGAGGTTACGTAGGCTTCCGTTCTGGCGATCCCGCGCGCCACATCGCGAGCGCTCTCGTAGATCGAGCGTGGTACCTTGCGAGCTGGCATCTTCGGACAACACCGTGGCTTGAGTTCGCAGATGTCGCAGTCCCGCTTGCTGGCGCGATAGTGAAGCGTCGCTCCGTCATTCACCAGTGTTCCAGTTGAAGTCAGCAGCTTGCCCGCCGGGCAGCGATAGATGTCAGCCTCCCGATCGTAGGTGAATTCATCGCGGGCAAACGTCCCATCCTCGCGAGCCGATTTGTCGAACACGGGTATGTGCGGCTCAATTTTACGCTGGTCCACCAACCAGGCCAGCATGTCGGCTGATCCGTAAGCGCTGTCGGCAGCTAGGCGCTCGGGATGGATGCCGAAGCGATCCTTTGTACGCGCGATCATCGTGCGTGCAGCACCGACCTCGGCCGGTCGAATGGCGCGTGTCGCCTCGACATCGACGATCACCGCAGCCTTCAGATCGATCAGGTAGTTGTCGGCGTAGGCAAAAAAGGCGTGGCCTTTGTGAGCCCCGGTCCATTGCGCGGCCGGATCGGATCGAGAGACAAACTTCGGCACCGTCTCGCTCGCTGCACCCCAGGCCGCTTCGTCCAGTGTGTCGAGGTACTCGCGGACGGACCGCCGCGCCCGGGCAAGCGCGTCCCAGTCATGGTCCTCAGTCCCCACAGCGGAGCGCTGCTTGTTGGCGTCGGCAGCGATCAGGCTGGCATCGACGGCGAAGGCCGTTCCATCGACCAGCCCCTCTGCCATGCAGCGTCGCACTACTGTCTCGAACAGCTTGCGCAGGAGATTGCAATCACGGAAGCGACCATGTCTGTTCTTTGAGAAGGTGGAATGATCCGGCACCTCACCGTCGAGGCCAAGACGGCAAAACCAGCGATAAGCGAGGTTCAGGTGAACCTCCTCGCACAACCGGCGCTCCGACCGGATGCCGCAACAGTAGCCAACCAGCAGCATCCGGACGAGCAGCTCAGGATCAATCGATGGCCGTCCGATCGAACTGTAGAAGGGCGCCAACTCGCTCCGAACGACAGACAGATCGACGAACCGGTCGATGTTCCGCAGCATATGGGCGGCTGGTACGTGTCGCTCCAGCGAGAATTCGTAGAACAGAGCCGCCTGATCAGTCTGCTGTGGACCCATCATCGATTCAGCCTCCGCCGATAGCGGGATTGAATCAGCGATGGCGCCCCGCTTCAACAGGGGAGTTTTTCAACACAATCCGCCAGAAGCGGGCATTGCGGAATTCGCATCGAAAGCTTGCGCCTAGCGGAAGCAGACAGATCCACTATGACCCTATGGGCGCGCTCGATAGTCGCGGCAACGTTCAGAAACTTTCCGGGTGGCTTCTTGTTGGCCGCTTGTACCCGTGCGGGGTCTGCCTCCAAATCCGCAGCGAAGTACACGCGCATCGCTTGCCTCTGCCAATAGGAAGATGAGAATAGTATGGTTCACGATCCGGTCGAAGCTCTTGCTGCTCCAAAGCCATTGTCTCTAGCCGAAGACGTCAGCGATGCGCTTAAGGAGAAGGCTTCCCTCCCATTGACCACCGCTACGATACTTGGCGTGGTTGCAGGCGCCTACATCGCATTCGGTGCTCTTTTCGCGACCATTGCTCTGGCGGGCGGAGACGCCTTGCCCCATGGTCTGAGCCAGATACTAGCAGGTTTGGTCTTTGTACTGGGCCTTGTCTTGGTGATTGTCGCGGGCGCCGAGCTGTTTACGGGTAATACGTTGATGGCCGGACTTCTCATTGCCCGCCGATTAACATTGCGCGAGATGCTCGCGGCGTGGGGTGTGGCCTATTTGGCCAATCTGGCCGGTGCATTGCTGATCGCGATACTGGTTCTTGTATCGGAGGTACATCTGGCTGGCGATGGGACTGTCGGTCACGCTGCGCTCAAACTTGCAGAAACAAAGGGCGCGCCGGGCTTCCTGCCGGCTTTTGCCAGCGGCGTGCTCGCCAATATGCTGGTCTGTCTGGCGGTGTGGATAAGCTACGGCGCCAAGTCAGTTACCGACAAGATCTTCGCGGTCCTGCTGCCAATTTCTGCCTTCGTCGCTGCAGGTCTGGAGCACTCGGTCGCGAACATGTACCTCATTCCCTATGGATGGATGATCAAGAGCTTTGCAGACGTTCAATTCTGGCAAACCGCAGGCATCACGGCCGGATCATTTCCATCCATATCTGTTGCAGGTTTCATCGCCAACCTGGTTCCTGTTACCCTCGGCAATATCGTTGGCGGCTTTCTGATCGCTACCGCCTATGCACTCGCTTATCTGCGCAAGCAAGAATGAGCTGTCGCAGCCGTCTCGCTTATGCCACGATCCTGACAGGCACAGACTTGTATCCCGGCGTCTGTGATTTGGTATCGTGATTGGCAAGCGCGACCAACGGATTTGCTTCGGGGTAATAAGCGCCAAGACAACCGTCCGGCAGACGAAACGGCGTGACCTCGAGCGGCCCAACTCGACGATGCACGTTGTCGCCGGCATCGCTGACGAGCGATACGCGCTGCCCCACCGTCAATCCCGCACGAACAATGTCGTCATGGTTGATTAGCAAGACATCCCTTTTGCCTTCGATCCCGCGAAGCCGGTCGCTGGTGCCGTAGACCGTCGTGTTGAACTGGTCATTGCTGCGCAAGGTGATCAGACGGAAGCGCCCTGGCGCGTCGCGGAAGCCGGTCGAGGAGCTGTCGTTGGGGATGGTGAAAGCAGCCTTGCCGCTTTCGGTCTTCCAGATGCGTTCGCGCGCAGCATTGCCCCGATAAAAGCCACCGGGCGTAAACATCCGTTCGTTGAAGTCCGAGAATTCTTCTGGATAGGTTTCGGCGATCAGGTCTCGCACGCGGCAGTAATCCGCGACCCACTCATCCCACAGCACCTTTGGATGCGCCGGCAATGTGGCTTTGGCCAACTCTGCGACGATGGCAATTTCCGACTTAAGATGCTTGCTCGCCGGTGAGCGGCGGCCGATCGATCCGTGGATGTGGCTGAACGTGTCTTCCATCGTGACCGCCTGCGGCCCCGACGCCTGCATGTCTTCCTCGGAACGACCGAGGCATGGCAGCAGATAGGCCGCCTTCCCGGTCGCGAGATGGCTGTGATTGAGCTTGGTGGCAATCTGCACAGTCAAATGCATCCGGCTCCAGGCAAGCTTCACCACGGAGTTATCGGGAATCGCGCGCACGAAATTGCCGCCAAGGCCGATAAAGGCTTTCACCTTGCCCTCAAGCAGACCTTCGCAGACAGCAACCGTGTTCATGCCTTCATGGCGCGGCGGCTCAAAACCGAACTGTTCGGCCAGCCTGTCGAGCGGCACCAGGTCGGGCTTCTCGGCGATGCCGACGGTGCGCTGACCCTGCACATTGGAATGGCCTCGCACAGGCGAAATGCCGGCGCCCTCGCGGCCGATATTGCCGCGTAGCAGCAGCATATTGACGAGCATCGCGACATTCTCGAAGCCGTGGGCATGCTGCGTCAGGCCCATGCCGTAGATGCCGATCACCCGCTCGGCGTCCACGTAAACCTGCGCGGCCTGTTCGATCGCCGATCGCGACAGGCCCGATGCCGTCTCGATGGAGTCCCATGACATGGCGCGGACACGGGCTTCGAATTCTTCGAGGCCGTCCGTGTGCTGGGCGATGAAATCGACATCGATCACCCGCTTGGCGCCGGCGTTTTTTGCCACGTCGTCGGCGGCAAAGACGTGCTTGCAGATGCCGAGGATCACAGCGATGTCGCCGCCGACCTTCACCTGGTGATATTGCGACGAGATCGGGGTCGCATCCCCGGTCAGCATTTCGGACGGATTTTGCGGATTGATGAAGCTCACCAGCCCCTTCTCCCGCAGCGGATTGAAGGTGATGATCTTGACGCCGCGTTTGGCGGCATCCTGCAGCGGATGCAGAAAGCGCGGGCTATTGGTGCCGGTGTTCTGACCGAAGAAGAACATCGCGTCGCATTTGGCGAGATCCTCGAAAACGATGGTGCCGACCGAGACGCCGATGGTCTCCTTGAGCGCCACCGACGTCGTCTCATGACACATGTTGGAACTGTCGGGCAGATTGTTTGTGCCATACAGGCGCGCGAACAGCGCATAGAGATAGGATGTTTCGAGACTGGCGCGACCGGAGGCATAGAAGACAGTCGAGTCCGGATCGAGCCCGCGCAGCTCTGCGCCGATGGCTGAGAATGCTTCGTCCCATTCGCACGGCACGTAATGGTCGGTTGCCGCATCGTAGCGCAGCGGATGCGTGAGGCGTCCCTGGTCTTCCAGGTCGAAGTCGCTCCATTGTTGCAACTCGCTGACCGCGTGTTTGGCGAAAAAGGCCGGCGTGCAGCGCTTCGTCGTCAACTCCCAGAGCGTCGCCTTGGCGCCGTTCTCGCAGAATTCGATGGCATGATGATCTGCAGGCTTGCTCCATGAGCAGGACACGCACATGAAGCCTTTCGGCTTGTTCTGCCTGAGCAAGGTTTCGGTGACGGCCGGGGTGTTCCAGGACTTTCCGAATGTCTCGGCAATCCCGCGCAGCGAACCCCAACCGCCCGATGCGCCTGTATATTCCACGGTATCACGTGCAGCAGGGTCCTTTTTGGCGTCGGTACGAAGGTTGGTCCCTGCTTGTAATCCAGTCATTCTCTGACGCCTCGCTGCCGTTCCATCGTTCGGCGTCAACATGCGTTCACCTGCGGCGTTCCGGGCTCGCGGGATGATACGCAGGCTCATATCGTCGCGCGACATCCGATCCATCTCGAGAATCGTACGGGAGGCGACATTGGGGTTGATATCCGGTCCGGATCTTGGCTGTGGCCATATGTCACCTTCGGCCGTTGCATCGAAACACCCGATTGAACGTTTGGCTGCTGAAGTGGATTGCGTCATGACCATCCGATGCTTTTCAGTCGCCTACGCATCGCGATGATCGCGGCGACGCATGGTCGCGAGGTTTAAGTCTGGAGACGCGACATGATCGATCCCTATTGCGGATCAGCCCCCGTCCCGGCGGAATGGCTGTCGCGCTGGAATCTCGATTTCACGCTGTTGGCGTTGATCGCCGGCACTGCCGGCTTTCAACTGTTCACGCTTTGGCGCGAGCCAATTCACGGTCGCGGCCAGCGCCTTGGCGCAGCGATCACGGCCTGGACTTTGCTCGCCATTTTGTTCGTCTCACCGCTTTGCGCGCTGACCTCGGCCCTATTCTCAGCGCGGGTGGCGCATCATGTGGTGCTGGTTGCTGTGATCGCGCCCCTGCTAGTGACGTCATTCCCCTCTGCGTGGCGACTGACGCCGCTTGGACGCTTCGGCGCCTTCGCCTTTTTCACGCATATGGTAGTGCTCTGGTTCTGGCACGCGCCCGCACCTTATGCTGCCGCATTGGCCGATAGCCGCATCTTCTGGGTAATGGAGTTGAGCCTGCTGTGCAGCGCCATGTGGCTCTGGATATCCGTGCTGGCAACGGCCGCGCCCCTCGGCTCGGCGCTCGGCATCATGCTCGGGACGGTGATCCAGATGGGGGCGCTTGGTGCCATCGTCACCTTTGCCCGCGTGCCGCTCTATGCTGCGCATGTTTCCGTGACCGAGCCCTGGGGACTGAGCGCGCTTCAGGATCAACAACTGGGGGGCCTGATCATGTGGGTCCCCGGCGCAATCCCCTACCTGGCCGCAGCGCTGGCATTGCTCGCCGGACGCATCCAGTTGAACGTCGCCGACGAAGCGAGCCGATGATTGCCCTGCTCAAAGCCCTGCATATTCTGGGACTGATCTTCTGGTGTGGCGGCCTGCTGGTGCTGCCGAGCCTGTTTAGCCAGCGCAGCACCGCCGGGGACGGTGAGCGCATGCTGGAGCTGCAGCGGCATGTGCGGCGCGTATTCATCCACGTCACCTCTCCCGCCGCTTTCATCGCAGTGCTTGCCGGCACAGCCCTCCTGTTCTTGCGGGAGGTCTTTACGACATGGATGATGCTGAAGTTGGTCATCGTGGGCCTGCTGGTGATCATCCATATCCGCGCCGGTTTCCTCATCCTGAACCTCTTCAAGCCGCAAGGGCAGTATGCGACGTGGCGGAGTTCGGCGATCACCGTGGCCACGATCGCCGTGATCGGCTGCATCCTGCTCCTCGTGCTCGGGAAGCCGCCGATGGACCTTAACGGCCTGCCGGACTGGATGCGCCGGCCCGGCGGCCTTCAGTCATTCGTCGAAACCGCCAGGCCATGATCGAACACCAGCTTGCCACCATGCCAGCCCGCAATGCCGACAAAGATCGCGCCGAGCAGGGATATCACCGGGCCGACCGGCAAGATGTCCTCATGGTCGATCAGGCGAAGTCCCCAATTTGCGCCCGCGATGGACACCAACGTCACCCCGGCGATGGCATGGGTCCAGCTCGCGGCGCGCTTGCGGATGCCTGGTACCAGCAGCAACTCCGCCGTGCCTGCAAGGCTGGCCGCAATACCCAGCCAAAATGCGAAGCCGCTCGCCCACAACCCGGCACGCGCCCAGAATGGATCGCCGCTCCACCAATAGAAAATGTCGCAGCCGAGCGTGGAGATCACCAGCGCGATCGGGAATGCAACCAGCATGGCATGAATGGGATGTCCCGCCAGCGCCACGACCGACGTCGTATCGTGTTTGGCGATTTCTTCCGAGATCGTATTCGGCATCGGCCACCTCTTCCAAACCTAACACCCCAGACCAGATTAAAGTTCACGATCTCTACTGTCGCGGCCACGACGCTGTTGCTCGCCGGCTGTGGTGGACCGCTTTCGACGCTCGATCCGGCCGGCCCGTCGGCAGGTGCGATTGCCGAACTCTGGTGGGTGATGCTAATCGGCGGCTGTCTCCTGTTTGCGGGCGTGATGGGCTTGCTGCTCTGGACCTTCCTTAAACCGGGCGCAGCCGCAGCCACCTCACCGAACCTGTGGCTGATCGGGGGCGGGCTGGTGCTGCCGGCTATCGTGCTGACGCCGTTGCTCATCTACGCCCTCTTCACAGGCGAGCGCTTGCTGGCGCATCCCGGCGCCGGCGATGTTCTCCGCATCGATGCGCGAGCCCGACAATGGGAATGGTCCTTCACCTATCCCGATGCTGATAATGGCGCACGTGCGTCGCGCAACGTGCTGCATATTCCTGCCGGCCGGCCCGTGGATGTGCGCGTGACAAGCGCGGACGTGATCCATTCATTCTGGGTTCCGCGCCTCGGTGGCAAGATTGACGCCATCCCCGGGCACATCAATGTCATCCGGCTGTCGGCATCACAGCCGGGCACCTATCATGGCGTCAGCGCAGAATTCAGCGGCACCGGTTACACCAATATGCAGTTCACCGTGGAGGCGCATCCAGGCGTGTCCTATGCCGATCAGTTACGGCGTCTCACTCAGGAAGCGCCATGATCGACAAAAATACGGCCCAGCCTGCCAGCCCGACAAGTGCGATCCGCCTGCACAAGCAGCTCGATGCAATCTGGCGCACGCCGCCCGGCCTCGGCCGGCTGTCTGCGGTGAATCACAATATCATCGGTCGTCGCTTCATCATTACAGCCTTCGTGTTTTTCGGCATTGGCGGTGTGCTGGCGATGCTGATCCGCGCGCAGTTGGCCACGCCGCGCAGCGCATTTCTCGGCCCCGACATCTACAACCAGATCTTCACCATGCATGGCACGGTGATGATGTTCCTGTTCGCCATACCCATGTTCGAAGGGCTGGCGATGTATCTGCTGCCGAAAATGCTCGGCGCACGCGACATGGCCTTTCCGCGGCTCAGTGCCTATGGCTACTGGTGCTACCTGTTCGGCGGCTCCATCCTCATTATGGGTTTGCTGACCGGCCTTGCGCCGGATGGCGGCTGGTTCATGTATGCGCCGCTCACCTCGAAGACCTACAGCCCGGGCATCAATGCCGATCTCTGGCTGATCGGCGTCACCTTCGTCGAGATCTCGGCATTATCGGCGGCGATCGAGATCATCACAACTATCCTGAAGATGCGGGCGCCTGGCATGGCGCTGCACAAGATGCCGTTACTGGCGTGGTATCTGCTCGTCACCGCCTTCATGATGCTGTTCGGCTTCCCGCCGCTGATCCTCGGTTCGGTCCTGCTGGAGATCGAGCGCGCTTTCGGCCTGCCCTTCTTCGATCCGACGCGCGGCGGCGACGCATTGCTGTGGCAGCATCTGTTCTGGCTGTTCGGCCATCCCGAGGTCTACATCATCTTTCTGCCGGCAGCAGGGATGGTCTCCACGATCTTGCCGATCTTCGCGCGGCGCGAGATCGTTGGCTATAGCTGGATCGTGGTCAGCATTGTCGCGCTGGCATTCCTGAGCTTCGGGCTCTGGGTCCACCACATGTTCACGGTGGGCATCCCGCATCTCGGGCTGGCGTTCTTTTCTGCGGCGAGTACCGCGGTCGCCGTGCCGACGGCGGTGCAGATCTTCGCATGGATCGGCACGTTGGCGATGGGCAGGCCGCAGCTCAAAGTGCCGATGATCTATCTGCTCGGCTTCTTCTCGGTGTTCGTGTTAGGTGGCCTGACCGGCGTGATGCTGGCAGTCGTGCCGTTCAACTGGCAGGTCCACGACACCCATTTCGTGGTCGCGCACATGCATTATGTGCCGGTCGGCGGCTTCATTTTCCCGATGCTGGCTGCGGCCTATTACTGGCTGCCGCATTTCACCGGGCGCGCGGCGCGGCACAGCCTCGCCATTCCCGCATTCTGGATGATCATCATCGGCTTCAATCTGACATTCCTCGTCATGCACTGGACCGGGCTGCTCGGCATGCGCCGCCGCATCACCACTTATGCGGCCGATAACGGCTGGGAATGGCCCAACCTGATCTCCTCGGTCGGCGGCTTCGTGATGGCCATTGGCTTTGCACTATTCACCCATCGACGTGCTGCTGCAATGGCGCTTCGGCCGGCGAAGCACACGCAATCCGTGGAAGGCAAATACACTGGAATGGGCGACGCCGACCCCGCCAGCGAGCTACAATTTCGCGTCGCTGCCTGATGCCGCCTCGCGGGTGCCGCTCGCCGAGAACAACGATCTCGGCAACCGGCTCGCGGCAGGAGGCGGCTATCTCGGCTTCGCCCGCAATAGCTGGCTCGAAACGCTGGGCGTCGATGCGATGTCGGGGCGGATCGAGCAGATCATCCGCTTGCCGAACCGGACCTTCCTTCCCTTGATCAGTGCGCTGGTGACGGGTGCCTTCTTTCTCTCAGTCCTGTTCAAACTCTACATGCTCGCACTCGTCGCGCTCGCGGCGCTGGCCGTAACATTCCTGATCTGGACGCCAGCGTCCGGAGAGCGCAGCGACCGCGGCGCCCTGCCGGTGGGAAATGGGGCAACAGCCGTTCTGCACAGCGAAGCTGCACACCCGCCATCCCTGTGGGCGATGGCGCTTCTAATCGCAGCCGACGCAACCGCATTCACCTCCCTGACTTTCGGGATCCTGTTTCTGTGGGTCGTGGCGCCGAACTGGCCGCCCCCCGCCTTCGTCACATGGTCGGCGATGCCGGTGCTGCTGACCATCAGCGGGCTGACGCTGAGCATGATCAGTGGGCAGATGGCAGCCCCCCGCGCGGCGGTTTCTCGCGACCGGGAAATCGCGCTGCTGGCGACGGCGGCTGGGCATCTCCTGACCGTAATCGGCTGCGCTGCGATCACCCTCACGCTTCCGGACGTCACGCGGCATGCCTATGCCGCGGCGATGTTCATCATCGTCATCTATGCGGCGATCCACGCAGCAATCGGCGCTCTGCTGGCCGGCTTCGGGATCTGGCGCAGCAGGACCGACTACATCTCACAGATACGAAGCGTCGATCTGCGCATCGGGTCGCTTTGGCATGGCTACACCGCCGTCATCGGGGCCATAACCTTGCTGGTCGTCTACGGGCTTCCGCGGGTGATGGGATCATGACGGATCGCCGGGAGCATCCTGCCTCGCTATTGCTGATCTTGGCCGGATGGGCGCTATGGGCATCGGCCTTCGTGACGATGTACGCAGCACAGGCCGTCGGATGTGCGATGGATGTGGCCATCGCCTCACATCGCGCGATGATGTTGGCGATCTGGACCCTGCACCTCGCGGCACTTTTCGCGCTTGTCATTTATTGCCGAAAATGGATGACGGGTACGGCTTCCGATCCTCTCCAGTTTACATGCAGAATTGCGTTCTGGTCGGCCTTAGCCGCAACGATCACCACCGCGTGGACAGGATCCATGGTTTCGTTTGTTACTCCGTGCGTATGATTCACGACGCGAAGCACTAAGACGCGGTTCCGCTTATTCGCCGACTGCACGAGGCTGCTGACCACGTCCGCTTTGCGCCAATTGTGTTGAAGAAGTCGGCGAGTTGTCTGTCGAGGTGTGCACAGTGGGGCGGCACGCGAGCGTCTGCCCCAGTTCAGATGGGCATTGGAGTTGGCGCCGGGATCAGTTTTGCCAGCTTTCGAAGGTTCTGAGCAGTTGCGGCGAGCAGGAACTCGTCGCGAGCACCGCAAGGACCTCTCAGACGAAGCCGGTCGAGGCGCAGGATACACTTCAGATGGGCGAACAACATCTCGATCTTCGCGCGTTCGCGCCGCGACTTTACATAGTCTTCTGTCCTTGCAATCCCGCGCGCTAGGTCCCTGGCACTCTCGTAGATCGAGCGCGGCACCTTGCGGGCTGGCATCTTCGGACAACACCTTGGTTTGAGCTCGCAGAAGTCGCAATCACGTTTGCTGGCGCGATAGAGAAGCGTCGCTCCGTCATTCACCGGTGTTCCGGTTGAAGCCAGCACTTTGCCTGCCGGGCAGCGATAGATGTCGGTCTCTGGATCGTAGGCAAAGTCGTCGCGGGCGAATGTCCCATCCTCGCGAGCCGACTTGTCGAACACCGGTATATGCGGCTCGATCGCGCGCTGGTTGACCAGCCACCCCAGCATGTCCGCTAAGCCATAAGCGCTGTCGGCAGCCAGACGCTCGGGATGGATGCCGAAGCATTTCTCGGTACGTTCAATCATCGTGCGAGCCGCACCGACCTCGGCCTGTCGAATGGCGCGTGTCGCCTCGACATCGACGATGATCGCAGCCTTCAGATCGATCAGGTAATTGTCGGCGTAGGCAAAGAAGGCGTCCTTTGTGAGCCCCGGTCCATTGCGCGGCCGGATCGGATCGGGACACGAACTTCGGCATCGTCTCGCTCGCCGCGCCCCAGGCCGCTTCGTCCAGCGTGTCGAGGTACTCGCGGACGGACCGCCGCGTCCGGGCAAGCGCGTCCCAGTCATGGTCCTCCGACCCTACAGCGGATCGCTGCCTGTTGGCGTCGGCAGCGATCAGGCTGGCATCGACGGCAAAGGCCGTTCCGTCGATCAGCCCTTCTGCCATGCAACGCCGCACTACCGTCTCGAACAGCTTGCGCAGGAGATCGCAATCACGGAAGCGACCGTGTCTGTTCTTGGAGAAGGTCGAATGGTCCGGCACCTCACCATCGAGGCCAAGACGACAAAACCAGCGATAAGCGAGGTTCAGGTGAACCTCCTCGCACAACCGACGCTCCGACCTGATGCCATAGCAATAACCGACCAGCAGCATCCGGACGAGCAACTCAGGATCAATCGATGGCCGTCCGGTCGAACTGTAGAATGGCGCCAACTCGCTCCGAATGACTGACAGATCGACGAACCGGTCGAGGTTCCGCAGCATGTGAGCGGATGGTACGTGCCGCTCCAGCGAGAACTCGTAGAACAGAGCCGCCTGATCAATCTGCTTCGGACCCATCATCGATTCAGCCTCCGCCGATAGCGGGATTGAATCAGCGATGGCGCCCCACCTCAACAGGGGAGTTTTTCAACACAATCCGCCATAAGGAGACATAGGCGAGCTGCTGCCTTATCGGAGCAGGACAATTATAGCGGCCATGGGAAGCCCGACGAGCGGCAGGAGCGCTACCGTTGGATTTGCTGCGAGCAGACTAATTAGCGCCGAGCACGACATTGTCAGAATGCCAAACCACGCCGTCGTCCCGTTCTGCCAGCCCCATGCTTGTGCGGTCACAGGCGCTACAACGAGAGCGATGGTCCCGATGCAGCGTAGCGTGACGATGATCGGCTGAATGAAAGGTCGAGCTTCAGTGCGCGACATCATTGCTCGGAACGAAGCCTAATCCTCACTGTTCTACCGCCACACAAGCCAAGGAGGCTAAAATGGCAGAACGTGAAACCGGCACTCTCATCGGCACCGACAAGGTCGAAGGCACTGCGGTATATAGCCCAGACCGTGAGAAGATTGGCTCGATTGAGCGCGTGATGCTGGAAAAGGTCAGCGGCAAGGCATCATATGCCGTGCTCAGCTTCGGCGGCTTTCTGGGTATCGGCGACGACCATTACCCGATCCCGTGGCAGAACCTTAAATATGACACCGAGCTGGGTGGCTACCTGACCAACGTCACGACGGATCAGCTCGAAGGCGCCCCAAAGTACAACAACGAGGCGGATTGGGACTGGCAGGACACCGGTCGATACCGCAAGGTGGACGACTATTACGGAACGCCGTTCGTCTAAGGCAGTTGGCCCCGGTTCGCTGGGGCCAATTTCTTTTGGAAGATACGATGACTGGAAAAGATCAAGGCTGCGCCCCATGATGGGACGGTCCGAGATATGCAGAAGAAGGGCCTGGCGCCGAAGGTGACCGAAACCTCCCCGCCCGTAAAAGAAACCTCAACCGGCAAATTCACAGACGGTGAGCAGAGTCAGGCCGATCCTGCAAGTAAGACCTGAACCTTGAATGCCGTCCGAGCGGGTCTACCTTACGTTGGTAGAGAACCCGCCTTTGATGTTGGCTTCGGACCAATCATGAAAACGCTTTACGACGGCAGTGCCCAGAGACTGCAACGGTGCGTACATCGCTGGCAATCAAATTCACGTTCTATGTTAGTCCAACATCCAGTTTTTGGACGGCTACATGGCAAGGATTATGGACAAAGCCCGACAAGATTGGATGCACGTCGAAGCAGCCGTGTCGCGTTTGGACGGCCCGAAGAAATACGAGGAGTGGGACAGGACCCGCATTCGCATGAGAGACCTCGGCGACAAGGTGCTGAATTACTGCCCGCCGGACGGCTCCAAGCTGGGTCAGGCTGTAGACATCTTGTGCAAGTCGATACGTGAGAACACAGCCGACCGACACAAGACGGCCGCGCATCGGGCCCGCGAAGCATTAAAGGCCGTCTGGCCCGAACTGAACGGCCCCCCTGAGCTGGGACGGGCTGCGACAGTCCGTCAAGCCGAGGCAAAGGTCGAAATGCTCAAGGGGGGAACGGCTTAGTCCGCTCCTGCCTATCAGCCGCATCCAACTGTCGGTCCGCCTCTTCGAAACGCCGGAGGGTGTCTTCGTCGGAAATCCGGACGTCATGTTGGGTGTGGTGCTGGCTGCGAAATAGTGTGAAAAGCAGCATGGCGAGCCCTATCGCAGCGGCGCCCCAAAGGATCGCCATCGGGAACGACATCTGCGCTTGTAGCGTCTCATTCTCCCAGGGCACGTAAATGTGCAGGCCAATCGCCGCGGCGGCTACGAGCAAGGCCGCGAACATGGCCGCGCCGACATTCCGCTCAAACCGCGATTCAGTCATGAGTTCTCCTGTTGGGTTCAACAGTGGTTCTTCATCCCTGTTCCTTAGTCAAATAGGAGAGTATCTAGCGCGTATGCCCCAGCCCACGTGGCATCCGCCTCATCTTCCCTCAACGAAACGTCCCAGCGAGCCTGAGCGGTAGCCCGCATCTCGTGCTTCTTTGCGTTGCCCTTCCCGGTCGCGTGTCTCTTCAGTAGAGCGAGATGGACTGCCGACCACGGGAGCCCCTCCAGCTCGCAGGCGAGGATGGCAGCTCCAAGCATTGGGAAGAGTGCTTTGACGCTGGAGAACTGGCCGGAGAATGGCTCTTCGATGCAGACGCCGATGCAGTCAGGCCCGGCGAAGCGTTTGACGATCCCGGCGACGCCGACTGTGCGAGCGCCGATTGTTGCTTCAAGCCGAACTGTCTGCGCATCGATCTCTCCGTCAGTGAACACCCGTGCAACGCCGAGAGACTTTCCAAGATCCAAACCGAGGACGTACTTACGCCCCACTCACGGGCGCATTCCATTGGTGCATATCAATGAGAGGAAGCTTGCGCGGGCCAAGCTCTAAGAGGCGGCGCACGGCAGCAAGCAAGCTCACAGGGACTTGAACAGGAACCGTATGCTCAACGTAGCGACGCTGCCAGGACGACGGCCAGCGCCAGGGCGAATTCCACCTTTAGCCTTCGGTCCTGCGTGTCTGTCCACCATATTTGGATTCTGGCCCACATAGCAGCACCTGGCAATGCTTACGCGCCGATAGTGTGAAACAGCGCTGGCAGGCTGATGACGAGAAGAGCAAGCATCACTAAACCCAGAACTAGCCCTTCAGATTCGTCGTCCTGTTTGGCAAATGAACTAAACATTTCTCAGCCTCACAACGTGCGAGCCATACGTCCAAAAGCCAACCAATCCCCGTTGGGTTTCTTTTGGTAACTTGTGTTTTGCCGCCCATTACCATCGACATCAGCTTGCAGCCTTCAGGTCGCGGGAGGCTTTGAATTGCATGTATCTGGAGATCGCCCTGTTGGACAGAAGCAGGCGGCTACGCACACCCTGTCGGACCATCGTCTCGACATCATAGAGCAGGATTTGACTGCACACTTCGCCGTCGTCGATCTCCCCGGTCAGCTCCAGATAATCCCACGCGATCTGAATGGCCTCTTCGATGAGGACCGCCGTGTCTGGTTGCTGGCCGTACGTGTAGTGCATGCAAAACCAAGATGGATCTCCGTGCTTCGTTCCTCCTTCCGGAACGTATGCGACGAAGGCCTGTTGAGGTCGTGAGTTAGCCGGGAGACCGCCATGAAGAATGTCGAAGACAACAGCCCAAGCGACAAGGTCAAACCCGATCAGCGTACGGAGCAGGATAAAGGCTCCCTCGCCCAGAGCGACAAGCCTTGGGAAAAGAACCCGCAGAACACAACGGACTCGGGTTCGGCAGATACCCCGAAGCCGGACCTCGAGAAGTGGCAGAAAGCCAAAACGCAGTGAGGATTTCTCGCCACAGCCGGCATATAGTTACGGGCGTCGGGAACTCCGGCGCCCTTTCTGCTTCTCTTGGTCGGGAATGAGCCAACGGGGGTTAAGATGGCTGATAGATCTTGTCCGAAATGCACATCGTCGCTGTTTCTGCAGCGGATCGAGCCCGGCATGAAGGGGTACGTCAACCGCGTGTATGAGTGCCGCCAGTGCGGGACGGAAAAGACATTTCCCGGCCGAGCCCAGCCGGGCGTAGCGTCTTGGCCCCGCGACGAGGTCGCTTAGAGCCTACACGTAGGTGCCGTCGTTTCGGCGCTGTCCGGGCCGGAGGCTTTCTTCCTCCCGTCGCAGCATCTCGCGGCGTTGCGCCTTCAGTTCACGCACACCAGCCAGCTCTCCGCCGAGCTGACGTGCAGTCTTCTTTACTGAAGAGGCCGAGCGATTGAGGGCGGCAGCACACCTGGCGGCTGAGGCTCCTTGACATCAGCAGCCGCAGCTTCTGTAGGTCTTGCTCAGTCCAACGCCGAACAAGCGGCTTCATGCCGCCAACTCCTTGCGAACGGCGGCAGCCGAGTTGCCGACCTTATCGACGACCTTCTGCAGCTGATCTTTCGTCACGCCAAGCTGATGCGTCCAGTATTTGACCTCATCAGCCTCGTGCATGTTGATCTTGCTGCGATCCGGCTGGCCACGGTTTGACAGATTGTCCACGGCTTCCTCCTGTCATGATTTAGGAAAACGTGCGCGGAACCGCGTTGTTCCGGATCGGTCAATAAGGTGGGCGCCTGAGCAAGTCCGGCAGCCGGGAGATAGCCTTGGCGATCCGCCTTGCCTCCTCCTTGCTCAGATGCTCCCCGGCGTACTGATAGTTACGGGCGTGAAGATCCTCGCGGTGTGAGACATAGAGGATGAATAACCCGCTGGCGTCGTAGACCCGAAAGCACTGGTCCTGCCCCTCTTCCATCCGCCATGGCGCCGGAAACCGCCGAAGGTTGTCCATCACATCCTGCGGGATGCCGGGACGCCGCGGATAGCTTTGCCGCTGGAGTAGGTATGCTGGTCGGCGACCCGCGCCTCACCCGTAAGCCGGTTTCGCTCGCCGATCAGTTCGTCGGTCTTGTTCCGCATGCGCTCCAGCAAGGCAATCGCCGACGACGTCGGGATACCCGCCCGCTGGAGATCGAGGATGTCACGCTGTTGCCGTTTGATCTGCACGCGCATGCGGGCGATCTCGGCCTTGATGTGGTCGAGTGTCATGAGCCAAATCCTGAAGATGGCCCACAGAACAAAAAGAGAACGCCAGAGTCAATGGGCTCGTGCGGCCCGATCAACTGCGCCCAGCATGTCGATAGACAGATACGGCTTGGCCAGAAAGACCGCGTGCTCGGGCATTTCCGAAACGGCGGGGCGATGCTTCCCGCTCGCTATAATGATGGGGACAGGTGGCCAGCGGTCACGGACTGCCGCCGCCAGACGAAGGCCATCCATCGACCCCGGCATGTCGATATCGGTAAAAAGCACGTTGATGGAACTATCGGTCTCCAAAACCTTTATCGCCGCATCAGCATCGCATGCGGTGGCTACCTCGTAGCCCGCATCGAGCAGGGCGTCCTCGACCCAGATGATGATGAGGGGCTCGTCTTCTACAACCAATACTTTTGCCAAAACATTTCTCCTGCAACGGTCGAAACGGCAGGTTTGTTGACTCGTTCCCCTGACTACAACCATCGGTGAGAATTCTTTCGCGGAGCAGCGAACGTATGCAGCCTGGCGAAAGTGCTGCAAATTAGCGCGTCGGCCACCGGACATTTGGCTTGCATGTTGTTTCCCCCCGCAGATGATAACCCCATCACCGCACGGACCGTGGCAAACATCGGTGATGAGAGTCGATTGCTCCCGCCCGTTAACAAACGAGGAGCGCGTCGATGCTTCCCAACACATCGTATATTCCCCGTCCCGATTGCCCCAAGTGCCACACGCGCATGGGCTTGATGCGTATCTCTCCCCGCTCCGCCGGGATGGAGAAGCGGATGTTCGAGTGCCCCAAGTGCGGGCACATTGTTGAAGAGATAGCTGGAAACCATCATGAAGCCGCGCAGGCGTGGGCGAACAGCGCCGGTTTGCAGCGTCCGACCTAAAGCAGCTTTGCCAGGAGGCGCTGCCGCTCCAGCACATTCGATCCTATCGCGAGCTTCACATCCGCAATGAAGACGGCGAGGCTGGGCAGCCTTTCCCTGCTAACGACTGTCCACTTTGCCGCTTTACGAATGGCCTACAGCGGATAATCCTCCAAGTACTGGCACCATTCGCAAACCTGCAGCGACAGCTTGGCCTGGTCGCCCGTGAAGACATTCATCGCCGCCATCAAGCCGCCGACAGCCTTTTCCAGTTCGGGACCGCGCTCACGAGCCGGTTGCAGGAAATCAGAAAGGGATTTCACCGACTGGCAGACGATCTCGCGTTCCTCCGCCGTCAGCACCGGCATCGCCGGAGCTTTGCCCCCACTGACTGAGCCACCAGACTGTGTTGCTCCGTTGCGTGCAAGAAAGCTTGAACGCATGGCGGCAGCGAGGTGCCCACTAGCGCCAGAGCTTGAGCCTCCGCCTCGGCGGCTGTCCGAGGCGAAGCGACGACAGTGAGCGCGCCAGGTTGCGGGCCAGTCGGATTTGAGGCCACCGCCCTTTGCGTTTCCGCTGGTCCAGTAGTCGTGGAAGTCTGACCATTCGAAGCTGATACGCTTGTCGTCCCATCCGAATTGCTGGTGAGCCCATTCTCCCCACTCGACAGCCGGGAAGCCTCCACTGTTTTGCAGAGGCTGTTCAAGACGGATTTGAGTTGTTGTTCCACGACGAGATGCTTTCGTTTGTTTGCTCGGAACTCCTTCAGGAGATGGATTCAGGATTGGGGAAATGGAAATGGATTCAGCCGGAGTGCTCACGATTTGGTTCGAGCGCTCGCCCCTTGCAGCGAGTTGGCTGTTTTCCGCCGAGAATGCGGGTAGATCGGAAGCAACCTCGTTCCGGTGCGGTTTCTGATGTTTCATGAAACCGGGAATGTAGATGCACCTCTTCCCGAGCGCTTCGTACCTGATCGCGAACTCTCGCGAGTGCAACTCGCCAAGGAGCGAGTCCACGTCGATGTCTTCGCAGGGGAAGATGTGAACCTTGATGTGCTTCGAGGCGACCTTCACGGTCAGCGAGGAGCCAAAGGCCAATAAAAAGCAGCCGCGCATGGGGGCTGCAGTCTGCTAGTTCGGGGTTAGTGAAAAACCCAGGCTTAATATTGCGGGCGCGAGCCACATTCTGATGCTTTCATTGTTCTCCACCGATGCGAGTTAGTTTGGAGGGCCGTAGCGCATCAGAACCACGGCCTTGAAGCCAAGGTGAGTCACGCTAGGAATATCGTCAATCGAGTTCCTTGCCACAAGCAGATGCGAAATTGTCACAAACCCGCGAGTCGCGCGTGGAACGCGCAAGTTTAACTTGCGAACAATCCGCGCCGGAATACCGTGCGCACGCCCAATTGGCCCATTGAAGCGCCATCACAAGGGCGCAGGGGTGGGACATGAGGAATACTAACCGGGTGCCTGACGACGAGGCATTACGCCTAGTCTCGGCTTTTCTTCAGATTCATGAGCCAGAACGGCGCCGCAAGCTTCTGGACATTGCCGAGCGCATGGCGCGCCGCAGTATTAAGCCTGTCGGCACCCTTCCCATCGTCTCCCAAGACAACGAGATGTGATTTAGACCTGCTCCTGACGTTGGCGCAGCTGTTCGACGGCGGCCATGCCAGCAGACACCATTCCTGCGAAAGTCCGCTCGCCCCCGCCCACCCGAGCGAGGATGCTGCGGGCAATGAAACATCGGTGTTCGTGGCTATCGAGTTCGGGCGGGAGAATTTGGCAGGCTTTCTGTAAAGCCAGCTCCATCTCGAAAACAGCGCGATTGCCGAACGCCTCTGTCACGAGCGGGGGTGCTTCGGCAGCCGGTAATTCGACAGCTACTTCTTCAATCGACATATCGACCCTCCCTCAATTTTTCTGCTCAATGCGGTTATAGAGGTTGAGTTCCTGAGCGGTTAATAGAATTCATTGATGCACCGCAGTGCCGCTAGACGCCCTCTAAAATAGGGTGCGGTATACGATTTCCTGACTCATGCTGATTGTCTCACTCACAACAGAGACATCATCATGCTTGAACGCATCAGCTTTCAGCTTGCGAACAACCGTGGCCGTTATCGGCGGTCAACGACGACGCGCGAACAGCATTCCGCCTATGAAGGCGACCGCAAGCATTCCAAGCGGCGCCGCCTTGGTGACATCCTTCAGCTTTTCCAAGTAGGTGTCCGGCCCGAAACACAGGCCACCGGATAAAATATCCGAAGGTGGATGCCGACACCGGCGAGGAAGTCCCCAACGAAGACATCGTCAAGGGATACAAGGTCGATGCCGACACCTATGTCGAGGTCGAAAAGGAGGAGCTGGAGAACATCGCGCTCGACTCCACGCGGACGATCGAGATCGACGAATTCGTCCCGAAGGACGACATAGATCAGCGCTACGCCATCCGACCCTACTACCTCTTTCCTGACGGCAAGGTCGGCCACGACGCCTACGCCGTCATCCGCGAGACCATCCGCAGCATGGACATGGTCGCGATCGGGCGCTTGGTGCTGACAAGCCGCGAACACATCATCGCGCTTGAGCCGCTCAAGAACGGCCTTATGGGAACGCTTCTGCGATACCCCTACGAGGTCCGCAGCGAGGACGACTATTTCGACGACATCCAGGACGTGAAGGTGACGAAGGACATGCTCGACCTCGCACAACACATCGTCCAGCAAAAGACCGCCGATTTCGACCCGAGCAAGTTCGATGACCGCTACGAATCCGCCCTGATCGAACTGATCAATCAGAAACGCGCCGGCACGACGGTGAAGGCACACGGCAAAGCGCGTCCCGGCACCAACGTGGTCGACCTGATGACGGCACTGAAGCAAAGTCTCAAGGGCAATTCGTCCGAAGCCACGCCGGCAAAACCGAAGCGTGCCGCCAAGCGCGCCGCGGGCCAGAAAGAAATGCTGCTGCCGATCAGCGGAAAGAAACCCGCCGCAGCGACCAAAAAAACGAGTGCGCGGGCGGCCAGCAAACGCAAGGCGGGCTAGATCGCATGATGGAGCACACGCGCAATCGCTTCGACCTGCAACGCTTCGTCATCGCTCAAGAGCCCGCCTACGCCACCGCACTCGCCGAGCTGAAGGCCGGCGACAAGCGGAGCCACTGGATGTGGTTCATATTCCCGCAGGCTGCCGGCCTCGGGCACAGCGCGACGGCGCAGCGATATGCGATCGGCTCGATGGACGAGGCGCGGGCCTATCTCGCCCATCCCCTCCTGGGCATCCGGCTCAGGGAGTGCACCGAGGCGGTGCTGAGCGTGACCGGCAAATCAGCGCACGATATCTTCGGTTCGCCCGACGATCTAAAATTCAGGTCGGCGATGACGTTGTTCAGCGAAGCCGATCGCGGCGGCGCACCATATAAAGAAGCTCTGAAGCGGTATTACGGCGGCGAGCAGGACAAGGCTTCGCTGAAGATCATGGACGCCTGGAAGCAAGCGTAGATCATTCCAGGACAATCCATGGCGGGGCGTGATCGCTGGCCTCCGGCTTGGCCCGAATTTTCCGATCGACGCCCGCTTTCCTCAGCGATCGGCGAGTTGCGGATCGAGAAAGAGGTGGTCGATCCGCAGGCCGGCATCGCGTTCGAACCGGCCCCGCCAACAGGTCCAGAACGTGTATGGCACCGCTTCGGGATGCATCGCGCGCAGCGCGTCCGTCCAACCTTTGGCGAGCAAGGCCACCAGCAACTTCCGCGCCTCGGGCTGAACAAGCGCGTCCTTGTCCCACGACTTCGTCGGATAGATGTCGGCCGCCGTCGGCACGACGTTGAAGTCGCCGGCCAGCACGATCGGGGCGCCGGTCTTGCGAAGCGTGGCCGCATGTCGATTGAGACGCTTCAGCCAGGCGAGCTTGTAGTCGAATTTCGGGTCAGGCATCGGGTTGCCGTTCGGAGCATAGAGGCACGCGACCACGATCCCGTCGATGACGGCCTCGATATACCGGGTCTGATCGTCTTTGGGATCGCCCGGGAGCCGCCGCCGCGTGATGAAGATCTCCGCGTTGCGCGCGAGGATAGCGACGCCGTTCCACTTCCGCTGCCCAACCCAGGCCGACGTGTAGCCGGCCTTCAACAGTGCATCTTGGGGAAAATCCGCCTGAGCGGCCTTGAGCTCCTGCAGACAGACGATATCCGGCTTAGATGACTTCAACCACGCAAGCAGGTTTGGCAGCCGCTTGTTGACGATGTTGATGTTGAACGTCGCGATCTTCACTGCCGCCTCCGGTTTCCCCTCAACCCCGCAAACCACTCGGCATAGGGCGTGTTCTTGACCATGTGCCGGTTGAGATCCGGCGCGCCATCGTTCCACCAGACGGGTCCGCGCTCGCCAAGCGACCGCTTCGCCTCATCCACCGTCCGATGCGCCGCAGCCTCGGCGGCTGGAGCTTCCTGGGCTTTGGCGTCCTTGACCGCCCGGCGCGGACATCAGTTCGGCGACGAGCGCCGCTTTCCTGTCTTCAGACAGCCCCGGATCCGCAAGACGCCAGAGCCGACCACGGACGACAAAATACCGGCCGTCGGGCGTGACCGGATGCTGCAATGTCATGATGTCACCGGGAATGCGCTCCGCATTGGTGCCGCGACTGGACAGGCGGGAGCCCCTGCAACGTCATTCCGTCAGCACCGTTCCATCCGGCGTCTAGCGCCGGAACAGGTCGCGTGTTGTGCCGTTGAGGCGCCACGGAGGACCGAGGCGCTATTTGATCGTCTATTTGAGCACGCTCGTCATCATGCTCCCCCTCGACTTCGCGTTTCTAGGCACGGTCGGCAAGAAAATGTATCAATCCCATATCGGCGGGCTGATGCTGGATACGCCGCGGGTGTCGGCCGCGATCCTCTTCTATGCACTCTATCTCGCTGGAATCGTCGTATTTGTGAACGGCGCCCATCCCGCCAACTGGTCGGCGAACCTGCTGCTGGGCGCACTGCTCGGCCTGTTCTGCTATTCGACATTCGCGCTCACCAACATGGCGATCCTCAAACAGTGGCAGTGGTCGCTGGTGATCCCGGACATCGCCTGGGGCATGGTGGTGACGGCTGCGGCCGCATCGCTGGGTGAATTGCTCGCCGGCTGGATTATCTCCCGTATCTGAAAGGCCGCATCATGTCCGACGCCTACGACTACTTTCGCGCACACGCCGTCGCGGCGGCCTTGAAGGCGAGACGGCTTCCCCGCGGCCGCATCCGCGACAAGCAACGCACCGTCGCCCGCGTCTACCATCTCCTGGCGAAGAAATCGGCGCCGGGCCCCGACATTCAACGCCTCGACGACTATCGCGCTGCACGATTTGCGAACAGTCCGAGAGCGATATGACAGATCAGGTTTGGCACCGAGGAGGATTACGATGAGTGCAAAGGACACAGTCATCGGGACGACCAAACGTTTGGTGGCAGAGATCGTCGGCGACGGCGCCCTCGCGGAGGAAGGTTCGCGGCAGATCAATAGCGAAGCCCCTCATCCCGCGCGCTTCGACGGAAATACGACAGTCGCACACGACCCTGAACCTGTTGCGGCAGCAACCACCGCCGCTCCGGACGCACCGGCACTGACAGAACATGAACGCTACGCCTTGCTGCTGGGGCACGCCGCGCTGAAAGCATGGCCCGACCTCCCGCGCGAAGCTCAGGAGCGGCTGTTCACCGCGGCCGTCGATGATGGCATCATCGCAAACTCGCTGGCGGTCTATCTGCACGACCGTCACCCCAGGACGCTCCATCCGTCGAAACCCGTCCAAGTCGCCTGAGCAATCGCAATGGCGGCGCGGGGGGACTACGGTGTCATGATCACCGATTGTGCGAACCCAGCGAACAAGGCCGCGGGGCCGGCATAGACCGCGACGCATCCGGCCTGCCTGAGCGAAGCAGAGAATGGACGTAGCAGCGGTAGGTGTTCGGACTTGAAACGTTTGCCGCGCCAATCTTCGAGCTCCTTCCCATGGTCGCGCTGCTCATCGGCCGACAAGAACATGGGAATGAGCTTGTCTCCGCCTTTGCCGATATGGGTTCTGACACGCTCCAAGCTGACGTCATGACCGAACTTCACCAAGGCTTCATGCCAAGCGAGTGCATGCAGATCGACGGAATCCAGCAGCGTTCCATCCACATCGAAAATGACGGCTTTGAACATGATAGTCTCGTATGCACTTACAGGACGGTGGAAAGTTCATGGGCCGCATCGGCGAAGCCGAGACATCGGCGCCACGGATTGACGCCTCGCGCCATCTCGTCGGCACTCCAGACCAGCAGGCCTCCCTTCATGATGACCGTCAACGCGCCGCTTTGCGGCCAGAGCAAGAGCAACATGCCGGCGGCAATCACAATCCACAGCGCCAGATTGGGCGCTTGAACGATCGTGACTGTACCGGTTCTACGATCGCAGAAGAACCATCGAAGGGTCTTTGGAACGGTCAGAGCTTGACCTCGCCCTCGTCTCGCCCCTTCCAGTATGTCACGCGTTTCGCCTTGACCTTGATCAGGACGATACCCGGCGTATCGACGCCTTTGTCGAACCACTTGTCGAGATCGCTGGTCCAATGCTGTTGGAACGCCGCTTTGTCCCGAATGAGTTCGGCCGTTCCCTCGACCGCCACATAGATGCCCTTGGAGAAAAGGCCCGCCTCCGACGAGAAACCGAGCGCCACCTTGGGGTCGCGCTCGATATCGGATATGGCACGCGCCTGCTCGTAGCTGAAATAGTACGACGTGCCGTCATAGGCCACGTCACCGTTGTTGCTCATGGGCCGGTTGGCGATCTCGCCGTTCTCGGTGTGTGTCGAGAGAATGGCGATGTCGATACCGGCCATGTCCTGTGCGATATCGGCGAGCGTCTTGGTCATTTCTGGTTCTCCTTGCAGAAAACTTAGCCATTGTCGATGTCACGCAAGAGAGGATCGACAACCTCTCGGAATCTTGCCATTTTGATCACGCCTCGCTCCGGAGACGCGCGCTATCCTCTTAAATCGTCCGGATCAGGTTTTGAAGAACAGTAGCCAGATAGCGACCATCGCAGCGAGCGCCAGCACAACGCTTGTCACAAGGACATTGCGCACGGACGGCCCCCGCTCGCCTTGTCGGGCTTCGGTTGGCGTTGCCGTGACCTGTTCACCTTTGATATCCGGCATTCAATCCTTCTCCATCCAGGCAACTCGACGCGAACAATTCGGCAGACCGATAATTGCCTCAGCATAAGACGAACCAAGGCAGAGATTGGGTTTCGGATCGCCTATCAAGCCCTTACAGGCGGCGGAAGCGTCTGCTGATGCTGCACGACGCGCCATTTTTCGTGCGAAACTCGCCGATAGGTCGAAGTGCAGTAAGCCTCGTATGCAGAGTGATCTTTGACCGCGACGGCTTTGTAAGCGACAACGATCAAACCTTCTTGGGGCCGCATGATCTGTCGCTCGGATAAATCGATCTTCGACCAGCGGGGCGTCTTGGACACCGCCTCTATGGCCTGACCGCCCGTCATGACGAATGGAGCGGCGGGCAACACCATGAGGCACTCATCATCAATAGCTTCGCGATAGTGCGTAGCGTTGCCGGTCCAGAGACCTTCCTCGAACGCCCATATGCGATGATCGTCCATGATGCCTCCTATCAATATTGGAATGCAATGAAGTAGGGAGCTACCCGTTCCCGCCAATTCGGCCTTAAGGTGCTGCACATTCCTCAGCTTCGCTCAGTTGCCCGAAGATGTCGAAACGCGGATCGCGCCGCACGCCAGTAAGATACTGCGGCGCTCTCTCATAGTCGCCGCAACTGATCACCGCGCTTCTCTCGAACCCCGGGGTTGCCGAGTTGCGTCATGCATTCGAACAAAGACCGCCCCTGATGCCGACCGGTATCCACGACACTGAGTACGCCCATGCGGAATTGCCGTCGCGACAGCAGTTCCGTTAGCGAGAAACGACGGCATCCTCCTAAAAGACCACCATCGCCGATCTCATGCACCGCGAACAGGTCGCCGCTCTGTGTTAGTGGCCTGCAACCCGATCAAAAATCGGTCTCGGGACGTACCGGCCGATGTGGCCCGCCAGATCCAGCAGAATTTCCCTGTCATTTCAGAGTTCAACTTTTACGCACCGTCCAGAAATTGATGCGAATGGCCGCCTCGATCAGATTTCCGCCCTCCCAAGCGCAGATCGAGAAGGCTCTTATCGGCATCGTCAGCCTCGTTTTCTCGGCTTTCCGCACACCGACGGGCAAGCCATCGTCGTCGCGGGCTGGAGGACGCAAGCATTCCGACATTGTTCATCCGCGGCGCACGCATCAAGCTTTCGGAGCTGCGCTACTCGGCGGTGCCGTGGCCCGGCTGAGACCACTGGCAAGTTCGCATCGGATCGACAGCGCAGATCGCAGCTCCACATTCCGGTCCGCAGCGGTCGCAACGACCGGAAAGCCGTCTTGGAATGCGCTCTCCTACCGCCGAATGGATCCGTCAGCAAAGTTGTAGGTGTCCCAAACCGCCTGCCCGATCGGCTCTATGCGGACGGCCGCTTCGTACCGGCTGTTAAGAAGAGGTCGCGTCTCGCGCACGACTTGCTGGCGCAATAAACAGTTTGCCGAACGAACGTACTCGCCTTGGGCGCGTTGACCGAAGCGGGCCAATTACGTTTCGGGATTTTCTCACGACTTTTACTCCAAACGACGTTCCGTCCGCGCAAAGCGCTGCAGCTCATCACTACGACGGCGCGGTCGGCGGCTGGGGCTCTCTGAAGGGGCTTAGCGCCATAGTGATGCGTGAAGAGCCAAATCCCGTGGGCCTAGGCGCGCAACTCCTCCGGCAAAACAAGCACGATGGATTCATGTGCGTGAGCTGCGCATGGGCAAAGCCGGGGGAGCCGCATCCCGCCGAATTATGCGAGAACGGCGCCAAAGCGACAGCCTGGGATCTCACGCGACATCGTTGCACACCCGAGTTCTTCGCCGGCCACACGCTGACAGAACTGCGGACATGGCCCGACTTCGACCTGGAGCGTCAGGGCCGCCTGACCTCGCCAATGCGATACGATCCCGTATCGGACAAGTACGTCCGCTGCGAATGGGACGACGCCTTCGCCGAGATAGGCCGGGAACTGAAGGCGCTCGACCCGAAGTCGGTCGTGTTCTACGCGTCCGGACGCGCGTCGCTCGAGACGTCGTACATGTACGCATTGTTCGCCCGCATGTACGGCTGCAACAACCTGCCCGACAGTTCGAATATGTGCCATGAATCCACGTCGGTCGGATTGAAACAGGCGCTCGGCGCGCCGGTCGGTACCGTCAAGCTCGAGGACTTCGAGCACACCGACTGCATCCTGTTCTTCGGGCAAAACGTCGGCTCGAACAGTCCGCGGATGCTTCACGAACTGCAGCCGTGCGCGAAGCGGGGCGTGCCGATCATCACGTTCAATCCCTTGCGGGAGCGGGGTCTGGAGGAATTCACCAATCCGCAGTCGCCGCTGCAGATGGCGACGGGATCGTCGACCAGCATCAGCACGCAGTATCACCAGCTCCGCGCCGGCAGCGACACTGCGGCGATGACGGGCATATGCAAGCATCTCATCGAGCGCGACGATGCGGCGACGGCAGCCGGCGGTCCGCTCGTCCTGGATCACGCCTTCATCCGCGACTATACTTCGGGGTTCGAGGAGTTTGCAGCCTTCTGCCGGGCAGCCGACTGGTCGGAGATCGAGGCCGAGACCTCGCTGACACGCGGCGACATCGAAGCCGCCGCGGAGACTTACGCGCAGGCGAAGGCGGCGATCCTTGTCTACGGCATGGGGCTGACGCAGCACCGCTTCGGGGTCCAGAACGTCCACATGGTCTGCAATCTGCTGCTACTGCGCGGGAACATCGGCAAGCCCGGCGCGGGAGCCTGCCCGGTGCGCGGTCACTCCAACGTGCAGGGGCAGCGGACCGTCGGCATCACCGAGAGGCCGGAATTGGCTCCGCTGGACAAGCTGGCAACCCAGTTCGGCTTCGAGCCCCCGCGCGACAAAGGACGCAACACCGTGGAGGCCTGCGAGGGCATCTTGAGCGGCGACATCCGTGGGTTCGTCGGCCTCGGCGGCAACTTCGTCCGCGCGATCCCAGACACCGACCGGATGGAGGAGGCCTGGCGCCGCCTGCGCCTTTCGGTGCAGGTCGCGACCAAGCTCAACCGGAGCCATCTCATTCCCGGCGAGGTGACCTACCTGCTGCCGTGCCTCAGCCGCATCGAGCGGGACGTCCAGGCCGGCGGGCCGCAGACCGTCACGATGGAAGATTCCACCAGCGTGATCCACCCGTCCACAGGCGACGTGGCCCCGAGCAGCGTCGAGCTTCTATCGGAAATCTCGATCGTGGCCGGACTGGCGAAAGCGACGTTGACGCCCAATCCGAAGGCCGATTGGACCGCATGGACCGCGGACTACTCCCGGGTTCGGGACGCGATCGCCGAGACCTACCCGCAGTGGTTTGCCGATTTCAACGTGAAGCTCGAGAGGCCCGGCGGCTTCTACCGAGCGAACAAGGCCCGAGAGCGGGACTTCTCCGACACGGAGACCGGCCGTGCGACGTTCTTAAAACCACAGCAGCTGTCGGCCACCGGCTTCGCCGACAAACCTGGTCTGCTCCGTCTGATGACGTTGCGATCCAACGATCAATTCAACACGACGATCTACGGGTACGACGATCGCCTGCGGGACGTGAGCGGCACCCGCAACGTCGTGTTCATGAATCCCACCGACATCGCGCAGTTCGGGCTGTCCGACGGCGCCGTCATCGGTCTCGCAACTGAGTTGGATGATGCGATCGTGCGCGAAAAGCATGGATTGAGGGTCTTCGCCTACGACGTGCCCCGAGGCTGCATCGGCGCTTATTATCCCGAATGCAACGTGCTCGTTCCTCTGTGTCATCACGCCGAGGAGAGCAAGGTTCCCGCAGGCAAGTCCGTGCCCGTCAGGATCATCGCGACGACCTGACGCCAAGAACGGTTCGGATCCGGTCCAAGACCTTGCCGCTACGCCGCCGCGCTCACAGCCGGTAGAGCTCGGCGTCCTCCCGCTTGGCGTTCATCAGATTGAGCAAATGCGCGGCGGCGTGGCATCCGCCAAGGCGCGGTGATAATCTTTGAATTCGATGCCGAAGGCGGCGCTCAGATTGCCGAGGCCGTCGACTTGTGAGCCCGAGACCGCCTCCGCATGCCCGCGCACGTGCACACCTTCGGAAACCTGAAGCGGCGCTGGAGCCGTTCGAACTTGCGGCTGATTAAGCCGTAGTCGAACTTGACGTTGTGGGCCGCGAATATGCCGTGGCCCATGAAATCCATGAAGCTGTCAGCGATCGCGGCGCATCGCGCACCATCTCGTTGATGATGCCGGTGAGCTGCACGATCCTGGCGGGTGTCGACTGCTGCGGATCGAGAAGCGAATGCCACTCCCCGCCGGCGTCGTGCAGCGGCCTGACGTGGCCGCTGGCATGCAGATTCGCAAACGCCCGTACCAGGTCGGCTTAGGTGACCACGATCTGAAAATGCACCAAGCCGGTAGATCATCCGGACCGATAGACACCGGGCATCTCGTGTGAGGCGATTGCACCGCGAGGCGAACGAGCGATGCTCTCCCGTCAGCACCGAGGCGAACGTCGACTCGACGAAAGACAGCATCTCGCTGAAATGGTCGAAATAGTGATAGACCGGCAGTGCGGACAGCTTCATCGGAGCGAAGACGTCGACGGCCAACCTCTCACGTGCCCGTTCCGTCCAACAGGCGGGATCTGCATAGCCGGCTCCTTGAACTTCTCTAGTATCCGGATGCGGATTTCTTCGGCGGCCGGCCCTCGGGTCTTCCTGAGCTGGTTCCAAAGCCGGATGAGTTCCTGCTGTTTGGCTTTTTCCATCACGATGCTCCGTGGCACGACAGAAGAACATAAGAGGAACGATTCTGCAAGGAAGCGGTTGGGTGGAGGCAAAAGGAGTTATCGAGCATGGCCGACAACACGCAGAAAGACCCGAAGGACTGGGTTTCCGGGTCCGATCCGATGACGGGGGCTCAGGGCTCCTACCTGAAGACCCTCAGCGAGCAAGCTCACAAGCCTGATCCGACGAAGGAGGACCTGACGAAGGCCGAGGCATCGGAGCTCATCGACCAGTTGCGCGAAGACGCCAACCTTTCCGAGGACGGCAAGTAGTTGGCACGGTGCCCAGACGACCACGTCGATGCTGATCGCGGGTCTGAGCTTTAACCGCGCGGTCGTCCGTCCCACACGGTGCTCAAGAACCTCGCGGTCCGGCTTTCCTTGGTCGCAGCCACCAGCTCAGGTACCCCGGCGGCCACCACCCGCCCGCCTTCGTCGCCTGCACCCGGGCCCATGTCGATGACCCAGTCGCTCGCGGCTATGACAGACATGTCGTGCTCGACCACGACCACCGTATTGCCGGCGTCGACGAGACCCTGAAGCTGCTGCATCAGTTTCTCGACGTCGGACGGATGCAATCCAGTGGTCGGCTCGTCCAGCACGTACAGGGTGGTGCCACGTTGGCCTCGCTGCAGTTCTGCGGCAAGCTTGATGCGTTGCGCCTCACCGCCGCTCAGCTCGGTCGCCGATTGCCCCAGGCGGATGTATCCGAGGCCGACCTCCCGGACGATACCGAGCGAACGTCGCAGCGAGGGGTCATCGGCGAAGAACGCGAAGGCTTCGTCCACCGTCATAGCGAGCACGTCGGCGATAGATTTGTCGCGAACCTTGATCTCGAGCGTCTTGGCGTTGTAGCGGGCGCCATGGCACGCAGGACAGGGCGCGTACACGCTCGGGAGGAACAACAGCTCCACGCTGACGAAGCCCTCGCCCTCGCACGTCCCGCACCGTCCTTTTGCGACGTTGAAGGAGAAGCGGCCGGCGTCGTAACGCCGGGCCTTGGCTTGTTTCGTGGCGGCGAACAGCCTGCGGACATGATCGAAAAGTCCGGTATAGGTCGCTAGATTCGAGCGGGGCGTGCGTCCGATCGGCTTCTGATCGACCACGACGAGCCGCTGTATTTCGTCCATCCCCGCGACGATACTGCCGCCGAGCGTTTCGATCCCGTCTTCGAGTAGATCGGCTTCCTCCGCGACGACACCACTACTGCCGCGATCCTGCCCGAGAACGTCCGCCACGGCTTCCACCAGAAACTGGCTGATGAGGCTGGACTTGCCCGAGCCGGAAATGCCGGACACCGACGTGAACAACCCGATCGGAATATCGACGTCGAGACTGTTCAGGTTGTTTCGCGTGACGCCGCGCAATCGAAGCCAACCTTGCGGTTCACGCTGTCGGTGCCCGGGCCTCGCACCGGAAGAGAAAAGGTAGCGCCGCGTCTGAGACTGCTCGATATCCGCAAGACCTTGGGGCTTGCCGCTGTACAGCACCTCTCCGCCGAGCACACCGGCGCCCGGCCCCACGTCCACGATCCAGTCGGCGTGCCGGACCACGTCCAGTTCGTGTTCGACGACGAACAGCGAGTTGCCGGCGGCCTTCAGCCGGTCCATGGCGCGCAAAAGGGCCTCGGTGTCGGCAGGATGCAGGCCAGCGGAAGGCTCGTCCAGGACGTATACGACGCCGAAAAGATTGGAGCGGACCTGCGTCGCGAGACGAAGACGCTGCAATTCTCCGGGCGAGAGCGTCGGCGTGCCGCGCTCTAAAGCGAGATAGCCCAGGCCGAGGTCGAGCAGGACAGCCAGCCTCGCATCCAGATCCTCCAATATGCGCCGGATCACGATGGCCTTCTCCGGATGGTCGACCGAGCGCACCGTCTCTCCATCGAGGTAGGGCCGGATCAGTTCGCCGAGCCGCTTCAACGGAAGACGGGACATCTCCGCGATATCGAGGCCCGCGAACGTCACGGACAGCGCGTCCGGCCTCAGGCGTTTGCCCCGGCATACCGGGCAATCGCTGTTGAGAAGATAGCGGGCCACGCGCCGCTTCATCATCGCGCTCTGCGTGGTGGCGAACGTCTGCAGCACGTACTTGCGGGCGCCCGTAAACGTGCCTTGGTAGCTCGGTTCTTCCTTGCGCTTCAGCGCACGCCTCACCTCGGCGGGGGTGTACCCCGCATAGACCGGAACGGTCGGTTGCTCGTCGGTAAACAGGATCCAGTCGCGCGTCTTCTTCGGAAGCCTGCGCCAAGGCGTGTCCACGTCGTGTCCGAGAGTTACCAGGATGTCCCGCAGGTTCTGCCCCTGCCAGGCGCTCGGCCAGGCCGCGACGGCGCGCTCGCGGATGGTGAGGCTGTCGTCCGGGACCATCGTCCGCTCTGTGACGTCGTGGATGCGGCCAATGCCTTGGCAGTTCGGGCAGGCGCCCTCCGGCGTGTTCGGCGAAAACGACTCCGCGTACAGAAGGCGCTGCCCACGCGGATAGTCGCCGGCGCGCGAGTAGAGCATGCGCAGCAGGTTCGACAGCGTGGTCACGCTTCCGACGGACGATCGGGTGGTCGGGGATCCACGCTGTTGCTGAAGCGCCACCGCGGGCGGCAGGCCTTCGATCTCGTCGACCTCGGGAATGGACATCTGATTGAAAAGACGCCGCGCGTAGGGCGACACCGACTCGAGATATCGCCGCTGCGCCTCCGCATAAAGCGTTCCGAAGGCCAGCGACGACTTTCCGGATCCGGACACGCCGGTGAACACGACCAGAGCATTCCGAGGAATGTCCAGGGAAACGTTCTTGAGATTATGCTCGCGTGCTCCACGGATGCGAACGAACTCGTCCTGCGGAGGTGTCTCCAGTCGATCGCGTCCCACCTGCTTCATGACGCTCCTCGCGATCCGACATGGGCCTCGAAGGTCGCGAGCCGGTCCACATGGGACGGGTGCCGGTTAAGATGCACATCGCCGTTCGTCCATCGGACGGCACCACGTTCGCCCAATGCATGCTTGACGGCCTCGACGTACCGGAGGGCGGCGGTCTCCGCCTGGACGTCTCCATTCCGTTCAGCCGTCTTCACCGCGCGTTGGAAGCACATGAGTTCGGATATCAGCACGGGCTTCTCGTTCTGCGACAGGCTCGGTTTCGCCAAGCGCCAAATCCACCCCTTCACGACGAAGCAGCGGCTGTCCCGGGTGACGAGCTGTTGCAGCGCCATCGGGCTCAGATGAAGGGCTTGCCGCCGGTAACGGCGATGGTCGTACCCGAAACGTAGCTCGATAGCGGGTCTGCCAGCATCACGTAGGTGGTCGCAAGTTCGCCCGGCTGCCCCGGGCGCTTCATCGGCGTCTGACTGCCGAACGACCTCACCGCCTCATCCGGCATCGTGGAAGGGATCAAAGGCGTCCAGATCGGCCCCGGTGCGACCGCGTTGGCGCGGATGCCCTTCTCGGCGAGCAGCTGCGCCAGACCGCCGGTGAAGTTCTGTATCGCGCCCTTCGTGGTGGCGTAGGCCAGAAGGGTCGGGTTGGGCATGTCGGAGTTGACGGAAGCCGTGTTGACGATGGCGCCCCGCCCCGGCTTCATATGCGGAACGGCTGCCTTGCTTAGATAGAACATCGAGTGGATGTTGGTCCTGAACGTCAGCTCCCACTCCTCGTCGCTGATGTCGCCGATATCCTTGAAGGTGGCCTGGTGGGCGGCGTTGTTGACGAGGATGTCTATGCCTCCGAGCTCGTCCACGGCCGTCTCGATGATCTTCCGGCAATGGGCCGGATCGGTGATGTCGCCCGGAACCAATACCGCCTTGCGGCCTTCCGCTTCGACGAGCTTCTTCACGTCCTCCGCGTCGGCGTTTTCGCTCAGATAGGCGATGACGAGGTCCGCGCCCTCCCGGGCGTATGCGATCGCGACCGCGCGCCCGATGCCGCTGTCTCCGCCCGTGATGACGGCCCTCATTCCGTTCAGCCGGCCGGATCCCTTGTAGCTCGTCTCGCCGTGATCCGGACGTGGCTGCATTGCGGCGGTAGAGCCTGGGATGGACTGTTTCTGGGACGGGAAAGGCGGCTTGGGATGGTCGATGGGCATATCCAACTCCGTATCGTATGCCTGTCACAATCGATGCTTCCCACCCTGGTTCCCTCCGACATGTTGTGCTGCCACGAAGGTTGGAACTTCCCGAGCCAGCGATCGGACCGGAGACGCGTTCTGGGCTCAGCCCTCATGCGACGGAGAAGGGAGCAATGGCGGTGGACTGCGACATCAAGTTTCATGCGGGAGGCGCTGCGGACCGCGACTGAAGACGGTGCGGATCTCGCCCCGTCGCCCATCGGCTGCGTAATCATCATGGACGGGAGTCATCGCGGCGGAGAGAAACCAAGTTGCCAAGCACTACGACGCGGTGGTCCCCGCCATGCTGTCGTTCATGCCGAGATGCGCAGCGACGCAGCCGCCAATCAAAAGAGTCTGGCGGCATTGCGAACCGACCCGCAATCATGGGCGGACCGTAACGTTGAGGTGAATTTCGCCTACTTCGAGATCATGTCGCGGAGATGAGCCGGGCACTTGGGGGACCGAGAGTATCTGCGGCGGCTTTCCGTCGGCTTGCTCGAAGCCGCCACGCCGCTGCCGAAAGCCGTGCGGCTCTTGGGCGTATCGCTGTCCTCGCTCCAAGGCGGAGCCGATACCGAGGATCAATTCGATCTTCTAAGCCGGAAATCACGCGACATTCCGCTTACGTGGCGCGGTCACCGACTTCGCCTTCGTTGTCCTGCGGCTCGGCTTCACGGTGCCGATCCGGGTCAACGAGGATTCCAGCAAGCCCGTTGCGCGCTCAGCCAAAACGTCTCCGAGTTGCCATCCGGTCGGCCGGCCTCGTTCCACATGTGATAGGCGCGCTCGCGGATGGCTTGTTCCAAATCCTGCATCGTCAGCTCCTCGTTGCAATGCGGGGACGTTGACGTTGCGCGGTTAACAAACGACCAATGCGCCGGCCTCACTGTGTGTCCTCGCAATCGCCTCGCGCCAGACTGCGGACGCGACTTAGGTCGAAAGTTTTTTTTGAGCCGGCTCTTGAAACTCTTTTGGAGCTTTGTAATTTTTACGGCGTCGCCATGATGATGGCGATCGGGACGCCGTCAGGGTCCCGGAAACTGAGACGGGCACCGGTCGTGTCCGGTGCTGTTCGTAACCATTTTGCTCCCTGGAGGATCTGGCTATGCGCACTGTTGATTTTACGCCCCTCTTCCGGTCGGCCATAGGCTTCGACCGCCTCTTGAACCTCGCCGAAACCGCGCAGCGGGTGGGCGACGAAACCTATCCCCCCTACAACATCGAACGGCTCGACGAGAATAACTTCCAGATCTCGGTCGCGCTTGCCGGCTTCAGACCGGACGAGGTCGAGCTCACGGTCGAGCAGAACGTGTTGACGCTCGAAAGCCGTAAGAGCGATAAGGAAAAGCGCGACTTTCTCCACCGCGGTATCTCTGCACGGGACTTCAAGCGTCAGTTCACGCTTGCCGATCACGTGGAGGTCAAGCGAGCCCGCTTCGAGAACGGCCTGCTGGTCATCGATCTGCAGCGCGAAATCCCCGAAGCGAAGAAGCCGCGCCGCATCGCGATCGATGGCAGCCTGCCCAGCGATGTGACGCAGATCGAGTCGAAAGCGGCCTGAGCCGCGTCTCATATCTGGCCGCGTGGGTCGCCCGCGCGGCCATTTCCCGTTCGTCATAGATGGAGGCAGACATGCGGCCGACGACCGCGATTATCGACCTCGAACTCAAGAACTTTCTTCACCCGGGTACACGATACGACCACCCGCGCGATGTCGTCCGTGATCAAACTCTCACTCTTCAGGAAAAACGAGCCTTGCTCTCGTCCTGGGCTTCAGACGCCTCGGCGATCGCCTCTTGCCCATCCGTGCGCGCACCAGCCGGCCTGCGAACACCCGTTTCTATCGATGAGATCCTTGATGCCCTTTGCGCGCTCGACCGCGACGACGCGACTTCGCGTCCTCAGGTGGAGACCTTTGACGATCGCGGATCGACGCCGGCACCAGCGCAAGGTTTGATGCAACTCGACATTAACGGCGCGCGGATAGCGGCTCATCGCAACAACATCGCACGTTACCGAAGACTTCTGCGCACTCATCTGACCCCGCTCGAACGCGACTTCATCGAGCGGCGCGTCGACGAAGAGCAACGGTCCCTCGGCGCGCTCGTCGCACGGTCCACGACCGCATCAACGCCGCCACGGTGCGCCGCGCCAACCGCCGAGTTTGGACATCGGCAATAATGCCGACAGTGTTCGTAGCCTTTTCGCTCCCGCGAACGACGATGTCTCGAATTTGGCGGAACCGAACGAGGGCGGCTGCATTATCGATCGCAGCTAGGGCGGATGTACCCCTGGATTTGTGCAAGGCCTCGGTCCGATACCGAGGCCTTTTCCAATGGGGGGATTCATGGAAGACGTCGTACAACTGCGTAAGCTTGCACTGATCGCTCGGGAAATGGCCGACTTCGCCATCGACTCAGCGGCGCGAGAGAGATTCACCGCGGCTGCAGCTGAATACGAAGAGCGCGCCAGAATCAGCGTCGATATTGTCGCAGCACCGAGCTTGGTGCCCGCTACGTCTTGAAAAAAACAATCCAGATAACGGCCATTGCCACCAGCGCGATCGCTACACTGACGATCAGTAAGGTCAGGACAGACGGTCCTCGCTCACCTTGGCGGACTTCGGTCGCTGTCTCGACAATCTGACCATCTTCACGTTTCGGCATGTGATCTCCCCCACTCTGGTTGTCGGGTTCAGGTCCCGCCCCGAGGGCTAGGGGCTGGTAAGGGCGGGACCGTCCCCGCGGCCGACGGCTTCGCCGGCGCGCGGGTAAAGCCGCAAGTCATTGTCTCGTTCCGACACACTTCTCAGGGCTTAATGCGGCGTCCTCGTCATCGATCTCGCGCAGGCATCGCCGGGCAACCTTCGTCGCGTGACGAGGATCTCAGGGCCACGCGACAGGATGGCCACGCCGTTCCACGTACGCCGTCCTACCCAGGCGGCCGCACGCCCGGCGTTGCGCAAGGCCGCTTCGGGAAAGTGTGCCTGATCGGATTTGAGTTCCTGCAGACATGCTACGTCCGCTTCGACGATTTAAACCAAGCGAGCATGTTTGGAAGACGCTTGTTGACGTTATTGATGTTGAACGTCGCGATCTTCATGCGTCACGTCTCCGGCCGCTTCGAGGGCCCGGAACCCAGTCCGCGTACGGCGTATTCTTGACCATGTGGCGGTTTGGATCGGGTGCGCCGTCATGCCACCAGACGGGCCCTCGCTCTCCCAACGCTCGACAAGGCGTCGTCTCAGGCATCGTCGCCCTCTGCCACCGCGCCTTCGACAGCACCAACCGGCAGCGCCTCGAACGTCGATGTCGCTCCGATCCTCGACAAGGCCGTCGCGGCGAAGGGTGAGAAGCTGGAGTGGAAGACGTCGATCGTCGATCTCATGAAGGCCCTCGACATCGATTCGAGCCTGTCGGCACGCAAGGAGCTCGCCAAGGAGCTCGGCTATTCGGGTGACACGAACGACTCGGCTACGATGAACATCTGGCTGCACAAGCAGGTGATGGCCAAGTTGGCCGCGAATGGCGGAAAGCTTCCGGACGACATCAAGACCTGAGAACTCGGCCTTACCACCAATCGAGCCTCTCGCCCATCGGCGGCGAGGGGCGTCGTTTTCGGATCCGACGCGCGGCGTCTGCATCCGTACTAAGCGACTACGCCATGCGGAAGCGTCTCGAAGTCATCAACGGAGAGCTCGCCACGCGGACGTTGACGGAGCCGCTCACCTATCTGCGCGATCGATCTCCGATCGCCTTCCGCAGCGTTCTCGACAGCGCTTCCACCGAATACGGCTTCTGAATGAGCTCAAATCCGCGATGCGCGTTTTCAGCGAGAACGCTGCTGTAGCCGGACGTGAGCACGACGGGCAGTCCGGGATATCTTTCGCGGATGACGTTCCCCAATTCGACACCGTTCATCCCCGGCATGATGACATCCGAGAAGACCAGGTCGAAGGCGAACTCGTTTTCGGACAGCGCCGCGAGGGCCTGGTCGGCAGACCGCACCCATTCGGTCCAGTGACCGAGATCCTCCAGGAGCTCGGTGGAAAACCGGCCGACATCCGGGTTGTCCTCGACCACTAGGATCCGGTGTCCTTGCCCGCTGGTGAGATCCGTATGCGGCGCCGGGGCGGGATCGGCTGCGGCCGTGGAACGACTGCGAGGCAGATAGATCGTGAAGACAGACCCTTCTCCGACGATGCTGGTCACCACGATGTCGCCGCCCGACTGCTTCGCGAAGCCGAAGGCTTGGCTCAGGCCCAGCCCCGTGCCGCGCCCGACCTCTTTCGTCGTGAAGAACGGTTCGAATATCGTCTGAATGTGCTCGGGCGGAATGCCTGTGCCGCTATCCGCCACCGAGACTGCGACGTAATCGCCAGGCCGGGCGGAATGGGATCGGACTGCCGGGATCTCCACAGCGGGCTCGGCGGAGATGACGAGCCGCCCCTCGCCGTTCATCGCGTCGCGGGCGTTGACGGCCAAGTTGACCAACGTCGTCTCGAACTGCCCGATATCCGCGACGGCGAGCATCCCTTTGTCCGGAGCGTTCACTTCGATCTGGACCCGGCCACCGACGAGCGGACGGATCAGGCTCGCCACGCTGTCGATTTGCACGCCGACGTCGAAGGCGACGGGCGCCAGAGGCTGTCGGCGAGCGAATGCGAGCAGTTGACCGGTCAGCCTAGATGCCCGGTCTGCCGTGTCCGAGATGGCATCGACGTATCTTCGCCGGCGCTCTTCCGGAAGGTCGCGACGACGGAGAAAATCCGTCGCCGACCGGATGATCGTGAGAAGATTGTTGAAGTCGTGGGCGACTCCGCCGGTCAACTGTCCGACCGCTTCCATCTTCTGCGCCTGGCGAAGCGCTTCCTCGTTGGTCCGCCGCTCGGTCGTATCCACGGCTTCCGCCAGGACGGCCGTTATTTCGCCGGTCTCGTCCGTCACGGGGCGCAAGGCGAGCTCGAAAAGCCGGCGGCCTGCAGGGAGGCTCAATTCGAGGTCCATTCTCGAAGTCGCACCATTGGACGCCTGGCGGAACGCCTCCTCGACCGCTTTCGCTACCGCCGGCGCCTCGTCGAACCAAGCCGCTTCCCAAAAACGTTTACCGAGCACATCCTCCGGGCCGACCGCTGCAGCAGACAGGGCAGTGGCGTTGGCGTAGACGACCTGTCCCTCGAGATCGAGAAGGTCCTGATGCTGGTTCGTGGTCTCGAGAATCGCACGAAGCTGGGATTCTCTGCTGCGGAGCTGGGCGGTTCGCTGCGCGACAAGAAGCTCGAGATCATCGTTCACCGATCGCAGATTGATCTCCGCTTGCTTTGCGACGGTGATGTCATGCGCGACGCCGATGAAGCCGATGTGCCGGCCGGCTGGGTCCCAGCGCGGCTGCGATTCCGAGCGGATCCAGCGGATTTCGCCATCGGCTCGGCGGTAGCGCGCCTCCAGCACGAAGGGTTTCAGGGACGCCTCCCCGGCAATGCTTTCCTTCACCACGCGCTGAGCGTCATCGGGATGGAGGATGGTCCGCCAGTCGAATGCCAGTGCCTGTTCGTAGGGGACACCGACGAAGTCCACGTAGGCCTTGTTGGCGAAGCTCCGGGTTCGATCCATCCGGGTGACCCACATCGGGACCGGTGCGCTGTCGGCGATGAGCCGAAACCGCTCCTCGCTTTCCCGGAGCATTTCGCGGGCCTGAGCCCGATCCGTGACGTCGATGTGGGCGCCGACCATCCGGACGGGGCGCCCGTTTCGATCGCGCTCGATGCGGCCCTCAGCCGCTATCCAGCGTACCTCGCCGTCGTTGGGGCGGATGATGCGGTACTCGGAGGAATAGCGCTCGGCTTTGCCTTCGAGCATATCCAGAAATTGGCGCTCGGCTCGTTCCCGATCGTCGGGATGAAGCCGCCTGACCCAGTCTTGGTGCGTCTCGTTGACCGCCTCGGGCGGCAGTCCGTGGATCGCGAGATATTCAGGCGAGCGCTTGTTCTCGAACCCGTTGGTGAGGTGGACGAGGACGCCGCCGACCTTCGCGATGCGCTGCACCTCGGCGAGCTCATTCTCCCGATCTCTCAGCGAGCCGGCGGCCCGTTCGTCTGTCACGCGACACCTTTTTCTAATCCGGAAGATCGGCGACGCCGGGCGGCGATCGCCTCCGAACGTAGTGATCTAGCACGAAAAGGCGGATGGCAGACGAAAGGTTGGACTTCGAAACGGCGGTTCGTCTTTTATCGATCCTGGTCGCCAGCTCGAAGACGGTAACACCCTCGTACCGCGCGATTTCCTTCAACGCGGACCAGAATTCATCCTCCAGACTGACGCTGGTCTTGTGCCCCGCGATGTCCAACGACCGCTTGCGGATGGTGGATTTCATGCGCGCCTCATGCTCTCGAGAAGATTGGCATCAGGCCGGACGGCAATCAATCCGGGAAATCTCGCCCGTCACCTGCGCTTTTCCTCCAGCACTCCGGCGGCGCGCAGATCCGCCCTTACTTTCCGGACGCCCGCGAGCGGCTTGCCGAGTTCGCGCGCCTTTTTCTGAACAGCCGACGAAGGTCTGCGAAGCGCCGCGCTGGCACGCAACAGCGTGGCTCCCTCGTCCGCCAACTTTTCGACCTTCTCAATGTCCTCGCTGGTCCAGGGCCTGGTGATGGGCATTGTCTCTCCGCAAAACTTTGACGGTACACTGAAAATTGCTGATGTGTTCGTCCGATAGACGACGCCCATGAAATGAAAATTACCTTTCCGGAAATGGCCGCATGTGGTCGAATGTCGCACCTGGAAAGGACCGTAATGCAAACGAAAAAGGCCGATCGGCCACACGGCTTTGCCCGATTGTTCGGCGACGTCGCCAACAAGACGTCCACGCTGGCGGGGCGCGCCTCGACGTTCGCCATCGCGTTCGCGGTCGTCGTGATCTGGGCCGTGACGGGACCGCTCTTCGAATACTCCGACACTTGGCAACTCGTCATCAACACAGGCACGACCATCGTGACCTTCCTGATGGTGTTCCTCATCCAGAATTCTCAGAACCGGGACAGCGCTGCCATCCAGGTCAAACTCGATGAGCTCATCCGAACGAGTGCTGCGCACAATTCGTTCGTCGGCATCGAACACCTGACCGACGAGGAACTCGAGGACATCAGAACCAGATGCGAAGCGCGAGCCGCCGCCGAAAAGGTCGGCGAGAAGTCGGTTCGACGGGCTGGAAAGAAGGCCCGTGAGGCAGCCAACCAGGCCGTGGAATGAGGGCGAGGCGACGGTTCGTCATATCGGTCGGCTGGCTGGCCGTGGCGATCGCCGCACACCTAAGCGTCGCGACGGCTTGGGCCCAGGAGGACAAAAAGACTGACGACGACAAGCCCGCGGATCCGGACACGGGCCAGAGCACGATCGAAGAGACGACCCTTGGCATCCTCCCGAACCCGTTCATGGACCGCGGAGTGAAGTTCGCGGCGACGTATATCAGCGAAACGCTCGGAAACGTCAGTGGCGGATCGAGGCAGGGGGCGGTGTACGAAGGACGTCTGAACTTGGCCGTCGACATAGACATGGAGAAGCTCATCGATGCGAGGCAACTGACCTTCCATGCAAATATTTTTCAGATTCATGGCGACGGATTGTCCCGAAGCTACCTCCAGAATTTCATGGTGGTAAGCGGCATCGAGGCCCTTCCGACGACCCGCCTCTACGAAGCCTGGTTCGAGCAGAAATGGGATTCGCTCGGTTCCCTGAAGATCGGGCAACTCGCCGCCGACCCGGAATTTTTCAACACGAAGTACACGGAGGTCTTCACCAACGCTTCGCTCGGCTGGCCGGCCGTAGTGTCAATCGTTCTGCCGAGCGGAGGACCGTCTCCGCCCCTGGCGGCGCTGGGAGCACGGCTATCCCTGAACCTTGGCGAGGATTGGTCGCTGCAAACCGCCGTATTCGACGGCGACGCGGCGGGCCCGGGCGCAGGCGACGCCCAGCAACGCAATCGCTACGGCTTGAATTTCCGGATCAACGACCCGCCGCTTGTGCTTGGGCAGTTGCAATATGCGTGGAACAACAAAAAAGGCGACGAGCATCTCGCGGGTACTTTCAAGATCGGGGGTTGGCATCACTCAGGCGCGTTCGCGGACCTTCGATACGGCGACGACGGTCGGTCGATGGCCGACCCGTCGTCTTCCGCATCGCCGGCGACCTTGACCGGAAACTACGGCTTTTGGGGCGTCTTCGAGCAGCAGCTTTACCGGGTGGCGGGAGACGATGATCGCGGCATCGGCGTTTTCGCTCGAGCAGCCTACAGCCCGCCCGACCGGAGCCTCCTAGATATCTACGCCGATTGCGGGATCGAATGGATCGGCCCGACCGACGCTCGGCCGAACGACAAGGTCGGGATGGCGATCGCCTACGCCCATGTCTCGCCTAGAGCCCAGGCGCTGGATGCGGACTTCCGACGCATCCATTCGCCGACTTGGCCACGCAGGACGTCGGAGACGATGATCACCGCCGCTTATCAATACGAGATCAAGCCGGGTCTAAGCCTCCAACCCAACCTCCAGTACGTCGTTCGCCCAGGAGGCGGCGCAACGGACCCGTTGAGCGCCGACGCAGGTCGCAGACTCAGAAATGCTGCCGTCGTCGGCCTGAGAGCCGTCGTCAAGTTCTGACCCTCGGGCCGACCATTTCGACGCATCCATCACCGGACCGCATTACCTGTTTTGGGAACGCGGAGGCATGGTGGCAGACGGGAGCGTCCAAAACTTCGTCGTGGCGCTTCTGCTTGAAGCGAGCGCGCGACTACAATTGGTCGGAGGCGTTTACCTGCTTGGCGGCCGCTTTGCTTGAGGAACGCAGGTCGCGAAGTTTGCAGAGCAGGACCGCCCCGCTGAGGCCGGCGCCGACCGTGTTGGCGACGACGATGACCCAGTCGGTCTTCAGGACTCCATATACGACCCACATCGCCAGACCGGACGTAAGCACTGCGAGCATTTTAAGAGACAGATCACTCGTCGATCCACGTGGCAGCGCCTTTCGGACCTGAGGAATGTAGGACAAGGAGGTACAGGCCGCTGCGATCAAACCGATCCATGACGTGATGCTGTCCATACCGCGTCAGCCTTCACGCGATCGCGACCGCCCCCACAGGCGGCTCAGCGGCCCCATTCTGCCGTAGACAGGGTCTTTGAGAGGCTTCCGGACTTTGCTGATACGCTTCTTCGCCTCGATGCGGTCGCGGGTATCGGTGACCTCGTCGTAGGTGCCCGTTTTCGGATAGGCACCAACCACTTTGAAATCGCGCGTAGATTCGATGAGACGGTGACCGGTGCCTGCGGGCAGAACAATTACATCGCCGGCCTTCAAGTACAGCACGCGGCCCTTAACGCCGCCGCATTCGAGCTTGGCGGACCCTTTCGATACGCCTAGGACCTCATGGATCTGTGAATGGTAATGCACGAAGTTGTAGACCGTATCGCGCCAAGACCGGGTCCAGCCGTTGAGTTCGAAAAGCGCGTCGATGACCGCCGCCGCATCAAAGCCGTCACGGTCGACCGCGATCGCGCCTCGATACACGATCGACGGCAGGCGCGGATTGTTGGGCACGATTCCGTCGTCGGCAAAACGAACCGCTAAAGGCTTTCTGGGCCGTGTCAGTTTTTTCAACGTGGTGGCGTCCGGACGATCCTCGATGAACTTCCGCGCGACGTTTTTGATCTGGTCTTTCAGAGGCATCTGAACGGTCCGTTTCGGCCTCAACGGGAGTCACCAGGTTTGGTTCACGAACGCGGCGCGATGCTGCGGATCCGACCACCTTTCCAAACTGCCGATGAGGCAGCCCGTCGACTTGCCGACTCTCCACGTCCAGACGTTCTCGCAGAATTGGCACGATCGAGGCGGCTCGAAGCGGACAGAGCATCAGGCTTGTTCAGGCACAGGTCGTGACGAACGATTGGACGGCACAACCAGGCAGTGAGGCAAGCTGGCAATCTCGCGATCTGATCTGCAGACCGCGCCTCCTCCCTGATGCATTCTGCGATTCTTGGAAGGTGTGGATGCCGAATAGCTGTCTTCTCAACGCGCCGATCTGTGCCGATTGCGATATCCGCATGAGCTTTGTGCGTGCGTCGTTGCCGCTTTCCGGCCCCGATCACTACTGGTTCGAATGTTCGCGATGTCAGATGCTGACTGATGAGATCGTGGTGCAGATTGTTGAAGATCAGGCCTCGACTTCGTCGTCGGCGATCGAATCTGGGTCGTCCTCCTGCAGCAGGCGCACCACTTGAGCGAGATCTGTCGGTCGATCAGAGGCGCCGATACCTCTTTGATCTGGCCGACCATCTCGGCAGGAATCCGCAACTGACTGACGAACCAACGAAACATGAGCACCTCGAACGGAGGAAGTGCAGTTGCCGGATTTGTTCCAAAAACTTTTTGCGAAAGATTTCTCGATTCTTGCCGCGTTTTGGTACCCACTGAATTCGTCACCGCGCGGGTGGCCGATATCGGTGATGAGAACGCCTCATCGCGCTTCCGCCCTCCTCCGGCATGGAAGGGAATGCGCGCATGACCTTCTTATGTTTTCAGCACATCGAAGCACGCAAGAGGTCCTTGTGGATCGAGCCACGCTGCTGCGCGCCGAAGCACGGCGGATGCCCCCGTGCGTCGAACGCGATCGACTGATGAAACAGGCCCGCCAGAACGAGGCTGAAGCTAACGCCCCAGCCTGGGCGACTCGCCAGACCTGCAACCCCCGACCTGAAGGAGTGGATCATGCCCCACGTGACAAGCCGTAGCTGGACGGATGCCGACATCGCGCGCCTGAGCAAGTTCTCCGATGAAGGTGCAACTGTGAACCGTGCTGCTGCAGCCTTGAACCGCAAAGCCGAAGCGGTGAAGAAGGTCTGTCGCGTTCACGGCTTCACGTTGATCGGCACACGCCAGGCTAGGGCGGCCATCCGAAAGCTGGAAGCCGCTGCCGCATGATGCTCGAACTCGGGCGCGTTCTGTTCGCGCTGACGGCGACGCTGGCTCTGATCGCCCTGTCGTATTTCACCCTCAGATACCTCGCCCCGGTGCTCTAGCCGCGCGACGGAACGAATCACCGGGGTGTCTCTTGAATCCGCCGTTCAGTTGCGGAGTTGCGTCATGCGTTCGGGGTGGAGCCCATCCGTGGTGCCGGCCGGCGTCCACGATACTGTGTACCTCGTCGTCGATTGTCACGGTCCCGGCGGCTGTGTCTGGCGGGAAGCAGACATCAACGGCACCGATCTGGAGACCGTCATCACCGACCTGATGCGCGGGGAATATTCCGACCCTCTCTGCATCGTCGCCTTCAACACGACCGAGAACTGGTCGAGGGATGTGACCTCCGATATCGCCCGAGAGGTCCAGGAACGATGCGATCTCGCCTATGAAGACGTGCCGGCCTGGCTGGAGGATCTGGTCCATCGCCATGTACATCCGGAGCGCCAGTTGCCGCTGAAGCTGAAGCGATGACCGATCTCAGCCCCTCCATCGCGCCCCAGATCGACGCCGCCCGGCTTGGTCCGGATGCATTGCTCGATATCGTCGGACACCTAGGCGCCGCGCTGATCAAGTCGGACAAGATCACCGACTCAACCGTTGTCGATCACCTACAATCCGCTCACCGGCTGGCGCTCGATCTACACTTCATCGGGCGGAAACCACCGATACCATTCCGTCGAAGCGTGAGGCACATATGCCCTACGCCAAGATCAAGGCGCCGGATGGCGGCCTCCGCGCGAAGTATCCGGGCTTCGTGAAGCCTGCGCTGGCGCCCTCTATCGGCCGTGTCCCTGCGGGCGACCGCTGGGTGCATGAGATCAAGTTCGAGGCTATCGGGTGCAGGTCCACATCATCAACGAAGCCATCAAGGTCTGCACGCGGAATGGCCCCGACTGGACCGATCGCTTCAAGAAGATCGCGACCGACGCTTGGTGGGCTAAAAGCCGGGAATTGTGATGGCAGAGAACTACGCTGGCCGCTGCGTTAATGGGCCGAAGGCTGGCAAGCAACTAAGCGCGCCTAGCAACAGTGTGCCGGTCATAGCGCCTGGAAGCGACACTGAAGGACAGCTCGTTGGGTTCTATGAATATAAAGCTGGCGGTTGGGAATGGCGTCCCGAAACTACTCCCGACGAGAAAGAGCGGCTCCGTTGATGCGCGTTCCGACCTGTAGTGCCGAGGTGAATGCTTGAGCAACGTCAGCTATCGAAGGTCAGCACGATCTTGCCGAAATGGCTGCCGCGCGCCATTTCCTCGACGGCGAGCCGAGCATCGGTCCATGGGAGCACACGGTCGACCACCGGCCGGATGCGATGCAGGGTCAGCGCGCGACACATCGCCTCGAACATCTCCCGGGAACCAACCGACAAGCCCTGCACCTTCGCAGCGGTCGCGATCATCACCGAAGCGGAGAGTTTCGCCGGTGGGGCACTAGCATCGGTCAGCACGCCTATCACCGCGATATGTCCCGCCATGCGGACGGACTTCAGGCTTTCGATCAACGTACCCGCTCCTCCGACTTCCATGATGAAGTCGGCACCGCGACCGCCGGTCAGTTTGCGAACCGGACGGTGCCAATCGGGAACGTCCTTATAGTTCACCGTGTGGGTCGCTCCGAGTACCGTGGCCCGTGCGAGCTTCTCATCGGAGGACGATGTGATGATCGTCCTCAGCCCGGCCGCCTTCGCGAATTGCAGACCGAAGATCGAAACGCCGCCGGTCCCCTGCAGCACCACGGTGTCGCCGGGCTCAAGGCGCGCATCGACGAACATCGCCCGCCATGCTGTCAGTGCGGCACACGGAAGCGTCGCCACTTCCTCATCGGTCAGATAGTCGGGCACTTTCGAAACCGCCGTTTCCGGAAACAGAGCGAGTTCCCTCGCCGCTCCGGGTGCGCCGGGCGACCCCAGCGGTCCGTCGCGCTTGTCCGGCGTCGGCGGGCCGGCCTGCCAGTTAGGAAAGAACAAGGTCGAGACGCGGTCGCCCACGGCGACGCGGCGCACGCCTTCGCCAATCGCCGCGACGATGCCGCAACCGTCAGAAAATGGAATAATGGGCGGCGCATCTGCGGCGCCAGCCGAATAACCGCCTTTCGCGATGATGGCCGTATCACGGAAATTGAGGGAGATCGTGCGCATTTTCACAACGACCTCGCCTTTGCCGGGCGTGGGATCGGCTTGTTCGACCATCTTCAGGTTCTCGGTGCCCCAAGGATGGGAAAGCTCCAACGCTCGCATGTGAGTCCTCGCAACGTGCCTCGACCCTGCAGTCGTGACGCGGACCGGAGGTGACCGCAAGCCCAGATGCAGCATTCCTCTCAAGCGCAGGCCCGCCCGTGGAACATGGACCGAGTTCGGACATTTTCGGGTTGCAGCGCTTCCGCTGATTCACCCATGAAGGTCACACGATGAAGAAGTCATTCCTCGCCGCTGCCGCCATCCTGTCTCTTGCCCTTGCCACCAACGCCTCGGCGCAATCCCTGGGAGAGAAAACCGGCGTGAATTCGGTCCTCGGCGTCGCGCCTACCACCGCCGATTTCGTCAAGGAAGCCGCGATGAGCGACATGACCGAAATCGCGACCAGCAAGCTGGCGCAGGAGCGTGGAGACGCCGACGCGAAGACGTTCGCCGGGCAGATGATCACCGACCACACCAAGACGTCAGAAGAGCTCAAAGCGCTCGTCGGCGGCAGCGTGAAAGCGGAAATCCCGTCCGCACTGGACGATACCCACCAAAAGATGGTCGACAAGCTCAAGGACGCGAAGCCGGAAGACTTCACGTCCGACTATGCGTCGATGCAAGTCAGCGCACACAAGGACGCAGTGTCGCTATTCGAACGCTACGCGAAAGGCGGAGAAGATCCGAAGCTTAAGGATTGGGCCGGGAAGACGCTCCCGCACTTGCAGCATCACCTCGAAATGGCGCAAAATCTGAACAAGAAGAAGTAACTTCGACAGCCGACCTCGGAAGGAAAAGACCTCGGTTTCGTCGAGGTCTTTTCCGCGCTTGGGAAGCATCCGCCGCGCTGCTCTCTACTGCCGCAGGTTGAGCCTTTTAGGAGCAATTGTCCTTGCGTAGATCCGGATGGCCCCTGATGCGCCCGGTCCGCGACTGATGGCCAGAAAGCTTAAGACCTACCAGACCTCCATCGGCTTCTACGACCTCGCCGTCGCCGCTCCATCTATGAAGGCCGCCCTGCAGATTTGGGGCGCCGACAGCAACCTATTTCATCAGGGTTTCGCCAGGGAGGTCGAAGATGCCGGGGTCGTCGCGGCGACGCTTGAGCATCCCGGCACGGTGCTACGAAGGCCGGTTGGTACAGATGGCTCGTTCAGGGTGACGAGCGACCTGCCGAAGGATCTGGTTGAAGGGCCTGCTCGGACAAGGCAGCGAAAGGAGCCGGCGCGGCGGTCTGAAGGCAAAACGGTTAAGCCCGATGGGGCCGCGGCGCGCAAGGCGGCGGCAGCGTTCGACCAGCAGCAGCGGAAGCGCGAACACGCGCAGCGCCGAGCGGACATAGCCGAGGCGAAGCAGCGGGAACGACGATCGGCACGTATCGCCAAAGCGCAACAAGCACTCGACGCGGCAGAGCAGGAGCACGACGCACAGGACGCCGCCTTACAAGCGGAACGCGAGAAGCTCGACAAGCGTGCGGATGCGGAACAGCAGCGCTGGGAAAGACAACGTGACAAGTTGCGCGCCGCCCTAGATCACGCGAAGGAGCATCGCTGACGAAACGGGTTTGACGCGATCGAGCGGGGCTGCGGAGGCGGCGTGCGAGGGCGCAGAATCGGATATTGACGGCTGATGGCGAAACGAACGGGTAGCGCTGATCTTCCCCTTCACGGCGGCCGTGTGCCGGCGTGGCTGGCGACCCGCATGTCGTCGCTCGGCGCGATCGTGACCCAGGCAATCGTGCACCATTACGGCCGAGACGAATTCCTTCGCCGCTTGTCGCATCCCTTCTGGTTTCAATCGTTCGGCGCGGTGATGGGGATGGACTGGCATTCGTCCGGTATCACCACTAGCGTCATCGGCGCCCTCAAGCGAAGTCTGGGGCCGCTGCAGGACGAACTCGGCATCCATGTCTGCGGCGGCCGTGGCCAGCATTCCCGCAAGACGCCGGATGAACTCCGCGCGCTCGGCGACCGCGTAGGCTTCGATGCCGTCGCCCTCACGCGCGCCAGCCGTCTGGTCGCCAAAGTCGACAGCGCCGCCGTCCAGGATGGCTTCGACCTTTATCTGCACGGCTTCTTCGTCACCAACGATGGCCGCTGGACCGTCGTCCAGCAGGGCATGAACGGGGACAGCAAGCAGGCGCGCCGATATCACTGGCACTCCGAAACCGTGAAGAGCTTCGTCGATGCGCCGCACAGCGCCATCGACGGGCCGCCGCATGGCGAAGTCGTTAATCTGACCGACCAGCGCGCCGCACCGTCGCGGAGCGCGCAACTGGACCTGCTGACGGCACTCGGCGCGGACGGCATCGTCGACGAATTCACCGCGTTGACGGGCGGCCAGGCCGCGCAGCCGCTGCTGCCGCATCTGATCATGCCAGCGCATCACGATGTCCGCTCGAGCGACGTCTTCACGCGGCGCCTACACGGTACCCTTGCCGCGGCGGCCGAGCGCGGCCCGATCGACTTTCCGGACTTGCTGCTGACACCGGGCGTCGGCGCGCGCACTGTGCGCTCCCTCGCGATGGTCGCGGAAATCGTCCACGGCGCCCCCTATCGCTTCCGCGATCCCGCCCGCTTTTCGCTCGCTCATGGCGGCAAGGACCGCCATCCCTACCCGGTGCCCATCAAGGTCTATGACGAGACCATCCGCGTATTGAAGTCGGCCGTGCAGAAAGCGCGGCTCGGCCGCGAAGAGGAACTGGACACCCTGAAGCGGCTCGACGACCAGGCACGGCAGCTCGAGCGGATGGCGTCCGGTCCATCGCTTAAGGAGTTTGTCGATGGCGAACTCGAGGCTTCCGCGTCCCTCGGCGGGCGCTCAGTGTTCGGTTGGGAAGAGGATCGGCGCGATCCACTGGCGGCGGCGAAATGACGGTACGGCCTCCAGCCGAAACGCCGGTGGCGCTCAAAAGCGGCTATATGCCGGCGCTGTCGGCGCTGCTCATGAAGCCGCGAAAGGCGCGGGCATGCTTCGTCCTTGCCCATGGCGCCGGCGCCGGCATGGCTCACCCGTTCATGGCGGATGTGGCGGCCGATCTATACCGACATGGCGTCGCCACGCTGCGGTTCCAGTTTCCATTCATGCAGCGAGGAAGTCGACGGCCGGATAGTCCTGTTATCGCGCATGCGGCGATCCGGGCGGCGGTTGCCGAGGCCCGCCGGCGATGCCGTGGTCTGCCGCTCGTCGCCGGCGGCAAATCCTTCGGCGGCCGCATGACATCTCAGGCGCAGGCGGAGAAACCGCTGGCTGGCGTCGTCGGCCTCGTTTTCCTCGGCTTCCCGCTGCATCCTGCGGGCAAACCATCGACCGCGCGTGCCCAGCACCTGAAAGACGTCCAAATCCCGATGCTGTTCGTCCACGGCACCCAGGACAAGCTCGCGGAGCCTGCGCTGCTGCGCGGCGTCGTGAAGCGGCGGCGATCACTGGCCACCGCGCATCGCGTCGATGGCGCCGATCACGGCTTTCACGTTCCGGCCCGCAGCGGTCGGACCGATCGCGAGGTCGTGGCCGACATCGCGGTCGTCGTCTCCGAATGGATTGGATCGCTCGGAAACTGACCGGTCACCGTCCGGACCCATTCCGTGGCCTCGCTGTTGTCCTTCGACAATCAACGCGGAGAGCCCGATGTCGACGGACCGGTTCAAGGACAAGATAGTGATCGTAACCGGCGCCGCGTCGGGCATCGGCGCAGCGACAGCGCGGCGTTTTTCCGCCGAAGGCGCCCAAGTTGCGCTGGTCGACCGCGACAAGCCATCACTGGAAGCCGTAACGAAAGACCTGCCGTCTGACCGGACCACCCATCACGTCGTCGATGTGTCGGACTCTGCGGCGGTCACGGCGATGGTGTCCGAAGTTGTCGCGCGTTTCGGCGGACTGAACGTGATGGTCAACAATGCCGGCGTCCACGCTGGCGGCGCCCCCGACGAGATAACCGACGACCAGTGGCGGAAGGTGATGGCGACCGATGTCGACGGCGTATTCTTCGGCTGCCGGGCTGCCATCCCGCATCTGACGAAGACCAGGGGCTCCATCGTGAACACGGCATCGGTGTCCGGCACCGGCGGCGACTGGGGCATGAGCCCCTACAACGCCGCCAAAGGCGCGGTCGTCAACCTGACACGCGCGCTTGCGATGGATCTCGGCAAGAAGGGGGTCCGCGTCAATGCCATATGCCCTACCCTCACCCGCACAGGCATGACCGCCGACATGATGGACGACGAAAAGCTGTTGGCGGAATTTGCAGAGCGGATTCCGCTGGGCCGCGTTTGCGAGCCCGAGGAGATTGCGGCGGTGATTGTGTTCCTCGCCAGCGAAGACGCCAGCTTCATGACAGGCGCCAATGTTGCGGTCGACGGAGGCGTTTCCGCATCAAACGGGCAACCGCCGCAGTAATGAACCAGGTGTGAATTCGGGGTTCGTGCGATATTCCGTCGGCGCCGTGGGTCGAATTTTAAAGAGCGTCCGTAAGAGTTCATACCTGAGAGAGGATGGCCCCGCCGCCCCGCAGGGCGTTCTGTGTCGCATGGAGAGCTTTGCAGCTTGGAAACATCATGAGCGTCGGACTGATCGCGTTACTGGATGATGTCGCAGGTATCGCGAAAGTGGCCGCTGCTTCCGTGGATGACATCGCCGGACAAGCCGCGCGCGCCGGCGCGAAGGCGGCCGGTGTCGTCATCGACGACGCCGCGGTGACGCCGCGCTATGTGGTCGGCTTCGACCCGTCGCGTGAACTGCCGATCGTCCGGAAGATTGCTGTGGGGTCGCTCAGGAACAAGCTACTGTTCCTTCTGCCGGCAGCGCTACTGCTGGACTTTTTGGCACCTTGGGCTGTCACGCCATTGCTCATGATCGGCGGCGCGTACCTCTGTTACGAGGGTGCTGAGAAGGTTGCCGAGGCCGCGCTTCCTGGGCATGCCGCCGATACCGACGGCCCTCGCACATTGGCCGTTGACCCGACGACGATGGAGCAAGACAAGGTCTCCGGCGCCATCAAGACCGATTTCATCCTCTCTGCGGAAATCATGGCTATAACCCTTGCGGCCGTGCCTCCTGGACCGTTCTTCGTGAGAGCAATGGTTCTCGCGATCGTCGCAACCGGTATCACGGTTCTGGTCTACGGCGGCGTCGCGCTCATCGTGAAGGCCGACGATGTCGGCTTGGCGATGGCGAAGGGTGATCTCACCTCGAGTGTTGGACGCACGAAGGCCTGTATCGGCCGCGGATTAGTACGCGGCATGCCGTATTTTCTAAAAGCGCTTAGTGTCGTTGGTACGGCCGCCATGATCTGGGTCGGCGGCGGCATAATCGTTCACGCGTTGGCCGGCTACGGTCTGGCAGGCATCGAACATCTGATTGCATCGGTTGCTGAGCCCGCCGCTCAGGCTTTTCCGGCGCTCGATGCGACAATCGTTTGGATCGTGAGCGCGGCGGGATCGGGCATCTTCGGACTTTTGCTCGGCGCCGCCCTGATACCCGCGGCGAAATACATCGTGACACCTGTCTGGGAGCGGTTACGGCAACCAACCAAAGTCAGGTAAACAACGCACGCCCGCGAGACGTCGAAGACGCATCCGAATTGCGATCGATGCCGGATACCCTAACCGTGCAATCTCGGGTTTGCGTGAGAATTGGCGCCTGCGGGGCGTCCGGTATCGTTCTTGACCAATTATCCCTCGGCACCAACGAACCTTATGCGAAGGGCCGCACGGTTGGCGCCGCTCCTTCAAGTCGTCGATCGCATGTCGCGCAGCTTACAGCCGAGCACAAAGGCGGAAAGCGCCGCACCGACGCCATTGCCTGCGAGGATCACCCAGTCCTCCTTCAGCGCCCCGTGGACGATCCAGGTGCCGAGGCCCGCCGTGAGGATAATCAAGGTCTTGAGAGACAGATCCTCCGTCGATCCGCGCGGCAACGCATTACGGACTTGGGGCACATAAGACAGGGAAGTCATGAATGCGGCGAGCGAACCGATCCACGGCAAAATTCCCTCTAATGTCACCATTTGGTCAGGGCTTCATCACGACCTTGATGCATCCGTCCTTTTTGGCGCGGAACGTCTTGTAAAGCTCCGGCCCGTCCTCAAGTTTGGCGCTGTGCGTGATGACGAAGGATGGGTCGATTTCGCCCTTCTCGATACGCTCCAGCAGGATCGGCAGATAGTGCTGTACGGGCGTCTGAGCCATGCGGAAGGTCAGGCCGCGATTGATCGCGGAGCCCATCGGGATCTTGTCGACGAATCCTCCGTAGACGCCCACGATCGAAACCGTGCCGAAGTTGCGGCAACAATGGATGGCCTGTCGCAACACGTGGGGGCGGTCGGTCCCCATGAAGGTCGCGACCTTGACGCGGTCGATGACAGCGTCGAAGCCGGACATTGTCTCCGGCTCGGTTCCGACGGCGTCGATACAGGCGTCCGCGCCCCGCCCGCCCGTCAGATCCTGGATCCGGTCGTAAACGTCCTCGTTCCGGAAATCGACGATCACGGCGCCAGCCTCGCGCGCCATCTCCATCCGCTCGGGAACCGTGTCGATTGCAATGACGCGCTCCGCGCCGAGCATGAAGGCGCTACGGATCGCGAACTGGCCGACAGGTCCGCATCCCCAGATGGCGACGGTCTCGCCGCCTTTCAGATTGCAGAAATCTGCAGCCATGTAGCCCGTGGGGAAGATGTCCGAGAGGAACAGGACCTGATCGTCGGTGAGATGGTCCGGCACCTTGATCGGGCCGACGTCGGCGTAGGGGACGCGGAGATATTCGGCCTGGCCGCCGGAGTAGCCGCCGAGGAGATGGGAGTAGCCGAACAACCCGGCCGGGGAATGGCCCCAAAGCTTGGACGCCTTGTCGGCATTGGGATTGGATCGCTCGCAGCCTGAGAAGAAACCGCGTTTGCAGAAGAAGCACTCGCCGCAGGATATCGTGAAGGGCACCACCACCCGATCCCCGACCTTCAGTTTCTTGTTGTCCGCGCCCACCTCGACGACCTCGCCCATGGTTTCGTGGCCGAGAATGTCGCCATGCTCCATCGAAGGAATGACACCGTCGAAAATGTGGAGATCGGATCCACAGATCGCACAGGCCGTCACCTTGATAATGGCGTCCTGACCATGCTGGATTTTTGGATCCGGTACGCTCTCGCAACGAATGTCGTTCTTGCCGTGCCACGTCAGCGCTTTCATGGGGATTCTCCATCGATCTGCGATCACAAGCAACCAAAGACGGCACCGTTCCTCCCGCAGGAACATGACCGACATCAGCAGGTTGGCAGCACGCCATCTCACGGGAGCCTGCTATGTCCGCCAACCGACCATTCGCCATCGTCACCGGCGCCTCAACCGGCATCGGTCTAGAGTTGGCAAAATGCTGCGCCAAGGAAGGCTTCGATCTGCTCGTTGTCGCCGATGAGCCGGCAATTGAGGATGCAGCGGCGCAAGTCCGCAGCAGCGGCGCCTACGTTGAAGCGCTCACTGCCGACCTCGCAACGCTGGAGGGCGTTGATCAATTATATGAGGCGATCAAAGGTCGTCAGGTCGATGCGCTTCTGGCCAATGCGGGCCGCGGCCTCGGGCGCGCGTTTCTCGACCAGGATTTTGCCAAGGCCCGTCATGTCATCGATACCAACATCACCGGCACCACCTATCTTATCCATAAAATCGGCAATGACATGCGGCGGCGTAACGCTGGGAAAATATTGATTACCGGTTCAATCGCGGGTTTCATTCCGGGCAGCTTTCAGGCGGTCTACAATGGCAGCAAGGCATTCCTCAATTCCTTCTCGTTTGCGCTACGGGAGGAGCTGAAAGACACCGGGATCACGGTGACCTGCCTGATGCCGGGCGCGACCGACACCGAATTCTTCCGTCGTGCCGACATGATGGATACCGATGTCGGCACGACCGAGAAGGACGATCCTGCAAAGGTTGCCGAAGACGGCTTTAAGGCCATGATGAGCGGCGCTGGCGACGTCGTCAGCGGGCTGAAAAACAAAGTCCAATCCGCCGCCGCCAACGTCATTCCGGCTGGTGTCCTTGCCGGGCAGCATCGCAAGATGGCGGAGCCGGGATCGGCGAAGGACTAGGGCGAGGCCGCTTAGCTTCCCCTTGCTCGACAATATGCAGAGCGAATGGTGTCTGCGGGGAGCCGCACCTTCGGTCAAACGTCGCCCTTAATCGGCGGTCCGCCGAGCCGATCAGGTACGAAAGAAAAAGAACCAGACGACTGCCAGAACTGACCCTGTAAGACCCAGACTCGCAACGAGAAGCTTGAGGATCGACGGTCCAGGCTCGGCTTTGCGACATGCGCCATGACGTGGACTTTCCGGCAACCGGTTTGATCGCCCGCGATGCAGGCGGCTCCTATAAACCAGCACAATCGGCAAAAGGTCCATCGCCGCCGCCCGGACATCCAGTTCACCGAAAATTTCGTGGCCTACATGCGAAGCCGATCTCGCGAAGATGACTCCTGATGCTCCGAGGCAGCCACACTGCCGCGAAGCACCAGTCGAGCGCCTTGCACGCGGTGCTCGCAGGCAGGATCACGGTTTTGTCAGCAAAAGAGCGTGCCAGCGCATGCAAAGCTACCCAGACGTTTGATATGGGGATTGCTGCCCTGATGCGTGCTTGGCGCAGCCGCCTACCGACGTCAGTGATGCTGGCGGCGAAGGGAAAGATTGAAGCTCGATCGCTTGAGAACGGCCCATCAACGGGCGGAAATTTTTTGACCAGACGCCTGCGGTGCTATGTGCCGACGGCCGCGCAACCGTTCCCTACAACTACATGCCGTCAGACCTCGACGCCTGCTTCCCAAACTCGACCTTCACCCGACGGCCATCCGGATATTCGATTTGAACGTCCCAATAATTGGCCTCGACGAGTTCGCGAGCCTTCTTCTGCGCGCCCTCCAACGTGTCCCGTCGCAGGCGGAAACAGCAGGCGACATCGGTTGCATGGACCTGGAACGGCATGGCGGCATGAAAATCATTGACGAAAGACAGCCCAGTATCAGCCTTCACGGTGGAACACAAAGACACGGCCACTAGCCATTCGTCGAGGTCGGTGATTTCATGGACTGCCTGGCGCGATCCCATCCTCCGCCGGCAAGCCCGGCGCGCCTCCCTCCAGCATTCCCCGGCGCGTCGGGCCTCGTTCACGCAAGCCTGGCGCATCGTCGTCATGCCAAAGTTCCGGTCCCGCAATGCCTTTCAGTACGAATTCGTTTGTGATCCTCGTCGTGGCGCTTGGGTTGTGCTTCGCCGCGGCGGCGCTAGGGGCGAGAATCACGACGCCCGAAATCCCGACTTGGTACGCCAGCCTTGCGAAGCCGTCATCGACGCCGCCGCGAGTCGCCTTTCCGATCGTCTGGCCCATTCTCTATCTTCTCATGGCCATCGCTGCATGGCTGCTCTGGCAGGCCGAGCCGTCTCCGGCCAGGACGGCCGCATTGATCGGCTTCGCAGCTCAGCTCTTCCTTAACACGATCTGGTCGCCCGTGTTCTTCGGTCGGCACGACATCACCGGCGGGCTGGTCATCATTTCGCTCTTGGCGGTCGCGTTGACCTTCACCGTCTTCATGGCGTTCGAGGTCGACGGGATTTCGGGAGCGCTATTGGTGCCCTATTTGCTATGGATCCTGTTCGCGGCCGCGTTGAACTTCAGGATCTGGACGCTGAACTGAAACCGCGTTGGAGCGCGCCATGGACGAAATTCTCGATGAGATCGCTTTGCGATGGGCCTTGAGAGACATCGCCGCAAGGCGACACCGGTTCCTTCGCGTGAGCGAGACCAAAATACAGCGATTGCGTGAGCTTCAATGGGTCGAAGACCGCGACGGCGAGGTCGAGGTCACCGAAGCAGGCCGACGGGCACTGGGATAGCAGGCGGCGGATTGAAACATCGCCGCCGCCTCGTCGGACTCTGCTGGTGAGCTGCGACGGGCCAGAGCGGTCTAACTTGCCCAAAGCTCGCAACTTTTCATTTATCCGACTGTTTAGTGCGCACCTCGTACAGACGGAGAAAACAAATGAAGAAAGGTGCACTGGTCATCGCGGCTGCCGCCATCGGGGCTACCGCCTTATCCGCCCCCGCAGAAGCTCGCGGCTGGCGCCATGGCGGATGGGGCGGTGGCTGGGGCGGTCCTGCGATTGGCTTCGGCCTGGCCGCCGGCGCCCTGGCGGCCGCCGCGTCGGGTCCGGCCTATGGATATGGTCCTGGCTATTACGGATACGGCCCGCGCTATTACGGCCCCCGCTATGGCTACTATGGGCCGCGCTACTATCGCCCCGCCTATTATGACGGTTACTACGGTAGTCCTGGCTACGCTTGGGGCGGCCCGGGATATGGCTGGGGCGGCGGACCGTGGGGCGGCCGCGTCTATCGAACCTACAGCTATTGGTGATGTGCAATGGGCCCGGACTTTGTCCGGGCCCACGCCGTTGGAGCCCCTGCCCAGCCTGGGCGTATGTCTTTACTCCCCACTATTCGAGACCTCCTTGGATCAGCGCGCGATGTCCGAAGATGACGACATCACCGAGATCGCTTCCCCGCCCGTCATGGTGGCGGAGACAAATCGCATATTTCGCTTATCCCCAGCGTTCGACGACCTCTCCCAGACGAGCAGGCAAATCGCCCTCGTCCCGGCCGAATCCGAAGAGATCGCACGCGCGATCGCAACTGCGGCAGATGCTCTCGGCCGAGACTGGCGGGACGAACGAGCATTCATCGCGGACAGTATCGAGACCGAAGAGCGTCATGTCATCGGAGACGTGATCTTCCGGTCGACACCGAATGCCGCGCCCATGAAACGACGCAAAAGAGATTGAGATGTCCAAGAAGAAGAAAAACGCGAACAAAAGTCAGACGCTCGAGATGTGGGCCACGGATCTTTTGCTCGAAGCTCATGCCATCTACGCCTGTCCAGATCACGGGTACATGCGGTTGCGTCACAGCCATCACGCCGTCGACTACGCCAAGGACCTTGCCAAGCATCGCAAGTTCTCGGGAAAAAACAAACGTGAACGCGTTTGCGCTATCGAAGAAGTCCTCGATGGTCTCGGCGATAGCTGTTCCGGTTGCGAGTGAGCTATCGAGATCTTTGAATGGACCAGCACGCTCTGTCCGATGAGCCCACGCCCAGCCAGGTCGCATAGTGGAGAAAATGGGGGCGAGTTTCTGACCCGACTAACTAGATAAGTGAAGTAGCCGTTCAGACGAAACCGTAATCGCATATCAAAATCGAAGGAGACCGAGATGGCAAGGAAAGCCAAAGCAGCGAAATCCACCAAGAAAGCGACAAATGCAACGGCGAAGGCATCAAAGACGTCTGCCAGAGCAGGTGCGAGAAAGTCCTCGTCGCCAAAATCAAGCGCCAGCCCGCGGAAGGATTGGACTGATGCGGAGCTGAAATCGATGAAGACGATGATAAAGCAGAATACTCCGACCGGCATCATCGCGTTGAAATTGAAGCGCTCAGTTACGTCGGTCTACGGAAAGGCGGCGCGGGAAGGGATTTTGCTCGCACCGGCCAACCGCAGCCCGCGGGATTGAAGCAGAGATGCCCACCGTTCAGGCGGGCTTCTCCGCCGATCAATGCTGCCTATCGAATTTCGCCGCCGGCATCCCGCAGAGCTTGGGCGACCCGATCGACTTTCTCTCGGTCGCACCCGACCGACATGTTGATCTCGCCTTCCAACACGGGAGCCGCGGCTCTAGATTCGGCGAGGCTGCCATGAACATCGGCACCTGCTTGCCTGCTACCCGAGGTGTTTTGAGCGCCGTTGGCAGCAATGAATATATCCGTCCTCTCCAGGCCGATCTCTTGGACGAGATGCTCGAGTGCGATCTCCGCGGCGCGGCGATCTCTGAATGCAGCCTTGACTTCCAAATCCATCACGAATCTCCAAAATTTTCATGCAAGGGTCACGCCCTCTTCCATGACGCTAATGACGGACGACGAGGTCAGTTCCTGACATGTCGACGCCTCGGAGGGAGGTGACTTGACGCACATGACGCCGCGGTAAAGGCTTCTGAGCACCTGGACACGGCGAGGTATCGCCATCGCGGCCGCCACGTCACCAAGCCATCGTCCGACCCGTATCATGCATCCGTAGATGGCTTGCGCGCTGCGCTCGAAGGCGGAATTTCGTCAACGGCAGGTGTGGACGTCATCCTTTCGACTACTGCAACGAACGCTTCGAGAACGGCCACGCGCTCCGATGGCGGCGCCGGTCGGCCATAGGCCAAACGGCCATCCTTCCATTCGAGTGCAGCGTCGCCATCCACAGACTTGTTGAGGTCGGCACGTCGTCGGTCATCGAATATCGCCGCCAAAGATTTGGGGCCGGCATCGACGCTCGATATCCCGAGACGGATGCAAGCGAGCTCGAAGCGCGCCAGTCCGAAGAGATTCTCAGCCTCCATCGGAATATCCCCGAAGCGCTCATCGAGCTCGTCTTCCAATTCTTCCAACTGACCGTCATCATCGGCGCGGAAGATGCGGGCATAAAGCTCCAAACGGATGCCCGCATCCTTGACGTAAGAGCTCGGCAAGAAAGCCGGAATGTCGAGATTGACCTTCGGATGCCGTTCGACCACCGGCGGTGGACCAGCCCGCCTCATCTCTCGATCCAACAGATGACGAGACAACTCGGTCCCGAGAAGCTGAATATGTCCGCTCTGCTCGTCCGAAAGGAAGTCGCCACCTCCCCGCATATCCATGTCACCCGCACTCACCAGAAAACCGGCGCCTTGGTCGTGCAACATCTTCAACGTGTTCAACCGTTTGGCCGCCGCGCCCGAAGGCTTGCCTTCGGGGTCGGTGAGAAAGAGGGCGAACGATCTCGTACTCCGGCGGCCCACCCGGCCTCGCAACTGATGCAGCTGCGCCAAGCCGAATTTGTCCGGACGCCACACGACGATGGTGTTGGCGCGCGGGAGATCCAAGCCGCTTTCGATGATGTTCGTCGCGAGCAGTATGTCGGCCTCGCCTGCGGCAAAACTCATCATCGCAGCATCGATATCGGCAGCCGGCATCTTGCCGTGCAACGCGACGGCCTTCAATTCGGGCACCGTGTCCTTGAGACGCCGCGCCATCGGCGCAATGTCCTCGATCCGCGGGCATACAACAAAGGATTGGCCACGGCGCCGATGTTCGCGGCGGAGCGCCGCGGCGACGGTGGCTTCATGAAACGGTTCGACCACAGTCACGACCGCGACGCGTCTGACGGGCGGGGTCGCAATGATGCTGAGCGCCCGCAATCCTGCGCTCACTTCATTTAAGGTTCTCGGAATCGGAGTGGCCGTCATGGTCAGCAAATTCAAACCTTCAGCCAAAGCCTCGAGTTTGGATTTTTGCGCCTTTCCGAAATGCTGCTCCTCGTCGACGACCAGCAGGCCCAGATCGTCGAATTTGACGCCCTTGGCGGCCACTGCATGAGTTCCGATCACGACGGACATCGAGCCATCCGCTAACTTCGCCTTGATGGCCCGAGCTTCGGAGGCCGTCGTAAAGCGGGACAGCAATCCCACCTCCACTCCGAACGGCTCGAAGCGACGGCGGAAGGTCTCGAAATGTTGTCGCGCCAACACCGTCGTCGGGACGGCCAACGCTACCTGCTTTCCCGCAAACACCGCCGCCGCGGCCGCTCGCAGCGCGACCTCTGTCTTGCCATAGCCGACGTCGCCACACACCAGACGGTCCATCGGGCTGTCGGCGGCTAGGTCGTTCAGGACATCTGTGATGGCCGAAGCCTGATCTACCGTAGGGATGTAAGTAAAGGCGGACGCGAAAGTCTCATAGTCCGCGACTTTCGGCACGATAGGATCAACGCGACGCTGCCGACGTTCGGACATGCGATCAGTGATGTGTCTGGCTGTCGCCGCTATGTCATTTTCGGCTTGCGATCGGCGTTGCAGCCATGACGAGCCATCAGCTTTGTCGAGCGAAACACCACCGGGATCCGAAGAATAACGCCAGATCGACCGTAAGTCCGATAATGGCAGCAAGACCTGGTCATCGTCTGCGAATTGCAGTCGAACCATCTCCGTGTCCGGAACGCCTGCCGCCGACAACGGAACGAGGTCCCGCAGAATGGCCATGCCGCGGTCCATATGGATGACGACATCACCTAGCGACAGTCCCCGATCGCCGATGCTCCGTCGGCGACCGACCCTCATGATGTCTTGATGCGTCGCCCGGCTCCCGAGAACATCGGCGGCCGCCACGACGACCACGCTTCCAGGCCCACCGAAGCCGCTATCGAGGTCGGCGATCATCGCTGCGGGATCTTCGGGCTTCGCCTGCGCGGACGCTTGTTTCCAGTCCGGGCACAGGGTGCTGGTCAACCCCGCCCGTCGGTCCATTGCCCGCAGATCTCGCTTCGATGCTGCCGTGAAGATCACCCGACGACCACTATCGTGCTGCTCCTTGAGGAAGCTTCGGAAGGATCTCGTGGGTGCAGCGTCTTTGAAGAACGTTCGCGGCTCTGGCCCGGAAGATGTCTCCGGCAGGATAACGATGTCGCGATGCGAAAGACGTTGTTCCCATTTGTCGAGGGACATGACGGACGACGCCTCGTTGCCGCCGACCCGGCTCAGCCACCGTTTTGCGATCGATTCCACGCCGTGATCAACGACAAGTGCGCAAGACGGGCAGTAGTCGAAAACCGTCGACGCGATCCGAGGCTTTTCCGAGACCTGGGGTTCGTCAGCCGCGCATGCACTGGTTTCATCGACGACGTCGATTACGACCGCGTCGAGCGCATCCAGATCTCTCTGATCCGTCAGATCGTAAAAGTGAATGTCGGTGACCCTGCCTGAGTCGTAGCCGATGCGCACCGGACCCAGCGCGCCTGCCGGGAAGATTTCGACGGCGTTGCCCAAAAATATCGCGGAGCCAGGCGCTTCGATCCGCTCATCGATCAGATACTTGCTGCCGGTCAGAAAGCTGCGCACCTTGTCCTCGACGAACGGCCCACCGTTCGACACGTGCAGCGCGGAAGTCAACATGTTCTCCGGCTTTGGCACCCGTCTTGCGAGAGCATGAACGGTTGTGATGACTAGTGCGCCCTGAGCCTGTGCCAGACGCCGCAGGACCGAACTTCGCCGCCCGGCGATCTCAGGCGACGGTTCAAGATCATCGAAAGCCGACGGTCCGAGGCTCGGCAGTACCATGACCTCGGCGCTAGGTTCGAACTCGTGAACGACAGCGCCCAATTGCTCCGCGCGGCGCTCGTCTTGACAGATGAAGATAACCCCGGCGCGGCCCGCGGTGCGCCAAACGTCGAGCAGATAGAGTGCCGTCATTCCCAGAGGGGAATCGGACGATGGCAGCGGAGGCGTTGATCTGGATGGAAATCGTCCATCTTCCCCTGGAGAAGACTTTTTCGATCTAGATCGCGCGGAGCGTGTGGAACTCACGTGGCCTTCTTCCGTTTCACGGCCTTCTTCACGGCGGTTTTCTTCCTGCCCTTCTTGGCTTTGGGCGGCGCGGAAGACTTTTTCGGCGCTATCTTCTTCTTGGCTTTCCGGGGGGCGGCGGATGAATTGGCTACGATGTTCGCTTTTCCACCGATCACGCCGACTTGGGCAAACGGCAGTTCGGAGAACACCGCGATTTCCGGAATCCCGACGGCTTTCTCCGATGCTCCCGAAGGTTCGGTCGCTGCCCTTCCTCCTGTTGCCGCAGCCTTGAGGCCTTGCAATGCCTTGCCAACCAGACTCGTCCTTCTAGCCACGCCAGACCTCCAATCGAGAGAGGGTCGGGGACATCATCCCCGCCCATGTCATCAACCCATCAACGAGATTTCTTGTAGAGTTTCGAAGCGATTTCGTAGAATTCTTCGGGCGCATAGTCCGGAGCGAAGGCAGACGGCGTACCTTCCAACTCCGCAATCTTGGCGCCATCCGGCATCCCCTCGACGACTTCCAGATCGCCGACCGGATCTCCCGGCAGCGCCATCTCGCCGTTGCCCCAAATCCCGGCCATCTCGACGTAGTCCTTGGGGCTGAAGGTGTAGAGCCGACGGTGGGATCCTTCGGCCAGATACTTCTGGCATTCCGGAATGTTGTCGAGATTGATCTTCGGCGCGGGCAACATCTTCTCGATCTCGACGCCCGTCAGCTTCTTGATGGCCAAGGCATATGCGTGAGCGTGGACGCTGCCGCGGACAAGGAGATAGCCACAAACTTCCCGCCCGGTCGGCTCCGTCATCGTCTCGTAGACGCGAAGCTTGTGAAGCCGGGCACCGCATTCGAGATGAAAATTATGCAGCAGGTCCATGATTACGTTGCCGCTTGACGTCACGAAATCCATGTTCCACGACGCGCCGTTACTGTTCATCGGCATCGCACCGCCCGCACCCGACACAAACGAAGCCGCCAACCGAATGTCCTGCATGTCCTCGAACGGCGCGCCGCTGAGATCGACACCTTCGGTCGGATCGCCGGGACCGTTGTTCAACATGGCGACGCCGTTGCTGACGAGTTCTACGTGCCCAAGCTCTTCAGCGGTGATGGCCGCGACGAGACTGTAGAACGGACGAAGCTTGGATTTGCTGCGAAAGTTGAAGCTCTGGAACATGTAATTGTTGAGCGTGGACATCTCGCCGTACTTGCCGCCGAGAAGTTCCTGGAGTGCGGCTCCCGCGTTCGGGTTCGGAGCCTTAGGAATCGGAAGCTCGGCCTGCAGTTTGTCGACACGAAGGAACATCGTGCTACCTCCTGGGTTGTGATGCCTTCTGAACCTGCGCCTGAGTGGTCTGTTCCTGCGCGCCCACTTATATTTGGATGCCGCTTGATCCAAGGATCCGTGCCAGCAGGAAAATGCGGCGCGTGAAGCAGTAAGGGAGGCATCCATTCGACCCGCAGAACTAATGATCAGGAAGCTGTCCGAGCATTCTCGACTGACTGCCCGTGATGTCGCAGAACTTCGTAAGCTTCCCGTGATGACGCGAGTGCTGGATCCTGACGACGATATCGTACGGCAGGGCGACAGACCCACGTCTTCCGCACTCGTACTCGAGGGTTTGGTCGCGCGATATCACCTCTTGCCGGACGGGAGGCGCCAGTATCTGTCCTATCATCTAGCCGGCGACCTTCCCGATACCCAGGCGCTCTTCGTAGACCGGATGGACCACGCGGTGTGCGCAATCGGACCTGCCGTCGTGGGCTTGATTCCTCACGCCGCCCTCTTTGCAGCCTTCGAGAGGCGATCGTCGCTCGCGGGAGCCGTTTGGCGCGAGACCTTGATCGATGCCGCGATCTTCCGCGAAGCGATCACGAACAACAGCTCCCGCGGTCCAACCGCGCGCATGGCCCATCTTTTCTGCGAGTTGGTTTATCGGTCGAAGGCTGCCAGGCTGACGACCAGCCACGATTGCAGCGCACCGATCGGCCTCAGGCAACTAGGGGAGACGTTGGGACTGTCGTTGGCCACCGTCAACAGATCTCTGGCAGAGTTGAGAGCGAATGGCACCGCCGATCTTCAGAATGGGCGCATCACGATCCGCAACTGGAAGACATTGTCAGATATCGGACAGTTTCAGCCGACCTATCTGCATCTGCGGAAACCACTCGACCCCTGAGGGCTGTCTTGCCCGGTGCTACGTTCCAGCGCTGCTACCGAACGCGGGGTCGCTCGATGGCGCCGGTGTCACGCAGCGCCGCACGGACTTGTCGGACACCCGGAAACGTCATTCCGAGTTGATGAGCCTTTTTCCTCACCGAAGCGATTGGGCGACCTAGCGCCGCAGAGGCCCGTAGCAATGTGGCTCCGCTCGCCGCAAGTTTGAGGAGCAGGGCGACGTCTTCCGGACGCCAACTTTTCACGATCGGTTTCGACATCAACGATCCTCGCGTTTCCTCGTCGAACTATAAACCTGCCGAAACCGTCGAACGTCTCATTTGAGACGACCAACTCTTCATGTTCGTCGAATATGGGCCGTCGAATAGCGCGTTCGATTGCGGCCGGTTCGCCTCTTTGCTCGACGACGTCGCCTGTTCCGCGGCCGGGTTCACCGGAACCTGCCATGTTGCGGGGCATTAGGAGCGCGATCGAAAGGATATTCCAAGCCATGGCCGCTGTTTCTGCGTTCGCCAGCATAGCCATCCCCGCCTGCAACGAGGCCGAGCGAATCGGCGCATGCCTCGCCGCGCTCGCTGTACAGCGGGATCTGCACGGGTCTCCGTTGTCCGCAGACGCTTTCGAGATACTGGTTTTCGCCAACAACTGTACGGACGACACGGTCGCCGTCGCCGAACGCATTGCCAGACTTCTTCCGCAGCGTGTCGTCGTCGCCGAAGAATGTCTCCCGCGCGAGATGTCCAACGCCGGATGGGCACGCAAGCGCGCCATGGATCTGGCCATCGATCGTCTCAAAAAGTTCGGCAATGGAAGGGTCGTCATGACCACGGATGCCGACTCCTGCGTCAGCCCGACATGGGTCTGTTCCAATCTTTGCGAACTGGCGAAGGGCGTGGACTGCGTGGCGGGCTATGTCGATGCAGCCCCTTCCGAGATCGTGATGCTTGGGCGCGGCTTTTTGCAGAGAGGGCGCCTCGAAGACACCTATCTCAGGCTGGTTGCCGAGATCGTGGCGCGCTGCGATCCACGGCCTCACGATCCATGGCCGAACCACCGGGTATCGTCGGGCGCGAGCCTCGCAGTCACGGTCGAGGCGTACCGGGCGATAGGGGGGCTTCCCGCCCGGCCGCTAGGTGAAGATGCGGCCCTGACGGCGTCGCTCGAAGAAGCTGGCTTCAAGGTGAGGCATTCGCTGGATGTGACCGTGCAGACATCCTGCCGCCTTTCAGGCCGCGCGACGGGCGGCGCGGCGGATACGATGCAACGCCGGTTGACCGACCTCGATGCTCCCTGCGACGAAGATCTGGAGCCCGCGTTGCACTTGACCCGGCGGGCTCTTTGCAGATCGTTTTTCCGCAGAGCATGGAGGGGTGACTTTGACGCCGACACCTTTTCCGCCCGGGTCGCTATTCCACCCTACCTTATTCCCCGTCTCCGTGCGGAGGAAGCGACCTTCCTCGAAGCTTGGGAGGCTATTTCGGTAGCGAGCTCCGCGTTGAGCGAGCGACGCACGTTGCGGCCTTCCGAACTTCCGCGTGAGATTTCCGCCGCGCGTTTGGTCCTCGCAGCTCTCCGAACGGAGAGCCCTACGACGACAACGTTTCCAAGCGGTAGACATGATCGCGAAGGATCCGGCGAGACGGAGCTCGCATAGCCACGGCGTCGGCAAAGATGTCGCTGGCCTGGCAGCCGGTGAGCGGGTAGTCGGTCTCCCCGAGCCAGTGGCACAGCACCATCTCGCCGCCCGGCGCCAGCGCTGTGCAGCACAGATCCGCGACCACGCGGAGATCGGCTTCGGTGAAATAGTACAGGACTTCCGAAAGCACGATCAGATCGAAATGGCCTCCAGGAAAATCCCCTGGCAGAACACGTTTCTCAAGCGTCACGTTCGACGACGCACCCTCACGCGCCACGTCAATGGCAGTCTGCGAAGCGTCGATCGCCAGCAATCGTTCGCTTCGTTTCGCCAGCTTGCCCGTCAACACCCCGATCGAGCACCCGACCTCCAAGACATGCCGATAGGTCCGGCTGCCAAGCGCGGCCAGCGTCGCATCGTATTTTTCGCGCTCGTAAGCACTGCTACGGAAGTCCCATGGATCGATATTCTCGCGATAGCGACCTTCGAAGTATTCGGCAGGCAGGCTTTCGGTGTGCCGCTTCATGCCGGGATCTCGAAAACGTATTCATAGTCGGTCGTGAATGGCGCGAGCGTCTCGGCAGTGAATCTAAAGCCCGTCGGGTCGTCTCCGATCAGGCTGGACATCTGCGACGCATGGGCGGCGATGGCCTTTTGCTTTATCGTAAGCTCGGATCGGATATGCACACGGTACCCCCGAGGCTCTCCAGGTAGATGCTCCTCCGTATCCAAATGCCATCCCCAGATGGGATAGGCCCAAAGATGGACGACAGGGTTATCGTTCAGAACGCTGGCGGCGAGGGCGGCTGCGGCCTTGTGGTCGCAATGAGGGTCCTGATCCCAAGTAACGAAGAGGTTCTTCGCACCTGTCCTGCTGAGGAGCTCGGACACGAACCTGACCGCCTCATCGAACGCCGGCCCTTCGGAGGGAGCTTTCGTGTCGGGCAGGTCGAGGTGGTGGACGCAAGCCTGGTCCATGCCGAGTATCTCTCCGGCAGCGCGGACTTCGGCTTTGCGAAGATCGATCAGCTTCTCTGGCGGATATTCGATCGAATTGGGATGTGACCCTGCCCCGTCGGTCAGGACCACCACATGGACTTCCTGGCCTGCCGAGCGAGCCTGCGCTATCAGCCCACCCAGGCCAAGCGTCTCGTCGTCCGGATGCGGCGATAGGATCACGAACGGTGCGTCGCCAGTCAACTCTTCCCGACTGATGATTGGTAGTCTCCGTGCCGCCTCCAGATATTGCGCGATTTTCATCAGAATTCCCCTACCGGAGTCACCGAGGTGAGAAAGGCGCGCGCGCCGTCGCTCATGGCCAGGTCAGGCACGGGCTGTCGCAAGTAGGTCGCCAAGTCCCTGCATACGCGCTCCACGTCGTTCGGCCGCACGAAAGCGCGAAGGCCGACGCCCCTTTGGACCCGTTCGATGACGTTCAAGGCGGATCTTTCGACGACCATTCGGGTGATGTTTGCGAAAGCAACGATGCCTTCGGCATCGATGTCGGAGGCAAGCCGCCGTGCAGCCTCCTCTACCCAAAGACGCGCGGTCGTCGCATCCGCCACGCAGCCGGCAAGCCGCTCAAGCTGATAGGCATCCTCGCCCCTTCCGGAGGACCGCAGATGGTCCCTGAACAGATCGACCAGACGTTCCGTCGCGCCGACATGCGCCGCGCAGAACCGCCAGGCTCCGCCGGAAAAATGCGGTTGCCGCATGAAGTCACCGGGAGCGCCGACGATTTCCCGCTCGCCGACACGGCGCCCGGTGAATTGCACCGTCCCCGTTGCCGTGGCACGCATTCCCTGCGCCCGCCAGCCTGAGATGTCGTGAACATATCCGGGCTCGAGATCCAGAAGGCACATCTGCTGCCCAAGAGCGCCCCCAGCGGTGACTAGAGGACGCGTGACGAAACCCGCTCCCGAAGCGAGTATCTTACGTCCTTTCAGGACCTCGCCGCCTTCGCCGGAGACGATCGTGAGTGCCTCCGCGTCGTCGGCTCCCCAGACTGCCGAAAGCGCTCCGGCAGCCACATGCGCTGCCAAGTCCTCGATCTGCTCTCGCGACCCGTAGCGACACACCAAGCCGATGGCGTTGAGATGGCCCTCGTAGAGCCGGGCGATCGACAGGTCCGCCCCGCCGAGCGCCCGCAGGACCTCGCAAAGGCGTTCGCCGTGACGCGGATCCCAAAGAGAAGCGCCGCCCAACTCCTCCGGCAACGGGCTTACGGCCAAACCGCTAGAATGGAAATCGTCCCAGATCTCGGGCGCAATATCTGCATCGCCGTCGGTTTTTGTGGCCCGCTGCGCGGCTTTCGCGGCGAAAACGAAGATGTCCTCGATCGATCGGCTGGCTGGAGATGGAATGGCGTCTTCCTCGCGTTGCTGCGCTTTGAAGTCCGCAACACGCCGCTTGTTCCGACAATCCGGAACATAGACGCACAATCCCGTTTGTCGAGTATCGCTTCCTTCGGACGAGGGTCATGGCCACCATCGAACTGCATCCGCACAACGAATTACCGGAGACCTGGTTGCTCGTATGGACCGAGAGAAATGAGATCATCGGGCGCGTTCGCCGCGGCGAGGATGGCAAGTTCGGGATCACGACGCACGGGCCCCATTGGAGCCCGATGAAGAGTTTCGCCGCCGACAAGTTCGATGAGCCGGAGGGGGCGTTGAAGGTGATCCAAACCTACCTCGGCGATCGCTGAGCTACGCCTTCAAGAAAGGCGTTTCAGCACGACGCGTCCTATGGGGCGTTAGCCCCGATCGCCGCACCGGCGGAGCGCCGGTGCGTTTCGGAGACTGTTCCTCCCTCGTCCGATGCGGAGGCTCTCCCCACCGAGTAGAACGATCGCGCGGCACTTATCGCATCCTACATCTGCGATTCCGTTCACTTCGCGATCCTTGCCGGCTTGCTTTCGGAGTTGGTGGTGATCGGGACCGACGCGGCTGCGTCGAGCAGTCTCGCAAGCGCGTGACCGGGGGACGTTACAACGAGGTCCGCCCTCGCCTCCAGACGACGTCGCTCCGCGGTCTCTTCATCGATCCGACCCGACCACCAACAGAGCATGATCCGCGCCTTCGGCATCCTTCGCTTCAGCCGCCTGATCGCGAAGCGGGTGTGCGACGCCACTTCTTCACCCATATGAACGAGGCAGACGACCCGCACGTCATCTGGCTGCAATCGCACGATGTTGGCGTTGGTGAGCAACTCCGAGGGCTCGACCTTCGCGGCGATCCCATGCACCTCTAGGAGGTGCGCAATCGCGACGGCCGCGGCTTCGTCGATCAAGGACCGACCCGCCATGCATAGAACCGCAGGGTCTCCGCGCCATTCTGGCGCCAGATCCTCCCGTTTGAGAACAGGCATGCGCTCCGCGTGGTCTCGGTCCGGACTTCGATCCACCGCGGTCGCGGCCTCGGCGTCCAACGTCGGGACGTCGTCCTCCTCCTCTTCGTCGATTTCGGCCAGGTTCGACGCAAACTCCAGGACGGAATCCCGCAGTTTCGCCTGCCGCTCAAGCTGCAGCGCGCCGCGGTCGGAGTCGTTCTGTGCCAGGCGCAACCCCGGGATGGCAACCTGATCGTAATACGAAACCAGCGAGCGCTCCTTGAGGAATTGCTCGGCCTTTTCGGCTGCTTCTATGGGGTCTCCGGCGAGCATGCGTTGGTAGAAGATTTCCGGCGGCGTCAGGGCCGGTCTGTCGCCGAACATGACGTCCAGAAATTGCAGCTTTTCTACGTGACGGCCGAGGACGACGAGACACACAGTAAGCGGGGTAGCGAGGACAAGGCCGATCGGCCCCCATAGCGCGGTCCAGAACGTAGCGGCGACGACGACGGCGACGGGCGAAAGGCCGGTGCTTCGCCCGTAGACAAGCGGTTCGATAACGTGCCCGACGAGCGGCTCGACGAGAAGAAAGAGCGCCGCCGTCCAAAGCAGGAGCGACCATCCCGGGTCGACGGCGACGGCGAGAATCAAGGGAAAAGCCGCCGCGATCACGGCGCCGACGTACGGCACGAACCGCAGTACGGCAGCCAGTATACCCCAAAGAACCGGGCTGGGGATGCCGATAGCCCACAGTCCCAAACCGATCACGGTACCAAACGCTCCGTTGACGGCGATCTGCGTGAGAAACAGCCGGCTCAGACGCGCGGCGGCGTCGTCGAGAGCGGCGGTCGTGCGCTGCAAGTCGTGTGCGCCGGCCAATCGAATCAGTCGGTTGCGGAGGTCTTCCCTTTGCATCAGAATGAAGATCACAAAGATCACGATGATCCCTGTGGTCGCCAACGGGTGGATCAGGGGCGACAAGACTGTTCGGAGATTTTCGAGCGCGGTGGGATCGGGCTGCCGGACTTCGACCGGCACCGGCGTCACCGCTCCGGACGGCGTCAGGGAGACCTGCCCTGAGGCAGACCCGCGAACCGCAGGCCCCGGCCTGTCCAGCTCTTTGCTTAGATCTTTGAGCATGTCGGATGCGCGTTCAAGCGTCCCTCGTCCGGCCGTCGTGCTCCGCAGCGAGTTGATCTTCTGACTTATGGTAGTTTGGTACTTGGGAAGCTCGCCGGCGAGATCGCTCAATTGGGCCGCGAACAAGCTCGCCAAACCAAGGATGCAGGCGAACGCGCAGAGGACAACGCCTACGACGGCGAGGCTCCGCGGAACCCGGATATGCTGCAGGGCGTGCACCGCGGGCGCCAGCACGAATGTCAGCAGAATGGCCAACGCCATCGGCACGAAGATTTGCCGCCCGAAATATAGTGCAGTGATAATCATCGCCGCAAGGATCGCGCTTGCCACAGCGGCAACAAGACCTCCGGCCTCTCGGTTCGTATCGAGATGTTCGCTAGGAATTGGAGGATCGATACGCATCCGCAACTCCTCCAGGGTCACACTAAGCTGAGCCGTGAATTACGTCGCCACACCCATGCCGATCCCATGAGGGACGACCCAATGACGATTGCCGACACGGCGGAGCCGCCGCGCGCCACGCCCCTGCGCGTGGGCAACGATGCGACGGTTGCTGCCGGCGCAATTCCAACGCGAGATGCCGATGAGATGATTGCGACAAACAATCGGCTTGCGAGAGGCCCGATTGCAAAGACGTATGAGATCGTCTTTGTTCGCACCGGCTCCTCTGCACGATGAAGGTAGCGTTCGAAAGCGTGCCTAGTGCGGTCGAGCTCAGCGAGCATCACCAGCGCCTCTTCGAGGCTCGCCCGACCAAAAATGCGACGACCATTGCCGCGAGGGGCGCCTGGCGCACGATCTTGCTCAAAGTGTCGAGCGAGTTGCCGGGCTTCCGGCCCTCCTCGATCGCGCCTTTTATGGTGCTCGCGGCGGACTTCACGGTCTCTGTCACGGTCGAGGTGACGTCAGACAGTTGTTCGGTCACGGAAGGGGTCTGATCGTCGGTCATGGAACCTCTTAAGAGGCCGGAAGGCCGGCCAATGGTGTCGGGCGACGGTGCAATGTTCACGTCGCGCGCTCGTTCCACGGCCTTTTGGTTTGTTCGCCGCTTAGCAAAGATCATATGCTTCAAACTTAAAGGACTGGAACCGCGCGGTTTCAAAGATGTTGGAAGAGCCCGTCACCAACCTGTGAGGATTTGCATGAAACCGATCTCCAATCTCATCGTAGCCGGCGCCCTATTCGTTTCCGGAGCCGCTTTCGCGCAGAACCCGCCGGCCAAGGACGGACCTAACAACGGCGCCGTCAATACCGAGCAGAAAAACTCCAATGCACCGGTCGCCGGTCGCAATTCGTTCACCGAAGGCCAGGCCAAGTCGGCCATCGAGAAGGCCGGGTACAGCAATGTGACGGAGCTGAAAAAGGACGATAACGGCGTCTGGCGCGGCAAGGCCTCCAAGGGTGGCATGACTACCGGCATCAGCGTCGATTTTCAGGGCAACGTCAACGCGGCCAAGTAAGGGAGAAACAACATGACAACGACCATTTCCCGTCTGTACGACAACTACTCCGACGCCCAGGCCGCCGTGACGAAGCTCGAGGCCGCCGGCGTTCCCCATTCCGACATCAGCATCGTCGCGAACAACTCCGACGGCTGGTTCGACGGCAAGAAGGACCGTGACGGCGACGGCGTCGACGACCGTGCCGAAGCGGCAGGTACCGGCGCTGGCGTCGGTGCCGGAATCGGCGGCGCGGCTGGTCTGCTCGCCGGCCTCGGCCTGCTTGCCATCCCCGGTCTCGGACCCGTCGTGGCGGCCGGCTGGCTGGCGGCGACCGCGGTCGGCGCCGCCGCGGGCGCGGCAACCGGCGGCCTCGTCGGCGCGCTGACGGAAGCCGGCGTCTCGAAGGACGAAGCTCCGCTCTATGCGGAAGGCGTACGCCGCGGTGGCTCGCTAGTGACCGCCAAGGTCGCGGACGGCGACAAGGCTCGTCTGGAAGCCGTGCTGGACACCTCCTCGGTGAACCTCCGCGACCGCAGCGCCGCTTGGCAGAAGAACGGATGGACCGGGTACGATCCGGCCGGCCAGCCGTACGACGCCGAAGAGGTCCGAAAGGAACGGACTTTGTACCGCTGAGCCACGATGGCCCGCTTCGGCGGGCCGTTTTTTTGGCGGGACAATGATGGGGTGGAGGAAGATGGTGCGCGCGGCACGACATGTGGGAACGGCCGGCTGGTCCGTCCCGGCATCGCGCGCAGGCCCCTTCCCGTCGGAGGGCAGCCACCTGGAACGCTACGCATCACGCCTTTCGGCCGTGGAGATCAACTCCTCGTTTTCGCGATCTCATCGACGGGCAACTTACGAGAGATGGGCACGGACCGTAAAACCTGATTTCAGGTTTTCCGTGAAGGTCCCCAAGGCCATCACGCACGATCGGGGTCTAGTCGATGCCGAAACCCTTTTTCGGGCTTTTGCCGAAGAGGTAGCAGGCCTGTCTGGGAAGCTTGAGGCCGTGCTTGTGCAACTACCGCCAAAACTGGCTTTCGACGCCGACATCGCGAGAGGGTTCTTCGGACACGCTTGCTCGGTTCTTGCCGCTGCTGTCGTCGTCGAACCCCGCCATGCAAGCTGGTTCACCCCGGATGCAGACGGGCTACTCAAACGCCTGCGTGTGGCCCGCGTGGCCGCCCACCCCGTGCTTCACGGCGACGGCGAGCCCGGAGGATGGGACGGCTTGATGTACTACCGTCTGCACGGCGCGCCGAGGACGTACTACTCCGACTACGACGAGGCAGCGCTCGATCGCATCGCCGAACAACTGGGTCGGAGCCCCAGTTTCCAAATGGTGTATTTTCGACAACACCGCGGCAGGCGCGGCGCTGGGAAACGCCCTGTCGATCGCCGAACGCCTGTAAGACGACGGAAGGTGCAGGATCTCGCGGATTCGTGAATCAGGCTCCAGCCGCGCTTGGATGCCCGACGGCGCCTTCCGTTATCGTATCCCACACTTCTATTGAGCTACAGCCAGGTGAACGAAAGCCCAAGATTTTTCGGCGCGCTTGATTTTTGGCAAGAACTGACCGTCCGTCTGCACATGCGGCGCTTATGGTCATCTGATGGAAACGCGAACGCGACTATCGTGGCTGGTCTTCGGGTTGACCAACGCCGTCCTCTTCGGCGCTGGCATTATCATCGTCTTGTTGGTGCGCCCGCTGGCCGAACATTCGAAATATTTCATTCCGTTAGTCGTCGTCCTCAGTTTCGCCCTGGCATATCCGATCGCGTGGTGGATCGCGCCATGGATGCGAGCCCGCCGAGAGCGACGGTTTTCGACCCGACAGCCTGAAATCTAGCCGGCATCCGGCATGCCTGGACGGCACACAGAAGCCACCGCTCGAGCATAAGCTTCCGACGGAGCTGTCGGTGAACTGTGTCACTCATCGGTGTCCCGTGCGATGAGACCCACCATACGGCATGCGTAGACAGCCAAACCGCGCAGAAGCAAACGGCAACGCGATCCGAACGGACCGCGTTGCCGCCGGGCACAGGCCGCTGCTGAAGGTCCGTGCGCGTGAGCGGTCACCTATTGTCCAGACGTCACGGGTGGACGGCGATCATCTGGCGTTTTCGTTCGTAGGCCGTCTGGCCGACCTTTCGCTTCCGGGTGAAATGGATCGCGCCACCGCGGCGCGGCGGAGGGCCGTCACCTCCGTCGAGGGTCCGCAGAGCCGCGAGGACGTCGCCAATGCGCACTTGACGGTCGGAGCCGGGGATCTGGCGAAGCCACGGCTTGCCCTCGACAGCGAATGCGTCCGAAGCCCAAGTGGCGAGGATGCATCGCTTCTGCAGGACATCCAAAACAGGATTGGCGAGAACTTCCCGCGGGTGGCTGAAGGTGCTGGCAAGTAGGGAATTCGCGTGGATATCGTCGTAGTCGGACATGGCGGACGTTGTCATGTTTGGCCTCCTTTCTCCTTTCGTTGGGGCGACTGCCATGTGGGAAAAGCCGAGGTCGTGATCAATACCCGCCGAAAGGAATTTCGACGCGCCGACGGCAACTACGTCACGGTCGTCTAATGGTCCCGCCTCCCGCGATCGGACCGAGCGCACCATCGATCGCGCCGCCTTTCCCGTAGACCCCGCTGAAAACGTGTGAGCGGCACGCGCATCGGAGCGTCTGTGTAGATCGGCAGATCCCGGGATTGTCCCTCCGGGCCGTCGGAAGGAACTGAGCGTCCTTCAACGTCTCCGGTCGTTACAGGTTGTTCGCTGACCCGCCGCTTCATCTTCGCGCCTCCACGCCGCAGGGTCGGTGCGGTGTCTGGCTATGGCTTCGTCGTGGATGTACTGTAGTCCAAGAAGCTGCGGGCGGCCGCAAGCTTTACGACAGGAGTTTTGAGCACGTGCCTCTTCTAGACGAAAAGCTTTCTCCCATTCTGAGCGAGATCGTTCGGCGCAACGCCGGTGACGAGGAGTTCCATCAGGCTGCTCAGGAGGTTCTCGAAAGCCTGGGTTCGGTCGTCGCCCGACACCCCCAGTACCTGGACAAGGCCCTCATCCAGCGACTGTGCGAACCTGAGAGGCAGATCATCTTCCGCGTTCCGTGGGTGGACGATGCCGGAGAGGTCCGGATCAACCGCGGCTTCCGCGTCCAGTTCAACTCGGCGCTGGGTCCGTACAAGGGAGGCCTTCGTTTCCATCCATCGGTAAACATCGGAATCATCAAGTTTTTGGGATTCGAACAGACCTTCAAGAACGCGCTGTCGGGGCTTCCCATCGGCGGCGGCAAAGGAGGCTCCGACTTCAACCCGAGGGGCAGGTCTGACGACGAGATCATGCGCTTCTGCCAGTCGTTCATGACCGAGCTCTACCGTCATCTCGGGGAGTACACCGACGTTCCCGCGGGAGACATCGGCGTGGGCGGACGCGAGATCGGATTTCTCTTCGGCCAATACAAGCGGCTGACCAACCGCTACGAAGCCGGCGCGATGACGGGGAAAGGTCTCGTTTACGGCGGCTCCCGCGCCCGCAAGGAAGCGACGGGCTACGGAGCGACCTATTTCGTGAATAGCATGTTGGCGACGAAGTCGCTCTCGTTCGACGGCAGGCGCGTCGTGGTGTCCGGAAGCGGCAACGTGGCCATCTACGCCATGGAGAAAATCGCCGAATTCGGCGGAAAGATCGTGGCTTGCTCGGACTCGGCAGGATACGTCGTGGACGAGGACGGCGTCGATCTCCAGCTCGTCAAGGAGATCAAGGAGGTCAGACGCGAGAGGATCGAGGAATATGTCCGCCTGAAGGGCTCCCGCGCACGCTTCATCCAAGGCGGATCGATCTGGGACGTTCCTTGCGACGTCGCCATGCCATCGGCCACGCAGAACGAACTCACGGGCAAGGATGCGGCGACCCTCGTCCGCAACGGCGTCGTCGCCGTCGGCGAAGGCGCCAACATGCCCTGCACCCCCGAAGCAGTGAGAGCGTTTCAGGACGCCGGCATCCTTTTCGGGCCGGGAAAGGCCGCGAACGCGGGAGGCGTGGCGACGTCGGCGCTCGAGATGCAGCAGAACGCTTCCCGCGACAGTTGGACCTTCGACCAGACGGAAGCGAGACTGGCGGCCATCATGAGCGATATCCACGATCGTTGCGCCGAGACGGCCAACGACTACGGCGCGCCGGGCAACTACGTGCTGGGCGCGAACATAGCGAGTTTCGTCCGCATAGCCGAGGCCATGGACGCGCTTGGGGTCATCTGACGCCAGCGCCGACCGGCGACACGGGTGCCTGCCCGGGCCGCCGCCGGCACAAGGTCGGGCGACGGTTGCGTGAACGCGGATCTCGGCATCGTCTTCTAAGCGGGCGGCCCCAGAGCCATGTCGGCGGCACGATGGCCGGAGCGGACGGCACCTTCGATCGTGGCTGGCAGGCCCGTATCCGTCCAGTCTCCCGCCAGAAAGAGATTGCCGAAAGCCGTGCGGGTCCCGGGACGTCGAGAGTTCTGCTCCGGAACGGCCGCGAAGGTCGCGCGACGTTCGCGGACGATCTGCCAGGGCGGGAGAGCCGCGTCGATTCCGCAGATCCGCCGAACCTCGTCCCAAAGCGCGGCTGCCAGAACATCCCGGGGCATCCCGTTCAGACGGTCGCCGTTGCTGACCGTGACCGACAACCGATCGTCGTACGTCACCAGCCACTCGACCAGTCCTCCGATGACCCCGACGACCGGTGATTGCCCGGCCGTGGGAGCGATCTTGAAATGAGCGCTGACGATCGTGCGGAATTCGTCGGGCGCGCGGAGATCGGGAATCAGAGGCGCGACGACCCAGGGCGGCGTGGCCATGACGACGACGTCGGTCCGGCCCACGGCGACATTCCCGTCCGCGAAAACCAGGCCTGCGACCCGGCTGTCCCGAAAACCACAGGCCCTCAGAGCATGCCCGTAGCTGATGACCGCTCCGCGGCGCTTCAACGTCGCGACGGCGGGGTCCACCAGGACGCGGCCGAGCCCGGGTCGCGCAACCAGCGGGCGGCACGCTACGCCTCCCGCGACGATGCTTTCCCTCAGAATGCTTCCTGCCAGTTTGGCGGAGCCCTCTTCGGGATCGACGTTGAGTGCGGCGAGAAGAAACGGGTGGAGCAATCGATCATGAAGCGGCCCAGTGCAACGCACGACGTCCCCGACGCGCCGGTCCTCGCGGTTGGCGACGAGCGGATAAAGCCGAAGATATTCGGCGATGCGGGTATCGGGCACGCGCCGGCGTCTGTCGAAGATCCACGTCGGAAGGCGCCCCCGTCCAAGATCGATGGTCCAGCGTTTCCCCGATCCCAGCTCGACGAACGGCAGTCTGGCGGTGTCGGGGCCGACAAGACCGTCGAGAGATCCGATGGATCGCGCGTAAGCAAGAACGTCGACGTTTCCTGACAGGATCAGATGGTTTCCATTGTCGATTTCCATCTCCAGCTTCGGGTCGAAATAGGAGCGGCATCGACCGCCGGCCTGCATCGTCGCTTCGTGGACATGCACCGCGTAGTCGTTCTCCGACAGACGCAGGGCGGCGGCGAGCCCCGCCAAACCTGCACCGATCACATGGGCGATCCCCGACACCTCTCATTCCTCCGGGTTGCCCGGCCGCCTTCGTGCGGCCGCTTTTCCTCGAGGACGAAAACTGCGGCCGTAGCGTAGCCGTCGGATCGATGCAGGCATCGTCATCTGACCAGCACGTTCCTGAACTGCCACGGGTCCGCGGTATCCACGTCGTCGTCGAAGATGCCGGGTCGGCCAGCCAGAGGGTGCCAGTCGGTATAGTATCCCCGCAGCTTTCCCAGATACGGCTTCTGGATCTGCAGACAGCGGTCGAAATGCATCTCGTCCGCTTCGACGATGCCGGCGGTCGGATTCTCCAGCGCCCAAACCATGCCGGCGATCACCGCCGAAGTGACCTGAAGTCCTGTCGCGTTCTGGTAGGGCGCCAGTCTGCGCGCATCGTCGATCGAGAGCTGCGACCCGTACCAATACGCATTGTTGGCGTGCCCATAGACGAGCACGCCGAGTTCGTCGATACCGTCGACAATCTCGGTCTCGTCCAGAATGCGCGACGCTCCCTGCATCCGCCCCTCCGCGCCCAGCAGTTCTCCTACGGACAGCATGGCGTCGTCGGCGGGATGATAGGCATAGTGGCATGTCGGTCGGTAGACGACCGCGCCGTTCTCCCTCACGGTGAAATAGTCCGACAGCGAGATCGCCTCGTTGTGCGTGATGAGAAGACCGTGTTGGGCCCCCGGTGTCGGACACCAGGAGCGTACCTTCGTCGCGGCACCCGGGCGGAGGAGATAGATCGCCGAGCGGCAACCGGTCTCGTGCGTCCGGGCCTCCCGAGGCCTCCATCTCTCATGCGTGCCCCAGCCCAGTTCGGCGGGCTGCAGGCTCTCCGACACGAATCCCTCCACGGACCAGGTGTTGACGAAGACGTTCGCGGGTTTCGGCTTGTTTGAGCGTTGGGTGTCCCGTTCGGCTATCTGGATTCCCTTGACGCCGAGCCTGCGTGCCAGCCTTGCCCAATCCTCGCGGCTTTCGGGCAGCCGCAGGTCGAACGTCAGATCGTGTGCGAGATCGAGCATCGCTCGCTTCGCGAGCCATGATACCATCCCGGGATTGGCACCGCACGTCGATACGGCCGTCACTCCGCCGAGACTTTCGCGTTTCGCGGCAAGCAGCGTCTCCCGCAGCGCATAGTTGGTGCGCTGCGCAGGCGTGCTCTTCGTGTCCGAGTAGAAGCCGGCCCAGGGCTCGACGACCGTATCGATGTAGAGGGCACCGATCCTTCTCGTCAGACGCATGAGATCCACGGAGCCGGTGTCGACGGAGAGGTTCACGCAGAAACCCTGACCGCCGCCCTCAGTCAGGAGAGGCGTAAGGACCTCTTCGTAGTTGTCCTTCGTGACGGCCTTCCTGATGAACCGCACGCCGTGCTTCTTCGCGAGTTCGTCGTCCGCTTGAGGGTCCACGATCACGAATCTCGATTTGTCGTATTCGAAGTGGCGCTCGATGAGCGGCAACGCGCCCTTGCCTATCGAGCCGAAGCCGATCATCACGATCGGACCAGTGATGCGTCCATGTATCTGTCGTTCGGTCATCTTGAGAAACTCCATTGAAATGCAGCGCAACCGGCGGCGACGTCGAGCCGCCCGGTCGCCGGATGCGGTCACGATCGGGAAAGCGGAATGGCGGCCGTAACGACGATGGTTCGTCGCACTCCGCGTTCGTCCGCGAACTGGATGGCCTGTCCCACGGACATTCCGAGCAGGCTCGCGCCGAGCGGAGACAACACGGAGATCCTGCCCGCCGCTTCGTTCGCCGCCTCGGGAAAGACGAGTTCGACCGTCATCTCCTCGGACGAGCCGACGTCGCGGAATGAAACCCTGCAGTTCATCATGACGAGACCGCGCAACACCCGCGGCTCCAGAAGTATCTCGGCTCGTCCGATCTCGTTCTTCAGGAATGCGGAAGCCCGCGGCTCGACACATGAGCCGTGCTCGGCGACGTTCCACAACAAGTCGATTTCCGACGCCTTGACCGCGATCGGGGGAAGCCTGGGATCCAGATGGCTGATCATCATTCCTCGCATGTTCGTCGTCATGCCATGTCCCATCGACAGGCGTACGTCGTCTCCAATCGCAGCTTTCGCGACGCACGCGGAGACGACGCCCCGCGATGAACCGTGGGACGCGGCAAGACGGAAAGCCGACGCGCAAGCCGACCGGAGCGGTCGGTAGGCTTGGGAAGGCCGTTTATTTCTGGGAAGTCGTTCGCAACACACCCGTGACCGTCCGCGAGGACGGCGACGGGCTAACTCCGGTTTTGGAGACGTCCTGCTCGAAGCAACGAGCGATATTTGCGAAGATGCGACATGGTGCGAACGTAGCGCCGCGTGGAAGGAAGTCAACTCCACCCTCGCGACACTCCGTCGCGCATGTAATTCGCTCCACATCTCGGTCGGCGTCCCTCTCGACCTCAACGACGAGATTGACATCGCGAAAACTATGCCTAGCATCATGGAATGATGTCTATCGTGCCTAGCTTCGACCGGCTCTCCGGTCTCCCCGCGGCTGCGGACTAGCCGCCGTCAAAAGCGCCTCCTGCGAGGCCGCGCGGCGACACGACATCAATTCTCTGAACGTCACATATGTAAATCCAGATACGCGCGCGATCCGTGCGAAGCCCGGTGGTACCGGACTTCTGCGGGAGCCAACGGAATTGAAGGGTGAACGGAAATGAACCAAGTCGATGATAACGGTCGGGGCAAGGCCTCTCCTTCCCGACGCCTGAAACCGAAGATCTCGATCACTGCGAGCGATCATGCTCGATTGAGATCGTTGGCAGAGGCCGCCACGACCCGAATGCCGGACGTCGCCGATTGGCTGGCGGATGAACTCGACAGGGCGCGGATCATCCGCGACGAACGCTCGACGTCCGGCGTGGTGCGCATGGGCGACGGCGTCGCGTTCCGCGACAACACGACCGGCCAGGTGCAGACCGTGTCGCTCGTCTACCCGGACGAAGCCGACATCACGCTCAAGAAGATATCCGTGCTGACGCCGATCGGAGTCGCGTTGATCGGCATGTCCGCAGGGGAGTCGATCAGTTGGCAGACGCGGACCGGTGAGGTGCGCGATCTGACCGTGACCGAGGTGCTTCCGAAGTAAGGCTCCGGAGTCACCGATGTCGCTGCGGCGACATCGGTGACGAGGCATCTTCCGGAGACCCGGATCTCCGCCTCGCTATCCGAGAAGAAAGACGGCAACCGCTCCGATCGTCGCGACGCCGATGACGGCGAGAGTCCAGGCGATCAAGACCGCTCCGATTGCTCCGTGCCTTCTTTCCACTTCGGTTCACCTCTCCTTCGTCGCGGCCCATGACGCAAAAAGGCAGGCGGCCGCATGCCTCGGAAGGTAGCACCCATCCGTCGAGGGGGCCAACCTTCGGCGGCGTCGCGCGAGCGTCCGCGTCGCAGGGCCTTGTCGCCACGGAGACGGATAGCGAACCGACCGGGCGGGTAGACATGCCGGGACGTCAGAGTCGGCGACAGCAGGGCTCTTCTCCGCCGATCCCTCACCATCGCATTCGAAAGGTAACGACAATGAACCGGAGCTTTGTCGCGTGCTCGGGATTGCTCATGACCTGCTTCGCCGGGTTGGTGAACGCGGTCAGCTTCAAGGAGTTGGGCGGCTTTTTCATCTCCTTCGCGAGCGGCGCCAGCATCTCGATAGGCGTGGACCTCGAGCATGGCGACCTCGAAGCATGCTATCGGGCCGCCATTCTCGTCTCCGCGTTCGTGGCGGCCGCCATGATCGGCGGCATGACGAAGATCCGTCGCCCATATCTCCGATGCGTCGTCCTGCTCGCGGCGGAAGCCGCCCTGGACCGCCGCTCTCAATACCGTGTTCGGCGATCCCGGGGTCTGCAATACGATGGCTATCGAGTGACGCGTGGGGCGGTGATGTGGGTCGGTATCTGGAAGATTGTATTATATCGTAGGGGAATTTCAGGCCCGCACGCTGGACTTCCGCGGACCTCACAGCGAACGTCTGGACAGATGCGCGATCTCGCCGATAACGCCGCGGCGAAAGGTCAGCACGCAGACCACGAAGATCACGCCCTGGATCACCGTCACCCACTGGCCAAAGCCGGCCAGATATTGCTGCATAGCGATGATCACGAAGGCGCCGACCACCGGGCCGTAAAGCGTCGCAAGACCGCCCACCAGCGTGATCAGCACGACTTCACCCGACATGGTCCAGTGCACGTCGGTGAGCGAGGCGTTCTGCGCCACGAACACCTTTAGCGAACCTGCAAAACCGGCCAGCACGCCCGACAGGATGAAGGCCATCAGCTTGTAATGATCGGTCTTGTAGCCGAGCGAGATGGCGCGCGGCTCGTTTTCGCGGATCGCCTTCAGCACCTCGCCGAACGGCGAATTGGTGGTGCGGAAGATGATCAGGAAGCCGATCAGGAAGCCGACCAGGATTACGTAATACAGCGTGGTCGGCTTCGACAGGTCGAACAGGCCGAACAGCATGCCCTGCGGAATGCCCTGGATGCCGTCTTCACCATGGGTGAACGGCGTCTGCAGATAGAGGAAGAAGATCAGCTGCGACAGCGCCAGCGTGATCATGGCGAAGTAGATGCCCTGACGGCGGATCGCGATCAGGCCGGTGACGACGGCGAGCACGAAGGCAGCCACCAGACCGAACACGATCGACAGTTCCGGCGACAGCGGGCCCATATTGATCATGAACTCGCCGATCAGCGGGACCTTGAAGCCGATGGTGCCGACCTTGGCCATATGCGCGGTGACATAGCCCGCGGTGCCCATGAACATCGCGTGGCCGAAGGACAGCAGGCCGCCGTAACCGATCAGCAGGTTGAAGGCGCAGGCGAACAGCGCGAAGCACAGCGCCTGCATCACGAAGAACGGATACAGCCCGGAGAACGGCACGGCTGCCAGCAGGACGGTCATGATCACGAAAGCGATCATCTCGTCCTTGGTGCCACGGGTCGGCGTGGTGGGGATCGAATTGTCAGTGATGGTGGTCATATCAGGTGGTCCGTCCCGTCAGGCCCGAGGGTTTCACGAGGAGCACCAAGACCATCAGCACGAAGACGACGGTGTTGGAGGCCTCGGGGTAAAAATACTTGGTCAGGCCCTCGATGATGCCGAGGGTGAAACCGGTGATGATCGATCCCATGATCGAGCCCATGCCGCCGATGACGACGACCGCGAACACGACGATGATGAGGTCCGCGCCCATCAGCGGGCGAACCTGGTTGATCGGTGCCGACAGCACGCCGGCCAGCGCCGCCAGACCGACGCCGAGGCCGTAGGTCAGCGTGATCATCAAAGGCACGTTGATGCCGAAGGCGCGCACCAGCGTCGGGTTCTCGGTCGCTGCGCGAAGATAGGCGCCGAGGCGCGTACGCTCGATCAGGAACCAGGTGGCGATACAGATGACCAGCGAGAAGATGACGACCCAGCCACGATAGATCGGCAGGAACATAAAGCCGAGATTGACGCCGCCTCTGAGCGCGTCGGGGATCGCGTAAGGCAGGCCCGACGAACCAAAATAGTTTTGGAATACGCCCTGAATGATCAGCGCCAGACCGAAGGTTAACAGCAGGCCATACAGGTGATCCAGCGACGCGATCCATTGCAGCATGGTCCGCTCCAGGATCATGCCGAAGACGCCGACGATGATCGGCGCCAAGATCAGCGCAGGCCAGTAGCCGATGCCTGCCAGATTGAGGAGGAAATACGCCACGAAGGCGCCCATCATATAGAGCGCGCCATGAGCGAAATTGATGATGTTGAGCATGCCGAAAATCACCGCGAGACCGAGACTCAGCAAGGCATAGAAGGAGCCATTGATGAGCCCGACCAGCAATTGGGCGGACAGGGCCTGGAGATTGAATGTCATGATATTCCCGTCCTAAACGCCGAGATAGGTGTGTAGCTTGTCCATATTCGAGGACAGCTCCGAACTCGCGAATCCGTCCACGACCTGGCCGTGATCGACGATGTAGAAGCGATCGGCGACGGTGGAGGCGAAACGGAAATTCTGCTCGACGAGCAGGATGGTGAAGCCTTCCGACTTCAGCCGCGCGATGGTGTGGCCGATCTGCTGGATGATGACGGGCGCCAGACCTTCGGTCGGCTCGTCCAGCATCAGGAAGCGCGCGCCGGTGCGCAGGATGCGGCCGATGGCCAGCATCTGCTGCTCACCACCCGAGAGCTTGGTGCCCTGGCTGTTGAGACGCTCCTTCAGATTCGGAAACAGTTCAAAGATCTGCTCGACCGAGAGACCACCCGGACGGATGGTCGGCGGCAGCAAGAGGTTCTCGCGCACGTCGAGGCTGGAGAAGATGCCGCGCTCTTCCGGGCAGAAGGCGATGCCCTGGCGGGCGATCTTGTCCGAGGCGGTCTTGATGATCTCGTTGCCTTCGAACTTCACCGAGCCGGTGCGCTTGCCGATGATGCCCATGATGGACTTCAGCGTCGTGGTCTTGCCGGCGCCGTTGCGGCCCAGCAGCGTCACCACCTCGCCCTGCTTCACGTCGAAATTGATGCCGTGAAGAATGTGCGATTCGCCGTACCACGCCTGCAGGTCGCGGACTTCCAGAACGGTCTTTGCATTGGCAGACGAAGAAGCCGGAGCGGCCGTGAGTGTATCAGCCATGTCCGGCTCCCAGGTAAGCTTCCTTCACGCGTTCGTCCTTGGTGAGATCGGCATAATTGCCTTCCGCCAAAATCTTGCCGCGCGTCAAAACGGTGATGGTGTCCGACAGCGTCGAGACGACGCTGAGATTATGTTCGACCATCAGGATGGTGTATTTCGCCGAGATGCGTTTGATCAAAGCGGCGATCTTGTCGATGTCCTCGTGGCCCATGCCGGCCATCGGCTCGTCCAGCAGCATCATTTCCGGATCGAGCGCCAGCGTGGTGGCGATCTCCAGCGCGCGCTTGCGGCCATAGGCCATCTCGACCGCCGGGGTGTTGGCGAATTCGGACAGGCCGACATCTTCGAGCAGTTCGGCGGCGCGCTGATTGTATTTGTCGAGCACGCTCTTGGAGCGCCAGAAATCGAAGGACGCACCGTGCTGACGCTGCAGCGCGACGCGGACATTCTCCAGCGCGGTCAGATGTGGAAATACCGCCGAGATCTGGAACGAGCGGACGAGGCCGAGACGGGCGACGTCTGCCGGCGCCATCGCGCTGATGTCCTTGCCCTTGTAGAGAATCTGGCCCTCGGAGGGCTGCAGAAACTTGGTGAGCAGGTTGAAGCACGTCGTCTTGCCTGCACCGTTTGGCCCGATCAGCGCGTGAATGGTACCCTTGCGAACCTGCAGATTGACGTCGCGAACGGCGTAGAATCCCGCAAATTGCTTGGTCAGTCCGTGGGTTTCGAGGATGAGATCGTCAGTCAAGCAAACACACTCCAGCACCACGATCGCTCGGAGAACGTCGCGGACATGTCGATGGGACGTTGTGGATCAAGAGCGGACATCGGATACATGCCGATGTCCGCTCTTTTTCATCATCAGATGACTTACTTTTGGGTGACCAGCGGGCAGCCGCCCTGATCGAGCGGACGGAAGGCCTGCTCCGCGGGAATCGTCGCCAGCAGCTTGTAGAGGTCCCACTCGCCCTTCGATTCTTCCGGCTTCTTGACCTCGAACAGATACATCGGATGGATCTTACGGCCATCGACGCGAACGCTGCCTTTGCCGAACACCGGATCGTCGGTCGGCATTTCTTTCATCTTTTTCACGATCCCTGCGCCGTCCTTCGTATCCTTGTTGGCTTCGACGGCCTTGAGATAATGGATCATTCCGGAATAGACGCCGGCCTGCGCCATGGTCGGCATCTTGCCCTTGAACCGGGCAGCGAAGCGCTTCGAGAACGCCCGCGTGTCGTCGTTCAAATCCCAATAGAAGGACTCGGTAAGAACCAGTCCCTGCGTAACATTGAGCCCAAGGGCGTGAACGTCATTGATGAAGACCAGCAGTCCCGCCAGCTTCTGGCCGCCTTGCGTGATGCCGAACTCGGCTGCCTGCTTGATCGAATTGACCGTGTCGGCGCCGGCATTCGCGAGACCAATGACTTTAGCTTTCGAACTTTGCGCCTGGAGTAGGAACGAGGAGAAATCCGACGTCGACAACGGATGGCGTGCCTGGCCCAGCACCTTGCCGCCGGTCTTTTCGACAGTGGCTGCGGTGTCCCGCTGGAGGGCATGGCCGAATGCATAGTCTGCCGTGATGAAATACCAGGTATCGCCGCCGCGCTTGACCATCGCGCTTCCGGTCCCGTTCCCCGTAGCCCAAGTATCGTAAGTCCAATGGATGGTATTGGGCGTGCAAGCCGTTCCCGTGAGATCGGACGAGCCGCCGCCAGAATTGATGAAGACCTTGTTCTTGTCGCGCGTCAGCAAGCTGAGCGCCAGGGCCACGGAGGACGTCGGCACGTCGATGATCATATCGACACCGTCCTGATCGTACCATTTCCGTGCAATCGACGTACCGACATCCGGCTTATTCTGGTGATCCGCCGACACGATCTGAACGTTCAGTCCTTTCTCGGCAGCCTTGAAGTCTTCGACTGCCATCTGGGCAGCGACGATCGAGCCCTCGCCGCTCAGATCTGCGTAAAGGCCGGACTTGTCATTCAGTACGCCCACTTTCACCGCAGTCTGCGCGTATGATGTGATTGGCATCATCGTTACTGCGAGCGTACACATGAGTTTCTTGACGTAAGATTGCTTCAACATTGGTCGTTTCCCCTCATTCTTGCTGAGTGTGATTAAGTCTGTACGGCCAGAGCCGTCGCGATCGGCTCAGGCGCCGATTCCGTCTAGTCGTCCCGCGAGACGACCAAGGCTTTCGAAAAGGAAGTAGTCACCCCAGATCAGTTCATTCGCGAGGGCGTTGTTGTGGCGGACGTCGAAACAGCCATCGCCGAGGATTCCCTGAGGACGGCGATCCGTGTTGCCGACAGGTGTGAGATGTCTGTCCACGAGCGCGCGCACCGTGCTCTCGGCGTGATTTCGGAAGCGGAGTCCGTCCTCCCCACGAACAAGCTGGCCCAGCCCCAAGAGAGCCGAAGCGGCGATCGCGGTCCCCGACGTATCGCGCCAGGTTGCTGGAGTTACCGGAGCTGAAAAATCCCAGTATGCGACGTAATCGGCTGGAACGTTCTTCATCCACCATTCAGCCGTCGCCGATGCGTAGTCGAGCAGTTTTTGCTCATTGGGGGCGTTCTTCGCGGACAGCGTATAGCCGAGCATTGCCCACGCCTGTGCGCGCGTCCAAATCGAGTCTTCCGCAATTCCTTTGTGGGTGTAGCGACGCGATACTCGCCCTGTCCCGGGATCGAACGTCGCAGACTGGATCACTGAGGCGTCCGCTTGCACGAAAAACTCGGCGCTCTTCAGTGCATGAGACAACGCCTTCGCATACAGGTCGTCACGAGAACCGGCGCGAGCCGCCCAGAACATCAATGGCGACGCGATGAGGCCATCGATATTGGCGTCGTAGTCGCCAACGCTGTGTGCCTCCTCCGCCTCGTTTCCGAGAGGAATGATGCCCACGCTATCAATGAATTGTTGTCCGAGTGAAACGGCCGCGTCCACTGCGATCTCGCGACTATGGCCATGCGCAGCGGTTTCAGCCCCCATGACCGCAGCCGGATAAAATAACAGGCCGCGGAACACGGTACGGCTTTCGACCCGGCTTTCCAGGCGCCGAAGCCAGGCTTCGGCCGCGGCGCCGTAGCGGGCGTCACCAGTGTATTTGCCCGCCAACCACAGCATGCCCACCCAAAAGCCACCGGTCCAGAATCCGTCTGGCGATGTCGTCCAAACGCCAGTTTCCGGATTGCCGATATTTGGAAACCCGTCGAGATTCATTGCGAGCGTCTGATCGATACGTCCAAGCATCCGTTCGATCGCTGCGTCCCAGGACGGTGAGACTGAATTGTGCGCTGATGTGCTCATGGAGAACTCCCTATTTGGTCGCGCCAACGCTATCCGAGCGCGGATCGCTCTTGAGCGCTTCTGACTTTTTCAATGCGTTGATTTCGTCTTCACTGAAGCCGAATGACCGAAGCACTTCTTCGTTGTCCGCCCCCATCCATGCCGGGGCACGGCGATAGGTTGCAGGCGTCCGCGAGAGTTTGACGGCACTGCCTGCGACTTTCAGTTCTCCGTGACCCGGAACGTCGATTGACCAGATCGAACCATTCGCCTCCATTTGCGGATGACTGAGAGTGTCGGGAAGCCGATTGATCGGCGAATACAGAATGTCTACGCGTGCGAGGCGCTTGGTTACCTCCGCCAGGCTCTCCTGCGCAAAGAGCGGCGCAAACCTCTCGTGGATGCGCGCCTTGCTGGCGATCTGCAACTCGACGGTTCGGAATTGCTCGCTCTCGCTCATATCCGGAACACCGAACGCGTCGCACAGCAACCGAAGAGGATTGTCGCGAAATAGCGTCAGCACGACGATCCAGCCGTCCTTCGCGCGAAACACCATCGATTGCCGGAGCCAGCTTGTGTCCGTGCCATGCATTGTCTGACTGGCGATTTCTAGAGTCTGCATTCCGACAGCAACCTCGAGCAACGACGTCGATACCGCCTGCCCCATGCCGGAACGCCCACGCTCGATCACCGCCGCCAGAATCCCTTGGGTCAGGGAAAGCGCTGCCGAATAGTCCATCAAAGGCGTATTATTGAGTTTCGGTTGCTCGTCAGGATCGCGGCCACTCATGGTGAAGCCGCTGAAGGCCTGTGCCAGCATGTCCTGCCCAGGCAGCTTCGACATCGGCCCTTGCTGGCCGAACGCATATCCACCAGCAAATATCAGCTTCGGATTGCGCTTGGCCAACTCATCGTAACCGAGACCGAGCCGCTCCATCACCCCCGGCCGGAAGTTATGGATCAACACATCTGCCTGATCGATCAACTTCAACAACGCAGCCTGTCCGTCGGGCTGTTTGATGTCGATGCACACCGTGTATTTGTTCCGGCAGAGCGCGGCGTAATAGCAGCTCATCACGCCCTGCTCGTTCGCGACAGGATCGAGAGTTCGCAGAATGTCGCCCGATCCAGGTCGCTCGACCTTGATGACTGTCGCGCCGAAGTCCGCCAGCATCTGCCCGGCAAGCGGCACTTGCATCACCATACCAAGCTCAATCACCGTGATACCTGCGAGCGCGCCAGACCGTTCTTGCATGATCGTTTCCCTGCAACTTACCTACTATACGGACAGTATGTACTATGGTCCACTCGACGACGGCAAGGGGTTTGATCTATGAAGCGAAGAAGCGAAGGAGACACACATGCTAAATGGTGGAGTAAACAGCTGGACGATCCGTCAGGTCGCCCTGGAGCGCCTCTCAACATGCAGCGACAGGCCGTTTCTCTCGCAGTGCGGCAATGAATTCGAAACATACGGGTCGTTCATCGAATCCGCGGCGAAGCTTGCAAACGCGTTCCGGGCTATGGGGATAACGACTGAAGGTGCGGTAGCGATCCTGTGCCCCGAAAGCGTTCCGCATCTTCACGCATGGATGGCTTGCGCATTACTCGGCGCCACCGAGGTGCCAATCAACCCGACGCTTCGCGGAGAGCCGTTGCAGCACATCCTCCGAACAGCGCAGCCGACCGCTGCCATCGTCAGTGCCGAGTTGCTTCCTCATCTGCTCGAAGCCGCGTCAGCGATCACCAGCTTGCGCGGACTGGTCGTCGTTGGATCACCTCTTGCGACCGCCGCTCCGGGGCACCGGAACGCCGTCAGCTACGACAAAGTCATGGAGACAGGGACATCCGAAATTCCGGATACGTCCGCGACGACCTCAAATATTGGATCGATCATGTTCACCAGTGGAACGACCGGTCCCGCGAAAGGCGCCATGATGCCGAACGGCCAGTTATGCATGATGGCGCACCAAGTCATCGACGTCATGAGGATCACCCGCGACGATGTCTTTTATGGAGCGCACCCCCTCAACCACATTGCCGGGAAATACATGGGGGTCCTTGCAACGTTCATGGCTGGCGGAAGGATCGTGCTCGATGACGGCTTCAAAGCCGGGTCGTGGCTCGCCGCCGTTCGCCGTTATGATGCGACAATCAGCATCGCACATGGTCCAATGATCGAAATGATCTTTGGCGAGCCATCGACGCCGCTGGACGCCAAGCACAATCTGAGGCGATTGATGTGTTGCCCGATGCCGCCCCATCTGGCTGACGCGTTCGAAGCCCGCTTCGATCTGAAAACCGTTGACATGTGGGGCATGACCGAAATTGGTTGCCCGACATGGACATCGCTTGACGCACCGAGGGTGCCACGATCTTGCGGACGGGTGCTGACCGACTACTACGATTTGCAGATCGTTGACCCCGACACCGACGCAGCATGTCCGGCGAACCAGGCAGGCGAGATCGTCGTGCGTCCTCGCCATCCTTCGACGATCATGCAGGGCTATCTGGGAATGCCGGAGGAGACCGTTCGCGCCTGGCGAAATCTATGGTTCCACACGGGCGATCTAGGGTACCTCGATGAGAGCGGGAACATGTTTTTCGTCGATCGGCTAAAGGAGCGTATCCGGAGACGATCCGAGAATATCTCGGCATACGACATCGAGACTGCTGCGCTCGGATTCGCGCACATCCGCGAGGTCGCCGCCGTTGGCGTGCCGTCGGAATTCACGAACGATGACGACATTAAGTTGTGCGTGTCTTGCGAGAAGCCCTTCTCACCCGTCGATCTGATTGCATTCCTGACCACGAAGCTTCCTCATTTCATGATCCCTCGCTACATCGAGATCATGGAGGCCCTTCCACGAACGCCTACCAATAAGGTCAGGAAGCGAGCACTGAGCGAAAGCGGCGTTGGCCCCGATACCTGGGACCGCAATCGTGCGAATGTCCGGCTACGGGATTTTTACAAGGACTGAAAGGGATTGACCCTGCCGTACATACGCCCGTTAGCGGCAGAACGGATGCAGGCCGTACTCTCGACACGTACATGGCGGAAGGATTCGCGGCGTGGCGAGATAGCAGCGGCGTTTGCGGCCGCTGCTATGAGGTGGCGTCGATGCAAGCATCGTCGGCAAGGGCGACGACGAGCCTTTAACCGACGTATGGCTTCAGGCTGTTTGTGAACAACTGGCGCAGGTCGTCTTCGGTAAGCGGACGCCCGTTGGTCGCGGTGGAATGGTCCTCGAAAGCCCATTTGACCAATGGTTCGCAGTCATCCTGCGTAAGCCCCATTTCAGTGAGCGATGCAGGCAGGCCGAGATCGGCGTTGAGGTCCACGATGGCTTGCGACAGATCCGCTCCGGCAGAGAGCCTCATTGCTGCACGCAACGCTTCGTACTTCCGCTCGCAGGAGGATGCATTGAAACGAAGAAGATGCGGGAGAATGACGGCGTTCAGGCATCCGTGGTGCAGCTTCTTCGTCTTATGTCCGCCGAGCGCATGGGACATCGAGTGAACGCCGCCGAGTCCCTTCTGAAAGGTCATTCCCCCTTCCAACGCCGCCATCATCATCTCGCTCCGGGCTTCGATGTTTTTACCGTCCTTGACGGCGATCTTTAGGAAGCCCATCGCCCGTCGCAAACCGTCCAACGCGATCGCTTCGGCGGGTGGATTGTCCTTTGGGCTGAGATAGGTCTCGATGCAATGCGTGACGGCATCCATACCGGTCGCCGCCGTGAGGAACGGAGGAAGGCCCAACGTCAGTTCCGGATCACAAACAGCAACGTTCGGAATGAGATGCGGAGAGATGAAGCCCAGCTTGCGTCCATCCGAAAGCGTGATGAGCGCCGCGCGACCGACCTCGCTTCCGGTGCCGGCGGTTGTGGGCACGGCGATTACGGGCGGCTGATCGGCGGTGATCTTGGCAATTCCTCCGAGGATCGCCGCGTATTGAGCGAGCGGTTCCGGATGCGAGACCAGCAGAGCCGCCGCCTTTGCAAGATCGAGCGACGAGCCGCCGCCGAACGCGATGATCGAGTCGCAATTTCCTGCTTTGAACTGGTCTCTTGCGGCCAGGACCGCGGCTTCCGTAGGGTTTTCGGGCGTGCCGTCGAACACCGCCGTCGCTTCATCCAGCCGAGCGGCCTTCATGAACGTATCGAGCAACCCGACGGCGACGATCCCCTTGTCCGTCACGATCAACGGCCGCGAGACGCCCAACAGCTTTAGCTCTTCCGGAATGAGTCCACTCGCCCCGATCTCGAACTGGATGCGCGTCAGGTAGGTAATCAGGCCCATCTTCTTCTCCTTTGAAGGCATTTCGTGCAGACGCCGAGGCGTACAGACGCAGCTCGCGCAGCAGCGCACGAAACAATGAAATTCGTAACTAACATACTGACCGTATAGTATGCAATCGGATTATACGAATTCCCGATGCTTCCGCGGCGTCATCAACGCCGCGGATGCAAATCCGCTGGCTCGATCAGTTGGAGGGCTCGATACCGTGCAGGAAGGTCGTCCATACTGTCCGGACTAACTTTCGCCCGTCGATATTCGCACCTCGACGATGCCATTCCAGCATCATTCCGTCGTTCGTTGCGACAATCATCGATGCGAGCTCCTTCGTGGACGTAGAAGCAATTTCACCCCGCTTCTTGCCCGCTTCCAGGATGGCTTCGAGCGCGGAGTAAATCTCGTCATATATCTCGACGATCCGCTTGCTGATCGCGTCGTCACGATCGCGGAATTCGATTGACGTCTTGATGAGGCAAAGCAACTTTTGGGGCTGCTCAATTCCATTCAGCGAACTGAACCGAAAGAAGCCTGCAATCTTGTCCGTCGCCGAGCCCTCGATTTTATGGACGTGATCCAGAAGTGGCGAGACAACGGCCTCGCGCGCGTCTTCCAGCAAACCGAGCAAAAGCCGCTGCTTGCTGTTGAAATAAAAATAGATCGACCCCTTTGTGAGACCCGCGGCCCTCGCGATCTCGTCAAGCGATGTCGCGTGATAACCTTTTGCGACGAACAGTGCGAAGGAAGCCTCCGAAAGACGACGGATGCTGTCTTCGCGCAGCTCCAGATTCGTCGCGGGTTTGGGCGACTTCGGTGCTCGCTTTTTGGTCGTCGTCCCGCGAACCACCGGAGTGGCCGCCGTTTTCGATCGCTTGCTGGCTGTTGCTTTGAGTGGAGCTGGCACTTTGGTCCTGTGAGTGTCTCGGTTAACGATGCGAAGCGTCACCATCAAAAAATCGTACGATACAGTAGTCCGTGCGGATTGAAGCCCGCAAGTGTTACGGCTGCTCAGGCAGCCACTCTTGCGAGCGACAGCGTCGCGGACGGGCGACATCGCCCGTTCGCTCCATCGCGGACCGACGACGGAAAGCAACAACAAATGCGCCGGGAATGGACCGCAAACTTGCGGGATATCCGGCGTTTACGACCTTCAGGCCTGCCATCCACTTTATCATCCTTGGTCCGCGTTGACAACATACCATCCGGCTAGTAAGTGGCGAGATAGCGATTGCAGTTTCGAGTGAAGGTTGCCGCGGATGCTCGCGCATGATGCGACGGCGCCCACCGTATTCGGCAAACGAAGGAATCGCTATTTCATTGGGAGTATGACAGTGACCATCACAGGCGAACTTTTTATTGGCGGCACGCGCGTTCGAGGTACTGGAGGCACCCTGCAGGCTCGGAACGCTTCCACCGGCGATATTCTGCCTGGTGAGTTCAGCGCGGCTTCAATCTCGGAACTGGAGCTTGCGGTCAAACATGCCGATGAAGCCTTCTACGCATTTCGCGAGATCGATCTGCAGCGCCGAGCACACCTTCTCGACGCGATCGCAGAGAATATCCTCGAACTCGGCGACGAACTCGTTACTCGCTGCATGGCCGAGACAGGTCTTCCGCAGGGGCGAATCGAAGGCGAGCGCGGGCGTACGGTCGCGCAATTGCGGATGTTCGCCGATGTGGTGCGCCAAAAATCATTCCTGAACGTTCGAGTCGAGACCGCCCAGCCGGATCGCAAGCCTTCGCCGCGCCCCGACTTGCGATTGCGCAACGTGCCGCTCGGTCCGGTAGCAGTTTTCGGAGCCAGCAATTTCCCGCTGGCGTTCTCGGTCGCCGGCGGCGACACCGCTTCGGCTCTCGCGGCCGGTTGCCCGGTCATCGTCAAGGCTCATTCGGCGCATCTCGGAACGTCCGAACTGGTCGGACAAGCGGTTCAGAAGGCGATTACCGAACTGGGCCTACCCCTTGGCCTGTTCGCCCTCCTGTCCGGCTCTGGTCAGGTGGTAGGCGAAGCGCTGGTTGCGCACGAGAAAGTCAGGGCTGTCGGCTTTACAGGCTCCCGGCGCGGCGGGACTGCGTTGATGAAAATCGCCGCCGCCAAGCGCCAACCGAGCCCGGTCTTCGCGGAAATGAGTTCCATCAACCCCGTGCTGCTTTTCCCGCGTGCGCTTGAGACCAACGGCGAAGCCATCGGCGGCGCGTTTGCCAATGCGCTCACATTGGGCTGCGGACAGTTCTGTACGAACCCCGGTCTTGTCATTGCGATCGAGGGCGCCGCGCTGGAACGCTTTATCGCGAGTGCTGCTGCATCCATCGAACAATTCCCGCCAACACCGATGCTCACCTCATCTATCCTCGAAAGCTACCGCGAGGGAGGCGAAGCCCTAGCGTCGCAAAAGGGCGTTACGCGCGTGACCGCAAGCTGTTCCGTGGAGGCCGGACGAGCTTCCGCTCATCTCTTCCGGACCACGGCAAAGTCGTTCCTCGCCAACCCGGCGCTGCATGCCGAAGTGTTCGGCCCAACGTCTTTGATCGTCGCAGCAATGGATTGGAGCGAGGTCGAAACGGTGATCGCATCGCTCGAAGGCCAACTCACCGTGGCTTTGCATATCGAAGGCGAAGATCAAGAGCTCGCCGCAAAGATGCTGCCGCAGCTCGAGTGTCTAGCGGGCCGAATTCTGGTGAACGGTTTCGGGACCGGCGTGGAGGTCGGAGCGGCTATGGTCCATGGCGGTCCTTATCCGGCGACATCGGATGGCCGCAGCACGTCGGTGGGCAGCCTCGCAATCGAGCGATTCCTGCGTCCGGTCTGTTATCAGGATCTCCCTGCAGCCCTCTTGCCCCCGGAATTGCGATGACGTGCTCCCCCTCGCGCGCACGTGCGCGTCGGACGTTGATATCTACGCAAATACCGCTGCGTCCACCCCATCATCGGAACATTGCTTACTGACTGAACAGTATGTAAAATTCCAGTCGAAAAAAGAACCTTGTAACTGATTGGCTTTGAGGAAACGAAAATGAGCAATGCGCACGATTACCAGGAATTCCGCTCCAACCTTCGGCGTCTGGCTCTCGACAAGATCGAGCCCCACGCAGCGGCCTACGACCGGGAAGTAAGGTTTCCGGAACAATCGCTTGAAGCCTTCAAGCAGCTCGGGCTGGTCGGCTTGGCATTTAGCGAGACAGCGGGCGGTCAGGACGGCGATGTCCTAGCGCAATGCATTGCGCTCGAGGAAATTGCGCGGGTCTGCGCATCATCGTCGTTGACGCTGATGGTGATCTGGGCCGGTCTCGTGCCGGTCGCCAAGCATGGCAATAAGGAATTGATCGAGACGGTAATCAAGCCTGCGATGGCCGGTGGAACCGTCGCGTCGATCTGTTTGACCGAACCGCATTGCGGATCCGATCTGTTCGCATTGAGGACGAACGCGAAGCGCGAGGGCAGCGACTGGGTCATCAACGGCCAGAAGCGCTATATCAGCAATGCCGGACGCTCCGACTGGTACACCGTACTCGCCCGCACCGGAGAGAAGACGTTCGGCCTGTTCTCCGTTCATAAAGACGATGCCGGCTTCTCCGTCGGCAAGAGGGAAAGCAAGCTCGGGATCAAGGGCAGCCCGACCGCCGATCTGCATTTCGAGAATTGCCGCATTCCTGCATTCCGGGCCATCGGCGACGAAACCAAAGGTTATGACTACATCAGCGAGTCCCTTACTTGGACCCGAGCCCTGATCGGAGCTCAGGCTCTCGGTATCGCCCAGGGCGCGCTCGACCAGGCCGTCAACTACACCTCCGAGCGCCAGCAGTTTGGCCAGATGCTGTCGAAATTCCAGATGTTGCGCGGCATGATCGCCGACATGGCGACAGCGATCGAGGCTGGAAGGACGCTGCTTTACAGCGCCGCGGAAGCCATCGACGAAGGATACCCGGACGCACGCAAACTTGCATCGATGGCTAAGCTGTTCTGCAGCGACACCGCAATGAAGTCTACGGTCGATGCACTGCAAATGCACGGCGGCGCGGGCTACATGAATGACTTCCCCATCGAACGAATGCTCCGCGACGCAAAGATCACGCAGATCTACGAAGGCGCTAACGAGATCCAGAAATTGATCATCGCCAAGGATGTCTATGATCGCAACGCCGAGCGTTCGAAATAATACCCGCTTAAGAATGAACGAGATTTTTTCAGACACGGCGCACCGGCGGAATGCTGCCGCGCCGTGCCGAGGCGCTTTGTGAGAAATGTATCATGGCAACTGAATCGAGCAAAAAATCCGCTGGCCGCCCATTGGACGGCGTTCGCGTCATCGACCTGACCCGGCTGGCTCCGGGTCCCTACTCCACTATGCTTCTCGCCGACATGGGCGCAGAAGTGATCGTTGTCGGCGGAGGAGCCGGAAGCCTTCCCATTGCCGCACTGGCCCGCGGGAAGCGGTTCATCGAAATCGATTTGAAATCCGCCGAAGGCAAGTCCGCTTTTAAGGGCCTCGTGCGTCAGTCCGACGTTTTGATCGAAGGCTATCGTCCCGGCGTCATGGACCGTCTCGGCTTGGGGTACGATGCCCTTCAACAGATCAATCCGCGATTGGTGTATTGCGCCCTTACCGGCTACGGACAATCCGGCCCCATGGCACAAGAGGCAGGCCACGATCTGAATTATGCCGCTGTTTCCGGTGCCATAGGGGCGTTCGGGCCGAGCGGCGGTGTCCCATCGTTTCCCCTGAATCTGCTCGCTGATTTTGCTGGCGGCAGCCTTTTCGCGACGCTGGGTGTACTCCAGGCCCTGATCATGCGCGAGCGCACTCAAACCGGACAGTACATCGACGCTGCAATGGTCGATGGCTGTATCTCGCTGATGGCCATGCACTATCCAGATTGGGGACAACCCGTTCTTCAGGCCCCAGGCGACGGACTTGTCGCAGGAAACGCGCCTTTCTATCGCTGCTATCGATGTGCCGACGGGAAGTTTCTCGCCGTGGGCGCTTTGGAGAAGCGCTTCTTCGAGAATTTGTGGGCAGGTTTGGGTATCGGAGATGCGCTTCCGAACCATCTCGATCGAAACACATGGTCTTCTATGACCGAAAGGTTCGAGAAACTCTTCGAAACTCGGTCCCGCGATGAATGGACGGAGCTATTCGTGAACAAGGACGCATGCGTCACACCTGTGCTGGACCCTGTCGAGGCACTTTCCCACAAACAAAACACAAGTCGCCATCCCGACCTTCGTCCGGATAGAGTGCCGGTTGTACCGATACTCTCCAACGCCGACAAGATTGCGACGGTCGTTGATACAATGGATAAGACGCGATCAGTCCTTGAAGAACTTGGGTTGTGGACGCCTGAGCTCGAGCGCTCGATCGACAACCAACCGAAGCGGCAGGTTACAGGTCTGAGTTGGCCGCCATTGTAGCATCTCTAGGCTGAGCCCCAGGCGATCGATGTCCGCAGCAGATACGACGCTGTCGACAGCATCGTTGCCCCCTGTCTCCTTCCGAACAAGAAGTTCGTAGTGATCGGCTATGTCTCCGATACCTACGAACCAAGGGCGCTGCTGCACACGGCGGTTGTCGAGCCGGTGGTACCCCTTTTCACCGCATGAACGTACACGTGGCGATGCAAGAGACCATGTTGGGTTTTGTCTCCGGATTTATCGATATAGTACCGACGTATCGATCTTCACACTCGATGACCGAGCACTTAGCCACGACCGCCTCAACCGTCACTTCCTCGAAGAAGTCGATCCGAATGCTACTGGCGAGCCCGCGTTCTTGAAACTTGCTTCCAGAAAGCAATGCGGCGCGCATCGCCAGATCGATGATGGACATAAAAACGTGGCGACTGCGGCGCATGTCAGCCAAATCGCCACAAGGGGGTGCCCTCAGAACCGCTGCCTTCTCAGTAAGGCTAATTGCCACGACATTGCTGCAGTCCGAAGAAAACGGCGGCGACGCGACAAGTAATTCAAATTCTCTGCCAGGAGAGAAGTCAGACATCCTATGATCCCAACTAATATGCTCATTGCGGTTCGTACGTTAGGATATTGCTGTCGATCCGCAATAGCGAAGTGGTATCAGGCGTCGCGGAGAGATACGAATTGTTCAGGCTAACCGCCATAGTGAACGTGGTTCATTGGGAAATTTCCGCGATCACGCCATCGCGGACCAGTGAAAGTCCTTCACTAGGGCGGTGAAACACTGGTTACCCTCGACAGATGACATTTGGCTACTGAGAACGCGTTTCATGAACTGACCTGCTGCGGCGGCGAACACAAACTGGGGCTCGTTGCGCAGCACTTCGCTAAACAATATCCGACCTTCAAGCGCATTTTCGACCAAGATTTCGGCGATCGAGTTGTATCACGCATGTTTTTCCGGAAACCAAGACATTCCGAACGAGAGCGAGCTCGTCGAAAAGATTCATCTTTCTGACGACGCAGACGTTGTCGTTCACACGACGCTTCAGACCAATGAGCAGGTGATCGCCCGAGTAACTGACGGCATTTATCGCCAGCCTGCCTCCGCTCTACGCGAACTGATCTCGAACGCCTATGACGCCGATGCAATCTTCGACAGCATGAAGTCGATGTGTCGTTGCGTCATTTACTCGAACAACGGCGTCTTGATCGCCGCCGGCGTCACGCAATTCACGCGAATTCCAGTTGATGCGGTTTCTTTGGCAAGCGACTTGGTCAGGCCAATCACCGCTGCCTTGGATGCGCTGTATGCCGAAGCGTTAGGGTTACCTTCTTTGCCTGCGATCGATGCAATGTTGACAATTCGCCCGTAATCATTGGGCTCCATGGCCCTGACGGCGGCACGGTTGACCAAGAATGTTCCGTTCACGTTGATGTCGAACACGCGACGCCAATCATCAGCGACATAATCCCGTAGAACGACGTTCGGCCCGGTGATGCCGCACTTGATACAAGGATATCGAGCTTGCCGCCCAAAGCGGCGATCGACCGCTCCATAGCCTCGTCAACGTTTGCTTCCGATGAGATATCCAATTTCTCGATATGCGGCCCGTCGAGATCGGCCGCCGCGCGATCGAGGTCGTCGCTGACGTCCCAAATTGCCACTCTGGCGCCTTCGCCGATCAGACGCCAAGCCACTTCCTTGCCGATGCCGGAAGCCGCTCCAGTCACGACTGCGGTCCGCCCGGCAAATCTTCCATGGGCAAATTTTATCACGAACCTACCCCGTCCCTGGTCCATTCCACGACCTTCTGACGTTGAACGCCGAGCTTCTCGATGCCGACGGTCATCGTATCGCCGGGCTTGAGATAGATCGGGTCGGGCTTGAATCCATTCCGACGCCTGGTGGCGTTCCCGTAGCGATCACATCGCCCGGAAGCAAGGTCATGAAGCGGCTGACATAGCTGACGATCTCGGCACAGTTGAAGATCATCTTGCTTGTATTGCCCGTCTGCATCCGACGGTCATTGACATCGAGCCAGAGATCGAGCGACTGGACGTCACCGACCTCGTCTGCCGTCACCAGCCATGGGCCGACGGGACCGAAAGTATCGCATCCTTTTGCCCTTGTCCCATGTGCCGCCGCGCTCCATCTGGTATTCGCGCTCGCTGACGTCATTAACGGCGCAATATCCGGCGACGAAGGACAGAGCTTCCTCTACGGATACGTAGGTCGCCTTGGAGCCGATTACGATCCCGAGCTCGACCTCCCAGTCTGACTTCTTCGATCCCTGCGGAAGCATCACAGTATCGTTCGGACCACTGAGAGAGGTGATCGCCTTCTGGAAAATGATCGGCTCCGACGGGAGCGGCAGATTGGCCTCCTTCGCATGGTCGGAATAGTTCAGGCCAATGGCCACGAACTTGCCGATCCCGGAAACGGGCACGCCGAAACGCGCCTAGCCCTGCACGGCGGGCAAGGATGACGGCGCGACCTCGGAAATCGCCTTCAATGCCGTGGGAGACAGCGTTGCGGGGCCGATATCCGGGATTACCGACGAGAGGTCGCGCAGGACGCCGTCGGCACCGACTAGGCCGGGCTTCTCCGAGCCCGGCTGTCCAAATCTTACAAGTTTCATGAGTTTCTCTTTTGTTGTGCGATCAGCCGAAATGTGCGCTGACCGAGCCGAGGCCACTGATGGTGGCTTCGAAAACATCACCCGAGTTCGCTGGGACCATGGGCCCAAGCGCACCGGACAGGACAATGTCGCCAGCGCGGAGCGGGCGGCCACGTTTGCCGAGTTCAGCCGCGAGCCACGCCACCGCGTTGAGCGGGTTGTCGAGGCAGGCGGCGCCCTTTCCTTCCGATGCCGCATCGCCATTGCGCGTCATCTTCATGGTGACCTCGCGGAGATCGAGATCGCCCAGCGGCCGCTTATTGCGGCCGAGGACGAACAAGGCCGACGATGCATTATCCGCGATCGTATCGAAGATCGAGATTTCCCAGTTGCGGATGCGGCTGCCGACGATCTCGAGTGCAGGCATCACGAATGCCGTTGCATCCGCAATCTCCTTTGCCGTCGGATTGGCACTGACGATGTCCCGTGCCATTTCGAACGCGACCTCTGCCTCGATCTTGGGCTGGAGCACCCGCCCCTTTGCGACCGGTTCGTCCTCCTGGACCTGCATATCCGCAAAGAGGATGCCAAAGTCAGGCTGGTCGACACCCAACTGCTTTTGCACGGCAGGCGAGGTCAGGCCGATCTTGCACCCGACGATGCGGCGTCCTTCGGCCAGCCAATGCGAAGTGTTGGCCTCCTGGATGGCGTATGCCGTGTCGATTTCCTGGAAGATCAGTTGCGTCCTGATCGGCGGGATCGATTCTCCGGAATAGGCCTCGCGGATCGCTTTCGCGATGCCGTCGATGTTCTCTGCAACATTTGCCATATCAGCCTTACCCCTTCAGGAATTCGATGTGGATGCGATTGAACAGTTCGGCGTCCTCAAACTGGGGCCAGTGGCCGCATTCGTTCATGACGACATACTTGGCGCCCGGGATCATGTCCGCGATCTGCTTGCCCTCTTCCGGCGTTGCCGTGGGATCATGCGAGGTCCAGACCACCAGAGTCGGAGCCTTGATCGACTTGTACTGCTCGGCCGTGATCATGTTGGGCCTGCGGATTTCCATCTCCTGGAGGCACATGATGCGCCTCATGGTCTCGGAGAAACCGGGCTGGGAATAGATCGCCCGGCGCGTCTCGATGAGATCGTCGGAAACCATGCTCTTGTCGCACATCAGAAATTCGAGACGGGTCTTGATGCGCTCCCAGGTTGGATCCGATGCCGCTTCGTTGGAAAGTGTCTTCAACCGCTCCATCACGTGCGGATGCGCGGTCCAGCCACCAGCCGTGTTCAGCACGAGCTTTTCGACGACCTCCGGATGATGGACGGCGAGATAAGTCGAAACCCAGCCGCCAAGGGATTCGCCGGTCAGCATCGCGCGGTCCCGACCGAGGGTCTTGAGGACGGCCAGAATATGCTCGGCGTAATCCTTGACCTGGTAGTTGATCGGCGGCTGATCTGTCCAGCCATGACCGAGCATATCGATCGCGACGAACCAGAAGTCGGCGTCGGCGTGCGGTCCGAAGTTGCGCGAATACGCCTCCGCATGTCCGCCGACGCCGTGGAGCGCTAGGACCAGCGGCTTCGACGGATCGCCGGATTCCATGCATCGGGTTCGGATCCCGCCCGCGTCGATGAAGTGCTGCTTGAAGGAGACGCCCTTCAGATCGGCCCAGACGCTCGAAAAATTGTTCGGTCGTGTATCGCTCATAGGATTATCCAGTTGCCTTCGAGGGGTTATGCAAAAAGCGGAGCGTCCGTCTGCTCGCGGTATGGAGGTGCGTCGCCTGCTTCGACATTGTTGAAATCGTTGCGAGCCAAAACCTTGCGCAGAGCGTTCGCGAGCTTTTCGTGGGCCTCGCGTTCATCACTCACGGTTTCCGATTGGCGCCACGCAACGACGCCGTCCGGCCTCACGAGCACAGCACCAGCCTCGTCGATCTCCCGAATGCGTTGCCATTCGCAGTAGAGATCCTGCTGGTCGGACGTTCCGATAACCACAACGCGTAGGAAAGGCAGGTTCAATTTCTCGACCGCCTTCGTCCAGTTCTCGCCCGCGAGACCGGTCACGACCGTGAAAGAGCCCTTCCCCGTGACGTCTAAGGTCGATTTACGTTTGCCGTCGGCTCCGACGATCCACGCATGCGGGATCTTTGCCCCGGGTCTCGTCGTGGCCTGATTGTAGAGACCTTGATCTCTCCGCCAGACCTCGGGCTCGGCATCGGCATCCGGAAGGACAGCGCCGCTTTCGTAGCGCTGGTTCATTTCGGTGCCCTGCGCGTTGAATTCCGTCTGTTTGAGATCGAGTGCATCCTGCACCGCACGGCGCGCAGCGACACCCGCCGGGCCCGGATCCTGGAAGCGCGCGATGCCTGCGGCCACAGGGTTCGCAGCTTCCGGAACGCGGAAGCACGCATTCAGCGGTGCATAGTCCATACGAGACTGGTTGGCGCGCTTGACGATCTGCTCGCCGACAGGAACGCGTTCCGCCGAGTAGCTTTGCAGCAATTCAGGTCCCGCATAGCCCTTGATGACATATGCGAGCTTCCAGGCGAGGTTATGCCCGTCCTGAACGCATGTGTTCATCCCGAGGCCGCTCGACGGCGGATGGCGATGCACCGCATCGCCGCCGCACAGCACCCTGCCCTTCGTATATTCGGTCGCGTAAGCTTGGTTGACGTACCAGAGCGAGGTCCGAACGATATCGATTTCGATCTTAGGATCGCCAATCAGGATGCGGATCTTCGAGATTATTGTGTCCGGTGAAAGGTCCGGCTCGCCCTTGTTGATGTCAAAGCCCCACCCCGCGATCCATCGCGTCCACGGATGGACGGCGCGCAGAAGGCCCATGCCGATTTCGCCGAAACTGGCATCCGGCGTCACGATCCAGTTCAGGATGCTTGGCCGATGGGCGCTGTACTTCGAAAGGTCGGCATCGAAGATTGTATAGACGGTGCCGGCGCGAGCCATCTGTCCCGTGATCGGCAGATTGAGATGTTCGACCACCGAAGATCGCGCGCCGTCGGCGCCGACCATGTATTTCGCGCGGATCGTGTATTCACGCCCATCGAGCCGATCGCGCATCCGAGCGGTGACGCCGTTGTCGTCCTGCTCGTGGCCGAGATATTCGGTATTGAACGTGAAGGTTGCGCCGCGTTCGGCCGCCTTCTGCAACAAGATCGGTTCGAGCAAGGGCTGAATGATATCGACCATGCCGCACGGGCTAGCCTTCAAATAATCGCCCTTGCGGTCGTCACCCGTTCCCCAGGTGCGCATCCGGATCAGCTCCGGACCCGCCAGGCTGGTCGCGAAGGTGGTGTCTCCCATCACGTCCCAGTGGCTCGCAAAGCGTGCGATCTCGTCGTCGATACCGAGATCGCGAAACACTTCGTTTGCGCGCTGATTGGTGATGTGGGCCCGCGGACTATCCGCGAGCCATGCAGAACGCGACACCATATGCGCGCGCACGCCGTAAGTGGCGAGCCCGAGCGCCGTGGTGGCACCCATAGGACCAGAACCTATGATCAACACGTCCGTGTTAAAATCCGCACTCATTGGAGACCTCCTTCGATTTTATTGATTTGCGGAGACGCCCGTCAGCGGGCGGTCGTCTCCGATCCACGTGCGGCGATCATCGCCATGCCCGCGATCCAACCAGGGATCGCTTCGTAAAACTCACGTTCAACCTTGTATTCGCCGGCGGCTGACAAGGCGCCGAATGCTGCGATCCAGGAAAGGACTTCGTTAGCTCCGCGGCCCGCCGCCTTGCGGACTTCATCCGTGTCCAGCTTGTCGGCAGATACGAAATCGCCCGAGCGAAGGATGCGCATGAACTCCGCGTCCCATTCCGGATTGAGTGGCGCGCATGGGCCTTTGCCCGCCTCGGCAAGGACGCCCGCTTCGAGCACTTTCTCTTCACGCGCCTTCTGTGCTTCAGGCGTCTGATGGCGGTTGTTGATCAGGCGTTCACGGACTTCGGGGGTGGCGGTGCGGATGTCCGGAAGCGGCGGATCGTGCGATAGGCCGCCGGACGCCGCGAACAGCACGCGTTTGCCGGATTTGGCGGCGAAACGGCCGACCGCCTCGCCGAGCATGCGGGTACGGCGATAGGTCGGGAGCGGAGGGGCAGCACCGTTCACGAAAATAGGCAGAAGTGGGATGGAGCGGAAATTTCCGAACATCGCTTCCCACATCTGGACGAAGCCATGATCGACGGGCATTCGATACGAGAGCGCGACATCGAAATCAGCGGCACGGAGATAGTCGGTGAGTTCGAGGGCGGTATCTTCCGGAACGGGAAGCGGCCCGAGGCCGCCACCCCAATCTCCAAGTGACTCCGCTCCCGCGCCAACACAGAATGCGGGCATCAAGTCGTAGAAGAACCCGTTGAAGTGGTCCGGCGCGAATTGAATGATGTAATCGGGATTGTAATCGCGGAGCCACACTCCAAGATCCGAGAAAGCGTCCTTGACGCGCTGCTCGGTCTCGGTGGTCGCCGGACCGCGATACATCAACGGTGTGTGCGAAGCGCAAACAACAGCCAAAGACATCAGTTATCTCCTTGCATTGAAGTTCTCATCAGCCGCTCGCTCACTTTTGGACGAGCGAGCACTCGCTCTCGGCGAGCGGCCGCGCCAGGGATTCACCCGGCAAGGTCTGAACGACGTTGTAGAGATCCCATTCACCCTTCGGCTCGCCGGGCTTCTTGACCTGCAGCAGGTACATGTCGTGGATCATCTTGCGATCGGCGCGGATGTATCCGTCCTTGGCGAAGAAGTCGTTCACCTTCTGGGATTCCATCTGCTTCATCACGGTGTTGGCGTCGTCCGTGCCTGTTGCCTTCACGGCCTTCAAGTAGTGAACGACCGAGGAATAGACGCCCGCATGGAAACCGCTCGGCATGATCTTCGCCTTTTCGAAGAACCGCTTCGCCCAGGCCCGCGTTTCGTCGTTGCGATCCCAGTAGAACGGCGCAACTTCGTACGCGCCCTGAGCCGTCTTAACGCCAATGCCCTTCATGTCCTGCACGGTTGACTGCAGAGGTACGATTTTGGCGCTCGCGTTGAGGCCGAATTCCTCGGCCTGCTTCATCGCCGTTTCGGTATCGCCGCTCGCGGATGCGATCGCGATCACGTCCGCTTTGGTGCTCTGAGCACGCAGCAGCACGGAAGAGAAATCGGAATTGCGCGACGGGAAGACCGAATTACCGAGGACTTCGCCACCGCTCTTCGTCACCTGCTCGATCGTGTCGCGCGTCAGTGCGTGACCATAGGCTTGATCGACAGTGAGGAAGTACCACTTCTTGCCGCCTGCGGCGGAAATCGCCTTGGCGGCGCCCTGCGCGAGACCGTAGGTATCAACCGTCCATTGCACCGAGAGCGGCGAGCACTGTTTTCCGGAGAAGTCCGATGACGTCGAACCCGACAGCAGCATGATCTTGCTCTTCTGCTTCGACAGGTTTTGCACGGCAAAACCGATCGGCGATCCCTGCATGTCCGCCACGGCATCGACGCCGTCTACGTCAAACCAGCGGCCAGCAATCGCCATTCCGGCATCCGGCTTGCCCTGATGGTCAGCCGACACCACTTCGACCTTGAGACCGTTCGCGGCATCTTCAGCCGCCATCTGTGCGGCAACGACGGATCCCATGCCGTTGGAGCTCGAAGCTGGTCCGCTGAGGTCGGTGAGGACGCCGATTTTTACTGTCCCGTTGCTGATACCACCCGCCTTCTCCGTCGACTGCGCCCAAGCCGTGGTCGTCAGAGCCGTGGAAACAAGAAGGGTGGATGCGAGTGCAAAATTGCGGATGAACATGGTCTCCTCCATTGATTTTTATGTTTGTTCGCATTGACGGATGGCGGCCGGAACTGCCATCTCTATTGTCAAAATGTTCATCTGGTGAACAGGACACGACCGATGCATCCCAATGTCCGGGCCCTTTCGAGGGGGCTTGCAATTCTGTCCGAACTGAATGTCGGGGGCCCAAGCTCGGCCCAAACCCTCGCACGGAAGACGGGGATCAACAGGACGACGGCCTATCGCCTCCTCCACACCATGATCGAAGACGGCTTCGTGACGTTTGACGAGCCCAGCGGTGAGTTCAGCTCGACGCCGCAAGTGCGCCAACTGAGCGACGGCCTCTCGGCGCGCGACGCCATGAGCCAGGCAGCGCTTCCCGCCATGTTCGCTCTGATGAAGGAGGTTTCCTGGCCGAGCGACTTTGCGGTTTTCGACTCCGGCTCCGTGATCATTCGGGAAACCACGCACCCTTACAGCCCATTCTCCGTTCACCGCGCGATGATTGGCCGACGCCGGCCATTCCTGAGGAGTTCGCTGGGCCGCGCCATACTTGCGGCCGCGCGTCCAAAGGTGCGCAAGACCATGCTGGAAATCACTGCGGCTTCCGGAAATGCCGACGCCGCGCTTGCCGAGGATCAAGCGGCCATCTATGGACTCCTCGAGCAGTTCAACCGCGACGGCTTTGCCTGGTCGGTCGGTGAAACCGAAAAGAACATCAGCGCCATCGCATTGCCGATCGTCGGATCGAGCGGCGTCATCGGCAGCATGAACATCATTTTCTTCAGCACCACGATGGCGCCTCAGAAGGCCGCGGGACGCTATCTGCGAAATCTGCAAAAGGCGGTCGCCTCTGTTGAGGCCGAACTAAAGCGTCCGACCAAACGTTGAAAATCTTGCCGCAATCTACAGTTCCGAACGCGGGGTTTTGCACACCAACTCACGACTGTCCGCGCTACGGACGCGACCAATCCTTGTTGCATCGCGGCGCCAACCCTGCGACCGAGCGTTCCTTGTCGCTCATGGGGGCCACTGCTAGGTTCGCGCCGAGACAGAGAAAAACGTGATGACGATCGACGCCCCGACCGATACGGAGAAAGCCACGAGGAAGCCGGAGACCCACGCGTCAAGCGTCCGGTCGCTTCAGCGAGGGCTGAAGATTCTCCGGCTGATCAGCAGGAATGCGGGGATCAAGGCTGGCGAAATCGCCGAGCAGGTCGGTCTCGCGCGTCCCACGGTGTACCGCCTGATCGAGACCCTCGAGGAAGAGGGTTACATCGTGCGAAGTTCGTCGGACAATCGGTTTCGGGTCACCCAAGAGGCTCGATCGCTCGGAATTGGATACGATGCCGTCAATTCCATCAGCCAGGCCGCAGGTCCGGTACTCATCGAGCTAAGCCATCGTTTCATCTGGCCCTTCGATCTTTCCGTCTGCGTCGGCACCGAAATGCAGATCCAGGAATCGACCCATCCCCGAAGCCCGTTGTCGATTGATCGTGGTGTGATCCGGCGGCATCTGCCGATGCTCCACACGGCGGCTGGCCGCTGCTACCTCTCATGTTGTACGGAGTCCGAACGAGCACGATTGATCGCGGATATTTCAAGGAACGGAAGCGAGGAAGAGCGCTATCTTCTCTCGAGCAACTGGCTCGACAAGCTGATTGCCGAAACACGCGCGCAAGGCTTCGCCATGCGTTTCAACGAGCAATACAACAGCCACACATCAAGTATCGCTGTCCCCATTTTCTCGGACAGCGAGTTGGTCGGGGCCATTGCGGTTATCTGGATCACGAAGGCGATGACCTTGGCCGAAGGCATCGAACAGTTTTACGAGACAATGAGCGATGCGGCGCGGAAAATTACCGCGCGCGATCAGAGCCTGCGCTCCGGCGGTTGATCGGTCTTATTCGCGTCGAATGACCGAATCCAGCCACGGGCAGTCGATCGCGGGCAAAACCGGATTTGGCACGCGTACACCGCGAGCCGCTGCGTCGAGGCGCATATCCCTGAGCCGCGCGCGCTGTTCCTCCGGCATGTAAAGGCGCTCGTGACCCCAGAGGCTGGGTCCGTCGAAGGTTTCGTGCGGCTCCCAGGTGTCGGGATCGATCGTGCGTCCACCCCAGCCGTATTCAATGAAGAACCCGTTCGGAGTGTGTGAGTAGAATGAGGTCATATGGTCGTTGGTATGACGCCCGAGCGTGTAGGCGACGCGCCCGTCCTCCTGCTGCGCCAGATCGTATCCCTGGCCGATGTCGTCCAGAGATCCGAGTTCGACCATGAAATGATGCAGGCTCTGCTTTCCAGACTCGACCATCGCAAAGCTGTGGTGACGGCCATTGAGGTGGAAGAAATAGAGCTTGTAAGGCGCATGGCCGAAATCGCTGACGTGAAAACCCAGAATGTCGCGATAGAAGGTCAGCATCGGAGCAATGTCGGCGACATTGATCACCGCGTGCCCCATGCCCAATGGGCCCGTCCGGAAACCGGAGATGGGACGCCCCGGAATGAACGGCTCGATTGCGATATGCGGTTTCCAGAAAACCTCGACGGTGTTACCGCCGGGATCCTTGAAAGAGATGAGATCGGTGACATGACGCTCGTCTGCCACCGATGCAGGATGCGCGGTGACGCGCGTTCCGGACGCTTCCAGGCGGGCAGCCAATGCCAGAAGATCGGCTTTCGACGCGACCTCCCAACCGAGAAAAGCCAGGCCATCCCCCTCCTCACCACTTACCACAAGCCGCTGCTTCCGGTCGTCCATCCGGAAGGCACGAACCTTCGCCCCCCGATCGATCTGCTGCATCCCCAGCAGTCCGCTCGCGAGGCTTGACCAGTCGTCCAGGCGGGAGGAGCGGATACCGATATATCCCAGCGACTTCAATTCCATCCCAAACTCCTTCTGATTGTCCAGCGCTGAAGCCGGGTTTACACGAACCTATGCCTCGGATGCCTGGCTTGGGAGGCTGCCTGCCTAAGGTGTCCGCGGCGCGGACATCCGCCAGAGCGGGCACGATCTGTCCATGGTGCGGACAGTTTTAAGTTCCGACGTTGATCACCGCCTGCCCGTACGGGACAGATTGGCAGGACCGAAATGATTGAAGTCAATCGGTCACGCGCGCAGTGCAACAAACATAAGGAAGAGCCGAAGGCCGCTTGGTTGCTGCCGCTTCAGCGCGACGACCGCGTCTTCGCCCTCCAAGGAGGATATTATGAAGTTCATATCGTTCACGCGCGCTGGTAACGCTTCATTTGGCGTGGTGACCGACAAGGGGGTTATCGACCTCGGGCGCAGGCTTGATCGTTCGAAGTCGCTGCGTCAATTCATTGACCGGGATGACTTCGCTGCTGCCAAGGCTTTGGTCGCAACCGGTGACGTGGATTACCAGCTCGCCGACCTGACGCTCCTTCCCGTCATTCCCGACCCCGACAAGATCATCTGCGTTGGCATGAACTATCATGATCACGTGGCAGAGGTTGGCCGTACGGCGACCGAGAAGCCGTCTTTGTTCGCTCGCTTCGCCGGAAGCCAGGTTGGCCACTTGCAGCCGATGATCAAGCCCAAGGTGTCGGACCATTTCGACTACGAGGGCGAAGTCGCCATCGTGATCGGCAAGACCGGCCGCCACATCCCGGAAAGCGAGGCCCTCGGCTATATCGCTGGCTATTCCTGCTACAATGAGGGAAGCGTACGCGACTGGCAGCGGCACACCACGCAGTTCATTTCGGGAAAGACCTTCGCTGGAACGGGCGCTTTCGGCCCTTGGCTCGTCTCGGCCGACGAAATCCCGGATCCGTCAAAGCTGACGCTGGAAACACGCCTCAACGGCCAGGTGGTCCAGCACACAACGACCGACAAACTCATCACCAGCATTCCGGAAATCATAGCTTACTGCTCAGCGATTTTGCCGCTGCTTCCCGGCGACGTGATCGTGACCGGAACGCCCGGAGGCGTGGGTGCCAAGCGCACACCGCCGCTCTTCATGAAGGCCGGAGATACGGTCGAAGTCGAAGTGAGCAATATTGGCATTCTGCGGAATCCGGTCATCGCGGAATAACGCGCTGACAACACAAGCCGAGCGAACCGGCGACGAAACTGAAGCGCTGCACGCGCACGACAAGGGTGGGAAAAGGTGAGCAGTACAAAGCCGAAGGTGATCATCGCCGGCGCCGGGATCGGCGGCTTGACGGCGGCGCTGTCGCTCCTCAAGCGGGGCTTCAGCGTTGAAGTCTATGAGCAAGCACCCGAACTCCGTGAGGTCGGCGCAGGCGTGCAGGTAAGCGCCAACGGCATGCTGGTCTTCGACAAACTGGGTCTCACAGACCGTATCATGGCAGAAGCAGCGCATCCGGAACGGCGCGAAATCCGGATGTGGAATACCGGGCAAGCCTGGACCGCCTTCGATCTCGGCACGATCTCGGTTCAGACCTACGGCAATCCGTATGTCACCATGTACAGGCCCGGCCTCCTGGACATCCTGTCGCAGGCTGTGTCCTCGCTTGCCCCCCATGCGATCAAGCTGAACCGTAAGGCGATCGCGTGCGAGGACACGGGAGATCGGGTCACCTTGCATTTCGCTGATGGCACGTGGGCGACCGGTGATGTCCTGATCGGTGCCGACGGCATCCATTCGGTTGTCAGGGCCACGCTGCATGGTGCCGACAATCCGGAATTTACTGGCCTGGTCGCCTGGCGGGGTGTCATCCCGATGGACACCCTGCCCGCACGCCTTGCCCGCAACGTGTCCTCGAACTGGGTCGGCCCGGGTCGCCACATCGTGCAATATCCGCTCCGCCGCGGCGCATTGATGAACTTCGTCGGCATCGTGGAACGAACGGATTGGACCGAAGAGTCCTGGACTACGCCAGGGTCACACGACGACATGCGCGCAGACTTCGTCGGTTGGAATGACGATGTCCAGCAACTGATAAACGCGATCCCGCAACCCTATCTCTGGGCGCTGAAGCTCCGAAAGCCGCTTCCGCGCTGGTCCGAAGGCCGCATCACCCTGCTGGGAGATGCATGCCACCCGATGGTGCCATTCCTGGCTCAGGGAGCCGTGATGGCGATCGAGGATGGGTATGTGCTTGCGCGTGCGCTGGACGCCCACACGGATATCGCCGAAGCGCTCAAAGCCTATGAATCCGCTCGGCTTGAACGGACGTCACGAGCCGTGAATGGGTCGGCGGACAACACCAAGCGTTTCCACAATCCCGCGCTCGGCGACCCGGCTTCAGCGGGAGCTTACGTCGAACGTGAATGGGCAGAAGACCGCCTGCTGGAGCGCTACGCCTGGCTCTACCACTACAACGCGGACACTGTTCCGGTCTGAGTAAAACCTGAATTGAAAAGGCACCAGTGCGCCCTTGCGCGCTGAGAACGCCATTGCATCTGGAGGAAACATGATCGACCGACGCTCGCTTCTGCTCGCCGGGCTTTTCGCATCCGTTGCAGGACCATCATTCTCACAGGGCAAGTATCCAACGCGGCCCGTCACGCTCGTGAACCCGTTCGCGGCAGGCGGACACCTGGACTCGCTGGGCCGCCTGATCTGCAACCATATGCAGACCGTCCTCGGACAACCATTCATCATCGAAAACAAGGTCGGCGCAGGAAGCACCATTGGCGCGCAATACGTGTCGAGGGCGGCGCCGGACGGCAACACGCTTTTGCTCGGCACCACGAGCTCATTTGTGATCGCCCCCTACATCTACAAGCCGCAGCCCTACGATCCGTTGATGAATTTTGCCCCGATCATCGGGTTGACGGAAGCTGCCACGGTGCTGGTCGCGAGCGCGAAGAGCGGGTTCAAGACGCTGAAGAACCTTCTGGACGCGGCGAAGAGCAAGCCGGGTTCCGTGACTGTCGCTTCCGCCGGCAACGGAAGCTTCCCGCACGTTTTCTCGGAGCTTTTCAGTTCCCTGACCTACGTGCAGATGACGCATGTGCCCTACCGAGGCGGCGGCCCTGCGATGAATGATCTCATCGGCGGACAGGTTGATGTGTTCTTCGAGGTGGTCCCGAGCGCCACGCCACAGATTGAGTCTAAACGCGCTATTCCGCTTTTAGTCAGCGGCAACGCCCGCTCACCATTGTTGCCGGACGTTCCTTGTGCCGCCGAACTGGGCTATCCCGACCTTAACCTCATGTCCTGGTCAGGAATCGCGGCTCCTGCCGGGACCCCCGCCCCGATCATCGAAATCTTGAACAAGGAGGCCAACCTGGTCCTCAAGTCCGAAGAGATGAAGTCCTTCGTCGATCGCTTCGGATATACACTGATCGGCGGCACGCCAAAAGACATGGCCGACCGCCTCGCCAAGGAAGCGACGATCTACAAGCAGCTCATCGCAAACCGAGGCCTCACGGTTCAATGAAGAGGTGCCCGTCGATCTATCGACGGGCAAGCGATCGGAGACAGCCGCGTTTAAGTTTTCGCCGAGACTTTGTTGAGTGGGCGTCGATCTCTGCGGATCGGTCAAAAGGCTCGGGAAAGATGTCCGCTTTGCGCCATGAGCAGACATCGCGGTCCTGCAAAGGCGTCGAACGCATAACGCTGTGGCGCTACGCGCCTGCTACATGCGGAAGGCGTTCGAAATAGAGAACAGAAAACGTGGATTGCGGTTGACGTTGTCAAACGGGCGATAGCTAAGAGGGACACCGACACCGAAGTCGGCCTGTAGGTTTTCCGCGAGAAATAGCCGAATGCCGCCACCAGCCGACGCTAGGGATAGGCCATCTGTATACTGGTATCCTACGTTCCAAACGACACCGGTCTCAGCAAAACCGTAGATCTGATATCCACGCAGAGCTCCGACATTAAGTGTTCCATCGAAACGCAATTCGAAAGATCCGGCCATGGCGTTGTCGCCACTAATCTCAGCATTTCCATAGCCGCGGCCAAAAGAGCTGCCGCCCAAATAGAACTGTTGCGACGTAAGGAGTTGTGTCGAGGCAAACTGACCAGCGCCAGCGATCTTCACAGACCAGTCATTAGCGAGAGACTGGTACCGCGCGTATTGGAGATTGACCGCCGCAGCTTGTGCGGAGCCACCGTATCGCGACAACATTCCGTCGCCGGCTTTCGACGCGCCGAACACGTCAAGTCCTTTACGCAGCGTCAGGGTCAGGTAGTTCGCGCCGCCGTACTCGTCTTTTAGCCGGTAGTCTCCGGTAAAATACAGCGTCCGCAGTAGATCCCTGTACAAAGGCCCGAACGCATCGCCTTCGGAAACATCCGTGAACTGTGATCCTAAGGTGACAGTTAAGGTCTGGCGTTGGGTCTGAATCGGGACGGCGCTCGCGTGCAGTTCGGCTGACTGCGTTCTTGTGAGGTTGCCGTAATCTCGGCGCCAGTCCCCTGGCCGAACTTCGCTATAGAAAGCCGATCCGCCCAGTCGCACACCATTCACGCCGACCGGCGCTTCATATCCAATACGGCCGAATCCAAGTTGGCTTGGGTCGTTCGCTATTGTCGAACCGTTGATCGTTAGCGCGTCACCTGCAACGATATACGAATTGAATGCGCCCGTTGCATAAGACTGCCATGGCCCTACGGAGCTTGACCCCAAGTTGTCGATGCCAAGCGATGCATACGTTTGCCATGACTTGACGAACACAGATAGCCGAAACTCTCCGGTCGTATTGCCTATCTCTTTCAATGACGTATCGGAGACCCGGATTCCGGGAAGAGAGTTTAAAAGTAGAAGCTGGCGTTCCAGCGTTTGCTGTCGCGATGGCGTCTCTGCCAGGATAGGTGACAACAGAGCTCTTACGCCGAACCGCCCTTGAGATTCGCCGTCAATAACGAGTTCGGTGATACTTCCTTCAACGATTTTGATAAGAATGACGCCGCTTGCGACGTCTTGGGCAGGCACAATCGCCCTGGACAGGTGATAGCCATTAGCGCGGTAGAGTTCGCTGATCTTTTCGGTAAGCTCACTGAGCTCGCCTTCGGTGATCCTGTCGCCAACAAATTTGCGATACAGAGGCTCGATGGCTGCTGTCGATATCGCTTTGTTTCCGACGAGCGATATGCCGCGCACCTTGAAGCTTCTGCCACCTCCGACGGCGCCAACGCGGGTCGAGACTGCGGGAAGAGAAGTGTCTTCGCCGGCTCGCTCTGCTCCTTGCTTCATAGCTTCAAAGCGTTTCTCCGGCTGAAGTGGATCGAAGCCAGGACTGCCCGCTTGAGCAAGCGCTGCGTTCAATCCGCCGATGAGCGTTATGGCGACCAGACTTGCGACGAGTGCTGATTGGATCGGGCGATAAGCGGCAAAACAAAACGGTGCCATGGAGTCCAGTTCTTGACGCGCGACTACGGAATTGGCCGCTCATCAAGTGGGTAGGTTCGTATGGTCAACGAGACGTTAACGCGCGAGTTGTAGGTGTCCTTGCACGTAAATTTATTTTTGAATGTTTCCAGATAGCGTGGCGGTCCCCGGTTCTGGAGCATTTTTGTGTCGGATATCAGACATTTAGTCGTAGCTTTCTCAGCGCTCGCCCTCCTCGTAACGCCCGCCTTTGCAGCCGACGAACGCGGCTGGCAGATCGCCAAGTCGTCCGGGCAGGTCTGGACAGTCAGCTCCAAAGCCCAGCCGGTATCGCTCACAAGCCAGGAAATCCGAGCGGGCGACACCATTCGCACCGGTCAAAATGGCCGCGTTCTGCTCAAACGCGGAGATGAAACGATTCTGATAGCCCCGAACTCTGAAGTGAAGCTTCCGGTGGCTTCGTCTGACGGCCTTTCGACAACCATAATTCAGAAGGCCGGCTCCATCCTATTGGACGTCGAGAAGAAGAGCGTGAAGCATTTCGAAGTGGAAACGCCCTATCTAGCCGCTGTGGTCAAAGGAACGCAGTTTCGGGTCAGCGTTTCGGCCCGAGGGACCGACGTAAACGTTGTTCGTGGCCAGGTCGAAGTGGCTGACTTCAAATCCGGCCAGATCGCGCAAGTGATGCCCGGTCAGACCGTCCTGTCTCGCTCGGCCGGAAGTGTAGGGCTTTCGCTATCCGGCCCTGGCATCCACAGTCCTATCCAACAAGGAACGCCCAGAACACCAACATTTGACCGGCTGCCAGTGCCGCGGTCAGGTCTACCCGCTCCCCGCTCGGCAGCTACCGGAGTCCAAGTCCGAACGCTCGCAGCCATGGGCACTTCTTCCCCGTCCGCGGCTCCTACAGGTCGACAGTCAGAAGGTGTAATCGGGAATCGTGGACCTGGATCTCATAACAAGAACAGCGCGACACAAATCGCCGCACCGATTGGCGATGTACGTCTCAACTTCAACCGGGTGACAAACGGCCTCGCCCGAGGCGCGTCAGATGGGCAGCTCGGTCGTGGAGAGCCAAGGCGAGCGAGTTACTGGACCTCTGGGCCAAACACAAATCCATCCTCGGCAGTATCGAACGGATCCACCTCAAACACGCCCGCCGCGATACCGAACAACGTAGCCGGTGCCGCGGCCAGCCCGATTGTTGCGCCCGCCCTTACTTCAAGCGCTTCCGCCAACCCCAACTCGATTACAAACAATGGAAAGTCCGGCGCCACCGGAAATGGTTACGGAAGATCAGGCGACACAGCCGCTGGGAATGGGAATTCGGGAGCAGGTAACAACGGTAACGGTTACGGCCGCGCGAACGGCAACAATGGGAATGGAAACAACGGGAACAACGGCAACGGCGGCAACGGCAACGGCAACGGCAACGGCCATGGCAATGGCAATGGCAATGGCAATGGCAATGGCAATGGCAATGGCAATGGCAATGGCAATGGCAATGGCAATGGCAATAATGGAAACGGCAATGGAAATGGGAACGGAAGGAAATAACGCTTAGATCGGCTCACAATTATGAAGCCATATCGCGCTCACCTTTTAGCGACACTTGTCGTAGCCGTTGCGGCAGCGACTGGAGTCTCCGCATCGCTATTTAATTTCGCGGCCGATTGGCGCTTCTCGATGACCTCCCGCGCGCCGACGGGCAATATCGCTCTCATAGCTATCGACCCACACTCAATCGAGGCAATGGGGGCCTGGCCCTGGTCTCGATCAATTCACGCCGATCTTATCAAAAAACTCGACGCGATTGGGGTAAGCGATATTGTCTTCGATGTTGATTTCAGCTCGCCGTCAACGCCAGCCGCTGATGACGACTTAGCTCAAGCGATCAAAGCATCAACCAGTTCAGTTGTCCTTCCGGCGTTTCAACAATCGAAAAGGAGTGGTTCGCCCTCTGTACACGACAACCTGCCAATTCCTCTTCTCGCCGCCGATGCATGGATCGCTTCCGCAAGTGTCAAAGTTGGAAAAGACGGCCGCGCGCGGAAATACGACTACTCGGACCGGATTGGAACCGACCTCGTTCCCTCCATCGCGACGGCTATGTCCGGAAGCGGTATTGTATCAAAGCCGTCTTTCTACATTGATCACGGTATCCGTTTTCGGGAAATACCGATGTTCTCCTATTCTGATGTACTCGATGAGAACTCAGCATCGCGCTTAAGCCTTCGAGGAAAGAAGGTTCTGATCGGAGGAACAGCGATAGAACTTGGAGATCGCTTCAGCGTACCCAACGCGTCCGTTCTGCCAGGCCCATTGCTGCAAATTCTTGCCGCTGAGTCGATCACTCAAAACCGCGCATTGTCATCGACATCTTGGGTGGTCAGCCTGGCGGGCGTGATCCTATCCATCATTTCAATGATCTATGTTTGGCCTCGAATGTCTGCGATGAGGCGATTCGTACTTATTGCTTTTGCTTCCGTCGCCGTCGAAGTTACCGCGCTTTGTATCCAAAGCTACTACCCGGTGATCGCAGACACGTCCCTGCTACAGATTTCCTTCGCCGCCTACTTAGTCGTGATCGCCCTTCAGGAACTCGACGTCCGCGCGCTGATGACACGTGTGGCGGAGCGAAGATTTCGTCGAATTGCAATGTCGATGGGCGACGCGCTCATCTGTATGGACTCGAGTTTACGCATCACAGTCTGGAATCCCGCAGCCGAGTCAATTTTTGGCTATCTGTCGGTCGAAATGATCGGACATTCATTCAGTGAATTGATGTCGGATTCAGCAGAATCGAACGCGATCTTTCACGTCACGGCCGACCTCGTTGGCGGCCATAACCGACGCCTCATCGAGTTCGTTGGTATCCGGAAAGATGGGCAGAAGTTCGATGCAGAGGCTTGCTTTTCGTCATGGGAGGACACTGACGGCCTAAGCTATGGTGTCAGCCTCAGAGACATTTCGATCCGGAAGAGAGAAGCCGAGAAAATCAAGTACTTGGCGGACTTCGACGCCTTTACTGGTCTGCCCAATCGATATCAATTTGAGCGACGCGTTACAGAACTGCTGACAAGCAATCGTCAACTTTGCCTTTTCGTCGTACGGGTGAACCGAGTATCCGACACCAGTGTGATTCTTGGGCCTCTATTCAGCGGCGAGCTGATCAAAGCAGTTGGCAGCGCACTTCGTCATCAATTTCATGAGGATCGCTATTTTTTAGGTCGCATCGGCGATGAAACGTTCGCATTGCTGGCGAGCGATTGCACTTCAGAGGCTGCACCAAGTGTTGCGGCAGCGGTAATGGCCCTCTTCAACACGCCATTGCAGGTTGGCAAAAGATTGCACCAAGCCCATGTTCGCATCGGCGCAGCAAACCTGCCTGAGCATGGACCATCGACAGAGGTCGCCTTCGCCAATGCCTATATCGCTTTAGACAAGAACAAGGCTGACGGAGCGGCGAACTTCTACGAAGCGCAAGACCGCGCTCTAGTCGAAAAGCGTCTCGCCACCGAAGCAGATCTTCTTCAAGCTCTACAAAACGATGAATTTGAGCTCTTCTATCAGCCTCAGGTTTGCCTGGACAGCAAACGAATAATCGGCGCTGAAGCGTTAATTAGGTGGCGCCATCCAACTCGAGGACTTGTGCCGCCAATTGATTTCATTCCAATTGCAAACGCGACGGCGGTTTCGGTCGGAATGTCGCGCTGGGTTGTGGAGACTGCATGGCGACAAGCAAGTCGTTGGGCGGCAGCGGGACACGAGATTCGCATAGGGATCAACCTTTCACCCTGCCAATTTTCCGATGATTCGCTGAGTGCGCAGGTTGAGGCGTTACTGCATGACGCTCCGATACGTCCAGACCTTATTGAGTTTGAGGTGACAGAAGACATTCTCCTAGACGACGAAGCCCAGGCCGTAAAAGCGATTGAGAGCTTAAAGCGAAGTGGTGTGCGGCTTGTCTTCGACGACTTTGGGACCGGGTTTGGCAGCCTCAGCTATTTGAAATCCTTCCCCCTCCACGGATTGAAAATTGATCGATCGTTCGTGAAGGACGCTCTTTCATGTGAGAGCGATCGCACGATCGTAAAATCGGTTATTGCTCTTGCGGAAGGGCTCGATCTCTCAGTTATTGCTGAAGGGATCGAGGATGCGGCGACCTCCGATCTTCTCTTAGCAATGGGTTGTCGCGAAGGGCAAGGCTACTTCTTTGGCAAACCATGCCCCGCGGATGAGTTCGAACGCCTTCTCATGACCGCCGCCGGGTCCATTGCAGCTTAATTCGTCTGGAGCTGCAGCATCCATGTCGATCCGACGCGAGACTTGTAGTCCCTTGTCCCTTGTACGAGGAGGATTCAGAGCTCGGGCGTCTTAGACCCGTAAATCCATTCGCGCCAAACGGTTAGAGCGGCCGCCATAATGACCGGTCCGAGGAATAGCCCGAACAACCCAAACGCGGCTATTCCTCCGAAGATTCTGACAAATGCTAAAAGGAACGGCCATCGCGCTGAACCGCCGACTAACGTAGGCCACACGAAATGATCGCCGGCAAGCATCACGGTAAAGAGCAAGTTCTCGCAAGTTTGAGGCGACTTCCAATCTCGTCCTTATCCCCCAAACTTCTCTCGGTTTGAGGGGCAGTTTTTGGCCGATAGTTTGTCCCTTATTCCAGGCGGGCATAGAGCTGGCTCCAATCCACCCGTCCCACCGCGTTGCTCCCAGCGAGATAGGGAAGAATAGAACCTCCGCCTGAATGTCTGCTTCGCGCCAGAAGCCGACATAGCCCAGCTCGCTCGCCGGCACCTCGGAATGACGGCCCGTCAGCTCGGGCTGCCGAGGACGCTATGGTGCGCTGAATTCATCTCGTCGAGCGCCGGATCGGCCGCCGCGGCACCGGATCCCGCGCGGCGATGTCCTTCGCGGGCTACGGCCGCCGCCTGGCGCTGCCGGCGGTCGGTGCGATCGCGACGATGGGCCGCCGCGGCGGCGGCGGTCACGTCGGGCTAGTCACCAGTTTCAACGTCGGCACCGTTACGATCATCAGCGGAAACCACGGTCCAACGGTGAGCGAGTCCGTATACCCGCGGTCGCGCATCCGGACGTACGCGCATTGAGTTCGCGACAGCGCGGAATCCGGCTGGACCGGACAGCGCTCAAGCGACGCCGGCGGCATAGGTCCCGACCGGCGACCTATTCCTGGTCGCGGATGATCCAAGGATCTCGATTTATCCTGTACCGCAAAATGCCAACATTGAAACTGCACGATACTTGCAGTTTCGTGCTTCAGGACCGAGCGATCGCAAGGTTAACAACGACGTCCCGACGCCTCAGTTGCCAACATTGGAACTGCATCTTATCTGCAATTTCGAGTGCAGCGAACTACCACTACGCGGTAGTTTCCCGTTACGCTGGCGATCACGCTTTCGGCTTCGTGAACGCCTTAGATCAAATGCGATTTCCACTTCGACGAAAGGGTCATCCCGTGCCCCTTTCCTGCGTCAGACTTTCCAAGTTTTCCGCTGAACTTTATGATACCCGTAAATCACCTTGCGCACCCGTGCGCGTCACCCGTGACGTCCATAAATCCTGCGCCCCCCGTTACATACCCGGCTTTGAAACGTCTAATCTGAGTCTTGGGACGCCGCCCAGCGAGCGCGCGCTGCGTCCGCGAGCGCTTTGATCTCACCGCGCAATCGCGGTGGCAATGGTGACCGTTTCGCCGTCGGCGGCGGCTTCTTAACCGGAAATCGCGGCGGCATGATCGGACCGCGCACCTGCTTCGGCATTGCAGGTTCGGGAGACTTGTCGGCGACCGGCGCCGGCGAGCGGCCGCGAGGCGGGAGACGCATCACCATGCCGCGCTCCCCTCGTCTGCGAAGAGCCGGCGCACCATCTCGACGCCGAGATCGATAGTCCCGGGCGGCGATGTCCGCTCGCCATCGGCATTGCCGAGTGGAATTTCGATCACGGTTGGCACCTCCGGCGGCGCGGCATTATTCGCCGCCGCCGTCTGTGCGCGGTCGGCTCGGAGCTGGGCTCGCCAGCGACACATCGTTAGCGCGGCCGCGGTAGCCTGGTCGGTGGTCACTCTTTGCACGGCAGGCACCTCCGCACATACGGGCTGTTGGTCATGTAGGCGCCGCCGCAATTCGCGCACGCTCGCCACGAGCCCGCGGCGGAGAGATTATGCCTTGACACGGCTGTCCAGATCGCCTGCGGCGTAGTCCGAAACCACGCAGCAATATCGGCTTTGGCTTCGTCCGCCACAATCATGTCGGCCAGCCGGTGGAGAGCTGCATCAGACCACTTCGGCGGAGCGATCGGGTTGCCGGTGCCGCCCGCCCGTCGCGCGCGACCGCGATCGGTGAGTCTTGAGGAAACAGAAATGTCCTGCGTGTCGCTCACCGGTCGCGCTCCATGCGTCGGCGCTGGCGAGCGGTCTGCGTCGTGACGAACCTCGACAGCTTGCGGCGGAGCCCGGCGGCGTTGATTTCGGCCTGGTCGAGCACGCCGACCAGGCGCGCGTCGAGATCGCCTTGCGGTCCTTGACCGCCTAACCAGCGGTGAACCTGTTGCTCGGAGGTGCCGAGCGCCACTGCGAGCGGACGCTTCCAGCGCGGCCCATATAACGTTGTGCCAACCAGCTTGAGTCGGTCGCGCATCCTGCTGGGGATCTGGATCTCTGCCGTCACGCCTACCATTCCTGTTGCAACATCAAGCGCACGAACAATACTCCATCAGTTCGGCAACGCCTAATAGTTTTTAGTTGAATTTTTCGCTTCCGACTTGCCGAGGCGTATCCGAGATTTCTGTGAGAACAGGAGGACTGAAATGTTTCGACGATTTCTCGCCGCTATCGGGCGCGCTCTCGACGCCGTCTTCGCCATTGCAATGACGTCGATCAAATCCCTGATCGAAGTCATGTATCCAGGCATCTACGACGTCCCGCCGCCGCCCGTGCAAGAGATCGAGCAAGCGCTCGATTGGGACCCGTTCGAAATCGCACGCGAACGCCAGGCGGACCGTGAGGAAGCGCTTGCCGATACGCTCACGTACGCCGCCGAGACGCTGACCGCCGGTCAGCCTGCAGAGATGCCGGCGTCACTGAGGCCGTTTGCCAGTTGGCTGCGCGGACTGAATGAGCGCGAACTAGAGCGATTGCTGACGGCGGATCAAACTAACGTATACGCGCACATGCGCCTTGGTATGCCTATGCCGGGCATGCCCTGCCTCGATGAAATTCGGCCGGCGCCCCATCGCGGGGCGCCGGCCGCAGAGTTGCGTGCGGTCATGATCAACGAACCGCGCGGGTTGCCGGCAACAGCTTTTTGATGTGCCAGAGCCGAATTGCGGATTCGGCGCGCGAGATTGCGAGGTCCTTTCGGACTTCGCGAAGCTCGGCGCGGTCCCGACGGATGATGCGAGCGACGCGGTTGCGCTGCGCGATCTCCGCCTGCCGCCGCGTCGCTGCCTGCACTCCGACGACGCCGGCAGAGGCGACCCCACCAGCGACGGCGGAGATCCCGAGAAACGCGCCGTAGCCAAAACCGCGCGGGCTGAACAAGCTGTTAGACATCTAGACCTCCTGTTTGTGTTGCAACGTCAAACGTACCTAGCTAGAACGAGGCTTGCGACATACAGGAGAATCCATTAAGGAATGCCTAACACCTCGGGATGATCGAGGTAACGGGAGCAAAAAATGGAAATCTACTTTGAAATCGTCACCGTGCCGACGGATCGTGACGACCTGCGCCTTGCAATCGACGAGCGCTATCCGTTGCTGTCCGATCCCGAGCCGGTGACCGCAGACAAGCGTCTGACGGATCCGGCGAAGATCGCGGCGGACATCGCGTCCCGCGAGAAACGCGCGCTGAACGATCTGTACGCAAAGAACAGACTCGCGACGCAGCGTCGCATGGATGCGTTTCTCGACACCGCGCTCGACGGCGGCGCCGGTCGCATCGTCGCGATTGCGATTGCGATCGATGACCAGCCGGTCGCCGTGACCGCAAAAGATCCGGACCTCGGCGGCGAGGAGCAGATGCTGTCTCAGCTCGGGCAGTATCTCCGCGACCTGCGCGCATGTCCGGACGACATCACAGTTGTTGCGCATCACGCCGATTTCGCTCTGCGCTTCATTTTTCAGCGCGCCGTGTGCCTCGGGGTGCTCGATGTCCTGCCCGCTTGGTGGCCGCAGTTACTGTTGTCGCGGCTCGACCCCCGTGTGTTCTGCACGATGACACGCTGGGCCGGATGGGGAAACCGCATCGAACTGAGCAGCCTCTGCCGCAGCCTCCGGCTGCCCGTTCACGACGATGTCACCGGTGCTGACGTCTATCGCTTATGGATCAATCACCGCTACGGTGACATCGCTGACCACAGCGCCGATGAAGTCCGCCGCGTCCGCTGCGTACATCGCCGCATGACCATTCGCGACCCGCTGCAGGCAGACCTGGACGAGCTGCTCAGCGTGTCCCCGAACGAGGAGGCAGCGTGATGAAGCGCCTCGCTATCCTCGCCGCCGTCGCATACATCTCCACACTCGCCGGCGCCGCCGGCGGGACGGCACTGACGCAGCATCGCGTCGCCGATCAGATCATGAGCGGCGACCAGCTAAACCGCCTCGCGATCATCGGGCAGTGCCGCATCGAGCCCGGCAACAAGCCCTTCGCCAACTGCACCGCGCAACGCCTCACCGGAGTAGTCAAATGACCAGGATCACAGACAGCGACCTCGTTGCCCTCCTGCGCCAGATGGCGAACCATCACCACGTCATGCGCCTGCAGGACGGAACGCTCCGCCTATTGCCCTACAAGCTGCCGGCTCCCTGGGGCGACATCGTCTCGCCCGATCTCGTTCGCGTGGCGCTGACCGAGGACTTCATCCGCCCGAGCTGGGCGCCGGAAGGGTGTCGTCGGTACCAGATCAGCCAGCTCGGCCTCGCTTATCTCGTCGGACACGGGGAGACCGTCTGATGGCACGCATCCATTTTTTTAGCGACCTCCACGTTGACCACGCCGGCGGTGACATCGGCGTCCAGCCGGTCGACTGCGATCTCGCGGTGTTCGGCGGAGATCTCTGCAACGGCCTGCATAAGCACCTCCCCGACCTGCTGGAAAAATTTCGCGGCGTGCCGCTCGTCGTCACCGAAGGCAACCACGACGCCTATCGTGAGGGCCCGGCGAACGATCGCGCTTACACACTGCAGGACGTCCGCGACCGGACTGGCGAGATCTGCGCTCGTTACGGCGCGTACTATAATCCGGACGGCTACGTTGTGATCGACGGCGTGCAGGTGATTACGGCTTGCCTCTGGAGTGATTTCTCGATCAGGCCCGGGTACATGTCGCCGAAGGAGGCAATGTACATTTCGCAGAAAGGCTTTCATCCGGAGCAGCCGGTGTCGCCGGCGGGCAGGACGCCGCATAACGACTATCAGGCCATCCACACGGCGCCGGGTAAACGCCTCACCCCTAGCGACACCCTCGCGATGCACAAGGCATCGGTCGAGGCCATCGACCTCGCGCTCGATGCCGAGCCCGACATGCTGAAAGTTCTGGCAACGCATTTTCCGCCGGACGACGGCGTCGCTTCCGATGGCACGCACTCTTGGCTGTACGGCTCTCGCGACTGCGGGCACATCATCGAGCGCGCCGATATCTGGCTGCACGGCCACGTCCACGTCAGCCGCGACGCCGAGGTCGGCGGCACGCGCATCATCAGCAACCCGCGCGGCTACCGCCAGCGCGACGGCCGCTTCGAGAATCCGGCTTTCGATCCGTCGCTTGTCATCGACGTCGAGCCGAAGCCGCGCAACGATTTCGGGATGAAGTGATGTCCGTGCTTGAGGAAATCGCGCGGCAGAAGGCCGCCCTTGCAGTGTTCGCGACGTCCGCGGCGGCGGCAGTCTTTGCCGAGGACATGACGGACGCGCAGCGTGGCACGGCCGCCCTCGACGTGCTGCGCCTGGTGGTAGCCTCCGGCCTGCAGGCGCCGGCGCATCCCGTCATCGAGATCGCGCCGGCACCGGAGCGCCCCCGTTTCCAGCCGTACGCGAAGCGCGATGCGGCCAAGGCACGCAAGGAATTGCGTACGGCACCCGCTGCGCCGGCCCCGCGACAGGAGATTGAGGCACCTGCTCCCGCCGAGCCGGTGGTCGAGCCAGCGCCGCTGGCCGATCCGGATCCCGTCATCGAGATCCTGTCGGCTCCTGGCGACGCGACTCCCGTTCCCCGCCCCAGGAGCGGAGGGCGCCAGCGCGGCTTTAGCGACCAGCAGTTGCTCGACGCCGTCCGCAGGCACGGAAACAACACCGCTGCGATCGCCGAAGAATTCAGCGTGACATCGGGATATATCAACGTGCAACGCCGCCGGCTCGGATGCCCCGCCCCCAAAGGACGTCAGAAGCAGGCCCCCGCGGCCAAGAGTCCGGTCCTGGTCGCCGAGACAGTCACGACGCAGCACATCCTATGGGACGACGAAAACCGCGCGAAGCTTGCTGCGCTGCTCGCCGAGGTGCCTCCGCTTTCAAAGGAAGCGATTGCGGCCAAGATGGGGATCACGGTTTCCGCTGTCCAGACTGCCATGTCCCGGCTCGGGATGTCTCGCCCTGATGGTCACGCCGATCGGAAGATGCGGACCTGCCTGAGCTGCGAGAAGTCCTTCATGTCCGAATGGAAGGGTAACCGCCACTGCACCCAGTGCAAGCACAGCGAAGCCGCTTAGGAGAAGACCATGGTCGACAGCTTCACAATGCAGACCGGCATCCACGGGCGCCTCGCGATCCTGAACGAGCGCCACCGCCTCCCCGAGGTCTTCGAAAAGATGCGCGCCGGCGAGAGCACGCTGTCGGAATATCTCGATGTCGTCGCGGCCGGGTCCGACGTCCGCATGCTGCTGATCAAGGACGTCGCGAAGATGTTCGGGCTGCACCACGAAGAGATCGCTGACAACGCGGATCTTGTCATCGTCCGCGTGAAGACCGAGCCCTACGGCCCGGACCTGTTCACAGTCTCGGAATTTGAGTTCTGCCTACCTGAGGGGGCGCGGTCGTGAACCGCATCGCCCTCACCACAGACTACAACATCATTGCCCGAGTCGAGGGACGCTTCAATTTTCCATTTCATCCTCACCCTGCCGAGCTAATGTGGATGTTGGGGGGCTCGGGAGGTCAGGTCAGGGTTTTTCTTCCCGAAGAGGGCACGCCGCAGGTCATGGATCTCCCATCGCTTCTGGATCGCTTATCGCCAGACGAAGGTCGATCCATAACCGAGCGGTTCAAAGAGCTGCACTTCACGTCCGAACAGATGGCCCAGGTGCTTTTCTTCAGACAGGGCACTTCCTCGAAGACGCAATGGTTTACGATACAGAAGCCATTCAAGGATGCCGCATAATGCAGCTCTCCCTCATCGATCCCTGGGAGTCGCTGATCGCCACCAGGGAAATGCTCGACGACGCCGGCCTTCGCGCCGCCATCGCGACTGTCCGGACGCGGAGCGGCGTCGATCCCGCGTTGTTGTGGCCGTATGTCGAACGATTGCCTGAGATCGGCAAGCGGCCTGCCTGGGCCGTCGATGACTACGGACGCAGGTTCGCCGTTTGGGGCGCACGGTGTTCGGCATAAGTGATCTCGCGATCCTATCGGAAAAGATCCGAACGGCGGCAAAGGAAGCGTTCACCCGCCTAGATGCAGCGGCCGCGTAGATCGCGTTAACCAGGCCCTGCAGAGACGCCGGGCCTTTTAATTAGTTGTCCCCACGCTTTCCCCAACTACACAAACTTGAACATTGTTCAAAGACGACACGCGAAACCCCTTGAAATAAGGTTTTCCCGCGATCGGGCAGTTAACTCCCCTTAAGTGCGCCACGGTCTTGTGATTTGCGAGAGCGACCAATCCGAAATAGATTTCATTTCAACGACGGACGGCGCTTACGCCGAAGCCACAGAAAGCGGAGAGAACGGATGCACATCTTGAAGGCCGGCGACTACGTGATCGCCCAAGGGTTTCACTACCCGCATCGCGTGGAGACCGTGGAGAACCGTGCTCGTCAGCGTGGTCTCGATCCGCGCGAAGGTCTGGAGCGCCATCTCAACAAGTTTCCGGAATCACCGACGGCATTCGTCGACGCCACGCTGTTTGTGATCAGCGACAGCCCGACGTTGGATATCGCGAAGCTGCCGGAGACAAAGGCGAAGGCCACCGTCCTGCGCGACGGAGATGAGGTCGAGATCGAAAGATATTGCTACGCAGTTAGGGTTCACGGAGAGCGTGTCTCGAACCCGATCGCTTTCACCCGAACGTGGCCGAAGAAGCCAAGCTTGGAAGTCGCGGAGCTGAAGCTCGACTGGCGCCGTGATCCGCATTGGGACATCGAGGGCACGGAAGGATTCGAGCATTACTACAGCGCGCTTAAGGCCTATCGCGAAGGTATCGCTGCCGAGCATGAAGCGAAGGAAGCGGCTGAGCGCGAGGCCCGCATTGCCGAGCTCGACGCCGCAGCCGGACTGAACGGCAATCGCGCGCTGGCAGAATACATCATCGGCCTGGAGGACCGGATCGCGCAGGTCGATGGTTACACCGACAATCTGTTCGAGCGCGTGAGAGAGATCGAGGCGCACTGAACCCACCGACATCGTCATCACGCCGGGCACGGGCAACCGCTACCCGGCTTGAGGGCGTAGTAAGGGAGATGTCAAATCATGCGGATCTTCAAGACCACCGTTCAAGTTCGCGACTACATCGCGGAAGCGCTGCGCGACCGCGCGGATCACGATATGCTGACCGCCGGTCTCGGCCGCGTCGAGAGCAGCGACAGGCCGGGCCTGTTGCCTTACGCCATCGACTCCTGGGATCCGGACGCCAACGGCATCTGCGAGATCAAGATGCGCGACCAGGCCGGCCTCATCGCGTGGCGCGCGTTCGTGCTGGCCGAGCTCGCCGCTGGTCGCGGCCGCCTGTCGGACCTGCCGGCGATCGAGAAGAAGCTCGGCATTGAGGAGACCGAGCCGGCTTTCGATTTCGTGAAAGCGGTAGTGAAGGGCAGCGGAGCCCGCCCGACCGACGGCTATTCCTGGAGCGCCGGGGTCGAGTGGGTCGTCGAAGGCGGCGCGATGCCCGACCCCCGCAAACGCTGGGCGCGCTCGGCGTGGCGTGCGCGCGCGGCGGCCCACGAATTGTGCGCGGAGAACCGCCTCACGCTGCCGATGACGAACAAGTGGCAGCCGCGCCCGACAGCGTTGTTTCGGCAGCCGAAGGTACATGTTCCGCCGCCGCCCCGCGTCGAGCTGACGATCGAGGATGAGGCCATGCTCGCGGAGTTGGCGACGTGATGGATGATCTGACCACGGTCCCGTGGCTCACGGCCGCGCAGCGCGACGCCATCCGCGCATTCGCATGCCGGCACGGGTCGAACTGGAAGGCTGCGCTGCGCGGCGCCTGGAACGATCCGGCCATGCCGGAAGGTCCGGTCCTGCGCGGGCTGCGAGACAGCCACGGTGAGCCTTGGCTGTCGGTCACTTCGGTGTCGATGCGCTCGCGGGCGGTGCACTGATGAGCAGGCGCGTCGATCGGGTCATCGCCGCCGGCAAGCTGCGCTTCGGCCACAAGTGGCAGAGTCCGTTCGCAAGATTGGTGAAGATTAGCCAACCGCATCTCGCCAACATCGTCGCCGGCGTCCGCGAGCTGACGCCGGATAATGAGATTAAGATCGCGGAGGCGCTCCGCGCGGAAGCGAAGCGCCTCCGGGCAACCGCCGACAAGATCGAGCGCATCGCCTCTACGATGCCAGCGAAGGATAATAATGATGACTAATCAGTACCCTCCTATGATGCTGTACAGCCCGGCGGGCGACCGCTATTCGGATGCCGATCTGCTGACGCACCTCGGTTATGATCTCGACGCCGCCGCGCTCGCGCACATCAGCCGTCACGTCCGCGGCGCGCGCCGGGTCGCCGATAAGCTGGCCACCACGCGCGCGAATTACAACGCCGCGAAGACTCCCGCTGGATGCCGAGAGCTGCAGCGCATTTGGGTTGCGTCGCAGTGGAACGCGCCGATCATCCGCATCTGGTCCGAGGGCCAGAAGCAGTTTCGAAAGCTGTATTTGCAGGTGAAGATCGACGGCAGCGTTTGGCTCATCGACGAAAGGGGTTATCTCTCGACGTCGGAGCTGATCTGGGAACGGCATCACGCTTCCGACTCCTACCCGTTCAATACGATGACGAAAGAAGCGGCGATCGCGGCGCAGCTCGCTGCCGGAAGCAAGGATAGCTACGCCGCGTCCGCATCCCTCGCTGAAGCATAGGAGCCGCCGATGACAAAAGCGTTCGCTCCGATCGCCCTGCGCGACGACACCGGCACCATGATCCACACGGTCGATAGCCTGAGCGCTGCGCTCGGGCACGCCCTCGACACGGACGCGTTCAATGAGATCGACCGCGCCGGCCTGTGCGCGTCCGCCGCCGGCATGTCGATTCGGACGGCAGGAGCCGCTGCCCGCGCGCGCTATGAGAGGCACCGCTCTCGCGAGAACCTATGGCGCTGGATCGCTTCCCACGGTCCTGGCCGCATCAACGGCCGCCACGAGGTCGTAATCTGGTCGAGCGAACGCGAGCAGTTTCGCCTCCTCGTTGTCGTCTGCCGCCGTACGGGCGGAGGCTGCGCAGATATCGTGGAGGACCGCGCGCTGTCGACGGGAGAACTGATGGCGTACCGCGAGGCAGAGCCCGCCGGCTATCCGCACAATATGATGACCGATCAGGAGGCCCTCGCCGCGCAGCGCGCGACTGGCGTCGAAGACGATTACGTTCCGTTGGGCAAGCTGCTGTCGCAGATGTTCGAGCGGAGGCGTGAGCGGGAGACGGCAGCGTGAAAGTTCACAGCGCCGCGGCACACGCGAAGGAAGAACAGCGCTCTCTGGTGATCGAAGACATCGTCCTCGCGAGATCCGGATGGGGCTACATCATCGTCCATCTCACCGAGAACAACGGCCGTTGGTACACTGGCCATGATTATCTCGACGCAAGTGGTGGAACGTGCAGTCGCGCAACGGTCGATGACCGATGGCCATCGTATCCCAGCCGCGAGGAAGCTCCACTTGCGAGGGTCGAACGTGCGAGGGACTATCTGACGAAGCGGATGAACAAGTATATGTGCTGGCGCGCCGACCGCGCGCGGAAGGAATGGCGCGACATGCTCGCTCAGATCAACGCCGCGTACCCGCCGGCCGGGACGCAGTTGCAGTTGATCTAAGCTGGACGAACCTTGGCTGCCTTCGCTTCGGCTTCCGCCTCGGCGCGGGCCTCTGCCTCTTCCCTCGCCTTGTCCTTCGCGCGCTGGATGTTGCGGCGCTCATGGCGCTGCCTCATCTCTTCAAGCACCACTGGATTCACGGGGATCTGCGACGGCATCGGTGGCTTGCCGCCGGCTTTTCTGTAGGCCTCGTCAATCGCCGCGCACCAAGTCTCCATGGCGACGGCCTTCAGCTCCATCTTCTGACCTGTCGAATAGAAGCGCCGCGTTGTTTCCGAAAGCTTGGACTTCGCTTCGCCATCAGAATGCGACAGCATCGCCGACACCGCCGCTGGATCAATGATGTCTTCGAGGTAGTTGGTAGCCACTGTCCTGACCAGATGAAGCCAGAACTGGGGCACGCCCTCGAGATAGTTTTTCGTGCCGGCGCTTTTCTTCTGTCCTCGCATCGCTCGGATGTGCGCGTTCAAAGAAGACGGGTAGACGGCGACGTCCTCGTTATCTGCCAGTCGGCCTATGCGACGGGTCGATGCGAACACCCACTGCGTCTCGAAATCGTCATGGCTTCTTTTGACCAGCGCTGCCCAGTCGCTCATCGCCGAGTTCGCTACATGAAGCGCGGACGGCGGCAGCGGCAGCCAGAAGTCTTGTTTTGCTTTCATCGATTCCGGTGGCCATGTCGCCCGTCCCCATCCGGGTCGGCCGAATTCGTCGGTCTGAAACAGGCGCGCACGTTCGAGCGCGACCACCGAGGAACGGCGGTTAGCCGTGTAGGCGAGCCACCAAAGTCCCCACCGGATGCCAGGGCTGATCGCATCCCTGCCGGTTTTGCCGGCACAGAATTCCTCATGGCGGGCAAGCAGTTTGCCGAGATCCGCGACCGTGAACTTTTCCTTGGCTTTTTTCCTAGCTTCGTTTCGAGCCGCGATTTCTTTCAGCATCGCTGGCGGTGGGTCGGGGGGCAGCAACGGCTCCCACCATGGCATCGTGGATCCCAAGCCACTCTCGTCCGTCCGTTTACCGAGCGCCCATGTCATCGCGGATTTCGCGTAGGTCAGCGCTTTCTCCGCCGATCGGTGGCCGTTCGCGGTCTGGATCAATTTGATCGCCCCCGTGAAATCGGAGGGCAGCAAGGCGGTCAAGAGTTTCGGTCCGAGAGCAACCAGCGGCGCCTTCGAGAAAGAGGACCGCACGTCGTCTTGCGTCGATTGAGACGGTAGCTTCACCTTGCCGCCGACGATCCGCATCCCCTTCATGTTCTCTTGAAATTCTCGCGTGAGATCCGCCCAGGTCCACCCGACCGCCTCTACAACGGGTGCATCCGGCACCGCGGCTCCAGGCTCGGGCTTGGACTTCGACACGGGCGGGGGCGGCGCCTCGATCCCGTCGTAGGCCCGGGCCGCCGCTGCGCGGGCCTCCTTAACGCTCAGGTAGCCAACGCGATCCATGCTCCCTTTCGGCATGGACGCCAGGCCGAGCTTCTGCGATCGGCGTTTCGCGCGGACATACCAGGTGACCGACTTTCCCCGTTGTCGGAGCTGGAGGTACGGAAGACCTACGTCGTACCAGTCCTGGATGAGGTGGGAATCCTTCGCCGCCGCGGCTAGGCGGACCGCTTCCTTAACCACCTCCGCGGTGATCTCGACGCGGCGCGCGGGAGGGTGAACCGGTTCCTTCTTTTCCTTTTCCGGCTTAGCGGTTTCCGACTTTTTTCCCATGCTCAAAATCCGTAGCAAACATCCCGTAGCAACTTTTGCATCAAAGTCGTCGGGGCGGTAGGGTCGAGCATGATTAGGAGGTATAAAACAGCAGGATTTAGGCCACTTAGTTAACCGATAACGCCCTATTTCCTTAGAACATGTGCATCATAATCCTGGGGTCGGGGGTTCGAGTCCCTCTCCCGCTACCAAATCCAGCGTAACCCTTTGATATCGTTCGGTTGACCGATCAGGGTTGCGTTGCGAGGGATATCTCATTGTTACATCCGGGCGCGGTTTGAGGCAACAGCGCGGGTTGGCAGAACCTCATCCAGCATTGTTGCGCTGAGCCCACAGTCATCCGTTTACCCAAATAAGCCCATGGACGACGGCCCTCCTTTCGAAAGTGGGCTTTCTCGCAAGCTCCTGGCGACCTTTTTGATCCCACCCGCGCGGCTAGGCCAAGTTCGGCGAGGCCGTCGGGAGGCTGTCGGCTTCCTGTCGTGTTCAATTCAGCCTGTCATGACTAAATTTATCGCCATCAATATCGGGGATGAGCGATGATGGAATTTGAGAATATATGCGATATCCGGCTGCTGACCGCCCAAGAGGTTGGCGCGATGGTCTCCGTACAACGCAGCGATCAGGGTTGGACACAGGAAACCCTCGCCGAAATTGCCCGCGTTACGGTACGAACAGTGCAGCGGGTCGAAAAAGGCCATCCGAGCAGTGCCGATACGCGCCGATCACTCGCGCGGGCGTTCGAATTCCCAGACCTCGATTTCTTCAACAAGCCACTCGCGCTGCCAAATCCGGAGAAAATCAAGAACGAGCGGGAACGTCTCGACAGGGAGACAGTCGCCATTGCCATAAAGCCGCTCGCTACGGGACTTCAAATTCGAGAGTTAGCTGACATCTGCGATGCATCAGCATTTGCCGAGTGCGGCGAGGTTGCAGAGCACGCCGAAGAGCTTTTTGCTGCCCTTCAAGATAACTTTCGCGACTACGGCGACGTAAAGGAATGCTACTCGGCAACGCAGAAGCTCGAAATAAACCAGAGTTTCCGCGAGTTGATCAAAGCCATGGAAACGACTGGTTTTGTGCTCGGCGCCGGCACACGCCGACTGCGTCTTGTAAACTCGCCACCGACTAATCAAGACCCTCTGCGCTTTACGGCAGCTTATATAATAATAGCGCCGATCGGCGAACTTCCTCTTTCTATTCGCGTGTCACGCTCCGATCGGATGCAGTTCTAACGAATCACCGCGGTCGAGTACGAGTGGACAGTAGAAACCACATTTTATGACCGCTTCAATCGGGCCTTCAAACCGGCCTCAAAAGCGCTTCAAAGCCCGTTAAACGAATGGTCTGCGCTTTGAGAGTTTGTTTGTTGACGCGGTAAAAAATTCGACGGACAAGAAGAAGTCCCCGCGAGGCAGTTTTCTGATTTTTTATGGAGAACTGCGCGATGTCCAAACGTTCGAAACTGCAAATCTCGTTCTGGGGTCTAAAAATAGATGCTGAAGGCATCTTTGCGGTTTGTGCTGCATTATTGATTGTTCTTGCGGTGCTGGCGGCCTCACGCTTTTGATAGCTATTTTTCGCTACATTTATACAGGATCTCTCGACATGAATGGTCCAGTATGGGTCGAAGACGGCGAGAAATATGCAATTCTTGGCTTGAGCGTTAAGTTTAACGCCGCCCTCATCGAAAACCCAGCTATCCTACCCGAACTCTCAATACTGCCACGCGCAGCTTTCAAGATGCCAGAGCATTGGCGCGACTGGCTTGGCACCATCCGGGCTGAAGAAGTCGATAACTGCGATTTCTTTATCGTAAGCAAGATGCGCTCAAAGCACCCTGAAGTCCTTGATCAGGACAGCCAAATACTGCAGCGGCGCATTTGGAGTTTCTATAGAGGCCTGTTGCTTACGAGCACGTTTTCCCCTGCGCATAAGCCTGTTGTCCTTACGGGTGCACGGGTCGAAGGCGAGATCGGTGTGCGTCAAGTTCAAGATTTGGATTCGCCGGCACCTTCAATTTTCAAGCCATATCCCGAGCTTACGCGAGCCGGGTTACAACAAGCGGCAGATATCGCTGCCGGATTGGAGCGATTGGGACAAACTGCGCATGGAGACAGCCATTGGCGACTCTTTCGCGTGATCCATCTGTACGCAGAAACGCGCACCCAAGCGGACTTACTTCACCGGCTGCATCAGTACGCTCGTTGCGTTGACGGACTTATCGTTTCACGGCCTGGTCGTGGCGCCTCCGATTTTAAAGGTAGAACAAGATTGTTCGTTGGCGATAGGAACCAAGATATAGTTGGCGAAATCTACCAAGATCGGAGTTCCGTAGAACATCTGAATGAAGATCGTCTATTGGAGCCATTTGACCGAGAAAAGCGGTTGTCACTAACGAAGAAGGAGGCAATCATCGAGCACATAGCCCGGACCGCGCTTAGCCATATTATCTTAGATCCTGCCTTATGGCCGCATTTTGCCAACCGAGCGGGTCTTGAAGATTTCTGGGACCTTTCCTTCGATAAGCAGCGAGAAATTTGGGGGCCGCCCATCAATCCTCTCGATGCGATCAAAGAGTTCGACCCGCAATACATTCATGATGGATTGTTGAGGAATTAGTATGGATCAAGAGTGCGACAACCTCGAGCAGCCCCCTGAGAACCAGGAGGATGTTTTGCTACCCGTCTGGTTGCGCGCGTCCCTCGCCGACCTTGATGGTCTTGATTTTGAAGCGCCAATTGCTGCATCGACCACCGCGGATTCTCGTGAATTAAGCGATCTTTTTCGTGCCGCTGTTGATGAAAGCAAAGAAACGCCAGCGTCGCGCGTTTCAAGCATACTTTCCGCCGTCACTGGAATGATGCTTAGGCCAAACGAGAAAAACGAGCCATTTGGCCCCTTGGTGGTATTCGCCGATGGTCGCCGATCTGCTGTTGCGGCAGATTTTCGCGGGGAGCCCGAGGCAGTACTGGCCGCCCTTGCGGATTCGGCGAAAAATCCAACTCTAAAGGCTCGCCTCGCAGACTTGTGCTGGGTTCTAGATCGCAAGAAAGGGAGGCTCGCGGCTGCCGCCGTTGCTGCTTACGTTAACATTGTTGAGGGCGTAGATTCCGGTTCACTTGTGTTTCGTTTTGACGAAGCCAAAGGAGCGCTGAAGCACGATGCCCGCGATCTATTGCGCCGGGCTCTTCAGATCGGAAAAGCCATTGGATGGGGCAAATCAGAAGCGGTAGCCGCTCGCGCGCTGGTCGTTCAGCTACGAGAAATGGCTCTTCAACAAGCTATGTCAATTCCAGCGTTTTGGTTTTGCGAACTTGACCTGGATTTTGGAGTATCGGATGCGGAAGAGATCGGTAAGTATCTCGAAGCCTTAATCGCAGGCCTTCCCGCAGATACCGATGGGCATAATGTGGTCAATCTTTGGCGACTTGCGGCTCGTGCTTATCATATTGCAAAGCTGGATGAGGGCAAGTGCCGCGCGCAGACGGCTGCTGCCGAACAATTTGTTCTTATGGCTGAACGCCAACCCATGGCGATGATGGCCTCATCTTTCCTTTCCGATGCAATTTCTGAACTTCACGGTGTTCCCGGGCAAAAAGACAGACGGAAGGAACTACGCCATCGGCTGATTGAAGTTCAAACAGGTATCTCTGAAGAGATGGCTTCGTTCTCGCATCCCCTTGATCTTGAGGACATCGCGAGAGAGGTCGAGAGGGCCATGGAGAGGCCGAAGCTTCGTGACAAATTATTCGTCTTCGCCGCACTCGGTCAATCACCCGATCCTACCAAGCTCGTTGAAGAAGCATCGCGATCAATTAGAGAGCATCCGTTGTCTTCTCTTTTCGGCGCGTCACATCACGATCGGGAAGGCAAGGTGGTGTATCGCACGCAGGGAGCGGGTTTGGGCAATGAGGCAGACGAGGCCGCAATCCAAAGCCAGATCGCGCAGGCTGAGAATCTTCGACGGCAAATCACCGTTGCGGCGCAGGTCGAAGTTGCTCGTCAATCGATCATGCGCGACCATTTCTTATCAAGCGAAATATTCGCTCATCTTCTCGGCCATAGCCCATTCGTACCAAACGATCTTGTTAGGACCTTTAGCCACGGCTTCTTGCGTTTCTTTCAAGGCGACTTTATTAGCGGGCTCTATATTTTGACCCCGCTACTAGAAAACTCGCTACGTCATCTTTTGAGAGCTCGTGGCCACGACGTCACAATTTTCGATGACGCGACACAGACGCAGCAGGATCGTACGATTTCATCGCTCTTCGAGCAGATGAGAAGCGAATTAGACGCTATACTTGGCAATGCTATTACAACCGATATAGAAAATGTTTTTCTTAGAAAACCCGGCCCCCATCTCCGACACGCATTGTCCCACGGTTTGTTACATGATGGCGACCCTTATGGGCACGATGCGATCTATGGCTGCTGGTTGATTTTTCGCCTCTGCATGATTCCCCTATTCCCCTATCGCGACGAGCTTCACCTCCCGTTCGAAGAACCGGCGGCGCCCACGTCAGCTTGAACCATGCTTTTGGTCGAAACTCCTGCCACTTTACAGACAAATAAGACCAGCTTTCATTCAAGCATGATTCGACAGGCTACGCCCATCGAAGAATCCGTTTGCATAGTAGTAAATCCCGATCGACTGCCAATCGGCGAGTTTCGTGAGTTTTTCGAGAAGATCCTGATAACTGAAGGGAATTTCTGGATCAGTCTCTTGTGTAGCGAGATCCTTTCCAAACTCCTTAAAGTCAGCATGGCTCTCATTCATCGCCGAAGAAACCTGCTCACAGAGCCACCGAGTTGTAGGAACCATTCCAACGGAGATTGCAATTCCGTTCAGTGCCTGCAGTAGCATAAATATCTCCCGCTTATTGAACCCGAACTGCTGAATTGCAAAGTGGCTCATTGTCGACTCCTGTAATGTGAGTATTAAGTTCGGGATTTTTGATACGCGAGAACAAGAGAATGGTTGCCCCCGGGGCCATATCGCTTGCTGTTCATGGGCATGGCCATATCGCTATAACTCCGGCCACGCCCTTCTCTGAGGTAGATTATCGTTGATCGCAAAGGTTAGAGCTTACGCCGCTCATCTTCGCTCAGCGGCTCCTTCTCTTGGCTGGTAAGCTCACCATGCCCAAGAACCTGTACTGCACCATTCGTGTCATATGTCTGTCGCTGCGGTTTGCGTGGACGCTGATTTTCATCCTGATCCGGCGATCCACCATCACCCCCGCCATAACCCAGCACTTCGACGATAATCACCGACGGTCGTTCGTTGCCGCTGCCCTGATTTGGCGTCGCAGTTTGCTGAGTTGCCGCAGCTGCATTCGAGGTCGAAAGAGCAGCGCTGATACTGGGCGCCTGTACGGTCGGAATCCCGGCACTGCTGCCCTGCACCCGGATGTTCGCCGCATTGACGATCTGTAACGCCGCAAGATTAACATTGCCGGATACGCGAATGCCCGCCTCGCCTGCATCGATCGTTCCGCGCGGCGCGATCAGGTCGATGTCGCCCGGCAGGATGGCGGGAATCGGGTTCAACGTCGCGATGCCGGCGCCGGACGACGGCACCACCGGTGACAAGGTGACGTTGCCGTAGATATCGTATTCCCGTTTCGGCGGGGTGTAGATGGTCGTGGTCTTCGATCCTCGGCCGGCATTGATGTCGCCTTCGGCCGACCACGCCAAGATATTTCCGCCGAAGGTGGTCATGATGCGCGACAGGCCGAGCAGGATCGAGCCTTGCGAATACATCTGGATGTTGCCCTGCCCCTGGGTGACGACGCCGGCGCTGGCCGGCGGCACCTCACCTTCGACGCCGACAACAATTTGCCCGCCCGGTGTCAGCATCTGGATGTCGCCGCCAAACAAGGTGCGCACACCGGCCGCGCCGAACATGGTGATGTTGCCGGCATAGCTGCGGTCGGACGGGAACAAGGCGGCGATCGCATTGCGGCCGCGGAGATAGGAACCGTAACGCGGACTGCTGACATCGTTATATTCACGGCCGCCGGCGGTCAGTTCGGCATAATAAACCTGACGCAAGAAGATCTGCTGCTCTACCGGCGACAGGCCCGCGAAATAAGCCCGGTCGTCGGCACCGCTCGCCCCGCTGAACCTGTAACGAGTCGCGAGCCACGTCCTCAGTTCAGCCTGATAGGTCTTGGCCACCTTGCCAACCTGATCGGCCAGCGGCATGCCGGTCGCTGCCAGATTGGCTGGATCGAGATAGATCAGCAGCGCCGCATAGTCTGGCCCGGCAGATCCCGCACCAGCACTGAGCGCGATCGAAGCGCCAGGACGTCTGTCGGCAGCGAAGGCCGGCCCGCTGCTGACGATCGAACCTTTGTCGCCGAGATAGATGTCATTGCCCGCGGTCATCGCCAGCGCCCCGGGGCCGGAGATGGTGAAGCTGGGATAAATCAGCGAACGGCCTGCCGTGACGGTCGAGACATCCGTCGCATTGGCGTGGAGGATGGCGATCGAGGTCGTTAGTGAGGGCCCCTGGAGAAGGCCGACGATATCGCCGGCCGCCGACATCTCAAGCCGCTTCGCCGTCTTCAATGATAAACCGATGATATCGCCAGTGAGGGCTTGTATCAGGACCGGGTCGCGGTCACCGGCATGAAGATCAGTGGTCGGTGTATCCGGCGCGAAAGCAAACCGGTCATAGGTCGGGTCAAATCGCCCGCCAATCGTATTGGACGCGAAGAAGGAGCCGTTCGCGTCATAGACGACATAGGCCGGATGAAATGGATCGGGCGCCAAGGTCGGATCGGCGGCCGACATGCTGACATTCGCATTGACGCCGACGATCGATCCCTGCGCCAGCAACTCAAGTTGCGCCGCCGCCGATGGCGCCTGCACGAGATTGGAGCCTGATGTCCCGGCTCCGAGATAGATATTGCGGCTGGCAGCAGTTGCCCGGAAGATCGGCGGAAGCGTGCCGAATCCCAGTTCGACATTGCCACCGAGCGACAGCAGATCGGCGGCGGTGCCGGGGCGCCACAACGAAAACCAGCTTTCGACTGACGTACCAGCCTGCGGTCCGATCCATTGCCCACCGACGCCTTCGCTCGAGTTCTTGAGGATGCCGGGATCGACGATGTCGCCCATCACCAGATCGCCGCGGGTTCGTACCGTCGCCGTGGCGTCGCCGAGCACAAGCATAGGTCCCGCGATCACCCTCCCCAACAGATCGCCGCTAAACGGATCGTAGCCCCGTGGATCGCCGGCAAGTTTGGCATTGTAGTCGATCAAGACTGCGCCGATGCTGGATGCGGCAATGTTGACCTCGCCGCGCAAATTCGTGAGCACGCCCCCTGTGTCGAGCCGGTTGATGGCGCCGCCAACCCTGACATCCAGCATTCCGCCGCCCGTCTGCAGCAGCTTCCCGTCGGCCGTGACGCCACCGCTGGAGCCGATACCGGCGACGAGAGCATTGATCGGCGGGCGAGTGAAACCGGGATCGACCATGCCACCGGCGCCCTGATCGATGGCGATGGACACGTTGCCGCCGCCGAAGGCGCCGAAGCCGGTCACGCCGCCCACCCGGAAGCCGGCATTGTCCTGGATGTATCTGCCAAAATTGATCGACCAACTGGCCGCCTGGCCGAGCTCGTTCGCGCCCTGCAGCATCAGCCACTGCGCCCGCAGCAAGTCGGCGGCAGTCTGCACCCCGCGGGTTGACGTGGAATAGCCGGCGAAGTTGCCCTGGACGCGGACCAAAAGATCGCCGCCACCGTTGGGAAAATAGCTGGCGGCAGCACTGCCCGTCCCGGGATAGCCGGCGGGAAGATTGGGCAGCACGGCCTGGACGGCGGGAAAACCAGCATCATCGGCGGCCTGCGTTCCCGCCGTGTAGATGCCGTACAGCGATCTCTGCGTGACATTCCCGCCCGAGAGCAGTTCGAGATCACCTGTGCCGGTGCGGATGACGCTGTGAATCTGGTTGGAGGTAGGAACGCCGTCCTGAACTGTCGTGTGATAGTCGTCGAGGAGCATGTTGCCGCTGCCGGCCAGCGCGGCCGATGTCCGAAGTCCGCGCAGATCGGCGGATGCGAGATCGGCCCCCGACACCAGGCGGATCGATGACGACATCGTCCCCGGTGCCAGCATCGGCGCGATCGCCCAGATCTTGCCTTGGGGCAAGATGCTGGGCGGCGTCTGTGACGCCGGAACCATCTCGCTGACCATCCAACCAGCAAAATCGCTATTCCAGAAGTCAATGATCGTCCCTGCCGGCAAGAATTGGCCAACGACGTACCAGTCATAAACACCATTTACTGCTGCCCAGACCCCCCCATCCGGATAAGTCCCGGCAGAGTCTGACACGGTCCAGCCCTGGCCCAAGGTCAGATATCGATCCTGCGGAATGTAGTTGTCGAACGGCGGTGTGTAAGCAGGAGTAATCGTCGGCGGGCCGTATGCGATCGGCCGATCGCGGAACCCGCCGAGCTCATCCGGACTGTCTTTGGGCGGCGCGAAACCGTCATTGATGCTGCCCTTGATAGTGAGATCGCCGGCTGCGCGGATCGAGAGCGCCATCACTTCACCGGCGCCATAGGTCGGCGACAGAACGTCGCGATTGGCATTCGGGCCATAGCGATAACCGGACAGATCGAGATCGTTAAGCACGGTCAGCTTGCCGCCAGACGCGGCACTGCTGGTGATCTCGACGCCGGGACGCAGGTGATAGGCATCGCCGATCGCCTGCAATCCCGCAAGCCGGCCCTGCAAATCGCCATTGGCCAGCGCATTCGTATAGAAGACTCGGTTCTGCGCATCGATCTGCGCAAGACCGACAGCACCCGCTGGCGCGTCTTGCGCAGTATTGTCCTGCACGATGGTGCCATTGGCATCCGTTGGACTGTACGTCCAGAAGCCGTTTACCGCGAGGCTGGCGATGCCATGCAGATTCAACGATCCGGAGGCATCGATCTTGATGTCGCCGCCGACCTCATCGACGCGGCGCACATTGATCTCGACACGGCCGCGGGCAACGGCGTCAGGCGACGACGTGTCGATCGTTGAACCCGCGTCCAGTCGCACCCATCCCTGCAACGATGTGAGTTCGACGCTATTACGATTAGAGGCGTCGATCACCTGACCGTAGCTGTCGCGGACAAGCCGGGTGCCACGGGCATCGAGTTTTCCGCCTGTTGTGACAACGAGATTGTCACGCGCCGCGAGGCGAATTGAGCCGGTATTTTCGCCGGTGGCGTCGATGCGGCCGGCGATGGTGAGGCTGCCACCGTCTGTGGTAATCGACACATGGCGAGCCCGCACATCATCACCGACCGCGAGATCGCCGCTGGTGAACGTAAAAGCGCGACTATAGACGAAACCGCTGGCGGTGAGCTTGCGGTTGAGCAGTGCAAAACCGTCGCTGAGGCTGGCGCCGCCGGCATTGGCGGATGTCAGCGCGAAGGCGCCGTCGCGGGCGCCGTTGCCGCCGCCCTGCCCCTTCAACAGCCCGTCGAGCAACAGCGCGCCCCCGGCCTTGACATTCAGCGACCCTGCATCGCTGCCGTCCGAAGACAGATCGACCACAGCACCGGATGCAATGACGACATTTCCGGTGAGGCTGCTGAGCGCGATATCGCCCGACCAGATCCGGCGCTGCGCACCGCCGAGCCTGATGTCGTGACCGGCGACATCGAGCCGGCCACCATCGGCAATGACGAGATCGCTCGCGGTGCCACGCGCGGCCAGACTAATGAGACCGGCCGGCAATACGATGGACGACGCAATGCGTAGCGTATCGCCGGTGAGCGACAGTTCGCCGCCAAGGCTGCTGACGGTGCCAGCAGCGGCGCCGGTGGTCGCCACGCTCACTGCATTGCCGTAGACGCCGAATATCGCGCCCGAATCTGCCGTCATCAGCGGTGTGTTAAAGGACAATACCGCGCCGGTGCCGGCATAGGTCTTGGGATCGAAGCTGGCTCCGATCGCAGGCCCGCTGCCATAGACCGACAGCGTGCCGTTGTTATTGGCGGTGACGCGCTCGGACGCATTGAAGGCGACAGCGCCGAAACCGAGCATCAGGCGATCGACCGTGACCGCATTGTCGGGCTGCGACCGCGACGGATAGCCGAACACGATCTTGCGTGCATCAACCGCAAAGGTACCGCTGTTGCCAAGACCGGCAATGCGATCGCCCGGCGTCACGCTGACGAAAACAGGATTGCTGGAATTCAGATGGGCCGGATCAGCGACCGCGAGCCCGTTCCAGATCAGCGTATCCGTCGTAATATGTGCGGTTTCGCCGGCGCTGCCATAGCCATAGATGGACGGCGTGGTGAGCACCAATTCGCTGATCAGCGAGCGGCCGGTGACCGGATCCATGGTATTGAGATCGACAGTGCCAAAGAAGTTCATCACATTAGCACCGAGTGACAAGGTCTGCACCGCAGGCGCTCCCGCAGCGCCGCCGCCACGCAGCAGCGCGCCGAGAATATCTTGCGTCAGGTTCAGGCCCACAGGCAGTTGCGGCGCATAGGTGGCAAGCGTCTCTCGCGAACCGATATTGAGCGCGGCGACCTTCAATTCAAGGCGCCGGGCACCGATATTGATATCGCCCTCCGTCGCGAAGCCCTGATCGGCGAAGAAGCCGACGGTGCCTTCCGCATAGAGCGAGCTGCCCTGCTTGAGCACGATGCCCGCCGTGCCGGCGCCGGACGGCGTGTTGAGCCTGATATCGCCGTTGGACACCGCAAGAAACGCCGGCGTGGCGTAGTTGACCCGCTGCGGACCGAAAGTGATGCCGTAGGACGAGTCAAGGCCGGCAAAACCGCGACCAAGCGTATTGATCGACGCCCCCTCCTCCAGAGTGATCTGATTGCTGGCGGTCAGGAACACATTGGAGCCGGGCAGTGACACGCCGCGTTCGAGGGTTAGGTTGCGGGCGCCGTCGTAGCCGATGCCGGCGCCGATCTGCAGATTGGGCGCGTCGATGGCGGCGATGGAAGCGGCCGAAACGGTGATCAGGCTAGCATCATTGGTGGTGCTGCTGCCTGCCCCGGTGATCACGAGATCCTGGCCGTCGCGGCCATTGAGAATAAACGTGCCGCTGAGGCCGCCCTTGCCGGCGGTGAAATCGACCTTGCCCGCGAACACCACCCCGCTATTGGCGGCATCCTGCGCCATGGAATTGAGATTAATGCGGAGAAATTTGGCGTCGGCTTCGGTCATACCGCGCAGGGTATCGAACAGCCCTGCCTGCTGGCGGACGAAGCTTTCAAAGCCCTGCTCGTTATATTGCGATAGCTGGCGAACCGCGGTACCCGGCGTGACGATGATATCGGTCGGCAGCGCGTCGCGGATTCCGGTGTTGGCGATACCCTGATAGGCTTGCAGCCGATAGGAGCCGTTGCCGAGCGCCATCGGACCGCTCATATGGGTCGTAGAGCCGCCGATCTCGACGCGATAAGCCCCGGGCAGCAACGCGTAGTTCGCGGGCAGCAAGGTATAGGTGCCGGCCGAAAGTCCGGCGACACCGGCAGGAATGGTAATTTGCTGGCCTATGCCGAGCGTGGCTCCAGTCCATGCAAGATTGGAGTTGCCAGGCACGGGCGCGGTGATCACGCCCGGCACGAGTGCATAGACCTTGTTGCCGGACGCGCTGTACGCGTAGGAGGGATTGCTGTTGATCAGAGGGGTCAGCAGCGTATCCACTGAACCGCCACGACCGGAGACGAAAGCTGCGCCCGTTAGCTTGCCTCCGCCAGACAGATCGATCACCGAACCTGAATCGCTGACTACCGATCGGCTGTGGAACGACACGCCAAGCGTTACGCCGGTCGGCTGCCCATTGGCGTCGTTGACCGCCCCCGTCTGCAGATTGATGGACGGCAGAATCGCGCCATCCACCGTGTAGTTGGTGCCATCGACCGTGCCGCCGTAGGGCATCACGAGGCCGCTGGCGCTCACCGAGGTGACGCTGCCGGGCAGCAATTCGACCCGCGATGGCCGTTGCTCCAGAGTGGCCCCCTGCGGGACGCCGAAAGCGATCCCGCCCATCGGCGCGCGCAGCACGCCACCTTGCCGGATCACATCGGCAAATAGCGATAGGGAGCCAAACAGCGAATATGGCACAGCCGGCAGGTCGCCATTGCGCGCGATCGTCAGCACGAAATCCGGAGCGCCATAGCTGAGCCTGATATTGCCGCTGAAATCGAGCGCTTCCGTGGCGCCGGCGCCAAGTACGCCCAAGACTCCGGAGGCCGGATAGACCTGCGCGGCAGTGACCGTCAAATTGCCCTGCGATGCAAGCGCCGATGTGAATTTGTTCGCGGCCGTCGCCCTGTAGGCGGCGGCAGTCGCTGCCAGGAAACGCAGATCGCCCGTGGCCGTCACCTCGGTGTCGCGATATACGGAGCGGACCTGATTGCGAATATCAACCAGCGCGCCCGACACCGTCAACCGCTCGGCCAGCGCGTAGGACGGCAGCACGTTGGGAATGATCTGATCATAAAAGCGGTGGTACTCATTCTGGCCGGTATCGAAGGTCGCATCATTCTGATACGTCTGACCGTCGAGGAAGATATAAGGCGCATTCAGGGATACCCGGCCGCCGGCGATCGTGTTGACGAGCGGTCCCTGCTGCAGCGTCAGGCTGCGCGACATCGTGAGCGAGATGTCGCCGTCGAAGGCGATCGCGCCGCGCGCCCATAGCGACAGCGCGCCGAAACCACCCTCCGCCACCTGATCGACGCCGAGCCGGGCACGGCCGAGGACGAGTGCCGGATCCAGCGCACCCGCCTGCACCGTTCCGGGTAGTCCGCTTCGCATCCGGGTTTGCGCGATGGTGAGGACGCGACCGGCCTTGACCACGTCCGGCAGCACGTCCGGGTTAGTCGAATAGCCCTGTATCACCGGGATCACCGGCGTCTCCAGCATCAGCGACAGCGTGCCCCCGCTGGCTCCGGCACCACCGGCCGTTGCGCGCAGCGTGCCGTCGATCAGGATGCCCCATTGCGACGACAGTGCGATCAGGCCGCCGTCGCTGGCGACCAAACGAGAGTCCGATGCCGTTCTGCCGAACATGCCACCATCGGATGTGACGTCGATCATTGCGCTGGCGCCGGACGCATCGATCACCGCGCCCGGACGGATCACTAGAAAGGCATTCCCACCCTGCAGATTGTTCTCAATGCCAGGACGCCGGTTCAGCGCGCCGAGCACGATCTTGCCGCCATCGGTCACCATGCCGTAGCTTCGTCCGCGGCGATCGGTGGCGGTTACGGCGATGCCCGATGCGTCGAGCCGTGCATCGTCACCGATCCAGACCGAGCGTCCGCTCAACAGATAGGGTTCAGTCGATGTAATATCTTCCTGGCGTCGGTTGTTGACGATGGTGATATTGCCGCCGCGGGCGGTGACGGACCCTTCGATGGTGATCTGCCCGGTGCTGCCAATACCGACACTGCGACCGGGATCCACGGTGATGGCCGCGCCCGCGCCGAGCCAGACGGAGCCCTGGCTGGTGAGCGCCCCGGCATTCTGATCGCGCTCCGCCGGATTGCCGATCACGATATCGGCGCCGCCGCGCTGGGCCAGTTTGCCATTGACCATGTCTTCGATGAAAAGCGGAGGCAGGAAGGTGGCGTGCGGATCGCTGCCGGTCGCGGCATTGAACCTGTCCGCAGTGAACTGGAACACCGGCTGGGTGACCGACAGTTCGGTGCCCGGCAGAATCGAAAACCCGACTTGGCTTTTCACGGAATAGGACGAGAACCCGGCATTAAACTGCGACTGTTCCATCACCAACACGGGATGCACCGACACGGCGGCGCCGAGCACGGTGCCGCGGGCGATCAAACTATCGGCCGCGAGCGTGGTGTTCACAGGCAGCGCCTCGCCGGCCGCCACGGTGACCAGTCGTGGCACGATAGGTAAGCCGCCGACGAAACTGTCCGGTGGGATCACGTATCCACCGAGCTGATTATAGATAGTGACAACAGTCCCGGGGAGCAGCACATCGCCCGGCGGGTGATATATCCCATTGGTATCGTAGACCCCCCCTGCATTGGCAGGGACCGTCCAGCCGGCGGGCCCGATGGTGACCGGGCGAGATGTATCGATCGTCGCGTCCGCTGGAATGGTCCTGCCATTCGGCACACTTGAGATCGAAACTGTAAGTGCGAACGGTGCCTTCATGCCCGCCAGAAGCTCGAGCGGTTCGGCCAGAGCGAGATCGATCGGCGCGGCCTCGTCGGCCGCGAGTTGACCGTTGTTCCGCAACGGCATGCCGCCGACCGTAATCGGCGTAGATGTCGAAATCGACAGCTTGCCGCCCTTGCCGTAGCCATAGGAGACGAGTTTGCCGTCGAGCACCAAGCCGTTTCTGCCCGTTAAGGTGACGTCGCCGCCATCACCGCCTCTGGTCTTGCGATTGAAATCGATCGCACCGCCCGCGGATGCATCGAGCCGGCTGCCGCGCTCAAGAATGAGGTTATCCGCCGTCAGACTGATAGCGCCGCCGTTGACGAAGGCGAAACGCGACCGGTCGGTGTTGGGATCCAGGAGGACATTGGTGGAAAGACCGCGAGTATCGATACTCACGCCCTGCTTCACCGTCATCGTCAGACCATTGAGCGTGACTGAACCGCCACGCGCGGTCAGGTCGCTGCCGACGGTTACGTCGCCGCCGGCGAGATTCAGAATGCCACCCGATGCCAGCGTCAGCGGTGCCAGCACATCGAGCTTAGCGATCGATGACACCGCGAGGCCACCGAGATTAAAACTGGAGAGTGCTGCCGCATCCAAACGGTGGGCGACAGACGCGTCATTCTGCCCCCCGGCCAAACCGAACGCGACCGAGCCGGTCTGGACCGTCGTCCAGTTGAACCGATCGAGATCGGCGAGTGACAGCCGCCCGGCCAAGGCCGCAGTGGTCTGGGTCGCCTTGTAGCCGTCGACGATGCCCTTCGGCCGGGCGTCGATCTGTCGCTGGTCGTCGATCACATCGGCCACCAGTGTCGCCGCGAAGTCCGACGTCGTCGCCAGCAGATTGAGCACGCCGCCGTCGCGGCCGATCGTATAGGCCTGTTCGTGGCGGATACTGCTCCCGCGATCAAAAATCGTAGTCCAGATCTCGGTGAGACTTTCGTTGACCCGGCCCTGAATATTGTGCTCACGCCTGAAGCGGCCGGCCAAGCCGAGAGTCCGCATATCGCCTGGCGCGTTCCCGACACTATAGATACGACCATCGGTGCCGAGTACATTGCTCGTGATGATATCGCCTGCGGCATAACTCACGGCGCCACCGGCCAGATTGACGATCGCGCCCTTTTCTGCGGTGACCTTCGGTGCTGATAGCGTGACGTTGCCGCCGGTCGCGGTCCATTCACCGATCGTGTGACCTGTGTTGGCAAGATAGCCCGAGACTTCGAGAAGACCGCCTCTGGTGTAATAACGATCCGACGCATAGCCGCCGGTGCCGGCGGGCACCAGAACCAGATCGCGAATATCGAGATAGATATTGGCATTGTTCAGCGCGCCGGAATCGCGGTTTAGTGGACTGTCGCGCAGTTCATAACCCTGCACATTGACCATCAACGTGTTGTTGCGCATCGCCAGCGCGGGGCCGACGGCACCGGACACATCGATGATGGCGCCGGCTTCGAGATCGACTCGCTTGCTCGCCATCACCGAGACTTGGCCACCTTGCGCCATCGTCAATGCGTTGCTCTTGAAGTTTACCGAGCCACCCGAGACGATCTCGATGCGAGACTGGTCCTGGCGGTCAGCGAGCCGTGATAGATTGTCGAATTGCGTGAAGTTCGACGCCTCGGCGCGCGCTTTGTTCTGCACAACGGAGTCCGCGATCAACGCGTCGCGTTGCGAATTCAGTGCGGTGTCGCGACTGTAGAGTTCCGGCATGATCGTCGTCAGCGCATTGCCTGTCAGCGTCACGCTGCCGGTCGCATCCGCCGACGAATTGAGCAGATGGATGGTGCCGCGCTGGTTGACCGAGGTGGTGGAGATCAACACACCGTCCTGCAACACGCTGTGACCGGCCAGCGTGATGTCACCCTGCGGGCCATAAATGATGCCTCGATTATCGACCGCACCACTGCTACTTCCCTGGCGCATCAACGGGACCACTTCGCTGCCGCGCGTGGTCGATATACGGTTGGCCGCAGGGCTGAAGCCCGGCCGTAGCACAAAATCGTCACCCGCCGCGAGCAGGGCTTGCCCCTTTGGCAACGAAAGCGAACCGGCATTGGATACGCTGGTGCCCAGAAGCGCGACGAACCCGCCGCCTGCAGTGACCGATGACGGCGCATGGGTTGCGATCAGCGCGCCCTGCTCCACCACAACCGCTCCACCAGCGCCGGCAAAGCTCGCCTGATATTCCCCGCCGACCTGGGTGGAGTAGATGCCATTAGTTAGAAACTGAGCGTTAGTGATGCCAGCGGTAGACGCGATCAACGATCCGACATTGACCTGGCTGCTGCCGCCGAAAACAATGCCGCTCTGATTGATCACATAAACTTGGCCGTCTGCCTTAATACTGCCGAGGATCTGGCTCGGCGCCGTGGCGTTATTGACGCGGTTCAACGCCACCCAGTTTGCACTGCCCTGCTGGTCGAAGGTCAGCGTGGTTCGCGCACCGACGTTGAATGAGGTCCAATTCAGGATCGCCTGCGCCTGGGTCTGGCGGATTCCGACTTGAGTCTGCCCTGCGCCATCGACGCTCTGGTTGGGCGCATTTGCGCCGGTCCAGCCGGCCGGAACATTCGGCAGCAAGCCCCCGGCGCCGAGACCATCGGGCACCGCGACCGGCGACGTCAGCGAGGTCTGCCGCACCGCCGCTGCAGCCCGCGCGGTAGCCTGCACCGCCTGCATGTCCTGTATCGCCTTTGCTGCCCGCGCCAGCGAATCCTGCGTCTTGCGCGCCGCTGTCACCGCTTGCTGCGCAGCCAGCGTCGCCGCATCCGACGCGACATTGGGAGCCGATGCGAAGCCCGCGCTGCCGCCATTCATGGAGCGGGCTACAGCCTCACCCCCAGTCGAAAAGAGGGCAGCGGCGCAGACACTGGCTAACAGCGCATGGTGCGCTCTGAAACCGTATAAATCCTGCTGAGGACGACGGGAATGACGCGAAATCAACGGGCGCAGAGACATGAAATTCCCTTTGGGCATCAGCAAGTGAATCGAAGCAGAGCATGAAGCAAACGGCTCCATTTCTGCTCTCTCACTGTGTTGACCGACGCCATCGGACCGACCCGACACGCCACCGCATGATTTTTTATACGGAGCTAGTCGATTTTTGCGCGTCAGCCGACCAGCACAATCCCACCCGGCAGCGCCGTCACGCGCACGTCAAAAACGGACTGAAGGCGCGGAATCACATCGTCGATGCGATCGATCCGGAAGGTCGCGAGCACCGGGCGGCGCCCGAGTTCCGCGCGTGTCAGGATGATTTTGCCGGGCCGATATCGATTGACCTCTTCGATAACGCGCGAAAGGGGATCGTTGCGAAACACAAGCAAGCCCCGTTCCCACGCGGTCACGGTCTCCGGGTCGATATCGACGGCGGCGCTCACATGATCCCGCGTGTAGACGATTTGCTGCCGCGGGCCTGCGGCAACCGTTTGCCCGAGATGCGCGACGCGCAGCTCGCCTTCCAGGCATGTCACACACACCGAGGATACATCATGACGGATGTTGAAGCGTCCTTGCTCAGCCGTCGTCTGACCTTGCGCGGCGACCACGACAAAGGGCTTTGCATCGGATCGCGCCTGCTCAATTGCAGCCTCGCCTGCGACCAGTTCGATACGGTCGCCCTGCAGATCGCCGGACGACAGCGTTGTAATACTGGTACGGGTATTCAACTTGATCGACACACGATCATCGAATGCGATCTGTTGCTGCTGGCCGACACCGGTCCGATAATCCGCCGTCATCTCCGTCAGCGACGGCCAGAGATCGAGCGGCGGTCGCACGACGGCTGCATAGCCGATACTGGCAGCAGCCGCCGTGATTGCGCCGCCGAGAAACGCGCGCCGACCCAACCGCACGCGCGTATCGCGCACAGGGGTCGCGACCGCTTCACCGCGGTTTGCCTGCGCCGCCGCCGGCCTCAGCTTGTCCCACAGCAAATTCGCCTCGGCAAAAGCCTGGCGATGAGCCCGGCTGGTCCGGCGCCAGCGGTGCAAAGCCTCGGCATCCGCAGCCGTCGCCTCCCCGGACGTCAAGCGCATGACCCAATCATGGGCTTCGCGCTTGATCGCATCCTGTTCGGCCATCGGATTTTCGGGCGTACTCATGCTGAAGCTGTCATTGCCATGAGAGCGGTGAATGCTGGTTTAGCCATGCTCTCTCTATTAGGTGGACGGTTTTGACGGGGCGGAGCCGAACTGTGAATGAGAAATTCTCTCCAGCCGCTGTGAACAGTGCTCCAGGGCCCTCTTGAGTTCTCTTTCGACCATGCGGGTGGATATGCCGTATTTGGCTGCGATGATCTTGTGCGGAATTTCATCGAGCCGCGCCGCGACGAAGATCGCCCGGCAGCGGGGCTGCAGTTCATTTAAGGCCTCAGTCAACGCCGCGATGTCCGAGCGGGACTCCGCGAAACGCTCCGGATCGAGTTCGTCATCGTCGAGATGCCGCAGCATCTCGACCTCGGACAGCGCAAGCCGCCGCCGCTCGGTATCCCGGCGATCTGCAGCCACGTTGAGAGCAATACGAAGCAAGTAGGCATCGGGGCGCTTGAGGGCGCCGGGTTCGCCGGAGCGTTCGAGACGCAGCCAGGTTTCCTGCAACGCCTCGTTCGCCAAATCCGTCGAGCCCAATCGGCGAGCAAGACGGCGCCTCAATTGCTCATATTCATCGACGAGCAATGTCCGTAGTGACGCCCAACTCTGTGTCATCGCGCCGGACCCTGGATGCCGCCGGTGCAACCTGTTGCCTCTTGGCGCGGCAACACCACCAGAGTTGTCGGTTGCACCAAACCTGACGGCGGCGCCACCCCAATAGCGACGTGCTTGAGCAATGTCGATAACGTTTTGTCGCGATTGACATCACCCGTGGTGCCGAGCACGCCGACTTGCGTCACCTCGCCCGCCGGATTCACCCAAAGGCGGACGGCGACCCTGTATCCTCCCGGTTGGGTCTCGTGAAGCTGGCAAAGTACTTTTGTGACCGCAGCCTGCAGCTCTGCCGAATATTGTGGAAAGCGGGGAACGCGACCTGTCGTCGATCGATTGGAGACGCCAGGAACAAGCGTTATCGCGTTCGGACCCGCGGCTCGGGGGACAAGCCCCGAACCGGCAAGAAGTGCATTCAAGGCCGTATCCGGGGTCAGCAAACCGGACACGCTCGGCGACCGGCGGTTTGCCAGAACATCCCCCGGGATAAGCACCTCAACGCCCGTGACGGCGCTGTAGGCATAAAGAGCATCGGATAGCGGTTGGCTTGCAATGTGAAAATCGAGGGCTGCAGCGGCCCGATCGCCACCGACCAGTTGCTCGGCATTGGCGAGAAGCGGTGACGCGATCAGAGCAATCGCTAAAATGCAAGCGCGACAAACAACTAATAAAATCGACACGCCAACTACCAGTTCTGCTCCTGTTTTCACTGTGGTCAGATGATCAGTTGCAACCTATCGAGCTTCCGAAGGCGTTTCAATTCGAGCGGCGCTATGACGCCGTGTCTGTGAAGACGCAATCCATCACTTAACACCAACTGACTTTATAATCTGGCAACTGTGCCCGCGGCAGAACTATCGAGGCTGCATAACGGTTTCACGACAAGGATAATATTCACTTCCTCTTTAGTTGCAGCAGATGTAAGTGAAGCGCCCACAAACACCCGCTGCCCTCATCGCCCGAGTCGGCGCGTTGGCGGCCAAACGTTGATTGGAGTGATGCTCAACCCTCGGCCATTCGAACCAACTTTCTCACCCTAGCTCAGCCCGACGTCTGCCCCACGAAGCATCCCGATTATATGCTCTACTGCGTACGTCTTCCGTACCATTCGTCGCTCCTTTCAAGCGCCAAATAACTGTTCTACAACTTTCAAAATGGACCAC
>NKIY01000001.1:0-760183 GCA_002256345.1 Bradyrhizobiaceae bacterium PARB1 | reverse complement strand
CAGATCAATGCCAATTCCGTTCGACTTTATTCCGTAGACTGCGCGTGAATGAGCGGCACGTCCTGCCGAGCGTTCTCGCAGGACAAAGAAGAGACGAAGCGTCTCCTGCCTCCCCGGTGAGCATGTGTAAACCAAAGGCTTCCCGGCCGGTGTTTTGCCCCCTCTCTCAGGGCGTCCGACGTTCCGCTGATTGGCCGGATGGGAGGACAGAAGGGCATTTATAAGATTGCACAGGACCCGGTAGATTTCGTGTGTGCCGATCTTCTCGAACCGCTCATTGATGGGCTCAGCCAAGAATCGCACCTCTGGAAAGCCCTTCTCCATCTACCAATAGTTCTGCAATCGGGCAGTCAACGCCATCACACCACAACGATTGAGATGATCATTCGGCAAGTAAGTTGGATCGAACTCGTAGGATCACTTGAACTTGAAGCTCGACTTCGAGCCGAATTCCGCCGCGAACGTTTGGAAGCGCTCAGATGGAATGGTTCGCTTCCGACAGGCACCGAAAGAGCTACACACGCGTCGCCACAGCGCGATCAACAGTAATCCTGCTCCTCTGCTGCACCCATTCTTCCAATTCCGACGAGAGGGCCTCTCATGATATTGCCTGTCTATTTCAACCGGTCACTTTTCGTCCAGACTGATACGCAATCAACGCGTCAAATAAGCAAAGGGGACGCCGCAACCGGCCCACCCTTCACCAGCGTTATAAGCGAGAGTTAAGCTGCATGCTGAAGCTTCAAGGCGGCAGCATACGCTACCGCCTCTCCAGAGATGCATCGTCACACCAACGCAGGCGCTAGTATCGGAACATCCTGCCGTACTTGATAATAGGTCGGTCCTGACGCATCTATCGAACCGTTCGATTGTGCAGAGAACGATGCAAGCGCATCTGCCAATCTGTTAGCGGCCGTTGCAGCAACCACGTCAAGATTCGCTATTTCGGCTGATCCGCCGAACCCATTTTCAGCGGTAATTACAATCGGCTGACCGCTATCTCTCGAGTAATATTCCATACCGTCCGGAATGGCTATTCCGCTCGACCATGACAGCTCTGGAACGACACTGTTCAAGAACTCATTTGAAATGCTCGGCAACGGTTCGTCCGCGCCATCGGTCGATCCCATGCTTCGCAATCCGGAGCCAGAGCCAAAGATGAAGCTTGACGCCGTCAGGACCGGTATCGTTCCAGTGCCGTAGTAGAGCGTGACATACTGATCGGAATTGATGCCAGCAACATATACACGGCTGTAGTTGTTGCCTTGGTACGTGAAATTGACCTGCTCGATGTCCGCCATGGAAATGGCGGTCGGAATTCCCGAGAGATCGATTTTGTCGCCCGTAGCGGACGCATCGAAATCCATAATCAGGTTTTTGAGGCCAGATCCGATTGTAAATCCGAGGTTGTTGAGGACAACGAAGGTGTCCCTTCCAGCTTGACCATAGAAATAGTCATCCTCGTTCTCAAGAATGAGAATATCGTTGCCTGCACCACCGTAGAGCTGATCGATGCCTGTACCGCCGATCAAGATGTCGTTGCCTTGATCGCCCTGGATATAATCATTCCCGGCATCGCCGCGGATCACATCGTCTCCGGCGCAGCCGAATATCTGGTCATTGCCAGCTCCACCGTAGAGCACATCGTTGCCCCCGACGCCGCTGGTATTTTCCAGATCACCAGCAATCACGTCGGCGCCGTCTCCACCGTAAATTTGATCGATGCCATAGCCGCCGTAAATCTGATCGTTTCCGCCATATCCCCAGATGACGTGATTGTCATCCGTGGGGGCGGTAAATGAGTCCGCCAAATCCGTCCCGCTGAACTGACCTCCAATTTGCCATGTATCAACCAGGACGATATCGTCACCGGTGACCGCGGAAACGAGCGTGTTCTTTAGAATGACCTTTTGGTTGTCTGCTAATTGTAGAACAGTGTCCGTCCCTTGCTGGATCGGATTGAGCGAGAGAGGCGACGGAAATAGCTCAAAGACAAGCTTGTCGCGCCCGCCCGATACCTTCCAATCCGTAATGATCGTCGTCGAATTGGCCTGCTTGGTGATCGCAAACACGTCAGCACCAAGGCCTCCGGTAAGCGTGTTGTTGCCGGAATCGCCGTTCAACAAATCGTTTCCGTTACCGCCGTCAAGTCTATCATCACCGCCTCTACCGAAAAGAATGTCGTTGCCATCGCCGCCATAGAGGGCGTCGGCATAGCTATATCCGATTATGATATCATTCCCCCCCTCCCCGAATGCAATCAGGCCAGCGGGGCCTCCCCACTGGAACGCTTCAACGCCAGCGGTACCCGTTACCTGATTTACGTATGGGAATGTTTCGAGGAACACGAAACTATTGATCGAAAGCGAGCTAACAAGCGTATTCTTCAGCAAAAGCGCCTGACCTTCACCGAGATTAATTGCCGCATCTGCTCCAACTTGCGTTGCGACAAGATCGCTGAACGACCGGATTGCCGGGAAGCCAACGATGGCGATACGGTCCAGATTGCCAGGCGTAAAGTCAGTGATCGTATCGAGACCTCCAGGATTACTGCTTATGACAAACAGATCCGCATCGGCGCCGCCTGTGAGCGTATTATCTCCAAGACCGCCCGACAGCAGGTCCTGTCCCGCTCCGCCAAACAACCTGTCATTCCCGGTCCCGCCAAACAGAGAGTCGTTTCCGCCTTCTCCAAGCGCGAGCCAATCATTATCACCCGCCCAGACGTAAGTATCGGACCCTGCCGTACCGGTGCTCTGGCTCAGATAGCGGAAGTTATCGAAACTTAGAATGTCGCCAGCGACGAACTGGCTCGCCGTAAAATTCTGTAAGGTGACCGTTTGTCCGTCGCCCAGGCCGAGGACGGTATTCGCTCCGATCTGCGTAACGGTGATCGACGCATAAGAGAAGCTGGCACCAAATGCGACAAATGCGATCTTTTCGATCCCGCCAACCTTGAAATCGACAATCGTGTCCTGATCTCCAGGACTCTTCTTGATGACGAACATGTCCTGGCCTGCGCCGCCGGTCATGACATCATTTCCTTGATCGCCCGAAAGAATATCGCGGCCGTCTCCACCGCTTAGAACATCGTTGCCACGACCACCGTACAACGCATTGTCTGCAGAGCTTCCGATCAACTGATCGTTCCCATCACCGGCAAACGCATTATAAACGGTCGATGGGCTGTTGATCACCAGACTACGCCCAGCGAGGGTGCTGATCGATCCAGGTGTCAAGTTGATGACGCTGTCCGAAGTGATTGCAGCCGCATTCAGAGTGTCAAATCCGCCATTTGAAACAAGCGTGGCGCGAGCACCGGTCCCGAGGGAGCCGAATTCATTCGTGTAGATGTAGGTATCGTCGAAGGTGGTATCTTCGCCATAGAAATAGAGATCCCAGTCCTTCACGACCCCCGTCGCACCATTAAGACTATTGTCGGTGACCTCCAGCGTCCATGTACCCGTGATCGCCTCGCCCCAGAACTGCACGCTATCGAAGGTGTAGTTGAGTGACGTCGTTCCGGTTCCATCTGGATCGGCAACGGAGACGCCTGGACGATCTAGCAAAATCGAAACGGTACCATCGGGTGACGTTAATTTGATCTTCAGATCACCGAGATTGGCGTGTTCGAGCGTAATGCGCAGATCGACATGCTCGATGCTAAACCAGTCCCCCAACGCGACATTCGTCGTCCATGACAAGCCGCCTCCATCCTGTATTGGTACCGGCTGCCCATCGCCAGGCTCATTATGCACGCCCTGAACTTGCTCGTTGTAGTAGGTCTGCTGCTCCGTCCATGTCTCGGCCAGACGCACAGCCGCAAGAGCATCGACCATACCGAATCCGTAGTCATTACTCACGTGGAGCCCGCCACCATTCCAATTGAAGGCGCCGTTGTATGTCCACGTCGCATTCGATGGATCAACCTCCGAAGCCGAATAAGCCAAAATCTTCTGGATGTCGCGATACCCAAGCAGCGGATTGGCCTCGAGCATCAGCGCGACTATGCCCGAGACGATCGGCGCTGCAAATGATGTACCCTTTGCGGCTTGATAATCACTCCCAAACGTCGTTCCTGTGGAGCTTGTGATAAGCTCGCTTGTCGATACAACATTCGACGCAGGCGCAGAGACGAGGATCGATGCCCCTGGCGTGCTGAACGCAGCAGGATTGATCAGAAGCGATCCGAGATCTGTCTGCGCGTTCACACCACCGACATTGATCGCGTATCGAGAGTTGCTGTCGCTATGATAATTTGAGTTGTCACCCTGGTTCCGACTATTTCCGCCAGCGAACACGATCGAGGTACCAAGTCCGTTGCGGCCGTAAACGACTGCTTGCTCAAATGCGGTCTTGTAGAACGGAATATCTTGCCCGGTGAGATTGAAGTATCCTGTCGTTCCCCAACTGTTGTTGACGACGTCGTAACGGTACCAGTTGTAGATATTGGCGATGTCGAGATACGTCTTGGGCGCCAGCGCTTCGGAACTGATCGTTGCGTTATACGCGACCCCGACGACACCCTCGCCATTCCGCGACGCACCGATGATGCCAGCCACAATTGTCGCGTGGTTTCCGTAAGCCTCAACACCTGGATTTCCGTTGACCTTGTAGGATGCGCCAGCATTCGCGACTAGATCGGAATGGCCAAGGTTAGCGTTTCCAGTCGGATCAAACACTCCAACGCTTACACCAGCTCCCGTATAATCCTTCCAGACAGGAAGAACGTTCACTTGCGACAAATACCACTGCTGATTGAACAACGGCTCATTTGGTTGGTCAGGCGTATTCAAGAACACTGTACCCGACAGTTCGGCGCTATTGCCTGTGCTGACCTGTTGCACGACCATGCCGTTCTTGCCGCCAGCGTCCTGCACATAGTATTTGAACTGCATCACACCCGTAAAGCCAGCAGCCGGCGTGAACGTGATGGTTGCTCCATCTGAACTCAGTGCGGCAACGCCACCGATCACTTGGCCACTCGTGCCACGCCCGATAGCATTACCGTTGACATCAATAAGTTGCCGGATCGCGATAGCCAATCCAGCGAAATTCGTGTCGTTAGCCAGTAGCGTTGATGCTGCAATCGTATACGGACCTGTACCGAAAACCTTTATCTCGTCGTTGACAGGTAGGCTGAATCCGTAACCCGATCCGCTGGAAACGATAGCTACCTGATTAATGTCTGCGAAATCGAGCGCGGATATATCTTTGAGTGTGTCTGTTCCGTCGCGATTCTCAATTTTGTCGGTAACGGTCAACGTGCCGTCAGCGTTTCGCGTGAAACTGTAGTCGGCAAAATTTCCTCGGAAGCGCGCAATCGAATAGCCCCCCGTCCCGATCAAGAGGTCGTTGCCTTCCCCGCCTTCGAGAACATTGGCGCCGTTCGGACCGGACACCGCACCTCCGATCAGAACGTCGTCTCCAGCTTCTCCAAAGAGAATGTCGTCTCCATCACCGCCGAATATAATATCGCGCCCATTGCCTCCGCGCAGCACATCATTGCCATCGCGTCCATCAATGTAATCGTCGCCTTCTCCACCGCCAATCGCATCATTGGCCGCACCGCCAATCAATATATCGTTTCCGGCGCCGCCATCGAGGAAGGCATTCGAGGTCATTCCGGAAGCGTTGAACGTATCATTGCCGGCGCCGCCAATCGCTTCCTCAACATGAGCTGCTGCGAGATTCAGCGTCACGCCAACAGTATCGTTGACCTTTACAATATCGAAACCAGCGCCGCCGTCGATATTTGCCTGGAGTGTGTTCGCATTTATGATAAGAACATCGTTTCCGGCGCCGCCCCGCAGCGTCATAGACCCGGTTCCGCCTCCGAGCCAATAGCTCTGAGTGTCATTCGAATTGACGATGAAGCTGTCGTTACCCGTCGTCGAGTAGAAAGCAGTCGGGCGCGCGCCATCGGCTAGCGTAAACGTCGATACGTTGATCGTATGACCCGAGCCATCGGTGACAACATAGCTTGTGACGTTGCTGGAGCCTTCCGACTTAATGATCGCCGCTCCGGCTGTCGTTGTGACGCTGACTGAAGCAGCATCGACTTGAAAGTCGATACTAGCAATTTGACCCGTAGAACCGTTCGCTCTCGTAAACACTGCCCGATTGATGACGTCGTTACCGGCGATCGTCTCGCCACGATTTCCGCTTCCAACAAGACCTATTGAAACGATTCCAAGCTCACTCAGAGTCTTCAGCTCTCCAGCATCCGTTTTGCCATCTTGATTGGCGTCAATCCAAACTCTTAGATCGTCGAAGTAGAGGTGGCCCGTCGCCACGTTGACCCGTGATGTCGCGCTGGAAAACACTGTTGCGTTCGGCAGAGCTAGCGCTGCGAGAGCCGCCAAGCCATCGGCGTAATTGCCGGGCGTGCTACCTGCATTGAAATTGACCGACAGCGTCTCGGAAATGTCATCAATCTTTCCATTTCCATTTAAGTCGATAGAGAGAATGCCATCACCGCCGGAAACCCAGCCCGTTTGATGCTGCTTACCATCGCCGACTGTGTCAAAAAATACATTCCCTTCGATCCAGTTCGTCAGCTCGATTCCGTCTCCGTCGAGGTCAAGCACAAGAGGGTCGATATTCTGCAATGTATCTCCCCAACCAGACAGTGCTGCCCAGCGAGCTGTTTGCTGCAGAAAAGGAACCGACGACACGACGGGAACACCAAGACCGAACTGCCCGCCGTTAACGTCGATTCTTGCCCAGAAATCGTTGATGGCACTCTGCGTCGCCTGCCTAGCGGGACCGATATTACCGGTTATGAGATAGCTCTGTGCGACAGCCAACATACCATCGCTATTGATTACCGGAGATGCTGCGTAAGCGTAAGGAAAGCTTAGACCCCGCCCACCATCGACCCACGTAGTGGGAGGATTTTGCACCGATCCGCCCTGAAGAGATCCAGTCTGTGCCCAACTTTGTACAGAAACATCCAACAGCGAATTTGTGATCGACCCGCCTGGTGCTGTCGTGCCAATCAGGCCATTGATGGTGTTTTGCAAAGACGTCGCGTCCGAAGCGATTGTACCAGGGGGTACATTTGACCAGTCGCTGGGAGCGGTATAGTTGAGCCCGTTTAACGAGGTCAAACTACCAGCAGGATCAAGCAAGAACTGTTGCAGCGCACTACCTGCGCCGCCAACACCAGCAATCAGACCGAGCACGACATCTCCGTCAGATCTCTGCTCAACTGAGCCAAGTTGCCCAGCCGTCCAGCTTCTCAATATCTGCGCCGTTGGGCCGATCAAGAAGGCAGAACTATCCGGATTGATAACAAGTGTATCCCCCGTCGCTCCGAGGATATATGAAAGAGTGCCATCAAGACCAGTCTCAATCCGGTCATTCGCACCAGGCAGAGCAAGGCTAAGAGTAATCCTATTTGGCAGATTCGTAATATTGCCACTTCCGTCTGCAATTCCGAATCCCAATGATAAGGTTTCGTCGTCCCCAAGGCGAACCGTTGTAATTTTTCCTGCGGAAGTTGGGGGTTGGGTAATCGTTATTCCTGATGAATCGATACTGGCTTTGCTACCCGGGAGACTTCCAAATAAGATTTCCCCACCAGAGCTGAGTTCATATCCTCCCGACGTGGTTAGCGTTAGAATACGGCTCCCCCCTTTATCAGGATCAGATATGCCAAAAAGCAAAGCGCCAGAGCTAGCAGAAGATACGCTAAACAAGCCATCTTGCGAAAACGAGCCGACCTGACCGTAAGTAGACGTTCCTATGGTGATCTGACCGGTTAGAACGTTTTGGGAGAACGACCACTGCTCAGACCCATTTAAAACTCCCGAGAGCGTAATCGTGTTCCCAACCAACGAAGCGTTCTGAACGTTGAACACGCTTGGCGGAGGTCCGTCGTAAAGATAAGCACCATCCAAGATGAGCTTTATTGTCTGAAAATTGTCGAGCACAAAGGGACCCCCGCTTCCCTCGGCCGCACCACGCAACATTGGCGGATACAGAGCGTCATTCGCATATACGTCAGGCACTTTTCGAAGGATAGTTGCTTCACCCTGCTTAAAAAAGGTCGTCAGATAAGCAGTCTGCTCCGCTTCAGATTTCGACGTGAAACTTGATCCATAGAACCCAGAAAAATCAACGGCACCTTGCTTAGATACAAGCGCCGCAATTGCCCACGTTGCATTTTTAGATGGATCGATCAGATCCCCAGCCAGCTTAACATAGTCGTTTGCGTATTGCTGCAACTGCAGCGGATCGCTGGCGGCCTGACTCGGATCGGCCAAGTAAAACCCAGGATTTTCCAAATATCTTTGCAAGTAAAGAATGGCAGTCCCCAGATTGATATTTCCGTACCCCAAGTCGTTGCCAGTCGGGCTTACCAATTTCTGAATGCTGCTCGCCGCTTTCCCGCCGATTATATCACTCTTTCGCGCAATGAAGTCGTTTGCGAAATACTGATGGCCCAGCGCAGAGAAAATGTTGAACAATCCATGATCGATCCACACATCCGCCTGGCGTTCGGCAATTACCGGAATAGTTCCTCCAGAGCCGTCGGGGATCTCCGCTTCCTTCAATATGGTAGACGCCTCTTGAAGAACCCCCCCTACTATCAGGGTCGAACGCAAACCAACAGCCGCAGCATATTGATTTATGTAGCTAGAATGACTTGAGAGCCACCCTTGGAGAAATGGAATAAGAGGCCGTGTCGCGAGAGTGAGGTCCGCCATAACATCCGTCCATCTGTTTCAAGATTAGTGAAGAGTTCAACTCTTCATTTTCTGCGCAAGAAGCAGGGCATAGTAGTACTGGAAGCAAAGAGAAGCCGCGCAGATCGCAATAACAACGCTACTTCGGGCGAGTTTACGACCGCGCGTACTCGCCTCGACAGTGGCTAGAAGCAACGGGATTACGATCAGACAAAGCGGAAGAAAGGCAACGACGGCGATTAGCGGCGCGCTTAGAAGGCACACAAGAATCGCATGGATGGAAACATTTGCAGCAGCCATCCAGTTCGCAAAAACATAGATCGCCAACCACGCTGGACAGACAAGCAAGCCCATCATGAAAGAAGTCGCCCACGGCTCAAGTTTTTGCTTTGGGAGACTAGCTCGAACCATCCAGCGATGGGTAACAAACCGCGCAACAACGGTGCCTAGAATTGCCGGAACAAAGACAAAGAAAGCGATCTCTCGTGTGTCACGAAGAGACACATCTATGTTCAGCATTTGGTTTATGCCTAGGATTATGCGGTCCATTTCAATCGCAATGCCCCATCGACGCGCCTTCATTCATCAAATAGCGCTATCCTTAGCGCCTATCTGATGACCGCTCGAATTACACAACCACAACCATTAGAAACATTATCTACCTGCTCGATTTTGAACAGCTCAATTCCTGCGATTCTTGCATTCCGGACCGCACTGAAACGGAAAGCTCAAAAGCGTCCGTAACGCGCTTTTTTAGTAACCGAACATCAGCCGGACTCTTATTGTGCAGCCTTCGAAACTGCCGTCGAAAGTAACTTGCGTTTAAAATTCCGACTAAGCTGGAAACGTCAGGAACCGACAAGCTTGTCGTTGCAATCAAGTGCTTCGCCCAGATCAATCGGATCGATGTCACTAGTGAATACGGGGAGACGCCAAAAGTCGCCTTAAATCTACGGAAAAAGTGATATTCGCTAATTCGACATTCACTCGCCAAGCGATCAACTTGAATCGCGCCTGCTAAATTCTTCTCAAGATACAAGATTATGAGATCGAGTGTCGCGCAATCCAAAGGCTTTGGCTGCGGGGATCGTATCCTTTTCACATCCGCTTTGTATTCCTGCGAAAACCTCAACTCACCAATTACGTTTCCGCCGACTTCTTTTACAAGCAATCGAATGCTCGACGACAACTCTGCATCGCGTTCGATTGATAACCTGACGGACAATGGCATATCATCGCTCCCTTGCAGCCTCGTGTCCGTACCGCAGGATTGGCGACAGTATGTACTCAATCACCCGGCGCCGCCCCGTCTTGATCTCCACCGTCACCGCCATGCCCGGCGCGAGGTTTACGATCTTGTCCTCGACCTGCATCTGCGTGCGATCCAGTGACACGCGGGCCGCATAGACAAGTTCCTGCCCCTGCGGCTCACTGCTGTCCGCGAGCGCGGCGCGCGTCTTGCCGGGATCGACGCGGTCCATCGGCTTCTCCCGCGTGATCGCGTCCTGCGAGACGTTGATCACCTCGCCGCGCAGCAATCCGTATTTGGTGAAATTGAACGTATCGACCTTTATCTCCGCCCACTGGCCCGGTGTGACAAAGCCGATATCCTTGTTCGGCAGCATCGCTTCGGCTTCCAGCTTGCTGTCCGCCGGCACGATCGCCATCAATTGCTGCGCAGGCGACACCACGCCGCCGACGGTGTGGATCGCGAGTTGCTGCACGGTGCCGTCCACCGGCGCGCGCAGCATCTGGTCGCTCATCCGCCGCTCTGCCTTGATCATGTCCTCACCGAGTTGCGCTGATTTCTGCCGGGCGTCCGCGAGATCCATCATCACCGAGCGGGCATATTCGGCGCGGGTCTGCTCGCGCTGGGCCTCCAGCGCCGATCTGCCCGCGGCGATCTCGGCAAGGCGACGGCGTTGCACGATCAGGTCGTGGCGCTGTTCGCTAAGCTTGAGCTGGGAGTCGAGGAAGGCCAGACGATTGCCGAATTCCAGCTTCAACAGCTTTTCGCGCACCTCGGCGGTTTCGGTGACGAAAGGCAGGCTGGCCTCGATCTTGTCGATCAACGCCGCAAGGCCATTCGCTTCGGCTTCCTTCTGCGCGATCTGCTGATCGAAGGAGAGGATTTTTGCCGCCTGCTGCTCGGCCTGCGCCAGCATGGCGCCGCGGCTGCGCAGCACCTCATGCTCGGGCACACCGGGCGGGACGGCATAGTCGCCAACCGTCGCCGTGGCGAGGCCGGATTGCAACGCCGAGAGCCTGGACACATCGAGCTTGGCCCGCATCCATTCGGCGCTCACGCGGTTGCGCTCGGCCGTGGTGATGGTGCGGTCGATCTCGACCAGCACGTCGCCGGCGCGCACGCGGTCGCCGTCACGGACATGAATCGCGGTGACGGTGCCGGCTTCCAGCGGTTGGATCGTCTTGGTGCGGCCGGTCGGCACGATCTTGCCTTGCGCGGTGGCGATGATGTCGATCCGGCCGAGACAGCTCCACAGTAGCGCCAGCGCGAAGAAGGCGATGATGGTCAAGGCGATGGCGCGGTCGACCGGAGACGCCGGCGTCTCGATGATCTCGAGCGCCGCGGGCAGGAATTCCAGCTCCTCGCGCCTGCGCACGATTTTTGGCGGCGCGAGGCTTGGCTTCGGCGCTTCCGGCCCGGCCGGCTGCGGCGTGGCGGCGGTCGCTGCGTCAGTGCTCATGCGATGCCTCCGCTCTTGCGCTCACACCACTTCATGGATGCCGGCCTGGATGCGATGGAGGGATGCGTAGCGGCCGCCGGTGCGGATCAGCTCATCATGGGTTCCATCTTCAACGAGGCGGCCGCGTTCCAGCGTGATGATGCGATCGGCTGATCGCACGGTGGAGAGCCGATGGGCGATGATCAGTACCGTGCGTCCCTGCGCGATGCTGCGCATGTTCTGCTGCACGATGCGCTCGCTCTCGTAATCGAGGGCGCTGGTGGCTTCATCGAAAATCAGGATGCGGGGATTGCCGACCAGCGCGCGGGCGATCGCCACGCGCTGGCGCTGCCCGCCGGACAGGCTGGCGCCGCGCTCGCCGACCATCGTGTCATAGCCTTCGGGCATTTCGAGGATGAATTCATGCGCTCCGGCTAGTTTCGCGGCGGTGACGATGCGCTCCATCGGCAGGCCGGGATCGGCCAGCGCGATATTTTCGCGAATGGTGCGGTTGAACAGCACGTTCTCCTGCAGGACGACACCGACCTGCCGGCGCAGCCAGGCGACATCCACCATCGCGAGATCGACGCCATCGATCAGCACCCGACCGCTTTCCGGCACGTAGAGACGCTGCACCAGCTTTGCGAGGGTCGATTTTCCGGAGCCGGAGGCGCCGACGATGCCGACCACCTGCCCGGCCGGAAATTGCAGGCTGACGTCGTGGAGGATTTCCGGCCCGTCGATCCGATAACGGAATTTGACGTGATCGAATTCGACCGCGCCACGGATCGGCGGCGGCGTGGCGCGACCGACCGTATAGGCCGGCTCCGGCGCCGTGTTAAGGATATCGCCAAGCCGCGCGATGGACAGCCGCGCCTGATGGAAATCCTGCCAGAGCTGTGCGAGACGGAGCACCGGCTGGGTGACGCGGCCGGACAGCATGTTGAAGGCGACGAGTTCGCCGACGGTGAGCGATCCGTTGATGACCAGATGCGCGCCAAAATATAGCGTCAGCGCGGTGACGATCTTGCTGACCAGTTGCACACTCTGGCTGGCCCAGTTGCCGAGCGACAGCACGCGAAAACTGGAGGCCACATAGGCGGCGAGCTGCTCTTCCCAGCGCCGCTGCATCTGCGGCTCCACGGCCATCGCCTTCAGCGTCTCGACGCCGTTGACGCTTTCAACCAGAAACGCCTGGTTCTCGGCGCCGCGCTCGAACTTTTCATCGAGCCGCTTCCGGAACAGCGGCGTGACGCCGACCGAGATAGCAATGAAGATCGGGAAGGACGCGACCACGATCCAGGTCAGGGTCGGCGAGTAATAGAACATCACCGCGAGGAACACGATGGTGAAGACCAGATCGATCACCAGCGTGAGCGCCGAGCCGGTGAGGAAATTGCGGATGTTTTCCAGCTCGCGCACCCGCGCGACAGAGTCCCCTGCCCGCCGCGCCGCGAAATAACCGATTGGCAGCGCCAGCAGATGGCGGAACAGACGCGCGCCGAGTTCCACATCGATGCGGTTGGTGGTGTGCGAAAACACATAGGTGCGCAGCCCCGTCAGCACCGTCTCGAAGATCGACACCGCGATAAGACCGGCGACCAGCACATCCAGCGTGGTCAGGCCGCGATGCACCAGCACCTTGTCGATCACCACCTGGAAGAACAGCGGCGTGATCAGCGCGAAGATCTGCAGGAAGAACGAGGCGACCAGCACTTCGGTGAGCAGGCCGCGATATCTGTGCATCGCCTGCAGGAACCAGGTGATGTCGAACCGCCGCGCGAGTTCGCCCAGCGAGGCACGGCGCGTCATCACGATGAGCTGCCCGGCCCAGACCGCCTCGAAGTCCGCCCGCGGCATAAGCTGTGGGCGGCCGTTCAGAGGCTCCTGAACGAGAACCTTGTCGTCCACTGCCTTGCCGAGAATGAGGAAACCGCCGTCCTTCAGCAACGCAATCGCCGGCAACGTTGCGGCGGCGAGCCGCTTCCACTTCTGCGTGACGATCCGCGCCTTCAATCCGTGCGCACGCGCGCTGCGGATGATTTCTGCCGCATCGACAACGGCCTGACCAAGGCGATGGCGCAGTTGCTCGGCTTCGGCTGCCACGCCATTGAAACGCAGCATCAAAATCAGAGCAGCGAGGCCTGATTTATCGCTTTTACTCGCGTTCTCAGACATTTGCGTCCCAACTGCGAGCTTGTTTATATTTCGCCCACTAGTTGAATGTTATTTCGACGCGCTTTGGTCCGGCAACGAGTTTATTTCATAATATTTCTTACGGGTTATCATCAGCTCAGACGTCTAAGAAGATAAGCCATAGCGCCTCAAGAAAGTAAATTGCTGTAGTTACTCACATCAACGCGCATGGAGCATGTGCTCGCGGAAAGAACGTAGGGTACGGCTCCCCCTCGTTAAAAATACCCGCCTTTGATGAAGTCGCTGCGATGATGATCGAACGCGGGGATTTAGAATTTTCACCTCACGTCGCAAAACACTGGATCTAATTTGGTAACTGACCTCTCCGACGTATTCGAACCAACCGAACAACAGACCGATTTGTCTTTTTATTCTTCTCGTTCTTGTTCATTAGAAACGCCTCGCCAACACCAATGTTCTTGATGTCATCTGGATGGACAACGAATACCTTTGTGCGGCGCGCCGATGCGGCACCTGTCGGCGCTCCGCCCATGGTTTGCGCGGTGTAACTAATCGCATCGACGGTGCCAAATAGACTCGCTGCATATTCTGCATCCTGCGGATCGTTGCATTCATGCACGATGAAATTGGCACATGAGCCTGCCACTTGGCGCAGAAGCGTGTCATTGCCATCGACGAAAAAATCCGCACAACTTTGACCAGCCAAACACGCCGACGCCCCCCAGCTCCGCCCCATATTGACCACGCCACGAATATGATCGCCGCCTCCCGCAAAAGAAGCCCACTCGTCGAAAACACAGAATATCTGCTTCTTTTCCAGCGGCAGCGGAGTCTTAGATTGCAGACTGTTCTCTCGATCCAAGATTGGTAGATTTGCTTTGAGAGCCGCAATTGCGAGCGCCCCGACCTTCGCCGCAGTCTCAGGATACTCAAGAGCTGGCAAGCCAACGTAGACAATAGCGTTTTCCCGCCGAGCTTGCGTGAGCCGCAACAACTCCCTTTTCTCTTCGAGCGCACGCTTTACATCGAAAAGCCATCCACACGAGGCATCCTTTAGGCGACCAACCTCGGACATGAGACTATCGACGGCTTCCTTTTCGATTGCCCTTAGTTCGGTTACCTCCTGCATCAACTCGCGTCCCGCAACGTCGTCTTTTCTTGCGCGATGACGCAAACTTGCGAGAAGCCAATTGACCGAGAGCGACCGATGGAATGAGAACACATCGACCTTTTGGCCCGTGTGGCGCATCACCTTACAAGCGACCAAAGCGAATTTAGCTGCCTTCGCCTCATAGTGCGGCTCGCTGAACTTCCGCAAACGGACAATGATGTCGGCTTGCGTGGTCGGCCCAAGATCGGCAAATATATCCCACGCGCAGCTCACTTCCGGCGCGATGCTGTCGAATGCGTAAAACTTCTTGGCGCTCCCCAGAGCGATCGACCGCAGGCCTTCCAGCACCGCGGGATCACCTTTTCCGTCCACAAACAGGATTGGCATTCCGAGCTTTGCCGCGCCGTCGCAAAGAGTGAGAATGGTTTCAGTCTTCCCCCGACCGCTTCGGCCGATAACGACGGTGTGGTTGTTTAGCTGGCTGCGAGAAACACCGACACGCTCTCCAGTCTGCTTGTCGGCGCCAACAACGATCTTTTCCTCTACGATCGCTGGGCCAGCAAGAATGGACTTTGCCCGCATGCGTGCCCACGGTGACGGGTGCCTCACCTGGAAACGATCAGATGCCATCGCGACGCTCTGCGGAGAATATGCTCACGAGACCACCGCATAGCGCGCCTAGTGGCAGGACACGGAGCCAAGCTTCAGAATCGAGAGTAAAGCTCAGCCATTTCCCGATAAACGCTAACCAATAATTCTCCTGCTGGAGCGCTGCGTGATAAGCGACGGCCATTCCATGGAAAAAATTGAAGAATCCAGGAAATAGCGGCTGAACTACGAACGCTAATCCAGCCACGACCATGGAGAAAAGCCCAATTGCAACGGGCCGGCCGAGGAACCAACTTGCAAAAATAACCACGCACGCGATGACCGCACCAGCCCCCGTCATCAGCGCGGGCACCAAGAATGCCAGCACGATGAAAACAAAAATCGTGGTATCGTCTGATCTCATTGGCAGCTCCTTGCCCGTTATCCGCGATACATTCGCACTTTGATTAAATCGCTCATGCCTTCCGTGAAACGCAAAACATAGTCCGACATACTTTCACTCGTGACGACGTAGAACACGGCGCTATATTCTTGAGAGGTCGCGTACTGATCGATGATTCCTTGGATGCGTTTCGGAGTTTTTCGCGATAATTCCAGTTCGAACGCAATCGGCAGCCGGCCTGGTTCATGCAGTTCAGCATCGGGCGTGTGTCGCCCGACCTCCCCGATATTTCCCCTGAGTGATCGAATCCGACGCTCAGGGCGGATCAATCCAGTCGGGCGTTGCCGCAGTATTACTTGCTCCAGATCCACCATCATGGCGTCATGATGCAACGCCCCAACACGAACGCCGCTCAGAGGAGGCAGATCATCTCCTACGAGCTGGCATCCGGCTCGCGTCACGGCGATCGGATTGAGCGTGAGGCCATCAATTTTTATCCGCTTGATCAGCCCTGCCTCGATCAGTTTTCGAACCCTGCGAGCGGCTGTCGAGAAGTCGATCCCCAACCAAGTCGCGATTTGCTCCAGTGTCGCCCAGCCCCATCCGTTGAGCCAAAGAAGCAGGCGGAGATCACGGTCAGTGACAATCATCGCGACCTCCCTTCGCTCCTGCAGCGTTCCTCTTCTTCTTCTTCTTCTTCTTCTTCTTCCTCTTCTTCCTCTTCTTCCTCTTCTTCCTCTTCTTCCTCTTCTTCCTCTTCTTCCTCTTCTTCCTCTTTTCCAGATTCCCACATCTTCTCAGTCAGCCAGTGTTCTTCCCCATCGCCCCGTGCCCTGCCCACCGCCACTTCATCAATGTCAATGCGCCTCAGCCATCCCCGACCCTGCGGAATCAACATCTCGTTGATGGCGTAGGGTCGGGGATGCGGGGCTGAACTAAGCGCCTGTATTTTCGCCAGAAAATTTGACATCGGTGCCCACCTGCGGTGGGCAGGGCACGGGGCGTGCTGCTCGTTGCTCATTATGCTCCCCGCGACTGGCGCTTACGGGCGAGATTGACCAACATCCGTCGGATTTGTTCAGGCGTCGCCGGGAGCAAAGTCAGCAACTGGAACTCACCCTGCGGGTGAATCTCGATCACTGCGATATGCCTCCCCATATCCTCGTTGCGGGTCAATTGTGTTGCGGACAAGCGCGGCGCGTCTTCGCCCTGGGCGCACATCCCCTGCGCGATGATCTCTTCGGCGGCAGCATCCGCCGCGGGCACCGTTTGTTTCTTCCGCTCCTGATGAAGGCGAACCATCGGCCCGATGCCGTTCTTCTCAATCCACTGCGGAAACTCTTCGACTGGGACACCACCTTCCAGCGCAACGGCCAGCACCGCGCTCCAACGCCAGACGACCTGGCGGACGTACTCGCTCTTATAAGTGCGCCACAGCCACGCAACGATCGGCTGGAGATTGTTCTTGGTGTTGCCGTGGATCTCGATGCCCATCATGACGCAGAAATGCTGCAGGGGCATTGCCGCCACAATCTTCAGGATAAGCGCGAAGATACGCGCCAACGCCGCATAAGAAGCCGGCAGCTTCAACTGTTCTGCAGCGGTCTCCGCGTCATCGACCTCCCGGATGGCCTGATCGACGCTGGCGATATCTTCCGAAATGTCTATCGGGGAGACATTTTTAGCATCCACGTCGGAATTGTGACCAACACCCGCAACAGCTCGTGCAGAATGATAGGTGACCAAATCCAGGCGGTTCGAATTCTGGACCTGGGGATCCGTATCGGCAAAGGGATTGAGCGCATCGATAGCCTCACTCCCATTGAAGTTATCGGGCGGCTTGATCGCAGCGCTATCAATCAACGGGTGATCAGGCGCAGCTTCATACTCATGCGTGTCCATATTGTCCTCACAGGCCGGATCATTCCGACTGGAGGCAATGTCGGCTAACGGAGCCGCAGACGCTAAAGGGTGCGCCGTTTAAATTTTCGACCAGCGGCGTACCCTTCTGGTACGCATGCTCCTAATAGGACTTCATCAATTGAACGGATTCAGCTCGCGCGAGCTACATTTCCAATCGCCTTAGCGATCGTTTCCTTGCTGTAAGGGGCATCATTACCAGTTCGAATATTATTGCATTCTAACACCGCTTCGACAAATCGAACAAAGGGGCCTCCTCGCTGCCCCTCTTGATCCGTCGAAAAACCGACGCTGCGCCCGCTCAATGTGCAATAAATCTCCGCCAAATAATGCCCAACCAGCCAGTCGAAGCCACTGTAGGGTACGTTCATCGCAGGAATCTCGCGCTCTGCTTCGCGCCTGGCCTCCAACGACAAGCGAAGAACATGCGCTTTCCATGAAGACAGGTCACCAGACGATCCGTCTAGAAGATCAACCAGTTTTTCGGCCTCGTCTGCGATCTTGATGCAGCTCTTTGCTCTGTCAGTATTTCTCGTCTTCGCAAAACGACGTTGGATCAAAGGCCAATGACGCGCCAGATTCAGCTGCCTTCCTAATTTACCCCAATCATCTATCGCTTCATTGCAGTCACCGGCTTCCAATATCTCACTCACCAAATAGCGCGAGAGCGGCGGAAAGTTCGGCAACACCGACAAGAAAAATGCGTCACCCACGCTTCGCCCCTTTCATCGGTACAAGAGATTGCGGGCTCAAATGGGGCTTGAGCACAATCAGCTCTCCCGCATCCGCGCGAGCTTTCGCATTGAGCAGGATCGCCCGCATTTTCTTCACCACCGGCGGCTCCAATGCTTCGATCGCTTCGGCGACTTTCGGGTCGAGAATGCCTTTTCGACCATACCGACCACGAACATCGCTCGCATGCCCGAGAATTCGGTCACGGGTGCGTTGTGCAATTGAACTATTATCCAGCCAATCGGCCATGAGATGCCGCGTACTATACAAAGTCAGATCCGCACGATCTATCTGGAGAACCTTCTTCACATATTGCCAGGCCTTGCTCAGAGGTTGGGACCAACGGACCGTGCCGTCTTTTCGGACGTAAGATTCCCATTCCGGGAAAAGGCGCTCTTCCTGTGCGTCCATCAAATCTTGCATGCGATCGAGAAGACCAAGTTCGATCAGCAACGGATGAATAGGAACGATCCGACCAGCAGCGTTGCTTTTCAAATTGCGCAGATCTTGTAACGCCACGCGCCCATTCCGGGCGTCGAATGGCCTCAGGTCGAAGTAAAAGAAATCGCCATCGGTCCTGATATCAATGCATTTTAGCTGACCAACCTCTCCCGGCCGCATGCCCGTAAGAATACAGATCAGGAATCCCCAATAGATGTGAGATTGAACAAAATATCTGCCTGGCTTCCAGACGTGTACGCCGTTCTTGCAGCCGGTGAACAGCGGCATCGCCAACAGCATCAGCAACTCCTCGTCATCGAATGCATCGCGTGGCAGCGGAGCCAGGTTTTCCGGATCGATACATTCAAATGTGGGCCGAGAGCCACGATAGTAATTCTCGGAGATCGCGAAGTCGATGAACTTATAAAGTCCGCCCCAATACCGTGATTTGATGGTCGTGGTCGTCACACGTTCCAACTGCGCCCAGTTCTTATCCTTTGCATACTGATAGCGCCGAAAAAGCGTCTTGGCGATTCCTTGCGGAATGTTGTGGCGGTTGGGAATATCCGGCAACGCTTCATCCAATTGCCGCCATTGCGCATCCGTTATCCCGTTCATAAGCGGATTGCCGAGTAGATCGACGGCAAATTGCACGACTGGCCCGGCTTCTCCTCTGCCTTTCGCGGTATGCATACGTTTACGGCCCGGGGGCTTGAGAAATTCGGCGAGCACGTCCGACATACGAATGGCAGTATCCGCGGCGGGACTTTCTGCTTGGTGCGAAGTATTCGGAACTGATGGCAATGTCGGCGCCAACGGCGCGGTTCCGACGGGCGCAAACACAGGCATTCGCTGAGAGACCGCGTCCCTCACGAGACGGTTGATCATCTCGATCGGATCGAATGCCGCTGAATTAACCGATGTCGCCTCTGAGTTCGGCGTCTGTGCATTGCCGGGATCCGTGATGGAGCTTTGACCACCGGCAACACGGCGAACGTCTATACGGGCTAATTTCTTCTCGCTAGCCTTGTTCTGATCGACGAAATCGACCCAAAGGCTCGGCAACCGCGGGAAGCGCACTGGATATGCGTAGCTGCGCTCCTGCGCTCGCGCGATGAAACGCCGAACCTCGTGCTCAAATGCGCAGCGCTCAGACAGCAGTCGCTCATCTGTCGGCGAGCCGCGATCGACATAGCGGCGCAGGCGCGCATCAAACAGCTCGCCCATGGCTTCCAGGTCTGGAGCGTCGATCAGTTCTTGTACCCAAGGAAGGTTGTTCACCAGCCGTCTCCGCGCCTCAGCGTAGTTACTGGTTCTTAGGCTGACACGGAACAAAGGCAGACCGAAGAGGTCCGCTGCCGGTTTCCCCAACCGAATTTGAATGAAGTAACCGCCGTCACCACGACGCGACAAATAAGAAGGACGACTCACCGGAGGCTCTCCCGGCCGCGGGTCGATGTGACATCCCTGCGAGATGTAACACGCTAATTCCCGCTACCATGTTCCGGACAGACCTTTGATATCGCTAATGATTCCGCCTAGTCTCGGACTTGATAGCGCGTCCCTCTCCCGCTACCACTTATCCCCCCGACAGCAGATTCCTGCATTCAGCTTTAATTGCACGGCTTCTGGTTCTCCCCAGGAGGGCCGGGCATGAGCTTTGATCGCACGCGCCGCGACCTGATCCATTTTCGGACCGAAAACGCTCGTAATCCCGTATACTTCCATTGGTCCAGCACAGCCGTCAGCCAGCTTGAGCATCTTCAAAAGCCGGCAAGTCCGCAGCATGAACGGCGCCTGCGTAAGGGTCTCGCCCTAACAACCAGGGAAATCGGAAAGGCCCGAACCGACGGCGGACGATTCATGCCGGCGCTCCACCGCACCCGTCCCTATCGGAAGACGAGGTGATCGGCATGACCAGCGATTGCCGCGACGTCATCCTGTGGACAGGCCAGACCGCACTCGAGATGCCGGCCGTTGATTCCCGGGGCGCCCCCGGACACCTCGGCCCTCGACTGGCTGGCGTCATCGACGCCTATCAGACCGACCCGCTGTCGAGCTTCCATGGGCAGAGGTTCCACGTCCGTCAGAACCACGCCGGCATGCTGCGCCGCATCCGCGACCAGCATGGCGCCACGCCGATCGCACTCATCACCGGCAGAACGCTGATCGAGTGGCACGCCGGGTGGAAGGGTGACGACAAGGTCGCCATGGCCCACTCGATGATTGGCCAGTTGAGGACGGTCTTCAGCTTCGGTTTCACCCATCTTGCCGACCCGCATTGCGAGCGGATTAGCCAGATCCTGCATAGGCTCAAGTTTCCGATGGCCGGCGCCCGCACCGAGCGGATCACTGCCGACCAGGCCGACGCCGTCCGGACATGGGCTCATATCGTCGGGTGGCATTCGATCGCCCTCGCCCAGGCGCTGCAGTTCGAGCTCATGCTCCGGCAGAAGGACGTCATCGGCGAGTGGGTGCCGCTCAGTGAGCCCGGCGATTCCGATGAGGTCTGGGACGATCAAAAGTGGCTGCGCGGCCTCCGCTGGTCCGAGATCGATGACGACCTGATCCTGCGCCACGTCACCAGCAAGAAGCAGAAGCCCGTCGAGGTCGACCTCAAACTCTCGCCAATGGTGATGGAAGAGCTCGCCTTCCTGGACGAGATCCCGGACGGTGACGAACCGGTGATCATCAATGAAGCGACCGGCATGCCCTGGACGGCATCCGAGTATCGCCGGAAATGGCGCATCGTCGCCCGCTATGCCCGCGTGCCAGACAACGTCTTCAACATGGACTCGCGGTCCGGCGGGATCAGTGAGGCCTTCGAAGCGGGTGTCACGCCAGAGCGCATCCAGAAGAGCGCGACACACTCCGACCTGCGCACCACTGGCCGATACAATCGAGGCGACCAGCTGCGTGCGGCGTCAGAAGTTCAGCTGGGCCGCGCCTCGCAACGCCGACAGCTCGACCACGACACTCGCGATGCCCGCTGGCATCAGGCGCAAAGCGCTGACGTTCAAGTCCAAGGCGGCAAGCGTCGCACTGGCGGTGCGGCATGACGGTCGCTTCCCATCAGTGCGGACGTCCCCGCGCCATCGACCTCTGCTGCAAGGCCGGCGGGGTTTCAATGGGCCTGCACCGCGCCGGCTTCGACGTGGTTGGCGTCGATGTCGAGCCACAGCCCCGGTACCCGTTCCCGTTCATGCAGGCCGACGCGCTGACGGTCGATCTGCATGGCTTCGACTTCATTTGGGCAAGCCCGCACTGCCAGGGCTACACCGCCCTGCGCCACGCGCCTGGCACCAAGGGCAAGCCGCTGATGATCGGCCGCTTCCGCGATCGGATGCCAGTGAAGGCGCTCTGGGCAATCGAGAACGTCGAAGCCGCCGCCTGGGACATGCGCGATCCCGTGACACTGTGCGGATCGATGTTCGGTCTGGGCGCACAGGGTTGCCAGCTTCAGCGCCACCGCTTGATCGAGGCTAATTTCGATCTGGAGCCGCCACCCTGTGCTCACGACGATCGGCCCGTGATCGGCGTCTATGGCGGCCATGCTCGCCGTCGCGCGGCGTCTGCCGGCGGACGGGGCACCAGAGATGTCTGGGAAGGTGGCCACAAGGCCGCAGCATCTGAGGCCATGGGCATCGACTGGATGACGCTTGGCGAATTGAGCGAAGCCATCCCGCCCGCTTATGCCGAGTTTGTCGGCCGCGCTGCGATGCGCCTCATCCGCCCCGAAATGCGGGAGGCTGCCGAATGATGTCGCACCTCCGCACTGAACCCGCATCACCGTCCCCTTCCCATCCCGCTACCGGAGATCAGTCATGAGCCGCTCAGGTTACGTTGATGATTACGATGACGATGGCTCATTGGCGATGTACCGCGGTCAGGTCGCCAGCGCGACCCGCGGCAAGCGCGGCCAGGCGCTGCTGAAAGACATTCTGATCGGAATGAACGGGATGACGGTCAAGCAGCTCATCGCGGAAGAATTGGTGGTCGAAGATGGTGCTGTGTGCGCCATTGGCGCGGCTGGCAAGCTTCGCGGCGTCGATATGTCCGGCCTCGATCCCGAGGATGCCGAAACCGTGGCCGGTAGGTTCAACATCGCAGGCTGCTTGGCTCGCGAGATCGTTTGGATGAACGACGAGTCCGGTTGGTCTGGCGAATATGAATTCATCGAGCGCATCGGCTACCGGGGCCAGCGAGAAGTGTACAGGCGAATGCGCAAGGAAACTCCGGAGGAGCGTTTCATCCGGATGCGCAAGTGGGTGCGCTCGCAGATCAAAGATCCGCTCTTCGACGTCGTGTGGTGCTGACCATGAGCGATATTCAACGCATCACGCCCGGATCGAAAGCCGACATCGCCCGCCGCATGGCCGATCGCCGCCGCGAATTGATCGCACGTCCGCTCGCCGAGATCTGGGAGGAACTGGCGGCGGTAGCCATGGACGGCAGCGATCATGCCCCACAAGCGGGCGATCCCGTCGAAAAGTGGGCGAAGTCCGAAGCGGAAAGCATCTACCCTGATCCGTTCGCATCAGTCTACAGCGAGGAAGAAAGCCAGGAAAACAGCACCGCTGCCAGCCAGCGCGAGGCTTTCATTGAAGGTGCCAATTGGGCGCGCGGAGTGCTCACGCCCTCTGCTGCAATAGCCGCGGAACCGCAGCGCGCCCCAGCGTCGTGCCCGCACTGCATCGACGCAACCGACTGCGCCAGCGTCGATGTCTGCTGCGCCGTGGAAGCTGTCTACGCCGCCCCCACCACCTCGCCCGAGCCGGATGCGGTGAGGGAGGCGCTGGAGAAGCGAAAGGCAGAGATCAAGACTGCCACGCAAGATCATGGGTGGACCAACGTGGACACCGCATGGCATCGCGCTTTCGGCGAGTTGTCGGGCCTAAACTATGCACTTGAGGAGCTTCGCCTCGCCGCCCTCTCCCGGCCAGCGCATGGGATGAGCAAGGTGATCGAGGCCGTACGCGGCTATCATCTTGCGCTTGACCGGCGTGAACATGGTGACATTGCATGTCACAAGGCGTTGAACGAGATCATGACCATCCTCGATATGTCCTGGAAACAGGGTGTTGAGCTTGCTCGCAATGACCGCGGGAGCGAGGCGCAATGACACAGGCAGTCGAACGATTCGTCATCCGCGCGGGCCACGAATGGGCGTTCATCTACGTCGATGAAGCCCATGGCGTATTCACCAGCTACGGCAGCTTTGGCAATTACAATTATAGCTGGGGCTCAATCGGCGACCGAACGCTCAAGCAGTTTCTGGCCGGTCTGAACTTCGACTATTTCATGGGCAAGACCCGACGCGACTACCTGCGCTTCGATGCCGAGGCGTCGGTGAAAGGCATCAAGGAACACATCCTTGAAGCGCGCCGCGTTGGTGACATCTCGAAGGATGAGGCCCGCCAGGCGTGGCGCGAAGCCGACGACCTCGAACACCACCAATCAGCCGACAGCTTCTACAGCTACCTCTGCCAGTCGGAAGAGATCATGGATCTCTATGGAGGCGACTACTGCGACATTGCGCGCGAGCGCCCCGACGGAGATAGCCGCGGATTCTGGCAGAAGATCTGGCCCGAGTTCCTGAAACAGGCTTCCGCGCTTACGGGCAATCAGGAAACGGATGGTGCGGCATGATCATGTGGCTCGACCATAAGGTCTTCGGCAACGGTCATGGCCTCGCCTCACCGTATTTCGACGACAAGTTTTATTGGCTTAGCGGTCAGCTCTATACGTGGATGGGAGGCCTGGGCGCACAGCTTCACAGCTTTCAATGGCGCCACCCGCTGGCCAGCGAACGCCGCAAGCTGTTCGGCTACGAGTTTCAGGTATTTCACAGCCGGCGGCAATTCCTTTGGCTTTGGCGTGATCGATGGTTCGCCATTCCGACCCCGATCTGCCGTGTCTCCGTCGCATGGGCGCGCACTGACCTTCCGCGCGATCTCAACGAAGCCAATGCCGAACTGCGCCACATGGCGACGCAGGTTGGAAACTCAATGCCGATCCGGAGCGAGAAGCTGTGGGCTCCCGCGATGGTTGGGGAGACGCGCTGATGTACTGCGCAGCCTGCGACCGCTGGGAACACAGCGACCTTGGCCTCGATACCGAGACCTGCATGAAGTGCGGCGGCTATCTCTGCCAGCCGGACGACGATGACGAGGGCGACGCGCTCCTTGCGACTGATCCTGGGGGCCAATTATGATCGGGCTGCCGGATTTGGATGGCGCCGAGGTAGATTGGCACACCGACGGCCTCGCCTGGCGCAAGGCTTGCGATGAATGCGCTCATCGGGCGCATGACCCGCAGGATATCGGTGACGCCTACCAGCGGCGGTTGCGCGAGTTCGACGGCAGTTCTGTATTCTACTGCATCCATCGTGATGACAATGGGATGTATCGCGTCTGCGCTTGCTACGCCGCCATCAACGGCCTGCCGCGGGCTCCAGCACTCACCTCTCACAACGGCGACACGCCATGATTATTGCTCGCATAGCCGGCGCTACCCGCGTCCTTGGCAAATCGCAGGGCTACATCGGCCTGCCGCTGCGAGACGAGATGATCAACTGCACAGTGGGAGGTGAAGCCACGCCTTCGATGGTCACGGCCTGGGAGCCGACACCCGACGAGTTGGCGCGCCTCAATGCCGGCGCCCTCGTCCAGCTACGCATCATTGGAACGGGCCACCCGCCCGTCATGCTTGAAGTCGGAGAGGTGCCAGAATGACCGAGGGATACCACGGACATATGACCATGAAGGATGGCTCACACGTTGCACTGACGGCTGACCAGGCGAAGGACCTGTGGGCGGCGATGGAAGCAAGTAACCAGCGGCGCGCGGAAAAGCTGCCAGACGTAGAGACTGCTCTGCGGGCCATGGGCGAGGCCTATTTCCGGCTGCAAGAGCTTGGTTGGCGCGACGCTACGTATTGCCCAAAAGACGGCAGCCCCTTCGAAGTGATCGAGGCAGGCAGCACCGGAATCCATCGCGCCCATTATCAAGGCTCATGGCCAAACGGCACGTGGTTGGTTGAGGATGAAGGCGACCTCTATCCATCTCGCCCCGTCTTGTTTCGCTTGCTCCCCGAAGATCAGGCCAAATACGACGCGAAAATGCAGGCAGCGCGAGAGCGTTATGCGGCCGAGCGCGCAGCGGAGAGCGCGGAAGCCACTGCGACCGTGGTTCCGCAGCAGCAGAACACCACCCAGGAGAAGACGTGATGCTTGACGATTGTCTGGACTGGCTGGGCTTCCAGCTTGTGTGCCGTTCGCCGGACTTTATCAGCCGGCGCGCGATCGACGCTAGCCACTGGCTCGGGCGCTGGGCGCTACCTCGCGCCGGCGGCCATGCTTATCGCCAACATCAGTAAGGAGCGCGAGAGCCCATGGAATCGAGAGAAGTAAGCTTCGTCACTTGGCCGGACGGCAAGGTCGATAACGCGTCGCTGACCGTGGCCGGCGAGCAGATGGCGCGCGAGAAGATGATCAATCAGTGGCTACCCGCCGAATGGTTCGGCCGGGCCGTCACCGGCTATGTGGCCGACACGCTTTGGCGCGGCATGACCGAGAAGGGATTTCGCTCGCACACGATCAAGATTGGTGAGGACGGCCTACCTGCCCTCACCCCACAATGACCCACAAAGAGCTCTGGAGCCCAACATGGCCAACCTGAACCGCGAGCAATTCCTACAAGCGATGACTGACACTTATGCGACCGTATACCCAGGTGCAGATCAGGACGAATGTGCCGCCGAGCCAAAACGGATCCTCGACAATTTCCTGAAAGACGAGAAGATCGAGTTCGGAGATGTGGCTTACGACTGGACCGCCTGCGCCGCCGACACGCTGGTTCGCGAGCTTCAGGACTACTGACGCGCTCTGCCCCCACCACCGCCCCGCCTGTGCTAGGATGCAGGCAGATGGAGAGATTGCATGACGGAAGAACAGATCGCAGCCGCGTCGAAAGAACTCGCTGAGTTTGTCCGAGAGCTGGTAAAACCATGGACCGAATTTCGGGGGCACGAAGAAAACTTCGCCGCGATCATTGCGAAGCACGCCACCGCGCAACCCACGCCAGCCGTGATGGAGTGACAATGCTTGATAAGCTGAAGCGATGGGCACGCTCAATTAAGCGCGATGTACATGCGATCTACCTCGCAAGCCGCGATGCACGGACACCGTGGTGTGCGAAAGCGCTGGGCATCGTCGTTGCCGCCTACGCTCTATCTCCAATCGACCTGATTCCAGATTTCATTCCCGTACTGGGCTACTTGGACGATCTAATTCTCGTGCCGTTAGGTATAGCACTCGTGGTGCGCATGATTCCTGCCGCGGTTTTAGCGGAACATCGTGAAGCGGCGGAGGCCGCGGCCTCTCGTCCTGTCAGCATGGCAGGCGCCATAGCGATTGCCTTCATCTGGACCATCGGCGCCGCGGCTTGCGGTTGGCTCGCATATCGAGCGTTCTACGCGGCAAGCACTCCCGCAGTCATAGAATAGGATGGGGAATGTTGGCATTGATCGTCGGCGGAATTTATCTCGCGATATTCCTATGGTTCTCGTTGCTGGGCTACATCGCGCAGTCCCTGGTCTGGCGCTCGATTGGCATGAAACAAGCCAACGGGGATTTGTCATCAGCGCCGCTAATAAATCCGAAATACCTAGAAGGTGACGACGCGTGTCAACATACGACTTTGGCAACCACCGCCTCAACAGGCGCTCGACTAGGATGGTCGTTGCTCATCGGCGTAGTTTGGTCGACTGGGTTCTGGTTGATCTCTAGCTACCTTTACAGGTTCGACTTAAGTCGTTCCGCCGGCAGCGATGGCTTCTTAATTTCGACCGGATCGCTTGTTGGTGCAGCCTTACTAACAAATATGGTGTTGAGGGCGACGAGGCACCACCGCGCTTACGAATAAAGATCGACAAAGTGTCCCGAGCTATCTCTTGTCTGACTGCGATCCCTGCCGTCTCTCCCGCTCTGGATACTTTCCAGCTTCTGCGCCATCATCCGGCTTAGGCTGATTTTTAGAGCTCGGATCGACTGCCCGATCCTTCGTTTGTGGTTGCTCCTGTTTTTTATCATCAAGTGAAATGTCGTGATCTGAATTTGGCATTTAGGCCTCCCGCAACGCAGCACACGCAGTTCGTCACTGCTATCCTGTCACGAACTGAGGAACGCTCACCTAGTTCCTTCACCGCCTCCAGGCTTGCATCATCTCCCACTTAACTATCGACATCCGGTTGGTGCGTTCATTCACAGAAACGCAACTGACTGCTTAGTTCCAAAGTAAATTCGTCAAGCAGTGTCCGGTGCCGGACCTTACTGCGGCGAAGACCGTGCCACTATGTCCTCATCACCGCACGGCTCGTGACATTTATCGGTGTGAGAACGCCTACTTGCGCTCCCGTCCTTCTTCTCACGGAAAGGAGCAGCGCATGTTAAAGCGTCGCTTTTTCTCAAATCAGGACTCTCGCGAAATCATCGCCCTCCGCGCCATGCAAATCCGGATAGACGCCGAGCGCATGCCGCCAAGCGTAGAGAAGGACCGCTTGTTGAAGCAGGCCCGCGAATTGGAAGTCGGCGCCGTCATCGACAATTGGGTCAGTTCGAGTGGCCTGCAGCGTCCGACGTAAAAAGGCATACATCACGGCAAAACAACTGATTTGCAAAAGCTGGACGGAAGCCGATATCGCGCGCCTTAAGAAATTCGCGGATGAAGGTGCGTCAGTCATCAGAGCCGCGGCTGCGCTAGGCCGCAACACGGAGGCAATCCGGAAGCAGTGCCGTGCTCACGGCCTTGTCTTGATCGGTACGCGCCAGGCAAAGGCATCGATCAGGGCCCTTGAAGATCGCGCACTCAAGACCACGCCATGATGCCGGAAGAAAAAGACAGACGTCTCCTGCTTGAGATTGCGCGACGCTCCAGCTCAGTTTGCGTTGATCGAACCAAGAGCCTCGACGCCTTTCGGCGCCTGGAAGACATCGGGTGGGCCGTGAACGGTCCGCCAAATGTCTTCACGCTGACAGACGCGGGGGCACAGACGGCGGCCAGGTTACGTGCGCAGCGCCGGATTAAGGCTTAGATTGGACGGAATGTCTGTCGGCGCCGTCCTGACCAATGAGCGCGCATCCCCGACCCAAACAGATGCTGACTTAAACCGGCCTCTGACAGCCGGTTCGGTTGCCGCAAGACATCATCGCCGATCGCTTAGGTCTCAGCCGCTTTATCATCAACGTCTTGCGCTGCCTCAGCGGGGTCTTCTGACCTCAGCTTAAAGTTCGGCAAAAATTGAATTACCGGAAGCGGTTGCGAGCCCAAGTTAGCGGACCAATCTAACTGAGAATACAATGCCCGGAAGTACGCGTAAGTTGCAACTTTACCGACATTCTCTAAGAATACGGTGACGCCGTCAGCTGAGCAGTCCGCCACTCCGCCGTAGCTGATGATATAAGAAGCGGAACAACGGACGACCGTTTTATTTCTGAGCTTGAAACTAACTTCCCAAATTATATTTGCGACACAAGTGCCGTCCTCCAACCCGGTGGACATAATCTCGGTTTTGGGCACAATCGTGCGCTTCATCTCCGATTTATCTGCACTTAGTGCTTCGGGCTGAATTTTGAAATCTACGTTCTCAAGTATCATGGTCAACAGACGAGCGTTGTTGACCAACTTATTGTAGTCGGCTCGGCGAGCCTCGTACCGTACACGTGCGGCCTCTGCCGCGGGCGAGAGCGCGACAGCGGCACTTTCTTCAGCGCGAGGCTCGTCAGGCATTTCAGGCATACTAGGCTGCTTCGAAGGTAACGACATTTCGCCCATAATTATCATTCGACGCCAGCGACCACTTCAGCGAAGCCACCATCGCCTTGTCGCGACGATAGCCAGGCGTTTCAGCCTCAGGCAAACACTGCCATTGCTCATCGCTGGCCTTCAGAGGATCAGCAATCTGAGCCTTCATCGACGGCTTCACAACCGGAAGGATAGAGACGTCGAGCGCATGAAACACGCGTGCCATCGTCTTCACCGTGGGATTAGCTCGCGAGCTCAGCAGCTGCGACAACCTTGCCTCAGACAATCCGGCCCTCTCGGCGAGCTGCGCGCGGGTCATTCCCTTATCCGTGAGCAGCTCCTGAACAAGAAACTGAAAATCGATCAGCAGATTTTCCTCAGCTTCGATGATGCTCTCGTTGACGGGAATGAAATCAGACATTGCTCTCTCCAAGTTACTCAGCTTTGTATTCGGCAAGCTTTCCGAGCGACTTCGCTGTGGCCTTTAACAACTTCTGGTCCGCGCGGTCGCGTTTTTTGTTGGGATCAACGCTCACGGCAACAAAGCACCGCCGAGCGTTAACCTTCATGATCGCGCCATATAATCTCCACTGCCAAGCTTTGAAGACCCAAATGGTTGCGTCGGTCCCGTTCCCATCCGGAAACTTGCCTTCTCTCTTAAGTTTTTCGTCGCTGAGCCGACGCCAGAATTCATCATTCTCACAGAATTCTTTAAAGCTTCGTTGAAGGTGTACACGGCGCTGGATCGAATTTATGTCTTTTCTTGCAATAGCTTGATCGTACTCTGCCTTCACCGATGCAGCCATGCGAATGTCCGCCACGGACCCAGTCCAGGCGATGACATAAGAATCGGCCCGCAAAATCTCAGAAGGCATTCACTTCCCAATAAAGTTTATATATAACTTAAGTTCCTGCAACCAGATAGAAAGTCGAATTGTCTTCGTCAATATCAATCTCAGCATCTGGTGCGTTTCTGCCACACGAGATGCCACTAGACCGCGATTCTGTCGATTACTCCCTTCGTCTCATCGGAGATCGCCGCTGGGTCACCGAAGGCGATGCGATTGACGAGCTAAGGCTTCCGCGCTCATGAGCAATGAGAAAGCCGCCCCATAGGGCGGCTCTAGTGTCTTTTTCAGAGCGTTATGGCCGATTATCGGCCACCTCCCGCTCCGCCTCCGCCTGCCGCACCGCCAGTTCCCGACGCTCCAGCGGCCCCGGCTCCGCCACCAACCGCTGCAGGTGAACCGGCACCTGCAGATCCGCCGCCGATCGCGCCGGCGTTCGCCGCACCGCCTGGTCCGTTGCTCGATGGCATCCCCGTCGCGGCGCCACTGGTCGAGGTCGAACTATTACCTTGAGCGGCAGAGTTCGTAGGCGAGGTTGGCGACGTCGGCGACGTGCTTTGCTGGGCGAACGCGCCACTGGATAGGAACAGCACGCTGGCTATTAGAATTGCCTTTTTCATGGGCCTTGCCTTCACTTTTCGCCGCCGCCAGCTGAGCTGGCCGAGCCCTTCGAGTTGCTGGACGGGCTATTCTTCCCGCTCATCGAATTGGCGCTGTTCGTGCCGCCGGTTTTATTGCCGCTCATCATTTTCGAGTGGGTCTTGCGGGGCTTCGCGTCGGCAAGGCTGACGGTCAGACCGGCAGCGATCGTGGCGACGGCAAGAACGGAGAGAAACTTTTTCATCTTAGGCCTCCCTTTGTTTGTTGCCGATGAACCAGCTGTTGTCCGCAAAGTTCCGGCTGCCTCAGAGGACGGCTTCGATAAGGCCAAGCGCTTTGGCTTCCTGAGCCTCCAAATACCAGTTGCTTGGAGCTCGCGAGATCACGTCGTCGAGCGAGACCTGCGATCCCCTTATGAGATTATCGAATCCCTCGTTCTGGATGGAAATCGAACACTCAATCTCGTTCAGGGTCGCCCTCACGCTGGCGAGGCACATTGTCAGCGGGCCATCGATGGTGAGCGTTTTGGACAACTTTCGCTCGTGAATCATCAGGCGGCTGCCTCGAGCCACGTATCTGTTCACACGAGCGAAGAAGCTCATGAACGTTACGCCTGCTGAGTAAATCGCCGCCTTGCCGAGAAACACAAACCGACGCCCGGGCGCTATCTCCGAGTGGAAGCGGATATCTTCCCCCATCATGCGCGCCACTTCCGGATCGCCGCCGAGCGTTGAGATCTCGACCACGACCAAATTTCGGTCCACGGCAGCATCGAGCTGGCTCCGAAAAGCCTTGTACATCTCGTGATCGACAACGCCTGAGAGTAAAATTGCAGGTGAGCTGAAGTCCGCGGGCTGGAGGGTTGAAATCGACATGCTCGACATCGCTACTCCAGAGGCTGATCGTCTTCAGTCGGCGGGGCGGACTTCGGCGTACAGATGTCTCCGTCGTCATTGGGCTCCGCAGCCTTCTCCGTGTCAGGCTGCGGCTCTGGCTTCAGATCATCGATGATCAGAGAGTGCGTCTTTCGAAGGATCACCTTTCAACCTCCCATTGTTATCTGAGAGGCCAAACGCTTTAGGTCTGCTGCCGTTCCGGCTATTCGAACTCACGCGGCACATTTCCGAACCGGCCGAGGATTTGCGGCTCGTCGAAATCGCCGATGTCGTCGCCGCCGGTGCGGCTGAAGGCGATAAGGCGTCACCGCGCTCACGAATAAGGATCGAATGGATGCCGACCGCAGCAGAGTTTGAGTCCGAGATCCGCGCGATGATATCGCGCGCCATCCAGCAGAAGCGTCCACACCTAGAAATCAATGCCGGCGAACTTCGCAGGCCGCTCGGAGGCTATCCCGGGCATAACCACAGCATGCCCAGCTGCTGCGCTGCCATGCGAGCTAAATTGGAGGAATTTGGCGGAGAGGGAGTCAATCATGTTACGTGCTACAAATCGGAGCTGGACTGACAATGATATCAGACGTCTTCGCGAACTATCACTCAGTGGCGCTTCGCTTACGCGCGCGTTCGCGGCGCTGAATCGCAAAACAACATCGGTAGCAAAGATCGCTCGCCACCATGGGATATCTTTGGCCGGCACTCGGCAATTGAAGGCCGCGATCCGTTCCCTCGACGATAAAGCTGGTTCGGACGCGCGTAGCTTCGCCTCTCTGCGATGATCTGCGGCGAATATTGCACGAATGCCAGGAACAGTTCTCGACACTTCCTGTTTTCCCGGCATGCAAGCCAAGGGAGGATGACATGGCTGAACGTGAAACGGGCAATTTGATCGGGACCGACAAAGTGGAAGGAACTGCGGTTTACGGTGCAGATCGCGAGAAGATCGGCTCCATCGAACGCGTAATGTTGGAGAAGGTAAGTGGCAAAGCTTCTTACGCCGTATTGAGCTTTGGCGGCTTTCTCGGTATGGGCGACGAGCATTACCCTATCCCGTGGCAGAATCTGAAGTTTGACACGAACCTGGGCGGTTATCTTACGAACGTGACGAAAGACCAACTGCAAGGCGCTCCGAAATATAGCAACGAAGCGGATTGGGATTGGCAAGATACCGGCCGTGCGCGAACGGTGAACGAGTACTACGGAACGCCGTTCGTCTGAGCAACGCCAGCGACTAGGTAAAGACCCCGGCTAGTTGGGGTCTTTGTGTTGCGGACGGAGGGAGATTCCATCTTGAGCAAGTACGAGGCCGCGTCTTGAACTGGTCGTCAACAAAGCGCGCAAATCACGCCTGCCGTGATGGAATAGAAGAGCCGCAGCCGCTGCTCCCTCCAAAACTCTTCGTGGCACCACGGCGTTTTACCTGAGAGGATGGAACGGGTCGAGAAGACGCGTGTTTAACGGTCCCATTCCACCACTAAGGACGCAGGACCATGGCTGACAAAAATCTCAACGACCTCTTTCTCGACACCCTCAAGGACATCTACTACGCCGAGAAACAGATTTACAAAGCGCTTCCAAAGATGGCGAAGGCGGCAAACTCCGAAGATCTTCGCGCCGCTTTCGAGAAACATCACACAGAAACCGAGGGTCAGATTGAGCGCCTAGAACAAATTTTCGAGAGCCTCGGCAAGGCGGCCCGCGGAAAGAAGTGCGACGCGATCGAAGGCATTCTCGACGAAGGCAAGGAGATCATGGAGGAATATGAGGGTGCTCCCGCGCTCGATGCAGGGTTGCTTGCGGCTGCCCAGGCCGTCGAACACTACGAGATCTCTCGCTATGGCACTTTGAAGACGTGGGCTGCCACTCTCGGCCATAAGGACGCGGTAAAACTCCTCGACGAAACATTGTCGGAAGAGAAGAAAACGGACAGCGACCTCACAAAGCTGGCCGCGTCTGTTGTAAACGCGGAAGCAGCATAGCGCTCGCGACAGAGGATCGCGGTTCGCTGAAGGGCGGATCGCGGCCTCGTAACGCGCTGACGAATAACCAACGCGACCGTGGCCTCATTTGAAAATGATCGGTACATTGCTTCCGGCGCGCCGCTTTGGAAATTTCGGTTCACATGACATTCCCGTCGATAGCTGCTCTCGTCTTTTTTCTCGCGGTTTGCTCGGCCGTTGCCGCTATCGGGGCAAAGGTCACAGTCCCCGAGATCCCGAATTGGTATGCATCAATTGTTAAGCCAAGGTGGACGCCGCCTCGCCTCGCCTTCCCAATCGTTTGGCCTATTCTATATGCCTCGATGGCAGTAACAGGATGGCTGATTTGGGAAGCGGCACCATCTTCCCTGCGCACGTGGTCACTCGTGCTGTTCGCAGTCCAACTCGCCCTTAACGCGATCTGGTCACCGATTTTCTTTGGGCTACACAATCTTTTAGGCGGCCTGATCGTGATCATCCTGTTGATCGGCGCCATCGCGGCGCTGATCGCCACGGCGGCAAATATCGCTCCCTTTGCCGCTGCACTTTTGGTGCCTTATTTGGCATGGACGATGTTTGCGGCCGCGCTTAATGCGAAGATTGTTTCGTTGAATTAGCCGCGCTGCCCCCAACGCCAGCGTGGAGTACCCGCTTCTGATCCTCGAAGTCCTTGACCAGTTCCTCAATGCTCAAGATCGTAAGCGCATCGCCACCGCTCAGTTCTGCCATCTCTCGGTAATGAGCGATCCTCTCATCAATCTCGACGCATTTTTCACACATATAATTGGCACCTCTACGGTCCTCCAACCACAAATAGCGAGTACCGTTCCGTCGGCATTCAACCGAGCAGGAACTATTCGACATAACCGCGGTTGTTCGAGCCTCACAGGAGGCTACGGATATGAGCGGTACTACCGACAAGATCAAAGGCACGGCGAACGAAATTCTCGGCAAGGCCAAGCAGGGCGTCGGCAAGGCCGTTGGCTCGGAAGACATGCAGGCCGATGGAGCTGCGCAGGAGGCCAAGGGCGATGCCCAGAAGGCCATGGGCAACGCGAAGAACGCAACAAAGGAGGCGGTCGATAAGACCGCAGACGCCCTGAAGAAGCCTCTCTAGCTTCTTCAACTTCTAGCCCCGCCCAGAGCGGGGCTTTTCTTTTGAGTGCAATCTTTTGCGTGCAATCTATCCTCGCCGTCCGATCACTTCAGCACATGACCTGGAGGTGTTCGTCCAACCTTAAATTGCGTGTCGACGATGAGGTACCGCTACTGCGGCCGGCTTCGGAATACCCCGCGCATTAAATCGCGAAAGTGTGTCCGGTACCGGACTTTATCGTCGGGGAAACCGTGCCACACTCGCTTAGTTGCCGCGTGGATCTGGGTAGCTATCGGTGATGAGAACGCCCATTCGCGCTCCCGCCTTCCTCAACCGGAAAGGGGGCCGTCCATGTCACGGCGCTTTATCATTTTTGAAAGATTGGATTCCCGGCAAATACTTATCAATCAGGCCAACGAGCTGTTGACCGAAGCAGAGCGAATGCCCTCTGGGGTCGAGCGTGATCGTATCCTCAAACGTGCCCGCGCGATCCAGACTGAAATCGACGTTGAGAGTTGGGCAAATTCGCCAGGCTTGCAGCCGCCAAAGTAACGGAGATCAGCATGCCGCGCATGACCAGCAAAAGCTGGACAGAAGCAGATATCGCACGCCTTAAGAAATTTGCGGACGAAGGTGCGTCAGTCATCAGAGCCGCGGCAGCGCTGGGCCGCAACACCGAGGCAATCTGGAAGCCGTGCCGAGCTCACGGCCTTGTCTTGATCGGTACGCGCCAGGCAAAGGCATCGATCAGGGCCCTTGAAGATCGCGCACTCAAGACCACGCTATGATGCCGGAAGAAAAAGACAGACGTCTCCTGCTTGAGATTGCGCGACGCTCCAACTCAGTTTCCGCTGATCGAGCCAAAAACCTCGACGCTCTCCGACGCCTGGAAGACATCGGGTGGGCCGTGAACAATCCGCCAGATGTCTTCACACTGACGGATGTGGGATCACAGACGGCGGCCAGGTTACGTGCGCAGCGCCGGATCAAGGCATAGGTTGGACGGAAGGTCTGTCGGCGCGGTTCTGACCAATGCGCGCTGACGCGCGTGTGCACAACAAACAGCCGTTGGCACCCATCTGGAATCGTTCTAAAGAAGAGCATTCTGGCATGTAGGTGAGGAAATATGTCCTTTGACCCGATGGCCGATGCAGCTGGTCGGGCCATCGCCCGTCACTCGTGCGCGCCACTTCAATCTGCGAACTCCGCCATCGACCTGGATTTCAGGCGTGACGTAGCCTTTGCGCTCGGCTGACCCTGGATGCCACCCAAGCCCAAGAAGACCGCCGCCGAACTCGAACAGATCATTCGGGAAGCGTCTGAGATCGCCGGTCCCTGGCCGCGCAATATGAGGGTGATCGTCTACCCTTTGGATGACAGCTGGCGGATCATGGTCAGCTATTCCGATGCATCGCAGACACCGTTCCGCGATCGGCTGACGGTGCTTAGCAAGCACCTTCGCGAGCTCTATGACTTGGAAGAAGACCCAACAAGTCCGTGGGCCTGACTCGATCTCGCGCAGCGTTGGTTAAAGGCCTGCCGCGGAGTCGGACCAAATGCCGACTACCGCACTGATCACGAGAGCTGCTCCAACCGCCAATGCTGCCCAGAAAGCGACCTCAAACGCGATAGTTCTGAGTGACAAATTCAGTGAGTTCCACCTTCGTGTCATCCGATGATCCTCCGAAGTGAATGCGCGGGGCCGGCGCCTTGATGCATCAGAAAGGACGGACACTTGCAGTCTCGGACGACGCGCTGGGCCGTCGCTCCGCAAATAAAAACCCCAACCAATTGCCGGACGGTATTTTTGTGATCCGTTTCGTCGATCACCCAACCGTCACCTGTTTTACGCAGGGCATATTTCGTTGGCCGTTCAAAACTCATGATAGCCTCTCAGCTACATGCCTTTGAATGGAAGCTATCTGCCCGGCCCCACGTCTTCTTTGACCTACATCAATGACGCGCGTCTTTGTCGGCACTTCTATCGCTTGTTATCGCTAATTCGCCCCCTCGCGCCAGCCGCCGCCCGTGATGAACGCACTCATTTGCTCAGGCGCTCGTCCTCAAATGAAAGGGCTGCCAATGTCACGACACAACATTTTCGAACGACTGGATGCCCGGCGCCTCTTGCTTGATCAAGTCAACGAACTCATGACTGAAGCGTCTCGAATGCCCCCTGGCGTTGAACGTGACCGCGTCCTCGAACATGCACGCGATGCCCAAGCGGAAGCCAACGCCGAGAGGTTGCCAAATTCGTCAGGCCTGCAACCGCCAAGCTGTGACGCTGAACCTTCGCACTTTTGTGGCGCGATCACCTAACGCTCAACGCATTTGTTTCGCCCCCTTTGCCCAACGAATGTCGGCCTTGCGGTCATCATGGTGGGCAGATCGAAACTAGTCTCCGGCGCTCAAAACACGTTGGGCAAATTACAAGGTCCTATCGCGTCCATTCCAAACTCCCCCCCACCCGCACACTTACGGGGATACCTTATATTGCACGAAAGTTCGGCGTTCCCTAATTGGAGCCGAGCGAAGCCCTTAGCTCTCACTCCTCGGCGAAAATTGCGCGTCCGGCGCTTTGCGAAAAAAATGCCCCCCCCTTGACGATTATGGCGCCAGATCTAAATCGATATTTGCCTTTAAACGGAAGGAGTTAGGAGGCTAAACATGTCAAACTCTGCCATGTCGATTGAACAGATCCACGCACATTCCTTGCTTGCCACTACTTTCGACCACCCGCGCCAAGTGCTCGCAAGCCCCTTCCTCGACCAGGCCCAAAAGCGGTGCGTTTTGGCCGCTTGGGCATCAGACGCATTCGCGGTCGAGGGTAGGCCCTGGCTGCGTCAGATCCCCGGATCCAGCCGTGCGATCAGTATAGGTGACATCCTCTCAACACTGCGGACTTTGGACGGCGATGACGGCCCTCCAGCCATATCTCAGCGTATGCCTCGTCCGTCGCCCGCGAAACGCACGCGCGCAATCGGTCAGACAGCTTTTGAGGTGAAACGCCTTCGCGCCGATATTCACGTTTAACGCGCGCTTGGATGGAGCCTGCGACAGCAGGCTCCTCTTCCAATAGCATCCTGTGGACCAACGATGTTGAGTCCGGTCGCGGACCGACTTTGGCTTTGTCATGCGGTAACCGTGCGCTCGTAACCCCACCGATCTCCGCCGATGCCCCGCAGACTGCTCACTCGACCATGGACCGATGAAGACATCGCGAGGCTTACCCAGCTGACGCAGAGTGGAGCGACTCTCGTGCGAGCTGCGGGCGCGCTCAACAGAAACACGAGCTCAGTTCAAAAGAAAGCTAGAGCGCTCGGACTGGAATTTCCGGGCGCACGAGCCGTGCGTGCACGTTTACAGGAATCCGGCGCGATCGAACCGGGCAACGAACCTAAGCGCTCGTAAACGTTCAACCGGTGATGGCGGGTCGTTCCGCATGGGGTCCCGCGCTTTCAAATGACGCCTGTCGGTCCACCAAAAGACCAAACGAAAGGCGTCTCAATCGTCCTGCTTGACCCTAGACAGTTCTTTACGCACCGCTGCGGCACCATTCCCCACCGTTTCAATAGCTTTCCTCAACTCGTCCAGACTGACATCGAGTTGCTTGGTCCAGCACCGCGCCTGAGCTGGATCCTGCAAATCTATTTTGCTGCGATCGTGGCAATCCGCCGCGCGGTTGTTTGGCATCTTTGATGATCCTCTTGCGGAAAACCGGTTCGTCACGTTGAGGAAGTTTTTTCTTACAACGCGAGTTGCACTTTTCTAATCAACCGAAATTCCGCCTAGCAGTTCCAGTCGCGTATCCGGTCAGCGCCTCGACCGAAACGCGCATACGGAAAAAAATTAAGACCTGTAAATGAGCGCGGTTTGCCGCAAAAAGTGCCTGCCGACTCGGCTGACCATCATCAGCCTTGGCGCGAGCGGGGCCGCTTATTTCTCAGATAGCGGCCCCGCTTTTTATTGCTTGCCTTTGGGTGAACCCTGCCGGGTTCCGGTCCCGCCCGGAAGGCCGACCAAGGTTGGAGAGCGGGACCGTCCGCTCGTTGGCATGTGCAAACCAGCGCAAGGATCAAAGGTCCTTATAGCGGCTCGGTTCCGCTCTTGCTCTTGCAGATCGCCGCTGGCTTCCCCTCATCCTGGCTGAAGGCGAGCGCTCGCGCGCCTTCCGACTCACTTTAGCGGTGTTTTCATGCGGCTCGGTGGAACTACGACTGCATGCAGTGGTTATGCGGCTCGAAATCGATGGATTGAAGAATGAGCTGGCTACTGATCCTTCCCAATGAAACTCTGGCTTCCGCATTGGCCGAAAAAGTCGACGAATCTGACGCAATTCTCGCAGTGATGAATGATCGGTACGAGCGAGCCCAGCTGAGCTACAGACCACGCCACCGATGTCCACGTCACGCGAATATCGAGCGGAGCTCGAGACTGGCAGCAGAACAATGATCTGCAAGCGCTGCGAAGGACAAATGCTGCCCTATCGTCGAGGACCGCACCCTTGGAAGAGTGACAGCGAGATTGAGCGGCTTGCGTGCGAGGATTGCGCGCACAATATGCCCGCACGGTGCCGCGAGCAAAATAGCGCGCGTCGTTCGCCAGTTTCAGCGCCCGAGCTCTTCGTTCCTTTTCGCGCGCTGAGCGAGATCACTCGATGCCGACACGCGCAGCTTTGTCGCGCGCACCCGGATCGCCGCCTCCGTACGTCTGAGCTGTCGCGCGACTTTCTCAACGGAATCGCCGCCCGTTAGCATCGCGACCATCCTCTCAAGGTCGGCTTCGGTCCACTTTCGGTTTGATCGCAGTGTCTTCGTTGTCATGAAGGCGGCTTAGCAAAGGCCGCGGTCGGAACCAATACCCGCGCCCGCGAGTTGCGGAGTTGCGTATGTCGTGAAACACCTTGTTGCCGCTCCCGATCCCAGTGCCCAGCGGGAAGCCGCTGGTCACGCTGCGAGGTGCCGGGATGCCGATCCGGAAGCTGCCGAAAGCCAAAGCTGAGACACCGGCCTGGCGCGCCGCCACCGAGGCCCTGGTACACTCAGCCGAAAGGCGCGGACCGCTGATGCACGCCGAAGTCCGGCCGAAGAAGGCTTTGCACCCCGCCGAGCGTGTCTTTTGCCCGAAGCGCAAGCACCCGCGCCGCATGCCGGCGCGCGACGGATGACCCTTCGCCTATCGCATGCGCACCCGCCAGCAGGATGTTTTCAATTATGCGGGACGATCACGTTTGCATCCTCGCATCTCCCAAAAATTCCGCTTCGCCTCTTGAAATGTAAGGCTCGGGTTTTCTATTTCAGCGTTGCTGGGCGCCTTTATGGGCCCGGTAAGAGGCGGGCGCCGGTAGCGTCCGGCCCCCGCTCATACCCATCTTGCTCAATGGAGGATTTGGCTATGACCACTTACGACTTCGCTCCGTTTTGGCGTTCGAGCATTGGCTTCGACCGCCTTTTCGACCTCGTGAACTCTGCCCCTCGCGCCAACGAGGACGCTTTCCCCATGTATGATATCGAGCGTGTAGGCGACGATCGTTACCAGATCACGCTAGCGCTTGCCGGCTATAGTCCCGACAACGTCTCGGTAACCGCCGAGCAGAACGTGCTCACGGTGGAAGGCCGCAAAGAGGACCAAAAGCGGGACCTTTTGTATCAGGGAATTTCCGGCCGGTCGTTCAAACGCCAGTTTAATCTGGCCGATCACGTCCAGGTAACTGGCGCTAACTTCGATAACGGTCTTCTGCAGATCGGTCTGCTACGGGAAGTGCCCGAAGCAAAGAAGCCGCGGAAGATCGAAATCTCTGGTTTAGCGCGGTCGAATGTCGAGCAGCTCACATCCAAGGCTGCCTGATAACTGCGCTCATTCGCCACTGCGGCGACGCCGCAGTGGCATCCCAAGTGCCTTATTGAAAGGAGTAAAAGGAGGCCAGCATGTCAATTTCTGCCATGTCGATGAATGAGATTCACGCCAATTCTCTTCTTGCCAGTACGTTCACGCATCCCCGAGAAGTGCTCGCAAACCCATTCCTGGACGTGCTTCAAAAGCGCTGCGTCCTCGCAACGTGGGCATCCGATGCTTTCGCCGTCGAGGGCAAGCCGTGGCTTCGGCAGCTTCCGGGATCCAACGCTCAGGTGCGGATCGGCGATATTATTGCAGCACTGAAGATGTTGGACGATGACGACGGCACACCGCCCTGCCTTGGTCGTGCCACGATACCAAAGAGCCATCGCGCCACCCGCGCCGTCGGGCAGACGGCTTGGGAGAGCAGACGGTGTCTGGCCGACATTCACATGTGAAGTTTCGCAGCCGCTCTCGGGGGCGGCTGCTTCATCATCTGTCACGGGTATCTGCACCTCAATAATCTGCAATTCAAAAGGTAGAGGCTTACACCAGGATGCATGCCTCCGGCTACTCTCTCCGCTGCGCGTGCTGAATGGCCAGATATTCGAGAAACAATCCTTCAATCTTTGGCATTCTTACGATTATGACGTCTCTAGTGCGAGAAAGCGGAGTTGGTTATGTTTGGGAAGCTCTTGGTTGTCGCGGGATTGCTTTCAGTCTGCACGAGTGTGGCAGCACAAAGCCAAACTGCGCTGACAGGCGATTGGCTAGTCGAAGACAAAAGCATTCGCGTCCGGGTGATCAGTTGTCCCCCAGCTCTGTGGGGTTACGTTGCAGCCGAGAAGACGCCCGGAAAGGACATAAACAATCCGGATCCGGCGATGCGCGGACGCCCCATGCTTGGCGTACCTCTCTTGATAAATCTTCACGAAACCGAGCAAGGTCTGTGGGCCGGTAAGATCTATGATCCGAAAGGGACGTCTGTCACGCCTGGCGGCAAACAATACGACGTAACAGCGCGGCTCACGGCAAATGGACAACTTGAAGTTCGCGGCTGCATGGGAAAAATTTTCTGCGGTGGGCAAGATTGGACCAAGGTCACAGACCCAACCACTCCCCCGATCCCCTCACCCACGTCTATTTTTGCCGGCTCTTCCGGCGCGACAACGGCGAAGCAAAACAAGTCTGGCGCTCAATCGTCTCAGGATCCGGCATGTTCAACAATTGCTACGATGGTCCCCAAGAGCTGACGGCGCGCGACGACATGCAAATTCAACTACAGCCTTGAAAGCGATGAAAGGTGCGATCCAAGACGCTGCAAGATGGTTGAGAAGAACAACACCGAATACCGTGTGCATCACCATGCAAGTCATCATAATTCACTCAGCGTTCGCATTGCGCGGTCCTCTCTTGCAATTCGATCTCTGTAAAGCTGATCACCTTCATTTTCTGCCCCAAGAATCCGACGCTTGTACTGATCTGCAGCTTTCCGGCTCCCTCTAATCAGAAAGCCTCGTACTGCGGTGCCGCATAGATACGAGCATCTAATCAGTCTTCGACTGTTGGCGTCGGGCAACGCAAATGCTCGCGATTGTTGGAACATGGCACGCCTTCATCTCGAAGCCGCGGAGCTTGATAGCTTAGGCGAAGTGGAGTTGTAGCCAGCAGCCCGTCGCGTGGTTGTTGCGATGGCGACACGAACCTTTTCTATCGCGCGTTCTTCGACTTGACGGACGCGTTCTCGGGAGATTCCCAATTCAGCGCTGAGTTCATCCAGGATCAATGGATGGTCGGTGAGCCATCTAGCCCGAATGATGCGCTGCTCTCTCGTGGAAAGGCCGCTCAGCGCCTGTTCGAGGGCTTGTCGCCGTCGCGCGCTATCACTCCGCTCCGCGTAGACTTCTTCGACGTTCACGTCGTCTACTAGACGGTCCTGCCACTCCACGCCTTCATCGTCGTCGTCGAAAGACCTCGCGTTCAACGACACGTCACCTTGGAGACGTCTGTTCATATCGATAACTTCACTCTCGGGCGCGTCCAGACGTCGCGCGATGCTCGTTATCTGTCCGGCTTGCATATCGCCGTCCTCCAACGCGCCAATTTTACTTTTGAGGCGGCGCAGATTAAAGAAAAGACGCTTCTGCGAATTCGATGCTGCAATTCGGACGATTGACCACGACCGGATAATATATTCGTGGATGGTCGCCTTGATCCACCAAGTGGCATACGTCGCGAGCCGGAACCCGCGATCCGGGTCAAACCGTTTCACGGCCTGCATCAATCCGATATTGCCCTCCGAAATGACGTCGGAAATCGGCAGCCCGTAGCCGCGATATCGCATGGCAATTTTCGCGACGAGACGAAGGTGGCTCGTGACCAATTGATATGCAGCTTCTTCGTCGTTTTTCTCACGAAGCCTACGCGCGTACGCAACCTCCTCTTCCGGCGTAAGCATAGGAAAGCTTCTGATCGCGTTCATATAGCGCGTAAACCCGCCTCCAGCTTCCAGCGCGGGAATAACCATCGTGGCCATCGTCGAACTCCTTGATTTTCGTCTGGAATACCCGCGCGCGGATTTAACCAGCGCGCGGGTTCAAAAGCCGCGTCAGGCAGCCTTAGATTCAAGTTGTTCGACGTTATTGCGAACGTTCTGTCCGATCGGGATGTGGCGCGGCTTCATGGCCTCCGGCACTTCGCGCTTCAAGCTGATCCGCAGCAGACCGTTGTCGAAATGGGCTTCCGTAACGGTAACGTGCTCGGCAAGATTGAACTGTCGCTTGAAGCTGCGCGCCGAGATGCCCTTGTAGAGCAAGTCACGCTTTTGCTCGTCTTTGCGCCCCTCTACGGTGAGCACGTTTTGCTCCGCCGTCAACGAGACATTCTCAGGAGCATAGCCGGCCAGTGCAAGAGATATGCGATAGCTGTCTTCGCCAACACGCTCGATGTCATAGGGCGGAGAGCCCTCTTCATTGGCGCGCTGGGTCGCGTCCAGAAGATCGAACAGGCGATCGAAACCGATGCTCGAGCGCCAAAGCGGGGCGAAATTATAAGTTCTCATAGCCAAATCCTCCATTGAGCAAGATGGGTATGAGCAGACGCCGGACACCACCGGCGCCCGCTTTGTCGGACCCTGAGGCATCCGACATCGGATATTTAGAAAAAATGGCCGGCCGTTTTCAAGATGTTTGCGCAATTTTTTTTGCTGAGCCTTACCGATCAACCTCTCCGACGAGCAGCCGCAGGACAACTAACCAGCCAGCGATTCACGAAGCGCGCAGCCCACTTCTGAAGTGCCCAAAATGCCGAATGGATACGGCTTTGGTCTCCATCTGCCGATCAAGCCAAGCCCGCGCCTTATATTGACGCCGCACCCGCCGTGAAATTTAGACGGTCCGTCTGATTACGCCACTGGGCGCAAAAATCTTCCACGCTTAGCACACAGAAGCAGATATCCACTGGGACGCCTTGCATTTCGTCGGCAGGAGACACTCGTAAATCGAATATTGTGCGATGCGAACAAAAGGCTTTTGCCCTCCTGCGAAGTTCCCGCTCAAGCTGCAATCGCGCACTCAGCTTGTCTTCGATTCTGTTTTCATCGACATACTGTACGGTTTAATCTACGTGCCAGTTGGGCAACATTGCCTATCTCGTAGGGCCTTATGGTGTTAGGTATTGAACGGTTCTTCGAATGGTTGCCTGAGCGACCGTCTATTCGATACGCGCTGGCAACGGCGATCATGTCCGTCGCAATCATCATTCGAGCTTTGCTCGGACTGCTGGCTGACGATGTCGCGCCATTCGCGACTTTGTATCCGGCCGTGGTCTTTGTGACTTTGCTTTGCGGTTTTGGGCCTGGCCTCGTGGTTGGTCTGGCGGGAGGCATTGTCGCGTGGTGGGCATTTATGCCACCGCTTTTTGCATTTAGCCCGATCAGTCTCGGACAACAACTCACCATCGTTGCGTATAGTTGCGCAGTCGCACTTATCGCTTTTGGGGCAGAGCTCTATCGTGCCACGAACAAGCGGCTGAGCCAGGAAGAGCGGTTACGCAAGCTCGCCGTAGATGAATTGGCACATCGGCTAAAAAACAAGATTGCCACTATTCATGCGATCGTCAGACTTCGGCTCCGTGACCATCCGGTAGCTCGCGATGAAATCCTGAGCTCTCTCTCAGCGCTCTCGAAGACCGACGATTTGATCCTTGCAGCGCAAGGTTGTGGTGCGGATGTGCGCTCAATCATTCTGACCGAAGTTGGTCCATACGGCCCTAATCGCATAACGTTGACAGGACCAGAGATCGTAATTCCTGCCAATATCGCGCTGACCATGGCGTTGCTCGTTCACGAACTTGCGACAAACGCAGCAAAGTACGGCGCGTTCAGCACTGCTGTGGGCAGCGTTTCGATAGCGTGGTCTTTTGTCGAGAATACTCTTCAGCTTCAGTGGAAAGAAAGCGGCGGGCCGCCGGTGACCCCTCCAACCCGCACGGGGTTCGGATCGCGCCTGATCACGGCGGCACTACAAACCTTTGGTGGGAGTGCAAACGTGGAGTTCGCATCGGGCGGGCTTATCTGCAATTTGTCGGTGCCAATCTCCGGTGCCGATAATGAACATGCAGCCCTGCGATCGCAAGGCGCAGCCGTCGCTCCAACGTTGTACTAATCTGAGCTGGGAATTGCGCTCTCGTGACCATTGCGCTGCCCGCGTATAGATCTCAATATAACTGCGCTATTTTCCCCGCTCGATATCGCGAGCCTGCTGCTCAAGTTCGTTGGTGAGCTCCAGTATACGACGTTGCGTCTCCGAATCGGAGATCAGGCGCGCTAAAACGCGATATCTCTCGACCTTCTCGCGAAGAGCCCTAACGTTTCTCTTCCGATTGTCCATTCGCAACACTCCAGCAGCATGACTCTGGAGGACTGAAAACGTTCAGCCAAGACGATTAAAATTCACTACCGTGGCGTGTGGCGTCGTCCCCCCGCCCGCTCGTGAGCAAAGAACAGCTCGGGCCCGCCCCGTAAAGGGCGGGCACCTCTCCTGGGCCCGCGCCGCAGCGCCGTCAAAAAAATGTTGGACCCCTCTTGACGACCGGGGCGCGCGATCTAAATCGACATTCGCCTTTAAACGAAAGGAGTTAGGAGGCTACACATGTCAAACTCTGCCATGTCGATTGAACAGATCCATGCACATTCCTTGCTGGCCACTACCTTCGATCACCCGCGCCAGGTGATCGCAAGCCCCTTCCTCGACGACACCCAGAAGCGGTGCGTTTTAGCCGCTTGGGCATCAGACGCTTTTGCGGTCGAGGGCAAGCCGTGGCTACGTCAAATTCCCGGCTCAAGCCGTGAGATCAGGGTCGGTGACATCCTGTCGGCGCTTCGGATGCTAGACGGAGATGACCATCCCCCGGCCACATCTCAGCGCATGCCTCGTCCGTCGCCGGCGAAACGCACGCTTGCAATCGGTCAGACAGCTTCTGAGATGAAACGTCTGCGCGCCGATATTCACGTATAACGCGCGCTTGGATGGAGCTTGTCTAAGACATGCTTCATCCTCTTCAAAGCAGAAGCTTGGGGTTCGGGTCCCGCCCGGAAGGCCGACCAGGGCTGAGGGCGGGACCAATTGCTCGCTGGCATGTGCAAGCCAGCGCAAGGACCAAAAGCCCTCATGGCAGTTCGGTTCCGCGCTCTCTCCTCGCGGAGCACCGCTGCGCCCTTCGCGGTGAAGGCGAGCGCTCGCGCGCTTTCCGACTCGCTTTAGCGGTAATTTTTTGCGGCCTGGCGGAACTTCGCCAGCATGCAGTGGTTACGGGGCTCGAAATCCACGGAATGAAAAATGAGCTGGCTTCTGGTCCTTCCCAATGAAACTTTGGCTTCCACATTGGCCGAAAGAGTCGACGAATCTGATGCAATTCTCGCAGTGATGAATGATCGGAACGAGCGAGCCCAGCTGAGCTTCAGACCACGCCACCGATGTCCACGTCACGAGAATATCGAGCTGAGCTCGAGACAGGCAGCAGCACAATGATCTGCAAGCGCTGCGAAGTACAAATGCTGCCCTATCGACGAGGACCGCACCCTTGGAAGACTGACAGCGAGATCGAGCGGCTTGAGTGCGAGGATTGCCGCGCACAACATGCCCGCACCGTGCCGCGAGCAAAATAGCGCGTGTCGTTCCCCGGTTTTAGCGGCCGAGCTCTTCGTTCCTCTTCGCGCGCTGAGCGAGATCACCAGATGCCGACACGCGAAGCTTGGTCGCGCGCATCCGGATCGCCGCCTCCGTGCGTCTGAGGTGTCGCGCCGATCGCGTAAGCCCGTCCGACGCCGATGAGTAAGCAGGGAATGTGAATCTGTTCCTTTGCCTTGATAATGGAACCGAGCCGCCTCTTATTACGTTCTATGCCCAAATTGCATGTGGTCAGATGCCCAGGTTTCGCTTTCCAATTGTTGACGGCATCCGACTTGATGATCCCGTGGGTATCGAATTTGCTGACTTCGCGGCGGCAAAGTCGCACGCCGACCTGATCGCGAAGCTGATGCCTTCGACGCACGACCGCCACGTCTTGGTTATCGACGATGCCGAGACCGAGCTCTACCGGGTCCCCGTGAAGGGGCGATCAGAGGCCTGAAATGCCAAGAGCGCCTGCTATCCGGAAGTGGACTGATGACGATTTAGCGAAGTTGCGTCAGCTGTTCGAGCAAGATGCGACGCTCTTGCGAGCCGCGGCCGCGCTTCGACGAGCTACAGGCTCCGTGCAGAAAAAAGCAAAGGAATTGGGCCTGCACTTTCCCGGCACGCGGGCTGTCCGAGCCGGCCTGCGGGCCTCCGGCGCCCTCACCTCCGAGAAGTGAAGAGAGCCCATTTTCTTCCGTCCCCATTGCTCCGCTGTTTGACGGAACTATTCGCCACGAAGCGCCTTGAATCCGCCGTTAGTTGCGGAGTTGCGTATGCGTTGGTCCCCCTCCCTCGTACCGGGCGGCGTTCATGACACCGTATATCTGGTAGTCCATTGCACGGCGCTGGGCTGCGTTTGGCGCGAAGCCGACATCAACGACACCGATCTCGAAATGGTGATCAGGGACCTCTTAGCGGGTGAGTATACCGACCCGCTCTGCGTGGTCGCCTTCAACACCTCTGAAAACTGGTCCCGAGACGTTACGGCCGATATCGCACGCGAAATTCAAGAACGCTGCGACCTGGCGTACGAAGACGTTCCCGCTTGGCTTGAGGACTTTGTCCATCGGCATGTGAGCCCGGAGGTGCAGATGCACCTGAGGCTACGGCCATGAGCGAAATCAGCCCTCCCATCGCACCCGAGCATCGCACGGTTACGAGCGACGCCGAGGCGTTGCTGGAGCTGGTAGGCCACCTCGGCGCGGCCTTGCTTCAATCCAATCTCGATCCCGCCGTGAGAGGTCACCTGCAGTCGGCGCACCTTCTGGCGCTCGACCTGTACGGCGCCAGCGGCGGCTCAGAGCATTTCCACCCGAAGCGCGACCCCGTCGCCTATTAGACCAGGAGTTCCGAATGGCGCCGCGCGCAAACTGGAAAGGCTTCCTTCGCCTGTCACTCGTCACCTGCCCGGTCGCGTTGTTTCCGGCGACATCGGATGCCGAGAAGGTCAGCTTCAATCAAGTCAACCGCAAGACAGGCCACCGGATCAAGTATCTCAAGGTCGATGCCGACACCGGCGAGGAAGTCGAGGCCGAAGATATCATGAAGGGATTCAAGGTCGACACCGATTCTTACATCGAGATCGAGAAGGAAGAGCTGGAAAACATCGCCCTCGAATCCACTCGTACGATCGACATCGACGAGTTCGTCCCAAAGGCTGAGATCGATCCACGCTATGCGATACGCCCTTATTATCTCGTCCCTGATGGCAAGGTCGGTCACGACGCTTATGCAGTGATCCGCGAGACAATCCGGCAGATGGACATGGTGGCGATCGGCCGCCTCGTGCTGACGAACCGCGAACACATCATTGCGCTGGAGCCGCTGAAGAATGGCCTGATGGGGACCCTGCTTCGCTATCCCTATGAGGTCCGCAGCGAAGACGAATATTTTGACGACATCCAGGACGTAAAGGTCACGAAGGAGATGCTCGATCTCGCGCAACACATCGTCGTGTCGAAGACCGCGGAGTTCGAACCGGAAAAGTTCGAAGATCGCTATGAGACGGCCTTGGTCGACCTCATCAATCAGAAGCGCTCCGGCGCCGTGATCAAGCCGCATGGCAAGCCGCGCGCCGGCACGAACGTGGTGGATCTTGTGACCGCGCTCCGCCAGAGCCTCAAGGGCGAGAGCGCGACACCAGCGCCGAAGGCGAAAAGGCCACCAAAGAAGGCGACGGGACAGAAGGAGATGCTCTTGCCTATTGCAGGGAAGAAGCCTGCCGCTGCTGCTTCCAAGAAAACCGCAACCAGACCGGCGGCAAAGAAAAAAGCGGGCTGATGCTGATGCGCGACGTCGACATCATTAACAAGGCGATGGAAGACGTGCAGGCCGAGCTGCATCGATACGTCGAACCTGGGCCACGCAATCCGGAGGCCGTCTCGCGAAGATGTCGTCGCCGCTCAGCAGCGGTTGAGCCGCGGCTATGGACGGCTTACCGTTGTCAAATGAAACGCCGGCTCACATTTTTCGATATGATGGCGTGCCCTTGATGGCTTTTCCCGAGGCATAGACGCGCCCCACCGAGATCGCCTCTCCGGTCAATCGGTTGCGCTCGCCGATGAGTTCGTCGACTTTGTTTTGCATGCGCTCTAACAAGGCAATGGCTGCCGTATCGCTGATTCCAGCTCGTTGAAGGTCGAGAATGTCTCTCTGTTGGCGCTTGATCTGCACACGCATGCGCGCGATCTCGGCCCTTACGTGGTCAAGTTTCATGGCGTCACCCTGTGATGATGACCCATAGAACAAAATAAGAACAGAAGAGTCAAGCCGGGACCGGCGACGGCCGGATCAGCATTTTTGGCGACTTCCCTCACGCCGTTGCCTGGCTATGCTTTTGGGCCATGGGCACCAAATCACGCGAAACACTGTTCGGGTCGACGATCCGCGCATCGGCTGAAAGAGCTATAAAGAAGCGCATCGAGTCCGACCGTGCGGCATGCGAGGCGTGGAATTATCGCATGCTCGGCTACAAGGGTCCGGCTCAGCCCTCCCCAATGATGGGCGATGCTTTGAATGCCGGATACCGTTTCCTAGAGGTGCGCTGTCTCGGCTGCGACACCAACCAAACTATCGATCTAACCGTCATTCGCCGGCCGAAAGAAACTACGCCGATCCACGAGCTAGAACGCGCTATGAGGTGCAAGGATTGCTCGCAGCTCCGCGGCTATCCGTACAAGCGCAGTTGCCTTGTGGCGCTGCGAACAACGAAAATAAGTACCAGTGCCCCACCGTCGGTCTGGTGGCCTGGAGAACGGTAAAGCATGTGCAACCTATACTCGATGACCCGGAATCAGGATGCGATCCGCAATCTGTTCAAGGTGACAAAGGATAGCGTCGGCAACCTGCCGCCGATGCCGGGCATCTTCCCGAACAGGATGGCGCCGATTGTGCGCAACAATGCGGGCGAGCGCGAGCTGGCAATGGTCCGCTGGGGCATGCCATCCGCGCAGAACAAGCTTTTTGAAGCCGCTCAGAGGCGGGCCGCAAAGCTTGAGGCGAAAGGTCAGACGGTCGATTTCAAAGAGCTACTTCGAATGGAGCCGGACAGCGGCACCACGAATATCCGCAATCTCAAGAGCAAGCATTGGACGCGGTGGACCGGCCTCGAGCATCGCTGCATCGTGCCCTTCACCTCGTTCAGCGAGTACAATGTCGACTACGGCGGCAATGTCTGGTTCGCGATCGACGATAGCCGCCCGCTGACATGTTTCGCCGGCCTCTGGTTGCCAGGATGGACATCGGTGCGGCTGGTCAAGGAAGGCGAGACGACGAACGACCTGTTCGGCTTCCTCACCACCGACGTCAACAACTTCATGAAGCCCATCCACGGCAAGGCGATGCCGGCGATCCTGACCAAGCCCGACGAGGTCGAGACCTGGATGACGGCATCGTGGGACGAAGCCAAAGAATTGCAGCGACCGCTGCCTGACGATGGCTTGAGAATCGTGGCACAGGGAGCATCGAAATACGATGGTGCCCCCGCTGATGAAATACGTTGAGCCCCGCCCCTACGCCAAACCCGAAGCAGCCGCTGCCCGCCTATTTGAGATCGCAAAGGCCATCGGCGCCGACCAAAGAGGAATGATCCCGATCGGTGCGTGGAACGCGACCTTTCTCAATAGGGACAAAGGCAACGCGGCCGAATACGCGCTTGGCCGGGACCATCTGATCGCGGGCGGTCTCATTGAGATGGATGGCAGCGGCGGCTACATCACGTGGGGTCCGAATTGCGCCTCTGAGGATCGCACCGGAATGAGCGCAGAGCTTAAGTTTCCGGCCGCATCGCTCGGACTGCGCTGACGGCGCACGAGCACCGCCGACAAAACCGGTGCGTTGTTAAAATCGCCCAGCAATTCGACACTCCGACCGCCAATACCGGCGAATAGGAGAGCAACCATGTTCAAGATCGTACCGTGTAAGAACTGCTCCGGGCGAGGTTATCCCGTGCAAATGAACTCGGCTCGCTTCGGCGAAAAGATCGAACCACAGCCGGAGTGCCCAGCGTGCAAGGGCGCCGGAACCATAAAACAGCCGGTGTGACGTAACGCAAAAAAGCCCGGTCGCCATCGCTGGTGCCGGGCAGTTTCGTTGAGGCGCCAGAGACGAGCGGAACGGCCCTGGCTCAGGCTATCCGGGCTTATTCCCGGATTCGGTCATTCCAGAGTGACGCGCGCCAGCCCGCCCATCCCGGTCGCGCGCGCCGCGGCAGCCGGAGTAGTGTTCTATGGACTGCTCGCTCTCTTTCCTGCCATCACAGCCCTGGTTTCCTCTTACGCTCTTTTTGCAGATCCAGCCACGATCAATGACCATCTCGCTGCGCTCGCCGATATTCTTCCGGCCGGAGCTTACTCCATTGTCGAGGATCAGATTCAGCGTGTGCTTGCAAAGGGTGAGGTCAAGCTAGGTTTTGCCTTCGCCATCAGCCTAGGTCTTGCCGTGTGGAGCGCCAACAGCGGCATGAAAGCGGTTATCGATGCTCTAAACGTTGTCTACGACGAGAAGGAGGAGCGCGGCTTCATCAAGCTGAACGCCGTATCTTTGGCATTCACATTGTGCGCGCTTCTTGCTGTGCTATGCGCGATCGGGTTGGTCGTTGCAGTGCCGATCGTATTATCTGCGATCGGCCTCGGCGGCTTGTCGGAGATCATCCTGAACTATGGTCGATGGCCGGTGCTGGCGATTATGATCCTGCTTGGTCTGGCGACCCTTTATCGGTTCGGGCCCAGTCGACGCTCCCCGAGGTGGAGATTGATTTCCGCAGGTGGCATGTTGGCAACCCTCGCGTGGCTCGCGGGCTCATCGGCCCTTTCATATTATCTCGCGCATTACGCCGGTTATGATGCGACCTATGGATCGCTCGGCGCGGCGATTGAACTTATGATGTGGATGTGGATGTCGACCATCGTAATCCTTTTCGGCGCGGAGTTAAATGCGGAGATCGAGCGTGAAACCGTCAAAGATAGCACTGATGGCGCGCCTCGGCTGCTCGGCACAGGCGGTGTCGACGTAACGAAAAGCGTTGAGACAAATTGATTGCGCCCTCGCATACGCAAAGGGCGTCCTCACCGGAGCAGGCTCTGGCGTAGATGTCATCTGCCCGCAAGGATGACCGCCAGTCCTTTTGGTCATCAACACCGCCGGCAGCGGACGCCGGACTTCTGGTGCGACGGTCGAGTTCACACGATCGCAAGTTTTCTGCACGCGACCACTTTGTTCCCTACGCGGAACTCCCCAGCAACAGCGGTGTTGTTGCGACGAAGCAGCGCAAGTTGGCGTAAGGGTGGAGTCTACATGGCCGATAAGCGTGACCAGCAAGTGGGTGGCTTTTCCCAAGCCTTCAATAAGGTTGCCAACTGGACTTCAAACGCCGCCGGTCGAGCTAGCACGTTCATTTTAGCGGCCGGCGTCGTTGCGGTATGGGCAGTGACTGGGCCGCTCTTTAAATTTTCCGACACATGGCAGCTTGTGATCAATACCGGCACTACGATTGTCACCTTTTTGATGGTGTTTCTTATTCAGAACTCACAGAACCGGGACAATGCCGCCATTCAAGTTAAGCTGGACGAACTCATTCGCACCAGCGCAGCTCGAAATTCTTTCGTTGGCATCGAGCACCTGACGGACGAGGAATTGGACGACATCCGCGGCAAATGCGAAGCCCAAGTGGCCGCCGAGAAGATCGCCGATAAAACGGTCGAAAAGACTGTGGCGCGCGCAAGACGCGCAGCGGATCAAGCGACGACGTAGGCACGCATAACCCACCTCGAGATCGACCATGTTGCCGTACTCGCGCACGACCCGCGCTTCGAGCGCCTCAGCAATGTCTCCGGAATCCTGATGTCATGCTAGCTCATGTTATCCTCCCATTGCTTAGACCAGGATGCTCGCGAGCCTTGCATGCGACAAAGTCGGCGCAATGTGTCGACCTGTATACGCCCACCCCGTTTTGGATACGCTCACTCGGTAGGATTCATTCAAATAAAGAATCACGCAATTTATGACCAAACTTTCCGAGATCTAAGCCTCAGGGGTGCGATCGAAACAACGATCTTTCACTGCATCCTCCCTCTCCCACGCATGCTTAGGCAACGAACCCGGCGCGGCCGCGGCCCTCCTGCTCTGTCACAACGCGATTCTAAACTAAGCGCCGCCGTCACCACGAGACACCGCCGTGACGAAATGGACCCCAATTTTTTAATGAAGGCTTCCTTCATTTTTCGTTCATTTGGCAATGAATAAAGAGGCGCAAACGACGGCATGTAGGTGAGGATAATGACCTTTGACCCGATGGCCGCTGCAATCGATTGGCTTGACGCTTACCGTGAAGAGGATCTTGATCTGATCATCGCCATGTACGCCGATGATGCCACGGTCCACTGCAATTGCGTTGATTCAAAAATCGTCAGCGGAGCAAACAAACTGCGCCACTACTGGATGATTCGCTTGCGAGACCACCCGGCTTCCGAGTTGCTCGATCTCAACCCAATGGAGAACGGAGCCCTCATCTCGTTCGCCACGCGCCTTGGAGCGATGAACACTTTACTGAGTTTTGATTCGAGCGGCCGAATCGTCGAACAGAACTTCGAGCTATCTAAGTAAGAATAGAACGTGCGCTGTGCGAATTTTTCTTACACAGCGCACGCCCCGTTTAGTTGGTTGTGCAGACCTTGACACTCTTCATCCCGGCGTCCGCTTCCGCTCGCGTCTTGTAGACAGTGTCGCCGCTCACCACCGTCGTTTCGGTCGTCGTTGGCTTCGTCTCTGTGACCGTGCATTTTTTGGTCTTCACGTCCTGCACGACGTAGAACGACTGAGCGAATGCCGGAGCAGCAAGCGAGGTTAGAACAGCGGCAATGGCAAGGGTCTTGGCTTTCATCGTTTCCTCCTCATAAACAGCCCCTCTGTGTGGGCGTGCAGAGAACACAGCCAATTGCCACTTGTTCCCGATTTCTTTTCTCTTTCTCCCACAGAGCCGAACCATCTTCCTGACAAGACGTTGTCGCGTCGCAAAGGGAGGCAATTTATGAAATCGATACGAATCTGGCAGTGCCTGTCGCGCTGGTGATGATGACAATCTCCGCTGTGGCCGATCCTGCCCCCCCCCACTGCACCTAGCACGGAGCTAGCGCCCCAAAGCCGCCCCGTCAGGGTTATCTTGCCCGCGCCTTGGGAAACAAGGGCTCCCACCGAAGCGACCCCGGTCGACACGCGGCAGATCCGAGCGGACAATCAGCCAAGATAAAAACCTTTCTACGTGTCGAAGTCCCGACTTTCCATTTCGAGCATCCACAACGAAAAACGGCCGCGGAAACCGCGACCGTTCGTCGGACTGAGCTCGTTTTTACTTCGGATACTTAAACTCTGGGGCAGCCTTCAACGCTTCTTTAGTCGTATTCATCTTCGCGACCCACTTATCCGCTTTAGCATCATGGGTGATTGCAACCGATGAAGGTGAGACCGCCACATAGCGCTCACCGACGCCTAGGAAGCCACCCACGGACAGGATCAGGGCATCGATGCGTTCTCCCTTGAGGGCGACATCGGAAATCTCACCCACCGTTTCGTCCTTCTGGTTCGTGATGTTCAGGCCCTTGAGCTTCGACGAGAACATCTCATCCTTCGAAACCGTGGAGAACTTTGCGTCGGCGGGAGCCGCGCCCGTCGTTTTCGCGGTTTCCGCGAACGCAGCGGTCGAGAGGACGGCGGCGGCGGCGACGATCGGCAAAATCTTCTTCATTGGAAATCTCCCTGTTAGAGGTTCCTTTCAAGTCTCCGGATTGCAACAAGTTCCCGGCCATTCTAAAGGGCCATTGGAATTGGTACATCGCATAAGCAGGTTAGCTCTCGCCTCGCGTTTGATAGGGCGACGATGGCTTGGTGCCGATCCGTTCGAGGCACGAGAGGTCAACCGGCCTGTCGGCAAGATCGGTTACCTCAATCTGGGTTGCGCCTTCCCGCCTGAGCCGCGACGCGGCCGCCGCAGCTTCAGTCAGCGTCCCGACCAGCAACCCTGACGTGGAATCGCCGATACTGCCTCTAACTTTGTAGGACAGAACTGTCACCCATTCCTGTTACCCGCGCCCGGCGGATAAAAATGCCCCGGCATGCAGCCGCGCCAAGGGAAAGTGGAGCTTGTCGATCCAGATCGCACAAGCACCCAACGATTGCCATTTTTTCCTGATTTGGCAAGGTCCAATTGGAACAGATTGCCGAAATATCCGTTGTGCCCTGCAATCGCCGAGGAGTGGCTCGCCAAAAATATTGGCTCACTCCGGCGAAACAGGGGCTTCCGCATGCCAGTCGGCCGATATTTTCTTTTCGTAGGAAGCGCCCTGCTCTCCCTTCTATTTCTGGCGGACGCCTATCTTCCGAAGCCTCCCGCAAGCCCGACGAGAGCAGAGATCGACAAATCAAGCATCAGAATTAAGTCCGCGAACACCGGTCCCATGCCGGTGGTGATTGAGGATACCGGCGGTGGCCGGTCTGGACTGTAGCGACCGAATTTCGGCTTGGCTGGATCATCCCCATTGCCCGATACAGTCAGCCGAATAGCGGGTCGATTGCCGAACTCCGGCAATCGACCCGCTCCAATTCCACCCACGCTAGACTCAGATGATTTGCCGTAACGCAAGCAAAACGGCGAAAAACACGAGGACTACGCATCCTTGCCATAAAGTGGCAGATACGACATCGCTCATGCTGTTTGGCTTCCAAGGCTCTCTCAATGAGCCGAGGGCCTAATTGATCTGAAATATGTTAGTTCCAGTAATCGGGAAAGATTAGCAATCTGGTCAGCCAGCTAGTGGCAATTCGCATGTGATTCTTGCGCCTGTAGCGTTGCGATGGAGCGCGAATTTCCCGCCCAAAGCCTTCACGCGCTCGGACATCCCGCTCAATCCTCGTCCGACCGACAGATCGTCAGGGAACCCGACGCCGTTGTCGGAAATCGAGACCAAAATGGTGTCGCTACCGGATGTTCCCGGATTGACGGCAACGGAAACCTCGGCCTCTGTGGCGTGTGAGTGCCGCTGAATGTTGAGAATTGCTTCCTGAACCAGTCGATAGACAGTTCGTGACACCGCTTCCGCTGCTTTATCTAGACCTGGTTGCGTGTTCAACGAAATCCTGAGGCTTGGATCCACGTTGGCAGAACGCTCAACCAATTCCGCAATGCTTCGGGTGAGCCCGACTTCCCGGATTTCCATGGGACGCAAGCGGTCGAGGATCTGGCGATGAGCGCCTTGCAGGGCCGCAATGGAGTTTTCCATTTCGACGGCTCGGTTTCTGCATCCCTCAATCGATGCGGTTTGCTGAAGGGAGATCGCATTGGCACGTAAACCGAATAGCATCGGTCCGAGTTCATCATGCAAGTCGCGAGAGACTTCGTCTCGTTCGCGATCCTGGAGAGCGACCATCGACCTCAACAATTCATTATTCTCTCGCCGAAGCCCGGACATCGCGACACCAATCTCGTTTGTTTTCTCGATGAGTCTATTGATCTCCGGCGGTCCGTGCCTGATGTGAGCACCGGGTAATGCTCCTCGCCCGATGGCCTCAAGCCCCTCTTCCAAGCTCCCCAGTGGACGAAGCATCGTTCCGAGACCAAAGTAGATGATCACCAATGATCCTGTGCCGAACACAAGAAAGATGACGACCACGGTCAAAAAGGTCAGCCATTTCTCGTAGACATCCGGGTACAAATCTTGAAAGAAGGTCAGATATCCCAGCGTTCTTCCTCCGACCTCAACCGGGTACGACCGCGACCAATGTTCTTGAAGCGGCAACAGCTGCAGAAACCACGATGGAACGCGAGGCATCTTCCGCCACACGTCGTTTGTCGCTCGATCGGTTTGGAACGTGATCGCACCACTCGACGTTTCCAGCGATGCGACGAACGCGTTTAAAACGCGATCGGGATTGTTAGAGGCATTGATGACGGCATTGAGTGATGCAGCGACTTGTGCGCTTTGGCGTTCGAACGGCTCACGTTCCGCCGTGATATCTTCCTCGTTCGCGATCCAAAGCCCGGCCATGGTGGCCAGGAAGACACCCGCTAGAAGTGCTCCAAGGAGCATTGCGATACGCTTGCGCAATGTCATGGACGACCACATTATACTGACCCGCTTTTGCCGATTTGACCCGAAATATTGACAGGACAGACCAGGTGGCTCGCAGTCAAGAGATAAAGGTTCTGGTCGTGGATGACCATCCGGTCGTGGTTTCAGGGTGCAAAGCCATGCTGGAGGCGGACGACCAGCACGTTGTCGGCGCAGAAAGTGCCAAAAGCGGTCTGAAGACGTACCTGAAAATGAAGCCCGATGTCGTCCTCCTCGACATTACCCTCCCCGATGTATCCGGATTTGAGCTGCTCCGTCGCATTTTGAAGGCCGACCCGGATGCGCACGTCGTGATGTTCAGCATGAACACCGATCCCACGGTTGTGGTGCGTGCAATCGAACTCGGCGCCAAGGGATACTTGGCCAAGAATGGCGACCCACGGGAACTGTCGGCAGCAATAAAATCCGTCGCGAAAGGTGAGGCATATATAAGCCCTGCGATCGCAACGTCGGTGGCATTCGACACCGCAAACACACGAGCTAAACCACTCTCCAGGTTAAATAAACGGGAGTTGGAAATCATCCGGCTGTTGGCGAAGGGGCGAAAAATCGCGGAAATCGCGGACGCGCTCGATATCTCCTACAAGACGGTGGCCAATACGACCTCGCTTCTCAAGAAGAAGATGAATGCTCGCAGCCACTCCGACCTGATCCGACTCGCGATCGAGATCAATGTCTGAGGGTTCGGCCGGAATCACACGCAGCTTCATCGCAACAGGACATCCGGTTGTCTTTCACCTTGCCCACCTCACCTACATGGCTTGAACCGAAGACCGTTTAGACCCCGTTTCGGGCCAAGATTATGCTCGGCGCAACTTGCCATAGTCACGAGCACCTTCCCGAAATACGAAAGGCCTTCTTGCGAGGGCCTTTCGAACGATCCGGAGTTTTGCTTAGTGCCGGTGACGATGCTTAATAATCACGACCTTCTTGGACGGACCGTGGCGATGCCACCCGCCGTGATGGTGATGCCCCCCGCTCTTCTTGATGATGACGGTTTTGGCTTCCGCCTGAGTCGTGGTGGCCATGGGCATAACGAAGCCGACGGTGGCAAGGGCGGCTAGTCCGAGAACGATCTTTCGCATTTCCATCCCCTTGGGAACTTACATCGGGAAAATGCGGCAATAGGTCTGGCGTTCCGTGGCATAAACGCTGAATTTTCTGAATGTTCGTTCAGAAAACCTCCCTGCGTTTTGATCCAAAAGTAGCACTTGCCCATCATTTCCCGGGCTCCAATTGAGAAAAAGTGTTCGGGCATAAATGCGCAGCGAACGCAGACGATCTTGTGAGGTAAGCCGTATTCCGGCGAATGAAAAATGAGCAGTTACCTTAGTTTTGTAAAAGCGCGCTACGCTGCAGCGCTCATGAGCACCGCGTTGATCGGCACAGATGGCGAGGCGCATCAGTTGGTCCGCGCGCTCTCAACCGAGACGTTCACACCGCGCATTAGCGAAAGTCTGGCCTCCGTAGAACGGGCCGCGCTTGTGTCCATCTTGGCGCTGTCGAGAGCGATGAGCGGCCGTGGCATTTCATCCGCTTCGAGCGAATGGATTCGAGCCAAGAAGGCGGTCGATCATTGGGTGTCGGCCGCCGCGAATGAGGTTGGCCTGGGGCGCGGACGGGAAATCGTGGTAAGCGGCTCAACTCTCGACCGCGGCCTTCCTCGCCGTTGAACGGAACATTTTGTCGCACCCGCACTTAGAATGCCGGGCAATACATGCATCTGGAGGATTGAATGTCTGCTTACTTCAAAGGTTTCGTGATTGCGGCTACCGTGGTTGCCTCCACTTCGTTCGCCATGGCGCAGGGTGTCCCTGGCGGGATCGAGCGCGGGGCTCATGAGGGCGCGCGTGCGGCAGGCCCGGTCGGCGCTGTGGTTGGCGCTACGGTTGGTGGCGTCGTGGGCGGTGTGGCTGGCGTCTTGGGTGTCGATGACCGTCCGCGCTTTCACCGTTACGTGGCCGATCGCCACATCCACTCCTACACCTATGCTGAGCCGGTCGCCGTTGGCACCGTTCTTCCGGCGGATGGCGTGACCTACTACGACGTTCCGGACGAATACACTTCGGCCCGCGAATATCGGTACACCGTCGTGAACGATCGCACGGTGCTTGTCGATCCGCGGTCGCGACGGGTTGTCCAGATCATCGAATAATCGAGCTATTACCTCGTGAACAGCGGCCCATCGAAAGGCGGGCCGCTGTTTGCGTTGCGGCGCTCTGACATCGCGACTCTCACCGCCTCCTTCGCTGACAGGTGATCCATGATTGACGATCTCTGGTACAAGAACGCGGTCTTCTACTGTTTATCCGTCGGAAGTTTCATGGACTCCAACGGCGATGGTATAGGCGACTTTCGCGGTCTCACGCGACGTCTTGATTACCTGCACGGCCTCGGCATCACGGCGATTTGGCTCATGCCGTTTCAGGCCTCGCCCGGCAAGGACGACGGATACGACATTTCGGACTATTACAGCGTCGATCAGCGCTATGGCACTCTTGGCGACTTCGTTGAATTCACGCACGGCTGCCATCAACGCGGCATACGCGTCATTATCGACCTCGTCGTCAACCACACCTCAGATCACCATCCGTGGTTCAAGGAAGCGCGCTCGTCGAAGAATTCGTCCTACCGCGATTGGTATGTCTGGTCAGAAAGAAAGCCCGCCAATGCCAACAAAGGGATGGTGTTTCCAGGCGTCCAAAAGGCAACTTGGACGCACGATAAGGTTTCGAAGTCGTGGTATTTCCACCGCTTCTACGACTTCCAACCTGACCTGAACACCTCAAACCCACACGTCCAGGCCGAAATCCTGAAAATCATGGGGTTCTGGTTGCAGCTCGGGGTCTCCGGATTCCGCATGGATGCGGTCCCGTTCGTGATCGCCACAAAGGGACCAAAGGTCACCAAGCCGATTGAACAGTACGACATGTTGCGCGCATTTCGTGAATTCCTGCAGTGGCGCAAGGGCGACGCCATCGTGCTCGCGGAAGCAAATGTCCTTCCGGAAACGGACATGGAATATTTCGGCGACGACGGCGATCGGATGCACATGATGTTCAATTTTCACGTCAACCAGCATCTCTTCTACGCCATGGCCTCCGGCGATGCGCGTCCGCTCGCCGCCGCGATGAAGGTCACGAAGCCCCGGCCCGCCACAGCACAGTGGGGGCTGTTCCTGCGAAATCACGATGAACTTGACCTTGGCCGTTTGACTGAGAAGCAGCGAGCGAAAGTCTTTGAGGCATTCGGTTCGGAAAAGTCGATGCAACTCTATGACCGCGGCATCCGCCGTCGTCTCGCACCTATGCTGGACGGTGACCGCAGACGGCTCGAACTTGCTTACAGTCTCATGTACACCCTGCCCGGCACGCCGGTCTTGAGATATGGCGATGAAATCGCGATGGGCGACAACCTCGCCCTTCCGGAACGCAACTGCGCGCGAACACCTATGCAATGGTCCACTGAACCACACGCGGGCTTCACTAAGAGCGCGCGCCCGAAGAACCCGGTGATCGACAAGGGGCCCTATGGCTACGATCACGTAAACGTTGCAATGCAACGACGCGATCCAGATTCGATGCTGAACTGGACCGAGCGCATGATACGAATGCGTAAGGAAGTGCCTGAGATCGGATGGGGGGACTTTGCGATAATCCCGACCCACGATCCGTCCGTGCTGGCAGTCCGATACGACTGGCGCAACAATTCCGCTCTCTTTGTTCACAACTTTGACGAAAGCCCACGCGAAGTAACATTCGTGGTCGGTTTGGACGATGACCGCGACCTTCACCTCATCAACCTACTCTCCGAAAGCCATAGTCGCGCCGATCATCGCGGTAGGCACCATCTCATGCTGGAGGGTTTCGGCTATAGATGGTTTAGGACGGGAGGATTAGATTATCTGCTTCGGCGCAGCGACATTGATGTTCCCCTGCCTGGCCCAAAATAACGAACTGTGAACATGTTCCCTGTGCCGTAGGCGGCAAGCAAGAGCATCGTATCAAAGAGCGCCGCTTCATCGATCCTTACGGCCAATTTCCTTCCGGACGGCTGCCGCCGAGGGACCCACCGTGGACACGGCCCGTTCGATCTCTTCCTTTGTGGCGCGAAGGTGCCGACACCAGCATTTCATGGCTTCCGCGTCGGTGATGTCTATCTCGCGCCGAGCAGGTTGAGGTCGAAGGCTCTGCGTGTTCATCGGGGTCCTCCGTTTCGTACATCTCGAACTTGCTTAATCGGCTTTGAGTTCCGACGCCGGGATGAAGTGCCAATGCCTGTAGTCGGCCGCCTTCGCATATCATTTCTTGAAGAGCTGACGTTGATCAGATCTTCAAGAACTGACGTTGATCAGAGCAAATTACGCGACGGATGGAACGATTGCATGTTTTTCCCGTTTTTCTGGCATTAACAGGAGAATCCAGATGAAGCGCATAGCATGCTTGGTCGCCGCGGTTTCCGCGATGACAATTCTTGGTCCCCTCACCGCCAACGCGCAGGATGTACGCATACGCGTAGGCGACGACCGGGGCTACGTTCGCCATCACGACCATGGGTTTCGCGATTCACGCGCGGAGTATTTCGCCGGGCACGATCGCGGTTGGCATCGCGGCTGGCGCAATCGGGATCGTACCGTAATCATCAAGGAGCGGCGTCACCGCCACTGGGATTAATACGCGCTAGTCGCCGGGGCCAAGAAATGGCCCCGGCGACTAATAGCCTCAAGTGCACTCCGGTCAGCACGACTGTTCACAACCAGGCGAACCCGCAAATGCATATGCATTATCGAGGCTCGCCCCGCCCCCCCCCCAGATTGGAGACGAACATGATCAAGACTGCCCTCGCCGCAATAACCTTCGCCTCCACACTATTCTGCAGCCCAGCATTCTCTATGACGGCCGCGCCGATTAGCCAGTGGCAACAGATGGACACTGTCCTCGTGAAAGGCGGCCACGGGCATGGTCATGGTCATATGCGTAGAGGCGGTCGCGGTCATCACTACGGATGGTATCGCGGTCGTGGACATCATCGGGGGTACTATCGCTAATCATTGCTCGGCGCACGTTCTGGCGAAGAGGTCGCGCTCACTGCGATCGGCGGGTATCCCACTGCCCCCTGTTCGCAGATATTGCCGGAGCGATTTTCGCTTTCGACCCCAGCGAATTTGACGAGGGCACCTCACAATGCGGGTTGGGAGTTCACCTTGTTTAGAATTCCATCGATTCCGCGACAAGATCCAGATGAACCGTCGAATGGTGAACTGGCGCTTGGGATTATCGCATTGTGCATTTTGGCAATCAGCCTTCCGTTCCTCTTGGGCGTATGACAGGTCGCAAGACGACAATGGACAAGAGAATCAACGAGTCTCCTAAGCCTGCATCCGGTGAGGCAACGGCGGCCGCCGTTGATGGCCGCTGGCACAGACGGGTATGGTTCGAGGTCTCTCGGCTCCGACGATCCAGAACCGCCGTGGGGCAAACCATCATTATCGATCGCCGGGGCGCTGCGATCGTTGGCGCCACGATTTGCGATATGATCGATAACGGAAGGGATCGACTTTAACTTTCGACCTATATGGTTCAGAGGCAAGACCGGTCAGTGCCAGGATTCGGAAAGACGCGTATCGCCAACACTACCTCCGTACAATCGAGATAGGTTCCAGCCAATTTACCTCACAAAACCGTGCGCGAGATTTTACACATGTGTGGCATACCGGTGACGTTAATGAGGCTTGAAGCTTTCTAAGGTCTGCCCATGATTCAACGGGAGACCATCATGAAAAAGTATCTACTTGCATCGGCCGCGATTGCGGTCATGAGCGCGACCTCCGCGTCCGCGGCAGATCTTGCGGCGCGTCCGTACACTAAGGCTCCGATGGCGGCTCCGGCTGTAGTATATAACTGGACCGGCTTCTATATCGGCGGTCACGTGGGTGGCGGCTTCCGCGGCAACTCGGACAACTTGGTTGGCGGAGGCAACGACGGCCGCTTCCTTGGTGGTGGTCAGATCGGTTGGGATACGCAATTCAGTGGCAACTGGGTTTTCGGTCTGGAAGCCAACTACTCGTTCCTTGACACCAGCAGCAGCTTTGCAAATCGCGGCCTCGGCTCGGTCACCGGCCGGCTTGGCTACGCTTGGGGTCCGTCCCTCCTATACGTCAAGGGCGGTTACGGCTGGGCTGACTCCCGCTTCACCAACGGTTTCACAGGCGACGCTGGCCGCAACGGCTACACCGTCGGCGGCGGTCTCGAATATCTGTTTACCCAGAACTGGTCAGGCAAGATCGAGTATCAGTATTACGATTTTGGCACCACAACTTACCTCACGCCGGCGCTGCTCGTTGGTGGGTTCCGAAATGATGAGCACACCATCAAAGCGGGCTTGAACTATCGCTTCAACTGGGGCGCGACCGCTTTCTAAGGCGCTAGCTCGCTTGACGACTAGGGCCGGCCGGTGCGCCGGCCCTTTTTTCTGCGTTTGCGCGAATTAAATGCTGAATGGGAACGAACAGCGAAGATTATTGAAACGGTTCTCATAAACTAGGAATAAAGTATTTAATTCGAACGACATTGGTCTATTACCCGCCGGGACGTCATCGACCGAAACTGGCGTTCCGAGCTTTCCGCTGCACCGGATCACTCGATGCCGACACCCGCAGTTTAGTCGCTCGTACCCGGATCGCAGCCTCGGAACGCCCGAGCTTCCGCGCAACTTTTTCGACGGAATCACCGTTGGTCAACATTGCGACTACCTTCTCGAGGTCGGCTTGGGTCCATTTTCGGCTTGATCGGATGGTAAACTGCGTCTTCATAAAGGCGGCTTAGCAAAAGCGCCTATAGGGCGGCAAGGCACGGGCGCTTGTCATAGTGCCAGCATCGAGCTGACTGCTTCAGGTTCGATGCCGCGGGCGCCGTCGCTTCGCCAAAACTATCCGAAGCGGCAGAACACTTCTTGCCGTTCGTGCTGAAGCAAGGCGCTCCCTGAGACAAATGAGTTCACGCAAATGAGCGACGAGCGTTTCGGTAGCCTCTACGCGAGTCAAAGTCGGTTCGGTTGAAATACGCATTTGCGCCCCCATCCCACGTGGCGCCAGAGGACCTTCCCTCCGTCAAGACCCGCTCCTGTGAAGCGCCAGCCATCCTGGGCGGAAACGATCGAGATTGGCTCAGTCTGAGCCTCTAAACAAACTTGCTGAGCATCCTTTCAAGCCACTCGAGCATATCTCGATCACGTTCATGGTAGTGGTGATGATGATGTCCCCACCGCAGCCCGTCAGGATGAGCGTTGCCGTCGCCGCCACCGGATTTGGCCACCGCAGCCGAATGCAGCGACGTCGATAGCAAGACGGTCAACGCCGGCGGTGTTACAGCTGCGAATTTTCCGCAGGTTGCGAGAAATTTGCGCCGGTCCGCGTCGTGTGGCTCCGATCCGTTCGATCTGGGGTAGCTGTCACATGCCATGCCCGAGCCTCCATTTAAAATATTAATTGAATTTAATATTTAAACTCATAGTATCCTTATAGTCAAGGACGGTGTCTTGCTATGCCCTCCACGATTGCAAAATGGTCAGAGCTGTTAGCGTCGCTTCGCGCACGAGCTCAGGTTCTCCCTGAGGGCCAAGAGCGAGATGTTCTGGAAGTACAGATTGAGCAACTCGAAACGGCCGTTGAGATGGCTCGCTCGCTTTCAAATGAACGACATCCAGCCGACCGAAGAACCAAGTGAGAGCGATCTCAACCGTCCTGTTTGACGCTAGAGAGTTCTTTACGAACGGCTGCGGCACAGTTACCCACCGTTTCAATAGCTTTCTTCAACTTGTCCGGGCTGACACCGAGTTGCTTGGTCCAACAACGCACCTAGGCCGGATCGTGCAAATCTATTTTTGCTGCGATCCTGGCAATCCGCCGCGCGTTTGATTGGCATCGTTGAGGCTCCTCTCGCGTAGAACCTGCTCGCCGGGTTGGTGAAGTCCGTCCTTACAACGCGACCTGCACTTTTCTAATCAACCGAAATTCGGCCGGGCAGTTCCCGCCCGACGCCGTCCCGCGGACATGGTACCCATCGCCGACGCTATGGTGGCTGGCAGCGCAGGTCTCGACCTTTGTCATGGTCACGTCGGTAGAACGAATGCCCGCGAAAACGTCCTGTGAATAACCTGGCACGGATAGGCAAACGCAGACGCAGAACCGCGCCGCGGCGATGCGGATCATTGATCTTTCCTTTTGGTGATGCAGGATTGGGGAGCTGAGGATTGACCCAATCGGCCTTGGCCAGCCCGGCGCGTCAGGATTCGGTGGTGCGCCGGGCTATTTCGTTCCGCCTGTCGTGGGAATGCGGCTTTCAAGCAGCCGGTCTAGTCGCGTGGTGATGCCCTTCAGATCCTCGCGGAGATTGTCGAACTGCGCCTCGTGGCGCTCGACATGCTCTTTCAGGTCGTCGTGATTGACGAATTCCTTCTGAGCATAGAGCTTGTACGAAGATAGATCGGTGACGATGCCATCGATCTTCAAATTGGCCTGCACGCCACGGAGGCCCGCAGCATTGGCCTCGCTCTTTGCCTCTGTGATTTGCCGCTGCATATTCATCCAGAATGTCGCGAAGCCGAGAGAGCACATCACGGCGCCGGCGCCTGCCCCGACCGCAGCCCATGCGAGAGAGTCCATTTCACGCCTTTCGCGCACGACAGACCGACACTTGGTCTCGCAGCCGTTTGTAATCGCCGATGAATTGCCGGAGCGCCGAACCCGGCGGCAACGCCTGATATTCCACCAATGCGCGGTCCTGCGTCTGACGGTCGTATTGCATGATGGTCGGGCAGACGATCTTGACGACGACGTCAGAATTTCCCGGATCGCAGGCTGTCAGCAACAGCGTCGTCGGAAGGACGAGAAACAGCTTCCATTGCATCTTTGGTCTCCACCGTTTCCACGTTGATTTTGTTGATCGCCTCGGCGGCGCCGGCCTGCCGGAGCGCCTGGTTGGCTTGATAAGAGTTCCAGCCATCGAGGATGAGTTTGGCGAGGGCGCCGAGCAGCAGCCCGACACCCTCCTTTGCGAGCCACGCAGCAATGACCGACATGGCTACAGGCCTGCGGGAGCCGCGGAGCTCGGCGTGGCGGGATTGGCCGCGTCGATCGCCACGGCCTGCGCCTGCGCCACGGCGGGCTCCTTCGGCAGCATGTCGATGATCCGCTGCTGGATGGATGCCGGCGTGATGCCGAAGAACGCCAGCGCATCGGGAATGGCGCTGAGCGCCCTGTTGGCGGCATCGGCCAGCGCCTGGCTCTGAACCTCCACCTTTACGCCATCGAGCTTCACCGCGCCCATGGCGATCAGACCGGAGGCCTGCCGCTGAGCGAAGGCCGTGATCGCCTCACGGTGCCGGGCCTCTATGTCGATGTTGAACTTGTTCTTGATCACGATGGCGACCCAGCCGACCAGCGCTGCGATCAGGGCGGTGACGACGCCATTGATCACCTCCTGCAGGCTGCCGGTCAGCGCCTGACCGATGTCAATGGATGCCGCCAGCGCCATCACCGGAGCGGCCACAACAAAGAGCGCAACCGCAATGGCCACGCGAAGCATGGTTTTCATAGATCACCTTTGATTTTGAGGATGTGCGCGATGCCGTCGCGCGGCGGATGGAACGCCCCTACCCTCGGGCGCGTTTACATTGCGCACGAATAGAGGAAACGGCTTTGACCAAAACTGAGAAAGACGGAACGACGGTCCCCGGGACACATCCCGACCAGAACAAGGCCAAGGAGCATCCTCAGGCGACGCTGGACCCGAAGCTATCAGACCCGGAAAAGACGCCGGGGTCGGGCATGTTCAACGATGGCGACGACAACCATCGTGCACCTTCGGGCTAGGCTTCCGAGCCGGCGGCTACGGCCTGCCCCGTGGCGCCGATCTTGCGTCCGGCCGTCGGCAACGGAACGCCGGCGGGCCAGCGGATCGCTTTGATAGCGCGCGCCTTGGGAATCTTGGTCACATTGACGCTGTCGGACTGGTTGCCGCCCCGGCAGTAATAATAGGCGCTGTCCTCGCTTTCATAGAGCGTGACGTGGCCACCGCCGGTTCGGCTGTAGACCAGCACAGCACCCGGCGTCGGCACCTTCAAAGCCACCCCGAACGAGCCCCAGGCGAGTGCCGACAGCGGCGCAGCGACCGGCTTGATGCCGTTGATGGCCATGCAATAGGCCATGCCAAGGCCGCACCACGGGATGCTGTCGTGATTGTACCAGCCGACGGTGCCCTTCAGATCCGGATAGCGGCGAACGATCTCGTGAGCCATCTCGATGATGAAGGGATTGTCCTTCGACCCCGGCGCTTCTTTCGTGCCGGTGAGCGCGCGCATCGTCGCCAGCCACGGGGCGACTTTCAGAACCGATGGCGGCGGCGCGATCTTGTCCAGCGCCTGTGCAGTCACAACATCGACAATCCCTTCGACCTTGAGCCCACGGGATGCCTCGAACGCCTTGAGCGCGGTCTGGGTGATGATCCCAAAATCGCCATCGGCTTGGATATCTCGGCCGTCATTTCGCAGTGCAAGCTGGACAGCTGTTACGGCCGGCCCGGTTGCGCCCATGCGCAAGGGTCCCGACGCAACGAGTGCGGCGATGGTCATGATCTAGTCCTTTGGTTGCAGATTGCAGCCATGGACTCCCTGAACGGGAGTTGAAACGATCCCGAAAAATCGCGGGAGAATGAGATGCCGACGTTTAAGGTTGCCCACCTGCGCGAGCAGGGTCAGGACATGATCATTTTTCCGCTAAATGCCGCCTTCGGGCGCCAGTCGCAGTCAGATCAAGAAGACGAGCTTGCAGGCCTTGAGTATCAGGCCAACATGGCTGGACTTGCCGGGCACGCCGTCGCCGTTTGGGACGCTGGCGGCGGCCGGATGGGCTTTCTAGGTCCGCGGCAATGGCACGGCTTTCTGAGCAGCCTTAACCTTCGTGCAGTGATGGCAAATGTGAATAAGTCGATTTCTTGGTAGCGCGGACATTTTGGAGAGCCCGAGAGTTTGCCTCCATAAGTTCGCGCATCTCATGCGTGATCTCACACGCCTCATCGCTGACGCCTTTCGAATAACGCCGAGCGCCCGGATCAAGCAAAGTAGTCATTGCCATCGTCGTTCTCCAGTTATGTGAATGAGTTCGGGCCGCGACCGAGAGAGCACCCGCCACAAGGGGGCGATAGTCACGGATGTCTTTGAGAGTTGAAGAATAGGCCGCTTCCGTGTTCTATCGGCCGATGAAAAGCATCTGGGAACTGATCCCGCGCCCAATCATCTCGGTTGCCGGGCTAATCAACGTATTCTTGCGAAAACACCGCCACTCTCAGAGAGCTGGCGGCATGCCAATCGGCGCTGACGGCAAACACATCCCTTGGCTGACCTATCCGGCAATAGAATTTCTCGACGGGCTCGATTTCACGGGAAAATCTATTTTCGAGTTCGGCGGAGGTGGATCGACGCTATTTTGGGCAAGGCGCGCCCGGGACGTGACGACCGTAGAACTTGACCCTAGTTGGGCTGAACATTTGCAGAGGATCGCACCGCCAAACGTGTCGGTTCTGCACGAAACCAATGGTCATTCTTATGCAGAGACACCGAAAACGCTGGCGCGCAATTTTGACGTGATAGTCGTTGATGGCGCAGAGCGGTACAGGTCGACCCAGGCAGCCCTTCATCAATAAAGGCTGGCGGGATGATCATTTTAGACAACGCGGAGTGGTACCCAAATTCGGCCGCTCTGATCGCAGCAGCAGGTTTTATCGAAATCCCGTTCAACGGGCTGTCACCTATCAACGCGTTTAGCTCAACCTCATCCGTCTTTCTTTCTAGGGACTTCGATTTCCATCGTTCAAACCGGTCCCACCCGATCGGCGGGCGACAGCTTACCGGCGGCGCATTGGACGATGCACCACCGAATCTTGACGAAACAATCCCGGCACACTCGACAATCGATGTAGGTCGCATCACCGAGTGAGGCTGGTCTGCACCGCCGTTAAATGTCCCAAACATTAGGCAAAGACGATGATAGTCATCCGCGACATCGAAGAGCTCGACCGGCACCTCGTGAACCTAGAAACGGCGCGACAGATTTCTGACGCGGAATTGCGGAAGCACTTCGATGCTTTTTGCATGGAGTTTCCACCTCCAAAGGCAGAAGACCCCGATAGCAGCGAATATCGCGATGAGCAGCTTGCCCTCTATGAGAGGATTGCGGGGAAAAAGTACTCCACCGCAAATGAGGTGAGTCTCTTCGATCCGATCGACAGCGCCAACTATCCGTTCCCATATTCCACTCAAGGGTGGGAAGTGATTGGCGACCATCTCATTGCGACGGGCTATATTATTAAATTGATGAGGCTCAACCCTGGAGCATCGATTTTGGAATTTGGACCGGGGTGGGGCAATACTACGATTGCCATGGCGAGGTCAGGCTACGACGTTACATGCATTGAGATTGAAAAGAACTTTGTCGATCTCATAAAGAAGAGAGCGAAGCGAAAGTCCGTATCGGTGAACGCGATCCTCGGCGACTTCATGGATGCAAAGAAAATAGGACGAAGGTTTGATGCTGTCTTGTTCTTTGAATGCTTCCACCATTGCGCTCAACACAATGATTTACTTGACTTGCTCGACGAGCTTGTAAATCCGGGCGGCATAATCGTGTTCGCGGCAGAGCCAATCTATGAGAATTTTTATGCCCCATGGGGCCTGCGTTCGGATGGTCAGACTTTATGGGCAATCCGATCACAGGGGTGGCTGGAATTAGGCTTCCACGAACGATACTTCACTCAGAGCCTTCGACGTCGCGGCTGGGACGTTACGAAGAGCACATGCGACCTCATTAACAACGGCACATGTTACATCGCGCAGCGTGCTCACGAGGTGAGATCATTCGGCCCCACTGAGACAGCCGGCCAGAGCCTGCCCCGACGATTTACTGCATTCAAAGCCTTCTTACGTCCAATCACACCTACATGGTTGCGACGGGTGGGAATGCGGATACTGGCACGCTTTGTTCGGTGAAACACAGCAGCGCTATGGAAGCACTACCACGACGCATTCAGCGATCGATGTGGGCTGAACGAGAGTAAAAGCCGCTCCAAATCCGACCGTAGATGTGGTGAAAGAATAGCTGTGAGTATGCTGCTGGGAGATGCCGCCGGAAGGCTGCTCGTCGCCATTATCTATGTTGTAAGTGCCTCCGCCAGCCAAGGGCCCACTCCCTGAAGGGACTACTCGGGAGCGCCCGTACTGGTGAGTATGGTTTTGGCTTTCGATGCTGGTGCCCCCGCTGCCCGTATGGCTGTGCGCAGCCATTTCTGCAATCGTCAGAACGTGGCTTTGCGAACCGCCGATTGCCCCGATCCGGTTAGGATCCGCTCCGAAGTAAGTTGCGGATAGCCTACCAGAAGCGAAGCCATAGTACTGATTGTCGCGGCCAGCCAGCGTCGTACCACGGCAGTCTTTCACACCAACTGTCGTGGAGTCACCACCTGTTCCATAGCCGGTGATAAAGACTGTGACCGCATTGGTGCCGCTATTCGCATTCGCAGCCGGCGATATTGTGAAAGATGTGCCGGATGTGATGGATGTAATCACCGTGCCGGCCGAGATGCCAGGTCCCTCGACGGGCATGCCGACACCAAGGCCCTGCGTGCTCGAAAATGCCGAAAGAGAGGGGTTACCGGCTCCCATATTCACGGTCGAAGTGCGCGTGACTGACGCTAGATAGTCCGGGTAAGCCGCGCGCGATAGCGCCTGCCCGGCACCATGGATCATCTTTGGTGGGATAGCCGAATAGTCTCCGTACAGAACAGTTCCGAGCGGGATCGCCGGATTGGTGACACTCGATCCGTCGATCTTGGCGATGTTGAGGATACGCCAGTTTCCGGCACCGAGATAGATGGCATCGGCCGCGTCACCGGCGCTGGTCGTATAGCTGCGAAGACCGGGCAGGATGAGCGATGTCGCGTTGTAGGCCAGCGGCGTGGCGCTGCTGAAGAGGAGCGTCTTCCGAACACCGACAGTGCAGGCTGAGCCAAACCCGGTGATAGTCGTGGTGCCAGTGATATTCTGCACGGCCGAAGGGGCTGCGCAGATATCCGTGGTTGTCGCTGCCGCAATGGTCGTGGTGCCACCACCTACGGGCGGGGACCATACATGGTTCGCGGAATCTACGGCACCGACAGTAATCCACTGGTTACCGTCATAGCGCTTCTCAACATTCGGCGTGACGGACGTGTCGAGCCAGACCTGACCTTTGATCGGCGTTTCCGTGCAGTCTGTCGCCGGCGCCGTCGCACCCGAGTTGCTCGAGATCAGCGCAGCAATCGCCGCGTTAGTCTTCTGCGCAAAGGTCAGGCCCGATACGGTTCCCGTGGTCGGCATGCAGCCGGAGCCCTGCGATCCCGGCGCCGAGTTGACAAGGCCAAGCGATAGCGCGCCGGCGAGCGCCAGCGAGAGCAGCTTCTTCATTGCAATATCCTCTTATTGATTCAGGAATTCTGTGATGATGGCGATGCCGGGCGCTCCCGCGCCGCCGGCAACCGTGGTGGCATTTGCCGCAGCGCCGCCGCCGCCTCCTGCCCCGTAGCCCGTGCCCGCATTGCCTGCGGTTGCTGTATTCACGGCGGTGATGGCTGCCCCACCGCCGCCCAGCATCGATGATCCACCCATCCCGCTGATGGAGACAGCAACGGACCCGATAGAGTACCAGCCAGCGCCGCCAGGAGCTCCATTTCCGGTAACGTCCCCTGTTCCCGCTACGCCGCCTAGGGCTGCTGTTGGAGCGCTGCCCGCGTAATAGGGACCGCCGCCACCGCCGCCCTTACCGACACAGAGCGTACCGACACTGCTATCTCCGCCCGCACCACCAGCTGTCAGGCCGGCGCTTCCAGCCGTCCCGCCGCTACCGATCGTCACGCTTTGTGACGCACCAATGGCTGACGCAGACGCAACCTTGCGTGACAGAGATCCCGAGCCGCCGCCGCCGCCACCATAACCTGCAGTCGCTCCGCCGCCCGCGCCGCTGCCGCCGCCGCCACCACCGAGACATTCGATAGCCGCATATACGAGACCCGCGGACGGTGTGTACGTGGCCGTTCCAGGCGTCGTAAACTTGACGACGTTGATTTTGTAGAAAACGCCCGTCGCCCCGATCTGCGCGGCCGAGTAATCGCCACTCGCAGCCGTAATTGCTCCTGTGCGGGTGAATACAGAAGACACCGTGCCACCAGCGCCGCCGGCGCGCCCACGCACTGATCGCCAATTTGTGCCGTCCAGAATGATCCGAACGCCATCGCCTTGGGATAGCGTTAGATTAGCCGCACCGTCGATATTCCCGCTGGATGGGGTAAGAGTGACGGTGCCGGCCGCGAGCGACGAAACCTCAACCCAATAGCCTCCACCGAGAGCGCTATCGAGTGTGACGGCCTGCGCGGCGGCGTTGCTGAACGTAACCAGCTTCCCGCAATCTGCAGCAAGCAAGGTGTAACTCGTTCCGGTCTGCGCGTTGATCGACTGAATGCTGCGGAGGGTGCGATCGGCCGATAAATCGCCGCCGCCTGTAAGGCCACAGCCGGTAGCGACATTACGCGTCAGGTTGACTTTCAACGCGTCCGCAGCTGCTTGCGCCGTCGAGACAGGCTTGTTGATGTCTGAGGTATTGTCCACATTTCCAAGGCCGACATCACCTTTGACGATGCCCGTGGGTGCCGAGATTGCCGGGGCGGTCAGGGTCTTGTTCGTCAGAGTCTGCGTGTCGGTCGTGCCGACCACAGCTCCTGTCGGTGCGGACTTGAGCGCGAAGGCGTCAAGGTCAGCGTCCCATGCCTGTACATTGGTCCCGATGACGAGAGACAAGAGCGCGCGCATCTGCGCAGCGGTGCAGTCTTCAGGGTCTCCGGTGCCGGCCGTTGTGCGGCACTTCGTAGCCCCGTTTGCCATCTGCGCGAGTTTAGGGTTGGTCACGCTATTGGCGGCATAGGCCGCAGTTGCCAGCGTGCCGCAGCCGATCGTGTTGCTACTTTCCCGGAAGGCGCAGGACGAAGCGGCGACCGCAGAAATGTCCGCAACATTGCCGGTCGTGTCGGCGCTGCGCCCGATCAACGATAGCGCGCCACCCTGCCGCAGCATGCCGTCCAGCACCTTGTTAGCGCCGATCGTCGTTGCTACGCCGCCGGCGGGCGTGGTCACATCTCCTGTTAATGCCGGCATCTGCGCGGCAGCAACCGAGCCTGTCAGGTCAGAAAACGCAGGCTGCGAACAACCGGGCGCGCCGGCCGTCGAGATCGTACGCATCCAGTTGCTGGTAGAACAGGTCAAGGATTGAACACCGCCAAGCGTCGAGGCTGTCGGGGCCGGCATACGCGCGGCCGACAGCGTGCCCGTGGTCAGATCAGACGCACTGCTCGAGGTCGCGACAGCAGCAACCGCCGCGCCGCTCCGGAACGGCGTCCAGACGTGGGTTGAGGTGTTCAGCTGCCCGAACGTCACCCACGAGGCGCCATCGTAGAATTTATAGCTGACGACCGGCGCCGCGCTGGTGTCGGCCCAGCACTGGAACGCCTTGGGCGCGCCAGCCGGCCCGTTCGCCGGCGCCGCTGTTCCCGAGTTACAGGACTGAATGGCCAGCAGCGCTGCATTGACGGCCGTCATCAATTCGGCTGCCGTTTTCGGCCCCGATGTGGGCACGACGATGCTGCCCTGATCCGCTCGGACGGGCGAGATCAATAGCAACGCAAGCGGGAGCGCTCGCAGAAAGCGGGGGGCCTTCATTCCGGTATCCTCAGCGATGTCGTGTGCGGTGTGGTGCGGCGCCGTCAGCGCGGCGGATCAGCGGGTCTTGCGGCCGATCGCCAGTGCGATGCGGGTCTTGTCATCCCATTCGGGGCCGAGGATCGAGGCCGTCAGACGACCATTCGTCGCGTCGCGGATCGCATCGGCCAGATCCTGCGACGATGTCCAGATGCCTTTCGCGGCATCAGAGAACGGCTTCTGGATGTCGGTCTGCCATTTGGCCGATTCGAAAGCGTTATCGAAATCGAGCACGATGTTGCGGCAGTTTTCGTTGCTGCAGAAGATCGTCACCGGCAGCTTCGGAATCGCCTCCAGCTTCTTTTGCAGCGCATCGACCTCAGCCTGCTCCAGTTCGCCCCAATCATAGGGGTTAAGCTTTCCCGACGCAGTCGCTTGCTTGATCGGCTCAATTTTGGTCGTGTGGATCTCCGGCGTGAAATAGTTGATGGCGGACAGTGCAAGCGCGGCGCCGGACAGCGCGTAGAGGATGGCGACGTGTTTCATGGTCTCTCCTACCAGCCTTGAATGGTGATGTTGGTCTTGGGTGCGTCGGTTGGTGTGCCGGCCAGTCGCGGCATGATCGTGCAGCCGTTTTTGGTCAGGCTCTGCACCTCGAAGTCGAAGTTCGACGACGACGTGTTGGTGATCTGGATCAGTGGCGCACTGTCGGTATTAGGTCCGCCGTTGAACGGTTCGGCGATGTTCTTGCCATTGGATGCGAACACAATGGCAAGCCCGGTCGACGGGATGGTGATCTGATTGAGCGATGTCCCGACCCCGCCGATCAATGCCCACGTATCGACACGGTCGGGCACGTCGACGCTGAAGGTGAACTTCAGGGCAATGGCCACCACCTGGGGATCAGACGTTTTCAGAACCAGCCGGGCTCGAAAGTAACGCCCGACATATAAGCCTGGCTCATATTTGATCCACGGAGAGAACGACACGTCGGCGCTGAACACATCCGGTTCGGCAAAGATGTCGTTGGCTGGATTGTCAGCCGGATCCAACGAGAACACATCACCGATGACATCATTCTGCGCGAATGAAATTTCGGGATAGACCTCGACCAGATCGGTTGCGCCCGCCGCAAGGATGTCCTGGCTGCCGAGAAAATCAGGGTTCGATAGCAGGTCGTCCGTCGCGGTCTGGCCAGTGCCTTTCCATGTAATCGTCACCCGGCACGCGGTCGCCCGTCGCGCGTCGATATAGCGCGAAGGCGCAATCTCATAAGTGCCGTCGCCCTGCCCGCCTTTGTTGATGACGTCCGTTTCCGCCAAAAAGTCGGGCGACGACAGAATGTCGCTCGATCCACCAGTGCGGATCAAATCACCAGATTTCGCGACGGTGCCGGTGAATACTCCGTTCCAGCCGTCCGCCTGCTCGTCGCGGATAGCGATGACATTGCGCACCAGCGATGCGCCGGTGATCTCGACGACAGCGGGATTGACGCTATACGCCCGCGCTGAGTCAGGGCCAGCATAGGCCTTGACCAGATAAGTGCCGTTACCGTGCGCGGCGAACGGCGGATGAGCGATGGTGCCAAGTTCGAGGCCCGATTCCCAACTGTCCCCTTTGCGCACTGCGTATCGGATCGGCCGATAATCAATCACCTCGTCCCACGAGAGAGAAGTGTTGTCGTCGACATAGGCAGCGCCGCGGACGTTCTGGACGTCATCCGGCGCGCCAGTGAGGCCGAGCAGCGTCAGATTGGAGAGCGTCGCCCAATTGGACGTCTTGCCATCGTCGAACACAAAGCGGAGCCGGAAGCTCCACACGCCGGGCGTGATCAGCGGTAAGCGGGCGACGAACTGCGGATAGGGCAAGACGGCGAACGGCTGCCAATTAGTGCCGCCCGCGCCCTCCGCATACTGCACTTCGGAGGCCGAGATGCGACCCCGACGCGGTGCCTGCCATGTCAGGATCGTGATTGCTCTGACGGCGTCGCCCTGCCCTTCGACGGCCGGTTGATAGCGCAGATCTTGCGGCCCCAGCGTAAACGGATCGACGGGCAGCGAGACGTGCGGATCATAGGCCGGGATCTCTCCCTGATCTGCCATGGCGATGGCCGGAGCGTCATCGACCAGCGTCAGCACCGCGACCAGGTCCTTCTGATGCGCTATGCCCTGCACACGATAGATAGCGGACTCCTGCCCGGCCTCACCGAAGCCGAACAGCGTGCCGCGCTTAAGCAGCGAGAGGTCTCCCACCAAAGTCAGACTGGTGTATTCGCCCGGGTTCAGATCGACGCCCCCCGGCGCCATGTCTACCGAACGCAGAAACGACCGGATGTTTTCCGGCACGCGGAAAGCGAAGGCATAGGTCTTGCCGGCCTCGATCGTTACGACTTCGTCGAACGTGACCACCTGCCCGACCACGGATTTGATCCGCCCTGATGCCTGGCCGACCAGCAGAACGTCGTGGGTGACCCGCACACGGTCGCCGCGTGTGCAGACCAGATGCTCCCAGCCGACGCTCAGCGAGAGCTTTTCGGGCTGTAGCCTGGCTTGGGCGATATGATATCGACCATGCTTCCAAATAAGGTCCGGATCGGTAACGCCAGGAAACTGGATGCCCTCGAATAGGGTCGCATTCGACGCATCATAACCGTCGTCGTAGACGATCCGCTCGTCCTGCGTGAAGCCGTTCTTCTCGTTGATGAAGCTGGCTCGCCAGCCGTGCGGCTGTTGCGCATAGGGCCTCTGCCCTTGAAAGCCCCACGAGTTTCGCGGCGTGAAGTGCTGGACGATAGAGTCGAACGGGCGGTCCCAGCTGACACCATACTTGCCGTTAATGAACGTCTTGATCGCCCGGCCGGATGCCGCGATGTCATCAAGCACGTCGGCAACAGATTGCCCGGCAGAAGTGCGAACCTGATTGAACTTGAAGCCATTGGCGCGGCAATAGGCCCACCATTCTTGCAGATTTTCAATGTCGATCTCAGCATCCGTCTTCGGCCGGGCATTCGCCGGCCCTTGCAATACGTGACGGAATAGATCGGCTGGGTTTTGCGTGATCTGGTTCGGCGCCCAGTACGCTCCCGTGAACGCTGTCACCATAGATGTGCAGTGACCACTCAACGTATTGATGACGCCGGAGAGCTGATTGGTTGCGCGAATACGGATCGCCGTCAGCGCAAGCGGGTGAGGAAATGCAATAGGCCCGCGGTTCGTGTAGGACCGCAGAGCAGTCCAGACGATCGTGTCCTTAACGGTCGTGTTTTGCAGTTTACCGCCAATCTGCACGACCCGCACATCGTACTGACCACGGGCGACCGGGATGCGTATACCTTTGCGCGCGACCTGCGTCGACTTGCCAAACACCAAAGGTCCAGCTTCGCTCCAGGCTGGGATGCCTTTTACGGTGTACTGCACCGACAGCGTCACTGAATAATCGTCGAACTCTCCCGTCTTGGTGTTGACCTTGTAAATGCCCTCGGTTGCCGTGAAGTCGAGCGATATCTCGTCCGTATCGGGTGCAGTCGTCTGATACTGAAATTCGCCGTATAGCTGGACCGACAGAGCAAGCTCATTGACATCTCCCGGGTAAAGGGAGAGAGGCGCATCGCCCGGAAAGCCGACGCGGTGCTCCAGTTGCACATCCTCATAAGCCGAGATCGGCGTGTCGCCGATCCGAAGGTCCTCGACGACGAGCGGACCATAGCCCCAACAGACCACGCCGCGCAAAAACTGGTCATCTCCCACGATCTCGGTGAACCAGCGCGCCCCTAGACGCGGTGACTGTCGATGACTACCGAGGACAACCGGAACCGGCCCGAATGGATCTGCCTGATTTTGGGCACCAGAAATCGAGTTTAGCGTAGCAGATGTGACGCTTTCCGGCTGCGAAGCACTGACCGGAAAGAGGGCGTTGAGGGCAAGCGTTCCAGCTAGAAGGATGCCGCCGGCCGCGAGCGCGGTGGCCGTCGACACGCCAACGGTAATGCCGACAGCTCCGAGCCCACTGATAATGCTCGGAGCAGCGTAAGGCGCGATGATCAATGCCGCTACAGTGACCACCAAGCTCAAAATGGTCCGCATGCTGCTGCCTTGAAGGCGCGGCATGAATGTGAGCGTCGCCCCAGCCTTTAGACGGACGCGGGACCAATTCTTCTCCTCGATCGGATGACCGTCGATATGGACGATGAAGTCGCGGCGCAGTTGGTAATCCGGGCGTTCGCTCAGCGCCTCAAGAAGCATCTCCGTAATAGAGAGGCCAGCCGGCACATAGCAATCAATCCTGCCGCCGGACAGAGCATGAGTTTTCCCAACTGCCCGAACCGTTGCGCCAGGCGGCAATAGCTCGCCGTCCATCGGCACCTTGCTGAGTGCGTTCATTCACCGTCTCGATACCGATAGAAGCCGATGACACGATGCTTTAGTGCGCCGTCGCGATAGCGCTCGATGACGCTGGTTTGGCCTTCAAGAACATGAAGCAGCCGGCCCGGCTCGGTAACAATGCCGATGTGGCGCGGGAATCGTCCCTCTCGCATTAGCACCGCGTCGAATGCTCGCTCTTGTCCCGCAGTGATCTCGTCCCACGGGTCGAGTTCGCCACCAATCAAAGCCGCGAGCGCCTTACGATCGCCGGATGACACGTAACGATCAGAATAAGACGGCAAATCGACGCCGCGCAGTTCACGCATGACGGCGACGGCTAGACCCCAGCAATCGTATGCCGGACCCCTGCCCTTGTCGGCATAAGGGACGCCGACGAAACGCTCGAAGTCAGTCACTCAGAACAATCCCGGGAAATAAGCTGGTGAGAACGTACCGCTCGGAAACGGCTCCGTCGCGAGACTATCGACCGTGAGATCGAAAGTGAGCTGGTTCGCGTCATAGGTCAGGTTCGACATATCGAACTTCGGCCATTCGATCTCGACTACATCGAGCGACGACGCGAGCACTGTTTCAATACGCACGGACGGAGGCGAATTGACGGAGCGCGCGAGCGGGATCAGGTCACGGCCGACATTGGCCACTATCAGCTTGGACGTTGGCGGCGACTTATCCTGCTCATCCGGGAGCATGATTTCCACGCCGGCATATAAGTAGGTTACGCCCCGGCTAACGGCGCCGTAAACGAGCGGATCAGTGCCTAACCTCTCGGTTGCGTCGGTCGTCAGATAGATAGGCTCGGGCAGATCCGGATGCGTGATGGTCAGCAGGAAGATCGGTACCTCGCCCGATTCCTGACCGAACAGCGCCTTGCGAAAATTGAGCGACAGCACTCTCACGGCAAAACCTCGAAGTTCAGGCTTGCCCGGAATATGCCACCTGCGACCTGCTGCCACGCAGGCTGGCTGCCCTTCGGAAAACGGACCAGCAAGACCTCTCCGATCACTGTCGGATCCGGAAACTCAAACGGCAGGGCGCCGCGCATGAGCGTGACTTTGTAGAAATTGCGAAGGATGGCGATCTGCGCGCGCGTGAGCCTCATCTGCCCCGAAAGAGGACGCACCGCCGCACTTGATCGAATCCGCGAGATGGACGGCCCGGTGTCGGGCTTGTACTCGATCAGTCCATCGCCCTCGCCTTCGTTGAAACCGACGATGAAGCACTGAGGCAATTCCGACGGCCATGCATCAACCACGGCTCACCTCGAGGCCAGACGACCGCGCTGAGCCAGCACTTGGCTGGTGGCGCTTCCGGGGTTTGCAGCATTTTTCGCCGTGATTGCATCCACAAAAATGGTCATGTCGAAGCCGCCTGCCCCATTGTCCTCCTTGCGGGTCTGACCGCCCCGGCTCGAATCTTCCACCAGATTGAGGGTGAAGCTTCCACCGCCACCACGAGAAGCAACGTTATTCGGGACGACCTGAGATCCTCGCGGCAGATTGACCAGCTCTGGACCGCGCTCACCCACAAGAGCTATTCCGCCGGGCGCAAAGTCAGTGCCATCTGCGAAGCCGGGTATGATCCCCTTCAGCGCACTCGAAAACGGGGAAAGCCCGCCACTCGACGGAGCATTGAAAAAAGACGCAAAGACCGAGTTGATGGCCGCCTTCTCGATCGTTTTGATCAGCGAAGACATGACATCGTTGAGGCTCTTTCCCTCAACAACCGCATCAGCGAACGCCGAGGAAAGCGCGGATCCAAGTTGACTGCTTGCAGCGTTGAGCTTGTTTAACGAGTCGCGTGCAGCATCGAAATTGGCCGTTGCAATTTGAGCGCCTTCAGAGGCCGAGATAAACGAGCGCCGGTGCTCCGGAGTAAGATTGATGCGCGCCTGAATGAGCGTCTGCTCTGCTGACATGGTTTCACGGAGCTTTTGGTATCGATCAATCTGTTCCTGGGTAACCTCGCCTTCATCTTTCCGAATAGCGTTTAGCAATTGAAACTCAGCTCGCAACTGAGCTTGGGCAGCATTGTTCTGAAATATGGCAATCGTGTCAGCGTTCAAAGATGCCGTTCGCCGGGTGATCTGCTCTTCCGTGCGATCAAACGAGTCAAGCCCGTCGTTACCTTTCGGCTCCGTTTTCAGCGGAACATTTGTAAGCCCGCGGTTGTCGTCGCGCGTTGACGTGCCACCACCAGTTTTATTGCCTTCCGACGGTGCTTTAGGTTTATCGCTGGAGAACGCGCTCGGGTCGTCTAGCAGCGCCATCTGGCGCTGGTTCTGCGTATCTCTGAGCCGCACGAGAGCCTGGCGGAACCGATCTATCTCACCCGCGGCAGATTGCGTGGAGTTATCGATCAAGCCACCGCGAAACAACTGCAGAAATTTGACTGCCCCACCGAGAAGGGCAATGACGTCGGTCAAGTCTTGTCGGAAGACCTCGAATACGTTCTCCGACAAATATGCTTTCACGTTCTTGACGGCAGTATGCCATGCGTCGTCGAAGACCTTGGCTTGATCTGCCAGCTTTTGGAGATCCGGCGCAGCCGCAGCAGCATCCGTAGAAAGTTGGCGTACCGCAGCGCCCCCTTTCTCTAGAAATTTCACCATGGTGTCAGTCTGGCCAGCAGCGGCGGAAATATCGAATTTCTGAATTTCAGTGCGCGCATTCTGCACCAGATCGGCAACGATCCCGAATGTCTGCTGCAGAGTCAGCGCTTCTCTGTTGACGCCCTGCAAGGCGGCCGGGTTGGCGTCGAACAGCTTGGAGAGACTGTTGGTCTCGCCACGTTGCATCTGATCGAGCAAAGCGGCGAGACCCTTCAGGCTTTTTGTCGCATCATCGATTGGCACCTTTGCGCTGGCAGCAGCTTCCTGAAATCCCCAGATGTCATTGAGCGACTGGCCCACATACTTGGCGACGTCGGGCAACTCAAGAAAACGATCCTTCAAGTCGGTGACGAACTTGATTGCAGCCTCGATTCCCTTGGTGCTCATGTTGGCGAAGAGATTACCTAGGAACGAGGTCGATATCGACGGGTTCGCGCGGGAGAATTTATCCTCGATGTCGGACACCGTCTTGTCCGCAAGCACTCCGGCTTGACGCATGTCCTTTTCAAACTTGGTGAGCTGCGCGCTTAGAGCGACGACGAGCGCAGCGGTATCGTTGTTCGCCATGGCCGATCAATCACCGTGCATCTGTTTAGCCAAAGCGAATTCCTCAGCTGACGGCGCCTGCGCGACATCACCGCCGCTATGGGCATCATTCCAGCCGTCGACCACCGCCGCATACTGATGGAGACTCATGCCTCCCACCTGCTGCGGCGAGAAACCCATTACTGCGCCGTTTCCGTAGAAGGCTGAGGGCTGGAGGCGGTCGCTTCCGACGCTGGAGCTTCCGCCTGATCTTTTCCCACCGGGTCGTTTTCGTCGCCCTGCAGTGCACTCAGTAGGATCGCGAATGCGATGAGCACATTGCTTTGCAGCTTGCCCGGAACGATATGCTCTGCGACCAGCGACTTTGCTTTCTTGGCTTCTTCGCCACCACCGATCAGGCTGAGCCGAAACACCTCTTGGATGTCTTGTAGCCGCCATGTTCCATTGCGGAGGCGGGAGGCGATCTCAGCGGGGCCAGCATCGCACTTGTCCTGGAGGGCAAACAGCTCATCGAGACCAAGGCGGAAGCGGCGCTCGTCACCGGCCCAGACGAGCTCGCACGATCCATCCCGGCTCATACCGCAGGAATGAACGGAGGAATGATACCATCCGACTCAAGCGTGATCGTGGCCTCGGCCAGAGATCCGCGGTCGCCGGTAATCTCGAAGTTCGTCAGATGGAAACCGCCCTGCCAATGACCGAGCGCAGCCAGCCATACCTGTACCTGCTTGGAGTCCGGGTTGCGGAACCAGTCGTCATAGTCTGCGACCGCATCGACATCGAGGGTGCCGGCGCCATTGATGGTGGCGCTCAGCGCATCCTTCACAGCATCGGACCACGCCGGGTCGTCAGGGCTCTCACAGTCAGGAACGATGATCTTGTTCGTGCTGGACGTGAATTGGATGCCGCGCTTCGTATTGATGAGGCACGGATGAGCGAACACCTCCGGCGAGGCCCCGTTGCCCACCTTGATGTAAAGCTGCGTGCCGCGGATCTTCTTGATAGCCATTACGGCCTCCTATGGGTGAACGATGATGAATCGGAACTCAATGACTGCGTGACGGGTCAATCCGCCATCGGGCTCGCGCAAGAATTGGGTTTGCGTGAATTCTTGGGATAGGAGGTCAAAGCCATCTAGTGTGAGCGGCACCCGCATTGCGGTTCGGACAGCAGAAAGGATCGACTTGATCTTCGGGTACCCGGTATCAGCAGGCGATCGCGACCAGGCATGTATCTGGAATGTGACTTCCGAGGTCTCGGAGCATTCGTCGTCATCGCCAATGACCTGACCATCGCCGATCGTGAGATAAGGGAACGCTGCACCAGCTTTCACTTCGTCGAAAACTCGATCAGCGATGAGAGCGACCAAAGGCGGGCTGCCCTTCAGCCTGGCAACAATCGCCCCCTGCAGGGCCAGCGATGGATCGCTCATTCAGCGGACCGCTTCTTGATCGACGCGGTGACTTTGCGCTTCATAGCCGAGACCATCTCTTTCTTTTTGAGCCGGTAGGTTGGAAAGAAGAATGGCTTGGGCTGCATTTTCTCAGTGCCGAATTCGTCCGCACGCGCGTAGTCGAAGGGTTTGCTGGAGATGCTAGGACGCGTGGTTAACACGCCGCCGGCTACGATGCGTATCTGTGTGACCTTCTTGCCGGGGATCTTGCGGACCGACGTCTTCAGTCCGCCCTCATCCACCGGCGCCACTGACTCGATTGCTTTGACGAGATCGTCGCCCTGCGCGTTGAGCTCCTTCACCGCCTCGTCCAGAACCTCCGCCATCAGATCGCGTGTCAGACGCTTGAACCGCTCCACACTCTGGTTCTTCGCCACTGACAACCTCGCCTGCTTGCGCTGCTGATATCTGCGCCCAAGCCGCCTCCGGAACACGGCCATATGTTACGCCGGCACGGTACTGGATCGTGACGGCCGGCTTTGGGTGATACGGAAAGTCCCGCAGCATCCTGACTGTCCTCATGCCGCCGTTCCGGTTTGGCACAAGATCTCGAGCCAGGCGCCGCCATCGTCCGGGTCGATGATAGATTTGATGGCGTATTCGATGCCTTCAGACTGGTCCCGCGCTCTCCAGTCCTCACGGATGAGGCGGGCACGGCGGCTCTGCCGAATTGTGAGGTTCACAGTGTTCTGAGACTGCAGGCGCGCCGCTGTGACGGCTTCGCCGCCGAGCTTAGCCTTGACCTCTGCCCACAGCGTAAATTGCTCTTCCCAGCCAGCCTGAGTATTTCCGAACCCGTCGTCCTGCTCGACACGCTTGTCGAAGGTTATGCGGTGCCTTGCTCTTCCTGACTTAGCCATTCGAGCACCCATCAATCCAATGCGCGAGAGGCGCCTTCACAAACGCGTTGATCGCGCTATCTGGCGAGCAGTTTGTGACCTCGACACCGAGCGCGACCAGATCCTGAGCCGCCGCCTGGAATGACCTCACCCAGATGTCAGCAGTTTGCTGAACTGGATTCTTGAGACGGCCGCCGTGATCGGGATGCCAGTGCTTGCCTTTGTCGATACGAGCATCACACCCGACAAGTGCAATCCTCCGACACCCAAACTGAACCGCCAGATTGAGCGCCTGGAAACAACTTGAGCCGCCGGCGCCGATCTCACCCATCTCATCCATAAGGATGCGGTTGCACCACGCCTCGCCATCTGGCCGCAGGCGCACCTGCATGACGCCGGGATGGTGTGAACGGCTGACCTTCAATCCAGCGAAGTCGTTTCCATTCCCGGACTGCCACCATTCGGCGTCGCAGGCATAGAGGATTTCAGCCCAAGGGGCGAGCCACCAGCTGTTGTTGATTACAATCGCCTTGCACCGGCCGCGCGCAGCGGCAATAGGTTGCTCAACTGCGCTGGGACCGGACGCGACGATCAGGCAATCGTGCCCAGGCCAATCCGGAAACCAAACCGGCCTCATGCGATCGCCGGATCTCTGTGGCGGACAAGCAGGCGAGCTACGGCGCCATCCGGGCGAAGGAAATCGCCGTCACCGGTACCCTCACGGTCTTCCCATAAAGCGGAAAGCACCAAGAGCGTGGCAGCTTTGATTGCCGGCGGAACCGACTGAGCCGTCCATGTATTGTCGGGCTTCTTCAGGTATCCGACGACAATGTCGGAGGCCTGAGCGATTTTCAATTCGAGATCGGGCAGTCGCTCGTCATCGAACTCATCATCGTTCCCTTCGAGATCGAGCCGAAGATGATCATTCGCCTCTTCAACGGTCACTAGGTCTACCATTTCGCACCGTCCGCACCGACCTGCGTTAGATCACGACCAGCTTTCCCTGGCAGACCGTCTGGACCACGCTCGCCCGGCTTGCCGTCTTTGCCATCGCGTCCGCGCTTGACTGAGAGACGCCAGGCGTCCGAAGTCTCGGGTTTATCGGTCGTGTCGCGCTGCGCAATGAAGAATGACCCGGCCCAAGTGGCTCCATCGCCCTTCTGATACTGCCCTTCGCGCCAGACACCGCGATCGATGACCGATGGGATGGTGAACGGGAATTCCTTTTTGATCTGTCCACGCTCGAACCGCAGGACAAACCCGCGTTCGCCGTCGTGCTCGATCGACATGTCTTCGAAGCCAAGCCCATCGGCACCATCGCGGCCGGGCTCACCATCCTTGCCGGCCTCGCCCGGCTGGCCATCCTTGCCCACGATCAAACCGAGCGACTTCATGGCACCATCGGACAGCGTGACGGTCAATTCGCCAGAGCGATCGATAAAGGCGCCGGCAACACCGACGCCATCGCGCCCGTCCTTACCATCGCGCGGTGCCGGCAATGCCGCGACCGCTTCGGTAACTGCTGCAGCCACCATGCGCGCCACGAGCTCGGGATCAGCGTCTTTGCCGGCTGGCGGAACCGGGAGGCCCGCGACGGCCTTGGCCACTTCTTCCGCCACAAGCGGTGCAAGTTGATCGACTGTCACGCTGTCGCCGGCTGGGCCAGGCTCGCCATCCTTTGCTGGCGGAAGCGCGGCGACGGCTCGCTCGACGAGCTCCGCGATGAGAGCGGGATCAGCGTCCTTGCCGGCTGGCGGAACCGGGAGGCCCGCGACGGCCTTGGCCACTTCTTCCGCCACAAGCGGTGCAAGCTGATCGACTGTCACGCTGTCGCCGGCTGGGCCAGGCTCGCCATCCTTTGCTGGCGGAAGCGCGGCGACGGCTCGCTCGACGAGCTCCGCGATGAGAGCGGGATCAGCGTCCTTGCCCGGTACCGGCGCCGGAAGGGCAGCAACCGCCTCATCGATCATCTGCTTCAGCACATCGGGGTCAGCATCCTTGCCCGGCTCAGCTGGCGGCAGTTTGGCCACCTCCGCAGCAACAAGCGAGGCGACAGTCTTGGGATCGACGTCGCGCCCGGCCGGCGCTGGTGGGATCTTGGCGACTTCCTCCTGCACGAGCCGCAAGATCATGAGTGGATCGACTTCCGGGAGTGCCATCTGCTGTGGGAGATCGTTCAGCCGATTTTCGACGGCAGCAAGACGGACACCGATCGGCTCAAATGCTCGCTCGACATAGCCGCGCAGGACAGGCGCAATGCCCTCCATGAGGACGGCAATGTCACGATGGTTCATGTTGAATCCCTTGACCGATTAGGCGGCGAGCTTCAGCGGCGGCTGGGCGTCGAGCGACTTCTGCATCATCCATGCGGCCAGCTGTTTGGCGGCCTCCGGGTCGATGTCCTCGTCGTTCGCGGCCGGCATGGGTGCTGCGGGCGGCGCGGAAGACTTCGTTCCGAACGGATCATCGCTGGCGTCGCGCTTGTTCAAGGCAGCGAGGCTGTAGTTTTGCTGCTGCATGTAAATCGTATCGCCGCCGGCGACCGGACGCTGGTTCATCTTCTTCAGCGCGGCATTCGGCGTCATGATCGAGCCGCCGACCGCTTTAGCCAGCGCCTCGATCTGGGTCGCCGCATCCATGCGGATCAGGTCGTCCAGTTCGAATTCAGCGCCGTAGATGTGTCCTTGGACAACCGGAAGACCGAGGGCTTCATCGAGACAGAGCTCGATGGACTCGATGTGGACCTGAAGGCACTGCGAATAATACTGCTGCGAAAGAGCGGCTACGTTGTTGTTTAGCGGCGCAGCGCCGACACCAGCCATATACGCCGGGACGCCAAAACAAGAGCAAACATCCTCGGCGGTCCACTTCAGCTGCTCGATGAGTTGCGCATCGACCGCCTTCATCGCCATCGCCTCAAACTTGAGGCCATCGCCGAGAACCGCAACCTTTCCCACGTTGGCGCCGGAATAGTTTGCCTCCCAGTGCGCCTTCAACCGAGCAGCCGTATCGTCGCCGATCGCACCGGGCGCGGTCAGAACACCGCCAGGCTGTGAGCCATTACCAAAGAACACCGCAGAATTGTTCTTGATCTTCAGGCCTTGAATGGCCGAGATCCCGCATGCGTAGATCGGCGAAAGCCCGACCAGCGGATGGAAGAGTGTGTTCCAACGATCGTGGATAATTTCGCTTGCCGGCACAGCCACAGCGTCAGCCGGGATACCTGCGAGGTCGTCTCGCTTGAGCTGATAATAGACCGCGCCATCCGGCGCCACCAACGGCGTCACCATGGTCGGGTCGAGCACATACATCCGGACAACCACCTTGCGAGCGTCCCGCTCGAGCAGGATGTAAGCGTTGCCCCAAACAAGCTTCGAGATGATCCAGCTTGCGAAGAACTGAATTCGGTTTTGATACCGGTTCGGCTTGGTCAGAACAGGTGTGAAGGAAGGGCTCGACGTCTCGTTCCAGATTCCGTCCGTCAACTCGACCAACTTCATCCGCATCTTGGAGACGTCGGACGAGATAAGGCTGATACAGCGAAACACGGTGCTATAGGTTAGGACCGTGTCGAGCTTGACCTCGACGTTCCGCTGCCACGCACCGGTGAAGCTTTCCAGAACGGACCCAAACCAGCCCGCACGGCTATTGACGGGCAGCAAAGTGCCGTTGGCCCGCACCGCCTTCTGTTCGAAAAGCGTGAGCCCGAAAATCTTCAAGCGTCAGTCCTCGACCTGCATATCGCGGCGCTTGTATTTGGCGCCCTTCACGCTGCCGCCCTTCTTGCCATCGCCATCATGGTCCAAGGGATCACGCGGCTGCTTCGGGATCTCCGGCGCAGACTCCGCAACATCCTTGGCCTTACGGATGGCTTTGAGGACCCGTGCATCGCGATCGTTGGCTTCGAATTCGTCGCCAACCTTGAGGTCACGACCTCCGAACAGCATGGCTTTCGTCGCAATCAGCTTCATGTCGCACCTCGCATGGAAAGGAAGCGGCGGGCCGAAGCCCGCCGCTAATGCTCACGCCAATCAGGCGTAATTGGCGCTGTCGATGTACTGGACGGCGCCGGCGCGGCGCTTGGACCAGTTGATGAAGCGCTCGGCGCGGATGCCGACCAGGTTCATCTGCCACAGCGACACCATCACCGTGGCCGCCACCGGCGGATTGGTCGGGGCACTATCCATCTGCAGCGACGCCTGGTTGCTGGCGTCGAGCATGACCTGACCATCGTCGGCGAGGAGGATCTCGTTCGCCTTCGCCAGGATGATGCGATCGCCGGCGCCGACCAGCGGCGAACCGGTGCCGGGGTTGGCGGTGACGTTCTCAGACAGCACCACAGGCAGGTTGAAGAACGTGCCGCCGGACGTGCCGTTGATCTCCAGGCCGGGGAATTCCGGCTGGCCGAGAGCGTTGAGCATCATCGCGAGACCCAAAGCACGACGCTCGCTCATGATCCACACCGCACCCGAGAGGGACATGTTCGCGGTGATGAACTTGGCGAGTAGCGCGCGCACGTCCGCGCGCACATGATCCGCTGTGGTGCCGCTGGCAACGACCGGCGTTACGCCGTTGGTGATCGACGCGGGCGACACGCCGGCATCGGCCGCCTTGGCCGGGTTCACGAAGTCACGATCCATCGTCTGGATGATGGTGTCGGACAGATCCTGACGGACAATGGCTTCGGCCGCCGGATTGGACGCTCGGACCAATTCCTCGGTCAGCACGACGATGCCAGCAAGCTTGGTCATGCCGAGCTCGATCTTGTCGAACGCCAGCGCGGACACGGGCTTCGGAGCACCCTCGCCCACCCAGCTCGCGGACGAGCCGGAGGTCTGACGCGGGATCTTGATGTTGAAGGGCACGCGGCGAAGGCCGGGGATGCGACCGATGATAGTCTGCGGGCGCAGCAGCTCGGCGAATTCCGACGCCATGTTCTGGTATTCGACCAACGGCTTGGCCCAGGCGGTGTCCGTGGTGTTGCCAGCGGCAACCGCAGCCTTCAGCACGGTTTCGACTTCGGGCGTGCTGTCGTGCCAGCCCTTGGCTATCTCTGCCGACTGCATCAGGTTGCCCTTGCCGAGCGCGAGCGCCATGGCATAGCGGGTGAACGCGGTGCCGGCCGGCAGATTGGATTTCACCGACAGAACGGTGACACCGCTGCGGCTTTCGGCGGCGCGCTGCGTGGTCGTGCCATCGACCGGAGCCGCGGACTTCTTGTTGGCTTCTTCAAGTGCGCGCAGACGAACGAGATGCGCGTCCACCGATTTGATTTCGGCTTCGAGCCCATCGTACTCGTCGGTCAACGCGGCATCGAGGGTCTCGCCCTTCTCCGCCGCGCCATCCATGATCTCCAGCATCCGGGCCGACTTGGCCTGGCGCGTGGCTTCGAAAGCAGAAATCTGCTCAGCAACGGTCTTCTTCATCGTTTTGGCCTCCTGGGCCTTGACTACGGGGTTGATCTTTTTCCCAGGCGCGGGAGGTTTCGGTTCGATGTCATCTGGCGGCTGGCCTGACGCGGCCCGCTGAGCGACATCGAGTGACTTGACGAGAGAGATCGTGCAGTCGGCATTTGCCGGCACGGTCACGAGCGAGAGCTCGAGAACTTCGCTTCGGATGTAGCGGTAGCCGCCATCTTCCATCCGGGAATATTCGAGAGGGCTGAAGCCGATCGAGACGGCGCTGACAAGGCCGGCCTTCACTTCGCCCCACGCTGTATCGATCCGATCTTTTAAAGCGCCAGGTTCGGTGATGGTCGGGAGCTGTGCCTCGAACGTGATGCCGTCTTTCGTCGGCTTGTCGAAGCGGACCGTGCCTACCGGCGCGCGCGAGTCGTGCTGATGCAGCAAGGGCATCGGGTTCTTGAATTCGACACCGAGCGGCTCGACGATGTCTCCGACACGGTCAGGGCTCGGTGTGGTGGCAGTTCCTCGGATGACGCGCTTGTCTTCCTCCACCGCCTTCACGGTGAGGATTGCATATGCACGGTTCATGTCGTGAATCCTTAGATGAACAACATCTGGAAGGTCGGCGCTGCCTTCTTAGCGTCGCGCGACTTGAGGCCGACCATCATCGTGAGTGCCACCGCAGGGTCGATGCGGAAGCGCGCCTTATCTTTGTCGAGCTTACGATTGCCGGCGGGATCCATGGTCGCAACAGCGTTGGCCATCGCCCAGGTCAGAACCGGGTTCGCAGGCTGCACCAGACTCCGGTCTATGACCGCCAGCTCAAGGGCATCGATCGCGGGAGCCATGTCTCTGAAACCCTGGCCCCACGGGATGAGACGCAGGCCGGACCCCGGCTTATCCCCGCCCTTATCCTCCCATGCCGCGAGACCGATGCGATCGAACTCACGAAGCAGATCAGCGATGCGCCACCGATCGTAGGCAAGGCCGAGGACTTTGTATTCCTTCACCAGCTCGGCGATCTTCAGCGCTACCACGGCGGGGTCGATTGATCGCCCGGGAGACACCAGCAAGTGGCCTTCCTTGTGCCACTGCCCGTACCGGTTATTGCCGGCCCCGAAATCGCGATCGCTATGCTCACGAAGCAATTCTTGAGGCTTCCAGACGAAGGGTCTGACCTTCGTCTTGTCGCCAGCGCTTCCCATGACCAGCGCCGTCAAGTCGACGACGGCGGACATGTCAAGCGAAAGATAGACTTCTTCCTTCGGCTCAAAGGCAGCTTCACCAGCGCACGCGGTCCATTCCGCGCGCGAAATCAACGAAGCGATTGGCGCCACGCGTTGATTAAGATAGAGGTTCCGAAACTTCGGTTCCTCTGCCGGCATGCGCATCGCCTTGTCGGCGATCGCTTTGAGATCGGCCAACGATCGGAAATCACCGAGCGCAGGGTTTGCCTTCTTCCACACCTTCGGATCGAAGATGTCCTTGCAGTCCTCCGGCACCTCATAGAGGTGACACACGATCGTCGGGTCTTTGGCTTCCCTGCCGTCGTCGATCAACTTCGACAGGATATGCTCGGGATCGTTCGACTGCGTCGAGATCACGATGAAGAGCGGTTCGGAGCGCGCCCCCATCGAGGTGTCGAGGACGTCGTAGAGTTCCCGGTTCTTGGCCTGCGCCAGCTCGTCGAAGATGACGAAGGTCGGGTTGAGACCGTGTTTGGTGCCGGCCTCGGCCGACATCGCCTTGTAAAAGGAACCGTTCGCAAAGCACGCGATGTGCTTGGTGGAGTCGACGACCTTCAGCAGGTCGCTCAGCTCAGGATCCGCGCGCACTATCTGCGCTGCGACCTTGAACACCTGCGCGGCCTGCTCGCGATCGTTGGCCGCAGAGTAGATTTCACCGTTCTGGACCGATTCAGGCCCGACCAGATGGACCAGCACCAGCGCGGCAATCAGTGCCGTCTTGCCATTCTTTCGTGCGATCGAGAGGATGGCTCGACGGACACGCCGGCGACCATCAACACCGTGCGGCTCGTAGATGTCACGAATGAAGCGCTTTTGCCACTCGCGTAGTAGAAACCGACCACCCTGCCCTTCACCTGATGGGACCTTTAACTGCTCAATGAAGGCGATGATCCGGTCTGCCCGAGCAGACCGGCGAACTTGCTTTTGCGCTGCTTGGCGCCCGGCAGTTTGAGCGCGGCGCGGCTTTTCGGATCCAACCCGAGACGATCGCCGAGCGTCGCCATCAGCGCGGCCTGCTTGTTTAGGATTGCGAGCCATGGGCTTTGCGCCTGCGCGCCGTTATCACCCACCTCGATGATGTGTTCGAAAGCCGGATCATTGATCTTGTGGGCCGCCAGCTTGTGCAGCGCCCAGGCAGTCGCGAACGCCGAAAGGATGAAACTGTCGAGAGCAGAATAGACACCAGCCGGCATCGACATCTTGATTGCCTCGATGCAGCCGCGAGCGTCGTCAGACAGATGTTCAGGAGTGAACGGTTCACCAAGTGCCTCGATGCCGCTCTCCTCGATCACTCGTTTGCCAGGGTTTCCCTCAAGCTTGTCGAGCGCCGACAGCTTCGGCTTCGGACCTCGCTTACCCACCTAGACCCCCCACCTCAAAACCTGCGGAAATTGACGTTCGACTTGGGCGCCGGTCCCGGCTGAAATCGTTGAAGAATTCTCGACTACCCCCCGGGGGGCCTACCCCACCGGCCAACCATCGTCACCGACGGCTTGCCTTGCGCTTCCACCATGCTCGATGCGTTGCTCATCCACGTCGTGACAGTCCTTGCACGACGATGCGAAGGGGCCACCCCAGAAAATGATAGGATCGCCATCGTGCTTGATGGTGTGGTGGCACACTGTGGCAGGCGTGATGAACTGAGGCATCTTAGCAAGGCAGCGCTCGCATAGCGGCTGCTTTGCCAACTGCACATCGCGAATGACCTGCCATCGCCTGAGCTTGTACCAGTTACGGTAGGGCTTCTCTTCCCTGCGCTTGCTGTCGTACTCACGGTTCCGGGCGCGTCGATCGAGCGGCTTACCCAACCGGCATCTCGCACGGCGCCGAATCGACAGTGGGCAACATCAGATCATCGGCCACATCGCGCACTGGCGGGCCCGGCAGCCTGAACTTCAGGTCTCGTTGCCGCTTGATCCTCGCCTTGCCACCATCCACGGCCTTGGGCGTGAACGCTGCATGGATAACGTTATTCGTTCGAGTGTGAGCATCGGCCCGAGGGCTCATCCGATATCCTCTAAGTGGGAACAGTCGCCCGATCCGTTCGTTTCACGTGCATGTCAAATGATGGCCCAATCGAAGAGGCCTTCACTGGGCCGGTCATTGTTCCCGAGACGAACCGGCTCTGGCGTCTCACGCCTGCGCTGAACCTGCTGGAGAAGAGCAGGCAGATTGCAATCGTCCCTGGAGAGACGGAGGATGATGCCCGGGCATTAGCCACGACGGCCGATCCTCTAGGGCGAAACTGGAAAGATCCATACCCGTTCTCAGCCGATAGCATCGACGCGTCCGAACGACACGTCATCGGCGATGTGATCTTTCGATCACCCCAACGCTCGCGGCACAGCAAGAACGATCAAAGAAGGGCTGACCATGACGAAAACGAAGGCCAAGAAATCTGAGAGCACACTGGAAATGTGGGCCGCCGACCTCCTGATGGAAGCCAAGGCAATCGCTCCCTGTCCAGATCACGGCTATTTGCGGCTACATCACAGCCATCAAGCTATCAATTACGCTCTAGCTCTTGCTGAACACCGTAAGTTCCGAGGCAAAAACAAAGAGGAACGTCTCGCTGCCGTTGAGAGGGTGCTTGACGGACTGAGTGATGAATGCCCTGCGTGCTGACGCGAGGCCGCTTGGATCATCCTGTCTGCGTGCGGCTGCAAGACCGTAAGAAGTCGAGCGCGGTTAGTCCGTCGAGGGCATCCAGGCTGATACGGCTATTGATGGATATTTGACCTGGAGCTTTGAGATCAGAGTGGAAGCCCATGGCCCAGTTGCCAAACAACTGGTCACTGAAGATGCCACGCTGCAAGGTCTTTACATTGCGATGACGGCGATCTGCCGAGATTCGATCAAAGGTGCTGGCGACCGCAGCCGGCTCTCCCTCAAGAGCCTGAAGGAACTTAGCCTGGGAGTACACCAGCATCCCAGTCACCCGGCACGCCTCGTTCCTAGATCTAGCTTCTCCCAAGAGCTGACGGAGCTCACCTTCAGAAAACGGCTCGACGGCACTGCTGACATAGACGATGCGGAACATAGCTTCCCCTCAAACTGAAACTACAGGGCGTGTCTTGAGGAAGTGTTCACGCCGATCCTCAGAATGCTCTGAACCACCCTTATCACAGAGATTAGGATGTCCTGGAGCTGTACAGCTTCGCACCTACGTTCTTGAGGAACTGGCGCTCGAATGCATCGAGGCGCGGATCATCGACGCTCGCAACAACAATGCCATGATCGTTGAATGCGTGAACCTTGATCGCGTAGTGGTCGACCGAACGACCGATAGCTCGGGTCGGATAATTGGTGTGCAGCGACATTACATAGCTGTGCCATAGAAGTGAGAAACCCGCCGCGGCGGCTGCCGGGCGGGTCAACTCTTTTAGACGAATCTGGATTGTCCCCAATATGTCAAGGGAACGACCCCAAAGCAAGCGCTTTCTTAGTTACTCACATCTCGCAACAAACTGCGAACTGTCGTGGGCCCCGCTCTTACTTCGGATACTTGAACTCCGGCGCCGCCTTCAGCGCATCCTTCGTGGTATTCATCTTTGCGACCCACTTGTCGTTCTTCACATCGTGGGTGATCGCAACCGACGCCGGCGAAACCGCGACATAGCGCTCGCCCACACCCAGGAACCCACCGACGGACAGGATCAGCGCGTCGATCTTCTCGTTCTTGATAGCGATGTCAGTGATTTCGCCGACGGTCTCGTTTGACTGATTGGTGATGTTCAAGCCCTTCAGCTTGGACGAAAACATTTCGTCCTTCCCGACCGTCGAGAACTTCGCTTCCGCCGGCGCACTACCCGTGGTGGTCGCTGCGGTCTGAGCGAGGGCTGGGGTGGCAAGTGCAGCGAGGGCGACAGTCACAAGAGCAAGCTTTTTCACGATAGTCTCCTTGTTGGTAGGGACCGAGCAACGTGCCAACACAAGCTTGGTTCCAAAGCTTTCAGGGCGCCGACGGAAAATCCGAAAGGCCCTAAACGCTGTCTACCCGTTCAGGTCAAGGATCCGCTCGCTGGGCGCTGTATCAGCGCCCTGATCTCTACGATACGGTAGGTCATGGCCAAACGAAAACGCCCACTGTTGGCAGCGGGCGCTTGCATCGGTCAACGTAAGAGCATGACCAGAATGATTAAGGGGATCGGAATTCCAATGAGCCAGAGCAGAATCGGCATAGTTCTCTCCTCCAATTTGGTTAGCGACGATTTTTCCAAGTGCCGTCACGCAAGCCGCCACCCTCAGTCGCAGCAAGGCTCGCGCTGAACGCCCCGATAAGAAGTGCGGCCGTCAGCCAGAAAGCCAGCTGGATCGTGTTCTTACGAGCGGTCTCAGCCGCATTTTTTGCTGCAGTGATGGTGTCGGTCAGCCGTTTGTCGGCATCTTGCTCGCTCAAGCCAGTCCGAGCGGCAATCACCTTGTCTACGTACGAGCGGTCCGCCGCACTCAGATCCCCCGTTTGGAAGGTCGTACCGAGGAGACGCGTCAGCTCAGCGCGCGCATCGCCGCTGGACGTGTCGGAGGTAGGCGAATTGGGACGGAGGAGCTGATCAATCGCGAAATCCGTCGCACGAGAAGTTGCGCCAGCTGTTGCTGCTGCGCCGCCCGCAACGCCACTTGCTGTGATCGACGTGACTGGAGTCGCCAGTAAAACGACGCCCACGACGGTAGCAACTGCCCACGCTAGAAATCCATGAGCGGTATCGCGGAAATAGACCTCGTCCGTATGAACTCCTGTCCACTTCGTGCGCAGCCGACCTGCAAGATAACCGCCGATCGAAGAAGAAAGCATGGCAATGACGATGAGATAGAGGCCGGTTGCGATCTTGAATGTGGTTCCTGAAAGCGAGGCGCCCGACCAAGGCGAAACTACGGAGAGACCAAGCCCGGTCCCGAAGGCGATTAGCACCAGTGTGATGGCCATCGAGACCGCCGCACCGGCGAGGATTGACGGCCAAGATACGCCCGACACGGCGGGCTCATCTGCAACTGGTGACGTTACGGGCTCGATCATGTGCACTCCTGAAGGCTGGAAAGATGCGCACATAATGAGCAGTCCCGCGCAAAGTTCCCCGCGGTTAAAGCAGTGGCTTAGCCGATCCCCCTGCCAGCCTCGGGCGCTATCGCCTGACGATCAAGCTCCAATGCACGACGAAGAGGTGGACGGGTGCGGGGTCGCTGGGGCTGCAGGGGAAGCGTGCCATATGCCCCAACACTGTTCTTGCCGTTAGGCAGTACCGGGATGATGCGGGAAACCAGCTCTGGTTCTTCCCCATCGAACCATGGCGTCGCTGGTGCCTTTGGTGGAAGCGCAACGAATTTGTCCAGCGACAGGGTCTCGCTTAGCACGACCAATCCACGGTGCCATGCAGCATAGTCGGCCCGACTCTGAACTACAGTCATCGGCGACGGCACGTACCGAAGCGGGCAATAGCTGCCGAGCGTGTATAGATCCTTGCCTCGGCATTCGCCCACGATCTTGATATTGCCGCTGGTCTCAGCACGCATCCGCTTCGGGATAGGCTGTTCTTCAAACCAGTCAGGACGGGTGCCTCTGATGGCATGCGACGCGACAAGCACGTCGGTGCGAATACCTCCAACGAGAATCACGTCGCGAGGCCGATCCTGGTGAAGCGTCTCGTTGCCAGGCCCGAACATCCCCTTAAGCGCCCGATCGCCGGCCTTGCCCCAACCCACCTTCGGCACACGCTTCGGGGCAGTCGAAGGTGCGACATCGTTAATGGTGATCAGCCCGCCAAGGTCCCCGGCGATGAAATCGATGCTCTTGTCCCACTCGATGACCAGTTCCTGCAGCCCGGTGACGGCACGCTCGATGCGCTCGGCATCCGGATGCGGCAATCCAATGTGCGCGTAACGCTGGCCAGCTCCGTGGTGGCTTCGGTCGATCCCGCCATGGTGCTGATTGTCCTGGATGCGATCCCATATGCCCTCGGCGGCAGAGACCTGGCGCTTTGACAGCTCGTCACGGTACGCCCAGCGCAACAGCATCTCGATATCCATCTCAACCTTCGCCGCGCTCATTTTCTTGCTTCCTCGCTTGTGTTCGATGTGTACGGAACGCGACATTGACTATTTGGATACCGTGCTATGGCGAGGCATGAGTAATGGAATCAGCCTTCTTAAAGCCCGGTACTGCCTCTCTGTGATGGGCGCCGCCAGCGGCTCCAGCGACGAACAGGCCCGACATCTGATTGACTGCCTGACCACCGAAAGCCCCACTGGCGGGACGTCGCGAGCCGTGGCAGAGGCTGAAGCTGACGCCTACGAAGCGATTCACCGACTTTCCCAGCGGATGGCTGACCGCAGCATGGCCGCCGTCTCGGGTGAATGGGACCGCGCCAAGCAGGCCGTCCTTCGCTGGATTCAAGCAGCCAGTTGATTTGATGGTGATAGGGGTGAGACTTCCGGCTACATGACCTTCGGACCGTTCCTTGTTAGGTCTCCGATTGGAGATCAGCGTATCCAGACAACCGACGATGCCCTTCGCTACGTTCGCGCCACCGGCGGCAGAGCAATCCCCCATTGGCGCGTAGCAGAGCGAATGCTCGAGGTGGCATAGATGAGCGCCGATGACGCCGTCGCCGCAGAATACGCCTTCAGAGAAGCGCTGATGAGGGATGGGCTTCTGATCGAATGATAGCCGGTCGCTCATGCTGCGTCCTCTGCTGATGGGGGAAGCTTTTCGCCGGTGGCTTCGTCCCAACCGGGGGCGAACTCGCTCGTGCACCACCAACCATCCCGGATCACGTTGCCGATCTGGTGTTGCGTCGTCGGCAAGCCCCGGCCGTTGTTCGCCGCGCGGTGCTCGGTATCCCAGCTGATCCAGCCTTGGGTGCCTACAATCACAAACACCTTCGACGACACGACTTGCAGGTTTTCCGGCGCGGCCTTGGCGTGAGCATCCTTGATGGCGCCGTCGAAGTACTCGAGCGTGCTGACTGGTTTGCCGCGCTTCAGCACCGTTTCGACGGCCTTGAGCACCGTGCCAGCCGCATAGCCCTCAGATAGCCAAACAGCCACCCGATCAGTGTTCGACGGCATCGTCTGAGCGCGAGCAGCGAAGTGGGCTGCTATGCCAGCCAGAAGGCCCGCTTCCCTTTTCCTCAAATCTTCATCCACAGGCGCGCAAGCGTCTGCTCTGCTTTGCTCTGAATTTGCTTCTGAGTTTGCCTCTGCTTCTGGTCGTAACCCCGTTACGGTACAGTTACGGTCGTTACGCCCCGTTTCATTCGTAACAGCGTTACGATCCTTCTTGTTTTTCCGAAACCGTTTCATCCGCTCGGCGGCGGTCGGGTCCGTCTTGTCGCTCTTGTATTGTCGTTTGGTCCAATTGTGCGGAACGAACACGCCATCGACATTGTCGAAAAGGTCGGCCTGCACCAGCTTGGTGATCCATTCGGCGACTTTTGCCTTGTTCATGCGCAGTCGGATGGCGATGTCTTCGGTCGGCGGCAGCGCGCCGCCATTCGCGCCAGCGACGCACATTAGCGTGTACCAGGCGCGGTGCATCGAATCCGACAGCTTCAGCAGCTTCGGATGGTCGATAGATCCGCATTCTGCGCGCCACCAAAGGCTCATCTCACAACATTCCTAGTGCCTGGAGGTAGGTATCGAGGATCGTCTCCTGCTCCGCCCGCTCGTTAGCGTCCTGCTTGCGCATGCGAATGATGGTGCGCAGGGCTTTCACGTCGTAGCCGTTTCCCTTGGCCTCTCCGTAGACGTCCTTGATGTCGTCAGAGATCGTCTTTTTCTCTTCTTCCAGCCGTTCGATACGCTCGACGATGGCCTTCAGCTGCTCCTTGGCGAAGCTGTGGGTGGCCTGATCGTCGAGAACCGATGAGGCGGTAACGCCGGTGTTGCTACCAGGCCCAGTCATGGTCTACCCCCAGAGTTGCTGCGGCCATCGAGAGCTGCAATAAAACCGCCATGACGAAAAAGATGATGACTGCAGACCAGTTGATCTATCTGGTCCATCAAGAACTCTCGGCACGCGACGTGATCGCGAGGTCTCATCCGAGCTGCGCAATAGTTCCCGACGGCGATAGCTGGTCCATTCTGATGTCGCCTCGTGACAGACGTCGCTTCCCGGAGGAGACCAAGGAGATCAACCAGATGCAGACGAGGCTTCGCCGCACTTACCAGTTGGTTAATTGAACTATTAGCCAGCCAAACCAGCGGACTGCACGCCGCATTCATGCCGCTAGCCTTTTCTCGATTGCGTCCCGGATTATCTCGCGGGAAGCGGCCGGCATCTCATAGCCCTCGCCCCAGCGGGCGTGGATCGCTACTCCAAGATGACCCAGCTTGGCGCGCAGCTCGCGAACATGACGCCGAGCAATTACGATCTGGCTCTTAGGCTTCGCCGTCGGGCAGATCAGCGCGGCAAGATCGGGGTACGAGAGCGCGCCGCCTGGCGCATCAAGGAACGCCGCGACAACGTCCCGCTGCGCTCCGCGTACAGCCCATTCGTTGGGAAGCAGCAGATCAACCGACATGGCCCGCCTCCGTCGCCGGAACCTTGGCGAACGACAGCGGCACCACGGGCGGCTTGTCGCTCTGCCACGCAATGATGCTGTAGCCCGGCACTTCCGCTGGCTCGACGTAGGCCCAGCCAGCGTCGTACAGCCCCTGCAAGTGGGAATCGTGCACCTGCAGCACCTGATAGCGGGTCGGAACCGTCTTCGCTGCCTGGGTCATGACGCCTCCGCGAATGCAGTGATCGGACGGTCAGCCTTGGAGACTTCGACGAGCGGATCGGCCTCGGTGTAGTGGAAGAGCCGCAGGTTTAAAGCGATAGCCGTGGCCACCTCTGCATTGGCGCCCTTGCTGTTCACCCAACCCGGAAGCATGACGACGCCGTCCGCATGGAGGCAGACGAATTCGAGATCGTCCTTCAGAGCTTCGCGCAGATTGAAGCCGTGGTTGGCTTCGGCTTGCTCGTTGCTTCCGGTCGGATTGTCGGCCGAGATATCCACGCCGGTGGCCGCGATGTCGCGCTCAGCCGGATTGAACACCTGATGCCCGGCGGCGCGTAGCCGGCCGGTCGCAGCGTGGAACAGCGGAAAATTGAAATGCGGGATCCCGCGCATCGGGCCGGCGACGTAGAGCTTCATTCTGCTGCTGCCTCTGATTGGAAGGATGCGACCGCGGCGGCCTTCCTGGCCTTCCGAACCTTGGGGCTGGGCTTTGATCGCTTCCGCGGACGGTTCTTGTTTCTGGTGCTGTACTTGCTCATGAGGCCTCCGAGAACAGCGGCTGTTGCTTCGCCGGCTCAACGCGCTGCGAGATGAACATGTCAGGACGGGACACCGCGTCGGCGATCCGCTCGCTGGAGATCTCGAAGTATCGGGCATCCTTCTCGATGCCGATGAACCGACGGCCCAGCCGCACAGCGGCCACTCCCGTCGAGCCCGACCCCATAAAAGGGTCTAGGATCAGATCACCCGGCTGCGTGAACAGGTCGACGAGCTCAAGCATGAGCGAGAGCGGCTTTTCGGTCGGGTGCTCGCCATGCCGATCGCTGGCATTTGTCAGGTGCGTGAAGACGTTGCGCCGGCCGCCGCCATTCCACGACGACAAGCCAGGACCGCACCAAGCGGTGACAAAACACTCGGCGCCCATTGCCGGGCCCTGCCCGTTGAATTGCGGGGCGCTGTCCGGCTTCACCCAGATGCAGGCGCGCTTGTATTTCGCCTGCGCAGCCTCGATCTCGTCACGCCACGGCGCCACGCCCTCCGGCGTGCAGAACATGATGAACCAGCCCTGGCACATCTCGATAAGCGGCTGGGTGACGACCTCACGCACACCATCGATAGAGGCGAAGTTCACCGGCGGCGGATTGGCATGGCCATCCGTGCGGATACGCCGCTGCGCGCCAAAGACTTTTTTTCCCCGCTTTGCAGCATGCATGTGCGCTTCATACGGCGGATCCGACATGACGCATGAGACCTGGCCGAGCGCTGGTAGATGCTCCAGGCAATCGCCGTGTATCAGCCGGACGTCCCCATTGAGGAAGGTCTCGACGCTCATGCCGACCTCGCTTGCTGGAACTCAGCGCGAGCCATATCGTTTGCGGAACTGAGGAGAGCAGAATGCACCGCGCCAAGAAGAACGTTGAGGAACTTGAGGCCATTGGCCTGCAGCGCCTTCGCATGCGTCCGGGGTGCCGCGGCGTGTCCTGCTTGACTCTGACGCTGGACGATGACGGCGAGTGGTCGCTCGTTCCGTACGGTCTTGGATCCTCCGACGGTGATTTGATCAGGCGCGCAGCACTCGCTGTCAGCCATCAGATGCACGACGAATTCGACCTGATCGCAGATACCTAACATCAGACGGACATCTCCGCTGTGTTGCGGGCAGCTTCGGCAAGCATGGCGCGCAGTTCGGGTTTCGAGCGCTCACCGATGCCTGGCAGCTGATTGCGATAGGCCGCTGAGGTTTTGGTGACAGCAGGCAGACCGGCGGCCTTGTGCAGCGCCGTGATCTCGCGAAGACGCTTGTTCACCTTCTTGCGCTTGTCGCGATCCCGTTCACGCTCCTTGAGATCAGCGGTCTCTGCCACCGTATGGCGCTTGATGGTGACACCATGCGCGGCGGCTGCGGCGATCACGCTGTTGATGGTGGCGCCAAGCGCAGTTGCGACTTCAGAATGCGCGGCGCCATCTGCCGCCAGTTGGCGCATACGACCGATCGTCTCGACGTTCCAAAATCTCTTGCGCGGTGCCACTAGATCCCCTCCTGAAGCTGATTTTTGATTTTCTCCGCCGCCGCGCCGAGATCGGCATCCGTCGGGATGATCCGCTCCATCTTTCGGACGGCATGGAGGACGGTCGTATGGTCCCGACCGCCAAAGCGCCGGCCGATTTCTGGCAGCGACCGCAGCGTCAGCGTCTTGGCGAGGTACATCGCCAGTTGCCGGGGCTTCACGATGTTGGCCGTACGGCGCGCAGACATCAGGTCGCTGCGGCTGACATGGAAATGACTGGCGGTGGCGCGCAGGATATCCTCGATACGAATTCGGCGCTGCTCCTGCGGACGGACAAGGTCGCGAGCCTCGCGCTCCGCGAGATCCATCGTCACCGCAGAGCCGTTCAGCTTGCTGTGCGCTAGAAGCCGGTTCACCACGGCCTCGAGATCGCGGCCGTTGCTGGCCAGCGCCTCGGCCAGATAGTCGAGGATGGAGTCGGCGATATCGAAGTCCGGATGATGCGCTCGCGCCGCGGCGACACGCTCCAGCAAAATCAACCGGCGCTGCTCGCGGTCCGGTTTGCCCATCTCGACGACCAAACCGGCGGCCAGACGCGACGACGTGCGTTGATCTAGGCCCTCAAGCTCGGACGCGGGGCGATCGGCGGCGAGAATGACCTGCCGGCCGGCGTCGATAACCGCATTGATGGCGGCGCCGAGCAGGTCGAGATGCAGCTTCCCGAGCAGGAACTGCAGGTCGTCGATGACTAGCACATCAATGCCGCGCAACGATTCCTTATAGGCGAATCCATCCTTAGTCTTCAGCGCGGCGGCAAAGCCGAAGATGAATTTCTCCGCCGTGAGATACAGCGCCTTCCTCTCTGGCGTGGAGCTCACAGCCCAGGTCAAAGCCTGCAGCAGATGCGTCTTGCCGAGACCGACGCCGGCATGGATGTAGAGCGGGTTGAACATCACCGGATCGCCGCGGAGGCCATCGGCCACCTGGCGCGCTGCGGCGTGCGCGAGCGAGTTGCTGCGACCGGTGACGAACGTCGCAAACGTCAGGCGCGGGTCGAGCGGTGAACCGCCAATACCGTCTTGGCGCGACAGAACCGCTGCGGGCGGGAGGACCACTGGCGCGGCTGGCCGTGGCGGGGCGACATGGGCTGCGGCAGCAGCATCGATCCGGGCGCGCGCGTCGGCTAGCGCCTTTGCGACATCCATCTGCGTCTTCGTCCTGCCGGCTCTGGGATCGTGCAATACGCCCATCATCCCCTCACCCCTTGTTGCCGATGTGCCATTGACGGCAGTACTTGCAGCGATAGGCGACGCAGCCGCGGTGCATTTTCAGCTCCGCGGCGCGCCGGCTGACGAACGCGGTCTTGCCTGTGCAGCCCGACGTGAGTTCGGCAGTCAGATACGGCTTCTCGAGCGGAGCCCGACGCATCGGACGAACCCCGGTCTCCCGGATGATGTCGTTCGCGTTATTCAGTTCGCTTCGAGTCACCGTCGGGGACATGGGTGTCACCCTCGCCCGCCGGCGGCGCGATTTGCTCCGCTAGCCACACGAAGCCGCGTGCGGCCCATAGGAACGGTCGGCTGGCCGAACTCCTCGTCAGATCCAGCAACGATCGTTTCAAGGCGGGCGAGCCGGCTCTTGAGTTCGGTGATTTCACGCCAGACCTCTCCCTTGTTCTTCTTCGCGAGCGCATCAGCGATCGCCTTGACTTCATGCGGCTCGACGCGCTTGGCGCGGTCGTACCAAATCTCGTACAGGCGACTGTACTTGAGGTTGGTCAGCGGCATGCACCGCTCCAAGACGTCCTTCAAAAATTCGCCCGGACGCCACGGCTCAACGAGACTCTTGAGCATTGCGGAAGCGTCAGACATTTGCGCCTCCCAATCGGTATGTGAGGCCGCGAGAGAAATGGGACTGCTCACATGCCGATTGTGAGCGGCATGTAGATCGCTTTGTGAGCTCGTCACTTCCGAATGGAAGTGCGCTCACACAGCTATCGGCGCAAAAAGTCAGCATGAACTTCTCCTTCGCTTTTCAGGTGGTTGGGATGGACGTGGTGGAAACGGACGGCTGGATTTCGCTCGCGGCAGCAACACGCAACGCCATGCTGTTCATGACGATGCCGCAGCGGAGCCAGGACAGTTCGAGCGCGGTGATCGCAGCCTCGAGATCGGGACCGATGTCGCCGATGCAGTCAGAAGAAAGAGCGGAGCCGGCCGAAGCCAGCTCCGCAGGTGCCGACGCAACTCCCGTGAGCGTCGGCGCAGGGAGAGATGTGACGACCGCGCCCTCAGACTGGGGGAGCGCGTCAGACGCAGTCGTCACGCGCACGTCGGCGGAGGATGAGGTCACCGAAGTGCGATCTGGGGAATGGATGGAGGCGCAAGTCATGCGGCACCTGCCTGCTCAACAATCACGGGAGCGCGCATGAAATCGGCTTCGGAAAGCCCGATGCCCTCGGACCGCGCATGAGCAAGCAGCTTGAGCGCGTCACCGTGCGGGATCACGCCACCTGTCCCCTCGCGAACGCCGGACGGATAAGTCCAGCGATAGACACGAGAGATGTGCTTGCCAGTGACCCGGGCTGCGGTGTCGTAGCCGATCAGGTCCAAGATCGATTTCGCCGGGTCCATGTGCATGGTCGGCATTTTTGCGATAATCGCGATTATTGGTCAAGCTATATTTGCGATAATCGCGATGGAATGATTTGCGAAATTCGCGAATAACAATCGGATGAGTGACTTGGACTTCCAAAACAAGGTCTGGTTGGCTGAAAAGCTTGGCGCTTTGCCCCATGGCGAGCGCGGCAAGGTCGCAGCTGCGGCCGAAGTCACGCCAACGCAGCTCAGCCGAATGGCGAATATCGACCGGGATGCTCCGCCTAAGAACACTCAGACGATTCCGCTGCCAAAGCTGCGGGCGTTTGCCGCCTATTTCCAGGACATGCCGCCGGGTCTCGCCGGCTCGCCGCCTCCCCAACTAATTCGCCCCGAAGGCCCTGAGCCATCCGAGGCCGAGCCTGCTGCGGACGCACCCAGGCTCTCCCAGTTCGGCGACTATGACGTCGAAGTTCGCGGGATCGCCGTCGGCGGCGACGACGACGAATTCTATTTCAACGGTGAGGTGCAGGAGAACGTACGCCGCCCGCCCGGCCTGGCGCACAAGAAGAACGTATTTGCCGTCCGCATGGCTGGGGTGAGCATGAAACCTCGCTACGATCCCGACGACCTACTCTACGTGCAGAAGGGAAACCCAGTCGCCGGCGACGATGTGCTGATTGAGCTCTATCACCCCGAACACGAAGACCGGGCTGGCAAGGGTTACATCAAGACATTCGTACGCCGCACAGGCCTGCTGATTACTTGCGAGCAGTTCAACCCGCCGAAGGAGATCGAATTCGACGCCGGCGAGGTGAAAGCGATCTACAAGGTCTTCCGAAATCGCGATCTGTTCGGCTAACGGTCCGTCAGCATTCCGGAGCCTTCGGTGCCAACCAGCAAATCCCTCATCGCGCTCGCCATCGCTCTTGCCGTCTGCTTCTTCGTAGCCGCGCTTGGTGCGAAAGTCACGGCGCCTCAAATACCGACATGGTACGCAGGCCTTCAGAAGCCATCTTGGACGCCGCCGCGCATAGCTTTTCCGATCGTCTGGCCGATCCTCTATTTTATGATGGCAATTGCTGCGTGGCGCCTTTGGGAGGCCCCTCCCTCTGACCTGCGCACGACGGCACTGGTGCTATTCGCTGTTCAGCTTGCGCTCAATGCCGTCTGGTCGCCGATTTTCTTTGGCTGGCACGGAATTCTCAGCGGCCTGATAGTCATCATCCTGCTGGACGTGGCGTTGGCCGCCACCATCGTCGTGGGCTTTCAGGTGGATAGGAACGCAGCCATCCTTCTCCTGCCCTACATTGCTTGGACTCTGTTCGCCACGGTCCTCAATGGTCGAATTTGGACCTTAAACTGAAACTCACGAGATGGTCGAACGCAGTAGGCCTTCGTCGACTATGTCGACGCGCCAACTACTTCAACGATCGCGCTCGGGAGAACCTGCGGCGTAGCCTTTGCCCAGCGGATTGCCTCAGCCGGATTGCCGGTCATTAAGTTGAAGTGCCACACGAGGGGCTCTTTGCCCGGCACTGGAGTAGTCACGCGGATCTTAGTCGTCTTCATCTCGTATCCCGAATCTTGTGGATAGAGACAGTTTACACTTGCAACAGAACTGCAGCCAAATGGAACGATTGAAGGAAAGAAAATCTCGCCTAAGCGGTGTCTGAGATGCAACGCTCTTGGAATAGGATGACGTATGCTGGCATTGATCATAGCCGGGATCTATCTCGCGACATTCCTATGGTTCTCGTTGCTGGGTTACATCGCACAGTCCCCTAAGTGGCGCTCGATAGGCATGAAAAAGGCCGACGGAGATTTGCCATCAGCTCCGCTAATCAATCCGCGGTATTTGGGAGCTGGGGACGTAGGTCAACATATGACTTCGGAAACCACGTCATCTACGAGCGCTCGACTGGGATGGTCCTTGCTCATCGGTGTGGTCTGGTCGGCTGGTTTCTGGTTGATCTCTAGCTACCTCTACAGGCGTGGCCTAAGTCAGTCCGCCGGCACAGATGGCTTCTTGATTTCGACCGGATTGCTTTGTGGCGCGGCCTTACTAGCGATCAAGACGATGAGGGCGACGGAGCGTCGCCGCGCTCACGAATAATGAACCCTTGGACCCAGCGATGGATCAAAATGAAATTGAAAGAGTGATCGCATCCACTATGTGGGACATTGTGGTCCAGCACACAGGCAACGTCGGCTACAGAGGCGCAACTAAGCGTGAAGGACTTGCGTACGATCCTCCAGTCATCGATTGCTCTGGCTGGGCCGCTATGCTGCTGACGTCAGCGATGGAGGCTATCAACTCTGCCTCACGTAGCGAGGTTTTCAATTCTGAGTACCGCGCATCGATCGCTACGTGGTCTGACCGAATGATCGCACTCGTTGAGGCACGTGTCGGGGCCATCTTGAATGGGGAGGAGATCTCGTTAGCCAACCTGCCCCCCTATGCTCTGATCGGCTTGCGACAGGGCGGCGGCGCATGGGCCAACAATCACCCGCGAAAGCGAGGCATCACACACGTAGCGCAGATAGTTCGGCGGCCAACCGACCGCGCACCATTCATATCGGAATCGCAAGGCTGGGCTCGACCGCACGGTCTACGGCTGACCGAGCTAGGTGAATGGTTGGATCTGACTCGCCCGTGGTTAAAGGCTGGCGAAGCATGGGCGGTGGATCCATTTGCCCCGCCGGTCGATACTCGTTGCTGACCAATGAGCGCGGCAGCGCTCAATTCGAGGCACCCGCCCGAGCTGCCTTTGCCAGCTCGGCCGAACACTTATAAAAATCGTCGACCATTTTGCTCGAGTGAGACCGCTTACCAGTATCGCTTGTGCTGACAACGGTCACATCGATCGGCACAATCAAGTCCATTCCTCCATCTTTCCGATTGAAGGCGACTGAAACAACGCCTTTGTCGAGTGCTTCAGAGAGTTTCTCAAAAGTCGGAAGCGGTCTGAAGACGGAGAATTGAGCACCTGGCGTATCGGACGGATAATTTCCGACTAGCTCGGCTTTGCTGCTTTGCGCTCCGAATATGAAATAGCTATTGGCTGGTGAGTTCGGTTTGAATTCACCGGTCTTAATGTTGATATCGTGCACAACCACCTTGAGCGTGACGGCCAAGTTTCCCTTGGCCTGCATAACACCGAACGATCCGAAAAATTTACTGTAAGCGCCCTGTCTATAGACATTATCTTGAGTGATCGCGCTGAACTCGATCAAGCAGCTACCAAGCTGTCCGTCCGCGAATTGAGGATAGGCAAGCACAGCTGTGGTGCCTGCCATCATTTCAAGGATCTGCTGGAAAGTTTGTGCTTTTTGCTGTGCGATAGACGGAGCAATTGCGCTCAACGTCGCTGCTACACCAATTGCAATGATCTTCATGTGCCCTCCCCCATCAATAGCAGTGTGACACCTCTAAGATTTTTGAACAATAAAGAGTACAAAGAGAGCCGTTGCGTACCTAGCCACCCGGGACGGACTTTCCGTCATCGGCGCGGGCCACCGCGCTCATGAGCAACGAGCGGGCACGCTGATCACTGGAACTCCCGCGGCACATCCCCGAACCGGCCGAGAATGATCGGCTCATCGAAATCGCCAAGATCGTCATCACCGGTGCGGCTGAACGCGATCGCCCCACCCTTCTCTGAGGTCAAAGCCATCTATCGCGTGTTCCCGAACCGAGAGCTCTGCGGTGTAGCCCAAACGCAATCGAGCCGGCATGGCTCACGCCTCAACAGGTTCCGGTTGCGGAAATATTTTTAATGCTTCAGAAACAAGTAGAAGCATTCGAGGCCGGCGATGGAACGACGGCAATTTTATCCGAATCTTGAGGTAGCCCGCGGCATCGCCGCGTTAATGGTCGCGCTTTTTCACGCGGGACAGATGACATACTTGGCGGACGGCGCCGCCCGAAGTTTGATCCCGAGCATTCGCGATCCATTTACTTGGCCCGCGCAGATTGCGCGTGTCTTCGCCAATGGCCCGGGGGCGGTAATCTTCTTTTTCGCTCTGAGCGGCTTTGTGCTGACCATGGTGCTTGAGCAAAGCAAAGGGTCGCGCGCGAGCATTTCGTTGAGGTTCGCGGTCGGCCGTATCTTTCGTATTTATCCGGCAGTGGTCAGTACTCTGGCGCTGTTCTTCATCGCCTATCTCGTCTCCGGCCGGTCGTTGGCTACACCATCAGAGTTTGAACCCGTCAGGTTAGCGCTGAACGCACTGCTGCTCATAAAGAGCATCGACGGCGTTATGTGGTCGCTGCAGGTTGAGATGGCGGCGGTGCCCCTGCTCCTTGCCGTCTATTTTGGCTGGCAGCGCCTCGGCTTTGCGGCGATATTCTGGCCGTACATCGTTCTGCTCGGCCTGTCTTTTGTTGGGACGTGGAACCACTTGTTTGGCGATCCGGGCCAGTTTGGGCAGATCTACGCCTTCCTCGCTGGCATGACGGTTTATCTCTATGGCCAAAGATATGTAGCTACGTTGGCGCGGCCTTGGCTATGGACGTTAGCTGCCGTAATCGCGTTTCTGGCGACGCGGCATATTGTCGGCTGGAGCTCGTACTTCACCTATTGGTTTGAAGCGACATTTGCATCAGCTATTGTGGCACTGCTTGCGTTCGGAGTGCAGGCTTCAGCATCCGCAGCGTGGTATCGAGCGCTCCAGTTCATCGGCCGCGTGTCTTTCAGCTTCTACCTTCTGCATCCGATAACGATGGCCTTCGGTGCCGACCTGTCTCCTGCGCTATCCTATTTGGTGAATGCCGGGCTTCACCCACTGGGTGTGGCGGCACTTCTTTTAATAGGCTCGACTGCCCTGATCCTGCCGATCGCTTGGGTGCAATACCGGCTCGTCGAATTGCCAATGGTCAGTGCAGGCAAAGCCATGCTTGCGCGACGGAATCGTTCTGCAGCAGTAACAGCCTGAAGAATTAGGGGATGAGCTGGCTCCTTGATCAACAACTGAAATAGAAAACCCCGCCGAAGCGGGGTTCAAAATCAGGCTGCCGAATTGAGCTGATCGAAAAAGTCGAACTGGCCGTCGTTCGCCTTCGGTATAGCTTCCGGAAAAGCTCGATAGAACGAGCGCTCGAAGTCGATCTTATCCGACATCGCGGTCTCCATGCTTGCTGATGCATGGTTAATATATGCTTGCTTATTCGAACTCCCGCGGCACATCTCCGAACCGCCCCAAGATGATTGGCTCGTCGAAATCGCCGATGTCGTCATCGCCGGTGCGGCTGAACGCAATCGCCCGGCCCTTCTCCTTGGCGACGCGCTCGGCGCGCCTGACAGCCTCCTCACCCGACTTCGTGACGATCGGTTGCAACACCCTGCTGCGCCCCTGCGGCGCATTCTCGAAAGGCTGTACGGCGTAATAGGTCGTGCTGGCCATAGGTACTCTCCACTGGTGAAATCCTGATGCGACGGCCGAGACCGCCATCCTCGACACACGAACTGCAATAGAACCGCCGCCAGTATTCCCGGCCTGCGTCGCTTGGGGCGCTCACGCGCCGCCCATTGCCGCAGTCGCGGCATTCAATCCAAATCACCGGCACCGCTTGAGCCCCTGCCGCAATGTTCTTCTTATGTTCTTATTAAGACAGCAGGTCTAAGCTGGAGTCGAGTCGAATGATTCGAACGTCGTCGCAAATATTTTTGCGACTATCGCAATCTTGACGATTGACGAATTTGCGATCATCGCAAATACTCTCCCCATCAGATCGGGAGAGCGACATGGCGAGCCTGCCAGTTTCAAGCGACACCGCGTTTCAGTTTGAAGGCCGGAATGTCCGGCTAGTGGAGCAGGATGGCGAGACCTGGTTTGTCGCCACCGATGTCGCCCGTGAGCTCGGCTATCGCGATGCAGCCGATCTCACCAAGAACGCAGACCCCGACGAGAAGGGTACGTACCGGGCACGTACCCTTGGCGGAGAGCAGTCGGTCACGATCATCTCCGAAGCCGGCGTCTATCGCGCCATCGTCCAGCGCAAGCTGAACAAGCGACAGCACGACACCAGCCTCTTCGAGAAGATCGGCCGCTTCCAGCGTTTCGTCTTCCACGATGTCCTCCCGCAGATCCGGCAGACCGGCAGCTACAACCCGGCGCCGATCGCCCCTGCTCTCCCCGACTTCACCAGTCCGGCCGTCGCCGCGCGCGCATGGGCCGAGCAGTTCGAAGCACGCGCCAATGCCGAGGCGCAGATTGCAGCGCAGGCGCCGAAGGTCGAGGTCTACGAACGCCTGCTCAACGCTGACGGACTGATCGGGCTGCAGGATGCCGGCCGCGCCCTGCTCTGCCACCCGAACCTGTTCATCCGCGACGTGGTGATCCCGGAATACTGCTTCCGTGATGGCAGCCGCATCGTCGCCAAACAGACGTCAGTCCAGCGCGGGCTGTTCGAGAACAAGGCCTTCACGGCGCCGAACGACAAGGTCCTGCTCCGCGCCTGGATGACGCCAAAGGGCCTCGCCCACTTCGGCACCGTCCGCATTCCGGACCATGTGAAGAACCCGCCGCGCGCGTCCGCAGCCAAGCCCACCCCTGCGCTCGCCGCAGCGGGTATGGCTCATTGAGGGGTGGCGATGAGCAAGCTCAGCGATCGCTACTTTCCAGAGCCAGGCGACCTCGAACGTTACGAGGATGAAGGTCCGGATCAGGAAGAGCCTCGAGAGGCCTCAAACCTGCTGTCGTTCGTTGTGCTGTCTCTTGTGATCGGCATCGCTTGCGGCTGGGCCGGAATTCTGAGCGGGAGGATCTGATGAGTCGCTCCGCCCCACGCTCCTGCAATCTCACTGTAGAGCAGCTCACTGCTGAGCGGCCGAAACGCGCCAGCGTCGGCGCAGCGATGCGCTACCTCTCGAAATGCAGCGCCGAAGAACGCGTGGAAGCGCTCGCGCGTGTGGATGCCGCTTTTGCCGAAATGAAGGTCGCACCCGTCGCCTACATCGGCCCCGGCGTCCCGCAGCTTCGCAGCAAGCTATATCTAAAGAAAAACCTAGTGCCAGTCGTCTTCGTCATGCTCGAAGACCACCGCGAAGATCGCGGCACGATCCGCGGCTCAACTGACGGCTCGTTCCGCCGCGCCTTCAGCTTCAGGGCCACAGGGCTGGTGATCGAAGAACGGACGGATAGCCTGATCCTCGCGGGCATTCCGCGCCGAACCCGGAGTTGGATCAACGAGAGATTCAAGCCTGCCCGCCTTGGCTGGCTGGGCACACCAGATCTCGATGGCGAATGGACCGACGAGCAACGCGCGGCATGGGCGCGACTCGGTGAGACCGCGAACCTGACCGAGAAAATCATCGACAAAGCGCGAACTCGGCCCGCGCCGAAGCACTACGGCAACGGCCGCGTCTACAACCCATGGTGATCAGTATGAGCAACGTCACTCCGTTCTACGGCGCCACGGTGATCGGTAAGTCTCGCGACGAGATTGTCGGCGAGCTGGCCACACATTTGGTCAACGGCGAGATCGACCTCGACGACGAGGACAATGGCGATATCGTCGCTTGCCTGTTGGACGCGCCCGAGCGCTACGGTTGGAAGATCGTCAAAGCGCACATGGACGATGCTGTACTCTACGCACGGAACATCAATGCGCTGCGCCGTGAATTCGCGCGGGCTGTCTGATGGATATCTCTCTCGCCATCGGATGCCTCTGCGTTGGCGCCGTGCTCGGCGCCCTAGTCGTCGTCGGATGGAAATCCGACGGCAAGCCGCTGGTCGATCAGCTCACCGAGATCCGGCAATCGGAAACCCCGGAAGATATTACGCGGAGGACGCAGGCATGAGCCGCACCACCGCCGAGTGGATTGGAAAGAGCGACGACGCCATGCCGCCGCCGCGCGTGCGGCTGCGCATCTTTCAGCGCTTCGACGGCAAGTGCCAAGAATGCGGGCTGCCCATCTCCGGCAAGCGCTGGATCTGCGACCATCGCATCGCCCTCATCAACGGTGGCGAGAACCGAGAGAACAATCTCGGCCCAATCCATGAGACCTGCGACAAGACAAAAACCGCAGCCGACGTCGCCGAGAAATCCAAGGTCTACAAGAAGGCCGCGAAGAACCGCGGCATCAGCCTGCGCAAGGGTCCGAAGATCCGGTCAGGTGGATTTCAACCGGCTGCCGCCCAGCGCCAAGCATCCAGACCTGTCGACAAGTGGCGGGGGTACTCATCATGAATCGCAGAGAAGCAACGCCCCATGGGGACGAAAATAGCTGTCTCGACCCGAGCATCAGCCGCATCGTCATAGCAATGGCCAAAGACGCAGCCCGCATCGATCACGAGGAGGCAACACGGATGGCCGCCTCACCAGCGCTTGCGCGCGCGGTATCCCCGAGCGCAAACTAAGGCCACCGGAGGCCCCTATGAAACGCGCTGCTCTCTATGCCCGATACAGTTCCGACCTGCAGTCGGATCGTTCGATCGAAGACCAGTTTGCTGTCTGCCGGCAGCGCGCCGAGCGTGACGGGCATCAAGTGGTGGCATCGTTTGAAGACCGAGCACGATCCGGCGCATCGGTGTTCGGAAGACCCGGGTTGGCGCAGATGATTGACGCCGCCAAGGGCGGCAGTTTCGATGTACTTATCGTTGAGGCGCTAGACCGGATCTCGCGAGATCAGGAAGACATGGCGTCGATCTTCAAACGTCTAAGCTTCCAGGGTGTCGAGATCGTCACGGTTCATGAGGGACGTGCCGATGCGATCCAGGTGGGCATTCGCGGCATCGTCAGCTCACTCTTCCTGACCGATTTGGCCAACAAAGTGCGCCGCGGTGCTGCGGGCAATATCCGGGAAGGCAAGCACGCCGGTGGATTGGCCTACGGTTATCGTCCGACGCCTGGCAAACCTGGAGAGTGGGTCGTCCACGAAGAAGAAGCCGAAACCATACGACGGATCTTCGACCTGTATGTCGCCGGCGACCGCTCGCGCGACATTGCCGCGAAATTGAACGCTGACCGTATTCCGCCGCCACGCGGAGCCTATTGGCGAGGCAATACGCTGACCGGCTCGAACAACCGCCACAACGGCATCATCGGCAATGAGATCTATGCCGGCCAGCTAGTCTGGAATCGCGTTCGCATGATCAAGAACCCGGACACAGGCAAGCGCGTGTCTCGCCCCAACCCCGAAGCCGAATGGCATCGCACGGACGTACCGGCTCTCCGCATCATCGATCCGGAACTCTTTGCGACGGCGAATGCTATTCGCCTTGGCCGCGGACACGCCAGTCCGGCCATGCGCCGGAAACCGAAACACATGCTGAGCGGCCTGCTGCGCTGTGGCTCATGCGGTGCCGGAATGTCGGTGAAGGGTGCTGATCGAGGCGGTACGCGCATTATCTGCACGCGCTTTCATGAGAGCAAAGCCTGCGACAACCAGCGCACCTATTACCTGCACAAGGTTGAGCAGACCCTGCTATCCGGCCTGCGACGACATCTCGTCGACCCGTCAGCCATCAAGCTGTTTCTCAAGACCTACCACGACGAAAGGAAGCGGCTTGCGGCTGACGGGGTCAACATTCGCGCCAAGCTCGAACGCGACCTTGCCGAGGTCGAGCGAAAAATCGAGCGGGCCACAACCGCGCTGCTCACCAGCACGGCTGCGGTACAAACATTCGTCGACGCCATCAATGCGCTGGAAATCGACAAGCGGGAGCTGCAGAGCCGGCTGGACGAGATCGCCGCCCCCATCAAAGTTGTGGCGCTGCATCCAGCCGCCCAAGCTCAGTACCTCGCCGCCGTCGAAAGCCTGTCAGAGACGGTCACCAATCACGGCGCCACTTCGGAGACAGCAATGGCAGTTCGAGAGTTGATTGAGACGGTTACAGTAAGGAAGACGCCGCCCGGCGCTCCGATAGACCTTCACGTCGAAGGGAGGCTCGCAGCGCTGCTGCAAGAACCGATGTTTCCGGAAGGTTCTATGTCAGGGGGTAGAGTCGTAGCGGGCTCCCGCTACCAAAAACGCAAGTCGAGTCAATTGATTGCGTTCATTCGTGCAAGACGCCGAAATTTTGTAGCAAATCGGTAACATCGACACCTTCGCGGGACGAATGAATCCTTGGATTTTGTGCGCATTCCCAGGACTCGTGTCCTGGTGCGGGCAGCGATTCCTTCAATGACCCGCGCGTTTCATAGGCCTGCAGGGATTCGAGAGATAATCGCATCAGACCAACAATTGCACTTTTTGCGTGCGGATGCCGATCCCCGCGCTCGTGACATTCATCATCGCTTCCAGCGCACTGACGAGCGCCTGCCGCACCTTCGCCTCGGCGGCTAGGTCGTCCTGCGACCACGCCCGCTCGGCGCGGAGCCGTCTGAGGTTGCGCGCAAGCAGCCGTTTCGTGTGTGTCGGATTTCGCCGCCTCATCCGCCGGGATGATGCATTTGGGCGCCGGACGCTCCACACGTTATAGCGTTTAAAATACGTTATAATAGATGATGCGCGATGCGGCGGCTCTGACGGTCGCTGCGCGACCGCGCTAGACGCCCCTGTTCACAGTATGCATCCGGGCGCGAACAGCTGTCGGCTCCCCGAATGGCTATTCCGAGATGTCCTCTATCCGACCGGAACTCCTGGCGGCCGCGTTCTTGACCAGATGCCAACACGGCCAAGCCGGTCGCTAGCGCCCAACGATGATCCAGAGCTCCGCACTGCGTGCGGCCGATCTGGGTCGAACGATAGGTCGTTGACGGCTCTGCTCATTCCGCATCATCGCCGTCGACAACCCAGGATCCAGTTCGGCTCGCGCCGACTGGTGCGCCGACGCACAGCGAAAGAGTGTTGTCCGCGCCTTCGTAAGAAAGATAAGAAAATCCTGGCTTTTGCGCCAGTTCGCGATCGGCGGAATCAGGCGTTCAAAGAGACGCATCACCGCTCAGCTGACGCAGCTTCGCGCGCTCGTCGTCCGTCAAATCCTCGACTTGCCCCCGCGTAAACCGACCGTTGCCGAGCACCCTGACTGGGTCGGTCGGGTCGTAGCTCGATCGCCGGTTGCTCGCTTTTTCGTCGTTCTCGCTCCCGCGCTCACCATCACCGCTTCCTCCCCCATAACCCAACACTTCGACGATGATCACCGAGGGCTGAGTATTGCCGCTTTGTGTCGGCGCCGCCGTTTGCTGGCTGGCCGCCGTCGCATTGGAGCTCGACAATGCCGCGCTGATGCTTGGCGCTTGCACGGTTGGGATTCCCGATGATGTGCCCTGCACCTGGATGTTCGCCGCGTTCAGAATCTGCAGCGCTGCCAGGTTGACGTTGCCGGAGACACGAATGCCGGCCTCGCCTGCATCGATGGTGCCGAGCGGCGCGATCAGGTCGATATCGCCCGGCTCCACCTCCGCAATCGGATTCAGGGTTGCGATGCCGGCCCCCGATGACGGCACCTGCGGCGAGAGCACTGCGCGGCCATATTTGTCATATACACGTTTCGGTGGCGTATAGATCACCGTCGTCTTCGAGCCGCGGCCGGCATTGATGTCTCCGGTCGCAGACCACGCCAGAATGTCACCGCCAAATGTGGTCATGATGCGCGACAGGCCCAGCAGGATGCTGCCCTGCGAGTAGATCTGGATGTCGCCGCTGCCCTGCGTGACCAGACCCGACGACGCCGGCGGTACCTGCCCTTCGACGCCGATGACCGTACGGCCGCCCGGCGAGAGTAACTGGATGTCGCCGCCCGATATCGTGCGAACGCCGGAGCCACCGAACATGGTGATGTCGCCGCCATAGGCCGATGCGTTCGGGAACAGCGCCGCAATGGCATTGCGTCCGCGAAGATAGCTGCCGTAACGCGAGCTGTTCGCGTCGTTATATTCACGGCCACCGGCAGTTAGCTCAGCGAAATACACCTCACGCAGGAAGATGCGTTGCTGCTCAGGCGCCAACCGGTCGAAAGTGGCCTGCGCGTCGGTAGCGGGGCCGGCAAATCCGTAGCGGTCCTTCAGCCATGCCGCGAGCTCCTTCTCATAGGTCCTGGCGACCTTGCCCGGCTGCTCGGCGAGAGGCACGCCCGTAGCAGCCAGCTTTCGCGGATCGAGATAGAGCGAGGCCAGTCTTTCGTAATCCGGTCCGACCGCACCGACGCCGGCCAGCATCGCGATGCTCGCGCCAGGACGCGTGTCCCCGATCGCGATCGGTCCGATACTGATGAACGCGCCCTTGTCGGCCTGATACAGATTGCGCGCCGCCGACACTTCGAGCGTGCCGGGACCGGCAATATCGAAATTGGCATAGATGATGTCACGCCCTGCGGAGATGATCGAGATATCGTTCGGATCGATGTGCACGATCAGATTGCTGCGCGTCTTGGCGCCGGGAATTCTACTCGTCTGCGTCATGTCCGGCGCGAAACCCGCGCCGACGATGTCGCGACCCGCGCGGATTCTGACCGGAGCCGCAGCATTGTACCAGGTGCCGGCACCTTCCGCCCTGGACATCGTCAGCGTTTCGCCGGTGTTCAGACCCACGATGTCACCGGTCAGTGCGTAGAAGCGCATGGGATCTGTATCGGAGGCACGGCCGACGGGGAGCGCGGCGCTGTTCGGACCGAACACGAATAGCGACAACGACACCGGATTGCCGGATGGATCGATCGTACCAAGCACCGATCCGTTGGTGATTGTTACCCTGTCGAATGCATCGACGCCCATGAAGGCAGGATTGAAAGGCGTCGGCAATGCCGTCCGGGTGCCGGACAGGCTGAATGCATATTGCCCACCATAGATCGAGTTACCTGCCAGCATTTCCAGCGCGCCATAGGCCGATGGCGCAAGGGTGAGGTTTGGATAAACGGTACTACCGCCGCTTCGCATGAAAGGCAGCGCGTTGGCCCCATAATAGATAGTGCCGCCCAGCGCTGCCGCGCGCAGGATGGACGGATAGGTGACCGTTCCATCTACCATGTTCTGATCGCTGTTCAGATTCGTACCACCCGGAAGCGTCAATTCAGCTATCGAGGTACTGGGCGTGAGATTGCCCCCCGCGGAGATCAGATTGATCGCGGTGTGATCCGTCCATAGCGAGAACCAGCTCTCGCCTTCACCGATATGACTGACACCGCCGACCGCATAGGTGGACCTGTTCGGCGATGTCGAGCGGCCGGGATCGCCGGCGCCGCCGAGCACGAGATCGCCGAGCGTCTGCAGATAGACCGCGGAATCGCCGGGCACCAGTGTGATGCCGGACCGCGCTTCGGACGAGGTCGCTGCAAAGGGATCGTAGCCACGTGGATCGAAAGCGTCCCGCGCTCCGTCACCGAGGCGGTAGATGAGCTTAAGGCCGCCGATCGTCTCAGCATTCACCTGCATCGCACCGCGGAGATTGATCAGCGAACCTGGCAGAGCCTGTTTTTCGGTGTAGTTGGTCAGCGCCAGATTCGGATTGAGTGCACCGGCGATCCGCATGTCGATATCGCCGCCGCCAGTCAGCGCCAGCGACCCATCGGCGCCAACACGGCCGGTGCTGCCGACCGCGACCACCAGACCCTGGCTTCGCTCTTCACCCGTGCGTTGGTCGCCCTGGCTACCGCGCAGCGTGATGGCGCCCGCGTCACCGCCGACGCGGATTGCAACATTGCCGCCGCCCAGCGCGCCGATGCCCGTGAAACCGACGAGGTCGGGCAACCCGGAAGTATTGAAAAAAGATGTGTTGGGCACATAAGTGCCGAAATTGATCCACCACGAGGTCGGCACCGTCGTATCGACTGCTGTCGAGCCCGTGCCCTGGCGCCACAGCCAGTTGCCGGTGATGACGCTCGACGGGCTCTGCCGCGCGGACTGACCATAGATGTCGCCGGTAAGATCGCCGCCGGCCGAGATCCGGACATTGCCGCCCTGGTCGGGATACCAAGCCTTATATGTCGCCGCCGGAGGTGCATACGCGGGATCGACCGCAGTCGCCGTGCCGGCCGTATAGATGCCGTAGAGCGAATCGATGCGGATATTGCCGGCGGCCGTCAGCGACAGGTTACCTGTACCGGTACGGATTAGGCTGAACGACGGCGCGGCATGGATGGTCGACGGCGGCAGGCTGATGATCCCAGCGTTGCCCGTTCCGTTGTCCCAAAAATTGGGTAATCCGAACTCATCCCATGACGAGGCCATGTAGAGGAAGATGAGTTCGCGTTGGGTCTTGAACAGGAGCTGGGATTTGTCACTGATGCCATTCGGAAGGTAACCGCCGAGACCAACCATCAGAGCATCGACACCTTGCATGGTCAGGCCCAATTCGATGTTACCCAGCGAAGGATCCCAGAAATTGGCCGGTAGCGGGTAGTTAGCCACGACTTCCGCCCATGTCCCTCCCAAGATTACAGCAACTTCGGCTTCTGATTTTCCGAGCAGATCGTTGACGGTCAAACCGGGGTAGTCGAACCCAAGTGCCGCCAGGATGGCGGCTGCACCCGCGGCGTTCAGATTCAAAAGGGAGCCGCCGGGTGCGGTCCGAGACAGATAGTGGCCGTCAGCGAGCACAATGTCGCCCTTGCGTTGGCTGTTGCGTGCACGCACATCCGCTGAGCCGAGATCGGCGCCGGCGGTGAACTGCATGTCCCACGACGTCGCGCCGGCGCCGAGCATCGGCGCAATGGCCCAGTTCGCTCCCTGCCGATCGCCCGTCGGCGTACGCAATTCGATCCGCTGGCCGCCCGCAAGTTTCACATTTGTCATGGACGGGATCAGCGATCCCGCCGCCAGCGCCAATGCTCCGGTGGAGGTCATGTCCACCGGCAGCGGCACGCCCTTCGGCCAGATCAACGCCGCGAAATTGGCCGCGCTGCGCAGCACCGTGCCGGCATCGAGTTGCATGCCTGCGGTCAGCGTCACCGTATTCGCGAGCACCGTGCCGGCAGCATAGGCCACCGATCCGTTCGCATTGTAGATGGTCGCCTGGACGACGGTGCCGGCTGACAGTGAGAGCGCACCTGCCAGGGTCGCGCGAACCGGAAGCACTGTGCCGGCCGGCAGAGGGACCGTTCTACCGAACGAGTCGGGGAAAGCTGCCGGCAGATCATAATTGAGCGTGGCTCCCTTCTTGAACACCGTGCCGGCTTCGAGCGTAACGGCAATGGGCAGCACGAGATCGCCGCCATAAGGCACGACGCCCTCGTCCAGCAGCCAGCCATTGTCGCCAGTCGTCGCCGGCGGCGGTGCGAAGCCATCATTGATCGAGCCACGAATATTCAGATTGCCGGCAGCGCGGAAATTGATGGCACCGGGCTCGCCGAAGCCGCGCAAGGCAGGATCGAGCCGATTGGCATTCGGGCCATAACGATAGCCGGACAGATCGAGATCGCCGGCAATGGTGAGATCGCCGTTCGGATTGTCGGCGCTGATCTTGCTGACGATGTCGACGCCGGGACGCAGGTGATAATTGCCGAGTCGAGCCAGCCTGTTTCTCAGGGACGTGTTGGCGAGTGCCGCATTGATAAAAGCGTCATTGTGAGGATCGATGCCGCCGCTGATAATAATAGTGTCGTCGTTGGGATCTCTGATCCCGTCTAGATAGGCCTGAGTAATCTCCTGCGGCTTGTGGCCCGTAACATCCGGCGCATTCGCCAGCGGCGCATCATCATAAATGCGGAAGGCATTGACGGCGACAGTCTTCGCGCCGTGGATGAGCGGCGTACCCAGCACATTGACCGCAACATCGTTGGCGCCGTTACCCGCGCTGTCGAGACCGCCCTGTCCGCCCGTGCCGCCGAGGCGCGGCGCGTTGAGCGTCAGCGTACCGCGTGCCACGCCATCGTTGCGGCCGGCGCCCGCCCCCATCGCCACATCTGTGCCGGCGCGCAGGTCGAACGCGGCATGGCTGCCGATCGTCAGCGTCCCCATGCGCGTCGTTAGATCGATGATTGCGCGGTTCGGCGCATCGATGATCTTGCCGTAGCTGTCGAAGCGCATGCCGGTGCCGTGGGCGTCGAGTGTGCCGTTGATGACGAGATCGTTCATCGCCGCAAGGCGGATACTGCCGACCTGGAAGCCGCTGGCATCGATGGTGCCGTTCACCATCAGGCTGCCGCCATCGATAATGATTTCGACATTGCGCGCCTTCACTTCATTGCCGACGACCAGATTGCCCTGCTTGATCTGGAATTTGCGTGCGCCGAACACGGCGCCGGCGTTGAGACGCGCGTTCAATCCCGCGAAGTCGGCGAGCGTCTGCGCCTGCACGGTGAATTCAGCCGCATCGTAGGGCACCAGCGTGCCACCGGCATCGTAGAGACCCGTTGTGCTGCCACGGACCGTGCCGTCGAGATCGACGTGACCTGCGCCGGCACCAAGCGCCGTGATTGTCGCCGTGCCACCGCGATTATGCTGCGCGGAGAGATCGATTACCGAACCCGCATCCTGCCGGATGTCGCCGGCGCTGCTGGTCAGCACCAGATCGCCGCCCCAGCTATACTTGGTAACGTCGAACATTGGCACGGCGCGGCCCGAAAGATCGATGCGCGAGGCGTTGCCGAGCACGATGTCGCCCGTCGCGGTCAGCGCCAGCCGCCCCGATGGCAATACGACGCTGGTGTCGATGACGATATTGGCGCCGGTCAGCTTGAGCTGGGCACCGAGGACATCGACGGCGCCGGCAGCGGCGCCCGTTCCGACCACCCGGATATCGCCGCCGGCCGTGATCGTGTTGCTCGACCCGTTTTTGCCCGTGACCAGCGGCGCTGCAATCGTCAGATTGCCGCCGGTGTATTGATAGCCGGTCGCCGGCACATAAGCACCCTGGCGGTGATAGACGCCGAACGTGCTCCTGTTGGTCGATGTCACATATTCGGCGGCGGTGATTGTGACGTCGGTGAAACCAAGCGCGAGGCGATTGTCGATGACCGTGTTGCTCGGCTGCGAAAGCGGCCCATAGCCGAACACGACCCGATTGGCAGCGATATTCAGCTTGCTGTCACCCAGCATGCCGGCCATCGCCGCGCCCGGCGCCGTCGTCGCGCCGGTCCAGATGAATTCGCCGGCGCGGATCGTCGCGGTGTCGCCAGCCGAACCGTAGCCGTAGATCGCTGGCGTTCCCAGCACGAGTCGCCCCACCTTCGAGGCATCCAGCGTCACCGAACCGAACACATTCACCGCATCGCGTGCATTGAGCACGAGGGTTTCGAGCGCCGGCGCGCCGATCGCGGTATTGCCGGCCAGCAGATTGGCCAGCACGGTGCTATTGAGGGCAAGCCCGGCCGGCAGACGGCCCGCTGCTGCGGCCGCTGCAAGGCCGGTGTCCTCGCCGAGATTGATCGCGGACAGTCCGAGCACGAGATTCCGCGTGCCATAGGAAACATTTTTGGCAATTGTCAACGCGCCGGCCGTCGCCACGGCGATCGTGCCTTCGGAAACCAGCCTGGTGGTCAGATTGCAATTCGAGGTGATGCAGCCACCAATCGTGATGTTGACGTCGGAGCCGTCGTCCCCGACGGCCGCTCCCTGCAGCAGATTGATCTGGCCGTTGGAGAGCATCAACACGCCGGCACCGACGAAGACATATCCGTCCCGCGAGTCGAAGCTGGCACGGCCGCGGCTGATGGTGCTAACTGACGCGCCTTCCTCGATCGTGATGGTCCCCTTGTCGCCGAGCCATGACCTTCCTTTCCCGGCGAAAATTACCTCCGCGGCTGAAAGGTGGGCTCCGCTGCGCAAGATGATGTCGCCATAATCTCCTGTGATCGTGGCGAAACGGCCGGCCTGACCATAGCTGACGGTGATGGTGCCGTTCAGCACCAGCCGCGGTGCGTCGAATTTGCTGATCTCGTCGGCAGAGACGGAGGCTGCCGCCATGCCGGGCGTGGCCGCCTGGCCGCTTGCCAGAATCTCGCTGAGGCCGCGAAGCTGGATGGTACTGGCGAAACCATTGCTGCCAGCCAGCGCTCCGCTACGCAACTCGCCATCGAACCGCAGTTGCGAGCGACCGTCCGCATTGCGCGGCTTGGCCAGCAGGATATCGAGCATGCGCGCATCGATGGTCATCGCCGCGCGTGGCACGCCGACGCGCGCGGCATCCGCCAGCACGAAGGCATCATAGCCCGTCTCGTTGTAAGACGAATGCGCACGAACCGTGTTCGCCGGCGTAATAATGACCTGGCTCGGTAGCGACGCGCGGATCGCGGTATTAGCGACGCCGAGCGTGGCGCTCACGAGATGCGAACCGTTGCCGGTCGGGACGACGCCGGTCGCTGCCGGACTAACGTTGCCGCCCAGCTCGACGCGATAGGCGCCCGGCAGCAGCGCATAGGTCGCTGGCATCAGCGTATAGGTGCCGGCCGCAAGACCCGGCACGCCGTCGGGAATGGTGATCTGGCGCCCGACCGACGGCAGGCCGTAGCCCGCTTCCTGCACGACCGGCGCATAGACGCCGGAGTGACTCGGGACAATGGCGTAGACCTCGTTGCCCTTCGCGCTGTACCGATAGCCGGGATTGGAATTGACGAGCGGCGTGGTCAGGATATTCACCGAACCGCCGCGGCCCGACACGAAGCCGGCGCCGGTCAGCTCGCCGCCACCCGACAGGTCGAGCACTGAGCCTGCCTGCGCGTCGAGATGCAGCGCCGAGATACCGACGCCGCCCATGAGTCCTGCGCCGCTGAGCCGCGCGCTCGCGCCATTGTAATTATAGGTGATGCCATCGAGGGTGCCGCCATAGGGCATCACCAGCCCGGCACCGCTCACCGATGTGAGGCTACCCGGCAGGAGACGGACCGAATCCGCTTGCGGTGTGCCGCCGGATGACATGCTGCCGAGGACGATGCGACCGAACGGCGCACGCACCACGCCGCCCTGATTGATGGTATCGGCCGCAAGCGTGAGCACGCCGAAAGCGGAATAAGGTATGTCGGGAATCGTGTCGCCGTAACGCCGGATGTCGAGCACGCTGCCAGCAAGAATCTTCTTATCGACGGCTGTATAACCTGCCGTGATGGACGCAAATGCGCCCGTTGCTGGATAGATCTGCGCAGCGGTCAGGGTGACGTTGCCAGGTGTCCAGAGCGCGGTATCTATCGAGGCCTTGATAGCGCCGAGCAGACGGATATCACCGCGGCTGAAGAGATCGACCAGCGCGAAGCCGCGGCGATCGATGGTGTATGCCTCAGCTTTGATGTCGATGTCCTGGCGCAGGCCAAAGACAACACGGTCGCGAATATCCACGACGTCGGCGGCGACCGAGAAAATGGCGTTGCTGGCCTGTTGCGTCGGAGCGCCGTAGCCGTCGGCCCATTTCGCGGCGGGCAGCGTGTCCGTAACGTCTAAAAGGAGGCGCGTTGCGCCAGCAAGCCGCAGATAGGGCGCCGCCAGCGCCACCCGCGAATCCGGGCCCGCGCCGGCGCCAAGCGCAAATGCCCCCGCGTAAAGGCGCAGGCTCTGGTTCATGGCCAGCGTCACATCGCTATCGAACGAGATCAGGCCGCCCGACAGCAGCGACAGGGTGCCGAAACCGCCGGCTGCGACGCGATCGACGCCGAGCCGTGCGGTGCCGGTAACGAGCCCTGCCTTGGCCTGCGCCAGCGAGCCGGCAGAGGCGATCACGCTATCGCCCTGAACGTTGCCGATGACGAACTCGCGATGCCGAAGTACATCGCCGGACGTCACACTCGTCAGGTACGGAGGCGCCTCGAGCGCCAGCGCCAGCGTGCCACCGGTGGCATTCGGCCCGCCCGCCGCCGCCCGCAGCGTACCGTCGAGATAGAGGCCATTGCTGGATTTGACCACGATGGTGCCGCCATTGCTGGCGACCGTCAGCGGTGTGCTGGCTTTCTGCAGCCCCGAGCGGGGAATGTCGAGCACCGCGCTGGCGCCCGATGCATCGAGCAGCGCGCTGGGCCGGATCACGACGAAGGCATTCGGCGTGATGGATTCACCGGTTGCTTCCCAATCCACTCCACCGCCGATCAGGATCGAGCCGCCATTGGCGACAACGCCATAGGTCTGGCCGCGCGCATCGATCGCCGTCACGGCGCGTGCTGCCACATCGAGAACGGCATGATCGCCGATCCAGATCAGGCCGGCTTTGTCGCCGAAGCCCTTGTTGTCGGTCGTCACCACCCGGGTCAGGCTGATCGTGCCACCCGGAGCCGTCAGCGTGCCGTTAATCGTGATGTCCCGCGCCTGCACACCGATTGACTGGCCGGCATCGACCCTGATCGACGCGCCCGCGCGAATGTCGATCGGACCCTTGGCCTCGGTCAATCCAGCCTCACCGACGTTCGAGCGCAAGGTGATGCTGGCGCCGCCGCGCTGGGTCAGGCCGCCGTCACGCGCGTCTTCAGTCCATTCTGGCGGCGTCCAGATGTTCAAGGCGCGCGAAGCATCATCGCCCGTCCGTATGTTGAATGCCGTGTCGTTGAGACGATAGACAGGCATGGTCACGTTGAGCGCGACACCTTCTGCTATCACGAGACCGTAGCGGCCGGTTACGTCGTAATTGGAGAAACCGGATTGGAACAGCGATGATTGGAGCGTTACCGAAGGTGCGACCGTGACGGCTCTGGGCAGGCCGATACCCGCCTGGATCACGCTGCCTTTGGCGACTATGAAATCTACCGGAGCGATCTCGCCCGGATTCAACGTCACGATTTTGGGGGTTTGCAGGTTAAGTCCGTTGGGAAATACATTTCTTTCCACGACATAACTCGTGGGGAACCAAGACGACACGCCAAAACCACCGATGACCGATCCAGCAGGAATCGTCGGGATCGGCCGATCCGACCAGATGATGATCTCGGCGCCATTGATCTGAAAGTAGTAATATCCCGAAGATGGACGTGGCGGCGTCCAGTCGGCCGCCAATCTCACACCCGCGAGTACAGGTATGCCTCCAAGCATTTCGCCGGGTTGAACGAGACGAACGGGATATGAATAGCTGACAGGTAGCACCTCGCCAGCCCTGCCCTGATAGTCTTCCAACAACACAAGATCGACGGAAGCCTTCTCGCCTGCACCGAGCACACCGTCGGTCGCGACGATCTTGCCACCGAGGGCGATGGCAGTACCGGATTCCAGCTTGAGCGTGCCGCCGCCGCTGACGCCATAGGCACGAATGGCACCGTTGAGAGTCAGCAGACCGTCAGCCTGTACGTCGGGAGCCTGCTGATCGGCGATCAGGGTGACGTCGCCGCCGCGGCCACCTTTGGTCTTGCCATTGGTAAGGATCGCCGCACCCGACGACACGTCGATCGCGCTGCCCTTTGCCAGCGTCACATCATGGGTCGAACGCAGGGTGACCGAGCCGCCATCGATGAAGGCCTGCCTGGGGTTGTCGGTCGGGTTCAACAGCGCATTCACCCAGACGCCGCGCAGGTCGAGCGTCACGTCTTCGTGCACGATGATCGCCGCCTTGCCGTCCTTGAGCAGCACTGTCTCCAGGCCGCGACCGCCGGCCTGATAGCCCCTGAAGTAGTTATCGACCGTGAGCGATCCCCCGCGTGCCGTGACATCGGCCTTGATGTCCACCACCGGCGCCATGAGCGTAATGCGACCGCCGTCCGCCAGCGTAATCGCACTGTCCACGGTAATCGTATCACGCGTGCCGATATCAAGGCCGCCCAGATTGAGCGCATTAATGTGTCCGGCATCGAACCAGGCAGTACCGGTGCGCCCTGACGGCAGCGCATCTGTAGCGGACATCCCGCCAGTGACCGCAGTCACACCGCCGAAGCGGACATCCGAATGGTGGAAACCGATCCCGCCGGTGATCGGCACATCATAACGGCCCAATCCAAGCGTGCCTTGCAACGGCGCGGCGTTCTGCACCTGCTTGTAGCCATCGGCGACATTGGCGGCGCGCACCGAGGTCTGGCGCGCGCCCTTGACGACATCGGCGATGATGTCGGCTTCCATGAGCGCGGTCGGCGAGGACAGGTTGAGGCGGCCGGCATCGCGGCCGACCGTGTAGCCGTCCTCCCAGCGCCGCAACGTGGTGCGGTCGAAGATCGAGGTCCACACTTCGGTGAGCTGGTCGGAGACCTTGCCCTGGATATTGTGCGTACGCACGAAGCCGCCCGCTGCGGCGGCGAACTTCATGCTCGCCGGGGCAGTGTCGAAGCTGTAGATACGACCGTCGGCGCCGATCAGCTTGCTCGAATAGATCCAGCCGCCATCGAAGCTCACCGAGCCGCCGGCGATGTTAAACTTCGCACCTTGCTGCGCGATCACATCGTTGTTCGCCGCCAGCGTGATGGTGCCGCCGACCGCTGCCCACTCACCGATGGTGTGCGCGGCATTGGCGAGATAGCCGCCGACTTCCAGCAGCCCGCCTTTGGTGTAGTAGCGCTCGCCGGCATAGCCGCCGGTGCCCGGCGCCACATAAACGAGATCGCGGATATCGATCCAGACGTCGCGATTGACCAGCGCGCCGCTGTCGCGATTGACCGGGGAGTCGCGCAGCTCGTTGCCCTGGACATTGACCTTCACCTGATTGGCCGACATCGGCCGCACGGCGCCCTGCACGCCGGAGACGTCGAGTACCGCACCCTGCTCCGCGAACACGCGATTGCCGGCGGAGACGGCGATCTGGCCGCCTTGCGCCATGGTCTGCGAACCGTTCTGGAAGTTTGCGAGACCGCCGGTGACGATCTCGATGCGCGACTGGTCGCGGCGATCGGTGAGCACGGACAAATTGTCAAACTGGCCGATGGCGCCGGGATTGAGGACGTTCTTTGCCAGCGCATCGCGCTGCGAATTGAGCGCGGTCTCCTTGGAATCCAGCTCCGGCGCCACATAGCTGAGGCTGCCGGCGGCGAGCGTGACGCTGCCTGCGGTGTCACTGGCGGAATTGAGCAGATGGATGCTGCCGCGCTGGTTCACCGTGGTGGAGGACAGCAGCACGCCGCCTTGCAGCAGTGTGCGGCCGGCGAGCGTAATGTCGCCCTGCTGCGCCCAGACCATACCTGTATTGGTGACCTTGCCGCTGGCAGTGCCGATCACCGGCGCGATTTCGCTGCCATTGGTGGTCGAAAACTGGTTGGCATCGGTGCCGAAGCCCGGACGCAGGATGAAGTCGCGGCCGGCCGCGAGAATGGTCTGGCCTTTCGGGGTCGCGATCATGCCGGCATTGCTGACCTCGCTGCCGATCATCAGCACGAAGCCGCCGCCCGCCGTCACCGACGACGGCGCCGCGGTGGAGATCGAAGCGCCGGCCTCGACCACCACCTTGCCGCCCGCCGCGGTGAAGCTCGGCAGATAGGTGGCGCCGGTCTGGGTCGCATAGATGCCGTTATTGCGGAATTGCTGATCGATGATGCCGGCGGTCGATACGATCAGCGACCCGACATTGATCTGGCTATTGCCACCGAAGATGATGCCGCTCTGGTTGATCACATAGACCTGGCCGTCGGCCTTGATGTTGCCGAGGATCTGGCTCGGTCCGGTCGATGCATCGACGCGGTTCAGCGCCACCCAGTTGCCATTGCCCCGCTGGTCGAAGGTCAGCGTGGTGCGCGCGCCGACATTAAAACTCTGCCAGTTGAGGATCGCCTGCTGGGTGGTCTGGCGGATATTGACCTGGGTCTGCCCGGCGCCATCGACGTTCTGGCTCGGCGCATCGGCACCGCTCCAGCCCGCCGGCATGTTCGGCAGCAGGCCGCCGGCGCCGAGGCCGTTCGGCACAACAAGGGGGGCGGTGGCCGAGACCTGCGCGGCAGCGGCTGCGGCACGCGCGGCCGCCTGGACGGCCTGGATGTCCTGAACCGCACGCGCCGCCCGCGCCAGCGAGTCCTGCGACTGCCGTGCCACCGCAGCCGCCTGTTGCGCCGCCTGCGCGGCAGCTTCCGACGCGATGTTCGGCGCCGAAACAGAACCGCCGCTGCCACCACCATTCAACGATCGCGCGACCGCGGCGTTGCTCGTCATCAGCGCTACGGCCAACATGCTCGCGCCGGCAAGCAAGGCATTGGACGACGGGCGGGAGCTACGCTGGATGACGGTCGAGCACGATGAAGCTAAAGACACGGACGATTCCTTCGACAAAGCCGCATGGCCCTCCCGTAAGGCGACAGAGGGAGAGCCTCAGCTTTAGGACTGGATCGAGATCGAAATCGTGCACGGTTCCGGCAAAGATATTTTGCGGATTGCGAGCCTGCCGCATCGCCTCAGCTCAGCAGCGCCAACCCGCCCGGCAATGTCCGCACATGCGCATCGACCGCCTGTTCCAGACGTGCAAGGATGCTGTTCATCTGATCGATGCGGAAGCGCCCCGTGATCCGCTTCTGTGCGAGCTCAGCGTTCAACACAACAATACGGCCCGGACGATAACGGTTGATTTCCTCGAGAGCGTCCAACAATGGCGTTGCCCGGAACACGACGATCCCACGCGACCAGTTCGATGCGCTCTCCGGGTCAATAGCCGTCACCTGGCCGAGGCCGCGTGCGCCATAGCTCAACTGCTGGCCGGCAGCGATTGTCGCCCGGCCAGCCTGATGCTCAACCTTTACGCCGCCTTCGAAGCAGGTCACATAGACGGCGCTATCCGCACCGCGGGTCAGATGGCGCACGTCGAACTTGGCGTCTGTCGCCAGCGTCCGGCCATCGGCAGCCAGCACTGCCAGCCCACGCCCTGCCACCTCCGGCAGCGTGAAGGAGGCCTCCCCGGAGATCAGTTCGACGCGCCCCTGCGACCCTTCACCGTTCCTCAAAGCCAGACTCGTCTGCGAATTCATCTGCACCGCGATATCGCCGGCCAAGGTGATAGTGCGCTGCTCGCCAGTCGCGGTGCGGTAATCGGCCTGCAACTGCGTGAACGACGGCCACAGATCCAAAGGCGGCCTGATGACGCCATAAGTAGCCACCGCCGCTGCTGCAACACCGCCGCCAAGAAAAGCCCGGCGGTTCACCGTCTGGCGCCGCAGACGGACCAGCGTCTCGGTCGCGGTCCTGCCGTCCCGGTGCAGGTCAGGGCCAGCGGAGGCAACATCGCTCCAAGCGCTGCTCGCCGCCGTGAAAGCGCGCGCATGGGCGGGGTTCTCCGCCCGCCAGCGCTTCAACGCAGCGGCATCCTCGGCCGTGGCCTCACCCGAAACCAGCCGCTGGACCCAAGCAACGGCCTCGCGCTGGATCGCATCCAGTTCGGGCGTCGTATTGCGCAGCTTGATCATGGTTCGTAACGGTTCCTCGACGTCGAAGCTGCGAAGGTGTCGCGGCTTTGCACTGACATACTTGTCATCTTGTAGACTGTTCTGATTCCTCGGACGCGCACGGATCGCGGCCCAATTCTGTACGTTTTGCGACGATAAATTCGTGAGCCAGCCGCAATTCCTTGGACACCAGCCGTAACGACACGCCGAGCTTGGTCGCGATTTCCTGCAACGGCAGCCCGTCGACCCGCGCCGCCAGAAGGATCGCGCGCCGCCGCACCGGCAGTTCGGATAGAACCGCGTCGAGCGCCCGAAGATCGGAGCGGTCCTGCACGATCCGATCCGGATCGGGGCCGTCATCGGCAAGATTGAGCAAATCCTCAATTTCACCGCTTGTCAGATGACGCTTTTCGGACTGGCGCTGGTCAAAGGCCACGTTGAGGACGGTACGGAACAGATAGCTGCCAGGACTTTTGATCTCGGTCGATGCATCAAGCCGCGCAAGTCGCAGCCAGGTTTCCTGCAACGCTTCGGAGGCGAGATCGGCCGAGCCGAGCCGCGGCGTTAGCCGTTTCCGAAAATCATCGTAACGATCGATAAAGACGCGGCGCAGTGCCGCCAGGCCGCCATCGCTCATGGCCGCCCTGCCCGTGTCGCACCGATCTGGATGCCACAATTCGAGGCTTGGCCCGGATTTGGCACCATCATGATGAGGGCCGGCTGGGCGAAATCGGCCGGCGGTCTCTCGTCGAGCCTCACGCTGAGAAAGGCCGCCTCGATGCCGCCGTCGATGGCCGCACCGTTCGAGCTGAGTTGATGAACGCGTTCGATTTGCCCATGTGCCCCGATCCAGATCAGCGCGACCATTCGCAACGTACCCGGCTGAAGGCCCTGCTGACGGCAGAATGCCGTGCGGATGGCAGTTTGAATTTGCGCGTAATAGCGTTGTCCGGCTAGTTGCCGGGCATGGAGCCGCGCCACCTCCTGCGGCGGCAACGGCGACAGTACGAAGGATCCGTCATCGAGAAAGCGCGCACGAAGGCTAGTCCCTTCGAGCAGCATCGCCAGAGCGTCCGATGGTGCCAGACGGCCACTCACCCGACTCGATATGCGTCCCTCGACCAGATGGGCCTGATAGAAAGCTTCCAGGCGTGTCAAATCGCCATAGCGCGCCAACGCCGATGCCAGCGGCTGGGCCGCAATATCAAAATCGGCAGCCATATCACGCCAAAGCTCCCGCGCAGCTGCTGCCGTGACAGGCATCGCCAAGGTGACGCCAATCGCCAAGCCGATACAGAAGCCTGAAACTACGTGACTCAACTGATCAACCTCGGCGAGCACGCTTTGCTGCGGGCTCATGCGGCCTTTGACGAGCATCGAACGGAACTCGGCGGCGCGATGCGACTAGATCATTTTCGAACCGGCCTAACAGCTACTCTGATCCAAACGCGCGTAAGCAATAGTGGGGCAATACTACAGTTTTGCGACATCACTATTCTCTGGGATATCGACCCGACTGTGATGTCGGAGGCGACGCAACATCGCGACCGCTGGCTACGAGCCCCTTTTTGAACACCATCTGGCATTCAGCACGACGCTCGGCGGATTTTGTCGATCGAGGCGGATTATCTTTGTTGATCCCCCCATAAGTCTGCATTTCATCGCAAATGACCATTGCGCTACCCCACATAAGATCAACTGACGATATTTGATCGACGTCGGTGGAATGGGGCCGTTCTCGTGATTTGGTCGCCCGCGTTTGCTTCCTACTGCCGAGGATTTATGTGCGGATCAACACTTCGATCAATCCGACGCCTTTTCAGTCACTCATTGCGACTACTCGACATAACGCTTGACTCCCGGACAAATGTTCTCAATTCGTCCCAGTCATGAGAACGCTGTCAGAACTCAGCATTTCTGCGCCGATCACCCCGCCCAAGGACGCCGGGGCGCATTTCCTCATACGCTGACCTCACCCGCAGTCACCGCATATTCCCGTGACGCCTGCGCCGACGAATATGTCGGCCTGAGGTGGATCTATGCTCAGCAATGCCTTGGCCTGTGGGAGCCTAACTCACACCCGCATTTTGTCGCGCGTCAGAAAAGCTGCCCTCGTTAATACTTTTGCACCTCGTGGCACCGTCCGCTGCCTCGGTGACGCTGTTTTCCGCACGAAGGCCGCGCGCGACGCCGCCTGCCTTTGGGACCTTGACGGCTCTGTTATCGGCAGGCGCTGCCTGCCGGAAGTCACCGTCCGGAATAAGCAGCATCACGTCCCCGACTTCACCATCGAGCGAGTTTCCGGGATCACCTTTGTAGACGTCGTCCCCATCGACGGTCCCTCTCCTCCAAAATGGGCTGCAGACGCGTCCGAGAAGAGTGGCCGCCGATACACGACCTTCTTGGAGGCCTCGTTCAATGAAGACCGTCGCCTGGAAAATGCTAGGGAATTACTTCGATACGCGGCTTACCCGGTTCCGCTCCGCGATCGCGCACGCTTTCTCGCGTTTCTCGACGAGCACGGTTCGGCATCATTAGCGACTTGCATTTCGATCTTCCGGAACGCCCGTGATCCCGTTGGCGTCGTCGCCTCGCTGGCTCTCCAACGGTTTGTCGAAATGGACATCGACGAAGCTTGTCTCGGACCGGACACGATAGTCTGCCGCTTGTAAGCGTTTCTCGGCGGCAAATGTTCGAATCCGCCGCCTGCATATCAACGATCAACAGCGATATGTTCTTCTTACTGATGACATGATCTTCACCTTGATTGGGCACAAATGGCTCCAAGGAGAAATACTGACAGTCAAACAGGTGGCCACGTATTTCAACGCTTTCATAAGTGATGTTACGGTTACCCGGCATCTTGACGATATGGCCGCCTCCGGAACACTGGTCCGCAGGCCAGATCCCAGAGATCGACGGCGTCTGCTCTTGATGCCAACGCATCGCCTTTTCGAGATCGGACGCATCTTCCTTGAGGCACGCAAGGACATCGCGCGCAAGCATGGTTTTGTTTATGATCCCGAGCGCGCCAAGGCAGAGCAGAGCGACTGTTAATCTCGACAATCGCAGAGTAAGGCCCCCGAAGCGAGGTCATCCAATATTGGGCAGCCCACGAACAGCCGAGCAGAAATCTTAAATCGACCTAATCGCCGCCTCAGCCTGGCAGAATTTCTGCACGGTCCATAAGGTAGATGGCTGGCTATCTATTCGCCAAGTGCCGCTGCGGTGGATGAGGATTGATGAGCGACCATTCGGCCATCATAGATGGCCAACGATGCCAGACTGACGGCTGAAAGCATCCAGCGCGATTCGAGATCCTGTCCCGCGGTATCAAACCGAACGGGAGCAATTTCCGCGCACCAAGCGGAGCTCGGCTCAATAACCGTCAGCGAAAGCAACGCGCCTCTCAAGAGACCTTTCCGCCAGAAACGTACGCGCTCTCAACACACAAAGCGGCACGAAGCGGTGCCTGCCAACCAAGAAGTTAGGAAACGACTGTTGCTATGTCTTCATGACACTGCGATGACAGCGATCAAGAGCGGTCGATTTGGCCCGATGGATGACGCGGATCGACCGCCGACAGCTCCCGCTTCGCTCAACTGCTCCGAATTCAGATTTCAACGTCCGCTTTGCGTCAGGAGCACACCATCGCCGACCCCGGCAAGAAAGAGGAAGACGGAAACCACGCTCGCTCCCGCCTCCTCCGAACCAGGTTTAAACTTCGAGTTTGTCTCCACCCTTCAGATCGAGCATTTGACGCGCTTCATCCGGAGTTGCGATCTCAAGGCCGAGGCCTTCCACGATCTTGCGCGCCAGCGTGACCTGTTCGGCATTTGATGAAGCCATCCGCCCCGGTGCGGCCCAAAGTGAGTCCTCCAAGCCGACGCGAATGTTGCCACCCATGGCTGCTGCCATCGCAGCGATCGGCAATTGATTACGGCCAGCGCCCAGCACCGACCAGACATACTTATCCCCAAACAGACGATCAGCCGTGCGCTTCATATGCAGCACGTCTTCCGGATGCGCGCCGGTGCCACCCTGCAGACCGAACACCGTCTGGATGAACAGCGGCGGCTTCACCAGACCCTGGTCGAGGAAGTAGGCCAGATTGTAGAGATGCGCGGTGTCGTAGCATTCGAATTCGAAGCGCGTGCCCGTCTCGGCCAGCGTCTTCAGCACATACTCAATATCCTGGAACGTGTTGCGAAACACGATGTCCTTGTTCTGCAGGTGCTTGAGCTCCCAATCGTGCTGGAACGACTTGAAGCGGTTCAGCATGCCGAAGAAGCCGAAATTCATCGAGCCCATGTTGAGCGACGCGACTTCCGGTTTGTAGACCGCGGCAGGCCGCACGCGCTCGTCGACCGTCATGGTTGGTGCGCCGCCGGTGGTCAGGTTGATCACCGCATTGGAACGCTGCTTGATGATCTTCAGGAAAGGCGCGAAGGCCTCGGGACTTTGATCTGGCTGACCGGTCTTCGGATTGCGTGCATGCAGATGCACGATGGCGGCGCCGGCTTCCGCCGCATCGACAGCAGCATCGGCGATTTCCTGCGGCGTCACCGGCAATGCCTTGGACATGGAAGGCGTGTGAATGGCGCCCGTTACGGCGCAGGTGATGATGACTTTGCGGCTCATGTCAGTCTCCGTCTTTCTGTTGAGAGGTCGTATCGTTCAAGATTTTCTAGTCTGCGCGACCTTGTGGGCCGCCAGTGCTGCAAGGCGTTCGTTGCGCTGCTGCGTCAGCGCGGCGATCCGCTCCGGTGATGGCTGATGCGGCCAGGCCGCTATCACCCGATCGACATTCGGACTCTGATATACCTCAGGTCCAGCAGCCGCAGCCGCCAGCTCCTTATAGAAGCCCGTATAGCGCGCACAATAATCCGGAATGCCCCCGGGCGCATTGAGCTCGATGGTTTCCAGCGGGCCGAGAAACGACCAGCGCAGGCCGAGACCGTCCTTCACGGTGTGATCGAGATCTTCCGCAGAGACATAGCCTTCACCTACCAGGCGGAATGCTTCGGCGAGCAAGGCGCCCTGCAGGCGATTGAGGATAAAGCCGTTGATTTCGCGATTGACGGTGACAGGCACCTGCCCGATCTCGCGATAGATCTCACGCGCATGATCGATGGTCTCCGTCGACGTCCAGGACGCACCGCACAGCTCGACCAGCGGTACCAGATGCGGTGGGTTGACGGGATGGCCGACAAGACATCGCGCGCGCCCGGGCAGCATTTCGGTGAAGCGCGAGGCGACGATGGCCGAAGTCGAAGACGCCAGCAACGCATCCTCAGGCGCTAGGCGATCCAGCTCGGCGAAAATCGCGATCTTCTGATCGACATTCTCGGGGCCGTTCTCCTGCACGAAAGCTACGTCCTTCACCGCATCGGCCAGACTCGCGGCGACCGAAATTCGCGCCGCAGCGCCATCGGGGTCACTGGCAAGACCATGTCGTGCCAGCGCATGCAGTTCATCGCGGATGAGTTGAGGCGCCGCTTGCAGCGTCGGCCCATGCGGGTCGGTCAACCGTACGGTCCATCCGGCACGCGCAAAGATCGCGGCCCAGGCGCGTCCAATCAGGCCAACGCCGACGATGGCGACATGTCGATTATTCATGGTCATCGATTTTCTCACAGCCTCAGTCATCTTACAGCCACAGCACCTTGCGGCGCAGATCGAGATCGTCGCGCAGGGCTTTCGATGCCCCCTGATGAATGACCTTGCCGCGCTCGAGCGCCACCGTCGAATCCGACAGGGCCAGAGCCAGGTCGAGATTATGATCGACGATGATGATGGCAATTTCCTTGCGGAGACGATCGAAGGTCTCGAACAACTGCTCGACCACCGCCGGCGCCAACCCCTCGAACGGCTCGTCAAGCAGCAGCACGCGGACATCGCCGGACAATGCGCGCGCCACGGCAACCATCTGCTGTTCACCACCCGAGAGATAGTCGGCAGGACTGTCCAGCCGCTCGCGAATACGCGGGAAATAGTCGTAGATGCGTTCGCGGGTCCAATGCACGCCATTGCCGGTCTGCCGCTTGAGGCCACCGAGTTCGAGATTCTGCTCGACCGTCATGCCGGCGAACAATGCACGCCCCTGCGGCACGTAGCCGATTCCGAGCCGTGCGGCTTCCGCCGAGGACAGGCCGACCAGCTCACTACCAGCGAGCTGGATCGAGCCGTTCGAAGCAGGCGCGATGCCGATCAGGGTCTTGAGCAGCGTCGATTTTCCGGCGCCGTTGCGACCGAGCAAAGCGATGATCTCGTTCTGATGCAGCGTGAAATTGACATCGTTGAGAATATGGCTCTTGCCGTAGAACGTATCGACATTCTTCACCGTCAGCAGCGGCTGTGCACCGGCGGATGTTTCGCGCGGCCTCGCGGCCACGGCCGTCGCGCCCGAGCCGATATAGACTTCTTGCACGCGGGTGCTGGAGCGCGCGTCCTCGACGGTGCCGTCCAGCAGCACGCGGCCTTCATTCATGACGGTGACATGATCGGCGAGCTGAAACACGCGGTCGATATCGTGTTCAACGAGCAGTACGGGCAGATCCGTCGAGATGCGCTTGATGATCGCGCCGATGCGCTCACGCTCGGCAGCAGCAAGGCCCGCCAGCGGCTCGTCTAGCAGCAGGACCCGCGGCGCCGTGGCAAGTGCGACGCCCATGTCCAGCAAGCGCTGGCCACCATAAGAAAGCATCCCCGCTTCGGCCGTCTCGATCCCCGCGAGGCCGAGATAGCGGATCACCGCGTCGGTCTCGACATTGATCGCGTCGATCGACAGCGCATTGGTGACGGGATCGAAGCGCCGCGGATGCCGGGCCTGCACGGCGAGACGGATGTTCTCGCCGACGCTCAGGGTGGGAAACAGATTGGTGATCTGGAACGAGCGGCCGATACCGGCGGTTGCGATATCTTCCGGCGCATGACCAGCGATAGGCGCGCCCATCAGCGACACTGTTCCCTGATCCGGCTTGTACATGCCCGACAGCAGATTGAACGCGGTGGTCTTGCCGGCCCCATTCGGCCCGATCAACGCATGCAGCGTGCGATCCGCGATGGCGATATCGACGCCCTGCACCGCCTTGATGCCGCCGAAGCTTTTAACGATATGGCTGGCCGACAGCACTGCGCCGTCGACGGTCGATGTCGGCCGCAGGAATTCCGGTAGCGGCAGCACTTCGATGCGCCGCGCCGACATCGCCGCATCTTCTTCGACCTTCTTGCGGAATGGCGCAATCAGGCGCTCGCCGATGCCGATCAGGCCGGTGGGCGAGAAGATGATGAAGCCGACAAAGACGAGACCGAACCAGAATAGCCAGTTCTCGGAATAGATGCCGAGAAATTCGCGAAACAAAATGAAGAACAGCGCGCCGAGCGCCGGCCCCAGGAAGCTGCGCATGCCACCGATCACGACCATGGCCAGCAATTCGCCGGAGAAGGCCACCGAGATGGGGTCCGCCGAGGTCATGCGGTTCTTGTAGAGCAGCAACACGCCGGCAAGCCCGGTGATGGTGGCCGACAAGACGAAGGCGGCCAGCTTGTAGCGGTTGGTGGGATAGCCGAGGAAACGCGCGCGCTGTTCGTTCTCGCGGATCGCGACCAGTACGGCGCCGACCGTCGAATTGTGGAAGCGCCACAGCAGGATCAGGACGGCAAAGGCGATGATCGCCACGAACCAGTAATAGGTGGGCGCCGCGTCGAGATCGAAGCCGAGCAGCGGCGGGCGTGTGATGCCCCCGAGACCATTCTCACCACCGGTCACGTCGGTCCAGCGGAACGACACGCTGTAGAGCATCGCCGCCAGCGCCAGCGTGAGCAGGGAGAAATACACGCCGCGGCGGCGCAGGATCAGATAGCCGAAGGCGGCCGCCGTGATGGCGACGATAACCAACGCCAGCAATGTCGGCCCGACAAAGGAGTTCGGCATCCAGTTGCGCTGGATCAACGCTGCCGCATAAGCAGCGAGGCCGAACCAGGCGCCATGACCGAACGAGACCAGCCCGGTGTGTCCGACCAGAATATTCAGCGCCATGCAGGCCAGTGCGAAGACGACGATTTCCGTCGCCGACGTCATGGTGAGCCCGAGCGCCAGCAGGATCGGCGGCAGGATGAGCAGGCCGACACCAGCAATCAGCAATGGAACGGGAAGACGATTCAACATGGTCATCGCCTCACTCGAACCGCGTGATGCGTTCGCCGAACAGGCCACGCGGGCGGAACAGCAGCACCAGGAGCATCAACAGATAGATCGCTGCGGTCGAGGCAGCGGAATAGCCGATGCCGACCATCACGCCTTTGACGAGGCCGACCAGCAGCGCCGCGATCACCACGCCCCAGAACGATCCGAGCCCGCCGATCACGACCACCACGAAAGCGGGCGTGATGATCTCCTGCCCCATCGCCGGATGGATCGAATAGATCGGCGCCAGCAACACGCCGGCCAGTCCCGCCAGGCCGATGCCCAGAGCCGCAACCACCGACATATAGGGTTGCAGCGAGATGCCGAGTGCACCGACCATGTCCGGGTTCTGCACGCCGGCTCGCACGACGCGGCCGAACGAGGTCTTTTGCAGCAACACCCATAGCCCGACGACGCAGGCCACGGCGATGCCGAGCAGCACCACGCGATAGAACGAATAGATGAAGCTGCCGATCGCCACTTGGCCGCGCAACCCCGGCGGGATCGAATAGGAAAGCGGCGGCGCGCCGAAGATCATGCGCAAGGCCTGCTCCGCCACCATGGCAAGACCGAAAGTGAGCAGCAGCGACAGGATCGGATCGGAGCGATAGAAGCGCCGGAACAGCGTGCGCTCGATCAGCACGCCGAACAACGCAACGGCAACAGGCGCGACGACGAAGGCGCCGCTGAAGCCGAGATAGGGTGAGATCACCAGCGTGAGATAGGCGCCGATCGCATAAAACGCGCCATGCGCCAGGTTCACGATGCCGCCAAGCGAGAAGATCAGCGACAGGCCGAGCGCAATGAGGAGATAATAAACACCGTCGAGCAGACCGTTGAGGATCTGCTGGGTGAGCAACATGGCGGACATGAGATGGGCTCCGCAGCCGTGCGCTGACGCGCACTTCACAGAATCGGAATGACGGGGTCGAAAGCAACGTCGCGAGCGGAACGTCGGCGCTCAACCCGAAGGCAAAAGCGCCGACGCTTCGGTCAGCTCGGGAATTTGCAGGTGTTCTCTTCCGCCGTGGAGGCGATCACCTCGAGCGGTTCATCCGGTCCCGGGACCGCTGGACTCGACGAGAAGATGTCCCACTGGTTCTTGATCTTGTCCGCGGGCAGCGCCGTCACCGCATACATCTCGTGCATCAGCTGATGATCCGATGCGCGGAAGTAGCCCTGACGCGTCTTCAGAAGATCGAACTTCGCACCCTTTTCGAAATGCTCGATGATCTTCGGAGATTCAGCCGACTTCAGCTCGTTGATGCTCTGCGCCACGATCTTGGTGGCGATATAGTCGCCCCAGGCCTGGTTCTCCGGAGGCTTGTTGTACTTCTTGGTGAAAGCCGCGACGAAGGCCTTGCTGCCGGGCGTATCCAGCAGATGGTGCCAGACCACAGGCCAGGTGCCGACGAAATTGCCCTTGCCGGCTGCCCAGGCCAGCGCGGTATCGAAGCCGAAACCGCCGACCGGGAAGGTCAGGCCGAATTCGGCATATTGCTTGAGGAAGTTGGTGATCTGGTTGCCGGCGAGATTGATGACCACCAGATCGGGCTTGGCTTCGCGGATCTTCAGCAGATAGGCCGAGAAGTCGGTAGCGTCGGTCGGCACCAGATCGTCGCCGGCGAAATTGCCGCCATTGGCCTGCATGAAGCGCTTCGAGACGCTGAGGAGGTCATGGCCGAAGGCATAGTCCGCCGTGAGCGAGTACCACTTCTTGCCCTTGACCAATCCGTCGCGCAGGAACGAGCGGCCCACCGTCTTCACATACATCGAGTTCTGCGACTCGACATGGAACATGTAGCGCTGGCAGTCCTTGCCGCGCAGTGCGTCGGAATTGCCGCCGGTGTTGATGAACAGCGTCTTGTTGCGGGTGGCGACCTGCGCGATGGTCAGACACGACGCCGACGAAATCTCGCCGATGATACACGCAACCTTGTCGCGCTCGATCATGCGCTCGGCCTTGGTCGATGCGGTCTGCGGGTTGATCGAATCTTCCTTGAGCAGTTCGACCTTACGGCCCATCACGCCGCCCGCGGCGTTGATCTCTTCCACCGCAAGATCGATGGCCATCACGCCATATTCGCCGAGCGGGCCCAGAAAGCCGGTACGCGGCGTCAGATGACCGATGCGGATGACGTCGGATGTCTGCGCGCTGAGGATCGAGGGCGCTGACAGGCCTGACGCCAGCGCGAGACCGCCCGCGGTCTTCAACAGGCTGCGGCGCGTGAATTGATTGGTGTTCGTCATCAGATTCGTCTCCCTGATACGGCCGCGCGACGCGGCTGTTTCCCCTCCGGCAGACGCTGCACTCTTCTGACGAGAGGGCTTTGTACGCTTGCCGTGATCTGTGATCACAGTTAGAGTTGCAAAAGACGGGGGCTTTGTCGAGTCCCTCCCCGCATTTTCATGAAAGCGCCGGAGACCGCGTTGAACCTGCCCACTGCGCTGACCCTCGTGGAGCCGCTTGATCGCCAGACGCTGGGCGAGCGCGCCTATGCGCAACTGGCGGATCTGTTGATCTCCGGGCGTCTCGCACCGGGCGAGAAACTGTCACTGCGGACGGCCGCGGAAGTGCTTGGCGTCTCTATTATGCCGGTGCGCGAAGCAGTGTCGCGCCTCGTGGCCGACAAGGCGCTGGAAGTCGCCGCCAACCGTGCGGTGCGCGTGCCGGTGATGTCGGCGACGCAATTCCGCGATCTCACCAAGGTGCGCATCGCCATCGAGGGCCATGCTGCGGCCGAAGCAGCGCGTCTTCGTGACGCAACCAATCTCGCATCGATCGCCTCGGCCGAAGCAGCCATGCGTGCGGAAAGCGAAGTGAAGGCGCCGGATCTGCCCCGCGCCGTCGAACTCAACAAGACTTTCCACTTTGCGGTCTATGATGCTGCGCAATCGCCGGTGCTGGTCGAAATCATCCGGACGCTGTGGCTGAAGGCTGGCCCCGTCATCAATCTCGATCTGCGCGGCAACCCGGACCGCCTCGCCAAGGGCGACGCCATCCGTTTTCACGCGGCTGCCCGCAAGGCGATCGAAAGCGGCGACCCCGAGGGCGCCCGGGCGGCGATCGCTGCCGACATTACCAGCGCCGCCGACTTCATCCTGTCGCGTGGCGACCTCTCGCCCTAGTTCTCACACTGTCTCTGGAGCCATCATGGATCTCGGCATCAAGGATTTGCGCGTCATCGTGACCGCGGGCGCCAACGGAATTGGTCTGGCGATCGCGCGTGCCTTCGCCGGTGAAGGCGCGCGTGTGCATGTCTGCGACGTCGATCAGGCGGCGCTTGCCGCCCTCGCCAAAAGCGACCCGGCGATCGGCCAGACCCATTGCGACGTCGCCGACCGCGCCTCCGTTCAGAAACTGTTTAACGAGGCCACCGCCGCACTCGGCGGTCTAGATGTGCTGGTCAATAATGCCGGCATTGCTGGCCCGACCGCCAAGGTCGACGAAATGCATCCGGACGACTGGGATCGTTGCCTGAACATCTGCCTGACAGGACAGTTCAACTGCACACGCCTCGCCGTTCCGTTGCTGCGCCGGAGCAGCAACAGCTCCATCGTCAACCTGTCGTCAGCAGCCGGCCGCGTGGGTTTCGCCATGCGCTCGCCTTACGCCGCGGCGAAATGGGGCGTCATCGGCTTCACCAAGTCGCTCTCGATCGAACTTGGCCCCGACAATATCCGTGTGAACGCGGTCCTGCCCGGCCTCGTCGCCGGTGATCGCCAGCGCCGCGTGCTGGAGGCCAAGGCGCAACAACGGGGCATCTCATTTGCCGAGATGGAGAAGACCGCGTTCTCCTACACGTCGATCAAGGACTACGTCACACCGCAACAGATCGCCGACCAGATTCTCTTTCTTTGCAGCCCGCGCGGTCGCACGATCTCAGGTCAGGCGATCTCGATCTGCGGCGACACGCAAATGCTGGGCTAACAGCAGAGATATCCCTCTAATGTGGAGTGCTTTGACAGATCAATGAGGTCTGCTCGGCGTCTTGAGCGGTCTTGCCGTTACCAACAGTATTCGTGAGTCTTCGCGAGACCAGTTCAAACCTGACTAGCGGCATTATACTTCGTTGAAATCTGCCAACATCCGTTAAGCGATCGTCGATTAAGCCTTTACCGATGCGTATCGGACTATGCTATTGCCGGCATGGCTGCGCGTGACATCCGAGAACGATCGCTCGAATGTCGCACTGATGCTGATGCCATCGATCGAACGCCTGCGGAAGGCGATGCAGGTCAGTGAAGTAGCGGCATCCGAATTCGATCGCATGCGTGAGAAGGTGAAGCTGGTAGTGGAGGAGTTCTGCGGCGGCGGCCTTATGCCGCCCCCTCCAGCAGGATACCCGTCAGCCTGAGCATCTCCTCGATTTGCTCAGCCGAGGCGGACACCTCAGACCCCGACGTGTCGATTTTCAGTTCCACCTGGTCGGGCGCCTGATAGTCCCCGGTGATGCCGGTGAAGCCCTTGATTTCTCCGGCGCGCGCTTTCGCATAATGCCCCTTCGGATCGCGGCTTTCGCAGATCTCGCTGGGCGTCGATACATAGATTTCGCGAAAATTCTCGCGCGCGATGCGGCGCGCTTCGGCGCGGTCCTTGAGGAATGGCGACACCGCCGCGACGATGGCGATGTGGCCGTTCTGCGCGAGATGATTGGCGACCTCGGCAAGACGACGGACATTCTCCCTGCGGTCCTCCGGCGCGAAGCCGAGATCGCCGTTCAGACCGGCGCGCATGGTGTCGCCATCGAGCAGGATTGGCGAGCCTCCGCTGCGGAACAGACGCTGCTCCAGCGCCAGCGCCAGCGTCGACTTGCCAGACCCGGGCAATCCCGTGAACCAGACCACTGCGCCGCGGTGGTGAAAGCGCGCGGCACGCTCCTGCGCGCCAAGGTCGGACGTCACCGGAACGATGTCGAGAGGCTGCACACGGTCATCCGCCTGCACCGACAGAATGAGGCCGCCGCCCGCGATGCGCCCATCGACTTCAATCACCAGGCGCCCTGTCGGCGGACTGTCCGTATAGCAATCCGCCGCCACCGGCTGAGCAAGCACCAGATCGACTTCGCCCACATGATTGCACGCGATCGCCTGCGCCGCGGTAGCAGCGAGATCGCCGGGATCGACCGCCTTCTCGATGCTGTCCACCACGGCCCGCACCTGCCGGGCGCCGATCCGCACCACGATGGATGCGCGCGCCGTCAGTGGCTGGTCATGCAGCCAGAACAGCCGTGTCCGCAGCCGCCGGATGCTGGCCGGTACGGCCTCGGCATGAGCGATGATATCGCCGCGCTCGACGAACAACTCGCGATCGAGCGTAATCCCGACGGAATGTCCGGCAGCGATCGTTTCCGGCACCGAATTGACAGACCAGCCCTCGATCGACTTGATCCGTGCCTTCTTGCCGGCGGGCATCACGACAATGTCGTCGCCAACAGCCAGATGCCCCGCCTCGATCCTGCCCGCAACGATGCGCCTGTCGTCGAACTTGTAGATCGCCTGCACGGGCAGACGCAGCGGCCGGTCATTGAGTGGGCGCGCGGTTTCGAACTGCTCGAAGGCCGCGATCACCGTTGGCCCGCGATACCAGGCGGCACGATCGGTGAATGCCGAGACACCATCGCCATCGCGTGCCGAAATCGGGATGACCGCCAGCGGCACAACGCCGAGACCTGTGAGATGCTCCGAGATCTCGTCGCGGATCGCGTTGAAGCGCGCCTCGTCGAAACCGACCTTGTCCATCTTGTTGACGACAACAGCGACCTGCTTCACGCCCAGCAAATGCAGCAGATAGCCATGGCGTCGCGTCTGGTCGCGAACACCTTCCAGTGCATCGATGATGAGCACGGCGCCATCGGCCTGCGCGGCACCAGTAATCATGTTCCGGAGGAATTCGGCATGGCCGGGCGCGTCGATCAGGACGACATCGCGGCTCCTGGTGCGAAAGCGAATTTGCGTGGTGTCGATGGTGATGCCCTGGTCGCGCTCGGTCTGCAGCGCATCGAGCAGGAACGACCATTCGAACGGCATGCCGCGTCGCTCGCTGGCCGCCTTGAGCGTTTCTACCTTGCCGTCCGGCAGGCTTCCGGTCTCGTGAAGCAGACGACCGACCAAAGTCGATTTGCCGTGATCCACATGGCCGACGATGACCACGCGGAGTTGCGGGCGCCGAGGCCCCGGAAGCGAAGAGGATGTGGAAACATCTGCCGATAGCGTCATGTCCATGCTCTTACAGATAGCCGGCGGCGCGCAGCCGCTCGAATGCATCTTCGGTTTCGTGATCGAGTGCGCGGCCCGCGCGTTCAGGCACCTTGCTGCCATCCAGTTCAACCAGAATCTCGGCAATGGTTTTCGCTGTCGAAGCCACCGGATTGGTGATGTCGGCGTCGCCCAGCGAACGATAGCGTTTGCCATCGCGCGCCAAATAAAGCGGAATGATCGGGATGTTTTCGCGTTGAGTGTAGGCCCAGATATCCGTTTCGGTCCAATGCAGGATCGGATGCACGCGCAGATGCGCGCCGGGCGGCGGCGATGCGTTGAACTGATCCCAGAACTCCGGCGGCTGATCGCGCACGTCCCAGCCACCCTCAACACCACGCGGCGAGAACACGCGCTCCTTGGCACGTGTCGCCTCTTCATCGCGGCGGATGCCGGCGATCAGGCCGTCAAAACCGTATTTCGCGAGCGCCAGCTTCAAACCCTCGGTCTTGCGCGCGGCGGAGCGCGCCGCTGGTGGCAAGGTCGGGTCGACGGCGTCGATGGGCGGGCAGTTTTCAATGCGTAGATCGAGCGCCCATTCTTTCGCGTAGCGATCGCGAAACGCATACATCTCAGGAAACTTCTTGCCGGTATCCACATGAAGCGCGGGGAATGGGACGTGGCCGAAGAAGGCCTTGCGGGCCAGCCAAATCATTACATTGGAATCTTTGCCGAGCGACCACAGCAAAGCGATCTTGTTCAGCCGGGCAAAGGCTTCGCGCAGAATGTAGATGCTCTGCGCCTCCAACTCATCGAGATGACTCATGATGGGCGCGACAGTGGTGGGACGGTCGAGAACGGAAGAATCCATGGCAAAATCCGCGAGGTCTTTCGCCTCAAATCGAACGAAAGACGGACGCGCAGAAATTGCATCCATAGAATCGAGGGATTGGAGGAAGAAATTTCATTCCAACAAATCCAAAGAGAAGGAATATTTATCTCTTTTGGAGTCTTGAAATATAGATATATAGAATCTTGTTCTAGTCAAGCAACTCATTGAAATTACCTCATGTCCACCGCCGAGCGCGCCCTTCAAGCCACACGATTGAACGATCTGCTGCAAGACGCATTGCCGGCAGAGGTGATCAGCGCGGCCGTCGACGCGGTTGGTCGCGACAGGCTCGCCGTTATTTCATCGTTCGGGACGCAGTCCGGCGCACTCCTCAAGATCGTCGCGGATGTCGACCCGAACATTCCGGTGATCTTCATCGACACCGGGTGGATGTTCGCGGAGACATTGCAGTATCGCGACGCGCTGGTGGACCAACTACACTTGAGCAATGTGCGATCTGTTCTTCCGCAGACAGCCACGCTCGAACGTCTCGACCCCGAAGCTGATCTCTGGTCAGCAAATCCAGATCTCTGCTGCAAGTTGCGCAAGATCGATACGCTGCATACCGCGATGACGGATTTCGATGCGTCGATCAACGGACGCAAGCGCTTTCAGGCCGCGACACGCGCCGATATCCCGATCGTCGAGCTCGATGGCGGCCAGCTCAAATTCAATCCATTTGCGCAAATGACGCTGCGCGATATCGAATTGATCTATGCGACAGCCAAACTGCCGCAGCACCCGCTGGTGGCTTCGGGCTTTTCATCGATCGGCTGCATGCCATGCACGTCGCGCACATTGCCCGGCGAAGACCCGCGCGCCGGCCGCTGGCGCGGACGCGCCAAGACGGAATGCGGCATCCATCGCAGCGATTGAGGGTCACTGCGCCCCCAAATCGGAACGCTGCAACGCCTCACTCGTTCACTCCTCACTGGCGCAGCGCGCTCAGAATTTAGGAGTATCCGTCCCATGGAGAAAGAAACCGCAGTTTCTCAACACGAAACACCGCAGACCGACCATACACCCGAGCCTGCCAAGAAATTGACGATCGGCCTGGCCGCATGGAGCCTGTTCGGCGGCCTCGCGGTCCTGGCGATCTACGCGCTGTTCATGCGTTGAGCATCAAGGCCTGTGGCAGTGCGGCCTACGCCGTCACCAACCGTCCGGCCTCATCCATACTTACATCGCGCTCGCCGAGCAGATGCGTGACGATGGCTTTCTGCGTATCGCTCTCGACCAGCGCGAACGGATCCTGCGCCAGCAACCGATGCTCGATGACGAGGCGCGACATCAGCAGACGGCGCGCATCGCCGCGCTGGAAGTGGATGCGATGCGCTTCCCACGTCATCGCGACGGCGCTGGCCACGTGATACAGCGCGCTGGTGGCGCGGCGGGCATCGCCTTCATTGCCCGTGCTTGCCGCAACCTCGCGCGCGAAGGAGATCGCACGATCGGACAGCGCATGCAGCCGGTCGCGCCAGGTCTGCGGCACGCTTTGGGATTCGTTGAGCCGGTTGTGCAGATCGGCAGCCAATGCAGCCTCTGCGCCATGCCGCCCCACCGCCCGCATCAGCGCATCGAGGGCGACGATATTGCCGGTGCCTTCCCAGATCGAACCGAGATGCGCATCGCGCAGCAACCGAGCGGTGGCGAATTCCTCGATATAGCCGACGCCGCCGCGCATCTCCATCGCATCGCCGCACACCTTGCGTGCATCGCGCGTGGCGCGGAACTTCAATGTCGGCGTCAGAATGCGCAGCAGCGCCGCCGCATCCTGGCTGCCCGCTTCCGCACGATCGAGCGCGTCGGCCGTGAGGAAGCTCATCGACAGCCCCTGCTCCGTCGCCAGCAGGATCTTCATCAACTGCCGTCGCGCCAGCGGCATGTCGATGATGCGCTGGCCGAACACCACGCGATTGCGTGCCACCGTGATCGCATCGTGCCACGCGCGGCGCATCAATGCGGTGGACTTCACGCCGTTGGAGAGGCGCGACGAATTCACCATCTCCGCCATCTGCACGAAGCCGCGATCAAGCTTGCCGACCGAGTAAGCGATGGCGCCTTCCAGCTTGATCTCGCCCGACGCCATCGAGCGCGTGCCGAGCTTTTCCTTCAGGCGCACGATCCGATAGTTGTTCTGCGTGCCGTCGTCGAGGAAGCGCGGCATCAGGAACAGGCCGACGCCCTTGGTCCCGCCCACCGCGCCTTCCGGTCGCGCCAGCAGCATCACAACTTTCGCATCCGCATTGGAGCAGAACCACTTCTCGCCATACAAGCGCCAGTGATCGCCTTCCTGCACCGCGCGCGCCGTCAGCTTGCCGACATCGGAGCCACCTTCCTTTTCGGTCATGAACTGGCCGCCCTGGGTCAGCCTGTTCATGTCGGTTTGCGTCAGCCCATCGAGATATTTGGCCTGCAGCGCTTCATCGCCAAATTTCGACAGCAGCTTTGCTGCGCCATCGGTGACATTGATCGGGCAACCCATGCCGAATTCGGACTGATTGAACAGGAACGTAAACGCATGCTTCGCCGCCACCGGATAGGTCGACGGCCAGCCCATGATGCCCTTGCGATGCGACAGCGCGTGGATGCCGAACTGGCCGAAAGCCGCATTCTCCAGCTCGCGATAGGCCGGGTGATATTCCACCCACTGCACGTCCTGCCCGAACTTGTCACGCTGATGCAGTACCGGCCCATGTCGGTCGGCCATACGCCCGGCTTCATCCAGGGGCCCGCCCACGAGTTCGCCCAGCCGGTCCAGATGCGGCTCCATATGCTTGAACAGATCGTCTGGCAGATGAATGCGAAGCAAATCGCGCAGCGCCGGATCGGCACGATAGAAGTTCATGCCCGACGTATCGGGCGCGATCAGATTGGCGATTTGCGCGTGGGCGTTCATGGCGGCCTCTTGTGCTGTGCTGGCGGCGTTTCCATCTGCATCATGCACCCGCAACGCATACGAATAAAGTGCTCCCGCCGGAGGTTCGCCCATGGATATCCCGCATTACGAAACGGCCCTGATCGTCGGCGCCGGTGAAGGCATCAGCGCGTCGCTCGCGCGCCTGCTGTCGCAGCAAGGCATTCGCGTCGCCCTCGCCGCGCGCAATACCGGCAAGCTCGATGCGCTCTGCCAGGAGACCGGCGCGAAAGCTTTCGCTTGCGATGCCACGCAAGCCGATGACGTGGCGAAGCTGTTCAAGGATGTCGAAGCGCAGATCGGCGCGCCCGACATCGTCGTCTACAATGCCAGCCAGCGCGCCCGCGGTCCCTTCATCGAACTCGCACCGGCCGATGTGGCCTCCGCCATTGCCGTCAGCGCCTTCGGCGGTTTCCTTGTCGCGCAGCAGGCCCTGCAGCGCATGCTGCCGAACAAACGGGGCGCCATCCTGTTCACCGGCGCCTCCGCCAGCATCAAGGGCTTTGCACAGTCCGCGCCCTTCGCCATGGGCAAATTCGCGTTGCGTGGCCTCGCACAATCGCTCGCCCGCGAATTCGCGCCGCAGGGAATCCATGTCGCGCATTTCGTGATCGACGGCGGCATCCGCAGTTCGGTCCGCACAGAGCCCGCCGACAAGCCGGACTCGATGCTCGATCCCGATGCCATCGCCGCAAATTACTGGCATGTCCTGCAGCAACCGCGTACGGCTTGGAGCTCGGAACTCGAGATCCGACCATGGGTCGAAAAATTCTGAACCGACAGCGGGAGACGCAGGATGAGCGATAGCGGCGTGACCATCGACACCGGCACCAATGAACTGCTCTGCGAGATCCGCGAGCGCGTCGCCATCATCACGCTCAATCGGCCGGAAGCCCGCAACTCACTCTCCGATCATCTGACGCCGGCCCTGCGCACGATGATCCGCGTCTGCGGCGAGAATCCGGAAGTCGGCGCCCTGCTGATCACCGGCGCCGGCACGGCTTTTTGTTCCGGTGGCGACGTCAAGGGCATGGGCGCCCATCGCAAGCAATCCACGCTCGACATGTCATTCGACGAGCGCGTGGCCGATCTGCAGGAGCGCCAGCGCCTGCTCACCGGCGCGCTGGTGGCGGTGCGCAAGCCCACCATCGCCGCGCTTCCTGGCCCTGCCGCCGGTGCCGGCCTCGCGATTGCGATGGCCTGCGATATTCGCATCGCCGCGCAATCCGCCTTCGTTTCCACCGGCTATCTGCGCGTCGGCCTCAGCGGCGATTATGGCATCGCATGGCTGCTCACGCGTCTGGTCGGCACCGCGCGCGCCCGCGAACTGATGTTCACCGCAGAGAAGGTCGATGCGGAGCGCGCCGAACGCATTGGCCTGTTCAACCGCGTGGTGCCGGATGCCGAATTGCGCGACACCGCATTCACGCTCGCCCGCGACATGGCGCAGGGACCGACGCTGGCGCTGCGCTACATGAAGGACAATCTCGACGAAGCCATCGCCTTCGATTTCGCCACCGCGCGCGATCACGAGGCCGAACGTCTGATCCGCGGCACCATGACTGCCGATCATCGCGAAGCCGTGCAGGCCTTCATCGAGAAGCGCAAGCCGAACTTCAAGGGCAGCTAGCCGATCGCGGAATGGGCTGAGCGCAGCGAAAACCCATGCTGTCCGTCACTGCTGGCGGAGATCGCCACGAGTCGCCAGCTCGCACAGGGAATATCCTCGGGCGCAAACGCAATCTTCTTCTCGAAACGAATCTGCTTCCAGTCGCCCGGAGTTGGCGTGAAGGAAAAGCCCGCCTTCCGCGCCAGCGCGAGCATCGCATCATTGGATCGCAAGGTGTCGCCGAACAGGCGGCCTGCTCCGAGCGCCGCAGCCCGACATGCGAGATTACCGAGCAACGCCGCGCCGATGCCTTGCCCCTGCATCGTATCATCCACCGACAGACCGATCTCGAGGCTGTCGCTCTCATCGTCAATCGCATAGCGCGCCTCACCGATAATCGCCTCGACGCCATCGCGCTTTGTCGTGGCGACCAGCGTAAAGCCATCGCCCTCGCCCACATGGGTGAAGCGATCAAGCTGGCCAGCCGGCAGCTCGCTCGCCGCGCCCATCAGCCGGTTGTAACGCGAATGCGGCGACAGTCCGCGAAAATAGACCTGGAGCGCGCCGGCATCGGCGACCTCGGCGAAGCGCAGGTTGATCACCTCGCCGCTGCGCGACAGCAGAACGTCTGAGTATCGCCCGAGATCGTGGAGATCGATGTGTTTCATGACATCCTCCTGCGCGGCTGGCGGGCCTCAGGCCCGCCAGAACGGCTTGTCGGCTTCCGCCAGCATCTCCGACCAGCTCAGGCCGAGATCGTGCAGGTCCCGCTCGGTCCATTCGGCCAGTTCACGGCGCTGCTGATGGCGCTGCCACCACAGCTTGAGCGTATCGGCGGCTCCGGACAGGCCCGTCGAAACATGATGATTTGTCATCGATTCATGGGTGCAAACAGACATTTTGCTCTCCTGTGCCCAAATTTACGTGCATAGATATCGACCCGAACGGTGCTGCCGACAAACGACATTGTGCATTGCAATGCATGAGATAAACTCATGCCTTGAACCGGCGAAGGGAGAGCGCGGTGAGTCCCAGATTGCCATCCCTGAACGGCCTGCGCGCCTTCGAGGCCGCGGCACGGCATCTCAGCTTCACCCTTGCCGCGGATGAACTGAACGTCACGCAGACCGCCATCAGTCATCAGATCAAGCGGCTCGAGGAAGAACTCGGCGTCAAACTCTTCATTCGCCAGAACCGCACTCTGGCACTCACCGAACAGGGCCGCGATTACCTGCCGGGTATACGCGCTGCGTTTAATGACCTGCGGTTGGCGACGGATCGTTTGTTGCACCGCGATCGCGATCATGTGCTCACCGTGAGCACGCTCGCATCCTTCGCCTCGAAATGGCTGCTGCCGCGGCTCTCCGCATTCCAGCACGCGCATCCGCATATCGACGTGCGCATCACGACGTCGACGGCGCTGGTGGATTTCAAGAGCGGCGATGTCGATGCCGCGATCCGCTACGGCCGCGGGCAATGGCCCGGTGTGCGCGCCGACTGGCTGACGGCAGATCATCTGTTTCCGGTGTGCAGCCCGAAACTGCTGATGGGCGATCGCCCCCTGCGCAAACCGGAAGATCTCGCGCGCTACACTTTGCTCCAGACAAATGCCAGCCACGACGACGACTGGCGTCTTTGGCTCACCGCAGCGGGATTGCCCCTCACGATTTCGAAGCAACCCGCCCTCGGCTTCGATCTGATCTTCATGACCCTGCAAGCCGCCATCGACGGCCTCGGCGTCGCGGTCGGTCGCACCACCTATGTGGAAGGCGACCTCGCCTCCGGCCGCCTTGTGATGCCATTCGACATCCGGCTGCCGGCGGATGCCGGGTTCTATCTAGTCTCACCTGAAGCGAGCGCCGACACACCCAATCTCCGCGCCTTCCGACAGTGGCTGCTCACACAGGTTCCGCCTAAAGCCTGATCCGTTTCGGCTTGGCCCACCCCGCCGAACTGTGGCAGATTGACGCATATTGGTGGCCGAAAGCTGCCCGGCCGCGCATCTCGCCGGTCGCAAGGATGCCGGGAGAACGCCACATGGATGCCACACGAAATCCCGCGCCGGGCGCGGTTTCGACGCCTCAGATCAAGTCACGCCTTGCGGCAATCCTGCGGGCAACCAGTGGCAATTTTCTGGAGCAGTTCGACTTCTTCCTGTTCGGCTTCTACGCCAGCGCCATCGCCAAAGCCTTCTTCCCATCCGAAAACGAGACTGCAGCCCTCCTCAACACCTTCGGCGTATTTTGGCTCGGGGCCCTGATGCGCCCGGTCGGCGCCATCGTGCTTGGCGCCTATATCGACCAGATCGGCCGCCGCAAGGGACTGATCGTCACCCTCGCCATCATGGCGGTGGGCACCGTGACCATCGCACTATGCCCGACCTATGCGAGCATCGGCGTAGCGGCGCCGATCATCGTGCTGATCGGGCGGTTGCTTCAGGGCTTCTCCGCCGGCGTCGAGCTCGGCGGCGTATCCGTCTATCTCGCGGAGATTTCGACGCCCGGCAATCGCGGTTTCTACACTTCGTTCCAGTCAGCAAGCCAGCAGGTGGCGATCTTTGTCGCGGCGGTGATCGGCTTCGTGCTGAGCGAGATGATGCCGAAGGACGTAGTGGACGCCTGGGGCTGGCGCATTCCGTTCTTCATCGGCTGCATCATCATTCCGTTCCTGTTTTTCCTGCGCCGCACGCTGGAGGAAACGCCGGAATTCCTCAAGATGAAGAAGCATCCGACCGCGGGCGAAGTATTCGCCTCCGCCGCCGCCAACTGGCGCATCGTGCTGCTCGGCATGATGCTGGCCACCATGACGACGGTGACGTTCTATTTCGTCACGGTCTATACGCCGACCTTCGGCAAGAACGTGCTGAAACTCTCTACCCAGGACGCCTTGATCGTCACCTGCCTGATCGCGATCACCAACTTCATCTGGAATCCGATCGGTGGCGCATTGTCCGATCGCATCGGCCGCAAGCCGGTGCTGCTCACGATCACCTGTCTTGCTTTCCTCACGGCTTATCCTGCATTGAGCTGGCTGGTGAGTGCGCCCACATTCGGCAAGATGCTCGCCGTCGAGATGCTGTTCTCGTTCTATTTCGGCATCTACAGCGGCACGATGCTGGCCGCGCTGGTCGAGGTGGTGCCGCCGCATGTGCGAACGACCTGCTTCTCGCTTGCCTTTGCGCTGGCTGCGGGCCTGCTCGGCACATTCACGCCATTCGCCTCGACCTGGCTGATCGAGCATACAGGCAACCGCGCCTCCCCCGGCTTCTGGCTGATGGCGGCCGCCGCCAGCGGCGCCATTGCTGCACTTGCGATCTATCGCAATCGCGGCGAGGCGACTGCGCAAAAGCCGATTCCTGCATGAGGCACGCTGAAGTGAACGCGTTGCAGCATTGACGAGAGCGCCGATGTGCTAAGACATCGGCGTTCGATTTTCTGGAGTGCCTCATGCGCAGTCTCGCGATCCTCCTTGCCGGCTCACTTGCCGCCTTTACTGCACATGCGTTCGCGCAGCAGACGCCGCAAGCGCCGCCACCACCGGATTTCTCCAAGGTGGAGATCAAATCCACCGATCTCGGCGACGGCGTCTACATGCTGGAAGGCATGGGCGGCAACATGACGCTCGCCACCGCGAAAGTCGGCGCCATCCTCGTCGATAGCCAGTTCGCGCCGCTGCACGACAAGATCAAGGCTGCGATCACAAAGCTCACGCCGCAGCCGGTGAAGTACGTCGTCAACACGCATTTCCATGGCGACCACACCGGCGGCAATGAAGCCTTCGCCAAGGACGGTGCGACCATCGTTGCGAACATCAAGGTGCGCACGCGTCTCGCCAAGGGCACGGCGAATTTCCTGACCGGCGGCCAAAATCCACCTGCGCCGAGGGCAGCACTGCCGACACGTACTTTTCCGAACCGGCTAACGCTCAGCCTGCGTGGCCGCATCGCCGAACTGCACCATATCAAGAACGCGCATACCGACGGCGATACTTACGTCTATTTCAAGAGCGCCAACGTGCTCGCGACCGGCGACACCTTCACCAATGGCCGCTATCCAAATATCGATGTGCTCAATGGCGGCAATATCAGAGGCATGATCGCCGCGGCCGACACCTATTTGAAGCTGGTCAATGACAAGACCAAGATCGTTCCCGGCCATGGCCCGCTCGCCGACAGGGCGGCGCTCACGGCCTATCGCGACATGCTGGTCACGGCACGAGATCGCATGGCGAAGCTGGTGAAGGAAGGTAAAACCGAGGACGAGGTGCAGGCCGCCAAGCCTTTCGCCGACCTCGATGCGAAATGGGCGCCGAACGAAACGGCGAGCAAGAACTTCGTTCGTGCTGTCTATGGTTCGCTGGCGCCGAAGAAGGCAGGGCTGAAGTCGTGAAGGACCTGCTTCCGCTCGCAGAGAAAGTTGCTATCGAGCTGATCGCACGCAAGCAGACGATCGGCGTGGCCGAGTCATCAACCGGTGGATTGATCTCTGCCGCCCTGCTCGCGGTGCCCGGGGCATCCGCCTATTTCATCGGTGGCGGCGTGATCTATACGCGCGATGCGCGGCGTGCACTGATGGACATTCCCGATGATGCGTTTCGGGTGCCGGGGATGCGCTCGTCCTCCGAGCCCTATGCGCAACTCCTGGCGGCGCAGATTCGCGAGCGGCTGGGCTGCGACTGGGGACTGTCGGAAACGGGCGCCACGGGGCCATCGGGCAACCGCTATGGTGACGCCGCCGGGCATAGCTGCATCGCCGTGGCCGGGCCGGCAAACGAAGTCATGACACTGGAAACGGGCAGCAGCGACCGGCAGGAGAACATGCAGATGTTTGCGCAGACGGCGCTGACGTTCTTGCTGAAGAATTTGAAGGGTTAGGAAGGCGTAGCCCGGATGGAGCGCAGCGCAATCCGGGCTAAAGGTTAGGCCGCCACCGTCTCCGCCCGAATACACCGCACCACGCGATCACCCGCGAGCTCCACATTCGGCGGCAGCGCCTCCACACAGCGATCCTGCGCAAACTTGCAGCGTGGTGCGAATGAGCAGCTTGCCGGCTTCGTGTCGAGCGAAGGCGGCGTGCCCGGAATGGTCTCCAAACGCTCGCCGCGCTTGGCGCCATGCACCGTCGATGACAGCAGGCCCTGCGGATAGGGATGCACTGCCGAGCGCACGATCTGGCTCGTGGTGCCCTGCTCCACGATCTGGCCGGCATACATGACGGCAACGCGGTCGCAGATTTCGATGGCGACGCCGATATCGTGCGTCACGAAAATGATCGACATGCCGAATTCGCGCTGCAGCTCGCGCAGCAGCAGCAGGATCTGGATCTGCACCGTGGCATCCAGCGCCGTGGTCGGCTCGTCCGCCAGCAGGATTTTTGGCTTGCAGGCCAGCGCCAGCGCGATCATCGCGCGCTGCCGCATGCCGCCGGACATTTCGTGCGGATAGGCATCCAGACGGCGCTTCGCCGAGGGAATGCGCACCACCTCGAGCATTTCAAGCGCGCGCCTCATGCCCTCGGCGTGGCTCTTGCCCTCGTGCCGCATCACGCTTTCCGAGATCTGCTGGCCGATCGTATAGACAGGGTCCAACGCCAGCGCTGGCTCCTGAAAGATCATCGACACGCTCTGGCCGCGGAACTTCGACAACTCGTCGTCGTCCAGCGCCAGCACGTCCTTGCCGAGCACATTGACGGCGCCGGTGATTTGCGTGCGCTTCTTAGGCAGCAGACGCATCAGAGCGCGCAGGGTGACGCTTTTGCCGGAGCCGGACTCGCCAAGCAAACCAAGCACCTCACCCTGCTTCACGGAGAGGCTGAGATCGTTGACCGCATAAACGGTGCGCTCACCGCCGAAGCGGACATTGAGATTGCGAACGTCGATCAGGTTGGTCATGGCAATTCCGGGCATTTCATATGGTGATCGGTCGCGCGCTGGAACGCGGCGCCGATGGTCAGGAGTGTCGCTTCCTCGAACGGACGGCCGACAAGCTGCATGCCAACGGGCAGTTTTGCCTTGGTGAAACCGGCCGGGATGGAAAGCGCGGGCAGACCGAGATAGTTGATCGGACGGGTGAAGCGCGTGACGCGCTGGATCAGCGCCTCGGCGCCAGGCCCGTTGCCGATGTCGGTCTCGTCGATCCGCGGCGCGGCCATTGGCGAGACCGGTGCGAGAATCGCATCGACGCCTGCGACAGCCGTCAGATGCGCGGCAAGCGCCGGGCCGCGCCAGCGCAGGGCTTCGAGATAGGCGACGCCGGTGATGGCGAGGCCGTTCTCGAGACGCATCAGCACCTGCGGGCCGTAGTCCTGCGGGCGCTCGATCATCCAGCGCTTGTGCAAGGCCGCAGCTTCGGTTGCGAGCACGAGTTGCGACGCTGCGGTGAGCTGGAGCTGGTTCGGGAGATCGACCTCGACGATCGCAATCCCCTCGTCCTTCAGCGCAGCGATGGTGTTCTGCAGGATCGCGGCGACCTCGGGATCGAGATCGTCCACATAGAAAGCCTTCGGGATGCCGACGGTCATGCCTTTTGCGGACGCTTTGGTGGCCGCCATGTAATCCGGCACCTCACGGATGCTGGCGGTCGGATCGAGCGGATCGGCACCCGCCATCAGGCCGGTGACCAGTGCGCAGTCCTCGACCGTACGCGCCAGCGGGCCGACCGTATCGAGCGACTGCGACAGCGGCATCGCGCCGGCACGACTGACGAGGCCAACCGTGGTCTTCAGGCCGGAGACGCCGCAGAAATGCGCGGGCATGCGGATCGAACCGCCGGTGTCGGAGCCGAGCGCAGCGAAGGTCAGACGCGCCGCCACGGCCGAGCCGGAGCCCGAGGACGAACCGCCGGTGGCGTGGGCAACATTCCAGGGATTGCGGACCGGACCGTAATGGGTGTTGTGGCCGAGCGGGCCGAAGGCGAATTCGACCATCTGCAGCGAACCAAGCCGGACGGTGCCGGCGTCCTTCAGGCGTTGCAGCGAGGTTGCGGTAGTCTTCGCGACCCAATCCTTGCGGATTTTAGAGCCGCAGGTCACCACATGGCCTTCGTCGTAATACATGTCCTTATGCGCCATCGGCACACCATGCAGAACACCGCAACTCCCGCCTTTGGCGAACGCCGCATCGGCTTTATCGGCAGCCGCAAGCGCAGCCTCGGCCTCGATAGACATGTAGGCGTTGAGATGCGGCTGCCATTTCGCGACGCGGTCGAGGCAGGATTGCGTGACCTCGCGCGATGACAGCTTCTTCGCCGCGATGGCGTTCGCGACTTCGGTGACCGAGAGCAATGCGGGTTCGGTAGCGCTCATTTGCCGGCCTTTCCGTTCTGGACCGTGATATAGGTCGCGGGCTCGAGATCGAGCGGCAGCGTGCCGGCGATGGCAGCGAAGTTCTCGAAAGCCGGGCCCATGGAGACGGCGATACGCTCGGCGACTTCATCGGAGGCTGGCAGTCCTGTCACCTCGGACAGAACCTTGATCTGTTTCGCGCTGGGCTTCGCCATGTCACTGCACTCCTGCGCTTGGCGCCTTGCTGTGGCCGGAGCCGGGGATCGCCATGAAGCAGGCAGCCTGATGGCCGCTGGCGGTAATCTCCGTCAGCGCCGGCTTGGTTTCGCCGCACATAGCTTCGGCGAACGCGCAGCGCGTATGGAAACGGCAGCCGGACGGCGGATCGATCGGGTTCGGCGGATCACCGGTGATCGGCGGTGTTTGCGTGCGGTTGTCGGGATCGGTAGACGGCATCGCAGCCAGCAGCGCGCGCGTATAGGGATGCGCCGGTGCATCCCAGACGTCGTCCACCGGGCCTAGCTCGACGACTTCGCCGAGATACATCACCAGCACACGATCGGAGATGTAGCGGACGACATTGAGGTCATGGCTGATAAAGAGGTAGGTCAGGCCGAATTCGCGCTTGAGATCCACCAGCAGATTGAGCACCTGCGCCTCGACCGACTTATCGAGCGCGGAGACGGCTTCGTCGAGGATGACAAGACGCGGTGACAGCGCGAGTGCGCGCGCGATGTTGACGCGCTGACGCTGACCGCCCGAAACCTCGTGCGGATAGCGATTGGCGAACACTTCCGGTCGCAAGCCCACTTTGCCGAGCAGATCCCGGGCAAGCGCGCGCGCGGTCTTGTCGGCCATGCCGTGCACTTTCGGACCGAAAGCAACCGACTCCTCGATGGTGAGGCGTGGATTCAGCGAGGCGTAGCTGTCCTGAAACACCATCTGCATGCCGCGTCGCAGTTCGCGCAGGGTTAATTCGCGGCCGACGGCGCGGCCGTCGAAGATGATATCGCCGGAATTGCGCGGCATCAGATGCATCAGAAGACGCGCGGTAGTGGACTTGCCACAGCCGGACTCGCCGACGATGCCGACCGTCTCGCCCTTGCCGATGGCGAAAGTGACATCGTCCACGGCGCGCACAGTCTTGCTGGGCGCGAACAGACCGCCGCGCACCGGGAAGTGTTTTGTGAGACCTTTGACATGGAGCAGCGGCTGCGCCTCACCGCCGATATCTTCGATTGGGTCGAGCATCTTGTCGGTGACTTCGAGCGTATCTGTCATATCGTCAGTTCCGGATATCCATGGCGCTGCGCATGCCGTCGCTCAGCAGGTTGAAGCAGATCGACACGGCAAAGATCATCACGCCGGGCAGCGCGGCCACCCACGGATTGACATAGATCGCGGTGCGCAGGGTGTTCAGCATCAGGCCCCATTCCGGCTCCGGCGGCTTGGTGCCGAGACCGAGGAACGACAGGCCGGCGGCGAGGATCATCGACACCGAGATGAGGCCGGTCGCATAGACGAATATCGAGCCCAGCACATTGCCGAGCATGTGCACGCGCATGATGGTGAAGGCGCCCGCGCCGGACGCGCGGGCGGCTTCCACATAGTCCATGTTCCGCACGCCCGTCGTGACGCTCTCGGCGACGCGGGTGATCTGCGGCACGAAGACGATGGTGAGCGAGACGATGGAATTGACGATGCCGGCACCGAGCGCGCCGGAGATCGCGATCGCCAGCAGCACCGACGGAAAGGCGTAGAACACGTCCACCGTGCGCATGATCGCGGTGTTGAGCTTGCCGCCGACATAGCCGGCGACGAGGCCGAGCGAGGTGCCGATGATGAAAGCAAGGATGACCGGCAGAATGCCAATGAGCAGCGACAGGCGGCCGCCATAGATCAGGCGTGCGAGCATATCGCGGCCGAGTTCGTCGGTGCCGAGCGGATAGTTCGGCGTACCGATCGCGCGCAGGCGGCGGATCATCGAGCCCTGGTAGGGATCGGCGAGACCGAGATAGGGCGCGAAGATCGCAGCGAGCAGGATCAGGAGCAGGATTGCCGCGCAGGCCATCGAGACCTTGTCACGGCGGATACGGCGACCGACCGTGGCCCAGTAACCACGGGCTTTGGTGGCGGGGGCTGCCTGAAGGGCGGTGTCTGTAATCACAGTCATGGCGTCAGGCCCGCTTGATGCGCGGATCGATGGACGCCTGCGCGATATCGACCAGGAGATTGAGGAAGACGAAGAACAGCGCCAGCACCAGGATCGTGCCCTGCAGCAGCGGCAGGTCGCGCTGGAAGATCGCTGAATTCAGCAGCAGGCCCGAGCCGGGCCACGAGAACACGGTTTCGATCAGGATCGAGCCGCCAAGCATGTAACCGAGCTGCAAGCCCATCACGGCAAGTGCGGTCGGTGCCGCATTCTTGATGACGTGCCTGAACACCTTGAACTCCTGAAGACCCTTGGCACGCAAGGCTTCGACAAAATCCTGCGAGAGGATGTCGCCCGTGAGCGCACGCACCGTGCGGGTCACGATGCCCATCGGGATCACCGAGGTCGTGACGGCAGGCAGGATGAGATACTTGATGTGCTCCCAGTCCCACGCCCAGGCGCCGGAGCCACCGGGGCCGGCGCCGACCGCGGGCAGCCAGTTGAGCTGCACAGAGAAGATGATGACCATCACCATACCGAGCCAGTAATGCGGCACGGACACGCCAGCAATCGCGATGGAGGTGGCGACCTTGTCGACCCAGGTGTCGCGGAAATAGCCGGCAATCAGGCCGAAGAACAGACCGAGCGTAAAGCCGATGGCCGCAGCAAACACGGCGAGCATCACCGTGTTGCGGACGGCATTCATGACTTCGGCGAGCACCGGGCGGCCGGTGGCGATGGAGGCTCCGAGATCGCCATGCAGCGCCCGCCAGACCCAAAGGCCGAACTGCACCGGCAACGGCTTGTCAAAGCCATAGGCAACGCGCAGCTGCTGCGCCAGCTCCTGGGAGGCGTCGGCAGGCAACACCGCGACAAGCGGATCGCCGGGCGTGATATGCACGAGCAGGAAGCACACCAGCGCAACGCTGAGAATGATGGGGATCGCGTAAACGATGCGACGAGCGACATAAGCGAACAAGGGGCACCTTCTATTTCTCGACGAAGAGCCCGCATAGGCTCTCCTCTTTCCTTCTCCCCCAAGCACAGCGAAGCTGTGCAGGATGGGAGAAGGTGCCTTCGCGCAGCGGAGGCGGGTGAGGGGTACGGCCGGGCTCGGAGCTTGTGGCACCCCTCACCCGTCTCGAACGCTTCGCGTTCGATCCACCCTCCCCATCCGCACAGCTTCGCTGTGCTTGGGGGAAGGGCAGAAAGTACGCCTCGCCCTACGGCGTCATGGTGATCGGCGAGAAGTCGACGAACCAGCTCTTCGGTTGCACGAAGTTCTTGATCTTCGGACTCAGCGCACGCGGGCCGACGTCATGCGCCACATAGAGGAACGCTGCATCGTCCACCGACGCTGCATGCAACTCCGCCAGTGCCTTGTCGCGCTCGGCCGGATCGAAAGTGGTGCGTGCCTTCTTCACAAGCTCGTCGAATTTGGGATTGTTGTTGTAACCCCAGTTGTTCGACACCGGCGGCGCCATGCCCGACTGCAGGAAGCGGACCAGTGCGAAGAATGGATCCATTGCCGCATAGGTGACATTGGTCGCATTCGCGCCATTCGCCGTCGGATCCTTGGCGCCACGGCGCCAGTTGGTGAACAGCGTGTTCCACTCGATGACGTCGAGCTGGACGTCGAAGTAGCACTCCGCCAGCGCCTGCTGCATATATTCGTTCATCGGCAGAGGCAGCATCTGGCCGGAGCCTGATGCCGAAGTCTGCGTCTTCACCGTCAGCTTCTTGTTGGGGCCAAAACCGGCTTCCTTCATCAGCGCCTGCGCGGCCTTCAGATCATATTTGATCTGGAAGGTCGGATTGCCGCGCCAGGGATGACCGGGTTCGAACGTGCCGGTGGCAGGCACCATCAGGCCGGCAAGCAGGCCGTCACGCAGGCCTTCGCGGTCGATGCACAGATTAGCTGCCTTGCGGACGCGGATGTCGTTCCAGGGCGATCCCTCGATGCGCGAGAACTGCCACGGCCAGACATGCGGCTGCTCGTTCTTCTCGATCTTGAAGCCGCGCGCGGTGATTTCCTTCACCGCATCCGGCGCCGGCGCTTCGGCCCAGTCGATCTGGCCGGATAGCAACGCCGCAGTGCGGGCGTTGGCTTCCGGCATCGGCAAGAGTACCATCTTGTCGACTTTCGGAACGCGATCCTTGTTCCAATATGCATCGTTCTTCACCAGTTCGAGCCGCTCGCGCGGCGTGAACTTGGCCATCTTCCACGGGCCGGTGCCCGATGCATCCTTCGAGAAGGCATCCCATGCGGCAGCTGACTTCGCCTTGGCATCGGCGCCCTGCGCCTTGTCATAGAACGACTGCCACTTGGTAGGACTCGCCATAAAGAGATTGGTCAGATTGATTGGCAGGAAGCTGTCCGGCTCCTTGGTGGTCAGTTCGACGGTCATGTCGTCGATCTTCTTCGCCGAGAGCAGCGTCGGCATGCGCGAGGCGGTAACGCCGACCTGGCTTGCATCGAATTGCGGCGCGTCCTGCTTCAGCACCTTCTCGACATTCCACACCACAGCATCGGCATTGAAGTCGCTGCCATCGTGGAATTTCACGCCGGGACGCAGCTTGAAGACCCATTTGGTCTTGTCGCTGTCGTTGACTGCCCATTCCGTAGCCAATCCGGGGATCACAACGCTCGGCTTGGTGGCAGACGACAGATCCCAGATGGTGAGACCATCATACATTGTATTGCCAGTGAAGCGATTACCTTCAAATCCCTGATCGGGCTGGCCGAGCGTGCGCGGGATATCCGCAACGGTCATGCCGATGCGCATCACCGTTTCGGCTTGCGCGAATTGCGGCAGCGTCAGCGCTGTCGCGACCGTGAACATCGCGAGAGCAGTTCTTAGACGGCCTGTGATTGGCTTCTCGATACGCATTCTGACTAGTCCCCTTCTTTCAATACGAATTCGGTTGGCTAATTCTGATGCAGTGCAATGCAACGCCTGTGCCAATAATGAGAGCAACGTGCGCGTGCGGTGTACATCCTCCTCCCCCGCGGCTGACTGGCGCAGGGCTTCTTGATTGGAACCAGTCTGGCACCAAGCTTGCTTAGCCGCCAATGAATGTTTTCCACATCAGGAGTTCGGGATGAGTTTTCGATTTTCTTTCGCAGGAGCAGCGCTGGTGGCCCTCATTGGCCTCGCTGCACCCGCGAAAGCCGAGACAATTGTGCGTTACGGTATTTCGATGGCCGACGTTCCGCTGACCACCGGTCAGCCCGATCGCGGCGCCGGCGGCTATCAGTTTACTGGCTACACGATCTATGACCCGCTCGTGGCATGGGAGATGGACATCGCCGATCGCCCCGGCAAACTTATTCCTGGTCTCGCCACCGAGTGGAAGGTGGACGACAAGGACAAGACCAAATGGCGCTTCACGCTGCGCAAAGGCGTCAAGTTTCACGACGGTAGCGAATTCAATGCCGACGCGGTGATCTGGAATCTGGACAAGGTGCTGAATGAAAAAGCACCGCAATTCGACAAGCGCCAGAGCGCGCAGGTGAAGACCCGCCTGCCCTCGGTTGCGAGCTACGCCAAGATCGACGACGGCACGGTGGAGATCACCACCAAGACGGTCGATTCATTCTTCCCCTATCAGATGCTCTGGTTCCTGGTTTCCAGCCCGGCACAGTATGAGAAGGTCGGCAAGGACTGGGATAAGTTCGCGTCGCAGCCCTCAGGCACCGGTCCGTTCAAGTTGACGAAGCTGGTGCCACGCGAACTCGCCGAACTCAGCAAGAACGCTGACTACTGGGACAAGAAACGCATTCCGAAAGCGGACAAGCTGGTGCTGATCCCGATGCCTGAAGCACTGACCCGCACCAATGCCCTGCTCGCAGGCCAGGTCGATCTCATCGAGACCCCTGCTCCCGATGCTGTGCCGCAACTCAAGGCTGCCGGCATGAAGATCGTCGACAACGTGACGCCGCATGTCTGGAATTATCATCTCAGCGTACTGCCCGGCTCGCCCTGGACCGACGTACGCCTGCGCAAGGCGCTCAACCTTGCCATTGATCGCGATGGCGTCGTTGCGCTGATGAACGGCCTCGCCAAGCCGGCGGTTGGCCAGGTCGATCCGTCGAGCCCATGGTTCGGCAAGCCGAACTTCAAGATCAAATATGACCTCGCTGAGGCCAAGAAGCTGGTGAAAGAAGCCGGCTATGGTCCGGACAAGCCGCTGAAGGCGACCTTCATCATCGCCAATGGCGGCACCGGCCAGATGCTGTCGCTGCCGATCAACGAATTCCTGCAGCAGAGCTTCAAGGAAATCGGCATCGAGATCGAGTTCAAGGTGGTCGAGCTTGAGGTTCTCTACACCGCGTGGCGCAAGGGGGCGGCCGATGAGAGCATGAAGGGCATCACCGCGAACAATATCGCCTATGTCACGTCGGACCCCCTGTATGCCATCGTGCGCTTCTTCCATTCCGGCCAGATCGCACCGGTCGGCGTGAACTGGGGCGGCTACAAGAATCCAAAGGTCGACGCGCTGATCGACGAAGCGAAGAACAACTTCGATCCTAAGAAACAGGACGAGCTGCTCGCCGAAGCGCATGCGCAGATCGTCGATGACGCTGTGCTGGTCTGGGTCGTGCACGACACCAACCCGCACGCATTGTCGCCGAAAGTGAAGAAGTTCGTGCAGGCGCAGCACTGGTTCCAGGACCTGACCACGATCGGCCTGGACTAATAGCCACAACGATCAACGCAAACGCCGCCGAGCAATCGGCGGCGTTTCGATTCACACGTTCTAGGATAAGGCGAGCGGAGCGATACCCATCACATCATGCGCCCCGCCGTGATGGGTATCGCTCCGGCGCTCGCGCGCCTCTGCTCAACCCATCCTACGATTAACGCAGTCGCACGATCATGCCTTCATTGCCGCGCAGTTCGAGCGGGCCGGCGACGTTCTCGCCCTCGCGATCAAGCTCGGTGGACACCAGCACCTCACCCGCCCCGACATGCAGCAGTGCAGGTTCACCAGTGAAATTCAGCGCGATCACGATCGACCGATCGTCATAGCTGCGGCGATAGGCCAGTACTGCCTCTGGCGCCTCCACAGGATCGTAGCTGCCGAACACCAGCTCGGGCGTTCGCTTGCGCAGGGCGATCAATTTGACGTACAGGCTCAGGATCGAACGCGGGTCGATGGCACGAGCTGCTGCGTTATTCTCGCGATAATCGTCATCGAGCGGCAGCCACGGTGTGCCCGTCGTAAAACCGGCATTGTCGCCTGCCGCCCACTGCATGGGCGTGCGGCAGCCATCGCGGCCGACACCAAGACCCGGGACATTCTTCTCGAACGGATCCTGCACACGATCCGGCGCGATCGGCACCTGTTTCATGCCGATTTCGTCGCCGTAATACAGCGTCGGTGTGCCACGCAGTGTCAGCAGCAACATCGCAGCGACGCGCGCCTGTGCCTCGCCGACCCGCGTCGCCACGCGTGGCCGATCGTGATTGCCGAGCACCCAATTCGGCCACGCACCGAGCGGCAATACTGCCTCATAGCGCGCGATCAGATCGGCAATGTCGGGCGCATGCCACGGCGCCGACAGCAGCGCGAAATTGAACGGGAGGTGAGCTCCCGTAAGGTCCTTTCCATAATAGGCAACGAGCCTGTCGATCGGCAGATAAATCTCGCCGATCAGCACGCGATCCTCGAATTCGTCGACGACCTGACGCATTTCGGCAACGACGTTCTGCGTTTCGGGACGATCCGCGGAGTAAAGCGTGATCAGCTTCTCGTGCGGCGGACGGCTTGCGATGTAGTTGGGATTGACCGGGTTGTCGCGATACTGGTCGTCCTTGATCAGATGCCAGATCACGTCCACACGAAAACCGTTGACGCCGCGGCGCATCCAGAAGCGCATCACCTCATAGATCGCATCGCGCACATCGGGATTGCGCCAGTTCAGATCGGGCTGCCGGTCGAGGAAGGCGTGATAGTAGTATTGCCCGGTGGTCGCGTCATACTGCCACGAACTGCCGCCGAATTCCGACAGCCAGTTGGTCGGCGTGCCACCGTCAGGCTTCGGATCGCGCCAGATGTACCAGTCTCGTTTCGGGTTGTCGCGCGATGACCGGCTCTCCACGAACCACGGGTGTTCATCGGAGGTGTGGTTCGGCACGAGATCGAGAATGACCCGCAATCCGTTCTCGTGCGCAGCTTCGACCAATGCATCGAAATCCGCGAGTGACCCGAATAGTGGATGAATATCCACATAGTTCGAGATGTCGTAGCCGAAGTCCGCCATCGGTGACGGGAAGACCGGTGAAATCCAGATGGCATCGACGCCGAGTTGACGCAGATACGGCAGACGTTCGACGATACCGTTAAGATCGCCTACGCCGTCGCCATTGGAATCCTGAAATGAACGCGGATAGATCTGGTAGATCGTGCCGGCCTGCCACCAGATGGATGCTGCAGAAGCTTTGCTTGAAATGGTCATGTTGCGGATTGAACCCGACAGAATGAGCTAAAATCGGCACGAAAAAGCGGCCCTTCCGAGGAAGGGCCGCCGAATCATGCGCCTCAAGATATTAGTAGCGTTCGATGACAGTTCGACGCTCGACACCACCGTCATAGTAGCCGCGGTCGCGGTCACGACTACGCTTGATGATAACGGTCTCGTTGCGGTCCCGCCGATCGCGATAGTAGTCGCGGTCGTAATCGCGATAGCGATCGCGGCCCACCGCGCCTACAGTGACACCATTCGGGCCGACGCCCACACCGATTTCCTGTGCGCCTGCGGACGTGACCGGAAGTGCCATGCCGATACCGGTTGCTGCAACGGCGATGATAGCAAGATGCTTGATCATAACCTGTTCCTCAGTTGTGTAACGATGAGGAGGCAATCCGGCGTCGCCATGATCGTTCCGGAGCTTCGTTACGGAACCGTTAGATAAACCCCGAGCTCATCAAGGAACCAAACGCCTCTACGATGCACGAACACAGCTATTCCGCGAGTATAATGGCATTCGTCGGCGTCGGCCGGTCGGTGATCTGTTGGCCGAACAGACTGCCGACCAGTTCGACCATCACGCGCGCGGTGCGGCCCCGTTCATCGAGGAAAGGGTTGAGCTCAACCACGTCCAGCGAGCAGAGCAGGCCGGAATCATGGAGCAGCTCCATGATGAGATGGGCTTCGCGATAGGTCGCGCCACCCTGCACCATGGTGCCGACGCCCGGCGCAGTAATCGGGTCGAGGAAATCCACGTCCAGCGAGACGTGCAACACACCGTTGCGGGCCCTTACGCGATCTACAACGCGCCGAATCAGAACGCCGACGCCGAACTCGTCGATCTGCCGCATATCGATGAGCGAGACCTCGCGCTGTTTCACCAGCTCTTTTTCCAGCTTGTCGATCGAGCGGATGCCGAACAGATCGAGATGATCGGGTGTGATGGAGGCGCGCGGCTCGTTCCCGAGCAGGCCATCGAGACCGGGTTCGCCGCACAGGAAGGCGGCGGACATGCCATGCATATTGCCGGTGATGGTGGTCTGCGGGGTGTTGTAGTCCGCATGCGCATCGAGCCACAGTACGAACAACTCGCGCCCCTGCGCATGCCAGTGCCGGGCCACCCCGTTCACCGATCCCATGGACAGGCTGTGGTCTCCGCCGATGAAGATCGGAAGTGCGCCGGACGCAGCGAGCTCATAGGCGCGCGCGCTGAGTGCCTGAACATAGGCCTGAATGTCACGATAATGTTTGGCATTGGCCGGCGGCGCATCCTCGCTCACCGGCTTCGGCGGAGCGAGATTGCCGTGATCCTCAACGACAAAGCCAAGCTCTTCCAGAAGCGGCCTGAGTCCAGCCGTCCGCATCGCATCCGGTCCCATCAGCGTGCCAAGCTGCGATGCGCCAATCTCGACGGGAGCTCCCAGCAAGGCGATACGGTTCGAACGAAAAAGGCTCATGCATCAGCTCCTGAATTGCCGTCGCTTGTCACGACGGCGCGGCGAAATCGTGAAAATAATGTCCGAAATGCGCCTGCCGCAGTGCAACGCAATCGAACTCTCGCCGTTATAATGCGCGTTTCATTTCATCATTTTAACCGAACGGGGCAATCGTGAGCAAAGCTGTCGAGGAAGGCCTCCCTTATCCGCTGGGCGCGCATTGGGACGGCAATGGGACCAACTTTGCATTGTTCTCCGCCAATGCCACAAAGGTCGAGGTCTGCCTGTTCGATGGCGACAAGGAAACCCGGATCGAATTGCCGGAATATACCGACGAAATCTTCCACGGTTATCTGCCCGATGTCGGCCCCGGCCAGTTCTACGGCTACCGCGTTCACGGGCCCTACGAGCCCGAAAAGGGACACCGCTTCAATCCGAACAAGCTGCTGCTCGATCCGTATGCGCGCGCCCATGCCGGCACGCTGAGATGGGACCCTGCCGTGTTCGGCTACAAGATGGAGACTGGTGACGATCTCACTTTCGACGAGCGCGACTCGGCGCCCTTCATGCCGAAATGCGTGGTGGTCGATCGCGATTTCGACTGGACCGGCGAAGCCGGCCGTCAGCCTGTGCCGTGGGATCGCACCATCGTCTACGAGACTCATGTGAAAGGCTTTACCAGGCTCAACGCGAACGTACCGGAGAAACTGCGCGGCACCTATGCCGGCTTCGGCAGCAAGGCTGTCGTCGACTATCTCTGCGATCTCGGCATTACCTCGGTCGAGCTTCTGCCGGTGCACACCTTCATCAATGACGACTACCTGCTGAAGAAGAAGCTGGTCAATTACTGGGGCTACAACACCATCGGCTTCTTCGCACCCGACCCGCGATACGCGTCCGACGTTCCGAACTCGTTGCGCGAGTTCAAGGAAATGGTGGCTGCGCTGCATGCCGGCGGCCTCGAGGTCATTCTCGATGTGGTCTATAACCACACCGCCGAAGGCAATGAACTCGGCCCCACGCTCTCTTTCAAGGGCATCGACAATGCCAGCTATTACCGGCTGATGCCGGACAAGCCGCGCTACTACATTAACGACACGGGCACGGGTAACACCGTCAATCTCTCCAATGCGAATGTCATCCGCATGGTGACGGACAGCCTTCGCTACTGGGTCCGCGAGATGCATATCGATGGCTTCCGCTTCGATCTCGGCACCATTCTCGCTCGCGAGGTCTTTGGCTTCACCGAACAGAGCGGCTTCCTCAAAGCGGTCGACCAGGATCCATTACTCACCACCGTAAAGCTGATCGCCGAACCTTGGGATATCGGCCCCGGCGGTTATCAGGTCGGCGGCTTCCCGCCCGGCTGGGCGGAATGGAACGACAAGTTTCGCGACACGATCCGGGATTTCTGGCGCGGCGAGGCGCCTGTTTCGGCACTCGCACCGCGGCTCTCGGCGTCCGCGGACCTGTTCAACCATCAGGGCCGCCGCGCCTGGGCCAGCATCAATTTCGTCACGGCACATGACGGCTTCACGTTGAACGATTGCGTGAGCTACAACGAGAAGCACAACGAAGCGAATGGCGAGGACAACAAGGACGGTCATTCGAGCAACCGCTCGTGGAATTGCGGCGCTGAAGGCCCGACCGATAACAAGGAGATCATCGCGCTGCGCGAGCGCCAGAAGCGCAACATGCTGGCAACCCTGCTTTTCGCCCAGGGCACACCGATGCTGCTTGGCGGCGATGAATTCGGCCGCACGCAAAAGGGCAACAACAATGCCTATTGCCAGGACAGCGAGATCTCCTGGTTCGACTGGGATTGGACCGAGGAGGGCAAAGACCTCCACGCTTTCACCAAGCGTCTGATCAGCCTGCTCGGCGATTGTTCGGTGCTGCGCCGTTCGCGTTTTCTCACCGGCGAGCACGATCCGCATCTCGATGTCCGCGACGTCACCTGGATCAATGCCAATGGCGCGCCGATGGAGGAAGAACACTGGAAGGACGGCAACGTGAAATGCTTCGGCATGCTGCTGGACGGCCGCGCCCAGAAGACCGGTATCCGCAAGCAGGCCGACGACCAGACCATGCTGCTGGTCCTCAACGGCTTCGAGGGGCTGGTGGACTTCACCATGCCACAAGCCTTCGGCGGCAAGGGTTGGAAGCTTCTGATCGACACCAACATCCCGGATGCGCCGGGTGGTCAGACTTTCGATTTCGGCAGCATCTATCAGGTGACGGGACGCTCGCTTCTGCTGATGTCGCTGCAGAAGTGATCACCCGCGCGATGGGCTGAGTTTCCACGCCAGCGCAACGATGCCGACCGTGAGTGCGCCAGAAATGGCGCCGGCCAACGGCAGCATCAGCGTGAGCACCGCCGTCGCGGCCCAGCCGATCGACGAAAACGCTTCGGCGAAAGTGGCGATGCGCGACGATGTCTGCCTTCGCCGGAACTGGCTCCGCTTTGCCTGCACGCGAAACCAGAGCTGAATCGACGTGGCCGATGCCGCAGCAACGATCGTCGCGAGGGTGGCAACCAGCGCCATATGCAGCGAGACCAGCGCCAGCGCCGCGATCAGCGGCGTAAAGATTGCGGCGATGCAGATCAGCACGACTTCGATCTTGGCGCTCAGCAGAACAGTTGCTGGCAGCGGCGCGGTGGCGACCAGATCGGCAGCGTCCTCGCCTGAGATCGTCAGCCAGGCCAGGCCTCCTGCGAGTTGCCCAGCCGCCATGACGATGACGGGCACCAGAACGACGAAGGCTCCGGGCCCGTCCCCAAAGCTGCGCCACAGCATCAGAGCCGGCGGCAGCAGATAGAGCAACTGCATCAGCGTCTGCGACATCAGCCAGGGATCGCGCCACAGGAGCCTGAATTCCTTGCGGCGTAGTGCGTGCCGACGCGACATCGCGCGGAATGGTCGCGTACTCCCGGCCTTGCGCGATGCCAGTTGCGGCGAGGCGCTGGCGACGTATCGGCCGAAGTGTGGCGAGAACAGCGCCATCGTGGCGCCGAGCAGAAGCAGCGCAGCGGCGAGCAGCGGCAGCAGCACGGCGATGTCGCCGAGCATTGCGCGCGCCGGCCACCAGGCGACACTCGCTGCATCCGGCGCGAAGGCTGCCGCCGCGTCCGAGGTCAGCACGGCGAAACGCGATAGCGTGCCGTAGGACAGGATTGCCGCCACTTGCAGCGCGATGACGAAGCCGGCACCGGTGACGGCCGAGATGATCTGCGCGATCATACGGGTTCGCGCAGGGCCGCAGAGCTCGAACAGGCCCACCGCGACGGCGATCGCGACCGCTGAAGCCGATACCCCCATGGTGACGACAACTCCATAGGCCGCGAACCACCGGGCGCCTCCGCCGATCACCAGCACATTGATGAAGGGCGTCGCCAGGATCACAGCCATCATGGTGACCGAGAGCGCGATGGCCGCGATCCGGACGGAAAATACATTGGTAAGCGGCGCGGGAGACGACACGATAAGATCGAGATCAGCGCGTGCATAGAATACGCGCGTCACCGACTCGATCGCCTGTGACAGGATCAGCGCCCAGGCCAGAAAGACGCTCGCGGTGATGACAATCGCACTCTGCTGGTCCAACGGCGTCTGCACATCTGCGAAGCGTCCGACCACCGCATAGGCCGGCAGGTGCAGGAAGATCGCGAGGACGGTCAGCCAGAACGCCATGCTGCGTGTCCGACGCCGACGGCCGCCCGCCAGCATGCTCACCATTTCGCGCCAGCCGAGCCGAAGCTCGTGCCGTGCGAACCAGAGGGCGCTGACCGCTGCGCTCATGCCGCCGCCGGTGCGTTTTCGACCAGCGCGACGAACATCTCTTCGAGACTGGTGTCGGTCTGCCCCATCTGCTGGCGCAACTCGGTGAGCGTGCCTTCAGTGATCAAGCGCCCTGCAGCGATAACTCCGATGCGATCGGCCATACGTTCGGCAACTTCGAGAATATGGGTCGTCATGATCACGGTGCAGCCACTGCGCACGCGCGCCTGAAGCAGCCCTTTGACATGCCTTGCGGACACGGCATCGAGGCCGGTGAGTGGCTCATCGAGAATGATGAGTTTGGGATCGTGCACCAGCGCACCGGCGAGCGCCACCTTCTGTCGCATGCCCTTGGAAAAACCTTCGCAGCGCTCATGCATATGCGCGGCGAGACCGAGCGAGTTCAGCAACTCATGGGCTGCAACATCCGCCGAAGCGGGATCGCAGCCCCACAGCCCGGCAATGAATTCAAGATATTCGAGCGGCGTCAGCTTGTCATAGATCATCGGTTCGTCGGAAACCCATGCCATGATCTGCTTCGCAGCAACGGGATCTTTCAGCGCGTCGATACCCGAAATCCGGATGACGCCCGCATCGGGCGGCAGCAAGCCCGCAACCATGCGGAGCGTCGTCGTCTTCCCTGCGCCGTTGGCGCCGAGCAACGCATAGAATTCGCCCGCATAGACGGTGAGATCGAGCGCATCGACGGCGAGCCGATCAAAACGTTTCGTTAACCCTCGGAGCTCGAGGGCCGTCGCGCGCGCGGTCATCGTCCGGCTCCATGCGTTACTGCAACCAACATGTAGCGGAGACGTTTCGTCGCGGTGAACGTGATCATCAGAACCTGCTACCTGCGCGAATTTTCTTGCGTAGTTATGTACCGATCAAAACAGATGGATTCATCATGCAAAACGGTTGTTCGTCGTTTCTCTTCACAATCGAAATACAATTACCTAAAACAGGAACCAAGCAACACAACCTCGACTAGATTCGATCCGATTGTGATCTGGAGCGTGATGATGACACGACACGCCGTCCTGAAAATGCCGGCCATTGCCGATTTCGACGCGTCCTATTTCCTGTCGACACCGGGCGCTGGCAAAACCATCGCCGAGCTTCGCAAGAACCAGGTCATTTTTGCGCAAGGCGACAATGCCGATGCGGTCTTCTTCATCCTGCAGGGACGGGTCAAGCTCACAGTGCTGTCCGAACAGGGCAAGGAAGCCGTGCTCGGTCTGCTCGAATCCGGCCAGTTCTTTGGCGAATGCTGCCTGAACGGCATTCCGGTTCGGACATCGACGGCGACGACGATGGAAGACTGCACGATCTCGGTCGTCAACAAAGCGACAATGCTGGCCACCTTGCGCGACGAGCCGGCCATGTCCGAATTCTTCATGGCTTACCTTCTGGCGCGCAACAGCCGCATTGAGGAGGACCTCGTCGACCAGCTTTTCAACTCGAGCGAAAAGCGTCTGGCGCGACTGCTATTGATCCTCGCCCGCTTTGGCGACCACGGCAGCAGCCGTGCGATCGACATTGATATTAGTCAGGAAACGCTCGCCGAGATGATCGGTACCACGCGGTCGCGTGTCAGCTACTTCATGAACAAATTCAGGCGCCTCGGCTTCATCAGCTATGACGCCAAGATTCAGGTTCATGCATCGCTGCTCAATGCGATGTCGAGCGACGATGTTCCGGCACCGAAGGCTTCTTAGACTTTAGTCCGCAATTTTTCGGCTACCCAACGATCCTCAGCGATTGCAGCGCGGCACAATATTACCCAGTCAATTGAGGCTGGAAGGTAATTAATACCTCCTTCATTGGAAATCCCTAAGGCTGAATTGGGGATTTTGCGATCGCAGCGGTGTGCTTGCTGCGACGGAAGGGGCATTTCAAATGATGATACTCAAGTCGATTTCGGCGCGTATGATCGTTGCCATCACGCTGGTCGGCGCAGGTTCGTGCGCCGGGCTCGCGGTCTTCAGCATGTGGCAGCAGCAGGCGATCATCGATACGGCGCTGGATCGCGAGGCCCGCGGCGACTATGCCAACCTCACTGCAGCGTTGAATGCGGAAACCCGCACGGTGCTCGCCGTCGCAGAAACCATGGCGGCCGTACAGAGGACCAGGGACACTCTCAAGAGCAACGATCGCGACGGCATGATCGACAGCCTCAAGGAGGCGCTGCAGCTTATCAAGCCGCGCGGCCTCGAACTGATTTCGATCCAGGCGCCTTCAGCCATTACCTTCGCGCGCGTTCATAATCCGAAGACGTTTGGCGACAACGTCGCCGAACGCCGCAAGATGGTTGTCGCAGCGCAGTCCACCAAAAAGGCCGTCGGCGGTATCGAGCCTGGCCGCGATGCGCTCAACGTTTTCGGCGTCACCCCGATCACGGATGGCGACAAGCTGATCGGCACCATGGATGTCGGAGCACCGTTCGGAAAGACCTTCGTCGAAGGAATGAAGGCCCGCTTTGGCGTCGACGTCGGTATTCATCAGATCGATGGTCAGTCCGCCAAGACGCTGGCTTCGACGCTTAAAGCTGCAGCGCCCGACGTCGCACTGCTCCGTCGCGCCATTGCCGGCGAGATCGTCACCCAGTATGGCGAGCTCGACAACAAGCCGATCGCCACGACCTTCGGCGCCATCAAGAGCTTCTCGGGCGATAATATCGCCGTGTTCGAGATCACCCGCGACACCAGCAGCTATAACAGTCTGATGCGTTCCTCGCTCACCTGGCTCGGCATGATCTCCGCCTGCGTACTGCTGCTTGCCGCCGCCGTCGCCACCTTCATGGGCCGCAGCATGGCAAAGCCGATTCACGCGCTGGAAGAAGCCATGCGCACCATTGCCGGCGGCAATCATGGCATCGCCGTTCCGGGCGCCGGTCGCAGCGACGAGATCGGCTCGATGGCTGCTGCCGTGGAGGTGTTCAAGACCGGATTGATCGAAACCGAGCAGCTCCGCGCCGCACAAGACCAGCAGCGCGAGCGCGCCCAGCATGAGCGCCGCGACACCATGAATGCGCTCGCGGCACGTTTCGAAAGCGGCGTCGGCGGCGTGGTCAGCGCCGTCAGTTCAGCGGCCACCGAACTGCGTCACACCGCACAATCGATGGCAGCCACCGCGGGCGAGTCGATGCACCAGACCGCTGCCGTTGCAGCCGCGTCGGAAGAGGCGACACAGAGCGCTCAGGCCGTCGCTGCTGCGGTCGAGGAGCTTAATGCCTCGATCAGCGAAATCGCCAAGCAGGTCAACGAATCCGCCCGTGTGGCCGGCGACGCCGTCTCGCAGGCCAATGTCACGAATGGCGAAGTGCAGAGCCTTGCCGAAGCCGCGCAAAAAATCGGCGACGTGGTCAAGCTGATCAGCGAGATCGCTGCGCAGACCAACCTGCTCGCTCTCAACGCCACCATCGAAGCCGCGCGTGCGGGCGAAGCGGGTCGTGGTTTCGCCGTCGTCGCTTCAGAGGTGAAGGCACTGGCGACACAGACTTCGAAAGCCACAGACGAAATCTCGGCGCAGGTGTCCTCCATCCAAAGCGCCACGCGCATGTCGGTGGATTCGATCCAGAACATCACCGCCACCATCGGTCGCGTCAGCGAGATCGCGAGCACCATCGCGGCGGCCGTCGAGGAACAGGGCGCGGCCACGCTCGAGATAGCGCGCAACGTCGCTGAGGCCGCGCGCGGCACCGGCGAAGTCTCGCAGAATATCGCAGGGGTCAACGACGCCGCTCGCGAAACCGGCATCGCAGCCTCACAGGTGGTCGAATCCGCCGGAGAGCTGTCGCGCAATGGCGAGGATCTGAAAGCACAGGTGGACACGTTCCTGCGCGAAGTGCGGGCGGCGTAATTCAGAAAACATGGGATGGGTTGAGCGAAGGCGTGAAGAGCCGGAGCGACAACCCACCCTGCCGCTTAAAGTCCCGCATCCCAAGTCGGCGTGCCGCCGAAGCGGGCGACGAGGAAATCAATGAACAGCCGCACCTTCACAGCAAGGTGCCGGGTCGGCGGATAGATCGCATAGAGCGTCAACGGGGGCGCCTCGTAAGACTTCAGCACCCGCTGCAACGAGCCATCTCGCAAGGCGTCGCCTGCGATGAATGTCGGCAGCAGCGCGATGCCCCTGCCTCTCACCGCGGCATCGCGCAACACTTCGGCATTGTTGACGCACAGCGACCAGCTTGGTTGGATCCAGTGATCACCATCCTTACCAGTCAGCTTCCACTGATTGCCGGTGAGCAGAAAGCCGTAAGTGAGCAAGGCGTGCCGACGAAGATCCTCTGGCTGTTTCGGCGTACCGTGCTTCCCTAAATAATCCGGCGATGCGCAAACGGCGCGATCGATAGCGACGATTTTCCGTGCAATCAAACTTGACGATTCGAGGTCGGCGATCCGCAGCGTCACGTCGAAGCCTCCCTGCATCGGATCGACCTGATCGTCCGACAGCACGAGCTGAATCTGCAGCTCCGGACATTGCCCCATGAAGTCCGCCACCGCCGGCCCGAGCTGCAGCGTACCGAATGACATCGGCGCATTGACCCGCAAGAGCCCGCGCGGCGATGACTGCGCCTGCGCCACCGCCTGATCGGCGGCATCGAGATCGGCAAGAATGGTCAGCGCACGTTCGAAATAGAGCTGGCCGCTTTCGGTCGGACTGGCATGGCGCGTCGTGCGGTTCAGTAATTGAACCCCAAGGCTCTCCTCGAGCTCGCCGACATATTTCGAGATCGCCGACCGCGACAGCCGCAATTGCCGCCCGGCTTCGGAGAAGCTTCCGAGTTCGACGACCTTCACAAAGGCCCGCAGGCTGCCCAGTTTGTCCATTCCGGCCTCATTTGACTGTCCTCAAATCATAGACAGTCATGTCACAAGAAGCCAGATTGTCTTTGATCGGGAACGAACCAATTATCCGGGCAACGGAGGACGAAGCGCCCTCCCAAACCGGAGACAAGACCATGTCAGGCATCCATCACGTCACCGCCATCGCCGGCCCCGCGCTGCGCAATTTTGACTTCTACACCCGCGCCCTGGGCCTGCGTTTCGTCAAGAAGACCGTGAATTTCGACGATCCCGGCACCTATCACTTCTATTACGGCGACGAGACCGGCAAGCCGGGCACGATCCTGACCTTCTTCCCGTGGGAGCATGCCGCGCCCGGTCGCGGCGGCGTCGGCCAGACCCAGCAGACCGCGTTCCGCGTGCCGGCCAGTTCGCTCGGCTACTGGACGCATCGCTTCATCGAGCAGGGCGTCGCCCATGAGGCGCTTGAGAAGCGCTTTGGCGAAGCGGTGCTACCCTTCACCGATCCGGACGGCATGAGCCTCGCGCTCGTCGGCGTCCCAGGCGCGGAAGACGAAGCCGGCTGGAGCAATGGTGACATCCCCGCCGAGCATGCGATCCGCGGCTTCCACGGCGTCACGCTGCTGCTGGAGAAGGCCGAAAAGACGAGCGCGATCCTCACCGACGTGTTCGGCTTCAAGGAACTCGCCCGCGAAGGCTCGATCATCCGTCTGACCGGCGATGCCCGGGAAGGCGCCGTGGTTGATATCTACGAGGCCGGCGGTTTCCTGCCGGGTCGTCAGGGACGCGGTTCGGTGCATCACGTCGCCTTCCGCGCCAGGGACGACGCAGAGCAGGCCGAGATGAGCCGCAAGCTCGTCGAGGTGCACGGCCAGCACGTGACGGAACAGAAGGATCGCAATTACTTCCGTTCGGTCTACTTCCGCGAACCCGGCGGCGTGTTGTTCGAGATCGCCACCGACGACCCCGGCTTTGCCGTGGACGAGCCCGTCGAGACCTTGGGCGAACATCTGAAGCTGCCGGCTTTCCTCGAGAAGCACCGCAGCGAGATCGAGCGCGTGTTGCCGCCGCTCGCAAAGAACGAGGTGCCGGCATGACCGACCTGTCTCACATCCACCGCTTCGTGCCGGGCAACCGGCACGAAGCAACGCCGCTCCTGCTGTTGCATGGCACTGGTGGTGACGAGAGCGACCTCCTGCCACTCGGCCAAGCCATCGCGCCCGGCGCATCACTGCTCTCGCCGCGTGGGCGAATTCTGGAGCACGGCATGCCACGCTTCTTCCGCAGGCTCGCGGAAGGCGTATTCGACGAGGATGACGTGCGTCGCCGCGCCAACGATCTTGCGGAGTTCGTCAACGATGCTCGCAAGCGCTACGATTTACCGGCGCCGATGGCGCTCGGTTATTCGAACGGCGCGAATATCGCTGCGGCCGTGCTGCAATTGCGGCCGGAAGCACTCGCCGGCGCAATTCTGCTACGCGCCATGGTGCCGTTGCGCGATGCGCCACCGGTCGACCTCGCCGGCAAGCCGGTGCTGATCGTGTCGGGTCAATTCGATCCGATCATCCAGGCGAGCAATGCGCAGCAATTGGCTGTGGCATTGGCCAAGGCTGGCGCCGATGTGCAGCATCGCACATTGCCGATCGGGCATCAGCTGTCACAGGCCGACGTGACCGTGGCGAGCGAGTGGTTGCGCGGGATCGAAGCCACAAAGCTGACGAAAGTTGCATAAGCGCATAGCCCGGATGGAGCGAAGCGCAATCCGGGGACCGGCGTTTCGACACGTTCGACATCCCCGGATCTCGCTACGCTCTATCCGGACGACAGGTCGAACTACAAATTCGTCGAACCGAAAATTTCCTTGTACCAATCCGCAATCAGCTTCGGATTGATGCGGCCATCGACGATGAACACGCCTTGCGCGCCATCGTCGACCCAGCGCTTCACTGCATCGAGATCACCGAGCGTCTTCACTACGCAACCGTCAGCGCCATAGCCGCGGGCGATTGCGGCGAAATCGGTGACCGGAAATTGCGCCATACTGACGGAATAGCCTTCCGGCACGAAGTGATGCACCTCGGCGCTATAAGCACTGTCATTATAGATGAAAATGCAGATGCGCCGCTTGAGCCGCACCGCCGTCTCCAGCTCCGCGATCGACATCAGAAAACCGCCGTCGCCGACCGCGAGCACCGTCAACCGACCGGGCTGTACCACCGATGCACCGACGGCGCCGGCGAGGCCGAGGCCGATGGACTGAAACGCGATGGGGATACACCAGCCACGATGGTCCGGCACCGACAGATAGCGTGCCACCCAACCGACGAAGTGACCGCCATCAACGACGACCGTGCGATCCTTCGGCAGCACGTCGTCCATGGCCTTGCTGAGCGTGCGCGGATCGATGTGCTCCTGCGTGCTGGTGTCGTCATACAATGCGTTGCGATTGCTTTTGTCGTCGATGACGGCAGCAATCTCCGGCGTGCGCCAGCCGATGCCTGATACATCTTCCGCAGCGAGCGCTTCGAGCAATGCCGTCGCTACCTGCGATGCATCGCCTTCGAGTTCGAGATCGACCGGACGATGCTTGCCGAGACGGCCTTTCTCCACATCGATCTGTACGAGCTGGGCGTGGTCGTCGATCAGCCGGCCTTTTTTCGTCGTCCACATGTTGAGCGACATCCCGAAAGCGAGGATCACATCGCTTTTCGCGATCAGCTCGGCCGCCGCCGGTGACGAGAAGCCGCCGGCGATACCGAGATTCCAAGGATGCCCGGAAAACATGCCATGCGCCTGGATCGAGGTCGACAGCAGCGCGCCGAGCCTGTCGGCGAGATCGACCAGGAGCGGCTGCGCATCGGCGACCACCGCCCCATGACCGGCGAGGATCAGCGGGCGGCGCGACGAGCGGATGGTGGCAACCAGTTCTGCAAGCTTGTCCGCATTCAGCGAGCGACGCGGCATGAGCGGCGGATGCCGTTTGCCCATGGTGACCGTCGCCGGCATTTCCTGCACATCGACGGGCAGGCTGAGCACCACCGGCTTGCGCTCCTTGATCGCACGCGCCGCGGCATTCCAGGTTTCGAGATAGGCGGTTTGCGGATCGGCGATCTGGCGCCACTCACCGCCCACAGAATGCACCAGTTCGGATTGATTGAATGCAAAAGCCGACTGCTTGTCGCCGGTAACCACATCGCCTGCGAGTACGAGGAGCGGCGTATCGCTCTTGGCGGCCTCGCCGATGCCGGTGATTGCATTGGTGAGACCGGGACCAGCGGTGACGCTGACCACAACGAGCTCGCGCGTCAACCTTGCTGCGACATCGGCCATACTGACCGCGCCGCCCTCATGGCGTGCAGCGATGAACTCGACACCGAGATCGGTGAGTGCGAGGGTCACCTTGAAATTGGCGCCGCCAACCAGGCCAAAACAGCGCTTCGTGCCGATATCGGCAATCGCGCGCGCCACTGCTCGCCAGACAGGGATTGAATCGGGCGCGTATGCAACCGTGGCTTGGGCGACAGAAGTGGATGTCATGCGGTCACTCTGCTGGAAGCAATGATGGTCGCGACATTCAAGGATCGGGCCAGGAGGTTTAGGCCTAAAGCAATTTAACAAACTTCGCGCAATTGTGTCATCAGACTATCGTGAGACGACAGCGAACCGCCCTCGCCTGTCACGGCGATGACGGTTCTGCATCACGAAAGCTGAATTCAGGACAGCTAGGCCGCTTCGTTCAGGCGCGGCCGGCTGCCGTCATGCTGAGCAGATCGTCGCTGCGGCGCGGTACAGCGGCATCCTCGAGCGAGGCGCGAAGAGTTTCGATATCGGAGGCCGGCTGCGGACGCCAGCCGCATGGACAACAGCCGTCCTGATGGGCAGCCGCGACTTCGCGATAAGTCTGGCCGAGTGCCGTGGCCAACAGCCTCATCACCACATCGGGCGGCAGCCGCGAACTGTCCAGCACGCGGCAGAACGTCGTCATGATGGCCTGATTGAGATAGGTCTGCGCCGAATTTTCGTCGGTGATATCCGCGGCTTTGACCGGCTGTGGCAGCATGAGCTTGTCCTTTGCAACCCCGCGCCTGTTTAGGCTGCGAGGCGGCGTCGCTCAACTGCTTTCCGGGTTCAAGCGCTTAGAAGCCCTGTAGCTTTGAACTGATCAAAAGCGAAGTGTAGTTGCATTATTCCGCAGCCTGTTTGGTCCCACCATCGGCATCGCAATGCAGCGCTTCGATACAGGCTACTTCGTTCCGCGAGCCCATGATCAGCGGAATGCGCTGATGGATCGCCGTGGGCGCCACATCGAGAATGCGCTGACGGCCAGTCGTTGCCGCCCCGCCTGCCTGCTCGACGATGAAGGCCATCGGATGCGCTTCATAGACGAGACGCAGACGGCCGTCGCCATAGCCCTTGCGCGCATCGCCCGGATACAGGAACACACCGCCGCGCACGAGGATGCGATAGACCTCGGCGACCAGCGCCGCGATCCAGCGCATGTTGAAGTTCTTCCCTTTCGTGCCCTCCTTGCCGGCGAGGCACTGCTCGACGAAATCGCGCACCGGCGCTTCCCAGTGGCGATGGTTGGAGGCGTTGATGGCATATTCGGCACAATCGGCTGTGATCTGCACATTTGTGCGAATGCTTTTGTAGCCGCCCGCATCGCGATCCAACGTGAAGATGTGAACGCCATCGCCGAGGGTCAGCACCAGCGAGGTCTGCGGGCCGTAAACCACGAAGCCAGCGGCGATCTGCGCATGGCCGGGCGAAGTGAAGGGCGCCTTGCCGGCCACGCTCGGCATGATCGAGAAGATCGTGCCGACGGTCATATTGGTCTCGATATTCGACGAGCCGTCGAGGGGATCATAGGCGATGTCGATGAGACCGCCGTCACGAAGATCAGCCGTCTCGGCTTCCTCCGAAGCCAGCGCGCCCCATGCCACATCCTTCAGCGCCGCGCGGATCATGTCGTCGGCGCGGACGTCGAGGTCCTTCTGCACGTCGCCATCGGCATTCGCGCTGCCCTGCGCCGCGCCCGTGATGCCCGCCAGCGCGCCGCGGCCGATCAGATCTGAGATTTCGATGGATGCCCGCGCAATAGCATCGACCGCAGCCGCAGTTGCGTGGCGGAGGGGGTCTGTGGCGGCGAAATTGGCAGTATGGCGGAATAGGTCGATCGGCGCGGTCATTACGTCTCCGGGCGGAAGGTCAGACCGCGGTTCTGGCACGCCCGGCCGCCGCCCGACAAGGCTGGAACCGTTCTAACCCACGGAAACTTGTGACATTTCCCGCGGCTGATATGGTGCGGCCGCAATCCGCATATATCCATACCGGAGACCTCGATGACGACGCCCCCGCCCACCTCGCCAGCCAGCGTCGTGACCGATCTCTACCGCGCGACCAAGACCCTGCACACCGAGGCCGAGCGTTCCGGCATCATCCGCGACATGCTGCGCGGCGAGGCCAGCCGCGAGGGCTACATCCTGCTGCAGCGGAATCTGCTGCCCGCCTATCAGGCGCTCGAAGCCGGGCTGGAATCGCATCGCGACAATCCGCTGCTGGCGAAGCTCGCGGCCTACCGGCTCGACCGCGCCTCGGCGCTGAAGGCCGATCTCGACGCGCTGTGCGGCGGCGACTTCTCGCAGGTGCCGGTGCTGCCCGAAGGCCATGCCTATGCGCAGCGGATCGCGGAGGCCGCGAAGGGCGATGGCGCGCTGCTGATCGCCCATGCCTATACGCGCTATCTCGGCGACCTCTCCGGCGGACAGATCCTCAAGAAGCTGCTCGCGAAGAAGCCGGGCCTCGCGCCGAACGAACTGACCTTCTACGACTTCCCCGCACATGCCGATCTCGCCGCGCTGAAGAGCGACTATCGCACCGCGCTCGATGACGCCGGCAAGCGTGCATCGCAGCCGCAGGCGATCGTCGATGAGGGCTCGGTGGCGTTCCAGCTCAACACCGATATTTCCTGGGCGGTGCAGGCGGCGATCGAAGGCGCGCCTGCGTCGTAGTTACTTCCAGCTCACCAGCGGCGGCATCGAGCTTAAAATCGTCTCGGTGTTGCCGCCGGTCTGCAGGCCGAACATCGTGCCCTTGTCGTAGAGCAGATTGAACTCGACATAGAGCCCGCGGGTTTCAAGCTGCAGCGCCCGCTCCTCCTCCGTCCAGGCCTCCTGCATGCGCGCACGCACGATGCGGGGATAGACGTTCAGGAAGGCATCGCCGACATCGCGGGTGAAGGCGAAGTCCTTTTCGAAATCATTGCTGAGCTGATCGTAGAAGATCCCGCCCACGCCGCGGGCGACGCCGCGATGCGGCAGGAAGAAATAGTCGTCGGCCCAGGTCTTGAACTTCCTGTAGTAGCCGGGGTCATGCGCATCGCAGGCGGCGCGCATGGCATCATGGAAGGTGATCGTATCCGGCGCATCGTCCTTGCGCTGTGCCGGCAGCATCGGCGTGAGATCGGCGCCGCCGCCGAACCAGCCCACCGAAGTGGCGAGGAAGCGCGTGTTCATATGCACCGTCGGCACGCGCGGCGAGCGCGGATGCATGATCAGGCTGATGCTGGTCGACACATAATCGAGCTGAGAGCCGCCGCCCGGCATCGCGCGCGCCATCTCGGGCGACAGCTTGCCATTGGCCGATGAGGTGTGGATGCCGATCTTCTCGAACAGCCGGCCGCCGGAGAGAAAGCCGCCGACTCCGCCGCCGCTGCCGGTCTTGCGCGTCCATGGCCGAAGCTCGAAGCGCGCGGGCACGCCGGGAAACAGCGCCTCGGGCGCCTCGCGTTCCAGCGTCTCGATCTCGGCGCAGATGCGGTCGCGCAAGGTCTCGAACCACACCTTGGCGCGGGCGCGCTGCTGTTCGATGGCGGGCGATATCTCTGGTGTCATCGGCGTCCTGGAACGTGGGATCGTGTTGCTCATGCGCGTTATATGCGGCTTTCCGGGCGATGACACCTTGCGATGTATCAAGAATGCGGAGCGCCCGGCGGCGCCGCGCCTCGCCAAGCCGGATGCGAGCGTGTATCACGGCCGCAGATGATCGATCCCAGCCACTTGCGGAACACGCCCTTGACCCCGTCGCAGCCTGCAAAACCCTTTCTCGATGTCCTGGGCGGCCAGCGCCGGTCGACGCCGCCGCTATGGATGATGCGGCAGGCCGGGCGCTATCTGCCGGAATACCGCAAGGTGCGCGAGACTGCGGGCGGCTTCCTCGATCTCTGCTTCAATCCGGAATTCGCGACGGAGGTGACGCTGCAGCCGATCCGCCGTTTTGGTTTCGACGCCGCGATCATCTTCTCGGACATTCTCGTGATCCCCTATGCGCTCGGCCGCAGCGTGCGCTTCGAGGCCGGCGAAGGGCCGCGGCTCGATCCGCTCGACACGCCGGACGCCGTTGCGACGCTCGCGCGCGCGGCGGATTTCACCAAACTCGAACCGGTGTTCGAAGCGCTGCGCCGCGTGCGCGCCGCGCTCGATCCCAAGGTGACGCTGATCGGCTTTTGCGGCGCGCCGTGGACGGTGGCGACCTACATGGTGGCCGGGCGCGGCACGCCCGACCAGGGCCCGGCGCGGATGATGGCCTACCGGCATCCCGAGGCCTTCGCCGCGATCATCGACACCATCGTGGAGAATTCGATCCAGTATCTCCTGCGCCAATTAGACGCCGGCGCCGAGGTGCTGCAGATCTTCGACACCTGGGCCGGCGTGCTGCCTGCGGCGGAATTCCAGCGCTGGTCGGTGGAGCCGACCAAGCGCATCGTCGCCGGTGTGCGCGCGAAGGTGCCGGATGCAAGAATTATCGGCTTTCCGCGCGGCGCCGGCGCGCTGCTGCCGTCTTATGTGGAAGCCACCTCCGTCGATGCCGTGAGCATTGACTGGGCCGCGGAGCCCGGCTTCGTGCGCGAGCAGGTGCAGAGCCGCGTCGCCGTGCAGGGCAATCTCGATCCGCTGGTGCTGATCGCCGGCGGCGCCGCGCTCGACCGCGCGGTGGACGATGTGCTGGCGAATTATGCGGGCGGCAGGTTCATCTTCAATCTCGGCCATGGCATCCAGCCGGAAACCCCGGTGGCGCATGTGGAGCAGATGGTGAAGCGGGTGCGGGATTTTCGCGGATAGTCCTTGCTTCTCCCTCCCCGGAGCGAAGCGACTGGGGAGGGTGGCACGAGCGAAGCGAGTGACGGGTGGGGTCTATCCCCACGCTCCACGTCACGTGGGGCACCCCACCCCGGCCTACGACGGACGAATTCGTCCGTCGGACCCCACTGCGCGGCTGCGCCGCTTGAGGGAGGGAGCACTACTCTCGGCGCGTCGCTTCTGATTCAACTGTCAAACAGCCCCGTCATTCCTGAATTCACGCGATCCCGTTCTCGCCGCGCTTGCGCGCCCGAGGTGTGAGCATTCCTTCACCCTCTTCATCAAGAGGGCGCACGGAACGCCGGGTGCCCAAAGCACCCATGGCCTGCACGCCGATGCGGTCGTCCGCATGGGATGCGCACAGGACTTCCGGAGACCCCAGGCGAGTGCCCAGCGTTCCGCGCGCGATGCGCTTCCGGTTGCTTCGTGCTCTCCAGGGTGCTGACTGGTCACCCTCGGGTTGAGATTGTTTCTCGAGGCCGGTTGACCAGGAGAACCCTCGACCCCTCGTGCCTCTAGGCACGGGACGGCACGACTTGGCCGGCGCTCTCGGACATGGCCCATCCAGCGCCTTGGAACGATGACTCACAGTGCCTCTCGGCCCCGCCCTGTCACCTTCCCGCCGCGCCTGACGCCGAGAGCGTCACCGCATCCCACCTCGCAGATCGTGACGATCGCGAACCACCCCTCTCAGTGAGGCGGGACGTGGCGGATAATAATCCTTGCGGGGAATTCGTCAAGAACAAAATAGGAACATTTTCGGAAGGATCGCCTCTTCGGGCTGCGGCGCTGCCAGGTTGTTGATGGCATGCATGCCCTGCGCGCATTGGCTTTGACTCTCGCGCCGGCATCGCCGACAAGCCGCGCATGGCCAAGAAACCCGGTACCAATCCCAAAGGCGAATTCGCCTTTTTCAACGTCACTTATGTGGACGGCTCGCAGCGCTCCAACCGCCGCGTCCCCTCGGAGCTGCTCGGCGGCCTCGACGGCGACGAGCCGGCGAAAGCAGCCATCGCCGAGCAGGACCGCGAGATCGCCGAAAAGAGCGGCAAGCCGCCGCTGGAGATTGCCAACGTGGAGCGGGTTGGAGCGAAGAAGAAGTAAGGCTTCGCGTTAGCCGTGTATGAATTTGAAATGGCCGGGCATGTCCCGGCCATTTTGCGTTCCGAGACCGCCGGCAGCATCGGCTCCAACTTCTGCCGCACAACGCACGGTCAAGTCAGAGGCAGGCGTCCAGACCTTCACGGCCACCTGCCGGCTTCTCGCTCGGCAGCGACGTCCGCATCCGAGGAAAGCGCGCAAGATAGATCTCTTTCGCTTCCTCATAATGGCCATAGCGGGCCAGCGCGACGACGACGATCTGCGACGCATCCTGCGGAAAGTCGTTGCTGACCGGCCGGCTCCGTAGATAGTCCAGCAAGGCCGGCACGAGCGCACGGCCAATCGCCTCATCCGCCATACAGGCGGCTTCGCCAGCGCTTTTGGCCGATGATGGCTTCTTCAGGCGTTCCGCAATCAGATCGGTGGTATCGACACCGAGCCGTCCGGCGGACATTGCGAGGCTACGCGACCTCTTCCAGTCATTTTCACGGATCAGTGGGAGAAACCGATCACGCCGCAAGTGCAACAGATCGATGTCGAGCCGCGCCACAATGGCACCGATACTCACGGTGTAGGTGGAGTTGGCGCCGCGCGCCGTCATCTCGTCCAGCAACATGTCGAGATTGTCGGCCGCGACATCGTGATTGCGATCCAGCACATTGGCGATAAAGCGATAGTCCTGCACGCGCCGATCCTTCAGTAAGCGGATCAATGTCGCCCGGTCGGCGGCATCGAGCGGCGGACAGCCGTTGCGGCGAAACTGGCAGGGCGCGCGCATGGCATGCATCGCCCATTCACGCACGAGATCGTTTTGATTGTCGGTCAGCGCCGCATTGCCGCGATCAAGCACCGCATTGACGCGCTCCACCGGGCCGAGTGATGCGGGCAGCGTTGCCTGCCTGAGCCCGATGACCTTGAAAGCATAGGCGACAGGATCAAACGCATTGAGCGTGTGGTCAACGCGCCCGAACACCGGAGCGCCCGCACAGAAGCCATGACATGGCGCCAGCATCACAAAGAGCGGCGTCGCCCAATAGGAGAACGTCACCTCCGTGTTGCGCGTGGCGAGCGACCATCCGGACGACGCGGCCGTGGAGACCTCCATCACCGTAACGCGCTTGACGCCGGTGAACACCGTCATCAGATCGCGGGCGAGATTGCGGGGCTCGTCGAATTTCTGGCTCCGGCGCGCGATACGCAGCGGCAATGGATCGTCGCCAGCTTGTTTGGCCACGAAGCAGGTCCCGGTGCTGATGGCATCCTTGCTCTGTTGCAGGATCGGCTGGCCATCGACGAATGTACTCGGGCAACTGCCATGCTGTTCGAGTACATAATCGAGCCGCTGCGGACGCGCCGTGCCGATGGCCAGCTCCCGCGTCACGCGCACGAGATCCACTTTCCTGCTCAACAGCAGCGACTGACACAGCTCGTCGCACGGCGCGCGATCGACCGGCGTGTTGCCGGAGGTGGCGAATGACGGCTCTCCGAACAACTCGATCTGTTGGGGCGGCGATGGCAGCACGCGCTCGACATCCCCGACGTGCAGGCCTTGCATATTGTAGGTCGCGATCAGCCGAACCGCCTGCGGCAGTACGATGCCGACAAGCGGCACCAGCAGCGCCGCAATCACGATCTTTCGTCTGTCACCGGGATTGCGCCAGTAGCGCAACAAGGCCGGCAGCGCGGCGAGCACGTAAAGCAGAAGCGTGTTCGCGTAGATGAGTGGATACGCCATGCCCAAACTGAACAGCAGAAGGAAGATATACACTTCCGGAATTAGACTGGTCAGTAGGCAAAACCCGATCAGGATCGCGAGGAAGACCTGGAATTTTGGGCTCATGGCAGTGCTGCGATCCATGTCCGATGCGAACATCGAATCTACTATCAGAGTAGCACCACATCACGGTTAATGCCCTGACGAACCATCAGACACGGTGAACGACGCATTGCCAAGCATAGCAAAATAGCGGACCTCTTGGTCCGCCGTTTTGCGTTTAAATGGAGGCCCAGTCGTGCCGGGCCATGACAGCCATGGGTGCAGCGCCTACGCGGTGCGCGTGTTCGGCCTTGCGCGACGTCACGAGGCCGCCGTCGCTAACGACCTCCTTGTTCTGCCACTTCGCCCTGGCGGAATAATCCATAAACGGACAATGCGCATTCGTGAGCCACACGAAGGCGAACTCACGCGCGAGCAAGCCGGCCCATCCAGCTTACCTCATCGAGCCCGAGATGCCGGCGTCCTTCGGCGACAAGCGGTGCGTGCGCCTTGCGCAATCTGGCGATCAGCCCCTCGACCTTTTCAAGTGCCGCATCTCTCACATCCTCACCGATTGCATCCGGATCAAAAGCTTCGCTGCTATCGGCGACGCCCTGAACCGTATGTCCGATCTTGTTCATCAGCGCGATGGCAGCGGCTGACCCGTAGAATCCGGCCTCATATACGACTTCGTCCAGATCGAGGTGGGCGCTCTGGATCTGACGCCAGAGCTTCTTGAGAAATTCGGGATCGACATCCTCCTCCCGCTGGAAGGTCATCGCGACTTCAATGCGTTGAGCCAGATGACGCAACGACTTCGCCGCGCGTTCATACCAATCCAGCCGCTTGTCGAATGCGCGCTGGCGCCTGAAGCCCGACAGCGCAATGCGCGCGCCTATCCACGATCCGAGGAAGCCCAATAGCCCGGGAACGACGGCAAGCAAAAGCTTGAACGAGACCGTATCCGTCATGGTGCCCCCCTCAATGTCGTCGCTGATATGCAATCTTTAGTCATTGATACATATAACTCAATCTTTGATTGATTTTTACGACTTGCCTCCGAGTGCCGTTTCAACCCGGACAACGACGCAGCTTGCCTCATTTCATAGGTGCAAAACGCAGAGCGGCGGACCGCTCGGTCCGCCGCTTCGCATTCAGATGGATTGCCGTGTCAAGCCCGGCAATGACAGGAGAGCGTGTAGCGCCTGAGCGCGCTACGCCTATGCCGCCGCGCGTTCGTGCTTCGACTCCCTGATCTCCTCGATGATCTTCTTCGCAAACGCTTCGAGATCGCCGGGATTGCGCGAGGTCACGATGCCGCCGTCGCTGACGACCTCCCTGTCCTGCCACTTCGCCCCGGCATTGATCACGTCGTTCTTGATGGAATGATACGATGTCATCTTGCGGCCCGCGGCGATGCCGGCCTCAACCAGCAGCCACGGCGCATGGCAGATCGCGGCGATCGGCTTGCCGGCGGAATAGAAGGTTTTGATCAGCGCCAGCGCGTCCGCATTGACGCGGAGCAGATCCGGATTGATCTGGCCGCTTGGCAGCACCAGGGCGTCGTAGTCATTGTCATTGGCGCTGGCGAGCGCCACATCGACCTTCACCGACTGGCCCCAGTCGTCGCCGAACCAGCCGCGGATGACGCCGGCCTCGGGGGATGCCACATGCACCTCGGCGCCGGCCTCGGTGAGGCGATCGCGCGGCACTTCCAGTTCCGACTGTTCAAAACCATTGGTGGCGAGAATGAGTACGCGCTTGCCGTTGAGTTTCGCGGCCATCAGGACCTCCATCGCTGTGTGTGATGCAGGGGCAATGACGAGCGATGCGAAGCGTTCCCGGCTTCGCGCTGCGCTTCGCCGGGTGCGGCCCGTGCGGGAGAATGCGGCGGCGATGACGGCGCGCGGGCCGGCGCGGATCAGTCGTGCAGGCGCATGTCGCGCCAGGCGAGATCGACGGGATCGGCGCGGTCGGGATGCGGCATGGCGACCTGGCGCTGCAGCGACATCGGCGGCGCGGAGGACGGCGTGCTGGGCTGCTCCGGCAGCGCGCGCAGCACGAGACTTGCGAGCAGCAATGCGGCAAGCCTGATAGCGACGACCTGGAGAAGGAGATCCGACATCGTTGCGATGCCCTCCGCCATGAGACGGCATCAGCCTCGCGCCGGGGCGGCCATCGCACAATGCGGAAGTGACGGAGACAGCCTTCGCAAATGACGAAGGCATGCGGCGATGGCAGATGAGCAATGACAAACGGCGGACCTTGAGGTCCGCCGTTGTGATGGCTGGGATGTCTCCCAAATGTCTTCGTGATCAGGCCCGCGCACCCGCCGCGCGTTTGGCTGTGCGGCGCGCAGGCGGCGCCTTGTTCTCGCCGGCCGCCTCGCGCTTGAGGCGTTCGGCACGCAGGCGCTCCATATTGGCGTAGACCGCGGCCTGCGCACGTTCGTGCTCAGCCATGGCCTTTTCGGCGTCCTTCTGACGCATCAGGTTACGTTCAGCTCGCTCGATGGGAGTAAGCTTGTGCGGGACTGATTGCTCAACTTGCTCTGTCATGCCGAGATAACGCGTGGAAGGGCAAAGGGTTCCATGAACGAAAATGGCGGGCTGTGAGCCCGCCATTTGGTGTTCCGAGTTCCTGGCCATCCCTTGCGAATGGCCCGCCATTCGCTGCGAGGCTCGCTTACGTTCGCGCCTTAGGATGATGGCGAAGTTAGTTGTCGAGGAAGCTGCGCAGCTTGCGGCTGCGGCTCGGGTGCTTCAGCTTGCGCAGCGCCTTCGCTTCGATCTGACGGATGCGTTCGCGCGTCACCGAGAACTGCTGGCCGACTTCTTCCAGCGTGTGGTCGGTGTTCATGCCGATGCCGAAGCGCATGCGCAGCACGCGCTCTTCGCGCGGCGTGAGCGAGGCGAGCACGCGCGTGGTGGTCTCGCGCAGATTCGACTGGATCGCCGCATCGATCGGCAGCACCGCATTCTTGTCCTCGATGAAATCGCCGAGATGCGAGTCTTCCTCGTCACCCACCGGCGTTTCGAGCGACAGCGGCTCCTTGGCGATCTTCAGGACTTTTCGCACCTTCTCCAGCGGCATGCCGAGCTTTTCGGCGAGCTCTTCCGGGGTCGGTTCGCGGCCGATCTCGTTGAGCATCTGGCGCGAGGTGCGGACGATCTTGTTGATCGTCTCGATCATGTGCACCGGAATACGGATGGTGCGGGCCTGGTCGGCGATCGAACGGGTGATCGCCTGACGAATCCACCAGGTGGCATAGGTCGAGAACTTGTAGCCGCGGCGATATTCGAACTTATCGACCGCCTTCATCAGGCCGATATTGCCTTCCTGGATCAGGTCGAGGAATTGCAGGCCGCGATTGGTGTACTTCTTGGCGATGGAGATCACGAGGCGGAGATTGGCCTCGACCATTTCCTTCTTGGCCTGGCGCGCTTCGCGCTCGCCCTTCTGCACGCCGTGCACGATCTTGCGGAATTCGCCGATCTCGAGGCCGGTCAGCGCCGCGAGCTGCTGGATCTCGCCGCGCAGCTCCTTGATGCGATCCTTCTCGACGGCGACGAAATTCTTCCAGCCCTTGGCGGAGAGTTTCGAGACGCGGTTGAGCCAGCGCGGGTCCAGTTCAGACCCCTGATAGTTGCGCAAAAAGTCTTCGCGGCCGACGCCATGGCTGTCGCCGAGGCGCATCAGGCGGCCCTCGAACGATACGAGGCGCTTGTTGATGTCGTAGAGCTGTTCGACGAGTGAATCGATGCGCGCCTGGTTGAGGCGCAGCGACTTCACCTCGACGACGATCTCGTCCTTGAGCTTCTTGTACTTGCGCTCCTGCGACGGCGACAGCGACGGCCCCTGCGACGAGCTTTCCAGCTGGTTCGCGATGTCCTGTTCCTGCAGCTTGCGCAGCTTCTTGTATTCGGATGCGATCTTGTCGAAGGTCTCGACCACCTTCGGCTTCAGTTCGGCCTCGATGGCGGCAAGCGACATCTGGTTCTCGAACTCGTCGTCGTCCATGTCGCCTTCGGCAGCGCCTTCGCTCACGGCTTCGCCTTGCGGCTGCGCGGCGGGCTGCGGACGGCCGGGCGCCGGGCGGAACGGCGTTGCCTGTGCGGGCGCCGATGGCGGCGCGGCCACGGCGCTCTCGCCGCCCTCGCTCTCACCTTCACCGTCGGTGGGGCCGGCGATCAAAGCGGGATTGACGCCGCCCTTGCCTTCGGGGCCGGCATAGGTCGCTTCGAGATCGATGATGTCGCGAAGGAAGATCTTGCCTTCGTTGAGTTCGTCGCGCCAGATGATGATGGCCTGGAAGGTCAGCGGGCTTTCGCAGAGGCCCGCGATCATCGCCTCGCGGCCGGCCTCGATGCGCTTGGCGATGGCGATTTCGCCTTCGCGCGACAACAGCTCGACGGTGCCCATCTCGCGCAGATACATGCGCACGGGATCGTCGGTGCGCTCGCCGGGCTCCGACTTCTTGACTTCGGTGACGGCCTTGGAGGTGACCTCGACGAGTTCGTTGTCGGTCTCGTCTTCTTCCTCCTGCTTCTCTTCGTCGTCGCTGTCGTCGTTCTCCGACACGTTGATGCCCATCTCGGAGAGCATCGACATGATGTCTTCAATCTGTTCGGGCGAGGTCTGGTCCGAGGGCAGCACTTCATTGAGCTGATCGAAGGTCACGAAGCCGCGCTTCTTGGCCTGCTTGATCATCTTCTTGACGGCCGCATCGGACAGATCGAGCAAAGGCGATGGCGCTTCGGCGGCATCCTTTTCGGGCGCATCAGCTGCCACGTCTTTTTCCTTGTCCTTGGTCTGCAGCGTCTTTGCCTTGGTGGCCATTCAATGCTCCTGAAACGCGCTCACGCCGGAGGCGCACACGCCCCGCCATCTCATCTCTCGTGCCGATCGACTTGCTCATCACTTGCGTGACGGGATGACGCGCAAAGGGCGGCGCTTGCCTTTCGCCACCCTTATCGTCATACCCGGTTCGTCGGTCTCGGCTATTCAATCTCTGCTACGGCTTTACCCGTGAAGGGCTTAAGCCCGGATTAACCCTGTTTGTGCCGCCAAACCATGGTTTTGGCGAGTCTTTTTGCCCTTGGCAACGGTTCGTCCGCAGCAAATATCGATTACTGGCTGCGCTGGAACCGACCCGACAACTCGCCAAACCCTTCGATCAGCGCCTCGGTCCCGTCCACCTCGGCAAGCCGGGCCTTGACGTCGCGGAGCCAACCATAATTGGTTTCACTGGCCTCCGCGCCCAATGCGAGCTCGGCATCCTTGAGCTCCCTAAGTAATGAGTGGTACTGGCGATGCAAGGCGACGAGCTGCATCCAGGTGGCCAAAACGTCTTCCTGCGCCGCGCCGGGCTGCGCCGCCCACACTGCATGAACCGAATTTGCCCGCTCAACCTGCTGTAATTGCTCGGTAAAACCGGCCTTTACCAGGTCTTCACGCATTTCCGCGCTTTGCTCGGCTTCGTCGCCGTGATGATGCTCATGGGCGAAGGCCGCGATGATGCCGGCACGCAGCCGGTGCATCTCCGGATGTGCCAGCTCGAGCGCTGCAACCTCCTCGAGCCGGTCATGCAGCAGCCAGGGATGGTTGATCAGGCTCTGCAGGATCAGCGCCTCGCGCCGGGAGACGGCGCTGCGCTGGCCGCGCATGATGGACGACGTAGCAAGCTGTGGACTAATGGCCTGATAGGGCCCGCGGCCGAGCATCTGGCTCGCTGTCGGCGACACGCCGCGATTGTTGCCACTGATTCGCGGCTGAAACTGGCGCTGCGGGGCGCGCTGGAATTGGCCGCCCTGGCCGCCGCTGCGGTATCCGCCGCCGCCCTTGGCGCCGCCACCGAACTGACGGTAGAGGCGGTCGGCGAGATCCTGGCGATAATATTTCTTCACGACATCGTCGCGGATGACGGTCGAGATCTCATTGATGCGGGCTTCCAGCGCGGCGCGGCGCTCGGGGGTGGAGAAGTCCCCGGCGGCGATCTCGCGGGCCCAGATCAGGTCCGACAGCGTGCCGGCGGCCGCGATGACATCCTCGATGGCGCCGCGCCCGCCGGAGCGGGCGAGGTCGTCGGGGTCCTGCCCCTCCGGCAGGATGGCAAAGCGCAGGCTCTTGCCGGGCTTGAGATGCGGCAGCGCCAGCTCGGCCGCGCGCCAGGCCGCCTTCTGGCCGGCGCGGTCGCCGTCGAAGCAGAGGATCGGCTCGTCCACCATCTTCCACAAAAGCTGCAACTGGTTTTCGGTGAGCGCGGTGCCGAGCGGCGCGACCGCGCCGGGAAAGCCGACGCCGACCATGGCGATGACGTCCACATAGCCCTCGACCACCACGATGGGCGCACCGTCATGGGCGGCTTTGCGGGCCATGGGGAAATTGTAGAGGTTGTCGCCCTTGTGGAAGAGCGGCGTCTCCGGCGAATTCAGGTATTTCGCCGGGACATCCTTCTTCAGCGCACGGCCGCCGAAGGCGATGATGCGGCCGCGGGCATCGCTGATCGGAAACATCACGCGGTCGCGGAAGCGATCATAGGGCACCGGGATGTCGTCGCCGCCGATCAGCATGCCGGTCTCGATCATGTCGGAGACAGGAATGCCGGCGGCGCCGAGATGCTCCTTCAGCGCGAAGCGATCCTCTGGCGCATAGCCCATGCGAAACTGGAGCTGCGTCTGCGGGCCGATACCGCGATCGGCGAGATAGCCGCGCGCCTGCGCGCCATGGCGCGAGGTCAGCGTGTCCTGGAAGAATTTTGCGGCGATCTCCATGACGTCATGCAGGGTCCGGCGGCGCTGCTCCTGCCGCGCGGCATCCGGTGTCGCGGCAGGCACCGCGAGGCCGGCCATGGAGGCCAGGCGCTCCACCGCCTCAGGAAAGCTGACGCCTTCGGTCTCCATCACGAAATCGAAGATGCTGCCATGCTTGCCCGAGGAGAAGTCGTGGTAAAATCCCTTCTCGTCATTGACGAAGAACGATGGCGACTTTTCCTGCTGGAACGGCGACAGGCCCTTCCATTCCCGCCCCGCCTTCTTCAGCTTGACGCGCTTGCCCACGACTTCCGAAACCGGAAGCCGGGCGCGCAGCTCTTCGAGGAATTGGGGCGTGAAACGCATGGTCACTTAGGCATATAGGGTGACGGTTGCCAATTGGCAGATATCGGCAAAAGGCAACCGTTATTCACAGGGAGCGCCTTGTAGCCCGGATGGAGCCAACGGGTCACGCGAAGCGTGCCCGACGGTAAACTCCACGCAATCCGGGGACCGTCGCCTCCGCTACCCCTCCTGTTCCCGGATTACGCTTCCGCTCCATCCGGGCTGCGCGATATCGCCCTTGAATTCTCCCCAGTTCCGTTTTTAACAGAAGTCATGTTCACGACTTTTCGAGGTGGCCAGACCGGCACGTGGCGGGTGCTCTCCATCGCGCCCGTGCGCGGGGACACGCTGCCGATCATGCCCGCACTGTCTGTCACCCATTCGGAGACGATCTCGCTGCCGCCGGCGCCATCGGCCCATTCCTGGCGGCTGATCGGCGTCGCCAGCCATGTGCGCTATGTGGAGCGGCTGGAGAAGATCGCACTCAACAAGGTGCAGGCCGGACTCGGCCGCCTGGAGGCGACACGCGCCGCACTGATCCCGATCCGCAAGAACAACGCGTGGTGGCTGATGAGCCAGAACGAGCGGCGCCGGATCTTCGAGGACAAATCGCGCCACATCGCCGACAGCCTGAAATACCTGCCGGCGATCGCGCGCCAGCTCTACCATTCACGCGATCTCGGCGGCCCGTTCGATTTCCTCACCTGGTTCGAATACGCGCCGGAGCATGCCGAACGCTTCGAGGAGCTGGTCGCCATGCTGCGCGAGAGCGAGGAATGGGGATTCGTAGAGCGGGAGGTTGATGTGAGGCTGGCGCGCGAATAGCCACCTTGACAGTGTATACACACCTGTATATACAAGCCGCAACAAGAAGCTATTAGGGAAGGAACGCACGATGGGCAGCGATATCGGGCCTAACGTATGGAAACTAACCAATGACAGAGCTGTTGAACGACGCATCTGTTTCCGGCTTCGATTGGGATGAAGAAAAGAACGCAATAAATCGCGCGAAACACGGCATCGATTTCGAAGATGCCAGCGAACTATTCTTCAGGCCGATCATTCTCCGCAGGTCAGACAGAAAGAATGAGGAGCGCTGGACCGCCTTGGGACCATTGGAAAATCGATTGATCGTCGTGGTATTCACATGGCGTGATCGTACAATCCGAATTATCTCGGCGCGACGCGCAAGGAAAAATGAAGAAAGAGAATATCGTAACCAAGAAATGGGGTGATCATCGCAAGGGCAAGACTGATTGGGCCCGCGTCGATAGCCTCACGGATGACGATATCGCAAAGGCGGTCGCTGATGACCCCGATGCTGCGCCGATTGATATAGATTGGTCGAAAGCAACTCTTGTTCACCTGAATAAGAAAAAAGCCATCTCCATCCGGATCGACGAAGACGTGCTCGATTTCTTCAAGCGCGATGGCGATGGTTATCAGGGCCGCATGAATGCGGTGCTGCGCTCTTATATGGAGCAGATGACCAAGCCCAAGAAACGCGCCTGACGCTCCCTGTTCGGGCGCGAGACATGCAGCCTGCATGGCTCCTATTCAAGATGGCGTCTTACGGGCGGGCCGGGCATGGGCCATATCGGCTCAAGCCCTTCCCGCCTGAAAGCCTCCATGTCCTCTCCTGTCGAACGCCCCGCCCATGACCATGGTCCCGGCGGCTGGTTGATCCTCGCTTTCGCCATCGCCTGCGGCGCCACCGTCGCCAATCTGTATTACGCACAGCCGCTGGTCGGGCCGATCGCCGAGAGTTTCGGCCTCGACCTGTCGAATGCCGGCGTGATGCTGACCATGGTGATGTTCGGCTATGTGCTCGGCCTGTTGTTTCTCGCGCCGCTCGGCGATCTCGTCGAGAACAAATCGCTGATCCTGATCACGCTGGGCAGTCTTGTCGCGAGCCTGCTGATCGCGGCCGCATCGCCCACGGCGACCGTGTTCGTCATCTCCTCCCTGCTGGTCGGCATCACCGCCGTCGCCACGCAGATGATCCTGCCGGTCGTCGCGCATCTGGCGCCCGAGCGGCGGCGCGGCCAGATCGTCGGCACCGTGATGAGCGGATTGCTGTTCGGCATCCTGCTGGCGCGGCCGGTGGCGACCATGGTGGCTGGCACATTCGGATGGCGCGCGGTGTTCGCCATATCGGCGGTGCTGATGTGCGGCGTGCTGGTGCTGATGATGATCGCGCTGCCACGGCGCAAGCCGGAGCACAGCCTCAACTATGTCCGACTGATCCATTCGCTCGGCAATCTGGCCGTGACAACGCCGGTGCTGCGCCGGCGCGGCGCCTATCAGTTCCTGATGTTCGGGACATTCAGCATGTTCTGGACATCGATGCCGCTGGTCCTTGAACAACCGCCATTCTCTTTCGGCTATGTGGCGATGTCCGCCTTTCTGCTGTCGGGTGCCGGCGGCGCCTTCGTGGCGCCGTTCGCCGGGCGCATGGCCGATCATGGCCGCAGCGACACGGTGACCGTGATCGCCATGACGGCGGTGCTGATCAGTTTCGCGCTGACCTGGTTTGCGGGCCACAGCAGCGGCGTGCTGCCGATCGTGATCTTCGTGATCGTTGGCATCCTGATCGACGCCGGCACCCAGGCGAATTTCGTCACCGGACAGCGCGCGATTTATGCCTTGCCCGCGCAGACACGCAGCCGGCTCAACGCGCTGTATCTGTCATCGGCATTTTTCGGCGGCACCATCGGCGCAGCCGTCAGCGGCTTTGCCGTTGCCCATGGCGGGACCACGACGATCGGGGTGATCGGGATGGGAGCGGCAGCTCTGGCGCTGCTGCTGTTCGGCATGGAGATCGCGGGCCGCAAGACACAAGCCTAAGGGACGAGGAAGCGGCCGGACTTGATGCGTTTTGTTTCGCTCACCGGGCGGTTGTAGATATAGGTCCAGGCCTGCACGACGCTGCCATCGCCGCGCGTCACCGGAAGCATCTCGCGCAGATACAGCGTCGGCTGCTCATATTGTGGCCCGATGCTCTCGTAGTCGTCGAGTACCGCGAGCAGCCTGTCGGGGTCGTGCATCCGGAACAGATCACCATGGACGATGTCGCCTTCGACATGCGAATGCAGCAGGCCGGGGTAATGCGCGATCATGTACAGCCTGCCGCGGCACGACGCCTCGCCAAGAAACTCCGCGTCTGAGGCCAGCAGCTTCGACATCGGATGATCGAAACCGCGCATCAGGGTTCCGTAGACGAAAATACGATCCGACATGGAGCTCCTTCGCGCTTTGCAGGCCGATCACACCGCGGCGGCATCGCGATACGCGCCCCCGTTCCGGCATTCAATTGCCTTGCTTCGCGCTATATTATCCCGGGAATCAAGGCCGGTGCATCCACGCTGGCGATAAAGAGATATGCCGTTGGACCACCTGCCCAAATCCGACCTGCGCCTCGCGCCCGACGAGATCGATCCCGTTCTCGAACTGAATGTCGATGGCGCCTCGCCCTTCCTTTTCACCAGCGACCACTACGGCCGCGCGATCCCGCGCATGCTCGGCGATCTCGGCCTGCCCGAGAACGAATTGACCCGCCATATCGCCTGGGACATCGGGATCGCCGGCGTCGCCCAGCGCGTCGCCCATGCGCTGAACGGCCACCTGATCGCGCAGCGCTATTCGCGGCTGGTGATCGACTGTAACCGGCCGCCGGAGGCTGTCAGCTCGATTCCGCTGATCAGCGAAGCGACCACGATTCCCGGCAATGACGGCCTGACGCAAGAGGCGAAGGCACGCCGACGCGAACTGTTCTTCGATCCCTATCATCGCCGCATCGATGCGGTGATCGACGCACGACTGGCCGCCGGGCGGCCGACGGTGCTGGTGTCGCTGCACAGTTTCACGCCGGTCTATGCAGGCATCAAGCGGCCCTGGCATATCGGCACGCTGTATCAGCACGACCGGACGCTGCCGCCGCTCCTGCTGCAGCATTTGCGCGCCGAGGGCGATCTGGTGGTCGGCGACAACGAGCCTTATGCGGTGTCGGATGCCACCGACTATACGATCCCCGTCCATGGCGAGAAGCGCGGGCTGATGAATAGCGGGATCGAAATCCGGCAGGATCTGATCACCGAAGAAAGCGGCCAGGCGGAATGGGCGGAGCGGTTGGTCCGCATCTTCACCGAAATCGAGGCGGCGCTGGTGTCGCCGCGCCCCTCACATCCCTGATCATCGCGCCCGCGTCAGCGCCAGCCACAGGCCGCCGCCGATCATGAAACCGCCGGATATCCGCGACAGCAGCCGTGTGCGCCGCGCCGAGAAGAACTTTCGCGCACGGCCGGCAGCGACCGCATAGATAATATCGGTGACGGCAGCGGCGGCCATGAAGGTGGCGCCGAGAATGCCGACCTGCAAAAAGTGGTTCCGTTCGAGATCGACGAATTGCGGAATGAACGCGCCGAAGAACACAAGTACCTTCGGATTGCTCAGCAACACTGCAAGGCCTTGCAGGAAAAACCCGCCACGCGGCGGCGCATCGGTATCGATCCCCTCGATGGGCGCGCGCACCAGCTTGATGCCGAGCCAGACCAGATAGGCGGCGCCGATGAAGCGCACCCAATCGAACCAGTAGCCCATGGTGGCCATCATGGTGGTGAGGCCGAAGGCCACGATGGCGATGACGATCGCGAGACCCGCCTGCGTGCCTGCGATCGTCACCAGCGCGGGGCGCGTGCCGTAACGCAGGCCATTGGCGATCACCAGCGTGACATTGGGACCAGGCAGCAGTGCCAGCGCAACGCAGGCGACGACGAAAGTGAGATAGATCTGCAGGGACATCGGCGTTTCCTTTATCCGCGCGCGCGCAATTCGCGCCGCAGTACCTTACCCGTTGCCGTCATCGGTAGCGACTCGGCAAACGCCACATGCCTTGGATATTCGTGGGCGGCGAGTTGCGACTTCACAAAGTCCTGCAGCTCGCGGGCGAGCGCGTCGCTCGGCTCATAGCCCGGCCGCAACACGATCCACGCTTTCACGGCTTCGGTGCGGATCGGATCGGGAATGCCGACCACCGCCGACAACGCCACGGCGGGGTGCTTGAGCAGCGTATGCTCGATCTCCGACGGGCCAATACGATAGCCAGCCGAGGTGATGACATCGTCTTCACGCGCGACATACCAGAAGTAGCCATCGTCATCCTGGATGCCGAGATCGCCAGTGAGTAGAAATTCGCCAGCATATTTCTTCGCGGTGCCGTCCTCGTTCTGCCAGTAGCGCAGCATGGTGCAGGGATTGGGTTGACGCACGCCGATAATGCCGCGCTCCCCGCGCGGCAGCTCCTCGCCCTGCTCGTTGACAACACGGACGTCGAAGCCTGGCGTCGGCTTGCCCATGGAGCCCGGCTTGATGGGAAACAGCGCCGCATTGTTGCCGACCACGAGATTGCATTCGGTCTGGCCATAGATCTCATGCGCATCGATGCCGAATGTCTTGCGCACCCAGTCGAGCAATTCGGCACCCAGCGACTCTCCGCCGGTGAGAATGCTGCGAAGCTTGACGCCGGGATGGCTTACATTCGCTTGCCGCATCAGCTTCAGCGCTGTCGGTGGCAGGAATACATTGCGCACACCATGATCGGCCATCAGCTGCATCGCGGCTTCGGGCTCGAATTTCTTCGCGCGATAGCCGACCACGGGAACACCGTGATACCAGGCCGGGAACAGTGCATCGAACAACCCGCCGATCCAGGCCCAATCCGCCGGCGTCCAGTAGACGTCACCGGGCCTCGGGAAGAAGCCATGCACCATCTCCACATTGGGCAGATGGCCGAGCAGCACGCGATGCGCATGCAGCGCGCCTTTCGGATTTCCGGTTGTGCCCGACGTGTAGATGATGATCGCCGGATCGTCGCATGACGTATCGACAGTGGTGAAGTCGTCAGAGGCCGTTTCGATCGCTGCCCAGAAGGATGTCGTTCCAACGGGCGTGGTGTCGGCGATCACATAGATCGCTTCGAGCGCGGGCAGCCGGCCCCGGATCTTCTTCAGTTTTTCCCAGCCGCCGAGATCGGTGACGACCGCGCGCGCGCCGGAATTGTTCAGCCGGAATTCCAGCGCGTCCTCGCCGAACAGCATGAACAGCGGCACCGACACCATGCCGGATCGGAACGCAGCGAGGTGCGCGACGGGAAGCTCGACGGACTGCGACAGGAATACCGCGACACGGTCGCCGCGCTTCAAGCCATCAGCCTTGAGCACATTGGCGAAGCGGCGCGAGAACGAGGCGATCTCGTCGAAGGAAAGTTTTCGCGTCCCGCGGTCCTCGTCCACATAGATCAGCGCCAGGCGACCGGACCCGTCGGCATACCGGTCGCAGGCCACCGTCGCGATGTTGAACCGTTCCGGGACATCCCAGCGGAAATCACGATAAAGAGCGTCGTAATCGGTCGTCTCGGTGAGCATGCCGTGATCTCCCTGCGGCCGTCCGCCTCGTCTCGTTCCGAAGGACAAGGTCTGCAGCCACCCGTCCGTTCTAAACGAAGCCCGCCGCACACCAAAGTGCCTTGAATTTCGCCCCCCGGCATGGTCTTCAGGCACCAAATTCGGAACCGGCGCACGCTCGCGCCTTGCCTCCCCACCTCGGCGGAAGAGATCCATGGCCCGCAGGTTTTCGTCCGCCTATCAGTCGGAGCCAATGTCCAGCCTGGCGCTATGGGCGCGGCGGCTGGCGGTGTTCTCGGCGATCGCGGCGGTGGTCTCGATCATTGTCGTCAGGTTCGGCTTCCTGGAAGTGAAACCGGCGCTGATGACCTTCTTTGGCGCGCTCGGGCTTGCCGGCCTGTCGATTCTGGTCGCGCTCGCCGGCTTTGCAGCGATCTGGCAAAACGGTTCGCGCGGCATGAGCGTGATCCTGGTAGCGCTGTTGCTGGATGCCGCGATCCTCGCTTATCCCGGCTACCTCGCTTATCAGTATCGCAAGCTGCCCAAGATCCACGACATCACCACAGACCCTATCGATCCGCCGCGCTTCGAGGCGCTGGCCAGGCTGCGTACCGGCGACGACACCAATTCCGCTGTCTATGCCGGCCTGTATTCCGCCGAGCAGCAGCGCACGGCCTATCCGGATATCGAGCCAGTGGATCTGGAAGTGCCTGTACAGCGCGCCTATGAGGTGACGCTGGCGCTGGTCAACAAGCGCAAGTGGCTGGTGATCGACGAGCGCCCGCCGCAGCCGCCACGCCGCATCGGCCGCATCGAGGCGGTGGCGCGCACGCCGATCATGGGCTTTCGCGAGGATGTCTCGATCCGCTTTGTGCCGGACGGCGAAGGCTCGCGGGTCGATATCCGCTCCTCGTCACGCTATTTCGAGGGTGACTTCGGCAGCAATGCCGCGCGTGTGACGAAGCTGATCGAAGACATCAATACGGCGGTGGACAATGCGCCGAAGCCAAAGGCCACACCGGCCGCAAAGGCGGCGGTGAAAGGGAAGAAGTAACGCTCCCGCTCCGTCTGTCATCATCCGCGAAAGCAGATGATCCAGTAGACTCAGGCTGGTGCGTACTGGATCGCCCGGTCCTAGCGCGCAATTGCTGCGCACGGCCGGGCGACGACATTGGGGAGGTTACGCCACGCGATAACTTCCGCCGATCACCGGATCGCCGTCCGTCGCAACGACGCCGCGGATGACCAGATCTTCCAGATGCGCCAGCACGGAATAACCTGCTGCACCTGACAGCCGCGGATCCAGCCCGATATAGATCGCGCGGACGATGGTCGGGATATCCGCTTCACCTTTCGCGAGCCGGTGCAGGATGGAGGCTTCGCGGGCCTTGCGGTGGCGGATCAGAAAGCGGACGAAACGCTGGGCGTCGGGAATGTCCGGACCGTGGCCGGAGAAATACAGATCCTCCGGTCGTGCGGCGAGCTTTTCCAATGAGGCCATGTAATCGATCATCGAACCGTCCGGCGGCGCGACGATGGAGGTGGACCAGCCCATGACGTGATCGGCGACAAAGAGCCAGTTCTTCTCGCGCCAGGAGAATGCCATGTGGTTGGCAGTGTGACCGGGCGTCGCCACGCCTTCCAGCGCCCAGCCGTCGCCTTCGATCACATCGCCGTCGCGCACGAGGACATCGGGCTTGAAATCGCGATCGGCGCCGGATTCCGGCGAGTGCTTCTCGCTTTCGAAGCGCGGGCGCGAGGCCCGGTGCGGGCCTTCGGCGTAGACGGAGGCGCCGGTCGCAGCCTTGATGCGCTTGGTATTCGGCGAATGGTCGCTGTGGGTATGGGTGACGATGATATGCGTCACGGTCTCACCCTTCACGGCGTCGAGCAACGCCTTCGCATGGGCTTCATTGTCCGGACCGGGATCGATGATCGCGACCTTGCCCTCGCCGACGATATAACTGTTGGTGCCGGTGAAGGTGAAAGGCGACGGATTGTTGCAGAGGACGCGGCGGACACCGGGGCGAACCTGGTCGACCACGCCGGGCTTCAGCGGATAGTCGCGGTTGAACGGGATGTCGTCGTTCGCGCTGTTGTCCTTGTCGCTCATGGTCGTCCTTCCCAATGTTCTTGCTCGTGATGACTAGCAAGGTGGCGGGGGAATGCAAACGGCAGCGGGACGCGGCTGATATGCAGCACATATGAGCGGAGGCGCTCCTCTTCTCCCTCCCCCTTGCGGGGTCTGGCGGACGCATTTGTCCGCCGTAGGCGGCCGGCCCACACTTGGGTCGGTCGGGTGGGGGTGCCCCACGGTATGACGTCACGTGGGGCACCCCCACCCGGCGCTACGCACCACCCTCCCCGCAAGGGGGAGGGAATCCACTAGCATCGTCGCTCACCAAGACCGTTCAAAACAAAAATGCCCGGCCGAAGCCGGGCATTTCGCAACACTGACAGCGCTTCCGCTTAACCGAACGCCTGGATGCCCGTGATCGCGCGGCCGAGGATCAGCGCATGGACGTCGTGCGTACCTTCATAGGTGTTCACGGTCTCGAGGTTCTGCGCGTGGCGCATCACCTGGTATTCGATCTGGATACCATTGCCGCCATGCATGTCGCGGGCCACGCGGGCGATATCGAGAGCCTTGCCGCAATTGTTGCGCTTCACCACCGAGATCATGTCCGGGTGGAAATTGCCCTCGTCCATCAACCGGCCGACGCGAAGCGAGCCCTGAAGGCCGAGCGAGATCTCGGTCAGCATGTCGGCGAGCTTCTTCTGCACCAGCTGGGTGGCAGCGAGCGGGCGGTTGAACTGCTTGCGGTCCAGCGTGTACTGGCGAGCGCGCGCCATGCAGTCCTCGGCGGCGCCGAGCACGCCCCAGGAGATGCCGTAACGGGCGCGGTTGAGGCAGCCGAACGGACCCTTGAGGCCCGACACGTTGGGCAACAGATTCTCTTCCGGCACGATCACGTTATCCATGACGATTTCGCCGGTGATCGAGGCGCGCAGCGACAGCTTGCCGCCGATCTTCGGTGCCGACAGACCCTTCATGCCCTTTTCGAGTACGAAGCCGCGGATCTGGTTGTCATGCGCTGCGGACTTCGCCCACACCACGAACACGTCGGCGATCGGGGCGTTCGAGATCCACATCTTCGAGCCAGTGAGTTTGTAACCGTCCGATACCTTCTCGGCGCGGGTCTTCATGCCGCCGGGATCGGAACCGGCATCCGGCTCGGTGAGGCCGAAGCAGCCGACCCACTCGCCGGTGGCGAGCTTGGGCAGATACTTCTTGCGCTGCTCTTCGCTGCCATAGGCATAGATCGGATACATCACCAGCGACGACTGCACCGAGTTCATCGAGCGGTAGCCAGAGTCGATGCGCTCGATCTCGCGGTTCACAAGGCCGTAGGCGACATAGCTGGCATTGGCGCAGCCGTATTCTTCCGGGAGCGTGACGCCGATCAGGCCGAGCTCGCCCATCTCGTTGAAGATCTCGCGATCGGTGTGCTCGTTGAGGTAAGCGTCGGTGACGCGCGGCAGCAGCTTGTCCTGGGCGTAGGCGCGAGCGGTGTCGCGGATCATGCGCTCGTCTTCGGTGAGCTGGCTATCGAGCAGGAACGCATCGTCCCACTGAAAATTCGCAGCGGGCTTGTCCTTACCCTTGGCGGCAACGCTCATCGAAATCCCTTTCACATCATGATTGATCTGACGCGCGGGCTTTTTGTTTCCTTGCCTGCGCGTGATGTCTCACATACGCCATCGCCGCCGGAGCGGCTTTGACCTATGAAGAATGCGATATTTTAGGTCTTGGACCTTTAGCCTTCAAGCTGTTCGTTACAGGCGATCTCGATACCGAAACCCGACAGGCCCTTATAGTCATGAGCCGATGAGGTGAGATGGCGGATCGAGGTAACGCCAAGGTCGCGCAAAATCTGTGCACCCACGCCGATCTCACGCCACTGCCGGTTGCGGTCGGCTTCCGCCGACTTCGGGGCATCCAGCGGCTCGACGGGAACACCTGCGGCACCGTCGCGCAGATATACCAGCACACCGCTGCCGTTCTTCTTGAAGCGCTCCAGAATGACATTCATCTTCGCCGGGCCGAAAAAGGTGTCGCGCACGATGTTCGGCTTGTGGAAGCGGGTCAGCACATTCTTGCCGTCGCCGACGCTGCCATAGACGAAGGCCACGTGATGGATCGGATCGAACGGCGAGCGATAGGAATAGCCCTGCAGCGTGCCAATCGGGCTTTCGGTGGTAAAGCTCGAGACGCGCTCGATCAGCTTCTCGCGCGCCTGCCGATAGGCGATCATGTCGGCGATGGTAACGTGCTTGAGCTTGTGCTTCGCGGCGAAGTCGACGACCTGCTGGCCCTTCATCACCGAACCGTCGTCGTTCATCAATTCGCTGATGACGCCGACCGGCGGAAGATTGGACATCTTGCAGAGATCGACAGCGGCTTCCGTATGGCCGGAACGCATCAGCACGCCGCCATCCTTGGCGATCAGCGGGAAGATATGCCCGGGTCGCGCAAAATCATTGGCGCCGGCATTGGGATTGGTCAGCGCGCGGCAGCAGGAGGCGCGCTCTTCGGCGGAGATGCCGGTGCCGTTATCCGGCTTGTAGTCGATGGACACCGTGAAGGCTGTGGTGTGGTTGCTGTCGTTGTTGACCACCATCGGATCGAGGCGCAGGCGGCGGGCATCCTCGGTGGTGATCGGCGCACAGACGATGCCGGAGGTGTGGCGGATGATGAAGGCCATTTTCTCCGGGGTGCAAAACGACGCCGCGACGATCAGATCGCCTTCGCCTTCGCGATCGTCGTCATCGGTGACCACGACCATCTCGCCAGCGGCGAATGCCTTCAGAACGTCAGAAATCGGATCGGCCATCGGGATGCTCTCATTCGTTATGCCCAGTGATATGGCGCAGAGCGAGGAGCGGTGCAACCCGCGCAAACGAGGGCCGGTATGCGGGTTCGCAGTGCGGAATGGGAGATTTCTGCCTCCCACGCTTGCGGGGAGAGGTTAAGGCAAGACTTCCCTTCGCTCCGCCAGCCGTTCATCCATGTCGGCGCGCTTGGCCTCCAGCAGGCCCTGGTCCACCGCCTCGATCACGTCGTACAGCGCATGAGCGTCGCTGACGCGGGTGACCGTGACGTAATCCGCACCGGCGGCATAAATGTCCCCGACGTCGCTGAGCAGATCTGCCGTGGAGATGATCTTGGCGGTCGGATTGATCGATCGGACATGGCGGACCAGCTTCTCGTTATTGGCGCCCTTGAGCAGGGAATCCGGCACGCTGAGGATGATGATCTCGGCATTGCCGACGCCGGCATGGACCAGCGTGTCCACATTGCTGATATCGCCATAGACCACATGCTGGCCGCGGGCGGCGAGCGTGCGATAGACGTTCGGATTGAAATCGATCACGCTGATATGGTCGAGGAGTTCCTTGTTCTGCCGTTCGATCTGGCTCAGTAGCGCCGAGGCCGTGCGGAAGAAGCCGAGAATGACGATGCGGCGGGTCGCCCCGTGACCGGCGCCATGCTCGGTCTCGCCACCCTGCCCGTGATCGAGATCGCGCAGGCCGGAACGTTTGAACACCGGTATGGCCCAGCGGGTGATCCGGTCGCTCTGTACCATTGCGAAGGTGGACAGCACCGCGAGGATGACGAAAGCAAACGACGCCGCGCTCGAGGTTTCCTTGGTGATGTGATTGGCCGCGATGCCGGTCTGCAGCACCACCAGCGAGAATTCGCTGATCTGCGCCAGATTGAGCGCCGGCAACAAACTGGCGCGCAGGCCCTGCTTCATCATGTAAAGCGGCGTGAAGGTGGTGACGAGCCGGCTGACGACAGCGAAGATGGCGATCACCAAGGCGAGCTTCACCGTGGCGAGATCCGGCACCGGGATCGTCATGCCGACGCCGACGAAGAACAGTGTGATGAAGAAATCCCGCAGCGTCGTCACCTTGGCAGTGACATCGAGCGCATAGGGGAAGGTCGAGAGTGCGACGCCCGCGACCAGCGAACCCATTTCGCGCGACAGATGCAGACGCTCGGCAATTTCGCCAATCAGGAAGCACCACGCCAGCGCGCCGAGCATCACCAGTTCCGGTTGCCGAGCGATCTGGTGGAACAGCGGCGGCAGTACATAGCGGCTCAGCACCAGCGCCGTCGCCATCAGCGCACCGACACGCAGGAACGAGACAAGCACGACGCCAACCTGCAGATTGTCGAGGCTCGGCTGCACGGCCAGAAACAGGATGGCGAAGATGTCCTGCAGCACCAGGATGCCGAGGGTGATGCGGCCGGGCAGCGTGTCGAGCTCGCGCTTCTCGTAGAGGACCTTGACGATGACCACCGTCGAGGACAGCGCGCAGGCGACCGCGAGATACAGCGCATCGAAACCGCCACCGCCGAGCTTCAGACCGATCGCCACGAAGAAGGCGGCGCCAAGCACGCAGCCGCCGACGAGCTGCGCCCCCGCGGCGATCAGGATGACTTTGCCGGCACGGATGATCTTCTTCAGATCGATCTCGAGGCCGATCATGAACAGCATGAAGATCAAGCCGAGTTCGGAGATGGTCGAGACCGACTCGTCCGACTTGACCCACCCGCTGCCATAGGGTCCGATGATGAAGCCGGCGACCAGATAAGCAAGAATCAGGGGTTGCCGGAAGAAATGCGCAGCCAGCCCGATGGCCCATGCAAACAGGATACATAGGGTGATATCGCGGATAAGGTCGTGCATGCCCCTGCCAATGCTCAGCTTTCGCGCTGCACTCTAATGGCGTGGCGCGTGGGGGCAAAGGGCTAAATCCGGCTATCTGAATTTGCAGGCGAGGCCGTCCAACGAGGCGGTCCGAAGATGACAAAATCGATCGAGGGAGACGACGTCAATGACATCAGCACGGTTCGACTACGCGCCGCTTTTACCTGCCGGCCTGCCGGCCGCAGCCGCCAGATGGACCGGGCTGGCCAAATACAGTTTCGTCGGCGGCAACAACGATGCCGAACAGGTTCCGGTGGCAGACCTCAAGGCCGCGGCCGAGGCCGTGCTCACCCGCGAGGGACATACGCTGGCGACCTATGGGCTGGCGAGCGGGCCGCAGGGCTATCTGCCGATGCGCAATTTCATCGCCGACAAACTCAAGCGCGATGCCGGAATGACGTGTACGGTAGATGACATCCTGATGGTATCGGGCTCGCTGCAGGCGCTGGACCTCGTCAATCACGCGCTGCTCGCCAGGGGCGACACCGTGATCATCGAGCAGGACTGCTATCAGGGCTCGATCAATCGGCTGACCCGGCTCGGCGTCAACATTGTCGGCATCCCGCTCGACCAGGACGGGATGCGAATGGACGCTCTTGCCGCTGCACTGGCGGACCTCCAAGCCAAAGGCGTCCGGCCGAAATATATCTACACGATCCCCACCGTGCAGAACCCGACGGCGACCATCATGCCGGAAAGCCATCGCCGCGAGCTGCTGGCATTGTCGGCGCAATATGGCGTGCCGGTGTTCGAGGACGACTGCTATGCGGACCTCGTCTGGACCGGCGAGCGCCCGCCAGCGATCCATGCGCTGGATACGACCGGCAGCGTCATTCACATCGGCTCGTTCTCGAAGTCGATCGCCCCTGCCCTGCGCGTCGGCTTCATCGTGGCACCATGGGAGATCATGTCGCGCATGCTGGCGCTGAAGACCGATGCGGGCTCCGGTGCACTGGAGCAGATGGTGCTGGCGGAATACTGCGTGCCGCATTTCGCCACCCACGTGCCGAAGGCGACGCGCGGGCTGCGGGCCAAGCTGGATACGCTGATGGAGGCACTGAACGAACAGTTCGGCACCGCGGCGGAATTCGAGGAGCCGAAGGGCGGCATCTTCCTGTGGGTGAAGCTGCCGGACAATGTGGATGCAATGCAGCTCTATCAGGCAGCGTTGAAAGCGGGCGTGTCGATCAATCCGGGGCCGGAATGGTCGGTGGACAAGGCCTATGCGCACAGTCACATCCGCATCTGCTTCGCCAGCCCGACCCATGAGGAAATCCGCGAGGGGATCGCGGTGCTGGCGGATGTCTGCCGGAAGGAGTTCGGCGTGCCGGAACGGATCGCGAATGTGACGCGGGCGAAGGGGTAAGTCCCATGTCGTCCCGGCGAAAGCCCGGACGACATGGGGTTTACGGCAATGCCACGATTTCCACCCAGTTCGGATTCTTGCCCATAGGAATCTCCGTCAGCCTGGTCAGCACGCCGGTCTTCTTGTCGATGGTGTAGCTGGTCATACTGTCGGACAGTTGCCCCACCGCGAGCAGATAGCGACCCGACGGATCGATGGCGAAACCGCGCGGCTGTTTCGCGGCCGCATAGGAGCCGATCGCACTCAATGTGCCTGTCTTAGGATCGACACCGAAAGCAGCCAGCGTGCTGCTGGTGCGCTCCGAGGCGTAGAGATATTTGCCGTCCGGCGTGAGATGGATATCCGCTGCCCATGGCTTGCCGTCGAAGCCCTTCGGCAATGCGCTCGCGACTTGTACTTCCTTCATCAGCGTTCCCGTCTTCGCATCCCACGGGAAGACATAGATCGCAGCATCGAGCTCGTTGAGCAGATAGACGAACTTCCTGTCCGGCGAGAACACGAGATGACGCGGGCCACCCTTGGCTTTCACGCTCACGGTCGGCGGATCATTGGGCGTGAGCTTGCCAGTCCTGGGGTCGAATTTCTGCTGATAGACGACATCGCCGCCGAGGCTGGTATGCAGCACATAGCGATTGGTGGGATCGACGACGATGGCATGGGCATTGGGCTGGGTATTCACCACCTGCTCCGCCGGAGCGATCACCCCGTTGGGACCGATCGCACTCACCGTCACCTTGTTGCCGCCATAGCTGGCAGCGAGCAGAAAGCGGCCGGTGCGATCGATGGTGATATAGGCCATCGAGTCCGCCAGCGGTCCCGGGCCGACCAATTCCAGCTTTCCGGTCCTGGCATCGATGTCGAAGGTGACGGCCGTATATGGCTCGTTGCGCAGGGCGGCATAGAGCCTGTGCTTCTCGGGACTGATCACCAGCGGCAGCGAGCCGCCTGGCTTTGCCGGCCCCGGCACCTTGACGGTCTCGACGGCGGACAGATCGCCATTCGCCTTCAATTCGAGAACGTTGATATCCTGGCTATCCGCATTGCCAACATAAACGAAGGTGGCAGCCATGGCCTGGCTCATTGCGAGCGCCGCAAATGCGGCGACGACCATACCGATCCGATGAAGTGCTCTGCGCGCATGCATTCCATCTCCTCCCGCCGATTTTCTGGTTGCGAGCGATGATGATACGCAGTCTGCCTTACGGCAAGCTGCGCTGCGGCAAAATCAGAATGCGCCCGCCAGGGTCACGCGCAGCGCCAGCGGCTCGACCGGATGCAAAATGCGATCCATGATGCCGGTCTGGCAGACCGCCGCAGGGGCTGTCGGCGCACCGCCGCCGGCCGGGAAACAGGCAGCAAACAGCGCGTCCGTCTTCAGCAGCGAGCCATAGGCATAGGTGATCTGGTCGGACTTGCTGTTGAGGATGTTGAATGCATCGAGCTGAATGCGCCAGCCATTGTCGAAGCGATAGCCGACCTGGCCGTTGAGCAGCCCCGTGGCCGGCGAAATAAAGGCGGCATCCTCGGTGAGCGGTCGCGGACCGAAATAGCGGTAGCGCAACGCGCCGAACCAGCCTTTCGCCTCGCCCAGCCGAATCCCGGCCGAAGCGATCATATTCGGCGCCCCGGGAATGTAGTTGCCGGGAGCGTTGCCGGTCTGCGAGGCCGGATAGCCATCAAGTTCGGCATAAGCGGCAGCCTGATCGGCATTGCTGCCGCGGAAGCGCGCGCGCGTCATGGCGAGATCGGCCTCGAGGCTGAGCCACGATGTCGGCTTGTAGTCGTTGGTCCATTCGAAGCCGATGCGGCGGCTCGGGCGGCTTGCTTCGGTGTCGCCGGCATCACCGACGAACAGGATTTCCGAAGCAGACTCCAGCGTGAACAGTGCGATGGAGCTGGTGAGGCCGGGAATGAGTTTTGTGCGCAGGCCGACCTCGGCACCGCGCGTCTTCACCAGGAATGGCGATGAATCCACCGGCGAGCCGTCGGAGGGCGATTCCCTGATGGTCACGCCGCGGGCGTCATTGCTGTGAAAGCCTTCACCGGCATTCACAAACAGCTCGGTCCTGGCGAAAGGTCCGAACACGAGGCCGGCTTTCGGGCTGCCGATCGTCGCATTGGCCGTGCCGGAATTGGCCGCATTGAACAGCGAACTGACCGATGCATTGTAGTAATCGCCGCGCCAGCCGACATTGCTGCGCAACCAGTCGGTCCACCAGGTGGTGTTCTGCACAAAGATGCCAGCGCTGGCCTCCTTTACGAGATCGCTGCGCGTGGTGGAGAGAAACTGCCGGCGAACGGTGTTGCCGAGACTGACATTGATATTGTCGTAACGGCTCTGGGCCCCGATTTCGGTCTCGGTGCGGAAGCCGCCGAGATATCCCTTGAACGTATGCGAGGCATTGATGCCGCCGAGCACGCGGTCGTCATTCTGATGAAACTGATCGCCATTCTCGGGATCGCTCAGGAAGAACGTAAAGTTATTCCACAAGTTGAGCTTACTCTTGATAGCGTAGAAATCGACCTTGGTCGCGCTCGTGCTGTCACTGTCGCGATAGCGGCCCGAGATGGAGAAGCGCTCGGCATTGCCGCCATCGGTCGGATCGAGCGCGCCATAGAGGCCGATCTGCCCGGAGGTGATGGCGCGCAGCGGCACCTGATCGGTGGAATTCCAGCGATTGGCATACGCCATGCCGGTGAGCGAGAAGCCATTGTCCGGCGTGCCCTGGCTGTAGCGGACAACGGCGTTGATCTTCTTGAGCTTGTCGGGATCGTCCCACGGACCGTTATAGATATTGGCTTCCGCGGCCACGAGCAGGTTGCCGTCGCCCGTCTTGCCCGAGGTGACTCCGAAGGCACGGTTATAGCCGAAGCTGCCCGTCGTGATGGACGCCATGGTCCTTTCCACGCTGTCGATCAGGCTGACATGGATCGCCCCGACCGAGGAGAAGTCGCCCTCATCGGCGAAATACGGCCCCTTGCGGACATTGACGACGCTGATCAGCTCCGGGATCAGGAAGTTCATATCGGCATAACCCTGGCCGTGGCCATGGGTACGCATGTTCACGGGCATGCCGTCGATGGTGATCGCCAGATCGGTGCCGTGATCGAGATTCACCCCGCGCAGGAAATATTGATTGGCTTTGCCGTCGCCGGAGTGCTGGGTGATGATCAGCCCCGGCGCGACTTCCAATGCCTCGACAGGGCGCGACAACGGACGCGCATTGACGTCAGTGCCGCTGATATTCTTTTCGCTCGCTGCGCCAACCGGAAGCTGCGCGACATTGGCGCCGGGATTGGTGGCGCCGACACCGCTGGCCACAGCGACGGGCGGCGCGGGACGACGCGCCGCGTGGCGGCCTTTCGCAGCAGATCCGGAATGCCTGGCCGGCGCCACGAGGCGCGGCCTCGGCGCTTCGACTTCAACCGGAGCCAGCGTCGTCGTGCCTTGCGCCATTGCTTCGGTGGGAACGAGCATGACCGCCGCGACCAACGACAGATCGCGAGACATACGCTTCATCACGGGCCGCCCCCAGCGGACATTCATCAGATGCGAAACAACAGTCCCGCCGCGGCAGCCGACAAGCTATGTTGCAGACCAACATGGTTCGAAAACTGGCAGGCGAGTATGATGATGTCAATAAATCATCATACTTTTCCGGAGGCGAAAGATGCAGCGCATTACGATCACGCTCGACGATGAACTGATGGCAGATCTCGATGCGCTGATCGCCGAACGCGGCTATCAGAACCGGTCCGAAGCGATCCGCGATCTGACCCGCGCAGGAATGCAGCAGACTGCACAAGAGCTGGGCAAATCCGGCGACTGCGTTGCTGCTCTTGTCTATGTCTATGACCATGCCCAGCGGGACCTGTCACGCCGGCTGGTAGACACCTATCACCATCACCACGATCTTTCGCTAGCGACGCTGCATGTGCATCTCGACGACGACAATTGCATGGAGGTCACGGCGCTGCGCGGGCCGGGCAAGGAGGTGCAGCACTTCGCGGATCACATCATCGCGGAACGCGGCGTGAAACATGGACGCGTGGTGATGATGCCGACCGGGAAGAAAGCGGCCAGGAAGAAAACAGGGCACTCACACGGGTGAGGTGCTGCCCTTCCCTCTCCCCTTGTGGGAGAGGGTGGCCGCGCGCAGCGCGGACGGGTGAGGGGTAGCCACAGACTCCGAGCTCCGCGGCTACCCCTCATCCGCCTCCGCTTCGCGGAGGCACCTTCTACCACAAGGGGAGAAGGAAGAAAGAAGCGCTCAATCCCAATCCGGCGCGAAGGCCGGTTTCACGAGGCGCTCGTCCTTCGGCAGGCCGGCGATCACCTTGCGATCCTCGTCGTCGAGCGTAACTTTCCAGGCATCGAGATTGGCCTGCTGGCTCACCTGACGCGACGCTTTCGGAATCGCGGCAACACCCTCCTGATCGAGCAGCCACTTCAGCGCGACCTGCGCAGCGGTGACGCCATGTTTGGCGGCGATTGTCTGCATCGCCGCGTTGTCGGCAAGACGGCCCTGCCCCAGCGGGCAGTAAGCGACGAGCGGGATCGACTTCGCGCGCAAATAGGTCAGCAGCTTGGCCTGGCTCAGCAGCGCGTGATATTCGACCTGGTTGCAGGCCACCGGCGCGCCGATCTCCTCCACCGCCTGCTTCATCAGCGCCACCGGAAAATTGGCGACGCCGAGCGCGCGGATGCGCCCCTCGTCCTTGAACTTCATCAGCGTCTCGAAGATGGCCGGCAGGTTCATGCCCTTCGACGGCCAGTGCACGAGATAGAGATCGATGACATCGAGGCCGAGCTTGGTCTGGCTGGCATCGAAGGCGCGCTTGATGGCATCTGGGGCGAGGTTCTCATGCCAGACCTTGGTCGTGACATGGAGATCATTGCGCGCCAATCCGGCGGCCTTGATACCGGCGCCGACTTCCGCCTCGTTGCCATACATCTCCGCTGTATCGATGTGGCGATAGCCGAGCTTGAGCGCACTTTCGACACCGGCGATGCAGGCTTCGCCCGTCATTTTGAAGGTGCCAAGGCCGAGCTTCGGCACTGTAATGCCTTGAGTGGTGATATCTTGGGTTTCGATCGACTGCATGAGACCTCCTGATTCCATCTTTCAGGGCATGATCCGATCCGAAAACCGGTATCCACTTTTCGGGATCAGGCTCTGAGGCAGCCCGCCACAGGACACCGCCTGCACGATCTGATACGCTGCCCGTACCAAAACAGGAACTCACATCGCAGGGAGATGTTCAAGGTGGAGAAAGCGCTTCGTGCATGGCTGGATTCCCACGGACTCTGGGCCATCATTTTTGCCGTGCTCGGCGTGATCGTCACGCTGGCCGTCGTCCTTGTCGTCGGCGGCTTCTGGCTGGCACGCTAGGTCCCCACCCGCAGTTCAATATCCCCTCGCCCGATCCACCGTATCCTTCGGCTTCACACCGGCCTGCACCGATTCCGCCGTCGCGCGAATGGTTTTACCGATGGCGGTCATGCTCGCATCGCAGGCATCGTGCGGGGTGAGCGCGATTTTCGGGTGCGTCCAGAACGGGCTGTCGGGCGGCAGCGGCTCGACGTGAAACACATCGATGGCCGCGCCGGACAGTTGGCCACTATCCAGGGCAGCGAACACATCCGCATCGACCATATGCGGGCCGCGGCCGACATGGATGAGATAGGCGCCGCGGCGCAGCTTCGCGAACAGCGATGCATTCAGGATGCCGCGCGTCTCCGAGGTCAGCGGCAGCAGATTGACCAGCACTTCGGTGTCGTCGAGCATCCGATCGAGACCGTCGACACCGCTCAAACCGAGCACACCGGGCGTCGTCGGCTTCGCCGTGCGGCTCCAGACCTTCACGGGAAAGCCGAGCGTCGTCAGATCGGCGGCAACGCGGGCACCCATGGCGCCGTAGCCGAGAATTCCGACCGGAACATCGGCTGCGCTACGCTGCGGCTGCCGCTGCCAGATCTTGTCGCGCTGCTGCTGCCGATAAACGCCCATCTGGCGCTGATGGGAGATCGCATGCCAGGCAACAAAACCCGACATCATCTCGGCCTGGGCCGGCTCGACCACGCGTACGATCTCGATGCCGTCGCGCATGCTCGGGCAATGCAGCAGGCTGTCGGCGCCGGCTGCGATCGAGCACACGGCCTTGAGGTTCGGATAGTGATCGAACGCATCGGCCGGCGGATGCCAGCCGATGGCCATCTGCACATCGGCGGGATCGCTGCCATCGAGGTGATCGACGAATGTCACCTTGCCATCGAGCTTGGCCATTTCCTGCGCGAGATATCCGCGCAGGTCGAGCGTGGTGCTGAGAAGAACGCAGCGAAGAGACGTCGAAGACATCGAGGATCAGGCTGCCTGCGATGGCGAGCTCTGGCCGGGAACGGCACCGAGCAATTCGCGTGTATAGGGATGTTCGGGCGATGCGAAGAGCTGTGCGGTCGGCTTCAATTCGACGATCTCGCCGCGCTGCATCACAGCGATGCGATCGCAGATCTGGGCGGCGACGCGCAGATCGTGGGTGATGAACAGCATGGACAGGCCGAGGCGCGCCTTGAGGTCTTCGAGCAGCTTCAGCACCTGCGCCTGCACCGACACATCGAGCGCGGACACCGCTTCATCGGCGACGATGATCTCGGGGTCCATCGCGAGCGCGCGGGCGATGCCGATGCGCTGGCGCTGGCCGCCGGAGAATTCGTGCGGGTAACGCTCTAGCGCGCCGGCGTCGAGGCCGACCATGCCAAGAAGCTCGCGCGCGCGGTCCATCGCCACTTTCGCTGCGGTACCGCGGGCGATCGGGCCGTCGCTGATGATCTGGCCGACCTTGCGGCGCGGATTCAGCGAGGCGAACGGATCCTGGAAGATCATCTGGATGCGATGACGCTGGTCGCGCAGCGCACGGCCTTCCAGCGCGGTGAGATCGACGTCGCCGATACGGACAGTGCCGCGGTCGGCCTCGATCAGGCGCATGACCAGACGTGCGACCGATGACTTGCCCGAACCGGACTCGCCGACCAGACCCACTGTCTCACCCTTGAGGACCGAGAACGTCACCTCATTCGCGGCCTGCACGCGGCGATCTGGCTTGAACCAGCCTTGCGGGGTCACATAGGTCTTATCGAGGCCGATGACATCCACCGCCTTGTTCGTCTCGTCGAGCGGCGCACGCGCCGGCGGGTCCATCGACGGCACCGCGGCGAGGAGTGCCTTGGTGTAATCGTGCTGCGGATTTCGGAACACCGCGTCGATCGAGCCTTCCTCCACGATCTTGCCATGGCGGAGCACGACGACGCGATCGGCGATATCGGCGACGACACCGAAATCATGGGTGATAAACATCACAGCCATGTTGCGGCTGCGCTGCAGGTTGCGGATCAGTTTGAGAATCTGCGCCTGCGTGGTCACGTCGAGCGCGGTGGTCGGCTCGTCGGCCACCAGAACCTGCGGCTCCAGTGCGAGCGCCATGGCGATCATGGCGCGCTGGCGCTGACCGCCGGAAAGCTGGTGCGGATAGGCGCGAATGATACGCTCGGGGTCGGGCAGCCCGACCTCCTTCGCCAGATTGAGCGCCTTGGCGCGGCGCTCCCTCGGCGTCAGCAGGCCATGAGCCTCGAACATCTCCATCATCTGGTCGCCGATGCGCATCAAAGGATTGAGCGCGGTCATCGGCTCCTGGAACACCATGGCGATGCCGCGGCCACGCACGTCTCGCCATTGGTCTTCGCTGAATTTCAGGAGATTCTTGCCCTCGAAGGAAATCTCGCCGGTCTCGGTTTTCACCGTATCGGGCAACAGGCCCATCAGCGCATGGGCGCACATGGACTTGCCCGAGCCGGATTCACCGACCACACAGACGATCTCGCCGGGGATCAGATCGATGGAGACGCCATCGACGGCATAGGCACGTTCCGCGCTCTTGGGCAGCGCGATCTTCAGGTTCTTGATGGCAACCGCGGGCGCTTGGGTCATCAGCGGCTATCCTTTGCCAGGCGCGGATTGAGCGCATCGTTGAGGCCTTCGCCGATCAGGTTCATGGCGAGCACCGAGAGCAGGATGGCGATGCCGGGGAATACGGTGATCCACCAGGCCTGCCGGATCACGGTGCGGCCAGCGCCGACCATGTAGCCCCAGGACATCAGGTTGGGATCGCCAAGACCGAGGAACGACAGCGAGGATTCCAGCAGGATCGCATTGGCCACCATCAGCGAGGCCAGCACGATCACCGGCGAGAGCGCATTCGGCAGGATCTCGCGCCAGATGATCCAGCTGTTGCTCTGGCCGGTGACGACCGCAGCCTGCACATATTCGCGCGTACGCAGCGACAGCACCTCGCCGCGGACAAGGCGCGCCACCGGCGGCCAGGACACGATGGCGATGGCGCCGACGATGGAATAGATCGACGGCTGCAGGATGGCCACCAGCACGATGGCCAGCGCGAAACTCGGAATGGTCTGGAAGAATTCGGTGCCGCGCATCATCGCGTCATCGACCTTTCCGCCGAAATAGCCGGCGATGGCGCCCACCGGCACGCCAATGGTCAGCGCCACCGTGGTGGAGACGAGACCGACCAGCAACGACACCCGCGCGCCATAGATCAAGCCGGCGAACACATCGCGGCCAAGCGCGTCGGTGCCGAGCGTCACCATCGGATTGGTGAAGGGCGGCAGGAACGGCCGCTGCACCATGCGCCACGGCGAGGTCGGAAAAATCATCGGGCCGAAGATCGCAATGATCACCGCCACGGTCAGCAGGACCAGTCCGATCACGCCGCCGGGATTGCGCAGCATCAATTTCCAGAACTTCTTCATTTGGCAAACTCGATGCGCGGATCGACCAGACGATAGACGAGGTCGGTGACGAGATTGAAGATCAGCACCATGGCCGAGCAGACCACGAAGACGCCGAGCAGGAGGTTGTAGTCGCGTTGGAGCAGCGCCTCATAGAGCAGACGGCCGATGCCCGGCCACGCAAACACCGTCTCGGTGAGCACGGCGCCGCCGACCAGCGTGCCCGAATGCACGCCTGCCAGCGTCACCACCGGCAGCAGTGCGTTGCGCAGCACGTGGCGGCGCTGGATGATGTTGTTGCGGAGACCCTTGGCGCGCGCGGTCTTGACGAAATCAAGCCGCTTCACTTCGAGCATCGAGGCGCGGGTCATGCGCGTATAGGTCGCCATGAAAAACAGACCGATGGTCATCGCCGGCATGACCAGATGCAGGGCGACATCCTTCACATGCGCCCATCCGGTGTAATTCGCGCCCACCGTCTCGTAGCCGAAGCTGGGCAGCCAGCCGAGATAGACGGAGAACAGCAGGATCGACATCAGCGCGACCCAGAAAATCGGCGTCGCGTAAAACAACAACGCAGAAACGGTGATGGCGGTATCCGCCCATGTCCCCGCAAATCTCGCGGCGAGCGTACCGAATGTGATGCCGAGGATCAGCGATATCGCGAACGCCGTCAGCGTCAGCAGCAGCGTCGCTGGCAGCCGTTCGGCGATCAGCGTGGACACCGGCGCCTGCTGGCGGAACGAAAAGCCGAGATCAAGCTTCACGACGCCCTTCACATAGGTGAAGAGCTGTTCGGGCAGAGGTCGGTCGAGCGAGAACTTCTCGCGCAGCTGCTGCACGAATTGCGCATCGCTGGCGCCGGCTTCGCCGGCCATCACCGAGGCGGGATCGCCTGGCGCGAGGCGGATCAGAAAGAAGTTCATCACGACGATCGCGAGCAGGACGAAAACGCCCTTCACGATCCTCTGGGCAACAAATGACAGCATCAGAGATCCACCGCGGTCAGGTGAGAGCAAAAGAAAACCCGTGACGATCATTGCGATCGTCACGGGCACTGGACAGCGTTACTTACTTGTCGATCCAGGCATCGCGGAAGCCGTCATTCACGCCGATGCCGGTGGTGATGAGGTTCTTGACCTTGCAGTTCATGATGGTCGGGAACTGCAGTTCGAGCAGCCACGCCACCGGAACGTCCTCGACCAGGATCTTCTGCACCTTGTCGTAGATCTCCTTGCGCTTCGAATCCGGCGTTGCCGTCGCGCCTTCCTCGAACAGCTTGTCGACCTCCGGATTCGAATAACCTTCGAGATTGTTGAAGAGCTGACCTTTGACGATCTGGCTCGACACGTAGTTACGAGCGACACCCAGCGCCGGATCACCGTACTGATAGAGATAGGTGAAGGAGATATCGAAATCCCATTCGCTGTTGCGCTGGTTCGAGCCCGGCACGTCAGTGGCGATGGTCTCGATGTTGAAGCCGACATCAACGAGGTTCTGCTTCACAGCCTCACCCCAGCGCTGCCACGTTTCGCCGTAGGGCAGCGGCATGATGCGGATCTTTTCACCCTTGTAACCGGCTTCCTTGAGGAGAGCCTTGGCCTTCGCCGGATCGTAAGGATACTTCGGCACATTGTCGGTATAGAACTTGATGGTCGACGCCGACGGGCCAGTTGCTACCTTGCCGAGGCCGTTCCAGATCACGTCCTTCGCGAATTCGCGGTCCACCGCATACATGATGGCCTGACGAACCTTCTTGTTCGCGAGGATCGGGTTGCGGTTGTTCAACCACATCCAGGCGAGCGGCGAGAAGAACTCCCAGCCCTCGCCGGTGACGCAGGTGTTCGGCAGCTTGCTGACGCGTGGCACGTCGAAATTCTCGATCGAACCGCCGGGCAGTACATCGACCTTGCCGGTCTCGTAGGCAACCGAGCGCGCAGCAGCATCCGGAATGACCTGCCAGTAGATGCCGTCGATATAGGGCTTGCCCTTGACGTGATAGTTCGGGTTCTTCACCAGCTGGATGAACGAGCCCTTCTTCCACTCCTTGAGCATGAAAGGACCGGTGCCGATCGGCGTGTTGTTGGCCGGATTGGTCTTGATATCGGTGCCTTCGTAGATGTGCTTCGGGATCATCGGCATCGAGCCGACCTCGAAGATGCCGATGAAGGGGCCGAACGGCTGCTTCAGCGTGAAGACGACGGTGTAGTCGTCTGGCGCCTCGACCTTCTCGAGCTGAACGAGATTGCCGCGCGCACGCGCATGGGTGACCTTAAGCGTCTCGATGGAGAACAGCACGTCAGCCGAAGTAAACGGCTTGCCATCATGCCAGGTCACGCCCTGCTTGAGCTTGAACGTGTAGGTCTTCGCATCGGGGCTGATGGTCCAGCTCTCGGCGAGGCCTGGTTGCGGCTCCAGCTTCTTGTTGTAGCGCAACAGGCCTTCATAGATGTTGCCTGCCACCATCTGGGTCGGGCCGTTCTGCACGAGCGCAAGCATCAGACCGGGCGGCTCCGGCTGGATCACGGCATTGATAGTGCCGCCGAGTTTCGGCTCCTGCGCCAGAGCGAATGTGCTCACGCTGCTGAGAGCCAACGCCAATACCAGTTTCTTCAACATCTCTTTCCCCCTTGGAGCCTGACGGCACGCGACCCAGAACAATTGACGATGTTTGGTACGAACCGGATCAAGTCTTGTAATCGGGATCCGTACGATCGAGCATGCGCTTGAACGCTTCCCATTCACTGTCCGGTTTGCCTTCTGCGTGCACCTTCGTGTAGCCGCGGTCATACTGGCCGGCGGTGTGCGAGGCAATGGCGTGCGACGGGCGAACGATTTCAGCGCCAGTTGAAAGAATGGCGAGCTGCGCGCGGCAGGAGCGCTCCATGTTGAACATGAGCTTGAAGGCTTCGCCGACAGAGCGACCGCAGGTGAGCAGGCCGTGGTTGCGCAGGATGAGAACCATCTTGTCGCCGAGATCGGCAACGAGACGCTCGCGCTCCGACAGGTCGAGCGCGATGCCCTCGAAATCATGATAGGCGATGCGGTCGGTAAACTGCATGGACCACTGGTTTAGCGGCATAAGGCCTTCCTTGAGGCACGACACCGCGACACCAGCGACGGTGTGGGTATGTAGCACGCAATGCGCATCGTGGCGCGCCGAGTGCACTGCACTATGAATGGTGAAGCCAGCGGGGTTGATACCGAGGCCAAGCGGGTCATCAACGACCTTGCCGTCGGTATCGACCGTAACGAGGTTCGACGCCGTCACTTCCTCGAACCGCATGCCATAGGGATTGATGAGAAAGCGGTCTTTGGTGCCGGGAACGCGGACGGAGATATGCGTATAGATGCTGTCATCGAGGCCGTGGCGATGGATCAAACGATAGGCAGCAGCGAGATCGACACGGACCTGCTTGGCGGCATCGAGGGTCGGCGTCAAATTGGCATGCATATTCACAGGCGTACTTCCCGGCTTTTTAAGATGGGTTGAGCAAACACAATCGCATGGCAGGCCGCAAGATTAAACTGTCGACAATCGACGCTTAATTCTTGTACACGGCATGAAACGGGCTTTTTCCCTATGCGTTTGATGTCCCCTCCTGTTGGTCTGGCTGCCCTCGCCGACACCGATCTCGTCGGTCAGGTGGCGCGTGTGCTGACGCAGGCAGTGATCAACGGACAGCTCGCACCTGGTGCCAAAGTCGTCGAAGCGGGTATTGCGCGCGAACTCGGCATCAGCCGTGCGCCAGTGCGCGAAGCAGCGCGACTGCTGGAGCAGCAGGGTCTTCTCGTCTCACATCCGCGCCGTGGCTTCTTCGTGCGCAAACTCGAAGCGCGCGATATCGACGAGATTTACGATCTGCGCATCTGCGTCGAATGTCATGCGGCGCTGCTTGCGGCCAAGAACCTCACCCCCGCCAATCGCGACGCACTGCGTCGACAGATCGACGTCCTGCATGAAACGGCTGATCTGGAAGACCACGCAAGGCAGGTCGAGGAAGACTATAAATTCCACCGTATGGTCATTGAGATCGCCGGCAGCCAGCGGCTGCTGAAAGTGTTCGACGATCTGTCGTCCGAGCTCCGCATGGTAATCGGCCTGATCGGCCGCCTCTATGACGATCCATCGCGCATTGCACAGACGCACGAAGCCCTGCTGGACGTGCTCGAACAGGGTCATGCCGACATCATCGCGGCACGGTTCGACTATCACATCGCCGCCGCCTGGCGCGAAGTCGGTAAACTCGTCCGCGAAATCCCCGCATCAACCAATGGAGCCGCCCCGTGAAGGCAGTCTATTCGGACAAGCACAAGAGTCATGACCCGCAATTCTTCCTGGTACGCGGCCAGGTCCGCAAGACCACCGAGCAGCCGGAGCGTGCCGAGCGCCTGCTCAAGGGCCTCGCCGACGGCAAGCATACGCTGGTCGCGCCGACCGAATTCGGCCAAGGCCCGCGGGCCCGCGTACATTCGCCCGAATATCTGCGCTTTCTCGAAAGCGCATGGGAGGAATGGACGCAGCTGCCGGACTACGGCCCGGAAATGATCGCCAACATCCACCCCAACCGCGTGCCGGGCAGCTATCCCACCCACATCATCGGCAAGCTCGGCTGGCACACCGCCGATACCGCCGCGCCGATCGGCCGGGGCACCTGGGCCGGCGCCTGCGCCTCTACGGATGTCGCCGTCACGGCCGCGCAAATGGTGATGGATGGCGAAGACGCCGTCTACGCACTGTGCCGCCCGCCCGGCCATCATGCTTACAGAGATATGGCCGGCGGCTTCTGTTTCATGAACAATTCAGCGATCGCTGCCGAGCACCTGCGCACCAGACATGAACGCGTCGCCATCCTCGATGTTGACGTGCATCACGGCAACGGCACCCAGGGCATTTTCTATTCGCGCCCGGATGTGCTGACCGTCTCGATCCATGCGGACCCGACTGGCTACTATCCGTTCGTCTGGGGCTATGCGGATGAGAAGGGGGAAGGCAATGGCCTCGGCACCAATCTCAACATCCCACTCGCGCTGGGCACCGGCGACGACGGTTTCATCGATGCGCTCGCGCTGGCAGAGAAGACGATCAAGTCATTCGCGCCCACAGCGCTCGTTCTTGCGCTCGGCCTCGATGCTTCCGAGCACGACCCGCTTGCGGCACTGAAAGTCACCACACCAGGCTTCAACCGCATCGGCGCTGCCATTGCGCGCATGGGCCTGCCCACCGTCATTGTTCAGGAAGGCGGATATCTCTCCGACATCCTGGGGGCCAATCTCACCTCCACGCTCGCCGGCTTTGAATCGGCGCGCTGATCACCGCATTCGTGGGATGGGTAGAGCGTCTTCGCGAAACCCATCATTCACGTCAACGAAAGCGATGGGTATCGCTACGCTCTACCCGTCCTACGGCCTAAACAGCCGTCTCCTACAACAATTCAAGAAAACTCGAAGGACCAAACTCGAATGGCTACCAATGCAGAAATCTTCGCGCGCCGCGAAGCCGCAGTTCCTCGCGGCATCGGCCACTCCACCCCGATCTCGGCGCAGCGCGCGCTGAACGCCGAAGTCTGGGACGTCGAAGGCAAGCGCTATGTCGATTTCGCTGGCGGCATCGCCGTGCTGAACACCGGCCACTGCCATCCGCACATCATGGCTGCCGTCAGGGCGCAGATGGAAAACTTCACGCACACCTGCTTCCAGGTGCTGCTGTATGAATCCTATGTCACCCTCGCCGAGCGCCTCAACAAGCTGGCCCCGATCGACGGCGACACCAAGACCGCCTTCTTCACCACCGGCGCCGAAGCCACCGAAAACGCCATCAAGATGGCGCGCGCCGCAACCGGCCGCGCCGGCGTGATCGCCTTCACCGGCGGTTTCCATGGCCGCACCCACATGACCATGACCATGACCGGCAAGGTGTTCCCCTACAAGAAGGGCTTCGGCGCCTCGATGCCGGAAGTCTGGCATGTGCCCTTCCCGGCCGCCCAGCTCGATGTCACCGTCGAGGAGTCGCTGAAGTACCTCAACTTCCTGTTCAAGGCCGATATCGATCCGGCCCGCGTCGCTGCCATCATCATCGAGCCCGTGCAGGGCGAAGGCGGCTTCCACCAGGCGCCGCCGGAACTGATGCGCGCATTGCGAAAAATCTGCAACGAGAACGGCATCGTCTTCATCGCCGACGAAGTGCAGACGGGTTACGGCCGCACCGGCAAGATGTTCGCAATGGAACATTACGACGTGAAGCCTGATCTCATCACCGTGGCCAAGAGCCTCGCCGGTGGTTTCCCGCTGTCGGGCGTGATCGGCAAAGCGAAGATCATGGACGCTGCCGATCCGGGCGGCCTGGGCGGCACCTATGCCGGCAATCCGCTGGCGATCGCGGCTGCCATGGCCGTGCTCGACGTGTTCGAGAAGGAGAAGCTGGTTGATCGCGCCAACCATATCGGCGAGCGCATCACCACGCGCCTGAAGAAGATGCAGCAACGCAACGACCTCGTGCCGATCGCGGCGATCCGCAATGTCGGCGCCATGATCGCCTTCGATATCGTCAAGGAGCGCGGCACCGATACGCCGGATGCGGAAATGACCAAGAAGGTGACGCAGAAGGCCACCGAAGAAGGCCTGATCCTGCTGTCCTGCGGCGTCAACTTCAACACCATCCGTGTGCTGGTGCCGCTCACCGCCCAGGACGAGATCCTCGACGAAGGCATGGAAAAGCTCGAGCGCGCGCTGACGGCTTGATCTTGTTTCACCTCTCCCCCGCGAAGCGAAGCTTCGCTAGGGGGAGAGGTGATCGAGCGCCACCGTTACTTTCGACGACCAAGCAAACTAATAAAAAGGAAAACACCCGAATGCCCCTCGATCCCGCACTCCGCGACAAGATCATCGCCGCCGTCGACAAGGGCTTTGATGCCCAGGTCAAGTTCACCCAGAACATGGTTCGTCACGAGTCCACCCGTGGCAACGAACACACCATGCAGGACTTCATGTTCCGCGCCATGAAGGAGCGCGGCTACAGCATGGAGCGCTTCAACATGGATACCGAAGCGCTGAAGCGCCATCCCGGCGCCGGCGCATGGGACGATAAGCATTCGCAGGCTCCGATCGTTGTGGGCACGCATCGCCCGCGCAATGAGACAGGCCGCTCGCTGATCCTGCAGGGCCATGTGGACGTGGTGCCGGAAGGCCCGCACGACATGTGGAGCACCCCGCCCTACGACCCCGTCATCCAGGGCGAGTGGATGCAGGGCCGCGGCGCCGGCGACATGAAAGCGGGCTGCGCCTCCAACATCTTCGCACTCGACGCGCTCAAGAGCATTGGCCTGCAGCCGGCGGCGACCGTCTATATCCAGTCGGTGGTCGAGGAAGAATCCACCGGCGACGGCGCGCTGATGACGCATCTACGCGGCTACAAGGCCGATGCCGTGGTGATCTCGGAGCCCTCGCATGAGACCATCACCCGCGCCAATGTCGGCGTGGTCTGGTTCCAGGTGGAAGTGCGCGGCGTGCCGGTGCATGTGCAGCGCATGGGGACCGGCGCGAATGCCATCGACGGCGCCTATCGTGTCGTCGGCGAATTGCGCAAGCTCGAAGCCGAATGGAACGCAACCAAGGGCGAGCACGAGCACTTCAAGCATATCGAGAAACCGGTGAATCTCAACATCGGCAAGATCGCAGGCGGTGACTGGGCCTCGTCGGTGCCGGCCTGGTGCAAGATCGACTTCCGCATCTCGCTGCTCCCCGGCAAGACCGCGGAAGCCGCCAAGAAGGAGATCGTCGACCGTGTCGCCGCCTTCTCGCGTCAGGATCCGTTCCTGTCGAACATTCCGCCGACCGTGACCTTCAACGGCTTCCAGGCCGAAGGCTATGAACTCAAGCCCGGCTCGGATGCCGAGAACACCCTGGCTGCGGCGCATGAAGTGGTGTTCGGCCAGAAGCCGAAGCCGGAGACCTCGCTGGCCTATCTCGACAGCCGCGTCTATGCGCTGTTCGACAAGGTGCCGACGCTGAACTACGGCTGCATCTCGCGCGGCGTCCACGGCTTCGACGAAGGCGTCAATCTCCCCTCGCTGAAGAAGACCACAACGGCGCTGGCACTGTTCATCGCCGAATGGTGCGGCGTGGAAGATGTGAAGAGCTAAGTCCTCACGTTTCTTGCGAACAAAGCAAAACGGCGACGCATTGCGTCGCCGTTTTCAGTTGTAAAGCAAAAGCCACGCTTAGCGCTGCCAGTTACAAATCCCGCCCGACCGGCATGGCCAGGTTTGAATCCGTGTATCCGCCGCATTGGCGTCCAGCGGATTGCTCCGCGGACGGGCGACTCGCGTGCGTGCTGGCGGTTGCGGGCGCGTAGCGACATTGCGCGGCGGCCTCGCGACCGGCACCGCCTTCTGCGCCACCGTCTTGTCGGCTGCTGCATCGATCGCGTTCTTGGCGTCAGAGCGGGCTTCGATCGGATACGCTTCGAACTTTGCGCGGGGCCCGAGCGGTTTCGGCGACAGCAACGCCTTCTGCAAATCGAGCATCAGGAATTCACCAGCTTTGTAAGTCGTTGCAGCCGGCTCGGCCTGCGCAGCCGACAACCCTGTCAGCAATGCGATGCCGACGGCAGCTGCGGTCAAAAATCTGAACGTCATCTACGCCTCCCGACGCCACGTTCCCGGCTTCTGGAAAATGACAGTGGCTCCAATCTATGGACGAACAACCGGGAATCCACCCCAGCCGTTCCATGGAAATGGCTCAAGGACAGGCATTTCTGCCGGTAAGCCTAACCAGCCCGGCCGCAACCGGCGATTGATCTGGAACAATGTGGTAGGAGCCCATCGGATCGATCCTGCGCGTAACATTGTCAGCAGCAGGAGAACGCGATGACACCAGCCCACCATCCCTATCCCGTCGTCAGCTATGTGCTCGACCAACTGGGCGACTGGCTTCAGCAGCGCCGCCAATTCGCCGAACTTGGCGGACTCGACCCCGGCGAGCATCGCCGCATGGCGCATGAACTCGGGCTGACCCCGGCGGACCTCGACGCCCTTGTCCGCCACGGCACCGATGGCGCGGAAGAACTTCCACGGCTACTCCGGGCGCTCGGCTTTCGTGAGGAGACGATCAACAAGATCGCGCCGCCGCAAATGATGGAGATGCGCCATGCCTGCGCCGGCTGCGCCCATAAGCGCGCCTGCCACGCCGATCTTGCAGCCAAGACTGCAGCCGCTAAGTACGAGGATTACTGCGCCAATGCCAATGAGATCACGCTGATGCGCGATCACGGAGTAAATTATTCTCCGCCTCTGGCGAAATTACTCAAAAAGCCAGCCTAGTAAGCCTAATCAGTTAGGTTAAAATTTGAAGTAAGTTGCAGCAAATGCGGCGCAATATACCGTCAATCCCGTGCCGTGCAGCGCGGAGGCGGAAGTCGCTTTCCCTTCCTCGAATTTTAATGCCCGGCACGGGACCGCCGTTTTCACCTGCGTCGGCGGTCCCACCCCTTCGGGCAGCGACGCTGCCGTTTCAAACATCAATTCAAACTAAGTTTGCATGCAACGCTCATCGAGTGGGCTGCCATTGCTCACAACCATGCAACGAGTGACTTCGTTCGGGTGTACATCCAAGACACGAACTCGCATTGCAGCAGAGGCTCTCCTCTCAAACAAACGGATAGTACGGCGCGACAACATGCCATTGCGCGCAATCGTTCTTGACTTGCGCTCCGCGCGCTTGGCAGTCTGGTCTCATACAAAAAGCATCGGGCAATGACCCAGATGTAAGTCTAGGGAGAGATACCATGAACTCATTTCTGAGGCCGCTTGCGGCTGCCAGTATGATTGTTGCTGGCACGCTCGCTTCGACTGCGCCAACAATGGCGCAGCAGCCGATCAAGATCGGTATTCCCACCTCGATCCAGCTCCAGGTCGGCCGCGATACACAGAACGCTGCGAAGATGGCGATCGAGGAGATCAACGCCAAGGGCGGATTGCTCGGGCGCAAACTGGAAATGGTCGTCGCTGATGAGACCGAAAACCCCGAACAAGGCATCGCTGCGATCAAGAAGCTCACCGCCGACGACAAAGTCGATGTGCTGATCGGCGGTTACACGTCCGGTGTGACGCTGGCGCAGCTGCCGCATATCGTCAATGCCAAGACGATCTATATCGGCGTCGGCGCGGCCTCCCCCGCCATCACCGCCAAGGTGAAGACGGATTACGAGAACTACAAATACATCTTCCGCGCCTTCCCGATCCATGCCGGCCATCAGGCCCGCGCACTGGTGGACTTCATCAATGGCAAGCTCAAGGGCGAGATGGGCCTGAAGAAGGTCGCCATCGTCGGCGAGAACGCCAAATGGGTGCAGGACCTGGTTCCGATCCTGAAGAAGGGCGCCATCGATGGGGGCACCGAAGTGCCGCTGTCGGAATTCTTCGACACCTCGACCTCCGACTTCTCGCCGCTGTTCGCCAAGGTGAAGAATTCCGGCGCGCAATATCTGATCGTGATCCTGTCGCACGCCTCATCCGACATCTTCGTCAAGCAGTGGCATGACGCGCAGGTGCCGATCCCTATCGGCGGCATCGATGTGAAGAGCCAGGATGCCGACTTCTTCACCCGCGTCAGCGGCAAGGCGCTCGGCGAGACCGTCGGCCTGTTCGCAACCCGCGCCGCACTGACGCCGAAGACGATCCCGTTCTGGGATGAATTCGTGAAGCGCTTCGGGACTGCGCCGGTCTATACGGGTGTCGGTACCTACGACGCCGTGCATGTCTATGCCGATGCCGTGAAGCGCGCCAACTCGGTCGATCCGGCCGCCGTGATCAAGGAGCTGGAGAAGACCGACCATGTCGGCATCGCTGGCAAGATCCAGTTCGACGAAGTGCATGACGTGAAGACCGGCCCCGGCCTGCAGAACCTGCTATTCGCGCAATGGCAGAAGGACGGCGCCCGCGTCGTGGTCTGGCCGAAGGCCTCGGCCACCGGCCCGATGATCCCACCGCCCTGGATGAGCAACTGATCCGCTGATTGCGGTCACCTGACCGCGTGCAACCGCACGACCGGCGAACCTCCGCCGGTCGTGAAACGGAGGCGCAAACCCGTAGAAGTTTGCCTTCCGCCGTCCGGTCTTCAACAGCGGGTTCTCATGCTTCAGATCTTGATTTACGGCGCCGTATCGAGCGCCATCTACGCCATGCTCGCCGTCGGCTTCACGCTGATCTTCGGCGTGGCCCGCATCCTCAATCTCGCCCATGGCTCGTTCTATGCGCTTGGTGCCTATTCGGCCTATGTCTTCACCTCGCTGCTCGGCTTCCCGCTGCTGATCGCAGCGCCGCTGGCGGTGCTGCTGGTCGCCGGCTTCGGCGTGCTGATGGAACGCTTCCTGGTGCGGCCGCTCCGCTCGTCGCAGCTCGCTGTGCTGATGATCACGCTCGCCGTGTCGCTCGCCGTCGAGCAGGCGCTGTTCATCACCTTTGGCTCCGAATATCGCAATGTCCCCTCCTTCGTCGCAGACAAGCTCACCATCGGCGGCGTGGACATCGGCGGGCAGCGTCTGCTGGCGCTGGTGATGGGCGTGCTCGTGTTGCTGCTGCTCTGGCTGTTCATCCAGCGGACACGATTGGGAGCTGCCATTCTCGCTGTTTCGCAAGATCCCGAAGCCGCGCAGTATATGGGCATCCCGACCAACCGGATCTTCTCCATCGTGATGGCGATCTCCGCCGGCACGGCAGCGCTGGCTGGCATTCTGGTGTCGCCGTTCCTCACGGTGCAGCCGACGATGGGACTGCTGCCGATGGTGAAGGCCTTCGCCATCGTGATCGTGGGCGGCCTCGGCTCCATTCCAGGCAGCATCATCGCCTCGCTGATCCTTGGCTATTCCGAGACCATCGTCGCCTATCTCATCTCCACGTCATGGACGGAGCTGGTGTCGCTCGTTGCGGTCGTGATCACGCTGATGATCCGGCCGGCAGGTATCCTCGGACGACGGGCGGCCTTCTGACATGAAACGCATCGCCCCCATCGACATCATCGGCGGCATCGTCGTCGTCGCCATCCTCGCGGCCGTGCCAGCTATTACCGGCAGCAATTATCTTACCGGCGTGCTCACGGTCTGCGTGATCTACGGCATCTGGGCCGCGAGCTGGGACTTCATGTCCGGGCTCACCGGCCGCGAAAATTTCGGACATTCGTTGTTCATCGGCGCAGGCGCCTATACGGCCGGCTTCCTGTCATCCATCTGGGCAGCCAATCCCTGGTACAGCCTGCCGCTCGGCGTTATCGTCGCCGTCGTCTTCGCAGTGCTGGTCGGCTTCCCGACACTGCGCTTGCGCGGCCCTTATTTCGCGCTGGCGATGCTCTCCACCTCGGCGATCCTGCAGCGCCTGTGCCTGATCTTCTGGGAACAAACCGGCGGCGAGGAAGGCATCTATGGCCTCGATCCGCTGATCAGGGCGCCGCTGCATTACTACTGGTTTGCACTCGGCATTCTTGTCGTGACCGTCATCATCCTCACACTGCTGGCGCAATCGCATTGGGGCCTGCTGCTGCGTGCGATCCGCGGCGACGAGGCGACATGTCAGGCCGCCGGCATCAATGTCACCTTCTACAAGATCGTGTCGCTGATGATCTCGGCCGCCTTCGCCGGACTCGGCGGCGCGCTCTATGCGCATTACCAGCTACAGGTCTCGCCGCCACTGTTCTCGGTCATCGTCTCCATCACCGTGATCATCATGGTCTATGTGGGCGGCATCGGCTCGATCTATGGTGCAGCGGTCGCCGCGATCCTGCTCACGCTGCTCACGGAAATGCTGCGCGGCTTCGGCGAATACCGGCTCTGGATCTATACGCTGACGCTAATGATGATCCTGTTCTTCCTGCCTAATGGCTTGATCGCGCCGCTCTGGCGCCGGATGACGGAGCGCCTCCGATGAGCGATCTCCTCGAAGTCAACGGCGTGACCAAGCGCTTCGGCGGCCTCACCGCCGTAAAGAATGCCAGCTTCACCCTCAAGAAGGGCGACTTCACCGGAATTCTTGGGCCGAACGGTGCCGGCAAGACGACGCTGTTCAACATCCTGACCGGCTTCATGCAGCCGACATCAGGCACTATTCACTTCAATGGCGAGCTGGTGCGCGAGCTGGCGCCCTACAAGGTGGTCAATCGGGGCATGGCGCGCACCTTCCAGCTGACGCGGCCCTTCATCGGCATGAACCTCCTGGAGAACGTGCTGGTGGCCTGCATGTCGCCGCGCGCGAGTGAGGACAAGGACAAGGAGGAGCGCGCGCGCCACCTGCTTGCGCAGGTGGGTCTCGGCGGCCGCGACAAGGAACCGGTGGAGACGTTACCCTATGGCGACCTTCGCCGCCTCGAAATCGCCCGCGCGCTGGCCACGCGGCCGGACCTGCTGCTACTTGACGAGCCCTTCGCTGGCCTCGGCAGCAGCGAAATCGAGCAGTTGGCGCAACTGATCCGCCGGCTGCACCGCGAGGAGAACCTCACCATTCTGCTGATCGAGCACAAGTTGCGCGAATTCATGGCGCTGGTATCGCGCGTGATCGCGATGAATTTCGGCGAGATCATCGCCGTCGGGCCACCCGAAGACATCGTAAAGAATGAGAAGGTGATCGAAGCCTATATCGGCAAGACGGAGGATGCGCATGCCTCTACTTGAAGTCAGGGATCTCAAGGTCAGCTACGGCAAGGCGCTGGCAATCGAATCCGTCTCGATCACGGTGGAGAAGGGCGAGCTGATCGGCGTGCTCGGCCCCAACGGCGCCGGCAAGACCACGCTGCTCAAGGCGATCTCGCGCTCCATCGCGGCACAAGGCACGTTGAACTTCAAGGATGCCTCACTGCATCCCATCGAGCCGTATAACGTCGTCGCCAAGGGCATCTGCCATTGTCCGGAAGGGCGAAAGCTGTTCTCCGAATTGTCGGTTTTGAAGAACCTGCAGCTCGGCGCCTATCTGCGCAAGAACAGGGCGGAGATCGATAGCGATCTCGAACGGGTCTTCACCCTTTTTCCGGTGCTACGCGAGCGGCAATGGCAGCAATCGAGCACGCTATCCGGCGGCGAACAGCAGATGGTCGCCATCGGCCGCGCGCTGATGGGCCGGCCCGAACTGCTTCTGCTCGATGAGCCGTCGGTCGGCATCGCGCCGCGCCTGAAAGGCCTGATCTTCGATTCGATCACGCAGATCAGGCGTGACGGTACGGCGATCCTGATCGTCGAGCAGGACGCGACATCGACGCTGCGCATCGCGGATCGAATCTATGTGCTGGAGCATGGCCGCACCGTGCGTGAAGGCACGGCGCAGGAGATTGCCGGCGACAAGTATATCCAGCAGATTTATCTGGGGGTGTGAGAACTGACTTCTCCCCGCAAGCGGGGAGAAGTCAGAGTCTTACTGCTTCCGCGTATAGAGATGGAAGCCGCCATAGATGCCCGAACGGTCCTGGGCGAGACCCTGCGCGCTGCGCTCGGGATCGCGCTGCCAGGTCTGGCGCAGCGGAGCATGCACCTCTTCCTCCAGCGGCGACTCAGCGCCAGCGGTGCGGAAGATCACGCGGATGCCGTCATTGCCGGCACGATCGATGGCATCCCACAGCGCGCGGATTTCGTCCGGTGCCATCCAGTCCTGGGAGTCGAGCAGCACCACCGCGTCGATCTCACGCGCTGGCAGGCTTTCAAGGAAGACGCGTAGATTGGCATGCACCGGCGTCACCAGCGCGGCGCGGCTGGCGGTGTCGGCATAGCGGCTCTGCTGCAGATAGAGCGGCAGGCAGGTATCACCGGGGCCGATATAGCTGCGGCTCAGCGCCTGCCAAGCGAAGTAGTTGTTTGCGTTGGGATGCACGTCGATCAGCGCCATGGTGCGCTGGTAGAGCACTTCGTTGAGCGGCTGGTCGCCAGCCAGCAGCGTGCGCTGCTGCGGCGGAATCCCAAGGCTGAACACCAGCGCCGGGGTACGCGTCAGCATCCGCGCGAACCACGAATGGAATACGCTGTGGAGCTTCTCCAGCGCCTGCTTGCGCTCGGGCGAGCCGGCCCCAGCTTTCAGCAACGCATCGAGATCGACGCCGGCGACCTTGGCAATCATGTGGCCGAAGCCAATGAAACGACCAAGCGCACCGTGGCGATAGAAGCCGTCAGTAAAATAGCCGTAGCGCGGACGGCCGATGCCGAAGAAAGTGCGTTCGTCCCAGTAGCCGCGCGCTTCATCATCCAGAATCGGGCGCAGGCGCTCGCGATAGATCGTGGCATTGGCCTTGGAATTTCCCTCACCAAAGAAGGCCCAGAAATCCTGATAGTTCGGCAGCGCGCGCAGGCCGGCAAGCTTGAGCTTGAGGAGCGACAGATGCGCTTCGTTGAGGTCCACGGCATAGACATGCGCCGGCTTGGCCGCGAGATAGGACAGCGCGTTGCAGCCGCCGCTGGAGATGGTGACGATCGACGAACCCGGCTTCAACTGAAGCGCCGCCATGTCGGCTTCCGGGTCTTCCCAGATCTGAGTGTAGACGAGCCGGCGGAACCAGAAAGCGAAGAGAGAGTCCCACACCGTCGCTTCATCGCTAGAGCGGCTGTTGCGAACGGCGTCGGCGATCAGTTGGGTGTTCATAGTGGTCCTTTTGACGGCCCCAAATCGACAATCTGAAATTTTTATCAACCGCAGACTGCAGTTTTGCGACAAACGTTCTCCGTGACGCTGCCTCGATATGACAAATCCACTGTCACATCGCTGTCGTGTTCGGCTGACATGGGTGCGATTCATTCCGACATCCGACGAGGTGCATCGTGACGATCGTATCCGAAGCCGAAACCACCGCCGGCGCGACTTCGCAGGCATCTTGGCCGAACGACGCTACCCATCGCATGAACCGGATGTATCGCTGGCAGCGCTTCATTTATGACGCCACCCGCCGTTACTACCTGCTCGGCCGCGATCAGCTCATCGCCGAACTCAAACCCGCAGCGGGCGCCGAAGTGCTGGAAATCGGCTGCGGCACCGGTCGCAACCTCGTCCAGGCCGCGCGGCACTATCCGGCGGCGCAGTTCACCGGCATCGACGTTTCGACGGAAATGCTGACCACCGCCCTCGGCTCGATCAAGCGCCACGGCCTCGACGGGCGCATCCGTGTCGCCCATGGTGATGCCACCGATTTCGATCCCTTGAAAATCTTCGGCATCGCGCCGGACCACATCGTGGTGTCCTACGCGCTCTCGATGATCCCCGACTGGCAGGGCGTCCTCGACGAGGCCGTGACGCGGCTGAAGCCGGGCGGCAAGCTCCACATCGTCGATTTCGGCGATCAGGAACGCCTGCCCGCCAGCGCACGCCGCGTGCTGCAGCGTTGGCTCGCAATGTTCGATGTGACCCCGCGGAGCGATCTGCAGAATGCGCTCGTCACCCTCGCCGAGCGCCACCAGGCCCAGCTCGACTTCAAGCGGCCATTCCGGGGCTACGCGCAGTCGGCTGTGCTTACGCTGAAGAAGTGACCGTAGGATGGGTTGAGCGCAGCGATACCCATCCTACGATATCGCCCTACGCCACCTTCTTCCGCTTCACCACATTCCGATAGGCCTCGACCCCGCCGAACAGCGCGAGCGAGAGGATGAACGGGATCAGATGATAGAACAGGCGGAACAATAGCAGCACGGCAAGCAGTTGCTCCGTATGCTCACCGCCAAGCCCGATGAGGATCGTCGCGTCGAACACGCCGATGCCGGCTGGCGCATGGCTGGCGAAGCCGAGCAGCGTTGCCGCGATGAACACCACGATCACCTGGGCGACGCCGACATTCATCGTTTCCGGGATCAGCACGTACATGGAGAGCGCGGCCGCGCCGAGATCGACGAGGCCGATGCCGATCTGCAGGAATACGTTGCGGCCGCTTGGCACCGGAACCGACCACTGGCCGCCGCCGATGGCGCGGGTGCCGTTCCAGGTCCAGAACACATAGCCGACGATGCCGAGCAGGATCGCGATGGCAATGCCGCGATTCACCTCGGGCGCGAGCTGGTCGATCTTGCTGATGGCTTCCGGCGCATAGATCGTACTGAGCGCAAGCGCGGTGAGATTACCGAGCCAGAACGTTAATCCGGTAAGAAAGCAGATGCGGGCAACGCCGCCGGGTCCGATGCCGTGCGGTGCATAGATCCGATAGCGCACTGCGGACGATACCAGCAGTACGGCGCCGGTCCCGTGCGCGATCGGATAGCTGGTGAAATTCGCCAGAGCGGCTACGCGATAAGGCAGATCGCCACGCCCGATCATCTTCAGCGCCAGCCAGTCATAGAGCGTGAGGCTGCCATAGGAGATCGCGACAAAGGCCAGCGACAAGGCGATCGCCATGGGCTCCACCATACGCATGGCGGCCAGAACCTTGTCGAGATCGACGCCTTTCAGCGCCCTGCTCAGCGCCAGGAACGCAATCACGGCAATCGTGAGGCTGACAGCGATGCCTAGCAGCCGCAAAGTGAGACGATGGCGCATCACCTCGATGATATTTCGCAACACGGGTGGCACGCCGCTCCACTTTTCTCTAGATGTGAACGCGATGTGATTCGCGCCCGCAGTAAGCGCGCCTATGTGACACGTCGATATGACAGCCGCGCAAAACAAGCGCGAGAGCGTCACCCGACAAATAATCCGGTGCACTCCAAATTCGGCCGCAAGGCTGTCGCAAGAGATTCATGCGAACTCCGTAAGTGGCGTACGCGATCAAACGAGCGCAATGCGCGAAACACGACCAGAAGCAGGACACCATGTCGACCGAGACGGACTTTCAGCTCACCGCCAATCAGTGGGATATGCTGCGGGCACTACGCCCCACCGGCGCCCCCGTGGGCAAGCTGAACCGCTATGTGCTCGACCAACTGGCCGAGCTGGGTCTTGTTGCGCTGGTGGACGATGCGCCGACCCTGACCACGACCGGACGGGCCGTCGTGTTGCGTGGCTGCCCTAAATTGTGGGATCTCGCGGCCTGAGCCGCACCGCCCATCATCGTCCGGCCCCGCTCAGTGGATGCCGACACCGACCAGGCGATCGATCAACCCGTGATCGCTCTTCAGAGTCTCGGGCGTTCCGGTCCAACTCGTGCGCCCGCGCTCCATCACCATGACGCTGTTCGCAAAGTCGAGCGCACGTTCGATCTGCTGTTCCACCAGGATGATGGTCATCTCGCCGGTGGCGGCGAGCTTGACCAGCATAGCCATCAATTCGTCGCAGATAACCGGCGCCAGTCCCTCGAGCGGCTCGTCGAGCAACAGAATTGACGGTTTGCCGAGCAGTGTGCGGGCCATGGACAACATTTGCTGCTCACCGCCGGAAAGCTGCTTGCCGAAATTGCCGCGGCGCTCGCGCAGACGCGGGAACATCGCATAGGCCTCGTCCAGTGCCGACAGCGGGCGACCCTTGAGGCCGGCGCGCAAGTTTTCCTCAACCGTCAGCGAAGCGAAGATATCGCGGGTTTGCGGCACGTAGCCGATGCCAAGTTCAGCGCGTGCTGAGGTGCGGCGGCCGGCGATGTTGTCTTCGCCGAGCCTGATCTCTCCGCCGTGACGCGTGGTCAGCCCCATCAGGGTCGCCAATAGCGTCGTCTTGCCCATGCCGTTGCGGCCGAGCACCGCCAGGCGATCGCCGGGTTGCACGTCGAAAGAGACATCCTCGATGATGCGGGTCTGCCCATAGCCGGCGCAAAGGCCGCGAATCTCAAGCGCTGCGGCGGGCATCGGCATAGCTCCCGAGATAGGCGCGGCGCACTTCATGATCGGCTGTGACGTCCTGGGGCGATCCCTCGAAGATCAGCCGCCCGGCCGCCAGCACCAGCACGCGCTTGGCGAATTTGAACACCAGATCCATATCGTGCTCGATCATCAGCACGGCGATGTCGGACGGCAGGCGGTTGATGGCATCGAGAATTTTTGGCGCCTCGTCATGCGGCACGCCGGCGGCCGGTTCGTCGAGCAGCAGCACCTTCGGGCGTAGCGCCAGACCGATGGCGAGCTCAATCAGGCGCTGCTGGCCATAAGCGAGTTCGACCACCTTGCGATATGCGAGGCGATCAAGACCGAGACGCGCGAGAATCTCGCTCCATTCGGCTTTCACTTCGGGCATTTCCGTCGAGCTGGAAAAGAAGCGGCGGCTGATGCGCTTGCGTTGCATGATCGCCAGCGCGACATTGTCGGCGACTGTGAGATTGGCGAACAGCCGCGTCGTCTGGAAGGTACGCACCAGGCCGCGGCGAACGCGCTCGGGAATGCTCAGGTGGGTAATGTCATCGCCACCCATGAAGAACTGGCCTTCGCTCGGCGCGATATCGCCAGTGATGAGATTCACCAACGTCGTCTTGCCCGCGCCATTCGGGCCTATCAATGCAACACGATCGCCGGACGCGAGCTTGAAATTGACATCGCGGGTCACATGCAGGCCGCCGAAGGAGCGGGAGACGCTGCGGGCTTCGAGGAGATCGGTCATGCCGCCTCTCCCTTGCGCTTGAACTTCGCCAGCAGCGACAGAGCCGGCTCGATCAGGCCGCGCGGCGCGAAAACGACGATCAGGATGAGCAACAGGCCAACCAGCGTCATCCAGTGGTATGGATTGGCGGCGGCCACGATATGCTCGAAGATCATGAAGATAACCGTGCCTGCCAGCGCACCCCACAGATGCCCGGCCCCGCCGAGCACGAGCATCACCAGCACCTCCGCCGAGCGTTCGAAGCTGACGCTGTCGAGACCAACGACACCGGTCGAAATCGCCGTCAGAGCGCCGCCGATGCCGGCGACGGCTCCTGCGACACCATACATCGCGACGAGGCGCGGATAGATCGAGACGCCAATCATCCTGGCACGCAGATCGTCGTCCTTGATGCCGCGGCACATCAGGCCGAATGGCGAGCGGACGAAACGTTGGAGCACGACGAATGTGATCACCAGAACGCCGAGCGAGAACAGGAAGGCCGTGCGGCTATACATGTCGAAGCCGAACACACCGAACACCTTGCCAGGCTCAATACCCGACAGGCCGTCGCTACCGCCGGTGAGCCAGGACAGCTTGTTGGCAAGACCGGCAACGAGCTGGCCGATGGCAATCGACAACACGAGTTGAGGCAATCCGCGGAAACGGGTGATCAAGGCGCCCGAGATCAACCCCATGACTGTGCCCGCGAACAGGCCGACCGCCAGCAAGGCAACGGGATCGGTGACGCCGCGGACGCACGCGATCCCCGCCGCATAGGCGCCGACGCCGAACTGTGCGGCATGGCCGAGCGTCGCGACGCCGCAATAGCCAGTGACGAGATCGAGCGACAGCACCAGGAATGCGATGCCGATGAGGCGGGTCAGGAAGGCCAGATCGTCGGGGTAGAGGAAATAGCCGACAGCGCCGAGCGCCAGGATGGCGAGTGCGCCACCAGCCTCCTGAGCGAACGGGACGCTGCGCTTGTGGGGAATGTGGGTCACGGCAATGTCGCTCATGCGTGCGCCTTACCGAAGAGGCCGTGCGGGAACAGAAACACGATGACGATCACCGAGAGATAGAAGAAGAAATCGCCGAATTCAGGCGCGAGATATTTTCCGGTCGTATCGGCGAGGCCGAGCAACAACGATGCCGACAGCGCACCGAGGATCGATCCAGCGCCGCCGACGGAGACGACAACGAGGAAGGTCACCATATAGCGCAGCGCATAGAAGGGTTCTATCGGCAGGATCTCCGCACCGACCACGCCGCCGAAGGCGCCGAGACCGATGGCAAGAGCAAAGGTCGCGGCATAGATGATCTCGGTTCGGATGCCGAGCGCATCGGCCATGCCGCTGTGATCGACGGAGGCGCGCAGCTTGATGCCAAATTCGGTCTTTTCGATCAGCAGCCAGAGCGCCAGCGCCACGACGATGCCGCAGGCAATGACGAAGACGCGGTGCGTCGGCAGCATGCGGAAGCCGATATCGAGCGGACCACTCAGGGTCGGCGGCAGCGGGATCGGCTTCAACGAGGGGCCGAAGATACCATTGACGATGCCGATAATGAGGAAAGTGATGCCGATGGTCATCAGCACCTGGATCAGGGGATCGGCCTTGCGGTAGATGCGCCGATACAGCAGCAGTTCGAAGGGGATCGAGGCGACGATGGCGCCGACCACCGCAATCAGGATGGCGACGCTGTAATGCACGCCGAGGTCGCGCAATGCATAGGAGGCGAGATAGCCGCCGATCATGGCGAAGGCACCATGGGCAAGGTTCACCACGCGCATGAGGCCCATCATGATCGACAGGCCGATGGAGATGATGAACAGCACCATCCCGTAGGCGACGGCGTCGGTCATGATGCTGAAGATGGTACGCATGGGTGATCCTATGCCGAATGCGCAGCCGGGCGCCATTCCGATCGCTGCGACATGGCGTCATGGACGACGGCGCCGCGCGTGATGGTCAGTAACACCTGCATCGATTTCAGCGAAGCGGCATCCGAGGTGAAGGGATCGCGATCGAGCGCGATGAGATCCGCGGCCATGCCGGGCATCAGCGTACCACGCCACTGCTCCTGCTTCATAGCGATGGCACCGCCCACCGTATAGCTGTGAATGGCCTCGCGCGCGCTCACCGCTTCGCCTGGCCCGATGGCCGCGCCGCCGTCCGATGCACGGCCGACGGCATCGCCGATACCATCCCACGGCGACCAGGAGCCGGTGGGCGCGTCCGAGCTGGCGATATAGGTGACGCCGGCATCGATGACCGAGCGGGCAGGATAACAGCGATCGGCACGCGCGCCGAAAGCACCGGCGATGGAGCGGCGCATGCGCGTGAGGAAGCTCGGCTGGGTGACGACCAGTGCGCCCAGCGCCTTCATGCGCGCGAGCCCATCTTCAGGAGGCACGAAATAATGTTCGATGCGATGGCGCATATCGGCGCGCGGGTTCGCGGCCTGCGCCTTCTCATAGGCCTCGATGATGCAGTTGCTGGCGCGATCGCCGCAGCAATGCACGGCCACCTGCCAGCCGGCCGCATGCGCCTCGCCGATCACGCGCTGCAATTCGGCCTCCTCACGCATGAAGAAGCCGCGGCTAGGGGTGTCCGCATAGTCTTCGCTGACCGCAGCGGTACGCGCGCCAACGATACCGTCCGCAAAATATTTCAGGCTCATGGACTGCCAGTCGGCGTCCTGCGTCGGCGCAAGCTCGCGCTCGGCGGCCTCATCGGGATCGAGCTGGTTCATGAAGCCGAGGCGCATCGGCACAGCGCCACCCTTGCGCAGCTCATTCCAAATTGCGAATTCGTCATCGAAGCCGACGGTGAAGCCGACTGCGGCCTCCACGGCCGCAACGAGACCCATGCGCGCGCTGTCCACGACGGTCGCGCGCAAGGCGGCGACCAATTCATCCCGATCCATTGGCGGCGCTGCACGGAAAATCAGCTCGGCTGCGCTCTCCTTGGCGCAGCCATCGAGCAGGCCGTCTGCCGTGCGGCCGAAGGTGCCGCCCTCGGGATCGGCGATGCTATCGTCGATGTCGAGCAGCTCCAGCGCTTTGCTGTTGACGACAGCGACATGGCCGCAGAAGCGGCGGATCAGCACGGGATGATCGGGAATGGCGGCGTCGATTTCGGCCCGCGTCGGCAGTCGGTGTTCAACCAGACCATTCTCGTCGAGGCCTGCGCCGAGCACCCATTTATCGGTCGGAATGTCACCCGCACGCTTCACTAGCAACGCGAGAACGGCATCGACTGCCGATGCATCGCGCGGCGTCACCGGCACCTGCAGGCGGGCATGGGCGATCGCAAACAGATGGATATGCGCGTCGGTGAGACCGGGGATAACCGTCGCGCCGTTGAGATCGATAATCTCATCGGCAGCAGGCGCGGCATCCGCGGCGCCGGTCCAGATCACCCTGCCATCGCTGACGACGATACTGTCCGCGGGAGCCTCGTCCCAGGCGGAACGATAGATACGGCCGTTGGTGAGAAAGATAGAGGACGCGGCGTGAGTCATCTGAGATTTAACATTTCGAGTTTCCGGGACGCGGACGACTGGCGCTGCACGCGCCCCGGAATGACCAGTCCTTACTGCTTGCTCAGCGCCCAGTCGGGCTGATCGGCAAAGGTCTGTTCTTCCTTGTTGATCAACTTGCCGTCCACCTTGGCAACGCTGCGCAGATAGACGTTCTGGCGAATGTGGCGGGTCGCGGGATCGATCGACACCGGACCGCGCGGCGACACCCACTTCATGTCCTTGACCGCATCCACGGCCTTGGCAGGATCGCGCTTGCCGTCGGTGGCCTCGATCATCTTGTAGATCAGGCGCGCACCGTCATAGGCGGCGACCGAGGTCATGGTGACCTCATCATTGCCCGCACCGGCCTTCTTCATTGCAGCGAGAAAGGCGGCGTTTTCCTTGGAGTCGTGCGACACCGAATAGTGATAGGTCGAAAGGATGCCGATGCCGGCGTCGCCGATATTCGGCAGATCCGGCTCGGTAACGACGTCACCGGTCGACATCAGCTTGACGCCGCCGGCCTTCAGGCCGTTATCGATATAAGCCTTGACGAAACCGAGGGTCGGCGGACCGGACGGCAGGAAGGTGAAGATCGTGTCAGCGCCGGAGTCCTTGATACGCTGCATGATCGGGCTGAAATCAGTGGTGGCGAGCGGAATGCGGATCGCTTCGACGACCGCGCCACCCTCGCCTTCAAAGGTCTTTTTGAACGCAGCTTCGGCATCGATGCCCGGACCATAGTCGCTGACGGCAATCGCGACCTTCTTCGCACCGTTCTTGAACGCGACCTTCGCAGCCGGCACGGTGTTCTGCCACATGGTGAATGAAGTGCGAACGATATAGGGGCTCTTCTCGACGATGGACGAGGTTGCCGCATTCATCACGATCAGCGGCGTCTTGGATTCTTCCAGCAGCGGCGCGACAGCCATGGCATTCGGCGTGAAATAGATGCCGGCGAGATATTGCACCTTGTCCTTGACGAGCAGTTCCTGCGCCAGCGCCTTCGACTTGGCGGGATTCGGCGCTTCCTCGTCACGATAGATAAATTCGACGGTGTGGTTGCCGACCTTGTTGCCGTTCTCGGCGACCCAGGCGTCGATGCCCATCTTGAAGTTCTTGCCGAACAGCGCATACGGCCCCGACATGGTGCCGATGACGCCGACCTTGATGACGTCGGCATTCGCCGTTCCCGTCATCGCGCCCACGATCGCCAGTGCAAGTATCGAACGGCTCATCTTTATCATTCTGGTTGTCCCCTCAAGTGATCGATGCATTTTGATGTCGTTGTTCGTATTCAATAAACGTGCCGATTATCGTTGCAACGACGCGGGGTGCGCGTCATCGTCGCGGCTCAGAACATTTCGAAATATTCGCGCTGCTCCCAGTCGGAAACTTCTGCCTGGAATCGATCGATTTCAGCATTCTTGATGTGCGTATAATAGTCGACCATGGTCGCGCCCATCTTCTCGCGGAAGAACGGATCCTCCTTGAGCGCGAACGTTGCCTCGCGCAGCGATTTCGGCAGGAGATCGGCATTGGTCTCGTAAGGCGTATCGGCACTTGGTCCAGGATCGAGCTTGCGATCGACACCGTCCAGGCCCGAGAGAATCTGCGACGACATATAGAGATATGGATTGGCGGCCGGCTCGCCGACGCGGTTCTCGATACGCGTGGCAGGATCGTTAGGACCGCCCAGCACACGCAGCATCGCGCCACGGTTATCCCTGCCCCAGATGGCACGGTCCGGCGCCAGCGAATAGGAGCGATAGCGCTTGTAACCGTTGATGGTCGGTGTGGTGAACACAGTTGCCGCGCGCGCATGCGCGAGCAGACCGGCGAGGTACCCCTGCCCGAACGACGATAGCGGCTGCGTACCCTCGGTCGGCATGAATGCATTGGCGCCCGTGGCGCGCGACACGATCGACTGATGCAGATGCCAGCCCGACGACACCACATTCGGAATCTTCGGACGGCACATGAAAGTCGCGTGATAACCGTGACGATGCGCGATCTGCTTCACGGCTGATCGAAACAGCACCATGCTATCGGCAGGCGTCAGACCGACTGTCGGCTGAAACGTGAACTCGCACTGGCTCGGGCCGTATTCGACCTCCACCGAGCGCAATGGCAGGTTCAGCGCCAGCACATCGCGCCGGATGATCTCCAGCACGGGCTCCATCTGATCGTAGCGCTGCTCGGTGAGATAATTGTAGCCATGCGACAGCAGGCTGACTTCCGGTGGATTGCCGGGCTGCCCGGCATCTTCCGGTTTCATCCGTTCGTTTTCGACGCGGAAGATGTGAAACTCGACTTCGAGGCCGGCGATGAAATCGTAGCCGCGCGTCTCAAGATCTCCGAGTACCTTCTTGAACAGATTTCGTGTCGCGAAAGGCACAGGGCGACCATCGGCGAAATGCACATCGCACAGAATCCAACCCGTCTCAGGCGCCCAAGGCAACACCCGGAATGTCGTCGGATCGGGGATCATCAGCACGTCGGCTGCACCCTGCATCTCAGGAATGCCGAAGCCGCCGCCAGACGTGAACACCGGAAACACCGTCTTGTGCGAAGTGTCCTTGGCGAACATCGTCGTGGTGATGGAGCAGCCGCTTTCGAAGCAGCGCAACGCTTCGCTTGCGATCAGCGTCTTGCCTCTCAGGATGCCATGCTGATCTGGGAACGAAAGCCGGATCACTTCCAGCCGCTGCTCCTCGACCAGGGCGCGCAGCCTTGCGGCTGCTTCTTTCTGCTCCGCGGACCACAAACCGTGACGTTCAACGAAACTCAACATGCTCTCCTACGACAGCCAAGCTGCAGGGTGGGCAAAGGCTCCCTCGCGCGGTGCCCACCATTGCGATCCATGCACGACGTGGTGAGCGCGCTTCGCTTTGCCCACCCTACGGCCTTAAACTTACTCTGCCGCCGGCAGATGGACGACGTTGTGGCCGGGCTCGGTCTGATCGGCAGGCACCGGCGCCATCCATGGCGCGCCGCGGCGGCGGGCGACATCAACTTCCATCCAGTAGGTTTCCCAGCCCTTGCTCGGGCCGATACCATCCATGGTGCCCGGCCCCTGAATGCTGCGCGCGCTGTCGGCATCGAGGAACAGCAGCGGCTTCTGGCCGCCGGCGACCTTCTCGATCTCTGCGCGGAGCAGCTTGCGATAGGCGATGATTGCCTTGTCGCTGGAGCCAAGATGCTCGCGCGTGCGGTCCTGGATCTTGCCCATGGACTCCACTGCCCACTGGTCATGAACATTGATGTCGGCGCCCATGCCCGTATAGGTCTCGTGCTTCTGCTCGTGCGGATCGAAGCCGTAATCGTTGCGCTTGTTCTTGCGCGAGGTGTAGTTCGGCAGCTCATAGAGCTCGAGCCGCTGGTCGGTCATCTTCTTCTTGTCCACCGGCTTGGTATAGCTGGTGAAGATCGCATACCAGTAGCAGTTCTCGTCATCGACCGGCACATGCCACTGGGTGATCGTCATTTCCGAGCTCATGGGAATGACGAAACCATGCGGGAAAAGCTGGTTAGTGACGCGCACGTGGGTGCGCTCCTCATCCAGCTCGCGCAGCGCAATGAGACGCAAGCCGTATTCGGTCGATTCCACGTTGATAATCGGGCGATCATATTCGCGCAGGATCTTGGTCATCGGCACTTCCGTGCCGGCCGAAGCGCCGCGGAACTGTTTGCCATAGGACGCCTTGACGTCCTCGTCCTCGAAGAAGCGATGCAGGAATGAGGCGTGAGCGGGATCGATGCCGACCTCCAACGCCTGCAGCCAGTTGCACTCAAACAGGCCCTTGAAGGCGAAGGTGTATTGCCCTGGCGCAGCGAAGCAGTCGATTTCCGGGAAGGCCGGCGGCTCGCCCTCGCCGAGATAGGCCCACAGGATGCCGCCCTTCTCCACGACCGGATAAGCGCGCTGCTTGATACCCTGGCAGAGACGCGAATTCTTCGGCTCGGCCGGCGTTTCCAGGCACTTGCCTTCGACATCGAACAGCCAACCATGGAAGGCGCAGCGCACGCCGCCACCTTCAAGCCGGCCGAAAGCGAGATCGGCGCCACGATGCGGGCAGTCACGATCAAGCAGCCCATAGCGGCCCTGCTCGTCACGGAAGACAACGAAATCTTCGCCGAGGAGACGCACTGGGCGGATCGGACGCTCGCCTTCCAGCTCTGCAGTGAGCGCGGCAGGCTGCCAATACATGCGCATCAGTTTGCCGGCGGGCGCCTTGGGCCCGACGCGGGTGATCAGGTCGTTCTGCTCTTGGCTCATCATGGCGCTTGGACCTCTCCTCGTTTCACTCGACTTGATCGAAGCACATCGATCCGGTGAGCGAAGTCAGCTTTGAACGATTTACGTTCGCCTATTGAACTTATGTCCGAATTTTAGCGCTGGACTAATTCTAATCAAGCAGAATTTTACAGCATGAACTGCTGCCCTACTGAGCATGTGCAGCATTTCCCGCTCAACACATCGGCTTGCGAGTATCGAACATTTGTTCAATATACGGACAGAGATCAGGAGCTAATGATGTCGAACACTTTGAAATTGCGGGGCGATCGCGCCCAGGGAGTGCGCCCATGAGCAACGGCCTCGTCATCGTCGGCGCCTCTTATGCAGGCGTCCAGGCCGGTATCAGTGCGCGCGAAAAAGGCTATCAGGAGCCGATCCGTATTGTCGCGGACGAAATTCACCTGCCCTATCAGCGCCCCCCGCTGTCCAAGGCGTTCCTGTCCGGCGACCTCGCCCACAACAGCCTTTTCCTGCGCGGCGACGACTACTTCAAAGGCCAGGGCATCGAGATGGTGCTCGGCCGTCGCGCCGTCGAACTGGATCGCGCAACCAATCGCATCAAACTCGAAGGCGGCGACAGCCTGCCATTCGACTCGCTCGTCATCGCCACCGGCTCGCGCGCAAGGCGCCTTACAATCCCAGGTCACGACCGCGACGGCATCGTCTATCTGCGCACGCTCGACGATGCGCTGACGCTCAAGCCTCGCCTCGAAGCAGCGCAAGACGTCGTCATCGTCGGCGGCGGCTTCATCGGCCTCGAAGTCGCTTCAACTGCCGCCAAGACCGGCAAGAAAGTGACGCTGATGGAGGCGCAATCGCGCCTGCTGGAGCGCGCGGTGTCGCCGCTGATCTCGCAATTCCTGCTCGACATCCATCGTTCGCACGGCGTCGATATCCGCTTCAACGAATCTGTTGTTGCTATCGAAAGCAATGGGGCCGCGCATGAAGTCGTCACCTCGAGCGGCCTGCGCGTGCGCGCCGATCTCATCGTCGCCGGCATCGGCGGCATCGCCAATGACGAGCTTGCGATGCAGGCCGGCATTGCGAGTACCAACGGTATTGAGGTCGATGAACATGGCCGCACCTCGGCAGCGAACATTTATGCCGCAGGCGATGTCAGCAATCATTACAACTCCTTCGCCGGCCGACGCGTGCGCCTCGAAGCCGTGCAGAACGCCACCGATCAGGGCAAGGCTGCGGGCTCGATGATCGCGGGCAAGCCGGAAGCCTATGATGCTGTGCCGCGCTTCTGGTCCGATCAATATGACGCCAAGCTGCAGATCGTCGGCCTGTCCGAGCCCACCGATACCGCAGTGATCCGCGGCGATATGAATGACGGCAAGTTCTCGGTCTTCTACTATCGCGATGGCAAGCTCACCGCAGTGGACAGTATCAACCGGCCCGGCGACCAGATGATCGCACGCCGCCTGATTACCGCTTCTCTGTCGCCGACGCCCGAACAGGCCGCCGATCTCGCCTTCGATCTGAAGAAATTCGAATCGGGCAAATAGGCCGACACCACATGCCAAAGATCAAACGGCCCGACGAGGAACGCGGCAATACCGACTTCATCGAAAGTCTCGATCGCGGCTTGCGCGTGTTCGAGCTGTTCGGTGGCCATTCGCGGCCCATGACCTTGAGCGATGTCGCCAAGGCCGCGGACCTGCCGCGCGCAACCGCCCGGCGTATTCTGTTCACGCTGGAACATCGCGGTTACGTGGTCGGCGACGGGAAACTGTTCGCGTTGACGCCGCAGGTGCTGGCGCTGGCCGGCTCCTATATGACGTCGAACCAGATCGTCACCATCCTGCAGCCAGTGCTCGACCAGATCTCCAGCGCGGCACAGGAAATTTCGTCGCTCGCCGTGCTGCAAGGCAATGACGTTGTCTTCGTCGCGCGTGCGAGCCCGGCGCGTGTATTCTCCGCAGGCATCGATCTCGGCTATCGCCTGCCCGCCTATTGCTCGTCGGTCGGCCGCGCGATGCTTGGCAAATATGCGAACGAGGAACTGACGGACATTCTCGAAGCGATGACACTGACGGCGATGACGCCATTCACGGTGACCGACAAGGAATCGATCAAGGCCGCCATCATTACCGATCGCGAGAAAGGCTACTCGCTGGTCGATCGCGAGGCCGAGCCAGGTTTCCGCTCGATCTCGGTGCCGGTGCGGCGTTATGATGGCGCCATCGTCGCCGCGATCAATATGGGCGCCCATGTGGACCGTGTGTCCACTGGCGAGATGATCGACCGCTTCCTGCCGTTGCTGCGCGATGCTGCAGCAACGGTGAAACCACTGCTGCTCTGATCAATTGGGGAAACGTCCATGCCGCATCTCGTCATCGAATATTCCAACGACGGCCATGGCGGATTGCTCGACGTCGCCAGGCTGATGGAAGCCGTGCATGACACCGCAGCCGACACCGGCGCGATGAAGGCTGCGGACATCAAGGTCCGCGCGACGGCGTTTTCAGATTATCTGGTAGCGCGGGAGAAAGATGGCTTCTGCCACGTCTCGGTCTATCTGCTGGAAGGCCGGACCCACACGCAGAAGATCAATATCAGCGAATCGCTGCGTGAAACCCTTGCGGCTCTGCTGCCACAGACCAAAAGCCTCAGCGTTGATGTCCGCGACATGGACCCGATCGCCTATCGCAAGCGGCTGAACGATTGAGGCTGGCCGTCACGTTGCACCGCACCATCATTACTATCTAGACACGCAGCCTCCCATCGTTACGATTTGCTTAAGCGCCGCCTCCAGATGCGGTTGCAACAAGCGATTGGGAGAGACGATTGACCGTACAAGGAAAGACCGCGCGCAAGGGCCCGGACGAAGCAACCATCATCGGCTGGGGCCTGTTCTGTTTCACGCTGGTGTCAGCCGTAGCGATGATCGGCCTGTATCTCGGATTTCGGCACTAACGCGACGCGCGCGATCTGACGATTACCTGGCAAAAGCCCGCCCGGATTATCCGGCGGGCTTTTATCTTGTCCATCGCAGGCCTGAAAATTGGCAAGAGGCCGCCCGGTGTCCGCCGAACGACCTCTCTATCGGATACCGGCCAGGAAGGCTCCGGTGCCACCGCATGAAGTGGAGGCTCGGACGACGTGGTTAACAAGGGGTTAATGATCTCATTCGGCACTGAGCGTTCGGCCGAGGCCTGATATCGAGCTTTGGATCGCATCTTATGGGATCAACGAGCGCCCAGATCGCATTCGCCAGAGGACGAGTTGCTGCAAATTCCGGACTGAAACTGATCGATCTGAGAGGTCTTGGCGGAAGCCACCGAGATCGGCGCAGCGGGCGTCGATCTATCGCAAAACTCGTTGTCCGGGCATTCAACGAATTTTCTAAGTCTTTGAAATCATGGTCGGAGTGGCAGGATTCGAACCTGCGACCCCTGCGTCCCGAACGCAGTGCTCTACCGGGCTGAGCCACACTCCGACAAGAGCCGGCTGTATAGCGATGGGTTTCGCAGACCGCAAGAACCCCTGTATGAAGCAGGCGACATTTTTATTACGGAACAGCCATGCAAACGGCCCTCACCACCCGGATCGTCGATGCCGCCGCCATTGCGGAGGCGGCCGATGGCCTGCGCGCGGGCCGGCTGGTGGCGTTTCCGACCGAGACCGTCTACGGGCTCGGTGCCGATGCCGCCAACCCGCGCGCTGTGGCCGGCATCTATGAAGCCAAGGGACGACCAAGCTTCAATCCACTGATCGCCCATGTGGCGGACCTTGAAGCTGCACGGCAGATCGCCAAATTCGATTCGCGGGCACTCGCGTTGGCCGAGGTATTCTGGCCAGGGCCGCTGACGCTCGTGCTTCCCAAGACTGCGAACTGCCCCGTGTCCGATCTCGCCACCGCCGGGCTCGATACCGTGGCGATCCGGGTGCCGGACCATCCGATAGCCCACACATTGCTCAAGGCATTCGGCGGCGCCGTAGTGGCTCCGTCCGCCAATATTTCCGGCCATGTGTCGCCGACGACAGCTGCCCATGTGAAGGCCGATCTCGACGGCCGCATCGACATGATCGTCGATGGCGGGCCGGTGGAGGTGGGCGTCGAATCCACCATCGTCGGCTGCTTCGACCGACCCATGCTTCTGCGGCCGGGTGGCCTGCCTCGCGAGGCCATCGAGCAAGTGCTGGGCATGGCGCTGGCGCGTCCACCGGAGGAGCCCGAGAGCGACAGCAGCCAACCGCTGGCGCCAGGCATGCTGGCCTCGCACTACGCCCCGCGTACGCGGGTGCGGCTGATGGCCGTGGATGTGAAGCCCGACGAAGCCCTGCTCGCTTTCGGCCCAGCTGCGCTACCGGGAAGCGATCACGCCAAGGCGGTGATGAATCTCTCCGAGACCAGCGATCTCGGGGAAGCCGCCGCCAATCTTTTCGGCTATCTTCGCGCGCTCGATGCCATCGCCTTGGAATCGGGCGCCGCTGGCATCGCCGTGATGCCGGTACCTGCCCACGGCCTCGGCGAAGCCATCAACGACCGGCTGCGCCGCGCCGCCGTATAACCGGATTCAAGACCAAGAAACGTGTTAGGGACTTCCCATGAATTTCGTATCCCCGAAGCCGGCGCCGCTCTCGCCCGACACCATCGCCCGCTTCGCTGCCATCGTCGGCGACAAGCAAGCACTGACCGATCCCACCGATGTGCATTCTTACGTCACCGAGGAGCGCAACCTGTTCACCGGCACCTCGCCGCTTGTGCTACGCCCGGGCTCAACCGCCGAAGTCGCCGCGATCTGCAAGCTCGCCACCGAGACCCGGACGCCTATCGTTCCGCAAGGCGGCAATACCGGCCTTGTCGGCGGCCAGACGCCCTATGGCGGCGAAGTCGTGCTCTCGCTGAAGCGCATGGACAAGATTCGCGATCTCGACACCTCCTCGAACACCATGACCGCCGAGGCCGGACTCGTGCTGCAGATCGCACAGCAGCGTGCGGCCGATGCCGATCGCCTGTTCCCGCTCTCGCTCGGCTCCGAAGGCAGCTGCACCATCGGTGGCAACCTCTCGAGCAACGCCGGCGGCACGACAGCCCTCGCTTACGGCGTCGCCCGCGAAATGGCGCTTGGCCTTGAAGTCGTGCTCGCCGATGGCCGCATTCTAAACGGCCTGTCCAAGCTGAAGAAGGACAATACCGGCTACGACCTGCGCAACATTTTTATCGGCGCGGAAGGCACGCTGGGCATCATCACTGCCGCGACGCTGAAACTGTTTCCGAAGCCGCGTGCCGTTGAGACTGCCTTCGTCGGCCTGAAGTCGCCCGCCGATGCGCTGAAGCTGCTCGACATCTCGCGCGGCGCTGCCGGCGGCAATCTCACCAGCTTCGAGCTGATCGCGCATATCGCCGTGGATTTCAGCGTCCGCCACGGCATTGGCATTCGCGATCCGCTCACCAGCAGGCACGACTGGTACGTGCTGATGGAATTGTCCTCGGGCCGCGACGATGCGCGTGCCACGCTGGAGTCTATTTTGGAAAGCGGCTTCGAAGACGGCATCGTCGATGACGCCGTGATCGCCGAGAATATGAGCCAGCGCCAGGCATTCTGGAAACTGCGCGAGGAAATCTCGCCGGCGCAGAAGCCGGAAGGTGGCTCGATCAAGCATGACATCTCGGTGCCTGTCGCCGCCGTGCCGGCCTTCATCGCCGAGGCCAATGCCGCCGTGGCGAAGGTGATGCCGGGCGCCCGCCCCGTGCCGTTCGGCCATCTCGGCGACGGCAACATCCACTACAATGTCAGCCAACCCAGCGAAACGCTCGGCGACAAAGCCGGCCGCGAAGCCTTCCTGTCGCGCTGGCACGATGTCAGCGATGTCGTGTTCGAAGTTGTGCTGCGCATGGGCGGCTCGATCTCCGCCGAGCATGGCATCGGTCAGCTCAAAGCCGCCGACCTGCCGGGCGTGAAGGATCCCGTGGCCATGCAGCTGATGCGCAGCTTCAAGGCGATGCTCGATCCGCTGAACATCCTCAATCCTGGCAAGGTGCTGCTGCCGGTGCAGCCATGAAGATCGCACCCATCGTCGATGCTGACATTCCTGTCGTCATCGATCTCTGGCAGCGCTGCAATCTCGCGCGCCCGTGGAACGACTCGGCCGCGGATATCGCGCTCGCGCGCCGCGACGAGAACTCCGACATTCTGATCGGCCGCGACGGGGACGCCATCGTCGCCTCGGTGCTGGTCGGCCACGACGGCCATCGCGGCTGGGTCTATTACGTCGCCGTCGATCCTGCCCATCAAGGCAAGGATTTCGGCCGCGCCGTCATGGCGGCGGCTGAAGACTGGCTGCGTGCGCGCGGCATCGAAAAGCTGATGCTGTTGGTACGCTCCGACAATACCAAAGTGCAGAAATTCTATGAGAAGCTCGACTACGTCGAACAGGATCGCGTGCTCTATGCGAAGTGGCTCGATGGTCGGCCGATGACTCCGTAGCTATTAGAATAGCGATCCCTGCCCACTGTCCTCCGGCGGCGGAGCCACTTTGCGCTGAACTCTCTTCACCGGCTGCTCCACAGCTGCCCTCTCCTCCTCCGAGATCGGCAATATCAGCTGCGGCTCGTCGACCGCCACTCTGCCGACGGCAGGCGAGACCGGGTGCCAGTCGAACACACCGTCTGCCGGCGCCGCCAGGAGCTCCAGGACATCGACCGCGCTGTCGCTGCTACAATCAAGCCAATGGCTAAATCGGTCCGCCGCAATCGTTACCGGCACGCGGTGATGCAGCACCGACATGCCGGTGGTTGCCTCCGCTGTGATGATGGCCACGCTGTCCATCTCCTCGCCATTTGGCCCCATCCATGTCTCGGCAAGACCCGCGAAGCCGATCGGGCCGCCCGCACGCGGATAGATAAAATACGGTTGTTTGCGTCCACTACTGCTTTGCCATTCGTAGTAACCATCGGCCGGAATCAGGCAGCGACGGCGCCGGATCGCGTTTTTGAAGGCGGGCTTTTCTTGCACGGTTTCCGCGCGTGCATTAATCAGCAGCGTAAACTTGCGCGGGTCTTTCACCCAGGACGGGACGAAGCCCCAGCGCATCAAACGAAAATGACGGATGCCGCTCTCGACGATGACCACAGGCACGGGCTGAGTCGGAGCGATATTGTAGCGCGCCGGGAAATTCGGCTGTTGGTTGTAGCCAAATACCTGTCGCATCGCCTCCGGCGTGGATGTAATAACGAACCGCCCGCACATTCCGATTGTCAAACCTTGAGTCTTCAGGTCGTTTTAACCCGAAACGCCAACAGTGGCGAATATGAGCATGACGGCCGTGCAACCGGCGCAAGACAATCGCCTCGATTGGGAGAGCGCGAGCACGGGCCTCCCGGCATCCGCCGAGGTGCTGGCTGCCGCCAATATCAACCCGCGCACCGGCCTGGCCACCGACTACCTGAATCACTTCAACGAAGCGATCATGTTGCTCGAGCTGATTCCGGATATGCCGGACTGCTACGAATTGTTTTTGGAATGGCAACCGCTCAGCTATGCCGAGCACTTCGTCAAGTCGAACTTCAAGGGCCGCGAGCTTGCCATTGCAGCTTATGACGCTGCACCGTCCGCTGTACGCAAGGAATTCGATGCTATCGTCGCCAAGATGACCCGGATACTCTCCACCGTTGGCGATGCCATGCGCACCGTGCAGCAGGATGCGACACGCGCCAGGCTGGCCGAACAGGCGGCCCGATGGGTCAAGCCGATGATCGGCGCCGCCGGCGGCATCATCAACGGCCGTGACGAGCAATCCGACATCGATAGCATCATGGCGCAGTAAAGGCCGTTTCATTGTCCCAGCCCACGCATCCGCAGCTCGCCACCAGCGCCGCCATTTTTCGCGACAGCAAGGTACTCCTCGTCCGCCGCGCCCGCTCACCTGGCAAGGGCTTCTACTCACTGCCCGGTGGGCGGGTGGAATTCGGTGAGTCGCTCGCTGAAGCGCTGGCGCGCGAAGTGATGGAAGAAACCGGCCTCGTCATCGACATCGTGGGCCTGTCCGGCTTTCGCGAGGTGTTGCCGAAGGACGGCGTGGGCGGCCACTATCTCGTCATGTCCTTCGCCGCCCGCTGGGTGGAAGGCGAGCCCGAACTCAACGACGAGCTGGACGATTTCCAGTGGGTCGATCCCGTTGATCTCGGTCAGTACAAGACCACCGACGGCCTCGCCGCAATCCTGGCCATGGCGCAGGATCTGGCTGGCGGCTGAGCGGCTTTACCACCTCCGCCGCTTCGCCTTGCTTCGGCCGCGTCGAACAGGCATATCAGCCGGGTTCCCGGACCCATCATGCGCCAGCCGTTCCTCGCCATTCTGATCGTCGCAGCAGCCCTCGGTTCCGCGCCAGCGTCCGCGCAGGACGGCGCTGCGCCGTTCGATGGCGAGCTGCAACGGATGTCAGAAATCCTCGGCGCCCTGCACTATCTCCGCGGCGTCTGCGGCAACAACGAAGGCAACAAATGGCGCAGCGAGATGCAGGCGCTGGTCGATGCGGAAACGCCATCCGGCGAGCGCCGCGCCCGCATGATTGCGGCCTTCAACCGCGGCTATAACGGCTTTCAGCAGACCTATCGCACCTGCACGCCCGCAGCGAATACGGCGATCCGTCGTCATGTCGAGGAAGGCGCGCGGATTTCACGCGATCTTACCGCGAGATATGCCAACTGATGCGCAACATCGACACTATCTTCTTCGATCTCGACGGTACGCTGACCGATCCGAAGATCGGTATCACCGGCTCGATCCAATATGCACTTGGCAAGCTGAACATTCCGGTGCCGACACAGGACGAACTGACCTGGTGCATCGGCCCGCCGCTGCGTGCGAGTTTCGTTTCGCTGCTCGGCGGCGAGCAGCACGCCGATCGCGGCGTCGAACTCTATCGCGAACGCTTCGGCACCGTCGGCCTGTTCGAGAACACGCTGTATGACGGCATCGTCCCCGTGCTGGCTGCGCTGCATTCCTCCGGGCGAACACTCTATGTCGCCACCAGCAAGCCGCATGTATTCGCCGATCGCATCATCGATCACTTCGGCCTGCGAAGATATTTTGCACGCGTGTTCGGCTCGGAGCTGGATGGTACCCGGGTCGATAAGAGCGACCTGCTCCGCTACGCGCTGCATGAAACATCGACCGATCCTGCCCGCGCCATCATGATTGGCGACCGCAAGCACGACGTGATCGGCGCCGCGAACAACGGCATGGCGGCGATCGGCGCGATCTATGGCTACGGCGGGCGTGCGGAGCTGACGGAAGCCGGCGCGAAGTATCTGGTGGCAACGCCGGCGGAGATCACGGCGCTGATCGATTGATACTCCCGTAGCCCGGATGGAGCGCAGCGCAATCCGGGAATCAGGCTCTCCACATTTCCGCCGGTCCCCGGATTACGCTACGCTCCATCCGGGCTACCACGTCGCAGACTAGTGTTTCCCCGCCCCCATATACCCGAACAGGAAGCCCGCCACCTTGCGCTTCTGGATCTCCTCGCTGCCTTCGGTGATCCGATAGCGGCGATGGTGACGATAGATATGTTCGAACGCCTTGTGCCGCGAATAACCCATGCCGCCATGTACCTGCATCGCGCGATCGGCAGACTCGCAACAAAGCCGGTTGGCCCAGTAGTTACACATGGACACCTTGTCCGACAGCGTATGCTCAACCTGCGCCTGGGTGAGCTGGTCCATCTCCCACGCCGTCTTGCGTATCAGGAGACGCAGCATCTCCGCCTGCGTCGCCAATTCCACCAGCGGGAACTGGATGCCCTGATTGCGCGCCAGCTCTTCGCCAAAGGGCTTGCGCTCGCGCGCATATTTGACGCTTTCATTGATGCAATAGACCGCGGCGCCGAGCGAACTCGCGGCCTGCCGAATGCGATTTTCATGGACGAAACATTGCGCCAATGAGAGGCCGCGGCCGACCTCTCCGAACAGCGCATCCTCCGGCACAAAGACATCCGTGAACGACACGCGTGGGTGATCGGTCGGCATGTTGAAGGTCCACATATACTCCTCGACCTTCACGCCATCGTTTTTCGCCGGCACGAGGAAGCATGTGATGCCGCGCGCATCACCGTCCTTGCCGGATGTGCGCGCGAACAGCGCGCAATGCGTGGCCACATGCATGCCCGTGGTCCACATCTTCTCGCCATTGATCAGCCAGCCCTTGACGCCATTGCGCGCCGTTTCGACGGCCGTGGTCTCCATATGCGTAGCGTCGGAGCCATGATCCGGTTCGGTCAGACCAAAGGTGATGCGATACTTTCCGGTGATCGAGCCTTCGATCATTTCCTTCTGATCGTCGCGGCCATAGCGATCGAGCATCGTCACCAGCGGCAAGTTGCCGACAATGGAGTGCTCATTCTGCAAATCGTTGTGCAGGCCGAGCCCCTTGGTCGCAAAGTGCTCGCGAATGACGGCCATCCAGAGATTGCTGCCATCCCTGCCGCCATAGCGCTTGGGAATCGCGAAGCGCAAATGGCCCGCGGCGTCGGCGCGGTTCTTCGCTTCGCGCAGCAGTTTTTCCCATTCGTGGCGCGGCAGACCGCCATTGTCGAAATCGGTGCGCGCCCATTCGCGGCGGTGATCGAAGAAGCGGATATTGTCATCCTGCTCTTCGAGCGGCTTGATCTCACGAAGGATGAAGGCGTCGAGTTCGGCGAGATAGGCGACCAGATCGGCCGGCAAGGAGAAATCCACGGCGCTGCTCCCGATGTTTAATGCGAGCTTTGTTGCTCTTGTTAATCGGGCGATTAAGATGGCATCATTCGATCAAGTCAAGCGCAGCACCGCTTATTCTGCCCAACGAAAAACACGACCAACAATGGGAGGCCGCGATGGCCCTGCAATTCTCCACTGTCACCCGTAAGGGCCCGATCACGATCGTCACGCTGTCGCGGCCGGAGGTTTACAACGCTTTGCACACTGACGCGCATAATGAGCTGCACGAGGTGTTCAACGAGTTTGCGAACGATCCCGAACAGTGGGTTGCCGTCGTGACCGGCGCCGGCGACAAAGCTTTCTGCGCCGGCAACGACCTGAAATGGCAAGCGGCCGGCGGCAAGCGCGGCTGGAACACGTCGGGCTTCGCCGGCCTCACCGCGCGCTTCGACTGCGACAAGCCGATCATCGCCGCGGTGAACGGCGTCGCCATGGGCGGCGGCTTCGAGATCGCGCTCGCATGCGACCTCATCATCGCTGCGGAGAATGCGACCTTCGCGCTGCCGGAGCCGCGCGTCGGTCTCGCCGCACTCGCTGGAGGGCTGCAGCGTCTGCCGCGTCAGATCGGCATGAAGCGCGCGATGGGCATGATCCTCACTGCGCGCCATGTGAAGGCGCAGGAAGGCTATGAGCTCGGCTTCGTCAACGAAGTGGTGCCGCAGGGCGAGGCGCTAAATGCGGCGCTGCGCTGGGCCGAGACGATCTGCCAGAATTCACCGATGTCGATCCGCGCCTCCAAGCAGGCCATCCAGAAGGGCATGCAGGTGTCGCTCGAACAGGCGATCACCGAACAGCGCGATTATCCGGCCGTGAAGGCGATGGCAGCGTCGGAGGACTATGTCGAAGGCCCGAAGGCATTTTCGGAGAAGCGCAAGCCGAACTGGAAGGGGAAGTAACTCCGAACTCGTAGGATGGGTTGAGCGCACAGCACCGTGGCGACAACCCATCAGCCGAGCCCGCCGCAATCGACGGACAGCATGGCTTTTCGCTCCGCTCAACCCATCCTACTTCTCCGTCTCTCTCCTATACGCAGCATAATTCGGCTGATCGACCTTCAGCTTCGCCAGGGTCGTCTGCCAGAGATGCTCCTGCACACCGGGCGTGGCGAGGTCGATCTCGCCGGTCCTGATGCGATCGGCGAGGAGCTGGTTCAGCTCCTTCAAGCTGCCGTCGCCGAGCAGCGCCTTTAGCCTCTCGAGCTCTTCGCCTTCGCTGGCATCAGTGAGTTGTCGCGTCACCAGATCGAGCGCATTGATCGCCACGCGCAGCTTGAAACCTGCGTGCCCGGAAATATCAGGCGCGATGTCATTGCGGAGAAAATCCGCGACGGCCTTCACCAATTCATCCGGCCTCGGTTCGTCCTGCATCACGCACCTCGCGGGGCAAGAAGCCTGAGCAGATCTATTTCCGTCTCCGATGCACGCCGCCCGATCATCGCGCGCTCCATCGAATGATCCGGACCGATCCGAAACCGGTGCATCATGCCAACGCACATCACGCCCCAGCGCAACGTGCCCATCACTTCCCAGAACTTCACCCTGTCCGCATCGACCTTGATGCCGCTAGCGGCCTCATAGCCAGCAAACAACTCTTCATAACTGCCGAAGCCACCGACCGGTTTGTCGATGCCGCCGAAGCGCCAGGAATTCACGCAGATCCAGCCGAGATCCTCCATGGGATCACCGAGATGCGCGAGCTCCCAATCGAGCACGGCGCGCACACCGTCTGCACCGATCATCAGATTGCCGTGACGAAAATCGCCGTGCACCAGCGTGACGCGTGCGGATGGGCCGGGATAGTTGTCGCGAAGCCACCGCAAAGCGAGCTCGAAAACCGGCCGCGGCCAGCCAAAATTATCGATCTCCTGCTGCAATTCGGCGACTTCTGTTGCGGCATCCATGCGGCGCAGTTGCGGCAAACCAGAGGCAGCCAATCCGTGAATGCCGGCGAGAATTTCCCCGCACCGCCGCGCCAGTTTCGGCCTGAAGGCGGCGAATTCATCGTCGCGGAGAATTTTGCGCGGGATCGTCTCGCCAGCGACTCGCTGCATGATGAAACCGGAGCCAAGTTCATCCGCTGCATTCAAAACGTGCAGCACCTTCGGGGACGGCACGCCTGCGTCATAAGCCAGTCGCATCAGCACGGCCTCGGCGTCGAGCCCTGCCGCGCGGCCGGGCGCCGCGCCATAGCCTGGTGGTGCACGGCGCAGAATGGCGCCGATGGCGCCGCCGGGATGTGTGATGTCGAACGACCACGTCTCCTGGCTGGCTCCGCCGGACAAGCGCTTCGCATCCACCACGCCCGTGGCGCCTTCGCACCATGACGAGACGCTGCGGGCGAGCAGCTCAGCAAGTGAAGCTGAGCTCAAGGTTTACTTGCCCGTGAATTTTGCAGGGCGTTTTTCAAGGAAAGCAGACACGCCTTCCTTGAAGTCCGGAGAAGCGCCGGCAATGCGCTGCGACTTCACTTCGAGATTGATCTGATCCTCGAACGAATTTTCCGGGCTTTCCCAATACAGCGTGCGGATCAGCGACAGCGCCAGCGTCGGACCATTGGCGAGATCGTGCGCGAGCTTCATGGCTTCATCCATCAGCACGGCGTCATCATAGACGCGGTTGACGAGGCCCCATTCCAGCGCCTTCTCTGCCGGGAGTTTTTCGCCGAGCAGCGACAGCTCCACCGAACGTGCCTTGCCGATCAGGCGCGGCAAAATCCAGGTCGAGCCGCAATCCGGCACGAGGCCGATGCGGCGGAAGGCCTGCAGGAAATAGGATGACTTCGCGCAGAGAACGAGGTCGCCCATCAACGCAAAGCTCATGCCGGCGCCGGCCGCGGGACCGTTGACCGCTGTGACGATCGGGCAATGCAGGTTTTGCAGGCGGCGCAGGAACGGATGGAACGCGGTCTCCAGCGTGGCGCCAGCATTGCTGCGCTTGGCGGTCAGGTTGTTGTTGCGCCCCTGCAGATTGGCGCCGGTGCAGAACGCGCGGCCCGCGCCGGTGATGACGAGACAGCGCACGTCGTCACGACGATCGGCGATCTCATCCATCGCCTCTGCCAGGCCGCCGAGCATGTCGACCGACACGGCATTCATCACCTCCTGATGATCGAGTTTCAGGATGGCGACCTGGCCGTCGAAATCGAGTGTGACGTGTTTGAACTGCATGGTTTCCTCGCGAATGAACCCGCGTCTTAATTCCGCGGTGTGGGAGCTATTGGATTTCGACCGGCATATTTGATTTTTCGAACGCGCTTGTCCATGCTTCCGATTGGAAAGCTGATCATCCAACGATGCAGGCATAACCTGCGCAAATGAGGAAGCGCTCATGAGCAACATTTTCGATCTCTCCGGCCGCGTGGCGGTGGTCACCGGCGGCAATGGCGGCATCGGCCTTGGCATCGCTCAGGCGCTGGCAGCCGCCGGCTGCAATGTCTCGATCTGGAGCCGCAATGCCGAGAAAAACAAGGCTGCGGCGGCAAGCATGGCAGGTCTGAGCGGCAAGGTGGAAACGCAGATCTGCGACGTCACCGACACCGCTTCGGTGAAGGCTGCGATGGCGGCGACGCTGAAGACATTCGGCCGCGTCGACGGTTGTTTCGCCAATGCCGGCATCGGCGGCGGCGGCCGGCACAGTTTCATCGATCGCACCGAAGAACAGTGGCGGACCATGTTTGCGACCAATCTGGACGGCGTCTTCCATGCCTTCCAGGTCGCGGCGCGGCACATGACCGAGCGCGCGGAGGGCGGCGACAAGTTCGGCCGGCTGGTGGCAACCTCGAGCCTCGCCTCGATCTTCGGCACCGCGCGCAACGAACACTATGCGGCGACGAAAGCGGCGATCAACGCGCTGGTGCGCGCGCTGGCGGTGGAGCTGGCGCGGCATGGCGTGACGGCGAATGCGATTCTGCCCGGCTGGATCAAGAGCGACATGACGGCGGGCATCATGGGCAACGAGAAATTCGTCGCCAATGTGATGCCCCGCATCCCCGTGCGCCGCTTCGGCGAACCCGAGGACTTCGGCGGCATCGCGGTGTATCTGATGAGCAAGGCGTCATCGTATCACACTGCGGATACGTTCGTGATCGATGGCGGGTATACGGCGTTCTGATCCCTCTTATGCGGCGCCGCCGCAATCACAATGAACGTTTCATCTTACAACCGGTGACGCAGCTCATACAGGCCGCGCGGCAGAAGAAGACACTCCCCCTAAGGTTGCACTTCTCGTTGTTGCTTTGTACGGTTATGGCCGAGCAATAAACACATGGGGGATGTGTCGTGTACCTGTCACGCCGGTCAGTAATTTGCGGCGGCGCGGTCGCGGCCTTCGGAGCGACTTTCGCTCAAGCGACGGAAAAGTGCCCTGGCGTCAATCCAGCCACGGGCGTCCGCCCTGCTCTTGCTCTACCAGAAAAGGTGCCTCACCTCCCCGAAGCCCGTCCAGTGCCAGCTCATTGGCGACAAACTGCACTCGAAATCATTGCTCTATTCGAGTCCGGAAAACGGAATATCGAAGATGCATACGGAAATGTGTCGGCTACCGACGTCGTTTCCTTGGGCTACTTGCAGTGGAATCATAACTCCTCGAGCATCTACTCCACGTTACTCAAAGACGGAGGCCCCGACTTCGTCGCAGCAGCGCCGCCGAGTATACGGGCAGATATAGACAGACTGATTAAGGCTTCGGCCAACCCCTCCCGCAGGGCAGATGCCCTGAGAGTGCTTGAGAGCTGGAGGATATCCGGTCAACTGAAACCATCCATACGCAGCGACGTCAGCCGCTGGCTCAAGTCACCGCCCTTGCGATCACGCCAGGACGCACTGATTGACAACGAACTGACCCAAGCTCTCAGATACGCAGATGCCTGGCAGCGAGATATGGGACTATCGACAGAAGGCGATGCTCCCAAGCGCGCGTTCTACACTTTTGTCGATCTTCTCATTTTCAACGGCGCCGACATGGCTGGCTTATGGGTCGATCATGTCAAAGCGTTCAGAACGAAGTTCTCCAGTGGCGTTGAGATGCTGGATCATATCTCGCAATGGGTTGATGCCTGCCGACAGTTTACGTTTTCGGGCAGGGTTTTTGCAGCTAAGGGCGACTATACTCCGGATTACACCCAGCTATATCGCCGCAAAGAAACGACTATTGCGATCAAAGAGTGGCGACGCCTCGCCTTGTCGAGCGACGCCCGCCTCAATGAGGACGCTCTCAATCTGATTGCCTTCGGCTATCTGCGAGCGCTGAGATCAAAAGGTACTGACCGCCCTAACGGCTTTCACGGAGTATTCCAGCTTGATGTCTTCAACCGACGAGGCATGATGGCTACCGGAATCGGTGTCCAGAATGGCGACACCGCGCCCAGCGTATTGTTTGAGCTTTGATTACAGCGGAACTATTTTTCACACCCTTCCGGCTTCATTTTATCAAGGAAGCATCCTAGATGCGGTCAATTTCGACACTCGGAATCGCTATGCTTTCCGGCTGCATCGCAGCTCTTTTACTGACCGTTCATCCTGCTGTCGCGGCGGATACAACCTCGCTCGGTCAAGCAATCATTCGACCTTATACAAACGGCGCAGGTCCAAGCGCAATTTTTCGCTTCGCTCGCCAGGAGGACAAAAAACGGGACGTATTCGCCGTTGTAGATCCTGCGCTTTGGCGCATCCAGTTCTTCACACTTGACGACTGGTCCGCCCAAGGACAGCCGTTTACCCAACGCTTCAAGAAGCGAGGCGATTGCGCGTTGCCCCCATCCTTTCGACTTTGGCGCGTTCATCTGCACGATCAGCGCGTAGTTCTTCAATCGCAGCCGATCGTGCCAAGAGACGCTCTAATCTATACGAGAACTCCCGCATCATTGTCATTCCAAGCCCTGCAACTATCTGCATCCCAGAAATCTATCTCATCCGCGGTGGATCGCACGGCGACTCCTGAAGACGATCTCCCTGCCGTGAAATGCGCTGAGGACCTTCCGGACACGCAACTTCGCGCTTTTTCTGTTTCCGATGCCGCGACTAAAGTCACCGGAGGAGAGAACAAGAGTTTTGTTCTTTCTCGCACAAAAAAGAATCCAGGCATCGACAGATTTTTCTCTGATCCAATCACGATCGATACCCGGGGACGCTTTCTTGCTTCAGCGCAGGAACTCGAGAGCAGTGTCGTCAACAATTCACCCGCCCGCCACTTTCTGTTGACCGCCAGAACACAAAAAAAGGGCTTCGTAAGCACCGAGATTCTGCTCGAACGACGGTCGCCAACCAAGTCATTGAATGCCAACATGCGCATCAACCTTGGACTGAGCCGCGTCAAGATGGGGCATCGCAGTGTCGCCTTGGCAAGCACGGGCGAAGTCCTCGTGATGGGTACGTTCGACAAGAAGAATTTCTATGTCCATCCGTGTTACTTCGCAGCCGAGAAGCGCCAAACAGCACGGTGTGATGTGAAAGACGACGATGGCGCTCCTGTCATCCAATCGTCGATAGAGCGCTCACCGGAGGAGCCGGGAGATACCATTGCTTCATCTTCCGCTTCTTCCGCCATATGGCGCCAAGCGTTCAACTACGCCGAACAGGAATATACGATCGATACGAAGTCCTTGCCAAAAGCTTGCCACGCACTCAAGCCGCAGCCACATGACGATCCGGACAAAAATTGCGTCGTATCGGGCTCCTATCCCTGGAGCCCGATAACAGAACTGCGGCTTGCGAAGGGCGAATGGACCAGAAAGGGCGTACCATATGCGCAGAGTTCGAAAGCGCAGGACCGTCCTCACTTTGGGGCCAACGCCAAAGTCGGCCCTCCCGTCCGAATGCCGATCCTCGCTCTGGACGGAGACAAGCCCTTTATATTTAGCGACATTGAGAATCACGACAAAACCGTTTCAGGGCAGATACGAGTGTTCGGCATCGATTGTTCAGCATTTCTATCGCATCTATGGCAGATGAAGGACGTGATCGACACCAACGCCTTCATTTCTCGCGCGGGAACGGGAATCGATCCTCAGATATCTCGCGTCGCCTCACTTGAGAATGCCCGTCTCGGCGATGCATTTGTGATCAACATCGCGCATACAGTGAGCGGGAAAAGGGAACGGCTTCTCAATCACATTGTCCTCTTTCGAGAGGCGCGGCCATCCGGCCCGACGGATTCCTCCCGTGCTATCCTCGTCGTCGAAGCAAGCAGTTCATGCGGAGGAGTTTGCTGGTCTTTTTACGACGAGAGCTTCTTCAACGGATGGGCCATCATCAAGCGCTCCCCGTCGTCGAAGCCACTTACCGATGCCGCTCCTATACCGGGACAAGTCGACAAATGGAGGGAGCTTTTCGCGGCATTCTGACTTCAGAAGCTGGGCCGGCAATACGCTCTCGGATGTAAGTTCACGGGTTTCCAGTAACGCGGGCTGCGATTCAAAATTACGTGTAGCTTCGAAGTCACGCGGTTGTTCCGGCGAAAGATTGCGACTCGATGGATGAAGATTCGGAAACAACCGTGCGCCTACTTTCGCTACTGTTCATCTCGAATCCCTCATACCCCTTCGCCGCTACCTCGTCGCAGATCCTGCGATAGACGCCGACGCCGCCGATATAGGGCATGAAGATGCGGGGCTTGCCGGGCACGTTGGCGCCCATGTACCAACTATTCGCCTGCGGATAGAGCGTCGCTGACGCCACCTCGTTGACGTGATCGACCCATTTGTCCTCGGCTGCGCGCGTGGCCTCGATGGTCTCGGCACCGCGTTTGCCCATGGCGCTGAGGCAGTCGGTGATCCAGTCCACATGCTGCTCGATGGAGACCAGCATGTTGGACAGCACCGATGGCGAGCCGGGGCCGGTGATGATGAACAGGTTCGGAAAGCCCGCACTCATGAGGCCGAGATAGGTGCGCGGACCTTCCGCCCATTTGTCGTTCAGCGTCCGGCCATTGCGGCCGCGAATCTCGATCTTGGCGACGGAGCCCGTCATCGCATCGAAGCCGGTGGCGAGCACGATGGCGTCGACGTCGTAATCCCCGCCGCCGGTGCGCACCGCATGGGGCAGGATCTCCTCGATGGGATTGGTCTTGATATCGACCAGCTTCACGTTCGGGCGGTTGAAGGTTGTGTAGTAATCGGTATCGACGCAGATGCGCTTGGTGCCGACGGGATGGCTGTTCGGCTGCAGCAACCTTGCCGTTTCGGGGTCCTTGACGATATCGGCGATCTTGTCGCGGATGAAACCGGCTGCGGTATCATTGGCCGCGAGGTCGAGGCCGAGATTGTTGTAGACGCCCATGAAGGTGAGGCCGCCCGAGGTCCAGCGCGCTTCGTACTTTTCGCGGCGCGCTTCTTCAGGATCGTCCAGCGCGCCGCGGTCCGGCACCGGCTGATAGATGCCGTTCTTCATCTCCTCGCGCGCGATGCGGCGAATCTCCGCATAGTTATCGCGGAATGTCTTGCGCTCGGCATCGGTGAGCGTTGCGTTACGAGCCGGCACGCTGAAATTCGCGGTACGCTGGAAGACGTAAAGCTGCTTTGCCTGATCGGCGATGATCGGGATCGACTGGATCGCCGATGAGCCGGTGCCGATGACGCCGACGCGCAGGCCGGTGAAGTCCACGGCCTCATGTGGCCAGCTGCCGGTGTGATAGACCTTGCCCTTGAAATCCTTCAGCCCCTTGAAATCCGGCGAGCGCGCATTGGAGAGGCAACCGGTGGCGAGCACCACATATTGCGCGACCGTACTCATGCCGTCCGATGTCGTTACTGTCCAGCGGTTGTCGATCTCATCGAACACGGCGGACTCGACGCGGGTGTTGAAGGTGATGTCGCGGCGCAGATCGTAGCGATCGGCCACATGGCCGGCATAGCGCAGGATTTCCGGCTGCGGCGCATAGCGCTCGCTCCAGTCCCAGCTCTGCTGCAGCTTATCGTCGAAGGAGAACGAATACTGCATGCTCTCCACATCGCAGCGCGCGCCGGGATAGCGGTTCCAGTACCAGGTCCCGCCGACATCGCCGCCCTGTTCGAAAACCTTTACGCGAAGACCAAGACCGCGGAGCTTGTGCAGGAGATAGAGGCCGGAGAAACCGGCGCCGACGACCACGACATCTGTCTGTGCTGTGCTGGCGCTTCGGGTTTGGACGGATTGCGGCTGCGCTGCGGCCATCATTTCACTCCCGGATTTTTTGCTTTGCTTGTTACGGACAGCATTTCCCGTAGGGCGCGAAAGCGCAAGGGAGAAATGGGGCTCGTATTTTGCGAGGCGGAATGTGAAGCTTTATCCGTCGTCACCCGCTCTGCCTGTCATCCCCGCATCCCCGCGAACGCAGGGATCCAGTAAACACTGTCGGCAGAGCTTCATCACCAATGCCGCCGTATACTGGATCGTCCGCTTTCGCGGGCGATGACAAGGGAGTTTTCGTCACCCCACTCTTCCGCTAGCCTCTCCCCAACGCCGCCACATGAAGCGGCTTCGATAGTTCCGGGAGACGCTCATGAAATCGCCGATCTGCGACATGCTGGGGATCGACTTTCCCCTGCTCGCTTTCAGCCATTGCCGCGATGTGGTTGCCGCCGTCAGTCGCGCCGGCGGCTTCGGCGTGCTCGGCGCCACCGTGCATTCGCCGGAGACGCTGGAGCAGGAGCTGAAATGGATCGACGATCATGTCGACGGCAAGCCTTACGGCATCGATGTGCTGATCCCGGAAAACATCTCCACCGCCGGTGAAAAACACGTCACCTGGAAATCGCTGGAAAGCCGCATCACGCCGGAGCATCGCGATTTCACCAAGAGCCTGCTGAAGAAATACGGCGTCGATCTCAGGATCACCGAGGTCTCGGCCGATCAGCCGCAGCCTTTCGATGGCGAGACGGCGCTGCATCTGCTCGACATCTCGTTCCGGCATCCGATCCGCCTGATTGCCAATGCACTCGGCGTGCCGCCGAAAGCGATGATCGAAATGGGCAAGGCGCATGGCGTGCCGGTGGCGGCGCTGGTGGGCGCCAAGGAACATGCGATTCGTCAGGTCGCAGCGGGTGTCGATATCCTCGTGGCGCAAGGCACCGAGGCCGGCGGCCATTGTGGCGAAGTCTCGACCATGGTGCTGGTGCCGGAGGTGATCAAGGCCATCAAGCCGATCCGCGATGTGCCGGTGCTCGCCGCCGGCGGCATCATGACGGGCAGGCAGATGGCGGCATGCATGGCGATGGGTGCGGCAGGCGTGTGGACCGGCTCGGTGTGGCTGGCGACGAGTGAATCCGAGACGTCGGAGATTTTTCGCGAGAAGATGATCGCCGCGTCATCACGCGATGCGATCCGCTCCAAGGGCCGCACCGGCAAGCCGGCGCGGCAGCTCCGCTCGGTCTGGACCGATGCATGGGATCGCGGACCGGACAGCCCCGGCGCGCTGCCAATGCCGCTGCAAAGTCTGATCAGCCGCGATGCCTTCGCCTCTATCGATCGATCAGCAGCGGCCGGCAATGCGCAGGCGCGGGATCTGGTCAGCTATTTCGTCGGCCAGGGCGTCGGGCTGATTGACAGCGTGAAGTCCGCGGGGGCAGTTGTGCAGGAGTTCAAGGAGGATTTCGCCGAAGCGGCGGAGCATCTGAACATGCTGGTGAGCGAGTAACACAGTCCTCATGGTGAGGAGCGCGCATCTTGCGCGCGTCTCGAACCACGAGTGGTCTGGCACTCAGTTTGCGACCATCATTCGAGACGCTGCGCAAGTGGCGCGGCTCCTCAGGATGAGGGATTGAGTTGGAACGAGAGAGAACAAGAAAATGACGAAGCAAACTGAAGATCGTATTCCCGTCATCGTCGGCGTCGGCGAATTCTCCGATCATCCCAAGGAACTCGCGCAAGGGCTCGAGCCATTGGCCTTGATGGAACAGGCGCTGCAGCGCGCCGAGCAGGATGCGGGCGCGAAGCTGCTCAAGGATATCGACTCCCTCGACATCGTGAACTTCCTGAGCTGGCGCTATACGGCGCCGGAGAAGCAGCTCAGCGAAAAGCTCGGCATCAGCCCAAAGCACGCCTATTACGGCCCGGTGGGCGGCGAGAGCCCGATCCGCTACATCCATGAAGCCGCACAGCGCATCGCGCGCGGCGAGTCCCAGGTGGCGGCGATCACCGGCGCGGAATCGCAGGGCACCGCCACGAAGGCGGAGCGGGCCAAGGTCGAGCTGCCGTGGACGCCATTCGCGCATGACGCACCGGAGCCGCTGCGCGGTGCGGCCTATCAGAAGCCGATGGCGGTGAAGCTCGGCGTCAACAAACCGGTGACAGTGTATCCGTTCTATGAGGCGGCCTCGGCCGCACATTGGCGTCAGACACCACGCGAGGCGCATCGCGAGAGCGGCGAGCTGTGGTCACGCTATGCAGGTGTCGCGGCGACCAATCCGGAAGCCTGGAACAAGAAGGCATTCACGCCGGACGAGATCACCACGCCGACGGCTGATAACCGGCTGATCGCATGGCCCTACACCAAGCTGATGGTCGCCAATCCAATGGTGAACCAGTCGGCGGCGATCCTTGTCACCAGCCTCGCCAAGGCGCGCGCGGCTGGCGTGCCGGAAGACCGCATGGTTCATATCGTCGGCGGCGCGTCGGCGGAGGAGCCGCGCGACTATCTCGACCGCGACCAATATGTGGAGAGCCACGCGCAGAACGCAGTGCTGAAAGCCGTGATGGCGCTGGTGGGTGGTTCAGGCAAGGCGTTCGATGCGATCGAGCTCTATAGCTGCTTCCCCTGCGTACCCAAGATGGCGCGGCGCACGCTCGGGCTCGGCGATGATGTGATGCCGACAGTGACGGGCGGGCTCACATTTTTTGGCGCGCCGCTGAACGACTATATGGCGCATGCGGCCGTCGCGATGGTGCGCAAGATCCGCGCGGGGACGAAGACCGGACTGCTCTATGCGCAGGGCGGCTTCGTGACCAAGCATCACGCACTGGTGGTCTCGAAGATCGCGCCGGGTGAGCCGATCGCGCAGAGCGTGAGCGTACAGGCTGAAGCGGATCGCAATCGCGGGCCGGTGCCGAGATATGTCACCGAGGCCTCAGGTGTCGGGACGGTGGAGAGCTTTACGGTGATCTATGGCCGCGGCGGCGAGATCGAGCACGGCGTGGTGATTATTCGCACGGCTGCCAATGAGCGGGCGCTAGCGCGCGTGCCGGCGAATGATGTGGGTACGCTGGCGATGCTGATGAATCAGGACCGGACGCCGGTGGGCGCGAAGGGGACGATCAGCACAGCGGGGGATGGCGTGCTGGAGTGGAAGGTGGGTTAAGGCGCTTCGCGCTTACCCCTTCACTTCCTTCTTCTCCGTCTCTGCCGTTGGCTTGCCGCCTTTTGCGGCGGGGCCGGACACGCGGACCTTGTCGCCATCGACGAGCCCGTCCGGGGGCGCTGTCACGATGCGATCGTCCGCAGCGAGACCCGAGCTGATCTCGATCTCGCGACCGAGATCGCGCGCGATCGTCACGGTCTTGAAGGCGATCTTGTCATCCGGCGTCACCGTCGCCACACGCAGCCCCTGCGCACCCAGGATCAACGCGCTGGCGGGAATGTGCAGCGGCGCGGTGTTGCCCGCTAGTGCTAGCTTCACATTGGCAAAACCGCCAGGCATCAGCTTGCCGCCGGGATTGTCCAGGCGAAGCTGCATGCGCGTGGTGCCGGAACCGATATCGACCGCACGAGAGGAGGCTTCCACCGTCGCCTCAAAGGTCTCGTTCGGATGATCGGGCACAGTGATCGTCGCCTTGGTGCCGATCCGCACCGACGGCACAAAGTTCTGCGGCACGTCCACATAGACGCGCAATTTGCTGATGTCGGAGATCACGAACATCGCAGCGCCGGTGCCGGTGCCACCGGAGATCAACGCACCCACATCGGTGTTGCGCTGGGTGACGATGCCATCGAACGGCGCGGTGATCTTCTTGTAATCGGCGAGCGCCTCAAGGCGCTGCACATTGGCCTCGCCGGATTTCACTGCGGCGCGGCGATTGTTGAGATCGGCGGTGCGCTCATCGATTTCCTGCGCGGAAACGAAGTTCGACGCCACCAGGGTCTTGCGGCGGTTCAGCGTCGCTTCCGAGAGTTTAGCACTGGACTGCTGGCTGATGAGATCGGCGCGTGCCTGCAGCAGTTGCTGATCGAGATCCGGCGCATCGACTTCGGCGATCACCTGCCCGGCCTTCACCTGTGCGCCCATATCGGCGTCCCAGCTCTTCAGATAGCCGGAGACGCGGGCGAAGATCGGCGCGCGGGAGTAGGCTTCCAGACGGCCAGGCAGGTCCAGCACCGGCTTCAGCGGACGGCTGCCGGGGACGGCCACGGCGACCGAGGGAACCGCCTGCTCGGCCGTCCATGACTTGAGGTCCGTCTCGGTTTTGGCGCGGGCCATGATACCGGTGACGACGACGCTGCCGGCCACCACGAGGCCAACCACGCCGGCAACACCGAGTTTGCGGCGGGAGACCGGAGCGGTCTGCTCAATGGGCTTCTCAGTGGACATGTGACGGCTCCGCGGCGGCCGGATGGGCCGAAGTCTGGTGATCGGACTGTTGTTTCTTGTGCACGAGGCTGAACACGACCGGCACGAACATCAATGTGGCGATGGTGGCAAAAATCAAGCCGCCAATGACCGCGCGGCCAAGCGGCGCATTCTGCTCGCCGCCCTCGCCGAAGCCGAAGGCCATGGGCGCCATGCCAATGATCATGGCCAGCGCCGTCATCAGCACCGGACGGAACCGGGTGAAACCGGCTTCCAGCGCCGCCTTGATGGGATCGCCATGCACGCCGTAGCGCTCGCGGGCGAAGGAGATGACCAGCACCGAGTTCGCGGTGGCGACGCCCATACACATGATGGCGCCGGTGAGCGCGGGAACCGAGAGCGTGGTCTGGGTGGTGAACAGCATCCAGACGATACCGGCGAGCGCCGCCGGCAGCGCGGTGATGATCACGAATGGATCGGACCAAGACTGGAAGTTCACCACGATGAGCAGATAGATCAGCACCACGGCGCCGAGCAGGCCGAACAGCAGGCCGGCAAAGGACGAGTTCATGGTCTCGACCTGGCCGAGCAGCGCCACGGTGGAGCCGCGTGGCAATTCGGCCTTGGTCTCCTCGATGGCCTTGTAGATGTCGTTCGACACCGAGCCGAGATCGCGGCCCTGGGTGGTGGCGTAGATCTGGATCATGGTCTGGATGTCATATTGCGACACCACGGCATTGGTGGCGGTGCGCTTGATATCCGCGATGCCGCCGAGGATCGGTGAGCCCGTCGCACTGGCGGATGTGATCGGCAGCGTCTGCAGGGCGTTCAGCGAGTCCATCTTGTATTGCGGCGTCTGCATCACGATGGAATAGGAGATGCCGTTGTCGGGGTTGAGATAGTAGGTCGGCGCCACCTGCGAGGAGCCGGCGAGATTCACAACGAGACTGTTGGTGACATCGCGTTCGGTGAGCCCGACAAACTGCGCGCGGGTGCGATCCACATCGATGTTGAAGCCGGGATTGTTCGGCGACTGCTGGATGCGCGCATCGGCAATGCCGGGGATCTGCTTCACCTTGGTGAGCAGCTTGTTGGCATAGGCATAGTTCTCCGCCGAGCGATTGCCGCGGATCTGCAGGTCGATCGGCGCCGGCGCGCCGAAATTCAGGATCTGGCTGACGATGTCCGCGGGCAGGAAGGCGAAGCTCGTACCGGGGAATTCACGCGGCAGTTTTTCACGCAGCAGCTTCACATATTCTTCGGTCGGCCGATGGCCATCACGCAGCTTGATCTGGATGTCGCCATCCTGGCTGCCGAGCACACCGGTGTTGTTGTAGGTGAGATTGATGCCCGAAACCGGCAAACCGATATTGTCGGTCATGGTCTCGATCTCATGGGGCGGGATGATGTTGCGCACCACCTTCTGGATATCCGCAAACTGGTTGGCGGTTTCCTCGACGCGGGTGCCGACCTGCACACGCACATGCATCAGGATGCTGCCGGCATCGACCTGCGGGAAGAAATTACGGCCGAGGAACGGCACGAGCGCGAATGATGCGCCAACAAACAGCAGGAAGCCGATCACGAAGATCGGGCGACGCGCCAGCGCGAGATCGAGCAGGCTGTGATAGCCCGCGCGGAATTTTTCGAACCGGCTCTCGAAGCCGCGCTGGAACATGACCAGCGGATTGCGCGTCTTCGGCTTCTCGCCCTCATGATGCACATGCGGCTTGAGCAGATATTTTGCCATCGTCGGCACCAGTGTGCGCGACAGAATGAACGACCAGATCATGGCGAACATCACGGCCATGGCCATCGGCACGAACAGGAATTTTGCGATGCCGTTGAGGAAGAACATCGGCACGAAGACGATACAAATACAGAGCAGCGAGACGAATGCCGGCGTCACGATCTGCGCCGCGCCGTCCATGATGGAGGTCTCGACATCCTTGCCCTGTTCGAGATGGTAATTGATGTTCTCGATGGTCACCGTGGCGTCGTCGACGAGAATACCCACCGCGAGCGCGAGGCCGCCCAGCGTCATGATGTTCAGCGTCTCGCCGAACATCGACAGCATGATGATCGCGCCGAGCACCGCGAGCGGGATCGACACCGCAATGATCACCGTGGAGCGCCAGCTGCCGAGGAACAGCAGGATCATCACCGAGGTCAGCGCGGCAGCGATGATGCCTTCATGTGCCACACCCGAAATGGCGCCGGCGACGAACATGGACTGGTCGCCGATATAGGCGATCTTCAGCGCGTCCGGGAGCGCCGGGCGCACCTCCTCGACCTTCTTCTTCAGGCCGGAAATGATGTCGAGGGTGGAGACCGAGCCAGCCTTCAGCACCTGCATCAGCACCGAGCGATTGCCGTCGACATGGACGATGTTCGTCTGCGGCGAGTTGCCGTCGCGCACGGAGGCGACGTCGCCGACATAGACCATGGCGCCATTGACCTGCCTGATCGGCAGATTGGCCAGCTCCTCGATCTTCACCGGCGCGTTGTTGAGATTGATGGTGTATTCGAACTGGCCGATTTTCTGCGTGCCGACCGGCGTGATCAGGTTCTGCGCGGCGAGCGCATTGGCAACGTCCTGACCCGACAGGCCGCGCGCCTGCAACGCAGCCGGATTGAGATCGATGGTCACCTGGCGCTGCTTGCCGCCGAACGGGAACGGGATCGCGGCACCCGGCACCGTCACCAGCGCGGTGCGCAACTGGTTAAAGCCGATATCCTGCAACTGCTGCTCGTTGAGGCCGTCGCCGGAGAGCGCGAGGTTGATGATCGGCACCGTGGAGGCCGAATAATTCATGATCAGCGGCGGCGTCGCGCCGGGCGGCAATTGGCGCAACAGCGTTTGGGAGATCGCGGTGACCTGCGCATTCGCCGTGCGAATATCGACATTTGGCTGGAAGAAGATTTTGACGATGCCGAAGCCGTTATACGAATTGGAAACGATGTGCTCGATGTCGTTCACCGTCGTCGTCAGCGAGCGCTGGAACGGCGTGGTGATGCGGCCGGCCATCTGGTCCGGCGGCAAGCCAGTATAGCTCCAGACCACGCCGATGACGGGAATGCGGATTTCCGGGAAGATGTCCGTGGGCGTCCGGAGTGCGGCGAGCGGGCCGACGATCAGAAGCAGCAAGGCCAACACGACGAAGGTGTAAGGCTTGGTCAGGGCGATGCGCACCAAGGAAATCATGAAGTAACGGTCCCCGATAGTCTCTCAGCGATCATTCTCACAGGCGAGCCCCTTGCTGCAGTTCCGCTCGAAACGCCCCGTCTAGCCTGACGAGCCCTGTCCGATTAGCCCGCCACATCGGGATAGACTTATGACGAAGGCTCATCAATCGATGGGCAACCAGGGCAGGCGCAGCCACGGGGCGCTGGTCCAGGAGGCCTGATTTACCTCAACGGTATGAAATTGGCTATGTAACCAAGCCTCGCGGCACTTCACTTCACCGACAGTGTTAACAATTCGGCGCTGCCGTGGCTGCCCGACAACAGTTTGAGGCTTCAACAAACATATTTTAGGCGGTAAGCGGCCAGACTCGAAGATGAACAATCTGTAATGCGCACGATAGTGGCAATCAGCTGCCTATCCGGGCACCTTGTCGCCCGCGGGCTGGGCTGACGACATCAGGGCATCAGCCTGAGCGCATCGGCAAAGAAATCGGGCCCCCCGAAATTTCCGGACTTCAATGCGAGCCACATATCGCCCTGGCCAGCACCGACAGTGCGGAGCACGGGAACGCCGGCGGCGATTTCCGCGCCGACCAGAAATCCAGGAATACCGAGCCGATCAACCACTGCCCCGGATGTCTCGCCGCCGGCGACGACCAGCCGCCGAACGCCGGCATCGACCAACGCCTCGGCGAGATCAGCCATGGCCTGTTCGATGGCATGCCCGGCCGCCTCCCGGCCATGGCGCGTCTGCAATTGCGCAACCTGATCAGGAGTGGAGCTACTGGCGATCAGGATCGGACCCTTGCCGAGATGTTCCTTCGCCCAGGCGATCGCGCGTTGGACTTCGTCGTTGCCCGCGACGACCTTTTCGGGATCAAGATGCAGCACAGGCATCGCCTTTTCGGCGCACGCGATCTGCTGCAGCGTTGCCTGCGAACAACTTCCGGCGAGGCATGCGGCTGCGCCGCCGACGGGCTTCTCGACCGTCGCGGTGTTGCTCGCCGATGTCACGCGACCGGAGGTGACGAGGCCGCGCGCGAGGCCGAGACCGAGACCGGAGGCGCCAACGGATATGCTGTGATCGAGCGCGACGGCGCCGATGGTTTCGAGATCCTTGGCAAAGACTGCATCGACGATGGCGGCGCCAAAACCATTCTCGGACAAGCCATCGAGATGCGAGCGCATCACGTCCACACCGCTGGCGACGATGCCGAGATCGACAAGCCCAATGTTGGTCTCGCTCTGCCGCGCCAGCACGCGCACGAGATTGGAATCGTGCATCGGATTGAGCGGATGATCCTTCAGCGGGCTTTCATTGAGCGGCGCGGTGCCAACGAACAGATTGCCCTGGTAAACGGTGCGCCCGGTCTCCGGGAAAGCAGGCGTGACCAGCACGATGTTGTCGCCGGCATCGCTGCGCAGCGCGTCCATCACCGGGCCGATATTGCCCTTGTCGGTGGAATCGAAGGTCGAGCAGATCTTGAACATCACATGCGCTGCGCCGCGGCTGCGCAGCCATTTGTCAGCGGCGCGGGATTTCTCGACAGCGACGCTGGACTCGATGGACCGGCTCTTGAGCGAGACCACGACGGCATCGACATCGGGGAGCTCCAGATCATCGGCGGGGATGCCGATGGTCTGCACGGTGCGCAGGCCATTGCGGGTCAGCGTGTTGGCGAGATCGGAGGCGCCGGTGTAGTCGTCGGCGATGCACCCCAGAGCGAGCGTCATACTTTCACTCCAGCATAGGGCCTGAACCAGCCGAGGCCGGCGACCGTATCTCCGGCGGGGCGATATTCGCAGCCGACATAGTTGTCATAGCCGAGGCGATCGAGTTCGGCGAACAGAAACGGATAGTTCAGCTCTTCACCCGCAGGCTCGTGACGCGAAGGTACGCTGGCGATCTGGATGTGGCCAATCAGTGGCAGCATCTCGCGCAGGCGCATGGTGACGTCGCCATGCAAGATCTGGCAGTGATAGATATCGAATTGCAGACCGACATTGGGGATGGCAAGCTCGGTGATGACGTCACGTGCGAACATGAAGTCGTTGAGGAAATAGCCGGGCACATCGCGGCCATTGATCGGCTCGATGACGATGTCGATGCCGTGGTCGCCGACGAAATCCGCTGCCCACTCCACCGACTTCTTGAAGGCATCGACGGCTGCGGGATCATGACGATCGGCAAGGCCAGCCATCATATGCAGGCGGCGCACGCCGGTGGCTTCTGCATAAGGCAGTGCCGTATGCAGGCTCTGGCGCAGCTCATCGAATTTCTGTGGGCGCGCAGCAAAACCCTTTTCGCCGGCATTCCAGTCACCCGGTGGGAGATTGAACAACACCTGCTTCAAGCCGTTGCGCTCCAGGCGCGTGGCGATCTCGTCCGGCGCATATTCGTAGGGGAAAAGAAACTCGACGGCTGTGAATCCGGCTTTTGCTGCGGCATCGAAGCGATCGAGGAAGGGATGTTCGTTGAACATCATGCTGAGATTGGCGGCGAAACGGGGCATCGTGGGTCTCCGACTTACTTCTTCGCGCCTGGGAGCGCTGTCCCGGTCACCTGCGCATACATGCGTGCCACCGATGCATCGTCGTCGCTGCCCATGCCGGCGGCCGATGTCATCAGGAACATCTGCAATGCAGCAGCCGACACCGGCACGGGGAATTTGGCCGATCGTGCCATATCCTGGATAATGCCGAGATCCTTGACGAAAATATCCACCGCGCTGCGCGGTGTGTAATCGCCGTCGAGCACATGCGGCACGCGATTCTCGAACATCCAGGAATTGCCCGCGGAAGACGTGATCACCTCATAGACCTTGCGGATGTCGAGCCCCTGCCTCGCAGCGAAGGCGATTGCTTCGGACGCCGCGGCGATATGCACACCGGCGAGGAGCTGGTTGATCATCTTGAAAGCCGCGCCCTGCCCGGCGGCATCGCCGAGCTCATAGAGTTTTGCGGCCATGGCATCGAGCGCCGGGCGGGCCTTTGCAAAGGCGGCCGCGCTGCCGGAAGCGAGAATGGTGAGTTCTCCCTGCGCTGCACGCTGGGCGCCGCCGGAGATCGGCGCATCGAGATAGTGGCGGCCGGTGGCTTCGAGTTGCCCCGCGAGGCGACGTGCAATATCCGGATCCATCGTGGCCGAGGAGATGAACACGGCGTCTTTTCCGAGAGTTTCAGCGACACCGTCCTTGCCGAACAAGATCGCCTCTGTCTGCACGGCATTGACCACCACGCTGACCACGATGTCCGCATTCTGCGCAGCAGCGGCCGGCGTGGACGCGCCTTCGCCGCCATCCTTCACGAACCGCGCGACGGTCTCGCCGGCGACGTCGCAGCCCACCACGGCGTGTCCGGCGCGTAGCAGCGACAGCGCCATACCATACCCCATCGACCCCAGGCCGATGACGGCAACGCGCGATTTTTCCGGTGCTGACATATGTGTTCCTCACGTCCTCGCTGACCGGCTGATGCGGCCTTATGCTTTCGGTAACACGGCTTGGCCTCGCTGTGAAAGCATGGGACAAGGCCATGGCGAGGAAACGCCATGAACGATACAAAGCTGCGTGAAGATATCTGCCGGCTCGGCCGTTCACTGTTCGAACGCGGCCTGACGCCGGGCTCGTCCGGCAATATCAGCGTGCGCTGCGAAGACGGCGGCTGGCTGGTGACGCCCACCAACGCCTCGCTGGGCTTCCTCGATCCGGCGCGGCTATCGCGGCTGGATGCTACAGGCAGCCTTGTCTCCGGCGACAAGCCGACCAAGGAAGTGCCGCTGCACACGGCGCTCTACGACACCCGCAGCAGCGCGCAGGCCATTGTCCATCTGCATTCGACCCATTCGGTCGCAGTATCGATGTTGCCCGAGGTCAATCCGCGCGCAGTGCTGCCGCCGATGACGCCCTACTACCTGATGAAATGCGGCGCGACGGCACTGGTACCGTATTATCGCCCGGGCGACCCCGCCGTGGCGGATGCCATCAAGGGACTGGCGGGCAAGTATTCATCGGTGCTGCTCGCCAATCACGGCCCGGTGGTGGCCGGCGACAGCCTAGAAGCGGCGGTGTTTGCCGTGGAGGAGCTGGAGGAGACCGCGAAGCTGTATCTGCTGCTGCGCGGGCTGAACCCACGGCATCTGTCGCCGGAACAGGTAAAGGATCTGGTGAAGGTGTTTGGAATGACGCTGCCGGAGCATGGGCACGATCATTGATCGTGCCCTCTCAACTCACAGCCCCAGATACGCCTTGCGCACATCCGGATTCGTCGCAATCTCTGACGCCTTACCTTGCATCAGAACGCGCCCGGTCTGCAGAATATAGGCACGGTCGGCGATCTCCAGCACTTCGGCCATGCGCTGCTCGACGATCAGCACGGTCATGCCGGTGTCGCGGATCTTCTTCACCGCCTGGAAGATCTCGTCCACCAGCTTCGGCATGATGCCCTGCGAGGGCTCGTCGAGCATCAATAGCCGCGGACGGGTCATCAGCGCGCGGCCGATGGCCAGCATCTGCTGCTCGCCGCCGGACAGCGTCTCGGCGCGCTGTTCGAGGCGTTCCGACAGGCGCGGGAACAGTTCGAAGACGAGCTTCAAAGGTTCTTCGCGATCAGCCTGGCTGCGATACATGTAGCTGCCGAGCTTGAGATTGTCCTCGACCGACAGCCGCGGAAACAGCCGGCGGTTCTCCGGCACATAGGCGATGCCACGCGCCGTGATGAGATGCTGCGCCATCCCGTTGATCTGCTGGCCATCGAACGTGACGGTGCCCGAGCGCGGGCGCTCGGCACCGGCGATGGATTTGATCAATGTCGACTTGCCGGCGCCATTGGCGCCGCAGACGGCGACGACCTCGCCCTTGGCGACGTCGATGGTGACGTCCGAGATGGCGACCAGCCCCTGATAGGCGGTGGTGACGTCACGCACCGACAGCATGGCGATCCCCGAGATATGCACTGATGACTTCTGGATGTCGGACGACATCCGCGGGTTTGCCCTCGACGAGCTTCTTGCCGAGATTGAGCACGATGGCGCGATCGACGAGCGGCATCACGATTTCCATGACGTGCTCGACCATGAGCACCGTGACGCCGGTCTCGCGCACTTTTCGCACGAGAGCGACACCGGATTGTGCTTCCAGCGGCGTGAGGCCGGTGAGACATTCGTCGAGCATGAGCAATTTGGGCTCGGTGGCAAGCGCACGGGCGACTTCGAGGCGTCGCTTCTCTGACGGGATCAGCTCGCGCGCGAGTTTGTCTGCGCGCGGACCCAAGCCGCAGAATTCCAGAACCTCATGCGCCTTGCGCCGCGCATCCTTCATCTTGTCGTTCCGGATCAGCGCGCCGACAATGACATTGTCGATGACCGTCATTGTTTCAAAGCTCTTCACCACCTGGAAGGTGCGCGCGATGCCGAGCGCGCAACGCTCGGCGGCGGGCATGCGGGTGACGTCCTTGCCGTCGAACCAGATCGAGCCCTGGGTCGGCGGCAGCACACCGGCGATCAGATTGAACAGCGTCGACTTACCCGCACCATTAGGGCCGATCAGGCCGACGATCTCGCCGGCACCAACGGAGATCGAGACATCACTGTTGGCGATCAGGCCGCCGAAGCGCTGCCAGACGCCGCGCGTTTCAAGCAGGGGCGCGCTCATTGCGGCACTCCTTTCGAGGCGGGGCGTCGCGAGAACAGGCCGATCAGGCCATCGGGCCGCGCCAGCGAGATCACCACGATGACCGCGCCATAGAGAATGAGATCGACGCCACGACCGGAACCGCCGATGAAGGAGCGCGTCAGCTCGGTCATTGGGATCAGGATGACCGCGCCCAGCACAGGGCCCCACAGCGTACCGATACCACCGAGCACGGCCGGCAACGCCATCAGCAGCGAGAACTGGAAGGTCATCACGCTTTCAGGATCGATATAGGAGACGAACTGGGCGTAGAACGCGCCACCGATCGCGGTAAGGAAAGCGGAGACCGCAGCAGCGCCCATCTTGGAATTGAACACCACCACGCCGAGGCTTTCGGCCGCATCCGGATTGTCCTTCACCGCCCGCCACCAGAAGCCCCATTTGGAGTCTTCCAGCCACCAGGTGATCAGCCAGGCGACGCAGCAGAACACCAGCGCGAAGTAGTAAAATGGCAGCTTGCTGCGGGTGAACTGGAACTTGGCCCAGCTGTCGCCGCGCACGGGGATGTCGATGCCGAGCGCCGCGCCGGCATAGTCCCAGTTGTGGAACAGCAGGAAGCCGATTTCGGCAATGACGATGGTGGCGATGACGAAGTAATGGCCACGCAGGCGGAAGGTCGGATAGCCGAGACCAAGCGCGATCAGCGCGGAGATGATGCCGCCGGCCAGCATGCCGAACCAGGGCAGCACGCCGAACTTCGTGAACAGCAGCGCCGTCGTATAGGCGCCGAGGCCGAAATAGAGGGCATGGCCGAGGGAGATCTGGCCGCAATACCCGCCGAGGATATTCCAGGCCTGCGACAGCGCGGCATACATCAAGGTCAGGACCATGATGTTCTGCACATAGACGTCCTTGACGAAGAACGGCACGCAGGCAGCGATCGCAGCAAGGATGGCGGCAAGGATGAGGTCGCGACGGCGACGCTGGGTAAAGCTGTCCATCAGATCGATCCGAACAGGCCGCGCGGGCGGACGAAGACGACGAGGAGATAGACGGCATAGATGCCGACCGATTTCAGCGAGGGCGGCAGGATCATCGCCGTGGTGGCTTCTACAAGCCCCACGATGATGCCGCCGGCAAAGGCGCCGAACACGCTGCCGAAGCCGCCGAGCGCCACGGTGACGTAAGCGATCAGCGCAAAGGACGCGCCGACATCGGGATAGATGTAGAAGAAGATTGCCATCACGCCGCCAGCGAGACCGATCAGCGCGGAGCCGAGACCCCAGCCGAGCGCGAACACCTTGTTCTTGTCGATGCCGACCAGCGCCACCGCGCCGGCATCCTCACGCGTCGCTTCCAGCGCGCGGCCGAAGTCGGTCTTCTTCATGAAGAAATAGAGCGCACCGAAGGCGGCGATGGAGATCAGCGCGCCGACCAGCTGCGGCACCGGCAGGAACACGCCGAACACATCGAGTGTTTTTCCGCCGAGTATGGAGTTCGGGATGCTGCGATAGTCCGGCGTGAAGAAGAATTGCGCGAGGCCGCGCATCAGGATGGCGAGGCCGAAGGTGGCGAAGATCTGTACCATGCCGACATTCGCTTTGGCCCGCATCGCAAAGCGTATGATGATGAGATAGATCACCGCGCCGAACACGAACATGCCGGCGGCGACAATGGGGATCGAGAGCAAGGGATCGACCGCCCAGAACATGAACAGGAAGAACGTGAGGTACATCGCCAACATCAGGAATTCGCCATGGGCGAAGTTGGTGACGTCCATCAGGCCGAAGATCAGCGCGAGGCCGACGGCCAGCAAGCCGTAAAGCAGCCCCATCAGCAATCCGCTGGCAAGGCTCTGGATGATGGTCGCGGCGGTCAAAGGCTTTCCTCTCATGTCATCCCGGCAAATGCCGGGATCCATAGCCACCGTCGTCGCGATTACGCGAAGGCGGCGGCGCCAATGTCAGACCAAGTCGTCGGAGGGTACGGGTCCCCGCTCCGCGCACGCCTTCGGCTTGCCAGGCGGGGACGACATCGAGTTACGGCATCGGCCACACCGCATCTGCCACGGCGGCTTGCGGCGGGAAGACGGTGACGAACTTGCCGCCATTGTATTGCAGCAGCACCGGGTCGGCGTCGTTGTTCTGGCCCATCTCGTCGAACTTGACGCGCTTCCATGGCATAATGGTCTGCTCGCCCGGCATGTCGGTGGCGACCAGCGCTTCGCGGATCTTTTCGCCATCAGTGGACTTGGCGCGGTTGATGGCGTCGGCCATCACGATCAGGCCCATGAACTGGCGTGACGAGTAGTCGTTGAAGTCCTTGCCGGACCGCTCCTTGAACATGTCGTTGATCTTGCCGACCATCGGACGCTTGGCGGCGAGGTCGAGCGAGAACGAACCGCGCGAGATCACGCCCGGGATCTTGTCGCCGACGGCGTCATACAGCGCCTTCTCGGAGAAGCCGGCGTCCTGTGCCACGATATTCTTGGCCTTGTAGCCGAGCTCGCCCATGGTCTTGATCAGCAGGATGCCGTCGGTGGTGTAACTCGACGGCATCAGCACATCGGCATTCGCCGCCTTGAGCTGCTGTACTTCAGCGGTGAGCGATGGGGAATTGGCGCGGTACTTGATGTCGGCGACGATCTTGTAGCCGCGCTCGCTGGCGAGCTTGAGCTGGGCATTGGCCGAATCGGTACCGAAGATCGTGTCTTCGTGGAACAGCGCCAGCGTCTCGATCTTCTGGCCCTTCTTCTTCATCGCATCGAAGAAGTCGAACATCGCGGTGGAGAACATTTCGTCATGCGGCGCAGCGCGGAAGTAATACTTCAAACCGCGACGATGCAGGCTGGGCGAGGAGTTGTCGGCCGACAGGAACGGGATCTGATAACGCTCGCAGATCTGGCTCACGGTCACGGCGACAGCGCTCTGATAGGTGCCGACAATGGCCGACACCTTCTCCTGCGTGATGAGACGCTCGGCCTCGGCGCGGCCCTTCTGCGGATCGGCCTGATGGTCGGCAAACACGAGGCGCAGCTTGGCGCCACCGAGACCGGAGAAACCTTCCCCCTTCGCCATCGGCAGATCGAAATCGTAGTTCTTGTTGACGATATCGGCGGCGGTCTCGAAGGCGCGCTGCGCATCGACGCCGATCTGCGCGCTGGCACCGGACAGCGGATAGATGACACCGATCACCACTTCCTTGGCTTGTGCGCGAACGGGAGTCGCAAGCGGGAGCAGCGCGGCAGAGGCAGCGCCTCCCAGCAATACGTCTCGGCGAGAAATCGTCATCTGCATATCCTTTGTAATCGGCGACTATCGATAGGAACTAATCGAGGTTACGGTAAAGCCCGAAAGATCGGCAAGCTGCTTCTTATAAAACAGCGAGTTGCTTATTCTTGAGGTCGGTAATGAGCATCACGCCCGGCGCATGCGTGATCGCAAATGGCACCTTCGCAGCTGCAATGACGGCTTGCGGGGTAACGCCGCATGCCCAGAACACCGGGATCTCGTCATCGTTGATGTGCACTGCATCACCGTAGTCCGGCTTGCCGATATCCTTGATCCCGATGGACTGCGGCAGACCGAGATGAACGGGCGCGCCGTGCACAGACGGAAAGCGCGAGGTGATCTGCACCGCGCGGATGGCATCGGCCGGCTTCAACGGCCGCATCGACACAACCATCGGTCCGGCAAACGGACCGGCGGATTTGCAGGCGACGTTGGTGCGATACATCGGCACCAGCGTGCCCTGCTCGATATGGCGGATCGGCAGATCCTCGGCCATCATCGGCTCTTCGAAGGAGTAGGAGCAGCCGATCACGAAAGACACGAGATCGTCGCGCCAGTACTTCGTCACCTCGGCCGGACGATCGATCGCCTCGCCGTCCTTCCAGACGACATATTGCGGAATGTCAGTGCGAATATCGAGATCGAGCCCCAGGGCCGGGATCCGGGGATCGCCGGGATCGGACATGCCGATGATCGGGCATGACTTCGGATTGAGCTGACAAAAGCGGTGGAAGGCGGAAGCCTGGGCTTCCGGGAGGATCACGAGATTGCCCTGGACGTAGCCGGGCGCGACACCGGCCGTGCTGGCATATTTACCGGCACGGTACTCACGGCGGGCCACTGCACTGGGCAGCACGCCGGGGCCGGTTTCATCACGATCAAGCTTCGCCAGATTGCTCATAGCCACTTGCCTCAATTATCGCCTTGCCTGCGTTTTGACCTCGACTTAGTGGGACATAGCGCTAGGATAATGTCTAATCGTGTTTTTTGATCGCCTGCGATAAATCAAAATTATCTAAAGGAACGACGTACCGAGATGGCGGACTTCAAGGCGCTTGAGACGTTTCTTTGGGTGGTCAATCTCGGCAGCTTTCGCGGTGCAGCGCAAAAGCTCCACACGACCCAGCCGGCGATTTCCCAACGTATCGCGCAGCTCGAGCATGAAGTGGGCGTTCGCCTGTTGCAACGTGACCGGCGCATCGCCTCCCCCACACCTGCCGGTCGGCAGATGCTTGTTTATGCGGAGAAGCTAATCGGCTTGCGCTCGGAGATGATGGCCGCGGTCGGCGATCGCTCCGCAATGCGCGGCGTGCTCCGACTCGGCGTGGCCGAAACCATCGTGCACACCTGGCTGTCAAAACTGATCAAGCAGGTGAACGAAGCCTATCCAAATCTGTCACTTGAGATCGAGGTCGATATCACACCCAACCTGCGCGCACGCTTATTGGCACAGGAGATCGAGCTGGCCTTCGTCGTCGGTCCGCTCGCTGCATCCGATGTTCAGAACAGGGTGCTGTGCGACTATCAGATCGGCTTTCTCGCCAGCCCGTCGCTCGGGCTCGGCAACGAGATGCTTGCAGTCGAAGATCTGGCAAAACATCCGATCATCACCTTCCCGCGCAAGACACGGCCTTATGAGATCGTGCGGTCGATCTTCAACCTGCCTTCGCTGCCGCCGATCCGTTTACATGCAAGCGCATCGCTCGCCACCGTGATCCATATGGCAACCGAGGGCCTCGGCATTGCCGTGATCCCCACCGCCATCGTTCAGAACGAACTCGCCGATGGCCGGCTGCAACTGCTCAACACCAATGTGCCGATCCAGCCGTTGACCTTTGCTGCGAGTTGGCTGTCTTCGCCCGACACGGTAGCGATCGAGCTTGTCGCGGGCCTCGCCGCTCAGCTTGCGCAAGAGAGTGCGGCATCATGCATGCCGCTGCATATCAGCCCCTTGGTTGACCCGCTGACGACAGCGCGTCATTGAAACACATCACATTCCACGACGCGAAACTCTCAGGACCGACCGCATGACCAAACTTGGCGATAATCTCAAGATCAATTCCGCACGGCTGTGGGACGCGATCAACGAAACCGCAAAGTTCGGCGGCACGCCGAAGGGCGGTGTCCGTCGCCTCACGCTCGGCGCCGAAGACAAGCAGGTGCGCGACTGGTTTCGCAAAGCTTGCGAAGACGCCGGTCTCGAAGTGAAGATCGACGCGCTCGGCTCGATGTTCGCGCTGCGCAAGGGACGCGACATGTCGAAGGCGCCGATCGGCATCGGCTCACATCTCGACACCCAACCGACTGGCGGCAAGTTCGACGGCATTCTGGGCGTGCTCGGCGCGCTGGAAGTGGTGCGCACGCTGAACGACGCCGGCATTGAGACGGACGCGCCGATCTGCATCGCCAACTGGACGAATGAAGAGGGCTCGCGCTTCGCGCCCGCGATGATGGCGTCGGCCGCCTATGTCGGCGATTTCACCACCGACGATATCCTGTCGCGCAAGGATATTGCGGGCGTCACCGTGGGCGAAGCGCTCGACTCCATCGGCTATCGCGGCGATGTGGCCGTCGGCACGCAGAAATTCTCCGGCTTCGTCGAACTGCACATCGAACAGGGTCCGATCCTCGAAGCTGAGAGCAAGACCATCGGGGTGGTCGAAGCGGGCCAGGGCGTGTTGTGGTTCGACGGCAAGATCACTGGCTTCGAAAGCCACGCCGGCTCGACCCCGATGCCGCTGCGCAAGGATGCTTTGGCGACCTTGTCCGAAATCGTGCTGGCAACCGAGCGCGTGGTCACCGAAATCGGCGCGCTCGGAACCATCGGCGAGGCCGTGATCGCCAATCCATCGCGCAATGTGATCCCCGGCGAGATCGCCTTTACCATGGATCTGCGCAGCGCCGATGAAGGCAAGCTGGACGCCATCGAGAAAGGCGTGCGCGAGGCCATCACCGCGATCGCTGCGAAGCGCAAGGTCGAGGTTGCATTCGACAAGGTCTGGCACAAGCCGCCGACGCATTTCAACAAGGACTTCGTCAGCGCCGTCGAGAGCGCCGCAGAGCAGCTCGGCTATTCGCATCGCCGCATCACCTCGGGCGCCGGCCACGATGCCTGTAATCTCAACAACATCATGCCGACGGCGATGGTGTTCATTCCGAGCAAGGACGGCATCAGCCATAACGAGCTGGAATCCTCGACCCAGGACGATTGCGCCGCCGGCGCCAACGTCCTGATGCATACTGTGCTGGCGCTCGCCGGCGTTTCGTCGAAATAAGATAAAGGGGCACCATCCATGCGCGGCGTATTCGTCGATGCCAGCGAAGAGCTGGCCCTCATTCTGGAACGGTTGACCCAGCCGGGCGACATCGCGATCACGATCAATCGCGATGAGGACATCAAGTCTACCGATCTGCCGAAGGTGCTCGATGGCGCCGAGATCGCCATCGTGGATCACACTTATGTGCCGACCGATGTCGCCAAGCAGTGCGCCGGCCTGAAGCATATCGTGTTTCTTGGCACCGGCGCACGCAGCTATATGAATGTCGATGAGCTGGAAGAGCTCGGCATCACGGTGCATCTGATCCGCGGCTATGGCGATACCGCCGTCGCCGAATGCGCCATCGCGCATATGTGGGCGGCTGCGCGCGGCCTGGCCGAACAGGACCGCGAAATGCGCGCGGGCAAATGGCTGCGCGATGAAGGCATGGAGCTGACCGGCAAGACCATCGGCCTGATCGGCTTCGGCGGCATCGCTGCGGAAGTCGCGCGCATCACGCTCGGCTCCGGCATGAAGGTACTGGCCTGGAACCGCTCGCCGAAGAGCTATCCCGGCGTCGAATTCACCGACATGGAAACGGTGCTCGCCAACAGCGACGTGGTCTCGATCCATCTGCTGCTGAACGACGAAACCCGCGGCATGATCACGCGCGAGCACATCGCGCGGATGAAGAAGGGCGCAATCCTCGTCAACACCGCGCGCGGCGCGATCGTCGATCAGGCTGCGATGATCGACGCGCTGCGCTCGGGCCATCTGCGCCATGCCGGCCTCGACGTGTTCGAGATCGAGCCGTTGCCGGCGGGTCATGTGCTGACGACGATTCCAAACGTGACACTGTCAGCACACTCGGCGTTCCGGACGCCGGAAGCGAGCATCAATCTGATCGCTGCGGCGTGGGGGCACTGCCGAAGGATTGCCGGGTAAGCACGGCAAACTCCTAAAATGAAAATGCCCGGCTTTGAGCCGGGCATTTTTGTTAGTGCGTGCTGATTGCGGTTACTCGATCATCTCTGCAACAGCCTTGCCGCAAGCGGTCGTGTCCGCCTGGCCGCCGAGATCACGTGTGCGCAGAGTGCGCTCCGCCAGCGTGCGCTCGATCGCCTTCACGATCGAATCCGCCGCTTCCTTCTCGCCAAGATGCTCCAGCATCATGGCGCCGGACCAGATCATGCCGATCGGGTTGGCGATGCCCTGCCCCGCGATATCCGGCGCCGAGCCGTGCACCGGCTCGAACACCGACGGGAAATCACCGGCCGGGTTGATATTGCCCGACGGCGCAATGCCGATGGTGCCGGTGCAAGCCGGGCCGAGATCCGACAGGATATCGCCGAACAGGTTCGACGCCACGACGACATCGAAGCGGTCGGGGTTCATGACGAAATGCGCGGTGAGAATGTCGATGTGATACTGGTCCCACTTCACGTCGGGATAGTTTTCGCCCATCGCCTTCACGCGCTCATCCCAATACGGCATCGTGATCGCGATACCATTCGACTTGGTCGCCGAGGTGAGATGCTTCTTCGGCCGTGACTGGGCGAGATCGAAGGCAAACTTCAAAATGCGATCGACGCCGGTGCGGGTCATCACCGTCTGCTGGGTGACGAATTCGCGGTCGGTATCGGGGAAGCTGCGACCGCCGACCGCCGAATATTCGCCTTCGGTGTTTTCACGAACGACCCAGAAATCGATATCGCCGGGCTTGCGACCGACCAGCGGGCACGGCACGCCGGGCATCAGACGCACCGGGCGCAGATTGACGTATTGATCGAATTCGCGGCGGAACTTGATGAGCGAGCCCCACAGCGAAATGTGATCCGGAATCTTCGCCGGCAGGCCGACGGCGCCGAAATAGATGGCGTCATGCTTGCCGATCTGGGCCTTCCAGTCGTCAGGCATCATCTGGCCGTGCTTCTCGTAATACTCGTAGGACGAGAAGTCGTAATGGTCGAACTTGACCTTGACGCGGTGCTTCTTGGCGACGGCCTCGAGCACACGCAGGCCTTCCGGCATCACTTCCTTGCCAATGCCGTCGCCGGGGATGACCGCGATCCGATATTCTTTGCTCACGTAAAAGTTCCTTCGCCAGTTGGATTGCCGCAGGTTTGGACCAAAGCCGGCCCGCGATCAACGCTGCAGTGCACAGCACAATACTGCGACGACATGACGCGGTTTAACTTGCCGAGCCCACCAGTCCCAGTACTATTCGCGGGAGGCTGATTAACAAGCCCGGCCATCGAGCCGATCAGGGAAGAGGAAATCAGGCCATGATAACGAGAACCTCATATAAATGGTCCTTGCGCGCCTTGCTGGCCGCAACCGCGCTCGGCCTCGGGGCCGGCACGGCCTTCGCCGCCGACCCCATCAAGATCGGCGTCATCGCCGAAGCCCAGGCCATCGCCGGCGCGTCGATCCCGCAGGCCGCCCAGCTGGCCGCAGATGAAATCAACGCCAAAGGCGGCGTCAGCGGCCGCATGATCGAGATCGTCACCTACGACAATCACAGCTCATCGGCGGACTCGGTTCGTGCCTTCCAGCGCGCGGTCAACGAGGACAAGGTCAACGCCGTCATCGCCAGCTACATCAGCGAAGTCGTGCTGGCGCTCGAGCCCTGGGCCTCGCGGCTGAAGACACCGCTGGTGACGCCGGGCGCGGCATCCAACGAGATCAGCAAGAGCGTCCATAGCGACTATGAGAAGAACAAATACACGTTCCACGGCTATCTGACCTCGGCCGCACTGGCTTTGTCGGTGTGCGACGCCGCCAAGGATCTGCTGGTGGACGAAAAGCACATGAAAACCGCGGTCATCATGAGTGAAGACGCGGCATGGACCAAACCGCTCGATGTCGGCTACGAGGAATGCCTGCCGAAGATCGGGCTCAAGGTGCTCGACCACATACGCTTCTCGCCCGATACCACCGACTTCACCCCGATCTTCAACAAGATCGAGGGCGCCAAGCCCGACGTGATCATCACCGGCATCTCCCATGTCGGCGTGCAGCCGACAGTGCAGTGGAAGAACCAGCAGGTGCCGATCCCGATGCTCGGTATCAGCTCGCAGGCCACCAACGAGACCTTCGGCAAGGACACCAACAACGCGTCCGACGGCGTACTCTATCAGGGTGTCTCCGGTCCCGACGTCGCGGTGACGCCGAAGTCCATCCCCTTCGCCGAAGCCTTCAAGAAGAAGTACGGCAACTACCCGTCCTATGCCGGTTATACGTCATATGACGAGGTCTATTACATCGCCGACGCCGTGAAGCGTGCCGGCTCGACCGGCGCCGACAAGCTGGTGACGGCGCTGGAAGGTACCGACTGGCAAGGCACCATCGGCCGCATCCAGTTCTACGGCAAGGACGACCCGTTCACCCATTCAATCAAGTACGGCAAGGGCCTGATCACCGGCCTGATGCTGCAGTGGCAGGACGGCAAGCAGATCAGCGTCTGGCCCGCCGACGTTGCCAAAGGCAAACTCAAGTTCCCAAGCTTCGTCAAAGTCACCAGCAACTGAGCTAAGCGCTCATCTCTCTGCCGTCATTGCGAGAAGCGTAGCGACGAAGCAATCCAGTCTTACTCCTCTTGCGGCACTGGATTGCCCCGCCGAAGGGAAAGTTAGTTGAACAACTTTCCCGCGGCTCGCAATGACGGCGAAGAGTGATGCTTCCTTGTCCCTCCTGTGAGGGCCGTTCCGGCCGCGGCGTTCGACATGCTTGCCCTGCAAATTCTGATCGACGGCTTCGCCATCAGTGCGCTGTATGCCCTGGGCGCAACTGGATTCACTCTGATTTTCGGCGTCTCCGGCGTCCTCAACCTGTCCCACGGCGCCATCATGGTGCTGGCTGCGGTCGCGGCCTGGGCGGCTTCCAGCGTGCTTCAGGTCAATAACTACGCCGGTGCGCTGATCGGGATTGCTGCCGCGCTGGTCGCAGCACTGGTCACCTACTTCGCGGTGGTGCAGCCGATCCAACGGTCGAGCCGTATTCCCAATGAGGAGAAGGAAATCTTCGTTCTCACCGGCACGCTGCTGTGGGGAATCATGATCCAGGAGGTGATCGCCTACTTCTTCACCAACAATGCCAAGACCGTGCTGCCGATCGTCGAAGGTGTCGTCAGCATCCTCGGCGTCCGCACGCCGAAAAACGAAATCTTCACCGCACTGGTCTGCTGCCTGGTGATCGGCCTGCTCTGGCTGATGGTGAATCGCACCCGTACCGGCAAGGTTGTCTTGGCGGCGGCGATGAACCCGCGCGGCGTCACCCTGCTCGGCCATGAACTGACCAGCGTCTATGTGGTCGTATGGGCGATCTACGGCATCCTTGCCGGCATTGCCGGGGTATTGCTCGGCATGTTCCTCGGCGTCAGCTCCTACAGCGTGGGACCGCTCACCGCGAGCGCGTTCTCCATCGTCGTCTTGGGTGGCCTCGGCAGCGTTTCCGGCTCGCTGATCGCAGCCTTCGTGGTCGGCTATCTCGAAACGCTTACCGCCTATCTGGTGTCGCCAGCCTATCGCACCATTCCCGCGCTGATGTTGCTCGTCATTGTCATGTATATCCGGCCGCAAGGCCTGCTCGGGAGGCGATGAGCGATGGGCTCGTTCTTCAAGACGCGGCTGTTCTGGATCGCGCTCGGCGTCGTCGTCATCGCCTCGACGCTGCCGCTCTACGTCTCCGGTTACATTCTCGGCCTGCTCACGGTGGCCTATTACTTCGGCGTGTTCGCGATGTCGTGGGACTTGCTGTTCGGCTTCGCCGGCGAGGTGAATTTCGGCCCGACGTTCCTGATCGGCGTCGGCGCCTATACCGCGGGGATCATCAACAACCAGTACGGCCTGTCGGTGTATCTGTGCATCTTCATCGGCGCGATGGCCTCGGTGATCGCCGGCTTTGTGCTGGCGCTGCCGGCACTGCGGGTACGCGGCCCCTATTTCGGGCTCACCACGCTGGTCGCCGTACTGATGCTGCAGAACTTCATCGTGGTGTTCGCCGATCTCACCGGCGGCGAGATCGGCCTGACCATTCCCGACGTGATCACCATCGATGCGTCAGCCAATTACTGGATCGCGCTCGGCTTCATGTCGCTCAGCGCCGCCATCCTCTATGGCCTATCGCAGTCGCCTGTCGGGCTGGTGCTGCAGGCCTCCGGTCAGGATCCGGTGCAAGCCGGCGCGCTCGGCTTTAACATCGTCAAGCACAAGCTCGCCGCCTTTGTGGTCAGCGCATTCTTCTCGGGTCTGGCAGGCGCGCTGCTGGTGTTCTATTTCGGCACCGCATCGGTGGGCACGGTCATCGATGTCTCCGTCGGCGTGCAGGTGATCGTGGCCGCCGTCCTTGGCGGGCGCCGCACGGTACTCGGCGCGGCGCTCGGCGCAATCTTCCTGATCGTCGCCGGAGAATTCCTGCGGCCGACCGGCGAACTCGCCACCTTCATCGTTTCCACCGTGGCACTGCTCGCCATCCTGTTTTTCCCTGGCGGTTTCCTTGGAGCAGCCTTGTCGCGTGAGGCCCGCACCTGATGGACGCCACCAGCAACAAGCCGCCCGTTCTCGAAGTCCGCTGTCTGACCAAGCGCTTCGGTGGCCTCACCGCTGTCAAGAATCTCAGCCTCGACCTGCATGCCGGGGAGATCTTCGGGCTGATCGGCCCGAACGGCTCCGGCAAATCGACCGCGATGAAATCGATCATGGGTATCGAGCGGCCCACCTCGGGCGAGGTGCTGTTCGAAGGAGAAAATCTCGCAGGTCAACCCTCGCACAAGATCGCGCGACGCGGCTTCGGCATGGTGTTCCAGCATTCGCGGCCGCTGAACCGGCAGACGGTGCTGGAAAACATCATGGTGGCGCTGCTGCCGGACAGCCTGTTCATGCTGTTACCCGACAAGGCGCTAACCGAACGCGCCAAATGGATCGCCGACCGTGTTGGCCTCGGCAATGTGACGAATCGCCGGCCGCCGACACTGCCGTTCGCCGATCTGCGACGGCTCGAACTCGCCAAGGCTATCGCGCGCGACCCGAAAGTGGTGCTGGTGGACGAGCCTTTCGCCGGATTGACGCTAGCCGAAGTCGGCACCTTTTCCGAACTGATCCGGAGCTTCCGCGATGAGGGCCGCGCGGTGCTGCTGGTGGACCACAACGTCAAGAGCGTCGCCGCTTTGGTCGATCGCGTGCTGGCGATGTATCTAGGCGAGGAAATCTGCACCGGCCGCGCCGAAGAGGTGATGCGCAACGAGACTGTCCGCCGGGTCTATCTCGGCGGCGCTATCGAGACAGCGGCGCGTCCCGAAGCCAACTTCAAGGACAAGGCGCCGCTGCTGCAGGTCGAGAATGTCAGCGTGTATTACGGCAAGGCACAGGCGCTGGACCATGTCTCCATCCATGTGCACCAGGGCGAGTTCGTTTCCGTCGTCGGTCTCAACGGTGCCGGCAAGACGACGCTGTTCAACACCATCTCCGGCTTCCTCCCCTATACTGGCGAGATCATCCGCAACGGAGAAAAACTGCGCGGCACCACTCCAGCGAAGATCGCGCGCAGCGGTGTCGTGCAATGCCCGGAATCGCGCGAGCTGTTCGGCGAGATGAGCGTGCGCGAGAATCTCGATCTCGGCGGCCAGCACCTGACCGAAGAGGAAAAGGCTAAACAAATCGCCTGGCTATTCGAACTCTTCCCGATCCTTAGGGACCGTCAAGGCCAGATGGCACAGACGCTGTCCGGCGGCGAACAGCAGATGCTGGCGATCGGCCGCGCGCTGATGATGCAGCCGAAAATCCTGATCCTCGACGAGCCAACTCTCGGCCTTGCCCCGGTGATCCTCGAACTACTTTCGAAGGCACTGGAAAGGCTGCGCCAGACCACCGACATCACCGTGCTGCTCGGCGAGCAGAACGTCACTTTCGCATTGCCTCATGCCGACCGGGTTTATGTGCTTGAACACGCCCGCATCGTCTGGGAAGGGGATCCCGGTCGTTTTGCCGCTGAGGCTGGCGAGGGATATCTCTGATAACTCTGCTCCATCCGGACTACAGCCTTCACAACAGCGAGCACCCCTATGGATCTTCACCTGCGTGGCAAGCGCGTCCTGATCACCGGCGCCTCCAAGGGCATTGGTGCGGCGGCAGCCGAAGCCTTCGCCGAGGAAGGTGCGCATCTGCGCCTTGCCGCCCGCAATGTCGAGAAGATGCAGGCATTGGCCGATGGCTTGCGCACACGCCATCAGATCGACGTCGCCGTGCACGGCACCGATCTGCGCAATGCCGACGATCTGGCCGCACTGGCGGCCGCATCGGCGGATATCGACATCCTCGTGAACAATGCCGGCGACATTCCCGGCGGCACGCTGGACAAGGTGGACGAACCGACCTGGCGGCATGCCTGGGAGCTGAAAGTGTTCGGTTTCATCAACCTGACCCGGCAGGTCTATGCACAGATGAAGGCGCGCGGCGGCGGCGTGATCGTGAACGACATCGGCGCGGCCGGCGAAAAATTCGATGCCGGTTACATCTGCGGCAGCGCTGGCAATGCGGCGCTGATGGCCTTCACCCGCGCTCTCGGCGGCCAGAGCCTGAAAGACAATATCCGCGTCGTCGGCATCAATCCCGGCCCGGTGGCCACCGACCGCTATGTCACGCGGATGCAGGCGAAGGCAAAGGCGCAATTGGGCGACGAGCGCCGCTACCACGAGCTGGAGAAAAGCATGCCGCTCGGCCGCGCGGCCAAGTCCCGCGAGATCGCCGACCTGATGGCGTTTCTGGCCTCGGATCGTGCCGGCTATACGTCCGGCGTGATCTATACGGTGGATGGCGGATGGAGCGCCGGATTTGCCGGCTGATGAAGCGGCCGGCGTTTACACACCGATGTCGTCCCGGCGTTCGCCGGGACGACAAGCGAGTTAGCTCAACGCCCCCGCATGCACCCACCACTGCGGATGAGCGAGCTGGATCGTGTGGGCAGCGCGCTGCGCGTCCGTGTCGTTGTCGAAGAGCGCAAAACATGTCGCGCCGGAGCCAGACATACGGGCCAAGCGAACGCCTTCGCATGCACCGAGCGCGGCGAGCACGTCGCCGATAACAGGCTCGACCTTCAATGCAGGCGCTTCGAGATCGTTGGTGACGGCGCTGACGGCGGCGATCCAGTCATCGACCGATGCGTCTTCTGCTGGCCATGAACGCGCCTTCAGGACATCGGCGGGGCCGACGCGGAGCTGACCGTTCTTCAGGCCGAGCTCCTGAAAGACGTCTTTCGTCGCCACCGGCACGCGCGGATTGACCATCACGCAAGGCAGGCGCGGCAAGTCGAGCTGCAGGAGATTTTCACCGACACCCGTCATCACGCAGGCATGCGATTGCACGCAGACCGGAACGTCGGCGCCGGTAAGCCGAGCCACTTCCATGACACGAGGATCGTCGAGTTCGAGACCGTTGCTGCGCACCAGCAGACGCAGCGCAGCCGCAGCATCCGCGGACCCCCCGCCAATGCCAGCCGCCACCGGCAGCTGCTTGTCGAGGGCAAAGGTGCCGAAGGACAGGCCCTCGACCTTCTCGCCGAGCAGACGTGCAGCTTTGATGATCAGATTATCGTTGGTGTCCCCGCATTCCTGCGCGCGCGGCCCCGTTGCCGTCAGCGCGAGATTGCCCCCCGGCACCAGTGTCAGCCGGTCGGCGCAATCAGCGAAAACCACCACGCTTTCGAGATCGTGATAGCCGTCTGCGCGCCGGCCAATGACTCGAAGGGTCAGATTGACCTTTGCGCGCGCAATTTCTTCAAGAGCGGGCTGCCCAATGCCCGCCGATACCCCCGTCATACGATCAGCCGCCTTTATCGTTGTCTTTCTTCGCCTCCGGCTTGTCGGCCGAAGCCGCGGCCGGGGCCGTTTCGTTCAATGCGCAACCTTCTGGCTTCTCGCCGCCGTCGGGCACGCATTTCTGCATCTTGGCTTCGATCTTCGGTAGCTCTTCGGCTTCCGGCTTCAGATCCTTGGCATGCTGCCACTGGAACTTGGCCTCCAGCTTGCGGCCAACACGCCAATAGGCATCGCCGAGATGATCGTTGATGGTCGGATCTTCCGGCTTCAGATCGATAGCGCGTTCCAGATTCTTCACTGCGTCTTCGTAGTTGCCGATGCGGTAATAGGCCCAGCCGAGCGAATCGACGATGTAGCCATCATCCGGACGCTGTTCGACAGCCCGCTTGATCATCTTCATGGCGTCGTCGAGATTGATGCCCTGATCGATCCAGGAATAGCCGAGATAGTTCAGCACATGCGGCTGCTCCGGCTGCAGCTCGAGCGCCTTCTTCATATCGAGCTCAGCCTTGGCCCACTGCTTCGAGCGCTCCAGGCAGATGCCACGGAAGTAGTAATAGACCCAGTTGGGCTTGTCCTGATTGGACGCGATGACGTCGATGCCCTTGGTGTAGGTGTCGGCGCAATCGGCGAACTTCTTGCGACCGCGCTCGATATTGCCGAGCGCCATGATCGCTTCGAGGTCCTTCGGGTCACTCGAGGTGACGTCCTTCAGGATCTTGATGCCCTCATCGCTGCGATCGGCAGCGTCGAGATTGGTGGCTTGCTGGATCATCGCATTGCGTTTGAGGGCCGAATTGGCCGGCATGCGCTCATAGGCCTTGATCGCCATGACCGGCTTCTTCACAGACTCATAGAGGTCTGCGAGCGACAGCAGAGCCAACGAGTGATCCGGCTTCAGATAGAGCGCGAGCTGCAGATACACGAGCGCAAGGTCTTCGCCGCCGCGGCGGGTCAGCGAAGCACCAATGCCGTAGAGAGCCTCGGAAGCACCAGCTTGCGGGCTGTCCACCAGCGCCGGCAGTTTCTTGCCGGCCTTGGTCTCCCGGATGCCTTCCAGTACCAGCGGATGGCGCGCCAGCTTCTTGTTGAAATTCTCATAGATGGCGAGCGCCGCAGCGTCGTCCTTGTTACGCGACGTCCAGCGTGCATAGGCATCGACCACGCGCAGCGCGGAATCGTCGAGCTTGAAGGCGCGCTCGTAACGCGTGCCGGCGTCCTTCTGTCTGTTCGCGAGATCGAAAATCAGACCGGCATGCAGATCCTTGAAGATCGGGTACCACTCCGGACCGGCTAGCTTGTCGATATTGGCGACGGCGGCCTTGGTGTCGCCCGCGCCGTAGCTTGCCCATGCACCGAGCAAAGTGGCGACGAGATCGGTGATGGGACCGCGAACCGACTGATTGATGTTCGTCTGCGCGGCCGCGTATTTCTTCGCCTTGAGATCGCGCACGCCAACGACGAGGCGGGCCACGCGATTCGACTTGTCGATGACAAGGATGCGTTCGGCGAGTTTGACGGCCTCGTCGATATCGCCATCGGCGAGCGAGGAGATGAAGGCGCGATCCAGTAATTCGTTGTTCTTCGGATCGGTGCGCAGGGCCGAGCGGTAAAACGCCGCAGCCGAAGAGGCATCGCGTTCCACGCTGGCGTGACGTGCGGCCAGATAACTGCCCGCGGTCGTCATTTGCCTCAGATCTTTTGCAGTCGGAAACGTTGCCGAATTATCTGCGAGATGGTCCGGGGTCTGGGCGAAGGACTGCGCGGGCATTGCCAGAACGGCGAGCGTGGCGGCAGCGAGCGTCAAGCGGTTGAAACGGGAGGACATCAAATTCGCCTAGCTCCAGGAATCATGGGCGGAAGTTCGAGCACAAACGCGATCTGAATTGCGAGACAGGCCCGAATGCGCTGCCAACCCGGCGACATAGCGCAGCGCGACAATGCCGCTTTTGGCGGCCAATCGCAAGGATCGGGGGCGCAGATGCACCAGGGGAGCCTGTCAGGTTCGGGCGACCGATTGCGCCGTAGATGCCTGAAAACGCGCTTAGTGTGGCGGCATCGTGACGCTGAAAGCAGGACGGGGCGCCGTTGGCTGGCGCCCCGCTCACGACTTTGTGCCCTCAGGCGAATCTCACGTTACATCGCCTCGTAATTCGGGCCACCGCCGCCTTCCGGGGGCACCCAGGTGATGTTGCCGTTCGGGTCCTTGATGTCGCAGGTTTTGCAGTGGACGCAGTTCTGCGCATTGATCTGGAAGCGCGGCTCCTGTCCCTCGCCGACCCACTCATACACACCGGCCGGGCAATAGCGGTTCGACGGGCCGGCGAAGACGTCGTGTTCCGACGACTTCTGCAGCGCCATATCGGCGACCTTCAGATGGATCGGCTGGTCTTCCTCGTGATTGGTGTTCGACAGGAACACCGAGGACAACCGGTCGAAGGTGATCTTGCCGTCCGGCTTCGGATAGGCGATCGGCTGATACTGCTTGGCAGGCTTGAGCGCCTTGCGGTCCGGCTTCTCGTGTTTCTGCGTGCCGAACAGCGAGAAGCCGAAGGTGTTGCACCACATGTCGAAACCGCCGAGCGCATTGCCGAGCAGCGTGCCGAATTTCGACCACAGCGGCTTGGCGTTGCGGACCGGATAGAGATCCTTGCCGATCGAGGATGATCGCCAGGCGTTTTCGTAGTCGATCAGTTCGTCATTGGCACGGCCGGCTTCGAGCGCGGCAGCCAGATGCTCGGCGGCGAGCATGCCAGAACCCATGGCGTTGTGGACGCCTTTGATGCGCGGCACGTTGACGAAGCCTGCGGCGCAGCCGATCAGCACACCGCCGGGGAACGAGAGCTTCGGCACCGACTGATAGCCGCCCTCGGTGATCGCGCGCGAACCGTAAGCGAGGCGCTTGCCACCCTCGAACGTATCGCGGATCAGCGGATGCGTCTTGAAGCGCTGGAATTCCTCGAACGGATAGAGATAGGGATTCTCGTAGTTCAGATGCAGCACGAAGCCGACGGCGACGAGATTATCGTCGTAGTGATAGAGGAAGGTGCCGCCACCGACATCGTTGTCGAGCGGCCAGCCGAACGAGTGCTTGACGGTGCCCTTCTTGTGCTTGGCCGGATCGATCTGCCAGACTTCCTTGAGGCCGATGCCGAATTTCGGCGGCTCGCAATCCCTGTCGAGCGCGAATTTGGCGATGATCTCCTTGGTCAGCGAACCACGCGCGCCTTCGGCGAACAGCGTGTATTTGCCGAGCAGTTCCATGCCGCGCGTGAATGAGTCCTTCGGCTTGCCATCGCGGCCGATGCCCATGTCGCCCGTGGCAATGCCGCGCACGGCGCCGTTCTCATCGTACAGCGTCTCGGCGGCCGCGAAGCCCGGGTAGATCTCAACACCGAGCGCTTCGGCCTTGGTGCCGAGCCAGCGCGTGACCATGCCGAGCGAGGTGATGTAGCAGTGATGATTGTCCATCAGCGGCGGCATCAGGAAGTTCGGCAGCTTGAAACCGCCGGTCTTGGTCATGAAGTAGAACTGGTCGTCCTTGACCTGGGTCTTGAGCGGGCAATCCGCATCCTCGCGCCAGTCGGGGATCAGCTTGTCGAGATTGACCGGATCGATCACGGCGCCCGACAGGATGTGGGCGCCGACTTCGGAACCTTTTTCCACCACAACGATGGACAGGTCCGCATTGAGCTGCTTCAGCCGGATCGCGGCCGACAGGCCCGACGGACCGGCGCCGACGATCACGACGTCGAATTCCATACTCTCGCGCGGCGGAAGTTCTTCAGTGCTCATAATCTTGATCTCAGACCCGTTTCCAACCCGTTCAGAACGCTTCTAATGGTTCTTGTTTCCGATTTTTGGCGGAAGAACAACCATTGAAATGCACAGGCCCCCGCGCGCCGGGTGGCGATCCCGGCCGGATGCTGGCATACCTAGATTGATCGCCATGATGCTTGAACCCGCCCCCACCGTCGCCCAGTTGCTCGCCTTCTATCTGGAGGCCGGGGTGGATTGCGCCCTGATGGACGGGCCTGTGAACCGTCTGTTGGACGAGGATGTCGGGCTGCCGGCCCCTGCCGCGGCTCCATCGAAGCGCCCGCCACCGGCCGGCATGCCGGTGGCCGCCCCCCGACCCGCCCCAACCCGGACTGAAGTCGCGCCTGACATCGCTGTAGCCGCCGCCCGCGAGGCAGCGCGCACGGCGCCGACGCTGGATGCCCTGCGCGGCATGCTGGAGGCCTTCGACGGCTGCGCGCTGAAGGGCACTGCGACCCGGCTGGTGTTCGCCGATGGCAATCCGCAGGCCCGCATCATGTTCGTCGGCGAGGCTCCCGGCCGCGACGAGGACATCGAGGGGCTGCCTTTCGTCGGCCGTTCCGGCAAGCTGCTCGACCTGATGCTGAAGGCGATCGGGCTCGACCGCACGACCGTCTATATCGCCAATGTCATTCCGTGGCGTCCGCCAGGCAACCGCACGCCCACGCCGCAGGAGACCCAGATCTGCCTGCCCTTCATCCAGCGTCAGATCGAGCTGTTGAATCCGGACATCCTGGTGACGCTGGGCAATCCCTCGACCCAGACCCTGCTGCAGACCCGCGACGGCATCATGAAGTCGCGCGGGCGCTGGACCGACTACGACACCGGCACACGGAAGATTCGCGCGATCGCGACCTTCCATCCGGCCTATCTCCTGCGCTCGCCTTCCTACAAGCGGCTGACGTGGGTGGATTTGCGGTCGGTGGCAAAAGCGCTAGAATTGGCAAAATAGGCAGAACTATCCCTTCGGCCGCACGATCGCCCAGCCCACCCGCAACACCGGGCGGCTGCCGTTGATCAGCCGGTCGAAAGCCCGCGGCACTTCCGGCACGAGGCCGGGGAAGCGCTGGGCGAGATCCGCAGGCGGCGTGCCGATGGTGTCGGTGGCGCGCCAGATCACGACGCCGCCCGTCTCCATGAAATTCGCCTTTGTAATCCATGGCGTCCGCTCGGGCTGCGCATCGTTCAGCACATGCGGGCGCGAGGCGCTCATGCCGACCAGCGCCGCAAGCTGCGGATCGCCGGCGACGGCCGCGAGTTTCTGCCCGGTGCGACGCTCGAAACTCTCGCCGAAGAAACGGCCGATCTCGCGCGCCGGCAGCGCCGTGCGATCCTCCGGCCCGTCGATCCACGGAAACACCACGACATTGACCAGCACCGCAAGCGCCGGCAGCACGATGGCCGCGGCCCACACCTTGCGCAGCACCCGTTGGCGGCGGAGCGCGATCAGGTCGCCCGAGGCGACCACCACGGCGAGGCCGGACATCACCAGCGCGATCCCCGTACCGCCGACGACATCGGCACGGCCATAGAGGGCGGCAAACAGGCTGCCGAGCAGAGCCGGCGCAAGCGCGAAGAAGTACACATAGGCCCGCGCCGTTGCATCGACCGGCGGGCGGAAGATCACCGGCGCATCCTCGCCGGGCGGCACCAGCCGGCGCCAGTTCATCGCCGTCAGCACGATCACGCCGGCGGTGGCTGCGACGAGCCAGGCCAGCAGAACGCCCCATTGCTCGGCCGTGCCGGCCAGATCGGTAAAAACCGGCGGTGGCGGCAGGACGCTCCCGCCCGAGCGGATCACCCAGACGGCATAAGGCAGCGTCAATACGGCAATCACAACGAGCGCGAAGAACGGATTGAGGGATGCGAGATTGCGCCGCCCGCGTGTCGTGGCAAGGCCGAACAGCAAGGGCAACGGCAGCAGCCACATGGCCTGCGGCGTGGTCAGCAGCAACAGGCCAGCCTCGATGGACAGCGCGAACCAGGCACTGCGGCGCCCCTGCTCGATCGCCAGCCAGGCATGGAACAGAAACATCGCCCACAACGGACGCGCCAGCACCAGCGGGCCGAATTCGATACCGGGCGAGCTGAAGGCCGTCACCGTCATGGTGAGCAGTACCGCGATCACGGCCTGCGGCCCGCCGACGATTTGGCCGCCAAGCTGGTAGACCGCACGAAACATCATGATCGCGCAGACCTGCGCCAGCAGATAGACGCCGAAGATATGATTGCCAGCAGCGCGGAAGGCAATGTCGGCGAGCCAATAGGCCAGCGGCGGGCCGAATTCGGAGCCGACCTGATATTCGCGGCCGTAAGCGATCACAGTTGCGAGGTCGCCTGGCGGGCCGCGATAGAGCAGCAACGGCACCGTGAGCCAGAGCAATGCCTGACACAGCACCACGATCCAGAACACCAGTCGCGGCCGGGCGCGGATCAGTTCGACGATCAGGGAAGTGAAACGCATGAACGTCCGGACCGGCCCGCGAGTGATAGAAGCCTTCAGGTGATAAGGCGCGCGGCGCGTTGAGGCAACTGCGCGGCCGATCAGGCGGACAGATCGAGACTCGCCTGCACCGCAGCGATCTCGGCCTCCGCCACGATGCTCTCGCGCCAGATGCGCGCAGCCGCCACCGGGGCGAACAGGCTGCGGTGATGGACGCTGGGGCCGAGTTCGTTCAACGCCTTGAGGTGCTGCGGCACGCCATAGCCTTTGTGAACCTCGAAGCCATAACCGGGACACTCCTCGGCAAGCCGGCACATCAGCCGGTCGCGCGAGACTTTTGCAATGATCGATGCTGCTGCGATCGACAGCACCTGCGCATCGCCGCCGATGACCGCTTCGCAGGCCGCTCCGGTTTCGATCTTGTCGCGGCCGTCGACGAAGACATGTTTGGGCTCCTCCGGCAGAGAAGCGACGGCGCGGGCCAGCGCCCAGAGCGATGCGCGAAGGATGTTGTCCCGGTCGATCCGCGCCGGCGAGGCATAGGCGACGGCGAAAGACGAGGTCGCACAGATCTCCTCGAACAACGCCTCGCGCCTAGCTTCGGTCAGCTTCTTGGAATCGTCGAGGCCTTTGGGAATCCGTTTGGGATCGAGGATCACCGCCGCGGCGACCACCGGCCCGGCCAGCGGCCCGCGGCCGGCCTCGTCGCATCCCGCCACCGGCCAGATACCCTGCTTCAACAGCGCGCGCTCACGCTTGAAGCTCGGCGGCCCGGCGATGACGACCTTCTTTGCCACCGCCTTTTTGGCCGGTGCTGGTTTTGCGCTTCGAATCATGGGCGGATCGTGCGCATCCCGCTCCCATGGTGCAACCGGGAACCCGTAATCATGCCCACTATCCAAATCCGTCGTCCCGGCGCCGCGCACGCCTTCGGCGTGCTAGGCCGGGACGACAGGAGCTAATCTGCCAGATGCACCCGCCGATCGTCACCGACCTCGATACCGGGTGCCGTCACCACGTCCCAGGCATGGCCGTCGGGATCGGCGAAATAGCCGGAATAGCCGCCGTAGAAGGTCGCCTGCGCCGGCTTGATCAACGTTGCGCCGCAGGACACCGCAAGCGCGAGCACCGCGTCGACTTCCTCTGGTGAACGGCAGTTCCAGGCCAGCGTGGTGCCGCGAAATGCCTGCGGGCGTGGCTGGTCGGGCAGCTTGGCGTCACCGGCAAGTTGGTCCCAGGGAAACAGCGCCAGCATACTGGCACCGGTGTCGAAGAAAGCGATGGCCTCCCCGGTTTCCTTGGCCTTCCGCGCAAAACCGAGCGCCTCGTAAAAGGCGATGCCGCGGCGGATGTCGTGGGTGCCAAGGGTCACCGCGGTCATGCGCGGCACCAGTTTGGGTCGATCGCTGCTCGTCATCTTGTGGTCCTTCGTTTTACTCAAAACAAAAAGCGGAGAAGGGGTCGCCGGCCGGCTCTGGTTTCCGGCTGGCGCCCCTTCCCCGAGTTGCTCCCAAGATTGCGAGACCTTCAGGAGTAAACTCTATCTTGTCCCGGACGCGGTGCAGCGCTTGCGCTGCTCCGCAGAGCCGGGACCGCATCAAGCCCGGAGTTCGTGGCGGTCCCGGCTCTGCGAAGCGGCACTTCGCGCCGCATCGCGTCCGGGACAAAGCACCTAAAACAAATTCAGTTGCTGGCCGGCCCCGGCCGGCTTGGCGAAATGATAGAGCGTCAGCTTCGCGCGCTTCTTGTTGAGACCGAGCTTGGCGCAGGCGACCTCGAAACGGCGACCGATCATCCAGGCCATCGGGCCGGTGCCCTTCATGCGCGTACCCCATTGCGAGTCGTAGTCGCGGCCGTCGCGCATCTCGCGGATCAGCGTGAAGACATGGCGATAGCGATCCGGATAATTCGCCATCAGCCACTCACGGAACAGATCGCGCACCTCCAGCGGCAGGCGTAGCAGCACATAGCTCGCTTCCTTCACGCCGGCATGGGCGGCAGCATCGAGAATGCGTTCGATCTCGCTGTCGTTCAGCGCCGGGATGACAGGCGCCACCATCACCGTGGTCGGAATGCCTGCTTCGGACAGCAGCTTCAGCGCCTCCAGACGTTTCGGCGGAGTCGAGGCGCGCGGCTCCATGGCGCGTGCCAGCTTCGGATCGAGCGATGTCACCGACAGCGCCACCTTGGCGAGATTGCGCTTGGCCATGCGGGCGAGGATATCGATGTCGCGCACCACCAGCGCCGATTTGGTGACGATGCCGACAGGATGCCCCGTCTTTTCCAGTACTTCGAGAATGCCGCGCATGATCTGGCGTTCACGTTCGATCGGCTGATACGGATCGGTATTGGTGCCGATCGCAATCATCTTCGGCTCGTATTCCGCCGCCGATAGCTCCTTCTCGAGCAATGCCGGCGCATCCGGCTTCACGAACAGCTTCGATTCGAAATCCAGCCCCGGCGACAGGCCAAGATAGGCATGGGTCGGCCGCGCGAAGCAGTAGACGCAGCCATGCTCGCAGCCGCGATACGGATTGATCGAACGGTCGAAGCCGATATCCGGCGACTCGTTGCGCGTGATGACTTTGCGCGCTGTGTCGGTGGCTACCGTCGTTTTGAACGGCGGCAGGTCGTCGAGGCTCTGCCAGCCGTCGTCGAAGGCTGTGCGCGCCTCTTTCTCATAACGACCGCTGTCATTGGATTGGGCGCCGCGACCGCGCCGCCGCTGGCGGTCGATCGCGACCTCGATCGCCGGGAAAGGCGATGATAGTCCCGCGATTTCGGACGGCGCGGGAGCGGTCGGCATCTGGAGGGCTGCGGCGTTCTGATTCATGAAGCCACGCTAGCAGCTCCACAGAACATATCAAGAACAAAAGCGTGATTGGCGATGTCGCCCACAGCCGCGCATTAAGCAAGGATAGCATCTGCCGCTGCTTTCAGTATGACGAAATGATAACGCTGCGGCACGGGTCATTGAGGTATTATCCACATCCATGCTAAGCGTGATTATCCCCACCGACGGTGTTGAACAGCCCGCGGTCGCCACGCTGGCGGCGCTCGTGCCGGGCGCGGCGGCCGGAGTGATCCGCGAGGTGTTGCTTGTCGATCGCGCCGGGACGGACGTGATCGAACGCGTCGCCGATGTCGCCGGCTGCGATTTCCTCACCTCCACCGGCTCGCGCGCCGCCGCAATGGCTGCCGGTGCAAAAGCTGCGCGCTCGCCCTGGCTGATGTTTCTTCATGCCGGCGCGGTGCTGGACCATGGCTGGATCGAGGAGACCCAGCAATTCATTCAACGCGTCAGCGCCAGCGACCGCCCACGCGCCGGCATCTTCCGCTATGCGCGCTCGCCCTATGACGAAACGAGTTTTGGTGACGGAGTGAGACATCTCCTCCGGTCCATTAGCGGACCCAAGGCCGATCAGGGCCTGCTGATCGCCCGCGACCATTATGAACGAATCGGGGGCCATGCCGATGCCCGCCGGTCCGAAGCCCGGCTGCTTCGCCAGCTCGGCCGCTCCTCGCGCACCATGCTGCGCAGCCGGATCATGATGGTGGCCTGAGGCAAACTCCGCTGTCATTGCCCGCGAAAGCGGGCAATCCAGTCAAGGCCGGCCTTTTGACCAAACCTCTATCAGCGGTGTCTCCTGGATCCCGCTTTCGCGGAGATGACAATGGAGCGCGCCCCATCTTGATACTTGCCAAAAGCAATCAATTGGTTGACATTGGCAATCATTGAGGTGCCATCATGTCCGACGCCCCCGCCATCAATCCTGTCGCCGCCGTCCGTGCTTTCAATCGCTTCTACACGCGCAAGCTCGGCGTACTGGACCAGCAGTTGCTGGAGAGCCCCTATTCATTCACGGAGGCGCGGGTACTGTATGAGCTGGCCCACAAAGATGGCCTCTCGGCGCGGGAGATCGGTGACTCACTCGGCCTCGACGCCGGTTATCTCAGCCGGATCCTGAAAGGCTTTACGGAAAAAGGCCTGATCTCGCGAAAGCCCTCAGCCAAGGATCGCCGCCTGCACCAATTGAGCCTCACCGCCAAGGGTCGCCTCGCCTTCGGCCGCCTCAACCGCGGTTCGCACGATCATGTCGAAGCCATGCTGGCTGGGCTCGGCGCCAATGCCCCACGCGTCGTGCAGGCAATGACGACCATCGAGAAACTGCTGGATACGACTGACGATCCCACCCCTGCCGCAACGCTGCGCAGCCCGCGCCCCGGCGATATGGGCTGGGTCGTGCAGAGCCACGGCGCACTCTATGCGGCCGAATACGGCTACGATGTCTCGTTCGAAGGGCTCGTTGCCGACATCGTCGCCAAATATCTCGCGGCCTTCGATCCCTCGCGCGAGCGCTGCTGGATCGCCGACCTCGATGGCCGGCAGGTCGGTTCGATCTTTCTCGTCAAGGGATCGGACGACGTCGCAAAAATCCGCCTGCTGATCATCGATCCCGCAGGCCGCGGCCTGGGCCTCGGGCATCGCCTGGTCGCCGAAGCCATCGGCTTTGCACGGCAATGCGGCTATCGGAAAATCACGCTGTGGACGCAGAGCAATCTGTTCGCTGCGCGAAAGATTTACGAACGCGCCGGCTTCAAGCTCGTCGCCACCGAGCCGCATCGCAGCTTCGGGCAGAACCTCGTGGGCGAGACGTGGGAGTTCGATCTGTAGCCCGGATGGAGCGTAGCGCAATCCGGGGGCCGGTAAGTATGCAGAGCTCTGAATCCCGGATTACGCTGCGCTCCATCCGGGCTACGACTACGCCGAAGCCCCCTTTGCCTTCGGCCGACGCAGATGCTCGTCGAGTCGCGGCATGATCTCGACGAAATTGCACGGGCGTGTGCGGTAATCGAGCTGGGCTTTCAGGATACCGTCCCAGCCATCGCGGCATGCCCCCGGCGACCCCGGCAGGCAGAAGATGAAGGTCGCGCCTGCCGTGCCCGCCGTGGCGCGGCTCTGGATCGTAGAGGCACCGATCTTGGCATGGCTCAGCATATGAAACGCGATGGAGAAACCATCCATCCGCTTTTCGAACAGAGGCTCGATCGCCTCCGGCGTCACATCGCGGCCGGTGAAGCCGGTCCCGCCCGTCGTGATGATCGCATCGATACCGGGATCGGCGATCCATGATTTCACCACCGCGCGGATCGCCTCGACATCGTCGGTGACGATCTCACGCTTCGCCAGCACATGCCCGGCAGACGTCAACCGATCCGCCAGCGTCGCACCGGATTTGTCATCATCGAGCGAGCGCGTGTCGGAAATCGTCAGCACCGCGATGTTGAGCGGCACGAAGGTTTTGGATTCGTCGAGGGACATCAACTCGGTCCTTTCATGTCCCGGGCGCGATGCGGCGTCCTTTACGCCACTTCGCAGAACCGGGACCGCATCAAGCGCTGGTGCTCGGTACCACCCCGGCTCTGCGGAGCGGCACTGCGCGCCGCACCGCGTCCGGGGCAGAGCAATTACAGCTGGTTCGTGCCGAACGTATTGCAGGCCTGGATGGTGCCCTGCTGATAACCGACCATGAACCAGCGCTTGCGCTGCGCGGCCGAGCCGTGCGTGAAGGAGTCCGGCACCACGCGGCCTTGCGCCTGACGCTGCAGCGTATCGTCGCCGATCGCCGCGGCAGTCTGCAGGGCTGCATCGATATCGCCCTGCTCCAGGAAGCCCGGCCGCTTCTTCTCTTCGCGGTTGACCCAGACGCCGGACAGGCAGTCCGCCTGAAGCTCCACGCGCACCTGCAGGTTATTCGCTTCCGCCTTGCTGCTGGCCTGCTGCTGCGCGCGGGTCACGCGCGGGATGATGCCGAGCAGGTTCTGCACGTGATGGCCGGCCTCATGCGCGATGATATAGGCGGCAGTAAACTTGCACGCATTTCCCGAGCAGCCGCGAAACTTGGTCTCGACCTGCCGGAAGAAGCTGGTGTCGAGATAGATCTTCTGATCCGGCGGGCAGTAGAACGGGCCCATCGCCGACTGCGCCATGCCGCAGCGGCCGCCATTGGTGGCATTGCGAAACAGCACGATCTGCGGGCCCTTATAGGTCTGGCCGCTCTCGCGAAAAATCTCGCTCCAGCGATCGTCGATCTCGCCGAGCACGCCGGAGATCATACTGCCCATCTCATCCGTGGGCGTGCCGGATTTCGGCGGCGATGATCGGCGATCGGTCTGATAGGTCGGCGCCTGCTGGCCGCCGGTGAAGATCTCCGCACCGCTGATCAGCAAACGCGGATCGATGCCGAGCGCCCAGCCGACCAGGCCGAGCACGATCACCGTACCGATGCCGAGGCCGCCGCCCCCGCCGGGAATGCCGAAACCGCCTCCGCCACCGTAACCACCGCCATCGTCATCGCGACGGTCGTCGATATTATCGCTGCGACGGAAATCATCGTAACGCATCGGGCAATTCCTTCATTTCAATGCGCGGCATTTGAACCAATTGCGAGACACCCAACCGGCCGAACATAACGCGCAGACAACGCAATCTTTCCATCGCGTTAAGCATAAGCATTAGCCTGCCCGGCAAAACTTGCCTAGCGCGATTCCATTACCAATTAAGTCGATTTTTACTTTGCCCGTTCACATTACCGGTCAGTCGGTTGTTTAGTCCCGCGTCGCCGACAGCGTCGCCTGAGTCAGAGTAATTGAGTCATGGTTGGTTCGCGTAGCGGGGCGTCCTTGAGGGCGTCCCGCGCACAACTCGAGTCACGTCTTACCCACGATATCATCGTCGGCGATTGCGTCGCCGAGATGTCTAAACTCCCGGCAGGTTCGGTCGATCTGGTCTTCGCAGATCCGCCCTATAACCTGCAATTGAAGGGCGATCTCAAGCGCCCCGACGATTCCCATGTGGATGCCGTCACCGATGACTGGGACAAGTTCTCGTCATTCGCGGCCTATGACGACTTCACGCGTGCCTGGCTGCTGGCCGCGCGGCGCGCCATGAAGCCGTCCGCCACTCTGTGGGTGATCGGCTCCTATCACAACATATTCCGCGTCGGCGCGATCATGCAGGACCTCGGCTTCTGGGTCCTCAACGATATCGTCTGGCGCAAGTCCAATCCGATGCCGAATTTCCGTGGCCGGCGCTTTACCAATGCGCATGAGACCATGATCTGGGCCGCGCGCGACGAGCATGCGAAGGGCTACACCTTCAATTACGAAGCGCTGAAGGCCGCCAATGACGACGTCCAAGCGCGCTCCGACTGGCTGATTCCGCTCTGCACCGGCGACGAGCGCCTGAAGGGCGACGACGGCAAGAAAGTGCATCCGACCCAGAAGCCGGAAGGCCTGCTCGCCCGCGTGTTGCTGTCTTCGTCGAAACCCGGCGATCTCGTCATCGACCCGTTCAACGGTACCGGCACCACCGGCGCCGTCGCCAAGCGCCTCGGCCGCAGCTACATCGGCTTCGAACGTGATCGCACCTATGCGAAGGCTGCCGAAGCGCGCATCGCCGCGATCGAGCCGCTGCCGGAAGCGACGCTCGCTCCGTTCATGACGGCCCGCAGCGCCCCGCGCGTGGCGTTTGCCGAACTGGTCGAACGCGGTCTCATTTCGCCCGGCACCAAGCTGGTTGACGCCAAGAAACGCCACGGCGCCCTAGTGCGTGCCGACGGCGCCATCATGTTCGGCGACAAGGTCGGCTCGATCCATCGCATGGGCGCCATGGCCCAGGGCGCGGCGGCGTGCAACGGCTGGACGTTCTGGCATGTGGAGACGAAGAAGGGCCTGCGCCTGATCGACGAACTCCGCGCTGAAATCCGCAGCGAGATGGGCGCGGGCTAAGGCCCGCGCGCATCGTCAGGACAAGCCTGCTTGCGGACGTCGAATTTGCGGCGCCCGCCGACACCCATCCAGAAACACGCTCACGAGCGCGGGCGTTTCTCGCGCCGCCACAGCGTAGATTCGCATCCGTAGTGAAAATGCAGCCGGCATCGCCCGCAACACGACGCCGGGCGCCGCCCGATGTTGCAGACTCGCCTGCACAATCGCCAATCCCAAACCCGCTTCCACGAATCCCAGTGCTACGGTCGGATTGTCGGCCTCGAACTGTATGCTTGGCATGAACCCGGCAACGGCGCAGGCCTGCAGGAACGCCTGTCGCGTCTGCAACGACTGGGATTCGGGCGCGGCAATGAAGGGCTGTCCATGCAGCCGCTGCGGCAGGAGCCGGCCTGCGGAAAGTGGGTGTCCTGCGGGGATGGCAAGCAGGAATTTTTCTTCGGCGCAGAGACGACCGACGAGTGGTCCATCTGCCGGAGGTTCGGAATAGGCCAGACCGACGTCGAGGTCACCCTGGGTGATCGCCGCAAACAGCGCACCCGAACGCAAACTGCACAGTTGCAATCGCACGTCAGGAGCCCTGTCGCGTAACGCGCGCAGACCCGCAGCAATAACGCCGCTGTGGATGGCGCCCTCCACATAGCCGATCGTCAGACTGCCGGCGCGGCCCTGCGCGATATCATGAGCGTCGTTTTCAACCTTGGCAGCGTGCGCCAACAGGGCGCGCGCGTCCTTCAGGAACGTGCGTCCCGCAGCGGTCAGGCGAAGCCGTTTTTTCTCGCGCGCAAACAATCCAAGCCCCAGCCGAGCCTCCAACTGCTGCATCTGCCGGCTGAGCGGCGATTGCGAGACGTGAAGCCGCGCCGCGGCACGCCCGACATTTTCCGTTTCGGCAACAGCCACGAAATAACGCAATTGCTGCAGATCCAACATGAGACATATCCGGTCTGAAGTGCTGCCATATCAGTCTTGGACGGCAGCATATGCCATCTCTAGCGTGGGGTCATCGTAAGGAGAACTGCAATGGCTCTTGTCAAATTCGGCTTTATCGTCTCGGGCGCCCAACTGGATCCCGCACAACACCGGATGTCGATGATTTCACCTGCATTCGAAATGACCGCCATCGGCGTTGGCGAGCCTGCTCAGGCTGTCGCGGTCGCGCAGCAAATGGTCGACGACGGCATACAGCTCATCGAATTGTGCGGCGGCTTCGGCCCACGATGGACTGCGAGAGTCCTCGAGGCCATCCAGCATCGTATCCCCGTAGGCTCGGTCAGCTACGGACCTGAATCCATCGACGGCATGCACGCCCTCTTCAAGGATTGAGCAATCGCCATATCGGTCGTGGTTCGCGGGTGCCCGTTATCGTCGTTCCATGAAGCCTGCGTCAACATGTTCAAGCGCAGACGGTCGGGACAAGCCCGGCCGTGACGACGTTCAACATTCCGCCCTGCGCATCACCGCGAAGATATCCGCCAGTTTTGCGGGTTAGCTCGACCTGGAACGTCAGGCAATTGACAAGGCCGCGATCCGCTGCCGTGAGGAGCCGAGAATGACGATCGCCGACGAAGAAGCGGAAATACCCCCGAAGTGGTGCGCAACAACGGCTTATGCTCTGGCAATGATCCAGACGCTGACTGTCGCAGGAACGGCCTACCAAGATAGCATCCACTGGAACGAGGCATATCATTTTGAGGCAGGCTTCTTGCTGATCTGGGTCGTATTGCTGGCACCTGCACTGCTCCCCCTGATATTCAGGAAGAATTGCGAAATCGTCATGCTATGCACGATTCCCGTTCTCGGTGTTTTCTGCGCGCGAGCGTACGGTATCATCCGGTACTGGATCGGCATCAATTCGCTGTCGGGCCAAAAGGGATTCGACTTGGCAGCGCTTTGGGGAATCCTGTTCGGGCTGCTCGCCGCGCTCGTCGTGGCGGGCTGGATCGCGGTCCATGCGATCGCATATCTCTCCGCCAGGAGAGGTGACCTACGCGCGACTGGTAATCGCGTGGATTGAAATCAGCAGCCTCGCGTGCTCGCTCGGCTGAATTTGCCGGCAAAGCTTGCCGACCGGCAGCCGTACATGCTCGCGACGGTCCCTCAACCCTCTCTGATGTCTGGATATTTCTGTGGCGCAGATCTTGCGTGACGATTCGCAGCGGTCCCACGCATAGAGGTGCAGATGTCCAGTTCGATCATAGCCAGCATGCAGTCCTACGCCTCGCCGAACAAATTGCAGGCAAACAAGACTTCATCCGCTCTTGAATCGGCGAAGCCAGTCGAACAGACGGCCGAAGAAAAGTTTCTCGACTACGCCAAGAAATCGCCGGCGGAGAAAATCCGCGATGCGCTACTCAAGAGCGTCGGCGTGACCGAGGAGCAGCTCAAGAACATGACGCCGGAGCAGCGCAAGGAGGTCGAACAGAAGATCGCCGACAAGATCAAGGAAGCGATGCAGAAGCAGGCCGAGAAAGGCGAGAGCACCAGCGGTTTCTTCACCGACATCAAAGCGTAAGCCTGCAGGGTGGGTAAAGGCGCGTAGCGCCGTACCCTCCCTCAAGAGCCCAGTCGTAGGTGGCGGGCACGCTGCGCTTCGCCCACCCCACAAAGTTCAACCCGCCGCTTGATGCACCAGACTGTCGCGTGCCTCGCCGAGATAGCCGCGAATCTTGCGCGTCAGGAGACCGGACTGCGACGACAGATCGTCGGACGCGACCATCGTCGAGGTTGCGAGTTGCTCGGTGTCCTTGGCGGTCTCCGCCAGCGACTGGATGTTCGCCGAGATTTCGCGCACCACCGCAAAAGCTTCGTCGATATTCCGCGCGATATCCGCCGTTGCCGACGACTGCGCCTCCGAGGCGCCGGCAACCTTGCCGGTGATCTCGTTGACTTCCGCGATGACGGTGCCGATCTCGCTGATCGATGCACTCACCTTGTCGGTCGCCGACTGAACCTGGCCGATTTCCTTCTCGATCTCGGCGGTGAAGTTCGCCGTCTGCGTCGCCAGTGCTTTCACCTCGTGAGCCACGACGGCAAAGCCGCGGCCGGCATCGCCGGCGCGCGCCGCCTCGATGGTCGCGTTCAGCGCCAGCAGGTTGGTCTGGCTGGCAATCGCATTGATCGAGGTGACGACCTCGCTGATGCGCGCCGCCACATGGCGCAGCACATCCACATTACCCGCCGCATCGGCCACGCGCTCAACCGCGCGGCCGGCGATGGCCGCCGAGCGATTGACATCGGCGCCGACTTCGCTGGCGTTGGACGACAGCCGTGCCGTGGCCGAGGCCACCGACTGCATGTTGGCCGCCGCCTGTTCGGACGCCGCCGCGACCGAGGTCACGCGCGACAGCGTCGACGACGCACCGGTGCGCAGATTGCCTGCTGTGCCGCTCATCTCGGCCGCACCGTTGTCGAGCGCGGAGACGATGCCCCCGACGGCGGTCTCGAGCTCCGCCGTCTGCTTCTCGAAACGCACGATCCGATCTGCGATCTTGTCGGTCGCGGCGTTCATCGCCTTCGCGCCATGCAAGAGACCGCCATGCAGGCCGCCCGGCAGGATGCGACGATAGTATTTGTTGTCGTTCAACGCAGCCATGGCCGCGGTAGACTCGCGCACGAAGGCATCGCACCCGTCGATCATGTCGTTGATGCTGTGCAGCAGCTCACCGGTCACGCCACGCACGGGGATGGCGAGAATGCGGGCCTCGAAATCGCCTTGTACGATCCGCTGGCAGGCGATCCGCGCAATCTCGATCAGCTTTGCCGTCTTGCCCATCAAAACCAGCGCAAGCACGGCTGCCGCGATGGCGACGCCTTGCGAGACCATGGCGGCAGAGGACAGCCCGAAGAACTGCAGAACAAGCGCAAGCGCAGAGCCGGCAATGACAACGAGCGTGCTAAGCTGCGCTCTTGAGAGAAAACATAAGTTCGTCATAGCTGACCTTCTGCGATGCAACGAAATCCGTAAGAGCCTTGTAGCCGGCGGCAAGTGCGTCCTTGCCGTTGATATGCCGCTTCTCGATGGCCAGCACTTCGGCATAAAGCGGCGCGATGGTGCCCTTGATCAGATCCGGCGGCGGCACCCGGCGGTTGGAATGATAGCCGGTCACCTTACCCTGAAGATCGTAGGACGGCGTCACATGGGCAAATACCCAGTAGTGATCGCCCGTGCTCGCCATGTTCTTCACGAAGGCGAAGATCTCGCGCTTGGCCTCCACGGCGTCCCACAACAGCTTGAACACGCTGCGCGGCATGTCCGGGTGGCGGATCATGTTATGTGGCTGGCCGATCAGTTCAGCCTCGCTATAGGCGGACATCTGGCAGAACAGACGGTTCACATAGGTCATGCGACCCTTGAGATCCGTCTTGGATACGATGAGCTCGGACGCGGGAAAGAACATTTCGCGGCCGCTCGGCTTGATCTGGTGGGACATCATCGACCTGTGGGCAATCGCATTCACCTGAATTCCATTGCTATCGGTATTAGGAAACCCGGCTGAATTTTGGGTTAAGGCTTCGTCCACCATGCCAACGACTAGTCCGTGCGCCGGTGGAACGAAGCGGCGACTTGGCAATCCAGGTTGCTCCGCCGGCCTGTCCCATGCCATGACCTCGCTCAAACCAAGAGGGAGGTACGACCATGACCGTTCTCATCGCCGGCGGCGGCATTGGCGGCCTGACGCTCGCGCTCAGCCTGCACCAGATCGGCATTCCGTGCCGCGTGTTCGAAAGCGTGCCGGCGCTGAAGCCGCTCGGCGTCGGCATCAATGTGTTGCCGCACGCGGTGCGCGAACTCATGGAGCTCGGCCTGCACGATGCGCTGGATGCGGCAGGCGTACGCACCCGCGAACTGGCCTATTTCTCCAAACACGGCAAACCGATCTGGAGCGAGCCGCGCGGCATCGAGGCCGGCTACAAATGGCCGCAATTCTCGATCCATCGCGGCACGCTGCAGCAGATCCTGCTCGATACGGCCATCGAACGCCTCGGCGCAGACAATGTGCTGACCAGCCATCACATCATCGACTGGACCGAGACCGATGACGGCATCCGCGCCGACTTCATCGACCGCGCAACCGGCAAGCCGGCGGGAAGCTATGATGGCACGCTGCTGATCGCTGCCGACGGCATCCATTCGGCCATTCGCCAAAAGCTCTATCCGCAGGAGGGCGCACCGATCTGGAACGGCCGGATCCTCTGGCGCGGCGTCACCAGGAGCAAGCCTTTCCTCTCCGGCCGCACCATGATCATGGCCGGCCACGAGATCCTGAAATTCGTCTGCTACCCGATTTCGCGCGTGCCCGATGCCGATGGCAATTACGACGTCAACTGGATTGCCGAGCGCCATATGCCGCCGACTTATCAATGGCGCCGCGAGGACTACAACCGCACGGCCAAGCTCGAGGAATTCCTGCCCTGGTTCGAGAACTGGACCTTCGACTGGCTCGACGTGCCCGGACTGATCCGCAACTGCGCGCATGCCTATGAATATCCGCTGGTCGATCGCGATCCCGTCGGTCGCTGGACCTTCGGCCGGGTGACGCTGATGGGCGATGCTGCGCATCCGATGTACCCGATTGGATCGAACGGCGCCTCGCAGGCCATTCTCGACGCGCGTGTGCTCACGCGCGAAATTCTCGCGCAAGGCGAAGTTCCTGCCGCGCTTGAGGCCTATGAGTCCGAGCGCCGCCCTGCCACCACCGATCTCGTGATGCTGAACCGCAAGAACGGCCCCGAGCAAGTGATGCAGATCGTCGAGGAGCGCGCGCCCGATGGCTTTGGAGTCGTCACCGAAGTGCTGTCGCAGCAGGAGCTTGAAGACATCGCAGCCAACTACAAGCGCGTCGCCGGATTTCAAGTGGAAGGCCTCAATGCGAAGCCACCGATCGTGGGCGTGCCGCCTGTATCGCAATTATCCAGCGCGGGATGATGGAACCCGCGCACTAAAGCGTATTCAAATCCTTCGATTCATCCGGGTTTCAACATGAAACCATGGCAGAAGCGCGCTGACCAGGGTCTCTACGTTGCCAAAAACACCGGCCGTAACCGCTGCTTCCTCATGCCGGCAACGGAAGAGCGTGGTATTCGCGCGGCCTAATCGGCGAATCCATGCGCAATGACCTTGCGCATGACGTTGGGCAAAGCTTCATCGTCCAGCGTCGCAATTGGCACCCAGCGCATCCCGTCAGGAGCCTTGGCACGCGCAGGGACGCTGGCGGTATAGACAACGAGCTCCAACGGAAAATGCGTGAAGACATGGGTCACGACGCCGACCTTCCGGTGCCACATGGTTGCATTCTTCAGCACCGGCGCTTGCGCCAGCGCGTCCGCATCCTGATGACCGGCAAGCCAATCTGATGTGGGCACCTCGGTCATCCCGCCGAGCAGGCCTTTCTCGGCGCGCGTGCGCACCAACAATTCGCCACTGCGCGTCACCACGAAGGCCGCGCCGCGACGGAGCGTGCCGCTCTTCTTCGGCGCCTTGCGCGGAAAAGTCTCCTGATCGCCCCGCTCCTTCGCCGCACAATTGTCGTTGACGGGACAGAGCGAACAAGCCGGCTTCTTCGGCGTACAGATCGTGGCACCGAGATCCATCAGCGCCTGCGCGCTGTCGCCTGCACGCGCAGGACCGAGCAAGGTCGCAGCCAATGCGACGATGGTCGGTTTCGATTTCGGCAACGCCTCCTCGACGGCGTAAAGCCGCGACGTGACACGCTCGATATTGCCATCCACCGGCATGCATTGACGTTCGAAAGCGATGGCCGCGATAGCCGACGCCGTATAGGGCCCGATGCCCGGCAGTGTGCGCAGGCCGTCTTCCGTATCCGGAAACTGGCCACCATGATCGCGCAACACAGCGAACGCGCAGGCATGCAGATTGCGCGCGCGCGAGTAGTAACCAAGCCCCGCCCACATCCGCAGCACGTCGTCCTGCGATGCCCGGCCGAGATCACTGACCGTCGGCCAGCGATCGAGGAACTTCATAAAATACGGCCCCACCGCCTGCACCGTGGTCTGCTGCAGCATGATCTCCGACAACCAGACCCGATAGGGATCCACGGCCTCACCCGGCAGGGCACGCCACGGCAGTCGGCGGCGATGGCGGTCGTACCAGGCAAGGATTTGCGCGGGGCGCTTCGCAGCGGCGGCTTCCCCGCTATCCAGCGGCTCGGCAGCCGCAGCTTTCTTTCGTCTGCTGGCGGGGGCTGATAGAGTCATGCCGACATGTACCCAAATCGCCCGTTCATGAACAAGCCCGGCCCCATCTCCGCCAAACCGCTCTCCGCCCTGCTCGGCGGCGTGTTTGCGGAGGCCTATGCGAAGCAGGGCTTTGCTTCGCGCGAACTGGTGACGCGCTGGGCCGAGATCGCGGGCACCCAGGTAGCGCATTTCTCCGAACCGCTGAAGATTCAGTGGCCGCGGCCGGTCGAAGGCCAACCGCAGGAACCGGCGACGCTGATCCTGCGCGTGGAAGGGCCGATGGCACTGGAGATCCAGCACATGTCGGACATCATCCTGGAGAAAGTGAACCGCTTTTTCGGCTGGAATGCCGTCGGCAAACTCGCCCTCCGCCAGGCCCCGCTGTCGCGGCCGATGGCCAGGCGTAAGATCAAGCCGGTCGACCCGAATGCCGTGGCGAGGGTCGCTGCAACCCTGCCGGATGTTGAGGACGAGGCCCTGAAGGACGCCCTGGCCCGGCTCGGAGCTGCAATCAAGCGAAGTTGAGCGGCGTCAGGTTCCGGCATCCGCTTGCCACATTTGGCGTTTCAAGTTAGCGAAGCGAACTTTTACTGGCCAAATCGCCACTTCGGAGCAAACCCTTGATCATCACGCGCCGCGAATTCACCGCCGCTCTCGCTTTGACCGGCGCCGCCGCAGCCATCGGCCTGTCGCCGCTGCGGCTGATCTCGGAGGCTTCCGCCCAGACCGCGGCCGATGTCGCCAAGCCCGTGTCGCTGCCGGACATGGCGCTCGGCCCGAAGGAGGCCGCTGTCACCGTGGTGGAGTTCGCCTCCATGACCTGTGGCCACTGCGCGAACTTCAACGAGACCGTGTTCCCGAAGATCAAGACCGAGTTCATCGACACCGGCAAGATCCGCTACGTGTTCCGCGAATTCCCGCTCGACATCAAGGCCGCCGCCGGCTCGATGCTGTCGCGCTGCATCGCCAAGGACGATGCCGGCAAGTATTTTGCCGTGGTCGACATGCTGTTCAAGCAGCAGAACGAATGGGTGATGAAGAACACCGCCGAAACCCTCACCCGGATCGGCAAGCAAGCCGGCCTCAGCCAGCAGCAGGTCGAAGAATGCCTGAAAGATCAGGCGCTTCTCGACAAGATCGCGGCCGACCAGAAATTCGCCAATGAAGTGCTCAAGGTCAATTCGACCCCGACCTTCTTCATCAATGGCGAGATGCTTCGCGGCGAACAGACCTTTGAGGAATTTTCCAAGAAGATCACGCCGCTGCTGAAGGGCTGAGCCAGCCTGCCATCATCGATCGGACCATGGCCGGGTATCGTCCCGGCCATTTTCGTTTGCCACAGCCGCCGCCGGGATGCCGCAAGCTGGCCGCAGCCGCCGCAGGTTTGCCGCAAGGAAATGGTGCTCCAAACACAGCCGAGACGACGTCCGCGGCGAAATTCTTGTGGCAACCCTGGGGCAACGCTGCGAGCGCACATTTCCGGGGAACGGACCTGACTCGGTTGCGTTGACCTCGATTGAAACTGCCGGCGCTGCGCCCCCGTAGCTGCGCTTTTGCGGCCATCGTTCCCCTCGCACTGCATCACCCCGACATGCCCTCACGCGCCCCCCACCTCCCGCACTATGTCGAGCGCACCGCGTTGCAGAAATTGCGCGCCGCGCCCGATCTGCCGGCCACGCATCTTCTCCCGGCCGGCCAGAAGACGCTGGCCAACATGCTGCAGAAAGGCTGGATCGAGTCCTCCGCCGGAAGCATGCCGCGCTACCGCATCACGCCCGAGGGCGAAACCGCGCTGAAGGCCGAAATCCCGATGCCGCGCAGCACCCAGACCCGCACGCGCTGACGCGCCCACAAGACCCGGCGAAATTAACCATGTTAACGCCCCGGTAACGCGCATTAAGGAGTGCTTAAGCGCGAGCTTCGCATTCTCCCGAAATATTTTGGGGGTTGCGTCATGTTTGGAAACATCATCGTCGATTTCATCGGACTGGGCTTTTTGGGCCTCTGCATCGCCGTGCTCGGCATGCCGCAGCAGCGGCGGCCGGACGAACTGGCGCGCGACATCTGATCAGTCCGGCAATGCGCTCTTGATGCCGCTGAGGATGAGATCGAACCCGCCGAGAAAATCCTCCCGGTCGTCATGGCTGCGCAGCTTGTCAGCAAGGCTGCGCGTGAACGGATAGTCGCCGGCATCGAGCTCTGACCAGACGGTCGCAACGCTGCCGAGAAAATCCGATCGATCGATCTGTTGCGCGCGGGCAAGTTGGCCATTGGCGGCATTCTGGCCGCCGACGCCCAGAATGTAGTTCAGCAGTGTGCCGACCGCGGCCCATTGCGCGTCCTCGTGCACACCGAGGCGGCGAACCTGCTGGCCGATGCGCTCGATGATGCGGACCATCGGCAGTTGACCGGGACTTCGCATCAGCGCCGAACCGACCCATGGATGCGCATCGATCGCATCGAACAACGCCAGCGCCACATCCCGCAACGTCGCTTCCGGCGCGGCTGCCGCCGCCACGGCCTTCATCGTGCGTGAGACGACGGCGTCGCATGCCGCCGTCAGTAACTCACCCTTGTTGGGCACGTGCCAGTAGATCGCGCCGGCCCCCGTCGCGAGCCGTTCTGATAGCGCACGGAATGTCAGACCGTCCTCTCCCCCATCATCGAGCAGCGCGATCGAGGCTTCGACGATGCGATCGCGCGAAAGCGACTCTTCCCGCCTTGGACTTCTGACCGGTTTTCCGGTCGTGGATTTCCTGCTCACGGGTGTCTTGATCACGGATTTCTTGGTCATGGCCCACCCTGACATAATTGGAACAACATTCCAATAGATTGGAACAACGTTCCATTAAGGTCGTCGACCAAAGCCGGCACCACCAACCCAAGAAGGAATTCGGCATGAGCCTTCATGTCACCATTGTCGGCGCCGGGCTGGGCGGCCTGGTGCTGGCCCGCGTGCTGCATGTCCACGGCATCGCAGCGACCATCTATGAAGCCGAGACCTCCGCGGATGCGCGCGCACAGGGCGGGCTGCTCGACATCCACGATTATAATGGACAGCTTGCGCTCGCGGCTGCCGGGCTCACCGAGCAGTTCCGCGCCATCATCATTCCCGGCGCCGATGCCAAGCGCATTCGCGACAAGCACGGCAGGTTGCTGTTCGATCGGCAACAGGGTCTCGGCATCCGTCCTGAAGTCGATCGCGGCGAGCTGCGCCGCATCCTGCTGGAGTCACTGCCCGCAGATACGATCCGCTGGGGGCACAAGCTCACATCGGTGTCGTCGCACGGCGACGGGCGGCATGAACTCGCTTTCACAAATGGCGCGCAGGTGACGGCCGATCTGCTTGTCGGCGCGGATGGCGCGTGGTCGCGCGCGCGCCCGCTGCTGACCGATCACCGGCCGGCTTATGTCGGCACGTGTTTCATCGAGACGTTCCTGTTCGACGCCGCGACGCGCCACCCTGCCAGCGCACAGGCCATCGGCGGCGGCACACTGATGGCGCTGGCCCCAGGCCAGGGCATCATGGCGCATCGCCATGCCGACGGGACGCTGCAAGGCTACATATCGCTGAACCGACCGGAAGACTGGATTGCTCGAATTGGCTCCTCCGATCGAACGACTGCCCTTGCCCATATCGCCGCGGAATTCGAGGGCTGGGCGCCGGAACTGACGGCATTGATCACCGAATGCGATGTCGCGCCTGTCCTTCGTCCGATCTACGCATTGCCGATCACTCACCAGTGGACACGCGTGCCGGGCGTCACACTGCTCGGCGATGCCGCACATTTGATGTCACCTTTCGCCGGCGAAGGCGCCAATCTTGCGATGTTCGATGGCGCCGAACTTGCCCGGGCTCTCGCAGCTCATCCCGGCAATATCGAAGCTGCGCTGGCAGCCTACGAGACAGACCTGTTCCCGCGCAGCGCAGCCGTCGCCGAAGAGACTGACAGGAACCTCAAACTGTTCTTCAACGACACCTCACCGCAGGGCGTGGTGGACATGTTCAGCAGCTTTGTGCCGAACCCTTGATTAAAGAAGGTTTTCTGCTTCGACCAGATCGTGCGGCAACAGGTTCACACAAGGCATCGCGCCCGCTAAGACATCCGCGTCGGCCCATGACGACCGGGCTCGGTGATCCCCACAGGAGACGCGCGCATATGGCAAGTGATCTGAAGATGCATGCCGGCCAGTGCCATTGTGGTGCCGTGCGTTTCGAGGCCGTGCTCAGCGATGGCTTCAGCACCGTCCGCCGCTGCACCTGCTCGATGTGCCGCATGCGCGGCGCTGTCATGGTGATGACCGCGGCGGGCGGCGTTCGCGTGCTGCAAGGCGCGGATGCGCTGACCAGCTATCGCTTCAATACCAAGGTAGCCGAGCATTTCTTCTGCGCACGCTGTGGCGTCTACACGCACCATCAGCGGCGCTCGGACCAGACATCGTTTGCCGTCAATGTCGCCTGTCTCGATGGCGTGAGCCCGTTCGATTTTGTTGAAGTGCCGGTGAATGACGGCGTCAATCATCCGAATGACACAGGAAAGCCGCAGCGCATGGCGGGGACGTTGCGGTTCATTCCAGAAAACTAACTCTCCGCCCCTCATGGTGAGGAGCACGCATTTCCGCGCGCGTCTCGAACCATGAGCTGACGCGGCACCTTCGTGGGACGCTTTGAGCGCAGGCGCGTCAGCGCGATACCTATCGACGCAGAGATCGGTGCACATGGTGATGGGGATCGCTCGGGCGTGGTGCGCCTGCGCTCACGCCGTCCCACGCCTCGTCGCGCCGCTTATCCCTCCCGCGCCCATAGCTGCCGCACCAGCATCCCCGCCCGCTTCTCGATCGCCGCGGCCGCATCCAGCGCCAGGTCCTCGCGATAGCGCCCGGCGATCAACTGCACGCCGATCGGCTTGCCGTCATGCAGCGCCACCGGCACCACCGCGCCGGGCAAGCCCAGCACATTGATCGCCGAAATGAACCGCAGGTCGTTCCAGAAGATCTCGCGGATGCGCTCCGCACTTTCCACATCGGCGCGCGGCCCCGGCGTCGGCTGCACCGTGGTCGGCGCCAGCACCACCGGGTAATCCTCGAAGAACATCTGCCACGCCCGGATATGCGTGCTGCGCGCCGCCGTCGCATTCATCCACGCCGCGAGATCGAGCGTGCCGGCCTTGGCCTTGATGCCCGCCCAGGCCTTGTGGAAGTCGTCGGACGTCACCGCCAGCATCTTGGCTTCCTGCAGCACCACGGTCTCGTTGGCGATGATGTCGCACCAGGTCTGCCAGACCCCACTGATGTCTGGCACCTCGACCTCGGTGACACGATAACCTGCGCGCTCTAGATGGTCGGCGGCCTGGCGCAGCGCCGCGGTCACCGACGGATCGACCTTCATGTCATCCGGCATTTTCGCCAGCGCGACCTTGATCGGGCCTTTCGGCTTCGGCCCTTCCAGCGGCGCCGGCACCCACCAGGGATCGCGCGGATCGCGCTGGCTCATCACGCCGAGACCAAGCCGCACATCCGCGACGCTGCGCGCCATCGGTCCCTGCGCCGACATCAGATGCGCCATCAGCGGCCGTTCCGCCGCGGCGCTTTCGTTGAAGGCGGGGATACGGCCCTGGGTCGGCTTGATGGTCGCGATGCCGTTGCAATGCGCCGGCCAGCGTAGCGAGCCGCCGATGTCGTTGCCATGGGCGATGGTGCCGATGCCTGCCGCCACCGCCGCCCCCGCGCCGCCCGACGAGCCGCCGCAGGTGATGTCCGGGCTCCACGGATTCTGCGTGAGGCCGTGGAGTGGATTGTCGGTGAAGGCGCGGAAGGAGAATTCTGGCGTGTTGGTGAGGCCGAGTACGATGGCGCCGGCCCTCCTGAAATTGCGCACCACCGGCGAGTCCGACGGCGCGATGAGGTTCGCCAGCGCCGGCACGCCATTGCTGTTGGCCTGTCCTTCGAAGTCGATATTGATCTTGATGGTGATCGGCACGCCATGCAACGCGCCGCGGTCCGCACTCTTGCGCATCTTGTCGGCCGCCCGTGCTGCCGCCAGCGCCTGCTCCGACAGATCGACTACCACCGCATTCAGCTTCGGATTGACCGCCTGCATATGCGCGACCTGCGCCTCGGTGACCTCGACGACCGACACGGCGCCAGACCCGATCGCCGCAGCCGTCTCCACCGCGGTCCACTGCCAGACCGGTCCCTTAGGCAGGCGCGCCTTCGGCGCTGCAGCGAACGCCGATTTGGCTTTGGATGTCTTCGATTTGGCTGTCTTGGATTTCGCTGTCTTGGGTTTGGCTGCCGGACGTTTGGCTGCCGCCGTCTTTACCACCTTGCGTGACTTGGCCGCTTTCGCCGCTGGACGCTTCACCACTGTCTTTGCCACCACGAAGTCTCCATTCCATCGAATAGACGCAGCCTGCCAAGACATTGGCGCAAGGGCAACGCGGTGTTCCGTGCAAAATGCAGAAAGACGCGCGTACAGAGCGCCTTGCAAGTTCTGGCCTGCTGCACGGTGAGGCACCTCAATCGCTTTCAACCTTCATCCGCACGATGAGGGGCGGAGTTGGGATGGCGGCTGACTATGGTCAGCGCTTCTCGTCCGCCCTGAGCGTCAGCACCTTCACGCCCTTGGCCGTCACCGCCACTGTGTGTTCGAACTGCGCCGACAGCGAGCCGTCCTCAGTCACCACTGTCCAGCCATCCTCCTCCGTCCGCACTTTTGCACGGCCGCGATTGAGCATCGGCTCGATGGTGAACACCATGCCCTCGCGCAACACCATCCCGGTATTCGGCTTGCCGAAATGCATCACCTGCGGCGCTTCATGCATCTCGCGGCCGATGCCGTGGCCGCAATAATCGCGCACCACCGAATAACCGCAACGCTTGGCGTGGCGCTCGATGGCAAAGCCGATATCGCCGAGCTTTGCCCCCGGCCGCACCGCGCGAATGCCCTGCCACATCGCTTCATAGGTCGCCTCGACCAACCGCTTCGCCGCCGTGTTCACCGCGCCGACGCAATAGGTCTTGCTGCTATCGGCGATATAGCCGTTCTTCTCCAGCGTGATGTCGAAATTGACGATGTCGCCATCCTTCAGCACATCCACGCTGGAGGGAATGCCGTGGCAGACCACCTCGTTGATCGACGCGTTCAGCACGAACTCGAAGCCATACTGCCCTTTGCTCGCCGGCCGCGCGGCCAGGTCCTGTGTGATGAAGCGCTCGACCATGTCGTTGATGGCGAGCGTCGAGCGGCCGACCAGCTCCGTGCGATCCAGCAGCGCGAAGACGGAAGCCAGCAGCCGGCCGGATTCCGCCATCAGCGCCAGTTCCTGCGGCGCCTTTGTCATGCCTGCGATGCCTTGGTCATGCCGCGCTCGCGGCAAGCGTCGGCATTGCCACGCCCGCAGCGCTCATCTCGCGCGCCAGGATTTCGGTGAAGCTCAGCGTCGGATTGGCCTCGCAGAGCATGCCGATCCTGATCCAGTAAGCCGCCTGCGCATTGATCGACCGGCAGGACACTTTGGTCGCCTTGCGCAACTGCTCATGCAGGTCGTCGTCGATGCTCACAATGCCCATGGAGGGCTCCATATATGATTCATATACGAATCATATATTCAATATTCAGAGGGAAGCCAAGGCCCATCGGCTTCACAAATCCCGAACGCGCGTCAATGGACTGTCGCGCCTTGCAACGAAGTCCCCTCGAATATGTGCCGCGATCGTCCAGCGAGCATGCCGATCACAGCCATCACGCCGCACACAACGGAACAAGTAATGAGCGGCGCGGTCCAGCTATCGAGCCGGTCGTGCAGCAAGCCAATGATCGGCGGTGCGGTAGCAGCGAGCAGATATCCGACGAACTGCGCCATCGCGGAGAGCCCCGCCGCCTGGTGCGCATTCGCCGCGCGCATGCTGACAAAGGCAAGTCCAAGGATGAAAACGGCACTGGAGCTACAGCCGAAGGTGATCGCCCAAATAACCGCCGTTTGCGGAAACACGACAAAGCCAAGGACCGAGAGCCCGGTCGTGATCGCAAACCCGAAGGCCAGCGCACGTTGATCGCGAAGGCGACCGATGATCGCGCCGAGAAACAAGCCAGGAGCGGCAGTCGCGAGTTGCGAAATGCCATGAAGCGACCCCGCTGCAGCAGTCGAATATCCAGCATCAGTCAAGATCGTCGGCAGCCATGCGATCACTGTGTAGTAGATCATCGAGTTACAGCCGAGGAATAGCGTGACCTGCCAGGCCAGGCCTGAGCGCCAGATTCGCCCGCCATGCGGCGGCGTCGCAGTCCCCTTTGCGGGTGCCGTGTGTTTTGTGAGTTGCGGTAGCCAGACGGCCATAGCGGCAAGAGGCAATACGATGATTGCGCCAAGTGCCCAGCCCCATCCAGAGCCCGGAAGCGTTGCGATCGGCACTGCCAAGGATGAAGCAATCGCAGCGAAGAGCCCAGCCGTCAGCGCATAGGCAGACGTCATCGCTGCAACCTTGTGAGGGAAATCGCGCTTGAGAAGGCTCGGTAGCAGCACATTGGCGATAGCGATGCCGACGCCGATGACGGCAGTGCCAAGGAATAAATATTCGACCCGCCCCACCGATCGCAGAGCAATGCCCACCGCCGTCATGACAAGGGCGATAAACAGGCTGCGTTCAAGCCCGTATTCACGCGCCAGCAGCACCGCGAACGGAGACGTCAAAGCGAAGGCCAGGAGCGGCAGCGTTGTTAGAGCACCTGCTTCCGTCGTCGCGAGTCCGAACGTCGTCCGGATCGTCTCCAGCAGTGGTGCAATGCCGGTGATCGGCGCGCGCATATTTGCCGAAATGAGCAGGATGCCCGCAATCAGCATCAGCGAGCCTGCAGGCTTGTGTCCGGTCGAGGTCGTCATCGCAGTTATCTCGAAATGAAATCTGCCTGTCGTTAACCCGGTTGCCTCAACGACACATTGGAATATAATGACAATAAATCGCTAAATCACGCCAATGCCTTTGAATAGCTCTCGATCCGCCCTTGCTGCCACCTTCGATCCCGATCAGACGGATCGGCCTGCACATGCGCTGCAGCTGGATTTCCGGGAATTAGATCTTGAGGTCCCGGTCCACAAGCACCGCAAGGCGCAATTGGTTGTCGCGCTGCATGGTGCAGTGACATGTGAGGCGGCAGGAGCGAGGTGGATGGTACCTCCTCACTGCGGTGTCTGGATTCCAAGCAACGTGCCGCACAGCAATCTCGCCACGTCCAATGCGCGATTACTGCACCTCTTTATCGAGCCGAGCGCGGCGACGGCACTCCCAGGCGAATGCTGCACACTGTCGCTTTCGCCGATGGTCAGCGAGATGATCCAGCGACTGGCCGTGTCCGATCCGTTCTATGAACCGGGCAGTCAAACCGATCTTTGCGCCAAAGCGCTGATCGGTGAGCTGGCGTTGATGCCGAAGGAAGACCTCCATCTTCCGGTCTCGGCACATCCGAAGATCAGACAGATCGTCGATGCATTGACAGCTTCGCCTGATGACCGCAGCACCATCGGACAATGGGCATCCCGTCTCGCCATGAGCGAACGATCGCTGGCACGGTTGGTCGCCACCGAAACCGGCCTCTCCTTCGGGCGCTGGCGTCAACAACTCCACCTCATCGTCGCGCTCCGCGAACTGGCCAGCGGCGCGACGGTGCAGAACGTATCTGACAAGCTTGGATATGAATCCGTGACGGCATTCATCACCATGTTCAAAAAGGCGCTTGGCAGCACGCCCGGCAAGTATTTTGCGAACAGACGGACCTCATGATTGTCAGTCCGGAGCGCTAGAGTGGCCGTCCGCCCCGCGTTCAGGCCTACAAAACAAGCCCTTTTCCTGCCCTTCCCGCCCCTTATCCCCTGCAAAACCCTTGGGACAACGCGGGTTCCGGCGTTGCTCCGCTGCCCTCGTCTCGCCATTGTCGGGCTCAATTGAGAGCCGTGCCCGTGAGTCCCGGGGCGGCGCGACATATGCATTTATGCTATTGTTTGCGCTCAGGGATTCGCGTTGCCGGACAACTGGCTTAATTAGAGTACCGTATCCATGAAACTCACGCGCCTGCGCCTGAACGGATTCAAGTCGTTCGTCGAACCGACCGACTTCATGATCGAACCCGGCCTCACCGGCGTTGTCGGCCCCAATGGCTGCGGCAAGTCCAATCTCGTGGAAGCGCTGCGCTGGGCGATGGGCGAAACCTCGCACAAATCGCTGCGCGCCACCGACATGGAAGCCGTGATCTTCGCCGGCTCCGGCAACCGCGCCTCGCGCAACCATGCCGAAGTCACCATGACCATCGACAATGCCGACCGCACCGCGCCGGCCATGGTCAATGACGCGGAGATCCTCGAAATCACCCGCCGCATTGAACGCGACAACGGCTCGAACTACCGCATCAACGGCCGCGACGTGCGCGCCCGCGATGTGCAGATCCTGTTTGCCGACGCCGCCACCGGCGCGCGCTCGCCGGCCCTCGTCCACCAAGGCAAGATTGGTGAAATCATCCAGGCCAAGCCGGAACAGCGCCGCCGCGTGCTGGAAGACGCCGCCGGCGTCGCCGGCCTGCATGCCCGCCGCCACGAGGCCGAGCTGCGCCTGAAGGCGGCCGAAACCAACCTCACCCGCGTCGAGGACGTGATCGGGCAGTTGTCCGGCCAGATGGAAGGTCTGAAGAAGCAGGCCCGCCAGGCGACGCGCTTCCGCGAAGTGGCCGCCAAGGTGCGCAAGGCCGAGGCCATGCTGTTCCACCTGCGCTGGGTGCAGGCGCATGCGGACAATGCCGACGCCGCATCGACCCATGATCGCAACACGCTCGAACTCGCCGAAGCCACCCGCATCCAGGGCGAATCGGCGCGCATCCAGGCGATCCGCGCGTCCGAGCTGCCCGCGCTGCGCGAGGCCGAAGCCGCCGCCGCCGCCGGCTTGCAGCGCCTGACCAATGCCCGCGACCTGCTCGACCGCGAAGAGAAGCGCGCGCAGGAACGCGTGGTCGAGCTCGACAGCCGGCTCAACCAGTTCGAGGCCGACGTCGCCCGCGAAATGAAGCAGCAGGAAGACGCGGAAATCGCGCTGATGCGGCTCGAAGAAGAAGACGCCATGATCAAGGAAGAGATCATGCAGCGCGTCGAGCTGCGCGGCGGCGTCGACGAGCGCGTCTCCGAGGCCGAGGCCGTGCTGGCCGCGGCCGAGCGCACCTTCACCGAACTCACCACCGCCCATGCCGACATGACGGCCAAGCGCAACCAGCTGCAATCGAATGTGCGCAGCCAGGCCGATCGCCTGACGCGCCTGTCGGAAGAGATCCGCCGTGTCGAGAGCGAGATCGATGCACTGACGGCGCAGACCTCGGGCTTCGGCGATCTCGACGAACTCGCGATGCTGATGGAGACCGCGCAGGAAATCCTGCTGCAGGCCGAATACTCCGTCGCCGAGAACGAGGCCGCGCATGTGGCCGCCCGCCAGACGCTGGACGCCTCGCGCGCACCGCTGGTGGAAGCCGACAAGAAAGTGCAGCGCCTCGAAACCGAAGCGCGCACCATCTCGAAGATCCTCAACGGCGAGACCAAGAACCTGTGGCCGCCGATCATCGACGGCGTCACCGTCACCAAGGGCTACGAAAAGGCCTTTGGTGCCGTGCTCGGCGACGATCTCGATGCGCCCGTCGATCCCTCGGCGCCGATGCGCTGGACCAATGCCGGCGAGCATGGTGACGATCCGGCTTTGCCTTCGGGCGTCGAGTCACTGGCATCACATGTCAATGCGCCCATCGAGCTGCAGCGCCGCCTGAAGCAGATCGGCATCATCAGCAAGGACCAGGGCGCGGCGCTGTCGTCGCAGCTCAAGACTGGCCAGCGTCTCGTCACGCTGGAAGGCGACGTCTGGCGCTGGGACGGCTTTGTCGCCGGTTCGCATGCGCCGACCGGTGCAGCCCGCCGCCTCGCCGAGCGCGCGCGTCTCACGGATATCGAAGCCGATCTTGAAAATGCGAAGCTCGAAGCCATCGGCCAGCGCGAGGCGCTGGATGCCGCCGAGCAGGCGCTGAAGACGGCGGCCTCCGCCGAAGCCGCGTCGCGCGATGCGCTGCGCAATGCGCGCCGGGAGGTCGACCAGGCCCGCGAACGCCACGCCAATGCCGAACGCGAGATCAACCGCCACGCCGCCCGCCGTGCGACGCTGACCGAAGCGCAGTCGCGCCTCTCCAATGATCGCATGGAAGCTGAAGCCGGCCTCGAAAACGCGCATATGGCGCTGGAGGAGCTGCCGGAGACGGCGGATGCGGAAGCAAAACTCTCCGACGTCCGCAACGAGATCGACGGCCACCGCCGTGCAGCCGCGCAGGTGCGCGCCGAGGCGCAGGCGCTGGCCCGCGAGGCCGAGCTCGCCGATCGCCGCGTGCAGGCGATCATCGCCGAGCGCAATGACTGGGAGAGCCGCAAGGCCTCGGCGAACCGGCAGATCGAGACCGTGGCCTCGCGCCAGGCCGAGCTGGTGCGCGAACGCGCCGAGCTGGACGACGCGCCGGCGCTGTTCCTGCAGAAGCGCCGCGCGCTGATCTCGGAAGTCGAGACCGCCGAGCAGGGCCGCCAGATGGCTGCCAATGCGCTGCAGGCGGCCGAGAACATGATGCGCGACACCGACCGCGAGGCGCGCACCTCCATCGAATTCCTGTCGCAGGCCCGCGAGGCCTGTGCGCGTTCGGAAGAGCGCATGGACAGCGGCAAGCGCCGCCTCGAAGACATCGAGCGCGAAATCCGCGACATGCTGGAAGTCGAGCCGGAAGGCGTCGGCGCGCTCGCCGAAGTGCGTGCCGAGGACAAGCTGCCAGATCTGCATGATGTCGAGGCCGAACTCGAAAAGATGCGCCGCGACCGCGAGCGTCTTGGCGCCGTCAACCTGCGCGCCGAGGAAGAGCTGGGCGAGATCGAGGGCACGCATACGACGCTGACCACCGAGCGCGACGACCTCGTGGAAGCGATCAAGAAGCTGCGCACCGGCATCCAGAGCCTGAACAAGGAAGCGCGCGAGCGCCTGATGACCTCGTTCGACAGCGTCAACAATCACTTCAAGCGCATGTTCGTCGAACTGTTCGGCGGCGGCGAGGCGGAGCTGAAGCTGATCGAGAGCGACGATCCGCTGGAAGCCGGCCTCGACATCATCGCCAAGCCGCCGGGCAAGAAGCCGCAGTCGCTCTCGCTGCTCTCGGGCGGCGAGCAGGCGCTGACCGCGCTGGCGCTGATTTTCGCGGTGTTCCTGACGAACCCCTCACCGATCTGCGTGCTCGACGAAGTCGACGCGCCGCTGGACGATCACAACGTCGAGCGGTTCTGCAGCCTGCTGCACGAGATGATCAATACCACGGATACGCGCTTCATCACTATCACGCATAACCCGATCACCATGGCCCGCATGCATCGCCTGTACGGCGTGACCATGGCGGAACGCGGCGTGTCGCAGCTGGTGTCGGTGGATCTCGAAAACGCGGTGAAGATCCTCGATCAGGAAGTGGCGTAAGCTTGCTTACCCTCCCCCCAAGCACAGCGAAGCTGTGCAGGGCGGGGAGGGTCGGCCGATAGGCCGGGGTGGGGGTGCCCCACGTGGCGTAGAGTTTGTGGAAACACCCCACCCGTCTCGATGCTCGCTGAACGCTCGCATCGATCCACCCTCCCCGCTGCGCGGCTTCGCCGCTTGAGGGAGGGATCAGAGGAGCGTCGCTTCGAAGATGACCTCGCCCGATCTTCCCGCCTATCTCACCACAACACTCGCTATGCGCCTGCAAGGCGTTTCGCGGTCAGACGCAGCCCAGCGCTCCGACACCATCTCAAAAACCTATCGTTCCGGCGGCGGCTCCACGACCATCCGCAGCGAAAACGATGCGCTGGCCTACGCGCTCGCCCGCATGCCGGCGACCTATGCGGCTGTGATCGCCAGCCTGAACGCGCTGCAGGAAATCCGCCCCGACTTCGCGCCTCGCTCGCTGCTCGATTGCGGCGCCGGGCCGGGAACGGCGACATGGGCGTGCGCGGAAGCCTTCGAGACGCTGGAGACATTCGCGCTGCTCGATGCCAATCCGGCGCTGCGCGCGCTGGCGATGGAACTGGCGCGTGAGATCGATCGTGTAGTCGCCTATACGCTCGGGGACGCCACCGCGAAGATTATCGATGCAGACGCTGCCGATCTCGTCATCGCCAGCTACATGATCAATGAACTCACCGACAGCGCGCGCGAAAAGCTGATTGCGGCGATGTGGGCAAAGACAACCGACACGCTCGTCATCGTCGAGCCGGGCACACCGGCCGGATATCAGCGCATCCTCGATGCCCGCACGCAACTCATCAAAGCCGGCGCGCATGTGATTGCGCCCTGCCCGCACGACGAAGCCTGCCCGTTGGTGAAACCGGACTGGTGCCATTTCAGCCAGCGGCTGCAGCGCTCCCGCGTGCATAAACAACTCAAATCCGCAGAACTTCCCTATGAGGACGAGAAATTTATCTATCTTGCGGTATCGCGCCTGCCGGTAGCGCCGCGGCCGTCGCGCGTGCTCGCGCAACCGGTGACGACCAAGATCGCGATCACCGCAAAACTCTGCACGGCGGAGGGCGTCGTCGCCGCCGTCGCGCCAAAGCGCGACAAGGCGCTTTACGGCAAGTTCCGCAAGCTTGATTGGGGCGATGCGGTTTTCGAGGCACCGACGTCGGAATAATCCGACCACGCGAGCGTTCCTACTCCTGACGCGACTGCGTCGCATCCTTCATCAGGGAGTACCGCTCATGATCAAACCATTCGCAGCGCTTGCTGCGCTCGCCGTGCTGTTCACCGCCTCTGCCGCCTCCGCGCAGATGCTGAAGACCGCCGATACGCCGAAGGGCAAGACCTTCGTCGACGACAAGGGCATGACGCTCTACACCTTCGACAAGGATGCCGGCGGCAAGTCCATGTGCAACGGCCCCTGCGCCGAAAACTGGCCGCCGCTGTTCGCCGCCGACAGCGCCAAGCCGACCGCCGACATGACCATCGTGGTGCGCGACGACGGCAAGAAGATGTGGGCCTATAAAGGCAAGCCGCTCTACACCTTCAAGAAGGACACCGCCCCGGGACAGATCAATGGCGACGGGTTTTTGAACGGCGCCTGGCATCTGGCGACGCCGTAGGGCTCACGAGCACGTGCCTCGGCTCTGCGGAGCGGCATAAGAATGCCGCACCGCGTCCGGGACACGATCGATACTTTTAGAACGCGTGCTTGATGCGGCCCATCACCTGATGCGTCACCGCATCGCTGCCGCCGATGATCGCGTCGTAATTCACCGACAGCACCGTGAGCGGCGCCAGCTTGCCGGAGAGACCCGCGCCGAGCACGCCGCGATCGCGGATGCCTGACGCCGTCGCCGTCACGAACGAGCCCGGCAGCGTCGTATCCGCGAAGCTCGCATTGATGCCACGGATGCCGTCGCTGAATTCGTGCAGCCAGGCCAAGCGCAGTTCCGGCGTCAGCACGCCGCCGTTATACGCATAGTCATAAGCGAAACGCGCGCCGACGCTGGAGCGCAGCGATTCCGCGCTGTCGCTGCCGACGATCAGTGCAGCCGCGCCGCCGCGCTCGGTGAAGCCGTCGGTCATCACCCGCATATATTGCAGGCCAATCTCCGGTGTCACCACCCAGCCCGAGACGCGGATGTCGGTGCCGACGGTGCCGCGGATCGCATAGTGATCGCCATTGAACTTCGCATCGTTGAACGAGCCGAGCGCAACACGCGACGTGGTGTAGTCGCTGAAGCCGTACAGACCCATCAGGGTCGCGAACCAGGTCGGCGCCTGATACGTGCCGTAGCCGCCGATGGTGCCGGTGGAGATGCGTGCATTGCTGCCATTGCTGTCGGTTTCGCCGCGGGTGAAGGCATAGCCGCCGAACACGCCGGCGACGATGCTGTCGCTGAGGCGCTGGTCGTAGCCGGCCAGCACATTGACCGTATTCGCCTTGAAGCCCGGCGCATCCGCTCGCGCGCCTTCCCGCGCGAAGCTCGCGCCCGACGTAACGAAGAAGCCGTGATCCGCGGTGACCGAAATCGGGCGCAGCGCCGGCGCCTTGTTGATGGGCGCATAAGCCATGGCGTCAGCCACGCCGGTACCCCAGCCGGCTTCGGCGAGCGAGGAGCCCGCGCTGCCGGGGAAAGCCATCACGGCCGCTAGCGCACGATCGCCGCCAAAGCTGCGATCGAACATGCCGCCGTCGAACATCGCCATCGCATTGCCGAGGCCGGACACATCGGTGCCGAGGCCGTTGATGCGGTTCTGCGTCAAGTGCTGGCCGATCAGCGAGGTGGTCTGCTGCACATTGTTCATGCCGATGCGGCCGAGGCTCTGATAGGACGACGGCGAGAGCTGGCTCAGCGCCGCGCTGACATCGCCCGAGCTGGCGACCTTGTCGAGCATGTCGACCACGCCGAGGCCCGTCGCGTTGAGCGGCAGATTGTCGAACAGATTGGCAATTCCCGCCGCGCTGGCGCCGGCGAGCGCAGAGAATGACGGCGCATTGGCGTTGACGATCTGGAACGACGTATAGAGCGTGCCGCCGATATTGACCGTCTGCCCAGCCATCAGCGCTGCACGATTGGCTTCGCCGAGACCGACCTTGTTGTAGTTCAGCGTATTGGTACCGGCGCCGCCATCGACCAGGCCGACGATGCGCGAGCCCTTCATGATGTTGACGGTGTCGTTGCCGCCTTCCATGTTCACGGCACGGCCGGTATTACCGATGATGGTGCCGTAATTGGTGAGGACGTCGTTGCCCTCGCCCATCTGGATCGCCGAGCCGTCGCCGCGGATGAAACGAGCGGAGCCCGCCCCATAGGTCACGCCGTTGAGGGTGCCATTGGCCGGATCGACCGTTCCATCGCCGAGCAATACAACGCCATTCGGATTGGGAATCGTGCCGTTTCCGATGATGGTGCCGTAATTGACGATGGTGTCGTTGTCGGCTGACGTGCCGGTCTTGTTCTCGAACCGGATCGCATAGCTGGACTGGCCAACGATGGTGCCCGATGCGTAGTTGGTGATGGTCGTGGCGGCGACACCGCTGCGCGTATTATCCGTATTGGAATCGTTGTTGGCGACGATGCCGGCCCCTGCGCCGCTGATCATCCCGTAATTCTGAACCGTGCCACCGCCGAAAGCGATGCCTTCGCTGTTGTTGAGGCGATTGCCGGAATCGTAGCCGCGCGCGCCCGTGCCCTGAATCAGGCCGTAATTGACAATATCCGCCCGGAAATCGACATCGATGCCATCGCCGTCGCTGCGGGTCGAAACACCGTCGATAGCGCCGGTGATGGTCCCGTAATTGAAGATCGTTGCATTGCCGCCAGATCCGACACCCGCGCCGTTGCGGCCGATGATGGTCGCGCCGGCATAGTTGTAGACCGTGATGTCGCCGCCGGGATCGGATGCCGTGCCGTTCTTGGCGCCCGAGATCACACCGCCGGCATAGTTGTAGACGGTGCCGCTGCGCACCCCGAAGTCAATCGCGTCTGCCGATGGCCGTACGCCGCCGACACTGGTGCTGTACGTCACCCCATACGCGATGATCTGTCCGTAGTTCTCGATGACCGTATTGAGGCCGGGCCGGATCGCATCATTGTCCGCGGCACTGATGATGCCCGTGGCCCTGTTGATGATCCTGACCATTGCATTGGCTGAGCCGAGATCGCGCCAGTCGATCGCCTGCCCCGATCCCGTACCAAGCGTCTGGATCGTGCCGGAATTGTCGATCAGGTATGTACCGCTCGTTGTTGTCGCCGTGGCGCCGGAGCCGGTCACACGAATCGCATCGTCGAGAGACTGAATTGTTCCGCCGGATTTATTGATGACCTGAAACGACGTGACCGTCGTCAGATCGCTATTGAGATTGATCGCACGATTGGCCGATGCCGTGGAATCGATCAATCCGCTATTGGTGATCACTGTCGTGCCGGAGCTCGCCCGAATTGCATCGGCGGCGAGCGCGCGCAAGATGCCGGTCGAATCGTTATTGATCAGGACCGTTCCGGTCGCCGACGTATTGCCGTTCAGGCTGAACGCATAGCCCGTACTCGACACGATCGTGCCGGAATTGTTGATGGTCACAGTGCCGTTGCCGATCGACGTATTGAGACGGACCGCATCATTGACGGTCGAAATCAGCGCGCCGGCAAAGTTGTTCAAGGTGAGATTGCGCGGTGTCGCTGCGCCCGTCAGATCGATGCCGCGGCCCGTCGCCGTGATCGTGCCCGCATTGTTGATCGTGGTGCCAGGAGCGTTCGACACGCCTGATACGGTGATCGCCGCACCCGTGACCGCAAGCGTGGCGCCGCTCTGCACGGTGCCGGTGTCGGTCGTCGTCAGCGTTTTTGCCGCCGTATCCGTGGTGCCGGTCGTCACCGTGAAGGATGCAGCCTCCACCGTCATCGGCGCGAACAGCGCCGCTACAACCACACCCATCGCAAGCCGGCTCGCGCCGTTACGCCATTCCCACATCAGTCCCAACCTCAGCCCAAAGGAAAGTTAAGGCTCATTAGGTTTCGGGGATGACAGCCGGGTGACAAATCACCCACCGGCGCCAACCCGCAGGTATTTTGCTGCGGACTCATGGCAGGTGATGTATCGCTGCCACGGTGCGCGGAATCGCACACCTATGATTGCGTGCATGCCGCGATCGATACGCGCCATTCACACGATATCCTGCGACCAATGATTAAGGGCTTGGCTTACTCGCCCTATTGAACGTATTCGCGGCTTCCGACGACCAATGGCTGCCACGCGGCCGGGCAGTCGGCTACATTGCGGCATCGCTGATTTTCTCTGGGGAGCTTCACTCAATGTCGACCGGCTGGATCGTTCTCGGCGTGATCGTGGTCATCGCCGTCTTTCTGTTCATGACCTACAACCAGCTCGTCGCCCTGCGGCAGCGGGTCGATCAGGCCTTTGCCGATATCGACGTGCAGTTGAAGATGCGTCACGACCTGATCCCGAACCTCGTCGAGACCGTGAAGGGCTATGCCTCGCACGAGCGCGGCACCCTCGACGACGTCATCAAGGCGCGCAATTCGGCGATGCAGGCGCAGGGGCCGGGCCAGGTCTCCGCTGCCGAGCAGCAGCTCTCCGGCGCACTGGGCCGGCTGATCGCGCTCTCGGAAGCCTATCCGGACCTCAAGGCCAACACGAATTTCCAGCAGCTGCAGAGCGAACTCTCGGACATCGAGAACAAGATCGCGGCGTCGCGCCGCTTCTTCAACAATGCCGTGTCCGAATACAACACCGGCATCCAGCAATTGCCCGCCGCCCTGTTCGCCGGCGCACTGGGTTTCCACGCCAAGCAGTTCTTCGATCTCGGCGAGACGCGCACGCAGGTCGAGGCCGTGCCGTCGGTCAAATTCTGACCGCGGCCTGAGCCGGGCAGCGCATCATGGCAGCCTATGGTCTCTATACGCATATCGCATCGAACAAGACGCGTTCGATGCTGCTGCTCGCGGGCCTGTTCGTCCTGATCTATGTGGTCGTGTTTGCCGCCGCGCTGGTGCTGGAAGTGTGGAGCAACAGCCACGGCACGCTCCCCTATTACCTGAACCGCGCGTGGCGCGATCTGTTGTGGGCGATGCCGCTCGCGACCATTGCTGCGATCGGCTGGGTCGTCATCTCCTATTTCGGTCATCAGAAGATGATCGACATCATCACCGGCAGCGCAAGCGTGACGCGGCAGGAGCAGCCGCGGCTGTATAACCTGCTGGAAAATCTGTGCATCTCGCGCGGCATCCCGATGCCGAAGCTGAAGATCATGCCGGACGATGCGCTGAACGCCTTCGCCACCGGCCTCAATCCCCGGCAATATTCGGTGACGGTCACCACCGGGCTGCTGCGCAATCTCGACGACAACGAGATCGAGGCCGTGCTCGGCCACGAGCTGACCCATATCCGCAATGGCGACGTGCAGCTGATGGTCGTCGCAGGCATTATCGCCGGTGTGGTCGGCCTTTTCGCGGAATTGATGTTCCGCAGTTTTTCGAATGGCGGTTACCGTTTCTCATCCGGGCGTTCGTCCTCGCAATCGTCGTCCTCGTCCGGCGACAGCAAGGGCGGCGGCGGGGCGGTCTTCGCCATCATCATCGCGGTGGTGCTGCTGATCGTCGCCTGGCTGCTGTCGCAAGTGATCAAGATGGCGCTGTCGCGCTCGCGCGAATTCATGGCCGATGCCGGCGCGGTGGAGCTGACCAAGAACCCGGACGCCATGATCTCCGCCCTGCGCAAGATCGAAAATCGCGGCGAGCTGCCGGGCGCAACCTCCGCCGTGATGGAGATGTGCGTGGACAATCCGCGCTCAGGCTTTGCAGACCTGTTCGCGACCCATCCCTCGGTGGATGCGCGGGTGGCGGCGCTGATCAAATATGCCGGCGGCCACGATCCCGGGCCGCTGGCACTGCCGGGCGAGACGACCGGAGATGAAACACAGGCCCAGCCGGAGGGCGAGGCCGTCCATCCGGGCCCCTGGACCGATGCCGGCCAGGACGGCAGCACCACCGGCGCCCCGACACAGGGCCCGTGGGGCAAACACGCCTGAACGGCCCGACGTCCCCCAAATTCCCCAATGATTTCCGTCGTCCGCTGCCAACCGGCGATTGAATTCCCCCATCATTCTGCCATGTTCGCGCCGAAAGCAGCCATGGGCTACAGTGGCTGTACGCGAGTCTCGCTCGTGCGTTGGGGATCCGGAGCAGTTAAGGGAATTTCATGGCGAAGCCAGCAGTGATCGTCGTCGGTGCGGACAAGGGCGGGGTCGGCAAGACCACGGTGTCGCGAACCGTTCTGGATTATTTCAGCGCCAATAATGTCGCGACGCGCGCCTTCGACACCGAATCGCCACGCGGCACGCTGAAGCGCTTCCACCCTGAGATTACCGAGATCGTCGACATGACGACCACCTCGGACCAGATGAAGATCTTCGATACGCTGAACACCGTGGCGCCGTCGGTGACCGTGATCGACGTCCGCGCAGGCCTGCTGTCCCCTGCCCTCGCCTCGCTGCGCGATATCGGCTTCCTCGATGCGGCGAAGTCCGGCCAGATCACCTTCGCCGTGTTCCATATACTGGGCCCCTCGATCGCCTCGCTGGACGAAATCGCCGAGACCGCCGGCTTCATGGATGGCGCGAAGTATTTCCTGGTGAAGAACTTCATCAACAACACCAGCTTCTTCGAATGGGACCAGGCGACCTACAACTCGTATTTCCACAAGATCAAGGGCGCCACCGAGATCACCATCCCGAAGCTGAACGAGATGGCCTATGAGCAGGTGGAAGTCTCCAGCGTGCCGTTCCTGAAATTCGTCGCCAACAAGGGGCCGCAGGACGAGAGCGCGAACTACTCCTTCGTGCTGCGCGGCTATGTGCGGCACTGGCTGGCCAATGTCTGGAGCGAATTCGATCGCATCAAGCTGACGGATATCGTGCACGACAAGCCGGGCGCACGCACGCCTGGCGAGCAGTAAGTAGAGCTCCGTCATGCCCGGGCTTGTCCCGGGCATCCACGTCTTGGCCATGAGCAAAGAAGGCGTCGATGGCCGGGACAAGCCCGGCAACGACGAATGATAGAGATGCGCGCAATCAAAGGCACTTGAGCCTTGCGCGCGTTCACCCGATATACTGCCGCTATGTCGCGCACGCCCGTCTACATCATCTGCTCCACACGCCCGCAGGTCGGCAAAACCCTGCTGGCGCGCCTCCTTACCGAGTTCCTCAAGCTGCAGCGCGGCGATGTCACTGCTTTCGATGTCAGCCTGAAGGAGCCGTCGCTCCTCGACTTCCTGCCGCGGCTCACCGAGACGGCTGAGATCGACGACACCTTCGGCAAGATGGCGCTGATGGATCGGATCATCGTCCATGACGAGATGGCGAAGGTGATTGACCTCGGCTATCACGCCTTCGACGAATTCTTCCGAATGACCACCGAAATCGGCTTTGCCAAGGAAGCGCAGCGGCGCGGCGTGGCACCGATCGTGCTGTTCATGGGCGACAGCGACCGCGCTTCGTTGCGCGCCTATGAGACGCTGCAGCAGCAATATGCGCCGCGCCAGCTTTATGTGATCGACAACGAGCAGGTGCTGCGCGGAGAAATCCCCCCGATACTCGCGCAAGGCAAGACGCTGCATATCGCAGCGCTGCCGCCTTTTCTGAAGACCTATATCGACCGGCTGAACTTCTCGTTCACTGGCTATCTGCGCTCCGAGCACGATTCATCGACGGAGCTGCATCAATGGATCCGGCGCAATTACTTTGCGTTCCGGGAAATCGAACTGGGGCTGCTGCTGATGTGAGAGTGGCTGCCGCTGCCTGTCATTGCCCGCGAAAGCGGGCAATCCAGTACACGGCATAGTCCCAGCGAGACTCTCAAGACAGTGTTTACTGGGTCACCCGGTCAAGCCCGGTAACGACAGTGGAGCGCGCTCAATGCCCCTCGAACGTCATCAGCGTGCGCACCGGTACATCCATGGCGCGCAGCTTGGCAGCGCCGCCAAGATCCGGCAGGTCGATGATGAAACAGGCCGCCACCACGTCAGCGCCGATCTGGCGCATCAGCTTTACCGCGCCTTCGGCTGTACCGCCGGTTGCGATGAGATCGTCCACCAGGATCACACGCTCGCCAGGCTTGATGGCGTCGGCATGCACTTCCATCTCGTCGATGCCATATTCGAGCGAGTAAGCGATGCGCACGGTGGCGTGCGGCAGCTTGCCCTTCTTGCGGATCGGCACGAAACCGGCTGAAACCTGATGCGCCACCGCGCCGCCAATGATGAAACCGCGCGCTTCCATGCCGGCGACCTTGTCGATCTTGGAGCCGGCCCAGGGATGGACCAGCTCATCCACCGCACGGCGGAACGAGCGGGCATCGCCGAGCAGCGTGGTGATGTCGCGAAACAGGACGCCCGGCTTCGGATAATCCGGAATGGTACGGACGGAAGCCTTGAGGTCGTGAGCGAGTTCAGGGGTCATCAGTATCTCTGTTTCGGTCGTTTGCGGGCGGCGGCGAAGGTATCGAAGCAATCCGGATGCCACAAGCAATGCCGGATTGCCCCGCCGCGGGCTGATGCCCGCTGGTTCAACCCGCCTTTTGGCCCAGCCGGAACGCATTTTCAACAATGCGCAGGCCAACCTCCCCGCCCAGCGACATCAACGATTCCGGGTGGAATTGCACGCCGCCAACCGGGAGCGTCTTGTGCTCGATGGCCATGGCGACGCCGTCCTCGGTGGTTGCCGTGACCGTTAGCACCTCGGGCATGTCACCCATTTCGACGAACAGCGAGTGGTAGCGGCCGATGGTGACCTCGTTCGGCAAGCCATGCATCAGCCGCCCGCCCTTGACCTGAACCCGCGACGGCCGGCCATGGGCAGGCTGCGTGAGCTGGCCGAGCTGGCCGCCAAAGTATTCGCCGATCGCCTGCACGCCGAGGCAGACGCCGAAGACCGGAAGGTTCTTGGCGAGCGCCGTGTCGAGCGTTTTCGAGATGCCGAAATCGGCGGGACGGCCGGGACCGGGTGAAAGGACGAGCAGATCGAATGCGTCACGTTTCAGCACGGTCTGCGCATGAACATGCCTGACCACGCTGACATCGGCGCCGACCTGACGGAAGTAATCCGCCAGCATATGGACGAAGCTGTCCTCGTGATCGATCAGCAACACCTTCTTGCCGGAGCCGGTGGCATCGGGCGCAAAAGCCGACAGCTTCTTCGGCGGATCGCCGCGCAGCGCCTGGAACAGCGCCGCGGCCTTGGTCTGGCATTCCTTCTCTTCCGCGACGGGGTCCGAGTCGAACAGCAGCGTCGCGCCAACGCGGACTTCGGCGAGGCCATCCTTCATGCGGATGGTACGAATGGTGATGCCGGTATTGATGGTGCCGTCGAAGCCGACCACGCCGATGGCGCCGGCATACCAGCGCCGCGACGAGCGTTCATTGTCCTCGACGAACTGCATCGCCCACAGCTTTGGCGCACCAGTGACGGTGACGGCCCAGGCATGGGTCAGAAATGCATCGAGCGCATCGAAGCCGGGGCGCAGCATGCCTTCGACGTGATCCACTGTGTGAAAGAGCTTTGAATAGGTCTCGATCTGGCGGCGCGCGAGCACCTTGATGGTCCCGGGAACGCAGACGCGCGCCTTATCGTTGCGATCGACATCGGTGCACATATTGAGCTCGAATTCGTCCTTCTCCGAATTCAGGAGCTGGCGGATCTGCTCGGCATCGCCGATGGCATCGACACCGCGGGCGATGGTGCCGGAGATCGGACAGGTCTCGACGCGGCGACCGTCGGAGCGGACGAACATTTCCGGCGAGGCGGAGACAAGGAATTCGCCGTCACCAAGATTCATCAATGCGCCGTAGGGCGACGGATTGATGATGCAGAGCCGCTGGAACACTTCGGCGGGAGAACGATCGCAGGGCTCGGCAAAGAGCTGGCCGGGAACGGCTTCGAACAGATCGCCGCGCGCGAAAGCCGCACGGGCCTTTTCGACAGTCTGCTGATATTGGCCGGGCGCGTGATCGGCAAAACCCTCGCGCGAGGTCTTGTTGTAGCCGCTCTCCGGTGTCTCGCGCGGCAGGCCTTCGGTGGCCCGCTCCTTGAAAGTGAAGTCATAGGACAGTGCTACGCCGCGGCCGGTAGCGCGGTCATAGGCCAGCAAGCGATCCGGGATGTAGAGCACGATGTCGCGCTGATCGGCTTCGCGCGCACGCTTCTGCTTGAGGTCCTCGACCTGGAAGACGAGGTCATAGGCGAAGGCGCCATAGAGGCCGAGCATCGGATCGGCGGACGAGAACAACTGTGCGACGAGGTCGCGGATCAGCGACATCACGCTGGCGCGGCGGGTGCGCTGGTCTTCCTCCACCGGCGCCTCACCGCGGACGATATGGCCTTTGAGTTTGGCCATGGTGCGGGCGTCGAGAACCACGCAGGGATCGCGCAGTGTCTCGGCGATGAAGGCGATCAGTACCTGCCCGCGCTTGTTGAGCGCAGTGATGGCGAATTCCGTTCCCGTCGTCTCCAACATGAGCGGCGGATCGGAAAAGCCAAGATCGAAACTCTCATAGCGGCCGGGTACCGTGGTGCCGGACGACAGCACGACGCCGCGATGATGGTCGAGCCGCGAAATCAGGTCGTCCAGCGCCGTGCCGCCGGTGAACATCTCGGCATGGCGCGTGACGGTCAGGCCGCCAGCGGTCTTGTACGTGCTGTCAGCGGGGAGAGAAAAGATCGTCCTGTTCATCGTGTCCTCTTAAGGGAGCAAGCCGGAAGCGCCACACAGGACAAACGAGAAAGGCCGTCGCACTGCGATGGCGGCCTTCGACGATTGGGAAAAGAGCAAATCGCACCGACCACCTCTGTTAGGAGGTGCGCCACCAACGACGGAAGTTGCGGACAGGGGTGCTCATGGCCGGCAATGAGCCATGGCTGGACGGGAAGGTCAAGGGGTCAGGAGATTTGCGGCCACTCCCGCATGAATACCGTCAGTTTCAGCGGCCCGACCTCATCCTCGACAGGGGTCCAGCCGAGATGTTCGTAATAGGCCCGGCGCGGTGGGGCGGCACAGAGGTAGACGCGCGAATGCCCTCGCTCAAACGCCTCCCGGCATGCCCGCTCGATCAGCCCGGGAGCGACACCCTGCCGGCGGGCTTCGGGCTCGGTCCAGACTGCAGCCACCCAGGGCATATATTGCGGACGTTCGTCGAGATCGGACACCAGCAGTGAAGCGGTACCGAGAAAGTCGCCATCACGATGCGCCACCAGCGCGATCGGCAAGTCCGCCCCGACCATGTTTTCACGCAGCCGCTCGACGATATAGGCCTCCGGCACGCCATGGCGCTTCCACCACGCCCGCCAGATGCGCTCGGCCACGATGTCGAAAAAATCGGGCCGCCGGCGCAGATCGGAGATGGTGAAATCGCTTGTCATGGGACCCGACCTACAGCGCGATCCACGCAGCAGCAAGCTGACACCGGATTACACGTCATGATTGGGTGGGTTGGACGACAAGCCGCTTCAGCATGAGAAAGGATGACGTCGTGCCGAATTTTCCCTGCGGCATTCCACAGTCTTCATAGCCGGCAGACAGATAGAGGCGATGGGCCGTCTCGGTGCTGATCAGATGGCAGACATCGTTGCCATGGTCCCGTGCGGTCGCCTCAAGCTGCTCCAGCATGGCTTTGCTGACGCCCCGGAACCGGGCATCCGGCGAGACGTAGTTGCACGTAATCTCGCCATCGTGTCTGACAATGCCGACGGCGAGCACTGTTTCTCCCTCGACCGCGACGAGAGCGAAATTCTCCGGATCGACAATCCAGCCACCGACTGCCGCCGGCGTCTTGTTGGCAAGCCAGCGCCTGATGATCGCGGGATCGTCATGGTGATCGGCGCCGCAAAGCTCGACGATGGAACGGCGCAAGACATCACATGCCTTGGCCGCCTCATCGAAACGCGCTTTGCGGATCAGCATCCGATCAAACAGCCTTATCCCAAATGCTTCTTGAAAAACGCCGTCGCCCGGCCCCAGGCCAGCTCCGCGGCTTCGCGGTCGTGCACGCTGGCGCGCTGTTCGTTGACGAAAGCGTGGTCGGCTTCGTAGCGGAAGAATTCGACCGACTTGCCGGCGGCCTTCAGGCCCTGCTCGAAGGCATCGACAACCGCCGGCGTGCACCAGTCGTCACGATTGGCGAAATGGCCCTGCAGCGGTACCTGCACGTCGGCGGGCTTGGCCGCCTGCTCTGGCGGAATGCCGTAGAACGCCACCGCAGCACCAAGTTCAGGAATCTTGCATGAGCCGATGATGGTCACCGCGCCGCCCAGGCAGAAGCCGGTCAGGCCGACCTTGGCGCCATTGCGGGCGAGATACTGCGCGGCACCACGCACGGTCTGCGTGGTGGCATCCATGAAATCGAGCGAGTTCATCTCTTTGCCGGCTGCGTCCGTGTCATGATAGGGCACGACCACGCCGTTATAGAGATCCGGTGCCAGCGCATCGAAGCCGGCCAGCGCGAGGCGATCGGCGAGGCCCTTGATCTGCTCCTGCAGGCCCCACCATTCCTGAATCACAACGACGCCCGGCGCATTGCCGGCCTGGGCATTGGCGAGATAGCCCTTGGCTTCCTTGCCGTCCGGGCGCTTGAAGCTGATCGATGTTCCCATGGTGTCCTCCGGGAGAGCGTTGAGATGATTGGGTTGAACCCATTTTGGCGTCGAGATGATGACAACGCAAATGCGGCTTTGGATGATCGGATCACTCGCCATCAACTCGACCTGTCATCTCCCGGCTTGACCGGGCGATCCAGTATGAGCAGTCGGTTCTGGTGACCTGTGGCTCATCAATCATCGCCGGCGTTACTGCGTCACCCGGTCAAGCCGGGTGACGACAGCCGGATGCCAGGCGAAAGAAGAGAGAGCCCAACAAAAAAGCCCCCGTAGGGGCTTTTCATTCCGGTTTGCAGCCGCGCCTCAATGGGCGTTGGCCCAGACCTTCTTCTTGGTGAAATACATCAAGAGGGCGAAAATGATCAGGAAGATCATCACCTGCAGACCGAGCTTCTTGCGGGCCTCGAGATGCGGCTCCGCGGTCCACATCAGGAAGGTCGCCACGTCCTTGGCATAGTTCTCGACCTTCTGCGGGGTGCCGTCGTCATAGGTCACCTGATCGTCGGAGATCGGCTTCGGCATCTTGATGGCGTGGCCGGGATAGTACTTGTTGTAGTAGGCACCCTGCGCCAGCTGGAAGTCCTTCGGCGGATCGACATAGCCCTGCAACAGCGCGTCGATATAGTTCGGGCCTTTCTCCTGGAACTGCCAGAAGAAGTCGAAGATGAATTGCGGGAAGCCGCGGTCGTAGTTGCGGGCTTTGGCCATCAGCGACAGGTCAGGCGGATAGGCACCGCCATTGGCCGCACGCGCCGCGTTCTCGTTCGGGAACGGCGACGGAAACTTGTCGGCGAGACGGCCCGGACGCTCGAACATATCGCCGGCATCGTTGGGGCCGTCCTGCACCTTGATGTCCGACGCCACCGCCAGCGCCTGCGCTGTCGAGAAGCCGGGACCGCCGGGGTCCGCAAGATTGCGGAAGTGGAGCAGATTCATCGAGTGGCAGGTGGCGCAGACTTCCTTGTAGACCTTGTATCCGCGCTGCAACGCACCGCGGTCGAACGTGCCGAAAGGTCCGGCAAAGCTCCATGACAACGACGGCGGAGTCGGTCCACCTTCCGCTGCCTTGGCATTCTGCGACCCGCCCATCACCAGACCACCGGCCAGCAACATCACGGCGATCGCCGATGCGGTCTTCTTGCCGTATTTCGCGAGCACGTCGTCGGCGATCGAGTTCGGCACCGCGCGCGGCGTCTCGATGCGGCTGAGGATCGGCAGCACGATCAGGAAGTAGGCGAAGTAGCAGAAGGTCAGCACGCGGCCGGCGATGATGTAGACGCCTTCCGCAGGCTTGCCGCCGAGCCAGCCGAGCAGCACGCAGACTGCGACGAAGATCCAGAAGAACTGCTTCGCCAACGGACGATATTTCGACGAGCGGGTCTTGGCGCTATCCAGCCAGGGCAGGAAGGCCAGCACGATGATCGCCGAGAACATGGCGATGACACCGCCGAGCTTCGACGGGATCGAGCGCAGGATCGCGTAGAACGGCAGGTAGTACCATTCCGGCACGATGTGCGCCGGAGTCACGCCCGGATTGGCCGGGATGTAGTTGTCGGGATCGCCGAGATAGTTCGGGATGTAGAACACGAACCAGGCATAGAAAATCATGAAGCAGACGATGCCGAAACCGTCCTTGATGGTGGCGTAAGGCGTGAACGGCACCATGTCTTTTTCGGTCTTCGGCTCGACGCCGGCCGGATTGTTCTGGCCGACCACATGCAGCGCCCAGACGTGCAGGACAACGACGCCCGCGATCACGAACGGCAGCAGATAGTGCAGCGAGAAGAAGCGGTTCAGCGTCGGGTTGCCGACGGCGTAACCGCCCCACAGCAGCGTCACGATGCTCTCGCCGACATAGGGGATGGCCGAGAACAGGTTGGTGATGACCGTGGCGCCCCAGAAGCTCATCTGGCCCCAGGGCAGCACATAGCCCATGAAGCCCGTGGCCATCATCAGCAGGTAGATGATGACGCCGAGGATCCAGAGCACTTCGCGCGGCGCCTTGTAGGAGCCGTAATAGAGACCGCGGAGCATGTGGATATAGACGGCGATGAAGAACATCGATGCGCCGTTGGAATGCAGGTAGCGCAGCAGCCAGCCGTAATTCACATCGCGGACGATGCTCTCGACCGAGTTGAAGGCCATGTCCACATGCGGCGTGTAGTGCATCGCCAGGATCACGCCGGTGACGATCTGCACACCGAGCATGAAGGAAAGGATGCCGCCGAACGTCCACCAGTAGTTCAGGTTACGCGGCGTCGGATAGGCGATGAAAGACGAATGGATCAGCCCGATCAGCGGCAGACGCTTTTCGAACCATTGCAGGGCAGGATGGGAGGGCTGGTAGGTGGATGGTCCGCTCATGATGCGATCCTGAAGAAAGAAACGACACTATCGACGCAAGTTCTCGAGGCGAGCCGGGCGGCTCAGCCGATCTTGATCTTGCTGTCGGAGACGAAGGCGTAAGGAGGAATCGGCAGATTGGCGGGAGCCGGTCCCTGACGAATACGGCCGGAGGTGTCGTAGACCGAACCATGGCAAGGGCAGAAGAAGCCGTCATAGGCGCCTTCATGGGCGATCGGGATACAGCCGAGATGGGTGCAGATGCCGATGACCACGAGCCACTGATCGTGGCCTTCCTTGACGCGGGCCTGGTCGGTCTGCGGATCGGGCAGGCTGGAGACGGGCACCGCGCGGGCGTCGTCGATCTGCTTCTTGGTGCGGTGGCTGATATAGATCGGCTTGCCGCGCCAGAACACCTTGATGTCCTGCCCCTCGGCGACCGGGGTGAGATCGACCTCGATCGGCGCACCCGCCGCGATGGTCGAAGCATCTGGATTCATTTGAGAAATCAGCGGCCAAACGGCGGCTGCAGCACCAACAGCAGCCACGGCCCCAGTGGCTACGTACAGGAAATCACGGCGCGTGTGCTGCGCCGAAGACGTTGTCGTCACGATCCCAACCCTTTCTTATCTGCTCCCCGTCAATGCCCGTCCGGCAACGCCTGCGCGTTGACCTGAAGCAATGACCGGTGCCCGCGGTTCCTCCCCACGGCGGCGTGGCTACTTGTCCTTGCCTCGCAGCAAAAACTTGCAATCCAGAATCGTTCTATTGGCATCCCGAACGCAGCAGCGCAAGCCTACGAACGGGGTAACAGGATGCGATGCACGCAAGATTCGCAGCCGTTCCGCGGGGCGGAGAATTTGGCCTTAGCCGCGGGAGCGCAATGCCCGCCCGACGCTTGCAGCAATCGCATCGCCGCCATCGTGCCATGGCCGATTCGGCGGCCGCGCCAACGCGCCAACTGACTGTTCCGTGCAGCGGGCCGCAACCACAACCATGGCGCGGAAAACGTCTCCGAATGTGGGGATGTGCGCGCCGTCACGGCAACACTTGGGGCTGTCAGCCCGTTCTGCAGCTATTCTAACGGCCAAAGCCTGTACTCGCGCGACGCCTTCGTTAGAGCCGGATGACACCAAAATCATACCGGCAGAAGCCGGCTCTAATTCCGGGGGCATCTTGGCCATGACGACTGCACATTATTCGCGCGCTGTCGCGCATCTCCCAGCCATCCGCATATTCTGCCTTTGTGCCACCAGCGCCCTCGCTTTGTCCGTGCCCACCGAGCCCGCCCAAGCGCAAACGACGCTCCCCGCCGTGACCGTGGAATCGCCGCAGCAGCGCGCACGCCCTGCTGCATCGCGGCCGGCGCAGCGCTCCTCGGCCAACCGCGCCGCCCGCGCCAATCGCAGCGCGCGAACGCCACAGGCCGCGCCTGTCGCTGCGGCCAATCCGAATGCCGGCGAGCGTGCAGGCGGCCCTGTGGTCGGCTTCGTCGCCACCCGCAGCGGCACCGGCACGAAGACCGATACGCCGTTGATCGAAACGCCGCAGTCGATCTCCATCGTCACGCGTGATCAGGTCACCAACCAGGGCGCCGGCTCCATCGGCGAGGCGCTGCGCTACAGTGCGGGCGTCAGCGGCGACGTCAATGGCGGCTCCGACACACGCTTCGGCGGCTTGCAGATCCGCGGCTTCGACATGACCATGCCCGGTCTCTATCTCGACGGCCTGCGGCTGCCGAGCAGCCAGTATGTGCATTTCCTCGGGCTCGAGCCTTACGGCGCCGAGCGGCTCGAAGTGTTGAAGGGCCCCTCTTCCACGATGTATGGCGGCAGCGGCACCGGCGGTCTGCTCAACTATGTGAGCAAACTGCCGACGGCGCGCCAGTTTGGCGAGGTCTCGATCTCCGGCGGCAGTTTCAACCGCTATCAGGGGGAGTTCGATTTTGGCGGCCCCGCCAACAAGGAAGGCACGGTGCTGTATCGCCTCACCGGGGTGATCCGCGACAGCGACACGCAGGTGGATTTTTCCAAGAACAACCGCGTCTTCATCGCCCCGGCCGTCACGTTGAAGCCCAACGAAGACACCTCGATCACCTTCCTGTCGAACTATCAGAAGGACAAGGCAGGCTGGGGCCTGCAATTCTTCCCGCCATCGGGCACGGTATGGGCCAATAACGGGCGCACCATTCCGGTGAACCGTTTTGGTGGCGAGCCCGGCATGAACCAGTTCGACACCGAACAGGCCTCGGTCGGTTATCTGTTCTCGCACAACATCAATGATGCGCTGACCTTCAGGCAGAATCTGCGCTACTCATACATGTATAACCAGCAGGCCAGCTTTTACGGCACCGGCTATGCGACGGCCGCCGACGAGGCCGCAGGCCTGATGGGTCGTGGCGGCAGCGCTGGCGATTCGACCATCAACTCCTTCGCCGTCGATAACCAGCTGCAGGGCAAATTCACCACCGGCATCCTCAGCCATACGGCGCTGTTCGGCATCGACTATCGCAACACCACATTCCGCGACCGGGCCAACGGCTATAGCACCGGCAAGATCGACATCTTCAACCCGGTTTATACCAATGCTTGGGTCAATACGGGACCTGCCGACGACACCGGCGTAAAACAATCGCAGGTCGGCATCTATGCGCAAGACCAGATCAAGCTCGGCAATCTGTCGTTCCAGCTAGGTGGACGACAGGATTTCGTCACCACCGATGTGGATGCCTCGCTGTTCAATACAAAAGCCTCGACGAATGCCTCCGCTTTCACTGGCCGCGCTGCGGTCATGTATAATTTCGACAGTGGCGTCGCGCCCTATTTCAGCTATTCGGAATCGTTCCTGCCCGTGCTCAATACCGACGGGCTGGGCAATCTGCTGAAGCCTGAGACGGGAAAGCAATATGAAGTCGGCATCAAGTATCAGCCGGTCGGCATCAATGCACTGATCACGCTGGCAGCGTTCGACCTCACCCGCGCCAATGTCGTTACTTTCCCGCCGCCAACATTTGCTGCGGTCCAGACCGGTGAGATCAATTCGCGCGGTATAGAGCTCGAAGGCACCGCCACGCTCGCCGAAGGCTTCAACATCCGCGGCGCCTATTCTTACATCCACGCCACTGTCACCAAGGATCCGGTGAATATCGGCAATGCACCGGCCACGGTTCCGCTCAATCGCTTCTCGCTGTGGAGCGACTACACGTTCCAGGGCGGCCCGCTGGCCGGCATTCAGGTTGGCGGCGGCATCCGCTATGTGGGCTCGACCTTCGGCGACGACGCCAACACCTTCCAGGTTCCGGCGTCGACGGCCATCGACGCGCTGGTCGCCTACACAAAAGACAACTGGCGCATGGCTCTGAACGTGACCAATCTCGCCGACACCCGCTACGTCGCAGCCTGCTATGGCTATACGAGCTGTTTCTATGCAGAGGGTCGCAAGGCGATCGCCAAGCTGACCTATCGCTGGTGACAGTTTAGAAAACTCCTAAATCGCGACATTCCGCCACCGCCGGTCCCTCGACCGGCGGCATACGTTTTTGCTAGTCAGATCGCGTCTAAATTGAGAGGGCGGAACGCCATGAGATCGATCTTCGGGCGCCTGCATCGCTGGGCCGGGCTGCTCACCGCCGCCTTCCTGTTCTTCTCCGGCGTTACTGGCGCGATTATCTCGTGGGACCACGAACTTGACGATTTGCTCAACAGCAAGCTGAAGGATGTCACCACTCAGGGCCCCGCCAAGCCGTCGATCGAACTCGCCAACCTGATCGAGCAGCGCGATCCGCGTGCGCGCGTCATCCACATGAACATGACGCCGGAGAAGAACGAGTCGCTGTCATTCTTCGTGCTGCCGCGCATCGATCCTGCGACACAGAAGCGTTACACCATCGACTATAATCAGGTCTTCCTCGACCCCAACACCGGCGAGGAACTCGGCAAGCGTTACTGGGGCGCAGTGTGGCCGGTCACTCGCGAGAACTTTGTCTCGTTCCTCTATAAGCTGCACTACACGATGCACATCCCGGAATTCTGGGGCAGCGATCGCTGGGGCATGCGCATCCTCGGCGTCATCGCCATCATCTGGACCATCGACTGCTTCGTCGGCTTCTATCTGACGCTTCCCTCGCGCAAGCGAGCCAAGGCCGGCCGTGCTCCATCGGTCGCGCGTGAACTCGGCAGGGGCTTCTGGGCGCGCTGGAAGCCGGCCTGGATGATCAAGACCTCGGGCAGCGCCTATCGCATCAACTTCGATATCCACCGCGCCTTCAGCCTGTGGACGTGGGGCCTGCTCTTCATCATCGCCTTCACGGCGTTCTCGCTGAATCTCTATTTCGAGGTGTTCTCGCCGCTGATGAAGACTGTCTCGAACTACACGCCCACCCCTTACGAGCAGCGCGAATATCGTCACCTCGACCATCCTATCGAACCGAAGATGACCTGGGCGCAGATCTATGAGCGCGCGCAGGCCGACGGAAAGGCACGCGGTTGGGACACACCGGTCGGTTCCTTGTTCTACGGTCCGGCACACGGCATCTATCAGGTCGGTTTCTTCCATCCCGGCGACGACCACGGCGCTGCGGGCGTCGGCCCCGCGCAGCTTTACTACGACAGCGAAGATGGTCGCCCGCTCGGCCAGAAGCTGCCTTGGGTCGGCACCGCCGCCGACATCTTCGTGCAGATGCAGTTCCCTATGCATTCGGGAAGAATTCTGGGCCTGCCCGGTCGCATCCTGATCTCGCTGATGGGTCTCGTAGTGGCGGCACTCTCTGTCACCGGCGTGGTGATCTGGTGGAAGAAGAGACGCGCGCGATTGCGCGTCCGCGAGACGACCAACTCACGCGCGAATACACGACTCGCCCCTGCGGAGTGAGTGTCGGACACCGCAAAGATTTCGCGCGATGACTTCTTGTCGTTATCACCTCACGCAACAACGATTGGCCGCAGACACTTTCAGCATCATCACAGGACGCAGTAAACGCGCCTGAATGGAAACAATCAAAAGCCACAAGCTAACTCTGCACCAATTCTAAGCGGCGATGGCATGCGTTGCTGTCTGCGCTTCGATATCACCTCACACATAACTATTGTTGAGCTGGGGGATATCTAGGAAATGCTGAATCTTGGAATGGCGCGCGTCTGCGCGCTCGGCTCGGTGAGCCTGATCGCACTCTCATTCACCGGCGCAGACATCGCTATCGCGCAGTCCACCCTTCCCGCCGTCACGGTCGATGCGCCGAAGCAGCGCCAGGCGCGCTCAACTCAGGTGCGCCGTGCCGCAACTACCCACAGCACCATCACGCGCCGGGCGCGCGCTCCGCTGCAGCGGACCGCCCCCGTGCGCTATGTCACTCCCTCGACCGGTACCGTTGGCGCGCCGCCGGCTGCCTTCGCCGGTGGCCAGGTCGGCAGCGGTTCGCAGCTTGGCCTGCTCGGCAATCGTGGCGTCATGGACACCCCGTTCAACCAGACCAGCTACACGTCCGAACTGATCGCCAATCAGCAGGCCCGCACCGTCGCCGATGTGATGGCGAACGATCCATCGGTGCGTGTCGTGACGACCTCCGGCGGCGGTCAGGACGCCTACTACATCCGCGGCTTCTATTACGGTGTCGGCCAGACTTCGCTGAATGGCCTTTACGGCATCGCCCCCTATTATTCGGTGGCGGCGAATTTCGTCGATCGCGTGGAGGTGCTGAAGGGCCCGAGCGCGCTATTGAGCGGTATGCCGCCCGGAGGCGCCGCTGGCGGCAGCATCAATCTCGTCACCAAGAAGGCGCCGGACTACGACATCACGCAATTGACGGCGACCTATGCGTCGAAGTCGCAGTTCGGCACGCTTGTCGACATCGCCCGCCGCTACGGCGAGCAAAAGGAATGGGGCATCCGCTTCAACGGCAGCTACCGCAATGGCGACACCGTCTTCGACCGGCAGAGCGAGGAATTCGGCAATGCCGTGCTTGGCCTCGATTATCGCGGTGAGCGCGCACGTGTTTCGGTCGATGCCGGCTATCAAGCCCAGAATCTGTCACCGGCGATGCGCTTCCTGTCGGTCGATGCAGGACTGCCGGTGCCGCGCGCGCCGGACGCCGGAACCAATTTCGTGGTGCCATGGGCACATTGGCGCCCGCGCGATACGTTCGTCGCCGGCCGCGTCGAAGTGGATATCACCGATTGGGCCACTGTTTACGGTGCCATCGGTTATCGCGAAAGCACGCTGGACTTCATCTCGGTGGCACCGACCATCGTCAATACGGCAGGCGACTATGGCTCGCGGCCATTGATCGGCTTTTCCCGCTTCGAGACAACGTCAGCCGAAACCGGCATCCGCGCCAATGTCGATACCGGACCGCTCAATCATGCGCTGAGCGTGAACTACTCCTATACGAACGTGCCCAACTACAACGACTTTTCAGTCGGCACTGACGTTGCCTCGAACATCTACAATCCCCGCTTCGTCCCGGTGCAGAGCACCGGTACACCGCTCTATCGCAATCTCGTGACGTCGGAACTGTCGAGTGTTGGTGTTGCAGATACCATGTCGATCCTCGACAAACGCGTGCAATTCACCATCGGTGCGCGCCGCCAGACGGTGGGGCAAAACTCGATCAACTACACGACCGGCGCAACGGCCGCCTATGAGGCCTCGGTGTGGAGCCCAGGCTATGCGCTGGTAATCAAGCCATTCGACCGGTTGTCGCTCTACGCCAATCACATCGAAGGCTTGCAGCCTGGCGCGACAGTCGGCCCGGGCTTCGGCAATATCGGGCAGATCTTTCCGCCTTACCAGTCGAAGCAGACCGAGGTCGGCGCCAAGATCGATTATGGCCGCATGATCGCGACCTTCAGCCTGTTCCAGATCACACAGCCAAGTCTCATCACCATCCCCGGCCTGCCGTTGCCGCGGCAAGAGCTGAGCGGCGAACAGCGCAATCGCGGTCTCGAAATGAACGTGTTCGGTGAGCTGGCTCCCGATCTTCGCCTGCTAGGTGGCGTGACTCTGCTCGACGGTCGGCAAACCCGAACGCAGGGCGGCCTCAATGACGGCAAGTGGGCGCTCGGCGTCGCGCAGGTGAACGTCAATCTCGGCCTTGAATGGGACACGCCATTCGTCCCCGGCTTCACGCTGACCGGCCGCGTCATCCACACTGGCGAACAGTATCTCGATGCGGGAAATACGCAGATCCTGCCGAGCTGGACCCGCATCGATCTCGGCGCGCGCTACACGTTCCTCTCGCCCTGGAACGGCAAGCCGATCATCGTCCGTGCCAACGTGGAAAACGTCGCCAATGCGAGTTACTGGGCTTCGGCCTATAGCGGCGTGCTCACGGTTGGCGCCCCACGGACCTATCTACTGTCAACGACGTTCAATTTCTGAACGTCTGACTCAACATTGAGCGAGCAGGCGCACGCGCCTGCACGCTTGTCGTTTCCGCTTTGGCGCGCTATCGGCATGGCATGCGCATTGCCCTTTATCAGCCCGATATCCCGCAAAATACCGGTACTATCCTGCGCCTATGCGCCTGCCTCGATGTCGAGGCGCATATCATCGAACCAGCGGGCTTTCCGATCTCGGACCGTCACTTCCGCCGCGCGGGGATGGATTATCTCGATCAGGTCTCGATCGTTCGCCACATCTCCTGGCAGCATTTTGAGGAATGGCGGCGGGAAGCTGGCTACAAGCTCGCGCTGTTCACCACCAAAGGGGCCGAGCCCTATCTGGCGCATCGCTATGCCGATGACGAAATCCTGCTGTTCGGTCGCGAGAGCGCGGGTGTGCCGGAGGATGTCGCTGCAGCAGCCGACAGCCGCGTCGTGATCCCGATGCGCGAGAGCTTGCGCTCGATCAATCTGGCGATGACGGTGGCGATGGCGCTCGGCGAAGCGCTGCGGCAGACGCGCGGGCCTAACGCCTAAGCATCATTCCAAACGAAAAGTGCCCGGCACGAGGCCGGGCACTATTTAAAAAGTAAGGCGCTTACTCGGTGATGCCACCGGCCTCGGCAACGCGGCGGAGATGGAAGTCGGCATCGCCGAACTGCTGCTCGATCATGGTCAGCCGCTTGAAGTAGTGGCCGATCTTGTACTCCATCGTCACGCCGACGCCGCCGTGCAGCTGCACGCCGCCCTGACCGACGAAGCGCGCGGAACGACCGATCTGCACCTTGGCAGCGGCGACCGTCTTGGCGCGTTCGTCGAGATCGGTGAAGCTCGACGCCATCGAGGCCAGGAACGACATGCTGCGCGCGGTTTCCAGCGCGGTGAACATGTCGGCCGCACGGTGCTGCAGCGCCTGGAACGAACCGATGGCGACACCAAACTGCTTGCGCTCCTTGATATATTCGACGGAGATCTTGAGCGCTTCTTCCATTGCACCGACCGCTTCGGCACAAAGCGCAATGCGGGCGTCATCGGCGACCTGATTGACGATCGAGAGGCCGTTTTCGGCATCGCCGATGACAGCGTCAGCGCCGACCTCGACATTGTTGAGCTTGATGTCAGCGGCGCGGCTGCCGTCCTGGGTCTCATAGCCGCGGATATCCACGCCCTTGGCGCTGGCCGGAACCAGGAACACACCGACGCCCTTGGCATCGCGCTGGCCGCCCGCGGTGCGCGCGGTGACGATGAGCGTATCGGCGGTATCGCCATGACCGACGACGAACTTCTCGCCGTTCAGCACATAACCGGCACCATTCTTCTTCGCCGAGGTAGAAACATCGCCGAGATCGTAGCGCGAGTCCCGCTCGAGCTGAGCGAAGGCGAGCGTCTTCGAGCCATCGATGATCCCTGGCAGATGCGCGGCGCGCTGCTCCGCCGAACCGCGGCGCAGGAAGCCGCCGCCAAGCACCACCGTATCGAGATAGGGCTCGACCACGAGATTGCGGCCGAGCGCTTCCATCACGATCATTGTCTCAATGGGACCGGCGCCGAAGCCACCATCTTCCTCGCTGAACGGCAGGCCGAGCAGGCCCTGTTCGGCGAACTTGTTCCAGATGTCCTTGCTGTAGCCGCCCTTCTCGCCGCGATATTTCTTGCGCGCCTCGAAGTCATAGGACGATTTCAACAGTCCATCGACGCTGTCCTTGAGGAGGCGTTGCTCCTCGGAAAGATCAAAATCCATTTTCGTTTCTCTCGGATCGCGCGTGACGCGCGTGGTGAATGTGTTGGCCGTCCGATGGGTTGAGCGCAGGCGCATAGCGCCGGGGCGATAACCCATCGTCTTCCGTGCGTGTGGCGATGGGTTGTCGCTTCGCTCAACCCATCCTACGCATCGGCGTTAGAGCCCCAGCACCGCCTTCGCGATGATGTTGCGCTGGATCTCGTTGGAGCCGCCATAGATCGACACCTTGCGGTAGTTGAAATAGGTCGGCGCGATCGGCGAGGCCCAATCGCCCTCTTCGTTCTGGCCATCGCCTTCCGGCATGAAGGGCATCGCGAATGGGCCGGTGACCTCAAGCAACAGCTCGGTGAGCGTCTGCTGGATTTCCGAGCCCTTGATCTTGAGGATCGACGAGGCCGGATCCGGCTTGCCCTTGCCGTGCTTGCCTTCGGCGGCGACGACGCGCATCTGCGTCAGCTCGAGCGCCTTCAGCTCGATCTCTGTGGCCGCCAGCTTCTGGCGGAACTGAGGATCCTCGATCAGCGGCTTATCGCCGGACTTCACGCTGGAGGCCAGCTCCTTGATGCGACGGATGCGCTCCTTCGACATGCCGACGCGAGCGATGTTGACGCGCTCGTTGCCGAGCAGGAACTTGGCGTAGTCCCAGCCTTTGTTCTCCTCGCCGACGAGATTTTCGGCCGGCACCACGACCTCATCGAAGAACACTTCGTTGACTTCGACGCCGCCATCAATCGTCTGGATCGGGCGAACAGTGATGCCCTTCGACTTCATGTCGATGAGGATGAAGGAAATGCCCGACTGCTTCTTGGCATCGGGATCCGTGCGGCAGAGGCAGAAGATCCAGTCGGCGTGCTGCGCCAGCGTGGTCCAGGTCTTCTGACCGTTCACAATCCAGGTGTCGCCCTTCTTCTTCGCCGTGGTCTTCAGCGAAGCCAAGTCAGAGCCCGAACCCGGCTCCGAGAAGCCTTGGCACCACCAGTCGTCCATATTGGCGATGCGCGGCAGGAAGTGCTTCTTCTGCTGCTCACTGCCGAAGGTGTAGATCACCGGGCCGACCATGTTGACGCCAAAAGGCAGCGGCGGCGGCGCCGGAGTCTTCTGCAGCTCTTCAAGGAAGATGTATTGCTTGGCGGCGGTCCAGCCGGTGCCGCCATATTCCGTCGGCCAATGCGGGACGGCCCAGCCCTTCTTGTTGAGCGTGCGCTGCCAGTTCACCAGATCATCCTTGCTGGTGTGATGACCTTCCTGCAGCTTCTTGCGCACGACCGGGTCGAGATTTTCACGGAAGAAGGTTCGCACCTCTTCGCGAAACGCTACTTCTTCTGGGTTGAAACTCAGATCCATCGGATCCTCCTTGATAGCAGTTGATTACTGAACGATTTCGAGCAGGCCGGCCGCGCCCATGCCGCCGCCGACGCACATGGTGACGACCGCATATTTGGCCTTGCGGCGGCGGCCTTCGATCAGCGCGTGGCCGGCGAGACGTGCGCCCGACATGCCATACGGATGGCCGACCGAGATAGCGCCGCCATTGACGTTGAGCTTTTCCGGATCGATGCCGAGCTTGTCGCGGCAATACAGAACCTGCACCGCAAAGGCTTCGTTGAGCTCCCAGAGATCGATGTCATCGACGGTGAGGCCATGGCGCTTGAGCAGACGCGGCACGGCGAAGACCGGACCAATGCCCATCTCATCGGGTTCGCAACCGGCTGAGACGAAGCCGCGGAAAATGCCGAGCGGCTTGAGGTTCTTCTGCGCGGCGAGCTTGTCGCTCATGATCACGGTGGCGCTGGCGCCGTCCGAGAGCTGCGAGGCATTGCCGGCAGTGATCGTGAAACCGTCGCCGCGTACGGCCTTGAGGCCGGCGAGACCTTCGGCGGTCGTCTCCGGGCGCGGACCTTCGTCCTGCGACAGCGTGATGTCTTTCATCGACACGGCACCGGTGGCCTTGTCGGTGACAGCCATCTGGGTCGAGATCGGCGCGAGCTCGTCCTTGAACTTGCCGGCCTGCTGCGCGGCAGCGGTACGGCGCTGGCTCTCGAGACCGTATTCGTCCTGCCGCTCACGCGAAATGTTGTAGCGCTTGGCGACGACCTCGGCGGTGTCGATCATGGGCATGTAGACCTCGCCCTTGATCTTGAGCAGCGCAGGGTCCTGCGTATGAAATTTGTTGGCGTGGTCGTTCTGCACCAGCGAGATCGACTCGCCGCCGCCGCCAACCGCGATCTCGACGCCGTCGAAGATGACCGAGCGTGCGGCGAGCGCCATGGCCTGCAGGCCCGAGGCGCACTGACGATCGATGGTGGTGCCGCCAACGGTCACCGGCAGGCCAGCGCGGAGCAGCGCCTTGCGCGCAATATTGCCGCCGGTGGAACCCTGCTGAAGGGCGGCGCCCATCACCACGTCCTCGACTTCCTTCGGATCGATGCCGGCGCGCTTGACGGCATGCTCGATGGCATGACCGAGCAGCGTCGCGCCTTCAGTGGCATTCAATGCGCCACGGTAGGCCTTGCCGATGGGTGTGCGGGCAGTTGAAACGATGACGGCTTCGGTCATGGGTGTCCTCCGGATGCTTGTTGTTGGCTGAGTGTGGGCGTGGTGATGAGATCGCGCAAGGCGTGGCGCGACAGTTTTCCGACCGATGTGCGCGGCAGCTCGGTGACGAATTCCACCGCCGCCGGCAATTCGTGCTTGCCGAGCTTACCGGTCAGGAAAGCGCGCAGATCGTCGATCGTGAACGGCTCGGCGCCCTTGCGCAGAGTGACGAACGCTTTCGCCGCTTCGCCGCGATAATCGTCCTTCACGCCGATCACGATGACTTCCTGCACGGAAGGATGTGTGTAGATCGCTTGCTCAATCATCTGCGGATAGACGTTGAAGCCGCCGGAGATGATCATGTCCTTCTTGCGGTCGACCAGATAGAAATAGCCGTCCGCGTCCATGTAACCGATATCGCCGGTGAGGAAGCGATCGCCGACAAAAGCCTCAGCCGTCTCCTGTGCGCGGTTGAGATAGCCGCGCGTGACGTTCGGCCCCTTGATACGGATCTCGCCGGTCTCGCCGACTCCGAGCACCTTTGCAGGATCGTCGAGCGACACCACATCGAGCTCGATGCCGGGCAATGCGAGGCCGATCGAACCCGGCTTGTCCGGCCCGCCGCGTGGATGGCCCGTCCCGGATGAGCAGGTTTCCGTCATGCCCCAACCACTCTTGAGCTTGAGGCCAGTCTTGCCCTCGAACAGCCGCGCGACCTCCACCGGCAGCGGCGCACCGCCGGAACTCGCAACAGCAAGAGATGACAGATCGCGCCCTTCCAGTGACGGATCCGCGGCGATGGCAATCCACATGGTGGGAACGCCTGGAAACGCCGTGGCTTTCTTCTTTTCGATATCGTCGAGCACGGCGCCGACATCGAAACGCTGATGCAGCGAAATGACATCGCCGAGCTTGAGCCGGCTGAGCAGGATCACCGTCAATGCATAAATGTGAAACAGCGGCAGCACGCAGATCACGCGCTCAATCTGATTGCGCTCGGCGCGCGCGGGCGCTCCCCACACGTTGTAGATGGAGACCGCCGAAGTGAGATTGCCATGGCTGAGCATCGCACCTTTCGGCAGGCCGGTGGTGCCGCCGGTATATTGAAGCAGCGCGACGTCGTCGGGCGAAATGTTTGGCCATTCCGCAGGCGCTATTGCGCCCGCGATGAAATTGCTGAACGTCACAACCCTCGGATCGTCCGGCAGCGGCAGTTGATGCGTGCCGATCGCGCCCCAGTCGTCGTCTTCGCAAACGATCAGCCGGTCCAGCAGGCCCTTGTCGAGAAACTTGAGCGCCATCGGCAGCAACGCTGCAAGATTGGTGGTGACGAGTATGCGTGCGCCGGAATCCTTGAGCTTGTGCGACAGCGCGATCTCGCCATCCAGCGCCGACAGATGCACGAGGCGCGCACCGGACTTCAGCGCACCGAAGAAATTGACGGGATGATCCGGCGTGTTGCCAAGAAACAGCGCGATGGTGGCGCCGCGGCGATAACCGGCGCGCAGAAAGCCGGCTGCGGCGCTATCGACGCGCGATTGCAGGTCGATAAAGGATATCGGCCTGCTGCGGAACTCGATGGCGGTACGTGCGCCGTAATCGTTCACGGCGTCGGTGAGCAGACCGGGCAGCGTACCGCGCGCGATCGGCGCATCCCAGCGCACGGCCTGAGGATAGTACTTTTCGCCAGCGTAGGAAAAAGTCATGCACGTTGCGCCTGGGTAAGGACGGATACGGCGGAGCCTTCACCCCGCTTCCGGGGAGAAGGTAGCGCGGACGAAGTCCACGACGAATGGGGGGCTCTCCGCAGGCTCGGAGCGTATGGAGATTTCCCCTCATCCGACGCCCACATGCTTCGCATGCGGCGCAGACCTCTCCCTGCAAGCAGGGAGAGGCTGGAAGCAACTACTTGCCCAGCGACGCGAAGGTCTTGCCTTCATCCGCCAACTTCTTCAGCAGCGGCGCAGGCTCGAGCGACGGATCGTTGGTCTGCTTCGCATAGAACGACAGCCGCTCGGCGATTTCCTTGAGGCCGACGAGATCGGCATAGAACATCGGACCGCCGCGATAGATTGGCCAGCCATAGCCGTAGAGCCAGATCACATCGATGTCGCTCGGACGCGAGGCGATCTTCTCTTCGAGGATGCGGGCACCCTCATTGATCATCGGATAAACCATGCGCTCCAGGATTTCCTGATCGCTGATGGCCCGACGTGTCAGACCGAGGCGCCGGCAGGTGTCGTCGATCAGCTTCTCGACGTCCGGATCCGGGATCGGCGCGCGCGAACCGGCTTCATACTTGTAGTAGCCCTTGCCGGTCTTCTGGCCGAAGCGGCCGGCTTCGCATAGCGCGTCGGCGATTTCCGACTTGATGCCGCGATCCTGGCGCGAGCGCCAGCCGATATCGAGGCCGGCAAGATCGCCCATGGCAAACGGCCCCATCGGCAGACCAAACTTGGTGACGACGGCGTCCACCTGCTGCGGCAGCGCGCCTTCGAACAGCAGCTTCTCGGACTGCTTGGAGCGGGCCGCGAGCATGCGGTTGCCGACGAAGCCGTCGCAGACGCCGACCACGGCGGGCACCTTGGCGATCTTGCGCGCGATCGCCACGGCGGTAAGCAGTGCATCCGGCGCGGTCTTTTCGGCGCGCACGATTTCGCACAGCTTCATCACATTGGCCGGCGAGAAGAAGTGCATGCCGAGCACGTCCTGCGGACGCTTGGTGACAGCGGCGATCTGGTTGATGTCGAGATAGGACGTGTTCGACGCGAGCACGGCGCCCGGCTTGGCATGGGCGTCGATGGCGGTGAAGACTTCCTTCTTGATCGCCATGGTCTCGAACACGGCTTCGATGATGAGATCCGCGCCCTTGACGTTGTCGAGGCCGACCTTGCCATCGATCAGCGCCATGCGCTTGGCCGGTGCATCGGCCGGGATGCCACCGCGCGCGGCGGTGTTCTCCCAGTTCTTCTGCATGATGCCGAGGCCGCGCTTGAGCTGCTCTTCGCCAGTCTCGATCAATGTGACGGGAATGCCGGCATTGGCGAAGGACATGGCGATGCCGCCGCCCATGGTGCCGGCGCCGATGATGGCGACGCGCTCCACCGGGCGTGGTTTGACATCATCCGGCACGCCCGCAACCTTGGCGGCTTCACGCTCGGCGAAGAACGCATAACGCTGCGCCTTCGACTGGTCGTCGGCGACCAGCTTCAGGAACATCTCGCGCTCCTTCTTCAGCGCTTCATCGAAAGGCGTGTCGAGCGTCCAGCTCACTGCTTCGGCGCATGCGAGCGGCGCGTTCATGCCGCGGTTCTTCTTGTTGGCGGCGGCAGCGGCGTTCGTGAAGATCGAACGATCGGCCTTGGCAGCAGCGAGCTTGGAATCGTCGTTCCTGAGCACGCGCAGCGGGCGCTTCTCGGCCACGACCTTCTTCGCGAACGCGATCGCGCCCTGGGCCGGCCCTTCCACGATCTCTTCGATCAGGCCGTTCTTGAGCGCTTCCGGCGCTCCGATCGGATTACCGGTGACGATCATCTGCACGGCGAGCTCAGGACCGACCGCACGCGGCAGGCGTTGGGTGCCGCCGGCACCGGGCAGCAGGCCGAGCTTCACTTCGGGCAGGCCGAGCTTGGCCTCCTTCACAGCGACGCGGAAGTGGCAACCGAGCGTCAGCTCAAGACCGCCACCGAGCGCAGTGCCGTGAATGGCAGCGATCACAGGCCTGGAACAATTCTCGATCTCGGCAATGACCTCGTTGAGGCCCGGCGACTGCGGCGGCTTGCCGAATTCGGTGATGTCGGCACCGGCGATGAAGGTGCGGCCCGCACAAGCAATGACAATCGCTTTCACTGCGGCATCGGCGTTCGCAGCTTTGACGTTTTCAAAAATACCGCGGCGAACCGCCGCACTCAGTGCATTCACCGGCGGTGAATTGACCATCACGACGGCCACTTCATCATGACGTTCAAGCTTCACGACATCGCTCACGGCATTCTCCTTGGGTCGAAATTCAGGTGGGATTCTTGTTGTTTCGCAGTGCGAAATTTAATTCCACATCTTGACAGTGAGGGTTATTTTGAAGAGCGTTGGTTGTCAACGCAGGGCGCGCTAGATCGAGACCAATCTGGGCGCGGACATGCCAGACATCTGCAAACGAGGCGTCACTTAAGACGCCTTCGGAATACTTATCGAGGAAGCGTGAAGCGTTCAGGTAAACCAGCGGCGACCGATCGCAATTTCGTCGTCGCTCTGGCCCGCGGGCTCGACGTGTTGCGTGCATTCCGCCCCAACGATGGATTGCTCGGCAATCAGGAAATCGCGGCGCGCACCAATCTTCCGAAGCCCACGATCTCACGTCTCACCTATACGCTGACAAAGCTGGGCTACCTTACGCCCGTGCCACGCTTTGAAAAGTATCAGTTGGCACCGGCAGCTATGGCTCTGGGGTATGCCGCACTTGCGAATTTAGGTGTGCGACACCTCTCCGAGCCGTTTCGCGACGAATTGATGCGGCAGACGGGTGGCGCATGTGCCGTTGGTGCACGCGACCGACTCAGCATGATTTACTTCGGGCAATCGCGCTCATCGATGACGGTCGGCGTCCAACTCGATGTTGGCTCCCGCATTCCGATTGCCACGACAGCGATGGGCCGCGCCTATTTCTGGGCATTGCCTGTGGAAGAGCGTGCTCAGTTATTGCGTGAGTTCCGCGAACATTACGGAAGTCGCTGGGCGAAGATGCGCGATGGTCTCGAGCAAGCCGGCGAGATGGTCGCCAAATATGGATTCGTGATTTCCGCAGGTGAATGGCAGGACGATGTGCACGCCGCGGGCGTAGCATTGACATTGAACGATGGCACCGGTCCGTATGCATTCAATTGCGGCGCGCCGGCGTTTCGCTTCACGGAAGAGCGTTTGCTGAACGACATTGGACCTCGCTTGCTCACGATGGTAAGGAACATCGAAGCGGCGCTCGGGGGACTTGCAGCGCCGTTACCAAAAAAAACAGAACCAAAGAAAAATAAATCAGGAGGGAAAGTTGCTCGTGTTGTTGAAGGGCTCGGATAGCCTTCGCCGCCGCGAAGGACACCGCACATGACCCAGGCGCAGTTCGCATCAAGTGCGAATGACCGGCGCTCGCCTGCTGTGTCAGGCGCTCCGCTGCTGCAGGTTCGCGATGTCAGCGTCGTGTTCGGCGGTATCATCGCGTTGAACGGCATCACGTTCGACATGCAAAAGGGTCACATCCTCGGCCTGATCGGACCGAACGGCGCGGGCAAGACGACGCTGTTCAACTGCCTCAGCCGACTTTACCAGCCCAGTAAGGGCGACATCCTGATGGAAGGCCAGTCGATCCTGACACGGCCCGCCCACAAGATCTCCGAGATCGGCATCGGCCGCACCTTCCAGAACGTGGCGCTGTTTCCCAACCTCACGGTTCGCGACAATGTCCGCGTTGGCAAGCATGCCCGCACCAACAGCGACATCATCAGCGACAGCCTGAAGCTGCCATGGGTGCGCGCGGGTGAAGCGGCGATCAACAAGGACGTCAACGATATCCTTGGCTATCTCAATCTGCATGACGTCGCCGATACCGTCGTCAGCGGCCTGCCCTTCGGCACGCAGAAGCGCGTCGAGCTCGCACGCGCGCTCGCGGCGGAGCCGAAGATCCTGTTGCTTGATGAGCCCGCCGGCGGCCTCAATCACGAGGAAGTCTATGTCCTCGGCGACTTGATCCGTCGTATTCGCGACGAACGCGACGTTACCGTGCTGCTCGTCGAGCATCACATGGGCCTCGTGATGTCGATCGCCGACCATGTGGTGGCGCTCAACTTCGGCAAGAAGCTCGCGGAAGGCACTCCGGCTGCCGTCCAGAAAGATCCGGCTGTCATCAAGGCCTATCTGGGAGACAAGGATTCATGACCGCGATGCTCCATGTGAAGGACCTGCGCGCCTATTACGGCCAGGTCCAGGCGCTGCACGGCCTCGAATTCGACCTCAAGGAAGGCAGCCTCACCACGCTCCTTGGCGCCAATGGCGCCGGCAAGACCACCACGCTGCGGGCGATCTGCAACATGGTGCGCTCCACCGGCTCGATCGAGTTCGAAGGCAAGAAGCTGGACAACAAATCGACCGAGAGCATCGTGCGCCTCGGCATCGCCCATGTGCCGCAGGGCCGCGGCACCTTCACCACCATGACGGTGGAAGAGAACCTGCAGCTCGGCGCCATCAGCCGCAAGGACACCAAGGCGATCGATAGCGATATCGAGCGCATGTATGACCATTTCCCGGTACTCAAGCAGCGCCATACCCAGCAGGCCGGCACGCTGTCCGGCGGCGAACAACAGATGCTTGCGGTCGCTCGCGCGCTGATGTTGCGGCCCCGTCTGATGCTGCTGGACGAGCCCTCCTTCGGCCTCGCGCCGCTGATCGTGCGGGATCTGTTCAAGATCCTCGGCAAGATCAATCGCGAGGACAAGGTCTCGATCCTCGTCGTTGAACAGAACGCACAGCTCGCGCTCGAACTCGCCGACAAGGCCTATGTGATCGAAACAGGACGCATCGTGATGTCCGGCACCGCCGACGAGATCGCGAACAACGAAGACGTCCGTAAATCCTATCTGGGATATTGAGGGGGAAGCCATGGAGCTGTTTACCAATCAAGTCCTGGCTGGCATCGCCACCGGCGCGATCTATGCCTGTATGGCGCTCGCTGTGGTGATGATCTACCAGGCCATCGACCACTTGAACTTCGCCCAAGGCGAAATGGCGATGTTCTCGACCTTCATCGCCTGGCAATTGATGCAGTGGGGCACGCCCTACTGGATCGCCTTCGTGCTGGTGCTGATCTTCTCCTTCATCGGCGGCGTCGTCATCGAGCGCGCTTTGTTCAAGCCGCTCGCCAAGGCGCCGGTGCTGACCCATGTGGCCGGCTTCATCGCGCTGTTCGCCATTGTGAACAGCGTCGCCGGCCTGACCTGGGACTTCACCATCAAGCAGTTCCCGTCGCCGTTCGGCTCGGCACCCTTTCTGGGCAGCCAGCTGATCTCGACCCACCAGGCCGGCATGATCGGTGTCACGCTGGTGCTGCTGATCCTGCTGTTCCTGTTCTTCCGCTACACCCGCGTGGGCCTTGCGATGCGCGCAGCAGCCGTGATGCCTGAATCGGCCCGCCTCGTCGGCATCAACACCTCGTGGATGATCGCACTCGGCTGGGGCATGGCGGCAGCGATCGGCTCGATCGCCGGCATGCTGATCGCGCCGGTGGTGTTCCTCGAGCCCAACATGATGGGCGGCGTGCTGATCTACGGCTTCGCGGCCGCAGTCGTCGGCGGCCTGTCGAGCCCGCTCGGCGCCGTGATCGGCGGCTTCCTGGTCGGCATCTTCGAGAACCTGGTCGGCACCTACATCCCGGGTGTCGGCAACGAACTCAAGCTGCCCATCGCGCTGGCGCTGATCATCACCGTGCTGGTCGTCAAACCCCATGGCCTGTTCGGCCGCACCATCGTCAAGCGAGTCTGATCATGAGCACCGTGCAAGAAGTCTCCTCTGCTCCGGTGGTCGCTGCCGTTCCCAAAAAGGCAATGTCGCTCGGACCCGCTGCGTCGCTGATTCTGCTCGCCCTGCTGGTGGTCACGCCGTTCTTCGTGAAGAACTTCATCATCTTCCAGATGACGATGGTTCTGATCTATGCGATCGCGGTGCTGGCCTTGAACATCCTGACGGGTGCGAGCGGCCAGTTCTCGCTCGGCCAGAGCGCATTCTACGCGCTCGGCGCCTATACCTCGGCGATCCTGATCGAACATGCCGGGATGAACTACGCGCTGACGCTGCCTTTCGCCGGTCTTGTCTGCTTCATCGCCGGCTTCCTGTTCGGCCTTCCCGCGCTGCGGCTGTCCGGCATCTATCTCGCGCTGGCGACGTTTGCGCTGGCCGTGGCGATGCCGCAACTGCTGAAGCTCGGCGTGTTCGAGCACTGGACCGGCGGCGTGCAGGGCCTTGTCGTCACCAAGCCGGATGCGCCGGAAATCTTCGCCTCCATGGGGCTGAAGGTGTCGCAGGACATGTGGCTGTATTTCTTCACCCTCGTGGTGGCGATCATCATCTACATGCTGTCGGTCAATCTGCTGAGGTCTCGTTCCGGCCGTGCGATGATGTCGATCCGCGACAACGAAATCGCCGCCTCGGCGATGGGTGTGGACGTGGCGCTTTACAAGACCCTCGCCTTCGGCGTCTCCGCCGGCATTACCGGCATCGCCGGCGGTCTCGGCGCCATCGCCGTGCAGTTCGTGGCACCGGATGGCTACACCATCCAGCTCGCCATCGCGCTGTTCCTCGGCATGGTGGTCGGCGGCGTCGGCTGGCTCCCCGGCTCGCTCGCCGGCGCGTTGTTCATCGTGTTCGTTCCGAACATCGCTGAACACGTTTCGAAGGGCCTGTCGGGCGCCGTGTTCGGCATCATCCTGATCTTCATCATCTTCCTGCTGCCGAACGGCGCGCGCCAGCTCGCCTTCGGTATACAGGCCATGTTCAGCAAGATGCGGCGCGGCTGACGCCACCATCTTTCTGCCACACAGTGAGTGCCCCTCGCGACCGCGTCGCGAGGGGTTTTTCATTCGGGTGCTGACGTCAGCGCCCCCTCGCCCCGCGAGGATATCCGGATGCCGCTCCGCCTGTTGTCACCCGCATCGATTGCACCCATTGCCGCGCTGTCCCTCGTGCTCGCAAGCCCGGCTGCGGCGCAAAAGCGATACGATCCCGGCGCATCCGACACCGAAATCAAGATCGGCAATATCATGCCCTATAGCGGGCCGGCTTCCGCCTATGGCGTCGCGGGAATCATCGAGGCCGCCTATTTTCGCATGATCAACGATCAGGGCGGCATCAACGGCCGCAAGATCAATTTCATCAGCTATGACGACGCCTACAATCCCGCAAAGGCAGTCGAGCAGGCGCGTAAGCTGGTGGAAAGCGACGAGGTGCTCGTGGTGTTCAATCCGCTGGGAACGCCTTCGAATACCGCGATCCTGAAATATCTGAACGCGAACAAGGTGCCACAACTGTTCGTCGGCGCCGGCGGCACCTCGTTTGGCGACCACAAGTCCTATCCATGGACGATGGCATGGCAGCCGCCCTATCAAAGCGAAGGGCGCATCTATGCGAAGTATCTGCTGACGGAGAGGCCGGGCGCGAAGATTGCCGTCCTCTACCAGAACGACGATTTCGGCAAGGACGTGCTCAAGGGTCTCAAGGACGGCCTCGGCGACAAGGCATCGATGATCGTTGCGACCGAAGCCTATGAAGTGACCGAACCGACCATCGACAGCCGCATCATCAATCTGAAAGCGTCAGGCGCCGACGTGTTCATCAGCGTGACCACGCCGAAACCGGCGGTACAGGCGATCCGCAAGGTCGCCGCGATGGATTGGAAGCCGCTTTACATTCAGGGTTATGCGAGCGCCTCGGTCGGCTCGGTGTTGAAACCCGCGGGCCTCGACATCTCGCGTGGCATCCTGTCGGCCTATTACGCCAAGGACGGATCGGATCCGCAATGGGATAATGACGAGGGCATGAAGCGCTTCGCAGCTTTCCTCGCCAAATACGCCCCCGATTACAGCCGCAACGACATTTCCGTCGTCTATGGCTATGGCGTGGCGCAGGCCATGGTGCAGGTGTTGAAGCAGGCCGGCGACGATCTCACACGTGCCAATGTGATGAAACAGGCGGCAAGCCTCAAGGACTTCACCCCGGATATCGTGGTGCCGGGCGTGACGCTCAACACCTCGGCGAACGATCACTATCCCATCGAGCAGTTGCAAATGATGCGCTTCGGCGGCGAGAAATGGGAACTGTTCGGGCCGGTGATTTCAGGAGAGATCGAACGCTAACATTTGCCGCCGCGCGGCATTTACCGTGCCTAATAAAGAAACCCCGCGCGATCCCTTCGCGCAGGGCTTTTTGTTGCCGCACAAGCGCGAACGGTGTTCAATCCGGCCGGAGCCATAAAGGCCCGTAAGAACAATAGAAATCGGGAGTTTGAAATGCCGTCGATCCGTTCGCGCGCCATGGCACTGTCCATCGCCGCGACCCTCAGCGTTGCCGCCTCAGGCAGCGCCCTCGCCCAGAAGAAATACGACACCGGCGCCACCGATACCGAGATCAAGATCGGCAACATCATGCCGTATAGCGGCCCTGCCTCGTCCTACGGACTGATCGGCAAGACCGAGGCCGCCTACTTCAAGATGGTCAACGACAATGGCGGCGTGAACGGCCGCAAGATCAACTTCATCACCTATGACGACGCCTATTCGCCGCCGAAGGCTGTCGAGCAGGCACGCAAGCTGGTCGAGTCCGACGAAGCCCTGCTGATCTTCAACTCGCTCGGCACGCCGTCGAACACGGCTTTCCAGAAATACATGAACGCCAAGAAGGTACCGCAGCTGTTCGTCGCCACCGGCGCCAGCAAGTGGAACGATCCGAAGCACTTCCCGTGGACCATGGGCTGGCAGCCGAGCTACGCCGTCGAGGCGCAGATCTATGCCAAGTATCTGATGAAGGAAAAGCCGACCGCCAAGATCGCGGTGATCTATCAGAACGACGACTTTGGCAAGGACTACCAGAAGGCCTTCAAGGAGGCGCTGGGCGCCAAGGCGGCCACGATGCTCGTGACCGAAGAGAGCTACGAAATCTCCGAACCGACCATCGATTCCCACATCGTGAAGGTGAAGTCCCTCAATCCCGATGTCGTCGTGCATTTCGTCACGCCGAAATTCGCCGCGCAGGGCATCAAGAAGATCGGCGAGCTCGGCTGGAAGCCGCTGCAGATCGTCACCAATGTCAGCGTCTCCGTCGGCGCGGTGATGCAGCCGGCCGGCTTCGACAATGCGCAAGGCGTGCTGTCGGCCGACTACCGCAAGGACGGCGCCGATCCGCAGTGGAAGGACGATCCGGGCATGAAGAAGTGGTCGGCCTTCATCGACAAATATATGCCGGGCGCTGATCGCACCGACAACAGCCTCGTCTTCGGCTACGGCGCCGCGCAGACCATGGTGAAGGTGCTGGAAATGGCCGGCGACAACCTGACCCGTGAGAACGTGATGAAACAGGCCGCAAGCCTGAAGGATTTTGCACCGGACACGCTGCTGCCGGGCATCACCATCACCACGTCGGCCACCGACTACGCTCCGATCGCACAGCTCCGCATGATGCGCTTCAAGGGTGAGAAGTGGGAACTGTATGGCGACATCATCAATGCCGACGTGACCGCGCCAGATTAACTTCTCGCACGCACTGCAACATCGAACAAACAAAGCCCCTGCGATTTTGTCGCAGGGGCTTTTTCTTGTGACGTTGCACCGACAAGCGTTCAATATGTCGCAGGAGCCGCAGAGCTCCGCAAAAACCTGGGACGAAACGACCACGGAGACGATGAATGTTCGTACGATCCATGCGGCTGGGAGCGATCCCTGCTGCACTCGCCTTGATGCTCGCCACTACCGGCGCTTTCGCGCAGAAAAAATACGACACCGGCGCCACCGACACCGAGATCAAGATCGGCAACATCATTCCCTATAGCGGCCCCGCCTCCGCCTACGGGCTGATCGGTAAGACCGAAGCGGCCTATTTCAACATGATCAATGCCAATGGCGGCATCAACGGACGCAAGATCAATTTCATCAGCTATGACGACGCCTACTCACCGCCGAAGGCCGTCGAGCAGGTGCGCAAGCTCGTCGAATCCGATGAAGTGCTTGTCGTCTTCAATCCGCTCGGCACGCCGTCCAACACCGCGATCCAGAAATATCTGAATGGCAAGAAGGTCCCGCAGCTGTTCGTCGCGACGGGCGCAACGAAGTGGAACGATCCGAAAAACTTTCCCTGGACCATCGGCTGGCAGCCTTCCTATCAAAGCGAAGCCGTGATCTACGCGAAATATCTGTTGAAGGAGAAACCGAACGCCAAAATCGGCGTGCTCTATCAGAACGACGATTTCGGGAAGGATTATCTGAAAGGCTTTAAGGACGGTCTCGGCGCCAAGGCCGCCTCGATGATCGTCATCGAAGACAGCTACGAGATTGCCGAGCCGACCATCGACACGCATGTGGTGAAGCTGAAAGCTGCCAATCCCGACGTATTGATGATCTTCACCACGCCGAAGTTTGCAGCGCAGACCATCAAGAAGACCGCCGAGCTCGGCTGGAAGCCACTGCAGATTCTCGCCAATGTCAGCATCTCCGTCGGCGCCGTGATGCAGCCGGCGGGCTTCGAGAACGCGCAGGGCGTGCTGTCCGCATCCTACAACAAGGATGGCACCGATCCGCAATGGAAGGACGATCCGGGCATCAAGAAGTGGAGCGCCTTCATCGACAAATATATGCCGGAAGCCAACAAGGCGGACTCCAGCACGATCTATGGCTATGGCGCCGCGCAGACCCTGGTGAAGGTCCTGCAGATGTGCGGTGACGACCTGACCCGGGCCAATGTGATGAAGCAGGCGGCAAGCCTGAAGGACTTCGAGGTCGATACGCTGCTGCCGGGTATCAAGATCAACACCTCGCCCACCGACTTCGCGCCGATCTCGCAGTTGCAGATGCAGCGCTTCAAAGGCAACGCCTGGGAACGCTTCGGCGAGGTATTCAGCGGGGACGTCGCCGCCACGCAATAAGGTGCCGCAGCAACGAATACCGCCATCGTGAGCGGGATAACGCCTCCGTGACGCCGTCACGGAGGCTTTTTCTTGCTGCGCAATTTACTCGGGTGTTGAATGGAACCAGGAGCCGCAGAGCTCCGTGCCAGCACATGGCAAGACACATCATGAGGGAGACCCGAAATGCCTGTAATGAATCTGCGTTTGGCCCCACGCCCGGCTGCGTTGTCGCTGGCCGTGGCGCTGCTCGCCGCCAGCGCGTCTGCTGCCTTCGCCCAGAAGAAATACGATACCGGCGCCACCGACACCGAAATCAAGATCGGCAATGTCGAAAGCGGTCCCGCCTCGGCCTATGGAATCATCGGCAAGACCGAGGAAGCCTATTTCAAGATGATCAACGATCAGGGCGGCATCAATGGCCGCAAGATCAACTGGATCAGCTATGACGACGCCTATTCGCCGCCCAAGACCGTGGAGCAGACCCGCAAGCTGATCGAGAGCGACGAGGTGCTTCTGGTGTTCAACGCGCTCGGCACGCCGACGCAGACGGCCGTGCAGAAATATCAGAACACCAAGAAGGTACCGCAGCTCTTCGTCGCCACCGGTGCCAGCAAGTGGAACGATCCGAAGAACTTCCCGTGGACCATGGGCTTCCAGCCGAGCTACCGCGCCGAGGCGCGGATCTTCGCCAAATACATCCTGAAGAACAAACCCGATGGCAAGGTTGCCGTGTTCTATGCCAATGACGATTTCGGTAAGGACTACCTTGCCGGCCTCAAGGATGTGTTCGGCGACAAGGCCTCGAAGATGATCATCATGGAGGAGAGCTACGAAACATCCGAGCCGTCCATCGACAATCACATCGTCAAGATGAAGGATGCCGGCGCCGATGTTCTCGTCAACATCTCGACGCCGAAATTCGCTGCCCAGGCCATCAAGAAGGTGGCAGAACTCGGCTGGAAGCCGATGCATCTGATGACCGACGTCAGCATCTCCATCGGCGCCGTCATGAAACCCGCCGGGCTCGAGGCTTCTGAGGGCGTGTTGTCGGCCGGTTACTTGAAGGACGCGTCCGATCCGCAATGGAAGGACGACGCAGGCATGAAGAAGTTCATGGCCTTCATCGACAAGTATATGCCGGGAGCCAATGTCGCCGACAGCAATATCCCCTTCGGTTACGCTGCCGCGCAGACCATGGTGCAGGTGCTCAAGCAATGCGGCGACAATCTCACCCGTGAGAATGTGATGAAGCAGGCCGCGAGCCTAAAGGACTTCGCGCCTGATACGCTGCTCCCCGGCATCAAGATCAACACATCGGCCAACGACTTCGCTCCCATCGAGCAATCGAAGATGATGCGTTTCAAGAACGGCCAATGGGAGTTCTTCGGAGACGTCATCGGCGGCGAAGTCGGCGGCTGACACCTCATTCCACTTGACGGAAAACGAAGGGCTTGCGACGGGAATTTCGCAAGCCCTTCTGCGTTTCCGGACGCTTTCCATTTGAGCCATTGTGCATTCGCGGTATGACCGCATCGCAAGCGCGAAGAACTGCGCCTGCACAAGAACTAGATCTCGCCTTGCAAGCAAGGGAAGGAACTCCAATGTCTGCCACGACCGCGCGGCTGGTTACGCTTTCGGCCGCCGCCCTGCTGTTCGCCGCCTCCGCCACCCCTTCGTTGGCGCAGAAGAAATACGATACCGGCGCCAGCGACACCGAAATCAAGCTCGGCAATATCGTGCCCTATAGCGGACCCGCTTCTGCCTATGGCGCCGTCGGCAAGGCCCAGGCCGCCTATTTCAAGATGATCAACGACAAGGGCGGCATCAACGGCCGCAAGATCAACTACATCTCCTACGACGACGCCTATTCGCCGCCGAAGGCCGTCGAACAGACCCGCAAGCTGGTCGAGAGCGACGAAGTGCTGCTGATGTTCTCCGCACTCGGCACGCCCTCGAATACGGCGATCCATAAATATATGAACGCCAAGAAGGTGCCGCAGCTGTTCCTCGCCACCGGCGCCACCAAGTGGAACGATCCGAAGCACTTCCCCTGGACCATGGGCTATCTGCCGAGCTACCAGAGCGAAGGTCGCATCTATGCGCAGTACATCCTGAAAGAGAAGCCGGGCGCGAAGGTCGGCGTGCTCTATCAGAACGATGACTTCGGCAAGGACTACCTGAAGGGTCTGAAGGACGGTTTCGGCGACAAGGCGTCAGCGGTCGTGATCGAGGACAGCTATGAGCTGACCGAACCCACGGTCGATTCGCATATCGTGAAGATCAAGGCCGCCAATCCGGATGTCGTCGTCATCTTCGCGACACCGAAATTTGCCGCGCAGACCATCAAGAAGATTGCCGAGCTCGCCTGGAAGCCGACCATGATCGTGCCCGGCGTGAGCGTTTCCGTCGGCCAGGTGCTGCGCCCCGCCGGCTTCGAGAATGCGCAGGGCCTGATCTCCGCGCACTACGCCAAGGATGCCACCGACCCGCAATGGAAGGACGATCCGGGCATGATCGCCTACAAGGAGTTCCTCGCCAAATATGTGCCGGACGGTAATCCGGCGGATTCCTCGCTGATGACCGGCTACAACATCGCCGAGACCATGGCGATCCTGCTCAAGCAGTGCGGCGACGACCTCACCCGTGCCAATGTGATGAAGCAGGCGGCAAGCCTGAAGGACGTGCAGCAGTCGACGCTGCTGCCGGGCGTCAAGGTCAACACCTCGTCCACCGACTTCGCCCCCATCGACCAGATGCAGATGATGAAGTTCGAGGGAGAGGCCTGGAAGCTTTTCGGCGATGTGATGAAGGGCGAGGTAGGTACGAATTGAGGCGTGCCTGTCCCCTCTCCCCGCTTCGCGGGAGAGGGGATTGCCGCCCCCTCGATTGCCCGGCATAACCCCTGCCATGACCGACAAACGCCCCCTGCTTCGCGCCATTTTCGATGCCGCTGTCGCTGCAGCGCATCCTGACGTCATTCTCAGCGCCCACCTGCCGGCGCCGCCGAAAGGCCGCATCATTTGCCTCGCCGCGGGCAAAGGCGCCGCCGCCATGGCCGCCGCGGCGGAGAAATATTATCTCGACGATCTCAAGCTCGATCCCGAGCGCCTGACCGGAATTGCCACCACCCGCCACGGCCACGGCGTGCCGACCCGCCGCATACGCGTGGTCGAGGCCGGCCATCCCGTGCCCGACGAAGCTGGCATGAAGGGCGCCGATGACACGCTGGCGCTCGCCGCCACGGCCACGGCCGACGATCTTCTGCTGGTGCTGATCACTGGCGGCGGCTCAGCCAACTGGACCGCTCCGGTCGCCGGCATCACGTTCCAGCAAAAGCAGCAGCTCAACCGCGCTTTGCTCCGCTCCGGCGCCGTGATCGGCGAGATCAACACCGTCCGCAAGCATCTCTCCCGCATCAAGGGCGGCCGCCTCGCTCGTGCCGGACAAAAGGCCGAGATCCTGTCGCTGGCGATCTCCGATGTGCCGCATGACGATCCCGCTGTGATTGCGTCCGGCCCCACCGTGCCGGATACGACAACGCTCGCAGATGCCCGCGCCATCATCGCCAAATACAAGCTCGCGGTGGACGATGCGGTCAACGCTGCGCTGAACGATCCCGCCAATGAAAGCGTCAAACCGAACGACCCGGCCTTTGCGCGCGCGACCTTCAAGCTGATCGCACGTCCGAAGGAATCGCTCGATGCCGCTGCGCAAGTCGCCCGCGATGCCGGCTATGAAGTCATCGATCTCGGTGCTGATCTTGAAGGTGAGGCACGCGAGGTTGCTGCTGAACACGCAGCCATGGCGCTGAAGGCGCAGACTGAGGGCAAGAGGATTGCCATCGTCTCCGGCGGAGAGCTGACGGTGACTGTGACGGGCAATGGCCGCGGCGGCCCCAATCAGGAATATGCGCTGGCGCTGGTCGAAGCCTTCAAGGACACGACCGGCATTGTCGCGCTCGCCGGCGATACTGATGGCGCTGACGGCGGAGCCGGCAGCGCCAGCGATCCCGCCGGTGCCTTGCTGGATGCCCGCACATTCGAAGCGATGCGCGCACAGAATCTCGATCCAGTCGCGACATTGAAGAACAACGATGCGACCACGTTCTTCACGGCGACGGGCGATCTGCTGCAGACCGGCCCGACACTGACGAATGTGAATGACGTCAGAGTGATTTTGGTGGGGTAGCTCTTTTCCTTCCCCCAAGCGGCGAAGCCGCGCAGCGGGGAGGGTGGATCGAAGCGAGCGTTCAGCGAGCATCGAGACGGGTGGGGTCTATCTTCACGTGACGTCGGAGTTTGGGGAAGCACCCCACCCCCGCCTATCGGCGGGCGCGGCTGCGCCGCTTGGGGGAGGGAAACCGCAAGCGCCCTAAAACTCGTTCGCGATCTTCGCCATCATGCCGAGCAGTGCCTTGTGCTCATCAGGCCCGAGCAGCTCGATCAGCCGTGCCTCATGTCGCGTCGCCACCAGCTTCTTGGCGCGCGCAAGGGTTGCTTGTCCCTTATCCGTCAGCATCAGCACATGGGAACGACGGTCGTTCGGCGAGCGCATTCGCGTCAGGAGATCTCGGCTTTCCAGCCCGTCCAGCATCGACACGAAATTGGGACGCAGGATGCCCAGCGTATTGGCGATCTCGGTCTGATTGCGGCCGGGGTTCCTATCCAGCAGCAACAGCACCGAAAACTGCGCCGGCGAAAGCTGCAGCGGCGCCATCGTGCGGTGAAAGTCGTCGAACACCTTGAGCTGCGCGCGCTTGATCACATAGCCTAGGAGTTCGCTGAGCTCACCCATCTGCAGCGCGACACCCTCCTCGTCGAAGCCGACGAGCTTGAGAGGCTTGGCAGATTGCTGAAGCGGGGTTTTCGACGTCATTGCTCGCCTTCCGCGAATCCCGGTGGTTTGATGTCACACCCGGTCGGATCACGGCTGGGCTTGAGTTATGTTCAATAATCGTTATCAAATATACTCAATGTGAGAGCGGGTTCAACCGCCATTGTTGATTGTCCTGTCCCCGTGCGCTATCCGCCGCGGCAGGCAATATGGGGGAGCGTCCGGCCTTGAATACGACGATCTTGCTGTTCCTGCTTCAGGACGGCATCACCAACGGCGCGATCTATGCGCTGCTGGGACTGGCTTTGGTGCTGGTCTTCGCGGTGACGCGCGTCATCCTGATCCCCCAGGGCGAGTTCATCACCTTCGGTGCGCTGACCTATGCCAGCCTCTCGGCCGGACAGATGCCGGGAACCATCAAGCTCGCGGTGGCGATGGGTGTCGTCGCCTTCGCCTTCGACCTGTTCACCTTCCGCCGCGCATTGCAGGCGAAGCGCGTGCTGCGTTCGCTAGCGGTGAATATCGCCTTTCCGCTCGCCATCTGGGGCGTGATGCTGGCCCTTAGCGGGAAGCCGTCCAATATCGCCGTCAACATTGCGCTGTCGCTGCTGATCGTCGCCGCCATCGGGCTCTATCTTTACCGCATCGCCTATCAGCCGATCGCCCACACCTCGGTGCTCGTGCTGCTGATAGCCTCGGTGGGCTGCCACCTCGCGCTGCAAGGTTTCGGTCTCGTGTTCTTCGGCGCCGAAGGACAGCGCGGGCCGGCCCTCTCCACCGACGCCATCACCATCGGTGCGCTGCGCTTCACCGGCCAGAGCATCGCCGTCTACGGCATCACCATCGCGCTGATCATCGGTCTGTGGCTGTTCTTCGGCTACACGCTCTATGGCAAGGCGCTGCGCGCCACCGCGGTGAACCGTCTCGGCGCCCGCCTCGCCGGCATCCGCACCACGCTGTCGGGTCAGCTCGCCTTCCTGCTGGCGTCGATCATCGGCGCCATTTCTGGCATTCTGATCGTGCCGATCACTACGCTTTACTACGACACCGGCTTCCTGATCGGCCTGAAAGGTTTTGTCGCCGCCATCATCGGCGGACTGGTGAGCTATCCGATTACCGCGGCAGCCGCCATTCTGGTCGGCTGCGTCGAGGCATTCTCGTCCTTCTATGCCAGCAACTACAAGGAAGTGATCGTCTTCACGCTGATCCTGCCGGTTCTGGTGTTGCGCTCGCTCGCTGCCCCCGCAGTCGAAGAAGAGAAGGATTGAGCGCCATGCAGTCGCGTCTCCTTCCCATCTTCGTTTTCGCTATCGCGATGGCTGCGATTCCATTCGTGCCAGGCATCCCGCCGTTCTGGATCGTGCTGCTCGACAATATCGGCCTTGCCTCGCTGGTCGCCATGGGCCTGGTGCTCCTGACCGGCGTCGGCGGCCTCACCTCGTTCGGCCAGGCCGCCTTCTGCGGCTTCGGCGCGTATACGACGGCCGTGCTGACCACGACCTATGGCGTGTCGCCGTGGCTGACCCTGCCGCTGTCGCTGCTAGTCGCCGGCTTCGCCGCGGTGCTGCTCGGCATCATCACTATGCGCCTGTCGGGCCACTATCTGCCGCTCGGCACCATCGCCTGGGGCATCAGCCTGTTCTACCTGTTCAGCAAGCTGGAATTCCTCGGCCGCAATGACGGCATTTCCGGCATCCCGCCGCTGTCCATCGGCACCTGGAAGATGCTCGATCCCGGTACGATCTATTTCCCGATCTGGATCGCGGTCATCGTCTGCGCGATCCTGTCGATGAACCTGCTCGATAGCCGCACCGGCCGCGCCATCCGCGCGCTGCGCCGCGGCCATGTTGCTGCCGAAGCCTTCGGCGTGCAGACGGCACGGGCGAAGCTTCTGGTCTTCATCTACGCAGCCGTTCTCGCCGGCCTGTCCGGCTGGCTCTATGCGCATTTCCAGCGCGCCGCCAATCCGACGCCATTCGGCCCGCATCTCGGCATCGAGTATCTGTTCATCGCCGTGGTCGGCGGCGCCGGCTATGTGTGGGGCGGCGTACTCGGCGCAGCCGTGGTGATCATCCTCAAGGAAGTGCTGCAAAGCTATCTGCCGATGCTGTTCGGCGGCAGCGGTCAGCTCGAGGCCATCGTGTTCGGCATCCTGCTCGTCGCGCTGCTGCAACTGGCGCCGACCGGCATGTGGCCGTGGGTGACCTCGCTGCTGCCGACCAAGGATAGCCGCAAGCGCCCGGCGGCAACTGAAGCTCTACCCGGCCGCGCGGAAAGCCTGCCTGCCGACAGTATACTCCTGCAGGTCGAGAAAGCGCGAAAGCAGTTCGGCGGCGTGGTCGCGGTCAACGACGTGTCCTTCGAGGTGAAGAGCCGCGAGATCGTCGCCCTGATCGGTCCCAACGGCGCCGGCAAGAGCACGACGTTCAATCTCATCACCGGTGTGCTGCCGGCCACCGCCGGCAAGGTCACCGTCCGCGGCGAGAGCGTCTCCGGCGCGCCGCCGCAGGAGGTCGTGAAGCTTGGCGTCGCTCGTACCTTCCAGCATGTGAAGCTCGTGCCGGACATGACCGTGCTGGAGAATGTCGCCCTCGGGGCGCATCTGCGCGGAAGCTCCGGCGCCATCTCCTCGATGCTCCGCCTCGATCGCGCCGATGAAGCGAAACTCCTCGCGGAAGCCGCCAAGCAGATCGAGCGCGTCGGTCTCGGCGACCAGATGAACCAGCTCGCCGGTTCGCTCTCGCTCGGCCAGCAGCGTATCGTCGAGATCGCCCGTGCACTATGCGTCGATCCGATGCTGCTGCTGCTCGACGAGCCAGCCGCCGGCCTGCGCCATATGGAGAAGCAGAAGCTCGCTGCATTGCTCCGCCAATTGCGCGAAGGCGGCATGTCCGTGCTGCTGGTCGAACATGACATGGGCTTCGTCATGAACCTCGCCGACCGCATCGTCGTGCTGGATTTCGGCACCAAGATCGCGGAAGGAACGCCGGCGCAGATCAAGACCAATCCCGATGTGATCAAGGCCTATCTCGGAGCCGTCGCATGAGCGCGTTGCTGCAAGTCACTGACGCGCATGTGTCCTACGGCAAGGTCGAGGCTGTCCGCGCCGTCAATCTCGAGGTCCGCGACGGCGAGATCGTCACCATCATCGGCGCTAACGGCGCCGGCAAGACAACGCTGCTGAACGCCACCATGGGCATCCTGCCGCTGAAGGGCGGCGTGACCTTCGGTGGCAAGGAGATCAGCAAGCTCGATATCGAGGACCGCGTCGCCGCCGGTCTCAGCCTTGTGCCGGAGCACCGCGAGTTGTTCGCCACGATGAATGTGGAAGACAATCTCCTGCTCGGCGCCTTCCGCATCGACAAGGCGACGGCGGCGCGCTCCTTCGACCATGTCTACACGCTGTTCCCTCGCCTCAAGGAGCGCCGCAAGCAGCTGGCCGGCACGCTGTCCGGCGGCGAGCAGCAGATGCTTGCCATGGGCCGCGCGCTGATGGGCGCGCCGAAACTGCTGATGCTGGACGAGCCGAGCCTCGGCCTCGCCCCGATCATCGTGGCCGACATCTTCCGCATTGTCGGCGAACTCAAGGCCGCGGGTGTGGCCGTGCTGCTTGTCGAACAGAATGCGCAGGCCGCATTGAAGATCGCCGACCGCGCCTATGTCATGGAGCTCGGCGAGTTCGTCCTCGACGGCAATGCCAGCGACATCGCCAGCAACCAGCGCGTAGTGGCAAGCTATCTTGGCTTCCAGCACGAAGGCGCGAGCACGATATAAACGCACAGCTTTCCCCACCCTGTCATGGCCGGGTCAAGCCCGGCCATGACACTTTGAGAGGCCCGTGTCCTCCGCACCAACAAAAAAGCCGCCGATCTTTTGACCGCCGGCTTTCGTTTCGCATTCTGCCCCGCCTCACTTCGCCGGAACGTATTTCCCCTCCTTCACCGTCAGCAGGATACGCGAGCGGTCATCGACGCCGTTACGGTCCTTTTCGGTGTAGTTGTAAACACCCTGGCTCGCCGGGATCTCACGCTCGGTGAGCAGCGCCTGGCGGATGGCCTCGCGGAATTCCGGCGTCCCGGGCTTCGCGGTCTTCAGCGCCACGGGCACGACGCGCTTCAGCACTTCGAACACATCGAAAGAGTGCCCGGCGAACTGGCTGCGGCTATTGGCGCCATATTTGGCTTCATAGGCCGTGTTGAGTTCGAGGCCCGGCTTCTTGGTCAGCGCCGTGTCCGGCTGGCCCTCCGGATTCATCACTGGACCAGCAGCCATCAATACGCCCTCCGCAGCCTTGCCAGCGATGCGGATGAAGTCGTTCGAGGCAGCGCCGTGGGTCTGGTAGATCAGACCCTTGTAGCCGCGGTCGCGCAATTCGCTCTGCGGCATGCCGGCACCGGTGCCGGCGGCACCGATCAGGATCGCGTCCGGATTGCTGGCGATCAGCTTCAGGGCCTGGCCGGTGATCGAAGTATCCGGGCGCGCGAAGCGCTCATCGGCGACCATCTTCATGCCCATAGCGCCGGTCTGGTTCTTGAAGTCATTGAACCACAGGTCGCCGTAGCTGTCCGAATAACCGATATAGCCGACGGTCTTCACGCCGTTGGCCTTCATGTGATCGTACATGATCTTGCCGACGATCTCGACTGGCTGCGGCATGTCCACCGACCACTTTTCGCGGGCCGGCGTGAACGGCATCGGCGACAGGCTGAAGTGCGGCACGCCGACCTCATTGGCGACCGCCGAGATGGCAATCGACGGCGGCACGATGGACGAACCGATGATGAGGTCAGCCTTGGATTCCGAGACGAAGCGGCGGGCATTGGTGGTCGCGGCGGTCGGATCGCCGCCGTCGTCCAGCACAATCAGCTTCAGCGGCACGCCGCCGATTTCCTTCGGCACGAAGTCCAGCGCGTTGCGCGCGGGCACGCCGAGCGCGGCGGCCGGGCCGGTGGTGGACAGGCTGACGCCGATGGTGATTTCAGGGCTCTGGGCTTCCGCCGGGGAAGCAACGGCCAGCGTAGCGGCAACGGCCGCGATCGCCAGATGAAGCTTGGACATTTTTTGACTTTCTTGGATGGACGGGAACGCAGCGGCTGCGGCGGCACATCAGGTCGACCAACGGCACGCGGGTGGCGATTTGCGCGACGGCGCGCGCACGGCAAAGAGCCGGCCTTCGGGGGAAGGCCGGCTCTGGTTAGCCAATATTGCGCTGCAAGGAAAGCGGCTTGGCGCCGCGGCCCGTCAGCCCAAGGTATTACTGCGCCAGGACGTATTTGCCGTCCTTGACCGTCAGCAGGATGCGGGAGCGCTCGTCGAGGCCGTAGCGGTCCTTCTCCGTGAAGTTGTAGACGCCCTGCGATGCCGGGATTTCACGCTCGGTGAGCAGCGCCTGGCGGATCGCTTCGCGGAACTCGGGAGTACCCGGCTTGGCAGTCTTCAGCGCGGTCGGGATCACGCGCTTGAGCACCTCGAAGGCGTCATAGGCGTGGCCGGCGAACTGGCTGCGGCTGTTGGGGCCATATTTGGCTTCATAGGCTGTGTTCAACGCCATGCCCGGCTTCTTGGTCAGCGCCGAATCCGGCTGGCCTTCCGGATACATCACCGGGCCGGACGCCATCAGCACACCTTCGGCGGCCTTGCCGGCGATGCGGATGAAGTCCATCGAGGCGGCGCCGTGGGTCTGGTAGATCAGGCCCTTATAGCCCTTGTCGCGCAGCTCGGTCTGCGGCAGCGCGGCGGCGGTGCCGGACGCGCCGACCAAGATGGCGTCAGGATTGGCGGCGATCAGCTTCAGCACCTGGCCGGTCACCGACGTATCCGGACGGGCGAAGCGCTCCTCGGCGACGATGTTGATGCCCATCGGCACCGCCTGGGTCTTGAGATCGTTGAACCACAGGTCGCCGTAGCTGTCGGAATAGCCGATATAGCCGACTGTCTTGATGCCCTTCGACTTCATGTGATCGTACATCACCTTGCCGACGATCGGCACCGGCTGCGGCATGGCCACCGACCATTTGGCGCGCTCCGGCGTGATCGGCAGCGGCGACAAGGCGAAATGCGGGATGCCGGCCTCATTGGCCACGTTCGACACGGCGATGCTGGTCGGCGTCACCGCCGAGCCCATGATCACGTCGGCCTTGGATTCAGTCACGAAACGACGGGTATTGGTGGTGGCGGCAGTCGGGTCACCGCCATCGTCGAGCACGATGATCTTGAGCTGCACGCCGCCGATTTCCTTCGGCACAAATTCCAGCGCGTTGCGCTCCGGAATGCCGAGGGCCGCGGCAGGGCCGGTGGTCGAGGTGGTGATGCCCACCACGATTTCCTGCGCGAGGGCAGGCGTGGCAAGTGCCAGCGACGCGGCAACGGCCGCCATCGCCAAATGACTCGTCAGGTGATGCTTGGTCATTGGTTCTCTCCCTCAAGGTTCTTTTGTTATCGTCAGCTAAATCAAAGTTTGGCCGATCATTCAGCCCCTTCTTTAGGTCAGTGGCGCGGGGGCGGTAAAGTCCCATCGCGAGGGTGCTTTGCCGCAGGATTAACGCGCCCCGCGACCTAGACCGAAATCACTTTGGCCCGCACCTCGCCCGCATAGATATCGTCGATCAGCGCCACCCGATGCTCCAGCACCGCGCGCTGGTTCAGCGAGCCCTTGTCCGTCACTTCTCCCTTGTCGATGGACAGCGGCGTATCCAGCAGCACCGCCTTGGCGATGCGCGTGGACGATCCGGTGGCGCTAGCCATGAAACGGCCGAGCCGCTCGCGAAAGGCATCGCGGACCATGGGATCGTGCGCTGCCGCAACCAGATCACCGGGCGGCAGATCGGGATTGATGACGCGGCAGCCGTCGAGGTCGAGGACGACCAGCGCCGCCAGTTCATCGCGATTGATGCCGGCAATGACTACGTCGCGAACCAGTGGCGCGCAGGTGCCGACAAAGCGTGCACGCAGCGGGCCGACACTGACCCAGGTGCCGCTGCCCAGCTTGAAATCTTCGGAAATGCGGCCGTCGAAATCGAAACCGGCTGCAAAGTCTTCGGGATCGACGGCCTTCAGCGCATCGCCGAAAATGTAGTAGCCCTCCTCGTCGAACGCCTTCGCGGTGAGATCTGGCTGGCGCCAGTAGCCGGGCGTGACATTCGGGCCCTTGGCGCGCACTTCCATTTTGCCATTGTTGGGCACCAGCTTGGCGTCATTGCCGGACACGGGGAGACCGACATGACCGGACCGGCTGGTGAGAGGCGTCACGCACATGAAGAAGGGCGACGTCTCGGTGGCACCCAGGCCAGTGAGCATCGGCACGCGCTTGCTTGTGGTCTGCACGGAGAGTTCGTCGAGACTGTTCCAGACATAGGTGGAAAGGGCCGCGCCGGAGAAGAACATCGCGTGCAGGCGCGAGAAGAACTTTTCACGAAGCTGCGCATCCTCGCGCAGATAGGGCAGCAGCGACTCATAACCCTTGGGGACGTTGAAATAGACTGTCGGCGAGATCTCGCGCAGGTTTCGGATCGTCTCCGCGATGCCGGCCGGCGTCGGCTTGCCCTCGTCGAGATACATCGAGCCGCCGTTGAACAACGTCAGCCCGATATTGTGATTGCCGCCAAAGGTGTGATTCCACGGCAACCAGTCGATAATGACCGGCGGCTCGTCCTTCAGGAAAGCCAGCGTGTCGCGCAGCATGATCTGGTTGGCGCACATCATCCGCTGGGTGTTGATCACCGCCTTGGGATTGCCGGTCGAGCCCGATGTCAGCAGAAACTTCGCGATCGTATCCGGGCCGATCGCCTGATTGACCGCATCGAGATCGGCAGCTTCCGGCGTTCGCAGCAATTCCGACAACGTCGTCCCGCCGCGATCGGCAAGCGCGCCATTGGAGACGACGACCTCGACATCGGCGGGCACATTGAGGCGGATCGCATCAGCGAAGGCATCGCCATCATCGACGAACACCAGACCGGGCGTCAGCAGCTTCATCAGATAGTTGAGCTTGCCGTAGTCCTTCGACACCAGCGAATAGGCCGGAGACACCGGCGCGAAGGGAATGCCCGCATAGAGCGCGCCGAACGCGACCAGTGCATGATCGACGGAATTGCCGGACAGGATGACGATCGGCCGCTCGGGCGACAAGTTGCGGGCCAGCAAACCTGACGCGATGCGGCGGGTCGCATCCAGCATCTGCGCATAGGTGACTTCGCGCCAGCCGTCGTCATCGCCGCGCTCCGCCATGAAGACGCGGTCCGGCGTCTCCTTCGCCCAGTGATGCAGATAATCGGTAACCCGCGTGGGGTAGTCGCCGATGGTGTTGACCGGGCGCAGATAGATGGTGCCGTCGTCGCGGCGCTCCACGCTGACAGCGGGATCGCTGTAGGAAATCGGCCGCAGCGGATGCGTGGCCGCGCTTCCTGCCTGGTCGCTGGTCTTCGCCACTGCAGACATAGTTGTCCCGTCCTCTGTCTTTCCGTCCCGTGTTTTTTATTCTTGTGGTCTTGTTGTCGCGGCGGTCAGCCGGATTGCACCTTGCCGGCCTTCTTTTCCAGGAAATCCCGGATGCGGTTCTTCGCCTCCTGATCGCTCTGCGCCACCGACGCCATCAGCGATTCCAGCATCAAGCCGGCCTGCGGGCTCGCCTCCGCGATCAGCGGCAATGCTTGCAACACGGCGAAATTCGTCAGCGGTGCGTTCTGCGCAACACGCTCCGCGAGTTCGAGCGCCTTGGTCAATGCGGCTCCCGCTTCCGTCAGATATTGCGAGAAGCCAAGTGTCACGCCCTCCTCCGCCTTGTAGACGCGGCCGGTGAGCATCATGTCCGCCATCCGGTGCACGCCGATCAGGCGCGGCAGCCGCATCGAGGCGCCGCCGCCGACGAAGATACCACGGCTGCCCTCGGGTAGCGCGTAATAGACGCTGGGGTCGGCGACGCGGATATGCGCCGCGCAAGCCAGCTCGAGCCCGCCACCGATGACTGCGCCCTGCAGCGCGGCGATGACCGGGACGCGGGCGTGCTGGACCAGATCGAACACCCGGTGCCACATGCGGGAATGGTGCAGCCCGGCGGTGGCGTCGCGCTCCTGCAATTCAGACAGATCGAGCCCGGCCGAGAAGTGGCCGCCAATGCCATGGAGGACGACCGCGCCGATACCCTCCGGAAGCGCCCGGAACACCTGCTCGATCTCCAGGATGATCGCGTCATTGAGCGCATTGCGCTTGCTCGGGCGATCGAGGCCCACGAGCAGCACGCGGCCTTTTGTCTCGATCTGAAGAAGCGAGGCGGACGTTGCAGCGGACGCGGCAGAAGCAGCTTGGGTCATCGGCACCGATAAGTCTTAGAAAGAATAATTATAGACTATAACGGATTTGACAGGAGTCAACCGGCCGCCGGGCTGTGGAAACCTACCTAAGTTGACCACCTGAAGCACTTTAGTGTCCATTTTGGAACGCTAAATTGGCCAGCGGGCAGCGATGGATCATTCCGGGCGCGGGCTCTCCTGCCGTTTTCCCACGGCTCGCACATACCAAACTCTCCGGTCCGTATGCGGAAATTGGGGGTGTCGGCGCAGAAAGGCGTCAGTTGCCTGCCTGATCTCGCGTCAATTGGTGCGGAATGTGGTACCCGCCCTTTGATCTGGTTAGCTGTGGTAAAATCGATCGGGAATGGGTGGTCGCAGCTGGGACGCCCATCAAACATCGTCAGGCGGCTGGAGGGTCAGCGATGCTGAAATGGTGGCGCCGAATTTTTCAACTTTCGACGGTAAAGCCAGTTGAATCGAAAGAGAACCTGCCGTTCACGGCAGAGGAAATGGCTCGCCTCATACGTAGTGGGCGCCGAGACGACTTCCGGCGTCTAGCTGCAGGCTTAAGCGATCCACGTCGCGCAAGACGTATGGCTTCGTGATCTAACCGGGCGACGCGCGCCGCGCGCACCACCTTTTCATCTGCGTGTCATCTCATCGCTTGGTTCAACGGCACCAAGGTCGACAGAATTTGGCGTGAAGCCACACTCCTATGCAGGCGCGGACGTCGGCCAATGACCGTTCTTCTCAAGAGCATGCCTTTGTATCCGCTCCCGGGGAGCAGTGTTCTGAATCGGTGGGTTCGGGATAAGCTGTGGGCACGAAATCATCGTTAGGTATTTATATACCCCTCCTCTCTTCATCGTGAGCATCCAACGCTCTTTTTTAGAAGGTGGTCGCGGACGCCCGGATCAGCAGGTGACTTGGCGATCCCGCAATGCAAACCCGCGTGCCCCGCGACGGGATCGTCCCTAACCACACGCGCGCTTCATTCGAGCGCACACTGACGTCATCAACTGGTTCGGATCGTCTTCACAGAGCCGCGGCCGCGTGGACGCTCGACCCGTAGCGGGGAGCGATGGACGCCAGTCTGCCCTTCCGCTGGCGGTGGATCCCGTCCAGCGTCTTCGCCGATATGCCGAACTGCTGATAGAACGAGATGGCAGATCGCCGGTGAACTTGCGCCCGTTGCGCAGGGCCGCGTGGAGCTCGCGGTCGACCCGCGACTCCAGCGCCGCCCTCGCCGACAACGCGGTATGGCTGGCTATCCGGGTCGTGAAGGTGCGGACGAGCGATGACAAAGGCGAGACCTGCGCGGCGAGGACCGAAACGATCTCTAAGATTTGAATCGTATTTTATCGGCTAACCCGCGCAGCCTCCCATCAGCTGTTCAACGCGAAAATCCGGATAACCTTTTCATCGGGCTAGTTTCGGCGCGAGCCTGCGACATTGGAAAAAGTCTGCTCGTAGAATTGCTGAACGGCGAGGCGGCCTTTAACCCCGCAATCGATGACGTACCGCGGATCGGCGTGGCCAAGTGAACGGTCCGATTGCGGAAGCGCAGTAGCGAGTAGATTCATGAGTTTCTCGGACTCATCGGTACACTCCTCGCCCGACCGCGCAACCCGCGCCTGTTCCATCCTTTCGAGAGCGAGCGACACGCCCTCTCTCGCGCTCAAGCGCTTGCATGCCTCGGGATCGATGGTCGCAAAGACGATCACATGTCCGTCAGGCTTACCGACGAGCATGTCATGCGCCTCTATACCGAGATCGAAACCGGCCTCATTGCTTGCGACGTAACCGTAGTGATTGATATGGTCGAACAGGGCTTCGCCGAGGAACTGGTCCGCATCCGGGAAAACCATCGACAACCTCGCCAACGCGGCGTGCCTGGTCAGCCCTCTCGAACCGGAGAGCCGGTCCCGCGCCGCCCATTCGTCGGCTTCCTTGGCAAGGCGCTCATCGACGGCCTCTCGCCATTCCCGATACAAGAAGCTGCGCATGGGCATCTGAACGAGCACCTTGCCGCGAGGAGGACGACGGAGGCTCGATTTCCAATCGCCATCGTCCACTTGTTCGGAGCCACCTTCATTCATCTAAGCGACCCCTTCAGTCGTCGTAGCAACAATCGTTACCCATTCTCGGCGGCGGCCGAAATACTCGTCACAGACCTGTCGCGCGGGCAACGGTTGCAACCGAAATGTCCCCACCCACACAGTTCCAGCACCGATGTGGCACCATTAGATCGATAAGTTAGCCGCGCATGAGTCGTCGGGCTTCCGGGGTCGATCTTTGCTCGCAGATATGTCTGCCGCCTATGCTGGCAATATAGGCCGAGTCCCGTTAAACCACCGCATGTATGGCCCGCACAATTCTATTAGATTGTGTGTCGTCTCATAAACTTCTCGGTATCCGATTTTTCGTCTGCAATTATCCGACTTCGTCGGGAGGCCGGGTCTGGGGCGGAAGTATCTGGGTCGCTTGCAGATGTCGGTTGCGTCAAGTCTGCGCAACGAGAAGGCGGCCCCTCCCGAACACCTCTCGATCCACGCGTTTTCGCGCGGGCCTCGGCTTGAATAGGCTTGTCGTCTCCGCCTCGACCTGGAATGACATAGCAATCCGCGGCCTTCGGATTTCCTAGCGGCATCTCCTTGGGATTGCCGTTGTCCGTTCGCAAGAACACCGTCGCGCGTGCGGAGACGCCCATTGCGGGCGCCACCGACAGGCCGACACGCCCGAGATCCGTGAGGATCGTTCGCTGCAGGTCCTGCGCGTAGAGAGGTCGCAGCGTCCCAACGAACGAATAGGGCGACTTGCCCAGATGGTCGAATTCGATCGTTTCGATGTTCTTCTTCTGCCAGGAGATGTTGTACGGGACGTTCGCGAGACGAATGAACTCCGCGACCGAAGAGTCGGGGGCATCGAGCTTCTTCAAGGTGCCGGATACGGTAATGGACCGCTTGGAGAGGCGTTTCGGCTTGGCGCCCCGCTCCACGAGGTCGCAGTCTGGGTTGAGCACCGCGTGAATGGATCTGTTAGCGCCCGTGCCTTTGACGAACAGATCGCCGAGACGGAATCGAGCGTGCTCTCCGCGGGGGCTCTCGATGCGGGCCTTGTGGTAGAGCGCGGCAATGGCCTCGGTCGGCCCGTCGAACGTTCCTTCCACCCGCCTCTGGGCCTCTCCGCTCTTCAATGCTTCCAACCGGGCATCGCCCTTGGCGTTTTCGTCGATCCGTCGTCCAAGCTCGTCCAGCAGACACTGACCGAAGAACCATTCGAGGTAGGAGAGAATCTCCTGACCTTCCTGCGAGAGCCGGAACCGGTGGAGGTACGCGAAATCCTTGAGCCCGAGCTTTGCGATTTCGTCCCAAACCGACTTGGACGCCTCCTGTGCGCTTCGAAACCACAGCTCCAGCGCGGCATGGGTACCTCGGGCGAACTCATAGGACTGAAGAACGTCCAACAGCTCGTCACCCGCCTCGTTGGATATGCATACGACATCGCCGTCCGCCGTCTTGAAATCCGTCTTCCGGACGAAGCCGAAGCGGCTCGCGAAGACGAGGCTCTGATCGTCGAGACCGATGCCCGCGCGGAACGCCTCGGCGTCGCCGCGCTTGTCGGCGGAGGACATCAGGACGACCGACGCGGCCTTGCCCTTCTGCTTGCGGATGAGATCGCCAACGCGTTGGCTCGCGAGTTCCTTCGCTCTGCGTTGCTTGGTCGTCGTCGCTGTCTCCGAGACGCCTGCCTCCAGGAAATAGTCGACGAAGATCAGATGGGTATCCTCGTCGAACAGCGCGGCACTTCCCTCGTCCGAACCGAAGCGGGCGATCTGAAGCTCCGGATCGCACCTGTTGAGCATTGTGAGTATGGGCGTGACGTTCTCGATGTTCTCCCGCTGGTCCGCGAAGATCTGCCGGGGGTTGTACGCTTCGTCCAGCGTATCGACGTATCGCAGGTACAATGCCCGCACCACGTCGATCAGTTCCGGGGATTCGAAGTCGTTGTCGCCCAGCGCCGTTCTTGCGACATCGATGGTGGCTTCGTCGATCTCCAGTTCCGCGACGAATTCGTCCACCAGACCGTTCTGGAGGAAATCGAGCAGGTCGCCGGCGTTCTCTTCGGTGACCGTCGGCGCGTCGAAGGCATCGTCGACGATAGCGACCTTCGATATGCCGTTTTCGCGGATCGCCGCGAGGAGATGGGTTTCCAGGATCATTTGGATTCGTCCATGTCGAGGACGAACCGGTTCAGCCGGCGAGGCCTGCTGAGGCCGACGACGTCGTCCATGTAGAGTTGCCAGTCGTGATGTTCCGCGAGCTCGCGGGAAATGTAGAGGCCCAGCCCCCGACCGGTGCCGGGTGGCTTAGTGGTCACGAACGGTTCGAAGATCGTCTCCGCTCGCTTGGGATCCACGCCCGGGCCGTTGTCTTCCACCGTCAGTGCCTTCACGCCCGAGTCCAGATCGATCTTCAGGACCGGCCGGAAACGGTCCTCGAAACCGGCCTGCTGCTTCAACCAGTATGCGGCGTTTGCGATGAGGTTTTCCAATATCTGCACGACCATTCCCTTCACCGCGCGGACCGGGAAGACCTTCGGGTGGGTGAACTCCACTTTTATGCCGTGGCGCTTGAACTGGCTTCGATGGCTTTCCAAGACGAAGTCGACGACCTCGACGAGATCGAACCGCGCCTTCGTCTGCCGTCTTTCGCCGGTCATCGCATCGAACGCGGAGATCCGCTTCTGCAAGGTCAGCAGCTGCGCTTCGAGTGATTTCAGCGTGGCGGTCTTGGAGGCCGCGTTGGTGGCATCGGCCAAAAGGCCGACGGTGAATGCGACTGCGCGGTCCAGTTCATGGAAGATGAATTCCGTCATCAGGCCGATGCCGGCTAGGTGGACGAACTTTTCCCTTTCCCTTACCGCCTCTTCCACGACCTTCCCCGTCTTGCTGGTCAAGGATTGGCACTGATCCGCCATCAATGCGACTTGATCACCCAGCGTCTCGATAAGCTTTCCGTGGGTCGGTCCGACCGTCCTCCTGATCTGGTCGAGCGTATCCAGGACCAGCTTCTCGGTTTCCCGAAACTCGTACGCGATCTTCTCGGCTTCCCGTCTCTTGAGGCGTTCAGCGAGGTCCGCCTCGTTGATGAGAGACCGCATCTCGTTGTGCAGCAGCCATATCGTGATGGTCCTGAGCGCCGTCATGGCGTCCGAGTCAATCAACCCCTCGCGGCTCGTCTGCTCGCTGAGCGCCATGTGGTCCGACGTCACCCTGACGCGGCCCAGAACCTGCTGGCGATTGAGCTTGAAGCCGGACTTGCCGAAGGCATTCTGATCGAGCTCCACCCAATCGTCCGACGGGTCGCCGTAGGGCAGGATTCGGAAATCGTGGCGGTACAGCATGGGGCCGCCCGACCACTTTGCGACCTCGTCTCTGGTGCCTTGGACGCTCGAAGTGAGACCGTCGACCGCCTCGACGACCAGTCGGTTGAACCAGTAGACCTCCACGTTGAAGGGGCCGAGATCCTTCAGGGCCTGCTTGCTCAACGGCGCGACCTCGACCGCGGCGTTACCCTTCTTGCCCCGGCGTTTGACCGTCCTGCTGCTGAGCGCATAGACCTCGGCCGCGACCGCCGATACGTGACGCTGCCTGTGGCGCATCTTGTAGTCGATCAGGCCTTCGATGTAGGGCTCGCCTTCCGCGTCGAAGAGGAGATCGGCCTTCAGCGTGGCGTGGGCGCTATCGAGCAGCTTCTTCGGCACGGATGGAATGATGAGCCGGCTTCCATTGTAGCGGGCGACCAGAATTTCGTTTCCTCGGCCCGGCTCGAACGGATCGACCATCCGCGCCATTCGCTGCTGGAAGATTTCGGAGAATCTGGCCGACGACCAGTCGGCCGTGAGTGCCGAGATGCGGATCACTGTCCCCTGGCTCGCCTTCTTGTCCTTTTTCTCGCCGAGCGTTCCCTCCACCTTGATCCGTTCGAGAGGGGTCTCGATGTCGTGGGAGAAACGCGTCCAGTCGATCTCCAGCACGTTCTTGTGCGTGTCGCTCTTGGTCCAGGTGGTGACGCGAAGACGGTCTCCGAGCCGCATCGCCGAAAGGCGCCCGACTCCCTTGTCGCCGAGATACTTCGCGCCGGCGACGTTCGCGGCACGTCTGGACCGCGTGCCGACGGTGAGATAGACGTCGTTCAGTTTCGCGAGCGACATTCCCTCGCCGGTATCGCGGATCTCAATCCAATTGTGCTCGACATAGGATTGGCGGAGCGCAGCCCTGAACTTCCCGGGATCGGCGGACTGCTTGCGGATCGGTTCGAGAAATTCTGCGATGCGCTCCAGCGGCGTCGGGCTCACGATCTTCGCGGTCAGGCCCGCAAGGACGACGTCCGTACCTTTCTTGGCGTCCAGAGCGACGAGCGCCGCCTGGTAGGCGCTGTACGGAAGAACGATCCGCGCCTCGGTCTCCACGTCCGCCGAGCCGGCGTCGATGCCGTTCTTGATCAGTTCGTAGATCGCGACCTCGTCGGTGCTGATAAGCTCTCGACCGAGTTCCAGCAGAGCACGTGGAGCGAACCGGAAACCTGCCACGGTAATTCCCTAACGATAAGTGAACGCCGCGATGCCGACGGCCCTTGAAACTAATGGTGGCGGGTTAAGAATTCGCGTGACCGTCGCGGATGGAGAGGTGCTACAAAGAGCACACTAGGCAGCTGTCCCTGAGATGCGAATCGTCGTCCGGCACCAGTCCGCCCAACGTCTCCGCCAGGGAGAGGTTCTTGCGCTTCGCCTTCTTTCTCGCCTCGCTCGCTTCCCAATTGCGCTTGATCTGTTCGAGACGCTCGGGACGTTCCAGCTCCGCGAGGGATTCGGACTGCATCCAGTAGAACTGTTCGCCGAAACCCAGGCTGCGCTCCTCATACTCCTTAGCCCGCTCGAACAGATCCGGATGCTGCTCCTTTAGCCGGACCCACTCGATCTTCTGCTGATAGAAGCAGAAGTAGCAGCCCGACCGCGATCGACCCCAAGCCATGTAGGGCGGCAACCCGAGGCCGGAATCCTCGAGTATCCGGATGATGTCGGCCCGCACCAGCCCGTCCTCCTGGAACGGATAGACGGCGGTGATGTTCGATTTGGTGCTGATGTAGCCGGTACGGTTCTCGTCGGCGCGCAGACCCACGTAGTTGATGACGGGGCCGTCGCCGATATAGTTCTCGAACGGCTTCAGTTTGAGCATCCTGGTGCACCAGCGCCGGTGGTTCGACGGCAGCATGAGCGTGTTGCGGTTGAGCAGTTCGTTGGCGATCAGCGGTGCCTTCGGATACAGGCGGTCGCACACTAGGGATAGCGGCGCCGAGGCCCGGCCGTTCGCAGGCACATCGATGGGCTTGCCTTCCAGATACCATTGGGTCTCCAGGGAGCTGTTACTGCCACGCAGCGGGATCATCTGCATGATCTTGGCGGACAACGCCCGCCGCGCGGCGGAAGTCTGCCGATGAACCTCCGCCATCGCGTAGACGTCGTCCGCGAGCTCCGGGACGTTGTCCGTCACCCACCGCCATAGCACTAGATCCCTCAACTCCGTGCCGAGTTCGCTCAGGGGTCCGGGGACCACCGCAACTACGTCGGGCCGATCCGCAAACGGAGCGCCGGAGAGTATCGAGACCGCAGCCTCGGCGTCGGCATCGGTGTCCGGTAGCGCGATGACGAGCAGTCCGTCCGCATCCGTCGGTTTTTCGATCGCCCGTGCGAGGCGGTCGATCCGCGCATGACGGACCTCGAAATAGCGCATGGTGCCGCTTTCGAGGTAGTGTCGCCTGGCAAGGACCGGTTCCGCGTTTAGGTAGGGAATGAGATGGTCGGAAACGCATTCGAGCGCTCCCACGGAACGCGCAGCGTCCTGCAGCGCTGCTTCCAGATCGACGCTCGAATGCGGCCACAATCGATATCCGCCGGAGCGGCCGCGGCGGAAGAGCAGCCGGCCGGCCGTCAACGTCGCCGTGGCCGCTCGGATATCGGTCGCGGCGTTCGGCGAGAGGACCGCCGTCAGGATTTCTTCCGTCGCCATCTGGTCGTCGGCATCGAGCAGGTTGAGGACGCCCACGACCTTTAGAACCTTCTGCGCCAGCGGCGGAAGTTCGACAGCGCGGTCGATGGTCTCCGTGATCCTCAGCCAGTGATTGCGATAGCTGGCCCCGGCGAGCTTGTGCCCGAACATGGCCCTCACGTAGTCGTAGAAATCCGAAAGTTGATACCAGGCGGCGGCATCCGCCGGTCGTGAGGCAAAGGACTGTAGCGCGAAAGGCTCGGTGGAGAGCAGAAAACCGAACATTGAACGTTCGTGCTGCCCGAAGCGCGCAAAGAACCGTGTCGCCACCGGCAGAACGGTGGGATGAAGACTTCGTGGCTTTCCAACGGCGATCTTCGCCTCTTTGGGGTTCAAGAGGTCTTGGCCTGCATTTGCGGTCGTCGTGGAGCCGGCCATCGCAAGGATTGTCAGCGGTCGATGAAGACCGACGGTGCGTTCGTGTCGCGCGGGTAGCAAGATGGGTACTTGACACAATGCGCTCGGTGTATTACGAAGTAATACAAATGGAGCTCACGATGAGTGCTGATCTTTCCGACCCGATTTCTTTGCGCTTACCGGTGGAAATGTTGAAATCGATAGAGCGCGTCGCTGAGGCTTCAGATCGGACCAGAAGTTGGGTTATCGTTCGCGCCCTCCGCCGATATCTCGCGACGGAAGGGGCGGATATTTTGGCTGTGATCGAGGGACGGGCCCAGATTGCTGCCGGCAAGTTTCGCGATATGGACGAAGTTTTGGATGAGATCGATCAGATCGTCCAAGCTCGGCAAGGTTCGATTTCTTGAGCAGGCGGGTTATCCTTTCCGACAATGCTCAAACTTACCTTCGCGCGGAAGCAAGATATTTGCGAGACCGGAGTCCATCCGCGGCCGAAAAGTTGAAGGCTAGATTCCGCAAAGCACGGCAAGACCTGTCTCAATTCCCGGAACTGGGTCGTAAAAAGGACGGACTGCCTCTTGAGGGGGCGATGCGACTTGTTGTTGGCGACTATATTGTAGATTATGAATTACATGGCGAAATCGTGGAAATCACTTCCGTTCGCCACGGGCGACAACTCGATCCTGATTTCGCACAAGATGATGATTTCGATTACGAGACGGAAATTCCATCACCGCTGAGGACATTCAAGTCTTGAACTTCTCGCGCCGCAAACCTCGCCCTTAAGGGCCGGGTATGGTTTGCGTCAGAATGACGTCTTGAGAAATGCGGTGATATTGATCGAAATCGTGCCTTTTTTTCTTCCGCGGCTAGGCGAATTCATCGAGAATTATGATCCGCCATCTGCCCCGGGCACGCCAAAATCAGGTCCGACGACAGTGAATCCCGATCCCTGTGTCGAAGGCGGGCGACGCTGCAGGATACCCGGCGCGGACTGCGATTAGAGAAGTCAGCTCGCTTTCGTTATTCGCGACCTACCCGGTTTTGGAAAAGTTAGTTCGAAGAAGAGCTTCACATCCTCCGACTTTATCCCATATGATTCGATCATGTGGCCCCGGTGGCAGCTTTCGCAGATCTCCAGCAGTTCGTCTCGCAGCTGCGGTCGTACCTTCGATAGCACGACGGGATATTGCCGTTTTCTGCGCGTACCGGTCTGGATGATCCCCCTGCACCGTCGGCAGCGCCGGGAGTTCTGGGGTGGCCGGATCACCGATCGCTCCAAGACCCGCGCTTTGACCTCGGCAAATTTTCTTCCGGATTTTCGGATCTTCAGGACGAGTTCAGCCATGGTCTCGGAATACGCATCGGCGAGCTCCGGGTCGAAGTAGTTCGTGATTTCGCGCCGCCAATCGGTCAACACCGTCACGAGCGGCGCAAAATCCTTCCGCGTCGTTTCGGGCAATGCTTTTTGCCACGCCGTGAAGGCGTGCCGCGCCGTGAAGCTGCCCTTCAATAGGTAAATCTCGTCGAAGGCGGTTTTTGCGGCTTCGGCCGCCGCGCGGCGGGCAGTGCACGCCGGCTTCTTCGACCTGGACGTCGATGCGCGGACTTTCGCCAAGCATCGTTCCGCGAGGTCCAACACGGCCGTCTTGTCCGCCATGATGTAAAGGCTATGCCCGTAACGGCTCTTGAGAAGTTCACGGTGGCGGTCGACCAAACCGATGCAGACGACCTCGACGCGCTCCTGCTCGGTCAAACGGGTCAGCCATTTCCGGACCGACGCCTTCTCGCGATCGTCTCCCAGGTCCAACGCCATCGCGTTCTGCAGATCGACGTAGAGCACCCGCCATCTGCTGCCCACCTTGACCTCGGCGATGCCGAGCGCCCGCGGCGCGAATATGCGGCCCTTGCTTCTGAAACCTCGATAACGCTCGTGGAACAGGGTCCTGACGGTCGACTCATCGACACCGACCTCGTCTGCGACGGCCTCGAATCCGAGCTTCACCACGTTTGCGAGAATGTAGTCGACGCATTCGGTCGTCATCCGATGGCTCTCGTCCATGCCCGGCAAGGGTTGAATGCTTACGATATCGCAGCTCTTGCACTTGAACCGCTTCCGTTCGACGACTTGGATTACCAGCGGTCCCTCCTCGTTGGGGCGATCTCTGAAATCCTTCGCACCCGCAGGACGATTGGCCGAGGGCTTCAATTGTGATTCGACGTTACCGTGGCCGATCAACTTCCCCGAGATGCCGCATTTGGGACATACCGTAGGCACCGCGCGGCACCTGACCTGGATGACCGTGCCTCGCCCTCCCTTCATGCGTTCCGCTGCGTGCGTCACTTCCCAATCGGGATCATTGAAAAAGTCGGTCATCTCGCCCCCAAAGCGAGACCTAGACGACAACGTTTAACTAACCGTTCTGCAGCAAACTCGCCGTTTCGGCTTGAACCTGAGATCGATACGAGCGACGGTTTCCCAAAATGGGGGCAAGAGCTTGGCAAAAGGCAGCAGCAAGAAGATCGAGCCGGTCGTCAAACGGCGCCTGATCGTCGTGCCGGTCACCGGCTGGATGGACAGCGAGTTCGACGCCGAACTGGAGAGGTCGTTCGATCGCGAAAGCGCCAGGATGGCCGAGCAGGAGGCTGCGCGCAGCATGGGGGCGAAAGCGGAGCAGCTTGCCGGTCAGGATGACATCCGCCGCATCCTGGAGGAAATGATCGACATTTCCGAAGTCAAGACGGCGGCAGAACCCGACTACGTCGCTGCCGTTTCGGGCATCCTCTCGCGCAAGCTCAAGTTTCCGCTCGATCTGATCTATCAAGGCAGCGGCGAGGATGGACCCGTCGCATCCATATCCGCCGATGCCGCAACGAAGCTGCATGCATCGAGCCAATCGGAAGGCCATCGCCGTCTCCGGCGGGAGCTGGATCTCGACGCCGACGACGAACTCTTCGAAAAGCAGGTCGCGGATTGGTCCGACGAGGATCTTTCGGCTCTCCTGGGGGCGTTCATCTCCCAAAACCGCATCCAACTCAGCATCATCGATCACCTGGCGTCATCGACGGATGCTTTGTGCTGCGACCGGTTATTGAATCGGGAAGAGTACGAGAAGCGGGTCACGACGCTTCATCGCGCCCTTCAAGTAAATGGCTATCCAGAATGTCGTCGAGATCGTACGGCTCGTCCGTCTGGACCTGAGCCTTCTCGAGCAAGGCCATATCACTATCGCTGAGAGCTTCGACGGGAATGGCGCGACGATAGGACGACATCAGATCCTTGAATAGCCGTTCGGAGACGAGGTAGGACCGGCGGCCGTCATGGGTGACCTCGACCGGCTCATGACCTGCCCTGTCTTCGTCTTTGCCAAAATCCTTCTGGACCTCCGACGCCGATGCCGAAATCATCTCCACCACTCCGCTGCGCGCATGAACGCAATATACGCCATAACCCCGATTACAGAAACCACGCGGTCCTGCGCTCCGGGCGCAGGTTCACCAGCGATCTGGCGGTCTCGTTTCTATCAGCAGTAAGCCGAGAGAGCGTGGTTAGAGGTCCGCGTTCGCTGTCCCAGGGGAGATTGGAGCGGGAGCTTGGTGACGGCCCGCTGACTTCACTGCGCCGTACCTCCGCTCGCGCGATATCCGCACAGGATTCCCCTCGCTCACATGCCGGCCGAGGCGTGCGACTGGGCCGGAACGTATCCTCCTGCCGTCTCCGTCATCTCTCGCGTGGCTCGCCTCTGCGAGAGGCAGGATCCGCGACGAATTCAGCCCCTACCAGGGCTCTGGCAATTATTTCGGGCCGGGAGCGGGAGATGCATCCATGGAAAATTCCTTTTCCATGAGATCTTCCCACGAGTACGGACGTTGTTCGGGAAATATCTCTATTGGAAGGTCCGTATCCCCCGAGGCACGGTTGCGGCCGTAGTCGTATCCTTCCCGCAAAGCCTCATCCAACTTCGGCTTCAGCGAAGGAGACTCGTTCAGCAACTTGGCGATGCGCTTCCTCTGTTCTCGGATCGTCGCTTCCCAACTTCTTGCGCGGCGGTCCGGCTGGTATTCCCATTTGAGGACGTGCTGGACAAGACCGGCGACCCTGTTTTCGAGTTCCCGATAGATACTCTTCCCCAAATCATCGAGCTCTTCGGCGATGTTTTCCAGATCGACCTCGTCGTTACGCCCCGCTTTGACGAGCGCGACCTGGCGACCAATCCAACCGTAGAAATCGTCCTCGTAAAGCGAGGTTGGTTCAATGGCCAATGCAGGCGATGTCGACATCGATAACCTCATGCGCCGCTGGCCATGCGACGGCGGTAGCGGCTCTTTGGCTATTGTAAGACAGGGGCTTGCGACAGGGAAGCCGCTTACCTCTTAGAAGCCGCTTAGCCCTCTGTCGGCGATTTTTATCGCGATTGTCTCACTATTGCTCCATTGCATCCGAAAGCCAGGGCTCCGGGCGCAGCTTCTGCCACTGGTTGGCGTCCTCGCAATGCCACGCTTTCGCGAAGGAAAAGGCGACTTGGCGAGTAATGCAACACGCTTTCAGCCTTGGAATGTCTGCTTGCAGCGGCCGACGGTCGTGGGACTTGTGCCGATCGTCCCCCCTCGCTCGCGCCAGGCTGGTGATGTTCGCGGAGCCCCAGGCCCCCTTCGCGGAAACGGCTATCCGGATTTTCGTGTTGAACAGGCAGGTACAGGCCACGCAGCGGATTGATGATCCGCGCATCTGCTTCGGATCCCGCAAGCTGTTCAACGCGCAGCACCATCTCTCGGACAACGGTCTCGACGACCACAAGGATTGGATCAGGGCCTGGCGAGCGGCCCGTTCCTCCCAATTTTTCATCGAAGGCGCAGCCCGGTCGGTGGCCGGCAACCCGTTCGTCCGGTTGACGGGGCGCGAGGATGCGACGTTCGACCTCGAACTCCGGCTTCCGGAGACGCTGGGCTATCTGGCCCACGACGAAGCCACGTGGAGCGGCCGCACGCTGCGGTCGACGCATTTCACGGGTCTGCATTTCGAACACGGGGCCGCGGAGATCCGCGAGGCGCTGGCCGGGGGCAAGCCCCTGTCGTACCGCTTCCGCCGCGACGAGGGCGGTCGCTGGTACGTCCCCGTCATGCTGCGTCAGGACTTTGCGGACCCCTCGATGGCCGGATTTTCTGACGGCTGCCTGGGCATCGACCTCAATGTCGACCACGTCGCGCTCACGCTGACGGACGCTACCGGCAACCCGCTGACCTGCGTGCCGGGCGCGCCCGGCAAGCCGGTCATGACGCGCCGCATCGACCTCGTCACCTACGGCAAGACCAAAGCGCAGCGCCTCGACATGATCCGCAAGGCCGCCGCGGAGATCGCGGCGCTCGCCGCCCGGTTGGGTGTCCCGGTCGCGGCCGAACAGCTGGACTTCACTCGCAAGCGCGCGGAGCTGGAGACACAAAACGGCAAGAAGCGTGCCCGCATGCTGTCGTCCAGGTCCCCTACACGAAGCGCCTGGCCTCGCGGGCGAAGGGATCGAACGCCGAGGGGTTAGCGGCCACGAGTTCGCCGTAGACGTCGATGACCTCGGGCGCGAACTTCTTCGCGACCGAGGTCATCGGACCGACACCCGAATGGGTGCAAAATAGCGCCACGTCCCCGGATATCGTTCCGACGAACTCGTCGGCCGCGCCGAAGAGAAAGGAAGCGTTGGCCGGCTTGGCTTTCATCAGAAGCTCCACGAAGCTGAGTGACCAAAGCGGATTGGCCTCGATGCAATAGACGCGCCTGGCGATCCTGGCCAAGTGAAGGGAAAGCAGCCCGATACCTCCCCCGATTTCGATCACAGTCCGTCCTTCGATCCGGGGCGCCAGATGGGCTGCGATCAGAGAGGCTGTTTCGTCATCCGTAACCGTCAAATGTGCGGCAGCTTTGATGCCGTGCCGCCGGGCATACGCGCGCCCGACATCAGAGGTCTCAAATTCCCTCGAAATAGCTGCGAACCCGACATGTTCTTGTGACGTTGAGCTCATTCAGACATTGTCTCCGGACATCCTGTGCCGGCATCTGGCGCAGCCTAGGGACAAAGAATCGCTCGCCTCGCCCTCGAAGTCGATGCCTTCCCTCCTGAGGATTGGGGAAAAGGTCTACCAACTCGCCTCGTCGGAGGAGAGGGCTCCAGAACACGATCAGAGCATGCATGAGCAGAAAGGACCGCGACGATAGCCTACTATCTCTGTCAAGCTCGTCTACCGACGTGAGGTGGTCCTGCGTTTCAGACCAAAACGTCCCCGCCTCACTGCTGAAAAACGCTGAACTTGGAACTAAGCGTATGCACCTGCCTCTTGCCACCGCATAAGAGTTCAGACGCCGATATCTCCCGAATTTTTTCGCGACATCATCGACGACAAATGGCTTGCTCCATCATGTCCATGCCCGGATCGAAAAATCCGGAGCCAATCCGCGAAACCAGAATAGGCGTCGCCGTACAGCATGACGCCTTGCTGCCCTCAAAGCATGACGATCGGATCTCGCGATCGAAGCAGCAGAGCAATGGCACTCCTGAGGCACTGCGGCCAACGATCCATCGGCCCAAGGGTGTCGCCGACCGATCCTTATCGGGATCAGATCGCCGCATGCCACCATCGGTTAGAAATGCGTGCCGATCGCTACGACCCCCTTTTCGGACCAGGCAAGATAACCACCACCTAAAATTGCGCTTTCGCCGAAATAAACTATAGGATGCCACTGGGGCGTTGTTCTTTCTGGGTTCGCCGATGCGTGACATATGGGAAATGGATCTCTCTGATCGAGGTTTGAGCGCCTGCCCCGTAGCGGCCGAAAGCATTCACATAAATTACACCACAGGTTACGAATGGGCTGCCATCTTCGCTGCTCCTCACCAATTCTTTAACGTCACGTGGATCAAGTTAGTAGTATCATTGTGCGCGCGTCTTGGTGGGAAAGATGGCCGTTCGAAAACTTCCGTTGGGGCGGCCTCCCGCCCAAGAGGCACTCCGTCGCTGGCATGACGAGCAGTCGTTGCGCCGTGCCTTGAGGATAGCCCGTATCGGCTATTGGGAATCGCACAGTGCCGCTGCAACCGATATCTGGGTTTCTCCCGAATTCGCCGAGTTTTACGACTGCGTCACGATCGAGGGCTTCATCCCGATCGCAACGGTGCAAGAACGTTCGGAACCGGAAACCAGGAGGCTGTTGAAAACACACTACGTCAGATGCTGGAAAACGGGGCTTGCGTATGCAGTTCGAACGAGCATCCGCAAAAGCGACGGTAGTCTGCTTGACTGCGTTGTCCACGGAGAACCGGAGTTCGACCAGGAAGGTCAGGTCCAACGCGTATTCGGCATCGTGCGCGACGTCACGCAGGAAACCTCCGCCCTGCAACAGCAGACGGAAAGTGAGGAAAGGCTTGCCGATTTCGTCAGCACAGCTTCGGACTGGTGCTGGGAAAGCGGTCCGGACCACAGACTGCTCCCATACTCGAAGGTTCTCGATGGCAACGCTGCCTTGCAGAACGTAGCTTCCGGCGGCAAGGCACGCTGGGAGTTGAGTTTCGCGCCCGAAGAACGGGATTTGATGGCCTGCCATCGGGCGGACATGGAAGCTCATCGTCCTTTCCGCGACTTCGTTTACACGTCGATTGGAAACGATGGATCTCGAATCAGCATCCGCACGAGCGGAAAACCCATCTTCTCCGACGACGGCACGTTCCGCGGATATCGCGGTACGGCCAGCGACATCACTCAGCTCAGCGTTGCCAGGGCATTGCTCGAAGAGCGTACGCGAGCTCTCGAGGAAGCTCATCGACTCGGGAGGATCGGAACCTGGAAGTACCGTCTGGACGGCACCAGAACGACATGGTCTCCGGAACTCTATGATTTGCTCGGCTTCGCCCCCGGCACGTTCGAACCTAACGACACAAGCATAAGGACTTATTTTCTCGACGACGGTGCCGAGCGCTTTTGCAGTATGCAGAAGGAGATACTGCGAACTCGCGAAACCAAGGCGATCGACCTTCGCATCAAGCTTGTCGATGGTACAACGCGGGACTTGGCCGTGATCTGCAAGGCGGAGGTCGTTCACGGCAACCTCATTGGCATCATCGGCACGGCGCAGGACGTCACGGACCGAAAGGAAGCCGAGCGTCGCCTGGAGCAGCTGGCCTATACCGATCCTCTGACAGGGCTCGCCAATCGGGCCCTCTTCAAGCGCCGGCTGGCCGCCTTGGTCGAGGAGAGCGGGTCCGAGGGCAGCAACGGAGCGCTTTTGCTCGTCGATCTCGACCGCTTCAAAGAGGTCAACGACACGCTCGGCCATTTCGCCGGCGATCGATTGCTGATCCACGTCGCGGATGTCCTGCGGCGGGAGACCGATCCGAAGTCGTTCGTCGCGCGGCTCGGCGGGGACGAATTCGCCGTCTTGCTGCACGGACATCGAACGACCCATTGCGCCATCCTGGACCTTGCAGCCCGGCTCATCCGCAAGCTGTCGGTGCCCGTCGATCTCACTGAAGGTGAGGCCTGCATCGGCGCCACCATAGGCATCGCCGTTCTCCCGGAACATGGCAGGACGGCGGAGGTCGCAGCGCGCAATGCCGACCTCGCACTCTACATGGCGAAAGAGGCCGGACGCGGTCAAGCGCGGCTTTTCGAGCCCGCACACGCACAAGCTGTCGATCAGAAGTTGGATCTCGGTCGGTGTCTGCGTCAAGCCGTCGAAGCCGGCGCACTCGAAACGCACTACCAGCCACAACTGGATCTGAAGACCGGCCGCGTCATCGGTTTCGAAGCGCTGGTGCGTTGGTCACACCCGGAGCGCGGCCCCATATCGCCATCGGAGTTCATACCCATCGCGGAAAATTCCGGCCTCATCGTCGATCTGGGCCGGTGGGTCCTGCGTAACGCCTGCCGGCAGGGGCGCGACTGGCTGGACGCGGGCTTGCCCAGGCGGGCCGTCTCAGTGAACGTCTCTCCGGCTCAGATCTGGAGCGGCGATTTCGAAGCCGTGGTCTCGGCCGCCCTCGCGGAGACAGGTTTCCCCCCGGATCTGCTGTGTTTGGAGCTGACCGAGAGCCTGTTCGTGGATCACACCAAGAACCGCGTCCGCAGCACCCTTACCCGCCTGTCGGCACTAGGCGTCCAGCTGGCCTTGGACGATTTCGGCTCTGGCTATTCCTCGCTTGGTTATCTCACCCGCCTCCCCTTCAACTGCCTGAAGATCGATCGAAGCTTCGTGGACGGGGTGTCGGTCGCTCCCGAGAAACGGAAGTTGCTTGGCGGAATGATTGCCCTTTCGCACGGCTTGGGAATGACGGTCGTTGCGGAAGGCGCGGAACTGCGAGAGGAAGTCGACGTGCTCGCCGGTTTCGATTGCGACGTCGTACAGGGTTTCGTCTACTCTCCGCCCATCTCCGCCGACGAGGCGCCCTCAGTGGCCGCCGAGATCGAACGCAGGGCCTTCCGCAGTACGCCATAGGCGCCGTGCTCTCAGGCTCATATCGCTCAGCCCGATTCTCGTTCTCCCCCGACAGCCTGTAGGATCCGCTGCCTCGCCTCTTCGATGACGCTCTCTCGTTGAAGCAGATCTCCGGTGAGCGGTGAGCGTGGCAACAAAATGCCATCAGGTCTTTTAATCCGCGCAACCCAACCCGAGCCCAAGCGTCTAACTTGCACCGTATATCCGTGATACCCGAGATCTTCTTCCAGGATGTCCATGGCTGAACCGTCGGAGTTGAGGCGCTTCTTATCCATCCTAGACGCAACTCCCCTCTTGAGACCAATCGCCAACCCGACCGGAGGACTTCGGGGATCGGCCTGTCGATCTAGTCGCTCTTGACGGCGGGGCCATCGGTTCTAATCTGATCTCCGGAGAAAATCTCCTCGCAACACAGGCAAACAAGTAGACCGTCGGGTGACGACGATGATCGACGAAGACTTGGCTAGAATCCGTACGCATCGCAACAATATCGCGAGGTATTGGCGATTGTTGAGGGCCGATCTGACTGATTTGGAACGAACATCGCTCGAAAGACGCCTCTCCGAGGAACGCGCCGCTCTTAGCGCCCTAGCCGCCGCGACGTTCCCACCGCTCTGTAGCCGCAGACTTGGCCGTCGCCAGGCCGGTGAGAGCCTGAACGAACGCGGGGGTTTTCAACAACGCAGCCGCAGTATCTCATAGCCCTCGGCCCGGGATCCCCGATCTGAAAACGATCGCGTATGAGCAGGGCTCAAATTGTTGTTCCGGTGACGAACACCAACAACGGCAGGGTCTCAAAGGCTCATTGCTGCAACGCGCGCAGTTGCTACACCATTGCGGTCTTTGCGATTTGAAACGTCCGGGGTTCCCAGCTAGGCGTGTCGGCACGCCTAGAGCCAGAGGATCGGCCTCGCGGCCTGCGCTCGGGCCTTTCCGTGCATTTCGCTCTTGCTGACCTTGCTTCTAGATTCACCTGAAACACTGTCTTTCGGGTGCTCCATGGAACTCATTCGCCATACTGGTTGGTTTGGATATCCCGCAACAGTGAAACTGGAGCGAGGAAGGCGCTATCAACGCCAGAATTTTCTGGCGGAAATGGAATACGAGATCGCTTCGGTCGCATCTTCCGAGGTGCAGCATGACGCCATTGTTGCCGTTCCAGGCGCGCGCTCGAAGGAGACGGTTTCGTTCACGGGCTGGGATGGCAAGTTGTGGTTGCCCCTGACGAATCCGCCGGAGGATACCCCATTCCGGATATCCGAATATCTTGGAGATCTGGGTCAGTATTACTGGCGCGACATCCCGCCCGAGGAAGATGTTCACGATCCCCTCTACCATCAGCACGACCCAAGGATGTCGTCCCTGTCGGGAATTCAACTCTCCGTCGAAAGCGAGTTCGCGGGGACGGTCGAATGGAGCGGAAAGGAAGACGCGATCACGCGACACAGAGCTGCCTGCGAGCGACTTCTCGTCATCGACGGCATGGTCCACTACCGCACGGACGGGCCGGTCTGGTTCGTCTCGAATTTCCGGCGGGTCGTTCCCCCGGTCCCGCTCGTGATCGAAAAGCCGCATCGCCTCGCAAAACGCTTCGTCGGCGACACGTTTCGCGCCGACCGTCTCGAAGATGCGCTCGAGTTCGGGCACCGCATCTTCAGGAAATCGGCGCTGACGGCGCGCGGGCAAATTCTTCAGATGGATCGCTCCTACATGACCAGGAACGATCTGGCTCATGGTCTCGACCGCCGGTTATCTCCGATCGCTTTTCCTTGGGGCCGTGACAGCCACAGCAGCCGCGCAGCGACCTTTCTCTCGGCGCAAGGTCTGAGATCCTGGAGGCGCCTGACACTCGCTCTCGATCCGCAGCGCCCGTTCTTCAGTTATGGCGTCTCGGATCCTATCGCCGTGCTGGCGGATGCCGACGTGGTGCTCGCGGATATGGACCGGAAATCGAGGCCTATGCCCGACTTTGGTACGATCGATGAGACGAGACGTTTCTTCGAAAGAATAAAGGCGTTCGCTGCGTGGGCACGATCGCGAGGCTGGGAAGAATTCGACGCGCCTCGTCTCGACGATGCCGACGAAGCCGGATTGAATGCCTTTTCCGGACGGTGAGACGAAGCCGAGCGCGGCCGGCCGGTCTTCTGCCCGAAAATGGCCGCCGTGGCCAAAATGGAGCGGATCGGGTTTCTGCCGCCGCGCGACCGAGGTGGTCCCGCCGGGCTTTTGCTCCTCGATATGCGGTGTGGAATTCCACAGCGTGCAGCCGGCCGGGTGAATTGTGAATCGGGCGACATCCGCTCCGGATTCCGACTTGCTGGAACCGCGCCTAGAATCGGCGAAATCATCACGGTCTTGGATGCGCTTTCATGGAAATCATTCGTCATATCGGCGCCTTTGCCTATCCCGCCACGATCAAGCAACGATACGGGTACGACTCCGAACGTCCCAATCTCATGTCTCGGATGGAATACGAATTCGTTTCGGTGGCCTCTTCCGAGGTGCAGCCTGACGCAATCGTGGCGAGCGCCGGCGACGGTGGCGGAGCGATATACTTCAAAGGATGGCAGGGACGACTTTGGCTGCCGCTCAGGGACTTGAAGGACGGCTCGGAGATTCCGATCGCCGAATATGTGGCTGGGCTCGGCCGGTACGGCCGCTACATGTCGGACGAGGGCGAGGTCGACGATCCGATGGACCACCAGCACGATCGAAGAATGTCCCGGCATCCTCGCCGAGATCTCTTCGCGGAAGGCGATTTCATCGACAAGGTCGAGTGGAGCGGGAAGGCTGCTTCGGTCGCCCTTCACAAGGCAGCGTGCGAAAGGCTGCTGGTCATCGATGGCATCGTCCATTACCGCTCCGATGGTCCGGTGTGGCTGGTGGAGCGGGATGCGAACGTCCCCGTCATGCTGCGCATGGACAAGCCCTGGTCGAGGCGAGAGCGCCACCGTGCCGACAGCTTCCGCGCGGACCGCCTGGAAAGCGCGGTCGAGTTCGGATGCCGTATCTCCGGATTTGAGCGCGGCGACTCCGTCGGTGAAATTCTCGACCTTGACACGAACTACATGACCAGAAACGACCTCTCTCACGGCCTCGATAGGCGTCTATCGACGAGCGTGGGGGTCTTGAAGGACCAGGACGGCTGTCACATCCGCGCGGTATCCCTTTTCTCGCCCGAGGCTTTGTCGGCCTGGAAACGCCTGCTGCTCGAATTGGACGGATATCGCCCGTTCAGAATCGAAGGTCTGAAGAATCCGATCGAAACGCTCGCCGACATCGACGTGGTCCTCCCGGAAATGGATGTGAGATCGATGGAGCTCTCTGACTGGGACGGAGTCGAGAAGACAAGCGCCATCTTCCGCAAGGCGAAGGCGTTCGCCGCATGGGCCCGTTCGCTCGGATGGAGTGAGTTGGAGGTGGATAGTCCGGACAACTCCGACCAGGTTACGTCGGATTCATCGATCCCCGGCATTTGAATTGCCGTCCCAGTAGTGCCAAACGCGATGGATCGACACCACGGCGATCGAGACGGCAACGCGATCCCAGGATGGCGCTCAGGCAGCCGCCCTCGGTGTCGACTTCCCGCGGCATCCGACGGCCGGCTGTTCCGGACCGACGATCGCGCGACGGACTTTCTCGATCGCCCTTTCCTCCACCTGGCGGACCCGCTCCCGGGAGATACCCAGCTCCGCGCTCAGTTCATCGAGGATCAGCGGATGATCCGTCAGCCATCTTGCGCGAATGATGCGCTGCTCTCTGGCGGAGAGGCTGCCCAACGCCTGCTCAAGCGCGCGCCGACGCCAGGCATCGTCGCTGCGTTCCGCGTAGATCTCCTCCATGTCCACATCGTCGGACAGACGGTCCTGCCACTCCAGACCGTCTTCGCGATCATCGAAGGCCGCCATGTTCAACGACATGTCGCCGAGGAGGCGCCTATTCATGTCGATGACTTCGGCTTCGGGTGCGTCGAGACGCTTCGCGATGGTCGATACCTGTTCGGGCCGCATGTCGCCCTCCTCCAACGCGCCGATCTTGCTCTTGAGACGGCGAAGATTGAAGAACAGGCGCTTCTGCGAATTTGAAGCGGCGATCCGGACGATGGACCACGAGCGGAGGATGTATTCGTGGATCGTCGCCTTGATCCACCATGTCGCGTACGTGGCGAGCCGAAAGCCGCGGTCCGGATCGAACCTCTTCACCGCATGCATCAATCCGATGTTGCCCTCCGAGATGACGTCGGAGATGGGCAATCCGTAGCCCCGATATCGCATGGCGATCTTGGCGACGAGACGAAGGTGGCTGGTGACCAACTGATAGGCCGCCTCCTCGTCTCCGTCTTCGCGAAGCTTACGTCCGTATGTCGCCTCCTCCTCCTGCGTAAGCAGGGGGAAGCTCTTGATCGTGTTCATATAGCGCGTGAAACCGCCCCCTGTTTCCAGGGCGGGAAGAGCCATGGTGCCCATATTAGAAGCTCCGTGAAGCGTGTCTGGAAATCCCCGCGCGCCGGAGCGACCGGCGCACGGGTTCGGAAAGCCGCGATCAGGCGGCCTTGGCTTCCAGTTGTCCGACATTGTGACGATCGGATCGTCCGATCGGGATGCTTCGCGGCTTCATGGCCTCGGGCACCTCCCGCATCAGACCGATCCGCAGAAGTCCGTTGTCGAAGTGCGCTTCGGCCACCTTCACGTGGTCCGCGAGATTGAACTGGCGCTTGAATCCGCGAGCCGAGATTCCCTGGTACAGTAGATCGCGCTTCTGTTCGTCCTTGCGGCCCTCGACCGTGAGGACATTCTGCTCGGCGGTCAGGGAGATGTTCTCGGGAGAATAGCCGGCGAGCGCAAGCGAGATGCGGTACCGGTCCTCGCCGAGACGTTCGATGTCGTACGGCGGGTGGCCTTCCTCGTTGGATCGCTGGGTCGCGTCCAGACGGTCGAAAAGGCGATCGAAGCCGATGCTCGAACGCCACAGCGGGGCGAAGTCGTAGTTCCTCATAGCCAAATCCTCCTTTGAGCAAGATGGGTATGAGCAGACGCCGGACACCACCGGCGCCCGCCTTTCGTCGGACCCTTTGGCATCCGACACGCATTATTTAGAAAAACTCGCCTCCCGCTTTCAAGGGGGCCTATGCTTTTTTTTTTGGCGTCAGATCCTGTCGATGACGGCCTCCCCGTGTGCGTCGGTCCGTATATCCTCTCAGGAAGGCACCTTGCACCACCAAAAACCAAAAAAACCACAACTCGACTAGGTGTGTCGCAGTATCCTACAACTGAAGCCGGGACTGCTCGATTTTCCGACGAGGCGTTTCCCGATGCGTGGCGTCGCCCCTAGTGGTTCAGTCGCTTCGGGACCAAATGCTATCTCACTGAAGGACAGCGGGCCGTTCCGATCACAGCTCGTCGAATCGCTCGCCTGCAATGCTGTACAAAGGCAGCAGAGGCCACCAGGGCGCGTGCAGCGTATCCAACGCGACATGCGCGGCAAGCGACCTCCCTCTGAGGCCCGCCCTCCAGGCATCATCGCATCCGATCGCAACATAACCTCCGATCCCCCCGATATAGAGCCAGAGCAGCGCAGTACCAAGATGACGGGCCAATGTCCTCTCCCCCGACGCGGCGTTAAATCTGATCGGCAGTCGCGCCCTGCGTTGGCGCGCGGCAGGGTCACTTGGCGACGTCATTGCGTGCGACGCGGCCGAGCATCGCGCGAGATCGTTCGCAGTATACGGCTTGTGGAGCAGCTTCAGATCGTGCACGCCCTCTTCCGCGAGCACGTGGCTGTAACCCGACGTAAGCACGAGCTGCAAATCCGGATGCGACATACGCAACCGTCGCGCCAGCTCGATGCCGCCCATTCCAGGCATGACGACGTCCGAGAACACGATATCGAACTCCGTTGGCGTCTGTTCGACGAGCGCGAGCGCCTCTTCGGCCCGAGTGACCCATCGCGTTCGGTAACCGAGATCCTCAAGGATCTGGTTGGCGAAATGCCCCACCTCCACGTTGTCCTCGACGATGAGTATCGAGCGTTCTTCGTGGCTCTCAGTCTGCTCGTGATCAGTATCCTGCCCTGCGACCGTCGAAGCAGGAGCTCTGGGCAGATAAAGCGTGAAAGTGCTCCCTGCCCCGGGTTCGCTTACCACGCCGATATCACCGCCGGATTGCTTGGCGAACCCGAAGACCTGGCTCAAGCCGAGACCGGTCCCTTTGCCGACCTCCTTCGTGGTGTAGAACGGCTCGAAGATGGATGACAGGCTATCCGCGGGGATGCCTACTCCCTCGTCGGCGACGGAGACCGCGACGAAATCTCCGGAGACGGGTGGATGGCCGCGAAGCGCCGGCAAACCGTCCGCACACCAGGTGCGCAGGCGGATGCGACCGTTGCCGCCGATGGCATCCCGCGCGTTGATGGCGAGATTCATGATGGCGGTTTCGAACTGGCTCATGTCCGCATGAACGAAGACCTCTTCCGGGGCGCTCTCGAAGTCGATCGTCACGCCGGAGCCGGTAACCGATTGAAGCAGTTCCACCACGTTGCGCAATTTCGTCGATACCGCGAACGGCTCCGGGGCCAGCGCCTGCCGGCGGGCGAAGGCGAGAAGCTGCCCGGTCAGCTTGGCAGCCCGTTGCACGGTGTCGACAACGGCGTTCAGATATCGTTCCCGCCGGTCCTCCGATAGGCCCGGACGTCGCAGCAGGTCGACGGAGGAGCCGATGATCGTCAGAAGATTGTTGAAGTCGTGAGCGACGCCCCCAGTGAGCTGCCCAATCGCTTCCATCTTCTGGGCCTGCCGAAGAGCGTCCTCGGCCTTCTCCCGCTCTGCGATGGCCTCGTCGACGCGATGCTGAAGGCGCTCGTTCAAGGCTTTCCGGTCCTGCTCGGCGGTACGGCGGGCGGTGATGTCGATGGACGTTCCGACCAGACCGAAGATCTCGCCCTGCTCGTTGCGCAGCGGGTCCGTCGTGGACAGAAAGACGGCCACCTCACCAGAGGGAAGGCGAACCTCCTCCTCGATCTGTTCGCCGATCCCGGTCTCCATGATCCTGCGGTCGTTGGCCATGATGAACGCGGCCCGCTCCGGATCGTCCAGAAAATCGGCATCCGTCTGCCCCAGGAATTCTGCTGGAGATTTGCCGATCAGTTGCGCAGTGCCCCGGTTGGCCGCGATCATCCGTCCCTGGCGGTCCTTTGCGAATACCACGCCCGGGGTAGCTTCCATGATGGTGCGCGCCAGAATGTGCGCCCGGTCCCGCTCAGCTGCGATCGACCGACGGCGCTCCAAATCGAGCAGTACGCCCGGAAAACGGAGCGGCTCGCCGTCCACTCCTTTTTCCACACGCCCGTTCGCTTTGATCCAGTAGTATTGCCCGTCCAGCCTACGGACACGATACTGGTGGGCGTATGGCCCCCCTCGCGCGATAGCCGTCTCGATCGCGAAGACCAAACCAGCTTTGTCATCCGGATGGACCGTCTGGATGACCTGTTCGAGACTGAGCCCTGCGCGACCGCGTGACGCCGCTATGCCGAACACCTCGGCGAACTGCTCGTCGATCGTGAACCGATCCGTTTTCAAGTCCCAGAACCAAGTGCCGATGATCGCACCCGCGGCGAGAGCCAATTGAACACGCTCGCGGTCGTCCAGCGTTCGAATTTCGTCCATCCAATTTCCTTGGAATGCAATGACTACGCTGCAAAAACTGCAATGAATCCTTCGCTACATCGTTCCAGCGAGTCGGTCGAAGTAGGATTCCGTGAGGGCCTCTCCAGCGGAGACCTCAGTCGCGCCGAGCGCTCCGCATCCATCCGATGCAAGTCTACGGACCGCAAGCAGTGCCGCAGCGATCAGACCCCCTCGCAAACACAAGATAAACAGATAATCACCCGTCATTCGGCGATACGCCGCCGGCGGCGTCCCTTCCTGACGAGAACATCGGCTCCGCTTGCAGCCGATGCCGCATGGCGATCGCCGTCAGCCTTCCTTCGACGGCATCCACGGAGCGACCGAGCTTCTTCGCAATACGCCTCACACAGGTGCCTTCGGCAAAGTGGGATGCCAGGCGCTGCTGTTCTTCGGGCGTCCAACGTTTTCTCCGGCGCACGACAGATCTCCAAGCGCGAAAAGGCAGTACCGAGCGTCTTGCCGGAACGCAGTCCCGGCCAGGTCTGGCTCACGCCTTCTTCAAGAACTCGGTCCGCAGCACCAGACCCCGGACCTGCTTCGTGTTGCACTCGACCTCCGAAGGGTTAGTGGTCAGCCTGATGCTTTTAACAAGCGTTCCCCGCTTTAGAGTCGTGTTGGCCCCTTTGACTTTCAGGTCTTTCGTGACGGTGACCGAATCGCCGTCGTTGAGAGGCGAGCCGTTGCAGTCCGTAACGCGAAGATCGTCGTTCATCTAGTTCCTCTGCATCTAGTTCAGGTTGAGACTACGACGGCCATCGAACACGATCGACGCCGCCCAGCCGGCCCTTCCGGACCAGCCACTTTTCACCATTGCTGCTCAACAGTTTCACGAATGCAGACCGCCGCGACGCCAGTCTTTCGGGACTGCAGTTGAGGACCGCGTTCCGGCCTTCGACACCTGGCTCATCGACGATCCACGGGTGAAGGATATTTCCGGACAACATCGCCGCCAGGCGATCTGGCATCGGATCAAGATCATTGTCGATCGTCAGATTCATGACGATTCTTCCTCCGGGCGCCAGTCGCGATCGAAGGCAGTCGCAGACTTCCGCGCTGAAGGTCCGCTTTATGCTCAATCCCGGTGCCGCGACATCGATGGCGATGCCATCGTAGACCTCTTCTTCATCGGCCACGACCTTCCTGAAATCCGCGGTAACGCAGCGCAATTCGCCGGGCAGACCGAAATATCGCCGCGCCACGATGAAGCTGAGAGGGTTTACATCGACCAGGGTCACGAGCTTGCCCCGTCGGCTCAACTCCGTTGCGAGATTGCCGGCTCCGCACCCCAGTACAAGCACACGTGACGAGTTGTGGAGAAGCTCGGTCATGAGCTTCACGTAGGTGAAGACGCTCTCTCCAGCAGGCGTGCCTTGGCTCTGGAAGATACCGTCCTCGTAGTAGGCCAGCGTACCGTCTAGACGCGATCGAATGATCTCGATCTCCCCTCTGGCGCCCATGAATTGCGCTACAACTTCCATGCAATCCACATCGTTTCTAACGTTCTAAACATCATTATATGACTTTAGGTTTCATATGCAATGGCGCTGCGGCCCATTCGATGGCAAGCTGGCTTCGGTCTCGGACGTGGTGTTCCACTTCGTCGAAGGCGCGATCGCGTCGGACGGTACGATCGGAGAATTGCGATGCGTCTCGAAGGACATGCGCAAGCGATAGGCGATCGAAGCGCGCCCATCGAGAAGTACTCACGCACATATCCAGAGAGGTTGCTGGGTACGATTTTTGAAAAGGCCTCCAATCTTGCCTTTTCGGAGTGCAAGCTCTGTACGGGTGCATCTAGTAGGATGGCAGGGAAATAGTGCAGCAGATAATCCACCAACCGAGGCGCCTTTTTCTGCCCACGTGGCACCGAGCACTGCCCACATGGCAACCCAGCGAGAACGGACTCAGTCGGCCTCCAAGCCGATCGAAATAATGGCCGCCGAGTCCACGGCCCGGCTTGTCGTCAGCTTGACGACCGCTCCGAGCCCCACCGCGAACGTCCAACGGTGCTGGCCTTGTTCTTCAATGCACTCACGATACGGCTCCGCAGCATGCGAAGCTGATGTCGGGACTCAAGACGGAGGCGCTTGTCCGGCAGGTGAAAGGCGATATCGTCGGAGGCGATGATGAAACCATTTGTTGGCGTTTCCCCCTTAGTGGTGGGACACGTCGAGACCTGACTCCCCCACCAGCCCCTCCTAGATCATCGAGATCGCATGGCCGAAAAAACGCAGTTGGATGACATCGAACTACGCTGGGCGCTCCGCGACGTGTTGGCACACCGTCACAAGTGGATAAGGACCAGCGAGGCCGCTTTGAACCGCCTGCGTGAGCTCGGATGGGTCAAGGAATCGAACGGTGAACTGGTGCTCACCGACGCCGGTCACGAGGCGCTGCGCTAGACACTGCCGACTTCACTACGCCTTCGGTGTTGCCTCGCATATTCGCGCAATGCTGGCCCAGCACCTGTAAAGCCGCTTGCAGCCGCCCGCGCTGTAATGCGGTCCGCCGCGCGACGTACCGGAGCAATCACGAAAGCTGCGGTGCGTTCAGGATCTTGTCGATGGTGATCGGAAAATCTCGCACCCGCTTGCCGGTGGCGTGATAGATGGCATTGGCGACGGCGGCCGCTGCGCCGACGATGCCGATCTCGCCGAGCCCCTTGACGCCGATAGGGCTGACCTTGTCGTCCTTCTCGTCCACGAAAATCACCTCGATATCTGCAATATCGGCATGGGCCGGGATATGGTACTCGCCGAGATTGGCATTCATGATCTTGCCGAGGCGGTGATCCATCATCCCCTCCTCATGCAGGGCCATCCCGATGCCCATCACCACGCCACCGAGAATCTGGCTGCGGGCCGTCTTGGGATTGAGGATCTTTCCCGCCGCAGCAGCGCACACCACGCGGGTGACGCGGACCACACCGAGGTCCTCATCCACATGCACTTCTGCAAACACGGCGGAATGGGTGTAGCTGATATATTTCATCATCTGGATCAGGCTGGGGCTAACCTTGCCCTGCTCGGTCAGCTCGCGCAGCTCCGCCGCATGCATGACCTCGGCGATGGCGAGCCCGCGTGCGGGGTCATCCTTGCGGAAGATCCGACGCTCCCGCATCTCGACATCCTCGAAGCGCGCATCCGCCAGCGGCGAATTCGCCATCTTCGCGGCCAGTTTGAACAGTGACTGCTTGAGCGCATCGCAGGCCGCCTGCACCGCGGAGCCGTTGGATGCCGCCGTCCATGAGCCACCCTCCACTGGCGACATCGGCAGGCTGGAATCGCCGATCTGCGCCGTCACGTCGTCGAGCGGCAAACCGAATGCTTCGGCACCGATCTGGGTCAGGATCGTCCAAGTGCCGGTGCCGATGTCGGAGGCGGCAGTCGCCACCTCCAGCGTGCCGTCGTCCTTGAGCGTCGCGCTTGCCTGTGCCTTCTGCAGGAACGCGTCCCACATTCCCGTGGAGACGCCCCAGCCGACCAGCTCGCGCCCCTCTTTTGTGGCCCGCGGCTTCGGCGCGCGGCGCTCCCAACCAAAGGCTGCGGCGCCTGCGCGATAACATTCCATCAGGGCCTTGGAGGTGAACTCCTTGTTGGTGTTCTCGTCCTTCTCGGCAAAATTGATCCGGCGTAGTTCCAGCGGATCAATGCCGAGCTCATAGGACAGCTCATCGAGCGCGCATTCCAGCGCCGTCACGCCGATCGCGGCACCGGGTGCGCGCATGTCGCAGGGCGTCGCCGTGTCGAGTTTGGCCAGCTGATAGGTCAGCTTGACGTTGTCGCAGTGATACATCATGCCGGACCAGTTCACGACGGCTTCCTGATAGTCCTCGTAATGCGAGGTCGCCGCCACTGCGTCATGCATAATCGACTGGAGCCGCCCGGCGCGATCCGCCGCCAGTGACACCATCTGATAGGTGTCCGGTCGATAGCCGATATGGAACATCTGGGCGCGGGTCAGCGTCACACGCACCGACCGTTTCAATTCCAGACTGGCCATGACGGCAAAGAACAATTGCTGCTGCGGCCGCAGCCCAGAACCGAACGCGCCGCCCACATAGTGATTGACGAGGCGGACGTCGTCGCTGCCGAGCCCGAACACCGAGGTCACATAGCCCTGTGCGTTCTGCGATCCCTGCGTCTTGTCATAGATCGTGAGCTTGCCGTCACCTTCATACACACACGTCGATCCGAACATTTCCATCGGATTGTGATGCTCGGGATTGACGCGGTAGTCGCGGCTGATCTTCACCGGTGCGTCGGCAAAGGCCTGTTCGGCATTGCCACGCGGATCCGGCGGCGGAGGAATGCCGCTGCGCTTCTTCGGCGGCACATAGGCATCGTTCCGCCTGCGTTCGAGTTCGGTGCAATGCGTATCGACATCATAGGCGACGCGGATCAGCGACGCGGCATCGCGCGCCGCTTCAAAAGTCTCGGCAACCACTAGCGCCACCGGCTGTCCGTCAAACAGGATGCGGTCCGAATGCAGCGGGCGAAACGGATGTCCGGGCGGCGCCACCTCGTCGCGCCATTTGCGATCCAGCCAAGCCGCCTTGCCGCGGTTCTCGTGGGTGAAAATCTCCACCACGCCCGGCATACGCTGCGCAGCGGCGAGATCTATCGAAACGATCCGCCCCGCAGCGATGGTGCTGCCGACGATATAGCCATAGAGCAGATCGACAGCCGGGTATTCGGCCGCATATTGCGCCTGTCCCGTAACCTTCAGGCGACCATCCACACGGCTGGTCGGACGTCCCACATGCAAATGTTCGATCGACGACATCGCAGAATTCCTCACTGTATCGATTTGTCGGCCTGATCCTGCGGCGTGCCCGCAGCGGCCTGCTCCATCGCACGGACGATGGCCCGGTGCGCGAGATCAATCTTGAAATCGTTTTCGCCCTGCCCCTTGGCGTCGCGTAGGATGCGCCCGGCGACCTTCTCAAAGGCGGTTGTTTCTGCAGCCTCGCCGCGCAAAGACTGCTCGGCTTCGAAATCGCGCCATGGCTTATGAGCGACGCCGCCCAGTGCAATCCGCGCATCCTGGATCACGCCATCCTCGATCCTGAGCGCAGCGGCCACCGAGACCAGCGCGAAGGCATAGGACAGCCGATCGCGGATCTTTAGATAGGTGTGGTGGGTACCAAAATCCGGCTCAGGTATCGTGACCGCGGTAATCAGTTCGCCAAGGTTCAACGTATTGTCCTGGTCCGGGGCATCACCGGGCAGACGGTGGAAGCCGGAGAACGGGATGGACCGCCGCCCCTGTGGTCCTTCCACTTCTACTCTGGCATCGAGCGCCGCCAGTGCCACGCACATATCGGACGGATGCACGGCGATGCAGCTGTCGCTCGCGCCGAGAATGGCGTGAATACGGTTGACGCCGCCAATGGCCGAACAGCCACTGCCGGGGGCGCGCTTGTTGCAGGCCGTCGAGGTATCGTAAAAATAATAGCATCGCGTCCGCTGCAGCAGGTTGCCGCCGGTGGTGGCAGCATTGCGCAGTTGTGGCGACGCGCCGGCTAGGATGGCGCTCGACAGGAGCGGCCAGCGGGCGCGGATATCCGGGTGCCAAGCCAGCTCGGAATTGCTGATCAGTGCACCGACGCGCAGCTCGCCATCCGAAATCTCAATGGACTTCAGCGGAAGGCGGTTGATATCAACCACGCGATCCGGCGCTGCGACATCGTATTTCATCAGATCGACGAGATTGGTTCCGCCCGCCAGCGCGCGTGCGCCCGGGCTGTTCAGCGCGACGATGGCATCGGCGATGGTATCTGGTCGAACGTAATCGTAGCGGTTCATTCCGCGGCCTCCCTCATGGCGAGACGCGGCTGCAGCACATCCTCAATCGCATCGGCGATATTGGTGTAGGCGCCGCAGCGGCACAGATTTCCGCTCATATGCTCGCGGATCTCGGCTCGGGTCTGCGTATGCCCTTCGGCGAGCAGACCGGCCGCGGAGCAAATCTGCCCCGGCGTGCAATAGCCGCACTGAAAGGCATCGCGCTCAATGAATGCGGCCTGCAGCGAATGCAGTCCGCCATCTTGCGCCAGCCCCTCGATCGTTGTGATCTCGGCGCCGTCGCGCGATACTGCAAGCGCGAGGCACGAGTTGATGCGCTGGCCATCGACCAGCACGGTGCAGGCGCCACATTGGCCCTGATCACACCCCTTCTTGGTGCCGGTGAGCAAAAGCTGCTCGCGCAGCAGATCGAGCAAAGTCACCCACGGCTCGATCTCAAGCTGGTAACCCCTGCCGTTAATGGTGAGGGACGTCGGAATTTTTCGGTTTGAGATGTGATCCACGGGCGCCTCGTTTTGCATTCGCCCCTAGAACCGTTTTAATCCGTGCGTGTTCCGCCTAGGCTTGCGGATCTTGTCGCTCGGCAGCCGATTTCAGACAGCGCCGGTGCCAAGAACTACCAGCCTTGAGTGCGGGTCCTCTCGGGTGGGGTCCAATCGCCTTCCACACGCTGGGGCGGTCTCCTCGGTGGAACGGAAGCACCGCCGGCGTCGCCACAGCGCACCGTTCAACCGGTCCGCAGTTCGATCGGCGCCCTTGCCGGGTCACGCTCATGAACCGCCTCCCCCTGAGGCTCGGCTGCCGACGTCAGGCCATCGGCTCGGGAACCGCATATCGACGGGGACTTCATCGCGAGTCGTGCTAAGCAGACGAGATGAACGCCCTTCCGCATCCTCACCTTGGTTGGATCGAACAGGACCGGCTCGCAGCGCTGGACCGGTACGGTATCCTAGATACCCCGACAGAGCGAGACTTCGACGAGATCGTCAGGCTTGCCGCCGAAACCTTCGAGGCTCCCATCGCAGTCGTCAACCTGATCGCCGACGGCCGACAGTGGTTCAAGGCGGAGGTGGGCATCGGAGCGCGCGAGCTTCCGCTGGACGTGTCGATCTGCGCCCATGCGATCCTCCAGAGCGACACGATGATCGTTCCGGACACCCGCCTGGACGAGCGTTTCATCTGCAATCCATTGGTGACTGCCGCGGACGGGCTCCGGTTCTACGCCGGCGCGCTGCTGAAGACCGAAGAAGGCCTTCCGCTGGGGACCGTCTGCGTTCTGGATCGGGAACCTCGCCCTGAGGGCATCACGGAACACCAGCGCTACACCCTAGAAGTTCTCGCGCGGGTCGTCATGACCCAGATGGAGATGCGGCGGATCATCGCGCAGCAGGCGGCCTATGCGACCCGACTGGAGGCGGAGGTCCGCGAGCGGGCTCGATCGGAGGTTCGCCGAAACGCTCTCCTCTCGATCGGCGACAGCATCCGTTCCGTGAACAGCGTTTCGGACATCACCCGCACCGCTTCCCGCATCGTCGCCCAGACCTTGGGGGCGATCCGTGCAGGATTCGCCCGCGTCGATCCGGGTGGCGAACTGGTGACCATCGAAGCCGACTGGTCGGCTGACGGCTATGCGAGCCTTGCCGGCGATCACCGATTAGCAGATTACGGAGATCTGAAACTATCAGAGGACGCCATCGTCGTTTCCGACGTCCAGGCCGACGAGACGTTCGGCCTGAAGCGCGACGCACTGCTGTCCATTGGCGTGCGGGCGATGGCGAACATTCCGGTGCGAGACCATCAGGGCCGAATCTCGCTGTTCTTCGCTCATGGCGCGGAGCCGCGCGAATGGTCTCCGGAGGATCTCACGTTCCTGCGCAACGCCGGCGACCGGGTCGCTGCGAGCGTGGCCCGGATCGACGCGGAAGCACTCCAGCAGGTTCTCAATATGGAACTCAGCCATAGGATGAAGAACACAATGGCCATGGTGCAGGCGATAGCGAAGCAGACCCTCCGCTCCGTCCCGGACCAAGCACCCGTGGAGGCGTTCCGCTCGCGGCTGCAAGCGCTTTCGACCGCGCACATGTCGCTGCTGCAGCAGGACTGGAGCGCTGCCAAGATGCACGACGTCGTGACGAGCGTTCTGGGAACTCTCGACCGCGTCGATCGCTTCCAGATCGATGGCCCAAACCTGAAGCTAGGCGCCCGTGCGACGCTGTCGATGTCTCTCCTGCTCCATGAACTGGCGACCAACGCCATCAAGTATGGCGCTCTCTCCCAGCCGTCCGGAACGGTGTCGGTCGCCTGGCTTACGGAGACGAACCAACTAATCCTTGATTGGCGGGAGACAGGCGGACCGCCGGCTGTCGCCCCGGCTAAGGGAGGGTTCGGATCCCGCCTCATAAATATGGGACTTATCGGAACGGGTGGAGTCGACCTGCATTACCTGCCGACAGGCTTCAGGGCCCGGTTTACGGCCCCTCTATCCCAGGTCTCGGATCGATGACTTCAAACCGTCAGGCACCGACGGAACGCCGCAAGGTCGTTCTCGTCGTGGAAGACGAACCCATTCTTCGGATGACGGCCGTCGATATGGTCGAGGATGCTGGATTCGAGGCAGTGGAGGCAGCGGACGCGACCGAAGCGATCCGTATCCTCGAGAGGCGGCTGGACATACGTATCGTGTTCACCGACATCGACATGCCGCGAGGTATCGATGGCATGAAGCTGGCGGCGCTCATCCGCGATCGCTGGCCGCCGATCGAGATCATCCTCACGTCGGGTCATATCGACGCCCCCGACGTCCGGATGCCTGCGCGAAGCCGGTTCTTCTCGAAGCCCTACAACGAGGGCGAGGTGGTCGCCGCGATGAGGGCGTTTGCAGGCTGAGAACGCAGGTCTCGACAACGCACCTTTACAGCCCACAGAACGCAGCAGGCTCTCGGCCGCCGCCTCGTCGACTTCACGCCGCCGCACGTAACAGCGAATTCAGAAAGCCCTCGACTTCGGATCGAAGCTGCACCGATCGCGCGGACAGACCATCCGCCGCTTCCAGAAGTCGGGCGGCGGCCTCGCCGGCAATTTCCGACACCTGGTTGAGGCCCGCGATATTCGTATCGACGTCGCGGGTCCGGTCCGCAGCCTGCTGCACGCTGTTGGCGATCTCCTGGGTCGCAGCACCCTGCTGACCGACAGCGGCCGCGATCTCCGCGGAGATTTCGTCGATGCCGGATATCGTACCGCCGATCGCTTGAATGGTGGCAACCGCCTCGGCCGTCGCGCTCTGAATATCTTGTATCTGCGAGGCGATCTCACCGGTCGCCACCGCCGTCTGGGTGGCCAATGCCTTCACCTCGTTGGCGACGACGGCGAATCCCCGCCCTTGCTCTCCCGCTCGCGCGGCTTCGATGGTGGCGTTGAGCGCAAGCAGGTTCGTCTGGCTCGCGATGCCCTGGATGAGAGTGACCACCTCGCCGATCTTCTGCGTGCCGGCGGCAAGCCCATCGACGACCGCATTCGTCCTCCCCGCATCATCGGCGGCCCGCGACGCGATCCGCGCGGCCCGGCCGACTTGCTGGGAGATGTTGCCGATCGAAGCGGTCAACTCCTCGGTCGCCGAAGCAACCGTCTGGACGTTGGCGGAAGCCCGTGCGGATGCCTGCGCGGCCGCGGCGCTCTGCCTTACGGTATCCGCGCTGCTTCCGCTCATCGCGCCGGAGAGCCTGTGGATCTCTTTCGCCGTCGATGCGACGGCGGTCACGATCGTGCCGATCCTGCCTTCAAAGTTGTCCGCGAGTTCGCGCCGGAGAGCCTCTTGCTGCCGGATAGCCCGTCGCTCCAGCGAGGCCCGTTCTTCCGTTGCCTTTGCCTCGGCCTCGCCGGCGGCCCTGGCTTCCGCGGTTTTTTGAGCGGCGGTCCGAAACAGCGTCGCCAACTTAAGGGCGAGCCATCCGAGTACGCCCGCCTCGATCAGCAGGACGACTGCATGAAGGACGACGCGGCCGAAATCGGCACCGCCGGGATAGATCGCCGCAGGTAGAATGAAATTGAGCGAGAGGTGGTGCAGCGCGACCGCGATGGTCGCGGCCATGATGACGCGGAAGTCGCAATACGCGACCAGACAAGCCAGCGCCGCGAAGAAGTACATGTGTATGTCGAGCTGCCAAGGATGGCCGGCAAGCTGATAGGTGAGCACCGAAACGTCGGTCATGAGCGCCACCGCGAACAGCAGGCGGGTGGACAGCCCCACGGGCGAGGATCGCCACGAAATGGTGGCCACCACCGCGGTCGCGGCCATCATGCCGAGCGGAAGCAGCATATCCTGGCTGCGCAGGTGAGCGATCAGAAGCGCGAGGGGCAGATGCAGCCAGATCGCGCTCAGAAGGACGCGGCTCGCCGTAGTACGCACTGCAGTAAGATCGTCTCGATGATCCATCTCGTTCATCCAACAATGTTTGACTTGAAAAATTTCAGAGGCAGGCAGCGACCGCTTGCGGGTTCAACATGATCCATACCCCAGCTCTCTTGAGCTTCGTTGAGCCGTCGTCGCGATCCGGACGGACGACCAGCAGCGATTGCAGGGATGAGGTCCGTACGATTGAAGCACCTGCGGAAGATGCGGCGGTGATGACCTGCTGCGAATCCCACCAGGGTGGAAAGGCCACGGCGACCACATCCGCATCGGGGGGCACGCGCAGCGAGACCGCTGCAATGGCGAGCCACCCCGCGACCAGCAGCATCGTCGCATTGAGCCAAACGGGCCAGCGACTTGAACTAGCGGACGGAGGAGCGCGCATATGAGTACGTTACCGGACACTGGCTAACGGTCTCTTACCGCTCCGTTAGGCGCGAGCATGGAATGCGTCGATTACGCCGACGCTAAGAACCTCGCCGACAGCCTTGACGACCGGAAGGCTTCTTCAGGATACGGCGGCGTCCGATGTCGGCCGGCCTCTGCGCTCAGGACCGAGGTTGCCGGGCATGCCGACCTTCTCGAAGCAGATACGGTCCCGGCCGGACGCCTTCGCGAGATAGAGTGCCCGGTCGGACCGCACCATCAATTCGGCAAGCCCGATGTCGGCGGGAGCGGAGATGTGACCTCCACTGACGGTGATCCGGATCAGCGGATATCCATCGTGGGCGAGATGCAGCAGATGGCGGCGAACGCTTTCGCCGATTTCCTGAGATTCTCCCCGTCGGTTCTCCACCATGAGCACGGCGAACTCTTCGCCCCCCAAGCGGGAGACGATTGCGCCGGGAGGACAACAGATCCGCAAGACCTCCGCGAAGGCGGCGATGAACCAATCGCCAACCCCGTGCCCGTAAGTATCGTTCAGCCTCTTGAAATGGTCCAGATCGAAGGTCAGCAGAGCGACGCTGCGTCCTCCGTCCAACGCCGCCTTCATGAGTTCCTCGCTTCGCCAATTGAAGCCGCGCCGGTTCAAGAGGCCGGACAAGGCATCGCGATCCGCGACCTGGCGGACTTCGTCGAGCATCTTCCGGACGACGATCAGCAGGATGGTGATTCCGATGGTGGTAAGGAGGATGCCCGTGCCGGACTGGGAAAAAAGGGCGTAGACGCTGCTGACATATTCGGAAGCGGTGGAGCCGGACCCGAAGCGGACCGCGAGGAACGGCTTCGCCACGAAGTGCATGGATGAAAGAGAGAACAAGTCACAAAGCAGCGCGTCCAGCCTCCCCCGGGGGAGCGCCTGGTAGGTCAGCAACGCGCAGACAAACGTGGCGATGGCGAAGGGTAGTTGGTAGGCAAGCTCGTACAGAAAATCGTCCCTCTGCCCGTTCCAGATGACTGCCCTCGCGCAAAGCGAGAGAAGCAGAAGGAAAGCGAGTTGCGACCACGGCACGGGAAGCCGGTACAGCCGGCACAGAGCGACCGCAGTCACGTAGAATGCGCCGACGAAGGTGGCGAAGCTGCTTGCGACGAAGGGAGCCGGCCACCCGCTGGTGCGGACGAGCAGTTCGCTGGCGGGTGTCAACGCTCCTACCGCGTATGCCGCCCCCAGCCAGTAGACCCGTCGGAACGACGGATTGGATGCAGCGATGTAGGTGAACGCTCCCGCGAACAGCAACGCGACGACCGCGTTGACGAATAGTGCGAAGACGGCGCTGCTCATAGATGTCCGATGCTAGATGTTCTCTTCTGATAGTGATCGTCGGCCGATTTGGCCAGAGTCGTGCGCGGGAGAACGCTTGGAGCGCGGACTACTCCGCCTCCTCGGCATCTTCGACCGGCATCGGGCGGGGTGCGGCCGGCTTCCTGTTCCGATAATGAGCCAGAACGTAGAGGCGGATCGCCGACGACAGGTTCCCATGCGACCGCGCCTTGTCGATGGCGGCGACCGCGTCGGCCAACGTCCTGCCCTCGAGTGCCGCGATCTCCTTCAGACCGTCCCAAAATCCGCTCTCGAGACTGACGCTCGTCTTATGCCCTGCAATATTCACGGATCGCTTCACGACCGGCGACTTCATCTATTGATCCTCCTGAAAATACTCTGACGTCGAAACGAAATTAAAGTGCTAAGGAACGGTGTCCGTGCGCGATTGTCTAGTCGCCTTCGCCAGACCCGATGTCCCGATAGCAAGGAGAGCGCCGGCGAAGCCGAAAATGAGCTTGCCGTCCACGACCCGATGCAGCGCCACTCCAACGACGCCACCAGCCAGGAACGCAGCGATCGTGCACGCGTGAAGACGCAGCCGAGACATGAGCGAGACATCGATCCCGCCGGAACGACGCCGCAGGACCTCATCGACTATCGTGCCGAGAGCGATGCCGATATCGGTCGCCATACCCGACACGTGCGTCGTCCGGACCCGAGCATCCGATATCCGCGTGACCACCGCGTTTTGCAGCCCCATCGCGAAGCTCAACCCCAGCACGAGGACGGGACGTCGATAGGCGTCCGGCCCCCACGCTTCCATGACGCCCAGCATAAGCAGACGAAGACCTTCGAGCACGATCACCCCCGCGAAGGTCGCCTTGAGGCGCCGGCGCCGCCCGACCTGGACGAGAAACGACGCCAATCCGGCGCCGCTCACGAACAGAAGCAGTATCGCGAGCAGAAACACGACCGCCCATGCGTCTCCCAGCGCGAGATGATCGGATAGCGCCGATACGTTGCCGGTCATGTTGGCAGAAAAGAAGCCCACTGCGTGGAACGCCGACGCGTTCAAACCGCCCGCGACGGCTGCCAGACTGCAAGCAAGACGGATGTCCTTTCCGTCATTCCGCTCTCCGCTTTCCTGAACCAGCATTCGGCCACTCCGGCCGCAGCCGGACTCGAATTGCGCCTCCATCAAGGCCCCGCGGCGAACCTGGAACACCCACGATAAATGGCAATATTATACATTCAATGGTACAAGTAATGTGTCATACATTAGTTTCAACTTTCAATACTTATCCGCGTCTTGGCGAAAAAATGGATGGATCAATGAGCCGCAACTACGCCGTGAACGACGAGGTTCATCACGTCGCACAGGGACCGCAGGGACGGGAGCCCGTGCGAATGCCGCGGATCTACACGGTGATAGGCATTTTGCCGATCGAACCGGACGGCCGCCCGCGATACCGCATCCGGAGCAAGGTCGGCCTCATCGAACGCGTGGTGACCGAGGACGAAATCGTTCGCGCGGCGCTCAATTGAGCGCGGCTCGAGTTCGGAACCGGCAGACCTACCGGCGCGGACGTTTGGTCTTGCCGACCGCCTTCTTCGCCGAAGGCCTTTTAGCTGCGGAAGCCGTCGTCTCGCGCAACCTTACCCCGCGCCCCGTGCCGGCGCTCACGCCTCCCGGGCCGAGAAGTTCGACGCCGGCATGCTCCAAAGCGGAAACCAGCTTCATCAACGAGTCGACATTGCCACGAATTACGCCATCGCTCGCTTCCATCCGTTGGATGGTCGGCAACGATAGGCCCGTCAATTCTGCGGTCTGGCGCTGATCTAGCTTGAGGAGAGCTCGTGCGGCGCGAAGTTGATCCGCGGAGATCATGATCTTCCCCGTCGAGACATAAGTTGCCGCTCAGAGCGCACTGAATATGTTTCATACATTGTTTTTAATTGCTACAACGTCAACAAGCATTTGGCAACTTCTCGGCTTTCCGGAGCCTACGAGTGGAACAAATCGCCCCACCGCAGATTAGGCTAGGTCGGGGGGATTACTCAGTGCACATTCTAGTTGCCGAGGACGAGATGTTCATCGTCCTTTTGATCGAGGAAACGCTCCATGACGCGGGGCATAAAGTGACGTCGGTAACGAGTGCGGACGATGCCGTCCGCGTGCTTGCCAGTGAACCGGGAGTTGATCTGCTTTTCACCGACGTGGATATGCCGGGATCCATGGACGGGTTGGAACTGGCGGCGTTGGTAAGCGGACGTTGGCCCGAGATTGCTATCGTGATCGCGAGCGGAAAACGTCGACTTCGGCCGGATGAGATGCCGAAGGGCGCTCTATTCCTCCCAAAACCGTATGGCACGAAAGACATCATAGGCGTTGTCGAGAGCATGGCCTCGTTGGTATTTCCAGCCATATAACGCGAAGCTTGCCCAAAGCTTTCGTAAGACAGTGCGCTCGCGAAGCCGAAACGCATACCTACGAAGAATAGACGTCGACTGCCTGTTCAAGGCTGCCCGCCGCATTGCCGTGCCGGGCCCTTGCCGGATAATGTGATCCGGCAACTGTCGCCGCCACAAGCACCTTCGGATCCCGTATCGCATGCATCCACTGAACAGTCTTGACTTCCTGGCTGGCGGCGGCCGGATGGGGACGCTCATCCGGAGCCATGATTGGGCAGCCACTTCCTTGGGCGCCCCGGAAGCCTGGCCGCAATCGTTGCGCTCGGCACTCAGCATCTGTCTGAACTCGTCCTTTCCCACCGCCATATATTGGGGCCCTGACCTGAGGTTGCTGTACAACGACGCATGGTCCCCCATTCCCGGCGAGCGGCACCCTTGGGCGCTGGGACGGCCCGCGAAGGAGGTCTGGACGGACATCTGGCACGTCGTGGGGCCGCATTTCGAGCGCGTCGTTACGACGGGCGAAGGCTTCTCGACCTTCGATCAGATGCTGCCGATGGCCCGGGAGACCGGCATCCAGGAAACGTATTGGAACTACAGCATCACCCCCATTCGACGCGAAGACGGCTCCGTCGCGGGCATCTTCAACCAAGGACACGAAACGACCGACAAGGTCCTGGCCGACAAGAAGCGTGAGGCCGAAACGGCCCGGCAACGGCGTCTGTTCGAACAGGCACCGGGCTTCATCACGATCCTGAAGGGACCGGAGCATTTGTTCGAGTTCGTGAACGATTCCTATCGCCGACTATTCGGCGAGCGCCACTACGTCGGGCGGACAGTGCGCGAAGTCTTCCCGGAGCTCCGCGGACAAGGCTTCTTCGAATGGCTCGACGAGGTGTTCAATTCGGGCGAGCGCTTCGTGGCGCAGCGCGTGCCGGCCGTTTTGAAAAAGGAGGACGGGGCCGACGAAATGCTTCTTCTCGATTTCATCTACGCCCCGGTTCTCGACGATCGCGGTGAGGTCACCGGGATATTCTGCGAAGGACATGACGTGTCGGCGGCTCACAAGGCCGAGCGGAGGCTCGACGACAAGCGTCGTGCTCTCGAGATACTCAACAGGATCGCGGTCACCACGGTCGCGGAGACCGATCTCGAAAAGATCGTTCAGCTCGTCACCGATGCTGGCGTCGAGCTCACGGGCGCCGGGTTCGGCGCCTTCTTCTACAACGTGACCAACAAGGAAGGTGGAAGCTACATGCTCTACGCCTTGTCCGGCGTCGATCGGGAATCATTCAGCGACTTCCCCATGCCGAGGAGGACGGCGATCTTCGCACCCACCTTCGACGGCACAGGCGTGCTGCGGTCCGACAACATCAGGCAAGACCCGCGTTACGGCCACAACCTGCCCCACATCGGTATGCCCGAGGGCCATCTCACCGTCGTCAGCTATCTCTCGGTGCCGGTGGTTTCGCGCGACGGGACCGTCATCGGAGGGCTTTTCTTCGGGCATCCCGAAAGGGCGCGCTTCACCGTGCAGCACGAAGAAGTGGTCGTAGGTCTCGCCGCGCAAGCCGCGCTCGCCATCTCGAATGCCCGGCTCATCCAGAGCGTGCAGGAGGCGAACGAGACGCTCGAACAGCGTGTCGCCGCCCGAACCGCGGAACTGACCGAGGCGCACGAAGCGTTGCGCCAGGCCCACAAGATGGAGGCCGTCGGTCAGTTGACGGGCGGGATCGCGCACGACTTCAACAATCTGCTCACTGGCATCATCGGCGGACTGGAGATCATCGAGCGGCGCCTGAATTCAGGCCGCACGGAAGGCATAGAACGCTTCATCCGTGGAGCGCAGACCTCGGCTCAGCGTGCCGCTGCGCTCACCCAGCGGCTCCTGGCCTTCTCCCGACGACAGACCCTCGATCCGAAGCCGACGGATGTGAACCGTCTGGTCGCTGGAATGGAGGATCTCATCCGCCGCTCCGTCGGACCGAACATTCAGGTAGATGCCGTGCCCGCCGATCGCCTATGGACGGCCTTCGTGGACGGTGCGCAGCTGGAGAACACTCTGCTCAATCTTGCCATCAACGCGCGGGAGGCCATGCCCGATGGCGGCAAGCTGACGATCTCGACCGGAAATATTTCTTTCGACGAGCGGGAAGCGGCGGAGAACGAATTGACGCCCGGACAGTATCTGGCCATCCGGGTATCGGACACGGGCTCCGGAATTCCAGCAGACGTGCTCGGCCGAATATTCGACCCCTTCTTTACCACGAAGCCGATCGGTCAGGGTACCGGGCTCGGCCTTTCGATGGTGCACGGCTTCGTCCACCAGTCGGGCGGTCGGGTCCGCGTGAACACGGAAACCGGCAGAGGTACGACGATGAGCGTCTACCTTCCGCGTCATCTGGGCGAAGTCGATGCGGAAACGGCGGCGTCCGGACTTGAAGCCGAGCAGGCCGCGCAGCGCGACGTCGTTCTCGTCGTCGACGACGAGCCGGACGTGCGGATGATGGTCGTGGAGATCCTGCAGGAAGCGGGGCACTCGGTTCTCGAGGCGATCGATGCGAAATCAGGCTTGCGTATCCTGGAAAGCGAGGTGCGCATCGATCTTCTCGTCACGGATGTCGGCCTGCCGGACGGCATGAACGGAAGACAGTTGGCAGATGCCGCGCGCGTCGGTCGACCTCATATGAAGGTTCTTTTCATCACCGGTTACGCCGAAAACGCTGCTGTCGGTAATGGTCATCTGGAACAAGGTATGGCCGTGATGACCAAGCCATTCGTGATGGCGGAGTTCGCGGAGAAGGTCACCGAGATGTTGCAGAATTCGTAGATCAAGTTCCCCGAAAGGAACACGTGTAATATCATCCAATGCAACCACGCAATTAACGCGAGAGCAATTAAGTACGCGCACTGTCCCGTTTATGGAGGCAGAATGCGACCAATCCCACGATACGAAGACGACGAAAATCTACTATCCGAAGTCATCCGTTCGGTTTTGCGATCGGTGCGCCTCAGGCTGGGCATGGACGTCGGATTCATCTCCGAATTCGACAAAGGCAATCGAATTTTTCGCTACGTCGATGGCGAGAACCCACCGATTGCACCCGGTGGAGCCGATCCGCTATCCGAAAGCTATTGCAGTTACATCGTCAGGGGGTTGATGCCGGGGGCCATGCAGAACGCGGCCGACGATCCCGTCGCCGCAGGCATGAAGCCTACGAAGAGCATTCCCGTCGGTGCACACCTCAGCACGCCGATCGTCCTGCCGTGTGGCGGACTGTTCGGAACGCTCTGCTGCTTCAGTTATGCGCCGAACCCCGATGTCGGCGAAGCTCAGTTGCGTCTTTTGCAGTTCTCGGCGGAGCAGATCGCGAACCTTCTCGGAATGGTCGGCAAGAAGAACAAGAACTATCTCGCCACGGAGGACGCGGTTCGCTGCGTCCTTAAGAACCGCGCCATCTCGATCGTCTTCCAGCCCATCTATCGACTGTCGGACGACAGAATCGTCGGTTTCGAAGCGCTCGCACGCTTTCCGAGCACGTTACTCGGGTCGTCGCCCGACAAGTGGTTCGAGGGCGCCGACACGGTCGGCCTCGGCATCGAAATGGAGTTCTTGGCGGTCGAAGAAGCCGTCGCCGGCCTGCTCAAGCTTCCGGAGGATGCGGCGTTGTCTCTCAACCTGTCTCCTGCTTCGATCGCCTCGGCGAGGTTCGTGCAGCTGTTCGGATCGATGCCTCTCGATAGGATCATCCTTGAAGTGACCGAACACGCCGCGATCGAGGGTTACGCAGAATTGAAGTCGGCATTGGAGCCATTCCGCAAGCGTGGCCTCCGATTGGCGATCGACGACGTCGGTGCCGGCTACTCCAGCTTCAGACATGTGCTGGATCTGAACCCGGACCTCATCAAACTGGACATCAGCCTCATAAGAGGTATCGACCGCGATCCCGGACGCCAGGCTTTGGCCAGTGCCATCTCCGAGTTCGCCCGACGGATGGATTGCGAGGTCGTAGCCGAAGGCGTGGAGACGGATGGGGAGTTGGCGTCTCTTAGGGCCGCCGGGATCACGAAGGTGCAGGGATATCTGATTTCCAAGCCGCTCACTCTCGCCGACGTGCCGATCCTGCTGCGCCGTTATCGTTCGCGCGAGGGACTTGTCCTTCGGCTCGACAGATCGGGGTGAGCGAACACCGAGGTCGTCGCTGGCCAACTCCCACAGTCCCTGGGGAATGGGACGGGGCGACATCCGTAACATCTCGCCGGATGTCGCCCAACTCTTCGACCTGACGCGCTCGGAGAGCGGCGAACCTCAGAGCCAGAGCCGCTTAGGCAGCCCGCACGGCCGTTAGGAATTTCCCGACCTCAACCTTCAACCGCGTGCTGTCCGCAGACAGGGACCGGGCTGCCGAGAGCACCTGGGTCGAAGCCGACCCGGTTTCGCTCGCACCGCGCTGGACATCGATTATGTTCGCCGACACCTCCATGGTACCTTGGGCCGCCTGCTGGACGTTGCGTGAAATCTCTTGCGTCGCAGCCCCCTGCTCCTCCACCGCCGAAGCGATCGTCGAAGCTATCTCCGACATCCGACCGATCGTGTCGCCGATCTCCTTGATCGATCCGACGGACTCCCGCGTCGCGGTCTGGATGCCCGAGATCTGGGCCGAGATTTCGCCGGTTGCCTTCGCCGTCTGCTCGGCGAGCGCCTTCACTTCGGCGGCGACCACGGCGAACCCGCGACCGGCATCGCCCGCGCGTGCGGCCTCGATCGTCGCATTCAAGGCCAGCAGGTTTGTCTGCCCGGCGATGTTGTTGATGAGCTCCACCACGTCGCCGATCCGACCCGCGGCTTCGGCGAGGTCGCCGACGCGGTCGTTCGTTCGCTTGGCCTGTTCCACCGCCTGGCCTGCGATGTTCGCGGACTCCTGCACCTGACGGCTGATCTCGTTGACCGAGGAAGCCATCTCTTCCGTGGCGGAAGCGACCGACTGAACGTTGGTAGACGCCTCTTCGGAGGCGGACGCGACCGTCGTCGTCAGTTCTTGGGAGCGTTCCGCCGTGGCGCTCAGGGTACCGGCAGACGCTTCGAGTTCGGTCGATGCGGAAGAGACCGTTTCCACGACCTCGCCGATCAGGGCCTCGAAATCGCGGGTGATCTGATCGACGCGGCGCCCGCGCTCGATCTTGGCCTCGGCATCCATTGCCGCCGCCTCGTCGGCCGTCTTCTTGGCGATGAGCGCTTCTTTGAAAACCTGCAGCGCATCGGCCATCTTGCCGATCTCGGTCCTCGACCCCTGACTAGGCACTTCAGCCGACAGGTCACCTTTCCCCAGCGCCTCCATCGGTGCAACGATGGAATCGATGCCCTTCGAAACGTCTCTGACGAGGAACACGCCTACGCCGATCCCTAGAAACGCGCATAGCGCCAGGATCACCATGATCATCGTGAACGCGGCGTCGTAGGTCGCAGTAGCTTGTTCACCGGCGGTCTTGGCACCCCTGTCGTTCAGCTCGACGGCCTTCGCGATAATCGCATCGGCTCTGCGTCCTTGCGGAATACCCTTGCTCTCGTTCAGCCGGACCGCCTCGGCGGGAAAGCCTCCAGTGGCATGAGCGCGCGAAAGTTCCAGAACTTGATGCGTGATCTTGTCGTATGCTGACCACTCGGCGGCCCACTCCGTGAAGATCGCTCGCTCCTCGGACGACGAAATGAGCTTCTCGTAGACGGCCTTCGCCTTGTCGAGCAGGTTCGCTTGTTCCTGCATCCGCTTTTCAGCGTCCGCCTTCGACGCGGCGGTCTCCGCCAACATGTGACCGCGCAGAATGCTCCGGTAGTTCAACCCCGCAGCCCTGAGGTCTCCGAGCGCCTGCACGCTGGGGAGCCAATTACGCTGGATCTCGACGGTCTTGGCGTTGATGTCGCGCATCTCCACGACGGCCAGCGCTCCCATACCTACCATGCCCAAAAGCAAAAGACCGATCACGACCGCGATCTTGTCGCGGATGGAAAGTCGAGAAAACATGCGAATGCGTTCCTTAAAAAAGGTGTCAGACCGGAAATGGATTTTGTTGTATGGCCCCGCCTCCCTTGGTGGCGGGGCCTCGCTTAAACTATGATAGTAAGGTTAAGGATGCGTAGATTCACGCACGGAATGCATGTTCCGGACATTCGAGAGATCTCAACGCATCGGTCTAGCGCATGCGACGGGGGCGCGTGATGTCGCAGTCTAGTCCTTACACTACACCGATAGGATAAGTGGTCGTGAGGCGTTGCGATTGGCTGCCGGTACCATAATCGCGTGTACGACAAGGTAACCGACGTGATATCCGCTCTATCGCAGCGTGGTTGTCAGCGCTTACAGAGGAACTTATGGACGTTGCCAGATCTGCGCGAACATGACCGGTTGATTACCGAATCACGCGCACCGGTCGGACGTCGGATCCGTTCGCGGCCGCGGTCCGAGCTACCCGGATGCCGATGTTGATTACGGATCCACACCAGCCCGATAATCCGATCGTTTTCGTGAACGACGCGTTCACCAAGCTCACCGGCTTCTCCCGCGAAGAGATAATCGGACGCAACTGTCGCTTCCTGCAGGGGCCGGAAACCGACCGATCTCAGGTGGATCTCATAAGGTCCGCGATCGAGCGACGCGTTCCGGTTGAAGTGGAGCTTCTGAACCATAAGAAGAGCGGAGAGGTCTTCTACAATCGGCTACTCATCTCACCGGTGTTCGATGAGGAAGGCGCGCTGAGCTATTTCTTCGCCTCGCAGTTCGACGTGACGCTCGAGCGCGATCGTTTAGTCCGCGTGCAACGGGATCGGGATGCCCTTGAAGAGGAAGTTGCACGTCGCAACGAGGAGCTGCGCCACGCCGAAGACAGACTCCAGTTCATGTTGAAGGCGGGCCGCTTCGGGACTTGGGCGTTGAATTTGGCGGAGGGACGCCTTCTCGCTTCCGAGGTTTGCAAGCTTAATTTCGGACGAGATCCTGCGAAGCCGTTTTCGTACGAAGATCTGCTCGCTTCAATCCACCCGGACGACCGCGAAAGGATGCAGACGACCGTGGCCGCGTCGATCGAGAGAAGGATCGACTACGATATCGAATATCGGGTTGTCGTCCCGTCGGGCGAGGTGCGATGGGTAGAAATCAGGGGCCAGACCTCCTACCGCACGGATGGCGCGCCGTTCAGCATGGCCGGTGTCTCCATCGACATCACCGATCGAAAGCGCAGCGAGGAGCACCGCGCGCTTCTCGCCGGCGAACTCAAGCATCGGGTAAAGAACTCGATGGCAACAATGCAGTCCATCGCGCATCAGACCCTCCGCCTCTCCGGGAATCTGGAAGAGGCCAGAGCCAGCCTGGATTCACGCCTGGCTTCGCTCGGACAGGCTCATGATCTGTTGACGCGCGACAATTGGCATGGTGCAGCGCTCGGCGACGTCGTCGCAAGTGCAGTCAGCCCTTTTCAGTCGCAAGGCGGCACGCGTTTCGCAATCGGAGGCCCGCAAATTATGATTTCGCCTCGCGCTGCCCTCGCCTTCGCGATGGCTTTGCACGAGTTGGCTACGAAAGCAGTGAAATATGGCGCATTGTCCGTCGATGGCGGACGTGTGTTGATTAAATGGGAGGTGACGGGGGCCGAGGAGAAAGCCCACCTTTCCCTTAAATGGGAGGAGCTCGGCGGCCCGGTGGTGGCCACGCCGCTACGAATGGGCTTCGGAAGCCGGATGGTTGAGAAGATGCTATCGGCCGAGATCAGCGGCAACGCTTTTATCCGGTACCCTCCGCAAGGCGTGAATGCATGATAGAAGCGCCGGTAGCGGCCCTACACACCACTTGAGTGCGCCGTGAGCGCGCTGTCTCGATTTCATTGCGCCCACGCTTGTTCGTCGGTACCCGCGAGAATGAGACAGAGCCGCCGGACTACCGGCGGCTCTGCGGTCATCTTAGCAGGAAGATCAGTAGGATCAGAGGGAGCGGAATTCCCAACAACCAGAGCAGAATTGGCATCTTATATCTCCTGTAAGAAACTTAGCGGCGACGCTTCCACGTACCGTCCCTGAGACCACCACCTTCGGTCGCCGCCAGGCTGGCGGAGAAGGCGCCGATCAGCAGTGACGCGGTGACCCAGAAGGCAAGCTGCATCGCGGCCTTCCGCGCCGCATCAGCAGCCGCCTTGGCCTCGGTCACGACCTCGGTGAGCCGCTTGTCGGCGTCGGCCTCGGAGAGACCGGAGCGCGCCGCGATCACCTTAACGATATAGGCGCGGTCGGCAGGCTTGAACTCTCCGCTGCGAAGGCTGCTGTCGAAGATCCGAGACAGCTCACTACGGCCCGACGTCGCGTCAGCGGGTGCTGCCGGCGTCGTCGGGCGGAGCAGCGTGTCGATATATCCATCCATCGGTCCGGATTGTGATGCCGCGGCAGCAGCGCCCGCCGTGACACCTGAAGCGGCGCCGCCCAGAACCGTCGATGCCGGCGCGGCCAGAATGATCGCGCCAAGAACGGTAGCGAAGGCCCAAGCCAGGAACCCGTGGGCCGTATCCCGGAAGTACACCTCGTCGCTATGCACACCTACCCATCGCGTACGAAGGCGGCCGGCGAGGTAACCGCCGACGGCGGAAGATATCATCGCGATAACGACGAGATAGAGCGCCGTTGTGATCTTGAACGTCGTCGCGGAGGCGACCGAATTGCCCCATGGCGAGACGGCGGAAAGTCCGAGGCCGGCGCCGAATGCGAGCAGGACCAGCGTCAGTGCGAGAGAAGCCACTGCGCCCGCCACGATTGCGGGCCAAGACACGCCGGCAATCGCAGGTTCGTCGGATGAGGTTGCGGGCGTTACCACGACGGTGTCGATCATCTTCTTCTTCCCCTCGGCTCCCATCGAGCCGCACGTGCCTAGCTAATGAGCAGGGCGCCCCGAGGTTCCGACCTGCATTGAAGGATTCGCTCCGAGATGTTCACCGCGGGTGGCCGGCGGATATCGCTCAATAAGGCGCGCTTCACGACTATTGACGGCGAGCTCGTAGTACCGACTGCCGACAGCACCACCGATCCCCGTGCTGCAGGCTGAGCTCAAGGGCTTCTCGAAGAAGATCGTCATGCTCGCCTTTGCCGCGCGAAGACATCTGAAAGGCGGGGTAGGACCAACCACACCTTGCGTCCCCACTTAGATATGTAGTCCGCAAGGCTTCGAGACCCTATGCATCCCGTAGAAGGATCGCACATCGGAGGCGCTCGTCGACCGCAAGCCTCTTCCGTCGCACACAACGGAGCCCCACCATGTTCTCGCAGTCGTTCTTCCACGGCTCGCGCGTCGACCTCACCATCGGTGACCTGATCGTCGTCGGCCACGATTCGAATTTCAGGAGAGCTCGACCACTCTCTTGGGTGTACTTCGCCTGCACTTTGGACGCCGCGATCTGGGGCGCGGAACTCGCCGTCGGAGACGATCGACAGAGGATCTATGTCGCCGAGCCTTCGGGAACTGTCTTCGACGATCTGAACCTCACGGACATGTTTCCTGGCAATCGGACGATGTCCTATAGATCCCGGCTATCCGGATTTCCGTGTGGAATCCGCATCACCGCGCCGGCCGTGAGGCCGGTCCGGAGGCGGCGAGGTCTAGCCGTAACCTGAACCTCGCTGCGCAGGGGAAGACTGCTCGCGCAGGAGCAGCTTCTCCCTGATCGGAGAAGGGGTCACCCCCATCGGTCACGCGCGCGTATGGCCGACCGATCGCGCCCTGCGGCGCGCCCTCCGACTTCCTTCATGGACCGCTGACAATCCGTGCGACAGCTGGCTCCACGACGACCACACACGCCTCCGCGCGATCCTTGCAGGTCGCGGGAGGGTGACGCAGTCGCCGGAGGCGAGGAGCACCGGGATGCCCCCCGGAAGCCGGCAGTCGTCGGCGAGGTCGTCGACTGGACCAGACATTTCGAAGAGCAGTTGCGCCAGATGAAAGAAGGCCTCGTCCAATTGACGGCCGAGGGCCTCAATCGCATCATCGATTGAAGGGTGCCAGTCGGCAATCATGCCGTCCGCCGGTGCAGGTCGTCCGGAGGCGGATAGGCAAGCGTGCTGGAAGCGCTTCAGGTCGATCGACGGCATAAAGTTGCCCCGATCACCGAGCTTCCACGAGCCCCCCTCCGCCGACCGTGAAGGTCCAGGAGCCATCCGTTGGATGAGGTGTGAGTCACAGATCATCATAGGCCATCCTGACCTCCCCCGCCGGCCCGCCACCGCTCGTCCGCGGACCGCGCCCCCAATTCTCCAGCCTCCAGCCCACGCCTCGACTGCCCATGATACTCGCGTTAAAGCTCCGCACGCGAGACCTCCTCGCCACCGTCCGCGCAAGCGGGCATCTTATGCGCAAGACTTTCCGTAGGATTCCAATGAATAGATCTCGCACGGCTTCCGGGAGCAGACTGGGCTTGGAAACCGGCGTCGCGACTGGCCTCGCGCTCGCCTTCGCCTTCTTTCTCATCAGCGGGCTCGTCGCCTACCTCAATCTACAGGCCCTGCAGGAGGGCAACCGGCGCATCGTGAGATCGCACCAGGTGATCCTCGCGCTGGACGAGCTGCTGTCCAAGACCCAGGATGCCGAAACCGGGCAGCGAGGCTTTTTGCTGACGGGTAACGAGCGGTATCTGGATCCCTACAATTCTGCCTTGAGTGCGATACCGGTCAAATTAGCCGAGATCGAACGCCTGACCGAAGCAGCGCCCGACCAGGCGCCTCGCCTCGCCGCTCTCCGCGGACATGTGACGGCGAAACTCGCCGAGCTGCAGCAGACGATCGATCTCCGGCGCACTCATGGTGGCCTCGACGACGCGCTCAGGGTCGTGAATTCAGACCGCGGCAAGGTCGAAATGGACGGGATCCGGACCCAGATCGCGGCCATGGCTCGCGAAGAGACGCAGCAGCGCGTCCGGAGGCTCTCGGAGATGGACGAGGCCCAACGCACGGCCCTCGTCAGCAGTGTTTTGTCTGGCCTCCTGGGCATCCTGCTAACGGGCGCCGTGGGCTTCCTAATCCGACGGGCCACGATCGCGCGGAGACGGGAGGAATGGCTCCAAGCGGGACAGGTCGGTCTCGCATCGGCGATGATGGGCGATCAGGCGCTTCAGCAGCTCGGCAACAGCGTTCTGGACTATCTCGCCCCGTACGTCGGAGCCGCAGCGGGAGCGCTCTACGTCGGCAACGGGGACGTCTATAGACGGACGGCGACATACGGGGTCCCTGGAAACACGAACATCCCCGACGTCTTCAGGCTGCGCGAGGGCCTTCTCGGGCAAACGGCGGCCGAAGGACGCCCGATGCACGTCCACGAGCTACCGGAAGACTACCTGCGGTTCGGTTCGGCACTCGGTGAGGGGCGTCCCCGCCATCTGGTCATTGTCCCGGGCAGCGTCGACGGCGGGGTGAACTCCGTGATCGAACTCGGCTTCGCGCGGTTGGTGGCAGACGAGACATCGACATTCCTGACCCAGATCTCGACGGCCGTCGCGACAGCAGTAAGGTCTGCGAAGTATCGCGGCGAACTGCAGGATTTCCTCGAGGAGACGCAGCGGCAATCGGAAGAGCTGCAGACGCAAAGCGAGGAATTGAGGGTCTCGAACGAAGAGCTGGAGGAACAGGGAAGAGCCCTCAAGGAATCCCAGGCCCGGCTGGAACAGCAACAGGTCGAATTGGAGCAGACCAACTCCCAGCTGGAGGAGCAGACCCAACAGCTGGAAGCGCAGCGCGACGATCTGGAGCGGGCTAATTCCTCGATTCAGTTGAAGGCGAGAGAACTCGAGCAGGCGAGCCAGTACAAGTCGGACTTCCTGGCGAATATGTCGCACGAGCTGCGCACTCCCCTGAATTCCTCGCTCATTCTGGCCAAGCTGCTTGCCGACAATCGGGAGGAGAATCTGACGCCGGAGCAGGTGAAATACGCGCAGACGATCCAGTCTTCCGGAAACGACCTTCTGAATCTGATCAACGACATCCTCGACCTGTCGAAGATCGAGGCAGGCCATGTCGACATCCGACCGGAACCGGTCGCGATCGAGCGGCTGACCGCGAACATCCGCCAGGTTTTCCAACCCATGGCGCGGGACAAGGCGCTCGAGTTCGTCATCCATGTAGCGCCGGGCGCGCCGGCCGACATCGAAACCGACCTGCAGCGCCTCGAACAGGTTTTGAAGAACCTGCTGTCCAATGCCTTGAAATTCACGGAAGCGGGTCGGGTAGAACTCAGCGTTCGTCCGGCCGCGGACGGCCGCGTCGCGTTCTCCGTTTCGGATACGGGTATCGGCATCGCTCAGGAACATCAGGAGAGCGTCTTCTCGGCATTCCATCAGGCGGATGGCTCGATCAGTCGCAAGTTTGGCGGTACCGGGCTCGGTCTATCGATCTCCCGACAACTAGTGCGCCTTCTCGGTGGGACGATCGCCCTCGCAAGCGAGCCGGGCCGCGGCACGACGTTCACGGTCACCATTCCGACGTCGTACGATCCCGCGAAGGTCGTGCCCCGCGAACGGCCTGAAACCGAGCCGGCGGCACCCTCGACGCCGAGCACCATGTCCGGCGTGTCCGCGAACAAGCGTCCAGAGCGGCATCGGCAGGTGGAGGATGACCGATCTGCGGCGCCTGATGAGCGCCGGGTCCTCCTAATCGTCGAGGACGACGACACGTTCGCCGCGATTCTGCGCGATCTCTCGCGCGAGATGGGGTTCCGATGCGTGGTGGCCGGCAGTGCCGAAGAGGCGCTGGCCCTGGCGAAGGACCATCTGCCGAGCGCGATCGTTCTGGATGTTGGCCTCCCCGACCAGTCGGGTCTCTCCGTACTCGACCAGTTGAAACGCGACGTGCGGACCCGTCACATTCCTATCCACATCGTGTCGGCCGAGGACCATGCCGGGACCGCATATTCGCTGGGCGCGGTCGGATACGCCCTCAAGCCGATCAAGCGCGAGGAGTTGGTTCAGGTACTGAAGAAGCTGGAGGACACGTTCGCGAAGAAGGTCCATCGGATACTCATCGTGGAGGACGACGCGGTGCAGAGGGACGCGGTATCCAGATTGCTGACGTCCCACGACGTGGAGACCGTCACGGCCGGCACCGCCGCCGAGTGTCTCGAACGTCTGCAACATGAAACGTTCGATTGCATGGTGCTGGACCTTTCGCTTCCGGATTCCTCCGGCTACGCGCTCCTGGAAAAGCTTAGCCAGCAAGGCGACTACTCCTTTCCGCCGGTCATCGTCTATACGGGAAGGGATCTGTCGGCGACGGACGAGCAACGCTTACGTCGCTATTCCCGGTCCATCATCATCAAAGGTGCGAAGTCTCCGGAGCGGCTGTTGGACGAGGTGAGCCTCTTCCTTCATCAGGTGATCTCCGATCTGCCGGATGCCCAACAGAAGATGATCCGCCAGGCCCGCAGCAGAGACGCGCTGTTGGAAGGCAGGAGGATCCTCGTCGTGGAGGACGACGTCCGGAACGTGTACGCATTGACGAACATCCTGGAGCCACGCGGAGCGGTAGTCGAGATCGCCCGGAACGGACGTGAAGCGTTGGAAGCCCTCGAAAGATCGGCGCAGACGGTCGACAAGACGATCGATCTCGTGCTGATGGACGTGATGATGCCGATCATGGACGGGTTAACCGCGACACGGGAGATCCGCAAGAACCCCGGCTGGAGGAAGCTGCCGATCATCACGTTGACGGCCAAGGCAATGCCGGACGATCAGAAGCGTTGCATCGAGGCCGGCGCGAACGACTACATGGCGAAGCCCCTCGACGTCGATAAGCTTCTTTCCCTGGTGCGCGTATGGATGCCGAAGTGATGGACGAGCCCGCCGCGGAGAAGGTCGAAGACATCGAAATCCGGTTGCTCCTAGAAGCCCTTTACTCGCGTTACCACTACGACTTCCGCCGATATGCGATGGCATCGATCAAACGACGGCTGAGGCAGGCACGCGAGCAGCTCGGATTTTCGACATTTTCGGCCATGCAGGAAAGCCTGCTGCACGACCCGCAGTGGCTGCCCAAAATACTGGGCTATCTGACCGTGCAGGTGAGCGAGATGTTTCGCGATCCGACGTATTGGCAGGCGATCCGCGAGCGCGTCGTGCCGCATCTTCGCACGTATCCTTCCCTGAAAATCTGGATCGCCGGCTGCAGCGGGGGAGAAGAGCTCTATTCCTTCGCCATTCTTTTCCGGGAGGAAGGCTTGGAGGAACGGACCATCTTCTACGCGACAGATATCAACCAGGATGCGCTTCGCTCCGCCGAAGCTGGCATCTACGATCTCGAGCGCCTGCAGCTCTTCACGGAAAACCACCGCCGCTCCGGCGGCAAGTCGTCGCTCTCGGACTACTATCAGGCCGCTTACGGAAGAGCGGTGTTCGACAAGAGCCTCCGACGCAACGTGGTATTTTCCGACCACAGTCTGGTGACCGACGCGTCTTTCGGAGAGATGCAGTATGTTTCATGCAGGAACGTCCTGATCTATTTCGACCGTTGTCTGCAGGATCGGGCGATCGGGTTGTTCGCCGGATCTCTTGCCCGAAAGGGATTCCTGGGGCTGGGTTCGAAGGAAAGTCTGCGGTTTTCGTCCCATGCTCCGGACTTTCAGGAATTCGTGCGTGAAGAGAAGATCTATCAGAGGCGAAGCTCATGAGCGCGGCGACGCACAGAGCCGTCGTCATCGGCGCATCCGCCGGCGCTCTGGAAGCGCTCTCCAGCATCCTGCCCTCTCTTCCCGACGACTTCGATCTGCCGGTTCTCGTCGTCGTGCACGTGCCCCCCGACCGGCGAAGCGTGTTGGCAGAGCTATTTCAGGCGAAATGCCGCATCCCGGTGCGGGAGGCGGAGGACAAAGAGCCCATCTCTGCAGGCACGATCTATTTCGCACCACCGGACTACCACTTGCTGGTCGAAATGGATAAGAGTCTAGCACTTTCAAGCGACGAGGCAGTCTTGTTCTCCCGACCGTCCATCGACGTTCTGTTCGAAACCGCGGCCGAGGCCTACGGGTCGGATCTGATCGCCGTAATTCTTTCCGGCGCCAATAGCGACGGCTCCAAAGGGTTGAGCGCTGTGATCCAGGCCGGAGGTACCGCATTGATCCAGGATCCCACCAGCGCGTTCGCTTCGGCGATGCCGTCCGCCGCGATCGCTGCGTGCCCCGACGGTCGGATCATGTCTTTGGACCGTATCGCGGGATATCTCGCCGCTGTGAGGGCGCCATGAGCGCGGTCGCATTCCTGCTCGTCGACGACCTTGAGGAGAATCTGCTGTCGCTCGAAGCGCTGTTGCGCCGAGATGGCCTCGTCCTTCTCAAGGCCAGATCGGGTGATCAGGCGCTCGAATTGCTCCTTCAGAACGACGTCGCGTTGGCGCTCGTCGATGTCCAGATGCCGGGCCTCGACGGCTTCGAACTCGCCGAGCTCATGCGGGGAAACGAGCGGACGAAACGTGTTCCGATCATCTTCGTGACGGCGGGTACGGCGGACGGCCTACGCCGTTTCAGAGGCTACGAGGCAGGCGCGGTCGATTTCATCCAGAAGCCCATTGAGCCCGACATCCTCCGCAGCAAAGCCGAGGTATTCTACGAACTCTGCCGACAGCGCCAGCAGATCGCCGCGCAGCGGGACGAGTTGAAGACCTACGCGGATGCCCTGGCCGAGGCGGGAAGACGGAAGGACGAGCATCTCGTCCTCCTCGCACAGGACCTCAACCAGCAACAGATCACGCGCGCGCAGCAGGATGTCCTCATTCGCGAGATCAATCACCGCATCAAGAATCTCTTCAGCGTCACGTCAGGTCTCGTCGCGCTAAGCGCACGGGCCGCCGGCAGCGTGGACGAACTCGCTACGGATCTGACCGCTCGCCTCGAGGCATTGGCCCGCGCGCATGATCTGACCCTGCCCGATCTCGTCGGCGACGAGGTTATAGGCCCGTCCAGGACCACCCTCCTCAAGCTGCTCGAAGCGATCTTCGCGCCTCACGAGGATGGCCGGGCCCGGATCTCTGTTTCGGGGGCGGATCTCGCCATTTCCGGGAGCACTCTCACTTCACTGGCGTTGTTGCTGCACGAATTGACTACGAACGCGTCAAAATACGGGGCCCTTTCCGATCCCGACGGACGGCTGAAGGTGGCCTTATCGGAGATAGGCGAAGATCTTCGTATCGACTGGACGGAAGAGACGCCCGTCGTCCGGACGCGACCTACCGAAAGGAAAGGGTTCGGCCAGACCCTAGAGAGATCGGTGATGCGGAGCCTACAGGGGACGCTATCTCGCGACTGGAGCGGAGCAGGCCTTCGCATATCTATGACTATCCCCTTGTCGAGGCTGGCGGCAGGGTGATGGGGTGGCCACGCGCCGTTGGCCGCCAAGCCCCTACTAGATCAGCGACCTTAAGGATTCGGTGACATCGAACGACCGTCGGCGCGATCGTTGCGCAGCGAATTGGCGGTCAGCCAGTCCTCGTTGTCCGCGGCGGAGATCCAGTAATGAGCGACCTGCAGCAGCCGCAGGGTCTCAGCGGGATCCGTAGAATCCCTAGCCTGCTTTGCTGCTTCCGACGCTAACAGCCTGAACGAAGTGCCCTGCCGCATGCCTTTCTCCGTGAGCTATCCGAGCGGGCACAATGCCTTTCGTCGCATAAGGTTTCGCCTTTGCGCTCCACGCCCGATCGACGCTTGCGCCTGGGGCGCCATGTGGAGGTTCAAGCGTTGCGCCCCAGATTAGACGGTACGGAGGCTGATCACCGCGCGACAACGAGGGTCTCGCGTGTCGGGAGCGGTCGATCGTGCGGGACGTTGTGACTTATCGGTACGCAATCTTGGGTACGGATTCGACGAATGAAGGAGGGCTTCATGGACTGGAACCGAGTGGAAGGCAATTGGAAGCAGCTCAAGGGCACGGTGAAGGAGCAGTGGGGTAAGCTCACCGACGACGACCTCGATGTCATCGACGGAAAACGTGAGCAACTGGAAGGGCGCCTCCAGGAGCGCTACGGCTACGCCAAGGACCAAGCCTCAAAGGAGGTTGGTGACTGGTACGACCGCCGAAAATGGTGAGACGTTCAACAACTCTCTAAACTGAAGGGCTTGTGCGATGGATGAGCCCTTCACTTGCATCGGTTCTCGACACACGTGCGGAACGATCGTTTCTATTGTCGATTAACGTGCATTCAAATACGGAGACCATCAGTGAAGAAGCTCGCCCTTATCACCGCCGCCGCCATGTCGCTCAGCGCACCGGCGCTCGCCCAGACCGCCGTCTCCACCACCGGGACGGCGCCCGCCGAAGCCAAGTTCTCGACCGTCGGCAAAGAGGAAATGTTCTCTTCGAAGATTAAGGGATTGAACATCACCAATCAGACCGATGAGAGCATCGGCGAGATCTCCGACATCGCAATGAAGAACAACCAGATCGACGCGTTCATCCTATCGGTCGGCGGCTTCCTCGGAATGGGCGAGCGCTACGTTGCTGTCTCCCCTTCCTCTGTGGCCATCAATTACGACGCCAAGGCTGAGAAGTGGGTCGCGAAGATGAACACCACCAAAGATGCTCTGAAGGCTGCCCCGGAATTCAAGTATCCGAAGTAAGCATGCCTTCATTGACCTGCACGAAGGGGCCGCTCAACTGAGCGGTCCCTTTTTGCAGCGTCATCTCGTGGAACCGCATCGGGTCTATGGTGTTCATTCTAGCACCACGGGCGGATGAGACATGCCGAGACGGCTGCTATCCCGGAAATGGACCGACGACGATGTTGTGCGCTTGGCTGCACTACACGCCAGCGGATCCACGCTGCTGCATGCCGCCGCGGCGTTGAACCGTGCATCTGCGAGCGTCCAGAAGAAGGCGCGCGAGTTGGGGCTCAGTTTCCCTGGTGTCCGCAGCGTCCGGGCCAGCCTCCGAAACGAGGAGCGCGCCCGGTAGGGTCCGGTCTTCCGGCATCCTAGGAACACGCTTGAAAGCGGTCGCCGCGATTAACCTTCCCGCGCATTACTTGGGGTAATTCCGAAGCGCCTCTTGAACGCGGTAGCGAAGTTTGCGGCGTTGGAATAGCCGGCAGCGTTGGCCGCACTCGAAATCGACCTCCCGCTCTCGATGAGGATTCTCGCGCCTTCGAGTCGGCGGTCATGTTGGTATCGATGGATTGAGCACCCGTATGCTTGTTGGAAAACTCTCCGAAGCGTGCTCGCACCGACGCCGACTTCTCCTGCGAGCTCGGTGATCGAGATGCCCTCGTTCAGGTTCGCGTCGATGATGTCCCGGGCTTTGTTGACCACCATCATGTCGTTCCGAAGCCCGCCAAGTGCCGACGGTGGTCTGATCGTCGAAAGTGCCTCCGACACCATTTCCAGAGCGATTGTTTCGTCGCGAAGGCGCCCCACAGTGCTGAAATTGTCGTCGTCGAACAATTCGGACGCGAGATGGCTGAGGCGGTAGGACGGAAACCAGCGCGAAATTGCAAGATGCTGACCCGCGCTGCTCGGCAAAGCGGAGCTGTTTGGGCCGAAGGTCTCGTCGAACCAGTCGAGCGAAAGGACCAGACAGATCTTGCGCACGCGCGATCCACGTTCGGCAATCCGGACGAACTTCGCGGGTTCTCTTCGGCACATCGTGAATCCGATGGGCCGTTCCCCACCGCCCCGATGGCGCCCGATGGGAAGCGGGCGCCCGCCGACGCTGACGTCTATCCCGTCGCTCTCCTCGAAGAAAAGGTAGATGCAGAAACCGGGTTGGATGAGGACTTCGTGTCTCTGATCGCAGAGGTGCTCCGCGTCGCTGGCGTGAAGAAGCAGGCCGTCCCTGAGCCTGATCCACCTGACACGTCCGGTCGCCTCGGCATCCGCGGTCGTTTGTACGGAAACGCGGACGTTCGATTTCGGCGACGTTCGCGGCCGCCCTCCGAGCTTGGCTGTGCTTAATTGTTCCATGGTCATGAACCAGACAGATTAGATGCCTCCGCTTCAGAACAACAGGGCATCGCGTGGCCCAGAAATTAGAATCGCAATAACAAGGATTCCAATGTGTTGCCCCGATGCGACATCGAAGTTTTATCGATCGGACACCACTTTCTCGCAAACGGTTTTGACATCCCCGCAAAGGCCGACGGCTGATTTCCATCGACGCGTTCGCATAGGTTGCGGCGAATTGCTGGCCATCTCGAACGGGGGAAAAATTGACCAAACTAAACAAGCGCGCGCTCGCCGGCGCACTGACCGCCGCAACCGCGATCTCGGTCGCGGCTCCGGACTGCGCATCCGCACAGCAGGAACTTCCAGCTGTCAGAGTGGAAGCTCCCACCGCCCGGCAGCGGGCAGCGCGTCAGCCCGTTCCGCGCGCAACGCCGGCCAGCCGTCGGGCCGTGCGGACAACTGTCCAGCCACAGGCACCCGCGCGCCCCGTCGAGAGCGCGTTCGGCCCGGTGCAGGGAATCGTGGCAACCCGCTCGGCGACAGGCTCGAAGACGGATGCCGCCCTGATCGAGACGCCGCAGTCCATCTCGGTCGTCACCCGCGACCAGATGGAGAGACAGGCTGCGACGACCGTCGGTGAAAGCCTTCAATACACCTCCGGCATCATGACGGGCCAGGCGGGCCTGCAAAGCCGCCGGTTCGACCCTGTCTTCATCCGCGGCTTCGGCGGTTTCTCCGCTGCGGCGAACTACGCGAGCTTTCTCGACGGGCTGAAGTGGCACTATCCGTCCCGCACGGCGGTGCAGATCGACCCGTGGATGGTGGAGAGGGTCGAGGTCTTCAAGGGCCCCTCGTCCGTGCTCTACGGCCAGGCGACGCCGGGAGGCTTCGTGAACCTCGTCAGCAAACTTCCCCAGCAGATTCCCAGCAACGAAATCTTCGTACGCGCCGGAACGCACAACTACCTCGAGGCAGGCTTCGATACCACCGGCCCGATCGCGAACGATCCGCGATTTACGTACCGGGTCGTCGGCCTCGGGCGCATGGCCGATTCCCAGATCGACTTCCAGAGCGAGCAACGGGCGTTGATCGCTCCATCCTTCACCTATGCCCCCTCTTCCGATACGAGGTTCACGGTGACCGGCATCTACCAGCGCGATCCGAAAGCCGTCGATTCCGGCTTCCTGCCGGTGATCGGGACGGTGCTGCCCAGCGGATACGGCCAGTTGCCAAACAACCGTTTTCAGGGCGACCCGGGCTGGAATCTTTACAATCGGACCGAAAAGGCGGTGGGATATCAGTTCGAGCACCGTCTGACCGAGGCGATCACCGTCCGCCAGAACATGCGCTACGGCGTCCTAGACAACGACTTCCGGGGCGTCGATTTCGCCGCGCTTCAGGCCGACAACCGGACGCTCAGCCGATCGGTCGGACAACATCTGCACAACGTCGATAGCTTTTCCATGGACAACCAGGTCCAGGCCCGGTTCGTAACCGGCCCGCTTCGCCACACGGCGCTCTTCGGGCTCGACTATCAGAACATGAATTCCACCTGGCGCTACGGCTTCGGCTCGATCGGCAACATCGATCTCTACGCTCCGCGGTACTACCAGCCGTTCGTGGCCCCGACTCTGGTGAACAACCGATCCGATCGACTGCAGCAGACGGGCCTTTACGTGCAGGATCAGATCGAGTTCGGAAACTTCCGGCTTTGGCTGAGCGGCCGCAAAGACTTCGCTTACACGAACTACAGCATCTTCAATACGACGGCCAACCGCGTGACGGCCACGGGCACCACGGATGACGAAGCGACGACGGGACGCGCGGGGCTGGTCTATCTCTTCGACAACGGTCTCGCGCCATATGTCAGCTACGCGACCTCGTTCGAGCCGCAGGCCGGCGCGGATGTCGCTGGAAAATCTTTCCGTCCGACTACCGGAAAACAATATGAAGTGGGTGTGAAGTATCAGCCTGCCGGTTGGAACGGATTGATCACCTTGGCTGCTTTCGACATCACCAAGCAGAACGTCCTCTCGACGGACCCGACCAACCAACTCTTCAGCATCCAGAACGGCGAGGTGCGCTCCCGCGGCTTCGAAGCCGAGGGTAAGGCCACCGTCTTCGGCGATCTGGATCTGATCGCGACATACACCTACACCGACATCAAGTTCACTCAGAGCAACAACACGGTGTCCCTGATCGACGGCTCCGGGACCGTCAGCCTGCAGGGCAAGGTCCCCGTCGCCGTGCCCGAGCACATGGCATCCGCATGGGCCTACCATCAGGCGAAGCGTGGCCAGTTCGCTGGCTTCGGGCTGGGTGGCGGCGTCCGGTATATCGGCGAAACCTACGGAACCGATTCCAACGTATGGAACCTAAACGGCTTCGTACGGACTCCATCCAAGGTACCGGGCTTCACCGTGTTCGATGCGGTCGTCAGCTACGATTTCGGCTATCTGAGCCGGGAATGGAAGGGTTTCACCGCATCGGTCAACGCGCGAAACCTCTTCGACAAGGCCTATATTGCAGCTTGCAACGGTTTCGGGTCGTGCGCATACGGGGAAGGTCGGACCGTGCTGGCCACGCTCAGATACAAGTGGTGATGACAAAGCGCCTCATTTTCGCAGCGATCCTGTTGGCTGCATCGGTTTCGAGCTCCCGTGCGGAGATCTCGGTGACCGATGCCGTCGGCAGGACGGTCAAACTACAGAAGCCTGCGGAGCGCATCGTGCTCTCCGACGGGCTCGACGTCGTCGCCTTCAGCATGATCGACCCCGCCCCCGCCGGCAGGATCGTCGGATGGAGCCGCTCCCGCCTCGACGACGAGGCCTTCGCGGCCTTCAGAAGGCACGATCAGCGGTTCGCATCGATACGTTCACTGGGCTCGGTGAAACCCGGCACCGTGCCTGTCGAGGCCATCATCGCGCTCCGGCCAGATCTCGTCATCTTTGGCACCGAGTTTTCCTCCACCGAAAGTTCGCTCGCCTCGTTGGAGGCGGCAGGCATTCCAGTCGCCATCCTCGGACTGGCGCCGTCCATCAGACGAATGGAAGGCGAGACGGGATTGGAGAAGTTCGGACGGTTGGTCGGTCGCGAGAGCCAGTCGAAGCAGTTCGCCGACTTCTTCAGGGAACGTGTCGATCGCATACGGCTAAAGGTTCGATCGCAGCCTCCTTCTCCAAAGCCTCCGGTGCTGCTCGAAGCGCATGCCGGCGGGGCCACTTGCTGCATGTCTCCGGGAAAAGGCGAGGGTATCGGGGATTTCGTGACGCTCGCCGGCGGCGACAACATCGGTGCCGACGTCATTCCGGGCATGGCTGGCACGCTCAGCCTCGAATACGTCCTTGCGAGGAAGCCGCAAGTCTGGATCGCAACCGGGGGGCCCTACATGGCGGCACGCGGCGGCCTGGTGCTCGGCGAAAACCGCAGCGCGGAAGAGGCTTTGGATACGCTCCGGAAACTGGCCGCCAGACCCGTGCTGTCCCAGATACCGGCAGCGCGCAGCGGCCGCGTCCACGGGATCGCGCACACTCTGACGACGTCCGGAATGAACATAGTCGCGATCGAAGCCGTCGCAAAATGGGTCGCTCCAGAACTGTTCGGCGATCTCGACCCGCAGGAGACTTTGCAGATCCTGGAGCGGCGTTTCCTGGGTTTCCACATGGGAGGCACGTACATGATCTCCCTTCCGTCGAACCGTGCGGGCGGAGAGGTCGCAAAGTGAGCGTGGCGCCCAGACACGCCGGCGGCGATCCTCTCGCTTCGACAGCCCCCGTGCTGCAGGCCTACGACCGGCTGGTGAGAAGGCGCGTCGCCATCACGATCTCCATTGCCTTCCTCGCGGTGGGAATGCTGTTCGCGGACATGACTACAGGACCGGCAGGTCTGTCGATCGTAGACGTCTGGAAGGCGCTCACGCATGCGCCCGGGCAGGATTCGACATCCGTGATCGTGTGGCAGGTCCGGCTTCCCACGGCGCTGATGGCGTTGCTGGTAGGGACCGCGCTTTCCCTCGCCGGCGCCGAGATGCAGACGATCCTCGACAATCCGCTGGCCAGCCCGTTCACTCTCGGCGTATCGGCGGCCGCATCGCTCGGCGCGGCTCTGGTCATCGTTCTGGGGATCGGACTCCCCTTCCTCCCGCCAGGCGTACTTCTCACCGCAAATGCATTCGTATTCGCGTTCGGATCTGTCCTGCTTCTGCAGTTCATGACGGGCCGGAGCGGAGGTGGTCCCGCCATGCTCGTTCTGTTCGGAATCGCTCTGGTCTTCACCTTTCAGGCGTTGTTGGCCCTAGTGCAATTCGTGGCATCCGCCGACGCGCTGCAGCAACTGGTATTCTGGGGCATGGGCTCCCTTGCCCGGGCGAACTGGTCGACGGTCTCGCTGCTCGCAGCGGCCGTCGCCTCCGTTCTGCCCTTCTCGCTGGCGGCGTCCTGGCGCCTGACGGCGCTACGTCTCGGCGAAGAGCGCGCGAGGAGCTACGGCATCGACGTCGGAAGATTCCGGTTCGTCGCACTTTTGCGCATCAGCCTGCTCGCTGCGACCGCGGTGGCGTTCACGGGGACCATCGGCTTCGTGGGTCTAGTCGGCCCGCATATCGCACGCCTCCTCATCGGCGAAGACCATCGCTTCCTCCTTCCGGCCAGCGCCCTGACGGGAGCCGTCATGATGTCCGCAGCATCAGTCGCCAGCAAGTCGCTCGTTCCCGGTCTCCTGCTGCCGGTCGGCATCGTGACATCGCTGGTAGGATTGCCGGTCTTCTTCGCGTTGCTGACGCGCCAATCGAGGCGGTCGTGATGTCCGAGGGTCTGGCAATCGAGGGGTTGTCGGCTGGTTACCGTCACCGGACGGTCCTGCATGCCCTGACGATCTCCCCGATATCTTCCGGTTCGGTGGTCGCGATCGTGGGTCCGAACGGCGCAGGCAAATCGACGCTGCTCCGAGCCATCGCGGGTCTGGTTCCGGCAAGCGGACGTATCGCGCTCGACGATGTCGACCTGCTGGCGCTGTCCCCCTCATCGCGAGCGAACTACCTGGGGTTCATGCCGCAGAGCATGCCGGCCGGTATCGGCTTGACCGTGATCGAATCCGTGATCGGCGCGCTAAAGGTCTCGAACATCGCCATCCCGACGCGCGAGGTCCGAGAACAAGCGGCCACGGTCATCCGAAGACTCGGTATCGGACCTTTGGCGATGGAGCCGTTGGACCGTCTCTCTGGAGGCCAACGACAGATGGCCAGTCTCGCACAGGCCATCGCAATCGGCCCGCGCGTGCTGCTGCTCGACGAACCGACCAGCGCACTGGACCTTCGTCACCAGTTCCACGTCCTGCACACGATACGGGGTCTCGCTGACGAGAAGCGGGCGGTTATCATCGTCATGCACGATCTCGGCCTCGCCGCGCAGTGGGCCGACCGCATCATCGTCATGCAGGCCGGACGCGTCCATACCGACGGGACCGCTGCCGAGGCGATCACTCCGCGGATGCTTTCCACGGTTTACGGAATATCGGCGCGGGTCGAGCGGTGCTCGCTTGGCCGCCTTCAGATCCTTTCCGATGGCTTGGCGGAGCCTGGCCATCCTATCTTCCCATCCGGAGACCGACATTGACCATGCAGAAGTCAGAGGCGATCGTTTCGGTCGCGGATGCGCCGGCGCAACTCGAAGGCTTGCTGGAACTGATGCGACGTCACGATGTCGTAGTGACGCAGGAAGACGGCGTCCACGTCGGGCACTTTCCATCCGGCCAAGCCCATCTGTCCGCTTCCGCCGAGAGAGTGGAAATGCGGATCGAAGCTCCGGACATGACCGCGTTGAACGCGATCAAGCTCGAGCTCACCGGCAGCCTCACCTACGTGTATGGGCAGGAATTGAACATCGATTGGTCCGGTGGCACCGACGTTCGGACGCCCCTGCCGAAATTATGCGTTCTGACCGTGCAATCGGTCGAGCAACTGACGCCGCACATGCGACGCATAACGTTCTCGGGAGACAATCTCATTCGCTTCGCCGAGAATTCCAATCTGCACATGAGGCTGGCTTTTCCCGATGGTGCGGTCGATCTGCCCCTGCCGATGGTGAACGGTCGCGGGCGAGTCGTATGGCCGGAGGGGGCGAAGATGCCCGTGCTCCGCAAATACACCGTCCGCAAGGTCGATCTCGAGAGCGGTACGGTCGCTGTGGATTTCGTCCTGCACGACGATGCCGGGCCCGGGAGCCGCTTCGCGGCCGCGGCGCGGCCCGGCGACGTCATCGCCATGATCGGCCCCGGCGGACTGACTGCCGCTGCGGCCGATTGGCTTCTTCTGGCGGGAGACGAGACCGCCCTGCCCGCCATCGGGCGCATCCTGGAGGGATTGCCGCCGACGGCCCGAGGCGTCGCCTTCATCGAGGTCGCCGGACCGTCCGAGGAGCAGCCTCTGGTGAGGCCTGATGGGTTCGACGTGAAATGGCTCCACCGCAACGGCGCAGCTTCCGGCACCACGGCCCTCCTGATCGAGGCGATACGCGCCGCGGACTTCCCTGCCGAGGGATCGGTTTTCGTCTGGGCGGCTGCCGAGTTCGAGGCATTCAGATCCATCCGTACTCACCTCCGGAAGGAACGGGGACTTTCCGCCGATCGTCAGTTGGTGGTTGCTTATTGGCGGAAGGGCAGCACCGAAGACGAGATGGGAAAGGCTCACTAGGGGATAAAACGTACAGCTTGCAGGTGTGGGATACGCCGCTGGACGAAAGACTGCTTTGGTGACAACCAAACGCTGTCTCAGGGACTGCGCCTCGGCCCGCCCTGAAGTGCGAGGCGTTCGCGCGCAGGAGGGCTAAACTACGGACGACCGACTGGCCAATCCTTGTTCGTCCTGACGGGTTGCAAATTTTTCATATGTCCCCGGCAAAGAGTTTTGCCGCGTTAGGAGGCTAGACTGATGGTCTTCGACTCCTGGCCTGGATGCGTCATCCTCCTGAACACCTCGATGGGAGCCGGGCGGCCCAGGAGATAGCCCTGCACCTCGTCGCACGCTTCGTTTCTCAAGAATTCGAGTTCGGCGTCGGTCTCGACGCCCTCGGCGAGAACCGGCAACCGCAGTCCACGGCCGAGACCGAGAACCGCCCGGACGATCGCGGCGGCCTGCTCGTTGGAATTAACCGACCTGATGAAGGAGCCGTCGATCTTTATCTTGTCGAAGGGGAAGGCTCTCAGATTGGACAACGAAGAGTAGCCGGTCCCGAAGTCGTCCATCGCGATGCAGACGCCCAGCGCCTTCACCTGCCGCAGCGCCGCAAGGGCGCGATTGAGATCTCGCACCAGCGCGGTCTCCGTGATCTCGATCTCCAGCAGGTGCGGAGAAAGGCCGGTTTCGAGCAGGATGGCGTGCACTTCCCTTGCGAAGTCCGGCTCGTAGAGCTGGACCGCGGACACGTTCACGGCGATCCGCAGCCGGTTTTCCCAGGTGGACGCCTCCCGGCACGCTTCGCGCAACACCCAGCGGCCGATGTCGAGAATCGATCCGGTCTCCTCCGCGATCGGGATGAAGACTCCCGGCGACACGTCGCCTCGCTCCGGATGACGCCAACGAAGAAGCGCTTCGAACCCGCTGACATCCTCGCTGGTGACGCCTTGTTGTGGTTGGAAGAACAGGTGCAGCTGTCGCTGTTCGATGGCCGTTCTGAGATCGTGCTCGAGAAGCCGCTTTTCGCGGGCTTCAGCCCCCATGTCGGCGTCGTAGAGCCGGAAGGTGTTCCGGCCATCTGCCTTCGCGCAGTAGAGCGCGGTGTCGGCATGCGAGAGGAGTGCCTCGCTGTCCGTCCCATCTTGCGGAAACAACGCGATGCCGATGCTGGTCGAAATCGGACGCATCTCGCCATCGTCGGAGCCGGAATGCATCGAACCGATGACCCTTTCCGCGAGCTTGGAGGCTTGCGCTGAGGTCGCCGTTCCGGGGGACAGGATGGCGAACTCGTCGCCTCCGAGGCGTGCCATCGTCTCGCCGTTGGACAACCCCGCGGTCACACGGTCGGCGACCGAGCGCAGCACCGCATCGCCGATGGCGTGCCCGAACAGGTCGTTCACTTCCTTGAACCGGTCCAGATCGAGATAGAGGACCGCGAAGCCGCTCTGTTTCGCGGCGATCAATTGGTTCAGCCGAGAATGGAAGGTGTTACGGTTCGGCAGACCCGTGAGCGCGTCGTGGTGGGCGAGGAAGTGTATTTCCCGTTCCGCACGCTTGCGGTCCGTCAGGTCGCGTACAGCCACGACATAGCGAAGACCACGCGAGAACGATATCGGCTTGGCTATCAGCTCGACCGGGCTGATGGAGCCGTCGGCGTGCAGCAGATTGGTCTCCAGCACCTCGTTCGGGCGCGCAAGAAGCTCCTTCACGACGACTTCGTCCGCGAAACATGTCTTCAACGGCTGCCCGGCCAGATCCGCCCCGGATCGTCCGCACAGTTCCGCCAGACTGGTGTTGCAATCCACTATGCTATCGCCGTCGCAAATCAGGAGCCCCTCCACGGATGCGTTCGCGAGCTCCCGCAGCCGCCCCACTTCGACCTCCGATCGACGGGAATCCCTGATGTCGAGGACGATCGCCGCGAGCCCCAGACCGAGGACCACCAGCGTCGCGCAGGTCACCGCGAGCGCGAGCCATCCATCGGAGATCGTCGAAGTGGGGACGGCGATCGCCGGATTTTCGACGATCTCGACCCCCGCCATGGCGGTGAAATGAAGCGAACAGATCGCCGCCGTCAGAAGCGCCACCGCCACCAGCCAGGATTTCGCGTGCAGGCCGTGCACCGCGACCTGCATCGCCATGATGCTGAAGACGGCGCCGGAGCCGAGAGAGGCAGCTACGAAAGCGAAGTCCCATCGAATGTTGCCCGGGACCTTGAATGCGGACATGCCGACGTAGTGCATCGTGGCGATGCCGAGCGCGACCACCAGACCCCCGATCGCGGGCTGCAACCTTCGCCCGGGCATCAGGGCGAGCTAAAAACCGGCACCGGCGAGCAGGATCGCCGACAGCAAAGAGACGAAGGTGCCGCCTACATGGTATCCGCTCGGAACATCGGGCGCGTAGGCGATCATCGCGATGAAATGCGTTGCCCAGATTCCGACACCGCTTGCGACCGCGGAGACGCCCAGCCAGACGTACCGCATCCTGGAAGGTGCCCGGCGCGCGTGCTGCAGCAGACTTATGGCCGCGAAGGCGCTCAGCAGACATATCAGGGCGGCCAAACCGAGTAGACTGGGATCGTGGTCCTGCACAAGGCAGCTATAGATACGCAACATGGGTCGGATCGGGCTCCACTTGATGCGACTTTTCTACCGATGGCCGCCGAACGACCGGTAAATATGCCCGTGTAACAGTTTGGGTCGCGCACGGACGGTAAAGGATTGGTTATCGGTGCTCGTTCAGCTTTCTGTCCATGATGCCGACTTGCGGAGATGACTGCGACGAGCACCTGCATCGCGAAGGCCATTCTGGGGATCCTAACGGCGGTGTCGCTGCGCCCATTTGCGCATCGGAAGCTCGGCTATCGGGGCCAGCTCGAAATTCCCCTATGACCGACCCTTGCAAAGCGTCCGGCTTGGCGGACCACAGCCGATAGGCCGGCGAGCATCGTCATGCAGAGCTCGCCTAAGTTTCATCGCCAACTAGGCGCCACCTCATTACCGCCTTGCCGAAGCCGTCTCCAGGCGTAAGGTGCCGTCCCGCCATTCAGCGGTACGCAAGGAGATTCGTATGAGCATTTTCGGCAAGATCATGGGCGCCATTTTCGGTACCAGCGCAGGAGCGGCAGAGTCTGCCGCTGCGGGAACTGCACCCGCCTCGGAAGCCGGGGCCGGAGCGCCGGCGACTTCTGCAGCGACCACAAGTGTGGATGTCGCTCCCATCCTTGACAAAGCCGTGGCCGCCAAGGGCGAGAAACTCGAATGGAAGACCTCGATCGTCGACCTGATGAAGGCTCTCGACATCGACTCCAGCCTTTCGGCACGCAAGGAGCTTGCGAAGGAGCTCGGTTATACCGGCGATACGAACGATAGCGCGAGCATGAACATCTGGCTGCACAAGCAGGTCATGTCCAAGCTCGCCGCCAACGGCGGCAAGCTCCCCGCCGACATCAAGCACTGACGCTTCGTCTCGGACGTCCCGCATCCGACCGGGACGTCCGTTACCCCCACCTCCTTCGATGAGCGCGGGATAGCACCGGAAGATGCCGCAAGAGCTCGCCGGTGCGAACTGAGGACGTCGTGGCCACCGCCGGGTCGCCCCGTGTCGCGCCCCTCGAGTTTCCGGGAGAAGCCAAATGCCAACGGAAAGATCCCAATATGCCGTCCGCCAGTTGGAGGACGGCAGCGGGTACGTCATCGACGAAACGATGCCTGGTAATCCGCCTCGCCAAATGGTCGGCGTATACGTGTCCGAGGCCTTCGCCGATGAGGCGATCGACGAATTCAGACGCCAGGCGTGGCATCGCGGGAAGCCGCGCGACTGACGCGGACCCTCGGTCCGAGTCGCGGTTAATCGCCCGGCTGCGGCGAGCTCGGCATGCAGCTCACCTTCCGTGACGGTGCACCAAGTCGGTCCAGGTTGCCGTCCAACGCCTTCGCGAGCGACCATGGTCCGCAATACGCTTCCGGCTCAGAACTTCACGACCGTCCGTACTCCCAAAACGGTGGCGTTCCTCAGCGTTGTGCCGGGGTAGGAGCCTGTCGGGCCCGTCGCTCCGCCTCCTGGGTGAAGGATATATTGCAGGGTCGGCTGCACGCTCCAACCCGGCTGAATTTCGTACTGATACGCGGCGGTGAAAAGCGTCTCCGCGCTTCGGACGGCAGCACTCGCATCCACGAACGTGCGGTATTCCCGGTCGAGGGCCCGTGCCGCCTTCGACACCCGTGCGTATCCGACCGCCATGCCGAATTTATCGTTGGGCCGCCGGTCGCTCGGTCCGATGACTTCGATTCCTGCATCTGCATGGAGGTCTATGAGGTTGCGGTCGGAGGGGCTCGTAGACAACCTGGCAAACACCCCGACGCCGCGATCGTCGCTGCCCGGCACTCGATAGACCTGCTGCTCGGCTACGGCCCAGATCCCGTAGTTGCCGTTGAGGGTCGCGGGCGTCCCGCTTCCCGTCGGATCGAACAAGGACTTCCCATCGGTCGACAGACGCTCGTCCGGGAAGTCCCCGAAATGCCGCCAACCGCCAAGCTTGAGCGTGCCGGCGAGCCGAGGGTCGCCTTTGTGGTTGTTCCACGAATACTGGACCTGCCCCAGGACCAGCGGAGGATCGTTTATCCGGAAGTTGGTCCCGTATCGATTGCGCCGCTGCGGGTCGTCGGTCCCGGGGCCCGCAGCATCGCCGTCGAAGACCGCGCCGAGCACGGATACGGATTCTGAGAGATTCAACGCCAGGCGGGCTCCCAGCGCCGCGAGAGGGGGCGACGGGCCTCCACTGGGGAGGTTTACCGAGGTTATGGCCGGCCATCCCATGGAGGCGTTGGTGAAGACGTCCGTGTATTTGGTGTTGAAGAATTCCGGATCGGCTGCAAGCTGGCCGACTTTGAGAGAGACTAAATCATGCCCCCACTTTTTCTCAAACCAGATCTCGTAGAGACGGGTCGATGGAAGAGCCTCGATCCCGCTCACGGTCATGAAGTTCTGCAGATTGCTTCGGGACAGGCCGTCCCCGTGGATCTGGAAGAGGTTGGCGTGGAAGGTGGTCTGCTGCAGGCCGATGAGCTTCTCGAGATCGGCATCCACCGCTAGGTTCAGGCGCCCCTCGCAGACGGAGCCCTGCTTCGCTCCTCCCGACGGGTTGCCCAGAGTTTCACCGATGTAGGTCGCCGCGAACTTCACGCCGCGGTCCGTGAACGGGTTGGGCAACAGACCCAGGGTGGTCTCTTCGATTGTGCTCTGGCCCGTGTCCGGATCGGCGGGTTTGTCGTCGTCCGTCTTCTTGTCTTCCTGGGCGCCGGCACAACCGATCATGCCGGCCATCCCGATGATGCCTGCAATCACCATGATGCCCGCCGCTTTCGGACGCGACCTCATGATGGCGTAGGTTGCCGCATCGGCTCCGGAGCCTCGGCTGCGGATTCGGCCGGCCAGCTCAAGATCCCGTAACCTCGTCGGCGGCCTCGGCGGCGCGCTCGCCCACTCGCTCCACCGTGCGCTCTCCCGCCTTCTCGGCTTCGGCGCGGCGCTCGCATTTGCCTCGGATCTCTTCGAGTTCCTCGTCCGTGAGATGCTCGATTCCGACGAACGAGTTGTGAGCGGCGCTGACGCGTATCAGTTCGTCCAGCTTCACCTGGATGGCAGCGCTGTCCCGGTTCTGGGAATTCTGGATGAGGAAGACCATCAGGAAGGTGACGATCGTCGTTCCAGTGTTGATGACCAGCTGCCAGGTGTCACTGTACTGGAAGATCGGTCCGGAGACCGCCCAGACGAGGACCACGGCTCCCGCGATCATGAAAGTCGTCGCACGACCCGCTGCCTGCGATGTGCGGTTCGCGATATCGCCGAAGACCTTGGCGAAGCCCCCGCTGCCGGCGGACTGTTCATTCTTGACGCTCACGATATCCCCCAGGTGGTATGCGACAAAATAGCACATCCGGGCACGGGGGGTACCGGTTTGTTGCCGGCTTCCAGCGAGGGCATGCCGGTGTTCCTCGCCTCCGGCGACCGCGTCACCCTCCCGCGACCTGCAAGGATCGCGCGGAGGCATGTGTGGTCGTCGTGGAGCCGGCTGTCGCGCGGATTGTCAGCGGTCCATGGAGGACGACGCTGGGCGCGCCGCAGGGCGCGATCGGACGGCGCCGGAAGTCTCGCGACCTCCCGCGACGGCTCGACGGGGATCGGCTGACGCCCCCCTTCACCGGACAGGGGCGGGATTCCCCTGCGTAGCGAGGTTCAGGTTACGGCGAGACCTCGCCGCCTCCGGACCGGCCTCGCGGCCGGCGCGGCGGTACGGATTCCACACGAAAGTCCGGATAGCCTACAAGAAACCGGATAGCCGAAGATCGTTCGTAACGCCTCGGCGAGCTTCGCCGTCCGATCGCGCCAGTGGCGCGATCCCGAGAGCAAGCGAGGCCAGGACAACGGTGAACCTCGCCGCTTCCCCGCCTGCCGCCTGTGAGCTTGTGCGCACGTACGGCTTCAACTCGGATGTCACGGCATCTTGACCGCGGGCTCCCGAGCCCAAAGGCGCAGATCGCCGAGCATAGCCACGAAGGTCGCAATGTCCTTCTTCGCCTTGAGAGCCACGACGCCTTCGTCCAGGGAATCCGCGACACCAGCCTTCACGAAGAGCGGAGTAGCGGCCTCTACGTAGGCGATGAACTTGCAGTGCGCGAACGCGTCGGCGACGAAGTCCCGTGCGGTTGACTCCGCGAGCAGATCAGCAAGGCCGGCCTCGCCCGGCAGGAGCGCCACGGCATCGAAGAGCACGGAAGGTCCGCCATCGATCATCTCGTCAGCCTCTACGATGGTCTCGTCATCGGCTTCGGCCCCGGTCACCTTCGGCGCCACGATTTCGCACGTGCCCCCCTCCTTTGCGATGGCCGCTTTCAGCGCGGCCAAGAGCTTGGCATCGACACCGTCCGACACCAGGATCCCGAGCTTGCGTCCCTCGAACCGCTTCGGCCCCTTCGCTATGATGCTCAACGCCGGCGAAGGGTCCAAATCCTGTCGGGTGGGAACGGCGGCGTCCGCAGGCTCCGGCATTTCGCGCAGGCCCAGCTTGTCGGCCACCTTATGCGCGAGAGCGTCGTCGATGTTGAGGAGATGCGCCACCATCCGCTCGCGGATCACCGGTGTCTTGACCTTGCTGAGCTCGAAAGTCAGCGCGGCGGCGAGATGCTGCTGCTCCACCTCGGTCTGGCTGATGTAGAACTGCCGCGCCTGACTGTAGTGGTCCGCGAAGCTTTCGGACCGCAGGCGGCGCTTCTCACCGGCCTCGTTCTCAGGAAAGCTGGTGAAGCCTCGCGCAGCGGTCTCCCTCGGGCCCACTCCGAACGAGTTCGGCTGGTAGTTGACGCGACCCACCGGATTGCGCATGGCCATGTGACCGTCCTGCTGGAAATGGGCGAACGGGCACTTCGGCGCGTTGATCGGGATATGGGTGAAATTCGGGCTACCCAGGCGCTTCAATTGCGTGTCGAGATAGGAGAAGTTGCGGCCCTGCAGCAGCGGATCGTTGGAAAAGTCGATCCCGGGCGGCACGTTCTGCGTCATGAACGCGACCTGCTCGGTCTCGGCGAAAAAATTGTCAGGCATGCGATCGAGAACAAGCCGGCCGATCGGCACCGGGGGAAGGATCTCTTCCGGAATGATCTTGGTCGGGTCGAGGACGTCGAAATCGAACTTGTCGGCGAAATCTTGCTCGAACAGTTGGACCTGCAGCTCCCACTCCGGATAGTTGCCGGTCTGGATGGCCGTCCACAGGTCGCGCCGGTGAAAGTCGGGATCGGCACCATTGATCTTCACGGCCTCGTTCCACATAACCGACTGCAGGCCAAGCTTGGGCTTCCAGTGAAATTTCACGAACGTCGACTCCCCCTTCTCGTTCACGAAGCGGAAGGTGTGGACACCGAAACCTTCCATGAAGCGGAAGGAGCGTGGAATGGTCCGGTCCGACATCTGCCACATGACCATGTGCATGCTTTCCGGGGTCAGTGAGATGAAGTCCCAGAAGTTGTCGTGCGCCGACTGTGCCTGCGGAAACGCGCTGTCCGGCTCCTCCTTCACGGCATGGACGAGGTCCGGGAACTTGATCGCGTCCTGGATGAAGAATACGGGGATGTTGTTGCCGACGAGATCCCAGTTGCCCTCCTGGGTATAGATCTTCACTGCGAACCCGCGGACGTCGCGAGCGAGGTCGAAGGATCCCTTGCTGCCGGCAACCGTCGAGAAACGGACGAAGGCCGGTGTCCTCTCGCCGGCGCGCTGAAACAGATCCGCCCGAGTGTATTTCGCCAGCGACTTGTAGTTCTCGAAGAAACCGTGCGCGGCGTAGCCCCGCGCATGCACGACCCGCTCCGGGATGCGTTCGTGATCGAAGTGGAAGATCTTTTCGCGGAAATGGAAATCCTCGATCAGAGTCGGGCCGCGGGCCCCGACCTTCAGGGAATTCTGGTCGTCCGAGACCGGGCCGCCTTGTGCCGTCGTCAGCACCTCGTCGCCGTCGCCCGCGATCTGATGCAGTTCGCCGCCCTCGCCCCGAACGAGCTTCTGGTCGTGGATGTTGACGCCCGCGTTCGATCGCTTCGTGGATTTGGCCATGTGTCCCCGCTCTAGTTTGGAAGGATTCGAATTACGCCTCTCAACGGAACCGGAGCGCACACGTTCCGCGGTTGGGGCTCTTTTCGGGCTGTATGCACTTCCAGGACGCCGGCGGCTGGACGCTCGATTGCAGCCGGTGGACTCGCCCGCGGGATGTTCGTCTCGCCCGTTCTATCCCACCCGGAACATGGCAAGATTCGAGACATTAGCAGGCGCGATTCAGAAGGACTTCTCGAACCATGGCAGCAGTTCCTGCTTTCAGCGTCGTAGCGATCCCCGCCTGCAATGAGGCCGAGCGCATTGGCGCATGCCTTGCCGCGCTCGCCGTGCAGAGGGATCGTTACGGATCACCGTTGTCCGGAGACGAATTCGAGGTACTGGTCTTCGCCAACAACTGTACCGACGACACGGTCGCGGTCATTGCGCGCCTCGCGGAGTCCATTCCCCACCCCGTCGTCGTTGTGGAGGAACGCCTGCCGCCCGAAATGTCCAATGCCGGCTGGGCACGCAAACGCGCAATGGACCTCGCTGTCGATCGTCTTGTGAAAATCGGCAAGGAGGGCGTCGTCATGACTACGGATGCGGATTCCTGCGTCAGTCCGACGTGGGTCTGGTCCAATCTCCGGGAACTGGCGAGGGGAGTCGATTGCGTGGCGGGCTACGTCGATGCGGCACCTTCCGAGATCGTTTCGCTAGGTCGTGGATTTCTTCGCCGTGGACGTCTGGAAGACACCTATCTGACGCTCGTCGCAGAGATCGTTGCGCGCTGCGATCCCCGGGCTCACGACCCTTGGCCGAACCATCGGGTGTCGTCGGGCGCAAGCCTCGCCGTTACGGTCGAAGCGTACCGGGCGATCGGCGGGCTTCCGGCCAGGCCGCTAGGCGAGGATGCGGCTCTGACCGCCGCGCTCGAAGAAGCCGGCTTCAAGGTCAGGCATTCACTCGACGTGACCGTCCAAACCTCCTGCCGGCTGTCCGGACGCGCGACGGGTGGCGCGGCGGATACGATGCAGCGCCGTCTATCCGATCTAGATGCGCCCTGCGATGACGATCTCGAGCCCGCGCTGCACCTGACCCGACGTGCCCTGGTAAGATCACGTTTCCGAACCGTTTGGATCGGTTCGCGGGACGAGATCGACCTCGCCCTTCGGCTCGGCATTTCGTCCGATCTTATTCCGCGTCTCCGGGCCGAGGAGGCGACCTTCCTCGAAGCCTGGTACGCAGTGTCTGAAGCGAGCCCCATTCTCACGCCGCGGCGCACGCTGCGTCCATCCGATCTCCGGCGCGAGATAGTCGTCGCCCGGTCGGTTCTCGCAGCGCTGCGTACGGATGGCCCTAGGACGAAAGCGTCTCAAGACGATAGACTTCGTCGCGAAGGATCCGGCGAAACGGAGCTCGCTTGACGGTGGCAGCAGCGAAGATGTCGCTGGCCTGATGACCGGTGAGCGGATAATCGGTCTCTCCGAGCCAGTGGCACAGGACCATCTCGCCGTCAGGCGCCAGCGCCTCGCAGCACCGGTCGGCGACGAAACCAAGATCAGCCTCGCTGAAGTAATATAGGACTTCGGAAAGCACGATCAGGTCGAACGGACCCTTGGGGAAATCCCCCGGCAGCACTCGTTTTTCGAATGTAACGTTGGTTGGCGCGCTCCCACGCGCCGCATCGATCGCCGTTTGCGACGCGTCGATCGCGAGCAACCGCCCGCTCCGCTGTGAAAGCTTTGCGGTAAGAACGCCGATCGAACACCCGACCTCCAGCACGCGTGGGTAGGTCGGCCGCGTCAGGGCAGCCACCGTCGCATCGTACTTTTCGCGCTCGTAGGCGCTGCTGCGAACGTCCCACGGATCGATATTCTCCCTGTACCGACGTTCGAAATATTCGGCGGGCAGTGTCTCGCTGTGGCGCGTCATGGCTCGACCTCGAACACGTATTCGTACGGGCCGAGGAAGGGCGCCAGGGTCTCTTGGGTGAAGCGAAAGCCGGTCGGGTCGTCTCCGATCAGGCTGGACATCTGCGACGCATGAGCAGCTATCGCTTTGTCCTTCACTACCCGCTCAGGGCGGATATCCAACCGGTATCCGCGAGGCTCTCCCGGGAGGTGGTCATCGGGGTCGAGGTGCCAACCCCAGATCGGATATGCCCACAAGCGGATGTCAGAGCGTCCATGCCGAACAGCCGCGGCGAGATCGGCTGCTGCCTTGTGGTCGCAGTGAGGGTCCTGATCCCAGGTGACGAACAGGTGCTTCGCTCCGACGCTCCGGATGAGTTCGGATACGACGCTGACCGCCTCATCGAACGCTGGCCCTTCGGAAGGAGCTTGCGTATCGGGCAGATCCAGATGGTGGACGCAAGTCGCATCCATGCCGAGGATCTCACCGGCAATGCGGACTTCCGCCTTGCGGAGATCGACCAGTATCTCGCGCGGGTATTCGATCGAGTTGGGATGAGACCCTGCTCCGTCCGTCATGACCACGACATGGACTTCCTGGCCTGCCCTGCGCGCTTGCGCGATGAGACCGCCGAGACCAAGGGTCTCGTCGTCCGGATGCGGCGAGAGGATCACGAATGGTTCACCCCCCGTCAGCTCTTCGCGGAAGATGAGCGGGAGAGTTCTTGCCGCGTCAAGATACTGCGCGACTTTCATCCTAGGTCCCCCACCGGCAGCGATGAATCGAGAAAAAATCGCGCGCCATCACTCATGGCCAAGTCCGGCACCGGTTGACGCAGATACGTCGTCAGGTCACGGCAGATGCGTTCCACATTGTTCGGGCGAACGAACGCTCGCAGCCCGATGCCCTTCTGGACCCGCTCTATGACGTTCAGCGCGGAGCGCTCGACGACCATGCGGGTGAGATTGACGAACGCGACGATGCCTTCGGACCTAACATCCATGGCCAATCGCTTCGCGGCGTCCTCGACCCAGAAACGTGCCGTCGTCGCGTCCGCGACGCAGCCGGCTAGGCGCTCCAGTTGGTAGGCATCGCCCCCTCTTCCGGATACACGCAGATGATCCCGAAACAAGTCGACCAAGCGCTCCGTCGCGCCGACATGTGCGGCGCAGAACCGCCAAGCCCCTCCGGAAAAATGCGGCTGCCGCATGAAGTCTCCCGGCCCGCCGACGATTTCCCGACCATTGACCGGCCGTCCCGTGAAACTCACGATTCCCGTCGCAGTGGCGCGCATTCCTTGGGCCTGCCAACCTGCGATATCATGAGCATACCCCGGTTCGAGATCGATGAGGCACATCTGCTGTCCCAGTGGTCCCTTGGCGGTGACCAGGGGACGCGTCACGAAGCCGGCTCCGGAGGCGAGTATCTTACGGCCTTTGAGCACATCGGCGCCTTCGCCCGAGACGATCGAAAGCCCCTCAGCGTCGTCCGCTCCCCAGACCGCGGACAAGGCTCCGGCGCGCACATCCGAAGCCAGCCTCTCGATCTGTTCTCGGGATCCGTAGCGGCACACCAGACCAACGGCGTTGAGGTGTCCCTCGTACAGCCGGGCAATCGACAGGTCCGCGCCGCCCAATGCTCTCAGTATCTGGCAAAGACGCTCGCCCTGCTGGGGCTCCCATAGCCCCAAGCCGCCGAGCTCCGTCGGCAGCGGGCTCGTTCCGACGCCGCTGTCCCGGAAGTCTTCCCAAGTGGCATCCGAAATTCGCGCGTCGCCATCGGCATCTGCCGCACGTTCCGAGGCTCTCCTCGCAAAATCGAATAAATTGTCCATGGATCGGTTGGTTGAAGGAGCAAGAATGATACGGCCCTCACATGGTTGCGCCGTTTGAAGTCCGCAATTCCAACCTTGTTCCTGGCCGGCAACTTGGGAAGCATCTGCGCGTTGTCCGAATCCTTTTCGGAACAACCGCATGGCGACGATCGAACTACAACCGCACAACGAATTCGCCGAGACCTGGCTCCTCGTATGGACCGAACGGCAGGAGATCATCGGGCGCGTTCGCCGGGGTGAGGACGGAAGATTTGGGATCACCGCGCACGGTCCTCATTGGAGCCCGATGAAGAGCTTCGCGGCCGACAAGTTTGACGAACCCGAGGGCGCGCTCCGGGTCGTACAGGCCTATTTCGGCGGACGGTGACCGGCTAACACGATTTCCGTGGGAATCCGCACCGCCGCGCCGGCCGTGAGGCCGGTCCGGAGGCGGCGAGGTCTAACCGTAACATGAACCTTGCTGCGCAGAGGAATTCAGCCCCTGTCCGGTGAAGGAGAGGCGTCAGCCGGTCGCCGTCGCGGGAGGTCGCGAGACCTTCGGCGCCGTCCGATCGCGCCCTGCGGCGCCTGGCAGCCTAGATCCAACAAAGCCGCCCATAAGGCCTCAATCGAGCGCCCTTTCCCGAAGAACCGAGCTAGACGGATCGCCCCCGGACCAGACGCCACAACGCGATGATGATGCAGGCGCCCACGAAGCCGGCGATCAGATATCCGACCCAGCCACCCAAAGAGATACCGAGGATTTTCAATAGCCAGTTGCCGAGCGCGGCACCGACGATGCCGAGAATAATGTTCATGAAGATACCGGTCCCCGACTTCATGAACATCTCAGCGAACCAGCCGGCAAAGCCGCCCACGATGATCGCTGCGATCCAACCGATTTCCGCGTCCTGCATGCGTCCCCCCTACTTTCCGGCCGCGGTCGTAAGACCGATCGTTTACGGCTGGCGCTAAGGGTAATCGAGACCCGGACGGTAAGGCAAGCACCCGACTCTCGAAACAGAGCACGTCGCCGCGTTTGTCCGTTGGAGACCTTCGGGGCTCAACTGAACGATGCCGGAGCTTCATGGACCTTCCGCGATCGCTCTCTCCTCGCGGGCCGTGGCGCCTTGGTCCCGACGCCGATCGATCAGACGCATCGTCGGAGTGACTGTGACGCCGTGGAGAAGGATGGAGGCGAGGATTATGAAAGCGGTCGCGCTCCACATGATCTCCGCTCCGCCGAAGCTACCCTTCTGAAGAGCGTATGCGAGGTAGTAGACGGATCCCACTCCCCGTATGCCGAAGAAGCTGACCACTCCGCGTTCGACCAACGGGCACGTCGTCCCGCTTAGAGAGATCCACGCCGTCAACGGCCGTACGACGAAGATCGCGACGATCGCGTAGACCGCCGCATCCCAACTGAGTGCGCCGAGCAGTTGGCTGGAGGCAAGAGCTCCTCCGAACAGGACCAGCAGGATCATCATGAGAAGTCGCTCGAGCTGCTCCGCGAAATCGTGAAGCGTCTGGTGATATTCATGATCTCGTTCGGCCGCCCGCAACGCCAGACCGGATACAAATACGGAAACGAAGCCGTATCCGTGCACGCTTTCGGAGAGACCGAACACCAGTACGGTTATTCCCAGTGCCACGAAACCGTCTCCGGTGCGCGACAGTTCGGCTCGATTCGGAATGCGGAAGACGAGCCATCCCAAGCCGTAGCCCAGGACAGCTCCGACAGCCACCCCGACACCAAGCCGCCATACGACATCGACGTAAAGCCACCGGCCTAACCAACCGACAGGGCTATCGGGCGCGTTCGCCATGGCGATCGCGCACATCACGAATGGGAATGCGAGACCATCGTTCAGTCCGGCCTCGGAAGTAAGCGCGAAGCGCGTGTCGTCCTCCTCGCCAGACTTCGGCGGCCCCACCTGGACGTCGCTTGCGAGAACAGGATCGGTCGGAGCCAGAGCTGCCGCAAGCAGAAGTGCGGAAGCCGTGGAAAGGCCGAGCAAAGCGTAGCCTACCAGTGCCAGCGCGCCGATCGTCAGAGGCATTGCGATCGCCAGGAGGCGCCAGGTCGTCGCCCATGACCGCCATCCGATCTTCCGATCGATCTTTAGCGCCGCACCCATCAATGAGATGATGACGACGAGTTCCGTCATCTTTTCGACTGCCGGTAGATTGGACGCCGGGTGCGGCACGGTGAAGATCGACGACGCCCCGGCCATTGCTCCGATCGCGACACACACGATAGGAAGCGACAAAGGCGCTTCCTTCAGGATCATCGGGAGCCAGGCGGTAAGAAGGACCAGCGCCCCGAAGGCGACGAGTAACATCATCCCGACATTCGCCCATCAGGTGAGAACCAGGCCGATGAAAAGGTAAGGCTGCGCCCCACTGACGGAGGCGCAGCGGTACCGCAGTTTCATTGCAGGTCTTGTTCGGCTTCGACGTTCACGACCGACTTCGCCAACGTGGAAAGCGCAGCATCGGTCGCCTTCTCTTCCTTGAGCGTCGCGTCGAGTAGCGTCACCGCGTCCTTGAGACCCAGCTCTTTCGCCCACGTCGAAAGCGTACCGTACCTCGAAATTTCATAATGCTCCACGGCCTGTGCCGAAGCGGCGAGCCCTGCATCGAGTGCGGGCATGCCTTTGTATTCGCTCATGATCTCGGCACCTTCCTTGGTGATGCCCATGATGGCTTCGCATTTCTTGGCTGTGGGCTTCTTTCCGAAAATCTTGAAAACCCTTTCCAGCCGCTTGATCTGGACCGTCGTCTCCTTGTGATGCTTCACGAAGGCGGCCGAGAGTTCTGGAGATTGCGCGGCTTTCGCCATTTTCGGGAGGGTGGCTAGTATCTTCTTCTCAGCGAAATACACATCCTTGAGAGTGTCATGAAAAAGATCCGACAGCAGTTTCGGTTTTTTGGCCATGTGCGTTTCCTTGAGACGGCCCCCCACGGGCCCAGCAGTTCACAACATCGCGATGGAACTAAAGTTCCATCGCGATGTGCGTCGGCCCAATACCGGTCATAACGTCGCCGAGACGGCCGTCCGTCACGTCGACGGACGGCCGCGGCACAAGCGCTCTTTCGCCGCGCGTCCGCTGTAGATTTCAGTTTGAGAGTGCCGCGGGCTCGGTTTCGGACTGATTGGTGATTGAGACCGACGCGGCATCCAGAAGGACAGCGAGCGCACGACTGGGGGACGTCGCGACGAGATCCGCCCTTGCCTCCAAACGACGTCGCTCCGCGGTGTCTTCATCGATCCGACCCGACCACCAGCAGAGCATGATCCGGGCTCTCGGCATCCTTCGCTTCAGGCGTCTGATCGCGAAACGGGTGTGCGACGACACCTCGTCGCCCATGTGGACGAGACAAACAACCTGCACGCCATCCTGCTGCAGTCGAACGATGTTGGTGTTGGCGAGCGCCTCGGATGGCTCGGTCTTGGCGGCGATCCCATGCACCTCGGCGAGGTGTGCCATCGCCAAGGCGGCGGCTTCGTCGATCAAGGATCGTCCTGCCACGCAGAGAACCACCGGATCTCCGTGCCACGCTGGCGCCAGATCCTCCCGTTTGAGGACGGGCATGCGCTCCGCGGACTCCTCCTCGGAGCCGTGATCCACTGCGGTCGCGGCCTCCGTATCCGTCGTTCGGACGTCATCCTCGTCATCTTCATCGATTTCGGCCAAGTCCGACGTGAATTCAAGGACCGAGTCCCGCAGTTTTGCCTGCCGCTCGAGCTGAAGCGCGCCTCGGTCCGAGTCGTTCTGCGCGAGGCGTAGTCCCGGCACGGCGACCTGGTCGTAGTAGGAAGCCAGCGAGCGCTCCTTCAGGAACTGCTCGGCCTTTTCGGCGGCTTCCGTAGGGTCTCCGGCGAGCATGCGCTGGTAGAAGATCTCGGGTGGCGTCAAAGCCGGTCTGTCGCCGAACATGACGTCCAGGAATTGCAGCTTTTCCACGTGACGACCGAGGACCACGAGACACACCGTGAGCGGGGTGGCGAGGACGAGCCCGATCGGCCCCCACAGGGCGGTCCAGAAGGTAGCGGCCACGACGACGGCGACGGGCGAGAGGCCTGTGCTGCGTCCATAGACCAGAGGTTCGATGCCATGGCCGACAAACGGTTCGACAACAAGGAACAGGATCGCCGTCCATAGCAGAAGCCACCAGCCCGGATCGACGGCGACGGCCAATATCAGAGGGAACGCAGCCGCTATGACGGCGCCGACATACGGCACGAAGCGCAGCACGGCAGCAAGGATGCCCCAAAGAATCGGGCTCGGGATGCCTATTGCCCAAAGTCCCAGACCGATCACGATGCCGAAGGCGCCGTTTACGGCGATCTGGGTGAGAAAAAGCCGGCTGAGACGCCCGGCCGCGTCGTCGAGCGCGGCGGTCGTACGCTGCAGATCGTGTGCGCCGGCCAGCCGGATAAGGCGGTTCCGGAGGTCCTCTCTCTGAATCAGAATGAAGATCACGAAGATGACGATGATCCCGGTCGTCGCCAGCGGGTGGATCAGGGGTGAAAGAACGGTTCGCAGGTTCTCGAGAGCGCTGGGATCGGGCTGCCGGACCTCAACCGGGACCGGCGTGACCACTCCGGACGGCGTCAGGGAGACCTGCCCCGGGGAGCCGCTGCGAACCGCAGGCGCGGGCTTGTCCAGCTCCTTGCTCAGGTCCTTGAGCATGTCGGAGGCGCGTTCCAGCGTCCCTCGTCCGGCCGTCGTGCTCCGGAGCGAACTGATTTTCTGACTGATCGTCGTCTGGTACTTGGGAAGCTCGCCGGCCAGATCGTTCAACTGCGCCGCAAAGAGGCTGGCCAAGCCTAGGATGCATGCGAATGCACACAACACGACCCCTACTACGGCGAGACTACGTGGCACGCGGATATGCTGCAGGGCGTGCACCGCGGGTGCCAGGACGAAGGTGAGGAGGATCGCCAACGCCATCGGGACGAAGATATCCCGACCGAAATACAAGGCTGCGATGATCATGGCCGCGAGAATCGCGCTTGCCACAGCCGCGACCAGACCTGTGGCCTCTCGCTTCGAATCGATAATCTCGTTCTGGATTGGAGGATCTATACGCATCTGCAAACTCCCCCATGGTCAGCCTAGGCTGATCGTCGTGAATTTCGTCGCCGCAGCCACGCCCATCCGATCAGAGACGACGCGATGACGAGTGCAGGCACGGCGGAGCCGCCGCGTGCCTCGCCGCTGCGGATGGGCAACGACGCGATGGTCGCCGCCGGCGCGATTTCGTTGCAAGACGGCGATGAGCTGATTGCGACAGGCAATCGGCTCGCGCGTGGCATGATGCGCTTGGAAGGGCGTTTCAAGCGGTAGATGGCGAGAGCGGTGCAAAGGACCATGAATGATCCGAGGATATCACCCAGCGCGCCTAACGCTCGGTCGAGCCCATAATTTATCTCGATCCAGCGAAAACCAGCCATCGCGCCGACAAGCATCGCAGCCATTAGGATGATGGCCGCGGCCGCGTATAGGGCGACAGCCACCGCATAGGAGACCGCGAGCGTCTGGGTCTGTTCCATCTGATCATGAAGATAGGCTGCGGTGGCATGCTTGGCGCGGTCGATCTTTCGGTTTAGCTCGTCGAGCATCACCAGCGCCTCTTCGAGGCCCGCCCGACGAGAAAAGCGACGACCAATGCTGCGAGAGGTGCCTGGCGCACCACCTTGCTCAGCGTGTCGAGCGAATTACCGGGCTTCCGGCCTTCCTCGATCGCGCCACTTAGGGTGCTCGCGGCGGACTTCACGCTCTCGGTCACGGTCGCGGTGACGTCCGACAGTTGCTCGGTCACCGAAGGCGTCTGATCGTCGGTCATGGAAACCTCTTTTAACGGGAGCCAGCACGTCGGACGTAGACATCAGGGCGACGGTGCAATGTTCACGTCGCGAGCTCGTTCCACCGACGCGGTGGATTTGTTCGTTTCGGAGGAAGATACGGTTTTAGGCGGGACGTTTCCTTCATCTAGAGCGATGGATCGTCGGACACCGCCGACCGTTGGCGACTTCTGCGCCCCTGAACCCTGAGGGCTTTTTCGCCGCCCGTGATGCTCCTCCCAAGTTGAGGAGCGCCGAAGGCTTTGTGGCCCAAGAATCTTGGTGACTACTCTCAGGCCTCGACGGTTTTCCGGAAATACGCATATTTGGCCGACGACCCGATCACGACAGCTCGGCGGCGGCCCTCTGCATGTTGACGGACATGTCGGCGGTGACCGCGCTCTGCTCCTCGACGGCCGCCGCGGTGGAGTTGACGTACTCCCGCACATCCTCGATCGCTCGCTTGATGCCGGCCAGCGCGCTCACCACGTCGCCGCTGACGCCGTTCAAACCGGCAATCTCGTCGGTGATCTTGTCGGTCGCCTGCTTCGCCTGGTTGGCGAGGTTCTTCACCTCCGAAGCAACCACGGCGAAGCCGCGCCCGGACTCGCCGGCGCGCGCTGACTCGATGGTCGCATTCAGCGCGAGGAGGTTGATCTGGCTTGTGATGTTGCCGATCAGTTCGACGATGCCTCCCATCGCCTGCGCCGCATCGTTGAGCCGCGAGGCCTGAAGGTCCGCCACTCTGACGAGATCGGCCGCTTCGGCAGCCGTCCGACGAGACTTGGACATCGTCGCGGAGATTTCCTGGATCGAAGCGCTCATCTCCTCGCTGCCCGCAGCCACGGATTCGATCAGCGAATGCGCGCGCGACGCCTTCCTCCGTCCGATGGCCAGAGCCGTGGTATCGGTCGCGTATTTCACGACCTTGAAAGGCTTCCCGTTGAGATCGAGGATAGGATTGTAGGACGCCTGGATCCAGAGTTCGCGGCCGCCCTTTCCGATGCGCCTGAACTCGTCCGACCGATAATTGCCGCGGTTGAGGTCCGCCCAGAACTCGGTATACGCGCCGGTTGAGCGCTCCGCGGGGTCCACGAACATGCCGTGATGCCGACCGACGATCTCGTCGAGCGAATAGCCGACGGCGTCGAGGAAGTTCTGGTTAGCTCGTATGATCGTTCCGTCCATACGGAATTCGATCACCGCCTGGGACTTCTCGATCGCCGCGATCTGCCCGCCGTAGTCCACCGAGTTCATCTTCTGCTGCGTAACGTCGTTCGCGAACTTCACGACCTTGAAGGGCTTGCCGGTCTCGTCAAAGATGGGATTGTAGGTCGCCAGAAGCCACAACTCCTTGCCTCCCTTTGCAATCCTCTTGTACTCGCCCGCGTCGTATCGGCCTTCGGCCAGGCCGGCCCAGAATTCTGCATATGCCGGGCTTTCTGCCTCGTTTAGCGGCACGAACATGCGATGATGACGCCCGCGGATTTCGTCCAAGCCGTAACCGATGGTCTTAAGAAAGTTCTCGTTTGCCGTCAGGATCGTTCCATCGACGGCGAATTCGATGACGGCCTGCGCCCGATCGATCGCCGTCACTTTGCCTTCGGCGTCTATGGCGCGCGCCCGCTCCGGAGTGACGTCCGTGGCGACTTCCATGATGCCGACGCAGCGCCCGGCTTTGTCTCTTAGCGGATAGTAGGAGCCTTGAATTCAGATTTCGGCACCGCCCTTCAGGATCCTCTTGAAGCGTCCGGAAGACCTCTCTCCCTTGGCGAGCTGCGCCCAGAAGATCCGGTAGTCTTCAGTATCCCGCACCGAGGACGGGACGAGCATACCGTGATGCTTTCCTAAGATCTCGGCGAGTGAATAGCCGATCATCTCCAGATAAGCGGGATTCGCATCGACCAAGGTGCCGTCGGGCAAGTACTCCGCGACCGCGTGCGCGCGGTGGATGGCTTCGGCGCGAGCATGGATCGTCTGCTGTCGGCGCATGCGGAACAATTTCGTCATCCAACTCTGCGGAAATCGTCTACGGGCCGATGTCGGGCCGCCCCTCGGCAGGATGACGCGTGAGGGTTAGCGAGGCGTTGCCATACCCATCCGCGTTTTTTATGGGGGCCGAAGTTTTGCTGGGGGTGTCCGCCTTGCCCGACGACGGATGCGTCGGATGCCGTTGGCGACCCGCTGACGGACACCACTGAAAGATCCAGGGGCCAGTTGCTTTGAAAAGCTGCTTCACCCGCCTAAAGAACTGCTTCGATGAGGCCGAGCTGGCAAGCCTCGTTCGCCTCGACGTACCAGTTGCTGGGTGCTTTCTGCAGCACCTCCTCCAACGCCACCTGGGAGCCACGTACCAAGTTCTCGAATCCTTCGTTCTGGATCGCAATGGAGCTCTCGATCTCGTTCAACGTCGCCTGGACGGACGCCAGACACGTCGTGAGGGGACCATCGATCGTGAGCATTTTCGAGAGCTTGCGCTCGTGGATCATCAGACGGCTCCCGCGCGTCACGTAGCGGTTCTCACGGGCGAAGAAGCTCATGAAGGTCACGCCCGCGGAATAGATCGCCGCCTTGCCGAGGAAGACCAGCCTACGATCGGGCGAAAGCTCGCTATGGAAGCGGACGTCTTCGCCCATCATGCGCGCTACCTCCGGATCGCCGCCAAGTGTGGACAATTCGCAGACTACGAGGGTCCTTTCTGCCACCAGGTCGAGCTGTTGGCGGAAACTCCGATACATGTCGTAGTCGACCACGCCGGAAAGCATGACTGCGGGCGAACGGAAGTCTTCGGCCTCGAGGGGGGCATTGGGCATCGGGTTTGATCCTTTAGGCGCTGCGGCCATAACGCATGTGCTCCCTCATACAAGGATCGGGCCAGAGGCGGTTTCCGGCTTCACGTGGACTCCGTCGCCTCGCCCGACTGAGTCTGCGCTCGGGTGAACTCTTTTAGGCATGAAAGAATGGAACGGAGCTTGTTTCCGGCTGTTGGACAAACCCTGTCACCAACATGTGAGGATTCGCATGAAACCGATCTCCACCTTTATCGTAACTGCCGCCCTACTCGCTTCCGGAGCCGCTTTCGCGCAGAACCCGCCGGCCAAGGACGGACCGAACAACGGCGCCGTCAACACCGAGAAGAAGAACTCCAACGCACCTGTCGCCGGCCGAAATTCCTTCACGGAAGGCCAAGCCAAGTCTGCGATCGAGAAGGCCGGCTACAGCAACGTGACGGAGCTGAAGAAGGACGACAATGGCGTCTGGCGCGGCAAGGCCTCCAAGGGCGGCATGCCGACAGGCATCAGCGTCGATTTCCAGGGCAACGTTAACGCGGCCAAGTAAGGAAGAAGCAAATGACAGCGACTATTTCCCGTCTGTACGATAACTACTCGGACGCTCAGGCTGCCGTAACCAAGCTCGAGGCCGCCGGCGTTCCGCATTCCGACATCAGCATCGTCGCCAACAACTCCGACGGCTGGTTCGACGGCAAGAAAGATCGCGACGGCGACGGCGTAGATGACCGCGCGGAAGCCGCTGGTACCGGCGCGGGCGTCGGCGCGGGCATCGGCGGTGCGGCCGGACTGCTCGCCGGCCTCGGGCTTCTCGCCATTCCTGGCCTCGGACCTGTGGTTGCGGCCGGCTGGCTGGCCGCGACGGCGGTCGGTGCCGCTGCGGGTGCCGCCACGGGCGGTCTCGTAGGCGCGCTGACGGAAGCCGGCGTGTCGGACGACGAAGCTCCCCTCTATGCCGAAGGTGTCCGTCGCGGTGGCTCGCTGGTGACGGCCAAGGTAGCGGACGGCGATAAGTCCCGTTTGGAAGCCGTCCTCGACGCCTCTTCCGTCAATCTGCGCGACCGCAGCGCCGCCTGGCAGAAGACCGGCTGGACTGGCTACGATCCGGCCAGCCAGCCCTACGGCGCCGAAGAGGTCCGTAAGGAACGGTCCCTGTATCGCTAGGCTTATGGCCCGCTTCGGCGGGCCATTTTTTAGGCGCGGAGTGGTTCGGTTGAAAGTCGCGCAAGCATTCGTAGGAACGGCTGGCTGGTCCATCCCTCCTGCCTACAAAAGCCGCTTCCCGTCGGAGGGCAGCCTGCTGGAGCGCTATGCAACCCGCCTCGAGGCCGTCGAGGTCAATTCCTCGTTCTCACGCTCGCATCGGCGGAGCACGTACGAGAAGTGGGCCCGGTCGGTGGGGCCGGACTTTCGATTCTCCGTGAAGTTGCCCAAAGCCATCACGCATGACCATGGTCTGGCGGACGCCTCCAACCTCTTCCGGAACTTCGCGGACGAGGTTACGGGTCTTGGTGACAAGCTAGGCGTCGTTCTCGTACAGCTGCCTCCAAAGCTGGCGTTCGACGCCGGTATAGCAAGAAGGTTCTTCGGACACGCGCGCTCGGTCATCCCTGCCGCTTTCGCCATCGAGCCCCGCCATGCGAGCTGGTTCACGCCGGAGGCAGACGCGTTTCTCAAACGGTTGTCCGTGACCCGCGTGGCCGCCCACCCAGTGCTTCACGGCGACGGGGAGCCGGGAGGATGGGATGGTTTCGCCTACTACCGTCTGCACGGCGCGCCGAGAACGTACTATTCCGACTACGGCGAGGCATCGCTCGACCACATCGCCGAAAAAATGGCTCAGAGCCCCGCGGTCTCCAGCTGGTGCATCTTCGACAACACCGCGGAAGGCGCCGCGCTGGGAAACGCCCTATCGATCGCGGAACGCCTATGAGACTACGGAAGGAGCAGAGAGCTTGATCCCGCGAACACGTGGTTGACTAATCTAGGCCCTGATCCGCAACATTGTAAGTGGATCCGCGTCGACGTCGGTAGGCTCGCTAGGTGCTTAACGAGGCGTTACCGGTATGGTGAACAGATGGTCGTACTGTAATCGCTTCTTCAGGCTGGCCGGCGCCTTGGCGCCGGCCGCCCGCCGTCAGATGTGAGCAGCCGTTCTTTGCCGCTTCACTTCGTAGGCGGTCTGGCCGACCGCTCGCGTCCGGGAGAAACGGATCGGGACCGCTCCGCCGCGCATCGGGGGAGGACCATCGTCTCCGTCCAACGTCCGCAGGGCTGCCAAGATGTCGCCGATGCGCACCTGGCGGTCGGAACCGGGAATCTGGCGGAGCCAAGGCTTTCCTTCGACGGCGAAGGCGTCCGAGGCCCAGGTGGCCAGAATGCACCGCTTCTGCAGGATATCCAGAAGGGGATTGGCGAGGACCTCGCGTGGATGGCTGAAGGTACTGGCCAGAAGCGAATTGGCGTGAATATCGTCGTATTGGGACATGGCAGAGAACGTCATGTTAAGGCCTCCTCTCTCCTTTCGTTGGGGGCGACCGCCATGTGGGTGAATCGGCCGAACCGATCAAGGGCGCCGCGCGAAAAATTGCAGTCGGGCTGCCTCCGACCGTCGCGGCTGGATCTGTAAGCTCCCGCGGTCTCCGCAGGGAGCGCGTCGGTTGCGACGAACGTGTCACCGACGGCGCTAGATCACGGGCGTCGCATGGTCCGGCCGACCGGCGACGAGACCGAGAGCCACCAGCGATCGTCCGGTCATCGCGTAGGTCTCACCGAAGTCGTGTCGCGCAGACCGTGCGTCTGGAGCATTCGTGTCGACCAGCAGCTCCCAGCACTGTCCTTCCGGCACGGATGGAAGCGTGAAGTTCACGACGTCGTGGTGGGAGTTGTAGATGAGAACGACGGTGGAATCCTCTCCCCTCCGGATTATGCCGGTCTCCTGGGCCCGACCGTCGAGCAGCATGGCGAAGCATTTCGCATTGGCGTCGTCCCACTGCCCCTGCGTCATCTCCTCTCCGGTTGGAGAGATCCATGCGACATCCTTCACGTCGAGGCGATCGTTGTAGGTCCCGGTGACGAACCGCCCGCGTGAGAGTACCGGGTGGGACCTCCGAACCGCGATCAGCTTTTTCGTGAACTCGCGAAGGCTCTGGCCGTGCGATCCGCTGTCGAGCCAGTCCAACCAGGTGATCTCGTTGTCCTGGGCGTAGGCGTTGTTCGTGCCGCGCTGCGAATGGCCGAACTCGTCGCCGGCGAGAAGCATCGGGGTGCCTTTGGAAAGTAAAACGGTCGCAAGCAGATTCCGCTTCTGCCTTTCCCGCAGGGTATTGATGGCGGAATCTGTCGTCTCGCCCTCGACGCCGTGATTCCAGGAGTGATTGTTCGAGTGACCGTCGCGGTTGTCCTCGCCATTGGCCTCGTTGTGCTTGTCGTTGTAGGATACGAGGTCGTTGAGATTGAACCCGTCGTGCGCCGTCACGAAGTTGACCGTGGCCCACGTCTTTCTGCCGCGTTTATCGAAAAGGTCTCCCGATCCGGAGATCCGCTTGGCGAATTCCGGCATCAATCCGGGATCTCCTTTCCAAAAGGATCTCACAGCATCCCTGAACTTGTCGTTCCATTCCGCCCATCCCGGGGGAAACTGACCGACCTGGTAGCCGCCCGGCCCGATGTCCCATGGCTCGGCGATCAGTTTGACACCGTTCAGTGTCGGATCTTGGCGGCAGGCGTCGAGGAATCCCCCGCCCTCGTCGAAACCGTGCGGCTCTCGGGCGAGGATCGTCGCGAGGTCGAACCGGAATCCGTCGACCCGCATCTCGTTCGCCCAATATCGGAGCGAGTCGGCCACCATCTGGATGACGCGCTGGTGCGACATGTTCACGGTGTTGCCCGTGCCCGTATCGTTGATGTAGTAGCGCCTGTCGGGCGCCAGCCGGTAGTAGCTGGCGTTGTCGATGCCCTTGAGGGAAAGCGTGGGACCCAGCTCGTTGCCTTCGGCCGTATGGTTGTAGACGACGTCCAGTATGATCTCGAGGCCCGCGGCGTGATATTGGTTCACCATCGTCTTGAATTCGGCGATGTCGCCCGTCCGGGAATAGCGCGGCTCCGGAGCGAAGAACGCCAGCGAGTTGTACCCCCAGTAGTTCCGCAAGCCCTTCTCGACCAGATAGCTGTCGTCGATGAAGGCATGGACCGGCAGCAGCTCGATCGCCGTCACGCCTAGCGATCTCACGTAGTCCCGGACATGGGCATGCGACAGACCCGCATAGGTTCCGCGCTCGGCCTGGGGCACCATCAGGTGTAGCTGCGTGAATCCCTTCACGTGGGTCTCGTAGAAGATCGTCTGCTCCCAGGGAGTATCCGGTTTGCGAGGCGACCCCCATGTGAAAGCGGGATCGATGACCCTGCATTTCTGCATGAGAGCGGCGCTGTCGCTGTCGTCGAAGGACCTATCCTTGTCGGGGTGATCGAAACGGTAGCCGAACAGCTGCGGCCCCCATTTCAACTGCCCGACGAGCTGCTTCGCGTATGGATCTATCACGAGCTTATTGGGATTGAACCTATGCCCTGCATCGGGCTCGAACGGCCCATGCACGCGGTAGCCATAGACGGTGCCCGGGCGGGCGTTGGGAAGATAGCCGTGCCAGACTTCATCCGTATATTCGGGCAGGTCTATACGTTCGAGTTCGCGTTCCCCGCGAGCGTCGAAGAGGCACAGCTCCACGCGAGCGGCATGTGCCGAGAACAGCGCGAAATTTACGCCGAGGCCGTCCCAGGTCGCCCCGAGCGGAAACGGCTTTCCTTCACGAACGACCGATCGCTTGAGCCGCCGCGCCACCTGCGCCAACGAGCTAGACACGCGCTGCTTTTCCATCCGCTCCCCCATTCATGATCGGCCAACGTTCTGTCGCTGTCCAAGGTTCCGGCGGGTATCCTTGCATCGCGATGGCGCGTTCCCTCGAAGTCTTGAAACAGGCGCCGTAGTATTGGCGCGCCCTTCGGGATCATCGAGTGCGTTCCGCAGTTCGAGGACCGCCGCGGACGCAACTGGCTCATCGCTCCGTTTCCCGTGCAGTGTTGCGGTGAAACATGCTTCCGCCTCCAGGACGAGTGCTAGTCACGAAAGCACGCGCTCTCATCCGCCGCATTTTTCTTGATCGTCGGCAGGCCAGCGCCACCTGCCTGGCGTCCGCTCTGTTCGGTGATGGCCTAAGAGATCTTGCGTTCTGGCTCGCCTTCGGAGCGCTCCCGGTCGCGCTGAGCGTTTTGGGCGCGGCGGGGCGGCGTTGCCGATTGCAGGCTTCCGGGCACCGTAAGTCCGCACGATGACGGCGCTATCGCCGACTTCGCACGGCTGCGAGCAAGCGGCTTCGCGTCCCGAGGGAGATGCCGTTCAATCGAATTCCAGGCCGATCCGGTGCGCCTTTTTCCAGACCACGCGACCAGCGCGCCGGCAATTCTCCGCGGCGATATGGAGAACGACCCGCTCTGGTATACCGACAGGGTTCTCGATTTCTACCGCCGCGCCGCGCTCGGACAGATTTCGGACCACGCAGTCGAACGCGCCTCCGCCAAACTCCAGGGATCCAGCCTTGAGCGTACGGCGACGAAAACCGCTACGTTTTTCCTTTTCGCTCATGCCCCCTCCTGAAGCAACCGACCCCGGCTCGAGCAAGCCAGCTGCGGCAAGGCCCAACAAACCAGCCGAGCGATGCAGAAAGGAGCACTATACTAAGATTATGATATTTTAAACATGAATACACATATTGTTGATATGAGATTGGCCGGATAGCATTTCACCGATTCGGACTTCGTCCATCGTCCCGAGCGCATTTCAATCGAGGTATTTTGATATGGATACACGTCGCAACGAGATGACGCGCCGACTTGCATTCTACAAGATGGGACCCGTTGACGTTGCTTGCCTCAAGGCCGCGGGCCCGTTGGTGATGAGCGTTCTCCCCGGAGCGCTCGACGCGTTCTACGACCACATTAGCGGTTTCGAGGAAACGGCGCGGTTCTTTAGAAGCCGCGACCATATGAATCACGCCAAGCAGATGCAACTGAAGCATTGGGCTTTGATCCTCGAGGGCACCTTCGGGGACACGTACCATGCTTCCGTGACCAAGGTCGGAAAGGTTCACAACTCGCTCGGTCTCGAACCGCGGTGGTACATCGGCGGATACAACAAGCTCATCGGCGTGCTGATCGAAGCGATCGCAAACGACATGCCGTTCCGGAGGCTCGGAAAGAACCGGGACGACGAGAGAAACCGTATTCAACAGGCGCTCGTGAAGGCGTCGCTGCTCGACATCGACCTGGCGATTTCCGTCTACATCGAGGCTGGACGTCGCGAACGAAAGATCATGTTCGAGCGATTGGCCGATCAGTTCGACTCGGCGGTCGGAGGCGTGGTGGGCATCGTAGCGTCCGCCGCGACCGAACTGCAGGCTTCTGCCCAGGCACTGCAGGCGGTGACCAAACAGACCGCTGGTGAATCGAGCTCAGCCGCGCTGGCCGTCGAAGGATCCATGACGAACGTCGATGCGGTCGCCACGGCTGCGGAACAACTTTCCAGCTCCATCCGGGAGATCAGCGAACGCGTGAACGATTCGGCGGAGACAGCTACCCGTGCGGCCGACCGGGCGAACGATGCAGGCCGGATGATCCAGGATCTTTCCGTCGCGGCCCAGAAGATAGGGACGATCGTCGATCTCATCACGAACATTGCCTCCCAGACGAATCTCCTCGCCCTCAACGCGACCATAGAGGCGGCGCGCGCGGGCGAGGCGGGACGTGGTTTCGCGGTCGTCGCGTCGGAGGTGAAGAACCTCGCCGAGCAGACAGCGCGGGCCACGGCCGACATCGCGACCCAGATCGCGGACATACAGGGTTCGACCACCCTGGCTGTCGAGACGATCGCCAACGTGACGGCCGTAATCAACGCGGTGAAGCAGGCTTCCACCGCGATTGCGGCGGGCGTCGAGGAACAGAACGCGGCGACGGGAGAGATCTCGCGCAACGCGCAACTTGCGGCCCAGAGTACGCGCGGTGTATCCGGCAACGTCCAACAGGTGATGGCGGCCGCGGGCGAAGCCGGTCAGACGGCTCAAGGCGTATTGGATGCGGCACGCGAGCTATCGGCGCAATCGGAACTCTTGAGATCGGAAGTCGCGAAATTCCTGCAGACGGTGCGGGCGGCCTAGCGGAAATCAGCCTTCTGCCGCGGTCCCACTAAGATTCGCTGCACGAAGATCACCGGCCAAGAGAAGGGACGGTCGCCGGGCAGAGATCTATGCCGTCGAGGTCGGGATATTTAATTCGCTACGTCATCCGGCTTGTGCCGCGGGACGAACTCAGGGCGTGGCCTCGCCGGAGCGCGACTACTATCGGCCCGAAGGCCGGAGTTCCAGCTCTCGCGAGCAGTCATTCGCTTTATCCGGTCGCTCCGGCCCGATCCACACGCCAACTCGGGATGTCCTCCGGTTGCGGGTCCCATCCACTTAATGCAGCTTAAGCCGATCTGAACGCCCTGTTCCCGGCACCCGTGTCGCCAAATTCAAAATCGCCACATACTAAGCATATATTGAGAGGAAGAACTCCTTCCGGCGGAGCTTTCCGAATGACACACACCGATTTCGACCGTCTCGATGCATATTGGCGCGCGGCAAACTATGTTTCGGTCGGACAGATCTATCTGCTCCACAATCCGCTGCTCCGCGAACCACTGCAGTCGCGCCACATCAAGCCCCGGCTCCTCGGTCATTGGGGCACTACCCCGGGACTCAACTTCATCTATGTGCATCTGAACCGCATCATCCGCGAGCGCGATGCCGACCTCATCTTCATCTGTGGTCCAGGACACGGCGGTCCGGGTATGGTCGCCAATACCTACCTCGAAGGTAGCTATTCCGAAATATATCCCGACGTCAGCCGCGACGCCACCGGCCTTGCGAAACTGTTCCGCCAATTCTCCTTTCCAGGCGGCATCCCCAGCCACGCCGCTCCGGAGACGCCCGGCTCCATCCATGAAGGCGGAGAACTCGGCTATGCGCTGGTGCACGCCTACGGCGCCGCATTCGACAATCCGAACCTCGTCGTCGCCTGCGTGATCGGTGACGGCGAGGCGGAGACCGGCCCGTTGGCCGCCTCGTGGCATTCGAACAAATTCCTCAATCCGGCCGCCGACGGCGCCGTGCTGCCGATTCTGCACCTGAACGGCTACAAGATCGCCAATCCCACAATTCTAGGCCGCCTCGACCACGACGAGCTTGCCGCGCTGTTCGAAGGCTACGGCCACGAGCCCATCTTCGTCGAAGGCAGCGATCCCGCCGATATGCACCGGCAGATGGCGCGCGCGCTCGATCAGGCCTTCGATCGGATCCGTACTATTCAGGACGCTGCTCGCCGCAATGGGAACTCGGCACGGCCGCGCTGGCCGATGATCGTGCTTCGCAGTCCCAAGGGATGGACAGGCCCGAAGGAAGTGGACGGCAAGAAGGTGGAGGGGTTCTGGCGCGCCCATCAGGTGCCGATCGACGGTGTCCGCAGCAATCCCGCGCATCTCGCCATCCTCGAACAGTGGATGCAGAGCTACGCGCCCGCGACCCTGTTCGACGACCAAGGCCGCCTCGTCGCCGATCTGCAGGCACTAGCGCCATCAGGCACGCGCCGCATGGGCGCCAATCCGCATGCCAACGGCGGCAGCCTCCGCAAGCCCCTCCGGATGCCGGATTACCGTAGTCATGCCGTGGACGTCGCCGCGCCCGGCCATGCGACCAGCGAAGCCACCCGCGTAATGGGGAAGCTGCTGAACGACGTGTTCGCGCTCAATGCCGACACGCGCAACTTTCGGCTGTTTGGGCCCGACGAGACCGCCTCTAACCGCCTCGATGCGGTGTTCGAAACCACCGACCGCACCTGGATGGAGACGACGGAATCCTACGACGTGCACCTCGCGCAGGACGGCCGCGTCATGGAAGTGCTCAGCGAGCATCTCTGCCAGGGTTGGCTCGAAGGCTATCTATTGACCGGTCGCCATGGCCTGTTCAACTGCTACGAAGCCTTCGTGCATATCGTCGATTCCATGTTCAACCAACATGCCAAGTGGCTCGAAGTGTCGCGCAAGCTGCCGTGGCGACAACCGGTTTCGTCGCTGAACTATCTTCTCAGCTCGCACGTCTGGCGGCAGGATCATAACGGCTTCAGCCATCAGGACCCCGGCTTCGTCGATCTCGTCGCCAACAAGGACGCCGACATTGTCCGCATCTATTTCCCGCCGGACGCTAACTCGCTGCTGTGGGTGACCGACCACTGTTTGCAGACCTACGACCGCATCAACGTCATCGTCGCCGGCAAGCAACCCGCGCCGCAATGGCTGTCGATGCCCGCCGCCGAAGTTCATTGCCGCGACGGCATCGGCATCTGGACGTGGGCTGGCACCGAAGGGGCGGACGAGCCCGACCTGGTGATGGCCTGCGCCGGCGACGTTCCAACGCTGGAGACGCTCGCCGCCGTCTGCCTGTTGCGGGAGCGATTTCCGGACCTCAAGATCCGCGTCGTCAATGTCGTCGACCTGATGTCGCTGCAGCCGCGCGAAGAGCACCCGCACGGCCTCAGCGAAAAGGATTTCGACCGCATCTTCACCCGCGACCGGCCGGTGATCTTCGCCTATCACGGCTATCCCTACATGATCCACCGTCTCGCCTATAACCGCGCCAATCACAAAAACTTACATGTCAAGGGTTTTCGCGAACGCGGCACCACCACCACGCCGTTCGACATGGTGGTCCTCAACGGGCTCGACCGATTCAGCCTCGCTACCGAGGCGATAGATCGCTTGCCGCAGCTCGCGGCCGCGGGCGCGCTGGCACGGCGGACATTCCAAGCCAAGCTCGCAGAACATCATCGCTATGTCCGCGCCAACGGCGAGGACATGCCGGAGATCCAGAACTGGCGCTGGCCGTTCGACGCTCTGGACGGCTAAGTTATGGCCCCAACGACCCTCGTCCTCAATGCCGGCTCATCGAGCATTAAGTTCGCGCTTTATCGGGCAGGCGACGACGTATCGCTCGCGCTGCGCTACAAGGGCAAGCTCGATCACCACGCTGGCGACGTTCATTTCAGGATCACCGATGCCGCTGGTCGGGAGCTAACCGCGCCGGACGCGCATGGCCACGCCGACGATCCCACGTCGGCCCTGCTGGAACGTCTCGAACCGCTACTTGGCGACGATGATATCGTCGAGGTCGGCCACCGCGTCGTTCATGGCGGTCCCGATTTCGTCGAGCCGGTTCAGGTGGACGACGCCATTTTGCGACGTCTCGACGCGCTGAGCCCTTTGGCGCCGCTACACCAGCAGATCGGCCTTGCCGCGATCCGGACGATCATGCGCACGCGTCCGGCACTGCGCCAGATCGCTTGTTTCGACACTGCCTTCCATCATGACATGCCGCCGGTCTATCGGAATTTCGCACTGCCCGATCTCGGCGCCGACATCCGCCGCTACGGCTTTCACGGCCTGTCCTTCGCCTATATCGCCAGCCGCCTCGACGCCCACCAGCGCCGCACCGTGGTGGCGCATCTCGGCAGTGGCGCGTCGGTCTGTGCGCTGTTGGACGGCCGCAGCATCAACACTTCGATGAGCTTCACCCCGCTCGACGGTCTGATGATGGCAACCCGCAGCGGTGCAATCGACCCGGCGTTGGTGCTGTATCTGCAGCGAACGCGCGAGATGTGCATCGAGGCCGTCGAAAATCTTCTGTATCACCGATCCGGCTTGCTCGGTGTGTCCGGCAGCTCGGCGGACATGCGCACCCTGATCGGTGAGCGGAATGCTGGAGCCCGTCAAGCCGTCGCGCAATTCTGTGCACGGGCGGCGGAACACATGGCGTCCATGATGACGGCTCTGCGCGGCTGCGACGCCATCGTCTTCACCGGCGGGATAGGCGAGAACAGCCCGGAGATTCGGGCGTCGATATGCGATCACCTTGCTTGGCTCGGTCTGCGGCTCGACCCTGTCCTGAACGCCTCGGGCGCCGGCGTCATCACTTGCGATCGGAGCGAGATCGTCGCGCGCGTCATCGAAACGAACGAAGAATTGGTCATCGCAAGGGAGGTTCGGCGGCTGACGCAGAGTCGACACTAGACGACGGAGCGTCGCGTAGACCGACGATTTTATCCCTCCGTAGGTTCAGGCTTCCGTGAGCGGCGCATCGCCGCCGGCGCTGGGAATCTCGTCAATTGCCGCCTTCCCTATCCGCCGCATCGCCTCTTTGATCACGGCTTCCCGCCGGGCGAGGTCGATACTCAAGGGCGAACGCGGCAGGATTACCCCATCCGCCCGTCTTATACGCGCAACCCAACCGCCCCCGAGCCGCCTGACCTGCAGCACGTGTCCGAGATAATCCAGGTCTTCTTCGCCATCGATCATGTCGAAGCCTCATTCCAACCGACGGATCCTATCGCAAAGGATAGCGAACGCTTCCGCTTTCGCCAGCCGATCATCACGACCGGTTGAATTAGTGATATTGACGAAAAACGTCTCGGTTCGATTAGATCGCCGAAACCATGCGTTCGGATGCAATCCGACTGCACCCCATTACCATGTAGACACACCGTTCATTATGAAGCATCTATTGTGATGTTTTAAACTTGACTTTGAACGTATTCCGTGATCTACGACCCATCCTCCCTTCTATGTTCTGAGAGATCCGCCATAGGCGACAGACGCCCGTAATCGCTCACGCGACACGGCGTCTGCGTTTGCGCGCTTAAATGACGAGGACAAATGAAGCTTCAGAAAGCCCAGCCCCTTTTCGTAGGCCCGAAGACCGAACGGGCGATTCCAGTCAGACACCACCTTCGTCGCGATTTCCTGATCCAGTCGACCTTGGACGCGAACGTCCGCCGCATCGCCTATCATCCGGGCCTGCAGGTGGATGGCACCATCGTCGCGGTGGATGCGCTCGTCCTGGATCGCGACGATGGTCTCTTCGCGGTCGATCTGACGGACGCCCGCCCGTCCTGTGATCCGACGGGAGAACATCTCCTCGCTTTGGCCTTCGCAGAGGGATGCACGGCCATTCTGACGGTGGACGCCGCGGACGTCCGTCGGGAGCCGCGCTTCTCCGCCGCGCGCCGGATCTGGCGCCACCGCGATGTTCACGTCCACGCAGACGACCGCGAACAGATCCTCGGCACCCTCGACGCGGAGGGTCCGCTTCCTCTGCGCTCCATTCCCGCCCTCGTCGATACGGATCGCGATCCGATCTCGGTAGTCTTCGCCTTGGCATGCGATGGCGACGTTACGCTCGACCTCAACGCCGGGTTCGACGACCGGACCATCGTGAAGGCTGGCAGCCGTCCGGCCGGCGCCTTCGGTCGCCTCGCGTACAGCGCCTAGCACTCCTCCCCACTTCCGATCCGACGCGGCTGCCGAAGGCGGCCGTCGTCGGTGCTCGACCGTACTGGATGCGGTTTCCAATCGAACCCAGCCGGTTCACCCCTCGAACGTGTGAGGTCCGATGGCGGTCCGTAACGCCCTTTCCGTATTCCACTCTCCCAAAAGCGCCTTCCCCATAGAGAATCCCGGCGAGGGAATGATGCGGGACGTCCTGGTTCAGCTCTCGCTCGATCCGCGCGTCCGGCGCATGGGCGTGCTCGAGATGACTTCCGACGACTGCCGCAGGCAGGCTTTCCGCGCGGTCACCATCGACCGCATGGACGGGCGGTACGTCATCGACGTCGAGCATTGCCGCCCCGTGCGCCCTGCCGACGAGGACGCCGTCGTCGGCAGGGCGATCGCCGAACTCGGTTTCCGCACCCTCAGGATCACCGGCGAGGAAATCATGCGCGAACCGCGCTTCAGCTGCGCCCGCGCCATTTGGTCGTACCGCCGCGTGCGGGTCGGTGTCGCCATGGGCATGGAGCTGGCGCGCGTATTGGACGACGGCCCCCTCACGCTGGGTGAGCTCTATTCCCTCGTCCCAGGACCTGAAGACCCGGTCGGAGCAGTGTTCTCCCTCGTCTGCGCCGACGTGATCGAACTCGATCTGAACGAGTGGTGCGGACGCAGCACTGTCGTGCGGAGCCGCTCCTGAGCGCTTCCGGCCCTGGTGGCCGCATGTCGATAAGCTTTTACCTGTTGAGAAGGATTCATATGGCGGAGAACGATGACGATACCGATTTCCCGGAAGCCGAAGATTTTCTTGGCTCGCACCCCACTCCCTCCGCCGCGCAGTGTCTGATCGACGCTGCGATCTCGGCGGCGCTGCCCAAGGATGACCGCCGTCGCTTCGCCAGCGGCGAGCTGCTCTTCGCCGTCGCGTTGGCTCCGTCGGCATCATGGGTGAAGCCGCTGGTCCGCCGGGCTCAGCGCCTGCTGGGCAATTCCTGGACGACCATCTGGCGCGACGGGTCGAGCAAGCTGCATGCCGCCGAGGTCGGCAACGACGAGGTGGCGGACCTGGTCGCCAAGGCGCGGAGCGTGATCGGCATCGCGCCGAGCGAAAAGAATCTGCCGGCCGCGCTCGTCACGATGGCGGACATCCGCATCCAGATCGCGCCGCCCGACGCGGCAGTGATCGCCGCCGCGGTGAGCCGTTACACGAACGAGAAGGTCGCGCCGGAAATGGCGGTGGCGGCCGTCGGACTCGACTTCGAACATCTGCGCGCCGCGTTCCGTCCCGACTCGTCGGCCCAGCAGATCATCGACCGCATCCGGGCCGCTCAGACCGCACAAACGTCGAGCTCTATCGGAAGGGTGCCGGATATTTCCTCCGCAGTTGAATATGGGGCGGTCCGAATTTGGGCGATGGGGCTCGTCGAGGATTTCGCCGCATACCGGAAAAATGAGCTGGAATGGCACGATGTGGTCGATCCGTCCGTGATCATCCACGGAAATCCCGGGCTCGGGAAAACGTTCCTAATGCAGATGTTGGCCCAAGCGCTCGGAGCGCAGTTGATCATCACGTCGGTCGCGGAGATGTTTCAAAAAGGATCAGGGTATTTAGATGCCGTTATTAAAAATCTCTCGGCGGTCTATGACCAGGCCGAAGCCTCGAAACCCGCTGTAGTTGTATTCGACGAGATCGACGGATTTCCGAGCCGCGCCACCATGGACGCCCGCTCGGCCTCGTATTGGACGAACGTCGTGACCCACTTCATGTTGCTAGTTTCAACCGTCCGGCCATCGATCGTGCAGGTCGGAATCACGAACCATATCGATAAGTTGGACCCGGCGCTGCTAAGGCCGGGACGTTTCGGGCGGACCATCGAACTGCTTCCCCCGGATGCGGCCGGGGTCGTCTCGATCATTCGGAATCAGCTTCGCGGCGAATTGGCAGGCGCGGATCTGTCCGAGATCGGAGACATGGCCACTCACCGCACCGCCGCCGAATTGATGCAGGCGGTCCAGGTCGCGCGGCGCGCTGCCCGGCTTGAACAGAGGCCGCTTGCCGTCGTCGATCTCAGGAACGCGATCATCCCGCCCCACCCGATGCCGCCGGACGTCATCCGTCGTATCGCGGTCCACGAATGCGGGCATGTGGCGGTCGCTATCGAGTTGAAAACCGACGAAGTCGTGCACGCCGCGATCGGCGGCCTTGCGGGCGCTCACGGGCAGACCATCTTCCGCCCGACCCCCGGGATGGAGACCGCCAGGTCGATCGAGGCACGTGCGACGACGATGTTGGCGGGGCGTGCGGCAGAGATCGTCGTCTTCGGTAGCTCGGTTGCCGGCAGTTCTTCCGATCTCCGGGAGGCCACCGCGCTCATAGGTGAAATGATCGCATGCGAAGGCCTCAGCGGGCCGTTGATCAGTCTCGGCGAACGCGGAGACATCCACGATGTCATTCGCCTCGACCGATTGCTGCGCGCCGACGTCGAAGCGCGGCTTCAGCGCCTCAACGCAAAGGCCATCGAGATCGTCCGGCGCCGCCGTCCCGCTCTCGATGCGATGGCTGAGGTTCTCGCGACGCACCGTTACCTCGCCGGGGCGGAGGCCAGACGTCTGTTTGCCTCCGCCCCGGTCGCCCCCGAGCCTGTCCCTGAACCCACGCTGGAGAGTGCCGATGCTGAAAATCTCGGTTGAACTGTTGCCCGGAGGCGATCCCAGGCTGCGACGGACGCTGGCCCTGCTCACCATCGCCAACAGATCCGACCTGGCCGACGTGTCGAACTACGCAATCAACGGTTCGGAAGCCGCGAATCCGCTTACCGGTAAGCGCCCCTGGACCGCTTCGGCGGTCATAGCCGACCATGATCGCCGCCAGTCGGTCTGGGCTCTGGTGGCCCGGGCTGCGGCTGCGCTCGTCGAAGCAGACCACGTCGAATGGTGATTGCAGGAACACCCTTGCGATGCCGCCCGCCGCACAAGTCCGCGTAAGCCCGCCACCGACCACCCACAGTTTATCCCGAACCGTCAGTTTTTTGGCTGGCCGCCAACCGGCCACCCAGAGGCTCCGCGGTGAATCGAGACTGAAAAGCCGAACGCAAACCGAACGTCTGACGGAGCATGTGATGGCAGTGACGTCGTGGTGACGATGATCGGATTCGCGCAGCGCGACCGATGTCGAGACGCCGTCAGGCATCCGGTCAATCGGTGACGCTGCGGCAAGATCGGGATGTACAAGAAGGAATGAATCGTTTTCGGAAGCGGCGACGACTACCGAGGGGAGCCTAGACGACTCTTTTTGCTCGTGTTTTCGGGTTTGCGAGTCATCATGGACACCAGCCGGCGCACAAAACGCGCAGGCGATACGGGTCCCCTTGGCGATGGCTGCGCTTCATCTTTGACAGGAGAGCGCAGCCATCTGGAAGAGGAGTAGCCCGAAAGCGACAACATCTTACGACGCAAGAATCGCACGAGCGATTTCAAAGCGCAAGGTGCTTGTTGCCCATTTATTCAAAGGGTGACGACATGAAGCGTAGCGATAGTTCTCAACATTCCCGTACGGGAACCGACGAATTCAACGTCGGTCACGACACAGTCAGCCTTTTCTCGGCGGCTTTCTCCGTGTTGCTCGCGGCGCCCGTGCCCGATAGCGAGTCGGACCTGTCGCTCGTCGTCGGCTCCTATGATCCCGATGTCGTGCTGAAACACGGCATTCGCATTCGCGGCGCCATCTACGCTTCCGACGAATTGCACGCACTCGCTGCGCGTAGCGGTGTGCCCATCCAGACCCGCATCGTCGGAAAGGCCCCCGCCATCTGCACCGTCAGGACCGAACACGAACCCGAGTGGCTCGTCGTCCCGCGCACCGGCTGATCCCCACCCAACCTTTCCTCAGACTTCGTCATCCACGCTTCGCCGGCGGACGCCGGCGCATGCCCGCACGCGAGAAATCATGACCGTTCACAACTCACCCGAAGACATCTGGTATCCGACGCTCCCAAGCCTCGCAACGCGGACGCCGTCGCTGCGCTCGCAGTTCGCGGCGACATCCTCTTTCGTGATCGATCGCCGCCTCGTCCGCTCGGAGTCCAACATCGAACTGTATGTCGGGATGGCACTCTCGACGCGCCCGGACGTCGAGACGATCGTGGAACAGCCGCCCCGCGTCCCCTACATCGACCGGGGCGTCCAGTACCATCACACGTTCGATTTCCGCCTGGACCGCATCCCCCCGCGTCGCACGGCGGTCGCAGTGAAGTGGTCCGACCGCATCGAGAGCAGCGGCATCCGGCGGATCGTCCGTCTCATCGCCGAGCAGTGCGGAACGGACTTCGCCGACGACATCTGCATCATCACCGAAAAGGATCTCAGCCGCAACGACCGCCACAACGTCGAGCTGATCCACGAATCGATGATGGTGCCGAACGCCATGGACGACGCCATCGTCCGCGAAGCGGCCGCCGAATTCCAGGGCGCCGTCACCATCGCAGACCTCGTCGGCCGCACCGGCCTCCGCGGCGCCGGCTTCCGCGCGGTCGCGCGCCTCATCGGCGGCCGTATCCTCCGTCTCGTCGACGACCGCATCGACAGCGATGCGCGCGTCCGTCGCGCCTGACCGTTTTCCCTCAGCAGTAAGGACCAAGACCATGTTGTTCGTTCCCGACCACTCCGGCTCCCCGCGCCGTAACCGCCGCTTCGTTATCGGAGCGCTCGACCGCATCGTCCTGCGGGGCCGCGAATACAGGTGGGAGAAGACCGAGGAATCCGGGCATTTCCTTTTCGCGGTCCACGCACCCGGCGAGCAGATCGTCGAAGGCTTCTCGCACGCGGAACTCGACGAAGCGCATCGGAATGACGAATTCTCCGTGGATCCCGGCTTCTATTCAGAGGCCAAAATCCGTTCCCGCTGGCTGGCCGCGGGTGCCATCTCGCTCATGGATCTGACCGGCCCCGAGCAGCGGATCGTGATGCGTCGGCAGGAATGGTGCGACGAGATTCTTCGGTATCTGGCAAACACCCCGGAAGCCAAGCGGACCGAAGACGGCTTTAAGACGGCCATCGCCGTCGTGCATCCGATCATCGTCGCCCGCGATGTCGCCCGCAGCGGCGACGATAAGGCCGCCAGGTGCGACCGTAAGGTCGAGATGTACTCGCCGCCCTGCGTGCGCACGATCCGCCGCTGGCTGAAGGCCTACGAAGCCGGTGGCATGGATCCGATCGCTCTGAGGGACGGTCACTGCAACTCCGGCAACGTGATGTCCACGATCGCCCCCGCCGTCCGCAAGATCATGATCAAGCACGCGAACGGTTTTGCTTCGATCGAAAAGCCGACCGTGAAGAAGCAGTATGGCGAGGTCTGCAAGGACGTCGACAAGCTGAACGAAAGCCTGCCCGAGGACGATCGTCACCCCAAACCCGCGAAGGCGACGTTCGCGAAATTCATCAAGAAGATGCCGGCGATCCGCATCTATGCCGGCCGTCACGGACCGGCGGCGGCTCAGCGCAAGTTCTTCATCGTGGGTGAAGGATCCGACGCGGTCAGGGCGGGACAGCGCATCCAGATGGATGGTCACAAAGCGCAGATCATCACCCTCGCGCCGGCGCAGGCGTTCCTCGGCAGTCTGAGCAAGGCGACGATCGAAATGTTCAAGAAGGAGCGCATTGTCGTCCATGTCGCGTTGGACGTGGCGAGCCGCTGCGTTCTGGCCGCGCGCCTGTCTTCGAGCGAGAACAAGGAGACGGCGCTGGCCACCTTGCATATGGCAGTCAGCGACAAGACCGCATACGCGCTGGCCGCCGGTTGCGAATCCGATTGGCCGATGGCCGCACGCCCCGGCATGGTCGAGACCGATACGGGCTCCGCCTGGCACTCGGATTTGTTCAGGTCTGCCGTGGCCAATCTGCGCTCGACGTTGCGGAACGGCCCCGTCGGCGCGCCCCAGATGCGGGGACATGTCGAACGGTGGTTCGGCGGCCTCGATACGGGGTTTTTGCACGACTACACGGGCAGAACCTTCGGGAGCATCGAAGAAAAGGGAGACTACGACGCGGGGGCCCAGGCATCGATGCTGAGCGAGGAGTTCGGCCCGTTGCTCGTCAAGTACATCGTCGATGTCTACCATCGCCGCGAGCACCCCGGCCTCAACAACATGACGCCGTACGACAAGTGGTTCGAGCTGCAGGAACGCTACGGCATCGTTCCTCCGCCGGGCGCCAACGAGCGTCGGTCGATCTTCGGAGTCGATCTGACCCGGAGCCTCGATCAGCGCGGTGTCCGCGTCGGCGGCATTCACTATCAGAACGAGGCCATCCAAGCCTACCGGCGGCAGTTCGGTGATGGAAAGATCCCTGTCAAGATGGACCCCTCCGACATGGGACAGATCTCCTGCTACCTCTCCGACGCCTGGCACGCCGTTCCCGCGATCCGCGGCAACTTCTCGGGCGTGTCCCTGGCGCAGTGGTCCGAAGCCGTGAAGGACCTCAAGCGCCGCAACCAGCTCAAGTCGAAGCTGTCGGAAGATATCGTCAACCGCGCGCTGGCCGAACTCTCGGCAGCCGGTAGCCGCTTCGCGAAGCGCCTGGACATCTCGGACCCCGTCATCACCGCCGACGGGGTGGTCAATCTCGAGCGGGGTCTGCTGGTCGGTTTCGACATCCATGGCGAAGACGGCGACGGGGCCGACGCCTGCCGTGGTGGCGACCTCTTGGGGAGCGCCATCCCCATCGTGGGCGGCGCCAAGTCTGAACCGGGTGCGAAGCCGCTTCCGAAGCCCGGTGATCGGATGTCGAGCACGGCCAAGACGACGAAGGCCAAACGCAAGCCCAGGGGCAAGCTGGAGGATCGCCGGTGACGAAGGATCCCATGGCGGCGCTCAAGGCGGCGTTGCCGGCGCACGCCATGCAGGATTTCGACCTGTTCGAAAAGCTCAAGACCAAGTTCTACCCGACGGCGCGCGAGGACAGGCTCAACAAGGCCTTCCTCAAGCTCATCCGGGACGCCGTCGAACGCGAGGACACCAACGCTGAGCTTGGCTACGAGAACCGCAATAAGGGAAAGGGGCTCGTACTCTGGGGCCCGACCCGGACCGGCAAGACCTCGTCCATGGAAAAGCAGTTCGACGATTACGCCGGCTTCGACGGCTGGCGGAATCCGGCCTCGGACTCGCCGCTGCTGTGGATCTCGCTCCCCAGTCCCTGCACGAACGTACAGGTCGGCCGGTCGCTGTACACCGCTGCGACAGGTTCCGTTCTGCACGGAGATCCCCCGGCGCACAAACTCTTCGAGCTCGCGTCGCGCGCCATCGTGGCGCGGCGCAAGATGTTCGTCGGCCTCGGCGAACTCCAGCATGCGACCCACGGCGTCAACGGGACCGATCAGCAGGTGCTGTCCGACGCGCTGAAGGATCTCATGGAGGTTCACAAGCTCAACCTTTTCGTTACCGGCATCGAGACGGTGGTCCCCTTCCTCCAGAACGACGCCCAGTTGCTGACGCGTCTTTCGCTGGTCCCGTTCGAGAAGCTGACGCCGGACGACCTGGAGACGGTCGAGGACATGGTCGAGACCTACGCCGAAGCCGCCGGCGTAACTGTGGACGACGGCGACGACCCGGATTTCTATCCACGTATCGTTCACGGTTGTCTGGGCGCTCTCGGACTTTCGATCGAGGTCACGTTGGCAGCGCTGCAGGACTGTCGGTCCTCCGGACAGAAGGCGCTTACCCGTGACAGCTACGCGAACGCATTCGCCGAAAGGACGGGTGTCGCCGCCTCGCGCAATCCTTTCGTCGCGGACGGATGGATGGACATCGATTGTTCGCTGATCGTGCCGCCTGCGCCGAGCGGTCCCGTGTCGCCCACAAAAAAATCCCGAAAGAGGTAAAATCCTGACGAATCCATCGAAAATCGGAAAGCTGCTTCTGACGGTAGAACACGCAGAAGACGAGACGACGCTCTCATTTTTCTCGCGAGTCGCCGCACGCAATTTTCGTAGTATGCGGGATTTCGCCAAGGACGTGGCGTTGCAGATCACGGATATCCGGGACGGGGTCGTCGCGTCCATCCGACGCCTGGCCACGCTTTCGGGCGCCGACGCGGAACTGCTCCAGTTCAACAACCACGAACGGGTATCGGGTAAGCTGACGAAGGTGCGCGGCGAAACCTTCAACAACAAACACGGCCGCCGATCGCGGCTGGTGATTTGCCCATGCTGTATCAGGGAAGACATTTCGTCGGCCTCCCCGGACATGCGTCACGCCGCCGCTTACAATCGCGTGAGCTGGACCGTGACCTGCATGCGCACGTGCGTCAGACACGCCACGCCATTGGTCGCAATCCGCCCGGACGTCGCAGGCAAGGGTTTCATCGACTTTTCGCGCGCGATCCAGTCCGCCTCTCACGAAGTGTTCGATCTTGCCGAATCCGCCAAGCCCCGCACGCCATCTCCATTCGAGATTTACATCGACAGACGCCTCGCGGGCGAAGCCACCTCGCCTTGGCTGGATTCGATGCCGTTACACGTCGCTCTGACGGCCATAGAGTCCCTTGGTGTCGCGCTGACCCAGGGAATAAACGCCAACACGCGATCTCTGCCGGATGGAGACCGGCTCGAAGCCTGCGCCGCGGGGTACGAAGTCCTCGACGGCGGAATCGCAAAGCTTCAAGCCTGCCTCGCCGATCTTTGCCTAGGATTCGGCGGTCGCGTGATCCTGCGGGAAGAGCCGGCCGCGCTCCTGGGGCGCTTCTACTACCACCTGAAGTTCAAATGCGGAGCCGATTTCGACCCCATCAAGTCTGCAGTTGCCGATTTCGTATTCGCCCACTTCGCCGTGGGACCGGAGGATTCGATCCTCGATCATCACATCGGGGAAAGACGTCTACATTCGATAAGGTCAGCGGCGCGTCAGCACGGGCTTTGGGTCGATAGGCGGCTTCGACACTTCCTCATGTCGGAGGCGTTGCCACGGACCACCTGTCTGCCGGGGGGAATCGTTATGTTCGACGCGCCGAAGGCTGACGAGGTCTGTCGGCGCCTGAGCGACCGTCTCAACATCGGGCAGGCCCGCAAGATGCTGAATGCCGATCCTTGGCAGATGTCGGCTCTGATCAATGGCGGGTATCTGCGCCGCTATGATGCCGATCCTAGGAAGACCAACCCGATTTTAACGCGCAGCGACGTCGAAGTCGTCCTCGAACGCATCGACGCCGTGTCCAAGACGATCGACCGCGTTCCAGATGGCGCGTACACGATCAATAACATCGCGAGGAAGTCACGACACTCAACCTTTTCGCTGATCAGGCTCGTTCTGGACGGTCGTCTCGACTGGGTCGGCCAGATCAGCTCAGCTAGGGGGATCGGCGCCATTCTGCTCGACCTGGGGGAGGTGAACAAACTCCTGGAGGACGAACGCGGGATCGTCACGGCCACCATTGCCGCGAAGCGGCTGTGCACATCCGCGGAAAGCGTCAAAGCTCTCGTTGGTTCCGGAGTATTGGCGGGCGACAAGCAATGGGTGCCATTCCGCCGAGCCTACGTCGTCACGGTTCCAACGGCGGCCATCGAGAAGTTCTCGTCCGACTACATCTCGATCCGCAAGCTCGCACTCAGTGCACGGACCAACATCAATAAGACGAAGGAGCTACTTGAAGATCGCGGCATACATCCGGCAAAAGGAACCGAAGATGCACCTACCAAATTCTATTTGCGTAAAGATGTGAGGCAAAATGCTTCTGACAAGTTCGCAATCTGAGCCCCTCAATCGAGGGGCTTTTTTTTTGGAGCGCGCATCAAAAATGGACACGTTAGCCTGCTTCTGGTGGTCATCTCACATGACATCGCTGCGCTGAAAAGCCCGACAACACGGGCTTTTCTGATTTTCGAAAGGTCAACTTGGTGTGGATTCCACACGGGCTCCGCCTTTCCTTCTCCTCTTGTGGGAGAAGGTGGCTTCGCGAATCGAAGACGGATGAGGGGTAACCAGAGCTCCGAAGCTTGTGGCACCCTCACCCGTCTGCGCGCCTATTGGCGCGCATCCACCCTCTCCCACGGCGCGCGGTTTCGCCGCGCTGGGGGTGAGGGGAAGACCTACCTGATCGCCACCGGGTTGATCATGCTCTGCACGCCGCCCTTGAAGCGCGGCTGGCCAAGCACGAACAGGAACTCGTAACCCTTGTCCCTGGCGAGTCCGGCCGTGTCCATGTTTTCCAGGATGTAGGTCCCGTTCATCGCCAGCAGGATCTGGTGCACCTCAAAAACGGTGTCCTTCTCGAACGGCAGCACCTCGACGCCCCAGGTATCGGCGCCAACGGCGACGACGCCCTTGCTGGTGAGATATTTCGCGCCTTCGACGCCGAGGCCGGGCTCACCCGCATTGTAGCGCTTGTCGTCCTTGCCGAGCAGGCTGAGCCAGCCGGTGTGGAACAGCACCACATCGCCTTCCCTGATCTCGATGCCCTGCGCCTTCGCAGCTTCGTCGATCTCCTTGGTGTTGAATGCCGTGCCTTCCTTCACCACGTCGGTCTTGTAGTAAGCAGCCATGTCGAGCAGCACGCCGCGGGCGACGATCGGCGGCACCTTGTCGATGCCGAGCTTCTTCAAGCCGCTAACATCGCCGAAATCGGCAACCTTGTTGCCGTTATAGTACACGTGATCTACACCGAGATGGCCGAGCCCGTCCATCTGGCTGCCGACGCCGACCCAGCCCGAAATCATGTCGTCGTTATAGGTCGCCTGATTGGGGCCGAGGCCATGACTGCCCGCCTGCCCCGGCTGCACGATGGTGACCTTCACCGAGCGCGGCGGAAAAGCCGGCGTCTCCGCGCCGACAGGGATGCCGAGTGCGTAGGTCTTGCCGGTTTTGATGAGCTGCGCAGCTGCCTTCACGCGTTCGGGGGTGATGTAGTTGGCGGCGCCGATCTCGTCATTCGGCCCCCATTTCGATTTCGTCCAGTCCTGCGCCAGCGCAGGCATGGCCATCACAAGCGATACGGCACTTCCAAGCAAAACAGCTCTCAACATCGTCGCCTCCCTGTGTACGCCGGCTTTTGCCGGTCGTGAGGCGATTAGACACCAGAAATTGAGGAGAAAGTAAGCTGCGACCGGGCCCGCCTCACAGCACCTGATGCACCGCAAGCTCCACGCGGTCCGGATGCCGCGCGCCGACGCCGATGAACAGGTTCTGCATCAGCCAGCGATAATCCGGATGCGCCGTCTCGAATTTCGGCACCGAGCGGAAATAGATCAGCGCGGGATCCACGATCTCGCCGCGCGCGATGCGATCCAGCGCCGCTTTCGGCCCGAAGCGGATGCCGTAGTTGGCGATATAGATGACCGCGCCGTCGTCGAGTTCGAATGTGTATTTCGCTTCCAGCTCCGTAAAGCCATCCGACCGGATGATCTGGAAGTCGGCGCCGCCGCGATGGATCGTGCCGTCGATCCCCTCGCCTTTCACCGTGCCGCCGAGCACGGGAATGACGCGGCGGGTGCCATAGCCGAGATCGCCGGCCACCACGGGCGCACCGACCTCGATGGCGAGACTGAACACATATTTCGTCTTCAATTCCGGCACGCTCATCGCATCATCCCAACATGCGCATCGGCAACCATGTGGCGATGATCGGGAACAGGATCAACAGCACCAGCCGCACCAGATCCGTCGCCACGAAGGGCAGCACGCCCTTGAAGATCGTCGACATCGTGACGTCCTTGATCACGCTCTTGATGACGAAGACATTCATGCCGACCGGCGGATGGATCAGGCCGAGTTCGACGGTCATCACGATGATGATACCGAACCAGATCGGATCGAAGCCCAGCGCCATGATGACGGGGAACACGATCGGCACCGTGAGGATCACCATGGCCATGGCGTCCATCAGGCAGCCGAGCACGAGATACATCAGCAGGATCAGCGCCAGCACGCCGTAAGGGCCGATGCCGAGGCCGGTGAGAAACTCCGTCACATGCTGCGGCGTCTGCGTCACCGTGAGGAAATAGCCGAAGCACAGCGCACCGATTAGAACGGTGAAGACCGCGGCCGCCGTGCGCGTCGCCTGCAGCAGCGATTGCAGGATGCCTTCCTTGTTCAGCTTGCCGCGCAGGATGCCGATCAGGAAGGCGCCGACGGCCCCCACCGCACCGGCTTCAGTCGGAATGAAGAAGCCGCCATAGAGGCCGCCGATCACGAATACGAACAGCAGCAGCGGCGACCACACATCGCGAAGCGCCGATGCGCGCTCGCGCCATGACGCCTTCGGCCCCGCCGGCAGGAAACCCGGCTTCACCACGCCGATGATGGCGATGGTGATCATGTGCATCACGATCGCGAGCAGGCCGGGAATGACGCCGGCGATGAACAGCTTGCCGATGTCCTGCTGGGTGATGATGCCATACACCGCGAGCACCGTGGACGGCGGCAGCATGGCGCCGAGCGTACCGCCAACGGCGATGACGCCGGTAGCAAAGCTCTGCGGATAGTTGAAGCGCCGCATTTCCGGATAGGCCACCGCGGAGAATGTCGCCGCCGTCGCCACCGAGGAGCCGGAGATCGCCGCGAAGCCGCCGCAGGCCGCGATGGTGGCGATGCCGAGGCCGCCCTTCCAGTGCCCGACAAATGTATTCGCTGCGCGAAACAGTTCGCGGCTGATGCCGGACACCGAGACGAAGGCGCCCATCAGCAGGAACATCGGGATCACGCCGAAGGAATAATCCGTCACCGTGCGCATGGTGGTCTGGCCGACCAGTTTCAGCGCGGGCGCGAAGCCGGTGATGTAGCCGAACCCGGTGATGCCCACGAGGCCCATGGCCATGCCCACCGGCACACGCAGCAGCATCAGCACGAACAGGCTGACAAAGCCGATAACCGCGACCGCTTCATTGCTCAATTCCATGGGGTTTACTCGGCCGTCTTGAGTTTGGGTTCTTGCATCTCTTCCGGATGGAAGACGAGCCGATAAGTGCGGATGGCGATCAGCAGCACGGCGGCGCCATCACCGATCCACGACAGCAGGAAGAACGGCCACACCGGCAGTTGCAGATCCATGGTGACGAGACCGCTGTTGTAGGTGTCCACCACCTTGTCGAACAGCGTGTAGGTCTGCACCGTCACGACGAACAGCAGCACCAGAGTCGCGAACACGTCGATCCAGCGCTGATACTTCGGCTTGCTGTTGGCCCAGACGAGATCGACGGTGATGTGCGAGCCGCGATAGCTGGTCGCGGCGATGCCCCAGAAGATCAACACGCCCAGCATGAACTGGCCGACATTGTAGTAATCGGGGATCGTCACCGCGAAGAATTTTCGCATGAACACGGCGATGAAGGTGTTCAGCGCGACGATGCCGACAAAGAAGGCCGCGATCCATTCGATGGAATCGATGAAGCGATCCATCACGTTCTTCTTGCGCGGCTCCGGCGGGCCGGTAAGCGAGCCGACGTCGGCGACTTGGGGATTGGAGGTCATTGCGATCGCAATTCTGATTGGCGGGCTTCGCTCTCTCTTCCGTCATGCCCTGGCCTGACCCGGGCATCCATCTTTACACGACGGAGGAAGGTGGATGGCCGGGTCAAGCCCGGCCATGACGTGTGGAGGGGCTCGTGCCCCGTCGCGAGATCACAGCCCCGCGTTATGCTTCTTCAGCGACGCCTTCAGCTCCGCATCGATGGCATCCGCATCGCCGCCGGCCTTCTTCACCGCGGCAGCCCAGGCGGCATGCAGCGGCTCGACGCCCTTCTTCCACAAGGCCAGTTGCTCCGGCGTGAGCGGATAGACTTCGTGATCCGGCAGCGCCTTCATCTTGGCGACGCCGGCGAATTCGTAATCCACCCACGGATCGGTCACCTTCGCCGCCCATTCCGGCGAGCAGTGATCGTCGATGATCTTCTTCTGCGCCGGCGACATCGAATTATATTTGGCGAGATTGATATTGTAGGTGAACACCGTGGAATAGAGCGGCACGTCGATGTGATACTTCACCACCTTGTCGATGCCGAACAGGAAGATCGAGCCCCACGGAAAGGCGATCTCATCGGCCACGCCGCGCTCCAGCGCATCGCGCGACTCAGGCGCCGAGGCCTGTACATTGGTGCCGCCGAACAGCTTCACCATTTCGCCGATCGTGCTCTGCGCAGGCCGCACCTTCACGCCCTTGAGATCGTCGGGCACCAGAATTTTCTTCTTGCCGTGCAGCGTGCCGGGCGCGTGGATGAAGGCGAAACACAGCTTGGTGTCCTTCATCTCCGTCTTGGCGTATTTCTGGTACCACTCGTTGAAAGCCTGCGTGCCCTTCTTGCCTTCGTTGAACACGAAGGGAATCTGGCCGGCCGCGGCGATCGGGAAGCGGCCCGGCTGATAGCCGGGATTGACGTAAGTGACGTCGGCAATGCCGTCACGCGCCATGTCGTAATGGTCGAACGCCTTGCCGAGCTGTTCCGAGGGAAACACCGACAACTTGATGCTGCCGCCCGAGGCTTTCTCGATATCCGCGGCCCAGGCCTGCGTGGCCGGTACCAGCGGATGTGCCGGCGGCACCCACAGCGATACTTTCAGATTGACGGTCTTGTCCTGCGCTTGCGCGAATCCGGGCAATAAACAGCCGGCCGCGAGCAACGCCATCAGCGTCTTCCTCATCGACGTCTCTCCCTCTGTGCGTCCGTGGATTTTTCCACTGGACCTGTCCTCTCGGACTTATTTTGTCGAACGTGTTCTACCGAACCTATTCACCGAACCTTGAACGGCCCTTGGCGAAGATTGTTATATTCTATAACCATCTTTGCAAGTCTCGTGCACGCAGTCTCGCCAGACCGCTTGACTTGTCAACTCTACCTTGAGACTGAGACACAGAGCATGATCCTGAAAAATGGACACCGGTTTTCGGACAAGATCATGCTCCGATAAATTGAGAGTGACGGGAGCAAGTGGTGCGAACGAAAGTTGCGATCATCGGTGCCGGTCCGGCGGGCATGCTGCTCGGGCAGCTGCTGCATTCCTACGGCATCGACAACATCATTCTCGAACGCAAGGACCGCGACTATGTGCTGGGGCGGATCCGCGCCGGCGTGCTCGAACAGGGTACCGTTGGCCTGCTGGAACAGTTGGGGATCACTGAACGCCTGCACCACGAAGGTCTGATTCACGATGGCATCGAACTCTTGTTCGGCGGCGTTCGCCATCGCATCGATCTGAAGGCCGCATCGGGCGGCAAAGTCGTCACGGTCTACGGCCAGACTGAAGTGACACGCGACCTGATGGACGCCCGCGAAGCAGCCGGTCTCACCACGATCTACGACGCCGATAACGTTTCTCTCCATGATTTCGCCGGTGGCACGCCCCGCGTCCGCTACGAGAAGGACGGCACTACGCATGAAGTCACATGCGATTTCATCGCCGGCTGCGACGGTTTTCATGGCGCCAGCCGGCAGGCGATCCCCGCCTCTGCCGTGCACACTTATGAGCGCGTCTATCCGTTCGGCTGGCTCGGCCTGCTTTCGGATACGCCGCCGGTCTCGCCGGAATTGATCTACACCAATCACGCGCGCGGGTTTGCGCTGTGCTCGATGCGCTCGCCGACCCGCAGCCGCTATTATGTGCAGTGCTCGCTCGACGAGAAAGTCGAGAACTGGACCGACGACATGTTCTGGGACGAGCTGCGTCGCCGGCTCGACAAGGAGGCCGCGGAAAGCCTGATCACCGGCCCGTCGCTGGAAAAGAGCATCGCGCCGCTGCGTAGTTTTGTCGCGGAGCCGATGCGCTTCGGCAAGCTTTTCCTGGCCGGCGACGCCGCCCATATCGTGCCACCCACCGGGGCCAAGGGTCTCAATCTCGCGGCCTCGGACGTGCACTATCTGTCGATGGCGCTGCGCGAACATTACGACGAGAAATCGTCCGCAGGCCTCGACAATTATTCGGCCACCGCGCTGAAGCGTGTCTGGAAAGCTGTGCGCTTCTCCTGGTGGATGACCTCGATGATGCACCGCTTCCCCGATGCCGACGGCTTCGGCACCAAGCTGCAGCAGGCCGAACTCGACTATGTCGTGCATTCGGACGTCGCGCGCGCGTCGCTGGCGGAGAATTATGTGGGGCTGCCTTACTGAGCTCGGCCCTCTCCGACGTCATACGCGGGCTTGACCCGCGTATCCAACCTTGCCGCGAATGCCGTCTAAGATGGATTGCCGGGTCACGCCCGGCAATGAGGCGGTTTGGCCCCGCCCTCATCCCGCCCGTTTTAAACGCCCCATTGTCCCCGTTTGAAACTTTGTTGGCCTGTTCTTCCCACGCGTCTTCGCTTCAATGCGCGCATGAAACAGGACAGCGCTATGACCTCCCCTATCCCGGACGGCTTCGCCCCGCACTTCCGCAAGTCCCCGCTCACCGAGCCGTGGGAACCGATCTATTCGAAGACCACCGACAGCGCCGTCATCCTCGGCCTGCGCATTGCCGAAGCGCACACCAATTCGCGCGGCATGGCGCATGGTGGCCTGATCACCGCACTGGCCGACAATGCCATGGGCCTGAGCTGCGGCCATGTCGCCGGCGGCGGCACGCGGCTGGTAACGGTGAATCTCTCCGCTGACTTTCTCGGCCCCGCAAAGATTGGCCAATGGCTGGAGATTGTGACCGATGTGATGAAGACCGGCAGCCGGCTGTGCTTCGCGCAAGCGCTGATATCAGCCGACGGCGTGCCATGTGCAAGGGCCAACGGCACATTCAGCGTGGTGACGAAGAAGGACTGATATTTGTCCCGGACGCGATGCAGCACGGAGTGCTGCTTCGCAGAGCCGGGACCGTAGCAAACGCTGGAGTTCGTAACGGTCCCGGCTCTGCGGCGCATCGCTATGCGCTGCACCGCGTCCGGGACACGGCAAACAAATTTAACGGGGCTTCGCACGCCCGCCAAAATGCCAATCCGTCGTCTCCATCGCCAGATCGATGAACGCCCGCACCTTGGCCGATAGCAGCCGCGATGTTGGATAGACGATGTGAATCGGGATGGCCGGCTGCTCGAAGGCAGCCAGCACGATCTTGAGTTTCCCGGCCGCGAGTGCTTCCGCCGCCTGATAGGCCAGCACCCGCGTCAGCCCGCCACCGTGCGCCGCATGCCAGATCGCAGCATCGGCGACATTGCAAGTAAAGCGCGGCGCATGCGGGATGCGCAGATCCTGTCCGTCCCGCACGAACCGCCATTCTGGCGAAGCAACGGCAGCACCGAACTGGATCGTGTCATGCTCCGCAATCGCCTCCGGGGTCTTTGGCTCACCGCGCCGCTTCAGATAGTCCGGCGAAGCGACAACAATGCGCCGCATATCGCCCACTTGCCGTGCCACCAGGCTGGAGTCAGGGAGATGACCGACACGGACGGCCATGTCGACGCCCTCCTCCACCAGATTGACCATGCGATCGTTGAGGCGCAGCTCGCCCGACACATCCGGATAGCGTTGCAGATAGGCTGACATCAGCGGCGTCACGTGCAGCCGCCCGAAGCCGACGGGCGCGGTCACCGTCAGCCGCCCACTCGGCTGCGCCTGTTCGGCCTGGGCCGCACCATCGGCTTCCGCGATATCGGCAAGGATACGCCGTGCCCGCTCCAGATAGCGCGCACCGACATCGGTCAGCGTCACAGAGCGCGTAGTCCGCTGCAGCAGCCGGGCGCCAAGCCGTTCCTCCAGCGCCGCCACCAGCCGCGTAACCGCAGATGCCGAAATGCCAAGGCGGCGTGCTGCAGGCGCAAAGCCCTGCAATTCCGCCACCGTGACAAAGGCCGTCATGGCTTCGATTCGATCCATCGGATAATTTCAATATCCGCAACAATGAAGTGTCAACGGGAACGATTGCTGCGACAAGGAACAGAGCCCATGTTAGCGCCATCGAATGAAAGGTGGCTCAGATGTCTGACACCCATGCCTATTCCAGTGATGTGGCCTTCACCGCCGCGGTCAAAGCCATTCAGGCCCGCAAGGGGTCGCGCCAGTCCTACGCCCATGTGGAAGAGAGCGGCGGCTGGCGCACCGAGATTGACGAGAACCTCGCCGAATTCCTCGCCCACACCAACAGCTTCTATCTGGCAACGGCCAGCGCCGACGGCCAGCCCTATATGCAGCACCGCGGCGGCCCGCAGGGTTTTATCAAGGTGCTCGACAAGCACACGATCGCCTTCGCCGATTTCAGCGGCAACCGGCAATATATCACGCAGGGGAATCTGACGGAAAACCCGAAGGCCAACATCTTCATCATGGACTACGTGCATCGCCGCCGGGTGAAGATCTGGGGCACGGCAAAGGTGATCGAGGATGACAAGGCGCTGATCGACTCGATGATGCCGAAAGGTTATCGCGCGCGCCCGGAACAGGTGATCCTGTTCACCATCGCTGCTTGGGACACCAACTGCCCGCAGCACATCCCGCAGAAATTCGATGCGGCGGATGTGGCACAGGCGGTGGCGATGCGTGACGCGAGGATCAGTGAGCTTGAGGCCGAACTCGCGAGCCTGAAACAATCCCTGTCGTCACCCGGCTTGACCGGGTGAGCGAGCACACAGCGCTGCTTCCGAGTTTACTGGGTTGCCCGGTCAAGCCGGGCAACGACAGTTGGAGGTACTCACGCCGCCTCGGCCTGACGCTCCCACGCATGCTCCGGATAGAACCGCGCCATCATCCGATCCACATAGGCGACCAAATTGCCGAACTGCATCAACCGCTGACGCAGCGGCGAATCGAAATACGGTGTCATAATTCCAGCCAGGATCGCAAAAGCGGTCGCGTCCGTGCTGCATGGACGCTCGCCCATCAGATAGGGCTTGTCTGCAAGCAACAACGACAGCGCCATCAGCGAGCGCCCGGCGAGTTCGAGCGCTTCCTCCGGCGAGTGACGGCCGAGGCCGCTGACGACATAATTGTGCTCCACCTGATCGCGCACGGCAGCCCGAACGCTATCCCGCTGCGTGTCCGGTAGATCGCTGAAAAACTGCGCGGGGCCTTTGGCGAAATTCTCGTCATTCAGCCAGCGCGCGCCGACCAGCGCGAAATAGATGTGATGCTCGATCATCCGCTCGATCGCCCAGGCCTGTGCGCGCTGCGCCAAATCGAGCCCCTCGTCGAAATCGATCCCATGCTGGCTCTCGATATGCGCGCGGATGAAGCTTGAATCGGCAATGGTCTCTGCACCATCGTCGATAAAAGGGATCTGCCCCTTCGGCGATGCCATCGGCTTTGATGGCTGCTTGCGATAGGCAAGCCCGGCCATTTTGAGCTGGACCTCCGTCTTGGTGACGAAGGGGCTGATTTCCGGCAGGCCAAAGCCCGCGCCTCCGCCGTGCAGCGTGATCATTGTCGTTCTCCCGATGATGATGATGGTGGTGAGGATCTAGAGAGGTGCTGCTGCCACCGTGGTGTCAGCAGCGGGTGATGGACACGAGCCAGAGGCGCGCTTGCGCCAGCGACGCCGAGATCAGCCGGCAGCCAAAGGCCAGCAGCATCCAGCGCAATTCGCCGGTCATGACGAAAATGGCGCGCTCCAGCAGCCAGGCGCGGAGGCGCCACAGCCGGTCGTCGCGGGAAAGGTCAAGGCTTTGCAGAGCCAGCATGGCAGGAATCCTTCCGTATTCAGGGTTGGCTACGGTATGACGGACCCCTGCTGACAACATGCTGTCAGCATCATTCGACGAGGATGCGATGAGACGTGCGGATCGCCTGTTCCAAATCATCCAGGTGCTGCGGCGGACGCGAAAGCCACTAACGGCAGACGCGATTGCCGCCGAACTGGAGACGTCCAAGCGCACCATCTATCGCGACATCGCGACCCTGATGGGCCAGCGCGTGCCGATTCGTGGCGAGGCCGGCATGGGCTACATTCTCGAAAGCGGGTTCGACATGCCACCTTTGATGCTGACACCGGACGAGATCGAAGCCGCCGTGCTCGGCGCGCAATGGGTGATGGGCCATGCCGACCCAGCACTGGCCACCGCAGCGAAAGACCTGATCGCCAAGATCGCCGACACCGTGCCAGAAAAGCTCCGCCCCTTCGTGCTGGAGCCGGCTAGCCGCGCCCGGCCGAATTTTCTCGGCACCCTGGATGCGCTCGACATGGTGCAGATGCGCGCGCATATCCACGCCGGCAAGAAGGTCCGCCTCTGCTACCGCGACGAATCCGGTCGGGACAGCGAGCGCATCATCTGGCCGATTGCAGTCGGCTATCTCGAAGCGGTACGCCTGCTCGCGGCCTGGTGCGAGCTGCGCAAGGATTTCCGCAGCTTCCGCACCGACCGCGCGGTGACGGCTGAATACCTCGACGAAAAATATCCTGAGCGCCGGGAGGTATTGCGCAGCCGTTGGCGCAAGACGCTCGCATGGGAACGACCGACCGACGCATGACCGGCTGGCGGCCTGTGGCGGATCGCGCTACACGGCGCGGCATGACGACTGCCTCCACCAGCAATGACGCCAGCCCGTGCCAGGCCTGCGGCGCCTGCTGCTCTTATTCGAGCAACTGGCCGCGCTTCACCATCGAGAACGATGCGGAACTCGACCTGATCCCGGCGAAATTCGTGAACGAACGTCAGTCCGGCATGCGCTGCGACGGCGATCGCTGCAGTGCACTGAATGGCAAGGTCGGGGAATCCGTCGCCTGCGGAATCTATGAGATCAGACCCGACGTTTGCCGGACCTGCATGCCGGGCGATCCCGAATGCGCGATGGCGCGACGCCGCCACGGATTGCCCGAGCTGGCAGCTCCGGACTGGTAGCAACGTGGCTTAGGCGATGACACGCTCGGCTTCGATCTCGTCGTCGAGATCTTCATCCAGCGGTGCAATCGTCGACAGCGGCTTGGTCGACAGCGTAATCGCCTTGCGGCTGCTATAGGCCGACACCGACACGCTGCGCACGGCAGGTGCCTGATGCGCCAGAGCGTAGAGCGTGGAACCGACGCGGCCGCCGTGCTCGATCAGCTCGCGCTCGTTGCAGCTCGATGCGATCGAGATCGCCAGCGCATGCATGTGATTGCGGCGATAGCAGAACAGCGCCAGCATCGCGCGCACTTCCGACGGCACGCTGGCAACGAGATGGGGCAGGCCATTTTCATTCGCACGATACATCGCACCGAGCAGGTCATCACTGACCGGGCAACGATCGTTCTCAAAAGCTTGACGGCTGGACCACATGGGTTGTTCTCCTCGATGCCGAGGATGCGATCCAATTTGCTAATGTGCGGTTAACCAATAGGCTTAACGGCCATGTGCGACTCTTGCGCAACAGTGGTAAATATGGCAGCCGCCGCCACAAGCTTGACGCAAGGCTGCCGCAAGACTTTCGACGATTCAGCTGTTCGCGACGATGTAAATGGCGAGGAAAAAATCGGTCAGGTGGTGAAGCGCCTGGTCGATTCCGATCAGCCACCAGAACCAGCGGGTGTCCGGTGTAACGCCGAAATGCGCCACCAGCCAGCCTTTGCAGCGATCGATGACGATGTGGATCGCAAAATCGACCAGCCCGAGAAACCAGAGTTTCGGCTGAACCGCAGCAACGATCACGGTCGTCAGCACGCCATGAATCGCGCAATGGATCAGAAGTGGCAAGGCCCAGCCGGTCTTCTGATCCTTGCCCATCGCGAGCCAGGCATTCTGCAGCATGAAGTCCGCGATCACGTGCTTGACCGTGAGCGCGATCATCCAGCCGACAAGCCCGCCCAGAGCAATCGACGACGACATTGCAGGAAACACGATGGCCCCTCTTCGCAGTCACGACGGGATGGCCCATCAGGCCGGCCGTCGCTCGTCCCATTTATGACATCCCGACGGCGGGAATGCACGTCGCGGAACCCGGAAACTCACCGTATCGTGCTGCACCTTTTGCCACGCCGTCAATGCGCTCGCGCATATCAATGCGCCAGCGCATGGCCGCGAATTTCACCGATCGCCTTGCGCAATTGCTCCCCCTTGGGATCGCGCGGCACCGCCCGGGCGCGTTCGATGGCGCCGCTGAGATCGGCGATATCGAGCGTGCCGTCGAAATTCGGCTTGGCGAGCCCGTCGATAATCTGGTGCCAGGCCGCCATGCCGTGGCGATAGCTCGTGCCATAGCCTTCGATCATGGTGGCCGAACGCACCACCGCAACGACTGCATCGGGCCGCTTGGTCAGCGCCCTGTCGATCATATGCAGCCAGCGCTCGACCCAGACGCGCTCCATCTCGTAGCGCGTGGAAAGGCGTCGCCAGTGCCGCAGCCAAGCCTCGAATTCCAGGCGCTTGATGCCGACAATACTTGCTTTGCTGAAGCGGATCTGGACGGTGCGATGCGCGCAGTAGATGCGCTCCAACAGCCGCATAGCGGGCTTGCCGACGATATCCGGCAGCGACGACACCAGCTCGTCGAGGCGGAAGCGGCGCTTGTCGACGGCGGGTTTGCGGCCCGGCGTGACGGGCTCCTGCAGCTTCAATTGCGCGATGCGAATCGGATCGAGATAACCCATGCGCGCGGCGAGCAGCCGCGCGATCTCCATGAACAAGGCATCATCGACACCGCGCCTGCCAACGAAACGGCGAAGGCGATCACAGTAGAGCTGCGCGTAGGCCGGACTCTGGTAGTCAATCAGGAGTGCAACCGCGTCCTGCGCGATCGGACGTACGGCCGCCGGCAGCCCGGCCGGATACTCCACCGCTGCGACATCATTGATGCCGGCGACCTCGCGAATGGTCGAGCGGATGACATTGGTAAAGCCGGTCACAACGAGTCCTGAACGTTACACGGGCTGCGCTGCCGCTGGTGTGGGCAAGGGTACATCCCGCTGAGACAACCGCGCCTCCAGCGTGCCGATATTCTCGAACAGCCGCGCGCTCGCGAGACGTAGGAAGAAAAATCCAAACTCCGGATTCTGCACATAGAGTTCTTCAACCTGGGCATAGGTGACGCTCAGCACGAGACCGGCCTCGATGCATTCCAACGTCTGCGTGCGCTCACCAAGCGGCGACAGCATTCCGAGTTCGCCGACGATCGCGCCGACCGGAAGCTCGATACCGGACTCGACGAGGCGATAGCGGCCGGACACGATGTAGAACATCCGGTCGGCCTTCTCGTCCTTGTAGAACAGTATCTCACCCGCTTTGCACTTCTGCTTGGCCATGAATGGCTTCAGCCATTCCATCGACAGGTCAGAGTTCACCGACTTCTTCACATCGTGCACGAGCTGCAGCATTTGGCGCAAGCGAAAGACGTTCACGGGCAGCAGCACCGCATGCAGCACCAGGGTCGGATAGTTGTGCGTCGGAATCGAGATCGCGATCAGCAGCAGATTGGCCATGATACCGAACACACGCAGCGGGATCATCGTCCGCATGGTGGCCGTCGCCACCACGAAGATCGTGGCGGCGGCACTGCCGAAGTGATGGAGATAGGACATGTCCATGGCGCGAACCGGTGTTCGAGAAGGCGGCTGCTATGTCTCCCGTCCGCACGAAACACGGAGGACCGGGGAGCGCGCGAGCCGCGATAGAACCTATTCGGCCATCATACCCCGCTCTGCAGGTTCTGAAAATGAGACGAACGGGCATGGCAATTGACGCGCCCGGACGGCGCGGGCACCGTGCGCGCGCTTAGAAGGAGAACAACATGTCGGAAACGACAGACACCGCCGACAATTCGGCCCCGATTCTTACCGTCGACGGCCCCCGCGCCACCATTCGCCTCAACCGCCCGGCCAAGCTCAACCGGCTGTCGCAGGCCGACCTCGACGCGCTCATGGTGCATTTCGACCGAGTGGAAGCAGACCCAGTCATCCGGGTGCTGGTGCTGACCGGAACCGGGCGCGCCTTCAGTGCTGGCTTCGATCTGACGGCCATCGCTGCGCGGGCAGCGAGCACACCGGCCGACGGTTCGTCCGGCTCGGCCTTTGAGGCCGTCGCCAACCGACTCGAAGACCTGGGCGTGCCGACGATCTGCCGCCTCAATGGCGGTGTCTATGGCGGCTCAACGGACCTCGCCCTCGCCTGCGACTTCCGGATCGGCCTGGATACGGCGGAGATGTTCATGCCGGCGGCCCGGCTGGGACTGCATTACTACACGGGCGGCATCAAGCGCTATGTGAGCCGGCTGGGCGTGGACAATGCCAAGCGGCTGTTTCTCACCGCGGAGAAGATCGACGCGCAAGAGATGTTGCGGATCGGTTACCTGACGTCGATCGCGACGACGCGGGCACTGGATGGCGAGGTGGAGCGGCTGGCGACCTTGCTCGCGAGCAATGCGCCGCTGGCCATGCGTGGCATGAAGCAGGCGATCAACGAATTCGCCCGAGGCGAACTGGACGAGGAAGCGGCCAATCGGCGCGCGCGGGACAGCATGCGTGGCGACGAGATCAAGGAAGGCACGAAGGCGTTTGCGGAGAAGCGAGCGCCAATGTTTTAAGACGAACTCTCCTCAACCCTCTTCCTTCTCCCACAGGGTGAGAGGGAAGAGGCCCCCCTTCCCTACTCCATAAACCTCGCCACATCGCCGAGTTGCGCGCGGCTGGTGCGATAGCTGTTCACCTTGTGCTCGCCATCCTCATAACCGAACGAGATTCCGCAGACGACGCGGCGGTCAGCAGGCATGTCGAAATGCTTGCGCACCACCGCAGAGTGAAACGCCAGCGCCGCCTGCGGCACCGTGGCGATGCCGAGGGCCTGTGCGGCCAGCATGAAATTGTTGACGTAGCCGCCGCAATCCACCGCGCCATAGACGCCGAGCGCCTCGTCGGATGTGATGATCGCCACATGCGGCGCGCCGAAAAAATTGAAATTCTGCAGCGCTTGCTGCGCATAGGCGGCTTTGTCGCCGCGAGCGATGCCGAGGGTATTGTAGAGCTGGAATCCGCTCTCGCGGCGACGGTCGAGATAGACACCGCGATATTCACGCGGGAATTCGAAATCGCCGGTGCTCGGCGTGCCGGACGCAGCGACGGGGTAGAGAACATCGCGGAACTTCTTGGTCGCTTCCCCCGACGTAATTGTCACCTGCCACGGCTGGCTGTTGCACCAGGACGCCGTGCGCTGAGCGACGGTAAGAATGCGCTCGATGATGTCGCGCGGAACGGGATCGGACTTGTAAGCGCGGCAGGAATAACGTGCAGCGAGAAGAGATTCGAGAGTGGTGATAGCATCTGTCATGGAAACGTCCTGTCTCTGTCCTCATGGTGAGGAGGCGCCTCTTGACGCCGTCTCGAACCATGAGATGGCGGGCTCGGTGTTTGGCGCTATCCTTTGAGACACGCGCCAAAAGGCGCGCTCCTCAGGATGAGGCCGGAGCGGCTACCTTCCCTTGGTTGGCACCTTGTTGAACGGCACATCCTTGTCTACGCGGATATCGCCCGGCAGGCCCAGCACGCGTTCCGCGATGATATTGCGCAGGATCTCGTCGGTGCCGCCGGCAATGCGCATCGAGGGCGAGGACAGGATCGTAGCCTGGAATTCGCCCGCCGCTTCCGCGTCCGCACCGACCAACGCACCGGACGCGCCCTGCAGATCGGCAGCGAACATGGCGATATCCTGCATCATCATGCCCGAGACCAACTTGCCGATCGAATTTTCCGGCCCCGGACGCTCACCCTTCGACAGCGCCGAGATGGAACGGTAGCTCGTGTAAGTGAGGCCGGAATTCTTCACGGCCCAGCCAGCGAGCTTCGAGCGGACATTGGGATCGTCGATGGCGAGGCCGTCGTCGAGCATCAGGTTACTGCAGTATTCGAACAGCTCCGGGAAACCGGTGTGGACGCGTGCACCGATGGACATGCGCTCGTTCATCAGCGTGGTGAGCGACACGTTCCAGCCATCACCGACGGCACCGAGACGCTGGCTGTCGGGGATGCGGACATTGGTGAAGAACACCTCGTTGAATTCCTGCATGCCATTGGCCTGCTTGATCGGCTTCACCTCGACGCCGGGACTCTTCATGTCCAGGAAGAACATGGTGAGCCCCTTGTGCTTGGGGACGGTCGGGTCTGTACGGGTGATGAGAATGCCGTAGTCCGAATAATGCGCGCCGGAGGTCCAGATCTTCTGGCCGTTGATAATCCAGTCGTCGCCGTCCTTCTCCGCACGCGTACGCAGACCGGCGACGTCAGAGCCACCGGCCGGCTCGGAGAACAGCTGGCACCAGACATGCTCGCCGGAGACGAGTGGGGGCAAATAGTGGCGCTTCTGCTCCTCGGTGGCGTAGGCCATCACGGTCGGCCCGCACATGCCCTGACCGATGGCGAAGGGGCGCGAGAGCTTGTCATAGACGCCCTCCTCCTGCTGCCAGATCACGCGCTCGATGGGCGTCGATCCGCGGCCGCCATATTCCTTCGGCCAGTGCAGGCAGGCCCAGCCGGCTTCGGCTTTCTTCTTCTGCCATGCCTTGGAAGCCTCGAGCATGGAGTCGCGCTTGGCGTTGGGGTTGGATAGAGCCGCCTCGAGCTCCTTCGGCGCATTGGCGTCGATCCACTTCCGCGCATCGGTGCGGAAGACGGCTTCCTCAGGCGTGTCATCGAAATTCATGGCTCTTGTCTTTCTCTCTGTCCCTCATGGTGAGGAAGCGCCACTTGGCGCCGTCTCGAACCATGAACTGGCTAGGCTCGGAGTTTGCCCGCCATCCTTGGAGACGCGGCCTGCGGCCGCTCCTCAGGATGAAGGCGAAGTTCTAGGCGCGTCCTCTGGTCGGGATCTTGTTGAATGGCACGTCCTTGTCGACGCGGATGTCGCCGGGCAGACCCAGCACGCGCTCCGCGATGATGTTGCGCAGGATCTCGTCTGTGCCGCCCTCGACGCGCGTGGCCGGCGAGCGCAGCAACATCGCCTGGAATTTGCCGGCGACCTCGGCATCTTCCGGACTGCTCAGCACGCCGGCTGCGCCCTGCAGATCGAGCGCATAGGTCGCGACCTCCTGCGTCATGGCGCCAGCGACCAGCTTGCCGATGGAGTTCTCCGGCCCCGGACGCTCGCCGCGCGACAGTGCCGAGATCGAGCGGAAACTCGTGTAGCGAAGACCCGAGGCGCGCACGGCCCAATTCGCGAGCTTGGAGCGCACGGCTCGATTGTCGATGGCGGGGCCATCCTCAAGCGTCAGATTGCTGACGAAGTCGAACAGTTCGGGGAAGCCAGTAGCAACACCCGCGCCGATCGCCATGCGCTCGTTCATCAGTGTGGTCAACGACACGTTCCAGCCGTCGCCGACGGCGCCGAGTCGCTGATGATCGGGGATGCGGACGTCGGTGAAATAGACTTCGTTGAATTCGGCCTGGCCGTTGGCCTGCTTGATCGGCTTGATCTCAACGCCCGGGCTCTTCATGTCCAGGAAGAACATGGTGAGACCCTTGTGCTTGGGCACGGCGGGATCGGTACGCGTGATCAGGATACCGTAGTCGGAATAGTGCGCGCCGGAGGTCCAGATCTTCTGGCCGTTGATGACCCAGTCGTCGCCTTCCTTCTCCGCGCGGGTGCGGAGGCCGGCGACGTCGGAGCCACCGGCGGGTTCGGAGAATAGCTGACACCAGACCTTTTCGCCGGAAGCGAGCGGCGGCAGATAGTGGCGCTTATGCTCTTCCGAAGCATAGGCCATCATAGTCGGGCCACACATGCCCTGGCCGATGATGAACAGCGCGCCGAGCTTGCCGAACACCCCCTCTTCCTGCTGCCAGATCACGCGCTCGATAGGCGAGGCCCCGCGGCCGCCATACTCCTTCGGCCAGTGCGGCACGGCCCAGCCGGCATCGGCCTTTTTCTTCTGCCAGGCTTTTGCGACTTCAAGGATGTTGGCACTCTTGAGCTGGATGCGGCCGAGCGATGCTTTTTTCAGTTCATCTTTATATTCGCGCGGTGCATTGGCCGCGATCCAGGCGCGTGCCTTGGCGCGGAATTCGGCTTCCTGCGGAGTATCGTCGAAATTCATCGGACGATCCTCACGCCGCGTTCTTCTTGCGCATGCGCTCGATCAGCTGGTCTTCCCAGTAGCTCAGCGAACCGAACCCAACTGCAATCGCATTGGAGCGGCGGTAATAGAGATGGCAGTCGAATTCCCAGGTGAAGCCCATACCGCCATGGACCTGGATGTTGTTCTTCGAACAATGCTGGAACGCCTGCGTGGCGCTGATGCGTGCGGCTGCGGCGGCTTCCGGCAGTTCCGACGCATTGGTCGAAAGCGCCCAAGCGCCGTAGTAGCAATTCGAGCGCGCCAAGGTCGCCGACACATACATGTCGGCGAGCATGTGCTTGATGGCCTGGAACGAGCCAATCTGCCGGCCGAAGGCGATGCGGTCGAGCGCGTAGTCGCGGCCCATTTCCAGCGCACGGTCGGAGCCGCCAACCTGCTCGAAGCCGACGAGAACCGCGGCACGATCGAGCACCTGGGTGAGAATGCTCCAGCCTTCGCTGGTGGCGCCGAGCGGCTCGGCCTTCACATTGGTGAAGGTGATCTCGGCCTGGTTACGCGACGGATCGATGGAAGTCAGCGATTTCGCCTCGACGCCTTCGCTGGTGAGGTCGACGAGAAACAACGCGATATCGCTGTCGCGGCCGGTTGAGGCGGTGCGGGCGGCGACGATGGCGAAATCGGCGATGGCCCCGTCAGCGACAGGCTTCTTGGTGCCGTTCAGCACACCATTCGCTGCGCTGAGTTTGATCGCCTTTGGCGACGGATTGCCCGCGCCTTCAAACAAAGCAAGCGCGCCGACCGCATGGCCTTGCGCGATGGCCGGCAGCCACTTCTGCTTCTGCGCTTCGGAGCCAGCGAGCAGCAGCGCTTCCGCAGCAAGATAGACGGTGGAGGAGAACGGCACCGGCGCCAGCGCGCGGCCCATCTCCTCGGCGATCACGCAGAGTTCGAGATGACCGGCGCCCGAACCGCCATAGGTTTCCGGAATGGCGACGCCGAGGAAGCCCATATCGGCGAGGCCTTTCCAGAGCTCGCGATCATAGGGCGCCTGCCCGTCGATGACGGCACGCACCGCCTTCGGCGGGCACTTCTCGGTGAGGAAGCGGCGGGCTTCGTCGCGGAGCTGCTTCTGGTCGTCGGAGAAATCGAAGTTCATGGCGGGAATCTCGCTCGTCGTTGTTGTTTCGTAGGATGGGTTGAGCGTCTTCGCGAAACCCATCGCAGCGGTGTTTGTGGTTGATGGGTATCGCTTCGCTCAACCCATCCTACGAATTCTCACTTCAATACAATCACATCCTCGTCCGGATGCTGCGCATAGAGCTGCGCCACCTGCGCGGCGCGGCGCTCGAGGCCGGCGCGCTGGTTGATGTAGCCCTTGTCGGTGAGTTCGTTGCCATCGATGGAGGGCGGCTCGACGAGGAACATCGCCCGCGCGATGCGGCGGCTGCTGGCGCCGACGGACGCCGCGTTGTGCGCGTGCAGGCCATTCTTGAAACAGGCAAGCACCTTCGGATGTTTCACCACATCGGCAAAACTCGCTTCGGGCTGATCAATCAGCAGGCGGCAAGCCGGCAGGTTCGGCCAGGCCAGCACACCGATGAACTCCCGATCCTGTCCGGTGATCAGCGCATCCTGTACCACAGGCGTGCACGCCGCGATGATATCCGTGCGCAGCGAACCGACATGGACGAAGGTACCGGTGGTGAGCTTGAAATCCTCCACCACGCGGCCGGAGAAAATCAGGCCCTTCACCGGATCATTGTCGTCCACGAACACGCCGGCATCGCCGATCTTGTAGAACCCTTCCTCATCGAACGCGGCCTTGGTGAGGTCGGGCTGATTGTAATAGCCCGGCATCACATTGATGCCGCGCAGGCGCAGCTCGTATTTCGCGTCCACCGGCACCATCTTCAATTCAACGCCGGGGAATGGCAGGCCGATCAGGCCAACGCGCTCGGTGTCCCAATAGGTGCCGGTCGAGGTCGGCGAGGTCTCGGTGCAACCCCAGCCGGTATAGAACACGATGCGTTCACCGGTCGCACGCACGGCGAGCGCCTGCATGCGGTCGAACAGATCGTCCGGCAGCCGCGCGCCACCATAGCCCATGATGCCAAGGTTCTTGAAGAATGAACGCGCGAGATCGTCGTCTTTCTCCAAGGCACCGGCGATGGCGGCATAGCCGGCAGGGACATTGGCATAATAGGTCGGCGAGATTTCGCGCAGATTGCGCAGCGTCTCATCGATCATGCCGGGCATCGGGCGACCGTCGTCGATATAGAGCGTGCCGCCGTCGATCAGCAGAGGATTGAACAGCGCATTGCCGCCCATGGTGTGATTCCACGGCATCCAGTCGAGATAGACCGGCGGCTCAGCATCCCTGTCACGCGGACGCGTCTGCATCATCTGCGCGGCATTGGCGGTCATCATCTCCTGCGTATTGATGACAGCCTTGGGCATGCCCGTGGAGCCGGAGGTGAACAGCAGCTTGCCGATGGTCTTCGGCGTGATCTTCGCAATCGAGGCTTCGACTTCGGCGGTGACCTTCGTCGCCGCCATCCCGGCAAAGGACGCGCTCGCGACGCCTTCCGGCGGTCGCGCGACATGAATGACCTTGATGCCGGTGAGGTCGAGCGCGTCCAGCGCCTTCTGGAATGACGGGCCGTCCTGCACCATGATGGCGGCGGGTTTCACGAGATCGAACAGATATTTGAGCTTGAGGTGATCCTGGCTCATCAGCGAATAGGCCGGCGACACCGGCGCTGCCGGATGCCGCGCTTGCATCGCCGCCATGGTCATCAGCGCATGTTCGATGGAGTTGCCGGACAGAATCGCGACGGGACCGCCCTCGACCAGCTTCATGTCGAGCAGCGCCTGGGTCAGGCCATCTACGGTGCGTTTGGCCTCGGCATAGGAGATGCGGCGCCACTGCCGGTCATCGCCGGCGCGCTGGGCGAGCCAGGTGAGATCGGGACGCAGCGATGCCCATTTGGCCAGGGGAGCAGCAAGATGCGGCTCGTGCTCCATCAGCGGAATGCGCGACTTCATGACGATCACGCCATCGGAACGGCGCTCCACATCGATGTCGCGCTCCATCCAGTGCACTTTGCGGAAGGCGGGCTTTGTCAGCACTGCCGCTGCCTGCGCGTTCATTACATTACTCCCCGAACGGCTTTTTTCTCTGTCAGCGCGCTACGTAAACCGGTTTGCGTTTCTCGATGAAGGCACGGATACCCTCCTCGAAATCCTCCGACCGGCTGCACAACACCTGATTGCGGTCTTCCATGGCGATGACGCTCTCGATCGAGCCGGCATCTATCGCCATATTGATACATTCCTTCGACAGCCGCAGGCCGACCGGCGAGGCTGAGATCATCGCGTCGATGTAAGGCCCCGCGGCCTGGTCCAGTTCGCCGTCCTCGACGACTTCGGACACAAGACCAACAGCGAGCGCACGATCTGCATGGATGAAGCGGCCGGTGAGGATCAGTTCCGAAGCGACGGAAACGCCGACGAGGCGCGGCAGGAAATAGCTGGTGCCGATGTCACAACCGCCGAGGCCGAGCTTGATGAAGGCACAGTTCATGCGCGCGGTTTTAGAGGCGATGCGGATATCGGCGGCGAGCGCGAGGGCAAAACCGCCGCCGGCCGCGGCGCCCTGGACCAGCGCGATGATCGGCTGCGGGCAACGACGCATCAGCATCACGATATCCGCAATGCGGCGCTGGGAATCCAGCGACTCAGTGACGGTGCGCGGTGCGTTCTGGCCGCGCGCGGCCACCGCGTGTTTGAGATCCAGCCCGGCGCAGAAGTTAGCGCCAGCCCCTTTCAGGACGACGACGCGCGTCTTGCGATTGCGCTGCAGCGACTGGAAGTAATCGTTGAGGGCATCGATCAGCTCGGGATCGAGTGCATTGAGGCTTTCCGGGCGGTTGAGTGTCACCCGGTCCACGCCGTCGTCATGTTCGATCAGCAGTGGTGAGGCCACGTGCGTTACTCCTACCCGTCGTGTTGCGCATTCGAGGCGCTTGTTGTTGCGCCCTCTCCCCTGTGAGAGAGGGCAGCACCGGCAGTAGAAAGAAACTGGATCGGCTGAAGGGGAGCCACTAACTCGGAGTTTGTGGCTACCCCTCGCCCGTCCGCGCTACGCGCGGCCACCCTCCCACACAAGAGAGAGGGTGGAAAGTAAGACTACCGCGGCGCCATACGGATGGCACCGTCGAGGCGGATCGTCTCGCCGTTCAGCATTGGATTCTCGACGATATGAACCGCGAGATTGCCGTATTCCGACGCATCGCCGAGACGGGCCGGATGCGGAACCTGGGCGCCGAGGCTGGCACGGGCTTCTTCATTCAGGCCCATCAGCAACGGCGTCAGGAACAGGCCGGGCGCGATGGTGTTGACGCGAATCTTGCTGGACGCGAGGTCGCGCGCGGCCGGCAGGGTGAGGCCGACGACGCCGCCCTTCGACGCGGAATAGGCGATCTGGCCGATCTGGCCTTCATAAGCTGCGACACTGGCCGTGTTGATGATGACGCCGCGCTCTTCGCCGATGGCTTCGGCGGTGGCGAGCTGCTCGGCGAACAGACGCAGGCAATTGAAGGTGCCGATCAGATTCACCATGATGACATTGGTGAACTTATCGAGCGGATAAACGCCCTGCTTGCCGACGATGCGCTGCGAACCGCCAATGCCGGCGCAGTTCATCAGCACGCGCGCGGTGCCATGCGCGGCCGAGGCTTTTGCGAGCGCAGCCTTGACGTCGGCTTCGCTGGTGACGTCACCGACGCAGGCAACGCCCTTCACTTCGGCGGCGACCTTTTCGGCATTGTCAGCGGCACGATCGAACACGGCGACCTTGGCGCCCTTGGCGGCCATCGCGCGTGCGGTCGCGGCACCGAGGCCCGAGCCACCGCCAGTGATGAATACGGCTACGTCTTTGAGCTGCATGGGAAGAGCCTTTCCTTGGGCGTTTCTGGGTATTTTCTTGAATCGTTGGTAGCGAAAGAGAAAAAGAAGAAATGGTCCTTGGGCGTTTCTTATTGGTCTTGAACTGCGGCTTGATGGATTCTCTGTTTTCTTGTTCTTCTTATTTTTGCTTTTGTTAGTTCCTTGGGCGTTTCCTCAAGTTTCTTGTTTTGCAGTCGTTCCTTGGGCCGTTTCTTCTTGAGCTGTGATCAGCGAGCTTTCGCGCCCGCCTTCTTGTTTGTGAGCATGCCGTCGAGCAGCAGCATTTCGAGATGCGCCACATAGGCGCGGCACACATCATCCGTCACCGGTCCGACGCCGATGGCGCGTGACATGGCATGACGGCTGAAAAAGAGGTTGTCGCAGGCGCCGATCAGGCTGGTGTAGAACAGCACGGGATCGACCACGCGGAATTCGCCGGTCTTGTGGCCTTCGGCCAACAGGCGGCGATGGAAGTTCAGCAGCGGCCCGACGAAGAATTTTGAGACTTCGTCCGCCGACTTGTCGCTGCTCTCATGCAGCAAATAGTGGATCAACCGGTTCATGTAAGGGAACTGGTTGTAGGCCTTGATGATGCCAGCGATGTGCAGCCGCAGCTTTGCGGTGGCCGAGATCGGTTGCGCCAGCAGATATTCCAGATTGGTCATCTCATTGGCTGCATCGCGTTCGAGCAACGCCAGCAGGAGACCGTCCTTGTTGCCGAAATGATATTTCACCAGCGCAGCATTGACGCCCGATTGCTGGGCGATCTCGCTGAGCGACACCTCGATGGAGTTGCTGGAGATCATCAATTCGCTTGCCGCGAGCAACAGCTTTTCCGCCGTCGGATTGAGGCTGACGGCGTGGCGCGGTGATGGACTCGGGCTGGGATGTGCAACCATGGGAGCCGCAGATAATACGAACATCCGGTCGCACTCAAGAGTTAATTGACCGATTGACTAAAATGAATGCGCCCCGTTAAATCCGCCCGGTTTCACGCCCAGCAAAACAACAAAATTCAAGGGAGATCGCTCATGGCCGAGGCTTATATCGTCGCCGCCGCACGCACCGCAGGTGGCCGCAAGGGTGGCCGGCTGGCCGGTTGGCACCCTGCGGATCTCGCGGCCTCCGTGCTGAATGCGCTGGTGGATCGCTCCGGCGTCGATCCGGCGCTGGTGGATGACGTGATCATGGGCTGCGTCGGCCAGGGCGGCGAACAGGCCGTCAATGTGGCGCGCAATGCAGTGCTTGCCTCCAAGCTGCCGGAGAGCGTTCCCGGCACATCGATCGACCGCCAGTGTGGCTCGTCGCAGCAGGCGCTGCATTTCGCCGCGCAGGCTGTCATGTCCGGTGCGATGGATATCGTGATCGCCTCGGGCGTCGAGAGCATGACACGCGTGCCGATGGGCTCGCCGAGCATTCTCGCGGCGAAGGCCGGCATGGGCACTTATATGAGCCCGAACATCCAGGCGCGCTATCCGAACATCCAGTTCAGCCAGTTCACCGGTGCTGAAATGGTGGCGCAGAAATATGATCTGTCGAAGGATGCGCTCGACGAATATTCGTATCAGAGCCACCAGCGCGCCATTGCCGCCACCGAAGCTGGTCGCTTCAAGGACGAAATCGTGCCAGTGCAGATCACTCGCGCCGATGGCTCCACCGATACGCACCACATCGACGAAGGCATCCGCTTCGATGCCACGCTGGACGGTATCAAGGGCGTCAAGCTGATCAACGAGAATGGCGGCCGGCTATCGGCAGCCTCCGCGAGCCAGATCTGCGATGGCGCTTCGGGCGTGCTGGTGGTGAACGAGAAGGGCCTGAAGCAACTCGGCGTGAAGCCGCTTGCGCGCATCCACCATATGAGCGTGATGGGCGGCGACCCCGTGATCATGCTGGAAGCTCCGCTGCCGGCAACCAAGCGCGCGCTGGAAAAGGCCGGCATGACCATCGATGACATCGATCTGTTCGAGGTCAACGAGGCCTTCGCCTCGATCCCGACCGCATGGCTGAAGGCGACGGGTGCCGATCCGTCGCGGCTGAACGTCAATGGCGGCGCCATCGCGCTCGGCCATCCGCTCGGCGGCTCCGGCACCAAGCTGATGACAACATTGGTGCACGCACTGAAGCAGCAGAACAAGCGCTACGGCCTGCAGACCATGTGCGAAGGTGGCGGCATGGCCAATGTGACGATTGTGGAGAGGTTGTAGCTCTACTTTCCCTCTCCCCTTGTGGGAGAGGGTGGATCGACCGCGAAGCGGGCGAGACGGGTGAGGGTTAGCCATAACTTCGAGCCCAGCATTACCCCTCATCCGTCACGGCCTTCGGCCGTGCCACCTTCTCCCACCCCGCACAGCTTCGTTGTGCCAGGGGGAGAAGGACAGAAGAAAAGACGAGCGGAAAAATCCGCCGGCCTTCCAGAGGAAACACCATGACGCATCCGTCGATTCACGCAAAAACCAATCCCGACAAGATCGCCTATCGCATGGCCGGCTCCGGCGCAGCGCTCACCTATCGCGAACTCGATGAACGCTCCAATCGCGGCGCGCATCTGTTTCGGTCGCTCGGGCTGAAGGCTGGCGACCACGTCGCGCTGCTGATGGAGAACCGGCTCGAATTCATGGAGATCTGCTGGGCCGCACAGCGCTCGGGGCTCTATTACACCGCCATCAGCCGCTATCTCACCGCCGACGAGATCGCCTACATCGTCGCCGACTGCGGCGCCCGCGTCGTCATCACCTCCGAGCAATGCGCGGATGTGATCGCCCCTGTCATCACCAATGCCGCAGAGCCGGTGTTCTACATCATTGATGGATCGCGCGCCGGCTTCCGCGACTGGAACACTGCCTTATCGACGCAGCCAACGACGCCGATCGCCGACGAGATTGCCGGTTATGACATGCTGTATTCGTCAGGTACGACCGGGCGCCCGAAAGGCATCAAACGCGCCTCGGAGAATTCGCCGATCAATGTGCCGAACCCGTTCCTGAAGCTGCTCTGCGCCAATATGTGCGGAATGACCGGAGACAGCATCTACCTATCGCCGGCGCCGCTCTATCACGCGGCGCCGCTGCGCTTCAACATGATGACGGTTACATTGGGCGGCACCTCGGTGATCATGGAGAAGTTCGACGCCGAGAAGTTTCTGGAGCTCGTCGAGAAGCACAAGATCACCCAGTCGCAGCTCGTACCCACGATGTTCGTGCGTATGCTGAAACTACCTGACGAGATCCGCGAGCGTTACGACGTGTCGTCGTTGAAGGGGGCCATCCATGCGGCAGCGCCCTGCCCGGTCGATGTGAAGGCGAAGATGATCGACTGGTGGGGACCGATCCTGATCGAATATTACGCAGGCAGCGAAGGCAACGGCGTGACCGTTTCCAACTCGCAGCAATGGCTGAGCCATCGCGGCACCGTCGGCAAGGCTGTGGTCGGCAGCGTCAAGATCCTCGACGAGGAAGATCAGGAGCGGCCGACCGGCGAGATCGGCACCGTCTATTTCGCGGACACGCCGCAATTCACTTATCACAACGACCCCGAAAAAACGAAGCGCGCCTATAATGCACGCGGCTGGTCGACGCTCGGCGATGTCGGTTATGTCGATGACGAGGGCTTCCTCTATCTGACCGACCGCAAATCCTACATGATCATTTCAGGCGGCGTGAACATCTATCCCCAGGAGACGGAGGATGTGCTGATCACCCATCCGGAGGTGGCCGACGTCGCGGTGTTCGGTGTGCCCAATGACGAGATGGGCGAAGAGGTGAAGGCAGTTGTCCAGCCGCACAGCATGAACCGCGCCGGCAAGGCGCTGGAAGCCGAACTGATCGCGTTCTGCCGCCAGCATCTGTCACCGATCAAATGCCCGAAGAGCGTGGATTTCGAGCCGGAACTGCCGCGCACGCCGACGGGGAAGCTTGTGAAGCGCCATCTGCGCGACAAGTACTGGCCGAAGAAGGAAACGGTGACGGCGTGAGGCGGGTTTGCTACCCTACTCAAATTGTCATCACCCGGTCCTAGCGCGCAATTGCGAGCGCGGGCCGGGTGACGACAACCGAGTGAGCCTGCTTGCGAGGCGCCGCCGCTCGCAGTAATCCACCGCGATGCTGCGAGCCTCCTTCCTATGACCACCGGTCTCCTGATCTCCGCCATCCGCTCCGGCGCCGGCAAAACGACGGTAACGCTCGGTCTGCTCGCTGCACTGGCACGGCGGGGCGTGCGATTGTGCTCGGCCAAGGCCGGCCCCGATTACATCGACCCCGCCTTCCACTCGGCGGCGACTGGCGCGCCTTGCGTCAATCTCGATAGCTGGACCATGCCGCAGCCGCTGCTGCAGTCACTGATGGCGCGTGCGGTCAAATCCACCGATCTCATCGCCGTCGAAGGCGTGATGGGCCTGTTCGACGGCGTTCCGGACGCTGCGGGTCGCAACGGCTCAAGCGCCAGCATCGCCGCGCAGTTTCGCTTGCCGGTGCTGCTGGTGCTCGACGTGACTGCGCAATCGCAATCGGCCGCCGCGGTTGTGCGCGGCTTTGCCACCCATGACCCGAATATTCGTATTGCCGGTGTGGTGCTGAACCGCGTCGGCAGCGAACGGCATCGGCGGCTGATCACGGACGCCATCGCGGCAGTCGGCATCCCCGTCGTCGGCGCCATCCCGCGCGATGCCACCCTCGCATTGCCGGAGCGGCATCTGGGTCTCGTGCAGGCTGCCGAGCATGACGATCTCGTCACACGAATCTCTGCCCTCGCCGATATTGCGGAGAAGCATCTCGATCTCGATGCGATCCTCGGACTCGCCACCGAGATGGAAGTGCCGTTGCTGCGTGAAAATGCGCCAGCGCTACCGCCGCCGGGGCAGCGTATCGCTCTCGCCGCCGATGCCGCGTTCAGCTTCATCTATCCTCACCTCATCGATGGCTGGCGCGATGCGGGCGCCGAGATCGTGCGCTTCTCGCCGCTGGCGAACGAGACGCCACCGGAGGACTGCGACAGTTGCTGGCTACCGGGCGGTTATCCCGAACTGCATGCCGGAGCGCTCGCTGCCGCAGGGACATTCCACGATGGCCTCGCGCGCTTCGCGCGGACCCGCCCGGTGCACGGCGAATGCGGTGGCTACATGGTGCTCGGCGAAGGGCTGGAAGATGCGAGCGGGCATCGCCATACGATGACCGGCCTGCTCTCGCACACCACCAGCTTCCACAAGCGCAAGCTGCATCTCGGCTATCGCGAAGCACGGCTGCTAGTGGACAGCGCGATCGGAACGGCCGGCACGATCATCCGCGGCCACGAATTCCATTATGCGTCCTTGATCGACATGGGCTGCGACGATGCCCTCCTCGCGCTCACCAATGCGGATGGTCAGCCGTTGCCAGAACGCGGCGGCCGCCGTGGTCATGTCACGGGGACGTTCTTTCACGCGATTGCACAGATTTTTTAGCGACACCTGTCCCGGACGCGATGCGGCGCGAAGTGCCGCTTCGCAGAGCCGGGACCGTATCAAACGCTGGAGTTTTGTGCGGTCCCGGCTCTGAGCAGCAGCGTTGCACGCTGCAGCGCGTCCGGGACACACCGAGCGTCACCGCCCCCAGCGATCCTGCCAGATCTTCTCGCCCACCATGCAGCTCACCCGCGGCACCCGTGCCGCGGCCGGGATGATCTTCGCATCAGGCAACTGGATGCCGGCAACCTCCATCACCAACTTGGTGCGGATCGCTTCCTTGAATTTCTCGCGCTCCTTGATCGGGACCACGAAGGAGCCGGGACCGCCGATCACGCAATCCTCGTAGTACCAATCGAGATTCTCGATATCCATGGTCGAATAGGACAGCTCCTTGGCCATGATCGGCAGGCCGTTGATAATGATGCCTTTCTCCAGCGCCGCATCGCGCGCAACAGTGACGGGGGCGCCATGGTTGTTCGGGCCATCTCCGGAGATATCGACGACACGGCGCAAGCCGTGCAGTGCGTTCTCGTCAAACAACGGCATGGCGAAGTTGATGGCTCCTGAGATCGACGTGCGCGACGCGCGGCGGATCGGCGCCTTCATGATCTCGGCGGCGACGGCGTCAGCCGACTCCGGCCCGTCGATCACGCGCCAGGGGATGACGATCTTCTGATCATCGGCGGCCGCCCATTCGAAATAGGTGACAGCGATCTTGCCACTCGGCCCGGTCTTCAGCGCAGCGAGGAATTCCTTCGAGACGATCGCCTGGGCATAGCCCTCGCGCTGGATCGCCAGTTCGTCCATGTCCATTGAGTAGGAGACATCGACCGCCAGCACCAGTTCGACATCGACAACGGGTTCGGATTTGCTCTGGGCCAGCTTGTTTTGCGAAGAACCGGGTCTCATGCCCGTCGCGGCCACGCTCGCAACATCTCCGCCCAGCATCGTGCCGGCGACAAGCACCGCTCCAATCGAGACACACCAGCGCATTGCGGCCCTCCCGTTGTGAAACGAATGGTGACATGCAAATGACAAGCCGCAAAGCAGGAACCGCGCGGGCACTTCACAATCAAGTCAGCAATGCGGGTAGCGGCCGGCTCATCGACAGAGACCAGCGGTGCGATTATATGTGGACGCCTCAGAGCGCGTCCCACCGCCCGACCGCGTGAGTTGCCATGCCCGACACCGTCATCAAGCCGCAGACCAAGGCAAAGCCGAAGGTCGAGCGGCCTAAATTATACAAGGTCATCCTCGTCAACGACGACTACACGCCGCGGGAGTTTGTCGTCCGCGTACTCAAGGCGGAATTCCGCATGGGTGAAGAGCAGGCCGCCAAGGTAATGCTGACCGCCCATCAGCGCGGCGTTTGCGTGGTCGCCGTATTTACCCGGGACATCGCCGAGACCAAGGCGACGCGGGCAACGGATGCCGGACGCGCCAAGGGCTACCCGCTACTCTTCACGATAGAGCCGGAGGAATAGTCCTCCTCCGCAAGCCCATACACGCGCTCTGCCTTCGCAAATCCCGCGATCGGAAACTCGCCGAGATCGGTCCACTCGGCCTTCCCCGCATCGGCAAAGGCGGACGACGCCACCACCGTGCGGGACAGCTTGCCGGCGATCTTTTCGAGCCGGGCGGCGAGATTCACGGCCGGGCCGATGCAAGTGAAGTCGACCCGGTCGCCGCCACCAATATTGCCGTACAGCACCTGGCCCACATGCAGGGCGAGGCCGAAACGGAACTGCTCTTCGGCGAGATTGGTTCCGGCCCAGCGGAGTTGTTCGACAGCAGCGCGGGAGGCTCGCGCGGCTTCCAGCACACCGCCGCAAACGGCGCTCAGGTCTTCCTTGTCATCGCCGACGGGAAACACCGCCAGCAGACCATCACCCATGAACTTCAGGACTTCGCCGCCATACGCCAGGATCGCCGGCACCTGGCAATCGAAATAACGATTGAGGATATCGACGACATTCTCGGCCTGCAGCCGGTCCGACAGCGCCGTGAAGCCGCGCAGGTCGGACAGCCAGATCACCGCCTGCATCGTCTCGGTATGACCGCGCCGGATCTGCCCGGCGAGAATGCGCGCGCCGGAACGAGCGCCGACATAGTTATCGAGCAGCCCCGATGCCGTGCGGCGGAGCAGATGAATTTCGATCATCCGCGTCAGCGCGGGCATCATCCGGCGCAGACCCTTGAGCTGGGTAACCGAGAAGCCGCCGGGATCGCGCGTGGTCCAGCTCGATGCGTGGGTCTCGCCGTCGGACATATGCAGCGGCAATGCGATATAGTCCGTATTGCCTTCTGCACGCAGGTCAGCGAGCAGCGGGACGTTACTCGCATCTGCATCGAGCAGCCGGTGGCGCACCTCGATGCCCTCAAAGAACACCCTGCGCAGCGGACTGAGCAGGAATTCATCGCCTTCGTCCTCACCATGGGCCATCGAACCCATGGTGATGCCACTGCCGGCCCGCCAGATGAAATTGCGGCCGAGCATGCTCGGATGCAGCGTGCGCACGAACACGCCGACCCGATAGAGCGGAATGCCGCATGCGACCATCCGCTCGCAGGTCTCGGCCATGAAAAGATCGGTGCGGACGGCGGAGCGTGCGCCGTCGGCGAGCCAGGCGATGAGATCGTTGAGTTCAGCGTCATCCATTGCAGATGCACTGTAGCATAACCGTTGCTCTCTTCACCTCTCCCTCTGGCGAAGCTTCGCTTCACGCCGGAAGAGGCGAAGAAAAAGTGTCAGCCCACCTGCCCGCGATGGCGGATGAAGTGGTCGGCGATTACGCAGGCGACCATGGCTTCGGCCACCGGCACGGCGCGAATGCCGACACAGGGGTCATGCCGGCCCTTGGTGAGGATATCAGTATTGGCGCCGTTGCGATCCACGGTCTGACGCGGCGACAGGATCGACGAGGTCGGCTTGACAGCAAAACGCGCAACGATGGACTGGCCGGTGGAGATGCCGCCGAGAATGCCGCCGGCGTGGTTCGACAGGAAAGTCGGGCCGTTATTGCCCATCCGCATCTGATCGGCGTTTTCCTCGCCGGTGAGCGCAGCGGCATCAAAACCGTCACCGATCTCGACACCCTTCACCGCATTGATGCTCATCAGCGCGCTAGCGATGTCGCTATCGAGCTTGCCATAGATCGGCGCGCCCAGACCTGCAGGCACGCCATCAGCCACCACTTCGATGACAGCACCGATGGACGAGCCGGATTTACGGATGCCATCGAGATATTCCGCGTAGAAAGCCGCCTTCTCCGCATCCGGACAGAAGAACGGATTGTTGCCGACCTCATCCCAGTTCCAGTTGGCGCGGTCGATCTTGTGCGGCCCCATCTGCACCAGCGCCGCCCGCACATTCGCGCCCGGCAGGACTTTTCGCGCAATCGCACCGGCCGCCACGCGGGTCGCCGTTTCGCGCGCCGAGGAACGGCCGCCGCCGCGATAGTCGCGCAAGCCGTATTTCGCCTCATAGGTGAAGTCGGCATGGCCGGGACGGAATTTGTCCTTGATGTCCGAATAGTCCTTGGAGCGCTGATCAGTGTTCTCGATCAGCAGCGCGATCGGCGTTCCTGTGGTCACCTGCACGCCGGTCTGCGGATGCGCCATCACGCCCGACAGGATCTTCACCGCATCAGGCTCCTGCCGCTGCGTGGTGAAGCGCGACTGGCCCGGCCGGCGGCGATCGAGATCGAGCTGGATCTCGGCAGCTTCCAGCGGGATCAGCGGCGGGCAGCCGTCGACCACACAGCCGATCGCCACCCCATGGCTCTCGCCGAAGGTCGTGACGCGGAACATATGGCCGAAGGTATTGTGGGACATGGGATTTCCGAAAAGGACGATTTAGCGATTTCGCTACGTTTCGTAACGACAAGTAACCAAAATCGCAACAAACCCACAGTCATGGCCGGGCTTGTCCCGGCCATCTACGCCTTCGCCAAGCCCAAGACGTGGATACCCGGCATTCGCCGGGCACGACGGAGTTCAGGCGAACTTCTCTAGCCCGTTCTCACCGAACACATAGACCGCGCCCTGCTGGATCGGCAGTTCCGCGACGCCGTCCGGCGTATCCAGCCCGAGGGCCACCATCAACGCGCGGCAGGTGCCGCCATGGGCGACCGCGACCACATCGCCGGTCAGTTCTGCCGCCCAGGTGCGGACACGTTCCTGCACCTCGACATAGCTCTCGCCGCCGGGCGCCGGCAGCGTCCATTTTTGCGTCTTGCGCGCAGCGAACAGGTCGGGTTTATCCGCCTCCTGCTCGGCCAGCGTAAAACCTTCCCAGTCGCCATAACCGATCTCGCGCAGGCGGTCGTCGAGCGCATAGTCGCTCTCGGGCAGCGCGAGCTGGGTGCGCACCAGCTCCATCGTATTGCGCGCGCGACCGAGCGGGCTGGCGACGAAGGATACATCGCGATGGGTGCGATGGTGGCGTGCCAGCAGATCCTTCAACACGGCGCCCGCATGCGTCGCCTGTTCGCGGCCGAGGTCGTTGAGCGGAATGTCCTTTGAGCCCTGGAAACGACCGAGGGCATTCCATTCCGTCTGGCCGTGGCGGATATAGTAGATGGTCGGCTTTAGCATAGGATGAAGACTCGATATTTCAGGTCGTCATGCGAGCTCTGAGGTATTGCGAAGCAACCCGTTTGGGCGACGCAATCCAGAAAGCCAAATGAGGACAGGCTGGATTGCTTCGTCGCTTCGCAAAGGGAAAGCCAATTGGCTTTTCCTGACCTCGCAATGACGGCGGGTTACTCCCCGCTGCCCATGCGGATATCTGGCGCGTCCGGCACCTTGGTGCCAAGCACGTGGTAACCGGCGTCGACATGGTGCACTTCGCCGGTGACGCCGCTCGACAGGTCCGAGAGGAAATACATCGAGCTCTGACCGACTTCGTCGATCGAGACGTTCTTGCGCAGCGGCGCATTCACTTCGTTGTACTTCAGCAGGTAGCGCGAGTCGGCGATGCCGGCGAAAGCCAGCGTCTTGATCGGGCCGGCCGAAATCGCATTGACGCGGATGCCCTTCTCGCCAAGGTCGGCGGCGAGATAGCGCACGCTGGCTTCCAGCGCAGCCTTGGCGACGCCCATGACGTTGTAGTTCGGCATCCACTTCTCGGCGCCGTAATAGCTGAGCGTGACGATGGAGCCACCCTCGGTCATCAGCTTCTCGGCGCGCTGGGCGATGGCGGTGAGCGAGTAGCAGGAGATCAGCATGCTCTTGCTGAAATTCTCCGCGGTGGTGTCGACGTAACGACCTTCGAGTTCGTTCTTGTCCGAGAACGCGATGGCGTGGACGACGAAATCGATCTTGCCCCACTTGGCCTTGGCGGCGTCAAACACCGCATCAATGGTGGCGGGATCGGTGACGTCACAGTGGCCGAGCAAAGTGGCGCCGAGTTCGGCAGCCAGCGGCTCGACGCGCTTCTTCAGCGCATCGCCCTGATAGGTGAGTGCGATTTCGGCGCCCTGGGCCTGGCACGCCTTGGCGATGCCCCAGGCGATGGAGCGATTGTTGGCGACACCCAGAATGACACCACGCTTGCCCTTCATCAGGCCTGACACTTCGCTCATAACGCCTCCGTTTTCGCTGGTCGGCCGGCGCGCAGCGCCAAGCCTCAAATCTGGTCTTTGGGGTACACCAGCACTGCCGCAGGGTATAGCCCCAAAGTGCCCGTTCGCCCCGCCGTTTACCGTACCGGCCGAGCGGCGGAATACATGCCCCGCCAAGGTGTTATGGTCAGTGCGGCTGATGTGGCCGCCACACGATACCAACGGATTTCGAAGCGATGGCGACAGCCCCATGAACGCGTTCCGCGACGGCGTGGAGAGCATGATCCCGGCGCTGCGGCGTTATGCCCGCGCGCTGGCCCGCGACAGCGATATCGCCGACGACCTCGTGCAGGACACGCTGGTACGCGCGCTGCGCTCCGAGAAGCTGTTTATTGGCGGTGACCTGCGCAGCTGGCTCTACACGATCCTGACCAATCTGAACCGCAACCGCCGCCGCTCGCTGGCGCGCAAGCCTGTCTTCACCGAGTTGTTCGATACCAATGCCGATGCGTCAGGCACCGAGGCCGAAGGGCGCGATATTTCACGTGCCCTCGCCGCTCTGGTGGAGGAGCAGCGCTCGGTGCTGCTCCTCGTGATGCTCGAAGGGCTGAGCTATCGTGAGGTCGCCGACATCCAGAGCGTGCCGATCGGCACCGTGATGTCGCGCCTCGCCCGCGCCCGTGCCCATGTCAAAGCCTATCTCGACGGCGAGCGCCCGGCGCTCCGCGCGGTCAAATGATTTTCCGAGGACCCCGACGATGACGACCCCGAACATCCCCGTCACCGAAGATGAACTGCACGCTTTCGTCGATGACGAACTCCCGGCCGAGCGCCGCGCCGATGTGGAGGCGTGGCTGAAGACGCATCCGGACGATGCCGAACGCGTCCGCTCATGGCGCAGCATGGCCGACCTGCTGCATGCGCGTTACGACGCGGTGACCGATGAGCCGGTACCGCAGCGGCTCGAACTCGAACGCCTGACGCGGCAGTCGCGATCGCGGCCATGGCTCTATGGCGCTGTGGCTGCAACGCTGGCCGCTTTCGTCGCCGGCGGCAGCGTCGGTTGGCTGGCGCGCGGCGCATCCGCTTCGTCGCCGAGCTTCCAGACCTTCGCGCTGGACGCGCTTGATGCCCATCGCACTTATGTGGTCGAGGTCCGCCACCCCGTCGAGGTCGCGGGCGACGAGCGAGCGCATCTGCAGCAATGGCTGTCGAAGCGTGTCGGCTACGCCATCAAGGCGCCCGATCTCGACAGCAGTGGCTTGAAGCTGGTAGGCGGACGTCTGTTGCCAGGACCTGACGCGCCCGCTGCATTCTTCATGTATGAGACACCAAGCGGCGAGCGCTTCACGCTTTACACGTCGCGCGCCAAGACCGACACGACCTCGATGCGTTATGCGTCGCAGGACAAGGATGGCGCGATGTTCTGGGCCGACAAGGGCGTCGGCTATGTGGTGTCAGGCCCGACCGACAAGGAACGGCTGAACACCGTGGCGCGGGCGATTTATGATCAGACGGAGAAAACAGGATCGTAGTTCGTAGGATGGGTTGAACGTAGCGAAAACCCATCATTCCGTCGACTGCCACAACCTCCGCCGATGGGTTGTCGCTCCGGCACTACGCGCCTGCGCTCAACCCATCCTACGGCTGCGGAGCCTTACATATCGCTCCGCGGATTATACGGATGCCCGCTCTGCCACTTCTCCATCAGTGCTTCGAGCTCCGCGTCGTTGCCGTCGGGAAGCATGATGCGGGTGGTGAAATAGAGATCGCCGGCACCGTCGGCCTTCGGCAGGCCCTTCCCCTTGAGGCGAAACACACGGCCGCTCGAGGTGTTCTTCGGGATCGATAGTTCGACCGCGCCTGTCAGCGTCGGAGCGCGGACCTTCGCGCCGAGCACAGCTTCGTAAAGCGTGATCGGCAGATCGACGCGCAAATCGCTGCCGTCGATCTTGAACACCGAATGCGGCGCGATGCTCACGGTAATCATCAGATCGCCGGGGCGATGGCCGGGGGCAGTCTCGCCCTGACCGCGCAGGCGGATCTGCTGACCGTTGGTGACACCGGCCGGCACCTTGACGTTCAGCTCCTTGCCGGATGGAAGGCGGACGCGCTTCTCGGCACCCTTGACGGATTCCTCGAGGGTCACGGTCATGGCGACATTGATGTCGAGATCGGGGATACCGCCGCCATAGGCGCTGCCGCCACCGAAACCGCCGCCGCCGTCGAATTCGAACGATTGCGCACCGGCACGGGCGCCGCGGGCGGCTGCCCCGCCAAACATGCTGTTGAGGATGTCCTCGAAGCCGGCAGCACCACCGGCACCAGCGCCAAAGCCCTGCTGGCCACCGCGGAAGGCGTGTTCGAAGCCGGCGCCGCGCGCACCGCCGCGGCCGCCGCCGGGGAAACCCTGGAACCGCACCTTGCCTTCGGCGTCAATCTCGCCGCGATCGAACTGCTTGCGCTTCTCCTCGTCGCCGAGGATTTCATTGGCCGCGTTCACTTCCGAAAACCGCTCGGCGGCTTTCGGATCGTCCTTGTTGGCATCGGGATGATGCTTCTTGGCGAGCTTGCGAAAGGCACTCTTGATCGCCGCAGCACTGGCGCCCCGCTGCACCCCCAAGACCTCATAGGGGTCGCGCATCCGTCGTCTCTCCTCACATATGCGAAATACGGGCATCGGCCGGAACGGCCGGGACCCGCGTGAATGGCGTGCGGGACAAATCCGCTTGCCCTGTCATCTGGTGTGTTCGTGTCATTTTTGCAACGGGCCCGCAAGCGGTGAAGCGAAACTCGGCCGCGTTTCCAGAAACCTCAGCTTCGCTTCCAGGGCACTAGCGTGCGCACGTCCCAACGCCCGCGCTCGCCCTTACACGCCGCACCTTGCATCCAGCTTTCCGTGGTGCCGTTGACATAGGAAGCCAAAAAATCGCGGCAGGTCTTGCCCTCGGCGACATAGGCATTGGCCAGCGGCGTCACCGAACCGCGGGCGCCGGTCGCCGGATTTTCCCATGGCTGGCTGGAATCCTTGCTGCCGCGGGTGAGAACATCGCTGGCGGCGTTACGGGCGAGCGCGAGATCGGCCTCGGTCGGATCGTAACTCGCCGGCTGCGCCATGGATGAAATAGAACCGGGCGCGATCGAGCCGGTGACGTCGCCGCCTTCCATTTTGGCGAATGGGCCGTCATCGCTGCGCATGATGCTGCAGCCACCGAGGCCGGTGCCGATAAGAATAGCTGTCAAAGCAGCCCTGAGCGGCCACAGACCCGATAGGCCAATGCGACCGCGTGCCCTATATAGGTCTCGCCCATACAGGGATCGCCGCTCGCTATCGCTGACAGGCCAACGCAATACGGAACTCCGGACATGACCGACACGACCTCCTCCATGAAACACCCAACTCCGTTAACGTCAGGTGATTTTACGGCGGCAGAGGAACCGTTTGCGCTGTTTTCCGAATGGTTTAACGAGGCCAGGACCTCCGAACCGAACGATCCCAATGCGATGGCGCTGGCCACCGTCGATGCCGACGGCCTGCCCGACGTGCGCATGGTGCTGATGAAGGGGTTCGATACCGACGGCTTCGTGTTCTACAGCCACATTGCCAGCCAGAAGGGTCAGGAACTCGCCGCCAATCCCAAGGCAGCGCTGCTGTTTCACTGGAAGTCGCTGCGCCGGCAGGTCCGCATCCGCGGTCCGGTGACGCCTGTCACTGCCGCCGAAGCCGACGAATATTTCGCCACCCGTCCGAAACAGGCACAGATCGGCGCGTGGGCCAGCAAGCAATCGCAGCCGCTGGAGAGCCGATTTGCCTTCGAACAGGCGATCGCCAAAGAGGGCGCGAAATATCTGATCGGCGAAGTGCCACGCCCGCCAGGCTGGAGCGGCTGGCGGATCACGCCGGTGCGCATCGAGTTCTGGCACGACCGCCCGTTCCGTCTGCATGACCGCATCGAATTCCGCCGCGAAGCCGCCGGCAGCGCCTGGAGCAAAGTAAGGATGTATCCGTGAACGCTGACCCGGCCGCGAAGCCCAAAGCCGCCCCCCATTCCCATTCCGGATCGAACGCACCCAAACGTACCATGCTGCTGACCGGCGCGAGCCGCGGCATCGGCCATGCCACCGTGATGCGCTTTTCCAGCGCCGGCTGGCGCGTGCTCACCTGTTCGCGGCATCCGTTCCCGGAAGTCTGCCCGTGGGACGCCGGCCCCGAAGATCACATCCAGGTCGATCTCGCCGACCATGACGACACCGCCCGCGCCATCGACGACATCAAGGAGCGGCTGAACGGCGACGCGCTACATGCGCTGGTCAACAATGCCGCGATCTCGCCGAAGGCCGAGGGCGGCAAGCGCATGGGCTCGATCGATACCGACGTCGATACCTGGACGCATGTGTTCAACGTCAATTTCTTCGCACCGATCATGATGGCGCGCGGGCTGATCGAACAGCTCAAGGCGGCCAAGGGCTCGGTGGTGAATGTCACTTCCATCGCCGGCTCGCGCGTGCATCCGTTTGCCGGCGCGGCCTACGCGACATCGAAGGCGGCGTTGGCTTCGCTGACCCGCGAAATGGCGGCGGATTTCGGCCCGCTCGGGGTGCGCGTGAACGCCATCGCACCGGGCGAAATCGACACCTCGATCCTGTCGCCGGGCACGCAGGCCATCGTCGATCACCAGATCCCGATGCATCGCCTCGGCACACCGGACGAAGTTGCCAAGATCATCTATGTGCTGTGTACGGAGACGAGTTCATACGTGAACGGCGCCGAGATCCACATCAATGGCGGTCAGCACGTGTGACCGCACTCTTCGTCCCTCATGGTGAGGGCTGAATGTGTTGTCGGGAATTTTCAGGGACATGAAGTGAGGCCGGCGCCTTTCTGGCGCTCCTCGCAGGGAAGGCGGAACGATCAGTCCGCGTAGAACTTCCGCAGCATCGGCGCCGCTGCGCTGATGCCGGCGCTTGAGCAATCGTCGTCGGATTCGCCCTCGAGCAGGGCTGCGCCGCAGTGCCGGCACGTCCGTGCCGATATCGCCTGCGCCCTGCCGACGGCGATACGCGCTTGCTTGTAGGAGCGCAGATCGACGACGTTCCGCCCGGGCATTTCTGTTTTATCAACCATTGCTGTCCTCATCGCTAGTGACAGTGGTTATGACAGCAAGACTTAGCGCAACCGTTCAGCGGAATGCTCGAATTTTACCTGAAACATTGTGGCGGAAGAGAGCACCGATGGGCGCCTCCCATTCCCAAGCCGCGTAGCAAAGCCATGGGAAGATGGATCGATTGCGAAGTGTTCGAGACGGGTGGGCTGCTTCGATACATTCCCTGCTTTCGTGGCACGCACTCTTTTTCACGTCATGGCCGGGCTTGACCCGGCCATCCATCTTCGTGCCGCGCTCGGGCCAAGATGGATCCCCGGGTCAAGCCCGGGGATGACACCTGTGAGCGAGGCAGCGCCGGTGTGTGACCGTGCGGCCTTATCGACGTCGACGCGTCGTTTCCTGATCGACCTGTCAAACAGCCACGAGCTTCCTGAAACCATGTGCTCTCGTTCTCGCGGCGCTTGCGCGTCCGAGGTGTGAGCAGATCTCCCCTCGAATATGAGGGGAGGCAGCACGCCGTCAGGCGCACCTGGTGGTGACTGACGCCGCCCCTGCCTGCCGGATCGCCGGCAAACCTGAGCCGCGCAACGCCTGACGGCGTGCCACCGCGGGATTTTGGGCTGGAGGACCGTTCTGCCTGGCACCGGCACGTCCCGTCTGGCTCGGCTTTTCAGGGCAGCGAGCCTCGAAGACGTTGATCCCGACGGATTTCTCCGCCGTTCACCATGTGCCGTCGCAGCCGAACTATCGGCTCTCCCCCGTAGTGGGGAGTGACGGTGGCCCCCGGCCTCCCGAGTCCAGCTTGCGAGGCTGGCCGCAGGCACCGCATCCTGTCCCGCTCAAAGAACGCCTCATGAGAGCGCCCCTCGCGAACAAGACGGGAGGGATATAGGGCCAGGAGAGGAATATTGTCAAGAACAAAATAAGAACCGAGCTATTGGGGAGGCTGTTCGAAGCCTGCTGCTCCGTTTGTCATCGCCCGCGAAAGCGGACGATCCAGTAGCACTGCCGGTCCGGCTTGATCCGAGAAGCCAGTGTCTACCGGATTGCCCGGTCAAGCCGGGCAAGGACAGAAGGAACGTGTGGTGCCCCTCTCCTGTCTGCGCGCCTCCGGCGCGCATCCACCCTCTCCCCACGACGCTGCGCTGCGCGGTGGCGAAGGGACAACGGCCCCAGCTTTACCCGCCCAGTTTCGCCATCAAGGCTTCGGAAAGCTCGAAATTCGCATAGACGTGCTGGACGTCGTCGTGGTCGTTGAGGAGGTCCACCAGCTTCATCAGCTTCTCGCCGGTCTCGTCATCCACTGCGATGGTGTTTTGCGGCTTCCAGATCAGCGCCGCCTTGCGGGCTTCGCCATATTTCGCTTCCAGCGCCTTGGTCACTTCGTGGAAGCTCTCCTGCGACGAATAGATCTCGTGACCGTCCTCGCCCGACACCACGTCATCGGCGCCAGCCTCGATGGCAGCTTCCAGCATGTCATCGGCGGAAGCCTTGGCCGCGTCGTATTCGATCACGCCCACATGGTCGAACATGAAGGACACCGAACCGGTTTCCCCCATATTGCCGCCGGACTTGGTGAAGAAGGAGCGGATGTCCGAGGCGGCACGGTTGCGGTTGTCGGTCAGGGCCTGGACGATGACTGCGACACCGCCGGGGCCGTAGCCCTCGTAACGGATCTCGTCATAGTTCTCGCCTTCGGTGCCGATCGCCTTCTTGATCGCGCGTTCGATATTGTCGCGTGGCATGTTTTCCTGACGCGCCGCGATCACGGCCGAACGCAACCGCGCATTCATCGCCGGATCCGGCGTTCCCAGCTTGGCAGCCACGGTGATTTCGCGGGCCAGCTTGGAGAACAGCTTGGACTTCTGGGCATCCTGGCGGCCCTTGCGGTGCATGATGTTCTTGAATTGGGAATGTCCGGCCATGCGGGTCTCTCGATCGTCCGACTTGAAATGATGGGCTGTGGCGCGGGGTTATAGGCCGCGAATCCGGCAAAATCAAAAAAATGCAGCAGATTAAGGAAGATCGGCAGCCCCTGCCGGATACCGCTTAACGATCGTTTCATCGGTAGGTGTAAAGATACTCGCAGAAATTGTACAAGACGGGGGAGGCATGGCAATCCAACTGTTTCGCAAGCGGCTGGCCGAGACGGCTGCGCCAGTCATTGATGCCGAAAAGCCTGCCATTCCCGCCTCGCCATCGATCCCCGAACCCGATCCCGCCCGCGACATCCTGGAGTTGCTGGAGCTCGAACTCGGCGGCCTGGTGCGCCAGCTGGAGAAGGCAGCAGGCTCGGTGGCTGGCGGCGCGGAATCGACCGCAGCGACGCTTGCTGCGATCCGCACCCGTACGGATGCGCTGGCCCATCACAGCACCGGCGCACAGGCGACCGCCACGACCTTCGCCCATGCGGCCGACAAGTTCACGCATTCGGCGCAGGCCATCGGCGCCCAGGTGCGCGATGCCGGCAAACTCGCGGACGAGGCCGGCGCCGCCGCGCATGACGCGAGCCTGAATGTGGACCGGCTGCGGGAATCCTCCGCGGCCATCGGCCAGGTGCTGGAGCTGATCGCGCAGATCGCGCGGCAGACCACCATGCTGGCACTGAATGCGACCATCGAGGCTGCGCGTGCCGGCGCGGCCGGCCGCGGCTTTGCGGTCGTCGCCACCGAAGTGAAAGCGCTGGCGGTGCAGACCCAGGGCGCCACCGAAGAGATCAGGCGCAAGATCGACACGCTGCAACGTGACGCTGCGAATTCGGTCGAGGCCGTGCATCGCATCTCCACGGCGATCGAGGCGATCCGCCCGGTATTCTCCCATGTGAATGGCGCGGTGGCCGAGCAGAATGCGACCACCAGCGAGATGGCGAGCAATGCGACCTCGGCCTCGCAATTCATCGTCGCGGTGGGCGACAGCGCACACGAGATCGATGCGGCGGCGACGGCCGCGGAAGCGCATGGCGAAGCAGTCGCGCAGGCCGGCGCGGCGGTGACGCTGTTTGCGTCGAAACTGAAATCGCGCTGTGCGGTGCTGCTGAAGCAGGATGCGGGCAGCGACGAGCACCGCAAGCGCGAGCGCCTGCCGTGCCATCTGGAGATCGCGCTGGAAACGCGCAGCGGCCGGCTGCGTGCGCCGGTCTATGAGATCGCCATGGATGGCCTGCTGATTGGCGGCCCGGATGCGGCGCGACTTCCGCTGCATGAGGTGCTCGCAGCAGAGTTCGGCGAGATCGGCGCATGCCGGCTGCGCATCGACGCGCATGAGAAAAGCGGCGCGCAGGCGCGCTTCGTGGCGCCGGATGCGCATGTCATCAGCCGCATCGAGGACCTGCTATGGGCGATTCATGACGAGAACACCGAATTCGTGACACGCGCACTCGGTGCAGGTGCAGCGCTGAACAAGATCTTTGCCGACGGGATCGCATCGGGCGCGATCACCATGGATGACATGTTCGACGAGGACTATGCGGAGATCGAAGGCAGCAATCCCGTGCAGTATCGCACGCGAATGCTGCCCTGGGCAGACCGCGCGCTGCCGGAATTCCAGGATGCGTTTCTGGCGACGGATTCACGCATGGCATTCTGCGCGATGATCGACCGCAACGGCTATCTGCCGGTGCACAACAGCATCTATTCGAAGCCGCAGCGCCCCGGCGACGTCGCCTGGAACACCGCCAACTGCCGCAACCGTCGTATCTTCAACGATCCGGCGGGTCTGGCGGCCGGACGCAATACCCGCGCCTATCTGATGCAGAGCTATGCCCGCGACATGGGCAATGGCCAGACGGTGATGATGCGCGAGATCGATGTCCCCGTGCGTGTGCAGGGACGGCACTGGGGCGGATTCCGGACCGCGTATAAGCTGTAAAGTGTAGCCCGGTGAAGCGCAGCATCACCCGGGGATGTCGAGACAATTAAAACGCCGGTCCCCGGATTGCGCTGCGCTCCATCCGGGCTATGTCCCGCGAACACCTCTCCTGGCGGGGAGAGGTGAAGCGAAGTGCCGCACTCCGGGAACAGATGTCATACCAATGACATTCGATATTGGTTCAACCCGGTTGGACCGACATTGATCACCCATTTCATTTTCCCGAGGCGACCATGAACGAACTCTCCCCCGAAAATGCAAAGGCCATGCATGACCGCGTGCGTGAGGAGATGCTCGACGCCTTTGACGAGGAAATGGAGCTCGAACTCGACGAAGACCGCATCGACCAAATGGCCGACGAGCTCGCCGGTCAGAAGCTGACGTCATCCGTCGATCGCCGCACCTATTTCAAGGAATTATTCCGCCTGCAGGGCGAGCTGGTGAAGCTGCAAAGCTGGGTGCAGCACGAGAAGCTGAAGGTCGTGGTGATCTTCGAGGGCCGCGACAGCGCTGGCAAGGGCGGCGTCATCAAGCGGATCACCCAGCGGCTCAATCCGCGCATCTGCCGCGTCGCCGCGCTCCCCGCGCCGAATGAGCGCGAGCGCACCCAATGGTACTTCCAGCGTTACGTGTCGCATCTGCCAGCCGGCGGCGAGATGGTGCTGTTCGACCGCTCCTGGTACAACCGCGCCGGCGTCGAGCGCGTGATGGGCTTCTGCACCGAGAGCGATGTGGAAGAGTTCTTCCGCACGGTGCCGGAATTCGAGCGCATGCTGGTGCGCTCGGGCATCATCCTGATCAAGTACTGGTTCTCGATCACCGACGAGGCGCAGCACCTGCGCTTCTCGATGCGTATCGCCGATCCGCTCAAGCAGTGGAAGCTGTCGCCGATGGACGTGCAATCGCGCGCGCGCTGGGAGGCCTATACCAAGGCCAAGGAAGCGATGCTCGAACACACGCATATTCCGGAAGCGCCGTGGCATGTGGTGCAGGCCGTCGATAAGAAGAAGGCACGGCTGAACTGCATCTCGCATCTGCTCGAGCAGATTCCGTATCGGGACGTGCCGTATGAGCCAGTGATGCTGCCGGAACGCGTCCGCAATCCCGACTATCACCGCGCCCCGGTACCCGCGAACATGTATGTGCCGGAGAAGTACTAAGGGGCGATCGTCCCGCGGATGAGCCGAAGGCGTCATCCGCCGGCTAAACTCTGCCGCAGCTCGGCCAACGACTCCGCTAGCTGGGCTTTGCGCCCAGCGAGACGGATCGCACCAACAATGGCGCGATTGTTCTGAAGCACGCAATCGCGCTGGCGCAGATGGACCTTGTGGCCGTCGTCCAGTTCGAACGGACACCCGTGCAGCAACCGACGCCGGTCGCCTCGCCTGCGAACCAGCCAGGAGACCGCGCGAGGTCATCGCCCCCTAGGCCTCATGACTCGGCCACCAGCGCCCAAGGCCTCATTCCGCCCGCCCGGAACGGTCAGGCCGGCACGACGGCGATATGAGGAATAGCCGCGAGAACGACGGCTATCTGGACTGCATTGCCCAGCATGCCGCCCCAATGCAGCCGCCGCAGCTGATGTGCAGCGCCGGGATCGCCGGCATCGCTTGTCAGCAGCCACGCATCCATGTGCCGCAGAAACCAGCGGCGCCACGCCACCGTAAGAGCGACGATTGCGCCGATGCCGAGAGCCACAGCGAAGCGGCCCTCTGCGGCAACCGCCAAAGTACCGACCGCACTGGTGGCAATCAGCGCTAGGAAATAACCATTGAACATGACGCGAAGCAGCTGCCCGACCTGCCGGACGTCCAGACGCACCAGCAGAAAAGCCGGCGCCGCCAGCAACAGGTACAACATCGGAAGCAGAATGATGGTTGTCGCGAATACGGCCACATGATCTGGCACCATCTGCACGCCCTTCCTTGAACTCTCCCTGAAATTTCGTTGTAATTGTGTTCAAGAAACATTCGCCCAAAACGAGCGTCAGGACCATTGACCTTTGGTCGGATGCAACGCGCTACGGATGCCTGGCGATTCGCGCAGCGATACCGCAAAGAGTTGATGTCTGGTGCCTAAGCCAGCCTCGCGATGCGTGCGCGTTTCACCAGAAGTCCGGCAGTGCCTGCGATAGCCGCCCACCGATCCGCACTGGGGCAATCTGCATCGCAAGCCCGGTCTTGTCGTCGGTCTCAACAGCGACGCCCGACAACGTTGCCGGGCCGAAGGCCGGCTCGAAGCGGCCGGAGGGGATGCCGGTGACGAAGCGGCGCACCGGCTCTTCCTTCTGCATGCCGATGACTGAGTCGTAGTCGCCGGTCATGCCGGCATCGGTCATATAGGCGGTGCCGCCGGGCAGGATCTGGTGATCGGCCGTCGGGATATGCGTGTGGGTGCCAACCACGAGGCTCACGCGGCCGTCGCAGAAATGGCCCATGCCCTGCTTTTCGCTGGTGGCCTCGCAATGAAAGTCGACGACGATGGCGTCCGCGGCCTCGACCAATGGGCACGCGTCGATCTCCTTGGTCACCGCGGCGAAGGGATCGTTCAGCGGCTCCATGAAGATGCGGCCCATGGCATTGATGACCAGCGCCCGTGCGCCGTTCTTGCAATCGATCAATGATGCGCCGCGGCCGGGCGTGTGGCGCGGGAAATTCAGCGGGCGGATCAGGCGCGGCGCGCGCTCGATGAAGACCAGCGCTTCCTTCTGGTTCCAGGCGTGATTGCCGAGCGTGACCGCATCGGCGCCGGCATCGATCAGATCGTTATAGATCGCCTCGGTAATGCCGAAACCGCCAGCGGCGTTCTCGCCATTGATGACAACGAGATCGAGCTTCCAGTCACTGATGAGACCGGGAAGCTTGTCCTGGATCACCACGCGGCCGGTCTTGCCGACCACATCGCCGATAAAGAGAATACGCAACGTCATTTGCTCCGGAAGTCGATCGCACGGGTCTCGGTTAGCACATAATCGAGCGCGACGTCGTGCGGTTGCATGGGGATGGCTTCGATCTCCTGGGTATCGAAAGCAAGCCCGATGGCGGTGAAGGGCTTGATGGCGTGCAGCTGCGCGAAGGTGCGGTCGTAGTGGCCGGCGCCATAGCCTATGCGATGGCCGGCACGGTCGAAGGCGGCGAGCGGCACCAGCAGGATGTCGGGGATCAGCTGCGGCGCGTCCGGCGGCGGTTCGAGAATGCCGAGCGGGCCGGCGACGAGGGCATTCGCTGCATCCCAGAGGCGGAACATCAGCGGCGCGTCACGAGCGACGATCACGGGCAGCGCGAGGCGCACGCCTTGCGTCGCTAAAAACTTCATCAGCGGGACGGGATCGATCTCGCTGCGGATGGGCGAATAGCCGGCAACAATGGCGCCCGGTGTGACCGCAAGCGGCAAGACATGAACGGCCAGCGCGCGCGCAGCGGCGTCGCGATAAGCCTCGCCGAGCGCCGCGCGCCGCGCGAGGGCGGCAATGCGGAGTTCGGTCTTATTGGGCACTGGCGGTGTATTGGACATGCCACAGAATAGGCCGCAACCGGCCCGGGCAAAAGCGGCGCCGCGCCATGGTTCACTTGTTCTGAGCGTTGAGGTTAAAGGGCGCGCCGATGCGAGCCACAAAGTTAAAGTGCGAAGCCGCGGTGGCCGTTGAAGCGGTCGATCCCGGGACGCCTACGAAAGTAGGTGGGCGCCGTGTGTCCAGGTCCACGGACCTGGCCAGGGACAGCTCCCTTAAGGATCGATAAGGCCCCGGGGATATGTGGCTCCTGACGCGCGACGCAGCCTCGCAAGGGCAATGTAGGGGTTATGGGGGAGATGCGCCAGTGGGAGACTGTCGTCCCGGCGGAAGCCGGGACCCATACACACAGGCGAAATGGCGAAGACGCTATCGTTGCAGCTCTGCCGCTTTAATTACACCCTCGGAGGTTATGGGTCCGAGCTTTCGCCGGGACGACGGGCTACCCGATCGCAACCCCGCCGCCGATGGTGCGGTTGAGGATCTGCGTGGTCTTCTCGATGCGTTCGGCTGCGGCGTTCAGCGCAGCGGCAACCGCGGTCTGTGTCGCGCGCGCGCGATCCGCGGCCACGACGCGAACGTCGCGCAGCGCCATCAGTTCTTCCTGCAATGCGCGGATCTGCTGATTGGCATCGACGAGCTCGTCGGCGACCATCAGCGCGGCCATCACCGTCAGGCGCGCATCGCCGATTTCGCCGAACTTGCCGCGCAGATTCGTCACGCGGGATTCGAGACTATCGGCGAGACGCAGCAGGCGCGTCTCCTGTCCTTCCTCGCAGGCCATGCGATACTGCCGCCCGTTGATGGTGACGTTGACGTGGGTCATATCATGCTCACTCACGGCCCTGCTCCACCAGCACGGCGCGAATGGTGCCGATGGCTGTATCGAGCGTGCCCGCGATCTCGCGATTGGTGCGTTCGAGTTTTCGCGTCTTCACCAGCGAGCCGTCGAGTTCATCGGCGAGGCGGGAGCGATCCGCGCCAAGGGCCTGAATGCGGGCGGCGAGTTCGTCCTCGTCGCGATCGGCCTCACGGCGACGCTCCACCGCGCTTTCCAGCGCGTCGAGCGCCGACATCAGCCGCCGCGTCGCGGACTCAATCTCCTGCGCGCCGGCATGGGCGGGCTCGGAGGCCGACAGATGGGCGGGGCGTTCGATCATACCGGGCGATGCACAACCTGATTGCGAGGGTACGACGCCAAAAAGCACGTCGCGACAAGGTTTTAAGGCTGGAAATTTAGGCGGGGAGCGATCCGGACGCAACGCCGCTCAAAAGCTATGCACCGCAAAGCGGTCAAAAACCGGCGATAGATTCGATCATGACACAGCTTCCGGCGCCGCCTTGGACTCTCAGGAACCGAGGTGCTATTCCCCGGTTCTCCTTTGCGATGCCGCACGCGCTGCACGGCCGCTGTTCCAGCGGAGGCAGGCCGGTTCATACCCTTCAAGTCACACGGAACACGACATGACGCAGGTTGATCACTCGAAAATGGCCAATGCCATCCGCGCCTTGGCTATGGATGGCGTGCAGAAGGCCAATTCCGGACATCCCGGTCTGCCAATGGGCGCCGCCGATTTCGCCACCGTGCTGTTCACCCAGTTCCTGAAATTCGACGCCGCCGATCCGAAGTGGCCCGATCGCGACCGCTTCATCCTCTCCGCCGGCCATGGCTCGATGCTGCTCTATGCCCTGCTCTATCTCACGGGCAACAAGGAGATGACGCTCGACCAGCTGAAGAATTTCCGCCAGCTGCATTCGAAGACGCCGGGCCATCCTGAGAATTTCCACACCTCGGGTGTCGAGACCACCACCGGCCCGCTGGGTCAGGGCGTCGCCACCTCGGTCGGCTTTGCGCTCGCCGAGCGCATGCTCGCTGCCGAATATGGCGGCGATCTCGTCGATCACTACACTTACGTGCTGTGCTCCGACGGTGACCTGATGGAAGGCGTCAGCCATGAAGCGCTGGCGATGGCCGGCCATCTCAAGCTGTCCAAGCTGATCTTCCTGTACGACGACAACGGCATTTCCATCGACGGTCCGCTGACCCTCGCCGACAGCGTCGATCAGGTCGCGCGTTTCAAGGCGCATGGCTGGAACGCGGTGCAGATCGACGGGCATGATCCTGTCGCGATCGCCAAGGCGATCAAGGAGGCGCAGTCGTCGGATCGTCCGTCGCTGATCGCCTGCAAGACCACCATCGGTTTCGGCTCGCCCAAGAAGGCCGGCACGTCCAAGGCGCATGGCGAACCTCTCGGCGTCGAGGAAATTGCGGCCACCAAGAAGGCGCTCGGCTGGGACTACGGCCCGTTCGAGATTCCGGATGACATCCTCAATGCCTGGCGCGATGTGGGCAAGAAGGGCGCTGCCGCGCATGCCGACTGGAAGAAGCGTTTTGACGCCCAGCCCGCTGACAAGCGCGACGAATTCACCCGCCGCAACGATCACAAGCGCCCGGCAGCGATGGAAGACGCGATCCGCCAGTTGAAGAAGAAGCTGGTGGACGAACCGCAGACCGTTGCGACCCGCAAGGCCAGCGAGCTTGCGCTCGAAGCGCTGGTGCAGGTGGTGCCGGAAATGGTGATCGGCTCGGCTGACCTCACCCCGTCCAACAACACGCGCACCAAGCACGCGATCGAAGTGAAGCCCGGCGACTTCAAGGGCCGCTACATCCATTACGGCATCCGCGAAATGGGCATGGCCGCAGCCATGAACGGCATTGCGCTGCATGGTGGCTTCATCCCGGCCGGTGCGACCTTCATGTGCTTCACCGATTATGCACGCCCCGCAATGCGCATCTCGGCGCTGGCGCAGATCCCGGTCATCTACGTCATGACCCATGACTCGATCGGCCTCGGCGAAGATGGCCCGACCCACCAGCCGGTGGAGCATCTAGCGGCGATGCGCGCGATGCCGAATATGCGCGTGCTGCGTCCGGCGGATACCGTTGAGACCGCGGAGTGCTGGCAGCTCGCGATGGAGAAGACCAACGGCCCGACCATGCTGGCACTGTCGCGCCAGAACCTGTCGCCGGTGCGCACCACCCATCATGACGACAATCTCTGCGCCAATGGCGGCTATGAACTGGTCCCCGCGAACGGCAAGGCTTCCGTGTCGATCTTCGCCTCGGGTTCTGAGGTCGAAATCGCCGTCGCCGCGCAAAAGACGCTCGCAGAGAAGGGTATCGCCACCCGCGTGGTCTCCGTGCCCTCGCTCGAACTGCTGCTGGAGCAGCCGGAAGACAAGCAGAAGGCCATCATCGGCGACGCGCCGGTCAAGATCGCCGTCGAAGCCGCCGTGCGCTTCGGCTGGGATGCCGTCATCGGGCATGACGGTATCTTCATTGGCATGAAGGGCTTTGGCTCCAGCGCACCGGCCAAGGAACTCTACAAGCTGTTCGGCATCACGCCGGAGGCCGTGGTCGAGGCCGCCACGCGCAAGCACAACGCGGCTTAACTACATTAAAGCGCTGGTGAAATTGACACATTGCACCAGCGTTCCAATCCGGGCATGAAATGCCCGCAAACGGGACTATATAAAGCCCTCATCCAAGGCAGGGCCTCAACAAGGAGAAAGTGAATGGCGATCCGGGTTTCGATCAACGGTTTTGGCCGCATCGGCCGCAACGTTCTGCGGGCGATCTACGAGTCGGGCCGCACCGACATCGAAGTCGTCGCCATCAACGATCTCGGCCCGGTCGAAACCAACGCCCATCTGCTGCGCTTCGACAGCGTGCATGGTCGCTTCCCCGGCGAAGTCACCGTGGACGGTGACAGCATCAATCTCGGCAAGGGCAAGATCAAGGTCACCGCGGTACGCGACCCGAACACGCTGCCGTGGAAGGAACTCGGCATCGACATCGCGCTCGAATGCACCGGTATCTTCTCGGCCAAGGCGAAGGCCTCTGCGCACCTGACCGCTGGCGCCAAGCGCGTGCTGGTCTCGGCTCCGTCCGATGGCGCCGATGCGACCATCGTTTATGGCGTCAACCACAAGACGCTGACCAAGGAGCATCTGGTCGTTTCGAACGGTTCGTGCACCACCAACTGCCTGGCGCCCGTCGCCAAGGTGCTCAATGAAACCGTCGGCATCGAGACCGGCTTCATGACCACCATCCACGCCTATACCGGCGACCAGCCGACCCTCGACACCCTGCACAGCGATCTCTATCGCGGCCGTGCGGCTGCGATGTCGATGATCCCGACCTCGACGGGTGCCGCCAAGGCCATCGGCCTGGTCATGCCCGAGCTGGCCGGCAAGCTCGACGGCGTGTCGATCCGCGTACCGACCCCCAACGTCTCGGTGGTCGATCTCAAGATCATCGCCAAGAAGGCGACGACCAAGGAAGAGATCAACGAAGCCATCAAGAAGGCCGCTGCCGGCGAGCTGAAGGGCGTGCTCGGCACCACTTCGCATCCGAACGTGTCGATCGACTTTAACCACGATCCGCATTCGTCGACCTTCGCCTTCGACCAGACCAAGGTGCAGAACGGCACGCTGGTGCGCGTGCTGAGCTGGTACGACAACGAGTGGGGCTTCTCCAACCGCATGGCCGACACGGCCGTCGCGATGGGCAAGCTGCTCTGATCGACTGAACCTCGTGTCCCGGGCGCAATGCACCACGCAGTGGTGCGTTGCTGACCCGGGACCTTTCCACACTGTGGCGGTCCCGGCTCTGCGGTGCACCGCTGCGCGATGCACCGCGTCCGGGACACAGCAAACATGACCAATTCTTTCCGCACCCTCGATGATGTCGATGTGAAGGGTAAGCGCGTTCTCGTGCGCGTCGATCTCAATGTCCCCATGGACAGCGGCAAGGTCACCGACGCAACGCGGCTCGAGCGCATTGCGCCGACCATCACCGAGATTTCCGAGAAGGGCGGCAAGGTCATCCTGCTCGCGCATTTTGGCCGCCCGAAAGGCCGCGACGAGAGCAACTCGCTGAAGCCGGTCGCCGCCGCGCTCGCCAATGTCATCAACAAGCAGATCGCTTTCGCCGACGACTGCATCGGCGAGCCTGCCGCAAAGGCCGTGGCCGCGATGAAGGATGGCGACATCCTGTGCCTGGAAAACACCCGCTTCCATGCCGGCGAGGAAAAGAACGATCCGGCTTTCGTCGCTGAGCTCGCCAAGCTCGGCGACATCTGGGTCAATGACGCTTTCTCGGCCGCACACCGCGCACATGCAACGACGGAAGGCCTCGGCCACAAGCTGCCGGCCTATGCCGGCCGCACCATGCAGGCCGAGCTCGATGCGCTCTCCAAGGCGCTGGAAGCGCCGAAGCGCCCGGTGATCGCCATCGTCGGCGGCGCCAAGGTCTCGACCAAGATCGATCTCCTGGAAAACCTGGTCAGCAAGGTGCAGGCGCTGGTCATCGGCGGCGGTATGGCCAACACCTTCCTGCATGCGCAGGGCGTCGGCGTCGGCAAATCGCTGTGCGAGAAGGATCTGGCGCCGACGGCACTGCGCATCCTCGACAAGGCCGAACAGGCCGGCTGCGCGATCATCCTGCCGGTTGATGCGACCGTGGCGTTCAAGTTCGAAGCCAATACGCCGTCGCAGGCCTATGGCCTCGATGCCATTCCCGAGGACGGCATGATCCTCGATGTCGGTCCGCAGTCCATCGAGCGCATCCATGCGGCGATCGACGATGCAGCGACGCTGGTGTGGAATGGCCCGGTCGGCGCATTCGAAATCGCGCCATTCGATCGCGGCACCGTGGTGGCTGCCAAGCATGCCGCCAAGCGCACCAAGGAAGGCAAGCTGATCTCGGTGGCCGGCGGCGGCGATACGGTCGCGGCGCTGAACCATGCCGGCGTAGCGGAAGACTTCACCTATATTTCGACGGCCGGCGGCGCCTTCCTCGAATGGATGGAAGGCAAGCCGCTGCCGGGCGTGGAAGTGCTGAAGAAGTAATTTCCTGCAATTTAAAGTTGCCGTTGTGCACCCGCATGTTTATGATACGTTCTCGTCATCGGCGAGCGCGTATCGGCCATGAGCGATAACGTGGACAATGCAGTTTTCGAAATCCTGAAGAAGATTCAGGGCGACATCACTCTGGGTCGCTCTGAAATGAGACAATTCAAACAAGAGACCGAAACGCGCTTCGAGCGTTTGGAAACGCTCGTTCGCAAACAGCGCCGCGATGGAGCTGCGATGCTCGTGATGATGCGAGCCGCTGCTGGCGATTTCGAAGAGCGAGTGACTGCAGTCGAGGCGCAGATCGCTGCACTCGAAGCCCGCGACCACTAGCGATCTCGTAAATTTCCGCTCGCTGGAACGCCTTAGCGGGTCGGAGATTAACGCTGGTCGCTCGCGCGACGTCTGGCGTCTTGGATTCGCCTTGGGGTCGCGCTAAGAGCGATCATCCCTTCGGCGCAGCATCTGCGCCCACCCCATTCAACAAGGAGTTTCCCGCATGGCTCGTATCACGTTGCGTCAACTGCTCGATCATGCGGCGGAAAACGACTACGGCGTACCGGCCTTCAATATCAACAATATGGAACAGGCCCTCGCCATCATGGAAGCGGCCAACGGTGTGGACGCGCCGGTCATCATCCAGGCCTCCCGCGGCGCCCGCTCCTATGCCAACGACATCATGCTCAAGCACATGATGGACGCCGTCACCGAAATCTATCCGCATATCCCGGTCTGCGTGCATCTCGACCATGGTAACGAAGCCGCCACCTGCATGACCGCGATCCAGGCCGGCTTCACCTCGGTGATGATGGACGGCTCGCTGAAGGCCGACGGCAAGACGCCGGGCGACTGGGACTACAATGTCGGCGTCACCAAGACGGTGACCACCATGGCGCATCTCGGCGGCATTTCGGTGGAAGGCGAGCTCGGTGTGCTCGGCTCACTCGAGACCGGCGAAGGCGAGGCCGAGGACGGCCACGGCGCCGAAGGCAAGCTGTCGCATGACCAGCTGCTCACCAATCCCGACGAAGCCGTGAAATTCGTCAAGGAAACCCAGGTGGACGCGCTGGCGATCGCCATGGGCACCTCGCACGGCGCCTACAAATTCACCCGCAAGCCGGACGGCGACATCCTCGCCATGAACGTGATCGAGGAAATCCACCGCAAGCTGCCGAACACGCATCTGGTGATGCACGGCTCGTCCTCGGTGCCGCAGGACCTGCAGGACATCATCAACAAGTTCGGCGGCCAGATGAAGCCGACCTGGGGCGTACCGGTGGCCGAGATCCAGCGCGGCATCAAGCATGGCGTGCGCAAGATCAATATCGACACCGACAACCGCATGGCGATGACCGGCCAGATCCGCAAGATCCTGTCCGAAAACCCCAGCGAATTCGATCCGCGCAAATATCTGAAGCCGGCGATGGAAGCGATGACCAAGCTCTGCAAGCAGCGCCTGGAGGAATTCAACACCGCCGGCCAGGCCAGCAAGATCAAGCGCGTGCTGACCACCGCGGAAATGGCCAAGCGCTACGCCTCCGGCGAGCTGAACGCCAAGATCGCCTGATCGCGCGCATCCCGCGGAGATGCACGCATGCCTTGCAGGCCAGGGCGACCTACACTATGTTACATGTAACGGAGTGGAGGTCGTCATGGCGACGGGTGCCGAACGGGTCCGCAAGCACCGCGAAAAGATGAAGGCCGCCGGCCTCAAGCCGGTGACCATCTGGGTTCCGGATGTGAATTCGCCGGAATTCAAGGCGCAGATCGCGCGTGATATTGCAGTTATTAATGCGAGCGCCGACGAGAAGCAGATTCTCGAAGAACTTTCGAACATCGAAATCGACGGCTGGAAATGAAACGCGGCGACCTCGTCACGGTCGCCATGCAGGGCGCTTACGGCAAGGCACGTCCTGCCGTCATCATCCAGTCGATCTGGGCTGAAGATCTGGGCTCGGTCACCTTTCTGCCGCTCACCAGCGAGGTCACCAGTGCCAGAACTTTCCGGGTTCTGGTCGAACCAAGTGCGGAAAACTGCCTGCAAGTCCGCTCACAGGTGATGGCAGACAAATGCACGACGATGCCACGTGTGAAAATTGGTAAGGTGTTCGGGCAACTGGCCGATTCCGATATGGATCGCGTTAACCGCGCCCTCGCCGTTTTCCTCGGATTTGCCTGACATCTGTCGTTATTGTCCGTAAGAAGCATCCCATCTTTCAGGACCGCTCCGATGAACCTCACCGATCTCAACAACATCGCCCGCGCCATGGTCGCGCCGGGCAAGGGCCTGCTCGCGGCCGACGAGTCGTCGGGTACCATCAAGAAGCGCTTCGACGCCATCGGCGTCGCCTCGACCGAGGACAACCGCCGCGACTATCGCGAGATGCTGTTTCGCTCGCGCGAGGCGATGAGCCAGTATGTGTCTGGCGTCATCCTCTATGATGAGACGATCTGGCAGGATGCGAAAGACGGCACGCCGCTGGTTCGCCTGATCGAGGACGCAGGCGCGATCCCCGGCATCAAGGTGGACGAAGGCACGCAACCGCTGCCGAACTGCCCGGGCGAACTCATCACTGTCGGTCTCGACAAGCTCGCCGAGCGACTGCCGAAGTATTACGAGCGCGGCGCACGCTTCGCGAAATGGCGGGCGGTGATCGATATTGGGGCGGGCATTCCGAGCATGACCGCGATCTCCGTGAACGCCCATGCCCTCGCGCGCTATGCGGCGCTGTGCCAGCAGGCGCAGATCGTGCCCATCGTCGAGCCGGAAGTGCTGATGGACGGCGATCACGACATCGATCGCTGCGTCGAGGTGACGACGCGCGTACTCAACAAGACGTTCCAGGAATTGCGCGTGCAACGCGTCGCGCTGGAAGGCATGATCCTCAAGCCGAACATGGCGATCTCCGGCAGGAAATCGAAGACGCAAGCCAGCGTCGGCGAAGTGGCGGAGAAGACGGTACGCATGCTGAAGAACTGCGTCCCGGCCTCGGTGCCCGGCATCGCCTTCCTGTCCGGTGGCCAGTCGGATGAAGAAGCCACCGCGCATCTCGACGCCATGAACAAAATCGGCGGCCTGCCCTGGCCGCTCACCTTCTCCTATGGACGTGCGCTGCAGGCAGCGCCGCAGAAGGCGTGGTCCGGCAAGGCCGAAAACGTGGCCGCCGGCCAGAAGGCATTCACCCATCGCGCGCGCATGAATTCGCTCGCCGCATCCGGCACCTGGACTGCCGAACAAGAGAAAGCTGCATAATCTTGGCTGCCAAACCAACAGCGCCGCCCGCCCCGCGACTCTATCTTTCGACGCCCGTGGTCGATGATCCCGCCGCGCTGCTCGCCGGCCTGCCGGACCTGCTCGGCAAGAGCGACGTGGCCGCCGTGCTGCTGCGCCTCGCGCCGTCCGATCCGCGCACCCTCACCTCGCGTATCAAGGCCGTGACCGCGCCGGTGCAGAAGGCCGATGCTGCGCTGCTGGTGGAAGGCCATGTGGATCTCATTGCCCGCGGCGGCGCTGACGGCGCACACCTGCCCGGCCTCGCGCCGCTGCAGGAAGCGCTCCCGGCGCTGAAGCCCGATCGTATCGCCGGCTGCGGCGGCCTGACCACACGCCACCACGCCATGTCGGCCGGCGAAGCCGGCGCCGACTATGTGCTGTTCGGCGAGCCGGACGCCAAGGGCCAGCGCCCCTCCGCGGATGCGATCGCGGAGCGGCTGGAATGGTGGGCAGAACTGTTCGAACCGCCCTGTGTCGGCTATGCGGCATCGCTCGAAGAGGCGGAACGTTTTGCTGCGGCCGGCGCGGATTTCGTGCTGGTGGGCGACTTCGTGTGGAACGATCCGCGCGGCACAGCCGCAGCGCTGGTCGAAGCCCAAGCGGCAATCGAGCGCGGCCATGCGGCCGTGCTCGAACGTTTCAAGGCGGCACAGGGCTGATCGTGGTGACGACGTTGCGCGCATTGCTGCTGACGACCACCTGCCTGTTCGCAACGGCGGCTCACGCACAGATGTCGCTGACGCCGCCAGCTGCGCAGGCACCGCCGAAGCAGGCACCGCCGAAGCAGGCCCCGGCGAAGGCGGCACCCAAGCAGGCGCCAGCGAAAGCACCGGAGGCTGCGAAGAAGTCTCCCGACGCCGCCAAGAAATCGCCTCCTGCGAAACAGCCGGAGAAAGCCGAAGAACCGGTCGATCCCCGCGCCGATCTGGTCTACGGCGCCTATCAGCGCGGCATGTACAAGACCGCGCTCGAACTCGCCACCAAGCGCGCGACGGAGAACAACGATCCGAAGGCGATGACCATGCTCGGCGAACTCTATTCCAGCGGGCTCGGCATCAAGCGCAATTATCAGCAGGCCGCCGAATGGTACAAGCGCGCGGCCGATCGCGGCGACCGCGAGGCGATGTTCGCGCTGGCCATGCTGCGCATCTCCGAGCGCACCAATCCAGGCGGCCGCGACGAGGCCGTGAAGCTACTGGCCTCCTCCGCGAAGCTCGGCAATCCCAAAGCCGCCTACAATCTCGCGCTGCTCTATCTCGATGGCCAAACGCTGCCGCAGGACGTCAAGCGCTCGGCCGAACTGCTGCGGCAGGCTGCGGATGCCGGCAATCCCGAAGCGCAATATGCGCTGGCGACCTTCTACAAGGAGGGCACCGGCGTCGAGAAAAGCATCGACAAGGCCGTGCGGCTGCTGCAGGCGGCCTCACTCGCCGACAATGTGGATGCCGAGGTCGAATATGCCATCGCGCTCTATAACGGCACGGGAACCCCAAAGAACGAAGCGGCTGCCATCACCCTGCTCCGCAAAGCAGCCAGGCAGAACAGCCCGATCGCGCAGAACCGCCTTGCCCGGGTGCTGGCCATGCGCACAAATACCGACGACCGGCTGGAAGGCTTGCGCTGGCACATCGTCGCCAAGACCGCCGGCAAGGGCGACCTCATGCTGGACGAGCTGCTGGCCCAGGCAAGTCCGCAGGAACGCGCCCAGGCCCAGCAGGCAGCCAATAAATGGCTCGGCTCGACCCTGAAATGACCCCCTGAAGTGATCTTGCCTTGACGCCATGGCCCCCAAAGGGCACCCATCGCCCCAGCAATCCCAATTCTGAAGACCTGACCACAGGTCGTCGCGAGACGAAATCATGATCAATTCGGCCCTGATGAATGTGATGGTGAAGGCCGCGCGCCGCGCCGGCCGCAGCCTGAAGCGCGACCTCGGCGAGATCGAGCACCTGCAGGTCTCCCTGAAGGGACCGGCCAATTTCGTCTCGCTCGCCGACAAGCGCGCCGAGGAAATGCTTTATACGGACCTCAACAAGGCCCGCCCCGGCTACGGCTTCCTCGGCGAGGAAGGCGGCACCCGCGAGGGCACCGACAAGAGCCATACCTGGATCGTCGATCCGCTCGACGGCACCACCAACTTCCTGCACGGCATTCCGCAATTCGCCATCTCGATCGGCCTTGCCCGCGAGGGACAGATCATTGCCGGCGTGATCTACAATCCCGGCAATGAAGAGCTCTATATGGCCGAGAAGGGCGCCGGCGCGTTTCTCAATGACAGCCGCCTGCGCGTTGCCGGACGCCAACAACTGCATGATTGTGTCATCGCCTGCGGCCTGCCGCATATCGGCCGCGGCGACTTCGAACAATCGCGCAACGAAATGGCGGCGCTGCAGCCGAAGGTCGCCGGCCTGCGCCGTTTCGGCGCGGCGTCGCTGGACATGGCCTTCGTTGCAGCGGGCCGTCTCGATGGCTATTGGGAACGCAATCTGCAGCCCTGGGATGTCGCGGCCGGCATCATCATGATCAAGGAAGCCGGCGGTCTCGTCAGCGACATCGACGGCGGCGACCTGCTGAAGACCGGCGACGTGGTGTGCGGTAATGAAGTCGTGCACAATTCGCTGGTGAAGATCCTGCGGCCGCTGTCGAAAAAATAAGATTTACGATCCGCCAAACAAAAAGCCCGGATGGCATCGCCATCCGGGCTTTTTGTTTTGTTGTTAGCTGTGTGATGGGGCGGGTGCCGCAGCAGGCTCGACTTTGTCAGCCTCATCCTTCACATCGCTCTTCTTCGGCTTGTCCGGCGAGAACAGGTTCTGCACCCAGACGAAGAAGATCGGCACGAACAGCAACGCCAGGATGACCACCGCGAGCATGCCACCGGCGACGCCGGTGCCGAGCGCCTGCTGGCTCTTCGAACCGGCGCCCGTTGAAATCACCATCGGCAGCACGCCGCAGATGAAGGCCATGCCGGTCATCACGATCGGACGGAAGCGCAGTTTGCACGCTTCCATCGTGGAATCGTAGAGTGACATCCCTTGCGCCCGCAGATCCTTGGCAAATTCGATGATCAGGATGGCGTCCTTTGCCGCCAGACCGATGATCGTGATCAGGCCCACGGTGAAATAGACGCCATTGGGCATGTCACGCAGCGTCGAGGCAGCCACCGCACCGATGATACCGAGCGGCACTGTCATCAGCACCGCAATCGGAATCGTCCAGCTTTCATAGAGCGCGGCGAGGATGAGGAACACCACCAGCGCCGACAGCGCGAGCAGGAACGGCGCCATCGAACCCGACAGCTTTTCCTGCAGCGACTGACCGGCCCATTCGTAGCCGAAGCCGCGCGGCAGCTTGGCCGTCAGGCGCTCCATCTCAGCAATCGTGTCACCCGAGGTGAAGCCGGGCTTGGCTTCACCCGAAATACGGATGGCAGGATAGTAGTTGAACCCGATGATCTGGCTCGGACCGCGCGCCCACTCCACTGTCGCGAAGGAAGAGAACGGCACGAGCTGTCCACGGTTGTTCTTCACATTGTAGTTCAGGATGTCTGACGCATTCATACGCGTCGCCGCATCCGCCTGCACCAGCACACGCTGCATACGCCCGCGATTGGGGAAGTCGTTGGTGTAGCTGGACCCGAGATTGGTCGAGATGGTGTTATTGATGTCCTCGAAGGTCACACCGAACGCACCCGCCTTCTCACGGTCGATCATCAGATTGACGATCGGCGCTTGCGGCAGGCCTTCGATATAGGCGTTCTGGATGATCTTCCCGGCATTGGCCTCTGCAACAAGCTTGGTGGCCGCGTCGAGCAGAGCCTCGTAGCCCTTCTGGCCGCGATCCTGCAGACGGAAGCTGAAACCGGCGGACACGCCGAGATTGTCGACCGGCGGTGGCTGCTGGCCGGACACCTCGGCATCGCGGATCTTGGCAAGATCCTTGTTGATGTCATCGACGATCTGCGCCGCGGATTCCTTGTCGGAACGCTCGGACCAGTCCTTCAGCGAGATGAAGGCCTGTGCGGTGTTGAGGCCCTGACCGAGGAAGCTGAAGCCGGTCAGGAACACGACGTTGGCGATGCCTTCCTTCTTGGTGAGATATTCCTCGACCTGTTTGATGGCGCCTTCGGTGCGGGCATAGGACGAATCCGACGGCGTCTGCACGTCCGTGGTGATGAAGCCCTGGTCATCGATGGGCAGGAAGCCGCCCGGCATGCGCACGAAGGCCCAACCAAGACCGACCAGCAGCGCCACATAGATCAGCATCAGACGTCCGGTGCGCTTCAGCGACCAAGCCACCGTGCCGGTATAGCGATCGCGCACGTTGTCGAGGCCACGATTGAACCAGCCGAACATGCCGCTATGCGAATGACCGTGGCCCTTCTCGATCGGCTTCAGCATGGTCGCGCACAGCGCCGGCGTCAGCGACAGCGCGAGCAGCGCGGAGAAGCCGATCGCCGCGATCATGGTGACCGAGAACTGCTTGTAGACGATGCCGACCGAGCCGGGGAAGAACGCCATCGGAACGAACACGCCCATCAGCACCAGCGTGATGCCGACGATGGCACTCGTGATCTGATCCATCGCCTTCTTGGTGGCTTCCTTCGGCGGCAGCCCGTCCTCGCTCATGATGCGCTCGACGTTCTCCACCACGACAATGGCGTCGTCGACAAGAATACCAACCGCCAGCACCATGCCGAACATGGTCAGCATGTTGATGGAATAACCGACCGCCATCAGCACCGCGCAGGTGCCGAGCAGCGCGATCGGCACCACGATGGTGGGGATGAGCGTGTACCGGAAGTTCTGCAGGAACAGGAACATCACGATGAAGACGAGGCCCACGGCCTCGAGCAGCGTCATCAAGACCTTGTTGATGGCGGCATTGATGACCGGCGTGACGTTGTAGGGAATCTCGATCTTGATATTGGCCGGGAAGTTGTTGGACAACTCCTTCATCTTGGCATCGATCGCGCCCGCCGTGGCAATCGCGTTGCCGGCCGGCGACATCAGCACCGCGAGGCCCGCCACCGGCTTGCCGTTCAGCCTTGTCTTGAACTGATAATTAAAGCCGGCGATCTCAACCCGCGCGACATCGCGCAGGCGCACTGCCGAGCCATCGGGATTGGCGCGCAGAACGATCGCACCGAACTCTTCGGGCGTGGTGAGCTGCCCCTTGACCAGCACAAGCGCGGAGGTGCGCTGCTCCGCCGGGCTCGGCTCGGAGCCGATGGCGCCTGACGCGACCTGAGCATTCTGTGCGGTGACAGCCTTGTTGACGTCGTCGGCGGTCAAATTGTAGCCGACCAGCTTGGCCGGATCGATCCAGACACGCAGCGCGCGCTCGGTGGAGAACAGCTGGACACGGCCGACGCCGGGAATACGCCGAATTTCACCCACGACGTTGCGCATCATGAAGTCGCCGAGCGCGACTTCATCGAGACTGCCATCCGTCGAACTGATGGTGATGATCTGCAGAACCTGCGCAGAGGCTTCCTGGATGCGGATGCCCTGCTGGATCACAGCGCGCGGCAGGCGCGGCTCGACACGCTTGATGCGGTTCTGCGCTTCCACCGACGCAGCACTGATCTCCGTGCCCGGCTCGAAGCTGGCGAGAATTTCGACGGAGCCCAGCGAGTCGCTGGTGGATTCGAAGAACAGCAGGCCCGGCGTGCCGTTCAGCTCCTCCTCGATGAGGCGGGTGACGCTGTTATAGAGATTTTCAGGCGACGAGCCGGGATAGCTGGCGCTGATCGAAATCAGCGGCGGCGCGATGATGGGATACTGCGCGATCGGCAGCAGCGGAATGGCGATCGCACCGAACAAACATGTGAAAAGCGCGACGACCCAGGCGAAAATCGGCCTGTCGATAAAAAATCTAGCCATGTTTTCTTACTCAGGGCCGCGCTTGCGTCGTCTTCTGGGGCTCGCCCGGGAAATTCGCAGCAAGGCTTGGATCGGTCCACTTCACGGTCTTGACCTTGTCGCCGGCAGTGAATTTCTGGAAGCCTTCGACGACGATCTGTTCGCCGCCCTTGAGACCTTCCATCACGAACCACAGACCATCCTGCACCGCGCCGGTCTTGACCGGCTGCACGGCGACATGGCCGTCGCTCTTCACCACGAATACCTCGGCGCCGCCGCCGCCATTGCGCTGAACGGCCTGCTGCGGAACCGCGATGGCGTCGGTGTCGATACCCTGCTCGATCTGCACGCGGACATACATGCCCGGCAGCAGTTCACGCTTCGGATTCGGAAATTCGCCGCGCAGCGTGACCTGACCGGTGAATGTATCGACCTTGGCTTCCGAGAACAGCAGCTTGCCGACCAGCGGATAGATCGAGCCATCGTCGAACACCAGACGCACCTTGGCGGCATCGGGTGCGATGCGCTCGAGGTCGCCGGTCTCGAACGAACGACGCAGATTGTTCATCTCCGACACCGACTGGGTGAAGTCAGCATAGATCGGATCGAGTTGCTGAATGGTGGCGAGATTGGTGGTGTCGTTCTGCGCGATCAGCGTGCCCTCAGTCACCAATGCGGCGCCGACGATGCCATCGATGGGAGCGCGGATGGTCGCATAATCGAGATTGAGACGGGCGCGGGCGACGTCGGCCTTGCGCGCAGCGATCTCGGCTTCGGCCTGACGCTGGGCACCTGTCGCACGCTCACCTTCGGCTTCGGAGACGGCCTTCTGCTGCGCGAGATTGGTGAGGCGCTTGGCCTGCAGCGTCGCCGTCTCATAGGCAGCTTCGGCCTTCTGCAGCGACGCCTTGGCGGCTTGCAGTTCCACTTCGAACGGTTTCGGATCGATGCGGTAGAGCGTGTCGCCGGCCTTCACTTCGGTGCCCTGATGGAAGGCGCGTTCGATGATGATCCCCGACACGCGCGAACGCACATCGGCGACGCGCGTCGGCGCGATACGTCCGGGCAGTTCGCGAACGATGGCGCGGGCCTGCTGCTTCACGGTGACGACGCTCACCTCAGGAGCCGGATCCTCCGCCGGCGCCGCCGCCACTGCATCCTTCGGTTCGTTGCATCCCGCAAGCACAGGCGCCAGCCCTGCCAGCAGAAGCGCGAAGCCTGCAGCACGTGCGTTGATGATTGTCATCGATTTCGATTTCCCAATTTGCAATTCGAACAAGCATCGACAGCTGCAAAGGTCATGATCACCTCTCACGTGCAGCCGGATTTATCGAACGTGATGCGGGCAAAATAAAAACCACCCTGTTGCGGCGCAATACATATCGCGGCGGCCCATTGCCACACGCTCTATCGCATTGAAAACAAATGCGCATTCGAGCTTCACGCGAACGTGACGGTTATGGAACTCTTACCATTCGGTTAACGGCGGTCATGCGGTAGTGACTGACGCCCCACTCGCTGCCGACAGCGAATCCGAACAAGCCTTGTGTCGCGAGAAAGAACCAGCGCCAGCGCCGCAGCCATAACGCGGTCTCGCGTCCATAGACCGGCCTGAAGATCAGTTCAATCGCGTCACGCTGGCGATCGAAATTGGCGAGCCAATCCGTGGCGGTGCGTGCGTAATGCGTGCCGCTCCATGCCCATTCCTTCTCCACGGCGAAGATGTCCCGATATTGCCGGATCAGCGAATGACTCGGCATCACGCCGCCGGTGAAGAAATGCTGTGCGATCCAGTCTTCCTTGTCGCTGCGATCGAACAGATAGGTTCCGGCACGATGGGTGAAGACGTGCATGAAAAAGCGGCCATCCGGCGCGAGCCATGATCTCACGCGTGTCATCAACTCGCGCCAGTTCATCATGTGCTCGAACATCTCCACCGAGACGATACGATCGAATTGTTGCTCCGGCTGAAACACATTCATGTCGCTGGTGACGACGGACAGGTTCGAATAACCGCGCTTGGCGGCCTCGGCTTCGATATAGGCACGTTGCGAATGGGAATTCGACACGGCGGTAATCCGCGCATCGGGAAACAGCCGCGCCATCCAGAGCGACAGCGAGCCCCAGCCACAGCCGAGTTCGAGAATGGACTGCCCATTCTGCAGATCCGCATGCTCAACGGTCTGCCGCAATGCCTCCTCTTCGGCTTCCTGCAAGGTCGTGGCCGGCTCCTTGTAGAAACAGCTCGAATATTTCCGGTTAGGACCGAGCACGAGAGCGAAGAACTCTGCAGGGACTTCGTAATGCTGGGTATTCGCAGCATCGCTATATTCGGCAACGGCGCGCATCGCCATTGCGTCCGCGAACGCGGCGTCGGTCTCCGCATCGCATTCGGCCAGCTTCAGCGCCGTGCGCGCGCACAAGCGCTGGATGCCGGCACGGATCACCAGATCGGGCAACGGCACGCGCTCGGCCGTCTCGATCACACGCGTGACAAAGCTCATGTGGCAGCTCCGGAATTGCGCGGCGGCAACGGGAAGAATACGCTGGTGCGGGCCTGATAGTCGCGATAACGATCGCCCCGCGATTTGATCATCTGCTCTTCCAGCGGCGGCACGCCGGTGACATGGCGCAGGATCCAGTACATGAACAGCGGCGCCAACAGCGTGGCGAGGCTCCACGGATAGTCCGGCGACAGCGCGATCACGGGATAGGCAAGCCAGCCGAACCATTCGAAGAAGTAGTTCGGATGCCGCGACCAACGCCACAGGCCAATGTCGCAGACGCGCCCCTTATTGGCAGGATCTTCGCGGAAGGATTTGAGCTGGCGATCCGCCAGCGCCTCGCCAGCAATTCCGGTGAACAGAATGAGTGCACCGAGATAGTCCTGCAGGCGAAGCGCTTCTGAGGGGAAGCGCGATGCGACGAAGATCGCAAACACCAGCGGGATCGAGCCGAATGCCTGATTTTGCAAGAACAGGAACATCTTGCGAGGCGAGTCCGCCCCCCATTCCCTCGCGAAAGCCGCATAGCGCGGATCGTCGGTGATGCCCGCGCTACGCACTGCGATATGCAAACCGAGGCGTACAGACCAGATCGCGACCAGCGCCGCCACCAGCCATTGCCGCGCATTCGGCTGGTGATCTGCAATCGGCCACAGCGCTGCGCCGGCACCGACGAGACCGAGCGAGAATGTCCAGATCGTATCGACCCAGCCGGAGTTGCCGCTGCGTTGCTGCACCACCCAGGCAAGAGCCATCAGCACCGACAACGCCACTGCCATCACCAGCAGAGCCTGCAAGTATACAATCGTCATCGGTGGCCTCGTAAATGGCTCATCGCAAAGGTCTTTTGCAAATACGCAGGTCACCAAGCGCGGTTTCATCCGGAAGTTCCGAACAACGTCGCCGATTCGGCACTATCCGATCTTTTTTTGTCGCCCGGCTGTGCCATATTGCTCGCCTGACCTTGATCCTCCCCAAGCAGATTAGGCACCCATGGCGACTGCTCCCTCTTCCCGCTCCGCGATAGAGATCGAACTGACCAAGCTGTCATCGCCGCGGATCTTCCTGGTCCGCATGCTGGTGTTTCTGGTGCTGTGCGGGCTGATCGGCACGGTGCTCTACAAGCAGATCGTCACAGCTTTCTTCGCCAATCCCGGGCTCAATGCACTGATCGGCGGCGTGCTGCTGATCGGCATCATTCTGTCTTTCCGCCAGGTGGTCAGGCTTTATCCGGAGGTGCGCTGGGTCAACAATTTCCGCATCTCCGATCCCGGCCTCGCCGTGGACCGCCGGCCGACGCTGCTGGCGCCGATGGCCGCGATTCTCGGCGGCGAACGCTCCGGGCGGATGTCGATCTCGCAGCAGACCATGCGGCATCTGCTCGATTCCATCGCCACGCGTCTCGATGAAGCGCGCGACATTTCGCGCTATATGACGGGCTTGCTGGTGTTTCTCGGCCTGCTCGGCACCTTCTGGGGCCTGATCGAGACCGTGGGCTCGGTCGGCAAGGTGATCGAGGGACTGAAGGTCGGCGGCGATTCGGGCTCGTTGTTCGACACGCTGAAGGAAGGCCTCGCCGCGCCGCTGGGCGGCATGGGCATTTCGTTCTCGTCCTCGCTGTTCGGCCTCGCCGGCTCGCTGATTCTTGGCTTTCTCGATCTGCAGTCGAGCCAGGCGCAAAACCGTTTCTATACCGACCTCGAAGACTGGCTCGCTTCCACCGTTTCGGAATATTCCGGTGCGCCCGTCGCCGCTGCTGCCGCTTTGCCGGCTGGTGCGTCGCCGGAATTGCTCGAGGCCATCGAGCGACTGCGCCGCTCCGTCGAGGACAGCGGCAATCGCAGCACATCCACCGCCATGGCCAATCTCGCCGACGCCATCCAGGGTCTCGTCGCCCATATGCGCAGCGAGCAGGAAATGATCCGCGAATGGGCCGACGGCCAGGGCGAGCAGAGCAAAGAGATCAAGAAACTGCTGGAGCGCCTCGCGCGCCAGCCGGAGAAGAACTGAGTTTGATCGCCGTTGCGAGGAGCCCCTTGGCCACTGAGAAGTTCGGCGTTTAGGAAGAGACACCAAGATGGCACTTGCACGCGGGCGTCGCGGCTCATCCGAAATGAACTACTGGCCAGGCTTCGTCGACGCCCTGTCGACGCTGGTGCTGTCCATCGTCTTCCTGCTGTCAGTGTTTCTCGTCGTGCAGTTCTATCTGTCGCAGGAAGTGACGGGGAAAGACAAGGCGATCGACGAACTGAATGCCAAGCTGGCGCAGCTCAGCGATATGCTGTCGCTGGAGAAACTCGGCAAGCTGAACCTCGATGAGCAGCTGACCTCGCTGCGCGCCGGCCTCGCCGCCGTGCAATCCGACCGCGACCGCATCAAGGGCCTGTATGACGGCCTTGCCGGCGCAGGCGCCGATGCGCAAGGCCGCAACACCGAGCTGAACAAGGCGCTGGACTCCGAGAAGCAGGTCTCGTCGCGCGCACTGGCCCAGATCGAGGTGCTGAACCAGCAGATCTCTGCCCTGCGTCGTCAGCTCGCCGCGCTGGAAGAAGCGCTCGATGCCTCCGAGAAACGTGACAAGGAATCCCAGGGCCGCATCGCCGATCTCGGCCAGCGCCTGAATGTTGCGCTGGCGCAGCGCGTGCAGGAACTGTCACGCTATCGCTCGGAATTCTTCGGCCGGCTGCGCGCCATTCTCGGCAACCGCCCGGATATCCGCGTGGTCGGCGACCGTTTCGTGTTCCAGTCAGAAGTATTCTTCGATGCCGGCAAAGCAGATCTGCTGCCCGAAGGCCGCGCCGAACTCGACAAGGTCGCAAGTGCGCTGACCGAGCTCGACAAGCAGATCCCGCAGGAAATCAACTGGGTAATGCGCGTCGATGGCCATACCGACTCGCGCCCGATCCTGAACAATCCGCTGTTCAAGACCAACTGGGAGCTATCCGCTGCGCGCGCGATCTCGGTGGTGCAATATCTCGTTTCGCTTGGCGTTCCGCCGCAGCGTCTGCTCGCTGCGGGCTTTGCCGAATTCCAGCCACTGGATGCAGCACAGACGGAAGATGCCTACAGGCGCAACCGCCGTATCGAGCTGAAGCTGACAGAACGCTGAAATGGTGACGCTACGCCCCTATCACGACGAGGACGAAGACGCCTCCATCGCGCTTTGGCTGGAGACATGGAAGCTCGCTTACCCCTCCATCGATTTCGACAAGCGCGTCGACTGGTGGCGCGCGCGCTGGCGCGATGAGCTGGTGCCGTTGGCGCAGATCGTGATCGCCGAGCAGAACGGCGCGATGACGGGCTTCGTCACTATCGATGGAACAGGCTATCTCGACCAGCTCGTGGTCGGTCCTGCGTATTGGGGCAGCGAAACAGCGCGGCTGCTGATGGATGAAGCCAAACGACTCTCGCCGAGCGGCGTGACGCTGAAGGTGAACGCGGACAATGCCCGTGCCATCAGGTTTTACGTGCGCAATGGGTTTGCCAAGACCGATGAGGAAGTGAACTCATCGGGGCGAGCCGTCGATGGAATGGAATGGCGGCCGTAGCCACCAATTTCACTCACCTCACACCTCGAACTGCAGCCGCGCCAGTCGCGCATATAGCCCGTTCGCCGCGACCAGCGAGGCATGCGTGCCCTGCTCGACGATGCGGCCGTGCTCCATGACAAGGATGCGATCGCAGGACAGTACGGTGGCGAGGCGGTGGGCGATCACCAGCGTGGTGCGATGTTTCATCAGCTCTTCCAGAGCGGTCTGCACCAGCGTCTCGGATTCCGCATCGAGTGCCGACGTCGCCTCATCCAGCAGCAGCAATGGCGCGTCCCGCAAGATCGCGCGGGCGATCGCAATGCGCTGGCGCTGGCCGCCGGAGAGCGTCACGCCACGCTCGCCGAGCGGGGCCTCGAAGCCGCCAGGCAAACGGCGGAGGAATTCGGTGGCATGGGCAAGATCGGCGGCACGCTCGACCTCGGCGTCTGTCGCGTCGGGACGACCGAAGCGGATATTTTCGCGCGCGGTGGCGGCGAAGACGACGGAGTCCTGCGGCACCAGCGCGATGCGGGCGCGCAGCTCTTGCGGATCGGCGTCGCGGATCGGCACGCCATCGACGGAGATCGTGCCGGTCTTCGGATCGTAGAAGCGCAGCAGGAGGTGAAACAACGTGCTCTTGCCCGCGCCCGAGGGGCCGACGATGGCAACCTTTTCGCCGGCGTTCACCGACAGCGAGACACCGGCGGCAGAGAGAACACCGGGCCGCGTCGGATAGGCGAAGGAGACATTGTCGAACACGACATCGCCCCGCGCCGGCACCGGCAGCGCGCGCGGTTTTGCGGGCGCTGTGACGTCCGACTTCACATGCAGGATTTCGAACAGACGCTCGGCTGCGCCGGATGCCGCAGAAATCTCGCCCCAGACTTCGCTGAGCTGGCCGAGGCTGGATGCGGCAAAAGCCGCATAGAGCACGAACTGGCCGAGACGACCGGGCGTCATCTCGCCGACGGACACGTCATGCGAGCCGACCCACAAAATGCCGACCACACTCGAGAACACGATGAAGATGATGATCGCCGTGAGCATGGCACGGGCGCGGGTGGCGCCCCGCGCCGCGCTATAGGCCTGTTCAACCTCGCCGCCGAAGCGCGCATTGGCAAATGGCTCATTAGTATAAGCTTGGACGGTGCGCATGCCGCCGACCAGCTCGCTGGCATAAGCGGAGGCGCTGGCCAGCGTGTCCTGCGCATTGCGCGACAGCCGGCGCACCCAGCGGCCGAAGGCAACCAGCGGGATCACGATCAGCGGAATCGCCGCCAGCACGAAGCCGGAGAGCTTCGGGCTCGACACCACCATCATGGCCGCGGCGCCGAGAAACAGCACGATGTTGCGCAGCGCGATGGAGACCGAAGCGCCGACGGCGGACTTGATCTGCGTGGTGTCCGCAGTGAGACGCGACACCAGTTCGCCGGAGCGCGAGGTATCGAAGAAGGACGGCGACAGCGCGGTGAGATGCGCGAACACGTCGCGGCGGATATCGGCAACGATGCGTTCGCCGATGGTCATCACGAGATAGTAGCGCGCAGCGCTGGCCACAGCGAGCACGACGACCACCGCGATCATCACGCTGAAATAGCTGTTGATCATCGCGATGCCTTCGGGGCTGAAACCGAAGTCGATCATGCGGCGGGCGGCGATCGGTACGATCAGCGTTGTCACGGCGGCGATCAGCAGCGACACCAGTGCGAGCAGCGCACGGCCGCGATAGCGCGCGACATAGGGCGCGAGCGCCAACAGCGGACGCAGCTTCGCGCGGCTTGGCGCCGGCGGGGCGACCACGGTATCGGCCAATGTCGGTTCTTCCAGCACGGGCTCGGGCTGCGGATCCGGTGCCGCAGCACCGCGGGTAGGGTCGAGCCGTTCGACTGCACTCATGATTATAACCGTTCTTGTCGTTGCGGCCTCAGATAGGCCGATGCGGGCCGGCTGGCAAATGACATAGGTCAATGGGCTTGGGTCAATGGGCTTGGGTCAATGGATCCGGGTCAATTGCGACAGGTCCTTGTCGATTGGGCCTTCCTGCGATATAGACGCGGCAAATCCGCCATCGAAAACCCGAGATTCAGGCGCATCCGCGCCGAAGGAACCGCCATGAAAGCCGAAATTCACCCGGATTATCATAACATTACCGTCGTGATGACCGACGGTACCGAGTATCAGACCCGCTCGACCTGGGGCAAGGAAGGCGACAAGCTGAACCTCGATATCGACCCGAAGTCGCATCCGGCCTGGACCGGCGGCACCACCCAGATCCTCGATCGCGGCGGCCGCGTTTCGCGTTTCCAGAAGAAGTTCTCGGGCTTCCTCAAGAAGGACTAAGCCTTCCCGACTGGTCCGACCAGCCTTTTCGAAACGCCCCTGCCCACGCGGGGGCGTTTTTCGTTGCAGACCCCCCCTGTGACCGCTGTGGTACCTTAAAACCGCCTCTGTTGCTTCCGCATAAAAGCGCAGCATCACATCCTGCGCGGGGGCGCAAACCACATTATGCCGACCGACCGAAGGCACCACCGCAAGACGCCGCGGCAGGCTCGCTCGCTGGTGACCGTGGGCATCATTCTCGACGCCACAGCCTTGGTGCTGGTCGAGGAAGGTTATGACCGGGCGACCACGAACCGGATCGCCGAACGCGCCGGCGTCAGCATCGGCTCGCTTTACCAGTATTTTCCGAACCGGGACGCGCTGCTCAGGGCGCTGCATAGCCGGACCGACAAGCAGATTTCGGACGGGATCTGGCGAATTCTAGCCGAACGCGACGAGATGCAGCCGATCCGCGAGATGCTGACGATCGGGGTGCGAACAACGATCAACCAGCACGCAAACTTTCTGCCGCTGCTGCAGGTCCTGATGGAGACGGCATCGGGACGCATCCCCGTGCAATGGCCGGCCGAGCGCTGGCCGCAAAAGCATGCCGTCATCCGCGGCATCCTCGACAAACACGCCGGCGAATTGCGCACCGACTTCAATGTCGAGGCCGGCACTCTTCTTTTGCCAAGGATGGTCGGCTCGGCGGTCGATGCCGCCATTGCATTCCGTCCCGACGCTCTTGCCAGCGGCGAGCTGGAGCGGGAGTTGTCGACGATGCTGTCTTACTATCTGACAGGTGAGCGCTAGACCCGCAGGGCGCTAGCGCTTAAGGCTATCGCACGCGGTGCTACCGCACACCGACGTCGAAAGAATAGGCGACGCCAACGCCGTAAGTCACCTGGTTGGTCGACCCGCGCAGTTGCACCAGCGGGCTGTCGGCGATGCTGCCGAGCAGCTTGTCATATTCGACATAGCCGCGCACTTCCCATTGCGGGTCGAGCTTGTAGCGCAATTGCGCTCCGACGCCGACCGACCCCGAACCGCCTTTGGCGTCATAGACCGGCAGGCCCGAGGCCAGCGCCTCGATATTGCTGACGCTGAAATAGGTCTCGGCATATTTCGCATCGGTCACGCGGTAACGCGGACCGGCGGCAAAGGTCATGCGGTCATTGATCGGCACGATCACATCGGCGGCGAAATCCGCCACGATGCCCTCATGACCGTTGAAGCCGCGGCGCAGTTCGGCGCGCAGGCGCAGCCAATCCATCGCATAATATTCGGCGAAGCCGCCAAGCTCGATGGCCCAATCGACATCGCGCAGCCCGCGTAGCTCGGCGTGATCGGCGGCCTTGCGCGACGCCTTGTAGCTGCCGACGGGACCGGCCCGGAAGCCGCCGACATCGATCAGCGCGAAACTCGCATTGTCGCGCATGCTCTTGAAACGGGCGGGCGTGCCGGCGCGGCGGATCGAGATGATCGGCTTCGGAGCGAGTTTCGAACTGCTGGCACCTTCATAAGAGGGTTGCATCTCACCGCCGATGCCGACCGTCACCGTCCAGCCGCCGGAAGCCGAGGGCACAAACGGCACGGATGGGAGCATCACGACGGGATCGGCTGCCCATGCCACCGCCGGGCATGCCAATACACCGATCACACCGAGCAGACCACGAGACACAGACATCAGATTCCATCCAGGATCGGCGCGAGATTTCGGTGCGGCCGCGCATCAATGCCACATCGCTGCAGATCGCCTCGTACGACAAGGCGTCACCGCAACGTGATCAAGATAGCTGCAACGGGCGCGTGTCCAAACTCGCATTGCTGCACTGATGGCGACACCTCGTCGTGCTCGAAAAGCCTTGTATTGCAGGGCTCTGCGAATGACGCAGCGAAACGTGCAGCGACTCCACTCACATTTCCGGACAGTATGGCGATCACCTCTGAAGGAAACGGCCGCGCCATCTGCGGCATCGCGCCGCAGCGAACATCGCATCGATCGCAGCCGTCCGGCCTCGCGCTCAAGCCTTGGCCGACGCGTCGCTCCGGCGCGGGATGAAGCGCTTCGTGATCCAGCTACGGCCGGGCATCTCGATGAAGCGATAGCTCAACTCAGCCAGGACCAAGATGATGGCAAAGGCCACCAGCGAGGCCACCACATAGACCCAGCCGATCTGGCCAAAATGCCGCCAGGTGCGGATAGTGAAGCTCACGAAGAGCGGGTGGATCAGGTAGATCGAATACGAGATGATCCCGAGCCGATAGACCAGCGCATTGCCGAACAGGAGCTGCGCCATCCGGCCGTCGCGCGACAGCACGGCAACCAGCGGGATGTAGAGCAGATACATCAGTCGATCGCTGGCATCCGCGACACCGACCGCGATGATGGCGAGCGGCAGCGCGATCACGAGCATGTCCTGCGTCGTCACGGACAGGCGGTCGACGAGATCGCCGAAGCGGAAGATGGCGAGACCGATCGCGAAACCGCAGACGGCACGCAGCATCGGATAGAGCGAATTGCCATTGACCACATCGAGCGGGCCGCCCGAGCCGCGGCCGGTGATGCTGACCGCATAGATGCCGACGAGGGCGGCGACCACGGCGAGCAGCGCGATCCATCTATGCTTGCTCTGCGTCCACGGCATCAGCAACGGTAGCAGCAGATAGGAACCCATTTCCGCGCTTGCCGCCCAGGCCACGCCGATGACCGGAAAGATGTAGAGCCCCCAGCCCGACAGCATGAATAGATTGCCGAACCAGTCCCATGCCGAATACATGTCCAGCTTCTCGCCGGAAAGGCCCGCAGCGATCTTGGCGATATAAAACAGGCCAATGATGAAATAGGCCGGATACAGCCGCGCCACGCGCTTGAGCATGAAATTCGCGAAAACCTTGCCGGTGAGGTGCTGGAACGTCTCGCGATAATTCAGCGCCATCACGTAGCCGGAGAGCATGAAGAACATGTCCACCAGCAGATAGCCGTAAGGGATGCGGAAGAACGAGCCGGTGCCGCCGGTGGCAAGCTGCACGTCGCCAAAATGATAGACGACGATGACCGCTGCGGCGACGCCGCGCACGCCGGTCAAGGCTCTGATATCGTCAGCCATAAAGAAAGCCCCTGCTCTGCCGACTCATATCTAGCGCATGACCGGCAGGCAGGGGCGTAAAATTTAAAAGACATGGGCTTGGCTCAACCCTCTTGGTGAGGAGCGGCCTTAAGGCCGCGCCTCAAACCATGAGCTGTCAGCGCGTATCACGTCATGGTTCGAGACGGCGCTTGCGCCTCCTCACCATGAGGACAAAGAGCGGACGACGTTTTACCGCTCGAACGCCGCCCGCAGGCGATTGAGCTGCGGCATCAGCGGATTGCCGATCGGCGCCGGCTCGGCGGCGGCATGAATACTGGTATCGAGACGCCGCACCTTGCCCTGCAGCGTCATCGAGCGCGTGATCAGAACCTGCAGTTGCTCCGGCAGCTTGATCAGCATGTCTTCCGGACTCGGATCGGCGGCGCTGAGCTTGACCTTGGTCTTCTCGCGATTGGCCTGCGACAGCGTCATCTCGCCATCCTTCACCGCACGATGCAGCAATAGCCACGAAGCAAGCTGCATCAGGCGCGTGGTGAGGCGCATGCTCTCGGTCGCATAAGTCAGGCTGACCGAGCGATCAAGCGCCTTGGCTTCGGTGCGGCCGACGCCATCGAGATATGCGGCGGTTTCTTCCACGAGATCCATGCCTTCACGAAACAGCGCACCGAAGGCGGCAGAATTGGTCAGCCGCTCGCTGAACTGGACGAGCGCAGGTTCGCTCTGCAGACGATCCGTCATGGTTAACGCCTCACGCAATTAGTTGCGGTCGCCTCTTTCGCGGCCGTCTTATGATGAACAAATCATTGCGCGTGGAACGCCAGGAGTCCAGCGATCCAAAAATTAAAGAAATGTTTATGGTTTAAATCGCGCGGAGCTCGCGACGCCAAAAAAAGAGCCGCCGTTGCCGGCGGCTTTAAAGTTGATAACAGGGAGGCGTCAAACAGAGTGGACAGGAGCCACTCGGTGTCCAAACAAGGACAATTTGAGTAATATGCGAGAAAGCTTAATTGCACGTAAATCTGTGGAGTACTGTTAGTTATTGCAACGTAGCAATATGTACCGGAATGGGACGCTCGCGCAGCTGTGATCGATGCCTGCGAGGAATTCAGGCTTTACGCGAACGACGTTCGTTGTCCTCGCCCGGCTTGACCAGGCGCCCCGGTAGACACCGAAGCCTGCGAGTTCAATGGATCGCCCGGTCAAGCCGAACAATGACAAGTGGCGTCTCGCTCCGTCACACAATCATCACGACTTGAAGAACCGGTCTGCCGCATCGCGCGTCGCGCGTTTGAGATTCATGCTCGATTGCAGGCGCGCGATTTCTCCGTTCAGCAAATCGATGCGCACTGCCAATTCTTCCACAGACAATTGCGAGAGGTCTTGCCCGATCTCGTGACTGACCTGCTTCTTCGGTCGCTCGCTGTCATCGAAAGCCATTGTCAACTCCTACCTCGCCGTCCACGTAGCCCGCATGAGCGCAGCGATATGCGGGAAGAGCACCCTGCTGGAACACCGTCCCTGCATGTCGCCTCACTCATGCAGGTTACAGACACCAGCCGGTTGCCACCGCCCCACAGGCTCACTAATCAAGTGGGCAACCCCATCACGCCGCAAGGACAAATCATGGAAAAGCTGCCCGCGCAAATGACCGTCGTCGCCATCAGCAAGCCGGGCGGACCCGAGGTGCTGATCCCCGAAACGCGCGATGTTCCCAAGCCCGGACCGGGCGAAATCCTGGTGAAAGTCGCCGCGGCCGGCGTCAACCGTCCGGACGTGGCGCAGCGGTCCGGCAGCTACCCGCCACCGCCCGGCGCCAGCGACCTGCCCGGCCTCGAAATCGCAGGCGAGGTTGTCGGGCTCGGTGACGGCAGCAAGAAGCACAAGCTTGGTGACAAGGTGATGTCGCTCGTGGCCGGTGGCGGCTATGCGCAATACTGCATCGCGCAGGACGCTCAGGCCATGCCGGTGCCCGAAGGCTTCTCGATGCTGGAAGCCGGCGCCACGGCCGAAACGCTGATGACCGTCTGGCACAACGTGTTCGAGCGCGGCGGGCTTGTGGCCGGCGAAACGCTGTTGATCCATGGTGGCTCGTCGGGAATCGGCACCATGGCAATCCAGCTTGCCAAGGCGTTTGGCGCCAAGGTGATCGTTACCGTCGGCTCGCAGGACAAGGCGGATGCCTGCCTGAAGCTCGGTGCGGACCACGCGATCAACTACAAGACCGAGGATTTCGTCGAGCGCGTCAAGGAGATCACCAAGACGGGTGTCGAGCTGATCCTCGACATGGTCGGCGGCGACTATGTGGAAAAGAACTTCGACGCTGCAGCCGTCGACGGCCGCATCGTTCAGATCGCGGTGCTGAACGGCCCCAAGGCCACCATCAATGCCGCCAAGATCATGGTGAAGAGGCTGCATTATACCGGTTCGACCCTGCGCCCGCGGACCAACGAGGCCAAGGCCGCCATGGTCGCAGCTATCGAGGCCAAGGTCCTGCCGCTTCTCAAGAACGGCAAGGTCAAACCCTTGATGGACAGCACATTCCCGCTGGCGAAGGCCGCCGACGCCCACAAGCGGATGGAAACCAGCGCACATATTGGCAAAATTGTGTTGGAGGTTTAGCGCGGGAGAACCGCGTTAAACCCTTTGATTTGTTGCGTTTTCGTGTCATTTATCCTGCCTTCGGCAAATGACCCGCCCGGGGTGTCGGCGAGGTCCACGGATTGGTGATCGCGGAACATGTCATTGCGTTTTGTCAGGTGGCTGGCGCCCCTCGCGCTCAGCCTCATGATGTTGATCGCCGCGGGTCCGGCATACGCCGTTGATGCCGTCAGTGTCCGCGGCGATGCGCCTGCCATCGATCTCACTGGCGTTCTCGATTTCCAGCACAGCGAAACCGACCGCATCCAGGTGTCCACCGCGCCCGGCACCGACGGCATCGTCCGCCGCATCGAGGTGCGCGGCCGCGAAGGCGGTCAGAACTGGGTGGTGTTCGCGCTGGCCAACAACACCGACGACCAGCTCGACCGCCTGATCGTCGCGCCGCATTATCGCATGGTGAATTCGGGCCTGCTGTGGCCCGATCTCGGCCTGTCGCGCATCGCGACCATCACGCCGTCCACCGGCGACCGTCCGGAGCGACAGGACTCGGCCACCGCCGACGTGTTCCGTGTCACGCTCGATCCCGGCTCCGTCATCACCTTCGTCGCCGAACTGCGCACCGACAAGCTGCCGCAGCTCTATTTGTGGGACCCCGAGTCCTACAAGGACAAGGTCAATTCCTTCACGCTCTATCAGGGAATCGTCATCGGTATTTCCGGCCTGCTGGCGCTGGTGCTGACGATCCTGTTCGTGGTGAAGGGCAGCATCATGTTCCCGGCCGCCGCTGCGCTGGCCTGGGCGGTGCTGGTCTATATCGGCGTCGATTTCGGCTTCTGGGGCAAGGTGCTCGACATGTCGTCGGGCGCCGAGCGCGTGTGGCGAGCGTCGGGCGAAGCGATACTCGCTGCGACGCTGCTGGTGTTCCTGTTCGCTTATCTCAATCTCAACCGCTGGCATGTGCGTTATTCCCACATCACTGCTGCGTGGCTCGTGTTCCTGGGATCGCTGGTCGGCCTTGCGCTGTACGATCCGGCCGTCGCATCGGGCATCGCGCGCATCTCGCTGGTCCTGATCGCCGTCGTCGGTTTCGGCCTGATTATCTATCTCTCGACCCATGGCTTCGACCGCGCGGTATTGCTGATCCCGACCTGGTTCCTGCTGGTCGTATGGGTGGTCGCGTCGGGCATGGCCGTGGGCGGCGTTGTCACCAACGACATTGTCGGCCCGGCGCTGCTCGGCGGCCTCGTGCTGATCGTGATGCTGATCGGCTTCACAGTGATGCAGCACGCTTTCGCCGGCGGCGGCGCGACCAACGGCATCGTGTCCGACGTCGAGCGCCGCGCGCTGGCGCTCACCGGCTCGGGCGACCTGATCTGGGATTGGGACGTCTCCGCCGACAAGGTGTTTACCAGCGCCGAGACCGAAGCTCTGCTCGGCCTCAAACGCGGCACGCTGGAAGGTCCTGCGTCCGACTGGCTGGAAATTCTCCATCCCCTCGATCAGGACCGTTTCCGCGCCGCGCTCGACAGCGTGCTTGACCAGCGCCGCGGCCGCCTGGTGCAGGATTTCCGCCTGCGCACGCCGGACGGCCATTTCATGTGGTTCGCGCTGAAGGCGCGCCCGGTGGTCGGCTCCGATGGCGAAGTGACCCGCGTGGTCGGCACGCTCACCGACGTTACAGAAATCAAGAATGCCGAAGAGCGCATGCTGCACGACAGCGTGCATGACAACCTCACCGGCCTGCCCAACCGCAAGCTGTTCATCGACCGCCTGAACGCACTGGCGAATTTCTCCAAGACCCTGCCGACGCCGCTGCGGCCGACCATCATGGTGATCGACCTCGACCGCTTTAAACAGGTGAATGACTCGGTCGGCATCGCCGTCGGCGATTCCATCCTGCTGACGCTAGCTCGCCGCCTCACTCGCATTCTCAAGCCGCAGGATACACTGGCCCGCATCGCCGGTGACCAGTTCGGCCTGATCCTGATGTCCGAACAGGACAGCGCCAAGATCACCGCCTTCGCCGAAACCATCCGCAAGACCATCCGCGCGCCGATCGCCTTCAACGACCGCGAGATTTTCCTCACTGCCTCCATCGGCCTTGCGCTATCGGACCCGGCCACGCCGGTCACCGACGAACTGATCAAGGATGCCGAGCTTGCGATGTATCACTCCAAGCGCATCGGCGGCGACCGCATCGATGTCTACAAGCCGGCCATGCGCGCCCGGAAGACCGATCGGCTGACGCTGGAATCCGAACTGCGCCGCGCCATCGAGCGGCAGGAAATCACCATCCTGTATCAGCCCATCGTGCGTCTCGAAGATCGCTCGATCGCAGGTTTCGAGGCGCTGGCGCGCTGGGATCACCCCAAGCTCGGCCGCATGTCGCCGGTGGAATTCATTGCGATTGCCGAAGAGATCGGCCTGATCATCGATCTCGGCATGTTCGTGCTCGACCAGACAGCGCGCCAGCTCGCGATCTGGCAGCGCGCCATGCGTGCGCGTGATCCGATTTTCGCCAGCGTCAACGTCTCCTCACGCCAGCTGCTGCGTCACGATCTCCTGCACGACATCCGTACCGTATTGTCGCGCTCATCGGTCGCCCGCGGCACGCTGAAGCTGGAGCTGACGGAATCGCTGGTGATGGAGAATCCGGAACACGCCGCGCAAATGCTGCAGCGGATCCGCGAGCTCGGCACCGGCCTTTCGCTGGACGACTTCGGCACCGGCCACTCGTCGCTGTCCTATCTGCAGCGCTTCCCGTTCGACACGCTGAAGATCGACCAGTCCTTCGTCCGCACCAATGGCCGCGGCGCCCGCCCCGTCATCCTGAAATCGATCATCGCGATGGCGCACGATCTCGGCATGCAGGTGGTGGCCGAAGGCGTCGAGACAGACTCGGACGCGGTGGAGCTGTATCAGCTCGGCTGCGAATACGCCCAGGGCTTCGCCTTCGGGGAGCCGATGGATGCCGATGCCGCGATGCGCCTGCTGACGGAAGAACGGCTGGAAACGGCCAGCTGACGAACACGTGCGTCAACGCGCCTGCCGCCTCCGTCATCACCTTAGCAGATCCTTAATCGCCGCCGCGTAGGCAGCTCCCTGCACTCATCCATGAGCTGCGGGGTGATTTCGTGACAACCATCTCCGTCGATGAACCGCGGCCCGGCGCCCTGTCATCGCAGACGCGGCCGGCCCGGCTGCATCCCGCGCTCGTGATTGCCGGCAGCATGGCGCTCGGCGCGGCCTATGCCGGCTTCGCCGGTGAGGACGTCAACTGGGATTGGCAGAACTATCACCACTACAATGTCTGGGCGCTGCTGAACGGCCGCTACGAACATGACGCCGCGCCTGCGGGCTTCCAGACCTACTTCAACTCCTACATCTATTTCCCCTGGTACTATCTGCGCGAGACAATGCCGCCGATCGTTGCCGGCATGATCATGGGCGCGGTGCACGGGCTTAATCTGGCGCTGATCTACTGGCTGGCGCGCCGCCTGCTCGGCCATGCCGCAAGCATGCCTGCGATCGCTGCGATCCTGCTGCTGGCGGCGTGCGGCCCGATGACGCTGTCGGAAACCGGCACAAGCTTCGCCGACATTCTCACCGCGATCCCGATCATCGCAGGCCTGCTGTTGATGCTCGCTCGCGACGATGTCGAGCCGCGGCACTATATCGGCGCCGGCCTTCTTGTCGGCCTCGCGCTCGGCCTGAAGCTTACCAATATCGTCTTTGCAATCGGCCTCGGCGCAGCGGCGCTGGCTGCAACGCGTCCCACACTGGCAATAATCTATCTCGCCATCGGCGGCGTGATCGGCAGCGCAATCGGCGGCGGCGCCTGGGGGTTGATGCTGTGGCGCGAATTCGGAAATCCGTTTTTCCCGCTGCTGAACAGCCTGTTCCCCTCGCCGGAAATGCCGGCAACGACAATCCTCGATCGTCAGTTCATCCCGCGCAGCATTGTCGACGGGCTGGCCTATCCGTTCTACTGGCTGATGGGCGACTATCGCAGTTCGGAATTTCCTTTCCGCGATGCGCGCTTTGCGATCCTGATGCTGCTGATCCCCGTGGCGATCGCTTCGCGCATCAAGGCCGGACGCGCGTTATTCTCGCGGCGCGAGTGGCAGCTGATCCTCTTCTTCGTCGTGTCCTATGCGGTGTGGTTGGCCTTGTTCGCGATCCACCGCTACATCGTCGTGCTCGAATTGCTCACGGCGCCGCTCATCGTCATTATGCTGGTCCGCGGCCTCGATGCGTTCGGCGTTTCGCCGCAGCACCGTTCGACGGGATTGGCATGTCTCGCCGTGGCAGTTCTCGCAGCGCTCTGGCTGCAGCCCGCCGACTGGTGGCGACGTCCGTGGTCGATGCCATACCGGCCGGCTATTCCGGCAGCGTTGTCGCAACCCGCAACCTATCTGCTGCTCGACAAGCCGCTCGCCGTCATGGCGCCTTACCTGCCGGCTGGCTCGCGCCTCTATCAGGTCACCGATATCGCGCTGCCGATCCTGCCGGGTGGCAAATTCGACAGGCGCATGCGCGCCGCGATAAAGGAGCCGCTGCCGGGCGGCGTCTGGGAAATGTATATCAAAGGACGGCCAGCACGCAGCGAGGCGCTGGCGACTTATGGGCTAATGGCGGATTCATCGCGTCCATGTGTGGAGATCGAAGGCCCGCAACTGACGACGATGAATGTCGCCTGTCCGCTGATGCCCGTCACGCGCTGAGGTCAGGCGTGGCCGGCTTCGGCCGATAGCGTACCCGGCGCAACGCCGATCTTCTGCAGTGCGCGCATGTATTTTTCGTCGATATCGGCACCGAAGATCAGATCGTCGTCGGCCGCGCAATGCAGCCAGCCATTGCCCTGGATTTCGTCCTCGAGCTGTCCTGGCGCCCAGCCGGCATAGCCGAGTGCCAGAATCGCATGCTTTGGCCCACCGCCATTGGCGATGGCCCGCAAGATGTCCACGGTCGCGGTCAGGCAGATGCCGTCATCGATGGGCAGCGTCGCATCCTGGATGAAGAAGTCGCTGGAATGCAGCACGAAACCGCGGCCGGTTTCCACCGGCCCGCCCTTCAGCACCTTCATGCTTTCGGCGCTTTCCGGGAGCTTGATATTGTCGGCGTCGTCGATGATGTCGAGCTGCGCCAGCAGTTCGGGGAAATCGATGCTCCCGGCCGGACGATTGACGATGATGCCCATGGCGCCTTCGGAAGAATGAGCACACACATAGATCACCGAGCGCGCAAAACGCTCATCATCCATCACCGGCATCGCGATGAGAAGCTGACCGTCGAGATAGCTGCCAGCCGGGTCCGAGGCGCCAAGCTTGGCAGTGCTCAGCTTGGCGGGACTCTTGCGGCTTCGCTTGCGAGTCGGTTCCATCAGCAAGGCGCTCTCATGTTATGCGTTTATCCTGATCTCGAGGCCATTCGCTGTCAATCGGCCTTGGGCGACGCGCAGCAGAACGGCATCACAAGCAGTTCAATAGCTTAAGTTAGGTTTGCCGTTATGACAGGCTACCTCTGTAAGGACGTCCGATGACCGTTTCGGTTCCGCATCACATTGTCGCTGCCTGCACTGTCGGGCTCTTGCTGGCCTCTGCGGCGCATGCGGAGGATGCATCGCCGTGGCAGACGGATAGTCATTCGCAGATCAGGCTTGTGGCAGGCTCGCGAACTGGTCCGGTCATGCTCGGTGGAATCGCAATTCAGCTGCAGCCGGGCTGGCACACCTATTGGCGCAACCCCGGCGATTCCGGCGTACCGCCGCGCTTCGACTTCTCGAAGTCCGACAATCTCGACAGTGTCACAATTCTCTGGCCAGCGCCGGTGAAATTCGACGACGGTGCCGGCGGCGAATCGCTCGGCTATGAAAAGCAGGTGCTGCTACCCATGCGCGTGGTGGCCAAGGATGCCGGCAAGCCGGTGGTGGTGCGTGCAGCGATCTCCTATGCGGTCTGCGAAAAAATCTGCATTCCGGTCGAGGCGAATGCCGAGCTGGCCTTTACCAGCGTCGCTTCGACTGAAGACGGCGCCTTGACGGCGGCTCTCGATACGGTTCCGAAGCCGGCCAATATCGGCGACAGTAACCCGCTCGCCGTGCGCGACGTGAAACGCGACGGTAAAAAAGTATCGGTCGATGTAGCCGTCCCTGAAGGCAAGACATCTCACCTCTATGTCGAAGGGCCGACATCAGACTGGGCGCTCCCGATTCCGAAGCTCGACAAGCAAAGCCCGCCTGGCGTGAAGCGCTTCAGTTTCGACCTCGACGGCCTGCCCTCCGGCGCCACCGCTGATGGCGCCGCGCTGAAGCTGACCCTGGTCGGGACGGACAAAGCCTACGAGTACAATGTGACGCTGCCTCCCGCTCCATGATGGCCGGACGCGCCCCAGCAGTAACGCCGACCATGCAACTTGCTGCCAGGTCTGCCACCCGAAATTAACGTCTCATTGCTATGCGGAGCCTCTGCCGCACATCTGCGGCATCCGCTTGTCTGCGGCCGAGGAGCCCGTCGTGGCCGTGATGGAGACCGACCCTGCCCAGTCGACGCCGCCTGCCGGGCTCAAAGCCCGGCTTCGCGGCCTGTTCTCGGGCTCCGGCGAAGCGTCGCTGACGCGCCGGCTGGCCGGCACGATCTTCCTGATTCGCGTTATCTCCGCCGGCCTCGCTTACTTCTCGCAGATATTGCTGGCGCGCTGGATGGGCTCGGGCGACTACGGCATCTACGTCTATGTCTGGACCTGGGTTCTGCTGCTCGGCTCGATGCTCGACTTCGGCATCGCCGCGTCAGCGCAAAAGATCATTCCGGAATATCGCCTGAACGGTGATCACGCGCTGCTGCGCGGCTTCTTGTCCGGCAGCCGTTGGATGACCGGCATCGTGTCCGGCCTCATCGCACTTCTGCTCGCCGGTCTCGTAAAACTGCTGTCGCCCTGGATCGACGCCAATACGGTGGTGCCGCTTTATCTCGGCTGTCTGACGCTGCCGGCCTTTGTCGTTGCCAACACGCAGGATGGCATCGCGCGCTCGCATGACTGGATGCGACTCGGCCTGATGCCGCAATTCATCGTGCGGCAGGGGCTGATTATCGGCTTCACGGCCGGAGCCTTCGCGCTCGGCCTGCAACTCGGCGCCGTCGTCGCGATGGGCGCCAGCGCCGCCGCCGTATGGCTCGCGATGATCGGGCAGATGATCGTGCTGAACCGGCGCCTTGGCGCACATGTCGAGGCTGGACCGAAGGCGCATGACTATCGCGGCTGGCTGAAGGTTTCGCTGCCGATCCTGCTGGTCGAGAGCTTCTATCTCTTGCTGTCCTACACCGACGTGCTGGTGCTCGAACGCTTCGTGTCCTCCGAGGAAGTGGGCGTCTATTTCGCCGTGGTGAAGACGCTCGCGCTGGTGTCGTTCATTCACTATGCGATGTCGGCCACCACAGCGCATCGCTTCACCGAGTATCACACCTCCGGCGACAAAGAGCGGCTCGCCGCCTATGTGATGCATTCCATCAAGTGGACGTTCTGGCCGTCACTCGCGGCGACGCTCGTTCTACTCGCACTCGGCAAGCCGCTGCTGTGGCTGTTCGGGCCGCAATTCACCGGCGGCTATGACATCATGTTCATCGCGGCCATCGGTCTCGTGGTCCGCGCTGCCATCGGCCCGATGGAGCGCCTGCTCAACATGCTCGGCCATCAGAATGCATGTGCGTTGGCATATGCCTCGGCCTTCGTGATGAACCTGGTGCTATGCCTGCTGCTGATCCCGCATTTCGGCGGCCATGGCGCGGCGGCGGCGACATCGATCGCGCTGACATTCGAGACGGTGCTGCTGTTCTGGATCGTGCGCAGCCGCCTCGGACTGCATGTGCTGGCGTTCGGGAAGCGGGGCTAGTCTCGAAGCACCACAGCGAATGGCCCCCTCCCCCTTTGGGGAGGAGGCATCTGCTCGCGCAGCTACTTCTTACGCCGCCGTCCAGCCGCCGTCGATCGACAGGTTCGTGCCCGTGATCTGCGCCGCCTCGTCGCCACATAGAAACAGCGCCAACGCGGCAACCTGCTCCGAGGTCACGAACTCCTTTGTCGGCTGTGCCTGCAACAGCACGTCGTTGATGACCTGCTCCTTGGTCAGCCCACGCGCCTTCATCGTGTCGGGAATCTGCTTCTCTACCAGCGGTGTCCAGACATAGCCGGGCGAGATGCAGTTGCAGGTAATCTTGTGGGTCGCAACTTCCAGCGCCACGGTTTTGGTCAGGCCGGCGATACCATGCTTGGCCGAGACATAGGCCGACTTGAACGGTGAAGCGACCAGCGAATGGGCCGAGGCGGTGTTGATGATGCGACCCCAGCCGCGCTTCTTCATACCCGGCACCACGGCGCGGATGCCATGGAAAGCGGAGGAGAGATTGATCGCGATGATCGCGTCCCATTTCTCGATCGGAAACTCCTCAATGGGTGAGACGAACTGGATGCCGGCATTGTTGACCAGGATGTCCACCGAACCATAGGTCTTCTCGCCGAGTGCGATCATGTCGGCGATTTCAGCAGGCTTGGTCATGTCGGCGGGGGAGTGGATTGCCTTGACCTTGTAGTCGCTCTCGATCGCCGCGCGTTCCTTCTCGATATCGGCTGGCGCGCCCATGCCGTTGAGCACAATATTGGCGCCGGCGCTGGCGAAGGCACGCGCATAAGCGAGGCCGATGCCGCTGGTCGAGCCGGTGACGACGGCAGTCTTGCCCGTGAGATTGGTCATGCAAAGTCTCCTGCTGGGTGAAATCGACTATGGTTTGTCGTCGGCGCAAAGGTCATAGGTGACCATCGACTGATCGGCCTGCGGGCGCTCGAACCATTCCTTGTGGCGCATCGACCGCTCCACATCGCGGCTGCCGGCACTCCAGTGCTCGAGCATGCCGAGCCGCGAAAAATTGTAGTCCTTGGAGGAGGATTCGTGCGTCTTGCTGCGATAGATCAGATGCACCACCGTGACGGTGTTTTCCTTGGCCGCTTCCGACAGCAGCGCAACATTGGGATCCTGTTTGAGGTCTTCGGGCAGCTTGCCAATGAGATCGCGGAGCGCCTTCCGGATATTGTGAATGCGCTTGTTCTTGTCGGTGGTCATGCGCGTGCGGCTGGAATAGCGGATGTCCTTCTCCCGCTCCTGCGCCTCAAACATGGATTGCGGCAGCGGCCCGCGCGCGCTGAACAGATCGACCTGGAAGATCAGGAGATCGCTGGAAACATCGTCGAGCACGAAATCGAGCGGGGTATTGGACGCGATGCCGCCATCCCAGAAATGCTCGCCCTCGATCTCGATGGAGGGAAATCCCGGCGGAAGCGCGCCGGAGGCCATGATGTGTTCGGGGCCGATCTTTTTGCCAAGCTTACGGAAGATTTCGTTGTCGAAGTAAGTGAAGTTGCCGGTGGTGACGCTGACCGCGCCGACGCTGAGACGCGTCTTGCAGTCATTGATGCGATCGAAATCGACCAGCCGCTCGAGCGTCGCCTTGAGCGGCGTGGTGTCGTAAAAGCTTTGGGATTGCGGGCTGCCCGGCGGCCAGAACGGCGCCGGCGGAATTCGGGGTGCGAAAAAGCCGGGCACACCAAAAGCCGCGATCATCGCCGCGCTGCTTTCGTTGAAGACCGAACGCGCATTCTCATCCGAGATGACCGGACTCCACGGTACCGGTGACGACGCCATCTCCCAAAACTCGCGCAGCTTGCCGATCCGCTTGTCGCGCTCATTGCCCGCGATAATCGCGGCGTTGATGGCGCCGATGGAAATGCCGGCGACCCAGGCCGGCTCGAAATCGTGGTGGCAGAGTGTCTCATAGGCACCGGCCTGATACGAGCCGAGCGCACCGCCCCCCTGCAGCACCAGCACGCGCTTGGCCTGTGACGGTTTGGAAGTAGCCAGATCTGGCAGGGGAGCGGACATGTCCATGGGTGGAACCAGCGGTCGCTTCGAGGAACCGCACCGTGGCCCCACGATCTTGCCGCGTCAATTGCCGATGCTGCGGGGCAGCATCACAAAGCCTTCAGCTCAGCGCGGTTTTTCGGTTTCGGCCAGGATCATGGTCCAGAACACCTTGTATTTGGTGTTCGGCGCATAGATTGCGGCGATCCCGAGCTTGGAGACGCCGGATTTCAGCATATTGGCGCGGTGCGGCGGCGAATCACGCCAGCCTGAAAACGCTTCGGCAAGGGTGTGATAACCGGCGGAGACATTCTCGACGGCAATCGTGGCCGGGTAGCCGCCAGAATTCAGGCGCTTCGCGAGCGGCGCCTTCACATCATGATCGAGCTTATTCTTCTTGGCCATGGCGGTGGACTGATCCTCCGCCAGCGCCATCAGGCCTGGATCGACCTGCACAGGCCCCAGGCCGTTGTTCTGTCGATAGAGCGAGATCATCTGCGCGGCCGCCTGCGGATCGAGCTTGGCGCCGCCATTGGCCATGCTGAGATACATGGTGGGTTGGTCGGGCACCTGGTCCACGGTGGTTCCGCAGCCCGCCAGCAACAACATTCCCAGACTGGCCAGAGCCACCCGCTTCATCGGCAATCCCCCAAAATCGAGGGGCCGTTGTTGCACATCAACCGTGGCTGAATGGTGAACGGAGAGGAAATGCCAGTGAGGCGATTCTTCTGAATGTCGTCACCCGCGCTCGACCGGGTGACCCGGCAGACTGCAAAGCCAGCGTGCCTCCCGGAGGCCGGTGCCTAATGGATTCTCCGCTTTCGCGGAGGATGACAGGCAGAGTTCAAGGCACGGAACCCGCCCCCCTCATTGCCCCGCAAAAATCCGGTAGCGCCGCGGCTGCAGGCTGACGGCGTCGCCAGTGGTCAGTGGCCGATCGCGCGGTGCATCGATTTCGACCAGCGTATCGTCGCCATTCAGCGCGATATCCGCGCGCTGAATCGGACCGAACGTGCGAACCCGGCGCACCGTGCCCTCGAGGGCGCCCTCGCCCACCGCGCCGATGGCCATGTCATGCCGGCGCACGAACAGCTTTGACGGACCGGTGGCGCTACCCGCATCGATATTGAGGGCGCGCGCGCCGAGCTTCACCTGCCCGCCCTGCACATCCACCGGCAACACGATGGACTCGCCGATGAAGGAATGCACGAACGCCGAAGCCGGATTGTCGTAGACATCACCGGGCGTGCCGATCTGCTCGATCTTGCCCTTGTCCATCACCACAATGCGGTTGGCGACTTCGAGCGCCTCTTCCTGGTCATGCGTGACGAAGATCGAGGTGACGTGAATCTCCTCATGCAGCGTGCGCAGCCACTGCCGCAACTCCTTGCGCACCTTCGCGTCAAGCGCGCCGAAGGGCTCGTCCAGCAGCAATATGCGGGGTTCGATCGCGAGCGCGCGGGCGAGCGCGATACGCTGGCGCTGGCCGCCTGAGAGCTGGCTCGGATAGCGATCGGCCAGCCAGTCGAGCTGCACGAGATCGAGTAACTCCTTCACGCGCGCGCGGATCTGCGCCTCGCTCTTGCGGATGGAGCGCGGCTGCACGCGCAGGCCGAAGGCGACATTCTCGAACACACTCATATGGCGGAACAGCGCATAGTGCTGGAACACGAAGCCGACATTGCGCTCGCCGGCGCCGCGGGCGAGCGCGTCTTGCCCGTCGAACTTCACTTCGCCGGAGTCGGGCCAATCAAGGCCGGCGATAATGCGCAACAGCGTCGTCTTGCCCGAACCGCTGGGTCCGAGCAGCGCCAGCAATTCGCCGTCAGCGACTTTCAGATCGACGCCGTCGAGCGCAGCGAAACTGCCGAATTTCTTGACAATGTTTTTGACTTCAATGGTCACGCCGAGGTCCTTGATCCAGATGCCGTTCGAGGATCGCCTTCGCAGCCAGCGTGATCAGCGCCAGCATGGCAAGCAGCGATGCGACCGCGAACGCCGCCATGAATTGATACTCGTTATAAAGGATTTCCACCAGCAGCGGCATGGTGTTGGTTTCGCCGCGGATATGGCCAGACACTACCGCCACCGCGCCGAATTCACCCATCGCTCGTGCGTTACAGAGCAAAACGCCGTAGAGCACGCCCCATTTGATGTTGGGCAAGGTGACGCGAAAGAAAGTCGCAAGACCCGAAGCCCCGAGCGAAATCGCAGCCTCCTCCTCGGAGGTGCCTTGTTCCTGCATCAAGGGGATCAGCGCACGCACCACGAAGGGGAAGGTGACGAAGGTGGTTGCCAGAACGATGCCAGGAGTAGCGAACAATATCTGGATGCCGTGGCTCTGCAGCCACGGACCGAAATAGCCCTGGCCGCCGAACAGCAGCACGAAGACGAGACCGGAAATGACCGGACTCACAGAAAACGGCAGATCGACAAGCGAAATCAGGATCGTCTTGCCGGGAAATTCGAACTTGGCAATGGCCCATGCGGCGATCAGGCCGAAAACGAGATTGAGGCTGACCGAGATGCCGGCGATCAGCAAAGTGAGCCGGATCGCGGCCTGCGCCTCGGGATCGACCAGCGCGCCGAGATAGGCCTCGACACCGCGGGAAAGCGCATGGCTGAACACAACGACCAGCGGCATCACGATGAGAACGAGCAGGAACAGAATCGCCAGCGCGATAACGGTCACTCGAATCCAGCGTGGCTCGGTGAGCGTCGGGCGGCGCGCGGAGAGCGACAATGATGGTGGCGGCATCGACATGGCGCGCTACGATTGCACCACGCGGCTCTGCGACCAGCGTTGGATGCGGTTGATCGCGAAGATGACGAGGAACGAGGTCAGCAGCATGACGACCGCAATCGCGGTGGCATCGGCATAGCGGAATTCGGAGAGGCGGATCACGATCAGCAAGGGCGCAATTTCCGAAATGTTCGGCAGATTTCCGGCAATGAAGATCACCGAGCCATATTCACCGACGGCACGGGCGAAAGCGAGTGCAAAGCCCGTGAGCATGGCCGGCAAAAGGCTTGGCAGGATCACCCGCCAGATGGTTTGCCAACGACTGGCCCCGAGACAAGCCGCAACTTCCTCGATCTCCGCTTCGATATCCTGCAGCACCGGCTGAACCGTTCGCACAACAAAAGGAATTCCGATAAACACCATTGCGACAAAAATCCCGAGCGGCGTGAACGCCACCTTGATGCCGAGTTCCGCCAGCGGTGCACCCAGCCAGCCTTTCTGCGCAAACAGCGAGGTCAGCGCAACGCCGGCGACAGCTGTCGGCAGCGCAAAGGGAACATCGACGATGGCGTCGAAGATGCGGCGACCGGGGAAGCGGTAGCGCACCAGCGCCCAGACGATCACCATACCCGCGATCAGATTGACGAGTGCTGCAAGGAAGGCGAGACCGAACGACGTCCTTAGCGCATTCAACGTCCGCCGGCTGGTAACGATGATCCAGAACTGATCGAAGCTCAGCTCAAAGGTCTTGAGTACCAGCCCAGCCAGCGGGATCAGCACAATGATCGACAGCCATGTCAACGTCAGGCCCATTGTGAGCCCGAACCCCGGCAGCGTGCGTCGTCGAGAAACTGCGCTCACACGCCCCCCTGCCTATGCGCTGACCTATGCGCTGAAAGATCAGTTCTTGTAGATCTGATCGAACACGCCACCTTCGCCGAAGTGGACCTTCTGCGCCTTGGTCCAACCACCGAAAACGTCATCGATGGTGAACAGTTCCACTTTGGCAAAGGCATTCTCATACTTCTTCGCGATCTCCGGATCGCGCGGCCGGTAGGAGTTTCGCGCGGCGATCTCCTGCCCTTCCGGCGTGTACCAGTATTTCAGATATGCCTCCGCAGCGGCGCGGGTGCCTTTCTTATCGACGACGGTATCGACCACCGCGAGCGGCGGTTCGGCGAGGATCGATTGCGGCGGCGCCACGATCTCGAACTTATCCTTACCAAATTCCTTCTGCGCAAGGAATGCCTCGTTCTCCCAGGCGAGAAGCACATCGCCGACGCCGCGCTCGACGAAGGTTACCGTCGAACCGCGCGCTCCGGTGTCGAGGACCGGCACCTGTTGATAAAGATCGGATACGAATGTCTTCGCCTTGTCCTCGGAGCCGTACTTCTTCAGCGCATAACCCCAGGCTGCGAGATAATTCCAGCGCGCTCCGCCGGATGTCTTCGGATTCGGCGTCACCACGCTGACTCCCTTCTTCAGAAGATCGTCCCAGTCCTTGATGCCCTTGGGATTACCCTTGCGGACGAGAAACACGATGGTGGACGTATAGGGCGACGCATTCTGCGGCAGCCTCTTCTGCCAGTCTTCCGCCAGAAGCTTCCTCGCCGCGATGGCGTCGATGTCATAGGCGAGCGCCAGCGTCACCACGTCTGCCTGCAGGCCGTCGATCACCGAGCGGGCTTGCGAGCCAGAGCCGCCATGCGACTGCTTGATCTCGATGCTCTTTCCGGTCTCCTTCTGATAAGCGGCAGCGAAAGCCTTGTTGAATTCCACATAGAGTTCGCGCGTCGGATCGTAGGACACGTTGAGCAGCGTGACATCGGCGGCGAAAGCCGAGCCGGCCCATAGCAGCGACACAGCGGCGATGGCGAAGCGACGGATCATACGAGACCTCCATGGACCGGACGGCAACAGCGCCACCCGGCAACGCAGCAAGGTTCGAAAAATTGAAGCGCTAAGTCAACGAAAGCAGATTTCAATGATCTTCGGATGACGACGACAATCTGCCACGAACAAGACATTCATGAGAATGCGGCAATCTGCCAGCCACGATCGCCCCAAATATGATCGTCATTGCGAAGAGCGGGGCGACGAAGCAATCCAGTTATTTGGATCAAGAAACACTGGATTGCTTCACTTGCTCGCAATGACGCTGGATTCGTCTTACCCCGCATTCGCGGCATGACGCGCCTGCATGCGCCGGTGCAGCGCCGTAACGCGGCCGTCCCCGGTCGGTTGATAGAACACCGTGTAACGCTTTACCGTTGCCGCGAAGGCCTCGGCATCCGCATCCTTCTTCACTTCGAAGGCATCGAAGCCGGCACGCAGCATCAAAACGAACTGGTCGCGCAACACCTGGCCGGTGGCACGCAACTCGCCCTTGTAGCCGTAACGCTCGCGCAGGATTCTTGCCTGGCTGTAGGCGCGGCCATCGCGGAAGGTTGGAAACACCAGCGCGACGACGGCAAGCTTGTCGAGATAGGGCACGAGTTCGTCAAGATCGCGATTGTTCGGCCAGATCACGCCGGTCGGCGCATTGCGTGCCACCAGTGCCTGCGGATCCTCGAGAAACCGCGCCGCCGGAATCAGCGCAGCGCCCTCGATCGGGATTGCGCTGTCATCGGCCGCGTGGGTGAAGCTGTCGGCAACGATCGCGCCTTTCTTAACGAGTGGCATAAACACGCTCCTTGAACGGCTCGACGCCGAGACGTTCGACGGTCTGGTAGAACAACTCATCCGGCCGCGCTCGCAGCGCCAGATAGGATTCGACGATATCCTCGATGACATTGGCGACATCGTCATAGGGAACCGCCGGCCCGATCAGCGTGCCGACCACCGCGCCTTCGTCTGCCCGGCCGCCGATGGTGATCTGATAGAACTCCTCGCCGTTTTTCTCGACGCCAAGAATCCCGATATGGCCGACATGATGATGACCGCAGGCATTGATGCAGCCGGAGATATTGATGTGCAGCCGGCCGATCATCTCGGCGAGTTCATGATTGGCGAAGCGCCGTGTCAGTTCCTGCGCGATCGGAATCGAGCGCGTATTGGCCAGCGCGCAATAATCGAGGCCGGGGCACGCGATGATGTCGGTGACCAGATTGACGTTGGGCGTCGCCAGCCCAAGCTTGTCGAGCTGCCGCCACAGTACCGGCAGATCGCGCCTGGCAACGTTCGGTAGCGCGAGGTTCTGCTCATGACCGACGCGAATTTCACCGAATGAATATTTTTCCGCCAGATCGGCGACGGCGTCGAGCTGATCGGCCGTGGCATCGCCGGGCGGTCCGCCCACGGGCTTCAGCGACAGCGTGACGATGGCATAGCCGGGCTGCTGATGCGGCGCGACAGAGTTCTTCAGCCACCGTTCGAACTGCGGATCGGCGGAGGCCGCCAGCAATGCGTCCGGCGTGTCCGAGAGTTTCTGATAATCCGGATAGCTGAAGCGCGCGCGGATATCGGCAACCACCTCGTCATCGAGCTCCAGCGCGCTATGGCGCATCGCCTGCCATTCCTCTTCCACCTCGGCGGCGAATTTCTCGATGCCGAGTTCATGAACGAGGATCTTGATGCGTGCCTTGTAGATGTTGTCGCGGCGCCCATACTGGTTATAGACGCGCAGGATCGCCTCGACATAGCTGAGGATGTCGCGACCGGCCACGAAGGCCTTGATCACCTTGCCGATGAAGGGCGTGCGACCGAGGCCGCCCCCGACCAGCACCTCGAAACCGGTCTCGCCGGCGTCATTCTTGAGAATGCGCAGGCCGATATCATGCACCTTGATCGCCGCACGATCGTGATCCGATGCGGTGATGGCAATCTTGAACTTGCGCGGCAGATAGGTGAACTCCGGATGCATGGTCGAGTATTGCCGCAGCATCTCGGCCCAGATGCGGGGATCCTCGACCTCGCCCGGCGCCACACCCGCCCATTGATCCGTGGTGACATTGCGCACGCAATTGCCGGAGGTCTGCATCGCATGGATGCCGACCGAGGCCAGCTCCTCCAGCGCGTCCGGCAAATCGGACAGCTTGATCCAGTTGAACTGGATGTTCTGCCGCGTGGTGAAATGGCCATAGCCACGGTCATAGCGCCGCGCCACATGCGCCAGCTTCCGCATCTGCGGCGATGACAGCGTGCCATAGGGAATGGCGACGCGCAGCATATAGGCGTGCAGCTGCAGATAGACGCCGTTCATCAGCCGCAGCATCTTGAATTCGTCTTCAGTGAGTTCGCCGGACAGACGGCGTTTCACCTGATCGCGAAACTCAGCGACACGCTCGTTGACGAGCGTGCGATCGATTTCATCATAAGCATACATATCTAAAACCTTCAGGCCGGGATCGGCAGGTCGATGGTGACGCCCTTGCGGCGGATGCGCTCGCGCAGATTACCGGGCTCGACGGCTCCGTCGTCTTTGACAATCACAGGAGCGATATAAGGGCCGATGGCACCGAGATCGTCGGCTGCGGATTCGGCGAGCAGTGTGCGTGCATCTTCGGCGGTGCGCACGATAGCCGCCTGCGCGAGATCAGGCGTCCAGCCCTTGCGCGCATCGCGATAGATAACGATGCCATCCGCGGTGCGGTTGGCGGTCACCACTGAGGGGCCGGTGATCTTGATCTTCTGTTGCAGCGGAGAGGTCATTCGGCAGCTACCAAAATACTGGAGACAAACTTGTTGATGTGAGCGGCGCGCCAGGGCGCAGAATGCGCCACGACGTCGCCAATGATCAGGATCGCCGGGCCGCTATCGATCTGCTCGACCAGTGCCGGGAGATTGTTGAGCGTACCGACCACCGCCTGCGCGTCGGGCCGTGTCACTCGCGCGAACACGCCGACCGGCGTCTGCGGCGAACGGCCTGCCGCAATGAGGCCTTCGCTGATCGCCGGCGCGGCTGTCATGCCCATATAGACGACAACGGTCATCTTCACATCTGTGAGCACGGACCAGTCGACTGCACCAGCGTCTTTCTCCTTGTGCGCCGTGAGGAAGGTGATGCGCAGGGCTTCACCGCGATAGGTGAGCGGCGCCTCAAACATTGCAGCGGCGCCAAGACCTGCGGTGATGCCGGGGATCACGGAATAGGACACGCCCGCTTCACGGAGAAATTCGATCTCCTCGCCGCCACGACCGAAGATGAAGGGATCGCCGCCCTTGAGGCGCACAGCGCGCTGGCCGGCGCGCGCAGCCTCGACGAGCAATGTGTTGGTCGCATCCTGTCCGATGCCGGGCTTGCCGATGCGGCGGCCGACCGGCACGCGCGACGCATCGCGGCGGATACGGTCGAGAATTTCCGGCGACACCAGCTCGTCGTAGAACACGACATCGGCATCCTGCAACGCGCGCAGCGCCTTGATGGTGAGCAGATCGGGATCGCCGGGACCGGCGCCGACCAGCGTGATATGCCCCCTGGCGGTGCCGTCCTCCGATGCGCCTGCAAAAGCACGGAGATCATCGATCGCGCCAAGCGCCCGCCCGGCCTCGTCGCCGCGGCCGGCCAGCACCTTCGCACCGATCTCGCCATCGACGACGCGTTCCCAGAAGCGACGGCGCAGTGGCGCATCGGTGATCTTGTCATTGATCGTCTTGCGCCAGCGCCCGATGAAAGTTGCGAGATCGCCGATCCGCGCCGGCAGCACGGTCTCGATCATCTCGCGCACGCGGCGCGCCACCACCGGCGAGGTGCCACCGGTGCCGACGGCAACCACCACGTCACCGCGATCGACGATGGCCGGAAAGATGAAAGTGGAGTTGGCGAGATCGTCCATCACATTGACGGGCAGCCCGTGCGCCTTCGCGCGCAGCGCCATCATCGGACCGAGATCGCCCGCCCCCGCACACATCACCGCGATGACGCCGGAGAGATCCGCCGCGAGGGGATTGCCCTCGGCAAACTCGATGGCCTCAACGCCGGCCGGGTCGAGCCCCGCAAGATCGCGATCGCCGTCGATGGCGTACCAGCGGACCCGCGCATTGGACGCAAGCAACAGCCGCAGCTTGGCGCGCACGAACTCCCCGGCGCCGATCAGAAGGATCGGTCCGGCCTGCAAGTCGAGAAAGACAGGCAGATAGCGCATACGCACTCCGCTGCCCCGAAACTTCGGGGTTGACTGGAATTATTTTCTATATATCTCTCGATTATGCGGCGTAAAGAGAAGATTATTTCTTCTTTTAACCGTTCTAACCGTAGAATTTTTTAGTCTCGAACACCACGCGCCAGAGATGGTTCTTCTCCACAATCGCCCGTGCCCTCCCGTTGTCGGAAACGCGCAATGGAACGCGATCGTTGCGGAGCAAATTTCGGACCGCTCGAAAGGCAAAGTGCCGCAGCCATCCATGACCGATCCGCTCAACGCAGGGGACTTTTCGTGAACCGCCTTTTGACCACCTTCGCCGCCGGCCTCGGCCTTCTCGCCATCGGCGCCACCGCACCGGCCCGGGCGCAGACGCCGACCACGCTGCTCAACGTTTCCTACGACATCGCCCGCGAACTCTATGTCGAGATCAATGCTGCCTTCATCAAGCAGTGGAAGGCCAAGACCGGCCAGGATATCGTGATCAACCAGTCGCATAACGGCTCGTCTCGGCAGGCCCGCTCGATCCTGGAGGGCCTCGAAGCCGACGTCGTCACCTTCAATCAGGTCACCGACGTGCAGGTGCTCTATGATCGCGGCAAGCTGATCCCGAAGGACTGGGCCTCGCGGCTGCCGAACAATTCCTCGCCCTACTATTCGCTACCCGCTTTCCTGGTGCGCGCTGGCAATCCGAAGGGCATCAAGGACTGGGACGATCTGGTGAAGCCGGGCGTGCAGGTGATCTTCCCGAATCCGAAGACCTCGGGCAATGCGCGCTACACCTATCTCGCCGCCTATGCCTTCGCGAAGAACAAGTACGGCGCCGACAAGGCTGACGAGTTCATCAAGAAGCTGTTCGCCAATGTCCCGGTGTTCGACACGGGTGGCCGCGCGGCCACCACCACCTTCGTCGAGCGCGGTACCGGCGACGTGCTGATTACCTTCGAGGCCGAGACCGCGTCGATCCGCGACCTCGCGGGCAAGGATGCCGGCGGCAAGGACAAATTTGAATCGGTGGTGCCGCCGACCAGCGTCCTCGCCGAATTCCCGGTCACCGTTGTCGATAAATATGCCGACAAGCACGGCACCAAGGCGCTGGCGACCGCCTATCTCGAATTCCTGTATTCGCCGGAAGGCCAGGCCATTGAGGTCAAAGGCTATAACCGCGTCGTCGACAAGGACGTGATGGCAAAGAACAAGGACAAGTTCCCGGATGTGAAGTTGTACCGCATCGAGGACGAATTCGGCGGCTGGGACAAGGTCAATGCCGAACACCTGAATGCGGGCGCGAAGCTGGACACCTTGTTTGGCGGGAAGTGAGGCGCCTCCCACTGTCGTCATCCGGCTTGGCTGGGTGACCCAGTAGACGCCGCAGCGGAGTATACTGGATCGCCCGGCCTAGCGCGTAATTGCGCGCACGGCCGGGCGACGACAAAGGGAGATTGGGCGACCGACATTCCCTTTCCTCCCAAATCATCTATGAAGCCCGCCATCGGCTTCCCTTACGGACCTTCTCCTTGCGACGCACCGTCATCCCCGGCTTCCGGCTCTCGCTCGGCATTACCCTGCTCTATCTCGGGGTGATCGTACTGTTGCCGCTCTGCGCGCTGATCCTGAAGGCATCCGATGTCGGCCTGCTCCAGCTCTGGGGCATCCTGTCGTCGCCACGCACGTTGTCGGCAATCCGCGTCACCGTCACCATGGCGCTCGCCGCCACGGCCTTCAACGCGGTCTATGGCCTGCTGCTTGCCTGGGTGCTGGCGCGCTATCAATTTCCCGGCAAGCGCATTCTCGATGCACTCGTGGACGTCCCCTTCGCGTTGCCCACCGCCGTCGCCGGCCTCGCGCTGACAGCGCTGTTGTCGAAGAACGGCTGGTTCGGCGCGCCGCTCGCCGATCTCGGCATCCAGGTCGCCTACACACCTCTGGGCATCGCCATCGCGATGGCCTTTACCAGCATCCCTTTCGTGGTGCGCACGGTGCAACCTGTCATCGAGGATCTCGGCACCGATGTGGAGGAAGCCGGCCGCTCGCTCGGCGCCAGTGATTTCCAGATCCTCTGGCGCGTGATCTTTCCGGCCATCTTTCCGGCCTTCCTCGCCGGCTGCTCGCTGTCCTTTGCGCGCAGCCTCGGTGAATTCGGCGCGGTGATCTTCATCGCCGGCAACCAGCCGATGAAGACCGAGATTGTGGCGCTGCTCACTTACATCCGCCTCGAGGAATACAACTACGAAGCCGCCGCCGCGATCGCCGTGGTGATGCTGGCGATGGCCTTCACGATGCTGATCATCACCAATGCCGTGCAGGCCTGGAACTTGCGTTATCTCGGCAGAGGAGACGCATGATGAACGATCAATCCCACGGCGCATGGATGGTGACGCCGGTCGGCGCCGGCCCGGTCACGCGACGCGTCGTGCTCGGCATCGTCTTCGTGCTGACACTGCTGGTGCTGATCGCGCCGCTGGCACTGATCTTCTCATCGGCGCTATCGCAGGGCCTCGAAGTCTTCTTCCGCAATCTCGCCGAGCCCGGGACCCAGCATGCGATCTTCCTCACCATCGTCACCGCGATGATTGCGGTGCCGGTCAACATCCTGTTCGGCCTTGCCGCCGCCTGGTGTGTCACAAAATTTACATTCCCCGGCCGCACGCTGCTGATCGCGCTGATCGAACTGCCTTACTCGATCTCGCCCATCGTCGCGGGTGTGGCCTATCTCTTCGTCTACGGCACCACCGGCCTGTTCGGCCCGGTTCTCGAGCTGCTCGGCATCAAGGTGATGTTCGCGCTCCCGGCCATCGTGCTGGCCTCGATGTTCGTCACCGCCCCCTTTGTCGCGCGCGAATTAATCCCGCTGATGCAGGTGCAGGGCACCGACGAAGAAGAAGCTGCCGTCACGCTCGGCGCCTCCGGCTTTGCGACTTTCGTCAAAGTGACACTGCCGAATGTCCGCTGGGCCGTGCTCTATGGCGCAATCCTGTGCAATGCGCGCGTGATGGGCGAATTCGGTGCGGTCTCGGTGGTTTCGGGTAATGTCCGTGGCCAGACAACGACGCTGCCGCTGCAGATTGAACTTTTGTATCAGGACTACAATGTCGCCGGCGCCTTTGCCGCCGCGACGGTGCTGACCGCGGTGGCGCTGTTCACCATCCTGATCAAGGTCGTGCTGGAACGCTTCTCGCCGGACACGCACGGCCACGCCTCCGGCCATTAGTCTCGGGGGCTTTCCCGCCCCCCTCCTTTGGCGCTAAAACGTCCCAAGGCTGCCGCTCTTTTGGCAGTCTTCGCCTACACGTTCCCAAAATCAGAGCTTAATTGCCGCGCCGCGAGAGAAACGCATCATGAAACGCATCGACGCCCATGGTCTGCAGATCGCCCCCGTTCTGTTCGACTTCATCGCCAAGGAAGCCGCCCCGAAGACGGGGATCGAGCCCGATGCGTTCTGGGCCGGCGTAGCCGGCCTCATCAAGGATCTCGGCCCGAAGAACCGCGCGCTCCTGAAAGTGCGTGACACGCTGCAGGCGAAGATCGACGACTGGCACCGCGCCAACAAGGGCAAGGCTTTCGACCTCGCCGCCTATACCGCCTTCCTCAAGGAGATCGGCTATCTCCTCCCCGAGCCCGCGACCAAGCCGGTCGAGACCGCCAATGTCGACGAAGAAATCGGCAAGATTTGCGGCCCGCAGCTCGTCGTGCCGCTGACCAATGCACGCTATGCGCTCAACGCCGCGAATGCGCGTTGGGGCAGCCTCTACGACGCCTTCTACGGCACCGATGCGATCACGCACGATCCCAGCGAAAGCGGCAAGGGTTACAACAAGGCGCGCGGCGACAAGGTGATCGCGAAAGCAAAAGCTTTCCTCGATGGCGCCGCACCGCTCGCGACGGGCAGCCACACCGATGTCACCGGCTACAGCATCGTGTCGGGCCAGCTCTCGGTGAAGCTGAAGAGCGGCAACATGACCGGACTGAAGGACGAGGCTCAACTCGCCGGCTATCTCGGCGATCACGCCGCGCCCTCGGCGATCCTGCTCGTCAATAACGGTCTGCATGTGGAAGTTCAGATCGACCGCACCAGCCCGATCGGCAAGGATGATCCGGCCGGCGTGTCGGACATGCTGATGGAAGCCGCCGTCTCCACCATCCTCGACATGGAAGACAGCGTCGCCACCGTCGATGCCGAGGACAAGGTGCTGGTCTATCGCAACACCCTCGGTCTGATGAACGGCACGCTGTCCGCCGACTTCGAAAAGGGCGGCAAGACGTTGACCCGCGCGCTCAATGCCGACCGCACCTACAAAACCGCCTCCGGCAAGGACCTTACGCTGCACGGCCGCAGCCTGCTGCTGATGCGCAATGTCGGCCACCACATGTTCACCGACGCCGTGCTCGACAGCAATGGCGATGAGATTCCCGAAGGCCTCCTCGATGCAGCCGTCGCGGGCCTGATCGGCATTCACGATCTCAAGGGCACCGGCAAGCTGCGCAACAGCCGCACCGGCTCGATCTATATCGTGAAGCCGAAGATGCACGGCCCGGATGAAGTGGCGCTCACCTGCGAAGTGTTCGGCCGCGTCGAGAAGATGCTGTCCCTGCCCGAGAATACCATGAAGGTCGGCATCATGGACGAGGAGCGCCGCACCACGGTGAACCTCAAGGCCTGCATCCAGCAAGCCTCCAAGCGCATCATGTTCATCAATACCGGTTTCCTCGACCGCACAGGCGACGAGATCCACACGTCGATGGAAGCGGGCCCGATGATCCGCAAGAACGACATGAAGGCGACACCGTGGATCAAGGCCTATGAAGAGTGGAACGTGGATACCGGTCTGCTCGACGGCCTCCCGGGCCATGCGCAGATCGGCAAGGGCATGTGGGCCGCGCCGGACAAGATGGCGGACATGCTGACACAGAAGATCGGCCATCCGCAGGCCGGCGCCACCACCGCCTGGGTGCCCTCGCCCACCGCGGCGACGCTGCACGCCCTGCATTATCATCAGGTCAATGTCATCGCCCGCCAGCAGGAACTCGCCAAGGGCGGCGCCCGCGGCAAGCTCAGCGATATCCTCACCATTCCGGTGTCGCAGTCGAACTGGGCGCCGGACGATGTGAGGCAGGAGATCGACAACAACTGCCAGGGAATCCTCGGTTATGTCGTGCGCTGGATCGACCAGGGCGTCGGCTGCTCCAAGGTGCCGGACATCCATGGCGTCGGCCTGATGGAAGATCGTGCGACGCTGCGCATCTCCGCGCAGCATCTCGCCAACTGGCTGCATCAGGGCGTCATCACCAGGGATCAGGTGATGGAATCGCTGAAGCGCATGGCGGTCGTGGTTGACGACCAGAACAAGGGCGATGCGGTCTACAAGAACATGGCGCCCGCCTTCGATGGCGTCGCATTCAAGGCCGCTTGCGACCTGATCTTCGAAGGCCGCACGCAGCCCAACGGCTACACCGAATACATTCTCACCGCCCGACGTCGCGAGGCGAAGGCGGCGGGTTAAGAGCCACACACTCCTCTCATCCTGAGGAGCCGCGCAGCGGCGCCTCGAAGGATGGATGCGGAGCTCCAACATCTCGTGGTTCGAGGCGGCACTTCACGCCTCCTCACCATGAGGGGAGAAAAGAAAAAGCCCCGGCTCACACGCCGGGGCTTTTTGTTAGTCCGTGCCCTAAAACACCGCGATATATTTCAGCAGCGATATCACGCCAAGGACGATGACGATCACGCGGCAGATCTGCTTGGCGCGGCCATCGAGCGGCAACATGTTGATCAAGTACAAAATCAGAATGACAACGAGAAAGGTGATCAACGCACTGATGAGAATGCCCATCTGATAATTCCCCCAAAGACTGAAGATCTGACATCAAAATGACAGCGCTCTGGCTAACCAGCCCACGCTGCCAACCGCACTACGAGGAGAGAACGCGCGCGAGCCATGCAGGTTCCGCGTCAGGAACAGAGCATTTTCGCATAGCGGAATTCTTTACGTTCTCGGCTTATCTAAACACCGCTGGCTGAGGAATCGAAAATGCTGTCACGTATGACCGTCTCTACTCTGCTCAAATCGGTGATTGCCGTCATGGCGTCGTCTATCGTCATTGTTCTGGCGCATGGCGCGTGGAATTCATGGGAGCGCCTGAACGCGGCCCATCGCGTATCCATCATTGCCGAGACATCGGCACACACCTTCAAGGCGATGCACAACATGCGCGCCGAGCGCGTCGGCACCGTGCGAACGCTGAACGGTAACGACATTCCGGCCCAGGATTTCTTCGCCTATCTGCGTGCTCTGCGCGACGCCGAAATGCCCGCCATGCGGCAGGCTGCCGAGATGCTCGAGCGGATTGATTTCGACGACAAGGTGCGCCTGCTGCCCGAGTTGAAGCGGCTGATGGGCGAATTGAACAAGCTCCAGACTGAATCCTGGGACGCGATCCAGAAACCCAAGGTAGAGCGCCGTCCTGCGCTGGTGAAGGAATATGCCGCCACCAACGACGCACTGTTGCTGACCCTCGACAGCATTTCTTCCAATCTTGTGCTGGCAGTCCGTCATCAGGACGCCGAGATCGACCAACTCCTGCTGATCAAGCAGATGGCCTGGCTGATGCGGGTTGCCGCCGGCGACGCGACGACAATTCTTTCATCCAGCCTCGCGACCGGAAAACTGCCGCCAAACGGTGCGACGACCTATGCCAAACATGTCGGTGGGATCGAGATGGGTTGGCAGGCGCTGGAAAGCGCCACGGCTGGAGCCAGACTGTCACCGGATCTGGCGAAGGCAATCGATCTCGCCAAGACGACTTATTTCGATCCGAGTTACACCGGCCTGCGGGATCGCCTGGTTGCTGCCCTCGCAGCTGGTACGTCGCCGGAAATGAAAGCCAATGACTGGAGCCAATATTCGGTACCGCGCATGAGCACCGCGGTCACCGTTGCCGAGCGCGCACTCGATCAGGCCATCGACAGCGCCGCGAACCACATCGCCGTCGCACAGCGGGCACTTGCCATGCAGACCACCTTTCTGCTGATCGCCATCGCTGCCGCAATCGCCAGCATGATCGCCGTCGCCCGCCGCGTGATCGTGCCATTGAACCGCATTCGCGATGCCATGCTGCAAGTTGCTGGCGGCGATCTCTCGGTCGAGACCAGCTACACCAAGCGCCGCGACGAAATCGGCGCCCTGGCCGGCGCACTGGAGACATTCAAGCGTCAGGCGCTCGAAAAGGCACAGATCGAACAGCAAGAGCGCGAACGCAATGCGCAGACGGCGAGCCGCCAGCAAGCCATCGAGCAATATATCGGCCATTTCGAAATTCAGATGCGCGATACGTTGGGAACGCTGGGCACGGCATCCGACCAGATGGACACCACCTCTGACAGCATGGCAGCCGTCTCCAATCAGACCAATGTGCGTGTGCAGGATGCCGCTCGGGCTTCCAGCGACGCTTCCGCCAACGTGCAGAATGTCGCCGCCGCCGCGGAAGAACTCAGCACGTCGATCAACGATATCAGCCGCCAAGCCGCTCACGCCGCCGGCATTGCCAGCCGCGCGGTGAACCAGGCCAATCAGACTGACGCGACGGTGCAGGGTTTGGCCGCAAGCGCAAATCGTATTGGCGAGGTGGTCGGGCTGATCAACGACATCGCCTCGCAGACCAACTTGCTCGCGCTCAATGCGACGATCGAAGCGGCACGCGCCGGCGAGGCAGGCCGCGGTTTCGCGGTTGTGGCCTCCGAAGTGAAGTCGCTGGCCAGCCAGACCGCAAAGGCCACTGAGGATATTTCGGAACAGATCACCGATATCCAGAAGGTTGCAGGCGACGCCATCGAGGCCATCAAGATGATTGGCGGCATCATCGGCGAAGTGAACGAGGTTGCTACCGCAATCGCCGCAGCTGTCGAAGAACAGGGAGCTGCGACGCAGGAGATCACGCGGTCGACACAGCAGGCCGCCGAAGGTACCCGCAACGTCTCAGACAACATCACCGGCGTCAAAGCGGACGCGGACGCCGCGGGCGCAGTCGCGCAGAATGTGAAAGTCGCATCGGAGACGCTCGCGACACAGACGCATCAACTAGGTTCGCAGATCACGGATTTCCTCGGGAAGATCCGGGCGGCGTAGATCAAACGCGCCATGTCATCGCCCGCGAAGGCAGTCGATGACATGGCAGCATGAATGTGGAATCTTACTCCCGCGCAACTACCGGCAGGCGTTCATATTTCGCGCTGACTGCGGCGGGCACAGGGGTCATGTTGAGTGAGGCGCCACGCCTTTCCGTGCGGGTCACCGACTTCAGACCATCCGCACCGGCAACAATATCGCCCTTACGCAGCGTCGGGTCGTCCTCGATCTTGACCTGCGCAAGACCAAACTGATCCTTGCCGTTGCAGGTGCATCCGGCAACGATCTCATTCCTGAATTTGAAGGCATTCGGTAGTTCCGAATAGGCCTTGCCACCTTCAGTCGACGCATGCTCGATGCTGCTGCCGTAGACAATCTCCGTCTTGCTCGCCGGGCAGAAACTGCTGCACGATGCGGCACGGCTCTGATTGTCGCTTGCTGTAATCGGAAAGTAGCGGCCGTCGCAAGTCCGAACACAATAAGCCTGCCCGCTACCGCTAGCCGCGCGTGGCCGTTCCATCCGGATGCGCGACCCGTCATCGAATGGCGAAGGCATCTCCGGCATGCGACCGCGTGCGAAGCCGCCGAACAGCTCCGAGAAGAAATCCTGAGCGTGAGCCGCAGGCATCACGGCGCTGATCAAACCGATCGCCAAAGCTCCTGCTCCGAAGAGCCGTCGTCCAGACATGCGGGTCATGGGTCACGGCCCTCCGAATTGAACTTCCAGATTAATTAGTACAGCGATGACGCCGAGAGATTCATGGCCTGCTGCCCTGCCGCCGACACCCGGGCCGGCCGCACGGAGATCACCGTGTGCGAATTCGGCGCCGTACGCGCCATCTCACGCGATACTGCCGCCTTCGGCAGCACGACGACCCTGGTGCCAACGTTCACGCGCCTGAAAAGATCCTGTACATCCTCGTTGGTCAGGCGGATGCAGCCTGAGGAAACGAACTTGCCAATGGTGGTCGGATCGTTGGTGCCGTGAATGCGATAGGCACTTGAGCCGAGATACATGGCGCGCGCGCCGAGCGGATTGCCGGGACCGCCTGCCATGAAACGCGGCAGATAAGGCTGGCGACGAATCATCTCTGCCGGCGGATGCCAATCAGGCCATTCCGCCTTGCGCGTCACCGTCTCGGTGCCCGCCCAGGTAAAGCCCTCGCGGCCGACACCGACGCCGTAGCGGATCGCGCGGTTATTGCCGAGGATATAGTAAAGTTGCGTGTTGCCGGTATCGATCACGATCGTACCGGGCGCCTGGTTGCTCACATAGGTAACTTCGGCGCGACGCAGGCGCTCGGGCATCACATAGGATGCGGCATCCCGCTGCTGCTCCGGCGTCACCATGATGTTGTCTTCGAGAAAGCCATCCTGCCCGGTCGGCGCGTAGCTCATCATTTGCGCAGAGGCGCTGGAGATGAAGGAGGGTGCAAACAGCAGCGCCGCAGCGAGCGCAAACGCGCCAGCCCCGCACAGCGAAGACCTGCGGAAGGATGCCTGTGACATGTGACTGCCCCATATGAATGACGCGCAGATAACTCTATCTCGGTCGCGCCGGTTCCGCCGCCGGTTCATCGGAAAGACGATTTGTCAATCAAGTGGCCATCACGGTTTCGCGACGGAACTTGTGAAGTAGCATCGTGTTGTCGCGCCATCCTCGCGGAGCCCTGCCACGACTTCGCCAGCGGAGGCGGTATCGCGTGACACATCATGAGTAAGGTCCGCTCTTTTCCCGACAAACCTACCGGCATTCCCGTCCCGGAGAGCGATGTCGAGCAGCCGCCCATCATTCGTCGTGCCGAAGTCGTCGCTTTTGCGCTGGTATCCTTGCTGGCAATCACCGTGATGACGGTTCTGTATTTCGCCAAGGCCTTCTTCCTGCCGGTCGTTACCGCCTTCATCGTCGGTACCATGCTGTCCCCGGCCGCGAACTTTCTCGAGAAGCGAAACATTCCGCGTGCCGTGTCATCGGTCCTGATCGTCACTGGCGTCGGCGCCACAACAATTTTCATCATTGGATTAATCTCGGCGCCGTTGATCGAATGGACCAACCGCATGCCCGAGCTCGGCGCGCAGCTGAGAGAGAAGTTGCAGATCTTCGATCGACCGCTGGCGTTGTGGCACCAGTTTCAGAGCATGTTCGGCGATACCGAGGCGCTCTCCACCACACAGTTCAAACTTCCGAAGATCGACTGGGTGCAGCCGACCGTGGAATTCCTTTCCCCGACTTTTACCGAGTTCTTGTTGTTCCTGGCCACGCTCGTTCTGTTCATCGCAAGCTGGAAGGACTTGCGCCGCGCAATGATCATGAATTTCAGCGATCACGAGTGGCGGCTGCGCACGCTGCGTATTCTCAATGCCATCGAGACCCGGCTCGGCGACTATCTGCTCATGGTTACCATGATCAATTTCGGTGTCGGCATCGGCACCGGTATCATCTGTGCCGTCACAGGCATGCCGAATCCTGCCGGACTTGGCGCACTGGCAGCGACGCTGAACTTCTTCCCGATCATCGGCCCGGTGGTGATGTTCGTCATTCTGGTGGTGGTCGGCATCGTCACCGCCTCCACGCTCGGTGCCGGCCTGATCGCCGCGACGCTGTTCGTCGGGCTGACTTTCATGGAAGGCCACTTCATCACCCCGACCATCATCGGTCGCCGGCTGCAGCTCAACGCGCTGGCGGTGTTCGTCGGCCTTGCTTTCTGGACCTGGCTGTGGGGGCCGATGGGCGGCTTTCTGGCGGCGCCGATCCTGATCGTCGGGCTGATCCTCAAGGAGCATTTGATGCCACTCAATTCGCCCCAGTTGCCGCAGGAGTAATCCAGCTTTACCAATGGAACTTACGATCCAACCGGGCGTTTCCGCTGCAAATTCCGGTTCTTGTTTCTGAGGGGAGCTTCGCATGTCCGACGACGATGCATTGAGCGAATTGAAGAAACTGACGGACAAAGCCACCTATAGTCGCCTGCAGAAGGATCTCACAGCCGTGAAAAACGACGTCGCCGCCCTCACCGAACAAATCACCGACGCCCTCAACGCTTTCACAGGCCAGGCGGGCAAGCAGGCGCGTCGCGGCGTCAAACAGGCGCGCGAGCGCGCCGACGACATGATGTCCGACCTGCAGGATCGTGGCGGCGCCGTCTATGACGATCTGCGCGAGCGCGGCAGCGCTGCCTATGATGCCGCCTACTCTCTCGAAGAGTCGTTGGAAGATGCCATCACGCAACGCCCGCTCGCCAGCGTCGGCCTTGCGCTCGGCCTTGGCCTGCTGATCGGCATGGCCTGGCGCCGTTAACCACGGCGGCGACAATCGGGAATGATCGGACTGGCGGCGCCGCAAGGCACCGCCGGTTTTCTTTATGATAGCGCAGTGAATACGGGGGCTTGCGATGCTGCAGCGTTACATCGACGATCTCAAACACAGCACCGGCGCCAGCCTGCGCATGACCTCGCTGGTCGCGATCGCGGGATTTGCCGGTTTCATCGCGCTGTGTTTTGCCTGCGCCGCGATTTTCATCGCCGTCCTGCAACAGCACGGCGCCATCGCCGCCTGCCTGACAATCGCTGGCATTTTCGTCGTGATTGCTGGCATTTTCGCGCTGGTCTATGCGCAGAAGCAGAAGCGCGCGCGTGAACGGGCAGCAGCCGCAGCGCGCGCGGCAGCACGGGCTGCCGCAAGTGCGCCTCTGATCGACCCCATGATGGTCGCAACCGGGATCCAGATCGCCCGTGCGGTCGGTTTGAAGAAACTGGTACCATTACTGGCGTTGGTGGGCGTTGCGGTCGGCTATATGGCGAATAGAAGTGCCAATTCGGCCGAGGACGACGACAACGAAAACGGCAGCTCCGATGAGGCTGCCGGCGACTGATTTCCGATCGTTTCTTGCGGCAACAGTGCGGCAGCCCGGCGGCAATCGCTGCCGCAAGCGTCAGGTGATGCAACGACCCGGCTGCAGCGACCGCGCCACCTCGGTGAGCATGCTGACCGGCGGCTCGCAGGCCACCGTCGCCTTGCGCGGCTTGCTGTCGATCGGGATTGCCTTGGTGCTCGCCGGCTTTTCGGGCTGAGCCTTCGGTGCCGGACCAGCCAGACGCAGCAAGACCGACGTATCGGTCAGGCCATGGACCCGGAAGGACAGCGTCTGCCCCGGATCGAGACTAGCCGGAGCCATATCGCGATCACCCTTGGCGCTGCGATTGACTGTAGTCGTGAAGGAGGAAGAAGGAATTGCGGTATCTCGCTCCGTCAGTGTGCCGCGCAGGCGGCTGCCGGAGAGATCGTTGCCTGAGGCGTATTGAATGGCGCCGAACATAGCCGCGCCACTGACTACTCCCACAACCAGACTGGACACCTTTGACATCTGAGCCTCGCTCGAACGCTCTGTAACGCTACCCTGCCCACGTCTGCGCGTGGCGCTGTTGCATTAGAACGTCGGTCAAGCCCGCAGGTTCATGGGATCCGTTCACTTAACCGTGCATTAAATATTTCAGGTCGCACGGAACGCTTTCTGCTCGTCGGCGTCATTACAGCAGCCGGTCGTCCCCCTGCCCCAAAGACCGGCGACGCGGGGCGTAGCCGTGGTGATGCCGGCTGCGCCTCGCTTTCTTTTTTATCGTCCAAATTTCCATCAGCCGATGCTGAGGCGTGGCAACCGGTCCGGCACTTCGCCCGGCATCGGACCATGGTCGCCCAAACTCACACGGCGAACCTCCCCCAATCCGTGCGGGACGCGATGGGCGATCAGGATGATGGTTGCTTGCGGTAGCTCGTTCCGCAGCAATTCCATCACGCGGCGCTCGGCTTCGAGATCAAGGGCGCTGGTCGCCTCATCAGCAAATACCCAATCCGGTTTTGCGACGATCAAGCGCACGATGGCCAGACGCTGCTGTTCACCGACCGACAACCCGCTGGCATTGTCGTCGCCGGCATCGAGACGGGCGCCGAGGTCGACGGCACGGAGCAATCGATCGACCGTAGCGGCGGGAACATCATCGGGATCTGCGGGATATACCGCGGCATCTCGCAGCGATCCGAGCGGCATATAGACCTGCTGCGGCATGAAGACGAGCTTGCCAGCCGGCAGGCTCAAAGCACCATCCGCTTGCGGCCAGAGCCCCGCCAACGCCTTGAGCAGCGTGCTCTTGCCGAGCCCCGATGCGCCGCTCAACCAGACCGCCTCCCCCTGCTGTATCGACAGCGCGGGGATACCGAGCAGCATTCGACCATCCGGAGCAAAGATATTGAGATCGCGGATGTCGAGCTTGCAGTCCCCGGAGACTCGCCGCTGCAGCGTTCCGGCCGTGCTCGCGGCACTGTCGGTTGCGTTCATGAAACCTTGCAGACGGCGCGTGGTCGCAACCAGATCCGACATGAATTTATAATTGAAGATCAGCCACGACAGCGTGGTCACGACATTGCCAAAAGCTGCCGCGAGTTGGGTCAGGCCGCCCAAAGTGACCTTCCCTGCGAGAAATGCAGGAAGCGCGAGAAATGTGGGGATTCGTAGCACGCTCTGGAAATAGGGACGCGTGAACATCCCATAGATGAATTCCCGCCGGATCACGCGGCGCCAGACGTCAAAAAGATCGGCGAAGCGGTTCGTGATCACCTTTCTGTCGGCCGCGTCCCCGTCGGACAATGCGATCGCCGATGCATTCTCGCGCAAGTTGACCAGCGCAAAACGGAAATCCGCCTCGCGCCTCTGCTCCTCCATCAACAATCCCGGTAATTGACGGCCGAGCAGATGGGTGAGCGCGGTGGACAGCGCGACATAGATCGGCGCGGCCCAGACCATGTAGCGCGGGATCTCCACTTCGAATCCGAACAACGAGAATTGCAGTGCAAAGGTCGAGAGCTGCCACAGCAGCATGACATAGGAGACGAGCCCGATCAGGCTCATGATGAAGTCGAGCACGCCGGCTCGCCCGACACCGTCATGACCACCGAGGATAAATTCGGGGAACATGCTGCAGTCCTCGGCGATGCGCTGGTCGGGATTGTCGATGCTCTTCTCCGACCCAAGGCTCGGATGCAGAAACCAATAGGCTTTCGTGATCGTCCAGCGATCGAGCAATACTTCCGACAAGCGCTGGCGCCAGCGAAACTGGAGCAGACGTTTGCAATAGCGCGAGACCAGATAGAGCGCCGCGGAAATCACGATCAGGATCGCAAATACACCGATCTGGGCGACGGCTGCCTGCGCATCGATCTTCTGCAGCGCGTTGAAGAAATCGGCGCTCCACTGCACCTGCCGCAGCGTCACCTGGATAGCAGTGAGCTGGCACGCAATAATGACCGCGAGCAGGAACAGGCTGAGATAGCGTCCCGGCCCGGTGGAGGCGATCCAGACGAAACGCCAGGTTTGCCTGAGAATGTCGCGCATGAAATTTGTCCGTTGAAAGTGCGGCCCGGAGTCCCGGAGCCGATGCAGTTGGACTGCATCGCTCCGGCTCACAGTGCGAAATGATCGATCAGAACGCGTAACTCGCACCAACCTTGAAGGTGCGGCCCGGGGCCGTGCGCAGTTCGATCGGATTGCCCATCGCGACGGCAGCCGATGCCGTGTTCGTGTAAGTGGTGCTTCCAGTAAGCGACGGGAAATACCGGGTGTCGGCAATATTGAGGACCGAGGCGCGCAGCGTCAGGCCCGGCGCCATTTGCGGCCGATAGCCGACGATCGCATCGAACACGATGTAGCTGTCCGGACGATAATAGGTCGGATCGCTGCGCGACAATGCGCCGGCCGACCAGGTGGAAAGTAGCTGTGCGTCGAAGCCATTCGGCCGGTCATTGTAGCGCACGCCCATCACGCCGGAGAACGGCGTCGTTCCGTCGAAGGCGGTTTCCGCGCTGGTCGCCGTCGCCTTCTGCGTGCCCTGCGTATAGGCGACCGAGAGGTTGGCACTCCAGTAATCGGTGAAATGATATTCGGTCGCAAATTCGAAGCCGAGCAGTTTCACCTTCGACAGGTTGGCATAGGTCAGATCGAACAGGCCGGGGAAATTTGTGCTCGGCGTGTTGACGAAGTTCTGGATGAAGTCTGTGTAGTCGGACTTGAACACGGTGACGCTGAAGAAGCCCTGCTGGAACTGGCCACGCAGGCCGATTTCATAGCTCTTGACCTCTTCCGGACGCAGCGTGGGGTTGGGCACCAGATCCATATTGGTGCCGGCACCACCCGGCAGCGACGTATAGAGCTGTTGCGAGGTCGGCATCTTGAAGCCCTCGGCATAACGACCGACAACCGAGAAGTGCTCATCGAACTTGAACACCGAGCCGAACTGCTTGACCAGTTTTTCGCTCTGGACCTCACGAGGCTCCTTGCCTGCAACGGCGCGGTAGAACGGGTTCGGCCGCGGATCGAGTTCGTAAGTGGCGTAACGGACGCCGGGCGTCAGCTTCCAGCGATCGTTAAGCAGTGAGATTTCGTCCTGGATAAAGCCGTCGATACGGGTGGTGGTCGCATTCGCAAAATTGAAACCGCCAGCATTGGCGATCGTGACCACGTTCGTGTTCAGATTGGTGGTCGTGTCGCGCCGCTGATAATCGGTCTCGGCAACGCTGGCATAGACGCCATAGGTGAATGCATGGCGGGCCCATGGCGTGTGGAATGACGAGTTGAACTGGATGTCACCTTCGGTGAACCGTTCCCGGTAATCCAGCAGGAAGTCGAGCCGGTCGAACTGACCATTAGCAAGGCGACGCTGGCGGACGCCCGTAAAGTCGCGTTCCTGATCTGAATGCGAGACCTGCCATTTGACCTGGTCGATCCAGCCAGCATTCGGCGTGTATTTGTGGGCCAGCGTGTAGCGTTCGCGGGTCTGGATCTGATTACGCAGATAGCTCAGATTGGTGATGCCAGTCGACTGCAGGCCGAGATCCAGCCGCTGATCGACATCCGCATTCTTTCGAAGGAAGTCCGCGGTGAATTTCACCTCGTTCTGGTTGTCCGGCGTCCACACCAGCTTGTTGAGCACGCTGACATCATCGCCATCGAGCGGATTGAGCTGGTTGCAACGGATGGCTTCGGCGGGCCGCGGACAACCATAGATGCCGCCATCGGCGCGCGCCTTGGACAGCGTCCCTTCGCTATAGCTGCGCTGCGACGCGCTGATCATCGCGGCAAAGTCGCCGAAACGGAACGCCGTGGTGCCGGTCTTGACCCAGCTCTTGTCGTAGGAATCGTAAGTCGTATCCAGCTGGCCGCCGAAATTGCGGCCCTTCAAATAGTCTTCCGGATCCTTGGTGACGAAGGCCACGACGCCGCCCAGCGCGTCGGCGCCCCACATCACGCCAGCCGGACCGCGCATGATTTCCACGGCCTTGAGATTCGACATGTCGATGAAATCGCGATTGCCATCGACGATGCTCTCGATCACGCGGGTGCCGTCGATCAGCATCTGAACGCGGTTGTTCGACACGCCGCGGATAGTAAAGCCGGCGAGATTGCCGAACGGATCGACCGATGACGTTGTTTTGCCGACGGTGATGCCCGGCTCGTAGCGCACGAGATCCTGCACGTCGCGGACCATGCGGTCGTCGAGCTCCTTGCGGCCGATCACGGTGACGTTCTGCGGCAGGTTCAGCACCTGGCGGGCGTTACGATCGGCATAGACGCTGATCTCGTCGAGCATCACCCCGTAGCTGGCCGCAATGCGCTCCGCCGCCTGCTGCCGCTTCTGCTCCTCGGTGCTCTGCGCATAGGCGGTGCCTGCGAGCATCCAAGGCAAAGTGATTGCGAGTAGCGCGGTCCCGCGCATGGCGATGTCTTGCGCGGCATTCCTGGTCTTCATGTAGCCCCCGACGTCAAATCAAGTATTGGACGCCGGGGTTTTCGAAATAAGCAGTCACAGAGTCAAATAAATCGCCTCAATATTGACCAATATCAAACATATTTGGAGAAAGAATACATATAACTACTTATCTATACTTATTCTCGATCTAAGTATTCGATGCCTTCCGGCGCGCCTCGGCGATCATCTCAGCTATTTTCGGCGGCACGATTTCCGGTTCGGGCTCATCGAGCCGAAACACCGCATCCCCAATTCCCGTCATCGACGCGGGATCGTGGCTGGCCGACGCCGTGGGCAGCAGCACGCCGATGGAGGACACGCCGAGATCGCGCAGCTGATACGGCGCGCCGTGGCCGTATTCGAGATGGCCGCGGCCGATGATGCCGATCACCAACGGCGGATCGGCGACATCCAGCGCCCGCGCGATGTTGCAGGCAAAGGCACGATCCCAGGTTTGCTGTGCACGGATGAAACGATCGGTGACCGTCGACGGATCGATCTCTCCCGTCGCAGGACCGCCGACGCGGAGCCCGGCGAGATAGCGCCGATAGGCCAGTGTGGCCGGCGCCGACGGCGTGAGACCGTCGCGCTCGTCTTCGGGGATGGCATCCCACCCCTCTTTGCCCACACGCGTCACCAGCGGCCGGTAACAATTCAGCGCCAGCATCGGAACGCGATGGCGGCGGCAGAAATGAAACAGCGGCAGATAGAGCTCGGCAGCGAAGCCCCAGACCGTTCCCCACTCCACTTTCGCGAGGAACGCCTCGGTGCTGAGTACGCCTTCGATCCACTCATCGAGCACCGGCTGAACCCGGCGCGGGAACATCTCGAAACCCACCGCGATGTTCGGGCGCAGGAAGCGCAGCACGGTGGCGACATGCAATTGCCAGCGATGGATCTCCGGGACCGTGTGGGTTTCGCCGAGGAGCACAACCTGCCTGTCGGCCATCGCCGTCAGCAGTTCGCGCTCGTCGCGAACGCTCCCGTTCGCTGGGTCGAGCCAGGTGGCACGCGGGTGATCGAACTGCGCCGTTGCTGCGACCATCACGCCGCTCCGAATGCGCTGGAGGGGCCGCGCAGGAACAGTCCGAGCGATAGGTCATTCGCACCGACCGCCATCAACTCGACAGAGCCATCAGCGGCCGGCGCGCTGCGTTGCCAATGCTTCACATGGCCGCCGCGCAAATGGAGATGAAAATCGGATGTGATGATGTTGATGAAGCCCATGGCCGGATTGATCTCCGGTACCAATCCGCGCCAGCGCTGGGTGACACCGGGACATCGCATCTCGATGGTGATTTCGGCTTCGGCCTCGCGCGCTGCCCGCAGCGGCTGCATGCCGGCATCGGCTGCGTCCAGCTTTGCCGGTTCGTCGTCAGGCGCAGGCTTCGACAGTGGCGGCAGACCGATGCCGCCAAAGACTTTCAATCCGGCATCGAACGGCTCGGCGCCTTCCAGGCCGACAACGCTGAAGATGATCTTCTCGGAAGCGTCCTGGAACTCGATACGCGGCAGCACCTTGCCCTTCATCTGGCTGGAATAGTCGACCACCGTACGCGATACCCGGCCGATGTCGATCTCGCTGTCATGCGCCTTGCCCATGGTGAACAGCATATTGCCGTCGCGCTCGACACGCTCGACCACACCGATACGCTCGAGCACGACGCCTTCGTCGCGTACCGCGATCATGATCCGCCCGAGCAACGGCACGCGCCGGAATACGTCAAAGGGTTCGGCCGCCAGACGGCGCCGCAGGTTTTGTTCTTCACTCATGATCTGCCCAGCCCACGAAACACATAAAATGCGTTCGCGTCTTTGCAGCACACATCGCGGCACGTCCATGCGCGAACGCCGAAATTCAATCGCGTTGAATGAATTCCAATTTTCAGATTCGATTTGGAATAAAGCTAAGAACTCAACCTGACGCTTCGCGATAGCGAAGGATCGCTGATGGCTGCGGCTCATCAGCACTCGACAGAACACACAGGAGCTTGTTCGCCGACACGGCGCTCGCTAGCCTCCAATGACGGAGATCGCGGCATGAGACCGCGACTTCGCACGCCTTCGCACCGCAATACGGAGCTTTGGCGGCAATAACAAAAACAACAGGGAGGACTTTGATGAGCAAGGCGATTACGCGTCGAACATCTCTGATTCTGGGTGCATCCGCACTTCTCGCTCCGCAGGTGCTACGCGCCCAGACGGCGCTTCCCGACAAACCGATCAGATTGCTCGTCGGCTTTCCCGCCGGGGGCGGCACCGACGTGATGGCGCGGCTGATCGCCGAACCACTGCGGCAACGCACCGGGCGCAACATCGTCATCGAGAACAAGGTCGGCGCATCCGGCACTGTCGCCGGAGCGACGCTCAAGACCAGCCCCACCGATGGCAGCGTGATCTGCTACATGCCATCCGCCACGGTGATGCAGAAGCTTTCGATGGTGAATGTGCCGTTCGATCCGCAAGCCGACATGGCGCCAATCACCATGGCCGGGACACTACAGACGGTCTATTGCGTATCGCCGACCATCGGCGTCAACACGCTGGCGGAATATGTGGCGTGGCTGAAGAAGAATCCGACGTGGGCGTCATTCGGCTCCACAGCAATGGGATCGAGCACGCATTTCTTCGGCCTTATGATTGGCCAGGCGATCGGCCATCCGCTCGAAGCCGTCGCCTATCGCGGCGCAGCACCATTGGTATCCGATCTGCAGGGCGGCCACATCACCGGTGGATGCGGATCGATCACCGATTTCATCGACCATCACCGCAATGGCGTGGTGAAAATCCTGGTAACGTCGGGCAGCCGGCCAACCGCATCGGCGCCTGAACTTCCGACAGGCGCGAGCCTCGGCTTTCCGAATCTTCGGCTGTCCGGCTGGTATGCCTTCTTCGCACCGGCGGGCACGCCACCGAACATTGTCGAGACGTGGGGCAATGAATTGCGACCGGTGCTGGAGCTGCCGGAGATCAGGAAGCGTCTCGCCGAGCTTGGGCTGGAAGTCGAGACATCGACGCCGAAGCAGTTCACCGAGCGGCTGAACAGCGACATGGTGCAGTGGCAGAAGGTGATGGATGCCGTCGGCTACAAGCCGACGTAACAGCAAAACGGCCGGAGATATCTCCGGCCGCTCTCGCATATGATCGAGTTCGACCCGTTTACGACGCCTTGGCGCTGCGGTTCTTCGAGTTGCGCTGAAAGAACAGAGCCTGGCTCGCCACCGCCGACACCATGGCAGGCTGGAACGGCTTCGAGATCAGGAAGGCCGGCTCCGGACGCTCGCCGGTGAGGAAGCGCTCCGGATAGGCAGTGATGAACACCACCGGCACCTGGAAGGTGCGCAGCAATTCGTTCACCGCGTCCAGGCCGGACGATCCGTCGGCGAGCTGGATGTCCGCGAGGATGAGGCCGGGCTTCTTGTTCTGCGCCAGTGCGATGGCATCCGCATGGGTGCGGGCGACACCGATGACATTGTGGCCGAGATTCTTCACGAGGCTTTCGAGGTCCATGGCGATGAAGGTCTCGTCCTCGATGATGAGAACGTCGGTGGCGATCTCTGCGGCCATTTCGCGGCCGGCGGTGTCAGCCAATCCGCGCACCTCGTTGACGTCGGCATCGAGGATGAAGGCAACTTCCTCTTCCGAGAAACCTTCGAGCGACAGCAGCAGGAACGCCTGACGAGGCAGAGGCGTGATGTTGGAGATGCGCTTCTCCGACGCCTGCACCGGCACCACCTCGGCATCGTCATTCATCGCCACCGAATTCCAGATCTGGGTAAACAGACGGAACAGGCCGGCGCGCGGGCCATGACGTTCGTCGAGCAGCGACGCATCCTGCAGCAACGCTTCCAGCATGGCGCCAACATAGGCGTCGCCCGAGGCCTGGTTGCCCGTAAGCGCACGGGCATAGCGCCGCAACAGCGGCAAATGTTCAGCAACGAGCTGTGATCGGGACATCCCCACTCCAATCCTGTTCTTTTGCGTGGTGCTCAAGTCGTCTTGGCCGTTACACGGTCAAGGAGTACCGACACGCGCGCCGACGCCTGAATATGACTGACTACGCCGTCCCCCACGAAAAGTTCCATAGCGCCGGAACTTTCGGCTTTGCTCCGCATTAGAACAGCAAGAAACGCCGCAAAGGCTTCAAAAATCAAGAAAATTTCTCAAAACCAGGGGCTAGATCTTCTGGGGAATGTGGAACGGGTCATGAAAGATGTGAAGCCTAAGGGCGGATTGAACGCGGAAATCCAGTCCCGGATCGGGCATCAGCTTCGTGCGATGTATGACGATGTCGTGCGGCAAGGTGTCCCCGACCGGTTCGCCGATATGATCCGCAAGCTGGATGGGGCGGAAGCCCAGGCCCAGCTCGCGAGCGATGCTCAGATCGGCGGCGGTACGGCCAAAACCGAAGGAGGGGAATAATGCCTCTCACAGATTCTCTCCGCGACGACATCCTGGCGTCGGTCCCGAGCCTGCGCGCCTTCGCCATCTCGCTTTCGGGTAACGGCGATCGCGCCGACGACCTCGTGCAGGAAACGCTGCTGCGCGCGCTGGCGAATATCGACAGCTTCCAGGTCGGCTCCAACCTGCCAGCATGGTTGTTCACCATCCTGCGCAATCTGTTTCGCTCCGACTATCGCAAGCGCCGGCGCGAAGTGGAGGATGCCGATGGCAGCTACGCCAAGACACTGAAGACCCAGCCGGCGCAGAACGCGCATCTGGAATTCGAGGAGTTTCGAACGGCACTCGACAAGCTGCCGCAGGACCAACGCGAAGCGCTCATCCTGGTGGGCGCATCGGGCTTCTCCTACGAGGACGCCGCCACGATCTGCGGTTGCGCGGTCGGCACGATCAAAAGCCGCGTCAACCGCGCGCGCTCCAAGCTCAGCGCCCTGCTCTATGTAGACGGCGCGGAAGACTTCGGCCCGGACGATACCGTACGTGCCGTCATCGGTGGCTCCGGCGGCTAGGTCCGGCGGCCAGTCCGATCAACTACAAGCGGTCGCTTCGGCGGCCGCTTTTTTGTTGATAGTTCACGCGCAACTTGGATCGCCCGGTTCGACCGGGCGATCCAGTATACGCCGATGAAAGAGATTGAATTGAAAAGACGGTGTTTACCGGATCACCCACTTTCGCGGGTGATGACAATCAGAGAATAGCAAAGCGCTTCACCGCACCGGCCGCGCCAGCGCTTCTGTTCGCCCGCGCTCGGTCATGTCGATCACCGTCTCCATCGGTGCGGTGAGTTCATAGACATAGGAGACTTCGGTGAAATAGCGCTTCGCGGTGCCACCGAGCGCTTCGGGTGCAACGCGCTCGAGCAGCACGACCCCGAAATCGGAATCGGCGCGGCGTGTCGCTGCGCTGGTGTTGAACTCCTCCCAGCGGAAATGGAACTGGCCGCCATTGTGGTCACCGATGATTTCCCAATGCGCGACGATGTGCGGATGCTTGCCGACGAGCGAAAGGCCTTCATCCGAATGGGAGGCGAGTTCGAAAAACAGCAGCGCCAGACTCTGCGCCGCACGCGAGCTGACATCGATGTCCGGCCCTTCCACCGCGATGCGATCCGCATGCGGAATCGCGCGCGCCTCGAACAGCCCCTTCAGCGGCACCCCCTGCCACTGACTCTCGCTCAGCAACGACACCACATGCGACATGGCGTGGATACGGCCGATAAGAAGATCGCGCGCGCTGTCCATATCCGAACCATGGCGCAGCGTACGCGTGACGATGGACTGGATCACCGCCAGAATGTTCTTCACGCGATGATTGAGCTCGTCGATAACCGCCGTCAGCCGCCGTTCAAAGCCGATCCGCGTCTCCACCTCGCGGCGCAGCCGGATGTTGCTATAGGAGACGTAACCGAACATGCCGCAAATGACTGCGGTGAGCGCGAGACCGATCCCTCCAACGAACATTGCCGTGCGACGGGCGCGCAGGTCGGTATCCACCTTCGGATAGTAGCCGAGCGACCAGTCACGGCCGCCAAAACTCACCGTCCGCAGGAACGCCAGCGACGGACCATTCGCGACCAGTGCGCGCGCGCGGACATTGCCATCGTCATCGGCGACGATCTCACCATCGGGCACGCGCGAATCCTTCAGCGCCACCGAGAACAAGGACATCTCGTCATTAGCCAGCATCAGCGGGCCAAGCTCATAGGAGAACGAGACAAAGCCTGCCGCAGTCACACTGCCTTCGGGCACCACCGGCGTGACCAGCACGACACCCAGCGGGCCGTTGTCCCGCAATAGCGGCGTCGGATCGGAAGCGACCGGACGGCCTTCTTCCTTGGCGCGGGCAATGGTCGGCCCCATCACGCGGGAATTGTTGAGCGCGCGGCCGGCAAAACCTTCGGTCACCGAATTGCGCGGCTCAAGATCCATCAACACGTCGAGGGGCTGGCCGCGCAGTTGCGCATCCAGCGGCGTATCGTCGAAATTACGGATGGTGGGGTTGCGATAGCCGGCAGCGGCGAGATCCGCAGCGGCGCTCGCGAGTTCGTCCGGCTGCAGGCGCGCAATCCAGCCGGCAATCACGAAATCGGTCTTGAAGGCGTAAATGGAGGCGCGCAGCGGCTTCAGCATGTCCGCTTTCATCACCGTGGGTGATCGGAACAGACCCGCAGCGACCCGCGCGAGGAGCTCGCGTTCCGTAAGGCGCTCCTGAACCAGGCTGGCATGGATATCGACCCCGCGCGCCAGCGCGATGTTCTCTATCGCAAGTTCCTGATCGTGCACACGATAGGCCGCGAAGCCGGACAAGCCGACCCCGATCAGTGCCAGAAATGCGATGATGAAACCCAGCCGGACCACGCGCCCACTCGGAATGTGAGAAATACTGCCGGTTCAGCGGCCTAGGAATATGCCAATCACGTCAGGACAAAATAGTTCCTGACATATGGAACTTTCTTATACCGGCGCGCTCGGACCGCAAACAGGCTTAAGAGATTGCTCCCGGCGCAATCCCTGCGTGTCTAGCCACCAACTTATGCGCGCAGACTAGGCGACGGTGTTTGCCTTGAGCCCGCCCTTGGCCTCGATGAAGGTGATGATGGTGTCGAGGCCGGACTGGGTCTTCATATTTGTCATCACAAATGGCCGGGCGCCGCGCATGCGCTTCGAGTCGGTGTCCATCTTCTCCAGCGATGCCCCGACGTGGGGGGCGAGATCGACCTTGTTGATGACAAGGAGATCGGAACGCGTGATGCCGGGGCCTCCCTTCGACGGGATCTTGTCGCCGGCGGAGACATCGATGACATAGATGGTGATATCGGCGAGTTCGGGCGAGAACGTCGCGGCGAGATTGTCGCCGCCGGACTCGATCAGCACGAGATCGAGATCGGGAAACTTCGCCCGCATGTCGGCGACGGCGGCGAGATTCATCGAGGCGTCCTCACGGATGGCCGTGTGTGGACAACCGCCGGTCTCGACGCCCGCGATGCGGTCCGGCGTCAGCGAACCAGAGCGCACGAGATATTCGGCATCCCATTTCGTGTAGATGTCGTTGGTGATCGCCGCGATGTCGTAGCGCTCGCGCATGGCCTTGCAAAGCAGATCCATCAGCGCGGTTTTGCCGGAACCGACGGGGCCACCGATGCCGACGCGAAGAGGACCATGGGAGGTGGGCATATCAGTTGCTCGCTGCGTTGCTTGTGAAAGTCATGACCGAAACAGCCGCGTATATTGCGTCTCGTGGCGCATGCTGGCGATGTCCGAACGAAAGGTCGCGCTGCCGAGATCATCGAGCGAAGCCGTCATGGCGCGCTCGCCGGTCTGAACCACCACCGGCTCCAGAGCCGCGAGCACGCGCTGGCTGTCGGTCTGGCCGAGAGGCACGAGACGCGCCCCGGCAGAAATCCAGTTCGAGACAACCGCATGAAAGAACGCATGCATGGTTGGCGCCAGCGGCACGCCATGGGCGGCGCTGACGAGGCCGACGGCGACGGGATAGACGACGACACCATTACAGGCGGCAACCAGCTGCGGCAGCGCTTCATGCGGCCACGCATTCATGGAGATTTCGATAAAAGCCTTGCCTTGCGTGGACGCCTCGAGAAGGCGCTCCCTCGACGGCACGAAGGCGCTGGCGAGTTCGGCAACATCCCGCAGCGTTTTGTCATCGCCGGCCGCCGCGGCTCGATGGATGTGTGCGAGAAAGACGCCGTCGCAGAAGCCTGCGCCATCCGACAGCATGACGGACAGCCATTCCCGCAGCGTGGCAGCATCGGCAATATCGCCGGCTTCCACCGCCCATTCGATGCCGCTCGAATAGGAGAAAGCGCCGACCGGGAAGGACGGCGACAGCCATGTCATCAGCCGATAAAGCGCCGCGCCTTCGGCAGCGGAAAGCGTCGACGAATCAAGCGGCAGTGTTGCGTCCGCCGGCTTATTTGTGGCCATGAGCATGGGAATGCCCGTGGTCACGATGATGGTGATCGTGTCCGCAATGCTCGTCATGGACGTGACCATGATCGTGCTTGCCGTGCGCGTGGCCGTGATGATCGTGGCTGCAACCGTGATCGGCATGATCATGATGGGCGTGCGACTGATGCGCAGGCGCATAGGCGCCGCCTTCGGGATCGAACGGCGCCTCGATCTCGATGACGCGGGCGCCGAGACCACGCACCATCTCCTCGATGACGTGATCGCGGCGGATGCGCAGGCCCTTCGCCATGATCTGCGTCGGCAGATGGCGATTGCCGAGATGCCAGGCGAGACGCACGAGATGGCCCGGATCGGTGCCGCGAATCTCGATCAGCGGCTCTGGTGCTGCGACCACCTCGACGCGGCGGCCGTCTTCCAGCACCAGCGCGTCGCCGCCGCGCAAGGCGACGGCGTTTTCCAGGTCGAGCAGAAATTCCAGTCCGCGCGTTCCCGTCATCACCATGCGACGGCGATGACGATCGTCGAAGTCGAGAACGACGGTGTCGATCGCGGCCTCGATCCAGTGATATTGGCCAATGACGGCAGTTGCGCGGATCATGGAATCTCTCGTTTGGCTTAACGCACGACCACGTCAGCGGGCGTGATGATTTCGATCTTCGGCGGCGCGGCGAAGCACTTCACTGCGACACGGCCGAATGTCTTCATATGTTCCTGTGTCCTGTGCGGCACCAGGGCTTCGGCATTTTCCCACTGCTCGACGAACACCATGCGGCTCGGGTCGGTAACGCTCTCATGGAGATCATAGGCGATGTTGCCCGGCTCCTTGCGGGTTTCGGCGATACAGGCCTTGGCGGCTTCGATCAGTTCGGCGCGGGCTTCGGGTTTCACGGACAGAGTGGCAACGACGTAGATCAAGGGGAGTCCTCCCGGTTTATTGTTGTGGCTGAACATGCCGGGAGGACATTAGGAGGTTATCAGGAGCGGAGGAAGAGGCCTCATTCGTCCGTTGTTCCGGAGAACACCGGGACGACAGAATCAATACATGAAGTACCTCTGCGCCATCGGCAGCACCTCGGCAGGTTCGCAGGTCAGCAATTCGCCATCCGCGCGCACCTCGTAGGTCTCCGAATCCACCTCGATGTCAGGCGTCGCGCCGTTATGGATCATGCTCTTCTTCGAGATGCCGCTACGGACATTTTCCACGGCATAGAAAGATTTCTGGATACCGAGCTTCTTCGCCAGACCCGACGACGCTGCGGCGCCGGAGGTGAACACCACCGATGACTGCGTCAGCGCGCGGCCGAAGGCGCCGAACATCGGCTGGTAATGCACCGGCTGCGGCGTGGGAATGGACGCATTCGGATCGCCCATCGGCGCGGCGACGATGCTACCGCCCTTCACGACGAGATCGGGCTTGACGCCGAAGAAAGCCGGCGACCACAGCACGAGATCGGCCAACTTGCCCTTCTCGACCGAGCCGATCAACTTCGACACGCCGTGGGCGATGGCCGGATTGATCGTGTATTTGGCGATGTAGCGCTTGACGCGGAAATTGTCATTGTTGCCCTTCTCTTCCTTCAGGGCGCCGCGCTGCTTCTTCATCTTGTCGGCGGTCTGCCAGGTCCGGATGATCACTTCGCCGAGCCGGCCCATGGCCTGCGAGTCCGAGGACATCATCGAAAGCGCGCCGAGATCATGCAGGATGTCTTCGGCCGCAATCGTTTCCTTGCGGATGCGGCTTTCGGCGAAAGCGAGATCTTCGGCGATCGACGGATCGAGATGGTGGCACACCATCAGCATGTCGAGATGCTCATCGATGGTGTTGCGCGTGAAGGGACGCGTCGGATTGGTCGAGGACGGCAGCACGTTCTTGAGACCGGCAACCTTGATGATGTCGGGTGCATGGCCGCCGCCTGCGCCTTCGGTGTGGAAGGCATGAATGGTGCGGCCTTTGAAGGCCTTGATGGTGTCCTCGACGAAGCCGGACTCATTCAGCGTATCGGAATGCAGCATGACCTGAATATCGTGATCGTCGGCGACACTGAGGCAATTGTCGATGGCAGCCGGCGTGGTGCCCCAGTCCTCGTGCAGCTTCAGCGCACAGGCACCGGCCTTGATCATCTCCACCAATGCCGCAGGCTTGGCCGCATTGCCCTTGCCGGAAATGCCAAGATTGACCGGAAACGCATCGAAGGACTGGATCATCCGCGCGATGTGCCACGGGCCTGGCGTGCAGGTGGTGGCAAACGTGCCATGCGACGGGCCGGTGCCGCCGCCAAGCATTGAGGTCACGCCCGACATCAATGCGTGCTCGATCTGTTGCGGGCAAATGAAATGGATGTGGCTGTCGAAACCGCCCGCGGTGAGAATCTTGCCCTCGCCCGCGATCACGTCGGTGCCGGGACCGACATTAATGGTGACGCCGGGCTGGATGTCGGGATTACCGGCCTTTCCAATGGCGTGGATCATGCCATCCTTGATGGCAACATCGGCCTTCACAATGCCCCAGTGATCGACGATCAGTGCATTGGTGATGACGGTGTCGACAGCGCCCTGCGCGCGTGTCGCCTGCGACTGGCCCATGCCGTCGCGGATCACCTTGCCCCCGCCGAACTTCACTTCCTCGCCATAGATGGTGAAGTCCTTCTCCACCTCGATGATGAGATCGGTGTCGGCCAGCCGCACTTTGTCGCCGGTGGTGGGGCCGAACATGTCGGCATAGACGGAGCGTTTGATCTTTACAGGCATCTCAGAGCTTCCCCATCACATCGCCGCGGAAGCCGTAGACGGTACGCTTGCCGGCGAGTTCGACAAGTTGCACGTCACGGGTCTGGCCCGGCTCGAACCGAACGGCCGTGCCGGCGGCGATATCAAGGCGCATGCCGCGGGCTTGCTTGCGATCGAATTTCAGCGCGGGATTGGTCTCGAAGAAATGATAGTGCGAGCCGACCTGGATCGGCCGGTCACCGGTGTTGGCGACGGACAACGTGATCGCCTTGCGGCCGGCATTGAGCTCGATCTCGCCGTCCTGGATGAACATTTCGCCGGGGATCATGCTGGGCCTCAACGAATGGGTTCGTGAACGGTGACGAGCTTGGTTCCATCGGGGAACGTGGCCTCGACCTGAATGTCGTGGATCATCTCGGCGATCCCCTCCATGCACTGGGCACGCGTAATCACTTCGGCGCCAGCCTTCATCAGCTCCGCCACCGTGCGACCGTCGCGAGCGCCTTCGACGATGAAGTCGGAAATGATCGCAATCGCTTCGGGATGATTGAGCTTGACGCCGCGCTCCAGCCTGCGGCGCGCCACGATGGCCGCCATGGAGATCAGGAGCTTGTCTTTCTCGCGAGGGGACAGGTTCATCGGACTTCCCTGATTGATTAGTTCAGCCACATGCGTGGCAGCATCGCACGCGATTGCAACAGCAGCGCCATCATGTCGGCCCGCAATTTTGCGGCATCTTGCGCACAGATGCGGGCCATTGCAAATCCGTTCCACAGCGAAACGCCGACTTCGCAACCGGCCTGCTCTGCCGTCTCGCGTAGCCGCTCGAGCAGCGTCTCATCGCCCGGCACGATCAACGCAGTCGCAATGGCGAGACCGCCATTGGCGATTGCGGGCGCGGCCAGTTTCGTGCCGATGTCGCCATCGAGGCGGACATTCTCGGCGAAGACCAGCCGGCCGCCGCGGCGCAGGCGCCAGCGGTCGATGAAGGAGCCAGACCGCATCGCCTCGCCCATGGCGGTGCGGCCGAACACGACGATCTCGCACAGGACCAACGAGGCGCTGTCTGCCAGATCGATATCAATGCTGCGTTCGGTGCGTGCCTGATCGAAGAGGATGGTCTCCTGCGGCAGCCAGCTCAGATGCGCGCCAGCTTCGGCGCGCAGCGAGATATTGATCTCCGCGGCGGGGCCGTGGGAGCGATAGATCTTTTCGGCGGCGGCCGTCGATAGCGTGAGGCGGGTGCCCTCGCCGGCTGTGATGTCGATATCGAAGCGATCGCCACCGGCCGCACCGCCGGCGGTGTTGACGAACATGGCGGTGAGCCCGTCATCCTCCGGCGAGGGAAAGCGGACACGAAGCGAGCCGGATTCATGCAGCTGGCGACGGCGGGTGCGGCCCTCGACCAGATGCACGTCGAACGCTACTGCGCCACGGGCGCGGTTAGCGGCGAAGCTCGCGGATGATATCAGGGCGTCCTTCATAGGCATTCCAACGACAGCGCCTCACAACGCCATCTGGCGGCTGATCTCGGCGGGATCGAGATTGGCGCGGTCACAGCTGTATTTGACCGCACCGCGATCCATCACGGCAAAATTGTCGCCGAGTTCGCAGGCGAAGTCGAGATATTGCTCCACCAGCACGATGGCGATGGTGCCCAGAGAACGCAGATAGGAAATGGCGCGGCCGATATCCTTGATTATCGAGGGCTGGATGCCTTCGGTAGGCTCGTCAAGCAGGAGAAGCTTCGGCCGCATCACCAGCGCTCGGCCGATGGCGAGCTGCTGCTGCTGGCCGCCGGAGAGGTCGCCGCCACGACGACCAAGCATGGATTTCAGCACCGGGAAGAGCGAGTACACGTCATCCGGGATCGTACGGTCGGCACGCTTCAGCGGCGCATAGCCGGTCTTGAGGTTCTCCTCGACCGTGAGCAGCGGAAAGATTTCGCGGCCCTGCGGCACGAAGCCGATGCCGCGACGGGCACGCTCGAAAGGTTTCAGCTTCGAGATATCCTGCCCGTCGAAGGTGATGGAGCCTGACGAAATCGCCTGCTGGCCGACCATGGCGCGCAGCAGCGAGGTCTTGCCGACGCCGTTGCGGCCAAGCACGCAGGTGACCTTACCGGGTTCTGCGGAAACCGTGACGCCACGGAGCGCCTGAGCTGCGCCGTAGTGAAGGCTGATACTGTCGACTTTCAGCATGGGAGTATTTCCTTACGCATGATCTGATCCGAAAACCGGCATCCACTTTTCGGGATCACGCGCTAGCGCCCCAGATACACTTCGACCACGCGCTCGTTGGTCGAAACGTCGTCGATGTTGCCTTCGGCCAGTACTGTTCCTTCGTGCAGGCACGTCACCTTGACGCCGAGCTCGCGCACGAAGGTCATGTCGTGCTCGACGACCATCACCGTTTTGTTGTCACGATTAATCGCCTTCAGAAGCTCTGCGGTCTGATGCGTCTCAACGTCGGTCATACCGGCGACCGGCTCGTCCACCAGCAACACCTTCGGATCCTGCGCCAACAGCATGCCGATTTCCAGCCACTGTTTCTGGCCGTGGGAGAGATTGCCGGCGAGGCGATCGCGGGCATCGGTAAGACGGATGGTTTCCAGAACCCTGTCGATCCGCTCGGCCTCGTCGCGGCTGCCACGCCAGAACAGCGTGCCGCGGACACTATGATCGACATTCAGCGCCAGCAGAAGATTGTCCTGGATGGTCTGGCTTTCGAACACGGTCGGCTTCTGAAATTTGCGACCGATGCCCAGCTTGGCGATCTCGGTCTCGTCCAGCAGCGTGAGATCGTGCCTGCCATCGAAATAGACGTCACCCTCGTCCGGCTTGGTCTTGCCGGTGATGATGTCCATCATCGTGGTCTTGCCGGCACCATTGGGACCGATGATGGCGCGCATCTCGCCGGGGGCGAGCACCATCGACAGATTGTTGATGGCATGGAAACCGTCGAAGGAGACATGCACGCCATCGAGATAGAGTTGTGCCGAAGTAATGCGCTTCTGCCGTGCTTCGGCTTCGCGGGCGGCGACCTGCGGATCGACCGCTGTGAGTATGGCGGTAGCGGTCATCACGCCTTCTCCAGATCGGATTTGACGATGCCATCTTCCACGGCGGCACTGTCAGCATTGGCGGTATCGCGCACCTTGCGACCGTCGATCCAGGCATTGAAGGTGCCGACGATGCCCTTGGGCAAGAGCAGCGTCACCAGGATGAACAGCGCGCCCAACATGAACAGCCAGTACGGCGCCAATGCGCCGGAGGTGAAGAAGGTCTTGGCATAGTTGACGACGACAGCACCAAGCGCCGCACCGACCAGCGTGCCGCGACCACCGACGGCGACCCAGATCACCGCCTCGATGGAATTGCCCGGCGCGAATTCGCCGGGATTGATGATGCCGACCTGCGGCACGTAGAGCGCGCCGGCGACGCCGGCCATGCAGGCCGACAGCGTGAAGACAAACAGCTTGTAGGATTCGACGCGATAGCCGAGGAAGCGCGTGCGGGACTCCGCATCGCGCACGGCGATCAACACCTTGCCGAGCTTGGAGGTGACGATGGCGCGGCACATAAAGAAAGCGAGGATCAAGGCCAGGCAACTTGCCACGAACAGTGCGGCGCGGGTGCCGTCACTCTGGATGTTGAAGCCCAAGATGTCCTTGAAATCGGTCAGACCGTTGTTGCCGCCGAAGCCGAAATCATTGCGGAAGAAGGCGAGCAGCAACGCATAGGTCATCGCCTGGGTAATGATCGACAGATAAACGCCGGTGACGCGTGAGCGGAAGGCGAGCCAGCCGAAGCAAAAAGCGAGCAGGCCCGGCACCACCAGCACCATCAATGCGGCAAACCAGAACATGTCGAAGCCGTACCAGTACCACGGCAGCGCCTTGTAGTTCAGGAACACCATGAAATCGGGCAGCACCGGATTGCCATAAACGCCGCGAGAGCCGATCTGACGCATCAGATACATGCCCATGGCATAGCCGCCGAGCGCGAAGAAGGCGCCGTGGCCGAGCGAGAGGATGCCGCAATAGCCCCAGATCAGATCAATCGAGAGGGCGAGAATGGCGTAGCAGACATATTTGCCGAACAGCGAGATCAGATAGGTCGGCACCTGCAGCGGCGAATTGGCCGGCAACAGCAGGTTGAGCAACGGCAGCACGATGCCGACGGCGGCAACGATCAGGATGAAGATCGTGGCGCTGCGATCGAGGGTGCGTGTGAGGAAATGCGGGGTCATGCTTCGATCGCCCTGCCCTTGAGTGCGAACAGGCCGCGCGGGCGTTTCTGGATGAACAGGATGATCAGCACGAGAATGGCGATCTTGCCGAGCACGGCGCCAGCGACCGGCTCGAGAAACTTATTCGCGATGCCGAGCGAGAGCGCGCCAACGAGCGTGCCCCATAGATTGCCGACGCCGCCGAACACCACGACCATGAATGAGTCGATGATGTAGCTCTGGCCGAGATTGGGCGAGACATTGTCGATCTGCGACAGTGCCACGCCGGCTATACCGGCGATGCCGGAGCCAAGACCGAAGGTGAGTGCATCGACGCGGGAAGTGGCGATACCCATGGAGGCGGCCATGCGACGGTTCTGCGTCACCGCGCGCATTTCGAGACCCATGCTGGTGTAGCGCAGCATCGCCAGCAGGATCACGAATACCGCCATGGTGAAGCAGAGGATCCAGAGGCGATTATAGGTGATGGTGAGCTGGCCGAGTTCGAAGGCGCCGGACATCCAGGAGGGGTTGCCGACCTCGCGATTGGTCGGACCGAACATGGTGCGCACCGCCTGCTGCAGCACCAGCGACAGGCCCCAGGTGGCGAGCAGCGTCTCCAGTGGGCGTCCATAGAGGAAACGAATGATGGTGCGTTCGATGACGATGCCGATGGCCCCCGCGATCAGAAAAGCGAGCGGCACCGCGATCAGCAGCGAATAATCGAACAGGCCGGGATAGCTGGTGCGGATAACATCCTGCACCACGAAAGTGACGTAGGCGCCGATCATCACCATCTCGCCATGAGCCATGTTGATGACACCCATCACGCCGAAGGTGATGGCGAGGCCGATAGCGGCGAGCAACAGCACTGAGCCGAGCGAAAGGCCGTACCAGGCATTCTGGCCGATCGACCACAGGGTCTGCCGGCTGTTGATGGCAGTGATCGCGCTAGCAGCAGTGCGGGCAACGCCGACGCTCTGATCCGCCGGCAAGCCGGTGAGCACGGCGAGTGCGTCCTGATCGGCGCGAGCCTTGATCACGGCGATGGCAGCGATCTTCTCGGCTTCGCTCGCGTCTTCCTTGTAGAGGATGATCGCGGCGCGGGCTTCGGTGAAAGCCTGCCTGGCGGCCTTGTCGGTTTCCTTTGCGAGTACCGTTTCCACAGTGGGCAACATCGCCACGTCGTGACTCTTGAAGACCGACTCAGCGGCGAGCACACGCTTGGCAGGATCCGGCGAAACCAGATCGAGGCCACCGAGCGCCGTCTCGACCTGCCGCCGCAGGCGATTGTTCAGACGCACGGCGGTCGCACTGGACGGAACGCTCGCGACCGGCTGACCCGTGGCCGCATCGGTGACGCTGCCGTCTGCACCGGTCACATAAACCTTCTTGCTGTCGGCATCGAATAACAGGCGGCCATCCTGCAATGCGCTGATGATCGGCCCAGCCTGCGGATTGCCCGAGGATGCAATCTCCGCGACGGCATCGCCGGTGTCGGAGAAATCGTCGGTGGTGAGTTTGGCGACGGCGTCCTCGAAGGGAGCGGCCAGTGCCGGAATGGCGGTCGCGGCCAGCAGCAGACAGGCGAGCGCGATTGCGCGGCAGCGTTCGAAAAGGTGCATCACTCTAAAGTCCCCGGCGGGAAAAAGGGGGAGAAGGCGGCGATGAACCGCCTTCTCCAGTCTCGGGAGAGAACAACCCGCACCATCATTGCGAGCCTTGGCGAAAATTGGCTGAGCCAATTTCGCTTGGGCGGAGCGATCCAGAAAACCAGGAACTGAATTGCTTCGCCGCTATGCGCCGACCTTCGCTCTGCGAGCTATGGCGGACACGTCGCAGTGACTACTGCTACTGACTTACGAGCCCTGACCGCCGCACTTGTTGGTCTTGGTGTTGTAGTTGCCGCACTTCTTGCCGACCCAGTCGCCGATCAGGTCCTTGGAGCCGTCGAGCTCCTTCGACCATGCGTCACCGGCCACCAGCGACGGGGTCTTCCAGACCACATCGAACTGACCGTTACCCTTGATCTCGCCGATGAAGACCGGCTTGGTGATGTGATGGTTCGGCAGCATCTTCGAGGTGCCACCGGTGAGGTTTGCCGTTTCGGTGCCGGGCAGCGCGTCGATCACCTTGTCAGCTTCGATCGATTTGGCCTTTTCGACTGCCTTCACCCACATGTTGAAGCCGATATAGGTGGCCTCCATCGGGTCATTGGTCACGCGCTTCGGATTTTTGGTGTAGGCCTGCCATTCCTTGATGAACTTCTCGTTGGCCGGATTCTTGATCGACTCGAAGTAGTTCCAGGCCGCGAGATGACCGATCAGCGGTTTGGTGTCGATGCCTGCGAGTTCTTCTTCACCCACCGAGAACGCCACCACCGGAATGTCGGTCGCCTTGATGCCCTGATTGCCGAGCTCCTTGTAGAACGGAACGTTGGCGTCGCCATTGATGGTGGAGACCACCGCGGTCTTCTTGCCGGCCGAGCCGAACTTCTTGATGTCGGCCACGATCGTCTGCCAGTCCGAGTGACCGAACGGCGTGTAGTTGATCATGATGTCTTCCTGCTTGACGCCCTTCGACTTCAAGTAGGCTTCCAGAATCTTGTTTGTGGTGCGCGGATAGACATAGTCGGTGCCGGCCAGCACCCAGCGCTTCACCTTCTCGTCCTTCATCAGGTAGTCGACTGCTGGGATCGCCTGCTGGTTCGGCGCCGCGCCGGTGTAGAACACGTTGCGCTCGGACTCTTCACCCTCATATTGCACGGGGTAGAACAGGATGCTGTTCAGCTCCTTGAACACCGGCAGCACCGACTTGCGGGACACCGAGGTCCAGCAGCCGAACACCACGGCGACCTTGTCCTTGGTGATCAGCTCGCGCGCCTTTTCGGCGAACAGCGGCCAGTTCGAGGCGGGATCGACGACGACGGCTTCGAGCTTCTTGCCGAGCACGCCGCCCTTCTTGTTCTGCTCATCGATCATGAACAGGACGGTGTCTTTCAGCGTGGTCTCGGAAATCGCCATGGTGCCGGACAGCGAATGCAGCACACCGACCTTGATCGTGTCGTCTGCGGCTTTCGCCGGCGAGAGGGCCGACAGGCCGAGCGCCAAACCTGCCGCCGCAGCCATCAGGCCGCGTCGGGACCATTTTTTTGAAAAACCCTTGGGCTTGGAAAAGGAATGCGGGAAGTGGCGGATCATATGCGGTCTCTCCCTGGACGCAGGCGAATTCACTGCGAACGGCCCCACGGCCGGACACCCAAGGAATCGCAAGAAGTGTGCCAGCCTCCTTTTGCTCGTTAAGTTATTGGTAAGCCTGCATAGTTTTGGATCGCTGTCATGACCACAAAATCAGCGCGCTTATTTTATGTGCAAATATTTTGACCACACTCGCGGCAGCGAGATGAAAATGAGTGCACAAATCTAAAGCTGTCTAATTTTCTCGCAGCGACGTTTTGTCATCGGCAGGCTGCCGGCGGGTTTCACCTTGAATCCGCCCGGATCATGTCCCATATGAGCCCCACGACCTTGAGAATCATCGGGTCCTTGCGAGCCGCGTGTTCTGATCCCGCCTCACTCTGAATTCCAGAGCACCAGCGGTTTCTGGCTTGCCTCTTCAGCTAACCAGAATGACGCCCCAAACACGCGGGTGTCCCCAAGACACACTGCGTGCGCCTCTGATATTGCCGCTCCGGCATATCGGCAGGGCGCGATACGCCTTTATGGAAAGACATATCTTTTGACCACCTTTCAGGAATTCGGCCTCGCCGATCCCATTACCCGTGCGCTCAAAGAAGAAAACTACGTTACCCCGACCCCGATCCAGGCCCAGACCATCCCGATCGCCATCACCGGCAAGGATGTGATCGGTATTGCCCAGACCGGCACCGGCAAGACCGCTTCCTTCGCACTCCCGATTCTTCATCGCCTGCTCGAACACCGCGTCAAGCCGCAGCCCAAGACCTGCCGCGTGCTGGTGCTGAGCCCGACGCGTGAGCTTTCGGGCCAGATCCTCGACAGTTTCAATGCCTATGGCCGCCACATGAACCTGTCCTCCGCGCTGGCGATCGGCGGCGTGCCTATGGGGCGCCAGGTGCGCTCGCTGATGCAGGGCGTGGACGTCCTCGTCGCCACGCCCGGCCGCCTGCTCGACCTCGTGCAGGGCAATGCCCTGAAGCTCAACATGGTGGAATTCCTCGTCCTCGACGAGGCCGACCGCATGCTGGACATGGGCTTCATCAACGACATCCGCAAAGTCGTCGCCAAGCTGCCGATCAAGCGCCAGACGCTGTTCTTCTCGGCCACCATGCCGAAGGATATCGCCGATCTCGCCGAGCACATGCTCAAGGATCCGGCCCGCGTCGCCGTGACCCCGGTGTCCTCGACGGTCGAACGCATTTCGCAGAAAATTCTGCTGGTCGATCATTCGGCAAAACCGTCGATCCTGGCGCAGATCCTCAAGACCGAGCAGGTCAACCGCGCGCTGGTGTTCACCCGCACCAAGCACGGCGCCGACAAGGTCGTGAAAAATCTGGAGCGCGTCGGCATCCCGGCTGCCGCCATCCACGGCAACAAGTCGCAGAACCACCGCGAGCGCACCCTCGCCATGTTCCGCTCCGGTGAAGTCCGCACCCTGGTCGCCACCGATATCGCCGCCCGCGGCATCGACGTGGACGGCGTGACCCATGTCGTCAATTTCGACTTGCCGAATGTGCCGGAAACCTATGTCCACCGGATCGGCCGTACGGCCCGTGCGGGCGCTGAAGGCATCGCAATCTCGCTTTGCGCCGGCGAGGAAATGGCGTATCTGCGCGATATCGAAAAGCTGATCCGCGTTGCGCTTCCGAAAGAAGACCGTCGTACCCCCGGCAAGAATGACGTGGGTCCGCCGCCTTCCCAGAATCGCGGTGGTCAGCGCAACGGTCGCCCCGCCCAGCACGCTCAACGTCAGGACGGAGCTCCCGGCAACAAGAATTCGCGTAACCGTCGCCGGGGCCCTGGTGGCAAAGGCGGCTCCCCGCACCAGAACCGCGACCATGCGCGGAATGAGAGCCCACGGCATGAAAATGCACGGCACGAGTCGAAGCCGCGTCCCGCCCAGCAGGGTGGAGCCGGTGGAAAAGAAGGAAGCATGCAAGGCGTGGCCTTCCTTCATCGGCCGAGCCGACCTAACACCACCCCTAACCGCAGCCAGCGTCCGCGCTAAGCGCCGACCGATCTGGAGCTATTGAATGGCTAAAGAAGAGCTGATCCAGTTCGAAGGACTGGTGACCGAAATCCTTCCTGATGCACGCTACCGCGTGCAGCTCGATGCCGGACACGAAATCATCGCCTACACCGCAGGCAAGATGAAGAAGAACCGCATCAAAACCCTCGCGGGCGACCGCGTGACGATCGAGATGTCGCCTTACGATCTGGAAAAGGGCCGCCTGATCTTCCGTCACAAGGACGAGCGTCCGGGTGGTGGCCCGCCCCGATCAGGCCCGCCGCGCGGCAATTTCCGCCGCCGCTAAGCGTCCGGACTTTTATTTCTGTCGACAGTTCGCATCGCAATATCGACCCTCGCCGCGTATGACAGTACTCGTCATGCGCGGAGCCGGGGGCGAATTCGCTTATTCGTATGCAATCAAAAAAACGTACGCGGCTGGATTGTCTTGGGGAATAGCTTCCCTTAATGTGATCCTATCGATTTTCGGCCGGACGACTTCTCTATACCCCGGTGCAGCCGGTCTAGACTGACGACCCTTCCAAAAATTCGATGCCAACCAACCTGCGTCCAATACGTGGGTTACTACTACTATCTTGAGAAGGGACTACCTCGTGAGCATGGGAACCGTGAAGTGGTTTAACGCCACCAAGGGTTATGGCTTCATTCAGCCGGACGAAGGCGGGAACGACGTGTTCGTGCACATCAGCGCCGTCGAACGCGCTGGCCTCGGCACGCTGCGTGAAGGCCAGAAGATCAGCTACGAAATCGTGGCCGATCGCCGTTCGGGCAAGTCGTCGGCGGATAACCTCCGCGCTGCCGGCTGACGATTTTCCGCAAGCAACAGCTTGCGGATGATCGTGCAAATTGAAAGGCCGCGCCTCGTGCGCGGCCTTTCTCGTTTCATGCAGAGCTTTCGCGCTTCAATCGCCGCAATCAGCCGCCACTCGGCGTGCAGGTCGAGCCGAGCATCACGCAGGTCATCTGCCGCGGCTTCGTGAACGCGACTTCGGTCGCCGTCACACCGGCCTTGGAAACAACCCAGCCGATGGTCGGCACGTAGTTGTATTTGACATCGCCCACGATCAGATACTGGTTCGCTAGCCAGTTACCCGACGCATCCTTGCCGACCAGGCCAGCAGGGACGGGATAGACCGTGTTCTTCGTCAGTGGCGTGGTGTTCCAGCTGCGGCTCCAGACAACTTTTGCGGTCTTGGTGTTCGGGTCGAGATAGACCTGATGGATCGAGGCCTTCATCTGGCTTTTGTCATATGGCGTCAGCATCGCGCTGGCGATGGTGAAGAAGTTCGTGACATCGCTTTCCTGCACCGCGGTGTAGCGCGAAGTGAGATCCGAAACGGCCTGGGAGATCTGACTTACCTTGCGATCGACCGCAAAGTAGTTCGCCAGGTCGGTGATGCCGAACAGCATCAGAAGCAGCAGAGGCACGATCATTGCGAATTCGATCGCGGCAATGCCGCTGTCGTCACGCCGCAACGACCCCATCAAACGGCGGATATCTCGTAGAGTTGCAGGCTTGCGCATCTCTCTATCCCTGCCGTTACTGAGGTCCGAGCGCGGCGGTTGCCGCGAGGAGCCGCTTATTTGTCGAAGTGCCACGATCGATATTGGCGATGTTATATCCGAGCCCCGTGACATAGAGCGGCCACTGGTAGAACGCGCGCACGACCACAGTTTTACTGGTTGGGGTATTCGGCGAATAAGCCGGCGGCTGATAGACGAAGCCATTCGAAACATATTTGCCGCTAGCATCGATCGGATCGTTGATGCTGATACTCGCACCGGGATCGTATGAGCGCACATCGATGTCGAGCTTCGTACAATCCATCAGCATGGAAACGCGACTGCAGATCGCCGCCTTGAAGTCGGTCACATTGGTGGTCTGGCTCGTATAAACGAGCCGCGCGCCATCCTCCACACCGGTCTCCAGCACTTGCCCGGCCATGAACACCAGGCCGGTTTCCATCACCGCAAAGATCAGGGCGAAGAAGATCGGTGCAATCATCGCGAATTCGACCGCGGCCGAGCCATCTTGACTGCGGCGGAAAGATCGCAAGCGCTTGGTGACGACAGCAATGGCGATAATCGGTATCAGCATCAGCAGAATCCGGACGAGATGGAAATATCTACCGTCAGGCTGTACCGAAAACTGATTGTAGAAGTGTTTCGCCGGATCGCGACAAACTGGGCGGATCGGTTAAGATATTGTTTACCACCGCCGATGCGAAGCCACGAGATGGGTCACGGCTTCGGAAGTTCGACGATCAGTTGACCTTGCCGGTCGTCCCCGTTGCAGCGCCGGTGCTCGCTGCCTGTCCGCCGATGGCGCCGGCTTGATCCATTGCCGACTTGAAATATGTCTCGGCGTCGCCAAGCGTGACGCGCCGCGCGCATTCGGGCGTGCAGCTATAGGACTCGCGCGCCATGCCGCGATAGACGGTGACGACCTTGTCGGTCGGGCCTTCGACCTGAACGACGCGATCCATCAGCACAGCACCGCTGCGATCCAGCGCGATCACATTGGTCGCGCCATAACCCTTGCCGGTGACCACGACCATGCCGCCCGGCTGCAGCGTGACATCGGCGATCAAGGGGTTACCGACCACGATGGTGGCAATTTTCTCCGGGAATTTAACGAGCTTCGCCTGATCGACATTGACCGAAATCATGTCGTTGGCAGCCGCCGGAAGGCCTGCAGCGGGAAAGAGAACGAGGCCGGCGGCAAGCGCCCGGATCATCAAGGCCGCCGAGGCGCGGCCACGCAACGAGAAAAACGACATCCTGTACTCCGGGACGATACGAGCCGGCCTAAGCAGATACGCAGCGGTGCCGGCGCCCGACATGGCAAATGTGCCGTTAATTGGTGAAGGAACAGCAAACGGCGGTATCGATCGGAAGATCCGGAGACGACGAAGCCCGGCGCATGCGCCGGGCTCGATCACTTATTGCTTGGCCGCGGCGCTCAACTGCCGGAACGGATAGGCCAGTTGCCCCCCAATCTCCTTCGGCAGCGGCTCTCCATCGACGCCGTAATTGTCCGGCAACTCGCCCTTCGGCATCCGGAAAGTGCCGAACAGGATGTCCCAGAGCGGAAAAGTCCCGGCGAAATTGGTGTTACCGCCCTGCTCCAGGGAGGTGTGATGCCAGCGATGGAAGACCGGCGTGGCAATGACATATTTAAACGGCCCAAGGGTCCAGTTCAGATTGGCGTGCACAAACGCTGAGTGGAAAGTCGTAAACGGACCGACCCACAGCATGATATTCGGCGAGATACCGGCCATCAGCAGCACCACGTCCACGGCGACCGTGCCGAGAAACAGATTGACAGGATGGAAGCGTGCTGCGGAAATCCATTCCACCTCTTCGGAGGAGTGATGGATGGCATGATACTTCCAGAACTCACCACCATGATACATACGGTGAAACCAGTAGAGCAGGAAGTCCGACGCCACGAGGAAGAGGATGGCCTGTACCCAGAGTGGCAATTGCGCCAGCGGCCCGTGGCCGTTGTCATAGAAGGCGATCAGATCGTCCGCGCCATGGATGTTGAAGACGACCGCCGCGCCGAGCACGAGCAAGCCGATGCGCACCACACGGGTAATCAGCGGCACAAAGAACCAGTAGCAGATGTCGGTGACGATCTCGCTCTTGCGCCACCAGGGTTTGCCGGGGTTGCATGCCCAGAAGTGCGTAAGCACTGTGAAAACCACGGCGAGAACGATCGTAATCGGGACCACCTTCATGATGGTATCGCCGAACATATGCAGCACTTCCATGGGCACTGTGGACATTTCGAATCTCTCGGTTTTCCTGCCTCAGAGTTACCTCCGCATGCTTAAAGAGCGCTAAACCGAGCGGCGAAAGCGCGGTGTGATGACACCTAAGTCATTCTGGAATCGCCTTAAGTAGACATTTACCGTGCACAAGAAGAGACAAATGCTATCGACTTTCATCGATCGAATTAACCGCACTGCAATCCGAAACTCCTAGGGTCGGCGCATGGTCACGGTGCTGAGAACGCCGGGGAGACCAGGCATCTAAGATCGACAGCCACGTGCACATATGGAGTTTTGGATTATGAAGAACATCGTTTCGCGTTTCCTTAAGGACGAGTCTGGCGCCACCGCGATCGAATACGGCCTGATCGCCGCCGGCATTTCGCTCGCCATCATCGCGGTCGTGAACGGCCTCGGTTCGAACCTGAATGGCAAGTTCACCTCGCTGAACTCTTCGCTCAAGTAAGTTCTCGGCGTGAGAGCAAGAAAGGCTCCGGAGGTCCGGAGCCTTTTTTGTTGGAAGCTTCTACCCTTTCGTCCCGGCCCCGCCCATGAGACATAATGCAGCCCAGCGCTCCCTTCTCCAGGCGCTCGAGGCCTCGCTACGCGAGCCTGCAGGGCTCGTCTGCGCCGCGCTGGTGCTGGCGCTGGTCACCGTGATCGCGCGGATCGCGGCGGCTTGGTAAACGGTTTCTTGTTTTCCGATTGTTCATTTCTGCCGGCTACGCTCCGCCGTCGTTTCCGCACGGGCCGCCAACAGCCATGATCCTCGATTTGACGCGTCTCCTGCTGTTCCCGGGCCTGATGGCCTATGCGGCCATCAGCGACATCTTCACCATGACCATCTCGAACCGCATCTCGATGCTGTTGATCGCCGGTTTCGCCTTCGTCGCGTTGTTCGGCGGCATGAGCCCATCCACCGCCTTGCTGCATCTTGGTGCAGGTGGACTCGTGCTGGTCATCGCCTTCGCGTGCTTCGCTTTCGGCTGGATCGGCGGCGGCGACGCCAAGCTCGCCGCCTGCGCCGGATTGTGGTTCGGCTTCGACCATCTGTTGCAGTATCTTATCTATGCGTCGCTGTTCGGCGGCGCGCTGACGCTGCTACTGCTGCAGTTCCGGCAATGGCCGTTGCCTTATGCGCTGGGCCGGCAGGAGTGGTTGCTACGCCTTCATCACAAGGAAAGCGGCATCCCTTACGGTGTCGCGCTCGCGCTCGGCGCGCTGCTGGTCTATCCGGAAACCCAGTGGATCAAGGCGGTCGATCTCAGCCGTCTCGCGCTGGGGTAATAGCAGCTAAAAATCGTTAACTCGATTTAGATACCGCTCATTAACCATGCTTTGACGAATAACTGCTCAACTCCACACCACAGCGGCGGGTGCGTCGCGGCGTAATGTGGAAAGTGAAGCGTATGAATACCGCACGTATAGTGGTCCTTGCCATTGCACTCGGTGCCGGCAGCGTGGCGCTGTATCTCGCGAGTTCATCCGACGCTCCGCCCCCTCCTCCGCAGGCCGCAGAACTCCCCACCACCGACGTGCTCGTCGCCAAAGGCGACATCGCACTCGGTCAGCCGATCGGCCCGGATGACATGCAGTGGCAGTCGTGGCCGACCAGCGCCGCCAGCGCCAATGTGATCAGCCGCAACGCGCGTCCCGAAGCGATGACGCAGATGACCGGCGCAATCGCGCGCTCGCCTTTCATTGCGGGCGAACCGATCCGTGAGGCGAAGCTCGTACGTGCCAACGGCGCCGGCTTCATGGCCGCCGTGCTGCCCTCGGGCATGCGCGCCGTCTCCACCGAAATATCGCCGGAAACCGGCGCTGGCGGCTTCATCCTGCCGAATGACCGCGTCGACGTGATCCTGTCCAAGCGCGACAAGGGCCCTGACAGCGGCGGCGCCGACGGGGTCATGTCCGAGATCATTCTCAACAATATCCGCGTGCTCGCCATCGATCAGGCGCCAAAGGAGAAGGACGGGCAGAACACTGTGGTCGGCAAGACCGCGACGCTCGAACTGAAGCCCGAACAGGCCGAACTGCTCGCTCGTGCCCGCCAGAGCGGTACGCTCTCGCTGGCACTGCGCGCGCTGGCCGATGCCAACGCGCCGGAAGCACCCAGCGAAGATCCGGGGACCCGCCGCCGCGGCAGCACCGTCAACATCGTTCGGTACGGCATTCCGTCGACCGCGACGATCACGAAGTGACAAGGACGCAGACGATGAAGCTGAAGACAACGAGCGGGTCGATGCGGAGCCTGATGGCCCGTGCGCTCTCGGTGACAGCCATCGCCGCGCTGACGCTCGGCTCTGCACTTCCCGTTGCCGATGCAGCTGACTACGGCGCCAACCAATCGGCGGGCGCCGGACAGTTGAACGCGCGCTTCCTGCCACTCGGCATCGGAAAGTCGGTCGTGATCGATCTGCCGCGCGATGTGAAGGACGTGCTCGTCGCCGATCCGAAGATCGCCAATGCTGTGGTCCGCTCGGCACAGCGCGCCTATATCATCGGCGCGACGGTCGGTCAGACTAACATTATCTTCTTCGACAGCGCCGGCCAGCAAATCGCAGCCTACGATATCGCCGTGACGCGCGACCTCAACGGCATCCGCGCCGGACTGAAACAAACCCTGCCGGCCGCCGATATCCGCGTCGAAGGCCTCGGCGATGGCATCATGCTGATGGGTTCGGTTTCGAGCCAGGTGGAAGCCCAGCAGGCCGCCGATCTGGCTGCGCGGCTTGCCGGCGGCATGGACAAGGTGGTCAACAACATCTCGGTACGCGGACGCGATCAGGTGATGCTGAAGGTCACAGTCGCCGAAGTTCAACGCAATATCGTCAAGCAGCTCGGCGTCGATCTCTCGGGCCAGCTGAGCTATGGCACCTCGGTCGTCAACTTCAACAATGTGACGCCATTCAGCGCAAATGGCGGTCCGCTCGTCAGCGGCAACCAGATTCAAGCAGCCTTCGGCTCTCCCGCAAAGGTGACAGCGACGCTGAAGGCGATGGAAAATGCCGGCGTTATCCGCACGCTGGCCGAGCCGAGCCTGACCGCGATCTCCGGCGAAACCGCAAATTTTCTGGCCGGCGGCGAGTTTCCCGTGCCGGGCGGTAATAGCTGCGATCCGGCGACCCGCCTCTGTACCGTCCAGATTCAGTTCAAGAAGTTCGGTATCTCACTCGGATTCACGCCTGTCGTTCTGAGCGAAGGCCGCATAAGCCTGCGCGTCGCCACCGAAGTGTCGGAGCTATCGCAGGAGAATTCGGTCACGATCAGCGGCACCACGATCCCGGCGATCAGGACCAATCGTGCAGATACCACGCTCGAAATCCCATCGGGTGGCTCGATGGCGATGGCCGGCTTGATCAAGCAGCAGACCAAGCAGGCCATGAGCGGCCTGCCTGGCATGGCGCAATTGCCGGTGCTCGGCACGCTGTTCAAGAGCCGCGACTATGTCAACAACAACACCGAGTTGATGGTGATCGTGACGCCTTACGTGGTCCGCGCCGTGGCGCAGAAGGATCTGTCGCGGCCCGACGACGGCTTTGTCGATGCGTCCGATCCACAGTCCGACTTGCTCGGCACGGTCAATCGCATTTACGGCGTACCGGGCCGCAAGCCCGAGCCCGCCCGCGGCTATCGCGGCGCATTTGGCTTCATCACGGATTGAGGCGGGAAATCAGATGACAGAGACCAGCAATATCCCGCGCAGCCTCGCCCTCGTCACCGTAATCATCAGCGTAACCGTCACGCTCGGCGGCTGCCGGACCGTGGCGCAGGACGACGTCGCAACCAGCATCCCGAGGAACTATCGTCTACGCCACCCCATCGTTGTGGAAGAGCGGCTGCGCAGCACCGAAGTATTCGTCGGCAGCTTCCGCGGCGGCCTCACCGCGACGCAACGCGCGGATGTCATCGCTGTCGGACAAAACTGGCTGCGCGAGGGCACCGGCGTGATCACCGTGGAAGTCCCGGCCCATACGCCGAATGCGCGGGCTGCGCAGGAATCCAAGCGCGAGATACATTCGCTGCTGGCCGCCACCGGCGTTCCGGCGAATGCCATCGCGAGCCGCAATTATACCCCGAACGATCCGCGCCAGTTCGCCACGATCCGTCTCGGCTATCCGCTGGTGGCAGCGACCGCGGGCCCCTGCGGCACCTGGCCGGAGGATCTCGGGGCGTCGATCAAGAACAAGAGCTACTACTCGAACCGTCCCTATTACAATCTCGGCTGCGCCTCGCAGCGTAACCTCGCGGCTATGGTCGCGAATCCGTCCGATCTGGTGCAACCGCGCCCGGAAACGCCAGTCTATACGGCACGCCGGACTTACGCACTCGACAAGTATCGTCAGGGTCAGGGAACAGCCACCACTTATCCGGATGCGGACAAGAACAAGATCAGCAACGTGGGCCAATGATCAGTTACGCGCAAAAGACAGACGACGAGCAGCCCGCCGCCGCGCCGACGCCGGCAGCGGACGAGCATATTGCTCCGGCGCCCCGGATCTCGATCCAGGCGTTCTGCGAAACCGTCGAAACCGCATCAGCCGTGCAAGCCGCGGGTGAAGACCGTCGCTTGACCAAGGCGCATCTGAAGATCCAGATGGGCGGCATGGCCGCTGCCATCGAGGCCTATCGTTCGGCGCCGACACCGAATGTGATCCTGCTCGAGGCCGAGCCGCGCACCGACATTCTCGGCGGGCTCGACCAGCTCGCAACCGTCTGCGACGCCGGCACCCGTGTCATCGTCATCGGCAAGGTCAATGACGTCACGCTGTATCGCGAGCTGGTCCGCCGCGGCGTCAGCGATTATGTGATCGCGCCGGTCGTGACCATCGATGTCGTCCGCTCGATCTGCGGCCTGTTTTCCGCACCGGAAGCGAAAGCGGTGGGCCGCATCATTGCTGTCGTCGGCGCCAAGGGCGGCGTAGGCGCATCGACCATCGCACACAATGTCGCCTGGGCCATCGCCCGCGATCTGGCGCTGGATTCCGTGGTCGCCGATCTCGATCTCGCTTTCGGTACCGCGGGTCTCGATTACAATCAGGATCCGCCGCAGGGCATTGCGGACGCGGTGTTCTCGCCGGATCGTATCGACACCGCCTTCATCGACCGCCTGCTGTCGAAATGCACCGACCATCTCAGCCTGCTGGCCGCACCGGCAACGCTGGAGCGCGTCTATGACTTCGGCACCGAAGCTTTCGATTCGATCTTCGACACGCTGCGTTCCACGATGCCCTGCATCGTGCTCGATGTGCCGCATCAGTGGACCGGCTGGACCAGACGCGCGCTGATCGGCGCCGATGATATCCTGATCGTTGCCTCGCCCGATCTGGCAAATTTGCGCAACACCAAGAACATGTACGATCTGATCAAGGCATCTCGTCCGAACGATCGACCGCCACTTTATTGCCTCAACCAGGTCGGCGTGCCGAAGCGCCCGGAAATCAGCGCCGCCGAATTTGCCAAGGCCATCGAGACGCCGCCGATTGCGACGATCCCGTTTGAGCCGCAGATCTTTGGCGCTGCTGCCAATAACGGCCAGATGATTGCGGAAGTCTCCGCCAATCATCGCACCACCGAGATGTTCCTGCAGATCGCCCAGCGGCTCACCGGCCGCGGCGAGACGAAAAAGCCGCGAGGGTCCTTCCTCGCGCCGCTGTTGGGGAAGTTGCGGTCGAAGTGATCAACCGCAAGGAGTTGAGTCGTGTTTGGTAAGCGTAGTGGAACAGAGACCGACCTTCGTACCCCCCGGCCCGCCAGCCCTCCGCCGGCTGCGCCGGCCGTATCGGCTGCGCCTGTCGTCTCCTCACCTCCGCTCTCGCCCGCACGCGCACCCGCTGCGCAGCCGGTCGCCGAGCGCCGTTCGGACAACTACTATCAGGTCAAGGCGACGATCTTCGGTGCGCTGATCGAGGCCATCGACCTCGCCCAGCTCGCCAAGCTCGACGGCGAATCGGCGCGCGAGGAAATCCGCGACATCGTCAACGAGATCATCGCGATCAAGAACATCGTGATGTCCATCGCCGAGCAGGAAGAACTGCTCGACGATATCTGCAACGACGTGCTCGGCTATGGTCCGCTGGAGCCGCTGCTGGCGCGCGACGACATCGCCGACATCATGGTCAATGGCGCCGGGACGGTGTTCATCGAAGTCGCCGGCCGCATCCAGAAGACCGGCATCCGCTTTCGCGACAATCAGCAACTGCTCAACATCTGTCAGCGCATCGTCAGTCAGGTCGGCCGCCGCGTCGATGAATCTTCGCCGATCTGCGACGCCCGTCTCGCCGACGGCTCACGCGTCAATGCGATCGTGCCGCCGCTCGCCATCGATGGCCCTGCGCTGACCATTCGTAAGTTCAAGAAAGACAAGCTGACGCTCGATCAGCTGGTCAAATTCGGTGCCATCTCGCCGGAAGGCGCGCAGATTCTGCAGATCATCGGCCGCGTCCGCTGCAACGTGCTGATCTCCGGCGGCACCGGTTCCGGCAAAACGACGCTGCTGAACTGCCTGACCAACTATATCGATGACGACGAGCGCATCATTACCTGCGAAGACGCCGCCGAATTGCAACTGCAGCAGCCCCATGTGGTGCGCCTGGAAACTCGCCCGCCGAATATCGAAGGCGAAGGCCAGGTGACCATGCGCGAACTCGTACGCAACTGTCTGCGTATGCGCCCCGAACGCATCATCGTCGGCGAAGTCCGCGGACCGGAGGCGTTCGACCTCCTGCAGGCGATGAACACCGGCCATGACGGCTCGATGGGTACGCTGCACGCCAACAATCCGCGCGAAGCCCTGTCGCGCTGCGAGTCCATGATCACCATGGGCGGCTTTTCGCTGCCCTCGCGCACCATCCGCGAGATGATCTGCGCCTCCATCGACGTGATCGTGCAGGCCGCGCGTCTGCGCGATGGGTCGCGCCGCATCACTCACATCACCGAAGTGATGGGAATGGAAGGCGACACCATCATCACCCAGGACGTGTTCCTCTACGATATCGTTGGCGAAGATGCGAATGGCAGCATCATCGGTCGACATCGGTCCACCGGCATCGGCCGGCCGAGATTCTGGGAACGTGCGCGCTATTACGGCGAAGAAAAGCGGCTCGCGGCGGCGCTGGACGCCGCCGAAGTCGCAGCGAATATCTAGAGGAGCAGCCGATGAACATGCAGGCGCTCGCATTGGCCTTCATGGCCTCGGTCGCGGTCGGCGGCCTCGCCTGGGTTTTCCTCTATCCGCTATTGTCCGGCGAGAAGAAAGCCGAGGAGCGCCGTTCCTCGATTGCGCGGCCAGAGCCAAAGACGCGTTCGGTCGATCGTGCACAACGCTCCAAGCGCGATCAGGTCGAGACGTCCCTGAAGGAAGTCGAGGCGCGCAACAAGGAAAAGAGCAAGCTTCCGCTGGGTACGCGCATCGCGCAGGCCGGACTCGACTGGAGCGAGCAGAAGTTTCTCGTCATCTCCGGTATATTGGGCCTGTTTGCTTTCGCAATGACCGTGCTGTTCGGCGGCGGCCTGCTGGCCGGTGCAGGTCTCGCATTTGCAGCCGGCTTCGGCCTGCCGCGCTGGTTACTCGGCTTCCTCAAGAAGCGCCGGGAAAACGCCTTCCTTCTGGCGCTGCCTGATGCGGTCGACGTCGTGGTGCGCGGCATCAAAGCCGGCCTGCCGCTGTTCGATTCGCTGAAGGTGGTCGCTGCGGATGCCCCTGAGCCGCTACGCAGCGAGTTCAACGCCATCATCGAGACCCAGACCATCGGCATGCCGCTCGGCGAAGCCTGTGCGCGGCTCTATGAACGTATGCCGCTCCCCGAGGCCAACTTTTTCGGCATCGTGATCGCCATCCAGCAGAAGTCCGGCGGCAATCTGTCGGAAGCGCTCGGCAACCTCTCCAAGGTGCTGCGCGATCGCAAGAAGATGAAAGAGAAGATCCAGGCGATGTCGATGGAAGCCAAGGCCTCGGCCGGCATCATCGGCTCGCTGCCGCCGATCGTGATGTTGCTCGTCTATATGAGCACGCCCGACTACATCTCGTTGCTGTGGACCCATCCGACCGGCCGCCTGATGCTGGCGGGCTGCGTGGTGTGGATGAGTTGCGGCATCCTGGTCATGAAGAAGATGATCAACTTCGATTTCTGATGGTGTGCTATGGTTGATCTGCTGATTGCAAAACTGCACGACACCCGCTTCATGATGATGCTCATGGCGGCTATCGCCGTGACCGCGACTGCCTATACGCTGCTGGTTCCACTATTCGCCGGCGACGGGCTTGCCAAACGCATGAAGGCCGTTGCCAGCGAACGCGAACGGTTGCGGCAGCGCGAACGCGACCGTATGGCCAATAGCGGCAAGGTCTCGCTGCGACAGACGCCCAAGCAACTCGTCTCCAAGGTCGTCAGCGATTTCAATCTCACCAAATGGCTGGCGCAGGAAGCTGCGCTCGACAAGCTGGTGATGGCCGGCTATCGCGGCCAGGCGCCTTACGTCACCTTCTTGTTCTTCCGCCTCGTCACGCCGATTGCTTTTCTGATATTTGCGATTCTCTACGTGTTCGTCATCTCGCGGATGGAACAGTCGCTGCCCGTCAAGATCGGCATGTGCGTCGGCGCCGCCTGGTTCGGCATGCAGGCGCCGATGATCTTCCTCAAGAATGCCATCGCCAAGCGCCAGCTTTCGATCCGGCGCGCCTTTCCCGATGCGCTCGACCTGCTGCTGATCTGTATCGAATCCGGCATGTCCATCGAGGTCGCATTCCGCCGCGTCTCCATCGAGATCGTCTCGCAGTCGGTGCCACTCGCAGAGGAATTCACGTTGACTACGGCCGAACTGTCCTATCTGCAGGACCGCAAGGTCGCCTATGAGAACCTGGCCAAGCGCACCGGACTTGAAGGTGTGAAGTCGGTCTGTCTGGCGCTGATGCAGTCCGAGCGCTACGGCACGCCCCTCGGACAGAGCTTGCGCGTGATGGCGCAGGAAAATCGCGACATGCGCATGAACGAAGCCGAGAAGAAGGCCGCGGCCCTGCCGCCGAAGCTGACGGTGCCGATGATCCTGTTCTTCCTGCCGGTGCTGTTCGTCGTCATTCTCGGGCCGACCGGCATCAAGGTCGCAGCGATGCAGTGAGCGATGAAGCGCTTACGAGCGCTTCGCGTCGTCCTGGCCGCTGAACCGCGCGCTACCCTTGTTGCTAAGCATCTGCTTGAGATAGGCCACATTGGCCGCCGCCTCGTCCGGCGGCAGATCGGCACGGACGATCGCTTCAGCCTCACTGAAACGGCCCTGCAGGCCGACGACGAGCCCGAGATTCTGCCGCACGCGCGGATCGACATTGCCGCGTCCCTGCTGCGCGCGGCGCAGCGTCGCTTCCGCCTGCGGTAGATCCTTCGACAACATGTAAGACAGACCGAGATTCGACAGCACCGACGGCTCTTCGGGCCGGAGCTTCAAGGCATTGGCGTAATAACGTCGCGCTTCGTCGTGCCGCCCCATCTGGTCGAGCGCCGCACCCTGCGCCGAAAGAATGCGCCAGTCCGGATTGGCCGGCGAATGCGCGGTGCCGAGCACTTCGAACGCGCGCTCGAAATTGCCGGCGTCGGCGAGGGCACGGCCATAGCCGGCCATCAGCGCCTTGTTGCCGGGATTGTTGAGTGTGGCCTGCTCGAACACCGAGACGGCTTGCGCGCGCTGGCCGTTGGCGCGCAGGGCTTGGCCGTAACGCATCGCCGCATCCGCATCGCGCGGATTGGCGCGGAAGCGTTCGCCATAGGCCTCGATGTCGCGCGCGGAATCGGCAGGCGAGCTCGCCGGTGGCGGCGCTTCGGCGCGCGCACCGACGGAACCCGTAATGTCCGACATGCCCGTGGTCTTGCAGCCGGCGAGACCGGCGGCCAAAATTGCCGTCGTGGCTGCAGTCACGAGAAACCGCGCAAGACATAGGGGCTGACGCATGGCACTTTGACTCAACGGTGATGCGAACGATCGGGCCGACTCCGCCAGCAATAGAGTGTTAACCCTAATGGCTGGTTAATCGGCCCATCCGGTGCCATATCCCGGGTTACGACCTCTTGACGCGTTCGGCCGCATAACGGCCCTCCCTTCAGTTGCGAGCCTCGCCATGCATTCTGCCTTCGACGCCTCCCCGACCTCGCCGGCGATCCCGATCACATTTGTGACCAGAAGCACCTGGCCCGAGATCGCGGCGACCCTGCCCGCTCCCGCGAAGGCGTTCGCCGCGGCGAATGGATTCAGCGGCAAGCCTGGCGCCTCGCTGGCACTTCCCGATGCCAACGGCGCGATAGCACAGATGTTGTTCGGCCTCGAAGACTCCGGCGCGAAACATCGCGACCCGTTTCGGGCAGGCTCACTGCCCGGCCTACTGCCGCCCGGCACCTATCGTTATGCCAATGCCCCACACGATACGCGTCTCGCCACCCTCGCTTTCGCGCTCGGCAGCTATCGCTTCGGCCGTTATCGCAGCAACGAGGCGCCGAAGGCGAGGCTGTTGCCGCCCGAAGGCGTGGATATCGCAGAAATCAGCCGCGTTGCGGAGGCCGCCGCGCTAGCGCGCGATCTGATCAACACGCCATCCAACGATATGGGGCCGGAAGAACTGGCGAAGGCTGCGCAGGATCTCGCCAACCGCTTCGGCGCAGACTTCGACTGCATCACCGGTGACGATCTCGCCGCGCAAAATTTTCCGTTGATCCACGCTGTCGGTATGGCCTCGACCCGGGCGCCACGCTTGATCGATTTTACCTGGGGCGATCCGGCGCATCCGAAAGTAACGCTGGTAGGCAAGGGCGTCTGTTTCGACACCGGTGGGCTCGATCTCAAGCCATCGTCCGGCATGCTGATCATGAAGAAGGACATGGGCGGCGCGGCCAATGTGCTCGCACTCGCGCTAATGATCATGGATGCGAAGCTGAAGGTTCGCCTGCGCGTGCTGATACCGGCGGTCGAGAACGCCGTCGCTGGCAATGCGTTTCGCCCGCTCGATATCTTCAAATCGCGCAAGGGCCCAACGGTCGAGATCGGCAACACCGATGCCGAAGGCCGTCTCGTGCTTGCCGACGCGCTTGCGTTGGCCGATGAGGAGAAGCCGGAGCTGCTGATCGATCTCGGCACCCTCACCGGTGCCGCTCGTGTCGCGCTCGGGCCGGATTTGCCGCCGTTCTATACCAATGACGAAGCGCTTGCCCTTGATGTCGCACGGGCCGCAAAAGAGCAGAATGACCCGCTGTGGCGATTGCCACTATGGGCGCCGTATGACGCATGGCTCGATTCGAAAGTCGCCAACATCAACAACGCGCCGCCCGGAGGCTTCGCCGGCTCCATCACCTGTGCACTGTTCCTGCAGCGCTTCGTCGAATCCGCCGCAAGCTGGCTGCATGTGGACATCTATGGCTGGACACCCTCGGCCAAGCCAGCACGCCCGGAAGGCGGCGAATGCCAGGCTGCGCGTGCAATCTATGCACTGCTGAGCCAACGATATGGATAAGCGTCTGACCCCCGCACGGCCCGATGTCGCCGCCAAGTATCTCGAAAGCAAAGTTGAAGCCGCTCGTTTCGTCACCGGCGAGGAATTCGAGATCGCCGACGGCGTGACCTCGGTTCGCCGCGATCCTTTCGCAGGCGCGATGCTCGATACACAAGCGCTGCGCGGCGAGCGCGTCACCATCTACGACCGCAATGACGAAGGCTGGGCCTGGGGTCAGCTCAATTCCGACGGTTATGTCGGCTGGATTTCGGATCTGGCGCTCTATCCGCCTGGCCCAGCACCGACGCATAAGGTCACGGCCCTGCGTACTTTCGCCTTTCCCGGCCCGTCGATCAAAATCCCGCCGATGGACACGCTGCCGCTCGGCACGCAACTGTCCATCGCGAAAATGACAGACTCTTTCGCCGTCGCCAGCAACGGCCATCACATCCCGAAACAGCACGTGGCCGAACTCACCTTCGTCGAACCTGACTTCGTCGCTGTTGCCGAGCGTTTCGTCGGCACGCCCTATCTTTGGGGCGGCAAGAGCAGCCTCGGCATCGATTGCTCGGGCCTTGTGCAAATCGCGCTGACCGCTGCCGGTACCGGCTGCCCACGCGATAGCGACATGCAGGAAAGCGGTCTCGGCCGTGCATTATCGCAAGGCGAGATGCAGACACTCAAACGCGGCGATCTGATTTTCTGGAACGGCCATGTCGCCATTGTGCGCGATGCAGACACCATTGTGCACGCCAATGCGCATCACATGATGACGGCGATCGAGAATACGAAAGGCGCCATCGCACGGATCGCAACTACTGGCAGCAAGGTGACGAGCATCAAGCGGCTGGATTAGCACAGTCGAAATAATCCTGCAGGCGACCCCGGTGCAGCGCCAGCCATTGCAGGGCCCCGACCATCAGGCCGTTGAACATCTGCCCCCGATCGAGCGCGGCGATCGCAGCATCGATGGAGACGACGAAGGGGCGCGTATCTTCGTGCTCTTGGGCTAGACCCGCACGCAGCGGCACCTTGCTGCTGTCGATGAAGCCGAGAAAGAAGGTCACGAATTCGTCGGTAATACCCGGCGTCGGCAGCACGCTGTAGAGCTCGATCAGGCGATCCGGCACGACGCCGATCTCTTCACGGCATTCCCGCGCGGCCGCAGCGATAGCACTCTCACCATTATCGATACGCCCGGCGACAATTTCGACCATCTCGCCATGCCCTGTGGCGAGATGCGCCGGCAGGCGAAACTGGCGCAGCAACACGATCTCGCCGCGCCCAAGATCGACCGGCAGAACGGCCGCGACACGCCCGCCGCGCAGGACATCGCGCTGCTGCCGCAAGGTTTCGTCATGGGCCCGAATGATCGCGACGTCATAGCGCTCGTAAGGCAGGTAGCCCTTCGCAATCGTCACCGGCGGCGACACCGCGACGTCCATGACGCGGTCCGCGATCTCGTCCTTGTCTTCGGCAGTCATGATGCTACTGCGACGCCGCATCGCCCGGCACCGCCTCGATACGGAAGGCAGCGGCGAACAGCGCGCGGGTGTAGTCGGACTTCGGATTCTTGAACAACTCCGCGGCCGGGCCTTCTTCCACCACCTTGCCATGGCGCATCACGATCAGGTGGCTCGCCAGCGAGGCGACGACCCGGAGATCGTGGGAAATAAACATGTAGGTGAGGTCGCGTTTGCGCTGCAATTCGCGCAGGAGATCAACCATCTGCGCCTGGAACAGCATATCGAGCGCGCTGGTCGGCTCATCAAGCACCACGAAGCTCGGCTCCAGCACGACAGCGCGGGCGATTGAGATGCGCTGGCGCTGGCCACCAGAGAACTCATGCGGGTAACGGAAGCGCGTCGCCGGATCGAGACCGACATCCACAAGTGCCTTCACCACGCGTGCCTCGCGCTCGTCCTCCGACAACGAGCGCTGATGAACACTGAGCCCTTCAGCAATGATATCGCCGACGGACATACGCGGGCTGAGCGCACCGAAGGGATCCTGAAACACGATCTGCATGTCGCGCCGGAACGGGCGCATCTGCTTGAACTGCAGGCCCTGGATGTCCTTGCCGAGAAACACGATCGGTCCCTGCGACGAAATCAGGCGCAGCAGCGCAAGGCCGAGCGTCGTCTTCCCCGACCCGGATTCACCGACCACGCCGAGCGTCTCGCCCTTGCGAATTTTGACGCTGACACCATCGACCGCCTTCACATGCCCGATGGTCTTGCGCAGCAGTCCTCGCTTGATGGGGAACCAGACCTTGAGATCATCGGTGGACATCACCACCGGGGCATCTGGCTGCGGCGGCGCAGGGTCGGGCTTCGGTTCGGCAGCGAGCAGCGCCTTGGTGTAGGGATGCCGCGGCGAGGTGAAGACCTGTTCGACGGGCCCCTGCTCGACGATCTCGCCATTCTTCATCACGCAAACCCGCTCGGCGATACGCCGGACGATACCGAGATCGTGGGTGATGAAGAGCAGGCTCATGCCGAGCCGCTGGCGGATATCGGCAAGTAACGCAAGGATCTGCGCTTGCACCGTGACGTCGAGCGCCGTGGTCGGCTCGTCGGCGATGAGCAGATCCGGCTCATTGGCGAGTGCCATTGCGATCATCACGCGCTGGCGCTGGCCACCCGAGAGCTGATGCGGATAGCTGCCGAGCCGCGTCTCCGGATCGAGAATCCCCACCTGTGTCAGCAGTTCGAGGACGCGCGCGCGCGCCGCTTGGCCACGCATACCGTTGTGGAGCTGAAGGATTTCGCCGATCTGCGCACCGATCGTGTGCAGCGGGTTAAGCGAGGTCATCGGCTCCTGGAAGATGATCGAGATATCGTTGCCGCGAATGGCTCGGATATCGTTCTCGGACATGCCGAGCAGCTCGTGCCCCTTGAAGCGGATGGCGCCCGACGGGTGCGAGGCCATCGGATAAGGCAACAGCTTCAGAACTGACAGCGCGCTGACCGATTTTCCCGAACCGGATTCGCCGACCAGCGCGATGCATTCACCGCGCTTGATGTCGAACGAGATCTTGTTGACGGCGACCGACGTGTTGCCGCCCTGATGGAAGGCGACCGAGAGATCGCGCACGTCGAGCAAGGGTTGATTGATGGCGTCCATGTCCGAGCCCTACCTGAACGTCTTGCGCGGATCGAAAGCGTCTCGTACCGCTTCGCCGATGAAGATCAGCAGCGACAGCATGATCGCCACCGCGAAGAAGCCGGTGAAGCCGAGCCAGGGTGCCTGCACATTGGCCTTGCCCTGCGATAGCAGCTCGCCGAGCGACGGCGAGCCAGGCGGCAGGCCGAAACCGAGGAAATCCAGCGCCGTCAGCGTCATCACCGAGGACGAGACGATGAAGGGCAGGAACGTCATGGTCGCGACCATGGCGTTGGGCAGCAGATGCTTCACCATGATGCTGCGATTGGAGACGCCTAGCGCCCGCGCAGCGGTGACATATTCGAAATTACGTCCGCGCAAGAACTCGGCGCGGACGAGGCCGACCAGAGAAACCCACGAGAACAGCAGCAGGATGCCGAGCAGCACGAAGAAGCCCGGCACCAGCACGGCGGACAGGATCAACAGCAGATAGAGCGACGGGATCGAGCTCCAGATTTCGATGAAGCGCTGGAAGGCGAGATCGACCCAGCCGCCGAAATAGCCCTGCACGCCGCCGGCGGCGACGCCGATGATCGAGGACAGGATCGTCAATGTCAGGCCGAACAGCACGGAGATGCGGAAACCATAGATCAGGCGCGCGACCACATCGCGGCCCTGATCGTCGGTGCCAAGCCAGTTATATTCGAGATCGCTGCAGCCCTTGAGGCCCTTCTTCTCGACCACCGGCTTGCATTGCTCTTCAGTGAGCATCCATGTCGGTTTGGAGGGCGCCGGCGTCGGCAGATCTAGATTGTGAGTGTCATAGGAATAGCGGATCGGCGGCCAGTAGATGCTGCCACCCTTGTCCGCGATCAGCTTCTGCAAGAACGGATCGCGATAATCCGCCGCCGTCTCGAAATCGCCGCCGAACGTTGTCTCGGAATAAGTGACGACGGAAGGAAAATACAGCTTGCCGTCAAACTTGATCAGGAACGGGCGATCATTGGCGATCACCTCGGCGAACAGTGAAATCAGAAAAAGAAACGAGAAGATCCAGAGCGACCAGTAGCCGCGCCGGTTGGCTTTGAAATTCTGCCAGCGCCGTTTGTTGAGCGGCGAAAGGCCGAGTGGACGACGCGACGGCGGCACAGCTTCGCCGAGCGGCGTCTGCGTAGTGGTTTCGACGGGCATGGGTGCTGTGACGGTCATCAGACTTCCCGTGCCTCGAAATCAATCCGCGGATCGACCCACATGTAGGCCAGATCGGAGATCAGGCCGACGATCAGTCCCATCAGCGAGAAGATGAACAGCGTGCCGAACACCACGGGATAGTCGCGGTTGAGAACGCTCTCAAAGCCCAGCAGGCCGAGGCCGTCGAGCGAGAAGATCGTCTCGATCAGCAGCGCGCCGGAGAAAAACGCACCGATAAAAGCACCGGGAAAACCGGCGATGACGATCAGCATGGCATTGCGGAAGACGTGGCCGTAGAGCACCTGCCGTTCGGTGCAGCCCTTGGCGCGCGCGGTCATCACATATTGCTTGCGGATTTCATCGAGGAACGAGTTCTTGGTCAGCAGCGTCGTCGTCGCGAAGGCGCTGAGCCCCATCGCCACCAGCGGCAGCGTGATGTGCCAGAAGTAATCGATGATCTTCCAATACCACGGAAACTGGCTCCAGCCGTCCGAGGTCAGTCCGCGCAGCGGAAAGAGACTCCAGAACGAACCGCCCGCGAACAGGATGATCAACAGGATCGCGAACAGGAAGCCCGGGATCGCAAAGCCGATGATGATCACCGCCGAGGTCCAGGTGTCGAATCTCGATCCGTCCGCAACCGCCTTGCGGATGCCGAGCGGGATCGAGATGAGATAGCTGATGAGCATCATCCAGATGCCGAGCGACATCGAGACCGGCAGCTTTTCCTTGATCAGCTGCACCACCGACGTATCGCGAAAATAGCTCTTGCCGAAATCGAAGCGGGCATAATTCCACACCATCAGCAGGAAACGCTCAGGTGCCGGCTTGTCGAAGCCGAACTGCTTTTCGAGATTCTTGATAAAGGCCGGATCCAGCCCCTGCGCGCCGCGGTACTTCGAATTCACCGCATCGGCACCGGCGCCCGGCTGGGCCCGGTTGCCAAAATCGCCGCCCGAACCGCCGCCGGATGCGCGCGATGCTCCGGTATCGGCACCGCTCATCTGCGCGATGACACGCTCGACAGGGCCGCCGGGCGCAAATTGCACCACGACAAAGGACACGAACAAGATGCCCAGCAGCGTGGGAAACATCAGCAGCACGCGGCGTGCGATATATGCGGTCATCTATTTCGCCTGCTCGGTCGCCGTCTTGTTGGCCTCGGCCCACCAGAGATCGGGCGCGATCATGTCGAGATATTTCGGCAACTCGGCCGGATGGCCGAACACATCCCAATAGGCCAGCCGGTGCTTGCTCGAATACCATTGCGGGACCCAGTAGCGACCGGCGCGGATCACGCGATCGAGCGCGCGTGCGGCGAAGACCAGCTTGGCGCGGCTCTCCGCAGCGATTACCTGCTCGATCAGCGTATCGATCACCGGATCTGCGATGCCCGACAGATTGTATGAGCCTTTCACCGACGCCGCCTGAGCCGTGAAAAACGGACGCAGCGAGTCTCCGGGAACGGTCGAAAAGCTGAAGCGCTCGATAATCATATCGAAATCGAAATCGTTGCGCCGTGCCTGTTCCTGGACGGGGTCGACCAGACGCAAGGTTGCTTCGATGCCGAGCGTGCCGAGATTCTTGATGAACGGCATGTGATGAGCCTGAAAGTTCGGCTCATCGAGCAGGAATTCAATTTTGAACGGCTCGCCCTGCGCCGTCATGCGCTTGCCATCCTTCATCGCGCAGCCGGCCTCGTTGAGCAACTGGATCGCTTTGCGCAGCAGCGCGCGATCCTGCCCCGAGCCATCGGACACCGGCGGCACATACGGCTTGCCAAACACCTCCACCGGCACCTTGCCGCGGAATGGCTCAAGCAAAGCGAGTTCCTCCGGCGACGGCGCGTCCACCGCCATCAGATCGGAATTCTGGAATGGCGAGACCGTGCGCTCATAGGCGCCATACATGATGGTCTTGTTGGTCCATTCGAAATCGAACGCATTGCCGAGCGCTTCGCGCACGCGCGGATCCCGAAACTTGGGACGTCGCGTATTGATGAACCATCCTTGCGCCCCTGATGGTCGATCGTCCGGGAGAACCTCCTGCTTGACGCGTCCGTCCTTGATGGCAGGAAAATCGTAACGCGTATTCCAGATTCGCGACGTAAATTCCTCACGAAACAGATAGTTGCGCCCCGTAAAGCCTTCGAAAGCAACGTCACGGTCGCGATAGAAATCGAAACGCACGACATCGAAATTATAGAGTCCGCGGCAGACGGGAAGATTGGCGCCCCACCAGTCCTTCACACGATCGAACTCGATGAAACGTCCGACCTCGAAGCGGCCGACCTTGTAAGGCCCGCTGCCCAACGGTGTCTCGAGAGTCGTTTCGTCGAACACACGACCGGCGTAATAAGCTTGCGAGAAAATCGGCATGCTCGCGACGAAAAGCGGCACATCGCGGCCACGCTTTTCGGCAAAGGTCACCACGAGCGTGGCGTCGTCGATCGCCTCGGCTTTCACCACGTCACGCATTTGCGTGACGATGTTGCCATGCCCTTTTTCTTTCAGGGTGGTCAGCGACCAGGCGGCATCCTTCGCCGTGAGTTTGCTGCCGTCATGGAAGCGAGCCTCGGGGCGCATGATGAAACGATAGGTCAGGCCATCCGCGGAAATCTGCACGGACCTTGCGGCTAGTCCGTACATCGCATCTGGTTCGTCGGCAGCGCGTGCCATCAACGATGTGAAGGTCAGCCCCATGCCCTGCGCGCCATCGCCCTTCAGCACATAAGCATTCAGCGAATTGAAGGTCTGGTACGACTGATTGTAGGCCTTCACCGACGGAATGGTCGAAAACATCCCTCCCTTCGGCGCTTTCACATTCACATAATCAAAATGCGGAAATCCCTCGGGATATTTCAGATCGCCGAACGCGGACATGCCATGCGCTTCGCTAGCGCCCTGCGCGAGCGCCCGGCTGAAGCGGGATGCGGCAATGGCGCCGATACCGAGGCCGAGCACGTGCCGACGATTGAGCTGCGCCATGCGCGACAGCCTCCTCAAGAGCGGCCGCCCGTCTTGGCCGCCTTCTCCGCATCCCACCACCAGATCGAAGGGAATCCGGACTGGCCATATTTCGGCGACTCAGGTGGCCGACCGAAGCGATCCCAGCGCGCGGTGCGGATCTTGTTATAGGTGAACTGCGGAACGACAAAATGATTCCAGAGCAGGACGCGGTCCAGCGCCTTGGTCGCGGCAACGAGATCGGCGCGATCCTTGGTGAAGATCACGCGCTCGATCAACTTGTCGATAGCCGGATTCTTGATGCCGATCACATTGCGCGAGCCGGGCTGATCCGCAGCCTTTGAGCCCCAGAATTCACGCTGTTCGTTGCCGGGTGACAGCGACTCCGGCCACAAGGCCACTACGATGTCGAAATCCCAACTGCGCAGCCTGTTTTCGTATTGCGTCGCATCGATGGTGCGGACGGTGACGCTGATACCGAGCCGTTCCAGTGACGGCTTGAAGAATAGAGCGATACGTTCGGAACTCGGGTCTTCCCCGAGCAATTCAATCTCGAATGGCGCACCGGTCTTGGCATTGACGAGCTTGCGATCGCGAACCTCGTAGCCGGCGGCCTTGAACAGCTGCGTCGCTTCGCGCAGGTTGGCCCGGACATTCTCCGCGTTGCCGCCAACGGGGTTGGTGTATGGCTTGGTAAACACCTCCGGCGGCACCTCGGCGCGCACCGCTTCCAGAATTTCCAGTTCCTTGCCTTCCGGCAGGCCCGAGGATGCCAGTTCGGTACCTTCGAAATAGCTCGCAATACGCGTGTACTGACCGAAGAAGATCTGCTTGTTCATCTCCTCGAAATCGAATGCGAAGTTCAGCGCACGGCGAACGCGCGCGTCCTTGAACTTGTCGCGACGAATATTCATCGCGAAGCCCTGCATGACGCCCGAGGAGCGATTGGCGAATTCCTCGAGAAGCACGCGCTTTTCGGTCGCGGCCGGGAAGTCATAGGCGGTTGCCCAGTTCTTCGCGCTGTTCTCGGTGCGCCAGTCGACCTGATCTCCCTTGAATGCTTCGAGCGCGACCGTACCGTCGCGGAAATACTCGTAGCGGATCTCATCAAAATTGTACTTGCCGACATTCACGGCCAGCTTTGCGCCCCAATAGTCCTTCACGCGTTCGACAACGACATTGCGCCCCGGTGCGAAATCCTTGATGCGATAGGCCGCACTGCCAAGCGGCAATTCGAGCGTCGTGCTGCCGATATCGCGCTTCTGGCCGGACGCATTGGTGCCCTCCCACCAATGCTTCGGCAGCACCGTGAGCTGGCCGACGATCTGCGGCAATTCGCGATTGCCCGGTCCGTCGAACGTGAACTTCACGTCGCGATCGCCGACCTTCTCGGCTTTCACCACATGGCTGTAGTAAGCGGAATATTGCGGCGAATATTTCTTGAACGAGTCGAGCGAGAAGATCACATCTTCAGGCGTGACGGGCTTGCCGTCGTGCCACTTCGCTTCGGCGCGCAGGCGATAGGTCACCCAGGAATAATCGTCGGGATGGCTGACGGACTCGGCCAGCAGACCGTATTCGGTCGAGACTTCGTCGAGCGAGGCTGTCGTCAGGGACTCGTAGATCAGTCCGACAGCGCCGGCGATATTGCCTTTCACACCGGCCACCGCGATGTTGAAATTGTCGAAGGTGCCGAGTGCGATCTGTCGCACGGTGCCGCCCTTCGGCGCATCCGGATTGACGTAGTCGAAGCGCTTGAAGCCGGCGGGGTACTTGATCTCCCCAAACAGCGACAACGCGTGCTGCCACTCCGCGCCGCCGGCTGCGGCGGGCTGCGCCTCTGCCGCTCCGATCACCGGGAGACTGCCGACTCCGCCCAGCACGGGCGTCAGGGCGGCAAAAGCGGACGTCTTCAGAAGGCGGCGGCGGGAGATTGTCAAAGTGCTGAATCCTGTGAACCGGGAGCAAGTAGAACGGTCATATGAGGCGAGGGTTCGACCAATTATGCCGGCTTTTCCGCAAGATACCACCCGTCACTCCGGTTGCATCCTAGCCCGTTGCGGCCAAACGTCCCGCTTAAGCTTTGGTAATGCGTCAAACGACAACAGCCGGGCTGATGGCCCGGCCGTTGATCAAACAAGGAATGTGACGAAAACGCGCTAAGCGCGACTTACTTCGCAGCGGTCGGCAACGGCACCGGCGTGTCGGCCAGAGTCGCCAGATAGGCGATCAGGTCGGCGCGCTCGCTGTCCTTCTGGATGCCGGCGAAGCCCATCGCGGTGCCAGGCACGGTGCCCTTCGGATTGGCGATGAACTTGTTGAGCTCCTCAAAACCCCAGCTTCCGCCCTTGGCCTTCATGGCCGCAGAGAAATTGAAGCCGCCCCGGCCCTGACCGACGTGATCGTTGATGACACCGTAGAGATTCGGACCCACCCGATTCGGGCCGCCCTTCTCGAAGGTGTGGCACGAGGCGCACTTCTTGGCAGCCGTCTGGCCCTTTTCGACCGAGGCGGTCTGCAGCAGCTTCTCGATGGGTTCGGAGGGCGCGGCCGCCGCCTTGGCGCCGCCGGCAGCCTCTTCCTTCACGGCGATATCGTAACCGGGCTTTTCCAGATGCTTCGGGGTGAATACAGCCTGGGCGGTAAAGTTCGTCGCCATCAGTACGAGGCAGGTGCCGAGAATGGCCCCCATGATCTTGTTGAGTTCGAAAGAGTCCATATTCGGTAAGCCCCACGCCCGTTTTAGGTCATTGGAAGGCCGCTCCCACGGCCTCGACGCGCCCATGAATCGCGTCTACAGGCCCAGTCAGCCCGCCCAATCGAGATAACGGTTTGCCCTAGTTCTGGCAACCCGTATAAACGCCGCGCTCCCGGGTTTGCCCTTGATCTGCATCATGGTTTTCCGGGTCCGACAGACGGAATTCGAACCGATTTTGCCAAACCGTTCAGCCATGACCGATCCCCGCACCCTCGTGCTCATTCCCGCCCGCATGGCCGCGACCCGCCTGCCCGGCAAGCCGCTGCTCGACATTGCCGGCCTGCCCATGATCGTGCATGTGGCCCGGCGCGCCAGCGAGGCCGCCATCGGCCGGGTGGCTGTCGCCACCGATACGCCGGAGATCGCCGAAGCCGTAACGGCCCACGGTTTCGAGGCTGTCATGACCTCGCCGGACCATCCATCGGGCTCGGACCGGATTTTCGAGGCGCTGGGAAAGCTCGACCCGTCCCAAACGGTGCAGACCATCGTCAATGTGCAAGGCGACCTGCCCACCATTCCACCCGGCGACATTGCCGCGGCCGTACGCGTGCTGGATAATCCAAAAGTTGATATCGCCACCTTGGCCGCAGAAATCCGCAAGGACGAGGAACACACGAATCCCAATGTGGTGAAGCTGATCGGCTCTCCCATCGGCCCGGACCGGCTGCACGCGCTCTATTTCACCCGCGCCACCGCGCCTTATGGCGATGGTCCGCGCTATCACCATATCGGACTCTATGCCTATCGCCGCGCCGCGCTGGAAAGCTTCGTCAAGCTGGCTCCGTCGACGCTGGAACAGCGCGAAAAGCTCGAACAACTGCGCGCGCTGGAAGCCGGCATGCGGATCGACGCCGCCATCGTGGGCTCCGTTCCGCTGGGCGTCGATACCCCCGACGACCTCGAAACCGCCCGCCGGCTGCTGGCAAAACACTAAGCGACTGCTACAAGGCCCGCCATGACCATACCCAGAGACCAGATCATGAAAATCGCCTTCCAGGGCGAGCCCGGCGCCAATTCCCACAATGCGATCGCCGAAGCGTTTCCGAACGCCGAGCCGCTGCCCTGCGCAACTTTTGAGGATGCGCTGGCGGCGATCTCGTCCGGCGAGGCCGATCTCGGCATGATTCCGATCGAGAACTCGATCGCCGGCCGCGTTGCCGACATCCATCATTTGCTGCCTGCATCGGGCCTCCACATCATCGGCGAGTGGTTCATGCCGATCCATCATCAGCTGATGGCGCCGCGCGGCGCGAAGATCGAGGATCTCAAGACCATCGAAAGCCATGTTCACGCGCTCGGCCAGTGCCGCCGCCTGATCCGCAGGCTCGGCGTCAAGTCCATCGTTGCCGCCGATACGGCCGGCTCGGCCCGCATCGTCGCCGAGCGCGGTGACAAGAGCTGCGGATCGCTTGCACCGCGCCTTGCGGCCGAAATTTACGGGCTGGATATTCTGGCCGAGGATGTCGAGGACGAGAGCCACAACACCACACGTTTCGTGATGCTGTCAAAGAACGCCAAGTGGGCCGATCAAGGCTCCGCACCGCTGGTGACATCTTTTGTATTTCGGGTGCGCAACCTGCCCGCCGCGCTCTACAAAGCACTGGGCGGCTTCGCCACCAACGGCGTCAACATGACCAAGCTGGAAAGCTACATGGTCGATGGCGAGTTCTTCGCCACCCAGTTCTATGCGGATGTCGACGGCCATCCGGACGACCGCAACCTCGCCTTCGCGCTCGAAGAGCTGAAGTTCTTCTCGCGCGAATTCCGGATCGTGGGCGTCTATCCCGCACATCCATTCCGCGCGACATTTGGCGAACCGACCTCGTAAAGGCCGCAGGATGGGTTGAGCGCAGGCGCGTCAGCGCCGAAGCGACAACCCATCTCACAAAGCTACGACTGCGCACTCCGCACATGATCTGCGAGACTATGCGTCGCCTCCTTGGGCGCCCCTGGTAGAAATAGCTGCACCGGACGGATCTCATATACAGCCGTCGGGTTCACGCGGCGCAGGTCACGGGCGACCGCGATGGCGTCTTCGCGCGTGTCGCAATCGACCACATAGAAGCCAAGCAACTGCTCCTTGGTCTCGGCAAACGGCCCGTCGATGATGACGCCAGCACCCGGCCCACGCAGCGTGAACGCGCCTTTCGTGCCGCCCAGCCGCGCCGCGGGGCCCATCGTGCCCTCGCCTGTCAGCTTTTCGTGGATCTCGTGCAGATTGGCCATAACGGCCGTGTCCTGATTGGCTGTCCAGGACACGACGACGTCTTCGACATGATAGGCCAGAATTGCATAAAGCATGAATCATCCTCATTTTTGGTGGCGCCGCCTCAAGGACGTTCGCCATAGCCAAATTCCGACATCGTAGCCCGCATGGAGCGCAGTGTAATACGAGGATGTCGGAATAGCTGAAACGCCGGCTTCCGAATTGCGCGGAGTTTATCATCGGGCGCCCTTTGCGCGCCCTGTTGGTTCCATCCGGGCTACGCGAACGCCTCCGCCAGCAGCGCATACGACCGCTTTCGCGCCTCATGGTCGTACATCGCGGTGACCACCATCAGCTCGTCCGCCCGCGTCCCCGCGATCAGCGGCTGTAGCTTTTCCCGCACCGACGCCGGGCTGCCGACGAATAGCCGCGAGCGGTTACGGGCAATCTTTATCTTCTCCGCATCGCTGTAGGGATAGGCCAGCGCGTCCTCCACACTGGGCAGCGGCGCATATTCACCACGGTCGCGGCGCAGGCGATTGAGGTCGGCCGATGAGGCTAGTCTCTCCGCCTCCTCATCGGTCCCGGCGCAAATCACGGCGACCGCGAGGATCGCATATGGCGCCTGCAGCCATGAGGACGTCTTGAAGCGCGCACGATAGTGCACCATCGCATCGGCTGCATCGTGGGACGCAAAATGATGGGCAAATGCAAAGCCCATTCCCACCTGCGCAGCAAGATCGGAGCTGAAATCGCTGGAGCCAAGCAGCCAGATCGGCGGCAACGGCACGTCGTCCGGCATAGCGACGACATTATTATACGGATGCCCCTCCGGAAAACGCCGCGTCTCCCACAGGATCAATTCACTGAGCCTTTCGAGAAAATCGTCGCCCTCGCGTCCGGCCATCCGGTTGCGCAACGCATAGGCTGTCGCGCCGTCGGTGCCGGGCGCGCGGCCGAGGCCGAGATCGATCCGGCCGGGAAACAGCGCCTCCAGCATCTTGAAGCGCTCGGCAACCATCAGCGGCGCGTGATTCGGCAACATCACGCCGCCGGAGCCGACGCGAATGCGCTGCGTCGCCGCCGCAATCTGGCCGATCATGATCTCCGGCGCCGGACTGGCGACGGAAGCGAGGTTGTGATGCTCCGCCAGCCAGTAACGGACATAGCCAAGGCCATCCGCATACCGGGCAAGGTCGATGCTGTTATGCAGGGCCGACGAAGGCGGCGTGCCTGTGGTGACGACCGAGAGGTCAAGAATGGACAACGGGATCATGTCGACAGGCTAGTGCGTCCAGACGGGACAGCAAGCGACGGATCGGATTTAGGGCTACGCCAAATGGCTTTAGGGAATGGGCTAAAACTCTAGAATTTGATGATTTCGCCAGAAATGCCCACTGAGGCAATCATACGATCGACGTTACGATATTTAGATATTATATAATTTTATCAATATATTAATCGAGACCTCATCGGTTAGTTGAGACGATTAGCGCCTGCCCACTCATGCCAAAAAATGACGATTTTACCCAACATACTGGCAAGGTATTGGGCCAATTCCCACACTATGCTGCTCGTCGATGGGCTATTTTATCGGAACGCCTTCGCATATTTTGTGCAGTGCAGCCAAACGGGCTGCAGCCTGTCCCACGATCCAGCAACCGGTGCCGCCTGATGCGGCGGTGGAGTTCGAGATGACCGAGACGACCCCGGCCACCCCAAACCTTCCCAACATTTCCTTCGAGTTCTTTCCGCCAAAGACCGAGGAGATGGACCGCACGCTGTGGGAGACCATCGAGCGGCTGGCACCTCTCTCTCCCTCCTTCGTCTCGGTGACTTATGGAGCCGGCGGTTCGACCCGCGAGCGCACCCACGCCACCATCGTCCGCATCCTGAAGGAAACGAACCTGACGCCGGCGGCGCATCTCACCTGCGTCGGCGCGCCGCGCGGAGAGATCGACGATGTCGTCGCCCGCTATCACGAGGCCGGCGTACGCCACATCGTGGCGCTGCGCGGCGACCCGGCCACCGGCATCGGCACCCAGTATGCGGCGCATCCCGACGGCTACCAGACCTCCGCCGACCTCGTCGCGAGCATCCGCAACCGCTATCCCGAGATCGACGTCACCGTCTCCGCCTATCCGGAGAAGCATCCGGAAAGCGCCGACTTCGACGCCGATATCGATGTACTGAAAGCCAAGGTCGATGCCGGCGCGACGCGCGCCATCACCCAGGTGTTCTTCGATAACGACCTGTACTTCCGCTATCTCGACAAGGTCCGCGCCCGCGGTATCGATATTCCGGTGCTGCCCGGCATCATGCCGATGCATAACTTCAAGCAGGCCCGCAATTTCGTCACCCGCGCCGGCACCACCGTGCCGAACTGGCTCGCCGACAAGTTCGACGGTCTCGACGACGATGCGGAAACGCGAAAACTGGTCGCCGCCACCGTCGTGGCCGGCCAGGTGCAAAAGCTCGCCAAGGCCGGTGTCAACGACTTCCATTTCTACACCATGAACCGCGCCGATCTGGTCTTCGCGATCAGTCATCTGCTGGGCTTCCGCCCCAACAGCGCGCGCAAAGCTGCGTAAATCAAGGCTGCTTGAAATCATGACCGTGCCAGTTTCTGCCAAGCGTACCGCATTGTTCAAAGCCGCCAGCGAGCGCATCCTCGTGCTCGACGGCGCCATGGGCACCGTGATTCAAGGCCTGATGTTCGATGAAGCCGCGTTCCGCAACGAACGCTTCAAGGATTTTCATCGCGACGTCAAAGGCAATAACGACCTGCTGATCCTCACCCAGCCGGACGCGATCGAAAACATTCACGCGGATTATCTGCGCGCCGGCGCCGACATCGTTGCCACCAACACCTTCTCCTCGACCTCGATCGCGCAGGCCGATTACGACATGGCCGATCTCGCTTACGAGATGAGCCGCGACGGCGCGCGCCTGGCAAAGAATGCCGCCATCAAGGTCGAAGCCGAAGATGGCCGCCCGCGCTTTGTCGCCGGCGCCATCGGCCCGACCAACCGCACCGCTTCGATCTCGCCGGATGTCGCCAATCCCGGCTATCGCGCTGTGACCTTCGATGACCTCCGCATCGCCTATAGCGAGCAGATCAATGGCCTGCTCGATGGCGGCGCCGATCTGCTGCTGGTCGAAACGATCTTCGACACGCTGAACGCCAAGGCCGCGCTCTATGCCATCGCGGAAATCTGCGAGGCGCGCGGCATCGACGTGCCCATCATGATCTCCGGCACCATCACCGACAAATCCGGCCGCCTGTTGTCCGGCCAGATGCCGGAAGCATTCTGGAATTCGGTGAAGCACGCAAAGCCCGCCACGATCGGCTTCAACTGCGCGCTCGGCGCTGAAGACCTGCGCGCCCATATCGCCGATATCGGCCGCGTCGCCGACACGCTGGTCTGTGCTTATCCGAATGCCGGCCTGCCCAACGAATTCGGCCAGTATGACGAAACGCCGGAATTCATGGCCGGCCTCGTTGGTGAATTCGCGGCCAGCGGCCTCGTCAACATCGTCGGCGGCTGCTGCGGCACCACGCCGGCGCATATCGCCGCCATCGCCAAGGCTGTCGCCCCGCACAAGCCTCGCGCGATCCCCGAGATCGCGCCGCTGCTGCGCCTGTCCGGCCTCGAACCGTTCGAACTGGCGCCGTCGATTCCGTTCGTGAATGTCGGCGAGCGCACCAATGTTACCGGCTCGGCGAAATTCCGCCGCCTGATCACCGAAGGCGACTACGCTTCGGCGCTGCAGGTGGCGCGCGATCAGGTCGAGAACGGCGCGCAGGTCATCGACGTCAATATGGATGAAGGCCTTCTGGATTCAGAGAAGGCGATGGTCGAATTCCTCAACCTCGTCGCTTCCGAGCCGGACATCGCCCGCGTGCCGGTCATGGTGGACTCATCGAAGTTCAACGTGATCGAGGCCGGCCTGAAATGCGTGCAGGGCAAGCCGATCGTCAACTCGATCTCCATGAAGGAAGGCGTCGAGAAATTCATCCACGAGGCCAAAATCGCGCAGCGCCATGGCGCCGCGGTCGTCGTCATGGCCTTCGACGAGGTTGGTCAGGCCGACACCTATGAGCGCAAGATCGAGATCTGCAAGCGCGCCTACGATATCCTCGTCCAGGAGCTGAACTTCCCGCCGGAAGACATCATCTTCGATCCGAACGTGTTCGCGATCGCCACCGGCCTCGAAGAGCACAACAATTACGGCGTCGATTTCATCGAGGCCACACGCTGGATCCGCCAGAACCTGCCGCATGCGCATATTTCCGGCGGCGTCTCCAACCTCTCCTTCTCGTTCCGCGGCAACGAGCCGGTGCGCGAAGCCATGCATTCGGTGTTCCTGTATCACGCCATCAAGGCGGGCATGGATATGGGCATCGTCAATGCCGGACAGATGATCGTCTATGACGACATCGATCCGGAATTGCGCCAGGTCTGCGAAGACACGATTCTTAACCGCGATCCTGGCGCCGGCGAGCGCTTGCTCGAACTCGCCGAGAAATTCCGCGGCCAGACCAAGCAGGCCAAGGAACAGGACCTGTCGTGGCGCGAATGGCCGGTGGAGAAGCGACTGTCGCACGCGCTCGTCCACGGCATCACGCAATATATCGACGAGGACACCGAGGCCGCGCGTCTCACTGTCGCGCGCCCGCTGCATGTGATCGAAGGCCCGCTGATGGACGGCATGAATGTCGTCGGCGACCTCTTTGGCGACGGCAAAATGTTCTTGCCACAGGTGGTGAAGTCCGCCCGCGTGATGAAGCAGGCCGTGGCCTACCTGATGCCGTTCATGGAGCAGGAGAAGGCCGACAATCTCGCCAAGGGCATCGGCACCGAAGGCGGCCGTTCGTCCGCCGGCAAGATCGTGCTCGCCACCGTGAAGGGCGACGTCCACGACATCGGCAAGAACATTGTCGGCATCGTGCTCCAGTGCAACAATTTTGAAGTCGTCGATCTCGGCGTCATGGTGCCGGCGTCGAAGATCATCGAAACTGCCAAGGCTGAAGGCGCCGATATCATCGGGCTCTCCGGCCTGATCACTCCGTCGCTGGACGAGATGACCTTCCTCGCCGGCGAAATGGAACGGCAGGGCCTGAAGATGCCACTGCTGATCGGCGGCGCGACCACCAGCCGCGTGCATACGGCTGTGAAGATCGACCCGAATTACCGCGCCGGCGCTGTCGTGCATGTCAACGACGCCAGCCGCGCCGTCGGTGTCGCATCGTCGCTGCTGTCGCCCGAGAAGCGCGAGGCCTATGCGGCCGATGTGCGCGCCGACTACGCAAAAATCTCGGCAGCGCATTTCAAGGCACAACAGGACAAGAAGCGCCTGACGCTCACGGCCGCGCGCGGCAACGCACATGTGGCGGATTTCAGCAAGACCGTCCGCAAGCCGACCTTCCTCGGCATCCGGACCTTCAGCGACTACTCGCTGGAGGAACTGGCACGCTATATCGACTGGACGCCGTTCTTCCAGACGTGGGAACTGGCCGGACGTTTCCCGGGCATCCTCACCGACAGCGTGGTGGGCGAAGTCGCAACCTCGCTCTATGCCGATGCGCAAAAAATGCTGAAGCAGATCGTCGAGGAAAAATGGTTCACCGCCAAGGCGACCGTTGGCTTCTGGCCGGCAAACGCTGTCGGCGACGATATCCGCCTCTACGCCGATGACAGCCGCGGCAAGGAAATTGCCACACTGCACACGCTGCGCCAGCAGCTTGAGAAGCGCGAAGGCCGCTTCAATGCGGCGCTGTCGGATTTCATCGCACCGAAGGATTCGGGCGTTGCCGATTATGTCGGCGCCTTCGTCGTCACCGCCGGCATCGGGGAAGACGTCATCGCCGACCGCTTCAAGAATGCCAATGACGATTATTCGTCGATCCTGTGCAAGGCGCTGGCCGACCGCCTCGCCGAAGCCTTTGCCGAGCGCATGCATGAGCGCGCGCGCAAGGAATTCTGGGCCTATGCGCCGGACGAGGATCTATCCCCCGACGACCTGATCCTGGAGAAGTATCAGGGCATTCGTCCTGCGCCCGGCTATCCCGCGCAGCCCGATCACACCGAAAAGGCGACGCTGTTCAAACTGCTCGATGCGGAGAATACGGCTGGCGTGTCGCTCACCGAAAGCTACGCCATGTGGCCTGGCTCATCGGTGTCCGGCCTCTATTTCAGCCATCCCGAAAGCTATTACTTCGGCGTCGGCAAGATCGAGCGCGATCAGGTCGAGGACTACGCAGCGCGCAAGGACATGAGCGTTGAGGATGTCGAGCGCTGGCTGGCGCCGATACTGAATTACATTCCGGGTGCTGCCGCGCAGGAGAGGGCAGCTGCCGACAAACTGGCTGCGCAGACACCAGCCAATGACGAAGCCCCCGCCGACATCGCCGCGCATCCGCCGGGCTGCAATTGCGCGGTGCATCTGATGTATCGCGGCAAGAAGGTGGGCGTGAATTAGTGATCCTGCGGAGCATGATCCACAAGACTGGCATCTTGTGGATCATGTCTGGATCACTCCATCACCGCCGGATGTTCGTCCCCGCCCGGCTTCGCCGCTTGCGCGCGGAGCTGCGCCTTCGATGAGCCGATGATCAGCGCCATCGGGATCGCCGCCAGCGTCACCAGCATGATCAGCTGATAATCCAGCCCGAACGCAATGATCGTCGCCTGCAGGGTCACGATCGCATCCATCATCGCGCGGCCAGTATCCGTCGCCAGATTGATCGCCCCGGCTACATTCGGCATCTGCAGCGCATTGTTGAACGGCGTGATGTGTTCGACCAGCACCGCATGCGCCATTCGCGTGCCCGAGGTCAGGTTGGCAATCACGATGGAAATGCCCACCGAACTCGCGACATTACGGAGCAGCGTCAGCATTGCCGTGCCGTCGGTCCGCAAGTGATTGGGCAGCGTCAGGAACGCCACTGTCGATAGCGGTACGAAGACGAGCCCCAGTCCGAATCCCTGGGCCACACTGACGATGATGAATTCCGGCACGCCGGTCTGATCGGTCCATTTCGCTGTGAAATACATCGACACGGTGAGCAGCGTCATGCCGGTCATGATCAGCGTCCGCGCCTCGATGTATTTCATCATGCGGCCGACCAGCATCATCGCCACGAAGGTGCCGGAGCCGCGCGTCGCCAACAGCAAGCCGGCCGTCAGGATCGGATAGCCGACCACGTTCTGCAGGAACGGCGACGACAGCGACATGGTCGAATAAAGCACAAGGCCCATCACGCACATGAAGATGCAGCCGCCGACGAAGTTCTTGTCCTTGAAGATGGCGAACTGGATGAACGGCCGCGAGGTCGTGAAAGAATGCGCGAAGAAATAGTAGAAACCGACGATGGCGACGATCGCCTCGATGACGATCTCGTTCGATTCCAGCCAGCCAAGCTGCTCGCCGCGATCGAGGGCGAGCTGCATCGAACCGATGCCGACGGCGAGGGCAATGAAGCCGAACCAGTCGAACTTCATCTTCAGGTTCAGCTCGGTCTCGTCCATGAAGATCATGAGGCCGGCCACCGTGACGATGCCGAACGGCAGATTGACGAAAAACACCCAGTGCCAGGAATAGGTCTCGGTGAGCCAGGCGCCGAGCGACGGCCCCATGATCGGACCGAGCATTACGCCCATGCCCCAGATCGACATCGCCTTGGCACGCTCGTGCAAGGCATAGGAGTCAAGCATCACAGCCTGCGACAACGGCACCAAAGCCGCGCCGAAAACGCCCTGGAGCAGGCGAAAGCCGACCATCTGCGTGATGTCTTGCGCGAGACCGCACAGCACCGAAGCCAGCGTAAAGCCCGCCGAGCAGACGATGAACACCTTCTTGCGACCGAACCGGTTGGCGATGAAGCCGACCGGCGCGGTCATGATCGCCGCGGCGACGATGTAAGACGTCAGCACCCAGTTGACCTGATCCTGCGACGCCGACAGCGAGCCCTGCATATAGGGCAGCGCTACATTGGCGATCGTGGTGTCGAGCGCCTGCATGATAGTGGCGGTCATGGCGCAGACCGTCACCATGTTGCGGCGAAAGCCTGGGACTGCGCTGGATGATGCCACCGGCGTGCTCATAGGATCAGTCCTGTGCTGCCTTCGCGGACGATGCGCCGAACAGAGCCGCCAGCGAACGGCGATGTTCGGTGTCGATGGTCGTATAGGTGCTCATGCCGGCCTTGAGTCTCTTCACCGCCGGATCGGTGTAGTCGAGATAAATACGCACCGGCACGCGCTGCACGACTTTCACGAAGTTGCCCGTCGCATTCTGCGGCGGCAGGATCGCGAACTGCGCGCCAGTGCCCGGGCTGAGCGAGCCGACCGTGCCCTTGAAGGCATGGTTCGGGAAAGCATCGACCTCGATATCCACCTTCTGGCCGACGGCCACATAGGTCAGATCGGATTCCTTCATATTCGCATCGACCCACGGGCGTGCATCGTCGATCACCGTGAGGATCGGCGTCGAGGCGGCGACGAAGCGCCCGAGCTGAATGTTGTCGACCTGCGTCGCCACACCGGAGATCGGCGCCTTCAGGACAGTGTGATCGAGATTGCGCTGGGCGTCGCCGAGCGCCGCCTTGGCCTGCACAAAGGCCGGGAACTGCTCAAGCGGCAGATCGGGATTGCCGAGCAGCTTGTCGTTCGAATTGGCGAGTTGCTGTTGCAGCAGTTCGAGCTGCGCACGCGCGACGACATAGTTCGTGGTCGCGGTGTCGAGATCAAGCTGCGAACCCGACAACGACCTCACCAACGTCGTCTTGCGTTCGACATCGCGCTGCTTCAGCTCGACGCCCTGGCGCGCGAGTTCGAGCATATCACCGTAGGATTTGATGTTGGATTTCAGCGTCGCGAACGACACCTTGGCATCATCCAGCTTCGCCTGAGCTTGCTGCAAAGCGAGTTGGAACGGGACCGGATCGATCTCGAACAACGTATCGCCCGCATTGACATGCTGGCCCTCTCGCACCACGACGCGCGACACCTTGCCGGCGATCTCAGGCGTGATCAGCACTTTTTGCGCACCGACATAAGCATCGTCGGTGCCGACATAGCGACCACCCGAGAGATAGAATGCGAAACCGCCAACGAGAACGACCGCCGGCAGCACGATCAGCAGCAATGGCCGGCGATAGCGCGTCAGAAAGCCCTTCATGCCCTGACGCTGTTTGGTAGCGGTCCCCTCGCCTCCACCTTCGGGGGCGTCTTTGTCGGGAAATTTCAACACGGGCTCAGCCATAAGCTTGTTCCTTGGTCTTGGCGGCTGCGGGATTCAGCGCAACGCGGATGTTGTCTTTGATGGTTTCGAGATGATCGACGAGCTGGTGCACGTCGGCTTCGCTTAGTCCCGCGAATGCGACCTGCATCAGATCGCCGCGCAACACGCCGAGCTTCGCCATCAGCGGACGCGCGGCCTCGGTGAGATACAGCCGCTTGATGCGGCGGTCGGTATCGTCATTGCGGCGTTCGATGAGGCCGCTGTCGCACAATTTGTCGATCAGCCGCGTCAGGCTGATCGGCGCCATCTCCATGGCGTCGGCGAGGTCGGTCTGTTTCTGCCCTTCATTCCGCTCGACCTTGGCCAGCACCGCCCATTGGGCGCGGGTCATGCCGAGATGGCGCGCTTTCTTGTCGGCAAGCTGCCGCAGCATGCGCTGGGTTTCGAACAAGGCGGACAGAAAATCGGTGCCAGTGTCAGACTGGGACGACATCGAAAAGCTCCTTAAGCTGGCATAAAATAAGCTAGCTTATATTCTCGACTACCCTGTGCTAAAGTGTCGCAGACATGCGCTGGACGCATGGACGGAGCTTCCACGTCTTCTTGTTGAGCTTTTGCCTGGCCGCCATGGGCGAACGACCACAAAGCGACTACATTACGAGCAATGAACGCGCCGAAGCCCACATTTCCCGCCCCGGACCATGACCACGACCGCTGCACAGCGGACGCGCTTCGTCATGCTGAGCAGGTCTGCGCCAAGCGCTCACAGAAGCTGACCCCGATCCGCCGTCAGGTGTTCGAGGCACTGCTGGCCAGTCACCGGCCGCTCGGCGCTTATGAAATCATCGAGGAATTGGCCAAGACCGTGTCGCGCCCGGCGCCCATCACGATCTATCGCGCGCTCGATTTCCTGATGGCCAATGACCTCGTCCACCGCATAGAGAGCCGCAACGCCTTTCTGGCCTGCGCCCATGATCACGGCACGACATCGATGGTCGCCTTCCTGATCTGTGACAAATGCGGATCGGTCGGCGAAGTGCCGGCGGCACAGGTGGCGCAGAGCCTGAACGACGCCGCGCGCTTGACAGGCTTCACCCCGAAGCTCTCTGTGGTGGAGATCACAGGTACCTGCGCTCACTGCCAGCATTGAGCCACCCATAACAACACGGCGACAAGCCGGACCGAGGTCGAATGTCGGCAGAGCCAAGTCCCATCCCGCCCGTCGGACGTCCGCTGACCGTCGGCGCGATCCTTCTCGTGCTGATGCTGTGCCTGACCTGGGGCTTCAACCAGATCGCCATCAAGCTGGTTCTGCGCGAAATCCCGCCTTACACGCAGGCGGCGATCCGCTCCGCCGGTGCATTGCTGGTGATTCTCGCCATCGCCAGGTTTCGCGGCGTCAAACTGTTCGAGCGCGACGGCACGCTGGGCGCCGGCCTGTTTGTCGGCGCAATCTTCGGCTTCGAATTCCTGCTGATCTATCACGGGCTCGAACTGACTTCGGCGAGCCGCGCCGTGGTGTTTCTCTATACGATGCCGTTCTTCGTCGCCTTCGGCGCCTACCAGCTGCTCGGTGAACGGCTTCGCGCCGCGCAATGGGCCGGCCTCGCGGTGAGCTTCGCCGGCGTCGCGGTCGCCATCGGCGTCCCACAGCCAAATGTCACCACAAGCGTCCTGTTCGGCGACTTGCTGATGATCGCCGGCGCGGCCATGTGGGCAGCGACGACGCTGGTGGTAAAGCGCACCAAGCTTATTACTGCCGCGCCTGAAAAGGCATTGGGATACCAGGTCGGCCTGTCGGTCCCGATCCTCGGTATCGCTGCGCTGGTGGCCGGCGAGCGAATCCCGGCGGTTCCCGGTACGCTGACCGTATCGCTGCTGGCATTTCAGGCGTTCTGGGTGGTCGGCCTCACCTTTTTGCTCTGGTTCAGCCTGATCAAGACCTACTCTGCCAGCAAATTGGCGGCTTTCACCTTCATCACCCCTTTATTCGGCGTTGTGGGAGGCTATTTGATCCTTGGAGATCAGCTCACCCCCGCCTTCGGGCTGGCTGCGCTTCTGGTCATCGCCGGGCTGGTTCTCGTTAACCGACCGGCGCGCTCCGCAGCCACTAACGCATTGCTGAATGTCACTAAAACCTGATATTCGAGACCCCATGAACAAGTTCGAAATTCCGCAGGATGTTGCTGGCCCGGCGCCGCGACACCACACCACCCAGGTCATGGTCGGCAATATCGCCGTCGGCGGCGGCGCCCCGATCGTCGTGCAGTCGATGACCAACACCGACACGGCCGACATCCAGGGCACCATCGACCAGGTCGCAGCGCTGTCGCGCGCGGGCTCGGAAATGGTCCGCATCACCGTCGACCGCGACGAGGCTGCCGCTGCCGTCCCGCATATCCGCGAAGCGCTCGACAAGCAGGGCATCACGACCCCGCTGGTCGGTGATTTTCACTATATCGGCCACAAGCTGCTCGCCGAATATCCGGCCTGCGCTGCTGCGCTCGACAAATATCGCATCAATCCCGGCAATGTCGGCTTCAAGAGCAAGCGCGACAGCCAGTTCGCCGACATCATCGAGATCGCGAACAAGAACAACAAGGCAGTCCGCATCGGCGCCAATTGGGGCTCGCTCGATCAGGAGCTGCTTACCAAGCTGATGGACGAGAACGCGCTATCCGCGAATCCGAAGGATGTTCGCGCGGTCACGCGTGAGGCCATGGTGCAGTCGGCGCTGCTGTCGGCCGCCCGTGCTGAAGAGCTCGGCATGCCGAAGAACAAGATGATCCTGTCCGCCAAGGTCTCGGCGGTGCAGGACCTCATCGCAGTCTATCAGACGCTGGCCTCGCGCTCCGACTATGCCATCCATCTCGGCCTCACCGAAGCCGGCATGGGCTCGAAGGGCATCGTCGCCTCCTCGGCCGCGCTCGGCATCTTGTTGCAGCAGGGCATCGGCGACACCATCCGCATTTCGCTCACGCCCGAGCCCGGCGGCGATCGCACACTGGAAGTACAGGTCGCGCAGGAACTGCTGCAGACCATGGGCTTCCGCACCTTCGTGCCGCTGGTCGCGGCGTGCCCCGGCTGCGGTCGCACCACCTCGACCACGTTCCAGGAACTGGCGCGTTCGATCCAGGATTTCATCCGCGTCGAAATGCCGACCTGGAAGACCCAGTATCCCGGTGTCGAGAACCTCAACGTCGCCGTGATGGGCTGCATCGTGAACGGCCCCGGCGAATCCAAGCATGCCAATATCGGCATCTCGCTCCCCGGTACGGGCGAAACCCCGGCCGCTCCGGTCTTCGTCGACGGCGAGAAATTCCGCACCCTGCGCGGCCCGACCATTGCGGCCGACTTCAAGGCGCTGGTGATCGACTATATCGACCAGCGTTACGGCAAGGGCAGCAAGACGCCGGAGATCGTGACCGCGGCGGAGTAGGCACGGTCCATTTATAGCTGAATCGAAACGGCCGGGCATTGCCCGGCCGATTTCGTTTAGCCGCCCGTCAACCTTATAACGGCATCCGTCGATATTCCCGGTTGATCAACCCCGCCTCTTCGAGATCGAGATCGCGCTCGATCCTTCTGCGGCTTTCATCCGTAATCTTGCCGTCGCGCAATTGCATGTGGATGAACTTGCGCTCTTCCTTGATCAGTTCTCGCACCAGATCGGTGCCGAGTGCGGAGACATCGACTTCGGGATCGAGTTCGTCCGGCAGCTGGTTCGAACGGCTCTCGTGCCGTGCACGAAGAATTTTCACGACTTCATCCGATAACTCTCGGTCGTCGGTCATGGCATCCAGCGAGGCCAGCGCGCGGGCCAGCGCTTCGCGGCGTGCCTGCAGTTCGGCCTCGTGCTCGGCGATATGCTCGCGGTGGCCAATCTCGCCGATCTTCATCCATTGCACCACCAGCGGCAGGCCGAGGCCGAATCCGACCAGCGTGATCAGGATCACGTTGAACGAGACGAACAGGATCAGATCGCGAGCCGGAAAGGCCTCGCCGGACATCATCGTAAACGGCAGCGCCAGCGCGGCGGCGAGCGACACGGCCCCGCGCACACCGGTGAAGGCGACGACAAAAGTCCAGCGCCAGTTCGGCGCGGGATCGCGCTTGCGCAGATCGGCGCTCAACATCCGTGGCACATAGATCGCCGCATAGACCCAGATGAAGCGCGCGGCGATGATCACGGCCATGACCAGCGCCGTCGCAGTGACGATCTCGGCGAGCGGAAACGCTTTGGATTTTTCGATCAGCGCCCGCATCTGGAAGCCGGTCATCAGAAACAACAGCCCCTCGACGAGATAGATCACCAAATCCCAGAAGAAGATGCCCTGCAGACGCGTCGCGGCCGAGATCAGCAGGGGACCATTCCAGGAAATGTAGAGCCCGCAGGCGACGGTGGCGATGACGCCGGAGCCGCCGAAATGTTCGGGAATGAGATAGGCGACATAGGGCGTCAGCAGCGACAGCGTGATCTCCACCTGCGGATCCCGTGCCCAGTGGCGCAGGCGAAGGCTGAGCCAACCGATGGCGAGGCCGAAAGCCAGTTCGCAGGCGAGGATGGCTACGAAGGTGCCGGCCGCTTTCGGCAACGAAAACGCGCCGGTGGTGATAGCGGCGACAGCGAAACGATACAGGATCAGGGTGGTGGCATCATTGGCGAGCCCCTCGCCTTCCAGCACCACGAGCAACCGCCGCGGCAAGCCGAGTTTTCGCGCCACCGCGAGCGGCGCGACCACATCCGGCGGCGCGACGATAGCGCCGAGCAGGAAACCAACGCCCCAAGGCAGACCAATGAGATAATGCGTGGCGGTGGCAACGAGACAGGCGGTGAAGATCACGCAGCCGACGGCGAGCAGCGTGATCAGCCGAAGACTGAAGCGAAATTCGCGCCAGCTCATGGCGACGCCGGCCGAATAGATCAGCGGCGGCAGGACGCCGAGCAGCACCACGTCCGGCGACAATTCGAGCGCGGGCATGCCGGGCGCGAAAGCGAGCGCGATGCCGACGAGAAGGAGCAGGATGGCAGGCGCGATATTGATCCGCTTGGCCAGCAGCGCGGTGGCGGCCAGCGCGGCGATCAAAGTGAGGAATATGGAGAACTTGGCTTCCACGCGGGCGGCACCTGTTGCGAAGTTACTTTGCGCGGATGGATAGGGAGGTCAATGTGCTCCGCGTAGCCCGCATGGAGCGCAGCGCAATGCGGGGACCATAGATTCGATTGAAACGCCGGCTCCCGGATTGCGCTACGCTCCATCCGGGCTACGAGGCCGTCAAATCGCACTCGCCGCAATATTCACCATCAGCGCCACAAGCGCCGTGTTGAAGATGAACGACACGATGCCGTGGGCCGTCGTGGTGCGGCGGATACTCTTGTCGGTAATACCGACGTCGGAGGTTTGTGCGGTCATGCCGATGACGAAGGCAAAATAGACAAAATCCCAATAATCGGGATTCTCGGGCTTGTCGCCTGCGGGAAAGGCCAGTCCGCCGGGCTTCGGTCCGCGATAGAACTGATGCGCATAGTGCAGCGAAAAGGTCGTATGCACCGCGGCCCAGGACGATGCGATGGTGACCATCGCAAGCGCGAGTTCAGCCGCATTCTTGCTGGCGCCGAGTTCGAATACGATCGCCGCGATGCTGGCAAAGGCGCCGAACGCCGCCACCATCAGGATGACGAGACTGCCATCGTCCTGCAGCGCGGCGTTGCGGCGAATGTGCTGGCTGCCACCCCGCAGCATCATGCCGTAGACCAGCAGCAGATAGACGGCGATGAACGTGTCCCAGCCGATCAAGAGCCGCGTCACCAGCCGCAGCGACGACGGCAGCAGCAGGCAGACGACAATGCCGATGGCAAGCGCCGCAAAGGTGCGTGGCCGTCCATAGACGAGGCGCCAGGCCAGCGGCATTTTCCGGAAACGGGCGAGGAGTTCGTCGAGATCCCTGCCCGTCTCCGTCATGTCAGCTCGCTTAGTTCTTGCGCTCGGCCACGAAGCGGGCCGCGGCGCGCAGCACGTCGCCCTTGTTGCCGAAGATCGACAGCGACGCATCCGCCGTCGCAATCAGATCGGCGACCCGCTTCTTGGCGCCATCGACGCCAAGCTGGGTCACGAAGGTGGTCTTGTTGAGCGCAGCGTCGGCGCCGGCCGGCTTGCCGAGCGTGGCGGCATCGGCTTCGACGTCGAGCAGATCGTCGGCGATCTGGAAGGCTTCACCCAGCGCGCGGCCGTAATCGTCCAGCGCCTTGTACTCCTTCGGCGTGGCTTGGCCGAGCAGCGCGCCGGCGATGCAGCCATAGCGCAAGAGCGCGCCGGTCTTCATCTGCTGCACACGGGCCACGTCCACCGGACCGGTATCGCCAAAACGGCCCTCGCCCGCGAGATCGAGCATCTGGCCGCCGACCATGCCGCCGAGACCGGCGCAGCGCGCCAGCGCACGGGTGAGCAGCAGGCGCACATTGGCGTCGGAATGAATTTCGTCGCGCGTCACGATGTCGAAAGCCAGGGTCAGCAGTGCGTCACCGGCAAGAATGGCAGTCGCATCGTCGGTGGCCTTGTGCAGGGTCGGGCGGCCGCGGCGGAGGTCACTGTTGTCCATGGCCGGCAGGTCGTCATGGATCAGCGAATAGCAGTGGATGCATTCGAGAGCCGCACCGACCAGCAGCGCCGGCTCGCGATGCACGCCGAACACCGCCGCGCTCTCCACCACCAGGAACGGGCGTAGCCGCTTGCCGCCGCCGAGCGACGAATAGCGCATAGCGTCCATCAGCCGCTTCGGCCGCGCGATTTCGTCCGGCAATACGCCATCGCCAAGCACCTTGGTGAGGACGGCTTCGGTATCGTCTGCGGTCTGGTCCAGGCGGGAGGCAAAATCTTTGGTGGAAGCACCGGTCGACATTAAGAATAGCTCCAGATCAATTTGGCCGGACAATCCTCTATGGCAGTGCCCACGTCAATTGCGCCTGCGGCACCCCGCCGCGATTGGTCGCGGCAAGCTTAACCGCCTTGAAAACAGCACCGAAACCCCGCTTTATCAGCGGGATAGCTGTGAGCAGGAAACCCGCCTTTGCGCCTCGTCCGCCGCCTCATCCTGATCGGGCTCCTGCTCATCCTGATCCCCTATCTGCTCACTCCGCTCTATGCGGCCGGCCAGCCAGTCTCGACCCTGATGATCTGGCGCTGGATCACCGGCGCCCCGGTGGAACGGACCTGGGTGGACCTGAAGGACATGTCCCCGGCCATGCCACGCAGCGTGGTCGGATCGGAGGATGCCAAATTCTGCAACCATCGCGGTATCGATTGGAACTCGCTGCAGAGCGCCATCGACGACGCCCAGGAGGGCGAGATTTCCGGCGGCGGCTCCACCATCACCCAGCAGGTGGCCAAGAACCTGTTCCTGTGGCCGGGCCGCAGTTTCATCCGGAAGGGGCTGGAGATCCCGCTGGCCATGTGGATCGATTTCGTTCTCAGTAAACAGCGGATTCTGGAACTTTACCTGAACATCGCTGAAATGGGTCCGAGCGGGCAGTTCGGCGCCGAAGCCGGTTCCCGATTCGCCTTCGGGCGATCGGTTTCAAACATTTCGGCACGGGAAGCCGCCCTTTTGGCCGCGATTCTGCCCAATCCGGTCACCAGAAGTGCCAAAACGCCAGGTCCGGGCGTCCGTCGGCTGGCCTCGCGCTATGTGGCGCGCTCCCAGTCGGCCGAACTGGGACGGTGCTGGGACAGCTAGGCTGTCATTCCGGGGCGCGCCGGAGGCGCGAACCCGGATTCTCGTCATGATAGAGCCGCGCGAGGTTCCGGGCTCGCTACCGGCTGACGCCGTCCGCGCCCCGGAACGACGAGTTTCGGATTCCCCGAAATTTCCACCCTCCCCGCCCTAGCATTGGCGTCACGCATCCGTTATAAGCCCGGCCTTATCAGCGATTTTGCCCGCGCGCTTTGTGCTGGCCGCCCGGAACCGGGCAGCGATCGAAAACACCGCCCAGACCTTCTGGCAAGAGAAGTTGCAAGGAATACTGCTATGGCCGTTCCGAGAAGAAAAACATCGCCGTCGCGGCGTGGCATGCGTCGTTCGGCTGACGCGATCAAGAGCACTGCCTATGTCGAGGACAAGGACTCCGGCGAGCTGCGCCGTCCGCACCACCTCGACCTGAAGACCGGCATGTATAAGGGCCGTCAGGTTCTGAAGGTGAAGAAGGACGCCTGATTCAGACTGGAAGGCAAGCCGCCCACGCGGCTCCGCCTCGTCCCTCGGCAGATATCCAAGCCCCGCCTTCGGCGGGGTTTGTCTTTTGTTGCAACAGATATCCGGCAGCCTCCGTCCAGCGATGGTTGCAACCAGGGCCGCGCAAAGCGGCAGCGGGCGCGGGATGCTCGCTCCCGGTTAGCGTACCGCACCATAAGTTCATTTCTGAACTGTACTTCCGCCCGAATTCGCTTCAACACTAGCGCCAACGCGTTTCCCGGATGATGCGCCCGCATCGTCACGCGTTCGTTTTACTCGCGCGAAGAAGGCTCCCCCGATGATCGGTTTTCCGCTGCTGCTGATTCCGGTAGCGATCTGCAACATCATCGTTTTCCTGATGCCCGACCTGTCGCTGGCAGGCCCGGTGCAGCTTTTCTCCATCACCCTGCCGTCACAGGACGTCCTCTATATCTCGTTGAAGGACGTACTGGTTTCGCTGTCGATACTGTTGCTGCTGCTCGAGGTGATGCGCGCGGCACGGCCGGCGTCGAAATATTTCACCGATCATCTGCTATCGCTGCTGGTGTTTGCCGGCGCCGCCTATGAATTTGCGATGCTGCCGAAATTCGGCAATGCCACCTTCTTCACCATCACCCTGGTCGCTTTGGTGGATTTCCTCGCTGGCGTCTCGCTGCGCGCCCGCCGTCCGCGCCGTGTCGCTGCGCCGGTCTACGCGCCGGAGCCCGCTCCGCACTATCACCAGCCCGCGCCGCCGCCCGTCGCGCCGACGCCGGCGCCTGTACCGCCCCCTGCCCCCGTGCCGGCGGCGGCTTCGGTCGCCGAATCCGTGCTGACCGAGAAGGCGGAGCCGAAGCTTGAGCGCATCGAGCCCAGGATGGAGCCGAAGATCGAGAAGGTCGAACCGCAGATCGACAGCAAGCCGGTGCCGCCCGAAGTCATCTCCCACACCTCGCCGCAGATCACCTCGCCTGATCTACAGCCGGATGGATCGACGCCGGAGAAGCCGAAGAGCTGAGGTCTCTCTCCTCCCTCTCCCATTCGCTACGCTCCGGGGATGGAAAAAAGATCAGGCCACCCGTGTCATACGGTGGGCCACTGATCCCGCTGCATATACATCCACCACCTTCCGATACGCCGCTTCCACGTCGGCAATCTCGGCACGCCGCAGCGTCCGCGTCTGCGGTACCTGCTCCGCAGTCGCGATCAGATGCGTGATGAAGGATGGATCGGGCCGCGCGATGCGCAACGAGGCCGGAATGGCGCGCGATACCGGTTCTGTCGGCGTGATCGCGTGACCTGACTGCTGCGGCTCCCGTTCGATCACGATATCGCCCGCCCGTCGCATCGGATGCGACGTGGTGGGGGATATGCGGCTGGTCGCCGTGATCGACATGGTTAAGCGCGCTCGCGTCTCAAATCAGGACGGACGGTGGTCCATCCGGTACCACTGTCGCAAGTCTCGTGCCGCTGCTCTCCACAGTTGTATCAGCTTACGCGGGTCTTGCTTAAACGTGCCACACCGCTACGATTTCTTCGTCATATGGGTACTTCGACTAACTTTTTTGAGCAGTCAGGCCGTATTGTCGTGACACGAATCACCGCAAGCGGCGTCCCGAAACGAGGCGACATTGACATCCGCCCCATCCGATCAGACTCCAGCCGGGCAACCCGCGATTTCCGAAGGGGACATCCTGGCGCGTCTCGGCCAGAGCGCCTTTGTCTGGGACATCGCCAGCGACACCATCGCCTGGACCGGCGCAGCGACAGCGATCTTCGCCGACATTCCCCGTGAAACGCTCATGCGCGGCAGCGATTTCGCTGCGCTGATCGAACCGCACCGCGCCGTGCGCAGCGAGGCGCTGGTCTCGGCGCTGCAATCCGGCGGCACCTATCGCATCGATTACGGCGTCCGCGCCTCCACCACCGCGCCGCTGTTGTGGATCGAGGAAAGCGGCAGCGTCCGCACCGGCTCCGACGGCCGCCCGCTTCACGTCGAAGGCATCGTGCGCATCAATAACGAGCGCCATGCCCATGACGAGCAACTGGTCAAGCTCTCGCAGCGCGATCCCGTCACCGGCGAACTGAACCGCACGCATCTGCTTGCCGCTCTGGCCGAAAGCATCGAGGAAGCCACGCGCTTCCGCGCCTCCTTTGCGTTCATGCTGATCGCCATCGATCATCTCGGCCGCATCAACGATGCGTTCGGATTCGACGTCGCCGACGACGTCATCGCCGACCTCGCCAAACGCATCCGCCTGCGGCTGCGCGGCGGCGATATCATGGGGCGCTTCTCCGGCAACAAATTCGGCCTGGTGCTGAAGAACTGTACCGCCGACGACACCAATGTCGCCGCCGAGCGTTTCCTCGCCGGCATTCGTGACGAGGTGATCCCGACCAAATCAGGCCCGGTCTCCGTGACCGCCACCATCGGCGCGGTGAGCATTCCGCGCTATGGCCGCGACATCAACGAGGCCGTCAACCGCGCGCAGGAAGCGCTGGATAGCGCCAAGCGCCGCCGCCGCGGCAGCTTCAACCTGTGGCGACCGAATGTGGAGCGCGACGCCCAACGCCGCGTCAATATCCGCGTCACCGACGAGATCGTCACCGCGCTGAACGAGCGCCGCATCGTCTGTGCCTTCGAACCGGTGGTGCATGCCAATCGCAGCGGCCCGGCCTTCTATGAAGCTTTGGTGCGCATGAAGCAGGATGACGGCCAGCTGCTGCTGGCGCCGGACATCGTGCCGGTGGCCGAACGGCTCGGCCTGATCCGCATGGTCGATCACCGCGTGCTCGAGCTGGTCATCGCCGAGCTCGCCGCCGCACCGCATGTGCAGCTCTCGCTCAACATCTCGCCGGCCACCACCACGGACCCGGACTGGTGGGCGACCATCGAATCCATGATGCGCGCGCATCCCGGCGTCGCCCAGCGGCTGATCGTGGAGATCACCGAGACGGTGGCGATCCACGACCTCGACGACATCAGGAGCTTCGTCAATCGCCTGAAGGCGCTCGGCAGCCGCATCGCCATCGACGATTTCGGCGCCGGCTACACCTCGTTCCGCAATCTGCGCAAGCTGGCCGTGGACATCGTCAAGATCGACGGCGCCTTCGTGCAGAACATCGCCCATTCCGCCGATGACCGCGCCTTCGTGCAGACGCTGATCGATCTCTGCCACCGCCTGGAGATCCAGACCGTCGCCGAATGGGTGCAGGACGAAACGAGCGCATCGATGCTGCGCGACTGGGGCTGCAACTACATCCAGGGCCGCCTCACGGGGCTAGCGTCTGCGGAGCGGCCATGGCTCGATACTGCATTACAACAACCAGCCATACGCTGAGGCCGTAGGATGGGTGGCGCGCAGCGAGACGCGTCGGCCAGCCCCCCGGATCGATGGAATGATGGGTTCGCTCCGGCGCTACCGCTCTACCCCACCTACGGCCCTGTGACCCGCGCTCATACCAGCGGCATGTGAAACACGAAACACGTCTCATCGGTTGTCGATGTCGCGCTCAGCATGCCGCCATGGGCGCGCGCAATCTCGGACGCGATGTAGAGACCGAGACCAAGCCCCTCCTGCTTGTCCTGCCCGGCGCCGCGCGAAAACGGCAAGAACAGCTTGTCCAGAATCGCCGGCGGGATCGGCGCGCCGTGATTGGTGACCGACAGCTCGAACTGCTGCAGCCCGGTCTGCGCGCTGACCGTGATCGGGCGCGCCGGATCACCATAAGCGAGCGCATTGCCGAGCAGATTGGACAATAGCTGTCCGATCCGCGCGGGATCGCAATCCACCGGCAGTTTGAGATCAAGCAGCAGATCGATCTGCCGCCCCGGCGCATGGGCCTGCAGCTCGCCCACCACCTGCCGCAACACCGGCGCCAGATCCTGCGCCGTGCGGGTCAGCGTCAGCCCGTCGCCGAGCCGGCCGCGAGCAAAATCCAGCACATTGTCGATCAGTCCGGCCATCCGGCGCACGCTGTTCTGCATCAGATCGAGATAGCCGAACTCCTCCTCGCTCAGCGCCGCCTTGCGCAGGCGCCGCGCCACCGCGGCGATCGAGGCCAGCGGATTGCGCAGGTCGTGGCCGAGCACCGCGATGAACTGCTCGCGCAGATCCGCGGTCTTGCGCTCGCTCGACAGATCGGCCTCGCTCACCGCGAGTTTGTCGGCGGCATTGAGATGGAACGCGATCAGCTCGGCGAACAGCTTGAACATGCCGAGCGTCTCCGGCGTGTTCAGCACATGCGGCTCCGGATCGATCGCGCAGAGCGTGCCGAAGAAGCTGCCATCGGCCAGGAAGATCGGCATCGAGATATAGCTCTGCAGCCCGTAGATCGCCGGCGTGTGATGGCCGCTATAGACGGCGTCTGTGGCCACATGGTCGATCACCACCGGCTCGCGATGCTGGCGGATCTCGTGGCACAGCGTGGTCTCGACCTGGAGCTCGCCGCCGGGCACCAACCCGAACGCGATCTCGTCGCGCACCGCGCAGCAGATCCAGCGACTGTCGGTCACCCGCGCCACCGCGGCAAAACGCATGCCCGTGGTGCGGCACACGACTTCGAGGATCTTCGGCACGGCCTCGATCCGCTGCACCGCCGCGATATCGGTCTCAAAGGCGGGAGGCAAATCGGTCACATGGCAAACTCGATGGACATCACCGACTATAGGCCGGCTGCGCATGCGGCCACAACACAGATCCGTCGCAAACGGCTACTGCGGCCAGCGGCAGCATGCTAGAGCCATCCGGTAAGGGGATCATGATCGGGGGATTGCCATGACTGTGTTGGGTAATGGACTGACCGCGCTGGTGGCACTGCTGCATGTCTATTTCCTCGTGCTGGAGATGTTTCTCTGGCAGAAGCCGCAGGGCCTGAAGACGTTCAGGAACACGCCGGAAAAGGCCGAGATCACCGCCGTGCTCGCCGCCAATCAGGGTCTCTACAATGGCTTCCTCGCCGCCGGCCTGATCTGGGGCCTGCTGCATCCCGACGCCGCCTTCGCCTTCCAGATCAAGGCGTTCTTCCTGGCCTGCGTGATCGCGGCCGGTGTCTATGGCGCCTACAGCGTGAGCAAGCGCATCCTCTACGTTCAGGCCGCGCCGGCCGCGCTGGCGCTGCTGGTGCTGATCCTCGCAAGATAGAACGAAGCGCTTCCCTTCACCTCTCCCCACCGGGGAGAGGTGAAGGACACCGCGAACCTTGCCAATCCCACAACCTTACCTCACACTCCCTGATAACGGCGGCGCCCGCGCGGGAAGACCGTCGAGTTACACATCATCAGGGAGACGACGATATGAGAGTGAAGCTCGTTCATTGGATCGCCACATCCGTGCTGGCGACCGCGCTATCGGCCACTGCGGCCCATGCGCAGAAGAAATACGATCCGGGCGCCACCGACACCGAAATCAAGATCGGCCAGACCGCCCCGTTCAGCGGCCCCGCCTCGGCCTATTCCTCCATCGCCAAGACCCAGGCGGCCTATTTCAAGATGATCAACGATCAGGGCGGCATCAACGGCCGCAAGATCAACCTGATCCAGTATGACGACGCCTATTCGCCGCCCAAGGCCGTGGAGCAGGTGCGCAAGCTGGTGGAGTCGGACGAGGTCCTCTTCACCTTCCAGCTCGTCGGCACCCCGTCCAACGCCGCCGTGCAGAAATATCTCAACACCAAGCAGGTGCCGCAGCTGTTCGCCGCCACCGGCGCCACGCGCTTCTCCGATCCGAAGAATTTTCCGTGGACCATGGGCTACAATCCCAACTACCACACCGAAGGCCGGATCTACGCCAAGTACATTCTCAAGAATCACCCGAACGCCAAGATCGCCATCCTCTGGCAGAACGACGACCTCGGCCGCGACTATCTCAACGGCATGAAGGCCGGCCTCGGCGACAAGGCCGCGTCGATGATCGTCTCGGACGCGAGCTACGAACTCGCCGACCCCACCATCGACTCGCAGATCGTCAAGCTGAAGTCCTCCGGCGCCGATCTGCTGTTCAACGCCTCGACGCCGAAATTCGCCGCGCAGGCGATCAAGAAGGTCGCCGATCTCGGCTGGAAGCCGGTCCACATCGTCGACATCAACGCCACCTCGGTGGGCGCGGTGCTGGTGCCGGCGGGTCTCGACAACAGCAAGGGTCTCATCTCGACCAATTACGGCAAGGACCCGCTCGATCCGCAGTGGAAGGACGATGCCGGCATGAAGCGCTATCTCGCCTTCATGGAAAAATACTATCCGGACGGCGACAAGAACTCGAACTTCAACACCTATGGCTATGGCAATGCCCAGGTGATGGTGGAAGTCCTGAAGCGCTGCGGCGACGATCTCACCCGCGCCAATGTGATGAAGCAGGCCACCAGCCTGTCCGGTCTGGAGACCGACCTGCACCTGCCCGGCATGAAGCTCACCACCTCGCCCACCGACTACCGCGTCAACAAGCAATTGCAGATGCAGAAGTTCAACGGCGAGCGCTGGGAGCTGTTCGGCCCGATCATCGAGGATGATTCGGCGGGTTAAGTTGCAAAAGCGGATGACGCCAGCAGCGTCATCCGCTTTTCGTAGCCCGGATGGAGCGCAGCGCAATCCGGGGACCGGCGATATGCGGAAGCTCTGATTCCCGGATTACGCTGCGCTCCATCCGGGCTACAGGTCCTCACGCCGCCTTCGTGAACATTGTCAGCACGCCGTCCGCGATATTCACCGCGACCACATGCGCCGATGTCACGCCCTTTTCCTTCAGCGCATTGGCGGCGGCCGGCGAGGCATCGATGGAGGCGCGCAGGCCCTTCATGTCCTCCTCGCTGGTCTTCGACACGACCTCATCGACCTGCGTCTTCACGGCATCGGGCAGCGTTTTGACGTCGATCACCTGGATCTTGTTGATCTGCACGGTGGATTTCGGCGCGCTGGTGTCCTTGGCGGCGCCTGTCCCTTGCGCCATCACGAGCGCGGGCGTGCCGAGGGAAAGCGTGGCGGCGAGAGCGAGAGCTGTCATGGTGCGCATGGTCTGTCCTTTCCATTGATTGGACGACCAGCGGTAACCCGGAAGTGTGCGGAAGGTCTGGAGGCGATGGGGCGGTGAGGTGAGGAGAATGCGGCGATGATGTGCATCCTTGAAAAGGTAGCAATCACCGTCAGTTGAAACAAAAGATCAAGTAACTAAATTTAACCTCTTTCTTGAGATTCTATAGGAACTTACGAGGCTCCTATGGCTGACACATCGATCGAGTGGACCGACGCGACTTGGAATCCAGTTGCTGGATGCACTGTGCTGACTGCTGGATGCACGAATTGTTATGCGATGCGGATGGCAGCCCGGCTCGATGCCATGGGTCTTGAGAAGTACCAAGGACTTACCCGCAAGAGTGGCGGTCGAACGGTCTGGACTGGGGAAATTCGAATAGACGAATCTTCACTCGATACCCCGCGTTCCTGGGCAAAACCTCGCAAGGTCTTCGTCAACTCAATGTCGGACCTTTTCCACGAGGATGTCCCAGTCGATTTTATCTATCGGGTTTGGGCTGTAATGCGAGAAACGCCGCATCACACTTACCAAATTCTGTCTAAACGCCCTGAACGCATGGCTGCAGTCCTGAGCGGTGCTCGCTTTCCCGTACTTCCAAATGTATGGCTTGGAACAAGTATAGAGGACAGCAGAGTTCTTAACCGGCTCGACGCAATCAGAGCTGTTCCGGCTGCAGTCCGTTTCGTTTCGATGGAGCCACTTATCGGATCCGTTGCTGGCGGTGACCTGCGCGATATTCACTGGGTCATTGTGGGTGGCGAAAGCGGCCCGCGTGCGCGCGAGATGAAGCCAGAGTGGGTCGATGAAATCGAATTCATGTGCCGCAAATCGGGCGCTGCATTCTTCTTCAAACAATGGGGCGGGAAGAATAAAAAGAGAGCTGGCCGCCTACTTCGTGGCAGAACTTTTGATGAGATGCCGCTTCGGGTCTAAGAGGTGATTCCCGATCCTCATCGCCAACGCCGTTGCTTTAGGCGTCTTGTTCGAGATGCAGAGGAATAGGGAGAACATCTGCGGGCCTCTATGAACGGGCAGTGCAAGCGGCTTAAGTACTTTTCCGAATATGGTGCTCAGCCGTTTTTGAACATAGGCCTCCAAACCTCGAGGGTCCAAATCCCTGCGTCGTTCAGGTATAGCCCCCAACAAGTCCGCATCTTCGACCGGATACAGCTCTTCTTCCCATGCCGATGAGCCGAACATGCGTGTGAGCGCGGCACGTTTGGACTCATCGATATCTGTTAGACGACGTGTGGCCTGCCTAAACAATCCCGCCAACGGGAATAGAAACCAGACATCAATTGCCTCGGTCGACGCAAGCGCCTCCAATGTAGCCCATTCGACCTCCATTCCGTACGGATCGAGAAATACGACCGCTCGCTTATCGTCCCAACGATTGGTCCCAACCAACCGCTGCAATGCCGTATTCGCATCTTCCTTCGCGACGACAATAGAACGTTGCAAGTTGTGCGCTGCCAGATCATTCAAAGCCGCGATGTAATTTGCGTTCTTTTCGATAAATACGAGGAAATCAAATCGGGGACGAACATCAATTGCGATTCGCGCCGAACCACGACGATGCTCAACAATCTCAGCCGCTGGAGCTTCGACTAATGTAGCTCCCTTACTTTCCGTTCGCACCGTGCGGCTGCCAGTTCCAGCAAATGCATCTATGTACCAGAGATGCTTGAAGTGCGGCCGTAATGCAGTTGTAAAGGCTTGTAAGTATCCTTCGACGATAGACAGCTTGAGTTCGGTATGCTGTCCGCCAAACTCATGATCGACCATCTAAACTCCCCAACGTGACGACACACTCACGCTCCCCCGTTGGAAGACTAGCGGCAACCGGTCGCAATTTCTACTTAAGGGCGTTTCCATTGACAAATACACATTTCGGCTTATATTCCTTTCCATCCTTCTCACGAGGGGCGCTTCTCGAGGGCGTCTTGAGGGTGGAGGAGGACGACGGCGCCCGCGGCTTGCCTCGCAAGCAGGACTCGGGAGGCTGGGGGCCACCGTCCCTCCCCATTACGAGGGGGAGCCGATAGGTCGGCTGCGACGGCGCAGGCGAACGGCGGGAAAACCGTCGGGATCAGCGAAACCGAAACTCCGTGAATCGGAGGAGTACGGGACGTGCCGGTGTGCGACAGAGCGGTCCTCCAGCCCAAAATCGCCGTGATGGCGCGCCGAGAGGCGTTGCGCGGCGGGGAAGGCTGACGTTTCAGCCGGCTCCCATCGCGAGGACTACCCGACTATGCGCTTCTTGGCGCGTCATCCCCCTCATCCTGAAGGGGAACACAGGGAAGTCCACTTCGCGCTGCGAACGCGACAAGGACGGCGCGTGGGCGGATGAAATGATACACCCGAATTGGCACCATGCTCTGCACATCGTACGCGGCTTGACCCGCCTGCGCGGCCGAAGCCGTTTCGGCGCGGCGAAGGCCCGCGTATCCATCCCTGGCCGCGCGCTCCGGGTTCACGATGGATCATCGGGTCAGGCCCGGTGATGACAGTGAGTGCGTGGCAATAGCAGAGGCCGCGACTCGCCTCGCGCGACGTTGCACCGCCCTGAAACCCTCAGTCGCTGGCGCGCATGGCGCGGCTGCGCTAACGGACACCTCTCACCTTCATTTCTCCGACCTGCTTTATCGCCTCATGAAGTCACCTGCTCTCACGCTGGCGCTCGCCGCGATCGCCGTGCCTGTCATCTCGGCGCCTGTCTCGGCCGGGCCCGATGCACGCTTCCTCCGCGCGCTCGACAAGCTCGATCCGAAAACCCGGCTGGAACAGATCTGCGATCTCGAGGCGATGCGGCGAATGAGCCAGAGCAAATCGGCCGGCGCGCGGGTCGATCGCGCCAAGTCGGACGTGATCATGCCGCCGCAGCATCTCGGCAATATGCTGGTGGCCAAGGGCGGCGCGTTCCGGGCCGGCGGCAAATGGTACCAGATGTCCTTCACCTGCAAGGCGACGCCGGACCACAAGACCGTGCTGGATTTCAGCTACAAGACCGGCGCGGCGATTCCGCCCGCAAAATGGGCATCCTACGGGCTCTGGAAGTAGCCACCTTGTCCCGGACGCGACGCAGCACGGAGTGCTGCTTCGCAGAGCCGGGACCGTATCGATCTCGGAACTTTCGGGCGGTCCCGGTTCTGCAGAGCGGCACTTCGCACCGCATTGCGCCCGGGACACGGATACGCGCTAACCCTTTTCCGAAAAGATCGCGGGACAGCTTGACCTTCGCGGCCCGCAAGGCTTGATGGCGGGCAACGAGGCTGCCCGCTTGCAGCCCGAATCCGGGTATAATCTGGATGGAACCTGGGCCTTTGCGCCCGTCCAGCGGTCGAGGCCATCAGTCCGAATGTCCGACAAGCCGAAAGCACCGAAAGCCCGATGGCGGCCCGATCTGTGGCGCCGCGAACGGCTGGTGCTGGCTATCGGTATCACCGCGCTGGCGCTGCTGGTCGGCATCGCCGGCACGGCTTCGGCGCAGTTCTTCGGCTTCGGCGGCCCGCCGCCGCAGCAACGTCCGCAGCAGCAACGCGGCGGTTTCGGCGGCGGCTGGTTCGGCGGCGATTTCTTCCAGCCGTTCCAGCAACAGGCGCCGCAACAGCAGGCGCCGCGCCGCCGCGAGGATTATTCCCGCGCCCCGCAGTCCGACAAGCGCGACAGCCAGGCCGAACGCAATGTGCTGGTGCTCGGCGACAGCATGGCCGACTGGCTCGGCTATGGCCTCGAAGACGCCTATTCCGAACAGCCCGACATGGGCGTGATCCGCAAGCACAAGACCGTCTCCGGCCTGCTGCGCTATCAGCCGAAGGGCGAACCATCCGACTGGGCGGCGGCCGCCAAAGGCATTCTCGCCAATGAGAAGGCCGATGCCATTGTCATCATGCTCGGCCTCAATGACCGCATCCCGCTTCGCGAGCCCGACAAGAAGGCCGCCAGGAAAGACGACAAGAAGGACGGCGCCGCCGATGTGAAGCCCGGCGACAAGCCGGCCGACAATGCCGACGCCGACGATGCGGATGTCAACGATCCCGGCTCCATCGTGAACGAGCGCGGCGCGCGCAGCGGCGGCGGCATGGTGGAATTCCGCGACGATCGCTGGGGCGAACTCTACGAGAAGAAGATCGAGGAGATGATCAACATCGCCAAGAGCCGTGGCGTGCCCGTGCTCTGGGTCGGCCTGCCCGCCGTGCGCGGGCCGAAGGCGATGGCCGACATGGTCTATCTCAACAATCTCTATCGCGATGCCGCCGGCAAAGCCGGCATCACCTATGTCGATATCTGGGACGGCTTTGTCGATGAATCCGGCCGCTTCCTGCAGCAGGGCCCGGATTTCGAAGGCCAGATCCGCCGGCTGCGCACACCGGACGGCGTCTATTTCACCAAGGCCGGCGCCCGCAAGATGGCGCATTATGTGGAGCGCGAGATCACGCGCCTGCTCTCCGGCCGCGCCGCGCCCGTGGCGCTGCCGACCGAACCGGCACAGCCCGACGTCAATGTCGTGCCCGGCGCGCCGCCGCCGCGTCCGCTGGCAGGTCCGATCGTACCACTGGTTGCCGCCTCCATCGGCGGCGACACGCTGCTCGGCGGCCCCGGCGCCAAGACGCTGAATGTCGATCCGCTGGTCGCGAAGACGCTGGCAAAGGGCGAGCCGCTGAGTGCGCCGCCCGGCCGTGCCGACGATTTCGCCTGGCCGCGCCGCGAGATCGGCCGCGAACCGGCCAAAGAACCGCCGAAGAGCGACGTGCCGATGGCAGCAGTGACGCCGTCGTCTTCCGCCTCAGGCAATGCGACGGCCGTGGCCTCGCCCGATGGCATCGTGCCTGTGATGGCACCGTCGGCTCCGCCAAAGCAGCAGGCGAAGAAAAAGACACCGGTCGTCACGGAAACGCCGTCCTTCTTCGGCAATTTTTTCGGCAATGACGAGCCGCGCCGTCCGGCGCAGCAGCAGGCCCCCCAGCGGCCCCGTCAGCAGCAGGGCGCCCCGCGCCCGCCGGCCAATGTCGGCCCCGCCGCCTCCGCCCCCTCCGGCTTCTTCTTCCGCTGATCGCAAATTTTCATGCATAAAAATACCTCGCCGGCTTTCGCTGGCGAGGCGTCTTTTACTTAGCTAGATCAATCTCTTAGTAGCCAAAGCGGTTGGGGCGCCGACGCGGCGGACGCGTCATCAGCATGGCCAGCGCAAAGCCGATGCCGCCTGCGATCAGCAGTGAGCCAAGCGGATTGTCGCGCACCTTGTCGGTCAGCGCCTGCGTGCCATCGCGATAGACGTCGCTGTCGAGCGCGTCCTTGGCGTAGCTGGCAGCTTTATCCGACGCATCGCGCACACCGTCTTTTACCTGACCATAAAGATTCTGCATGGTGCCTTCCGCTTCGCGCGTGCGGCCGGACATTTCGGTGCGCTCGTCGCCGGTGACTTTGCCGACAACGCTCTCAACCTTGCCGGCGGCATCCTTTGCGGCACCTGCAATGCGGTCCTTATCCATATCGATCACTCCGTGAGGGAAACTCTCGCCGGTGTAATGCGTGAGCGGCTTGCAGGTTCCGCGCGAATGCCGCCGCCGCGTATTAAAGGATCAGTCCGCCATCGACGACAAGCGTGTGACCGCACACATAGGACGACAGCGGCGATGCCAGGAACAGCGCTGCGCCGGCCATATCGTCAGGCGTGCCGAGACGCTGCAACGGAATCCGCGACAGCGCGCCTTCGAGCCGCTGCGGATTGCCGGTTGTCACTTTCGTCATCTTGGTATCGACGAGTCCGGGCGCGATCCCGTTGACGCGAATGCCGTCTTCGGACCAGGCTTGCGCAAGCGTACGCGTGAGGCCGACTGCACCAGTCTTCGATGCGTTGTAGGACGGATTACCCTTGGTCGCATGATAGGCAGCCGTGGAGCTGACGATGATCAGACGTCCCTTGCTCGCTTTCAGTTGCGCATGGAATTTCGACGCGCAGCCCATCAGGCTCATGAGATTGACCTCCATCACCTTGCGAAAGCCATCCATCTCGAACTCGCCGCGCCGATAGATCACCGCACCCTGAGCGAGGATCAGCACATCGAGCCGATCAAGCTTCGGATCGAACGCCTCGATGGCCGATGCACTACTGACGTCGAGCTGATGATAGGTGAGCCCCTCGAGATTCGAACCGTCCTCAATGGAATAATCGCCCGCCTTCGCGCGCGTGCCGCAGACATCGACCCTGGCGCCGCGCTTGCGAAACGCCTGCGCCATGCCGTTGCCGATGCCACTCGAGCCGCCGACGATCAGCACTTGCTGCCCTGAGAAATCGAGTTCGTTCATCCCTGTATCCTTCTTGATTTTTTGCTCGCGCATGTTTGACCGCGCCGGCAATCGATGCAAGCCTTCGCGCAAGCCTCATCATGAAGGCGCAGCCACGGGAGAATGCGCGTGTCCGACTACAAGCCACTCAGCCGCTCGGTGCGCGGCCTCACCGTTCTCGTCACTGGCGCCGCTAGCGGCATGGGCCGCGCGACGGCGCGCGTGTTCGGCGAGGAAGGCGCCCATGTCGCCGTCACCGATATTTCGGCAGACGGGACAGCCGCTGTCGCGGACGCCATCACCGCACATGGCGGCAGCGCACGCGCCTGGACGCTCGATGTCGCCGATCCCGAACGGATCAAAACAGTGGTGAATGAAGCCGCGGCGCATTTCGGCGGACTCGACATCATCGTCAACAATGCCGGCATGTCGGCTTCCACCGAGATCGACAAGGACGGCTACGACGCCACGTGGGATCGCGCCATCGCGGTCATGCTGACTTCGCATCAGCGCATCATCCGCGCCGCACTGCCTTATCTGCGCAAGTCGCCATGCCCGCGCATCGTCAATATCGCCTCCACCGAAGCGCTCGGCGCAACGGCGCTCCACAGCCCCTATTCCGCGGCGAAGGCTGGCGTCACAGGTCTGACACGCTCGCTCGCCGTCGAGCTCGGCCGCGAAGGCATCACCGTGAACTGCATCTGTCCCGGTCCGATCACAACCGGCATCACCGCGCGCATCAGCGACGAGCACAAGGTCATCTTCGCCAAGCGCCGCACGGCACTGCGCCGCTACGGCGATCCCGAAGAGGTCGCGCATATGACCGTGAGCCTGTGTCTGCCCGCTGCGTCCTACATCACGGGCGCGGTCATTCCCGTCGATGGCGGGCTGATGGCACGCAATGCGTGAGGCGATGCGGCCGGTAAAAGGAGCGTCGCCGGCCGCCGCGCACACTCAGCGAGTGCAAAACATGTTTACAATCAAAGGGCGTTTTGCTTAGCTTAGCTCGGGCTGGGGATGAGTAAGATGTTTGTGCTGTCGCGTGTTTTCACGGGCGCGTTGTTGTGCGCGTCCCTCTTGCTGACGGGCTGCGGATCGCTCGTATCGATCTACGACGCGACCTTCGATCAGTCGCTGAACAAATTCTCCGAAGACACGGCAAAGTTCGTCGCGGCTGCATCGGCAGGATCCAGCGAACGCAGCTATGCGTCCAAGGAGGCGGTCACCTATTATGCATCGGCCTATAATCTGCTCGATCGCCTCAGCGAGCGCGCACGCCTCAGTCGCGGGCTGGTCGCCTGCCCGACGAATGCCACGCTGAAAGACTTCAGCGAAACCGGCCCCATCAAGGTGAATCTGCCGGACGAATATCTGAAATTCGATTGCCGGGAGTATCAGCTGGCCGCGGTCCGCATTTACGTCGCCCAGCTCGAATATGCACACAAGAACGACGGCGTCCTCAACCGCTCGGAAGCGAAGGCGGCCGGCGGGATTTTGCAGACCTCGATCCTCGGCAGCATCCAAACCTTCATCGCGAACAAACCCGCGACCTAAACCACTGGAGCGCTCATCGTGCCCACGGACATCACGGCGGACCTAGCTTCGATCGCCAATCAGATCATCGCGCAAGCGACAACAATCGGTGGCGAGACCTGGAGCAAGATCCAGAAATCTGCTCCGCTCTATATTCGCGGCTTCTCGCAAAACCTTCTCGACATCGCCGCAGGGGTCCTGGCCAACGAGATCACGAAGGCTGACGCAAAGCTGTATCTGCTGAATGCTCGCCTGCTCCTCGTTCAAGGCATTGCGAACACCGCCCAGATCATGCTGGTGCAGGTTCAGAAATTCATCGACTCGGTTCTGAACATCGTCAAGGGAGCCATCAACACGTCGCTGAAGGTTGCGATCCTTTAGACAAGATCGCACAAATCTGCAGAGGCTGTTGCACCTGCGCCTCGCTTATCTGCCGCGTAAGCGATCCAGCACTTCCGAGGTTGCAAAGCCGTCAGCCGGTGCGCCGATAGATGCCTGGAAGTTGCGCAATGCCTCCCGCGTCATGCTGCCGAACTGGCCGTCCGGTGTGCCTTTGTAGAGGCCGCGCTGAACCAGCAATTGCTGCAGTTCAAGCCGTTCGGCACGCGACAGCACGCGCTCCTGGCGCGGCCAGGGCTGAACGAAAGGCGGGCCGCCGCGCAGCCGGTCGGCAAAATGGCCGATCGCGAGCGCATAGGCTTCGGCCGGATTGTATTTCATGATCACGCGGAAATTCTGCATCATCAGGAAACCCGGCCCCTGCGCGCCAGCGGGCGCGAGTAGATAGGCCTTCTCGCTGCCGCGCGGAAACGGCTGACCGTTGGCACGCTTGAGGCCCATTTGCTCCCACTGCGCCAGCGTGAGCATCTTGGCGCGATCGGCCTGCATGTAGTTGAAGCCTTGCGGGACGACGACTTCGTAGCCCCAAGGTTGTCCGCTCTGCCAACCATCCTTCTTCAGGTTGTTGGCCGTCGAGAAAATCAGATCGGTCGGGTTATCGACCACGTCGCGGCGCCCATCGCCGTCGCCATCGACAGCGAAGCGCTTGAACGCCGTCGGCATGAACTGCGTCGGCCCGAACGCGCCAGCCCATGAGCCCTTGAGCTGCTCGCGGCGCAGATCGCCGCGGTGCAGGATCTCGACGGCGGTGAGGAATTCGTCCTTGAAATAGGCCTGACGACGGCCGACGCAGGCAAGCGTCGCCGTGGAACGCACCACGTCGCGATCCCCGATCATGGTCGAGTAGTTGGACTCGATGCCCCAGATGGAAGCGACGATATAGCGATCGACACCATAGGCGCGTTCGGCTGCATCGAAGATCGTCTTGTACTGCGCCAGGACCTCGCGGCCCTTGGCCGCGCGGTTGTCGTTCACGAGGATATCGAGATAGTCCCAGATCGCCTTGGTGAATTCCGGCTGCGAATCCATCAGGTCCATCAATCGCAGATCGGGCGTCAGGCCGGCGGTGATGTCGCGATAGTTCTGTTCGGAGATACCGCGCCGTGCGGCATCGGGCCACAGGCCGGCAATGCAGTTGTCGAAATTCGCCGCGGCTTCGCGGATCGCCGCTGCGGTCATCAGCGGATGGCCGGACGCGCCGTCTTCACCGCTCCATGGCTGCGGCGCGCTGGAGCCTGGCGTCGGCGCGCTCGGCGCCTGAGCCGGACGCTGGCCCGAATTGTTGAAGATGTTGTCGAGGAAATTAAGCGGATTACCCGATTGGGCCTGCACAGCAGCTGGTGACACGGCGAGCGCGGTACCGACGATCATCGCGGCCAATCGCGTGCGGCGGGCGATCTGTTGGCGTCGGCTCATCCGTGTAGTCGTCATCCGGAAATTCCCATCGTAACGGTGTGATGACAAAAGGCCGGTGAAGGCTTTCGATCCGCTTAATATTAGTCCGATTCCGGTGGCAAAGTCAGATCGCACCATCGCCGGGAATACCGACAATCGCCGTGCCCGCGACATACATCCGCCTTTGTTACCGCTTGCAAAGGGAACCATGGCGCGCAATCCTCGTTGTGTTGCCTGCACGCCCTTCCCTTCCAGCTCACTGCAAAGCTCCCGATGAAAATTCGCAAAGCCGTCTTCCCCGTCGCTGGTCTTGGCACCCGTGTTCTTCCCGCCACCAAGGCGATGCCGAAGGAGATGCTGACCATCGTCGATCGACCGCTGATTCAGTACGTGGTCGATGAGGCGCGCGAAGCCGGCATCGAGCATTTCATCTTCGTCACCGGCCGCAACAAGGGCGTCATCGAAGACCACTTCGACCGGATGTTCGAACTCGACGAAACACTGAAGGGCCGCAACAAGACCGCCGAAATGGAGCAGCTCGCGCGCTTCCAGCCCGGCGCCGGCGAGACCAGCTTCACCCGTCAGCAGGCCCCGCTCGGCCTCGGCCATGCCGTCTGGTGCGCCCGTCACATCGTCGGCAACGAGCCCTTCGCTGTGGTGCTTCCGGATGAGCTGGTGCTCAATTCGCCGGGCGCCCTGAAGCAGATGGTCGATATCGCCAGCGGTCTCGACGCCAATTCGAACCTCGTCGCCGTCGAGGAAGTGCCGATGGAAATGACGCATCAGTACGGCATCTGCAGCGTCAGCGGACGTCACCCGTCCCACGCCAACGCCTACAGCATCGACGGGATGGTGGAGAAGCCGCCGAAGGGCACCGCGCCGTCCAACCTATCGATCACCGGCCGCTACATCCTGCAGCCGGAAATCTTCGAGATACTGGAGACCCAGGAGCGCGGCGCCGGCGGCGAGATCCAGCTCACCGACGCCATGATCGGCCTTGCCCAGAACCAGCCCTTCTTCGGTGTGAAGTTTGAAGGCGAGCGCCACGATTGCGGCTCCAAGGCCGGCTTCCTGCGCGCAAACATTGCCTATGGCCTGCAGCGCGCGGACCTCAACGAGACCCTGCGCGCGGACATGCTGCGTTATCTCGGAAAGTGAAAATGCAGGATGGGTTGAGCGAACTGAAAACCCGTTAATCCCGCGCTTTGTTGTGATGGGTTGTCGCTTCGGCGCTCAACCCATCCTACCGGTTCGGAGTCACGCCGCCAGCGAACGGTGCGTGTCTTCCGCGAGGACGCACTGGTTGCGGCCTGCCGCTTTGGCCGCATAGAGCGCCTTGTCCGCAGCTTCCACCAGTTCGGTCCATTCCATGGTCACCAGCGGACGCATGCTCGCGATACCGATGCTGACCGACAATTGAGCAGGATCGGCGGGAACGCCCTCGACACGCTGGCGGATGTTTTCGGCAACCTCACGCGCATCGCGCTCCGATGCACCCGGCAGCAATACGGCAAATTCCTCGCCGCCATAGCGCGCGGCGCAATCGCCTGCACGTTTCGCAGCTGCGGATATGCAGCCGGCGATGGCGATCAGCGCCTGATCGCCCGCCTGATGCCCGAAAGTATCGTTGAAGATCTTGAAATAGTCCGCATCCACCAACAGCAGGGCGATCGGCTTTGCGGTACGGATGGCACGGCGCCATTCCTGTTCGATTGCCACATCGAACTTGCGGCGATTGCGGAGGCCCGTGAGCGCATCGGTGGTGGCAAGTTCTTCCAACCGATCTTCGGCGCGGGCACGGCGGCCGATCTCGCGAGCAAGAAACACCGTTCCAACACTAATGAAGGCGATCAGTGCCAGCATGATAGCGCCGACGCGCCATACCTGTTTCTGCCACAGCGTATAGATGCCGTCCCACGGCCTTCCAACGATGACGATCAAGGGCCGTCCGCTGTCACGCCAAACGAACAGGCGCATGATCTTGTCGACCGCGCCGACGCCGGAATAGCTGCCATTGGCGCGCGCCAGCACGCGCATAACGCCCGGCGTCTTGCTGAGATCCCTGCCGATGACGTTCAGATCGAACGGCGCTCGCATGATCACGACGCCGTCGCGCCGAACCACGGTAATCGTCTCGCCGGGATTGAGGCGAAGCCTGTCGAACAGATCGAGGAAATAGGAAAAACGGATCGAGCCGGCGACCACACCGGCGAAATTGCCTTCGGAGTCGGTGATGCGACGGCTGAGCACGATCGAATACGCCCCGCGATGCATCCTGGGCACGCTGATGAACAGGCCGCGTTCACCGTCCAGTTGATGAACTTTGAAGAAATCCTCGCTCGCCCTGTTTTCCCTCGCCGGATCGAGCGACCCCGCCTCGATCGTAAGGTCGCCTTCGGCATCGAAGACCTGGATGGCACCGAACTGCGCGGACGAGGCGGCCTTGTCGAACAAGATCAGCTGCCGCAGTTCCCGGCTAAGCTGACCGATCTCCGGCGTATTGATACCGGATACTACCGCACGCAACGACAGGTCATATTGTTCGATTGTGCGGCCGATGTCGGAATCGATGGAGGTGGCGAGATTCTCGCTGGTCTGCTTGGCCAAGGCCTGTTCGCCGTGACGCATATCCAGCATCACGCTGCCGCAAATAGCAGAAAAGCTGACGATCGTGACCAGCGACGACAGAATCAACAGCTTTGCCGATGACGGCCACCGTCGCATCCAAATCACTGGCTTCCAAAAATTCATAAAATAAAACTCCCGCTGCGACGCATCGCACGCGAAAGCTTGCCGAGCACTTAAATACCCGATGCTGGTTCCTCACGGCGTTAACGAAGCATTGCCAGAATCAGAATGATCGGCGGCTACGGTGCGGAGCTACCGAAAGCGAAGGTGGCGCAAGGCTCAATAGCCGCGTATGACGATCTCGACGTCTCAACTCCGAGGACCCCATCCGTGCCCGACTACGATCTCTTGCGCGCCTATCTGGCAGCCCAGACCAAGGACGAATTCGTCCTGACCATGGACGCGATCGAGGAGATCATCGACGACGCGCTGCCACGTGCGTCGCAGCGGGCGTCGTGGTGGGAAACCGACCGGGCGCCGGAAGAGCAGATGCCCCAGCGTGAGGCATGCATCGCGACCGGCTTCGTGGCGACGCGCCTGCCCGACGGATCGGGCGTGAAGTTCAACCGGAAGACAGCGAAGTTTTTGCGGAAGTGGAAGTAAGCCCAGCGCTCGACTAGCGCTGCAGCCGGACGCCGAGCATCACGACAGTGGCAGCCGTGCTGGCGCCATCGACATTCGAATTGAGAATGTCACGGCGAACCTGTCCCTTGATCCAGACCTCGCGGCTCATCTTGTAGATCAGGTTGGCTTCGATCGAATAGATCTTATCCGAGCGGAAGTTCTCCTGATAATCCTGCGTGCCGTAGGTGAACTTGCCAACAGCGGTGAGCCAGCGGCGGAAATCGTGATCGACCTGCACGGTGTAAAGCCGTGTCAGCACGCCGGGGACACCGGGTACCGTGGTTTCGTCGATCGATGTGGTCGTGGTGAAGCGCGCGGTGGTCAGCGGCGTTGCAGTCCACACCAGCGACGCCGAGGTCAGCAGGCCCTTGAGTACTTCAAGATTCGGATCGTCATATTTGCGCGCGAGATAGCCGATCGAGGCTTCGCCGGTAAGCATGCGTGTGAATTCGAAGGTGGTGCCCGCCTTGATATAGCCACCGCTTGAGTCGCGCAGATAGCCGAAGCGATCCGGCGACTGGTCGTGGATGCGCACATCGCCCTGGATTTCCGCAAACGGTCTCAGACCCGGCAGCAGTTCGTAGCTGACACGACCGACGCCGCCATATTGATTGAAGTTTCGATCCTTGTTCGGCGTCGTCGTTCCGTCGGTCAGCTTGGAATCCTGATAGACCGTGCGATCTACCAGCGCGTCCATCTTCAACTGGAGGCGGTTGAAGTCCTGCTCAAATCCGACGGTGCCGCCAGTGGTGGTGAAGAGCGGGAATTCCTTCATACCGGCTGTATTGTTCGGGCTGCCGGGATTGTCCGAACCGACGCGCATGCGCGCTTCGGTATTGATGCGGGTGTCGCGAGTCACATCGATGCGCGCGGCGATCTTGCCGTTGAATTCGGCGCGGTCGACATTCTCGGGCGACGGCGAGACCTGCGAGATCGCCGACGGGAACGTCTTCTCGTAGCCTGTGAAAGAACCGCGGAGATCGACGACCACCGAATGCCGGGACCAGTTGGAGGCCGCCAGCAGCTCGGGCGCGATCTGATACAGCGACGAGCCTTTCGGCTGCAGCAACCGCGCCGGGTTGTCGCTATAGCCGCCCATGATCTCGACAGCGCCCTTGACCAGAAAGCTGCCGACACGGATGCCGGTGGGTGCATATGGATCCGGATCGATCGGCAGGCGTTTCCGCGCCGGCTGGCCGATCACAGTGCCGGCAATGGCAGGCGCGACCGGAGGCTTCGCCGCCTTGGCCGATGGCGGCACCGGCCGCGTCTCCGGCACGAGCGGCGGCGGCGGGCTGCCGGGTCCGACCGGACGCTTCGGCTTCTGCTGGCCGGGATAATATTTGACCTGCTGGCGCTTGCGGTTGAGCGCGTCGTAGCCGGTCACCGCAGCGCCGGATGCTGCGGGAGTCGGTGGCGTGATAATCGACTGCTGCGTCCGCTCCGGAGACAACAGGTTGGTCTGCAGCGAGCCTCGCGACTGCAGGACGTTGCTGCCGGGGCGGCGCGACGGCAGATTCTCGGGTTGTACGAAGCCGCCCGGAACCGGCGCCAGCAGATCGGAGGTCAAAGCCTGCGCGAAAGCGGGGGATGGCGCAGCGAGCGCGGCGCACAGACATGCCGAAATCGCGCCGGTTGCCCGCGCGCGGTTCCTCGTCCGGTCTGCCCGACGCATCCTCACAATTACAAAAACTCCAACGATATCAAATTCTTGAATGAGTCCGTCGAAATCCGCGGCGGGCGGCCGGGCGACAACTCATGGTTAAGGGAGTTAAAACCGTTATGGTTAATGGGCCGTTGAGATACCCGGCCTGCGTTTCGCTTCCGGCACTGCCGCGTGCTAAAGGACAGCTCAAATGGCCGGGCATCCGGCCGCAGGACACGACCAATGGCACTTTCCAGAACTCCCACTTCGACCATGAGCGATCAGGCCAGCGAGACGATCGCCTCGGCCCTGCGGACGCTGGACGCGGAAGCCAGCGGGGTCACCGCTCTGGCCGCTGCGCTGCAATCCGACCTCGGCCCGGCTTTCGTCGCTGCCGCCGATCTGATCCTCAAGGCCAAGGGTCGGTTGATCGTCACAGGCCTCGGCAAGTCCGGCCATATCGGCCGCAAGATCGCCGCGACCTTCGCCTCGACCGGCACGCCGGCCTTCTTCGTCCACGCTGCGGAAGCCAGCCACGGCGATCTCGGCATGATCACGCCCGACGACGTCATCATGGCGCTGTCGTGGTCAGGTGAGCAGCCGGAGATGAAGAACCTCATCACCTATGCCAAGCGCTTCAAGATCGGCGTGATCGCGATCACCTCGGAGGCCAGCTCGACGCTGGCCGAGGCCGCCGATGTTGCACTGACACTGCCGAAGGCGCGCGAGGCTTGCCCGCATAATCTCGCGCCCACGACCTCGTCGCTGATGATGCTGGCGATGGGCGACACGCTGGCGATTGCGCTGCTCGAAGGCCGCGGCTTCACCTCGGTAGATTTCAGCGTGCTTCACCCCGGCGGCAAGCTCGGCGCGATGCTCAAATACACCCGCGACCTCATGCACTCGGGTGACTCGGTGCCGCTGAAACCGCTCGGGACCAAGATGTCCGATGCCCTGGTGGAAATGTCGTCGAAGGGGTTTGGCTGCGTCGGCATCGTCGATGGCAACGGCCATGTGGTCGGCATCGTCACCGACGGCGACCTGCGCCGCCACATGCGCGCCGACCTGATGACTGTGTCGGTCGACGAAGTGATGACGAAAAATCCAAAGACGATCGGCCGCGACCTGCTCGCCGGCGAGGCGCTGGAGATTCTGAACTCTGCCAAGATCACCGCGCTGCTGGTGACCGACGCGAAGAAGCCTGTGGGGATCGTGCACCTGCACGACCTGCTCCGGGCCGGCGTGGCTTAACTGGCAAACGCCGTCAAGAGTGACCGACGAAACTCTTTCGGTTGTATATCCGGCGCGCGACAGATCGACGATGCGTACACTCTGGCCCATCGAACAGGAGATTCTGGCGATTGCTGCAGCGGCGTATCCTGCTTCGGCTGAGACAATTCGCCAACAAATCAGCACAGCTTATGTTGTCAGCTACGAGAACAGCGGCTCTGGATTTTTCTCCGATTTGACAGTCGCAGCGACCACTCCGCTTCTGGAAGAAAAGTCGTATCTGGATGCAGCTTACGGAAATGTGGCCGGGGTCAACGAAGGGATGGGCTTCATCGTTTTTCTAAAGGATGGGCGCCTTTCAATGATTGAAGGCTATTGCAATGGGGACGATTCAACGGCGGGGATCGACTTCTCCCGAGTGGTATTTGAGTTGAAGTCCTGGGGCTGAGCTGCTCGACCCAGCGCCACCAGATCCGTCTCACTAAGCCACATCCACCGTCAAACTCGCGCCATCCGCCTTTACGATCTTCACCTTCGTCCCCGCCGGCACATCGGGCCCGCTGACGCGCCAGACGGTGTCATCGACGCGGACGATACCGGAGCCATCGACGATCGGGCGGTCCAAGGTGAAGACGCGGCCGACCAGCGCATCGGCACGCCGGTTCAGGAACGGATTGGGATTCGCTCCCGGCTTCTGCCGGGCAACGCGGCGCCAGATCGGCACGGCGGCAGCAGCGAACACGGCGAACATCAGCATCTGCAGTTGCCAGGACGGCGTGACGATGAAGGACAGCATACCGACCAGGAACGCCGCGAGCCCGAGCCAGAACAGGAAGATGCCGGGCGCCAGCAGCTCCAGCGCCATCAGCAGCACACCGAAGATCAGCCAGTTCCAGGTGCCGAGGGTGACGAACATCTCTGCCATGGTGAGATCCTTACGCCCTCGGCGGCGTGGTCGGCGGCACCGAGCCAGCACGGCGAGCGGCGGCCTGCGCGGATGCTGCACTTTCCCCGAAAGTCGCCTTGGCGATCTCGCCGATACCCGCAAGCGAGCCGAGCATGCTGGTGGCCTCCATCGGCAGCAGAACGACTTTCTGGTTCGGCGATTCTGCCAGCAAGCCGAACGCCTTGATATATTTGTCGGCGATAAAGTAGTTCAACGCCGCCACATCACCGCGGCTGATCGCTTCCGATACCATCTGCGTCGCTTTGGCTTCGGCCTCGGCCGAACGTTCGCGTGCCTCCGCATCGCGGAAAGCGGCTTCGCGGCGACCTTCGGCCTGCAGAATCTGCGCCTGTTTCGCGCCTTCCGCGCGGAGAATTTCTGACTGACGCTGGCCTTCCGCTTGGAGAATCTCGGCGCGCTTGACGCGCTCGGCCTTCATCTGCCGCCCCATCGCCTCCACGAGGTCAGCCGGCGGTGCGATATCCTTGATCTCGATGCGATTGACCTTGATGCCCCATGGCGCCACGGCAGCATCGACCACGCGCAGCAGGCGCTCATTGATCTCGTCGCGATGCGACAGCATCTTGTCGAGATCCATCGAGCCCATCACCGAGCGGATGTTGGTCATGGTGAGCACGACAATGGCTTGCTGCAGATTGGAGACTTCATAGCTCGCCTTTGCCGCATCGAACACCTGGAAGAAGGCGACGCCGTCCACGCCAACGGTGGCATTGTCCGCAGTGATGACTTCCTGCTCGGGAATCTCGATCACCTGCTCCATCATGTTCACCTTGCGGCCGACGCGATCGAAATAGGGAACGATGATATTGAGGCCGGGCGACAGCGTGCGGGTGAACTTGCCGAAGCGCTCAATGGTCCAGTCATAGCCTTGCGGCACCGTCTTCACGCCGGCGAAAAGCGTGAAGATGATCAGCAGTGCGATGGCAATGGCAAAAATGTCGAAACCGGACATCGGTATCTCCCTACGACGAAATGGATGCGTGACGCATCGCGCCTGCTGTTTTGTCGTGTTCGGGGATTTTAGGGTTCGACGCCGGGAAAAGCGAGGATGATCGCCACATACTTTGCCATCATCCTGAGGTGCGTCACTTTGTGACGGTCTCGAAGGATGGGCCTTGGGCGATGACCACTCATCTTTCGAGGCTCGCGTCGCTCGCACCTCAGTATGACGACGGAGTGTGTGGGGCGCGAACTAAATCCAGCCCTGCAATTCGCGCAGCACCAGCTGGCGGATCACATCCATCCCCTCTTCGCTGTCGTTGAGGCAGGGGATCGCGGAGAACTTCTCGCCGCCATTGTGCAGGAAGATCTCGCAATTCTCCTGCGCGATTTCCTCGAGCGTTTCCAGGCAGTCTGCCGAGAAGCCCGGCATCACCACGGCAATCCGTCGCACGCCATCCTTGGCGAGCTGCTCGATGGTCTTGTCCGTATAGGGCTGCAGCCATTCGTCGAAGCCGAAGCGCGACTGGAAGGTCAGCAGCAGTTTCGGCGCGTTCGGTCCCAGCCGCTTGCGCAGTGCCTCGGTGGTCGCAACGCATTGCGCCCGATAGGGATCGCCCTTGTCGATATATTTCTGCGGCATGCCGTGGAACGAGGCCACGATCATCTCCGGCGTGAAGTCCAGCGTCGCCAGATGCTTGTCGATGGAGACGGCGAGCGCATTGATATAGTCCGGCTCGTCATAATAAGGCGGCGTGACACGCAGCGTCGGCTGCGCACGCATGGCCGATAGCACGCGGAACGCCTCGTCGCAGACGGTGGCCGAGGTCGCCGCGGAATATTGCGGATAGAGCGGCACCACCAGAATGCGATCGCAGCCCTGTTCGGTCAGCGCTTTGATGCGGGAGCGGATCGACGGATTGCCGTAGCGCATCGCCCAGTCCACAACGAGATGTGTATGACTGCCGAGCGCTGCCGACAGCTTGTCAGATTGCGCCCGGGTGATCGTCTTCAGCGGAGACTCGTTCTTCTCCGTGTTCCAGATCTTCTGGTAGTCCTTGGCCTTCTTGCGCGGCCGCGTATTCAGGATGATGCCGTTCAGCACCAGCTTCCAGATCAGCCCCTGATTCTCGATCACGCGGGCGTCGGACAGGAATTCCTTGAGATAGACGCGAACGCCCTTGGCATCGGCGGTGTCGGGCGTGCCGAGATTGACGAGCAGCACGCCGACGCGCTCCGGCAGATCGGCAACGGCGGGCGGAGTTTTCTCGAGAGAAACAGCGTCGTTCATGATACCGCTGGCTTCGCGCTTTGGCCCAGGCTTGTCAATTAGAAACACCTTACGGGTTCGGTGCCGAGATAGCCGAGCAGCAGGCCGACGCCGAACACCAGCACCAAAGCCGCTGCGCCGAATTCGATTCCGCGCATCGCCAGCGCGCCGGAGCCTTCGCGGCTGCCCGCGAGCCGGTTGGCCAGGCCCTTGGCGGAGACGGCGATGACCGCGATGGTGGCCACCGTGATGGCGGTGCCGAGGCCCATCACGAAAGTCGCGGCGATGCCGGCCCAGAACAGGCCCTGCGCCAGCGCGAACACCAGCACGAGGATCGCCCCCGAACACGGCCGGATGCCGACGGTCAGCACCGCCGACAGCCCACGCGCCCAGCCGCCAGGGCCGGCGAGCTGATCCGGCGTCGGGCCATGGGAGTGGCCACAATGATCGCAGTCCTCGTCATGGGCATGATGGTGGTCGGCGTGACCATAATGGGCATGGGCGTGAGCTTCCGCATGCGCCGCATGGGCATGCGCATGGCCGTGATCATGGTGATGGTGGTGATCATGCCCGCGATCGTGGGTGTGGCTGTGCGCATGGGCGGATGCATGCGCCACCGCCAGTTGCGGACCGCTCGCACCGAGCGAGGGCCTGATCGCGCGGAAGAAACCGCGCCCCTTGATCCAGACCAGTCGGGCGCCGAAGGCGGCGATCAGGCCGTAGCTGGCGATCTCCACCACGCGTTCGGTGCTGCACATGGTCCGCGCTGTCACGTTCAGCAGCCACGCACCGATGCCGACGATCAGCACGGCCACCAGCGCTTGCATCAGCGCCGAGACGAAAGACAACACGATGCCGCGTTTGGCCGTCTCCTCATTGGCGACGAGATAGGACGAGATCACCGCCTTGCCATGACCGGGACCAGCGGCATGGAAGATGCCGTAGAGGAAGGAGATGCCAAGCAGGGTCCATACCGCGCTGCCATCGGATTTGGCGGCGCGGATCGTCGTGGAGATCGCGCGATAGAATTCGGATTGTTTGGTCAGCAGCCAGCCGACGATGCCGCCGACCTGCGAGTCCGGCACAGCCAAAGCTGGATGCCCGGGACAAGCCCGGGCATGACGTGGAGAGATATGCGAACTCATGGGCAGTCCACCGTCACCTTGTTGGCGAACATCGCGCCGAAATTGCTGTTCTCGCCATTCATGAACGTGTCTTCATTCATGGTCTGCGCCTTGGCGGCGCCGTCGGACGGCCGCTGGATTCCCATCGTGCAGGCGGCGGGCGCACCGACGAGCTTGATCGGATCCTTCTTCTCCAGACTGAAGTCGATGAAGAAGGACGGATCGAAAACTTCCAGCGCCAGCTTCTTGGTCTTGAACGGCGTCTTGAACGGCAGCGTGAAATGCAGGGTCAGACCGAGATCGGTCTTTTCCAGATAATAATCGACGGGATCGTTGAAGCGTTCCTTCTTGCCGTCCGCCTTGGCGAAGGTGAAGAAGGCATATTCCTTCAGCGACTCCACATTGGTCTGTGCCAGCGGCGCCAGTTCCTCGCGCGTATAGGTGCCCGGCGTCTTGCTCGGGATGCCCTGCAGCGCGTAGGTGGAGAACATGTCGTCGAAGGTCCATGCGTGGCGCACGCCGGTGATGGTGCCGTCCGGCGCATAGATCAGTTCGCTGCGCGCCGCCACGAACACATGGGGGTGCGCGGATGCAGCGGCGATGCCGCTCAACGACACCGCCACGATAGCGAGCAATCCGAGAAGACGCTGGATCACGTTGCGCACCTCACGCTGCATCCAGCAGACCGCGCCGCCGCAGCAGCGCGTCCGCCTCCGGCGGGCGACCGCGGAAGGCGACATAGGCCGCTTCCGGATCCACCGAGCCGCCCGACGAATAGATATCGTCATGCAGCCGCTTGGCCGTGGCGGGATCGAAGATATTGCCGGCTTCCTCGAACGCGCCGAACGCATCGGCATCCATCACTTCCGACCACATGTAGCTGTAATAGCCGGATGCATAATGATCGCCGGAGAAGATATGCGCGAATTGCGTGGGCCGGTGCCGCAGCGCGATCTCCTCGGGCATGCCGATCTTTTCCAGCTCCTTCTTCTCGAAGGCAGCGACATCTACGGAAGCCGACGCCGGCTGGGTGTGGAATTCGAGATCGATCAGCGCCGAGGACACGAACTCCACCGTGGCAAAGCCCTGGTTGAATTTGCGGGCGGCAATGAAGCGCTTGAGCAGATCGTCTGGCAGCGGCTCGCCGGTTTGGTAGTGCTTCGCGAATTGCTGCAGCACTTCCGGACGCTCCTGCCAGTGCTCATAGAGCTGCGACGGCAGTTCGACGAAATCGGTGAAAACCGAGGTCCCCGACAGCGACGGATAGGTGACATTGGACAGCATGCCATGCAGGCCGTGGCCGAATTCATGGAACAGCGTGCGCGCATCGTCCGGCGACAGCAGCGCCGGCTGGCCATTCGTGCCCTTGGCAAAATTGCAGATGTTCAGCACCAGGGGTGCGATATCGCCGTCGAGCTTCTGCTGGTCGCGCAGCGAGGTCATCCAGGCGCCGGAGCGCTTCGAGGAACGCGCGAAGTAATCACCATAGAACAGCGCCTTGTGCTCGCCCTTGGCGTCCTTGACCTCCCAGACGCGCACGTCGGGATGCCAGACCGGTACATCCTTGCGCTCGTGGAAGGTGACGCCGAACAGCCTGGTTGCCACGTCGAACTGCGCCGCGATCATGTTATCGAGCGCGAGATAGGGCTTGATCGCCGCATCGTCGAAATTGGCGCGGCGCTGCCGCAGCTTTTCGGCGTAATGGCGCCAGTCCCAGGCGGCGAGCCTGAAGTTGCCGCCCTCCTCCGCAATCAGCTCCTGCAGCGCATCGCGATCCGCCAGCGCGCGGGCGCGTGCCGGCTTCCAGACACGCTCCAGCAGGTCGCGTACCGCCGCCGGCGTCTTCGCCATGGAGTCTTCCAGGCGATAGGCCGCAAAGGTGGGATACCCCAGTAGCTTGGCGCGCTCCTCGCGCAGCGTCAGGATTTCGGTGATCGTCGCGTTGTTGTCGTTGGCATTGCCGTTGTTGCCGCGCTGGATGAAGGCCTTGTAGGCCTTCTCGCGCAGGTCGCGCCGGGTCGAGCTCTGCAGGAACGGTTCCATGGACGAGCGCGACGTGGTGACGATCGCCTTGCCCGCCATGCCGCGCTCTTCGGCCGCCGCCTTGGCCGCGGCGACGAAGCTGTCGCTCAGCCCGTCGCGGTCGTTCTCGCCGAGCTCCATGAACCACTCCTGCTCATCGCCGAGCAGGTGGTGGCCGAAGCTGGTGCCTAGATGGGCGAGACGTTCGTTGATGTCAGCCATCCGCGCCTTGGCCGCATCATCGAGGCCGGCGCCGGCGCGATGAAAGTTCGTATAGGTCCGCTCCAGCAGACGCGCCTGCTCGGGCTTGAGGTGCAGCTCGGCCCGCTTGTCGCGCAGCGCGGCGATGCGGCCGAACAGAACCGCATTCATCATGATCGGTGACCAGTGCCGCGCCATCCGCAGCGACACTTCCTTGTCGATCTCGAGGATCGCCGGATTGGAATGCGCCGAAACGAGGTCGTAGAACACCGCCGCGACTTTGGACAGCAGCTTGCCGGAGCGCTCCAGCGCGGTGATCGTGTTGGCGAAATCGGGCGCCGACGGGTCGTTGACGATGGCCGCGATCTCGCCGGCATGGTCGGCAAAGGCCTGCTCGAAGGCCGGCATGAAATGGTCCGGCTCGATCTCGTCAAACGGGGGTGTCTCGAACGGGGTCTGCCAGGGCCGCAGAAGGGGGTTATCGAGACCTTTCGCCGCAACCGGCGAAACCTGCGTATCCGACATTATAAATCCTGCTTTTCGTCCCAAATCATGTTCCGAGATATACCATGCATGGGGCTTTTTTGGGCCCTTTACCGCTTGCCGCAGCGGGCATTTTCGGAGAGATTGCGGCGCTCAAATAGGACTATTTAGATTATGACCACCTCCACCGGATCCCGCCGCATCGTCTGGCCCAACGTCATCACCGTCATCTCGGCGGCGATCCTGATCGGCGCCGAAGTTTTTGGCGCGGCTTTCGCCGGCGGCTGGGCGCTGTCGATCCTGTTCGGCCTCGATACGATCGGCGAGCACATCCTGCAGATCGTACTGTTCCTGAGCGGCGTCGCCATCATGGCCGCATTCCTGCGCACCGCCCACCGTATCGAACCGTTTACGCGGAAGGGCTGACTCGTCTGTCGTTGCCCGGCTCGTCCGGGCAACCGGTTGAACGCCAGCGTCTGCGCTTGATTACCACCGACATCGTGCACCGGATCCTCCGCTTTCGCGGAGGATGACTGGCAGAGCAGTCGGCAGACGGTCAAAGCCCCTGACCGCCCGACACCTCAATCCGCTGCGCATTGATCCAGCGGTTGTCCTCCGACAGCAGATTCGCGATCATCGGCCCGATATCGTCGGGCACGCCGACACGGCCGAGCGCCGTGATGCCGGCAATGTGCTTGTTGATCTCGGCATTGTCGCGTACGGCACCGCCGCCGAAATCCGTTTCGATCGCGCCCGGCGCAACCGTATTCACGGCAATCCCGCGTCCGCCCAGCTCCTTGGCCAGATAGCGCGTGAGCACCTCGACAGCACCCTTCATGGCCGAATAGGCGCCATAGCCCGGCAGCGTCATGCGGGTCAGTCCGGAGGACAGGTTCACGATGCGCCCGCCATCGACAATGATCGGCAGCAGCGCCCGGGTGAGGAACAGCATACCCTTGAAGTGAACATTCACCAGCCGGTCGAAAGAGGCTTCGGTAGTCTCGGCAAGCGGCGCGTAATCGCCATGACCGGCATTGTTGACGAGATGATCGAAACTGTCGCGGCCGAAACTAGCTTTCAGCGCGGCGCGCAGCCGTTCGACGAAGCCGGGAAACGCCGCGACATCGCCGATGTCGAGTTGCAAGGCGACCGCTCTGCGGCCCATGGCTTCGATCTCGGCGACGACAGCCCGCGCATCCTCGATACGGCTCTGATAGGTGACGATGACGTCCCCGCCATGGCGGGCAATGGCGAGTGCGGTGTTGCGGCCGAGGCCGCGGCTCGCGCCGGTGACGATCGCGAGCTTGGTGGTGGCATTGGTCATGGAGCATTCCTCGAGGGATTTCGGAGTGCCCCTGACCTATTGCTCCTCACTCCGGCCGTCGTTGCCGGAACCTCGACGCTATTTGCCTAATCCTCCGAATGACGCCCGCCACCGCCGGGATTGGGTTATAGTGACCGCATGACCGACACCCTGCGCGACACTGTCCGCCGCTATGTGGACACCCATGGCGACACCGCCGGCCTTGCCCAAACGCCCGTCCCCGGCCTCACGGTCATCCGCGTCGCCGAGCCCAGCGGGCTCATTCACGCCATCTACCAGCCGCTGGTGTGCCTGGTCCTGCAGGGCGCCAAACAGGTCACCGTCGGCACCGAGAGCCTGATCCTGAGCGCTGGCGACAGCATGCTGATCACGGTCGACGTTCCCAATGTCAGCCAGATCATCCGCGCCAGCGTGGACGAGCCCTATGTCTCGCTGGTGATGCATCTCGACCCCGCGGTGATCGCCGAGCTGTCGCTGCAGATCAAGGCCGCGCCGGGCGCCGATGGCTCCGCCATCCGACATGCCCCGACCGACATGGAGGTCAGCGATGCCGCGTTGCGCCTGATGCGCCTGCTGGATCATCCAGAATCCGTGCCAGTGCTTCACGCTCAGCTCGTGCGTGAGCTGCATTACTGGCTGCTGACTGGCCGCCACGGCGCTGCGATCCGCCGGCTCGGCTCGCCGGACAGCCATGTGCAGCGGGTGACCCGCGCCGTGACCATCCTGCGGCAGGAATTCGCCCAGCCGCTGCCGGTGGAACGCCTGGCAGCAGCAGCCGGCATGAGCGCCTCTTCGTTCCACGAACATTTCCGCAGCGTCACCTCGCTGTCGCCGCGGCAATTCCAGAAGCAGCTCCGGCTGATCGAGGCACGGCGGCTGATGATGTCGGAAGGCGCCACGGCGAGCAGCGCCGCCTTCGCCGTCGGCTATCAGAGCGTGCCGCAATTCACCCGCGAATATGGCCGCATGTTCGGTGCGCCGCCGGCGCGCCATGCCGAGGCGAACCGAAGCTGGGCAGAGAGCGTGGCGTAAACTCTCAGCCCTCACTTTGATACTTCACATCACCGCCAAGGAATCGTCGCAATCGCTAGCCGGCTAGCGCCAAACACGCGTGATATCTTAACGCACGTTCATCCAGGCCGCTCTGACTGCGTCCTGTTTGCAACGCGGCGAACCCACATCACAAAAATTACCCCTCGACCGAAAAAAGTTGTTGCGATGGGGGTCCAAAGAACCTATTTGCGGTCTTGCCCAATTTCGCACGTGCCTGTGGTCGTGTGTCAGTCGGTAGGTATCCGGACAAGAGGCCGGACAGCCGCCAAGGGGCGAAGAAGCCGAGGGTCTCTCGAAAATCTCTTCAGGAGATATTGCGAGAGGCCAGCATCTCTCTCCAGGGATGCCGTTGAAGGTGACTTTGCCCTTTGCAACCGTGACTGGCAGCCGGAGGCGAACCGGCGCACCCCGCTCTCAACGGGGGACGCGACTTAAAGCAACGACGGAGCGGGCTTTTTTGGTCTCTACCGGCAGTCCAACGCCGGCGCGGGCTACTGAAAAGGCTTGTCCTTCATTGCCAGGTGTGCGGGCGGGAAATCTCCCAACCAATCCACGGCAGCACAGTTTGATCTGAGCGTTTTGGCTCGTCCGCCTCCATCGCGTGACGCCGCCGAAGAGCTTCGATCCGACGCATATTTGCTTTTGCGCCCCTTCTCGCGAAGGGCGTTGGGAGAGTGCTATGACCGAACGTATCCAGGAATTCCTGCGCGCCCGCCGCAACGAAGGCCTCGACACCGAGCCGTGTCTGGTCGTCGACCTCGATGTCGTCCGCGATAATTTCCAGAGCTTCGCGAAGGCGCTGCCGGACAGCCGCGTGTTCTATGCGGTGAAGGCCAACCCGGCGCCCGAAGTGCTGTCGCTGCTGGCCTCCATGGGCTCGTGCTTCGACTGCGCCACCGTGGCCGAAATCGAAATGGCGCTCGCCGCTGGCGCGACGCCGGACCGCATCTCCTATGGCAACACCATCAAGAAGGAGCGCGACATCGCGCGCGCCTTTGCGCTGGGCATCCGCATGTTCGCCGTGGACTGCGCGCCGGAAGTCGAGAAGATCGCGCGCGTCGCGCCGGGCGCCAAGGTGTTCTGCCGCATCCTCTATGATTGCGCCGGCGCCGAATGGCCGCTGTCGCGCAAGTTTGGCTGCGATCCGGAAATGGCCGTCGACGTGCTCGATCTCGCCAAGTGTCTTGGCCTCGAACCGGTCGGCATTTCGTTCCATGTCGGCTCGCAGCAGCGCAAGGTGAAGGCATGGGACCGCGCGCTGGCGATGGCCTCGTCGGTGTTCCGTGACTGTGCAGAGCGCGGGATCAACCTCACCCTGGTCAATATGGGTGGCGGCTTCCCGACCAAGTATCTGAAGGACGTGCCGCCGGTCGTGCAGTACGGCCGCTCGATCTTCCGCGCGCTGCGCAAGCACTTTGGCAACGCGATCCCGGAGACGATCATCGAGCCGGGCCGTGGCATGGTGGGTAACGCCGGCATCATCGAGACCGAGGTCGTGCTCATCTCGAAGAAGAGCGACGAGGACGACAACCGCTGGGTCTATCTCGACATCGGCAAGTTCGGCGGTCTCGCCGAGACGATGGACGAGTCGATCCGCTATGCGATCCGCACCCGTCACGACGGCGCGGAGATGGCGCCCTGCGTGCTCGCTGGCCCGACCTGCGATTCGGCCGACGTGCTGTACGAGAAGGTGCCGTATCCGCTGCCCGTCACGCTCGAGATCGGCGACAAGCTGCTGATCGAGGGCACCGGGGCGTATACCTCGACCTATTCGGCGGTTGCTTTCAACGGCATCCCGCCGCTGCGGACCTACCATATTTGATCTTCCACCTCCCCCTTGTGGGGAGGTCGGATCGCCCAGGCGATGCGTAGCATCGCTATGGCGATCCGGGTGGGGGTGCCACAGGCTCCTGAGTTTGCGGCTCCCCCCACCCCGCCCTCCCCAGAAGGGGGAGTGAGAAGAAAGAGGGCGCCGGTTCGCCGGCTCTCATCCCGTCACTCACCGGAATGACAACACTCCGCTCACAAAGCGGAGTGGGGACACATGCCATGACCGATCTGCACGAGACCGCTACCAATTCTTACGCCCCGACCATCGCAGCCGCTCCGTACGTGATCCGTGCGGAGATGAGCTCCGACATCGCCGCCCGTGAATCCCTGCTGGATGTGTGCTTCGGCGCCTCGCGCCATGCCCGCACCTGCCAGCGACTGCGTGACGGACGACTGCCCGCAGAAGGCCTCGCCTTCTCGGTGGACTTCGAGGGCAAGCTGGTCGGCACGATCAGGCTTTGGCATGTCGACGCCGGGGGCCGAGCAGCAGTCATGCTCGGCCCCCTGGCCGTCGATCCCTCGCTGCGCGCGCTCGGCATCGGCGCTGCGCTAATGAAGCATGCGATCGCCGAGGCCGCAGCCCGTGGCCACGGTGCCATCCTGCTGCTGGGCGACCCGCCCTATTACGCCCGCTTCGGCTTCACGCCGGAGCGAATGGAGACTTTGGCACTGCCCGGCCCGTTCGAGCGCGAGCGCCTGCTCGCCCTCGAATTGAAGGCGGGAGCGCTGGACCGAGCCCGTGGCATCATCCTGCCGAGCGGTAAGCGGGTCCGTAACACGGATGCCGAGTTCCAACCATCTGCCCTCGCGGCTTGATTTGACTTTCCAGACACGGCATTGCGGGGCTCATCTCTGCAGGAGAGCCTCGCAATGACCCGCAAGCTGATTTCCACCGGATCGCCGTTCGAGAAGACCGCCGGCTACAGCCGCGCCGTGGTCGATGGCGATTTCTGCTTCGTCTCCGGCACCACCGGCTACGACTACACCACCATGACGCTGCCCGCCGATGTCACGGCGCAGACCCAGAATTGCTTCAAGACCATTGAAGGCGCGTTGAAGGAGGCAGGATTCGTCATGGCCGATATCGTGCGCGCCAGCTACTTCATCACCGACGCCGCTGATGCCGACAAGGTCTTCGCGGTCACCGGTGAGCATCTCGGCGAGATCCGCCCGGCCGCGACCCTGCTCGTGGTCGCGGGGCTCTACAAGCCCGAGATGAAAGTCGAAATCGAAGTGACGGCAAGGCACCATTCAGCTTGATCGTGCCAAGATGTCGCATTTGATACGTTGACTTCCGAACGGATCATCCTAGGTTGACCAGATGATGTCGAATGTCAGCCTCAATCGTTTGCTGCTTCGCGCCGGTCACCTTATCGCAGGAAGGTAGCCCGGGCGGACGCGCATGTGCGCCGTTCCGGGATACTCTGCAGGTTACGCATCACTCCCCCAAGATTCCGATAGCATCAAATTGCATGCGGAGCGGCATTGGTCGCGCTGCATGCGATTGAGTTGGCATTTCCGCCTGTCACAGTTGATCGGCCATCGCCGGCGGAAAGCCAGCAGTTGGCAAAGGATGAAGATTATGAATCAGGAAGCAAAGACGGAGCTCCCGGCGATTACCCTCACAGCACGCGATGCAAATCGACTTCGGCATCTTGCCGAAGCCGCCATGGACAAGTTTCCGACGACTGCAGATTTTCTCGCTCGCGAAATCGATCGAGCCAAAATCCAGCCGAACGATCAACAGATGCCGGCCTTCGTTGCCATGCAGTCCAGCGTCACGTTCTGCGATAACACAAACGGTCTCAGCCGAACGGTGACGCTCGTCTTTCCAGAGGACGCCGACGTCGAGGCCGGCAAGATTTCCGTTCTGACGCCGATAGGCGCCGCGCTGATCGGATTATCAACCGGGCAGACCATCGCGTTTCAAACACCATCCGGCAGTCTGCGCTCGTTGACCGTCACCGATATCTGCTGGCCTTCGCCCCAATCGGCATTGCCAGACTGATAGTCGATGCGAGCCTGTCATCCCCACCGCGTAGAGTACTACCTCGATCATCATGCCCGCGGCATTTTGTGAATGTTGCATGACGCATCGCTATCATGAGCCTTGCCATTAGGCCTTGATTTTCCCCACTTTTTGTCGTTTTCAGCACTGGCAACCAAGCCTCTGCGGCGGCCCCGTTACCAACCTCAATCTCGGAGTTACTATAAATGCCGTCACCCGCCTCGCCCGTATATGCCCGTATCACCGGCCCCATCGTCATGGTTGGCTTCGGCTCGATCGGCAAAGGCACACTGCCGATGATCGAGCGCCACCTCGACTATGACAAGTCGCGCGTCACCGTGATCGATCCCAAGGACGAGGGCCGCAAGGCGCATTGCGAACAGCAGGGCGTGCGCTTCATCCAGCAGGCCGTGACGAAGGACAACTACCGTGAACTCCTGACCCCGCTGCTCACCGAAGGCGGCGGCCAGGGCTTTTGCGTCAACCTCTCCGTCGATACCGGCTCCACTGACATCATGGAACTCTGCAACGAGATCGGCGCGCTCTATATCGACACCGTCAACGAGCCCTGGCTCGGCTTCTATTTCGACGCCTCCAAGGGCCCGGAAGCGCGCTCGAACTACGCATTGCGTGAAAACACGCTGGCCGCCAAGCGCGCGCGCAAGCCCGGCTCGACCACGGCTGTGTCCTGCTGCGGCGCCAATCCCGGCATGGTGTCGTTCTTCGTCAAACAGGCACTGCTGAACGTCGCATCTGACCTCAAGCTCAATGCGCCGAAGCCGAAGACCAAGGCTGAATGGGCTGACCTGATGCGCCAGGCCGGCATCAAGGGCATCCATATCGCCGAACGCGACACCCAGCGCTCGAAGAATCCGAAAGAGCCGGATGTCTTCGTCAACACCTGGTCGGTGGAAGGTTTCCTCTCAGAAGGCGTGCAACCGTCCGAACTCGGCTGGGGCACCCATGAGAAGTGGATGCCGGAAAATGCCAAGACCCACGAAGCTGGCTGCGGCGCAGCGATCTATCTGATGCAGCCCGGTGCCAATACGCGCGTGCGCACCTGGTGCCCGACCCGCGGCGCGCAGTACGGCTTCCTCGTCACCCACAACGAGTCGATCTCGATCTCGGATTACTTCACGGTGCGCGACGCTTCGGGCAAGGCGGTCTACCGCCCGACCTGCCACTACGCCTATCACCCGGCCGACGACGCCGTGCTGTCGCTGCACGAAATGTTCGGCCGCGCGGCAAAGATGCAGGAGAAGCATCACATCCTCGACGAGAACGAGATCGTCGACGGCATCGACGAGCTCGGCGTGCTGCTGTTCGGCCACGACAACAACGCTTATTGGTACGGCTCGCAGCTCTCCATCGAGGAAACCCGCAAGCTCGCGCCCTATCAGAACGCAACGGCACTGCAGGTGACCTCCGCCGTGCTCGGCGGCATGGTGTGGGCGCTGGAAAATCCGAACGAGGGCATCGTCGAGGCCGACGAAATGGACTTCGAACGTCTGCTCGAAATCCAGTTGCCTTATCTCGGCCCGGTGAAGGGTTACTACACCGACTGGACCCCGCTCGAAGGCCGCCCGGGCCTGTTCCCGGAAGACCTCGACACGTCGGATCCGTGGCAGTTCAAGAACATCCTGGTTCAGGGCTGGTAACGGAACCAGGTCGATCGGTGGGGCGGATGAGCGAAACGCAATCCGCCCTACTCTCACCGGTTGAAACCTGTGCTAGACACGGCCCATAGCGACCAACGCACACAAACGCTTTCGAGGACAAACGTGTCAAACGCAGAACGAGCGACCAAGCAGCTCGAAGCCATCCGCGCCAAGCTCATTCCGCTGGACGACTACCGGAAGCTCCTGAATGGCGACGAGCTGGTGTCGGATTGGGTCGTGGTCGATCAATCGATGATCGATACCTTTGCGCATGCCACGCACGATTTTCAGTTCATCCATGTCGATCCGGAACGCGCGAAAGAAACGCCTTTCGGCGGAACCATCGCGCACGGCTTCCTGACTCTGTCGTTGCTCTCGACACTCGCTTTTGACGCCATGCCGGGTGTGGAGCGCGCACGCATGGGCGTCAATTACGGATTCGACCGCGTTCGCTTCAACAGTCCGGTGAAGGAAGGCGCGCGCGTCCGTGGCAAGTTTCGTCTGGTAGGTCTGACCGAGCGTGCGGTGTCTGTTCAATCGGCATGGGACACAGTGATCGAGGTCGAAGGCGTCAGGAAGCCAGCCCTCGAAGCGCACTGGATCACGCTGGCGCTGCTTGATCCGAACGCAGACTAGCATTCATCAAAGAGAATCCCCGCTCGTTTCCCCACGGTTGCTAGCAGTTCAAGGTAGATGCCGTAGTATCGCATCTGCCCTCATCTGAGCGGCTAATAACAAACTCTTATAGTGGGGAGACAAAACATGCATATCCCTCTTTCGCGCGCCTGGCTCGCGATTCTCAGCGCCGCAGCCATTAGCAGCTTTTCCGAAGCAGCCTGCGCGTCGGACGGACCGTTGATTGCGGTTTTCACCAAGAACAACACAAATCCCGCCTATCAAAACGCGCGGATAGCTGCGGACAAGGTCGCCGGAGCTATGGGTGCGCGCACGCGGCACTATGTGCCTGCCAAGCCGGACGATGTCGAACAACAGAAGCAACTGGTCGATCAGGCACTAAAAGAGAAGCCCGATCTCGTCATGTTCGTGCCCGTCGATGATGTCGCCATGGTGGACACGCTGAAGAAGATTACCGACACGGGCATTCCTGTGGTCACCGCTGTCAGCGAAATCAAGGGCAAGGTCGTTACCTTCGTCGGATCCGACGATGCGGAAGTCGGCTACAAAGCGGCTCGCGATCTGTTCTCCAAGCTCAATGGCAGTGGCAAGGTGGTCGTACTTGAAGGTCTCGCCGCATCGACGACCAGTCGTGATCGCAGTCGCGGAATTCAACGCGCCTTGACTGAGTTTCCGAAGATCGAAGTTCTGGATTCCATCAGCGGCCAATATGACCGCGCCGTTGCAAAGGGTGTGATGGCGGAGATGCTGAAAAAGCATCCGCATATCGATGGCATCGTGGCAGCGAACGACCCGATGGCACTCGGGGCACTGGAGGCGATGCGTGAAGCCGGGCGCAAATCGTTGATCGTCGGAGCCAATGGCGCGCTGGAAGCGGTGAAACGGATCGAAGCAGGAGAAATGCTGTCGAGCGTCGATTTCAGCTCGTTCAGGATCGCTTGCGTCGCCACCGAAGCGGCCTTGCGATCCAGACGTGGCGAGCAGGTGCCGCCCAGGATCATGTTGGTTGCCGACCTCATCAATGCCACCAACTATCAAGCGTGGCTGAAGCCGGTGCCCGAACGTGACTGCCCGAATTGGGCCGACGTCGTTAAACCATAGTCGCCGAAAATCGTGCTGCTAGTTGTTCTTGACCGGCGGCGCCATTTTCTCTGCCGGGGCCGGCGGCAACGCTGGCTTTGCGCCGGCATCCTTCGCATCGGCATCCGGACGCGCAGGCTGTGGCGGCGTATCATGCGGACGCTGCCCCGTGGTCGAAGACTCTGCCGGTGCTGACGGTTTACGTTCGGCGCCAGGCGTCGATTGCAGCGGCTGTGTCGCCTGCGCCAGACGCGCCTTTGGCGGATCCAAAGTCAGGCGTGCCGAAGCGGATGTCGGCAAGCCTGCACCTGCGACTGCCAATGCAGCCACCGCGAGACAGGTTCGGAACAGATGCGTCTTCATCGAACTCATGGCGTCCACCGCAATTTGATTTGCGGTGACAACGGACGCGCGAGCCCAAAGGTTCCCGCGACGGAATTCATCACTCTTTGGTACTGGAATCCCAGGTGGCGTTGCGGACGCCGGGATGCGCTTCAAGCTTCACGAGCACCGCATCGAGTTCTTTCGGATCGACTGCGGTGGAGACCAATGTCGCAACGATCTCACGCTGCGTCTCGCTCAGCTCATTCACCTCGACATCGCCGACGGGATATTTGGCGGCTTCGAGCGCGTCCTGCAGCTTCTCGCGCATCTCGGCCACCGCATCCGGTGTGACCGTCAAGCGCACGTAATAAGTGACTTCCGAGGACAGCGCATCGATCGGCGAACGGTTGATCGCATTCACCAGCGGCCGCAGCAGCGTATTGCCGGCCAGCACGAACACCGTCAGAGCGGTTGCCTGCACGATCATGTCCGAACCGGCGCAGGAGCCGACAGCCGCCGAACTCCACAGCGTCGCCGCGGTGTTCAGGCCGCGAACATTCATCCCTTCCTTCATGATGACGCCGGCGCCGAGGAAGCCGATGCCGGAAACGACATAGGCGATCACCCGCACCGCCCCGCCGGAGCCGTCGAGCTTCATGGCGAGGTCGACGAAGGCCGCCGCGCTCACCGCCACCAGCACATTGGTGCGCAGGCCCGCGGTGCGCTGGCGATATTGCCGTTCGGCGCCGATCAGCGTGCCCAGCACGAAGGCCGCCGCCAAAGATAGCAGCGTGTCGAGGAAATCGAGGGTCTGGAAGGTGGCGATAAATTTCATGCTGCCTGCATGCGTACAGGAGATGACAGGCGGATGACAATCATCTTCCCTGTCCCGTCCCGCAAGCGGGACGAGGTCAAGGATTACACCGCCAGCAGCCCGGCATCTCCCGCCTGATCTGCAAAGGCCAGCAACGAGCCGCGGGCATTCCAGGTCAGTGCCGTTACCGGCTCGCCCTTGTTGGCGCGCACCAGAATCTCGGCACCGTCGACAAGGCGCACCATTAGGATCGTGCCGTCGCTATAGCCGCAAGCCAAAATGTCCTGCTTGGGATGGCAGGCCACCATGGTGACCTTGGCCTTGAGCGGCGCCAGCATCGCCGGCTCCTTGCCCATCGGGCCATCCTTGGTCGTAAACGGCCAGACGATCACCGTATCGGCGCCAGAGGTCGCAAGACCCTTGCCGCCGGCGGTCCATGCGATCGAGCGCACACGCGCGGGATAGCCGGTCATGCGCATATGCTTGCCGTCCGCAAGGCGCCAGCCATGCAGCGCCGGCTCATGCATCGCGGTGACCAGAAACTTGTTATCCGGGCTGAAGACCACGCCGAGATGCGAGCCCTGCCATTCCAGCACTTCGGCGCTGCCGGCCATGTTGGGAAACCACAGCGTCACGCCATTGTAGTGCGCAATGCCGAGCCGCATGCCTTTCGGCGCGAAAGCGAGGCCGCCGACGGTCGACGGCACGTCGAAGCTCTTCACCTCACCTTTCGGCGCCTGCACGAAAGCGGTCTTGCCCGCCGACCAGGCCACGGCGCCATCGGGATGCACAGCGACATTGTCGATCCAGCGCCGCTTGGCATCGGTGGCGAAGGTCGAGACCGCGCCCGCCTGATCGAGCACCAGCACCTTGCCATCGTCGGCCCCCATGACCACACGCTTGCCGTCCGACGTCGAGCACAGGATGCCGCCGAAGGCGACATCAACGGGCGATGCGTTCCCCCCCTGATCGACCAGCGTCACCTTCTCCTCGGCGCCGACAAAGGCCGCCTTGTCGCCGAGAAAATGCACGGCGGAGACGGCGGCGCCAATCGTGACCCCGACCACGCGGTCGGTGACGGAAACGATCGACTCTTGCTCCTTGAGCGGATTGAAATCGGACATCAGGCGGGAATGCAGCGTTCGAAGCCGTCGCGGATCAGTTGCTCGGGCAATTCACGGCCGATGAAGACGAGGCGGCTCTCGCGCTTCTCGTCGGCGCGCCAGGCGCGCTGGTGGTCGCCTTCCAGCATCATATGCACACCCTGGAAGACATAGCGGTCGTCATCGCCGGCAAAGGAGATGATGCCCTTAGAGCGCAGGATCTTGCCGCCTTCCTTGGCCATCAGATCCTGGAGCCAGGGCATGAAGGTCGAGGGATCGAGCGCCTTGTCGGTGCGCAGCGACAGCGATTGCATCTCTTCGTCGTGATAGTGCTTCAGGCCGTGACCATGATCGTGGTGGTGATGATGATCGTGGCCATGACCGTGATCATGATGGTGATGATCGTGATCGTCGCCGGCTTCGAGGAATTCCGGCTCGATCTCCAGAATGCGATCGAGATCGAAGGCGCCGCGGTCGAGCACGTCTTCCAGCTTCACCTGCGCACGCTGTGTGCGATGCAGTTTGGCATAGGGATTGATCGCGCGAATGCGGGCTTCGACTTCGGCGAGTTCCGGCGCGGTGACGAGATCAGTCTTGTTGAGCACGATGACGTCAGCGAAGGCGATCTGGTTCTTGGCTTCCGGTGCGTCCTTGAGGCGGTCGCTCAGCCACTTGGCATCCGCTACGGTGACCACCGCATCAAGCCGGGCATTGGCCTGCACATCCTCGTCGACGAAGAAGGTCTGCGCGACCGGCGCAGGATCCGCGAGACCAGTGGTTTCGACGATGATGGCGTCGAACTTGCCCTTGCGCTTCATCAGGCCGTCGAGAATGCGCACGAGGTCGCCGCGCACGGTGCAGCAGACGCAGCCATTGTTCATCTCGAACACTTCCTCATCGGCGCCGATGATGAGGTCGTTGTCGATGCCGATCTCGCCGAATTCATTGACGATGACGGCGTATTTCTTGCCGTGATTCTCCGTGAGGATGCGGTTCAAGAGCGTCGTCTTGCCGGCGCCGAGATAGCCGGTCAGCACAGTCACGGGGATTTTTTCGGAAGCGGCAGTCGTCATTGCGAAGGTTCTCCAAACAAAGACCTCATCCCGAGAAGGGCTCTCGAAGGATGAGGCGGTTGGGAGCGCGGCCTATGGGGTCAGCGCGCCCGCCAGCGCCTTTATATTGTGCCTGACCATGGCAATGTAAGTGGGTGCATCGCCGTTTTCGGCCGTCAGACTGTCCGAATACAGCGTTCCACCGATCTTTGCGCCGGTCTCGGCGGCGATCCGGCGAATCAGGCGGGGATCGCTCACATTTTCCAGAAACACCGCGGGTATTTTCGCCTGCCTTATCTGGGTGATGATGCGGGCGACGTCCCGCGCCGACGCCTCGGATTCGGTGGACACACCCTGCGGCGCGATGAACTGGATGCCGTAGGCCGCGGCAAAATAGCCGAAGGCGTCGTGGGTCGAGATGACCTTGCGCTGGGCCTCCGGAATGCCGGCGACAGCGGCTTTCACCTCGCCTTCCAGTTTAGTCAATTCGATCAGATAGGCCTCCGCATTGGCCTTGTAGACATCGGCGCCTGCCGGATCGGCCTTCGCCAGCGCATCGCGGATATTCGCGACATAGACCTTCGCATTGGCAACTGACTGCCAGGCATGCGGATCATCATGGCCGTGATCGTGCTTGCCGCCGTGGTCGTGCCCGCCCTCCTCCGTTTCGCGCGGCTTGATGCCCTGCGTCGCGGTGACGATGTCAGCCTTGCCGCCCGCAGATTTGACGAGGCGCGGCAGCCAGCCCTCAAAACCAAGCCCGTTGACGACGACGAGCTTGGCCGAAGTGATGGTTTTCGCGTCGGCCGGCGTCGGCGTGTAGACATGCGCATCGCCATTAGGACCGACCAGCGTGGTCACAGCGACTCGCTCCCCGCCGACATTGCGCACGAAGTCACCCAGGATGGAGAAACTGGCAACGACATTCATCTTGTCCTGCGACCAAGACGGCGTGATCGACGAGACGAGCAGCAGGATCGCGCCGAGCAGCGCGCCGCAAGAATTACGCAAGGAGATCACAATCAAGCCTCAAGATGTCGGCCCGGAAACAGCTGTTTCAAAAGCCCGGACACACTGCCGAAGAACACCGAAAATACATACAGAACTGCCGCCACGAGGATGATCGCGGGCCCAGACGGCACCTTGGTCTGAAATGAGATCACGAGACCGCCGTAACCGGAGAACATCGCGCTCGCCACCGAGATCAGCATCATGCCGGTGATGTCGCGCGACCAGAACCGCGCGATGCCAGCAGGCAAGATCATCAGCCCGACCGCCAGCAATGTGCCGAGCGCGTGAAAACCATTGACGAGATTGACGACGACCAGCGCAAGAAAAGCGAGATGCGCCGGTGCGCCCGCGCGCGACACGGTGCGCAGGAAAACGGGATCGACGCATTCGATCACCAGCGGACGATAGATCACGGCCATCACCACAAGGGTGATGGTCGCATTGAAGGCGATCACCAGCAGTGTCTGATCGTCGAGGGCGAGAATATTCCCGAACAGCACATGCAGCAGGTCGATATTGGTGCCGCGCATGGACACGATGGTGACGCCGACCGCAAGCGAGACGAGATAGAAGGCCGCGAGCGAGGCATCTTCCTTGATCACCGTGACCCGCGAGACGAGGCCTGCGAGCAGTGCGACGGAAAAGCCTGCGATCAATCCGCCAAAAGTCATCGCAAAAAGATTGAGGCCGGAGAACAGGAAGCCGATCGCCGCACCGGGCAGGATTGCGTGAGCCATGGCGTCTCCGACGAGACTCATCCGCCGCAGCATCAAAAACACACCGATCGGTGCACCGCCGAGGGCAAGCGCGATCACCCCCGCCAGCGCACGGCGCATGAACTCGAAATCGATGAAAGGCGCGATCAGCGCATCGTAAAGCATCGCTATGCCGCCTGCGATCGCTCGTGATCGACCGCACAGGCCGCGGCGGTATCGTCGAAGGCCTCGCACATACGGCGCGCTTCGGAGAGATTTTCCGCGGTCAGCACGTCGGCCGTCGTCCCCCAGGCCACCGCGCCGCGCGCGAGCAGCAGCGTTTGTGGGAAGTGTGCACGCACCATCTCCATGTCGTGCAGGGCGGCTAGCACCGTACGCCCCTCGCCGTGCCAACGCTGCACCAGCGCAATCAGGTCCATGGTCGTCTTCGCGTCGATGGCATTGAACGGCTCGTCGAGCACGATGACGTCGGCGTCCTGCAGCAGCACGCGCGCGAACAGCATGCGCTGCATCTGTCCGCCGGAGAGCGTGCCGATATTGCGATTCTCGAAGCCGTTGAGACCGACAGCAGCGAGCGCATGCGCGATCTGCTCGCGCGCTTTCGTGCCAAGACCGCCGAAGATGCCGGTGGTACGCCACAGACCGGTGCCCACGAAATCGAACACCGAAATAGGGAAGCTCCGATCGACGTCGACGCTTTGCGGAAGATAAGCGATGTCATGCGGCTTCAGGCCACCAAGCGTGATCTTGCCGGCCAGCGGCTTCAGAATGCCGACGATGCCGCGGAACAGCGTGGACTTGCCGGCGCCGTTGGGGCCGATCACGGCAAGCAACGCACCCGGCGAAACTTCGCCATTCAGATGATGCACGGCCGGATGGCGATCATAGCCGAGCGTGACGTCGCGAAAGGCGAGCTGCGCCGTCATGACGGCCTCATCGCCAGCAAAACCACCGCCCAAAGCGCTGCGGAGACCGTCAGTGCGGCGGCGAGCCGGCCGGGCAGCGACATGCGCATGATCGACCACGGCGAAGGCTGGGCCGGATGCGGGCTCGACGGGTCGTGGCTGTGATGGGCATGACCATGCGCGTGACCAGGGTGGTGGTCATGATCATGGGAATGTGCGTGTGCCATGGGAAACCGGGCCGGAACGCCAATGAAAACAGGGCGCTCGCGGCGCCACGCTTCCAATCTATGTTACATTATAACATAGCGCAAGCGCCGCTCAGGCGAAGTGGCGCACCAAGGCCAAGCCGGCAAACAGGCCCGCAATCGAAAGCACCACCGAGCCAAGCACATAGGCCAGTGCAAGCCCCATTTCGCCGCGTTCATAGAGCAATGCGGTGTCGAGGGAGAAGGCCGAAAATGTGGTGTAGCCACCGAGAATGCCGGTCATCAGGAACAGGCGCCATGGCTGGGAAGCCTCGCCCTTGAAGGCGAGATAGCCGGCGATCAGACCCATCATGGTGGAGCCGGTGATGTTGATGATGAAAGTGCCCCACGGAAATCCCGGGGCCATGCAGCGGGCACAGGTAAGGTTGACCACATGGCGCAGCGTTGCGCCGAGACCGCCGCCTACGAAAACCAGAACGAAATTCATCGAACCCCCGCTGCGCTTGTCGGCCCGTCTTCACTGTTGTGCCGCAGCACATCTGCGGCGGCAAGTTGCAGGTCGCATGAGGCGGACATGTCCACAAAACGAAAAAAGGGCGGTAGCAGGAGCTACCGCCCTTCCTTGCGTTACCGACGCAAATGCGATCAGACAGCCTTGCCGAACAGCTCGTCCACATATTCCCAGTTGACGAGGTTATCGACAAACGCCTTCAGATAGTCCGGACGACGGTTGCGGTAGTCGATGTAGTAGGAGTGCTCCCACACGTCGACGCCGAGGATCGGGGTCGCGCCATGCACCAGCGGATTTTCGCCGTTCGGGGTCTTGGAGACTTCGAGCTTGCCGTTCTTGACGGCGAGCCACGCCCAGCCCGAACCGAACTGGCCGGCGCCAGCGGCAGCGAAATCCGCCTTGAACTTGTCGAGACCGCCGAGATCCTCGTCGATCTTCTTGGCGAGGCGGCCCGGCAGCTTGTCGCCACCGCCATTCGGCTTCATCCAGTTCCAGAAGTGGAGATGGTTGTAGTGTTGGCCGGCATTGTTGAACAGCGGAGCATTCTTGCCGAACGAGCCCTTCACGATTTCCTCGAGCGATTTGCCCTCGAATTCGGTGCCCTTCAGCAGGTTGTTGCCATTCGTCACGTAAGCCTGATGGTGCTTATCGTGATGGAATTCCAGCGTTTCCTTCGACATATGGGGCGCGAGCGCGTCATAGGCGTAGGGCAGATCGGGAAGCGTGAAGGTCATGGGGTCAAGGTCCACGTTAATGGGAGAGTTGGCTTAACGGGAACCTTTATAGAAGGTTCCCGTTAAATCGCCCACCCCTCTCCGTGCGATCAAGCTGCGTTCGGCACCACCTGCGGCACCGCATCGCGCCGCACCGGCGGCTTCACGTTCATCAGCATCTGGAAGCAGCCCGCGATCAGGCCGATCACCACTGCGGCCTGCCATGCGCGGTCGTAATTGCCGAGATGCGCGAAGATCACGCCGCCGCCCCACGCGCCCAAGAAAGAGCCCGCCTGATGGCTGAGAAAGGCGATTCCGGTGAGCGTCGCCATGAAGCGCAGGCCGAACAGCTGCGCCACAAGACCGTTCACCAGCGGCACCACGCCGAGCCAGAGCGAGCCAAGCACCGCGGCGAACACCAAGGTCGTGGTCGGCGTCGCCGGGAAATAGAAATAGGCGGCGAGCGCCAATGAGCGCGCGATGTAAATTCCGCCGAGCAAAATCTGCTTGGGATAGCGGCCGCCGAGCCACCCGAATGCATAGGAGCCGAACACGTTGAACAGGCCGACCAGGGCAAGCGCCGTAGCGCCGAGCGACGCGTCGAGCCCGCAGGTGGCGAGATAATTCGGCAGATGCGTGGTGATGAAGACGAGTTGCAGACCGCAAACGAAGAACGACAGCGCCAGCACGATATAGCCGGAATGGCCAAGCGCGGATTGGACGACCTGCCCGAGCGATTGTGGCAGCTCATCGACAGCTGCACGCTCTATCTTGTCGGACTTGCCTGCGAGCAAGGCGGCAGGCAGCATCACGGCCACAAGACCAAGGAAGCCGATCAGCGCCACCTGCCAGCCGGCGGTGGAAATCAGCGTCTGTGCCAGCGGCGAAGCAATGACCAGACCGAGCGAGCCCGCGGCCGACACCGCGCCCATGGTGACGCTCCGCTTGGCGGCGGAGACCGAGCGCGAGGCGACGGTCATCGTCATGCTCGAAGCCGTGCAGGACAGCGCGAGACCGACACACAGGCCGGCGCCGAGCGTGAAATACAGCGGCGTGGTGGCGAACAGCATGAAAACGAGGCCCGCCGCATAGATGAAGACGCCGGAAATCATCACCCAGCGGGTGCCATAACGATCGGCGATGGCCCCGACGAACGGCTGCGAAATACCCCAGATGACATTCTGCAAGGCTGTGGCCAGCGAGAAATCGGCGGTGGTGATGGCGGTGTCGCGGAGGATCGACGGCTGAAACAGGCCAAAGCTCTGGCGCATGCCCATCGCCAGGCTGAGCAGCGTCGCTGCGCCGGCCAAAATCGCCCAGCGCTGATATTTGGTGAGCTCCGCCTCGGTCATTCCACAACCCTTGATATCTCTAGAAGATTTTCCTCACATAAACACCACATTCGATAAGTTTCTACCCACGCACCGCTCTATAAGGCTGCACCAGACGCAGAGGTCATCAGCGGAAATGAGTATCGAGATCGAAATCGTGACAGGCGATTCCGCCTGGCCGCGCGTCAAGCCACTGTTCGACCTGGTCTGGCCGCCGGAAACCATGGCGCAATTACCCTGGGCGAATGTGGAGTTCGCGCATGCGGATTTGCGCGTGATCGTCGAGGCCGACGAGCAGCCCGTCTGCCATGTCGGACTGTACCGCCGCGAGGGTATCTGGCGAGACCGTCCGATCCGGATCGGCGGCATCGGCGGCGTGCTTACACATCCGGATTTCCGCCGTCAGGGCCTTGCCAGCGTGGCGATCGATGCCGCCTTGCATACATTGCGCGACGAGCGCTCCAACGATTTTGCGCTGCTGTTTTGCGATCCCGACATGACGGACTTTTATACAAGCCGCAACTGGAAGCCGTTCATGGGCGAGGTTTTCGCCGAGCAGAAAGGCGAGCGCGTCCGCTTCGATGTCATGCGGCCGCTGGTCTATTATCTGAAACGCGCACCGCATGAGGGCGTATTGGATCTATGCGGCCTACCGTGGTGACCTCTCGCTCGGTCAAGTAACAGCAAAGCAATACTGATGCGCAGACGACCGCAATCTTCCGGCAATTCGAACGGGTTAAAGCCAACGCGCACCTTTTCGGCGATCGAAAGTCACGAGCCAGCGCGATCCCGATCAAATCTCGTCAATTGCGACAATTTCGCTTTATCCAAGCGTCTCACGGCAATTGCACGAATCCGTTTTCTTGTTATGCAGACCGCCTGATCCGAGGAGAACCGCATGATTATCCGCGCAACCGTCATGACCGCACTGCTGGGCGCCGTACTCGCCGGCCCAGCCCTCGCGCAGTCCGGCGGCGACATCAGCGGCGTGTGGCAGACCCAGGCCGGCGATGCGAATGTGCGTGTCAGCAAATGCGGCACGCAACTTTGCGGCATCATCGTTTCGCTGCGTGACAAGATCGATCCGCGCACCGGCCAGCCGCCCATCGACGACAAGAATCCCGATCCGAAACTCGCCACGCGCTCCATGATTGGCGTGCATCTGTTCTTTGGCATGAAGCCGACGAGCGCGAGTGCGTGGTCAGGCCAGATCTACAATGCCGATGATGGCCGGTACTATGTGAGCAATGTCTCGCTGGCCGGACCCGATACGCTGAAAGTCGAAGGCTGCGTCGGCGCCATCTGCGGCAGCGAGAACTGGTCGCGCGTTGGGCGCTGATCAGGTCGGCATCGATTTCAGCGCCGTGGCTGCGGAGGCATAGCCACCGCGCGCGCCATCGATGAAATGGACATGATCGCTGCGCAGCGCCGATGGCGTGAAACAGGTCATCATCGCCGCGTCTTGCCGATGCAATCCGTAACGCACGATGCCTGCCGACGCGGCCGTTGCGAGACGCTCCGCCAGTTCGCGTTCCAGCTCCGATGCGCAATCGAGGATCATTCGAAGCCCGTCGTCATATTTACGGAAATCAGAATTCTCGACCAGTTCACGCATATAGGCCTGCGGCGCGAAGCCCCCGAAACTGATGCCGAACCGGACGAGCGTGTAGACAAACAGCGTTCGCATCATCACCCAAGGCCGAAACCGCGCCCGTGACCGTGCACCGCGTCCGGCCCGCACTTCCAGTTCCAGCCCGGCCGGCGGCCATGTCATACTCGGCCCCTGTGCGGGGATCGGCCGTGCCGCATCGGGACTACGTTCGACCAAAGCGATAATGTCCTCAATGACACCGCGAAATGCAGCGACATCGCCGCCGTCGCGCGGCATCACCAGCACCGCCAGAATGAGTCCACGCGCCGACGGCATTTCCTCGAAGCGACACGACAAGCCGGTGAGATCGGGATAGCTGCCGGCTGGAGCCTGCGTCACGGCATAATCGCCGCGCTTCATCGCGGACTCTGCCCATCCAAGACCGCCGCCGCTGAACATCGCATAGGAGACGTTCTTCGACGGACCGAAACGCGCCACACGGACATCGCGGCCCTGCGCGCGAATATCGGCGAGCGGCACCAATGCCACACGCATGGTGAGATCCAAATCGTCCTTCACCCATGTAGCCGTGGCGGCCAGCGCATCGCGCACGCGATCAAGATCGGCAGGCGCAACAGCGAAGCTGGCACCGTCACCGCCGAACACGAAGGGGAATTCGCGACCGTCCAGCACATTGGTGATCGCAGCGACGACAGCCGCGCCGGCCATGTTGACGGTCTTGTAGCGCCGGTCTGCAATTGCCTTGGTGGAATCGACGATGTCGGCGACGCCGATGGTCCAGTCATCCGGCAGCGGCGCGTAGAGCGCCGGGTCCATCAGCCGATGAAAATCACGAAAGATCGGAATTTTTGCGTAGAAATCGTTGCCGTCGGAACCCATTTTCGCAAATTTCCTGCGGCAATCTTGCGGCATCACAGCGGCCGCCTTGCGGCAGGGATGATAGCACGGTTTTAGCCCCAAACCGCCGCCATCATCCCCGCCGATGCGCGTTTGGTCAGGCCCACTCGCCCTTGCGGAAGACCGGCACCTTGCTGCCATCGGCGTGAACGCCGTCGATGTCGATCTCGCCGGAGCCGATCATCCAGTCGATATGGATGAAGCTCTTGTTGCCGCCCTGCGCCGCGATCTGCTCAGGAGTGAGCTTGTCGCCGCCGACGAAGCATTTCGAATAGCATTGGCCGAGCGCGATGTGGCAGGCGGCATTTTCGTCGAACAGCGTGTTGTAGAACAACAAGCCGCTTGCCGAGATCGGCGACGAATGCGGCACCAGCGCCACCTCGCCGAGCCGGCGCGAGCCTTCATCGGTGTCGAGCACCTTGTTGAGCACGGCTTCGCCGCGCGAGGCCTTGGCTTCGACGATCTTGCCGTCCTCGAAGCGAACCGCGATGTCCTCGATCAGCGTGCCTTGATAGGACAAAGGCTTGGTGGAGCGGACATGGCCGCTCACACGCGCGGCGTGCGGGGTCGTGAAGACTTCCTCGGTCGGGATATTGGCGTTGCAGACGATGCCGTTCTTCGCGGTGGAGGCACCGCCTTCCCATTCGTGACCATCGGCGAGACCAACCACGAGATCGGTACCCGGTCCCTTGAAATGCAGCGCGTGAAAACGCTGGCCGTTCAGCCAGTCGGTGCGCGTGCGCAACGCGGCGTTATGCGCGGTCCAGGCGGCGATGGGATCGGCATTGTCCACGCGCGAGGCGGCGAAGATCGCCTCAGCCAGCTTCTGCACGGCGACGTCGTCGTCATCGCCCGGAAACACCTGCTTGGCCCAGGACAGCGTCGGATAGGCGACGATGTTCCAGTTGATGTCGAAACCGGCGATCTTCTGCAGCGCCGGCTGATAGGCGATCGAATTGGCTTTGCTTGCGCGCGAGACCTTTGCCGGGTCCTCGTTCGACAGCAGCATTGGATTGTCGCCAACGATGGCGAGACGCGCGGTATTGTTGCCGAGCGCCTTGGCCATGCCCTCATAGAGCCAGCCGGCGGCGCGGTCGAAGGTGTCGTCATGGCCGTAGCGATAGCGGGCCAGGGTGATCTCCTCGTCGGAGAAGAACGGCGTGATAAGGCCGGCGCCGGCCTTGTAGGCATGTTCGGCAATCTTGCGCACCAGCGGCAGTGCGGCGGCAGGCGCCGTCAGCAACAGATCCTGCCCCGGCGCCAGCTGCAACCCTACTTTCACGGCGACTTCGGCGAGCCGGTCGAGCTTCACGGGATCGACGGTGGAGATGTTGCGCTGATGAACGGTCATGCGGGGCCCTCGATGGATGGTCGGTGATCGCGAATGTAGGGAATGCCCGGCCGATTTGCCATGCCGCATGCGCTCCTCACCGGCGTACTGCCTGCGCTGTCATTCATATGGGTTAAGGCAACGTTCTGGCTTTTGCGCGTTATATATCTGAAGCTCGCGCGGGCAGGCCGATTTGGCGAAGCCGCTAACGGGGTGAACTGTGAGGCAGATACGCATCGCCTTCGATATCGGCCTCGACGCCTTTTACCGTTTTCTCGCCGATGACGGCTGGGCGATCGCCAGCCATATCGCGCTGTCCACGCTGATGGCGCTGTTTCCGTTCCTGATCGTGCTGACCTCGCTGGCCGGCTTCTTCGGCTCGCGCGATCTCGCCGACCAGGCCATGAACCTGCTGCTGGAGGTCTGGCCCGACCAGGTGTCGAATGCGCTGTCCGGCCAGATTCATCAGGTGCTCACCACGACGCGAGGCGACGCCCTGACCATCGGTCTCGTGCTCGCGGTCTATTTCGCCTCCAACGGCGTCGAAAGCCTGCGGGTGGCACTGAACCGCGCCTATTCGGTGACCGAACCGCGCCGCTGGTACTGGCTGCGGCTGGAATCCATCGGCTACACCTTGATCGCAGCGGTAACGGCGCTGTTGATGGCATTCCTGATCGTGCTCGGCCCGCTGGTGCTGGAAATCGTGCGGCGTTACGTGCCTCTGATGGTGGAGAACAACGAGCGACTGCTCACGGTCGCACGCTACGGCATCACCATCGCCGCGATGTCCGTCGCTCTCATCATCCTGCACACCCAGCTGCCAGCGGGGCGGCGGACATTTCCGCAGATCCTGCCCGGCATCGTGTTCACGATGCTGGGCTCGCTGGCCGCGGCCATCGGCTTCGGCCTCTACCTTGCGCGCTTCGCCAATAATTACGTGACGATGTATGCGGGGCTCGCCTCGGTGATCATCGCGCTGGTGTTCCTGTATTTCATTGCGGCGATCTTCGTGTTCGGCGGGGCGCTGAATGCGGCAATCATCCGCTCGCGGCTGCCGAGCGGCGTTTCGCTGCAAGCAGCGCAGTCGCTAGAGCCCGCGGAGAAACCGGTTTAGTCAGAAAACCGTCCGCGCCAGCCTGACGCGCCGCGGTCTCGTCCTCGCCGCGACCGGAGACGCCAATGATGGCGACGCGGCCGTGCGGCTTCTTCAATGCGCGGATCTGGCGGATCGCTTCAATGCCGCTGATATCCGGCAGCACCATATCCATCAGCACCGCATCGAAATCGCCTTGCGCCACGCGCGCAGCGGCATCCTCGCCGCGGCCGATGAATTCGGCGAGATGGCCGAGTTCGGTGAGAATGGCATTCAGCACCACGCGGCCGAACGGATTGTCCTCGACACTGAGAATGCGCAGCGCATCGCCAGCGGCCGATGCTTCCTCGAGTTGCGCCATTTGCGCAATGTCGCCGCGCACCCGATCGAGCGCCACGGTCAGCGTGAATGTCGTGCCGCCACCCAGCCGCGCCGTTGCTGCGATGTCGCCTCCCATCGCCTTGGCCAGTTGCTTGACCGAGAAGAGGCCAAGCCCGGCGCCGCCAAAACGCGCGGCGATGGAGACATTGGCTTGCGAGAACGGCCTGAACAGTTTTTTGGTCTCTGCGAGAGACAGGCCGATGCCGGAGTCGGACACCGCGAAGGATACGCCGACCTTGCCAGCGATACGGACGGGCGCGACTTTCAGCGTGACATTGCCGCTGTCGGTGAATTTCACCGCATTGTCGATCAGGTTCTCCAGCGCCGCACGCAGCCGAATGGGGTCGCCGACGGCGAAGTTGGGCAGTTTCTCGGAAATCGTGACAACGGCCTGCAGCCCCTTGGCCGTGGCGCGACCGGCGAGCGAATCGCCGACGGCGCGCGTCAGCGTGCGCAGATCGAAGAAGTCCTGCCGCAAATCGAGCCCGGTCTTGTGGCTTTTGGCGGCATCGACGAACAAGGTCGCAAGGCCGGCAAGATGCTCGGCGCCGGTCCTGATGGTTTCGACCCAGCGCCGTTCGCGCTCGGAAAGCTCGGAAGTGGCGAGCAGATCGCTGACCGCCAGAATGCCGGTGAGCGGCGTGCGCACCTCATGGGCGAACATCGCCAGCGCCTGCTCAACCATCGCATCGGCACGTGTCGCCCCCGGTGCCAAACGCGGCTTGCGCGCGGCCTTCTTGGCGGCGCGCGCTTTCGCGGTCTTCGGCTTTGCGATTGTCGTACTGCGCTTCCGCGGCTTGCGCGGCGCGCGCGATGTCAGCGCCATTGGATGCCCACTCGTCCCTCGCACCATGCCATGGCGGCCCCTGCCGAGTCACGCCGCCGGCCTCAGAGGCGTTGGGATAACCCCGCCAAAGTCAGGGACGGGGCGACAATCCGACGAGGCGGCGAACATCTGCGGGCGTCACACCTTGCGCGCGCAAGTCGCGCAAGCCGGTGGATGCCAGGGATTTCGCGAGTTTCGTCCCGGTCTCGTCACGCAGCAAAGCGTGATGCCGGTAGACCGGCGCCGGCAAGCCGAGCAGCGCCTGCAGGAGACGATGCACGCTGGTGGACCAGAACAGATCCTGGCCGCGAACGACATCGGTGACGCCCTGCAGGGCGTCGTCGATGACCACGGACAGATGATAGCTGGTGGGGACTTCCTTGCGCGCCAGAATGACATCACCCCAGGCTTCCGGGTGTACGGCGACCTCACCTGTCTCGCCATCCGGGCCGCTGCCGCGCTCCTGCCAGGTCAGCGCGCCGACATGCCGGATCGCCGCAGCCATGTCGAGCCGCAGCGCCATCGGCGCACCCGCGTGCTTCAGCGCAGCGACCTCGCCGGCGGATAGAGACTTCGCCGTGCCCGGATAGATGGGCGCGCCATCGGGATCGCGCGGCCACGGACCTTTGGCCTCCTCGCCGGCCACCAGCCGCGCGATCTCGGCGCGGCTTTCGAAACTGGGATAGAGCAGCCCCATCGCAGCCAGCCTGTCGCTCGCAGCGACATAGGCACCCAGATGATCGGACTGCCGGCGCACCGGCGTCTCCCATGCCATCCCGAGCCATTCGAGATCCTCATAGATCGCCTGCTCGAAATCCGGCCGGCAGCGCGTGATGTCGATGTCCTCGATCCGCAGCAGCAAACGGCCACCGGCCTGCCGCGCCAGATCGAAATTCAGCAACGCCGAGTAGGCGTGGCCGAGATGGAGATAGCCATTCGGGCTGGGAGCGAAGCGGAAGACGGGGCAAATGGCTGTCATCGTTCAAGCAATTGATGGCTCGAACGGAAAACTATCAATAAAAATCCCGATCGGGAACAAGTCCGGGAATCTTCCCGATCGGGACATAGGTAGATCAACAGAATATCCCCAAACGGGAATATCTCCGAGTTTACGATTCAGCCGCCCGGCCGCCCTGGATCACCACCACGCGGCTTCCGGTCTTGACGCGGTTGTAGAGGTCGATGACGTCCTGGTTCATCAGACGGATGCAGCCGCTGGAGACGGCGTGGCCGATGGTCTCGGGCTCCGTGGTGCCGTGGATCCGGAACATGGTGTCGCGGTCGCCTTGATAGAGATACATCGCGCGCGGCCCGAGCGGATTATCAAGGCCGCCGGTCATGCCGCTGGCCATGTGGCGGTAACGTGCCGGCTCGCGGTTCATCATGTTTTCGGTCGGCGCCCAATGCGGCCACTCCGCCTTGCGCTTGATGGTGGCGCTGCCCGCAAAAGCGAGGCCGGCCTTACCGACGCCGATACCATAGCGCATCGCCTTGCCATCGCCCTCGACGAGATAGAGATGACGTGCGGCCGTATCGACCACAATGGTGCCGGCAGGCTCGCGCGTCCGATAATCGACGCGCTGGCGCAGCATGGCGGGGTCGATGCCGGACACATCGATGGCCGGCAGCGTGTGGCCACCGTCATTCAGCTCGGCATATTTCGCAGACGACCCGCCAAGGCCCGCAGGCATCATCCCGCCATTGCTGACACAGCCCGCCAGCACAGCAGGCAAAACGAACAGCGCTGCGAGACGCGGCCAGCGCAATTTACCCAAACCAGTCATTTCCATTCCCAACTTCAACCCGCACGATCGAGGCGACCTGCCTGTCATACAGGGTCGGCGTGCCGTGACAGGCACAAGAGCGCGTCATCCGGGCATGGAACAGGCGCTACGGGCCATTTTGCGAGCGGCTGTGACGAGAGCGCCACAGCGACACATGGTGTGCGGATGACTTCAGGATGTTCCGATGCCCGACAATTCCAATGACGCGAATGGATGCGATTGCCGCGCGCACGGATCGTAGGATGGGTTGAGCGACTTGTCCGCCGTAGCTCGAAGAGCGAAGGCGGAAGCGACACCCATCGCCACCAGCGCGGGATGAGATGGGTATCGTTGCGCTCTAGCCACCCTACACAGCAGCGTTGCGTATCATAATGCGAAGCGTTTGCAGCTACTTGTCGCGACTTGCATCACGCACTCGCGCGGTCTAGAGGACAGCCCCGTCGTCGCCGGCACTTCCATCACAACGAGACTTTCACATGACAAGCGTTCGCAATCTTGCGCAAGGCAGTATTGCCGTTGGCTTGATCGTGCTCGGGCTCAAATACTGGGCCTATCATCTGACCGGCAGCGTCGCCCTGCTATCGGATGCCATCGAGAGCATCGTCAATGTGGTGACGGCAATCGTCGCCTATCTCGCAATCAGCTTGAGCGCGAAGCCGGCCGACGATGAGCATCCCTACGGCCATCACAAGGCCGAATATTTCTCGGCGGTGCTCGAAGGCGTGCTGATCGTGCTCGCGGCGATCCTGATTCTGCGCGAGGCCTATTTTTCGTATCTCGAGCCACGTCAACTCGACACGCCATGGCTTGGCCTCGCCATCAACGGCGCGGCCACGGCCATCAATGTGAGCTGGGCGTGGCTGTTGATCAATCGCGGCCGCGCGCGCCGTTCACCTGCGCTGGTGGCCGATGGCCGCCATCTGATGACCGATGTGGTGTCCTCGCTCGGTGTGCTGGCCGGCGTTGCGGTCGCAGCCCTGTCGGGCATCGCCGTGCTCGATCCCATCCTCGCGGCGCTGGTGGCGCTCAACATCCTGTGGGCCGGCTGGGGGCTGATGAGGGAATCGCTCAGCGGGCTGATGGACGAGGCGCTCGAGCCCGCGATGCTCGCCACCATCAAGCAGACTATCTCGGCCCATGCCGTGGGCGCCATCGAGGCGCACGACCTGCGCACCCGCCGCGCCGGCAGCATGACTTTTATCGATTTTCATCTCGTAGTGGCAGGAACAACCACCGTGAGCGCCGCCCACGATATCTGCGACAATCTGGAACAGGCAATCCGCGCGGAGATCGGCGAGGCCCTGATCACGATTCATGTGGAGCCCGATGACAAGGCGAAGCATTCGGGGATCGTGGTGCTCTAGGCGTTGCAGATTAGCGGAGCGTGATGCGGCCTTACCGCCTTTGACAGTTCCCTCGCCCATGCTAACCATGAGGTGAGGATCGCACTTGTGACACATGGATCGCGCAAACGCTGGTTTGGCGCCGTGGCTTCTTTGGCCGCGGTCTATGCGCTCGTCCTCAATGTGGTGTTGTCGAGCCTGATCCTGGCTTCGATCTCGCCGGCGGCGCAGGCCGCGGGGTTCGAGCTCTGCCTTACCCATCCCGATCTCGCCGCCTCGCCCGATAACACCGGCAAGACCACCGGCGCGCCGGCGGTTCATTGTCCGGTCTGCGTCGGCACCCATGCGCCGGGCGCGCCACCGGCCAGCGTCACTTTCTCCGTTTCGCGCGTCGCCATTGCGATCGCGCCGATCGCCGCGCCCGACGACCGCATTGTCGCGCGCGCGGCTACGTCCGACCACCGGGCCCGCGCACCGCCGCAGCTGAGCTGACGTCCTTCGACGCCTTGCGCATGTGGCGACACATGCGTGCTCAGTTCAATTCCGGTGGAGTTTCACCTCATGTTATCCGTTTCCATGCGGCTGCGCAGCGTCCTGCTGGCATCCGCGGCCATGCTTGTTCCCAGCATGGTATCTGCCCAATCAGGTCCTTTCACATCACTGCCCGCGGTGACCGTCGATGCACCCGCACAGCAACGCTCCGTCGCAACCCGCAAGCCGCGGCAGGCATCACCCAATGTCCGCGCCGCACGCAGCGGCATTGCGCCGGCAGCAATGCCGGCCGCGGCTGCCTCCGCCGCACCGAGTGCACCCGGCGCCCTTACCGTCCTGACCGCGCAGCAGGCACTGCGCGAGATCCAGCAGACGCCGGGCGGCGTCGCGCTGGTGACGGCAGATGCGTGGAAGAACTCCACGCCGTCGAACACCATCAAGGACATCCTGGATTACGTGCCCGGCGTGTTCGCGCAGCCAAAATGGGGCGACGACACGCGACTGTCGATCCGCGGCTCCAGCCTGTCGCGCAACTTCCATCTGCGCGGCGTGCAGCTCTATATGGACGGCATCCCGATCAATACGGCGGATGGCTATGGCGATTTCCAGGAGATCGACCCAACCGCCTATAAATATGTCGAGGTGTTCAAGGGCGGCAACGCGCTGCGCTTCGGCGCCAATTCGCTCGGCGGCGCCATCAATTTCGTGACGCCGACCGGGCGCGATCCGTGGCTAAATGCCGTCTCGCTTGACATGGGCGCCTTCGGCTTCCGCCGCCTGCAAGCTTCGACCGGTGGCGCCAACGGGCCATGGGACGGCTTCATCACCGCATCCACCCAATCGGCGGACGGCTATCGCGACCACAGCTACGGCGACGCCACGCGCGTGAGCGGCAATGTCGGCTATCAGTTCTCGCCGGATTTCGAGACGCGTTTCTATCTCAATGCCAACAGCGTGCGGCAGCGCATTCCCGGCTCGGTGAGCAAGGATAGCGCGTTGAACACGCCGACGATCGCCGCGGCGAACAACCTTAGCGGAGATCAGCAGCGCAACATCGATACGGTCCGCCTCGCCAACAAGACGACGATCCGACTCGACAACACCACCATCGATTTCGGCCTGTTCGGCGTCGATCGGCACCTGATGCATCCGATCTTCCAGTATCTGGACTATCGCTATCAGGACTATGGCGGCTTCGCGAAAGTCACGGACGACCGCATGATCGGCGGCTATCGCAATGTGTTCGTGGCCGGCGTCAATGTCATCAACGGCCGCATCGACAACAACCAGTATGTGAACGTCGCCGGGCAGAAGGGCGCGCTGGCTTCGTCATCGATCGACAGTTCGAAGAACACGTCGGTCTATGTCGAGAACTCGCTCTATGTGCTGCCGAGCGTCGCGCTGATCGGCGGCACCCAGTTCCTCTATGCCACCCGCAGCCGCAAGGATCGCTTCCTCAGTGACGGCGATCAATCAGGCTCGACAGAGTTCAACCTGTGGAGCCCGAAGGGTGGTGTGCTGTGGAATATCGATCCGACATGGCAGGCCTACGCAAATATCTCGCGCAGCGCGGAAGTGCCGAGCTTCGGCGAGAGCTCAATGGGGCCGGGCATCCCCACCATCCCGTTCACCAGCATCCGTCCGCAGCGCGCAACGACCTATGAGATCGGCACGCGCGGCCGGCGACCGGATGTGACGTGGGAGCTCACGGGCTATCGCGCCAATATTAAGGACGAGCTGCAGTGCCTCTATAGCGCCTTCGGCAATTGCAACGTCACCAATGCGGGCCGGACGATCCATCAGGGCATCGAGGCCGGCCTCGGCATCGCTGTGCTGAAGGGCATGTTCGATGCATCGGCGCAGCCGGACAGGCTGTGGCTCAACATGGCCTACACGCTGAACGACTTCCGCTTCGACAACGATGCGATCTACGGCAACAATCTGCTGCCGGGCGCGCCGCGGCATTATCTGCGTGCGGAGCTGCTCTACAAACATGCCAACGGATTCTATCTCGGTCCCAATGTCGAATGGGTGCCTGAATCCTATTACGTCGATAGCGCCAATACGCTGAAGACCGAACCTTATGCGCTGCTCGGCCTGAAGGCCGGTGTGGACAATGGCGGCACCTACTCCGGCTATATCGAGGCGCGCAACATCCTCGACACCCGTTACATCGCCTCCGCCAGCATCCTCAATGTGGCGACGGCAACCTCCCCCCTGTTCGAACCCGGCACCGGCCGCGCCATCTATGCCGGTATCAAAGCGAGGTGGTGACGATGACGATTTACGCTAGAATGCCATTCGTGAAAGGACACGCCATGATCAACCGCTCCCTGCTGTTCATCGCTGCGCTCGGCACAGCCGCAGTGCCCGCTTCCGCCCACGTCTTCGTGCAGAGCGGCGCCGCCACCATCGGCGGCTCCTACCGCGCGGTGCTCGCCGTGCCACATGGCTGCGGCGCGTCGCCGACAACGAAGATCACCGTGCAGATTCCCGAAGGGATGATCGCGGTGAAACCGATGCCGAAGCCGGGCTGGCTGATCGAGACCAAGACGGGTCCCTATGCGCAGAGCTACGATTTCATGCATGGCATGAAAGCGTCCGAAGGCATCAAGCAGATTTCGTGGACCGGCAAGCTCGACAACAATTTCTACGACGAATTCGTGTTCTCGGCCTATTTGCCGGCGTCGTTGAAGGCCGATGCGCCGCTCTATCTGCCGACGCTGCAGACTTGCGAGAACGGCTCAGAGGACTGGGCGCAGATTCCGGCTACCGGAGAGGACCCGCACAGCCTGAAATCACCCGCTCCGGCGCTGCGTCTTGCAGCGGCTTCGCCGAAGGATGCGATGGCACAGATGGCCGGCATGGTGCATGCAGGCGATCTGATGATCTCGGCGCCATGGACGCGCGCAACCCCGCCTGCGGCCAAGGTGGCCGGCGGCTATCTCACCATCACCAATAACGGCAAGACCAGCGACAAGCTCATCGGCGGTTCGTTCGCCGGCGGCAGCCGGATCGAGGTGCATGAGATGAGCGTGACCGATGGCGTGATGAAGATGCGCCCGCTCAATGACGGGCTCGAGATCAAGCCCGGCGCCACCGTGAAGCTGGAGCCCGGCGGCTACCATCTGATGCTGATGGATCTGAAGAAGCCGTTCACCAAGGGAGACAAGGTGAAGGCGCAGCTGCAGTTCGAGAAAGCCGGCACAGTCGATATCGAACTCGATGTCAATGCGGTCGGTGCCTCGGCGCCTGCGGGCGGCGGGCATGCTCACTGAGAGAACGAGAACCGGGTGAACCAGAGTCGGGATCGCGCAACGGCGCGGTCCCCGGTCAGCAGCTGGTGTGATCGCGAACCCGCTGCCACTGCAGCAGAGGCCGGTTGACGCGAACCAGTTTCACGGCACCGCAATGATCGCATGCGAATGAACGTGTTTCGAACCCATCGAACTGATCGATCGCCTTCAGCTGGATACGGGTCCGGCAGCGATCGCATTTGAGATGGCTGGTACGGATGTTATCGTTGCCGTGCCGACGATGCGACATCTGAAACCTCAGTCGGGCGTTGGCGCCCTTCCGGCTGCCAGGATAACGAAAAGCTAATCGCGGAACTGATAAACGCGGATTGAAATACGAATCACAGAAGTATCGGTTTCAGACTATTTATCTTATCTCAATAGCTTGCAAGGATAGCTAAATAATACGCGGTCACAATCGCTTCATTCGTCAGGCGGACCGCATCGCTTTTAACGATGCTGCACGAGATCTGTTCAATTCGCTACACGACGAAAGACTGACCGCTCAATTTCGAACAGCCATATGGGGCCACCGCCTCAGTGCAGCCGGGGTGTCTTGAGCATACGGGCGCGATCGGTCGAAACGAGTTCGACATCAAAGGTATCGCCGCCCCGATAGAGCGTCACGGGCACGTCACAGCCGGCAGGACCGAGATCCCATAGCGCGCGATAGAACGTGGCGAGGTCTTGGACTTCCTCGCCGTTGACTGCCAGAATGACGTCGCCGGTTTTCAGCTCGGCCCGCGCCGCAGGACCCTTCCTGGCGATGCCGACCACCACCACCTTGTCCTCGATCTCGGCCGCATAGAGACCAAGCCACGGTCGCGGCGGCTTGTTGACGCGCCCCAACTTGCGGAGATCGTCGAGCAACGGTTTCAGAAGATCGGTCGGCACGATCATGTTGAGGTGCTCGTTCTGTCCGGCATGCTCGCGCTCGATCTGCAGCGAACCGATACCGATCAATTCGCCTTTGTTATCGATCAGCGCCGCACCACCCCAGTTCGGGTGCGCGGGATGCGTGAAGAATGCATCATCGACCAGATATTCCCAGTAGCCAGCAAATTCCTGGATTGCTGCGATCTTTCCGGACACCGAACGCGTGCGCCCACCGGCCCCGCCGATCACCACCCGGTCACCGGGTTTGGCCGCGCTGGAATTGCCGAGCCTGAGCGGCGTGACATCGATATCGCCGAGCACCTGGACCAGACCAAATCCGGTTTCCTGATCGACACCCAGCACGGTGCCGGGCACGACACTGCCATCGCCAAGATGGACCCAGATGGTTTCGGCCTCGGTGATGAGATAGCCGATGGTGAGAATGAGGCCGTCGTCGATCAGGACGCCATTGCCGGCGCGTTCGCTGCCAAGCGTCTCGGCTGTGAAAGCATCTTCGGGGATGATGCAACGGAGGCCGACAACGGCTTCGAGTGCGTGGTCGAGATCGAAGCCGAAATCATCGGCGCGAGGCTGCACCCCGGGGGGCACCTTCCATTCGGTCAATGACGGCATCCAGATCTCCTCGTCCGTATCGCCCGCCCCGCGAGCATATAGGAACCGATTACAGATGCAAAAGTCCGGTGCAGAAACTTAGGTGTATCTCAGCACCCGTCCAGCCAGTCCAACAGCAGCGCATTGACCTCTCGCGGATAGCAATGGCTGAGATCGTCGAGTTCGCGATATGTGACGTTTGCACCTGCCGCAGCGAGCGCATCTCGCGCGTCACGTGCAGTCTGCACCGGAAACATCCAGTCAAGCCGGCCATGAACCAGATGGATCGGCAAACCATGCAGGCGATCCGCGTCCGCGAATTGCGCCATCAGAGGATGGAAGGTGGCCGAGACCGGGGCGAGATGCGTGAACGGCGATTCTGCACGCAGACCGCTGACATAACAGAACGTACCGCCATCGCTCATGCCGGTAAGCAACTGGCGGGAGGCATCGATATTGTAACGTGACCGGATCATGTCGAGAGTTCGCCCGATATTCGGCGTGTCGCGATCGTCACCCATCAGCGCCCAAGTGCTCCCGACGGCCGTCGGCGCGATCAGGATCGTGCCGCGGGCGCGAGCATCCGCAAGCCAGCTCCACAGGAAGGCGCGACCGTTGCCGGTGCCGCCATGCAGCGCGACCACCAGCGGCCAAGCGCGGTCGGGCGTGTAGTATTCAGGCACATAGAGCGAAAAGCTGCCACGCGCGCCCGGCTCGCCGCCATGAATCACCCCGGAGCCTTCTGCCGCAGGTTGTGCCAATCTCTCGACGAGCGCGACATCCTCTCGCAAGGCAGGCGGCAGAAAGAAGCTGCTGACCGGCGGCAGCCGCGCCACAGTGGCATAAAGCGCCTCCTGCGCACGCGGAGAATAACGTAGCGCACGGAACACCGTGGTCATGTCACCGCCCGGCTGCTGTGCAGCACGCAGGCCGGCAATGCCCGCGAGAACGGCTTCGCTTGTGGCATCGAGATGATGGCGCAGATCGGCAAAATCCTGTGGCCACTCGCCAAGACCTGCACGCGCCGCCTGCAGCGCCTGCTCGGGCTGCCCGACCGCTTCCATCACGGCATCGAAAGCGGGTGGATGCAGATTGCGCGCGACGAACTGGAGAGCCTCCAGCCCCTGCAGCAATGACGGAAGCCAAGCCACGATATCGTCGACCACCCTGTCGCTCATCAGTTTCTCCAGCTCACCCGCCGACTGCGCTGCATAGGTCGTTTCGCGCGCGCGATCCAATTCTGACCGGCCCGATGAATCGGCGGATGTCCAACATGGGCATCGATTGCGGCAGTCCGGCGGACGATTCGTCGATCGCAGAAAAGCCTAGAGCATTTTCACATCTTGCAGAAACACGTCCCGGGCTTGGTGCTTCCGGAATGGAGGCTCTGCGGAGCGCGGCGGCACGACCAAGCCAAGCCTCGCTTCACGAGGCTGCATCGCGTCCACTCGAAGATGCCATCAAAGACAAGCTTGCGTTTCATTGTCGGGGCTCTCACCCCGACGACTCGCCGCTCTGATCAGCGCGGGCCTCGCCGGATACAAGATGCTACGGACACTGAGCCACGCGACTACGGATCGAGCTCCGTGTCCCAATACAGATAGTCCAGCCAGCTCTGGTGCAGATAGTTCGGCGGGAACAGCCGCCCGTTGCGATGCAACTGATGCACCGTCGGCGCGAACGCAGTCTGGCGCGGGAACATGCCGGCCTGATGCGTCGTCAGATTGCCCTTGCGCAGATTGCAGGGCGAGCATGCCGCGACAACGTTTTCCCAGGTGGTCTGGCCGCCCTTCGAGCGCGGGATGATGTGGTCGAAAGTCAGGTCGTCGCGCGATCCGCAATACTGACAAGAGAAGCGATCGCGCAAAAAGACATTGAACCGCGTAAAGGCGGGATGCGTGGTCGGCTTTACGAACGACTTCAGCGAGACCACGCTCGGCAGCTGAAAATCGGACGAAGGACTCCGCACCGCGTGATCGTAGTGAGCTACGATATTCACACGGTCGAGAAACACCGCCTTGACCGCGTCCTGCCACGACCAAAGCGAAAGAGGATAGTAGCTCAGCGGCCGGAAGTCCGCATTGAGAACCAGAACCGGCCAGCCGCCTTGCGAGACATGTGCGTTCAAGTAACGCTCCTGGCTCCACAATTCGACTGCGCGAAGCAGCCTGCATTTCACATACTACAGGCAGCGTGACAGGGTTGTGAAGGGCATAGCTCTGGTCTATCCCCTCCGCAAAAGCATGCCGCAAAACCGGCCTTTTCCGCTACATCGGGTGCCTTCACCGCAGGGCTGCCGCTAGACCACGGAAGCGGTCCTTGCGCGAGGCTTGCCACGTCCGGACGCTGCCCATGGTCACTTCGTCACGATATCTTGAGGCCCCGCAATGGCTGCGCGTCTTCGTCCGCGCACATGAAACCAGCCTTGCGCTCCTGGCCGCGGTGATCGGCGTGACTGGCGGCCTCGTGGTGGCTGGCATGAGCGCCATGGTGAGCGTGCTGCATGCCGTGCTGTTCAATCTCGAATGGGGCCAACGCCTGTCGAGCCAGTACTGGATTGACCCGGTGCGGGCGATGCTGGTTCCCACCCTGGGTGGGCTCGCTTTGGGTATCGCCTTCCTGCTTTTGCTGCGCTGGCGGCCGTCACGCGAGATCGACCCGATCGAGGCCAATGCGCTTTATGGCGGCCGCATGTCATTTCGCGGCAGCGTCATCGTCTCCCTGCAGACTGTCTGGTCAAGCGGTGTCGGTGCCTCGGTAGGGCTGGAAGCGGGCTATACCCAGCTGGCCAGCGGCCTCGGCGCCTCAATCGGCCGGGCGTTCCATTTGCGCCGGGCGGATCAGCGTGTGCTGGTGGGCTGCGGCGCCGCAGCGGCAATTGCCGGCGCCTTCGGGGCGCCGCTGGCCGGCGCCTTCTACGCCTTTGAACTGGTGATCGGCGCCTACAGTTCCGCAAGCCTGATGCCTGTCGGCGTCGCCGCCGTCACCGGCTATTTTGTCGCCCACTCCTTCTCACCGCTCACGCTCGGCGTCGTCGCCGGTCGATTCGGTGATGTACAGGGCCATGACCTCGCGGTTGCCGCCCTGCTCGGTGTGTTCGCCGCGACCTATGGCATCGGTATCATGCGCGTGGTCACCTGGTGCGAATGGCTGCTGGCCAAGATCCGGCTTTGGCCGCCGCTGCGTCCGGCGCTCGGCGGGCTCGGCGTGGGAGCGCTGGCATTGCTGACGCCGCAGGTCATGTCGTCCGGCCATGGCGCGCTGCATTTCGGAGGCATGACCGCCTACCCGATCGCCCTCGTCGCCTTCGTGATGGTGCTGAAGACCATCGCCTCGATTATCTCGCTCGGCACCGGATTTCGCGGCGGCCTGTTCTTCGCCTCACTGTTCATCGGCGCGCTCGGCGGCCATCTGTTCGCCACCGGCATCAATGCGCTGTGGCCCGAGCTCAATGTCGATCCGAATATCTACACGATCATCGGCATGAGCGCGCTCTCTGCGTCAGTGATCGGCGGGCCACTGACAATGAGTTTCATCGCACTGGAATCCACCGGCAACCTGTGGCTCACCACAGCCGTGTTGGTGGCCGTCATCATCTCCACGCAGATCACACGCGAATTGTTCGGCTACTCCTTCGCCACCTGGCGCCTGCATCTGCGCGGCGAAACGATCCGCAGCGCCGCGGATATCGGCTGGATCCGTGATCTCACCGTGCGACGCCTGATGCGCCCGGATATTTCGATCGTGGAATCGACAATGCCACTCGACGAATTCCGCACAAAATTTCCGCTCGGATCGAAGAATCAGGTGGTCGTGGTGGACTCCGAAGGCAGCTATGTAGGGCTCGCCAGCGTGCCCGAGGCTCATTCGCCCGACGTCGCCGCGTTCCGGCTCGACAGCCTGCTATATTGCCGAAATGTCGTGCTGCATCCCGAGATGAACGTCCGCGATGCCATGGTGGTGTTCGAGGGCAACGAGGCGGAATCGCTCGCGGTCGTCGAAGCCGAGACCTACCGCGTCGTCGGCACGCTCTCAGAAGCACATGCCACGCGCCGCTATGCCGAGGAATCCGAGCAGCGGCGACGCGAGGCCCTTGGCGAGATGTGAGCCCGGTCAGCTCTCGAACAGAGAAAGCATGTGGCCTTCGCTGGGCGCGACCTTTCCTGTCAGCGTCTGGCGATAGATCCGCTCGACGGCCTCGGCGCCGAAGCCCTCGACGATCGCGAGGGACTTCTCCAGCATCGGCACGAAATCGGCCCAGGCCGCGCCAAAGCGCTGATCGATGCCGCCCGGACCCCATTCTTTGGCGCGCTTGCGAAGCTGATCTGGTGCGAAGAACCAGGACGGTCTGGCGCCCGGCAGATCGTCGGTCTCGGCCGTGTCCTGATGGGTCATGCCGATCCGGCCGCTATAGACGAGACGATCGCCGAAATGACGATGCAGCCGGCCGCGCAGTTCGGCATTGCCGGCCATATCGACAAAGGCGGTCGCCTGCTCCGGCGGCAGCGTCTCGATACGATCATATGGAACTATCTCGTGATAGCAGCCGAGAGACGCAGTGAATCCGGCGTTGCCGCCGGACGTGAGACCGACAACGCGAATCGGCTGGCGCCTGGTATGCAGCAGATGGGCCAGACCGAAGGCGGTCTTGCTGGACGCACTCGACAGGATCACCTGACTTGCGCCGAAGAACTCTGCCTCGGCGAGAAAATCATCGACGAGGAATGACAGCATGAACAGCGGCCGCAGCAGCGCCTGATAGTCGCCCTGACGACCCGCGAATGCGGGATCAGCGCCGACGCGGGCATAGGCGTTGTAGACCGGCGCGACACCCTGCCGATGCGCGGCGCCATCGCGCAAGCCACGCTTGCTAACATCAACCGCCTCGATCGCCAGATGCGTCGCCATCGGGAAGTAGCCGAACAGGCGCTCGCCTTCCTCGACCTGCGGATGCTTCGAGGCAATGACATTGCCAAAGCCCCAGACCGGGATATTGCCAAAGCCGTCGGAAGCAGGAAACAGTTGCCAGTATTTCATGGCATCGCCGAGCATGGCGTAAGTGATGTTGTTGGCGGTGAAGGCGAAGCGATCGACTTTCACCAGGAGGCCATCGTCCGGCAGCGTCTCGCGCGATGCCAGCGGAGTTTCCGTCAGTGACGTCTTCGCAAGATCGGCTTTATCGACACTGAATTGCTTGATGCTACTCATCGCTGTCTCCTCTTTTTTGAGGAGCTTCGCCGGCGGCGATGTCCGTTTTGCGACAAGCGCGACGTTTAAAACGACGTTCGTTTCAAACGGCGTTTCATGCAGACGTTCCCGCGATCACCCCTTCACGCTTCTTGATCGCATGATAGTAGGCCCACCACAGATGTGCCGCGGCGCCGCGCAGCGGGCGCCATGGTTCGGCAAGGGGTGCCATCTGTTTCACGGTCGGGCGCTCATTCAAACCAAACCCGACCTTGATCGCCTCCTGCAAGGCGACATCACCAGCCGGCCAGGCATCGCCATGGCCAAGGCAGAACAGCAAATACACATCGGCGGTCCATGGCCCGATTCCATGCAGCGCCACCAGCGTGTTGTGTGCGGCGTCAGCATCCTCTTCGGCGAGCACATCGAGATTGAGCCGCCCATCGACAAGCTCCTTCGCGATCGCCTTCAACGTCTTGATCTTCGCCGCCGACAAGCCCAGCCGACCGAGCCGGTCGGTACGCGCCTTGCGGATGGCGTGATGGTCGAAGGGCGAATAGGCGGTCGAAACACGCCCCCAGATCGCCGCCGCTGCGGCAACGGAAACCTGTTGTCCGCAGACGATCTGTGCCAATCCCTCGAAGCCCGGCGCGCGCTGGCGCAATGCCGGCATGCCGGCTTTTGCAAGGATCGGCTTCAGGCGCGGATCGTCCTTCACCAGTTGCCGGATGGCGTCTTCGAGGACGGACTGATCTGTGAGATGGACGGTCATAGCAAAGGAAGGATCATCATGACGGACGGCTCAAATCAATGCCACACGCGCCCCTGCTGCGGCTAACCGGTGCGCATCGGCCGGAACCAAAGCCTTCCGGGCAGCGTTGTTGGGACACAATGGAGGCTTTCGCGATGCGGACGTTTTTTGGAATGATCCTGGGTGCGCTGATCCTGGGCATTGGCGTCTATATGCATGACACGATGACAACGTCATCGGTAGCAAACGGCCAAGCCGCACAGGAGCGCCGCACGATCGTCAATTGGGATGTAGCCCAGACCAATTGGGAAGCGCTGAAGGCGCGGACCAAGGAGGATTGGGCCAAACTGACGGCACAGATGAAGTCGTAAGACGGCTTGCGGGGGAAACGACGCAAGGATCGAACCGGGATCAACCAGACCGGCTCAAGCCGGCTAGCAAAGCGCCCCGTTGCAAAACGGGGCGTTTTTCGTCGATCACTTCTTCTCGGCCGCAACCTTGCGGGCATCGGCGATCGCGAGCTTGAAATGCTCCTTGCTGATCGGACCGGGAATACGGAACTTGCCGACAATGAAAGACGGCGTGCCGCGGAAGCCGAAGGCGGTCGCCTGCTTGTCGATCTGCTTGAGCTTGGCGACGATGGCATCGCGATTTGTCTGCAGGTCGGCGAGCGTGCGATCGACATTGATCCCCGCCTTGGCGAGCGTGTCGCGCGCGACCTGCTCCGTCAACTTGGTGTTGAGGCTGATCAGCGCATCCTGCGCCTCGATGAATTTGTTCTGATAGCGCGTCGCCAGCACGAGGCCGGCGGCATAGACCGATACGGGTCCGAGGATCGCCCAATCCTTCGAGACGAGGCGGACCTTGCCGTCTTCCTTGACCACGGCGCGCAGCTCGGGCGCAAGCTTGCGGCAATATGGGCATTGATAGTCGAAATATTCGACGATGGTGACATCGCCCTTCGGATTGCCCGAAGCCGGAATATCGGGATCGCGCAGCACGAGGGATTCTTTGAGAACTTCGTCGTCCTCATCGGCGCCCGGCGCCGCCATGGCACGACCGCCGGCACCGAGCAGCATGGCTCCGCCCAACAGGCCAAGCGCCGTCCGACGCGTCGGCGCGAAAATATGAGAGTTACGCTCGCTCATGATGTTCTCCGCAGACGCATCATGCGCCGATCGTCATGTCACGTAGATGTTGCGGGCCAACATATAGAGCGCCACGAGGATAATGATAATCGCAAAAACGACATTCAGCGCGCCGCGCCGGACCGACAACGAGCGCGCGACGGCGGTTCCAACCAGCCCGCCGACGATCCCACCGACGATGAACACCAGCGCCAGCGTCCACGAAATCAGCTCGGACCAGGCATAACTGAGCGCCGTCGTCAGGCCGAACGCCGTCACGGCGACCAGCGACGACGAGATCGCGCTCATGATCGACATGCCGGTCGCCAGCATCAGGGCCGGCACGATCAGGAAGCCGCCGCCGATGCCGAAGAATCCGGACAGTGTGCCGGTGATCAGGCCGAGGCCGAGCAGCGCCGGCGTATTTGCCGAGCTGATTGCCACACGCTCCTCGCCGACACGGGCGCGCGTCTTCAGCATCAGGACGGCGATGACCAGCATCAAGACGGCGAACAGCGCCAGAAGGTTCTGCCCGTCCATCCGTTTGCCGAGTAGCGAACCGCCAAGCGCGCCGACGATGCCCGCAGCCGCAAAGACCAGCGCGCAGGACCAGTGCACATTGCCCCCGCGCGCGTGATTGCCGAGATTGACCGCCGCATTGGCGGCCACCGCAATGGCACTGGTGCCGATCGCGACATGCGGATTGGGGACCCCCACCACATAGACCATCAGCGGCACTGCGAGAATCGACCCGCCGCCGCCGACCAGACCGAGCGAAAACCCCACCAGTGCGCCGGAAGCCAGCCCCAGCACGCCCTGCATCACCGTGATCATGACCCGCCGATTCGCGATTGCTACGGCGGGGACCTTAGTGGCGTTTCTCCTGCACCTCCATGCAGGGAAGCGCATGGCTCAGCAGCTTGTGAACGGTTGTGTCTGCCTCAACGCACCAGCAGCGTGACGGCGATGGGGACCAGCAGCGAGGTGACCAGCGCATTCAGGCTCATGGCGATGCCGGCAAACACACCGGCCATGGCATCGACCTGGAAGGCCCGGGCGACACCGATGCCATGCGAGGCCAGACCGACCGCAAAGCCGCGGGCGCGATAGTCGGTGATCCGCATCCGGTTCATCATCGGCGTGACGATGATCGCCCCCATGATGCCGGTGAGCACCACGGACACGGCCGTCAGCGACGCATCCGCACCGAGGGATTCGCTGATGCCCATCGCGACGCCAGCCGTGACCGATTTCGGCGTCAGCGACAGCGTCACCTTCTCAGGCAGACCGAAAGCCTGCGCCAGCACCACCACGGAGACGATGGCGGTGATGCAGCCGACCACCAGTGCCCCCAGCATAGGGACGATGGCCCCGAGCACCGTTCTGCGGTTCTCATAGAGCGGGACGGCCAGCGCCACCGTGGCCGGGCCGAGCAGGAAATGGACGAACTGGGCGCCGCTGAAATAGGTGGTGTAGGACGTGCCCGTCAGCAGCAGGAAGACCGCGACGATCCACATCGAATGGAAGACAGGATTGGCGAATGGATGCCGTCCCGATGCCTGCGACAGGGCATCGGCGGCGGCATAAACGAACAACGTAACGGTCAGCCACAGCAGAGGCTGCTGCGAGAGATAGACCCACAGAGCGAAGGGATTTGAGTTCATGATGCTTGCCGGCCGCGTGTCATCGCGCGGCTGATGCCCAGAAACGTGCCGACGGTGACCAGGAGCGTAATCACGACGGAAATCGCCAACACGCCGGCAATGGCTACGCCATGCTCGGCAAGCAGATCGAGACGCTGCACGACGCCGACACCGGCCGGGATGAACATCAATGACAGATGCGCCAGCAATCCCCTGGCTGCGTTCTCGACGCCCCCGCCTTGCAGGGGGCCAATCGCGAACAAGGCCGCGCGGTCGCGCAGCAACAGCAGGATGAACAGGAGCAGCATCCCGAGCACGGGACCGGGAATGGGCCAGGCCAGACTACGAACGACGATCTCGCCGGCAAGCTGGCACAGCAGAATCAAACAAAGACTGGCAATCATGGAAGCTCCGCGGGTGTTGGGGCTTTATCGCCCGCGGAGTGGAATATGTCGATCAAGTCAACTGCACGGCTGATCCGATCACGCCGCGCCCTTCAGGCGCTTGGTACATTCGCTGTAATAGCCGCCGCCCTTCTGGATCCACTTCAGGCCGCCATTGGCATTGGTGGCCTTGTTGGCATTGTACTGATCCACGCAGGTATGCATCCGCTGCTTGCCGGCCGTCTCCTTGGCGTATTTCGGATCGACCGCCGAGGGGAAGGTCGCCGGGCCGGATGGCACCGCGGGTGTTGCGGCGGGAGCAGCAGCCGTCTTCGGCGCAGCCGCCGGTCTGGTCTCAGCCGCAGCCGGAGCCGCGGCCGTTGTCGTAGCCGACGGCGCCGCAGCAGCATTGGCGCCGCACTCGGCCTTGCGGAAGTCATTCCATTTCTGGCCGTTCAGCGTGCCGGCGGTCTTTGCCGCCTGATATTTTGCACTGCATTCTGCGGCCGTAAGCGCGCTGGCCGGCTGCGAGGCCAGCAGCGTCATTCCGGAGATCAAAAAGGCACTGGCAATTATGATGTGCTTGGTCATGTCGCTTTCTCCCTGGATACGAAAATGACGGAACTATCCTAATCCAGCGGTAATCCACGGCAATGACATCGCACGCGGTAGCGAAAATTTATCGTGATCGGCGGCCCGGCACGAAGTGTAGTTCGTTCACCTCCGGTTCATCCCGGTGTTATCAGGCTGCCAATCCCCGTAAGAAAAGGTGTCACCATGGCCCGACTTATTACCAGCCTCGCCGCTGCTGCTGTTGCCTCCCTGATGTTAATCGGCGCAGCAAGCGCCCAGGCCCCCGCAACGGGCGGCCAGAAAATGGCCCCCGCCAGCAAGATGGCGCCGGCCGAAAGCAGCAAAGCCGACAGCAAGGCAGAGAAGCCGCGTACGGCCGCGTCGCTGGAATGCTCGAAGCAGGCGGACGCCAAGGGCCTGCACGGCGACGCCCGCCGCAAATTCCGCTCGGAATGCAAGAAGGGTGTGAAGGCGAACTAAACGAGCCGCGGCCTGTCCCTCGCCTGCGAAAGCGAGGGACAGGTAGACCAGGACGCATTTGTCGCCCGGGCCGGACTTTGTCATAAAGCGAGCTCCTCGAGCCGCCGCCGAATGTCCCTGCCCTTCGCCGTTCCCAGCCTGCTACAAATCCGCACCACCGTCGAAACACTGCTGCTCGGCACGCTCGGCGGCGCGCTTTTCTATTGGGCCGAGCTGCCGGGAGGGCTGATCTCCGGCGCCATGGTGGCCGTGGCAGCCTATGGCATTTTCGGCCGCCCCGTCGGCCTGCCACAACCGCTCGCCCACGTGATCCTGATGACGCTGGGCCTGTCCCTGGGGTCGATGGTGTCGCCCGAGATGGTGCAGAATCTCGCCGCCTATCCGGTAACGATCGCGCTGCTCGCGCTGGCGACGTTCTGCGCCACTTTCGGCAGCAGCATCTATCTGCAGCGCATCCATGGCTGGGACCGCACCTCGGCGCTGCTCGCCGGTAGCCCCGGCGCACTGTCCCAGATCATCATGCTGGCGACCGAACGCAATGCCGACGTGCCGGGCATCGCGGTCGTCCAGATTTTTCGCGTCATCATCCTCACCGGCATGGTGCCGCTGCTGCTCGCGGCGACCGGGCTGATGGGGCACGGCCCGCTGCCCTCGCGTGGACCGGAAGCGACACCGCTGGCACTGCTCGAACTGGCCGCGGCGGCCATTGTCGTTTCGCTGGTGATGAAATGGATCAGGTTTCCGGCCAGCTGGATGTTCGGCGCCATGATGGCGTCATCGGTGCTGCACGGCACGGGCTGGGTCCATGGCACCCTGCCGCAATGGGCCTATATCACCGCCCTGGTCGGCATCGGCAGCCTGATCGGTTCGCGCTTCGGCAAGATCTCGCCGCGCACCATTCTGAGCCATGTCTGGGCCGCGCTCGGCTCATTCTCGGTAGCAATCGCCATCTCGGCGGTGTTCGTCGCCATCATTGCGCTGACCACCAATGTGAAGCTGAGCGATGCGGTGGTCGCCTTCGCGCCGGGCGCGATGGACGCCATGCTGGCGTTGGCTTTGACGTTGCATATCGACCCGGTCTTCGTCGGCGCGCATCATCTCTCGCGCTTCATCTATGTCTCGATCGTGACACCCGGGATCGTGCACCTGTTCGGCAAGGCGCAGGACGATATCGACGACTAGCGCTGCGCCGTCTTCGCGACGCCCCAGCCTGCGATGACCGCCATCAGCAGCGAAATCAGGACGTTGTAGCCGGCCAGCGACAGGCCGAGGAAACGCCACTGCACCTCGTCGCAGCGGATCACCTTCACGGTGTCGAGCCGCTCGAACAGGCTGCCTGCCTTGCCAAGATCGACCACCGGGCCCGAGCAATCGGTCGGCCCCTGCCAGAACTTCCATTCCACGCCGGCGTGGTAGGCGCCAAGCACCGCATTGGCGAACGCCGCCAGCGCCAGGATCGCAAGCCCGGCCACGAGGAGCCCTCGCGGCGCCCCCCGGCCGGCGGCAATCGCCACCAGCACGGCCAGCGGGATCGACAGATAATAGGCATAGCGCTGTTCGAGGCAGAGCGGGCATGGCCGGATATCGAGCACCAGCTGGAAAAACCAGGCGCCGGCGATCGTGGCAACGGCGACGATCGCAACCGCAACCGCTGCGGCAAATGCGGGATTCGAGCCGGGCGACGCGGCAGACGAGGATGAAACGGCGGTCACATTGCTCTCCGGTATGGCCATCGCGTCCTATCGCGGGCCTGTCGGCCTGTCGAGACGTCGGGGGATCACACTGCCGACATCGAACGGGGTGTGCGCAGCGCCTTTTCTCATCTTATCGCCGGTTGACCCGCGAGTAGTCCCGGTTATATTCCGCCCACTTCGCGACGGCGGTATCCGGCGTCCGATGGCCCCTGTGGTGGAATTGGTAGACGCGCTCGACTCAAAAAGTGGTTTGTCTACCATATCCACAGCTTTTGAGACGGGCCGAAAGTGTAGTAAGATCAGTTGTTTACAAAGACAGGAGTTGAAGCCGCCGCAGTTCTGGAATCGCGCTAGGTGCAGTATAGGTGCAGAGAGCGACGGCTAGAATCGGCGGCCAAAATGCGGGTGTGGTGGAATTGGTAGACGCGCTGGATTCAAAATCCAGTTCCGAAAGGAGTGCCGGTTCGACCCCGGCCACCCGCACCACCGGTCAGATCGCGATGCCATTAGAATAGGCAACTTCGCTGGAATCGCGTCGGGTGCGCCATCTCTCGACAGTTTATATTGCTGAAGCCCTCTTGTAACGTCATCTGCTTTCGCCTACTTGGCGTTTTGCGGGCCGGGCCCCTCTGGCGACCCTGATGGTCGCGATGTCGGACCGCATCGAGCGCGCTCGATGCCCGGGTCCGATGTTCACCGCTCCCGTTCGAGCTGCGCTCCTTAAAGGAGGCGGCAGTTGGAATTTCTGTTTCTTGAGTGGCTCGGCAAGCCCGCCTGGATGTGGCTCGGCTTTCTCGCGATCGTTGGCGTGCTACTGGCGCTCGACCTCGGCGTCCTGCATCGCAAGCAGAAGGAGATCGGCGTCGGCGAGAGCCTAGCGCTCTCGGCGGGCTATCTTACACTCGGTGTCGGCTTTGCCGGGCTCGTCTGGTGGCAGCTCGGCGAGACCGCCGGCATCCAATACCTCACCGGCTTCGTGGTCGAGAAGAGCCTCGCGCTCGACAACGTCTTCGTCATCGCGCTGATCTTTGGCTTCTTCGCCGTGCCGCGCCAGTACCAGCACCGCGTGCTGTTCTGGGGCATCCTCGGCGTGATCGTGCTGCGCGCGATCATGATAGGCATCGGGGCGACGCTTGTCGCCGAGTTTGGCTGGGTGCTCTACCTCTTCGCCGGATTCCTGATCCTCACCGGCATCAAGATGCTCGCCTTCGGCGACAAGGAAATGGACCTTGCCGCCAACCCGGTGCTTAAGTTCGTCCGCCGCCGTTTCCGCGTTACGGACGAACTGCACGGCGAGCGCTTCCTCGTGAAGCTGCCCGACCCTGAAACGGGCAAGCTCGCGCGCTACATGACGCCGTTGTTCCTCGCGCTCATTCTGATCGAGATCGCCGACGTGATCTTTGCGGTCGACTCCGTGCCGGCGATCTTCGCGATCACCACCGATCCCTACATCGTCTACACCTCGAACATCTTCGCAATTCTGGGGCTGCGCGCGCTCTACTTCGCGCTGGCGGCGGTGTTGCACCGCTTCGCGTATCTGAAGCAGGCGCTCGCCGTGCTGCTGATATTCATCGGCTCGAAGATCTTCGTCGCCGACCTGCTCGGGCTTACGAAGTTCCCACCAGCCTGGTCGCTCGGCGTCACCTTCGCGATCCTCGCTTCGGGCATCGCCTATTCCCTCTGGCGCACCCGCAATCCCGTCCCCACCCTGAAAGGAGAATCCTGATGCCCCTGTTGCTATGCCCCAACGACAACGGATCGATGCAGACCGTACAGCGGTCCGGCATCGAGTTCGACATCTGCCCGACCTGCCGAGGCGTCTGGCTCGATCGTGGCGAACTTGAAAAACTGCTTGCTGGGGGGCGCGAAGCCGAACCCGACGACCGGCCGGTGCATGGCCAAGCGCCACGATCAGCGTTCGAACAGCGTCACGACGGCCAGCGCGACTGGGACAATGACGACGGCTATCGGCGCAAGAAAAAGCGCTCCAGCATCTTCGACATTTTCGACTGACCAGCCATCACAGGCAGCGCCCGAAGGCCAATCCACGAAAGGACAGACCATGCCATATCGACGTTCGCTTGGCCGCTTCTCCAAACGCTCCTGGGAAGAGTTCGGCGACGAGGTTCACAGGGCGCGGAACGAGCATCTGATGGAGGGCATCGTGGCGGGATGCGCGCTGGTCGCCTACGCTGACGGGTGGGTGACGACTGAGGAGCATGATCGGATGCTGGGCTTGCTCCGCGGATTCCAGCCGATCGCCGCGTTCGGTCTCGACGATGTCGGCGCCACCTTCGAAGCAATGACCGAGCGGTTCGCCTCCGACCAGAAAGGCGGCGAGGCCGCTGCGTTAGAAGCCGTCGCTAGGGTCAAAGGTGCGGCGCGCTACCCGGCAATGCTGGTCGAGGCATGCTGCGCAATCGCCGCCGCCGATGGCGGCTTTGATGCTGAAGAGCGCCGGGCGGCCCTGCGCATCTGCGAGGTCCTTGGGCTCGATGCCGCCGAGTTCGGTATTGCCGACGCACCGTAGTTCGACATGTGTCGGCGCCAAACGTGTGTTCAACGTCTGAACGGCGCGACCGACCAAGGGTGACGATACATAAAACAGAACGATGTCTTGCAATCTTTGTAGTCAACAGAAGGTATCATTGAGTCTATCTTCAGCACTTAGCGGCCTGCGAGCTGATGCTGCCTGTCTCGCCATGGATTCCCGGCGTCGTGGAACAAGCGTGGTGATGCAAGCAAGCCGCAGGATGCGCGAGGGCCTTTTGGCCGAGAGGGCGAATCTTGAACGATCATCCGGAAGGCGTTGAAGAGGGTCGAGCGCCGACGGTAGGTTGGGACGCGGACAAGACGGGCTTGCCCAGTCGGCATACAACGGTCGGTCCCGAGCGGGCGCCGCACCGGTCATTCCTTTACGCCATGGGCCTGTCGCAGCGCGAGATCGCCCAGCCCTTCGTCGGTGTCGTTTCAACCTGGAACGAGGCGGCGCCCTGCAACATCTCTTTGTCCCGCCAGGCGCAGGCGGTGAAAAAGGGCGTGGCAGCCGCGGGCGGCACCCCGCGCGAATTCACCACGATCACGGTCACAGACGGCATCGCGATGGGTCACGCCGGTATGAAGGCGTCGCTGGTTAGCCGAGAGGTAATCGCCGACTCGGTCGAACTCGCGATGCGCGGGCATTGCTACGACGCCCTCGTCGGGGTGGCCGGCTGCGACAAAACCCTGCCGGGACTGATGATGGCGATGCTGCGCCTTAACGTTCCCTCAGTGTTTCTCTACGGCGGCTCGATCCTGCCGGGACGTTTCCGCGGAAAGGACGTAACCGTGCTCGACGTGTTCGAGGCGGTCGGCGCCAACGCCGCCGGGACCATGACCGATACCGACTTGGCCGAACTCGAAACGGTGGCGTGTCCATCGGCGGGGTCGTGCGGCGGCCAGTATACCGCCAACAGCATGGCTTATGTGTCGGAGGCGATCGGCCTTGCGCTGCCGGGTTCGGCCAGCACGCCGGCGCCTTACGAGTCGCGAGACCGCTTCGCGGACGCGTCCGGTCGCGCTGTGATGGCGCTGCTGGAACGGGGCCTCAGGCCGCGCGACATCGTTACACGCCAGGCGCTGGAGAATGCAGCGGCAGTCGTGGCGGCGACGGGGGGATCGACCAACACCGCGCTGCATCTGCCCGCCATGGCACATGAGGCCGGCATTGCTTTCGACATTTTCGATGTCGCCGCGGTGTTCCGGCGCACGCCGCTGATCGCCGATCTGAAACCCGGCGGACGCTATCTCGCCAAGGACGTGCACGACGTTGGCGGCGTGCCGGTGGTGCTGAAGGCGCTCCTCGACGGCGGTTTCCTCCACGGGGATTGTCTGACCGTGACCGGCCGCACCTTGGCCGAGAACTTAGAAGGCGTGCGTCTGCCGGACAACCAGGACGTCGTCCGACCGGCAATGCAGCCGCTGTCCCCGACCGGCGGCCTGGTCGGCCTTTCGGGAAATCTCGCGCCTGAAGGAGCGATCGTTAAGGTGGCGGGCCTGCGAACGCTGACCTTCAGCGGTCCGGCGCGCGTGTTCGACCGGGAGGAGGACGCCTTCGCAGCTGTGATGCAGCGGCGCTATCAGGCGGGCGAGGTGCTGGTGATCCGCTATGAGGGGCCGCGCGGGGGACCCGGCATGCGCGAGATGCTGTCCACCACCTCGGCCATCTATGGCCAATGCATGGGCGAGGAAGTGGCCTTGATCACCGATGGCCGCTTCTCGGGCGCGACGCGCGGCCTATGCGTCGGCCATGTCGGCCCGGAAGCCGCGGTCGGCGGTCCAATCGCGCTGATCGAGGACGGCGATATGATCGAGATCGACACCGCGCGCGGAACGCTTTCCGTGCGCCTTGAAACTAAAGAACTGGAGTCGCGCCGTGAGCGGTGGCAGCCGCGCCGGCATGCCTTCCAGTCTGGGGCGCTGTGGCGCTACGCGCAGACCGTCGGTTCCGCCGGCAAGGGCGCGGTGACCCATCCAGGCGCTGCCGCGGAAGAGCACGTCTATGCCGATATCTGACCCAGGCGCCGCAGCCGAGAGGCTAGAGCCATCCAGCGCGCACCGCTTGATCCTTCGCCAGCCCGATGATTGGCATGTGCATCTGCGTGACGGCGCGATGCTCGCCGCCGTCGTCAACGAGACCGCCCGTCAGTTCGCCAGGGCGATCGTCATGCCCAACCTCGATCCGCCTGTGACGACCGTGGCCGCGGCGGAAGCCTACCGCTCACGTATCCAGGCTGCGCTCGCGCCGGGTCTCGCCTTCACGCCTTTTATGACGGCCTATCTGACCGACGGCATCGATCCGGCGGAAATCGAGCGCGGCTTCAGATCGGGCGTATTCACCGCGGCCAAGCTCTACCCTGCGCATGCGACCACCAACTCGGCGCAGGGGGTGACCGACGTGCGTCGCATCTTCGGCGTCCTCGACGTCATGCAGCGCATCGGAATGCCGCTGCTGCTCCACGGGGAAGTCACCGACCATGACGTTGACATATTCGACCGCGAAGCCGTGTTCATCGACCGTGTGCTTGCCGGGATCGTCGCGGACTTCCCGGCTCTGAAGATCGTCTTCGAACATATCACCACTGCCGAGGCAGTCGCCTTCGTCGAGGCTAGTGGGCCGAACGTCGGCGCCACGATCACGCCGCACCACCTGATGATCAATCGTAATGCCATGTTTGACGGCGGCATCAGGCCGCATCTCTACTGCCTGCCAATCGCCAAGCGGGAACGGCATCGTCTGGCGCTGCGCCGCGCGGCGACGTCCGGGAATCCGAAATTCTTCCTCGGAACAGATTCGGCGCCGCATGTCGTCGGTGACAAGGAGTCGGCCTGCGGCTGCGCCGGCATCTTCAATGCCCCCGTGGCGCTGCAGAGTTACGCCACGGTCTTTGAAGACGACGGGGCGCTCGACCGGCTCGAAGCTTTCGCCTCGGAGCATGGTCCGCGCTTCTATGGTCTTCCGCTCAACGCGGGGTCGATCGTGCTTGAGCGGACGGCGTGGCGGGCGCCATCCTCTTATGCCGCCGCCGGCAGCCGCATCGTGCCCTTCCGGGCCGGCGCGGCCATTGCCTGGACCTGTCGGGGACGGGTCGATGAGCCGATCTAGGCGCCGCGTCAAAGACGTTGGGCGGCCATCCGCTGGCCGCAGCCCTCTGGGCGCTGCCGACGGGCCGAATGTGTCGGACGGAAGTTCTTGACGGACCATCTCCGGCCTCATGACGCTGCGTTGGAGCGTTTGCGAACGCTGCATCCGCAGATGATCGACCTGTCGCTTACCCGGATCGATCGTCTCTTAGAACGATTGAGCCGTCCCGAATGGCGTTTGCCGCCGGTAATCCATGTCGCGGGAACGAACGGAAAAGGCTCAACCATCGCCTTCCTGCGCGCAATGGCAGAGGCTGCTGGTCTGCGCGCGCACGTCTATACCTCACCCCACCTCGTGCGGTTTGCCGAGCGGATCCGGCTGGCCGGCGAATTGATTTCTGAAGAGTACCTCACCGACTTGCTGACGCGGATCGAAGCAGCAAACACGGGCGAGCCGATCACATTCTTTGAGGTAACCACCGCGGCGGCGTTGCTGGCGTTCGCGGAGACGCCCGCCGATCTGTGTCTGGTCGAGGTCGGGCTCGGCGGGCGCTATGACGCAACGAACGTCATCGAGCGTCCGGCGATCACCGTGATCGCGCCCGTCGCCCTCGATCATTGTGAGTTTCTCGGAGACACGATCGGCAAGATCGCGGAGGAGAAGGCCGGGATCATCAAAGCTGGCGTTCCCTGCATTTCGGCCCGGCAGCCCGAAAGCGCCGCGATCGTGATCCGGGAGGTGGCCGCGCGCGCCGGGTCAATGCTCATGCTTGCGGGTCGGGACTTCGACGTCAGGTTGGAACACGGAGGTCTTCGTTACCAGGATGCGACCGGCGTTCTGGACCTGCCCGCCGGTCGTCTTGCAGGAGCGCACCAGGTCTTGAACGCTGGGCTCGCGGTCGCTGTCGCCCGCACGTTCGGCCTCCCGGACCAATCCATCTCGGAGGGGCTGAGACGCGTCTCGTGGCCAGCCCGCATGCAGCCCTTGACGGCCGGTCCGTTAGCCGAAAGAGCATCAGCGCGAGGGGCCGATCTCTGGATCGATGGCGCCCATAATCCGCACGCGTTCAAATCTTTGGCGCAGTCGCTCCGCGCACTCAGAGAAGCGGACGGTCGGCCCTTGGTGGTCATCCTCGGCGTGCTCGCGAACAAGGACCTTGAGGGCATTTTTGCGGCGTTGCGGTCGGTCGGTTCCCTAAAGCTGTTCCTCGTGGGCTTCGATGCGAGTTCGGCAGCCGATCCGGCGTTACTTTTGGATGGCGCGCGGGCGGCGGGCCTTTGCGCGGAAGCTCGGCCCGACGTCTCGTCGGCTCTCGATCTGGCGCTTTCGGACGCTGGACCACCACCGCGTGTGGTCATCTGCGGGTCGCTCTATCTCGCCGGAGAGGTTTTGGCGCTGGATCCAGAAACCTGGCCAAGGTGAAAGCCGATGGTGCCCTTGGTGAGCCAGCCAAAGCGGCCGGATCACTTTCCCTTCGCCGCCCGCATGAGCAACTCTGCGAGCAAGGGATTGGGGAAGCGGCGCTTCTGTGTGATTGCATAAAACGTCTCGCTGAGGTTCGGGACTGGGCAGACCTCGACGAGAAGGCCGGCAGCCAGCTCGTCGCGCACCACGATCGGCGGCACGAGCGCCAGACCGTCGCTGTCGCGGGCAAGAAGTCGCAACATGGCCATATCGTCCACTTCAGCAATAATGATCGGGCGCACCCCGGCGAGGTCGAGGATCCGGTCGAACGCGACCCGGATTTCGCTTTCGAGGCTGGGGAGCAGGACAGGCTGGGATCGCAAATCTTCCGGGAAACGGAACGCAAAAGGTTCGACGCTTGATCGCCTGACCAACGCGACCGGTTGCTGAGCAAGCAGGTGACTGCGAAAGTCTGACCGCGCGTCGTGCTGAGGAGCGCTGTTTGCAAGCACGACATCAATCGCATGGGCCTCCAATTGGGCCAGCAGGTCGCGCATGGTGCCCGAGCGGATGATCAGTTCAACGTCGGCCCGGCCCACGAGCGGGCTCAGGAACTCCAGCTGGAAGTTCCGCGAGAGCGTGGTCAACGCGCCGACCCGGAACGCCTGCCGGCGATCCACCGGCCGACCCTTCATCGTGCTGACCAGCTCGTCGCCGGCCTGGAATACGGTGTCCGCGTAGTCAAGGGCGATACGCCCGGCCTCGGTGAGGATGAGGCGCTTGCCGGTCCGGTCGAACAGCGGGTGTCCGAGCTGCAGTTCGAGCTTGCCGAGCTGCACCGAGAGCGCCGACTGCGAGAGGTTGAGCCGCTCGGCGGCGCGGGTGAGGCTGCCTTCATGAGCGATCGCCCAGAAGTAGCGCAGGTGATGATAGTTCAGACTCGCCATGCCGGTGAGTTTAGGAAACCGAACGATATCTTACAATCTTTGTATTTTATAGAATGCCTAGCTCACGATAGTTAGGTGGTTGCTGCTCCCCGCTCCCTGGAGGCGACCATGTCATCATCCCTGTTTTGGCTTCTTGGGTTCGGTCCGCTCGTCCTTTCGGCCGTTGGCCTTGCGCCGGTAGCCCCGGGCGCGCGGCAACGCATCGCTGGCACCGCGATGGCGGCAAGCCTCGCGGCTGCCTTCACGTTGGCTATGGCGCTTTCCGCTGGGGTTGCCGTTGTTGCCTATGGTCCGTTGACGACCGGCACGCTGGGCATCGGCGGCGTGGGGCTGGGCATATATGTCGATGCACTGAGCGCGATCATGGTCGGCCTCGTCGCCTTCGTCGGCCTGATCGTCATCCTCTACAGTCGCAACTATCTCGACGGCGATCCGGGGCAGGGTCGGTTTACCCGATGGCTGTGCCTGACGCTGGCAGCCGTGCTATTGCTGATCGTATCGGGCAACCTGTTCCAGTTCGCGCTGGCGTGGATCGCGACCAGTGTCGGGCTCAACAAGCTGCTGCTGTTCTATCCCGAGCGGCAGGCGGCAATGCTCGCGGCGCGCAAGAAGTTTCTCGCCAGCCGCCTCGGGGACCTTTGCCTGATAGGCGCGATGGTGCTGCTTCACCGAATCTTCGGCAGCCTCGACTATGCGGTGCTCTTCGCCGGGGCGGAGACGATGCGCGTTGCAGGCGACATTCCGGGGACGATCCACGCGGTCGCGGTGCTGCTGGTGGTCGCCGCGCTGCTCAAGTCGGCTCAGTTTCCTTTTCATGGCTGGCTGACCGAGGTGATGGAGACGCCGACGCCGGTGTCCGCACTCCTCCATGCCGGTGTCATTAATGCCGGCGGCTTCCTCGTGCTGCGATTCGCCGGGCTGATCTCCCTATCGGTGCCGTCGATGGAGGTGTTGGTCATAATCGGCGGCATCACCGCCCTGTTCGGATCAGTGGTCATGCTGACCCAGACCAGCGTCAAGGTTTCGCTGGCCTATTCGACGATCGCGCAGATGGGCTTCATGATGCTGCAATGCGGGCTCGGCGCCTTCGCCGCCGCCCTCCTGCACATCGTTGCCCACTCACTCTACAAGGCGCACGCCTTCCTCTCGTCGGGCAGCGTCATCGACCTGGCGCGGGCGTCGTGGTCGCCGAGCCCTGGCGGGAACCCGCACCCTGCTCGGATGGCGATGATCGTCGGCCTGGTTCTGGCGGTCACCCTCCTCGTTGGCACGCTGTTCGGCGCGACGATCACCGCGCAGCCCGGGGTGTTCGCGCTCGGCGCAGTAGTGATGCTCGGTCTTGCGCACCTGATCACCCAGGCCTTCGACGAGCGTCCCAGCCTCTATGTCATCGGCCGGATCCTCGCGCTCGCGGCGGTCGTGGCGATCGCCTATTTCGTGCTGCAGTGGGCGGCGGAGCATGTGCTGGCCGGTTCGGTGCCGCCGGTGCACGCGCTGCGTGGCCCGCTCGACCTCGTCATTGTCGCCCTGGTCGTGCTCGCCTTCGCGGCGGTAACGGTCTTCCAAAGTCTGTTGCCGGGCAAGGCAGCCACGCCGCGCTGGCAGGCACTCCATGTCCATCTCGCCAACGGCCTTTACGTCAACACGCTCGCCAACCGGTTGGTGCTGCGCTTCTGGCCGAGCCCGCCGCCGCGCACCGGCGCGACCCCCTCCACCACCGCCAGCGGAGTCCATCCATGAGCCACACCGTCGCCATTGCGATTGATCCGCCAGGCCACGCGGCCACCGAGCCGCCCTCGATGAGCCCTGAACAGCTGACGATCGACCCCGCGATAGACCGCGCCTGCAACAAGATCGCGCCGCTATGGCCGCTCAAGCATTTCGTCGCGGTCAATCCGTTCCTCGGGTTCAGCGACCAGAGCTTCGCGGCGACCTGCGCGACGCTGAAGCGGGTGGCCGGGGTCGATATGCTGATGCCGCGCGCTTTTTACCGCGAGGCGCTAGCGGCAGGACTGATCGAAGACCGCGACCTCGCGGCGGGCATAGCCGCAACATCGGGTCTCTCGCCGCTGGCGAGGGACACCGCTTCGCTGCGCCGGGCGGCCGCACACGAACCGGTCAGGAATGGCCGGCCGAAGGCCGTGGTCGCGACCGTCGCCGAAACCCTCGACGGCTTGGCGGCGGGTGACCGTCAGGCTTCGCGCACGGCCTTCATGATCGACGAGATCTCCAAATGGTGCGCGGCCTATTTCGATGAAGGCCAGGCCGCCTGGAAGCTGCCAGCGCGCGCTTTGCCTCCCTATGCCGCCTGGCGTACGGCGATGCGGTTCGACCGCAATCCCGAGACGATGGGGATCAAGGGCTTCCGCCAGGCCGTCGCGTCGATGCCCGACGACCCGCGTGATGCGATCGCCGCGGTCGTTGCGGCGCTCGGCATTCCTGAGCGCGCGGTCGAGGATTATCTGCACCGCGCGCTGATCGATATTGGCGGCTGGGCAGCCTATGCGCGCTACCTCGTCTGGGACAATGCGCTCTACGGGCGCGGCGACGACACGCTGGTGGAGCTGCTCGCGGTTCGGGTCGTGTGGGGCTATGCGCTGTTCCTCGAGCGCGTCGATCCGGACTTCAGGGCAGCCTGGAGCAAGGCAATGGCCGCGGCGGCCACTCTGCCCGAAGACGAGCGGCTGGGCGACGATCCCGAGCTCGCGCTCGATCTGATCCTCCACGAAGCCTATGAGGCCGCATACCGGCGGCGCTTGCTGGCGCGAATGGCGCAGCACCTCACAACACCGGCGGCGCATCCGGCTAAAATCCGCCCGATGTTCCAGGCGGCGTTCTGCATCGACGTCCGCTCCGAGGTCTATCGGCGCGCGTTCGAAACCGTCTGTCCCGAGGCCGAGACGATTGGCTTCGCCGGCTTCTTCGGCTTCCCGATCGAATACGTGCCGATCGGTCGCGACACCGGCGGCGCGCAGTGCCCGGTGTTGCTGAAGCCAGCCTTCATCGTGTGCGAGGCTGTCGCCGGAGCCACCCAGGCCGAGGAATCGGAGATACTCAACCTGCGCCTGCTGCGCCGCCGCGCGACCAAGGCGTGGAAGGCGTTCAAGCTCTCGGCGGTGTCCTCGTTCACCTATGTCGAGACGGCGGGATTGCTGTTCGCCGGCAAGCTCGTCGGCGACAGCGCGCGGCTGACCCGCACGGTCACCGACCCGAACACTGACGGTCTCGACGCAAGCATCATCGGCCGCATCGGGCCGCGTCTTAAGACGAGCATGGTCGGCGGCCGGCTCACCGGTTTCGACGACGAACAGCGCGTCGCCATGGCCGAGGCGGTGCTGCGCGCGATGTCGATGACTGAAGGGTTCGCGCGGCTGGTGCTGCTTACCGGACATGGCAGCACGACCGTCAACAACCCGCACGCCTCGGGGCTCGATTGCGGCGCGTGCGGCGGCCATACCGGTGAGGCGAACGCGCGCGTCGCCGCCGCCATTCTCAACGATTCCGGCGTCCGCACCGGCCTTGCCGACAAGGGGATCGTTATCCCTGAGGATACGTGGTTCCTCGGCTGCCTGCACGATACGACGACCGACGAGGTCCGCATCTTCGATGCCGACGGATTGCCCATTTCGCACGCCGGTGATCTGGCCGGTCTGCGCGTTGCGCTCGCCAAAGCCTCGTCCTTGGCACGCGCCGAGCGAGCGCTGCTACTCGGCGTCAAGCAGACCGCGGACATAGATCATGCGGTGAAGGCCCGCAGCCGCGATTGGGCGCAGGTTCGCCCCGAATGGGGTCTCGCCGGCAACGCCGCGTTCATCGCCGCGCCGCGCGAACGCACCCGCGGGCTCGACCTCGGCGGCCGCGCGTTCCTCCATGACTATGAGTGGCGCAAGGACGACGGGTTCGGCGTTCTCGAACTGATCATGACCGCGCCGATGGTCGTCGCGAGCTGGATCAACCTGCAATATTACGGCTCGACCGTGAACAACCGCGCCTTCGGCAGCGGCAACAAGGTGCTCCACAACGTCGTCGGGCAATTGGGCGTGCTGGAAGGCAATTCCGGTGACCTGAAGGTCGGGCTGCCCTGGCAGTCGGTGCATGACGGCACACGGTTCGTCCATGAGCCGCTGCGGCTCAACGTCTTCATCGAAGCGCCCGAAGAGGTGCTCAGCCAGATGATCGCCGCCCATGGCGGCGTTCGCGAACTCGTCGACAATGGCTGGGTGCATCTGTTCCGGATCGATGAGGACGGCCGAACGATCCGCCGCTACGCCGGCGGTCTGTTGTGGGATGCTGTCGAATGACCGCGCGGCTCTCGCATCTGGCGCGGCTCGAATCCGAGGCGATCCATATCCTGCGCGAAGCGGTAGCCGAAGCGCGCAAGCCGGTCATGCTGTTCTCGGCGGGCAAGGACTCGACCGTGATGGCGCATCTCGCCCTGCGCGCCTTCTATCCCGGTCCCCCGCCGTTTCCGCTGCTCCACATCGACTCGACCTGGGAATTTCGGTCGCTGCTCGACTTCCGCGATGCCTTCGCGCGCGAGCACGGGTTTGAGCTGATCGTCCACGCCAATGAGGAAGGTCGCGCCGCGGGGCTCAACCCCTTCGATCATGGCGACCGCTACACGCTGGCGATGCGCACCGAGCCGCTGAAGGCCGCACTCGACCAGGGCGGCTATGATATCGTCTTCGGCGGCGCCCGCCGTGACGAGGAAAAATCGCGGGCCAAGGAGCGGGTCTTTTCCGTTCGCGGCGCGGGGCATGTCTGGGAACCCCGCCAGCAGCGTCCCGAGCTCTGGCGCTTGTACAACACCCGGCTCGGCAAGAACCAGTCGGCGCGCGTCTTCCCGCTCTCCAACTGGACCGAGATCGACCTCTGGACTTACGCGCTCACTCACAACATCGCGCTCGCGCCGCTCTACTTCGCGATGCCGAGACCGGTGGTCGAGCGCGGCGGCGGACTGATCGTGGTCGATGACGAACCTCGCATGCGGCTGCGGGCCGGCGAGATCGTCGAAACAATGACGGTGCGCTTCCGCACTCTCGGCTGCTGGCCGGTCACCGCGGCGGTCGAATCGGAGGCGACCGACCTCAATTCCGTGGTTCGGGAGACACTGGCGGCCTCGGGCTCCGAGCGTCAGGGCCGGATCAGCGACGGTGAGGACGGCGGCTCGCTCGAGCAGAAGAAGCGCGAGGGGTATTTCTAGCGATGGCCAGCGCGCCCCGACCCTACAGGCAAGAGCCGGCGGTGCTCGCGACGATGCACGGCAAGGAGCGGGTGATCGCTCCATTGCTTGAGCGCGCGCTCGGCCTGCGGGTCCGGGTGAGCGATAGCATCGATACCGACCGCTTCGGCACCTTTAGCCGGGACGTCGAGCGGACCGGCTCGCAGCTCGATGCGGCGCGCGCCAAGATCGCAGCGGCGTTCGCAGACGCGCCCGACGCCCAGGTGGCGTTGGCCAGCGAAGGCAGTTTCGGTCCGCACCCCTACATTCCATTCCTCCCGTTCGCCCGTGAGATCGTGGTTCTCGCCGACCGCGCCTCCGGCCTCGAACTGATCGGGCATCATGCGAGTCCGACCACGAACTTCAGCCACGCGGTTGTATCGGACGTGGGTGCGGCCCGCGCCTTCGCGGACCGCGCGCAGTTCCCTGAGCACGGCGTGATCGTCATGGGCGCCATCGACGGCCAGCCGGCGCCGGCTCGCGCGCTGATCAAGAATATCCGCAACGCGGAGGACCTCGAAAATGCCGTCACGCAGGTGATCGGGATGTGCGGCGCGGGCTTTGTAGAGACCGACATGCGCGCGCACCGCAATCCGACGCGCATGCGGGCCATCAAGCGAGCGACCCTCGACCTGGTCCGTCGGTTCCGCAGCCCGTGCCCGGTTTGCGCAGCGCCCGGTTTCGCCGTGACCGAGCGCCTCGTCGGTTTGCCCTGTTCATGGTGCGGCGAGCCGACCTTGGCGATCAAGGCGGAGGTGCTGTCCTGCGCGGCTTGTGGCCACCGGATCGAGCGCCTGGCACCAGCAACAACCGCGGATCCCGGGCAGTGCAGTGGATGCAACCCGTGACGCCGTGATCCGAGAAAGGAGGTTCGAATGGGTATGTCCGTGCCGTCCAGTAATGAGCTGCGCGAGGCTGAGCGGCAGATTGAGTGGGTACTTGCTCATCCGCGCATGAGCCCCTGGCTCAAGGACGCGTTGCGATCGGCTATCGATCAGGATCCGATACAGATCATGAATGACCTCGAGGTGTTACGGCACGTGCTTAGTGCGCGATGTGAGGCGTCTGTCAGATTGTATCTTGAAGCCCCGGACGCTTCGTCGAGCGCGCGCGCGGATACATAAGAGCTACGTCGTACTCAATAAGGCACCGGGCGGGACGGCGCTGAGCATACCTCGCGGTGCGAGCGCCTGATCGAGCGAGCGCCCGGGCTACCTACACAAGTCGGCCGCGTCACAGTGCTCAACGCGTGAAGCCGAGCGCCAACCGAAGGCACAGCAGTAGCGTCATGGAATTGCGCCATCTCCGATACGTCGTCGCAGCCGCAGAGCGTGGCAGCTTTCGTCGCGCGGCAATTGCGCTCGACATTCGCGAATCCGCAGTCAGCCGACGTATCCGCGACCTAGAGGACGAGGTAGGCGTGGCTCTTTTCATTCGCCATCATGGCGGCGTCCGTCTCACGTACGCTGGCCAGCGATTTTTGTATCGCGCGCTTCGGGCATTGAATGAAATCGAGCGCGCAGCTGCCGATGCTGGGTCCTTCGGACGCGGCGAGGCCGGCACCGTTAGAATTGGGATCTTCACGTCGCTCGCCTCCGGATTCCTGCCCGATCTGCTGCGCGCCTATGTCAGCGCTAATCCAGGTGTTCGACCTGACCTGATCGAGGGCGGTCCCGCTGCGCACATTGCCGCCGTCCAGCGTCTTCATCTGGATATCGCTTTTCTGACGGGACAGCCCGTCGCCGAAGGTTGCGATGTGGCTCACCTATGGAACGAGCGGGTCTTGGCGGTCATGCCGAGCAAGCATGAACTCGCGTCGCTGCGTACACTCAACTGGATGCATCTTCGCGACCGGCACTTCATTCTCAGCGAGGACGACCCGGGGCCGGAAATTTATGACTATCTCGTCAAGCATCTCGGCGATCTCGGGCACCATCCAAGCATCGCGCGGCTTCGCGTCGGTAGGGATAATCTAATGCATCTCGTTGCGATGGGCCAAGGCCTAACGCTCGTTCATGAAGCGGCCGGAGCCGCAAGATTCCCGGGTGTCATCTACCGTCAGATCAAGGACGAAATCCTGCCCTTCTGCGCGATCTGGTCATCGAAAAACGACAACCCCGCGCTCAGACGATTGCTTAGCCTCGCTAGAACAATGTCCAGGAGCCTGCTGCCGAGTGTGCTTCTCTGCTTGGGCCTGCCAATTTATGGATTTGTGGGCTGATCGATATCACCGGGCACTTCGAGCTCTTGAAAACCCGCGATCGGTGGCGATAAAGCGCTGGACCATCGGAATGATGAGTTTGACCGGGTCGCCCACTGGTCGCCCGGTCTCGACAGCGAGCACCTCGGCGTAGGCCACCAAGTCCCGATGCACCGCGGCTGGCACCTCAAGCGACACCTTTACTGGCTTGTCGTCATCGAGCGCGCCGAGCTTTAGCTTCGCCATTTTCAACCTCCATAGGGTTCGAGGACGAGGTCGCGCGTGACGATGACCCGAACCGGGAAACCCGGCCGGATCGTCAGCGTGGGCGCGATGTTCAGCTGCCGCCGCACGATCTGCTGGCCGGCGTCATTGATCGTCGATTGCCCGCCGTCGCGGATTGCCTGCACCAGACGATCATTGTCGTCGGTAGCCAACTCCGCGCCAATGCCAAGCAATGTCGACAGCGCGGCGGCCTTGGCGAGGTCCCACCAATGATAGTCGACCCCGTCCTCCAAGCCGGCGTATCCTTCGGTGTCCGCGCCCGGTTGGCGCTCGAGCACTATCGAGCGGCCGTTCGGCAGGATGAGGCGGTTCCACACCAATAGCACCCGGCGCTGACCGAAACCGACGCCGTTGTCATACTGACCGATCAGGCGCGTGCCTTGCGGCACGAGCAGGATGCGGCCGGTCGGGCTGTCATAGACGTTCTCCGTCACCTGCGCGGTTATCTGCCCTGGCAGATCGGAGCGGATGCCGGTGATCAGCGCGGCCGCGATGACCGCTCCGGCCTGGAGGACGTTCGGGGACGCCGGCGCCGTTACCCGATCAGGCGCGACGGTGCGCCGGTCGGCGGCGGCGTTGAGGAAGGCGAGCTGCCGATCCTGGGCGGATGGCGTCGCAGGCGGCGGCGCGAGCCCGAGGCCGGTGAGATTGGGCAACGGCGGCGGCGCGGCGACCTCCGGTGCGACACCCGGCACGGATATGGTGCGACTCTCGGTCCCGGCGAACATCTTGCTCGTTCGCGCCGCCTCGATCTCCTGAAGCCGCCGCTGCTCTTCGGCGCTGATCCCAGGATTAGGCGTGGCGATACCGGGCGCCGGGACCGGCTGGCCGCGATTCTGAGCATCGAGCATCGGACGTCCCAAATCGCCCGGAAGCGACGGCCCCAACCGCGGCACCCCGCTATAGTCGCGGGGCAGACCGGCCAGCCCGTCGGCTGTTGAGCGGTTCTCAGTCGAATAGAGTTCCTCTCTCGGCCCGGAGCCATCACGGGTCTGGAGAGCGTAGATCAAGGCACCGCCGAGGCCGACACTGGCGACCACGCCGATTCCGGCCAGCGCCTTTCGCGACAGTCGGGTGACGCGCGGCGCCTCGCCGCGAAGCCGCATCGGGGCGGCCGCGTCCGCGACCGATCCGCCGAGTGGCGCATCCTCGTCCTCCTTCCGGGGCTCAGGCTCGCTCACGAGGTCGGCCTCCCGTCGGTGCGCACGATGCGGACGCGCCTTTGGGAATTCCCATTGCCGAACCGCAGCTCGGCGGCGGCGAACAGGCGATCGACGATGATGTGGTGGCCGCGGACGCGGTAGTTGACCAGTTCGGAGGTGTTGCCTTCCGGGCCGACGACAAACAGCGGCGGCATTTCCCCTTGGGCGATGCCACGCGGGAACTCGATGAACACCTGCCGCCCATCGTCGTAGGCGCGCAGCGGCCGCCACGGCGCTCGGTCGCCCTCGATCGCATAGCGGAAGTTGATGTTGGCTAGATCGACGCCAGAGGCGACCGGCTGCGCGGCTTCCGCCTGGGCATTTTGCCGACGCAGCGCGATGAGCTGATCCTGCGGATACTGCCAGGAGACCGAGGCCATATACGTCCGCTCGGTCGAGCGCAGTTCCATATGGTAGGTCCGCAGATTGGTGTTGATGATCAGGTTGGTCATCAGGTCAGCGCGCGATGGCTTGACCAGAATGTGGACCTGACGCGAGGCACCGGAGCCGCTTTCGGTATCACCAATGATCCAGCGCACGGTATCGCCGGCGGCGACGGGGCCTGCGCCGACGAGCTGCTCGCCGGGCTGGAGCGCGATGTCGGTGATCTGCCCGACGGCGGTATAGACCTGATAGAGCGCTCCGCCGGTGTATGGATAGACCTGCATAGCGTTGATGAAGCCGTCGCGGACGGGCTGGACGCGGGCGGCGGCGTTGGCCTGGTTCACCCGTGCCGCCGGGTCGGTGGCCTCCGGGGCGCGACGCGACGGTTCGACCGGTTTCATCTGGCCCGGCAGCGGCAGCGGACGGGAAAGTTCGACCACGGTGATGGGCGCGGGCGGGTCGACCGCGATCGTCGCCGGCGCGGCGTCGTCATAGGCGATCTCGGGCGGCTTTTGCGTGGTGGCGCAGCCAGCGAGCACCGTCGCCGCGAGCAGGGCCAGCGGCAAGGCGGATGTGCGGAACGACGGATTAGCGATTGCGGGTAAGGCCGGGTTTTCGGCTTTACGGAAAGACGGCTTCATTGCCCAAGCTCCCGTGACCAGTTGATGGCGTTGACGAAGATGCCGAGCGGGTTCTTCCGCAGACGCTCGGCGTCGCGTGGCGGCTGCACGACGATTGTCAGGATAGCGGTCCAGCGCGAGGTCTCGGCGAGCGAACCGTCCTGATAGCGGCGCTCGGTCCAGGCGACGCGGAAGCTGTCGGGCGAGGCGCGGATGACACTGGAGACATCGACCGCGATCTGCTGCGTGCCGACCTTGGTGAAGGGGTCGTTCGAGCGCGCATAGTCGTTGAGCGCCATCGCGCCGCGATCGGTGGTGAAGTCGTAGGCGCGCAGCCAGTTCTGCCGCACGATGATGGCGTCGGCGGGGATCGAGCGGACCTGCTCGATGAACCGCGCCAGATGCCAGGCGATCTGCGGATCGGTCGGGCGATAGTCGGCGACCGCCGGCGCGACGGCCTGCGACTGGCCGAGCCGATCAACCTGCACCACCCACGGCACGATGGTGCCGCGCGCCGACTGCCAGACCAGGGCGGAGGCAAACCCCGCCGACAGGATCAGCGAGCCGAAGGCCATCAAGCGCCAGTTCTTGGCCTGGACGCGGGCCGCGCCGATGCGGTCGTCCCAGACCTGGGCGGCGCGTTGGTAGGGCGTCTCGGGCTCGGGCGCCTTGCCGTAATGGGTGGAGGGTCGTTTGAACATCAGCGGTCACTTTCGGCGAGGTTGACTGAAGAGCCGCCGCCGTGTGCATCGCCGGCGCGGACGGCGTGGGCGGCGGCCTGGACGCCGTGCGTCAGGGACTGGGAGCGCTTCATGCGCCGGGCCCAGGCGGGGGCGCCGCCGGACCCTCCGGATGAAGACGAGGCTGTATCGGCGGCGTCGCTACCGATCGTGCCCTTGGTCGAGGAGCCTCCGGTCGCCTCGAAGGCGGCCATGCCGCCCTCGTTGAAACTCGAACGCATGCTCTCGGCGGCGCGAGAGGTGGCCCGGCGAAGCGGCGAAGTCGCGGCGCTGGCGCCGGCACGGGCGACGCCGCCGAGTCCCGACGCGACACCTGACGCGCCGGACTGACCGGCGGCGCCGAGGCTGTAGGCGGTGGAGGCTCCACCCGCCATGGCCGCACCGCCCCGCGCGGCGGCGGCCGCACCGCCGGCCAGGGCGGAGCCCCAGCA
>NKIY01000028.1 GCA_002256345.1 Bradyrhizobiaceae bacterium PARB1 | reverse complement strand
CTATCTCGCTGAGCGATCCACGAATCTGTCTCACGCGCCGAGATCGGTCGGAAGCCGTGGATTTTCAGGCAAACGCCGCTGAAAGATCCTGCTGAGACAGCTTGACTGTTCAGATAACGCGCCGAGCTGATCAAGACGCTCGAAGTCGAGGAGGGCCGCGTTGAACTACGGGCGGTCACAAGCCCAGATTACGGCCGCATCTTTGACCAAGAGCTTGTGGCCGCCGTGCAGCGAATTGCCGGGAACGGCACCGGCGACACGCGTTGGAAGGTCCCCGGCGTGCTCGACTGGTCGACCGGCATCTACAATCCGCGAGTTGACATCACGAAAGCGACCACCACCCTCTACGCCTCCGACCGGGACGTGTTCCTGTTCCTGGTCGACGACTTCAACCCCATCGAGGCGGGCAAGCTGCCTGACGGCTCGCCCGACCTCTACTTCCGCGGCTTCTATTGCTGGAATTCTGAGGTCGGTGCCAAGACGCTTGGGATCGCAAGCTTCTACCTTCGCGCCGTGTGCCAGAATCGCAATCTTTGGGGTGTGGAAGATTTCGAGGAGATCACCATCCGTCACTCCAAATTCGCGGCTACCCGCTTCGCCCACGAGGCTGCGCCGGCGCTCGCTCGCTTCGCCAACTCCTCGCCGACACCCTTCGTCAATGGCATCAGGGCGGCGCGAGAGCGGATTGTTGCGCGCACGGATGAGGAGCGCACCGAGTTTCTTCGTAAGCGGGGGTTTGGCAAGTCGGAGACGGCGAAGATCATTGAGACGGTGCTTGCCGAGGAAGGCCGCAAACCCGAGAGTGTCTTCGACTTCGTGCAAGGCATCACCGCGGTGGCACGCGACAAGCCGCACCAGGACGGCCGGTTGGACCTCGAGGCGAAGGCCAAGAAGTTGCTCGATCGTGCTAACTAAGACCGATCGCGCCGCCCCAGTGGTGCGCGTGTGATGAGCCTCGGCTCTCGGTTTCTCCGGCTGGCGCCGCCCTTCAGAGTTAGAGGGCGGCGCTTCGCTTCGTGACGGGCAGAAGGTCGAGAGAGGTTCTTGACCGCCCGTCGAGGAGAAACGTCAATGGCAAAATCCGTTCGCAAGATCACCCTCAGTCAGTCCAGGGATATCCCCTTCAACCGGCTGGTGCTGAGCCAGTCCAATGTCCGACGTATCAAAGCGGGCGTCTCGATCGAGGAGCTTGCGCAAGACATCGCTCGGCGCACGCTGCTCCAGAGCCTCACCGTCCGGCCGGTTCTCGACGATGGCGGCGCCGAAACCGGCATGTTCGAAATCCCGGCCGGTGGGCGGCGCTATCGCGCGCTCGAACTGCTGGTCAAGCAGAAGCTGCTCTCGCGCAACGCGCCGGTTCCCTGCGTCATCCGGACCGATGGCCTCGCCGAGGAGGATTCGCTCGCCGAGAACATCCAGCGGGTCCCACTTGAGCCCCTCGATCAGTTCCGCGCCTTCCGCGATCTCGTCGAGAAGGGGAGGACCGAGGAGGAGGTTGCAGCCGCTTTCTTCGTAAGCGTGTCGGTGGTCAAGCAACGGCTCCGGCTCGCCGCCGTCTCGCCAGCGCTGCTCGACGTCTATGCCGAAGACGGCATGAGCCTCGACCAATTGATGGCGTTTGCGGTCAATCCGGACCACGAGCGCCAGCAGCAGGTATGGCAGGCGGTGCAGCGTTCGCACAACAAGGAGCCGTATTACATCCGGCGTCTGCTGACCGAAGGCGCCGTGCGCGCCTCCGACAAGCGCGCCCAGTTCGTCGGAATCGACGCCTATGAGGCCGCAGGCGGCGACATCATCCGCGATCTTTTTCAGCAGGATGACGGCGGTTGGCTGCAAGAGCCGATGCTGCTCGACAGGCTCGTCGATGAGAAGCTGGAGCGTGAGGCGGGCAACATCCGCTCCGAAGGCTGGAAATGGGTCGAGGTTGCCGTCGATTTTCCTTACGGCCACATCTATGGTCTACGCCGCATCGCCGGCGAGGCCGTTGCGATGACCGACGAGGAGGTTGCGGCGGCTGAAGCGCTGCACGCCGAGTATGAGCGTCTCGAGCAGGACCATTCCGAGATCGACGTCCTTCCTGAAGGGGGCGATCAGCGCCTTGGCGAGATCGAGACGGCCCTTGACGAACTCGATGAGCGGCCCGTCCAGTACGATCCTGACGAAATCGCGCGCGCGGGTGCCTTCGTCAGCATCGACGCGTCTGGCGCGCTTCGGGTCGAGCGCGGCTATGTCCGTCCCGAGGATGAGCCGGCAATTCCGCAGGCGGAGGGAGAAGCTGAGGCCGAGCAGAGTGCCACCCCAGCGGCAACCTCTGCCTCCGGAGATACGACCGAAGGGCAGACATGCACCTCGGCAAATACCGAGGCGCCCGATCAGGAGGAAGGCATCAAGCCGATCCCTGACCGGTTGATGACCGAACTCACAGCGTACCGCACTCTGGCCTTGCGCGACGCGCTCGCAGGGGACCCGGACGTTGCGTTCCTGGCGGCACTGCACGCGCTTTGCCTGAAGCTCTTCTACCGCTACACGCCCGAGTCCTGCCTCGACGTGGATGCGAAGAGCGTCGTCTTCGGCAGCCAGGCGCCAGGCCTCGGCGATGCCACGATCGCCAAAGCCGTCGACCAGAGGCACCGGCAGTGGTCGGCGCAGTTGCCGCGTGAATCGGCCGAGCTCTGGGACGCGCTCACGAGCTTCGATCGGGACAGCCGCGATGCCCTGTTCGCACATTGCATCGCGCTGAGCGTCAATGCGGTGTACGAGCCCTCGAATCGGCGCCCGCGTGCGCTGGACCACGCCGACCGCCTCGCTGAGGCCATCGGGCTCGATATTGCCGCCGCCGGCTGGTCGCCGACCGTCGACAACTATTTCGGGCGGGTCACCAAGGCGCGCATCTTGCAAGCCGTCCGAGAAGTCAAGGGAGAGACCGCGGCTCAACTCATTGAGCACCTGAAGAAGGGCGAGATGGCGGAGAGGGCGGAAGAACTCCTTACTGGCTCGGGTTGGCTTCCGGAGCCGCTGCGCACGCCTGGTCGCCCCTCCAGCGCGACATCATCTTCGCCTGAATCTGGCCCGATTTCCCCGCCGCTTCGGGGGAGGACGCGCCAGTGAGCAAATGCGAAGCGGCCATGCCAGATGCAGAGCATCCGCGCGAAGATGTAACTCTCCCCGACGAGCCGCTGGTCGCGGCCGAATAAGTCAGCACAAGCACCGATTTCGAAGGCCTGCCGTCAGCGGCGGGCCATCTTTTTGGTGGGGATCAGTTATGTCAACCCAAGCATCCGATCTCGCCCGCCGGCTGGCCGAGCGGGCCGAACTCGTCTGCCGGCGCTATCTTTCCAATGGCCGGCGCGTTGGCCGCTATTGGGTTGTCGGTGATGTTCACAACACGCGCGGCCGGTCCATGTTCGTTCGGCTGTGCTCACGTCATGGGGGCAAGGGAGCGGCCGGCAAGTGGACGGATGCCGCGACCGCTGAACACGGCGATCTGCTCGATATCATCAGGGAAAGCTGCGGCTTTGTTGAATTCCGCGATGTTCTTGCCGAGGCGCGGCGTTTTCTCAGCCTGCCGCAGATTGAGACGGGATCCACATCGTCGATCCGACGCGTTCCCATGGGCTCGCCTGAATCGGCTCGGCGCCTGTTTGCCATGTCCATGCCCATTTCTGGCACGCTTGCAGAAACATACCTTCGGACGCGGGGCATTTTGGGCTTGCATGAGACCGCGAGCCTTCGCTTCCACCCGCGCTGCTTCTATAGGCCGAATCAACACCTGCCGATGGAGACATGGCCGGCCCTGATTGCCGCTGTCACCACGCTTGACGGCACCGTCACTGGTATTCACCGCACTTGGCTCGATCGCTCGGGTCGGAGCAAGGCGCCGATCGACACGCCACGCCGCGCGATGGGCCTCTTGCTTGGCAACGCTGTTCGATTCGGCATCACCCATGACGTGCTCGCTGCAGGCGAAGGCATCGAGACTATGCTCTCCCTGCGCTTTGCGCTCCCGAGCTTGCCCATGGCATCAGCGCTATCGGCCAACCATCTCGCCGCCATGCAACTGTCTCCGAGCCTAAGCCGGCTCTATATCGCCCGTGATGCCGATGCGGCCGGAGAGGCGGTCACATCCGCACTGGCACAGCGTGCCAGAGCAGCCGGTATCGAGGCGATCCCACTATCGCCCAGGCTCGACGACTTCAACGAGGATCTGCGCACCTTCGGCGTCAATGAGCTCCGGGCAGCTCTTCGCATTCAGCTTGCGCCTGCGGATGTCGTCCGATTCTCGCCGTCGGCGTTCGCGATCACGGCATGAGTGCCTGCGCCTCGCCATCAGCGTCGACAACCGATCTAGGTGAGGCCACGTCGTGAGAGGGCCGCGCCCGGCCTTCTAGAGGGCGATCGGACGGCAGGCGGGCCGGACCGGCAATGGCAGGGCGCGACTATTTTCCGCCGGCGGCCGTCTCCGCCTAAATCCATCGATCAGTCCATCCCGCCTTTGCATCGCGAAGCAAAATAGCCGCGCCCAGCCATCCTCCGCTGTCGCTTCGGCCCTCCGCGTTGCTCCGGGTTCTGGTCCGGCCCGCCCGCCGCCTGAGTGATCGCCACGAAGGCCGCGATGGTCGCGGCCGATCCACGGAGGGCATCGTCCCATGACCGATCGTGACGACACCGAATTTGAATCGCAGCATGGTTCATCCCAGCTTCACCACGTTCTGACCGAACTGCAACTCTACGGTTACCGACCATTCACCGACGAACCCGATCCGAGGCCCCTTCCCGAAGCCAAGTCGATCGCCGGCGCTGTCGCCGACATCTTCGATGCCTTCGTGGCCACCCTGAGTGACAGCCGCATGGAGCCGGACTTGGAAGACCTGCTCTGGTCGACGGTCAATCTGTTCCATCGAGCCGTCAACCGGATCGAGCGCCAGCTCGACAGCAATGAGCAGGTACAGCGCGCAAGTCAACACGAGCAGGATGGCTCCGAAGTGCGGTCGGTCGAACTCGAGCGGCTCATCACGGAAGGGCTTTCCCTGATCGAACGCCGCAATTGCATGGAGCTGTTCCGCGAACAGGCCATCGCACAATTCGAAATCCACACTGGTTCGCTGTGGCGCCCGCGATCCGGGTCACTCATTGACCATCGCTCGGTCACCTCCGCGGTGATCGACTCCAGAGACTTTCTCGCCGCAAAGCGTCGCGCCGAGACTGAGGTGCTTGTTCCGGTCGGACCCAAGGTCGCACTGACCGGAGGCCTCGACTTCGATGACCATCATCTGATCTGGGATCGCCTCGACAAGGTTCACGCCAAGCACAGCGACATGGTTCTGTTGCATGGAGGCTCACCGAAGGGCGCCGAGCTGATTGCAGCCAAGTGGGCGACGAACCGCAAGGTTCCGCAAGTCGCATTCAAGCCGGATTGGTCGAAGCACGCCAAGTCGGCACCATTCAAGCGCAACGATCTCATGCTGACGATGATGCCAATCGGCGTCATCGTGTTCCCGGGAACGGGAATTCAGGAAAATCTCGCCGACAAGGCGAGGCGGATGGGAATCCCGGTCTGGAAATTTGGCGACAGCGGCGCATAGCGCCGCGATCGCGTCTAGCGCCTCATGACGTGCTCGCTACTGCGAGCACGCTTCAAAAGATCAGGCGCTTTTTTAACCCTTCCGACTATCGCCGTCATACGCGACCTCCGTCTGTATCCGTACGGCCTGCATTGAAGCCTCTGTGCGATTGCCAAGTGCTGTCTCCATTGAAAGGCGCCTGTCGAGACCCGATCGGGCTTGAACGCGTCTTCGATTGCGCTCGCGGCCACGACCAGAGCAGCCTGCAACCTTCGCCTCCGTATCGATTGCTTCGAACGTTACGCGCGGTGACATCAGGTCGATCCGATAGTTGGGCCTTCCTCGCAGCACTTCGTAACCATGACTATCGCTTCTGCGCGCTTTGTGCTGGATCGGAGCCAGCTCGCAGGCGCTCATGTTCAGCGAGTGATCCGCCCACTTTACTGCATGTTCTCTCTCTTCCCCCTGAAAACAAGCCACCTCTCGTATCGTACGACCGATGCCAGTCACGTCTCCTCTCAATGTTGTTCAGCACGCGAACACCTCGCCTCTTTGATGGCTTGATCTGGCCGAAGACCGGCTGCGCCTCGACCGTCTGAGACGCAACGCCAGTCTTGCGACTTTCTTCCCCTGGGCTAAAGCCCATTCCTCGCGAGACATATGTGGACGCCCCCTCCGGGGGAAGAAGAAAAAGGAAGCATAAGTGCAGTTTCGATCAGGTGCTACCATATGTCCGGCCTCTCAAAGACGGCGCATACGGCCGCGGG
>NKIY01000016.1 GCA_002256345.1 Bradyrhizobiaceae bacterium PARB1 | reverse complement strand
TGTTTCGCGATATCCAGTCCGATTGTCAGCGACATATGCGGTCCCTTTCGAGTGAGCCTGTCTTCAATATCTATGCTCGGCCTGAATTGGGCCGAGGGAAGGGCGTCCACATATTCAAGAAAGTCGCAAGCCATGGCGTCCTCCGCGGTGCTTCGGCCCTTGCGGGTGCGTCGCCGCTCGTCATTCGGCCTGGTCATCGCCATCGAGGCCGCGGTGGTCGCGGTCCGAAACAACGCAAGGAGACTTGATATGGCTACCATCGGTTCGTTCAAGAAGGTCGGTAACGATTTTCAGGGAGAGATCGTCACGCTGAGCCTGCAGGCCAAGGGCGTCCGCATCGTCGCCGAGCCCAATCGCTCCAACGACAACGCTCCGAGCCACCGCGTCTATGTGCGCCGGGCCGAGATCGGGGCAGCATGGTCGAAGCGCTCTGAGGAGGGTCGCGACTATCTCTCACTCAAGCTCGACGATCCCTCCTTCAACTCGCCGATCTACGCCAACCTGTTCGATGACGAAGGCGGCGAAGGCTACACGCTTCTCTGGTCGCGGCCGCGCAAGAGCGCCGACTGAGACCGCTTCGAGAAGCCCCGCCCGGCACTCGCCGGACGGGGCCTGTCTTCCACTGCTAAAAGCAAGAATTGCCAAGCCGCTGTCTAGAGTTGTTCTCGGATGCATCTGCTGGCATTTCCGCGCGGTCCGCCCGCTAATCCCTCCATTCGTTTTCGCGAAGGAGTTTGGGTCTCGACGTACAACAATCGCCGATCCAATTTCTAGGCATGCACCTACCAGGCTTTTCCTGGCACTGCTCGTAGCTGATACGATCATCGCGCATCTGCGGATAAGCTCGCAGCCGCGTACGGCGTTCATCGAACCGGATAGTGCAATCAGACATGCAACAAGCTGCCGAAACCATTCATGATCCATAGTCCATTGGCCGAAGTAAAAGGATTGATTAACCTTACGCGTCAAAAAGAGTCGTCCTTACGGCAAAGTAAAAGCGCTTGTTGGCAGGTTAACCGCATTCATTGCCCCATTGTGGAGTGGGGTCTATGGCTAAAAGTTCGGTACGTGTTGCGGCTACCTCGCCAAATAAATTATTCTTCGGGGACAATCTCGAAATACTTCGCCGGCAGATCAAGGACGAAAGCGTTGACTTTGTTTATTTGGATCCGCCGTTCAACAGCCAAGCTCGGTATAACGTCCTATTCAAGAGCCCGGTTGAAGAGGTCACCTCCGCGCAGGTTGGCGCTTTCTTAGACTTTTGGTCATGGCACACGGGAGAAGCTGAGGCTGCCTACCACGAAATCATGACTCACGTCGGCGGGCCAACCGCAACGTTTGTATCTGCTTTGAGGTCCGCTCTCGGCGAGAGCGATATGATGGCCTACTTGGTGATGATGGCCCAGCGACTCGTAGAGTTGCGCCGCGTTCTCAAGCGGACCGGCTCCCTCTACTTGCATTGCGATCCGACCGCCAGCCACTACCTGAAAATCTTGCTCGATGGAATCTTTGGGCCAGACAAGTTCCGAAGCGAGATTATTTGGAAGCGAACGAGCGCCCACAATTCGGCGAAGCGGTGGGGGCCGATTCACGATGTCATCCTCTTTTATAGTGCTTCCGACGAATTCACGTGGGAGGATGTTCATCAGTCATACGATCAGGAATACATCAATTCATTCTTCGTGCATGAAGACCCAGATGGCAGGAAGTGGCGACGAGCCGACCTGACAGGCGCCGGGACGCGCAACGGCGAGAGTGGAAAGCCATGGCGGGGCATCAACGTTAGCGCCAAGGGCCGCCACTGGGCGGTGCCGCATGGCGAGCTTGATCGGCTCGATGCGGCCGGAAGGATCCACTGGCCGCTGAAGCAGGGAGGCGTGCCTCAGCGCAAGCGTTACGTTGACGAGTTGCCTGGAATGCCCCTCCAAGACCTCGTGCTGGACATCAAACCGGTTCACAATGTCGGGCAAGAGCGTCTCGGTTAACGGTCGACGGCCGCGTCGCGCAACGTTGGGTTCTCGAAAATGGCGGCGTGGCGGTGTTCGATCGAAGCTTTCGCGTTCAGCCGTACGGGTCCCTTTCGGACGACTGGTTACAGCTTCAGGCCGACGTGGCACGGCGGCGGAGGGAGCCGCGTTCTCCTCTGGCTCTCAAATACTTTCCGATGCCCGCTCAGGTTAAGTCCTCGACCGTTGAAAATTGGATGCTGCGGTTACCTCAGTCGGCTCAGCTCGTGGGCTTCGTTCAGGTCGATGCCCGTAATAGTCAAGCATCGGGCCGGGGGCGCACCGGCCTTGTAGCGTCGGCGGATAGAGAGGGCTTCGTTGAGAACGAGGCATTCAACGAGCTGCGCTCGATGGTGCGCGGTGCCGTAGAGGCTATGGCCTACAGCGATAGGCGCACCCAGCAAGAGCAGGAAAAAGCCAAACATCGGGAAATGTTAGCGTCCATTCGTCGGGAGACGCGCTCTGCAATCGCGGAGATCGAGGCTAACCCGCTTATAACCACTGCGCAAAAGTCCCGAATCGTTACGGCGCTTGCGGAAACGCAATCGCTCGCAACTCAACATCAGGAAGCGACTTACGAACGCGAGCAGCAACTTGAAGTTATGAGTTTGCTTGGCGTGGTCGCTGGATTCATGACCCACGAATTCGGCTCGGCGCTGCACGAGCTGGAAACGACGCAAAAGGAGCTACTTGTCATCGCTAAGCAGCATCCGAAACTATCGGGTGCAGCTGAAAGCTTTGCGACGCACATCAAGAACCTTCGAGAGTTTGTAACCTATTCCTCTGGATACATTCAGGGCGCCAAGGCGCGATCCGTCTCGCTCGCAAGCTCAACTCCACCGACGTCATCGACGCTCTGTCAGACCTGTTCATCCTGCGCGGTGTGCCGGGCCATGTTCGTTCCGACAACGGCCCGGAGTTCATCGCCAAGGTCGTGCGGGAGTGGAGGCAGAGCAAATGATGAGGCGCTGACCGCTGACATCATTCGTCTTGCCTCACGCTACGGCCGCTATGGCTATCGCCGGATCACGGCGATGCTGCGGTCCGAAGGCTGGATGGTGAATGCCAAGCGTGTCGAGCGGATCTGGCGGAGGGAGGGGCTGAAGGTCCCCCAAAAGCAGCCGAAGAAAGGCCGGCTCTGGCTGAATGACGGATCGTGCGTCCGGCTGCGGCCGGAGCATCCCAACCATGTCTGGTCCTACGACTTCGTCGAGGACCGGACCCACAATGGCAGGAAGTTCCGCATGCTCAACATCATCGACGAGTTCACCCGGGAATGTCTGGCAATCCGCATCGATCGCAAGCTCAACTCGACCGACGTCATCGACGCCCTGTCAGACCTGTTCATCCTGCGCGGCGTGCCTGGTCATGTTCGTTCCGACAACGGCCCGGAGTTCATCGCTCAGGCCGTGCGGGACTGGATCGCCGCTGTCGGTGCGAAGACCGCGTTCATCGAACCTGGCAGTCCATGGGAGAACGGTTATTGCGAGAGCTTCAACTCGAAGCTACGCGACGAACTGCTCAACGGTGAAATCTTCTACAGCCTTGCCGAGGCAAAGATCATTATTGAGGCTTGGCGACGCTACTACAACACCGAGCGGCCACACTCATCGCTCGGCTACAAACCACCGGCGCCGGAGGCCATGGTCTGGCCTGCACCGCCGCGCGGATCGGCTCCACCATCAGTTCAGGCGATAGCCGAAAAGCCGATCATGCATTAAGACTGAAACCGGACCACCTTATGGGGGCAGACCAATCCGACACACCTATGCAAATCGCTTGTTCTTCATCGTGAGTGTTCGTCGTCAGATAATTTGAGACCGCTCAGGCATTTCGAGAAGGGAGGATCTGGCTCATCTAGGGTTAAAGTTTAAGCGGCTTGCAATCGATGCTGCAAGCGGCGGTTTGCAATGGTTTCACGTTTGATGCGCGCACGCTCAGTCAGGATGGTTTCGGCTCGGCCGAAGTAAACATCCGCAGGCGTGAGGTTGTCGATGCTCTCATGATAGCGGTGATGGTTGTAGTGTTCGACGAAGCCGCTGACCTGACGTTCGAGGTCCCTCGGTAAATGGTAATTCTCGAGCAGGATGCGGTTCTTCAAGGTCTGATGCCAGCGCTCGATCTTGCCTTGGGTCTGGGGATGATACGGCGCACCGCGCACATGCTGCATATCCTTGCCCTTGAGCCAGGTGGCCAGATCTTCCGCGACGTAACTTGATCCGTTGTCGCTCAGAAGCCGTGGCCGCTGCTTTATATTGACGTGGTCCAGGCCTGAGGCGGCAAGCGCCTGATCGAGCGTGGCCGTGACGTCGGAGGCGCACATGGTGGGACCAAGCCTCCAGGCCACAATGTAACGAGAGAAGTCGTCGAGCACCGTCGATAGATAGTACCAGCCCCAGCCAGTGATCTTGAGGTAGGTGAAGTCGGTCTGCCAAAGCTGGTTGATCGCCGTGGTCTTGTCCTTGAACTCATTAGCCGCCTTGATCACCACATAGGCGGGGCTGGTGATCAGGTCGTGCGCCTTCAGCAGCCGATAGACCGAAGCCTCGGAGACAAAGTATTTTCTCTCGTCGGTGAAGCGCACCGCCAGCTCTCGCGGCGACAGCTCGGGGTGTTCCAGTGCCAGATCGACGATCTGACCGCGGACATCGTCCGGGATGCGATTCCAGACCCGGTCCGGCTTGGAGCGGTGATCGGCCAGCGCCTCGATGCCACCCTCGCGATAGCGATCGTACCATCTATAAAAGGTGGCTCGCGGGATGCCGAGCTTTTCCAACGTGCGCCTGGCAGGCAGATGCGATTGCTCGACCAGCGCGATTATTTCGGATTTCTCGGATGCTGGATACCTCATGCCTCGTTTTCCCCAGCCCCGTTCATGCTTTTTTTGAGCAGGCGGTTCTCCAGGGTCAGGTCGGCCACCACCTCCTTCAATTCGGAGGCTTCGCGGCGAAGGTCTTTCACCTCACCGGACGTGGCGGAACGGGCCGTGTCACCCGCCAGGCGGCGTTTGCCGGCCTCCAGAAACTCCTTCGACCAACCGTAATACATCGAGGCGGCAATGCCTTCGCGGCGGCACAGCTCGGAGATGTTCTCCTCGCCGCGCAGTCCTTCCAGCACGATACGGATCTTCTCTTCCGCCGAATACTGCCGACGCGTCTGCCGCCGGATATCTTTTAGCACTTGTTCTGCGGGCGCTTTGCCCAGTTCGGATTTCTGCTTCATCTTCGCTCCTGACGGCTACGATGAACCAGAAATCCTCCTTTCGTGAAGTCCCTCATTTGGTCTCAGAGGCGATGACGCCGAACACATCGTGAGCAGGGTGACCGGCAGGGACGGCAAACGCCGAGTCTATCTCGCCGGCTGACCCTCATCCGGATACGGCGGGTGCGCCTTCTGGGTCAAGAGCGGAAAAAAGCTTTTCCCCGATGGGGCAGGCGCGACTCGTAGTTCCGACCCCCGAGGTCCCTGCCCACGCGGAAAAGTATCCTCGCCAAGGATTTCGGTATGCGCCTCGATATCGATGTTGTCGACTTTCCTAAGCTGATTGAGCGACAACGCGGCAAGAGTAGGCAGCGGTTCGCCGACAAGCCGATCGAGCGGGAACTGCGGAGCGCCCGGTCTGGGCCGAACCCGCTGAGCCGATTTGGAAGGCCGAAAGCCGCTGACGGTCCGGCTCATGCCCTCGGCGAGGTGCGGCCGTTGCTAGTCGTCCTCTGATCGGCGGCGCACGGCTCGGGCTCTGTCCATAAAGGCCCGCACATGCTTGTTGGCCCGACCGGACCGTTCTCTGTCTACCGCCCACTTCGGTGCAGGTCGACTGAGCTCGTCATCATCACTATTCTCCGGGGGGGCCTTTCGTATGCGTTGCCGCGGCTGGCCGGTGCCGCAGTTTTTTGTGCTTTTCCGAGTTTGCCCGCTCGGTAGGGTGGGCGTTGGTCCAGGCCGTTCTTGTTCGCGGGCACCGCTCGCCTCTCCCTTCGTCCGTACTCGCCAGACCGTTGAGGATAGTGTCCCAACGGTGATGGGCTTGTTGCCTCTGCCGTTCACACCGGCGGCAGTCATCGCCCGGATCATGTCTTGCCAACTCATGCCCCGCTGTTCGGCAGCATCGAACCACCACAGGTGTCCGACGACAAGCCGCGCGAGCTTCTTGCGTCCTCCACCAGGCAGATGGAAGTCCTCCGCCATGGCCTTAAGCCCGGCCTCCAGTTCTTTGTTTCCAACCACGTCGATCCCTCACAGTATCTCTGAGAGATAGGAGCTCATGGCCGTTCTGCAAATTTCGGTAAAATTCTGCCTTACATTGCAGAAAATGCAGAAGATCGCAGAGATCACACCTGTGCATCGATGGATGGCGTCCGCTTGGCAAGAACTTTTTCGATGTCTCAGCAACGTTTGGTCGGGGTGCGGTCATCGATCCGGCCTCATCGAAGCGGATTCCTGTCCGCGGGCCCTAATGGTAGTCCGCGGATCTGGTCCCAGCCACTCGTGTCGCGCTTGATGCGCATGCACAGGTTCGGGTTTTCCTGATCCCCGGTCTCGACCGGTTGCCATTACGTCGTCGTCGCTCTCACCAATTCGATAGTCCCACTCCGGCAGCTAACTTACTTTCCTTGTCGGCGCGATCTCAGCTCAGGCGATCGCAGACGCCGCCTGGCGGAATGTTTCGCCACGGCTCATGATCGCCCACGCAATCCGCGCCATCTTGTTGGCCACCGCGATCGTCACCACACGCGCGGGGCGTCGCTGGAGCAGCGCGTTAATCCAGCCGGCAAGCTCGGGCTTGTTGCGACAATAACGGATCACCGCGGTGGCGCCGAGGACGAGTAGCTTGCGCAGATAGGCGTCCCCTTTCTTCGAAATGCTGCCCATGTGGACCTTGCCGCCCGATCCGGACTGTCGTGGCACGAGACCGATCCAAGCTGCTAGATGCCGCCCAGACTTGAAGGCCTTGATGTCGCCAATAGTGGCGGTGAGAGCGGAAGCCGTGATTACTCCGATGCCGGGTATTGTCTTCAGCCGCTGGCTAACCTCGCTGGCGCGAACTTGAACGCGGATAGCCTTCTCGATGGTCCGGATGCGCGTCTGCAGATCGTCGATCTGGCCCATGATCAGCTCGACGCATCCGCGAACCGCGTCGGGTAGGATGGCAGAGGTCGCGTTTTTGGCGAGCGCATGCAAGTCGGGGATGCTCCAGACGCCCTTCGGCGCGATCAATCCAAATTCGCCAAGCTGGCCGCGAAGCGAGTTGATCAATGCGGTCCTTTGCCGGACCAGCAGCTCGCGTGTCCGGTGCAGCATCAAGCCAGATTGCTGCTCAGCGCTCTTGATCTCGACAAATCGCATCGTCGGTCGGGTGACCGCCTCGCAGATTGCCTCCGCGTCGACCGCGTCGTTCTTGCCTCGTTTGATGTAAGGCTTGACGTAGGCCGCCGGCATCAGCCGAACGTCGTGGCCGAGCGCGGTCAGCTCCCGGCCCCAATGATGAGCGCTACCGCAGGCCACCATGCCGATCAAGCAGGGTGACAGCGCCTGGAAGAATTCGAGCACTTCCGAGCGGCGAAGCTTTTTACGGGCGACGACTCCACCAGTTTCGTCGATCGCATGAATCTGGAAAACGTGTTTTGCAAGATCAAGACCGACTGTCATAACGGGCATCGTGGATGGCTCCCTTTGAGTGAATCTGACAACGACTCACTTTGGCACATCAGATGCCGGTTGCGGACGCCATCCACACCATCACCCGCCGATGCACCCGCCGATGCAGCCACCATCGACTCAAGTCTACTCGGCCGTTACGGCACTTGGTCGTTGCGGTCACCTGTCCGGCTTATGACTTTCAGAGTTTGATGACCTCGTATAGCGACATCGCAAGGTCCGACCTGAAGCAGAAGGTGGTGATCGCCGCAGGATCGTCGACGGCAAACACGCTCATGCTGCTTGGCATCGTCGGCGAGAACGGCGGCTCCATCGATGCCATGGACTCCGCCTTCAATGTCGTCTCGGCCGCCAAGCTTATGCGTTGAAGGCCGATATCGATCAGTGTGATCGCTAGAAGAGCCGTCCTCTCATAGGTAGGCCATCCAAGTGACGCAGAATATCGCGAGCGGCATCCAGAGCGATGTCGCGTCGTACATTGTCGACTGCCGAACCGATATGAGGTGTAAAGACAGTGTTTTGGTGCGAAAGCAGGCGCGGTTCGATACCGGATGGCCGATCGGGCCGGGCCCAGTCTTCGGTTTCAAACACGTCTGCGGCGTAGCCGCCGAGCGTGCCTTGTTCCAGCGCGTCGGCTACGGCTGCTTCATCGACTAACGAGCCGCGAGCCGGATTGATGAGAAGCGCTCCCGGTTTCAAGGCGGACAAACTGGCGGCATTGATCAGATGTTGAGACGAAGCCGTGAGCGGCAGTGTGAGCACCAGATAGTCGCTGTTGGCAAGAATATCCGATAAGTTTCGCCGTATCAGCCCCAGCCGATCTTCATTGGTGGGCGAGAGAGGAGTTTGGTCGGTATAGGACATGCGGCAGCGGAACGGCCACAGGCGGTGAGCGACAGCCTGGCCCACTGCCCCCATGCCGACGATTCCGACATTAGAGCCGTCAAGACCCAGTCCGTAGAGTATCGGTCGCCAGCCGGCGAATGGCTTTTCGCGGATGACCCGGTCCCCTGAAAGAATCTTGCGGGCAAGTGTGATCATGAGGCCGATGGCAAGCTCGGCCGTGGGAGCGGTCAGCAAGTCTTGCACGACAGCGACCTCGACGCCCCGAGCCTTGCAGGCCTCGATATCGAAATTGTCCGCTCCTTTGAGTGCGCACGCCACCACCTTGAGATTGGGGCAAGCATCAAGGAAGGCGTTATCGATGGTGTCTGTCATGAAGGTCATGATCGCGTCGGCATCTGCGGCGCGGCGGATAATCTCTGCCTGCGGCCATGGTTCACGCGTTAAGTTGGCGTCGACATCGCCTCGGGTCCTGAGCAGATCGAGTACTTCAGGGTGGACCCAGTTGGTGACAAGGGTCTTGCGGGTCATGATGATGTTCCTGGAGCGCTAAGGAGGAAGACGTTTTTGAATTAAATGAAAGAGGTGCAGATGGCAGCGAAGCGTCGTGCCATCGATGTGCCGGGGCTTTCGTGTGCGATGCCCACAAACAGCGTCTTGAAAATGTCTGCCTCTTCCAGTTCCAGCGCCACAAGCGTTCCGGCCTTGACTTCTTCCGTCACGGTATAAGCAAACACGATGGACAGCCCGAGATTGGCTTTCACGGCTTCCTTGACGGCTGTGGTGCTGCCGAGTTGGCGGGCAATTTTGAGTTTGCTGGCGTCAGCGCCCAATACGCTGGCGAGCGCGCGTCCCGTGCCGGTGCCGGGTTCTCCTCCGATCATGGGGTAATCGAGAAGTGCTTCCGGAGAAACGCGGCGATGGGTTGCGAGCGGATAATCCGGCGAAACTATCACCACCAATTTTTCGCGGCGCCATTTTTGCCATTCGATAAGCGGGTGATCCTCATTCCACTCGGTCAGGATCACGTCTGCTTCGCCGGCGAGAAGAGCGTCCACGGCCTCGCGGTTTGTTCCTATGATGAGTTCTGCACCTTCAGGCCGATTTATCTCACGCTCGAATGTTGCGATGAGTTTGGGAGCGAGGAATGTGCCGGCATTGCCGCTGGCATGAATGACGAGGCGGCGGTTTACGATCACCCCGCGTGCGCGCTCGGCTGCGGCGATTAACGAACGAGCTTTGGGCAGGAATAGTTCACCGTCGCGAGTCGGTATCGCCCGACTGCGATTTCGTACCACCAGAAGGACGCCAAAAAACTCCTCAAGCTTTTTCAATTGTTGAGAAACGGCAGGCTGCGAGCAATTGAGCTGCTGGGCAGCCGCCTGAATGCCGCCTTCGTCGACAACGGCGAGAAAGGTCTGAACTTGGGCCAGATTCAACATCGCTTCGATCCTGCCGCCTTAACGTTTTTTGGCGGCGCTTAGAGGAGATATATAAGAAACTGCAATGAAAAGCCAAATTTCATTGATCGGATACGATCGGGGCATTTCTGATAATCAAACTAGTACATTGATTCTACGTTATAAATTGTGCGGATAGGACCTTTTGCTTGAATTTTCATGAAACTAAAAATTATTGTCATCTTATTTTCATAAGAATTCGTAATGTTCATAGCCAAGGCGCGCCGCCCGGTCCAGCACTGCGCGAATGGCTTGGGTCGGCTCGCTCTCACGCACGCGATGCAAATTCGAGAGGTCGTCATGATTACACGTCGTCGCTTTGGGGCGGTCGCCGCTTCCGCGCTTTCGCTGCCGTTCATCGCCAATGCCGCGCAAGGGCAGGCGATGCGCGATGGCAAGCTTCATCTTCGTTTCGCAATTGCTCCGGTGCGGCCGACTCCGGCAACCACCATCAAGGAATTCGAGCCGATGTTTCGCTATCTTGCGGAGCAACTCGGGGCCACTTACGAACTGGTCAGCCCTGAGAGCTGGGCCGCTATCTCCGTCGCGATGAGTAACGGCCATTTGGATGTGGGCTGGCTGGGGCCGTGGGGCTATGTGCTTGCCAACAAGCATGCCGGCACCGAGGTCATCGCAACGGCGAAATACAATGGCAAGCCGTCCTATCACGCGATTATCGAGGGGCGCCCCGGTTTGCCCATCAAGGATTTTCCGAAGGATGCGAAGGGCATGAAGTTGTCCCTGAGCGATCAGGGCAATACGTCCGGCTGGCTCATCCCTTATGCATTCTTCGTCAAGAACGGCGTCGATCCGCGCGAATTCTTCCAGCTGCGCGAGGGAGCGACCTTCGGCAACAACGTTTCCATGATTCAGCAGAGTCTCATCGATCTCGGCTCGAATATGGATCGCGGCCGTAACGGCATGATCGAAGCTGGCGAAATGGACCCGAAAAAAGTCGTAGTCTATTGGACGTCGCAAGAACTGCCGAATGATGCCATCTGTGTGCCCAAGGGCTTTGATCCGGCGCTCAAGGTCAAGATTCGCGACATCCTGACCTCTCTCTCCGAAGAAAAAGCCCAGTCTATGATGGGCAGCGGCTATAACGGCTTCGTTCCGGCCGTGCACAAGGACTATGCGACTATCGAGGAAGCAGGCGTCCTGACGGGCAAGCTGAAATCCTGATGATCCCGGACGGGGCGGTCCGCTGGGCCGCCCCGTCCTTCAAACCGGCATTTTGTGTCGGGCCATTCGCCTGGGTTTTCAGCGGCGGCAAGCGGCAGGAGAGGGAATGAGCATCGTCGGTTTTAACAAGCAGCATTATGCGGAGCCGACTCAGTCATTGCTTGGCTGGCACACCATCGCGCGGGCTATCGTTTTCCTGGCCGTCGCAGTGTTCCTGGTTGCATGCTTTGTGTCCGCGCGGGTCGATTTCGGCAAACTCGCCGAGGGTCTGCCCAAGATCGCTTCCTGGTTCACGCAGATGTTTCCGCCGGATGTGAGCGATATTGGCCGCGTGCTGCGAGATGCTTTCCAGACCCTGGCCATGGCAACGGTCGGCACGCTTTGCGCTCTTATGATCTGCATTCCGCTTGTGCCGCTCGCGGCGCGCAATACCACTCCAAATCCTGTTCTGTCACGGCTGGTGCGCAGCCTGTTGGGTGTTTTGCGCGGCACCGAGATGCTGGTCTTCGCGCTGATCTTCGTGGCTGCGGTGGGGTTTGGGCCGTTTACGGGCGTGCTCGCAATCACGTTCAACATGGTCGGTGCGCTCGGCAAATTGCTGACCGAAGTTATTGAGCCTGCTGATCCCGGGCCTGTCGAGGCGGCGGAATTGACCGGCGCCGGATCGGTGCGCGCCTTTCGCTATGCGCTGCTTCCAGATGTGTGGCCCAATATCGTTTCCGTGACACTTTACATCTGGGAGTTCAATGTTCGTGCTTCCACGGTGCTCGGCATCGTCGGTGCGGGCGGCATCGGGCAGACGCTTAAAGATTCGATCGACCTGCTCGATTTTCCTAAGCTGGCGACGGTGCTGGGCGTCATCCTGACGATGGTCATCGCCATCGATACCTTGAGCGCGTACCTGCGCCGTCTCGTTCTCAATCCCGAAACGACTGCAACTCGCGCCGGTACGCCCTCGCGTATCGCTTAGCAAAGCCCTGTGCCGAATCGGTGGAATTACCTCATGAAGACCGTATCGCCCGCTGATCTTGTTCCTGCCGGGCCGTCGATGGACAAGAGCAAAAACGCGATCACCGTGACGGACCTGAGCAAGACCTTTGAAGGGCGCATGGTGCTGGATCGCATCTCCTGCTCCATTCCCGTCGGAAAGTTTGTTGTCTTGCTGGGGCCATCTGGCTGCGGCAAGTCCACTTTGTTCCGTTGTCTCACGCGCCTTGTAGAACCTGACAGCGGCACTGTGACGATCCGCGGCAGTGAGGTGACTGCGCTGAAACTGAAAGCCCTTAGGGCATTGCGCCGCGAAGTCGGCTTCGTGTTTCAGCAGTTCAATCTGGTCAAGCGCTTCAGCGCAATAGACAATGTTCTGACGGCCCGGCTTGCCGGAACTCCTTTGTGGCGGGTGTTGTTGAGGCGCTTCCGTTACGATGACCGGCAGCTTGCGCTTGCCTGCCTGGACAGCGTGGGTCTTCTCGATCAGGCCTATCAACGGGCCGAGCGGCTTTCCGGCGGTCAACAGCAGCGTGTTGCCATCGCCCGCGCCTTTGCCCAGCAGACAGAATTGATTCTGGCCGACGAACCTATTTCCAGCCTCGATCCGGAATCGTCGGAGAATGTTTTGCAAATTCTCCAGCAAGCCGCGCGCGAGCGGGGTTTCACGGTTCTGTGCAGCCTGCATCAGGTGGAGCTAGCTCTTCGTTATGCGGACCACATCATTGCATTGCGCCAAGGGAACATTTTCTTCGACGGTCCGGCCGAGGCCTTTACCTCCGATCTGCGAGAGGAACTGTATCGTGCCGCATGAGTCTGAAGCCCTTCATCTGGAAGAGGTTGAAGCAGCAGCGATCACGGAGTCACTCGCGCGCGGCGCAAGCCGGGAGCGGCTTCTTGAAATCTTGCTTGAAGTCCGTGACGTCAAGGGCGGCCTCGGCATTTCGGAGCAGGGACTGCTTCGTGTCGCGGAGCGTCTCCGCCTGTTTCCATCCGAAGCCTATGAAGTGGCGACGGCCTTTCCGGCTGTGAACTATATGGCTTCCGTTCCTTATGCGCTTCATGCGTGCGGCGATCTTGTTTGTTCACTGCTGCATGGAGAAGGTTCGGGGCACGGCGTCTGCCGCAACAGGTGCGATGGAGCAAGGTCCGCGCCAAATCCGCGCAGCTTTTCTGCCTATCGGTTTGCGGGAGGATATCAAATACTCGATCGCCTCAGCCGAGATTTGCAGGAGGTGCCGCGCCTCATGGAGAGCATCGCCACATATCGCGCGATCGGCCGGGCTGGCGTCGGCTTTCCGGTGGTTGAGAAGTGGCGCCAAGTGATGAGACGCGGCGCAGTTCCGGTCGTCATCGTCAACGGCGATGAAGGCGAGCTTGCCGTCTTCAAGGATCGCTTCATTCTCGAAAACGATCCGCATGGCGTCATTGAAGCCGCGCTCGTCGCGGCGCGGGTGACAGGCGCGGACAAAATCTTTTTCTATATCCGGGACGACTACAAGCCCATTCATGTCATTCTGCGGAAGGCCATCGCGGATGTGGTGTCGGCGGGGCTCGCCAGCGGCATCGCCATTGAATTGAGGCGAAGCGGCGGGGCGTATATTTGCGGTGAAGAAACCGCGCTGATTGCAAGCCTTGAGGGCCGTCCGCCGAGGCCAGCGGAGCGGCCACCGTTTCCGACCACGCGCGGTTATTTCGGGCGCCCGACGCTCGTGCACAACGTCGAAACGTTCTTCCGGTTGAGGTCTGTCTGGGGCAGTGCGCCGGAGCCCGATCTGCCCGTGTCTGACCTGCTGGCCGCGGAGGTAACGCTTTTCAGTGTATCGGGGCGGGTCCGGAATCCGGGGCCAAAGCCGGTGCGCGGCCTTTCGCGGCTCATCGATCTTGTAGACATTGCAGGCGGCTTGACGGAGGGAGTCGAGCTTGGCGGCATGGTGGTAGGCGGGTCTTCTGGAACGTTGCTTCCCGCCGCCGATTGCCGGCGTCCGCTGGACGAGCTTCTGAGCGGCAGACTGCGGCTCGGCACCGGCGGCATTGTCGTCTTTGGAACTGGCGACGACATGCGGGGCGTTGCCTCGAAGATGGCGGGTTATCTCGCCCGCGAAAGCTGCGGGCAATGCGGCCCTTGCCGTGTGGGAACGGCCAAGGCCGCGCAAGCTCTCAACGCGCCCGGACGTCTCGATGTGCCGCTTATCAATGATCTTTCCGTCGTGATGAGCGAAGCATCCATCTGCGCGCTCGGCCGCAATGCGGGCCGGTTCCTGGGCCGCTTGCCTTCTCTTCTGGAGACATGCGATTCATGAACGGCTTCGATATCCATATCGATGGGCAGGCGATCCCCGCGCAGTCCGGTCAGAGTCTACTTCAGGCGGCTACGCAGGGCGGGCTGGATATTCCCCATTTGTGTGCATCCACCCGCGTGGGCTTTCCCACGATCGGCAGCTGCCGCACATGCCTCGTCGAGGTGGAGGGCGAGGCGGATCTGGTGCCGGCCTGCCGTTATCCCGCTGCGCCCGGATTGCACATTCGCACCGATACGGAGCGGACTAATCGCGTTCGCCGGCTGGCGACGGAGTTGCTGGCGTCCGAGATGACCGGGCAGGCGCGCGCGCGCCAGCCCGACAGTCCGTTTATGTTGCTCCTTGCGCGCAATGGCGCGGATGCCGAACGCTTTGGGAGCAAGCAGGAAACGCATGCGCCGGATGCAAGCCATTCCGGGATCGTGTTCGACTCCGACGCTTGCATTCATTGCGGCAGATGCCGGACCGGATGCGGCGATGTCCAGGTCAACGGGGTTATCGCGCTGGCGGGTCGGGGCAGCGATCTTCATGTGGCCTTCGATAGCGGCGCGGCCATGGGGAAAAGCAATTGCGCATCGTGTGGCGAGTGTGCGCAGCTTTGTCCAACTGGTGCGTTTTCATTAAAGGCGGCCGTGGAAATCGGCGGGCGTTCTGGCGTTAACTCGTCGGGAGAGACAGTGTGCCCGTTTTGCAGTGTCGGCTGTCGCGTCACGCTTCACGCCGCCGATAACGGCACCGTTTTCACAGAGGGCGCCGATGGCCCCGCGAACCATGGGCGGCTTTGTGTGAAGGGGCGGTTCGGCTTTTCCTATCTGCGCCATCCTGACCGGCTGACGGCTCCTCTCATCCGGCGGCCAAATACGCCCAAAGATGCCACACAAACATTGAGCGGCCCCGAGGCGCTCGCGCTTTTCCGGCTCGCGAGCTGGGACGAAGCGCTCAGCGTGGCGGCTGAGGGCTTCGCCCGCGTGCGAAGCCACCATGGTGGTTCGTCGCTGGCCGTGCTCGGTTCGGCAAAGGCTTCGAACGAAGATGCCTATCTGCTTCAGAAACTCGGGCGCACTGGCTTCGGCACGTCGCATATCGATCATTGCACCCGTCTTTGTGCATCGGTTCCGCCATTGGCCGAGGCGACGGGTCTTGCCGCCGTCACCGCTCCCATTGAGGAGATCGAAAAGGCCGATGTCGTTCTGATGGTCGGTTCAAATCCGGATTCGAACCATCCAGTCGCTGCCTCCTTCATGAAGGGCGCGTTGCGGCGCGGGACCAAGCTGATCCTGGTGGACCCGCATATTCAGGCCCTGTCACGCTTTGCGACCCATCACTTCCGTATCGCTCCCGGAACCGATGTGACGCTGCTTTCAGCGATGACGCGGTTCGTGATTGAAGAAGGGCTTTACGACCGTAACTTTGTCAATGCACGCGTGGAAGGCTTTGAAGCGCTCCGTGCACGTGTTGAGCCATACACATTGGAATCTGCAGCCCGGGTCTGTCAGGTGCCGGAAGAAGACATCATCGCAGCAGCGCGGCTGTTCGCCGGGGCCAGTGCCGCCATGACGTTCTGGGGCATGGGCGCTTCCCAGCACACGTTCGGTGCCGACAACATCCGTTCCGTTATTGCTTTCGCTCTAGTGTGCGGCCAGGTGGGACGGCCTGGAGCGGGACTTCACCCGTTGCGCGGTCAAAACAACGTGCAAGGCTCCTGCGACGCAGGGCTGTTGCCGAACTATCTTCCGGGCTACCGCGATCTGGAAGACGATACCGAGCGCGCCATCTTTGACGCGCTATGGAATATCGATACGCCGTCCAACCTTGGTCTTTCGGTCGTGGAGATGTTTGATTCCGCTCGCGGAGGAAATATCCGGGGGGTATATGTCATGGGCGGGAATCCGGCGCTCGCCAATCCTGATCTTGCGATGACGCGCGCGGCGCTGGCTGGACTCGATCATCTCGTTGTTCAGGACATTTTCCCGACCGAAACGGCAGCCTTCGCGGACGTGATTTTCCCTGCGGCGGCTCTGGCCGAGCGGGAAGGTTCAGTCACCAATACGGATCGCATCGTGCAACACATCGCGGTTGCACTGCCGCCGCCCGGTGAAGCGCGGCCGGATTGGATGATCGTTCGCGATCTTGCCGTGCGTCTCGGATTGCCGTGGCAGGACGTCACTGTGGGCAGCATCTTCGACGAAATGGCGAATGTCGTGCCGGTGCTCAAGGGATTTAGCTGGCCGTTTCTCGTCCGGTCTGGACATGCCCGGTATCCGCTGCAAAGTGATGGAGCGAGTGACAGTCTGTTCAGCGACAGTTTCGCTCATGGCTCGAAAGCCATCATCGTGCCGCTTGATGCGACCGGTGCGGACGAGATACCGGATGCCGACTATCCCTTTATTCTTATGACGGGACGGTTGCGCGAGCATTGGCATACGGGCGCCATGACACGTCGCGCGCCCGTGCTGGAAGCCCTGAGCTCGGAGCCGCGCGCCCATCTGCATCCGGATGACATGGCCCGTCTTGGCGTCAAGGCCGGCGACACGGTTGAGGTGCGGACAAGGCGGGGTGCGGTCTGCCTGATTGTGAAACCGGATGCGACTTTGCAGCCCGGCGTGATCTGGATGGCGATGTCCTTCTTTGAGGCGGCCGCCAATGAACTGACCATGAATCGTCTTGATCCGACGACGCGTGTGCCGGTGTACAAATTCTGCGCGGCAACCGTGGAGCGATGGATGCCATGAGCCGCGGCGACGCTCTGGTCGTGAGCGGTCTTGTTGCCACGCCGCTGCCGGCCGACATTCAGACCTACACGATCTATACGATCGGAACTGCCGCAAGCAGCAAAGACATCGCAGCCACAAAAGATCTTATCGCCTATCTTTCTTCGCCAGCGTTGAAACAGGCGTGGGCTGCCCAAGGTTTCGGAACACGATAGAGCTTGCTTCGCCGGGGCTGGTGACGCGTGGCAGCCGCGGGTCTGCCTGAAGGCTCTGGACAAAACGAGCGTCTGCCGATCGGTGGAGTCTACAACGGCACCAAGGCCTTCATCGATTCCTTCTCCTTCGCGCTGCGCAACGAGCTGAAGGATACCGGTGGCGTGACCGTGACCTGCCTGATGCCGGGCGCAACCGAGACCCGTTTGTTCGAGCGGGCCGACCTGCTCGACACCCAGATCGGCTAGGCCGAGAAGGACGACCCTGCCGAGGCCGCGCAGATCGGCTTCGACGCGATGGTGGAGGCGAAGGCGACGTGGTCAAGCGGTGGAGCTAACCTCGCTTCTTCGTATCGGCGGGATGCCGTGATCCTCTGCCGGCGGCAGCGGCGCGATGGGGGCCGTTGAGGACGTTGCCGTCTGGCGCGAAATGCGACCCGTGGCAGGGCCCGCCCCCAGCAGCGTTCGAAGGAATTCCATTATATCACGATTTCAAACACATAAGTGTTCGCAGTTTTGTCCTGAATGGCGCGCCACACCCTAATTTCATTGAAGAATTCCGGTTTTTAGGACCGTCTCGAACGAGGCGTTAGGACCGGTTTTTAGGACCGTTTTCGAACGCTCCGAATCCGACCGGGAAGGACGGTCTTCAAGAACGTGCCGTTCAAGGTCGGGATGACGATGTTGTTGATGTTGTCCCGGTCGAGGCCATAATCAACGAGCGATGATGCGCGCCAATCGTTGGCGCGACGGTGGGAGAAGGGGCGGGCGCAAGACCCGAAGCACAGCAGTCGGGACGCTGAGCCTATCGCGTGGGACACTGAGTACAGGTGCGCAATACCGGGCTAAGGATACCCGTGTGATCAACGAGGGGTAGGTGCTTCGCACCCACCCGCTCGCGCCGGGGAGATCGGGCCGGGCAACTTCGGCCTGCTGCGCGGCCTCGACCCGCCCGCTCCCCCGTCGATGGCTCTGGCCAGAGATGCGCGCGGAAAATCCCCTACACAGGCCGTATTCCCTATAAGACATATAAGGAATACGACTACTGAAGGGGTTTTTCCCGAGAGAACTCCCTGATCAGGCCGCGCGCGATTTGGCGCGGCCGGTGGCCTCGTAGCGCTGGTCCGAATCCATGTGCAGGCACAGCCCATACCGGGCGCGACCGAGAACACCGGCATGATGATCGAGGAGAACCTTGAGCAGGCGAAGGTTCACCAGCAACGTGTGGCGAGCGTCTCCCCGATGGCGGAAGCCAAGGTTCCGGCCGCAGGTCTGGTTGAACTCGTCGATGTGACGAAGGCCAACCAGATCGTTGCGGCCCGTCCAGGCATTCAGCGCCTGTAGCTGCTCGTACTCGAACGCCGTCATCCAGGTCATGGTCTGGAGAATGTCGAGGCCCTTCAGGGCATTCGATCCCCGAGCCCCGACATGGGTCATGGTGTCGGTCAGCGTCGCGACACGGTTGGAAACGATGAACCAGGAGTCGTTGGGACGGGCAGCGCGAAACTCCGCGCAGAGGCTGGCGAGGTTGTCGCCGCGTCATTTGGTCACTGGACTATAGATTAGAATAATTCTAATCAATGCACCGCCTCTCATGCGCTGGTGGATTGTGCCCGCTCTCTTCTCCTTGTTTCGTCCTACACGGCGACGGTTCGATGACCTGAATGCGCAGGAGGTCCTGTCGCTCGCGATTCTCGCTGAGGAAGAGGACGGACGCATCTACGCTGCCTATGCAGCAAACCTGAGCCAAGAATACCCCGCATCGGCGGCGATGTTCGACACCATGGCTGCGGAAGAAAATGAGCATCGGAGCGCCTTGCTGGACCTTTATGTTCGCAAGTTCGGCCCCACGATCATCCCAATTCGCCGGGAACATGTTGAAGGGTTCTATGCGCGAAAGCCCCTGTGGCTGGTGAGGTCACTGCCGCTGGAGCGCGCACGCGCCGATGCTGCCGAGATGGAGCGGCAGGCGGAAGCCTTCTACCGGTTGGCGGCATCGCGCAGCACCGATGCGGAAACGCGCAAGCTACTCGGTGACCTCGCAGCCGCCGAGGCGAAGCACGAGCGCAAGGCTCTGTCTCTCGAAGGCGAATTGACGACGGGCGGCGAGGGTAAGGCCGAGCAGGATCAGGCCAAGCGCCAGTTCGTGTTGACTTGGGTCCAGCCGGGCCTCGCTGGGCTCATGGATGGCTCAGTTTCGACCTTGGCACCGATCTTTGCGACAGCGTTCGCCACGCAGAATCCGTGGACGACCTTTCTGATCGGTCTGTCTGCTTCAGTGGGCGCTGGTATCTCCATGGGCTTCACCGAGGCAGCGCACGATGACGGCAAGCTGTCGGGGCGTGGATCGCCGTGGAAGCGTGGCCTAGCATCAGGTGTCATGACGGCGATTGGTGGTTTGGGGCATGCGCTTCCTTACCTCATCCCACATTTCTGGACTGCGACGGCCATCGCGCTCTGCGTTGTCTTCGTGGAACTCTGGGTAATTGTCTGGATTCAGAACCGATACATGGAGACCCCCATCGGTCGCGCCATGTTCCAGATCATTCTGGGCGGCCTTCTCGTCCTCGCAACTGGCATCCTCATCGGCGGCGCGTGATAGAAACGAGGACGTTTATGCTGAGTAATCCCGATAGAGACCGGTACGACCGGGCCAGCATCACTTTTCACTGGCTGACTGCTGTACTTGTGCTGGTGCTCTGGCTCATGGCTCAAAGCGAGGGGCTTTTGCCGCGCGAATGGCGTCACGGGATGTGGTCCATCCACATTGCCGCTGGAGCAACCCTTGTTCTGATATACTGCGTTCGTCTGCCCTGGCGCATGACATCGGGAGCGCGGCTTGCCTCCGTCAACTCCGGTCTGCTTCGGCTGCTGGAACATGCCACCCATGGACTGCTCTACGTTCTCCTCGCGGCGACCCTCGCCCTCGGGATCGTCAACGTGGCCGCCAGAGGGTGGGACTTTTTTGGATTCGTGCAAGTACCGGCTTTTGCACCCGACAATCGTGCTCTCCGCCGCTCCATCAACGGCTGGCATGAACTTGCTGCCAATGTTCTGCTTGGCCTTGCCGCATTCCACGCTTTGGCTGCGCTATATCATCAGTTCGTGCGAAAAGATGGCGTGCTTAACCGCATGATCGCGCCGAGGCGGTGAACATCCTCAGCAGGATCGTTCGCCACACTCCAGAAGTAAGACAGCCTTCATTTGAATTTCGACTTTCCGGCCCTGCCTGCCGTAGACTGGATAAATATTGAAGCGCGCCTCGGCAGGGCGAAACAGAACATGCTCACCCAAGCGATGAAACTCCGTTGGAGGGAGAAGAAATCGCCGGAGAGAATGGCCACGATCCAGTGGCGAGAACCCTGCACGGCTGCCGAGCGTGCAGGGTTTTTCATTCCTGGATTTGAGCATGATCTATTCGAACACCGACACAAAGAACTTCAAGACGTTGTGGCACGAGTACGTCGGCCCGACGCTTGGCAAGTGGCCTCTGAAGCAATTCCTCTCGGCCACGCAGAAGCAGGAAAAGTGGTTCGCCGACCTTGTCCGGCCCAGGCTGTTCCTGCCGGACCAGTTCGGCGGCGTCTACTACCCTGTGGACGTGACGACGTTTTCGGTCGGTCGCAATCACCACGTCGCGGAAACGATCGCGTCCGAGGCCGATCCGCTGACGAAATTCGGCGCTGACCCGTGGTCGGCGCTGGCCTATTTCGCCAACCCCCTTCGTGTCTGGAACCGTAGTCCAGTCGGCGAAGACCAGTCGATCAACGAGGCGATCGCCGCCGATGCCCCGAAGGACCGCGTGGTCCTCGGCGACTACCACATCCTGACCTACGAGTTCGATCTGGACGATATCGAGTTCCTGAAGAAGCAGCTTTCGTGGCTGCGCACCTCGGGAAACAAGCTCGATTCTCCGATCGGCGGGCTGTTCAAGCACTGCTCGGGCTATGCTGACTTCTCCGGGATCACCGTCAACTACAGCGGCAGCAAGAGCCTGCACATCCACGTCGTGTTCTCGACCGCGCTCGCCCGCCAGAAGCTCGGCCTGGACGGCTGCGGGGCGACCGAACTGCGTGACGGCTTCGCGACCCATTGGGAACGGCTCCATGAGACGCTGCTGCCGATCCTGGGCGTTGAGGGTCTCCGCGCTGACTCGGCGCTTCGGTTCGCCGAAGCGTTCCGCCGCGTGCCCAACGGCTGTCGCCAGATCGACAAGACGCATTTGCTGGGCATTCCAGTCGGGACGTTGGTGCCCCAGATCACGTTGTGGGAGAAGTCGAGGGAAAGGGCATCGGGCAACGATCTGCCCCTGTTCTGGACGCCCGAGGCATTCGGCGGGACCATGCCCACCCGGAAGGGTACAACAAAATCGCAGCCCCAGCGCGCTGCGAAGCCGGTCGGCGACATGAGCCAGGAGGAGATCGCCTACTGCGGGGAACGGCTCCGCGAATGGTATCCTGGCTGGCCTCGGTTTGATCACTTCGACTTCGACGGCCGCAAGTGGAGCGCCTTGTTCAGGAACTCGGAGGCCGATCGCAACCCGGCCTCGATCATGCGCGAGGACTACTCGACCATTCATCTGGCCGGTCGTGACGCGACTGATCTCAAGCCCCGGCGGCTGCCCTACGACCTCGGCGTGATGCTCCGCCTGTGGCGCGGCCAGTTGGCTCGCAAGCAGGGTCGGGAAGACGATGTCGTCCTGCTCGACGATCTGATCGCTGCCCCGCCTACGCAACCTCTCACCGAAATCGAGCAAAAATTCCGGGACGATGTCATCGACAACGCCAGCGCCGCGACGGCGATGAACCGCTTCTTCCGCGCCACCATACCGGTGAATCCCGTCATGATGGTCGTCGGCCCGGAAGGTGTCGGCAAGACCTCTGTCGTCATGGCGCAGCATCATGAGATCGCCGCTGACCTCGAACGTCGCGGCGAGAGCACACTCGCGATGTACGCGTTTGCTGACTACAAGACGGCAGACGAGAAATGCGCCGCCTTCAACAAGTTGCAACGGACGAATGGCTTCGTCGGCGTGACGATCCCGAGCTTCTCACGCATGTATGAGGAGGAGTGCCAGCGCCTGGGCTTGAAGGTGCTCTCGACCGTAGAGGCTGCCCGGTCCGGGTTCTCTTCGCGCTTCAGCGCAATCCGGCAACGTCAGCCGCAGGTGATGGATCGGTTTCGCCAACGGCACGCGCAGGCGTGGTCGCAGGTCGGCAGCCAGCAGCCGGTCTTCTTCGCCGTCCATCAAGTCGCCCATGACTGGTGGAAGAACAGCCCGACCCGGACAATGTGGGCGCGCTCGTACTGGATGGACGATCTCGGTGACGACCGCGACGCCATTCTGCGGAAGGAGACCAACTGTGTTTCGGCGTGCAAGTTTGACCCCATGAGGCGGGGGATCGGCGTCCAACTTTGACCCCCTTGAGCCGGTTTCGGTGAGACTGCCCATCCTGGTTTCGGATGGGCGGGCGGGGGATGAAGGGCGTGGATACGATTGCGCGGATCCGGCGCGAGTTTTCGATCCGCGGGAAGACGATCAAGGAGATCGCCCGCGAGCTGCACGTCTCTCGGAACACGGTGCGCAAGGTGCTGCGCTCTGGCGCGACGTCGTTCGAGTATGAGCGGAAGGTTCAGCCGCAGCCGAAGATAGGGCCCTGGCGCCCTGAGCTGGATCGGCTGCTGATGGCGAACAACGGCAAGCCGGCCCGCGAGCGCCTGACGCTGATCCGTCTTTTTGAAGAGCTGCGGGATCTCGGCTACGAGGGCGGATACGATGCCGTTCGTCGCTATGCGCGAGGCTGGCGCCGCGAGCAATCCGCCGTCACAGCCGACGCCTATGTGCCTTTGAGCTTCGCGCCCGGCGAGGCCTACCAGTTCGACTGGAGCCACGAGATCGTCGTCATCAATGGCGCCACGACCCAGGTGAAGGTGGCGCATGTCCGGCTTTGTCACTCGCGCATGCTGTTCGTGCGGGCCTATCCACGCGAGAGCCAGGAGATGGTCTTCGACGCCCATGACCGCGCCTTCGCCTTCTTCAAGGGCGCCTGCACGCGCGGCATCTACGACAACATGAAGACCGCGGTGGAGACGATCTTCGTCGGCAAGGAGCGGGCCTATAACCGCCGCTTCCAGCAGATGTGCAGCCACTATCTGGTCGACCCTGTCGCCTGCACGCCAGCCTCGGGCTGGGAGAAGGGGCAGGTCGAGAACCAGGTCGGGCTCGTGCGCGAGCGCTTCTTCGCCCCGCGCCTGCGGGTCAAGAACTACGACGAGTTGAACGCTTGGCTGCTGGATCAGGTGCTCCGCTACGCCAAGGCCCACCGCCATCCGGAGCAACGTGACCGCACGATCTGGGAGATGTTCGAAGCCGAGCGCCCGAGCCTGGTGCCTTACGCGGGGCGGTTCGACGGCTTCCACTCACTGCCAGCCTCGGTGTCGAAGACCTGTCTCGTGCGCTTCGACAACAACAAGTACTCGGTCATCGCGAGTGCGGTCGGGCGCCCCGTCGAGATCCGCGCCTATGCCGATCGGATCGAGCTGCGCCAGGACGGGCGTATCGTCGGCGAGCATTCCCGCTGCTATGGCCGCGACCAGACGATCTACGATCCCTGGCACTATGTCCCGGTACTGGCTCGCAAGCCGGGCGCCCTGCGGAACGGAGCGCCCTTCAAGGACTGGGTCTTGCCCGGCGCGATCGACCGGGTCCGGCGCAAGCTCGCGGCCGTTCAAGACGGCGACAGGCAGATGGTCGAGATCCTCACCGCGGTGCTGAGCGACGGATTGTCCGCCGTCGAAGCCGCCTGCGCGGACGCTCTGCGGCAAGGCGTCCACTCCGCCGACGTGATCATCAACATCCTGGCCCGGCGCCGCGAGCCGGCGGCAGCGATCACGATCATGACGCCCGATGCCTTGCGCCTGCGCCATGAGCCCGCCGCCGATTGTGCCCGCTACGACAGCCTCAGGAGAGCCGTGTGATGGAACGCTCGGAGATTCTCGCCACCATGGGCGAGCTCAAGCTCTATGGCATGAAGGCCGCCTTCGACGAGATCATCGCCTCGGCGGTGAAGCGCCAGCACGAGCCGCAGCGCGTCGTCGGCGATCTGCTCGCCGCCGAGATCGCCGAGAAGCAGGCTCGTTCGATCAAGTATCAGATCACCATCGCCAAGCTGCCGCTCGCCAAGGATGTCGCCGACTTCGCCTTCGACGGAACCCCGATCAACGAGACCCTCGTTCATGATCTCGCCGGCGGCAACTTCCTGGCGCACCAGCGCAACGTTGTCCTCGTCGGCGGGACTGGGACCGGCAAGACCCATCTCGCCATCGCGATCGCCCGGGCATGCATCCGTGCCGGTGCTCGCGGCCGCTTCTTCAACGTCGTCGATCTCGTCAACAAGCTCGAGGCCGAAGCCCGCGCCGGCCGCCAGGGCCGCATGGCCGATTATCTCGCACGCATGGACTTCATCGTCCTCGACGAACTCGGCTATCTGCCCTTTGCCCAGTCCGGCGGACAACTGCTCTTCCACCTGGTCAGCAGGCTCTACGAGCAGAGCTCCGTCATCGTCACCACGAACCTCGCCTTCGGCGAATGGCCGTCCGTCTTCGGCGACGCCAAGATGACCACCGCGCTCCTCGACCGGCTCACCCATCACTGCGACATCGTCGAGACCGGCAACGAGAGCTGGCGCTTCAAGAACAGGCTCTGAGTTCCCCGCACACCACCGATCCGGAGCCGGCGCGGCTGCGCAATCCACACCAGCTCCGCCGCGCCGCCTCCTCGCCGCGAAGCATACTCAAGGGGTCAACATTGGACGCCGATCGGGGGGCAACTTTGCGGGCCGTTTGACATGCTGGGCGTCTTCGCCGAGTTCGAGCGCTCGATGATCGTGGCCAGAGTGCGAGCCGGGTTGCAGCGGACCACGAAGCGCCTGGGCCGCCCGCCCATGCCTGAGGAGAAGGTCGAGGCCATCCGCACCATGCTCGCGCAGGGGCTGGGTGTGCGCGAGACGGCCCGCCGGACCGGTGCAGGGACCGCTACGGTCCAGCGCCTGAAGCGCGCGATGACAGTCGGAGACGGCGGGGGGACCGTCGCCGCATAGGCTGCTTCTTCATGGTCTACATGGGCATCTACATCGACCAGAACATGGTCATGGAGACCATGCCCTCGTCAGTCCCCATGCACGAGAGTCAGTCAAAAACGACCCCTCTCAGGCCGCGATCCGCCGCAGGAATGGGAAGTCGATCCGGTCGATATGCTGCTTCAGCAGCGGCACGTCGTCCTTCAACATCAGGTAGTGTTCCTCGCTGATGTCGTTCGGCTTGTGCCCGGAGATCGCGTTGATCGAGGGCTTCGGTATCCCGACCGCATAGGCCGCGTGCTCGAACGTCTTCCTGAGCGAGTGCACGGTCAGCCTGCGATCCGCGCCGAGCGCCGCATCGATCTCGCGGTTGAGCCTCGTGCTGATCGCGCCGCTCCAACGCTCGGCCGAGGCTCTGTACTTCAACTCGGGGAAGAGCCGCTCGGGCGATCGACGAACATGGTCCAGAACACCGAGGTCGATCAGGTCGCGGTGGAGCGGGATGTACCGCTTGTTGTGCGCGCTCTTCACCCTGGCCTCGTGCAGGTCGATCACGTCGATGCCGTCGCGCCGGACGAACCACTCGCTGCGAAGCTGGGCCATCTCTTCGAGTCTGGCACCGGTCAGCAGCAGCAGCCGGGGCAACCACAGGACCGCCCCGTCCTCGCGCTCAGTCCGGCCGAAGAAGCGGGCAAGCTGGTCGTGGTCGAAACGGCTGTAGCTGCGCCGTGAGGCGACGATCGTGGCCCGGTCTGGACCAAGCCCGCGAAATGGATTGCCGGGGATCAGGTCGGCCGCAACGGCGGCGTTGCAGATCGACGAGAGACAGGTCGTGGTCTTCTTCATCGTGGCGGCCGAACCCACCTTCACCGAGCGCACGAACTGCTCGGCCACCTGCCGGGTGATGTTGGTGATCGGGATGTCCCCGGCTGAGGCCACGAAGCGAGTGATCGCCTTCTCCATGTCGAGCCTGGATCGCCGACGCGGTGGCGCTCCCTTCCGCTCCTGGCGGCGCGGCAGATAGACCTCCTCGTAGACCTTGCGCATCGTCATCCCGACGATCTGCTTCGCCTCGGCCTTCCGCTTCGAGATCAAGGGCTCCGGCCGCATCGAGGTCACGCTGCCGCGCTCGTACAGATATGCGGCCGGGTCGAACGTCCAGGGCGGTGTGGCCCCCGATCGTACCGCCACGATCATGTCGCCCACGTCGGCCGCAGCGCGCAAAGCCCGACTTCGCGCGACCTGCGGATCGCGGGTCTTCAGCGAGAAGGTCACCGAGCGTCGCGCACCGGCCGTGCCGACATCGATCAGCCGCTCGTACACATCGCCAGGAAGCTGGAGCCGGAAACCGAAGACGCCGCCCTTCGTCCATTGTCGCGAGTACGGCACCAACGCGTACCTCGGCATCCTCGATCTGCACCCACACCTTCGGCCGAAACGATCGGCCAACCCGTTCAAAATGAAGGTGAAAGGCTACCCCTGATCCGAGAATCCGCAATCAAAAGAATGGGTTCGGCTTGGCGGCCGGACGCGGGAACGGGGTCGTGTCGGGCGCGCCAACTTAATATTAGGTTGATATCTTGCATATTTGCGGAGCGCCGTTGCAGAGCAATTCGCCGTATTGACCTCCAGATATTTCAGAGGTCATTCAAGTTGGCAGCGCCGCAGAGCGCGATGTTCAATTCTTGCAGGACGATTTCTTCCGGATAGCGGCTCCTCGTTGCCCTCCCGTGACCGAGTCCGGATCCATCCCGTCCCGTCGATTGCCGCTGCTAGTACATCAAACACCGCTGATGTCTTCATGCTACCAGACTGAGGCTTAGTCCGGGAGTCTTGGATCTGTCCCTGTCGGATGGCACGCACGGCGCTCGCTTGGTAATCTCTATAGCACTCGACGGGTGTACTCTCGTTCGGGAAGCGACCAGATCGGATGTCTCAAACGTCGATTGTCAGGGAAAATTCAGACAGGATTGTTAGAGAACAAACTGGGAATAATATAATGCACGTACTTGAGGCTACTCTTTGCTCATTTGCATTACGCCGCTGTATACGAGAACACGAACTGCATCGATCCTAGCGCGAACCACCCGCTGGAAGCGTTGTGCTCTTACGTTATTGAGCACAACGATATTTATTGCGTACTTTGCAATTAACTCGTCGCCCACATCAGCTTTGAGCGACGAGGATTGGGACTCGTGCGTGCATGCGGCCGAAATCGTACCCGATCGCTCGATCCGGGGATGCACAGCGGTTATCCAGGCAGGCGAGCGGATGATCACCCAGTTGGCGGCGGCTTATAACAATCGCGGTGTCGCGCTGCGGTCGAGTGGAGATATCGACCGTGCCATGGAGGATTACGATCGAGCACTTCGTTTGTCCCCCGACTACTATGTCGCGCTCAACAACCGAGGCGTTGCTTTAATGAGCAAGGGAGAGCTTGATCGCGCGATTTCTGATTTCGATCGCGCCGTACAACTGAGGACTGACTACCTCGGTGCCTATTATAATCGCGGGAAGGCACTCGGGCGTAAAGGACTCTTTGATCGTGCCATCGCGGATTATGATCTGGTCATCAAGGCTGATCCGAAGAATCCGACCTTCTTGTTCGAACGCGGAACGATGAAAGCGAACGCTGGAGATCAGAGCGGCGCGGATGCTGATTTCGAGCGCGCCGAATCGCTCAGGTCGAATGGTGCGCGGACGACGCGGCCACGATGAAACTCGCCCAACCTAGACGCCGTTGAACTTGTCAGGCTGATGGGAGCCGCAACTCCGCGTGAAGGCCTCCATTTCTGCCATTGGATAGTTCGACAGAGCCGCCGTGCAGTGTGGCGAGATCGCGGACGATTGCGAGTCCGAGCCCGCTTCCCGGTTTGGCCTCGTCGAGCCGCTCGCCTGGGGCGAACGCGCGGTTTAGTGCATCAGCCGGGATGCCTGGCCCGTCATCAACGATCGTAATAAGGAGCTGCCCCGTCGGGGTATCGCGCGTAGCCTTGATCGAGACAACACCACGAGCCCACTTGCAGGCATTATCGACCAGGTTGGCGACCATCTCGTCAAGGTCGTTGGGATCGACGGCGGCAAGCAATTCCGTCTCGGCTGTATGGACGATCGTCAGCTCACGATGAGCATAGAGCCGCCGCATCGCCGCGGCTATTGATGCGAAGGCAGGTTCGACCTGCGTGATGACGCCAGGCAGGCCGGCGTTGGCTGCGGCACGGGCTCGGGCAAGCTGGAAATCAATCTGGCGCTGCATCCGCCCTGTTTGCTGAGTCAGGACCGCGGCGCCCTCGGTATCACCTCTCGCGAGCAGCCGGCGCGCTTCGTCCGTCAGCACGGCCAATGGTGTCTTCAGGCCATGCGCGAGATTGCCCGCCTGCGTGCGGGCGCGGCGAACCATCTGGGTATTGGCGTCGATCAGAGCGTTGAGATCATCGACCAGCGGCCGAACTTCGGACGGGAAGTCACCAGGCAGGGTTTCTGCTTTGCCCGCGCGAATGTCGCCCAGCGCGTCGCGCAGACGGCGCATGGGACGCAGACCAAACCAGGCCTGCAACGTGCCGGCCCCAATTAGGGCTATTGCCAGTGTGCCGAGTGACAGGGCCAGCGCCTGATTAAAATGTCTCAGTACATCATCGACGATCCGCTGGTCGGCGCCAATTTGAAGCACGTAACCGTTTTCAGCGGTCTGCCACGGTCGCTCATATGCGATCATCGGCTCACCAGCCGGGCCAGCTTCGACTGAGCGAGTAAGCTGCCGATCCGCCCCCCGCGCGGGTGGCGGAAAACGCCGTTGCGGTTCGAGGGAGGCTGATTGTAGGACGATGCCGTTGCGATCGCTCACCTGCCAGTAATAGCCAGTCCCGGGCTGCGCGAAGCGCGGATCACTGAGCCTTTGTGCCAGAGCGACATGTCCGTCGGCCGTGCGGGCCAACAGACCTTCGAGCTCGTCGAGATGACCGATCAGCTCGGCATTGACAAGCTCCGTGACGTGCGCCCGGAACAGCGCGGAAATCGAAACGCCAGCGACAGCGATACCTGTCACGGTCGTGAGAATAACGCCAACCAGCAGCCGGGCGCGCAGACTTCTGACCATCAGCCGAACCTGTAGCCCAGACCGCGCAGGGTCCTGATGGTATCGCGGCCGATTTTGCGTCGCAGCCGACCGACATAGACCTCGATCGTATTCGAGCTGCGTTCCTCATTCAGGCCGTAGAGATGGTCGAGCAACTCGGCTTGCGTCACGACGCGGCCGACGCGATGCAGGAAGAGGTGGAGCAGGCGAAATTCCTGTGCCGTCAATTCGATCGGCTGGCCCGCAACATTGGCGGTGCCGGCAACGGGGTCAAGCACGATATCTCCGTGGCGCAATTCGGAGGTGGCTTGGCCCGCGACGCGCCGCATCAGCGCGCGCAGGCGAGCTGCGACTTCGTCGACGTGAAACGGCTTCGCCACATAGTCATCAGCCCCTGCATTGAGACCTTCCACCTTCTCAGTCCAGCTGCTGCGCGCCGTCAGGATCAGGACCGGTGTGGCGGCCCCGGTACGTCGCAACCTCCGTAAGACCTCGATGCCTGACAGGCCGGGTAAACCGAGATCGAGAACGATCGCGTCGAATTCTTCTTGCAGCGCGAAGGAAAGGGCGTGCTCACCATCTTCCACATGCTCAACGACAAAGCCAAAGCTGGCCAACCCTTCCTTCAGGCGGGCGCCAATGTCCTGATCGTCTTCGACAAGAAGAATGCGAATGGTCATGTCTCCTGATTGCTGCAGTCCGATACTGGATCAACCTGCATTTACGCTGACAGCTTGTGTTCAGACTAGCGTGGCAATCAGGCGTCTAGAAGTCAGTGTTGAGACTCGTGCCAATGTTAAAATTGCTCCTGATAATCGTTCGCATATCAACAATTATCTTGGTGACCCCAGCCTTCGCTCAGCAGGCCGCCGTGCTGTCGATTGATGCACTTGCCAATTCCGTCGTGGCAAGTAACCCCGAACGACGCTTTTATTTCCAGCAGATCGGGCTTGCAGGTGTTGAGCGCGACGCGGCTGATCGCCTGCCGGACCCTGAAGCTGCATTCGAGTTAGGCGAACGCCGGATGGCCGACGGCCTGACAGGTGCACCGAAAGGCGCCGGGCCGACATATGGCTTGTCGATTATGCAGCCGCTCGACTTTGCCGGACGCGGGGCGCTCCGTCGCGCCATCGCCGAGCATCAGATCGCGCTGGCGCGGCTCGGTCTTGCGCAATTCGACGCAACGCTCGCAAGCCGGGCACGCTCTTTGGGATATGCCTTGTTCGCGGCCGAGCGGAAAGCCGCCGCGGCACGCGACGTTGCCGCGCGGATGCGCGAGCTTGCACGCGTTGTGGAGCAGCGGGATCCGGCGGGCATCGCCACCACGCTGGACACGGCCATTCTGGATGCGGGTGCCATCACGGCGGAGCGAAATGCCGCGATGGCTGATTCCGAGACCAGCACGATCGTCTACGAACTGAATCAACTTCGCGGCGCGCCGCTCAAAGCGCGGCTCCGCATTGCTCCGCCCGATATCACGCTGCCCGGCCTTCCGTCGGTCGAGCGCATGGCGCAACAAGCTGGCATCAACAATTTCGAGATTCAGTCGCTGCGCGCGCAATTGCAGCAGCAAGGGTTGCGCGTTGACCTCGCACAAGCAGCGCGTGTGCCGAACGTCTCAGTCGGTCCCTACTTCAATCGCGCGAAGTCAGACAGCCGCGAGACCAATTTCGGCATACGGCTGACGACGACGTTGCCGCTTTGGAATAGCCAGGCTGCTGGCCTCGCACAGGAGTTGAGCCGTCAATCCCAGGGCGATGCGGCCCTGCTCGCCGCCAACCGACGGATCGCGAGGCAGGTTTACGAACAGGCAGCCTACTACGAGGCGAAGCGTCGAGCCCTTGCGGGCTGGCCAGCCGGGGCCACCGAGAAATTTGCGGCCGCAGCTACCGCCGCCGCCGATAGTTATCGCCAGGGAGCGATCCCGATCGCAACTTACGTCGAGATGCAGCGCCAGTATCTGGACGCGCTGTCGGCTCTGCTCGACACGCGACGTGAGGCTATGGAAGCGATGCTTCAACTTCGGGCGCTCAATGGCGGCCGCAGCTTCGACGGCGTGTCCCGATGACGCGGCGGATTCTGGAATGGACAACCGGTCGACCAGCCACGGTGATGATCATCGCTTTGCTGATCGCTGGTCTTGGAATCTGGTCTTTCGTGAATCTGCAAATCGATGTCATTCCCGACATCACAGGCGTGCAGGTGCAGATCAACACGACTGTTCCTGCCCTGGCGCCAGAGGAAATCGAGCGTCTTGTGACGCTGCCCATCGAGCGCAGCATGGGTGGTCAGCCGGGCCTGCGGGAAATGCGATCGCTCACCAAGACCGGACTGTCACAGGTCACGCTCATCTATCAGGACGGCACGGACCAGCTTCGCGCACGCCAATTCGTCAACGAGCGGCTTTCCGCAGTGCGCGACATGCTGCCAGCCGGATCATCGCCGCGCCTCGCTCCGATCACCACCGGGCTTGGCGAAATCTGGTACTACACACTCGAATGGGCGCAACCGCCGTCCGATTTGGACGAGCGGCAACAACTGATGGAGTTGTTCGAGGCTCAGGAATATATCGTGCGCCCGATGCTGCGCGCGATCGAGGGGGTCGCCGACGTCAATTCCAACGGCGGCCTCGAACGTCAGTTTGTCATCGAGCCTGATCTGAAGAAGCTCACGACAGCGGGCATCACGCCGAGCGAGCTTGCCCAGGCTGTTGGCGCCAACGTCGCCAATGCCGGCGGCGGGACCATCACCAAGAACGGCCAACGCTTCACCGTCCGAACCGAAGCGCGTGTCACGACGGCGGAGATGATCCGCGCATTACCCGTGAAATTCGCAGGTGGCGTGCGGCCGCTGACTGTAGCGGATCTGGCGACCGTGACCATCGGCCATGCTCCACGCGATGGCGCCGCGACCACCAACGGCAAGGAAACCGTGCTCGGCACAGTGATGATGCTGGTCGGGCAGAACAGCCGGGACGTTGCCCGGCGCGTCGATGCGCAATTGCCGAACCTGCGCGCCGCGCTGCCCAAAGGCATGATCCTTCAGGTTCAGTACGATCGTTCAGAATTGGTGGATCGCACCATCGCGACGGTCGAGCGCAACCTTGGCGAGGGAGCGTTGCTGGTCGCCGTCGTATTGCTGATCGTGGTCGGCAACTGGCGCGCGGCATTTATCGTCGCGTCGGTCATCCCGCTGGCCTTTCTCATGATGATCTCGGGCATGCATGCGCTCGGTATATCGGGCAATCTGATGAGCCTCGGCGCGCTCGACTTCGGCCTGGTCGTAGATGGCGCGATCGTCGTCGTGGAAAACACATTGCGTCTGATGGGCGAGGCACAGCGCCTCAAGGGGCGCGAGCTGACGGCCGATGAACGCCGTCGCATCGTCATCAACGCTGCGGGGGGCGTGGCGCGGCCCGTGTTCTTCGGCATGGCCATCATCGCGCTGGTTTATGTGCCGGTACTCAGCCTGGGCGGCGTCGAGGGGAAGCTGTTTCAGCCGATGGCGCAAGCCGTGATGCTGGCGCTGGCAGCGGCGCTGATCGTTACCTTTACGCTAGTGCCGGCGCTGTGCGCCCGGCTGCTACGAGGCGAGAAGGTGCGTCAGCCGAGCGTCAGTGAAAAGGAAGATTCTCTCCCGGAGATAACCGCCGACAACCACATCACGCATAACGGTGGCTTCGCCGGCCTCGTGATCCGGGGCTACCGTCCCGTCCTGGACTTCGCCCTCCGTCATCCCGCTGCCCTTCTCGTTCCATCGGCAGTCCTGTTGGCCGTGGCATTGAGGATATTCCTGACCCTTGGCTCGCAGTTTACGCCACGCCTCGATGAGGGCTCCATCACGGCGATGGTCTACAAGCCCGTGGGGATGTCGCTCGACCGTAGCCTTGAGATCGAGCAGCAAACCGAGCGTGAAATTTTGCGTCGCTTTCCGCAAGTGACCCGAACCTTCTCCCGCATCGGCACCAGCGCGGTTGCGACCGACCCGATGCCGCCGAATGAGAACGACCTCTACATCTTCTACAAGCCGCTCGACCAATGGCCGCAAGGTCCGGACATGCCGCGCAACAAGAGCGAGCTGGTTGCGGCGATCGAAAAGGCTGCCACTGCGCTGGCGCCGGAGCAGTCATTCCTTTTCGCGCAGCCTATCGAGATGCGCTTCAACGAAATGTTGGAGGGCACGCGGGCGGATCTGTCGGTCAAGATATTCGGAGACGACTACGACGTGCTTGAGCGGCTCGCCGCGCAGGCGCGAGAGGAATTGCAAGGCGTGCCCGGCACCGCCAATGCCGCATTCGAAGCGGCCAGCCGCACCCACAGTGTGGTGGTCGAGATCAATCACGACGCGATGGTGCGGTTGGGGCTGGGAACCGCCGAGGTCAACCGTGCCATTGCGTCAGCGATCGGTGGGGACGAGGTCGGCTTCATCGCGGACGGAGAGCATCGACACGCGATCGTCGTTCGTATGCCCGAGTCCTTACGCGCGGACACAAAATCGATCCTCTCCCTTCCATTGCGCGTCGGCGCGTCCGGCCTTGTGCCGCTGGACCGCGTTGCAAGTCTGCGCGAGATGAGAACGGTCGAACCGATCCTGCACGACAATGGTAAGCGCCGCGCCGCCTTGATGGTCAATCTCAACACCAGCGACATCGAAGGTTATGTGACCGCAGCGCGTGCACGCCTCGACGGCAAGCTTGCGCTGCCTGAATCCTATCGCATCGAGTTCGGAGGCCAGTTCCGTCAGCTAGAAGCGGCCCGAGCCCGTCTGATGATCGTCGTGCCGGCGGCGCTGCTGATGATCTTCTTGCTCGTTTATTCGGCGTTGGGGAGCGTCCGTCATGCCGCCGTCGTCTATACCGGTATTCCGTTTGCGATCACCGGTGGCGTGCTGGCACTCTGGCTACGTGACATGCCATTCTCGATCACCGCCGCGATCGGCTTTATCGCGGTCTCCGGCATCGCGATGCTGAATGGTCTCGTTCTGATCGATCATATCAATGCGTTGCGGCGGAAGCTGCCTGTTATCGAGGCAGTCCGGCAAGCCGCCACGGATCGGCTCCGTCCGGTATTGTCGACCGCCATGGTCGCGGGAATCGGCTTCGTACCGATGGCGATTTCACAGGGCGCGGGAGCGGAGGTGCAACGACCGCTCGCCACTGTCGTCATCGGCGGCGTCCTGTCGTCCACCGTTCTGACGCTGCTGCTGTTGCCGGCGATCTACCGATGGATGGAGCGCCGCTCCGCAGCCGTCGTCGAACGAGAGAAACAGCCGTTGGAAGTGGAGGTTTCAGCATGAAAAGATCGAATCGGCTCCGTGACGTGGCAATCTTAGCCGCTATGACGTCACTTTTCTTTGTCTCGCCGGCCCTCTCGCTCGCAAGTTCTCCTGTCCATGACAATCAACCCAGTCCTTTCTACGTGCAAAACCTGCCGGCGGAAGTGCGGGCAGGCCTTCAAAAATACAGGAAGGTATGTGGCGATGAATTGACAACAACGCGTGGCTTCAGCCGCTTCATTGACGTTGGGAACGTTCGTCTCATCGCTCTTCATCTTCATGAACTCAGATGTGGCGACCGCCTTACGTTTTGTAGCAGCGGAAAATGCCTCCATCAGGTCTACATGTCGCACCACGGACGATATCATCTGGTGATGAGTGTCAGGGCAAATGAAGTCACGTTGAGAGGCCTGGACAACACTCCGGCGATTGAAGTTGAATGCGGCTTTGGACTACAGCGTATGTGGCGATGGAACGGTAGGCGTTTCATCGGAAGATAGCATCATTGATCAGCCTGACCGGCCAAGTTTCCAGATCGATCTCGAAGGCAAGGCGCCTTTTCCTATGTGCTCAGCGCCGCGTTACAAAGCCTTAGAAATGTAATTCAGGACCATGTTCCATGCGAGCCCTTCATAAAGAGAACCATCTGATCGAACGAATAGGTTGGCTTCGCGCAGCGGTGCTAGGCGCCAATGACGGGCTGATTTCAACATCGAGTCTGATCGTCGGTGTTGCCGCCGCGACCGCCGCTTCCCACGAAATTCTGGTTGCTGGCGTAGCGGGGCTCGTCGCCGGAGCAATGTCGATGGCTGCAGGCGAATATGTGTCGGTCAGTTCCCAGGCCGATACGGAAGAAGCCGACATGGCGCGTGAGCGCCGCGAACTTGCCACGCAACCTGAAGCGGAGCTGGCCGAACTCGCCGCGATCTACGAGCAGCGTGGTGTAACGCCCGAACTGGCGCGACAGGTCGCCGAGCAGATGATGGCAAAGGACGCCTTCGGGGCCCATGCGCGGGATGAACTCGGACTGACCAGTCATGTGATGGCGAAGCCAGTTCAAGCGGCTTTCACTTCGGCGGTCACCTTCGCATCTGGCGCGACTTTGCCGCTGGCCGTCGCTCTCCTGTCGCCGGCCTGGACCGCCACCTGGACCGTCTCCATTGCCTGCCTCATCGGACTTGGCGTTCTCGGAGCGATCGGCGCTCGCGCTGGCGGCGCCAGCATATGGAAACCCACTCTTCGGGTCGTGTTTTGGGGAGCAGTCGCCATGGCCTCAACTGCGACCATTGGTGCCCTCATCGGTCGAGCCGTCTAGTTCGCGGAGCTCTCTATTTTTTAATCGATTTTGCACTCGATATTTGCATCGCTGCAGAATGGGATTTTCTGCGATGTATTCCAGCGGTACCCAATCACACATGCCGCGGACTTCAGGACTAGGAGAGAGCCACTGCGTACGCGGCCCAGATTTGGAAAGAGCTAGTCATTTCCTCATAGACCCGGGAGAAGCAAAATACCGGATACCTTGTACTTGGTCCGATATCAGCTCCGCGTTCGGTTCGGCGCACCCGTTTGGGTGGGGCTATTGGCGGCAGCCGGCGAACGCTGAAAGATGAGAGGATCACGATGCCCCAAAATAAATTAATCGCAGATTCAATCACATATGCGTTCGCACTTTTATCCAGTACGGCGCGCCATTCTCCTTGTGAGATTGGCTCTTTCCCCCACACATTGTCCTTGTTATTTCTGTAGCCTGCCGTCCGGCCATATCAGCCGTCACGCCTGCAGCGCCGTGCGCGCGGCCAGTATCTCGGGCCAGCGCCTTTACACTCGCCCTTGAAAGTGAAGGCGCGTTCTAGCTTTGTGTCAATCGAACGCCACGCCGATGCGCGTAGCGCTCCGCCAGACTATTCGACACTGTGAGCAAGCGCCGCCAGGTTCTATTTTCAGCTCGAAGGCATCCGGAATGTTCAGGGCAGCAGGAACTTCGAGGCAGGCGCCTGTGTCCGACAAGTTTCGGACGACGCAACTTATCACGGACGATCGCTGATTGAGAATGATCTTCCCCGTCAACAGCGTGCGGCGACGGCGAGTGGTGCGACGCTCCGTCATAACCAATACCAAACGACGCCGCAGGCGGTTGTCGCTGCCCCGCGTCTCGCCTCGACGGCCACCTTCGCGATTCCCGTATCGCGTGGCAGGTTATTGGCGAGTATTTTGAAGACGAGAGCCCCCGGCATAGCGCACTCGCAATACTTCAACGTAGAAACACCATCCGCGCGGTTTGGCCGAGCAGGACAAAGGCCAAAGATTCGTCCCAGTAGCTCAAGACTCCCAATCTGAATCGTTGGTGGTTCATGAGGGCCAAGGCACAGCTGATAGCCGCGCTCATAAACAGCATCATCGTAAGCGCTTTCCCGAATCCCCAGGGCAGCGGGCTTTGAGCACCGGCAAAGATCAGCACGATCAAAAGTTTGAGAGAAAGGCGACGGAGCACAAAGCGCGAGTCCGACGTCATTTTCGGCTCGGCTGCATAACGACGTCGTATCCGCGAAGAGGCAGTACGAAAGAGACACTGCGATAAACGCAATGTCGGTCGGGCAAAGGCATCCAAGCCCGTGCGGCGAAACCGAAACGCCGCTTTCAGAAAGGTTAAGGACAACGAATAAAGCAATCGCCGAAGACGAGGGCTTCGCGCGACGATGCGCTCGACAAGAACCATATCGATACCCACACTAGACCTCGGATCGAAATAAATCAGAGCGATCACATCGCTAGTGAAGTCGACGCGCCCGTGTCCGGTGAGTCTAAGCGGCTTGATATTGCGCAGGTAGTTATCGCCGAAGACCTTACAATATACGATGGTATATCCCGGATATTGTTTTGTATATCGGATCAACCCCGCAAGACACTGTCACTCAAGGAATGACGGTGATATCCAGCCAATGTCATCTAGCGGCTCCAACCCGCTGCCGACGCATGAGGATCAACGAGCAATGCCAAGCGACAGTAGTCGAGCAAGCGTGCCGCTCAGGTCGTTCTCGCGAGTCTGAATCATCAGTCTCGCCTGTGACGGCCGAGCGGCTCGTCACGGAGGTGAGACATGACTCTCCAATTTTTTACTCTGCCGGCTTCGCTCCGCGTTTCGCGGATCGCCTCGCCGAAACGCAATCCCGCATTCGCCGACCCGCGATGCGAGCGTGACCGTCCTTTCACGAAGTCTCCCCGCACGAACCGGACTCGACTGGTCGCGGCGTGGCGTGTCAATGGCGAGACCGGTCGGCTCGAATGCATCTGGATGCTTGACGCCGAACCAGACACGGGCGGCGGGTTGCGCCGATTGATCGAGCGCGCCGGACTCCTTCTTGCAGTTTACCAGCATGGTCGCTTTGCGGCGTGAGGCGTGTGATGCATTCCCTCACGCTGCATAAGGCCAGCACGGCGATGGTTCTGGTGTCCGCCGGCCTGGACGGGCTTCACCCCCGCCGGGGCGGCAATCCGTACTCGCGCAGAATCGCACGGTCGCGCGAAGGTGCGGACCCTCCCTGGTGAAGAGCGGCTGCGCTGCTCAAGCGCGGTCCGAATGCCGAGCGTCGTGAAGATGCATCGGTTTCATTATCCCCTCAGCCGACCAAGACCCCAAGCGCCGAAGACCGTGCCGAGAGGCGCATGGTCTCGGCGCTTGCGGCAGGAGATTCATCCAATGAATGCCCCCATCCTCAAGGCGGCTCTCAAGCCGCGCGGAAAAGACGAACGCAAGCTGTCGATGAAGGCGGTCCGTGAAGCCCAGAATGGGTTGGATGACACCTTCGAAAACGTCAAAGGCGACCGCAACGGCCTGATTGCCCGAGATGCGATCGAACGGCTGGCAAAAGACGGCCCCAATGAGGTTGCGCAAGAGCGACGCCTGCCAGCGGTTGTTCAGTTTTTTGGCGCTTTCAAGAATCCGTTCATTGCAGTGCTGCTGATCCTGGCTGGGATCAGCGCTGTAACGGACATCTGGCTTCGGCTTCAACATGGCGAGGATGCGGATCCGACAAAAGTCACCATCATCATCGTGATGGTGCTTGCCAGCGCCTTGATGCGCTTCGTTCAGGAGTACCGATCGAGCGCTGCGGCCGAAGCTCTGAAGGCGATGGTCCGCACGACGGCGACGGTTCTTCGTCGAGGATCGGCAACGTCAAATCCCGAAGCATTCGAAATCCCGATGCGAGAGATCGTCGCCGGCGACATCGTGCGTCTTTCAGCAGGGGATATGATCCCGGCAGACGTGAGGCTGATCGAATCCCGCGATCTGTTTGTGAGCCAGGCAGTGCTCACCGGTGAGGCCATCCCTGTTGAGAAGTATGACACGCTCGGGTCTGTCGCCGAGAAGTCCGCGGCGAGCGTAGCGTCCAGCGAAATGAACGCGCTCGACATGCCCAACGTCTGCTTCATGGGCACCAACGTCGTGAGCGGCACGGCGACCGCGCTTGTCGTTGCCACGGGTGCTCGCACCTATTTCGGATCGTTAGCCAAGGCGATCGTCGGATCGCGCGCTCAAACGGCGTTCGATCGCGGCATCAACAGTGTGAGCTGGCTGCTCATCCGCTTCATGCTCGTCATGGTTCCTGTCGTCTTTGTCATCAACGGCCTGACCAAAGGCGACTGGGTGGAAGCGCTGTTGTTCGGCCTTGCCGTCGCCGTCGGACTTACCCCCGAAATGCTGCCGATGATCGTTTCGTCGAATCTCGCCAAGGGCGCCGTTGCAATGGCCCGGCGCAAGGTCGTCGTGAAGCGGCTCAACGCCATTCAGAACTTCGGCGCGATGGATGTTCTCTGCACGGACAAGACCGGCACGCTTACCCAGGACAAGATCATTCTGGAGCACCACGTCGACGTTACCGGGCAACCAAACGCCGACGTTCTCCGGTTGGGCTGGTTGAACAGCTATCACCAGAGCGGCGTGAAGAACTTGATGGACCAGGCCGTCGTGCGATTTGCCGGCGCGGAGCCAGCCATCACGAACGCAGCCGCGAGCTACCGGAAAGTCGACGAGTTGCCCTTCGACTTCGTGCGTCGCCGGCTCTCGGTGGTCGTCGAGGGCGAAGCGGGAGATCATCTGCTCATCTGCAAGGGCGCAGTGGAGGAGATGCTGTCAATCTCCACGCGCGTCAGGAGTGGCGAAGGCGTAATCCGCCTCGGCGACGCGGAGCGCAAAAGCCTGGCCGCGCTGGCACGCGCCTACAACGAAGACGGGTTCCGTGTGCTGGTCGTCGCCACCCGTGAGTTCGCGGCGTCCGACACCAATACGCATTATGCCATCGAGGACGAAACCGATCTCACGATTCAGGGGTTCCTGACTTTCCTCGACCCGCCGAAGGAGACGGCTGGACCAGCGATCGCGGCGCTCGCCGAACACGGCGTCAGGGTCAAGGTTCTTACCGGCGACAATGCGGTTGTCAGCAGCAAGATCTGCCGTGAAGTGGGACTTGAACCGGGCCAGCCGGTGCTCGGTCGCGATATTGAAAAACTGGACGACGCCGCACTCCGGACCTTGGTCGAGGAGCGGACGATCTTCGCGAAGCTGACGCCGCTTCAGAAGTCACGCGTGCTACAGGCACTCCAGGCCAACGGGCACACCGTCGGCTTCCTCGGCGACGGCATCAATGACGCTCCGGCGCTGCGCGATGCCGATGTTGGCATTTCCGTCGACAGCGGCGCTGATATCGCGAAGGAGTCGGCCGATATTATCCTGCTCGAGAAGAGCTTGATGGTTCTTGAGGAGGGTGTGCTGAAGGGGCGCGAAACCTTCGGCAACATCATGAAATACCTCAATATGACCGCCAGCTCCAACTTCGGAAATGTGTTTTCGGTGCTGGTGGCGAGCGCATTCATTCCGTTCCTGCCGATGCTGTCGATCCATTTGCTCGTGCAAAACCTGATGTACGACATTTCCCAATTGGCGCTGCCTTGGGATCACATGGACAAGGAATTCCTCAGCAGGCCGCGGAAGTGGGATGCCAAGAATATCGGTCGCTTCATGATCTGGATCGGACCGACGTCCTCGATCTTCGACATCACGACGTTCGCTCTGATGTGGTTCGTCTTTGCCGCCAATGCTCCAGAGCATCAGTCGCTCTTTCAGTCGGGCTGGTTCATCGAGGGCCTTCTTTCTCAGACACTCGTGGTCCACATGCTGCGTACCCAGAAGATTCCATTCGTCAACAGTACAGCGGCTTTGCCAGTGCTGCTGATGTCGAGCGTCATCTGTGTGCTGGGGATTTATTTGCCTTTCTCTCCGCTGGGCGCGGCCATCGGATTGCAGCCACTGCCTATCGCTTACTTCCCGTGGCTGGCTGGCACGCTGCTCTGCTACTGCCTCGTCGCTCAACTGATGAAGACCGTCTACATCCGCCGGTTCGGACAATGGCTCTGACGGCGACGCATGAGAGATCATGATCATGTCCACATCGTTGATCCTCAGATTTGCGCCGCCGCAGGCTGGAGACCGCCCGAGACGAGGGCCGCCACCGAAGCAGCCGAGGCGACAGGCGCCGCGTCCGCCCCACAATCGGGAGCCCCGCGATGTCCTGTCCTCGCTTCGGAACCGGTTGAACAGACGTTTGTGCTGGGCTTTGGCGGTTTCGGCGACGCTCCTGACGCGTGTGGCCGTCCACCTTGCTCGTCGCCGCCTACTGGACGGTTCCAAGCTCAGATTCCTACTACGCGGCGGCGCGCGGTTGAACAGAGCGGCGATATCGCGAATGCGGCATTGCCGCTGGTGAGCCACACAAGCGCAAAACGATTGCTTGCATGGAAACAAAGCACGAGGCCCGGGCCCGAACCGGGTTTCGATCAGCAAGGAGCTTCAAATGGACGACCCGTCTAGTCGCGGCGCGACCAATAACTCGCGCCATTTGAATTCACGACAAAACTAGCAGGGCGGCTCGGAGTTATTGGCGACGGGCGCTCTCGTAACCCGACGCCAGGAGTGCCCCATGAACTATTTTGCCGCCCCAGGATTCTTCAATACCGCGAGCGCTGCCGGATTGAGGGTTTTCAGGAATCGCCGAGTCCTTTTTTGCCGATTTATGGCGATCGCCTTCTATTTGCTGGCACTCGGCATCGTGGCAATTCTTCAGATCGCCAAGGCGCATGCGCAAGAGCTTCAAACGACTGCCGACCGCCCAGATGCTCAACCCATTCCGGCGACGCCCACGAAGTTGCCGGAAGCTTCACGTGAGAGCAGCGCGAAAACGAACAAGGTCGATTGGTCGGGCATCTATTTTGGTGGTCACACCGGTTTCGGGACCGGCGATCTTGGTCCAGGGACGAACGCGATCTTGAATCAGTCAGTTGGCCTGCCGCCGACGGTGACGGGGATGATCGGCGGCCTTCAGGGGGGCTACAACTTTCAGCCAGGTGATGGCTGGGTACTTGGCACAGAAGCCGACATCACATTCGTGAGTCCGCCCGACGAGACGCGTCGGACTGCTGCTCCCTTCAATACGACCCTGGACGCGATGGGGACAGTGCGCGCCAGGATCGGCTATGCGTTCGGCCCATTCCTCCCCTATGCAACGGGCGGGTTTGCTTGGGCACGAACGAAGGTCGACATCAATGGAGATGACGGCGCCGTTTTGTCGAAGCTGAGGCGCTGGCACGCTGGGTGGACGGCGGGCGTAGGTATCGAAATGGCCTTGGGAGGACCGTGGACCGCACGCGCTGAGTACGACTACCTCGATTTGGCTTCTTCGATCTATCGACTCGATGGAACTGGACTGCGCGACGTTTCGGTCCACCCTCAAGTCCAAAGGATCACATTTGGTCTGAACTACCGACTGGGTGATGGGGTCTCGGCACTCGCGAAACCATCGGCGACTGGCGAAGCATCGCCGGACTGGAATGTTCATGGCCAGACAACATTCATTGCCCAGGGCTATCCTGCAATTCGATCTCCTTACGCGTCCGCCAACAGTCTCCCCGGCGGCGGGCAACTGCGCGAGACATGGACCGCGGATGCTTTTCTCGGCGTGCGGCTTTGGGAGGGTGGTGAGTTCTACTTCAATCCCGAACTGGCCCAGGGCTTCGGACTGAACGGAACGCTCGGACTCGCAGGTTTTCCAAATGGAGAAGCGCAAAAAGGCGGGACAGAATTTCCAAAATTCCGCGCTCAGCGCTACTATGTTCGGCAGACATTTGGTCTCGGCGGCGAGCAGGAGGATGTCGCGGACGGCCCTCTGCAACTGGCGGGACGACGCGATATCAATCGCATCACCGTCACGGTTGGCCGTTTCGCAGTTGGAGACTTCTTCGACGCCAATGCCTATGCCAAGGATCCGCGCGCCGATTTCATGAATTGGGCGATCTGGTCATCGGGGGCCTATGATTTTCCCGCCGACCTGCCGGGCTTCACGCGCGGCGCGGTGATCGAGCTTAATCAGAAGAATTGGGCCGTGCGAGCGGGCGCCTTCCAGGTGCCGGAGCAGCCAAACAGCGACGTCCTGGTCTTCAAGGGCGGCGGTGGCGGCGTCGTCGAGTTCGAGGAACGGCACAGCCTGTTCGGGCAGCCCGGTAAGGTTCGCATTGGCACTTTCGTCAACCGCGGCCGCACCGGCGCGTATCGCGATGCCATCGACATCGCCCAGGCAAGTCCGCAAACGGATATCAACGATGCGATGACGGCCCTGCGCCGCAATCAGAATAAATATGGCTTTTACGGGAACATCGAACAGGCTTTGACGGCTGACCTCGGGCTTTTCGCCCGTGCAAGCTGGAACGACGGTCGAACCGAAATTCTATCCTTCACGGATATCGACCGCAGCATTTCCGGCGGTTTCGCCCTGAAGGGCACCGCATGGGGACGGCCCTCGGACACCATTGGGCTCGGGGCTGCGGTCAACGGCCTGTCACGCGCACATCGTGATTTCCTCGCTGCGGGAGGCACGGGATTGCTGATCGGTGATGGGCGGCTGCGTTACGGTCACGAGTCGATCATCGAGGCATACTACGCCCTGCGGTTCAACGATTGGAGCGCCGTCACCTTCGACTATCAGTTTGTTGCAAACCCCGCCTACAACGCCGACCGCGGACCAGCTTCGATTCTGTCGCTTCGCGCACACGCCGAGTTCTGACAGCCGATGGAGCAGAAATTCCAACAATTGCAGGGACTTCCGTCGGTGGAGTGTAGCCGACGCTGCAAGATGGGACATTCATATGGATTGGCAAAGTCTTGGCCATACTGCGCTCACGCTCGGAGGCGCATTCCTTCTCGGCGGTTTGATCGGCTTCGAGCGGCAATGGCGCCAACGCCTGGCTGGGCTACGAACCAACACCCTCGTTGCACTCGGCGCCGCCATCTTCGTCCTCTTTGCAGGGCTATTCCCCGGAGAGTCGAGTCCGACGCGTGTTGCGGCCCAGATCGTTTCCGGCATCGGCTTCATGGGCGCAGGCATCATTTTCAAGGAGGGATTGAACGTGCGCGGGCTCAACACGGCGGCGACGCTGTGGTGTTCGGCCGCGATCGGCGCGCTATGCGGAGCTGGATTTTTCTTTCACGCGTTGATTGCGACGATGTTCGTCATCGCAGTCAATGGAGTTCTGCGTCCGCTCGTGCGCCTCATTGAGCGCCAGTCATTCGCTGGAGGCCAGTTGGAGAGCGCCTATGCTATCAGCATTATCTGTCATGGAGAGGCCGAGGCGCATGTTCGAGCGCTTCTTCTTCGTGATCTTGCCGGCGTTCTACACATTCGCGACCTCGAAAGCACCAATATCGAGGACACAAATCGAGTCCAGGTGAGCGCGACCGTGCGGGCCGACACTCGGCAGGATCGCGTTCTGGAACAGATTATCGGTCGTCTCAGCCTGGAGCCGCTGGTAACGTCCGCTCGATGGCGGTTAGAGCTAGGCGAATGATCGAGAATTAATAGATATCTAGCCACTGAGCGGAGTAGATTCGGGAAGAATACTGAAAGCGCGTAGGTTGATCGAGAGAGGCGAACAATGCTCAAGGTGGTCAATGACAGCCGTCCAAGATCGGCACTGACACTGATCGCGATGGGTGTTGCGATGGCAGGCATTTTCATCGCCGATACGGTTACGGATTATGCCATCGCTGCAGCCGTATTTTACACGGCAGTCATTCTCGTTGCTACACGCATCTTGTCTGGCGCGGCTGTGGTAGTTCTCGCTTGCATTTGCGTCGCGCTGACCTTGATCAGCTTCTTTCTGACCCCCTCCGGCGCATACGAAGTAGGCATCGTCAATACCGGGATTAGCATCGTTGCGATCGGGGTCACAACCTATCTCAGTTTGAGGATGGTCGCCGCAAAGGCAGAGGCGCTGGAGGCCCGCGACCGCCTCTTGCGTATTGCGCGGGTGACGACGCTGGGCCAACTGTCGGCGTCGATAGCGCATGAAGTAAACCAACCATTGGCTGCCGTTGTCGCCAGCGGTGGTGCGTGCGCCCGATGGCTGAGCCAGGAGCCGCCAAATCTCGAGAAGGCCCGTCGCGCGCTTGACCGCATCGTTAGTGACGCGAACCGGGCGAGTCAGGTCATAGCGCGGATCCGTGCCCTTTCGAAGGGCGAGGCTCCGCACAGACAGCCATTCGACCTAAGGGAAGCCGTTCGTGAAATCGTAACCTTGTCACGCAGCGAGATCGAGCGTAGCGGCATCGCCCTGCAGCTAGACATGTATGACGACCTACCTCGCGTTTTCGCTGACCGAGTGCAGATCCAGCAGGTCATAAGCAACCTTGTTCTTAATGCTACGGAGGCGATGGCGGCCGGCGCGTTGCCTGAGCGTCGCTTACGAATCACCGCCTCGCAGGCGGCGCCAGATACCGTTGTTCTTACGGTGGCCGATTCCGGTGCCGGCCTGACGCCAAGCGCGCGCGAACATCTTTTTGATGCCTTTTGGACGACAAAAGAAGGAGGCATGGGGCTCGGCCTGACCATCAGTCAGGCGATCGTCGAAGCAAATGGGGGCCAAATTTGTGCTGCTCCCAATCCGGTGGGCGGAGCCGCATTCGAGGTACGCCTACCGCGCTACACGGAGGTAGCCTGATGAAGAACGAACCGATCATAGAACCGCGGCCGCAACCCATCGTCTATGTCATAGATGACGATCGGTCTGTTCGAGCTGCGCTTGAAGATTTGCTCGCGTCGGTCGGGCTTCAAGTTCGCTCGCACAGCTCGGTCGCCGAATTCCTCGAAAGCACTATCTTGGATGTACCCGGCTGTCTGCTGCTTGACGTTAGAATGCCTGGACAAAGCGGCATCGATTTTCACCGACAAATGCCGGAATACGGCATTCATCTCCCGACAATTTTCATCACGGGACACGGGGACATCGCGATGGGCGTGAGCGCCATGAAGAATGGCGCCTTCGAATTCCTGACGAAGCCTTTTCGCGACCAAGATTTGCTGGATGCCATCCAACAGGCGATCGAGAAAGATCGACAAAGGCGAGAGAATGAAGCGCGCTCGCTGGACTTGAACGCCCGTTGGGAGACGCTAACGCCCGGCGAGCGAGACGTTTTCAAGCTCGTTGTAAAGGGTCTTCTTAATAAGCAGATTGCTGCCGAATTGAATGTTAGTGAGATTACGGTGAAGGTTCGCCGGAGCCATCTTATGCAAAAGTTGCAAGCCAAGACGGTTATTGACCTTGTTAGGATTTCAGACAATTTAAGCGTCTGAATCTCGATACCGGCTGAATGACATCTGCCAAATTCGTCGGCACCAAATCAGTGGGATATATCGGCGCCCGACCTATTCAGGGGCCGGTATATTTGATCGATACCTTCGTATATCGAGACTATATAAAATCATCCGTCCGCGCGCGCATGCGACCGTCTATTTGAGGCATGAATCAGGAGGTGCTGCCTTAGTTGCGGTTTGGACGCGGTGGTCGTGGTAGCTTGTGCATATAGATCGATGCATGCGATCAGGTTGCGAAGGTTGTCGATCGGTATCGCGCGTACGTTCTTGAACGGTCGACGCCCACTCAAGGAACATACAAAAGCGCTTCTGGCCGAATACATACAGAAGCAAATGCGACCTTGGGCTGTTACAACGTCAGACCTCATTTCAAATAGGCCGTGGTCGCGAGCGGCCCATGCTTGAACTCCGCCAGATTCGGTACTTCCTTGCTGCGGCCGAGCACGGTAGCTTTCGAAAGGCGGCGTCGGCCTTGGAGATACAGGAATCAGCGATCAGCCGTCGCATCCGCGATCTTGAAGACGAACTTGGTGCCTCGTTGTTTCAGAGGCACAACGGCGGCGTCTGCCTGACGTTGGCGGGGCAGCATTTCGTGCGTCGCGCACGTAAGGGTCTTCAGCAGATCGAGCACGGCGCTAGGGATGTGGCCGCCATAGGCCGCTCTGAGCGGGGGCATATCAAGGTTGGTATCTTTTCGTCGCTCGCGTCCGGATTCCTGTGCGAGTTACTGGGGGCCTATGGCAAGGAACATGCGAGTGTACGGGTCGAATTTTTTGACGGTGATCCTGCGGATCATGTTGCCTCGATCCGGCGACTTCAGCTCGATGTAGCTTTCATTACGGGAACCGCACAGTGGTCGGACTGCCAAACAGAACAGCTTTGGTCCGAGCGAGTATTCGCAGTGCTGCCCAGCGACCACCCTCTTTCCGAGAAACCGGTGCTTAGCTGGAGTGATCTTGCTGGCGAGAGATTTATTGTAAGTGACGGCGCCCCTGGATCGGAGATCCACGACTATTTGGTCCAGCGCCTCGCCGATCTTGGGCGACACCCGGAAATCCACACCCAATACGTGGGGAGAGACAATCTCCTATCGCTCGTTGCGATCGGGCGTGGCCTGACCGTCATGAGTGAGGCCGGAACGGCAGCCCAGTTTCCTGGAACTGTTTATCGGCAGCTTGTGGATGAGGTTCTACCATTTTGTGCGGTCTGGTCACCACGGAATGACAACCCCGCATGGCGCCGCCTCCTGAGTCTCGCACGTTCGATGTCACGGTCAGCAGCTGCGACAATCATCCAGGCGACCGCGGCGATCCTTTTGACCTCCTCGCCGCTACAAATCCCCGATCCGTGGCTATGAACCGCTCCAGCATCGGGATGATTAGGCGAACGGGGTCGGCCGGTGACTGCCCCGCTTCGCGGGCGAGAATCTCGGCATAGGCGACGAGATCGCGGTGAAGGCTCGCTGGCAGCTCCACCGAGACCTTCACCGGCTTGTCGTCGACGATCGGTCCCAATTTCAGCTTGGCCATCTCAGCCTCCGTAGGGTTCGAGCACTAGATCGCGCGTGACGATGACGCGGACGGGGAACCCCGGCCGGATGGTGAGCGTCGGAGCAATGTTGAGCTGACGCTGGACGATCTGCTGACCGGTCTGGCTGACGCTGTTCGAGGCGCCCTGACGAAGAGCGCGGACGATATCGCTGTCCTGACCCGACGAACCGGCCTCGGCGCCGATACTCAGGATCGTTGAGAGCGCAGCGGCCTTGAACAGTTCGCCCCAGTGATAGTCGACACCATCCTCGAGCCCGGCATAGCCCTCCGCGTCTGCACCAGGCTGACGCTCCAGCACGATGGAGCGGCCATTGGGGAAGATCAGCCGATTCCAGACGAGGAGAATGCGCCGCTGACCGAAGCCGACGCCGCTGTCATACTGCCCGACGACGCGCGTGCCCTGGGGCACGAGCAGGATCTTGCCGGTCGGGCTGTCATAGATGTTCTCGGTCACCTGCGCGGTGATCTGACCGGGCAGGTCGGAGCGAATGCCTGTGATGAGCGCGGCGGCGATGACGGCACCGGCCTGAAGCACATTCTTCGACGCCGGCGCCGCAACACGATCCGGCGAGACGGTTCGCTTGTCGGGCGCCTGGTTGAGGAATGCGAGCTGCCGGTCCTGCGCCGAGGGCGTCGCCGGCTGCGGCGCGAGGCCGAGGCTGGAGAGATCGGCGAGAGGCGTGGCGGTCGCGGTCGGTTGCGCCGAGGTCGCGGCACTGGCGGGCCGATTCTCGGTCGAGGCGAACAGCCGTGCGGTCCGCGCAGCCTCCAGCTCCTGGGCCCGGCGTTGTTCCTCTGGGCTTGGTCCCACGGGGCCTGTCGGCCGTGCGCCGATCGGCGGCACGGGGGCGCCATTCTGCGCATTGAGGATCGGACGGCCGAGGTCGCCGGGCAGTGGCGGGCCGAGCTTCGGAACGCCGGAATAATCCTTCGGCAATCCAGCGAGGCCATCCGGTGTCGAGCGGTTGTCCGTCGAGTACAGCTCCTGGCCCTGGCCGCCGTGACGGGTTTGAAGCGCGTAGATTAGCGCCCCGCCAACACCGAGGCTTGCAGCGAGACCCAGACCGGCCAGCACTTTGCGGGAAAGGCGGGTCACACGCGGCGGCTCGGCACGCAGCCGCATCGTCGCGGCGGGTTCGCCGGTCAGCGGCCGGGTGTCATCAACGTCGGCCGGCTGAGGCTCGGGCGTCGAACCCAGCGCCCGGCCTTCTTCCATTTCGGGATCGCGTTCGTCGCTCACGATGCCGGCCTCCCGTCGGTGCGGGATATGCGGACGCGCTTCTGGTCCTTGCCCGCGCCGAACCGCAATTCGGCGGCGGCGAACAGGCGATCCACGATAATGTAGTTGCCGCGCACGCGATAGTTCACCAGCTCGGAGGTGTCGCCCTCCGGCCCGACCACGAACAGCGGCGGCATCTCGCCTTGGCCGATGCCGCGCGGAAATTCGATGAACACCTGTTTCCCGTCATCGAAGGCGCGCTGCGGCCGCCACGGCGCGCGGTCGCCCGTCACCTCGTAGCGGAAATTGACGCGGGCGAGATCAATGCCGCTGGAGACGGGCTGCGCGGCCTCGGCCTGCTGGTTCTGACGGCGCAGCGCGATGAGTTGGTCCTGCGGATATTGCCAGGACACCGACGCCATGTAGGTCGAAGGCGTCGCGCGCAATTCCATGTGATAGGTGCGCCGGTCGGTGTTGATGACGAGGTTGGTCATCAGCTCGGCGCGGGTGGGCTTCACGAGGATATGGATCTGCTTCGCCGCGCCAACGCCGCTCTCGGTATCGCCGATGATCCAGCGCACCGTGTCGCCGGCGGCGACGGGACCGGAGCCGACGAGCTGCTCGCCGGGCTGAAGCGCGATGTCGGTGATCTGCCCCGGTGACGCGTAGACCTGATAGAGCGCGCCATCGACGAAGGGATAGACCTGCATCGAGTTGATGAAGCCGTTGCGGACGGGTTGGACGCGCGCGGCGGCGTTGGCCTGGTTGACGCGCGTGGCGGGATCGGCCGGTTCTGGCTCGGGCTTGCCGTCCTTGCCGAGCGGCTTCAACTGACCGGGCAGCGGGAGCGGCTTGGGCAATTCCACCACCCTGACCGGCGCTGGCGGATCGGACGTTTGAACGGCCGGAGCCGCATTGTCGTAGGAGATCTCCGGCGGCGGCGTGTGTCCGGCACAGCCGGCGAGCGCCGACGTGCAAAGCCAGAGAAGTGGCAAGCCGGATTTACGGAAAGCCGGAACGGCGCGGTTGAGGAAAGCCGGCCTCCCGGCTTTGCGGAAGGTCGGTGTCATTATCCAAGCTCCTTCGACCAGTTGATGGCGTTGACGTAGATTCCGAGGGGATTCTTCCGCAGCGTGTCGGCGTCACGAGGGGGCTGCACGACAACGGTGAGGATGGCGGACCAGCGCTCGGTGGAAGCCAGCGAGCCATCCTGATAGCGGCGCTCGATCCAGGCGATGCGGAAGCTCGACGGCGAGGCGCGGATGACCGAGGACACCTCGATCGCGATCTGCTGCTTGCCGACCTTGGTGAACGGGTCGTTGGCGCGAGCATAGTCGTTGAGCGCGAGCGCGCCGCCCTGTGTCGTGAAATCATAGGCGCGCAGCCAGTTCTGCCGCACGATGATGGCGTCGGACGGGATCGAGCGGACCTGCTCGATGAAGCGCGCGAGGTAGAAGGCGATCTGCGGATCGTTCGGCTGATAGTCGGCGGTCGCCGGTGCCACGGCCTGCGCCTGGCCGAGCCGGTCAACCTGCACCACCCAGGGCACGATCGAGCCGTTGGCGGACTGCCAGACCAGCGCGGCCGAAAGCCCGCCCGCGAGCGCCAATGAGCCGAAGGCCATGTAGCGCCAGTTGTGGGCCTGCACGCGGGCGGAGCCAATGCGATCGTCCCAGACCTGCGCGGCGCGCTGATAGGGCGTCTCGGGCTGAGGGGTTTTGCCGTAATGAGTGGATGGTCGTTTGAACATGGTCAGTTGCTTTCGGAAAGGTTGACGGAGGAGCCGCCGCCATGGCTGTCGCCACTGCGCACGGCGTGGGCGGCGGCCTGAACGCCGTGTGACATCTGCTGCGAGCGTTTCATGCGCTTCGCCCAGGCCGGCGGGCCGTCGCCGGCAGAGGACGCGGCTCCCGCAGATGCGGCCTCCGCAGCGGTTGTCGTTGCGGCGCCGGAAGTACCCGTGGCGATCTCCGTCGCGGCTTGGCCGCCGGCCTGATAGCTCTGCTTGAGGCTGTCGGCGGCGCGCCCGGCTGCGCGCTTCAACGGTGAGACGGCCGCCTTCGCGCCGGTGCTGGCAACATTACCAAGACCGGACGCGACACCCGATGCACCCGTTTGTCCGGCCGCGCCGAGGCTATAGGCGGTGGAGGCCCCGCCTGCGAGGGCTGCACCACCGCGGGCCGCAGCGGCTGCGCCGCCAGCAAGTGCAGCTCCACCGGACACGGCTGCGCCGGCGGCGGCCGCGCCGGCTGCGACAACGCCACCGGCGGCGAGACCAGTACCAATGGCCGCGCCTGCGCCGAGCTGCGGGCCACCGGAGATGAGGCCGTTGGCGATGCCGGGGCCGAAGATGCCGAGACCAAGCAGCGACAGCGCGGCAAGCACGATCGCCATGGCGTCGTCGATCGACGGCGTTGCGCCGTTGAAGCCGGAGGTGAACTCGGAGAACAGCGTCGAGCCGATGCCGATGATGACGGCGAGAACCAGCACCTTGATGCCGGAGGAGATGACGTTGCCCAACACGCGCTCGGCCATGAAGGCGGATTTGCCGAACAGGCCGAAGGGAATGAGGACGAAGCCGGCGAGCGTGGTCAGCTTGAACTCGATCAGGGTGACGAAGAGCTGGATCGCGAGGATGAAAAACGCCAGCAGCACCAGAGCCCAGGCGAAAAACATGCAGGCGATCTGGATGAAGTTCTCGAAAAACGACCAGTAGCCCATCAGGCTGGAGATGGAGTCGAGCAGTGGGCGGCCGGCATCGAGACCGGTCTGGGCCACCTTGCCGGGTCGCATGAGATCGCTGACGGCGAAGCCCGTACCCGACGCCTTCAGGCCGAGGCCCGCGAAGCTCTCGAAGATGATGCGGGCGAGATTGTTCCAGTTGGAGATAAGGTAGGCGAAGACACCGACGAAGAGCGTCTTCTTGATTAGCCTCGCCATAATGTCGTCGTCCGCGCCCCACGACCAGAAGAGTGCGGCGAGCGTGACGTCGATGACGATCAAGGTGGTGGCGATGAAACCGACTTCGCCACCGAGCAGGCCGAAGCCGCCGTCGATGTAGCGAGTGAAGACCTCAAGGAAATGGTCGATGACGCCGGTGCCGCCCATGTCAGCGAACCTCCGGCCGGGCGCGCTCGGCCTGCATCGCAGGCTCGGTCACGCCCGCTGGCGCACTGTCTTTGTGGATAGGATCAGCCGACGCGGGCGCACTTGGAAACATCGTGGTCGGCGCAACCGGCGACGATGATGAAACCGGGGCCGGCCGGCCGAGGAAGCGGCGCCGGTTCTCTGCCCATGCCTTCAGGCAATTGGGATCGCGCGTGCCGGCCTCACCGATCTCGGAACAGCGAAGCAGTTCGGCGGCGAGAGGATCTTGTGCTGTGACCGAACGGCCCTGCGTCGCGAGGACGTCCGGCGAAACGTCCTTGCGGCTCATCTCGATCGCGGTCGCCGTGATGGCGACCGCGACGAAGACAATGGCGCCGACGCGAGCGAGGGTCTTGCCGTCCATCGCGCTAGCCTCAGTTGCCGCTGTTCGGGAACATTCGGGCGTTGCCGGGCTGATAGCCCGAGCCCGGCGTCAGGAAACGCCGGCGCTGCTCGCGGCCCTGTTCGGCGGCGGCGGCCTGCTCAGCCGACTGCAAGGCCTGCGCCCGGCCGTTGGCCGCCACGACGGCGGTGAGATCCGCGAGTTGCTGCGCCTGAAGCGCGAGGAGCTGGTTGCCGGCCTGCGTCGCCTGCAGCGCGCCGGTCGCGCCCTGGCTCTGGCCGATCAGCGCGGACATCTGCGTGCGGTTGGTGTCGATGTTGCCGACGACGCCCGCCTGCACCCGCATCGCGTCCTGCAGGCCGCCGACAGTGTTCTGCCAGCGCGAGCGCGCATCGATGACGAGTTGCTGGTCGGAGGCCGACAGTGAGACGTTCCCGTATTTCTGCTGGAACATCCGATCGATCTGCTGGACGTCGTAGGCGATATTCTGCGCCTGGTTGAGAAGCTGCTGCGTGCGCTGAACGGACTGCTGAAGCTGCTGCAGCGACGAGAACGGCAGGCTCGCCAGGTTGCGTGCCTGGTTGATCAGCATCTGCGCTTCGTTCTGAAGCGAGGTGATCTGGTTGGTGATCTGCTGGAGCGATCGGGCCGCCGTCAGCACGTTCTGCGCATAGTTCGAGGGATCGAACACGATGATGGCGTGGGCGGGCGTCGCCAGCATGGGCGTGAGCGCGACGGGAGCGGATAGCAGCGCGGCAGCAAAACGCGCTGCGCGGGAATTGCGCAGTTTCATTGGGACGTCTCCTTGTTGGTGAGCGTGGGGATGAGATCGGCGGCCCAGCCGACTTCACGGTGATCAAGCCAGGCGGCGAGAAAGCCGTCGCGGCCGTGTTCGGCGACGATTCGGGCGATGGCCGCCTGATCGGTCTTCGATGACGCGGCGCAGAGCGCGAGCGCGACATCGGACAGGCCGAGCTCGAACAGCCGGTTGCCGCGCCGCGACTGGCAGTAATAGTCGCGCTTCGGCATCGCCCGCGCGATGATCTCGATCTGGCGGTCGTTGAGGCCGAAGCGGCGATAGATCGCGGTGATCTGTGGCTCGATCGCGCGCTCGTTCGGTAACAGGAGCCGGGTCTGACAGCTTTCGATGATGGCGGGCGCGATCGCCGAGCCGTCGATGTCGCTGAGCGATTGCGTGGCGAAGATGACGCTGGCGTTCTTCTTGCGGAGCGTCTTCAGCCATTCGCGGAGCTGGCCGGCGAAGCCGTCATCGTCCAGCGCCAGCCAGCCCTCGTCGATGATGAGAAGAGTCGGCGAACCATCTAGCCGATCTTCGATCCGATGGAAGAGGTAGGAGAGAACCGCGGGCGCCGCGCCGGTGCCGATCAGCCCTTCGGTCTCGAACGCTTGAACGAAGGCCGAGCCAAGATACTCGCGCTCGGCGTCGAGCAGCCGGCCGTAGGGACCGCCGACGCAATAAGGCCTGAGCGCCTGCTTGAGATCGTTCGATTGGAGCAGCACGACCAAGCCAGTGATCGTGCGCTCCTCGACGGGCGCCGATGCCAGCGAGGTCAGCGCCGTCCAGATATGCTCCTTCACCTCGGGCGTGATCGGCACCCCCTCGCGGGTCAGGATCGATACGATCCAGTCGCCCGCCCAAGCGCGCTCGGGCACGTCGTGAACGCGAGCGAGCGGTTGAAGGCTGACGCTATCGGTCGCGCCGTCGCTGAGATCGCCACCGAGGTCATGCCAATCGCCGCCCATGCCGAGCGCCGCCGCGCGGATCGAGCCGCCGAAGTCGAAGGCGAAGACTTGGGCGCGGGCATAGCGTCGGAACTGCAGCGCCATCAGCGCCAGCAGGACCGACTTGCCCGCGCCGGTCGGGCCGACGATCAGCGTGTGGCCGACGTCGCCGACGTGAAGCGAAAGCCGGAACGGGGTCGAGCCTTCGGTCTTGCCGAAGAGCAGAGGGGGCGCTGCAAAATGCTCGTCCCGTTCCGGCCCCGCCCACACCGCTGACAGCGGGATCATGTGGGCGAGATTGAGCGTGGAAATCGGAGGCTTGCGGACGTTCGCATAGACGTGGCCGGGCAACGAGCCGAGCCAGGCGTCCACCGCGTTGATGGTCTCGGCCGTGGCGGTGAAGTCGCGGCCCTGGATGACCTTCTCGACCAGGCGCAGTTTCTCGTCGGCTATGCGCGGATCCTCGTCCCACACCGTCACCGTCGCGGTGACATACGCCATCCCGGCATAGTCGGCGCCGAGTTCCTGGAGCGCGAGATCGGCGTCAGCCGCCTTGTTCGCGGCGTCGGTGTCCACGAGGACGGACGCCTCGTTGGTCATCACCTCCTTGAGGATCGCGGCGATCGACTTGCGCTTGGCGAACCACTGCCGCCGAATCTTGGTCAGCAGCTTGGTCGCGTCGGTCTTGTCGAGTAGGATCGCGCGCGTTGACCAGCGATACGGAAATGCGAGACGGTTCAGCTCGTCGAGCAGGCCCGGCGTCGTCGCCGTCGGAAAGCCGGTGACTGTGAGGATGCGCAGATGCGACGTACCAAGGCGCGGCTCGAGCCCGCCAGTGAGCGGCTGATCGGCGAGCAGCGCGTCGAGATAGATCGGCGTTTCGGGGACGCGGACCCGATGCCGCTTGGTCGAGACGCAGCCGTGGAGATAGGTGAGCGTCTCCGCGTCATCGAGCCAGCGGCATTCCGGCATGAAGGCTTCGACCAGGCGCAGGATGCGATCGGTGCGATCGGCGAAGCCGGTCATCACCTCGTTGGGGTCGAGGCCCGACTTTTCCCGCCCCTCGTAGAGCCAGGATTCTGCACGCGCGGCGTCCTCGGCCGGCGGCAGATAGGTGAAGGTCAGGAAATAGCTCGACTCGAAATGCGCGCCGGCTTCCTCGAAATCCGCCTTGCGCTCGGCATCGACCAGCGCCGACGCGGGATCGGGAAAGCGGCTGTCGGGATAGAGGTTCGAGGCATGGCGCTGCGCCTCGACGAAGATCGCCCAGCCGGAGCCGAGGCGTCGGAAGGCATTGTTGAGGCGGCCGGCGACAGCGACCAGTTCGGCCGGGACGGCGCTGTCGAGATCGGGGCCGCGGAACTGCGCGGTGCGCTGGAAGCTGCCGTCCTTGTTGAGGACGATGCCGGCGCCCACCAGGCCCACCCACGGCAGGAAGTCGGCGAGTCGGCTGTTGCGGTTGCGGTATTCGGCGAGGTTCATCATCGGCGCGCTCCCCGTCAGACCGAGAGGTGCGCGGGGACGCGCAGATGGCGGCGCACTACGTCGACGAAGAGCGGATCGCGCTTCGCTGCCCAAACTGCCGCGACATGGCCGATCGCCCAGATGGCGATGCCGACCAGCCAGAGACGCAGCCCCAGGCCGACGGCGCCAGCGAGCGTCCCGTTCATGATGGCGATGGCGCGCGGCGCGCCGCCGAGCAGGATCGGCTCGGTCAGCGCCCGGTGAACGGGGGCCGTGTAACCCGGGACTTCACCGCCCTGTTCGACAATGCCCGTCATCAGACCAGCGCCCCGCCGCCGAACGAGAAGAACGACAGGAAGAAGCTCGACGCGGCGAAGGCGATCGAGAGACCGAACACGATCTGGATCAGCCGACGGAAGCCGCCGGACGTGTCGCCGAAGGCGAGCGTCAGGCCGGTGACGATGATGATGATCACCGCGATGATTTTGGCCACGGGGCCTTCGATCGATTGCAGGATCTGTTGCAGCGGTTGCTCCCACGGCATCGACGAGCCGGAGGCGTGGGCGGGCGCGGCCATCACTACCGACAGCGTGGCGATGGACACGGTCATGCCGAGACGTTGGCGCACTTGAGTCAGGCGCATTGGGCGCAGGCGGTCGATCACAGGCTTTCTCCTTCAGGGCTTGGGGTGAGCAGGGCCGGGTCGCCGTCGCCCTCGATGACGGCCGGCGCGATGCGATAGTCCCCGTCCGGGCCGAGGCCCTCGACGCGTGCGAGTTCGGAAAGCCGGCGCAGAGAGCCGCGGCCGGAGAGGACGGCGACGATGTCGATTGTCTCGGCGATCAGCGCCCGCGGGACAGTGACGACGGCCTCCTGGATGAGCTGCTCCATCCGGCGCAGCGCACCGATCGCGGTGCCGGCGTGGATCGTGCCGACGCCGCCGGGGTGTCCGGTGCCCCAAGCCTTGAGCAGCTCCAGCGCCTCGGCTCCGCGCACCTCGCCGACCGGAATGCGATCGGGGCGCAGGCGCAGCGACGAGCGCACGAGATCGGACAGCGAGGCGACGCCGTCTTTGGTACGCATCGCCACGAGATTCGGCGCGGCGCATTGCAGCTCGCGCGTATCCTCGATGATGACGACACGATCGGCGGTCTTCGCGACCTCGGCGAGGAGAGCGTTGGTAAGCGTGGTCTTGCCGGTGGATGTGCCACCGGCGACGAGGATATTGGCGCGAGACGCCACGCCCTGGCGCAGCATCACAGCCTGTCCGGCCGACATGATCCCGGCGTGGACATAATCGTCGAGCGTGAACACCGCGACCGCGGGCTTGCGGATCGCGAAGGCCGGCGCGGCGACGACAGGCGGCAGCAGGCCCTCGAACCGCTCTCCCGTCTCGGGCAGCTCCGCCGACACGCGCGGCGCGCCCGCGTGAACCTCGGCGCCGACGTGGTGGGCGACCAGGCGGACGATGCGCTCGCCGTCCGCCGCTGACAGCCGCTCGCCCGTGTCGGACAGCCCCTCGGATAGGCGGTCGATCCAGAGCCGCCCATCAGGGTTGAGCATCACTTCAACGATGCTGGCGTCGTCGAGGTAGCGGGCGATCGCCGGGCCAAGCGCCGTGCGCAGCATTCGCGCGCCGCGCGCCAGACCTTCCGCATGTTGATGTGAAGCCGCCACATGACCCCCGATTCCATCGGGGTCGAGACAGTCCTTCCCCGGACGGGGATGATTAAAAGGGCCTGATTTTGGGCCGATTCAACAAAGATTCATCGGCGTAGTAGTGTAGCGTGCAAATACAGGAGAACGGCGGGGTCAGAATTCGAACGACGCGAGGTGAGCGATCAATGACGGCGAATATCAGCCATGGGAGAACCGACTCAGCGACGCGATTCATCGCCGCCAGCGCGGACGTGATCTATCGTGCGTTTGTTGATCCCAAGGCATGGCCGCAGTGGCTTCCGCCGGATGGGATGACCGGCCAGATCTACGAGTTCGACGCCCGGCCAGGTGGCACCTACAGGATGGCGCTGACCTATCGCGGCGATCACCCGAATGCAGGCAAGACCTCCGACGACACTGATGTCGTCGAAGGTCGCTTCGCAGAGCTGGTCCCGAATCGTCGCGTCGTCCAGATCGTGACGTTTCAGTCCGATGATCCGGCTTTCGCCGGCGAGATGCGAATGACGTGGAGCCTGTCGCCCGTGGCGGGCGGCACTGATGTCTCGATCATCGCCGAGAATGTGCCGATCGGAATAAGCAAAGCGGACCACGATGTCGGGCTTCGTTCGACTCTCGAAAACCTCGCGAGATTTGTCGAAGGATGATCTTACGCCGATCCGGTTAGATTGACGCGACACACTATGGCTCACCGTCGGCGGCGACGTCCTCGGAAATCTCCTGCCTTAGCTTCGGACCCTTCGCGAGGCGGCGGCCGAGAGCGGTGACGAACTGATCATAGCGTTCGCCGGCCTTGGCACGCGCAGCCTGCGCAGCAGGTTCCGGCAACGCCGGCGTGGTGGCGACCCAGAACCGCACGAACACTGCCAGCATCTCGACGGAGATGCCGACGTCGCGTTCCATCCGCGTCATGCGGCGATCGAGCTGATCGAGGCGCTTGGTGATTGCGGCTTCCTGCCGCTCAGCCGCATCGGGCGACAGGAAGGATTCGATGGCCGCCTCCGCGACCAGCGATCGTGAATGATCGCGGCGCGCAGCATGCTCGGTAAGCCGGCGCATCACGGCGGGATCGAGATAGACAGAGAGGCGCTGCTTTTTCGCGGATTTCGTCATGGCGACCTAACTAAAGCTCCATGCCGTCACCGGGATCGAGCGACACCTGACGCGCCACACCCTGCATCAGCCGGTTCATCCGGCTATTGCGGGTGGCGTCATCCTCGGCGTCATCGGCAAGGCCGATCTCGAACTCGTTCTCGATCGGCGCCTTCTTCTCGACGGGCTTCATGCGGCTCAATTCGGGCTGTTGGCGACGCTCGGATCCGGTCGGATCTTCGTCGCCCGTCTCCATCCCGGGCTTTGCCTCGGCGATCGCAGGCCGAGCCGGAAGCGGCAGCGCGGTCCAATCGTCAGGCCGGCCGTGCTTCGGCTGCGCGAGCGCCGGCGGCGGCAGGATGCGTTCCTTGAAGCGGGCATCCTCATAATAGCGCGCCTTCTTCGCTCGGATCGGCGGCGTGCCCGCGACCATGACGATCTCGTCGGTCGGCGGGAGCTGCATGATCTCGCCGGGGGTGAGCAACTGGCGGGCCGTCTCGGATCGGGAGACCATCAGATGCCCGAGCCAGGGTGACAGCCGATGCCCCGCATAGTTCCGCATCGCCTTCATCTCGGTGGCGGTGCCGAGCGCGTCTGACACGCGCTTGGCCGTGCGCTCGTCGTTCGTGGCGAAGCTGACGCGCACATGGCAGTTATCGAGGATCGAATTGTTCGCGCCGTAGGCTTTTTCAATCTGGTTGAGACTCTGGGCAATCAGGAAGCTCTTGAGGCCGTAGCCCGCCATGAAGGCCAGCGCGGACTCGAAGAAGTCGAGCCGCCCAAGGGCCGGAAACTCGTCCAGCATCAGCAGCAGCCGATGGCGGCCGGCCTTCGCCTGCAGATCCTCCGTCAAGCGGCGGCCGACCTGATTGAGGATCAGACGTATGAGCGGCTTGGTGCGGTTGATGTCGGAGGGTGGCACGATAAGATAGAGCGTCGTCGGATGTTTGCCGCCCACGATGTCGGTGATGCGCCAATCGCAACGCCGCGTCACCTCGGCGACGACGGGATCACGGTAGAGGCCGAGGAACGACATGGCGGTGCTGAGCACGCCCGATCGCTCGTTGTCGCTCTTGTTGAGCAGCTCGCGCGCGGCGCTGGCGATGACGGGATGCGGCCCAGCTTCGCCGAGGTGCGCTGTCTTCATCATCGCCGCCAGCGTCGACTCGATCGGGCGCTTCGGGTCCGACAGGAACGCCGCAACGCCGGCAAGCGTTTTGTCCTCCTCGGCGTAGAGGACATGGAGGATCGCGCCGACCAGCAGCGCATGGCTGGTCTTTTCCCAGTGATTGCGCTTCTCCAATGAGCCTTCGGGGTCGACAAGGATATCGGCGATGTTCTGAACGTCGCGGACCTCCCATTCGCCGCGGCGCACTTCGAGCAGCGGATTGTAGGCCGACGATCTGGCGTTGGTCGGATCGAACAGCAGTACGCGGCCGTGCTTGGCGCGGAATCCCGCCGTCAGCGTCCAGTTCTCGCCCTTGATGTCATGAACGATGGCCGAGCCGGGCCAGGTCAGCAGCGAGGGCACCACCAGGCCGACGCCCTTGCCGGATCGTGTCGGCGCGAAGCACAGCACATGCTCCGGCCCGTCATGGCGGAGGTAGTCCCGCTCGTATCGACCAAGCACGACGCCATCGGCGCCGAGCAAGCCGGCGGCCTGCACCTCCTGCCGTTCGGCCCATCGTGCCGAGCCGTAGGTCTCGACCTTTTTGGCCTCGCGCGCCCGCCAGACCGACATGCCGATCGCGACCGCGATCGAGATGAAGCCGCCCGATGCCGCGATGTAGGCGCCCTCGACGAAGATCGATGGCGCATAGGCGTCGAAGCCATACCACCACCAGAAAAACGAGGGCGGCAGGTAGAAGGGAAAGCCGAATAGCCGGAACCACGGCTGCCCCAGCTCAGGCTGGAAGGCGAGCCGCCAGGCCACCCATTCGGTCGCGCCCCAGGTCGTGACCAGCACGATGGCGAAGACGGTGAGAATCTGGCCCCAGAGAATTTTCGTAGCGGACATTGGGATGGATCTTTCTGCGAGGGATCAGAGGCCGAGGCCGCGCTTGCGGCCGAAGCTCCAGTCGATGCCGCCGTCATCGCGGGCGACGCCGGAGACGTGCTTGCCGAGCTGCTTTTCCAGCGAGGGCGTCCACGGCACGAGCTGGAAGCCGAGGCCGTCGTCGAGCATGGCGAAACGGCCCGAGGCGAGCGTGAAGCGCTGACGGTAGGAGCCGGCGACATATTCGCCGCTGGCCGCCCGATTGAACGGCTGGCCGGTCTCGGCGGCCAGCTTGTCGCCGAGCGCCTCAAGCTCGCGGCGGCGCAGCGTGTCGATCAGGTTTCGAGTGAAGGTAACACGCTGGCCATGACGCTCCCCGAAACCCTGTCTGACCAGGTGATCAGCGCGGCGCTCCAACGCCTGTCGAACTTCAGCGCCGAACCCACCCTGGGACAGCGCGGCCGGCTCGCGGGCGATATTCTGCCGGTCGAGCCAGGTTGCGCCTGACGCGGAGATCTGGCGGTCGATGTCGAGATCGGAGCGGATGGCGATCGCCACGCGCCGCTGCCCTTGGTTGTCTTCGAACCTGCGCAGCTCGACGATCGAGCCCGACGCGCTGTCGCCGGCCGCATCGAGGTCGGGGAGCTTGATGTGATGGGTGCAGCCATCGACACCATCGACCACAGCATAGGCCGTGCCCTTCAGCTCGTCGTCGAGGCCGCGATCGACCAGCCGACCGATGATCGGGGTGTCGAGACTCTCTGCCGCCAGCACATAGCTGGCCGAGCCGCGCTCGATGCCGCGTTCGGTCAGCGCGCGGTGCATCCGCTTGATGATGTCACCGCGCTCGCCGAGCTCGCGCAGCGTCGTCTCGGCCCTGCCGTCGATCATCCACTGGCCGGGGCCGACCTGTTCAGCGAGACCAAGCGTTTCGAGCTTGCGAAGCCGCCCGACCTTCAGCGCGTGATACTCGTCGGGCCGGATGTTCGGATCGGGCGCCATGTCGATGACGCCTCCCTCGCGGCCATCGCGAACAAGCTGCCGATCGAGTTGGGTCCAGCGCTCCGCCTCGACCTGGCGCTCCAGATTGCGGCGGATGTCGAGATCGGTGCGCGGCCCCAATTCCTGCGTGATGAGATCGGCGGCGCGGGCGCGCATCCCTTCCTTGATGTAGTCACGCGCGATGACGAGATCCTGCCCATCGTCGGCGCGCCCGCGCAGGATGATATGGACGTGCGGGTTGTCGGTGTTCCAGTGATCGACCGCCGCCCAATCGAGCTTCGTGCCGAGATCCTTTGCCATCTGGCCCATCAGGTCGCGGGCGAAGGATTTGAGGTCCGCCATGTCGACCGCGTCTTCCGGCGATACGATGAAGCGGAAATGATGCCGGTCGTCTTGGCATCGCTCGGCGAAGCCGCGGCCGTCGACGTCATCAGTCTCCGGCCCGAACAGCCGGGCCTTCTCCCCGTCGCGGGTGACGCCCTCGCGGCGCAGGTAGCTGAGATGGGCGGCAAGTGGCGCGGCGCGCGCGTGATGGCGAACGAGCCTGGTCTTGATGACGACGATGCGCGAACGTCCCGTCAGCAGTCGATTGGCGCGCACGCTCGCCGTCCGGCCGCGCCCGAAGGTCGAGCGGTTGCCGGAGCTGATCCGGCCGGAGCGCGAGATACGTGCGCCGGCCTTCTGCGCGGCAGCGAGCGCCTGAGCGATGAAGGGTCGGGCCCGCTGCGCGCTGGTGGAACGGATACGGCCAGGCCGGATGCGAAAATCGTCGTCGCCGCTCATGGCCGAGCCCCCACACATCGCGCCAAGGGCATGAAATCGCGGCGAAACCAGCATTGACGCGAGGTGCGCATAAACCCCGCACATCGCGAAATCGTCTCATAACCTATTGAAACAACACAACCGACCGACGCCGCACCTCGCGGCTTTTTATCTCGCCATCGTCCGGTCGTGTTGCCTGCCTCCAGCCTCCACGCACGCCATGTCACGCCGGAGCCCGCTATCGTGCGATCCGGAACCGGGCTGCTCATGGCGTATTCCTCCCGCCGGAGCGCGGGACAAATAGCCCGCCCGACTGCGGCTCGATGGCGGAAACATCGCGCACGGATGATGACGTCATCGCAGCATCGGAAGCGCGCTCACCCGGCACGGGATCGGTCGCTGGTCTGCGGTCCGGCTGTGCAATGAACAGCGGCGCGCGTGTCCAGGCGAGCGGATCTAGCGCTGCGACCACGATTGGACCGGCTGCATCACCGCTGGCGACGGACGGCATGACGCTCGCAACATAGGCGCGCGTTTCCGCGGGCAGCGCACGACCCCTCAGCGAGTCCTCGTAACGACCAGGCCCGGCATTGTAGGCCGCGATCCAGCCGGGCGATCCGTAGCGATCGAACAGCTCGCGGATATAGCCGGCGCCGGCGATGATGTTGTCATGCGGATCGTAAGGATCGACGCCGAGACGGTGGCGAAGGCGCAAGCCCGCCCAGGTCGGTGGCATGATCTGCATCAGGCCCATCGCGCCCTTCGGCGATAAAGCGCGCGGATCGCCGGCGCTTTCGGCACGCATCACCGCCCTAATCAATGCGATCGGAACGCCGAAACGCTTAGATGCCTCGGCGATGTGATCGGCATAGGGATCGCGTGGCGACGGCCGGACGATCGGAGCGCGCTGCGCCATCGTGACCGACGGCGTGACGCTCGCGAGGGTAAGGCCGGAAAGGAGAAGGAGAGCCATGCGCCGGGCAGCGCAAAGCGGCCCGGACGCACTCGAGCGGCTCGTCGTTTGGCGGCGAGCAAGCATCGCTCAATCCTTCTCGCCACGATCGCGTGGACGCGACCAGTGCAGCGACCAGGCGTTGCCGGGATCGTCGTCGCGGAACAGGTTGGCGCGGATCGGATGCGGGAATGTCGGATCGTCGATCAGCAGCGCGACATATTCGCCGGCCTTCTCGCCGGTGCGTTTCCAGCCCGCGCCGATCTCCGGGCCTGTTTCGTTGCTCATGCCGTCGAAGAGGTGAACGCGATAATCCGGCGCGTTCTCCGCGTCGAACGGTTCCGCCGCGACGATGATGATGTCCTGATGCAGCAAGAGCGTCCCGAGATGTCCGATGAAGCCGGTCTCGTCGCGCGTGAATTCGCCAATCTGGGGCATGTCAGTCTCCTTCGCGGTGGGGGTGGGAATGCCATCGGCGAGCACCGCTCCCGCCGACGGGAAGCGGTCAACGTGTCGGTGCGCGCCACGCGAAGCGGCCGGCGCCGTCCTCGTCGGTCCACAGCGGGACGGCGTGGCCGATGATCTGGTCGGTGGAGACCAGGCCGAAGTAGCGGCCGTCGAGGCTGTCGCGGACCTGCCAGTTCATGAGGAAGACTTCGCCGGTCTGGACGCGGCGGCAGCCCTGCCAGACGGGAAGATCGCGGCCGGCGCGATCACGTTCGAGCGCTGCGCCCACCTCGACACCGTCCACCGTGATGGTGAGGTTCGAGCGGCAAACGGTCTGCCCGGAGACGGCGAGGATGCGCTTCATCAGCGGCACGCCCTTGGGCAGATAGCCGCGCTCGGCGAGGAAGGTCGCGAGCGGTTCGGGTGCATCGACTGCGACAAGATCGGTGACGTCGAACGGCCCGTCGAAGTCGATCGAATAGAGGCCGATCGGCGCGCTCGCCGACGCGTTCCAGATCAGCTTGATCGGCATCGGCGTAAGGCCGGGATAGCCAACGCCAAGCGTGGCGAGTGTCGTCGCGAGGAGAAGCCCAGCGCGGCTCACGGCTCGGCCCTCCGGCGAGCCAAGAACGCGCGATGATGGTCGAGCGTGTAGGCGCGCGGCTCGTGTCCGGCGGTCAGCCGATTGTGGACGTGACGCCAATGATCGGGCGAGACCGCTTCGGGATCGATGCCGATGCGCTCGATCCCGTCGATCGCCTGCAGCACGCGCTCGACCTTGGGCCAGCTCTCGGCCTTCAGCAGGATGTCGCCACCCGGCCGCACGAAGGGCAGCGTCTGGTACGCATCGCCGCGCGACACCGTATGCACGATGTCGATGCGCGAGATGATCGTGCCGAAGTCATTCGAGGCCCAGCGGACGAAGGCGAAGACGGTGTCAGGGCGAAACGATAGGACACGCCGGCGCCGATCGAGGATCTGTTCGTGGGCGTGCGAACCGAAGCGGATCCAGTTCTCGATCTTCTTCTCGACCCAGGTCAGTTCGACATGGGTGAGATTGTCTTGTGGGAGCGTGGCCGGCGTCAGGCCGCCGCGCATGCGGGGGGCCGCGGCGCCGGTCATGAAGGGTCTCCTTCGGTCGGTGGGAATTCGCGCGCGAGCAGATCGCGCAGCATGTCGGCGACGGTGACGCCGCGCCGGAAGGCGGCGATCTTGATCCGTCCGCGCAGGTCGGGCGTGACGTCGATGGTCATGCGGGCGGTGAAGGCTTCACCGTCCGCCGCGCGCGCCGCGGGGGCATCGGCCGCCTTGATCCAGGCGTCAGGATTGGTTGGGCGCGCTGCGAAGCCGCGCCGTTCGGATCGCTCGCTCATGGCGCGATCCTTTCGATCTCGGTGACGAGCGCCGCGATCTCGCGCGCGGCGGGTCCGTTGTCGTCAATCTCGAAGGCGAGCCGGCCCGATTGCGCGGCGTCGGCGTAGATGACGCGCTGTCCGATCGCCGTGCGCAGCACTGGCGGATCGTGATCGGCGAGCGTCTCGGCCGTCTCGCGGGCGATCACGGTGCGAGCACCGCAGCGATTGAGGACGAAGCGGGCGCGAAGCTCCGGCCGATAGATGCGCGCCTCCGACAGGAGCGCCAGCATCTCGGCCGATGCCCAGCCGTCGAGCGGCGACGGCTGCACCGGGATCAATACCAGGTCGGCGGCGAGCAGCGCGGAGCGCATCAGCCCGGCGACGCGCGGCGGCCCGTCGATCACCACATGATCAACGTCACGCGCCAGTTCGGGAGCCTCACGATGGAGCGTGTCGCGCGCCAGGCCGACGACGCCGAACAGGCGCGGCGCGTGTTCGCGGGCGCGCTGCTGCGACCAGTCGAGCGCAGAGCCCTGCGGATCGGCATCGACCAGCGTGACTCGCTTTCCCTTACCGGCCCATTCGCCGGCGAGATGCAGCGCCAGCGTCGTCTTGCCGACGCCGCCTTTTTGATTGAGGAGCGCCACGATCATCGATGGCCTCCCGAGCGTGGACCGAAGGGAAGCCGCGGAGCGTCGGAGGACCTGTTTCTCGCTGTGTCGGTGTTGGTGAGAGCGGTGCTGCTTGTGCGCCGTTTGCCAGCGACGTTGAGTGCGTTCGCCGTCTGCCGCACGAGGTTTTCCACCTCCCGCGCGCGCTCTTCAAAGTTAGATTCTCTGTTAGATTCTAAGTTAGGGGCGCGATTTTCGGTTCTGCTGTCATGGGTTAGGCCCTGTTTCGGTTCCCGTTGGCACGAGGGACCGGTTCCTGATGGCACGCGCTTTCGGGTTCCCGATGGCACGAAGCCTTTCACAGCTTTTCCACAGGGCGGCGTCCGCTCGAAAGCGAGCAACGTCCGGCCGCCAGCCTCGATCTCCAGAAACAGCGTGTAGCCGGGAAGCGGCTGGCGGCGGATGATGTCGCGCAACTCGAAGGCGAAGCGTTTGAACGGCGACAGCGCGCCGGATTTCTGGTGGAGGTGGCGAAAGTCGAACCGCCAGCCATTGCGCTGTCGCCCGCCGTGCTTGCGCACCAGGCGATAGAGCCAGCGATCAAGTCCGCCCGTGAGATCGAAATAGGCCCTGTCGATCGTCAGCACGAGCGCGTCGTCGAGAACGGCCTGATAGAACCAGTCGGGCACGATCATCTCGATCCCGTCCGGCTTGCCGTTCCGGTTCGTGCGCTCCTTCCACTCGTTGATCCATGAGAAGCGGTGACGCCGGCCTTCGGCGGCTTGGCGGATCGAGGTGCTGACCGTCGTCGATTGCAGGCGGTCGAGCGCGGCCTTCAGGCGCTGGTAGTCGCGTAAGGATGTGCCACGGCCGATGAACTTGAGAATCTCATAGGGGGTGGCGGCCATCAGGCGTGAGGTGCGCAGGCCGGCGTCACGCGCCTCGACGATCTGGCTCGCAGCCCAGATCAGAATGTCGGCATCCCAGATGGTCGCCATGCCGTGATCGGGCACGGCTTCCACCCGGATCGACACATCGCCGGCGGCGAAGTCGATTGGGGTGACGCGATGGGACTTGGAGAGGGAGAAAAACGGATAAGCCATGAGATCCTGCGCGTCTCGGGCTGCGAACTCGCCGGGGAGCGCACGGAACAGATCGAGCTGCCCGCGCTCCGAGAGGGACTGGTGTCGCGCCGCCATTCGGGAATCCGGGGACGGTCAGCGTGCGTATCGTCCGGCATGTGCCGGCGGCGCGGGCGTGTGGCGCTTGGCCGGAAGCACGCTGCCGCGCGGATCGGAGGTGGAGGTGACGGCCCCGCGCTCGGCCCAGGCCTCGAGATCGTCGACGGCGTAGACGACGCGGCCGCCGAGCTTGCGATAGGCCGGACCGGTGCCGTAGGTCCGGTGCTTTTCGAGGGTGCGGGCCGATAGGCTGAGAAATTCGGCGGCTTCCTTGGTGCGCAGGAAGCGCGGCGGGAGAAGGGCGAGATCAGGTCGCATGAGAGGGCCTCCGTGGGTTCGTTGGGACCGCCGGGCAGCGGCGGGTAACGAAGGCCACGTTGGCGAAGCAGGACCGGCGAGATGCAGGGCGAATTCAGGGGGGCCTAAATTCGCCCACCAAGAGCCGAATGACGGCCAGCTAGGATTGCCGGCGATGACGAAGCAGCGTGCGATAGCCGCCCACGATCATGGCACGGGCATCTCGAATTAGGGATTTGACGGCGTGACGGGCGGAGGATGCCTGCCACTCATCGCGACCGAGAGCGCCGATCCGAAATATGACCTGCGCAATTTCTTGCTGGGTCGCGCCCGCGCGATGACCGTCGAAGGCTTGCAGCATCCGGCACAGCCGCGCGCGTTGCTGCCGTGTCAGTCGGGTGTCGGGCGGTATGGCGCGACCATGGAGGGCGGCGAGCAAGCGGGCGACCGATTCGAGCCGGTCGAAGCCTTCCTGCCCGAGCGGGATGAAGGCGCCGAAGGGTTTCGCGGGTCGTGTCGCGGAGGGATGAACAAGCGCGACGCGCTGGCCGTTTCCGAGATCGAGAGCCAGATGGGTCTCGTTGCCGGCGTCGATGCCGATGGCGGCGTCGAGCGTCGGTTGGGGGTCAGCGCTTGCGGATGGAATATCGGGAGGTGCGCCAAGAACGATGGCGCTTGTGTCTTCCTGGGGAAGCCAGATCACCCGCGCTTCGGGTGGTGCCTGCATCGGGTCTACCGGGAAATCGCAACCCCCACCGCTGCCCGATCCTGTCGGTCAGCGCGCCCAGCTCGCTTTCGTTGTCGCTGAGCGCTTGAAAATCTCTATCGTAGGATTCATTGCGACGCAGCCATTCCCACGCGACGTCGGACGCGGTCATGTCGGCGACATGGGCATAGCGTTCCGAGGAGCGCCAGCCGGAAGCATCTGGTGTCATCACGATCCTCCCTAGTCGTTGAACTTGTGGGAGAGTCAGGATTCCCGGCTGGGTTGTTCAGTGGAAGTCAGAGGACCGGCAAAGGGTGGTGCCGAAAAGGCATCGCGGCGATCACGGTGCCGAGCGTGCCAGGTCTCGATAGCCGTGCTCGGTCATCCACTGGGCGCGGGCGAGATGCGTGTCATGGATCTGGCGGCACCGGTGCGGTTCACGTGCCGGATCGAGGCCAAAGAGGATCTGGACGGCTTCGCGCCAATCAGCTCCGTCGCGCGAGGAATCGAGCAGGCGCAGATAGAGAACCATATGCTCGCGGTCATAGGCCGTGAGGGTCTGGCTGATCGGGGGCGCGTCGAGAAACGGCGGCATCGCGGATTCCATCAGGCGACTATATTCGCGCGGAAAGCATTCGTTAACACTCGTGCCCGGCATTACTGTGACAACGTGCGATGGATGGTGTGTGCCACGCGATCACGGCGCTGCTAACGCCTCGTCGGCCGGTCGTCCCGCTCATGGAGCAGCAGCACTCCTTCGCCCTTGTCGGTGGAAAGCAGGACGATACCGGCTGTTTCAAGCGCCCTTCGCACCTGATCGCGCGTCGACTCGTACACCTCTAATCCACTTTCGGACTCAAGGCGCTTGAGCGCGGTTAGCGATGTCCGGGCCTTGTCAGCGAGCGTCTCCTGTGTCCACCCCAGCAACGCGCGTGCGGCCCGCGATTGTCGGGCGGTGATCATGCATGATCACCTCCCACCGACGGACACACGCTTGCCAGAACTACGACTATAATAGTCGTTCTTTGCGCCCATTGCGAGGGTAATCGGCGTCTCAGGGCTGGCGGTGCCCTCGCCGGGCGGCCGAAGTGATTCGCGCTAGCAGTGGAAAGGCCCCGGCCTGTTGGGCCGGGGCCTTGCTCGGGGCTCAGTCGCCGCGGCGGGTCGGGCGGGACCAGATCAGCGAGTGGGTGTCGCCGTCCTCGTCGTCGAAGAGGTTGGCGTAGATGGGGGCGTTGAAGCTCGGATCGTCGAGCTTGAGGCCCAGATAGTCGCGGCCCTCGTTGGAGCGCTTGGACCAGGCGGCGCCGATTTCCGCGCGGCCGACCAGAACCCGGTGGCTGGGGGCGTTCTCGCCGGTGGCGCGGGTGTCGGGGACGATGCGCACGCCCTTGGCTTGGACGCTGAGGGTTACGATTTCGCCGGTGAACTCGTTCGAGCCGGTCTTCTTGAAGGTGCCGATGGTCGCCATTGTAAGTCTCCGTTTCGTTTTCGGGACCGCTCCATTGCGGCCTCGATGGCGATCGACAGGCCGGAGGCGACCGACGCCGCATCGCTTGCGACCGGAGCAACGCGGAGGATGGCAGGAACGACTTTGTTGTTTCGCGAGGAATGACGGCCTTGGCCGGCAGGGGAAGAAAGTCGGGACGCGCCGTTGCGGCATAGGCGGTCGAGGCGCAGCCGTCCTTCGGTCAGATCAGGCCATTGGAGAGGCCGTTCGGAGCGGTCTGGAGACAATCAGGAACGGAAGATCATGGCGACCCGGTCGCAACCAGCAGACGGCGCAAGCTGAAGATCATCTGCGACCCGTCCTCCCCTTGTACAGGCGAGGGTCGAGCTTTCGTTTCGAAGTCGGCCAGTGGAGATGACGCCCTCGACTTCGTGTTGCACCGTTCCCGCGCACAGAGGCGCCGAGCAGAAATCCGGGCGCTGTTGAGGCGGCCGCACGATGGGCTTCAGTCAGGTTCCGGTGACGCGGCTCCCTCTCCAACTGCACAACGCTGAGGGCTGAAACCCCCGACTGGTCGTCCCGGCGACGGTTCCGTCGTGGTGTCAGGCTGGTGCAATGCCCTGGCTGGACGGGCCGGTGCTTGCCATCCCAGCGACGCGCGCGAACGCGGTGACGCCGACCGCGACCGCACCGATGACGGAGAACACGAGCTGCCAGGTCTCCGACGGCATGGTGTGTTTCACGATGCCATGCGTGGCGTGGAAGCCGGCGATCGCCGCGGGTGCGACAAATGCCAGCGCGATCAGCAGGCGTGCCCAGAGCGGGCGGACAATTCCAAGCAAGAGCTGCCCCACGCCCAACGTCAGGCCGGCGCCGAGCATGCCGATAAGGATGGCGCCGAGCCAGCCCGCGCCAGTGTCATAGGCCCAGGTGCCGGCGGTCACGCCCGCGAAGAATGGCAGTGCGAACACCGCGAGCGTGAACAGCAACCAGCACAAGATGCCGATGGCTGCGAAGGATAGGACAATGCCGAGGATAATCATGGTGGTGTCTCCGAAAGAGCAAATTCTGACGGTCGCGCCTTCCACCACCACCACGGCGCATAGCAAAAGCTGTGCTCCGTCGGGAGCGGAAACCGCAGGGGTCTCCGCGTCGCCTGGAAGGGTGGCGCGCCGTCATGGCGCGAAGGGATCGACCTCGTGGACGATCTCCGAGACGTCGCCGTCGTATTCGTTTGCGGGTGTCACCGAGAGAGTGCCGTCGCCCGCGCGGAAGATGACGATGACGGCCATCAGCGTGGTGGCGAGGCTGAAGGCGAAGGCGTGTGCGTCGGGGAAGGACATCGATCCGGCTCCTGTTTCGAGCGGAGGACCATCCCCCCGCTGACAGGCGCCCGATGTGTTCGGCCGATGGCCGCAATCACCGCGCAGGCAACGCCGGCGCGGCGGCACGCTATGCGTAGTCCGACCCTTTACGGGTTGATGGCGTCAGGCCATCGGCTGGACCAAGGACCAGCGCCATTCAGCGGGGAGTGGTCTTCTCCGGGCTGGGAGCCGAGTCGATGTGGCCGTGACGTTGGTGAAGCCGTACTGTCTGCGCGAGCTGCCGTGCGACCTCACCTGCGTCATCCGCAAAGCCTGGTGGCCATTTCCTCGACGGCTCGCGCTGAAACCCGCCACGCTGAAAATGCGGATGGAGGTGGCTGATAATCCACTCGATGCGTGAAGGAGGCACCAAGCCGGCTTGAGCCGAATAATGGAGTGCCTTGGCGAGATCGTGCCCGATGTTCGCGCGGTTCCAAACATCATCGGTCGCGACGTTAAGCAGATAGGATTTGAGGAGGAGTTCGATGGCAATTGCAATCGCATGAAGGGCTTGATTGTCGAATCCTTGATCCGCCGCCCATTCGGCGGCTGCAGCCTTCACGGTGGCATTCTCCAGGAAAACCGCAGCGAGAACGGCGTCCGAACGTGCCGGTTTCGGGAGTGGCTTCAGTCGCTGCATTCGTTGCGTTATGCCATAGGCTTGGCCGTTTAGCAGGTGCCCGATGCGGCGGCGCTTACGCGCCGCCGAATTTCCACACCGGGATGCCGAGCTTCTTGGCTTTGTCGGCGAGGTTGTCATTGATGCCGGTGCCGGGGAAGTGCAGCACGCCCTTCGGCAGGATTTGCAGCATCTCGTCATTGCGTTTGAAGGGTGCTGCCCGGCCGTGCTTCGTCCAGTCGGGTGCAAAGCCGATCTGTGGGACATTGCGATTCCTGGCCCAGAGAGAAGCGATCTTCTCGGCACCCTTCGGCGACTTGCCGTGGATCAGCACCATGTCGGGGTGCTTTTCGTGGACCTGGTCGAGCTTGGCCCAGATCAGACGATGATTGTCGAAATCGAGCCCGCCGGTGACGGCGATCTTGGGGCCAGGCGGCAGGAGCACTTCCTGCTCGGCACGCTTCTTCGCCATGATGAAGTCGCGGCTGTCGATCATCGCCGAGGTGAGGTTGCGATGATTGACCTTCGATCCGGACCGCGGGAGCCATGCTTTGCCGACCTGGCGTTCGTAGTGCTCGGCGGCCTGGTCGCGCATCAGTTCGAAGGCGGTCTGACGTTCGACCAGCGTCTTGCCCTCGGCGATCAGGCGCTCGAGGTCGACTGACTTCACTTCGCTGCCGTCCTGTTCGCGCTGGGAGCGCTTTTGGGCCTGCTCGTTGTCGTCGAGCTCGCGGTTGATCCGTTCGGTGGCGCGATGAAAGACGTTCACGGTCGACCAGAGGAGATCGTCGAGGTCGGGTTCGAGGCGCGTATCCTCCAGGGTCACGATCAGGGCGTCGAAGATGTCGGCGATCGCGCCCGCGACCTCGTTGCCGTCCGGCAGAAGCCGCTGATCGGGTTCGTCGGCGAAAGGCCGGTAGCCGTGGAGCTGCAATTCGTTGAGGACGTGGTCGGTCGGTGAGGATTCGTGGTGCGGTTCGTAGTCGTCGTGATCGCGCATCGGATGCTCCGTCGGTTGGACCGCGACCGTCGCGGCCTTCATGGCGACGAAGCCCACCGGCGGGACGGCGCTGCACCCGGAGCGCAAGCGAGGGGCCGGAGCGTCAGCGGAGGATGGTGGAGGCCGGCTATTTTGCCTCGCGATGGAAAGCGGCCCCTTGGGGCCGCGCCGGAAAATAGTCGGCCGCAGCCATTGCCGCGCCGGCCAGCCTGTGGGCCGATCGCCCTCTCGAAGGCCGAGGCGCGGTCCTCTCCGATCCCCTGCATCTGAGCGAGTACGGCGGCGGGGCCGTTGCCGCTTCCTTACCGACTATGCCGCCAGCGCCATGAAGCGCGCGACGTCCTGCGGCCCGAGCTGCACCCGTATCTGGCCGCGGAGGGTCGCGAATCCGAGGGTGCGCAGATCCTCGTTGAAGTCGCCGAGTTGCGGCGAGATGACGATCGCCTCGATCCCGACCGCGTTCGCCCGTTCGATCAGGCTATCACGCGCACTATCGCCCGCCGGATCATCATCGCGCAGGATGTAGAGCCGCCGCAGCGTGTCAGGGAACAGGATGGCGGCGAGATGTGCTGCGGAGAGCGCCGCCAGCATCGGCATGTTGGGCACGACCTGTCGGACCGAAAGGACCGTCTCGATGCCTTCGCCGGCCGCCATGACCTCGCCACCGACGCCAAAGCGGACCGCGTTGCCGAGGAGATCGCCCATCGCCCGACGCGGGGTGTCGAGCGGCGCTTTGTCCAAGCGCTGGGGGTCGAGCCAGGTGCGATGCGCCCCGGTGATCCTGCCGGCAAGGTCGGTGACCGCCGCGATCATGGCGGGCCATGTCTTGGTCGGCGCGTGCTCGTCAGGACGATAATAGCAGCGCGGGTGGAAATACAGATTTCCGGTTCTCCGGAGATCCGTAATGCCGCGTTGCCGCAGATACGCCGCTACGATCGTGCCTGGAATCGGCTGCGACATGCGGATGAGACGCCGAGCGGCTTCGGGCGATCCATGCGGTGCAGGCGCCAGGGGCTGGAACGCGGACTGCTCCGGTTCCGGCGGCGGCATGCTGAGGAAGACCCGGGCCTCGTCAGCGACATCCTTGAAGTCGATGAGGCCGCAGCTCTCGCGAATCACGTCGAGGAGGTCTCCATGCTCGCCGGTAGCGGCGTCAGTCCATTTCCCGGCGGGGCCTTTGGGCGAGTCCTTGAGCCGGACGTACATCGAGCGGCCCTTGGTGTTGCGGGCGTCGCCCACCTGCCAGTAGTTGCCCTGACGGTGGCCATTGCTGAGATAGCGGCGGCACACCGCCTCGGCCTGTCGGCCGAGACGTTGTGCGAGATCGGATGCGTCGAGACGGGCCATCACGCTGCCTCCCGCTCGCCGACGCGCTGGATCGGGTAGGTGTCGATCAGCTTGCCGATGATGGTCGCGCCGTCCGCGCCGACGGGCACGAAGAAGCGGAGCTTCCACGAGATGATCTCGCTGAAGAGGCCAAAGGCGCGCAGGCGCTCGCGCATCGCGTCGGTGAAGCCGGAGAGTTCGATGCGATCGGCGCCCATGACGCGCACGCGGCGGAGTTGGAGGCATTCGGCGAGATCGAGGATTGTCTTGCCCTCGATGAGCGCGGCATAGGCATGGTCGGCGGACAGGTTCGTCGTTCCGACTGTCGTGGCGTTGGCGACCCATGCGGGCGACACGCGGCGGCCGATGATCCGTTCCCCGTCATCGGTCTGGAGCCGATAGACACGGCTCGACTCGTTGGGCAGCCGCTTCCAGATCGGCAGCAGCAGGCCAGCGACGATGTGGATCGTGGAATCGGAATAGGCTGGCACCTCCGCGATCTCGGCGTTCCAGGCGGCGGTGAACTCGGCGCGACTGGCGGCGATCCAATGGCTTTCGTCCATCATGCGGATGGAGGCGTGATGCTGCTCCATCGGCCGGATCAGCCGCACGCGGCGTTCGATCTCCCCGTCGTCGAGCATCAGCGAAGGCGCTGGAAGCTGAACGGCGGCGCGGTGGGAGCGCTCGTTGACCAGCAACTTGGCGGCCGGATCGTCGAGCCAAGCCATCGCCTCCTCGGCGGTCATCGGCCGGTTGCGCTCGCGCTGTTGGATGGTCAGCAGGCTGGTTTCCGCGCCGGTGCCGGGATGGGTGTAGATGGTCTGGCGATCGGTGACGACGAAGCTCTCCGCGCGCAGCGTCTCCAGTCCGATGTCGTAGATGCCGGCGGCGATCGCGCCCTCGACCTTGGCGGTCAGGAGCTGTTCGAAGGCGGCGAACAGGACGTCCTGCAGGTCGATGGTGAGCGCCAGGAGGCGATTAAGAAAGGTCGTGATCGGCGGCAGCTCGTCCTTGATGCCGTTGTCGTCCATCAGCTTCAGGCCGGTCGTGTCCTCAAACCGCTGGAGTGAGCATCCCTCCACCTTGCCGCGCACGATCAGGATATAGAGCTGGCGCAAGGCATCGCGCGCATAGTGGCTCTCGAGATTGTCCTCGGGCCGGAACAGGCCCTGGCCGCCGGTCTGGCGCTGGCCGCGCGTGATCGCGCCGAGCGTGTCGAGCCGGCGCGCGATGGTCGATAGGAAGCGCTTCTCCGCCTTCACATTGGTCGCGATCGGACGGAAGAGCGGCGGCTGCGCCTGGTTGGTGCGGTGGGTGCGGCCGAGGCCCTGGATCGCGGCGTCGGCTTTCCAGCCCGGCTCAAGCAGATAGTGGACGCGAAGCCGCGTGTTCCGCGCCGACAGCTCCGCATGGTAGCTGCGGCCCGTACCGCCGGCATCGCTGAACACGAGCACGCGCTTCATGTCGTCCATGAAGGCCTGGGTCTCGGCGAGATTGGCGGACGCCGCGCGGGTCTCGACCACAAGGCGCTGTCCCTTGCGCACGATACGACGCGAGCGGCCGGTGACCTCGGCCACCATGTCCGCGCCGAAGTGCTGGACGATCTGGTCGAGCGCGCCAGGGACCGGCGGAAGGCTCGCCAGCTTCTCGATCAGCTCTGTGCGGCGGGCGACCGCCTCGCGGCTCTCGACCGGCTGGCCGTCGCGAAAGACCGGACGCGAGGACATATTGCCCTCGCCGTCGGTGAAGAGCTCGTAGAGCTGCACCGGGAAGGAATGGGCGAGATAATCGAGGACATATTCGCGGGGCGTGATGTCGACGCGAATGTCATTCCACTCCTCGGTCGGAATTTCGGCCAAGCGCCGTTCCATCAGTGCCTCGCCGGTCGAGACGATCTGGATGACCGCGGAATGCCCAGCCTCCAGGTCCGCCGCGATCGAGCGGATCAACGTCGGCGTCTTCATCGAGGTCAGCAGATGACCGAAGAAACGCTGCTTGGCGCTTTCGAAGGCGGAGCGCGCGGCGGATTTGGCCTGGCGGTTCAATGTCCCGGTCGAGCCGGTGATGTTGGCCGCCTCCATGGCCGCATCGAGATGGTTGTGGATGATGGCGAAGGCGCCGGCATAAGCATCGTAGATGCGCCGCTGCTCGGCGGTCAGCTCGTGCTCGACCAGCTCATATTCGACGCCGTCGAACGACAGCGATCGGGCGGTGTAGAGGCCGAGCGCGCGAAGGTCGCGGGCAAGCACCTCCATCGCCGCGACGCCGCCGGCCTCGATCGCCTCGACAAACTCGGCGCGGGTCGAGAAGGGAAAATCGTCGCCACCCCACAGGCCCAGGCGCTGCGCGTAGGCAAGGTTCTGGACCGTGGTGGCGCCGGTCGCCGAGACATAGACGACGCGAGCATCGGGCAAGGCGTGTTGCAGGCGAAGCCCTGCGCGCCCTTGCTGCGAGGGCGTGACATCGCCGCGTTCTCCCTTGCCGCCGCCAGCGTTCTGCATCGCGTGCGCCTCGTCGAAAATGATCACTCCGTCGAAATCGGAGCCCAACCATTCGACGATCTGCTTGACCCGCGAAACCTTCTCGCCGCGGTCGTCGGAGCGCAGCGTGGCATAGGTTGTAAATAGGACGCCCTCCGGCAGCGTGATCGGCTTGCCCTGCGGGAAGCGCGAGAGCGGCGTGACCAGCAGGCGCTCCATGCCGAGTGCGGACCAGTCGCGCTGCGCATCCTCAATCAGCTTGTCGGATTTGGAGATCCAGACCGCCTTGCGCCGGCCCTGCATCCAGTTGTCGAGCACGATGCTGGCCGACTCGCGCCCCTTTCCGACGCCGGTGCCGTCGCCGATGAAGAAGCCGCGGCGGAAGCGGACGACGCCGTTTGCATCATCGGCGGCGGCCGCCACGACATCGAAAGTGTCGTCGATGGTCCAGGAACCTGCGAGAAAATCGGAATGGGCTTCGCCCGCGAAGATCAGGGTTTCGAGCTGGGAGTCTGAGAGCGAGTCCATGATGGTCGCTGGCAGCGTCGGCCGATAGCTCGGCTTGGGCGGGGCGACCGAGGCCATGGCGGCGGATTGCACGAGCTTGGTGGGATGGGCCTGAGAGCCGGGAATACGGATCGTCTGCAATCCGTATTGCTCGTAGATCGCGTCGCTGAGGCGGGCGCCCTCGGCCGGGGTCCAGTCGACGGTCTCATAGGCGAGCGGCACGCCCTCGGGATCGGCGAGGCCCACGCGGGTCGCCGATGTCGCCGCGGTGCGCGCGAGATAGCCGCGAACGGTGCGCGGCGTGGCGCCGGTCGGCATGACCTGAACAGCAGGCGCGACAGCCAGGCGCGGCGGCACATGCTCGGCGATCCACGTCATCAGCGTGGCGATGTCGGGAGCGGTGCCGGGGGACGCCGGAAATGCGGATGGCTCGTCGGCCGGGATCTTGTCGATCACGGTCAGCCGGGTTTCGACGGTCGTGCCGTGCTTGGCATAGACTGAGCCATGGACGGCGGCGGTGAACACGACGCGGCCCCTCTCCTGCAGGCGGACGAAGGCGTCGCGCCAGGCCGGTATGTCGGGGCCGAAATTCGCGCCGGTGATCGCGACCAGGCGCCCGCCATCGGCGAGCCGCGCGAGCGCGGATGCGAGATGGCGATAGGCTGCGTCGGCGACACGCCCCTCGACATTGGCGAGGACCGAGAATGGCGGGTTCATCACCACGATTGTTGGGACGGTCGCCGGGTCGAGATGATCGTCGATCTGGGCTGCGTCGAAGCGGGTCACGGGAATGGCCGGAAAGAGGGAGGAGATGAGTGCGGCCCGGGTTTCGGCGAGTTCGTTGAGGACAAGCGTGCCGCCGGCGATCTCGGCGAGGATGGCGAGCAGGCCGGTGCCGGCCGATGGTTCGAGCACGCGATCGGCGGGTGTGATGGCGGCCGCAGTGATCGCGGCCAGGCCGAGCGGGATCGGCGTCGAGAATTGCTGGAAGGCCTGCGCCTCCTCGGAGCGGCGCGTGTGGGTGGGCAGAAGTCCCGCGATCTTGCCGAACAGAGGAACCGCCGCAGCCGGAGACCCGGCTTTGCGCAAAAGCGCCTTTCCGTATTTGCGGAGCATGAGGACGGTTGCGGCTTCGCAGGCGTCATAGGCGTCCTTCCAGTCCCAGGCGCCGGCAGTATCGGACGCGCCGAAGGCGGTCTCCATGGCGGTGCGCAAGACCGCGGCGTCGATGCGCTCGCCGCGCTCGATGTGAGGAAGGAGGAGAAGTGCCGCGGCATGGATGGCGGCAGCGTCGGTCGGCTGATCGGCGGCGGTCGGCAGCGCCGCCGCAAGGGTGTGAGCATTCATGGGAGACGTCCTCGGGAGAGCGGAGCGGGAAAGCCCGCCGGCGCTCTCTCTCGGACCGGACGGGCTCAAACCCGTCCCGGCCTTCCTCTCGCTCTCAAGGGGCGCGGCCCGGCCGCGCCATCAAGCGACAGACAATGGTCTCGATGATGTCAGGCACCATCGCCGCCATCGATCACCTCGGCGAGCCAACCGTTGGTATAGATCCACGCCACAGTTTCGCCGGTCGCGAGATCGAGGACATGCGCGCCGCCACCGAAGCCATCGAGACGCGGCCGGGAGCAGGTGTTGGCGTACTGAAAGCCCCATCGGCCGGTGAGGTGGAATTCGGCGGCGCAGCGTATGACGAACTGGATCAGCCGTTCGGGATCGCCGGTGACATCGTCGCGCATCCAGAGTTTGGAGCCGCCATGCTCGGGCTGGATGGACAGGAGGAAGCCATCGGACGGCGGTTCCTCGGATGCTCCGTCCTCGGACAGTTGGTTGTAGAGATCGAGCGCGCGGGCAGCGGTCTCGGGCGTGCCGACATCGAGCAGGCATGAGAAATGGGTGAAATAGTCGGCCATGAGGCCACTCCCGGAGAGCAGGGAACGGGAGAGCCGGCAGGCGCTCTCTCCTCCATGTCCGGCTCGCCACGTCCGGGCCAAACTCTCCCTCTCGATCGGCGCGCATGAAAAAAGCCCGACGCCCCCGAAGGGACGCCGGGCCCGTCAAGTCAGATGAGGACCGCCGTCACTCCGCGGCGGCGAGGTGCCGTTCCTCCTCATCATCGGTGTTGGTCTCCTCGTCATCGCCGTCGAGGAAGTCCGGCAACGCCTCGTCGCCCTCGCCAGAGTCCGCCTCGGTGCTTTCGGCATCGGCGCCGGAATTGCGCAGCGGTTCGGGCAGCCAGCCCGTCTCGGCGAGGAGACGTTCGGCTTCGGTCGCCATGTCGCCCTTCTTCAGATGTGCGATGAGTTGGGCGGCGCGCTCGCCGGCGCCTTCACGCACCGCTTCGAGGATGCGGGGCTTGGTGACGCGGCCGAGATAGTTGGCGACGGTCGGCCGCCACCCGGCTTCGGCCATGTCGAGCCCGACCGCCAGCGACAGGCGATCGGCTTCGGCGATGCGCTGTTCGACACTATGCGCCGAGACACGGCCACCGTAGCGATCGGCCCGCTCATAAAGCGCATTGACGCCGAACGAAGCGCAATGGGCGAAGAGTTCGGCCTGTTCGGGGCCAGTCAGTGCGGCCAGCCCATCCCAGAGATCAGCGACTTTGGCCGGGAGCCGTTTGCGCCAGCTATCGTGCCGGGCCTCGATCGCCTTGGCATAGACGCTGTCACGAAGCCCTTCGGGCTGCGAATGGAAGGTCGTGCCCCGCACGCTGACCTCCATCGCGAAGCCGTACTGGCTGCCGCCGTAGAACACGTCCTGGCAGAACTTGTGCAGGACGGCGACGAAGGCGACCGAGGGATCGGTGGCGAGCTTGTCGCGGAGCGCGAGGGTGCGATCGGCGGTCAGCTCCGTGATCAGTCGATCGGGGAGCGGCTTGATCGTGTCGTCCTCGTCCTCCTCCTCGGGCTCGGCAGGTTTGCCGCAGATGGTGATGACCGCGCGCTGGACCGAAGGCGACGCCGGATAGTCAGCGTCATCGTCGCCGCCATCCTGCTCTTCACCCTCGCCATCGCCCGCCTGGTTGGCGATCTCGTCCTCGGGTCGGACATAGCCGCGGTCGATCGACAGCGTGCCGTCGGCGTCCAGGCTGACGAAGACCCCGGCGATCGCGATGTCGGCGGGTTCGTAGTGGACCGGCCGCTCGTCGAAGCTGGCGAGCGCGGTTTCGATTTCGCCAAGGCGCTGATCGATCTCGTCCGGCAACTCGTCGGCGTTCTCATATTCGGCCTCCAGCTTGGCGCACTCGGCGTTGAGCGCCTCGATGGTCGCCTGTTCGTCAGCCGTCAGGTCGAGCGGCGTGCCCACGATCTCGCGCAGGCCGTGGGTGGCGCCATAGGGGAAGCTCATCGCCACCTCGATCCATTTCCAGCCTTCGCCGGCGATCGCTTCGGCGGAGGCTTTCAGCTTGTCGGCGACCAGGCGATCGAGCAGCGCAGGATCCTGCAGCCAGCCGCCGTCGTCATCCTGGAAGAGATCGCGCAGCACGCAGCCGCCGTTGGTTTCATAGGCATCGATGCCGACGAATACGGCCCGCTTGTCGGATGCGCGGACGGCGGTCTCGGTCAGCATGCGCCGGATCTGGTAGGGTTCCCTCTGCCAGCTATTGCGAACCGACTCCCAGACCTGCTCCTGACGCGCATGATCGTTGGTGACGGTGAAGGCCATGAGCTGTTCGAGCGTGATGCCGTCCTCGGCATAGATATCGAGCAATGACGGCGAGACGGCCGCGAGGCGAAGCCGCTGCTTCACGACCTGGACGGACGCGAAGAATGCAGCCGCAATCGCCTCCTCGGTCATGCCCTTCTCGCGCATCGCCTGGAACGCGCGGAACTGGTCGAGAGGATGCAGCGGGGCGCGTTCGATATTCTCGGCCAGCGACACCTCGTCGACGAGGATGTCGGCATTGGCGTCCGACACCACGCACGGCACCTTGGAGGTCTTGGTGAGGCGCTTCTGCTTGACGAGGAGCTGCAGCGCGCGGAAGCGACGCCCGCCCGCCGGCACTTCGTACATGCCGGTTTCCTGGCCGTCGGCATCGAGCACCGGCCGGACGTGGAGGGACTGGATGAGACCGCGCCGGGTGATCGACTCGGCCAGCTCGTCGATCGAGACGCCAGCCTTGACGCGGCGGACGTTCGACTGGCTCAGCACCAGCTTGTTGAAGGGGATGTCCTGCGCCGACGACAGGGTGATCTTCTGAATGGCAGTTGCCATGAGACTTACTCCGCGACGGGCGCCGAAAGCCTCTCTCTCGACCCTAAACCCGTCACGAAGCGAAGCACCGCCCTCTCACTCTAGGAGGGCAGCGACACCATCAAACGCCATCGGTAAGGTCACTGCCAGAACCGGCGATGATCCCGCGCCAGTCCTTCGTATTCGCCCATGACGGCTTGATGCCGCCCTAGAAATTCGAGCGCGGTTCGATGCCGAGGAAGCGGATCATGTTGTCGGGCGCGACGAAGTTGACACCCGAACCCAAGCTGCGGTCGCCTGTTGCGACGAGGCGGCGGAAAATCGCTACCTTGTCAGGATGCATGGGGGCGCCGCCCCACACAGCGTCCTGTACATATCGCGCGATGAAACCGGCGAGGACGTCGGCGACCTGAATGCCGATAGAATCGTGCGATCGCTGGAATTGCAGGTCGGCCGCCTGCGAGAATTCGAAGTCGGCCGTCTGCAGGGGCAATTTCACGCCAAGCTGCGCCAGGTCCTCTGCGAGCTTCTTGTTGTGCAGAAGAATGTCTCCGAACTGCAATTGCTCGTCGTGGAACAGCGTCACGCCGGAAACCTGCTTTCGCGCGAAGCGATTGATCCGGGCGTAGATGTTGGTGAACGATGTCAGGTTCGGCAGAACCCAGAGCAGCTTCCCGGCGGGATTCTTGTCGGGAATCGGTAATGCCCGCTCGACGGCCTTGGCTTTCGGCAGCTTGCGGAAGTCCTTCAAGCTGTCGCGCGCAAAACGGATGATCCCCGCCGCCACGTCAGTAGGCGGAACTCCGCTTCCCTGCGCCCACCGAATTATTTGCTTGTAAAGTTCGCGTATTTCCGCGTGGTCTCTGCTTTGGCAACATGCGGCAAAGGCGTGAGCCAGCTCGGGAGGTGCATATAGCGCCATGTAGTTCGCCATAACGCCCTTCATCCAAAGGGCGCCAGGTTGAGTGTCGCATTCCCCCACATAGGGCACCACCATTCGCTCGATGATGTTCACGACAACGAAGAAGTGCTTGTCGACAAGCTCGATAAAGATTGGGGCGCGGCGCGTCTCAAGGAGGTCCAGAAGATCAAAGATGAAGCGCGGCTTGTCATAAGCCTGTTTTGATTTGAGCTCCGACGACTGGATGCGGTGCGCCTTTTTTAGTGCGCCCAATTTATCGGTGAAGTCCTGGTCGAGCGTGCAGCCGAATGCAGCCAAGGCGAACATGCGCTGTTCGACGAAGTAGGAGTCGATTTTGACCGTGCTCAGGTCGCCGGTATTGCCGCTTTCATCGATGTAATATTCCGCAGGCGCCTGCTCTACCATTCTGTATCCAGTCGCTCGTTTGGCGATTGTGCTCCATGCCGCACCACTGAATAGGTGACCTGGATCTGGGCCACAAGACAGCCCGGAAACAGTATGGCTAGGGGACGCAAAGCCGGAGACACGGACAACCGCATCTCCGGCATTGCGGGGATCAGGCGGCGCGATCGAGCAGCTTCTTGGCCTTGCCTTCGAGCTCGAGCCGCGCGTCCTGGTGGGGCTTGTCGCGCGCGACGGCGGTGATGCCCTGGACGAAATCGAAGATGCTTTCCGGCGGGCGGCCTTCCTCGGCCAGCACCGCGTCGATGATTTTGCCCGTCTCGGCTTTCGAGAAGCCGCGGCGGCGCAGGAATTCGGTGCGCTCTTCGTCCTTGTGCGCGACGATGCGTTCGCGCGCCGCCTTGATGCCGGTGATGAACGGCTGCGGTGAGGAGTCCGCGAAGCTGAGCAAGGCCGGCGCCGCCTCATGGGCGAAGCGCGAAGCGGCGTATTTGGAATGGCGGATGGAGATCTCCTCGAAATCTTCGACGCCCCACAAATTGCGATTCTGGCACACGGCCCTGAGATAGAAGGACGCGATACCAAGGGTCTTGGCGCCCACTTCGCTGTTCCAGGCATAGAAGCCCCTGAAATAGAGATCGGGCGATCCATCCGCGAGCTTGCCGGCTTCGATCGGATTCAGATCGTCGACGAGGAAAAGGAAGACGTCGCGATCGGAAGCGTAGAGCGTCGTGGTGTCCTTGGTGATGTCGACGCGCGGATTATAGACGCCGGTCGACCAGTCGAGGACACCGGGCACTTTCCAACGGGTGTCGCCGGTGCCGTTGCCGGCGATGCGCTGCACGGCTTCGACCAGCTCGTGGTCGTAGATCCGGCCGTAGTCGGGGCCGGTCACGGCGCGCAGCTCGACGCGGCCGTCGTCGGTCTCGAGGGTCTTGATCTGCTCGGCGATTTATCTGAACAGTCAAGCTGTCTCAGCAGGATCTTTCAGCGGCGTTTGCCTGAAAATCCACGGCTTCCGACCGATCTCGGCGCGTGAGACAGATTCGTGGATCGCTCAGCGAGATAGCAGTTGCTTA
>NKIY01000027.1 GCA_002256345.1 Bradyrhizobiaceae bacterium PARB1 | reverse complement strand
CGCGGACTCATTCAGGGCCCGCGGCCGTATGCGCCGTCTTTGAGAGGCCGGACATATGGTAGCACCTGATCGAAACTGCACTTATGCTTCCTTTTTCTTCTTCCCCCGGAGGGGGCGTCCACATATGGTTCGCGAGGAATGACGGCGTAGCCGGCAGGGGAAGAAAGTCGTGGCGACGCCGTTGCCGCATAGGCGATCGAGGCGCAGCCGGCCTTCGGTCAGATCAGCCCATTGTAGAGGCCGTTTGGAGCGGTCGATCAATCAGAGATCGAACAACGGAGAATGGGGCGACACGCGTATAACCGCGAAGTCCCGCTGCCACGGCACCGGCAACGATGACCGGGTCCAGGCGCGGACGCGCAAGTTCACGGCCCCTTCGCACCAGCCCCAAAGCAAACCGACCCGGTCAGGGTCAGTCGAGCAGGGCATCGCCCAAGCTGGCCGATCGCTCCGGCTGGCCGTGCGCCAGGATCGGTCCAGAACCGCGGTCTTGCCAACGCTGCGTCCGCCAACCCTCTGGAGATGAGGTATTGCGACCGGAGCCACCGTTCGGTCCCACCCCATCGTCCGCGGCAGGGCTCAGCTCCGCACCAGGTCCTGTCCGGGCGAACGGGGCGGCGCCATCGCGGTGAGCCGCATCAGCGCGGTCACCCCGACGGCGACCGCGCCGACGATGGAAAAGGCGACCTGCCAGCCTTCCGACGGCATGGTGTGTTTCACGATGCCATGCGTCGCGTGATAGCCGGCGATCGCGGCTGGTGCGACGAATGCGGCCGCGATGAGGATGCGCGCCCAGAGCGGCCGAACGGAACCGAGCAGGAGCTGGCCGATGCCGAGGGTCAGCCCGGCGGCAATGGCGCCAACGACAATCGCGCCGAGCCAGCCGGCGCCGGTGTCGTAGGCCCACAGGCCCGCCGTGACACCCGCGAAGAGGGGCAGCGCAAAGACGGCGAGCGTGAACAGCAGCCAGCAGAGCGCGCCGATCGCCGCGATGCTGAGGAGAATGCCGATGAAGATCATGATGGTGGTCTCCGTGAGATAAAGTCTGACGGTCGCGCCTCCACCACCACCACGGCGCCGTAGTAAGTATAGCCGAAGATGAGGAGCGGCGGGAGCGGAAACCGGCGAGGGTTTCCGCGTCGCCCCGGCGCGCCGCGTCAGGGCGCGAAGGGATCTATCTCCGCCACGACCTCGGCGTCGCCGTCGAATTCGTTGGCGGGGGTGACCGAATGCGTCCCGTCGCCGGCCTTGAAGATGACGATCACGGCCATGAGGGTGGTGGCGAGGCTGAAAGCGAAGGCGTGTGCGTCTGTGAGGGACATCGTTCCGGCTCCTGTCTGGAGGCGGGGGACAATCCCCCGCGTGACAGGCGCCCGATGTGTCCGGCCGAGGGCTGCAATCACCGCGCAGGCGAAGCCGCAGCGGCGGCATGCATGCATAGCCGACCCTTTACGGGTTGATGGCGTCAGGCCCTGGGCTGGACCAAGGATCTGCGTCAGGCATGCGGCGGTGGGCGCGCGCCAGAAAGCTGACGGTTTAGATGTCCCGACGCGGGCCCATCGATTTCGACACGCTCACCAGCAACGTACGCGCTACGCTGCACGCTTCGCCTGCGAGCGCCTCCGGCCATTGTCGCGACGGTTCGCGCTGGAATCCGCCGCGCTGGAAATGCGGATGCAACACGCCCGCGACGTCGCGCAGTCCGGTCGGCGGATCGAGCCCGGCCCGCTCGGCATAGGTTATGGCCCTGTCGAGATCGTGCCCTATGTGGGCGCGATTCCACGCGTCGGTGGTGGCTGCATTCAAGAGGTAGGATTTCAGCCCCAGTTCGATGGCGATGGCGATGGAATGGAGGGCATCATTCGCCATTCCCCGCGACGCCGCCCAGGCCGCGCTCCGAAGATGCGCTTCGGCATTCGAAAGCTGGACGCGCGCGAGCCCCTGATCGCAACAAACATTGCGCGGAAAGGGCTCGTTGGCGGTCATGGACATCAAACAGCGTGGTGAAGGCCGACGTTCCGCGTCCGCCCTGTCACTGGACCTAACGGCTGACCGGTTCGTGCAGCAAAATCTCGCCGCGAAATTCCTTCGAATTTGCTAAAAGTCGGCGATGAGCGAGGAACCCGTCGTCGATCCAACCAATGCCGCACTGCGTCGCGTCGTTTTGACGGTCGCGGCGCTCAATCTCGCCTATTTCGCTGTCGAGTTTTCGGTGGCGCTTGCCATCGGCTCGGTTTCGCTGTTCGCGGACTCCATCGACTTCCTCGAAGACGCGTCTGTCAACGTGCTGATTTTCGCGGCGTTGGGCTGGACCGCGAAGCGCCGGGCGCGCGTCGGGATGGTCCTCGCCGCCATTCTGCTCGTGCCGGGCCTGGCCACGGCCTGGACGGCTTGGCAGAAATTCAACCTGCCCGTCGCACCGGACCCGCTGGCGCTTTCGCTCGCTGGGCTCGGCGCGCTCGCCGTCAATCTGTGCTGCGCCTTCATGCTCGCGCGCTACCGGCACCACAGCGGCAGCCTGACGAAGGCGGCTTTTCTGTCGGCCCGCAACGACGCGCTCGCCAACGTCGCGATCGTGGCCGCCGGCCTCGTTACCGCCTTTGTGTGGCGATCGGCCTGGCCCGACGTGATTGTCGGTCTTGCCATCGCGCTCATGAACGTCGATGCGGCGCGGGAGGTGTGGGAGGCCGCGCGCAAGGAGCGCCGGGCGGCCGTTTGATCCCATCGGCAGCGAGCAATACGCGCGAAGGATTGCTAAAACGCGGCGCCAGTTCGTCCGGATTGTAGGGTCATGACCTCGATGGTTGGAGAGGCGTTTTGGTGAACGTCCTCATCAAGGACGCACAGCCCGGCCTTTGCGCAGCCTCTCACGCGCAGCCTCCTTTCGGGCGAAAATCGAACAGCGGGATACCGAGCTTTCGGGCCTTGTCCGCGAGGTTGTCGGAGATACCCGAGCCTGGGAACACCACGACCCCGATTGGCATCGTCTCGAGCAATACGTCGTTGCGCTTGAAAGGCGCGGCGTTCTTGTGCCGGTTGAAGTCGGGCTTGAAGGCGATCTGTGGCACCTTGCGCTTATCGGCCCAGCAGGCGGCGATTCGCTCGGCCCCCTTCGGCGATCCGCCATGTAGCAGGACCATGCCGGGGTGTTTGGCGTTGACCCGGTCGAGCGCCGCCCAGATCGCCTGAACGTCGTTGCATTCATAGCCGCCGGTGAAGCCGATCTTGGGACCCGCCGGGAGCAGGACCTCGGTCTCGGCGCGGCGTCGCGCCATAAGAAAGTCGCGGCTGTCGATCATCGCCGCGGTGAGGTGCTTGCGATTGACCATCGACCCGGTGCGCGGGTGCCAGGTGTTGCGGGTGTGGACCTGAAAGTGCTCGGCGGCGAGATCGCGCATGAGCTCGAAAGCATTGCGGCGCTCGATCAGCGTCAGGCCCTCGGCGAGGAGCCGCTCCAGCTCGACCGATTTCACCTCCGAACCGTCCTGCTCGCGCTGCCCGCGCTTCTGCGCCTGCTCGTTGTCGTCGAGTTCGCGCTCGATCCGTTCGGTCGCGCGGTGGAAGACGTTGACGGTCGACCAGAGCAGGTCTTCGAGGTCGGGTTCGAGGCGCGTGTCCTGGAGTATGGAGACGAGGGCGTCGAAGATGTCGGCGAGCGCGCCGGTGACCAGAGAGGCCTCGGGAAGCGGCCGGGGGTCGGGCTCGTCCTGGAAGGGACGGTGCCCGTATAGGGCGAGTTCGTCGAGCAGTGTGGAAGTGGCGGACGCGGCGTGGTCGGGCTCGTGGTCGCTGAAGTCGGGATCGGTCGTCATGGTGGTTCGCCTTGGCTGTCGACCGCGCCCATCGCGGCCTTCGCAGGCGACGAAGAGCGGGGGCGGACCGGGCCTGCACCGATGCGCGCCAGCGCGATCGGCCGAAGCGCAGCGGAGGACCGCGAAGCCCCGCTATTTTGCTTCGCGATGCAAAGGCGGGCGAAGCCCGTCGGCGGAAAATAGCGGGGCGCAGCCGTTGCCGGCCCGGACCGCCTCCGGTCCGATCGCCCTCTCAGAAGGCCGTGGGCGGCGGCTCTAAGCCGATGAAGCGGACCCTGACGCACCCTCCTCCCGGCCGACGACCCGATGTCAGACCGCCTCCATTCCGCCCGTGCCGATCGATCCCAAGAACCGCGCCACGTCCTCCGGGGCGAGCTGCGCCCGGATGGCCGCCGCCAGTGCGTCCGGTCCGAATGTACGCAGATCCTCGTTGAAGTCGCCCAGCCTCGGCTCCAGCGTCAGCGCCTTAATCCCGACCGACGTCGCACGGTCGGCCAACGCCGCCACCGCGCCGTGGCCGGCCGCATCATTGTCGCGCGCGAGGTAGAGCCGTCGCAGCGTCGGCGGGAAAAGCAGGACGGTGAGGTGGTTGGCGGAGAGTGCCGCGACCATCGGCAAGGTCGGCATGACGCGTCGGAGCGACAGCATCGTTTCGATGCCTTCACCGGCCGCCAGGACTTCGTCGGCCACCCCGAATCTCACCCCGTGCCCGAGAAGATGGCCCATGGCTCGTCGCGGCGTCGACACCGGGGCTTTGTCCTGCCCTGACAAGTCGAGCCAGGTGCGATGCGCTCCCATCTGTGCGCCCGAAAGATCGGTTACGGCGGCGATCAGCGCCGGCCACGCGTCGGGCACGCGGTCGCGCGGGTCGTCTTCGTCACCCCGGTAGAAGCAGCGAGGGTGGAAGCGGAGCGCCGTGCAGTTCCGCAAACCCGTCAATGCACGGCTCCGCAAATACGCTTCTGCAAGCGTACCGGCGATCGGCTTGGCCATGGCGAACAGGCGGCGGGCGGCTTCCGGCGATCCGGTCGGTGCGGGCGGTTGTCGGCTCGGCGGATCGGGCCGGGGCAGTGACAGGAAAGCGCGCGCCTCGTCGAGGATGTCGCGCAGGCTGTCGAGGCGGCGGTTGGCGGCGATCAGGTCGAGGAGGTCGCCATGCTCGCCGGTGGCGGCGTCGGTCCATTTGCCTGACGCGCCCTTGCCAAAGTCGGCGCCCTTGAGGCGAACATAGAGGCTGCGCCCGGGTGTGTTTTCGACATCGCCGACGAGCCAGTAGCGGCCCTCGCGGCGACCATTGGAAAGATAATGACGGCATACCGCCTCGGCATTGCGGGCGAGCCGTTGCGCCAGCTCGGATGCATCATTCGGCATCGCATTCTCCCAAACGAAAAAGGCCCGCCGACGTAGCGCCGGCGGGCCCAGAGGGGACGGGTGCGTTGCTCCTCTATTCGGCCGCGATCGCGTGGGGTTCGATCTCGACGGAGTCATCCTCGACCGAAGCGTCGGGTTGGTCGATGGCCGATTCGCCGCCGTCCGCCGCCGTCTCTTCGCCAGCCGCTTCGGTCGTCGGATCAGGATCGATCGCGGACGCCTCGATGTCGGCGGTGTCGACGACGGGCGGCAACGCGCGGCCCGGCGTGCGGAGCGGCTCGGGGAGCCAGCCGGAACCGTCGAGCAACGTCTCGGCCTTGGCGGCCATCTCGACCTTCTTCAAATGGTCGACGAGTTGCGCGGCCCGTTCGCCCTTCGCCTCCCTGACCGCTCCGAGGATCCGCGCCTTGGTCACGCGGCCGAGATAGCCAGCCACCGTCGGCGTCCACCCCGCCGCAACCATGTCGAGATCGACCGCCTGGGCGAGCCGGTCGGCATGGGCGAGCGCCTTGGGCCGACGGTTGTAGGCCTCGAACATGGCGTTGACCGAGAGCGAGACGCAGTGCGCGAACAGCGCCTGCCGGCTGTCGGTGTCGAAGTCCGCCAACGCCTCCCACAGGTCGCTCGCCTCCTTCGGCAAAGCGTTCCGCCACGCTTGATGCCGTTCGCCCAGCTCCGTGGCGATGCGACTGTCGTTCAACCCCGGCGCCTGCGAATGGAAGCCGACGCTCTTGATGTCGATTTCCAGGCAGGTGTCGAGCGCATAGGGGTAGAACGCCTTGAGGCAGAGCGCGTGCAACGCGGCGAGGAACGCCACGTCCGGTTGGCCGCCGAGCGCGTGGCGGAGCGCCAGCGTGCGGTGCGCGGTCAGTTCGGTCATCAGCCGATCGGGGATCGGCTTCAGGCCTTCGTCCTCGTCCGGCTCCGCGGCGGCAACCGCGTCGCTGGTGACGACATCCTCATCGTCCGCATCGCCGGCGGTGATCGGGTGCTGCTGATCGCGGTCGGCACCGGTATCTCCTTCGGCATCCGGTTCGGCGACGATGGGCATCTCGTCCTCGGGCCGGACGTAACCACGCTCGACGCGCAGATCGCCGTTGCGGTCGATGCTGACGAAGGCACCCGCCCGTTCGACCTCGGCCGGATCATAGGCGACGGGACGATCCTCGAACGCTGCGAGGGCGGCCTCGATCTCGCTCAGGCGCTGATCGACTTCCTCGGGCAAATCGTCCGCGGATTCCGCATAGGTCGCCTCGATGCCGTCCAGCTCGGCCTGGAGCGCGTCGCGGGTCGCTTCTTCCTCGGGGGTCAGCGGCACTTCATCGCCGCTGAGCTGGCGCAGCCCGAAGGTATGTCCGTAGGCGAAGTCGGGTGCGACCTCGATCCACTTCCATCCCTCGGCGCGGATCGTGTCCGCTTCCTCGCGCAGCTTTTCGGCGACGAGCATGTCGACGAGGCCGACATCCTGCAGCCAGCCGCCATGGTCGGTCTGGAACAGGTCGTTCAGCACGACGCCGCCCGCCTCTTCATAAGCGGCCACGCCGATGAACTGCGCGCGCTTGTCGGCGGCATTGATGGCGCCCTCGGTCAGCATCCGCCGGATATCGTGCGGCTGTTTCGAGTAGGACTGGGCGAGCAGCTCGAACACCTGCTCCTGACGCGCGTGGTCGCCGTTGACGGTGAACGCCATCAGCTGATCGAGCGTCATGCCGTCCTCGGCGTAGACGTCGAGCAGCTTCGGGCTGACGGACGCGAGGCGCAGCCGCTGCTTGACGACCGCGACCGAGACGAAGAACGCGGCCGCGATCTCCTCCTCGGACTGACCCTTCTCGCGCAGCGTCAGGAACGCCCGGAACTGGTCGAGCGGATGGAGCGGCGCGCGCTGGACGTTCTCGGCGAGGCTGTCTTCCTCGGCGATGCCCTCCTCGCGGATCACGCACGGTATCGGCGCGGTCTTCGCCAGCCGCCGCTGCTTGACCAGCAGTTCGAGCGCCCGGAACCGGCGACCGCCGGAGGGGACTTCGTACATGCCGGTCTCGACGCCATCGGCGCCGCACACCGCGCGGACGGTCAGGCTCTGGAGGAGCGTGCGCCGCGCGATGTCCTCGGCGAGCTGCTCGATCGCGACGCCGGCCTTGATCCGCCGGACGTTCGACTGGCTGAGCACGAGCTTGTTGAACGGAATGTCCCGCGACGCGCTCAGGACGATCTTCTGCACATTGTTGGCTTTCGTGGCCATGGTAGGTCTCCATGACGGCCTGGCCGGAGAACCTCTCTCTCGACCTTCTCACCGTCACGAAGCTGCGGCCCACCTCTTCCTCTGAAGGGGCGGACCGCAGAACCGTGGATCAGGAAAGGCGTAGAGCCGGAAAGCCGCTCAGGCCGCACGCTCCAGCAACTTCTTCGCGCGCCCCTCGAGGTCGAGCCGCGCATCCTGGTGAGTCTTGTCGCGCGCGACGGCGGTGATGCCCTGCACGAAATCGAAGACGCTTTCGGGCTTACGGCCCTCCTCGTTCAGCACGCGTTCGAGGATCTTCGCCGTCTCCGCCTTGCTGAAGCCGCGCTTGCGCAGGAAGTCCGCGCGGTCCTCGTCGGTGCGGGCGACGATCTTGGCGCGCGCCTGCTTGATGCCGTCGATGAAAGGCGCGGGCGACGAGTTGGCGAACCGGGTGAGCGCCGGCGCGGCCTCATGCGCAAAGCGAGAGGCCGCGTATTTGCTGTGCCGGATCGCGATCTCCTCGAAATCCTCGACGCCCCAGAGATTGCGATTTTGGCAGACGGCGCGGAGATAGAAGCTCGCCATGCCGAGCGTCTTCGCACCGACCTCCGAGTTCCAGCAGTAGAAGCCCCGGAAGTAGAGGTCGGGTGAGCCGTCGGGCAGCCGCCCGGCCTCGATCGGATTGAGGTCATCGACCAGGAACAGGAAGACGTCGCGATCGGAGGCGTAGAGCGTGGTCGTATCCTGGGTGACATCGACGCGCGGGTTATAGATCCCCGTCGACCAGTCGAGCACGCCGGGCACTTTCCAGCGCGTGTCGCCGGTGCCGTTGCCCGCGATCCGTTGCACGGCGGCGACCAACTCATGATCGTAGATGCGGCCATAATCGGGGCCGGTGACGGCGCGGAGTTCGATCCGTCCGTCGTCGGTCTCGAGCGTCTTGACCTGCTCGGCGCGTTATCTGAACAGTCAAGCTGTCTCAGCAGGATCTTTCAGCGGCGTTTGCCTGAAAATCCACGGCTTCCGACCGATCTCGGCGCGTGAGACAGATTCGTGGATCGCTCAGCGAGATAGCAGTTGCTTA
>NKIY01000026.1 GCA_002256345.1 Bradyrhizobiaceae bacterium PARB1 | reverse complement strand
ACTATTCCTCAATACGATGATCACAAACACAAAACGCCGCGCTCAGAAATGAGCGCGGCGTTTTGCGTTCCGGCGACAGAACGCACCCAATGCACGCGCAGACGAACTAACCCCGCAGCATGAGGGGCCCGCCGTGCCCAAAATCTCCTGGCGCGAGACCGCGCTGTGAGGAGTCGGAGATCATTCAGCCACGATTCATCAGCAATCTTGCAGCCTGATGTCGTCGGCGACAAACCTCTCTGTGTGGCCGACAAGCATTTCGAAAAGCGCCAGCCCAGGAGCTCCCATGCCTTCACCCATTCGTCGTGTCGCCGCAGCTATCACCATTGCCGGTCTGGCCGTCGGCTTCACCGCAACGTCGAGCCTCTCGGTGCTGGCGCAAGCCGCCAAGCAGCAGGCGCCTGCCAAGCAGGCCGCGCCAGCGCCAGCGCCGGCCGCGCAGCCGCCGGCACCCGAGCCGTTGAAGCAGACCGCGCTCAGTGACAAACAGGTCGAAGGTGTGCTCGCCGCCCAGAAGGATCTCGACGCCATCACCGACAAGCTGCCGCAGGACGCGCCGGCAAAGCCAGATCCGAAGATCACCGCCCAGCTCGACGATGTCGCGAAGAAGAACGGCTTTGCGAATTATCGCGAATACAATGATGTCGTCGAAAACATCATGCTGGTGCTCGGCGGTTTCGATCCAAAGACCAAGACCTATGTCGGCACGGAAGCGGTGATCAAGCAGCAGATCGCTGCAGTTCAGGCCGACAAGAAGATTCCTGCGAAAGACAAGAAGGTCGCACTTGATGAACTCAACGGCGCGCTGAAGCAGCCGCAGCCAGCGATCGAGAACAAGGGCAATATCGATATCGTCGCCAAATACTACGACAAGCTGACGGCAGCGATGCAGGAAGAGTAAACGCGTTCTTTCCGCTCCCAACAGATCGACGGCGCTGCAGTGATGTGGCGCCGTTACGCGTGGTGAAGGCTGAAGCCGCCAAGTTCGCGCTTGGCCTCTCTGCCAATGTTGTCTAAGCCGGATCTATCGTTTCACTGATCCGGAAAATCGACATGTCCAGCAAGCCTCAAGACCGCCCCGCGATGCCGCTCAAGGGCTATAGCCTGATGGATTATGCACCGGATCCGACCGTGGTGGGGATCGCCTTCGAGACCGAGGACGGCCCATTCATGTTCGTCGCGACCAAGGAAATTCTCGACGCGCTCGGTCAGGCCTTCGTCCACAAAGCGGCGTCGATGCCGTCGCGCGAGCCGCAGGGCTGATTCCGGAAACGGGTGGCAAAACGGCCATTTACGGCACACATTGATGGATCAATCGATGTGAGGAGGCTGTCATGGCCGACATCCATTTTGCATTATTCGATACCGCCATCGGCCGTTGCGGCATTGCCTGGGCTGCGGGCGGGATCGTGGGCGTGCAATTGCCGCTGCCGAGCGAGGCGCAGACGCGCGGGCGATTGAAGCAGCGATATCAGGCCCTTAGCGAGGCTATCCCGCCGGCCGGCGTGCAGATCGCAATCGATCGGATGATCGCGCTGATGGATGGCAAGCCGATCGATTTCGCTGATATCGATCTCGATCTGTCGGAGAGCCCCGACTTCAACCGCGAGGTCTATGCCATCGCCCGCGAGATTCCACCGGGCAAGACAATGACTTACGGAGACATCGCCAAGCGGCTCGGCGGCGTTGAACTGTCCCGGAATGTGGGACAGGCAATGGGGCAAAACCCGTGCCCGATCATCGTGCCCTGCCATCGCGTGCTGGCGGCGGGCGGCAAGCCCGGCGGGTTTTCGGCCAATGGCGGGGTGGAAACCAAGCTGAAGATGCTGGCCATCGAGGGCGCGTATGTGAATCACACGCCCTCGCTGTTCGACTAGTTTGCCGCGGAACGGCCGCCGTATTGCCGCAGCCGACGCCGGTTTGCCGCAAGTTTGCCTCTGGAATTGGCGCGCAAATCCGCGGTTTTCGTGCGAAAACGCGCTCAGGCTTGTGGCGGCTTTGAGACCTTCACCGATTCCAGCTGCAGCATGCGTTCGTGGAACGCGTCGAGCTTCGGAAACGCCTTGCGCCATCCGCAATCCGGAAAACGGAAGTCGGCATAACCGAGCGCGCAAGTGAGCGCGATCTGGGTGATGTCGAGCGGCCCGTTCAATGCTTCGGCGCGTTCTTCGAAATGCGCAAAACCCTGCCACGCGCGATCCCACTGGTCGTCGTACCAGCCCTGCCAGACGAATTCCTTGGGCCGCAGAAAGGTCTCGTAGCGGCACAGCAGCATGGCCTCGGTCATGCCCTGGATGATGGTGTGCTCGCTCTTCGCCTTCCAGCGCGCGACGCCTGATTTCGGCAGCAGCTTTCCGCCGGCGAGTTCGTCGAGATATTCGGTGATGTTGTAGGAATCGACGATCACCAGATTCTCATCGACGATCAGCGCGGGCAGTTTGCGCAGCGGATTGATGTCGTGCGAATAGGCCGGGTTCGGCGTGGTCGGTGACACCGTCGTCGGCACCAGTTCGATCTTGTCGATCAGCCCGAGTTCGATGGCCGCGATGCGCACCTTGCGTGCGAAAGGCGAGGTGGGCGAGAAAGTCAGCTTCATTGTGAGTCCTTGTCCGGTCATTGCGAGCCGTCACCGCAGCCATGATGTGCGATGACGGCGTATCGATGCGAGGTTCAGGCCGCCACGACCTTCTGCTTTTGCTCGCCGAGGCCTTCGATGCCGAGGGTCATGACGTCGCCGACTTCGAGGAATTTCGGCGGCTTCATGCCGAGGCCGACGCCGGGCGGCGTGCCCGTGGTGATGATGTCACCGGGCAGCAGGGTCATCATGCCGGACAGGTAGGAGACGATCTGCGGCACGTTGAAGATCATGGTTGCGGTCGAGCCGGTCTGGCAACGCTTGCCGTTCACGTCGAGCCACATGCTGAGCTTGTGCACGTCGGCGATCTCGTCCTTGGTGACGACCCATGGACCGAGCGGGCCAAAAGTGTCGTGTGACTTGCCCTTGGTCCACTGACCGCCGCGCTCGATCTGGAAGTAGCGTTCCGAGACGTCGTTGCACACGGCATAGCCGGCGACATGGTTCAGCGCATCGGCCTCGGAGACATATTTCGCCTTGGTGCCGATGATGATCGCAAGTTCGACTTCCCAGTCGAGCTTGGTGGAGCCACGCGGCTTCTCGACATCGTCATTGGCGCCGCACAGCGAGTTGAGCGCCTTCATGAACACGATGGGCTCGGACGGGATCGGCATGTTGGATTCGGCGGCGTGGTCTGCATAGTTCAGGCCGATGGCGATAAATTTCGGTTTGCCGCCGACCGGCGAACCGAGCCGCGGACTGCCGGAGACCTCAGGGAGCGAGGCGGGATCGAGAGCCTTGAGCTTGGCGAGATTGTCGGGCGAGAACGCATCGTCGGCGAGATCGGCAATCTTGCCGGAGAGGTCGCGCAGCTTGCCGTTGTTGTCGATCAGTCCCGGCTTTTCGCTACCGACTGCGCCATATCTTACGAGTTTCATTGTCGTCTCCCTGGGCCACTTTGGCGGGTGAATTTGTGGACCGCCATGGAGGGAAATTCAACCGCGCGTCGTCCAACATTCGTGTTCCGGCTCTGCGAAGCGGCACTGCGCGCCGCATCGCGTCCGGGACACAGGCTTAGTTTTGCAGCGCATCAAATCGCCAGACCTCGCCATCGCGCCTGATATGTCCGGCGCCATAGTGGCCGCCGATCACCAGTGTGTCTGTATCGGCAAAACGCGTGAACAGTTCGATCCGCGAGCGCGTTGATTGCGCTGGATCGGAGTCCGCGGTTGAGGCCCAATCCGGATGGGCCATCTGCACCGGGTGATGTGCGGCATCGCCTGTAAGCAGCGCTTCCTGTCCTTCGGATCGGATATGCACGCTCATATGGCCGGGGCTGTGGCCGGGTGTCGGGATCAGCGTGATCTCGTCGGCGAGTTCAGCGTCGCTGGCGACGAGGTCGGCGAGGCCGGCATCGACCACAGGCTTCACGGAGTCGTTGAAGACCGCGACGTGCTCCGGGCGTTCGCTATGGTCTTTCCAGTAGCTGTATTCATCGCGGCCGAAAATGTAGCGGGCGTTCGCGAAGGTCGGCGCCCATTTGCCGTCCACCAGCTTCGTATTCCAGCCGACATGATCGACATGCAGATGCGTGCATAGCACGGTATCGATGCTCTCGGGCGCATAGCCCGCTTCGGTGAGGTCCTGCAGGAACGGTGTGTTCAGATGATTCCAGGTCGACACGCCGCGGCCTTCCTTGTCATTGCCGAGGCAGGTGTCGACGATGATACGTCGTGTCGGTGTCTCAACCACCAGCGCATGGATCGACATTTTCAGTCGACCTTCTTCATTGGCAAAGTTCGGGATCAGCCAGGGCAGCGCTTTCACGTCGTCCGGCCCGACCTGCGGAAGGATGAAGCGCGTGCTGCCGACCGAACGGCCCTCGACGATTTGCGTGATCCTGACTTTGCCTACCGTCCATTGCATGCGGCGTTCACTCCGTTGTTTTATCGGGCGAAGGATGCGGATTTTGGCGGGCCCCGCAATGGATCATCTCGCAAGGCTGCGCGTTGGGAGACGCACAACAGTATCTGACGAGGAGCGCATCATGCCAGAACTCGCGATTTCATCCGATAAAGTCGGCTTTCTGATCGAAAAGGCCCGCCAATTCGATGCCAAGGATATCGAGGTCGATACCGACGAAGGCTCGAATGGTGTCGACGACGGAATGATCGATGTGCTCGAGGACGACGGTGAAGATCCCGTGGTCCGGGAGATCTCCGGCTTCATTGCCGCGCTGTCGGAAGATGAGAAGATCGATCTCGTCGCCCTGATGCGACTCGGTCGCGGCGACGGCACCATCGATGATTGGGACGAGCTACGCCGGGATGCCGCCGACGGCAATAATGGCCGCACGGCGCGTTATCTGCTGGGCGAGCCGCTGCTCGGCGATCTTCTGGCTGAGGGTCTTGAGGAATTCGGCATCGACTGGTCGAAAGAGAGGACGACACCGGTGAACTGAGAAGGCGCGTTGCGCTTCATCATGAAGGGACGCCGATAGCCACCCGCGTCCACTCCTCATCCTGAGGAGCGGCCCTTGGGCCGCTTCTCGAAGGATGGCTGCAAGGCTCCTAGCCTCGTCATCTCATGGTTCGAGACGGCGCGTTGCGTCTCCTCACCATGAGAAACGGAGTTACATCGTGCCCGGGAAGGCGCCGCCATCGAGCAAAATGTTTTGCCCGGTGATGAAGCCCGCCTTGGCGCTGCACAGCCAGGCGCAGGCCTGACCGAATTCATCGGCCTCGCCGAAACGGCCCGCCGGATTTTCGCTGGCGCGCTGGGTGAGGATTTCCTCCACCGACTTGCCGCTGTTCTTGGCTTGCCCTGCGGCGACGCCGCGGATGCGGTCGGTGTTGAACGGGCCGGGCAACAGGCCATTGATGGTGACGTTGCTGCGCACGGTCTTGCGCGACAGGCCGGCGACGAAGCCGGTGAGACCGCTGCGCGCCCCGTTCGACAGGCCGAGCACGTCGATCGGTGCCTTCACGGCGGCCGAGGTGATGTTGACGATGCGGCCGAACTTGCGCTCCATCATGCCGTCCACCGTCGCCTTGATCAGTTCGATCGGCGTCAGCATGTTGGCGTCGATGGCCTTGATCCAGTCGTCGCGGGTCCAGTTGCGGAAATCGCCGGGCGGCGGGCCGCCGGCATTGTTGACGAGAATGTCGATCTGGCCGGCCGCCTTCAACGCAGCTTCGCGGCCTTCCGGCGTGGTGATGTCGCCGACCACTTCGATGACCTCGACGCCCGGATTGGCCTTGCGGACTTCTGCTGCGGCAGCGGCCAGAACTTCAGCGCCGCGTGCAGTCATGGTGACATGCACGCCTTCGGCGGCAAGCGCTGCAGCGCAGCCCAGGCCGAGGCCCTTGCTCGATGCGCACACCAATGCGCGGCGTCCTTTGATTCCGAGATCCACGTTTTCACTCCCTGAAATAGTTGTCGAAGAGGGCGGGACCATAGCGGCAACCGGCGTGCGACGTAAGCCGGCGGATATGCGCAAAATCGCAGGAGGGGTTGAGCGGAGCGGGCCCCATCGATCCGGCAATCGCCGTACGCGCGGCAGATGGCTATCGCTCCGGCGCTACGCGCGTTTGCTCAATCCGATCTACGGCTCCGCGTTGTCGTACTGCAACAGATCGCCAGGCTGGCAGTCGAGAAAACTGCAGATGCGCTCCAGTGTTTCGAAGCGAACGCCTTTCACCTTGCCCTGCTTGAGCAGCGACAGATTGGCCTCGGTGATCCCGACGAATTCAGCGAGATCTTTCGATTTCACATTGCGCTCGGCCAGCATCACGCCGAGGCGCACCCGGATAGGCATCGGTCGGTCCTCAGACGAATTGCCGGTTTTCGTCGGCGATGGCGAGCGCTTCGCTCATCACCGACGCGATCACGGCCACGGTGCCGGCGAAGATCAGTGCGATCAGCGTATCGGAGCCGATATTGACTGCCACCGCCTTCGTGCCCGTAGCCATGTGCAGCGACAGCAGCACCGTCAATGCGGCGCCGGCAACAGGCTTGAGCAGCGCCGATGCGGCGATTGCGATGGCAAACAGCCGCAGGTCCCTGATCGGTCGATCCGCGAACACCTCGCCACGCGCGAAGGCAGCAAAGCAGCGGCGCGCAATGAGCAGTCCGCAGACAAAGGCGCCGAGCGGCATCATGGAGATGACGAAAGCGAAGAAACGGCCGCCAAGGTCGAGATCCTCCGACGGAAAATACGGCATGCCGGCATGTGTGAACAGCACTGGCGTCGCTGTGGTCGCCCAATAGAGCGCCATGGCGACGCTCAGCAGCACGGAAGTGGTGCCGCAGATCAGCGCCATCGCGCGACTGACGGTGCGGATGCGATTGAGCCGGATGCTGCGGGAATCCCGGAGTGTGATGGACTGGGCCATAGGAAGTCTCCCTCTGATGGGACCAATCATGATGTGAAAATTATCGTTTTACAATAATTATTTTCTGTGTGACGTTTATTTTCATTCAGGGAGGATTGTCATGCTGCCTCGTCTCGCGCGCTACGCCCTCGTTTTCTCGGTCTCATTCACCCAGACCGTCGCCCTCGCGCAGGCTGCCCCGTCCACGTCGCGCGGCCAGATTTCGGTCGCGCAGGTCATCCAGATGCTCGACAAGGCACCAGCCGATCGTGTCGCCGAACAGGTGCTGACGGCCTATCTTGCCGGCGTCGGCGAGGCGGCGGGCATCGCCGTCGATATCGGCCGCGCATCTTGCGCAAGGACGTTGAATCTCACCGCGGACCATGTGCGTCAGGCTGTCAGCGTCGCAGCAGGCAAGCCGGATGCAGCAGAGGTGGCGGCAACGCCGCTGATCGTGCGTGACATGCTCGAGCGTGCCAGGTGCAAGCGGTCTGCGACGTGAGAAGATGCACGCGTCGTCACGGGCGGCGCGCGCGCTTCAGTTGGTCGAATGTCGCGACCACGTCCGGCGGCAGCGCGCGAATGCCGGTCTGCCCGATCCGTGACAGTAGCGGGCGCAGATGCGAGCCGGTGAGATAGGACGGTTGCATACTGGCCGGCACCAACTGATCGAAAATCAATACCAGCGTCACCGCGATCAGGCCGACACGGATCGCACCGAGCGCGGCACCACCTAACCTGTCGCCGATGCCGATATGGGCTCCGATCAGATCGTTGATGGCGAGGCGCAGCAGCGAGCCCAGCACGATGCCGGCGACCAGGAACATGGCGAAGAAGATCAGCGACTGCTGCACCTGGGACGCAGCCGCCGCCTGCGGCAGGATCAGGCTGGTGATCCAGACGGCAATCGGTGCGGCGATAAGATAGCCGAGAATGGCCGCGGCGCTGCGCAGCAAGCCCGCGCGAAAGCCAAGTGCCACGGCAATGGCAAGTGCGGCATAGACGACGACATCAAAACTGTTCATCGCGCCCTCACGGCGCGGCTATTCCGCGCGAAAGAAATCCGGTCGGTTCTTGGGTTTTGCGATCGTTGCGAGGGCTTGTATCACTAGGCCAACAGAACAGACACATCGGGGAACGACCATGTCCGTTATATTCGACGTCAGCAAGGAAACCATCCTTATCACCGGTGCTTCGCAGGGGCTTGGCCGCCAGTTTGCGCGCGTGTTGTCCGCGCATGGGGCGGCCGTGGTGCTGGCGGCGAGGCAGATGGGCAAGCTGGAAAGCCTGCAAAAGGAGATCGCCGAGAAAGGCGGCCGCGCCGTCGCCGTATCGATGGACGTCACCGACAATGCCTCCATTGCCAAGGCTTTCGATGCGGCCGAGGCGGCGCTCGGGCCCGTCACCGTGCTGGTCAACAATGCAGGGATCGCCGTGGAGAAGATGGCCATCGAGCAGACCGAGGCCGATTGGGATTCGGTCATGGGTGCCAATCTCAAGGGCGCCTATTTCGCGGCGACGGAGGCGGCGCGCCGCATGATCAAGCACAAGGTGGATGGCAATATCGTCAACATCGCCTCGGTGCTCGGCTTCGGCCTGACCAAGGCGGTGTCGCCCTATGCGATTTCCAAGGCCGGCATCGTGCAGGCGACCAAGGCGCTGGCGCTGGAGCTCGCCGCGCATCGTATCCGCGTCAATGCGCTGGCGCCGGGTTACATCGATACCGACATCAACCATGCCGCATGGGATACGCCGGTCGGCGAGAAGCTGGTCAAGCGCATCGCGCAACGCCGGGTCGGCCATGAGAGCGATCTCGACGGCGCCATCCTGCTGCTGGCCTCGAATGCCTCGCGCTATATGACCGGCAGCACGGTGACTGTGGACGGCGGGTTTCTGCTGAGCTGAGGGCGCTTTTCCCCATCCGTCATAAAAACGCAAAAAGATGCCCTCGGCCCCTTCCCAAAGCCGGCGGGCATTGATAGATACCCCTCACACCGCGGCGATGCCCCGGTTGTCTTCTCAGGAACTTCAGGTCTGGGATTGTCCGACGCCTCCGGCGTTGGCATCTAGATCATGTTCCCGAAAGGTTTGGCGCGGGGTGGAGCAGCCCGGTAGCTCGTCAGGCTCATAACCTGAAGGTCATAGGTTCAAATCCTATCCCCGCAACCATCTTTACTTGCTCGGGCAGCAAGTAAAGATTAGATCCTGCCCCCGCAACCATCTTTACTTGCGATGACCCCGCCCCCAAGGCGGGGTTTTTCGTTTGTGCGGAAATCATAAGGATTCCAGCGAGATCGCCCTGAACGTCGATCTCCACCTTCCCGTCCACCGGGGTCAGTACGATCTTGTCCACCAGCGAGCGCAGGATGTCGGCCGCTTCGATCCGCTTCTCTTCCTCTTCGTCCTGCAAGGCTTCGTAGAGCTGCTGGACCCGCTTGCGGTATTGCAGGGCCATCGAAGGATGCAGAAGGGGAGGCGGTTCCTCCGCGTCGGCCAAGAACAGCGCCAGTTCCTTCTTGCGCTGTTCCAGCAGCACCATCTTGGCGTTGATCGCGTCGGCTGCGCCGCCCTTGAGGATGAGGTTGAGCAGCGTGTCGAGTTCCCGGTCGATCTTCGCGATCTCGGCCTCAGCCGAGGCAATGCCGGCTCGACCCTCCCTGCGCAGCCGGTTCATTTCCTGGGTGAACACCTCGCAGAAGCGGGCGAACATCTCGGGATCGACGAGCTTGGTGCGCAGCGCATTCAGCACGCGCGTCTCCAGTTCCTCGCGGCGGATGTTCACCCGGTTGTCGCAGGTGCCTTTGTTGCGCGCCGTCGAGCAGCCGATCAGTGTGGCCGAGATCGCGGAATAACCGCCACCACAGCAGGCACATTTGGTCAGCCCGGAAAACAGATACTTCGGCCGGCGGCGATAGTTCATCGTACGGACGTCGGCCAGGCCGCTTTCGTCCCGCTCGATCCGATTATCGTCCTGCCGCGCCTTCACCGCATTCCAGAGATCGTCATCGAGAATGCGCAGTTCAGGCGCCTCCTGAATGACCCATTCGGATTCAGGATTCGGGCGAGCCTGCCGCTTGCCGCTGTCGGGGTCCTTCACGAAGCGCTGGCGGTTCCAGACGATCTTGCCGACATACATCTCATTGTTGAGGATGCCGTTGCCACGCTTCGGATTGCCGTTGATCGTGCTGAAGCCCCATTCGCCGCCTGAAGGCGCGGCGATGCCATCCCTGTTCAGGGCGAAGGCAATCGTCTTTGCCGATTTGCCAGCGGCATAGTCGCGGAAGATGCGGCGGACGACTTCGGCTTGCGCCTCGTTGATCGTCCGGTCGCCGCGGATCGGTTCGCCGCTTGCGTCCAGCTTCTTCACCACGTCGTAGCCGTAGGAATTGCCGCCGCCGGACTTGCCGGCCTCGACACGGCCGCGTTGTCCCCGGCGCGTCTTGTCGGCCAGATCCTTCAGGAACAGCGCGTTCATCGTGCCTTTGAGGCCGACATGCAGATGCGAGACTTCACCCTCGGAAAGGGTGAACATCTTCACGTCCGAATAGGACATGCGCTTGAAGAGACCAGCAATGTCCTCCTGATCGCGCGACAGGCGATCCATCGCTTCGGCGAGGATCAGGTCGAAGCGGCCGCGCGTGGCGTCGGAGATCAGGGCCTGAATGCCGGGACGCAGCAGCGACGAGCCGGAGATGGCATGGTCGGAGTATTCCTCGACGATCTGCCAGCCTTGCTTCTCGGCGTGCAGGCGACACATGCGAAACTGGTCGGCGATCGAGGCGTCGCGCTGATTGTCGGAAGAATAGCGGGCGTAGAGCGCGACCTTCACTGCACGTCTCCTTTCGGCATCAGGAGGTGCGCTTCCCCCGTCGCTTCATCATTTTCACTTCTTCCGCGTAACACTCCCGCGCCGCCTGCCGAGCCAGGAAGTCGACCAGACGCAAAAGGCGTGGATCGGGATTTCCGCGCTGCGTAAACGTCAGTTCCGGCTCGTCGATCAACAAGGATTCGAGCAGCGCCTCGCGCTCGTTTCTTGTCATCTTCGCCGGATATTGGGGTGCTCGCAAGGTCATGCCTGGCAGCATTTGCCGGAAAGACAGTATAAGCAACTGAAAACGCGACAGAATATTCGGCGGTGTTTGGCGCGCTGACACGCATCATCGCGTGCTCCCGCGTATGCTCGCGCACCATGGCATAGCGAAATAACCTACGGGGTTTCGTCCCACGCTCGGTCATCACTTGCTCCGATAGGCCTGTTTCGAGATCGCTGAACATGGAAGTCATACTAGCGTATTGCGTTTTGCGATACAATCCCCTATCTTACGTTCAAGGAGACGACTCATGGCCAGCACAGCGGAACGCAAGGAATATCCCATATCGATGCGACTGCCGGAAGCGGATGTCGCGATGATCGATCGTGCCGCCACGCTGCGCGGTCGATCGCGCACTGACTTCGTCCGCGACGCCGCCGTGCGCGCGGCCGAGGAGGTCGTCATGGAACAGAGCCTGATCCGCATGAGCCCGGAAGGGTTCGCCGGGTTCATGGAGATTCTCGCCGCCCCGGCCAACCCTGTTCCCGAGATGGTCGAGCTGGCCAAGCGCCCCGCGCCCTGGGAAGCTGGTTACGAGCCGAAGCGGTAAGCCGTGGCGTTATCGGCTCCCGAACCGCTCACCGCCGCGCATGATGTTTCCGAATTCTCCTGTGGCAAGCCGACGCTCGATCACTGGCTGAAGACGCGCGCCCTTTCCAATCAGCAGAAGGGTTTTACCGCCGTTCTCGTCGTTCACGAGGCGGGGCGCGTGGCCGGATACTATGGTCTGGCGCCGACCGCCGTGGTGCCCGCGATCATGCCGCGTTCGATCCGCACCGGCCAGCCGCCCGATCCAGTCCCTTGCCTTCTCCTCGGCCAGCTAGCCACGGATATCGGATGGGCAGGCCAGGGGATCGGTACGGGTCTGGTCAAACACGCCCTCCAGCGCTGTGTTCAGGCGGCCGCTCTGGTCGGCGGTCGAGCGCTGATGGTCAACGCCGTCGATGAAGAGGCCGCCCGCTTCTGGCAACGCCGAGGCTTCATGCCTTCGAAGGATGATCCGCTCGTTCTGTTCCGCTCCATTGCTGACATTGCGGCATCGCTGGCTCAAGCATGAGCCTTGGGATGGTTGGGACAATCAAGTCAGCCAAACGACGATATCAGCGAGATTCGATGAAAAGGCGGGACTTCGGGCGATGCCATGGCGGCCGAACCCACTGTCATCCATGCGACCTTCATGAATCGGATTGGGTCCTGATCGATGGCTCGTAGGTCAGCTTAAGATTGCCTTAAGTTTCCTCGCTGTCGATCAAGCATAAATATCGGTCATCGAGACAGGAGTGAAAAATGCTTCGTCGTGCTGCCATGCTCTTGGCCCTATCGCTCGCCAGCGCCCCGACCTTTGCCGCCGATCTCCGGGTTTACGGGCCGGGCGGCCCGCAGCCTGCGATCGAGGAGGCGGCTCGCCAATTCGGTCGTCAGCGTGGCGTCGAGATCGCCGTCGTCGCCGGGCCGACACCGACTTGGATCGACCGCGCCCGGGCCGATGCCGATCTGATCTTCACCGGATCGGAGACGATGATGGCCGATATGGTCGTTGATATGAAGGGTCAGCTTCGGGCTTCCGACGCCCAACCCCTGTATCTGAGACCATCCGCCATACTCGTTCGTCCCGGCAATCCGAAACGGATCCGCGGCATCGCGGATCTGAGCTCGCCTGGGTTGCGCATCCTCGTCGTCAACGGTCAAAATCAGAAAGGATTATGGGAAGATATCGCCGGCCGAACCGGGGACATCGGAATGATGCGATCGATCGGCGCAAACATCGCCTTGCAGGCCAGCGGCAGCGGGGTGGCGCGACAAGCTTGGACCGATGATGAAACGCTCGACGTTTGGCTGACATGGAACATCTGGCAGGTCGCAAACCCGAAACTCGCCGATCTCGTCGAGATCGAGCCGGAACATCGCATCTATCGCGATGCGGGCATCGCAGTGACGACGCGAGGCCGGGACAAAGTCATCGCTCGCGATTTCATCGCTTTCTTGCAGAGCCGCGATGGCGCAGCGATCTTCCGTAAATGGGGATGGATCGCCAATGTCCCGTGACTGGAAGAACGCCTACCACATAGCGTATCCGCCGGCCTGCTCGGTAATCCAGCGGCTGGCGGTTTGATCGGTGATTGGGACAGGATGGACGGGATGAGCCATTCGGTCCGAGGTCTACGCAGGCGGCTTTCGCCCCTGAAATCCTGAATTCCGTGTTTGCGATTTTGCGGGGGAAGGCCTTCCCCCTGGTCGGCACTGCGTTGCCGACGCACCCCCTTCTGCGGGGAGACCCCGCAACGCCCCCTTAGAGTGAGAGTGCGGACGCGTTTGCCGTGACGGGTTGAGGGCTGGGAGAGAGGCTCCCGGCGCCCGTCGCGGAGAACCGCGATGTCCAGACATGACCGCACCACGCGCACCGGCCAGGACCGGGCGAACCTCTATGACGAAATCACCGACAAGATCATCGCCGAACTGGAGGCCGGCCGCTTCCCCTGGGTCCAGCCTTGGGGCAAGTCCACGGCCAAAGCGCCGCTCGGCCTGCCTAAGAATGCCAGCACCGGCCGCACCTACAGCGGGATCAATATCCTGATCCTCTGGGGCGCCGTCGTTCAGCACGGCTTTCCCGGTCAGGGCTGGCTCACATATCGCCAGGCGGCCGCGCTCGGCGGCAACGTCCGGGAGGGCGAACGCGGCACCACCGTCGTCTATGCCGACCGCTTCGTGCCGGAGGACGAGAAGCGGCGGGCGCGCGAGACCGGCGAGGAAGCCCAGGCCATTCCCTTCCTCAAGCGCTTCACCGTTTTCAATACGGCGCAGTGCGAACGGCTGCCCGACGACATGGTCATTGCCACGCCGCCACCGCTGCCTGGCCTGATCGAGCCGAGAGTTGAAGCGCTGATCCGGGCGACCGGCATCGACTTCCGCATCGGTGGCGACCGGGCTTTCTACGTCCCCGCCGACGATTGTGTGGTCGTACCACCGCCGCAAGCTTATTTCGAGCCGATCAACTGGCACAGGACTGCGCTGCACGAGATCGGCCACGCCAGCGGCCATCGCAGCCGCCTGAACCGCGACTTCTCGACCTCCTTCGGCACGAAGAAATACGCCTTTGAGGAGCTGATCGCCTTATCTTGACTCTGTGATCCTGTCTCAGAATCAGGCATGGAGCCGCGTCACCGGTGCTGCGGTGAAGCTCTTCAGACGTCCGGGTCAAGCGTTCCCGCAGCGTAAGCGAGGACAACGCTTGACGCGG
>NKIY01000005.1:4484-631776 GCA_002256345.1 Bradyrhizobiaceae bacterium PARB1 | reverse complement strand
ATCTCGCCGAGGCGATGACCGCGGGCGAGGCCGAGATCGCGCGCGTCATGCAGATCTGCAACGCCTGCCGTTACTGCGAAGGCTTTTGCGCCGTGTTTCCGGCGATGACGCGCCGGCTCGAATTCAACGCGGCCGATACGCATTATCTCGCCAATCTCTGCCACAATTGCGGCTCGTGCCTCTATGCCTGCCAATATGCGCCGCCGCATGAATTCGCGGTCAATGTCCCGCAGGCCATGGCCAAGGTGCGCGTGCGCACCTATCAGGACTATGCGTGGCCGCGCGCCTTCGGAAAGCTTTATGAGAAGGCAGGCCTGACGGTTGCTTTCGCGCTGTCCGGCGGCCTCGCGCTGTTCATGATCCTGGCGATTGCGATGAATGGTCGCCTGATCCACGAGCCGCTGGCGGGGAATTTCTACGCCATCTTCCCGCACAATTTCCTGGCACTGCTGTTTGGCTCGGTGTTCGGTTTCGCGATGCTGGCACTGGCGATCGGAGTCGTCAAATTCTGGCGCGAGGTCTCGCCGACCAGGGACGGCACGCCCGCCGACATCAAGGCGGCGGCACAGGCGCGCGTGCCGGCAGTCGCTGAAGCCGTGCATGATGTCGCGCGTTTAAAGTATCTCGGTGGCGGGCATGGCGATGGCTGCAACGAAGACGATGATGCCTTCACCCTGTGGCGTCGGCGCTTCCATCAGTTCACGCTGTATGGCTTCCTGCTGTGCTTTGCCTCGACCTGCGTGGCGACGCTGTATCACTATCTCTGGAATCTGCACGCGCCTTATGCGCTGACCAGCGCGCCGGTCATTCTCGGTACGCTCGGTGGCATCGGCCTGATCATCGGGCCCATTGGTCTGCTCTGGCTGAACTTCAAGCGCGATGCGCTGCGCGCCGACGCCTCGCAGAACGCCATGGACCGCGGCTTCATCATGCTGCTGCTGCTGGTCAGCGTCACCGGCCTGCTGCTGCTGGTGCTCCGCGACACCCGCTTCATGGCGCTGTGGCTGGCGATCCATCTCGGCACGGTGATGGCGCTGTTCGTCACGCTGCCTTACGGCAAATTCGCCCACGGCATCTTCCGCTCGGCTGCGCTGCTCAAGTTTAATATTGAGAAGCGGATGCCGAACAGGTTGGGATTGGGTGGGGAGTAAGCGGGCGCCTTACAACGTTCGACAGGAGTACCACCGGAGGCTTGGCTTATAGGTTCCCTGTAGTGCAGATTGTTAACCGGTGCTTCGGTATTGGTAGTAGCAGCCATCGCTATCATTGACCGGGAGCTCGGACATGAATCGCCACATCGCTCTAGCCGTTGTGGGTTTGTTGTTGAGTGGAGCTGAAGCCGCACACTCCCAAGCGCTGCCATCCTATATGGCGCCGATTTCCGGGCAGGTCGCCTCGTCTCCTGCCGACACCGCGACCAAGGATATGCTTGCGCTCAACACCGGCATGTTCGAGCTCTATGGCGACGCCGCAAAGGTTTTCCGCGCGAATATTCTCGCAAAACACCCGGTGATCCTCGGCCTGTTCTCGGGTGCCGGCGGCAAGTTCACGCTGTACCAGCCCGGCAAGCCGCCGGTGGACGCTCCCTCGGTGCCGATCGTCTATCAGTTGCTGAAATCGGTTGGCCACAGCACCATGGCGCTGGCGCAAGTCGCAGGCCCCTATGTCAACAATCCCGACAACAAGTCCTGGCTCGGCGCGATGAAGGCCTATCGCAGCCGCATGCAGTCGGCGCTGGATGGCCTCGACCTCACGCCCATGCAGGCCGACTGGCGCGACAACAACCGCACTATCCTGCAGAACAATATCGCCTTCATGGATGAGTGCATCGCCAAGGGTGCGATTCCGTTCGAGACGATGGAGGCGTTCGGCAAGAAGCAGGCGCCGTATCTTGCCAAGAACGTCGCTTGGGCAGCGCAGACCCAGGTCAATCACTGGATGACGGTGCTGGCCGACTGGAAGAAGATGCTCGGCGCCGACTGGGACAAGACCTATGCGGCCAGCAACACGATCTATGTGGCGCGCCAGAACAACGTGCTGTTCAGCGTGCTCGCGCAGTTCTTCCCGCCGGAGGCGATCAACGACCGGTTGCTGCTGATCGAAACCGTGTCGTTTACGACCACGCAAGCCGACATGCTGGAGTCGTTGACACGCATTATCGCGGATCGTTCGGTGGGCTCGCTGTTCTTCGGCAACTACCATCTGATGGACTACGAATTGATGGGGGGCGATGCCCGTGCGGCCATCGTCGCGGAAAGCGCCAAACGCGGCATGACGCCGTTCCTGCCGCCGGTGGTGCCGTTCGGCTCCAATCAGTGGCCGACGCTCGTCACGCCCGGTCCCGGGCCGGCCACCATCGCCGATCTCAAATAGACTTCGCCTTGCGGTAAGCAACCGTCGAATGGGTGAAGGCATGACGACCTCGCGGCGCGAATTCATGAAGTGGGTGTCGGCGGGCGGCATCACGCTCAGCCTCTCGCGCCTCGCGGCGGCGGAGCAGATTGCGTTTCCGTCACGCGAGACATTGCCCGGGCGGGGCAAGCCCAATCCCGCCATCGGCGGCGGCGGCCGTGTCGACGGCGTCGCCAAGGTCACGGGATCCAAACTCTATGCGTCGGATTTCCGCGCCAACGACCTGCCGGGCTGGCCGGCTAAAACCTCGCACGCCATTCTGGTGCGTGCACCCGATGCCACCCACGTTTATCTCGGTATGGATCTCGCGCGGCTCAGCGGCGCGCTGAAGCCCACGGTGATCGTGACCGCGGAAGATCTCGCAGCGATCAACACGCGCGTGCCCGCCTTCTACGAAGGCGATCTGTTCTGCCCTATCGGCAAGACGCCGCTCTATCTCGGCCAGCCCGTCGCGCTGCTGATCTTCGAGCAGTTCGACGCCTATGATCGCGCGCGGATGGCGCTGCGCGACGGCAGCTTCGTTCGGTTCGGCGAGGAGACCGGCCCGATCGAGATGCCAAACTATGCGGCCTATCGCTTCACGCGCGTTGCCGGCGCCACGCCTGATGTGCCGGATGAGTATTCACCGGTTCTCGCCGGCTGGGTCAGTCCGGGCCGTGTGCAGTCGTCCAGCCTGCCGGTATGGTCGTCTCTCGCACACAGGAACGAGGCGGTCTACGAGCAGGCCGCGATCCACGGCGATAAGATCCGTGCCGAGATTACGGCGAGCGAGACGTCGACGCTGGTGCTGGATCGCACGTTCGATACGCAGTCCGTCGATCCGATGTTTCTGGAGCCAGAATGCGGGCTCGGCTGGTTCAGCGCAAAGGACAAGGCGCTCGAATTGGTTCTCGGCGTGCAATCGCCTTACGAAGCCGCGGACTCGATCGCGTTTCTGCTCGGCCAGGCGAAGGCGCCGTTCAAGCCCGGCAAGATCAATGCGCAGTTCGCCTATGTCGGCGGCGGCTTTGGCGGCCGCGACCATACACCCTTCGTGCTGTATGTGGCGCTGGCGGCGATGTTCTTCCCGGATCGCCCGGTGCGACTGGCGCATGATCGCTATCAGCAGTTCCAGGGTGGCATCAAGCGCCACGCTATCAAGATGCGTTCGCGCATGTCGGTGGATCGGGCGAGCGGCAAGATCACGGCTTTCGCCGCCGATCACATCCTGGATGGCGGCGGCCTCGTGAATTTCTCGCCCAATGTCGCGACCTGCGCCGCGACGGCCGCGATCGGCATTTACGACGTGCCGAAAGTGGACGTCACCACGGTGGCGCAGCATACCCGCGGCGTCACCGCAGGCTCGATGCGCGGCTATGGATCGCTGCAGACCATGACGGCATTGGAAGTACTGATAGACGAGGCTGCTGCCGCGTTGCCGCTCGATCCCATCGACTTCCGCCGCCGCAATGCGCTCAAACCCGACGGCCGCACGATGACCGGTAATCCCTATATCGTTTCGGTACGCACCACGGAGGTGCTCGACAAGCTCGAGCAGCATCCAATCTGGCAGCAGCGCAATATGGAGAAGGCGCGCGCTGCGAGCGGCGTGCTGGTCGGCACCGGCGTAGCCTGTGTGACCAAGGATTACGGCACCGGCGGCGACTGCTCGAACGGCCGTGTCGAGCTCAGCCCGGACGGCCGGATTGCAATCTATTGCGATCACGTCGAGATGGGCAACGGCATCGGCACCGCACTCGCCAACCGCGTCGCGCGCCATCTCGGCGGCATGGCTGACGAAGTAGCGGTGTCGCAGGTTGGCGTGTTCGATGCGCTGGAGCTTGTAACCTCCGGTGACTCCTACACGATGGATCAGAAGACCCAGGACAAAGCGGAGAAGGATCCGCGCTGGGTGCCGGCCATCAGCTCGGCCACTTCGGCATCCATCGGCGCGCATGTCGGCACGCACGCATCTGCCGAGGCAGCGCGCGTTATCTTCCGTTTCGGTCTGTGGCCGGCGGCGTTGGGTTTGTGGAAAATCGATCGGCGTGACCCACGTGCCAAAGATTGGGACAAGGCGGCATGGAAGGACGGTGAGCTGACATTGTCGGGTCTGCCGCCGCTACCTCTCGCGAAACTCGCTGCCACGGCGCATGCGCGCAATCTCGTGACCGGCGCCGTTGCGCATGGCTTTTCCCGCTGGGCATGGTCGCGTGCACGCTTCCCCATCGATGGCGAACAGTATCGCGCCGAGATCGACGCGCTCGCGATACGGCGAGGGGCCGGAAAATTCACGCGGATCGTTCGTTCAAGCGTGCTGTTTCCGCCGACCAACAACAACCGGATGGGCACGGCTTACACATCGATGTGCGGCACGACCGCGCGCGTCGAGATCGAGAAGGCGACCGGCGCGCTGCGCATCGCGAAGGCCTATAGCGTCTTCGAATGCGGGGAAGCGCTGGTCCCGGAGGTCGTGCTCGGTCAGGCGCAGGGCGGCTTCGCCATGGGCGTCGGTTACGCACTGCTGGAAACGCTGCCGCCATTCGAAGGTGGTCCCGGCAATGGCCGGTGGAATCTCGGCGATTATCTGGTGGCACGCGGATCGGATCTGCCGCTGCGCGATATGGAGATCGAGATGCTGCCGCCGCTTACGCCGAACGAGCCGCCGAAGGGCATGGCTGAAGTGGTGATGATCCCCATCGTGCCGGCTTTGCTCAACGCCATTCATGACGCCACGGGCAAACGCTTCGATGCACTGCCGGTGACACAGGCCATGCTCAAGGGAGCGCTCGCGTGACGACACTGGGCATCACCATCAACGGGCAGATTCATGCGCCCACCGAAGTGCGCGATGATCTCTCCATGAACGATTTTCTGCGCGAATATCTCGGGATGACGGGCACCAAATTCGGCTGCGGCGCTGCGCAGTGCCTGAGCTGCGCCGTCATCGTCGATGAGCCCGATGGCAGCAGCCACACCAGTCCGACCTGCGTCGTGTCGGCTGCCAGCTTTCACGGCAAGACCATTCGCACGGTGGAAGGCCACGCGAAGAACGGCGAGCTGTCGCCGCTGCAGAAGGCCTTCATCGCGCATTTCGCGTTCCAGTGCGGCTATTGCACCGCCGGTTTCCTCAATGAAGGCCAGGTGTTCCTCGAGCGTCTGGAGAAGACGCCGGTGCCGCGGGGCGGGCTGGAGGCGCTGATCGCCGAAGCGCTCGATGGGCATCTGTGTCGTTGCACCGGCTATGTCAAATATCACGAGGCCGTCCGCGATGTGATCCTTGCGGAGCCGAAGCGCTACCTCACGCAGGAGGCGCGCGGATGATGACCGAGACGCGCCTCAAGGCTCTGGTCGTGGTCGCGACGCTCGGCATGAGCATGCTCACGGCCTATGCCGCGGGGCAGGGCGGAGCAAAGGGACTGGTGCCGCCCGAGAGCTTCGACGGCATCGCCGATGTCAATGCGCGCTCTGCTGCGATCTTCACTGAGCTCGGCAAGGTGCTGACGCATCCGCGTTGCACGAATTGTCATCCCGTAAGCAACATGCCGCGCCAGGGCGACATGCGCCGCCTGCATCAACCGCCGGTGACGCGTGGCACCGATGGTCACGGCACCGCCGAGATGCGCTGCAATTCCTGCCATGGCAACGCCAATTTCGAACCCGGCCGTATCCCGGGCCATCACGAGTGGCATCTCGCGCCGATCGAGATGGCATGGGAAGGCAAGACGGTCGCCGAAATCTGCGCGCAGATCAAAGACCCCGCCCGCAATGGCGGTCGCAAGGTCGAGGATCTCATCGACCATATCGGCAAGGACACGCTGGTCGGCTGGGCCTGGGCGCCGGGCTACGGACGCGAACCTGCGCCGGGGACGCAGGCTGCGGCTGGCGCTCTTGTCGAAGCATGGGCGAAGAGCGGCGCGGCCTGTCCAGTCAAATAGAGTCGATCTACCTGAGTTGAATACTGGATCTCGTCCTTGGCGCGCTGCAGCGTGAAGCGCTGCAGCGCAGAACCGGGATCGTAACGAACTCCGGCGTGTGGCACGGTCCCGGCTCTGCGAAGCGGCACTTTGCGCCGCATCGCTTCCGGGACAAGATTCTAGCCGCTTGAAGCAAACTCCCGAGCGACGGGAACCGATCCGTGTCCGGCAATCGTCGAGTCAGGCGATCTCGGTGATTTCGAGCTCGTGCCCTGACATGACAGCGACGTCGCCGACCGACTTGCCCATCAGCAGCTGCGCTACCGGCGAGACGAACGAAATTGATCCTGCTTTCGGATCGGCTTCGTCTTCCCCGACGATGCGATAGGTCTGAATGCGTCCGTCGTCGCGCTCGAAGGTGACGGTGCTGCCGAACGCCACCACATCGTTCGATGATGGCGGGTCGATCACCTGCGCCGTGCGCACGCGCTCCGAGAAATAGCGGGCATCGCGCAGCGGCAGTGCCTGCTGCCGACGCTTCTCGTTCACGTCGTCGATGCCGGACGCCGCCTCATAGGCCTGCTGCGCCTCGGCAAGCTGCCGTTCGAGCGCCCGTAATCCGTCCGCCGTCACGAGATTCGGATGCGGCGAGATCGGACGGTCGGGGAGCTGGGTCTCCGAGGCCGTTTCGGCGCTGTCTTCCTTGGTGAAGGCGACGCTCATGGCGTGCTCCTCTTGCGGCTCTGCTGCGAAGAAAAACGGCCCGATGGCTGGTGCCACCGGGCCGATCATCACAATGTTGGTCGGTGGCTTTTAGAAGGCTTTGTCCGCCTCCGGGCGGTGCTTGTTCTTCGGCACGAAGCCGGAGCGCTTGGCCTCGCGCTGGTTGCGCACCCAGACTTCGCGGTTCGGATGCAGGCCGGCGCCACGGGTGGCGGGCACAGCGGTCTGTCGCGCACGATGCAGCAGGCGCGTATCGGCGTCGCCGCAGCTCGGATGGATGCCGCCATTGTCGGCGACCACCTTGTCCCACGCCGCCTTGCGCTTGCTGTAGGTCGCAGCGTCCTGCAGCTCGGTGCAGTTGAGTTCGTTCTTGTTGAGATCGGCGATGATCTCGTCGCCGTCTTCCACCAGCGCGATGGAGCCGCCGAGGGCGGCTTCCGGACCGACATGGCCGATGACCAGACCGACCGAGCCGCCCGAGAAGCGCGCATCGGTCATCAGGCCGACAACGATGTTGCGTTCGCGGCACAGCGTGGTGATGCGCGAGGTCGGGTCGAGCATTTCCGGCATGCCGGGCGCACCCACCGGGCCGTCGTAACGCACGATGACCATGTCGTGGTTCTGGAATTTTTCCGGATGCTGGTCGAGCGCCGCGATCAGGCCACGCTCGCCTTCGAACACGCGCGCGGTGCCACGGAAGCGATTGTCCTCGAGGCCGCCTTCGACGCCGGCAAGCTTGAGGATCGCGGAGAATTCCGGCGACAGGTTGCCGCCGAGTACGCGCAGGCCACCGGTCGGCTTGTACGGCTTCGCGACGTTGTAGACGACCTTGCCGTCGGCCGGTTTGGTCTCCAAGCGCTTGATCTGCTCGGCCAGCGTCTCGCCGGTGCAGGTCAGCACGTCGCCATTGATCAGGCCGGCTTCCATCAGCTCGCGCACGATCACCTGCACGCCGCCGACATTGTCGATGTCCACCATCGAATACTTGCCGTAGGGGCGCGCATCGGTGAGGACAGGCACGACATATTGCGAGAGATAGTTGAATTCCTGCGGCGTCATGACTTCCTTCCAGAAGTCGCTGAAGCCAGCGGCGCGCGCGATTTCCGGCGCATGCAGGGTGACGTTGGTCGAGCCGCCGATGGCGAGCGAGACGATCACGGCGTTGCGGATCGAGTCACGGCTGACGATGTCGCGCGGCTTGATGCCTTTCGCGATCATATTCGAGAGATAGCCGACCAGCTGCTCCGGAAATTCCTTCAGGCGGCGCGGATCGTCGGATGGCGGCGCCACCATGTGCAGCGGCTGCATGCCCACCACACCGATGAAGGTCTGCATGGTGTTGTAGGTGAAGATGCCGCCGCAGGAGCCGATGCCCGGGCAGGCATGGCAGGCGATGTGGTGGCGATACTCGGCATCCGGATTGCCGGCGACCTGATAGGCGCTGACGATGTCCAGCTTCTCGCCGGTCTTCGGATCTTCGCCCGGATGGATCGAGCCGTCCGACATGATGATCGCCGGCTCGTTGTGTTCGAGCAGCGCAGCCAGCGTGCCGACCGGCGGCTTGTCGCAGGCGACCACGGCGATGGTGCCGAGCAGGCCGGTGGCGGAGAGATGCTCCGACAGCGCGTCGTTGGTGACTTCGCGGCCGATCAGCGAGTAGCGCATTTCGCGCGTGCCGTTGCGGATGCCGTCCGAGGTGGCGATGGTGTATTCGGGCTGGACGAGGCGATAGGGCAGCTGGCCCGCGCCGCGGCCGATCTTCTTCTTCAGGCTCTCGTGGATCGCGTCAACCTTGGACATCACGCCCATATAGCACTGGCTGTCGCCCTTGGTGCCCACCACGCCCACCGACGGCTCGTGAATGAGCGTCTCGTCCGTACCGAGCACGCGCGCCATGCCGATGGTCTGCGCGGAGCGGCCGGGGTGATTGTCGATGGTGACGACGGGGGACTTGGACACGACGAATTCCTTCCTAGCGGCGGGTATTCTTGGGAAAAGACGACCGGCAGGCTCGAGGCCGTTCCGGTCCGCCGGGTTTGTGAATAAACCCGGGGGCGCGCAAAGACAATTGCTTAGAACGCTTGCAATCTGCGCGTTTCTGCAGCGTCAGGCCCGCGTCGAAAACCGGATCATGGCCCCGAACGCCTGCACCCGCGGATCGACCTCGCGCAGATAGATGGTGCTGCGCAGAAATTCGATTTCCGCGGCTTCCTGCCCCTCATCGACATCGATGTACCAGGATTTCGGCCGCCCGTCGGAACCGTCGCTCCAGCGATAGCCACGGCGCTTCAGCTCGTCCTTGAGATCGAAGGGCGATTGTTCGGCCCAGACCCGCATGGTTTTGCGCCGCGCACGGTCAAGCAAGGCGGCGAGGGCGGATTTGCCGGTTTCCGGCAGTTCGAAAGCGAGGATTTCCAGCAGGGCGTAGCAATCGTCGATGGCCCGGTGAGCCTGATGGAAATAGCCGGCGCCGGCGAGCAGATAGCCGAGCTTGGCGCCCTCGAAGCCGTGCTTCTGCCAGTCGATTTCCTTCTGCGAGCAGCCCCATGGCTTCTTCGCAAAGAGCGGACAGATGCGCTCGGCGAATTTGCGATCGAAGCCGGCATTATGCGCGATGACGATCACAGCGCCTTCGAGGAAGGCCGCCACCACATCGGTATTGATGCGATGCCCGGCCACCATTTCGTCGGTAATGCCCGTGAGTTCGACGATCTCGGGCGGGATCGGTTGCGACGGCTCGTTGAAGGCGTTGAATGCCGCGCCGGCGCGGACGATGGTGCCATCCGGCAGATAGTCGAACTTCACCATCGCGAGTTCGATGATCTCGTCGCGCGTGTGATCGAGCCCGGTGGTCTCGACATCGAGCAGGATGCCGGTCTTCACGGCTGCGCCATTGCTGTCAGTGAATTCGCTGCGCGGCACCAAGCGTCGGAGTATGCGATAGTCGCCGGAGGAAGCGAGTGTCTCCGCCATGGCGGCAAGGCTGTGAGGGTCGTGCAGCATGCGAGTGAGGCGCAGTCCGAATCAGAAGCGATGGAATAAAGCTATCACGGTTAGAGGTCGTGTCCCGGACGCGGCGCAACGCGCAGCGTTGCTCCGCAGAGCCGGGACCGTTCCAGACGCCGGAATTCGTAATGGTCCCGGCTCTGCGAAGCGGCACTTCGCGCCGCATCGCGTCCGGGACAAGTTACTCCGCCGCGATTGCGTCGCCATTCGGATCGCCCGGCGCCGTCGCCCAGGCGAGTTCCACCAGCGTCACGATGCGCTTCCCCGTACCGTCGACCTGGCACACGATCAGCCCCTGTTCCTCGATATAGCTGAGCAGTCGCCGCGCCCGGCGCAGCGAATGCGAGCCATAGGCGCGGGCGATGGCGGCATCGCCGGGGCAGGGCCAGCCTTCCTTGGCTGCGCGCGCGATCATCATGAACACGCCCTGCATGTCGTCGGGTAGCACGCTCGCGCGCAGCGCCACGTCCTGCCAGCCGCTGTCGTCGCCAAGGTCCGAGCCGAGCCCGGCGCGCGCATGGGTCAGCATGCGGCGAAACTCGTTCATGTCGGGCACAGCGGTGCCGAGCCCGTCGATGCGGCAGCGGACCACGAATTCCTGGTGCAGCACGCCGATGGCGCGAAAGCCTGCATCGGGTTCGGACAGCAGTGCCTGCAGCACGCGATCCACGCGCGCGCGGCGCTCGGCGATTTCCTCGGCCGTCGGCGGCGGCGCATCGGGCTCCGGACGTAAATCCGGCCCGGCCGCGCGGGCGGCCATCAACTGTCCGAGCAGATCGGGCGAGGCGGGCGCGCGGCGTGCCGGGCGCATGGTCGTCTCTGGGGGCGGCGCGGCGAGGATCACCGCGCGCATCTCTTCGGAAGCAGCCTCCGGCAGCGGCATCAGTTTTGGCGTGGCATTGCGCGGCGAGGTTTCGGTTGGGCCGATGCGCAGGCCGAGCGGCCGCCGCGACAGTGCAGGACCGAGCGCCATGAACTGACCGCGTTCGAGATCGCGAAACGCTTCCGCCTGTTTGCGCTCCATGCCGAGCAGATCGGCGGCGCGCGCCATGTCGATATCGAGAAAGGTGCGGCCCATCAGGAAATTCGACGCTTCCGCGGCAACGTTCTTGGCAAGCTTTGCCAGCCGCTGCGTGGCGATGATGCCGGCGAGTCCTCTTTTACGGCCGCGGCACATCAGATTGGTCATCGCGCCGAGCGACAGTTTTCGCGCGTCGTCGGAGACTTCGCCCGCCACCGCCGGTGCGAACAATTGCGCCTCATCGACGATCACGAGCATCGGATACCAGTGATCGCGTGGCGCATCGAACAATCCGTTGAGGAAGGCTGCGGCGCGGCGCATCTGGTTCTCGGCGTCCAGCCCTTCCAGATTGAGCACGGTGGAGACGCGATGCTCGCGCGCGCGTTCCCCGGCTGACTGCAGCCCGCGTTCGGTATGGTCCTCGGCATCGATCACAAGGTGGCCGAAACGCTCGGCCAGCGAGACGAAATCGCCTTCGGGATCGATGATGGTTTGCTGCACCCAGGGCGCGCTCTGTTCGAGCAGTCGGCGCAGCAGATGCGATTTGCCGGAACCGGAATTGCCCTGCACCAGGAGGCGGGTCGCCAGCAGTTCCTCGAGGTCGAGAGACGCCGGCGCGCCCGCCGTCGTATTTCCCATCTCGATTGCGATAGTCATTCCGGTTCAACGCTCCTGCGCGGAGGCTTATCAATGCGGGAGCGGGGCGTCGAGGGAAGCGGGGACGTTCCACACAGGCAAGTATGCCACAGCGAGACGCACAGGCGGTGCGGGAATTCCTCCCCAAGCGGCGAAGCCGCGCAGCGGGGTCCGACGGACGAATTCGTCCGTCGTAGGGGGCCGAGCGAAGCGGAGGCCGGGTGGGGTCTATCCTCACGTGACGTCCTTCGTGGGGATACACCCCACCCGTCATGATGCTCGCTGGACGCTCGCAGTCATGCCACCCTCCCCGCTGCGCGGCTACGCCGCTTGGGGGAGGGAAAAGAGACTGCGCCTCACTGCAGCGAAATCGCCAACCCCGAGAAATCCGCATTCACCATCAGCCCGGTCTGCCGTCCCGACAGTTCCAGCACCGCGCCTTTCTCGTTGGTGAGCACAATCGCGCTGACGCCGCGGCCGATGGCAGCGCCGGCACCGCCAGCGCCGTAGACACCGGCCACATCCGACGGCCGGTTGATATTGCTGACTCGCCCCGCAAGCCGCGTCTCGGACGCGCCGAACACGAGGCCTGCGCTCACGCCGCCAATCGACAGCGGATATTGCCGCCCGCGAAACGTCAGCACGCCCGAGCCGCCGGATGCACCGATGAACCAGCCGCCCTTGAGCACCTTGAAACGAATGGTGCCACTATCGGCATGAGCGATTGTCGCCGTCGCGGCGAGGGTGGCAAAAGCGAGGAGGGCGGTGCGGAAATGAAAGCGCATGGGAAGCCTCAAGGATGATTCGTGATGACGATTGTAGGCGGATCAGGCCAAGCCGTAATCCGCCGTTCGTTGTCGCACAATTCCGGCCGGCGGATTGCAGCTTCGTCTGATCCCCTGCGGCTCCGCGATCGCTATCGCCGCCGTAGCGTGCCCATACGTCCGCTGCCCCAATTCGTACGCGGCGGCGGCATCCTGTAGCTGCGCGTGTGATAGCTGCTCGAGCTGTAACTACGTGAGGAGCGGGCATAGCCAGGTCCGCGATGATCGCCATACCGGCGATAGTTTTGGATGCCCTGCCATTGGGTCCCAAGGGCACGCACCGCATTGCCGCGGGTCGGGCGCCACATTCTGGGATTCATCCACTGCGATTTGTAGCCCTGACCATAGTCGCGCCCCCGCGCTTCTGCCTGGGATGGCATTGAACTCAGGCAGGCAAGCCCGACGAGCAGAACGGTCAAATAGCGAAGAATGAAACGATGGCGGTGAAATTGCACGAAATGGCCCCCTGAATGAACACGAAATGCCAATTCTCTAATGCAGCCTTAGGTAGATTGATAGTGCCCGCGCGATCGGAGCCAATATTTAGAGCATGCGGTTGAATGTGCGGCATCATTGGGCGATGTCGCTGCGACCGTCCGCCTTGCTACCTCGAAACCCTCAGTTTCGTCAGCGACGTCCCGATCGAATTGAACGTCGTGATGACCTGCGAGGCGTCGGTGAGCATGAAAAAGTTGTTACTGCCGCTGGCGCAATATTGCAGGATGGTCGAGGTAGGATCGCCGCCGGTATTAACCTGGATCGTATAGATGGTGACGCCAGCTGCCTTGATATTGTCGCACAGAATCTGTTGCCGCGCATCAACCTGCGGCGACTGGGTGCTGCCATTGCCGTACCAGCGATCCATGGTGTTGAGGCCGTCCGAGAGCAGCACGATGGCCTTGGTGTATGTGTAGTTGCTGTCCTCCGCTGGAGCGTTGAACGGTGCACTCTGCTGCAGCGTCTGCCACGCCCAGACGAGGCCGATCGGCTGGTTGGTGCCGCCGAGCGGCGTCATGGCACTGACGGTTGATTTCAGCGAAGACCAGTTATAGCTCAGCGGTGCGATCGGCGTCGGGCAATAGGACGACTGGTCGGCGGGATAGTAGGTTGTCGTCGAGGTCGGAGCGGTGATCTGCACGTCGTAGCTCTGCGTGCGGTCTATCACGCAGCCGTTCCAGTTGCTGGTGTTGTTGCTGCTGGATCCGCAAACCATGGTCTGGTTGCGTGAACTGTATTTGCTGCTGCAGGTCCAGCCTTCTTCGATGCTGCCAGATGTGGACCAATTCGACCAGTCAATATAGCCGCTATTTCTGTAGCCGGTTCCGAAATTGACCACGTTGGCGAACGGCACGATGGAGACATAGACGTCGCCGTTGGTGTTGGCCGCCGCACTGAGCTGATCGATCAGATTGTTGGTCGCCGTTTTCAACGCAGACAGTTTGCTGCTGTCGGCCATCGATCCGGTATTGTCGAGCGCGAGCGCGACGCGCAGTTTTGTGGTGCCCCATGTGGTCGTCGATGCCACGGAGAGCTGCAGCGTCGGAAAGCCGATCACGCGCAGGAACGAGGTCTGGATCGTGCCGCTGCTGGTTGCCGTGATTTGCGAGCCGGTGGATGCGTTGTTGCTGTAGGTGCCCGCGACGGTGATGCCGGTGACGTCGGGATTCGTGAACTGGGCGTTGAAGTAGTTGAGCAGGCCGGTAGTGACGGCGGCGTTGCTCATGGCGCCGGCTGCGTCATCCTTGGCGATCATCAGCGTTGCAGCATCGAGGATGGTTTGCATCCTTGCTCGCGCCGCTGTGGCGCGCGAGTAGTCGATGGCAGCACCGACAAAGCCGATCAGCGGGACGAGTGCGATCGCGAAGATGACGGCGACATTGCCGCTTTCAGCACGGTGGAAGCGACGGGTGAGCGGGAGCAACTGGCAACAGGCAGGAGTGACCATCATGCGATCCTCGAGAGGCGGGACCGATGCTGCTCTGACAAACTGAATCGTGGGTAAAAGCTTCCGCAGATGTTTGTTTCATCGTGTGTCCAGTGACGGGCGGTGTCGTGCCCGTCAATCCGCTCTTGTTGAATGTCGAACTGCTACAGGGTACCGGCGACGCTCTCTGACAGCCGAGAACGCGGTTACGCTTCCCGCAACGAAAAAGCCGGCGTTGCCGCCGGCTTTTGTTTCTCTTTCGTCCGCTGCTGCGCCTGTTAGTGCGCAGCCTCCAGAGCAGCTGCTTCCTGCCTGGCGATCGTGCCCTTGACCGCGCTCTGCACCTTCTCGAAGGCGCGGACCTCGATCTGGCGAACGCGCTCGCGCGACACGCCGAACTCGGAGGCAAGATCTTCCAGCGTCATCGGCTCGTCCGCCAGGCGACGGGCCTCGAAGATGCGCCGTTCGCGCGGGTTGAGCACCTGGATCGCACCGGTCAGCGCCTGACGGCGATGATCGAGCTCCTCATGCTCCGCCATGATGGCTTCCTGGTTGGGCGAGTTGTCGACCAGCCAGTCCTGCCATTCGCCGGCTTCGCCGTCGTCACGGATCGGAGCGTTGAGCGACGCGTCGCCACCGAGGCGGCGGTTCATGTCGATCACGTCCTGCTCCGTCACGCCGAGACGCGTGGCGATGATCTTCACCTGATCCGGGCGGAGATCGCCTTCGTCCAGGGCGGAAATCTTGCTCTTCGCTTTACGCAGGTTGAAGAACAGCTTCTTCTGGTTCGCGGTCGTACCCATCTTCACGAGCGACCACGAGCGCAGGATGTACTCTTGAATCGACGCCTTGATCCACCACATGGCGTAAGTGGCCAGACGGAAGCCTTTCTCGGGCTCGAAGCGTTTCACGGCCTGCATCAGGCCGACATTGCCTTCCGAGACCACTTCCGAGATCGGCAGGCCGTAGCCGCGATAGCCCATGGCGATCTTGGCAACGAGCCGAAGATGGCTGGTCACGAGGTGATGTGCCGCGTCGCGATCCTCATGTTCACGCCAACGCTTGGCGTACATGTACTCCTGCTGGGGCTCCAGCATCGGGAACTTGCGGATCTCGGCGAGGTAACGAGACAGTCCGGATTCTCCGTTGAGAACCGGCATTGTAGCTGTGCGGGCCATTGCGATGCCCTCCAGTTGTTCAGGCCCCCGATAGCGGCGGGCCAGGCAGCGGACGCATTGTTAAAGCCGTCCTGGCTGCGATGTTCCGCGTCTCACTTGACGCAGGTGCAACATACACGCTTTACCAAGCGGTATGGAAGTGAATTTTCTGTCACGTTGCCGTGTGGCATGAATAAGGATTTGAAAAAACACAGTTTTTTGTATGCATCTGCGTCATTCTGTCAATGCCAGATGGCCGCGGAGCACCGCCAGATCGGTCGGAAGGTCGGCCGTCCACTCCAGAATCTCGCCCGTGCGCGGGTGTTCGAGCGCCAGCAAATAGGCGTGCAGCGCCTGCCGGTCGAGAGCTTCCAAGGCGGCTTTGCTCAGCGGTCCGAGCGACGAGGCCTTGGTCTTGAAATGCGGGCCGTAAACGCCGTCGCCCATCAGCGGATGCTGGATATGTGCGAGATGGACGCGGATCTGATGCGTGCGTCCGGTCTCGAGCTGACATTCGAGCAGAGTCGCCACAGGCCGGCCCATGCGATCGGGAAACTCCTCGAGCACGGTCCAGTGCGTCACCGCTTCGCGGCCGCCTTCACGCACCGCCATCTTCTCGCGGGCATGCGGATGGCGATCGATCGGCGCCTCGATCGTGCCGCGCGGCCGGTTCGGCACGCCCCAGGCAAAGGCCTTGTAGCCGCGCCGCATCTCATTGGTGCGGCCGTGGTCGGCGAATTGCGCCGTCAGCGACTGATGCGCGGCGTCGTTCTTGGCGACCACCATGAGTCCGGTGGTGTCCTTGTCCAAGCGGTGCACGATGCCCGGCCGACGCACGCCGCCGATGCCCGACAGCGATGCCCCGCAATGGGCGATCAGCGCATTCACCAGTGTGCCGGTCTCATGGCCGGCGGCGGGATGAACGACCAGTCCCTTGGGCTTGTTAATGACAATGATGTCCTCGTCCTCGAACACGATATCGAGGGCGATATCCTCGCCTTCCGGCTCGGCCGGGGCGGCAGGGGGGACGTCGATTGTGATCGTATCGCCGGCATTGACGTGATAAGCGGGGTCGCGCACGGCGGCGGCGTCCTGGTTGGCGCGGGCGATGGTCACTTGCCCGGCTAGGATCAGCGTCTTCAGCCGCGAGCGCGACAGCGCAGGGGTCCGCACCGCCAGCACGCGATCGAGCCGGTTCGAGCCTTCGTCACCCCGTACGGTGACGTCCACGCGCTGATCGTTCATTCCGAAAACCTTATTCTTCAACGAGCCTTCAATGACCCAGCCTGCCGACGCGCTACCCGAACCCACCGCCGAACAGGCCGCGATGATCGCCCGCGTTCGCCGCATGATGCTGATCGCCGGGCTGACCACGGCGCTTGGCGTCGGCGCGTTGCTGGTCGTGATCGGCTACCGCCTTTTCCGCAGCGAGGGAAGTGCGGTGACCACGGCCGCGACTGCGACGCTCCCGAAGGGCGCAAAGATCATCGCCACCGGCGCCGCGGGGGACCGCATCCTGGTGACACTGGAAATCGGCGGCCGTACGGAAATCCGCACCTTCGACGCCAAGACGCTGAAGCCGGCGGGCACGCTGAGCTTCGCGAGCGAGCCATAAACGCTCTAAAGCGCCAACAATATCAGAGATTTGCGTGAGATTGAATGGCGCTCCCTAGGGGAATCGAACCCCTGTTTCAGCCTTGAGAGGGCCGCGTCCTAACCGCTAGACGAAGGGAGCGTGTAGAGCGAGCAATTAGCCGGGAATGGCGCAGGCTGCAAGTGGTCTTGCTCTGTTTTGCCTCATCTCAGGACTGCCGATCCTGTGCATGCATGCGACGACGCACGGTGGTAGAGCAATATCAAATCGATCGGGAAGGAAACGACATGAGCTATAACCAGACCGTCACGCTCGGCACCCTGTTCGATGATGGTCTTGCGACACGGCGCGAGGTGCTGGGGGCGGCCTATGTCGACAAGTCGATCCAGTCCACCAATGACTTCATGATGGCCTTCCAGCACATCACCACCGAATGGTGCTGGGGCTACGCCTGGAACCGTCCGGGTCTCGACAAGAAAACCCGCAGCATGCTCAATCTCGCGATGCTCACCGCGCTGAACCGCGCGCCGGAAATCAAGCTGCATACGCGCGGCGCCATCAACAATGGCGTGAGCGTCGAGGAGATCAAGGAAGTGCTGCTGCACGCCACGGTCTATTGCGGCATCCCCGCCGGCCTCGATGCGTTCAAGGCCGCGAATGAGGTGCTCAAGGAAATGGGCAAGGTCTCGTAACGCGTTTCGTTTGCCATACCGGGAGGAAGCCATGGTGCTTGCGATCAGACCGAATTGCGAATGCTGCGACCGCGATCTTCCTAATGGCGATCCGCACGCGCGTATCTGCACTTTTGAATGTACATTCTGCGTCGATTGCGCGGACACAAGGCTTGGCGGTCGCTGCCCGAATTGCGGCGGCGATCTCGTGCTGCGGCCGACTCGTCCGGCCGCAAAGCTGGCGCGTTTCCCGGTCTCGACGGAGCGCGTGACCAAACTGCACGCGGCTTGCGCCGACGTCTAGTCCAGCGCCGCAAGCGCCGACCAGCATTGCGCGGCCGAGACATGCGACCACACCGAATGCGGTTGCCCGTCGTGGAATGGGTTGCCAAACTGCGGAGCGGGGAAACGCTCACGCAGAGATAAAACACATATGCCGTTGATTGCACCGGAGGCCGTTCGTCACATCGCTGTGGTTGGATCTGGCACCATTGGCGCCAGCTGGGCTGCGCTGTTTCTGGCCCATGGATACGACGTCACCATCTACGATCCTCAGCCATCCGCTGAAGCCGCCACGCGCGATCTGATCGCCAATGCCTGGCAGGGGCTCGCCGCGCTCGGCGTTGCTGGCAACGAGGCGCCGAATCCGTGGCGTTTCTCAACCGACCTGGCAGATGCGGTGCGCGATGCGGACTTCGTGCAGGAGAGCGGGCCGGAGCGCGCAGATATCAAGCGACAGCTTTATTCTAAACTCGAGGCGAGCTTGAGACCCGGTGTCATCGTGGCGTCCAGTACTTCCGGTCTCGTGATGAGCGAACTGCAGGAGGGACTGAGGTCGCCAGAGCGATTCGCCGTAGGTCATCCCTTCAACCCGCCACATCTCGTGCCGCTGGTCGAGATTGTCGGCGGCAAGAAAACGTCGCCCCATGTGCTTGTCTGGCTCGATGCCTTCTATCGCCGCGTCGGCAAGGCGCCGATCAGGCTCAACAAGGAAGTTCCCGGCCATCTCGCCAATCGTCTGCAGGCCGCGCTTTGGCGTGAAGCCGTGCATGCGGTGGCGAGCGGGATCGCCAGCGTCGAGGATGTCGATACAGCGATCGCGCAAGGACCCGGTCTGCGCTGGGCGATCATGGGGCCGCACATGATCTTCAATCTCGCGGGGGGTGAGGGCGGCATGAAACATTTTCTCCATCACATCGGTCCGGCGATGGAAGACTGGTGGCGCGATCTCGGCACGCCGCAGCTCGGGCCCGAGGTCAATGCGGCGCTTATCACAGGCGTGGCGGAAGAAGCCGCCGGTCGCTCCCGTGCCGATCTCGTCAAACAGCGTGATGCCGCGTTGATTGCGCTCATCAGGCAGAAGAACAGTTGAGAACACCACATCCGCCGAAGCAACAAGGTTATTATCAGCTGCGCCACTACCGGTTCAATTCACACGCCTTCCATATCCCCGCATTTGCCGGTGACACCGAAATGTGCGCGTTGGCCTTGTCGGTGGGAACTCCAGACGCAGACGTGTAACTACAGATTGGTTTGATCGCACGGATGATGCATTGTTCCTCAATCGGAACTGCGTTTGGCGCGAGACAGTGTAGTGTCGGCTCGTTGACATGCGCCATTTGAACTTCTGCATTCGTAAAATTTTGGATCGCTCGCTTAAGGCCGCCGTTAACGGATTGCGATAAGCCTCCGCTAACAGCGGAGGTCATTCAGTGGCAGATCTTTTTGAAGTACAGGGCTTCGGCGCATTGTCGGAGTGGAACGGACAATTCGCCAGCGCATCGGCAGCACAATCGTTTCAACAGATCGCAGCGCTTGGTTCCAATTCGGTGAGCCTCACCACGCGCATCTGGACAACAGACAAGACCACCAGCGATGTTTTCGCGCATCCCGGCAAGACCGAGAGCGATGCGAGCCTGCTTGCAGGCTTCAAGGAAGCGGATGCCGCGGGCCTGTCGGTCATATTCAAGGCGGCCATATCGCCGCTCGATGGGACCGGTTCCATGAAACTGTCACCGGCTGACATCGGCGCGTTCTTCGCATCCTACAAGGCTGAGATCGTACATCTTGCTGAAGTCGCACAGCAGGGCGGGGTCGATACATTCGTCATCGGCAATGAAATGAGCAGCCTGACCGGCAACGCCTATCGCGATTATTGGACGGATATCATTTCCTCGGTTCGACAGGTCTTCCGCGGGGACTTGACTTATTCGGCCGCAACCGACGAGGCGTTGCATGTCAGCTTCTGGGATCAGCTCGACATCATCGGCGTCAACACCTATCCGCCGCTGACCTCGAGCACGACGCCGACGGTGCAGGAGATGGTCCATGCCTGGACAGAGGTTCCTTACAATCCATATTACGCGGCGGCCTTTAACTATAAATCGCCTGTCGATTTCCTGCATTCGCTATCGGAGACCTATGGCAAGCAGGTCCTGATGACCGAAACAGGCTTTCGCAGCATGGATGGCACGGCCATGCGTCCCGGTTCATGGACTGTGGATGCGCCGGCCGATGTAGCGGAACAAGCCGATGCCTATAATGCCTTCTTTCAGGTCTGGAGCGCCCATGGCGGCAGTTGGATGAAGGGTGTCGAGCTCTGGCAATGGGATCTGAGCGGAAAATATAACGAGACCGGCTATTCGCCCATGGGGAAGCCGGCCGAAGCGATCGTCTCGCAGTATTTCCACGGTAACGGCGCGTCGCTCGATCTCAACCTTATGGGGTCGGCCATCGATGATGTGATCGATCTTGGCCGCGGCAATCACACCATCAATGCCGGTCTCGGCAACGACATTATCCGTGGCGGCGACGGCGATGACGTGATCATCGGCGGTCCCTCGACCCAGGCCAGACTCGCCACCACGACTGTCACGCTGACTGGCTACGGAACCGCAGCCGGGGGCGTCAATGCGCAGGCCCAGGTGCTGGTCAATGGCCAGCCGGTGACCGGTGCGTTGGAATTCAAGCCAGCTACCGATCCATCCGGTTACCAGAGCTATACGATCACCTTCGCCAATCCCGATCAGCTCACCAGTCTCGACATCTCGCTGATGAATTCAGCGCCAGGCCGTGCGCTTCACTTCAAGGACATCATCATCAACGGTGTCGCCGTGGCGCCGCAGGATGTCATCAACGCCAGCGCGCAGGGCTCGTTCGATCTCTATGTCCGCAGTATCCATGTGGACGCTGCCGCGCATCAGGACTGGTTTCTCGGCGCGAACAGCGACAATGACATCATCTATGGTGGCGCCGGCAACGACACGATCACGGGCGGTATCGGCAACGACGTGATCAATGGCGGCGACGGCATCGATACGGCGGTGTTTTCTGGCAAGGCGGCGGATTACACGATCTCGTTCGTCAACGGCCAGATTGTGGTGACCGACAGCGTTCCTGCACGGGATGGCACCGATCGCATCACAAATGTCGAATATTTCAAATTCGCCGACGCGACCATCAGCACGGCTGACTTCATCGCCAGTCAGTCCGTACTGGCCAAAGGCGCGGAATATCAGGCGCTGGCCTCCAACGGAGCCGTGGTCACCAGCGAGACTTTCCGCAATGCGGACGGATCGCGCGACCTCTATACCCGCGACATCTCCGGCAAGAGCTATACGTCCGAACACAGCGTGATCGCATCGGGTGGCAAGACCCAGCTGGTCGAGCGCTTTTACAGCGATGGCGACCTGGCATTCCGTCAGATTGTGAACGGCGATGGCTCGGTCTCGTCCAGGGACTATGATGGCGACGGGCATCTTACCAAGCTGCTGAATAGCTTCGCGGACAGCTCGTTCCAGCAATTTACATTCAATGCAGAAGGCTTCCAGAGCAGCGCCACGATCCGCAACGCGGATGGCACGCGCGACATCCGCGATTACGGCATCATCGGGCAGGACTACACGTCCCGTCATACAATGACCGATACTGCTGGGAAGAGCGTGCTGATCGAAGGCTTTCACAGTGATGGCACGCTGGCGATGAAGCAGACGGTGGATGCGGCCGGCACCAGGACGTTCGACCAGTATGACGCCACGGGCCATCTGTTACAGCAGACTGTGACAAAGACGGACGGCTCCTTCATGCAGACCGCCTACAAGCTCGATGGCGGCATCACCAGCCAAACCATCCGCAGTGCGGACGGGATGCGCGATACCATGACCTATGACATTGCCGGAAAGGCCTATACGACCGAGCATGTGGTGCGTGACGCTGCCGGCAAGAGCTTGCTGATCGAGCAGTTCTACAAGGACGGTGCGTTGGCGCTGACACAGTCTGTGGACAGTGCCGGCATCAAGACGCTAACGCAATATGACGGTGGCGGCCATCTGAAGACCCAGACGGTGACGCAGACGGATGGCGCCTATGTGCAATCGAGCTTTGCGGTCAATGGTTCGCTGATCAGCGTGACCACGCGCGGTGCCGACGGCAGCAAGAGCGTCGATACATTCGGTATCGCGGGTCAAGCCTATGTCGCCAAGCATGATATGCTGGACGCATCGGGCCAGCGCCTGGCGACTGTGCTCGACAACAAGGATGGCTCGCACACGATGACGGCCTACAAAGCTGGCGTGACGCTGACGGGGACCGGTGGCAATGACATCATGAACGGCGCCGGTGGTGATACGTTTGTGTTCAAGCAACTGGGCGGTCACGATGTGATCAACAACTTCCATGCCGGGCAGGGCGCAGGCCACGACGTCATCCAGATCGCCTCCTCGATCGCCAAGGATCTGTCGCAGCTTGCCGTCCATGTGGTAGGCCAGGATACGGTGATCGATCTCGGTTATGATGCGTCCATCACGCTGAAGGGCGTGACGGCGCCGTTGACCTCGCATGACGTGTTGATCGTGTAGGGACCGACAGAAGGGGCCTCAGGTGAGGCCCTTGATCTTCTTGCAGGTGGTCGTTCCGGTCGATGACAGACCGACGATCTGCGATGTGGATTTTGCCAGCAACAAATCCTTCTTCGAAATGAAGCGAAGCGTGGCACGGGGATTGGCGTCGCAGAAACGCGACAGCGTTGCTGCAGTGGCTGGGATCGTGTCCTGCTTCGGGATCACGCCGATGCCGCCATCTTTCAGGATGAAAGCATCCTGCACATTGGGCATCAGCGCCGTGACCTCGCAGACCTTGAAGAGCGAGTCATAGGTCTGCGGTGTCATCTGGAGATCGCCGGCAAGACCGCCGAGCAGATATTCGCGGCTCTTGTTGCAGCTGCTCGCCTGCGCAGTCGTCGAGACCGCCAGCAACAACAGCGCGAGACCGAGTGCCCTCATGCCGACAGTGCCTCTGGACGCAAGGAATATTGCGGGCGGGGAAGGCGATAGGTCTCGGCGGCGCAACGCTCCCATGACAGATCGCGTGCGTGCGCTAGAGCACCGGCTGCGAGACGGGTACGCAGATCGTTGTCCTCCGCTATCTGCTGGATCAGGTTTGCGATCATCTCGACCCGTGGCTGCGCCAGCAGACCGGACTGGCCGGCCAGAACGGCATCGGGTACACCGCCGATATCGCTGGCAATGCTCGGCAAGCCACTGGCTCCGGCTTCAAGATAGACCAGACCGAAGCCCTCGACACGGCCGGAGGATTCCGGAAGTCCGGTCAGGCAGAAGAAGTCCGCCGCGCCATAGAGATCCCGGATGTCCTCGTTAGACAGGGCGCCGAGCATGCGCACGTCGCATTGTGAGGTGCGGATCAAGCGACGCACTTCATCGACGTATTCGGCTTCGCCCTCGGGGCCGACGATCAGCCAGGTGATGCGTTCGCGCAGTTGCGCGGGAAGCAGCGCCAATGCTGCCAATGTGAGATGATGACCCTTGCGATGCGTCATCCGCGCGACCGTGACCATCACAATGCGATCCAGTCCGATGTCGCGATGCGCGCGCACGGCAATCCGGTCCTTGCGACGACCGGACCAGAAATCCGATACGCCGAGACGAATCGCATGAATGCGGTGCTCATCGATATCGAATTTCTCGCGAAACAGATCGCGGGTGAACCGACTATTGGCGGCGACCTCGGTGCGCGCACCGAACACGCCGCTGGCGCGGATCGCGAGCCGCTTCAACATCGTTTGCGTTTCGTTGATCTCGGAGCCGTGCACGGTCATCAGCATGCGGGCCGGCGTCTGGCTACGGGCGAGCGCAATGGGAATGAAGAAAGGCCAGTCGGCGGCATGCACCACATCGAAAGGTGCTGCGCCGATGCGGCTGCGCGCCAGAACGATCTTGGCGGGCAGGTCGCGCGCCGAATGCAGACCGCCCTTGAAGCGATGGACTGGGAACGGCGATGTGCGATCCGCATCCGATGTATCCGCGCCATAGTCCGGTGCAACCATCGTCACCTTGGCGCCGAGCTGCGTCGCCGCGGCGGCGATCTCGCGCGCATAGGTGCCGATGCCGCCCCGCCTCGGGGCGTATTCGCTGGAGAGAACCAGGATATTCACGTCTGCAATCCCGACCTCAATGCGCGGGTGATGGCGTCAATCCGCGGGCATCCTGGATCTGCTGGTGATAGGTATAGACGCGTGCCAGCTGTTTCGCCGGCGTGAAGTCGGCGATGGCACCGGCCACACGCAGCGGATCGAGCGTACCGTTATCGATGGCGTTGCGTATATCGACGAAACGATCAGCCAATGCTTCCACCATTTCCTCGCGCGAATTGCTGCGCGGGATCAGGTAGCCACTCTCTCCGTCGTGAATCACGGATTCCAGCTGCGGCAAGTGCACGGCCACGGTGGGACGTCCGACGGCAAGCGTCTCCAGCACACAACGTGGCATGCCCTCGAACTCGGATGTCAGGATTCCCGCATGCGCGCTGGCCAGCGTCGAAGCCATGCCGAGCGCGTCCTTAAAGCCGTGACGCACGGTGATGTCTTCAATCGCAGCGAATTCCGGGAATCGATGTGGATCGCTCGTGCCGATATAGTGGAATTCGAGCTTGCCGTCCCGTTTCTCTCGCAGCTTCTCGCGCAGCCGCGCGATGGTGCGGAACATGAGCGGCGGATCCTTGAACTCGTCGAGGCGGCCGGCAAAGATCACGCGGAACGGATCGGTGGTTTCGGTGAAGGGCTGCGGTTTGAAGATATCCGTATTCACCCAGGTCCACAGTGTGTCGATCTTGTCCTTTTGGCCTGGATAGGTGTTTTTCAGCCGCTCCGTGATGAACGGATTGACGCAAAGAAAATGTGCGCTGGTGGAGACGGCGAAGCGCTCGCCGAAATTGTGCACGAAGGAGTACTTTTTGAGCAGCGAATCCATCTGCAGTTTCGGCGCGCCCTCGCCATGCAGCATCTGCACATAGGGGCGACGCAGCAGCGTCGGCAGCCAGGAAAATTCGACGCGGCGCAAATCGACGGTGCAGCCACGCTGGCGGATCTGGCGCGATACAGGAATGAAATAACGCAGCAATGCCGAGAAGAACTGGCCGGTGAGCGAGGAGCGGATCGTCTTCGCCGCTTCGCGCGCCTGCTGGTCGGTGTAGCGCAGGATCGGCAGGAAATCGAAGTCGCGACCGCGGAAGGTGATGCGGCGGACTTCACCGAGCTTGAGATCGCCGATGGAATCGACGCCGACAAATAACAGATCCGTGTCAGCGGGATGAAACGTGATGAAGTCGCGGATGTAAGTCTCGAGGCCGCCGACCTTCTGTCCACGCGGATCGAACGGGTGGATCAGGCAGATCTGATAGCGACGCTTGGTGGGAGCAGCATTGCGGGCGCGCAGGCCGAGGGTCAGCGTGGACGTCATGCGGCTTTCCTTGTGCGGGGCGTGGAGAGGAAGCGGGTGCGGGCGGTGAGGATCTGAGGCAGCGTGCCCGCCAGCAGGCGCGGCACGGCGGCGGCGCAGCGCGCATAGCGCGGAGCCAGTCGGCCTGGATTGTTGATCATGCGCCATGCCCATTCGAGCCCCGCTTTTTGGGCGAGGATCGGTGCGCGTACTTGCGTGCCTGCGATGAAATCGAGCGAGGCGCCGACACACAGGATGCCAGTGCCATTCAGTTCGTCAAGGCAGCGCGACGCAAAGACTTCCTGCTTGGGGGCTCCGAGCGCGAGGAAGCAGAGCTTGGCACCGGAAGCACGAATGCGTCCAATCGCCTCATCGGCTTCGGCGGAGTACGCATCGAAATTGCGGCCCGGCGCGAAAATGCCGGCGACTTCGAGGCCCGGATAGCGACGGATCAACTCAGCCGCGGATTTTTCCAGCGTGGCCATATTGGAACCGAACAGGAAGATCGGCAGCCCCTTCTGGCCAGCGGCGGCGCAAAGCGGTTCCACGAGATCGGCGCCGGTAGTCCGCGAAATGGGAACCCCGAGCAGGCGGCTCAGGACTACAATGGGAAAGCCGTCTGCCGTGACAAAGCGCGCGCGCCGGTAGGCAGCGCGGAAGTCGGGCGTCTTCTTCAATTGAACGACATGATCGAGGTTCAATGTGCAGACACTGAAATTCTCACCCTCTTCAGCTGCATCGACAATCGATGTGACGGCTTCCGATAGCGATGACACATTGATGGTCACGCCATCGACTGTAAGATTCTCGGTCGTGTGAGTTTTAGCAGCATCGGCCTTTCGTGAAGGCTGTGTGTCTACCATGTCGTTCCCCTGATGACGATGTGGTCGAGTTACGCCTGCATGCACACACCACCTGCTCATCAAGGAAGCAGTGCCCGCACACAGAGTCGAAAGACACTCTCCTCGACATGTCGGACATGAAAACGGACTATTGCGACGCAACGATGGCGATGTGGTCGCGTGATACCAGAACACGTGCAACATCGTTTTGAATCGGCGGAGAGTGAATATGTTTGAATGCTCAAGGAGAAAGTCGCTCGCGATTCTCGCTGGCGCGACACTCGCTATGCGTCGCGATGCGGTCGCTGCTCCTCAAACGCAGAGCCAAGCGAAAAGTCTTGGAGCGATTGCGGCGAAAAATGGATTGATGTTCGGTGCTGCTGCTGGGCCCGTCATCGATAAGGATGTCGGTTATCGCGAGCTCTACACGAGTCAGACGAGAATCATCACCACCGACGTTGCACTGAAGATGGGCACGGTTGCGCCACAAGCAGGCGCGTTGCGCTTCGAAGCAGGCGATCGGTTGCTACAGTTCTGCACCGCTAACAAAATCCCCATGAGGGGCCACTGTCTGATCTGGAACGATTGGGTGCCGCAGTGGATAAAGGCCATGAGTGTCGATGAACGTAGAAAATTTTTCGACAGTTATATCGAGCAGGTGGTTGGGCGTTACGCCGGCAAGCTGCACTCATGGGATGTCGTCAATGAGCCGTTCTGGCCGGGCCACAAGGCGCCGGGCGGCTATCGGCTCGGTCCATGGTACGATGCTTTCGGGACCGACTATATTCGCCGCGCTTTCGAGCGCGCGGGACAGGTCGATAAAACCACGAAATTCGTGCTCAATGAGGCGCAGACCGAGCGTGACGACGATGTCGGCCATACTTCGCGCGCAGGGATGCTCCGTCTCGTTGATGAGCTGCAACATGCAGGCGTGCGGTTGCAGGCGGTCGGCCTTCAAGGTCATCTTCAGCCGCGCTATCCGCACGACCCGCAACGCTTCCTCGAATTCGTGCACGCGCTCGCGGAGCGAAAGGTGGATATCTACATCACCGAATTCGATGTGCGCGATGACACATTCCCGGATGATGTGGCCGCACGGGACAAGGCGATCGCCGAGACCGGCGAGAAATTCCTCAACACCGTTTTGCAGGTTCCGGCAGTAAAAGCGGTCATTACCTGGCAATTGTCGGATCACTATTCGTTCTACAAGGGCATTGCCCTTCAGAAAGATCCGCTGACCCAGCGTCTGCCGCGACCATTGCCTTATGACGAGAACATGCAGAAAAAGCCGCTATGGTTTGCCATGGCTCGCGCCTTCGAGAATTCGAAGCGCGGCTGAACTCAGGAGAAACGGGGCTGACGCCTGACGATACGCAGCAGCGTCGGCCCGTACAGGATTGCGAGAACAGCGGCATAGAGCGCTGCGCCAGCAACGATATGGGCAGCGAGCACCGCATATGATTTCGCCTCCGGCAGACGCGTGAGTAGCATCGCCATGGCGAGGGTCGCGATGGCGATGCGGGCGAGATGCGCCCAGGGCAATGTCAGGCCGAAACGCGTGAAACCGAACGCGAAGCTGACGGATGCGGCGGCGATCGCCGAGATCACAGTCGCGGCGGCAGCGCCGACCAGCCCCCACAGATGAATGCAGATCAGGCTGGCGACGATGGTCACCGTCGCATCGATGGCGGAGACCACGACCATCAGGCGCGTCTTGCTGTGCAAGAGGAAGACCTGATCGCCAAAATGGGCGCGAATGTTGCGGATTGACCCGGCCAAGGTCGAGAGCGGAAGGATTGCCAGTGTTACGGCCTGAAAGGGGGCGGCAATGAGAAGATGTACGATCTCGGCGCGCAGCAGGAAGATGCCGGCGATGCTGGGAGCCAGGATGCCGAGCAGTAAGGCGCCATTGTCCGAGAGCTGGCGCATCGCGGCGCGGCTGCCATTCTGCTCCATGCTCTTCACGGCAAGCGGGAAAGCGGCGGCGGTTACCAGCATGGCGGCCACGGCAGCGGCGCGTTGGCCTAGTCCATAGCCGACCGCGAACAGGCCGGCGGCAGCGATGCCGAGCATGTCATTGATCACGAAGCGTGACGCATTGAGGCCGACCCAGCCAAGCGCGCCGCCGAAAATCAGCGGAATGCCATAATTCAGCGCATGGCGGATGATTTCGCGGTCGATCGGCCAGAGATTGCGGCTGTAACCAATCCAGGGCAGGACGATCAGCGCGGCAAGCAATTGGGCGACGGCGTAGCCGAGCAGGGGCCATTCGGGCGCCGGGCTGATCAGTTGGATCAGCAGTAGGCCGAGCAGGAATCCCGCCGCCGGGCCGACGATCTGTTGGATTGAGTAAACGCCGATCTGATGACGCACACGCGCGCGCTCGGCGATATACAGATTGAGCGATCGGCTGATCACGTAGGCTACGGTGGCGCCAAGCAGCGCCGGATTGGTATCGGTGGCGATCACTGTGTAGAGCACGGCGATGACAGCGGCACTCTGCAGCACCAGTGAGAGCAGGATGACAACATTCTCGGTGCGATAGAAGCGTTCGGCCGCCTCGCCATCCTGATAGCGTCCGAAGAATCGCAGCGCATATTGCGACCACCAGGCCAGAAAGCCGATCTGCAGCAGCTCATGTGTCGCGGTGATCAGCGTGATCACGCCCAGTGTATGTTCGTTGACCACATGGGTCCACACGATCATCGCGATCAGTTGGAACAACGGGCCGACGATCTGCGCCGGGAGATAGAGAATAGTGCGCTTCAGCAACATGCGTTACGCCCCCAGATAGCGCAGCAGACGTGGCGGCGCCCATTGGCGCAAGGCCAGCAGCGCAGCGCCGGTGACGACGAGGGTGATGGCATACATCAGCAATGTTGCGATGACGCCCCCGAATGCGTGGAACCCGCCGAGGTCGCGCAACGCCATGATCACGAAGATATGCCAGAGATAGATGAAATAACTGCCGGCACCTAACGAGGCGAGCAGGGGCATATCGATGCGCGAGGCGAGCAGGAGAGTGGAGAGCGCGGCGGCATAACCGAAGAAGGCCGTAGAATCATAGGCGGCCGCGTCGCCGATCACGGCCATGCGTACTGCTGTATAGATCGCATAAGAAAGGATGGTGGCGACGCTGAGGGTCAGCAGCATATCGAGGAGCACCGTGCGGATCGACGCCCTCGCCACCAGCATGCCGAGCGCTGCGAAGGCAAACCAGAACGGGATGTCGCGCATGCGAACCTCCTCGATCACGCCGTCGCCGAGGCCGAAACGCGCCAGCATGGGATCGAGATAGCTGCCGATAACGAGACCGAAAGCAATGGTTGTCAGCAGCAAGACCTGCAGCCGCTGCTCCGCCTGTTCGGGCACACGGGTGGCGAACCAGAGCACCAGCCACATCATCAGCGTGCAGCCGATATAGACGAACACGTAGTAATAGACGAAGACGTAAGCGAGCGAGAAGCGGGCGACAGTCGTGCTGATGCGGTGATCCATCGCCGGATTCATCAGCGCCATATAGAGATAGGCGGCGACAAAGGCGATCGCATAGGGGGGCACTGTCGCAACCAGCCGTTTCGCCACGGGCACGCGACCGGACAGGCCGGTGAGATAACCCGACGCGAACAGGAAGATCGGCACGCATGGTCGCATCAGGGAGTCGAGCGCGATCTTCCAGGACGCATCGAGCGGCTGTTGCAAGGCGTGAATGCCGATCACCATCAGGATCGCGATGCCACGCATGGTGTCGATCGCACCGTCGCGGGTGGCGGCCGATGTGCGGACCGGCTGGGTTACGGCTCCCGCGTCTGCTTGTGCCACGCTTGCCATCGATCAGGTCTGCCCGGATAGCGGCGCCGTAGCGACGCGCGTGCGAAACTGCCGATCGTAGAGATCGTTGAGCGCACGCCGCAGCGGCGTCTCGAAATAGCGCAATGACAACACGCTGAGCACGGCCAGCACGGCGATGGCCACCGGCAGCAGCGTGAGTTTGCCGCCGGGCAGGACCGGGGCCAGATAGCGCGCGGCCAGGGTCAGCACGAGCGTCGCGACAGGAATATGCAGCATATAGGACGAGTAGGTGAGATCGGACCAGCGCTCGAAACCGAGCTTGGAAAACAGCGTGGTCTGGCCGGTACAGTCATGATGGATTGCGAGCAGGGCTATTGCGTAGATCACGAGCAGCGCGACAAAGATATTCAGATAGGCACCGATCGCGATGAACAGGACGAGCAATCCGCTGAGCATGCCGGGCGGTGCCGGCAGCGCGGCGATGCGGTCGCGATAGAGACAGCAGGCGATGCCGAGATTGAAGGCCGGTAGCGCGCGGAAGGCGCCGCCCTTGTTGATCCAGTCCGGCCACGGCTCTGTCCCCGCCAGGACCGTCACCAGCGTATTGGTAACGAAGGGTACTGCAATCAGCAACAGGATCACGGGCTTCCGTCGGCTGAGCAGGATTATCATCAGCGGGAACAGCACGTAGCAGAAGAATTCGGCCGAGAGCGACCAGCTCGGAAAGTTGAATGTCAGCCGCGCGCCGTCGATGGCGTGCAGGAGCAGAAGCTGCGCCGGAATATCGGAGAATGGATAACGCGCGGGATTTTCGCCGCGCGCGATACCGAAATACAGCGCCAGAGCGATCGCGACATAGAAGCCAAGCGTGGCGAGATGGAGCGGGTAGATGCGGGCGAAACGCCGCCACAGGAAGCGGCCGACCGCGGCGGGCGATCCCATCTTGGTGAGATACTGGCTTGCTATCACGTAACCGGAAATAACGAAGAATAGGTCGACAAACAGGTTGAAATGCCAGGTGTGATTAACCAGGAAACGACCGGCCGGCTGATCTTTCACATAGTCCGAGTAGTGCAGGACCACGACAGCACTGGCCGCGACAATCCGCAGCCCGTCCAGATGTCGTGTATCGGTCCTGATGTCCTGCAAGCGTGTGTCTCCGGTGCGGTGCGATGCGATGGTGATCGATGATGGGGTCGTCGATGGCGTGGTCAGCGCGCGACCATGTTGTCCTTCGTTGCCGTGCGCCGTTTGGCGGTGTCGGCGGCAAGTTCGGCAATCAGATCGATGACGGTGTCGTGGTCGCTGGCGGCAAGCGCGTTCCAGCGGGAGAGATTTTGATGGGCTGCCGCCACATATTGCGGACGCCACTTGGGCGTGGCGATGGCGGCGCCGATCTGCGCGGCGGCGTTGCCGTGATCGGAAGTATCGATGAAGATGCCGGAACTGCCGAGCACTTCGTGAAACACCGGGGCATTGGGCGCGACGACGGGCAGGCCGGCATATTGCGCCTCCAGCAGCGGCAGGCCGAGCCCTTCGTCATGCGATGTGCAGAGAAAGATGTCAGCCTGATCGAGAAGGGCCGCGACATTTGCTGCAGATTGATAGCCATGCAGCGTCACGCCGGGCATGCGCTCAAGCGCAGTCCAGTCGTCGCCCCAGCCTTTGCGTCCGACAATATCCAGCGTTGCGCCGGGAAAGCCGTGTTGGCGCAACGCGCCGACGATATGGCCGGCGGCAATGAAATTCTTGCGCGGCTCAACGGTGCCGAGTGCCACAACACGCAGCGGGGCCGCGCTGACATCACGGGAATCGCGCCCGGTCGATTGCAGATTGAACACGTTGCGCACCGGCGGGCGATACAGTGTGATCTGGGCATCGGCGCGCGTGTAGGCACTGATCTTACGGAGTGTATCGCGTGAATTGGCGAGAAAGCGCGGATAATGCTTGAGCGCGATTCTGAACGGGGCGGCCATATAGAGCTTGGCGCGGATGTTCAGATCGGCGCTGCGCGTGATCAGAAAGTCGTCGTGGATATAGGGCAACACGCGCTGCGCAAAGGGGCGCAGCAACGGGCTCGGCGGAAAGCCCGGGCAGAGTAGAAGTGCATTGGATGTCGCGAGGCGCGCGGGAAGGCCGAGTGTCTGTGTTGTGATCATCTGGCGCGTGCCGCTCGACGTCACGGGAATGACATCGAGCGGCTTCAGTGCCGCCTCGGAGAACAGTTCCTGGGTGATACGTTCGAGACCTGTGACATGGCGGCCGAGATGAGTGTGGTCGACATAAATGGTCATGAGAACTCCTGATGTCGAACCGGCGGATGCCGCGGTCTGATCTGCGGCGGCGGCGCTGATGGCCGCGGGTCGCGTGGCAGCAGCAGCGCGATCAAGAGCACCAATTGCGCCAGTTGGATGTTCTTCGATGAGAAACTCACCGAGCTTGCAGCGATCATCAATATCAGAAGGAGAACCGCCCAGGCCGCAGGGCTGGAGCGCCGCATGAGCTCGATCGTGAAACAGGTCAGTCCCAGGGTGATCAGAATGGTGTGGATGAGGCCGAACTGCACGATGCATGACACCCAGAAATTCTCGATGCCGTAATTGAGGCCGAGTTGCGACTGCAGTGCATTCACTCGCACCGGGCTGGGGCCAAGCACCAGCTCGCTCCATTGGAAATGCGACAACAGGTCGAAGGTCGCGACGCGCGCCATGGCGCTGCCCTTGTCGGACGAGAAGCGCAGCAACATCTTGTCGAAGATGCCGAGCGAATAGGCGGCGAAGACCAGACCGACGGCGGCGAAGATGAGGCAGATGGCGCCGACCGCCACCAGCAGCGGGATGCGCTTGCCGCGAATGAGGCTGAACGCCTCGATCACCCCCCTCAATAAAAGCACCGCGAGCACCGTCATCAGCGCGGTGCGGCCGCCAAAGGCCATCAACGAGCCAAGCGCAACGACGATCAACGGGATCCGGATGAGCAGTGGCGGACACACTGCCGGTCGCAGCACCAGTGCCATGACATAGGCGGCGATGATGCCGGAAGCAGTGAGCGGATGGCCGAGCAGTCCTGCCGAGCGCCATTCGCCCATCACGATGATGCTACCGAGGGTGAGCGGCACGATGCGATGGCCGGAGGCGAATTCGTAATAGCCGATCAGAATATTGAGCAGCATCGTGGCATGCAGCGCCCAGATCAGCGGGCGGCGCTGCTGCGGTGTCAGGCGCCAGATCAGCAGGCACAGCAGAACCGGCAGCAGGAACGTGTCGATGATCACCGTGAAGGGGCGGTCGAGCACAAACATCTGGATCAACAGGCAGAACCAGCAGAACAGATGAATGAGCAGCAGCTTGGCGTCGGAGAAGGCGCGGTTGATTTCCCCGATCGGATCGCCATTGCGCATCAGCAGCAACAACGTTGCCATGAAGGTCAGATAGGTCGCCGGGTGCAGCTTCTCGAGGAAGTTCCCGCCGGAGGTGAGATAATGGATTTTCAGATTGGTCAGTACGCTGCCGGACAGCGTGAAGATCGCGATCATCGCGATGGTGAGAATGCCGACCACCGCAGCCGTGATGAGTTGTGCCGCGTCGGGAAGCGGCCGGCGCTGCGGCAGGCGCGCGCCGTGAGGCGCAGTGAAAGCGCCGTTGCGTCGTAGATCGCGCGGTGCTGCGGTCCGGATCAGCGTCACCGGGTTGCACCCGCGGCGGCGGGGACACCATAGGGCTTGAGGTAAGCCGAGCTGCGATAATAGTCGTAGAAGCGGATCTTGGAGAGGTCGACCTGGGTCAGCACCGTGCCAAGGATGCGGTCATGCACCGGCGCCAGCAGTTCCATAGTATGCTGAACGACTTCGCGCGGCGTCCGGTCCCAGGCTGTGGCGAGCAGGATCCGGTCTGCGAGTTCGGCCAGCGCGCGACCATCGACCAGCGGGATAAGGGGCGGAGAGTCGATGATGATCAGCTCGTAGTGCGATCTCAGGCGCTCGAGGGTCTCGACCATCTGTTCTGAAAACATCAGCTCGGTGATGACATCGACATCCCTCACGGCGGGCGATGGCAGAATCGACAGGCCGCTGGAGCGATCGAACAGCAGGGCGTGTTCGAGCGGCACTTCGCCGGTAGCGACCTGGAACAGGCCCGCATCGGCATTGGGGCAGAGCGCCCGGGTCATGCCGGGATTGCGCAGGTCGGCGTCGATCAGCAGCGTCTTGATGCCGAGCGTGGCGATGGAGAGCGCGAGATTGCCGGCGAAGGTGGTCTTGCCCTCGCTCTCGAGACCGGACGTCACCAGCACCACCTTGACCGGTGCGACCTTGCGTGCGCGCTGGATCGACAAACGTACGGCACGGATCGCTTCGGCGAAGAACGTACCGGGTTCCTCGACGGCATAGCGCATCAATGGTGGCTGCAACGACGGCGGCAACAGACGCATGGTGCGCGGGTCGTAATTCGCGAGGTCGGCACGGCCACGCTTGGCGCGGGTGGCGAGTTCGCGCGCGCCAATGGCTGGTAGTGCCGCGAGGGCGGGTACGCCAGTGATCGTCTCTGCCTGTTCGAGCGTTTTTATCTTGCCGTCGAGATAATCGATGAGGAATGCCAGCACGGTGCCGGCGCCGAGGCCGAGCAGGATGGCGAGGCCGAGAATGAGCTTGGATTTCGGCGCCGACGGGAACAATGGCACGCTGGCCATGGAGACGATGCGCGAATCCGGCAGTTCCAGGCTCTCTTGCGCCGTGGTTTCCTTGGAGCGGGCGAGATAGGACTCATAAAGAGTGCGATTGGCCTCGGCCTCACGCTGCAACTCATGCAGGCGCACCAGGGCTTGGCCCGATGTGGTGGAGACGCCCTGCAGCTTGTCGAAACTGTCTTGTAGCGATGCCTCGCGTGACTGCGCGACTTCGTAATCGTGCTTGGTGCTCTCGATGATGCGCCGCAGCTCTTCATTGATGAGCTTCTGGGTATCCTTCAGCTGCGCGCGCACATTCGCCACCAGCGGATGGCGCGGGCCGTACTTGCTGGTCAGATCGGCATCGTTCTTGGCGATATCCGCATACTGCGTGCGCAGCTTGCTCACCATATCCGAGGAGACGGCGGCGTTCAGACCACCCGCATCGGCGCCGGACTTCGCGAGCTGCTGCACCTGATCATATTTGGCGCGCGCCTCGGCGGTTTGCACGCGGGCGGCGATCAGCTTGTTGTTGAGGTCGGTGATCTGCTGGTCGTTGACCGTGACGCCCTGTGCCACCGACAGATTGTTGGCGGAGCGATAATCGGCGACGGCCTTCTCGGACACTACCACGCGATTCTTCAGATCATCGATCTGGCCGCCGAGCCATTTGGCGGCGATCTTGTTGGCGTCGGTCTTGGCGCGAATCTGCTCGTCGAAATAGGCGGACGCAACCGCATTGGCGATGGTCGCGGCCTTGCTTGGCGATTCCGAGCTTACGGCGATGTCGACCAGGAATGTCGTGCCCTGCCGCGTCACTTTCATGCGCTGTTGTAGCATGTCCACGGCATTGGCGCGTGCGATCTCTTCCGGGCTGAGACCGCCGGATCCGCCCGAGCTCTTGAACAGACTTTTGATGGGATCGAGCAGGCCGGGCTTCGGGATGAACTCGTCGTCCTGCGTCAGCTTCAGCCGATCGACCACGCGCTGCACCGTGGCGATCGACTGGATCAGCAGCGCCTGACTTTCGATTGTCGCATCGTCGGTGCCGATATTGGTTGGCGTCGTCTGATTGGTCTCGATCATGGTGGCGCGGCGGGGGTCGACCAGCACGGTCGAATTCGCCGTATAGAGCGTGGTCGCCATCAAGATATAGGTAATGGCAATGGCGCCGAGCGCGGCGGCGGGCGCGACAACGGCGCGCCAGCGGCGGCGCAGGATGCGGGCCATCTCGCGGAGATCGACGGTCGGCGCCCTCCATCCCTCGACCGATGTCGATACGGGATCCGACGCAGGATAGGCTTGATCAAAATTGCGCTGTAACATTGATCCCTACCTGATGCTTGTCGTAGCTGAACAGCGGCGTATTGCTCTGGCGCGATGTGTAGCGGTGATAGGCGGAGATCGCGCTGAACCGGTTCATCAGATATTTCACGCTGGCATTGGTCGAGGTGACCGTGTCCCTGCGATCCTGGCCGAAGAAACGATCGGTCTCGTAGCCGGCCGACGCGGACAGAACGACATTGCGCAGCAATTCGTAGTCGGCGCCGACTTGCACCGCATTGGCCAGCACGCCGGTGGAGCTGGTGTCCGAAGTTTGCGTCACCAGCTGCTCGGCTTTCACATGGATGTCGAGCATCCGCGTCGGGCTCCAGGTCAGCTTGGCACGATAGGAGGGGCCGGACACGGTGCCGATCAGCGGATTGTCGAAGCGCTGTTCCACATAGCCGCCGCCGAATTCGCCTTTCACCAGGCGACCGAGACCGACGGTGAAGCCGGACAGAACGCGATAGCCGGTGGAATCGATGGATGAGCCGGGAATGCCGCGCAGATCGCGCTCATTACCTTCGGCTCCTGCGAACCAGCCGAGCGACGGCGAGAAGGCATAGTCGATACGGCCATGCACCGCATAGATCTGACCATCGCGGGCGCTCTGGTCGATGATGCTGCCATCCTGTGCGCGCGCGGTGCCGAACTCATAGGAATCGACACGCGCGCCTACCGAGGTGGTCAGCCGGCCCCATTCCTTGCGCACCGTGAGATCGCCAGAGAACAGATTATAAGGTGTCGGCGTGATTGCGTTGCTCGGCGAGCTGAGCGATCCAACGCCCTCGTTCAGATGCGCGATCTGGAAACTGCCGAGTACAATCATGTCATGGGCGACATCGAACCAGCCGGCGCCCTTGAGGCTTGCATTGGTCTGGTCGAGGCTGGAATACTGATTGTAGACCGTGGTTTGCGAATTGAGCTTCAGATCGATGCCGTGGCGCTCCCACAGCGTATAGGCCCGCAGACTCGGTTCGATCGTCGCGGCAATGTCCGCATTCTTCTGCGTGTTTGACGCAAAGACATTGCTGTCATAGAGCGCGCCGGTCATCAGCGACGGATTGAACATCCACGAACCCGAACGTATGCCCACCGGCTCATAGCCCTGATGCTGGCGGCCTTTCACCGGCGTGTCTTCGGGCGGCACGGGCTCGTTGTTGTTATCCCGGGTGTCGCGATGTTCGAGTTCCGGCAACGCAGACGGCTCGAAGATGCGTTGCGCATTCCACGGCGCGCCCAAGGGATCCATGGTGTTCTGGATCGCCTGCGCATTGGCGGGGGAGGCGACGCCGAGCAGTATCGCAGTCGCGGACCACGGCGCTATACGCCGTGCATGACGCATGGCCGCAGCCGATCGGAGCGCGCATCTTCGCGCGACGATCGCGTCAGCTACCAATGATGCCGGCGAACATTTCATCATGCATCCTTTGCGAAGGCATTTTTGTCCTTCGCGATCGAACATTCGTCGTCGAGTCTCTATGGCCGCTTAGAAATTCACCGCGAAGCCTGCAAAACCGGCAATCCTTGGTGAATGAAGCGCCCCCGCTAGCACACACGCCCAACTCACGTTTGATGAAACGTCCCCTCAGCTCGCGACAACGCTGTGTGCGAACGAAGGTTCGTCGCACTGCACAATATTACACAGCGCAAAGAGACGAGACTATGGCAACGCAGAACCGATGTCGTGGCGCTGCCATCAGCCGGTCCTGACTCATCAAGACAGGGTGTTGAGAATGAGGAGAGAATTAGAAGTAACGTTCGGGAACACGCACATTGTCGCCGGGATAAAGGAGAATCGGCGCATCCATTGGATAGGTCTCCTCCATCGTTGAACCTGCGCGGCGTAGATACACTTTGCTTTCATTGGCTCGATAGGTGTATCCGCCCGCGGTTGCAACGGCGTCGAGCACTGTGATGCCGACACGGTATGGATATTCGCCGCTCTTCTTTACCTCACCGAGAATGTAGAAGGGACGATACGCGACCATTTCCACATTCACGCGCGGATCTCTCACGATGCCTTTGGCGAGAGCAGACGTGATGTTGCGCTCGAGTTGTTTGGTGGTGAGGCCCCCCGCCTTTATCTGACCAGCCAACGGTATCGAGACATTTCCATTCGCATCGACTTCATATTCCCCGGTGATATCAGGCTCGCCATAAACCTTGAGGCGAACGCGATCGGTGGGACCGAGGATGTAGGCGCCCGAGGGCGACGCTGCGGAGAGGCGTTGCTGTGCGGAACTGCTCGGCATATCGGCGATAACCGCACCGAGCGTAAGCCAGGATAGGACGAACAGACCGGAAAGCCGGCGAAGCGATGGCATGACAGACCCCCAACAAGATACCAATTCGATCATCTGCACGAATTGGATGACGTTTGATCGCGAACTGTCCGTCTAAAAGCGGCGAAAGAAAGTTTGACGTCCCACAACATCAGCAATCGCGCCACGCGATCGCATCTCCACCGTCTGCTACAGAATTATGATCTCTGTGCCTTCAATGGCGATACAGGTGAGCACGCCGCTGCGCCACGCACCGGTATCGATGTTGACGCGATTGTCCCGAATGTCCGCGTGTGGAACCGGCGTGTGACCATGCACGACATAAAGTCCATGATCGGCCGTGGAATTCAGGAACTCGTCACGAATCCACATCAGGTCGTTTGGATCCTGGGCATCAAGACGCACGCCGGGACGAATGCCAGCGTGAACGAACAGAAAGTCGCCGCAACGGATATTGTTCCGCAGGCAACGCAAAAAAAGTTGGTGAGTGGTGGGAAGTGCCGCGCGGAACGCGTGCTGCACGTCTTCTGCAGTCTGATCGTGCTTGGGCGTGATGCCATAGGACGCGAGTGTGGCGAGGCCGCCGAGCTGACGCCAGCCATCCAGCGCAGAAGGATTGTCGTAAAGGAACTCCTCCATGAGTGCTTCATGGTTCCCGCGCAGGCAGATTGCATGGTTTTGCACCAGGCGAACTGCCAACAGATCGATCACCCCTTTCGAATCTGCGCCACGATCGATGTAGTCACCGACATAGACCTCGCCGGCAAAAGCGATTGGCCGGCGCTGGATGTCTTCGTCGATGCGGGCGATGACCTCCTGGAGAAGGTCTGCGCGGCCATGAATGTCGCCGATGACATAGATGCGTGTCTCGGGCGGCAGCGCCGCCTTGCTCAGACGCTGATTTGAAGGGCGGCGTGGCATGATTGCCAAACTATGACGGGGAACTTGCTGCGGTCAATTTCAATTCCCCACACATCATCTAGTGGTGTGGCGACAATGTTGTCGGCAGGCGTATTGATGACACCGATGCGGACGCTGATTGTGGCAACTAGAAGAAAAAGAATCGAATCGCGGCAATGATGGCGAGCCAGGCAGATGCGGTCCCGACAATAAGAAGGCAGCGCAGCCTGCGATTGGTCTGGGTGCGGTCGGAGAGTGAGTAATTCATGACCGCCTCGTCCGTTGGTGCGGCGAAGCCTGTCATCGCATCGGTACGCGGCGCATCGGCGCGATCAGGCAGTACGAGAAGCTGTGCTTCCGTTGAGTGGGTCTGTGTGGTCCGCCTTGACGCCATGGTCGTAACTGACGATGTCCAACTGAAAACTGTTTATGCGTGGCACGTAATGCCGGGCCAATTAGTATTCGATGAAAAATCAAATTCGAATCGCTGCCATTACGTTTTGAGCGCGAACGTGATGAACGAAATCATGCACCGGTTTTCCCGCATGCGCGATGATAATCTCAGCGCGTACTATTCTCGAAGATTTTTGCATGGCTGGTCCGAACTGAGCGCAGCACAAGGCAGTCATAAATAGCTAAGCGCTTTTGCTCGCACGCAATTTCTCGCATCGCACAATTTGCAGCACAGGGCGTGCCGCAATCTCATGCACGTCAATACCGCTTTGCGGCCCCAATTCGCGCAAAGAGTTAAACAAACTTCATTGGCGAAAGCTATTCGAAGTGTGGGCAGGGCATTTGTGAGCATGCGCATCAGCGAGTGCCATGATGCTGACGAATAAGTCGTGTGTCACGTCCCTCGCGCTGAGAAGAGAATACCCACCACGGTTCCAGCAGGGAGCGTCGATCAAATGGTCTCTACTGTTTCGGTTGGTCTTGAGCGAAGCAAAGTGACGCCGCTCTGGAAAGGGCAACAGTTCATCTCGACTCGTCCGGTGGAACTCGCCGGCGGATACGGATCCTATGGCAACAGCGCCTATCGCGGTCGCCGCAATAAAGCGATCGTTCGACGCGAGCCGTCGGCGTCGTTCACCAAACGGTTGTTCGATGTCACGGCATCGGGCTCGGCACTGCTGTTCTTCCTGCCCTTCTTTCTGGTCGTTGCCGCGATCATCAAGGCGACATCGCCGGGGCCGGTGTTCTTTACGCAGTATCGCTACGGCTATCGCAACCGTGTCTTCAAGATCTACAAGTTCCGCTCGATGCGGAATGACCTCGGCGACAAGCTCGGCGTGCAGCAGACTGTACAGGGCGATGCGCGGGTGACGCGGATCGGCAAGATCTTGCGCAAGACGAGCTTCGACGAACTCCCCCAGCTCATCAACGTGCTGAAGGGCGACATGTCGCTGGTCGGTCCGCGGCCCCATGTGCCAGGCATGCTGGCAGCCGACATGCTCTATGAAGATCTCGTGCCGTATTACTTCCAGCGTCACAGCGCACGTCCGGGGATCACCGGTCTCGCCCAGATCAGCGGCTGCCGCGGTAGCACCGTCGATCCGAAGCTGGCGATCGCCCGCATCGATTACGATCTCGATTATATCGAGAGCTGGTCGATGGTGCGGGATATCCGGATCATCGTGCAGACCGTGCGCAAGGAATTCATCTCCGGCAACGCATTCTGACCTCAGTGGCTGCCTCTTTCCGTGAGGGATGAGGCCGGCAAGGATGGATCCGGTTGCGCGACGGCGCGAGCCGCGCATCGGGCCATTCTTCAGATCGAAACTGCCTTGAACGAAGGGTGACAACGATGACCGCCACGCAACGAACCAAGCAGATCCTGAAGGATGCGTTTCCCTCCATGTGGCTGCGTTGGCGCTTCATGAAGCGGCCGAAATCGGCGGAACGCGAATTGAACTATCTCAACAAGATCGTGCCGGCCGGAGCTGTCACGGTCGATGTCGGCGCGAATGTCGGGCTCTACACGCAGAAGCTGGCCAGGCTGTCTGGCAGGGTTCACGCCTTCGAGCCATCCCATGACATGGCGACGTTGCTGCGTCGGACCTCGGCGCCGAATGTCAGCATTCACGAAATCGCACTGTCGGATCACGAGGGCGATGCCGATCTCTACATTCCACAGAGCGATGACGGGCTCGTCCATGGTCTCGCCTCGCTCGAACAGTCGCATGCGCCGAATACTACCAATGTTGTCACCGCCCATGTGCCGCTGGCGCGGCTCGATGGCGTCATGAAGGATAACGTCGCTTTCGTAAAAGTTGATGTGGAAGGGCACGAGCTCAGCGTGCTGAAGGGGGCGACTGGCCTGATCGATCGCTGCCAGCCGGTGTTTCTCGTCGAAGCCGAGGACCGCCATCGCCCTGATGCAACGAAGTCGATCTTCGAATTCTTCGCGATCAAGGACTATCGCGGCTATTTCCTCGCCGAAGACGATATTGTCCCTGTGGATTTCTTCGATGCCGAGACGATGCAGGATCCCGACGCGCTTCTGCCCAATGGTGGCCGCAAACCCGGGCAATCCTACGTAAACAACTTCTTCTTCTTCCCGCGACATCTCGACGGCGAGTTGCTGCTCAGCAGCTGAGACGTCGCGGCATCGAGGCATGATCCCGAAAAGTTGCTGCCGGTTTTCGGATCAGATCATGCCTCTAAAACTGGGGGCGTCCGGGTTGTTCTGACCGCGGACCTATTAAAAGACAGGACATGCAATGCGAATTGCGATGATTGGCGCCGGCTATGTCGGGCTGGTGTCGGGTGCGTGCTTTTCGGACTTCGGCCATCACGTCACCTGCGTCGATACCGACCAGGGGAAAATCGACGCGCTCAATCGCGGTGAGATTCCGATCCACGAGCCAGGTCTCGACGCGCTTGTCGCCAGCAATGCCAAGCAGAAACGTCTGACTTTCGTCACCGATATCACCAAGGCGGTGGGCGATGCCGAGGTCGTGTTCATCGCCGTCGGTACGCCGTCGCGGCGCGGTGACGGCCATGCCGATCTCACTTACGTCTATGCTGCTGCGCGCGAGATCGCCAAATCGATCACCAAATTCACGGTGATCGTCAACAAGTCCACCGTGCCGGTCGGCACCGGCGACGAGGTCGAGCGCATCATCCGCGAGGAAAATCCCGACGCCGAATTTGCCGTCGTATCCAATCCGGAATTCTTGCGCGAGGGCGCGGCGATCCGCGACTTCAAGCATCCCGACCGCATTGTGATCGGCTCGAGCGATGCGCATGCCAAGCAGGTGATGGCGGAAGTCTATCGCCCGCTGCATCTCAACGCATCGCCGATCCTTTATACTGATCGCCGCACGGCGGAGCTGACCAAATACGCCGCCAATTCCTTCCTCGCCACCAAGGTTGCCTTCATCAACGAGATCGCCGATCTCGCTGAGAAGGTCGGCGCCAATGTGCAGGAAGTTGCGCGCGGCATCGGGCTCGACAATCGTATCGGCAGCAAGTTCCTGCATGCCGGTCCCGGCTATGGCGGTTCGTGTTTCCCGAAAGATACGCTGGCGCTGATCAAGACGGGCCAGGATCACGAGGCGCCGCTGCGCATCGTTGAGACAGTGGTCGCCGTCAACGACCAGCGCAAGCGGGCCATGGCCCGCAAGGTGGCGCATGCGTTTGGCGGCAACCTGCGCGGCAAGACCATCGCGATCCTCGGCGTCACCTTCAAGCCGAACACCGACGACATGCGCGATGCGCCGTCGATCCCGCTGATCACCGCCTTGCAGGACATGGGTGCGGAGATTCGTATCTACGATCCCGTTGGTATGGAGCAAGCGAAGAAAGTGTTCGAGAACGTCACCTTCTGCGAGAGCGCGTATGATTGTGCCCGCGGCAGCCATGCGGTGACGATCGTTACCGAATGGGAGCAATTCCGCGCACTGGATCTGAAGGAGATGGCGGCGATCATGGCCTGTCCGGTGATCGTCGATCTCCGCAACATCTATTCGCCCGACGAAGTGATCCGCAACGGCTTCCTCTATAGCGGCGTCGGTCGTCCGCAATCGGTGGCTTATTGAGGAGAATCACTCACGGCTGTCGTTCTGGCGAAAAAGCCGGGACGGCAGCCTACTGCGTGGCTTCGGTTTTCGGCGTCATCGTGCTTTCGACGGTAGCCGCGATATGGTCGTCGGCACCGTGGAATAGCGCTTCCAGGCCTTCGCCGCCGAGATACCAGCTGCCGAAATAATACGTCGCTCCGACGATGGCGGCGGCCATGATGAGGCCGCGACCCACGGAAATGACGATGTCGGCCTTGGTGATCTGATGCATCAAGCTTTCCCGTTGAGGGCCATCTTTAGCCGACATGTCTTGCGACGTGGCGGCGGTCCTGAACGTGCCGAGGAACTCGACGACGAGCAACAGGGCGATAAAACCTGCGGACAATAGCGAAATTGAGACGAGCTGCCGGCTGCCGAGGCCGAATTCGTCCATCGCGAGCGAGCCCATCGAATAGGCAAATAACGCCGCGCTCCCGCCGCCGATCACGATGATCGCGATCAATTCCAGGATTCGTCCCATGCGCGACCATCTCCGCTGGGGATGACGGATTCAACCGTCGCATTTGCGACAATTCATCCCAGTTTAAGGCGCCGCTCGGACACTGATGGATACAAAGCGTCACAAATGCGCGGAACCAAGGTATAGTATGACAGTTGCATGTGAGTTTGGGATCGGGACCTTGGCGCGGGGCAGCGGGATGCAGTCTAAGGGGATGGCAATTGCATTGGCGTTGCTCTGCGCATCGCCGGTATTCGCCAATGAAATCGACCAGATGGCGTCCAATCTCGAAAAGAGCTGTTCCAATCATTTTCGCAAACGGCCGAACCGGCCTTCGAACGATTCAAGGAAATTTTGTCGCTGCTTCGCGGCTGAATTCACTTCGACGGTCTCCTTGCGCGAGATCGACAGTGCAGCGGGATCCGTGACGTCTGAAATTCAAGAGCAATTCGAACGTGCTGCCGAGAATTGCGGACGCGATGTCGCGCCCAGTGTCGCACAAGCCGGCAGGGCATGGGCGACGCAGGACAACTAAAGCGCTTCTGTGCGAGATGATTACCGGCTTTCGGAGAAAGTCATGCGCCGGCAAGGGAAATCACGAAAGCCCGATGCATCGCAGATGAAACTGGCTCGATGTATCGGCGTTCGATCGTCTCATGTCGTGACACTGACTCACTCTCGCCTCATTTGATGCCGAGTTTGTGGCTGTCGGCGCACTGGGGACGTCTTCGCGCCGGCATTGGGGACTGTTCAATTGACGATATCTCGTTCCAGGGCGCCATCTGCGTCGCGCATGCCCGTATCCGGGCTTAAGCGGAAAGCAGGGCCCGCGGTCGAAGCCGTATCGATCGCTTGTGCCCATTTGTTTGCGGTGGCGGCCATGGTCGTCATCGCCGGTCTGGTTTTTTACGCGAGATAGAATTGATGCGTTCAGTTTGGCTTGGGCTTGTTGCTGCAGCCCTTACGTTGTCCATGGTTCACCCGTCGGCAGCGCAGAGAGTTCTGTCTTTCGAACCGCTCGCGATGGATCCGTATTCCACCGTCTATGTCGATAACGGTTCGTGCTCGCCCGGCAAGGTCTTGAAGGTGCAGGGCGCGCCGAACAATCAGCGTCGCAAGAAGAGCTGCGTGCCGCTGTCGGATCTGCGCGGGCCGACCGGCACCGTCCGTACCAGGTAGCGGCATTTAAGAGGCCGGCTGAGCAGCCGGCGAACGGCTCGCGACGTAAGCGTTGACCGCTTCCAGCAATCTCGCCTTCACGCTATCTACGTCGCCTGGATTGGTCGTGGCCGATATGGTCAGTTCAACCGCGCCACCTTCATTGCCGGCGAGATTGACGACTTTTGACACGGTTGCGGCCGGCGCCGGCTCCGTCTGAACCCGCTTGTCGCGCGCGAGCTCGGCGATCATTTCGCGGCCCATCGCCTGCGCAGCTTGGCCGGCGCGGACCGGAAACGTCACCTCGACCTTGCCGGCGCTGCCGCCCGAATAGATCGTCTTGTTGATCATCGCCGCGCCCCATACAGCCCCGTTGGGCAACAGGATTTGGACATTCTCCGCCGTCTTCAATTCGGTCATGAACAGCGATAGCGACGTCACCGTGCCGGCTTTGCCGCCGACTTCGACATTGTCCCCGATCTTGAACGGCCGAAATAACAGCAGCATTACGCCCGCGGCGAGATTTGTGAGCGTGCCTTGCAGCGCCAGGCCGATTGCCAGAGACGCAGCACCCAGCACCGCGACCAGACTTGCGGTCTGGATGCCGAAGAGCTGCAGCACCGCGATGCCGACCACGGCCAGCACCGCATAGCGCGCGAGCGAGGCGACGAAGTTCGACACGAGCGGATCGATCCGGCGGGTATGAGACAATGCGCCTGTCACGATGCGATCCGCGGCGCCTGACAGATAGAAGCCGACTGCGAGAAGGGCAGCAGCGTAGAGTACGTTCAGCCCATAGAGCAGCAGCGAAGCCCACAGCGTTTCGAAATTGATGGTCACGGAAAATCCCTCAAGCTCGTCTGATTGGGGCCAACGCCTGGGTGGATCGATTGATCCCTGCACGCTCTGCCATGCATTTGGCCCTTGGGAGCCGGATACCGTGGATATCCTGGCAATTGGCATCGAGATTGCTAGAACGGGCATCGGCATTGCCAATGCCGATCAGACCGGCTTGCATGCAGAAGCCGGTTCCGAATCGAGATCGATCAACCCAAGTGGATGTGCCCAAGTGAAACACGAGACTTCCGCTCCGATTGCAATGCAGAGCGGCCTCGCGGCATCGTATATAAACATGAGTGAGGCGGAGGCCGTCGATCTGGCCCGCATACACTATGGCATCGAGGGGAAGCCGACCCGTTTTGCCACTGAAAAGGATGACACCTTCCGGATCGCACCAGCGCAAGGTCGGCGCTACGTGCTCAAGGTCGCCAATCCCACCGAGGATATTGCCGAGATCGATCTGCAGATCCGTGTGCTCGAGCATGTCGCGGCCCGCGCGCCCGAACTGCCGATCCCGCGTGTGATCCCCAATACGGCGGGCGAAGGACACTTTCTTTATACCGACCGCGCCGGGCAGTCCCGCCAGGTTCGATTGATGTCCTTTGTCGAGGGCCAGCCGCTGAGCGAGGTGGTCATCGATACTGGAGGCCGCGAGGAAATCGGCCGGCTGCTCGCGACCTTGCGCCACGCGCTCGCTGATTTCAGCCATCCCACCGAAAACCGCGTGGTGCCATGGGATGTGAAGAACCTGCCGACCCTTGCACCGCTGCTGCCGGAAATCACCGACACTGTATGGCGCAAGAAGCTAGAGACCGTGCTCGAGCGCTTCGCCTCCATCGAACCGCGCCTGAAGCAGTGCCGCCAGCAGGTGCTGCATAACGACTTCACGCGCTCCAACATCGTCGCTGATCCCGCGCTGCCGACCTTCATCAGCGGCATCATCGATTTCGGCGACACCGTGCGTACGGCTATCGCCATCGATGTCTCGACGGCGATGCTCAACCAGTTGCCGGAGCGGATGGACGGCGAGGTCTTCGCTCATGGGCGCGATCTCCTGCGCGGCTATCTCGCCATCGCCGATCTGACCGAGGAAGAGCTCGCGCTGATCCCGCCGCTGATCATGTCGCGTCTCACCACGCGTATCCTGCTGTCCACCGCGATGGCCAATCGAGTGCCGTCGGTGGCCGACTATGTTCTCCGCAACAACCACATGACCTGGGGCCAGATCGACTGGTTCCTCAATCGTTCGATGGACGATCTCGGCAACGAGCTGATCGACCTCGTGCGCTAACACCGGAATTCAAAGGAGCATCGCATGTCAGTCACACCCGCCCAGCGCGGCAAGATGGTCAACGGTTTCGATCCCGCCACGGCAGAGAGCCTTACCCCGGAAAGCCGCAAGCTGGTGGAGCGCCGCATTGCGCTGCTCGGCCCGGCCTATCGCCTGTTCTACAAGGATCCCGTCGAAGTTGCGCGCGCCAATGGCGTGCTGCTCTATGACAGCGAAGGCAACGAATATCTCGACGCCTATAACAATGTCGTTTCCATCGGCCACTGCCATCCCCGCGTGGTCGAGGCCATCACGAAGCAGGCACAGACCATCTGCAGCCATACGCGCTACATCCAGAAAGGGATTCTCGATTACGCCGAGCAGCTACTCGCGACCTTCGATGGTCCGGCGCGCCATGCGATGTTCACTTGCACTGGCTCCGAAGCCAATGATCTCGCTGTGCGCATGGCCAAGCACCATACCGGCAATCAGGGCATCATCATCACCGACGAGGCCTATCACGGCAATTCGGAATTGACCGCCGGCTTCTCGCCGTCGCTCGGTCCGTTCTCGCCGCTCGGCGCATTCGTGCGCCGCGTGCCGGCGCCGGACAGCTATCGTATCGCGCCGGAAAACATGGGTAAGTGGATGGCTGAGAAAGTCTCCGAACAGATCGTCGATCTGCAGCGCCGCGGCGCGGGCGTCGCCTGTTTCATTGCGGACTCCATGTTCTCGTCGGATGGCATCTTCTCGCATCCGACGAACCTGCTGCAGCCCGTCGTCGATGTCGTGCACAAGGCCGGCGGCATCTACATCGCCGATGAAGTGCAATCCGGCTTCGGCCGCAGCGGCGAGAAACTGTGGGGCTATCAGCGCCACGGCATCACGCCGGATATCATCACCATGGGCAAGCCAATGGGCAATGGTTATCCCGTCGCCGCCGCGGTGATGCTGCCGGAGATCGTCGAAAAATTTGGCCGCGACAATCGCTACTTCAATACGTTCGGCGGCAACACCGTAGCCATGGCCGCGGCGCAGGCCGTGCTCAATGTCATCCAGGACGAGAAGCTCGTCGAGAATTCGCTGAAGGTCGGCAAGCTCCTGCGCGAGGGTTTTGAAGCACTGGCGAAGAAGTATCAGGGCATCGGCGATGTCCGTGGCTCCGGTCTCTATGTCGGCGTCGAGATGGTCAAGAATCGCACCACCAAGGAGCCCGATGCCGCGGCTGCTGCCGCCATCGTCAACGGCCTGCGCGCCCGCCGCGTGCTGATCTCGGCGACCGGCGCTGCCGCCAACACGCTGAAGATTCGCCCGCCGCTGGTTTTCACCGCCGCCCACGCCGATCGCCTCCTCACCGAGGCCGATGCCGTTTTCGCAACACTCTGATGTCGCGCGAACAAGCCATCGCGCGCATCGACGCGCAATTTCAGTCCGGCGAGTTTCTCGCCGTGCTGGATCGCATGGTCGCCTACAAGACCGAGAGCCAAAGCGACAAGCGAGGCGCCGAGCTGCAAGCTTATCTCGACAAGGAGCTGGTGCCGCAATTCACCGCGCTCGGCTTCACCACAAAGATCGTCCCGTCGCCATCATGCCGCGGGCCGAACCTGCTCGCGACCTATCACGAGAGCGATGATCTGCCGACCGTGCTGATGTATGGCCATGGCGACGTCGTGCCCGGCATGGAAGGCGAGTGGCGCGATGGCCTCGATCCGTGGCGCTGCACCACGGTGGGCGAGCGCGTCTATGGCCGCGGCACTGCCGACAACAAGGGCCAGCACGCCATCAACATCGCCGCGCTCCGCGCCGTGCATGAGGTGCGCGGCGGCAAGCTCGGCTTCAATGTAAAGTTTATCGTGGAGATGGGCGAGGAGATCGGCTCGCCCGATTTGCCGAAGGTTTGCGAGAAGCTGCGCGACGAATTGAAAGCCGATCTGTTTCTTGCGTCTGACGGCCCGCGTCTGTCGGCGGAGCGGCCTACGATCTTCTTGGGTTGTCGTGGCGGCCGCCGCATCCATCTCGATCTCAAGCTGCGCGATGGCGCGCATCATTCCGGCAATTGGGGCGGTCTGCTCGCCAATCCCGCCACCGTTCTTGCTTCGGCGATTTCGACCCTGGTGGACCGCGACGGCCGCATCCTGCTCGATGCGCTGAAGCCGCCCCGCATCACCAACCAGATCCGCGCGGCGCTGGCCGATGTGGTGGTGTCGCCGACGCCGGACGAGCCATCGCTGTCGGAAGGCTGGGGCGAGGAGGGGCTGTCACCTGCCGAACGGCTATATGCCTGGAATACGCTGGAAGTGCTCGCCATCGATGCGGGCAATGTCGCGAATCCCGCCAATGCCATTCCCGGCGAGGCGCACGCCGTGTTGCAGCTTCGTTTCGTGGTCGGTACCGATATCGAGAATGTCGTGCCCGCCATCGAGAAGCATCTTGCGGCCAAGGGCTTTGGCGACATCAAGGTGAGCCAGTCGCAGTTCTTCAACGCCTCGCGCACCGATATCGACAATCCGTGGGTGGGCTGGGCCGTGGAGTCTATGCGCAAGACCACGGGCACGCCGCCAGCGCTGCTGCCGAATTTCGGTGGCTCGCTGCCGAACGACGTGTTCACGGATATTTTGGGATTGCCCACCGTGTGGGTCCCGCATTCCTATCCCGGCTGCTCGCAGCACGCGCCCGATGAGCATATCCTCAAGCCGGTGACAGCCGAGGCGCTGCGCATCATGGCGGGGATGTTCTGGGATCTGGGGGAGAAGGGGACGTAATCTCGCCCCTTGCGTCATTCCGGGGCGCGTTCGTCTTCGAATGCGAACCCGGAAGCTCCGTGTGGCTTGGCTCCTGGAGACTCCCATGTCGAGATTCCGGGTTCGGGTCCGGCAAGTGCCGGCCCCGCCCCGGAATGACGTGGAGAGATCAGCTCTTCACAAAAGCCAGCAGCGTGCCATTCGCATTGGCTGGCGGCACGACCACACCGACCTCGGTCTTCGCACCCGCCGATCCCACAGCCTTCTCTGCCGCGGCCAGATCGCCCGCGATGAACACCAGCGCCACGCCGCCACGCGCCGGTGCGCCATCCAACGACGTGCCCGGAAAGCGCTTCGCCAGCACATCCTTCGTCAGGAACACGAAGTCCGCGCGATCGCCCCCCGATGGCACGGCCACCGCGCCGTCGCTCTCATCGCGTGTCGTTCCGTCAATGAGCTTCGCCATATGCGCAGCGTCCTTCGCTGGCTCGTCGGTGACGATCAGCACCTGCTTCATGCGCCTGGCCGTATTGGCATGCTGCATCAGTTCGGGAATCCACACCGTCTCGCGCGTCTTGTGCTGGCAAGCGAAGATGCGCAGCCCGCCCGGCGCCTCGACGATCGGCCAGTGAAACACGCGAAACTTCGCCGCGCTCACGGTGCCATCCGGCAGCGTCACCGGGCGCTCGAAATCGGTGGGGCCAATGGGCTCATAGCCGCGTTCGCGGATTTCTTCGGCGCCAGCGGCGGAATCCACCGCCGTGAAGGCGATGCGCTCGACGCCTTCGCCGCGCTTGGCCAGGAAATCCCGCATCGGCGCGTTGTGCTCGGTTTCGGCGATCACGCCCAGCAGTTCGACATAATCGGGATCGAGCATGATCGTGTAGTTGCCCGAGCCCATCTTGGCGCTGTGAGTGCCGCGCGGTGAGAGCGTGAAGCCGAGCTTTTTCCAGATCGCGGCTGCGGCGTCGAGGTCTTTGACGGAGACCACGGCATGGTCGATTCCGATGATGTTCTTGAGGGTCATGCGTACACCGCCTTGCATTGGATTGGGCGCGTAAACTATGCAGAATGCGGAACCATCGCAAGGGAACGGATCATGTGATCTGCCCTGCGTTTGGCTATGATTTTGCCGTGCAAGTTGGGACTGGAAGAGGCTGACGATGGAAACCGCAAACGCGCCCTGGCCGAAATCGCTCTGGGCTGCCGTCACGCCGTCCGGGCCGGAATTGCCGGTGCTGAAGGGAAGCCTTGAGGCCGATGTCGTCGTCATCGGCGCCGGCTTCACCGGCCTCTCCACCGCGCTGCATCTGCGCGAGCAGGGGATCGATGTCGCAGTCGTCGAGGCCGTTGAGCCCGGCTGGGGTGCGTCCGGCCGCAACAATGGCCAGGTGATCCCGACGCTGTCGCGCCCCGATCCCGAGGACATCATCAAGCGCTATGGCGCCGCCGGTGAGCGGCTTGTCGGCATCATCCGCGACAGCGCCTCGATCCTGTTCGATCTCGTCCGCCGCTATCAGATCCAGGCCGAGGGCGAGCAGAATGGCTGGATCCAGCCGGTGCATTCGCCGGGCCGCATCAAGATCGCAGAGCGGCGCGTCAAGCAGTGGTCGAAGCACGGCGCGCCGGTGGAGCTGTTGTCTTCAGACGAGATGCGGAAGATGCTTGGCTCATCGGCATGGTTCGGCGGCTTCTGGAACAAGACCGGCGGTCATATCAATCCGCTGGCGCTGGCCCGGGGCCTCGCGCGCGTGGTGCTGGAGCAGGGCGGCCGTATCTATGCGCGATCGCCGGTGGAGAATTTTGTACGGCAGGGTGATCGCTGGATCGTCAAGACCGCGCAGGGCCAGATCAGCGCACGTTCGCTGGTCGTCGCGAGCAATGCCTATACCGGTGAGTTCTCGAAACAGCTTTCGCCGGATATCGCGAGCGAAGTGATGCCGGTGCTGTCCTGGCAGATGGCGACGCAGCCGCTGTCGGAACAAGCGCGCAAGACCATCATCCCGGGCCGGCAGGCGGTGTCCGACACCCATGGCGAGCTCTATTTCATGCGCTACGACGCGCGCAACCGCCTCGTCACCGGCGGCAATGTCATCGGCTTCGGCGACAAGACCAGCCGCCTGAAAGAGATGGTCGGCGCGCGCCTGCAGTGGCTGTGGCCGGAGATCGGCGAGGTGAAGTTCGACTATGTCTGGAACGGCTATGTCGGCATGACCACGGACTTCCTGCCGCGCATGCACAAGCTCGGCCCGAATGCGTTCGGCTGGACCGGCTGCAACGGCCGCGCGGTGGCGCTGTCGATTGCGCTAGGCAACGAGTTTGCGAAGGCGGTGCGCGGCGTGCCAGATGACGAGCTCGCGCTGCCATTCTCGGAGCCCGTGCCGATCGCAGCGCATGGCCTGATGCGATTGCTGGCGCCGTTCATGCTGCTGGTTTATCGGCGTAGGGACAAGAAGGAGATCGCCTAAACCGTAAGCGCCTCTTTCTTCCGCGTAAAATCCCCGCCCGGGATCGAAGCCAGCAGTGCTTGTGTGTAGGGATGCTGCGGCTTGCCGAACACTTCGCCGGCAAGCCCATGCTCCACGACTTCGCCGTCCTTCATCACGGCGACGAGATCGCAAATCTGCGCAGCCACCCGCAGGTCATGCGTGATGAACACGATCGACAGCCCCAGCCGCTCGCGCAAGTCGTGCAACATCTTCAGCACCTGCGCCTGCACCGAGACGTCGAGCGCCGATACCGCTTCATCCGCCACCAGCACATCCGGCTTCAGCGCGAGTGCACGCGCAAGGCCGATCCGCTGGCGCTGGCCGCCGGAGAATTCATGCGGCAGACGGTCCATCGCCGAAGGATCGAGGCCGACGAGACGAAACAGCTCCTTCGCGTCCGCCCAGGCCTGCGCACGCGGCACGCCGTGCACGATCGGCCCCTGCGCCACGAGATCGCCTGCCTTGCGGCGCGGATTGAGCGAGGCGAACGGGTCCTGAAACACCATCTGGATATGCTTGGTCTCGCGCCGAACTTCGTCACGCGACAGTTTCGCCCAGTCCTTGCCTTCGAGCACGATGGCGCCGCCATCCGGATCAATCAGGCGGATGATGCAGCGCGCCAGCGTCGACTTGCCCGAGCCGGATTCGCCGACGATGCCCAGCGTCGCACCACGTGGCAGGTTCAGCGATACGGACTTCACCGCATGCGTCACCCGCGCGCCGCGGCCGAGAAAGCCGCCATTGCGATAGGTCTTCGAGACATTCGCCAGCGTGAGGATGTTCTCGCTGTTCAGCTCGCGCGGCGGCGGCGCGGTGAGCGGCGGCACCGCGGCGATGAGCTGTTGCGTATAGGGATGCTGCGGATTGTGCAGCACGTTCTGCACCGGGCCTTGCTCAACCACCTTGCCGTGCTGCATCACCACTACGCGGTCGGCGATCTCGGCGACGACGCCGAAATCATGGGTGATGAACAGCACTGCTGTCTTGCGCCGGCTCTGCAGCTCGCGAATGAGCTTTAGAATCTGCGCCTGTGTCGTCACGTCCAGCGCCGTGGTCGGCTCATCCGCAATCAGCAGCCGCGGATCGAGCGCCAGCGCCATGGCGATCATCGCGCGCTGGCGCTGGCCGCCGGAGAGTTCGTGCGGATAAGCGCGCGCCGCCTGCGCGGGATCGGGGATGCGAACGTCCTGCAAAAGCGCCAGCACGCGCGCCTTGATCTCCTTCTTCGAGAGGTCCGTGTGAATCTCGAACATCTCGCCGATCTGGTCGCCGATGGTGCGCAGCGGATTGAGCGCGGTCATCGGCTCCTGAAAGATCATGGCGATTCCTGCGCCGCGCACCTTGCGCATCTCGGCATCGGAGGCGCTGGCGAGCTCCTTGCCCTCGAACAGCACGCGCCCGCCGTCGATGGCGACTTCCTGTGGCAGCAGTCGCATCACCGCATTGGCCATCACGGATTTGCCGGAGCCGGACTCACCGACCACGCAGACGATCTCGTTCGCCGCGACGGACAGTGACACGCCGCCGAGCGCATGGGTGCGATCCGCGCCTTTCGGCAGCTTCACGCTGAGGTTTTCGACGGTGAGGATGGTCTCGCTCATCGGCTCTTCAGTCTCGGATTGAGCGCGTCATTGAGGCCCTGGCCGACCAGCGACACCGCAAGCACCGTGAGCAGGATGGCGATGCCGGGGATCGCCGAGACGTACCATTGCACGCGCAGCACGTCGCGGCCGAGGCCGATGAGGTTGCCCCAGGATGCGACATTGGGATCGGAGAGGCGCAGGAAGGCGAGGGCGCTTTCCAGGAGGATCGATACAGCCATCACGACGCTTGCATAGACGATAACAGGCGGCAGCGCATTGGGCAGGATCTCGCCGAGAATGAGCTGAAGATCCTTCATGCCGAGTGTCCGCCCGGCCTGTACGAATTCGCGGCTGCGCAGCGACATGAACTCCGCACGGGTGAGCCTCGCAGGCGCTGGCCATGACACGATGCCTACAGCGATGGTCACAGTGGTGAGTGTCGAGCCGAATACGGCGACCAGCACCAGCAGCAGCACAAAATTGGGCAGCGTCTGGAAGGCCTCGGTGATGCGCATAAGGATCGTATCGACCTTGCCGCCATAGAAGCCGGCAAATGCGCCGATCAGCACGCCGATGATCACCGCAATCAGCGTCGCGACACCGCCGATCAGCAGCGAAATGCGTGCGCCGTAAAAGATTTGAGCTGCGATGTCGCGGCCGGAATTGTCGGTGCCGAGCGGGAAGCGCGGATTGGCGAACGGCCACACCAGCGGGCGTCCGGCCAGCGACAGCGGATCGTTTGGATAGATCCAGCCTGCGCTCACCGCCATGGCGATAACGACGAGCAGCAGGAACAGGCCGACGACGGCGGCCGGGCTGCGGAAATAGCGTTTCACTGCATCCATCCTCAGCCCTCCGCCTGGATGCGCGGATCGAGCCGGGCATAAAGGAGATCGACCAGGAAATTGACCAGGATCACGAGCAGCGCCGAGATGAAGACGATGCCGAGCAGCGTGTTGAGATCGCGCTGGATCACCGATTCATAAGCGAGCCGGCCGAGGCCGGGCAGCGAGAACACGCTTTCGACGACCACCGAGCCGCCCAGCATGGTGCCGGCCTGCAGCCCGATCAGCGTCACCATCGGCAGCAGCGCATTGCGCAGCACATGTTTTGCGATGATGCGTGTCTCGTCGAGCCCCTTGGCGCGCGCGGTGCGGACGTAGTCGAGATTGAGCACTTCGAGCATCGAGGCGCGCATGATGCGCAGATAAATGGCGAGGAAGATCAGCGCCAGCGTCAGCGTCGGCAGCACCAGATGTGCAGCGATATCCAGCGTACGCTCGAACGCCGTCTGCACCGCGCCGATATCCTCGAAGCCGCCGGCGGGTAGCCATTGCAGATAGATCGAGAATACCACGATGGCCATCAGGCCGAACCAGAAGGACGGCGTTGCATAGAAGATCAGGCCGAGCGTCGAGATCAGCGTGTCCGGCCAGCGATTGACGCCGCGTGCGGCGATGACGCCGAGCACGAGGCCGAAGAAGAAGGCGAAGGAGAGCGAGGCCGTCATCAGCAGCAGCGTCGCCGGCAGGCGCTCGAAGATCACGGTGGCGACCGGCTTGCCATAGATCGAGGAGAAGCCGAGATCGAACTGCACCAGTCGCCAGAGATAATTGGCGAGCTGCACCGGCACCGAAAGATCGAGTCCGTAAAACTTGCGCAGCTCGCGCGCGGTTGCGGCATCGCCGCCGCCCATCTGCGCCATCATGGCATCGACGGTGTCGCCCGGTGCCAGTTGCAGCAGCAGGAACACGCCGATCAGGATCAGAAGGAGCGTCGGGATCGAGGCGGCGAGCCGCCGCCCCGCAAGAGATAGGATGCGCATAGCGCTATTCTGTCGCGTTTTATGTCAGGCGGAAAGCCAAAGATCGTGCCAGCTCGAGGAGCCCCAACGCGGATTGTTGGAATGGTTACGCGCCTTGGCGGTGATCACCGTGACGAAGATCTGCTCGATCGGCATCCACACCGGCAGTTCGGTATTCGCTTCCTTGACGAACTCGGCATAGAGCGCCTTGCGTTTCACCGGATCGATTTCGGTGGCGGCGTCGTCGATCACCTTGTCGATCTGGTCGTTCTTCCAGTCCCACTGATTGGTCCAGGGCGCACCGGCCGGCTGGCCGGAGCGGTACCACACTGTGGTCGAGACCGCGGGATCGTTGCGATACTGGTGCCAGCCGGTGGCGAGATCGAAGGCGTGGTCGGCATAGACGCTCTTGAGGAAGCCGCCACCGTCATTGCGCACGATCTCGACGGGAATGCCGACTTCCTTCAGCGACTGCTGGATGAAGGTCGCCCACAGCGAGATATCCTCACCCCACGGTGCTGGGAGGAGACGCAGCGAGAAGCGGGTGCCGCCGGCGCCCGGCTTGAAGCCGGCTTCATCCAGCAACTTGATCGCCTTGGCCTTGTCGTAAGGATATTGCGGTGTGTTCGGGCCCGGATAGAAATCTGCGGAGACTGAAGGGATCGGGCCGGTACCGGGCTTGGCGAAGTCGCCGAGGAAGTTCTCGATGAAGAACGGCACATTGATCGCATGCGCGATGGCGCGGCGCACACGGATGTCCGCGAGCTCCTTGCGGCGGAAGTTGAATTCGATGGTGTTGGTGCGTGCGTTGCCTTCGTTGCCCTTGGTGGAGACGACGAAGCGCTTGTCCTTGCCGAGCCGCGCCATGTCGGAAATCGTTAGACCCGAGAACGGCGAATATTGGAGGTCACCGGCTTCCATCTGCGCAGCCGCAGCGGCACGGTCGGTGACGACCTTCCAGACGATGCGGTCGAGATAGGGCGCATTAGGGCGCCAGTAATTGTCGTTGCGCTCGGCGATGATGTACTGGCCACGCTCGTATTTGCTGAACTTGAACGGGCCGGTGCCGACCGGCGCGAGATTGGCCGGGTTCTGGCGGATGTCGCCGGTTTCATAGATGTGCTTGGCCGAAACATAACCGAGATCGGGCAGGGCACGCAGCAGGAGGCCGAGCGGCATAGGGCGCTCATACTTGAACACGGCCGTATGCGCGTCCGGCGTTTCCACCGCGGTCAGGAACAGCTGCAGCGTCGATCCGTAGTTGAGAATCTTCTTCCACATGTTCATGGCGGTGAATTCGACGTCGGCCGAGGTGAACGGCTTGCCGTCGTGCCAGGTCACGCCTTTGCGCAGCTTGAAGGTGATGGTCTTGCCGTCGGGCGATGATTCCCAGCTCTCGGCGAGCACGCCGATGGGCTGGCCCTTTTCATCGAGATCGACCAGGGCTTCCTGCATCTTGCCGCCGATGATGTAGACGCCGGTGGAGGCCTGCAGGCTCGGGTTGAGCTGGCGCTGTTCTGCACCATAATGGACGTTGAACACGCCACCCTTGCGAGGCGTCTCCTGCGCGAAGGCGCGGAACGGGTTCGCCACATTTGCCGCAATGGCGGCCGAGGTCAGCAGCGCGGCGCGGCGGGTGATTTCAAAGCGGTTCATCTGTCAAATTCTCCTGCGTCTGCCTGCGCATAGCGGAACGGGCCGGTTCCACGCAAGCTACGGCAGAAACTTGGATGGAGTCATGCGTAAATCCGCAGCGAGAGGACAATTCTTGCGCCATAGTCGCGTTCCGTAGCATTAATTTCTCGTGTCGTTTTGCCAGTTAGCTTGCTTGCCAAGTCATTTTCCGCCTGACGGCCGCGACTTTGGTGCGTCTTCAACTCGTTGCCGCCCATTGCTAGAGATTTTTCAACGTCGCCATTCCGGAGGAGTTTGCCAGCGCCATGACCACCCTCGATCCGACCCTGCCGGTCCTGCAGGATATCGCGACCCCGGCGCTGGTGGTCGATGGCGTGGCCCTTCATCGCAACATCGCGGCGATGGCGGACTTCGCGAAGGCGAACAACATCGCGCTGCGCCCGCATGCCAAGACGCACAAGTCGCCGCGCATCGCGCAGTTGCAGATCGAGGCCGGTGCGGTCGGAATTTCCTGCGCCACGGTGGCCGAGATGGAGGCGATGGCCGAGGCAGGCGTTCCGGGGCTGCTGTTGACGACGCCAGTGGCCGATCGCGTCAAGCTCGCCCGCATCGCCGCGCTCGCCGACAACACCGACATCTCGCTGGTTGTCGATCATGCTGACCAGATCCAGGTACTGCATACATTGCTGGACACCGGCAGCCGTCCCGTTCAGGTGCTGATCGATATCGATGTCGGCCAGCGCCGCACCGGTGTGGTCGATCCAGCCGCGACGCTCGCGCTTGCGCAGCTCATCGAGGCGACGCCTGGCATGACCTTTGGCGGCATTCAGGGCTTTGCCGGCCATGTCCAGCACATGATCGACTATGAGGAACGCAAGGCCGGCGCGGCGAAGGTGCGTGGCATTCTCGATGATCACCTGCGGGTTCTGAAGGAGGCTGGGATCACTGCTCCCATCGTCACCGGCAGCGGCACCGGCGCCTGTGCCCTCGACATCGCCGGCACATTCACCGAGCTGCAGGTCGGCTCCTATCTGTTCATGGATGCAGATTACGGCCGCCTGCAAGGTGAGGGCGGCGGCGCGTTGCCGTTCGAGCCCAGCCTGTTCGTGCTGGCGACGGTGACGTCGGTGAACCGCGCTGGTGAATTCACCGTCGATGCCGGCGTGAAAGCGATGGCCTTCAACGGCCCGGTGCCGTCATTGATGCTGGGCGTGCCCGAGGGCTCCGTCTATCGCTTCGGCGGCGACGAGCACGGCATGATCACATTGCCGGAGGGGGCAGAGCCGCCGAAACTCGGCAGCCGCGTGCTGCTGATCGCGACGCATTGCGACCCCACGGTGAACCTGCATGCGAGCTATCAGGTGGTGGGGCACAACGGCAGCGCCGAGACGTGGCCGGTGATGGCGCGGTATGGGGCGTAGCTCCAGGCTGCCCCATACTGTCATTCCGGGGCGCTCACCGCAGGTGAGCGAACCCGGAACCTCGGAGTGTTTTGCTCTACGGAATTTCAGCTATCTCAAGATTCCGGGTTCGCGCTGCGCGCGCCCCGGAACGACGAGCTAGTGGCTTCCCCCGCCCAGAAACGCTTCCGACAGCGTCGGATCGTTGATCAGGGCCTCCGCTGAGCCAGACGTCACCACGCGTCCGGTCTCCAGCAGATAGGCGCGGTCCACGATCTTCAGCGTCTGACGTGCCTTCTGTTCCACCAGCAGCACGGTCAGGCCCTCATCGCGAAATTGCGCGATCATGCTGAACAGGCTCGCCGTCATCAGCGGCGCGAGGCCGAGCGACGGCTCGTCGAGCAGGAGCAGCTTCGGCTTCGACAGCAGCGCGCGGCCGATGGCCAGCATCTGCTGTTCGCCGCCCGAGAGCAGGCTGGCGAGGCCATCACGGCGTTTACCGAGGATCGGGAAGCGCTCCAGCATCTTCTCGACATCGGCCATCGCTGCCGACTTGTCGCTGCGGGTGTAGATGCCCATCAGCAGGTTTTCATACACCGTCATGCGCGCGAGAATGCCGCGGCCCTCCGGTACGAGGGCAATGCCGCGGCGCAGGTTCTTCTCGGCATTGTTCGGCGTGAGTTTTTCGCCCTCGAAGGAAATCTCGCCCTGAAACGGCAGCAGTCCCGCGATGGAACGTGCGATCGTGCTCTTGCCGGCGCCATTGGCGCCGAGCAGCGCGACGATTTCGCCCTTCTTGATCTCCAGATCGACGCCGCGCACGGCAGTGATCGCGCCGTAACGGACTTCCAGGCCCTTGATCGTGAGCATCAGTTGTCCTTTCCGAGATAGGCGTCGAGGACGACCGGATTGGTGCGCACTTCCTCAGGCTTGCCTTCGGCGATCAGCACGCCGAAATCGAGCACATAGAGATAGTCGCACAGCCGCATCACGAAATTCATGTCGTGTTCGATCAGGAGAATGGAGAGGCCGGTATCGCGAAGCCGCAGCATCAGCGTGCGGATCTCCTCGGCCTCGTCATGGTTCATGCCTGCGACCGGCTCATCGAGCAGCAGCAGTTTCGGCTTGGCGGTGACGGCGCGCGCCATCTCCACCTTGCGCTGGATGCCGTAGGGCAGCGATTTCGCCGGGCGGTCGCGGAATTCGGTGAGGCCGAAGAATTCCATCACCTCGGTGGCGCGTGCCTGCGCCGCCGGATTGGCCCAGGAGATCGGCAGCAGACGTCGCCATGAGGCTTCGCTGTGCGGCTGCGCGACCAGCAGATGCTCCCACACCGACATCGAGCCGAACAGGCGGATGTTCTGGAATGTACGCGCGATGCCCTCGCGCACGATCCTGTAGGACTGCCACTGCGTGACATCCACGCCCTTGAGTTTCACCTCGCCGGCATCGGCGCGGTAGGCGCCGGTGATGGTGTTGAACAGCGTCGTCTTGCCGGCGCCATTGGGGCCGATCACGCCGACGATCTTTCCTTCCGGTACCTCGCAGACCATGTTGGACAGCGCGTGGATGCCGCCGAACGTCTTGGTGACGCCGGTGAGTTGTAGCAGTGCGTTGCTCATGCCGCAGCCCTCCGGAAGGTCAACGTTCGGAGCAGCGAACGGTCGAGAATGCCCTGGCGCCGTACCAGCAGCACCAGCACCAGCAGCGAGCCGAAGGCGGCGAGGCGCCAGTCGGCGATCGGCCGCAGGAATTCAGGCAGGAAGATCAGGAGCAGCGAGCCGACCAGCGAGCCCGGCGCCACCGTCGAGCCGCCGAGGATGACGGCCAGCACGAATTCCACCGAACGCTCGAAGCCGAAATTCGCCGGTTCGATATAGACATTGTGATGTGCGAACAGGCCGCCCGAGATCGCCGCCACCGCAGCACCTGCGGCGAAGGCGCCGATCTTGGTGATGATGGTGTTGAGGCCGATCAGGCCGGCCGCCGTTTCGTCGTCATGCACCGCCTGCATTTCCAGCCAGACGCGCGAGCGCTCCAGCAGCATCACCGCGATCAGGATGCCGCCAGCCCACAGCCAGACGTAGCCGACGCCGATATGCTGCATGCCGCGAAACCCGCCGGAGCCGCCCATGGTATCGAAGTTCAGGAAGAAGCTGCGCACCATTTCGCCGAAGCCGACGGTGGCCATCGCGAGATAGATGCCCTTCAGCCGCAGCGCGGGGAAGGCGACGATGGCGCCGACGACGCCAGCGAAGACGGCGGAGATCACCAGCGCTAGCGTCAGCGGCACATTCATCGTCACCGTGAGCCAGGACGACAGATAGGCGCCGATGCCCATGAAGGCGCCGTTGCCGAGCGAGAGCTGGCCGGTGGCCAGGATGATGTAGACGCTAAGCGCGCCCAGCAGGAGGATGCCCGACTCGGCGAGCAGGCTTGCGTAGTAAGTCGACATCAGACGCGCTGCCCCTGATCGGACCGCGCACCGCCGAGAAGGCCCTGCGGACGCAGCAGAAGAATAAGAATCATGAAGCCGTAGACGACGAAGTCGCGCACCTGCGAGCCGCCATAGGCCACTGTGAGCACTTCGGCGATGCCGATCAGAGGACCGGCAACGAGCGCGCCCCAGATCCGCGTGGTGCCGCCGATCACCATCACGGCGATGGCCTTGAGGCCGATTTCGACACCGAGATAGGGCGTGATGGCGCCGTAATGCAGCGCGATCAGCACGCCGGCCACGCCTGCAAGGGCGCCGGAGAGAATGAAGGCCATCATCATCAGGCGGTCGGCGGAAACGCCGAGAATGCGCGCGACGTCGCGATTTTCAGCGACCGCGCGGAGCGCGCGGCCCATCGGCGTCTTCTGCACGATGTAAGCGGTGAGCGCGACCAGCACGACGGTGGCCCCGAGCACGAGCAACTGCATCGAGCCGATGCTCACCGGGCCGATCTGGTACTGGTCGCCGAAGATCGAGAGCTGCAGCGGATCGGAGCCCCAGATATTGGTGGCGATGTTCTGCAGGATGATCGAGAAGCCCAGTGTCGACAGCATCGGCGTCACCAGCGGCGCATCGCGCAGCGGCTGGTAGCCGATCTTCTCGACGATGATGGCGATCAGCGCTGCGCCGGTCATGCCGCCGAGCACGGCGACGGGGAGGGGATAGCCGGCATCGACCAGCGTGAAACCGATGAAACCGCCGATCATGAACAGTTCGGCAATCGCCAGATTGAGGATGCCGAGAATGCCCATCACGAGCGAATAGGACAGCGCGAGAAGCGTATAGACCGCTCCCAGCGTCAGGCCGTTGACGAGTTGCTGTATCAGCATGGAAATCGCAATCGTTAGGAAGATGGTGTGGTTCACGAAAAACGTGTCCCGGACGCGGCGCATCACGTCTCGTGGTGCGCTGCAGAGCCGGGACCGTACCGAGCCCGGAGTTTGTAACGGTCCCGGCTCTGTGGAGCGGTACTACGTACCGCTCCGCAGAGCCGGGACACAGTTACATCAGCAGGCCGGATGGTTCGGCGCGGAGCTGCAGCCGCGCACCTTAGTTTCCCAATTGCCGTTCTGGCCCTGCAGCACATAGAAGGCTTTGATCGCATCGCCGTCGTCATTGAAGCCGATCGGGCCGCCGAGACCCTTGAAGCCTTCGAGCTTGGCCATGTAGTCGCGGATCTTGGTGCGGTCGGCTTCGAGATCTTCTGGCTTGCCGGTGACGCCGGCGGTCTTGATCGCGTTGATATACATCGAGACGATCTCATAGATGTTGGCATCGAACATGTTCGGCTCGATGTCCTTCGGCAGGCCCGATTCCTTGCGTAGCAGCGGCGTCAGCGCAGCGGTGAACTTCTCCGGCGCTTCGCCCTTCATGGTGGAATAGAACGTCGCCGGTGCGATCACCGGAATTTCCGGCGCGGCCTTGAGGATGGCCGAGGAGATCAGCTGGCTGGCGCCGACCACGGGCTTGATCAGGCCTTGGCGCTTCATTTCGCGCAGCACGGTGATGGCCTGGCTGTAGTCGGCGCTGATCACCACGCCGTCGGGATTGAGCGACTTCAGCTTGGTCACCTGGGCGGAGACGTCGAGGTCTCCGGTGTTGAAGGACAGCAGGTCGTTCTCGTTGGCGATGGTGATCTCGTTGGCCTTCAGCACGGACGGCATGATCACCTTGCCCACGGTCGCGGCGGTCGCGTCCTTGGCGTCGAAGATCACGGCAACGGTCTTGATGTTAAAACTCTTCTTGAAGAACGGCACCGCAGTCTTGGCGAGCACGCCTTCATCAATGGTGTTGCGGAATGCCCACGGACGATTCTGCTTGGCGGTGCCCGGCTTCGACGACGCCTGCGAGGTCGAGACAAGCTTCAGTTCGTTGGCGACCGGGAAGGTGACTTCCGCGGCGCTGGAGGTCAGCGGGCCGGCAATTGCGAGCACCTTGTCGTCGCTGGCGAGCTTGCGCAGCGAGGTCGCGGCCTGTGCCGGCTTGGCGGCGTCGTCGAGGATGGTGATCTTCAGCTTGGCGCCGTTGATGCCGCCGGCATCGTTGGTCTGCTTCTCCAGCATCTTGAGCGTGACGGTGTTGCTGCGGCCCCATTCAGCGAACGGGCCGGAGCTCGGCACCACGGCGCCGAGATTGATCTCGCGGGTCTGCGCCTGGGCCTGACCGGCCAGCATGGCCGAAAGCGTCACCGCTGCGACGGTGCCGAGCACGCGCGACGCGCCAAGAAAGCTCGGCAAGTTCGATTTGATCCGCGACATCGAAGATGGTCCTTTATTGGTGTGATGCATTACCGCAGACGCGCTGCAGCCGTTTCCTGATGGTGTATCCATCTATCCCATAACTGTGCATTCCGTATGCCATCGCCGGATATGTCGGCGGTGTGACATCGGCAGATCCAATGGTCCGATAATTTTACGGCTTTGACAATCCGCAACGAGAGTATCTTTATAAAATAGTTCTCTTAGGAAGCTAATTTATGCGGCATATCTGGCCCAAGAATGCGGCATGCGCCGGCATGAACCGATGGCCGCCCGCCCGTGGCGAAGCAGCGGAATCAGTGACTTGCGGCCTGTCGCTGGCGCCGGCTGTCATTCATATGGAGGATGTCGAGCAAAATGTCGCAGCAGCGCCCGTGTGCGGTGCGATGCGCGCCGGGCTAGCTTTTGCGCGATTTGGCCGGCTTGGCGGCGAACATCTGTTGCGCCTCGGGGGACAGCCCTTTCACCTTGGCCTCGGCCAGGTAGCGCTGCAACGCGATAGCGCGGTCGCTGGACTCCACCAGGCGCTGCACCATGTCGAGTAGTTGGTGGAATTCCCTGGCGCTCAGCACGCCGAACTGCACATCGTTAATCTGCTGCTGGGTCGGTGCCAGCCGCTCCAGAAGTTCGGCGCCGTGCGGCGTCACCATCAGGCTGATGCGGCGGCGGTCTTCCGGCTGGGACGTCTTGGTGATCAGTCCTCGGCCTTCGAGTTTGTTGGTCACGGTGGTGACGAAGGCGCCGCTGAGGTGCAGATGATCGGCGACGGCGCGTACGTGCACATCGCCCTGCGCCGACAGGTGCCGGATCGAGATCAGTGTCGTGAATTCGATGCCGGCCAGGCCGATTGCGGCTGCATGGCCTTCGCGCAATGTCTGGTGACGCACCAGGAAACCGAACAGGCTGTGGACCAGTCGGCGGAATTGCGTGTCAGAGCCGTCCACCAGCAGTTCCGGACGCGAGGTCGTCAGCGCCGCGCGCTGCGCCGGCTTTTGGAGCGGCTTCTTGCTCGCTTCCGTCTTGCGAGGAGACGTCTTGGTCGTGGACGAGATGCGTTGGCCGACGGACTTTGCCACGTGTCGATTCCATGCCTGAGGGGTCGCCAAGCTTGGCGTCTCCGCAGCGTAATTGCAATTGCGACGAAGGATGCAGAGCTACCGCATCCGTGGCTAATGCAGCGCGGCGAAAAATTCCGGATAGGATAGTGCCGCTATGCGTCTGCCGCGAATGTACATTGCGTAATAGCTTGGTGAAAAAGATATGTGCTTGACGTGCCGGCGAGAGCGTCGCACATCTTGTCATCAAGCTCATCCGGAAAGCGGCATGCCACGTTCCAGAGCGGCGCCGCCTGTCACCGCAGCTCCGCGTCGATCAAAGTCGAAACTCCCCGCGCCGCCGCTGACGACGTCGCGCAGCGCATTGCTGGTGAATGGATCGGATCACGCGTTTCGCCAGCTGGTGCATACGTTACTTGCCTTTGTTGCGCGGCACGGCACGGTGCTCGAGGGGCATGCCACGGCGGTGGGATTGTCCGCGGTCGAATACACGGTTTTGACTTTGCTCCAGTCGCTTGGTCCCGAAGAGCAGGTCAGCGTGCGGGAGCTCGCTGCACATCTTCATCTCAGCGGTGCGTTCGTCACCACGGTTTCCAACAAGCTGCAGGAGATGGGCCTGATCGACAAGCTCACCGATCCGGAGGACCGGCGACGGCTGCGCCTTGTGATGACGGAGCAGGGCGAGGCGCTGCTGGCGCGCCTCGCATCGATCCAGCGTCAGGTCAACGACGTCCAGTTCGACTGTCTCGATGCCGGCGATTTCGCGCGTCTGCTCGCCAGCGTCGAAAAGCTGGTCGAATCCAGCGATCAGGCCATCGCGCTGCAGAAGTATCTGCAGCCGCGATCGTAGAGCGGATGGAACGCAGCGCAAACGCATCGGTTGGGCCGGCCGCAAGCGACGGACAGCATGGGTTATTGCTCCGACGCTTCGCGTTTCCGCTCAACCCATTCTGCGACCCCTAGTGACGTTCTATTTTTGTTCTTGACAATATTCCTGTCCTGTCCCATTTTCCGTCCTGTCCCGCCTCACTGAGAGGGGTGGTTCGCGATCGTCACGATCTGCGAGGTGGGATGCGGTGACGCTCTCGGCGTCAGGCGCGGCGGGAAGGTGACAGGGCGGGGCCGAGAGGCACTGTGAGTCATCGTTCCAAGGCGCTGGATGGGCCATGTCCGAGAGCGCCGGCCAAGTCGTGCCGTCCCGTGCCTAGAGGCACGAGGGGTCGAGGGTTCTCCTGGTCAACCGGCCTTGAGAAACAATCTCAACCCGAGGGTGACCAGTCAGCACCCTGGAGAGTACGAAGCAACCGGAAGCGCATCGCGCGCGGAACGCTGGGCACTTGCCTGGGGTCTCCGGAAGTCCTGTGCGCATCCCATGCGGAAGACCGCATCGGCGTGCAGGCCATGGGTGCTTTGGGCACCCGGCGTTCCGTGCGCCCTCTTTACGAAGAGGGTGGAAGGAATGCTCACACCTCGGGCGCGCAAGCGCGGCGAGAACGGGATCGCATGAATTCAGGGATAGGGCTGTTTGACAGTTGAATATGGAAACGACGCGCCGAGCGGCGTGCTCCCTCCCTCAAGCCGCGCAGCGGCGAAGTGGGGAGGGCCGGGGTGGGGTCTATCCCCACGTGACGTCAGAGCATGGGGATAGACCTCACCTGTCTCGATGCTCGCTGAACACTCGCATCGATCCCCCAGCTACTTCGCTCCGGGGAAGGAGGAGAGCGCCCCCTCAATATCCAATTAAACTCCGATTCCACGTCGGGCTGATCAGCACCTCATTCATGCAGACATGCGGCGGCATCCCGGCGATGAACGCAATCGTCTTGCCGAGATCTTCGGGCTGCAGCATCCGGGCCATCACTTCCGCGCTCGGCGGCACCGGGCGGTTCTTCATGATGTCGGTCGTCACTTCGCCCGGCGACAGGCAGCAGGCGCGCAGCCCGTTCACGCATTCATCCATGTTGAACGAATGCGTCAGCGCCAGCACCGCATGTTTGCTCGCGGTGTAAGCCGGCCCGGTCATCTTGGAGACGATGCGCCCGGCCCAGGAGGCAACATTGATGATGCAGCCATCCTTCTGCGCCCGCATCGCCGGCAGCACGGCGCGGATGCAATACATCAGGCCCTTGAGATTGATATCGACGATCTGGTCGAAACCGTCTTCGGTGACATCCTGCCAACTGCGCTTCGGCAAATTGATGCCGGCGCTGTTGACGAGCAGATCGATGCGGCCGTGTTTGGCGAGAATGGCATCCGCCACTTTCTGCGCATCCGCTGCGTTGCTGACATCCAGCACCATCGCTTCGATGGGCTTGCCGCCGCCGCCGAGTTCCTTGACGACATCATTCAGGACCTCGGCGCGGCGTCCGGAAATAATTACTGTCCATCCATCGGCCAGCAGCGACTCCGCGCCTGCCTTGCCGATTCCGGTGCCGCCGCCGGTCACCCAAGCGATTTTCTTGTCGGTTTTTTGGGCCACATCATTCTCCCTGATCGTTTCTTGCTCGATGGCGCCGGGAGTGTTCACTAATTATACTGACGACGCCAGCCCACATCGCGTGTGAGATTTTCGTTGAACAAGCCTGCCGACACCAAGCCGCCTATCGATCAGGACCGTCTCTGGGACGACCACATGGCGCTCGCCGCCATCACCGATCCCGACAAGCCATGGACGCGGCGCTCTTTCTCGCAGCGCTTTCTCGATGGCCGCGCCTGGCTGAAGCAGCAATATGAAGCCGCGGGCATGACGGTGCGGATGGATGCCGGCGCCAATGTGATTGCGCGGCTGGAGGGCACGGTCGAAGGCCTGCCGCCGATCATGCTGGGCTCGCATTCCGACACCGTGCCATCGGGCGGCCGCTTCGATGGCATTTCCGGCATTCTCACGGCGCTGGAAGCCGTGCGCGCGCTGCAGGCCTCGGGCTACAGGTCCCGCCATCCCATCGAGATCGTGGATTTCCTTGCTGAGGAGCCGAGCGAATACGGCCTGTCCTGTGTCGGCAGCCGCGCCATGGCGGGCGAGCTCGACGCGAAGATGCTGACCTATACGAATGCGGCCGGCGAGACGCTGGCCGAAGCGATCAGGCGTGTCGGCGGCGATCCCGACAGGATCGCGTCCATGGAGAAGCCGACATTCGCCGGCTATCTCGAGCTGCATATCGAGCAGGGCATCGTGCTTGAGAGCAATAATCTCGATGTCGCGCTGGTCACGGGCATCGCCGGCATTACCCGTGTCGAGATCCTGCTCACCGGCGCCGCCGATCATGCCGGCTCCACGCTGATGCAATATCGCCGCGACGCCAGCCTCGCCGCTGCCGAGATCGTGCTTCTGGTGGCGCGCAAGGCGAATGAATATGCCGCGCGAAAACAGGGCCATTTCGTTGCAACCTGCGGCATTCTCGAGATCAGCCCCAATGCGTCCAATGTGGTCCCGGGCGGCGCGCGCATGATCCTAGACATTCGCGCCGAAAAGGCTGAGATCGTCGCAGACTTCGTGGCGATGCTGGATCGGGAAACGATGGCGATCGCCGAGCGAGCGAAGGTCGAACGCACCAGGTTCGGCATCATTTCGCAGAACCCGCCATCGCCTTGCGATGATCATCTGCGCGATATCCTCGGCCGTGCCGCAGGCAAACTCGGCTACTCCACCACAACGCTGGCGTCGGGCGCCGGCCACGATGCGGCCTTCATGTCGCATATCGGCAAGAGCGCGATGCTGTTCGTCCCGTCGAAGGACGGCAAGAGCCATTGTCCGGAGGAATATACGTCGCCCGAGCAACTCGCCGTCGGCGCCGCAGTGCTCTATGAAGCCGTGCGTCTGCTCGACGGGCAGAACGAATAGCTGGCTCGACCATGATCCATGTCAGCTCGCTCAGCGGACTTCCCGCACTCGCAGCATCGCTGGAGCGTTTCGACCTGCTCACGCTGCTGTCGCCGAGTGGGGAGCCGCGGGATTGGAGCGGAATTGCGCGCGGGCGGCATGTGCAGCTGTCTTTTCACGACATCGTTGAGCTGACGCCGGATCTGATCGCGCCCGACGAGATCGTCATGCGCGCCGTTCTCGACTTCGGCCGCGGTGCCGTAGAGGATCGTGCATTGCTGATCCATTGCTGGGCTGGCATCAGCCGATCGAGTGCGGCGGCCTACGCGATCGCCTGCGACCGCAATCCCGGTTACGAGGCTGACATCGCCGATGAACTGCGTCGCCGCTCGCCTTTCGTGACGCCGAACAAATTGATGGTGAAATTGGCAGACGACATGCTCGGCCGCGACGGCCGCATGAGCGAAGCGATTGCGCGGATCGGCCGCGGCGCGGAGACCGCCGAAGGCCAGCCTTATCAATTGCCGTTACATTGGCCTATCTGATCACGGCGGCGACGCCGAGTAGAAAACCGATCTCGAACAGTTGTTCGACGGCGCCGAGCACGTCGCCGGTGTAACCGCCGATCAGGCGCCGCGACCAGCGTGCGAGCAGGGCCCCCAATACAGCTCCGAGCAACAGGCCGACGGCAAAGGACTTGAACGAGACGAGCGCGAGCGGGACCGCAGCAAGCGCAGCGGTGATGAGCAGAAAAATGATCTCGTCGCGCCGCACCGGCGCTTCGGCATAGCTCACTTTCATCGCCGCGGTATCGCCCGCATAGGTGAGGCGGTTGATCACAAATGCCGGCATCGCACGCGCCGCGGCATGAACGGCGATAAGCGCAGCTGCACCGGTCCAGATCGGCAGCGTCGCGAGCGCGGCGATGCGTAGCGCGCAGCCGAGTCCGAGTGCGAGCGCGCCATAAGTGCCGATGCGGCTGTCCTTCATGATGGCGAGGCGCTTCTCCAACGTCCAGCCGCCGCCGAATGCATCGACAGTGTCGGCAAGGCCATCCTCATGAAGTGCGCTGGTGAGCACGATGCTGGTTGTCACGGCGAGGGCAGATGCGATCAGTGGCGACCATATATTGCAGGCGACGACAAAGACCACCGCAGAGACAAGACCGATGCCTGCGCCGACGAGCGGGAAGTACCTTATGGCGCGCGCCAGCCAATCGGGTGCAGAAGCGCAGTCCGACTGCTGCGTCGGTAGCACCGTCAGAAAGCGGATCGCATTGAGCAGATGCGGATCCGTCGTCATCTAGATGCGTCCAGCCAGCACATCGTCGAGACTGGCGACATCGGTGAGCAGCCGCGCAGCGGCGCGCACGAGCGGTACGGCCAGCAGCGCGCCGGTGCCTTCGCCAAGCCTCAGGCCGAGATCGAGCAAGGGCTCGGCATCGAGTGCCTTCAGCACGAGATCATGTCCGCGCTCGGCGGAGCGATGCGCGAAGACGCAATAGCCGCGTGCTTCCGGGCAGAGACGGATGGCGAGCAGGGCCGCCACGCTGGAGATGAACCCGTCGACAATCACCGGCCGCCGCTGGGATGCCGCGCCAAGGATCGCGCCCGCCATGCCGGCGATCTCTAACCCGCCGAACTCCGCGAGCAGATCGAGCGGCGCCGTTGTATCGCTCCGTGCAGCCGCCATCTCGATGGCGGCGCGCTTGCGGTTCATCCCGGCATCGTCCTGTCCGGCGCCGATGCCGATGCAATCGTCGAGCGAGGCCGGCGCAAGACGATGAGCGAGCAGCGCGGACGATGCCGTGTTGCCGATGCCCATCTCGCCGAGCGCGATGATGTCGGCGCCGGCCTTGATCTCGCCGATGGCGATGCGCACGCCGCGTGACAGCGCATCGGCTGCTTGTTCAAGGGACATCGCCGACTCGCGTGCCGCGTTCGCCGTGCCCATGCGTACCTTTGCGTCGATGAGGCCGGGACGCACCGGGAGTTCCGCCGCTACGCCGATATCGATGACACGGACGTCGATGCCGTTGGCTTTCGCAAATGCATTGGCGCTGGCGCGGCCGGCCAGATAGGTCATGACCATCGCGACCGTCACCGCCGACGGATATTGCGACACGCCCTCGGCGACCAGCCCGTGATCGCCGGCGAACACCAGCAACACGGCCTTCTCGCCGCGCGGCTCGCCGGGATGGCGGATCATGCCGAGCTGGATGGCCAGCTCCTCGATTCGCCCGAGTGACCCCGGCGGCTTCGCCTTGCCGTCGATGACCGCGCGCAGGCTGGCCTCTGTGACGGGATCGAGGGGTGTAATGGCAGGAGGCTGCCAGATGCGGCTGGACGTGGTCAAATGCTGGTTCCTTTGACCGTCTGTCTGGCGCATCCGCTGCCTTCCGGTCAATGGCGGGCGTACAGTTCCGGCTGCAGTTGACCCGGACTGTGGCTGCAGATAGCGTCCGCCGCGACGGTCCTTCCGCGAGGAAGGCGAAAAGGGAAGCCGGTGCGATACCGGCGCTGCCCCCGCAACTGTAAGCGATGAGCCTACGCCGGTGCCACTGGGAGTTCCCCGGGAAGGCGGCAATGGGTTGCGACTCGCGAGCCAGGAGACCTGCCGTCACGCATTGTGCTTTGGAGGCGTCGTCGGGGCGGGGTGCACCGGACGGGAGCGAGCGGGTGACAATCATCCGCGCGACCCAACAAAGCTCGCCCAATTTGAGCCTGAGATGGATCGCAACGCATCGACCTCGCCCGACGACCTTTCCGTGACTGAACTGCCCCGTTCCCTGCCGAGCGCGCCGGTGGTCGTCAGCGTCTGCGTGAATTGCAAGACGCCTGACGGTGCCGTGGTCGGCCCCGCGCTGTTGGAGGCGGTGACGGCGGCACTCGACGAGCGTGATGTCGCGGTGATGGTGCGCCCGGTGCAATGTCTCAGCGTCTGCAAGCGGCCGACCACTGTCGCGGTGACGAGCCAGGACGGCTACACATTTCTGTTCGGTGATCTATTGCCCGAGACCGGCTCCGATGCCGTCGCGTCTTTCGTACAGTCCTATCAGAACTCCGACTACGGTCTCGTGCCGTGGCGCGAACGCGCCGATGTGCTGCGCAAGGGCATGGTCGCGCGCGTGCCGCCGCTGCGCTGGTCGCCTGAGGATGGGAGGGCGCCGAAATGACGTCGCTCGGCACGACCCTCGTTCTCGGCGGCGCGCGCTCCGGCAAATCGGCTTTTGCCGAACGGCTGATCGGCGAGATGAATCTCACGAAAGTCTATCTCGCCACCGCGACTGCGGGCGATGACGAGATGCAGGCTCGGATCGCGCAGCATCGCAAACAGCGCGGCGAGGGATGGATCACCATCGAGGAACCGCTGGGGCTTGTCGATACTTTGACCCGCGAATCCACCATTGGCCGTGTGATCCTCGTCGATTGCCTGACGCTGTGGCTCTCCAATCTGATGATGGCCGAGCGCGATCCTGAGGTCGAGGCGAAGCGTCTGGTGCGCTTTCTCGACGTCTCGCGCTATCCCATCGTTTTTGTCTCGAACGAAGTCGGCCTCGGCCTCGTGCCGGAGACGCCCATCGGACGCGCCTTTCGCGATGCGCAGGGACGCCTCAACCAGATCCTCGCCGCCGCCGTGAACAATGTCGTTTTCGTCGCCGCCGGCCTCCCTCTTTGGCTCAAGCGTTTTCAGGAGAACTGAATGTCCCGCGTTCCCGTCACCGTCCTCACCGGCTTTCTCGGCGCCGGCAAGACCACGCTGCTGCGTTCGCTGCTGACGCAGGCCGATGGCCGCCGCATCGCCGTGATCGTCAATGAATTCGGCGATGCCGGCTTTGATGGCGGCCTTGTCGAGGAATGCGCGGCGAAGGCCTGCGCGCCCGGCGATATCGTCGAACTCACCAATGGCTGCATCTGTTGCACCGTGGCCGACGATTTCGTGCCGACCATGGAGAAGCTGCTGTCGCGCGAGCGGCCGCTCGACGCTATCGTCATCGAGACCTCGGGCCTTGCTTTGCCGCAGCCGCTGCTCAAGGCTTTCGCCTGGCCCGCCGTGAAGACCCGCGCCACTGTCGATGGCGTCGTCACCGTGGTCGATGCGCTGGCGCTGTCCGAGGGCCGCATCACGCTCGACGAACATGCATTGGCCGAACAGCGCGCCGCGGACGAGGGCATCGAGCACGACGATCCCATCGAGGAAGTGTTCGAGGATCAGCTTGCCTGTGCCGATCTCGTGGTGCTCTCCAAGAGCGATCTCGTCAGCGCAGAGCAACTTGCCGAGATCGAGACCAAGCTGAAGGCCGAACTTCGTGCCGGTGTTGGCATCGTGCGCTCCAAGGGCGATCTCGCGCCAAAGGTGCTGATTGGCCTCAACGCTGCCGCCGAGGACGACATGGCTGCACGCGCCGGTCATCATGGCGAGGAAGAAGAGCACGATCACGACGATTTCGACAGCATCGTCGTCAAGCCGACCGCTGCAGCCGATCTCGACAGCATGCGTGCCCGCGTCAGCGATGCACTCGGCCTCGACGGCGTACTGCGCGTCAAGGGCCATGCCCGTATCGCTGATAAGCTGTCGCCGGTGGTCGTGCAGGCGGTCGGCGCCCGCGTCGATCTCGCTTTCGCGCGGCCCGATGTGAGCCATCCCGAGCATCTGGTGGTGATCGGGTTGAAGGGATTCAATGCCGACGCTGCCCGCAAGGCGCTGGCAGGTTAGTTTCTTCTCCCTCCCCCAAGCGGCGCAGCCGCGCAGTGGGGAGGGTGGCCGGCTGAAGGCCGGACGGGTGGGGTGCTTCCACAAACTCGATGTCACGTGGGGCCCCCCACCCCGGCCTTCGGCCGACCCTCCCCGCAAGGGGGAGGGTGACAATCACCGTCGGCTCGTCACACAGAGGCATATTCACCCGCATGCATCTCAAGCTCGACACTTCCGGCAGTATTGATGACGGCGACGTCGCCCGGGATCTCGGGCAGGACAGTGCCGATATCGTCGTGCTGTCAGCGGCGGACAGCGATCTTGCTGCCTTCGGTGTCGCACATGCGAGCCTGCCATCCGACTTTCCTAGCGTGCGGCTGACCAATCTGCTCGCGCTCGGTCATCCCGCCTCCGTCGATCTCTATGTCGAACGCACGCTTGCCCGCGCAAAAATAGTACTGCTGCGCATGCTCGGTGGTATCAGCTACTGGCCGCATGGCGTCGAGAGCCTGCGCGCCGATGCGATCGCGCGCGGCGCGCTGTTCGCCTGCATCCCCGGCGAGATGGACTGGAATGCCGAGCTCGCCGCACGCGGAACGCTCGACGCAGATGCGACCCATGCCTTGTGGCGCTATTGCAGCGAAGGCGGTGTCGAGAATGCGACGCTCGCGCTGCGCTATGCTGCGCATCTGATCGGGCAGGGCGACAAGCCGCCTGCCGCGCGGCCGATGCCTTCCGCTGGATTTTGGCCGCAGGCGCCCGCAGAGGATGCGCGGCCGAATGCGGTGGTGATCTTCTATCGCGCGCTGGTGGCCGGCGGCGACACGGCGGCGATCGAAGCGCTGCGCGATGCGCTCGACACGCGCGGTCTCAATCCGGTCTGCCTCTATGTCACAAGCCTCAAGGACCAGCGCTCCGTCGCCTTTCTGCGGGCGGCGCTCGCGGCCTTTCCGCCCGATGTGATCGTCAATGCCACGGCCTTTGCGACCGCGACGGCGCATGACGATGCGGGCGTGTTGTCAGCTTCGGACTGCCCGGTGTTGCAGGTTGCGCAGGCCGGCATCTCACATGCGAGCTGGCAAGCTTCGTCGCGCGGTCTCAATCCGCGCGATCTTGCGATGCATGTGGTGTTGCCGGAAGTCGATGGCCGCATCTTCGCAAATGTCATCGCCTTCAAGGAGCGCGGCAGGAGCGACGGCGGTTTTGCGCCGACGCTCCTGAGGCCGGTGCCGGATCGTATCGACGCAACTGTCAATCTTGCATGCGCGTGGACGCGCCTTCGTCGCACCGCGATCGCCGAACGGCGCGTTGCAATGATCCTCGCCAACTATCCCAATCGCGACGGCCGTCTCGCCAATGGCGTTGGCCTCGATACGCCGCAAAGCCTCGTCGATATCATTGCGGCGATGCGCGCCGAAGGTTATGGCGGCGAGGATGCGCCGGTGACTTCGGCTACGATGATGGCGCTGTTGCAGCACGGGCCGACCAACGCGCTGCATGAGCGCGCGCTACGCGGCGGCGGTGTCAGATGGGCCGTCGAAGACTATCGTAACGCCTTTGCCGCATTGCCCGCTGCCGTGCGCAGGGCAATTGACACGCGCTGGGGCGATGCCGCCGGCGATCCGCACGTGGTCGACGGCTCTTTCCGTCTCGGCCTGCATCGTTTCGGGAATATCGTCGTCGGCGTTCAGCCGGCGCGCGGTTATAATATCGATCCGAAGAGCACCTATCACGATCCCGATCTGGTGCCGCCGCATCACTATCTCGCTTTCTATCTCTGGCTCCGCCAGGAATTCGACACGCATGCGATTGTCCATGTGGGCAAGCACGGCAATCTCGAATGGTTGCCCGGCAAGAGCACTGGCCTCTCCGCTGATTGCCTGCCCGATGCGATCCTCGGCCCGCTCCCACATCTCTATCCCTTCATCGTCAACGATCCCGGTGAGGGTATCCAGGCCAAACGCCGCACCTCGGCCGTCATCGTCGATCATCTGACGCCGCCGATGACGCGTGCCGAACTGCATGACGATCTCGCGCGGCTGGAAAGCCTCGTCGATGAATATGCTGCCGCCAGCGATCTCGATCCGAAGCGCGCAGCCGTCATTGCCGAGGACATCCTGTCCTTCGCTCGGGCGCAGCAACTTGATAGTGACGTCGATATCGACCGCGACACGCCGACCTATGAAGCCTTGCGCGCGCTCGACGCGCATCTCTGCGATCTCAAGGAAATGCAGATCCGCGACGGGCTGCACATCTTCGGCCGCAAGCCGGAGGGCGCGCAGCGCAACGATCTAATTGTCTCCATCGCGCGTCTGCCGCGCTCCGATATCCGCGCACAGGATGCATCTCTGCATCGCGCGCTGGGTCAGGATCTCGGTCTTGGCAATTTCGATCCGTTGACGCGCGATATGGCTGACGACTATCTCGGTCCGCGTCCGAAGGCGCTTGCGGAAGTGTCGGCTGCACCTTGGAGGACGACAGGCGATACGATTGAGCGAATCGAAGCGCTCGCCTTGAGCATCGTCGCCGGATCGCGTGTTTGCGATCCGGGCTGGACGCAGACGGCGCAGGTGCTGGACTGGATTGCGAAGTCACTGCGTCCCGCCATCGATACATGCGGCGATGCCGAGATATCAGCGTTCCTCCAAGGTCTTGATGGCCGCTTCGTGCGACCGGGCCCATCGGGCGCGCCGACACGCGGGCGACCCGACGTGCTTCCGACCGGCCGTAACTTCTTCGCTGTCGATGTCCGCGCGGTGCCGACGCCGTCGGCTTGGCGGATCGGTCAGCTCGCAGCCGAACGGCTGGTCGAGGCCTACTGGCAGGATGCCGGCGAATGGCCGCGCAGCATCGCGCTGTCGGCCTGGGGCACCGCCAACATGCGCACCGGCGGCGACGATGTCGCCCAGGCGCTGGCGCTGATCGGCGCACGGCCGGTGTGGGAGGAAACGTCGGGTCGCGTCACCGGCTTCGCGATCACGCCACTGTCCGAATTGAGGCGTCCGCGTGTGGACGTGACCTTCCGTGTCTCCGGTCTGTTCCGAGATGCCTTCCCGACTCAGATGGACATTATCGGTTCGGCAGTCAGCGCGGTCGCCGAACTCGATGAACCTGATGAGGCCAATCCGATTGCCGCGAATGTCCGCGCCCGCGCACGCACGCTCGAAGCTGGCGGCATGAACTGCGAGACCGCGCGAAAACAGGCGATGCGCCGCGTCTTTGGTTCCAAGCCCGGCGCCTATGGTGCGGGATTGCAGGCGCTGATGGACGAAGGCGGCTGGAATAGCCGCGCGGATATCGCCGATGTCTATCTCGATTGGGGCTGTTATGCTTATGGCGCTGGCAACGAGGGCGAGGATGCGCGCGGCGAATTCGCCGAACGGCTGAAAGCCGTCGATCTCGTCGCCCAGGCGCAGGACAATCGCGAGCACGATATTCTCGACTCCGATGACTACTACCAGTTCATCGGCGGCCTCGCAGCTACCGTGCAGACGTTGCGCGGCTCGGCGCCTCGCGTAGCGCATATCGATACATCACGTCCGGAGGCGCCGATTGCGCGATCGCTGGCGCATGAGATCTCCCGCGTGGTGCGCGGCCGCGGCGCCAATCCTAAATGGATCGATGGCGTGATGCGGCACGGCTACAAAGGGGCGTTCGAGATTGCGGCGACGGTCGACTATCTGTTCGGCTTTGCGGCATCGACGAATGCCGTCGGCAATCACCATTTCGATCAGCTGTTTTCCGCCTATATTGAAGACGACAGGGTTCGTGCCTTCATGGCCAATGCCAATCCGGCTGCCCTGCAGGAGACGGCGGCGCGCTTTGCCGAAGCGATCCGCCGCGGATTGTGGACACCACGCTCCAACAGTGCGCAGCATCTGATTGCCGAGCTGACCAATACGAAGGACATCGCGAGGGAACACGCATGAGCGAATCCGCTGCAGACAACGCCGCCGAGAATCTTCGGCACAAGGAGAAGGCCGCCAAGCACAAGGCCGCCAAAGACAAGATCATGGCGACCAAGACGGGCGAGAAGGGTCTGCTGATCGTCCATACCGGCACCGGCAAGGGCAAGACCTCGGCCGCGCTTGGCATGGTGTTTCGCCATATCGGCCACGAGATGCCGGTCGGCGTCGTGCAGTTCACCAAGTCACCAAGCTGGGACACCGGCGAAGCGCGCGTGCTGGCGAAATTTCCGGAGCTCGTCACGCTGCATATTATGGGCGAAGGTTTCACCTGGGAAACTCAGGACCGTGAGCGCGACATCGCTGCGGCGACCGCCGGCTGGGAACGCGCCAAGGAGCTGATCCGCGATGACCGGCATCGCATGGTGCTGCTTGACGAGCTCAACATCGTGCTGCGTTACGACTATCTCGATATCAACGAGGTGATCACTTTCCTGCGTGACGAAAAGCCGGCGGACAAGCATGTCGTCATCACCGGCCGCAACGCCAAGCCGGAGCTGATCGAGATGGCCGATCTCGTCACGGAAATGACACTGGTGAAGCATCCGTTCCGCGCCGGCATCAAGGGCCAGAAGGGTGTCGAGTTCTAGAGCATGATCCCGAAAAGTGGCCGCCGGTTTTCGGACAAGATCATGCTCATGAAAGAAACAAAATGAACCGCACCACGCCCGCGCTGATGATCCAGGCGACCGGTTCCAATGCCGGCAAGTCGACGATCGTTGCCGGGCTGGCGCGTGCGCTGGTGCGGCGTGGCCTCAAGGTCGCGCCGTTCAAGCCGCAGAACATGTCCAACAATGCCGCCGTCGCCGTCGATGGCGGCGAGATCGGCCGGGCGCAAGCCGTGCAGGCGCGCGCAGCGCGGATGCAGCCAAGCGTTCATATGAATCCGGTGCTGCTGAAGCCGGAAACCGACACGGGATCGCAGGTAATCGTGCAGGGCCAGCGCTGGGGCACACTGCGGGCGAAGAATTATCTGGAGAAGAAGGCAACGCTGCTGCCGGCGGTGCTGGAAAGCTTTTCCTTGCTCGCCGACCGGGCCGACATCGTGCTGGTCGAAGGCGCCGGCAGTCCGGCGGAAATCAATCTGCGCAAGGGCGACATCGCCAATATGGGCTTTGCCGAGGCGGCCGATATTCCCGTTGTGCTCGCTGGTGATATCGATCGCGGCGGCGTCATCGCCTCTCTTGCCGGCACACATCTGGTGCTGGATCCGGAGGAGCGCGCGCGCATCCACGGTTTCATCGTCAACAAGTTTCGCGGCGATCCCTCGCTGTTCGACGACGGCCTCAAGGCCGTGACTGATCTCACTGGCTGGCGCTCGATCGGTGTGTTGCCGTGGCTACCGCAGGCGGCGTTTCTACCGGCCGAAGATGCCGTCGATCTCGACCGCGCGCAGACGTCGAACGCGTCCCGCGTCATCGCGGTGCCAGTGCTGGCGCGCATCGCCAATTTCGACGATCTCGATCCGCTTGGCATGGAGCCGGGCGTCAAGCTGATCTTCGTGAAACCGGGCGAAGCCATCCCCGGCAATGCCGATGTGGTCATCATTCCCGGCAGCAAATTCACCATCGGCGATCTCGCTTTCCTGCGCGCGCAGGGCTGGGACATCGATATTGCTGCCCATGTACGCCGCGGCGGCCATGTGCTCGGCCTGTGCGGCGGCTATCAGATGCTCGGCCGTCGCATCGCCGATCCCGACGGTGTCGATGGTGCGCCGGGTGAGGTCGATGGTCTCGGACTGCTCGATATCGAGACGATCATGAGCGGCAGCAAATCGACCACTATCATTGCAGGCAAGCATCTCGGCACTGGCGTTGCCATTGACGGCTACGAAATCCATATGGGGCGCAGCAACGGCGCGGATTGTGCGCGGCCGCTGCTGAAGATCGGCGATCGCGCCGACGGCGCGATCTCGCGCGATGGCCGTGTCCAGGGCACATACGTGCATGGTCTGTTTACTGGTGACGCTTTCCGCAAAGCGTGGCTGGCGCAACTCGGTATCGCGTCATCTCTTGCCTACGAGGCCCAGGTCGAAGCCGCGCTCGATGCGCTGGCGGATCATTGCGAAACGCATCTCGATATCGACGCGTTGATCGAGATCGCACATAAGCGTCAGATCAACAGTGCCAGCGTCGCGTAGACCACGATTTCGAGCGTGCAGGCCGCAGCATAGACGCGCAGGGAGCGGCGGATGTCGTTCGGTTCGGCGCGGCGGCCATCCGCATTGAGATAAGGTTCGTTCGCAACGCCTTCGGGATAGACACGCGGACCGCTGAGCGCGATCCCCAACGCGCCGGCCATGGCGCTTTCCGGCCAGCCGGCATTGGGCGAGCGATGCTGGCGCGCATCGCGGAACATCGTTTTCATGGATGTTGCGATCGATCCACTTGCGATCGGCGCGGCAATCGCGACCAGCACGCCGGAGAGGCGTGCGGGCACGAGATTGACGAGATCGTCCAGCCGGGCGGCAGCCCAGCCAAAATCGACGTAGCGATCTGTACGATGGCCGATCATGGAATCCGCGGTGCTGATCGCCTTGTAGGCGATCAGGCCGGGCAGGCCAAGCAATGCCAGCCAGAACACCGGCGCGACGATGCCGTCGGAGAAATTCTCTGCCGTGGACTCGATGGCAGCGCGCGCGACGCCGGCTTCGTCGAGCCGTTCGGGATCGCGGCCGACGATCATGGCGACTGCTTTGCGTGCTGCCGGCAAGCCACCTTCGGTGAAAGCGAGATGCACGCGTGCGACATGCTGATACAGGCTGCGCTGCGCGATCAATGTGGACGCGATCAGGGCTTCGGCAATGAAGCCCAGCCAATGGCCGTGCAGGAGATCGCTGAGCAGGGCGCCGACGAGGACCGACACGGCGACCAGAATCACGACCGTCAGCACGCCGGCAAGCTTGCGTCTGTGCTTCGACCAGCTCTCGCGATTGAGCCTTCGTTCGAGCCAGCCGATGCCATTGCCGATCCACACCACCGGATGCGGCGCACGGCGCCACAGCCAGTCGGGATCGCCGATGGCGGTATCGAGCAGCAGTGCTGCGACCACAAGCAAAAGTGCATCGCCATGCACGAGCATCACGGTGCCACGCGGTTGATTTCGGCGCTAAGCCGATCCAGCGCCTCGACCATGGTCGGACCGCCGCAGGCCGTGAGGCGCTCGGGCAGCACCAGACGCTTCGACGGCGGATAGGTCTTTTCCAGCGCGGGATGCAGCAGGAAGGCGCGGCCCTCGTCTTCGGCGAAGTCGGTGTTGTCGGTGACCAGCAGCAGGTCCGGCTTCAGCGTTACGATAGCTTCCAGCGAGGCGAAGCCACCGGCTTTCAGACCGAGCTCACCGCCGGCATTCTTCAGACCCACTGCCGACAACAGCGATGTGGTGAGATTGTCACCGCCCGACACCCAGCCGCGGCGCGACACAGCAAGTACACGCAGCGGCTTTTGCTGCGCGGCTGCGCGCGCATGGGCGATGGCCGCGTCGAGCTTTGCGATCTCGGCCTCGGCGCGCTCCGGATGTTTCACCAGCGCGCCCATCTCGCGCAATTGCTTCCTCACCTCATCGAGCGAGCGCGCCGGCGCGAACTCGGCGACCTTGAGGCCCTTGTCCTTCAACAGCTCGCGCGTGGCGCGTTTTGTGAAGCGGCCGGCGACGACCAGATCTGGCTTCAGTGCCAGCACATCCTCCGCCTCGCCGGAGAGCAGGCGGAAGTGCGCCGCCTTGTCCTTGTCCCACGAACGGAAGGGATCGCGCGCAAATGGGCTGAGACCGAGAATCTGTTCGGGATCGGCGAGGGTGACGAGCAACTGATCCGTGCACAGATTGATCGAGGCGATGCGCGGCTGCCCGGCCGCTTGCAGCGGATCGGCGACAAGCAGCGTGACGACGGCAGTCACCGCGGCGCAAAGTCTCTCGCACTTGGCCCGATATGATGGCATGAGAGACGCATGAAACATGGTGGCGATCTCACCCAGGCGATGGCCGAGTTCGGCGGCGCAGCGGACGAATGGCTGGATCTTTCGACCGGCATCAATCCGTGGCCATATCCGATCCGCAAGCTGCCGGACAGCGCCTGGCAGCGATTGCCCTCGCGCGCCGACGAGCAGTCGCTGCTCGCTGCGGCGCGCACGGCCTATCGTGTCCCCGAAGGCGCCGGTATCGTTGCGGCCGGCGGTACGCAGGCGCTGATCCAGTTGCTGCCGCGGCTCGCCACGGATGGCGCCGTTGCGATCGTCGGTCCCACCTACAATGAGCATTCCGCAGCCTGGAGCGATGCGGGCCATGCCATCGCGGCCATTGGCGATCTTGCCGAATTGCCGGCGCATGTCGCGCATGCCGTCATCGTCAATCCCAACAACCCCGACGGTCGCATCACCCCGCCGCATCGTCTCGCCGAGATCGCGGCGGTGCTGCAGCGCCGCAGCGGCTGGCTGGTGATCGATGAAGCTTTTGCTGATGTGGAGGCGGGCATCAGCGCGGTCGCCTCCTGCGGCAAGCTGCCGATCGTGATCCTGCGTTCCTTTGGCAAGTTCTATGGCCTTGCCGGCATCCGGCTCGGCTTTGCGATCACCACGCCGGATCTCGCAAATCGCATGCGCACCGTGCTCGGACCGTGGGCTGTATCCGGACCCGCGCTGCATGTTGGCGCGAAGGCGCTCGGCGACGTGCATTGGGTCCTGCCGACGCGTGTGCGTCTCGCCGCACAGGTAATCAAGCTCGATGGCGTGCTGATCGATGCCGGCTTCGAGATCGTCGGCGGCACCTCGCTCTATCGTCTGGCGCGACATCGCGACGCCCTGGCTCTGCATCGCCGGCTCGCACAGCAGAAGATCTGGTGCCGTAGTTTCGATTGGGCGAAGGACTTGCTGCGCTTCGGATTGCCCGAAAATGCGCAGGCGCTCGATCGTCTGGCGGCGGCGCTGGCGACATAGAAACAGCATCGCTCATACTCCCGCCCAGGGGATGATGACGGCCTGATCGCCATGCGTTGTGCGAAGAGTGCTGACGCGAAAGACATCGGCAAGCGTCACATCCGACAGCGCCTCGGTCGGCGTGCCCTGTGCGACGAGACGGCCGTTCGACATCACCAGTACTGTATCGGCAAAACGTGCGGCAAGGCTGAGATCGTGGGTCACGACGATCACCAGCACACCGCCATTTGCGGTGCGGCGCAGGTTGACCATCACGTCAAGTTGGTAACGCGGATCGAGCGAGGCGGTGGGCTCATCGGCAAAGACGATGGGCGCCTCGACGGCGAGCACGCGGGCGAGCGCCACACGGCTGCGTTCGCCGCCGGAGAGTTCGGTGACGGGGCGGTCAGCGAAGCCGAGCGTGTCGGTTGCTTGCATGGCACGCTGAACGGCGGCCTCATCGGCAGGCGCAAGCCGCGCGGGATCGGTGCCGCCATGCGGGTAACGACCGAGCGCGACGACATCTTTCGCCACCAGCGGCCAGTGCACGAGATGGCCTTGCGGAAGATAACCGAAACGCTTGGCGCGCTCGCGCAGCGAGAGATCGGCGAGGGGAGTGCCTGCGACGGCGATGTGGCCGGTTGAGACCTGCAAGCCGGCGAGAGCGCGCAGCAGCGTCGTCTTGCCGGCGCCGTTCGGGCCGACGAGCGCGACGAGGTGTGCTTCGGTCAGTGACAGAGAAACGTCCTGCAGCACGCGGCGGCCCGACAGCGTGACGTTCAGATTGGTTGCGGTGAGCAGCGGCGTCTCGCTCATGCGATGCCTCCGCCCAGCGCGCGGCGTTCGCGCATGATCAGATAGAGGAAGAACGGCACACCGATGATCGAGGTGAGCACGCCGACCTTGATATCGGTGGTCGCCGGGATGATACGCACCGAGATATCCGCGGCGAGCAGCAACGCCGCGCCGGTGAGCGCGCTCGGAATCAGCAGCCGCGCCGGATCGTGGCCGATGATCGGACGCATCAGATGCGGCGCAACGAGGCCGATGAATCCGATGGTGCCCGCAACGGCGACCGCGCCTCCGACGCCGAGGGCGACGCCGACGATCACCAGCAGGCGCAAGCGGGACACGTTCACGCCAAGACTCTGCGCGGTCTCCTCACCAAGGCTGAGCGCGCGGAAGGCGGAGCGCTGACTCATCAGGATCGCGGCGCCGGCGAGGATGAACGGCATCGCCAGCGTGACATGGCGGAAGCTGCGATCTTCCAGTGAGCCGAGCAGCCAGAAGGCGATTTCGAGCGCCGCGAATGGATTGGGCGAAAGGTTCATCACCAGCGCCGTCGCAGCGCCAGCGAGGCTGGAAATAGCGAGGCCGGCGAGGATGAGGAGCAGCAATCCCGCATTGCGCCCGGCGATGGTGAGCAGTACGAAGACCGACGCGAAAGCCATCGCGATGCCGGCCACGGGCAGCGCCCATGAGCGGACATCGGCGAGGCCGAGCGAAATCATCAATACGGCGCCGAAGGCCGCCGATTGCGGTGCGCCGAACAGTGACGGCGAGGCAAGCGGATTGCGCAGCAAACCTTGCAGCGCTGCACCCGAGAGGCCGAGAATGGCACCGATGGCGAGCGCGAGGATCGCGCGCGGCAGACGAATTTCGCGGACGATGATCTGCTGCACATCGCTGGCGCCGCCGAACAGCGCATCGAGCACCGTCAGCGGCGGCAGGCGAACCGGACCGGTGCCGAGCGACGCCAGCAGCAAGAGCACCACCAGTACGGCGAGTGCCGTGGTGGCGATCACGCTTCGTCTTGCTGCCGGGCGTCCGGTCACCATGTGGCGTTAAATCCTGCATAGAGCGCAGGGCCAGTCGTACCGAAGTTCAGCACTTCCTGGTAGCGCTCATTGAGGATGTTTTCGCCGCGGGCGAACACCTTCCAGTTGGCGTCGAGCTTGTACTCGCTATAGAGGTCGACACGGGTATAGGCATCGACGACGCCGACCTCGTTGGCGCTACTGTAACGCTTCGAGACGGTGGTGATGCGCGGCTCGATCAGCCAGCGATCGTTCGGTGTGATGGTGACGGCGAAGCGCGCGAGATTTTGCGGGCGACGCGCCAGCGTCAGGCCTGTCGTCAGATCGACGGCGTGCAGATAGGTATAGGCCGCGTTGATCTTCACGAGGCCGGGCAACACGTCGACGGTGGCGCCGACTTCGAGACCGCTGGTCTCGGCGCGGGCGACATTGGTGTAGTAGCCGAGCGGACGCGAGGCATCGCTAACGAAGTTGATGAGATTGTTGAAGTCGTTGGCGAAACCCGTCACCGACAGCACGACACGCCCGTTGAACAGGCTCTGGTCGATGCCGGCATCGTAGCCGAAGCTGGTTTCCGGCGTCAGGTTGAGGCTGCCATAGGTGCTGTCATAGAGCTGGAACAGCGTCGGCGCCTTGGCGCCCGTGCCCGCGCTGGCGCGCAGCTTCGTTCCGGTCTCCGAGATGCTGTAAGCTGCGGTGGCACGCCATGTCTCGAACCGCGCGACATTGACGACATCGTCGACGCGGCCGCCGAGTGTCACGTTCAGCCGCTCGCCGATCGGCACCGACCAAAGCGCGAAGACGGAGTTGGTGTCCTGCTGCTTCGCCAGCAGCGGCGTCATCAGACCCGCAATCGGAAGGACGTTTGTCGAGAAGGTTTGCGCAGTCTCGCTTTGGGTCTTGGCGCCATAGATCAGCGTGCCAAAGCTGCCGAGCTTGAGGTTCGCCTGGTATTCCGCGCCGAGACTGTTGCCCCAATAGTCCGACGTCTTCGCCGTCGTGTTCTGCGGGAGCATGTTAGTCTTGTAGGTGTAGTCAGTGAAAGAACGCTCGGTGTGAGTGTTCGAGATCGTCACATTATGCGTGAGAATGCCGCCGAATGAATCGATGCCGACACGACCATAGATGGTTTGCAGCAGGCGATCGGCGGAAGCCGGCGTGTCTGGGAACGCGCCAGTCGCCGCATCATAGGCAGAGCGCGTGAAGGACTGCACGGTGCCGGCCTCGAGCCGGATGCCTTCGCCGGCATCGTAACCGATCCGCGCCGATCCGCCGATGCGATCGAAACCGTCGCTTTCGAGATTTGGAAACCTGGCTTCGATGGACGGGATACGATAGCCGTAGCGGGAGAAACCGTTGGAGTGCTGACCGCCGCCGGTGAAGGCATAGGACCACGGGCCATTGGTGCCGACCAGCGAGCCTTGCGTCACCACGGTGCCGTAGCTGCCGGCTTCGGTGCGGACATTGAACTGCGCGGGGCCGCTGCCCTTCTTGGTGATGATATTGATCACGCCGCCCATGGCGTCGGAGCCATAGAGCGCGCTTTGCGGGCCGCGCAGCACCTCGATGCGATCGATGCTTGAGGGCGCGAACATGGCAAATTCGAAATCGCCCGATGCCGCGGTGGGATCGTTGACGCGGATGCCGTCGATCATCACCAGTGTCTGGCCGGTATTGGCGCCGCGCAGGCGGACATTCGCCGTGCCGCCGGGGCCGCCGTTTTCGGAAATATCGAGGCCGGGGACGCTGCGCAGGGCATCGACCAGCGAACCGGGATTGGATGTGGCGATGGTTTCGCCCGAGACCACGCTGATGGCGCTGCCGGTCGCGCTCAGCGGCTCTGCCGTGCGGCTCGCGGTGACGACGATTTCGGAGAGTTCTTGTGGTTTGGATTGCGCCTGCGCTGCTTGAGCAGACACGGCAAGAACCGCTGCACTACCGGCAGCGATCATTCGGATAGACATGAGATTCCCTACCGTCGACCCACCGTCGAACGAGTTGAAACATGTCCTCGGCCGGTCTCCTGGCTCGCAGTGATCTCCAGATCCGCCTTCCCGAGCATGCTCAGTGGCGTGAGGGATCTGGACCGACTGCTTACAGTTGCGGGGGCAGCCGCGGCATCAGGGGAGATCTCTCCCCACACCGCATTCCCGTTTCACCTCCTCACGGAGGCACCGATGACGGAACTTCAGTGGCACAGCGCGCCGCTGCGCGCAACAGGCTTTGATCGGTTCTAGCTGCGGAGCGCCGCGAGCACCTCATCCGGGCGTTCGACCATCATCATGTGGCCGGTGGCCGGCAGAATCACCGTGCGCACATCCGCGAGCGCGGCGGCGAGCGCCTTGCCGGCCCTGAGCGGCGTCATCATGTCCCGCTCGCCGAGGATCAGCGTCACCGGAACCTTTACCTGCGCCGCCGCGGCAAGGGCATTCTCATAGGCGTTGCAGGCGTTGAGATCGGCATGGAGGACGCCGGGCTTCATCGTCTCCAGCACGCGCTGCGCGCCGGTATGCATCCACAGGCCCGGCGCGAGACTGCCGCCGAGTTCGGCGCGCATACCGAGACCCCAGATCGATACCATGTCGATGGCCGAATGCTGGTTGGCTTCGGCATCCTTGAGCAGATCGGGACCGACGGTCATCGTCGCGGCGGTGCCGAGCAGGTCGAGGCGTGTGACCTTGTCCGGATGGCGCGCTGCGGTTTCCAGAGCGATCAGCGAGCCCATGGAATGGCCGATCAGTCGCGCTTGCTTGGCGCCGGCCGCTGCGATCAGTGCCGCGGTCCAATCGGCGAGATCGCCGATGCTGGTGAGCGCTTCGCCGCCGCTGCGGCCGTGGCCGGGAAGATCCGGCGCGAGCACGGCATAGCCATGATGGGCGAACCAGCGCGTATGCAGCGCCCATGTGGAACTGTCGAAGCCGGCGCCGTGGATCAGCACCACGACGGGAAGTGACGGATCGAAGGTGCGGCCGCCATTGGCGACGAAGGTCTCGTGACCGTTGACTGTGATCTGCATCGGCTCAGCCCTTCTGCGAGAAGCGCAGCGCCTGCGCGAGATCGTCGATGATGTCCTCTGCGGCCTCGATGCCGACGGAGAGGCGGATCAATTCCTCGCCGATACCGGCGGCCTTGAGCTGTTCGGCATCCATCTGCTGATGTGTGGTGGACGCCGGATGGATCACCAGCGTCTTGGCGTCGCCGACATTGGCGAGGTGGCTGGTGAGTCTCAGTGCCTCAATGAACCTGCGCCCCGCAGGACGGCCGCCCTTGATGCCGAAGGAAATAATGGAACCGGCGCCGCGCGGTAGCAGTGTTTTTGCCAGCGCATGATCAGGATGATTTTCCAGCGAGGGATGCAGCACCCAGTCGACGGCCTTGTTCGCGGTGAGCGCGGCAAGCACCGCGCTGGTATTGGCGACATGGCGCTCCATGCGGATGCCGAGCGTCTCGATACCCTGCAGGAGATGAAATGCATTGGTCGGCGAAAGACAGGCGCCGAAATCGCGCAGGCCTTCGGTACGTGCGCGCATGATGAAGGCGGCGGTGCCGAACTGCTCGTCGAAGACGATGCCGTGATAGCCGGCATAGGGTTCGGTAAGCTGCGGAAACTTGCCGGAGGCGCGCCAGTCGAAGCGGCCGGCATCGACGATGACGCCGCCAATGGCGATGCCATGGCCGCCGATCCATTTCGTGGTGGAGTTCATGACGATGTCGGCGCCGAGATCGAGAGGGCGCGACAGGAATGGCGTGGCGAAGGTGTTGTCGATCAGCAGCGGGATTTTCGCTGCATGGGCGATGTCGGCGACAGCGGGAATGTCGAGTACTTCGAGACCGGGATTGCCGATGGTCTCGCCGATGATCAATCTGGTGTTCGGCTTGATGGCCGCCTTGAACGCATCGAGGTCGCGCGGCTTCACGAAAGTCGTGGTGATGCCAAATCGGGGTAGCGTATGCGCCAGCAGGTTGATGGTGCCGCCATAGAGCGACGATGACGCCACGATGTGATCGCCGGCATTGAGGATGGTGGCGATGGCGAGATGCAGCGCGGCCATGCCCGATGCGGTGCAGACTGCGCCGACGCCATTCTCCAATGCGGCGAGGCGCTCCTCGAGCACGGCAATGGTCGGATTGGAGATGCGGGTATAGATGTGCCCGGCGCGTTCGAGGTTGAACAACGCTGCAGCGTGATCGGTGTCCTGAAACACATAGGACGTGGTCTGATGGATCGGCACTGCCCGCGATCCGGTGACGGGATCGGGATGCTGGCCGGCATGCAGGCTCAGCGTTTCGAAAGCAGGCGGCTTGGGTGCAGGCATCTCGCGTCTCGTCCCTTTTGATTTTCGCCATCTATGGCACGAATCACTGTGCGAGTGCGAGCAGTCGCAGTGCGCATTTCGACAGATGGAACAAAGCGAGCGGCTGCTACTTGTTTAGGGTCGTGCCTGTGGAGAATTCCTATGAGAAAATTGCTGCTATGCACTGCCGTGATGGGCCTGGTGCTTTCGTCCGTGGCCGCTGAAGCAAAGGGATGTATCAAGGGCGCGATCATCGGCGGCATCGCCGGCCATTACGCAGGGCATGGCAAGGTCGGCGCCGTTGCGGGTTGCGTCATCGGTCGTCACGAGGCAAACAAAGCCGACGCCGAGCGTGCGCAGAAGGCGCAGCAGTCATCGCCGCGCCAGGATAATCATATCTAGCGTCGCAGTGTCACCGCTTTTTGCGAACGGCATCGTGTTCTTGAAGAACAAAGGGATTCGAGATGCCTCACTCCGACGGAGATGAGGCCGACGTCGTCGTCGGACGACGTATTGGGGAAGCGGGCGTAAGGGGCGTGGTACTACATCGCGATGTATTCTGGCTCGGTCGGCAGTGGGCTGTCACCGGTTACGGCGTGCAGGCCGTGAGCAAGAAGCACAATATGAAATTCGATATCGAGGTATCGCAGATCTGGGGCGACAACCTCGACGCACCGATGCGCGATCTGCCGTGGTTCGATGCCAGGGATTTTGCCGAGGCAGTGGAGCGAGCAAGAAAGCGCGCGACTGAGGAGCCAATGACATTCCGGCCGCCGCTCAGTGATGAGCGGTGAGGGCTTTTTCCCTCCCCACTGCGCGGCTCCGTCGCTTGGGCGAGGGAGAATACGACGCCCGGCGCGTCGTTGCTGATCAACATGTCAAACAGCCACGTCATCTTGAAATCATGCGCTCTCGTTCTCGCGGCGCCGAAGCGTCCGAGGTTTGAGCAGTTTCCCCTCGAGACATGAGGGGAGGCAGCACGCCGTCAGGCGCACCTGGTGGTTACTGACGCCGCCCCTGCCTGCCGGATCGCCGGCAAACTTGAGCCGCGCAACGCCTGACGGCGTGCCACCGCGGGATTTTGGGCTGGAGGACCGCTCTGTCGCACACCGGCACGTCCCGTACTCCTTCGATTCACGAAGTTTCGGTTCCGTTGATCCCGACGGTTTTCCCGCCGTTCGCCTGTGCCGTCGCAGCCGACCTATCGGCTCCCCCTCATAATGGGGAGGGACGGTGGCCCCCGGCCTCCCGAGTCCAGCTTGCGAGGCTGGCCGCAGGCACCGCATCCTGTCCCGCTCAAAGAACGCCTCATGAGAGCGCCCCTCGCGAACAAGACGGCAGGGATATAGGGCCAAGAGAGGAATATTGTCAAGAACAAAATAAGAACGAGGCTATTGGGAAGCCTGCTGCTCCGTTTGTCATTGCCCGCGAAAGCGGGCGATCCAGTAGACACTGATGGTTCGGCTCGATCTGAGAAGCCAGTGTTTACCGGATTGCCCGGTCAAGCCGGGCAACGAGAGGAAGAGTCTGGCTGCCAGCGCGGCAGGAAGAGGTGGGTCAAGTCGGCAACGACGGGGAGCACCACCCTTGCTTCTTCGCAGCGCACCTGCACACTGGCGCCATCGATCCACTCCCGACCCGCGAGACATGCCTGCATGAGCCAGCTTAAAGTCCATATCGGCGACTTCACCTTCGATGCGAAATTCGAGGAGGAGGATGCGCCGCTGACCGTCACCGCCTTCAAGAAGGCGATGCCGTTCGAAAGCCAGGCGATCCATGTGCGCTGGAGCGGCGAGGGCGTGTGGATGCCGCTGGGCGACCTCGACTTCGGTGTCGATTACGAGAACCACACGTCGTTTCCTGCGCCGGGCCACATGATCCTTTATCCGGGCGGCATCAGCGAGACTGAGATCCTTCTCGCCTATAGCGGTGTGCATTTCGCCAGCAAGATGGGGCAGCTCGCCGGCAACCACTTCATCACCATCACCTCCAATCTCGACAAGCTCAAGGAGATGGGCAAGACGGTGCTGTGGAAGGGCGCGCAGAAAGTCCGCATCGAGCTCGTGTGATGACCGCCGATTATCCCCGCGATTTGCGCGGCTACGGTCGCAATCCGCCCGATCCGAAATGGCCGGGCGGCGCACGCGTCGCCGTGCAATTCGTCGTCAATTTCGAGGAGGGCGGCGAGAACAACATCCTGCATGGTGACCGTGCGTCGGAGGCGTTTCTCTCCGACGTGCTGGGTGCGCAGCCATGGCCGGGGCAGCGCCATGCCAATATCGAATCCATGTACGAATATGGCTCGCGTGCAGGCTTCTGGCGGTTGTTTCGCATATTCACCGAGCGCGGATTGCCGACCACGGTGTTCGGCGTGGCAACCGCGCTCGCGCGTAATCCCGAGATTGTCGCCGCCATGCAGGAGGCGATGTGGGATATCGCCAGCCACAGCCTGAAATGGATCGAGCACAAGGACATGTCCGAGCCCGAGGAGCGCCATGAGATTGCCGAGGCAATCCGCGTGCATACCGAGGCAACGGGAGCCCGCCCGAACGGCTGGTACACCGGCCGAAGCTCGATCAATACGCTGCGGCTGCTGATGGAAGCCGGCGGGTTCAAATATCTCAGCGACAGCTATGCCGACGATCTGCCCTACTGGATCAAGGGCGCCAGCGAGCCGCAGCTCATCATTCCCTATACGCTCGACGCCAACGACATGCGCTTCACCAATGCGCAGGGATTCAGCAATGGCGAGCAGTTCTTCTCCTATCTGAAGGATGCCTTCGACGTGCTCTATGCGGAAGGCGCGACATCGCCGAAGATGATGACGGTGGGCCTGCATTGCCGCCTCGTCGGACGGCCCGGACGTGCGGCGTCGCTGATGCGGTTCCTCGATTACATCATGAGCCATGAGAAAGTGTGGGTGCCGACGCGGCTCGCGATTGCCGAGCACTGGCATGCCAATCTGAAGCATCTCGCGGCAGATGCTCGCGCGATCGGCTAGGCAAGAGCTCGCATCAGATCTGGATTAAAGGACCTGGACAGAGGCTGATATGATCGAGACCACGATCGACTATCTCAATTCATGCAGCCAGGAGGAATTCGTTGCCGCGCTCGCGAATGTCTTCGAACATTCGCCGTGGATCGCCGAAGCCGCGTTTTTTCAGCGGCCGTTCAGCGGCGTCAGCCGGCTGCACCTCATGATGCGCCAGGCAGTGGCCGTGGCGTCGCCCGCGCAGCGTCTGGCGCTGATCAAGGCGCATCCCGATCTGGCCGACAAGACCATGCGCGGCGACCAGCTCACGGCGGAATCCAACGCCGAACAGCACAGCGTCGGCCTCGACCGGCTGTCGGAAGCCGAATACGACGCATTCGAACAGGCAAACACTGCTTATCGCAAGAAATTCGAATTTCCCTACATTGTCTGTGTCCGTCGTCACACGAAAGATTCCATTCTCGCCGATTTCGAGAAGCGGCTGCCGAACGATGCGAAGACGGAGATGGCGGTGTCCATCGGCGAGATCTGCAGGATCGCGGCGCTGCGGCTCGATCAACTCGTGAAGGGCGACGATCCGCTCAAGGTGAATGGCCGGCTATCGACCCATGTGCTCGACACGCATGGCGGCAAGCCGGCGGAAGGGATCGAGGTCGAGCTGGTGGAATTGTCGCGGCTCGGCGCGAGCCGCCTGATCGCACGCACCGTCACCAATCACGATGGCCGCACCGATATGCCACTGATCGGCGGCCGACCGGTGCCGGTCGGGCGCTATGAGCTGACCTTCAAGGTCGGAGCCTATTTCGCGGCCCGCAAGGTGCCGATGTCGGACCCGCCGTTCCTCGACGAGATTCCGTTGCGGTTCTCGGTTTACGAGCCGGAAGGGCATCTGCACGTGCCTTTGCTGGTGACGCCGTGGAGCTATGGAACATATCGGGGAAGCTAGTTGCTTTTCGGAGCGAGGCATTGCTTGACCGGCGGCACGAAGGTTGCTCGAAATAACTGGCCGGAACATGCGGCGGCCGGATGGTCCGGATCGCCCGTCAGTAACTGAGGTCGTTCGTGACGCTCATCAAGAACCGCTATGGCAAGGGCCGTGTCCGCATCATGCGGGTGCATCGGGACGGCGACACGCAGGATGTCAGCCAGCTCAGCCTCAAAGTGATGCTGGAGGGTGACTTCGGCCGCGCTTATACGGATGCCGACAATTCCACTTCGACCTCCACGGATACGATCAAGAATATCGTCAATGCGACAGCACGCGAGAACACCGCGCTGCAAACCGAGCCGTTCTGCCAGGTACTGGCCAGGCGTTATCTCGATCTCTATCCGCAGGCGGCGTCGGTGAGCATCACCGCGCATGAGACCAAATGGAGCCGGCTGTCCATCGACGGCGCGCCGCATCCGCACAGCTTTGTGCGCGATGACAATGGCAAGCCGTTCGTCGAGCTGGTCGCGACCCGCGACAGCATGACGATGAGCTCGGGGCTCGACAATTTCGTTTTCATGAAATCCACCCAGTCCGGCTGGGAGAACTACTACACTGACAAATACTCCACCCTTCAACCGACCGACGACCGCATCTGCGCGACGTCGATGGTCGCCTCATGGAAGTGGTCGGGTACGCCGGCGGACTATGCGGCGACCAATGCAAAGATCCTTGAGACGCTGTTGCGCGAATTTGCAACCACTTATAGTCCAAGCGTGCAGAACAGCCTGTACCGTATGGGTGAGAAGGCGCTGGCTGCAGTGCCGGAGATTTCCGAGATCAGCATGGCCTGCCCGAACCTGCATTTCATCCCGATGAATCTGGCGCCGTTTGGTCTCGACAACAACAATGACGTGTTCTTGCCGACGGAAGAACCGCACGGCCAGATCGAATGCACCGTGGGGCGCGGCTAGTGCAAACTGAACGACAAGGGCTCGGCGACGAGATCGTCGGGCGCATCGATGAACTCGCCGCGATCTCGGAGACGCCGGACAATCTTACACGCGTATTCCTGTCGAAGGAGCACCGTGCGGCTGCGGAGCTGCTGGTCGGCTGGATGCGACAGGCGGGGATGCTGGCGCGCGTTGATGCGATCGGCAATGTGTGCGGGCGCTATGAGGGGTTGAAGCCGGGCGCGCCGTGCCTGATGCTCGGCTCGCATTACGACACCGTGCGCGATGCGGGTAAATGGGATGGACCGCTCGGCGTCATCACGGCGATCGCCTGCGTCGGTGATCTCAACCGCCGTGGCATCAGGCTGCCTTTCGCCATCGAGATCGTGGCCTTTGCCGATGAGGAGGGGACGCGGTTTGCCTCGACGCTGCTCGGCAGCCGCACGGTGGCGGGTACTTTCGACGAGAGCGCATTGGCAAGCCGCGATCGCGACGGCATCGCCATGCGTGCGGCGATGGAAAGCTTCGGGCTCGATCCCGATCATATCGGCGCCGCTGCGCGGGCGCCCGCGGAGGTGCTGGCCTATCTCGAATTGCATATCGAGCAGGGGCCGGTGCTGGAGGCGCAGGATCTGCCGGTGGGCGTCGTCACTGCGATTGCAGGTGCGACCCGGCTGGCGGTGGAGCTGCACGGCACGGCCGGTCATGCCGGCACCGTGCCGATGCCGATGCGGCGCGACGCCTTGACTGGCGCTGCCGAATGTATTCTCGTGGTGGAGGAATTCTGCCGGTCCGATCGCGGCGGGCTGGTCGGCACCGTCGGCTACATCAACGCGATGCCGGGAGCGACCAATGTCATTCCGGGGCTCGTCTCCTTCACCCTCGATATCCGGGCGCCGAAGGACAGCTATCGCAAGATGGCGGTGACTGACATCGTGCGCGAGATCGAGACCATCGCCAAGCAGCGGCAGCTCGACCTGCAGATCAACGTTACCCATGAGAACGGCACTGCGCCTTGTGCGCCCTGGCTGCAAAACCAGATTGGTGCGGCGATCGCGGCGGAAGGGTTCCGGGTGTTTGAATTGCCGAGCGGCGCGGGGCATGATGGCATGGCCATGATCGACATCGCCGATATCGCGATGCTGTTCGTACGCTGCCGCGGCGGCATCAGCCACAATCCGGCCGAGCATGTCGAGACCGCCGATGTCGAAGCGGGCGCGCGCGTCCTGTTGCGCATGATCGAGAATTTCGAACCGAAGGCATAGTCCGATGGCCGGCTTTCATGGCGTATTTCCTTATCTCGTGTCGCCTACCGATCACGACGGCCGCATTCGCACCGACGTACTCGCACGGCTATGCGACGACCTCATCGCGGCCGGTGTGCACGGACTGACGCCGCTCGGCTCGACCGGCGAGTTCGCCTATCTCAATCGCGAGCAGCGCCGGAGCGTGGTGCAGACCACCATCGAGGCCGCGCAGGGGCGCGTGCCTGTCGTGGCGGGCGTCGCCTCGACATCCACGGTGGATGCGGTAGCGCAGGCGAAGTCGTATCAGAAGCTCGGCGCCGACGGCATTCTCGCCATTCTCGAAGCGTATTTCCCGCTCAAGGATGCGCAGATCGAATCCTATTTTCGCGCGATCGCCGATGCCGTCGATATCCCGGTGGTGATCTACACCAATCCACAATTCCAGCGCTCAGATCTCACGCTGGATGTGGTGGCGCGGCTCGCCGAGCATCCGCGCATCAACTATATCAAGGATGCCTCCACCAATACCGGTCGGCTGCTGTCGATGATCAATCGCTGCAGCGGCAAGCTCAGCGTGTTCGCTGCGTCAGCGCATATTCCGGCCGCGGTGATGCTGATCGGCGGGGTCGGCTGGATGGCCGGGCCGGCCTGCGTGGTGCCGAAGCAGAGCGTACGCCTCTACGATCTCTGCAAGGCGCAGCGCTGGGACGAGGCGATGATCCTGCAGCGGAAGCTATGGGGGCTCAACGAGGCTTTCGCACGCTACAATCTTGCCGCCTGCATCAAGACCGGCCTCGCGATCCAGGGGTATGAGGTCGGCGATCCCGTGGCGCCACAGCCCGCCCTGACGGCGGATGAACGCAAGGTGATCGAGCGGGTGTTGGCCGATGTCGCATGATGCCATAGGGCAGATCGGCCAACGGGTCGCGCGAAGTGCGTCCGATGACAAAGTCCGCGTCATCCACCTCACAGCACACGCATTGTAACAATATTCGATATGCAATTCCGCCCGTTCTGGCCCGCCGCAACGCGGTTGGCGCGCATGGGATTTTCGGGCAAGGTTCGCGCAGCCCGCCCGTAAGGCCCGCCATCCAAGGAAGCCCGATGAATATTCTGCCTGCGAACCTGCGTTTCGGCGCGGGGTTGTCTCCCAAGCGCCTCGAAGACCAGCGACTTCTCACCGGGCAGGGCCATTTCATCGACGACAAGCCGGAAGACGGCGCACTGTGGCTGCATGTGCTGCGCTCGCCGCATGCCCATGCCAAGATCATGGGGGTGAATACCGAGGCCGCCAGCGCGATGCCCGGCGTGCAGGCGATCCTCACCGGCGCCGATCTCGTCGCTGACGATGTCGGCACGCTGCCGACGCTGAACATTTTCAAGCGGCCGGACGGATCGGCCATGCAGTTTCCGCCGCGCCGCCTGTTGGCGCATGAGGCGGTGCGTTTCGCCGGCGAGGGTGTCGCGGCTGTGATTGCGACGTCGCGCATTCAGGCGCAGCTCGCCGCCGAGGCGATCGAGGTCGATTACGATGTGCTGCCGGCCGTGGTCGATCCCGCCGCCGCCATCGCGGCAGGTGCACCGGCGGTTTGGGAGCAGGCGCCGGACAATATCGCGGCTTCCATGAGCTATGGCGATGCGGGCAAGATCGCCGCGATCTTCGCCGATGCCAAGCACACGGTGTCGCTCGATATCGTCAGCCAGCGGCTCGTGCCGTCGGCGATGGAGCCGCGCAGCACGATCGCGGACGTGGACAAGAAGACCGGCCGGCTCACGGTCTATGTGCAGTCGCAGACGCCGATGGCGACGCGCGACATCATCGCCGATGCCATCCTGAAGCGGCCGAAGGAGTCGATCCGTCTTGTGGTCGGCGACATCGGCGGCGGCTTCGGGCAGAAGACCAGCCTGTATCCGGAAGACGGCATCGTCGCCTATGCGGCGGTGAAGCTCGGCAAGAAGATCCGCTGGCGCGGCGACCGCACGGACGATTTCGTCGGCGGCACCCATGGCCGCGATCTCACCTCGACCGCGGAGCTCGCGCTCGACGCCAAAGGCCGCATCCAGGCATATCGCGTGAAGTCGCTCGGTGGTACCGGCGCGTATCTCAGCGGCACCGGCGTGATCATTCCATTGGTGCTCGGGCCGTTCGTGCAGACCAGCGTTTATGACGTGCCGAATGTGCATTACGAGATCAAGGCGGTCATGACCAACACGGCGCCGGTCGGCGCCTATCGTGGCGCAGGTCGTCCCGAAGCGGTGTTCATCATGGAGCGCCTGCTCGATGCTGCCGCGCGCCAGATCGGCATGGACCCGCGCGCCATCCGCAAGGTGAACTACATCAAGCCCGCCCAGTTTCCCTACACCAATGCGGTGGGGCAGGTGTATGACAGCGGTGCCTTCGCGCACATGCTGGAGCGCGCATCCGAACTTGCGGACTGGGATGGCTTTGCCGCGCGCAAGAAGGAAGCGAAGAAGCGGGGTATGCTCTATGGACGTGGTCTCACCAGCTATATCGAATGGACCGGCGGGCGCAACCACACCGAGAAGGTGACGCTCACGGCGACGCCGAATGGCCGCGTCATTCTCTATTCCGGCACAATGGCCATGGGGCAGGGCTTGCAGACCGCTTACTCGCAGATGGTCGCGACCTCGCTCGGCATCGGGATCGACAAGATCGACGTGGTGCAGGGCGACACCGATGTGGCGCTCGGTTTCGGTAGCGTCGGTTCGCGCTCGCTATTCGTCGGCGGCACGGCTGCCGTCGTCTCCACGCAGGATCTCATCAAGAAGGCGCGCGAAAAGGCGTCGAACATGATGGAAGCGTCCGTCGAGGACATTGAATATGTCGACGGTTTCCTCACCGTGGTCGGCACCGACAAGCGCGTCAGCCTGTTTGAAATCGCCAAGGTCGAAGGTGGCGCAGGCTTGAGCGTCGATTCCACCGGTGAGGTCGATGCGCCGAGCTGGCCCAATGGCACGCATATCTGCGAGGTCGAGATCGATCCGGAAACCGGCATCACCAATGTCGTGCGCTACACCACGGTGGACGATGTCGGCGTTGCGGTGAATCCGATGCTGGTCACCGGACAGATCCATGGCGGCGTCGCGCAGGGGATCGGCCAGGCGCTGTTCGAGAATGTCCATTACGACGAGGATGGGCAGCTCATCACCGCGACCTATCAGGATTACTGCATCCCGCGCGCCACCGACATGCCGTTGTTGAACGTCACGCTCGACGGTTCGGCGCCGTGCGTTACCAATCCGATCGGTGCCAAGGGCTGCGGTGAATCCGGCGCCATCGGCGGGCCGCCTTGCGTGGTCAACGGCGTGCTCGATGCGCTGGCACCCTATGGAATCATGCAGCTCAACACACCGTTGTCGCCGATCAAGGTGTGGGAGGCGATCAAGAGCGCGAAGGCGGCGTAGCCGCAACGAATTCAACAGACTTCAACCGGGAGAAAACAAAATGAAGAGCTTCAAGGTCCTCGAATTCAACGAGCCGCTAGGCGAAGTCGATCAGGATACGCCGCAGCCGACCGGCACGCAGGTGCTGGTCCGCGTCAAGGCAGCGGGCGTGTGCCATAGCGACCTTCACATCTGGGAAGGCGGTTACGAACTCGGCCATGGCCGCAAGCGGCTTTCGCTCAAGGAGCGTGGCATCAATCTGCCGCACACCATGGGCCACGAGACCGTCGGCGAAGTCGTCGCATTTGGTCCGGACGCGCCCAAGGATGGCGTCAAGATCGGCGATGTCGCGCTGGCCTATCCGTGGATCGGCTGCGGCAAATGCGCGGTCTGTCTCGCCGATGAAGAAAATCTCTGCCTGCAGCCGCGCTGCCTTGGTGTGCATTGCGACGGTGGCTATGCCGACTACATGTTGGTGCCGCATCCAAAATATCTGATCGACCTGAAGGGCATGGATCCGGTGCTCGCGGCGCCTTATGCCTGCTCCGGCGTGACCACCTATAGCGCGCTGAAGAAGGTCGAGAAGGATCTTGGCAATCCGATCGTGATCTTCGGTGCCGGCGGCCTCGGCCTGATGGCGCTGAGCCTGCTCAAGGCCATGGGTGGCAAGGGCGCCATCGTGGTCGATATCGACGCCAACAAGCGCAAGGCGGCGCTCGAAGCCGGCGCGCTCGCGGCGGTGGATGGCAATGCGCCCGACGCGCTGGCGCAGCTCCAGAAGGCGGCAGGGCAGCCGATCCTGTCGGTCATCGATCTCGTCGGCAATGCGCAGACCACTCAGCTTGGCTTCGATGCGCTGTCCAAGGGCGGCAGCCTGATCATGGTCGGGCTGTTCGGTGGCGGTGCGACCTGGGCGCTGCCGCTGATCGCCATGAAGGCGCTGACCATCCAGGGCAGCTATGTCGGTAATCTCAAGGAGACCAAGGAGCTGCTCGAGCTGGTGCGCACCAAGAAGGTGGCGCCGATCCCGACCACGCCGATGCCCTTTGCGAAGGCGAATGCGGCGTTGAACGACCTGAAGGATGGCAAGCTGGTGGGACGCGCGATCCTGACGCCGGCTTAAGCCGCGCTCTCTTCAAGGCACAAAAAAATCTCGCCGCGCGAGCGGCGAGATTTTTCGTTTCGAACCCGGTCACAAACGCAATCGCGCGACCGCCGGATGCCCCCGACGATCTGCAGGACGCTTACTTGTCTTCCTCGTCCGCGATGGCTTCCATCAGCACGACCATCTGACGCTGGACAGTCTGGCTCTTGATGCGGCTATAGGCACGCAGCAGGCGGAGGCTGAAAGCGCTGTCGAGGAAAAGAAGGCTCTCGACTTCGCGGTTCTTGGTGTCGCCGTCGTAGAAGAAGGTGACGGGCACGTCGAGCGCAGAGGCGATCTGCTGCAGGCGCGCGGCGCCCACACGGTTTACGCCCTTCTCGTACTTCTGAACCTGCTGGAAACTGACACCCAGTTTCTCGCCCAAATCCGCCTGCGAGATTTTCTGCTCGACACGACGAAGACGGATTCGCTTGCCCAACTCGATGTCGGACTTGCCGGCGCTACGTTGCTTCATTCGTCACCATTCAGTTTCGTTTTGACAAGGGAGTTATTGGTTCTGATTTTCTTGATTAAGCCTTTCAGCTCGAAAGCCATGAAAGCTATCATCCAAAGGCATCGCCTTTATACACATCGTTATGACAATCGGAATGGTTGAAATCGTCGCGATACGCGAATTCATCAAACTATTCTCGCAACGGTCATCCCAATCGAGCACTGACCTCTTCATCGCGGTATTCAACTGCTGTTTTCTTCGCGGGCAGACGCCAGAAGCGCATGACCGCGACCAACATCTACTGGTTTTGCCCGACCGGGGAGCAAAAGTAGAGGTTGGACTTTATGCTATACACACGCGGGCACTCTCATGCACGCGCGATAACTGAGACTGGTTCGCATTCACGGTCCGGCTCGCAGAAATTCATCGATTTTCCGCCGAAATTCCGCATTTTCCTGAAAACCAATCCACGCCGCATTATATCACAATTCTGTGCATAGTTGTTATTACGGATGAGAAATACCGGAAGTTTCACCGGTATTTCTCACTGGGAGAGAATAAACCGCGATTCGACCGTGATTTTTTCACCCGATTTAATCCGATCAATATTGCACGCGCCGCCCGCTACTAAACATTGCTATCAGTTAACGCTGAGTAGACCATCGTGCGCAGTTCGCGACGAACGGGATAAGCACTCGACGGCAGAAGCTGAGTCATGAAGATCGTAATCAGCTCTTCGCGCGGATCGATCCAGAACGCCGTGCTCGCTGCGCCGCCCCATGCATATTCGCCCGCGCTGCCGGGTATGAGAGTCCTTGCCGGCTCCATCGTCACCGAAAAGCCGAGTCCGAAGCCGACGCCGGCATAGCTCGCTTCGCTGAACAACGACTTCGACATCTCGGTGAGATCGCGTCCGCCCGGCAAATGATTGGTTGCCATCAGTGCAATCGTTTTCGGAGACAGCAAGCGCACATTGCCGAGCGCGCCGCCATTCAGGAGTGCGCGGCAGAAGGCGAGATAGTCCGCGGCCGTCGAACACAGACCGCCGCCGCCCGAGATGAAGGAGGGCGGTGCGAGGAAGGAGCTCGTTGTCGGATCGTCCTGCAGTACCATGCCGCCTTTGCCATCGGCAGCGTAGCAGGCGGCGAAGCGATGCGCTTTCTCCGCGGGCACATGGAAGCCGGTGTCGTTCATACCGAGCGGATCGAAAATGCGTTGCTGCAGGAATTGCTCGAATGGCTGGCCGCTGATCTTTTCAACGAGATAGCCGACGACGTCGGTGGCCACAGAATAATTCCAGGCATCGCCCGGCGAGAATTCGAGCGGAATCTTCGCGAGGTCGGCGATCATGGTGGCCATGGAGCCGGCCTTCTCGATCTCTCCGATCTTCTGGGCGCGATAGGCAGCGTCCACATTGGTGCGATTCTGGAAACCGTAAGTGAGACCCGAGGTGTGGCGCAGCAGATCGACGATTTGCATCGGGCGCGCGACGGGGCGCGCCAGAAACAATGGCGCGAGGCCCGCCTGATAAACGCCGAGATGGCTCCATTCTGGAATGTATTTGTGCACGGGCTCGTCGAGCGCGACTTTGCCTTCCTCGACCAGCATCATGAAGGCGACCGTGGTGATTGGCTTGGTCATCGAATAGATGCGGAAGATGGTGTCGGATTTCATGGGCGCCTTGCGCTCGACATCCGCGAAGCCATGAACGCTGTGATGCGCGATGCCGCCGCGGCGATAGACGAGGAGCTGCGCGCCAGGGAAGCGGCCGCTGTCGAGATAACGTGTTTCGAGATGGCGTTCGATCCGCTCCAGCGCTGCGGCGGACATGCCGGCCTGTTCGGGGGAGACGGTCGGGGCGGTCAGGCTGGTGGGCGACATTGGCGGCACTCGGATGGTGGACGAGGATGACGGATTAGGCGGGCTTGAGCCGCAGCTGTCCATAAGGCATGGCGCATAGTCCCCATATGAGCTGATGCGGAGCTGTATGGTCGCACCCGCTCTCGGTTTGCTTATTTTGAGTGCGTCGCACAATATTTAAGCGGCGCGCAATATTTCGCAGCGAGACAGATCGCGCGAGCTGAAGCTGCTCCGTCGCTAAGCCAATGAAGAAACTACAATTGCCGCGTCGACTTTGCTTGGCACGAAGCTTGAATAGTTCTTGGCGACGCCATTGTAGCCGTCACATTTCATCACCAGCCAGCACTGCCATCCTGGAGGCTTCCTCCAGCCGCGCCGCCATGGGCGCGCCTGATCGGGCGCGGCCTGACGGAGGGGATGAAAGGCCGGCCGTACCGAGGCGCGAAAGGACGACATCGACCAATGACGAAGCATGAGACCACCAAACCGGGCCGCAAGATCAGCCGTCGTCAGCTCATCAAGGCTAGCGCGGGAACCGCCGCCCTGCTGGCGGCCGCCAAGCTCAATTTCCCCGCCGGTGCGTTCGCACAGGGCGCAGGGCCGGAAGTGAAGGGCGCGAAGCTCGGCTTCATCGCGCTCACTGATGCGGCGCCGCTGTTTGTCGCCAAGGAGAAGGGCATCTTCGCAAAATATGGTCTGCCCGAGACCGAAGTACTGAAGCAGGCGTCGTGGGGCACCACGCGCGACAATCTCGTGCTCGGCTCCGAAGGCAACGGCATCGATGGCGCGCATATCCTGACGCCGATGCCGTATCTGATCTCCGCCGGAAAGGTGACGCAGAACAATGTGCCGACGCCGATGTACATCATGGCGCGCCTCAATCTGAACGGCCAGTGCATCTCGGTCGGCAACGAATACAAGGATCTGAAGGTCGGTCTCGATACCGCACCGCTGAAGGTGGCGTTCGACAAGAAGAAGGCGGGCGGCAAGTCGGTGAAGGCAGCGATGACCTTCCCGGGCGGCACGCACGATCTGTGGATCCGCTACTGGCTCGCCGCCGGCGGCATCGATCCCGACAAGGATATCGAGACGATTGTCGTCCCGCCGCCGCAGATGGTCGCCAACATGAAGGTTGGCACCATGGATTGCTTCTGCGTCTGCGAGCCGTGGAATCTGCAGCTCATCCATCAGAACATCGGCTACACCGCTATCACCACGGGCGAACTCTGGAACAAGCATCCGGAGAAGTCGCTCGGCTTGCGCGCGGCGTGGGTGGACAAGAACCCGAAGGCCGCCAAGGCGCTGCTGATGGCTGTGATGGAAGCGCAGCAGTGGTGCGAGAAGCCGGAGAACCGCGACGAGGTCGCGACCATCAATGCCAAGCGGCAGTGGATCAACTGCCCGGTGGAAGACGTCACCGATCGCGTCAAGGGCAAGTTCGATTACGGCACCGGCCGCGTGGTCGAGAACTCGCCGCACATCATGCGCTTCTGGGAAGACTTCGCCTCCTATCCGTATCAGAGCCACGACCTCTGGTTCATCACCGAGGATATCCGCTGGGGTAAATATGAGGCCGGCACAGATGCCAAGGCGCTGATCGCCAAGGTCAACCGCGAGGACATGTGGAAGGAGGCTGCGAAGGAGCTCGGCGTGGCCGCACCGACCTCGACCTCGCGCGGCAAGGAGACCTTCTTCGACGGCAAGGTCTTCGATCCCGCGGATCCCGCGGCCTATCTGAAGTCGCTCGCGATCAAGCGGGTCGAAGCGTGATCGCGGCGAAGCAAGCAAGATGACGGAGATCAGTGCGATGAACGTGCAAGCACTCAAGACAGAGCCTGTGACACAGCTCGCGAAAGCGCCGGCTGCGGTCGTCGCACTGGCTCCCAAGGCTCAGCCGAAAGCTGAGATATATGTGAAGATGGCGAAGGATGTGGCCGCCCGGGTGATCCCGCCGCTCATCGTCGTCATCTTCCTCGGCGTGCTTTGGGAATTGCTCTGCCGGCGCACCGGCTCGACGCTGCCGCCGCCGTCCAAGGTCTACAAGGATACGAAGGAGCTGATCTTCGATCCGTTCTTCGACAATGGCGGTCTCGACAAGGGCCTGTTCTGGCATCTCTCTGCCAGCCTGTGGCGCGTTGCCTATGGCTACGCCCTCGCTGCAGTGGTCGGCATCGGGCTCGGCACGCTGGTCGGACAATCCGTGTGGGCGATGCGCGGCCTCGATCCGATCTTCCAGGTGCTGCGCACGATCCCGCCGCTGGCCTGGTTGCCGCTCGCGCTTGCCGCATTCCGTGACGGCCAGCCCTCGGCGATCTTCGTGATCTTCATCACCTCGATCTGGCCGATCATCATCAATACCGCGGTCGGTATCCGCAACATCCCGCAGGACTATCGCAACGTCGCCGCGGTGGTGCAGCTCAATCCGCTGGAGTTCTTCTGGAAGGTGATGCTGCCGGCGGCGGCGCCCTACATCTTCACGGGCTTGCGCATCGGCATCGGCCTGTCCTGGCTCGCCATCATCGCGGCAGAAATGCTGATTGGTGGTGTCGGCATCGGCTTCTTCATCTGGGACGCGTGGAATTCATCGCATATCAGCGAGATCATCCTGGCGCTGTTCTATGTCGGCATCGTCGGCTTCGTGCTCGACCGCCTGATTGCCGGTCTCGGCAAGCTCGTCACCCACGGCACTTCGGCCGCTTGAGGATCGCGTCATGACCCCGTATGTGAAGCTCGACCACATCGACAAGACTTTCAGCCGCGGCAAGGCCACAACGCAGGTGCTGAAGGACATCAACCTCACCCTCGGCAAGGGCGAATACATCTCCATCATCGGCCATTCCGGCTGCGGCAAATCGACGATGCTCAACATCATCGCCGGCCTGACGCGCGCAACCACCGGAGGCGTACTGCTGGAAGGGCGCGAGGTGAATTCGCCGGGGCCGGATCGCGCAGTGGTTTTCCAGAACCACAGCCTGCTGCCATGGCTGACGGTCTATCAGAACGTCCGTCTCGGCGTGGACAAGGTGTTTGCGAAAACCAAGAGCCGCGCCGAACGCGACGAATGGACCATGCACAATCTCAATCTCGTGCAGATGACGCATGCCAAGGACAAGCGCCCGTCGGAAATCTCAGGCGGCATGAAGCAGCGCGTCGGCATCGCCCGCGCGCTCGCGATGGAGCCGAAGGTGCTGCTGCTGGATGAACCTTTCGGCGCACTCGATGCGCTTACCCGCGCGCATCTGCAGGACTCGGTGATGGCGCTGCACCAGAAGCTCGGCAACACCATCGTCATGATCACCCATGACGTGGACGAGGCCGTGTTGCTGTCGGACCGTATCGTGATGATGACCAATGGGCCGAGCGCAACGATCGGTGAAATGCTCGACGTGCCACTCAGCCGCCCCCGCAAGCGCATCGAGCTGGCGAGCGATCCAGTTTACGTGAAGTGCCGCAAGCGCGTGCTGGAGTTCCTGTACGAACGCCACAAATTTGTGGAGGCGGCGTAGTCATCTCCGTCGTCGCAAGGCTCCTCGCAATGACGACGTCTCTTACTCACACTCATCCGGAGACTCCATCACTGTGAGCGAGCCGCTGGTCATCATCGGAAACGGCATGGCGGCGGCGCGGCTGGTGGATGAACTCGCCAAATGCGCGCTCGGCCGCTACGCCATCGCGGTCATCGGCGACGAGCCGCGGCTCGCCTATAACCGGGTGCTGCTGTCCTCGGTGCTGGCCGGCGAAGCGACCTCCGCGGAGATCGAGCTCAAGCCCGCGTCGTGGTGGCGCGACCGCGGCGTCACGCTGAAATATGGTGCGCGCGCCGTATCGGTCGATCTCGCTGCGCGCGAGGTGACGACGTCGACCGGCAAGCGCGTCGGTTTTTCCAAGCTCGTTTTCGCCACCGGCTCGTCGGCGCTGCGGTTGCCGGTGCCGGGCGGCGATCTTGCGGGCGTTCATGTGTTCCGCGACAGCCAGGATGTCGATCTCCTGATCGCGCTGGCCGGGCAGAAGAAGCGCGTGGTCGTGGTCGGCGGCGGATTGCTCGGGCTGGAGGCGGCCTATGGTCTCGCCAAGGCCGGCGCCGATGTCACGCTGATCCATCTGATGGACCGTCTGATGGAGCGGCAGCTCGACGGGCCGGCCGCGGAGCTGCTGAAGACGCTTGTCGAGCGCAAGGGTGTGAAGATCGTTCTGAACGCGAATACGGCATGCATTCACGGCGCAAATGCCGTCGAGCGCGTCGAACTCGCCGACGGCCGCATGCTCGGCGCCGATGCGGTGATCTTCGCAGCGGGCATCCGGCCAAATGTCGCGCTCGCCGGGGAAGCCGGTATTGCCGTCAATCGCGGCATTATCGTCGATGACCGGATGGCGACGTCCGCCGAAGGCGTCTTTGCTCTCGGTGAATGCGCCGAGCATCGCGGCACCTGCTATGGGCTCGTTGAACCCGCCTATGAGCAGGCGCGTGTTCTCGCGCAGTCGCTTGCCGGCAAGACGGCCGCCTATGCGGGCAGCATTCTGTCCACCAATCTCAAGGTCTCCGGCGTCGGCGTGTTTTCGGCCGGCGATTTCATGGCGGCCGATGGCAGCGAGACATTGCTGCTGAGCGATGTGAGGCGCGGCACCTACAAGAAGCTGGTGATCGCAAAAGGTCAGCTCACGGGCGCCGTGCTGGTTGGCGATACCGGCGATGCGCTCTGGTATCTCGAGCTGATCCGCAGCGGTGCCGATGTCTCGGAACTTCGTGCCGACATGATGTTCGGGCGCCCCATCGCGAAGGCGGCCTGATGAACGCGGTCGATACGAGACTCACCACCGTCCGCACGACTTGCGCCTATTGCGGTGTCGGTTGCGGCGTACTCGCGACGCCGGACGGGCGGGGCGGCGCAGCTATCGCCGGCGATCCCGACCATCCCGCTAATTTCGGTCGTCTATGTTCGAAGGGCTCGGCGCTCGGCGAGACGCTGAGCCTCGATGAGCGCCTGCTGCATCCGATGATGCGCGATGCCTCCGGTGCGATGGCGCAGGCGCCGTGGGACGCTGCCCTCGATCATGTCGCGGATGGTTTTCACCGCATCGTCGCCGAGCACGGACCGGGTGCGGTCGCGTTCTATCTGTCCGGGCAATTGCTGACCGAGGACTACTACGTCGCCAACAAGCTGATGAAGGGTTTTATCGGCAGCGCCAATGTGGACACCAATTCGCGGCTCTGCATGGCCTCCTCAGTGGTCGGCCACAAGCGTGCTTTCGGGGCCGACACGGTGCCGGGCTGTTACGAAGACCTCGATCAGGCCGATCTGCTGGTCTTCGTTGGCTCGAATGCCGCCTGGTGCCACCCGGTGTTGTATCAGCGCATGCTGGCCAACAAGCAGACGCGCGGCGCCCGCTTTGTCGTGATCGATCCGCGCCGCACCGATACGGTGGGCGACGACGACTTGTTTCTCGGCCTGAGGCCCGGCACCGATACGGCGCTGTTCTCCGGTTTGCTCGTCTATCTCGCGGACAATGGCGCGCTCGACCGCGCTTACATTGAACAGCATACGTCGGGCTTCGATGAGGCCTTGGCGCGGGCGCGGGCCATCGCCGGCAGCGTCGCTGCGACGGCCAAGGCGACTGGCCTCAATGAAGTGGACGTCGCCACGTTCTTCCAGATGTTCCGGCAGACGCCGCGCGTCGTCACGCTCTATTCGCAGGGCGTCAACCAGTCGGCGCAAGGCACCGACAAGGTCAATGCGATCCTGAACTGCCATCTTGCCACCGGGCGCATCGGCAAACCCGGCGCGTCGCCATTCTCACTCACCGGCCAGCCCAATGCCATGGGCGGCCGCGAGGTCGGCGGTCTTGCCAATCAGCTTGCCGCGCATATGGGCTTCTCGCCGGCCGAGATCGATCGCGTGCGGCGGTTCTGGAAGGCGCCCGGCATCGCCACACATGAAGGCCTCAAGGCCGTGCAGATGTTTGAGGCCATCGGCCGCGGCGAGATCAAGGCGCTGTGGGTGATGGGCACCAATCCCGCGGTGTCGCTGCCCGATGCCGATGCGGTGCGGGCAGCACTCGGCAGGCTCGATTTGTTCGTGGTATCGGAAAATGTGCGCTCCAACGACACGGCCAATGCCGGTGCACATGTGTTGCTGCCTGCGCTGGCCTGGGGCGAGAAGTCGGGCACGGTCACGAATTCGGAACGCCGCGTATCGCGGCAGCGTTCGTTCCTGCGGGCACCGGGTGAGGCGAAGCCGGACTGGTGGGCGCTCAGCGAAGTGGCGAAGCGGCTCGGATTCGGCGCCGGCTTCGCTTACACGTCCGCAGCGGAGATTTTCCGCGAACATGCTGCGCTGTCGGATTTCGAGAATGACGGCAGCCGCGATTTCGACATCGGCGGGCTCATGCATGTCTCCGACGAGGCATTCGACACCATGGCGCCGGTGCAGTGGCCGCTGCGCAAGGGGACGACCACGCAGCAGGCGCGCTTCTTCGCCGATGGCCGCTTCTATACGAACGACATGCGAAGCCGCTTCGTCGTGCCGGAAGCTCCGGAGCTGCGCACCCATGTGACGCCCGAACGGCCGCTGCGCCTGAACACCGGCCGCGTGCGTGACCAGTGGCACACGATGACGCGCACGGGCCTCAGCCCGCGGCTCGGCCAGCATATTCCCGAGCCCTATGTGGAGATCCATCCGGATGATGCGGCGCGTTTCGCCGTCGTCGATGACGGCTATGCGCAGCTCACGACGGATTACGGCGCGTGCACGCTGAAGGTCGTTGTCAGCGAACGCCAGCAACGCGGCATGCTGTTTGCGCCGATCCACTGGAACGACGAGACGGCCGGTTACGCTCGTGTCGGCGCGCTGGTTGCGCCGTATGTCGATCCGTATTCAGGTCAGCCGGAGAACAAGGCGACGCCGGTATCGATCGCAGCGGTGGCTGTGAGCCAGCGCGGCTTTGTGCTGTCGCGAAAACCGCTGGTGCTGCCGCCCGGCGTGGTTTATGCGCGTGTCGCGGTGACTGGTGGTGTTGGCTACTTGTTGGCCGACAATATGGATCTGGCTGTCTGGCGCGACTGGTTGTCGCCGCTGCTTGGTGATGAGGTGGCGAGTTTCGAGGATATCAGCCGCGGCGTCTATCGAGCGGTGTCGTTTGCGGATGAGCGGATCGAGCTGTGCCTGTTCGTCGGGCCCGCCGATGAAGTCTTGTCGTGGGATTCGGTGAAAGAGTTGTTTGCGGCAGAGGCATTGAACGACGATCAGCGTCGCATGCTGCTGTCCGGCAAGTCAGCCGATGGCGCTGCGAGTGCGGGCCCAATCGTATGCGCCTGTTTCGGCGTTGGTCGCAACACGATCAATGATGCGATCGCGGCGGGGTGTGCGACGGCCGGCGAGATCGGCGCCAGGCTCAAGGCTGGAACGAATTGCGGCTCATGCATTCCCGAGCTGAAGCGACTCATCGCGGCGAGCGAGGCGGAGCCGGCTGAGCAGCGCAAGGTCGCGATGTCGTAGCCCGGATGGAGCAAAGCGCAATCCAGGGGCCGGCGATATGCCAATGCTCTGAATCCCGGATTACGCTTCGCTTCATCCGGGCTACGGATCGGCAGCTCAGGCGCCGGCCCGATAGCGCACATGATCGATCAAGGCGCGCAGCTTCGGTGGCAGGTTGCGGCGATCGGGGAAATACAGGAAGAAACCGGGAAACGGCGGCAGCCAGGCGTCGAGAAGCGTCACCAGTTCGCCGCGTGCGAGATATGGCCTGAACAACTCCTCCATGCCGAAAGTGAGGCCGCCGCCGGCGCAGGCGGTACGAACCATGACCCACATATCGTTCGTGGTGATCCGCGGATTGACCGCGACGTCGAACTCACGGCCGTTTTCCTCGAACTCCCAGCGGTAGGGCGCGACGTCCGGCGCGGGACGCCAGCCGATGCAGCAATGCTGGGTGAGCTCCGATGGATGCTTGGGCGCACCGAAGCGCTCGAGATAAGAGGGTGCTGCGACCACCACCTGACGCTGTTCCGTCGAGACGGGCACGGCGATCATGTCCTGCTCGATCACTTCGCCGAGCCTGACGCCGGCGTCAAAACCTTCGGCGACGATGTCGAACTCCGAGTCGGTGACGGTGACGTCGAGCTGGATGCCGGGATGAGCGAGCGTGAAACTCGCCAGCAACGGACCGGAGATAAAGCGCTCCGCGATGGAGGACACAGCCAATCGCAATTGGCCCGTTGGCTGGGTCGGAAGATCGCGAGCCGTCTCCAGCGCATCCGTGACTTCGGCAATGGCAGGCGCGACGCGCTCATGCAGGCGCAGGCCGGCTTCCGTCAGGCTGACGCTGCGGGTCGTTCGCTGCAGCAAGGCGACGCCCATCCGGTCCTCCATCTTGCGGATAGCCTGGCTGACGGCGGGCCGGGTGACGCCAAGCCGCTCGGCAGCGACGCGAAAGCTCTTCGCCTCGGCGACCGCGAGAAAGACGGAAATCTGGTTCAGGTCGAGCAGCATTGGTTAGCAAGACTTACCAGTTTGGTCAGAAATCGGCAAATTGTTCGACTCCTGGAGCAGCCCTAGGTTTCGCGGCAACAGCAACCGGAGCCGCGAACCATGACATCCCTCGATACTTACCGCCTGCTTGGACGATCCGGATTGCGGGTGTCCCCGATCTCGCTGGGTACGATGACCTTCGGCGAGGACTGGGGTTGGGGCGCCGGCGAAAGCGAGGCGCGGCGGATCTTCGATCTGTATGTCGATCGGGGTGGCAACTTCATTGATACGTCGGTGAACTACACCAATGGCGCATCGGAGCGGCTGGTCGGAAAATTCATCAAGGAGAAGCGCGAGCGGATCGTGCTGGCGACCAAATTCACCATGGCGCGCGATCCCGGCAATCCGAATTCGGGCGGCAATCATCGGCTGAACATGGTGCGCTCGGTGGAGCAGAGCCTGCGGCAGCTCGATACGGATCGCATCGATCTGCTCTATCTCCATGCGTGGGACATGACCACGCAGCCGGATGAGGTGATGCGCGGGCTCGACGATCTCGTACGCAGCGGCAAGGTGCAGTATCTCGGCATCTGCAACACGCCGGCCTGGCGGGTTTCGCAGATGCAGGCGATTGCCGAATTGCGGGGATGGTCGCCGCTGGTCGCTCTGCAGATCGAATACAGTCTTGTCGAACGCACGGTCGAGCATGAATTGTTGCCGATGGCAGCGGCGCTCGGGCTCGGCGTGCTGCCCTGGTCGCCGCTGGGCGGCGGCGTGCTGACCGGCAAATATACGCTGGCGGATGTGGACTCATCGGGCGAGGCGAACGTATCGCCGACGCGCAAGGGCGTCATCGCCTCATCCGGTCATTTGAACGAGCGTGCTATCAGGATTGCCGAAGTCGTGCGTGCGGTTGCCGATGATATCGGCGCTACGCCGTCGCAGGTGGCGATGGCGTGGACATTGGCCAATCCTGCCGTCGTGTCGCCGATTCTGGGGGCGCGCACTTTGGCGCAGGCCGAGGACAATCTCGGGGCTTTGCATCTGTCGTTGTCGCGCGAGCAGCTTGAGCGGCTCAGTAGCGTGAATGCTCCGGAGCCGATGTTTCCGGCGCGGTTCGTCGGCCGGCCGATGGTTCAGCAACTCATCTTCGGCGGTGCCTCTGTCGTGGCGAGATGATCGCGATGCAAATGAAGGAGAATGTCATGATGTCGTCGCTATCGAGTTACGTTCGGGCAGGCATTGTCGGATGGACGATGCTGACGTTCTGCGCACTGTTGCCGCATGCCGCGACGGCATCGGAGAATGCCGATATCGCAACTGGCAACAAGCGGGTCGTCACCGAGGCATTCGATCGCTGGGCGGCGGGTGGAACGACATTTTTCAACGATCTGCTTGCCCCCGATGTGGTCTGGACGGTGGAAGGTTCGGGACCGAATGCCGGCACCCATCGGGGACGTGATGCGCTGATCGAGCGCGCGGTGCGGCCGCTCGCGGCGCGATTGTCCGATCCCATCAAGCCGGTCAGTACCCGCATCTGGGCGGACGGCGAGCATGTGATCGTCAACTGGGAGGGCGCAGCACGTGCGCGTGACGGGCTCGCTTATACCAACCGCTATGTCTGGATCATGCGCATGCAGGACGGGAAGGCAGTCGAGGTGAACGCCTTTCTCGATCTGGCGCGCTTCGACGACGTGCTGCGGCGCGTACCTGCGCCGTCATCCAGCCAGCCCTGACTTGGCCAGAACGGAGGATGACATGAATGCGAATGCTCGCACGGTGATGATCGTCTCCGCTGCTTTACTCACTTTCATCATCGCAACGCCGGCGCCGGGCGTGGCGCAGGATGGCGCGCGACAACACATCATGAGGAAAGACATGAGCGAGACCCCCTATATCGGCATGTGGGTGACCGATGACGGTCACATCCGCCACCAACTTCTCCCGAACGGCCGCTATGACGAGGCGCGCGGCAGCAAGGAGAGCGCTTATCAGGGGCGCTACGAAATCAAGGGCAATCATATCGACTACTGGGACGACACCGGCTTCACGGCCGATGGCACATTTGTCGGCCAGAACACACTGCATCATGGCGGCATGATCTTCCGGCGGCGGTAAGGCGTGTCGCTGGAGCAGCGTGACGCCCATGGCGCCGTCACTTCACGGCGCCGGCCGTCAGGCCCGCCACGATCTGCCGTTGTGCGAACACCGTGAGCAGCAGCACCGGTGCCGTCACGATCAGCGCGGCGGCCGCGAGCGGCCCCCAGCTCAGCTGGTCGAACGAGATCATGTTGTAAACCGCTACGGGCAGCGTTCGCGTCTCGCGGCCGGCCAGCACGATGCCGAACACGAAATTATTCCAGGAGAAGATCACCGCGAGGATGAACGCGACGGCGATGCCGGGCTTGGCGATCGGCAGCGCGACGTGGCGAAACACCTGCCAGCGATTGGCGCCGTCGATCACAGCGGATTCCTCCAGCTCCATCGGTGTCGTCTCGAAATAACCGATCATGATCCAGATCACGATGGGCACGGTAACGACGAGATGGATGATGATCTGCGGCCACAGCGTGCCGAGCAGGCCGAGCCACTGAAACAGCAGGAACAGCGGGATCAGATAGGACAGGCCGGGCGTGATGCGCGCAATCAGGATCAGCACCGCCGCCTTGCGTGCGCGCATGCGGGCGAGGCCGTAGCCCGCGGGAACGCCCACGACGAGGGCGAACAGCGTCGCCGCGCCGGTGACGATCAGCGTGTTGAAGAAGTAGGTCATGAACCGCTTGGATTCGATGACGGCGGCATAGTTGCCCCAATTGATCCGCTCGGGGATGAAGACCGGCGGATAGGAGGCGTTGTCGATCTCGAATTTGAGCGACAGCGACAGCATCCAGAGGAAGAACAGGATCGCCGGCGAGACGATCACGAGAATGGCGAAAGCGAGACCGATCCGCCCGAGCAAGGCCCGCATCATGCGCTGCCTCCGCTCTCGTTCCAGTGGGTGCGCTGGCGCAGATGCAGGAGCGCGCCGGCAAGCGCCACGATGAGCGCGAAGAACACCACCACGATCGCCGAGGCATAGCCGACGTCGTAATAGACGAAGGCGACGCTGTAGAGATAGAGGTTGATTGTTTCCGATGCGCTGCCGGGGCCGCCCTGGGTGATGGCGAAGATGATGTCGAAACTTTTCACGGCATCGATCATGCGGATCATCGCGGCGATGAACAGAAACGGCATGATCATCGGCAGCGAGATGTGGCGGAAGGTCTGCCACGGCGTCGCGCCATCGATCTGCGCGCTCTCATAAGGCTCGCTGGGCAGGGCGCTGAGGCCGCCGAGCACGATCAGCATCACCAGCGGCGTCCATTGCCATGTCTCCACCAGCACCAGCGAGGGGATGACGGTGGCGGGGTGAAACACCCACAGTGAGGGCGGCAGGCCGATCAGCGACAGCAGATAATTGAGGATGCCGAGCTGCGGATGGAACATCATGGTCCACACCAGGGCGATGGCGACAGGCGTCGCCATCATCGGCAGGATGAACAGGCCGCGAATGAAGCCGCGCAGAGGGAAGCGGTTGTTGAAGACCACGGCCGCGAGCGTGCCCAGGATCAGCGGGAGCACGACGGATAGCACCGTATAGACCAGCGTGTGCCACACCGATTCCACGAAGCGGGCATCGCCAGGCAGGCGCATGTAGTTGGCGAAACCGACGAAGGTCGGCGCCTGGCCGACCTTCCATTCATGCAGGCTCATCCAGATTGTATAGGCCCACGGGAACACGATGACCGCCATCACGACGATCATCGCAGGCAGGACGAACGGCCAATAGGAGATTGGCCGCCACTCATCCTTTTTCACGGCCGTTGGTTCGGCCGCACTTCGTTGTTCTGCAGCCAGTGAACTCACGTCTTTTCGCTACGCTCCAGGATGGGACGGAACTGCTCATGCGCCTTCTTGAGTTCGGTGGCGGGATCGGCGCCCGCGAGCGTGGCGGTGATGCCGGCGCCGACGAGATCGCGGAATTCGGCCACGGGAATGATCACGGGCAGGCCGAGTTTGCTGATCTTGGCGCTGTCGATCACGGACTGCAGCCATTCCTGGTTCTTCACGCCCTTGCGGACTTCCTCGTCATTGAGGATCGAGTTGCGGAATGGCACGCCGCCGCCGGTTTGCAACAGGCGCGCGCCCATCTGTTTGGACACGGCCCACTGGCAGTAAAGATAGGCCGCTTCCTTTTTGGTCGAGGTCTTGGCGATGCCGATGCCGTCGCCGTAAGTGGAGGAATACTGGCCCTTTGGACCGGCCGGCACCAGCGTGTAGCCGATCTTGCCGACCACGCGCGAGGCATTGGGGTCTTCAATGGGCGGCGCCCAGCCGACACCATCGATCCACATGGCCGCACGTCCCTGCGTCAGAGAAGCCATCGACTCCATCCAGTTGAAGCCGGCGGCGCCGGGCGGCGCGCTCTTCATCATCAGGCGCTGATAGACCTTTGTCGCCTCGATGGACTCGGGACCATCGGTCAGGATGTTGCCCTTGGCGTCGAGAAATTCGCCCCCGTAGTTCAGAAAGAAGTTGCTCCACAGCGTCATGTTGGCGTTGCGCAGCCCGCGCCCTGTGAAGCCATAGATGCCGGCCGACGAATCGTTGAGCTTCTCGGCAGCGGCGACCATCTCGTCCATGGTCTTGGGCACAGCGATGTTCTTCTTCGCGAACATCTCCTTGTTGTAATAAAGGATGAAGTAATCCACCGACCACGGCAGCGAATGCATCACGCCCTTGTCGTTCTCGGCGAATTGCCGGCCGCCGGCGGAAAAGTCCTCGACCTTCAGGTCAGGCGCGGTGAGGGTTGGGTCCTTCATGAAGCCGGAAATGTCGGCGAGCCAGCCAGCTTTCTCGAATTGTCGCTTCTGCACGTGATAGCTGAGATGCACCACATCGAAGGAGGGCTTGCCGGAGGTGAGTTCGATCACGGCTTTCTGGCGCTGCTGCTGTTCCGGGATGAGCTCGGATTCGACCTTGATGCCGGTTAGCGCCGTGAATTCGGGCGCATATTTTTGCAGCAGCTCGCCACGCGGTCCCTTGATCAGATTGGCTTCGATGGTGGTGCCCGCATATTTCTTCCAGTTCACATCGGCGAAAGCGGGTGTTGAGATGCCGAGCGATCCGAGTGCAGGCAGCGCACTGGTGGCGAGCGCACCCTTGAGCAGGGCACGACGAGACGGGCCTTGGCTGGCCATGGGTAGTCCTCCCTCAAGCCGCCTTGACCGGCGGTGATTTTATGGTCGCTCCCCGTTCACCGGGGATGCGCCTGAAGGGAAGCGTAACATGCTGAGGCGGGGTGGCAAGCTGGACATGCCACTTGTCAGACAAGTTGTCGCGCAGGGATCTTGTGCAGCGCTACCGTGCCGCTAGTCCTTCACGCCATGCCCGAGCCGGCGCGAGATCGCATGCGTGCAGTCGAGCAGCGCCTTGGCGATGGCACTGTTCCAGTTGACGTCGAAGGTGCCGACGGCGCCCATGGCGGTGACGGAGAGGACAACGGTGCCGCTGTGATCGAACACCGGCGCGGAAAACGCGTTGACGCCGCGCAGGGGCTCGCCGACGGCGCGGGCGAGGCCGCGGCTGCGGACATCGGCCAGAATCTTGTCGATGGCCGGCCCTTCGGTCTCGCGCTTCGGATCATAGCCGATGGAGAGGCGATCGAGGCCCTCATCGAGCGCCGCCGTGATGGTGGCCGGAGGCAGGAAGGCTGCGAAGATGCGGCCGGTCGCAGTCTCGAGCAGCGACATGGTGGAGCCGACGCGCATGGCGATGTGGACGGGATGACTCGGTTCTTCCAGCCGCACCACCGTCGGTCCATGAGTGCCCCAGATCGCCAGCGAGACCGCGTGGTCGATCTGCGCTGCAAGCGCAGTGATCGCTGGCGTTGCGACACGCACGGCGGAGAGCCGCCGCAGCGTGACGATGCCGAGTTCGAGGGCGAGCGGCCCGAATTCGTAGCGTCCCGTGGTCGGGTCCTGCTCGATCAGGCCGATGCGTGAAAAACTGACGAGATAGGGATGTGCCTTTGCCGGCGCCATGCCGGCTTCGCGCGCGAGATCGCGCAGCATCATCGGTTCACCATTGCGCGTCAGCGCTTGCAGCAATTCACCACCGACCTCGATCGACTGGATGCCGCGACTCTCTTTAGCCATGCTTGCCCCAACTCAGAGCGCGACATTACACGGCGAGGAAGCCGCCATCCACCGGCAAGGTCACGCCGTTCACATATGAGGCCATGTCGGAGGCGAGGAACACCACGGGCCCAACAAGCTCTGACGGCTGGCCGACGCGACCGAGCGGTGTACGGCCGAGGAAGCCGGCGAGGCGGACGGGATCGTTGCGCGTGCCCTCGGTCATGGCGGTTTCGATCACGCCCGGCGCGAGTGCATTCACGCGTACGCCGTCTTTCGCGAGTTCGCGCGCGAGCGCCTGAGTCAGGAGTTTTACCCCGCCTTTGGATGGCGAATAACCGAGCGTATCGGCGACACCCACGAAGGACGCGATGGAGCCGAGATTGATCACGCTGCCGTGCCGAGCGCGCAAAGCCGGCAGAATGGCGTGGGTGACATTGAAGACACCGTTGAGATTGACGTCGAGCACGCGGCGCCAGTTCTCGGCCGCGCGGTCGGAATCGATGCCCTCGCGGATGATGATGCCCGCATTGTTGACGAGGATGGAGATGTCGCCGGCCTGTTGGCGGATGATATCCGCGAGCGCGCGGCAGGCCTCGACATTCGTGACGTCGAGCCGGTGGTGCCATGAGCGCTCGCCGCGGGCATTGATCTCGCGGGCCGTATCGGCTGCGGCCTCGCCATCGATATCCGTTACGATCACCTCGGCGCCATGAGCGGCGAGGCCGAGCGCGATGGCGCGGCCGTTGCCATTGCCGGCGCCGGTGACGAGGGCGAGCTGGCCGAGCAGCAGATCGGGTGCGAACACGGTCATGGCTAGGCCGCCACCGGTTTGCCGGCGAGATGACGGCCGGCGATATAGCCGAAGGTGAGGGCAGGGCCGAGCGTGATGCCGGCGCCGGGATAGTTACCGCCCATGATGCTCGCCATGTCGTTGCCGGCGGCATAGAGCCCGCCGATCACCTCGCCATTGCCGTCCAGCGCGCGCGCATGGGCGTCGGTCTTGATGCCCGCATAGGTGCCAAGATCGCCGATCACCATCTTGATGGCGTAGAACGGCCCGCTCTCGATCGGCGCCACGCAAGGGTTGGGGCCATGCTGGGCGTCGCCCTGATAGCGGTTATAGGCACGCGAGCCCTTGCCGAAGGCGGGATCGTGACCGTTCGCAGCGGCGGTGTTGAATTGTGCGACGGTCTTCGCGAAGGCAGTCGCATCGATCCCGGCATTGTTCGCGAGTTCGTCCAGTGTCGCGCCCTTGATGAGATAGCCCGAGCGCAGGTAGCGGCCGATGGGCATGGGGAAAGGCGGAACGGCGCCGAGGCCATACTGGCGCAGCGCCTGGTGATCGCAGACGAGCCAGGCAGCCATCTCGTCGCCCGGCTTGGTCGCGCGCATCATCTCCTGAACGAAGGCGTGATAGGAGTTGCCTTCATTGGCGAAGCGGGTGCCGTCGCGCAGCACGGCGATGACGCCCGGCTTCGCGCGGTCGATGAAATGCGGCATCACGCCCTTGCTGCCATCCTTGCGCGTGGTGACCGAAACCGGCACCCAGGCCGCGGCGTTCGGCAGCGAGTCCTCCACACGGCCGCCGGCGGTCTCGGCGAGGCGAAGGCCGTCGCCGGTATTGCCGGTGGGACCGGGCGAATAATGCTCGCGACCTGTGGGCGCATGCGGGAACATGGCCTTGCGGCGCTCGACATCGTGCGGGAAGCCGCCGCAGGCAAGCACGACGCCGCGACGCGCGATGACACGCACGCGCTTGCCGTCACGCTCGACGATGGCGCCACGCACATGTCCGTTCTCCACGATCAGCTCGCGCACCGGCGACGAGAGCCATAGCGGGATCTTGAGATCGAAGGCCGACTTGGCAAGACGGCCGGCGAGCGCATTGCCGTTGGTCAGCGTCATGCCGCGGCCGTGGCTGAGTACATCCCTCAGATGTTTCGACAACCGCTTGGCCACATAGATCGCCGAGGTCAGCGACTTGGTCGCGCGCATGAAATGGATGATGTCCTTACCAGAGCCCAGCATGATGCCGAACACGGTGAGTTCGGGCAGCGGCGCGCCGATGTTCTTGATGTTGTCGCCGAGTTCGCGCCCGTCGAACGGTCGTGCCACCATGGAGCGACCGCCCTGGGTGCCGCCCGGCGCTTCGGCGTCGTAGTCCGGGAAGGTCAGCGGCATGTCGAAGCGCACGGCGGTCTGCGTGGTGAAGAAGTCGATCGCCTCCGGACCCGCGGTCAGAAAGGCATCGACGCGTGCAGCGTCGAAACTGTTGCCCGCCTCGTGCCGGAGATAGGTGCGAGCCTGATCGGGGCTTTCATGGATGCCCCATGCCTTCGCCAGTGATGTACCAGGCACCCACAGCCAGCCGCCGGAGCGTGCAGTCGTGCCGCCAAAGCGGGGCTCTTTCTCGACGATCAGGACGTCGAGACCGCCATGCCTGGCGGTGATTGCCGCCGACATGCCGGAACAACCGGAGCCAGCGACCAGCACGTCGCACTCATGGGTCTCGATTGCAGTTGCTGGATCGCTGGCCATGGTCACCTCACTTCTTCAGCAGCGGGCACTTGGATTCCGAGACGGGGCGGTACGCGTCCTCGCCCTTCACCGTCTTGACGATGTCGAGATAGTCCCACGGTTCCTTGGACTCCGAAGGCTTCTTGACCTTGGCGAGATACATGTCGCGGATCACGCGGCCGTCCTCGCGCAGCTTGCCGCCATGGACGAAAGTGTCCTCGATGGGCAACTCCCGCATCTTCGCCATCACCTTGGCGGGATCGTCGGTGCCGGCGGCCTTGATGGCCTTGAGATAATGCAGCACCGAGCCATAGACGCCGGTCTGGATCATGGTCGGCATCACATTCGTCTTGGCGAAGAACTTCTTCGACCAGGCACGCGTCCTGTCGTCCATGTTCCAGTAGGACGCTGTGGTGAGATAGGTGCCCTGCGCGGCGTCAAGGCCGATGGCGTGCACGTCGGTATCGAACATCAGCAGGCCAACCAGCTTCTGGCCGCCTTTAACGAGGCCGAATTCGCCGGCCTGCTTGATGGAATTGTCGGTGTCCTGGCCGGCATTGGCGAAGGCGACGACATTGGCCTTCGAATTCTGCGCCTGCAGGGCGAAGGACGAGAAATCTGCCGTATTGGTGGGATGGCGGACGCCGCCGACCACGGTGCCGCCACTGGCCTTGATGAAGCGTGTGGCGTCGTTCTCGAGCTGGCTGCCGAAGGCATAGTCGGCCGTGATGAAGTACCAGGACTTGCCGCCCTCCGCGACCACGGCAGAGGCGGTCACTTTCGACAGGGCATAGGTGTCGTAGGTGAACTGCACCGTGTTCGGGCTGCACAGCTCATCCGTGAGGGCGCTCGATCCCGGACCGGACAGCAGCGCGATCCTGTTGCGCTCGCGGGCGAGATTGTGAACCGCAATGGCGATGGCGGAATTCGGGATATCGACTACGGCGTCGACCTTGCCATTGTCGAACCAGTTGCGCGCGATCTGCACGCCGACATCGGACTTCATCTGGTGGTCGGCGCTGATGATCTCGATGGGTTTACCGAGCACGGTCTTGCCGAATTCCTCGACTGCCATTTTCGCGGCTTCGACTGAGCCTGGACCGCTGTTGTCGCGGCCCCAGCTCGACAGGTCGGTCAGCACGCCGATGCGGACGACGTCGTCGGAGACCTGCGCAAGGGATGGTGTGGAAACGGCGGTGGTCGAAAGCGCGAGCGCAGTCGCCCACGCCAGCACGTGGCGCGTCATGTGTTTCTCTCCCGAAAGTGGCCCGTCTGCCGGGGCCGTTTTGCTTGGTCGTCTGTTTTTGGAAAGATTAGATATTAGCGAATTTATCTGTCAATGGCGAATTTGACATTTCGCATTGCAGCGCGGCGGCGGCATGCGGCGTGGCCGACCGGCTGCGACGGTTCCTCGATGAAACTTGGTTGAGCGCTTATTACCGACGCTGCGTGGCATTCACCGCGACGGCAGCAGCGGCTGTACGGTTCTCGACGCCGAGCTTGGCGTAGATCTGCTCCAGATGCTTGTCGACCGTGCGCGGCGAGAGGCCAAGGATCTGCGCGATGTCGCGATTGCTCTTGCCCTTGCTGAGCCAGGACAACACCTCGCCTTCGCGGGCGGTGAGGCCGAGCTCCCTGCTGAATTCGCTGGGCACGGCGGCGGTGCCGTCCTTGGCGAGACGGAGCAGGAATTCGTCTGGGCCCGCCTTGCCCATATAGTTCAAGCGGAGCAATTCGTTGTCGGTGAAAGGCGCGGACGGAGCCGGCCTTGCGGCTGGCTTCTGCATCTGGTCGAGCCACTGCAGTAGCGTGGCCGGTAGTCGCAATGTGTCGTCGATGCCCGCGATCAGATGATCGCTCAGCAGCTTCTGCGCCTGCGGCGTTGCCCACAGCACCTCGCCGCGCTTGTTGACGGCGAGCAGGAAGCGACCGGACACGTCGAGGGCGGCGCGGGCGCTTTGGGTGAGGCGCGCATTGGCGAGATGGACGCGGATGCGCGCCAGCATCTCCTCGATCACGATGGGTTTGGTGACATAATCGACGCCGCCGGCTTCCAGGCCACGGACGATATGGGCGGTCTCGCTGAGGCCGGTCATGAAGATCACCGGGACATCGGCGAGGCCCGCATCGCGCTTGAGGCGACGGCATGTCTCGAATCCGTCGATACCTGGCATCACAGCATCGAGAAGCACGATGTCCGGCGTGATCTGTTCGACGATGCGCATGGCGCCGGCGCCATCGAGTGCGACCATGACGGTCATGCCGGCACCGTCCAGCGCGTCGGTCAGGAGCCGGAGCGTATCGGGGCTGTCATCCACCACGAGGGCAACGTCGCGTTTCTTGGCATCTGATATCTTGGGTTCAGGAGTCATGTGTCTGCAACGTCTTGAGGAGAGACATGTACTGGTCGAGATCGAAGCGATCGATCAGCATGCGCATCTGCGCGACGAAGGCCATGTGCTCGGGATGTTCGGCACCGATCTCGTCGAGCTTCATCTGGATGGCGCGGATGTGGCCCATCTCGCCGAGGCTGATCAGCTGATCGATACGATGTGCGGGCGGGCAGGTGTCGTCCGGTGTCCAGTGCTGTTCGGCTGCGGTCTCGTCGCGATCGTAGCGCCACTCGATCTTGAGGAGCTGGCCGATCATTTCGAGGAGGCGCGGCAGCTCCACGGGCTTCATCAGATAGCCATCGTGGAATGGCTGCGCGAGCGGCGCGCCATGGGCTTCCAGCGCGCTGGCGGAGACCATCAGTATGCGCGCCTGATGATGGCCGGTGGCGCGCAGCGTCTCGGCGACGGTCCAGCCATCCATGCCGGGCATCGAGATGTCCAGCAGGAACATGTCCGGACGGCAGTGCTGGGCGAGACTGAGACAGGCCGGGCCGTCTGGCGCGCTGAGCAGGATGAAGCCGAGCGGGGTGAGCACCTGGCGCAGGAGGTCGCGCTGGCTCGGGTCGTCGTCGGTGACGAGGATGGTCTTGCGCGGGCCGTGATAGCCGAGGATCGGAGCTTCGATGGGCGCGGTGCGGGTGGGGTTGTTGACCTCGGACAGCAGCATCTTCACGCGAAAGGTGCTGCCCGTGCCGACCTCGCTGGAGACGCGGATATCGCCGCCCATGACGCCGGCCAGCAGCTTCGAGATGGTGAGACCGAGGCCGGTGCCGGTATGCGGCTGGGCGGCACCGAGCGCGCCGCGCTCGAACGGAGCAAAGATGCGCTCAAGATCGTCGGCGCGGATGCCGGGACCGGTGTCGATGATCTCGAATTCGGCGACGGGGCTACGATAGTGAATGACGAACTGGACGTTGCCGTCCTGCGTGAACTTGATGGCATTGGAAAGCAGGTTGATGAGGATCTGCCGCAGGCGCTTCTCGTCGGCATAGACCACGGCGGGCAGTACGGGCGGGCGGCGGAAGATGAATTCGATGCCCTTTGCGGTCGCCTGCAGCCGGAACATGCCGACGAGCTGATCGAGGAAATCGGTGAGGCGCACCTCGTCGCGCGACAGATAGAGGCGACCGGCCTCGATCTTGGAAATGTCGAGAATGCCGTCGATCAGCCCGGACAAATGATCGGCGCTTCGCTTGACGACGCGCACCTGTTCGCGCGGGCGGGTCTGCAGGCTGTCGTCCTGTTCGAGTAACTGCGCATAGCCGCTGATGGCATTGAGCGGCGAGCGCAGCTCGTGGCTGAGGCCGACCACATAGCGGCTCTTGGCGAGATTGGCTGACTCCGCAACCTCCTTGGCGCGCTGCAATTCGGCATCGGTGCGCTTGTGCGCCTCGATTTCCTGCATCAGCAGTGTGGTCTGCCGCTGGGTCTCGGCTTCGGCCGCGCGTCGACTCTGCTTGGCGAGCACGAACAACCAGGCAACAACGCCGATGATGATGGCGAGGGCGAAGAACACCTTCCACAACACGTCGGACACCGCCGTGCTGTCGCCGGGCGAGGCGGCAGAGGTCTGCAGATAGATCAGCGCGAGTGTCAGCCCGACTAGTCCTGCGGCGGCAAGAAAGACGCTGAGATAGTGGCCGAGCTGCGAGTTGAGCCGCGCCAGCAGCGGCTCCGGCACGATACCGCCGAAGGCGGCGGCGATCTGCGCATCGACGCGCGCATGGGGCTTGCAGAGGTCGTGGCAACGGGCATCGAGCGAGCAGCACAGCGAGCAGATCGGGCCGGCATAGGCCGGGCAATGCGCCATGTCCTCATGTTCGAATGTGTGCTCGCAGATGCAGCACTGGATCGCTTCCACATTCTGCCAGGCGCGCTTGGGCTTTCGCGCGATGTAGTATTTTCCGCCGGTAGCATAAGCGATGATCGGTGCCGTGACGAGCGCAGTGACGAGAGCGACGAAGGGAGACAGTGCTTTCGCGGTGGGGCCGAACAGGCCGTAGAAGGCGCTGACCGACATCACGGTGGCGGCGAGCATGGCGCCGACGCCGACTGGATTGATATCGTAGAGATGCGCGCGTTTGAACTCCATCTGCTGCGGGCGCAGTCCGAGCGGACGGTTGATGACGAGATCGGCGACCAGCGCGCCGACCCATGCGATGGCGACGTTGGAATACAGCGCGAGCGTCTGTTCCAGCGCCTTGTAGACGCCGATTTCCATCAGCAGCAGCGCCACCAGCACGTTGAACACCACCCAGACCACGCGGCCGGGATGGCTATGGGTCAGGCGCGAGAAGAAGTTCGACCAGGCGATGGAGCCCGCATAGGCATTGGTGACGTTGATCTTGAGCTGGGACAGGATCACGAAGGTGCCGGTCAGCGCCAATGCCAGATCCGGCTGCGACAGCACGTAACGAAACGCTTCGAGATACATATGCGCGGGTTCCGCGGCCTGTTCCGGTGTCGCGCCATGGGTCAGCGCGAAATAGGCCAGGAACGAGCCGGCCAGTAGCTTGACGGCGCCCACGATGATCCAGCCGGGGCCGGCGCAGAGCAGGGCGATCCACCAGCTCACCTTCGATTGCCGGCGGTCGCGCGGTAGGAAGCGCAGAAAGTCGACCTGTTCGCCGATCTGCGCCACCAGCGAGAAGATCACAGCGGCGGCAGTTCCGAACAGCAGCAGGTCGAGGCCGCCGTTGGGATCGCCATGCAGGCCGGGATAGGCGGTCCATTCGGTGAAGGACTGCCGACTGGCATAGGCAATGGCGACGAAAGGGGCGAGATTGAGAACCAGCCAGATCGGTTGGGTCCAGAGCTGGAATCGGCTGATTAGCGTGATGCCGTGGGTGACCAGCGGGATGATCACCACCGCCGATATCAGATAGCCGATGGGGCGCGGAATATCGAAACACATCTCCAGCGCCGCGGCGAGGATGACCGCCTCGATGGCGAAGAAGATGAAAGTGAAGGACGCATAGATCAGCGAGGTGATGGTCGAGCCGATATAGCCGAAGCCGGCGCCGCGGGTGAGAAGGTCGATATCGATGCCGCTGCGCGCCGCGTGATAGGCAATGGGCAGACCGCAGCAGAAGATGATGACGCTGACGACGAGGATCGCCGCCGTGGCGTTGGTCATGCCGTAATTGATGGTGATGGTGCCGCCGATGGCTTCCAGCGCGAGAAACGAGATGGCGCCGAGGGCAGTGTTGGCAACCCGGGCGGCGGACCAGCGGCGCGCGCTCTTCGCGGTGAAGCGGAGCGCGTAATCCTCAAGGGTCTGATTGGCGACCCATTGATTGTATTGGCGCCGAACACGGTCGATCCGCTGCCGCCCTGCCACTCCCCACTCCTGACCCCAACGTCCCTACGCATATTTGCGTGATAGCAAAACCTACGTCGGCATTTTGCGGTGCAGTATACGCAATCCCACGTATCCGAGGAGCGCTTAAGTTCAGCAACACTTGCCTCACCAATAAGCGTTTCAAACCAGTGGGGAAGTGATGTCAGACGAGAAAAAACCGGGCCTGCACTCGCCGTTACGGCGAAAACTGCTGATGGGCATGGCGGCGCTGCCGGCGATGTCGATGTTCCCGCGCACATCTTTTGCGCAGGCGCCTGCGACCTCAGCCGTCAACACCACGGGCCTTGCGGTGACCGATACCGAAGTCACGGTCGGCATCCTGCACTCCGTCACTGGCACCATGGCGATCTCGGAAACCGGCTCGGTGCAGGCCGAGAAACTGGCCATCGAGCAGATCAATGCCATGGGCGGCGTGCTCGGGCGCAAGATCAAGTTCATCCAGGAGGATGGCGCCTCGGACTGGCCGACCTTTGCAGAGAAGGCGAAGAAGCTGCTGGTCAACGACAAGGTCGCCGCCATCATGGGCTGCTGGACCTCGGCCTCGCGCAAGGCGGTGCTGCCCGTGATGGAGCAGTATAACGGCATGCTCTATTACCCGACCTTCTATGAAGGTCTCGAGCAGTCGAAGAACGTGATCTATACCGGCCAGGAAGCCACGCAGCAGATCCTCGCCGGCCTCGATTGGGTCGCCAAGGAGAAGAAGGGCAAGAGCTTCTATCTGATCGGCTCGGATTACATCTGGCCGCGCACGTCGATGAAGATCGCCCGCAAGCATATCGAGGGCAAGCTCGGCGGCAAAGTCTCGGGCGAGGAATACTTCCCGCTCGGCCACACCCAGTTCAACTCGGTGATCAACAAGATCAAGCTCACCAAGCCCGATGTGATCTATGCTGCGGTCGTCGGCGGCTCCAACGTCGCCTTCTACAAGCAGCTGAAGGCTGCTGGCATCGATCTGTCGAAGCAGACCATGCTGACCATCTCGGTCACCGAGGACGAGATCGACGGTATCGGCGGCGAGAACATCGCAGGCGCCTATGCCTGTATGAAGTACTTCCAGTCGCTGGATAATCCGAACAACAAAGAGTTTGTGGCCGCCTTCAAGAAGATGTGGGGCGAGAAGACCGTGATCGGTGACGTCACCCAGGCGGCCTATCTTGGCCCGTGGCTCTGGAAGATGACCGTGGAGAAGGCCGGCTCGTTCGATATCGACAAGATCGCAGCGGCGTCCGCAGGCATCGAATTCACCAAGGCGCCGGAAGGCTACGTCAAGATCCATCCAAACCATCACCTCTGGTCAAAGGCGCGTGTGGGCCAGGCGCAGACCGATGGCCAGTTTAAGGTGGTCTACGAGACGCCCGAACTGATCGAACCGGATCCGTTCCCGAAGGGCTACCAGTAAGCCCTTCCATACCCTCTCCCTGGCGCGGACGACCTATCTGCGCATCAAGACCCCGCGTCGCGTGTTTACGCGCGGCGCGGGATCTGTCTCCCGCAACAGAGGATGGATTGATGTTCGGCGACTACTCGATTGGCGATCTCGGCGCCATCTTTGCAATGCAGGGCTTTGCCGGACTGATCCTGTTCTCGGTCTACGTTCTGATGGCGCTCGGTCTCGCGATCATCTTCGGCCAGATGGGCGTCATCAACATGGCCCATGGCGAGTTCATGATCCTGGGCGCCTACGTCACCTGGATGACTTCGAATTTCTTTCAAGCGTATTTGCCATCGCTGTTCTCCGGCTACTTCTTCGTCGCCATGATCCTTGCTTTCATCGCGTCAGGCAGTCTGGGGATGCTGGTGGAATGGGGGCTTATACGCTTTCTCTACAAGCGCCCGCTCGACACGTTACTGGCGACCTGGGGGCTTAGCCTAATCCTGCAACAGGCCTATCGCTCGATCTTCGGTGCGCGCGAGGTCGGCGTCGAACTACCGCAATGGATGATGGGCTCCAAGCAGGTCACCGATACGATCGAAGTCCCGATCAACGGCATCTTCGTGATGTGCCTCACGGTGGTCATCACCCTCGTGGTCGCATGGATCATGTTCAAGTCGCGCTGGGGCAAGCAGGTGCGCGCCGTGGTGCAGAACCGCGTGATGGCCGGCGCTGTCGGCATCAATACCGAGAAGGTCGACCGCTATACCTTCGGACTTGGCTGCGGCATCGCGGGGATCGCCGGTTCCGCCTTCACTATGATCGGCTCGACCGGGCCGACCTCGGGCCAGCTCTATATCGTGGACACGTTCCTGGTCGTGGTGTTCGGCGGTGCAGCCAGCCTGTTCGGCACCATCGCCTCGGCCTTCACCATCTCGCAGGCCCAGTCGACCATGGAATTCTTCATGTCCGGCTCGATGGCCAAGGTGCTGACGCTGCTCACCATCGTCGCGATCCTGATGATCCGTCCGCAGGGTCTGTTCGCCCTCAAGGTCCGCAAATAAGCGCCAAGACCGCTTGAAGCACAGAAAGAGCAGGGCACAGTCACCATGGTCATCAATTCGCGCTTCTTCAATCGCTCGGAACTCATCGGCTTCCTGTCGCTTGCGTTGCTGCTCGTTGTCATTCTGCCGCTTTGTCTCGATATTTTCAGGCTCAATCTTGTCGCCAAATATCTGACCTACGCCTTCGTCGCCATCGGTCTCGTGATGTGCTGGGGCTATGGCGGCATTCTGAGCCTCGGCCAGGGCGTTTTCTTCGGCCTCGGCGGCTACTGCATGGCGATGTTCCTGAAGTTGGAAGCCTCGAGCGTCGCGAATACCAAGATTCAGACCACGCCCGGCATTCCCGACTTCATGGACTGGAATCAGATCACGTCGCTGCCGATGTTCTGGAAGCCGTTCCATTCGCTGACGCTGACGATCATCGCGATCTTCGTGGTGCCGGCCGTGCTGGCTTTCATCATCGGTGCCGCGATGTTCAAGCGCCGGGTCGGCGGAGTCTATTTCGCCATCATCACCCAGGCGATTGCGGCGATCGCGACCATCCTCATCATCGGCCAGCAGGGCTATACCGGCGGCATCAACGGCATGACTGACCTGCGGACGCTGCTCGGTTGGGACATCCGCACCGACAGCGCCAAATTCATCCTCTATTTCTTCGAAGTGTTCGTTCTGTTCGGCTGCATCGTCACGGCGCAGTTCATTCGTCTCACCAAGCTCGGACGTATTCTCGTCGCGATGCGTGAGCAGGAGGATCGTGTCCGCTTCTCCGGCTACAGCGTCGCGAACTTCAAGATCTTCGCTTTCTGCATGGCGGCTGTCTTTGCCGCGATCGGCGGCGCCATGTTCACGCTGCAGATCGGCTTCATGTCACCGTCCTTCGTCGGCATCGTGCCGTCCATCGAGATGGTGATCTATACGGCCGTCGGCGGCCGGTCGTCGATCTTCGGTGCCGTCTACGGCGCGCTGCTGGTCAATTTCGCCAAGACCAGCCTCTCGGAATCCTTCCCTGAACTCTGGCTGTTCGGTCTGGGCGGCCTCTTCATCGCGGTGGTGTTGTTCTTCCCGAACGGCCTGTCCGGCATCTGGCGCGATCACGTGCAGCGCCACGTGGACAAGCTGATCGCCGCCTTCTCGTCGAAGTCGAAGAAGGACTGGCCCGTCAAATCCGCCGCCGACGGCGCGCCGGCTGAGTAAGGAGACACATCATGCTCATCGGACATCAGCCCAAGGATTTTCTGCTCGCGGTGGAAGGGCTCACCGTCTCCTTCGATGGCTTCAAAGCGGTCAATGATCTCTCCTTCTATGTGGAGGAGAACGAAATCCGCGTGATTATCGGCCCCAATGGCGCCGGCAAGACGACGGTGCTCGACCTGATCTGCGGTAAAACCAAAGCGACGTCTGGCTCAATCCAGTTTCGCGGCACCGAGCTGACCAAGCTGAAGGAGAACGAGATCGTCACCGCCGGTGTCGGTCGCAAGTTCCAGACGCCGTCGGTCTATGAAGATCTCACCGTGTTCGAGAATCTGGAGATCTGCTATCCGCGCGGCCGCTCGGTGTTCGGTTCGCTGATGTTCCAGCGCGATGCCAAGGTCAAGGAGCGAGTCGAGGAAGTTGCCGAGATGATCTTCCTGAAAGATCGCCTCAATATGTATGCTGACGTGCTCTCGCACGGCCAGAAGCAGTGGCTCGAGATCGGCATGTTGCTGATCCAGGACCCGGACCTTTTGATGCTGGACGAGCCCGTCGCAGGGATGAGCGTCAGCGAACGCGTCAAGACCGCGGAACTGCTCAACACCATCATCAAGAACCGTTCGGTGCTGGTGATCGAGCACGACATGAAATTCGTCGAGGACATCGCGCACAAAGTCACGGTGTTGCATCAGGGCCAGATCCTCTCCGAGGGGACGATGGAGAAGGTGCAGAACGATCCCAAGGTCATCGAAGTCTATCTGGGTCACTAAGGAGATCATCATGCTCGCGATCAACGATCTCCATGTTGCCTATGGCCATGCCGAAGTCCTGCACGGCCTCAATGTTCAGGTTCAGCCCAACGAAATCGTTGCGATCATGGGGCGCAACGGCATGGGTAAAACCACGCTGATGAAATCGCTGATGGGCATCGTGCCGACCAAGTCGGGATCGGTGACTATGGACGGCAAGGAAATCGGCGCTCTGAAGAGCTATGAGCGCGTTGCCAAGGGCCTCGCTTATGTGCCGCAAGGCCGCATGATCTTCTCGCACATGACGGTGAAGGAGAATATCGAGACCGGCCTCGTCGCCTCCGGCGAGAAAGAAGTGCCGGGCGATCTCTACGAGTTGTTTCCCGTGCTGCTTGAGATGAAGGGCCGTCGTGGCGGTAATCTGTCCGGGGGGCAGCAGCAGCAGCTCGCGATCGCCCGAGCGCTCGCCACCAAGCCAAAAGTGCTGCTGCTCGACGAGCCGACCGAGGGCATCCAGCCGTCGATCATCAAGGACATGGCGCGCACGCTGAAGAAGATCCGGGACGACAAGGGACTGTCGATCATCGTCTCCGAACAGGTGCTCAGCTTCGCTCTCGATGTCGCCGACCGCGTGCTGGTGATCGAGAACGGCGAGATCGTCCGCGACGAGCCGCGCGAAGGCATCGATGCCGCGCAGGTCGCGAAATATCTGTCTGTCTAGTTCGTCTGAGAAACTGCCAAGACCTGTAAACCGAAGGGGAGCACTGAATGCCTGATACACTGATCAAGGTCGACCTGACGCAGTCGGCCTACGACAACGACATGATTCACAATCGCTGGCATTCGGACATTCCCATGGTGGCATGGGTCAATCCCGGCGATGACTTCATCGTCGAGACCTATGACTGGACCGGCGGCTTCATCAAGAACAATGACAGCGCCGACGACGTGCGCGATATCGATCTGTCGATCGTGCATTTCCTGTCCGGCCCGATCGGCGTGAAGGGCGCCGAGCCTGGTGATCTCCTGGTCGTCGATCTGCTCGATGTCGGCCCGATGAAGGACAGCCAGTGGGGCTTTAACGGCTTCTTCTCCAAGCAGAATGGCGGCGGATTCCTGACCGATCACTTTCCGCAGGCGCAGAAGTCGATCTGGGACTTCAAGGGCATGTACACCTCGTCGCGCCACATCCCCGGCGTGAACTTTGCCGGTCTGATCCATCCCGGTCTGATCGGCTGTCTGCCCGATCCGAAATTGCTCGCGACCTGGAACGAGCGTGAGCAGGCGCTGATCGACACTAATCCCACCCGCGTGCCCGGTCTCGCCAATCCGCCCTTCGGGCCGACCGCACATATGGGACGCCTCAAGGGCGAAGCCCGCGACAAGGCCGCCGCCGAAGGCGCCCGCACCGTGCCACCGCGCGAACATGGCGGCAATTGCGACATCAAGGACCTTTCGCGCGGCTCCAAGGTCTATTTCCCGGTCTATGTGCCCGGCGGCGGTCTCTCCATGGGCGATCTGCACTTCTCGCAGGGCGACGGTGAAATCACCTTCTGCGGCGCCATCGAAATGGCGGGCTGGTTGCACATCAAGGTCGACATCATCAAGGACGGCGTGTCGAAATACGGCATCAAGAACCCCGTGTTCAAGCCGTCGCCGATGACGCCGAATTACAAGGATTTCCTGATCTTCGAGGGCATCTCTGTCGACGAGGCCGGCAAGCAGCATTACCTCGACGTCCACATCGCCTACCGTCAGGCCTGTCTGAACGCGATCGAGTATCTGAAGAAGTTCGGCTATTCCGGTGCGCAGGCCTACTCGATCCTCGGCACCGCGCCGTGTCAGGGCCATATCTCCGGCGTGGTTGACGTGCCGAATGCTTGCGCCACTCTGTGGCTGCCGACGGAGATCTTCGACTTCGACATCATGCCGGGGGCGGCCGGGCCGATCAAACATATCGACGGTTCGATCCAGATGCCGCTGTCGCCGGATAAGTAACACGGCCAACTCGGCCGCGGGGCCATGTCATCGGCGCCGCGGCTGCCTTTTCTCTTCTTGCGATGAGGGCGGTTATGCCGGTCTACGAATATCTCTGCGACGATTGCGGGCCCTTCACCGACATGCGGCCGATGGCCGAATGCGACGATCCGCAGGATTGTCCGCACTGTGCGGCATCGGCCCCCCGGGTGATGCTGACGGCGCCCGCGTTCTTCTGCATGCCCTCGGACAAGCGCAAGGCACACGCTACCAATGAGCAGAGTCGCAACGCGCCGAAGACCATGGCGCAATATAAAGCCGGGCAGGAAAGGGCTAAACACGGGGCCGGCTGCGGCTGCTGTTCCGGCGACAAGCCGTCACGGCTCGTGAAGAAAAGTGCAACCGGCGCCAAGAGCTTCCCGACCGCGCGGCCATGGATGATCAGCCACTGACACCGTTGCGGTGATGCGCTATCGTTCACTTCCGCGCATTTCGCGGGGCAGGCGGAGGCGCAGTCATGCGACAAAATCCATTCGGAGCTACCGGGCGCGATGTGTCGGTGATCGGGCAGGGGACCTGGTACATCGACCATGGCGACCGCGCTACGGCTGTCAGGGCGCTGCAGGCTGGGCTCGATGCGGGCATGAGCCATATCGACACCGCCGAAATGTATGGTGATGCGGAGCCTGTGGTGGCTGAGGCGATCTCTGGCCGTCGTGACGAAGTGTTCCTCGTCTCGAAAGTGTTGCCGAGCAATGCGTCGCGTAAAGGCACCATCAGTGCCTGCGAGCGCTCGCTGAAGCGGCTGAATACGGATCGGCTCGATTGCTATCTGCTACACTGGCGGGGGCAGGTTCCGCTGGCCGAGACGGTCGCCGCCTTCGAGGAGTTGAAATCCGCCGGCAAGATCGCGTCCTGGGGTGTCAGCAATTTTGATTCCGATGATCTCGGTGAATTGTTGCGGGTCGCGCCCAACGGGGCGATCGCCTGCAATCAGGTGCTTTATCATCTTCAGGAGCGTGCCATCGAGCATCGCGTGATCCCGTGGTGTGAGCGCTATGGCGTCGCAGTCGTGGCTTACTCGCCATTCGGTCACAACGACTTTCCGTCTCCGCGTTTGCCCGGCGGTAAGCTGCTGGCGGACGTGGCTGCGGCCCATGGCGCCAGTCCGCGTCAGGTCGCGTTGGCCTTTCTCACCCGGAATGCCTCTGTATTCGCGATCCCGAAGTCGTCGTCCGCCGCACACGCGGCGGACAATGCTGCAGCCGGCGGTCTCGCGCTGAACGACGCCGAGGTCGCCGCGCTCGACAAGGCATTTCCACGCGGCCGCGAGCCGTCCAGCCTGCCGATGCTGTGATAGTGGCGCGGGGGCGTATGTTGCAGCGCACGATCGTGTGCGGTCGATCGCGCAGCGGCGTCTGTTGCATATCGCGGTCCTGTTATCGGAGGTTGTCCCCGGCGCGCGAAGGGCGTTTGGTGAGGATCCAGATTCGGTCCGCCCATTTTGCCGGGCCCAGACAGCCGGTTCCCATCCGTGACCACTCATGTTCCGCCGCCCAAGGTTAGCGTAGGCGTGCTTTCATCCGCTCGCGCTCCGGCAACCCGTCATCTCGACAAGCCGTTTCTCGGTATCCTGCTCGTGATCTGCTCGACGGGCTTTCTGGGATCGTCGGACGCGATGGCCAAGTATCTCGCTCGTGGCGGTATGGCGCCGGTGGAGATCGCCTGGATCCGTTTCTCGGTTTTTCTGCTGATCATGCTGCCGATCGTGATGATCCCGTCCGGCGGCAGGATGCTGCGATCCAGCCGGCCGCTGCTGCAGGTGTTCCGCGGGCTCGGATTGCTCGGTTCGTCGATCTTCTTCATCATTGGCCTCAGCTTCCTGCCAATCGCCGAGGCGACGGCGACCGGCTTCATTTCACCTCTGTTCGTTACCGCGCTCTCGATCATCTTTCTCGGTGAGAAGGTCGGTCTGCGTCGCTGGACGGCCACCATTGTCGGGCTTATCGGTGTGCTCGTCATCGTTCGCCCGGGTACGTCGGCGTTTCATCCCGCAGCGCTGTTCCCCATCATCTCCGCATTAGGCTGGGCCAGTGCGCTGGTGTTGACGCGAAAGATGAGTGGTGCGGATCATCCGATCACGACAATGGCCTATTCCGCCATTGTCGGTTTCCTCGTGCTCAGCGTGTTCGTGCCGTTCTATTGGTCGCAGCCGACATGGACGCAGCTCGGACTCGGCGTTGCGATCGGCATATCCTCCACTGTGGGCCACTGGATTGTTGTGCTCGCATTTCGTTACGCCGATGCATCGGTGCTGGCGCCATTTTCCTACATCCAACTGATGTGGGTGACACTGCTGGGCTTCTTCGTGTTTGGCGAAATTCCGGACATGTGGACCTTTGCCGGCGCTGCAATCATTATCGCGTCCGGTGTTTATACCGCACATCGTGAGCGTATACGCCGCGCAAAGATCGCGGTGCCTGCGGAGCCCTATCCGACTTCGTGATGAACCCATAAGGCACGCGAGATAGCGTGCGGCATCATGATGCGCATCGTGCGGAGCATGATACTCAGATTCAATTGGTTTCATTGCAGCTTAATAATAAAGCTTGTTCCGCGCACGTTTGCCGCGTGTTTTAAGCAATACAAACGTGAGACGCGTTATGATCCAATAGCCTTCACAAGCGTTGGTATCGTTATGCTGAGAGTTTGGAACTGCATCGAGACGCAGCATGACTGGCGGCAGATTCTGCTGGCGGCGGCGGTGTGCTTTCTCACCAGCCTCGCCGCGGTCAATCTGTTCACGCGCGCGCGCACGGCGTCACCGGACACCCGGCTCGCCTGGCTGATTACGGCTGGCGTCGTCACCGGTTTTGGCACCTGGGCGACGCATTTCATCGCGATGCTGGCTTATACCCCGGGCTTCGATCTGCACTACGACCTCATCATCACTGCGTGCTCGCTCGTTGCCTCGGCGGTGATGACGACTGCCGGTTTCGCTATCGCGTTGTTCCGCCGCGACAGGCAGAACGCATTGATGGGCGGCGCGGTCATCGGCCTCGGCATCGCGTGCATGCACTACATGGGCATGGCGTCGTTGCGTATTCCCGCCATCATCGAATGGATGCCCGATCTCGTCACGGCATCGATTGTCGGCGGTATGGCGATCGGCGCGCTGGCGATGCTGGTGGCGCAGGCCGCCGATAGGCCTGCCCAGCTGCTCGGCGCTGCATTGTTGCTGACGCTGGCCATTTGCGTGCATCACTTCGTTGCCATGGGTGCCATCAACCTCACTTACAAGGCTGCCATCGACGGCAATGAAAGCCTGCTGTCGCCGATTGAGTTGTCGCTGGCCATCGCCGCATTCACCGTCACCGTGGTCATTGCCGGTCTCGTCGTCGCGATCTCGGACCAACGCAGCCGCCGCAGCATGCGCCAGCGCAACATGCAACTCGACGCCGCACTCAACAATATGGGGCAAGGCCTGTGCATGTATGATGCTCAAGGCGGGTTGGAACTGTGGAACGATAGCTACCTTCGCATGTATCGCATCCCGCCGGAAAAGATGGCCCTCGGCGCCAGCATGGCGGAGGTTGTGAAGTTGCGCGGCGAGGTCGGCATGCTGTTTGTCGATCAAGAGCGCTATGATGCGCAAATGGAAGTGGCGATAGCCGCTCGCAAGCCCGCGAGCCAGAATGCCGAGCTGCCGGACGGCCGCACCGTCAATGTCCAGTATCGCCCGATGGATAGCGGCGGCTGGGTTGTGATCCATGCCGACATCACCGACCGCAAGCTGACTGAAGCGCGCATCGTGCACCTGGCACGCCACGATCCGATCACCGATCTGCCGAACCGGGTGGCTTTTAATGAATATCTCGCACGGGTGTTCAGCGAGGCCTCGGCGGGTCACGGTTCCTTTGCCGTCGTGCGCATCGATATCGATCGCTTCCGTGAGATCAACGAAGTGTTTGGCCAGGCGATGGGCGACGCGGTGCTGGCCGAGGTTGCGAGGCGCCTGACGACGGCAAGCAATGGCGCATTCTTGGCACGGCCGAGCGGCGATATCTTTTCCATCGTCACACATCTCGGCGCCGAACCGCAAACCGTGGATGATCTCAGCGCGCGGCTGTCAGCGGTACTCGACAACATGTTGCAGATTGACAGGCAAAGTGTTCGCGTCCGCTGCAGCATCGGCATTTCTATCTATCCGCAGGATGGCAAGGATACCGAGAGCCTTATCGCACACGCCGATCTTGCACTGGACCGTGCCAAGGCGGAGGAGCGCGGCACGATCCGTTTCTTCGAGCCGGAGATGGATCAGCAGATCCGCGAGAAGCGCCTGTTGCAGCGCGACCTCGTCGTTGCGCTCGAGAATGAGCAGTTCGAACTTTATTTTCAGCCGCAGGCCTCTGCTGAGGGCGCTATCGTGGCTTTCGAGGTACTGTTGCGCTGGCGACATCCGGAGCGCGGCATCGTCTCGCCTGCCGTTTTCATACCGCTCGCCGAAGAAACCGGCTTGATCGGTCCCATCGATGCCTGGGTGCTACGCGCGGCATGCCGCGAGGCGGCGACCTGGCACAATCCGCTATCCATCGCCATCAACCTGTCGCCGGTGGATTTTCGTACCAGCGACGTGCCGGTTATGCTCGCTTCGGTCCTGAAGGAGACCGGGCTTGCGCCCGAACGCGTCGAGATCGAGATCACCGAAGGTGTGTTGATCGACGATTTCGCCGGCGCAATCGCGATCCTGCGCGATATCAAGGCGCTCGGCGTCCGCGTTGCCATGGACGATTTCGGCACCGGCTATTCGAGCCTCAGTTATCTGCAGGCTTTCCCGTTCGACAAGATCAAGATCGACCAGACCTTTGTGATGAAGCTGGAGACCAATCCGCAATCGGCCGCGATCGTACATGCGATCATCGGTCTCGGCCGTTCTCTGAAACTGCCTGTCATCGCCGAGGGCGTCGAGACGCCGGCGCAGCAGGCATTTCTTGCGGCCGAGGGATGTGCGGAGCTTCAGGGCTACCTGATCGGCCGGCCTTATCCCATCGACCACTATCGTAAGGTCGTCGCAACGGGAAAAGGTAGTGCGCTCGAGGTGAAGCGGGCGAGCTGATCGCCTCGTCACACCGGCAATGCGATCGAATATTTTACCTGGCTGAGCGCGAAGCTCGATTCAATCGACGCGATGCCGTCGAGTCGCGTCAGCTTGTTCTTCAGGAATGCTTCATAGGAGGCGAGATCGGCAGCGACCACGCGGAGCAGATAATCACGGTTGCCGGTCATCAGATAGCATTCCAGCACCTCGTCCCATTTTGCAATCGCCCTGGCGAAGCGGTTGAGGTCTTCTTCCTTCTGCCTGACCAGTTTGATCGAGATGAACACGCTGACCGGCAAGCCGACCGCCTTCTGGTCTACCAGCGCCATATAGCCGGAGATCACGCCGCGCTGCTCAAGCAGCTTGACCCGGCGATGGCATGGCGAGATCGAGAGACCGACCTTGTCTGCCAGCTCCTGCATGGTGATGCGGCTGTCCGCCTGCAGAGCGGCGAGGATTCTGCGGTCGATGGCATCCAGAGCTGACATTGGGATAAATCCGCAAAATTGAAGGCTGAACAATCCGTTTATCCCAATTCGTGGGTGTCTGTCGCCATGAATTGAGAAAATCCCGAAATCGGCACTGCTAGAATAGCGCCCAATTCACGACCGGATTCAGCCGGCTGGAGTTAAGGGAGCTCACCATGTCGATCGATGACAGCCGCCTGCAGACGCTGACGGCGCTGGCGAAGAAGGCGCTCTGGCTCTCGTCATGGACCATCCACAACGCCAATCACATCCGTCCCAATGCCGATGGCCTCAAGGTCGGCGGCCATCAGGCATCGAGCGCATCGCTCGCGACCATCATGTCGGCGCTGTATTTCTCGGTACTGAAGCCGGAAGACCGCGTTGCCGTGAAGCCGCATGCATCGCCGATCTTCCATGCCATCCAGTATCTGTTCGGCAACCAGACGCGCGAGAAGCTGGAGAATTTCCGCGGCTTCAAGGGGGCGCAGAGCTATCCGTCACGTACGAAGGATGTCGATGACGTCGATTTTTCCACCGGCTCGGTTGGTCTCGGCGTTGCGCAGACGCTGTTCTCGTCGCTGGTGCAGGACTATGTCTCGGCCCATGGCCTGATGAAAGATCGTCGCGAGGGCCGCATGATCGCGCTGGTCGGCGATGCCGAGATGGACGAGGGCAACATCTTCGAGGCGCTGGTCGAAGGCTGGAAACATGGACTGCGCAATTGCTGGTGGATCATCGACTACAATCGCCAGAGCCTCGATGCCGTCGTGCGCGAGGGGCTCTGGGAGAAGTTCGAAGCCATGTTCCGCAATTTCGGTTGGGACGTGGTCATCGTCAAATACGGCCGGCTGATGGATGCCGCGTTTGCCGAGCCCGGTGGCGCTGCACTGAAGACCTGGATCGACAACTGCCCGAACCAGCGCTATGCGGCGCTCTGCTTCCAGGGCGGCGCTGCGTTCCGCAAGCGCCTGCATGACGAAATCGGCGATCAGGGCGATGTCACCGCGTTGATCGACCGGCGCAGTGACGATGAATTGCTGGCGCTGATGTCCAATCTCGGCGGCCACGACATGGGCAGCATGCTCGCAGCTTTCGAAGCCATTGATCACGATCGCCCGGTCTGCTTCATCGCCTATACAATCAAGGGCGTCGGCCTGCCATTCCAGGGGCACAAGGACAATCACGCCGGCCTGATGACGCCGGCGCAGATGGAGAAATGGCGCGCGAGCCAGAACATCCGGCCCGGACACGAGTGGGACAAGTTCGAAGGCCTGACGCAGGATGCCGCGACGCTGGAAGCGTTCCTGAAGCAGGTGCCGTTCGTGCAGCAGGGCCGCCGCCGGCTCGACGCGCCGACTATCGACGTGCCTGATACGTTGCAATTCAAGCCTGCCGCGGAGATGTCCACGCAGCAGGGCTTTGGCTTGATCCTCAACGAACTCGCGCGCAGCGAGACCGAGCTGGCGTCACGCATCGTCACGGCTTCGCCTGACGTCACCGTCTCGACCAATCTCGGTGCCTGGGTCAATCGTCGGGGTCTGTTCGCCAAGGCGGAAAATGCCGATCTGTTCCGGCAGGAGAAGATCCCGTCGACTTTTGCATGGGATTATTCGCCGAGGGGCCAGCATATGGAGCTGGGGATCGCCGAGATGAATCTCTTCATCATGATGTCCGCGCTCGGCCTGTCGCATGCGATCAATGGCGCGCGGCTGCTGCCGATTGCGACGCTCTATGATCCGTTCATCGAGCGCGGGCTCGATGCCCTGAACTATGCCTGTTATCAGGATGCGCGTTTCATGGTGGCGGCGACGCCGTCAGGCATCACGCTGGCGCCGGAAGGCGGCGCGCATCAGTCGATCGCAACGCCGCTGATCGGCATGGCGCAGGACGGGCTCGCATCCTATGAGCCGGCCTTCGTCGATGAACTCGCTGTCATCATGCGCTGGGGTTTCGCGCACATGCAGCGCGAGGCGGGCGAGGGCGGTTCATGCTATCTGCGGCTCTCGACGCGGACCATCGAGCAGCCGAAGCGCATCATGACGCCGGAGCTGCAGCAGCATATCGCGGACGGCGCCTACTGGCTGCGCAAGCCGGGCGACAATTGCGATCTGGTGATTGCCTATACAGGCGCGCTGGCGCCTGAAGCGATCGAGGCGACGGGGCTGCTTGGCGAGAGCCATCGCGATATCGGCCTGCTGGCGATCACCTCAGCGGATCGGCTGCATGCAGGCTGGACCGCAGCGCGTCGTGTTCGCCGCGAGCAGCGGGTACCGCAGCAAAGCCATATCGAAAAGCTGCTTGCTCCGCTGCCACGCGACTGCGGCATCGTCACCGTGCTCGACGGCCATCCGGCGACGCTTGGCTGGATCGGTGCCGTACATGGCCATCGGCTGGAGGCGCTCGGCGTCGAGCATTTCGGCCAGACCGGCACGATCGGGGATCTCTATCGCCATCACGGCATCGACGCGAATTCAATCATCGATGCGGCGGAAAGCCTGAGCCCGGCGGTGCCAGTGCGGCACCGGAAGATGGCGGTGTAGCCATGTCGTCCCGGGGAACACCGGGACGACAGATCAAAAAGCCTTGAACGTGATGATCGTGTGGGTGTCCTGGATGCCCGGCAGCATTTGAACCTTTTCATTCACGAAGTGGCCGATGTCGGTTTCCTTGTCGACATAGAACTTCACGAGCAGGTCGTAATGGCCGGCGGTGGAATAGATCTCCGAGGCGATCTCGGCCTCAGCCAGGGCATTGGCCACGATGTAGGACTGGCCAAGCTTGCACTTGATCTGGACAAAGAAGGGGATCATCGACGGTCTCCGGAAGCAGGGATTGAGACCATCAAGCGCAAAACCGCCAGCGTGGCAAGACCGGCGGGAACCGCCGGCTGCCACCTTGGGCGTCTCGTCAGGCCGGCTGCAGACCCAGCGCCTGCGCCGCTTCGAGCCAGACTGGAAGCTCGCGCTGATACAGCGCATTGGTCTCCTTGAAGCCGAGCGCCGGCTCCAGCGCCACGGTCTTGAGGACCTCCTTGATCTTCGGATCGTTATTGGCCTGAACGAAGAGTGCGGCCAGCTTGTCGACGATCGGCTGCGGCGTCGCCTTTGGCACGGCCCAGCCGGAGAAGCCGCTGACCGTGAAGAATTTCGACGTCGCGCCCTGTTCCGGCAGCGTCTTCACCTCCGGGATCGCATCGACCTTCTTCGAATGCACGGCAAACACCACGCCGCGATTGCTCTGCAGCACCGATTGCGCGGCAGTGTAGCTGCCCATGGCGAAATCCAGCGAGCCGTCCGCAAGGCCGGTCCACATCGGCGCTTCGCCGCGGTAATGGATCGGCTCGATCTTGAGACCGTATTGTTTGTTGAGCTCATTGACCGTGAAATGCGGCGCCGAGCCGACGCTGTAGGTGCCGAAATTCACCTTGTCCTTCTTCTTGGCGAAGGCGACGAAATCTTCCAGCGACTTCACGCCCGATGAGGGATTCGCGACCAGCAGAAGCCCGGCGCCGGGAACGACGCTGACCAATGTGAGGTCCTTGTCCATGTCGTAGCCGGGGGTCTTCAGCATTACCCGGTTCATCACATAGGTCGTGGAGATCGAGCACAGGATGGTGTGGCCATCGGGCTCAGCGCGGGCGACTTCCGCGGTGCCGATGGCGCCGGATGCGCCGGCCTTGTTTTCGACCACGACGGTCTGGCCGATCTGCTTGCCGATATACTCGCCGAACGAGCGCGCCAGCAGGTCGGTCTGCCCGCCCGCTGGATAGCTGCAGACCATGCGGATCTGTTTCGACGGCCAGGCGGCCTGGGCGGAGGCGTTTCGCGCCAGAAATGGCATCGCGGCGGCAGCTGAGCCGGCGGCCAGGAAATGGCGGCGGTTGAAATGATTGGTCATTTTTGTCTCCTCCTGATTTTTCGCGACGGTATCGCATTGCACGCAGCTTCGCCATGCGTGAGCGCGGGACAGTTTGGCGCATTGAGCATTTCGTAGGGGGCGCAAAGCGGCTGTTGCCGTGCGGTTGCCGGTCCGGCTGCGGTGGAGTACCACTGTGAACCTGCTTCCCGCTTGATTTGACGTGAGTTTTCGATGCCAACGCCCGTTGCCCTGACTATTGCCGGCTCCGATTCTTCGGGGGGAGCGGGGATCCAGGCAGACCTCAAGACCTTTGCCGCGCTCGGCGTCTATGGCGCCTCGGCCATCGCGGCGCTGACCTCGCAGAACACCCATGGCGTCACCGGCATCCATCAGGTGCCGGCCGCATTTGTCAGCGACCAGATCGATGCAGTGTTCGTCGATCTCGCGGTCGGGGCCGTGAAGATCGGCATGGTGGCGCAGCGCGACGTCATCGAGGCGATCGCGGCCGGCCTCGCCAAATGGAAGCCGAAATATGTGGTGCTCGACCCGGTGATGGTGGCGACGTCGGGCGATCGCCTGCTGGTGCCCGATGCGATCGACGCTCTGCGCAAGGTGCTAATCCCTTGCGCAGATATCATCACGCCAAATCTGCCTGAAGCGGCTGCGCTGCTCGATGAGCCGATGGCAAAGGGCGAGGCCGAGATCGAGGCGCAGGGCAAGCGGTTGCTCGGGCTGGGCTGCAAGGCCGTGCTGATCAAGGGCGGGCACGGCGACGGGCCGGAAAGCACTGATTACTTCGTCACCGGGAAGGGGGCGGTGGCGCTGCCGGCCTCTCGCGTGCTGACGAAGAATACCCACGGCACCGGTTGCACGCTCTCGTCAGCGATCGCAGCATGCCTCGCGAAGGGCGAGGACATGGAAATCGCGGTGCGCTCCGCCAAGGCTTATGTCACCGCGGCGATTGCGGCAGCCGACAAGTTTACGGTTGGACACGGGCACGGCCCGGTGCATCACTTCCATCCTTATTACTGACATCGCCCGTTGATCAGAGACGGCGATGGCGGCGGACATATCGTCCGCTGCCACCTGCTGAAGTCGCGGTCACGCCGCCTTGGCGTGGCCGACAGGCTCCTGGCGCAGGGCGGCAAAAAACAGTTTGACCTGAGCAGAGAGGTCGCCGGCCGCCGATGAGACATTGCCGGAGGCGCCGGAGACGTCATCGGCGGAGCGATTGGTTTCCCCGATGGCTCTGTTTACCGCCGAGATGTTCGATGCCAGCAATTGCGTGCCAGATGCGGCCATCTGGACGTTCTGCGAGATTTCGCGCGTTGCGGCTCCCTGTTCTTCCATAGCGCTGGCGATCGCGGTGGTGACTTCGTCGATCTCGCGCATCGCATGTGCGATCTCTTTCACGGAAGCCACGGCATTGGCTGTTGTCGCCTGGATGCCGGAGACCTGTTGGGCGATGTCACCGGTCGCCTTTGCGGTCTGGCTCGCCAGCGACTTGACCTCTGCGGCCACCACGGCAAAGCCGCGTCCCGCCTCGCCGGCACGAGCCGCTTCGATGGTCGCATTCAGCGCTAGAAGATTGGTTTGTGCGGCGATGGCCTGGATCAGATCGACCACCGAGCCGATGCGTTGTGCGGCATCGGCGAGGCCTTCGATCTCGGATTCCGAGCGTGACGTCGTTTCTCCGGCGCTCTGTACGGTCATCGTTGCGCGTTCGATCTGGCGGCCGATCTCCGAGATGGAGCTCGAGAGTTCTTCTGCGGCGGATGCCACGGTCTGGACATTTGTCGCCGTCTGCTCCGAGGCGCCTGCTGCCGAGACGGCCTGCTGCGCGGCATCGCCGGCGATCCCAGTGAGCGATTGCGCAGTTTGCTTGAGCGCTCCGGCGTTTTGATCGACGGTCGACAGCAACTGCTCGGCAGTGATGCGGAAATTCTCGACGGTGTTCTCGATGTGCCGATTGCGCGCTTCCCGTGCCACGACCTCGGCGGCGGCCTTTGTCGCGGCCTCCTGTTGCGCGATCACATTGTCGCGGAAGCGGGCGACGGCCCCCGCGACGGTACCGATCTCGTCGCAGCGTTGCGCAGTTTCGAAACGCGCTGCGGTATCGCCATTTGATAGCCGCACGGAATCGTCCACGAGATCCGCCATTGGCTTCACGATCCCGAAGCGGCCGATCAGCCATCCGGAAACCAGACCCAGCACGAGGCCGATAACCGTCGCGACCAGCATCAGGCGTGAGGTCCAGACATATTCTTCCGATGCAGCCTGGGTGTAGAGATCCACGCGCTCGAGCAGCCGGTTGGAGACGTCGCGCATGGCGTTGCGCAGTCGCTCCGCAGCCTGACGGCTGGCGACTGCGGAGTCGCGCAGGCGTACGGTCTGCGGATCGAGCGAAACCTCGGTGGCGGTGCTCGCGAGCCGGACCGTCTCAGCGAGGCCGTTCTTGTACGCCGTCAGAGCTTCGTTCACAGCGGGAAGCATCGCACGCGCCTGCTCGTCACGGGTCTCGCCGATACTTGCGATGCCATCCTCGAGCGCTTTCAGTTGGGCGTCGATGTCCTTCTTGGTTTGCTCGACATTTGCGGGGCGCGGATCGAGTGCGATGCGGAATTCGGCGCGGTTGAGCCCGATGACCTCCTGATTGGCACGTGCCCCGGTCAGCGCACGTTTGGACGCTCTGCTCATATTTGTCGCGTCCTCATCGAGACGGGACATGGCGCTGATGCCAAGCCAGCTGAGAGCGATGGAGATGGATGTCATCAATGCGACGATCGCAAGAATCTTGGTGAGTATCTTGAAGCGGGCGAGAAATGACATTCGATCCTCTAGCTATCTGGGTCACGTCTGTGACGACTCGTCCAACGACTTTTGCATCTGGTGCTTAATTGCATGTAAAACCATAGGTAGTATTATGTGTGGTGCGTCCTTTTGGTTGTAATGACTTTGCACGCGCCGGTCGGTCTCGCCTGTGTGTGACTTCGCAACGCGCGGCGTTGTGTCGCCGGATTGTCATCCCCCGTTGATATCAGCCGAACAGCACATGGGTTGTCCGATTCCATCGGACAGGCTGGACGGAACCATCGATGACGACGCTGGATCTCGAGAAGTCCATTGTTGAAACGGCCTATGCCCGCTGGGCGCCGATCTATGATGCCGTCTGCGGGCCGGTGATGCTTAAGGGCCGCCGCGCTGCTGCAGAAGCCGCGCGCGCTGTCGGGGGCAAGGTGCTAGAGGTCGGCGTCGGTACCGGGCTCTCCTTCGAGGATTACGACAGCAGCACCGACGTCACGGGGATCGATCTGTCCGAGCCGATGCTCGCCAAGGCTCGTGCCAAGATGGCGTCCGGCCGTTTTCCATGGGTCAAGGAAGTCCGCCAGATGGACGCCCATGCGATGGATTTCGCGGACTCCACGTTCGATTGTGTGGTCGCGCAATTCGTTATCACTCTCGTGGAAAATCCCGAGCAGGTGCTGTCCGAATGCCACCGGGTGGTGAAGCCGGGCGGCCGCATCATTCTCGTCAATCATCTGTATTCGGAAACCGGCTGGGCAGCGGCGCTAGAGCGCTGGGCTGCGGAGAAGACGCGTTCGCTCGGCCTGCGCCCCGAATTCCCGTTCGCGCGGCTGCAAGCGTGGTCGCAGGCGAATGCCGACAGCATTCTCGTCGAGCGCCGCAAGCTGCGGCCGTTCGGCATTTATACGCTCGTGACCTTTGAAAGAACCGCACCGGCGCTGGCGGCCTAACGTCATCGTCCGGTCATGCAACTTTGCTAGCCGCCTGACATGGAAAGACACGCGATGAGTGAAGGCAACGAACACCGCTTTCGCACCTTGTTTATCTCCGACGTGCATCTCGGAGCACGGGGCTCGCAGGCTGAAAAGCTGCTCGATTTTCTCCGCGTCCACGATGCCGATACGATCTATCTCGTCGGCGACATCGTCGATGGCTGGGCGCTGAAATCAGGCTGGCACTGGCCGCAGTCGCATAACGACTTCGTGCAGAAGATGCTGCGCAAGGTCCGCAAGGGCGCCCGTATCATCTACATTCCCGGCAATCACGACGAGTTTCTGCGCAACTATTACGGCACGCATTTCGGCGGCATCGAGGTCGTCGAGACGGCGATGCATGAAGGCGTGGACGGCAAGAAGTATCTCGTCATCCATGGCGATATCTTCGACCTCGTGGTGCAGAATGCACGCTGGCTCGCTCATCTCGGCGACAAGGCCTATGACTTCGCGATCCAGATGAACCGTCTGGTCAACATGTTCCGCCGCCTGTTTGGTTTCCCCTACTGGTCGCTCTCGAAGTGGGCCAAGATGAAGGTGAAGAACGCGGTGAACTATATCGGCGCGTTCGAGGAGACGCTGGCCGGCGAAGCGCGTCGGCACGGTGCCGATGGCGTGATCTGCGGGCACATTCACTACGCCGCGATCCGCGATGAACATGGCATCCGCTACATGAATTGCGGCGACTGGGTCGAGAGCTGCACGGCGCTGGTCGAGCATGAGGACGGCCGTTTCGAAATCCTCACCTGGACCGATGTCGCCAAGAAGGATGAGCCGGTGCGGACGCTTGCTCCTGCCAAGGCAGCTTGAAAGAAGGCCGCTTGATGCGCATCCTGGTCGCGACCGACGCCTGGCACCCGCAAGTCAACGGCGTCGTTCGTACGCTGACCATGATGGCCGAAGCCGCCAGGACATTTGGCGTCGATGTGTCGTTTCTGACGCCGGAGACCTTTCATACATTCGGTCTTCCGAGCTATCGCGATCTGCGCGTTGCCATCCCGCGTCGCCGCCGTATCGCGCAGATGATCGAGGCGGCGAGGCCCGACAACATTCACATTGCCACTGAAGGCCCGATCGGCTTCGCGGCACGCTCTTACTGTCGCCGCCGTGGCATTCCCTTTACCACGAGTTTTCACACGCGTTTCCCGGAATATATCTCGGCGCGTTTTCCGATTCCGGAAGCGTGGGTCTGGGCCGGGTTGCGCTGGTTCCATGGCGCGAGCGCTGCGGTGATGGCGGCAACGCCGGCGCTTGCCAACGAATTGCGCGACCGGGGCTTCAAGAATGTCGTGCTGTGGCCGCGCGGAGTCGATGGTCATCTGTTCAAGCCGCGCGATGTCGATCTCGGCTACGAGAAGCCGGTGTTTCTCTCGGTCGGCCGTGTTGCCGTCGAAAAGAATCTGGAAGCTTTTCTGTCGCTCGATCTGCCGGGCACCAAGGTCGTCGTCGGCGACGGTCCTGCGCGCGCCGAACTGCAAACCAAATATCCGAATGTGGTGTTTCTCGGCTCCCTGCAGGGGGAGGATCTGGCGCGGGTCTATTCCGGCGCCGATGTGTTCGTATTCCCGAGCAAGACCGATACTTACGGCCTCGTGCTGCTAGAGGCGCTGGCCAGCGGCGTGCCGGTGGCGGCGCTGCCGGTGACCGGGCCAAAGGATGTGATCGGCTCGGCGCCCGTGGGCGTGCTGTCGGACGACTTGCAGGCAGCCTGCGTGCAGGCACTGCGGATTGAGCGGCAGGCATGTCTCGATTTCGCTGCTGACCATACCTGGGAAGCCTCAGCGCGCGCCTTTGTCGGCAATATCACCCAGGCGCGTGCCGAGCTGCATCTTAAGGTCAAGCCCGTGACAGGAAGTCCGCCCGTCGTCGCCTGAGCATCGCTTGCCCTTGTCGGGAATGCTGCGCGCGCCTAGCATGCGGGCATGACAAACACAGCTCTCCCAATCTCCGCCGCCGATATCGATGCCGCCGCCCGGGTCATTGCGCCCTATGCAGTGCGCACGCCGCTGCTGCCGTCACCCGCGCTCGATGCGCTGACGGGCGGGCGCATCTTCGTCAAACCGGAAGTGCTGCAGCGGACCGGCTCGTTCAAATTCCGCGGCGCGTTCAACAAGCTGTCGTCAATCCCGCAGGACGAACGCGGCAAGGGCGTCGTCGCCTTCTCGTCCGGCAATCATGCTCAGGGCGTTGCTGCTGCCGCACAGATCCTTGGCATGAAGGCGACCATCGTGATGCCGTCCGACGCGCCGGCGATGAAGGTGGCGCGCACGCGCGGCTACGGTGCCGAGGTCGTGCTCTATGATCGCGACAAGGAGGACCGCGAAGCCATTGCACGAAAAATCTCCGGCGACAGCGGTGCCACCGTGGTGCCGCCCTATGACGATGCATTCGTGATGGCCGGGCAGGGCACTGTGGGCCGCGAAATTGCAGAGGATCTGGCGGCGCTTGCTGTGGTGCCGGATATCGTCTCGGCGCAGGCCTCGGGTGGAGGTTTGATCGGCGGCATCGCGGTCGCAGTGAAGTCGCGCTTTGCCGATGCGGCGATCATCGTCGCGGAGCCCGCAGGATATCACGACCACGAACTCTCGCTCAAAGCGGGCAAGCCCGTTGCCCATGGCAATAGTGGCCGCACCATCTGCGACGCCCTGATGGCGCAACAGCCCGGCGACATCGCCTTTGCCGTCAACAAGTACCTGCTCGCCGGCGCCGTCAGCGCCACCGATCAGGAAGTGATGGAAGCAATGGCCTTCGCGTTCAACGAATTGAAGCTGGTGGTCGAGCCCGGCGGCGCCGTGGCGCTGGCGGCGCTGCTGAAAGGCAAAATCGACGCGCGCAACAAGACGGTGGTGATCGTGCTCTCCGGCGGCAATGTCGATGCTGAGCTGTATGCGAAGGTGATCAGCGCCTGAGAGGCAGCGCTTCATCCGGGCTACGGCGCCTTACGAAAAGAATGCGATCTTCTCGGCCTGGGTCATCCGGCGGATCGGTGCCAGCGGGTCAGATACAGACCTCGCCGGATTGGCGATGACGCCATTGGCGATCAGTGCCGCGCCGAGTGACGGCGCGGAAGCCTGCGCCATCGGCGCCGCATGCAGCGGCTCGGGCGTCAGAGCGGCTTCGGTGATCTGAGCCAGCGTCATCTCGCCTGCGACGGGTGGCTGCGTGACCGGAGCGTGATAAACCGGTTCGCTCGCCTCTGCTTCGGCTGTCTCCGCCGGCATTGTCTCCGCGGCCAGCGCGAAAAGTTCGTCGGTCTCGTCGAGATCGATGGCTCCCATTTCCATGGCGACTGCATCGAGCACGGCGAGGTCTTCGGCTTCGTCAGCGTCAAAGCTCGCGTCCAACGTCGTCACCGCTTCGGTGGGCCTTTCCGCAGAGCTATGGATCATCGCCTCCGCTGCTTCGGCGAAGGCCTCTGCGGCCGAGAGCGCTTCTTCGACCGGCGCAGGGGTGAATGCAGGCTTGGCCGCGGGGATCGTCTCGGCGGGGACTTCGGCAACCGGCTCGTTCGCGGGCGCCTTGAACAGCGGCGTTACCGAGGCTTCGCGCGGCTCGGGCGCCTGCGCAGCAGCGACGGGCTCTTCGGCCTGCGTGGCGGGCGCGGGGGTGCCATCGGGAAGCGCCTCGATGCGCTCCATCAGGGCGTCGTAGCTTGCCAGCACGGCGTCGCGGCCGTTCTCGGTTACTTGCGCCTGCAGCGCGTCGTTGCCGGCCTCGATGGCTTTTACCTGGGTGTCGAGCAGATCACAGATGCGCACATCGGCGCCGCATTCGCGCATCGTCATGGCGATCTCGCGAACGATACGGGCACCATTGCGCGCGGCGGTCTGGACATTGCCATCGTCACTGCGCGGCAGCACCTCGATGGCGGTGGCCTTGGCCTGGCGAACGGCGGAGCGGATCGCACCGAGCGCTGCCGTGAGGCTCAGCCCCTGCGGTTGGTGCTTCTGCGCGGCGAGACCGGCCTCCAGCCGCGATACGGCTTCGAGCAGGAGATTGGTATCGGCGTTGCGATTGCGCTTGGTGTATTCGGCGAGAAACCAGCGACCGCGCGCGGTCTCCATGAAAGCCTCGCGGATCGCCTCATAGTCGGCCTCGCCCGGCACATTCGGACGGGCATTGATCGGCGACAGGGCAAATGCTTCTTCGGCCATCAGGTCAACTCGCGGTGCGCAGGAAGGCGCGCTATGTCAGCATGGCAACGATCCCGCACGAATCGCAACCCGCCCGATGATACCTGAAACCGCCCCCCATATCGCCCCGCGCGTGGCACGCAAATTCGCGCAGCGGCTGGCCATGTTCTACGGCACGGTGTTCGGCTCCAGCGGCTTCTATCAACCGTTCTTTCCGGTGTGGCTGAAGGCGATCGGGATTGATCCGGTCTGGATCGGGGCCATTATCGCGGCGCCGGCGTTGACGCGGTTCACCACGCTGCCTGTCATCGCGGCGATGGCCGAGCGGCGCCATGCGCTGCGTCAGGCGATGATTGTCTGTTCGTTCCTCACCATGATCGGCTTTGCCATCGTCGCGACGCTGCATGCGCCGTTGGCCCTGCTGATAGCCTTCGCGCTGACCGCGGTGGTGTGGACACCGCTCACCGCGCTGACTGATGGCTATGCGCTGAAAGGTGTGGTGCGGTTCGGCTTCGACTATGGGCCATTGCGGCTATGGGGCTCGGCGGCCTATGTGGCAGGCGCGCTGGTATGCGGGCTGGTGGTGGGTTGGCTCAGCGAAGTGCATCTGATCTGGGTCATCGTCGGGGCCATGATGTTGTCGGCGGTGGCCAGTCTCGGTCTGCAGCCGCTCGGGGCGCCGGCCGGCGACGGCAAGGCGCTGTCCGGTGCTAGCGGGCTGCTGCGCGATCCTGGTTTTCTCGCCATCGCCGCCTCCGCGGGGCTGATCCAGGGCAGTCATGCCGGCTACTACACATTTGCGTCGATCACCTGGCAGGCAGCGGGCCTCGACGGCCTCACCATCGCCGGCCTGTGGACGCTCGGCGTGCTCGCCGAGATCGTGTTGTTCGCGCTGTCGCCGCGGTTGACGCTGACGCCGGTCACGATGGTGATCCTCGGCGGGCTCGCGGCGCTGCTGCGCTGGACGTTGACCGCGCAGACGCTGCCGCTGCCGGCCCTCGTTGTGGTGCAGCTCCTGCATGGCGCTACGTTCGGCTTGACCCAGCTCGGCATGATGGGGCTGCTGCTGCATCACGTCCCGCAGCATGTGATGGCGCGGGCTCAGGGCTATGTCACCGCTTGCACCGGCCTTGTGACCAGCGCCATGGCGCTCCTCTCCGGTACGATATACGCGCGCTACGGTGAGGGTGTGTATTACGTAATGGCGATGCTCGGGGCGTGCGGGGCGGCAGTGATCTGGTTCGGCCGCAAGCGTGTGGAGCAGCGGTTGAGCAACGTGGCGTAGCCGTACGAGCTCATGGCGGAGATTCCGCTGCGGATTACGCTTCGTCAGTCCGCCCTGCGTTCACCCCCACAGTTCCTTCTCCGGCGGATACACGGTGCTGCCCTCATAGCGCAGTCCGCCATCGCGGTCTTTCGCCAGCAGCAGTGGGCCATCTAGATCGACAAACGTCGCGCTTTGCGCGATGAGCATTGCTGGCGCCATGGCCAGTGAGGTCGCCACCATGCAGCCCACCATGATGTCGAGGCCCATGGCATGCGCCGCATCCCCCATCCTCAATGCCTCAGTGAGGCCGCCGGCCTTGTCGAGCTTGATGTTGAGCGCGTCATAGCGGCCTGCAAGCGCGGGCAGCGAGGCGAGGTCGTGCACGCTCTCGTCGGCACAGACCGGAATCGGTCGCTGCACATGCATCAGTGCGTCGTCATTCCCAGCGGGCAGCGGCTGTTCGACCAGCGTGACGCCGGCGCGGTGGCAGGCGTCGAGATTGGCCGCGAGGTTGTCCGTCGTCCATCCCTCATTGGCGTCGACGATGAGCTTCGCCTTCGGCGCGGCACTGCGCACGGCGGCGATGCGCGCCATGTCATCGTCGCTGCCGAGCTTGATCTTGAGCAATGGCCGATGGGCAGCTTTCGCGGTCGCCGCCGCCATCGCGTCGGGCGTGCCGAGCGAAATCGTATAGGCGGTGGTGCAGGGGACTGGCGCCGGTCGTTGCAGCAGGTCCCAGATGCGCAGGCCGCTCTCCTTGGCTTCGAGATCGAGCAGGGCGCAGTCAACGGCATTGCGCGCCGCTCCATGCGGCATGGCGGCTTGCAGGGCGTCGCGGCTGAGCCCCGCGGCAAATGCGCCGGCCATGGCCTGGATCGCCGCCAGCGTCGCGTCGGGCGTCTCGCTATAGCGCGCATAGGGCACGCATTCGCCGCGGCCGGTCTGGCCGCCACGGCTGATCTCGGCCACCACCACCACCGCCTCGGTCTTGGCGCCGCGGCTGATGGTGAAACTGCCGGCGATTGGCCAGGATTCGATACGGGTGGTCAGTTTCGCAGGGGCAGGGACTGCAGCGGGCAAGCAGGCGTCCTTCGGGTTGAAACAAAGCTTGAATTTGGTCCGGTCTCTATAAGTTTAAGTGACCGGCGTGAACTTGTTTGCGACGTATTGCAGTGCTTGAGAAGAGGTCTCCGGGCACCGTTGACGCGCTGTTAACCATAGCATCGTGTTGGTCCAATTGAGTTTCTCAAATCGCTATAATGGCGTGTTAAGACTTTGTTCATGTCTCGTTTGACCCCTCCTGAAGGCCCGCTGTGAGCGGTCCGACACTCGCAAAGATCGACAAGGGCGATCGGCTCGCGCTGTGCGCAGCCGGCCCGTGGACGGCTACGTCCGCGCCTGCGCTGGAAAAACTGGTCGCCGATGCCGAAAAGCTAGCCCGCACCCGGGCGAATATTTCCATCGATGTTTCCGATGTCTCCAAACTCGATACGTTCGGGGCCTGGCTGATCGAGCGGTTGCGTCGCGCGCTTGCGGCGGGCGGGCAGGACATCAGGATCGCCGGCCTTTCCGAAAACTATGCCAGCCTCGTGGACGAGGTTCGTAAGGTGAAGCCGCAGCCGGCGCCCGGGCGTGGGCCGAACGGCATCGTCCTGGCACTCGACGGCATCGGCCGCAATGTCTATGGCATCGGCGAGACGCTGCTGTCGCTGGTGGACATGATTGGCGCGGTGATCGCTGCCTGGTTTCGGGTCTGGCTGCATCCGTCACGCTTCCGGCTGACCTCGATGGTGCATCATCTGCAGCAGGTGTGCTGGAACGCAGTCCCGATCATCGTGCTGATCACCTTCCTGATCGGCTGCATCGTTGCCCAGCAGGGCATCTTCCATTTCCGCCGTTTCGGCGCCGATGTCATCGTCGTCGACATGCTGGGAATTCTGGTGCTGCGCGAACTTGGCGTGCTGCTGGTTGCCATCATGGTCGCCGGCCGCTCCGGCAGCGCCTATACGGCCGAGCTCGGCTCTATGAAGATGCGCGAGGAAATCGATGCCTTGCGCACCATGGGCTTCGATCCGGTCGAAGTGCTGATCCTGCCGCGCATGATGGCCTTGACGCTGGCGATGCCGATCCTCGCTTTCATCGGCGCCATGGCGGCGCTGTATGGCGGCGGGCTGGTCGCGTGGCTCTATGGCGGCGTCGATCCGACGTCGTTCCTCGCGCGCCTGCGCGAGATCTCGATCAATCATTTCATCGTCGGCATGGTGAAGGCGCCGGTGATGGCGCTGATGATCGGGATCGTCGCCTGTGTCGAAGGTCTTGCCGTGAGGGGCAGCGCGGAATCGCTGGGCCAGCACACCACTGCTTCGGTGGTGAAGGGCATTTTCTTTGTCATCGTGATGGACGGGGTGTTCGCCATCTTCTTCGCGGCGCTCGGGATCTGATCATGGCCTTGGCAGATACTTACATCGCACCGCCCATGAGCGACGCCATCATTCGCGTTCGCGATCTCACCGTCGCCTTCGGCAGCCGCAAGGTGCTGGATGGCCTTAACCTCGATGTCGCGCGCGGCGAAATCCTGGGCTTTGTCGGCGCATCAGGCGCCGGCAAGTCGGTGCTGATGCGCACCATCATCGGCCTCGTGCCGAAAGTGGCAGGCAAGATCAAGGTGTTCGGCACCGATCTCGACAGCAGCGAAAGGGAACGCCGCAGCATCGAACGCCGTTGGGGCATCCTGTTTCAGCATGGTGCGCTGTTCTCGTCGCTGAATGTGCGACAGAACATCCAGTTTCCGGTGCGCGAATATTTGAAAGTCTCGCAGCGCCTGCTCGACGAGATCACCATGGCCAAGCTCGCCATGGTCGGCCTGAAGCCGGAGGTGGTCGAGCGCTATCCGTCGGAACTCTCCGGCGGCATGATCAAGCGCGTCGCTCTGGCGCGTGCGCTCGCCCTTGATCCGGAAATCGTGTTTCTCGACGAGCCGACCTCCGGCCTCGATCCGATCGGCGCCGGCGATTTCGACGAACTGGTTCGTACGCTGCAGCGGACGCTCGGGCTCACGGTGTTCATGGTGACCCATGACCTCGACAGCCTGCACACCGCCTGCGACCGCATCGCCGTGCTCGGCAGCGGCAAGATCATCGCTCAGGGAACGATGGCCGATATGCAGGCATCGACGCATCCCTGGCTACGTGAATATTTCCACGGCAAGCGCGCACGCGCCGTGACGGGGTTGAGTGGAGTCTGAACGATGGAAACGCGGGCGAATTACGTCCTGATCGGAACCTTCACGCTGGCGGTGATCGCCGCCGTCATCGGTTTCGTAATGTGGTCCCAGAACCTGAATTCGGGCAAGCAGCGCACGCCGCTGCGCATCGTGTTCGAGGGCTCGGCCTCGGGCCTGCGCAATGGCGGCAATGTCAACTTCAACGGCATCCGTGTCGGCGAGGTGGTCTCGGTGAAGCTCGACAATCCGCGCCGCGTGGTGGCGCTGGCGATGATCGACACCGTGGCGCCGATCCGCAAGGACACACTGGCCGGCCTCGAATTCCAGGGTCTTACCGGCGTTTCCGCGATCTCGCTGAAGGGTGGCGCACCGGATGCGGCGGAAGTGCCGCTCGATACCGATGGCGTGCCGGTGCTCACCGCCGATCCCGATGCCACCCGGGATATCGGCGAGGCCGTGCGCGCCACGTTGCAGAACGTCAACCGACTGGTCTCCGACAATCAGGAGGCGCTGAAGGGCGCCATCAGCAATGTCGAGGCCTTCACGGGCGTGCTCGCGCGCAATGCCGAGTCGATCGACGGCATCATGAAAAAGATCGACAGCATCATGGGCAAGGCCGATGGCGTCGTCGCCAAGACCGACAATATCATGCTCGGCCTCGATACGCTGGCCGGCGGCAAGGATGGCGGCGCACTGACGGCGGCGGTGAAGTCGTTCCATGAGCTGACGGAGAATCTGGACAAGCGCACCGGGCAGTTGATCGTCGATGGCCGCCGCACCCTCGGCGATGCCAGCCGGACGCTGGGTGACGTCAGCCGCGCGGTGAACAATCTCGACCGCAACCCGACACGTCTGCTGTTCGGTCCGAGCTCCAGCTCGCAACAGGCACCGCCCCCGCAGCAGCAACCGCCGCCGCAGCAGCGTCGGCGCTGATGAAGGAACTCATGTAGGATGGGTTGAGCGTAGGCGCGAAGCGCCGGAGCGACAACCCATCAGCGGAGTTTGCCCTATCGACGGACAGGATGGGTTTTCGCTACGTTCAACCCATCCTACGCGGGAGCCCCTAATGTCCGACGATCGTTTCACCATCAGCAACGGCCGGGTGATGGCCACCATCAAGGCCGATGGCGCCGAACTCTGCTCGCTGAAGAATGCGGACGGGCAGGAAGTGCTCTGGCAGGCCGGCCCCGAATGGCCGCGCCATGCGCCGATCCTGTTTCCTATCGTCGGGCGCCTGAAGGGCGACGTGCTGAAGCACCGTGGCCAGACCTATCCGATGACCCAGCACGGTTTCGCCCGCGATCAGCGCTTTGCCTGGACCGCTCGGGAGAAGACGCTATGCGTGCTGTCTCTGGCGGATAGTGTGGAGAGCAGGGCGAAATATCCGTTCGCGTTCCGGCTGGATGTCTCCTACGTCGTCGAAGGTGATGAATTGGTGATCGGCTATGCGATCACCAATACCGGTGACGAGATGCTGCCGGCCTCCATTGGCGCGCATCCGGCGTTCCACTGGCCGCTGGCCGAAGGCATCGCCAAGGACGCGCACAGCATCGTGTTCGCCAAGCCCGAGCCCGCGCCGATCCGCCGTCTCGCTGGGGGGCTGTTGCTGCCGGAGCCGGAAGCGACGGCGGTGCGGGGCGATACGCTTGCGCTGTCCGAAGCGCTTTTCGCCAGCGATGCAATGATCTTCGATCAAATCGCCAGCAGGTCGCTCCGCTATCAGGCGCCAGGAGCTCCGACGATCACCTTCGCCTGGGACGGGTTCCCGCAGCTCGGCATCTGGTCAAAACCGTCGGGGGCGGCGTTCCTGTGTATCGAGCCGTGGCATGGTTATGCCAGCCCGGTCGATTTTGACGGCGAGTTCGCCAACAAGCCCGGCGTGATGCACATCGCGGCAGGTGAGACACGCAGCTTCACACAGCGGATCGGATTTGTGTAATCCGCAGGAACGCTCCTATATTCGCTGTATTCGCCAGTCGAATGACCGGAGGCTGTCATGGACGAGCAATCCCTGCGCCGGGCGCTGCATTGTCATTGGGATGCCGCGGACGCCAACGATTTCGCGGCAGAGCATGACATCTATCATGATGATGCCATACTCACTTATCCGCAATCCGGTGAGCGTATCCGTGGCCGCCACAGGATTCGCGAGAGCCGCGCCCTGCAACCGAACCACAAGCGCTTTGCCGTCCGACGTATCGTCGGTAGCGGCGATCTGTGGGTGACCGAGTTCACGCTGAGCTATGACGGCGTGCCGTCCTATGCGGTGAGCATCATGCAATTCAGCGACGGCCGTGTGATCGAAGAAACGCAGTATTTCACCGATGGTTTTGCGCCGTCGGCGTCGCGCGCGCATCTGGTTGAGCGGGCGCCGTAGCCCGTCGGAAAGCGCGTGATAGCGGAACGGCTTCGCTTCGGGGAGGGCCGCCGGTACCCAATCTATCCCGCAGTAGGTCCAAAACAAAAAAGCGGAGGCATCGCTGCCTCCGCTTTCGCTTTTCGATTTCCGCCGGGCCTTACCCCAGCCGCCCCGCGGCATGGGCCAGCAGCGTGTAGACCAGACCCGTCTCCGAGGTCAGGTGCGCGCGCAGCGCCGCCGGACCGCGCTCGTCGCGGGCCACTTCGTCGAGCAGGCGCTCGAACTCGGTGATGTAGCGATCCACCGTGCCTTTGAAAGCGCGGTCGGCGCGATACTTGCGGGCCACTTCATCGAACGCCTTCTGGCCGGCTGGCGTGTAGAGGCGCTTGCTGAAGGCCTTGCGCTCGCCGCGCTGGTAGCGATCCCACATCTCGGCGGCGAGATTGCGGTCCATCAGGCGGCTGATGTCGAGCGACAGCGACTCCAGCGGATTGCTGGGGGCTGCCGGCTGCGGCGCGCGGGCGCGCGGCGCTTCTTCCTCTTCGTCCTCGGCGCGGCCGAGCAGATCGCTCAACCAGCCATCACCTCGTCCTTCAGCGGCCGGTGCGACCGACGGCGCCTCGGTGCGGCGCGACGGGCTGCCGAAGTCTGCAGTGGGCAGGCTCGACGCTGTGCCGATCGACGAACGACGCGGTGCCTCCGTGCGTGGCGCTTCCGCACGCGGTGCTTCGGCGCGGGCTTCCACGCGGCTGGCGCTGACGGTGGCCATCACAGGCTCTGGCTCGCGTTCGCGCTGTGGCGCGCTGCGGGTGGCGGTTGAGACGACATCCATGCCGCGGCCATGGCGGGCCACGATGCGGTTGAGCTCGGCCAGCGCCTCGATCTGGTCGACGATCACCTTGCGCATCTGCGCGGTGCTCTCGGCGGCCTCCTGCGGCATCTCGAAAACGCCGCGGCGGAGTTCCGTGCGGGTGCTTTCGAGCTCGTTCTGCATTTCGGCGGCCATCGCCTTCATGCTCACGACCATGGAGGCGAACTTGTCCGCCGAGGTCTTGAACATGGCTTCCGCTTCGCGGGTGCCCTGCTGATAGATTTCGGCCATCGCATCGGTGGTGGCGCGGCGCTCGTCTTCCGCCGCACTGCGCACGGCTTCGAACTGCCGGGTGATCGCCGACGATCCGGCGCCAGCCGTCTCTGCCACGACACGGGCGATGTCGCGCGCACGCTCTTCCGCAGCGGCCAGCGACTCGTCGAGCAGGCCGGTGAAGCGGGACAGGCGTGCGTCGAGATCGCTGGTGCGGCTGTCGATGGTTGTGACGAGCGATTCCAGCGCCGCCTTCTTGTCGCCGACCGAGGTGAGGGTCGAGCGGTTGCTCTGTTCGACCAGGGCTGCGGCATCCACCAGCGCGTGACCATGCGCCTCGAACTGGGTCGAGAGTTCGCCGAGATCCTCCAGCGCCTTCTCCGACCTGGCGGTGAAGACGGTGAGCTGCTCTTCCAGTGTCTGGGTCGCGACGCCGTTGCGCGACGTCACGTCGTTCATGGTGGCGACGAAGTCGGCCACGCGGGTGACGAGTGCACGCTCCAGCGAGTTGAGGTTGTCGTGGGCGCCGGTGAGCACCTCCTGCAGCAGGATGTTGCCTTCACGCAGCCGCTCGAACAGCGCCACCGTGTCGGTGCGTAGGATCTTGCTGGTCTCCTGCATTTCGGTGACCGCGGTGATCGACACCTGACGCGACTGCTCGATGGCTGAACGCGACGAGGTCTCGAGGTCCTTGAGCGACTTGTTGACGGCGCCGGCGGCGAGTTCGCCAGCCGTGGTGATGGCGCGGGCGACATCGACGCCGCTGGTGGCGAGCGTCTGCGAGAAGGTCTGGCTGCGGCTTTCGATCGCCTTCAGCGCATCCACCGTCACGCGGTCCATGTCGACCGTCAGCTGGTTGGCCTTCGAGCCGAGTGCATCGACCAGCGAGCCGCGCTTGGCGTCCACCATCTGCGACAGGCGGTCGGTCTGCTGCTGCACATAGCCGACGATTTCGTCGGTCTTCGCGCTCATGGTAGTGCCGAACGATCCCGAGGCGGTGAATACCGAGCGCTCGATCTCCGACGAGGTGGTCTTGATGCGGGTGACGACTTCGGTCGAAGCCGCGATCAGCGTCTGCTGCGCGCCGACGGCGGTCGACTTAATGTTGTCGGTGGTGTTGGCGGTGACGGCGGCCAGCGACCGTTCCATCTCGGCCGAGATCGACTTGATCTGCGACGCGGCGTCAGCCGACGAGGTGGTGAGCGAGGTCTGCACTTCCCGGGCGCTCGACAGGATCGAGGCGGCCGCATCGGCACCCACCGCGGTGAGCGTGCGCTCGACGTCGGTTGCGAGGTTGCGGACGGTCGAGGTGGTCTCGGTCGAAGCCGCGATCAGGGCCGACTGTGCCTCGCGGGCATGGCTGACGATCGCGTCGGCGGTCGCACTGCTCGCGGCGGTGATGCTGCGCTCCATGTCGGCCGAGAGCGTCTGCACATGAGTCGTGGCTTCCGAGGAGGCGAGAACCAGCGTGTTGTGCGCTTCGCGGGCGCCGGTGACGATCGAATTCGCGGTGGCCGCGCCGGCCGCGGTGATGCTGCGCTCCACATCGGCTGCGAGCGTGCGCACCTGGTTGGCGGCTTCGGTCGAGGCCTCGATGAGCGAAGACTGCACGTTGCGGGTCGAGGCGAGGATGGATTCCGCGCTCGCATTGCCGGCAGCGACCAGCGTGCGCTCCACATCGGCCGCGAGAGAGCGGACCTGCTGTGTCGCGTCGGTCGAGGCGGTGACCAGCGTGGACTGTGCGGCACGGGCGCCGGACAGCATGGCGTCGGCCGTTGCGGTGCCGGCGGTCGTGAGCGTGCGCTCGATATCGGCCGATAGCGTCTGGACGTGGGTCGTGACCTCGGTCGAGGTCGAGACGAGGGTGGTCTGGGCGTCGCGGGCGCCGGCCAGGATCGAGGCGGCGGTGGTCGTGCCGGCGCTGGTGAGCGTGCGCTCGACATCGGCGGACAGTGTCTTGACCTGCTCGGCGGCGTCGCTCGACGCGGTGATGAGAGTGGTCTGTGCCTCGCGTGCGCTCGATACGATGGCGCCGGCGGCATTGGTGCCGATGGCGGTGAGCGAGCTTTCGATATCGCTCGCAGTCAGGCGCAGCTGCGCGCCGACGTCGGTCGAGACCGAAACGAGAGACTCTTGCGCGGCGCGGGCGCCGGCCTGGATCGTCTCGCTGGTGTTGACCATGAGATGGGTGAGCACGCGCTCGGCATCGTCCACATGGCTCTTGATGCCGACCGAGAGTTCTTCGGCGCGGGCCATGAGCTGGTCGCTGGCGGTACGGCCCGAGGTCTCGATGCGGCCGGCGACGGCCTCGATACGCGAACCGAGCAATTCCTCGAACTGTTCGACGCGGGTTTCGATCTCGTTTGCGATGGCGCCGGCGCGGGTCTCGACACCCTGATGGATGCTCTGGAAACGTGCGGTGATCTTGTCGGCAAGGCTGTTGCTGCGATCATCGATGGCCAGGGTGACCCCTGTAATGCGGTGATCGATGGCGCCGATCGCCTGCACGGTGCCTTCGGTAAGCGAGGTCGTGAGGAACGACAGGCGGTCGTCGATGGAATGGATCGCCTGCACCGCGCCTTCGGTGAGCGAATTGGTGAGGTGGGTCAGGCGGGTGTCGATGGTCGCGACGGCACGGGTGGTGCCTTCGGTCAGCGAGGTGGTGAGATGGGTCAGGCGCGCATCCACCGTGTCGACCGCACGCTCGGCGCCGTCGGTGAGCGTCGACTGCAGCGACTGCAGGCGTGCTTCAACGATCGCGGTGACCGACTGCGCGCGCTGGTCGAACGTTTCTTCGAGGCCCTTGAGGCGGTTGTCGACGGTCTGGTCGAACGACTGCATGCGGCTGTCGAGCGACGAGTCGAGGCTGTTGACGCGGTTCTCGAACGTCGTTTCGAAATGGGCGAGGCGACCGTCGAGCGTGTCGGTGATGCCGCCGATATTGGAGGTCACGCGGGCGTCGAAGCCGTCCACATAGGTCTTCAGCGTATTGTTGATGTCCTCGGTACGCTGACCGAGACGCTCGACCACTTCGCCACCGAAGGTCTTCACGGTGCGGTCGAATTCAGAGATGTGCTTGGTGATGATGGCACCGAGATTGCCGCTGTCGCGCGAGAAGCGCTCGGCAAGCTCGAGGCCCTGATCCTTCACGAGCTGTTCGAAAGCGCTCATCTGGAGGCTGAGCGTATCGTGCGCGCTCTCAGTCTGGCTCGCGACCTTGGCGGCAAGGGCGGTGACGGTGGCTTCGAGCGACTCGCTCGCCTTGTCCCCGGAGGTGAGGACCTGCGTGGCGAGACGATTGCCGGCATCGTCGATGCGGCTGGAGAGGTCGTTGCTGCGCAACTCGAGTTCGAGCAACAGGCTGTCGCTGGAGTTCTTCAGCGTATCGTGGACCTGCTCGGTGCGATCGGAAACGCGATCGACGATCGAGGCGGAGCGCTGTTCGAAATCGTTGGTGATGCGGTCGATGCGCTCGTTGAGCATCTCGTGGACACGATCGGCGAGATCGACGAACTCGTCGTGGACATGGCCGGTCTTGAAGTTGAGGCTGGTGGTCAGACGCTCCGAGGCTTCCAGCACGGCACGGGTGGTCTCGCCGCTGGCTTCTTCCAGGCGGTCGAGCAGGTCGCCGCCGCGCTCGCCGAGGGCGAGAATCATGTTGTCGCCGGCGCGGCCAAGGGCCGAGGTGATGTGTTCGCCGCGCTCTTCGAGTGCGCTCGTGATGCTCTTGGCGACGTCATCGACGCGCGACGCAATGGCGTCGGAGATCAGTGCGATGTCGTGGCGGAGATCGATCTGCACGCCGGAAATCGCCGAGCGGACCTGTTCGGCCTGGCCGACGAGGTTGTCGCGCTGATGGGCGATGTCCTGCAGCAGCGCGCGGATGCGCACTTCGTTGTCCGAATAGGCGCGCTCCAGCGCCGAGACTTCGTTGGCGACGAGGGATTCCAGTTCGCCGGCGCGCGCGATGGCGCGCTCGATGCCGTCGCCCATGGCGGCGACTTCGCGGCGGATAGCCTGGCCGACGGTGACCATGGCATCGCTGGATGAGCCTTCCGGCTCCGAGAAGCGGATCGCGACCTGCGCCATCGACTGGGCGATCATGCGCATTTCCTGGCCACGCCAGGCGAGTGCCGCGAGGAAATAGAACAGGAGGATCGGTGCGACCAGCGCTGCGGCGAGGCCGACAAGCGCCAGCGTACCGCCGGAGCCCTGGCCGGCCATGGCCTGCAGCGACGGCAGGAAGGCGAAAGCAAGGAAAGCGGCGGCGATCACCCAGACGCCGGCAAACAGCGTGGCGAGGGTGTAGACGTTGCGGGACGGGCGGTTCTTCTGCAGCGCCTGCAAGATCTGGCCAATGGTCTCGCGATCGTCATTGGCGGCGCGGCGACCGAAGCGTGGCTCCTCAACCGGCTCGAAGGCGGGACGTTCTGCAGTGACGCGGGAATCGAAGCGGGGTTCGTCGAGATCTACGGGGCTGGTGGCCGGTGCGTTGTCGGCGCGCAGATTGGGCTCTCGCGCTCCGTCCACATTGAGCGCCTCCTGAATGGCAGAGAGAGCGACTTCGGTCGGATCCTTGGCCTTCTTTGAATTGTTTGCCATGCTCGTTCCACGCGTCCCCTGTTACGCAATACTACGGAAGTTCCCGCACGAGTCGTGTTCGCTGTCCCCCGCCACGGCCCCTCTGCCGTAACGCGGAATACACCCCGTCCCACGATCGCGGACTGCCGGTCGCTCAGCTTGTCCGCTACTTCCCGCAAACATCCTATTGGCTTGGTCGCGCGAATGAAATGCTTCCGGTTAAGACATTCTTAATGATAGTTAACGGCTTCTCCCGGTAACTATCTGTTAAGCCACGAATATCGCGATTGGCCCCGGAATCGTGGCGAGTTTTCGTCAAAATGGCGGCGGAATGCCGGATCGTGCACAACACGTTCCGTTAACCAATTCCGTGTTTGGCTCGTGAAAATTGCCGCCGGAATGACCGGCGGAGGGAATTCTGGGCCAATATCAATGCCGCTTCATCTCGAACGGGTTCAATGGATGCCGTCACCGCCGCTGGTTCCCGATGACGGGCCTTTCGATTTCGATCACCTCAAGCGCATGACCATGGGCGATGCGTCGCTGGAGCGTGAGGTCCTGGCCATGTTCGCGGCCCAGGCGAGCGAGTTGATCGAGAAAATCGTGAAAATGCCGGACAATGTGGACCGGCTGGCGCACAAGCTCCGCGGCTCTGCGGAGGCGGTCGGTGCTTTCCGTGTAATCGATGCGGCCGAATGGCTGGAAAACTGTCTGCGGGACAACAGCGACAATACCGAGGCGCTGATGAGCCTGACCGACGCCGTGCTCGAGGCACGCGAAGAGATCGACGGCCTGCTCAAGCGGTCGTAAGCCCCCATTTCCAGATGACGGTTTTGCGGCGGAGCGCTGGCGCTGCGTGGATCGACCCGTTATAGGACAGCCGTATCTTTCTCCCCGGCGACGCGAGCATCATGGCCAAAATCAACTTTGTCGATCATTCCGGCGAAACCCGCACCGTGGATGCGGATGTCGGCTCCACCGTGATGGAAGTGGCGATCCGCAATGCCATCCCTGGCATCGAAGCGGAATGCGGCGGCGCCTGCGCCTGCGCGACCTGCCACGTCTATGTGGACGATGCCTGGATGGAAAAGGTCGGCGCGCCGACCCCGATGGAAGAGGACATGCTGGACTTCGGCTATGACATCAAGCCGAACTCGCGTCTTTCGTGCCAGATCAAGGTCTCCGATACGCTGGACGGTCTGGTCGTGATCACGCCGGAGCGTCAGGCCTGATCCAGGGGCTTTTCGGTTCTGATCGAAACAGAACCGAAGCTCCAGCCTTTTAGTTTGACGCGTTTTCGCGACGCGAACCGGCAGCGAAAACGCTCTAGCGCGGGCCGGCTGCCGTGGCGGCGCCGGCAAGCTTGTCGTCGATCGCATAGATCGCACAATCCTTGGCATATTTGGCGCAGGCGGCGAGCGCGTCGTCGCGTGCCTCCTGCTCGCTGCGACGACCGGCCCGGTGTGCAAACGCGCCGCGCGGCGACACAGCAAAGGCCTTGTGCGGGCCGCTTGCCAGATAGCTTGCAAAATTGGAGCGACCATTCTCGCCGAGTTGTGGCGGCGGTATCAGGCTTGGCGCGGATACCTCTATCAGATCGCGGGTACCGAGATTCTGCTCGCGCAGGAACCGATCGACCATCGGCGTCCAGAGCGGGATTCCGCGCGCCGAGTAGAGCGCATGGCCATCCTCGCCGAAGGCCGGCGCCTCGATCAGTTGTGCGCGGCCGCCCGCTCCGATGAAAGCCGCATGCATCCGGCGGGCAAGGTCGGGGCCGAAATACTTGTCGTTCTGCGCATAGATCCAAAGCATCGGGACGCGTGCCGTCTTGCCGTAGCTGGCAAAGGCAGCGACCAGCGCGTCGGGGGAGCACACGTCATTGTCGCTGCGCGAGCCGCGACCGCCGGCAAAACTGATCACGGCGTCAAGGCCCGGCGGCGGACGGGCCGCAAGCGCCACGCTGGCAAAGCCGCCGGCGGAGATGCCGACGGCGATCATGCCCTGGGTTGTCACATCCGTGCGCCCGCTCATCGAATCGATAGCTGCCCGCAAGTCGTCGGAGGAAATATTGCCGGCGGTGAAATAGTCACGCTTTTCACAAGGTCCGGCGCGTTCGACGAAAGCGCCATCGGATGTGCCGTAGCCGCGCCGCATCACCACGAGGGCAGCAAAGCCGCGGCGGACGAATTCCATTGCTTGCGCATGCGCGCGCGATGGATTCATGGCGGGACGATCGGCGCCATCCCGCGGCGCACCGTGGCTGAGCAGCGCGAGCGGAAATCGCCGCGTCCCCGGCGGTTTCAGCAACACCGCCTCCAGACCGCGCGGCCCTGCGGCAGAGAATGGAATACGCAGCTCCTCGCGCACCGGCTCCTGTGCGATCGCAGCCGAAGCGACGCAGCACAGGGCAGCGATAGCGAGGAGGAGAGGGCGCATCAGGTGGCTCCGCTGTTGCGCATCATCCATGGCTGCATCTTCTCGATCACCTCGGGCGGGATCGCGGTCGGCTGGCGGCTGTCGAGGCCGATCATCACGGTGGTCGCACTGGCCGAAGCGATGCATTTGCCGCCGCAGAACACCACCTGCGCGAATGTCAGCGAGGTGCGGCCGACTTTTTCGATGCCGGTGCCGAGTTCAATCACATTGGGCCAGTGCAACTCGGCACGAAAATGAATATCGAGCCGTGCCAGCACCCAGCTCAGCCCTTCCGGTGTCAGGCCGTAGGCCGAGTCCTTGGTGAGCATCACCCGGCTGGTCTCGAAATAGCTGGAATAGATCGCGTTGTTGACGTGATTGTTGGGATCGAGATCCATAAAGCGCACATTGTCCGTCAGGCGAAACGGATAGTCGTCGAGGATCGGCGCAGGCGCGCGGGTGGGGGCATTCACGTCACAGGTCTCCAGCTTGCTTGCTGCGGTTACAGCGTAGTTGAACACGACAGGCAAGGGTGCCGCGCGGGATCGAAGCCTGCTGTTAACTAACCTCCGCTACGTTTCCTTAACGACGATGGAGCCGGTCGCTGCCTCACGGTTGCCGCAGCCGCCGCAAGATTGCCGCAAGTTCTGGACGCCTTCCAGCGACATCCGGCTACCTTTCTTGTGGCAGCATTGCGGCACCGGCAATGAATGGAAACCTCTAAGCGCGATCGGCAATCTTGCAAAAGCCATCAAGCGGGGTCACTCTTTCGTCGCGCAAGATTGATAGTCTGCGCAACCGCTTGGTTGCCGGACGACGAACTGCGAAGGGGATATTGATGGTCCAGTTTCGATCCCGCCAGCTTGCCGTAATGGCAACCGCTGCCACGCTGCTCGCCACGCCGGGTTTCGCCGCCGAACAGGTCGTGGCCGCTCCCGCTCCCGCTGCTGCCGGCCCGACCGCAGCCGGTCTCTGGCAGAAGCTCGAGGACGGCAAGCCGGTCGTCTGGGTGTTGGTGGTCGATCACGGTGGTATCTATGAGGGCGCCATCGCCAAGACGTTCCCGAGCGCCGACGACAAACCCGGCGACGATATCTGCAGTAAATGCGTCGATGATCGTAAGGGGCAGCCCGTGCTGGGAATCTCCTTCATCCGCAACATGCAGCAGCAGGGTCTGAAATACGAGAACGGTAACATTCTCGATCCGCGCGACGGCAAGGTCTACAAGGCCAAGATGAGCGTCAGTTCGGATGGTCGCGCGCTCACCGTCCGTGGCTATTGGGGCATCGCGCTCCTCGGCAAGGACGAGACCTGGTACCGCCTGCCCGATGCGCAGATGGCATCGCTCGATCCGAGCGTGACAGCAAAGTACTTCCCGAACCAGACGGTGGCGGCCAAGCAGCCGCCGACGGTAGGAAGCGTCGTGCCGAAGCCGCAGCCGATGCGAAAGGCAAGCGCCACACCGACGCAGCAGCAGCGCTGATCGGTTCTGCAATTCAAGGCGGGCAGGCGTGATCGCGCCTGGCCCGCCTTTTTGTTGATGCGACCTTGATTATGCGGCCGTGCTGCGATGTTCGCGGAATGCCGCGGCGACGGTGCGAAGCGCCTTGCGTGATTGCTGATCCGACAGTGTCGAGAGCAACACGATTTCCGAAGAGGGCAGCGACGGCAGGCCGAACTTCCGGCTGATCTCGATCGTGCCGGGTGGCGCGACCCGGCACGAGAACACGGCAGTTGCGAGCCCGGCCGAGACCGCATTTGCGACCACCGACGATCCACCGCCGAGAAACACTTCCGTCCACGGAATGCCCGCCGCATCCAGCGCATGAATGGCGATGTCGCGGACGCCGCAGAGCGGTGACAGTGCAGCCAGGCGAAGCGGCTCGCCCGGACGATGTGCGAAGTCCGGCGTGGCGAACCAGCCAAAATCTTCTGGTGCCAGCACCTCGGCATCGCGGCGATCTTCCTCGCGGCGAATGATCGCCGCATCGATCTCGCCGCGATCGAACCACTCCAGCAGCTTTGGCGAATTGTCGAGCCGCACCTCGATGGTCAGCGAGGGATCATGCGCATTGAGCCGCGCCAGCAATGTCGGCACTTCCGGTCCCACCACATGCGCAGCGATGCCGAGCGTGAAACGGCGGCGTGTCGAGGTCAGCGCAGCAATGGCGCGATCATGCGCGGCGAGGAAATCGCGCGCCGCATCGACGAAAACCGCGCCTTGGGCGGACAGCCGGACCTGCCGCGGTGTGCGTTCGATCAGCCTGTGGCCGAGACGCTCTTCCAGCCGCTTCAGCTTCACGCTGATCGCCCCCTGAGTCGTGCCGAGCGCATCGGCTGCGCGGGTAAAACTCTGCAGGTCGGCGATGGTCACGAAAGCCTGCACGGCCTCGACGTCCAGGGCGCTCATGTCATCTATCCGAATTTGTTGTTTCTGAAATAATCAATCATCCGATTATCGGATGGTCAACTGCCGCCTATGTTCCGCCTGACCCTAAGTGAAAGGCGACACTATGCATTCCGAATCCCGACAGGGCACGTTGGCCCTGGCGGCCGTCTGTCTGACATCCCTGATGTTCGGCCTCGAAATCTCCAGCATCCCTGCGATCCTGCCCACGCTCGAAACGGTGCTGCGCGCCGACTTCAAGCAGCTGCAATGGGTGATGAACGCCTACACGATCGCCGTCACGACGGTGCTGATGGCCACCGGCGCGCTCGCGGATCGCTACGGCCGCAAACGCGTCTATATCGGCGCGATCATCGCATTTGCGGTGTCGTCGCTGGTCTGCGGTCTGGCGCGGGATGCGTCAGTTCTGATCGTGGCCCGGTTTCTTCAGGGCATGAGCGGCGGCGCGATGCTGATCTGCCAGATCGCCGTGCTGTCGCACCAGTTTCAGGCCGGCCGCACACGCGCCGTTGCCTTCGGATGGTGGGGCATCATCTTCGGCATCGGTCTCGGCTTCGGCCCGATCGTCGGCGGCGCGATTGTCGCCCTGTCGAGTTGGGAGTGGGTGTTTCTCGTTCACGTCCCGCTGGCAGCGATCTCGCTGTTCCTCGCAGCAAGCGGGGTTCGCGAGTCGCGCGACCCTGGCGCCAGCACGCTGGATCTCGCGGGCATTGTCACGCTGTCGCTCGCGGTGTTCTGCCTCGCATTCTTCATCACGCAGGGACCGGATCTCGGTTTTGATAGTTGGGCCGCCCTCGCGGTGATCGCCGTGTTCGCCGCGAGCTTCGTCGGCTTCATCATCGCGGAGCGGACCAGCCCGCGGCCGATGTTCGATTTCAGCGTGTTCCGGATCCGCACTTTCTCCGGCGCGCTGATCGGATCGATGGCGATGAATTTCAGCTTCTGGCCGTTCATGATCTATCTGCCGATCTATTTTCAGGCCGGTCTTGGCTATGACAGCGTCGGTGCCGGCCTGTCGCTGCTGGCCTACACATTGCCGACCCTGGTGGTGCCGCCAGTGGCCGAACGCCTGGCGCTTCGTTATCACGCGGGCCTGATCATTCCGCTCGGCCTGTTTGCGATCGGGCTGGGCTTCATGTTGATGAAGCTCGGCAGTTCGGTCGATCATCCGAGCTGGCTGACAATGCTGCCCGGCTGCATTCTCGCAGGCGTCGGTCTCGGCATGACCAATACGCCGGTGACCAATACGACCACCGGATCGGTCGCGGCGGAGCGCGCAGGGATGGCATCCGGCATCGATATGAGCGCGCGCATGATTTCGCTGGCGATCAATATCGCTTTGATGGGACTCATTCTCGTCGAAGGCGTTCGCGCATCGCTGCAGGCGGCTCTGCCGGGCGTGGCTGATACCGGAACGCTGCGCTCGCTTGCGGAAAGCGTTGCCGCGGGCACGGCAATTGCGCCCGAGCATCACGTGCCGGCTGCCGTCGTTCGTCAGGCTTTGACGGATGGTTTTGGCTGGGTGCTTCTCTATGGCGGCGTGAGCGTGTGGATATTGGCCGGGATCAGCTTTGCGATCTTTGGCGTGCCGCTGCGGACGCGTGCGACCGGTCACACTCGCCCGCAATGTAGCGCGCAGCCATAGAGCTCTTTATCTTTCGATTTCTGCGATTTCCGACGTGAATAAAATTAACGGCCTAGCCTTGGCGCAAAACGCCGAAAGTCGAAATGATTCGCAAATTCGTAGGGTGGGTTCGTATTCATCCGCCCTACGACTGTACTGGGAAATCGTCGCTTGATCAGTTGTCGAGTTCGAAGCCTGACTGCTTGACGATCGGGGTCCAGCGCGCGGTCTCCTCGCGAATGCGACTTGCGAGCTGCGCGGAATCCAGCGTGTAACTGTCGAAGCCCATCTGCTCGAGGAAATCACCGACCGGCTTCGCCTTCATCGCCGCATGAATCATCTGCTGCAACTGCTCGACGACCGGTTGTGGCGTCTTGGCGGGGGCAAATAGGCCGTACCAATCGACACCGGTGACCTGATCATAGCCGAGTTCGGCGAATGTCGGCACATTCGGGAGGAAGCGCGATCGCTGTGCGCTCGTCACCGCGAGCGCGCGCAGGGTGCCGGCTTCGACAAGCTGGCGAATGTCGCCTGTGACGGCCATCGAGGTTGGCACCGCTCCGGACACGATGTCGGGCACGATCGCCGCCATGCCACGATAGGGGACATGGGTCATTTCGATGCCGGCCTGCCGGACGAAAGCCCAGCCCTGAAAATGCATGATCGATCCGGCGGCCGGGGTCGCATAGAAGGTCTTGTTGGTCTTCGCCCAGGAGACGAAATCCTGCAGCGTCCTGACTGACTCAGGCACACTGCGTCCGACGACAAAAGTCTGCGCATTGGAGCAGACCGGCGTGATCGGGATCAGATCAGTGACAGGATCGTAGCTCAGCTTCTTGTAGACATGCGGGAAGATGACGATCGGCGACGACGGCGACAGCACGATGGTCGTGCCATCCGGGGCGGCGATCTTGGTGGCGTCAATGGCGACGCGTCCCCCGGCGCCGGTCCGGCCTTCGACGATCACTGAATCGGCGAACTGTCCGCTGAGCTGATCGGCGATCCGGCGAGCGATCACATCCAGCGTTCCTCCGGCCGCGAAACCGACCATGATCCGTGCCAGCGCCGGCCGCGCCTGCGCGCCATGGGCCCAGGCGACGGTGGAAGCGGCTGCTCCCTGCAGCAGGTGGCGACGCGTCAGGCGCATGGACGTTCCTCGTACGGTGTCAGTTGCGGGGGAGCGGTATGTAAGCGATAGCTTTGATCTCGATCAGCAGATGTGGATGCGGAAGTTGATGCACGGCAACCGTGGTGCGCGCAGGTCCCTCGGGTCCGAAATACGTGCCGTAAACGTCGTTGTAGCCGCCGAAATCATTCATGTTGACGAGGAACGTACTGACCTCGACGAGGTCGGACAGCGTTCCGCCGACCTCACCCAGTATCTTGGCGATGTTCTCGATGACGGCGCGGGTCTGAGCCCGGATGTCGACCGTCAACGTGCCCAGGGCATCGGCTTGGGCGCCTGCGATCGTATTGTCAGCCTGTCGCGCGCTGGTTCCGGATACGAAGACGAAGTCTCCGGCGCGTCGGAGATGCGGATAACGGCCTCGCGGTTTTGCCAGTCCCTCGATGACTATCCCGCGATGATCGACGGCCATATGCCCCTCCTCGTTGCGCTTCATGCGCAATCATCAACTGTTACGTAATCAACTCTCACAGAAATTTGTACGTATACAGCCTATTTCAAAAGGCTAGCGAGCGCGCGGATTGATGTCAAGGAATCGTCATGGGGCAGTTTGATCACTGGACGACAGCAATGCGGGGCATCGTTTCGCACCAAGCTCCAGCTCTCTTGTTGAGCATCTCATGCGATGTCAGAGTGAGGACATGCCCAATCAAGCAACGAAGATGACCGTCGAACGATCATGAGCAGCACGCCTATCAAGCGCCGGAGTAGGACCTCTGGTGCAACGCGCAAGCGGACGGTCGCGCGGCCTGGCAAGGCCGAGCCCACGTTGACGCCCGAAGTACGGTCCATACTCGATCGCTTCCGGCTCGACGATGTCGTTTCACATCTGCTGCGCCGGGCACATTTTGCGGCCGAGGAGAAATTCGCCAGCGAGTTTGCCGACGAGCGGATCACGCCGCGGCAGAAGGCGACGCTGATTGCCATCTATCAGAGCCCCGGCCTCAACCAGAACATGCTGGCCGGACATCTTTTCCTGGATCGCAACACCGTTGCCGAAATGGTCAAGCGGCTGGTCGCGCGCCGACTGATCGAGCGGCGGTCGTCGCCGGAAGATCGGCGCGCCTATAAACTGTTTCTGGCGCCCGATGGCGCCGCCGTGCTCGACCGCGTCATGGTCAGGGATGGAGCGCTGGAGCGTGCAATCCTGCAAGCTCTGCCCAAGGCGGACCAGAAGCGCTTCATGGGCTATCTCAGGCAGATTGTGGATACGCTGGAGGCATAGCTTTCGCTTCGACGATGTATCGAACATGAAGCCAGAGGCGCGATAGGACGGGTACCGCTACGCTCAACCCATCCTGCAAGCCGGGCATTACTGTTGAACCGGCGCGAGTGGCTCCTGCGAAACCTCCGCTTCAGCACTCAAGCGCAGCACGTTTGCTGCTGCGGGAACGACCGCATCCGCCATCGCGGCATGGCCTTCGCCGGTCGGATGGATGGCGCCGCCATAGACGGCGGAGAGCACGCCCCAGGTGGCGTCGTGGATATCCGACGGCTGCACGGCCGCCGAGTAACCCTGCGGATAGGTCATCGCGGCGAAATAGCTGTCATTGGCGTCGCGAATCCAGCGGGCGCGGGGCAGATAGGCGCGGAATTCGCTGGCGCCGCGGCCGCACACCATCGGCTGCTGAGCGGCTTCCACGAGGCTGGTCTCGAAACTGTCGCCCTTGGGCGAGAAGCAGGCACGATCGAATTCGGGATCGCTCGATGCGCGGGCGCAGAAGCCGTGATTGGCGAAGGTCTGCTGATGTGCATCGACGAAGGTCATGCGATCTGCTTCCGGATTGCGGCACAGCACGCCGCCCTCGCACAGCGCAACGGAGCGCAGACGGGGCAGGAATTCCCGATCCACGAAACTGGTCACATTGGCGAGACGGCGCGCATCGGCAGAGAAGGACGGATGCACGTCGAAGCCGGCGGGGCCACCAGGGCAGGGGCCGCCATTGACGAGCGCCGGATTGGCATAGGCAGCAAACACCACGCGGCCCATGTCGCCGCCGACCAGCGGCTTGAGTTGTTCGCGCAGCTTGCCGAAGGCGGCGGGGAGATCGCGGACCAGGGCGTTGCGGGAATCCTCTACGGAGCCGAGCAGGCCGGCGCGCTTGAACAGCGTGCGTTCGGTGCCGTTCTCGACGATGACGTCGGCGACGAGGCCGGAGAAGTCGATGTCATTGGCGCCGATGGACAGAAGGACCAGATCGAGCCGGCGGTTCGGCTGGCGGCGCTTCACGGCGCTCATCGCCTCGCGCAGTTCGGCGACCTGTCCGTTGACGCTCCCGGCGCAGGTCGAGGCATTCTTCGTGGTCAGGCATTCACGCGCGCGCTGGCTGCCGAGCAGGCCATCGGGGATAGTCGCGCCGGAGCAGGCGAGCGGCAGATAGGTCACCGCGATATGCGGATACTGGACGGCGAGCGCGAGAGCGGCGCGGGTCTGGTAGCTGTAGAGCGAGCGATGGCAGGCGGCGTTGAGCCACTGCGCCCCGGCGCGCTGCCAGGCTTGCAGCGATTCGTAGGAATCGCAGGAGCGGCCACCTTTGAAGCCGGCGCGGCTCGGCCGGTAATACTGCGCGGTGGGGCCGCCCGAATAGGAGCGGAAGCAGAAGCCATCGTCGGACAATGCGACAGGACGGTCCGGATTGCCCTCGCCGGACGCGATGGAGTCGCCGAGGCCGGCGATCAGGATGTCGCGCACCACGATGTCGGTGGAGGTGCGCATCGGACCGTCGCCGCTGGAGACGTCCACGGTGGCCACGGTGCGGCGGCCATAGAGGGCGCGGAAGTTGATCGGCTCGGCGCAGTCGAGCGTGGATTGACGCGGACCCTCGCCATCGTCAAAGGTCCAGGCGCAGACGGCGCCGACCGGCACCTCGCCGGTGAGGCGGACGGTAACCGGATGATCGGACGGCGTCAGATAGCTCTCCCTGGTGCCTTCGCGCATGCAGGGCTCGCTGACCTTGCCGGCGAGATCGATGCACAGCCGGTTGACGGTGTTGCGGGCCCAGCCGCGACCGTCGCTCTGGATGCCAAGGGCCTGTTCCGATGCGAGCACGCTACGATTGCGCATGGCCTCGACGTGAAGCTGGAAGTCGCGCTCCTCGCGAAACAGGCGGAAGCGATTGCGGACTTCCCAGGAGATCTGGATGTTGGCGGCACCCGTCTGCGCGGCGGCCGGTTGTTGCGGCCATGCCGCCAGCATGCCGGCAAGCGTCGCGGCGACGAGAAACGAACGTCCGAACAGGGCGGTGGCGGAAGCGGAGTACATGGGGGTTTTGAACGTCACGTATGGGGCGGAAGTAAGAAACGCCTAGCATGCCGGCCGCGTTCCGCGCAGGAGGTTCGTAGCGGGATCAATGAGATTTGAGCAGGCACACCTTGCTGTCGTCGCTTGGCCTGACCGGGCGATCCAGTAAACACTGCTGTTTGTGATGGAGCTGTGACGCTGCCGTTTACTGGATCCTCGCTCCGCGCGCACCTTCGGTGCGCCAGGCGGGGACGACAAGAAGAGGGCAGCGCAGATAAAAGCCCCGTTTCACCCCTGCGACTGACGCTTCAGCGGCTGCTGGTGCGCGATCACCGGGGCCGGCTCGCCACCGCGGCGCTCGCTGACCGACCCATTTGTCTTGCGGTGGTACCACGGCTTGATCACGCTCAGCCACAGCTCGCGTGTGCCCATGATGCAGATCGAGATCGCGAACGGGATCATGAAATACAGGATGCGGAACATCACCACGGTGGCGATGAGCTCTTCCTGCTTGAACTGTGGCAGCGCCACCAGCATGGCAGCGTCGAACACGCCGAGGCTGCCCGGCGCATGGCTGGCAAAGCCGAGCAGGGTGGCGAGAATGAACACCACTGCGACCGATACGAAATCCACATAGGGCGTGTCGGGCATCAGCAGATAAAAGGCCAGCGCGCAGAAGCCGAGATCGACCACGCCGATCGCGATCTGCAGCAGGGTCAGCGGCGCCGACGGCAGTACGACTTTCCAGCCGTTCTGGCCGAGCTGGCGGCGCTCCTTGCCGGTCGTGATCCAGACCAGATATCCGGCAATCCCGGCGAGACAGCCGAGGCCGATCAGACGATTGATCGCATCGGGCAGCTGGTCGATGGCCGAAGCCGCCTGTGGATGCCACACCATGCCGATGCCCAGCACGAAGCAGTTGCCGAGCCAGAAGGTCAGGCCGGAAATGAAGCAGATCTTGGCGACATCGATGGCGGTAAGACCATAGTCGGAGTAGATCCGGAACCGGATCGCACCGCCGGTAAAGACCGTCGCGCCGAGATTGTGGCCGATCGTGTAGCTGGTGAAGCTCGACAGCGCAGCAATGCGATAGGGAACGTGCTTCTTGCCGATCGTTCGCAATGCAAAATAGTCATAGAAGGTGAGGGTGCAGAAGGCGCCGATCACGCACAGTGTCGCCAGAGCGATCTGCATCGTGGACTTGGCTGCCATCGCCGTCAGGATATCGGCGGCGTTGAGCCCCTTCAGCGTCGTCACCAGATGCCAGATGGCGAGGCCGATGACGATCAGGCTTGCCACAACACCCAGCCGTTTCCAGCCGACATGTTGCCTGAAGCCACGCCCGAGCGCGGTCAGCAATCGAAACATTCGTCCTCCCGGCGGAGCGCGAACAAAGGGAAAGCCGATCTATGCATGGGGCAGACGCTGGCCGATTCACTCATACGCGACGTTCACTCATCTCGGCCAAACCCTTACGGCAAAAACACTGCATTGTGCAGCCCTTGACAGCACCAGCGTTAATGCCGGAACGCGATCTCGTCACATTCCCGCCATAGCTGAAATCTGCCTGAATTTGCACGATAGGCCGAGGTCTCTGCTTCCGCCTTGATATAGGCCTGAAAGCCTGACGTTCCATACCGGATGCGTCCGTCGCCAGGAACATGTCCCGAAGTGACCGGATAGCGGTGGTATCTGCAACCGAATGAGACGCGGCTAAACGACACAATATGCGGATGGAGTCTGCCTTGGGTGCCACCGTGCGGCTGATCGCCTAAACCTTCTTCAACGCGAAATGTGCACCGCAGAAGGCCATAATGCCGCCGAGGACGAGAGCGATCAGGCCGGCGATGACGCCGGAGGCGGTCGGGATCGCGTTAGGAGCTGAAGCCGCCTGACCGGCGCCGGCCAGCACCAGCACGCCGATGCCGATCAGGAAGTAGCGCATGCGGCGCGGGATACGGCCGGATGCGGCGCTGTCCATCAGATTGGCGGTGACATAGCCGCTCACAAAACCCATCGCGGCGATCAGCCACCACGCGATGGCGGAGCCGGCGGGCATGAAATTGGCGGGGGCACCCTGCCAGAGGCCGCCGAGGTCGAGACCGAAGCGCTGGCCGAGCATGTGCACGGCGAGCGCCAGCATCACCCCCGAAATCGTCGCGCCGGCCAGAATCAGGCGGTGCGGAAAAATGGTCGTCTCGGCCATGAGGAGCTTGTAAGGGACGGAGAGGCGCCCGCGCAAGCTGCGGCGCGGCGGAGACGAGGACGTGTTGGGTTCACTGCTGAACAGGCCGGGCGAAGCAAGCGACGGGCGAACCTATTTCTATCGCGCATCGCTGATGGGGCCGGCCTATCGGTTCGAATTGACCGATGACGGGCTGGTCTGGAAGATCGGGCGCCGGTCGGGCATCTGGCCCTATGCGGATATCGCGTCAGTGCGGCTGTCCTACCGGCCGATGGCCATGCAGCGCCGCCGCTTCAGTGCCGATATCCGCAATCGCGATGGCCGCCGGCTCAGGATGTTCTCCACATCGAAACAGACAGCAGCGCTGATGGAGCCGCAATTCGGATATCCGGCTTTCATCACGACTCTGCATGAACGGCTGGCGGAAGCGGGCAGCACGGCGACATTGCGCGCCGGCATCAAGCCGCTGACCTTCAACGTGCTGGTGACCGCGCTCGCCCTCCTGGGCCTTGCGATGGCGGCGTTGCTGATCCGCGCGCTATTTGTTGGCGAATTCGCAGGTGTGGTCTTTATCGTCTTGCTGGGCGCACTGTTCGGCTGGCAGGGGTGGGATTTCCTCCGCCGCAACAGGCCGCGCAGCTACACATTCGATGACATGCCGAAGGATCTGCTGCAGTAGCGTCCTCCTTCCTTCTCCCCTAAGCACAGCGAAGCTGTATAGGGTGGGAGGGAAAGCAGGGTCACTGCCGCACCACCAGTACCGAGCACTTCGCGTAGCGGACCACATGCCCGGCATTGGAGCCGAGAAAATAGGTGCGCATGGCCGGGCGGTGCGAGGTCATCACGATGAGGTCGGCCTTGATGGCCGCCGCCTCTTCGAGGATCTCGTGATAGATGCCGCCCTGGCGCACCACGCTCGATACATGCGCGCCGTCGATGCCGCAGTCGCGGGCAACGGCAGCGAGCGCGAGTTCCGAACTGTCGCGTTGCTGGGTGTCGAAATCCGCCGGCACATATTCCGCCAGCATCACCGGCGTCAGCGGCATCACATTGAGCAGCCGCACCCGGGCGTCGAAGGTTTTGGAGAACAGGCCGGCCTGCGCGATCGCCGGCTTTGCGAGGTCGATCTCGGTGAGATCGATCGGGACCAGAATGGATTTGTACATGTTGCACCTCCACCGTCTGGCGGAGTGTAGCACGATCGAGGTGCGGCTGCAGGCGACTTATTGACCGATGTCTTTCAGCAGCTTCGGGCTGACGAATTGCACCAGTACGCCGGAGCGGAAGGCGATGTCGTTCCAGTCGTCGATGTCGAAATCGATGATGGCGATGCTGCCGGTGGGCAGATTGTCGGTCAGCGCCTTGCGACCGGTGGCGTCGCCTCCCTGCTTGCCGTCCTTGATCAGGCCGAGCGCCATTTCATGCAGGCCGGGATTGTGGCCGATCAACATCAGCCGGCGCGGGTCCTGCACTGCGGCATCGCGGATCACCGCGAGCAATTCCTCGAGGCCGGCGCCGTAAAGTTCGTCCACATGCTCGACCGTCGGCTTGTTGGACGGCATCGCGGCGGAAACGAGATCCCAGGTCTGGCGCGTGCGCATCGCGGTGGATACGCAGACCATGTCGGGATGCGGCGGGTGGCTGTTCAGCCACGCCCCGATCATCGGGGCGTCATGGCGCCCGCGCTCGTCCAGACGCCGGTCGAAGTCCTTGCCGCTGGGTGCATCCGTTTCGGTTTTGGCGTGACGGAGCAGCATCAATCGGCGCATTCGGATCTCGATTCGTTGGGCAGCGGGGGTATTGCGGATTAATGGACGCGGACCATGAGGACAACGTGACAAGCGCCCCACTTGCCCGTAGGAAACGGCATGACCGCAGCTTCTGCAAGCGTGACATTTGGACCCGACGTGGCTGACCAGGACCGCGTGCGGCTGGCCCATCCGCTGGATACGGATGTTTGCGTGATAGGCGCCGGGCTCGCCGGGCTGTCGATCGCGCTGGAGGCCGCCAAGCTCGGCGCCAGTGTGGCGGTGTTGGAAGGCCGTCATGTCGGCTGGAACGCATCCGGTCACCAGCTGGGCACGGTGATGCCGGGCTTCGGCCTGCCGGTCGCCGACCTGATTGCGCGGGTCGGGCTGGAGGATGCCCGGGAGATGTGGGCGCTGTCGCAACAGGGCGCCGAAGCTGTCCGCGCGCGCGCGACGGGAGATGCCATTCCGGATCTCGCGTTCAGCGAGGGGGCGCTCGAAGTGTCCAATGTCGATGTCGGCGACAAGCTGATCGCGCGGCTGCAGATGCTCAACGAGGATTTCGACACGGTTGCCGAAGGCTGGCAGATCGAGCGCGTGCGCGAGGCGCTGAAGACGCAACGTTACTTCCACGGCGTTCATTATCCGAAGGCGTTCCAGATCGACGCTCGCAAATATCTGATGGGCCTCGCGGCGCTGGCAAAGCAGGCGGGCGTGCGTATCTTCGAGGATACGCCGGCCATGAGCCTCGACGCCGCCGGCGTGATGAAGCGCATCGTCACGCCTTCGGCTCAACTGCGTGCGCAGCATGTGGTGCTGGCCGGCAATGTGCATCTGGGCTCGCCGGCGCAGCGGCTCTCCGACACGTTGCTGCCGATCTGGCGCTATGCCGGCGTCACCGAACCGCTCGGCGAGCGACTGGCGGAAGCGATCGCCTTTCAGGGCTCCGTGAGCGACAGCGACGGCGTGGATCACTTCCGCGTCGTGGATGGCGACCGCCTGATGTGGTCGAGCCCGGAAACGACATGGGCAGTCAAACCGGAGCGCTTTGCGCGCAAGATCGCGCGGCAAATCCGGGCGGTGTTTCCGCAGCTCGGCAAGGTCGCCGTCACCGAGACTTTTGGTGGCGCGATGGGGCAGACCGTTCATGGCATGCCGCAGATCGGGCAACTGCGGCCGGGCCTGTGGGTCGCGAGCGGCTTCGGCCATCAGGGGCTGAACACAACGGCCATGGCCGGGCAACTGATCGCGCGCGGCATGATCGCCCGCGACGACCGCACCAGGTTGTTCGCTCCGTTCGAACTGGTCTGGGCAGGCGGCAGGCTGGGTCGCATTGTCGGCCATGGGGTATGGGTCTGGCAGCGTCAGGTTTCAGCCCTGGAAGGCAGGCTGGCGCGCTATCGCGAGCGGGCCGGGGAGCGGGAGCAGATCCGCGAGGCCCGGCTTGCGGAGGCCAATGCCCGTGCCGAGGCCCGCGGTCCGCGGTCCGGCTAGGTCGCAGCAAAAATCCGCAAATGCTGCGAACCCTTTTTCGATCCAGGCCCCTCCTGATGGCTGGACGTCAACAAACGAGGGTTCCCGAATGCTGTACTTCAAGAACAACCTTCCTGTGTGGGAGCGAGCCGTCAGATTGATCTTTGGAATCGGGCTGTGCCTTGCGGCATTGTTTGCGCCGGTAGCCTGGATGACCTGGGCCGGAATCGCCGGAGGTCTTGTTTCTGCCGGCACGGGCTTTGTGGGATTCTGCCCGATGTGCGCAATGGTTGGCCGCAGACATATCAAGGCGGACACATGAGGACCGTCGAGCGCGGATTGGTCGCCGCCGCATGTGCCGGCGATACCGGGGCTGTTGAGAAACTGCTGGTCGTCTGTCAGCCGGACTTGCGGCGCTTTGCGCGTCGCACCTGCTCCACAAGCGAAGACGCAGAAGATGCGGTCCAGATCGCGCTGTGGCAGCTCTACCGCAAGATTGGTGCATTGCGAACGGCTGCGACCTTTGCATCCTGGATTTTCAGAATCATTGAGCGCGAATGCTATCGGCTCTTTCGTGCCCGCAACCGGCTGCGATCCTTCGACCGATCGCTCGAGGACACGTTGCGGCAGGATCCGCTTCCGCTCGAACTCCGCAAGGATCTGACTGCCGCGATTGCAGCGCTCCCGGCTTCTTACAGAGAGATTCTGATCTTGCGCGATATTGATGAGGTGACGGCGCAGGAGGCTGCCGAGAATCTGAACATCTCGGTGGATGCCGTCAAAAGCCGGCTGCATCGGGCGCGGTCGATGATCCGCGAGCATCTGCTTGCAGGTGGCTATCTGGCGTCAACAACAACCTAGCCAGCGGGAAGCGCGATGTTTTGCAGTCGATCACTATCGATTCATTTGCTGCGCGGGCTTGGCGGAGCTGTCCTTATCGTCCTGGCGCTGATGTCGGGCAGCGAGCGCGTCTGGTTGCTGCCGCCGCTGCTGATCGGCGCGCTGCTGCTGCTGCGTGGCTGTCCCATGTGCTGGCTGATGGGCCTGATCGGAACGGCGTCGCTGCGTCGCCGTGGCACCAGCGCGGTCGACTGATTTGTTGCGATCCCGGTCGATGAAATCAGATTCAGCAGCGAACCCTTTTGCAAGCTCGCGGCCTCTCATGATCGTTAAGAACGGTGAGAGGACCAAATGACAGACTATCAAAGACGAAGCGACATCGCGACCGGCGCAGCGCTCATTGCTCTGGCGCCGTATGAGGGGCAGGCGTTTCTGGCGTTCAATCGCGCCGCGGAACGGGCCGATGGCGCAATTCCGCGCAAATACAGGGAAATGATTGCCGTAGCAGTCGCCCTCACGACCCAATGTTCCTATTGCATCGATGTCCATACCCGATCGGCCAGCGTCCACGGTGTGAGCCGCGAGGAACTGGCGGAGCTCGCGTTTGTGGCTGCAGCGGTCAAGGCCGGCGGCACGCTGGCTCATTCGCTGCTGGCGCTGCGTTTGTCCGATGAAGCGCCGACTGTGGATTGACGCGAATCCGGTGCTCCGGCGCCGTTGGGGCTCGGCTTTGACTTGCGGGCCGAGTTCCCTCAATTTCCACCTTGCAGACGAGAGAGGGGTTAGCCTCGCGGAAACGTGAGCGAAGTGCCCCCGCGCGATTGTAACGAAGGCAGCTGTCGTCCGTAGTTTTGCTGAAAGCTCGCTTCCGGCTTGGGATGGAGACCAACCATGATCGACCGCCGTCTGATTCTGTCCACCGCCGCCGGTATCGGCGGTCTCCTGTCGCTGAAATGGCTGACCGGCTCGTCCGCGCGCGCCGCCTCCGACGAGAAATTCGAGGTCATGAAGACCGACGAGGAATGGCGCAAGCAGCTGACGCCGCAGCAATACGAGATCCTGCGCAAGGAAGGCACCGAGCGGCCGTTCTCCAGCCCGCTGCTGAAAGAGAAGCGCAAGGGCATCTTCGCCTGCGCCGGCTGCGACAATCCGCTGTTCTCGTCCGACACCAAATATGAGAGCGGCACAGGCTGGCCGAGCTTCTGGAAGCCGCTCGACAATGCGGTGGGCGAACGCAAGGACAGCAGCTACGGCATGGTGCGCACCGAAATCCATTGCCGTCGCTGCGGCGGTCATCTCGGCCATGTGTTCGACGACGGCCCGAAGCCGACCGGGCTGCGCTACTGCATGGACGGCTTTGCCATGGTGTTCAAACCGGCGACGCCATCGGCGACCTGACGGCCGGGCCAGATGGCCGAAAACGCCGAGGCTATCCGGCAAATATTTCCCCGCTAGGCAATTGTGCCCCGGTCTTCGGACCGGGGCATTTTCGTTAGTTAGCTGATTTTTCTCACTTATTCTTCTTGGCATAAGCCTTGCGACATCGTTCCCGACTGCGGCCGTGACTTTGGCAAAACCCGGCGGGCCGCCCGGAAGTTGGAGACGATGTAATGGGTATCTTCGGCGCTCTCACCACGTCCGTTGCGGGCCTGCGGGCGAACTCCTATGCGCTGGAGAACATCTCCGGCAACATCGCCAACTCGCAGACCACCGCTTTCAAGCGGATCGACACCAGCTTCACCGACCTGATCCCCGATACCGGCACCAATGCGCAGCTCGCGGGCAGCGTGAATGCGGGATCGCGCAGCACCAACACGATCGCCGGCTCGGTGCAGTCGGCCTCGGTCGCCACCTATATGGCGATCAATGGCGACGGCTTCTTCGCCGTACAGAAACCGGGCAATGTCTCGGACTCGACGCCCATCTTCGACGGCGTGAACAAATACACCCGCCGCGGTGACTTCTCGCTCGACAAGAACGGCTACCTCGTCAACGGCGCCGGCTACTATCTGCAGGGCGTCAAGATCGATCCCTCGACGGGCAACCCGGCGGGCTCGACCCCGGAAGTGCTGCGCTTCCAGAACGACTTCCTGCCGTCGCAGGCAACCACCAAGATCGATTACCGCGCCAACCTCGCCAGCTATCCGCTGACGGCCGATCATCAGACTGCAGTGCCTGGCTCCGAATTGCTGCGGCCGGCGGACTATATCTCGAATCCGCGCACGCTTGGGACCGCAGCGACGCCGTTCGGTAACAAGGCTGTTGCCGGTAACGCCCGTAACAACGCGGCGACGACGCCGGTTCCGATCTCGGGCTCCACGACGCTGAAGGGCGCAGCCGGCACCGATACGCTGACGGCCGCATTTGCCCATAACGATACGCTCGTTCTGAAGACGACCAATGGCGGTGTGACCACCACCAACACCATCCAGTTCTACGATCCCGCCGTTACGCCGTCGCCCACGCCCGTCGTGGGTACGACCTTCGTCGATCTGAGCACGGCGACGATGAGTTCGCTGCTTTCGCAGATCGATACGCTGACCGGCAACACGACAACGCCATCGAGCATCTCCTCGACGGGCGTTGTGACTCTGAACTCCGGCGTGGCGAACGACTTCACGATCGCGGCCGGTTCGTCCGCTACGGCGGTCGCTGCATTCCAGGCGATGGGCTTCACCGGCACCGTGACGGGGCTGCGCACGGGCGGCGGCACGGCCGGCACCGGCATCGTGATCGGCAGCGACAGCAAGACTTTCCTCGATCAGTCGATCGCGGGCGGTGCCACCACCGCCTATGATGGCAACGGTGCGCCTGTCAGCCTGCAATTCCGCTGGGCGAAGGTGGAGTCGGCGACGCAGGGCGGCACCGATACCTGGAATTTGTTCTATCAGACCGATCCGTCCGCAACAGGCGCGACGGCGGCATGGGTCAATGTCGGCACCGACTTCAAGTTCGGCCCTGACGGCCAGATGCAGCCGGTCGTCGGCCAGATCACGCTCACGGGCCTGACCGTCTCGGGCAAGTCGCTCGGCAATGTCACCATGGCGTTTGGCACCGGCGGCCTCACGCAATTCGCCGACACCAACGGCAATGCGCAGGTCAACCAGCTGCAGCAGGACGGCTATGCCGCCGGTCAGCTCAAGAGCGTCTCGGTGAGCAACGAAGGCCGCGTGGTGGGCAGCTATTCCAACGGCCGCAACATCGACCTCGCCGAAGTCAGCGTCGCCACGTTCAACGGCGCCAACTTCCTCAAGCGCATCGACGGCGGCGCATTCGAAGTGACCAACGAGTCCGGCGAAGCGCTGTACGGCAAGGGCGGCAGCATCTCCGGCTCGTCGCTGGAATCGTCGAACACCGACATCGCCGACGAATTCACCAAGCTCATCATTACGCAGCAGGCCTATTCGGCCAATACCAAGGTGATCACGACGACCAACACCATGGTTCAGGACCTGCTGAACGTGATGCGCTAACGCCAAAGGCCGCCCCGGCGGCCGTTTTTCCGCGAACCTTGAGAGCGACAGTTAGTCATGAGTCTGAACACCGCACTCTCCATCGCCATGGCCGGCTTGCGCGCCAATCAGGCCGCGCTGTCGCTCGTCTCGTCGAACGTCGCCAATGCGGAAACCCCCGGTTACATCCGCAAGACGACAGATCAGGTCGCGGTCAATGCCGGCGACGGCAGCAGCGTTCGCAATGTCGGTGTCAACCGCGAGCTAGATCAGTATATCCTGGCACAGCTCCGCACCGAGATGTCCGGCGCGGGCTATGCATCGCTGAAATCGAACTACCTGCAGCAGATGCAGAGCCTGTACGGCGATCCGGGTTCGGTGGGATCGCTGGAATATTCGTTCAATGCTCTCACTGCGGCAGTGCAGGCGCTGTCGACCAGCGCCGACAGTTCGTCGGCCCGGACCGGCGTGCTCAATGCGGCGAAGACGCTTGCGCAGCAGCTGAATTCGATGACGCAGGGGATTCAGAACCTGCGCGGCGCGGCGGAGAACGGCATCAAGGATTCGGTGACGACCGCCAACAATCTGATGAAGCAGATTGCGACCATCAACAATCAGTTGACGGCCAATCCGCTCGGCGGCACATCCACCGATGCCAATACGGCGGCGCTGCTCGATCAGCGCGATCAGTATATCAATCAGCTCTCGCAGCTGATGGATATCCGCGTCACCACCAATGGTGCCAACCAGGTGACGGTGTTCACCGGTTCGGGCGTGCAGCTTGTCGGCAACGAGGCGGCAACGCTGCGCTTCAATGCGCAAGGCACCGTGTCGGCGGGCACGACGTGGAACTCGGATCCAAACAAGAGCACGCTTGGCTCCGTGATGATCGATCTGCCGAATGGCGGATCGATCGACCTGACCGCGAGCGGTGCGATCAAGTCCGGCACCATCGCCGCCTATACCGAGCTGCGCGACAAGACCCTGGTCGAGGCGCAGAACCAGCTCGATCAGTTTGCGGCATCGATCTCGAGCGCGCTGTCGGACAAGACCACAGTCTCGCCGCCGCCGGTGGCGCCGGCCACCAGCTATTCGCTCGACGCATCCAAGATGCTGCCGGGCAATACCATCAATCTCACTTACACCGACGCGGCGACGGGCCAGCAGCGACAGATCTCGCTGATGCGCGTGGATTCGCCGGACGCTCTGCCGTTGCCGGATACGGCGACCGCCAATCCCAACGACAAGGTGATCGGCATCGACTTCTCGCAGGGCACCGCCGGGATTCTGAACCAGATCAACAGCGCGCTCGGCGGCAATGTCACCTTCAGCGGTGCGTCGCTGTCGTCACTGTCGGTGTCCAGCAATCCGGCCTTTGCGACCATCACCAACCTGTCCACCACGGTGACGCAGCCGCCGGGGACGCTCGCTGACGGCAGCACGCAGTTCTCGCTGTTCACCGACAACGGTTCGGCCTATAGCGGCGCGTTCACCGGAAGCGGGTCGCAGATGACCGGTCTTGCCGGTCGTCTCACGGTCAACAATGCGCTGATCGCCGATCCCTCCAAGCTCGTCAGCTATAGTTCATCGACCGCAGCCGGCGACACCACGCGCTCGTCCTTCATGCTGAACCAGCTCACCAATGCGAGCTTCACCTACGGCGCGCAGACCGGCACAGGCAGCACCACAGCGCCGTTCACGGGCAGCCTGCTCAGCTATATGCGGCAGTTCGTCAGCCAGCAGGGCGCTGCGGCGGATGCAGCAAAGCAGTTGTCCGATGGTCAGAACGTCGTGCTGAATACGCTCGATAAAAAGATGTCCGATGCTTCGGGCGTCAATATGGACGACGAGATGGCGCATCTGTTGGCGCTGCAGAACGCCTATTCGGCCAATGCACGCGTGATGTCGACCGTGAACGAGTTGTACAAATCCCTCATGCAGGCATTCTGAGGCGATCATGACGATCAGTGGCGTTAGCGGACGTACCTCCTATATCGGCTCCGGCATTCTCGATCTGCGCAATCAGCTCGATACGCTGACGCAGCAGTTGTCGAGCGGCAAGGTGGCGAACACCTATGCCGGGCTTGGCAGCGGGCGCAGCCTGTCGATCGCCTTGCGTGCGCAGATCAGCCAGGTCGCGTCCTATGCGGACACGGCGACCAATCTCAACACCCGGATCGGCGTGGCCAACCTGTCGTTGCAGCGGCTTGTCGCCATCGGCTCGGAAGTGAAGGGCGCTGCCGTCAGCGCCGGCAGCAATTTCGACAATACCGGCCAGACGCCGGGACAGAAAACGGCTTCGCTCGACTTCTTCGACAGTATCGACATGCTCAATGCGCGCTCGGGTGATCGATATCTGTTCTCCGGCCGCGCTACCGATACGGCGCCTGTCGCGCCGGCCGACCAGATCATGAATGGCAACGGTGCCACCATCGCCGGCCTCAAGCAGGTGATTGCGGAACGCAAGACGGCGGATCTCGGCGTCAACGGCAATGGCCGTGTCGGCAGCGCCGTCGGTGTGCCGGCGACCTCGGTGGCCATCACCGAAGAAGATACGACGCCTTTGCCGCCCACCGCGGCGCAGCCGTTCGGCATGAAGGTGACCGGCGTCTCGACGACGATCCCTGGTGCGACGGTGACGCAGCCGGTCGATCCGTCGGGTGCGCCGGCGCAGAAGTCCATGTCGGTGGATCTCGGGGCGACCAATCCCAGCGTCGGCGATCAGGTGAAGTTCACCTTCACGATGCCCGATGGCACCACGGAAGACATCGTGCTGACCGCCTCGGACAAGACGCCGCTGCCGGCGGGCAGCTTCGCGATTGGCGCCGACAGCACCGCGACCGCGGCCAACCTCAATACGGCGCTCGGCAGCGCGATGAAGGATCTCGCCAATGGTCCGATGGTCGCCGCCTCGGCGATCGAGGCCGGCGAGAATTTCTTCGATCAGCCGCCGCTGCGCGTCGGCTCGACGCCGATCGGCTCGGCCACCACGCTGGTTGCGGGCGATGCGACCAATACGGTGATCTGGTATCGAGGCGAGCAGGACACAGCGGCCAATGGTCCGGCCCGTGGATCGGCCGTGTCGCAGATCGATACCTCGATCAATGTGCAATACGGCGCGCGCGCTGACGAGCAGGCGCTGCGCAATCAGCTGCAGACGGTTGCGGTGTTTGCGGCCGTCGCCGTCGATCCCAGCAAGCTGACCGATCCCAACTATGCCAAGAATGCGAACGCGCAAATTGCGGCGCTGAACCAGCGTGTGGCAACGAACCTTGCCGATGTTCCCGGGCAGCAGAGCATCGAAAACATCCAGGCCGATTTTGCCGGTGCACAGGCCTCGATCAAATCGACGACCGATCGCCAGGTACAGACCAAGGCGATGGCGCAGACGATGCTCGACAGTATCGAAGGCATCAATAACGACGAAGTCGCGACCAAAATCCTTGCGCTGCAGACAGCGCTGCAAGCGTCGTATCAGACGACCTCGACGCTATACCAGATGAGCCTGGTTAAGTTTCTATAAACGGACAGGGGCCCTTTCGGGCCCCGCTTCGTTTTATACTACCGCCAGTCTCTGGTTGCGGTCGTCACTGCTTTCAACAAAATCATTGGAATTTCAACGTCATCTCCGCGCGCAATGCGCGTGTGCGCGGACGTGTATGCACGTTGCCGGAAATGGCTGGAAATAAAGCGATTACCCGAGATTCCGCCGGTTGTTTTTACGAAGTTTTAGAGTCTCAGGGCGCATCTTCCCGGAACCGACCAAGAAGGTCGTTTAGTTGTGTTTACCAGGAAGGTATCAAAACATGTCCATTACGCTCTCGGCATCCGTCCGTCAGAACCTGCTCTCCCTGCAGTCGACCGCGGATCTTCTCTCGACCACCCAGAACCGCCTCGCGACCGGCAACAAGGTCAACTCGGCGCTCGACAACCCCACCAACTTCTTCACGGCCCAGGGCCTGAACAACCGCGCCAGCGACATCAACAACCTGCTCGATGGCATCGGCAACGGCGTGCAGATCCTGCAGGCTGCCAACACCGGCATCACCTCGCTGCAGAAGCTGGTTGACTCGGCCAAGTCGATCGCCAACCAGGCGCTGCAGGCGACCTCGGGCTATTCGACCAAGTCGCAGTTCTCTGCCACGATCGCTGGCGCGACTGCTGACAACCTGCTCGGCACCCCGGATACGGCTGCTACGCTGACAGGTACTGCCACTGGTACGCTTGCTGCTGCTTCGAGCCTGACGACGGCAGCCGGTGGTTCCTTCGCTTCCGGCGATACGCTCATCGTCAATGGTACGACGATCAAGATCACGGCTGCAGGTGCCGGCACTGCTGCGTCCACGACTGATCCGGACGGCACCATCAACCTGAACACGACCGCGACCACTGCTGCGACCACCGACGACCTGACCGCTGCGATCAAGACGGCTCTTGGTGGTGGCACCGCGGCTGCGTCGATCACGGGCAACCAGCTCACGCTGACGAACAGCAACGCCACGGGCAGCATCACCCTCGGCGGTTCTGCGCTTGCCAAGGTGGGCCTCGCGGCCGGCACCACGGCAGCGACCAGCTCGAAGGCAGGTCAGGCGCTGACGATCGGTGCAATCGATGGCAGCGCTCCGCAGACCATCACCTTCGGTAAGGGTGCCGGCCAGGTCAACACGCTCGACGACCTGAACAAGAAGCTGGCGACCAGCAACTTGCAGGCCTCGATCGACACCGCCGGCAAGCTGACGATCCAGACCACGAATGATGAAGCTTCGTTCGATCTCTCGGCGAGCGGCATCATCAGCGGCACGGCGACAGGCGCAGGCAAGCTGTTCGGTGCGCTGAACACTTCGGGTCCGGTGGCTGACGTCAACGCTCAGAACACCCGTGCTGGCCTCGTCTCGCAGTACAACACGGTGATCGACCAGATCAAGACGACCGCGGCTGACGCGTCCTTCAACGGCGTCAACCTGCTCAACGGCGACACGCTGGCCCTGACCTTCAACGAAACGGGCAAGTCGAAGCTGAGCATCACCGGCGTCACCTTCGATCCGGCCGGCCTCGGTCTGCAGTCGCTGACCAAGGGCACCGACTTCCTGGACAACGCTGCGACCAACAAGATCCTGACCGGCCTGAACAACGCCAGCTCCACGCTGCGTTCGCAGGCTTCGGCCTTCGGTTCGAACCTCTCGGTCGTTCAGATGCGTCAGGACTTCTCGAAGCAGATGATCAACGTGCTGCAGACCGGCGCGTCGAACCTGACCCTCGCCGACACCAACGAGGAAGCCGCCAACAGCCAGGCGCTGTCGACCCGCCAGTCGATCGCCGTCTCCGCGCTGTCGCTGGCCAACCAGTCGCAGCAGGGCGTGCTCCAGCTGCTCCGCTAATCGCGAAGCACTGATAACAGTCGCAAGACATCGAAGCGGCGGGGGAAACCCCGCCGCTTTTGCGTTTGGACCGCTCCAAGGGGCCCGGAAACACCCGTTTCCGGGCCTTTTGCGCGCAGCTGCAAGCCTCCTGCAAGCTCTTAAGACGATGTTAACCTTAATTTAAGGTGTACGGCCGCATAGTCGGCCCCGTTTAGGAAGCAGGTAGGTCGAGAATCGACCGCGTTAATCCGGGCATCGCCGCAAGGTGGACCGAGATTCCTCTTCCAGAAGGGCGTCAAATTCAACCGGCAGCGTCGCGGCGAGATGTGTCTCGTCAGGTGCGCCATGCGCTTGCGCGACCTGAAGGTCGTCCGCGCGGGGAACAGGAAGGTTTCCATATGTCAGGCATCGTACTCTCGGCCTCGGTTCGCCAGAACCTGCTGTCGCTGCAATCGACGGCGGATCTTCTGTCGACCACGCAGAACCGTCTCGCGACCGGCAAGAAGGTTAATTCGGCCCTCGATAACCCGACGAATTTCTTCACGGCTGCAGGCCTTGATAGCCGCGCCGGCGACATCAATAACCTGCTCGACGGCATCGGAAACGGCGTGCAGGTGCTGCAAGCCGCGAATACCGGCATTACATCGTTGCAGAAGTTGGTGGATACCGCGAAGTCGATCGCCAATCAGGCACTGCAGATCCCCGTAGGTTACAACGCCAAATCGACGATCCAGACGCCGATCAATCCGGGGGCGACCGCTGACAATCTGCTCGGCACCGCCACGCCACTGGACAATACGTTCGTTGGCGCTATCGCTAACAACAAGGCTGCGGCGCCAGCTCCGATCACCGGCGCGACGCTGCTCTCGGGCGCGAGTCCGAGCGACTCGATCGCTACCAATTTCGCGGTGAATGACACCATCACCGTGAACGGCCAGAGCCTGACCTTCAAGGCGTCGGGGGCCTCGGGTAACAACGAGATCAACATCACCGACAGCGTGGCGACGCTGCTCAGCAAGATCGACACACTGTCCGGCGGCACCGGTTCCGCAGTCAACACGGCGGCGCCCATCGGTGCGATTACGCTGCATACCGGCACGACTTCGGACCTGAAGATCGACAGCTCAAATACCGCAGCGCTCGCAGCGCTGGGGATCGGCACGTCGGTCAATGTGAAGCGGGCAGCGGGTCCGACCGCGCTGGGCGGGCCGCCTGCATTGACCCTCACCATCGCTGCGACCAACCCCTCGAGCACGGCGACGAACATCACATTCGGTACCGCGAGTGGGCAGGTATCGACTCTAGCGCAGCTCAATGCTGCGCTTGCGCCCAATAATTTGCAGGCGGTTCTCGATCCGACCGGCTTTCTGACGATCACCACGTCGAATGACGCTGCGTCATCGACGATCGGTACGATCGGCGGGACCGCGGCAGGCGCCGGCAAGCTGTTCAACGGATTGACGCCGACCACGCCCGTACAGGATTTCGCGTCGCAGACATCGCGCGCCAATCTCGTCGCGCAATACAACAACATCATCGACCAGATCACGACCACGTCGCAGGATGCGTCCTTCAACGGCATCAACCTGCTTGGTGGCGATCAGCTCAAGCTCGTTTTCAACGAGACCGGCAAATCGACGCTCAATATCGCTGGCACCACATTGACGCCGGCAGGGCTCGGTCTCAGCAAGCTCGCCAAAGGCACGGACTTTCTCGACAATACCTCGGCGAACAATACCCTGAGCGCGCTGAATATCGCCAGTTCCACCTTGCGCGCGCAGGCATCGGCGCTTGGCTCCAATCTGTCGATCGTGCAGATCCGCCAGGATTTTGCGAAGAACCTGATCAACGTGCTGCAGACCGGCTCGTCCAACCTGACGCTCGCCGATACCAACGAAGAGGCGGCGAACAGCCAGGCGCTCTCGACCCGCCAGTCGATTGCGGTGTCGGCCCTGGCGCTCGCCAACCAGTCGCAGCAGAGCGTGCTCAAGCTGCTCCAGTAAGTCTGGCGCAAGAGCCGAATGTTTCAACGGCGGGGGAAACCCCGCCGTTTTTCGTAAAACTAGGCGAGCTACTCAATGGGCTGTGGCGACCGGACGCGCACTGATGGCTTCTGGTATTATGCGCCAAGCCGTCGTATTTTCCAGCGCCCCGCGCGGGGCCACGAGAGGAGGCACAAATGCCATTGCGAGTCGAGCTGAAGCCCGGTGAGCGAATCATCATCGGCCAGAGCGTGATCACGAATTCCGAGACGCGCACGGCATTCCTGATCGACGGTGACGCGCCAATCCTGCGCGAAAAGGATATCCTTACCGCGGAAACTGCAAATACACCGGTGAAGCGTATCTATCTCTGTGTCCAGATGATGTATCTGGAGAACGACATTCCGGCCTATCAGGAACTCTATCTCGGCTTCATCAAGGAACTCATCGAAGCGGTTCCAAGCTATCGCGATTCTATCGGTGAGATTAGTAAGCTAATATTAAGTGGCCAACTCTACAAAGCACTCAGGGAATTGCGTCCGCTGATCAAGCGGGAAGAAGAGCTCTTGAGGTAGTGCATGTCGATCGGTGCCCAGGCTTATGCGCGTACGGCTCAAACCACGGCATCACCGCGAGACATCGAAGCCCAGGCTCTTCTGAAGGCAGCACGCAAGCTGCAGGACGTGGTCGCAAACTGGTCCACCACCGATGCCGGCCTCGATGAGGCGCTGTTGTTCAATCGCAAGCTCTGGTCGATTTTCGTGGGCGACGCCATGAATGACCAGAACCCGGAAAAGATCGAGATCCGGCAGAACATCGCCAATATCGGCATCTTCGTGATGACGCAGTGCGCGGCGCTGCAGCAGATTCGCCAGGTTGAACATCTGCAGGCCCTGATCGATATCAACCGCAACATCGCTGCCGGTCTATCCGGGCGTCCTTGAGATCGTAACGATCAATTAACGTCCGGCATTGCGTAATGCGCCAAGCGCGGCGATTCGAGGCTGCGTGCATGAGGCTGATATGGCTGACGTTCTGAGCATCCTCTCCACCGCAGCTAAGACGACCACGCCGATCACTGCGGGGAAGTATGTCGCAGTGGATCCGGAGCTCTATCAGGGCAGCTGGAAAGGGACCTATGCCAACGGCAAGAAGTTCGAGATTGCCGTCTCGCAGGTCAATGGTTTCCGTGCCCAGGTGAAGTATCAGAGCGAAGGAACGGTGAAGTATCAGCAGGTGCTGATCAAGGATAACGCCTTCCGTGTCGGTGACACCAAGTTCCAGATGACGGCGAATAACAAGGCGACGATCAAGAACGTCGTCACCGATGCCGCGACCGGCAGCACTTATCTCGACACGGCTTACGCGGCGCGCGACGTCTGACGTCAGGCGTTGCGATCGGTCTCGATCCGGCGCTCGTAGAGCTTCGCATCCTGTTTTGCAACGTCCATCGCCCGCAGATAGGCGCGCGTCCGCAGCCGGGTCTCTTCCGGATACTGGTTGATGATTTGATGAGTCTTCTTGTCGACGGAGACGAAGACGATTTCCTTCGCATCCCGATCGATGATCACGCCTTTGGAAATGCGGTCGCTGTCCACCTGCTGGTAATTGGCAGGTGAAATGTTGACATGCGAGACCCCGGGAGAGGCGGTCACCGTCTTGTCTGGCGGCAGCTGAGTAGGCACGGCTTCGCGCACCGCTTCTGGTGCGGGTCGTGCAATCGGCGCCACAACCGGTGCCCCCACCGGTTTGATCATGTAGTCGGTACTCATGGCAGCCCTCCTGGCCCCACTGATGTTTCCCGACCCCTTTCCCAAACAGCAATAATGCACCGAACGCCTGAATTCGGTGCTTACATCCCATCGATGATTTGATTCAAAAGCGAGCGATGCTGCCGCGCGGCATGACGCGGCAGACCGTGGGTGAGCGAAGCGTAGCGCGTCCGCCGCCTTCGTCGCTGCAGAGGGGGGGCACGGCGCAAGGGCGCCTTTGCCCAGCCTACATATTACTCGTTACAGCGAGCGGCTCATCACGAGGGGCGTCATGTTCGCACGGCCCGGCTGCGCCTGGCGGCCGGCGGCGGTGTAGGTCTGCGGAATGTTGCGACGCTGCATCTCCGCATTGACGCCGCGCACGATACCCTCGGACACCGCATGCGCGGTCGCGAGCACGGTGAGATTGACCTGCAGCATCGCACGGAACACATCGTGATGCTTGCGCAGCGCTTGCAGCAGATCGGGGGTCGTGCCGGCGAGATAGGTCTGGCTGATCTTGAGCAGCGAGATCATCGTGATGTAGCGCTTCGAGATGTCTGCTTTCGGCGCCTCGAGCTTGATCGCCTCGCGGATGCGGCCGGCGCGAACCAGCGCGGTTTCCTGGTCGATGATGGCGAGGAGATCGTTCATCACCTTCATCAGGCCATCCGCGAGCTCGCGCGCCTCGCCCGGTGTCGCGACGGCGCGTGGTGCGGCGGGGGCAGCTTGCTGGCGCAATGCGTGGTTCATGGCGATGTCCTCTGCGGTCGGTTGGAGGAATTAGTTGGAAGCTTTGGCCTGCTGGATGATGAGCGAGCGAAACACTTCATTGGAGATGCCGACGCCGCCGGCCTTGGCGAAGGACTTCGAATATTCGTCGGTCAGCATCGAGCGCCAGACACCGGTGCCGGTGGTTTCGCCGAACGGGCCTTCGCCCTTGATGCCCGAGGTCATCTGCGAAAACATCGTGTTGAGGAACATCGCTTCGAAGTCTTCTGCCTGCTTGCGCGTCTTTGCCTGGGCCTGCGGCGAGACCTTCGCCATCGCATCGATCAACGTTTGATCGGGGCGACCATTGATGGTCGGATGCTTGGCCTGATAGGCCGCGGCTGCGTTGATGCCATACATCACATCACCTCGATGTCGGCCTGGATCGCGCCGGCGGCCTTGATCGCCTGCAGGATGCCGATCAGGTCGCGTGGGCCAATGCCGAGACCGTTGAGCCCGTCAACGAGCTGCTGCAGCGACACGCCGTCTTTCACGATGGCGAACTTCTTGCCGTCCTCGGTGACGCCGACTCTGGTCGAGGGCGCCGTCACCGTGCGGCCGTTGGAGAACGGTGCGGGCTGACTGACATTGAGGCTTTCGGAGATTGTCACCGTGAGATTGCCCTGGGCGACGGCGACGGTCGCAACGCGCACGTCGCGGCCCATCACGATGATGCCGGAGCGTTCATCGATGATGATCTTGGCGGCCAGATCCGGCTCGACCTGCAACTGTTCGATCTCGGTGAGCAGCGCGACCACATTGCCCTTGAACTCGGCCGGGATCGACATCTGCACGGTGGAGGGATCGATCGGTTCGGCGGTCTTGGTGCCGAGGAAATCGTTCACCGCAGCGGCGACGCGCTTGGCAGTGGTGAAGTCGGGATTGCGCAGCGCGAGGCGGACATTGGGCAGCCGGTTCAACGCGAATTCGATCTCGCGTTCGATGATGGCGCCATTGGCGATGCGGCCGACCGTTGGCACGCCGCGGGTGATGCTGGCGGCGGCGCCTTCGGCGGCAAAGCCATTGATCGCGAGAGAGCCCTGGGCCACCGCATAGACGTTGCCGTCGGCGCCGAGCAGGGGGGTGACGAGCAGGGTGCCACCAGTGAGGTTTTTGGCATCGCCGAGCGCCGAGACGGTGACGTCCATGCGCGTGCCCTGGGTGCCGAAAGCAGGCAGGTTGCCGGTGACCATCACTGCGGCGACGTTGCCGGTGCGCAGCGTCTGGCCGCGGATATTGACGCCCATGCGTTCCAGCATCGCCTGGAGGGACTGCCGGGTGAAGGGAATGTTGTTGAGGGTGTCGCCGGTGCCGTTGAGGCCGACGACGAGGCCGTACCCGATCAGCTGGTTCTGCCGAACACCTTCGATATTCGCGAGATCCTTGATCCGCGATGTGGCGTGGGCCGACGCCATCGACAGCATCAGCGCGCAGAGGGCGGCGCAGGCCGTCTGATAGAATCGGATCGAAGTCAGGCTCGGCATCCTCTGCTCCCCGCGAGGTCTAGGCTTGGACCATCAGCCACTCCCATGACGATGTCCGACCATCACTCTGCGAGGACCGTGCCAGCGCGTCGATCCTTTTATCATGTTGATTTATAGATATATTTTTTGTCGCCAGCCAGTTTCGCCCTGAGCGGTGCCGAGTCGAAACTGCCGCCAGCGGCAGTTTTTGCCGGGGTGTTTACGTTTGGTTAACCATAAGGCGCGAGGTTGCAGACAGGGCCGCCAGCTCCAGCGAAGATGTCGCGGGAATGGGAAATGGCCACTGGGCGGACCGAAATTGGCCGCCATTTCGCTTGGACCAGCCGATGCGCATTTACGGACCGAACGGCACCACGCTTGGAACCGCTCCCTCGGGAACGAAGAAGACCGGTTCAAGCACCTTCTCGCTGCCCGATGCTGCCCCGGCTACCGATGCACGTCCGGCCGCGGCTCCGCGCGCCGCGAACAGCATTGATGCGCTGCTGGCAATGCAAAGCGTCGAGGATGCCACCGAGCGGCGAAAGAAGTCAGTGCAGCGCGGACGCGGTGCCCTCGACGTGCTCGACGAGCTGAAAATCAGCCTGTTGGCGGGCTCGATCACCCCGGCCACCGTAGCGCGGCTGCGTTCGGCTGCGGCCGATTTGAAGGCAAGTTCCGGCGATCCTGGCCTCGATGCCGTACTGTCCGAAATTGAACTCCGTGTTGAGGTCGAACTCGCCAAGGCTGCGCGCGGCTGAGCTGCAAAGCCGTCGAGACCGGCCAAAGTTCCAGTGGAGAACCCTATCGGAAACAAGTCCGGGTAGTTCCTGGACGTTATTGTCTGTCACAGCGCGTGGCTATATAAGCGCCGCGCGTCCGGGTATTTCCGGCGCCATGCAAGCATTGATGGATTGGCCTTGGACAAGACAAAGAGCTATCGCCCCTCCGATAAAGAGCCTTTCATGAACGACCGCCAGCGCGAATACTTCCGCGCGAAGCTGCTGGCCTGGAAGGAAGAGATCCTCCGCGAATCGAAGCTCACCCTGCAGACCCTGCAGGAGGAGAACGTGAACCACCCCGATCTTGCCGATCGCGCCTCATCGGAAACCGACCGCGCCATCGAACTGCGCGCCCGGGATCGTCAGCGCAAGCTGATCTCCAAGATCGACGCTGCGCTGCTTCGGATCGAGGATAATACCTATGGCTATTGCGAGGAAACCGGCGAGCCCATCTCGCTGAAACGCCTCGAAGCCCGTCCGATCGCGACGCTCTCGGTGGAAGCCCAGGAGCGCCACGAGAAGCGCGAGAAGGTTTATCGCGACGAATAGCGCAAGAACGACCGGCCGCCCGCTTCACGAGGCGGCCGTTTTGTTTCGGGAGGTTGTCGATGGAGAAGCAGCTCGCGATCGCCGAGATCCTTGCGGCCGTGCGCGTCAATCGGACGCCGCTGTCCACTCCGCCTGCGGAGGCGATCCCGCATGACGAGGCGGATGCCTATCGGGTACAGGACGTGCTTCACAGTCTGCTCTCGCCTGATTTCGGTGCGCAGGTCGGCTACAAGATCGGGTGTACGAGCTCGGTGATGCAAGTCTACCTCGGCATCGACCATCCCTGTGCCGGCGGTTTGTATAGTAGCGGCGTGCATGAGAGCGGCGTATCGCTGCCTTACAGGAATTACGTCCATGTGGGCGTCGAATGCGAGATTGCGGTGCGGCTCCGCGGCGAGGTCGTCGCGACCGATGTGCCCTTTACGGCGGAATCGATCGCGCCTTTCGTCGATGCCTATTACCCGGCCATCGAGATTGTTGACGATCGCTATGCCGACTGGCGCGGCGTCGATCCGCGCGTGCTGATCGCGGATGATTTTTTCGCCGCCGGCTGCGTGCTCGGCGTACCGGTCGCGCGCGCCGCTGCGCCGGATCTTCTCTCTGTGGTCGGCCGTGCGCTGATCAACGGCCGCGAAGTCGGCCGCGGCACCGGCGCGGACGTGCTCGGCCATCCGCATCACGCGCTGGCGTGGCTCGCCAATCATCTCGCGGCGAGCGGTAAGATGCTGAGTCAAGGCGACATCGTGCTCACCGGAAGCCTGGTCAAGACTGCGTGGCTGGATGCCGGCGACGAGGTGTCGATGGAGCTGTCGGGTCTCGGGAGCGTGACGGTACGCTTCGAGGCGTAGCCTTTTTTAAAACAACGACGGCCTCCCGTCAGGGGAGCTGACGGAAGGCCGCGTGTGAACATCGCAGCGCGTGGGAGCACGCTGCGATGTGGGAGCTCACAAATCCTCAGAAGGGCAACAGCACATCCATCACTTGCTGGCCGTAACGCGGTTGCTGGACGTCGCTGATCTGGCCGCGGCCGCCATAGGCGATGCGGGCCTGGGCGATCTTCGAGCTGTCGATGGTGTTGTCGCTCTGGATATCCTCGGGGCGAACGATGCCGGCGACGATCAGTTCACGGATCTCATAGTTGACGCGGATTTCCTGCTTGCCTTCGACCACGAGATTGCCGTTCGGCAAAAGCTGAGTGACGACGGCGGCGACATTCGTCTGCAAGGCTTCCTGGCGGACCACCGACCCCTTGCCGTCGCTTGACGACGTGCTGTCGGTGGTCAGGAGCCTGCCTGGCAGCACAGATGCGGCATTGCCGCTCAGCAGCTTGCTGCCGGCGAAATCGGTGATGCCGGAATCTTCCTTGCTGGTGCGGCTGCGCTGGGTTTCGTTGGCGATATTCGCCTTGTCGGTGAAGTTCACCGTGATGGTCAGAATGTCGCCGACCTGACGCGCGCGTTGATCCTTGAAGAAGGCGCGCGAACCGTTCCGCCATAGCGAATTCGCGTTGTAGGACGCGACTTCCGGCTTCGGCATCGGCATTTGAACCGGCTTGTAGCCCGGCTGCGTCGTCGGATTCTCGATCGCGGTCAGCGCTGGCTTCTCGCCAATCGAGGCGAGGCGGTCGATCGACGAGCAGCCGCCAAGTCCGGTGGCGAGGAGCGCTGCAAGAATGAGGGGGCGGCGAGACTGATACATCTACTTTACTCAGCTTTTCGAGAGACGGGCACGCGGTCGTTGGCGGCAATGGCGACGGGAGAAGGTGCGCGGGAGATCTTTTCGGAAGGTGCTGGGTCTGAAGTTGCGGGAGCGGGAGCCGGCGCGCGTTCGCCCGGGAGCGGCGAAGCGGACGGGGCGGAGACGGTGACTTCGCCGCGGCCGGTGACGACACCGGCAACGCTGCGCTTGGATTGCAGGTTCATGACGTTCACGACGTCACCCTCGGTGCCGGCTTCCATCGCCTTGCCGCGGATCGTGAGATAAATGCCGGCTGCGCGATAGACGAGCGTGACGGCCTGATCGCGGATGACGAGGTCCGGCTTAGCGAGATCCGCATTGCGGATCGCCTGACCGGCACGAAGCTGGCGGCGGCTCTGCATGCCGACGGCGCGATCGCGGCCAGCGCCGTCATTGCCGACTTCGGCCTTGGGACGACGCTCGACAATGACGTCGGACGATTTCAGCACCTCGTTGCGCTCGACGCCGCGGGCGAGCACGGCGACTTCAACGGTCTCGACCGCTGTGCCGGTGAAGCGCAGCTTGGCGGTGGGTGCGCTGCTGTCGCTGCCGATGGCGAAGGTGACGTCGAAGCGGCCGTTGCGCGCATCGAAGCGCGTGGAAACGGGATCAAGAGCGCCGGTGTAAGCGGGGTCGAGTTGGGTATCCTGCACGTCGCGGTCGAAGGTCAGCGTCAGATTGGCGGCGTCGCCGAGGCCATTACGGTGCTGCAGCGCCTTGCCGATCTGTGCCTCGATGTCTTTGCTCTCGATGCTGCGGGACAGTCGCGTCACCGAGATCGATTGCAAACCGCCGGTGTCGACCCCGATCACCTGATGGTTGCGCAAGGTCGCGACGATCTGAGCCGCCGTCAGCGAGCCGACGGTGCCGAGATCAGGTGCGCGATAAATCGCAATTCCGGCGGCTGGGCCGGCATTGTCGATGACGTCGCCGATCCGTACCACTTCGCTCGCGACCGAGACATTCGCGCGCAGCGTCGGCACGGCGATCGTGTCGTCGCGTCTGGCCTGGCCGAGCGCCGCGGTGGCGGCGCTGGCGAGCAGGGCGGTCGCGAGAATGAGCGTGCGCATAGCTGATGCCATGATCATCCTCCTCAGCGGAACATGCCGGATGTGGACTGCAGCATCTGGTCGGCGGCGCTTATCACCTTGGCGTTCATCTCATAGGCGCGCTGCGCGGCGATCAGGTCGGAGATTTCAGTGACGACTTCGACATTCGCCTGCTCGAGATTGCGCTGCTGCATGTCGCCGAAACCGTCGAGATTGGCGGTGCCGTCCTGCGGCGGACCGGAGGCCGGGGTCTCCGTGAACAGGTTGTCGCCAATCGGATTGAGGCCGGCCTTGTTGATGAAGCGGGTGAGGCCGATGGTGCCAAGGATGGTCGGCGTCGTGGTGCCCGGCACGATTACCGAGACCTGACCGGCGGCATTGATCGTGAGTTGCGAGGCGGCGGTCGGAATGGTGATGGTCGGCTGCAGCAGGTTGCCCTGCGCATTGACGATGCGGCCCTGGCTGTCCGTCGAGAACGAACCGTCACGCGTATAGGTGAAGGTGCCGTCGGTCATCTGGATCTTGAAGAAGCCTTCGCCGCGGATCGCGACGTCGAGATCGTTGCCGGTGGCCGACAACGTGCCCTGGCCCATCAGGCGCGGGGTGCCGACGGTCTTCACGCCGCCGCCGATATCCACACCGACGGGGATCATGGTGCCCTGATCGGAGGCCTGCGCGCCGACGCGGCGCACGTGGTCGTAGATGAGATCCTGAAACGCGGCCCGCTGCTTCTTGTAGCCGGTCGTGCGCATGTTCGCGATATTGTTCGAGATGACCTGGACGTTGAGTTCCTGGGCCGCCATCCCGGTCGCTGCGGTGTAGAGTGCGCGCATGGGTCTGTGTCCTTAAGCCGGAACGTCGGCGAGTTTTTCGATGGCCGTGCGCCGCGAGTCGCCCTGCGACTGCAGCATGTTCGACAGTTCGGTATAGGCACGGGTCACTTCGATCATTCGCGTCATCTCGGTGACCGAGGAGATGTTGGAGCGCTCGATGAAGCCCTGGTTGAGCTTTGCGGTCAGCGACGGCTGCGGATTGGCGCCGGGGCCGGCCGAATAGAGGTTCGAGCCTTCCTTCACCAACTGCTGCGGCGAGGCGAACTGGACCATGCGGATCTTGCTGCGCACGCTGTCGATGCGGTTGGTGCCTTCGAGTACGGTGACTGTGCCGTCCTGGGAGATGTTGATGTCGTGGTCGGTCTGCTGGAACACGATCGGGCCGTTATTGCCGAGCACGGGGAAACCGCTCGACGTCACCAATTGACCCTGATTGTTGATCTGCAGGCTGCCGTCGCGGGTGTAGCGGGTCCCTGCCGGGGTCTGAACTTCAAGAAAGGCATTGCCGTCGATGGCCACGTCGAGCGGATTCTTGGTCGGCTCGACCGGGCCGCCGGCAAAGTCGTGCATAGTCGCGCGGTCCTGCACGAAGGATACCCGACGATCCCGGCCGGTGAAGTTGTCTTCATGGGCCGTGGGGCTCAGATATTCCTGAAACAACGTCCGCTCGGCCTTGAAGCCGGTGGTGTTGATATTCGCGATGTTGTTCGCGACGACGTCCATCTGCCGACGAAGCGTCATCTGCCGCGACAATCCGACGAGAAACATGTTCTCCATCGGTAATCTCCCCTTCGTTCCGACGGGCGGCTCTCCCAAGCCGGTCCGTGGATCATGCGAACCACTCAAGCTCTCCCAAGCCGTGGTTCACGCCAAAGGATCAGCGAAACTCGTGCCAACTTGATAAGCCTTTTAATTTCAATGGCTTGTGATATTTTCGGCGGCTGGGGAGGGCGGCAGAAAGGTCTTGTTGACCATAATTGCCGGCAGAATTTTCCTAGTGGTCCCCGAAAATAAAGATTCCATTAACCATTGCGACCTAGCGTCCGGATCAGACAGGGCCTTGGGCGCTGGCGGCATTTTGTATCGCGTCTTCAGGGCCTGCTTCGCAGCATCGAGCCCATCCCAATTCCCGGAACGGGCAAGGCGATGGCGGATACGGAAAATTCAGAAGGCGGCGCCCCCGGCGGGGACGAGGCCGCAGCTCCCAAGAAGAGCAAGCTCAAGCTGATCATCATTGGTGTGGTGGCGCTGGCGCTCGTTGGTGGCGGTGGCGGTTACTTCTTCCTGGCCAAGGGCAAGAAGAAGGACGAGCACGCGGAGGCGCCCCCGGCGGTCAAGCCGCTGTCCTTCGTCGAGGTGCCGGAGATCATGGTCAACCTCGCCGGTCAGCCCGGCGAGCGCGTGCAATACCTGAAGGCCAAGCTGGTGCTGGAAGTGAAGGATGCGCCGCAGGTGGCGCTCATCACTCCGGCGATGCCTCGCATCACCGATATGGCCCAGGTCTATCTGCGTGAGCTGCGCTCGTCCGATCTCAACGGGTCGATCGGCATGTTCCGGTTGAAGGAAGAGCTGACGCGCCGTGTCAATGCGGCGATCGCGCCGAATCACGTCAACGCGGTGCTATTCAAGGAAATCCTCATTCAGTGAGCGATCTTGAAGTGAGAGTCTGGGTCTAGAACGATGTCTACCGAGCAGGTCGATCAGGACGCAATTGCCGCCGAATGGGAAGCGTCTCTGGATTCAGAGGACCCCGTCGAGGCCGCAAAAGCTGCTGCAGAGAACGAACTCACCGGCACCATGGCCGAGCAATGGGCCGCCATGGTGGAAGATGGCGGCCGCGATCTCGGCGGCAGCAAGAACGGCGGCGAGCGCGTTCTGTCGCAGGAAGAGATCGATAATCTGCTCGGCTTCAGCGTCGGCGAAATCAATCTCGACGAAAATTCCGGCATTCGCGCCATCATCGATTCCTCGATGGTGTCCTACGAGCGTCTGCCGATGCTCGAAATCGTGTTCGACCGCCTGGTGCGGCTCATGACCACGAGCCTGCGCAACTTCACCTCCGACAACGTCGAGGTCTCGCTCGACCGCATCACCTCGGTCCGCTTCGGCGACTACATGAATTCGATCCCGCTGCCTGCGGTGCTTTGTGTATTCAAGGCCGAGGAGTGGGAGAATTTCGGTCTCGCCACCGTCGATTCCAGCCTGATCTATTCGATGATCGATGTGCTGCTCGGCGGCCGTCGCGGCCAGGCCTCGCTGCGCATCGAGGGGCGCCCCTATACGACCATTGAGACGAATCTCGTCAAGCGCCTGATCGAGGTCGTGCTGGCTGACGCCGAACAGGCATTCCGGCCGCTGTCGCCGGTGTCATTCAATATCGATCGCCTCGAGACCAATCCGCGCTTCGCGACCATCACGCGGCCGGCCAACGCGGCCATTCTCGTTCGTCTGCATGTCGATATGGAAGATCGCGGCGGCAATATCGAGCTGCTGCTGCCTTATGCGACCATCGAGCCCATCCGCGCCACGCTCATGCAGATGTTCATGGGCGAAAAGTTCGGCCGCGATCCGATCTGGGAAAGCCATCTGGCCACTGAACTGGCTCAGGCTGAGATCGCCGTGGATGCCGTTCTCTACGAGGCCAATCTGCCGCTGAAGCAGCTGATGACGCTCAAGGTTGGCGACACGCTGCCGCTGGAGATGCGGGCCGATGCGCTTGTCGCGGTTCGCTGCGGCGCCGTGACCCTGACGGAAGGGCGGATGGGCCGGGTCGGCGACCGCGTCGCGATCCGTGTGACAAAACATCTACGCAAGCCACACACCACCCTCGCGATGTTTGAGAAGGCGGACGAACAAACCAAGATGATGGAGGCACAATGAGCCATTCGCTGGGAATCGTGATAGAAGGCCTGGTCGCCGTGTTGCTCGTTCTGACCATTGGCTATTGCATGCTGCTCAATAAGCGCCTCAAGAAGCTGAAGGCGGACGAACAATCGTTGAAGGCCACCATCGGTGAGCTGATCACCGTGACCGAAATCGCCGAGCGCGCCATTGGCGGGCTCAAGCACACGGTGCGCGACGTCAACGAGAATCTGGGTGCGCAGATCAATGCTGCGACGGCGCTTGCCGACCAGCTCAAGGCTCAGCTCGCCGAAGGCGATCACGTGGTGCGCCGGCTGTCGAAGATCGCTATCGCGGCGCGTCCGCTCGCGGCGCAGGCCGAGCCCGAGGAAGCGCCGACAACCGCCTCTGCGCCAGCCGGCCGTGTTTCCGCAGCCCGCGCCAACGCGGCGGCGGCGCAGGCTTTCGCAGAGCGACGGAGGCCTGACGGCATCGCTGCATGAAGGCGTTCCGCGATATTCGTATCCTGCCTGTCGTCCTGGTTGCGGTGCTCGGTCTGGCGATTCTCAAGATCGCCGGCCTCGTGATCGACGGCGGCTATGTGTTCGAATATCAGCCGCAGCCGACGAAGCAGTCCTGGGCGCAGGACATGTTCAATTTCCCCGGCGGCGCCAAGCCGATCGATCCCGACATCACCGGCTCGGTTGCTGCAAAGAAGGATGAGCCGGCGAAGCCGAAGGTTGCCGCTCCCGATGCGATCGCAGTCACTAACACGCCGCCGGTAGAGCAGGCGCCAAAGATCTCGGACTCCGAACGGGCCATCCTCGAGCGGCTGCAGGCGCGCCGCCAGGAGCTCGACGCACGGGCGCGCGAGCTCGAAATCCGCGAAAGTCTCCTGAAGGCGGCCGAGAAGCGCATCGAGACCAAGGTCGATGAGATGAAGGGCGTCGAGGCCGGCATCAAATCGGCCACGGAGCAGAAGAGCGAAGCCGACGCTGCACGCTTCAAGGGCATCGTGACGATGTATGAAAGCATGAAGCCAAAGGATGCCGCGAAGATCTTCGACCGGCTCGAAATGCCCGTACTGTTCGAGATCGCCTCGCAGATCGCTCCGCGAAAGATGTCGGATATTCTCAGCCTGATGCAGCCCGAGGCGGCGGAACGCCTCACCGTCGAGCTGGCGCGGCGTGCCCAGGGCGGCGAGCGTGCGGCCTCGACGGCGGAATTGCCGAAGATCGAGGGCCGGCCGGTGCGGAATTAAAGAAAATCATTAACAACTCCTTAGAGGGCCGCTTCTAGATTTGGCGCTGATCGAACGAATGATCGTTCTTCGTAGCCTGGGCTGAGAGACACCCCGAAAATGCCGCGCAAGCCTGCCGCAGCATGTTGGACGCGCCCCCGCGCATGGACGTGGGCGGCGTCGCGTTGCGCTGGTCTCGCTGTGGTGCTCTCGCTTTCGACCGGTTTTTCGCTGTCCGCCTTCGCTCAGAGCGTGAAGGGGACGGCTGCTCTTTCCACTTCAGGCGGCTACGCGCGCATTACGCTCAAGCTGGCCGAGGATGTTGAGTCCGAGGTGAGCCAGGCCGGCTCCGTCCTCATCGTCCGCTTCAAGCGCCCGGTCGACGTCCCCGTCGAAATTCTTGCTGACGCCGCACCCGATTATGTGGGGTCGGCACGCCGCGACCCGGACGGCACGGCAGTCCGCCTCGCTTTGTCGCGCCGCGTAACGGTCAATTCGATGACCGCAGGCGAACGTATCTTCATCGACCTCCTGCCCGACGGCTGGAAGGGCGCGCCGCCCGGATTGCCGCAGGACGTGGTCAAGGAATTGTCCGACCGCGCCCGCGCAGCAGAGCGCGCGCTGCGACAGCAGCGTGCTCTGGCGGACAGCCAGAAGAAGCCTCCGATCCGCGTCCGCGCTTCCGTGCAGCCAACCTTCGTGCGTTTCGCTTTCGAGACGCCGCCCAATGTCGGCGTTTCGTCGCTGCTTGAGGACAAGCGGCTGACATTGACCTTCAATGCCGGGCTCGTCTTCGACCTCGCTGACGCCAAACTGTCCGCGCCGCCCAACGTCGCCTCCATCGGTCAGGCCATGGATGGTAATCGCACGGCGGTCGAGATCGCGTTGATCGGCGACGTCGATGTGAAATCGTTCCGCGACGACAAGAACTACTTCGTCGATATCGGTTTCCAGCAACCGGACAAGCCGTCACCGCTTGTGCAACTGCCGACACCGCCGGTGGAGAGTAGGCCCGCGGAATCGAAACCGATCGAAGCTGCGCCTGCGCAGAAATCCAGCGAGATCAAGCCGCCGACTTCCGAATCCATCGCGCGCGAAGTTGCGCTGGAAAAGAAGAACGAGGCGCCTGTCGTTGCGCCCGTGGCAACGGTTGAAACGCCGAAGGTCGACGTGCCGAAGCCCGAAGCGCCGAAGCCTGAGCCGGTGAAAGTCGTTGAGGCGCCGTCAGCGGCTGCTCAGGCTCCTGTGGCCGCTCCGGCACCTGCGAAAGAGGCGCTTCCGGCCGCTGTCCCTGCCACTGCTCCATCATTGGCTGCAATGCCTGCCGAGGCCGCGGGCGTTCCCGTCGAGATCAAGCGCAGCAGCGAAGGCCTGCGCATGAATTTTGCGTTCCCGGCGCCGACGCCAGTGGCGCTGTTCCGCCGCGGCGACATGCTGTGGCTGGTGACGGACTCGGCGAAGCCCATCGATGTCGCCGCGATCCGCCGCGACAGCGGTGCGGTGGTCGGCGATGCGGAGGCAATCAAGCTCGACAAGGGGCAGGCGGTGCGCATCCGTCTCAACCGTCCGCAACTCGCCTCGCTGTCGACCGAAGACGCGAACGGTAGCGGGCAGGCATGGACACTGATGTTGGCGGATACGCGCCAGACGCAGTCGCAGCCATTGTCCGCGGTTCGTAACATCGTCGATCCTTCCAAAGCCAGCGTGCAGGTGCCGCTCGCAAGGCCGGGTCTGAAGCATCGTATCACCGATCCCGATGCAGGTGATCAGCTCACCGTCATTACGGCTCTCCCGCCGGCGCGCGGTTTTGTCCGTCGTCAGGACTTCGTCGAGTTCTCGCTGCTGGAGACGATCCACGGCGTCGTCGTGCAGACTAATTCCGACGAGGTATCCGTCGATGCGGCTACCGACAAGGTGACGCTCACCCGTTCGGGTGGTCTCACGCTGTCACCCGCGGATGCCGCTCCGCAGCGCGCCTCAACGGTCGCGCGACCGATCTTCGATGTCGGGCAGTGGCGGATCGATCAGGAAGGTCCGTTCAATCAGCGCTACGACAAGCTGATCGACGCGGCAGCCATGGCCGACACCGGATCTGTCGCCAATGCGCGCATGGATCTCGCCAAGTTCTATATGGCGCGTGGCATGTATCACGAAGCCAAGGGTGTTGCCGATCTCGCGATTTCCGACATGAAGGTGGGTGAGGAGAGTGCGGCTGCGCTAGTCATTCATGCGGTGGCAAGCGCGCTGATCGGCCGCCCCGAACAGACGCTGAAGGACATCGCCCAACCTGTGCTCGGCCCGGGTTACGATGCCGAATTGTGGAAGGCCTTCGCTTTCGCCAAGCAGGGCAAATGGGTGGAAGCGCGCGAGCGCTTCAAGAATTCGGAATTCACGCTTGCGGCGCTGCCGCCCGATCTGCAGCGCATCGGGTTGATGATGGCGCTGCGGGCTTCGCTGGAAGTGAAGGACTATGCTGGCGCATCGGCCCGCGGCAGCGAGCTCGAAGTCGTCGGCATTCCCACGGAGATGAAGCCCTCGGCGACGCTGCTCAGCGCGTGGCTCGATGAGGCGCTCGGCCGCGAGAAGGATGCGCTGTCGAAATATGCCGAGGTCACCGGTTCGATCGATCGTCCGTCGGCGGCCGAGGCGAAGCTGCGGGAAGTCGTGCTGCGCCAGAAGCGCAATGAGATCAGCGACGAGGATGCGTTGGCCGAACTCGAAACGCTCGCAGTGACCTGGCGCGGCGATGGCGTCGAAGTTCGTGCGCTCCAGTTGCTGTCGCAGATGTACGCCAAGGTCGGTCGCTACAAGGATTCGCTGATGGCCGCGCGCACCGCGACCGAGCGCCAGGCCAATAGCGAAGCTGCGCGCCAGGTGCAGGACGAGGCGCAGGCGCTGTTCTCCGAAGTGTATCTCTCGCCGAAAGGCGACAAGTTGCCGCCGGTGGATGCGCTGGCGATGTTCTATGAATTCCGCGAACTGACGCCGATCGGCCGTCGCGGCGACGAGATGATCCGCCGGCTCGCCGATCGTCTTGTGGCGGTAGACCTGCTCGATCAGGCCGCGGAGCTTCTGCAGTATCAGGTCGATCATCGCCTCGAAGGCGCCGCGCGCTCGCAGGTTGCGGCGCGTCTCGCCACCGTCTATCTGATGGCGCGCAAACCCGACCGTGCGATTGCAGCGATGCGCACCACGCGCATCAACGATCTCTCCGGCGAACTGCGTCAGCAGCGCCTGCTGCTCGAGGCGCGCGCCCAGAGCGATATCGGCCGCCGCGATCTCGCTCTCGACATTATCGCCAATGTCGCCGGCCGCGAGGCGGTCCGGCTGCGTTCGGATATCTACTGGTCGTCGCGGCGCTGGCGTGAGGCCGCCGAGCAGATCGAACTCTATTACGGCGATCGCTGGCGTGACTTCACGCCGCTCACCGCAAGCGAGAAGAGTGACGTCATCCGCGCGGTGGTCGGCTATGCCTTGGCCGAGGATGCGCTGGGCCTTGCGCGCTTCCGCGAGAAGTTTGCGCCGCTGATGAATTCCGGCGCCGACAAGATCGCGTTCGAGACTGCGAGCAAGCCAGCCACCGGCAACAGTTCGGAATTTGCGGCCATTGCCAAAATGGCAGCCTCGGTCGATACGCTCGACGGTTTCTTGCGTGAGATGAAGCAGCGCTTCCCGGAGAGTAGCGCGAAGGCGACTGTGCCCGGCGTCGCAGATATGGCTCCCACCGGCTCGCTGCCGGCGATTCCGGTGGTGCGTAAGATCGAGATGAGGCGATAGCGTACGCTTGGTCGCTCGCTACTGCCCGTAACTTTGCACCAGACTGCCCGCCACTAGCGACCAGCCGTCCACCAGCACGAAGAAGATCAGCTTGAACGGCAGTGACACCACGGCCGGGGGCAACATCATCATGCCCATTGCCATCAGCACCGAGGCCACCACGAGGTCGATGATCAGGAACGGCAGGAACAGCAGGAAGCCAATTTCGAACGCGCGCTTCAGTTCCGAGATCATGAAGGCCGGAACGAGAATGCGCAGGGACATCTCGTCGGGTGTCGCCGGTGGCGGTTCGCCCGACAGGTCCATGAACAGCTTCACGTCCTTCTCGCGCACGTTCTTCTGCATAAAGGTGCGCAGCGGACCTGCGGCGCGGACCAGCGCCTGCTCGACGGTGATGTCGTTGGCGATCAGCGGCTTGATGCCGTCGTCATAGGATTTCTGCAGCACCGGCCCCATCACGAAGGCGGTGAGGAACATGGCGAGCGCCACGATCACCGTGTTCGGCGGTGCCGTCGCGGTGCCGAGCGCCGTGCGCAGCAGCGACAGCACGACCACGATGCGCGTGAACGACGTCATCATGATCAGGATCGACGGTGCGATCGACAGCACCGTCAAGAGTGCGATCATCTGCACGGCGCGTTCGGTGACGCCGCCGCCACCGCCGCCGAGATTGATGCTGATATCCTGCGCCATCGCCGGGCTGGCCAAGAGCCCGGCGGTGATCAGAACGGAGGTGAAAAATACTCTACGCGGAAGGTTGGCCGGCCTCACGAAGACGACTTCGGCCGTCCCAGCAGGGAGGCCATCTCGTCTTCGAGATTCTCGAAGCCCGACTTGGTTGGCGGCGTCACCGCCGGCGCTTCGCTGCGGCTTGCACTGGCGATCGAGACTTCCGGTGCTCGTGGACGCGGCGCTGTGGCCGGTGCATCGGGCGCGACCGATGGTGCACCGACACGCGGTTCGGGGGCTTCCGAACGGCTCGGCTCGCTGGACGGGCGACGCAGCGCAGCTTCGAGGCGCTGGGCCATATCGGCGAGGTTCTGATCGGCGGCCGAAATCGCAGCCGGCGTCGATGGCGTTGTGGAAGCGACCGGCGGCGTCACAGCCGGCACTTCCGGCTTCGCGGCGGCAACCGGCGGCGCGGAGATATTGGCGCGCTCGAGCGGGCGGGCTGGCGGCGTGGTGCGGATCGGCGGATCGGCGCGCATCGGGCGCGGCATCATCGGCTCGCTGCGCGGCATCTCGGAACGCGGCGTCTCGCTGCGGGACGCACGGAGCAAAGCCGGCTCACGCTGCGGCGCGGGGGCAGGCGTAGGTTCAAGGCGAGGTTCCGGACGGGGCGGCTCGGGCGTCACAGGGGCAATCGTTGGTTCCGGACGACGCTCGGGCAGCACGGCCGCTGCCGGGCGGCGCGGCTCTTCGACAAAGGACGGACGGGCCGGGCGCGCTGGTGCGGGCTCAGGAGCGACTTCCGGTTCGGAGGCGAGTTCGACTGGCTCCGGCGGAGTCCAGCTCGGCGTATCGGCGAAAGACGGGCCGCGGGCGGTTTCGCGCTGGGGGGCTTGATCACGGCCGGACGCTGCGCGGACGATATTCGGTTCAACCACGATGTCCGAGGGGCCGCCGATCATCAGAAGATGCTCGACATTGTCGCGGCGCACGAGAACGAGGCGACGGCGGCCATCGACGGCGGCCGCGTCGATCACGGCGAGGCGCGGCATCCGCCCGCGTGCAGAATTCGCGCCGAGCCGGTTGCCGCCGAACCGGCGCACCAGCCAGGCTGCGAGGCCGATCAGTGCCAGCACGAAGACGAAGGCAAGAATGAAAGTGACCGGTTGTTGCATCCCAAAATCCCCAGACAGACGGCGGCTGGCTCCGCTCGCGTGCCCGACGCCTGCCGATTCCGTGATCGGTGCAGGCCGGACAACGCGGGAATCGTGCCCCCGACTGTTAACGCCCCCGGCAGAAACTGCCGATGGTTAACAATAAACTATGAATCGCCGCAGCCAAAACGACTTCTAGCCGCCCCGTCGCGTGGCTGAGCTTTGTGGTTAATCGGGCAATTCGGGCGAAAAAGCGATGCGAGGCGCAATAATTCCGTATTTTACGGGATTGCTTTACGTTTCGGTAATCATCTGCGCCGGGAGTTAACCGGTTATTAACCATGCAGCCGGCAAATTTCTGCCTAGCTTCGGACAAGGCGTCCGGGTGGAGCGGAGAAGTCCGATGGCGATCAGCGACCTGCCGATGTTGTCGGTGCTGCGCACCAAGATGCAGTGGCATCAGGAACGTCAGCGTGTACTGGCTGAGAATGTCGCCAATTCCGATACGCCAAGGTTCAGGCCGCGCGATCTGGTCGAGCCGAAATTCGACAAGGCCGGCGGTGCTGCGGCTGGTGGCGCCATGGGCACGCTCCCGATGATGCGCGCCCAGGGCGTCAATATCAGCCCATCCGGCGCACCTGCCAATTTCGATGTCAACGGCCGCACAGGCTACGAGACGCGCCCCGCTGGCAACGCCGTCAATCTCGAAGACGAAATGTTGAAGGTCTCCGCCAACCAGATGGATTTCGCCGCGGCGAGTTCGCTCTACAGCCGCAGCCTCGGTCTCCTGAAGACCGCGATCGGCAAGCGCTGAGCTTTGAGGCTGAGAGGAGGGGTATATGAGCGACAACAGCAGTGACTTCGCCAGATCGATGGGGATTGCGACCTCGGGCCTCCGAGCCCAGGCCGGTCGCATGCGCGTCATCTCGGAAAATATCGCCAATGCGCAGTCGACCGCGCAGACCCCCGGCGGCGATCCGTATCGCCGCAAGGTGCCGACCTTCACCTCCGAACTCGATCGTACCCTCGACGCCCGCACCGTTGGTCTCGGCCGTGTGCGGCCGGACATGTCGGCCTTTCCGACGCGTTACGAGCCGGGCAATCCCGCAGCGGATGCGGCCGGCAACGTCAAGGTGCCCAACGTCAATTCGCTGGTTGAGATGACCGACATGAAGGAAGCCCAGCGCTCCTATGAGGCCAATCTCAACATCATCAGCGCCACGCGCCGGATGATCCAGCGCACCCTCGATATCCTCAAGGCCTGAACAGGACACCCATCATGGCAGCCCCGAATGTCGCCGCGAATGCCTATGCCAGTCTCGCCCGTATCATGGACGGCGCGGGCGGCGTCGGCGGTCTCAATAAGGTCGCGGACAGCGGCGCCGGCCCGTCCTTCGGCGCCGTCCTCAAGGAGGCGCTGGGCAGCGTGCTCGATGCCGGCCGCAAGTCGGATGCGCAGACCGTCGCCATGGCCAATGGCAAGGCGAATGTCATGGATGTCGTCACCGCGGTGGCCGAGACCGACGTCGCCGTTTCGACACTGGTTTCAGTCCGCGATCGCGTCATCCAGTCCTACGAAGACATTTTGAAGATGCAGATCTAGCTTTGCCGTCATCCTGAGGAGCGGTCGCAGGCCGCGTCTCGAAGGATGGCGATGGACCTTCCCAACTCATGGTTCGAGACGGCGCTGTGCGCCTCCTCACCATGAGGGACTGAGTAACTAAGGAACGTTCCCATGACCGGCCCCGAAACCCTCGACGTCGCCCGCGATGCGATCTGGACTATCGTGCTGGTCTCCGGACCTCTGATGGTTGTTGGCCTCGTCGTCGGCGTGGTGATCTCGCTCGTTCAGGCACTGACCCAGGTGCAGGAACAGTCGCTGGTCTTCGTCCCGAAGATCCTTGCCGTCTTTGCCACCATGATGCTGGCGTTACCTTTCATGGGCGATACGCTGTCGAGCTACATGATGCGGATATCGTCGCGAATCATCGGGGGGTGATACACATCCTTCATGCGTATCGACATTTCGCTCCTGCCAGCTCTCGCTGCCGCCTTCATGCTGGTGTTCGCCCGCGTCGGCGCCATGGTGATGCTGTTGCCCGGCTTCGGCGAAAGCAACATTCCGATGCGCATCAAGCTGTCGATCGCCCTGGCGCTGACACTGATCATGCTGCCGGCCCACCGCGCCGGCTATAATGTCGATATGACCTCGATCGCGCCGATGCTGGTGCTGATGCTGCGCGAGATCGTCATTGGCATCGTGCTCGGCGCCACCGCACGCGTCACCATTTCGGCGCTGTCGGTGGCCGGTTCGGTGATCGCGCAGCAGCTCGGCCTCGGTTTCGTCACCTCGGTGGATCCGACGCAGGGCCAGCAGGGCGTGCTGATCGGCAATTTCCTCAACCTGCTCGGCATGACGCTGATCTTCGCCACCGATACGCATCACCTCGTGATTGCAGCACTCAGCGACAGCTACAAGATTTTCTCGCCCGGCGAGATCCTGCCCACGGGCGATGTTGCCAAACTCGCGACCGATGCCTTCACCGCGGCCTTCAGGATCGGCATCCAGCTTTCAGCGCCTTTCCTGGTGTTCGGTCTCGTCTTCAATATGGGGCTCGGCGTGCTGGCGCGCCTGATGCCGCAGATGCAGGTGTATTTCGTCGGCGTGCCGCTTTCTATCATGATCGGCTTCCTGATCTTCGCGCTAGTGCTCTCGGCCATGATGGGCACCTACATGGATTACTTCGCGGGTGTGATGCACCAGCTGATGCCGCGGATGTAGGAGGACGCCTGTGGCCGAGGATAGCGAGAACGAAAAAACACACGACCCCACGCAAAAAAAGCTCGACGACGCTCACCAGCGCGGCGATGTCGCGAAAAGCCAGGAGGTCAATACCTGGTTCCTGCTGGCCGGCGGCACACTCGTGCTGTCGTCATTCCATGCATCGATTGGCACCGGCCTGCTGACGCCGATGAAGAACCTGCTGCAGAATTCGTGGATGATCCGCACCGACGGGCCGGGCCTCGTCGAATTGGCGAAGCAGCTCTGTTATTCGTTGCTGTCCACGCTGGCGATGCCGTTTCTTTTTCTGATCCTCGCCGTGCTCGCCGGCAATCTGATGCAGCACCGCCTGGTGTTCTCGGCGGAAGGTCTGACGCCGAAATTCAGCAAGCTCTCGCCGATGGAAGGCGCCAAGCGGCTGTTTGGCAAGCAGGCCATCGCGAACTTCCTCAAGGGCCTGTTCAAGCTGATCGTCCTTGGAATCGTGATGTGCGCAGTGCTCTGGCCCGAACGCTTCCGTCTCGATGCCATGGTGCGGATCGACCCAAGCGCGATCCTCGGCATCTCGATGACCCTGACGCTGAAGCTGCTGGGCGCCGTTCTCGCAATGCTGGCCTTCGTCGCCATCGCCGACTTCTTCTTCCAGTACCGGACGTGGTTCGAAAAGCTGAAGATGTCGCTGCAGGAGGTGAAGGAGGAGTTCAAGCAGTCCGAGGGCGACCCGCACATCAAGGGCAAGATCAAGCAACTGCGTCAGCAGAGCATGAAGAAACGTATGATGTCCGCCGTGCCCCAGGCCTCCGTCATCATCACCAACCCGACCCATTATTCGGTGGCGCTGAAATACGAGCGCGGCATGACCGCGCCGATCTGCGTCGCCAAGGGCATGGACGCGATCGCGCTCAAGATCAGGGAAGTTGCAGGCAAGCATGACATCCCGATCGTCGAGAATGTCCCGCTCGCCCGCGCGCTTTATGCGACCGTTGAGATCGACGAGGAAATTCCGACCGAGCACTATCAGGCGGTGGCCGAGGTGATCGGCTACGTCATGGGCCTCAAGCGCGGCCTCTCCGGGCGTCCGGCGTGATGTTCGGGCAGTATGGGAACACGTTGCGAATCGGCCGGTTGGACGCAAAAGAGCTGCGGAACCGCTTGCGCGCTCCCAGCCGATTGGGGCACTCAGGAGGCGCGCCCGCGCGCGCTGTAACCACGACAGATAGGCGATATCCCGTCCGATGAGCGTCGAGACCGACCACGATGGCCAGATCTCGCTGGCGGAGACCAAGGCTGGTCAGGAGCCGGTGCGCCGCAGCGGCAGCATTGTTCTCGTTCTGCTGATTGCGGCGGCGATTGTCGCGAGCGCCGTCGCCTTCATGACGCTCGGTCGCGCCCAAGCGCAGCCCTATATTCTGGGCCTGCTGGCGCTGCTGGCCATGGTCGGCCTGTTCATGCTGTTCGCCATCGCAGCTGGCATTATCCGCTTCGCCGACCGCGCAGCCGAAGACCCGATCATGCGTGCGGTCACCAACGGTGCCTTCGATGGTATCGCGGTGACCGACGCACACGGCCATGTGGTCTATGCCAATGCTGCTTACCTCACCCTGACGGGCGCCGCCTCGGTGCAGGAAGCCCGGCCCGTCGAGCGTGTCTTCATCGGCAATCCCGATGTTTCAGAAGCCGTGTTCCGCCTGCTCAAGGCTGCCCGCGAGGGCAAACGCCAGCAGGAAGAAGTGCGGGTCACCGTTTCTGACGGCTCGCATGGCCGTTGGCTGCGCATGCGCGTGCGTCCACTCGGCACCGGCAAGCGCGAGTCGAAATCGACCGTGTGGTCGGTGGCCGACATCACCCGCGACCGTCAGCGTCAGGAGGACGTGTTCCAGGAACTGCAGCACGCCATCGAATATCTCGATCATGCGCCTTGCGGTTTCTTCTCGGTCAATCCGAAAGGCGAGCTCGTCTATGTCAACGCGACGCTCGCAAACCTCCTCGATCACGATCTCGCCGAGATCGGCTCCGGCGGCCTGAAGCTGTCGGACATCGTGTCCGGCGATGGCGCCTCGCTGCTCACCTCCATCGTGCCGATCCCCGGCGAGGTGAAGACCGAAGTCTTCGACATCGATCTGAAGCAGCGCGGCGGCAAGGCTGTGCCTGTCAGGCTCTATCATAAGCTCGCTTTCGGCGCCGATGGCGTGCCGGGTGCATCGCGTACGTTGGTGATCAGCCGTGCCCGTGATGAGCGCTCCGATCCGCAGCGAGCTGCCGAAGTGCGCTTCATGCGCTTCTTCGATCACACGCCCATGGCCATCGCCACCGTCGATCTCGGCGGCGCCGTTGTGCGCGGCAATGCCCGCTTTGCCAAGCTGGCGCAGACGCTCAACGACAATGGCAGCGTCAACAAATCGATCCTCGCCGCGCTGAACGAACGCGACCGCGCGCAACTGCTTGCGCCCATCGGTCAGGCCGCGCAGGGGCAGGGCGATATTGCGCCAGTAGAGCTGCAGCTCGCCGGCGCCAAGGAGCGCTGGGGGCAGTTCTTCGTCACGGCCGTGCAGGAAGAGGAGCGCGAGACTGAAGCCGCCATCGTCTACATGCTGGAGACCACCGAGCGCCGCGCGCTGGAGAACCAGGTCAACCAGGCGCAGAAGATGGACACCATCGGCCAGCTCGCCGGCGGCATCGCGCATGACTTCAACAATGTGCTCTCGGCCATCATGATGGCCAACGATTTCCTGCTGAACGCGCACAAGCCGACCGATCCGTCGTTCCAGGACATCATGCAGATCAAGCAGAACGCGACGCGTGCGGCGACGCTGGTGCGCCAGTTGCTCGCCTTCTCGCGCCGCCAGACGTTGCGACCCACCGTGCTCAATCTCGGCGATGCGCTCTCGGATATCGACCTGCTCCTGAAGCGCCTGATCGGCGAGAAGGTGAAGCTGGAGGTCGTTCACGGCCGCGATCTATGGCCGGTGAAGGTGGATATCTCGCAATTCGAACAGGTGATTGTGAATCTCACAGTCAATGCGCGCGACGCGATGCCCGATGGCGGTTCGCTCACTGTGCGGACGAGCAATATTTCCACCGAACAGGCCGAGAAGCTTGCCTACAAGGGCATGCCTTCCGCGGACTATGTGGAGATCGCGGTCACCGACACCGGCACCGGCATTCCCGCCGAGATCGTCGAGAAGATTTTCGAGCCGTTTTTTTCCACCAAGGACGTCGGCAAGGGTACCGGCCTCGGTCTCTCCACGGTGTACGGCATCGTCAAGCAGACCGGCGGCTTCGTCTATGTGGACTCCAAGGAAGGGCAGGGCACCACCTTCCGCATCTTCCTGCCACGCCATCATCAGGACAAGGAAGCCGCGCCCGATCCGGCTATCGCCGCCGCAATCGCTGCCAAGGAAGCGGCCAAGCCGAAGGCCGATCTAACCGGGCAGGGCACCATCCTGCTGGTGGAAGACGAGGAGGGCCTGCGCGGCCTCAACGCCCGTGGCCTGCGCTCGCGTGGCTATACCGTGGTCGAAGCTTCCAACGGCGTCGAGGCGCTGGAGATGTTCGAGGAGCAGAACCGCGAAATCGATCTCGTCGTTTCCGACGTGGTGATGCCGGAAATGGACGGCCCGACGCTGCTGAAGGAAATGCGCGCCCTCAATCCGGAGCTCAAGATCATCTTCGTATCCGGCTATGCCGAGGAAGCCTTCGAGAAGAGTCTGCCCGAGAATCAGCAGTTCGCGTTCCTGCCGAAGCCGTTTGCACTCAGTGCCCTGATCGAGAAGGTAAAAGAAACGATGGCGCCGAACTGATACCGGTCGGCGCGCCATCGTTCTTTTGCAATGCAACGCAAGCAGTTGAAATCGCAGCTTTCTCCCGCTTTAGAACGTCCCTAAACCCGCGACCGAGCGCCGCAGTGGTGCGGCGTGAAGCGCGCTTCCCTTTTGCTGCGGCGTCGCCATGTTAGGGGCGATTTCCCCCTGCCGGGGATTGAGGGAAAAGACCATGACTTTCACGTTCAGCATGCGCGGCGCGATCAAGACGCTCGCCGTTGTCCTGTCGCTGGCGATGCCGCTTACACTCGCAATCTCGGCCGCCGACGCCCGTCCGGGCGGTAAGGGTGGCAGCATGGGCTCGCGCGGCTCCAAGACCTTCCAGGCGCCCCCGTCGACGGCGACCGCACCCAATGCGGCGCAGCCGATGAATCGCACCATGCAGCAGCCAGGCGCTCCCGGCATGGCCGGTCCCGCCGCTGCAGGCGCCGCCTCCAAGGGGGGCTTCTTTAACCGTCCGGGCATGGGCATGCTTGGCGGCCTCGCTGCCGGCTTCCTCGGCGCCGGCCTGCTCGGCATGCTGTTCGGCGGCGGTTTCCTCAGCGGACTCGGCAGCATGATGTCGATCATCGGCCTGCTGGTGCAGGTTGCCCTGATCGTCATCGTCGTTCGCCTGGCCATGAAGTGGTGGCAGCGCCGCAACCAGAATCAGACCGCGTCGGCCTATGCCGGCCCGGCTGGTGGCCAGCCCTACAACGCTCCGGAAGCCAACCAGACCGTGCAGACCAACCACGCTTATGGTCAGCAGGGCAACGAAGCTCCGCAGGCTGCGCCGCGCAGCGCGCTGGGTGGTCTCGGCGGTTTCGGCTTCGGTTCGCGTCAGGACGAGCGTCCGGTCGAGATCCAGCCGAAGGACTATGAGGACTTCGAGCGCCTGCTCGGCGACGTCCAGGCCGCCTGGTCGAAGGAAGACGTCGATGCCCTCGGCAAGCTGGCGACGCCGGAAATGACCTCGTATTTCGCGAAGGACCTTGCGGAGAACAAGGCCAACAACGACATCAACACGGTGTCGGACGTCAAGCTGCTGCAGGGCGACCTCGCGGAAGCCTGGCGCGAAGGCAATGCGGAATATGCCAGCGTGGCGATGCGTTTCTCGCTGGTCGACAAGACGCTGGAGCGTGGCACCAACCGCCTCGTCGCCGGCAGCGAGACACCGACCGAAGCGACGGAAGTCTGGACCTTCCTGCGCACGAACGGCGGCAACTGGGAACTTTCGGCGATCCAGCAGGCGTAACACCGCCCGCCAGATCGAAACTGCGCAAGCGCCGCGGGGGGCATCCCGCGGCGCTTTTGCTTTGCAGGCGTTGCGCGAACCAACTTGCGCGCGGTCTGTTACCTCTGGTTCTGTATTGGCGATGAGGTTCCGGGATGCGTTACGAGCTTTATTACTGGCCGATGATTCAGGGCCGCGGTGAATATGTCCGCCTCGCGCTGGAGGAGGCGAAGGCCGATTACGTCGATGTCGCCCGCGGCAAGGCCGGCATGGGCGCGATGATAAAGATGCTGGACGCGAACAAGGGCCTGCCGCCCTTCGCCCCGCCGTTCCTCAAGGCCGGCACGCTGGTGATCGGCCAGACTGCCAATATCCTGTTCTATCTCGGCGCGCGCCATGGCCTTGCGCCGAAGACCGAAGCCGGACGGCTGAAGCTCAACGATCTGCAACTGACTATCGCGGACTTCGTGATGGAGGTGCACGACACCCATCATCCGATCGGGACGTCGCTCTACTATGAAGATCAGAAGGGGCCGGCGAAGTTACGCACGGCCGAATTCTGGAAAGAGCGTGTGCCGAAATTCCTTGGCTATTTCGAACGGCTGCTGCAAGCGAGCGGGAGCGCCTATATCACCGGGCGCAAGGTGACCTATGTCGATCTCTCGTTATTCCAGATCGTCGAAGGCCTGCGCTACGCGTTTCCGAAACGCATGAAGACATTCGAGCGCGACATTCCCATGCTGATCGACCTGCGCGACCGCGTTGCGGAGCGCCCGAACATCAAGGCCTATCTCGCCAGCGATCGCCGCATTCCGTTCAACGAGGAAGGTATCTTCCGGCGCTACAAGGCGCTCGACAAATAAACGTCATTGCGAGGAGCACTTGCGACGAAGCAATCCAGAGTCACGAAGGCAGTCTGGATTGCTTCGTCGCTCCGCTGCTCGCAATGACGTGTGAGTTCAGTTCAAACGTATTGATCGATCCGCGTGCCCTGACCCGGCGGCAGCGGCGGGCGTGGCGGCTGCGACGGATTACGCTCTTCGGCGGTCTCCGGCTTTTTCGGCTCCGGCGTCCGCGCTTCGATCGGCTGGATCGGTGCGGCCGGCGGTGCGCTGGTCACGCTCGAAATGCTCATGGCAATGTCCTGTTTCCCAATACGTCCTGGAAACATGGGCACGCCTGCACAAAGAGTGATGAATCATTCGCTGCAATTTGAAGCGATCGGCTGTGCAAGCTGTCGTTGGTAAACGACGTCTTTCCGAAGTCGCTACAATTGTTGTGATCCGCTCACTCGTTGCGGCCGCGCGAGACCGAGATCGCTGCCGTGGTCTTGTCGCGCGTGCAGCGGAAGTCGAGCCGGCGGAACCGCATCTTGATGTCGTTGCCGCGGAGCAGGCCCATGCGGCCGAGACACCGCGTCGCGCCCGTCCGCGTATCCTGTTTCGGGATCGTGAAAATGATAGCCCCGGCGCTGGCGACGAGATCGGTGAAAGCCGGTGCCGGCTTTCGCGTCAGCGATTGGGCGAACAGCTCATTGGTCACCGAGCGGTTGGTGCAACCGAGCCGCAACTGTTTCGCCGCGGGATGTGCGAGATAGATCACATTGGCCGCCGTGCGCCCGACGCTGAGACCGTCGATCTGGCTCTTGAGCTGCCTGGCGAGATCGTCGCAGCGATCGGCATAGGCCGGCGAGCTGAGGGCGGCAGGCAAGATCAAAGCGGCGGTGAGGGCATAGGCGCGCAGGCGTTCGATCGGCATTCGTATCTCTCCTCAGTCCCGATCGTAGTGAAGCGTGAGAAATTGCGACGACGCAAGGTGTTAGAGGCAGGGAATAGCGGCGGGTCGGGGCCTGTATCGGCTCGATAGGGGGCACCGCCATGTTCTTTTGAACCCTTCAAAATGTGACGGAAACCTCTTAAAAGGGCTCCAAATTCCCGTCCTCGAGGCCCATCCCATGAACGCTCCCACCGCTTTCCCCGATCAGCAGAAGCCGGTTCCGCCCTACAAGCACACCCCGCTGTTCCCGCTGGGCAAGGACACGACGCCTTACAAGAAGATCACCTCCGAGGGCGTGAGCGTCGAGACCGTGCTGGGCAAGGAGATGCTGGTGGTGTCGCGTGACGCGCTGAAGGCGCTGTCGGAAGCTGCCTTTGGCGACATCAACCACTATCTGCGCCCGGGCCATCTGCAGCAGCTGCGCAATATCCTCGAGGACTCCGAAGCCTCGTCGAACGACAAGTTCGTCGCCTTCGACTTCCTGAAGAATGCCAACATCGCCGCAGGCGGCGTGTTGCCCATGTGCCAGGACACCGGCACCGCCATCATAATGGGCAAGAAGGGCTGCAACGTCATTACTGATGGCGAGGACGAAGCCGCGCTGTCGGAAGGCGCGCGTGACGCCTATCTGCGCCGCAATCTGCGCTACTCGCAGGTCGCGCCGCTGACCATGTATGAAGAGAAGAATACCGCCAACAACATGCCGGCACAGTGCGAAATCTATGCCGAGGGCGATGACGCCTACAAGTTCATGTTCATGGCCAAGGGCGGCGGCTCCGCTAACAAGAGCTTCCTCTTCCAGGCCACGCCGTCTGTGCTCACCAAGGATCGTCTGCTCGCTTTCCTCAAGGAAAAGATCATGACCCTGGGCACCGCCGCGTGCCCGCCCTATCACCTCGCCATCGTCATCGGCGGCACCTCTGCCGAACTCTGCATGAAGACGGTGAAGCTCGCTTCTGCGCGCTATCTCGACGCGCTGCCCACCCAGGGCTCGCCGGATGGCAATGCCTTCCGCGATCTGGAAATGGAGCAGGAAATCCTCAAGATGACGCAGTCGTCCGGCGTCGGCGCGCAGTTCGGCGGCAAGTATTTCTGCCATGACGTGCGTGTCATCCGCATGCCGCGCCACGGCGCCTCGCTGCCGATCGGTCTCGGCGTGTCCTGCTCCGCGGATCGCCAGGTGCTCGGGAAGATCACCAAGGATGGTGTCTATCTCGAGGAGCTCGAGCACAATCCGGCGCAGTATCTGCCGAAGGTAGAGGAGTCGCTCGGTGGCGATGTGGTCAAGATCGACCTCAACAAGCCGATGAAGGACATCCTCGCGACGCTGTCGAACTATCCGACCAAGACGCGCCTGTCGCTGACCGGCACCATGATCGTCGCCCGCGACGCTGCCCATGCCAAGCTGCGCGACCGCCTGGAGAAGGGTGAGCCGCTGCCGGATTACTTCAAGAACCATCCGGTCTATTACGCCGGCCCGGCGAAGACGCCGGAAGGCTATGCCTCGGGCGCTTTCGGTCCGACCACCGCCGGCCGCATGGATTCGTTCGTCGATCAGTTCCAGGCTGCAGGCGGCTCTATGGTCATGGTCGCCAAGGGTAACCGCGCCGTCGCGGTGCGCGAGGCGTGCAAGAAGCATGGCGGCTTCTATCTTGGCTCCATCGGCGGTTCGGCAGCAAATCTCGCCGAGCACTGCATCAGGAAGGTCGAGGTGGTCGAATATCCCGAGCTCGGTATGGAAGCGATCTGGAAGATCGAGGTCGAGGATTTCCCCGCTTTCATCATCATCGATGACAAGGGCAACGACTTCTTCAAGGAACTGAACCTCGGCTGAGGTCAATGTGTCCCGGACGCGGTGCGGCGCGAAGTGCCGCTCCGCAGAGCCGGTACCGTCACAACCGCCGGCGCCCGCTACGGTCCCGGCTCTGCGCAGCAGCGTTTCACGCTGCGCGTCCGGGACAAAGCTGTGCGTGTTCGCGTCGTCCATCGCTATGGGGGATTGCAGGGGCTGTTTTCTCTCGCTAGAACAAAAAGAGTACGCGAGAGATGCCCGTGACCGAATTCGCTCCCTATTTCCCGATTGCGACGCTGGCGCTGGCCTCTATCGCCGCGCTGTTCGCGATCGTGGCCGTCATCGTGGTCGCGCGCCGTCCGCTCGCGCTGGAGCGCGCGGAGGTGAGCGAACTGCTGCGCTTCGAGGGCGATGCCATCCGCGCGGCCTCCGATGCCGAGCTCCGCGCTGTCAGGCAGGAATTACTGACCACCATCAACCAGCAGCAGGGTGCCGCCGCCACCATGATGCTGAAACTCTCAGAGCAACTGCTCCGGCAGGTGGACAGTTTCGGTCAGCGTCTCGAAAGCTCGAACAAGACCACGGAAACGCGCATCAACGATATCGGCACCAAGCTGAATGCCGATATCGGCCGCATGGAGCAGGGCGCCGTAGCGACGAGCGAGGGATTGCGCAGCATCGTCGAGCGCAAGCTCGATCAATCCGGCGCCACGCAATCGGAGTCGGCGCGAAATCTTCGCGAAGAACTCAGCGGCAGTTTCCAGCGCATGCGTCAGGGCGTCTCCGAAACGCTCGGCGAGATCAGCAATCACCAGAAAGAACGCCTCGACGCGACGAAGCTCGCCATCGACGAACTGATCCGCACCCAGGGCGCGAGCGGCGAACAACTCCGCCAGACGGTTGAGGGGCGGCTCGATCAGCTCCGCACCGAAAATGCCGCGGAGCTGGAAAAAGTCCGCACCACCGTCGACGAGAAATTGCAAACCACGCTGGAAACGCGGCTCAACGAGAATTTCGGCCGCGTGGTCGAACAGCTCAACAAGGCCTATGAGGTGTTCGGCGAGATGCGCAGCATCTCCACCCATGTGGGCGATCTCAAAAACGTCCTCACCAATCCGAAATTGCGCGGCACTTTTGGCGAAGTGCAGCTCGCGATGCTGCTGCAGGATTTCCTGGCGCCAACGCAGTATGTGAAGGACGCGCAGATCAAGCCGAACTCGGCCGAACGCGTCGAATATGCAATCCGCCTGCCGATGATCGATGGCGACGAGATGCTGCTGCCGGTGGACGCGAAATTCCCGCGCGAGGACCACGAACATATGCTCGAAGCGCTGGAGGCCAACGACATCGAGCTGGCTGCGCATTTCCGCAAGCAGCTGGAAAACCGCATCAAGGCCTTCGCCAAGGATATCGCCAAGAAATACATCAACCCGCCGCGCACCACCGAGCGCGCCATCCTGTTCCTGCCGACCGAAAGCCTGTTCGCGGAGGTGCTGCGCATCCCCGGCCTGTTCGATCACGTCCAGCGCGAATGCAATGTGATGCTGGCGGGCCCGACGACCTTCGCGGCGATCCTGCATGCCTTCCAGGTCAATCACCGCTCCATGGTGATTGCGGAGCGCTCCGGCGATGTCTGGAAGATCCTCAGCGCCGTGCGCACCGAATTCAAGCGCTACAACGACACCGTGGGCAAGGTCGCCCGCCAGCTCAACACCGCGGCGGGTTCGGTCGCCGAACTCGACAAGCGGAGCCGCCTGATGGACCGCGCGCTACGCGATGTCGCCGTGATGCCGGACGATGGCAGCGCGGCGCGGATGCTGGGGCTCAATGAAGCCTTGCCTGATGATGGCGAGGACGATCTGGTCAAGGCCATCGGCGGCGCGGCGCGCGATGCCGTGCTGGAAGAAGACGCACCGTCGCCGGACTGACGCCAGTGATCGCCATCGGCCTCGACGGGTTTCGCCAGGGTTGGGTCGCTGTCACTATCGATGGCGATCGTTGCAGCATCGCTTTTGCGCCTGACATCTCTTGGCTCGCCGCACAGCGCTTCGATCGCGCGGCGATCGATATTCCCATCGGCATGACCGACGATGGCGTTCGTCTATGCGATCGTCTGGCGCGCGCTGAGCTCAAGCCGCATGGTTCACGCGTCTTCTCTGGCGCGCGGCGCTGGCTGTGGGAGGAGTTTAGCGATCCTGCGTCCGCCAATGCGGAGGCGATGCGGCGCGGCCAGACCCGCATCTCGTTACAACTCTGGCACATCGGCGCCAAGATCATGGAAGTCGATGCGTTCGCCCGGATGCACCGCCACCTCGATCTCCGAGAAGCGCATCCCGAACTGATCTTTCTGCGGCTTAATGCCGGCGAGCCGCTGCCATCCAAACATACGGAGGAGGGGCTTGCTTTGCGTCGCACGCGCCTCATCTCGCACGGCTTCATACATCTCGGCGATTGGCTCACCACCCAGCGGCGCGGCACGGGTGCCAAACGTGACGATATCCTCGATGCCTGCGCCGTCGCGCTGGCCGCACGCGATCCCGGAGGATGTTTGCCGGATGGCGATGTGCCCCGCGATTCCTTCGGTCTGCCGATGCAGGTCTGGTTCTGATCGACACGTTCTGTCGAATCCGGCTCGACAAAAAGCGACTCAGGAAATCAGTGAGAACGATCAGTTAACGACGATCTCGCAGGACTCGATTCTGCCCGGACTCGCAAGCCTGTGCGGCAAAAAGAAAAGCGGTGACGACTCGCGGAGTCCTGGTCCAATGGCAATTGGAACTGATCCGGGATTCGAGGCGGGGCCATGATCGATGCTCTGAAGATGAATATGACCGTGGTGGCGCTGCTGGCTGCAGCCAGCGCGATCAATGGCGTGATGTTCTATCAGTATCTCTGACAACGTCGTTACGAGGCCACGGCTGCGGCGCGCAGGCGTCGCCCGATGAGAATTCTGAAGACGATGTATTGTATGGCGAAGGCCGCCACCTTCGCACCGGTGAGCACCACCGTAACATAGAACGCCCAGAGCTTCATGTCGCCGCTGAGGGCGATACCGATGGTGCCGGCGCCGAGCGCAAACATCAGGGCCGCCCATGCATAGCCGGCCATCGTCACATATTCGGGAATCGTCTCGCTCACGATGGGCGGCAGGTAGCGCAGCATCCAGCCTTTGCGCAGCATGATGGCGCCGATGGCGAAATGGCCGATGCTGGGCTTTGCGAGCACGAAGCGTGGATCATTGGTGAGCAGGGTGGCGCCGCCGAGCACGATCACCAGCGCAAGACTGGCATAGGTCATCACATCGAGCTTCTCGCCCTTGACGCGCGCGCGGATGAATTGCGCGACAGCCCCGGCAATCGCGACGCAGGTCGCCAGCACCACATCGCCGGTGATCAGATAGAGCACCAGGAAAAGGATGGTGGAAAAGAAGTCCTGGCCGAGCTTGGCGAATACGTCCTTCATCGCAGGTCTCCAGAGAGTTTCGCGGCAACGTCTTTCCCGCGCCGATATTGCGGGTACCATTTTGTGAAGTACAGCGCCGCGTTGCGGGCCGCGAAGGCAATGGCGAAACCGATCCAGAGCGGAATACCCGGCACGAATATCACCAACATGTCCGCCAGCAGCATTGCCACGAAGGCGAATGTCCACGCCCAGGTGATCACGTAATTCGCCGCCAGGAAGCCCGGCAGTTTCGTGGTCTCGATATCCACCTGCTCGCGTGCATATTGCAGCGTGAAGGGCGCGCGGATCGCGAGCGACAGCAGTGCGATCGCCAGCACGCCGAGATCGACCGCCAGATGCAGGGCCGTGCGGCTCCAGTTGCCGTCGATCAGCGTGACGTAGCAACCGATGGCGGCGAACAGCAGCACGGAGCCGGCTGCCAGCATCTTCACCGAGCCGCCGCGGGCGACGTCCCAGATGACGATGCCGAGCGCCAGCGCCGCTGCTGCGAACAGGCTCATGGTCGCGGAGGCGACCAGCATGAGCAAGGCAAAGGTGCCGAACGGTGCGAGAATGAGAAAGGCGGCCATGGCGTTTTCCGAGTGCCGTTACTGTTTATCTTTACGATGTAAAGATGCGTTTAGTCTCGTGCGGGCGGGCCGTCAAGCGAAATCTTTACACTGTCAAAATAGCTGCCTATAAGCGGTCATGGCAAAGACATCTCGCATCAAGGCCGCGCGGAGGCCGCCGCAACCTCGCCGCAAATCTGCCGCTGCGAAGCCGCACGGCGAAAAATCGACGAGGAAGCCGTCCGGGGCGGAATCTCCCTATCATCACGGGGACTTACACGTCGCGCTGCTGAAAGCCGCGCAAACCGTTCTGGAGCGAGATTCGCTGCCCGGGCTGACACTTCGCGCGGTCGCCCGGGAAGCCGGTGTTTCGCATGCCGCGCCGACCCATCACTTCGGCGATCTCACGGGTTTGCTCAGCGAACTCGCCGCTGTCGGTTTCCGCAATTTCAACGCCAGCCTCACGGCGGCCAGCGCCACCGGCGCGACGCCGATCGAACGCTCGCTCGCCCGTGCGCGCGCTTACCTCGCTTATGCCCGCGCGCAGCCTGGCATGTATCAATTGATGTTCCGCACCGAACGGCTCGACATGAACCGCCCGGCGCTGAAGGACGCAAGCAATGTTTCCTTTGCAAGCCTCGCCCAGGTGGTCGGCATCGTTCATTCCGGCGATGTCGCAACCGACGCCTTGTCGATGCAGCAGGCGGCACAGATTGCGCGCACGTGGTCGTTGGCGCACGGATTTGCCATGCTCGTGCTGGCCGGGCGGCTTGACTATATGCTCGATCGGCTGCCGGGGAGGCCGGATGCGGAAGTGCTTTTCGTCGAAATGTTGAAAATCAGCGTGCCGCCGCCGCAATAAGGACCGGAAACTTCGCGTCCTGATGCGCGTTGACCGCGTATGGCAACGACGACCACGCGCAAGGCTCCCTGGAAGCGCCCCAATCCGCGCAAACGTGCGGGTAAAGCATCCAAGCACCTCACGCCGGCCCAGAAGGCTGCGGCCAGGGCGCGTGCGAAACGCGCCGGTCGGCCGTATCCCAATCTCGTGGACAATATGCACGTGGCGACATCGGCGAAAAAGAAGCCGGCAAAGCAGCCCACCAAGCGCGCATGACGCTGCGAATTAGCGCAGCCTGTGGCCGGCGCGCCGCTGGCACGGGCGGTGGAATCGATCTAGAAGACGAGATCATTCCTTCAGTCGTGCCAGTTCCCGCCTCATGCCAGTCTCCACCGACACCAAGCCCTATCGCATCGGTCGTTCCAAGACAGGCCTCGGCCTGTTCGCCACCCAGCCGATCAAGAAGGGCGTGAAGATCATCCAGTATTTCGGTCCGCTGCTCGATTCGAAGAACGAGAAGCACGACGCGATCGAGAACAAGTATCTGTTCCAGATCAGCAAGCGCTGGACCGTCGACGGCTCGATCCGCAAGAATGTCGCGCGTTACATCAATCATTCCTGCAAGCCGAACGCCGAGTCCGACGTCAACCCGGCGAAGAAGAAGATCATCATCCGCTCAATCAAGAAGATCGAGCCGGGCGAGGAGATCAACTACGACTACGGTACGGAATATTTCAAAGAATATCTGAAGCCCATCGGTTGCAAGTGCGAGGGCTGCGAAACGAAGCGCAAGAAGAAGCGCGCGAAGCTTCGCGCTGAAAAGGCAAAGGCCAAGGAAAAGGCCGAGCGCAAGGAAGCCAAGCAGGCCGAGAAGGCCAAGCGCAAGAAGGACAAGGCGAAGGCCAAGAAGGCTGACGTCAAGAAGGCGCTGAAGAAAGCGCCGAAGGCTGCGGCTGGTAAGGTGAAAGCCAAGGTTGGTAAGGCCAAGGCTGGTAAGGCCAAGGCTGTCGGTAAGAAGGCGAAGGCCGGCAACGCTAAGTCCAGGAAGGCGTAGAGCGCTTTACTTCACCTCTCCCGCCGGGGAGAGGTGAAGAGGAGTGTACGATAAGCTTGTGAGCTCCCGGCTCACGCCACCTGCACCGCGCTGCTCTTGCGCAGGCCGATAAACTGCAGTTCCGCGAACACGCCCACCGCGATCGCCTGCGCGGCGACGAAAAGCTGGCCGAGCAGGTTCGGGCTCACAGCGCCCGAGAACAGCAGCCCGATGCTGCCGAGTGTCCAGGCGGCGTTGCCGATGATGATGGCCAGCACCAGCAGCCTCGGCATGGTGGCGCGCAGTCCGAGCCAGCCGATCAGGGCCACATAAGCGATCAGGAACAGGCCGGATTCCAGCAGCAACGCTTCCGGCAGTTGCAGCAGCGGCGCCAGAACGCCGGCGGCGAAAGTCAGCAGCATGGCCATGGCGCCGCTGACGACGGCGTCGATCTGGATGGCGCGGCGGAGCAGCAAAGACGGATTGATCATGGTCGTTCTCCTCGGGTGACCGGTTGCGATGTCCCGAAGATGTCCGTGTCGTGGAGGCAAATCGATTACCTCGCAGGTCATGGAAGCACGAAAAGCTGCGTGTTAGTTTTTTGCCATGACCACACAGCTTGCAACCTCCGCTCCCAGCCGGCCCATGGCCATCGGCGACCACTTGCGCGAATGGCGTCAGCGACGGCGTCTCAGCCAGCTCGATCTTGCCGGCGATGCGGAGATTTCCACGCGCCATCTCAGCTTCGTCGAAACCGGCCGTGCGGCGCCGTCGCGCGACATGGTGCTGCGCCTCGCCGAACGGCTCGACGTACCCTTGCGGGAGCGCAATGTGCTGCTCGTTGCCGCAGGCTTTGCACCGGCCTTTCCGCAACGAAAGCTGGACGATCCCGTGCTCGCATCGGCACGGCAGGCGATCGACGTGGTGCTGAAAGCCCATGAGCCGCATCCGGCGCTGGCCGTGGACCGGCACTGGAATCTGGTGTCGGCGAACGGCATGGTGATGCCGCTGCTCGCGGGCATTCCCGCTGAATTACTGGCCCCGCCGCTCAATGTATTGCGGCTCAGCTTCCATCCGCAGGGCCTTGCGGCGCGCACTGTCAATCTCGGAGAGTGGTGCGCGCATCTGCTGGAACGCCTGCACCGGCAATGCGAGGCGACGGCCGATCCTGAACTGATCAAGCTGTATCAGGAGCTGAAAACCTATCCAGTGCCGGCCCGCTCGGCGCCGATCGCGGCGGACAGTGTGGTGGTGCCGTTTCGCATGAGGCTCGGCAACGATGTCTTGAGTTTCATCTCCACCACCATGACCTTTGGCACGCCGCTGGATATCACGCTCGCCGAAATCGCCATCGAGACCTTTTTTCCGGCCGATGCCGTGACCACGCAAAAGCTGCGGACGCTGGCCGACACGGCCTAGGGGCGGGAACCGCGGCCTTGCCGCATGGACCCGCGCGGCCTATTTGTGGTCAACCAAGAATGCAGGGAGGCCGCCATGAGCGCCATCAAGCCGCTTCAGATCGATATCGTTTCCGACGTGGTTTGCCCGTGGTGCTATATCGGCAAGCGCCGCATCGAGAATGCGATTGCGCTGGCCGCCGACGTCCCCGTTCACGTGAACTGGCGGCCTTTCTTTCTCAATCCCTGGATCCCGCCCGAGGGCATCGATCGCTCGACCTATCTCGAGACCAAGTTCGGCTCGGTGGACGCCTACAAGGGCATCGCCCAGCGCGTCGTCGCCGCGGCAGACGAGGAGGGGCTGAGCTACAAACCCGATTCAGTGAAGCGCCAGCCCAACACGACCGATTGCCATCGCCTGATCCTGTGGGCGGATGCCATGGGCAAATCCGCGGAGATGAAGCAGAAGCTGATGGAATTGTATTTCCGCGACGGTGGCGATCTGACCCAGACGGAAACATTGGTTCAGGCCGCGGCCGATATCGGTCTTGATGCCGATGATGTCCGCCGCCGTCTTGCGACCGACGAGGATGTCGAGCGTATCTCCGCGCAAGCCAAGGAGGCGTCCGACAAGGGCATTTCCGGCGTGCCAACCTATGTCTTCGCGCAGAAATATGCGGTGTCGGGTGCGCAGGATCCGGAGAAGCTGGCGCGGGCGATCCGGCAGGTCTCGGCGGAGATCAATGCCCAGGCCGCGGAATAGCAGCTAGCGCCCGCGCAGGCGACGCATCATGCGCTTCGCCTGTTCGCGCGCGCGATGCCGCAGCGCCAGCGCTGCATAGGTCAACGCGGCCACTGGATCGTTCTTTCTCAAGGGTAGCACCACGTCGCCGATCGCGAGGCGTTCGCGCCAGATTGGATCGATCATCGGATGGCCGGGGGCTGCGGTGGAATCTGCGGATGCAATGGCGGGATCGGCGCAGAGGTGTCGTGTCACGTCGAGCGTAAGCTGAACGCCCGGTGAGAATTTGGCAAAACGCTCATCGATGCCGATCTTGAAGTAATAGGCGCGGTCGAGGTGACGGATCATCACGCCTGACGCCACCGCGGCGTCGCCGACCTTCAATGTCACGATCTCGCACTGGCCGCGGGCGGCGAGGGCGCTCGTTGCCCGGCGGATGAAGGTTTCATCGCCGGGGCGCTGTTGCAGCGCCGTACCGCGCTTGCCTTTCCAGCCGCTGGCTTCCAGCGCGAGAAATGCATCCAGTGCGGCGGCGACTTCGGAGTGCGTGCGGGCGAGATGGAAGGTGACCGCGCCATGCTCTGCGAGGCGGTTGCGCTGGCGGCGCAGTTCTTTCAGCTTTTTGGGTCCGAGCCCGTCGCGCAGCACGTCCTCTGCATCCCGGGTCGCGTCGAGGCTGGCGCGGACATGCGAGGTGATGATGCGTGGCGATATCCCCTCCTTGGCCAGGACATCGCGCATCGCCGCCATTGCCGGGCCTTCCAGCGAGACGCTGTGAAGGACGACGGCGCGGGCGCCGCTCTGGCGGGCCTGTGCGAACAAGGCCGCAGTTGCCTCATGTGCCGCGTTACGGTCGAGCAGCGGTGTCGACAGCGTGCCATAGGCATCGGCATTGACCAGCACGGGTAGCGGCAACCGGTGGGCGCGACGGAGAGAGACAACAGGAAGCAGGCCGATCAAGCCGGCGTCGCTCCAGGCCGTGAGGGCCGAGACGTCGGTCAGGCCATACGCCGAGGCATTCACCGCCAGTTCCCAATCGGCGAGGTAATAGCCATTGGGCTCGACGGCACATGCTTGCAGCGCGCGCCAGGCATCGACCGGGAGCTCTGTCAGTTTCGCGGGCACAGCGCACAGGGCCACGGGTGAGTGCTGCTGCACCTTCGGTCCGTCGCTGCCGTGACCAGCCATGAAATCGGTGAGATCGACCACGTCCCGTTTCCCCTCAACGGACGGACGATAGACCAAAGATGCCAAGATCTGGTTTGCGCCCACGCGCAATGCGAGCCGTTCTGGAAATCCTGCATTCACCAATACGTCCTGAAAAATGTCACGATTTCAAGGATAGCAAGCCCTACGCCGGTGCAGGGGGCCGCAACAAAGGCTCAATAGGGACTGGAAAATGACGCTGGCGCCGCGCTATCAAGGATATGGAGGACCTCATATGAAAGCACTTGTTCTTGCAGCAGCCGCTCTGGCCCTGATCGCGACGTCGGTTGCGACGCCGGCATCGGCACAGCGGCGTGGCGGCGGCGAGGAAAAAAGCCCGCACGCCAATCCGCCTGAAAAGCCCAAGCCCGATGACAAAGCCTACAAGGCGGCTCTCGAGCGCATTCCGGACCCCAAACAGAAATACGATCCGTGGGGCGGAGTCGCGCCGGCTCAGGCACCGGCGCCTGCGCCGGCAGCCAAGAAGAAATAACCCGCTAAATGCGGCCGATGCGCGGTTCGCCATGAACCGCGCCGATCCTCATCGCGACCAAAGGCAAGTCGCGGCGGCCCGTCGCATTGTTGGCGCGAGGGCGGCCTGATTTCTTGCAGCCCGACGGGACTGATCCGTCGCGCATGCCGGCCCGGCCGGGGAGGTCGTTCGATGATGGGTCCTGTCGTCCGCCACGCAGTCGTCGCAGCCGCGTTTCTGTTCGGCAGTTCCGCCGCCTTCGCCGAAAACCGGGTGGCGCTGGTAATCGGGCAATCCGCCTACAAGGCGGTGACGCCTTTGCCGAACCCGGCCAACGACGCCAGGGCGATGGCGGCCATGCTCACCGATGCCGGCTTCGACGTGCAATCGGCATCGGATCTGTCGCAGAACGATCTGCGCGCAAAGCTCAGCGAATTTGCTGCCACCGTTGCCGCCAAGGGGCCGGACACGACGTCGCTGGTGTTCTATGCCGGCCACGGCGTCCAGGTCGATGGTGAGAACTACCTGATGCCCGTGGATATCGATCCCAAGCGCGAGATTGACGTCACGCTGCAGGCGGTGCGCCTCAACGATATCCTCAACACGTTGAACGCGTTGCCGAGCAAGAGCCGCATTATCTTGCTCGATGCCTGCCGCAATAATCCATTCCCTGCCATCAGCAAGGCGCCGCGCGGTCTGGCTCATGTGGACGTGAAGTTCGGGGCGCCCGGTACACTGTTGTCATTCTCCACCGCGCCCGGAGCCGAAGCCGAGGACGGCAGCGGTACCAACAGTCCCTATACAACGGCGCTGCTGAAAGCAGGGCGTGAGCCGGGCATTCCCATCGAGGAAGCATTCAAGAAGGTGCGTCTCGCGGTGAACCTGGCGACCGAAGGGCGACAGACCCCGTGGGAGAGCTCCTCGCTGGTGAGCGATTTCCGCTTCTTCGCCGCCAGCGCGGAGATCAAGCCGCCGGCCGGCGAGGCCAAGCCTTTGGAAGCCAAGGCGGATGTCGAGGTCGCCGCCCGCAGCGGAGGCGCCGCGGACGACGCCAGGACTTCTGTGAAGAAGCGTTCGGCGGACGAATGGAAGACGGAATTGAAAGGCAAGCCGATCCAGCAGGCGCATGATGCGATCGTGTTCGACGGTTCGGTGGAAGCCTATGAGGCTTTTGTCAGCCTTTATGCCGCGCCGCCATTCGGCCCGGAGGCCAGGGATTGGCTCGATCGCCATTATCGGATGGTCGCCTGGAATATCGCGGTGATCACCAATACGGTGGCATCCTACGAGACTTTCCTGGCCAGATATTCCGATAGCGAGCAGGCGGTGACGGCGCGGAGCATGATCGAGCGCGTGCGCAACAAGCCGGTGCCGGGCGCGGCTGCGCCGACCAATATCGCGGCGCTGACGTCGGCTTCGGCGCCGACCTGTCCCTGCAGTGCGCCGCCCGCCGCTCCTGCGTCGAAGAAGGCTGAGAAACCCGCCAAGGCCGATGTTCAGAAGAAGCGCGTCGACCGCACGCGGCCGCGTCGCGAGATGATCGAGGAGGAAGAAATCGTGGTGCGCCGTCCGCCGGCTGTCTATTACGCTCCGCCTCCGCGCATCTATGGCGGCGGCGGATATGGCGGCGGTTACAGCCGTGGCGGCTACGGTGGCGGTTACAACAGCCGTTATTGATCGAAGGCGATGCCGATCTGGCGTTCGCTGCTCCAGACAGGACGGCCGCGGCGGATAAACCCGTCCGCCTCGATGACCAGATGAAACTGGTTGGGAACGCCGATCGGGCTTGCCACATCGACACGCGCACCTGAGACCGACATGTTGCGTACTGTGCAATCGATGCCGCCGCCACCGTTGAAGGTCAGCAGTCCCCGCTTCAAAACCCGCTGGCGCGGATGTCGCCGTCGTTCGATCATGGCCGTTGTCCGTGTCGTCTCCACACGACACTTCTAACCGTATCATCTTGCCGGTCGTTGAAGCCGATCGCAGAGATCCGGGGGTGTCCGTTTACACTTCGTGAAGGTCTGGCACGCAATTACCGGCAAAGTTTCAGGGAAACTTCAGATCGTGGCGGGCCGCGCGATGATAGCGTCTGTGCCGAACGCCGAGTGCTTTGCCCACCGCGGGCCGCTGGCGTTCGTTTTGCTCCCGGGGAGGGGACCACGATGAAGACCGCCTATGCCTTGCTTGCTGCCACGATCGCATTTGCCGCCACACCCGCAGCTGTCACGCCCGCGAAAGCTGTGACAATCGATCTTGCCACCATGTCCTGCAAGCAGTTCGTCGAATCCAAACCTGACGATATCCAGATGGTGCTGACCTGGATCGACGGCTGGTACAAGGGCGACTCCGATGACGCTCTGATCGACACCGACGTGTTCGTCGAAAATGCCAAGAAGTTCGGCGCCTATTGCGCCACCAATCCGGGTGTCAGCATCGTCACCGCGGCCGAGAAGATCCTGGGCAAGTAATCGCACGATCGCTCCCGATGGGGCGTCGATGTCCGGACATGTCTGCATGCGCCTCGCGGGCGGGGCTGTCTTGTTTGCGCATGCTTGGCGAGTGCGAAAGACCGATGGTATAAGGGCTCCGTATTGGACGGAGCCCTTAATCATGAGACTGCTCAGCGTCGCCCTGATGCTCACGCTACTGACCGGACCCGCCGCGGCCCAGATGATGAATCTGATGCCGGAGGTGAAGACCATGAGTCCGGAGGAGAAGGAGCAGGACGCGATCCGGCAGAAGGCCTATCGCGATTCCCTGAAACAGATCCCCGACAACAAGGGCTCGGTCGATCCGTGGGGCAATGTCCGCAGCGATGCGCCGAAGGCTGCCGCGCCGGCCAAGCAGCCGCGCACCAAGACAGGCAGCGCCGCGCAGTAGAATTTCCGTCGTATCTACGCGTATCCGGCTGCGCTTTCGGGCGCCGCGGCCATCAGGCGTTCAATTGTTCCAGGACGACAGCGGCACTTCGAACATGCCGCCGGCATCCTCGTTTTCCACCATGATCGCGCCCCTCGTTACGCCTGTGGTTCGCACCAGTTCGGCGGCGAGTTCGCGCGCATGCTTCATCGCATCTTGCTCGGACTCGAAGTTGGTGCCTTCGTCGTCGAGAAAGGTATTTCCGGAGATGATGTGAAAATAAAACAGCGGCAACGGAGACGACCACTTCTGGGACGTGTCAAATGATCAGCCGGCATCTGAGGTTGCCGTAAGACGATGGTACCGCTAACCCAAGTCATTCCACGCGTCGACAAAAATCGTGCAAAATTTGCGGCGAATGCGCGGTTTTTTTGAGGTCTGCCCCGTGTGGTTCGCATTGTGGGACATGCTCGGCGTCGCATGCTGACAAATGTGGATGGCAATCGCTCGGCGTCAGGTCGCGTGCTTGGGAATGCCAATCTGGTGGAGGAGTTGATGGCGGCGGACTACGTATTCTGGACGGCGATCGTCCTGATGACCGCAAGCAGCATCTATCTTGCGCCGCGGATCGCGCAGGACCGTATCGCGATGCAGTGGGGTTTCGACGGCAAGCCGACATGGTATGCGCCGAAGCCGATGGGTCTGTGGGGACTGATCGCCTTCGCGCTTGCGATTCGCACGTTGATCTGGGCTGCGATGACCTGGGCGCCCCATATCGTTCACGGTGCCGATCTCGGCGTGATGATGATGTCGGCAATAATACTCGTCTCGCATCTGTTCGTTCTGCTGCGTGCGGCAAAGGGCGGCTAGGGCGTCTGTTGCCTTTGCCGTTCCTCGCCCGCTATGTCAGGCGCATCGAAACGGACGAACAGGCAGCAAGCGGGACCTTGATGCGAACGGCATTTGTTTTCATCGGCGCTGCTCTTGCCGAAATCATCGGTTGCTTCGCCTTCTGGGCCTGGCTGCGGCTTGGCAAACCTGCCTGGATCCTGATCCCCGGTATTGCGTCTTTGATCCTGTTCGCCTGGCTTCTGACTCTGGTCGAAAGCGAAGCTGCGGGCAGGGCCTATGCCACCTATGGCGGCATCTATATTGCGATGTCTGTATTGTGGCTCTGGCTCGCCGAAGGCTTCCGTCCGGATCGCTGGGACATGGCCGGCGCGGCCATCTGTTTGATTGGCGCTGCGGTAATCATCGCCGGACCGCGCTAGGCTTTTACTGGCCTTTGCCATCGCGGCAGTGTAAAAGCTCACAGCTTCTTCTCGCATTTGAAGAGGCTATGATGAACGATCTCAGCACGTGGTTCGAACAGCAACACCACGGCCTGCACACTTTCCGCTCCTTCCAGCAGAAACTTTCCGATCTCAGCCGAAGCGCGCCCGAGCATCAGGCGCTGTGCCAGTTGCTGCACCATCTCGTCACGCCCTATATCGACGCCTATGACGAGGCGCCGCTGCCCGCGGCGGAGGCCGAGCGCGCGCATCGGCGATTGGCTGAGCTGCTCGCGACCATCGATCCCGCCGCTCCGGCGGAACAGCGGCTCGCCGACTTCAACCGTATCGCCCGCTGCGATCTGCTGAACTAGAGTCCGATCCCGAAACGTGGATACCGGCTTCCGGATCGGGAAAACGCCGCTGTCGCGTTCGGTCGATCGCGCGGCATCGGGCGCGGATGCCGCCGCGAGGCAGCCGCGGCACCTGCGCCCCGATCAGGAGGGCGGTCGGCCTTGCTCACTGCGGCTAAAGGCGACAGGCCAACTGGCGATGGCGCCAATCCATGTTGTCTATTTAAGTAGACAAGTCTTGGTGGGGCGCTATAGGACTGGCTGATATTTTGCAGCATACCGACCGGACGCTTTTCGCCCATGGCCTACAGCATCTATGGCACCCCGTATAAACCGACGGAGAGGGTGTTCTATGGCACCGTCGAAACCCTCGACCATGTGGTCGTGGAACTGAAGCGCCTGCGCAAGGCAGGAGTGGCCGATGTCTATGCGATCGGAGTAGCGCCGGAACTCGCGAAGCTGACGGTGCCGGTGGCGAAGGACGGCTGAGGCGCAGAAGCCGAACGCGAGTTGCGTGAAACATAAGAGGCCGCCCACTGAGGCGGCCTTACTGCGACAGAGGTAGTGTCCGGGCCTGATCCTGTTTCCCCAGACGGTGCCCAAGTCCCTGGGCTCGGTCAGCCTTGCGGCCTCTGGAAGCTCCGTTGCCGGAGCCGGACCCTTCCCCTCTGTCGAGCCAATTCTAAACTAGGCCACTGTGGCCGGAAACAGGCCAGTATCATATTTTCTGCAAGAACATATTGCGAACATAGAACAGATAGGGTACATTGAATCAACCGAGCGGCGTCGCCGTCCCGTTTGTCCCTGTCGCGAATCCCTTCATAAGGAGCTAGATCAATGGCTGCCAATTCGTCTGCCCTGCGTATCGTTGAAGGATCCTCCATGGACAAGTCCAAAGCCCTGTCGGCTGCGCTGTCGCAGATCGAGCGTCAGTTCGGCAAGGGCTCGGTCATGAAGCTCGGCAAGAACGACCGCTCGATGGATATCGACGTGATTTCGTCGGGCTCGCTCGGTCTCGACATCGCGCTCGGCGTCGGCGGCCTGCCGAAGGGCCGCATCATCGAGATTTACGGGCCGGAATCATCGGGCAAGACCACGCTGGCGCTGCATTGCGTTGCGGAAGCCCAGAAGAAGGGCGGCATTTGCGCCTTCATCGACGCCGAACATGCGCTCGATCCGGTCTATGCCCGCAAGCTCGGCGTCAATGTCGATGAACTCCTGATCTCGCAGCCCGACCACGGCGAGCAGGCGCTGGAAATCGCTGATACACTGGTGCGCTCGGGCGCGGTGGATGTGCTGATCATCGACTCCGTCGCTGCGCTGGTGCCGCGCGCGGAACTCGAAGGCGAAATGGGTGATGCGCTGCCGGGTCTGCAGGCGCGGTTGATGAGCCAGGCGCTGCGCAAGCTGACGGCCTCGATCAACAAGTCCAATACCATGGTGATCTTCATCAACCAGATCCGCATGAAGATCGGTGTGATGTATGGCTCGCCGGAAACCACCACGGGCGGCAATGCGCTGAAATTCTACGCCTCGGTTCGTCTCGACATCCGCCGCATCGGTGCGATCAAGGAACGCGACGAGGTGGTCGGCAACTCGACCCGCGTGAAGGTGGTGAAGAACAAGCTGGCGCCGCCCTTCAAGCAGGTCGAATTCGACATCATGTATGGCGAAGGCGTTTCCAAGATGGGCGAGATTCTCGATCTCGGCGTCAAGGCGGGGATCGTCGAGAAGTCCGGTGCCTGGTTCTCCTATGACAGTCAGCGTCTCGGTCAGGGACGCGAAAATTCGAAAGCGTTCCTGCGCGCCAATCCGGACATGACCGCCAAGATCGAAGCCTCGATCCGGCAGAATTCGGGCCTGATCGCCGAGCAAATTCTCGCCGGCAAGCCGGACGCCGATGACGGCGATACCGAAGGCACGGAACCGGCTGAAGATTGATCGGCGGCCCGGAACGCAGCGCGGCCGGGCAAATGCCGAACCGTTTTGCGGCGGTGTGTTGTGGGGGTCTGTTGCCGATGCCCTGCAATGCTCGCCGCTTACATAAAGGGCCCCGTCAGCGGGGCCCTTTTTCGTTTGAGGGTTACGGGCTGGGCCGGTTCACCGCGTGGCAGGCGACGCCATCGATCAGCATCGGTACCTCACGCCGGCACGGCTCGAACACTTCCGGACAGCGCGGATGGAAAGTGCAGCCTTTGGGCGGATCGATCGGGTTGGGAATCTCGCCGGAGACGGCGATCCGCGCGCGGCCGGACATGGCAAGGTCAGGCACGGCGCCGAGCAGCATGCGCGTATAGGGCATGCGCGGATGGTCGAACAATTCGCGCCCCTCGGCGAGTTCGACAATGCGGCCGAGATACATCACGCCGATGCGATCGGCCATGTGGCGGACCACTGCGAGATTGTGGCTGATGAAGAGATAGGTCAGCCCGAGCCTGTCCTGCAGGTCACGCATCAGGTTGAGGATCTGCGCCTGCACGGAGACGTCGAGCGCGGAAGTCGGCTCGTCGCAGACGATGAAGTCGGCCTCGGAGGCGAGCGCGCGGGCGATGGCGATGCGCTGCCGCTGACCGCCGGAAAACTGGTGTGGAAACTTGACACCGTCATCGGGATGCAGGCCGACGAGGCGTAGCAGCTCGCCGACCCTCGCCCTTACGTCACGATCGCTGGTCATCAGATCAAAGGCACGGATCGGTTCGGCAATGATCGCTTCGACCCGCATGCGCGGATTGAGACTGGCATAGGGATCCTGAAAGATCATCTGGATGCGCCGTCGCAGCGGTTTTCGTGCATCCGCTTGTTTCGGATCGCTCATCGAGACGCCGTCGATACTGACATCGCCCGCGGTTGGCGACAGCAGCCCGACCACCATCCGCGCCACCGTGCTCTTGCCGGAGCCGGATTCGCCAACCAGTGCAAAAGTCTCACCGCGCCTGATGTCGAATGACACACCGTCTACCGCGCGAAGATATGCGCGCGGCGTCCGCTCGATCACGCGATTGAGCCAGGGTTTCGAGACGTCGAATATGCGGCGGAGATCGCGTGCCTGCACGAGCGCCGTCATGCGAAAATCTCCGCTGGCGCCTTTATCGGTGAGGCGGGGTCGTGCAAATGACAGGCAACTTGCTGCGTGCCGATTTCGATCGGCTCCGGCCGCTCGACGCGGCAGCGGTCGAAGGCGAAACTGCAGCGCGGATGAAAGGCGCAGCCCTGCGGGATCGCGGACAGACGCGGCATGCTGCCGGGAATTTGCACCAGCCGCTGCGAGGCATCGCCGGTGAGTGTCGGGATCGCGCCCATCAATCCCTTGGCATAGGGATGCAACGGATGTTGCACCACGTCGCGGACGGGACCGATCTCAGCGATGCGACCGGAATACATCACGGCGACGCGGTCCGATGTCTCGGCGATCACGCCCATGTCGTGCGTCACCAGCATCACCGCGGTGCCATGGTCGCGGCCGAGTCGCTTGATCAGCGCGATGATCTGCGCCTGCACGGAAACATCGAGCGCGGTGGTCGGCTCATCGGCAATGATCAGCTCGGGCTCGGCGGCAATCGCCAGCGCGATCACCACACGCTGGCGCATGCCGCCGGAGAACTCGTGCGGATAGGCATCGATCCGTTTGTCGGGAGCAGGGATGCCGACTTCGGCAAGCAGATCGATAGCCCGCTTCCGCGCCTGGGTCTCGTTCATGTTCAGATGCGTGCGGATCGTCTCCACGAGCTGGTCGCCGATGCGATACAGCGGATCGAGGCTGGTGAGCGGGTCCTGGAAGATCATCGCAATGCGTTTGCCGCGGATGCGGCGCATCTCGCCGGGCGGCAGGTTGTCGATGCGCAGGCCGGAGAGACGAATCTCGCCGCCACTGATGCGGCCGGGCGGATCGATCAGGCCGATGGCGGCGAGGCCGGTCACCGACTTGCCGGCTCCGGATTCGCCGACCACCCCCAGAACTTCGCCGCGGGCAATGTCGAAGGAAACGCCATTGATCGCGTGCAGCGTGCCGCGCCGGCTGGCAAACTCGACCCGGAGATCGCGAACGGAGAGGACGGGCGTGCTCATCTGATCTCTCCCGTCATTGCAGTTTCGGATTCAGCGCATCGCGCAGCCAGTCGCCGACGAGGTTGATCGACAGGATCAGCGACGCCAGCGCGATGCCGGGAAAGGCAATGATCCACCATTCCCCGGAGAACAGGTAGTTGTTGCCGATGCGGATCAACGTGCCGAGCGACGGCATGGTGTCGGGCATGCCCGAACCGAGAAAGGACAGAGTCGCCTCGGTGATGATGGCGAGGGCGAGATTGATGGTGGCGATGACCAGGATCGGTCCCATCGTGTTCGGCAGCACATGGCGCAGCATGATTACGCGCGCCGGCAGGCCGATCAGCTGCGCGGCGGCCACATAGTCCTTGTTCTTCTCCACCATCACCGAGCCACGCACCGTGCGCGCATACTGCACCCAGAAGCTCAGGCCGATGGCGACCACCAGCACGATTAGCATGGTGGTGGCGTCCAGATGATTGCCGAGCAGCGACTTGACGATGCCGTCGATGAGGAGGGCGATCAGAATGGCGGGAAAGGTGAGCTGTACATCGGCAATGCGCATGATCAGGCTGTCCACGGCGCCGCCGACATAGCCGGCGATCAGGCCGAGCCCGATGCCGAGCACCGCGGCGAGGCCGACGCCGAGGATGCCCACGATCAGCGAGATGCGCATGCCATACAGGATCGCGGAGAAGACATCGCGGCCCTGCTCGTCGGTGCCGAACAGGAACGGGCGCTGACCCTCGCTCGTCCATAGCGGCGAGATGCGGGAGTTCATCAATTCGAGTTGGGCAGGATCGAACGGATTCTGCACGGCGAGCAACGGGGCGAAGATCGCCGCCAGCACCAGCAGCAGCACGATGCTGGCCGCTACGATCGTCAACCGGGAACGCCGGAACGAATAGAAGATGTCGCTGTCGATGGCGCGGGCGAGCAGGCCGGGTGTCGGGGGAGAGGGCGTATCGGTCATGTGAACCTCACGCCGGCCGGTCGATCGTCGCGCGCAGGCGCGGATCGACGATGGTGTAAAGGATGTCCACCACCAGATTGATGGTGACGAAGATCAGCGACACCACCAGCAGATAGGCCGCCATGATCGGGATATCGACATTCTGCACTGCCTGAACGAACAAGAGGCCCATGCCCGGCCACTGGAACACGGTCTCGGTGATGATGGCGAAGGCGATGACCGAGCCGAATTGCAGTCCGGCCACGGTGATGACGGGCACCAGCGTATTCTTCAGCGCATGGCCGAAATGGATCGCCCGCGTGGTGAGGCCGCGGGCCCGTGCGAAGCGGATGTAGTCGGTGCGCAGCACTTCCAGCATTTCGGCGCGAACCAGCCGCATGATCAGCGTCATCTGGAACAGGCCGAGGGTGATCGATGGCATGATCAGCGCCTTCAGTCCGGAAAGGGTGAGGAAGCCGGTGGTCCACCAGCCGAGCTTGACCACTTCGCCGCGGCCGAAGGAGGGCAACCAGCCGAGCGTCACCGCGAACAGGTAGATCAGCAGAATGCCGATCAGGAAGGTCGGCAGCGAGATGCCGATCAACGATAACGCCTGCAGCAGTTTGGCGGTGAACGAGTCGCGGCGAAGGGCCGAATAGATGCCCATTAATATGCCGAAGAACAGCGCCAGTGCCGTGGCGCAGGTGGCGAGCTCCAGCGTCGCCGGCATGCGCTCCGCCAGCAGCGATGAGACGGGTTGGCGGAATTGATAGGAGACGCCGAACTTGAACTGGGCGGCATTCGCGAAATAGCGCGCGAACTGCACCACGACGGGATCGTCGAGGCCGAGCGAGGCGCGGATTTCGGCGCGCTGGGCGGGCGTGGTGTCGATCGCCACCATCTGGTTCACCGGGTCGCCGGCGAAGCGGAACATGGTGAAGGAGATGATGCCGACGGCGATCAGCACACCGATGGACTGCAAGGCACGGCGCAGGATGAAAGCGAGCATCGGCGCGATCCTTTCGCGCTTACTCCGACTTCACCGCCCAATAGGGCAGAACCTGGTTATCCGGTCGCTGCACGATTTTCAGTTTCTTCGACACGCCCCAGGCCAGCGCCTGCTGGTGCAGCGGGATATAGGCCCAGTCCTTGATCGCGATGTCGAAGGCCTGCTTGATCATCTGGTCGCGCTTGGCGGTATCGGTCTCCAGCAGCACCTGATCGGTGAGCTTGTCGAATTCCTTGTTGCAGTAGCCGCCGAGATTGGTCGCGCCGCGCGGGCTGTTCGGGTCGTCGCGGCAGCCCATGATGTCATACATCACATTGTGCGAATCCAGCGAGCCTGGCGTCCAGCCGAGCAGATAGAACGACGTGTTGAAGCCGCCGGCCTTGAACACTTTTGCGAAATACAGTGCCTTCGGCTGCGCATTCAGGTTCACCTTCACATTGATGCGCGCCAGCATGCTGACCACCGCCTGGCAGATCGCGGCATCGTTGACGTAGCGATCGTTCGGGCAGTCCATGCCGACCTCGAAACCATTGGGATAGCCGGCATCGGCCATCAGTTTCTTGGCGCCTTCGAGATCGAATTTCGGCCGCGTGAAATCGCCGGACAGCTTGAACAGCGCCGGCGCGATCATCAGCGCGGAAGGCGTCGAGAGCCCGCGCATCACCCGGCTCTTGATCGTCTCGATATCGATGGCTTTGTAGAAGGCCTCGCGGACACGGATGTCCTTGAACGGATTCTTGCCCTTGATGTTCGAGTAGAGCAGTTCGTCACGGATCTGGTCCATACCGAGGAAGATCGTGCGCAGCTCCGGCCCGGCGAGCACGCCGGCATTGGCGGAGCCATTGACGCGGGCGATGTCCTGCACCGGCACCGGCTCGATGATATCCACCTCACCCGACAGCAGTGCCGCGACGCGCGTGGCGTCGGAGGCGATCGGGGTGAAGATGATCTCCTTCAGGTTATGCTCGGGCTTGCCCCACCAGTCCGGATTGACCTTGAACACGGTCTTGACGCCCGGCTGATGGCTCTCGATCCTGAACGGGCCGGTGCCGTTGGCATTCAGCGATGCGTAGCTCGGGGAGGTCGCCGCGGCTGGCGTCGGTGCCGTCGCATTGTTCGCCTCCGCCCATTTCTTGCTCATCACATACCAGACGTCCCATTGCGACGTCAGGATCGGGTTCGGCTTGGTCAGCACCACGTCCAGGGTGTAGTCGTCGATCTTGACGAATTTCGCATCCGCCGGGATCACCGTGGTGAAGTCGGAGCCCTTGGTGCGGACGCGGTCGGCGGAGAAGATCACGTCATCGGCAGTGAAGGACTCGCCGTTCTGGAACTTGACGTTCTTGCGTAGATGAAAACGCCAGCGGGTCGGCTCCGGCGTCTCCCAGCTTTCGGCGAGCTTGGGGATCAGCTGCAGGTCCTTGCCGCGGCCGACCAGACCCTCATAGACTTGGCCATGATGGGCGATGGTCGTGGTTTCGCGCAGGGTGTAGGGGTCGAGGGATTTCAGGTCGCCCTGATTGGCGTAGCGCAGGGTCTGCGCGGCGGCGGGGACCGAGGCCGCCGTCAGAAGAATGGTGAGCGCTGCCGCAGCACCGGTGAGAGTCCGCCGAAACGACATTCGCTTCTCCTCGTCACGCCGCAGCCCAGATGCTGAGCTGCTCAATCATTGTTGGCGGAGTTCGGCCAGCGCGCAAGGGCGATTTCCAACTCCGGGATGTAAATCCCGGCGATACATGCAAGGCGGGGGCCAGCCGTGCCGGCGGGTATCGCTTCGCTTGCATCGAAGCGGCCACAGCGGCGATACTGTCTGATCGCACCGATTGCAGAACGGATCAGGGGAAATTGCAATGAAGGTAACCGTCACCGTGGACTGCACACCGCTCGAGGCGCGCGAATTTCTGGGGCTGCCCGATGTGCAGCCGATGCAGTCGGCGATGATGGATCAGATGCAGAAGAAGATGATGGAGAACATGGACAAGTATTCTCCGGAGTCGATCATGCAGAGCTGGTTCTCGTTCGACCCGAAAATTGGCGAGCGCTTTCAGGACATGTTCGCCAACATGGCCGGGCTCGGCAGCACCGCGAAGGACAAGAAGTAGGATTGCTGTGTCCCGGGGCGCGACGCAGCGTTATCACGCTGCTTCGCAGAACCGGGACCGTTGCAAGCTCCGGCGTTTCGTGCGGCTCCGGCTCTGCGGAGCAGCACCAATGTGCTGCGCCGCGTCCGGGGGGCGAGCGCGCTACCCAGCCCGCCGCATCTCCGCCATCGGCATACGCATTTGCAGGCTCGCTCCGTGCGCATGGCGCGAAATGGCGTCGATCACCATGCTCCACATGGAGATCGGCAGTGCGTGTCCCATACGATCGATCAACATCAGTCTGGCGCCGGGGATCGATGCGGCAGTATCGCGGCCGGCAGCCGGATGCACCAGGGGATCGATCTTTCCGTGGATCACCAGCGTCGGTGCCGTTACTTTGGCAAGACGCTCCTTGCGGCTGCCTGAAGCAAGGATGGCACGCAGCTGGCGGCCGACGCCTTCCGGGTGCAGGCCGCGGGCATAGGTCCGCTCGGCACGGTCGAGATCGCGCGCCTCGTCATCGGGAAAACTGCCGACGCGCAAAAACAGCCAGGTCTGCTTGAAGCGCTCGATGAAGGCCTCATAGCCGTCCGGCTGCCGCTGCAGCAGTTTCAGCGTCACCTGGCGGCTCGGCTGCGGCAGACGCGGATCCCCGGTGGTGGACATGATCGAGGTCAACGAACGCAGCCGCTCGGGATAGCTGATTGCCATCTCCTGCGCGATCATGCCGCCCATGGAAGCACCGACGATATGCGCCTTGCGGATACGCAACACATCGAGCAGGCCGACCACGTCGGCCGCCATGTCCGCGAGCTTGTAAGGCGCCGCCAGCGGAATGTTGAGGAAGCGTAGTTTTGCGAGTTCGTAGAGCGAGAACTTCCTGCCGCCGGTCATCTTCGACGACAGGCCAATGTCGCGATTGTCGAAGCGGATCACGCGAAAGCCGTGGCTGGCGAGTTCGCGGCAGAAATCGTCATCCCAATGGATCAGCTGTGCGCCCAGTCCCATGATCATGACCATGGGTTCGGCATCGCTATAGCCGAAGATGTCGTAACAGATATCGATCCCGTTCGTGCGCGCGATGCGCGGCGGCTGATACGGAACTTCGATCTGTTCGGGGAGAAGACGGACGTGCTGGTTCATGTCATCTGTATGACATGGAAAGCCCCAACGAAAAAGTAACAAGCGCGCGCTGACGCGATCAAATCGTCGCGGGACTTAACGATATATTGTCGCAGAGCCTATTGTGACAGCGTTTTCGGCATTTGTGACAGTGATTGTGACAACAGGTGCCGGTGTTCCATTGTCACAATCGCGCGCAGCTATCCAAATCGTCGGCGTCGCCATTCGATCAGTTTGGCGCTGACTTCATCCGGCTTTTCCTGCTGCGTCCAGTGTCCGCTGCCTTTGACGAGATATTTTTCGAGATCGGGGATGATCCTGTCCATGCCGTCGGCCGCAGAGGGCGGCAGTACGGCGTCGTTCTCCGCCATGATCATCAGCGCCGGTACGCGCACAGTATGATCGAGGCCTTCGGCGCGCCGCCAGTTGGCGCTGATATTGCGATACCAGTTGATGCCGCCGGTGAAGCCCGAGGCGGTGAAGGCGTCGACGAACACCTTCATCTCGCTGTCGTCAAGAATGCGCTCGCGGCTGTCGCGCGAAGGGTCATAGGCCGCGACCATGTCGGGCAGCGCGAGATTGGTCTTCGGCGCCGCGCCGATGCCGGCAGTTGGCTCTTCATTGCCGGAAAAGGCATCGAAACCGGAGGCGCGCTGTGGCGGCTTGCGCATGAAGAAATCGAAGGTGCGACGGACGTCATTGGCGAAGATGCCGTCGGGCCGATGCGCGGGATCCTGAAACTGGACGATGTACATGCTGTCGCCGAACCGTTTCCGATAGATCGAGATCGGATCGATCGGCGCGCGGTCTGTGTGCGGCGTGTTGATGCCGACGACGCCTGCGACGCGCCCGGGATGTCGCAGCGGCATCTGCCAGACGACGAACCCGCCCCAGTCATGGCCGACGAAGACCGCCTTGTCGATCTTGAGGTGATCGAGCAGGGCGATCAGATCGCCGGTGAGATGTTCGATACTGTAGTCCTCCACCGCAGCGGGCTTGTCGGTCGCGCCATAGCCACGCTGGTCAGGTGCAATGACCCGGATGCCTGCCTCGCCCAGCGCCTTGATCTGGTGCCGCCAGGAGAAGGCGAGTTCGGGCCAGCCGTGGCAGAGGATCATCGGCGGCGCGTCGGACTGTGGGCCAGAGTCGTAGTAGCCCATGCGGAGGCCGGGGAGGTCGGCATATTGGAGTGGCGGCATGGTGAGCATGGTTGGTCCTGCGATCTAACTTGTCATTCCGGGGCGCGCGTAGCGCGAACCCGGAAGCTCGTGCGGTGAGTCTCATGATGGGATCCCGGGTTCGCGCAAGTGCGCGCCCCGGGATGACGACCGGCGGATGCCGGTCGTCAATTCACTTGTCGGTCCTTCCCGACCCAATACGGCTCCCGCAATTGCCGTCGCAGGATTTTTCCTGACGCATTACGCGGCAAGGCCTGGATGAAATCCACCGTCTTCGGTGTCTTGAAGGCGGCGATGCGTTGCCGCGTAAAGGCGATGATGTCGACGGCGCTGACGTCCTTGCCGGGCTTTAGCGCAACCACGGCCTTCACAGCTTCGCCCCATGTATCATCGGGAACGCCGACCACGGCGACCTCAGCTACATCCGGATGATCGCAGATCGCGCTTTCCACCTCGGCCGGATAGATGTTCTCGCCGCCGGAGATGATCATGTCCTTGATGCGGTCGTGGATATAGAGGAAGCCATCCTTGTCGAGATAGCCGGCGTCGCCGGTGCGCAGCCAGTTGTCGTGATCGAGCGTGCGCGCAGTGGCGTCCGGCAGATTCCAGTACCCCACCATGTTCGAGGCCGAGCGCGTTGCGATCTCACCGACTTCGCCCACGGGAAGCGACCTGCCGTCGGGGTCGAGAATGGCGATCTCGATGCCTGGCAGTGCCTTGCCGGCGGAACGCATGCAGTCGCGGCCCTCGACATGATCCTCCGGCGCCAGCACCACGATAGTGCCGGTCGTCTCAGTCATGCCGTACATCTGCACGAAGCCGCAGCCGAATACGGCAATGCACTCCCTCAGCAGTGCGGCCGGGATCGGCGATGCCCCATACATGATGTATTTGAGCTGCGAGAAATCCATCTCGCGCGCTCGCGGCTGCCGCACGATGAACTGCATTGCCGCCGGTACCAGGAACAGTTTGCTGATCCCGTAGTCGCGGAAGAAGTCGAGTACCTTGTTCGGATCGAACTCGCGCGCGATCACACTCTTGGCGCCGTGATAGAGCCCGAACACCGCCCAGCCGACGCCGCCGATGTGAAACACCGGCATCGCCACCAGCGAGACATCGGTATCCGTCCAGACATTCCAGTCCGGATTCTCGTCGGTGCCACCGATGCGCAGCAGCGACAGGAAATTCTGGTGGGATAGCATCGCGCCTTTCGGTTTTCCCGTGGTGCCGGACGTATAGAGCTGGATCGCGACATCGTCCCTGGTCATTGCAATGTTGGGATCGCTGTCGCTTTGCTCGTCGCGCCAAGCGGCAAAGTCTTTCCACTCCGGCGCACCGCCCTCCATGGTCATGATCGCGCGGACGCCGGGGAACTGATCCTTGAGGCTGCGGACGAGATCGATGAATTCCGGACCGACGAACAGCACGGCCGCCTTGGCGTCGTCGACGATGAAGGCGATCTCCGGTCCGGCGAGACGCCAGTTCACCGGAGCCGTGACGATCTTCGCCTTCACGGCGCCGAGCAGGAGTTCGATGAAGAGATCGCTGTTCTTGCCGAGATAGGCGATGCGCTCGCCCTGCTTGACGCCAAGTGCGATCAGACCGTTGGCGACCCGGTTGGCCTTGCGATCGAGCTCTGCGTAGTTCGTTTCGCGCCCCTCGAACACCAGCGCGGTGGAACCCCCGCGCGTCTTGGCTTGAATGCGAATGACATCGGCCAGCGTGGCCGCTTCCGCGACGGACATGACTTCCCTCCCTGCATTTTTTAGTTGCAGAGAGTGTGAGGGTGTCCCGTGGCGCTGACAAGATCAGAAAGGTGCTGCGGTGCGATGAGGAAGCGCGACCTTGTGTAACAATGCGGTCGGCGCGCCTGAAATGCCCCACCTAACCCGTCCGACCGCGGGTCGCCCGTTGCGTTGAAAAATAGCGCGCTGGTGGTGCGCCGAAGGCGCGGCGGAACATGGCGATGAAATTGCTCGGCGTTGCATAGCCGAGCCGTTCGGCGACATCGGCAACCGCCTCGTTGCGGGCGAGGCGCTCCAGCGCCAGCGTCAATCGCGCCTGCTGCCGCCATTGGGCGAAACTCATGCCGGTCTCAGCCATGAAGATGCGGCGGGCAGTCCGTTCCGACAGGCCGGTCCATGCGGCGAATTCCTGCAGTGTGCGGCCGTCGCTCGGCCGTTTGATCAGCGCATTGGCGATGCGCAACGCCCGGGTTTCGGTTGGCATCGGCAGATGCAGCGGTTCCTGCGGTGCGCTACGGACTTCATCGAGCAATACTGCGACCAGTCGGGTTTGCGCCGGTGTCAGCCGGTCGGCGCTCGTCCAGCCCGCTGCGCGGCGAACCAGCGCTCGGAGCAGGTCGCTGACGCCCATGACGCAAGGCTGCGATGGCAATGTTCTGCTCGCTCCCGGCGTCAGCATCACGCCCCATCCGCTCAGTACGCCGCTCAATGTCACCTTGTGATGTAGCCCGGGGGGCAGCCAACCGATGCGCTGGGGCGGCAAAAGCCATGAGCCCTGTCTCGTATGCAGGCGGATCAATCCGCTTTCGATGCAGAACAACTGGCCGCGCCGATGGTGATGCCAATCGAGCTCGCGGGTGCCGAGCCGGAATTCGTTGCCGGGCTCGTCGCTGCCCCAGATGGCGATGGCCGATGGTCCGTCGATGCGCTCCGTGAACGAGGTCATGGCACCGTGCCTTTTCAGAACCGCTCCAGCTTGGCCGGTTCTCATTATTTTGCGTCCGGATGTCGTTAACGGGTTTGGAGCACCGGGTCTATCTCCGCATGCAGGTCAACGAACAGTCTGGAGACGACAATGAGCCTCGATAACGGTGCCTTTCTCATTCACGATGTGGCGGCATTTCCGATTGTGTGGGTCCGGCACGACGAGATCCAGCCGGGGAGCGCGGCGCAATGGGAGGTCGAGATGGACGATCTCGTCGGCCGCAAGCAGCCTTTCGTGATGATCATGGCCAGTTATCACCATCACGAGGAAGCGCATGAAGATCGCAAGGCGAGGGGACTTTGGCTCAAGCGCAACAAGGCGACGCTCGCGTTGCTCTGCCGCGCCATCATTGCGGTAGAGCCGAATGCGGTGACGCGCGTCCTCGTCGAAGCGCAGTCGGCCCTGGCGACCAAGGCTTTCGGCATCAAGTCGGCAGTGGTCGCATCCGAGGACGAGGCGATACGTGTTGCCAAGGAGCGGTTGCGGGACGACGAGCGGTCCCATTGATCGCCATGCACACTCGCTCCTTCATGGCGACGAGCGCGCTGTCTGGCGCGCGTCTGGAGCCATGAGTTGGCGGGCTTCGTTCCATCCTTCGAGACGCCGCGCTGCGCGCGGCTCCTCAGGATGAGGGAGCGTTTGTCGAAGGACGGCGCGGCTTACCCGCGCTTCGCCTTGTCCTTCTCGTTCTGGGCCATGATGCTGGCCTTCGCCGCATCCCAATCGGCGTCGCTCCATTCGCGTAGCTGATAGAAATTACCGCCCATGGCGAGCGCCTGCGCGCCGTCCATGGCGATGGTCTCGCCATTGATCCAGTCGCAGCCGCCAGAGATCAGGAACACCGCGAGGTTCTGCAATTCCTCCATCGTCCCGGTACGGCCCATGGGATTCCACGCCTTGGTGCGCGCGCCGGCTTCATCGCCGGGCTTGATGCGCTTGCTCATGCCTTCGGTCGGAATTTCACCGGGCGCGATGGTGTTGAGGCGGATGCCGTAGCGGCCCCATTCGGTGGCTAACGACATGGTCATCGCATGGATCGCCGACTTGCTCATGGCGGATGGCACCACATAGGGGCTGCCATTGCGCACCCAGGTGACGGTGATCGACACCACATTGCCGCGCGTACCACCCGCGATCCAGCGGCGGCCGACAGCATGCGTCACATAGAAGGTGCCATGCATCACGATGTTGGCTACTGCATCGAAACCGCGCGGCGAGAGATCCTGCGTCTTGGAGATGAAATTGCCGGCTGCGTTGTTGATGAGATCGGTGAGGGGGCCATCGGCCCAGATGCCCTCGATCATCGCGTCCACCGCGGCGCTGTCGCGAATGTCGACGCCGTGGCTGGTCACCTTGCCGCCGAATTCGGCCATCAGCTCGGTAGCCGTCTCGTCGCACACGCTCTTGCGGCGACCGCAGATGTGTACCTCAGCCCCCAGTTGCAGAAACTTCGCGGCCATCGACTTGCCGAGGCCGGTGCCGCCCCCTGTCACGAGGATATTTCGACCGGCGAGGAGCTGCTGATTGAACATGGGAGGGTCCTGCTTTAAGAGGATGCGGACGGGTTAATTAGTTGATTGACTAAAGCCCCACAAAGGCTGCGCTGTAAAGCGCAAGAACGCGGAAAACCGTGTTCGTGAGAGAAGTCTAGGAAGGAAACCTCCCATGGAAGATCGCGTCCAGGTGTCCATTTCGGGCGGCGTCGCTGATGTCCGGATGGTCCGTGCGGACAAGATGAATGCGCTGGATGCTGCGATGTTTGCAGCTCTGGTGGACACCGCAGACAAGCTCGGCCGCGAAAAGGGGCTGCGTGCGGTGGTGTTGTCCGGCGAGGGGCGGGCGTTCTGCGCCGGTCTCGACATGGGACGATTCGCCGCCATGAAAGAGAGCGGCGGTGACGGTGTCGGCGGCGCCCAGAAGCGCGATTTGTCGCTGCGCACCCATGGGCTTTGCAATCATTCGCAACAGGCGGTGTGGGGCTGGCGTCAGCTTCCGGTGCCGGTCATCGCCGCCGTGCATGGCGTCGCCTTCGGCGGCGGCTTCCAGGTGGCGCTCGGTGCCGACATGCGCTTCCTTGCGCCGGACACACGGATGTCGATTATGGAGATCAAATGGGGCCTGGTGCCCGACATGGCCGGCACGCCGATCCTCGCTTCGCTGGTGCGCGACGATATCCTGCGCGATCTCACTTACACCGGTCGCATCTTCTCGGCACAGGAAGCGTTGAGTTACGGCCTCGCCACGCGCATCGTCGATGATCCACGTGCGGTCGCACTTGAAGTTGCCAATGAGATCGCTGGCAAGAGTCCGGATGCGATCCGCGCAGCCAAGCGCATGCTCAATAATCTCTCGGTCGATCCCGGCCCGGCGCTGCTTGCGGAGTCCGTTGAGCAGATGAAGCTGATGGGCGCGCCGAACCAGACCGAAGCCGTGCGTGCGAATATCGAGAAGCGCGCACCGAATTTCGCGGATTAGCCACGACCACACTCCGTCCTCATCCTGAGGAGCGGCCACAGGCCGCGTCTCCTTGCGAATGGCAAAGCCATTCGCTGGGGATGGCGACGGAGTTCAAGCAACTCATGGTTCGGAACGGCGCTATGCGCCTCCTCACCATGAGGGACCGAGTAACAAACCAAAAACAAGAAATCCGGAAGCGTCCCATGTCATCCACCTCACTCCGCCACGGCATCCTGAGCGGCGACCGCCTGCGCTCCTTCGACGACGTCAATGCCCGCGCCAGCCGGATCGCCTCGGGCCTGGCAAAACTCGGCGTGAAACAGGGCGACAGCGTTAGCATCCTGATGCGCAATGATATTGCGTTTCTTGAAGCGGCATATGCGGTGGCGCGGCTCGGAGCTTATGCGGTGCCGGTGAACTGGCACTTCAAGCCGGAAGAGATCACCTATGTTCTCAAGGACTCCGGCAGCAATGTCGTGATCAGCCACGCTGACATGCTGCACCAGCTGCGCGATGCCATCCCTACGGGCATCACTGCGATATCGGTGCCGACGCCGCCGGAGATCGTTGCGAACTACAAGGTCGATCCCGCGACGCTCCGCACGCCCGATGGTGCCATCGATATGGAGAGCTGGCTGAACGAGCAGTCGCCCTATGACGGCCCCGCTGTGCCGGCACCGCACAACATGATCTACACGTCTGGCACCACTGGCCATCCGAAAGGCGTGCGTCGTTACGCGCCGACGCCGGCGCAGGCGGCCTCTGCGGATCAGATGCGCGCGCGCGTGTATGGCCTGAAGGAGGGCGCGCGTGCGCTATTGCCGGGGCCGCTCTATCACTCGGCGCCGAATGCTTTCGCGCTGCGCGCCGGCCGGCTCAATGGCATCCTCGTCATGATGCCGCGCTTCGACGCCGAGGAATTTCTACGCATCGTACAGGACGAGAAGATCGACACCATCTTCATGGTGCCGACCATGTTCATCCGCCTGATGAAATTGCCGGAGGATTTGCGCAAGAAATACGACATGTCCTCGCTGCGCCACATCATCCACGCCGCAGCGCCATGCCCGGCCGATGTAAAGACCGCCATGATCGACTGGTGGGGGCCGGTAATCTACGAGTTCTATGGCTCAACTGAATCCGGCGCGGTCACTTTCGCGAATTCCGAAGACGCGCTGAAAAAGCCAGGCACCGTCGGCAAGATCGCGCCCGGTGCCGAGCTGCGCTTTCTCGGAGATAACGGTGAGATCCTGCCGCAAGGCGAGATCGGCGAGATCTATTCGCGCATCGCCGGCAATCCGGATTTCACCTATCATAACAAACCGGAAAAGCGCGCCGAGATCGATCGCGACGGTTTCATCACCTCAGGCGATGTCGGTTACATCGATGCAGACGGTTATGTCTTCATCTGCGACCGCAAGCGCGACATGGTGATCTCCGGCGGCGTCAACATCTATCCCGCCGAGATCGAATCGGCGCTGCATGCGCTCCCCGGCGTGCACGATTGCGCGGTGTTCGGCATTCCCGATGCGGAATTCGGCGAGAGCCTGATGGCGGTGATCGAGCCGCAGCCCGGTGTGGTGCTCGATCTCGCTTCGATCCGCGCCGATCTGAAGAAGGCGCTCGCCGATTACAAAGTGCCGAAGCAGATGGAAATCCAGAGCAATCTGCCGCGCGAAGATTCCGGCAAGATTTTCAAGCGCCGCTTGCGGGACCCGTATTGGGCGAAGGCCGGGCGAACGATCTAAGGTGACGCGCAACTTCATCTTGCATTGCAGCAAGACATGCGACCAAATGCGTTCCCGGCAACATGCGGGAGCTGTTGATGTCCATGACCTTGCCCAACGACCAGGAAGCCCCACCGCTGCGTGGCGCCCCCATCTCCGATCCGGGGGCTGACGCCCAGCTCCGTGAGGATATCCGGCTGCTCGGCCGCATTCTCGGCGATACCGTGCGCGATCAGGAAGGTGCTGCAGTGTTCGATCTGGTGGAGAACATCCGCCAGACCTCGGTGCGCTTCCATCGCAATGAGGACAAGGACGCGCGGCGCGAACTGGAGGCGATCCTCGACGGCATGTCGACCGCGGAAACCGTGCGTATCGTCCGCGCGTTCAGCTATTTCTCCCACCTCGCCAATATCGCCGAGGACCAGAACAATATTCGCCGCATGCGTGCCCAGCGTACCCAGGCGGCCTCGGCCAACGGGACGCTGGCCCATGCCGTCGCCCGCGCGCAGGAGGCCGGCATCGATGCCAAGATGCTCGGCAAGTTTTTCAGCCAGGCGCTGGTCTCGCCGGTATTGACCGCGCATCCGACGGAAGTTCGCCGCAAGAGCACCATCGACCGCGAAATGGAGATCGCAGCCCTGCTCGATCGACGTGAGCGCATGCAGCTGACGGTGGAAGAGACCGAGGCCCTGGACGAAGCGCTGCGCCGTGCGGTGGTGACGCTGTGGCAGACCAATCTGCTTCGTCGCAGCAAGCTGACGGTGCTCGACGAGGTGACCAACGGTCTCGCCTTTTACGACTACACCTTCCTGCAAGAGGTGCCGCGCCTGCATTGCCGGCTGGAGGACAGCCTGAGCGAGCGGGGCGGCCCCGAAGCGCTGCCGTCATTTTTGCGCATGGGCAGCTGGATCGGTGGCGATCGTGACGGCAATCCGTTCGTCACCGCGGATGTGATGCAAGGCACCGTGATGCTGCAGAGCCGGCGCGCGTTCAGCTTCTATCTCGATGAGCTTCATGCGCTCGGCGCGGAGCTGTCGATGGCGGCGCATCTCGCCGATGTGTCCGACGAACTGCGCGCGCTCGCGCAGAGATCTCCCGATCCCTCGCCGCATCGCGCTGGCGAACCCTATCGTCTGGCGATCTCAGGCATCTATGCCCGGATGGCGGCGACTGCGCACAGGCTCAAGCTCCCGAACCGCCGCGCCGCGGTCGGCGATGCTCCGCCTTATGCGGAGGCAGCCGAATTCAAGGCAGATCTCGACGTGCTGGATCGTTCGCTTCTTGCCGACAATTCCCGCGTGATCGCGCGCGGCCGGCTGCGCACGCTGCGCCGCGCCGTCGACTGCTTCGGCTTCCATCTTGCCAGTCTCGATATCCGGCAGAATTCGGCCGTTCACGAGCGGACGGTCGCCGAGCTGATCGATGCGGCGATGCCCGGCAAGTCCTATCTGTCCCTGGATGAAGACGCACGCATCGCGCTGCTCGCAGCGGAGTTGAAGAATGCGCGGCCGCTGTCGTCGCTCTTCGTCAAATATAGCGAGGAAACGCTCGGCGAACTGGCGCTGTTCCGGATGGCGGCGGAGGTGCATGCGAAGTTCGGCGCCGCGGCGATTCCCCAATGCATCATTTCCATGTGCAAGGGCGTCTCCGACATGCTCGAGGTAGCCGTGTTGCTGAAGGAGGTCGGCCTGGTCGATTCATCCGGCCGCAGCGGCATCAATATCGTCCCGCTGTTCGAGACCATCGAGGATCTGCAGGCGTCGGCCAAGATCATGGACCGGCTGTTCGCGCTGCACGACTACCGGCGCCTGGTCGATAGTCAGGGCAGTGTGCAGGAGGTGATGCTCGGCTATTCCGACAGCAACAAGGATGGTGGCTTCGTTACCTCGGGCTGGGAACTCTACAAGGCAGAGATCGGCCTCGTCGATGTGTTTGAACGCCATCACATCCGGCTGCGCCTGTTCCACGGCCGCGGCGGTTCGGTCGGCCGTGGCGGCGGGCCGAGCTTCGACGCGATCCTCGCGCAGCCCGGCGGCGCCGTGGACGGCCAGATCCGCATCACCGAACAGGGCGAAATCATTTTCAGCAAATATTCGAATGCTGAGGTCGGCCGCAACAATTTGGAAATCCTCGCTGCCGCCACGCTCGAGGCAAGCCTGCTTGCCCCCAAGCACAGCGCGCCGCGCAGCGCGTATCTCGAGGCGATGGAGGAGATCTCCGCGCTGGCCTTCAAGGCCTATCGTGGCCTCGTCTACGAGACCGAAGGTTTTGTCGATTACTTCTGGGAGTCGACAGTCATCAATGAAATTTCGACACTGAACATCGGCAGCCGTCCGGCGTCGCGCAAGAAGACGCGGGCAATCGAGGATCTGCGCGCGATCCCATGGGTGTTCTCATGGGCGCAGTGCCGCTTGATGCTGCCGGGCTGGTTCGGCTTCGGCAGCGCCATCGAGGCATGGTTGGCCGGGCATCCCGAGAAGGGCATGGCGTTCCTGCAGGAGATGCACCGGGAATGGCCGTTCTTCCGCACGCTGCTGTCGAACATGGACATGGTGCTTGCAAAGAGCTCGATCGCCATCGCCTCACGTTATGCGGAGCTTGTCGCCGATCAGGCGCTGCGTGAAAAGATCTTTGGCCGCATCCGCGCTGAGTGGCATCTCTCCATCGAGTCGCTCCTCGATATTATGGAGCAGGACGGGCTGCTGCAGGGCAATCCGCTACTGGAGCGCTCGATCCGCAACCGTTTCCCGTATCTCGATCCACTGAATCATGTGCAGGTCGAACTGCTGCAGAAACATCGCACGGAAGGCGAGGGCGGCGACGAGCAGGTGCTGCGCGGGATCCAACTGACGATCAACGGGATTTCGGCGGGTCTCAGGAATAGTGGCTGATCGTAACCCTCCCCCTTGCGGGGAGGGTGGCTGGCCGAAGGCCAGACGGGTGGGGTGCCCCACGGTATGATGTCACGTGGGGCAACCCCACCCCGGCCTGTCGGCCGCCCCTCCCCGCAAGGGGGAGGGTAAGAAGCACCTCAACAGAAATGCGCACCCTGCGTTTCCACATAGACCGCATACAATGACTGGCTCGCCGTCATGAACAGTCGGTTCCGCTTCTTGCCGCCGAAACATACATTCGCGCAGGTCTCCGGCAATCTGATCTGTCCGATACGTTGCCCGTCCGGTGCAAAGATCTGCACGCCATCATAGCCGTCGCCGACCCATCCCGCTCCGACCCAGATATTGCCTTCGGTATCGACCCGTAGCCCGTCAGGGAAACCGGACTTGCCGTCCAGTGTCATGTCGATCAGTGGCTTGCCGCCCGTCAGCTTGTCGCCGTTGACGTCATATTGCCACACGACATTCTTCGCATTCGGATAATGCGTGATGCCGGTGTCGCACACATAGAGCTTCTTGTAGTCCGGACTGAAGGCAAGACCGTTCGGCTTGAACGGATCGTCGGCGACCTTGCTGATCTGGCCGCTGGTGGGATCGATGCGATACACCGCTTCCTTCTGGTGCGGCTGCGTGACGCCCGGCGCCGCGCGTTGGCCTTCATAGAGATTGATGCCGCCGTAACCAGGATCGGTGAACCAGATCGCCTTGTCGATGGGATTGACGACCATGTCGTTGGGACCATTCAACGGCTTGCCATTGGCCTGTTCAGCCAACGTCGTAACGCCGCCATTGTGTTCGAAGCGGACGAGGCGTGTTCGTTGCGCGCTGAGCTGGCGCCCCTCCGTATCAAACGAATTCCCGTTGCTCTCTTCGGACGGATAGCGAAAGCGCTCGGAGATATGGCCGTCGTCGTCGAGATAGCGCAGTTGCCGATTGGCTGGGATGTCGCTCCAGATCAGGAACTGCCCTTGCGCATTCCAGGCGGGCCCTTCAGCCCACAGGCAGCCAGTGTAGAGCCGTTTGATAACGGTGTTGCCGACCTTGGCCGTGAAGCGCTTGGCGTCGATGACTACGATATCGGGATCGGGATAGCGCTGGGGCTGGATGTTGCGGCCATAGTCGCGTGCAAAGGCCTTGGGCGCCACGATGGTGGAGGCGGCGAGTGCGGCGGCAGTTTGCAAAACGCGTCGGCGATTAAGTGATGTGACGTTGGATTGGGGATCGGTGCCAAATTCGTTATGCATCGTTGTCCTCCCTGTTGTTCTGGTTTGTCACCAGTTGCATAGGAGGCTAGCGCGTTACGATGCTGATACCAGCGAATTCGTTGTTGCCACGCGGTGGCGGCGTTGCACAAAACAAAAAAGCCCGGACAACGCAACGCGTCATCCGGGCTTCGCAATTCATTCAATTTGCGTAGATCAGACTTCCTGTTTGCCCGACGCGAAGATCGCGAGCAGTGTGATCACCGCGGCAGCCAGCACGTAATAGCCGATATAGGCGAGGCCGTAATTGGCCTGCAGCCAGGTGGCGATGTAAGGCGCCAGCGAAGCGCCGAAGATGCTCGCGAGGTTGAACGTCATCGACGAGCCGGTGTAGCGCACCGCGGTCGGGAACGGGGCGGCGAGGGCTGCACCGATCAGGCCGTAATTGATGCCGAAGATCGCGAGACCGATCAACGCGAAGGCATAGATGCCGGCAACGCCGCCACCGAGCAGAGGCGCAACGAAGAACGAGAACGCGATCACCATCAGACAGTTCGCGATCAGGAGGTTGCGGCGGCCGATCTTGTCGGCGAGCAGGCCGGCGAGAATGTTGGTGGTGCCGAAGGCGATGGCGCCGGCGATCTGTACCTTGAGCGCGTCGAGCAGCGTCATCTTCACGACGCCGACATTGTAGGACAGCAGATACGCGGTGCAGACATAGAAGAACACGAAGGTCATGAGGCCGACCAACGTGCCGAGCAGCAGGCTACGCTTGTGCTTCTTCAGGAGTTCGATGCCGGGCACGGCGACGCGCTCGGCCTTGTCGATGGCCTTCTGGAACTCCGGCGTTTCGGTGATCGACAGGCGCACCCACAGACCGATGACGATCAGCACGATGGAAGCCAGGAACGGCACGCGCCAGGCCCAGCTCAGGAACGCTTCCGGCGAAACGAAATGGAGCAGGATCCAGAACGTGCCGGAGGCCAGGAACAGGCCGAGCGGCGCGCCGAGTTGCGGGAACATGGCGTACCAGTTGCGCTTGCCTTCCGGGGCGTTCTCGGTGGCGAGCAGCACGGCGCCGCCCCATTCACCACCGAGGCCGAGACCCTGGCCGAAGCGGCAGAGAACCAGCAGCAGCGGTGCGGCAATGCCGATCTGCGCATGGGTCGGCAACAGGCCGATCACCACGGTGGAGATGCCCATCGTGAGCAGCGCCGCCACCAGCGTGGTCTTGCGACCGACGCGGTCACCAAAGTGGCCGAACACGATGGCGCCGAACGGGCGTGCGAAGAAGGCGATGGAGAACACCGCGAAAGACGCGAGCAGCGCCGCCGTGTCGTTGCCAGCGGGGAAGAACAGTTTCGGGAACACCAGCACCGCGGCGGTGGCGTACACGTAGAAGTCGAAGAACTCGATGGTGGTACCGATCAGGCTTGCCGTGAGAACTCGGGCAGGAGAGTTCAACGTCTTGGATGGCGGCGTGGCCGCTGAGGGCATCGCGCCCGCGTGATCAGTCATGTCATGTCCAGCAAAATGCGGCCCGGTCCGCGTATGCGTAACCATGGCCTTGTGATCTGCCGGTCAAATAGCCGAGCTTGGGAGGAACTTGAATTCTTTATTGCGAAATTTTGACGGAAACGGGTCAGATAAGATCGCGATGCATAGCTAATTTTGAAATATAATTTCGATTTCGATTTTGAGTTGTGGATTCGCTCGCGGCGAGGGCACAGGCGTCGGACTTCAGCCCATCCACGTCATGCCCGGGCTTGACCCGGGCATCCATCTTTGTGCAACCGCCGAAGCGAGTTGGATGGCCGGGACAGGCCCGGCCATGACGGAGAGCGACGTGCTTACACCGGATCCCAGCTGAAAATGTCGGCCGAACGATCCAGCTTGTAGAACGACGACTTCAGCGCCGGCATGCCGTGTTCGGCGAGGGTCTGCGGGGTCCAGCCTTCGTCGCGGTGGATCGAGCGGATCGGGCGCGACTGGCCCATCAGGAAGATCTCGTTCATGCGGGCAGCAAAGATCTGGCCTGAGACGTCCTTGCCGGCATCCGACAACAGGAAGGCCACCAGCGGGGCGATCTTTTCCGGGCCCATGCGCTGCATGCGCTCGACGCGGGCCTTCTCGGCTTCGGTCTCGGTCGGGATCGAGCCGATCATGCGGCTCCAGGCGAAGGGCGAGACGCAGTTCGAATTGACGCCGTAACGCTGCATGTCGAGGGCAATCGACTTCGACAGGCCGACAATGCCGAGCTTCGCGGCGGCATAGTTTGCCTGGCCGAAATTGCCGACGAGGCCCGAGGTCGAGGTGAAGTGCACGAAGGAGCCGGAATTCTGCTCGCGATAGATGCGGGCGGCGGCGTGCGAGGTGTAGAACGAGCCCATCAGATGGACCTTGATCACGGCTTCGAAGGCGTCGATCGACATCTTGTGGAAGATGGCGTCGCGCAGGATGCCGGCATTGTTCACCACGCCGTCGAGACGGCCATAGGTGTCGACAGCCTGCTTGATGATCTTGCTGGCCGGGATCGCTTCAGCGACCGACTCGAAGTTGGCGACGGCCTTGCCGCCGGCCTTCTTGATCTCCTCGACGACTTCCTCGGCCGGCGCGGCGCTGGTGCCGGCGCCGTCGGTGGAACCGCCGGGATCGTTGACGACAACGCTGGCGCCTTCAGCCGCGCAAAGCAGAGCGATACCGCGGCCGATGCCGCGCCCCGCGCCGGTGACGACGACAACCTTGCCATCGAGCATTTTGGTTTTTGCCATTTCAGTTTCCTTCGTTGTGAGTTCTGGCGAAACACTCTCAGTCGTCATACGCGGGCTTGACCCGCGTATCCATCTGCCTTGCGCCCGGCAAAGAAGATGGATTGCCGGGTCAAGCCCGGCAACGACACCGAGCGTGGATTACTTCTCGTTCGTGAAAATCACCGTCCCCGACGCCGCGAACATGCCGCCGACGCCGTGACAGACGGAAATCTTCGCGTCCGGCACCTGCGCTGGCGCAATGCCGCGCATCTGGCGGACGCTCTCCTGTAGCGCATACATGCCATACATGCCGGAATGCATGTAGCTGAGGCCGCCGCCATTGGTATTGAGCGGCAGCTTGCCGCCGGGGCGCGTGTTGCCATCGGCGATGAACTTGCCGGTCTCTTCGTGCGGCATGAAGCCGAGATCGCCGAGGCCATAGAGTGGAAGATGCGCAAAGGCGTCATAGATCATCAGGTGATCGACATCCTTGTGCGTGATTCCTGCCTCGCGGAACGCGGTCGGTCCCGCCACCTTGAAGGCACGCGAGGAGTTGAACGTCTCCATCTGGCTGACCATCGGCGTCTCCACGCTCTCGCCGGTGCCAAGAATATAGACCGGCTTCTGCGGGAAATCCTTGGCACGATCTGCCGACGTCAAAATCAGCGCGCCGCCGCCATCAGTGACGAGGCAGCACTGTAGCAGGCGGAACGGATAGGCGATCATGCGCGAGTTCAGCACGTCCTCGACCGTGATCGGATCCTTCATCATCGCACGCGGATTCTTCGCCGCCCATTCGCGCTGTACGACGGCCACCGACGCAAGCTGCTCATGGGTGATGCCGTAGGTTTTCATGAAGCGCAGCACGGGGATCGGGAACATGCTCGGCGGGCCATAGACGCCATAGGGTGCCTCGAACTGGCCCTGCAGCGAGTCCGCGGGGATCGAGCGCGGCAGTTTGCCGATCATCGACTTGCCGCTTTCCGCATGGGTGATCAGCACGGTCTTGCACAGCCCGGCCTCGATGGCCGCTGCGGCGTGGCGGACATGCAGCATGAAGGAACAGCCGCCCACAGATGTGCCATCGGCCCAGGTCGGCGTGATGCCAAGATAATGCGCGAGCTGCTGCGGCGTCTCGACAGCGGTAGCGATGCCGTCGATGTCGGACAGTTTCAGCCCGGCATCCTTGATGGCGTTGAGCGCCGCATCCGCATGAAGCTGGATCTGCGACATGTTCGGGATGACGCCGAGTTCGGTGGTCTCGGCTGCGCCGACGACGGCGACTGCGTTTCTGCGCATGGTGTCAGCCCTTCGCCGGACGGAAAACGGGGAGGGTGAGCGTGTCGTCCACCTTCTGGAATGCGACCTCGAGCTTCATGTCCAGTTCGAGTGCTTCCGGCGTCTGCGCGCAATCGATGATGTTGCTCATCATCCGCGGGCCTTCGTCGAGTTCGACCACCGCAATGGCATAAGGCGGCGTGAAGCCCGGTGCGGCCGGGCGATGATTGATGACGTAGCTGTAGAGAAAGCCTTTACCTGAGGCCTTGAAGACGGAGACATTCCGCGAGGCGCATTTCGAGCAGAACGGCCGCGGCGGGAAATACACATGCGAACAGTCATCGCAGCGCTGCAGGCGCAGTTCGCCGGCTTTGGCGCCGTCCCAGTAATGCTGCGTTTCCGGTGTCGGTTTCGGGCGTGCCCGCGCGGGTTCGGCCATGTGTTTTCTCCCAGTGCCGGGATGCTCCCGGTTCGTTGTCGCCGACGACATTCCACATTTGCCCGGGGGCGGTCCAGCGCGCGTGTTGCATAGCCGTATCCGGGGATCGCGGACCAAATTTGACACCAATCTGGTGGGATGGTCTGACTGATACAGAGCGCTGCAACCCCATCGGGAATGTTGCGGCCGAATACCGGAAACGAAACAAGCGAGGCTTCATTGCGCAGCATCAGGATCGGCTCAGGCGCCGGCTATTCCGGCGATCGCATCGAGCCCGCGGTTGAACTCGCCGAGAAGGGCGACATCCAGTATCTCGTTTTCGAATGCCTCGGCGAGCGCACTGTGGCGCTGGCACAGCAGGCGCGGATGAAGAACCCCGACAGCGGCTTCGATCCCTTGCTAGAGGAACGCATGCGCGCGGTGCTGTCGACCTGTGCGGCGAAGGGCATCAAGATTGTTACCAATATGGGCGCCGCCAATCCCGAGGCAGCGGCGCGCAAAACGGCCGAGATCGCGAAGGCGATGGGTCTGCCGAAGCTGAAGATCGCTGCTATCGTCGGCGACGATGTGCTGGAGGCCTGCAAAGGCAGCGACCTGCCGATCCTCGAGTTCGACGGCACCATGCGCGGCCTCGGCAACAAGGTTTTGTCAGCCAATGCCTATCTCGGCGCCGAGCCGATGGCGGCGGCGCTCAGCGGCGGCGCAGATGTCGTCATCACCGGTCGCGCCTCCGATCCCGCATTGTTTCTGGCGCCGATGATCCACGCCTTCGGCTGGTCGATGACCAACTGGAATCTACTCGGGCAGGGCATCGTCGTCGGTCATCTGCTCGAATGCGCCGGCCAGATCACCGGCGGCTATTTCGCCGATCCCGGTTTTAAGGATGTGCAGGGTCTCGCGCGGCTCGGCTTCCCCATCGGCGAGGTGAGCGAAGACGGCACTCTCGTCGTCACCAAGGTCGATGGCTCCGGCGGCGAAGTCTCCGCGCGCACCTGCAAGGAGCAATTGCTTTACGAGGTTCACGATCCCAAGCGTTACCTGCAGCCCGATGTCGTTGCGGACTTTTCACAGGTTCGCATCGAAGAGATTGGCAAGGATCGTGTCCGCGTCACCGGCGGGCAGGGCACGCAGCGGCCCGATACGCTGAAAGTCTCGGTCGGCTATGTCGACAGCTATATCGGCGAGGGCCAGATCTCCTATGCCGGCCCCAACGCCGTCGCCCGCGGGCGCCTGGCCCTCGACATCGTTCGCGAACGCCTGAAGCTTACCGGCGTTGCCACTTCCGAAACGCGCTTCGATCTGATCGGTGTCGATGCGCTCCATGGCGAATCCCTTGGTGCCCGCTCCGAGCCCTATGAGGTCCGCGTCCGCGTCGCCGGCCGCACCGATAGCTTGCGTGAGGCCGTTCGCATCGGCAACGAGGTCGAGACGCTCTACACCAATGGCCCGGCAGGCGGGGGCGGCGCCACCAAGTCGGCGCGCGATGTCGTTGCCGTCGCCTCGGTGCTTTTGCCGCGCGAGCAAGCAAAGCCGTCCGTTCGTTTCGTGGAGGCCTGAGATGAAGCTGCGCGACATCGCCCATTCCCGCACCGGAGACAAGGGCAACATTTCCAACATCTCGGTAATTGCCTTTGACGCAAAGCTTTTTCCGTTGCTATTATCCCAGGTGACCGCCGAGCGCGTGCGTGCCTTGTTCAAGGACATCGTTCAGGGCGAGGTGGTCCGCTATGAACTGCCCAATATTTCCGCACTGAATTTCGTGATGGATCAGGCACTTGGCGGCGGGGTGACGCGATCGCTGGCGCTCGACGCGCATGGCAAGTCGCTCAGCTCCGCGCTGCTCGATCTGGAAATTACCGGCCGTATCGGCGATACCGAAGAGGCGCCGTGAACGCATCCGGTCACGGCCTGACCAAGACACTGGGACAGGATACCGTGACCATGAGTGAGCCCACTCTCGCCAGCCTCGCCGCCGATCTCGCTGCCGGCCGCACCACATCCCGCAGACTGGTCGAGGAATGCCTCGGCAAGATCGCCGATCCGAAAGGCGAGGGGCAGCGTGTCTACATACATGTGGACAAGGATGCCGCACTGGCTGCCGCCGATGCGATGGATGCGTTGCGCAAGGCCAATGCTGCGCCGTCGCGCTTTGCGGGCATCCCGGTCTCGATCAAGGATCTGTTCGACATCAAGGGCCAGGTGACACGCGCGGGTTCGCGTGCGCTTGACGATAGCGCCCCGGCCGAGAGCGATGCGCCTGCCGTTGCGCGGTTGCGCGCCGCCGGCTTCATTCTGATCGGCCGCACCAATATGGTCGAGTTCGCCTATTCCGGCATCGGCACCAATCCGCATTATGGCACACCGAAGGGCGCCTGGAAGCGCGAGGTCGGCCATGTTCCGGGCGGTTCGTCCTCGGGCGCCGGCGTCTCCGTGCTCGACGGCATGGCCCATGCCGCGCTCGGCACTGACACCGGCGGTTCCTGCCGCATTCCCGCGGCCTTCAACGGCATCGTCGGCTACAAGCCGACCCAGCGCCGGGTGCCGCTCGACGGCGCTGTGCCGCTGTCCTTCACCCTCGATAGCATCGGTCCGCTGGCGCGCAGCGTCGCCTGCTGCGCGGCGATGGATGCGGTACTCGCCAATGAGCCCGACTTCGAGCTGACGCCCCGCGCCATCAAGGGCATGCGCCTCGCGATCCCGACCACGATTGCGATGGACGAACTCGATCCGGTCGTCGCGGAGGTGTTCGAGCGCACGATCAAACTGCTGATCGAGAAGGGCGCAATGATCGAGCGCATCGAGGTGCCGTCGTTCAACGACATCCCGCTCATGAGCAGCAAGGGTGGTTTCACCGCGGCGGAGAGCTATGCCTGGCACCGCGAACTGCTAGCCGCGAAGGGCGATGTCTACGATCCCCGCGTTTCCGTGCGCATCGCGCGCGGCGAGACGCAGAACGCCGCCGACTATATCGACCTGCTGCCGATGCGCCGCTCGCTGATCGCGCGCACCGAGGCGGCCATTGCGCCTTACGATGCGGTGGTGATGCCGACATGCCCGATCGCGCCGCCCTCCATCGCTGAGATGGACGACGACAAGGTGTTCGCCAAGAAGAACCTGATGGCGCTGCGCAACTGCACGCTGATCAACATGATTGATGGGTGCGCCATCTCGCTGCCGATCTCGCGCAAGGGCGAAGCGCCGGTCGGCCTGATGCTCGCCGCCGCCGCTGGCAGCGACCGCCGCATTTTCGAACTCGCCGCGGGCGTGGAAGCCTCCATCCGCGGTTAATCTCTGACCTCAAGGACGACGACTGATGACCACCATCGCACTCACGCTTGACGCCAAGGGCGCCCAGACGCCGCTTTCGATCACGCTGACCCAGGGCGTCATCGCCGGCTGGACCGGCCGCGATCCCGTCGCGCGCGACCATCACATCAAGGAGCTGCAGGAGCTCGGTATCGCCCCGCCGGCGACCACGCCGATCTATTATCGTTGCTCGGCGCGTCGCTTCACCACCGACGGCATGATCGAGTGCACCGACGTCAATTCGTCGGGCGAAGTGGAATTCTGCCTGATTGCCTCAGGTGGCAAGACCTATGTCGGCGTCGGCTCCGACCACACGGACCGCCAGGTCGAGACCTATAACATCACCGTGTCGAAGCAGATGTGCGACAAGCCGATCGCGCCGGTGGTGTGGGCGCTCGAAGAAGTTCTCCCGCATTGGGACGACATCATCCTGCGCTCCTGGGCAACCATCAAGGGCGAGAAGGTGCTGTATCAGGAAGGCAAGCTGAGCGGCATGCTGCCTGTGGCCGAGCTCATCAAGAAGGGCTTTGATGCCGACAAGCTACCCGACGGCACCGCGATGTTTGGCGGCACCTTTGCCGCCAAGGGCGGCATCCGCCCGGCCGATCGTTTCGACTTCGAGATCGAGGACCCCGTGCTGAAGCGCAAGATCAGCCACGGCTATGACATCAAGACCCTGCCGGTGGTCGGCTAACCGCAAACTCGTCGTTCCGGGGCGCGCGCAGCGCGAACCCGGAACCTCGACCTCGCTTGGCTCCCCGGAGATCCCCATGTCGAGATTCCGGGTTCGCTCGCTGACGCGAGCGCCCCGGAATGACAGCGTGTGTGTGGCATCCGGAAATCGGGTGGCCCCATCCGCGCCATCCTCCACAATGCAGCCCCAACTGCGGCCGATGATCGGCATGCGCAACGGAGCGGCTGCATCATGCCATCGACGACTCTCGCAAAACGCCCGGTCTCACCGACAGATTCGCGCCTCGACGCCATCGATTGGCAGCGCATCAGTGATGATCTCGACGCACAGGGCTGCGCTGTTTTCGACAAGCTGCTGACGCCGGACGAATGCCGCGCGCTTTCTGCACTTTATCCCGACGACTCCCGTTTCCGCAGCCGCATCGTGATGGCGCGCCATGGTTTCGGCCGCGGCGAGTACAAATACTTCAACTATCCGCTGCCTGATCCCATCGCCGCCCTGCGTCCCGCGCTCTATGGCCCGCTCAGCGCCATCGCCAATCGCTGGAACGAGACCATGGGCATCGATGTGCGTTTCCCCGCCAATCACGCCGCCTTCCTGAAACGCTGTCATGAGGCCGGCCAGACCCGTCCAACGCCGCTGCTGCTGCAATACGACCCCGGCGACTACAACTGCCTGCATCAGGACCTCTATGGCGAGCACGTCTTCCCGCTGCAGGTGGCGATTTTGTTGTCGCAGCCCGGTGAGGATTTCACCGGCGGCGAATTCGTACTCACCGAGCAGCGCCCGCGCATGCAATCCCGGGCCGAGGTTGTGTCGCTGAAGCAGGGCGATGCGGTGGTGTTCGCCGTGCATCACCGTCCCGTCCAGGGCACCCGCGGCTCCTATCGCGTCAACCTGCGCCACGGCGTCAGCCGTGTTAAGACAGGCCGGCGCCATACGCTTGGCGTGATCTTCCACGATGCAAAGTGAGCGAATGACTGATTTGTTCGCAGCCATACACGACGCCCAGCCCGCGCGCGAACCACTAGGCGATGGCGCGGCGTTGCTACGTGGCTGCGTCGGTGATGACGAGCAGGCTTTGCTCGCTGATCTCCGTGTGATTGTGAAAGCTGCTCCGTTCCGCCATCTGGTCACGCCCGGCGGCCACACCATGTCGGTGGCGATGACCAATTGCGGCCGGGTCGGCTGGGTGTCTGATGCGCGCGGCTATCGTTACGACCCCGTCGATCCCGACAGCGGCGACAACTGGCCCACGATGCCGCCCTCGTTGTGCCATCTCGCGGCACGCGCCGCCGCGCAGGGGGGCTATGAGAAATTTACGCCCGATGCCTGCCTGATCAATCGCTACAAGCCGGGCGCAAAGCTTTCGCTGCATCAGGACAAGGACGAGCTTGATCTCGGTGCGCCCATCGTCTCGGTCTCGCTCGGTCTGCCGGCGACGTTCCTGTTCGGAGGCCTGACGCGCAATGCGGCGCAGAAACGCTATCGTCTCACCCATGGCGACGTGGTCGTCTGGGGCGGCCCGTCGCGTCTGGTCTATCATGGCGTCGCACCACTGGCCGATGGCGAGCATCCGGTCATGGGCGCCCAGCGTATCAATCTTACATTCCGCAAGACGAGATAGCGGATTTAATCGCGCGATTAAAATTCGCTTCCCAAGTGCGCAGGCCGCAATTACGTTTCCTCCATAAAAACTAAAACGAGGAAACATCCATGACCCGAACGGGCCTGCTGGCCATTGCCGCTCTGTGTCTGAACACGGCGGCATTTGCCGAGCCGATCACCAAGCCTCTTTCCATCGCCGTGCTGAACGACAAGAGCTCCGTGTTCTCCGATGCCGGCGGTACCGGCTCCGTCGTTGCAGCGCAGCTCGCCATCGAAGACATCGGCAGCAAAGTGCGCGGACAGCCCGTGAAGCTGCTGGGGCCGGATCATCAGAACAAGACCGACATCGGCATTTCGCTGGCGCGCGATCTCTATGATCAGCAGGGCGTGGACGCGATCTTCGATATCGGCAACTCCGCGATTTCGCTTGGCGTGCAGAATCTCGCACGCGAGCGCGGCAAGGTGCTGGTGCATGTCGGCTCCGCCACCGCCGATGTATTCGGCAAGCAATGCGCACCGACCGCCGCTATGTGGCTCTACGACACCTATTCGCTCGCACAGGGCATCGCGAAAGCCGTGGTGAAAGATGGCGGCGATACCTGGTTCTTCATCACTGCGGATTATGCCTTCGGCATCGCCATGCAGGCGGAAGTCTCGAAGGTCGTGGAAGCGGCCGGCGGCAAGGTGCTCGGCTCGGTGAAGCATCCGGTCGGCACCATGGATTTCTCGTCCTTCTTGCTGCAGGCCCAATCCTCGGGCGCCAAGGTGATCGCGCTCGCGAATGCTTCGGGCGATACCGTCACCAACATCAAGCAGGCGCGCGAATTCCAGATCGGCGAAGGCAAGCAGAAGCTCGCGGTGCTGATTTTTTATCTCACCTCGGTGAAGGCCCTCGGCTCTGAGGCGACGCAGGGTGTGCAGTATCTCGAGGGCTTCTACTGGGACAATGACGATGCCAGCCGTGCCTTCGGCAAACGCTTCTATGCGAAGCACGGCAAGATGCCGACCCATGCGCAGGCCGGCGTCTATAGCGCCGTGAAGCACTATCTGCGCGCCGCCGAAGCCGCCAACGACAATGACGCCCTCAAGGTGATGCGGCAGATGAAGGCCATGCCGGTGGATGATTTCTTCGCGCCGGGCGCACGCGTGCGCGAGGACGGCCGGCTGATGAACGACATGCTGCTGGCGGAAGTGAAGAAGCCGTCGGAAGTGAAGGGCGAGTGGGACCTGCTGACCATCAAGGGCAAGGTGAAGGCTGCGGACATCATGCGGCCGATCAGCGAGGGTGGTTGCACGCAGCTCGATCCGCCGCTGAAGCAGTAGCCGCGTCCTCGTCGTTCCGGGCGCGCGAAAGCGCGAACCCGGAACCTCGATGTGGCTTGGTTCCGGTGCGTCTCACTCCGAGATTCCGGGTTCGCTCGCGATGCGAGCGCCCCGGAATGACAGGTTGTCGCCTACGGCTTCTTCGGATGAATGAACGCCCAGGGGCTGACTTCCGAATCCCGTGGCACGTCGATCGCCAGCAGATACGGTTCGCCATCGGCCAGCGCCTTTTCCAGCGCCGGGCGAAACTCCGCGGGCGACTTCACCCGCGCCGCGCCAACACCGAAAGATTCCGCCAGTTTGACGAAATCCGGATTGACCAGATCCGCCGCCACGACACGGCCGTCGAACACATTGAGCTGGTCGCGCCGCACATTGCCATAGGCGTTGTTGTCGAATACGAGCACGACTACACCGATCTTGAACTGCACGGCAGTTGCGAGTTCCTGCACCGCGAACATAAAGCCGCCATCGCCGGTGATGGCCACCACCGGTCGATCCGGATGCGCGACCTTGGCGCCGAGCGCCGTCGGGAAGCCGGAGCCAAGCGTACCCTGATAGCCGGAGGTGATGAAGGTGCGCGGTTGATAGACCGGGAAGCCGTACCATGAGGTAAAGCCGACCTGCGATAGCTCGTCGGTGACGATGGCGTTCTCGGGCAGAACCTGACGCAGGATGTTGAGATAGTCCATCTGCGGCTGCACCGCCTGGATATCCCTTTGCGCCTTCGCCGAGGCCGCGCGGATCGTCTCGCGGCGGCCCGTCGTCTTCGTATATCCGGACTTGCCCACCGCAGCGGCGAGCGCGCGCGTGCCTTCCACCGCATCGGCAACGATCGGCGCATCCACAATCAGCCGCCTGAATTCGACGGGATCAATGTCGATGCGGATAGACTTCAATCTGTCCGGCTTGAACGGCCAGCGGAAGGTCGCCGGCAATTCCATGCGCGAGCCGATCCCGACCATGAGGTCGGTCTGCGGCCACAGATTATAGGCGGCAGCCATGGTGAGTCCGAGCTCATGCGCATTGCTGACGATGCCGCGCCCCGAGCGGAATGCGACGACCGGCGCATCGATCATCTCGGCGAGTTCGAGAATCTCCGCTCCGGCGTCCATCGCTCCGGCGCCGACGAAGATCATCGGTGCCTTACTCGCCTTGATCAGCGCCACTGCCGCCTTGATGCGATCGGGATCGGGCAGGGGCGCGGAGAAAGGTGAGAGTTTTGTCGCCCCCACCGTCTCCGCGCGCTGCGTGAACACGTCCCACGGCATTTCGAGCGCCACCGGGCCGCGGCGGCCGGACATCATCTCCTGAAATGCACGCGCCACCCTGGTGGGTGCGTCGCCCGGATATTCGATCCGCTCCGCCCATTTGACGAAGCTGCGCAACGTCGCGAGCTGGTCCGGCATCTCATGCAGATGCCCGCGGCCCTTGCCGAGATAGTCGGTCGGTACCTGGCCGGTGAGGCACATGACAGGCTCGTTGCAGCCGAAGGCCGTCAGCATCGCTGCGCTGGCATTGAGAATGCCGGGGCCGGGCACCACGCTGAACACGCCGGGCTTGCCCGATGCGCGCGCATAGCCGAATGCCATATAGCCGCAAGCCTGCTCGTGCCGCGCGCCGATCACGTTGAGCCTTGCCTGATGAAACGCATCGAACAGGCCATAGACCTGCGCGCCTGGCAGGCCGAACACGGTGTCGATGCCGTGAGCTTTCAGTCCGCTGACGATGGCTTCGCCGCCGGTGAGAACAGTCATGCGCACTCCCAAATTTTATTCTTCGTCGATCACGCCATTGCGCAGCGTGCCGATGCCGTCCGCTTCGATCTCGATCACGTCGCCCGGCACGAGATAGCGTGGTGGATCGAAACGCGCACCGGCCCCCGTGGGCGTGCCCGTGACGATGACGTCGCCCGGCACCAGCGTGGTGAAGGTTGATATATAGCTCAGCAGATATCTGAAGCCGAAGATCAGCCGCGAGGTGCGGTCGTCCTGCCGCAATTCGCCGTTCACATGAGTGGTCAGGCGGATGTCGGCGATCTGGCTCTCGTCGGTGTAAGGCACGATCCACGGCCCGAGGCTGCCGGTGGAATCGAAATTCTTGCCTTGGGTGACGTTGAACTTCGCGTGGCGTACCCAGTCGCGGATGGTACCTTCGTTGCAGAGCGTCAGCGCCGCGATATGATCCAGCGCATCGCGCTCGGCGATATGACGTCCGGCCTTGCCGATCACCAGCACCACTTCGCCCTCATAATCGAGCTGCTTCGACGCCCGCGGTCGCACCAATGGTGCGCCATGGCCGACGAAGGAGCGCGGCGTGCGCATGAACATCGACGGGAATTTCGGGGCGTCCTGACCATCCTTGTATTCGGCATTGCGATCCGGATAGTTCACGCCGATGCAGATGATCTTCTCGGGTGCGGGGATGGGCGGTTGCAGGGCAACGTCGTCCAGCGCAAAATCCGCCGGCTGGTTGGCCGCGGCATCTACAAGGCGGTGCAAAGCGCGATGTTCGATCGCCTCGCGCAATGTGGGGTAGTCTCCGCCGTAGCGCGCGGAGAGATCGACGATGCCGTCATCGGTGACCGCGCCGTATTTCAGCATGCCGTCATGTGTGAACGTCGCCAGACGTGCGGTCATGGGGCGTCCTCCTCAATCCGCAATCGTCACATCCGCCACGAACAGCGGATCGCGTACGGCCTGTCCATTGAACGGCGATCCCTGCTCGAACCAGGAGCGCGGCGCCGGTGCGCCCCACAGGGTCTGGCGGCGCGGGTCTTTCAGCGACCAGCGCAAGGGCGCGTGATCGCTGTCCATGGTCTGGTAATCGCAGGTGTAAAGCTCCAGGCGATGCCCGTCGGGATCGCGCACATAGAGGAAGAAGGCATTGGAGATGCCGTGCCGGCCGGGACCGCGCTCGAGGTTCTTGAGATAGCCGGAGGATGCCATCACGTCGCACAGATGCACGATGTTCATGGCCGTCGGCACCCAATAGGCGAAGTGGTGCAGCCGCGGGCCCTTGCCATTGGTGAACGCGAGGTCGTGGACATTGCCTTTCCGATGCATCCAGGCGGCGGCAATGCGGCCATTGTCGCCGTCTTCCTCGGCATATTCGGTCAGGCGGAAGCCGAGCCGGGCATAGAAATCGATGGTGTTCTGCAATTCGGCGGCGAAGACGTTGAAGTGATCCAGCCGCTGCGGATGGCAGCCCTTGTAGAGATCGAAGCGGCGCAAGAGATGCGGGCGCTTCTCCATGGACGCATAGAGTTCGAGCTGGAATCCGAATGGATCGGTGGCCTGTAGCGTACGTCCCTGGAACGGACGCTCGACAAAGGAATAGGCGATGCCATTGGCGGCGAAAAAGGCGCCGGCCTTGTCGAGATCGTTCTCGCTCGCGACGCGAAAACCGAGGCGATGGCAGGCCGCATGGGCCGCCTTGCGCAGCACCAGCGAGTGGTGCTGATGCTCCTCGACGGCGCGGAGATAGACCGCATCGCTGTCGGCATCCTCCACATGTAGGCCGACAATGTCCTCGTAGAACTTTCGGCTGGCAGCGAGATCGGTGACATCCAGCACCACATGGCTGGCGCGCAGGATGTTGAAGGGCGGATCGAACACGTGGACCGGTGCGGGCATGATCTAGATCCCCATTCTCTGAATCTTGTGCGTTCCCTTCGCCAGCGAGACGTGTTTCGTCTCCATGTAGAAGTCGAATGAATAGTCGCCGCCATCGCGGCCGATGCCGGAGGCCTTCATGCCGCCGAATGGCGTCGGCAGGTGGCGGACATTTTCCGAGTTCAGCCAGATCATGCCGGCTTCCAGCGCATCCGCCACGCGCAGCGCGCGACCCATCTCGGATGTCCAGACATAGCCGGTGAGGCCATATTGCACGTCATTGGCGATGGCGATGGCTTCCGCCTCGTCCTTGAACGGGATCACCGTCAGGAACGGGCCGAATACTTCTTCCTGTGCCACGCGCATGCCGGGCCTGGCATCGATCACCAGCGTCGGCTGCACATAATGCCCGCCGCCGGGGCCGTCATGCGGCTTGCCGCCGACCGCGATGGTGGCGCCGTCCTTGCGTGCCACCTCGAAATAGCTGCAGACCTTGGCGTGATGCCGCTCATGGATCAGCGGTCCGACCTCGGTGGCGGGGTCGAGCGGATGCCCGATCTTCAGCGCACGCACGCGGGCGGTGAGTTTCTCGATGAACTTGTCCGCGATGCTGCTCTGGATCAGCAGCCGGCTGGACGACGTGCAGCGCTCGCCGTTCAGCGAATAGATCATGAAGACCACCGCATCGAGCGCGCGGTCGAGAGCAGCATCGTCGAACACGATCACTGGATTCTTGCCGCCGAGCTCGAAATGCACGCGCTTCAGGGTCGGCGCGCCCTGCGCCATGATGGCGGAGCCGGTCGCACTTTCGCCGACAAAGGCGATGGCTTTGATGGCGGGATGTTCGGTCAGTGCCTTGCCCGCTTCTTCGCCGATGCCATGCACGGTGTTGAGCACGCCATCGGGTAGGCCAGCCTCCTTCGCAAGCTTCGCCAGCAGGTCCGCCGTCACCGGTGACCATTCCGCCGGCTTGTGGACCACCGTGCAGCCCGCGGCGAGGGCAGGCGCGATCTTCCAGGTCGATAGCATGAAGGGCGTGTTCCATGGCGTGATCACGCCGACCGGACCGATCGGCACGCGGGTCGAGATATTCCAGTGCTCTTCCGCCGGCATATTCAGGCCGTCGCGTGCCTCGACGCAGCGGTCGGCGTAGAAGCGGAAATTCTCGGCGCCGCGCACGGCGGCCTTGGACATGAAGCGCCAGGCCTGGCCGGTATCGATACATTCCAGCGTCGCGATATCGTCGGCATGGTCCTCGATGGCATCGGCAATCCGGTGCAGCAGCTTGCGCCGCGCCGCCGGGGCCATCTCGCGCCAGTCGCGGAATGCGCGCTGCGCTGCCTTTGCCGCTCTGTCGATATCCTCCTTTGTGCCGCGCGCGACAGTGGCGAGTATGGCGCCGTCGATAGGCGAGGCGGTCTCGAATGTCTCGCCCGATGAAGATGCGGCAGTCTCGCCATCGATGCGATGCTTGATGCCCCCGGCACGCAGTTGCGCGAGGAGCGGTGCGGCTCGCTCCTGATTGGCTTCGAAGACGGCAGCGGGATCGGCAGGGGATTTAGCCATGGTCGGCCTCGGTTTTCAGCATGTCGTGAATATTGTTGCGCTTCCAGCTGGTCGCGCTGTCATTGATCTGGATGTCGAGCGAGAGCGCGAACTTGCTGCCGGCCAGAAACGCCGAATCGAAGAAGGCCGAGATAGCTTCAAAGATATGCGCGCCGGCCTTCTGCCTTGCTTCCAGCGAACGGCCTTCGCCGATCCGCAGCAGGATGTCGACGAAGCCGGCATCGGGCAGGCCATCGGCGATGGCATAGTGGTCGCAGCGGATCGCCCGCACGCGAATGCCGCCGAGCGGGAAGATCCCGGTTTCCACGGCAGCCTTGCGAACCACCTCGCACAACGTGCCGATATCCGCGGCGGCAGCGACATTGGCCGAGTATTCGATGCTGAAATGCGGCATGGTCCATCCCTGATCGGTGCCGTCTTGTGAGCAGCTTCCGGGCAGAAGGTTAACATGTTAAGTGATTGCGATCAAACCTCCGTTGTGTGAATTTGATTGTGCGTTGCACACACCAGCCGATGAGACCATCATGACGCCAGTCTCCAAGCGCACGCTCGCCAAAATTCCGATGCGCGATTTTTCGCAGTCGCTGCCGATGTCGTTGCTGCGGGCGCGGGAAGGGGTGATGCGACATTTTCGCCCGTCGCTGCGGTCGCACGATCTCACCGAACAGCAATGGCGCATCCTGCGCGCACTCGCGGCCTCCGGCGAGATTGAAATCACGGAACTGGCGCGTATTGCTTTTCTGCTCGGCCCGAGCCTGTCGCGTATCCTGCGCGATCTTGAGCAGCGCAAATTGATCGCGCGTCATTTGCTCAAATCCGATTTGCGCCGCAACATCGTTTCCATCACGGCAAAGGGGCTGAAGTTGATCGAAGTTGTCGCGCCGAGTTCGGAGGCGATCTACGGCGAGATGACGAAGCGCTTCGGTGCGCAAAAGCTAGCAGAACTGCAAGCCATGCTTCATGAGCTTGAGGTCTGCCTGCATGCCATGCCGACCGAGGATGGCGACGATGCCGATCCGCAGGCGGATAACTCTCCTGCATAATTTTGCAGCAAAGCGGTTGCGTCCTGCGCTTTATTAATTCGTCGTACGAATTTGGCCGGGCCTGTAGACAGGCGGAGAATTTTTCGCTCAACTCGGTGTTGTCAAAATCGAGAAGGCTGGCGCTCAAGTCCGGCCTCTTAGGGAGGATTTGATGACGCTGACCCGACGTGGATTCACGGCCGGCATTGCTGCCGGTTTGGCTGCTCCTTACATCATTGGTAGTGCGCGCGCTCAGGGCGGCGGAACGATCAAGATCGGCATGTGCGCGCCGATTACGGGCCCCGCGGCCGAAGCCGGCAAATATGCGACCGGCGGCGCCAAGCTCGCGGTGGAGGCCATCAACAAGGCCGGCGGCATACTCGGCAAACAGATCGAGCTCATCATCGAGGACGATCAGACCACCAATCCCGGCATCGTGCTGGCCTTCTCGAAGCTCGCCGCCAATCCGGAGATCGTCGGCTTCCTCGGCTCGATCCGCTCCACGCAGGTGCATGCCATGGCGCCGGACGTGCTCAAGCTCGGCAAGCCCGTGATGTTCGGCGGCACCGATCCCAATCTGACGAAACTCGGCAATCCCTGGCTGTTCCGCTTCCGCCCCAATGACAGCTATTCCGGCCGCGTGATCGCCGAATATGGCGTGAAGACGCTGGGCAAGAAGAAGTGGGCGGTGCTGCACTCGACCGATGCTTTCGGCACGGCCGGCGGCAAGGCGCTTACCGAAGCGCTCGCGCCTCTCGGGGCGACGATCGCGATCGATCAGGGCTATGCTAATCAGAGCCAGGATTTCACGCCGGTGGTGCTCGCCATCAAGCAGTCCGGCGCCGACATTCTCGGCTCCTACTTCACCTTCGAGAACGATCTCGGTATCTTCGCACGCCAGCTCCGCCAGCTCGGCGTCAATATTCCGTGGGTCGGCTCGCCTTCGATCGTCAATGTCACCGCGCTGAAGCTCGCGGGCCCGGCGCTGTACGGCACCTACGGCGTGGCCGACTATGCGGAGGAATCGTCCGAGGCTGCAAAAGCCTTCGGCAAGGCCTATCGCGATGCCTACAAGGTCGCGCCGGATAACCAGAGCTCGTGGCCGTTCGACGCGATCAACGTGCTCGCCATGGCGATCAAGAATGCCGGTTCGACCGATCCGCAGAAGATTCGTGAAGCCATCGTCGCCATCAAGAAATATCCAGGTGCCGAAGGCGAATACAACTTCGACAAGAACGGCGATGGCCTGCACGGCTACAACATCGTGAAGAACGACAAGGGCAATATCGTTTTCGACAAGCACATCGAATTCGATAACTGATCTCCACTGTCGTTCCGGGGCGCATGCGCAAGCATGCGAACCCGAAACCTCATGATGTTCAGCGCCTGTTGCCACACACGCCATGTCGAGATTCCGGGTTCGCGCGCCAAGCGGCGCGTGCCCCGGAATGACAGGTAAACCTCCCACCGAGCGCTTCTGATGGATCTGGTACTGCAGTTACTCTTCACCGGCATCGGCATTGGCGCCGTCTATGCGCTGGTCGCGCTGGGCTTCGTGCTGATCTTCCGTGCCACCAATGTCGTGAACTTCGCGCAAGGCGAGTTCTCGATGGTCGCGGCCTATCTGATGGTGGTCTGCGCCGTCGACCTGTCACTGCCTTACTGGCTGTCCTTCATCATCGCGCTGGCCGGCATGGCGGTCATCGGCGTCATCTTCAATCTCGGCGTCTATTATCCGCTGCGTCACCGCACATATCTGCCGGTGATCATCGCCACCATCGGCGCCTCGATCCTGATGGCGAATGGTGTGCTGGCCCTCTACGGCCCGCAGCCGCAGGTGCTGCAGGGCTGGTTCGACACCCCCGGCATCCAGCTGGGGCCTGTGTATCTCGACAACCAGTATCTCCTGATCATTGCGGTCACCATCGCGCTGGTGATCTTCAATTACTGGTTCTTCGAGCACACCATGATCGGCAAGAAGCTGCAGGCGACCTCGCAGGACAAGGAGATGGCCTCGCTACTCGGTATCTCCGTCTCCACCATGATCATGATCACCTTCATCTATTCGGCCGTGCTCGGCGGTCTTGCCGGCATCCTCGTCGCGCCGATCCTGTTCGTCTCGATTCAGATGGGCGCCACCATCGCGCTGAAGGCTTTTGCGGCGACCATCATCGGCGGCTTCGGTGACGTCGCCGGCGCCATCATCGGCGGCATTGCGCTCGGCATCATCGAGACCTTCGGAGCCGCCTATATCTCCGTTCCCTACAAGGATGGCTTCGCCTTCCTGGTGCTGGTGCTGTTCCTGATCTTCCGTCCGCAGGGCATCTTCGGCGAACGCGTCGCGGAGAAAGCATGAGCACCACTGAAAACATCCAGTCGGTCGCCGACATCGCGCGCCCGAAGCCGCTGTTGATCCGTCACGCGCCATATTTCATTGGCGCCGCGATCCTCGTCTTCCTCGCAGCGTCTATGCGGTTCGATGGCTATATCCTCAACATCCTGATGCAGGCGACGACCTTCGCCATCGCCGTGTTCGGCCTGTCGGTGGTGCTCGGTCTGTGCGGCCAGATCAATCTCGCGCAGGCTGCGTTCTTCGGCTTCGGTGCCTATGCTGTCGGCCTCGGCACTACGGACTATCAGCTCAATTATTGGCTCTGCCTGTTCGGCGGCTGTGCGATGGCACTGGCGGCCGGTGCCTTGCTCGGCCTGTCGACGTTGCGGCTCGGCGGGCACTACCTTGCGATGGTGACGATCTCGTTCCAGCAAATCATCACCCTGATCATGATCAACGCCATCTGGCTCACCAAGGGCCCCGACGGCGTGTCGAAGATCGGCCGGCCGTCACTGTTCATGTCCTCGCAGGCCTATCTCGCTTTCTGCGTCGCTGTGCTGGCCCTTGTCGGCTATCTCGTCTGGCATCTGCCCGATACGCGGCTTGGCCGCGCCATGCGAGCGGTGCGCGACAACGAGCTCGCGGCCGGCGTCAACGGCGTCGATGTGTTCCGCACGAAGATCTATGCTTTTGCCATCTGTGCCTTGCTCGGCGGTCTCGGCGGGGGCCTCTTCGCCGGCGGTTTTGCCTATATCTCGCCGGATCAGTTCTCTTTCGCGGAATCCATCGTGTTCCTGACGATGTCGCTGCTCGGCGGCGTTGCCTCGCCGATCGGCTCGGCCATTGGTACGGGTCTGCTGATCCTGATCCCGGAATGGCTGCGTTTCCTCAAGAGCGTGCCCGGCCTCTATCTCGCGATCTACGGCCTGTCGGTGATCCTCATCATCCGCTTCATGCCGGACGGCATTTGGGGTTTTGTCGCCGCCGCTTATGATCGCCTGCGTCCACCCAAGAAGGTCGCGCCATCCACAGCGCCGCTGGTGCTCAAGCCCGCAGCTACCGGCGACGAGATGGTGCTGCGGGTCAGCGGCCTGTCGAAACACTTCGGCGGTCTCAAGGCAGTCGACGAAGTCGATATCGCCGTTCATCGCGGCGGGGTGCATGCGCTCATCGGCCCGAACGGCTCGGGCAAGACGACCACGCTCAACGTTCTGTCAGGCCTCTATCAGGCGACGTCCGGCAAAGTGGTGCTCGATGGCACAGACGTCACCACGATGCAGCCGCACCTGCGCGCGGCGGCGGGGCTCGGCCGCACCTTCCAGAACATCCGCCTGTTCCGTTCAATGACGGCACTGGAAAACGTCATCATCGGCGCCGAACGTCCGGGCAACACGCTGGTTGGCAAGGGTGATCATACCGCGCTTACCGAACGCGCGCTGGCGGCACTGACCTTCGTCGGCCTCGGTTCGCGCGCCAATGAGCTGATCTCCAGCTTCTCCTATGGCCATCAGCGGCTCATCGAGATCGCCCGCGCGCTGGCCGGCAATCCGACCCTGTTGCTGCTCGACGAGCCTGCCGCCGGCCTCAATTCCAGCGAAAAGCTCGAGCTGCATGAATTGCTCAAGCGCATCGCCGCGCAGGGGCTCACGATCCTGATCATCGATCACGACATGACGCTGGTGTCGGAAGCCGCCCAGCACATCACCGTGCTGAATTTCGGACGCCGCATCGCGGATGGTGAATCGATGGCGGTGCTACGCCATCCCGATGTCGTCTCTGCCTATCTGGGAACTGCGTGATGGCGCTGCTGGAAATCAAGGATCTTCACGTCCGCTACGGCGAGATCGTCGCGCTGCAGGGCATCAGCTGCAAGGTCGAGGAAGGCCAGGTGGTGACGCTGCTCGGCGCCAATGGTGCCGGCAAGTCCACCACGCTGCGCGCCATTTCCGGCCTCGCCAAGCCGGCCAGCGGCGACATCCTGTTCGACGGCAAATCGATCGCCGGCCTTGGCCCGGAAGCCATCGTGCGCATGGGTATCTCCCATGTGCCGGAGGGCCGGCGTGTCTTTCCCGGCCTCACGGTCAAAGAGAACATCATGCTCGGCGCCTCCAACCGGAAGGTCGGCAAGGCCGATCTGTCCCGCGAGGCGGATGCGATGTTCGATCTGTTCCCGGACATCAGGAAATTTACCGATGCGCTGGGCTGGACGCTGTCCGGCGGCCAGTTGCAGATGGTCGCGGTTGCGCGCGGGCTGATGGCGAAACCGCGCCTCCTGCTGCTTGACGAGCCGTCGCTCGGCCTCGCGCCGGTCATCGTGCAGGCGGTCTTCCGCATCATCACGGAGATCAGGCAGTCCACCACGGTCTTGCTTGTGGAGCAAAATGCGCGCATGGGACTCTCTGTCGCCGATCATGGTTATGTGCTGGAAACCGGCCGTATCGTGCTCGACGGCAAACCGGAGGATCTCTGGGCCAACGAGGCCATCGCAGCCGCCTATCTCGGCGGTCACGGCAAGCCCGTAGCGGGGCTCGCGGCTCACTGATCCTTGTCCCGGACGCGGCGCAGCGTGTAACGCTGCCCCGCAGAGCCGGGACCGCCACGGACGCCGTCGCTTTGCACGGTCCCGGTTCTGCGAAGCAGCACGTCGTGCCGCATCGCGCCCGGGACAAAATGAAACTAGGGTCGAAACAACAAGGACGAATGTCCCGCCATGGTTACAGTTCAAGTCGATAAACTGATCGCCTTCGTCGCCGAGGTTTTCGAGCGCGCATCTTCCACCAAAGAGGAAGCCCAGCGCATCGCCACCTATCTCACCACGGCGAACCTCACCGGCCATGACAGCCACGGCGTCATCCGCGTGCCCGTCTATATCCGCTGGCGCAATAACGGGATGATCATCCCGAACCAGACCATCGAGATCCCCGTCGATACGCCCTCGCTCGCCGTGGTCGATGGCCGCTTCGGCTATGGCCAGACTGTCGGTCCGCAGGCGGTGAAGCTCGGCATCGAGAAGTGCAAGGCCGCTGGCCTATCGGCGATCGCCACCAAGAATTCCGGTCACATCGGCCGCATCGGCGACTGGGCCGAAATGGCTGCGGCGGAAGGTCTAGTCTCCATCCATTTCGTCACCGCCGCGGGATCGGTGCTGGTCGCGCCCTATGGCGGCGTCGAGCGTCGGCTGTCCACTGCGCCCTATTGCGTCGGCATTCCGCGCGCGGGCGGCCCGCCGGTCGTGCTCGACTTTGCGACGTCAGTGGTGGCGGAAGGCAAGGTCCTCGTCGCCTCGCGCGGCGGCAAGAAGCTGCCCAAGGGTGCGCTGATCGCGCCGAATGGCGATCTCAGCGAGGATCCATTCCTGCTCTATGGCCCGAATGTGGACGGCACCCGCGACCACTCCAAGGGGCAGGGCGCCATCCGCGCCTTCGGTGATCACAAGGGCTCGGGCCTCGCGCTGATCTGCGAACTCCTCGGCGGCGCGCTGACCGGCAATGGTGCCACCAAGCACGGCCGCCCTTTCGCGAATGGCATGTTCTCGATCTATATCGACCCGAAGAAGATCGACCCTGCCAATTTCTTCGACGGCGAAGTCGCGCGCTATGTGGACTTCTTCAAGAGCGCCAAGCCGGCTGCCGGCGTCGATGCTGTCATGATCCCCGGTGATAATGAGGCGAAGACGCGTGCCGAGCGCACGGCGAACGGCGTGCCGCTCCCGGACGAGACCTGGGCGGCCATCGTGCAGACCGCGCGCGATGTCGGCGTCAGCGAAGAGGCCGTGAAGAACGCGACGGCCTAGCCATGCATTTCGCAACACTCTCGGACGTCATGCCCGGGCTTGTCCCGGGCACCCACGTCTTGCAGAGTTTGCCGCGAACGAAGACGTGGATGGCCGGGACAAGCCCGGCCATGACGGATCATTAGAAGACGCATCACCGCGGATACGGAGGAATACCAATGGCAAATCGAGTCAAGGAAATCTGGAAGTCGGGCAAGGCCGTCGTCAATGCGTGGCTGGCAATCCCGTCGGGCTTCTCCGCCGAGGTGATGGCGCAATGCGGCTTCGACAGCGTCACCGTCGACATTCAGCATGGCGTGCAGGACTATCAGTCCATGGTCACCTGCTTCCAGGCGATGAACGGCCATCCCATCACGCCGATGGTCCGCGTGCCGTGGAATGAACCCGGGATTATCGGCAAGGTGCTCGATGGCGGCGCCTATGGTGTGATCTGCCCGATGGTGAACACCAAGGAAGAAGCCGAAAACTTCGTGCAGTATTGCAAGTATCCGCCGCGTGGCACGCGCTCGAACGGTCCGATTCGCGCCGGCCTCTATGGCGCTGGCGGCACCTATCAGGACACGGCCAATGACGAGACGCTGTGCATTCCGATGCTGGAGACCAAGACAGCAGTCGACAACATGGAAGCCATTCTCGATGTCGAAGGCATCGCCGGCGTTTACATCGGCCCGTCCGATCTTGGTTTCTCCTATGGCCTTGTGCCGAAGCTCGACCGCGAAGAGCCGGAAATTCTGAAGATCTACGACAAGCTTCTCAAGGAATGTGACAAGCGCGGCATCTATCCGGGCATCCACTGCTCGGGCCCGGTCGGCGCCGCGAAGAACATCGCGATGGGCTTCAAGCTGGTGACGCTGCTCAACGACAGCGGCATCCTCGCCACCGGCGCGAAGAACTGGGTCGCCGAAACCCGGAAGAATTCCGGCGGCAAGGCATAAATAAGTCTGGGCGCGGGGTGGATCAGTTTCGCTGATCCGCCCCGCGGTTGATCCTGTCGATCGCCAGCGCCAGCAGATTACGTACGACATCCACCGATAGATCCGGCAATGGCGGACGTTCATCGCTCGGCAACGCCATGCCGATGACAGCGACCGATCGATCAGCGATACGAACCGGCCAGAAATCGAGGCGGGACTGGTCATCGGGATAGACGCCGCCGCGAACGACGCCTTGCGCGGAGAGCGCTGCAGTAGCAGCGTCGGATTCGGCCTTTCCTATATCGATCACGCCCGTCTGTTCGACCATCTCCAGACCTCCCTCCCGCAACATCATGATCGCGACCGGGGCTCCGAACAGCGCGGAGAGTGCACCGGCCGAAAGCGACGTCATGGCCTTGATGCTGTCGGCCACAGCGATGTCGCTGCTGAAGCGCTGCAGGATTTCCGCATGCCGCCGCAATTCGGCGGCTTCGCTTGCCTTGCGGTTCGATACGAAGGCTATGCCACTGACAATGAGGCCGACAAGGAACAGAAGAGCGATGGCCCAGATGTTTGCGGGATCATCGACCGAGAGCGAGTAGCGTGGTTCGGTGAGGAAGAAATTGTAGGACAGGGCGCCGAGTACCGCCGCAAAGAGCGACGGCCCGACGCCGAAGGCGGCGCCCGCGATGACAACAGGGATCACATAGACCAACGATACGTTTGGGATGGCGATCCGGCTGTCGACGCCGACCGCGATGGCGGAGGCGAAGATGATCAGGATGAAAGCGGCCCCATATTGCATGACCGCGGATGTTGCCGCTCCGAGTGTCGGTTCGGCTTTATTGGTTTCGAAAAGTTCTGCGTGGGCCATATTCGTTCTCCACGTCGCGGCGGTGAAACGTCAGCTAACAACGCAAATCTGCCTCGTTCCGTTCGCCTATCAGTGAATCCAGGACGTTGGGTATCCTATAAGATTTTATACCGCTTCGGCTCCGCTGCCGGTCATCATATGCGATCTATCCCGGTCGCGCGATGTTCATCGTTGTCGACTTTTGCTGTGCGGGGCCGTGAGGCGGTGTCGTATCGGCCGCATGGTCGTCGATCCAGCAACGGCCATGCAGATACACGCCGTTGGTCGCGGTCTCGTCGAGCTTGCGCAGGAAACTGACGATCTGGGTCCACATGGTGATATCCTCTGCCTTGGCAGGCTGTCGTTGCGGACGGGGGCAAGGCTCCTCTGCATCCGACTATTCAACTAAAGCTGCCGGCATAGGAATACGAGGTGCCGCTGACCGGGAAGAAATAGGAAAGATCTAAAGATCGGTCCCTGTGGGACGCTGCGATCGACAGCCCGACAGCATATGTACGCGCATGAGGATATGTGGTTTCCCGCGGCATCGATATCGCGCAGCACTGGCGTGCATTTTCCTGCGAAGCGTGATGCATGACCAACAGCGGCAATATTCCGACTGATGGCAATGCGTGCCCGCGTTCCATGCTTCGCGTTCATGCTGCGGAATAACACCACCGCGCGCCATCATCGCGCATCACAATTCAACTTCTGACAGCTTTGCTTTCGCGCGCCAAAACAGTTCATATTCGATGCACCTGTCCGCGAGCGACAGGATCACCATCGGGAGGATGATCGTGCGAAACAAGTTGCGTCTGCTGAGCCGTCGCCAGTTCGTCGCTGCAGGAGCAGGCGCTACAGCGTTGTTGAGCGCGCCGTCGCTGGTCCGTGCCAGTAGCTGGCCCACGAAACCTATCAAGATTCTTGCAGGCTCGGCGCCCGGCGGCCAGACCGATCAATTCGCGCGTCTTTATGGCGAGTATCTGCAGCGTGAACTGGGACAGACCATCGTCGTAGAGAACAAGGCAGGCGCAGGCGGCGCCGTCGCTGCGCTGGAGTTGAAGCGCGCCGATCCCGATGGTCATACGCTGATGATCTGCAATACCACCGCCTATATGCTCAATCCCGTACTGATCAAGGACATCAAGTACAATGTCCCGCAGGACTTCACCTGGGTGGCGGTAATGCCGGGCGGCAGCCTGCCGCTAGTGGTGGGCGAGAAGGTCGGCGCGAAGACGCTGAAGGACTTCATCGATTACGCGAAGAAGACCGAGAAGGTGAATATCGGCACTTATGCCGCCGGCTCGTTCGCGCACATGGTCATCGTCGAACTCAACAAGCAATACGGGCTGAAGATGGAAGCGGTGCATTACCGCGGCGAGGCGCCGATGTGGAGCGACCTCGCAGGCGGCTCCATCGAAGCCGGTATTGGCAGCTATACTGCGGCGCTGCCGGTGCTGCAGACCGGCAAGGGTCGTGCCGTTGCCGTATCCCGCCGCCGCCTCGATGTGCTGCCCGATGTGGCGACCTTCAAGGAGCAGGGGGCGACCTCGCGCGTGCATTCGCTGCTCACCTTTCAAGGATGCATGGCGCCAGCCAAAACGCCGCCGGAGATCGTGGCGAAGCTCAACGCGCTGTTCGTTGCCGCCAGCAAGAGCGATCGGGTGCGCGAAGTGCTCAAGAGCCAGGGTGTCGATGAAGGTGCGATGACGCTGCAGGCAAGCAACGCGCTCTACAAGGAGGAGGCGCCGATCTGGGCGGAGATCGCCGGTGGATTGGGGCCGCAGCCGCAATAGTTTATGCGCTGAGATCCACGGTTCCCGTCGATGCGACATTTTGGTCGCGAAACTGTAACTGTATTGCAGATCGACAGCCTCGATCGACCGTGGTACCTCCGTCCCACTCGTCGAATGAGGCTCTCGTGACGTTGTTCGCTCGCATGTCCAGCTCTCGCATTCTGCGCCTGCCGCGCAGGGCGTTGGTTGCGTTCGTGCTGGCGGTCTACCTCATCGGCGGAGCGGTGCATGGCCTGTGCGGCCTGGATGTCACCAATCCGTCGCTCGAGACGATCATGTCGGCTGCCGACAAGGGCGCCGATCATTCCGACATGGGAGCCGTCGCGGACAACCACTGTCACGGCTGTTTCTTCATGATGGCCGAGCCGCTCGTCATCACCGCCAAGCCACTCGCCGTGGTGGCCCGTACGGTTGCGTCTTACGACACCGAGCATCGTGGCCTGCCGCGCGCGATCGATCCGCGTCCACCCAAGTTCCTGACCTGAACGTCATCGCCGGGCGCGTAGCGCCCTGATTCCGTTACTGGTCAGGTCTCCATCATGTTCTCGACATACGCCACGCGTTGCGCGTGTGCGGTTGTGCTGCTCGTCGCGTCCCCGCTGACGGGGGTAGCCCATTCGCAAACCCTTACCATGGGGAGCGCGCTGCAGCGTGCGCTCGCTGCCAGTCCGCGCCTCACCGCTGCCGAGCGCGACATCGGCATCGCGCGCGGCCAGCGCATCCAGTCGGGCGCGCTGATCAATCCGGAAATCTCCTATGAGATCGACGGCGCTCTCGGTTCCGGCGCTTATCGCGGCACGCGCTCGGCGGACTCCACGCTGCAGATCAGCCAGATGTTCGAACTCTGGGGCAAGCGCGACGCGCGAATCGCCGCCGGTCAGGCGGGCCTCGATGCGGCGGGGATCGAGCGGCAGGCCGTGAGGCTGGAAGTGCTGTCTGAGACCGCGATCGCGTTTCTCAACGTGCTGGGCCTGCAGCGCCGGATCGAGATTCTCAACGAACAGGTCGAAGCCATCGACCAGATCTCGCCGCTGCTGCAACGCCGGGTCGAGGCCGGTGCATCCTCCGTCGCCGAGACCGGGCGCGCGGATGTCGCGTCCGCTCTGGTGAAAGCTGATCGCGAGCGCGTCAAGGCGACGCTTGCTTCGGCGCGCCGCGAGCTGGCGATCCTGATGGGCGACACGGCCCCGAAATTCTCCGTCGTATCCGGCCGCCTCGATGTCACCGGCCGCCCGCCAGCATTTCAGGCGGTCGTCACGGCGATCGATGCCAATCCGCAGCTGGTGCGCTGGAAGGCGATCTTCGCCCAGCGCAACGCGCAACTGCTGCTGGCTCGGCTGAAGCCCTATCCCGACGTCACTGTTTCCGCTGGCTATCGCCGTTTCCACGACAGCGGCGACAATGCGGTGCGTCTTGCGGTGTCCGTGCCGATCCCGATCTTCGATCAGAACCAGGGCAACATCCTTTCCGCGCAGGAAAGCCTCGCCAAGACCGCGGCCGAGCGTCAGGCCAATCGCAACACGCTGATCGTCGTTGCCGGCCGTGCTTATGACACGCTGCAAGGCTCGCTGCGCGAACTCGCCATCCTGCGCGAATCCGGGATCCCGAAAGCGCGCGATGCGGCTGCGGCGATCTCCGAAGGCTACGGGCAGGGGCGCTATTCGCTGCTCGAAGTGCTCGACGCCCAGGCCAGCCTCGCCCAGGCACGCCTGCGCGAGCAGGAAGCCCAGCAGAATTTCCATGTCGCCGTCGCCACCATCGAGGGGCTGGTCGGCAATCCGTTTGCACTGGCGCGGGGGAGCGCACGATGAACAAGCCACTCATGATGCTGCTGGCCGCCGCAGCGATCGCCGTCGGCGGCGTCGTCTATCTCAATACGTCCATCAGCAATGCCGGGCCTGCGGCCAAGGATGCCAAAGGCGCAAAGGCTGGCGACAAGGGGCACGGCGAGAAAGGCCATGCAGCCCATGGTGAGGAAGGCGTCGTCCAGATGCCTGACTCCAAGGTCGCCGCCGCCGGCATCGAGATCCTGACCGCCGCTCCGGGCACGCTGCGCAATTCCATCATTCTCAATGGCATCCTGCAGCCCAATCAGGAAGCGCTGGTGCAGGTCACGCCGCGTTTCCCCGGCGTCGTGCGCGAAATCAAGAAGCGCATCGGCGATACCGTGGAGAAGGGCGAGCTGCTCGCGAAGATCGAGAGCAACCAGAGTCTCTCGGTCTACGAGATGCGTGCACCGATCTCCGGTACGGTGATCGATCGCCAGATCTCGCTCGGCGAATATGCCTCGGAGCAGAAGCCGGCCTTCATAGTCGCCGATATCTCCACCGTCTGGGTCGATCTCTCCGTCTATCGCCGCGATCTGCCGCGCGTGCGGATCGGCGACACCGTGCAGATCGATGTCGGCGACGGCGGCGCGCCCATCGAGGCGCAACTCTCCTATGTCTCGCCGGTCGGCAGCAGTGATACGCAAAGCGCGCTGGTCCGGGCGGTGGTCGCGAATGAAGGCATGCGTCTGCGCACCGGCCTGTTCGTGTCGGCCCGGCTGGTCCTGTCGGCCAAGCAGGTGCCGGTTACGGTGAAGGGCACGGCGCTGCAGACGGTGGAAAACAAAAGCGTCGTCTTCGTCCGCAATGGCGAAAAGTTCGAGGCCCGCGAGGTCGAGATCGGCGAGCGCGATTTCGAGAATGTCGAGATCGTGTTCGGCCTGATGGATGGCGATCGCTATGCCGCCAAAAATAGCTTCGTGGTCAAGGCCGAGCTCGGCAAGTCGGAGGCCTCGCATGACCACTAAAGCAATGTCTGCTTTCTGGGAATCGCGTCCCGGACGCGATGCGACATCCTTCATGTCGCTTCGCAGAGCCGGGACCGCAAAAAACTCCGAGTTCGATACGATCCCGGTTCTGCGAAGCAGCACGATGTGCTGCATCGCGCCCGGGCCACAGGGAGCGGCGCAATGATCGACGCTATCCTTGCTTTCTCAATCCGCCAACGCTGGTTCGTGATGATCGGCGTGCTCGCTGTCGTCGCCTTCGGCGCCTGGAATTTCACGCGCCTGCCCATCGACGCCGTGCCCGACATCACCAATGTGCAGGTTCAGGTGAATGTCGAGGCGGCCGGTTATTCGCCGCTCGAAGTGGAGCAGCGCATCACATTCCCCGTCGAAACCAATATGAGTGGCATTCCGAACCTGCAATATACGCGGTCGCTGTCGCGCTATGGGCTCAGCCAGGTCACCATCGTCTTCAACGAAGGCACCAATATCTATTTCGCGCGCCAGCAGGTCAGCGAACGGCTGCAGCAGGTGAAGGATCAATTGCCCACCGGCATCGAGATCGCCATGGGGCCGATCTCCACCGGCCTCGGTGAAATCTACACCTTCGCTCTCGATGCGAAGCCCGGCGCCAAGAACGCCGACGGGTCGCCGATCACGCCCATCGATCTGCGCACCGTGCAGGACTGGATCGTCAAGCCGCAGCTCAGGACGGTGCCGGGGGTCGTTGAAGTCAACACCATCGGCGGCTACGAGAAGCAGTTTCACGTGCTGCCGGATCCCAGCAAGCTGATGGCCTATCGTCTCAGCTTTCGAGACGTGATGACAGCGCTCGCCGCCAATAACGCCAATGTCGGCGCCGGCTATATCGAGCGCAATGGCGAGCAATATCTGGTCCGCACCCCCGGACAGGTGGCGAATATCGAGGACATTCGCAATGTCGTGATCGGTTCGCGCAGCGGCGTGCCGGTGCGCATCAGCGATGTCGCCGACGTGCAGATCGGCACCGATCTGCGCACCGGTGCCGCGACGCTCGACGGCAAGGAGACCGTGCTCGGCACCGCCATGCTGTTGATGGGCGAGAACAGCCGCACGGTGTCGCAGCGTGTGTCGGCGAAGCTCGACGAGATCGCAAAGTCGCTGCCGGAAGGCATCGTCGCCCGCGTGCTCTACGATCGTACCAAGCTGGTCGAGGCCACCATCAAGACCGTTGAGACCAATCTTCTCGAAGGCGCGCTGCTGGTCATCGTCATCCTCTTCCTCATCCTCGGCAATTTCAAAGCTGCCGTGGCCACCGCGCTGGTCATTCCGCTGTCCATGCTGATCACCATCAGCGGCATGGTGGAGAGCAAGGTCAGCGCCAATCTCATGAGCCTGGGCGCCATCGATTTCGGCATCATCATCGATGGCGCCGTCATCATCGTGGAGAACTGCCTGCGTCTGCTCGCCCATGAGCAGGAGAAGCGGGGCCGTCTGCTGACCCGTGACGAACGCTTCGCGACAATTCTCGCGGGCTCGAAGGAAGTCATCAAGCCGAGCCTGCTCGGCACGCTGATCATCGCCGTGGTCTATCTGCCGGTGCTCACGCTCACCGGCGTCGAAGGCAAGATGTTCACCCCGATGGCGCTCACGGTGCTGATGGCGCTGGCCGGCGCGTCGATCCTGTCGATGACCTTCGTGCCGGCCGCGGTGGCGCTGCTGGTGACGGGCAAGGTGACGGAGAAGGAGAACTTCTTCATGCGCGGTTGCCGCCGCGTGTACCTGCCGCTGCTCGGTCTCTCGATCCGCTTCCGCGGCGCGGTCGCTGTTGCGGCCGTCGCGCTGCTCGTCGCCACCGGCTTTGCGGCCTCGCGGATGGGCGGCGAATTCATCCCGAGCCTCGACGAGGGGGACGTCGCGCTGCATGCCATGCGCATCCCCGGCACCAGCCTGACCCAGGGCGTCGACATGCAGTTGCGTCTGGAAAAGGCGCTGCTCGAAATGCCGGAAGTCAAGGAGGTGTTCTCCAAGATCGGCACATCCGAAGTCGCCACCGATCCGATGCCGCCCAATGTGGCCGACACCATCGTGATGCTGAAACCGCGCGATCAGTGGCCCGATCCCAAGCGTAGCAAGGTCGATCTCGTCGCCGCCATCGAACGGCAAGGCGAATTGCTGCCGGGAAATGTCTATGAGCTGACCCAGCCGATCCAGATGCGCTTCAACGAGCTCATCTCCGGCGTGCGCAGCGATGTCGGTGTCAAGATCTTTGGCGACGATCTCGACAAGCTGCTGGAGACGGCCGGCAAGGTTGAAGCCGTGCTCCGCGGGGTGCCCGGTGCGGCCGACGTGAAGACGGAGCAGGTCAGCGGTCTGCCCATGCTCACGGTCAAGCTCGATCGTCCCGCGCTGTCGCGCCTCGGTCTCAGCGTGCAGGACGTGCAGGGCATCGTCGAGACGGCGGTGGGCGGCAAGAATGCCGGCCTCGTCTTCGAGGGTGATCGCCGCTTCGATCTCGTCGTGCGTCTGCCCGAGCACATGCGTTCGGATGTGGAGGCGATGAAGAACCTGCCGATCCCGTTGCCGGCGGTCGAGACACCGGCGGTGACGGCAACCCGTGCGTCGCTGAACAGCAACTCACCGCTGTCGCAGATGCGTTACACGCCGCTGTCGGCCGTGGCGTCGATCGAGGTGACACCTGGCCCGAACCAGATCAGCCGCGAAAATGGCAAGCGCCGCATCGTGGTCACGGCCAATGTACGCGGCCGCGATCTCGGCTCTTTCGTTGGTGACGCGCAGGCCCAGGTTGCGGAGAAGGTGAAGCTGCCCTCCGGTTACTGGATCGGCTGGGGCGGCCAGTTCGAGCAACTGGTCTCCGCCACCAAGCGTCTCACCATTGTCGTCCCGGTCGCATTGGCGCTGATCTTCCTGTTGCTGTTCATCTCGCTTGGTTCTGCGGCGGATGCGGCGCTGGTGTTCAGCGGCGTGCCACTGGCGCTTACCGGCGGTGTCGCCGCGCTGCTGCTGCGCGACATTCCATTGTCGATCAGCGCCGGCATCGGCTTCATCGCGCTGTCGGGCGTTGCGGTGCTCAACGGTCTCGTGATCATTACCTTCATCGAGCGTTTGCGCTCCGAAGGCATGCAGATCATCGAGGCCGTGCGCGAAGGCGCGCTCACGCGTCTGCGCCCGGTGATGATGACGGCGCTGGTGGCTTCGCTCGGTTTCGTGCCGATGGCCATTGCCACGGGGCCCGGCGCCGAAGTGCAGCGGCCGCTGGCCACGGTCGTGATCGGCGGCATCGTGTCGTCCACCATCCTCACGCTGCTGGTTCTGCCGGCGCTCTATATCATTTTCCGCCGCGAAGCTGCGCATGCCGTGGCGAAGCCTGCTCACACCACCCAAGGAGACCATTGATGAAGAAGATCCTGCTCGTCGCGTCCGCATTGTTGTTCGCCGGTCCGGCGATGGCGCAACACGTCCATCAGAAGGGACCGAATGGCGGCCCGATGGAGGATGTCGCCGGCGTGCATGTGGAGATGACAACCTCCGGGAAGGTGCTGACCTTCCATATTCTCGACGATGCCAACAAGCCGCTTTCGACCACCGGTTATTCCGGCTCGGCATTGCTCACCGCAGGCAGCGAGCGCGAGACGCTGCCGCTGACGGCGTCCGGACACACGCTCAAAGGCGAGGCCAAAGCCGACATCGCCAAGGGAGCGGCGGTGAGCATCACGCTGAAGACAGCGGATGGAAAGTCCGGGCAGGCGAAGTTCAAGAACTGAGTGGAGCTCCGCCGCCAATGGTTTCCCTCCCCAGTCGCTTCGCTCCGGGGAGGGAAAAGCCGGACGTCCAATGAATGACAGTGATGGCAGAGCCGATGAAAACAAAAGAATCCACCCGCGACCTGCGACTGGATCTCTTCCGGGGCCTCGCCAATTGGGCGATTTTCCTCGACCACGTTCCCAACAACATCATCGCCTGGGTCACCGCGCGGAACTACGGCTTTAGCGACGCCGCCGAACTGTTCGTGTTTGTGTCCGGCTTCACGGTGGCCTTCGTCTATGGCCGCATGGTGCGGGCGAAGGGTTTCTTCACGGCGTCGGTCGGCGTCGTCGGCCGGGTCTGGCAGATCTACGTCGCCTACATCCTGTTGTTCGTCTTCTACGTGGTCGCCATCGGTTATGTCGCCCAGCGCTACGGTCACGCGCATCTGCTCGATGAGTTCAACATCCGCCGCCTCATTGCCGAGCCCGTCGAATTCCTCAAGCACGGCCTGCTGCTCGAATACCGGCCACTGAATCTGGACGTGCTGCCGCTCTATATCGTGCTGATGGCGCCGTTTCCGCCCGTGCTCTGGCTTCTGATCCGCGCACCGAACGTCACGCTGGCGACGTCGCTGCTGCTTTACATCGCCGCCCGCCATTTCGGCTGGAATCTGCCCGGCTATCCCTCGGGCACCTGGTACTTCAATCCATTCGCCTGGCAGCTTCTGTTTGTTATCGGTGCATGGACCGCGGTGACCGATCAGGCGAAGCTGCAGCGTCTGTTGCGATTAAGCATCGTGATGCCGCTCTGTATCGCGATCCTTGCGTTCTCCGCAGTTGTCACCGTGGCCGCGCATACGGGACTTGATGGTTTGCTTCCGGATGTTATCCGCTCGCTTTTCGTGCCGAACGACAAGACCAATCTCGCGCCCTATCGCATCGTCCATTTCCTCGCGCTGGCGATCGTGGTCGCGCGGCTGGTGCCGAAGGATGCGCCGGCGCTGCACTGGCCGGTCTGGCGTCCGCTGATTGTCTGTGGCCAGCAGTCTCTCGAAGTCTTCTGCGCCGGCGTGTTTCTGGCCTTCGTGGCCTACTTCGCCATTCACCTCGTCTCGGATGCGTTCTGGGTTCAGCTCGTGGTCAGTCTGGGCGGTATCGCTGCGATGGTCGGCGTCGCCTATTTCCGGAAATGGGTGAAGGCGAGCAGGGCGTAGCGGTAAGCGCCGAAAGCCGTGGTTAGCGTAGCCCGGGTGGAGCGCAGCGTAGCCCGGGGACCGGGTGTTTCAACTATCTCGACATCCCCGGATTACGCTGCGCTCCATCCGGCTACGACTTCAAGGTTTGTTCTATTTTTGTTCTTGACAATATTCCTGTCGCGCCTCATTCTCCGTCCCGTCCCGCCTCACTGAGAGGGGTGGTTCGCGATCGTCACGATCTGCGAGGTGGGATGCGGTGACGCTCGAGGCGTCAGGCGTAGCGGGGCGGTGACAGGGCGGTGCCGAGAGGCGCTGTGAGTTGCTTCTTCATGCGCTGACGGACCGCGCCAGAGAGCGCCGGCCAAGTCGTGCCGTCCCGTGCCTAGAGGCGCGAGGGGTAGAGGGTTCTCCGGTCAACCGGCCTGAGAAACAATCTCAACCCGAGGGTGACCAGTCAGCACCCTGGAGAGTACGAAGCAACCGGAAGCAGCATCGCGCGCGGAACGCTGGGCACTTGCCTGGGGTCTCCGGAAGTCCTGTACGTTTCCTATGCGGAAGACCGCATCGGCGTGCAGGCCATGGGTGCTTTGGGCACCCGGCGTTCCGTGCGCCCTCTTCTCAGAGGGCAGGGAATGCAAGGCGAGACGGCGTCCCCGCGCCGCAAACAACAGGGGCGACTGCGCATGTCTGCCGTGCGGGCAGAGGCCAAAGCAGGGCTGACGCAGCCGGCGGCTTTCAGCTAGACTCATTCCAAACAAGAGGTTCAACAAAGCACGCGCGAGGAAATCCGATGTCTCCGTCTCCCGTCATCCGCCTGCATCCCGACGACGCTGTCCTGATCGCGCGCACCATGCTGCTGCCGGGCGTCGAGGTCGCCAAGGGCGTCGTCACCTCGGAGCGCATTCCCGCCGGTCATAAGGTGGCGATCCGGCCCATTGCCGTGAACGAGCCGATCTATCGCTACGGCCAGATCATCGGCTTCGCCACCCAGCCCATCGCGCCCGGCCAGCACGTTCACACCCAGAATTGCGGCATGGGCGATTTCGACCGCGATTATGCCTATGGCGTCGATGTGAAGCCGACGCCGAATTTCGATCTGCCCGCGACCTTCATGGGCATCAGACGCAGCGACGGCCGCGTCGCCACGCGTAACTATATCGGCCTGCTCACCTCGGTGAATTGCAGCGCCCATGTGGCCAGCCTCGTCGCCGACGTTTTCAAGCGCAATCCCTTCAGCGGTCACGATCCGCTCGCCGACTATCCCAATGTCGACGGCGTCGTCGCGCTGACCCACAAGACCGGTTGCGGCATGACGCAGGACGAACCGTTGACGCTGCTTCGCCGCACGCTTGGCGGCTATGCGCGTCACGTGAATTTCTCGCATGTCGTCGTGCTTGGCCTCGGCTGCGAGATCAACCAGATCGGTGGCCTGATGCAGGAGCAAAAGCTCGCCGGCCGGCTGCGCGAGATGCAGATCCAGGAGATCGGCGGCACGCGCAAGACCACCGAAGCTGGCATCGCCTTCGTCAAGGAAGCGCTCGCCGACGCCAACAAGGTGACGCGTGAAGAGGTCTCCGCGAGCGAACTCACCGTCGCGCTTCAATGCGGTGGCTCCGATGGCTATTCGGGCATTTCCGCCAATCCCGCACTCGGCGCTGCCAGCGATCTGCTGGTGCGCCATGGCGGCACGGTGGTGCTGTCGGAAACGCCGGAGACCTATGGTGCCGAACATCTGCTCACACGCCGCGCCGTCTCGCGCGAGGTCGGCGAAAAGCTGGTCGGCCTGATGCGCTGGTGGGAGCAATATTGCGAGCGGGAGGGCGCCGAGATGAACGCCAACCCCTCGCCCGGGAACAAGGCCGGTGGTCTCACGACGATCCTTGAAAAGTCGCTCGGTGCCATGGCCAAGGCCGGTTCGACCAATCTCGTCGATGTGCTCAACTATGCCGAGGCCATCACCAAAAAGGGCTTCGTCTTCATGGACACGCCCGGCTACGACCCCGTCGCCGCGACAGGTCAGGTCGCAGGCGGTGCCAATATGGTGTGCTTCACAACCGGCCGCGGCAGCGTGTTCGGCTGCAAGCCGGCGCCGTCGATCAAGCTGGCCACCAACACGCCGATGTTCAAGCGCATGGAAGACGACATGGACATCAATTGCGGCACCGTGCTCGACGGCGACGAGACCGTACAGCAATGCGGCCAGCGCATCTTCGATCTGATGCTCGCAACGGCATCGGGCCAACGCACCAAGAGCGAGGGTTTTGATGTCGGCAGCGCCGAATTCGCGCCATGGGTGCTGGGCGCCACGATGTAACGCGTTCGCCGGTGGACAGGGCGATGGTCATGACCAACAATAGCGGCATGACCTATCGCCACAGCATCGGCAGCACGACCTATACCTTCGCGAATCTTCGCGATCTGCTCGCGAAGGCCACGCCGCCGCGCTCCGGCGATCGCCTTGCCGGCATCGCGGCGGAGACGGCCGAGCAGATGATCGCCGCGCGGATGGCGCTGGCCGAACTGCCGCTCAGGCAGTTCCTGACCGAAGCCGTCATTCCCTATGAGAACGATGAGGTGACGCGCCTCATCGTCGATACGCATGACGCAGCCGCCTTTGCGCCCATCGCATCGCTCACGGTCGGTAGCTTTCGCGACTGGCTGCTGTCGGACGCCGCAACGCCCGAAGCGCTGAAGATGCTTGCGCCCGGCGTCACGCCGGAAATGGCGGCTGCCGTCTCCAAGCTGATGCGCAATCAGGATCTGATTTTGGCGGCGAAGAAGTGCGAGGTCATCACCCGCTTCCGCAACACCATTGGCCTGCGCGGCCGCATGAGCGTGCGCCTGCAGCCGAACCATCCGTTCGACGACGTCCGAGGCATTGCCGCCTCGATGCTGGATGGCCTGATGCTCGGCGCCGGCGATGCCTGTATCGGCATCAATCCGGCCAGCGACGATCCTGCCGTGCTCGGCCGGCTGGTGCGGATGCTCGACGATGTCATCATCAGGCTCGACATCCCCACGCAGAGTTGCGTGCTGACTCATGTCACCACCTCGATCGATCTGATCGCGGAGGGTGCGCCGGTCGATCTGGTGTTCCAGTCCATCGCCGGCACCGAAGCTGCGAACAGGAGTTTTGGCATCGATCTCGCGCTGCTGAAGCAGGCGCATGACGCCGGCCTGTCGCTGAAGCGCGGCACGGTCGGCGATAATGTGATGTATTTCGAAACCGGGCAGGGCTCGGCGTTGTCCGCCGACGCGCATCACGGCGTCGATCAGCAAACTTGCGAGGCGCGTGCCTATGCGGTGGCGCGGGCTTTTTCGCCGCTGCTGGTGAACAGCGTGGTCGGTTTCATCGGCCCCGAATATCTCTATGACGGCAAGGAAATCATCCGCGCCGGTCTTGAGGATCACTTCTGCGGCAAGCTGCTCGGCCTGCCGCTCGGCGTCGACGTCTGTTACACCAACCATGCCGAGGCCGATCAGGACGACATGGACAATCTCCTGACGCTGCTGGCTGCGGCGGGCGTTAATTTCATCATGGGCGTGCCCGGTGCCGACGACGTCATGCTGAACTACCAGTCGACGTCCTTCCACGATGCGCTTTATCTGCGTGATCTGTTCGGCCTGAAACGCGCCCCGGAATTCGACGACTGGCTGGTGCGGATGGGTATTGCCGGCGGCGATCTGCGTATCCGCGACCAGGGCGGCAAGCTGCCGGATTTCGCAGCGCGGCTGATCGCCTGACCTGGTCATCCCGGCGAAAGCCCGGATCCATAAGGTCGGGCGAGATGACCAAGCTGCATCGCCGCCGCCCGGCTTTCGCGGAGACGACAAGGCCGCATCACGTCCGTGTCACCACCCGTCACAATGTTGAAGAAATTCTGGCTCAGATTTGGCGAACGTGATTTGATCGGCATTCGAACGGAGTGGAACGGTTTTATCTCGGCGACGTTATTAATGGTTCAGCGCAGGGACCGCTGATGCATTCGCAGAGGTTTTTAGATGAGAGCTGAGGGCAGGCAGACGGTTCGGCGCATTCTATGCGTCTTTCCGCGATACACCTCTTCATTTGGCACGTTCGAATATTCCTATCCTCTGACCGATGGCGTCCAGGCCTTCATGCCCCCGCAGGGGCTTCTCCTGATTGCCGCCTATATGCCGGAGAACTGGGAGGTCCGTTTCGTCGATGAAAACATCCGGACCGCCACGCCCAACGATTTCCTCTGGGCCGAGGTTGTGCTTGTTAGCGGCATGCACATCCAGCGCGCGCAGATGAATGACATCTGCCATCGCGCGCATTCCTATGATCTCCCGGTCGCCATCGGCGGGCCGTCGGTGTCGTCCTGCCCGGATTACTATCCGGCCTTCGACTATCTCCATATCGGCGAACTCGGCGACGCCACGGATCGATTGATCGACATTCTGGAGCAGGACACCAAGCGTCCGTCGCGACAGGTCGTGCTCAAGACCGCCGACCGGCTCGACATGCACGACTTCCCGATCCCGGCCTATGAATTGGCGGATATCCCGCGTTATTTCCTCGGCAGCATCCAGTATTCGTCGGGCTGCCCATATCAGTGTGAATTCTGCGATATTCCCGGCCTCTATGGCCGCAATCCGCGGATCAAGACGCCGCAGCAGATCACCGCCGAACTCGACAAGCTGCTGGAATGCGGCATCAACGGGTCCGTCTATTTTGTCGATGACAATTTCATCGGCAATCGCAAGGCCGCGCTCGATCTGCTGCCGCATCTCGTCGAGTGGCAGAAGAAGACCGGCTATGTGCTGCGCCTGTCCTGCGAGGCGACGCTGAACATCGCCAAGCGTCCGGAGATTCTTGCGTTGATGCGCGATGCCTGGTTCGGCACGATCTTCTGCGGCATCGAGACGCCAGATCCCGCCGCGTTGAAGGCGATGAAAAAGGATCACAACATGATGGTCCCCATCATGGAAGCGATCCAGACGCTGAACAGTTTCGGCATGGAGGTGGTGTCGGGCATCATTCTCGGTCTCGATACCGACAAGCCGGAAACCGGCGAACATCTGCTCGAATTCGTCGAGACCTCGCAGATTCCGCTGCTCACTATCAATCTGCTGCAGGCGCTGCCGCAGACACCGCTGTGGGATCGTCTCAAGAAGGAAGGTCGCCTGAACGAGGACGAAGGCCGCGACTCCAATGTCGACTTTTTGCTGCCTTACGAGGATGTGGTCAAGAGCTGGCGCCGCGCCATGGGCAGCGCCTATGTGCCGGAGAAGCTGCTGCAACGCTTCGAACACCAGATCACGCATACCTATCCGCACCGCATCAAGCCGCCGGTGCAGGGGATGCTGACGCCGAAGAACATCCGGCTCGGTCTCGTGATGTTACGCAATATTTTCTGGAAGGTCGGCGTGCTCGGCGACTACAAGCGTGCGTTCTGGAAATTTGCCTTCAGGCGCCTTGCGCGCGGTGAGATCGAATATCTGATCTCGTCCATCATGGTCGCGCATCATCTCATCAACTTCGCCCGCGACGCCTCGGGCGGCGTGACCAATGCGTCCTACTACTCGATGAAACTGCAGGACGCTGCGACCGCGCCTGCGGTGCCGGCCGAGTAGGTGAGCGGCGTCATGGCCGAGTCCTCCGAGATGACGCTGCCTCCGATTCGCGGGACTGCCGATTTGCGACGACTGACGCCGGCGCGTGTCGGCCTCGGCCGCGCCGGCGCAAGCCTCACGACACAGGCGCTGCTCGATTTCACCCTCGATCATGCCCGGGCGCGCGATGCGGTGCATGCGCCGTTCGAATCAGAAGCCATCGCAGCGGCGCTGGCCGCGCAAGGATACATGGCACAGACAGTGTCGAGCCTTGTCGCTGGCCGCGCGGATTACCTGAAGCGTCCCGATCTCGGCCGCAAGCTCGCTCCCGAATCGCGCTCCGTGCTTGAAAGGCTGGGCGGTGATGGCTGTGACATCGGATTCGTTATTGCCGACGGGCTTTCGCCGGCAGCGGTCAATGCTCATGCTCTCGGTCTGGTCGCGGCACTGCTGCCAAGGCTCGATAGCCTGTCGCTTGGCCCGCTGGTCGTCGCGAGTGGCGCGCGCGTGGCGCTCGGCGACGAGATTGGTGCATTGTTGAAGGCGCGGATGACCGTCATGCTGATAGGCGAGCGGCCTGGCCTGTCGGCGCCGCAGAGCCTCGGCGCCTATATCACGACAGCGCCGAAACCGGGCCGCAGCGATGCCGAACGGAACTGCGTCTCCAATATCCAGGTGGCCGGATTGAGCTTCGACGAGGCCGCCATCAAGATTGCGTGGCTGGCGCGAGAAGGCCTGCGGCGCGGCGTCACTGGTATCGCCTTGAAGGACGAAAGCGGAATGCATCTGGCCGCTCCGGCTGGTTGACGCAATCACACCGTAATTTGTGTTCCCTGTGGCCGCCGTGCGCCAGCGTCGCCTTGCGAAAAGTCATATAGAACTGCTACACCCGGCCGGCGAATTTACCGCGTGATTTCAAAGGCTAGAGCGCGATCCCGAAAAGCAGCGACCGGTTTTCGGCGAAGATAGCACTCCATCGAGACAAACGCTTACAGGACACGGCATGGACCAAATCAGCTCCCACGACGCCGATATCAAGAAATTGCGGCGTGGGCCGTCCAGCATTGCCTTCGGCCTCGAGCGTATGGGTCTGATCGCCGTTCGCGCGCCGGTGCTGTCCTGTATCATCCTGCTGGTGTTGGTGATCGGCGCCGTGTTTGGCATCCAGCGCATCAAGATCGACGATTCGCTGAGTCAGCTGTTTCGCTCCGACAGCAAGGAATACAAGCAATACGAGGAAGTGACCAAACGCTTCCCGTCCACCGAATTCGACGTGCTGGTGGTGCTCGAAGGCAAGACGTTGCTCGCGCGCGACAATCTGGAAAAGATGCGCGATCTCGTGACCGACCTGCAGCTCGTCGATGGCGTGCGCGGCCTGATTTCGATCTTTTCGGCGCGGCAGACGCCGGCACCGGGCAGACTGCCGGCGGCACTGTTTCCGAACGAGCTGCCGGAAGGCGCCGCTTACGATCAGTTCATCGAGACGGTGAAGCAGAACGAACTGATCCGCGGCAAGCTGCTGTCGGAAGACGGCACGCTGGCGCTGGTGGTGCTGTCGCTCGATCCGGCCGTGGTGAGCAACAACAAGCTCACGGGCGTCATCGCAGATATCCGCAAGACGATGAACGAGGATCTGGCGAATTCCGGCCTGACCAAGGAATTGTCAGGTGTGCCGGTGATGCAGCTCGAAATCCGCAATGCGGTCGAGCGCGACGGCCTGATGTATAATGTCGCCGGCATTCTGGCGGGTTGCATCATTGCCATCATCTTCTTCCGCAAGATTTCCTTCATGATCGTGGCGGCGTTCCCGCCGTTGCTGGCGATCCTGCTGTCCCTCGGCGCGCTCGGCTGGGCCGGCTTCAGCCTCAACATGTTCCTCAATGTGATGACGCCGCTGATCATGGTGATCAGTTTTGCGGACTCCATGCAGCTGACCTTTGCGGCCCGCGATCGCCTGATTGCCGGCGAGGACAAATACTCGGCCTTCACCAATGCGGTGCGCGTGGTCGGACCGGCCTGCGTGCTGACGCATGGCACGGCCGGCATTTCGTTCCTGGCGCTGCAGTTCTCGGACTCGGACCTGATCCGCGCTTTTGGCGAGGCGGGTCTGACCGCAACCATCATCGCACTGGTCGCGGTGTTGTCGCTGGTGCCGGTATTCGGTGTGCTGCTGGTCCGGAATGAAAAGATCTTCGCCGCCAAGTTCCAGGCGGCCGATGCCGGCGTGCAGGCACTGCGTGCTTTCTGTTACTGGATCGCGGTGCGTATGGTCGGACGTCCCGGCCTGTTCAGCCTGATCTCGCTACTCGTCGTGCTCGGTCTCGGCTCCGTCTATGCGAGCCTCGAGCCGCGCTATCGTCTGGCCGATCAGGTGCCGGACAAGGAACAGGCAGTGGCGGCCAGCGGCCGTCTCGATGCCAAGCTCACCGGCGCCAATCCCATCGACGTGCTGATCGAGTTTCCGAAGGGACAGGACCTGTATTCACCCGAAACGCTCAAGACCATCGCCGATGTGCATGCGATGGTCGAGAAGACATCCGGTGTCGGCAATGTCTGGTCGCTGGAAACCCTGCGCCGCTGGCTGGCGGAAAAGGCGGGCTCGACCGATGTCGCCACGCTGAAGGAATATGTCGACGTCATTCCTGAACATCTGGTGCGCCGCTTCATCTCGGCTGACAAAACGGCGGTGGTAGTGTCGGGCCGCGTGCCTGACAGCGATGCCAGCAAGATCCTGCCGGTGGTCGATAAGCTCGACACGGCGCTGAACACCGTTCGCAGTGCGCATCCCGGTTATGAGATCGCAGTCACCGGACTCTCGGCGATCGCCGCGCGCAACAGTGCCGGCATGATCGAGAAGCTCAATCACGGCCTGACCATCGAGTTCGGTCTGGTGGCGATTTTCATCGGCCTCGCTTTCCGCTCCTGGGTGGTGATGCTGGCCTGCATCCTGCCGGGCATCTTCCCTGTGGTTCTCTCGGGCTTCGTGTTGTGGCTGCTCGGGGAGGGGCTGCAATTCGCCAGCGTGGTCGCGCTCACCGTCTCCTTCGGTCTCGGCCTGTCCGCGACCATCCACTTCCTCAACCGCCTTCGGCTGGAAGATACGCCGGGCACCGATCCGGCGGTCGCCGTCGAACGCGCGACCGTGCTGGTCGGCCCGGCGCTCATCCTCACGACGGTGGTGCTGGCCTGCGGCCTCGTGGTGACGGTGTTCTCCGATCTGCCATCGCTGCGGCTGTTCGGCTGGCTCAGCGCCTTCTCGATGGTGGCGGCGCTGGTCGCCGACCTCTTCATCCTGCGCCCGACATCGATGTGGCTGATCCAGTTGCAGCAGAAGCTGACAGGCAAATCGACCCTGGCGAAGGGGATGGAGTAGCGGCTTCGCCCCATTTGTCGTCGCCCGGCTTGTCCGGGTGACCTGGTAGACGCCAGCTTCTGGATGACCACTAAAATTGACGTGGACTGGATCACCCGCTTGCGCGGATGATCCAGTCGGAGCGCCTCAGCTCTTCGTCATACTGATATTCACGCCGCGGATCTCGCCCTTCGAGCTGATCGTGACGTGCTGCTTGTTGCCCTTGGTGGTCAGCGTGATGTTCGCTGCAAAACCCGCGGCCTCGACGAAAACCTCGATCTGGCCGCCGCCGGCTTTGCCGTTCAGATTGCCATAGACATTGCGGCTGGCTTCGCTCCAGCTGCCGGAGACGTTGCTGCCGGAGCTGATGACATTGCTCGAAAGGTCGAATTTGTAGCTGTCGCTGGCGCAGCGCAGGCTCTGTTCGAGCGCGGCGCCGCCGCTGCCGACTTTGTAGGTCGCCCGGCAACGAATCTTCTCGGACGAACCGTCCGACAGGGTGACGGTGCCGTTGCCGCTCCAGCTGCCGTCGAAGCCGGCAAAGGGGGCAGACTGGGCGTGGCCCGCCGAGACCGACAGCATCAGAAGGGCGCCGGCGCCAGCAGCCTTGAGGGCCTGTCCGAGCAGCCTGGCAGAATGATTGGTCATGTCTGGTATCCCCGAAAGAAGTTGCATCGCGCCGGCAATATGGTGCCGCGATACGTCGGACGTGAGTGTCGCGGTGGTTGGAACAGGTTCAAATCGGCAATGAGGAGCGATCACGAAAACGTATGGCATTATTGTTAGCCTCGGTTCCGCGTGTGGAACGGTATCGTAAAAATTCCTGATTGAACATTGCGCCTTCCGATATTGGCCACGATGACTGATGTAGGGCTGATCTGCGAAGCGCGCGCCAATCCATTCACGTGGGCGCAGGTGCGGGCAGGTGCAACCTTTGGCCGCATTCTGCGGGTTAACGCGTTTGCCGCCTGTGTCTCTCATGCATCCCTTGCGATGAATGTGAGGGGAGAGCTGTTGTTTGGGATCGCTCTGCAGGTGCGATTGTTACTGTTTGTGCTATGGACCCGGCGGGCTGACACTCGCTTGCTCAATTGAAGGAAGACAATGCGTAAAATTCTCCTGGCTTTGACCGTGATCACCGCATCTGCCTCGACCGGCGCATTGGCCCAGCAAATCCAGAACCGTGGTGGCACCGAGGCCGAGCAGAAGGCCTGCTCCCGCGACGTGCAGAAGCTCTGCCGGCACGTGATGGATCAGGGCGACCTGGTGATTCTGTCCTGCCTCAAGGAAAATCGTCCCAAAATCAGCAAGACCTGCAACGACGTACTGGTTAGCCACGGCCAGTAAGCGTCCCATCACCGATTTCGGGCTCGTGGCGCTTATCGCGAGCCCGCCGGAAGGTGTTCCGGCCCGGCTCTTGCTGCGGCCGAAGGTGGCATATTGGCATTGGTTTCGCTGGCCGATTTGGCCTATATGAGGGCGCAGATAGCCCGTCGGTTGGTATTTTATAACCGCGACGGCCTCCGCTTCACCCCAGTTTTCATTGAACGAAGCCCAGATTGATGACCCCTGCGAGCGAGCTGCGATCCGGCAAGACCGATCGCGACGAGAATTTCCCGGTCGCGTCCAGGATCATCCATCCGCGACACCGGGCGCTGATTCTCGCCTTCTACAATTTCGTCCGCACCGCCGACGACATCGCCGACCATGCGCTGCTCGACGCTTCGACGAAGCTCGCAATGCTGGACGAACTGGAGCAAGGCCTGCTCGGCAAGCATGACGAACAGGCCGAGGCGAATACGCTGCGCGCCGCCTTTGCCGAGCGTAATATGCCGCCGCGCCATGCGCTTGATCTGCTCACCGCATTCCGGATGGATGTCACCAAGCTGCGCTATGCGGATTGGGACGAGCTGATCCATTACTGCTCATTCTCAGCGATGCCGGTTGGCCGCTTCATGCTGGAAGTTCATGGCGAAGATAAAGCCACCTGGCCGGCGTCCGACGCGATCTGCGCAGCACTGCAGATCAACAATCACTTGCAAGATTGCGCCAAGGATTACCGCGACCTCGACCGCGTATATCTGCCGCAGGACGTCATGCAGCGGCACGGCGTCAGCGTCGAAGCGCTCGACAAGCCGGCGTCCTCACCGGAGCTGCTGGCCTGTCTGCGCGATCTTGTCGCGCGCAACGAGGCACTGCTGTGCGAGGGCGACAGCCTGACGGTGCACATGGCGGATACGCGTTTCGCCTGCAATATCGCGGTGATCGAAAAATTTGCCTGGGAAATTTCAAAGCTGCTGCGGGTGCGCGATCCGCTCGGTGAGAAGGTGCATCTCTCCAAGGGCAGCATGGCGCTGCATGCGCTGACCGCCATCGCGGGCTGCCTTTGGCGCCGCGCCACGACCTCTGCGCCGCTCTCGCGTCCGGCGGCCGGCAAATGAATCAGATGAACACACAGACCGAGACCAGCGAAGTCGAAGGTGTCGCCGCGAGTTCATCGTTCTATGCGGCGATGAAGATTCTGCCGCGCGAGCAGCGCGACGCCATGTTTCAGATCTACAGCTTCTGCCGCCAGGTCGATGATATCGCCGACTCGCATGAAGCGCGCGACCTGCGTCTTGCCCAGATGCAGCAGTGGCGTGACGACATCGAGGCGCTTTATGCCGGCAACCCGCCGCCGCGCGTGCGCGATTACGTCGAGCCGATCAAGCGCTTCGGCATGCTGAAGGAAGATTATCTCGCCGTGATCGACGGCATGGAGATGGATATTCCTGCCGATATACGCGCGCCGGACGAGGCGACCTTTGATCTCTATTGCGACCGCGTAGCGAGCGCCGTGGGCCGCCTGTCGGTGAAGGTGTTCGGCATGCCCGATGAGGACGGCGTGCTGCTCGCCCATCATCTCGGCCGCGCGCTGCAGATCACCAATATTCTGCGCGATATCGATGAAGACGCCACGCTCGGCCGTCTCTATCTGCCGCGCGAACTGCTCTATCATGCTGGCATCACCTCCAGCGACCCGCAGGTGGTGATCGCCGAGAAGGCGCTTCCGAAGGTGTGCGCGCCCCTGGTGCGCCGGGCACAGGAGCACTTCAAGAAGTCCGACGAGATCATGGCCCGCAACAAGCGCCGCACCGTGCGTGCGCCGCGGATCATGTCGAAATACTACCACGCCATCCTGGAATTGCTGGTGAAACGCGGCTTCGCTCTGCCGCGCGATCCCGTTCGTCTCGGCAAGGCCTCCAAGATAGCGATCCTTCTGCGATACGCGATTATCTGATGTCCAAAACCGCTCATATCATTGGTGCCGGCGTGTCCGGCCTTGCCGCCGCCGTGCGTCTCAGTAATGCCGGCTATCAGGTCCATGTGCACGAAGCGACACAGCAGGCCGGTGGCCGCTGCCGCTCCTACTTCGATGCGCAGACCGGCCTCACCATCGACAACGGCAATCACCTTGTCCTGTCGGGCAACAGCCATGTCATCGACTACGCAAGGTCGATCGGCACCGAAGCCGGCCTCGTTGGTCCGGCGCGCGCGCAATTTGCCTTTGCCGATCTCGAATCCGGCAAGCGCTGGCAGATCGATCTTGGCGATGGCCGCATTCCGACCTGGCTGTTCGACGCCTCGCGCCGCGTGCCCGATACGTCGGTCGGCGATTACTTCGCGCTGACGCCGCTGCTGTGGGCCGGCAACGACAAGCTCGTCGGCGACACCATCAAATGCGAAGGCGTGCTCTATGATCGCCTCGTGCAGCCGCTGCTGCTCGCTGCGCTCAATGTCGATCCGCCGGAAGGGTCGGCCGGTCTGGCCGGCGCCATCGTGCGCGAGACGCTGCTGGCGGGCGGGCAGGCGTGCCGCCCCCTGATCGCGCGCTCCGGCCTCAGCGACGTGCTGGTCGAACCCGCCGTCGAGATGCTGCGCAAGAAGGGCGCAGGCGTTCACTTCGGTCACGAACTGCGCGGCTATACCATGGCTGGCGATCGTGTCGGCGAACTGAAGTTTGGCGCTGAAGATACGATCGCGCTCGGTCCCGACGATGTCGTCGTCATGGCCGTGCCGGCCTGGACTGCGAAGAACCTGCTGCCGGGCGTGAAGACGCCGACGGAATTCCGCGCCATCGTCAATGCGCATTTCAACTATCTGCCGCCGGCCGGCCATCCGGCACTGGTTGGCGTGACGGGTGGCATCGTCGAGTGGCTGTTCGCCTTCGACAATCGCTTCTCGATTACCATCAGCAATGGCGATCGCTTCGTGAATCTGCCGCGCGAGGAGTTTGCGCAGCAGATCTGGGACGAAATCTGCAAGCTCTCGCACATCTCGGCGCCGTTGCCTGCCTGGCAGATCGTGCGCGAGCGCCGTGCGACCTTTGCCGCGACGCCAGCGCAGGACGCATTGCGCGCCGGCACGCGTACCGAATTCAAGAACCTGTTTTTGGCGGGCGACTGGACCGATACTGGCCTGCCGGCGACCATCGAGGGCTCGATCCGCTCCGGCGATCGCGCCGCCGACATGGCGCTTGGGAAGGTCTGAACCGAAACACGGCCCGGGCCACCCAAGAATTACGACGCATACGGAGATCTAGCGAACATCATGTCATCGACCACTTCTGAACTCACCATCGACAGGGCGGAGCTGGAGGGCAGCATCGCATCGGCCAAGAAGAGCCTGCTGGATTTCCAGCAGAGTGATGGCCACTGGGTGTTCGAGCTCGAGGCCGATGCCACGATCCCGGCCGAGTATGTGTTGATGCGGCACTTCCTGGCCGAGCCGGTCGATGCCGAACTCGAAGCCAAGATCGCCAACTATCTGCGCCGCATCCAGGGCGCCCATGGCGGCTGGCCGCTGGTGCATGACGGTCCGTTCGACATGAGCGCGACGGTGAAGGCCTATTTCGCGCTGAAGATGATCGGTGATGACATCGATGCGCCGCATATGAAGCGAGCACGCGAGGCGGCGCTGGAGCGCGGCGGCGCGATCAATGCCAACGTCTTCACGCGTTTTCTGCTCTCGATGTTCGGCGTACTCGACTGGCGCAGTGTTCCCGTACTGCCGGTCGAGATCATGCATCTGCCGACGTGGTTTCCGTTCCACCTCAACAAGATGTCCTATTGGGCGCGTACCACCGTCGTGACCCTGATCGTTCTGGCGGCCAAGAAGGCGCGGGCCAAGAATCCGAAGGGGGTCGGCGTCGACGAATTGTTCCTGCAGGATCCGCGCACGATCGGCACCCTGGCCCGCGCGCCGCATCAGAACCGTGCCTGGTTCGCCTTCTTCACCGGCATCGACAAACTGCTGCGCGTTGCCGAACCGTATTTTCCGAAAAAGTTTCGCCAGAGAGCGATCGACAAGGCAGTCGCCTTCTTCGAGGAGCGCCTGAATGGCGAGGACGGCGTCGGCGCCATCTTCCCGCCGATGGCCAACGCGGTGATGATCTACGACGTCCTCGGTTATCCCGAAGATCATCCGCAACGCGCGATCCAGCGCCGCGGCATCGACAAGCTGCTCGTGATCAAGGACCACGAAGCGTATTGCCAGCCCTGCGTCTCGCCGGTGTGGGATACTGCGCTGACGGCGCATGCGATGCTGGAAGCTGGCGGCGAAGATACATTCGCGCAGGCCAAGCGCGGTCTCGACTGGCTGGTGCCCCGGCAGGAACTGGAAGTGAAGGGCGATTGGGCGGACAAGCGACCCGATCTGCGACCGGGCGGCTGGGCGTTCCAGTACAACAACGCGCACTATCCCGATCTCGACGACACTGCTGTCGTGATGATGGCGATGGACCGTGCGCGCCGGCAGACCGGCAGCAAGGATTACGATCAGGCCATCGATCGTGGCAAGGAGTGGATCCTTGGCATGCAGAGCAGCGACGGCGGCTTCGCCGCCTTCGATGTCGATAACCACTATCACTACCTCAACAATATCCCGTTCTCGGATCACGGCGCTCTGCTCGATCCGCCGACCGAGGACGTGACCGCGCGCTGCGTCTCCATGCTGGCGCAGCTCGGGGATACGGTCGAAAGCTCGAAGCCGCTGGCCGATGCGGTCGAATATCTCCGCCGTACCCAGCTTGCCGAGGGCTCGTGGTATGGCCGCTGGGGTCTCAATTACATTTACGGAACCTGGTCGGTGCTGTGCGCCCTGAACATGGCGGGCGTTGATCATCAGGACCCGGTGATGCGCAAGGCGGTCGCATGGCTGTATTCGATCCAGAACGAGGACGGCGGCTGGGGTGAGGATGCCGTCAGCTACAGGCTCGACTATCAGGGATTCGAAGCCGCCCCGTCGACGTCGTCGCAGTCGGCATGGGCCTTGCTTGCTCTGATGGCAGCAGGCGAGGCCGACAACCCGGCGGTGGAACGCGGAATGCGATACTTAATGGCCACACAGAACGAAAAAGGACTGTGGGACGAGGCCCGATACACTGCCACTGGCTTCCCGCGGGTGTTTTATCTGCGATATCATGGCTACTCGAAATTCTTTCCGCTCTGGGCGTTGGCGCGGTTCCGGAATTTGCAGAGCACCAACAGCAGGACGGTCGGAGTCGGGATGTGATCTTGGGTGATGGGGGCATTTCCGCTGCGGCGACGTCCATCGATCCGCGGCCGGTACTGATTGTGACGGGTCTGGTCCAGGAAGCGAAGATCGCAGCCGGGCCGGGGATGACGGTCATCTGCTCGTCCAGCGATCCGGTCCAGCTCCGCAGCCTGCTCGCCGATATCGATCCCCTCAGCATTCGCGGCGTCATCTCCTTCGGTGTCGCCGGTGGCCTCGATCCCGCGCTCAGGACCGGCACCGTTGTTCTGGCCACGGAAGTGGTCGCGGCCGGCCAGGTCTGGTCGGCTTCCGAACAGCTGAGCGCCGAGCTGCTCGCAGGCTCCGGCGTCGGCACTCAGAAGGTCGTTCGCGGCGGTCTCGTCGGCGTGGAGAAGGTTGTGACCGGGCAGGCCGGCAAGGCTGCCCTGCGCTCGGAATTCGGCGCCTCTGCCGTCGATATGGAAAGCCACATCGCGGCTGAATTCGCGGCATTGGCCGGGCTGCCCTTTGCGGCCCTGCGTGTCGTCAGCGATCCCGCGACGCGCGCGCTGCCGGAGATCGCCACCACCGCGATCAAGCCGAACGGGGACGTTGACCTTCGCAAGGTTCTGCGCGGCATCGCACGTAATCCGCTGGTGATCCGTGCGCTGGTTTCCACCGGCCGCGACTTCAACCGCGCGCTGCGCAGCCTGAAGGATTGCCGCAGCTATCTGCTGAGCCGCATCGGATTGGCGTCGGCGGAAGCCTGAACTCTACGTCGCCCGGATGGAGCGTAGCGAAATCCGGGGGATCAGCGTTTCAGCCATCTCGACAGTTCCCGGATTGCGCTTCGCTCCGTTTGAGCTGCAGAACATCAAAAAGGGGCGCGATCTGCATCGCGCCCTTTTTGCTGTCCGTATGTAAGTCGCCTTATGCGGCGGTGGAAGCCGAGGCAGCTTCCGCCTTCGCTGCAGCCTTTGCGGCGGCAGCTTCGGCTTCTTCCTTCCGGATGTCCGATAGGCGCTTCTGCACTTCCGACGAGAACACATACTGCGCCGGGCGCTGCTTGCTGAGATCTAGCTCGGGCGCCATCGGACCCGATGTCTTCACGCCGCGGATTGCCACCCATGCTGCCTTGAACGGGTTGCTCAGCGCTTCGTCGGCCGCGGTCGGCTCGTAGCCGCAATGGGCCATGCAGTCGGCGCACTTCTCGTACTTGCCGGTGCCGTAGGTGTCCCAATCGGTAGTGTCCATCAGCTCCTTGAAGGTCTTGGTATAGCCTTCACCGAGCAGGTAGCAGGGCTTCTGCCAGCCGAAGATGTTGCGCGCCGGCATGCCCCACGGCTTGCACTCGTATTCCTGGTTGCCGGCGAGGAAGTCCAGGAACAGGCCCGAATGCATGATGTTCCACTTCTTGCCCTTTCCGAGGGCAAAGACGTCGCGAAACAGCTTCTTGGTCTTGGTGCGGTTCAGGAAGTGCTCCTGATCCGGGGCGCGCTCATAGGCGTAACCGGGCGACATCGAGACACCGACGCCGAGCTCCACGGTGAAGTCGAGGAATTTGGCGATGTCCTCGGCAGCGTGGCCGTCGAAGATGGTTGCGTTGACGTTGACCGAGAACCCCTTGGCCTTCGCAGCCTTGATCGCGGAGACGGCCTTGTCGAACACGCCTTCCTGCGACACGGCCTTGTCGTGGTGGTCCTTGAGGCCGTCCAGATGCACCGAGAAGAACAGGTAGGGCGAGGGCTCGAACAGGTCGAGCTTCTTTTCCAGCAGCAGCGCGTTGGTGCAGAGCGAGACGAACTTCTTGCGCTCGACCAGACCGCGCACGATCTCGCCGATCTCCTTGTGGATCAGCGGTTCGCCGCCCGGGATCGCAACCATTGGCGCGCCGCATTCTTCAGCAGCTTCCCAGCATTCCTGTGCGCTCATGCGGCGGTTCAGGATGGCGTTCGGATAGTCGATCTTGCCGCAGCCGACGCAGGCCAAATTGCAGCGAAACAGCGGCTCCAGCATCAGCACGAGCGGATAGCGCTTCCGGCCCAGCAGCTTCTGCTTCATCAGATAGCCGCCAATCTTGATTTCTTTAAAGAACGGAATTGCCATTACAGTTTTCTTTCTGGGCATCTTCGATGTCGAAGGTGAAGCTCGAAGGTGGATCAAACCGCGGTCAGTTCAGCGGGTAGTCGAAATTCAATCGTCTCTTCGCGTCCCGGCAGGACCGACACCGAGACCGGTCCAATCCGCCGCAAGGTTTCAATCAGCTCGTCTACAAGCACTTCCGGCGCCGAAGCGCCAGCCGTTATGCCGACCGCACGCGCACCCCTCAACCATTCAGGGTTCAGCTGGCTGCTATCGGAGATGAGGTAGCTCGAGACCCCGATCTCAGTTCCGATCTCTCGGAGTCGGTTGGAGTTGGAACTGTTGGCCGCCCCCACGACCAGGATCACGTCCACGAGGCGGCTGAGGTCTCTTACCGCAGATTGGCGGTTTTGTGTCGCATAGCAGATATCGCGGGTGTCCGGGCCTTGAATATCGCTAAATCGGGCCTGTAACGCGGAAATGATGTCGCGTGTGTCATCTACGCTGAGGGTCGTTTGGGTGATGTAAGCTACTGGCTCGTCCATCGGAATCGTTAGTGCAGCCACGTCGGCGATGCTTTGCACGATATAGATAGGGCCGGGAACCTGTCCTATGGTACCGTCGACCTCCGGGTGACCGGCATGACCGATAAGAATCACCGTTCGGCCCTTGGCGACGTAGCGCTTACCCTGGTTATGGACCTTGGTGACGAGCGGGCAGGTGGCGTCGAGAACAGGCAAGCCGCGGGTCTCGGCTTCTTCCTCGACGCTGCGAGCAACGCCGTGAGCGCTGAACACCGTCATCGCAGCCTCCGGGACCTCGGAGAGCTCCTTGACGAAAATTGCGCCCTTGGCCTTCAGGGCCTCAACCACATGCTTGTTGTGCACGATTTCATGGCGGACATAGACCGGCGCGCCGTAGCGTTCGAGTGCCCGCTCCACGATCTCGATGGCCCGGACGACGCCCGCACAGAATCCGCGAGGCTGAGCCAGGTAGATTTCCAGAGGCCGGCGATCAAGCACGAGAAGCGGAATCCATAATAGTGTCCAACAAACGATAAATGTGTACCATAATCAGGGACATATCCAGCCCGGCTAGGTATTTGAGCCGTTCTGTGTGACAAAAATCACTCAGTGTGCAATCACGAAACGGGAACGCGGTTTCGCACAGCGGGTTAAGGTCTAACCCTTTACGATATCTTGGATTTAGGCCAAAGAATGCTGCAAAATCTCAACAGTTCGTCATTTTACCCGGCGCATTGGCCCCGATAACAGGACGGTCGCCGTTGTCTTCAAGTCCCACCCCAAGTTTTGTGCCATCGAGTCACGTTGCTGATAACGCAACCTTTCGGCTACGAAGTGACCGTTTGCGGGCCCATCGAAGCGCGCCGCATTCATTGCGAGCCTCGTCCAGATAGAAAGATAAAGCGTGCTGACAAAAGTCGTCGTCTCGATCGTGAATTTCTGCACCCGATTCGCGCTTCCGGTGGTGATTGTCGGCGTGCTGCTCTCGATCGCTTCCGCCTGGTATTCGGCTAAGAATTTTTCGATCAACACCGACATCAACAAGCTGATCTCGCCGAATCTGGACTGGCGCCAGCGCGACATGGCCTTCGACAAAGCGTTCGACCAGGAACGTCTCATCATTGCCGTTGTCGAGGCGCCGACGCCTGAATTCGCCAATGCAGCGGCGAACGCTCTCGAGAAAAAACTCGCACCCAACAAGAAGGACTTCGATTCCGTCCGCCGTCTGGACGGTGGCGAATTCTTCGAGAAGAATGGCCTATTGTTCCTGCCCGCCAAGGAAGTGCAGGGGCTGACCGGTCAGTTCGAACAGGCTGCGCCGTTGCTCGAAATCATGGCCGGCGATCCCAGTATCCGTGGACTCACCGGCGCGCTCGAAACCGGTCTTACAGGCATCCGTCGCGGCCAGCTCCAGCTCGATAGCGCCGCCGGAACGTTCAACTCCGTCGCTGCGACCGTCGAGGACGTCCTGAAGAATGGCAAGGGTACGTTCTCCTGGCGCGGTCTCGTCAGCGACAAGCCGCTGACCGAATCTGACAAGCGGGCATTTATCGAGGTGAAGCCTATTCTGGATTTTGCCGCGCTCGAGCCCGGCAAGGACGCAACCGATGCCATCCGTCAGGCTGCTGTCGATCTGAATATCGCCGGTGACTATGACGCACGGGTGCGTCTCACCGGTCCGGTTCCGATCGCTAACGAGGAGTTCTCGACCGTGCAGGACGGTGCCGTGCTCAACGGCGTCGTCACTGTTCTGCTGGTGCTGGGCATCCTGTGGCTGGCGCTGCATTCAGCGAAGATCATCGGCGCAGTGTTCGTGAATTTGTTCGTCGGTCTCGCCATCACGACGGCACTCGGGCTGATGATGGTGGGATCGCTCAACCTCTTGTCGATCGCCTTTGCGGTCTTGTTCGTCGGTCTCGGCGTGGATTTCGGCATTCAGTTCAGCGTCCGCTACCGGTCCGAGCGCTACAAGAAAGATGATCTCCGCGGAGCGCTCGCCAGTGCGGCCAGCTATTGTGCCGTGCCGCTGTCGCTCGCAGCCTTCGCCACCGCCGCAGGCTTCCTATCGTTTCTGCCGACCGACTACAAAGGTGTGTCCGAACTCGGCAAAATCGCCGGCATCGGCATGATGATCGCGTTCATTACCAGCATCACCATGCTGCCGGCGCTGCTCGATCTTCTGAACCCGGCCGGCGAGAAAGAGCCTGTCGGTTATGCGTTCCTCGCACCGGTCGATCGTTTCCTCGAAGAGAAACGCTACTGGATCATTGGAGGTACGCTGGCCGTGACGCTCGCAGGCCTGCCGCTGCTGGCTCACCTGCGCTTCGATTTCAATCCGATCAATCTGCGCAATCCGAATGTCGAGTCGATCGCCACTTTCCTTGACTTGCGCCGTGACCCCAACGCTGGCGCGAACGCCGTGAACATCATGGCGCCCAACGAGGCCGGCGCGAAACAGATCGAAGAACGTCTGTCAAAGGTGCCGGAAGTTGCGCGTACCATCTCGCTCGACAGCTTCGTACCGCAGGACCAGCCGGCCAAACTTGCCGCCATTCAGGCTGGCGCGAAGGTGCTGGAGCCCGCTCTCAATCCGGACTCTGTCGATCAGGCACCGACCGATGCGGAAAATGTGACCGCGCTGAAGGATTCGGCCGCGAGCCTGCGCAAGCTTGCAGGTAATCAGACCGGTCCGGGCGCGGTGGCCGCCAAGCGGCTCGCCGATGCGCTCGCCAAGACTGCCGATGCCAGCGAGGCCGTGCGCAATCAGGTGCAGGCGACTTTCGTCGTGCCGCTGAAGATCGCACTCGCGCAGCTTCGGAATCTCATGCAGGCGGCGCCGGTCACTCTCGACAATCTGCCGCCGCAACTCGTCAACTCCTGGAAGACTAAGGATGGCCAGATTCGCGTCGAGGCGCAGCCAAGCGGGGATCCGAACGACAACGATACGCTGCGCAAATTCGCCGATGCGGTGCTGAAGTCGGAGCCGCTCGCGGTCGGTGGCCCGGTCTCTATCCTCAAGTCTGGCGATACGATCGTGACTGCCTTCATTCATGCAGGCCTCTGGGCGTTGATCACGATTTCGCTGCTGCTTTGGCTGGCGCTGCGCCGGTTCGTCGATGTGCTCCTCACCATTGTCCCGCTGCTGGTTGCGGGCGCGGTGACGCTGGAGATCTGCGTGCTGATCGGCTTGCCGCTGAACTTTGCCAACATCATTGCGCTGCCGCTGCTGCTGGGCGTCGGCGTGGCGTTCAAGATCTACTATGTCGTCGCCTGGCGTGCAGGTTACAAAAACCTGCTGCAGTCGTCGCTGACACGCGCGATCTTCTTCAGCGCGCTGGCGACGGCGACGGCCTTTGGCAGCCTCTGGCTGTCAAACCATCCGGGCACTGCGAGCATGGGCAAATTGCTGGCGATGTCCTTCGTTGTCACGCTGGCGGCAGTGTTGTTGTTCCAGCCGGCCCTGATGGGCAAGCCGCGCGAAAACGGCGAGTGATATGAAAAAGGCGACCTGACCGGGTCGCCTTTTTCAATTCCGAAGGCCTTGCTGTTAGTGAGTCGCCTTGTTGATCTCCGGCAGCAGGCAGATATCGCCGATATCTGCACCTGCCAGCGGTGCTCCCGCTTGTGGTGCACCGGGGGCGGGCGCTGGTGCGGCTGCAGCTTTCTGGCCGGCTGGTGCCTTGGCGCCAGTGGTTGGAGCGGGGGTGGCCTTGGCCATCGTGTTGCTGCCCGGCGCAGGCGCCGGCGCCATCTTGCCGCCGGCAGGCGCGCCCTTGGCGCCGGCTGCAATGGCATTTTTCGCGGTGGCATTGGACGGGCTTGAGGGGATCGACGGACCGACGCGGGTCCAGGTCTGGCCGCCGCACAAGAAGCCGAGCACACAGCCCTCGACTTCAAGCTCGTTCGTGGTGTCACCGAGCTTGATGCTGGACTTGTAGAACTTTCCGTCCTTGGCGTTGTAGATCTGGCCCGACCACTTGTCTTTCGCCGCGTTGGGCTTCATGTCGAGAACCATCGCGTGAGCAAGCGTCGGCCGCGATTTCTTGGTTGCATCGGGGTTGTTCTTGTCGATCATCCCCGGGGTCTTTTCCCAGGAGATCGCGCCCCACATGCTGCCGCCGCACTCAGCGATGCGCACATGAGCCACGCCGTCCTCGACCTGCCAATCGCCTGTCGGATCGGCGGCAAATGCGGGAGCCAGCCCTGCCGAAAACAAGCCTGCCGAAAAAATGATTCCGCAATATGTGAGATGGCGCGTAGGAATGCGTGGGCGCTGCAACATGTTCAGACCTATGCTTAAGTAGCGTTTCTCGGCGATGCGTGAGAAGTCAAATCGCCGCATTTACGGTTTTCAGTTGACGAAGCGACCATCAACCGACGTATGTAACTCATGGTATATCCGAATTTAGATGTTTCCGAGATGTTTGTCGAAAGGGAGGCGCAGCGTAGCTCCATGCATACGCGCCACCTCAACGAACAACTCGTTCGTGTCCTCAAGACGATTGGGTACGACGTCGGTTTCCAGCGGGGGACCGGTCAGTATCTGTTCGACCGGGAGGGCGCCCGCTATCTCGATCTACTGAGCGGATTTGGCGTTTTTGCGATTGGCCGCAACCATCCGGTGATGCGCAACGCGCTCAAGTCGGTGCTCGATGCGGATCTGCCCAATTTGGTGCAGATGGACGTTTCTACACTCGCTGGTATTTTGTCGGAGAAGCTGCTCGAACACGTCCCGTATATGGACAAGGTGTTTTTTGCGAATTCGGGCGCTGAGACCGTCGAGGCTGCGATCAAATTTGCTCGCAACGCCACCGGCCGCAACGAAATCGTCTACTGCGATCATGCCTATCACGGCCTGACCTACGGCGCATTGTCCCTGACCGACGACAGCAACTTCCGTTCCGGTTTCGGTCCGTTGCTGCAGGGCTGCTCGGTGGTACCGTTCAACGATCTCGAAGCGCTCGAGAAGGCGCTGTCGTCGAAACAGGTCGCGGGCTTCATCGTCGAGCCGATCCAGGGCAAGGGTGTCAATCTGCCCTCGGACGAATTCCTGTCCGGCGCGCTGGCGCTGTGCCGCAAATACGGCACGCTCTTCATCGCCGACGAAATCCAGACCGGCCTCGGCCGCACCGGCAAATTCCTGGCCATCGAGCACTGGAATATCGAGCCGGACATGATCCTGCTCGCCAAGGCGCTGTCAGGTGGCCATGTCCCGGTCGGCGCGCTGCTCACACGCAAGCCGATTTTCGACAAGATCTTCAACCGCATGGATCGCTCACTGGTCCATGGCTCGACCTTCGGCAAAAACGATCTGGCGATGGCCGCCGGCATCGCGACGCTGGAGATCATGAAGCACGAGAAGCTGGTCGAAAACGCCGCCAAACGTGGTGCCGAACTCCGTCTCGCCCTGCAGAACATGATCCCGGAATTCGAGCTGCTGAAAGAAGTGCGCGGTAAGGGACTCATGATCGGCGTCGAATTCGGCCCGCCGAAATCGCTGCGCCTGAAGGCGTCGTGGAACATCCTGGAGTCGGCCAGCAAGGGGCTATTCTGCCAGCTGATCACGGTGCCGCTGTTCAAGGACCAGAAGATCCTGACACAGGTGTCCGGTCACGGCAGCCACACGATCAAGCTGCTGCCGCCGCTCGTGGTGACCGAGGACGACACCAAGTGGATCACGGATTCGTTCCGCACGGTGATCGCCGATAGCCACAAGGTGCCCGGCGCGATCTGGTCGCTCGGCAAGACGCTGGTCGACAATGCTGTGCGGAAGTCTGCCTAAGCTTTAACCGGCATTCATCGCATGCTCGAACTTGCTGCCGAAGTCAGCAAGTTCTTCGGCGTTCAGGTCGCTTGCCGCCCAGTAACTCAGGCCGCGCTGGCTCCAATGGCGAATGTTGAAGCCTTGTACGGTTTCGACTTTGGCCGCTTGCGTTTCCGTACTCGACGCCTGGGCGACGAACAGATTAATGACATGGATACGACGTCGGTAGACGATGGCGCCGACTGTCTTTCCGTCGACATAGTCGAGTCGGCCACCGATCAGTGTGAAGCCCTGCGCAGTCAGGTCGACCACCGGCGGCGCCACATCGAGTCGGCCATTGAACCATGGTTTCACCGTATGTTGATCGGTGGAGAGAACATCGGTGAGGTGTCCTGCCTGCAGCGAGCGCAGGTGCGCCGAGACGACATCCGACAGAATCCGCTGCTCGTCTTCATGGCGAAATACGAGCACAACGAGGCCGGTGGCAGCCATCGCCGACAATGCCGATCCCAGCGCAAATCCTTTTAGAACCCCGCGTCGGTCGGGTGCGCGGGTCAGCGGCAAAGATGCTTCGATCCGCTGACGCAGCAGGGGTGGTGCGGCAAACTTGAGATCACTGCGAGCCATCTGGTCTCGCATCTGGCCATAGGCTTTCAGTTGCGCAGCGCAGTGCGCGCAGGCGGCGATGTGCAATTCGACCTCCCGCGCATGACCCGCGTCGAGCTCGCCATCGAGCAATGCGTGCAGCAGGATTTCGGCCTCGTCGCAGGTCATTTGTCTCGCTCCTCTTCGGCGAGCCACGCTGTGCGTAGCATGGCGCGCGCGCGTGCAAGCCGGGACATGACGGTCCCGACCGGGACGCTCGCGATCGCGGCGATGTCGCGATAGGACAGATTTTGGATTTCACGCAGAACGAGCGCTTCCCGAAACGGCTCGGGCAGTGCGTTCACGAGCCGATGGATTGCCGTCGCGTCCCGCTGCTGCAGCAGTTCGGTCTCTGGAGAAGTTTGCGTTTCGTGCCACAGCGGCGCAGTATTTTCTGAATCGTTTGCTTCGATGTCGGTTGCGGTGCTCGATGCGCGGGCTCGGCGCGCAAATTCAGCGAAGCAGATGTTGCGCAAGATGGAGAACAGCCACGGCTTCATCGCCGGGCCGCGATAGCTGTCAAAATGCTTCAGCGCCCGCAGGTAACATTCCTGTACCGCGTCCTCGGCATCGGTGGCATCGCGCAAGAGATAGCGTGCCAATGTATAGACGTCATCGAGATGAGGCAGCGCGGCGTCGCGGAAACGCCGTGTCCTGTCCGGATCGTTGCCTGACACGTGATCTGACATCGATTTGTCCGTTGCGGCTAATGTCCGGCCGCTGGCGGGCCAGCAGTCGGACATTGTTGTGATGCCTCGATTTCCGTCGCTACTCAACCTTGATCATCCCTGTCATATGCGGATGCAGCGAACAAAAATACTTGTAGTCGCCGGTAGACGAGAAGGTGAAGGAGTAGCTGTCGCCCGTATCCAGGGCCTTTGACTTGAATTTCCCGGCGGATACCACCGTGTGTGGGATGTCGTCTTGGTTCTTCCAGGTCACGGTCGTGCCGACCTTCACGGTGAGTTCGCCGGGCGAGAAGGTGAAGTTATCGATGGTCACCATCACTTCTTCGCAACGTGCCCCGGCGATTTGCAAAGCCATGGCCGCCCCAAGAGCGATGCCGAAGCCGCCTCTGCGTAAAAACAACGATGTCATGATGGTCGATCCTTAGCCTTGCAATGGCGTGTCGATGATCGCGAGTTTTTCAGTACCCGGCTTGAAGATGATGCTTGCCGTGCCGAGCATGCTGCGCAGCCTGTCGTCGGCGACCTTCATCGGCCCCGGGGATGGCGCCGCCCCCGGCTCTGGCTGCGGAAACGCCGTCGAGCGTGCGGTGTGGAAGGTGACGTTGCCTTCGACCTTCTGCATGACCTGATGGATGTGGCCGTTCAGGACGGTGACCGATCCGAAGTCTTTGAGCAGGCTCAGTGCGCGCGCCCCATCTTCTGTGCCCCAGCCCCATGTCGGATAGACCGACCATAACGGAATATGCGCAAACACCACGATGGGCGTCGATGTCGATCGACCCCGCAGATCGTCTTCCAGCCAGGCAAGCTGTTCCGCGCCGAGATTGCCGAGACCGCCGGCCTTCAGGTCGACGACATTGACGAGACCGATGAAATGCACGCCGCTGGCATCGAATGAATACCAGCCGGATCCCTTGGTCCCGCGCCCATAGCGTTCGCGATAGAGCTTGACCTCCTCATCGATGAAATCATGTTCGCCGGGCACGTAGTGCACATCGAGCCGTGCCTGCGAGATGATCCGGTCGGCATCGTCGAATTCAGACGCTTTGGACAGGTGGCTGATATCGCCGGTGTGGATCATGAAGGATGGCCTGTTCGGCATCGCCTTGATCTGGCCGATGGCTTCTTCAAGGGTCCCGATCGCGTTCGGATTGGCCGCCTTGTCGAAGCCGATATGGCTGTCGCTGATTTGCAGGAATGTCAGGCCTGTCGGCTCCGCTGCCTGCGCCGAGCCGACGAGGCCGAGTGAGCGCGGCACGCCGCCGGAAATGGTCCAGAGCACGCCGGTGCCGGCCCACGTCATGCATTCCAGCACCTTGCGGCGGCTCAGGCGGGGATCGTCGTCGTGACGGTCGTGATCGAATGCGCTCATAGCCAGTCTCCCTGTACCCTTGATTGGGTAACGGGGACTGGATCGGGGGAGCGCGATCTTTATTCCCGGAATTCGGCGTTTATCGCGAATCCGTGATGATCATCCCGGCGCCTTTTTCCGCGATCATCGCCGTTGGGGTGTTTGTGTTGCCCGATGTGATGGTCGGCATCACCGAGGCGTCCACCACACGCAATCCATCGATCCCGTGGAAGCGCAAGCGCTCATCGACGACGGCATTCGGATCGGATGCCGTGCCCATCTTCGCGGTGCCGACGGGGTGGAAGATCGTGGTACCGATATCGCCGGCCGCCTTGGCCAGGGCTTCCGCATCGTCGCCCACAGACGGCCCCGGCAAATATTCTTCCGGCCGATAGGCGCTCAGCGCTTTCTGCTTCATCAGTTTTCGCGTCACGCGGATCGCATCGGCTGCGACCTGACGGTCTTCGTCCGTCGAGAGATAGTGTGGCGCGATGGCCGGTGCCTCATCAGGCTTGCTTGAGCGCAGCTTGATCTCGCCGCGCGAGGTCGGTCGCAGATTGCAGGCACTGACGGTGATCGCGGGGAAGCGGTGCAGTGGATCGCCGAACTTGTCGAGCGACAGCGGCTGGACGTGAAACTGGATATTGGCGCGCTCGCGATGGGAATCGGAGCGGGTGAAGATACCGAGCTGCGATGGCGCCATGGTCAGTGGCCCGCGACGGCGCAGCGCATAGTCAATGCCCATCCAGCCGCGGCGGAACAGATTGTAGTAGGTCTCGTTCAGCGTGCGCACGCCGGAGACCTTGTAGATCGCGCGCTGTTGCAGATGGTCCTGCAGATTGCGGCCGACGCCGGGCTTGTCGAGCACGACATCGACGCCCGCATCGGCAAGCCATTCGGCCGGACCGATGCCGGAGCGCTGCAACAGATGCGGCGAGCCGACAGCGCCGGCGCAGAGCACGACTTCGCCCTTGGCACGCGCCTCGATCTCCCGGCCGTTCTGTCGGAAGCGCACGCCGACGGCACGGCCGTTCTCAACGATGAGCCGATCGACCATCACATTGGTTTCGAGACGGAGGTTAGGGCGGTTCAGCACCGGCTTGAGAAAGCCACGCGCTGACGACCAGCGCCGGCCGCGCTTCTGATTGACATGGAAATAGCCGATGCCTTCATTGTCGCCGGTGTTGAAATCATCAGTTCGGCGGATGCCCATCTCTGACGCTGCATCCGCCACCGCATCCAGCACCGCCCATGACAGCCGCGGCGCCTCGATGCGCCAGCCGCCGCCGACGCCGTGATGCTCGCTCGCACCGAGGAAATGATCTTCCAGCCTGAGGAAGGATTTCAGCACGTCGTCATAGCCCCAGCCGGTGAGGCCGAGCTGACGCCAGTGGTCGTAGTCCGCGGCCTGGCCGCGCATGGAGATCATCGCATTGATGGCGGATGAGCCGCCGATCACCTTGCCGCGGGGATAGGCCAGGGAGCGCCCATTGAGGCCGGGCTCGGGCTCGGTGCGAAACATCCAGTCGGAGCGGGGATTGCCGATGGCGAAGAGATAGCCGACAGGGATGTGAAACCAGATCCAGTTGTCCCGGCCGCCGGCTTCCAGGAGCAGGACGCGCTTGCGCGGATCGACAGAAAGACGATTGGCGACGATGCAACCTGCGGTGCCTGCGCCAACCACGATATAGTCAAAATCGCCCTCGAGCCGCGTCATCGTTCCCTGCCATCACGGTTCATTGCCGTATTATGACGCCTTAGCGGCCGGGCGCTGCGATGTACAGACGACCATCGCATAGAGGGCACAGCCAGCCGGCTTGGGCAGTTGGCACGTCGCATGCTAGGCTGATGCCAGCAGATTTCATTGCCAGCGAGCCCAACTATGTCGATCATTGACCGCATCGCCGAATTGCAGCCTGAGATCACGGCCTGGCGCCGCGATTTGCACCAGCATCCGGAGCTGCTCTACGATGTGCACCGCACCGCGGCCTTCGTGGCGGAGAAACTGAAGGCATTCGGCTGCGACGAGGTTGTGGAGGGCATGGGCCGCACCGACGTGGTCGGCGTGATCAAAGGCAAGAAGGGCACGGGCGGTGTCATCGGCCTGCGCGCCGACATGGACGCGTTGCCGATAGAGGAGCAGACCAACCTGCCTTATGCCTCGAAGACGCCCGGCAAGATGCATGCCTGCGGCCATGACGGCCACACCTCGATGCTGCTGGGCGCCGCGCAATATCTCGCCGAGACCCGCAACTTCGCCGGCGATGCGGTGGTGATCTTCCAGCCGGCAGAAGAAGGCGGCGCCGGCGCCGATGCCATGATCAAGGACGGACTGATGGATCGCTTCGGCATCCAGAAGGTCTATGGCATGCACAACAACCCGGGCATGCCGATCGGGTCGTTCTCGATGCGCTCCGGCCCGATCATGGCCGCCATGGATCGCATCGGCATCACGATCGAAGGCGTCGGTGGCCACGCCGCCTATCCGCACAAGACCATCGACCCGGTGATGGCAGGCTCGCAACTCATCATGGCGTTCCAGTCGATCGTTTCGCGCACCGTCAGCCCGCTCGATTCTGCCGTCATTTCCATATGCGAGTTTCACGCGGGCCATGCGAGCAACGTCATTCCGGCTAGCGCCGAACTGCGCGGCACGGTGCGCACGCTCCGCAAGGAGGTCCGCGATCTCGTCGAGAAGCGCATGAACGAGGTCTGCGCCGGCGTTGCGTTGCAGACCGGCGCGCGTATCACGCTGAACTACGACCGCGGTTATCCCGTCGTGGTCAATCATCCCGAGGAAACCAGGCTGGCGGCCAAGATCGCCGGCGAAGTCGGCGGTGCGGCCAATGTCGCCACCGACATGGAGCCGGTGATGGGCGCCGAGGACTTCGCCTATATGCTCGAGGCGCGGCCGGGCGCCTTCATTTTCATGGGCAACGGCGACAGCGCCGGCCTGCATCACCCCGCCTACAACTTCAACGACGATGCGATCGTCTATGGCTCGTCCTATTGGGTGAAGCTGGTGGAGACGTCGCTGGCAGCGTAAGAGCCGCCAAGCGTAGGGCGGATGAGCAAAGCGTCATCCGCCGTTCTTCGCCACATGACGTCGGCCGGCGGATGAGGCCTTCGGCTCATCCGCCCTACGCCGCAACGACGGTTTACTCCGCCGCTAGCGCGTAATCCTCCATCGGCGGACATGAGCAGACCAGATTGCGGTCGCCATAGACATTGTCCACGCGGCCGACCGGGCACCAGTATTTGTCGGTGCGCGAGGTGCCGGCAGGGAAGCAGCCTTCGGCACGGGTATACGCGCGCGTCCAGTTGTCTTCCGCGATGTCATGCACCGTATGCGGCGCATGGCGCAGCGGCGACGCCTCGATCTTGAACCGACCGTCTTCCACCTCGGCGATCTCCTTGCGGATTGCGATCATCGCATCGCAGAAGCGATCCAGCTCAGCCTTCGATTCCGATTCCGTCGGCTCGATCATCAGCGTGCCCGCTACGGGGAAGCTCATGGTCGGCGCATGGAAGCCGTAGTCGATCAGGCGCTTCGCAATGTCATCGACAGTGACGCCAGATGTCGCCTTCAGCGGACGCGGATCGATGATGCATTCATGCGCTACGCGGCCGTTGTGGTTGCGATAGAGCACCGGGAAATGCGGATCAAGCCGCGCTGCGATGTAGTTCGCATTGAGAATCGCCACTTCAGTCGCGGTGGTGAGGCCGGTGCCGCCCATCATCAGGATGTAGATGTAGGAGATGGTGAGGATCGACGCCGAGCCGTAAGGCGCGGCCGAGACCGGACCGACCGGCGCATCGCCATTGGTGGCGGGGTGACCGGGCAGGTAGGGCGCCAGATGCGCCTTCACACCGATCGGGCCCATGCCGGGGCCGCCGCCGCCATGCGGGATGCAGAAGGTCTTGTGCAGGTTGAGATGGCTGACATCGGCGCCATATTCGCCGGGCCTGGACAGGCCGACCTGCGCATTCATGTTGGCGCCGTCGAGATAGACCTGACCGCCATGGGCATGCACGATGTCGCAGATCTCGCGTATCTGTTCCTCGAACACGCCGTGGGTGGACGGATAGGTGATCATGATCGCCGCGAGATTAGCCGAGTGCTTCTCCGCCTTCGCGCGCAGATCCTCGACATCGACATTGCCGTCCTTGTCGCAGGCTACGACGACCACGCTCATGCCGACCATGGCGGCGGAGGCGGGGTTGGTGCCGTGCGCCGAGGACGGGATCAGGCAGATGGTGCGCTGACGATCGCCGCGCGCCGCGTGATAGCCGCGGATGGCGAGGAGACCGGCATATTCACCCTGCGCACCGGAATTCGGCTGCAGTGATACGGCGTCATAGCCGGTGATGTCGCAGAGCCACTTCTCCAGCGTCGTGAACAGCTTGCGATAGCCCTGCGCTTGGTCGGCAGGCACGAACGGATGCAGCGAGCCCCAGGCGGGCCAGGTCAGCGGCATCATTTCGGTGGTGGCGTTTAGCTTCATGGTGCAGGAGCCGAGCGGGATCATCGCGCGATCGAGCGCGAGATCGCGGTCGGAAAGCTTGCGCATGTAGCGCAGCAATTCCGTTTCCGAGCGATGGCTGTGGAACACCGGATGCGTCAGGAACGGAGACGAGCGCCTGAGCGAGGCTGGCAGGCCTTCGCTGACGCCATGTTCGATATCCGAATAGCTCAGCTTGCCACCGAACGCGCGCCAGATCGCTTCGACGGTCTCGGACGTCGTCGTCTCGTCGAGCGCGATGCCGATCGTGCCGTTACCGATATGCAGGTTGATCTTTTCGGCCTGCGCCGCGGCGATGATGCCGGCCTGCTTGTCACCGACCTTGATGGTAATGGTGTCGAAGAACGCCTCGCTCAGGGGCGCGAACCCGATCTGCTTGAGACCAGCCGCCAGCGTCAGCGCACGGCGATGGGTGGTGCGCGCGATGTGCTTCAGCCCTTCAGGGCCGTGATAGACCGCGTACATCGAGGCGATCACTGCGAGCAGCACCTGCGCGGTGCAGATGTTCGAAGTCGCCTTTTCGCGGCGGATGTGCTGTTCGCGGGTTTGCAGCGCCAGGCGATAGGCGGGCTCGCCGCGCGAATCGATGGAGAGACCGACGAGGCGGCCGGGGATCGAGCGCTTGATGGCATCGCGCACCGACATGTAGCCGGCATGCGGACCGCCATAGCCCATCGGCACGCCGAAGCGCTGCGCCGAGCCGATAGCGATGTCAGCGCCGAGATCGCCGGGCGAGGCCAGCAGTGTCAGCGCCAGCAGATCGGCGGCGACGACGGCGAGGCCGCCTTTGGCCTTCAGCGCGGCAATCGCAGGCTTGAGATCGCGCACCACGCCGGTTGTGCCGGGATATTGCAGCAGCGCGCCGAAGACGTCGGCCTTGTCGAGATCGGTGAGGGGATTGCCCACCTGCAGCGTCCAGCCGAGCGGCTCGGCGCGGGTGCGCAGCACGGCCAGCGTTTGCGGATGCACTTCGTGATCGACGAAGAATGTCTTGGTCTGCACGGACGACGCGCGCTCGGCCAGCGCCATCGCCTCGGCGGCGGCGGTGCCTTCATCCAGCAGCGACGCATTGGCGACGTCGAGACCGGTGAGATCGCAGATCATGGTCTGGAAGTTGAACAGCGCTTCCAGACGCCCCTGGCTGATCTCCGGCTGATACGGCGTATAGGCCGTGTACCAGGCCGGATTTTCGAGGATGTTGCGCTGGATCACGGTCGGCAGCACCGTGCCGTAATAGCCTTGGCCGATCAGCGAGGTGAAGACCTGATTGCCCTTCGCGAGCTCCGTCATATGCGCCAGCGCTTCGGTCTCGCTGAGCGCGCGGCCGGTGTCGAGCGGGGCCTTCTGCCGGATCGACGCGGGCAGCGTCTCGCTCATCAGGCCCGAGAGGCTTTTGGCACTCACTGTCTCCAGCATCGCCTGGATATCGGAAGGCGAGGGGCCAAGATGGCGGCGGACGAAATCGGTGGCGACGTCGGCGGAGGTCTTCACGGTCATGATACGTCCTCAGGCGCTGTGCGCTTTGTAGGCCTCGGCATCCATCAGGCCGTCGAGTTCGCTCTTGTCGGCGAGCTTCAGCTTGAAGAACCAGGCCTTGCTCTCGGCATCGCTGTTCACCAGCGCGGGCTCGGCGGCGAGGCCGTCATTGATCTCGACCACCTCACCGGAGATCGGCGCATAGACATCGGAAGCGGCCTTCACCGATTCCACCACAGCGGCGGCCTCGGCCTTCTTCAAGGCGCGGCCTACTTTGGGTAGTTCGACGAAGACGACGTCGCCGAGCTGCGACTGCGCAAAATCGGTGATCCCGACGGTGACGATGTCGCCATCGATTGCAAGCCATTCGTGGTCTTCGGTGTAGAGGGTCGTCATGGGGCAGTTCCTCAACGCTTGTAGTTGTTCGGGACGAAAGGCATGGGGGCGACGGTCATCGGCAAACGTTGCCCGCGCAATTCGGCAAGCACCGTAGTTCCATTTTTGGCGAGCGACGTGGGCAGGTAGCCCATGGCAATCGGCGCCGAGATGCTGGGGCCGAAGCCGCCGGAGGTGACGGTGCCGATGGCGTCGGTGGAGGTCGTGTCGGCAAACAGTGGCACGCCTTCGCGCACCGGAGCGCGGCCTTCGGGCTTCAGCCCGACGCGCTGGCGCGATGCGCCGCCATCGAGCTGGGCGAGAATCGTGTCGCTGCCGAAGAACCCGCCGGCGCGCGCGCCGCCGGTGCGACGGCTCTTCTGGATTGACCAGATCAGATTGCCTTCGACGGGCGTGGTGGTCGTATCGATGTCATGGCCGTAAAGGCACATGCCGGCTTCCAGACGCAGGCTATCGCGGGCGCCAAGGCCGATCGGCAGCACGTCGGGATGTTCGAGCAGGGCAGTAGCGAGCGCTTCGGCCTGATCGTTCGGGATCGAGATTTCGTAGCCATCCTCGCCGGTGTAGCCCGAGCGGGAGACAAAGCAGGCGACGCCATTCACCCGATGCGGACCGGCATCCATGAACTTCATGTCGGGCGCTTCCGGGCAGAATTTCGCCAACACATCCGCTGCCTTCGGTCCCTGCAGCGCGATCAGCGCGCGGTCGGTGAGGGACTCGGTGATGCAGGTATCCGACAGATGCTGGCGCAGATGGGCCTCGTCCTCGTCCTTGCAGGCGGCGTTGACCACCAGAAAGAGATGGTCGCCGAAATTCGCCACCATCAGGTCGTCGAGAATGCCGCCGCTCTCATTCGTGAACTGGGCGTAGCGCTGGCGGCCAGGGGCGAGCGCCAGGATGTCCATCGGCACCAGCTTTTCGAGCGCCAGCGCTGCGTCCTCGATCCTGCCGGATTTCGCCCGCAGCACGATCTGGCCCATGTGGGACACATCGAACAGGCCGGCTGCCGCGCGGGTGTGAAGATGCTCCTTCAGCACGCCGGTGGCATATTGCACCGGCATGTCATAGCCGGCGAACGGCACCATCTTGCCACCGCGCGCAACATGCAGCGCGTGGAGCGGCGTTTGTTTCAAAATTGAGGTTTTGTCGCTTGCAAGCATCGCATGGAGCCCTCGCGGTTCCCCGGGCCGATTCCCGGAGATGTCGCCGAAAGCCCCATCTGTCGCTGTGCCTGAGAGTATTATCCCGTCGGCGGACGCTCGCGGATGCTCCGCAGCGCCTCTTTCCAGATGCTTAGTCCGTCACACGGTCCTTTTGCCTGAGAGTTTCCGGGGCGGTTGCTCCTTCGGCGCCGATCCCGAAAACGGTGGGACCGGTCTCTCCCGACGTGACGTCGTTCAACGCCGGCAAAAGACCACACGTTCCCTGTAACTGTCAACGCGGTTGCAGCATCTGTCACCAGACCTTTGCGAGCGCGGCAACCCCATGATTCACCTGCACAGTTTCTGGACAGGCGCGGGGCCCCCGGTCTAAAAGCTAGCGGTTGTGGCTGCAGGCCGCGGGATTTGCCGTGGCCGCTTTTTGAGCGCGATTGGACGGGTATGAGCGGCGTTAACGAGATCAGGTCGGCATTTCTGAATTACTTCGCCAAGAACGGCCACGAGATCGTGTCGTCGTCGCCGCTGGTGCCGCGCAACGACCCCACGCTGATGTTCACTAATGCCGGCATGGTGCAATTCAAGAATGTTTTTACCGGTATCGAGAAACGTTCCTATCAGCGCGCCACCACCTCGCAGAAATGTGTGCGCGCCGGCGGCAAGCATAACGACCTCGACAATGTCGGCTATACCGCGCGCCACCACACCTTCTTCGAGATGCTCGGCAATTTCTCGTTCGGCGATTACTTCAAGGAACGGGCCATCGAGCTCGCCTGGAATCTGATCACCAAGGAATACGGCCTGCCGAAGGACAAGCTGCTCGTCACCGTCTATTCGGAAGACGACGAAGCCTTCGGTCTGTGGAAGAAGGTCGCCGGCCTTTCCGAGTCGAAGATCATCCGCATCCCGACCTCGGACAATTTCTGGCAGATGGGTGATACCGGCCCCTGCGGTCCGTGCTCGGAAATCTTCTTCGACCACGGCGACAAGATTCCCGGTGGTCCTCCCGGCTCGCCCGATGAAGACGGCGACCGTTTCATCGAGATCTGGAATCTCGTCTTCATGCAGTTCGAGCAGATCGCACCGGGCAACCGGCTGTCGCTGCCAAAACCGTCCATCGACACCGGCATGGGCCTCGAGCGCATCGCCGCGGTGCTGCAGGGCAAGCACGACAATTACGACATCGACCTGTTCGTCGCGCTGATCCGCGCCATCGCCGATCTCACCGGCGCCGATCCTGACGGCCCGATGAAGGCCTCGCTTCGCGTAATCGCCGATCACCTGCGCGCGTCGTCGTTCCTCATTGCCGATGGTGTGCTGCCGTCGAATGAGGGCCGCGGCTATGTGCTCCGCCGCATCATGCGCCGCGCCATGCGCCACGGTCAGTTGCTCGGCGCCCGCGAGCCCTTGATGTGGAAGCTCGTCCCGGTGCTGGTGCGCGAGATGGGCGAGGCCTATCCGGAATTGCAGCGCGCGCGTTCGCTCATCGAAGAGACGCTGCGTCTCGAAGAGACGCGCTTCCGCAAGACGCTGGATCGCGGCCTCGCAATCCTCGACGACAAGAGCGCGTCGCTCAAGAAGGGCGATATGTTCGACGGCGAGACGGCATTCACGCTGTACGACACGTTCGGCTTCCCACTCGATTTGACGCAGGACGCGCTGCGTAATCGCGGCATCTCTGTCGATCTCGCATCCTTCACCGATGCGATGGAGCGGCAGAAGCAGAAGGCGCGCGCCTCGTGGTCCGGTTCGGGCGAAGCCGCGACCGAGACCGTGTGGTTCGGCCTGCGCGAAAAGCTCGGCGCCACTGAATTCCTCGGCTACGAGACCGAAAGCGCCGAAGGCGCTGTGACCGCGCTTGTGAAAGACGGCAACGAGGTCGAGAGCCTCAAGGCCGGCGAGACCGGTGCCATCGTTCTCAACCAGACTCCATTCTATGCGGAGTCCGGCGGTCAGGTCGGCGATCTCGGGGTGCTGACAGGCGAGGGCGTCAGCTTCCGCGTGACAGACACCCAGAAGCGCGCCGGCGATCTGTTCGTGCATCTCGGCACCGTCGAGAGCGGCGAACTCAAGCTTGGCACCGCGCTCGCGCTCGATGTCGATCATGGCCGCCGTTCAGCGATCCGCGCCAATCACTCGGCGACGCATCTGCTGCATGAAGCGCTGCGTCAGGTACTCGGCGATCACATCGCGCAGAAGGGCTCGTCGGTGGACGACAAGCGCCTGCGCTTCGATTTCGTGCATCAGAAGCCGATCACGGCGGACGAGCTGCGCCAGGTCGAGGACATCGCCAACAATGTCGTGCTCGAGAACGACGAGGTGACCACGCGCCTGATGGCAGTGGATGATGCTCGCGAGGCTGGCGCCCGTGCTTTGTTCGGAGAGAAGTATGGCGACGAAGTTCGCGTCGTCTCCATGGGCAAGATGCCGCGCGATAGCGGCAGCAATGCACTTGGCTGGTCGGTCGAACTCTGCGGCGGCACCCATGTGAAGCGCACCGGCGATATCGGCATGATCTCGGTCACGGCCGAGAGCGCCGTGGCGTCCGGCGTGCGTCGTATCGAGGCGCTGACCGGAAACCAGGCGCGTCGCCAGGCCAATGAGACGATGGCTCTCGCGAAGTCTGCGGCCAACGAGTTGCGCACGACCATCGACGACATGCCGGCGCGCATTGCCGCGCTGATGGAAGAGCGCAAGAAGCTCGAGCGCGAACTGTCCGAAGCGAAGAAGACCATTGCGATGGGCGGTGGCAGCGGCGCTGCGGCTGGCGCAGGCGCCAGCGATGTCCGCGATGTCGGTGGCACCAAGCTGATGGCGAAGTCGGTCTCGGGCATCGAGATGAAGGATCTCAAGAGCCTTGCCGACGCCGGCAAGAAGCAGCTCGGCTCTGGCGTGGTCGCGATCATCAATGTCGGCGAGGATGGCAAGGCCGGCGTAGTGGTCGGCGTCACCGAAGATCTGACGTCGCGCTTTTCCGCTGTCGATCTCGTCAAGCTTGCCTCCGAAGCCCTTGGCGGCAAGGGCGGCGGCGGTCGGCCGGATATGGCGCAGGCCGGTGGTCCGGATGGCAGCAAGGCCGATGATGCGCTGAAGGCAATCGAAGCGAAGATTGCGGGTTGATCAGTGATCGCTATTTGCGCGCCGCGAAGAGCGGCGCAATGCGGTCGACGCGATTGGTCCAGATTCCGCCGGCAAAGCCTTGCGGGATCTGCAAGGCATCGACGGGGCTGTCGATGCCGCTGGAAAAATCTTCGCCCGCGTTAGCGCCGATCACGAACACTTCTGTGTTCACTGATCTCAGCCGGGCAACCAGCAGGTTGGGCCAGCCCCATGCCCAGCGCCCATAGTTTGTCGGCAGCATGATCATGCTATTGGCACAGTCGGCCGGCACGTGGCCGGACCAGCTCAGCGCCAGATACTGGGTGGCGCACTGCTTCATCGTGTTGCGGCTGGCGGTGCGCAGGCCCGGCATGCGCTGACGTAGCACGTTGATCGGAGCATTGCCGCCATAGACGATCAATTGCCGCAATCGGGGCGTCGGCAGTGCCATCAGGCGGTCTGCCAGCAGCTCTCCTTCCTTCGGATCGTTGCTCTTCACGTGAATAAGAAAGCGTTTGTCCGGAAAGCGAGTCAGGACATCATCCATGGTCGGCATCTGACCAACGAACTCGCCGCGGAAAGGGTAGGTCTTGCCGCCATCGGACGTGTAGCCATGGCCGAGATCGAGTTTCCGCAAATCCGCCATGCTCGCTTGGCGGGTGACACCATGGCCGTCGGTTCGGCAGTCCAGCGTCCAGTCGTGGAAGACGGCGAATTGCTTGTCCGTGGTGGGGTGAATGTCGAATTCCACAATGTCGGCACCGGCCTCGAACGCAGCCGCCATCGAAGCGATCGTATTCTCGATATAGCGATGCTCGGGTGGGTGAATACGAGAGGCGGTGCATGTCTGCGCATCGAGCCCCCTGGTTTGGTAGGTCTGCGCCAAACCTCGATGGGCGAGCAGCAGGGGTTGTCCACCCGGACTCCATAGCGATGTATTGTTGAACCACAGCGCAGCAGAAACAACCACACAGACCACAAAAGCGTAGCGTAACAGTCGCATCCCCACCCCCGATCTCACAGTGCTCACATCGAGGGCCTTTGCGGCCAATCAGAGGCGGCGGTTGGGCGCAGCAGCTCCAGTCATTGCACGTTTTCCGGGATTCTTTGGCTCATCGGCCGCTGACCTCAACAGGTAGGAACCGTATCGCCTCGCCGCAACCGCTCATCCCGATAACGACATCGTTTGAGGCTGCGACCATGAGTAGCCTCACATGAGTCTGGCATCCCAGGCTCCCATGCGGCAAAAAGCGGCATGGAGCACAATACCCCTCTGATTTCGACTGTCGTCGTTGGCCTCGTGCTGGCATTCATTCTCGGTGTAGTTGCGCAGCGTATTCGCGTCTCGCCCCTGGTGGGCTATCTGCTTGCTGGCGTGCTGATGGGCCCGTTCACGCCGGGCTATGTGGCGGATCAGAAGCTCGCCAACGAACTCGCCGAGATCGGCATCATTCTCCTGATGTTCGGTGTCGGCCTGCATTTCTCGCTGAAGGATCTGCTCTCTGTCAAAAACATCGCCATTCCCGGCGCGGTTGTGCAGATCGCGGTAGCGACGCTGCTCGGCATCGGTCTCGGCGAGGCGCTGGGCTGGGGTCTTGGCGGCGGCCTCGTGTTCGGCCTCGCACTCTCCGTTGCATCGACCGTCGTGCTGCTGCGCGCGCTGCAGGAGCGCCGTCTGATCGATAGCGAACGCGGGCGCATCGCCGTCGGCTGGCTGATCGTCGAAGATCTCGCGATGGTGCTGACGCTGGTGTTGCTGCCGGCCATCGCGCCGCTGCTGCTGGGGCAGGGCGGCGGCGACCTGTCGGCGCTGGCGATGCCGGTGCTGGTGACGCTCGGCAAGGTCGCCGGCTTCGTCATCTTCATGCTGGTGGTCGGTCGCCGTGTGATTCCCGCGATGCTGCACTACGTGGCGCATACCGGCTCGCGGGAGCTGTTCCGCCTTGCGGTGTTCGCCATCTCGCTCGGCGTCGCCTTCGGTGCGGCCATCGTGTTCGACGTCTCCTTCGCGCTCGGCGCCTTCTTCGCCGGCATGATCCTCAGTGAATCCGAGCTGAGCCAGCGCGCCGCCAATGAGACGCTGCCGCTGCGCGACGCCTTCGCGGTGCTGTTCTTCGTCTCGGTCGGCATGCTGGTCGATCCCTCCATCATTCTGCGCGATCCGCTGCCGCTGCTGGCCACGGTGTTCATCATTCTGGTCGGCAAGTCTGTGGCCGCCTTCGGCATCGTCCGCCTGTTCGGCTATCCGCAATCCACCGCACTGACGATCTCGGCTTCGCTCGCGCAGATCGGCGAATTCTCCTTCATCCTCGTCGGCCTCGGAGTCAGCCTCGGGCTGCTACCCGATCGCGGCCGCGATCTGGTGCTGGCCGGCGCGATCATCTCGATCATGATCAATCCGCTGTTCTTCGCCATTCTCGATCGCATGGTCGAGAATGAAGAGGCCGCGCCGAAGCCGGCAGGGCCGGCCGATCCGAAGGTTGTGTCCCGCGATCCGCCGCCGGTGTCCGAACTCGTCAATCACGTCATTCTGGTCGGTCACGGTCGCGTCGGAAGCGTGGTGAGCACGGCGCTGCGTGCGGCGAAGATGCCGTTCCTCGTCATCGAGGATACGCCGGGCGTCGTCGAGCGTCTGCGTGAAAACCATGTGGACGTGATCACCGGCAATGCCGCAGCGCCGGACATGCTGCAGGCTGCGAATATTGGTCACGCCAGCGGGCTTTTGGTCGCGATCCCCGATGCGTTCGAGGGCGGGCAGATTGTCGCCAAGGCGCGTGCGCTCAATCCGACTTTGCCGATCATCGCCCGCGCGCATTCCGACGAGGAAGTCGCGCATCTCAAGTATCACGGCGCCAATGTCGTGATCATGGGCGAGCAGGAAATTGCGAAAGCGATGCTGCTGAAGATCGGCGCGACGATGGCGGTTTGAGCCTCTTACGCTGTCGTTCCGGGGCGCGCGCAGCGCGAACACGGAATCCCGGTGTGTGAGGGAATGGAGCTCGAATCTATCGAGATTCCGGATTCGCTCACGCGAAGATGCGTGAGCGCCCTGGAATGACGAGTTTGCTATACCGAGCGCGTCATGCCGCCGTCGACCCGGATGTTCTGGCCGGTGATGTAGCCGGCGCCTTCCGAAGCCAGGAAAGCTACCGTCGCCGCAATCTCCTCGCTCTTGCCGTAGCGCTGCATCGGCACGCTCGCGCGACGCTCTTCCGTCGCCGGCAGGCTGTCGATCCAGCCCGGCAGCACATTGTTCATGCGCACATTCGAAGCCGCAAAAGCATCCGCGAACAGTTTTGTGTAGGACGCCAGCCCCGCGCGAAACACCGCTGACGTCGGAAACATCGCCGAGGGTTCGAATGCCCAGGCCGTCGAGATATTGATGATGCTGCCCGCCTTTTGCGCCTGCATGATCGGTGCGACCAGCCGGGTCGGCCGGATCACATTCATCAGATAGACGTTCATGCCGGTATGCCACTGCTCGTCAGTGAGTTCGAGCACCGGCGCGCGCGGGCCATGGCCGGCGCTGTTCACCAGCGCATCGATACGGCCCCACTTGTCCATCGCGCCATCGACAAGACGCTTGAGGTCGTCATTCGACTGGTTCGAGCCGGTGATGCCGAGGCCGCCTAGCTCCTGCGCGAGCGTTTCGCCTTTGCCCGACGAGGACAGGATCGCGACGTGAAAACCATCGGCTGCAAGCCGCCGCGCTGCGGCGGCGCCCATTCCACTTCCGCCCGCGGTGATGACGGCGACTTTTCCTGCTGACATTATGATGCTCCTTCTTCGATGCGCCGAGCTTAGCTCGCGATCGTTCGCCGCAGGAAGGCATAACCCAGCGCCTGGCTCTGTGCCTGCTTGCTGTTATCCACCGCGCCGGAATGGCCGCCGGCCACGGTCTCGTTGAACCAGGCCGGGCAGCCCAGTTCCTGCAATCGCGCGACCATCTTGCGGGCATGGCCGGGATGCACGCGGTCGTCGGTGCGATTGGTGGTGATCAGGATCGGCGGATAGTTCTGGCCGCCCTTCGCCAGATGATAGGGCGAGAATTTCTGCAGATAGGCCCACTCATCCGGAATCTCTGGATCGCCATATTCGGCGATCCAGCTCTGGCCCGCGAGCAGCTTTGTGTAGCGCGCCATGTCGAGCAGCGGCACGCTGCACCAGATCGCGCCGAACAGGTTTGGATAGCGCGTCAGCATGTTGCCGACGAGCAGCCCGCCATTGCTGCCGCCGTGGCATGCGAGCTTCGCCGCCGTCGTTACGCCCGACGCCGCGAGATCGCGCGCGACCGCTGCGAAATCATCATGGGCCACATGCTTGGTGTTTTTGCGCGACGCCAGGTGCCAGCCCGGGCCGAATTCGCCGCCGCCGCGGATATTGGCAATGGCATAGACATGGCCGTGTTCGAGCCACAGCTTGCCGGCGATCGCCATATAGGATGGCGTCAGCGATACTTCGAAACCGCCATAGCCATAAAGGATCGTCGGCCGCGGCGCGGTGGATGACGACAGGTGCTTGCCGATCAGGAAATACGGGATCCTGGTGCCGTCTTCCGCGACCGCATGGCGCTGCTGCACCTCGATTCCCGCGGGATCGAAATTGACAGGCGCGCTCTTCAGCGGCTCCGGCGCGCCGTGGCCGTCCCACAGCGCCGTCGTCGTCGGCCGGTCGAATCCGGTGACGGTGAGCAGCAGTTCGGTGCCGAGATCGGGGTCGTCCTCGCCGCCAAAATTCTGTGCCGAGATCGAGGCATTGTCGGGCAGGCCGGGCAGGGGCGTCTCCTGCCAGCCGGCTTCGCTCCGCTGCATCAGCACGAGGCGGCCGCGGACATTGTCGAGCAGTTCGAGCACGATGCCATGCCGCGTTTCCGCCCATGACTGCAGCGCGCGCGTCGGCGCCGGCGCGAATACGATGTCGAAATCGCGGGCGCCGGACAGGAAGCGATCGAGATCGATAACGGCGAGCGCGCCGGCCGGGATCGTCTGCTTGCCGACCGTCCAGTCCTGCTTCGGGCTGATCAGCAGATCTTCGGCCTCGGCGCCAACGCTGACTTCCTCGGGCAATTCCAGTCGCAACCGCTTGCCCGCATGGGGGCCGTGCTTGCGCTCGACAAAAATCTGCGAGCGGGTGAAATCCAGCGCGCGCCAGAACATCAGGCCTTCATGGCCCGGCCGGCGATTGACGCCGAACCAGGCTGCGACGTCCTGCCGCTCGACCTCGAACACGGTTTCAGCGGCTGCCAGCGGGGTGCCGCGCGTCCAGCGCCGCACCTTGCGGGTATAGCCGGCCTCGGTGCTGTCATCGGGCGTCTGCGCACTGCCGACCAGCAGCGTGTCGTTGTCGACCCACGCCACCTGCGTCTTCGCCTTCGGGATCACGAAGCCATCCGTGACAAAGCTCTTCGCCGCGATGTCGAATTCTCGCACTTCGATGGCATCGGTGCCGTTGAAGGACAGGCTCACCAGCGCCCGCGTCTTGTCCGGCGAGCGTGCCGCGCCGGCAAAGGCCCATGCCACGCCCTCGGCTTCGTTCAGTGCGTCGATATCGAGCAGCACGTCCCAGTCCGGCTTGTCGGTGCGATAGCTCTCCAGTGTCGTCCGTCGCCACAGGCCGCGCGGATGCTTCGCGTCCTTCCAGAAATTGTAGAGGAAGTCGCCGGATTTGCCCACGAAGGGGATGCGGTCGTCGGCATCGAGGATCTTCAGCACCGCATCGAAATCGCGCTTGTACCCGTCATCGACCAGAAAGCCGTCAGTACGGGCGTTCTGCGCCTCGACCCAGCCGACCGCCTTTTCGCCCTCGATCTCTTCGAGCCAGAGATAGGGATCGTCGTGGCCGTCAGCGGGATTTGGTGCCGTCATCACTCACCTCGAAAGCATCGTCGCAAAAAGAAAGCCCGGGTGCCATGGGCGACCCGGACTTTCCGATCATGCAGTCAGCTGGCGGCTAAAATCAGGCCGCCAGTTCCTTGGTCAGGTTCTCGGCGACCTTGTCGAGGAAGCCCGTGGTCGACAGCCAGCGCTGGTCGGCGCCGACCAGCAGGGCCAGATCCTTGGTCATGAAGCCGGCTTCGACGGTGTCGACGCAGACCTTTTCGAGGGTCTTGGCGAACTTGGCCAGCTCGGCATTGTTGTCGAGCTTGGCGCGGTGGGCGAGGCCCTGGGTCCAGGCGAAGATCGACGCGATCGAGTTGGTCGAGGTTTCCTTGCCCTTCTGGTGCTCGCGGTAGTGACGGGTCACCGTGCCGTGGGCGGCTTCGGCTTCCACCACCTGGCCATCCGGCGTCAGGAGCACCGAGGTCATCAGGCCGAGCGAGCCGTAGCCCTGCGCAACCGTGTCGGACTGCACGTCGCCGTCATAGTTCTTACAGGCCCAGACATAGCCACCCGACCACTTCATCGCCGCGGCGACCATGTCGTCGATCAGGCGGTGCTCATAGGTGAGGCCGGCCGCTTCGAACTTGGTCTTGAACTCGTTGTCGTAGATTTCCTGGAAGATGTCCTTGAAGCGACCGTCATAGACCTTGAGGATCGTGTTCTTGGTCGACAGGTAGACCGGGACCTTGCGGGTCAGGCCGTAATTCATCGAGGCGCGGGCGAAGTCGCGGATCGAGTCGTCGAGATTGTACATGCTGAGCGCGACGCCAGCGCCCGGAGCCTGGAACACTTCGCGCTCGATGGTGGTGCCGTCCTCACCGACGAACTTCATCGTCAGCGTGCCCTTGCCCGGGAACTTGATGTCGGTGGCGCGGTACTGGTCGCCGAAGGCGTGGCGGCCGATGATGATCGGCTTGGTCCAGCCGGGCACGAGGCGCGGCACGTTCGAGCAGATGATCGGCTCGCGGAAGATCACACCGCCGAGAATGTTGCGGATGGTGCCGTTCGGCGACTTCCACATCTGCTTGAGGCCGAACTCCTTCACGCGGGCTTCGTCCGGAGTGATGGTGGCGCACTTGACGCCGACGCCATACTTCTTGATCGCGTTGGCCGCATCCACGGTGACCTGATCGTCGGTCTTGTCGCGGTATTCCATCCCGAGGTCGTAATACATCAGGTTGACGTCAAGGAACGGGTTGATCAGCTTGTCCTTGATGTACTGCCAGATGATACGGGTCATCTCGTCGCCGTCGAGTTCGACGACCGGGTTGGCTACCTTGATCTTTGCCATGTGGTTCGGGCCTTTAGCGCGTTGCGGGAGGGTGGATGTCCGGGGCTATAGCACCGTGCATGATCCGGTGAAAGCGCAGCCGCTATGCAGTTTCGGCCCAAAATTCATGCCGGAATGCAATGTGATAGAACAGCCCGAATCCATGGCCGAAAACGCCCGTCTTGCGCTCCCGGCGATCCTCCCATAAGCCCCGCTGCGGCGATTTGCGCCGATCCCACGGCGGCATCCGCTTAAGGATTCACGGTTCCGGCCAAGTTCCTCATATCATTCGGGAAAACGCCGCCCCGCGAGACATCGCGCGAACACAGGTTAAAGTCTTGAATCCAGTCCTCCGCAGGTTGATTCAAGTTCTTCAGAGATTGAATCAGAAAGTGAAGACATGACCGGCTCCGGCACCGATCGCAGCAAGACCATGAGCGATCTGACAGGCCCCGTTGTCATTCTGGTCGAGCCGCAGCTCGGCGAGAATATCGGCACCGCCGCGCGCGCCATGGGCAATTTCGGCCTGACCCGCCTGCGCCTCGTCAAGCCGCGCGACGGCTGGCCCAATGTCCATGCCCAGCGCGCCGCCTCCGGCGCCGACCATGTGCTGAACGCCGTCGAGATCTTCGACACGGTCGAGGAGGCCGTCGCCGACTGCACCCTCCTTTACGCCACCACCGCCCGCGCCCATGACCAGGCCAAGCCGGTGGTCGCCCCCGAGGCCGCCGCCGCCGAGACCATCGCCCATATCAAGACGGGTGCCACGGCCGGCATCCTGTTCGGCCGCGAGCGCTACGGCCTGCAGAACGAGGAGGTGGCGCTGGCCAACCGGATCATGACCTTCCCGGTCAATCCCGGCTTTTCCTCGCTGAACCTCGCCCAGGCGGTGCTGCTCTGCGGCTATGAATGGTTCAAGCAGGCGACCTCCAACGCGCTGCCATACGCCATGCCCGAGCGCTCCGAGCGCGCCTCGCAGCACCAGATGACGGCCTTCTTCGACAATCTGGTCGCCGAGCTCGACAAGGTCGAATTCCTCCGCCCGCCGGAAAAACGCGACACCATGCTGGTGAACCTGCGCAACATCTTCACCCGCATGGAGCCGTCCAAGCAGGACATGCACACGCTGCACGGCGTGGTGATGGCCATCGCCGAGGGCCGCAAGGGCCCGGCCAAGGGCGGCGTGCTCGATGGCGAACAGGCCACGCGCCTGCGCGCGCTGCTGGCCGAACACGGCGGCAAGGCGAAGGAGCATGAGAGCGGCACCGTCCGCGGCCTCGCCCGCATGCTCCGCCGCAACCCCACCGATGCCGAGCGGATCCTGTGGGAGCATCTGCGCGCCGACCGCCGCTTCGCCGGCCAGTTCAAGCGCCAGACCCCGGTGGGCCGCCACATCCCGGATTTCGTCAGTTTCCCCGAGCGCATCGCGGTGGAGTTGGTCAATCCCGGCGAGACCGAGGTGATCGTGGCCGATCGCGCGTCGCGAAAAGCCTGGCTGGAGGAGCGCGGCTACCGCGTGCTGGCGATCCGCGCCGATGACGTGACGCGGGATATCGCGCCGGAGCTGGATCGTCTGGCGGTTCTGCTGGACAGCGGAATGCCCGGACGGGGGTAATTCTCTTGTCCCGGACGCGATGCGGCATGCTTATGCCGCTTCGCAGAGCCGGGACCGTGACGGGCACCGGCGTTCGCTACGGTCCCGGTTCTGCGCAGCAGCACTTGCGGCGAAGCTGCGCTTCGCCTGAGTGCTGCATCGCGCCCGGGACACAGTGATGATGCAAGGGCAGGGCTGATCGGAAATCGGGTGGCGGGCCGCGCGGGCGGTCCGTAGCCCGGATGGAGCGCAGCGCAATCCGGGGACCGGCGAGATAGTTGAACCGCCGGTCCCTGGGTTACGCTACGCTCCACCCAGGCTACAAAAACAAAACCGGGAGACCCGCTCATGCCCCTTTCCCCCGCCGAGAAGCACGCCAATTTCCGCAAGCTCCACGCGTCCGGCTGTTTCGTCCTCCCCAATCCCTGGGATGTCGGCTCCGCGCGTTATCTCGCCCATCTCGGCTTCAAGGCGCTGGCCTCGACCTCCGCCGGCTATGCCTGGTCCACCGGCCGCCCCGACAACAAGGTCACGGCCGACGACGTCATCGAGCATCTCGCGCTGCTCTCCGCCGCCACCGATCTGCCCGTGAATGCCGATTTCGAGAACGGCTTTGCCGATGACCCCGCAGGCGTCGCCGCCCATGTCGCCCGCGCGGCGAAGAGCGGCATCTCCGGCCTGTCCATCGAGAATTCCACCGGCCGCGCCGACCAGCCGCTTTATGACGACACGCTCGCGGTGGAGCGCATCAAGGCCGCCCGCGCCGCCATCGACGGCGTCGATCCCGCCGTCATGCTGGTGGCGCGCTGCGAAGGCTTTCTGCATGGCGAGCGCGACCTGAAGAAGACCACCGCGCGGCTGGTCGCCTTTGCCGAGGCCGGCGCCGATTGCCTCTATGCGCCCGGCGTTGCCTCGGACGCGGAGATCACCACGCTGGTGAAGGCGCTGGGCGGCAAGCCGCTCAATGTCCTCACCGTGCAGCCGACCATGACCGTCCAGCATCTGGCCTCGCTCGGCGTCCGCCGCATCAGCGTCGGCGGCGCACTGGCCCGCATGGCCTGGGCCGGCTTCATGCATGCCTCGCAGGAGATCGCCGGGCAGGGGACATTCACGAGCTTCGCGAATGGGGCGAAGGGCGGGGAGTTGAACAAGTTGTTTGGAAGCTGAGCCCTTTTATTTCGCCGCGTTGTCGCTGAAGTCTTGGTCTCAATTAATGCTTATAAATCATATGGTTAATAAGATGTTAACCATAATTGCGGCACTGTTGTTCGCGGAGATAATTGTTTTGTTCACGATATGTTCTATATTGGGACTCGCTTCGTGAAACTAAGACCGCTCATCGGCCCCCTCGGGCCAGGCTTATGCGAAAGACAAAATGGCAATACCGGGCCCGCTCGGGAAAGTTCTTGAGGCAACGGGCTTCCTAAACAACGGGCGGCCCGCTCCCGGCGTTCGAGTGGCCCGAGAGGCGCGAGCCGGGCGCCGCGGTTCATATTTTTCACCAGATGCCCTTTGGCGGGGCCCGTCTGCTCTAACTGTGTACTTCAAGTACAAATCAGTACCGCCTTCGGCAGACGAGGTAAGTGTATGGCGCCGTGAAATTTGGAATGAGGGCTTTGCGCCGCTTCTTTGGGTTGTGAGCCCAAATAGAATTGATCTTTACAACGGTTTCGGCCGTCCGCAAGCAGAGGGAGATGCCGATCTTCATCGCCTACATACCTTTCAAGCAATCGATAATCAGCTCGTTGAACTCGATCAACTGGCGGGCCGATTTGCTATGGAGAGCGGGCAATTTTGGCTGCACAACGAGACTATCAATCGTAAATCGACAGTCGATCAGCAGCTCTTGCTCGAACTTTCTGCTCTCGAAAGAGATTTGGTCGCTGAGGGAGTGGATCGGGGAGCCGCTCAAGGTTTAATTGGGCGTGCCATTTTTACGCAGTACCTAGTCGATCGTGGTATCGTTGATACTAAGAAGCTAGTCCAACACTGCGGTAAAGAAACTCTGCCTGATGCATTGCGCGTTTCGGCGTCCGCGCAGTCGTTGTTTTCGTGGCTGCGCGATTCTTTCAATGGCGATATGTTTCCTGCGTCAATGCCGATGGCTCAACTACGCCAGAAACATTTCGCGAGAGTGGCTGATTTTCTCGAGGCGGTGGATCCTGAAACGGGACAACATTCGTTGTTTCCGTATCGGTTTGATATTATTCCCGTCGAGCTTATAAGTTCGATTTATGAGCAATTCGCTCATTCAAAGTCTGATGAAGACGCCGATGGCACTTCAGAAGGTAGCGCCAAGAAGCTTGGTGTGCATTACACACGTTTGCCCGTTGTCTCGCTTGTGCTCGATGAAGTTTTGGATGGCGTAAGTGGCAAAGAGACTATCTTAGACTTAACGTGCGGGTCCGGTATTTTTCTCGTGGAGTCGTTTCGGCGGCTCGTATTGATACGAAGTAAGGGAAAGCCGACCCGAGCCGTCATTAGAGCAACGTTGTACGAGCAGATATTCGGAGTTGATATCAGCGAGGCTGCTGTACGCGTTGCCGCTTTTAGTCTTTATCTCGCGGCGCTTGAGCTCGATCCCGAGCCGCAGCCGCCAGAATCTCTCAAATTTCAAGAGCTGATAGGGCGGACTTTGTTCGTTGGAAATGCTCGGGACGTAGAAACAACTCCTGCCGGGGCGGCCCTACTAGTCGAAGGCACTAGGCGCCAATTCGACTTGGTCGTGGGTAATCCCCCGTGGACTTTTAAGGGTAAGCGGGGAACTGCCGAACGACATTCTCATGCTTCGAAAGCAGTGCCCCTCCAGCCTCGCGGCGAAGGGCTCGACTTCGTGATGCGCGCGATGGACTTTGCGCACGATAAGACGCGCTATGGTATTGTGCTAAGTGCTATGCCTTTCTTTTCCGGCAGTAAGACTGGAGCGGCGGCAGCTAGAAACGTCGTTGAACGGCTGTCTCCTGCGACAATCGTAAATCTTGCGCCGCTTATTCGTTGGCTTTTCCCAACGGCAAAAATGCCAGCCGTTATACTTTTAGCTAACTGTAGAAAGCAGCGTGAAGGGCAGCTAACTGTTGTAAACGTTCCTTGGTCTCCTGCAGGAGAGCGGTCTCAAACGTTTGAGATATCCCCTAGCGACGTGTCGACACTATCTCTTGATGAATGGGCGAAAGATCCAGAGCGTCTTAAGTCAGTCGCATTCGGGCGATCTCGCGATATAGCTCTGCTCGACGAAATGAAAGCCGAGTATTCGTCCTTGAATAAATGGTTGGAATCGATCGGCTCCGTTTGGCGCGATGGTCTGATCTTAGGTAAGCCAGAAAGCCGGACGCGGGCCGCGTCCCATCTGCGTGGTCTTGAAATACTGACGACCAAATCACTTGATTACTTTAAGCTGCCATCAAATCTTGAGAGCTTCGAAGAAGGCGAGGCTCAGTGGCCGCGATCCAGAGAAACGTATCGCGCGCCATTGCTGCTTGTGAAGGAGTTTCTAAAAGCAAGTCCTCGGCCGATGACAGCTTTGTCTACGCGCGACCTTGTCTATACGGATGCGTACTTTGGCGCTGCGTTGGGAGTGAAAAATCAGGAGAGCGGCCGTCTGCTCTCAATGATTCTTAGTTCCTCGTTTGCGACTTGGTTTTTTTTGATGACAGCATCTGAATTTGGTCTGTGGAAGAGAAGGCTTTTGACCAACGATGTTGGTCTTCTGCCTATTCCGCGCCTTGATAGGACTCTTGCGTCTCCGGCTGGAAAGGAGCTCCTCGCTTTAGAGCGAAAGCTAAAGCGAAAAGATGTGACCCCAGATGATTGGTCTAACCTAGATAGATTAGTTTGCGATATCTACGATCTGGATGCGATTGATCGATTAGTGGTGCAAGACGGTTTTCTCCGGGCTGAATGGCAATGGGATGAAGGTCGTCAAAGAGCTGCAGAACCGGCGAGTGTTGACGGTGATCTGCGCGCATATGCTGACGCTTTTTTGGCTGGTATCCAGCCGTGGTTCAGCGTTTCCAATAAGCGCAGCATGAAGGCAGAAATTTATGATCTGCCGCAGCAGTCGCCCCTTCGCATTATCCGCTTCATCCTTTTGGATGCTGCTCGAAAATCTCGCGTTGACATTATAAAGCCTGAGGGAAGTCTCGGTAGCACAATCAAAGCTATCGGTGATCGTTTGCGTGTGCCCCTCGCGGCTTCATTAATCGGCGAGCGGGAGCTGCGGATTCACTCTCGGTCAGAGGTTGTTCTCATCAAACCTGCGGCACGAAGATTCTGGATGAGGAGCGCGGCGCTAGAAGATGCCGACGCGATTGTGGCAGAAAGTTTCTCGGGAGCTTCGAGGTGAGCATCCCGTTTGAGAAGCCCGCAGTAATAGGAGAGGCACTTATCGATCTTGCGCCGGATATTGCGGCCGCCATTCTACAGACAGTCGAATTTGGATGGGAAATAGCTAGAAAACATCACGATTTGGCTTCGGATGCAAAAGAGATTGTAATTACAGAACGCCTGCGCGATGGGATGAGAGAGGCGCTTAAAGCGCGGAAACTTCCTTGGCGAAGGTCAATGGTCGTTTTGCCAGGAACAGAATCTAGATCTACGGAGTTTCCGGTTCCTGACGGAAGAACCGATATTCCGATACTGTTCATCGAGATATTCCTGAAGCTTGGGCAGCACGATCCTCACGCGATTATCGAATGTAAGAGGGTCGCAGCGGGAGACGCTAATCTTATTCGCGAGTACGTGAAGGAAGGGATGGATCGCTTCTGTTCAAGAAAATATGGTGCTGCTCATAGCCGAGGATTTATGACAGGATATGTGTTGGCTGGCGCACCAAACGTTATTGTCGAACAGATAAACGCCTTTCTGAAGAAGAGTAAAAGAACACCAGAGCAGCTGAGTCTTAACGGTCAGGCGTTTTGGCTAAGTCAGCATCCGCGGACGAATTTTACGAGCATCGAGCTGAACCACGCTTTTCTGCCCGTGGGAAGCTGTGTGGCGTAAAGGCTACTTGACTAGCTGAACCGGTTCTCGCTCGTTGTCTTCGTCTTCGAAGCAAGTGTTATGGCGATCTTTAAGCCCTACTTTCTTCTTCTTTTCCCCCTCGGCCTCAAAGCCGGATGATCCTCCGGCGGCGTGTGCGCCTCTTCCAGCAGGGCCATCGCTTCCTCGGGGATGTGCTCGATATTGACGCCGCCCCAGCGCAGGTCCTTCAGCGCCTTCGCGATGGCGGCGTTGCGGTCGAGCCAGTCCTGGGCGCTGTGCGCCTTGGGCTCGGGATGGCGGCGCGGGCGGCGGCTGCCCATGGCCATCAGGCGCGCCACCTTGAATGCCTCCATGGCCTTGATCAGCCGGTCGTAGTCCACCGTGGGGCTGGCCCACAGCTCGTTGACGCAGCGCTCGGCCACCTCCTGCAGCTTCACGCCCAGCATGCGCAGCTTCAGCCGGCGGCCGGCGCGGGCGGTCGGCACCGTGTCGCAGGCACGGGGCGCGAAGGGATGGCGCTGCCAGCCGAATTCGCGGGCCCAGCGGCCGACGGTGCCGGCGGTCGCGCCGGTCCGCGCCGCGATCTGCTTGTAGCTCAGCGTCGTCTCCTCGATCAGTCGGCGCGTCGCGGCCACCGTGGCATTGGTGTGCAGCCGCTTGCAGCCTTTGGGACGGCCGGGAACGGGCGGCGGTCCGTCGTCCACATCGGGCTGGATCCGCAGCCGCAGCACAGGCTCCGACGAGGAGTCGCGGACGTACGGCCTGTTGTTGAAGAGAGGATTGAGGGGATGCGCCATGAGGGGATTATATGCCTATCCGCGAAGGTTGCAAGCGGCACGAGCAAACGGCCGCATCGCAGCAACGAATTTGCGAGACGCGCGCGGATGAAACCGCGACACTCAGTGTTTCCAACAAAACAACAAACCCGAGGGGAAACACATGCGTTCACTGACACTCGCGGCCGCCCTGGCCGCTGGATTTGCCATGCCGGCTTTCGCGCAGGCGCCGCAGATGGAGAAGAACATCTCCATGGGCCTCGCCATGGCCATCATGCAGGGCACGATCGATCAATGCACCAAGGATGGCTACAAGGTGTCGGTCACCATCGTCGACAAGGCCGGCAATGTGGCCGCGCAGATCCGCGGTGACGGCACCAATCCGCATACGATGGAATTCAGCCGGCTCAAGGCCTACACCTCGCGCACCCGCGGCCAGACCTCGCTGGAATTCATGAAGCTCACGGCCGATCCGGCCAATGCCTATCTGAAGCAGATCCCGCATGTGGTGGCCGTCGGCGGTGGCGTGCCGATCAAGGCGGGGAATGAAGTGATCGGCGCGGTTGGTGTGTCGGGTGCGCCGGGCGGCGAGAAGGATGAGGTGTGCGCGCTGGCGGGCATCGCCAAGGTGGAGGCGGCGCTGAAGTAGGGGCGCCTACTTGTCCCGGGCGCGATGCGGCGCTCTTGCGCTGCTTCGCAGAACCGGGACCGTAGCGGACTCGGAGCTTGTGGCGGTCCCGGTTCTGCGCGGCAGCATTTCGTGCTGCAGCGCGCCCGGGACAAAGTGATTATCGCTCTCCCCGCGGCGCCTCGATCCCCAGCACCTTCATCCGCGACGCCAGCGTCGTCGGCTTCATCTCCAAGAGTTCGGCCGCGCCATGGCGGCCGAACACTTTTCCGGATGTGGCGGCGAGCGCTGCGAGAATGTTGCTGCGCTCGTGATCGCGCAGCTCGCCGGATGTCATCACCGCCGGGCGCGTCTCGGTTTTGGCGCGCGGGCCGGTGGCGGCTTGCGGGCCGGCGCTGTCGGGCAGGTCGATGCGCAGGCGGCCGTTCTGCGCGAGGATCACCGCGCGCTCCATCACATTCTGCAATTCGCGCACATTGCCCGGCCAGTCGTAGCGCGACAGGCGGCGCGCATCGCCTTCGGACAGGCGCAGGTCCGATTGCAGGCGCTCGCTGAGCAGGAAGTGCTGGGCGAGCAGCGGGATGTCCTCGCGGCGATCGCGCAGCGGCACGGATTCCACGGGGAAGACGTTGAGCCGGAAATACAGGTCCTCGCGAAAGCGGCCGCGCTGCACCTCCTGCTTGAGGTTGCGATTGGTGGCGGCGATGACGCGGACATCGACCTCGCGCGTGCGCTCCTCGCCGACGCGCTCAAAGTTGCCTTCCTGCAGCACGCGCAGCAGTTTTCCTTGCAGCTCCAGCGGGATCTCGCCGACCTCGTCGAGAAACAGCGTGCCGCCGTCCGCGAGTTCGAAGCGGCCGATGCGGTCGCGCACCGCGCCGGTGAATGCGCCGCGCACATGGCCGAAGAATTCGCTCTCGAACAATTCTCGCGGGATGGCGGCGCAATTGACGCGGATGAGCGGCCGGTGGGCGCGGCCGGAGGCTTCGTGGATGGCGCGCGCGATCAGCTCCTTGCCGGTGCCGCTCTCGCCGGTGATCAGCACCGCGGCGGTGGTGGGCGCCACGAGCTTGACCTGCCGCAACGTCTTCTGGATCGCCGCCGACTGCCCGATGATGCCGCGCGGATTGGTCTCGATGCGGATCTCCTCTTGCAGATAGGCGTTTTCGAGCTCGAGGCGCTCGCGCAGGCGATCGACTTCGGCGAGCGCCGCATGCAGCTTCTCATCCGCCTCGCGGCGCTGGCTGACATCGCGAAACACGATCACCGCGCCGACCACCATGTGGCGGTCGCGGATCGGCGTCGATGTGTATTCGACCCAGACCGGCGAGCCGTCCTTGCGCCAGAACACCTCGTTGTCGATCTTGTGCACCGCGCCGTCGCGGAAGGCCGCATAGATCGGGCAGTCGTGATCGGGGTAGTGGCTGCCATCGGCGTGGCTGTGATGCATGATGGCGTGGATCTCGCGGCCGACCAGCTCCTCCGCCGTCCAGCCCAGCATGCGCTCGGCGGCGGGATTGACGAAGGTCGCCTTGCCCTCGGCATTGACGCCGTAGATCCCTTCGCCAGCCGCGCGCAGGATCAGCTGGTTTTCCCGCTCGATGTCCTGGAACACCCGCTCGACGCGCTGCCAGGCGGCGATGCCGCCATGCATGTAGTCTTCCGCATCGGCATCGACATGGCGGCGGCGGCGCTCTTCGAGATCGCTCATGGTGAGCGTCACCAGCGTGCGCCCGCCGACTTCCAGCAGCGCGCCGGCATATTCGAGCTGCAGCGCCTGGCCGGTGGCATGGCGCGGCGTGAGCGTGCGGGTGAAATAGCTGCCCTTGGCGAGCACCGCTTGCGTGAACACGATGAGGGCTGGCAGCTGCCCTGCATGCAGCGCGCTGATCTTGATCTCGCGCAGGGTCATGCGGTCGTAGCCGAGCAGGGAGCAGGCCGAGAGATTGCCGTCGATGATCTGGTCACTGTGCGGATCGAGCAGCAAGGTCGGCTCGATGGCATAATCGAAGGCGATCAGGCGCAGATCGGGTTCGCGCACCGGCGCATTCATGGCGGACTCCGAGATTTCGTAATCTGGCTACGAAATTTCGTGTAGCACGAAATTTCGTAGTTTCCAACGAATCCGAAAAACGCCTGCGGCACTTGGACTTCTCGCACCGGCCGAGGCTGGCACACTCCTTGAATACTCCTCGGGAGCATCACCGGAGGAGTCACAATGTCCACATTCGACAATCCGTTCGACCCGAATAAGCGCCTCGGCGCCTGTGACTGCGGGCAGCACGACAGCCAGTCCGCCCACGAGGCCGCGTTGCGCCTGCAGTGCGATGTCCCGGATAGCGCGGAGAAGCGCTACGAGGGCGTCGTCGCCTCCGCCGTGATGCGCCAGCTATTTCCGCAGCAGGCTACCCGCCGCGCTTTCCTGCAGTCGGTCGGTGCCTCCAGCGCGCTGGCGGCGCTGTCGCAGTTCTTCCCGATCAAGACGGCGACCGAAGTGTTCGCGCAAGGCGCGGGCAAGCTGGAAAAGACCGACCTCAAGGTCGGCTTCATTCCGATCACCTGTGCGACGCCGATCATCATGGCGGATCCGCTCGGCTTCTATCAGAAGCAGGGGCTGAAGGTGGAAGTGGTGAAGACCGCCGGCTGGGCCGTCATTCGCGACAAGACCATCAACAAGGAATACGACGCCGCGCATATGCTGGCGCCGATGCCGATCGCGATTTCGCTCGGGCTCGGCTCGCAGCCGATCCCGTTCACCGTGCCGGCGATCGAGAATATCAACGGGCAGGGCATCACGCTCGCCATGAAGCACAAGGACAAGCGCGATCCGAAGGACTGGAAAGGCTTCAAGATCGCCGTTCCGTTCGACTATTCGATGCACAACTACCTGCTGCGCTATTATCTCGCCGAGCACGGCATCGATCCCGATGCGGATATCCAGATCCGCTCGGTGCCGCCGCCGGAAATGGTCGCCAATCTGCGCGCCGACAATATCGACGGCTTCCTCGCCCCCGACAATATCTGCCAGCGCGCGATCTATGACGGCGTCGGCTTCATGCATATCCTGTCGAAGGAAATCTGGGACGGGCATCCGTGCTGCAGTTTTGCTGCCAGCCGCGAATTCATCACAAACTCGCCGAATTCTTTCGCCGCACTGACGCGTGCCATCGTCGATGCCACGGCCTATGCGTCGAAGGCGGAGAACCGCAAGTCGATCGCCGAAGCCATCGCGCCTGCGGCCTATCTCAATGCACCGCCGGTGGTGCTGGAGCAGGTGCTCACCGGCACCTATGCGGACGGCCTCGGCGGCATCAAGACCGATCCGAAGCGCGTCGATTTCGATCCATTCCCCTGGCAGAGCTTTGCCGTGTGGATGATGACCCAGATGAAGCGCTGGGGGCAGATCAAGGGCGATGTGGATTACAAGGCCGTGGCGGAGCAGATCTATCTCGCGACCGATACCGGCAAGGTGATGAAGGAGATGGGCTTGAGCCCGCCGGCGACCGCCTACAAGTCGTTCGCGGTGATGGGCAAGACCTTCGATCCGACCAAGCCGGAGGACTATGTGGCGAGCTTCAAGATCAAGAAGGCGTCGTGATGATGCCACGCGTTCCGTTTGTCGTCCCCGCGAAAGCGGGGACCCAGTACACGCAGGTGGTGAGGCCTGCGCTCCAATGGAGAGTGCAGTGTCTACTGGATCCCCGCTTTCGCGGGGATGACAGGCTGAATGCTCGGTGACGTTAAGAGACCCAATTAGATGACAAAATCCCTCCGCTTCCGCGCTGCCGTCGTATCGCTCGCGCTGTTCCTTGCATTCCTCGGCACCTGGCATCTCGCCACGCGCCAGAGCGCTGCTACCACGACCATGTCGCCGGAATATGCGCGGCTGATGGGCATCACCGCGACCCAGGGCAAATCCGCCATGCCCGGTCCGCTCGATGTCGGCGCAAAGCTCTGGGAGCACCTCAAGCGGCCGTTCTATGACAACGGGCCGAATGACAAGGGCCTCGGCATCCAGCTCGCTTATTCCATCGGCCGCGTCGGGCTCGGCTATCTCATTGCCGTCCTGGTCGCGATCCCGCTCGGCTTTCTCATCGGCATGTCACCGCTGATGAACAAGGCGCTCGATCCTTTCATCCAGGTGCTGAAGCCGATCTCGCCGCTGGCCTGGATGCCGCTGGCGCTCTACACGATCAAGGATTCCTCGCTCTCCGCTATCTTCGTGATCTTCATCTGCTCGGTGTGGCCGATGCTGCTGAATACGGCGTTTGGCGTCGCGTCCGTGCGCAAGGAATGGGTGAATGTCGCGCGCACGCTGGAAGTCGGCACCTTCCGCCGCGCCTTCACCGTGATCCTGCCTGCGGCGGCGCCCACCATTCTCACCGGCATGCGCATCTCCATCGGCATCGCCTGGCTGGTCATCGTCGCTGCCGAGATGCTCGTGGGGGGCACCGGCATCGGTTACTTCGTCTGGAACGAATGGAACAACCTGTCGATCACCAATGTGATCATCGCGATTTTGATGATCGGCCTGGTCGGCATGCTGCTCGACCAGATCCTTGCCCGCTTCACCCGCATGGTCACGTTTCCGGAGTGAATGCGATGAAGCAAGTTACTCAGATCTCTTGTCCCGGGCGCAATGCGGCGCGTAGCGCTGCTTTGCAGAACCGGGACCGCACAAAACTCCGGCGCCTGGGGCGGTCCCGGCTCAGCGGAGCGGCACTTCCAAGCGATGCTTCGCATCGCCAGGCCGCACCGCGTCCGGGACACGAAAGAAACGCGTGATGAGCAGCAACAAATTCATCTCCATCGAAGGCATCGCAAAACGCTATCCGCAGCCATCGGGCGGTGCCACCACGATCTTCGAAAATCTCTGGCTGTCGCTGGCACCCGGCGAGTTCGGCTGCATCATCGGTCATTCCGGGTGCGGCAAGACCACGGTGCTGAACATTCTCGCCGGGCTCGACGAGCCCACGGAGGGCACCGTGATCGTCGACGGCCAGGCGATCGCCGGCACCAGCCTCGATCGTGCGGTAATCTTCCAGAGCCACGCGCTGCTGCCCTGGATGACGGTCATGGGCAACATCGCCTATGCGGTCTCGTCGAAATGGCGCAAATGGGACAAGGCAAAGATCCGCGCCCATGCGCAGACCTTTATCGACAAGGTCGGTCTCACCGGCTCCGAGCACAAGCGGCCGTCCGAACTCTCCGGCGGCATGAAGCAGCGCGTCGGTATCGCGCGGGCGCTGTCGATCACGCCAAAGATCATGCTGATGGACGAGCCGTTCTCGGCGCTGGATGCACTGACGCGCGGCACGCTGCAGGACGAGGTGAGGCGTGTGACGCTGGAGACAGGCCAGACCACCTTCATGATCACCCATGACGTGGACGAGGCGATGTATCTCGCCGACAAGATTTTTCTCATGACCAACGGCCCCGGCGCCGTGCTGGCGGAGATCGTCGAGAACCCACTGCCGAAGGACCGCGCCCGCATCGATCTGCACAAACATCCGCACTACTACGCGCTGCGCAACCACATCATCGATTTCTTGGTGACGCGCAGCAAGACCTTCACCGCCAACACGCCGAACCACGACCCGCGCAATGTGCCCGTGGTGCGGCCTGTATTCACCGAGGCGCCAACGATGCCGTCTCTTCAAAGCGCCATGCGCTAACGCAACAGCACGAAGGAGAAGACCATGCTGCGATCCGACCTCACCGAAAAGCTGCTCGACATCAAGCGCGAGAAGGAATGGACCTGGAAATATATCTGCGAAAAGATCGGCGGTTATTCCGACGTTCTGATCGTCGGCGCCATTCTCGGCAACATGAAGCTCACGAAGCCGCAGGCGGCCAATGCCGGCGAGCTGTTCGGGCTCTCCAAGGCCGAGACCGCGATGCTCAACGAGATCCCGATGCGGGCTGAAACCATGCAGATGCCGCCGCAGGACCCCTTGATCTATCGCTTCTACGAGATGGTGATGGTGAACGGTCCGGCCTGGAAGATGCTGATCGAGGAAGAGTTCGGCGACGGCATCATGTCGGCCATCGATTTCGACTTCGACTTCGAACGCGTGGCGAATCCGAAGGGCGATCGTGTGAAGATCACGATGTCGGGCAAGTTCCTGCCGTACAAGTATTACGGCGCCAGCGGGAATGTGCCGGAATATGGCTACAAGGAAGACTGAGGCGCGTAGGGCGGATCAGCGAAGCGTCATCCGCCGTCCTTCGCCCCACGATCTCGGCCGGCGGATGACGGCTTCGCCTCATCCGCCCTACGGTCAGCGCGTCGTCATGGCGAGACGCTTTCCGCCTTCATGCAGAACCAGCCAAGATACGCCGCGATCGCAACGTTGAGGATCGACAGCGCGCTGAGCAGGGAGAAGACCAGACCTGTGCCGCCGGCATCGAGCAATAGCGCGCCGGCGGTCGGGGCGGCGGCCATGCCGATCAGGATGGGGAGGCCGAGCCGTCCCATCAGCACCGCGTAGCGGGTGGGGCCGAACAGCACGAGCGGCACCGCGCCGCGCACGATCGAGCTGATGCCATTGCCGGCGCCATAGGCGATCAGCGACACCGCGACGATGGGAAAGCCGGTGGCGAGCAGTGCAATTCCGGATGCCACCAGCACGACGCCGGCGAGCATTGTCCAGAGCGGATGAAGGCGGCGGCCGAACGCCATCTCGACGATGCGCGCGGCGACCTGCGACGGGCCGATCAAGGCGCCGAGGCCGACAGCCGCGGCGAGATCGATGCCGCGCAGCTGCAGCAGAATCAGGAGATGCGCCGAGAGCAGCGACATCGTGACGGCGCCGATGGTGAGGATGACGCCGAGCAGGACCAGCGCGGTCTTCTGGGCATCGCGGGGCAATTCGCGGACCTGCGGGCTGGCGGGGCCGGCGGCAGGCGTCAGCGCGGGCGGGCGCCGCGGCAGCAGCAGGAGATAGGCGGGCAAGCCGATGAAGAGGTGAAGTCCCGCATAAGTCGCGCAGGTGATGCGCCAGCCATGTTGCTCGAGCAGCCACGCCGTCAGCGGCCAGCATAGCGTGCTGGCAAAACCGCCGAACAACGTCACTGTGGTGATCATGCGGCGCGCCTCGTGGCCGAACTGGCGGCCCAGCGTCGCGAAGGCGGGATCGTAAAGGCCGGAGGCCATGCCAAGGCCGATCAAGGTCCAGGCTGCGAAATAGGCGGGCAATAAAGTCGCCGAGGCCAGCACGGCGAGCCCGGCCGCGAATAGCAGCGAGCTGGCGGCGAGCACGCGCCGTCCGCCATGCGCCTGAATGAGATGGCCGATACGCGGGGATGCAATCCCGGCCACGAGCAAAGCGAGCGAGATGCCGCCGACCACGAATGCGGTCGGCCATGCCGTATCCCTGGCGATGGCGGGAGCGAGCACGCTGAGCAGGTAGAAGGACGATCCCCATGCGAGGATTTGCAGGGTCCCCAGCGTGAATACGATCTGTCGCGGATGGGGAGCAGTCATGAATTGGGGGACGGCCGAGCGGAGGAGACGACTTCACCGTCCTCTTTCACGAAATGCGCGACCGGGCGATCCAGAATCTCGAGCACGACTTCCGACGGCCGGCACAGACGGGTGCCTTTGTTCGTGACCACGATGGGCCGGTTGATCAGGATCGGATGCTGCATCATGAAATCGATGATCTCGTCGTCGCTCCATTTGGGATCGCCCAGGCGGAGTTCGGCATAGGGCGTGTCTTTCTCGCGCAGCAACTCGCGCGGCGTCATTTGCATCGCCGCGATGAGCGCCACCAGCGTTTCGCGCGACGGCGGCGTCTCCAGATAGGCGATGACGGATGGTTCCTCGCCGCTTTGCCGGATCATCGCCAGCACATTGCGCGACGTTCCGCATTGGGGATTGTGATAGATCGTGACAGGCATCAGGGAAACTCCGCCTTTGGTGATTGTGCCGGATCGGCTTCGTACCAGCCGCGCGTGGCTTTGACGATCCTGACGACAGAGAGCATGACAGGCACTTCGACCAGAACGCCGACCACGGTCGCCAGTGCGGCGCCGGAGTTGAGTCCGAAGATGGAAATGGCGGCGGCCACCGCGAGTTCGAAGAAGTTGCTGGCGCCGATCAGCGCGGCAGGCGCAGCGACGCACCACGCGACGCCGAAGCGGCGGCTGAGCCAGTAAGCGAGGCCGGCGTTGAAATAGACCTGGATGAGGATGGGGACCGCCAGCAGGGCGATGACGAGCGGCTGCGCCAAAATCTGTTCGCCCTGAAATGCGAACAGCAGGATCAGCGTCGCAAGCAGCGCCATCAGCGAAACCGGCTGCAGAAGATCGAGCGTTCTGCGGAGTGCCTGCGCATCGCCCGCGACGAGTTTTCGGCGCCACAATTGTGCGAGGGCCACGGGCACGACGATATACAGGGCCACCGACAACATCAGAGTGCCCCACGGAACGGCGATCGCGGCGACGCCAAGCAGCAATCCGACCAGCGGTGCGAAGGCAAACACCATGATGATGTCGTTCAGCGCAACCTGCGACAGCGTGAAATGCGGTTCGCCGTCGCACAGATTGGACCATACAAAGACCATCGCCGTGCAAGGCGCGGCGGCGAGCAGGATCAGGCCGGCGATGTAGCTCGAAATCTGGTCGGCTGGCAGCAGCGGGGCAAAAAGATGCCCGATGAAGAACGAGCCGAGCAGCGCCATCGAGAACGGCTTGACCGCCCAATTGATGAAGACCGTTACGCCGACGCCGCGCCAGTGTTCGCGGACTTGGCCGAGCGCCGCGAAATCGATCTTCAGCAGCATCGGAATGATCATCAGCCAGATCAGCAGCGCGACGGGGATGTTCACGCGGGCGATTTCAGCTGCGGCAATCACCTGAAACGCGCCGGGAATGACATAGCCGAGCGCGATGCCGGCGAGGATGCAAAGAGCTACCCAGACGGAGAGATATCGTTCGAACGTGGTCATGACGGTTGCAGAACCTTCCTGCGCTTTGTCGTTTTCGCCGGCGGACAGCACGAGGCGGCGAGCGCCGGGGTGCAGATCTCCGGGTGGCCCGCGCAGCAGTCCTTCATGAGAAACTGGATCAGGCCGGACAGCGTGTCGTAGTTCGCCGAATAGATGATCGAGCGGGCCTCGCGGCGCGAACCGACCATGCCGGCGTGTTCGAGGTCCTTGAGGTGAAACGAGACGTTCGAAGGCGCGACGCCCGCTTTCTCCGCAATGGCGCCGGCCGCCATGCCGGCCGGCCCGGCGATGACCAGCATCCGCACGATGTTCAGGCGCGTCTCCTGCGCGAGCGCGCCGAAGGCGAGGGTGGCTTGACGTTCGTCCATCGACGATCCTATATTTCAATAAATATCAAAATGAGGATAGGCGATATGGATGCTGCTGCCAACCCCCTTTCAACCGATGAGCTGTCGATGGCCTCGCTGTTTCGCGCCCTGGCCGGTCACGAGGACAAGGCGCTCGTGTTTCACTATGACGGCCGGGACGTGCGGCCGAGCTATCATGTGACCGAGGTCAAGACCGGCGCCTTCCATGCGCTCGATTGCGGCGCCAATCCGGAGAGCTGGCAGGAAACGTTCATCCAGCTCTGGGATATCGTCGAGGATCACCGCGGCCATATGCCTGTTCGGAAATTTCTCGCGATCATGGGCAAGGTCGCCGAGAGCGTGCCGTTTCCGGACGATGCCCGCCTGACCTTCGAAGTGAGCGATGGCGTCGTGCCGATGCAGCTCTACAAGGCCGATGCGATCGGCATCGATGGCGAGATCGTGCGCGTGCCGCTGTCGGCGCGCCCGAGCAGCTGCAAGCCGCGCGATCGCTGGCTGGAGCAGCAGCAGTCATCGTGTTGTGGATCGAAGACGAGCGAGCCTTGTTGCGGGTGAGGTGAGTGGACTGTTGCCCGGTCTCGTTGTGCGATCGGGCGTCACCCGTACGCGGATCGCACACGCCGGGCTTCAAAAAGCGTGGCCGAGTTCCGCTGAAACTCGTGCGGTAACGCAGCAAGACCGATCAAGACGCCCATCTCCCGTCATGCCATACACCCGGCATGACCACGCCGCGCCCCAAGCCACTTGATCTCCTCGCCACCGTGCAATGGATCGAACATCATCTCGATGCGCCGCTCAGCGTCGAAGTGATCTCTGAGGTGGCCGGGCTGTCGCCCTATCATTTCTCGCGTCTGTTTTCCGCAGCCATGGGACGGGGCGTGATGGCGCATGTGCGGGGGCGGCGGCTGGTGCGCGCGGCGCAGCGGCTCGCCGCCGATCCCGCGCTGCGGCTGATCGATCTCGCGGCCGATTGCGGCTTCGACTCGCAGGAGGCATTCACCCGCGCTTTCTCGCGCACCTTTGGCGTCGCGCCCGGACGGTTTCGCCGCGGCTTCAACCTCACGCCCATCGAAGGACAGTATCCCATGACCATGCCCGAGACCGAAGTCACCGTGACGCAACTGCCGCAGCTTGTGACGCTGGAGGCGTTCACCGTGGCAGGGGCGCAGCGGCGGTTCGATGAGAGCAATAAGGCGGAGATTCCAAAGCTGTGGTCGCAGATGCTGGGCGCGCTGCCGTTTCCCGGACAGACGCCGGCCTGGACGACCTATGGCGTGGTCTGGAATGTCGATCGCGCGGAAGGGCATTTCGATTATATGGCGGGCGTCGGTGTTGAAGAGGGCGCGGCGTTGCCGGCGGGATTTTCAGCGCTGCGGATTCCCGGCGGGAGTTACGCGGTGTTTCGCATCACGCTGAATGGCGGCGCGGTGCATCCGCAACTGAAAAGCGCGATGGCGAAGATCTGGGGCGATTTGGTGCCGGCCGCTGGATTGCAGGTGGCGGAAGGGCCGGATTTCGAGCGTTATGACGGCAAGTTCGATCCGACGATAAAGGGCGCGGTGATCGATTTCTATCTGCCGGTGGTGGTGTGATGGCTCTGCTCTCTCCACGTCATGGCCGGACTTGATCCGGCCATCCATCTGTTGGTCGAGCGCCGGGCAAAGTTGGGTCCCCGGGTCGGGCCCGGGGACGACGTGCAGTAAGGTGTCACCCGGAAACGCATCGTTTCTATGCGTGTGCTGTTCCCGTCGCCGAAAGTGCCTAGATTGGACGCAACAGATCCACACCGAGTATCTCCCATGAAAAAGATTGGCTTTCTCTCTTTCGGCCACTGGACGCCGTCGGCGTCGTCGCAGACGCGCTCGGCCGGCGATGCGTTGTTGCAATCCATCGATCTCGCGGTCGCCGCCGAGGAGCTGGGCGCTGATGGCGCCTATGTCCGCGTGCATCATTTCGCGCGCCAGCTCGCGGCGCCGTTTCCGCTGCTCGCCGCCATCGGCGCGCGGACGAAGAAGATCGAGATCGGCACTGCCGTGATCGACATGCGCTATGAGAACCCGCTTTATATGGCGGAGGATGCCGGCGCGGCAGACCTCATCGCTGGCGGGCGGTTGCAGCTCGGCATCTCGCGCGGCTCGCCGGAGCAGGTGATCGACGGCTATCGCTATTTCGGCTACGCGCCTGCGGAAGGGCAGACCGATGCCGACATGGCGCGCAGGCACACCGAGGTGTTTCTCGACGTGTTGAAGGGCAAGGGGTTTGCGCAGCCGAATCCGTCGCCGATGTTTCCGAATCCGCCGGGCCTGCTGCGGCTTGAGCCGCATAGCGAGGGGCTGCGCGAGCGCATCTGGTGGGGCGCGGCGACCAACGCGACGGCGGAATGGGCGGCCAAGATGGGCATGAACCTGCAGTCGTCGACGCTGAAGATCGACGAGAGCGGCAAGCCGTTTCATGTCCAGCAGGCCGAGCAGATCCGGCTCTATCGCGACGCATGGAAGGCGGCGGGTCATGCGGGCACGCCGCGGGTGTCGGTGTCGCGCAGCATGTTCGCGCTGGTGAACGATCAGGACCGCATGTATTTCGGCCGCTCCGGCGACGAGGACAAGGTGGGCATGCTGAGCGCCACCGAGCGCGCCATCTTCGGCCGCAGTTTTGCTGCGGAGCCCGACAAGCTCATCGACCAGCTCAAGGGCGACGAGGCGATTGCGGAGGCGGATACGCTGCTGCTGACGGTGCCGAACCAGCTCGGCGTCGACTACAACGCCCATGTGATCGAGGCGATCCTCAAGCATGTCGCGCCGGGCATGGGTTGGCGGTGAGCCGTCACGGTTAACCCGGAATGAACGTGCCGGATGGATTCCGGCGCGTGCATTTATATGGCTGCAATCTGAGGTGGGTATGATGCGCTTCTCACAGGGAGAAGTGCGAAATGCCATCGAAGCTCTATATCGCTGCGACCGCCGCATTGCTGCTGGCGGCTTCTGCGGCCACGGCAGTGCATGCGCAGGTGCAGAGTCGCCGCGTACTCGGCCCGAACGGCGTGCCGGAGGGCTATACGCGCGTTACCGCGAACCTCAACATCTTCGTGCCAGGCCCCACGGGTGACAGCGAAGAGGCTGAAAAGCTCCGCGATCGCGCTCGTCGCATCGTCTACAGCACGGCCGCACGCGAATGCGACATCCTCCGCGAGACTTTGGCGCAGGAATGCGTGCTGGAGCAGGTGAACAACAATCTCAATGCGACCCCACGCTATCAATCGAGCCAGCCGGAAGGCTACACGGTCAATGGCACGCTCACCTTCAGCATCAAGCTGAAGAAGGAGTGAGGCAGCAGCTATTTCGTAAACCCCGCCTTCCTGATCAGATCCACCGCCGCCTTCTGCGTGGTGGCGATCTGATCGACGGGTCGGTCGTCGATGGGGAAGGTGCCGAGGCCGGCGACGATGGCGGCGCGTTCGCCGGTCTTCGTCACGGGATATTCCAGCTCGGCTGCAGCGAAGAGTTTTTGCGCTTCGTCGGTGACGAGGAATTCGACGAACTTCAATGCCGCCGACTTGTGTGACGCGTATTTTGCGATTCCTACCGCTGTCACGTTCATATGCGTGCCGCGATTGCGGAAGGTGATCGGCACGGCCTTCACTCTGTCCGCATTGGCCTTCCAGTCGGCGCCCTCGCGGCCGTCGCGCAATTGCGCCAGCGCCACGGTGTTGGCGATGCCGACCTCGCAGTGGCCTTGCGCGATCCGGCGGATGACATCGTTGTCCTTGCCTTCCGGAACTCCTGCGAGATTGGTCTTGAGCCCCCTGAGCCACGCCTCCGTCGCCGGTGCGCCGTTGTGCAGCAGGAAAGCGGCGACCAGTGCGACATTGTTCTGATGCAGCACCGTGCGCATGCAGAGCTTGCCGCGCCATTCCGGCTTGGCCAGATCCTCATAGGTGATCGAGGATAACGCACTTTCATTCCGCGCGACGACCACGCGCGGGCGCATGGCGATGCCGAACCACATATTGCCGCGGTCGCGCAGCTCGAACGGGATCGCCTTTTCGAGCACGGCGGATTTGATCGGCTGGGTGAGGCCGAGCGTCGCGAATTGCGAGGTCTTGTCGAGGCCGATGGTCAGCAGCACATCGGCCGGCGAGGTTTTGCCTTCGCCAGTCACCCGCTTGCTGAGATTGTCTTCGATGAAGGTGGTATTGACTGCGATCCCGGTCGCCTTGGTAAAGGCGTCGGTGACCGGTTTGACCAGAGCAGCTTCGCGCGTCGAGTAAAGATTGATCTCCTCCGCGGAAGCCGCCGAGACGAAAAGCGTTGCGGAAATTGCGAGCAGGAGGGAGAGAAGTCTGTTCCGATCTCGTGCTCGCATGTCTTGCTCCTTGGTTTCTGCTTCATCTCGATGAAGCAGAAACCAGTGGCTTTTATTTGGTTGAGGATGATCCCTCTCGAAAAGCGGAGGCCGCTTTTCGAAGAGATCCTTTAGAACTTGACCGTCGCCTCCAGCGAGAAGCGACGGGCATCGCCGATGGCCACGTTCAGATTGTTGACCGCCGACGGGTAGTAGATGTTGTCGAACATGTTCTTCACGTTGAACTGGTAAATCACCGGGAAGCCATTCTGTTTCACCTCATAGCTGGCAAAAGCGTCGGCGACCACATAGGACGGCAGATAGAAGCTGTTGGGACCATCGCCGGCGCGGTCACCGACATAGCGGGCGCCGCCGCCGAGACGCAGACGGCCGGGCAGCGCGGTGCCGAAATCATAGACCATGAACAGCGAGGCCGTATTCAGCGCGACGTTCTGCAATGACTTGCCGATCAGCGTCGGATCTTCGGTGACGCGGGCATCGGTGTAGCCGTAGCTGCCGATCATGCTGATATTGTCGGTAAGGCGGCCCGTGATGTCGAGCTCGACACCGCGCGAGCGCACCTTGCCGGCGGTGCGGATCGCATTGACGCCGCCCGCGACAGGAATGGCGACCAGAACGTTCTTCTTCTCGATATCATAGACTGCGATATTGCCGGATAGCCGCTTGTTGAAGTCGAACTTGATGCCCGTTTCCCACTGTACGCCTTCTTCCGGTGCCAGATCCGAACCGATGATGAAGCCGACCCCCGCACCAGCGAACGTGTTGATGGTCGAGGTCGGCTTCAGCGATTCCGTGTAGCTGAGATACCATGACACTTGGTCGGTGAATTTGTAGATCACGCCGCCGAGCGGCAGCACCTTGTCTCCGGAGAGATTAGTGTTGACCGTGAATCCGGCGGGCAACCTGCCGCGGCCGGCGAATTGATCAAACTCCATCCAGCGTATGCCGCCCACGAGCAGTAACTGATTGGTGAGATAGAACGTGTCCTGGAAGAACAGGCCGCTCATGGCCAATTGGTCGGTCTGGGCGCTATCCGGCGCTCCAACGATCGTGCCCGGCTGAATGCGGTCATAGATCGGATTGTACATGTTGAAAGCGGGCGTTGCGCCGCCGCGGATCAGATATTCGCGATAGATGGTGCGATACTGTGCGTCGCCGCCGAACACCACTTCGTTGCGGAAGCCGCCGATGGAGAGGTCGCCGCGCAGATAGGCGACGCCTGAGCTGACATTGCTGAGCGAGCCCTTGGTACCGTCATTCTGGCGGGCCACCGCGCCCGTGGTCGTATTGAAACTCGTGATGCGCAGCTGGTTCGCATCGAACATTTCGGTGTTGTAGCTATAGGCCGCGTAGAGCTTCCAGTTCTCGTTGATGCGGTGATCCACGGAAGCCTGGATCAGGTGGGACTTGCCCCACATGTTGTTGAAGGGCTCGTCCAGCCGGCGCTCGCGCGGAATCTGCAGCGGAGTCGACGTGTTGGGAATGAACGAAGTGCCGCGATCGAACGGATAGTTGAAATCGCGATACTCGTAATTCAGGTGTACCGTGGTGTCGTCGCCATACCAGGAAAGCGAGGGCGCGATCAGCGTTTCCTTGCGGGTACCGAAATTGCGCCAGTAGTCTTCGTTGGTGCCGTAGGCGATGAAGCGATAGGCGAGGCCATCCTTGCCGATCGGACCGGTGACATCGACAATGCCATCGATGCCGTTCTTGCCATTGCCGAAGGTCGAGCCGAGCAGCTTGACGGAGCCGTGCTGGTAGAGATCGGGGCGCTTGCTGATCGTGTTGACGATGCCGCCGGGATCGATGATGCCGTAGAGCAGCGAGGCGGGGCCCTTGAGCACTTCAACGCTTTCGACCGCGGGATTGAGGCTGCGGCCCTGCACCAGCGGCAGGCCGTTGCGCATGATCGAGCCGTCGCGGTTGTCGCCAAAGCCGCGGCGCATCACGGCATCCTGTGTGCCGGCGAGCGTATTGGTCTGGGTGATGCCGCTGATATTGGAGAGCGCATCGTCGAGGTTGCGCGGCAACTGATCCTTGAGCACCTGCTCGGGAACGACATTGACCGTCTGCGACGAGTTGAGCGGTGGCTGGCCGGAGCGCAGCGTCGTGGCGCTCGGCATCGCGCGATAGCCGAGCACCTGCTCGTAGCGCACGGCTGCGGCAGCAATCGCCCGCTCGGTGGCGGTGGGCGGCGCAGGCGGCGGCGTGGCGTTGCGGCGGGCGGCGACCGGACGGGCGCGGCTCGGCGCCGTGCTGGCGCGGGCCGGGCGGCGGGACTGTGTCGACGATTCCACGGTCACGGCGGGCAGTGACGTCTGCGCCTGGGCAATCGAGGCGCAGGCCATCAGGTCGCCCACGATGAATGCGGCGCCGATCAGCCAGCGCGCACGGCGTGTATTGAATGCGTTGCGTTGGACTGCGCTGCTTCGGCTCTTGCCGGAGCCGGAATGGATGCTGATCGTCACGTCGCCCCGTCACTTTCGGAATTAAGGTCGGAAAGTGGCGCTGTATCAGGCCGTAACGCCGAACAGAATAACGCCCGGGATTGAATCACTCTAACCGGGCATCGGGGGCATCGTTTTGCACACTACCCGGGCACTTGTGCCGGACAGTTGCGCAGGCAGCTTTATGATAAAGCTACGAAATACGCGCAGCGCGTGTTCGTTCTCCGAACTGCGCTGCGCGGTTGTCGTGGCGATTCCTGCTTAGACGCCGGCCTTCACCTGGGCGACGGCTTCCGCGATCAGCGCGTCCATCTTGGTGCGCAGTTCCGCTTCGGTGATCGACACCCCCTTGGCGGTCAGATCGGTCAGCACCTTGCGCAGCACGTCGTCGTCGCCGGCTTCCTCGAAGTCCGCAGCGACAACTTCCTTGGCATAGGCGGCCGCCGCATCGCCGCTCTGGCCCATCTTTTCCGCGGCCCACAGGCCGAGCAGCTTGTTGCGGCGGTTCATCGCCTTGAACTTCTGCTCTTCGTCGAGCGCGAATTTGCGTTCAAAATCCTGTCCGCGCTTGTCCATCGATGACATGGTCGAGTTCCCGTCTGGTTGGCATGTGGGCCGGCGACGTTGTAACCGCCGGTTCCGGGCTTAGATAAGTGGGCTGAATCGGCCGGACAATCGGCCGCAAGGTCGCAGGTTAAGGACACGCCCGTGACAACAGTGAGACCGGGTAAAACACGCCCATCTTCGGCCGGATCGATTGTATCGGCGGGGGGGATCGGCTAGGTTGCCGAGAGGCTGGGTTCTCGTTCTGTTTCGGATACACAGTTCTGTATTCAGAATCTGTGCAAAGACTGGTTCGCAGATCGCTTCCCGGCCTTCACGGCAGCTCCGTCGTGGGTCAATCCCGTTACTCCGGAGCAACCAAATCCATGGATTTCAACAACACACGGTACATCCCCATGAGCCGTCGACGTCGCATTTATGAAGGCAAGGCCAAGGTTCTGTATGAAGGCCCCGAGCCCGGCACTTTGATTCAGCACTTCAAGGACGACGCGACTGCGTTCAATGCGAAGAAGCATCAGGTGATCGAGGGCAAGGGCGTCCTCAACAACCGGATTTCGGAATACCTGTTCCAGCACCTGAACGATATCGGCGTGCCCACCCATTTCATCCGCCGGCTCAACATGCGCGAGCAGTTGATTCGCGAGGTCGAGATCGTGCCGCTCGAAGTGGTGGTGCGCAATGTCGCCGCCGGCTCGCTGTCGCAGCGCCTCGGCATCGAGGAAGGCACCCAGCTGCCGCGCTCGATCATCGAATTCTACTACAAGAACGACCAGCTCAACGATCCGATGGTCTCCGAGGAGCACATCACGGCGTTCGGCTGGGCGACGCCCCAGGAGATCGACGACATCATGGCGCTGGCCATCCGCGTCAACGACTTCCTGACCGGACTGTTTTTGGGCATCGGCATCCGTCTGGTCGACTTCAAGATGGAATGCGGCCGCCTGTTCGAGAACGACATGATGCGCATCATCGTCGCCGACGAGATCTCGCCGGATTCGTGCCGGCTGTGGGACATCAAGTCGAACGAGAAGCTGGACAAGGATCGCTTCCGCCGTGATCTCGGCGGCGTGCTGGAGGCCTATACCGAGGTTGCCAAGCGTCTCGGCATTCTGGCAGAGAACGAGCGCCCGATGGGCACCGGTCCGGTATTGGTGAAGAGCTGACCGCCGTAAGGCGGTCATCCCGGGGCGCGCCTTCGCGAACCCGGGATCTGGAATTGATAGTCACATGTCGAGATTCCGGATCGATCCGCGGGGCGGATCGTCCGGAATGACGGAGTCAAAATGAAAGCCCGCGTCACAGTCACATTGAAGAACGGCATCCTCGATCCGCAGGGCAAGGCGATCGAGGGCGCGCTGAAGTCACTCGGCGTCGACGGCATCGCCTCGGTCCGCCAGGGCAAGGTGTTCGACATCGAACTCGCTGCCGGCGCTGACAAGGCGAAGGCCGAGGAAGCGCTGAAGGCCGCAGCGGACAGGCTGCTGGCGAATACGGTGATCGAGAATTACCGTGTCGAAGTGCTGAGCTAGGTCGCTGCTATGAAATCCGCTGTTCTCGTCTTCCCCGGAATCAATCGCGAGCGCGACATGGCGCGGGCGCTGAAGCTTGCTTCGGGCACCGAGTCGAAAATGGTCTGGCATGCCGAGACATCGCTCCCCGCCGGCACCGATCTTGTCGTTGTCCCCGGTGGCTTCTCCTATGGCGACTATCTGCGCTGTGGCGCCATCGCGGCGCGGTCCCCTGTCATGGACGCCGTGCGAAAGTTCGCGGCTGATGGCGGGCTCGTGCTTGGCGTCTGCAACGGTTTCCAGATCCTGTGCGAAAGCGGTCTTCTGCCGGGCATCCTGATGCGCAATAACAGACTGAAATTCATCTGCCAGGACGTGCATCTGCGCGTCGAGCGTTCCGACACACCGTTCACCCGCGGCTACAATGCCGGGCAGGTGATCCGCGTGCCCGTCGCCCATGGCGAAGGCAACTACACGGCGGACGAAGAGACGCTGAAGCGCCTCGAAGGCGATGGCCGTGTGCTCTATCGCTATTGCTCGCCGTCGGGCGAGGTCGGCGATCTGCACAATATCAACGGCGCGGCCGCGTCGATCGCCGGCATCGTCAGCGAGAACGGCAATGTGCTCGGCATGATGCCGCATCCGGAAAACCACGTCGAAGACATCATGGGCAATACCGACGGCCGCGGTCTCTTTGTCGGTCTCACAGCCCATCTGGCGCGCGCTGCATAACTGCACCGCGCGTTTGAACCCAGCGTCATTTCACTGCGTCCATAACGGCATAGGATGACACGTCGCCGGCCTCGCCGGCGCGTGCAGCTCATTGCTTGAGGGGACGCTCATGCCGCTGGCTCTGGTCATTGTTCTGCTTGATATCATGCTGGTCTATCACGCCGCCCGCACCGGGCGGATGCAGCCATGGGCCTATATCATCCTGATGGTTCCAGTGGCCGGTGCGGTTGCCTATGTGGTGATCGAACTGCTCCCGGAGATCATCGGCGGACGCACGGCGCAGCAGGCACGCCGCAATGTCGCCAAACGCATCGATCCTGAAAAAACCTATCGCGGGCTCGTCGATCAGCTCGCAGCGACCGACACCATCACCAATCGCGCCGCGCTGGCGGCCGAGTGCCTCGAGATCGGCCGCTTCGACGAAGCCGTACAGCATTACGATCACATCCTGGCGCTGCCGCTCGGCAAGGAGGCGAAATATGCACTGGTCAAGGCCAGGGCGCAGTTCGGCGCCGGGCGCCCGCTGGACGCGATCGTGACGCTCGATGAACTGCAGAAGCAATGGCCCGACTTCGAGTCCGCAGAAGCGCATCTGCTTTATGCGCGGGCGCTGGCAGAGGCGGGGCGCAGCGAGGATGCGCTGAGCGAATATCAAGCTCTGCTCGGTTATGCGTCGAGCGCCGAGGCCAGCGTTCGTTATGGCCAATTGCTGCAGGCCATGGGGCGGCCTTCCGAAGCGAAAGTGGTGTTTGCGGAACTGGTCGTGCAGATGAAGCGCGCGCCGAAATTCGCCCGCAAGGCCCAGGCCGAATGGCTGTCCATCGCCGAGAAATCGCTTGCGACCTAGGCGATGTCACCGCAGTCTCGAACGATCATTTGGCCGTTGGGATCGATACGGAGCGTGCGACGTGAGGAATGTGATTTACCGCTGGATCGGTCGTGCGGCCGTCTCGCTGATCTTGGTGTCACCCGCTGCGGTGGCTCAGGCGCAGACTTATCCGTCGCGCCCGATCACCATGATCGTGCCGTTCGCGGCTGGCGGCACATCCGATGTCATCGCCCGCGTCGTCGCCGAACAGATGGCGATCCCGCTCGGCCAGACGATCATTATCGAGAACGTGACCGGTGCCGGCGGCTCAACCGCATTGGCCCGCGCGGCGCATGCCGCGCCCGATGGCTATACGATTGCCATCGGCAATGCCGGTACCAGTGCGGCGACCTATACGATCTATCCGAAGCTGACATTCAAGCCGGATTCCTTCGTCACCATCGGCATGGTGGCCAAGACGTTCGGAATCGTAGCGCTACGCAAGGATTTTCCCGCGGCCGATCTCAAGGCGTTCATCGCTTACGCCAAGGCCAATCCCGGCAAAATCAATCTCGGCCATGCCGGTGTCGGCTCGTCGAATTACCTGATCTGCAAGAGTTTCGTGCAGGCGGCAGGGATCGATGTCACGCTGGTCGGTTATCGCGGCGCTGCGCCGGCGCTCACCGATGCGATCGGCGGCCAGATCGACGGCGTCTGCGACAGCGCTGCGTCCGTGTCGCAGGCCATCGACGACAAGCTGGTGAGAGGGATCGTGGTCGGCTCCGATGTACGGCTCGGATCGCTGCCCGATCTGCCGACCTCGGCAGAGGCAGGCCTGCCTGAATTCGAGGCGCAAGGCTGGAACGGATTGTTCGCGCCGAAGGGGACGCCGACGGAAATCATCGCGAAGCTGAATGCAGCGGCGCGCGTGGCGGTGGAAAGCGAGCCGGTGAAGAAGCGGTTCCGCGATCTCTCCACGGTGGCGCCGGGTGCGAATGAGCACGCGCCAGATGTCTTGCAGCAACTGGTGACGCGCGACGTCGCCAAATACAACAAGCTGCTGCAGGAGAAATAGGCGGCTGCCGTCGTTTCGATCTTTGTCGGCGCTTCGGGCGCCGGGTGTGGCGGTGGGCCATCTTCCTCCAGGGCGCCCGGTCATATAAGAGGTTTCGCAGGTGATTTGGTGCCGGCCGTCTTCCTCGAGCGTCGGCGCGAATTGATAAAATCGCAATCAACATTTGCAAGACTGGCATCCGGCCAGAGATTCGATTTGGGGCATTGCATGAAAATTCGGTTGGCGACGGCGCGATCCTCCATGGCAACGCGGTGCTGGATGGCATCTGCCGTCGTGGCGCTCGCAGCGGTGGCGATGCCGTTTTCCGCAATGGCCGCCAAGCAGGGGCGGCCGGCGAGGACGGTCGAGGCCGTGGCGCCGCGCGAGGCCGGCGAGCCGATCATGGCGATCGTGTCGATCAAGAGTCAGCAGGTGACGTTCTACGATGCCGATGGCTGGATCGTGCGCGCGCCTGTCTCGACCGGGGTGGGAGGGCGCGAGACGCCCGCCGGCGTGTTCGCGATCCTCGAGAAGAACAAGGATCACCGCTCTAACATGTATGACGATGCGCACATGCCGAACATGCAGCGCATCACCTGGAACGGGGTCGCGCTCCATGGCGGACCGCTGCCCGGCTATGCCGCGTCCCATGGCTGCGTGCGCATGCCCTATGGCTTTGCAGACAAGATGTTCGACAAGACGCGGATCGGGATGCGGGTGATCGTTTCACCGATCGACGCGGCGCCGGTCGATATCTCCCATCCGGCGCTGCTGGTGCCGAAGCCTGAGATCATCGCGGCCGCACCGGCGCGCGCCGAGACGCTGACCCGCGAGGCGGCGGAGGCTGCGACAGCGGCGGCCGAGGCGAAGAAACTGGCGACGGCTACGGCGCGTGAGGCGAAGCCGATGCCGGCGGCGCTGCGCAAGCTGGAACTGGCCAAGAAGCGCGCCGACGCCGAACTGGCATCCGCGGACAAGGCGCTGGCCGCCGCGACGACGGATGATGGCAAAGCCAAAGCCGAGGCCGTGCAGCAGAAGGCGGCTGCGAAAGCTGCAGAGCTCACGACACAGTTCGAAGCCGCCAGGGCCGATACGGCTGCCAAGCTCGATGCGGCCGCCGCTGCGAAGGACGCGGCGAAGGCTGCCGAAGCGAAGAAGGCCGCCACGGCGACTGCGTCCCTTGACGCCAAGCTCGCGAACGAACCCGTCTCGATCTATATCAGCCGTGAAACGCAGAGGCTTTATGTTCGCCGCAACACCCATAGGCCGGCGCCGGATGGCGGCGGCGAGGTGTTCGACTTCAGCATCGAAGTGCCGGTCACCATCCGCGATCCCGGCAAGCCGATCGGCACGCATGTGTTCACCGCGATGGCGCGCGATGGTGCTGGCCTGCGCTGGAGCGCGGTGACCATCGACGATGGCGACGATGCGAAGGCAGCGCTCGACCGCATCACCATTCCGCAGGAAGTGCTGGATCGGATCGGACCGACGGCGTTGCCGCGGTCTTCCATCGTGATTTCCGACGAGCCGCTGAGCGCCGAAACCAATTACCGCACCGAGTTCGTCGCGGTGCTCAATAACCATCCGCAGGGCGGATTCGTTACGCGCAAGCCGACGCCGCGGCCTGATGTGGATGTTGCCAGCGGCGATGATAGTTATGACGACGGCTTCAGCATGTTCTTCCCGCGCGAGCGCGCCCCGCAGGGCAATGCCGTACGTCGTCGCAGCGGCCAGAATGAAGTGCCGAGGATGCAGCGGGGCTGGTGGGAATAACGCCAGCCGCCCGTAGCGTTACGGATGTTAACCTTCCGGTAACCGCATTTGTTCAGATCTTAATCAAAGCGTGAACATTTCTTTTCATGCTCGGATTATTGCTGCGGCAACACCGGATTTGAACAATGACATTGCGCTTTACCACCATGATCGTCGCCGTGGCGGCGGGGGCGTCGGCGGCATTTGCACAGGCGCCCATGCAGGCGCCGGCCAGATCGCCGAGTGCCAATGCGATCATCGATGCCAAGGCCATGACGCCGGAGCAGCGCTCCGCCGCCATTCTCGCGCAATATGGCGAGCCGGTGTTCGATCCGGAATCCGCGCAACGCACCGAGGAAGCTCTCAAGCGCTACAAGACGATCGCCGCCAAAGGCGGCTGGCCGCTCATTCCCGCGAGCGCCAAATATGCAGCGGGCGCGGAAGGGCCGGATGTCGAATTGCTGCGCCGGCGGCTGGTGATTACCGGCGATCTGTTTACGGTGGAAAGCAGTGGCCCGTATAACGACGAACTCATTGCTGGCGTGAAGCGTTATCAGCTGCGCAACGGGCTGCTCGCCACCGGCCTCGTCGGCCCGCGCACGCTGGCGGCGCTCAATGTGCCGGTCGAGAAGCGTATCCAGCAGCTGGAAGCTTCGCTGCAGCGGATGCAGGCCATCGGTTTCAAGTTTGGCGAGCGCTATGTGGTGGTGAACATTCCCGCCGCTTACGCAGAAGCCATCGAAGGCGACAAGGTGGTGCGACGCTATCGTGTGGTGGTCGGCAAGAGCGAGAAACCATCGCCGACGGTGACGTCGCAGATCAACAACGTCAATCTCAATCCGACCTGGACAGTGCCGGCGTCGATCACCAAGCATGAGATCGCTGCGCGCATGCGCAAGGACCCCGGTTATCTCACGCGCATGCATATGCAGGTGCTGGACGGACGGGGCAACGCGCTCGATCCCGCCAGCATCGACTGGAGCGAAGACAAGGTGCCGGATGTCACCGTGCGCCAGGATCCCGGCGAGTGGAATGCGCTCGGTCGTCTGCGCATCGACATGCCGAATTCCTACGCCGTCTATATGCACGATACAAATCAGCGCAATTTGTTCGCCAATGACTACCGCTTCGACTCCCATGGCTGCGTGCGCGTCGATAATGTGCGCGATCTCGCGGCATGGCTGCTGAAGGATACGGCGAATTGGGATCGCACCCAGATCGATCTCGGGATCGCGACGGGGCTGCGCCAGGACATCAAGCTGAGCAAGAGCGTGCCGGTGGCCTGGATCTATCTCACGGCCTGGGAATCGCGCGATCACATCGTCCAGTTTCGCAACGACATCTACGATCAGGATGCGCAGCTCAACGAGGCGGCGGCCGACATCAAGGCCTTCCTGAATCCGACCAGCGAGCCGGTGACGCGTTAGAGCGTTGCCATCGCATACTGTCCATGCAGCTGCTCGCCGCAGGTTTACAGCGGCGACGCCGGCGGCTTAGGCTTCGTTCAACAACAACCCTGTTGAACGGATGCACGGCATGACTTTGGCGATGAGCTGGGATGAATGGGCGAAGCACGATGCGGTCGGACTGGCCGAGCGTGTGCGCAAAGGCGAGCTCAAGCCGTCGGAACTGGCGGCGCAGGCTGCCGCCGGCATTGCCAAGACCAATCCCGCCCTCGATGCTGTCGTCGAAGTGTTTGACGATGTCGTGGCCGATCCCCTGAAAGACGGCATGAATCCGGACGGCGTGTTCGGTGGTGTGCCCTATCTGATGAAGGACCTGGGGCCGACGCTGAAGGGACGCCTGCAGGAATTTGGCTCGCAGATCATGCAGGGGCATCGCCCCGCACAGGACAACTTCCTCACCGGCAAGATCCGCAATGCCGGCCTCAACATCATCGGCCGCAGCACCACGCCGGAATTTGGTGTGTGCAGCTCCGCCGAGAACAAGTTCTATGTCACGCGTAATCCGTGGAATGCGGATTATTCCAGCTGCGGTTCATCTGCCGGCTCGTCCGCGATGGTCGGGGCAGGCGCGCTGCCGATCGCGCATGCGACCGATGGCGGCGGATCGATCCGCATTCCTGCCGGCGTCTGCGGCACCATCGGCCTGAAAGTGTCGCGCGGCGTCTATTCGCTGGCGCCGGCTCTGTCCGATCTCTCCGGCCTGGTATCGATCCAGGGCTGCACCAGCCGCAGCGTGCGCGACACCGCAGCGTTCGTGGACAATTGCCGCGGCGGCGCGCCGGGCGAGTTCATGCCGTTCTGGTCACCGGCGGAGCCCTATAGCGAACTGATCAAGCGCGATCCGGGCAAGCTGCGCATCGCGCTCTCGCATGAATGGGGTGACTACAAAGCGCCAGCGCATTTCGTGGCCGAACTGGAGCGCGTCGGAAAATTGCTCGAAGGGCTCGGGCATCATGTCGAGTGGGTGGTGCCCCAGGTCGACTTCCACGCTGCCTTCGCGGCGCAGACGACCTGCTATATCAGCAATTTCGCGCAGGTGATCGCCGGCCATCTGGCGCGGCTCGGGCTGAAGGAGCCGACCACCGAGCTGCTCGAGCCGATCAACATCAAGATCTGGGAAAGCGGTCTGAACACGTCCTACACCGAACGTGCGGCAATGCAGGCGGTATTCAACACGACATCGCGCGCCTTCGGCAACTTCTTCGAACAGTGGGACATCATCCTGACGCCGATCACGGCCAAGCCCACGCCGAAGATCGGCACGCGCGAATATCTCACCATGAGCGACAATCCGTCGGTGCATGACTGGTTCGCCAATCTTTGGCAGTTCTTCGCCTATACGCCGCTTGCCAATCTGTGCGGCATTCCCGGCATCTCGCTGCCGCTGGCGAGCCAGGAGCATGGCCTGCCGCTTGGCATCCAGGCGCAGGCGCGTCAGGCGAATGACGGCCTGCTGCTGCAGCTCGCGGCGCAGATCGAGGGCGCGATCGACGGCAAATGGAATGCCGGCAAGGTGCCGGCGGTGCATGTGACCCGTCAGTGAATTCCGCGCGCTCGCGTTCTCTCTACTGAAGCATGATCCTCGGGATCGTGCTTCAGGTCAGATTTGCGAGTGCATCGAACAGAGCGAGATTGAGGCCTTTCAATGCATTGTTGACGGGCTCGGGCTGCGACGAGAACTTTGCCACGACCATTTCGGCGACGGGATCGACATAGAGATACTGGCCGTGAATGCCGAGGGCGAAGTATGCGTTGCTGGGCTTGCCGGTCTGGTACCATTTGTTGCGATAGCGGCCGGTGGGCAACCAGCTGACAGCTGGTCCTGCCTGCCACGCCTCGACCGAGCCGTTCATGATCGTATCCTCGACCCAGGCCTGCGGGACGATGCGGCGGTCGTTCGCGACGCCGCCCTGCCGCATCATCTCGCCGATGCGCGCAAGGTCGCGCGGCGTCATGCAGAAGCCGCCGCCGGTCCGGGCGATGCCCGTGGCATCGACGGTGATGTAGCCGTCCTGCCGCGCGCCCAGCGGTTGCCACAGGCGCTCGGTGACGATGTCGACGAAACGTCGCCCGGTGGCACGTTCGACGACGAGCCCGAGGACATCCGAATTCGGCGAGCAATAGTGAAACGGTCCGCCGTGATCGCCTGCAGCTTTCTCCAGCGAGGCAAGAAACGAGATCAGCGGTTCTGCTATCCCGCCGGCTGCCGGCGGCTCAAGCAGTCCGGCGCGGCGATATCTTGCGAAATCGCCTTTCGGGTCCTGATAGGTCTCCGAGAAATCGAGGCTCACGCGCATGTCGAGGACGTCGCGAACGCGCGCATCCGCAAAGGCGGAAGACGCCAGCTCGGGAATGTAGTGTGAGACAGTGCGCTCGAGATCGATCAGGCCGTCGCCGTGCACGATCCCGGCAACGATGGCGGTGACCGACTTGCTGGCGGAGAACAGGATGTGCCGGGATTGCAGGGTAAAATTGGGTGCATGCCAGTCGGCAACGATGCGGCCGGACTTCATCACCAAAAGCGCGTCGGTCGACGTCAGGCGCAAGGCGTCCGCGAGCGTCATTCGTTGCCCGTCGAACGGGAATGCCTGATCGATGAGATCGGACGGATCGACGAGGGGATCCTCCGTCAGTCCCGATGTCGCCGCGATGCGTGCGGTCGGAATGAATTCGGACACATTGCGAAAGGCCCATACATTCCATGGAGCCTGACGCCAGTTACCGAGATGAACGTCGGTTCTCGGAAAGCCGTAGTCGGATTCGAAAACGGATGGGTGCGCCGACTTCGTCATCACGCGACCTTCTCGCATACGGTGCGCTGGACGGCGCCGCCGAGCCAGCAGCCGTTCGGGGTCGTGCCGTCGAGGCTGAAGCGTACGTGGATGGCGGACGGGCGCTGCATCGCGCGTCCCTGGCGAATGGTGATAAGGCGTTCCGATGCCTCGACGATCCCGTTCGCCAGAAGGCCGAACGAGAGGGCGGATGCTGCGATGCCCGTCGCGGCATCTTCCGGATATCCGGACGAACTCGGAAACTGGCGGGCATCGACAATCTGGGCTTCCCGGTCGACAACGGCATAGGGATAGAGCCCGGTCGAGTCGATGCGATTGCACAGTTGCTCGATCTTCGTGAAGTCGGGTTTCAGGCCGTCGAGAATGGCCGCGCTCTTCAGCGGTATGAGCGTCTTGATCCGGCTAGTGCGGGCGTTCTGGATCGGAAAGGGCGCAAGGTCATCCTTGTCGATGCCAAGCACCTCCAGAATTTCATCAGCGCTTCGCGCGGCGTCGGGGAGGGGCTCGACGATGCCGGCAGGCTGCGACACTTCCACCGATACGCCCCGGTTTGCCGACACTCCGATACGCGCATGCACGCGGCCGCTCTTGGTCAGAATGGAAAAGCGATCCTTATGCAGCTTGCCGAGTTCTTGGAGCAGCCAAACCGTGCCGACGGTGGCATGCCCGCACATGGACATTTCGTGATTGGGCACCCAGAAGCGAAACTCGAAATCGTCATCCGAGCCAGCCGGAGGCGCCAACACGAAGCCGCTTTCATGGCCGTAAGTCTGCGCGACCTTCTGCATCTCTGCATCGGTCATGCCCGCAGCGTCGATGACGATGGGCGCCGGATTGCCGCCATTGGGGCCTGCGCCGAAGACGCTGACGAATTGAACATCCGGCTCACGATTCGTCGTCGTCATGTTGTCTATCCCTCGGTCGGTTTCGCGCGAGCCGGCGGCGCGAGATCGCGCACGGGCCGGGCCAACCCGGACAATCCGGGTTGCCTGCAATTTATTGGCTGAGGTTAGGTCGAGCGCCGCTTTCGGGCGCGTTCCGGCGGGCCTTATTTCTTGGCCGATCGGGCCACCCGCCTGCGTATTTCGGTCGGCGACAGGCCGTCGGTCCGGCGCATCGCGCGCGCCAGCGCCGCTCCGCTCTCGAAGCCGACACGATGCGCGATCTCTCCGACCTGAAGATCGGTTCCCGCCAGTAGCTCGGCCGCATTGGTCAGGCGAACGCGCTGCTGGAAATCGCCGATGGAAGCACCGGTACCAGCACGGAACAACCGCGTGATGTGTCGTCGCGAGATGCCGAAACGCTCTTCCAGCGCATCGAGCGGGACATCGCGATCGGCGTTGAGGGTGAGGTAATCCTTCAGCTCCTCGACGACCACCATGCCGTGTTCACGAGGGGATGCGCTCGATGCAGCTTCGCCGGCAAGGGTTTCGGCGATGCATTGAATGAGAAAGGCGGAGGATAGCACTTGCCGCATATGGGCGTTGCCATATGACCCTGTGTCGCTCCGCACAAGGACCTCGTGCAGTGCGCGTAGCGCCGGTTTCCGCCGGAAGATGGTGGTCCGCGAGGTCTTCCGGCGAAATTCCGTGAGCGATCCGTTCTGCCTTTCAACTCTGTCGAGCAATGCGCCGGTTGCGTAGATCGCCAGATGGCTGTGACGGCCGATGCCCGCATGGGTCTCGTGAGCCTGGTTCGCGGGAACGACCGCAAACCGATCCTTCGACAACCAGGTCCCTTCGCGCCGGGCTTCGTGCTTGAGCTCGATGGTCCCGCGGCTCGGCAGAATGAACATCATGCAATCGTGCCAATGCCACGGCATGGCATAGTCGCCGCTGCCGGCGATGCTCGCATGTTCGTCGTCCGCAGCGATCAGAAGATCCGGATTCGCCGGATGGCGTAGCCGTTCGAATGAACTCAGCATGTCCATGCCCAATCTGTTGCGGGCGAGGCTAGCAGCATGCACCTGCACCCGGCAATTGGTGCGGGGATACTCCGCCGCCAGCGCCGAAAGCGAAGAAGCAAGAATCGGCCGAGATTATGAGGCAGCTGCGAAGGACATTCTTCATGCCGCCGCAGCCCGCCATTCGCGTATTTTGTCGATCGTTGCTGTTGCCCCGCCGCAGACGATGACCAGGGGCGATTGGAAGCCATCCAGAACCGTCCGACGTTGTGGATTATAGATGGTGGCCAACGATGCCCCGCAGGCGGGTTCGACAAGTACACGATGGTCGTGGAGAAACTGCTCACAGGCGTCGAGCGCCTCCAGATCCGAGACAACCACGCTACGCACGTCACGACTTTGCGCGATCTTGAAGGCATGCTCGGCAACCTTGTTTGCGCCCAGCGAGGTCGCCACGCTGGTGATCGCCGAAAGTGGGATGTTCTCGCCTGCCGCCAGGGCTCTCGCGAGGCAATCGGCGCCCTCGGTCTCGATAGCGATGACAGGAACGTGGCTCAGACCATTGCGCTCCAGTCCTTCGACGACGCCCGAGAGAAGGCCGCCGCCGCCCACGGAGAGGACCACCGCGTCGAATTCGGTGCCGGCGCGTACCACCTCATCAATGACGGTTGCGTGTCCGGTCCACAGTAGCGGATTGTCGAAAGGATGAAGAAAGGCTGTCGTTTCATCCAGCAGCGATTGTGCGAGTTCATTTGCCTGGACCCATGCCGCGCCGTGAACGATGACGGTTGCGCCCTCCTGTTCCAGCAATTTCCTGGCGTGGACAGGTGTCGACTCCGGAATGACCACGGTGACGGGAATGTCGAGGACACGCCCTGCATAGGCCACAGCGAGCCCTGCATTGCCGCCGGACGATGAAACGAAGCGTGTCCTGCCTTGTCGCTTATACTCTTCGCAGGCCGCGCCAATTCCTCTGAGCTTGAAGGAGCCCGAAGGTTGAAGCGCATCAAATTTCAGCCAGATGCGCCGGTCGGCGAGGAGACTGAGTTGGCGGGACTGGATCAGCGGTGTGTCGAGGTGGAGAGGCATGATCTCATTCTTTCACGCATGCGCGGCCGATTGTGTTCGGCGCAAGAATACCATCGAGACTCCGGTGTTTTCCGGCTCAATCTGTCCCTTGTCGGGATAGATCGGCGCTTCATAGCAAGCACCAACCAGTAGGCCGCAGCGGTTTAATGGTTGTTACTGCCTCGCTTTACTCCGCTGCCAGCGCCGCAGGCTTGTCGCGCTTCTTCACGCGCTTGATCGTGCCCGAGAACATGAACAGTTTTCGCCCGCCCGTATGCAGGACGCCGCGCAGGAAGATCAGCGAGCCACCGATACGGGTCATTTCGCCGTCGCATTCGATGAGATCGCCGACACGGCCGGCATCGAGGAATTCGCAGGCGAAGGAGACGGTGATGCCGGGGCCGGCCAGTTCGCGCGAGGAGAGGGCGAACAGGCAGTAATCCGCAAAGGTCATGAAGCAGCCACCATGGACATTCTTCATGCCGTTGAGATGCCGCTGCTCGACCCGGAAGGCGCAGCGGATGGAGCCGTTGGCCTCGACCTTGTGCCAGAACGGGCCGGACAGCGATTCGAAGGAATCCCGCTTCCAGGTCGACCAGCCCGCGAATTCCCCCTCGGTTTCGGTATAGACGTCGGAACTGAACGGGATGACGGCGTCGGCGGGCACATTCACGGTGGGGAACTCCTTGGATTGTCGGCAAAAAGTGTTAAATCCGATCCGTCCGGCGGGCGCAATCCAGCCTCCGCGCAGGGCGATATGCGGGCCGATCGACGGCCTCAAAGGCAATATTCCGGCAAAGCTTGGGACATGCAGGGAACGGGCCTGAAAAGGGCCTTTTCCGGCTGGTCCGATCTTTCTATGAAGGTGCCTTCCCAGACCCAAGACTTCGACGACTGGACCCCATGACCGAGCCTCAGATCACTCCCGAACTCGTCGCTTCCCACGGCCTCAAGCCCGACGAGTATGAGCGCATCCTGAAACTGATCGGGCGCGAGCCGACCTTCACCGAACTCGGCATCTTCTCGGCCATGTGGAACGAGCACTGCTCGTACAAGTCCTCGCGCATCCATCTGCGCGGTCTGCCGACCAAAGCGCCGTGGGTGCTGCAGGGACCGGGCGAAAACGCCGGCGTGATCGATATCGGCGACAATCAGGCCATCGTCTTCAAGATGGAGAGCCACAACCACCCCAGCTATATCGAGCCCTATCAGGGCGCGACCACGGGTGTCGGAGGCATCCTGCGCGACGTATTCACCATGGGCGCGCGGCCAATCGCCTGCCTGAACGCCATCAGCTTTGGGGCACCGGAGCATCCGAAGACGCGCCATCTCGTGTCGGGCGTCGTCGCCGGCATCGGCGGCTACGGGAATTCGTTCGGCGTGCCCACCGTGGGCGGCCAGACCCGCTTCCACACCCGGTATGACGGCAACAACCTCGTCAATGCGATGGCCGTCGGCCTTGCGGATGCGGACAAAATCTTCCTCGCCGCGGCGTCGGGCGTGAATATGCCGATCGTCTATCTCGGCTCCAAGACCGGCCGCGATGGCATCCATGGCGCCTCGATGGCCTCTGCCGAATTCGACGATGCGTCGGAGGAGAAGCGCCCGACCGTACAGGTCGGCGATCCCTTCGCCGAAAAATTGCTGCTGGAAGCCTGCCTCGAAATCATGGCCGCCGATTGCGTCATCGCGATCCAGGACATGGGCGCAGCGGGTCTTACCTGTTCGGCGGTTGAAATGGGCGCCAAGGGCGACCTCGGCGTCGAACTCAATCTCGATGCGGTGCCGACGCGCGAAGAGGGCATGACCGCCTATGAGATGATGCTCTCGGAAAGCCAGGAGCGCATGCTCATGGTGCTGAAGCCCGAGAAGGAACAAGAGGCCGAGGCCATCTTCAAGAAGTGGGGCCTCGACTTCGCGATTGTCGGCCACACCACGCCGACCCTGCGTTTCGTCGTCAAGCATGGCGGCAAGACCATGGCCGACCTGCCGATCAAGGAGCTCGGCGACGAGGCACCGCTTTATGATCGCCCGCATGTGCCGTCGCCGGTGCTGCCGGTGATTGCTGCGCGCGACGTCAAGGCGCCGACCTCGCTGGTCGATGCGCTGGTCAAGCTGATCGGCACGCCGGACCTGTGCTCGAAGCGCTGGGTGTGGGAGCAGTATGACCATGTCATTGGCGGCAACACCGTGCAGCGCCCCGGCGGCGATGCCGCGGTGGTGCGCATCGAGGACGGCCCGAAGGGCATCGCCATGTCGGTGGACGTGACGCCGCGCTATTGCGAGGCCGATCCGGTCGAGGGCGGCAAGCAGGCTGTTGCAGAAGCCTGGCGCAACATCACGGCTGTCGGCGGCAAGCCGCTGGCGGTCACCGATAATCTGAACTTTGGCAATCCCGAGCGGCCCGAGATCATGGGCCAACTGGTCGGCTGCCTAAAGGGCATCGGCGAAGCCTGTATCGCGCTCGATTTCCCGATCGTGTCCGGCAATGTCTCGCTCTATAACGAAACCAACGGCCGCGGCATTCTCCCGACCCCGTCGATCGGAGGCGTTGGCGTCCTCGATGACTTCACCAAGTCGGCGACGCTGGCGTTCAAAAAAGAGGGTGAAGCCATCCTGCTGATCGGCGCCACCGAAGGCTGGCTCGGTCAGTCCGTCTATCTGCGCGATATCTGTGGCAAGGAAGAGGGCGCTCCGCCGCCGGTCGATCTTGCCACCGAGAAGCGCAATGGTGATGTGGTCCGCGGCATGATTCATGCCGGCACCGCGACCGCAGTGCATGACGTTGCCGATGGTGGCCTGCTGGTCGCGATTGCCGAAATGGCGATGGCCTCCGGCATCGGCGCCAAGCTCGATGCCGCACCGTCATCGATCGTGCCGCACGCGTTCTGGTTCGGCGAGGATCAGGCGCGCTACGTCGTCACCGTGGCGGAAGATCAGTTGCTCACCGTGCTGTCGAAGCTGAAGAATGTCGGCGTGCCCTGCGTGCAGATCGGCAAGACCGGCGGCCATGCGGTTGCCATCGACGGCGAGCGGGCGGTGGACATCAAGGCGCTGGTTCACGCGCATGAAAGTTGGCTGCCGAACTATATGGCAGGTCGCGGCTAACGCGCGATTTCGAAAGGCGGAGACCGGTTTTCAGATCGTGCTCCGATAGAAATTTCAGGGTCTGGCTCAGCAAAGCTGAACCAGACCTTTTGTCTTCGCCCAACCGATCATGCCGCGATCTTGTATTCGCTGCTAATATCCTTGCCGGTGTAGTCGGTCATCATGGCGGTTGCGATCAGGCTGAGCAGCGCACAAGCGGCGATATAGATAGCGATCGCGTAGGACGAATGGTACCTGCCGAACAGCCAGGTCGCGATCAGCGGGGCCGGGCCGCCGGCGATCACCGATGCGAGCTGATAACCGAGGGATGCTCCGCTGTAGCGCAGCCTGCCGGTGAAGCTTTCCGCGATCAATGCGGCTTGCGGGCCGTACATCATGTCATGCGGGATCAACGACAGCACGATGGCGAAGAAGATGACCCACGCTATGCCGGTATTCACCATGCCGAAATAGATGAACCCGAACACGCCGGTTGCCAGAGCGCCAATCATGTACATGGCCTTGCGTCCGATGCGGTCGGAGACATAGCCGAAGAACGGGATCGAGGCGAAGGAGACCACGGAGGCGGCAAGCACCGCCGTGAGCAGGAAATCGCGCGAGACCTGCAACGTGCCGATCCCGTAGGAGAAGATGAAAGCGGTGAAGATGTAGAACGGCGCTTGTTCACCCATGCGTGCGAAGGCGGACAGCAGAATCTCCTTCGGCTGGCGCTTGATCACCTCGAGGATCGGCGTGCGCTCGATCTTCCGTTCGGCGAGCAGCTTGGTGAACACCGGCGTTTCCAGAATGCCGAGACGGATATAGAGACCGACGCCGACAAGCAGCAGGCTGAGCAGGAACGGCACGCGCCAGCCCCAGGACAGGAACTGTTCGCCGGACATCTGGCTGAATGCGAGGACGGCGAGATTGGCTAGGAACAGCCCGCAGGGCACGCCGAATTGCGGCCACGAGGCGATCAGCCCGCGCGATTGATTGGAGCGGGCCCATTCCATCGACATGAGCACCGAGCCGCCCCATTCGCCGCCGACGCCGATGCCCTGGATGAAGCGCAGCACCGTCAAAATCACCGCGCCCCAGATGCCGATGCTGGCATAGGTCGGGACCAGCGCGACGGCAAAGGTCGCCAGTCCCATCAGCAGAAGCGTTGCGATCAGTGTCGATTTGCGGCCGATGCGGTCGCCGTAATGACCGAAGATCGCAGCGCCGATGGGCCGGGCAATGAAGCCGACCGCGTAGATCGCGAAAGCTTCGAGGGTACCGACCCATGGGTCGGAATGCGGGAAGAACAGCTTGGCGAAGACCAGACCGGTGACGGTGCTGTAGAGGAAGAAATCGTACCACTCGATCGCGGTACCGACGGTGGATGCAAGTACCGCGCGACGAAGCTGGACCTGGTGTTCGGCAGGAGAGAGATTGGTGAGGACGGTATCGGTGGCGGCCATAGACGTACCTCCGAAACGCTGCGATGTGAGTATGCGACATTGCAGCACATGATTTGTGAAGGAACTCGCCGCCAACATGCGTGTTCCCTTGAATCGCGCCGTGTTGCCTCCGAAACCGGGTTAAATTTCTGTAATGGCCGGGCGACGACAGCCCGCGTGGCCGGGGGCTATTCAATACACCGGCTGCGACGCATATTGGATCGCTGCGTCAAGGCGGGCGATAGCAGTCGATGCGTCAGTAGCTCAGCGTCCGATCCACCACATGGTGCAGCGGCTGTCCGCTCTCTGCGCGCGCGATATTCTCCGCGATCTTTTCCGCGGCCGTCGATGCGCGCGTTGCCGCTGCGATATGCGGCGAGATTGTCACGCGCGGATGCGACCAGAACGGGTGATCCGGCGGCACCGGCTCGGTACGAAACACATCCAGCGTCGCCTGTGCGATCTGTCCGCTATCGAGTGCCGCGACCAACGCCTCATCGACGATCAGCGTGCCGCGCCCGGCATTCACGATGAAGCTGCCCTTTGGCAATAGCGCCAGCCGTTCGGCATTCAGGAGATCGATGGTCTCCGGGGTCTGCGGCAATAGCCCGACGACGATCTCCGCCGAAGCCAGTGCATGCGGGAGGTTCTCCTGTCCTGCGAGACAGTGCACGCCTGCGACATGACGGGGGCTGCGGCTCCAGCCGGTGACGCGGAAGCCGAGTTGCGCCAGCGCTGTCGCTGCAGCCGATCCCAATTCGCCGAGGCCCAGCACCGTAACCGAGCGATCCGTCGCGAGCGGTGGCACATGCTGCTCCCAAGCTCGGGGCTTTTGGCAGACATATCGGTCCATTCCGAGATGCGCGCGCAGGACGTGGCCGACGACCCACTCGACCATGCCCTGACGGAGGCCGTCATCGACCATGCGACACAGCGGCTGTGTCAGCGTGGTGTTCCCGACGATCTTCTCGACTCCGGCCCACAAGCTCAGGACGGCACGCGTATGGTTGAAAGGCGCGAAGTCGGTGATGGGGCCGCCGGTCGCGTGGATGATGTAGTCCACATCTTCAGGCGCGATGTCGCCGAGGAGGCCGGTATGCGCGTCGATGTTTTTGTGCTGAAGGGCCGCCAGAATGGGATCGCGATATTCTTCGAGCACGGCCGGTGTGACGTTGAAAAGAAGATTGATCTTGTTGCCGTTGCGCGCACGCATGGTGGCCTCCTGCAAGTGCCGTTCTTGTTTGAATGTGGGACGGGAGCGAGGCTACAGCACGCGCGTGGCGCCCGGGATCTGCCGCAGCGCCCGCGTCGCCGCCCAGCTCACCGCGAGTGTCCCGGCAAAGGCGATCAATGCCTTCGGCTGCGCGCCCCAGGGCATTTTGAGCATTGCCCATTGCAACCACAGCACCGGCAGATAGTGGATCACGAAGATGCCATAGGCATCGGCGCGCAGCGGATCGAAGATGCTCTTCTCCCGCTGGCCGAAGCGCAGGAATAACGCCAGCACCGCGACGCAGATCAGCGTGCAGGCGACGGCATAGATCACGCCATAGCTCGACTGCCACCAGAAGGGCGGTGCGCCCGTGAGGTTGGTGAGTTTCATGCGGCGAAAGTTGATGAGATAGGTCAGCGAGCCGAAAGCGACGGCCGCAGCGATAGTCCACCACAGCCATTGCCGCGCCAGCGCGCCGGTGCGGGCGAGCAGGCCCTGGTCGATATTGGCGGCGCCGATGCCCATGCCGGCGAAGAAGAACACGCCATAGATCGCCATGCGGCTGAACTGCACCTGCAGCGGTCCCAGGCTGAACCAGCGCACGGCGCCGACGGTGAACAGGAACGGGACATAGGAAATCACGGCAACGACCGCGAGCGCGGCGACGAACAGCCAGGGGCGCTCAAAGGCGCGGATCGACAGCCGATTGATGGCGTCGACAAGTTTCGGTGCGAACAGGAAAACCGGGATCGCCACGAGATCGAGGAACAGCAGATACCAGATGAACCAGCCCGGACCGGCGAACCATTGGCCCTGTCTGAAATTATTGACGTAAAACTCGAAGAAGCCGGTCTTGTGGGTCGAGAGGCTGAACGATGCGTAATAGGCAACCGGCATCAGCACGAAGATCATGGCCAGAAAGGGCAAGCCGAGCCGCAGTGCGCGGTCGCGCAGGAAGTGGCCGACGCTCTTCCGCTTCAGGCTGGGCCATACGAACAGGCCGGACAGCATGAACATCAGACACATGAAGAATGTGTCGTTGAACAGTGTCAGGAAATTGAAGCCGATCCAGCGCTGGTCGTCGACGATGGGCGCCGTCGACCAAAGATAGTGGTTCGGGTAATAGCGGCCGAAAGCGGTGTAGGCGACCACCGCGTGGTTCGCGAGCACGAGCAGCGTGACGAAGGTGCGGGCGCGGTCGAGCGCAGCGTTACGGTCTGACATGTGGTACGGCGAGCCCCGGCTGTGCCGCGCAACGCGCGGCCATCGCATCATCGATGTGCTGCCATAATAGGGGGCGGAACCGGTCCCGGCAATTCGCCGTGCGTCAGGTGGGAAGAACCTCGATCTTCACCTTGTCCGGATAAAAGGCGAGATAGTCCTTGATCTCGGCCATGGCCGGATAGGGCGTCTCATAGGTCCAGATCGCGTTGTCGAGCAGCTCGTCTGCGGTCTTGATGCTGTAATAATTCGCATCGCCCTTGTAGGGGCAGTGGGTCACGCGTTCGGTGCGTGTAACGACATCCATATTGGCGTCGGCCCGGGGGATGTAGAACACCGCGGGATAGCTCGCTTCCTTGAGCGTCACCGCCTTGGTGGTGTCGGCGATCACAATATCGCCAGCGGTGACGCGAATATGCTTGCCGGAAGGCGTGATGGAGATCGGGTGGTCCGGGCCGGGGACTTTCATGGGCTGATCCTCGTGGCGGTCAAATTCCTGTCCCCTCAGATGTGACACCCTGCCTGCCTTTAAAAGGGGCGCGTCACGGATTATCATGGTGGGAATGCCGCGCTGCACACGATAGGGTGGACCATCCGGCGGCGCGATCAGCCCGCGATTCGAGACTTCTGGAGACCCGATTAATGCCGATGGACGCCCGCGATATCGAGACCATGATCAAGGCCGCGATTCCCGACGCGCAGGTGACGATCCGCGACCTCGCCGGCGACGGCGATCACTATGCGGCCACGGTGATTTCGGAGAGTTTTCGCGGCAAGTCCCGCGTGGCCCAGCATCAGATCGTCTATCAGTCGCTGAAGGGCCAGATGGGCGGGGTATTGCACGCCCTGGCGCTACAGACGGGTGTGCCGGAAAGCTAACACTTGCCCTCATGGTGAGGAGGCGCGTAGCGCCGTCTCGAACCATGAGATGTAACGCGCCTGAGCGTGCCGCCATCCTTCGAGATGCCGCGCAATGGCGCGGCTCCTCAGGATGAGGGGAGTGAGTGTGGCGGCCTCTTACTCCACCGCCCTCAGTGCATGCACCGAAAACTGCTCCTCCGCATCGGTCCATGACGATTTCGATTCCCAGCCGGCTCCGCGGGCCAGCGCTGCAAAGCGCTCCAAACTGTATTTATAGCTGCTCTCGGTATGAATGCTTTCGCCAGCGCGGAAGTTGAAGCTGCGGCCGAGCAGATGCACGGTCTGCGGCTTCTTGGCGATCAGGTGCATCTCGATGCGGTGGCGCTCCTTGTTGTAGATCGCGCGATGCACGAATGCGCCGAGATCGAAGTCGGCGCCGAGTTCGCGATTGATGCGCACCAGCACGTTCTTGTTGAACTCGCCCGTAACGCCCGCAGCATCGTTATAGGCGGCCTGCAAAATGCGCTCGTCCTTTTCGAGATCGATGCCGATCAGCATCAGGGCGCCCTTGCCGAGGATGTCTCCCGCCGAACGGAGGAAGGCGCATGCTTCGTGCGGATCGAAATTGCCGAGCGTGGAGCCGGGGAAGAAGCCGACCTTCGGCATCGCTTTCGCTTCGTCCGGCAGAGCGAAGGTCGTGGTGAAATCGGCATTCACCGGCAGCACGTCCAGCGCCGGGAAATCCTTGCGCAGCTCTTCGGCCTGCCCGGCGAGGAAGTCGCCGGAAATGTCCACCGGCACATAGGCACCGAACGAGCATTGTTCGAGCAATAGCCGCACCTTGGTGGTGGCGCCGGCGCCGAATTCGACGAGTGCCGCATTCTGCGGAATGATCGAGCAGATATCCTTGCCGCGGGCGCGGAGAATGCCGAGCTCCGTGCGGGTCGGATAGTATTCGGGCAACCGGGTGATCTGCTCGAACAGTTGCGAGCCGGCTTCGTCGTAGAAATATTTAGGCGAGAGCTTCTTGGGGGATTGCGACAGCGCCGCGGTGACGTCTGCGGCAAAGCTGGATGTGGCCGGGTCGAGCTCCACGGCGGCCAGAGGGGCGTGAACGTTCATGACTCTCTCCTCAACGCGGTCGCATCCAATGCGATGGTGATGAAATCAGTTGCCGTAATCTGCGAGACGCAGGCCGGTGAACTGCCAGCGATGGTGGGGATAGAAGAAGTTGCGATAGGTGGCGCGGGTGTGCCCTTCGGGCGTCGCCAGTGACGAGCCGCGCAGCACATACTGGTTCACCATGAACTTGCCGTTGTATTCGCCAAGCGCGCCTTCGATAGCGCGGTAGCCGGGATAGGGCGCATAGGCGCTGCGCGTCCATTGCCAGACGATGCCATAGGCGTCGTTGAGGCTGTCGGCGCGTGCGGCGACTTCCCATTCCATCTCGGTCGGCAGATGCTTGCCGCTCCAGCGGGCGAAGGCGTCAGCCTCGTAATAGCTGACGTGACACACCGGCGCATCCGGATCGATCTGTTGCAGCCCGCCGAGCGTCATGATCTGCCACTCGCCATCGATCTTGCGCCAGTGAGCGGGCGCCTGCCATCCCTCGCGCGCCGCGGCGGCGAAGCCGTCCATGAGCCACAACGTGGCCTTGTCGTAACCGCCATCATCCATGAACGCGCGCCATTCGCGATTGGTCACGAGATTGCGCGCGAGCTTGACCGGGCCGACGAGGGCCCGGTGGGCGGGCTTCTCGTTGTCGAAATGGAAACTGTCGCCCTGGTGGCCGATGGTGTGGATGCCTTCGGTGAGCGTGGTCCACGCATCGCCGTCGCGTGTCGATCGCGGAAAGCGCCATTCCTCGTCATAGGCGGGCGGGATCGGGTTCTGCGCGAAGGCGTGGAGGATGTCGGTATACATCAGCTCCTGATGCTGCTGCTCGTGGTTCATGCCGACCTCGAGAAGCGGGACCAGCGACGTTAGCTTTTCTTCGCTCGCGGTCTCGAAGAACTTTACGACGGCATCGTCGACATGGCGGCGATAGGCGGTGACCTCATCCGCCGTCGGGCGTGTCAGGTGCCCGCGCTGTGCGCGCGCATGACGCGGACCGGCAGAGACATAATAGGAATTGAACAGATAGGCGTAATCGGGATGGAAGACCTCGTAACCAGGCTGATGCTCGCCGAGCAGGAATTGCTCCCAGAACCAGGTGACATGCGCGCGGTGCCATTTGGCCGGGCTCGCGTCCGGCATCGACTGGATCAGTTGATCTTCCGGTGACAGCGGAGCTGTACGGCGCTCGGTCTCGTGACGGACCGTCAAAAAGGCATCGCTGAGCTGCTTGGCGAGAGGGCCGGGTTGGAGGATCGGGGCTGCGTGCTGGGCGGATGCTGTTGGCGTCACGAAAGTCTCCGATTTTGGGGAGAACGTCAGTCTTCCGGATGGGTTCCGCAGAAAGGGTTTGTCCTAGATAGGGCCTCCCAAACGGGATGAAAGGCTTCCCATCATATAAATCCGCATTCCGGCGGCTTGGACAAAGTTGCGGAAAAAGCGGTTGGCGGTGGGAAGGATGGTTGGAAATGCCCGCCATACCGGGCTTTCGGCTTGGGATGCGAAACGGTTTCGGCTACATATATCGGTAGGCAAAGGCCGCTGCGCCGGACGGACAGGCAGCGATCAGGCTGCGAGCAAGGACGCGATCATGAGCATTGAGCAATTCATCGAGAACGAAGTGAAGACCAACGACGTGGTGCTGTTCATGAAGGGCACGCCGCAGTTTCCGCAATGCGGTTTCTCGGGTCAGGTGGTCCAGATCCTCGATCACGTCGGCGTTGGCTATAAAGGCCTCAATGTTCTCGAATCCGCTGAGCTGCGTGACGGGATCAAGGTCTATTCGAACTGGCCGACCATTCCGCAGCTCTATGTGAAGGGCGAATTCATCGGCGGCTGCGACATCGTCCGCGAGATGTTCCAGGCTGGTGAATTGCAGAGCCTGCTGGCCGAGAAGGGCGTGATCGAAGCCCAGGCGTCGGCCTGATCTTCCAGCGACAGATCGGTACGGCGACGCTGGACGTCGTCGTCGCCGACATCACCACGCTCCGCCTGGATGCCATTGTCAACGCCGCCAATGAGACGCTTTTGGGCGGTGGCGGCGTGGACGGCGCGATCCACCGGGCCGCCGGCCCGAAGCTTCTGGCCGAATGCCGCGCCTTGGGCGGCTGTGCGACCGGCGACGCCAAACTCACCCTCGGATACCGCCTCCCTTGCCGTTACGTGATCCACACGGTCGGCCCGATCTGGCATGACGGCGGACATAGTGAGGACGCTGCGCTAGCCTCCTGTTACCGGCGCTCGCTCCAGCTTTGCGAGGCGAACGGTCTGACGACGGTGGCCTTTCCGGCGATCTCCACCGGTGTCTATGGCTTCCCCGCTCAGCGCGCGGCAGGCATTGCGGTACGAACGGTGATCGAGACGTTGCCGCATACACCCGGCATTCACACCGTTACCTTTTGCTGTTTCTCCGAACCATCCGCCAGCATGCATCGCCATGAGCTGGCTGATCTCGCGCCTCTTGCCTGAGGCTGCTCCGTCGCTAGACTTCGCGCCGTCTGGTCACGAGGATTTGCGATGAAGCGACGGGATGTGATGCGCACGATGATTGCCGGCGCGGTGTTTGCTGCTGGCGCCAGTGCACTGCTGTTCCAGACCTTCGCTGCCGCCGAAGATCGCTTCGCCGCCGAAGGCACGTTCGATATTCCGGCCGGCGCGCATTTCTCGCAGGACAAGCTCAAGGCCATCGACGCCTTCTTCAAGACGCAAATCGATAATGGCAAGATCCCCGGCGCCATCGTGCTGATCCAGCAGCATGGCAAGCCTGTCTATGAGCGTTTTTTCGGTGTTCGTGATCCCGATACCAAACAGCCGATGACGGCGGACACGATCTTTCGCCTGCATTCCATGACCAAACCGATCACGTCCTTCGTTGCGATGATGCTGGTGGACGAGGGCAAGCTGAAGCTCGACGATCCCGTTTCAAAATACATTCCATCTTTTACGAAGGCCAAGGTCGGCGTCGAGAAGAAGCTGGAGAATGGCGAGAAGGCGCTGGCGATCGTGCCACTGAGCCGCCCGATCACCATCCGCGATCTCCTGCTGCATACGTCCGGCATTACCTATGGATTCTATGGCAACAGCCTTGTGCGCCGTGCCTATGGCAATGCCGATATCTACAACGGCGATTTCGACAACAAGGAATTCGCCGACCGCATTGCGCAGCTGCCGTTGGAATATCAGCCCGGCACCATGTGGGACTACGGCCACTCCACCGACATTCTCGGCCGGGTGATCGAGGTCGTCTCCGGCAAGACGCTGCTCGGCTTCGAGGAAGAGAAACTGCTCAAGCCGCTCGGCATGACCTCGACCGGCTTCTATGTGAAGGAGAAGGCCAAGGAGGGATTGCTTGCCAAGCCGATGGGCTGGGACAGCGATTTCCGCACCGGCCGGCAGGGGCGACCCGAGACCTATCAGAAATGGGAGTCCGGCAGCGGCGGAATGGTTTCGACATTGTCTGACTACCGCAAATTCGCGCAGATGCTGCTCAATGGCGGCGAGTACGACGGCAAGCGCTATCTCAGTGCGGCCACGTTCAAGGACATGACCACCGATCACGTCGGCAAGGACAGTGGTATCGCGCGCGACTATCTGTATTTCCCCGGCGATGGTTTTGGTTTCGGCTACGGCTTTGCCGTGCGCACCGATCCCGGCAATGCGAAGCCGCCGCCGCCGGGATCGCTGGGCGAATTGAAGTGGGACGGAGCATCCGGCTGCTATTTCATCATCGATCCCAAGCAGGATTTCTTCATGATTCTGCTCGAACAGACGCCGTCGGAACGCCAACGGATCCAGCGCTCGCTCAAGCTGCTCGTCTATGAAGCGCTGGAGAAATAGCGCGGCTGCGATCCTGCTGCTGGCGCTGGGCGGCGCCGCCGCAGCTGTAACGGCGATATCGTTTGCTCAAACCGAGAGGGCACATCCCGCTGTCCGCGCACTCGTGCCGGACAGGCTGCTCGCGCTAAACGATTACTTCCTCGGCATGGTCGCGGAGCGCAAGATTCCCGGCGCCGTCGTGCTTGTGCAGCAGCATGGCAAGCCCGTCTATTTCGACACCTTCGGCAATCGCGACAGCGGCCACCCGATGACGGCGGATTCGATCTTCCGGCTTTATTCGATGAGCAAGCCGATCACCTCCGTTGCAGCGATGATGCTGGTGGAGGATGGCAAGCTGAAGCTCGACGATCCCCTGTCGAAATACATTCCGGCGTTTGGCGACAGCAAGGTCGGTATCGACAACAAGACGGGCGACGAACATGCCAGCTTCGGCCTCGTGCCATTGCAGCGGCCGATCACCATCGCCGACCTGCTCAAACACACATCCGGCATCACATATGGCTTTTATGGCGACGATCCCGCGCGAAAACGCTATGCGCAGCTCGATGTGTTCGGACGGGACTGGGACAACGCGTCGTGGGCGGATCGCATTGCAAAACTGCCGCTTGCGGAGCAGCCGGGCACGCTGTGGGACTACGGGCACTCCACCGACATCCTCGGCCGCGTGATCGAGGTCGTCTCAGGGCAGTCGCTCTATCATTTCCTGAGGGATCGCCTGTTCGATCCGTTGGGAATGACCGATACGTCCTTCTACATCACCGATTTGCAGCATCGCGAACGCGTAGCGGAGCCATTCGCGTCAGACCGCATGCTCGGGCCGGTGGTGGGCATGCACGATCCCGCGGATCTCCGGCTCTGGCAGGCGGGAGGCTCCGGCCTCGTCGGCACGATCTCCGACTATGCGCGCTTCCTGCAGATGCTGTTGAACGGCGGCACGCTCGATGGCAGGCGCTATCTCACCGGCGAAAGCGTGAAGGAAATGACGCGCGATCACATCGGTCCCGGCAGCGGCATCGCGCGCGACTATTACTACTTTCCCGGTGCTGTCAGCGGTTTCGGCTATGGTTTTGCAGTGCGCACCAAGGAGACGGTGGAGGAGCCCGGTCCGCTCGGCGAATATCGCTGGGACGGCGTCGGCGGTACCTTCTTCTGGGTCGATCCAGTGGACGACATGTTCGTGCTGGTGATGACCCAGGCGCCGTCGCAGCGCTGGCGCATGGAAGTGGATGTGCGGAAGATCGTGTATGAGGCGCTGAAGTAGGGGCTCACGAACTGTCATCACCCGCGAAAGCGGGTGATCCAGTAGACCCCGACTGTCGTGATAGACATTGCCTCTTGTGTGTAATGGATCGCCCGGTCAAGCCGGGCGACGACAGATGGAGTTATGCAGCGCGCACGGTCTCGCGGACCAGTCCAAGCGTTTCCTCGATCATGTCAGCCGTCACATCCAGATGCGTGCAGGCACGGATGCGGCCATCCATGGTGGCGAGCAGCACGCCTTTCGCACGCAACGCTTTCACCATATCGGCACCGCCAATGCCGGCACCCGAGGGATCGAAAAAGACGAGGTTGGTCTCCGGTTCCTGAATCCGGATGCCATCGATCTGCGCAAGCCCGCGCGCCAGCGTTCGTGCATTGGCATGGTCGTCGGCCAGGCGATCGACATGATGATCGAGCGCATGGATGCAGGCGGCAGCAACGATCCCGGCCTGCCGCATTGATCCGCCAAGCCCCTGTTTCCAGCGCCAGACCGCATCGATGTAATCGCGCGATCCGGCAAGCACGGCGCCGATCGGCGCGCCAAGTCCCTTGCTGAAATCGATCCACACCGAATCCCAGCCGGCCGACATGTCGCGCGCACTGATGCGGGTGGCGACACACGCATTCAGCAGCCGCGCCCCGTCCATATGCGTGGCCATGCCGTGCTCGCGGGCGATAGCGACGATCGCGTCGAGATCGCTTTTCGCCCAGACGGTGCCACCGCCGATATTGGCGGTTTGCTCGACAGTGATAACGGTCTGCGCAGCCTCATAACGCGTGCGCGGATGCAGCGCGGCGCGTAGCGTATCCGGCGTGAACTTGCCATCGGCGCCGTCGAGCCCGGTGATCTGAAATCCGCCGAGTGCAGCATGGGTGCCGCCTTCGCGCGAAAGGATATGCGCGGTGCGATGGGCGAGGATTTCGTCGCCCGGCCTGCAATGTGTGAGCAGGCCGGCGACATTGCACATGGTGCCCGATGGCATGAACACGGCCGCTTCCTTGCCGAGCAAGTCGGCGACGCGGTCGCAGAGTGCGTTTACCGTGGGATCGTCACCGACCTGTTCGTCGCCTACCTCTGCTGCAGCCATTGCCGCGCGCATCGCGGGCGTCGGCCTGGTCTGCGTGTCCGAGAGCAGATTGATGCGGACGGGCAGTTGCGATGGATCGGGGCGGGTAGGCGTGAAGGGCATGGAGACTCTCAGTCGTCATTACGCGCGAAGCGAAGCAATCCAGACTTATGAAAGTGAAGCCTGGATTGCTTCGTCGCAAGAGCTCCTCGCAATGACGGCCTCGAAATGTGTAGCGCCCAACAAAAAGGCCCCGGAAACCGGGGCCTTTTCACCATCGTCGCTAGAACAATTAGCGCGAATAGAATTCGACGATCAGATGGGGCTCCATCTGCACCGCGAAGGGGACGTCCGACAGAGCCGGAACGCGGATGAACTTCGCGGTCATCTTGTTGTGGTCGGTTTCGACGTAATCCGGCACGTCGCGCTCGCCGAGTTGCGAGGCTTCCAGCACGATGGCGAGCTGCTTCGAGGCTTCCTTGACCTCGATGACGTCGCCGACCTTCACGAGATAGCTCGAGATGTTGACGCGCTTGCCGTTCACCTTGACGTGGCCGTGGTTGATGAACTGACGGGCGGCGAACATGGTGGCGACGAACTTGGCGCGATACACCACGGTGTCGAGGCGGCGCTCGAGCAGGCCGATCAGGTTTTCACCGGTGTCGCCCTTGAGGCGCGAAGCCTCGACATACACGGCGTAGAACTGACGTTCGGAAATGTTGGCGTAATAGCCCTTCAGCTTCTGCTTGGCGCGCAGCTGCGTGCCGAAGTCCGAGAGCTTGCCCTTGCGGCGCTGGCCGTGCTGGCCGGGGCCGTATTCGCGCTTGTTGACCGGAGATTTGGGGCGACCCCAAATGTTCTGGCCCATACGGCGGTCGATTTTGTACTTGGCTTCACTACGCTTTGTCATCGCGTCCTCGATGTTGAACAGTGGATGTGAGGAGACGCGCCCTCCTGTGTACCGAAATCAGTCCATGATCTGGAAAACTTCGGCACCGACAGGCTCATTCCCAAAGCTGGGAGGAGAACCACGGGTGCGAAACGCTTCGCGGGCCGAAAACGGCCCGCGAGCAGGGCGGTTTCTAGGGGGCGGGGGCGGTTATGTCAATTCAAAGACAGGGCTTTTTGCCGTTTTGACGGCCTGGGCCGCCGAAACCGGCCATTTCGCCTGCTAAACGGCCGGTTCCTGCCGATTTGGGGTCTATTTCGGCGCCGGCGTCGCGACCGGCTTGCCGTCCTCGACGACATAGATGGCCAGCAGCTTGAGGCCCTTGTCGCCGGTTTTCACGTCATGCGGGATGCCGGCAGGCACGGCATAGGAATCGCCAGCCTTTAGCTCCTGATCAGGCTTGCCTTCCACCATCAACGTCGCGCCACCTTCCAGCACGTAGCCGGTATCGACGCCCGGATGCGTATGACGGCCGGCGAGCTGGTTCGGCCCGATCTCGGCAACGACCGTCACGATGTGATGGCCGGCGGGATATTTGATGTCCTGCAGCGGCGTGCGCTTGATGCCCTGCGCGCTCGCGGCGCCCATGCAGGCGAGTGTCGCGACGGTCAATCCGAGTATCAATTTCCTGAGCATGTCGATCTCCCTTGGCCGTTCTCTTGTCGGGACGGCGTCGTGGGAGGCTAGCAGTGCGCGGGGGAAAGTCGAGCGATCTCGCAGGTCAGGCTGCGACCTGGCCACCGAAGAACGGCGCCAGAGTTTCCGGCCAGGCGTGGCGCTTGCCGGATGTGTAAAGCAGCACGGCATCGCCATGCAGGGCGTCCGGCTGGTGGCTGCCGATCAGGCCGACCACCCGGCGCGCGATGGCCGGGGCGGGATCGATCCATGTCACCGGCCATGGCGCAAGACGGGTCAGCTCAGCCAGTAGCAGTGGGTAATGGGTGCAGGCGAGCACGACAGTGTCGGTCCGCGCGCCGGTGGCGTCGCCCACGAAGCAGGGCGCGATCTCGTTGAAGATGTCGGCATCGGTGACGCCGCTGCCGCCGCTCAGCGCACCTTCCGCCAGCGAGGCGAGATGGGCCGAGCCGACCAGCGTGACGATGCAGCCGCCGCCGAATTCGCGGATCAGCGTTTGCGTATATTCGCGCTTCACGGTGCCTGATGTGCCGAGCACCGAGACGCGCTTGGTCAGCGAGGCCGCACAGGCCGGCTTGATCGCCGGCACGGTGCCGACGAAGGGAACGCCATAGGCGGCGCGCAGGTCGCTCAGCACGATGGTCGAAGCGGTATTGCAGGCGATAACGACGAGATCCGGCCGGTGCGCGGCGATCAATTCGCCCATCAGGGGGACGACGCGGCCGATCAGGGCCTCTTCGCTGTGCTGGCCATAGGGGAAGAATGCGTCATCCGCCACATAGACGCAGCGTGCATCCGGCCGCGCCTTCGCGATCTCGCGCTGGACGGTGAGACCGCCGAGACCGGAATCGAAAACGAGAATGGTGGGGCGCGTGGGCACGAAGGAAGCTTAGGCCGGGTTGGTTACTGCGGAGTTGCTGCGGGTGTAACCATCAGGATACGCGCATTCAGGCTTTTTCGAGAAGGACGGAATACCGGATTACACTGGCTGGAGTGGCTGCGATGGGCCCGCCGGACGCTCGATCCGGATGGCATCGCCCGGGGAGACATCGCCATCGGCCAGGACGACGGCCATCACGCCGGCCTTGTAGGAGAGCCCGCCATCGACATCGCGATCCAATGTCGCCGCCTTCAACCCTTTTTGAAATTTATCCATCAGCGCGCAAGGCTCGCGCAGACCGGTGAGTTCGATCACGGCGACCGCGCCGAGATGCAGTCGCGTGCTGCCTGGCAGTGTTGCGAGATCGATGCCCGATGTCGTGATGTTCTCGCCAAGATCGCCGGCTGCAATCGCAAAGCCCTTGCCGTGTAGCTCGTCGAACAGTTCGGACGGGATCAGATGCACCTGCCGCAGATTCGGCCTGGTCGGATCGCGGCGACGATCGTAGCGGTGCTGCACCGTCGCGCCCATATGGCCGTCACCTTCAACGCCGAGGCCTGCAAGCAGACGGATGCTCAGCGCAGGCGTCTTGCTGAAATGATGGCCGCGCCGGGCGCAGACGGCGACGACGCGGCCCATTCTTTCGATCAGCTTTCGCCGAATACACGCTTGAAGATCGTGTCCACATGCTTGAGGTGATAGCCGAGGTCGAACTTCTCGGCGATCTCGTCGTCGGTGAGATACTTCTTCACGTCTGCATCGCCCTTCAGCAGCGTCTGGAAGTCGCCTTCGCCGCGCCACACCGGCATCGCATTGCGCTGGACCATCTTGTAGCTGTCTTCGCGCGATGCACCCTTCTGCGTCAGTGCGATCAACACGCGCTGCGAATGCACGAGGCCACCGAGGCGGTCGAGATTCTTCTGCATGTTGGCGGGATAGACCAGCAGCTTCTCGATCACGCCGGCCATACGATTGAGCGCGAAGTCGAGGGTCACGGTGGCATCGGGGCCGAACATGCGCTCGGCGGAGGAGTGCGAGATATCGCGCTCATGCCACAGCACCACATTTTCCAGCGCCGGCGTCACATAGGCGCGCACCATGCGCGACAGGCCGGTGATGTTTTCCGTCAGCACTGGATTGCGCTTGTGCGGCATCGCCGACGAGCCCTTCTGGCCTTCGGAGAAGAACTCCTCGGCTTCCAGCACTTCGGTGCGCTGCATGTGGCGGATTTCCACGGCAAGGCGTTCCATTGACGAGGCGATCACGCCGAGCGTAGCAAAATACATCGCGTGGCGATCGCGCGGGATCACCTGGGTCGAGATCGGCTCCGGCTCCAGGCCCATGGCCTTGGCGACATGTTCTTCCACGCGCGGATCGATCTGAGCAAAGGTGCCGACGGCGCCGGAGATCGCGCAGGTCGCGACTTCTTTTCGCGCGGCCACGAGTCTTTCCCGGTTACGGGTGAATTCGGCATAGGCGAAAGCGAGCTTGAGGCCGAAGGTGACCGGCTCGGCATGGATGCCGTGCGAGCGGCCGATGGTCGGCGTCATCTTGTGCTCGAAAGCGCGTGTCTTCAGCGCCGCAAGCAGGCGGTCGATATCGGCGATCAGAATGTCGGCGGCGCGCACCAGCTGCACATTGAGGCAGGTGTCGAGCACGTCCGACGAGGTCATGCCCTGATGCACGAAGCGCGCTTCGGGACCTACGATCTCGGCGAGATGGGTCAGGAAGGCGATAACGTCATGCTTGGTCTCGCGCTCGATCTCGTCGATGCGCTCCACATCGAAGGTGGCGTCCTTGGCCTTGGCCCAGATCGTCTTGGCCGCGTCCTTCGGAATGGTGCCGAGTTCCGCCAACGCATCGGCGGCATGCGCCTCGATCTCGAACCAGATCTTGAAGCGGGTCTGCGGCTCCCAGATGGAGGCCATTTCGGGACGGGTATAGCGCGGGATCATCGGCGTCTCGGACGTGTGAGGGGTTACGCCGCGCTTTAACAGATCAGGGCAGGCGAAACCACCTCAGAAAGCGTCTGGATGACTGATTTTCCTGCGGAATTTACCCTTTGGGCAGCCGTATCGTTCAGGCCGCCACCGCATCCGCGGAGCAATATGCGGGATCGTTCCGTGACAGAAGTCCCACAGATCGCTTCGCTCCGGGCTAGGCTTGTTCGCGTTCGCGAGACTTCAGGACGGCTCTTCGATGAAGTTTTTCGGGAAGAGGCCTGACCCGCCGTCCTTGAACAGGAAGTCGGTGAGAAACCATCCCCTGCTGGTCATCTTGTATGTGAAGCGAAAGTAGATGAATCCGGTTTTTTCAAAGTAGGAGACATAGATGATCTGGCGCAGGGCGCCGTTGTAATCCTTGTCGTAGACCTTTTTGCCGAAGTCGAATTTCCTGCCCTCGATTGCCTTCAGCCCACGCTCCATCTGCTTTTCGAACTTGGGCTCCCCGACTGTCTCCGCAATTTTATGCGCGGCGTCGTGAAATTTGTTCTGGCTGATGAGCGTAAAGGTTTCATTCGCGAAGCGATCGGGATCATCGACGGGCAGCGCCGCAGCAAAGGCAGCCGAGCCGATCAGGCAAAGAAAGAGTGCAAGGAACGAGAGCGAGCGGATATGCACGGTGACCTCATGGGATTGCATGAGGTTCGCTATCTGAGTCCTCGTTCTCAGGCTACACGATCTCGCCGCGTGCCTTCATCGCCTCGCCGCGGATGCCATCGATATTCGCCTTGTAGCTCTCCATCGTGCCGCCCTTGAACACGGCCGAGCCTGCGACGAACGCATTCGCGCCCGCAGCCGCGAGCGCCGCGACATTGGCCGCTGACACGCCACCGTCCACCTCGATGTCGATCGGGCGTCCCGCCAGCATGGCGCGCAGGTCGGTGACCTTGTTGATGGCCGACGGAATGAAGGCCTGGCCGCCGAAGCCGGGATTGACCGACATCACCAGCACGAGATCGACGAGATCGAGCACATACTCGATCGCGGAGAGGGGCGTGCCGGGATTGAGCGAAACGCCGGCCTTCTTGCCGAGCGAGCGGATCGCCTGCAGCGAGCGGTGCAGATGCGGGCCTGCTTCGGCATGCACCGTGATGTGATCGCAGCCGGCCTTGGCGAAGGCTTCCAGATAGGGATCGGCAGGCGCGATCATCAGATGCGCGTCGAAGATCTTGGTGGTGTGCGGGCGTAGCGCCTTGATGACGTCGGGGCCGTAGGAAATGTTCGGCACGAAATGGCCGTCCATCACGTCGAGATGCATCCAGTCGGCGCCGGCCTGATCGACGGCGCGGACTTCCTCGCCGAGCTTGGCGAAATCAGCCGCCAGAATGGACGGGGCGATCACCAGCGGGCGCGGCGCAAAGCTCTGGGACATCTTGTCAGTTCCTGAAAGGGTGGTGGCGTGGCCTCGCGTAACATGCGCCCCGATGGGCGGCAACGCAGCACTCGATGACCTGTGGAGTTCCGGCAAAATCTGCCGCCGGGGCAGGGATTGCCCGGTCCAGATGAGGCTTGTAAGCGCTCGGATCATTGATTTTACGACGTTTTTCCAATGGCATGCTGCTTGCTCATCTCTCCGTGGGTCATTCCGGCCCGGATGGAGATCGACGATGCTCGGCGTCGCGGCACTTGCCACATCGGCCATGGACCTTCTGCAGTCGCTGACTGCGAAGAAGGCGACGTCCTCCTCATCGGCCAAGACGACCACCGGGCTCTCGCAGGGGGCGTCGTTCCAGCTCGGCACGCCGGCCGCGATCTCATCGACATCCGGCACGGCGGCGGGTTCGACCCCGTCCACCGGCAATCTCTCGGCCTCGACCATGAGCGCGCTGCTCGATGCGCAGAGCCAGACGCAGGTCTCGTCCAGTTCGAAGACGCGTTCGGATGCGCTCAAGAGCCTGTTCGCGCAGCTCGATGGCGACGGCAACGGTTCGATCAGCAAGGCCGAATTCGAGGACAAGCTCGGCGCCGGCGGTACCAATGTCGCCAATGCCGACAAGGTGTTCGCCAAGCTCGACAAGGATGGCGACGGATCGGTCAGCATCGATGAACTGGGCAAGGCGCTGAAGGGCGTCGGCAGGCCGCACCATGGCGGCGGCGGTTCGGGTGGGGCAGGCGATAGCAGCGACGTGACCGGCGCGACCACCTCGACCACGGTGAATGCCGATGGCAGCACCACGACTGCGATCACCTATGCCGACGGCTCCAAGGTGACGTCGACCTCGGCGGTGCCGGCCTCATCGACCGCGGCGGCCGCCAAGACGTCCTACAACGCGATCGAGCAGATGATCGCCAAGCAGGCGCAGCAGATCTCAACCGCGACGTCGTCGCTGTCGATCTCTGCCTGATCGCTCGATCTCTCGATAGCTGAAACGATCACGAACGCGGTGATTGAAAAACGCCCCGCGTGACGGCGCGGTGCGGAACGCCTCGTGGACCTCCGGCGGCACCTGCGCATAAGCATACCGACGCCCGCTCGTGAAAGTGACGCGTAACTCACGCGTCGAAGCGCTGTAGCTGAGATGGCGAATCGCTGTCGATGGCATCGCGGTCACCGCGCCGTTGCTCACAATGAGAAACACCTACCGCCGCATTTCGTTGCGCCACCTCCGGCGTAGGTAGAAGGTTGTGTTGCTGCAAGATTTTCGCGGCCAGATTGCCGCAGATGAGGCGCAATGCGCCCGGCCTTCATGTCTCGCTAACTATAACGCGGCAGGCTTTCCCCCAGAAATAGAAAGTAGTTCTGGTGGCTTATGTTGCGTATCATAGTATTCATTATCGTCGTTGGTAGTTATCTACTCGGCGCTCCAGCGCGCGCGGAGGACGAGTTGATCGCCTCCATGCGGCTGCGCGGCGGCTATGACAGCAACCCGCTGTTCTCGACCGGCGGCGGTCGGGGCACCGGCAGCATCGGTAGCGCCTTTATCGGTACCGAAGTCGGCCTCATCGCGGCCGGCAAGCAGGACGACATCACCTGGAATGCGACGGCCGAGGCCAATGCGACGCGCTACATCGCGCCAGGCATCGATCCCGCCCTGGTCGCCAAGCTCGGCCTGCGCGGCATCATGGGCGACGACGACTTTCGCGTCATCTCGACGACGTCCTTCTCGGAAATCGACACCTACAACACGAAGTCGATGGATCTTGCGCAGGCAGTGAAGCTCGAATCGACCAAGGGCAAAGTGAAGTGGTTCGTCACCGGCGAGGTCGGGCTGTCGCGGCTGAACCAGACCAATGTCATCTTCCAGGACTTTCTGCCGGTGCCGCATCAGGTCCTGCGCGGCACCATCATTCCCGGCGTCCGCGTCAAGGACGGCAAGGGCGAGATCGGCGTCTCGGTGAATCTGTCGATGCGGCGCTATGCAGAGGAACTCGATCTGTTCGGTTATCGCCGCAATAACGAGCGCATCCAGCCGTTCGTGTTCGGAAGTTATGAGGATGGCGATTTCTCGATGTTCGCGTCGGTGTCGCAGCTCTACGGCATCTGGCACGATATCGACTTTACCAATGTCAACACGACATTGTTCGATGCCAATCTCGCCTGGCGTCCAAAACCGTTCACGCTGGAATTGGCGGCCGTGCGGCGCGCCGGCGAAACCACGTTTCCACTCTCACCGATCACTATCGATACGCTGTTCACGGCGAAGGGAAGCTGGCAGGTGGACGACAAATGGACGCTTACGGCCGCGGCCGGCTACACGCAATCTGTCTATCTCGACTCCCCGTATCGCGCGACGACCTATACTTACGGTATTGGCGCGGTGCGCGATATCGGTAACGGCTACAAGCTGGGCTTCGATCTCACCCGCGTTACCGGCACGCTGCTCGATGGCGAGCCCGCGCAGGGCTACATTGTCGCGTCGTCGCTGTCGAAGAGCTTTGCGCCGACAGCGACGAAGCCGAAAGGCGATGTGACCGCCAAGCCGGCCATCTGAGCATGATCGCGAAGAGCGGGAGCCGTTGTTCGGATATGACCAAGCGCCAATGACGCGATTGGAGGGCGAACGGGGGCGTACCCCCGTTCGCTGCCGAGGGAAGAGTGAGATCCCTCAGCCGTCATGGATGATGCTGGAGATCAGCAGCCGCACCCGCCGCCGCGTCCGCCGACGCCGACACCGGCGCCGACATTGACGAGAAGGCCATTGCGCAGCAGGCCGCCAACCAGGCCGTGTTTGCCGAGCAAACCGCCGACGCCGACATTGACGCCAAGACCGGCGTTAACACCGAGGCCTCCGCGGCCGCCCAGCACGCCGCCGAGCAGACCACCCACGCCGACATTGGCGCCAACGCCGAGACCGACGTTGAGACCCTTGGCGAAAGCAGACGGTGCGCTCATCAGAGACGCGGCGGTGATGGCAAGGATAGCGATCTTCTTCATGACGTTCTCTCCACTGTTGTGTGCCCCTTGTTGGACACGCGCGAAGATGCGCCGTTCAATTTGGCTCTGCAATCGAAACGGATTTTTTACCTTAAAGCATGCGAGTTTATACAATTGAATACATGGATTTTGGTAGATAAATACTTTGATGGATAGAAGTATACCTGAGGCGTCGGTGATGTCTCTGTTGCGGGTTCGACGCGAAATGGTGAGGCCGCAATGTGGCGGCCGAAAACCAGTAAAGCTGATGGACCGAAGGCGTAATCCGCCGGTCGAATTCGTTGCTGAAGCTCCGCGGCGGATTACGCCTTCGGTCCATCAGCCCTACGAAGCTACGAAGCAAACCGATCGCGCCATGCCGGCAATGCGCCCGCGAAGGGCAGGGCAGTTGCCTCATAGACGCCGCGTGCAATCGCACGCGCGATCACATTGCCGGCGAGCATGCCGAGTTCGGTAAGGCCCGCCAGTGGATCGATCTCTTTCTCGCCCGTCGCAGCAGCAAACACGATGTCGCCATCGAGCGGCGCATGCACAGGATAGATCGCATGCGCGAATCCGGTCTGCGCCATGATCGCGAGGCGTTGCGCCTGCGCCTTGGTGAGGATTGCATCGGTGACGACGACCGCGAGCGTCGTGTTTTCCGCCGCCGTCGCGCTCGGGCCGCCCTTGATACGCATGGTGAGCATGCCCGGCGTGATCGTCGCGGGCATGCCGCGGCCACCGAATTCGCGATTCGTCTCGAAGGCTGCAGCCCAGAAATGCGCGCTGTTGCCCATGGTCACGCTGCCGACCGCATTCACGGCTGCAAGCGCAGCGATGCGTACGCCCGATGGCGTGACGGCGGAGGCCGAGCCGAGGCCGCCCTTGAGATTGGCTGTCGTCGCCCCCATGCCCGCGCCGACGCTGCCAAGGGCGAAGCTGTCGCTGGCATTGACGGCAGCGGCATAGCCGAGATCGCGATAGGGCGGAAACCGGCCCCAATTCTTGTCGCCGCCATTGAGAAGATCGAACAGCACTGCACCGGGTACGATGGGGACCAGCGCGCTGCCAATGGCAAAACCGCGGCCCTGTTCGGCGAGCCACGCCTGCACGCCGCCGCCAGCCTCGATGCCGAAGGCGGAGCCGCCCGAGAGCGCCAGGCCGTGGATGACCTCCACCGTGTTGACGGGAGCGAGCAGGCTGCTGTCGCGCGTGCCGGGGCCGCCGCCGCGGATATCGGCGGAGGCGACCGTAGGTTTGTCGAACAGAATCGCGGTGACGCCGGAGCCGAGTTTTGCATCGTCGGCATGGCCGACACGCACGCCGGCGATATCGGTGAGCAAGTTCTTCATCTGGTTCCTCCCGGCAATTTTATGCTGCGATGCCGATCACGCCCGATCACAACCGCATCAACTCCACAGTCCCTGATCTAACACGCTTGCATGTCGGCGCGCGCGCAGTGCATCTAGCCGCATGATCACGGATGTCACGATCCCCGCTGCGCTGATTGCCGGCATTGTCAGTTTCCTGTCGCCTTGCGTGCTGCCGCTGGTGCCGCCCTATCTCATCTATCTCACGGGCGCGACCATCGAACATGTCGCCAATGACGAGCAGGAGGCGGTGTCCCGGCGCGCGGTGATGATCTCGGCGCTGGTCTTCGTGCTCGGCTTCTCTACTGTATTCGTTCTTCTCGGCGCCAGCGCCAGCCTGATCGGCAGCGTCATCCGCGCCTATGCAGCGCAGTTATCCATCGTTGCCGGCGTGCTGATCATTCTGATGGGGCTGCATTTCCTTGGCCTGACGCGGATCCGCTTGCTGATGCGCGAAGGGCGCCTGGCGATGCCGAAGCCGGTGGGCCTGTGGGGCGCCTATGCCATGGGCCTTGCATTTGCGTTTGGATGGACACCCTGCATCGGGCCGATCCTGGCCGCGATCCTGTCGGTGGCAGCGGCCGAGGCGACGGTGACCAAGGGGGCGGGGCTGCTGGCAATCTATTCGCTCGGGCTCGGCATTCCGTTCCTGATCGCGGCCTTCATGGTGGAGCGCTTCTCCAGCGTGTTCGCGCGGATGAAGAAGCATCTGGTGCATGTGGAGCGGGTGATGGGCGCGCTGATGATCCTCACCGGCATCGCATTCCTCACCGGCGGCATCGCCAATGCCAGCATCTGGCTGCTGGAGACGTTTCCCGCATTGCAGAATTTCGGGTGAGTTGTTCTCGTTTCCCTCTCCCCTTGTGGGAGAGGGTGGATCGACTGCGAAGCAGTCGAGACGGGTGAGGGGTAGCCACAAGCTCCGAGCCTAGTCACCCCTCATCCGCCTTCGCTTCGCGAAGGCACCTTCTCCCACAAGGGGAGAAGGAAGAATCGCCTCAGCTTCCCTTACCCAGCTCCGCGTAGTTGCCTTTGGCATCCCACTTGTAGACGACGTAGTCGATCGCCTTGATGTCGCCCTTGGCGTCGAAGGCCATCTTGCCGAGCACGGTGTCCCATTCGCCGGCCTTGATGGTGTCCATCACCTTCTTCAGGTCGGTGGAGCCGGCCTTGGCGGCGGCCTGCGACCACACCTGGAAGGCGGCATAGGTGTAGAGCGTGTAGCCTTCCGGATCGATGTTCTTGGCCTTGAACTTCTCGACGATGGCCTTCGCGGTCGGCTTGTTGCGCGGGTCGGGGCCGAAGGTGAACAGCGTGCCCTCCGCGGCCGGGCCGGTGATCGAGGCGAATTCCTTGTCGTTCATGGCGTCACCGGCCATCAGCACGGTCTTGAGGCCCTGGTCGCGCATCTGGCGCAGGATCAGGCCGGCTTCCTGATGATAGCCGCCGACATAGACGAGATCGATGTTGTCGCGCTTCAGGCGCGAGACGATCGAGTTAAAATCCTTGTCGCCCTTGTTGTAGCTCTCGAACATCTTTTCGGTGAAGCCGGCTTTGTTGAGCGCCTTCTTGGTCTCGTCGGCGAGACCCTTGCCGTAAGTGGTCTTGTCGTTGAGGATCGCGACGTTCTTGCCCTTGTAGTTCTTCGCAATGTAATCGGCGGCGACGAGGCCCTGCTGGTCGTCGCGGCCGCAGACGCGCAGCACATTGTTGAGCTTGCGCTCGGTGAACAGCGGATTGGTCGAGGCCGGGGTGATCTGCAGCACATTGCTGTCGGCATAGGCTTCCGAGGCCGGGATCGACGACGACGAGCAGAAGTGGCCGGCCACGAACGGTACTTTCGAGCCGGACAGTTTCTCGGCAATCGAGCGCGCCTGCTTGGGATCGCAAGCATCGTCGCCCACCTGCAGCGCCAGCTTCTTGCCGAGCACACCACCGGCGGCATTGATGTCGGCCACAGCCTGATCGGCGCCGTTCTTCATCTGCCGGCCGAAGGCCGATTCGCTGCCCGTCATGGGGCCCGCCACCGCGACATTGATGTCCTGCGCAAAGGCTGCGGACGACAGCAGCGATGCGGCAAAAGCCAGACCGGTTATCTTGCCGATGAGCTTGATGGGTTTCATATGATCCTCGCGATGATCCGAAACAGGGCCGTGCGGCCGGGTGGATGACACGAGAGTGTCCGATGATTTTCGCGTGAAGTCATCGGCAATTTTCAAGGTGCAACCGGGCCGACTGCGGCACTTCGCCGCCGCAATCGGAGCCGGTCAATCCGTCGCCCCAACGCGATGCGTCCGGGCGCAAGCATATCAATCCTTTGCCTTTTCCCGCTCCACCTGCAGGTCGCTTGCGGATAGCGGCAGGAAGCCCGTGGCGTCATCCGCGAAGCGCGCGATGATCGCCTGGCCCTCGTCCGACAGCGCCATTGTCAGATAATCCCTGATCCACGGTTCAAGCTGTTTGTTCGGGCGTGCCATGTAGAGCGTGATCGCAGGTGTCAGCGGATAGGCACCTCGCGCGACATCGGTCTTGTCCGGCTTGGCGAAGGGTTTGCCGGCATCGCTTGCCAGCGGAATGACGCGGACGCCGTCTCGCGGTTTCGCATCCAGCCAATCGACGATGGCGATGCCATAAGGGTCTTGTGCCACGGCCTGCAGCGCCGCGGCGTCATCTGCCAGCGGCTCGTAATGTCCGGCGAAGGGCATGCCGCCGAGGCGGGCCAGCCGCAGGCTGGTGGAGAAGTCGCCGTCATCGCGCTGGCCGTAGAGGTGGATGCGGCGATTACCCCAGCTGCCGGCGACGCCGAGCTGGCTCCAGGTGTTGATGTCGCCGCCGGGCGAGCCTGAGGTGAATAGGCTGGCGAGCTGCGTCATGGTCAGGCCCTGCAGCGGATTGGAGCTGTGGACATAGACCGCAGGCGGTGTCCTGCCGCCAGCGCGGGAGCCATGACCGGCATAGCCGATCTTGATGGCGAGCGGGTCGTGCTTGTTGATGGCCTTGAAGGCACGCACATCGGAGCGGGTGGCTTCGCCGACCACGAATCCGATCGCCGTGGCGCCGGCTGCCAGTGCCGGCAGCGCGGTCGCGGAGCCTTTGAGCACGGGAGCGAATTTGAAGCCGGGATGTGTCTCGGCGAATTTTGCGTTCAGCGCGTCGGTGACAGGTGCCAGTGCTTCGTCGCCATGCAGCGCGAGGCGGCCATCCGGCAACAGATAGCTGGCGTCTTTGACAACGGTCGTCGGCTTCGATTTGGCGTCTTGCGCCTGGGCGCCGGAGAGGCCGATCAAAAAAGCGAGGAGAGGGAGTGTCTGTTTCATTGGTCGAGCTTTGCACGTTCGATGGCCGCGTCGTCGGCGCTGAGGGGGATGTAGCCATTGGCCTGTCCGGCGAATATCTCTTGGCCTTCCTTCGACAGCAGCAGCTTCAGATAATCGGCGGCGACCGCATCGATCTTCCCATTCGCCTCGCGGCGTGCGTAGAAATACAGATAGCGGCGATAGGGGTAACTGTTGGCCTGGATCTCGGCCGGCGTTCCCTTGATGAATGGGCCATTCGCGGATTCAGACACGGCGACCTGTTTGATCTTGTCGGTCTCGCGTCCGATTGCAGCGACCGTGATGCCGCCGGGTTCGCTCGAAAGCCGCTTCAGCAATTCGTCCGTTGAGGCATATTCCTCGTAGCGTGTGCTGTAGGGCCGGCCGCCGAGCCGGTTGGCCATCATCCAGGTGCCGAAACCACTATATTGTGGGGTGCCAAGTGGATGTATCAGCCGCTTGGTCCATTCGCCGGTAAGGCCAAGCTGGCCCCAGCGCGAGAAGTCGCCGCCATCGTTGCCGATTGTGAGCATCTGTGCCACCTGCTTGGTGGTGAGCTGCGTCAGCGGATTGTCGCGATGGACATAGACGGCGAGCGATGTCGCGAGTTTCTGGGACGTATCATTGGCGGCATTCGCGACTTTGATTTCGATCGGCTCCGAGCCGAACGCACTCTTGAAGCCGGCGGCTTCCAGAAGCTTGATCGGGCGCCCCATCGAACCGACCAGAATGCGATTATAAGTCAGGTTGGGGATGGCGGTTTCTGCGCCGGCGGAGATATCGACCAGCTTGATGCCGGGATGCGTCTTCGCATAGAGCGCGTTGGCGCGTTCCACCGCGAATTTGGCATGCGCCGCACCGCCAATCCGGATCGCGCCATCGGCGTTGACATAGGGGGCGCTGTTGGAGGGCTTGGCTGTGTCGGGCACATAGGTGGGAAGCGCCGGATCGACGAAGAAGGTTTCGGCAGTCGCCGGCGCGGCCCATGCCAGCGCCAACAATGCCAGTGATGCCGCGCAAGCGCGGGTGGTGACGATCATGGTTGGACTCGCTCGAGGATGAAGCCATTGTCCACTATGGCGAGTGTGGGCCTCGTGCAATGACCGTAGAGATGCATGGACCGGCGATGCAGTCGGCATTCGGCGGCAGCGGCATCGAAATGGTAGTGAAAACAGTTTTCTACGTGCCGCGCCGGTTATCCAGCATGTGGCGAGCCGCAGTTTAGTATCGCTCTAGTGAAGCAGCCTGGGTGGGGCCGCTCACCCGTGCCGTCCGCCTTCGAGATAGGCAGAGCGAATCTCCGGAGCCTTCAGTAGCTCCGCGCCCGTGCCCGACAGCGTGATCAAGCCATTGACCATCACATAGCCGCGATGGGCGAGACGCAGAGCGTGGTTGGCGTTCTGCTCGACGATCAGCACCGTGAGCCCGTCCTGCTTGTTTAGTACGCGGATGGCGTCGAAGATCTGTTTGGCGATCAAAGGCGCGAGGCCGAGCGAGGGCTCGTCCAGCAGCAACAGGCGAGGGCGGCTCATCAGTGCGCGGCCGATGGCGAGCATCTGCTGCTCGCCGCCGGACAGCGTCCCGCCGCGCTGGAGCATGCGCTCTTTCAGGCGAGGAAAAAGGGTCAGCACCTTGTCGAGGCTTTCAGCGTGCTCTGCCTGCGTCATTTCATTGACGTCAGCGCCCATCTGCAAGTTTTCCGCAACGCTCATGCGCGGAAAGATGCGGCGGCCTTCCGGCGACTGCGCGATGCGCATGCGCGCGATCTCGTGGGTCGGCAGGTTGGTGATATCCGTGCCGTCATAGACCACGCTGCCGGCGCGGGCGCGGGGCTTGCCGAAGATAGTCATCATCAGCGTCGATTTGCCGGCGCCATTGGCGCCGATCAGCGCGACGATCTCGCCGTGCTGGATTGAGAGATCGACGCCCTTGAGGGCTTCGATCTTTCCATAGGACGCGCGCAGGCCGGTGATGATGAGCAGCGGAGCAGGGGAGGAGCTCATGCCGTGACCTCCGTGCCCGGGACGCGATGCAATACGAAGTATTGCTTCGCAGAGCCGGGGCCGCACGAAGCGCGGTGAGTGTGGTGGTTCCGGCTCTGCGCAGCAGCGCAAGCGCTGCAGCGTGTCCGGGACAAGGGAAGGGTGGCGCTCACGTCGCGCCCTCCATGACAGCGATCGCTTCTTCCTCATCGGCGCCGAGATAGGCCGCGATCACTTTCGGATCGTCGCGAATTTCCTGTGGCGTGCCGTCTGCGATCTTCACGCCGTAGTCGAGCACATTGATGTGGTCGGAGATCTCCATCACGACAGACATGTCATGCTCGATGAGCAGGATCGAGGTGCCATGCTCGCCGCGGATGCGCAGCAGCAGTTCGTTGAGCTCGCCGCTTTCCTTGGCATTGAGGCCCGCGGCCGGCTCGTCGAGGCAGAGCAGCGCCGGCTCGGTACACATGGCGCGGACGATTTCGAGACGGCGCTGGTCGCCATAAGGCAGATTGCCCGCGGCTTCGTCGGCACGACCCAGCAAGCCAATCCGATCGAGCCAGTAGCGGGACAGGTCGATCGCCGCTCTTTCGGCGTCACGATAAGAGGGTACGCCGAACAGGCCGAGAAAGGTGTAACCGGAGGCGCGCATCAGCGCGTTGTGCTGCGCCACCATCAGGTTCTCCAGCGCGGTCATGCCGGGAAACAGGCGGATATTCTGGAAAGTGCGCGCGACCTTCGCCACCTTCGAAATACGGAAATCGTTCAGCGTCTCGAGCCGCCATTCGCTATCCGAATGGCGCAGGCGGATGGTGCCCGATGTCGGCTTGTAGAAACCGGTGATGCAGTTGAACACCGTGGTCTTGCCGGCGCCGTTGGGGCCGATCAGCGCGGTGATCTTGCCGCGCTCCGCGGTGAAGGACAGATCGTTGACGGCGACGATGCCGCCGAAACGCATGGTGAGATTTTCGACGCTCAGAATATCGTTGATCATCCCGCACCCTCCTTCACGAATTCGGAGGAGATCGCCTGATTGCGTTCGAGAAAGACGGTGGGCGCACGGTGGCCGATCAGGCCGCGCGGGCGCCAGATCATCAAGAGCACCATGGCCATGCCGAACACCAGCATGCGGAATTGTTCGAGGCCGCGGAACAGTTCGAAGCCGCCGATCAGCGCAAGGGCTGCGAGCGCGACGCCGAGCTGCGAGCCCATGCCGCCTAGGACCACAATGGCCAGCACCAGCGCCGACTCGTGGAATGTGAAACTCTCCGGGCTGATGAAGCCCTGCCGCGTGGCGAAGAAGGCGCCGGCGAAACCGCCGAACATCGCGCCGATGGCGAAGGCGGTGAGTTTCGTCGTCGTCGTGTTGATGCCAAGCGCACGGCAGGCGACCTCGTCCTCGCGTAGCGCTTCCCAGGCGCGGCCTATGGGCAGGCGGCGCAGGCGAATGGTGGCCCAGTTGGTGATCAGGGCCAGCGCGAGGATGAGATAGAACAGGAAGACGATACGGTGCGTCGGTGAGAACTCGATGCCAAGCATGGCAGCCAATCCGTCATCGCCCGGTGTCAGCGGAATACCGAACATGGTCGGGCGCGGAATCCCGGAAACGCCGTTCGGGCCGCCGGTGAGCGATTGCCAGTTCAGCAGCACGAGGCGGATGATTTCGCCGAAAGCGAGGGTGACGATGGCGAGATAGTCACCGCGCAGGCGCAGCACCGGGAAGCCGAGCAGGATGCCGAAGAAGGCCGCGAGAATGCCGGCCAGCGGCAGGCAGATCCAGAACGACCAGCCGAAGGTCGTGGCCAGCAGCGCGTAGGAGTAGGCGCCGACGGCATAGAAAGCGACGTAACCGAGATCGAGCAGCCCGGCGAGGCCGACCACGATATTGAGGCCCCAGCCGAGCATGACATAGGTCAGCACGAGAATGCCGAGATCGAGGATGTAGCGCTCGTTGTAGAAGATCACCGGAACGAGGAAGGCGAAGATCAGGAGCAACGGCACCAATGCCCGGCCCGCGAGCGATAGCGCCCGGGTGGCGGACGGCGGCATGATCCGCACCTTCTCGATCGGTCCCCACCAGTGGCGCAGCAGCTCGAACAGTATGCTGCCGCCAAAGACCGTGGCGACCATGGCGGCGAGATCGCCGAAGCGCGTCCAGTAAATGAGTTGCCCGGTCGGGCCGGCTTCGGTGCGCACGCCGATCATCAGCGAGAACAGTACGACCGCCACCAGCGCAGAGATGAGGGCCTTCTTGAGGATGAATGCGACGTCGAGGCCGCGGGCAGTTTTGCTTGATGTCGATGTCACTGCCACGCCGGATCCCGTCTCAGACTTTTTCGACTTCGGGGCGGCCGAGCAGACCGGTGGGCAGGAAGATCAGCACCACGATCAGGATCGAGAAGGCGGCGACGTCCTTGTACTCCGTCGAGAAATAGGCCGACCACAGCGTCTCGATCAGGCCGATCAGGAGGCCGCCCAGCATGGCGCCGGGCAGCGAGCCGATGCCGCCGAGCACGGCGGCGGTGAAGGCCTTGATGCCGGCGACGAAGCCCATGAAGAAATCCACCAGGCCGTAATAGAGCAGGTACATCATGCCGGCGACGGCGGCGAGCGCGGCGCCGATCACGAAGGTCATGGAGATCGTGCGATCGACATCGACGCCGAGCAGCGACGCCATCTTCTGGTCCTGCTCGCAGGCGCGCATGTCGCGGCCGAGGCGCGTGCGGGCGACGAGATAGGTGAACAGCGCCAGCAGCACCAAGGTGGTGACCACCACGATGATCTGGATGTTGGAGATGCGGATGGCAAAGCCGTCGGCGCCTTCATGCAACGTATAGCCGCCAGTGATGATCGGCGGCACCGGCTTGACGCGCGCGCCCTGCGAGACCTGCGAGAAGTTGGTGAGCACGAAGGACATGCCGATCGCCGACAGCATCGGCGCGAGGCGGAACGAGTGGCGCAGCGGCCGATAGGCGATGCGCTCGATGGTCCAGCCATAGAGCGAGGTGATCGCCATGGAGACCAGCAGCACCAGCAGCAGGATCACCGGCACGGCGGTGAGGCCGATGGAGACGAGGATGAGAAAGGTGATCAGCGCGATGAAGCCGCCGATCATGAAAATGTCGCCATGGGCGAAATTGATCATGCCGACGATGCCGTAGACCATGGTGTAACCGATGGCGATCAGGCCGTAGATCGAGCCGAGCACGAGACCGTTGATCAGTTGCTGGGCGAAATAATCCATAGACCCCGTATCGTGCTGCCGTGTTTGTCTGCGCCGATGCTAAAACCCCGACAGCCGGAATCTCGCGGTCGCTGTTTCATTTTCTAACAGCGCTTTTGCGGGGACAGCAACAGGGTAAGGTGCGGCTAAGTTGAGCTGTCCCTGCCGTTTTTCGCTGCAGCGCAAACGGTTCCGCTGTCACATTTGCTCCGCGCAACCGCCTTGCAATCACCATGCGGGAACTGAAACGACTTTTATGAACCGGCGTTGAGAGTGGGTTGGATGGTTCAACGATGGAGAACGACAAGTGTCGAAAAATCAGAGCCAGAACGATCAAGACCAGCGTAAGCCGGGTCAGCAGACACAGCACCCCGGTCAGGGCCATGAGGGCCAGCAGGGCGGGCAGCACCGTCCGGGCCAGCAGCAGGATCCGGGGCATGGTAAGCCCGGTCAGCAGCGTTAATAGAGAGCGGTGTTCCCAGCACCCCTGAAGAAGGCCCCGCCGAAAGGCGGGGCTTTTCTTTTGGCAAGCAGAAACTTTGCCGTGCGCCAGCTTTCCCCGCCTTCTGAAAATTAAGGTTACCAATTGGTTTACGTTGTCGCATTGTCGGACTCGGCGTTAGCTCCCCGTCAACCATACCGGCTCGTGGGCGAGTCGCAGACGAGGCGATGGCGGGATGTCCGAGCACAGCGTTTTTCAGGACAATGGGCCTGCAAAGGGTACGATCCAGACCTGGCGTATCAGCACCGTTACCGGTGCGCTGCTGGCAAGCTATTTCATCCCGACCTGGACCATCTTCGCGTTCCGCATCATGGTCTCGCCGATCCAGGGATTTTACGAACGCCCGAACATTTCGCTCGCGCTATTTCTGAACGACTATCTGCAATTGTCGAGTTTCGGCACCGTGCGCTATGCGTGGTTGCTGGCGCTCGCCAAGCTGACGGTGGTCGCTTTCTTCGCCGTCTTTCTCGCCTTCATCACGCAACCCAAGATCCGCAAGACCGGTGGCTGCGACGAGGCGCTCGCGATGGCGCTTGGCATCGGCGGCGCAATTTCCTTTGCCGGCATGGTGATGGCCTGGAAGGTTGGCGAGCTTGCCGCCATGCGGCTGCACATCACCGAGCTTCTCATGCTGCTCGGTGTCGCCGTCGTGATGGTCTTCGAGCCGTCCATGCGCCGTGCGGCGGTTGAGCTGCCCGATTGGGCGGCCGCTGATCCGGGCGAAGCGCCCTCGCTGCACAAGGCGAATGCGGCCTAAATCTTCAGTCCCAGTTCCTTGATGACAGCGCCGGCTTCCTTGGTGGCGTGGTTGGCCGCGGGGACGCCGCAATAGATTGCCTGCTGCAGCAGGATTTCCTTGATGTCGTCCGGCGTAAATCCGCCTTCGGTGAGCGCGGCGCGCACATGCATGCGGAATTCGTCCCACTGGCCGAGGGCCAGCATGGTCCCGATCACCAGCACGCGCCGTGTGCGATCGTCGAATTGCGGCCGTGTCCAGATCTCGCCCCAGGCATAGCGGCTGATCAGATCGAGGAAGTCCGCATTGAAGCTGTTCTTGCCGGCAGCGGATTTGTCGACCCACGCATCGCCGAGAATCTTGCGGCGCTTGGCGGTGCCTTGTTCGGCGCGTTGCTGTTCGTCCATGTGTGTAACTCCGAAGCCTCAGTCCTTCGTCCCGGCGAACGCCGGGACGAAGGATCAGCGCTGCGTCAGGAAGCCGACCACGGCTTCCGTAAACGCGTGGCTCTGCTCCACATTCGAAATATGCGCGGCATCCAGTAGCGTCATGCTGGCGCCGGGAATGTTGGCGCGGATGAATTCGCTTGCCGAAACTGGCGTCGCATTGTCCTGCTTGCCGGCGATCACCAGCACCGGGCTCTCGATCTTCGGCAGCAGCGCGCGCTGGTCGAGCGTGCTCAGCGCCTCGCAGGCGGCGAGGTAGCCGTCCACCGGCGAGGCCAGCAGCATCGCCTTCATCTTTGCGGTTACGTCAGGCTCGCGCTCGCGGAAATCGGCGGTCAGCCAGCCACCGATCACGGCATCGGCGACGGCGGCAAGGCCGCCTTCGCGCACGGTCTTGATGCGGTTGTGCCAGTTGGTCGGGTCCGGATAATAGCAGCTGGTATTGGCAAGGATGATCTTGTTGAAGCGATCCGGCGCATTGGCGCCGAGCCATTGCCCGACCATGCCGCCCATCGACAGGCCGCACCAGTGCACCTTGTCGATGTTGAGATCGTCGAGAATCGCCAACACATCCTTGCCATAGCGCTCCATCGATGTCGGGCCATTCATACCCGACTTGCCGTGGCCGCGGCGATCATAGCGGATCACGCGGAAGAGCTTCGAGAGCGCCGGCATCTGCGGATCCCACATGGCCATGGTGCAGCCAAGCGAATTGGAGAGCATCAGCGTCGGCCCGCCGTCGCGGCCTTCGACGGAAACATTGAGCAGGCAGCCGTCGGCATCGATCATGGGCATGTTTAGTCTCCATTCTCTCGTCATGCGCGGGCTCGACCCGCGCATCCATCTGAGTATCCGTATTCAGAAAGATGGATTGCCGGGTCAAGCCCGGCAATGACATCAAACTTTGAGTGAAGTGAGCAGACGATCGATCAGGGCCTGCGAGGCGCCCTGATAGTCCATCGGCTCGAACAATTTGGCGATGGCATTTGCTCCGAGCTGCGCCGTCACCCTCGGATCGGCCGAGAGCACGTCGCGCAGATGCTTTTTCTCTGCGACGGCCTTCTTGCTCGCCGCTTCCACCAGATGGTGAGCGTCGCTCTTGCCGAGTTTTTCGGCGAGCGCAAAAGTCACGGCCTCGGCCATGATCAGCCCATGCGCGGTGTCGAGATTGCTGCGCATCCTGTCCGCATCGACCTCCAGACCTTCGGCGATATCGACGATCGCGGCGAGGGCGCCAGAGGTCACCAGCAGCAGCGACGGCAGTGTCGGCCATTCCGCATGCCAGGGCCCGGCGCTGCGCTCGTGATCCTGTACCTGTGCGGCAAAGATGGTGGCGGCGAGATTCGGCGCCATGGTTGCCGCGCCGAGTGCGGAGGCCGATGCGACAGGGTTGCGCTTGTGCGGCATCGTCGAGGAGCCGCCGCGGCCGGCGCCCGATGGCTCGAAGGCTTCGCCCACATCGGTCTGCATCATCAGCGAGACGTCGCGTGCGATCTTGCCGCAGGTGCCGGTGAGGATGGCAAGCACCGAGGCGGCTTCGGCGATGCGGTCGCGATGCGTGTGCCAGGGGGCGTCCGGCAGCGGCAGGTCCAGTTCCTTCGCGAGCTGTTCGGCGACGAGAAGCCCCTTGTCGCCGAGCGCGGCAAGCGTGCCGGCAGCGCCGCCAAATTGCAGGGCGAGCCCGTCAGCACGCAAGCGCGCGAGCCGATGGCGCGAGCGGTGCAGGGCCGCGGCATATTCGGCGAGCTTCAGTCCGAACGGCATCGGCAGCGCGTGCTGCAACCAAGTGCGGGCGACCACGGCCGTATGGCGATGGTGCTCGGCCAGTTTTGCGAAGCCGGCGATGGCGCGGTCGAGGTCGGCGAGCAGAGTGTCGATCGCAGCGCGCAGGCCGAGCATGGTCGCAGTGTCGATCACGTCCTGGCTGGTGGCGCCCCAATGCACATAGCGCGCGGCGTCGGGGGCGGTCTGCGCGACATCGGCCGTCAGCGCCTTGACCAGCGGGATCGCCAGATTGCCCGAGCGAGTCGCTGCCTCGGCCAGCGCGGCAAGGTCGAAACGGTCGGCGCGGCAGGACGTCTCGATGGCGGAGATGGCAGCGGCGGGAATCACGCCGACCGCAGCCTCTACGCGCGCGAGTGCGGCCTCGAAATCCAGCATATGCTGCAATGTCGTCGCGTCGTCGCAAATCGCGCGCATGGGAGCGCTCGACAGCAGCGGCGCCAGGAGAGGAGAAAGAGCTGTACTCATTGCGGCCGGACCCTAGCCATTCTCGCCGGAGTCTCCAAGAGGCCTGCAAACGGCTCGGCGGAACATGGTTGTTGCACTGCGAATAAGCAGGCTTTCGACGATTCGCCGGTCTTTCCTTTGTGCAATCTCTGCATTACTTGGAATTACATCGCGTTTTGAATCCCCCGGATGTTCAGGAGACTGCCCCATGGCCATGACGATGAGCGGCGAAGTGCAACTGGCCGCGAGCCGCGAAGTGGTGTGGGAGAAGCTCAACGATCCGGCCGTGCTGAAATCCTGCATCCCGGGTTGCGAGGAGCTCGAGGCCACCGATGAAGGCGGCTTTCGCGCGACAGCAAAAATCAAGGTCGGCCCGGTCTCGGCCCGCTTCAAGGGCAAGGTAACACTGAGCGATCTCGACCCGCCGAACGGTTACAAGATCACCGGCGAAGGCGAGGGCGGCGTTGCCGGCTTCGCCAAGGGCGGTGCCGTTGTGGCGCTCACCGACAAGGATGGCGGTACGCTGCTGACCTACAATGTGGAAGCGCAGATCGGCGGCAAGCTCGCCCAGCTTGGCCAGCGTCTGATCAACGGCTCGGCGAAGAAGATTGCCGACGAGTTCTTCGGCAATTTCGCAAAGGCCGTGCAGGGGTGAGTCCTGTGTCCCGGGCGCGTTGCGGCATGCTTCATGCCGCTGCGCAGAACCGGGACCGCACGAAGCTCTGGCATCTGTTACGGTCCCGGTTCTGCGAAGCAGCGCGGGTGCGCGGCATAGCGCCCGGGACCAGATCGCACACGATCACACTCTCTTGAACTCCGCGGAAAACGCGTATCTCGCAGCCAGCTCCCGCGGTTGCCGAGCCAAAACTTCGTCCATATGATGCGTTTGGAACGATTTTAAGAACCGGGCGGCCACGCAATGGCATGCGCCGGCAAAGAGAGTGCATATGGCAAAAGTCTCGATGATCGTGAATGGCAGTCCCGTTAGCAAGAGTATCGATCCGCGCACCCTGCTGGTGCAATTCCTGCGGGAAGAACTGCGCCTGACTGGCACTCATGTGGGCTGCGACACCTCGCAATGTGGCGCCTGCGTCGTGCATCTTGATGGCAAGGCTGTGAAGGCCTGCACCACGCTCGCGGTGATGGCCGACGGGCATGAAGTGAAGACCATCGAGGGGCTCGCCGCCGATGGCGCGCCGCTGCATCCGATGCAGGAAGCATTTCGCGATAATCACGGCCTGCAGTGCGGTTTTTGCACCCCCGGCATGATCATGACCGCCATCGATATCGTTCGCCGCAAGGGGCACGATCTCGAGGACCATGTGATCCGCGAAGAACTCGAAGGCAATCTCTGCCGCTGCACCGGCTATCAGAACATCGTGGCGTCGATCGCCGCGGGTGCCAGATCTATGAAGGACTCGGCGATGGAAAAATCCGATCTCGCCTGACGTTCAACGATAATCGCGAAACGCGCCCGGAAAACCCCTCATGTACGAATTCAAATATCATCGTCCGTCTACCGTGCGGCAGGCCGCCAATCTCCTCGCCAAGAACGAAGATGCAAAGCTGATCGCCGGCGGCCATACGCTGGTGCCTGTGATGAAGCAGCGCCTGGCAGCGCCGCCGCATCTGGTCGATCTCTCCCATATCGAGGGGATCGACGGCATCGAGATCAAGGGCCGCGCGCTCGTCATCGGCGCGCTCGCCAGGCATGCGGACGTCGCGGCTTCGGCCACGGTCGCCGAAGCGATTCCGGCATTGGCCGAACTTGCCGGCCTGATCGGAGATCCCGCTGTGCGCCACAAGGGTACCATTGGCGGGTCGCTCGCCAACAACGATCCGACTGCGGACTACCCCGCCGCCGTCATGGCGATGGGCGCCGCCATCGTCACCAATAAGCGCAAGCTGAAGCCGGAAGACTTCTTCCAGGGACTGTTCACCACGGCACTGGAGCCGGACGAGATCATAACCAAGATCTCTTTCCCGCTGCCGAAGAAGGCGGCCTATCAGAAATTCCGCAACCAGGCCTCGCGCTATGCGCTGGTCGGGGTGTTCGTCGCCAAGATGCCCTCGGCGGTGCGGGTCACCGTGACGGGCGCGGGCCAGGACGGTGTGTTCCGCGTCGAGGCGTTCGAGGAGGCGCTGAAGAAGCGCTTCTCGCCGAAGGCGCTGGACGGCATCGCCGTCTCACCGGATGGCCTCAACAGTGACTTGCACGGTAGCGCCGAGTATCGTGCGCATCTGATCGGCGTTCTGGCCAAGCGCGCCGTTGAAGCCGCCAACAATCGAGCCTGATCAATCAGGCTCGTCAGTTCAAGATTGGGACATTCATGACTGCACCATCGGCGCTTCCCACCTCCGTCGATGGCATGCTCGATCTGCTCACCAAGCGCGGTTATTTCGCCGAGCGCTCGCTGGCGACGGTGGCCTATCTGTCGCTGCGTATGGGCCGGCCGCTGTTCCTCGAGGGCGAGGCGGGCGTCGGCAAGACCGAGATCGCAAAAGTGCTGTCAGCCGCGCTCAGCCGCAAGCTGATCCGCCTGCAGTGTTATGAAGGCCTCGACGTCTCCTCTGCCGTCTATGAGTGGAACAGCGCCTCGCAGATGATTGCGATCCGTCTCGCGGAAGCCGCCGGCGAGAGCGATCGCGATCAGCTCGCCAGCGATATCTTTGCCGACCGCTATCTGATTAAGCGCCCGCTGCTGCAGGCGCTGGAGCCTGATGTGAATGGGCCGCCGGTACTGTTGATCGACGAGCTTGATCGTGCGGACGAGGCCTTCGAAGCCTATCTGCTCGAAATCCTCTCGGACTTCCAGGTCACGATTCCCGAACTCGGCACCGTCAAGGCGCCAGCCCCGCCCATCGTCATTATCACCTCGAACCGCACCCGCGAGATTCACGACGCGCTGAAGCGGCGCTGTCTGTATCACTGGGTCGATTACCCCGCCGCGGATCGCGAACTCGCCATCGTGAAATCGCGCGTGCCCGGTATTTCAGCCAAGTTGTCGCAGCAGGTGGTGTCCTTCGTGCAGAAGCTGCGCGATCAGGATTTCTACAAGTCGCCGGGCGTCGCCGAGACCATCGATTGGGCCACGGCGCTTACTGAACTCGATGCCCGTTCGCTGACGCCGCAGGTGGTGGGCGATACGCTTGGTGCGCTGCTGAAGTATCAGGATGACATCCAGCGCATGCAGGGCGATCTGCTGGCAAAGACGATCAAGGAAGCAACGAGCGATTGATCGGGGATCGCATGGCCATCGATCATCTCAATCCTCCGACCGGGCAGATGGCCGACAATGTCATCGGCTTCGCCCGCGCTTTGCGCAAGGCGGGGCTGCCGGTCGGGCCGGGCGCCGCCATTGATGCGCTGGCCGCGCTGCAATTGATCGAGATCGGCAAACGCGCCGATGTGTTCACCACGCTCGAAGCCATCTTCGTCAAGCGTCACGATCATGCGCTGATTTTCCGCCAGGCCTTCGACCTGTTCTTCCGCGCGGAGGAAGACTGGAAGCAGATGCTCGATTCGGTGCCGCTGCCCGACGACGCCAAGCGCAAGCCGCCACCGGCCTCCCGCCGTGTGCAGGAGGCGATGGCGCAGCCATCCAGAGGCGAGGAGCGTGAGGCGCCGCAGGAGCACGAGATCAAGCTCTCGGTCTCCGATCGTGAAATCCTGCAGAAGAAAGACTTTGCGCAGATGAGCGCGGCGGAGATCGCCGAGGTCACCCGCGCTATCGCGGCGATGCGCCTGCCGCAAGCCGAGCTACGCACCCGCCGCACCCGGCCGGACAGGCAGGGATCGCGCCTCGACCTGCGCCGGACGTTGCGTGCCTCGCTGCGGACCGGCGGCGATATTGTCGATATCCGCCGTCTCGGTCTCATCGACAAGCCGGCGCCCATCGTCGCGCTGCTCGATATTTCCGGCTCGATGAGCGAGTATACCCGCCTGTTCCTGCATTTCCTCCATGCCATCACCGATGCGCGCAAGCGTGTCTCGGTATTCCTGTTTGGCACCCGGCTGACCAATGTGACCCGCGCGCTGCGGGCGCGCGATCCGGACGAGGCGCTCGCCTCATGCTCGGCATCCGTGCAGGATTGGGCCGGCGGCACCCGTATCTCGGCCTCGCTGCATCAATTCAACAAGCTGTGGGGACGCCGCGTGCTCGGGCAGGGCGCCATCGTACTCCTGATTTCCGACGGCCTCGAACGCGAGGCGGATTCCCAACTGGCTTTCGAAATGGACCGGCTGCATCGCTCCTGCCGGCGGTTGATCTGGCTAAACCCGTTGCTGCGCTTCGACGGCTTCGAGCCGAAGGCGCAGGGCATCAAAATGATGCTGCCCCACGTTGACGAATTCCGCCCGGTACATAATTTGACGTCTATCGATGGGCTGATTAAAGCGCTGTCCGCGCCGACATCCGGCCATCACCGTCCGTTGATCCGCCCGGCTGCCTGAGGAGGTTCTGATGCTCAATCGCGAAGAAGACATCCTGCAGGCCGCTGAGGCCTGGCAAAAGGCCGGTCACGGCGTCGCGCTGGCTACGGTGGTGGAGACCTGGGGCTCGGCGCCGCGCCCGGCGGGCTCTAATCTGGTCATCAATGACGACGGCACCTTCCTTGGCTCGGTCTCGGGCGGCTGCGTCGAGGGCGCCGTGGTGACCGAGGCGCTGGACGTGATCGAAAGCGGCAAGCCGAAGCTGCTGGAATTCGGCGTGGCCGACGAGACCGCTTGGAATGTCGGTCTCTCCTGTGGCGGCACCATCCGCGTTTTTGTCGAAAAGGTAGGCTGATCGTGAAAACCGAGACACTGGCGCTGCTCAATGTCGAGCGCGCCGCGCGTCGCCCGGTCATTGTGGTGACCAATATATCCGACGGTATACAACGATTAGTGAAGGCGGTAGACTTCGCTGCCGATCCCTTGCATGCGGAGCTGGAAAAACAGCTCCGTATGGGCAAGAGCGCCATGGTCGAGGTGGACGGCAAGAAGCAGTTCCTCAACGTCTATGCACCGACCGCCAAACTCGTGATCATCGGCGCCGTTCATATCAGCCAGGCGCTAGCGCCGCTGGCGCGCTCGCTCGACTACGACGTCACGGTGGTCGATCCGCGCACCGCCTTTGCCAGTCCCGAACGCTTCCCCGATGTGAAGCTGATTGCCGAATGGCCGGATGAGGCGCTGCCGCCGCTCGGCATCGATCGCTGGACCGCTTTCGTCGCGGTCACGCACGATCCAAAGATCGACGATCCCGCCCTGATGCATGCGTTCGAGAAGGGCTGTTTCTATATCGGCGCGCTCGGCTCGCGGAAAACCCACGCCAAGCGCCTCGATCGCCTGAAAGACCAAGGCGCGACCGATGCTGACCTTGCGAAGATCAAGGCACCCATCGGCCTGAATATCGGCGCCGTCTCGCCGTCCGAGATCGCGGTGTCGATCATGGCCGAGATCACCGCCGAACTACGTCTACCGAAAGACGCAAAGGCGAGCGCAGCATGAAGTTCGGTCCGGCCAGCCCGGCCGATGCACTCGGCGGCGTCACCGTTCACACGTTGCGGCAAGGCGCGCTCGTTCTTAAAAAGGGCACCACCATCGGCCCCGATGAAGTGGCCGAATTGACGCGTGCAGGCGTCAAGGAAGTGGTTGTCGTGCGTCTCGAAGACGGCGACGTTTCGGAGGACGCCGCCGCCGCCAGTATCGCGCAGGCGGTGGCAGGCGAGGGCGTCACGGTTGAGCGCGCCTTCACAGGCCGCGCGAATCTGTTTGCCGCCAAGCCCGGCGTGCTGGTCATTGATCGTGCCGCCGTCGATCGCATCAATGGCGTCGATGAGGCGATCACCTTCGCGACCCTTGAGGCATTCAAGCCGGTCGTCGAGAACGAAATGATCGCTACGGTGAAGCTCATCCCGTTCGGCGTCGCGGCGACACTGCGCGATGCTGCGGTGAAGGCCGCAGGCGGTGCGGCGATGCGGATCGCCCCCTACAAGGTGAAGAGAATCGGCGTCGTCTCGACCTTGCTGCCAGGTTTGTCACCCAAGGTGATCGACAAGACTCTGCGTGTTACCGAAGAGCGGCTTGTACCTGCGGGGGCAAGGATTATCGCCGAACGCCGCGTGCCGCATGATGAAAAGGTGCTCGCGAAAACGCTCGACGAACTGCTACGGCTCGGCGCCGAACTCGTCATCGTGTTCGGCGCCTCTGCCATCGCCGATCGCCGCGACGTCATCCCGGCGGCCATCGAGGCAGTCGGCGGCATCATCCATCACTTTGGCATGCCCGTGGACCCCGGTAATCTGCTCTTGATCGGCGAGGCCGGCAACGTTCCGGTGCTGGGGGCGCCGGGCTGCGCACGCTCGCCGGTGGAAAATGGTTTCGACTGGGTCCTGATGCGCCTGCTGGCAGGCCTCGAAGTAACGCGGGCCGATCTGGTCGGCATGGGCGTCGGCGGTCTGTTGATGGAAATCGTGACGCGCCCGCAACCGCGCGCGCCCGCCGAGACCGATGGCAACCGCAGCGTTGCCGCGCTCATTCTCGCCGCCGGCCGCGGCACGCGAATGGGTGGCCCGAACAAGCTGCTCGCCGACCTCGGCGGCAAGCCGCTGGTGCGCATCGTCGTCGAACATGCGCTCAAATCGAAAGCGAGCAGCGTGACGGTGGTGACCGGTCATCAGGCTGCCGAGGTCGAGAAGGCGCTGAGAGGCCTCAACGTCACCTTTGTCTACAATCCCGATTATCCCGACGGCATCGCCAGTTCGGTGAAAGCCGGCATCGCTTCCGTGCCGAAGGCCGACGATGGTGCTGTGGTCTGTCTCGGTGACATGCCGCTGATCGATACGAAACTGATCGATCGCCTGATCGATGCCTTCGCGCCGGATCGCGGCCACCTCATCGCAGTGCCGGTGAGCGACGGCCGCCGCGGCAATCCGGTGCTGTGGTCGCGCCGCTTCTTCCCGGAATTGATGACGCTGGACGGCGATGTCGGTGCGCGGGAGCTGATCCTGAAACATGCCGAAGCGGTGACGGATGTCGCTGTCGAAGGCCGCGGCGCCTTCCTTGATATCGACACGCCGCAGGCACTTGAAGAGGCGCGGGGCGGATAGACTGCCGTGTGATCGACTCTCGGTCTTTCATTGCCCGCTTTCGCGGGCGATGACAGCGATGGGTTTCACTCACGCGTCCTCGACAACGAGTTGCGTCAGATCCTCCAGCAGTCCCGGTCCCGTCGGCGCCCAGCCGAGTTTCTGCCGAGTCTTCGCGCTCGATGCCGGGACGTCGTGTGTCGCGAACATGCCGAGCCAGCCGAAGAATGTCTCGGCCTCGTCCGGCGCGATCGACGTTGCGGGCAGACCGAGACGGTTTCCGATCGTCTCCGCAATCGCGCGCAGCGTTAGTCCTTCTTCCGCCACCGCATGATATTTTGCGTTCGGCTCCGCTTTCTCGATGGCAAGCCGATAGAGGCAGGCGACATCCAGCACATGGGCGGCAGGCCATCGTGTCTGTCCGTCACCGACATAGGCGCAAGCGCCTTTCTGGCGGTAGATATCGATGGCCGGGGAGATCAGGCCCTGCCTTCTGGGGTCATGCACCTGAGGCAGCCGGACCACCGACACATTGACGCCGGTGGCAGCCACGGCGGCGGAAGCTTCTTCGGAGGTCGCACGCGGATGCCGGTCCGATCCGATGATCGCATTGTCCTCGTTGGCCGCTTCGCCTGGTACCGTGTTGGCGAGCCCGGTGCCCGAGGTCACGATCAGCGGCCGGCTTGAGCCAGCCAGCGCTGCGCCGAGCGCGGTGACGACGCGCCGGTCGTCCTCGCAATTTGCGGCGAATTGCGAGAAGTCGTGATTGAAGGCGAGATGGATCACGCCATCGGCGCGCGCCAGGCCGGCCTGAAGGCCGTCGAGGTCGTTGATCGAGCCGCGATAGACTTCGGCCCCGGCATCGACAAGCGCTTGTGCCTTGGTTTCGGATCGGCAGAGGCCGATGACGTGGTGACCTGCTGCGATGAGGTCCCTGGTGACGGCCGACCCGATAAATCCTGTGGCCCCGGTAACGAATACACGCATGCGAAAGCTCCGCTTTGTTTGACGGGACAAAGGTGGCTATCGCGGCTATCATGGTAAAGTCGCGAGATTATCGTAGTATAATGACTGTCAGGATGAGCATTCTTCCAACAAATGACAACGCCCTTGGCGACTATCTGCGTGATCGGCGGACCAGACTCGATCCCGCGGCGTTCGGCTTCTCGACGGCGCGTCGTCGTACGCGCGGCCTGCGGCGTGAGGAAGTGGCGCAACGCGCCAATATCAGTTCGACTTGGTACACCTGTCTGGAGCAGGGCCGCGGTGGCGCGCCGTCGGCTGATGTGCTGGATCGAATCTCCCGCGCACTCATGCTCACCGATGTGGAGCGCGAGCATCTGTTTCTGATCGGCCTCGGTCGTCCGCCGGAGGTGCGTTATCGGAAGAGCGACGATGTCTCGCCGCGGCTGCAGCGCGTTCTCGATGCGCTCGAGCCGAGCCCCGCTCTGATCCGAACGGCGATCTGGGATGTGGTCGCCTGGAATCGCGCTGCCACCACGATGCTCACGGATTACGGCGCGCTGCCGCCCGAGCAGCGTAACATCCTGCGCTTCATCTTCCTCGATCCACGCGCACGCGCCGCGCAATATGATTGGGAAAGCGTTGCCCGCTTCGTCGTCGGCGCGTTCAGGATCGATGCGAGCCGCGCCGGTGCGACCGCGGAGGTCGAGCCACTGGTCGATGATCTCTGCCGTCGCAGCCGAGAATTCGCGACTCTGTGGCGCGACAACAATGTGCAGGGCCCCCATGGCGACGGCGTCAAGCGCATCCGCCATCCCGTGCTCGGCCAGTTGATGTTCGAGTATTCGGCCTTCGTGGTGGATGGCCGCGCCGATCTTACTATGGTCGTTTACAATCCGGTGATGCCGGAAGATGCCGAGCGACTCCGCGCACTCGGTACGATGTCGTAGCCGCTATTCTTTCGATTTCATTCACCAAGTCGAAACTCCCTCGCGCTAACGTCGCGACGATTGCACCTCGGGGGAGGGGAAGTTGTCGTCTCGAATTGCCGCGCGCTCACGCGCGTTTTTTTCTGCTACACTCATTTTCAGCCTTGCATCCCTGCAGCCGGCAATTGGCGCCGGTGCGCTGGCCATTGGCAAATGCGGTGCCTATGGCCAGGCCTATGATCATCCGGCGCAGGCGTCCGCCCTCGCTGCAGCGAAGAAAGCCTGCAAAGGCGATTGCACCACCGTCACCATGAACCGCGCCTGCGCAGCGCTGGCGGTGGATATGGCCAATCCCTGCGGCGCTCACGGCTATGCGGTTGCCCCGCGCATTTCCTCGACGCTCAATGAAGCGACGAAGAAGTGCTACGATTTTGGCGGTAAGGAATGTGTCATCCGGGCTTGGGCCTGCGACGCTAGGGGCTAGCAAGGGCGGGGCACGTTACAGATTGGCAATATCGGCGCTGATATTAGGGCTCGTTGATTCCGCAATCGGCGGTTAATCTGTCGCCGATGCGACCGCTTCGACGAACCATTTTCACACCCGCTACCGAAAGCGCCGAGCTTCAGGCCGCCCGCGACGCGCTGAACCGTCAGGTGCTGCTCACGGAGCGGCTGCGCATCAAGGCGCTCATCGCGACGGTCGCGATCCTCACTGCTATCGTCACGGTCATCCAGCTACTGGTGCCGTCGATCTTCATCGGCATTTCCCGCGGCGGCTTCGAGCTTGGCTCGACCTATGTGATCTTCCTGCCATTTCTCGCGTTCGAGCTTCTGGTGCTGTATCTGGTCTCCCGCCGCGTCGCCGCGAACAAGGATGTCCCGATCCTCCGGCGCTATCTCAGCGCGTTGATCGAGACCAGCGTGCCGACCGCCGCGCTCTATCTGCACATGAACTGGATGGGTGCCAATACTGCGCTCGCCTTCGCGGCGCCGCTGACCTATTTCGTGTTCATTATCCTCTCGACCCTGCGGCTGGATTTCTGGCTTTCCACCTTCACCGGCTTTGTTGCGGCGTCGCAGATGTTCGCCATGGCGATGCTGTATCATCCTGCCGGCTTTGCCGACGAGCCGATGCCGGAAAGCATTTTCCAGCTGGTCCGTGCCGTCATGCTGTTCGTTGGCGGCGTGCTCGCCGGCGCGGTCGGCATGCAGCTACGGCGACAATTTGAAGCGAGCATCGCCGCAGCCGCTGCGCGAGATCACGTCACCAATCTGTTCGGCCAGCATGTCTCGCCGCAAGTGGTAGAGCGTCTGCTTGCCACTGGAGCGGCGCCCACCACCGAGATGCGGCAGGTCGCGGTGATGTTCGTCGATATCCGCAACTTCACTGCCGCGACGCGCATCCACACCCCGCGCCAGGTGGTTGAGCGTCTCGATGAAGCCTTCGCGATCCTGGTCGAGGTGCTTGATCGTCACTCCGGTATCGTCAACAAGTTTCTCGGCGATGGCTTTCTCGCAGTGTTCGGCGCCCCCATCGAGGATCGGAACGCAGCGCAATGCGCAGTGGAGGCCGCGCGCGAAATGTTGGCGGAAATGGAGGTGAACAACGACGGCAGCGCCTGGCCGCTGCGGATTGGCATCGGCATTCATATGGGCCCCGTGATCGTCGGTAATGTCGGCTCACCCCGGCGCAAGGAATACACCGTCATCGGGGACACCGTGAACTTTGCCGCCCGCCTCGAAGCGCTCAACAAGGAGTTTGGCTCGCAATTGCTGATTTCCGTAGCGGTGCGCGATGCAGCGGGGGAGGCGGGGCGCGATGCGGCGTTTCTTGGCGACGTCCAGGTGCGTGGCTATGAGCAGCCGCAGGCGGTGTGGCGGCTCGGCTAGCATCTGACCCATCGTATGATCTTGTCCGAAAACCGGAATCCACTTTTCGGGATCAGGCACTAGTTGTCGAAGAACGGTGCCCGTTTTGGGCGCAGCATGAGGCCGAAACGGGCATAGACGCCCTCACGGCCGAAATCGTCGGTGACGCGGCCGGCGGCGAAAGCCCACTCATATTCTTTGGTGCGCAGGCCGGTGAGATGGATACCCAGCCGTGTCTGGCGGCTGAAATAGTCGCTCGAGAGCGCCGCCTCAGGTCCGATCCAGAACGAATCGAACAATCGCCAGCCGGCAGCGATACGCGTATTGTAGCCGGAATCGATGGTGGTGCCGGACAGCGCATATTGCACCATCAGTTCAGGTGTCGGCTCCCACCACAGATCAGCGATGCCCCGCAGGCCGAAGCGGGCGCGCCAGCGATCGGGGCGGCCGTTCTGGAAGAAGAAGTCCAATTCGGCATCGGGTCCTGCGAGCAGCTGCGCTTCCAGACGGCCGACGCGAAACATGTAGCCCGGCAGGAGATAGGCACGGCCGATCTGGGTATCGTATTTGCCGAAGCGGTCTGTATAACGCTCCAGACTCTCGGAGACGAACAGGCGCAGAATGAAGCCGTTGCGGTCGATGCCGTTTGGCATCCACTGCGCGCCGGCAAAGGCGCCGAAACTCCATTTCGATGCGTCAATCCCGCCGAAATAGATCAGCCTGTCGGGCATGCCGCCGGACAGATAGTCGAAGGGACGTTTGCGATTGGCGCGGTTGTCCAGCAGCTCTGACCAGAATGATTTTGATCGTGCAGGCGTCAGGACATTGAATTCGATGTCCATCTCATCGAGGTCGTGAGCGCCGGCCGCATCGGCGCGGATGAGGCCGATCACTAGCCCCACAGTTCGCAATATCCGTCCCCAACGCATCGAGCCCCCACCCAACGCAACAGAATGCAACTGTATTTAACAACTATAGGTAGATTATATGGGGATAAGGTTGCGTCCAGTGTGGATAAGGGAACAAGGAGGGAACGCCAGGTGAATTTTTGACGTCGGCTCAAACCTGCGGCGCGACCAGGTTTTCGATGGCGACGCCTTCGCGGTTTTCGATGATCTCCGCGATCCAGCGCCGGTGGCACTGCGCATGATCGCGCTCATAGCAGAGGATGCAGATCGGTCCGGCCTGCTTCACCAGCGCAGCGAGTTCGTCCATCTCCTCGCGTGCCTGCGGCGTCTTCAGATGCGCGCTGTAGACCTTTTCGAGCTGCGCGACATTGCCCGACCGCGCCGCCTCGCGGCCGTCCTTCGGCGTGCCGAGCCCGCGCAGATGCAGATAGCCGATGCCGCGCTCATCCAGCCCGGCCTGGAGCTGCGACTTCGAGAAGCCCGGCCGGCGCGATGCGGCGACGGCGCGCACATCGACCAGAAGCTTCACCCCGGCGGCTTCGAGTTCGTCGAGCACGGATTTTGCGGGCGTCTGCTCGTAGCCGATGGTGAAGAGCTTTGCTTTCTTCTCGGATGTCTTCTTCGCGGATGTCTTCGCAGCCTTGGCCATGTGCCGTTCCCTGGTTGACTAGACCCGCTCGATCAGCGCCATCGCGCCATGCGGTGCGCGTACTTTCGCTTCGTGGATCACATAAGCAAACACGTCGCGTGGCTGCTTCTTGATCTTGCCGTCACTCACGCGGGGCAGGTCGTCGGGCTCGCCGCCGCCGGCAAAATCCTTGAAACGCTTGGCCCAGGCATCCAGTGCTTTCGGCGCATAGGCGGTCGGAATCGAGTCCTCGCCCTTCTGCAGGCGCAAATAGACGAAGTCGGAGGTGACGTCGGCGATCGCCGGATAGGTTGCGTGTTCGGAGAAGACCACAGGGATCTTGTGTTCGCGAAGCAGGGCGATAAAGGCCGGCGTGCAGAAACTGTCATGTCGCACCTCCACCACATGGCGGAGCGTCCGGCCATCCAGTTCGCGCGGCAAGAGTTCGAGGAAGGCGCCGAAATCGGCCTCGTCGAATTTCTTGGTCGGCATGAACTGCCACAGCACCGGGCCGAGCTTGTCGCCGAGTTCGAGCACGCCGGAATCGTAGAAGCGCTTCACGCTGTCCCCGGCTTCGGCCAGCACCTTGCGGTTGGTGGCGAAGCGCGGCCCCTTCAGGGAGAACACGAAATCATCCGGCACCTCGCTTGCCCATTTGCGGAAGCTCTCGGGCTTTTGCGAGCCGTAATAGGTGCCGTTGATCTCGATGGAGGTGAGCTTGGAGGCGGCGTAGCTGAGTTCCTTCGCCTGGGTCAGCTTGTCCGGATAAAACGTCCCGCGCCAGGGCTCGAAGGTCCAGCCGCCGATGCCGATGCGAATGTTGCCGGTCTTCGCTGCCATTACCAGTTCCTCCAGATTTCTTAGGCCTCCCCTTGCGGAACGGCCCACGCATTCCTATCTCGCATTCAATGGCAACGTCGATGCCTAACCGCTCCGTTGCCGAGACGACCTTGAATGACCTTAGCCCTTGAGTGGGATGGCGCGCCGGATGTACGTGCGCCGGTTGTTCGGGGTCGTTTGCATTTCTGGCTGTTGCCATGGTTGCCGGCCACCCGTTTTCCCGTATGGTATCAAACGGTTGACGCGTTCCCGCTGCGCCTTGGCAGGCTCTTGCGCTGCAGATATATGCTGGCGCCATGAGCGATGCCATCACACCGGTCCCCGGACAGATCGTGCAAGCGGGTGCCCCGCTGCAGTTGTCCGTTGTCGTCCCCACTTTCAACGAGCGCGGCAATGTGGCCACTTTGGTTCAGCGCCTCGACGCGGCCCTGACAGGCATCGCCTGGGAAGTGATTTTCGTTGACGACAATTCCCCTGACGGCACCACCGATGCGGTGCGCGATCTGGCGCGGACCGACCCGCGGGTGCGGTGCATCCGTCGCATCGGCCGTCGCGGCCTGTCCGGCGCCTGCATCGAGGGCATGCTGGCCTCCTCGGCGCCATGCGCGGCAGTGATCGATGGCGACCTGCAGCATGACGAAACACAGCTTGCCAAGATGCTCGGCCTGATCGAGCGCGGCGAGGCCGATCTCGTCATAGGAAGCCGCTATATCGATGGCGGCAGTGCCGAGAGTTTCGACAACAAGCGCGCGGGCTTCAGCAAGTTCGCGACCATACTCGCCCAGCAGGTGCTGCGCGTCAGCGTCGCCGATCCCATGAGCGGATTCTTCATGATCCGGCGCGACCGCTTCGAGCGACTTGCGCCGCAGCTCTCGACGCAGGGCTTCAAGATCCTCCTCGATGTGGTCGCCACGGCGCGCGGCTCGCTGCGTATCCTCGAGGTGCCCTATACGTTCGGCTCGCGCCTGCATGGCGAGAGCAAGCTCGATTCCATGGTGGCGCTGGATTTCCTCGGCCTCATTCTGGCGAAGCTCACCAACGATGTCATATCGCTGCGCTTCCTCTTGTTCGCGCTGGTCGGCTCGATCGGCCTCGTCGTGCATTTTGTCGCGCTGTTCGTCGGCCTCGAGGCCTTCGCGCTCCCCTTTGCCGAAGCGCAGGGCATCGCGGCATTCTGCGCCATGACCAGCAACTTCATGCTCAACAACTTCCTCACCTATCGCGACCAGCGCCTGAAGGGGCTGCGCATCCTGCAGGGCCTCATCCTGTTCTATCTCGTCTGCAGTGTCGGTCTTTTCGCCAATGTCGGCGTCGCTTGGTCGGTGTTTGACAACGAGCCGATCTGGTGGCTCGCGGGCGCGGCCGGTGCGCTGATGGGCGTCGTCTGGAACTACGCCATGTCCGGCCTGTTCGTGTGGCGCAAGCGGTGACGGCTGCGGAAACGCGTATGGTCCGCAGCGCGTGGATCGTCGTCATCGGCCTCGTGCTGTTGCGTCTCGCAGCAAGCGCCTGGACGCCGTTGACCTTCGACGAAGCCTATTACTGGATGTGGTCGAAACATCTCGCCGGCGGCTATTACGATCATCCGCCGATGGTTGCGGTGGTGATCCGCATTGGCACCTTGATCGCTGGGGATACGCCTCTCGGCGTGCGCTTGTTCTCCGTGCTGCTGACGCTCCCCATGAGCTGGGCTATTTTTCGCGCGGCTGAATTGCTGTTCGGCGGCAAGCGCATCGCGGTGTCGGCGATGCTGCTGCTCAACGCGACCATGATTGTCTCGGTCGGGCTGATGATCGTCACCCCAGACGCGCCGCTGCTGGTGGCATCGAGCTTTGTCATTCTCGCGTTGGCGCAGGTCGCGGCGACCGGGCAGGGTGTCTGGTGGCTTGCGGTCGGCGTCGCCGTCGGTTTCGCGTTGCTGTCGAAATACACCGCGCTGTTCTTTGGCGCGGCGATCCTGATCTGGCTGGTCGCGGTGCCAAAAATGCGGCGCTGGCTCATCTCGCCATGGCCCTATCTCGGCGGCGTCACCGCCTTCGCTGTCTTCTCGCCGGTGCTGTTCTGGAATGCCGATCACCAATGGGTGTCGTTCATCAAGCAGCTCGGCCGGGCCCGCATCGAGCAGTTCAAGGTGGCCTATATCGCCGAACTGATCCCCACGCAGTTCATTTTTGCGACGCCGCTCGTCTTCATTCTCGGCACCATGGGCCTCTATGCGCTGGCCCGCCGCCAGGCCGGCGCGCTGTCGGCGCGGGTGCTGGTCAGCGCCATGGTCTGGGTCATCGCGCTCTATTTCGCCTGGCACGCGCTGCATGCCCGGGTCGAGGCCAACTGGTTCGCGCCGGTCTACCCGGCCTTCGCCATCGCGGCTGCAGTCGCAGCCACCATGATCCAGTGGGCGCCGCGCGCCCAGCGAACCGTAGACACCTGCCTGCGCTGGGCTACGCCGGTCGGCGCCTTGATGTTCGTCGCGCTGGTCGTGCAGGCCAATACCGGCCTTCTGTCCGGTTACAAGCGCGACGCCACCGTGCGCAGCATCGGCGTCGGTTTCCCTGAACTTGCCGCCGAGATCGAAGCCGTGCGTCTGCGCACGGGCGCCACCTGCATCCTGGCGCCTGACTACGGCACCACGAGCTGGCTGGTATTCTATCTCCCGAAAGGAACCTGTGTGGTCCAGCGTGGTCAGCGCATCCGCTGGATCAACATGCCCGAGCCGCGCGCCGAGCAACTGGCCGGCAAGCTGCTGCTGGTCGCACCGCCTGGCCAGATGTCCGATCCGGAGTGGCAGGGGGCTTTCAGCCGTGTCGAGAAGGTCGCCGAACTCCAGCGCAAGCGTGGTCCACTGGTGATCGAGGACGTTGAACTCGACCTGCTCGAAGGCCCGACCGGCGAGGTGCTCGACCGCTCGCAGCCGCCAGAACTCGGTGGTCGTTAGCTACCTTCAATAAAATCGTCGGCAGTATTGAACCTTCGCAACGGAGCCGGAGACCCATAACCGCACACAGACATGGGCGGTGATTGGGAAAATGGACAACACACAGCTTGCTTTCAGCAACCACTCGGACTTCACGACCAACCGGGCACCCCTGCAGGACAGCCCGCCGACGTCGCCGGCACAGCCGGAAATCACCAACCTGACCGATGTCGGCGGCCTGCGCGGCGCCCGCATCGCCAGTGTCCTCAACCAGATCAATGAGAGCTATGCCGACCAGCAGTTCTCGACCCGGGTGGTCGCCGAGAAGCTCGGTCTGTCGGTTCGCTACGTGCAGGACCTGCTGCAGGGTTCCGGTCTCAGCATCACCGACCGCATCATGCAACTCCGCCTCGACAAGGCCCGCCGCATGCTCACCGAAGATCGGCAATGCGTGCTGAAAATCAGCGAAGTCGCTGGCGCCTGCGGTTTCAACGAACTGTCCTATTTCCACCGCAGCTTCCGCCGCCGCTTCGGCGTCTCCCCGGCCAAGTTCCGCATCCAGTCGATGAACGGCTGATCAGCGCCACATCTGACGAACGGCGATGATGTGATCTGCTGGATCGCATCGTCGCCGTTGCTTTGCCTGCAGCGCGGCCGCGCGTTCCTTATCCGTAGAAGCGCTTCGGAAGTATCGGTCAGTTGTGGGGCGCTGGCCGGATATTGTGATGCGTGAAACCTTAGACGGAATCTAGCCGCGCCGCATTGTGACCGCACCGTGTCGTCCTGTAGGCCCCGGGTCCGTGAGCGGACATAGGCCGGCTCCGGGGATACAGGGGCGATGAAGCGATGGTACGGGCGATCGGACGATATGAGTGGAGCTTCGTGGCCGCCGCGAAGCTTCTGGCTGTTGCCGCTCTGATGGCCGTCTTGCAAGCGCTGTCGCCATCCGGCGGAGCGCTGGCCCAGACGGTGACATCGTTCGACGGCGATCACGGTCCCGGCCGCGAGGTCTGCAGATCTGCGACGCCTCCTATCCATTGCGATCGCGCGGAAATGGACGTCGCGACCAATGGCAAGCAGGTTGTCCAGGTGACGTGGCAGAACGTCAATGTCTATGACACCGCGGGCAAGCTGCTCAAATCGACACCGCTAGCGGCGTTGATCGGCACCACCGGGCTGGATCCGGATGCGAAGAAGGATGCCGGCCCGTTCGAGCCGCACATCGTCTATAACGAGTTCATCGAGCGCTGGATCATCACTGTCACCTGCAGGAATGACTGTACATTGGTGAGCGCCGGCGCGGATGCGACCGGGGAGTGGGGCGGCACCTATCTGTCCTGCCTGCACGGCGGTCAGTGTCTGGCGCGCAATCCTGCGGTGAAGGTCGGTTACGACAGGAACGGCACCTATATCTGCGGCGGTCGTGGCGGCCACGAGAATCCAGCCACCGTGCCCGGTGTCGCCTATGACTGTTTTGCGCTTTCGCCGGAAGAGGTGAAGGGGATCGGGCAGGGCAAGGCGCCGACCCATCTCAATCGCACGGCCAATATGCCGCTCGATATCGTCCCGGCCATCGACCACAATCGCGAGAAGGCGCCGACGGCACCGGCCTTCTTTGTCAACAAGAGCTGCGATCGCCATGCGCAACACGCCTGCCAGCGCTCGGCCAATTTCTCCTTCCACTGGGTCGTCAACAGCTTCACCTGGAACGGCGCCACCGGCACCTGGAATGCCGGTGGCGCGCAGCAACTGGTCAAGACCGGTATCGGCTCGCAGGAGAACAAGTGGCTGTACAACACGCCGTGCTGTGGCCCGACCATGTCGATCCCGCAACTCGGCAGTGAGGGTACGCTCCGTGCGGCCACCAGCCATCGCCTGATGAATGTGGTGCAGCATGGATCGAAGCTGCAGGGCGTGCTGGGCACCGGTCCTTGCGTCGAGAACTGTGGCGCGCAGGGCGCGGATGCCAACAACATCCTGATCTGGGTGGAGCTCGATTGTGCGAACCCGACGGCCTGCGTGGTGAGCCAGACAGCGAAACTGTCCAGCCCTGATCGCCATTACGAGTTCGGCACCATCGGCGTGGATGATGCCGGCAATCTCGGCATCGTCGGCACCACGTCGAATGCCAATATGCATCTGTCGGTGCTGCTCTGGACCCGCAAGGCGAACGATCCCGCCAACACCTTCGCCGAGCCCGTCACCGTCGTCACCGGCGGGCATCCCTATCTCTGCGCCAATGACAAGGGCATGTCGCCGATGGGCAATTCCGCGGGCACGCTGACCTCGCTCGATCCGATCGATCGCAAGACGCTGTGGTCCACCCAGCAATGGGCCAACGATCCCGCCGAATGCGTCTGGAATACGCGCATCGTCGGCTACAGGGTAGGCGCGGACCAGAAATAGTCAGTATGTGCCCGACACGCGCTTCTTTCGGAAGTAATCCAGCGTCCCGCGGTTGATCACGTGATCCTCCGGGATCACCTGATCGGCCGCGATGTCCTTTGCTTGCGCGAGCCGCGCATATAGGGCGCCGAAATCGCGATAGCTGTCCTCCAGCAGTTTCTCGAAACTGTCGATGACGAAATAGGTCTGCTGGAAATCGTCGATGATGTAGTCGGTGCGCATCACCCGTTCGAGATCGAAACCGATGCGGTTGGGCGAGGGGTCTTCCAGCGCGAAGACGGACTCCGTCACTGACGACAGGATGCCCGCGCCGAAGATGCGGAGCCCGTCCGCGCTTTTCAGCAAGCCGAACTCGATCGTGTACCAATACAGCCGCGCCAGGTTCTTGAGCTGGCCGAGCGCCATCGCGCGCTGCCCGCCTTTGCCATAGGCTTCCATGAAATCCGCATAGACGGGATTGGCGAGCAGCGGCACATGGCCGAACACGTCGTGGAAGATGTCCGGCTCCTGCAGATAGTCCATCTCGCTTTCCGGGCGGATGAAGGCGCCGGCCGGGAAGCGGCGGTTGGCGAGATGATCGAAGAACACCTCGTCCGGCACCAGCTCGGCGACCGGCACCACTCGCCAGCCGGTGAGGGGCATCAGCCGGGCGCTGAGTTTCGCCATGTCGGGAATGCCGCGTTCCGAGAGCTGCAGGTGCTGCAAGGCGCTCTGGAATTCGTCGCAGGCGCGGCCCCGTAACACCGTCTGCGCACGGGCATACAGCCGGTCCCAGCGGTCGTGCTCGGCGGCGGAATAGGAGGTCCAGTCCTGATCGAGGGTGAAGTCGGCTTGCTTCGGTGCCGTGATGTAACGGTTCTTTCCGGCCGATTGATCCAGCGCAGTCATGACGCTCTCCGATCCCCGATGGTCCGGCGAGTCTACCACAGCGCCGGCCGTTGGTTCCCGTCCGCCCCACCTGCCAAAGAGGCGGAAAGAAAGAATTTCTTTCTCCGCGCCGCCGGACGATAGCGATCCACCAAGCCGGTGCCCGCATTTGCAAGTCGGTTTCCTTGTCGAAATGGCTCTCCGGTGACATTTTTAGCTAGCTAACAAAGCTGCTTCCCAGCCGCCGGGACATCCCGGACGGCAGTAAAAACAGCCAATATTGCCGGTTTTTCCAGCCTGCTCATGCGAGCGGGGCCGGGCCATTGTGTCTGCAGGCAGCATCGAACAACGTCTCGCAACCAAAGGATCACGATCGTGCGCTCCGTCCTGTTGTCCCGGCTTCTCTCCGCTGCTTTCGCCTCGGTCATGCTGACCACGGGCATCGGTGCTGCCTGCGCGGCTGACGTCTGGCCGAGCCGTCCGATCAAGCTGATCGTCCCGTTCCCGCCGGGCGGCGCTGCGGACGTATCCGCGCGCATCTTTGCGGACAAGCTCGGCGAGTCGCTGAAGCAGACCGTGGTCGTGGAAAACAAGGCCGGCGCCGGTACCGCGATCGCGGCTGAATACGTCGCCAAGGCCGATCCTGATGGCTACACACTGTCGCTCGCCCCGGCCGGCCAGCTGACCATCCTGCCGCATATCAACACCAAGGTACAGTTCGACCCGTTCAAGAGCTTCGTGCCGGTGTCGAACCTGACCTCTGTGCCCTATGTGCTCGCAGCCAGCCCGGATGCGCCGGTGTCGACTGCCAAGGAGCTGGTGGCTGCTGCGAAGAAGGAGCCCGGCAAGTTCACTTATTCGTCGTGCGGTCCCGGCACGCTGTGCCATCTGAGTGGTGAACTGTTCAAGAGCATCACCGATACCGATCTGCTGCATGTGCCGTTCAAGGGCAGTGCCCCGGCCGTGAACGCGCTGCTCGGCAATCAGGTCAACCTGTCCTTCGACACGCTGACCGTGCTAGCTCCGCAGATACGCGATGGCAAGGTAAAGGGCCTGCTCGTTACCAGCCGCGAGCGTTCGCCGCAGTTGCCCAACGTGCCGACCGCTGCTGAAGCAGGCGTCAAGGATTTCGTCGTCGATAGCTGGTTCGGTCTCGTTGTCCCGGCCGGCACGCCCGACGCCATCGTCGACCGCCTGAATGCCGAAGTGGTGCGCATTGGTGCGCTCCCCGATGTGAAGGAGCGTCTCGAAGCTCAGGGCCTCAGCGTCACCACCTCGACGCGCGAAGCCTTCGCACAGACCATCAAGGAAGACCATGCCCGCTGGGGCAAGGTCGTCGACGCCGCCGGCGCGAAGCTGTACTAAGGCGGTCGTCCGATCCGAATAACAGAATAAAGGCCGGGTTAAACTCTCAACCTGGCCTTTGCCGTTTTCAGAGCGTCATTTCACCAGCGCGCAGCCGCCTTCATTCATGGGGCGGAACGCCTTTTCGGCGGGCACGGTCGAGAGCAGTTTGTAATAGTCATACGGATATTTCGAATCCGCCGGCTTCTTGATCTCGAACAGATAGATCGGATGGATGACGCGGCCATCGGCGCGGATGGTGACGTCGCCGAACAGCTTGTCCTTGCCCTTGAAGGTCTTCATCTGCGGCACCACCACGCCTGCATCGTCGCTGCCTTTGGCAGCCACGGCATTGAGATAAGCCAGCGTCGAGGCATAGACACCGGCCTGGTTGCCGCTCGGCATCTTGCCGTTCATGCCCGGCCGCTGCGCGAAGCGTTTGGCGAAGGCGCGGGTGTCGTCGTCCATGTCCCAATAGAACGATTCCGTGAGCAGCAATCCCTGCGCGGTCTTCAGTCCCATGCCATGGACGTCATTGATGAAGATCAGGAACGCCACCAGCTTCTGCGGTCCGTCCTGCATGCCGAATTCGCTGGCCTGTTTCACCGTGTTGATGGTGTCGGCGCCGGCATTGGCTAGGCCGATCACCTTTGCCTTCGATGTCTGCGCCTGGAGCAGCAGCGACGCATAGTCCGAGGTGCCGAGCGGATGTTTCGACGAGCCAAGAACCTTGCCGCCGTTCTTTGTGATGTAGTTCGTGGCTTCCGCCTCGATGCCTTGACCGAGCGCGTAGTTCACCGTGATGAAATACCAGTCGTCGCCGCCGCGCTGCATCATCGCCTGCGCTGTCGTGTTGCCGGTGGCCCAGGCATCGTTGACCCACTGGATCGTGTTCGGCGAGCAGTCCTTGCCGGTGAGGTCCGATGTCGCCGTCGACGAGGCGAGGAAGGTCATCTTGGTGTTGCGCGCGATATTGTTGATGGCGAGGCCGACCGATGAATTCGGCACGTCGACGATGGCGTCGACCTTCTCGACGTCCAGCCATTTTCGCGCAATGGCCGAGCCGACATCGGCCTTGTTCTGGTGGTCGGCATAGACGATCTCGACCTTGATGTTCTTGCCGCCGCCGTTGAAATCCTCGGCCGCCATGCGCGCGGCTTCCACCGAGCCCATGCCATTGGTGTCCTGGAATACGCCGGAAATGTCGTTGAGCACGCCGATGCGCACCACATCGTCGGAAATTTGCGCCTGCGCCGTGCTCGCCATGAAGCAGGACGCCGCGGCCGCCAGTATCGTCTTGTAGCCCTTCATTGTTTGTCCCTCCCGTTTGATTGGTGACGCGGGTCCGGACGTTGCCGGTCGCGGTAGTGTGTGGAGCTAGATCTGCCGCTGCGGCAGTCGCAACACGAGGCCATCGAGCGCCTCGGTGATCCTGATCTGGCAGGACAGGCGGCTGTTCGGCAGCCGCTCTGTTGCCACGCCTTCCAGCAATTCGTCTTCATCGGCGCTGACTTCGCCGATACGGGCGAGCCAGGTGTCATCCACATAGACATGACAGGTCGCGCACACCGCGCTGCCGCCGCATTCGGCGATGATCTCGTCGATCCCGTGCCGCATGGCCGCCGACATGGCGCTGTCGCCGACGGCTGCATTGACGTTTTGCGCGTGGCCGTCGGGATGGATGAAAGTAATGCTCGGCATGATGTCCTCAAGCAGGCGTGAACGTCACCGGCAGGCTCTCCAGCCCGCGCAGCGTGTTGTTGTAGCGGCGCGTGATCTCGCCGCTGATTTCGATGGCCTTCACCTTGCGGGCCAAAGCCGAGAGCATCGCTTCGCCTTCGAGACGGGCAACGAGCTGGCCGACGCACATATGGATGCCCGAACCGAATCCGACATGGCCCGATGTCCTGCGGGTGATGTCGTAGCGGGTGGGATCGTCCCAGCGCCGCGGGTCGCGATTGGCTGCGCCGAGGAACATCAGCACCTTCTGGCCTTCATCGACCCGGTGACCGCTGATCTCGACAGCGCGCGTGGTCGTGCGAAAGAAGGTCTGTACCGGGCTCTCATAGCGCACGGCTTCCTCGAAAGCGTTCCGCGCGAGGGTCACGTCGGCGCGCAGCCGCGCGAACTCTTCAGGATAGCGCGCAAGGCAATAGACCGCGGCGCCGATGCCGTTGACGGTGGTGTCGAGTCCGGCCGACAACAGCGAACGCACCAGCAGCGGTGCCTCGTCATGGGTGATGTCGCCGGTATCGGCACGGGCATGGATGCAGGCGCCGAAGCCGCCCGGGGCGAGATTTTCGCGCTGGCATTGTGCCTGCACATAGGCCTGATGCGGGGCCGAGCGCGCGATGGCGTTCTGGCGTAATTCGTTGGGCGGCCCGAAGGCGTTGAAGACGAGGCCGGCGTAAGGCAGCAGGTTTTCCCGTCCTTCCTTCTGCAGCCCCATCGCATCCGGAAATACCGACAGCGGATAAGCTTCGGCGAGATCCACGATGGCATCGAAACTGCGACGCTCCAGCAGCTCGTCGACTTTCGCATCGGCCGCAGCGACAAAACCGTCGCGCAGCGTCTTCATGACCGCCGGGGACAGCACCTTGTTGAGGACCGCCCGGGTGCGGGTATGCGCGGGCGGATCGGCTTCGAGGATGAGGCTCGGTGGCCGCCACGGCTTCTCCTTGGCGAAGTCGCTGAGACCGACGCCGCGGCTTGAGCAGAAGGTGGCGGGATCGTTCAGCACAGCATGAACTTCCGCATAGCGCGCGACGCCGAACACGTTCCACTTGTCGAGGTAGACCACAGGTCCGGCTTCGCGGAGCACTTCGTGGGTCGGATGCGGATCCGCGAAGAAGTCGATGGCAAAGGGATCCACGTCCAGCGTCGGGATCGGCGGAAATGCGTGATCCGCCGGCTGTGTATCGAAGGCGAGCACAAGCAACGCCGGCGCGGAATTGGGACAGGTCAATGCGACCATGGGGTGTCTCCCTGTTTTCTTCTTGGCAACCGTCGCCGCATATCTCTATTTCTTGAGAGGCATGCACGGCCCGGATCGAGGCTGGCTTGAAGAGACGGGTGAGGTTGTGGCGGATGGGTAGAAAACAGGCGGGCAAGAGCATGCCGGACGCCGGTATCCGTGTTGAGAAGGATGCGTCCTCGCACGGGCAATTGCTCGATCTCGATCGCTATGTGCCGGCCTTTGTCACCTTCATCGCGAACAAGCTGTCGAACAGCGCGACGGTCTACTATCAAAAGCATTTCGGCGTGAACGTCACCGAATGGCGCATCATGTCGCTGCTGGCCATCGAGCCGGGGATTCCGGCATCGCGAATCTGTCACGTCATCGGCTTCGACAAGGGGCCCGTCAGCCGAACGCTGGCGATGCTGGAAAGCAGGGGGCTGGTGACCATCGGTACCGACCGGCGCGATGCGCGGACGCATTCGATCAAGCTCACCGCGAAAGGGCGCAAGACGCACGATGCCGTTATCGTCGCCGCGCTCGGGCGCGAGCAGAGATTGCTGTCCTGCCTCGATAACAACGAGCGCGAAGTGCTCATCGATCTGTTGCGACGCATCCACGGCAATCTGGATGCCGTCACCGCGGTGGCCGACGAGGTCTAGGCGCACAATATCTCGTTCGGTCCCGCGCATGCGGTCCGCCATCGTTTCTCTCCCTGAAGAGGCACGGCAATCGAATTGCTCTCTGTGCGCCTGCTTTAGCGACGCTCTCACGAATTAGTTGCTAAGGCAACAAAAAGCTTCACCCTCGAGAAATGCTGCTGTGCACGTTTGCGCAAACAAAAAAGCCCGGCATTTCTGCCGGGCATTTGCATCTTTTTGTCGAGCAGCTTAGGCGGCGGCCTTCGGTGCATCGACCGGATGCGGGGCGCGGAAGGCGACGGCGAGCCTGTTCCAGACATTGATGGCGCCGATGGCGGTGGTGATCTTCACGCTCTCGTCTTCGGAAAAATGCTTGCGGAGTTCGTCGTAAGCTTCGTCCGGCGCCTGGGTCTGGGCGATCAGCGTCACCGCATCGACCCAACCGAGCAGAGCGCGTTCCTTCGGTGAATAGACCGTCGATTCCCGCCACACCGACATCAGGTTGATCCACTGCTCGCTGAGACCGTCATGGCGCGACTCCTTCACATGCATGTCGACGCAATAGGCGCAGCCATTGATGATCGAGGCACGGAGCTTGATGAGATGGATGATGGCGGGTTCGAGACCGCTCTCCTTCACCACATAGCGGTCGAGAGCTGCCGTGGCCTTATAGGCATCGGGGGAGGCTTTAGCGAAGTTGATGCGCGGTTGCATGGAAGTTCTCCTTCGGTTGAAGATCAGCTGGCGCTGCGGCGCCGTTCATGGTGTTCGAGAAAGGCGCAGCCGCGCGCGGCAATGGCGCCGTCCTCGTCCTTGGCGCGAAGATCGCCGAGCACATCGGCAAGGGTGACCTTCGCGAGTTCGTCGCGATAGACGCGCTCGGCGCGCAGCATCGCGGCATTGATGGAGCAGGGCGTCTTCGGCTTGCCCGGCAGCGGATTGGGCCCGCGCTGGCGGATTTCGGCGCAACGGAAGGCAGGGGCTGGCCCCTCGATCGCCAGCACCACATCGAGCAGCGTGATCTCCCTGGGCGCGCGGGCGAGACGATAGCCGCCCGTCGGGCCCGGCTTGGTGACCACGATGCCTGCGCCCGACAAGGCCTGCAGATGCTTCAGCAGATAACTGGTGGAGACGCCGTGAAATTCCGCGAGCGCCGCCGCGGAGAGCACGCCGTCGGCCGTCAGCCCGGCCATCATGGCCACGCTGTGAATGGCCTGCTCGACACCATCGCTCATCTTCATCGGGGCAGCTCCGAACTAATCGTGGATATTTATTATCCGTGATTTTCAAGGGAGTCAATGCGGGTGAAGCAACGCGCCGAGGCGCATGTTCTCCCTCCCTGGATCGAAGCGAATGGGGTATGGCGGACGAATTCGTCCGCCATAGGTGGCGTGTAGCGCTGGGTGGGGTCTCTCTCCCCACGTGACGTCAGAGCGTGAGAGAGGCCCCACCCGTCTCGATGCTCGCTGGACGCTCGCATCGATCCACCCTACCCACGGCGCGCTGCGGGGCTTGGGGGAGGGAGAAGGAAGCAAGGGTGGCGCTAGTTCGCGGGCTTGGGCAGTGTGATTGGTCCGTCCTTCGCATGGCTCAGGCGGATGCCGCTGACATGGAGCGATGTTTCCCACAGCGGCTCGAGTGTCGTCAGCGACGGCAATACGCGGAGCTCCACGCCAGCGTCGCTCAATGCCTTTTCCAGATTGTCGATGCGCTCGACATTCACAGGCATCGTTGGCGATGACGAAACCCACATGCCCGAATCGCCCAACGATTCAAATCCATCGGGCGCGAACTCGTAGCGATAGATGGTGGCGTGAGACAGGCGGTCCAGCCATCCAAGTTCGATATGCGCGACCATGCGGCAGGAGGTCATCTTGTTGTACGCCGCCAGATATTCTGGCGTCGTCGTTTCCACGGGCCAGACCAGCACGCGCGGGCAGTCGCGCGGAAACAGATACATGGCTTGATGCCAGTCATCAATCGCCCAAACCAGCGGTCCGTTGAGCCATTCTTGCTCATGCGGTCGCGGCGTTTTGACAGGGCGCGGCATGAAGACTTCGATGTCGTTGTGGTCGCTGAAGTGAAACAGGCGCATGCGCCATTCATGCAGGAGCGTGAGCGGAGCCGTCAATCTGCTGAATCTTTTTCGGGCCCTGTCGGCGTCGCCGGTTCCGAAACGTCTTGTACCCACGCCCGTTTCATCAAACTGACGGAGGACACGTCATGACCGGTTCCCTGATCCCCGCTGCCGAGCTGGTGAAATCCAATACGTATCGCTTCCCCAATGAGAGCGCGGATTACCGCTCCGCCCGCAATGAGTTGCTTATCGAGGAGATCGAACTGCGCCGTCACATCGAGCGTGTCGCCGAGATGCGGCGCGAGCTGCCCGATGGCGGTGAGGTAACGGCGAACTACCAATTCATTGGCGAGGACGGGCCCGTGTCATTCGAAGCCCTGTTCGGCGACAAGCAGACTCTCGTTACCTACTCCTACATGTTCGGCCCGCAGCGGGAGCAGCCGTGCCCGATGTGTACCTCGCTGCTATCGGCCTGGGATGGCGAGGTGCCCGACATCACCCAGCGCGTCGCACTGGCGGTGATCGCGCGTTCGCCCATCGAACGACTCACTGCCTTCAAGCGCGGGCGTGGCTGGCATCATCTGCCGCTGTTTTCCGACCCCTCCGGCGACTTCAGCCGGGACTATTTTGCGCTGACCAAAGATGGCGGCGACGATGCCGCCTTCAATATTTTCACCCGTCGGGGTGGTCGGATCCGGCATTTCTGGGCGGGCGAGATGAGTGGCGCCACCGCCGATCCCGGCCAGGATCCCCGCGGTGCTCCGGACCTGATGCCGATCTGGACTGTGCTCGATTGCACACCGGAAGGTCGTGGAACCGACTGGTATCCGAGGCTGAAATATTAACAATTACCGAAGGTTAACATGACCGGCGGGCGTCGTGAATGCGCCCGCGCGGGCGCTGCGAGAGACCAGTCCCCGGCAAGCCGGCAGTCCTAATATTCCCTCAAGAACAGTCGGCGGAATGCTCGGACCGCTGCCATCGTCCTGAAAAGGGACGGCAAAAAAAGCTGTCATCAAGACGTGAAATCTTGCCAACGGGCACGCAAAAAGGCCATGATTGGCAGGCTCTTAGAGCGGAATGGGGACTTGGTGGGGACGATCCGATTAATCCGCATTTAACTAAAACTCGCCTTAATGGCGCTCCGCACTCCTGCGGGATTGCTGCCGTGGATTTTGTAATCCGCCGGCGCATCGCTCGCAGGACGCGCAGTCATTTTGTGTGGACGCCAGGCGTATGAGCAACCGTAGACGTGCGTTGAACCCTTCTGCGTCCTCTCGCCAAGGCCGAGCAGTGTCGAACACGACGTCGCAGTCTAATTCACGTACGTTCTTCTGGGCCGGCGCCGCATTGGCTGCCGTTGCGCTCACCGGTGGCTGGACCCTTGCCGGTAAACTCTTCCACGGCAGCGACATCGAACCGTCGATGGTGACCGCCAGCCTCACGCCCGATGCCGGCGTATCCACCTCATCCTTCGCCGAGCGCTTCAACCAGCGCATCGCCCGCGCCGAACCCAACGCCAATTTCGCCGATCGCTTCGATCCTGCGCGCACCGCGCCGCTTGCCGGCTCCGCGCCGATGGCGGCGCCGAAATCCGATCGTCAGGTCGCATGGTTCGCGCCGAATTCGATGGGCGCAGCGCCTGATCGCTTCGCCCGCCGCCTGACCGACGAGCCGACCGTGCCGGCGCCTGCGGTGAAGCCGCAGGAGGTGGCCCTGATGCAGCCGTCGCCAACGGTGAGGCAACTGATTGCCAGCATTCCGATGCCTGCTGTGCGTCCGCAAGATGCGCCGGCGTCGGCGCAGAACGATCAGCAGAGCCAGCCCTCGCGCGTCGCGCAGGCCCCGACGCCGAAGGGCGGCGCTTACGGTCACGATGCGCTGGTGCAGCGCGCCCGCATAGCGCTGGCTACGCAGCCGAAGAACGCCAATCTCAATATCTTCGAGAAACTGTTCGGCGGCAGCGCGCCGAAGAGCGGCCCTGTTCTCGCTTATGCCGGCGCCGACGGCGGCGTGCTGTCGAACGGCCAGGATGCCGACCAGGCCGCCAACCAGCCGGGCGAGATGGATCGCCTGACGGCGGTCTACGACATCACCGCCAAGCGCGTTTACATGCCCGACGGCACCAAGCTCGAGGCGCATTCGGGCCTTGGCTCACGCATGGACAATCCGGCTTACGCGCATGAGCGGATGCGCGGCGTGACCCCGCCGCATATCTACGATCTCAAGCCGCGCGAAACCCTGTTCCATGGCGTGGCCGCGCTGCGCATGACCCCGCTCGGCGGCGAGAGTGCGATCTACGGCCGCAATGGACTTCTGACCCACAGCTACATGCTCGGCCCCAACGGCGACTCCAACGGCTGTATCTCGTTCCGGGAATACGACAAGTTCCTGCAGGCCTATCGCCGCGGCGAGGTGAAGCGCATCGTCGTCGTCGCCAAGCTCGACTGAGCCTCCGGCGTACTGCGCCCGCCCATCAACTCTCAGTGAAAATCGATACTGCGCAGGATGATTCCGCGCGGCGTCCCTTCGAACTCACTTTTCTCGAATTTTCTGTTCGCGCCGTCTTCGATGCGATCCCGAAGCCGCATGAACTGTTGCTCGCGTTGTTCCGGTTTGGTGCGGGTCGATTTTTCCAGATCGTCCATGGCGGATGTCGAGACTGCGCAGGCGATCTCTGCTTGTGCGCTCATCATTGAGAAGCGCACCACCATCCGGTCATAGTCGAAGCTCTGATAGGCGCCGCGTGTCAGGGCCATGACAGCCTCCTTTTATCTTCGTTCGCCGCGCGGAAGATCAGTCGTCGCTCGCGGCGAGCCGCGTGAAGTCGTCGAGCACCATGGCGATCAGGTCGCGATGCCGGGTGTCTTGCGGACTTAGCGATCCGGCATAGAGGTTGAGAACATAACGCGCATTGGCGGCAGCTTCCGGCCATGTGGTTGCGCGTGTTGCAAGAAGCTGTTCTTCGATCTTGCCCTGGCGATCGCGCAAGTCCCTTGCATTGGCCTCGACATCCGCAAGCGCCCTGCGAAGATCGGTGGCCTTCTGCGCGGCTATGCCTCGTCGGCTGTCGAGTTCAACGGGCTCATCCGTCATCAGGGGGGCTCGCATCGATACGCTGGGCATCGGACAGTTCGACCGAACCGATGGAAATCATTTCCATGGAATTCGTATGCGGCGGTGCGCAGGGGACCGTGATCATCGTTGCAGTACGCCGATAGCTCGTGAAGGACAGGCCTTCGATTATCTCTTCGTCGGTAACGACGTCATAGGAGCCGGCCGGAAGCAGCCGGTCGATGCTTCTCAGCCGAAACGGATGCTGGAATGTAATGCTTTCGCGCCGCGATCTGGTGGTCATGTGCACACCTCGCTGTGAAGATCTGGCATCGCGCCAGCCTGCGCCTATTCACGGCCATTAGCTATCTATTTCTCCGTGCCGGGATGGATCGCGATGTGGGACTGCGCATTATTCTCGCAATTGCTGCGGATAACTGTGCATGCTGTTGAAGCAATGAAACAATTCGCATGAGGTGCATCGCATGAAGATCCGCGTCGGGTATGAGATGGTCTATGATTTCCCGCAGGCCACGCCGATGCTGATCGTGATGGGCACGCACTACTCACGCGCGTCCGATGTCATCGTGCCGGACTTTCTGGTGACGGAACCGGCAGTGCCGGTCACGCCGTATCGCGACGGCTTCGGCAACTGGTGCAGCCGCATCGTGGCGCCTCCTGGCCGAATGCGACTGACGGCAGATGGCATCGTCAACGACAGCGGCAAGGCTGACACCATCGTGCCGACAGCGCGCCAGCACGCGGTGGAAGACCTGCCGGTGGAAACCATCGTCTATCTGCTCGGCAGCCGCTATTGCGAGACAGATCGCCTATCTGAGACGGCGTGGCAACTGTTCGAGGCAACGACGCCGGGCTGGGCGCGCGTGCAGGCGATCTGCGATTTCGTGCACAATCACATCACGTTCGACTACCAGCATGCCCGCGCCACCATGACCGCGCAGGATGCCTACAACGAAGGTAAGGGCGTATGCCGTGACTACGCGCATCTCGCAATTACCTTCTGTCGCTGCATGAACATTCCCGCGCGTTATTGTACCGGCTATCTCGGGGATATCGGCATGCCGAAGCCGTGGGCCGATGGCGATTTTGCCGGCTGGTTCGAGGCCTATCTCGGTGGCGCTTGGCACACATTCGATGCTCGTAACAACATTCCGCGCATTGGCCGTGTACTGATCGCGCAAGGCCGCGATGCTGCCGATGTTCCGATCACCCAGACTTTCGGGCCGAATACACTCCTGAGCTTCAAGGTATGGACCGATGAAGTCAACGAGACTGGAGAACTGCGCTCCGAGTGATCTGCGGATGAGGCGCGGACCGTTGCGGCAGTACTGAGTGCGCTTTTCGGGAACCGAGTGGCGAGTGATGAATTTTATTTGTCACAAGATCGGAGGGCACCTGACCATGGCCTCGAATAGTGTGACCTTGAATACAAATGTGTCGAAGCTTGCATCCGGTATGATGGCAGCCGTGATGACTATCGGAACCGTCGCGATAGCGCATGCGCAGGGCGGTACCGATGCGCAGCGCGAGGCCTGCACGCCCGATGCGTTCAGGCTCTGCACGATGGCGATGCCCGACGAAGGACGCGTGGAAAATTGCCTTCGCGCCGCTGGGGCGCGATTGAGCCGCGCCTGTTACGACGTATTCTATCCGCAGCAGGCCGCAGCGCCCAGTCAGGTCACGCGTGGTCAAGCCACGACGCGCGAGCGCATGCAGCCATCGGCGCCGCAACGCTTGCGTAATCCATCGATGCCGCAGATGCCGGCGGGGCCGGGGCAGGACGACGAGTGAGTGTATATGCGGCGGTAATTGTCCTGATGCGCCACAAGTTTTTGTAGTTGCCGGCAGAATCTACAGCGGCGTGCCTTGTCCTGGGCGTGCTGTCATCAAAACGCGCATTTACAAATCGGGAAACTCGTATATGTGAGTGCGCCTGCAGATCATCTCTGCTTGTGAGACCGTGATGTTCGATTGCATGATTCAAACCGCGCGCAAAAACGCTCAGCCACGATGGCTGCAGCGTGATTTTCCATGCGTGGAATCTGCATCGTCCATTTTGGCGCATTCCGCAGAATACGCCCACCTGAGGTAACACGGCAGCGGATCGTCCTCTGCCGAACAGGCAGAGAGACATCCGCATCGCGCTTGGCGCCCTGCATCTGTCCCATCCTCTCTGCCTGTGTGAGCGAGCTGGCATGCCTCGCAGGTCGCATGCTCTCGTCCGGCTGCCGATGGCAGCTCTCCGGACGAGCCCGTTTGCGAGAAGGAAAGAAGACAATGCGACCGGATCCCTATCAGGAGCGCGCCCGTGCGCTCGCCGTGGCGGCTGGTCTCGATCCGGATGCACGGATCGAGCGTCCCGGCCAGCGCTCGATGCCGCTGTGGTGCACCTTTCGCGAAGCTGCGCGCAAGGAACATCTCGTGCAGGAGATGGACGACGTCGCGCGCAGCATCGCGCCGCAGGTTTTGCAGTATCAGAACAGTCCGCTGACGGTCTTCGGTAAGCATGACGACGCCACCATCGCGCAAATGCGTAACTGCATGGCGGTCGGCAATGTCGTGGCCGGAACGATCTGTGCCGACGGCCATCTCGGCTATGCGCAGCCCGTCGGCGGTGTCATCGCTTATGAGAAGCAGATCAGCATCTCCGGCGTCGGCTTCGACATCGGCTGCGGAAACATGGCTGCGCGCCTCGACACGCCGTTCGACGCCATCGCGCATCGCGTCGGTGACATCATCAAGGACGTTCACCGCACGATCTCGTTCGGCGTCGGCCGCAGCAATAATGAGCGCGTTGAGCATGATCTGTTCGACGACGGTGATGCATGGCGCGAGTCGGACATGGAGGGATATCGGCAGAAGGCGGTGTCGCAACTTGGCACGGTCGGCTCCGGCAACCACTATGTCGATCTGATGCGCGATGAAACCGGCTTCGTCTGGATCGGCGTTCACTTCGGCAGCCGTGGTCTCGGCCATACCAGCGCGACACGCTATCTCAAGGCGGCGGGCGGCAAGGACGGCATGAACGTGCCGCCCGCTGTCATCGATGAGGACAGCGAGATCGGACGGCGCTACATCGCCGCGATGCAGCTCGCCGGCCGCTATTCCTATGCGGGCCGCGAGTGGGTGGTGGAGCGTGTACGCCAGATCATCGGCGGTGCGGTCACCGACATGGTGCACAACCACCACAACTACGCCTGGCGCGAGACCCATGGCGGGCGCGATCTGTGGGTGGTGCGCAAGGGGGCAACGCCGGCCTTTCCCGGTCAGCGTGGCTTTGTCGGTGGCTCCATGGGTGACGATGCCGTCATCATCGAAGGCATCGACTCGCCCGAGGCCAAAGCGTCGCTGTATTCGACGGTGCACGGCGCCGGCCGTCTGTTCTCGCGTAAAGAGGCCAAGCGCCGCTTCACGCGCGTGGAGATGGATGCGTGGCTGCATCAGCGCGGCGTGACGCTGATTGGTGCCGATCTCGACGAGAGCCCGATGGCCTATCGTCGCCTGCCGGAAGTGCTCGCCGATCACGCCGGCTCGGCCCGCGTGCTGCACACGCTGCGGCCGTTCGCCGTGGCGATGGCGGGATCGAACGAGTTCGATCCGTTCAAGGATTGAGGGCGTTCAAAAGAAGGCCCCGGCAGTGATGCCGGGGCCCGGTGTGAGCGTGAAAGCAACTAGTATCAGCGGCAGACTCGAACTTTGTTCACGATGCGACGGCCATGAGGGCCACGCTTCACAACGGTGCGTACGGTGCAGACCGGGCCGCGATGAAAGCGGTGCCCGCGATCGGCGCGATGTCCGCGATACTGCGACGAGAAGTCCGTGATCGGCGCAGCAACATTGGCTTTGTCGAGAGCAATCGTTGTTGCCGAAGCCGGCGCAACCATCGAGGTCAGCCCGATCACGGCAGCAGCGGCAATTCCAAAAGCAAATTTCTTCACGGCATTCTCCTTAATCCGAGGCCGATGTGTGTCATCAGCCAGTGCGAGAGCGTTACGCGTTGCGGGTGAACCGAACCTGAAGAAAATGCGGCGGGAAGGGGGCGCGATCCAAGCGTGCCGCAACGCTTGCCGAAAGCGTGACGGAACGTCGCACGACTCATTTGGTTGACACCGCAAGACCCGCGCCGCATCCGGTCGGGCCGCTTACGCCAGGGACAACGGCCATGAAGAAGCTCGTCATCATTCTTGTTGCAACCACCATGCTTTCGGGGCCGGTGCTCGCGCAGTCCATCGGTGAGAAGACCGGCGTGAATGTCACGCTCGGCATCGCGCCGAAGACACAGGACTTCATCACCGAAGCGGCAAACAGCGATATGCTGGAAATTGCTGCGGCGAAGATCGCGCAGCAGAAGGGCAACGCGGACGAGAAGAAGTTCGCCTCGCAGACGATCACCGATCACACCAGGACGTCGGCGGACATCAAGCAACTGATTGACAACGGTGCGGTGAAGGCTGAGTTGCCGAAAGCGCTCAATTCGACATCGCAATCGAAGCTCGAAAAGCTGCAGAATGCCGGCGCCGATGAATTCGCGGCCATCTATGATCCGATGCAGGTGGCGGCGCATGAAGATGCCGTTTCGCTGTTCGAGCGGTATGCGAAAGGCGGCGACAACGCCAAACTGAAAGATTGGGCCGGCAAAACCTTGCCAGTCTTGCAGCATCATCTCGCAATGGCCCAGCAGATCGAAAATACACGTCGCGGCGCGACGGTTGGATCGGCTCCGAGCCGCGAGACGCCGGCACCGTATGGCGCGAAATAGCTTTTCCGCTCCGCTCTATCCTGCATGACAAGAGCCCCGGCACCACTGCCGGGGCTTCGCGTTTGTTTGCCGCTCACGCATCGGCGGATTTCCGCGTCTCGTTCGGCGTATCGCGCGCCGCCAGTGACATGGAGCGTCTCGCCGGTGACATAAGACGCCGCGTCGGATGCCAGGAATGCGACCACTGCCGCGATCTCTTCGACCTTGCCGACGCGGCCGAGCGGAGTCACGCTCTCGACCCAGTTGCGCATCTCGCCTTCGTGAAAACCTGCCGATACCACGCCTTCAGTGACGATCATGCCGGGATTGACGGCGTTGACGTGGATTTTCGGCGCGAACTCCTAACGGCACGGTTAGTCGAAAAGAAGCGATCCAGCCATTTGTTCTTGCCAACATCTGAGGCAGGCAAACAAGAACCCCGGCATTTCTGCCGGGGTTCTGCATTCGATATTTCGCTTGAACAGCGCGGACTTTAGAAGTCCATGCCGCCCATGCCGCCGCCCGGGGGCATTGCGGGGCCGGCGTTCTTCTTCGGCAGTTCGGCGACCATGGCTTCGGTCGTGATCAGCAGCGAAGCAACCGAGGCTGCGTTCTGGATCGCGGCGCGCACAACCTTGGTCGGGTCGATGATGCCCTTCTTGAGCATGTCGCCATAGGTGCCGCTCTGGGAGTCGAAGCCATAAGCATAGGTCGCGGTTTCGAGCACCTTGCCGACGATCACCGAGCCATCTTCGCCTGCGTTGACGGCGATCTGGCGAGCCGGAGCCGACAGGGCCTTGCGGACGATCTCGACGCCGGTCTTCTGGTCGTCGTTCTTGGTCTTGATGTTCTTCAGCTGCTCGGAAGCGCGGAGCAGGGCGACGCCGCCGCCGGGGACGATGCCTTCTTCAACGGCTGCGCGGGTCGCATGCATCGCGTCATCAACGCGGTCCTTGCGCTCCTTCACTTCGACTTCGGTCGCGCCGCCGACGCGGATGACGGCAACGCCGCCAGCGAGCTTGGCGAGACGCTCCTGCAGCTTCTCACGGTCGTAGTCCGAAGTGGTTTCTTCGATCTGCGCCTTGATCTGTGCCACGCGTGCATCGATGTCGGCCTTCTTGCCGGCGCCGTTGACGATGGTGGAGTTTTCCTTGTCGATCATCACCTTCTTGGCGCGGCCCAGCATGTTCAGGGTCACGTTTTCGAGCTTGATGCCGAGGTCTTCCGAGATCGCCTGGCCGCCGGTCAGGATCGCGATGTCCTGCAGCATGGCCTTGCGGCGGTCGCCGAAGCCCGGAGCCTTCACGGCAGCAACCTTGAGGCCACCGCGGAGACGGTTGACGACGAGGGTGGCAAGGGCTTCGCCTTCGACGTCTTCCGCGACGATGACGAGCGGCTTGCCGGTCTGCACGACGGCTTCGAGCAGCGGCAGCATCTCGTTCAGCGAGGAGAGCTTCTTCTCGTTGATCAGGATGTAGGCGTCGTCGAATTCAACGCGCATCTTGTCAGCATTGGTGACGAAGTAGGGCGAGATGTAGCCGCGGTCGAACTGCATGCCTTCGACGACGTCGAGTTCGGTCTCGAGCGACTTGGCTTCTTCAACCGTGATGACGCCCTCGTTGCCGACCTTCTTCATGGCGTCAGCCAGGAACTTGCCGATTTCCGAGTCGCCGTTGGCCGAGATGGTGCCGACCTGGGCGATTTCGTCGTTCGAGGTGACCTTCTTGGAGTTCTTCACGAGGTCGGCGACCACGGCTTCCACAGCCAGGTCGATGCCGCGCTTCAGATCCATCGGGTTCATGCCGGCGGCGACCGACTTGGCGCCTTCCTTCACGATGGCCTGGGCCAGCACGGTCGCGGTGGTGGTGCCGTCGCCGGCTGCATCAGCCGACTTCGAAGCCACTTCGCGCACCATCTGGGCGCCCATGTTCTCGAACTTGTCCTCGAGCTCGATTTCCTTGGCGACGGTGACGCCGTCCTTGGTGATGCGCGGCGCGCCGAACGACTTCTCGATGACGACGTTGCGGCCCTTCGGACCGAGGGTGACCTTCACTGCGTTGGCGAGGATATCCACGCCGCGCAGCATCTTGTCGCGGGCGTCTACGCCGAATTTGACTTCTTTCGATGCCATGTTGGGTTTTCCTTCAGATGATCAGGAGAGGGGAAAGAGGGCTCAGGCCTTCTTCTTGGCAGCAGGAGCGGCGGCGCCTTCGAGGACGCCCATGATGTCGCTTTCCTTCATGATCAGGAGATCCTGACCATCGATCTTCACTTCAGTGCCAGACCACTTGCCGAACAGCACGCGCTCGCCGACCTTGACGTCAAGCGGGACCAGCTTGCCGGCCTCGTCGCGGCCGCCGGGACCGACGGAGACGATCTCGCCCTGGGAGGGCTTCTCTTTGGCGCTGTCCGGGATGATGATGCCGCCAGCAGACTTCTCTTCGGCGTCGATGCGCTTGACCACGACGCGGTCGTGAAGCGGACGGAATTTCATGCAGTCCTCCTAAGTTTCTGCGATTACTCGCCAATTTTAGAATTGGCAGTCGCCGGCATGAAGTGCCAGCATGACTGGTGCGGAGATAGGCCGATCGTTCCCGACGGGCAAGGGTGTCTATCAAATTATTTGGCACTCAAATGTGACGGGTGCCAGTTTGGTTAAACGGTATCAAAGGCACCGCAGCAACTTGTGAATCGCCTGCCTAACCCACTGCCGAAATTGGATTTTTACAGATCGTTAAACTTTTAGGCATGGGATCGGCACAGTGCTTGCGTCACGATTCATGCATCGCGCCGTCTCAGGTGAAGTGGGATCCGGTTCGCGGCCCGACAGCGGGCGAGATGGTGCGGTCCTTTTGGAGAGAGCAGAGCGAGGTTCGACAGCACGACCGGAAACCACTTGGCCGACTGCGCTCTGTCCATGGAGACCATCATGGCGGCGATCGATCTGGTTGCGGAGAGTAGGGCTTCCGAGGACTTCCGGAAGCAGGTGCTGGGTTACGGACTGACGACGGCGCAAATTCTCTATCGGATGCCCGATCATCCCGCGCTGCTGCAGAGCTATCTCTGGCAGAGCTACGATGTTTTCCCGAAGTTTCCGGCGTTGAACGATTTTCTCGACTTCTGGCAGCGCTCGCTCGACGGGCCGCTATTCTCGGTTACCGTCGCACACTCAAAGTTGATCAAGCCTGCTGAAATTCGCGCAGTCGACGGCGTCTTCCGGTTGCACTAGTTGATCACTCAACAGTCCTGATAAATTGCCGCTCCGGTGAACTACAGATAGTTTGCGCGGCGCGCGCGAACCGCTGTTCGGTTAGCGCCTGGGAAGCACGTTATGGCGAAGCAAAAGCGAGCGTCAAAGGGCACCGCGAAGAAAGTCGCGAACCGGACATTGGTCAAGAAAACGATCCGGAAGGTCGGTGCTGTAAAAGCCACGAAGGTAGCGGTGAAAAAGGCGACGGCTGAGCCGGTACCTGCCAAGCGGCGCAAGCAGCGCGCTGCGGTGAGCCATTATCGCGAGGAAGATTTCGAGGGGGGTCTGCGCGCCTATGCGAAGTACCGCGATCTCGGCGTTGCCGCAGCGACGGACGGATTGGCGCAGGCCCATGTGATCAGGCTGATCGGGCCATGCGATCCCAACGAGGTCTCCAAGCTGCACTATCACGACGCCGAGTTTCAGCTCGTCTATGTGCTGAATGGCTGGGTGAAGACCTATATGGACGGCGTCGGCGAGCAGACCATGCGGCAGGGCTCGAGCTGGACCCAGCCGCCGCGCATCAAGCATTTGATCCGCGATTATTCCGACAATTGCGAACTGCTCGAAGTGATCCTGCCGGCACAGTTCAGGACGGTGGAAGTGAAGGGCTGAAGCATCAGTTCAGCACGCCGACGATCGCGCCCATCAGGCAGGTCGTCAGCGTGCCCGACAGGATCGACTTCGGGCCCAGCGCATTGATCTCGTCACGTCGCTCAGGCGCCATGGTGCCGAGCCCGCCGATCATGATGCCGAGGCTGGCGAAATTGGCGAAGCCGCACAGCGCATAGAGCATGATCAGGCGCGAGCGCGGATCGAGCGCATCCGGACCGAGTTTCGACAACTGCACATAGGCGATCAGCTCGTTGAGGATCGTCTTGACGCCCATCAGCGATCCCGCAGTGAGGGCCTGTTCCCATGGCAGGCCCATCAGCCAGCAGACCGGCGCCATCGCATAGCCGACGATCCGCTGGCCTGTGAGCGGCGTGCCGCCCGCGGTGGGCAGCAGCATCAGGATCGCGTTCATCAGATACATCAAGGCGACAAACACCAGTAGCAGAGCGACGATATTGACCAGCAGTTGGATGCCGGCCGTCGTGCCTTTCACGATGGCGTCCATGGTGCTGCTGGCCGGGGTTTCCGGATTGGTGAGCAGCCCGCCGGTGCGGCGATCTTCCGTTTCGGGCACCATGATCATGCTGACGAGGATCGCGGCAGGCGCGGATAGCACCGACGCAATCACGAAATGCGCCGAGGCATCGGGAAGCAGCGGCGCCATCAGCGTGGCGTAGAGAACCAGCACGGTGCCGGCGATGCCCGCCATGCCACCCGTCATCACCAGAAACAATTCGCTGCGCGTGAGCTGCGCGATATAGGGGCGGATGAAGAGCGGCGCCTCGACCATGCCGAGAAAGATATTGGCGGCGGTGGAGAGGCCGACCGCGCCGCCGATGCCGAGCGTGCGCTCCAGCAGCCATGCCATGCCGCGCACGATCGGCGGCAGGATGCGCCAGTAGAACAGCAGCGTCGTCAGCACGCTGATGACAAGCACCACAGGCAACGCCTGCAGTGCGAGCACGAAATCGGCACCGGGGGATTTGAGGTCGAAGGGCAGCGTGCCGCCGCCGAGATAGCCGAACACGAAGGACGTGCCGGCGCGCGATGCCGCGGCAATGGTGGAGATCGCGTCGTTGATCGCCCCGAAGGCGCGCGTCACGATCGGCAGCTTCAGGAGGACGATAGCGGTTGCGACCGTCACGGTCAGTCCGATCGCGGCCTTGCGCAACGACACCTTGTTGCGATTCTCGCCACACAGCCAGGCAAGACCGAGCAGTGCGATGACGCCGAACGCCGACTGAAGCTGAAGCATGAATCCCCCGAAACCGCGGCAATGATGCCGCGGCGATGGATGTCATGCAATGTCGGTGCCGCGAGGTCGTCGCGAGAGAGTTCAGCCCCGTCCGACAAACGGCATCTTCGTCGCCATGACCGTCATGGTCAGCACATTCGCATCCAGCGGCAGGCCGGCCATGTAAGCCACCGCGTCGCCGACGGCCTTCGCGTCCATGCGCGGCTCCTGCTTCGAGGTGCCGTCGGGCTGCAGCACGCCGGGGCCATTGACCATGCGGTCGGTCATCGGCGTCGCGGCATTGCCGATATCGACCTGGCCGACGGCGATGTCATAGGCGCGGCCGTCGAGATTGCTGGCCTTGGTGAGGCCGGTGATGGCGTGCTTCGTCGAGGTGTAGGCGGCCGAGAACGGACGCGGCGCATGGGCCGAGATCGAGCCGTTATTGATGATGCGGCCGCCGCGCGGGGTCTGGTCCTTCATGATGCGGAAGGCGTGCTGGGTGCACAGGAACGGCGCGGTGAGATTGGTGTCCACCACGGCCTTCCACTGCTCAAGGCCGAGATCCTCGAACGGGATCGCGGGGGCGCCCATGCCGGCATTGTTGAACAGCACGTCGAGACGGCCGAACTCCTGCATGGTCTTGGCGAACAGCGCGGCGATCGAGCCGGGGTCCTGCATGTCGGCGACCACAGGCAGGCTCTTGCCGCCGTTCGCAGCGCCGAGCTTCTGCGTCTCTTGCAGCAGCTCCAGACGGCGGCCTGCAAGCACGACAGTGAAGCCGGCGCCCATCAGTGCGAGCGAGGCAGCGCGGCCGACGCCGGTGCCGGCTCCGGTGACGATGGCGATCTTGGCGGTCATTGGTTTCTTCCCTGGTTCTTGAACTGAATTGTTTTAGGTGAGGTCCCGCGTCATGAAATGCGCCTGATCGCCATAGCTCGCAAGCTTGGCCTCGAGCGCGGGATCATGTGTGACGGTAAAGCCCTGCCGCTGCCAAAAATGAACCGAATTGTTGACGGCAACAAGGGTCATGTTGGGCAGCTGCAGTGTGCGCGCCCGGGCCGCCAGGATGCCGACGATCGCAGCGCCGGCGCCGCTGCCACGTGTCTCCGGCAGGAGCGCGAGATCGTGAATGTAGTAGGTCGATGGCGATGTCACCGGCTCCAGCACCGCATCGAGCGGCGGCGGGCTGCAATCGTGCCAGGGATGGCTCAGCACATAGCCCTTAGGCCCGCCGTGCCCATCCAGTATCTCGCAGCCAGCGGGATGCAGGGCGAGGCGATTGGCAAACACGGCCGCGCTTTCGGGGAAGGCAGGATGGATGATGTCGGCGAGTGTTTTGACAGCGGGCAGATCCGCAGCTGTCATCGCGCGCCACGCCACGATCATGCGTTCTTATAGGGCGGTCGCGGGATGTTCTGATGCGCCGCGCGCAGCGCCGCCGACCAGCGTGAGCGCAGGTCATGGAAATAGGGCTCGCCGGCCTCAATGCGGTGATTGAGGTCGGCGTCGCAGACATCCGCGCGCACCACCAGCACGTCGATGGGCAGGCCGACGCCGATATTCGAGCGCATGGTCGAGTCCATCGAGATCAGCCCCGTTTTGAGCGCCTCATAGAGCTCGACATCGTAATGCATCGCGCGGTCCAGCACCGGCTTGCCGTATTTGTGCTCGCCGATCTGCAGGTAAGGCGTGTCCACTGTGCATTCGATGAAATTGCCGGCCGGATAGATCATGAACATCCGCATTTTCGCGCCAGCGATCTGGCCGCCGAACAGGAAGGAGACGTCGAAGCTGATATCCTCCGCCTGCAACGCCTTGCCCTCGGTGGACGAGACATGCCGGATCGCGCGACCGATGCGCTTCGCCGCCTGGAACATGGTCGGCGCGTTCATCAGCGTCTCGATCTCGCCGGTGTCGGGATTCTCCAGACCCTCGCTGAGGGTGGAGAGCACCGACTGGCTGATGGCGAGGTTGCCGGCGGAAGCGATCGCCATGATGCGTTCGCCGGGCTGGTTGAAGACATGCAGCTTGCGGAAGGTGGAGACGTTGTCGAGCCCGGCATTGGTGCGCGTGTCCGCGATCATCACCAAACCGTCCTTCACCAGAATTCCGCAGCAGTAAGTCATCGCCAGCCTCTCGAACCTGAAAGCGTCTTACGCTCAGGCAACCGGGCGGGCAACCTCGCTTGCCCGCTTTTGAGGCGGTCAGCTCTGAAACTGGGACTGGCCGCGATCCGAGACCTTGTCGACGCGCACCGCCACGGTCAGCGTCTCCATGCCGCCACCATAGCGGGTGCCGCGCACCGGCGCAGCCCCGAGATAATCGAGCCCGATGGCGATACGGGCATGGGCGTCGGTGGTGCAGATGGCATTGGCGGGATCGAAGCCGACCCAGCCGAGGCCGGGTACATGCGCCTCGGCCCAGGCATGGCCGGCCTCCTGCTGATTCGCCCCGTCGGCGCGCCAGAAATGGCCGGAGACGAAGCGCGCGGGAATGCCCCCGATGCGGGCGCAGGCAATGAAGATGTGCGCGTAGTCCTGGCACACGCCGCGCTTGAGGGAGAAGGCCTCGCTCGCGGTGGTGCCGCTGCTGGTTGGATCGGTGTCGAACGTCATATGCGTGTTGATGCCGAGCATCAGCGCATGCAGATAGCCCAGCGCATCGCTCTCTGCCGAGGGCGTCAGTTCGCGAGCAAAAACCTCCATCGCCGGGGTCACATCGGTGAGGTCGGTGGGGCGCAGGAACAGGCTGGGCGGAAAGCGCTCGTCGGTACCGCGCAGCACGCCGCCGGTGTCCTGCGTCTCGATCAGTCCCTCCACATTAATGGTGAGGTCGGAGAGCGGCCCATGGGTGAGCACATGGGTGACATTGCCGAACGCATCCTCGTGCTTGTCGAGGCGCGAGTCGGTGGAGACGTCGATCTGCCAGTCCGCCACATACTGGCTGTCATGGCTGCCGGGCGTCATGCGCAGAATCTGGATGACGCCCGAAGCCGGCGGCTCGTAGCGATAGGTGGTGGAGTGGGCGATGCGGAGGCGCATGTTCAGATCAAATACTGCTTGCCGATGATTTCGCCCAGCCGGTTGTTGTCGGCGATGAATTCCTGGATGAATTCATGCAGGCCACGCTGGAAGATATCGTCGATATGGCTGTGTTCAAGCCGGTTGCGGATACCGCGGGCGTGGCGCTGGGCCGCGCCCTGGCGGCCATAGGCGACGCCGATCTGGTCGAGATTACGAACGAGATTGCCGTAGCAGCTCGCCAGCGAACGCGGCAGCGTGTCGTTGAGGATCAGGAGGTCGGCGATCAGCCACGGTTTCAGCGTCTCGCGATAGACCCAGTGATAGGCCGTAAGCGCGGAGACCGAGCGCAGGATCGAGGTCCACTGATAGTAGTCGAGCGGGCCACCGACATGCTCGTCCTGCGGCAGCAGCAGATGATATTTCACATCGAGAATGCGCGCGGTGTTGTCGGCGCGTTCCAGGTGCAGGCCGAGCCGCGAGAACCAGTAGGCGTCGTTGCGCAGCATGGTGCGATAGGCCGAGCCGTCGAAGCGCAGCGAGGTCTCCTGCACGAAGCGCAGGAAGCGCGCCAATTGCTCGCGCGATTTGGCGCCGTTGCTCCAGGCCGATTGCAGTTCCAGCCAGGCGCCGTTGATGGTGTCCCACATCTCGCCGGTGAGGGCGGTGCGCACCGAGCGCGCATTCAGGCGCGCGGCTTCGATACAGTTGCGGATCGACGACGGATTGTCTGGCGCGAAGGCGATATATTCGACGACGCTCTCTTCATCGGCCGTCTCATGTTTGGCGTGGAAGCCGAAGTTCATTCCCGCGGTCTGTAGCGCCGAATCCCATTCGTTGGTCTGGCCGACATAGGCGCTCGGCAGCGCGGTCACACGCAGCGTCGCCTCGATGGTGCGCGCGAGATATTCGGCGCGCTCGATATAGCGGGCCAGCCAGTACAGGTTTTCAGCAGTGCGCGACAGCATGATTAAAACTCGTCATTCCGGGGCGCGGGCGCGCCTTCGCGCACGCGAACCCGGAAGCTCGAAATGAGAGTCACTGATAAAGATTCCGGGTTCGTGCGCGCGTTGCGCGCCCGCCCCGGAATGACGAGGGAGGAGGAATGCTCGCTCATCTCACTCATCCAAAATCCACGTATCTTTCGTCCCGCCACCCTGGCTCGAATTCACCACCAGCGAACCCTCCTTCAGCGCCACGCGGGTAAGGCCGCCGGGCACGATCCGGCTTTCCCTGGCGCCGGTCAGAACGAAGGGGCGCAGGTCCACATGGCGCGGGGCCAAGCCACTCGCCGTGCAGGTCGGGCAGGTGGAGAGCGCGAGCGTCGGCTGTGCGATAAAACCTTCCGGCTCGCGCTTCAGCTTGTCGCGGAAGGCCTCGATGGTGGCCTTGGTGGCGGCGGGGCCGATCAGCATGCCATAGCCGCCGGAGCCGTGCACTTCCTTGACGACCAGATCGCCGAGATTGTCGAGCACATAAGCGAGATCGCCCGCCTCGCGGCAGCGCCAGGTCGGCACGTTCTTCAGGATCGGCTCTTCGCCGAGATAGAATTTCACGATGTCCGGCATGTAGCTGTACATCGCCTTGTCGTCGGCGATGCCGGTGCCGACAGCATTGGCCAGCGTGATATTGCCGGCCATATAGGCCGACATCAGGCCGGGCACGCCGAGAGCGGAATCCGGGCGGAAGGTGAGGGGATCGATGTAGTCGTCGTCGAGCCGGCGATACAGCACGTCGACGCGCTTCAGCCCTTCGGTGGTGCGCATGAAGACTTCGTCATTCTTGACGATGAGGTCGCGGCCCTCGACCAGTTCGACGCCGAGCTTGTCGGCCAAAAATGAATGCTCGTAGAAGGCGGAATTGTAGACGCCGGGCGTCAGTAGCGCGACGGTCGGCTCGGTCGAGGCCGAGCGCGGCGCCACCGAGCGCAGGCAGGACAACAGCTCGTCGGGATATTTCTCCACCGGCGCGACGCGATGCCGCGCGAACAGGTCGGGAAATAGCCGCATCATGATCTCGCGGTTCTCCAGCATGTAGGAGACGCCGGAGGGGGTACGGGCATTGTCCTCGAGCACGTAGAATTCGTCGGGATCGGTGCGGACGATGTCGATGCCGGCGATATGGACATAGACGTCGTGCGGCACATGCTGGCCATTCATCTCCGGCCGGAACACCGGGTTCTGAAAGACAAGGTCATCGGGCACCACACCCGCGCGAAGGATGTCGCGGCCGTGATAGATGTCCTTCAGGAACATGTTGATGGCGCGGGTGCGCTGCTTCAGCCCCTTTTCCAGCCGCGTCCATTCCTTGCCGGAGATGATGCGCGGGATGACGTCGAAAGGGATCAGCCGTTCGGTGGATTCCGCCTCGCCATAGACGGCGAAGGTGATTCCGATGCGGCGAAACAGCAGTTCGGCCTCTTGCCGGCGATATTCGAGTGCGTCCGGCGGCGTCTCTTCGAGCCAGCGCGAGAGCTCCTCATAGGCCGGGCGGAGCGCGCCATCGAGCCCATTCATTTCGTCGAACGCGACTGCCATATACCCCTGACTGTGTTCGAGGCCGTACCCCAAGATTGCACGACTGAATGTAACGGTAGCAAGGGGCGGGCCAGCGCGATATGCATTCTGGACGAGCAATTCGTAGGGGATGCCGAAAAGCTGCCCGAAAAAACGGCTGGACGCTGCACGTTTGGGCGGCATAACCGGATGACATCGGGGCCGCGCCTGCGCATGGTCCTGGTAAAGGCGAGGAAATGAGACATGACCGAGATCGTGACGGCGTCCATTCTGGTGATCGGCGACGAGATTCTGTCCGGCCGGACCAAGGACAAGAACATCGGCTATATCGCCGAATACCTCACCAATATCGGCATCGACCTCAAGGAAGTCCGCGTGGTCTCCGATGACGAGGCCGACATCGTCGCGGCGCTCAATGCGCTGCGTAAACGCTACGACTACGTTTTTACCACGGGCGGCATCGGGCCGACCCATGACGACATCACCGCGGACTCGGTCGCCAAGGCGTTCGGCGTCAGCATCGATCATCACCCCGACGTGGTGGCACGCTTCCAGGAGCGCTTCGGCGCCGACCTCAACGAGGCGCGCTTGCGCATGGCGCGCATTCCGGATGGCGCCGACCTGATCCAGAGTGCGACGATCCTGGCGCCGGGTTTCAAGATCGAGAACGTCATCGTGATGGCCGGCGTGCCCAGCATCATGCAGGCGATGATGGACATCGTGGCGCCCAAGCTGAGGTCGGGCCTGCGCATGTTGTCCGACACCGTCAAGGCGAATGCCAGGGAGGGCGATGTCGGCGGTCCGCTGCGCGATATCGCCGCAGCTCATCCCGACACGATCATCGGTAGCTATCCATTCATGGACGAGAATGGCAAGCCGAACACCAATCTCGTGGTGCGCTCGCGCGACCAGGCCAAGCTCGATGCGGCCATGGATGCGGTCAAGAAGATGCTTGCGGGGCTCGCCGCCGCGAAGTAACAGGCGAGCCGTTTTTCAAGGAGCAAGATATGGCTGAGCGTCCGGAGCTGAGCGCGCAGGAGCGTGCAGGCAAGGCATTTCCGGTGTCGTGGGATCAGTTTCATCGCGACTGCCGCGCCCTGACCTGGCGGCTCAACAGCCATGGTCCATTCGAGGCGATCGTGGCGATCACCCGCGGCGGTCTCGTGCCGGCGGCGATTGTCGCGCGCGAGCTCGGCGTGCGTGTCATCGATACCGTCTGTATCGCGAGCTATGACCACAACAAGCAGGGTGAATTGCAGGAGCTGAAGGGTGTCTCCGAAGCCACGAAGAAGCTCGGCGGCGGCACCGGCAAACGCCTGTTGATCGTGGATGACCTCGTCGATACCGGCAAGACCGCACGCATGGTGCGCGAGATGTTGCCCGATGCCCACTTCGCCACGGTCTATGCCAAGCCGATGGGCCGCCCGCTAGTGGACACCTTCATCACCGAGGTCTCACAGGATACCTGGATCTTCTTCCCGTGGGATCTCGGCCTGTCGTTCCAGCCGCCGATGCGGGATGGTGCGGCGTAAACACCTTGCTTGTCCCGGACGCGATGCGGCATCCTTATGCCGCTTCGCAGAGCCGGGACCGCGACAGGCGCTCGTGCGTCTTGCACGGTCGCGGTTCTGCGGCGCATCGTTTCGCTCCGCTCACGCTGCACCGCGCCCGGGACAAGAGTGAATTCATGCCCCTTCAAAACCGCGTCACTCCTTTCGGCGAGATCGTCGCCACGCCCGAACGCGGGATGTTCACCGGCAATCGCGGCATCGTTCACGATCCCTGCACGAAAACGCTGCTGAACAAGCGCTGGTCCAGCCCGGCCTGGCTCACCTGCGTCTGCGAATTCCAGGGCCGTCGCCGCGAGGTGATGGCCCAGCAAAGCTGGACCGAACTGTTCTTTCTCGATGAAGCGACATCCTTCGCGGCGGGGCATCGGCCGTGCTTCCATTGCCGCCGCGACGACGCCAACCGTTTTCGCGCGTCGTGGGAGCAGGGCAATGGCGTGACCGGCATGAAGGCGACGGAGATTGATCGCGTGTTGCATGCAGAGCGGCTGGATGGCCGCAGCAAGCGGCTGCATCCGCTGAACGAACCGCTCGCGTCATTGCCAGACGGTGCGATGGTGGCGGCAGATGGAGAAAGCTATCTGGTCGCACAAGGGCACGTATGGCGGTGGTCGTTCGGCGGCTATCGCACGATGGGCGATGCGCTACGCGATGCGCAACTGCTGACGCCGCCATCGACGCTGCGGGCGTTGCGCGCCGGCTATCAGCCGGTGCTGCATCCGAGCGCTACGGAGTAAAATCTTCACTCCGTTATGCCCGGGCTTGACCCGGGCATCCAGTTTTGTCCAAAGCGAGCAGTCAGTCGAATGGCCGGGTCAAGGCCGGCCATGACGTGGGGGAGGGCGGAACGTTATCCCAGCTTCTCCCGCGCCAATCGCGCGCCTGCACCGAGGGCACGCAGCTTGGCCTCGGAGATATCCCGCTGCATCGGCGCCATGCCGCAATTGGTCGTCGGCACGATGCGTTCCTTCGGCACGTGCTTCATGACCGCCTCGATAGTGGCGACCACGTCCTCTCGCGTTTCCACGTCGTCGCTGGCGACATCGATGACGCCGGCCTGCACCACCTTGTTCTTGAGCAGGCCCAGCAATTCCAGCGGCACGCGCGAATTGCGGCATTCGATGGCGACCTGCTGGATGTCAGAAGCATCGATGGCCGGGAAAATCTCCTCATATTGCCGCCACTCGCCGCCGAGCGTTTCCTTCCAGTCCGTATTGGCCTTGATGCCGTAACCGTAGCAGATATGCACGGCGGTGGCGCAGGTGAGGCCTTCGGCGGCACGCGCGAGCGCCTTCACGCCCCAGTCCGCGGCGTCCTTCATGAACACGTTGAAGGCGGGTTCGTCGAACTGGATCATGTCGACGCCATCGGCCTGCAAGGCGCGCGCTTCCTGATTGAGCAATTCCGCAAAGGCGAATGCCATCTCGACGCGATCGCTATAGTGGCTGTTCGCCAGCGTATCGATAATGGTCATCGGGCCGGGCAAAGTGAACTTGAACTTGTTCTTCGTATGCGCCCGCACGATCTGCGCTTCGAAATCATGCACGCGGCCCTTGAGCTGCAACGGCGCGATCACCTGCGGCACCATCGCCTTGTAGCGATCGTTGCGGATGCCCATCTCGACCTTGTTCTTGAAGTCGATGCCCTCGACCTTTTCGAGGAAGCCGTGAACAAAGTGCTGCCGTGCCAGTTCACCGTCGGTAACGATGTCGATGCCGGCATCTTCCTGCACCTTCACTGCCAGCAGCGTGGCGTCGCGTTTCGCGCGCTGCAGTTCCGCGCCGGATGAGCGCCAGGTCGGCCACAGCTTGTTGGGCTCGGCGAGCCATTCGGGCTTCGGCAGCGAGCCGGCGATGGTCGTTGGAAACAGCATTGTTCGCTCCCCGGAATTGTCTTTTCAAGCCGCCTGTCTGCCATGTTCCGGGCTCCGCGTATATGGGATTGGCGCATCGGCGGGCGAGGGCTAGGATCATGGAAAACAAGCCGAGGAAACCGATGATCGACCTGCACTATGCGCCGACGCCGAACGGCTGGAAGATCACCATCATGCTGGAGGAGTGCGGCTTGCCTTACAGGGTGGTGCCGATGCAGCTCGGCCGCGGCGACCAGCACAAGCCGGAATTTCTGAAGCTCTCGCCGAACGGCCGCATGCCCGCGATCGTCGATCACGCGCCCACGGATGGCGGCGAACCGATCACGATGTTCGAGAGCGGCGCCATCCTGATCTATCTCGCCGAGAAATCCGGCCGCTTCATGCCGGCCGACCAGCGGGGCCGCTTCAATGTGATGCAATGGGTGATGTGGCAGATGGGCGGGCTTGGCCCCATGCTCGGCCAGAACGGCCATTTCCTGCTCTATGCGCCCGAGAAAATTCCCTATGCCATCGACCGCTACAGCCGCGAGGCGAAGCGCCTCTATGGCGTGCTTGATGCGCATCTCGGCGATAGCGGCGATTATATCGCCGGCGACTATTCTGTCGCCGACATGGCCTGTTTCCCGTGGATCATGACCCACAAGGCGCAGGGTCTGACGCTGGATGATTTCCCGAACGTGAAACGCTGGTACGCGCTGCTCCGCGCCCGGCCGCAGGTGCAGGCGGGTCTCGCGATCGGCAAGGCCGAGCGCAAGCCGATGGACGAGCAGGCGAGGAAGATCATGTTCGGCGTCGATGCACCGTCGCACGCACAGGCGCAGCAGCAACAGTAGAACTCGTCGTTCCGGGGCGCGCGTAGCGCGAACCCGGAATCTCGCAATGATAAACACTCCAAGATTCCGGGTTCGCGCCTCTGGCGCGCCCCGGAATGACGGAGAAAAACAAAACCGAGGAAACACCCATGATCGAATTCTTTTTCGATTGCTCCAGTCCCTGGACCTATCTCGCCTTCCACAACATCCAGCCGCTGGCGAAGGAGTTCGATGTCGACATCTCCTGGCGTCCGATCCTGGTGGGCGGCATTTTCAACACGATCAATCCGTCGGTCTATGCCTCGCGCGAGACGCCGGTACCCGCCAAGGCGCGCTACATGAAGAAGGATCTCGGCGACTGGGCGCGCTCCGCCGGCCTCGCCATCAAGATGCCGCCCACGGTGTTTCCGGTGAACAGCGTCAAGGCCATGCGCGGCTGCATCTGGCTGCTGCGCGAGCAGCCGGACCAGATGGCGCCTTTCGCTCGCAATGTGTTCGAGATCTATTGGGGCGAGGATCAGGATATCTCCAAGGACGAGGTGCTGACCCAGGTCTGCACGCGTAGCGGCGTCGATCCTGCACGCTTGTTTGCCGGCATCACCGAGCAGGGCATCAAGGATCAGCTCAAGATCAACACCGACGAGGTGATCGCGCGCGGCGGCTACGGTTCGCCCACCATCTATCTCGATACGACCGACATGTATTTCGGCAATGACCGCCTGCCGCTGATCCGCGAGGCGCTGCAGCGTCGCAAGGCGAGCGTCGCCTGATGCCGAAAGCCATTGTATGCCGCGAACTCGGTCCGCCCGAAACGCTGCGCCTTGAGGAGCTTGCTGCGCAGCCGCTGAAGCCCGGGAAGGTCCGCATCCGCATCCGCGCGGCCGGCATCAATTTTCCGGACATCCTGATGGCCGCGGGCGACTATCAGCTCAAGCCCGAGCTACCGTTCACGCCGGGCATGGAAGCCGCCGGTGACATCAGCGAGATCGCCGATGACGTGACAGGCTTCACGATCGGTGACCGCGTCATCGTCAAGCTGCGCTTCGGCGGTTATGCCGAGGAAGTCGTCGTGACGCCCGCACAGCTCACGCCGCTGCCATCGACTTTCGATTATGCGGAGGGCGCGACCTTCCTCGCCGCCCACGGCACTGCGCATCATGCGCTGGTCGATCGCGGTCAGTTGAAGCCCGGCGAGGTGTTGCTGGTGCATGGCGCCGGCGGCGGTGTGGGTCTCGCCGCCGTCGAGATCGGCAAGCTGCTCGGCGCCACGGTGATCGCCGCGGCATCGTCGGAAGAGAAGCTTGCGGTGGCGAAAGCACGCGGCGCCGATCACGGTATCCTCTACAGTGCCGAGCCGTTCAGGGATGCGGTGAAGCGCATCACCGATGGCAAAGGCGCCGATGTGGTGTTCGATCCCGTCGGCGGCGATATCTTCGAACAGAGCCTGCGCTGCATCGCCTGGGGCGCGCGTCTGTTGGTGATCGGCTTCACCGGCGGCATTGGCGTCGCGAAGACCAATCTCGTCCTGATCAAGGGCGCCAGCGTGCTCGGCGTCCGCGCCGGCGAGGCCGCGCGGCGCGATCCGGGGATCGGCGAGGCGCGCATCGCGGCGCTGCTTGCATGGGCCGAAGCCGGAAAGATTCGCCCCAATGTCTCGCATCGGCTGCCGCTCGCCAATGTTGCACAAGCAATGCGCTTGTTGACTGATCGGAAGGCAATTGGGCGCGTGGCGCTGCTGTTGGAGTGACCAAAGTTTGGTCGCTTCAGCCGCTCGGTTCCTTTACGATTATGCGCGTACAACGTGTGTCACAGGTGAGGGTGACCATGTTGAAACACACCAAGATTCTTTATCGCATTGCTCTGTCCGCCATTCTTCCTTTGATCATCGTCGCCGCTCTAGCGGCTTATGAAATCGCCAGCAAGGCGAGGGTCTATTCCGAGATGGATCGGCTTGAGCCGGTGGCCGCGGGTGTCACCAAGCTCAGCCGCCTCGTCCATGAATTGCAGAAGGAGCGCGGCATGACCTCCGCTTTCCTCAACAGCAAGGGCGCGCAGATGCGCAGCGAATTGCCGGAGCAGCGCAAGCGCACCGATGCGGAGCGGGCTGTCGCACTTCCCGCACTGAGCGAGTTGAAGCGCGCAGCCGCCAGCAATCTCGCGATGTCCGCCGACCGCGCCAATGATGTGATCGGCAAGCTCGACGCGCTGCGCAGCGAAGTCGATGCGGTCTCCATCGCGCCGCCCGCTGCCGTCGGTCGCCTGACCGAGACCATCGCAAGGCAGATCGCGGTCATCACCGGCATCGCCAATCTCAGTACCGATGACGATATCTCCAAGGCAATTTCCGCCTATGCCAATCTGATCGAAGGCAAGGAGCGGGCAGGGCAGGAGCGTGCCCTTAATGCCGGCGCTATCGCCGCCGGCAAGTTCGAACTGCCCGCCTTTTCGCGCGGCATTGGCCTCGCTGCCGGCCAGGAAGGTTTCTTCGCGGCCTTCCGGGCCTCGGCGACGCCGCAGGCGCTGGAGTTGTTCACGCGCACCATGTCGGGTCCGGCGATCGAGCGCGTCGATGCCATGCGCAAGACCATCGAGCAGGGCGGTCTCACCGGCGATCTCAAGTCGCTGGACAGCAAGACATGGTTCGACGCCAGCACCGCGCGCATTGATCTCCTGAAGGCCGTGGAAGACGGCCTCGCCGATCAGCTCGCGAAGACCGTGGCGATGAAGAAGGCGGATGCCGCCAGCGCGCTGACCGTCGCCTCGGTGTTGATGCTGCTGGCGCTGCTGATCAGTGGTGCTGCGGTGCTCGCCATGGCGCGCAGCATCACGCTCCCGATCGGTGCGCTGTCGGCGTCGATGACCGATCTCGCCAATGGCGATGTGACCGCCGACATCGGTGGCACCGATCGCCGCGACGAGATTGGCGGCATGGCGCGCGCCGTGGCTTTCTTCAAAGACAATATGATCAAGACCAATGAACTCAGCGCGCGCGAGGCGGAAGAGGTCAGTCGCCGCAGCCAGCGCACGGCGCGCGTGACACAACTGGCTGGCCGCTTCGAGGACGAGATCGGCGCGTTGCTGTCGTCGTTGACGACGGCATCGTCGCAGCTTCACGGCACAGCGGGGGCGCTGAGCACCACGGCCGGCGAAACCATTCGTCAGGCGACCGTCGTGACCGCTGCATCGAACGAGACCTCCACCAATGTGCAGACCGTCGCTGCGGCCGCGGAGGAGCTGTCGAGCTCGGTGGTCGAGATCGGCCGTCAGGTCTCGCATTCCGCGACGATCGCCCAGAAGGCGGTGGAGGAAGCGGGCCGCACCAACGACACCGTGATGGCGCTCTCGTCGGCGGCGGAGCGCATCGGCGATGTGGTCAACCTCATCACCGAGATCGCCAGCCAGACCAATCTGCTGGCGCTCAACGCGACCATCGAGGCTGCCCGTGCGGGCGATGCCGGCCGCGGCTTCTCCGTGGTGGCATCCGAGGTGAAGAGCCTTGCCGGGCAGACGGCGAAAGCCACCGAGGAAATCCGCGCCCAGATCGCGGCGATTCAGTCGTCGTCCGGCGATGCCGTCGATGCCATCCGCGCCATCACGGGCACCATCGGCACCATCAACGAGATCGCATCCTCCATTGCCAGCGCGGTGGAAGAGCAGAGCGCCGCGACGCAGGAAATTGCCCGCAATGTGCAGCATGCCGCGCAAGGTGCGAACGAGATTTCGCGCACCATCAGCGGCGTCACCGATATGGCCGGCGACACCGGCTCATCGGCCGGCGAGGTGCTGTCGGCCTCCGACGATCTCGCCCGGCAGTCGGGCAAGATGCGCGATCAGGTCGAGAACTTCCTTGCCGCGATCAAGGCGGCTTGAGCCGAGCGTCGGAGCGATTTCAGGTTTCGATTGAAACGCGTCCGGGGCAAGTCGTGCGAGTTGGATTCAGCGAGATGCATTGAACCGGCCGTCATGCAGGAAGGCGATCGTCTGCGCGATCGCTTCCTTGTTCTTGACCATGACCGCATGCGAGGCGGGAATGACGATATGGTCCGCCATGCCATCCAGCTTTGTGCGCGCGACCGTGACGCGGCCGTCATCGGCGCCGGGAAGCATGAACCGTGAAGTGATGGGATCGAGCGAGCGGTCGCCGGCGATGATGCCGACCGGATAATCCACCGGGGGCAGCAGGGCCTCCGTGGTTGCATCGCGCGCCGTCACCAGTTGCTGACCGGCCGGACCGAAATAGAGCCGATACAGCAGCCAGTTCTTCATCACATCGGCGATCTCGCTGCCGCCATTGGGCGTGCCCAGCATCACCACGCGGCCGAGGCGGGCGGGGCGGTGGCGCGCGAGATAGACCCGCGCGAGCAAACCGCCCATCGAGTGGCAGACGAAATGTGTGCAGCCTTCATTCATCTCGGCGAAGGGGGCGATGGCCGGGTGGATGTCGTCGGCCAGCGCCGACAGCGCCTTTTCGCGGCTGGGATAGCCGATATTGCGGGTGGCAAAGCCGGCGGCCTCGACGGCCTTCTGCATCGGGATGAAGGATCGGAACGAACGGCTGATGCCGTGCAGGAAAACGACGCCCTCAGGCGGACGACCGGAGGGCGTCGAAGTCATTCATGGTCCTATTTGTAATCGCGCTCGTCCCACCAGGGGAAGTAGTCGGGCATGTCGGTGCTGACCTTGTTCTTAAACGCCGCCGGGCGTTTTTCAAGGAAGGCGACGACGCCTTCCTTGACGTCCTCCGAGCGCCCGCGGGCATAGATGCCGCGGCTGTCGATCTTGTGGGCTTCCATCGGATCGTCGGTGGCGGAGAGGCGCCACATCATCTGCCGGATCAGCGCCACCGATACCGGCGCCGTCTTCTCCATGAAGGTCTTTGCCAGCGCGCGTGCCGCGGGGATCAGTTCGTCATGCGGCACCACGCGGCTGACGAGGCGGCCGGCGAGGGCTTCCTGTGCCGGGAACACGCGGCCGGAATAACACCATTCCAGCGCCTGCGAGATGCCGACGATGCGCGGCAGGAACCAGCTCGACGCGGCCTCCGGCACGATGCCGCGCTGGGAGAACACGAAACCGAAGCGCGCATTCTCAGAGGCGATGCGGATGTCCATGGCGAGCTGCATGGTGGCGCCGATGCCCACTGCCGGGCCATTGATGGCGCCGATCACGGGCTTGAGGCATTTGAACATGCGCAGCGTCACCTGGCCGCCGCCATCGCGTGCCATCTCGTCGCTGTAATCGACACTGCCGTCGGCGTTGCGGCGCACTGGGCCGCGCCGCGCGTCACGATCGAACGTATTGCCGCCGGAGGAAAGATCGGCGCCAGCGCAAAAACCGCGGCCGGCGCCGGTGATGATGATGGCGCGCACATTGTCGTCGGCATCCGCCTTGTCGAAGGCGTCGATCATCTCCGCCTGCATGGTGGCGTTATAGGCGTTGAGCTTGTCGGGGCGGTTCAGCGTGATGGTGAGGATCTGCTCCTCGAGGCTGTAAAGGATGGTCTCATAGGCCATATCGGTTTCTTCCCTGTTTTCTTGTTCGTTGTGGTCTTGTCGTCATTCCGGGGCGCGCCACTTGCGCGAACCCGGAATCTCGATGTGTTTTTATTACTACAAGATTCCGGGTTCGCGCTACGCGCGCCCCGGAATGACCCCGGCTTACACCGGCAGCCGAGTCTCGACGATGCGCGCGAACATGCTGGCGCCGATCGGGAGGATCTTGTCGTCGAGGTAGTAGCCGGGATTGTGCACCGGCACCGAGCCTTCATGGCCGACCCAGAAATAGGCGCCGGGGACGGCATGCAGCATGTCGGCGAAATCTTCCGAACCCATCTTCGGCTTGGAGCGCGTGATCACATTGGCATCGCCCACGATGGTGCGGGCGACCTCTTCCACGGCCTTGCTGTGCTCTTCCTGATTGACCAGCACGCTGAAGCCGTCGCGGATGTCGACGGTGATCTCGACATCGAAGGCGGTGGCGATGCCCTTGGCGAGCGCATGCATGCGATCGCGGATCTGCTGGCGCACGGTTTCGGAGAAGCAGCGCACGGTGCCGCACAGCTTCGCATCGTCCGGAATGACATTATAGGCCGAGCCGGAATGGATCTGGGTGATCGACAGCACCGCCGACTGGAACGGATCGACATTGCGGCTGACGATGGACTGCATCGCCTGGCCGAGGGTCATGGCGATGACCACCGGGTCCTTCGAGCGCTCGGGCATCGCACCGTGCGCGCCGTAGCCCTTGATGTGGATGTCGAAGAAATCTGCCGCCGCCATCGCGGGGCCGGGGAAGATGCCGACTTCGCCGTGATTCATGTCCGGCGCATTGTGCAGCCCGTAGATCTCGTCGCAGGGAAATTGCTTGAACAGCCCGTCCTTGATCATCGCACGCGCGCCGCCAAGACCTTCTTCGGCAGGCTGGAAGATGAAATGCACGGTGCCGTCGAAATTGCGGGTTTCGGCGAGATAGCGCGCGGTGCCGAGCAGCATGGTGGTGTGGCCGTCATGGCCGCAGCCGTGAAAGCGACCGGGAATGGTCGAACGCCAGGCGAGATTGGTGTTCTCTTCCATCGGCAGCGCGTCCATGTCGGCGCGCAGACCGATGCGGCGGGTAGACGAGCCTTTGCCCTTCAGCGTGCCGACCACACCGGTGGTGCCGAGGCCGCGATGCACCTCGATGCCCCAGCTCGCAAGCTTGTCGGCGACAATGCCGGAGGTGCGGACTTCCTCGAAGCCGATTTCCGGATGCGCATGCAGGTCGCGGCGGATGGCGGTGAGTTCGTCGGCAAAGGCGTCAATGCGTTCGAGTGTGGGCATGATGTTTCCTCTGATGTGAGCGTATCAACAATCTTACTTGTCCCGGACGCGGTGCGGCATTCTTATGCCGCCCCGCAGAGCCGGGACCGTATCAGACTCCGGCGTTTGGTATGGCCCCGGCTCTGCGAAGCAATACTTCGTATTGCATCGCGTCCGGGGCAAGAGAGCCCTCGCTACGGAGCGAGGGTCGGGGATGTCGTGTCAGGCGTGAACAGCGCGCCATTCGGCTTCAGCTTGATGCCGGGGCGCAGATGCTTCCATGGCAATACCGACGTATCCGCGGGCATCGCGCCCGGCGCTGCGCAGATCATCAGTTGCCCCGCGATCGGCTCGAAGTCGGCCCGGAAATGCACCGAGCTCTTGTTGACAAGGATGTTCTGCTCGGTCGGCTCGATGCCGACATAGCGATACATCGACTGATCGGCGAGCTGCGCCTTGTACGAGGAGATCACCACGCGCACATCGTCGATGCGCAGGCAGGCGGAGAGGCCCATATCCATGTCGCGGCCGCCGTAATAGGGACCGGGCGCGACGAATTTGCCATCGGAGAGTTTTTCGACAACGAACGTGTTCTCGTAAGGCGCATCGCCGGGAATGCCGGACTTGCCGCCGATGGAGAGCGTCACCGTGGCGCCTTCGCCGGCTTCATGCGCGGCCTTGGCGGCGGCAGGGTCGAAGATCACGCCATGGGCAGCCTTCACCGCCTTGTTCTTCACCAGCGCGCGCAGCATGCCCGTGGTGTCGCTGTCGCCGCCGGCGCCGGGATTGTCCTGCGTGTCGGCAATCACCACCGGCTTGTCGAGCGTCTTCGCCAGCTCCATCGCATGCAGCACGCCTTCGTCGGGCTGCCAGATCTTGCCGTCGAAATCGTCTTCGTGGCCCATCACCAGCTTTACCACGGTGTCCGCCGCCGCGTCCGCATCGGCCTGGGTCACGCCATAGGCGAACACGCTCGGGCAGCAATCCTTGAAATCCGCGGCCGGAAAGCCCGGACAGAACGACAGCGTCGGCACCTGATCGTCCTCGAGCGCAGCGAGCTTCAGATAGATGCTTTTCGTCGGCTCGTCATTGGTGCATTGCCAGCTGATCGGGATCAGGAACGGCAACTGCCGGAACGCCTTGGCAAAGCGGTTGCCGGCCAGCAATAGCGCGAGATGGCGGGCGCAGGCGCGGCCGGTATCGGCCATGTCCACATGCGGATAGGTGCGATAGGCGATCAGTGCATCGGTGTTGTCGACGGTTTCCCGCGAGATGTTGCCGTGCAGATCGAGGCTGACGACGAACGGAATGTCCGGCCCGATTACCTCGCGCACGCGGCGCGTGACCTCGCGCTCGCCATCGTCGAAATGTTCGGCCACCATCGCGCCGTGCAGGTCGAGATAGACGGCGTCCACCGGCAACGCGGCTTTGATGCCTGCGATCATCTCGCCGACGATGCGCTCGAACGCGTCCCGCGTCACATGCGCCGAGGGGCTGGCTGCGGCTGCGATGGTCGGGACCAGTTCCCAGCCGCGCGCGGTCGCTTCCTCATTGAAGCCGGCGAGGCCGACATTGATGCCGCGCATCACTTTCAGCACGTCGGCGCCATGGGTCATCGACGGCCAGCCGCCGCCATGCACGAAGGCCTCATAGGTGGCCTTGGTGGGCGCAAAGGTGTTGGTCTCGTGCAGGAAGCCGCCGACGGCGATACGGGTCATGAAGGCACTCGATTGCAGTGATCGCGCAGCGATCGCAAAGTAAATCGTCATTCCGGGGCTGCGCCGAAGGCGCAGACCCGGAATCTCGAAGTGCTTTTCACTCGGAGATTCCGGGTTCGCGTCCGGCAAGGGCCGGCCGCGCCCCGGGATGACGGGATGGGTTAGACGGCGACGGCAGCGTTGCCATCGACCGGACGGAAGTTCGCGAAATCCCATCCTCGTCCGGGCGCGGCGTCAAGCAGTTGCTTCGTATAGGCCTGTTGCGGATTTGCGAGGACTTCCGCGGCCGGGCCCTGTTCCACCACTCGGCCGTGCTGCATGACAGCCACGTCGTCGCAGATCTGCGCGGCGACGCGGAGGTCATGGGTGATGAACAGGATGGCGATGCCAAGCCGGGTCTGGATATCGTCCAGCAGCTTCAGCACCTGCGCCTGCACCGAAACGTCGAGCGCCGACACCGCTTCGTCCGCCACCAGGACTTCCGGATCGAGCGCCAATGCACGCGCAATGGCGATGCGCTGGCGCTGGCCGCCGGAGAACTGATGCGGATAGCGCGACACCGCATCCGCGGGCAGATCGACAAGCTCGAGCAGCTCACGCGCGCGTGCCATCGCTACCGAGCGTTTCACGCCGTAATTGATCGGCCCCTCGATGATGGATTCGCCGACGGTGATGCGCGGATTGAGCGAGCGATAGGGATCCTGGAACACGATCTGGATCTTCTTGCGATGCGGCTGCAGCGCATGGCGCGAGAGGTCCGAGATCTCGCGGCCCGCAAGGCGAATGCCGCCCGAGGTCGGATCGATCAGGCGGACGATGCAGCGCGCCACTGTGGACTTGCCCGAGCCGCTCTCGCCGACGATGCCGAGCGTGCGGCCCTTGCGCAGAGTCAGCGTCACGTCCTTCGCCGCATGCACTTCGCGCGGCGCTCCGAAGAAGGATCGCTCGCGATAGACCTTGCCGAGTTCGTTCGCTTCCAGCACAACCGGACTAAAGCTGGTTTCCTGGCGTGCCGCGCGCGGCACCAGGCTCGGCACCGACGACAGCAGGTTGCGGGTGTATTCCATTTCGGGATTGCTGAGGATCTGCTTCAGCGGTCCGGTTTCCACCAGCCGGCCCTGACGCATCACGGCGACGCGGTCGGCGATGTCCGCAACCACGCCCATATCATGGGTGATGAACAGCACCGCGGTGCCGTGGTCCTTCTGCAGGTCGCGGATCAGCTTGAGGATCTGCGCCTGCGTCGTCACGTCGAGCGCGGTGGTCGGCTCGTCAGCGATCAGCAGCTTCGGTTCGAGCACCAGTGCCATGGCGATCATGATGCGCTGGCGCTGGCCGCCGGAGAGGCGGTGCGGATAGGACGAGAAGATGCGCTTCACGTCGGGCAGGCGGACCTGCTCCATCATTTCGAGAATCTTGGCGCGGCGTGCGGCGCCGCCAAGGCTCGTATGCGTGCGCAGCACTTCGTCGATCTGGTTGCCGACAGGAATGACCGGGTTGAGCGCGGTCATCGGCTCCTGGAAGATCATCGCCATGGTGGTGGCGCGGAGGTCGCGGAGGCGGCCATCGGTCGCCTTCAATACGTCTTCGCCCACCAGCTTGATGCTGCCCGATGTCGCCTTCAGCGAATCCTTCGGCAGCAGGCCCATGGTCGCGAGCGAGGTCACCGATTTGCCGGAGCCGCTTTCGCCGACCACGCAAAGCGTTTCGCCCTGGCGGACCTGCAGCGAGATGCCGTCGATGATCTTCTTGCCTTTGCCGTCCTTGCCGACACCGACAATGAGGTTCTCGATATCGAGGGCGATAGGACGTTCGTTCACAGGCGTACTCACTGATGCGTTCATTTACCGGCCTCCCGCTGTTTCATGCGGGGATCGAGTGCGTCGCGTGCGGCGTCGCCGATCAGGTTGACCGAAAGGATGGCGATGGAGAGCAGGAGGCCCGGCCAGAAGATCAGCGAGGGCTTGATCTGGAAGAACTGGCGGCCTTCGGCCATGATGTTGCCCCAGCTCGGCGTCTCCGGCGAGATGCCGGCGCCGAGGAAGCTCAGGATCGCTTCGGTGAGGATCGCCGAGGCAGCCACATAGGTGCCCTGGACGATCAGCGGCGCCACGGTGTTGGGCACCAGATGCTTCCACATGATCTTCGGCATGCTGGTGCCGAGCGAGATCGCAGCTTCCACATAGGGCTCTTCACGCGCCGACAGCACCACCGAACGGACCAGACGCGCCACGCGCGGAATTTCCGGAATGGTGATGGCGATCAGCACCGTGGTCAGGCTGGCGCCGGACAGCGACACGACCGCGATGGCGAGCAGGATGCTCGGGATCGCCATCAGGCCGTCCATCACGCGCATCATCACGGCGTCGACATAGCGGAAGAAGCCGGAGACGAGGCCGATGAACAGGCCGATCGCGATGGAGACCACGGCAGCGCCGAGGCCGATCAGCAGCGAGATGCGGCCGCCATAGAGAATGCGTGCCAGCAAATCGCGGCCATAGGCGTCGGTGCCGAGCAGGAATTCGCCGCCCGCCGGCTTCAGCCGGTTGGCCGGCACCAGTTGCTGCGGATCGTGCGAGGTGAGCCACGGCGCGAACACCGCCGAGGCAATGACGCCGATCAGACAGATCGTCGCGATCGCGATGATCGGCGACGAGGTGAGGAAGCCGAAAGACGGCCCGCGGCGCGACGGCAGGGCGGTGTTGGGAAGTGTATCGATCGCCATCTGTTCAGTGTCCTAGTAACGAATTCTGGGATCGAGCAGCGAGTAGGCGAGGTCGATCAGCAAATTGATAGTGACGTAGATGCCGGAGGTGAGCAGGATCATGGCCTGGATCACCGGATAGTCGCGCGCCAGCACCGCATCCACGGTGAGGCGCCCAATGCCCGGCAGGTTGAATACGCTTTCGGTGACGACGACGCCTGAGATCAGCAGCGCCAGACCCGTGCCGATCACGGTGATAACCGGTACGGCGGCGTTACGCAGCGCGTGGCGCATCAGCACGCCGCGTTCGGTGATGCCCTTGGCGCGCGCGGTGCGGACATAGTCTTCGCCGAGCACGTTGAGCATCGCTGCGCGGGTCATGCGGGCGATCAGCGCCACATAGATGAAGGACAGCGCCACCGTCGGCAGCACCATGCGCTCGAAGAACGGGCCAAAACCCTTGAAGATGCTGCGGAAGCCTTGCACCGGCACCCAGCGCAGTTCGATCGCAAAAATCTGGATCAGCACATAGCCGATCACGAAGACCGGGACGGAGAAGCCGATCACCGACAGGGCCATCACGAAACGGTCGATCCAGGTGCCGTGCTTCCATGCGGCGATGACGCCGAGCGGCACCGCGACCAGGATCGACACGATCATCACGCTGAGCGCAATACTGATCGAAGGCTCCATGCGCTGGGAGATCATCTTCAGGACCGGGACATTGGAAATCAGCGATGTGCCGAGGTCGCCATGCAGCAGGCGGCCGATCCAGGTGACGAACTGGATATAGAGCGGCTCATTCAAGCCAAGCTGGGTGCGAATGCGTTCGAGGGTTTCGGGCGTCGCATTGTCGCCGGCGATGATCGCGGCGGGATCGCCGGGCGTCAGTCGCAGCAGCAGGAACACAAACAGTGCCACGACACCCATCACGGGTATGGCCGCCAGAATCCGGCGAATGAGATATCCGAGCATAACGTTGTCCTATTGGTCGTGTTGATCGAACGTAACTGGACCGTGTCGGTCAACTGGAAACGTCACGGGCGCACAGCAATTGAATTCAGCCATTCAGAACAATCGCGATGCGCCTCAACCCGAAGTTACCTGAGTGAAAAGGGAGCAAGTCCCGTGCCACCTTTTGGTCCGCGCGTCGGATGCGACGGCGCGGACCATACGAGGGTGCATCAATCGAGGGTCGCCAGCAATCCCGCCATCAGGCGGCCGCGATCGACCAGGCTCTGCGCCACGATGTATTCGTTGAGCGTGTGCATGTCGGCGCCATGCACGCCAAGGCCGTCAAGTGTCGGGATACCCATCGCGCCGGTGAAATTACCGTCCGAGCCGCCGCCCTTGCTGCCATGGGTGAGTTCGGGGAGCCCGAGCCTTGCATTGATCGCCTTGGCCTTCTCGAACAGCGCCAAGGTTGCTGCACTCGGTTCCCACACCGGGCGGGTGACGCCGCGGGTGACCTTGAAGGTGACGTCATTTTCGGTGCCCGATAGCGCGAGCATGCGCTCGACGCCCTTGTCGAGATCCTCCTGGCGCTTCGCCATGCTGAGCGCTTCGCCGGTGCAGGAGGAGGCGACGCAGTTGACCCATTGTCCGCCATGCACGATGCCGACGCTGAAGGTGCAGTCGGGGCCGGTCATCTCGTCGATCTGCACGATCCTCTTCGCCATTTCGCGGATCGCCGAACGGCCATTCGACAGCGTGGCGCCGGAATGGCTGGGGCGGCCGATGGTTTCGAGATTGAAACGGGCGATGGCGTAGCGGCCGGAGGTTGTGCCGTTATTCGCGCTGCCGGGCTCCGGCACCAGCACATATTTGTTGCGTGCGGCTTCGGCTTCGATGATGTCGCGGGTGGAGGGGGTGCCGACTTCTTCATCCGGCGTAAACAGAACGGTAATCGGCAGCGGCGTGGTGTAGGAGATGCGCATGAGCTGGCGGATCGCTTCGACCGACAGATAATTGCCGCCTTTCATGTCGCAGATAGCGGGGCCGTAGCAGAGTTCGCCGTCGCGGCGCCATTTCAGTTTTTCAATGGTGCCGACCGGATGCACCGTGTCCATGTGGCCGGCGATGAGAATGCCGGGCTCGCCGAATTTCGGATGCGGAAAGCGGGCGCGGATGCAACCGCCGAAACCCTGACGTCCCGCGATACGCTCGATGGTCGCACCCATGATCTGCATGTCGCGCGCGGCGAGATCGAGCATGCTGTTGACGGCATTCGCATCCCAGGTCGGGCTTTCGCATTCGACCCAGACGCGCAGGCCTTTCAACATGTCTTCGAGATCGAAGGGGAGTTCGGCGGGATTCATCAGGCATTCCTCTTGGGTGGAAATTTTGTCGTCGATGGTCGCGCGCGACATAAAGTGATCATTGGGTTGTTACGTCGCGGGCGCTCACGCCCGACTTTGCAGCAGCGCGATTGCCTTGGCAAATTAACGATGTGCATCGCCGGGTATCTTTGCGGGCACGTTCTGTCAAAAGGGACTTTCGAACGAGTCGATGCATCGCATTGAAAACACGATTGACCCGCATCGCGCTTGATGCAAGGCTTTGATGCCTAAATAATAAAGGCAATACGCGAAGCAGCCTAAAATTCTATCGCGTTGCACAATCGATCGTCGATTGATGATCAGATTCCAGTCAGGAGAGCTTGAGTGTTTGATATGTCACGTTGGCGGCATTCTGCGGCCTTCACGAAATTTGCGCTGCCGGGACTTACGATGACAAGTCTGGCAGTGGCCGTTGCGCTCGCACTGTCAGTGCCGTCGTCGCCTGCGCAGGCTGCCGGCAAAACCATCACCGCAGTGATGCATTCGGATCTGCGCGTGCTCGATCCGATCATCACCACCGCCTACATCACCCGTGACCACGGCTATATGGTCTATGACACGCTGCTCGGCATGAACTCGAAATACGAGGTCAAGCCGCAGATGGCCGACTGGAAAGTCTCCGACGACAAGCTTGTCTATACATTCACCCTGCGCGATGGCCTGCTGTGGCATGACGGCAAGCCGGTGACCGCGGAAGACTGTGTTGCCTCGCTGAAGCGCTGGGGCGCCCGCGACGGCATGGGCCAGAAGCTCATGGATTTCACCAAGAGCATCGAGGCGCCCGACGCCAAGACCATCGTGCTGACCCTGAAGGAACCCTACGGCCTGGTGCTCGATTCGATCGGCAAGCCGTCCTCGGCGGTGCCTTTCATGATGCCGAAGCGTCTTGCCGAGACGCCGAGCGACAAGTCTATCCCTGAGCAGATCGGTTCGGGTCCGTTCAAATTCGTGCAGTCCGAATTCCAGCCGGGCGTGAAGGCGGTCTACGAGAAGTTCAAGGAGTACAAGCCGCGCCCCGAGCCGACCGACTGGCAGGCCGGCGGCAAGGTGGTGAAGGTCGATCGCGTCGAGTGGATCACCATGCCCGATGCGCAGACTGCCGTGAATGCGCTGCAGTCCGGCGACATCGACTTCATGGAGAACGGCCCCTACGACCTGCTGCCGATTCTGTCGAAGGATCCGGAGCTGAAGATCGAGGTGCTCAATCCGCTGGGCTTCCAGACCTTCGCACGCATGAATTTCCTCAACCCGCCCTTCGACAATCCGAAGATTCGCCGTGCTGCTTTCCTGGCGATGAACCAGAAGCCGGTGCTGGATGCATTGGTCGGCGATCCCAAATATTTCAAGGTCTGCGGCGCCGTGTTCGGCTGCGATACGCCGAATGCGACCGATGTCGGTTCGGAAAGCCTGGTGAAGGGCAATGGCGTGGCAGAGGCCAAGAAGCTGCTCGCCGAGGCCGGCTATGACGGCACCCCGGTGGTTATCATGGCGCCAACCGACGTCACCACGTTGAAGGTGCAGCCGGTTGTCGGCGCGCAACTGCTCCGCGATGCCGGCTTCAAGGTCGAGGTGCAGGCGACCGACTGGCAGACCGTTGTCAGCCGTCGCTCCAGCCAGAAGCCTGTGAAGGAGGGCGGCTGGAACATGTTCTTCTCCAACTGGGTCGGCGCGGACGTTCTCAATCCCATCAGCAATGTCGCGACCTCCGGCCGCGGCAAGAGCAATGGCGGCTGGTTCGGCTGGAGCGAAGATCCTGAACTGGAAGTGCTGCGCGACAAATATGCGCGTGCGACCAGCGCGGACGAGCAGAAGAAGCTCGCCGCCGAGGTGCAGAAGGAGATCTATGACAAGGTCATCTACATCCCGCTCGGCGAATACAAGGTGCCGAGCATCTGGCGGACGTCGTTGACCGGGGTCACCTCTGGCGCGGCCATTCCGATGTTCTGGAACATCGACAAGAAGGACTGATCGCTGCTGCGATCGGTTTGGACGAACGGGACGCCGGCCTAATGAACCACCGGCTGCTCGCGTGAGTGTGGAGTTCTCACTCCACACTCATCGTCCGGGTCAGGAACGCGTCGTTCCCTTGTGAGATTACAGACGCGCTCAGCTATTCTTTTCGTTTGCGACCGCAAGCATGGCGCTGGAAATCTCGCGTTCGCCGTTTCGCGCGAGGGCCTCGCCGGCCGCGCGAATATCGCGAACCTCCCGATTTTGACCGACTTTGAATTTGCCCACGAGACGCGTGATCTCGATCTCGACACCCACGATCGCCTTCAGCATCATGTCGATATATTCCTTCACGCTGTCGGTCATTTTCCAGGGCTTCGCTTCGGTCGCCTCGTGCCGGCGGGTCAGCTTCGCAACCATTCCCCGCACATATCGCTCGTCATCGCGGATCGTGACGCGACCGTGGGCATGAGCAACCATGTAGTTCCAGGTCGGCACCTGCTTGTGGAATTCGTGCTTCGACGGATACCAATTGGGTGAGATGTAGGCATCTGCCGCGCGAAAGACGACGAGCACCTCATCGCCATCGGTCACGTCCTGCCATAGGGGATTCGCGCGTGCGACATGCGAATGCAGAATGCCAAACGCGCCTTGGCTTCGGTCCAGTTCGAACGGAATGTGGTTCGCATCCAGGCCGCTCTTGCCGTTGGTAACCAGAACTCCGAGGGGATTTTTCTCTATCAGCGCGTGCAGAACGTCAGCGCGTGACTCATCGAAGTGGGCAGGAACGTACATGTGAATCTCCGTGCGCGATCAGCACCGCTGCTGGACAACCGAAATCAGACCTCGACCATTTGAAAATCGGATTTTCCTGCACCGCAGTCAGGACACATCCAGTCTTCGGAGATGTCGACCCATCGGGTGCCGGGCGCGATGCCGTCGGCAGGCCAGCCATCGGCCTCGCTGTAGATGAGGCCGCAAATGACGCAGAGCCATGTCTTGAATTCCGGTGGGGCGCTGCCGCTCATCGACTGATCATTCGCAAGGGGGCGCCACAATTGACGCCCTCGCAAATGAATGCGGCATTCCTGGTCCATCAAGAAGGTCCAGAATAACGAAAATTGAGTAGTCCAGAATTGTGTCAGGCGTTGTGCCATCGGATTTCGCGATAGCCTCGCCCGAAGCATTCTGGTCTAGTCCGGCAAATCGAAATGCGATCTCCGGGTGGACCATCATGCCTCGGCTGCGCAGCAGCTTCTCGCTCCCGTCTCTGAAGTCGCTCGATCGGTCGTTGGGCCGTATGGGCCAGCAACTGGCTCAGGGGCTGAGACATGCGATTGCCTCGGGCGCGCTGAGGCCGGGCGAGCGCCTCCCTTCGACGCGGACATTGTCTGAGTCTTTGGGGGTGTCGCGCGGCATGATCGTTGAAGCGTTCGATCAATTGAAGGCGGAAGGCTATCTCGAGTCGTTGCCGCGTGCCGGAACGGCCGTCGCCCGTGAACTTCATCGCTCGGATGTCGAAAGAACCGGAAACGACTTCAAGATCACACCTCGCCCGAAGGGGCGCCTGCCGGCATCGGCGAAACGATTCAGCGCGGTAGAGCAGATGCTGCGACCGCAAGCGGGTCTTCCGCTGGCGATTGCTCATCCGGCCGATGCCGCTGCGCCCGACGAGACGTGGCGCAGGCTCGGCAACAGGGTTCGCGCGACGCGCGCTGCCGCACCAAGCGGTTACATCGATCCTCGCGGTGTTCCGGAGCTTCGCGAAGCGATCGCCGATCATGTTCGGCGGGCGCGCGCCGTGCGATGCACCCCGGAGCAGGTGATCATCACGGCCGGTACGCAGCAGGGGCTGTTTTTGTCGGCCCAGTTGCTGCTCGGTCGTGGAGATGCGGTCTGGATTGAAGATCCGGCCTATCCCGGCATCAGTGCGGTGCTCGGGGCCATGGATGTCCGCGTGACTCATGTGCGCGTCGATCAGAACGGCATGGATGTCGAAGAGGCGCGCGACCTTTGTCCGGACGCGCGTGCTGCATTCGTCACGCCATCGCATCAATACCCGTTGGGCATGCCCATGAGCATGGGGCGCAGATTGTCCCTTCTGCGATGGGCCGAGGAAGCTGACGCGTGGATTGTCGAGGACGACTATGACAGCGAACTCCGTTATGCCGGGCATCCGTTTCCATCGCTTCAGGGCCTCGACCCGTCCCGCGTGATCTATCTCGGCACCATGAGCAAGGTGTTGTTCTCGTCCATGCGGATTGGCTACGCCATCGTCCCCGATGCTCTCGTGGCGGCCTTTGGCGGTGCGCGCGCCGTGGTGGATCGACATTCCCCATCGGCGGACCAGCATGTCCTTGCTGCCTTCATGAAGGAAGGGCATCTCGAAGCACATATCCGGCGCATCAGGAGTGCATATTCCGAACGAAGGAATGCGCTGATGTCGGCGATCGCTGCCTATCTTCCGGATTGGGCGCGGCTTCAACCGAGCGATCAGGGAATGCATTTGGTCGTCTGGCTCCCAAAGGGGGTCAATGACGTCAAGGTTTCATCGGACGCTCGCGAGGCCGGGATTGTCGTTCGGCCAATCTCTCCGCTCTATGCGTCCGGGAAAGGTCGCGCCGGTCTCATGCTTGGATTCGGCGGATTCTCGATTGCAGCCCTCGAGCGCGCCGCGAAGGACCTCGGACAACTCTTGCGCAAGCACGCGCCGGAGGTGCGACGTTCAGCAGCAGGCCGATCCGCCAAAGCAGGCAAAGCGAGATAACTCGGCCGGCCGCGCCTATCTTTTTATTCGCTCTCAGGAGGCCGGATCGGAACAATTTGTCTGAAGCGCGATAACGGCAGCAAGATCGCCGGTGCGCGCGGCTACCGTTCAATCGGGAGGACATCTACGCAGGCGGCATTGTAACATCGATATCGAAGGAGGCACCGCCCGCTCGCGCCTGGCAAGAGTCAACGACAGGGCGCTTTCACGCTTGAGCGAGGGCAGGTGCCGTAGGCCGACGTTTTTAGATTCATGCGCTCTCTCGCGGCAGGTGACCTGCACTTGTGAGTTTGCACTGTGCATTCCGTGGTGCGCTGCGACGTGTTGCTACACATCGAAATCGCGATTGACGTTCATCCGTCTTGATGCAAGTCTTTGAAGTCTAAATGATAAAGACGTTATGCGAAGCGCTCAAAAATAGATCGCGTTGCATAAGCAATCATCGGCCTGTGATCAGAATCCAGTCAGGAGAGATCGAATGTCTATCATGTCACGTTGGCGGCACTCTGCAGCCTTTACGAAATTGATGCTGCCGGGACTCGCGCTTGCGGCGACTCTCGCGCTGCCGATGATGTCGTCGCCCGCGGATGCGGCTGGCAAGACGATCACTGCGGTGATGCATTCGGATCTGCGTGTGATCGATCCGATCATCACCACCGCCTATATCACGCGCGACCACGGCTATATGGTCTATGACACGCTGCTGGGCATGAACTCGAAATACGAGATCAAGCCGCAGATGGCCGACTGGAAAGTCTCGGACGACAAGCTTGTCTATACATTCACCCTGCGCGATGGCCTGCTGTGGCATGACGGCAAGCCTGTGACCGCGGAAGACTGCGTTGCCTCGCTGAAGCGCTGGGGCGCGCGCGACGGCATGGGCCAGAAGCTCATGGACTTTACCAAGAGCATCGAGGCGCCCGACGCCAAGACCATCGTGCTGACCCTGAAAGAGCCCTACGGTCTGGTGCTGGAATCGATCGGCAAGCCGTCCTCGGCCGTGCCCTTCATGATGCCGAAACGCCTTGCGGAAACGCCGACCGACAAGTCTATCCCTGAGCAGATCGGTTCTGGCCCGTTCAAATTCGTGCAGTCGGAATTCCAGCCGGGCGTGAAGGTCGTCTACGAGAAGTTCAAGGAGTATAAGCCGCGCTCCGAGCCGATCGACTGGCAGGCCGGTGGCAAGGTGGTGAAGGTCGATCGCGTCGAGTGGATCACCATGCCCGATGCGCAGACTGCCGTGAACGCGCTGCAGTCCGGCGACATCGATTTCATGGAGAACGGTCCGTTCGATCTGCTGCCGATCCTGTCGAAGGATCCGGAGCTGAAGGTCGAAGTGCTCAACACGCTGGGCTTCCAGACGCTGGGCCGCATGAACTTCCTCAACCCTCCCTTCGATAACCCGAAGGTGCGCCGCGCAGCGTTCCTTGCATTGAGCCAGAAGCCGGTACTCGACGCGCTGGTCGGCGATCCCAACTACTACAAGGTCTGCGGCGCCGTGTTCGGCTGCAACACGCCGAACGCCACCGATGTCGGCGCCGATACGCTGATCAAGGGCAGCGGCCTCGCCGAAGCCAAGAAGGCACTGGCCGAGTCCGGCTATGACGGCACGCCGGTGGTTATCATGGCGCCGACCGACGTCACCACGCTGAAGGCGCAGCCGATCGTCGCCGCGCAGCAGCTCCGCGATGCCGGCTTCAAGGTCGAAGTGCAGGCCACCGACTGGCAGACCGTGGTGACCCGACGCGCCAGCCAGAAGCCGATCAAGGAAGGCGGCTGGAACATGTTCTTCACCAACTGGGTCGTCGCCGACATTCTGAATCCGATTGCGAACGTCTCGACCTCCGGTCGCGGCAAGAGCAATGGCGGCTGGTTCGGCTGGACCGAGGACGCCAAGCTGGAAGAGCTGCGCGATAAATATGCGCGCGCGACCGGCGCGGACGATCAGAAGAAGCTCGCGGCCGAGATCCAGAAGGAAGTCTATGACAAGGTCATCTACATCCCGCTCGGCGAGTACAAGGTGCCGAGCGTGTGGCGGAAGTCGCTGACCGGCGTCACCTCGGGCGCGGCGATCCCGATGTTCTGGAATATCGACAAGAAGGACTGATCGGCAGGCCTGGGCGATGCCGCCTCATTGCTGACACACGAAAAGAACCGAAGCGCCGGCCTGAACCCTCAGGCCGGCGCTTTTTCTTGCGGCAAACCAGAGGCCGCTGCGTCACGCCAGCGGCAGGCCTGCGGCATCCTTGCGGAAAACGGTTTTTAGGCACCGCTAAACGGCGTCGTTTTAGCCTCGGTCCCCAGCGTCTTGCGGCATCCTTGAGGCAGCTATCCGAAACATTATTGCGTTAAGATTCTTTTAGAAGATGCGCGAATTGCGCAAAGTGGGGTTGTCATTTGCGTATCATGCGCATAAACCGCCGCCCGCGCTGGGGCCATACGGGCGAATTGCGCAGAATAATCGATTTGAGGCGCAAAGCGCGAAGACGGGGAGTTCAAACATGCAAATTCCAATCAAGCGGGCGATCGAGAAAGTCCCCGGCGGTATGATGGTGGTGCCGCTTCTCGCCGGCGCGCTGATCGCGACTTTCTTTCCGGGCACGCCGAAATATTTCGGCTCCTTCACCGGCGCGCTGTTCTCGGGTGCGCTCACCATTCTTGCAGTGTTTTACGTCTGCATGGGCGCCAGCATCGACATCAAGGCGACCCCCTACATCGTCAAGAAGGGCGGCACGCTGCTGATCGTCAAGGTCGTGAGCGCGATGGTGCTCGGCCTGATCTTCGGCCGCGTGCTCGGTTTCGCCGAAGCTCCGGTCACCGCCGGCATGTTCGCCGGTCTTTCGACTCTCGCCATCGTCGCCTCGATGAATGACACCAATGGCGGTCTCTACATGGCGCTGATGGGCCAGTATGGCCGTCCGCGCGATGTCGGTGCCTACACGATCATGTCGCTGGAGAGTGGCCCGTTCCTCACCATGATCACACTCGGCGTTGCCGGTCTCTCGGCATTTCCGGTGCAGACGCTGGTCGGCGCGATCCTGCCACTGGCTGTCGGCATGCTGATCGGCAATCTCGATCGCGAGATGCGCGAATTCCTCAGCAAGGCGATCCCGGTGATGATCCCGTTCTTCGCCTTCGCGCTCGGTGCAGGCCTTGATCTCAGCAAGGTCTGGCAGGCTGGTCTGCTCGGCCTCGGCATGGGCGTTGCGGTCGTCGTCTTCACCGGCATTCCGCTGTTCTTCGCGGACCGCTTGATTGGCGGCAACGGCGTCGCTGGTGTCGCTGCGGCATCGACCGCAGGTAATGCCGCCGCCGTGCCGGCTATCGTTGCTGCCGCTAACCCGGCCTATGCAGAAGCCGCTGCACCTGCGACCATCCTCGTCGCCGCCTGCGTCGTCGTCACCGCCATCCTGGTGCCGATCGCGACCGCATGGACTGCGAAGATCGTTGGCCGTGAAGTCGAGCCGGCCGAAGACGCAGCCGCCACGCCTGCACAGGCTCCGGCATCCTCGGCTCCGGCAACTGGACGCTGACATGACTGATCGCTGGCTGATCCTCGCGGACGATCTCACCGGTGCTGCGGACTGCGCCATCGCCTTCGGGCGACGTGGAAGCAGCGCCGCGGTGACATGGGGCGAAGTATCCGAGGCGTCGGATCACCAGCTTCCGGTCCTGGCCTATGATGCAGCGAGCCGCGGCATGAGTGCCGCGGACGCAGCTCAGCGGCACACCGACGTTCTGGCGCGCTTGTGCGAGCCGGGCCGCACGTTGTTCAAGAAAATCGACTCGACGCTGCGGGGCCAACCCGCAGCTGAGACGAAAGCTGCACTCGATTATCTCAAGGCGAATGTTGGTGCGGGCTTGGGCGTATTCGCGCCGGCCTTTCCGGCCACGGGCCGCACGACCATTGATGGGCGTATTCTTGTGAAAGGTGCTCCGCTCGAAGACGCCGAAGTCTGGCAGCGCGATCACACCTATCCCAATGCTGATCTCGCCGATGTACTGGCCACCGCCGGTGTGCGCGGCGAGAAGGTGACGCTCGCCACCATTCGTGGCGGCGATCTCAAATCCGTTTTTGCCAAGCTCGCGGCTGAAGGCGATGTTGTCGCGTGCTGCGATGCCGAGACCGACAACGATCTGCATCTGATTGCCGAGGCCAGCCTGCATGCCTCGAAGGCGACCTTCTTCATCGGCAGTGCCGGCCTCGCGCATGCGCTGGCGGGCCTCGATGCCGGCACCACTGTTGCGTCGCTGAAGATTCCCGCAAGCGAACAGGGGACGCTGATTGTGGTCGGCTCGGTCGCCGGCGCCTCGCGCTCTGCCGCGCGAAAACTGCAGGAAACCGGCACCGTGAAGCATTTCCCGGTGGCGCCCGAAACACTCCTTGCTGCCGATGCACCCGAGCGTGCAACGCTCGCTGCCGACGTATCGGCGCATCTCGCTTCCGGCGGCGATGCGCTGGTCGAGATCATGATGGAAGGCGAGCTGAACATGGCGCTCGGCCCGAAGCTCGCTGAAGGCCTCGCCGTGACGCTGGAAAGCGTCGCGCCGTCGATCGGTGCCTTCGCTGCGACCGGCGGAGAGACCGCGGCTGCACTGCTGTCGCGCTTCGGCGTCAATGGCATTCGTCTGGCCGACGAGATCGAGCCGGGCGTGTCGCTCGGCCAGACGCTCGGCCAGCTCTCCGTTCCCATCGCCACCAAGGCCGGCGCTTTCGGTGACGAAATGAGCCTCATCCGCATCAGCGAACGTCTTCGCACTGTTCGAACCAAAGGAAGCTTTGCATGACCCGTCCGACCATTGCGATCACCATGGGCGATCCGGCCGGCATCGGCCCCGAAGTGATCATGAAGGCACTGGCGCAGCCGGAAGCGCAGGCGCTGTGCAACATGCTGGTGATCGGCGATGCCGGCCGCCTGCGTCAGGCTGCGAAGATCGTCGGCTCCTCGCTCGAGGTGGATTCGCTCAGCGACGCGAAGGATGCGAATTTCGCCTCGAAGAATGTCCAGTGCGTCGATCTGAAGAATGTGCCGGCCGATCTGCCCTTCGGTCAGAACTCGCCGATCGCCGGTGAAGCCGCCTATCGCTATATCGAGAAGGCCGTGCAGGTGGTGCAGGCCGGGCTCGCCCAGGGCATCTGCACCGCGCCGCTGTCGAAGGAAGCGCTGCATGCCGCTGGCCACAAATATCCTGGCCACACCGAGCTGCTCGCGCATCTCACCGGCACGCCGGAAGTCTCGATGATGCTGGTCTCGCCGAAACTGCGCGTCATTCACGTCACCACGCATATCGGCCTGATCGACGCCATCAAGAAGATCGAGCCGGGCCTCGTCGAGCGCGTCATCACCCGCGGCCATGATGTGCTGGTGAAGGCCGGCATCAAGAACCCGAAGATCGGCGTCTGCGCCATCAATCCGCATGCCGGCGAGAACGGCCTGTTCGGGTATGGCGAGGAAGCCGAGAAGATCACGCCTGCCGTCGAGAAGTGCCAGGCCAAGGGCTGGGACGTGCGTGGCCCGCTGCCGGCCGACACGCTGTTCTTCCTTGCCGGCCGCGGCGACTACGACATGGTGGTGGCCATGTATCACGATCAGGGCCATGGCCCGATCAAGGTGCTGGGCCTCGAATCCGGCGTCAACATCACCGTGGGTCTGCCGGTCATTCGGACCTCGGTCGATCACGGCACCGCTTTCGACATCGCGGGCAAGGGCATTGCCGACGAGCGCAGCCTGATCGAGGCGCTGCGTCAGGCGGTCGATCTGGCTCCGGGCGCTAAGGCGGCATAATGCTGTCATTCCGGGGCGCGCTCTTGCGCGCGAACCCGGAATCCCGTTGTGCTCTAGCCATGACAAGATTCCGGGTTCGCCGCCGCGATGGCGCGTCGACGCCCTGGAACAACAAGTGTGACGAGGGGCCGGGAAAGCGATGTCGATGCGCAGCAAGGAACGACGGGCGCGTCTGCTCGACGCGCTGAATGCAGGCGAGATCGATGTGGACGATCTCGCCCGCCGTTTCGACGTCTCCGCCTCGACGGTCCGCCGCGACCTGCAGTTTCTCTCCAGAAACAATCATGTGCGTCGCACCTATGGCGGCGCCATTCTCACCGGCCATGTCGCCGAGGCGACCCTCGACCAGCGCATCGCCGTGCAGGGCAAAGCCAAGCAGGCCATCGCCCGCGCGGCCGCCGATCTGATCAAGGACGGCGAAACACTGATTCTCGATGCCGGCTCCACGGTGGCTGCCTTCGGTCGGCTGCTGCTGCAGCGCAAGCTCCGCATCATCACCAACAATCTTGCGCTGCTGCCTTTCCTGGCGAAGGCGCCGGGTATCGAACTCATCGTGCTCGGCGGCGCGATCCGCGCCACCAGCATGAGCACCATGGGTCCGCTTGCCGCCGAAGCGCTGCGCCGCATGACGGCAGATCGTGCGATCATGAGCGCCGACGGTGTCGTCGATGGACGCGGCCTGTGCGAAGCCGATCTCGAACAGGTGGCGCTGAAGTCGCTGATGATGCAGCAGGCCAAGGACGTCATCGTGCTGGCGGACGCCGGCAAGCTCGGCCGCGCCGAACAGGATGCCTGGGCGCCGCTGCCACCGCATTGGACGCTGGTGACGGATGGCGATGCGCCGAACAATCAACGCGTGATGTTTGCGGCGAGCGGCGCGCGCGTGGTGGTGACGGGCGGGTGATTTGTCGGATGGGGAGAGCGAAGGTGTGTAGCACCACGTGAAACCCATTGGCCAAGCAGCGGCAGGGATTGATGGGTTTCGCTGCACTCGATCCATCCTGCGTTTTTCATCCAATTCACATATGTGAATAGCCCGCCGATTGCAGGTTGCAGCCCGGCGCGATCAATCGTCACTTGCGCATCTTTGATCTTAAAATACGCAGCTGCGTCTTGCGTCGTCGCGCATCACCACGCAATCTCCCCGCCAATAAAAATCATAACTGGGAGAAAACGAACATGAAGCGTCGTACGTTTTTGGCTGGAGTCGGGGCGACCGGTCTCGGTCTGATCGCATCGCCGGCCATCGTTCGCGCAGCGAATGACAGCCCGCTGAAATTCGGCGTGCTCACCGACATGACGGGCCTGTTCGCCGACAATGGCGGCGCCGGCTCCGTCGCGGCAGCACAGCTCGCGATCGACGAATGCGGCGGCAAGGCGCTTGGCAAGCCGCTTCAATTGATCTCGGCCGATCATCTCAACAAGCCCGATGTAGGCGGTAACATTGCGCGTCAGTGGTACGATCAGGAAGGCGTCGATGTCATTCTCGACGTGCCGGTGTCGTCGGTCTGTATCGCCGTGCAGACCTTCGCCAAGGAGCGCAACAAGATGTTCATCACATCCGCCGGCGGTTCGGCGGATCTGAGCGGCAAATTTTGCTCGCCGAATTTCATCCAGTGGACCTACACGACCTATGCGCTCGCAAATGTCGCTGGCAAGGCGATGCTCCAGCGCGGCGGCGATACTTTCTTTTTCATCGTTGCGGATTATGCATTTGGCCAGGCACTTGAGCGCGACGTCACCGAGGTTGCCGTCAAGGGCGGCGGCAAGTCGCTCGGCCGCGCGCCGCATCCGATCAATACCGCGGATTTTTCCTCGCAGTTGCTGACGGCAAAATCGTCGGGCGCCAAGGTAATCGCCGTCGCCAATGCGGGCAGCGATACGCAGAACGTCATCAAGCAAGCGGAGGAATTCGGCCTGATGGGCGGCGACCAGAAGATGATCGCGCTTTTGCTCGACGTGAACGATATCCGCAGCGTCGGCCTCAAAAGCGCGCAGGGGCTTCTGGTGACCTCGGGCTTCTACTGGAACATGGACGACCGCACGCGCGAATTCTCCAAGCGCTATGCGGCGAAAATGGGCAAGCCGCCGAGCATGATGCAGGCCGGCGTTTATTCATCGACGCTGAACTACATCAAGTCGGTGGAAGCTGCGAACACCAAGGACCCGGCGGCCGTGGTGAAGGACCTGCAGGGCCGCACCTTCGACGACGCCTTCCTGCGCAACGGCAAGCTCCGGCCGGACAATCTGATGGTGCACGACATGTATCTGGCCGAGGTGAAGAAGCCCGCCGAGGTCAAGGATCCCTATGACGTGCTCAAGATCCTCGCCACCGTGAAGGCCGACGAAGCCTTTCCGCCGCTGTCGGCGAGCGCGTGCCCGATGGTGACGGCGAAGAAGTAGGCGAGCGATGATGGAAGTGGTCGGGCTTTTAGCCCGACCATTCTACGCACTTTGCGGTTTGCGGCCCCGCCTGCGGAGCTTCGCGACAATAGCCGCGCGCTGCGTGTCGTCAGCGCGTTGCGCTTCGGCAAAGCCGAGGCGGTCTTCGTCGATGATCTTGTCGAGCGGCGATGGTCCAGGCGCGGTCGGCGGCTCCGGTGGCTTTACCAGCGGATGCAATTGCGAGCCGTATTCGGCGACAAAGCCGACCCGCGGCTCGTCGAAAACCTTCCGGGCCCAGGGTGCCTGATCTTTCATAGGCAAGATTTAGGCGCAGACAGGGCCTTCGTCCATGGTGAACCGCAGCGATGGCGATCTGGTGCCCCCTGCCGGACTCGAACCGGCACGCCCAGAGGACTCAAGATTTTAAGTCTTGTATGTCTACCAATTCCATCAAGGGGGCAGGCCGCGTCTCCATAGCCGCAAATGGGCGCTGCGCCAAATCGGTTATTTGCCGGAGCGATCCGGCCTCAATCCGGCCACCCGGCGCTGCTTTACGCAACCTCAATAAAGCCCGGCTAGGGTCCGCTTCACCTTCGATGAAGCGAATCCTGGCTTCTCCCAGTGTTAGAGCATGATCCTGTCCGAAAACCGGAAGCCACTTTTCGGCATCATGTTCTGGAAAGTTCCGATGATAGCTCCCGCCTTTCGCTTGCCCTCCCGCATTGCTTCGGCAGCGGTGTTGTTGCTCGCCGTCCAGCTCGGCGGCTGCGCCAGCATGGGGGATGGTGCGCTGTCCGGGGCGTTCGTCGATCCGTCGATCTACGATCTGACCGACTGCCCGCAGCTGGAAGCCGAGCGCAAGCGGTTGCAGACCCGGACAGCCGAATTGCAGGGGCTGATCGACAAGGCGCAGACGGGTACGGCCGGCAGCATGGTCGGCGAACTGGCCTATCGCAACGACTACATCTCGACCCGTGCCCAGGCCAAGCTGGCCGAAGAGCAATGGCATAAGAACAAGTGTGTGGCTTCCGCCTCGCCGCCGGCACCAGCGCCCGCGGCGCCTGCCAAGCGGTCTCGCGGGCGCTGATCCGTTTTACAGCCGCCAGTTATAGATCCAGTCCTGACGTGCCTGCAGCCGCCGAGGGCCGAGCAGGCGCATGACCGTGTCGCGTGCGAGGGCCATTGGTCCCTGCAGGTGATAGATCTTCCCTTGTTGACGGGCCATCCGCTGCACACGGGTAACGCGCGGCTCTCTCAGTACGGCATAGCGCGCCAGCGCGGCGGTGACCTCGCCATCGTTCTTCGTCTCGCCAAGGCATTGCGCCAGGACGGCGGCATCCTCGATCGCCATGCCTGCGCCTTGCGCGGCGAAGGGCACCATCGCATGAGCGGCGTCACCGAGCAGCGCAACGCGGCCGCGATGCCACGCCCCACCATCGGGCATCGTATACAGCGGCCAGCGCCCCCAATTGTCGACGGCGGCGATCATGGCGCGCGCATCGGCGGGCCAGTGCGCATGATCGAAATGCAGATTGATATCATCGCGCGCGCCGGGCGCATTCCAGCCGGGCGCGAGCGCTTCGCCGGGAACGATGGCCACCATATTGATGCGCTGGCCCGCCGACATCGGATAGACGACCAGATGCGCGCGAGGTCCCATCCATAGCTGCACGCCGGAGGGCCGGATATGTTTCGGGAGTGCGTCGGCGTCGCAGGTGCCGCGCCAGGCGATAAGGCCTGAGAATTGCGGCTGGACGTCCGGGAAGACCTTGTTCCGCACCGCCGACCAGGCGCCATCGGCACCGATCAGTGTGCCGACCTCGAGATCGCCGACCCGAACGCCGTCAGCCGTGGTTTCGATATCGTCAACCGGCGAGGCGAGGCGGAGTTCGATTTCGGGACGGCTGCGGGCTTCAGTCAGCAGCGCGGCCTGCAGATCGGCGCGGTGGGCTAGCCAGTAGGGCGCGTCGGCTCGCGCGCTGGCGGCGAGGGACAGGCGTGTCACTTCGCCGCCGCTACGGGCGGTCATGATGGTCACCGTGCGCGTGGTGATTGCGTGAGACCCCAGCCGCTCGGCGATGCCGTAGGCGATCAGGATTCGGCTCGCATTGGGCGACAGCTGCAGCCCAGTGCCGACCTCTTCCAGTCGCTCGGCCTTCTCAAGGACCGTGACACGAAACCCCTTGGCGGCCAGCGCCAAAGCTGCCGTCAGTCCGCCGATTCCGGCACCGGCGATGGCGATCGCTCGCGGCGGCGTCACGTGAGAGGAATCAGGCAGCCTTGTCCTTCACCACGCATTCCGGCGGGCGGGCCTGGCCGGCGCCGAGATCGGCGGCATAGCGATAAAGGGTTGAGCAATAGGGGCAGATGATCTCGTTGTCGTCGCCGAGGTCGAGAAACACATGCGGATGGTCGAACGGCGGGTTGGCGCCCACGCACATGAACTCCTTCGAGCCGATCTCGATGATCGGAACGCCGGCGTCATTGTGAAAGTGCGGAACCACGTGGTCGGACATCGTATCTACCTTTGCTTGCAACAGTCGCGCGCTTTGCGCTCCGCGGCCGTTCAGTGCGGCGCACCATACTGGCCCCGGATGCTGATTCCTAGACTGCGGAACTGGCATTCAGTCCTGCAAATTCGACACAGTTTGGGCGTTTCCCGATAGCCCTTCTTTCGTCGGGGCGGTTGTGTCCGAACCGTGACGCACCACTTGAGGAGAGGTGCAACGATAGGGATTTGATATGCGGTTCCGGCTCGATACAGCTCTGACAGGTATTGCGGTCTGCGCGACCGTCGGCCTGCTGCTGTGGCCGCATGCGCGCGACGCGGGGGCTGTGCTGCTCGCGCAGGACGATCCGGTGGCGCTGGCAGACGCGCAGGTGAGCGCCGTGCTGCGCCGCGATCCCGATATGCTGGCGAAACAGGCGGAGGCGGCGCTGGCGAACCAGGATGCCGATCTCGCCAGGAGCTTTGTCGATCTTGCAGGAGCCCGGAACGTGAAGCTGCCGGACGACCTCTTGCAACGTGTAAGCGATGCCGTTGCTGCCGATGCCTCGGCGTCCAGTTTCGCGAAACGTTTCGCGATCGGTTTCGTCACCGGCAATGCCGACGATCTCGCCACCCTGTCAGGCACGGTGGCCGGCGATCTCTTCGTGTTCGGCGATATCCGCGATGCCTTGCGCGAGGGCAAGCATCTCGCATTTGGTGAAGAAACGGATCATCTGATCCTCGGCCTCGCTGCGGCGGGCCTTGCGGTCACGGCAGCCACCTATGCCAGCGCAGGCGGCGCGGCTCCGGTGCGCGCCGGGCTGACGCTTGTGAAGGACGCGCGAAAGGTCGGCCGCATTGGCGAGGGGCTCACCGCTTGGGCGGCGCGCTCGGCGCGTGGCATGGTGGATGGGCCGGTGCTGAAGGAGGCGATGGCAAACGCCTCGGTGTTCCGGCCAGGCCAGACCGCGGCGGCCATCAAGATGGCATTTCGTGCCGAGAAGGCGGGCGACATCGTGCGCTTCGCGAAAGATGTCGGCCGCGTCGGCGAGAAGGCTGGCACGCGCGGCGCGCTCGATACGCTGCGCATCGCTCAGGGGCCGAAGGATGTGGCGCGCGCATCGAAGCTGGCGGCTGCGAAAAGCGGGCAGACGCGCGCCATCATCAAACTGTTCGGACGTGGCGCTGTCGTGCTCGCCGCGGGCGCCTTCCAGCTCGGTATGTGGCTGTTCTGGGCGCTGTGGATGCTGATCGGTCTCGTCATCTCCATCAAGGCGACCACCGAGCGTCTCACCTGGTCTTACCTGCAGCGATCCAAGGCGCGCCGGATCAAGCGCGAGCTCGCGGCGCGTCAGGACGTATTACTTCAGAACATGGCCGCACGCCCGAGCGGGTCATCTCCCGCACTGGCGCCGGCCTTCGCACACGGCTAAATTCCCTTTTCCCACCCACATCTCATCTCACAATCAGACGGAATCCTGGATGCCGAGCTTTCACAACGGCGCAGTCGAAATCTCTTATCTCGATGAAGGCGAGGGCGAGCCCATCGTGCTCGTGCACGGCTTCGCATCGAGCAAGAATGTCAACTGGGTGTATCCGACCTGGGTGTCCGAGCTGAAGAAACACGGCCGCCGCGTCATCGCGCTCGACAATCGCGGCCATGGCGACTCCACCAAGCTCTACGATTCCGAACAATACGGCATCGGCACCATGGCCGCGGATGTGCGCGCGTTGCTGAAGCATCTGAACATCGAACGCACCGACATGATGGGCTACTCCATGGGCGGGCGCATTACCGCCTATATCGCCTACAGCCACCCGGAAGTGCTGCGCTGTGCGATCCTCGGCGGCATCGGTATCGGCCTGATCAAGGGCGGCGGTCCTGGCGAGAATGTCGCCACCGCGCTCGAAGCCGCATCGCTCGACGACGTCACCGATCCCATGGGCAAGACCTTCCGGGCCTTCGCCGATCAGACGCGCTCGGATCGCCGTGCTCTCGCTGCGTGCCTGCGCGGCTCGCGCCGGCTGATGACCTATGAGGAAGCAGGTGCCATCAAGGTACCGGTGTTGATCGCCGTGGGCACCACGGACGACGTTGCCGGCTCCGCGCATGATCTCGAAAAGGTGATCCCGGGCTCGGAAGTGCTCGATATCCCCAATCGCGACCACATGCGCGCGGTCGGAGACCGGGTCTACAAGGAAGGCGTGATCGACTTCCTGTCGCGGCAAAGCTGATCAAGTGATTGCGGGCAGTTATGGAAGGGGCCTTGTTTTCACCGCAGGATCGCCCACTTCTTCCGCACGCCCGGTTCTTGGGCGTCTCGGCTCCATTACCGGAACGTGTGCTGATTCAACAAGTTAGCGCGCGGATGCTTGGGCGGGCCGGGATTCACGATGGCATGAGGCTCGCCACCGCAACGGTGGGTGTCGTGCTATAATCGTTTCCCAGTCTATGAATTTGCGAGTCCGCCATGGCCGTGCAGAGCACCAATCCTACCACCGCGAAACTCGCAGTTCTGGATCCGATCTGGGACCGCATTCGCAGCGAGGCCGAGGACATCGTCCATCGCGAGCCCGAGCTTGCGTCGTTCATCTATTCGACGGTTCTGCATCACAATCGTCTCGAAGACTCGGTGGTACACCGCGTTGCCGAGCGCCTCGATCATGCGGCGCTGTCCGGCGATCTGATCCGTCAAACCTATAACGAAGCGCTGCGCGACGATCCCGATATCGGCAACGCTTTCCGTGCCGACCTCGTCGCCGTCTACGACCGCGATCCCGCGACGTCGCGATTCATCGACCCGTTGCTCTACTTCAAGGGCTTTCACGCGATCCAGGCCCATCGCCTCGCGCATTGGCTCTACAACAAGGGTCGCAAGGATTTTGCGTGGTATCTGCAGAGCCGTGCCTCCGGCGCCTTCCAGACCGATATCAATCCGGCCGCAAAAATCGGCCGCGGCATCTTCCTCGATCACGCAACCGGTTTTGTCGTCGGTGAGACGGCGGTCATTGAGGACGATGTCTCGATCCTGCATGGCGTGACGCTCGGCGGCACCGGCAAGGAGAACGAGGATCGTCATCCGAAGATTCGCCGCGGCGTGCTCATCGGCGCCGGCGCAAAGATTCTCGGCAATATCGAAGTCGGCCATTGCGCGCGCATCGCCGCGGGCTCTGTCGTTGTGAAGCCCGTGCCGCACAACGTCACCGTGGCAGGTGTGCCGGCGAAAATCGTCGGCGAGGCCGGCTGTTCGGAACCGTCGCGCACGATGAACCAGATGCTCAACGCGCTCGGCTTGTGAGTGCTGCCACTTAGACGCGATTGATGTTTCTCGCTCCGACTGTCACCCCCGCGTAAGCGGGGGATCCAGCATGCGGTGGCTGATCGGTTCTATTCTCGCGGCAGGTGTCTACTGGATCACCCGCTTTCGCGGGCGATGACAACCGAAAATTTTTCGATATTGCGTCTGCGGTGGATGACGTGAATTTTCGCCAGATGGCCTAGCCGCGCGCGTCATCTGGGATTAAACGTTCTCCATCAGCTCATCCCACATCATCTGCATTGGAGACGCCTGTGGACGTTCAGGAAGTCAGAAAACTCGACGCCTATCTCAAGCGCGTATTCGGCAATCCGAAAATTCGCGTCGTGCCGCGCCCGAAGAAGGACGACTCTGCGGAAGTTTATATCGGCGAAGAATTCGTCGGCGTGCTGTTCGTCGATGACGAGGACGACGATCGCTCCTTCCAGTTCCAGATGGCGATCCTGGAAGAAGATCTCGCTGACAGCGAGTAAGGCGAACTACTGTCCGCCAAGCTGCGCGGACAGGCGGTCCATCGCATTACCTACCGTGCGCCAGTCGTCGAGCCAGGCGCGCGGGAATCGGAAGATGAGATCGGCGCCGCCGATCCGGCGTTCGCTCATGCACATGCCGGGCGTGGCGGCGTCCCGCGTGCAGCGCGCGACCAGTGTGGGCGCGCTGCCGAGAAAGAGATCCTCACTCGCATAGGGCGTATAGTCGTGGAAGGGCTGGATGGTCAGCCCGTCTGCGCTACGCGATGCCTGAGCCGCATACAGCGGATAGATCGTGCGTAGACGCGCGTCCGGCGAGGTCGCATTGTGATGCGCCGAGACCGACAGAAAGATGCGATCGATCGGCTGCACGTGCTCGTCGAAATTCTCCATCGTCATGTGACGCGGCGCTTCGCTGGCTTCCAGCGACGGGTAGACATAGCTGAGATCGACGCGTTCCTGCGGACCGGAATGCTTCTGCACCTTGCGGCGGAAAGCATGGGTCGGAACGTTGAACAGCGTGGAGCCGACGCTCACCGGGATACGGTCGGGATCGCCGGGCTTTTGGCTCTGCCATGTCGGCCACAGGAGATAGGCGACCACCGCGACGGCAGGGGCGGCGAGGCCCAGACCAAACAGGATCGGCACAAGGTGGCTGTGACGACGCTGGCGGCGGCGTGGCCGCGTCGTCGGGTGGGTCGGGAACAGCAGGGACATGCGCGCGTAAGCAACTACCACTCAACGAGCCCACGGCTTCTCCGCAGGCGAATCAACTGGTCGAACATGCCCTTGAATGGTTAACGGCTCGCTGTTCGCAGAAGAGGACATGTGCCGTGCCTGCAGTCACAGATTTGGCATTAACGCTTTCTTAAGGTTGATGTGACGTTCGGTCGCAATGTGGTATATTGAGGGCCAATAAATCTAATTGGCCAAGAAACCTCGCTTATGTCTCCGATTGCTCTCAACTGTTTCATGCAGATCGCCATTGGCTTTGCCATCGCCGGCGCCATTGCAAGCGCCTACCAGGTCCTTGCCAGCCGGCCGCCGAGCTTCGCGCTGCTGCAGCAGGGGCCGACGCCGGAAGGGTTTGCCGCCGTGCCGCTGCTGGTCTTCACTGCGCCCTTCATCATCATGCGCAACACGTTGCGCTCCGGTGCGCCGGAGCCGCATCGCTTTCAGTTCGTGATGATGGCCACCGTGATCGCCGGTTTCTGGAGCCTGATGTCCGGCACCTTCATCGTACTCACACTACAGGCGCTCGGCATTATCGCTAGCGCATGAGGCTTCGCTTGCGCGCGCACTGGTCTCTGCCTGCCGCTTCGTGGCAGTGTGATCCGCACAGGGAGACAGTGTATTCATGGCCATCTACGAACTTGACGGACAGGGACCGGACCTTCCGGCTGACGGAAATTACTTCATTGCCGACACTGCCGATGTCATCGGCAAGATCCGCCTGAAATCGCAAGCCAGCGTCTGGTTCGGCGCAGTGCTGCGCGGCGACAATGAATGGATTGAGATCGGCGAAGGCTCGAACGTCCAGGACAACTGCACCTGCCACACCGACAAGGGCTTCCCGCTCACCATCGGTAAGAACTGCACCATCGGCCACAATGTGATCCTGCATGGCTGTACGATCGAGGATGGCGCATTGGTCGGCATGGGCTCGATCGTGATGAACGGGGCGCGCATCGGAAAGAACAGCATTGTCGGCGCCGGCTCGGTGATCACCGAGGGCAAGGAATATCCGGAGAATTCGCTGATCATCGGTTCGCCCGCGCGCGTGATCCGCACGCTATCGCCTGAGCAGGTCACGGCGATGGGCAGCGCTGCGCGCTTCTATGCGGCCAACGGTCCACGTTTCAAACAGGGTATGAGGAAGATCGGCTAGTCCTCAACGGTCATCGCAGGCCTGGCCGGACCATCCGGTATACACTGCCGTCGAAAATCAACCTGACTGTCTGTGTCTACCGGATTCCCGCGGTCGCAGGATGACATCGAAAACTGCCGTGCGTCTTCACGTGCCTTCCGACTCCCGCGCCTGCATCGCGGCGGCGACACGTTCATGCCCGGCGCTCCATAGCGCAAATTCCTCGGTGCCTTCCCGATACGGGTTGGCTTCGGCCGGAATATTCTTCTGCGCAGCAATTTCACCTTCGACGAACGGATCTTTTTGCTCGTTTGGCATGGGGATGCTTCCTTGTAAGGGCTGAAGTGCTTGTACGTACCGCAGTCTGCCGCGGCGATGATGATTGTCCGGCGTTCTTCACGCTCTTGCGCAGAGCATCTTTGAGATCGATCGGCACGCCGTGCTTCTTCAGGAGATCGGCGAAGGCCTCATCGGCAAGCTCCTGAATTGTGGCCATCCGATCGCGGCCGAGCTGCGTCAGCTTGTCCAGCGTATCGTCGTCAAAGCCGATCAGTTTCCGCATCGCGTGAATCCATCTGAGGCGAATTCAAGCGCCCCGCCGCCGATTCGTTCCGAATGCGGGAACTGGTGCGTCTAGCTGTCGTTGCCCTGCAAAAGGGAGAAGTCGCATGGTTCATGCATCGAAATACATCGCCAGCGTCGCAGCTATCGTGCTGCTGTCATCGACCGCGGTATTGGCCCAAAGCGGCGCCGCGGGTGGTGGCGCGGCGGGCGGTACAGCAGGGACCAACAGCGCGGGTACTGCCAATGCGAGCGGCGGCCGCGCACCCGCCGGTATCACGACAGGTGCGAGCGGCACGGGTCAGTCGTCCTACGATGGCAAGCCGACGACCGGTAATGAGCAGGTCGACAAGCAGGACCGCGACGTCGATCGCAAGGTCAAGAGCATCTGCAAAGGCTGCTGATATCGGGCGTATCGGTCGCGAACAATTGACGGCCGGTGAACTCTGCAATCCCTGCGCAACTGATTAGATAGCTAGCAGTGGCGGCGCAACAGGCGTCGGACGGAGAGTGGTCATGTTACGCAAGGCAATGTTACGCAAAGGCATGTTCGGAATCGTCGCGGTCGCGGCGCTCGCGCTCGCAGCGCCAACGGCAGCTTCGGCCCGCGGCGGTGGGGGTGGTGGTGGCGGGTTCCATGGCGGCGGCGGTGGAGGCGGCTTCCATGGTGGTGGAGGCGGCGGCTTTCATGGCGGTGGATTTCGCGGTGGTGGTTTCTATCGCGGCGGTTTTTATCGCGGCGCCGGCTTGGGTTTCGGGTTTGGCTTGGGATATCCCGGCTATTACGGCTATGGCCCGTATTATGACTACGGCCCGTATTACGGGTACGGCTATGGCTACCCATCCATCTATCGCTACGAAGATCTCGGCGGCTGTCGCTTGGCCAATCAGCGCGTCCGCACATCGAAGGGTTGGCGCGTTCGCCGCGTCGAGGTCTGCGAGTAACCTGTGTGTACGCAGGTGCGGCATGTCTATGCGTCTTGCGTGAAGGAGTGCTTCGCGCAGGGCGTTTACGCGTCAGGAGGTGTATGCTACTAAAGTCGTAACCGGGCAGCGCGGCGGTAATTTGTGCCGCGCATCGTTCCGGGCAGCGCAGCTCGATCAGCGCGAGGGGGACGTCAGGTCGGCTGGTACGTCAATCGCGAGTTTCGATTTGCAAGCCCGGGCACGTGCACATGACCCTCGATATCTCCCATCTCACGCTATTCTTCCTGGCGACCGTCTGCACGCTCGCGATGGCTTTCGTCTGGATGTTCTGCGAGCTCGAACGCCGCTTCGGCAAGCGCCTCGCTACCGCGGCGCTGGCGCGCTTCGGCTATCGTCCTGACGGCACGCTCGATCCTGACAGAATTCACCGTAACTAACTCGCGCCCGCGACTTCCACGACGCTTCGCCGTATCGAGCCGGCCCTACGAAAAGTTGCGGCCGAGCTTGGGGGAAGCTCGGCCGCGCGCGATCCGGTCTGGGACGGGGAGGGGTGGGGATGTGACCGGGTCGCGTGTCTCCAATTCCTGTCGTGATCAGCGAGCGCTGGCGGTTGCAACGGCCGGGCGATTGTCACCGAGCGAGACCCACACATTCGGATCGCTCTGCGACTGTCGCTTGACGAAGCGGTAGCCGGTCTCGGTCCAGGCGAGCACGTTCTCGTTCTGGTTATCGAGCACGTATTCACCCTTGTCGGTCTTCACAGTGAGCACGGCATGGCCGTCGCCCTTCTTGTCGCGCACCACGGTGATGAGCAGCGCTTCACGCGGCCAGCCGGCCTCAATCAGCATCTTGCGCTTCAGCAGCACGTAGTCTTCGCAATCGCCGTAACCATCGTCGGGCAGCGACCACTTCTCGATCACACCCCAATGATCCATGTCCGTGATCGGCTTGATCGTCTCGTTGACCCAACGATTGACGCGCACCAGATCCTTCCACGCGGTCTGCGTGATGACGATGTCGCGTGGCTGCGTGGCGCCGCCGCGGCACTCGGCCGGATTCTCCGAACAGAATTCGACCCAACCGATCGGCGCACGCGTGGTGTCGCCGAGACTTGCATAGAGTTTTTCACCGGCGGCATGCGCCGTCGCAGAAAGTCCGCACAGGATTGTCGCAACGACAAAGCCCGTGATACGCCCCTTGTTACCAGCCATTGCGGCCCCCGTTTTTGTTGGGACCACCTTGGCAGGAAGGATTTTCGTCGCCGCTAAGTCGGCGAAGTGCAATTGAGACGACTACAATTCAAATGCGCGGCGAGATTGATTCAAATTCGATGCAATTGGGTTTGCATCGAATTTCGCGTGTTAATCGTCGAAATCCTGCAAAATCAGGAACCGGGCGCGCATCGCACTGGGCGTGTTAACTGCAGCGATTAACCTCTCGCAAGGCGCGCGGTATCTGCTGCTGCAGATAGCGCCCTCACAACACTGCAAAATCGCGATTTGGTGCGCTTTCGCGTTTACCGCGCGTTGACGCTGTCTTCCAACGTCTCCGGCGACTGCTCATGCGCGAACTCGAGCGCGAAGCCGTCCTCGAGGTGACGGACCACGCGCGACGGGATGCGTCCGAGCATGATCTGCGCATTTACGGGTGGACGTTTCTCCGCCGCGATGGCGGCGCCGGAGAGCGACAGGTCGATGATGCGGCCGTTCATCTGGATGCCGTCCTCGAGGGTGAGGACTGCAATCGGATTGCGCGGCACGATACGGTCGTGGCGGCGGTCTTCCGGCAGATTGAGGATGTCGCGATTGGCAAGCCAGGTGAGCTGTGCCGCAAGCTTGTCGCGCTTGCGCGGCGTCGCGCCTACGGTCATCGCAAAACCATTGTCGATGATGCGCGTGATCTTACCTTCGACGCGGCCGATATGGTCGAGATAGGCGATGACGCGGTCGCCGACCTGGCCGATGCCCGGGCCGAGCAGCGCCAGGCCGCCCGGGGACATATTGATCACTTGGCACGGGAACTCACGACGATCCGGGAGCATATAGCGGCCCAGAAGGTGGATTTTTACGCGCTGGAAGCGTCGCCGTTCTTCTGCGGATGGAAGAATCGATTTGGTCTGGGCGAGCGCCATCGGTGTCAGGCCGGTCCTGCGGAGAATTTCGTACCGACCGTAAGGCGCGCAAGGTTAATGCAGCGTTACATATACCTGTTTTGCGCAACCATTTGGCGGGGCGTTGGACCGAGGTTGCGCGGAGGTGGTCAGCTCACGCCTTCATACACCATCAGGCCGCGCGCTACCTGCAGCTTGCGCATGACGCGTGGCGTAAAGCGCTGCGGCTGATGCGCGAGATAGCGGTAGGACGTGACCTGCATCGGCCCGAGCCGGCCGTTGAACGGCGTCATGGGCGCCAGGAGGCCTGTGAGGCTGATGGGCGTATGCGCGCGCGCCGCGAAGGGCAGCAGCAGCAATTCCAGATGGGCCTTGTCGCCGAATTCTGTGTAGGCCGTGATGCCCGCTACGGCGACCAGCAGATCCTCGGAGACGGCGGTGATCATCTCCTCCATCTCGCCCCGGCTGGCGAGGGTGAACAGTTCGGGGAACGGTCTATTCTTCAGGTCGCAGCCGAGCAGGGCACAAACTCTGGTACCGGCAACCCGGAACGGGAAATTCGCGGCCTTGTCGTAGCCGAGCACGAAGATGTCGCCGAGCAGCTCGCGCATCGGGCCGGGCTCGATCTCGCTGCGATCGGGCGCACGCGCGAAACCGCGCTTTTCGTCCCAATAGGCGAAAAACTTCCGGTTCGAAGGATGTTTCATGCGAGCTGATCCTGACCCGGTCAGCTGGCGATCAGGGACAAATCTGTCCCGAATCCATCCATTACCGACCGCTACATGTTGTGCAGACCGGTCATTGCAGCGTCCATGCCGAAAGCGCGTTTTCCACTGAGTCGGTTTGGCTTTCCGGCGTTAACGTTATCTTCACCATATTCTTGCCGTTCCGGGGACAACGGGTATTCTGCTCTCACTCCAGAACGGAGCGGGTCGTCTCCAGCGGTTCGCTTCGTGCGCTTCGATACACAGGGTTGTCGTCAAACAAGACGGTCACCGCGCGGGGAGGGGTGGGGGTGTCGGCCTTGCGGCCGATGGCATGTCGCCCGGCGCGAGAAGATCGATCAGACGAGGGAGAGCCTTTCTCAGGGGCTCTCCCTTTTTCTTTGTGTGGTGCTGTCAGACCGGCCGCGGCACGATCACCGTCACGCTCAGCCCGCCGAGCGGTGACCGCTCCAGCTCGATCCGTCCCCGATAAGCCTCGGCGAGATCGCGGGTGATGGCGAGGCCGAAGCCGGTGCCGGGGAGCGTCTCGTCCCATCGCAGGCCACGTCCGATCATCTGCATCTGTTCGGATTGCAGGCCGGGCCCATCGTCCTCGACGCGGAGCACGGTATGATCGCCGCTCTGTATCGCAGTGAGTTGCACGCGGCTCGCTGCCCATTTGCGGGCATTGTCGAGCAGATTGGCCAATATCTCGGTGAGATCGCCGTCGTCACCGGGAAAGCTGATGTCGCCAGCGATGTCGCAATCCCATCGCAAGCCGCGATCGTCGGGCAGTCGGCGCAATGCGCGAACGATCTTGTCAGCCACGGGCCTGACGGGAATGGCGCCGCGGCCGAGTGCAGCCGAGACACCGGCCCGCGCTCGCGCGAGCACGCGGTCGACCTGTTTGCCCATCAGCAGGATCTGCTCGTCAATGGGATCGGCGAGTTCGTTGCGATCGTCGTGCCGCGCCTGTCTTGCGACGGCGCCTAGAACCGCCAGCGGTGTCTTCAGTCCGTGGGCGAGATCGGCCGCGTGTGTCTTCGCACGCTCCAGAGCGGCGTCCTGAAAGGCGATCAGCCGGTTGAGATCATTGACCACCGGCTGCACTTCGTCCGGGAAGCGGCCGCCGAGTGTGCGGCTCGTCCCGGCATGGATGCGCCGCAGCCCGTGTCCTAGTTCATCGAACGGACGCAGAGCGAGGCGGATGAAAACCGACATCGCGATGATGAGGATCAGGCCGAGGGCGCTCAGCGACAGCAGCAGCAATCTGAACAGATATTGCTGGGAGGCCACGAGATCAGTTCGGTCCAATGCTGCGACGATCTGCAGACGTGCATCCTGTCCCGATTGCGATGCTACCGCGATGGTCTGCACGACGGCCAGCAGTTTTGCATGATCGGGGCCGGCGAGATCAATGGTCCAGCGAGCGTCGCCATGCTGCGTTTCGGGGACCGTGAGCGAGAAGTCCCATAACGAGCGCGAGCGTGCGCGGTTCTCTCCATGACTGATCTGCCAATAGAGGCCGCCATAAGGTTTTTCGAAGCGCGGATCGGACATCGGCGCTTCCAGTGAGGGCGTGCCACTGGCGTCGATCTTGACCTGACCTGCAAGCGCCACCACGATCTGTCCGAGCTCGGCTGCGGCGCGGCGTTCGATCTCCTGATTGAAGATGGTTCGAAGCCCGAAGGCGGCGAGGCCAAGTGCAATCGCAATCGCCAGCGCCGCCGCGCAACTCAATCGGAACGCAAGGGAGCGCGTGTTCACGATGGCTCCGCCGGAATGCAATAGCCGCGACCGCGATGCGTTTCGATCAGGGGAATGCCGAGTTTCTTGCGCAGCCGTGCGACAATGGCCTCCACGGCATTGATGTCACGGTCGGTATCGCCGGCATGAATGTGCTCGAGCAATTCACCCTGTGACATGGTGCGTCCGCGATGCAGCAGCAGATAAGCGAGCAGGCGATATTCCATCGCCGTGAGCGCGAGCGAGCGGCCATCGATGGTCGCCGTCTGCGAGCGTGTATCGAATTCGAGCGGGCCAGCCTTGATCAATGACGAAGCTTGCCCCGCAGCGCGGCGCGTGATCGCGCGCAGCCTGGCCAGCAATTCCTCCATCTGAAACGGTTTTGCCAGATAATCGTCGGCGCCGGCGTCGATGCCTTCCACCTTGTCGCGCCAGCCATCGCGCGCGGTCAGCACCAGAACCGGCGTCGTGATGCCGGCCTCACGAAGCCGGCGCAGCACCGAGAGTCCGTCGAGCTTGGGCAGACCGAGATCGAGCACGATGGCATCGTAGTCCTCAGTCTCGCCTTTGAACCAGGCCTCGTTGCCGTCGGCGACTGTCTCGACCGCATAGTTGGCAGCCTCCAGCCCGCGGCGGATGTCTGCTGCGATGCGTGGTTCGTCTTCTACGACCAAAATGCGCATGGTTCAGTCGATCTTGATAACCGCAAGGGTCTGCGCATTGATTTCGATCTCGCGTCGCTTGCCGGATTCGGTGAGCACCTTGATTTCGTAGACCCAGATTCCATCGTCACGATCGAGCTCGACCTTGATGATCTCGCCAGGCAGCTTGTCGCGGGCCACCGCCAACACGTCGGTCAAAGGGCGGATCTCACCGCTCTTGAGCGCCTGCAAGGCACAGTCCTGCGAACGCTTGCACTCGGACTTGTCATCCTTGGCAAGCGCCACAGGCACCGTCACGCTGCCGGCGATCAGAGCGGCAAGCACGGTGCCGATCAGCATGCCGTTACGGGTGATTACGCTGGCGCGCATTGTCATCGCGTGCTCCGGGGCGGGGGCGTCTTGTGGCTCATCTAGCCAGCGCGGATTCGCGCATATGCGTTGCCGGTTTCTTGAGTGGTGTGTCATCGGTCTCGCTGGCAGGATCGGTCGGCGCGTCCATCGGCCGGCGTGCCTTGTTTGCAACGTGGCCTCCGCCTGCTGGTGTCGTCAAGCCGGCCACCGCGCAGACCAGAATCATCAGGATCACGAACGTGTCGAAACGCAATTCCACCGCAGCCATCAGCGGCAGGGTGACAGCAATCAGGAATATGGCGGGAAACATGAGACATCTCCGGTCGGTTGAACATGCCCCGAACCTAGCGACGCCTCGCTGACGGCTTCCTGACAGGCCATGTCAGGAAGCCGTCGGGCGTCATATGGCATCACGGCCGCCCAACACATCGCAAAGGAATTGCCATGAACTACGCTCCCATCGCTTTGATCATCGCCGCGCTTGGCCTCGGCGCAAGCATCGCGCATGCCGATGATGTCGCCTGCAAATCAGCTGCAATTGGACAAAGCCTGTCGATCGACAAGGCGATCGAGAAAGCCGAAGCTTTGGGCTACTCGGTCAAGAAGGCCAAGCGCAGCAAGGGATGCTGGCAGATCGAAGGCTTTGACCGCAATGGCGCCGAGATCGAGATCCGTATCGATCCCGCATCCGGCGAGGTCGTCAGAGCGGCCAGGTAATTGGCGGGGAGCTGTTACCCAATCGCCTGCGGTTGGAGCCGGCTGATTGCGCAATGAGCCTCCGGCTTCATTCCGGGGGCGGATGTTGATACCCCCATCTTGCGTCGCGGCACAAAACCCGCCTATCTGGAGCATCGCTCGCCAGAGCCGTTGCAGACCCGTTGACGCCTTGGACCCATCGGACAATCCCCCGCGCGAACCGATCCTGACCCTGCCGGGCGCACTGACGGCCTATGTCGGGCTGCTCGTCGCTATTCATGTCATCCGCGCGCTGCTGCCGGTGGATCTGGACTACTGGACCATCGAGCTGTTCGGCTTCATTCCCAAGCGCTACGATCAGACGCTGCTGTCCATGCCGTTCCCGGGTGGCGTTGGTGCCGACATCTGGACTTTCGTCACTTATTCGCTGCTGCACGCCAATCTCAGCCATATCGGCTTCAATATCCTGTGGCTGCTGCCGTTCGGCAGCGCGCTGGCACGGCGCTTCGGTGCTGTCAGATTCTTCCTGTTCATGGCGGTGACGGCGATCGCCGGTGCGGCTGCGCATCTGGTCACCCATGAGCACGAGCTCGCGCCGATGATCGGCGCCTCGGCCTCAGTCTCCGGTGCGATGGCGGCGGCAATCCGATTTGCGTTTGTGCGCGGCAGTTTCCTCTCGTTCAATCGTGGCGATGCCGATCAGGCTGCACGTGTGCCAGCGCTGCCGCTGTTCCGCGCGCTGCGCGATACGCGGGTGATCGGCTTCCTCGCCGTTTGGTTCGGCGTCAACATCATCTTCGGTATGGGCTCGATTGCCGTCGGCAGCGAGGGCGCCACGGTCGCCTGGCAGGCGCATATCGGTGGTTTTTTCGCCGGTCTGCTGCTGTTCTCGCTGTTCGACCCTGTTCCGCGGGGGCACATCGATGCCGAGCCATCTCAATCGGACATGCCGGATTTGCACTAGAGTTATCTCGGCTTTGATAAATTCAGAACCGATGTTTTGACGCATTTTTTTCATGCGAGCCGGTACCGGCTTCGCTCGAAAAACGCTCCAGGCACGCGCTCACACCTTGCGGGTGCGGTGCACTTCCCCCATCATTACAAAATAGACAGGTGACTCACGCCGGCTGGTTCGGCTCCCGAGGCCGAATCCGTTCTGCGCGAGCGGTGGTTCGGCTCGATCACTCATCTGCACGACCATCGAGCCTCGCCTCCGTATCTGCTTGTTGAGAACAAGAAGGAAAGACCGTGCTCATTTGAAGGGCTCGGTGAGTGAGGAGGCGAAAAATGCTGGTTAGCGCAATTCTCGACGGTAAAGGCCATCACATCGTCAGCGTCGCACCGAGCGACAAGGTTTCGTCGGTGGTCAAACTGCTCGCCGAGCGAAAGATTGGCGTCGTTCTGGTGATGACGAAGCAGCAGATCGAAGGCATCTTCTCCGAACGTGACATCGTGCGTGTCATTGCAGAGCGTGGCGCTGCCGCGCTGGATGAGGATGTCGGTGCAGTGATGACGCGCAAGGTCGTGACCTGTTCGCCGTCCGATACGGTGGGCTGGATCATGGAGCGCATGACCAACGGCAAGTTCCGCCATCTGCCGGTGCTTGATGACGGCCGTGTGGTCGGATTGATCTCGATCGGCGACGTCGTAAAGTCGCGGGTCAGCGAATATGAGCACGAGCAAGAGGCGCTGCGCGAATATATCGGGACGGCATAACCGCCGCCTCAGGCATCACTGATCCTGTGAAGCGACCGGCTTCTTCTGCGCCACGGCTGGGGCAGGAGATCTGGCCGCTTCGGGGACCAGCATTTCGATCGCTTCCTGGATGCCTTCGATGGCCCGTTCGGTCGCGCGGGAGCCATGTTTGATCATCTCGTCGGCACGGTGAAAATCGAACAGCCCGAACTGTCCGACGCGCGGCACGATGTGCATGTCCGGCGGATCGCCGGCAAGGCGGGCGCGGGTAATGCGATCCTGCATGATGTTGAAGGCGTCGATCATCACCGTGGAAATACCTGGCCGCTCGCTGCTGCCGAAGAATTCACGCTTCACGGTACGTTCGGCCGAAAAGAAGCTGGTGAAGCTACGCTTCGGCTTGGGCGGGGCTTCCGGTTCGGTCGCAGGCTCGGCCGGCTCAGCGCTGCTGCCATGGTCGAAGATCGTGATCGAATGCCCGAAAACGTCGTTGCTGAGATTGACGGCGATGACGATCTCGGCACCGAGCGCGCGGGCGGCGGAAACGGGAACCGGATTGACCAGCGCACCATCCACCAGCCAGCGGTCGCCAACCAGGACGGGCGAGAAAATGCCGGGCAGGGCGTAGGACGCACGCATGGCATCGACGACGCGGCCATGGGTAAGCCAGATTTCATGGCCGGTGCGCACCTCTGTCGCCACACTGGCGAATTTCACGGGCAGGTCCTCGATCAGTTGCGCGCCGATCGAGGCCTCGAGCTGGGCGGCCAGTTTGTTGCCGCCGATCAGGCCGGAACCATTGAGGCGGATGTCGAGATAGCCAAAAATGTTACGCGGCTGCAGCCCGCGCGCCCATTCCTCGAATGTATCGAGATGGCCGGTGGCGTAGCAGCCGCCGACCACGGCGCCAATGGAGGTGCCGACGACTACATTGGGGACAATGCCGTTGGCCAGAAGCGTGCGCAGGACGCCGATATGGGCGAATCCGCGGGCGGCGCCGCCGCCGAGCGCCAGACCAACCACCGGACGGCGAACGCTGCCGAGCCCCGGTTTGTCACGGTCGTTCGCGCCGTTCTGGCTGCGCCCCATCAATAACTCCAGCAAACGAAAACTCCCAACGCTGCCGGCCATCCTAGGCAGAACGACCCCATCGCGCCAGACGATCGACCATTCATCATTTACGCGGTGTATCTGACGCTTAGGCGCGGAATATGACTGCATGTCGGCACCCGAATGACTTTCGCCCGCGAGTTGTGGGTGGTCCCGCGCGGAACGTCGCGGCATCTACGTCAAGGCTTGAATTTGCCGTGTTTTCGTTGAAAAGCATTGCGATGACGACGTGGGGTCCTGATTTGCAAACATCCGGCCGGTGCGGGCGGCTGGCTTTGGTGCTGGCGCTCGCGTTGACGCATGGCGCCTTGTTTCCCCGTCCGGCCTCGGCGCAGTTCTTCAGCGATCGCCCGGCGCCGGTTCCGCCGGCGAATATCCCCGACGTACCGTCAGGTCCGGCAATCAGCCTGGCGCCGCCCTCGGGGCCCGCGGCCTCGCCCGCGTTGCCGGCGCCACTGCTGCAGCCGCCCATCGCCAATGTTGCGCCTCCGGCGCCGTCGCCCGTACAGACACCGGCAATGCCTGCCCAGGGGACGCTGGCTCTGAGTGCGCGTTACGGCAAGGATCTGCCGCCCATCAATGGCGGCTTGGTCTGGCGCGTCTATTCCGACCGTCCGGATGAAAGCGGCGCCTTCAGGCTGCTGCGTGAGGATCGCACCGCGACCCCGAACATCCCCCTGCCTCCCGGCAGTTACGTGGTGCATGTGGCGCTCGGTCTGGTCAGCGCAGTCAGGCCGGTTACCATCAAGTCCGATGTCGATCGTGAGGCTTTTCTGCTTCCAGCCGGCGGGCTGCGCATCGAAGGGCGCGTCGGCAGTAGCAAGATTCCGCCCAACCAGATTTCTTTCGCCATCTACAAGGGCAGCCAATTCGATGGTGGCGAGCGTACACCATTGCTGCCGAGTGTCGCTGCGAGCGACGTTGTGATGCTGCCGGAAGGCACCTACTACATCGTCTCGAATTACGGCGACGCCAATTCCGTGGTGCGTTCGGACATCCGTGTGCAGGCGAGCAAGCTCACCGATGTCACCGTCACTCACCGTGCCGCCGTCATCACCATGAAGCTGGTGAGCGACAAGGGCGGCGAGGCACTGGCCAACACCGCGTGGTCCGTGATCACTCCGGCCGGCGACGTCATCAAGGAGTCCATCGGCGCCTTCCCGAAAGTGACGCTCGCCGAGGGTGAGTATCGTGCCATCGCCAAGAACGAAGGCAAGGTGTTCGAGAAGCCGTTTAACGTCGTCAACGGCGTCGATGGTGAAATCGAAGTCGTCGCGCGCTGATATCGCCGCAGCGAGAGTACGATCCCGCGCATTCATATCGAATGCGATCGAACTGTCATTCGCCTGTCATTGTTGTGAATCGTGAACTAACCATCGCACGAGTTTGCGCGACGGTATGAAGACGTAAAGGCCTTCCGCGGCAAAACATTTACACGACATTAAGCGACCAAGCCTGAATAGCGGATACCGGTACAAGTTTTTGCAAGGGTGCGTCGTGATCGCGGCCAAGAAGCTATCCGCCAGTGCGGACGTCAAAGTTTTCGATGACATCCCGGCACTACAACGCAAGTGGCAGGCCGCGGTGCGGCCGGGGCAAATCCTTCCCGGTTACGAAGAGGTGATGCTCGGCAGCCTCGGCCGTATGGCGGATCACATCGTGCTGCTGAAAACCCGTGGCGACAGCTACGAGGTTTCCCGCAGCGGGCGCTATGTCCAGCAATGGCTGGGTGACGAGCGTTGGGACATTCCACTCGATGTCGTGCCGCCGGATTGCGCGAGAGCGCTGACCGAAGCCGCGAATTGCGCGCTGCAGACGGGCAGGCCGCATCTGGCCTCTGCGCATTGTGTGCGCGATGGTCTTGTGCAGACCTACGACATCCTGGCGCTGCCGACCGCCTCGCGCTGGGGCGTCAAACTTGTGGGCGCCTATGTTAACGAGCAGGGACCACGCTACAATCTGGTCGACGCGATTTTCTCTTCGACCGACGAGGGGATCATCTCGCTCGCCGCGATCCGCAATTCGGCAAACCGTGCCTTCGATTTCCAGATCGTGCATCACAATCAGGGCGCGACGCGTCTCCTGAAAGTCGCGGCGCCCGATCTTCAGTGGCGCAGGTTGAGCGAAGGTGGGCACGCGCTGTGTCTTCCCGATGTCACGCGCTGGCTGCTATCGATGATCGCCGAGAAGACGAATGGCCCGGAAGCCAGTGGCCGGCTCGAGATCGACAGCGACGAGCGCAATCTGCGTCTCACCGCCACCGCCTTCGGCGATCTGGTCTCGCTGACCGTTTCCGATGTCACCGAAATCAAGCGGCGCGATGCGTCGTTCCGGCTGCTGTTCGATGGCAATCCGATGCCCATGTGGGTGTTCGAGGCCGAGACCATGCGCTTTCTCAGCGTCAACGATGCTGCTGTCGCGCATTACGGATATGAGCGCGAAGCCTTCCTGCGGATGGGGTTGAAAGAGATCTGGCCGCGCGACGAATGGGAGGCGCATACGCGTGCACTGACGCAGCACGGCGACAGCTATCAATCCGACCGCAACTGGCGCCACATCAAGGCCGACGGCACCGAAATTCAGGTTCTGACCTATGGTCGCCGTGTCGCGTTCGACGGGCGGGACGGTTTTCTTGTCGCGATTGTGGACATCACCGAGCGCCGTAAGGCCGAGGCGCGTGTCGCTCACATGGCGCATCATGATGCGCTCACCGATTTGCCCAACCGTGTCTTCTATCAGGAGCGTCTCGCGCAGGCGCTGGATCACAGCGATCCCGAGCGACATGTCGCGGTGTTGTGCATCGATCTCGATCTGTTCAAGAACGTCAACGATTCGTTCGGTCACCCGACCGGGGATCGCCTTCTCAAGCAGGTCGCTGGGCGCATGCGTGGCGAGGTCCGTGGCAACAATCTCGTCGCGCGCCTCGGCGGCGACGAATTTGCCATCGTCCTGACCTCCGACGTGACCTTGAACGAGGTCAATGAGTTTGCAGCGCGGCTGATCCAGATCGTCAGTGCGCCCTATGACATGGGCGACGATCTCGAAGTCGTCATCGGCGCCAGCATCGGCATCGCGCTGTCGCCGGGCGACGGCACGACGAGCGAAGAGCTGATGCGCAATGCCGATATGGCGCTGTATCGCGCCAAGGCCGAAGGCGGCAATGTGCATCATTTCTTCGAGCGGGAGATGGATCGTCAGGCGCAGAAGCGCCGCGACATGGAGCTCGACCTGCGCAGCGCCTATGCGGATGGCGATTTCGAACTTCACTATCAGCCGCTGGTGGATATCGCCGCGGATCGTATCGTCGGCTTCGAGGCTTTGCTGCGCTGGAGGCATCCCGAAAAGGGCATGATCTCGCCGGCAGACTTCATTCCCGTTGCCGAGGATATCGGCCTGATCGTCGCATTGGGTGAATGGGGGTTACGCACCGCTTGCGCCGAAGCGGCCAAGTGGCCAGCCGATGTGAAGATCGCCGTCAATCTCTCGCCAGTCCAGTTCCGCAGCCGCAACCTTGTGCAGGTCGTCGTGGCGGCGCTCGCTTATTCCGGTCTGTCGCCGCACCGGCTGGAGCTGGAAATCACCGAAAGCGTTTTTCTCGCCGAGACCGAGGCCAATATCGCGACGCTGCACCAGCTGCGCGCACTCGGCGTTCGCATCTCGATGGATGACTTCGGTACGGGCTATTCGTCGCTCAGCTATCTGCGCAGCTTTCCGTTCGACAAGATCAAGATCGATCGCTCCTTCGTCAAGGATCTGGTCGAGCGGCCGGATTGCATGGCTATCGTCCGCGCGATTTCGGGTCTCGGTCGCAGCATGAACATCACCACGACGGCCGAAGGCGTCGAGACGATGGAGCAGCTTGAACGGTTGCGCGCCGAAGGCTGCAACGAGGTGCAGGGCTATCTGTTCAGCGCCGCGAGACCGGCGGGCGAGCTCGACGAATTGCTGCGGAAATTCGGCTGTTGCGCCACGCAGGCGGCGTAAGGACGCGGCTTAGAACCGCGTCACCAAGTCCTTCAAGTCTGGCCGCGGCCGATCCTCGATCGCTCGATCCGGCTTGCCGCCGATATGGATGAAACCGGCAAGCTTCTCGTCGGCATCAAGGCCAAGGCCGGTCAGCACATCTCGATCGAAAGCGAACCAGCCGGTGAGCCAGTTGGCACCATAGCCGAGCGCTGTGGCCGCTGCGACGATGTTCATGCAGCTCGCACCAGCAGACAGTTCCTGCTCCCAGGCCGGCACTTTCGGATGCTGCTTGAGCGAGGAGACCACCGCGATCACCAGCGGCGCCTCGGTGAGGCGTTGTTTCTCCGCCTCGACCGTCTCATGCGGCGCATCCGGATTCTTCCGGGCGAAGACGGTAGCGATGACGTTCCCGGCGCGCTTGCGGGCATCGCCCTCGAATACGATGAAGCGCCATGGCGCCAGCTTGCCGTGATCCGGCACCCGGGCCCCGATGGTGAGGATGGTTTCGAGTTCGGCGGCAGAGGGGCCGTTGCCCGACATCTCGCGCGGCTTGACGGAGCGGCGGGTCTTCAGGAATTCGATCGTGTCGGTCACGGCTAGGTCTCGCAAGTGGGAGAAGAGGATCTGACTAACCGCTTACCATGCACAAAGGCCCGCGTTGAGGCGGGCCTTTGTCTTTTAGACGGATTGTGATCGCCCGCCGGACGTTAAGTCGCTGTCTTGTGCTCTGGCATCTTGGCCGCGCGGTCGAGGAGATCGCGGCCGAGATCTTCCAGCACCGCGCGCGATGCCAGATAGAGGCTGTGGCCTTGCTCGGTTTCGAGCGCAAGTGCCACCACATCCGGCCGGTTCGGGTCTGGGATCAATTGATAGGATCGGAGCGGATAGGCTTCGATCTCGATCTCGTCATCGTCGCTCATGGCTCAGCTCGCTTTCGCGCGTTTGACGTCTGGCGGCGTCGCTTCTTCCACCAACGCAGCGATGGCCTCGTCGGTGGACATCACCTTCTGGCCGTCGCTGCCGAGCCGGCGGACTGAGACCGAATGGCTCTCGGCTTCCTTCTTGCCGACCACAAGAAGAGCAGGGATCTTGGCCAGCGAGTGTTCGCGGACCTTGTAGTTGATCTTCTCGTTGCGCAGGTCGATCTCGACGCGGAGGCCGGCTTTGCGGGCGGCAGCGGCGACCACCTTGGCATATTCGTCGCCTTCCGAGGTGATGGTGGTGACCACCACCTGCGTCGGCGACAGCCAGAGCGGGAAGTTGCCGGCATAGTGCTCGATCAAAATGCCGATGAAGCGCTCCATCGACCCGCAGATCGCACGATGCACCATGACAGGTGCCTTCTTCGATCCGTCGGCATCGATATAGAACGCGCCAAAGCGCTCCGGCAGGTTGAAGTCCACCTGCGTGGTGCCGCACTGCCAGTCGCGGCCGATGGCGTCGCGTAGCACGTATTCGAATTTCGGCCCGTAGAACGCGCCTTCGCCCGGCGAGATCTCCGTCTTGATGCGGCCGCCCGACTGCGCCTCGATGGCTGACAGCACCGTGGCCATCACGCGTTCGGCGTGGTCCCACATCTCGTCGGTACCGACGCGTTTCTCCGGGCGCGTAGAGAGTTTGACCACGATGTCGCCGAAGTCGAAGTCGGTATAGGTCGACAGGATCAGGTCATTGATCTTGAGGCACTCGTCGGCGAGCTGGTCCTCGGTGCAGAACACATGCGCGTCGTCCTGGGTGAAGCCGCGCACGCGCATCAGCCCGTGCATGGCACCCGAGGCTTCATAGCGATGCACCACTCCGAATTCTGCGAGACGCAGCGGCAGGTCGCGATAGCTCTTCAGGCCATGCTTGAAGATCTGCACATGGCCGGGGCAGTTCATCGGCTTCAGCGCGAACCAGCGCTTGTCCTCGGCCTCTTCGCCGGCCGACTGCGCCGCGAACATGTTTTCGCGATACCAGCCCCAATGGCCCGAGGTCTCCCAAAGACCCTTGTCGAGGATCTGCGGAGCGTTGACCTCCTGATAGTCGCCGTCGAGACGGCGGCGCATATAGGCGATCAAAGCCTGGAAGATGGTCCAGCCCTTCGGGTGCCAGAACACGACGCCCGGACCTTCTTCCTGGAAGTGGAAGAGGTCGAGCTCGCGGCCTAGCTTTCGATGGTCGCGCTTCTCCGCTTCCTCGATCTGCTTGAGGTAAGCATCGAGGTCTTCCTGCTTGGCGAAGGCGGTGCCGTAGATGCGCGTCAGCATCGGATTGTTGCTATCGCCGCGCCAATAGGCACCGGCCACCTTCATCAGTTTGAAGGCGTTGCCGATCTTGCCGGTGGACGTCATATGCGGGCCGCGGCAGAGATCGAACCAGTCGCCCTGATAGTAGATCTTGATCGGCTCGTTGCCGGGAATCGCATCGACCAGCTCGACCTTGAAGGCCTCGCCCTTGTCGCGGAACACCTGCTTGGTCTTCTCGCGGTCCCACACCTGCTTGGTGAAGGGTGTGTCGCGCTGGATCAGCTCGCGCATCTTCTTTTCGATGGCGGCAAAGTCTTCCGGCGTGAACGGCTCCTCGCGGTAGAAGTCGTAATAGAAGCCATTCTCGATCACCGGGCCGATGGTGACCTGGGTCGAGGGCCACAGCGTCTGCACGGCTTCGGCGAGCACATGCGCAGCGTCATGCCGGATCAGCTCCAGCGCGCGCGGATCCTCGCGGTTGATCAGTTCGAGCTTCGCGTTGTGCTCGATGGGGTCGTTGAGGTCGGTGACCACGCCATCCAGCGCCATGGCGACGGTGCGCTTGGCGAGCGAGGGCGAGATGCCCTTGGCAATGTCGAAACCGGTCGTCCCGCGCGGATACTGGCGCACGGCGCCGTCCGGGAAGGTGAGGTTGACGTTTGCGTTGTTCTGGTCGGCGGGGGTGAGGTTGGCGAGGCCGAATTTGAATCCGGACGCAGGCGTATCATTCTCAGACATATCTTTCTCCTGTGGCTCACTCCTGCACACGGGCGCAGGTAAGCGGGAGCCAACGGATATAATAGACCGAGCCGGTCATGCAACAGGATCTGGCCGCGACGATATGCGCACGGTGTGGTTGCAATACCTTCATGCTGCTCCGGCTACACACATGCCGTTGAAATTCCGCAGCGTTGGCGGTCTGCATGCGCATATTGAGTTTGATTGTTTTATTGTTCGCCGCTTCGTTCAGCCCTCAGCCCGCCAGCGCGGGAACGGCGGATGCGGATTTGCCGCCATTGTCCCCGCTGACGCCGCCGCCGGAGCCGACGATCGCCGTGCCAACGGCTTCGAACTATGCGCCGACTTTGCTCATCTATCTCGCCAGGGGGCCGGCGGATGCTTGCGGGGCAGGCTGTGACCGGTGGATCGCTATCGAGGGAAATATTGATCGTGCCGCGGCGGTGCGCGTCTCTGCGTTCCTGCGCGAAACGAAGGATACAAGGCTGCCGATCTATTTTCAGTCGCCCGGTGGGGAGGTTGAACCCTCACTTGAGATCGGTCGCCTGCTTCGCAACCGCAAGGCGATCGGCAGGGTCGGTAAGACGGTCGCCGCGCTCTGTTCAGGCGGTACCCAGATCGACGAAGCCTGCCTCAGAATAAAAGCCGGAAGCAACGCAATCGATGCCAAGCTGGTCACCGAGAACGCCATGTGCAGCTCGGCATGCGTTTATATGCTGCTCGGCGCCACCGCGCGCGAAGTGGCTCCTGATGCCGGCCTCGGTGTCCATGATTCGAAAATGTTCTTGAGAAGCAAGCAGCAGCTGACGAAGCAGGAACGTGACCAGGCGCTCGAACGGATGATGGTGAGGGGACGACGCGAGTTGGCGTCCTTCACATCGGCGATGGGGATCGACGCCGGCCTGCTTGAACTCATACGCTCAGTGCCGTTCGAGAAAGCACATCTGCTGACTCGATCCGAGCTCTATCGGTTCGGCATCGACAGGCGATCCTTCGTTCAGACGCCATGGAACGTGGTGATGCTTCCGAAAGCACATCTTCGCAAAAAGGCGGTGATTCGAAATGCCGACGGCACATTCGTTCCACTCGAATGGCAACTCCATTGCACGACGCAGGTGCGCGGCAACTTGATGTTTGCCAGGGAAATCGGTGCTGGCTCTGCCAGAGCAACGCAAATGACATTGCAGGCGGAGGCCGATCAGCCGAAAGCCTTCAGCGCATTTTTGCCGATCCTCGGCAAAGTCGAGGCATGGCACGTGTCCTTCAGCGAAGCGGACGTGACCCGGTGGGCGGCGGCTCCTGTCTTGAAGACTGCCGCCAACACGACGAAAGACGGCAATGTCGCGCAATGGGGCGTCGATATCGACACGCTTGGCCTCGACGAAGGTTGGAAGCTTCTTACTGCGGTGTGTCCGAGGGAGCGGGTTGTTCCGCCGCCGCCGAAGCCGGTGACCGCGCCGGCGACAGGCTTCAACCTGCCGAGCAACCGGCCGAAAACGATCGACTGGCCGGATCCGCAAAAGTACATCTCGCGCTGAGCTGTGCAATCCGCTCATCGGTTGGAGACGCCGGCGGTATCTCCATGATACATTCTCGGCGTGTCCCGCCCGTTTGCTCCCACCGCACTCATGATCGGCAATTTCGTCACCGGCATCGGCTTGCTGGGGCCGACGGCGATGCTTGGCGAATTGTCGGCCGGGCTTGGCGTCACGATCCGTGAGGCGGGCCTCCTCATCACCTTCGGCGCTGCGATGCTGTGCATCTGCTCGCCGCTGATGTCCTGGCTGACCAGCCGTGTCGAGCGTCGGCACATGCTGATCGGGGTGATCGCGGTGGTCGCTGTGTGCAATCTCGCATCGGCCTTTGCGCCGAATTACGCCGTCCTGCTCGCGATACGTCTCGTGATGTGCATCGCAGCTGCGCCCTATACGCCGCAGGCGGCAGGGGTGGTCGGCATGCTGGTGCCGCCGGAAAAGCGCGCCAGCAGTGTGGCCTATGTCTTTCTCGGCTGGACGCTCGCCGCAGCCGTCGGCCTGCCACTGGTGACATTCATCGCGAGCCGGTTCGGCTGGCGCGAGGTGTATGGCGTCGTCGGCGTGATGAGCTGCATCAGCCTCGTGTTGCTGGTGTGGCGGATTCCGCGCGGTCTGTTCGGCGCGCCGGTCGATCTCTCGACATGGTCGGCGCTGGCGCGCAACCGGCTCGTGCTGCTGCTGCTCTCGATCACCACGCTGCAGATCGCCGGTCAGTTCTCGATCTTCACCTTCATGGCGCCACTGCTCGAACGCCTCGCCGGAGCAGGGCACGATGCGGCGGCATCGGTTTTCGCGATCTATGGCGTTTGCGGTTTCCTCGGTATCATGACGGCAACGCGGATCGTCGATACTTGGGGACCGCTCCGAACCTCCATCCTCTCCACCTCGCTCGTATTGGCGGGGATGTCGGTATGGACATTCAGTGCTGGCCATCTCGCGGTGATGGCGCTGGGTGTCGCGATCTGGGGCCTCGGTTTCGGCGCCATCACCTCGATGCAGCAGGTGCGTCTGATCATGGCTGCGCCGGCTGCTGGCGCTGCTGCCGTGTCGCTCAACACCTCAATGCTCTATGTCGGCCAGGCGATCGGATCGGGCATCGGCGGCCTGTTGTTCGCCGGCGGGTACTTCCACGCGTCGGGTTTTGTCGCGATGGCATTTCTCGCCACTGCGCTGTCGGCGATCCTGTGGAGCCGGCGTCTCGCAACGCGCATTTCGACGTAAACGCTAATCGACATTCGTCATATCATTGACACCGCGCCAGCGCGCATAGCGCCAAGGTAGATACCACCGCGCGTCGGCAGGCGCGGTTGCCGGCACATTGTCGATTCCGGATGTTCCCCATGGCTGGCAGCGCAGCAGACGTGCCAGCGTCATCCAGCCTCCCGCCCACAGTCCATAACGTTCGATCGCCTCGTCGCCATAGATCGAACACGACGGGATGTGACGGCAGTTGAAGCCCACCAGTGGCGAGAAGCTGTGACGGTAAAGCCAGATCGCGCCACGGCCGAGATTTCGTGGGGTGCGCCGGATGATACCGATGCAATGCGGGCACGTGGATGAGTGGTTCATGATCTGCTTGCTGTCGGATCGCTCAGGATTTGCCGGGTTTCAGGGCAGGGAACCGCGGTGCTTATGCACTGGGGTCACACCTGCCATTTTATCGCATGCAGTGCAGCAAAAGTAACTGGACGCGGAGCGCGTGCAGGATAGGTTTTGATAACGCCCATGTGACGGAATCATGAGCGTTCGTTGTGTCCATTGCTCAGTTGCCAGCTCCCATGTGAGCGCGGGAAAGGAACCGGGTTGAGCTTGATGCGGTCGTTTCGTTCGAGTGGATCGGCACTGTTGCGCAACATTCGTGTCTGGATGTTTGCCGCTTGCATCGCATTACCGGGCCTCGCGGTCACGTTCGCTGTTCCCGCCGCTTCCGCCGCCGTCATGGAAGAGCGCAAGCTGCCGATGCGCTTCACCTGGGTCGCCTGCGAGCCGAATTGCCGCGGCTGGTTTACAGCCGTCGGCATCGTCACAGGTGACACTCAGAAAGATTTCGACGAATTCGCCAGATTACATGACCTGAGCGGCGCCACCGTCGTGCTGGATTCCTCGGGCGGCTCGGTCAACGACGCCATCGCCATCGGTCGCCGCTGGCGCAAGCTTGGTCTGCGCACCACGGTCGGGGCCTCGATCGAATTGCAGTCGTCTTCGGGCGTGATGAAGCCGGCGGTGCTGCCGCAGGCCTATTGCGAGTCCATGTGCGTGTTCCTGCTACTGTCGGGCAAGACGCGTTATGTGCCGGACGAGGCGCATGTCCGCGTGCACCAGATCTGGATGGGTGACCGGGCCGAGGATCCGAAGGCGGCGAGCTACACGGCGCAAGATCTGATGATCGTGCAGCGCGATGTCGGCCGTCTCGCCAAATATACGGTGGAGATGGGCGGTTCCGGGGATCTGTTGTCACTCTCGCTCAGCGTGCCCCCGTGGGAAGACCTGCACCGCCTGACGGCGGATGAGCTGAAGCTCTCCAACCTTGTCACGACCTATCAGGTCGGCGACGTACTGCCGCAGGATCGTCTGCCGGAGACGACACCGGTGGCTTCGCTGGCGCCGAAGACGATTCAGGATCGCTTCATCAGCGGCGAGGAGCATGAGAAGCAGCCGGTGGCGTCGGCGATCTCGACCACCAAGACGGCGGAAGTCCAGACGCCGACTGGCGGAGCGGCTACGGTGCCGGCCAAATAATATCGCCGCCGGCCCTATGCCGGCGCGCTTTCCGTCTTGCCGGTTTTCGCCTCGATCTGACCGATGGCATCGACCACGGCGTCGAAGGTCAGCAGCGTCGAGGCATGCCGAGCCTTGTAATCCCGCACCGGCTCAAGGGCCGCGATATCCGCCCATTTCGCATCGGTCGGCGGCGCACCGTTTTCCTTGAGCATCTTCCGCACGGTCTCGCGCAGCGCGCGCAGTTCGCCGGCAGTCGAGCCGACCACATGCCGCGCCATGATCGAGGAGGATGCCTGGCCAAGCGCGCAGGCTTTCACATCATGGGCAAAATCGGTGACGACATCGCCGTCCATGGCGAGGTCGATCTTCACGGTCGAGCCGCACAACTTGGAATGGGCGGTGGCGCTGGCATCGGGAGAGGGCAGGCGACCGAGGCGCGGAATATTACCGGCGAGTTCGATGATGCGCTTGTTATAGATGTCGTTCAGCATCTTATGGACCTTAACTCTGCCACCGATTCCAGATTTCGCTGCCGGGCGCTGCCCTTGGCGGGGGTGGGGAGGAACCTTATATAGGGATGCGGCCCGGCGAAAGAACGCCGGCCGTTCTCCAGATCGCCGGAATTTGAGAATTCCATTCGGCGCTGGCGACGTTATGTTTTGACGGATTCAGGCGTCCGGCGGTTTTCCGCCCCGTCTGCCCGGTGACACCTCCGGCCTTCCATACTGGGCCGGTCGAACGGAGAGAAGATGGACGCTGTGATCAAACCCATTCGTAACGCCGCTGACGGCGCCAAAGCTGGCGACGGCAAGAAGGATTTCCGCCCCGCCCAGCTCGATCCCGCCGAGTTCCTCGCGGCTGCGGTCGATCCCGAACAGAATCGACCCTCGCGCGCCGAAGCTGAAAAGGCCGTGCAGACGCTGCTGGCTTATATCGGCGAGAATACGCAGCGAGAGGGTCTGCTCGACACGCCGCGCCGCGTCGTCGAGGCCTATGATGAGGTGTTTCAGGGCTATCACCAGTCGCCCGCCGAGGTGCTGAACAAAACCTTTGGCGAGACGGCCGGCTATGACGATTTCGTGCTGATCCGCGACATGGGCTTCGTCTCCCATTGCGAGCATCACATGATGCCGTTCTACGGCAAAGCCCACATCGCCTATACGCCGGTCGAACGCGTGGTCGGCCTGTCGAAGCTGGCGCGCTTGGTCGATATCTTCGGCCACCGCCTGCAGACCCAGGAACATCTCACCGCACAGCTCGCCGCTGCCGTGGACGAGGTATTGAAGCCGCGCGGCGTCGCCGTGATGGTGGAAGCCGAGCACACCTGCATGTCCGCCCGCGGCATCCGCAAGGAAGGCTCGCGCACCTTCACCACGCGCTTCACCGGCAATTTCCGCGACAATCCCGCCGAGCAAGCGCGGTTCATGTCGATGATCCAGGCAATGTCACGCTAAGCGGTGACGGACCTCGATTTGGTGCTAAAACATCGGGCGCATCACGCGCCCGATTTTCATTGAGAGACCACCGTGTCCCACGATCACGCCCTTGAAGAGGGGCTCACGCTGACCCCGAAATTCGACGCCAACGGCCTCGTCACCGCTGTCGTGACCGATGTCGCCAATGGCGATGTGCTGATGGTCGCGCATATGAACGACGAAGCGCTACGGAAGACCATCGAGACCGGCGATGCCTGGTATTACAGCCGCTCGCGAAAAGCGCTGTGGCGCAAGGGCGAGAGCTCCGGCAAGACCCAGCGCGTCGCCGAGATGCGAATGGACTGCGATCAGGATGCGATCTGGATCAAGGTCGAACAGATCGGCGGCGCTGCCTGCCACACCGGCCGCCGCTCGTGCTTCTATCGTGCGATCACCAGAGGCGAGGATGGCACGGCGAAGGTGTCGTTCGTCGATGCCGACCGCGTATTTGATCCGGCGAAGGTTTACTGAGCCGCGGTTAGGCCAACCGATCGGCGACGTCCTGCCGCGATTTGCCGGAATTGATCCCGGTCGGGTCGGCGATCATGTCCATATAGTCGATCGCTGCCGAGCGCAGCTTGCCGTCCTTCATGGTCATCACGCCGGATAGCGTCTGGATGTTGAGCGCGCGGATATTGTAGTTCTTCCAGGCTTCGGCCTGCTTCTTCTCATCCGTCGTCGCCTTTTTCTGCTCCGTGTAGAGATCAAGCGAAGCCTGCGCGGCCTTCAACGCGCTGAGGCCGGAAACCTCCTTGAGCTCCTTGGCGAGATCGGGATTCTCGCTGAACATCTTTTCGATCTTGGCCTTCCACGGCCCCTCCGCCGTCACGGTGCCGAATTTGTCCACCTTGAGATGCGTCGCATATTCCGGCGGGACATTGAGGTTACCGAAGATCTTCGACAGCCGCTCGCCGAGGGCTTCGGTGCGCTTGTTCAGTATTTCGTCGAACGAGAGGGTGATGTCACTGGCGGCATGCAAGTCGGCCTGCGCCTTGGCGATGATGGACTTGGCGCGATCGGAGAGGTCGATTTTTGTCGCAGAAGCGGAGTTCGCCGGCGAGGGGCTGGCACCTTGCGCAGTGGTCGGCGAGAGGGGGGGCTTGCCTTCGGTGTCGCGCGTGACGGTGCCGCGGAAGCCACTGCTGATCGCAACCATGGGCTTTCTCCGAATCGTTCGGTGTTGGACACGATTGGAAACATTCGTGGGTTAAGCTTCAGTCAATCTCTCAATCAAAAGTAGATCGAAGCTGGCGGTTCCCCGGTTTAGCATTTCGTTAACCATGGCGGCTGCACTGTCGGTTCGCTTTGGCATGGCCGACGGCATCGATGGGATGTCGCGGCAGGGGCGCGAAAGCAGGGCGGGGCATGGCGGTCGAGGGGACCAATCTTTTTGCGGCGAATGCAACGCGCAGCCAGGTGGCAGGCGCGATCAAAAATGCTGCGGGGGTCACCGGCACCAGCTTCGAGTATCTGCTTGCCACCGCCAAGATGGAATCGAATTTCGATCCGAAAGCGACCGCGACCACATCCTCCGCCAAAGGCCTGTTCCAGTTCATCGAGCAGACCTGGCTCGGCACGGTGAAAGAAGCCGGCAGCCAGCTCGGCTACGGCGCCTATGCCGACGCCATCAGCAAATCTCCGTCTGGCGCCTATTCGGTCAGCGATCCTCAGGCCAAGGCTGCGATCCTGAAGCTGCGCGACGATCCGGTCGCCAGTTCGGCGATGGCCGGCGTGCTCACGCAATCCAACAGCTTCAAGCTTACCGGCGAGATCGGTCGTCGTCCCAACGACGCCGAGCTTTATATGGCTCATTTCATGGGCGTCGCGGGGGCGTCGAAGCTGATCAACAACGCCACCAACAATCCGAACATTTCGGGCGCGGCGCTCTTCCCTAATGCCGCCGCTGCCAATCGCTCGATCTTCTACGATCAGAACGGCGCTGCGCGCAGCGTCTCGCAAGTCTATTCGGTGTTGTCGTCACGCTACGATGCCGCGGCCGGTTCGAGCGCCACGCGCAGCGCGATCGCTGCTGCCGGCGGTCCGCTTGCCGTGTCCGGCGTCACCCTGGCGCAGGCCGTTTCGCCGGTGGCGGCATCGACATCGTCCAACGCCACCTTCCTGTCGCGCTTCCCGGATCTCTCCACTGCGCAGGTCGCAAGCTTCGCCGACGGCACCTCATCGACGATGCAGGAGCCTCCGATGTTCCGCTCGCTATTCCAGGGCGGTGAGCGCAGCCAGCCGATCTCGCCGGCAGTTCAGGAACTGTGGGGCAGCAGGTCGTCGCTGACATCGAACGCTCTGCCGAAGACGCCGGAAGTCGGCACGCCGAAGCCGCTCGATCTGTTCAGCGATCGGTTCGGGACGTTTAGCAGTTAAGCCCCATTCATGCGCTCAGTCCCTTATGGTGAGGAGGCGCTTGGCGCCGTCTCGAACCATGAGATGTCTTGGCTCGCGAGGTGTCTTGGCTGAAGATTCCGTGGTCATCCTTCGAGACCCGCGCATAGGCGTGCTCCTCAGGGTGAGGGTGGAGTAGGTGGGGCAAGTCGGTCTCCCGCTTCGCTCCCTTAACAAAACCTCAACAACACCAGCCGGTTATGGTGAACCCTTTGTTAAGTGCCATGGTTTATTTTCCCTGACCGTGGCATCGCGTTCCGGTGTCGTGTTGCGTAGGCCGGCAGTAACATGATCGTTCGGCAGTTTATCAGCTGGGTCCGTACCGCTCCTCCGAGCGAACGTGCAGAGGCAACGCGCTCCCTGGCGCGGGCCTTCATCTTTTCCGATTTGTCCGATGACGATCGCGCAGCGGCCGAAGGTGCGCTGCTGATGCTGCTCGACGATACCTCGCCTCTGGTACGGCAGGCGATGGCGCAGGTCTTCGCCCGGGCACCGATGGCGCCGCCCGCCATCGTGCAGGCGCTGGCCGTGGATCAGGCCTGCGTGGCGTTGCCCGTGCTGGAACATTCGCCGCTGCTGGTCGATGCCGATCTGGTCGACATCGTCGCCACTGGCGACAGCGAATTGCAATGCGCGGTCGCTCGGCGCATCACGCTGCCGGCTTCCGTTTGTGCCGCGATCGCCGAAGTCGGCTCCGCCGCTGCGGCGCTCGAGCTGATCGAAAATCCTTATGCCGAACTTGCGCCGTTCTCATGGGACCGCGTTGTCGAACGGCACGGTCATCTCGCTGCGATCCGCGATGCGATGCTCGCCCTCGACGACCTGCCGGCGAAGACGCGCCTCGCGCTCGTCGCCAAACTCTCCGATACGCTGACGCGTTTCGTCGTCGGCCGCAACTGGCTGTCGCAGGATCGCGCAGAGCGCGTGGCGGCCGAGGCCATGGCGCGCTCTACCGTGAACATCGCCTCGCGCTCGCGTGGCGAAGAGATGCGCGATCTCGTGCATCACCTGCGGGAAGCCGGTCAGCTTACGGCCGGGCTCGTTCTGCGCGCGCTGCTGTCGGGCAATCACGATCTGTTCGACCAGGCGCTGGTGGTTCTCTCCGGCTTGCCGGAGAGTCGCGTGGCGGCGTTGGTCGACGATGGCGCGGATAATAGCATCAACGCGTTGCTGACACGCGCGGGCCTCCCGCAATCCGTGTTCCCTGCCTTTCGTGCAGCGCTCGCGGCGCGCAACGAAATCGGTTTCGTCGGTTCGGTAGGCGGCGCGGTGCGCCTGCGTCGCCGCATGGTCGAGCGTGTGCTGACGACATGCGAGACCGATGAGGCGGCTTCCGAGCCGCTGCTGATCCTGCTCCGCCGTTTCGCGATGGAGTCAGCCCGCGAGGAAGCGCGCCTGTTCTGCGATGAACTTGCGGAGCGGGGGATGTATGCGGATGACGACGGATATGAGGCGATCGCGGCCTAACGCGATCTTGCAGGTTAGGCAAAACACAGCGTGCCCACCTTCATTCACTGCATTTGATGGTGGGCACGGCACAACGTGCCTCTGCCGATCCTGCGGCCGACAGCGAAATTACGGCACGATGCTCGGCGCTTCCAGCGCATCAAGATGTTCCGGCCGGTCCTTGTTGGCGGCTTTCAGATAATCATCCGCGATTGCGCGCAGGCGGCTGGAAAGCTCTTTGGCCACGCCGGCCTTCTCGATGGTGTTGTGTTCGCGCACGATGGCATGAACCGCATCGATATGATGCTGGATCAGCTCTGCCGGCACGGCGTCGAGATCGGGCGCGTGCTCAATAATCCGGCAAAGGCTCTCCGCCGCGGCACCCGCCGCGGGAAACCCGAAGGTCGGCGCATCGCCCTTGATGTCATGGGCGGCACGAAACAGTTCGCCGCGCGTCGCATCGGTGAAGCCCTTGGCCATGACCGCCATATGGGCTGCGGCGAGGCGGTCGCACTCGGTGCGCATCCAGCTCTTGAACTCGCCGGAGAGATTGGCCAGCGCCGCTTCTGCACGCGCCACGGGATCGTCGAGCTCGCGATTGCTGACGGAGCGGATCGCATGTTTCAGCGTGTTCTGCGGCGTGATGACGTGGTGATCGGCAAAGGCTTCGATCGTCGGCGCCAGCAGCTTGTCCTTGGTCATCTGCGTTTCTCCGAAATCAGCTGGTGACGCGGGCTTTGTCGAGCAGGGAAGGCTGTTGCAGGATCTCAGCCTCGCCGCCATTGCGCCGTTCGGGGCCGATATAGGCCACGGTGGTGTTGCGGCGACGATCGGGACCGAAATAGTTGCGCGTCTTGATGAAGGGCCGGGGGTGCGCCACGACGCTCATGATGCGCTGATAGAGCGCTTTCGCGGAGATCGGCTTGGCGAGAAATTCGGTGACCCCGGCATCGCGGGCCATGGTGACGCGGCGCTTTTCCGAATGCGCAGTGAGCATGATGATCGGTGCGTAGGGATTCCCCTTGGAATCCGGCTGCCGGATCATCTGCGTCAATTCCAGTCCGTCGAAAATCGGCATCGCCCAGTCGGCGATCACGATGTCCGGGACGTAGTGGCTGTACATTTCCAGCGCCGTGGCGCCGTCCTCAGCCTCATAGACTTCGCGTGCGCCGAACGAATGCAGCAGCGTGCGCAGGATGCGCCGCATGTGCGGATTGTCGTCGCAGATCAGAAAGCGAAGCTTGTTGAAGTCGATACGGTACATGGACGCGCTCGGGCGGGCGGTTACCTTGCGTTAACCATAGCGGGCTGGCGGTTAACGAAGGGTTAGGGGAGCGGGCTGGCTCTGGCCCCAAACTCCCATGTCGTCACCCGGCCCGACCGGATGATCCAGTAAATACTACTGCTTGTGGAAGTCTCGATAGGCCGGTGTCTACTGGATTGCCCGGTCAAGCCGGGCAATGACGGTGGCACCGGGGCCGGTCAATCCTCAGTAGCTGAATTGTTCGCTGATGATCCGTTCCTCCAGGCTATGGCCCGGATCGAACATCATGCGCATCGAGATCGTTCGGTCGGTGATCACCTCGACTCGGCGGACATCCCGGGCCTCGTCGTGATCGGCCACCGCGGCGACCGGCCGTTTGTCGCCTTCGAGCACTTCGATGACGACAAAAGCCTTGTTCGGCAGTAGTGCGCCGCGCCAGCGCCGTGGGCGGAAGGCGCTGATTGGCGTCAGCGCGAGCAGTGCGGCGTTGATGGGCAGGATCGGGCCCTGCGCCGACAGATTATAGGCGGTGGAGCCGGCCGGCGTGGCGACAAGGATGCCGTCGGCGATCAGCTCGGCCATGCGCTCCTGCTCGTCGATCAGAATGCGCAGCCGCGCTGCCTGGTGGGTCTGCCGGAACAGCGAGACCTCGTTGATGGCGTGGTGGATATGCACCTTGCCGTGCACGTCGGTGGCGCGCATCAGCAGCGGATTGATTATCGTTTCCCTGGCTGCAGCCAGGCGCGCATGCAGATCATGCGTCGAGAACTCGTTCATCAGGAAGCCGACAGTGCCGCGATGCATGCCGTAGATCGGCTTGCCGGTGCGCATATGGTCGTGCAGCGTCTTCAGCATCAACCCGTCGCCGCCGAGTGCGACGATGACATCGGCCTTATGCGGATCGTCATTGCCGTAGATCTGCACCAGTTGTTCATAGGCAACCTGCGCTTCCGCACTGTTGCTCGCAACGAAGGCGATCCGGTCGAGGCGCTTGGGCGTGGTCATGGCGGAGATCGCGGGCCTTCGGCTCTATGCGTATGCGACGGTCTCTATCGACCGGGCAGGGGATTGTCGAGCCGCACTTAACGGCAGTTCGGGGCTATCTGTCGAGAGGGCGGTGGCCGGATGGTTTACCGGCAGGCATGCCTGCGCAGCAAAAAGCCGGCGCGGCCCACTGGGTCACGCCGGCTTTGAACCGATCCGCGAACGGGATCAGTAGGTGAGGCCGGTGCCCGGCGCCTGTGCGAGAGCGTCTGCGAGCGACTTGTATTCGGCCGAATTCTTGCCGGTCAGCGAGGCCAGCTTGTTCAGGTGATACTGCGCCTGATCGCGGTTGCCCTGTTCGACCTGCCATAGGCCGTAATACTGCCAGGTGCGGGCATGGTTCGGGTCGGCCTTGAGCGCGCGCTCGTAATAGGCCTGCGAGACCTTGTAGTCGCCGAGCTTGCGATAGGAATAGCCGATCAGATTGGCGACGTCGGCGCGGTCGTCCTGCTTCAGCGCCTTCAACTGCTCGATCGCAGTCGCATAGTCGTGCTTGTCATAGATCGTTGCATAGGCGGCGCGATAGCCATCGAGGAAAGCGCGTTCGTCGGGCTTTGTTTCGTTGTGCTTCTGGTCCTTGGTGCCCTTCTTCGAACCCGATGACGGCGGCGGCGAGGACGGCGTGTCGCTGCCTGCGGCGAATGCGGTGGTGAGGGTGGATGGCGAGGCGGCGATAGCGGTGGAGAGAAGTGCAAGTGTCGTCAGCCGGATCAGAGACGTGGTCCTCGAAGACTTGGTCATGGCGGCGCTCCTGTTTGCAGCGGGATCAGTCTGGCACGGAAGCCAGCGGTTGTGAACACGGAATGAACCCCGCGAATGGTCGTCCATTCCAGGACGCGCGGCGGTGCCCCAATCCCGCGCGCATGGAGAGGATGTCATCGAGATGAACGGCGGCTGCATATGCGGATCAGCATCGGTTCAGCGCGGGCGAACTAACATCGCTGCATGATCGACAAGCCCGGCCATCCCGACCGGTCGCTTTCTTGATCGCGATCGACAGGAGAAGACCATGTTGAAGACCGTTTCCGCCGCGCTGGTCGCCGTGTCCCTGCTGGCTGCGCCGGCATTCGCCGGCGGCCCGAGCCATGTGAGCCGCGCGCATCATTCCCATGTGCTGGACGCAAAGGCGCAGATGCATCGTAGTCACGGCATGCATCATCGCCATATGCGATCGCACTTCAACCTTCACAAGAAGTTCGGTCAGCACAAGACCTTCAAACAGTCCGGCATCTCAGCCAAAACCGTGCACAAACACGGTTGAGGGGCTCCGTGGTCGTGGCGTTCTCATTGCCCTGCTGCGGCCACGGAGTTTGACGGTCGCCTCGCCATTTCCGTGTCCCCGTGAATGGCGAGGTGGACCGATATCCGTCGGTCACGCGGGTTTCATCGTCACCGAGTTGCGAATTCCCTTCTGCGCGCGAACCGTCTAGGACAGGCGGAGTTCGAAAAAGCGGGCGGGAATGAGATTGAATCTGCAAAATGCGATACGCGCAGCCGGGGTGTTGTTGTCGTTCGGTTTGAGCGCCTGCGCGGGCCCAAGCGGCAGCATTGCCTTCACCGAAAGCGCCAGCGGACCGCAGCCGTTCCCGACAAATTATCGCGCTGATCTGCTCGCCTTCTTGCGCACTTATCTCAACGATCCGGTTGGCGTGCGTAGCGCCAGTGTTGCCGAGCCGGTGCAGCGTACCGTCGGCGGCAATATGCGTTACGTGGCCTGCATTCGCTACTCGGCGAAGGACTTCAACAACCGCTATGCGCCGGTGCAGGAGCGCGGCATTGCATTCGTCGATGGCCGGCTCGATCGTGTGGTGGAGAACAGCGCCGAACTTTGTGCCGGCGCGAATTACCAGCCGTTTCCCGAGATGGAAAAGATGACGCGGTAACCGCGTCCGCAGCGCTCCCATTTTGCCTCAAGTTTGCCGCAGGATTCGCTTCGCGCAGGCGTGGTTTTGGACATGTTCACACGCAAATCTTGCGGCCTTCTAGCGGCAATAAAGGGGCACTCTCTGCCTCAACTTCGCGTGAAGCTTGAACCGGATCGCGCCGCTCTACGTCCAAAATGAACGGAAAAGAGTGTGGCTGTTTTGTCGCACTCAACAAAGATCACTGTGACGGGGAACGACGCGAAGCAACCAAATTCCCGCCACGTTGTTTTCTGACCGTCACAACGCAAAACAGGGGACTTCACATGAAAAAGTTTCTGCTGAGCGCGTCGGCCATTGTCGCCGTCGCTGCCGCTTCCTCCTCGGCATTCGCTGCCGATCTTCCGGCGCGAACCTATACCAAGGCACCCGCCTATACCGCTCCGGCGGTGGTCTATAACTGGACCGGTTTTTATATCGGCGGTCACGTCGGTGGCGCGTTCGGCGACAGCAACAGTCTGGTCGGCGACAGCGGTCGTTTCATGGGCGGTGTGCAGGGCGGCTTCGACTATCAGTTCGCCACCAATTGGGTGCTCGGTATCGAGGCCAATTACAGCTGGATGGGCAGCAACAACACCGGCTTCGTGTATCCGAACGGCACCACGGTCACCGGCAACAGCAATGAGCTCGGCTCGGTCACCGGTCGCCTCGGCTACACTTGGGGGCCGACGATGATTTACGCCAAGGGCGGTTACGCCTGGCGCGGCAATAACGATCTGACGGTGGCCAGCCTCGTGCCATCGACGCCGGTCGGCATCGATGGCAATAGCAAGAGCGGCTACACCGTCGGCGGCGGTCTCGAATACATGTTCACGCCGAACTGGTCGGGCAAGATCGAGTATCAGTACTACAACTTCGGCAACACGACGCTCACTTCGACCGCATTTCCAGCCGGCGTGACGAGCTTCAACAATGACGAGCACACCATCAAGGCCGGCCTGAATTATCGCTTCGGCTGGGGTGGCCCGGTGGTCGCCAAGTACTGAGCGAACAGCCAATACGAATCGGGCTCCCGATTCCGCGGAAAGGCCGGCATCGTCACGCCGGCCTTTTTTCGTGCACTGGAGTCAGGCCGGGGGGACGGTGGAATCGAAGGTAAACGAGTCCTGAATTCCCGAAAAAATATGCCGCGAGACTCCTTGCATAGAATCGCCCGATGGTCTCCGGGCAATGAGAATGATCGACCATATCTGGTGTAACGGGGTTCAAACGGCGCTCGCCGTCGCCCTTTTGGCCGCCTGCGCGGTCAATGTATTGCTGCTCTGCGGGCGGCTGTAAGCGTGCGCGGCGGTCGCAAGACCGCTGTGGGAAATCGAGAAGGTTTCGCCGACCAGTAGCCCTGCGCCGGCAACTCTGGTAAGGGACGGCGCAACACAGGATCGGCCTTGCCGGCGGTGCCCCGAAACGGGCCGCTCATTGGCTCTAACCCATTGATCCTGCAGCCGGCATAGCTCAGCGGTAGAGCAGCGGTTTTGTAAACCGAAGGTCGGGAGTTCAATCCTCTCTGCCGGCACCATTGAAATCATTGATGAAAACATGGTTTCGCCGTCCGCTAACCGATGCTCGTGTTCCTGTTCTGCTCCTGATTGCCGCGCGGTTAACCGCCTGCGGCATATGAGGCGCCAGTAACCTGCGGGCGCCTTCGGCCAGTACGCACCAGAAGGCCGGACACGAGCAGCCTAGTTGATGAAACGAACCGCGAGCATGAGCCTGTCTCTGAGTTTCGGAGGCGTCGCCCGGTGAAAACAGGAAGTGTCCTGCACGAAGCCGGTACCGGCGGGGCCCTCGATCATGATCTCGTTCTCGATTCCATAGTGCTTGCGCACGCTTTCCTCGCTCGCCATGGCCGATCCCAGCAACATTCGAAGAGGTTTCCGGTTGTGTGAGCGCTTCATCATCACATGCGCTCCGGAATCGCGATCGCAGTCAGAAATGTAGAAGCTGGCATAGACGAAGTTGAAGCCTCCAACGTCGTAATGATAGTCGAGGGTGTTCTGATGCTTCAGCCGGCGGCGTTCATCGTCGGAAAAATTCGAGGCAAAACTCCAGTTCAGGATCGTCGTCACCTCGCGCGGTTCGTGTCCCAGATAGCGGCGCACGATGTTGCGCAACACCGGGTCGTCGACGATGGCCTTGATCGCCGGGCAACGGCTCGGCTCGCGAACACCGGCAATCGGGACCGATCGGCCGTCCGGCGCCTTGCCCTGGATTACCTGTGAGTGAAGGAAGGTGGGACCGTGCGGGTCGTAGTTGGTATGAAGGGGTTCCGTGCGCGCAAAGTCGTCAATGGCGGCGACGATGTGTAGCGGCAGGTTCATTCCGACAAACACGGCATCGTCTGAAATTGCTCTGACGATCTGGTTGACATCGGCATTTGGAAACAACGTTTGCGATCCAAGGTGCCCATCCGAAGGAAAGCCGTCCCGTAGCCTGCGCATACCGCCATAAGCGAGCCTGACAGTCCTGAAGCGCGCAAGCGCATAATGGAATTCACCCTTGGTGACACGCGCTGCAATGCCTTGAAGGTTCATCTCAAAAATCTCCGGCCTGAAAACGTGGAAGGCGCTCGGGTCTTTTTGTGAATTCCGGAAATCCCACGAATAAAACGATTATTTAATATTTTAAATAAACATATTTAATTTCGTCGCTGCAAGCGGTTTTGAATGCACTAACGCGCACCGATCCGGAAGCTGAGAACGTACCGTCAGCCATCAGAAGCGATGGCACCGGTGGGGGCGCGTCAGGACGCGGTTGTCCTGGCTCCATTCCCTCAGGCGGCGCCATCGTCGCGGACGCCATCCCTGACGATTAAGCATGCGGCGAGCTTCGGCTTGGTCGCCTCATGCCTGTACCGTAACGTTCCCGGTGAAACGCGGCCCGCATGCCTAACAAGAGCTTAATTTCGAAGCCGCGATACGCTTCATATTGGACAAATGATTGGTAAGCCGCGCGCCCACATATACCGGGCTCCAGACCGCCAATGCTCCCAGTCAGAGAGCCACACATCATGACCGCAAACAGACCCGTCCATCCGACCGCCTATCTGGATCTGTTACGCGCTGTCGCGATCGTGCTGGTGGTTAATTCGCATCTCGACGAGCTCTATCCGATCCCGCAGCTCGGCACCGGCGGGGTGTTCGGCAATGAACTCTTCTTCTTCATATCGGGTTACGGCCTGTATCTGGGCTATCAGGCGAGCCGGGAGGCGATCGGCGGCTGGCTGAGGCGGCGACTGACGCGGGTCTACGAGCCGCTGTTCATCGTCGCGACCTTCCTGGTTCTGGTGGGCGACGCGCATATCCGCACCTTCTCGGATTTCTTCTTCCTCTACATCATCCCACTGCAGTTCTGGTTCCTGCCGACCATCGTCGGTTGCTACATTCCGATCTATTTCATCATGGCGAAGATGGAGACGAAGCGGGCCTATGCGTGTCTGTTCGGGGCGCTGGCGCTTGCCTATATCCTGCTGTTTGCAATCTTCGCCGAGAAGACAAGCTGGCTGACCGAGCATTACGATGTGCAGACGGAAGTCACGCTGCCGCTGCGCATCATCTTCTACTTTGGCACGATGGCGATGGGCGTCTATGCCGCCAAATTCCATGCCGACACCAGGGGCAAGCTCTCCGACCTGCTATGGCTCTTGGTGTCGATCGCCGGATTCTATCTGTTTGTCGGTTCGCTCGGGCGGATCACGCCGTTCGAGATACAGATCATCGATCGCATTCCAGCGCTGGCCTTCCTCGTCTTCGCGTTCCGCTTCGCGCGTTATCAGCCTCTGGAGCAGTTCGTCGCCAATCATCTGGCCGGACTCGTCACGCTGCTCGCCGGTACAGCGCTGCAGATCTATCTCGTGCATGATTTTCTGCTGCGCCAGGAAGCGCTGAAGGCGATCTCGTTCCCTGCCAATCTGATCGTGTTCAGCTTCGCCACGCTACTGCTTGCGATCCTGTTCGAGAAAATCAGCCTCAAGCCGCCAGCGAAGGTGCGGCCGGTCAAGCTGGCGGCAGGCGAGGTGGCTGCCAAGAGCGCGAATTCGAATTCAAGTGTGAGCCATAGACAGGCGTCCTGATCTCGTCCTTCGTCAGGTCAGGCGCGAAACAAAAAGCCCGGTGCTGTCACCAGCACCGGGCTTTTTTGTTTGCGAGGTCCGGCACGCACGTGCCGCTTGCGTCAGAAGCACGGATAAGCGCGGCCATCCTGGCCGCGATAGGCGGCGGCGGATTGCTTGCAGCGGCGCGACAGCGAGCCGTCGTAATAGGCGAAGGTGCCGGCGGTGAGGCCCGGGCCGTAATTGTGCAGGTAGCTGATCTTGTAGGGCTGGCCGGGTGCGGCGAAGACGAAGGTCTCGGCGTGGTGGTGATGGTGCCGGTGATGCTTCCAGTGCTTGGCGAAAGCAGGGGTGGCAACCAGCGTCGAAAGGATGATGGCGGCGCTGAGGATCTTCATATGGATCTCCGGAAGCAATGGTGTGACGGGACGGATCAGACCACGTGCGGGCGGTCATCCGCAAGCTGCCACTGCGTTATCGCACGGGGCGATCTCCGCACCATGACGTCATCGCCGCACCGCGCGGGTTAACGAAATCAATCTGCGAATCCAGGCATTTGAACTCGATTGCATGCTTGCGCGTTAGGCTTACCGGCAGTTTAGGCCGCGCCTTTAACCCATCCTCCTGGGGCTTCGAATATCCTACCGCCATCAATGCAGGACACCATCATGCGGGTCATTCCGGCACTGCTGCTTACCTTCGCCACCACGCTGCCGGCCGCGGCGGCCGATGGATTCAACATCGTCATTCCCGGCCGGCCGGGTGTGCCGGTGATCATCAACGGCGTTGATGCATCCTATCGCGTGATCGAGGGCGACCGGGGGCTGCAAAACCGCATTCATGTCCAGCCGACGATCTATGGCGGCCGGCCGATCGATCCGGTGCCGAATGTCGGCCATTACTATCCGAGCCTCGGCCGCACGCCCGGTTATGGCCGGCTCGAGATCGAACCACCGGCCAATCGCAAGCTGCCGGAGCCGGCGCCGAGCTTCTCCGAACACTGGTCGGCGCAATCCGCGCCGATGGGACACAACGATGTGCCGATGAACCCGCCACCGGTCATTGTGGCGCCGCCGATGGAGCGGCGCTGACACGAATTTCCATCACCAAACAAGAAAACATCGACAGGAGTGCGTAATGCGTATCACGATTTCAAAATGGGCTGCGGCGTTTGCCGTCGCTGCCGTCAGCGCGGCGGCATCGCCCGCGATGGCCGGCGGTGGCTTCTATGCCGGCGGCTGCTCGCCCTGCGGCGGCACCTACAACTATTATGGTACTGGCTATGGCTATGCCGGCTATGTGCAGCTGCCGGATCCGGTGCCGGTGACGCGCCAGTATTACTACGCCAATCAGGGCCCGACCTATGGCGGCCCCGGCCAGTTCGCGCCGGTCCCGACCTATCAGGAAACCGCCATCGGCTGGCGCGGCTATCCGCGCTATGACGGCGGTCCCTATGCCAATCCCTACGACCACTACAGCTATGGTTACGGTTATGCGCCGGCCGTGAGCGGCCCGGTCGTGTTCACGCCGCGCCTGCCTTATTACGGCCGTTCGAACTATCGTTACGGCTATAGCGCGCGTCCGCGCGTGCGTTACGGCTACGCCCAGCGCAGCTATTATTCGCAGCGCTACGCCAAGCCGCGCGTGGTCTACGGATCGCGTCACGGCCACGCACCGCGCCATGGCTATCACCAGCAGTATCAGCAGCGTCCACAGCACCGCGCTTACTGATCTGGTCGCATCGAGAGCATGATCCCGAAAAGTGTGAACCGGTTTTCGGACAGATTATGCTCTAACAAAAGAATTGGACCGCCGCCCGTCTGCAGCGATGCAGGCGGGCGTTGCCGTTTCAGCGGAGTTAGCTCATCAGGCCGAGTTTGCTGGCGCCGATATAGAGCGCGAGCACGGCGGCGTTTGACACGTTGAGGCTCTTGATCTCGCCGGGCATATCGAGCCTTGCGACGACACTGCAGGTCTCGCGCGTCAATCGCCGCAAGCCCTGACCCTCGGCGCCAAGCACAAGGGCGAGGGGAGCGCTCAGTGGCACCGCGCTGATATTTTCCCCGCCTTCGCTGTCGAGGCCGACGGTCATAAAGCCCTGATCGTTGAGTTCGTTCAGCGCGCGGGCGAGATTGGGCACGGCGATGATCGGCACCAGTTCGAGTGCACCGGAGGCGGACTTGGCCAGCACGCCAGTGGCTTCCGGGCTATGCCTGTTGGTCGTGATCACGGCATTGACCTTGAAGGCGGCGGCCGAGCGCAGGATGGCACCGACATTGTGCGGATCGGTGATCTGGTCGAGCACCAGCACCATGCCGTCCTGGGGCAGGTCGGAGAGGTCGGGCGCCTCCAGCGGATCGACCTCGGCCAGCATGCCCTGATGCACCGCGTCCGGGCCGAGCCGGCGATCGATCATGTCCGGTCGCACCAGTTCCGGCGTCACGCGTGTGTCGATGTTTTCTTCGGCGAGGCGGCGTGCGGCGTTTTCGGTGAGCCACAATTTGCGAATCGTGCGATTCGGATTGGCCAGCGCGAGGGTGACGGGATGCCAGCCATAGAGAATGGCTGGCCCGTCACCGCCACTCCCGCCACTGTCGCGGCCACGGCGCGGCGACCGGCGGCCCTGGTCACGGCCGGGGCGGCTCTGTCCGTTATCCCTGCCATGGCCCTGATCCCGGCCGGAATCGGGCCCCTTTTGCGGGCCACGCTGGAATCGCTGTTTACGGTCTCGATCGCTCATGCCGGCTTGTCTCATGGGGGCCTGAGATTGGCAATTTGCCTTTGGGAACAATGGAGCGGGGAGAGGCAGATAAATCCGTCATGATCGGTTGACTTTGGAGCCGGGCTTCCCGATAAAGCGGCCGCCGGGAGCCCGCTGAGCGGGTGCGCGTTTCCACGTCATCCAAGGCCGTCCAGACACCCGAAGGGGTGGATGATGGTGCGATGGCGTCGAGCGGGGGAGTGTCCCGAGTGGCAAAGGGAGCTGACTGTAAATCAGCCGCCTTATGGCTTCGCAGGTTCGAGTCCTGCCTCCCCCACCATCAGCTAAGCACCTGAATGAATTAGATATATCTACTGCAGGCCGTTCTGCTGAATATGGCCGCGTATGCTCTCAATTTCGGCTGGGTCACCGTTGGGTCACATCCATCGGCCTTGCGCGCCTGTTATCGTGATAGGCCCACACCTTCTCAACGACTGACGACGGGAAACTTGCTTTCAAAGAGCCCGAGCCTGCTTCCAGCCGATCAGTTAACCCGAGCCCGACACCCTTAGCTTGCTCGGTAACCGATACTCAAAAACCACCCGGCGCCGAGGTCGTCAGAGAAGACGTCTGGCATTGAAAATAGAACAAATAAGGAACATACATAAGGGTGATTACGGTGCCGCTGTGGATTGATGTGAAAGCGGGGAATGCTCGTTGCGATGCAACCATGTGCGGCAATGGCCACTAGTGTGAGCTCTCGTGAGAAGTCGCCCATCCTTGTCGATGGATGATGGGGGCGGTGGCAATTCTGACTGACGCGTGAGTCAACGCCCGGCGTGGCGGAGCGATGAAACGGAAGTCGAAGATGTCACGGTCTGGTCAACGCCTTACGGCCCCGAACGAGTTTGTTGGCTGTGCAGGTTCATTTAACGCCAACTCTTTCGTGGGCATTCTGGCGGTATGACGAAAATTCCGTCGATGGGCCAGACGGCGTTGTGTAGGGTTTGGCCTTGAAGGGATGAGTCTGTGTCCAACACGAAGGCCATATTGGCGCTTTTGAGAAGCCGCGCCGACGGCGACGACGACGCGTTTTTCTCGATTGCATTGCAGATTGCTGCAGCCGAGGCGCGGCAGGGGCGTCGCTCGACTGCCGAGGAGTTGCGGCAGGAAATCGAGAAGGCGCGGGCGTCGAAGTCCAAAGGCGCCGCTGTTCCGATCCCGTTTGCCAGCCCACGTGGTAGCCTTGAAGGGCTGCTGGAAATGCGCGAGCCTCGTTATAAGTTCAAAGATGTCGTCTTGAACGAGCGACTCGTCTCGCGTTTCGACGACGTGTTGCGACAGCAACGCCGTCGCGATTGGTTACGAGAGCATGGCAAGACGCCAAGCCGTCGTCTTCTGTTTGTCGGCCCGCCGGGATCCGGCAAGACCATGTCGGCTGAGGCCGTCGCCGGTGAGCTGCACCTGCCGCTGTTCATCATCCGTCTTGAAGGTTTGATCACGCGATATATGGGAGACACGGCGGTCAAGCTGCGGTTGATTTTCGATGAGACCGCGAAGCGCCGAGGCGTATATCTGTTCGACGAGTTTGATGCAGTCGGGGGACAGCGTACCGCTGCAAACGACGTGGCTGAGATGCGCCGCGTCTTAAATTCCTTTCTTCAGTTCATGGAAGAGGGGAATTCAACGGATAGTGTGATCATCTGTTCCACTAATCATCCGTCGCTGCTCGATAGAGCGTTGCTTCGTCGCTACGATCAGGTTCTGGAGTTTGATGCGCCGACATCCGAGCAGATCAAACAGCTCATCGTTGCGAATACGCAACCGATGAGAATCTTGAAGGCGGACTGGAAGTCTCTAGTTCATTCGGCCGAGGGGCTAAGTCAGTCCGAAATCGCGCGTGCGGCAGATGACGCCGTGAAGATGGCGATTCTGGACGAACGCAAGTCGATAACAACCGATGATATTGTTACTCGCCTGCAAGATCGTCACTCGATGCGGACCGCCTTTCTGGATTTGGAAGGCAATTGATGAATGGCTTCTCGCTACAATCTTCCGCATATCGATATTTCAGTGTTTTCCGAAGCGAAGGACTACGCGGGCGATCCTGCTAATATGAAGAAGGCGGCGCGTGATCGCGCCGAACATGGCCGGAAGCTCCAGGCCGAGCTATTGGCAGCATGGGCCTCGTCCGATCAGGCTCGCCCAGATGACGATCGTCTCCCCGCAACCGCCGGGACACGCATAGAGGTTGAGCTTCGACGCGGCACCGATCCCGAAGTCCTCAATCTGAAAAAGCAAGGCATTCGCGCGGGCGCGAGCAAATATAACGCAACTAACGGCAATCGCACGATCGTGCTTTACGTGCCGGATGAAGCGCGTCCCGTGCTCGATGCGATCTTGGATGACTATCTGCACGGACCGTTACCGAAATCCGGCAATCCGCCGAAAAGCGGTAAGGTCGAGGCGATTGAAGAAATTCGTCAATTTCGTTTGGCCGCTGCGTGGACGGACGCCGAGGATGCTTTGCCTTCGGAACCGCAGGATGTCATTTGGTGGGGGTTGTGGTGCTATCGCGACATGGTTGCCGACGTCGAGGCTGCTTGCGAAAGCCTGGACGTGCAGGTCGCGGCTGCGGATCGTCGTCTTCTATTTCCGGAGATTGTCGTCGTTCCTGTCTATACGACGCGTGCTGCTATCGAACTGATGCTCTACGCGACAGGGGGTATCGCTGAGCTTCGCCGTGCGAGTGATAATCCGGCGTTCTTCGAAGAAGAAGTTGCCGGCGATCAGCATGAATGGTTGGAAGATCTAGCCGAACGCGTTGTCTGGCCGGGAGCGAACGTTCCGTCCGTTTGTGTTCTCGATACAGGCGTCAATCGAGGAAACGCCTTGATCGAGCCCGTGCTTGCTGCCGATGATCTTCATGCGCTCCGCGACGAGTGGGGAGCAGACGATCATCACCGTTTCGGCCATGGTACCGGTATGGCCGGGCTCGCTCTTCATGGCGATCTGACAGCGGCTCTCGCCGATACGGAGCAGCGAACGCTTCGGCATCGTCTGGAGTCAGTCAAAATTCTACCGCCGGATGGTTTCGATCCCAGCGACCCCAAGAGCTATGGAGTGCTGACGCAAGCAGCGGTCGCGATGCCAGAACTTCAAGCCCCGGATCGTGCTCGCGTGTTTTGCATGGCCGTGAGCAATCGCGATGTCACCGGGGCGACTGCATCGACATGGAGCGCCGCGATTGATCAGGCGGCTGTGGGCCGAATGATTGGTGACGGCGATGATGCCGATGTCAAAGAGGCCGACCGTCGTAAGCGCCTGTTCGTGCTTTCGGCGGGCAATACGCCTCCTGAGCAAGACTATGCGGTTCTCCAGTCTCAAGATGATTTCCCGATCGAAGACCCGGCTCAATCCTGGAATGCGCTGACCGTTGGAGGCTGCACCGATCTCGTCGATATTCATGACGACGGTTTTGAGGATTGGACGGCGCTGGCGTCGGTTGGAACACTAAGTCCCCACAGCCGCACAAGTGGGGCGTGGCGCCAAGGTGTGGCGCCGATTAAGCCAGAGCTGGTCATGGAGGCGGGCAACCGGGCAGTCAATCCTGGCCAAACCGAATGTCTTTCGATGGGCTCGTTGTCGCTTTTGACGTCTGGCAGCGATGTCGGGACGGCGCCTCTTGTTTCGTTTGACGGGACAAGCGCGGCAGCCGCGCAGGCAGCACGGATGGCTGCTCAGATCCAGGCGCAATATCCCGAGTATTGGCCCGAGACCATTCGAGCGATGATGGTGCATAGTGCCCAATGGACGCCCGCAATGCTCGCGGAGTTGAATTCGACGCAATCAAAGCGTGCGCGGTATGCTATGGTGCGGCGGTTTGGCTATGGCGTGCCAAGTCTCGAACGTGCTCTCGCTTCGGCCAACAACCATGTTGCTCTATTTGCTCAAGCAAAGATTCAGCCCTTCAAGCGGGAAGAGCGCAAGTTCAACAAGTGTCACTACTACTCGTTACCTCTTCCGCCTGACATGCTGGAAACGTTGAACAACGAACAAGTAGAGATGAAGGTCACTCTTTCTTACTTCATCGATCCCAATCCTGGGCTGTCGGCCAATGTTGATCCGCAGCGCTATCAGTCCTATGGCCTGCGTTTCGATTATCAACGTCGTCGTGAAACAGCCACGCGCTTCAAACAGCGAGTGAATGCGGCGGAACGTGCGAAAGGTCCGCGACCAAAGTTCGAAAGTGCGGATCCCAACTGGATGTTGGGAGACGACAGCATCAGCGCCGGTTCCTTACATTGCGATGTCTGGACCGGCCCAGCGATTGATCTGTTAGATCGGGACACGTTGTGTGTGAAGCCGGTCAACGGATGGTGGAGGCTTCGTTCATCGCTCGATGTGTGCAATCGTGAGGCGCGTTATGCGTTGATCGTTACGCTCCGTGTTATCAATCCGACCATTGACATCTATACGCCGATCCGCACGAGCATCGGTCTGCCGCTACCCGTCGAAATCGATATCGAAACATAGTGCCGCGGGCGGGATGTATACGTGCCGGGTCTGCCTGAGACTAAACGGGCCATGGCTGAATTGAAGCGCAGTTTATCGATCTTGTTTATCATAACGATTCAATCCCCCGCGGTAGGATTGCTCTTTGTCGATCTAGCCTCCATATTGCCTGAACCAAACCTTTTCCCCCGTGGGGACGCGATCGTGTAAATCGCGGTGGTGTTGGGCGGCCAAGATATGGTCCGTCGGTCTTACATCAAGCAATGGAGTGGGCGCGTCAGCGTCTACATCGTGTTGCCTCGATGGACCCGCGCGGCGCCCGGCCCTTTCATCTTGAATATCATCGTCAACCTGCCTCGGCGCCGCGGAAGCGTGCGCTGAGCGACCTTCCGAGGCCTTCCGGTATCTACCGGAAGTACCGGAAGGAAAGTATATATGACGCGCGATGATGCGTTGACGACAGTAGCTGCAATGCCGCCCGCAAAGCGGCAGACATTCGAAGACTATCGGGGGGCGTATTGCCGGCTGCGCGTCGGTGCGTCGCACCTCTACATCACGCGAGCAATGGTCGCAGCCGAGCAGGGGAGTAATTCCCGGGGCATGGCCAGCAGCTTCATGCCACTGATCGAGGCCATCGAGGGGGATCAGCCGCGCCGGCGTACCGGAGCCAAGAAGCCCGACGGCGAGCAGACCGAGGGGATGGTGCATCTCCCCGAGGTGGAAAAGGCCTTGGAAGCGGGCCGCGCTGCGTTCGAAAATGTGTCCAAGGCGTTTCTCGCCGGCCGCGCGATCGATCGCATGGCCCTGTCGCAGCACTATCAAGCCTTGCTTGCGCAGCAAGCGGCCGATTTCGCGGCGGAGAGGCTCGCTGCGGAGGAGCGGGAGGCTGACTACGAAGACGCCGCTTCCGCTGCGGGCGACGAGGTCTGGGATAAGGACGCCGCCGTCGAAGCGGCGCTCGTTCGGGCTGTCACTGCGGAGTCCATGCGCGATACGGCCAAAGCGACCCTCAGCGAAGCGATTCACAAGCACGAACTCGATCGCGTTCGCGTGACCGCCGAGAACGAGGCCCTTCAGCGCGATTTGGCGGCGCTCATGGAAGAGGTGACGTCACTCAAGGCGACCATTGACGCGATGTCCGGCTTGCGCACCGAAAACGCGGTGTTGACGGAGAAGACGGCGACACAGTCCGACCAGATCGCGCAGGTGCAGGCCCTCTTGAGGGAGTGTGAGACGAGGCACGAGCGCGATCGCAGCGCTTGGGAGGCTGAGCTTGCCAACGAGCGCGAGCGTTCTTCCAAACGCGAGGCAGACCTGCTCGCGTGGCTTGGCAAGCAGAACCGCAGCATCGACGACGCGAGCGTTGCGTGATGCCCGGTATCAAGACTGCTACCGGCTCGCAGGTGCCGTTGTTGCGGCCCCATGATCGCCACTCGTCTGCCCCGCCGCCCCACCTGTCAGGTGCCCCGAGCACCGCCCACCGCGGGTGGGCAGGCAGCGCTCGCTTTTCGCCTTCTTTTCAGGCGCTTGGCGCCGTGCCGAGACCCCGACCCCACGCCATCAACGAGAGTTTGTTGATTGCATGGGGTCGGGGTCTCAGCACGGCTTTTGAGAAGTCGGCAGCCTATGCGGTGGGCGGCGCTCGGGGAGCGAAAGGCATCAAACAGACTCTTCAGGAAGGAGGGGTCCAATGGTGGTGACCGAGCGTGATCTGGAGACCTTGCCCTGGGTCAATAGCTGGAACGGTGTGACTGTCGATCAGATCGGTGTCAGGTGGAATGTCGATTTCAGCACGGCTGCAAGACGGGTGCGAAAGCTGATCGATGCCGGTCTGCTCTGCCGTCATTATGTCAACGGTCTGAATGTCCAGCCCATTGCGGTCACCCGATTGGGCTGCTCGCTTGCAGGCGACGGGCTGGAGCCGCTGTCGGGCGTACGTTTGGCGACTTGGCATCACGACTCGATGGTGGTCGATCTGGCGCCGCGCATCGTGAAGCGTTTCGGCGAGGGGATTCTGAATTCTGATCGGAGAATCCGCCAGAGGCGGCGCCAGGACGGCATCAAAGCCGGACACGTTCCTGACGTCGAACTGATCCCGCGCCAAGGCCGCCGGATCGCATTCGAGTTGGAATTGTCGATGAAGGCGCCAGCAAGGCTCCAATCGATCATCGACGCCTATGCGTCCTCCAACGACTACGGCGCTGTCTACTACCTCGTCCCCGACGCGCGCCTCGCCCGCTTCGTGCGGCGCTTCACCGATGGCCTCGACCATCTGGTGCGCGTCGCCGTCATCCGTTCGTCCGACCAGCAGGAAGCGTAACATGAGTAATAATCAGACAACCACGTCCTCCGTGAGCCATGACGTCGCCGTGATCCTTACGGGTGTCTTGGCAATGACCGCCGTTATCGCCACCCTGTCTTGGACGGGCATCGCTGCTATCCTGATCATCCGGCTGGTCAGTTGGTTCTTCGGCAGTCTGACAAAGACCGGCATCATCGCGATCTGTGTTGGCGTCATCGCCACCATTTGGGCCGGGCATAGTGGCGCGGCAAGCGGCTATGGTATGGCACTTCACGCGATACTGAGGAGTGCCGCTGGCCAGTCCGAAACGCCGATGCCGTTGTGGGTGTATTGGACGCACCTGTCCTCCCAGCCAACGACGTGGCTGACAACAGTTTCAATCGGTTCGATCTTTGGGGGCGGATGGCTGCTTCTGCGACGTGATTACCTCAATTCGCCTAAAGCGCAGGTGTTCGGAGCGGCCCTGCGCGCCGAGCCGTCGCCATTTGCTCGGTTGAGAGGACGCTTCTGCAAGTTCGTTGCGTACAGCTACACCGGTGCCCAAATCTTGCTTGGCGTAGATGCCATGACAGGTGCCGCTGTTCGGATCGGTCGGGACCAACTCTCCCGCCATTTCGTCGTCACCGGTCGATCTGGGCGGGGAAAAACCGTCACGGTTTTGCGGCTCGTCACCGAGTGCGCACGTCTGGGCATCCCGATCGTTTATCTCGATGGGAAAGGCGATATCGAGGTTCGGATGGCCTTGGCCAAGATCGCGAAAGCTCGCGGCCGCATATTCCATGCTCTGGACGCCGGTAACCCGTCGAAAAGCAGTTCGTACGACGCATTCTCCGGAAAGAAGCCGACGCAGCAGAAAGAACTCGTCATTCAGCTTCGCGAATGGAGCGAGGCTCATTTCAAAGGGTTGAGTGCAGCCTACGCCCAGACGGCGTTCAAGGCTCTCCAATATGGCAGTGTGAGGCAGGATCTACACACATTCGGACGCAGTCTCGAAATCAACAATATGCTCGCCCTTGCAAAGCGGGGGAGTGTTCGGAGGCAAAATTATAGTCAGATGCGCGCGGAAATCATTCGGCGGCGCAAGAACGAAAAGAAAGTGCAGGAAAGCTTGGAATCGGTCGTCGAAAATCTCACAAGCTCCGATTTCGGCGATTTGCTCGATCTCGGAAAGGCGATCCGGGAGAAGCGGCGTATCCTGAACCTCAGGCGGCTTCGCAAGAAATCCGGAATTGCATATATCGGATTGCCTGCTCTTCAATACCCTGATGGCGCTACCGGGCTCGCATCCTTAGTCGTCAGCGATCTGAAGGCGACGTTGGTGACGAGCCGAAAGAAAATTCTGCTGGTGATGGACGAGTTTTCGTTCTTCGCGAACCCGACCACGACGCTCAATCTGATCAATATGGGAAGGTCTTACGGGGCTTGTGTCTGCCTCGCGACGCAAAGCTGGGCGGATTTCTCTGCTCAAGGATCGGAAGATTTCCGGCGCCAAGTCGTCGGTTCGGTCAACACCTTCATCACCCACGAGCTGACTGGATCCGAGGATGCGGAGATCGTCGCAGGTCTATTTTCGACCGCGGAGACCGTCGAATACACCGCCCAGATCGTCGATGGTGAGCGGACGGATTCCGCATCGTCGCGGGTCGTTCATCAATTCAAGCTCCATCCCGCCTTCATCAAGCGCCTGGCCACGGGCGAGGCCTATGTCTTGAACAAAGACCGGCCCGATGTGATCCACCGCGCAAAAATCTTCGAACCCGCCAAAGAATAGCTCCAGGCATTGCGCGCGGTCGCGGTGGCGTCGATCTTTGATACGATCAACGCCGCGACCGTGGTTTCTCGTCTGCGCTGCTCTCCGCCTACGCGGCATCTTGAGATTCAACGCAGATGAGATGCTGTATGGTAGTCATGAGTTCGTAATATTGGATCGATATGGCTGCCTTGTACGCCTCGATCCTCGGCGTGAAGCGAAATCGCTGACGAAATCCATTGCAATATATGAATGCCCGACGGTTGGGTTGGCTGGTTCGCGTTGCAGCGATGGTTGCAGTGATTTCGACGACGTTTTCCGCTTTGGCTGCCGGAGACGGCCATGACGTGGATGGGCGGCGCATCACGTTCGACGTGCCTGCGCAGTCATTGGAGCTTGCCCTGCTGCAATATATGGAGGTCTCCAGAGTCTCGGTGATCGCGGACAGTCTGTTGACGGCGTCGCGTCGATCGACCGAATTGAGCGGGACTTTTTCAGCGGAGCAGGGTCTGCGGCGGCTACTGTCCGGGACTGGATTGTATCCCCGGGCCATCGGCGAGCGGGCGTTTCTGCTGGAGCCGCTGCTTCCCGGCAACGAGAGGCAGCCCCTTCCACGCTTTTCTTCCTATTCAGCGTTAGTCCAGCAGGCTGTGATCGCCGCCTTGTGCGGGCGGGACGAGACGCGTCCGACGCATTATCGAGTCGTGATGCGCCTTTGGCTCGGGCAAGCGGGCGATGTGACGCGCGTTGAATTGGACAGTTCGACGGGGAGCAGAGGCCTCGATAGGGTAATCACACGAGCGTTGTTGAATGTCGCTGCGATCGGGCCTTTACCTGCAGGTCTTCCTCAGCCGGTAAAGCTTGCGATCCTTCCGCGCGAAGGGGCGGGCGACAATGCCTGCGCATCGCACGCGGCAAATCTGCCATCGATGCCGGTCCTGAACCGATGATCAAAGCTGGGCCAGTCAAGCTTCGTGATGTGCTGATACGCGACTATCGCGGACTGAAAGATCGGCTGATGCGGCGCTTCGGTTCTGCCGATCTCGCGACCGAGATCTTGCACGAGACCTATTTGCGGCTTGGTCAGGACAAGGCCGACAGCGGCCAGGAAATCCGCAACGTGGACGCCTATCTCTATCGGACGGCCCTCAACGTAGCCGCCGACGCCCGCAGCCGCGATCGTCGCTGGGTCGATAAGGCGACAGTCGAAGCGGTGCGACGGCAGGACGAGCACGAACTCGATCCGGAGGAAATTCTTCAGGCGCAGCAGGAATGGCGCGAGTTGCTGGTGGCGCTGAACGAATTGCCGCAGCGTCGGCGCGATATCTTCCTGGCGGTCCGGCTGGATGGCATGTCGCGCATCGAGGTTGCGGGAAAATTCGGTGTCTCGACCGACACGGTCGATCGCGAACTCAAACAGGCCTTCGACTATTTTGCCGGCCGCCAAGAAAAAATTCGTCAAAATCAGCGCGGCAATCGCGGTTTCGAACCGTCATAGGACTGGAGGTCTTGTGCAAAAGATGAAAGTTCATGTCTGATACCGATATACCAGCGGAGCCCGAGCACCCCAACGCAAAAAGCGAGCGGATAGACCGCGAGGCGCGCGACTGGGCGGCCAAGCTCGGCGCCAGGCAGCTCAGCGTTGCCGATCTCGCCGCGCTGGAGCGCTGGCGGATGGCAAGCCGGGAGCATCGTCGCGCGCTGGCCAAGGCAAATCTGTTGTGGGATGTGCTCGGCAAGGTCGTGCATGAGGCGCGCGCACAGGACACCGCGCGACGTTCGGTCCGCGCGTCAGGTCCGCTGCGGATGCCGAGCCGGCGTGTGTTCTTCGCTGGCGCGGTGGCGGCAAGTGCCGCCTATCTCGTTGTCAAACCGCCGCTGCATCTATGGCCATCGGCGTCGGAATGGACCGCCCCGCATCGCACCGGCACAGGCGAGCGCCGCCAGCTTGCTGTGGCCTCCGGGGTCAGTGTCGAGTTGGATTCCCAAACCAGCGTTTCCGAACCCGTGACGGCGGATCGTCACACCACGCTTGAACTGATTTCCGGTCAGCTTGCCGTGTCGGTGAAGGCGGATGCCAGGCAAGCGGTCCTGGTCGCTGCCCGCGGCGGGGAGAGCAGGGCGGATCAGGCGAATTTTGACGTCAAATGCGTTGGTGCGTCGGTGTGGGTGACCTGTGTGGATGGCGAAGTCGAGACCTCCTTCCGCACCAAGCGGATCGTGCTGAAATCTGGACAGCAAGTCAGCTACGGCAATGAGGGCATCAGCGGGGCCACGACCATCGATCCGTCAGTCGCGACCGCATGGCAACGTGGTCTCCTGGTGTTTCGCGACGTGCCGCTTGAGCAGGTCGTCGATGAGGTCAATCGCTACCGGGCCGGGAAGATCATTCTCGTCAATAACCGACTCTCGCAACGGCGCGTCATGGCCGGTTTCCGGCTGGACCAGATCGATGAAGTCGTCGGCTATCTCAGCAATGCCTTTGGCGCGCGAACCAGACATTTGCCGGGTGGAATCGTACTTGTCAGTTAGCAGCCCCGACGGGCGGCACGGCAAGTGATGTGCTTGTGTGACAGTTTTATTACTCTGCGCGATCTCTGCACGATTTTTTGCCGAAATAGCGTCCGCGCAAAAAAAATTCTTAAGAAAAGTTTGCGGCTTTTAGGTGCGAGCGACTGACTACTGAGTAAGAGGATCCGCAAGGGATAGCTCTGCATCGCCTCTGGCCGTTCTGGTCCGAGGGTGGCGGAGGCGTTCTGGCGGATCATGCCTTTGATTCAGTGGTTGCCGAGAGAAATCCATGCCCGCTTTTGAAGTCGCCAACGTCCGTCGCCTGTCGCCTATGTCGGTCGTTTCGACCCGCGAACGTCGTTCGCACCGCATTTTCCTGGCTGGTGTCAGCCTTCTTGGGATGTTGGTCGGGAGCAACGAGGCGTTCGCCCGCGCGCTGAATGGCGGCGGTGCAGGCGGCGCAGTTTCCGCGCCGAACATAGCTGCAGATGCCGCATCGCAGGCAGCTCAACAGGCCGCAGCGGCCACCCGGCAGACGCAGGACTCGCTAGCGCGGGCGGCGCGCGCCGTTCAGGATATGCAGTCCACACAGGCCGCAGCACGGGCGGCGGCAGCGATCGCGCAGGTCTCGGCGACGGCGCCGGTCACCGTACCCAATGGTCTGGGTGCAGGCGGCCTGCTGTCCGGCGGCGGCTGGATCGGCGCGAACGCGCCGACGCAGGGCGCGGACGGCAAGGGGCAGACCGAGGTCAATATCCGCCAGACCATGCAGCAGGCGATCCTGAACTGGCAGAGCTTCAATGTCGGCCCCCGCACCACATTGACCTTCGACCAGCAGGGCAACCGCGACTGGGTCGCGCTCAACCGCGTCACCGGTGTCCCCGGACAGACCATTCCGCCGAGCCAGATCCTCGGCAATATCAAGGCCGATGGGCATGTCTATGTGATCAACCAGAGCGGCATCATCTTTGGCGGCGCGTCGCAGGTGAATGTGGGGTCGCTGATCGCCTCGACGGCTGGGATCACCGACAGCCACTTCCGCGACGGCATCTTCGGCACGCTGACCGGCACAACGCCGAGCTTTACCGCAGCCGGCGGCAAGGTGACGGTGGAGGCCGGCGCGTCAATCAACACGCGTGCGCCGACCTCGGTGACCTCCGGCGGCGGCTTCGTGTTGATGATCGGCTCGGAGGTCAGCAATGCCGGCTCGATCGGCACGCCGAAGGGCCAGACCATTTTGGCCGCCGGCGACGACTTTGTATTGCGCCGTGGCTTTGCTACCGATGCTAATACGTCCTCCACCACCCGCGGCATCGAGATCGCGCCGCGATTTGTGGCCGGCAGCACCAGCGGCACGGTATCCAATCGCGGCCTCGTCTTCGCCCAGCAAGGCGACGTCACATTGGCCGGCCGCACGCTGACCCAGGACGGCCTGCTGATTGCGACGACCTCGGTCAACACCCGCGGCACCATCCATCTGTCGAATTCTGCTTCCGACAGCAATGGCAGCGTAGCGCTCGGCGCTGGCAGCCTCACCGCGATCCTGCCCGAAGTTGATAGCAAGGACACCGCACTCGATAGCCAGCGTGACGGGCTGATCGCGGCGTCGGCTGCCGCCAATCTGATCCGCGCGACCACCAGTTCAGGCATTTTCGATAATCTCTCGCTGCTGGCCGACCGCCAGGACCAGTCGCGCATCGAGATCGTCACCGGCGGCACCGTCACCTTCGAGGGTGGCTCGCACACCGCAGCGCAGGGCGGCCAAATCGCGGTCTCCGCGGGAGGGCGCATCTTCACCGAGCAGGGCGCGCATCTCGACGTCTCCGGTGTCCGCAATGTGGCGCTGGCGATGGCGTCGAACAACATCAAGATCAACGTTCAGGGCAACGAGTTGCGCGACTCGCCGCTGAACCGCGACGCGGAAATATTGCGCAACAACGATGTGTGGATCGATGTGCGCACGCTGACGCTGCTGCCGGCCGGCACCGGCGGCTATGCGTCGGACCGCTACTACACATCTGGTGGCCTGCTCGAGGTCGGCGGTTATCTCACCACCACGCCGCACACCATCGGCGAATGGTCGGCGATTGGCGGTACGATCACGCTGCAGGGGCCGGAAGTGATCGCGCAACGCGGCGCCGTGTTCGATCTGTCCGGCGGTTCGCTTGATTATGCGGCGGGCTGGATCCGTTCGACAAATCTGATCGGCAACGATGGCCGCCGCTATAGCGCCGACAAAGCGCCTGGCGACATGAAGATTGCGGGCTACGCAGGCGCCTTCGCACGGCAGCACCAGATTCAGGGACGGGTTGACGAGCGTCTCACCGAAGTCTGGACGACCATATTCGATCGCGGTCGCACCTCGCTGCGCTGGGAGGACGGCTACAGCGTAGGCCGTGACGCCGGTCGTCTGATCCTGTCGGTACCCACCGCAGTGTTCGAGGCGGATATACTCACCGATACCATCACCGGCCGGGGCCAGACCAGCAAACGCGCCAATGGCGTCACCGACGGTTACAAGGTGACGCAGACGACGGTGGCGCAGAACGGCGCGCTGGAGATTGGTCGGCATGGCGCGCTGGGTCTCATCGGAGCTCACGATATTGACGTGCGCATCGGCGAATTCGTGAGCATTAGCGAGAATTCCGATAGGTTCTCTGTGCTCCCGGCTGGCCGCACCAGCACCGTATGGCTCGACGCCGGTTGGCTCAACGAGCAGCGTCTGGGCAAACTCGACATCGCCACCGGTACGCTTTCCGGCTCTGTCACCAAAGGCAGCATCACGATTGTGAGCGATCTTAAGCTCGCCGATGGCGGCATCGTCAATCTCGTGGCTCCGGTGATCGATATCAAAGCGGACATCACGGCGCACGGTGGCGCGGTGACCGCAACCAATCAGCTCGTGAGTCACGAAGTCCAGGGCGGCGTTGTCACTGCTCGAACCACTGAACTCCTGAAAGGTGATGCGACTGGCGTAAGAATTCATGCGGAATCGACCATCGACACCCGCGGTGTGTGGACCAATGCAACGCTCGATCGCTCAGATCTGCGGGGGCTTGCCTTTATCGATGGCGGTGACGTGAAACTCCAATCGACCGGCAATGTCACGCTCGATGCGGGATCGCGCATCGACACATCATCCGGCGGCGCGATGCTCGCAACCGGAAAGACCAAGGGCGGCACAGGCGGCAACGTCACGCTCCGCGCAGGACGCCTGCTGGCGAGCGGTACACAGACCGGCGTGCTCACGCTTCGCGGCGATATCCGGGGCTATGGCGTCAATGGTGGCGGCACGCTGAGCTTGCAGACCGACGGCGCCTTTGTGTCCGGCGGCAATGTGTTGCTCAAGGATGGCGAGCTCGGCGTCGGCGAGGTCGCGATCATCGATCTGGTGCTGGACAAGCCATTGAGCCTCCAGGCCGGCGATATCGCGCCGATCGATATCACGCTGACCCGCACCAGTTTTCGCGCCGGCGAAACGCTGGATCGTGACGTCAACTGGATGACCCTGTTCGGCTCCAATGTCCTGGTCAACATCCCGGTCGGATCGCTGGGATGGACGATACCCTCGACCATGACTGTCTTTGTCGGCGGCACTGCTTATGGCAGCGGCCAGACCGTGCCGGCGGGTGCGACTGTCACCGGCATTCGTAGCGGCTCGACGCTGCCGGCCGGTTACCGCGTGAGTGCGGGAGCGCTGCCCAACGGTCTCCCCGTGTTCTCGTTCGACTATAGCATTTCTGCCGGAGACGTGCTGCCTGAGGCGGTCACGCTACCGGCGGGCAGTCTCATTCCGGCGGGTACGATCGGCGCGATTTACGATAGTGAGAGGCTGAAAGTGAAGCCGGTGAGCAATCTCGTGTTGCCGACGGATCTTTTGCGCAGCGGTTTCACGCGTTACGAGATCAACGCCCGCCAGGGTGTTGCCGTGATCGGCGATACGGTGCTGGCGCCGGTGGTGCCGGTGCTGGGTTTCACCTCGGATGCCCATACGATTGCGAGCGGCACCCATTCCGGTGATGCATTGGCGCCGATGCTGATGCCTCTGTTCATGAACAATCCCCGCACCAGCTCCCTGATGCAACGGCCGGGCGCGGACCTTGTGCTGAGCTCCGGCCTGCCGGTCGGCGGCAGCGATTGGGCGCCGCGCAGCTCAATCCTGATCGGCGAGCATGCACAGATCGTGGTCGACCCCGGTCGTGCGGTGCGACTGGAGGGCGGCGGCCAGATCACCGTCGAAGGGCGTATCGAAGCGGCGGGAGGCAGCATCGTTATCCTCAACAAACGCCAGCTTCAGAACGGCGACTCCGGAAGGGGACTGGATCCGCATGGTCTGTCCATCTGGATCGGCGCCAAGGCGGTGCTCGATGCGGCGGGCCGCGCCTATGCCGCGGTGGATATTGCGGGCAGGCAATATGGAACGGTGCTCGATGGCGGCAGCATCCTGCTCGGCAGCGAGGGCGGATCGTTCGATGAGACGGGCCAGCGTCCGTCCGCCGATGCATTCATCGTGGTCCGACCCGGCGCCCTGCTCGACGTGTCCGGTGCCAGCCTTGGCATCGATCAGTCGCTACTGTCGGGCTCGTCCTTATTCAACAAGGGCCCGTCCGGAGTGGTCAGCAACGTCGCGAGCGACGGCGGTTCGATCGTGATGCGCTCCTATAACGGCATCTATAACGAGGGCACCTTGTTGGCGAGATCCGGTGGCGCGGGTGCCGCCGGCGGGAGCTTGATCCTGGAACTCGAGACGCCGATCTATTATCAGCGATACGGCAATCTTGGCAGCAATTCGTCCATGCGGACGGAGGCGTCGGTCCCCAACTGGCTCCGCAGCGGTCGCGTGCTGACGGTGACACAGGGCGGGCTGGCCGACACTTTGCCCGCCGATCTCGTTGCGGGGAGGGCGTCAGCGTCGCTGGCGGTTGGATACGCGGGACTGAGCGTCAAACAGATCGAGGATGCCGGCTTCGATAGCGTCGCCCTGTCGGCGCGCAACGCGATCGTTTTCGACGGCGATATTTCGCTCCGTCTCGGTCGCAGCCTGACCCTCGCCCAGGGCACGTTGAACAATACGTCGCCGTCCGGCGTTGTCAGCCTGTCGGCGCCTTACGTCCTGCTCGACGGGCACACCAGCCTTGCGGTTAGCGGATCGAATGCAGCCGGTGCGGTCTATCCGGGTGCCAAGGCCGGCACGATGCAGCTCTGGGAGGCCGGCAGCAGCCTCGCCATCGATGCCGGACTGATCGATGTGAAGAACCGCGTGCACGCGAATTTCGCAGCCACGACGCTGTCGTCGATGTCCGACCTGCGCTTCCTGGCTGCGGCCGATCCGATCCTGGCGGAGCAGGCTACGCTGCTTGCCAGCATTGGTGACCTGACGCTCATCGCCGGCCAGATCTATCCGGCCTCCAACGTCGTGGCGCGCGTTTATGCCGGAGCCTCGCTGGATTGGAACGGCGGCCAGGGGGAGAGCGGTTCCGCCGCGATCCGCGTCGCGCGATCGCGGCTGACCATCGGGCGGCCGGACAATGCGGTCGCCTCCACGCCGTATTCCTTGTTCGGCGACATCCATTTCTCGGCCGGCCAGATCGTGCAGGGCGGCACGATCCGGGCGCCGCTCGGCGCGATCACGCTTGAAGGCGACGGCAGCATCTTCGATCCAAACGTTGCGCAATATCATCTTCCGAGCTTGGTCGAACTGTTGCCGGGCAGCATCACGTCGGTGTCGGCGTCGGGTCTTGTCATTCCTTACGGCGGCACGGCCGACGGCGTCAGCTATCTCGCCAACGGCCGCGCTGCCGTCACCTACGATCTGTTCACCGGTCAACGGAGCGACAGCCCAATGGGGGCGCGCGCCGGCATCAGGATTATGTCGAGCAACATCGTCACCAACGAGGGCTCGCTGGTGGATGTGTCCGGCGGCGGCGCGCTGGCGGGGGCAGCCTTCGTGCAGGGCCGCGGCGGTTCTGTGGACACGCTGCTCTATCCGCTGGTCGCGTCCAATCCGGCCAATTCCGTTAGTTCCTCCGGCAATACGGTCTATGCGATCTTGCCCGGCGTGGTCACGGCTCCCATGACCGGCGGCTATTCTGCGGCGTGGACGGGTGCAACACCCGACATTGGCCGGCAGGTCACGATATCCCATGGCGTGCCGGGCCTGCCGGCCGGCACCTATACGCTGTTGCCCGCGAATTACGCCCTGTTGCCGGGCGCGTTCCGCGTCGAGATCGGCGCTTCGTCGCGCAACGCAATTGCCGGCGCCATCAGCCTTGGCAGCGGCTCCTACGTCCTGTCGGGCATCCAGGGCATCGCCAATACGGCGATCCGCGATACGCTGACGACGCAACTGATCGTCACATCCGGCGCAGTGGTGCGGACGTATTCGCAATACAACGAAACCGGCTATGCGGATTTCCAGACCGCCCAGGCCGCGATCACCGGTGCCGCCCGTCCACTGCTGGAACGCGACGGTCGCTTCCTTGAAATCGCATTGCGCAGCCTGACGTCGGTTCACGATGGCGGCGAGGCCAGCAATAACATTCCGGCGCTGGTCTTCGACGGCAAAGCCAGTTTCGCCTCCGCACCGGGTGGATATGCCGGCGCCTTGCTGGTGAATGGCGGCCAGTCCAATAATGGCGGCGGGCACACGCTACGCATCACCGGGCCAAACGAGCCGATCACCAATATCGCCTCCTGGTGGGACGGGAGCTCATGGGTGGTCGAACGGGCCGTCACCGCGGTGGCCGCGGCGACGATCAATGCGATCGGTGCGCCCAGTGTCTATATCGGCGGTACGCCCACGCGCGGCGGTGCCAGCCAGAATGTCGTGACTGTCGCCTATGGCGGTTTTGAGAATGTGGTTCTCGGCCGAGACGCCGTAGTGAAGGCGGGCCAGATCATCGTGACCTCGAACAGCCGTTCCGGCCAGGGGATCACGTTCGAGGCGGGAGCCGGCCTGAGCACGCTAGGCATGCCCGGTCTGATGCCGGATTCTTTGCTCGGCGTTCAATACGGCCTGTCCGGCGTCGTCGCGTCCAGCGGCTGGATCGATCTCGCTCCGATGACAAGCAATATGTCCAGCGGCACGGGCCTCAACACTGTGACGCTACAAGACGGCGCTTTCCTCTATGCCGACGGCACGGTGGGCTTCACGGCGCATGCCGTCGACATCCAGGGTACGCCGCGTATTGCCGCGCGCTATCTTGCGCTGTCGGCCTCGGCCTTCAACATCTATGACGCAGCTACGGTCGGCAACCTCGCTTCGGCGCTTCCGGCAGGCTTGACGCTGACGCAAGGATTTTTGACCTCGCTGCTGCAGGGGCGGGGCGATCCGGACGGCCGCGCCCCCGCGGCGCAGTCTCTGACACTGACCGCCGGCAATTTGATCAACTTTATCGGCGACGTGGCGATCTCGACCTATGATGCGAACGGCAAGTCGCTGCTCGACGAACTGGTCTTGAACAGTCCGGCGATCTACGGCCTCGGCACGGGACATGCGCGCGTCACGACCGACACTTTGGTCTGGAACGGCAATGTCACGGCCGTCAGCAATGGCGCCGATACCGATTATCTCAGCACGCTGCCCGGCGCCGTCACCGCCGGTGGTCCCGGGACCGGGAGCGGCATTCTGGATGTCCATGCGCGCCAGATCGTGCTGGGATATCCGCGCGTCGCACAGGCGCGGAACGAGACGGAGGTCGGCCGGCTCCTGCTCGGATTCTCGGACGTCAATTTCGTTGGCTCCGAGCGGATCGTCAGCAACAACACCGGCAGGCTCAATGTCTATCAGTCCGGCCCGAGCCCCGACATGGATTACAAGGCCGGAACCTATACCGGCACCGGTGGCAACCTGAACCTCGTCACGCCGCTGCTGACCGGTGAGGGTGGTTCGACCGTCACCTATCGCGCCGGAGGCAGGATCACGGTCAAGGCGCCGGACAATGTCGTCGCTCCGGCTGTCGCCGGTCACTACGGCGCCGTCATCAATCTGGCGGCCGACTCGATCGATATCGCCACCAATATCGCGCTTCCGAGCGGGCGGCTGACGCTGACCGCCACCAACGACATTCTGCTGCGGGACAGTGCAAATATTGATCTGGCCGGACGTGCGATCCAGTTCTACGACGTCACCAAATATTCGCGCGGCGGCGATGTGGTTGCGGAAAGTACACGCGGCAACATCCTGATGGATGGCGGCGCACGTATCCACGTGTCCGCGCAGCACAACGACGCGGGGTCGATCAAGCTGACCGCCACCGACGCCGCGGGCGGAAATGTGCGGCTGCTCGGTACGCTCAGTGGCGCGACGCGCGGTGAACATGCCGGTGGTTCTATCGATATCCGCGCGCAAACGATCGGCGACGGCGATCTGACCACCAGTTTCGCCGTTCTCAATACCAGGCTCAACGATGGCGGCTTCCTGGCGCGGCGCTCCTTCGTGCTCAAACAGGGCAATCTCGTGATCGGTGACGAACTGCGTGCGCAGGACGTCAACGTCTCGGTGGATGGCGGCAGCCTCACCGTGGTCGGCCTGATCGATGCCCATGGCAGCAAGCCGGGTCGTATCGCGCTTGCAGCGACGAATGGCCTGACCATCGCGTCGACCGCCAGACTCGACGTTCACGGCACAGTGATTCAAGTCGATTCCTACGGCGCGCCCATCGACGCCAGCAATCGCGGCCACATCGAACTGACGGCTGCCCAGGCCGGTCGCCTCGTCATCGAGGGCGGCGCGACATTCGATCTTTCATCGCCGGACGGAATCGCGCGCGGGCAGCTGAACCTCAATGCCTGGCGGACGAGCGAGACCGGCAATGATGTCAAACTCGACGTCACCGGCCTGGTGAACATCATCGGCGCGAAGGACGTCGCGGTTTACGGCCTCTGGAGCTACAGTCCGACGGATGCCGACGGCTCGGTCGTGCAGGACAACGGCACGGCCACCCCGGTGAGCAATGCGGGTATTGTCGGCCTCGATCAGATCGACGCCGTCAACCGGCAGTTCATGTCCAACGCCGCTGCAAACGCCGATCTGAGCCAGCGTCTCGGACGCTTGCCGGGGGCGAAGCTGCTTCCGGGCGTCAACATCGTGCGCGATACGTCAATATCACTCTTTATTCCGCCCGGGACCTCCACGGTGCCGGCATGGCTGGATGCAAGCTTTATCGGACGCGAGATCAAGTTCATCGCGCCTCAGAATATCGACCTGCCTTGGTACTATGAAATCTTTGGCGGCGACGGCATGGGTCCGCTGTTCGCCGTGCGCGACGAAAACGGGAAATTCGTCTGGGATACGAGTCCCGGCATCGGCTATCAGAGCGACGATTTCGTCAAGAATCTCGAACAGGGCAAGACCTATACTTTCATTGTCACGAAGGAAATCGTGCAGGATGCGCGCGTTCTTGCGCGTCTGCTCGCGGTGCTGTTCCCGAACGGCTTGAATCTCGGGACGGCGAACAGCAACGGCAATATCACGGTGAAAGGCGATATCGACCTGTCGCGATACCGCTACGGCAGCGACGCGGTGACCAACCCCACGCAAGCGAACTATGGCGCCGGAAGCCCCGGAAAGTTGGTGTTGCGCGCGGCGGGCGATCTCACCGTCAACGGCAGTATTTCGGACGGGTTCGCTCTGGTGACGAAACAATCTCCAGCGACCTATAAAGACTATGTCGTGAATATTGCCACCGATGCGCACTTCCAGCCCGTAAGTACACGATATGATCTGAGGGCCGGCCAGAGTGTCATCGTGACCCGTGACTGGACAATCACGGTTGCAGACTTGCCGAGCACGCTTGGCGCCTCGCGTCCGCAGGACCAGTCAGGCAGATCATATGCGATAGGCGAGACCGTTCCTGTCGGTACCGTATTGACGTATCTGCGCATCAGGAGCACTTCCGCCGCAGCTCTCAGCAACCTTTTCGCGGGAAGTATCGATACGCCCGGCCAGCCTATTTATGTTGGTGCATCGGTCGATGCGCCAATGCTGGCTGCGGGAAGCAGATCGTGGTCGATCATTCTCGCCAGCGGCGCCGACGTGCAATCGGCAAACGCGAACACGGTGCGCGCCGCCACGACGCTTTTGGGCGCCGGCAATCTAGTGCTGAGCAATCCGGCATCGACCGAAACGCAAGGCGTCTATGTGCCAAACGTCATCCGCACGGGCACCGGTGATCTCAGCCTGCTCGCGGGTGGCGATATCACGATGAAATCGCTTTATGGCGTTTATACCGCTGGCAGCCAGATCAATCCTGCCGGCGTCACGCTGTCGGCGAACAGTTACATCGCCGATGGCGGAGGCGACCTCAGGCTCAATGCCCAGGGCGATCTGACGGGTTATGTCTATCAGGCCTCGCTCGATGGCGGCGCCAGCATTTACAATAGCAGCTCGGTCGGGCATTGGCTGTTGCGCACCGGTAATGACACGACCAGCGCGACATGGTCGATCAATTTCGGCAGTTACGCATTGGGCGCCGGAACGGTGTCTCGCTGGTATGGATTCACCGGGTTCGGTGCGCTTGGCGGCGGCAATGTCGCTGTCGATGTCGGCGGCAACGCGGGAGTCCTCGAGGCCTTGACCGGACTCGGAGATAACAGGCCGCAGAGCGCGGCTCTTGTCATCGCGACTGGCGCCAGCGGCTATGTTACGCGCATCGACCGGTCCAATAATGCGGTTGCCGGCGGCGCGCTGGTGCAGGCCGGCGGTGGCGATCTCGGCATCCGCATCGGCGGCAAGCTCAATCCGGGCAGTGTCCTGTCCCGCGATATCGAGCAAAAATACGGTGCGGGTTTGAACGGCGTCGTCACCGCTATCCGCGGCGAGATCGGGCTATCGGCAGCCGCGATCGGGACGGTTCCTCTGGCCTATGGGGAGTCCGCTGCCAACGATGCGCGCGCAGCCGATCCTTATGCCGTCTCCGGTATGAAGCTGATTTATAGCGATGGTGGTTTCAAGGTTGGCGCCGCCGGTGGCGGACTGCAACTGGTTTTGGGTGATGCAAGCGCCAGACTGGACACACTCGGCGATCTCGTCTTGACGAGTGTCGGAGATCCCGGCCAATTGCCTTCCGTCCTTTCCAGCGCCACCGATGGCTGGTTCACGCTCTGGCGTCCCGACACCGGAATCGAGTTGCTCTCAGCCGGCGGCAATCTGGTGCCGATGCGTGCGATCACGAACGGCTTCAATTTGACGACAAACGTCAACAGCAACACGGATCCGAGCTGGTCGTCGTCGATGCTTCCGGCCTCATTCGAGGTGGTGGCCGCAGGCGGCAGTATCCTCTACGGCACCGCGTCGTCGTCCGGATATGTTTTCGAACTCGCCCCGTCACCGAAGGGCAAGCTGAGTCTGCTCGCGCGCGACTCGATCTTCGCGTCCGCTGATGGCGGCTATTCGGTCGTCTGGAACGTGTCAGGCGCGGATTGGGGGCCGAATGCCATCCCCAATCCGTTCCGGCCCGCGACCGCGCCGTCGCCTCTGGGCTTCTCCAGCTTCTATGCCTTCGGCCCCGACAGTGTCGGCACCGCCGGTCGCGACGCCGGCGATCCGATCCGCCTCTATGCGGCGAACGGGGACATCGTCAATGCACTGCTCGGCCAAGTTAATGCGTTCACGTCCAACGGTGTTTCGTACACATGGTATGTCGCGGCGCCGCAGCCGGGGCGTGTCCTTGCTGGCCGTGACCTCGTCAATTTCGGCACCGGCAGCGGCCGTCTCGATTTCGCCGGGCGTCCATTTGCCTTTGCTGCCAGCCTGATTCTGAACCGCGATGCCACCGACGTGTCGGTGATACGCGCCGGGCGGGACATTCTTCATGCGAATGTCCAGATCGGCGGGCCCGGGTCGCTTGACGTGGTCGCTGGCCGCAATCTCTATCAGGCCGATAAAGGCTCCATCGCCAGCGTCGGCTCGATCGCTCCGAACGACAGCCGCCCCGGCGCGTCGATCCTGATGCAGGCGGGGGCCGGTGCCAACGGTCCGAACTATGCGGCGCTGCTGCCCTATCTTGATCCCGCCAACCTCGCGCTGGTCGGCACGCCGCTACTCGATCAGCCCGGCAAGGTCGCCAAGACCTACGAGACCGAGCTGCGCGCCTGGCTCAAGCACCGCTACTCACATGATGCCGCCAGCGACGAGGCCGCGCGCGCCTACTTTGCCGCGCTGGCGCCGGAGCAACAGCAGATCTTCTTGCGCCAGGTCTATTTCGCCGAGCTGCGCGCGGGGGGGCGCGAATATAACGACGTGACCAGCTCGCGTTACGGCTCATATTTGCGCGGTCGCCAGATGATCGCGGCACTATTCCCGGATCGCGATACGGATGGCAATGCGATCGACTATCGCGGTGATATGACCATGTTCGGCGGCTCCGGCGTGCGCACGCTGTTCGGCGGTGGCATCGAGATGCTGACGCCGGGCGGCCAGCAGGTGATTGGCGTCGAGGGTGTGGTGCCGGCGGCAACCGCTGGTGTCGTGACCCAAGGCGCGGGCGATATCAGCATCTATAGCAAGGGTAGCGTGCTGCTCGGCCTGTCGCGCATCATGACGACCTTCGGCGGCAATGTGCTGGCTTGGTCGGCGGAAGGCGACATCAATGCGGGCAGGGGATCGAAGACCACGGTGATCTACACGCCGCCGAAGCGCGTGTATGACGATTACGGCAATGTCACGCTGTCGCCGGACGTACCGTCGTCAGGCGCTGGTATCGCGACGCTCAATCCGGTGCCGGAAGTCGACGCCGGCGATATCGACCTGATCGCGCCGCTCGGCACCATCGATGCTGGCGAGGCGGGCATCCGGGTGTCCGGCAACATCAATCTGGCCGCGCTTCAGATCCTCAACGCGGCGAATATCCAGGTGCAAGGAACGGCAGCCGGGATTCCAGCCGTGCAGGCCCCGAGCATCACAGCGGCGCTAACGGCGACCAATGCCACGGCGGCGACGCAACAGGCGGCTGCGCCGACGCAAAGCGGCAATGAGCGGCCTTCGGTCATCATCGTCGAAGTGCTGGGCTATGGCGGTGGTAGCGGAGAAGAGTCGAAAGAGGACGACAAGCGCCTCAAGAAAGAGGACGAGCGGCAGACATACAACCGGGACAGCAATGTCCGTGTTCTCGGTTACTCCACTCTCTCAGCGTCTGAGATGAGCGGGCTGAACGACGCGGAGAAGGCAGCAATCCGGAACTGACTAGTTGCTTGGAGCATTGAGCGGAGCCGATCTCAACCGGCTCTCTCGTTGTCATTGCTATGGTTAAAGCAGGTTAAGGCTGATTGTTGAAGAGGCGGCCGCAACAGCCAGTTTTCCTAGTTTGCTATTGCACCCTGATGGGCAATGTCTATTGTAGTCGTATGTTCAGGGCTCACCTTGAGTTATCTGGACAGTACGACCTCTCACATTTCGACTTGCTCGGAACGCCCAAACAGGGCGAGGAGAGGCGTTTGCCCCGATCCCCACACTCCTATTCCGAGTTTCCTATGCGGATCGGAAGATAGGACTTTTTGTGGAAAACTTCGAAGAACTGTTGGCCGTGGCGCGTCGTCGCTTCAGTGCATCCGAGATGATGTTGCTCGCGTCCAGCGCGATGGGCCGCACGCTCGACCCTGATAGCTTGGTTGAGCAGGTCGGCCACGACATGGCGACCATGCCGGTGTTTCAGATGATGTTGGAACGCTACAATATCCGTAAGGATCGCTTGAACTCCAAGCTGGCCGGAACGCCTCATGAGCTGCGTGTGGCGATCCTGATCCAGCTGAACGCATTCCACCGCTTGGGTACGGACGAAGCCATGGGTGCGAACGCGCTGCCGTCGATCGCGACGCTTCGACGCATGGGGCTGGTTCTTCCGGAAGACGGGGATCCGGCCTGGGGCTTCTTCTGCGTGCGCGTCGGGATGCGGTTCACCGAATTTGTCCTCCGTCATCCGGAGCGCCTCGCGTCGGTGTCCGAAGGCAAGGTCCAGACCCTTGCTGAGGAGCTCGTTGATCGCTTCGAGACCGCATCGTCGGCTGCGGACAAGGACGAGATGGTGGAGATCGTGTATCGGATCGCCAAATCGACCGGGTGGCGGCACGGCCTCGTGGTGTCGGACGGCGACTGTGTCAAGGCAACGAAGATCGCCATCTCCGAGCTTCTGAGCGACGTCTATGATAGCTCGCTGCAGGGCGTGGTGTTGGCCGGCGTCAATGCGCCGGACCCGTTTTAGAAGCGGGTGATCGAATACAGATCGGCAGCACATTGCTGCCGATCTATTCGAAGACCTCGTGCCTCCTCCAAGATCCGCTTGCTGACCTTGGTAACAGAAATTTTATCTTCCGATTGAAAGCGTCGTCCGACCAACTCAGCAAACGCCCCTTCACGTCGAGCATGAGGCGCCGCAGGGCAGCGCGAACACCTTCATGTGGATCCGGTGGCAATCGAGGCCCGCGCGATGCTCTAAGCACCGTCCAGCCGTGTTGCCCTTCAAGGTGCGCCATTGCGACAGTCAAAGCTTAGTTCATAGTCATTTCTGCGCCGAACTTCCGGTATTCAAGAAAAGGATGTGAACTATGTATCGCGATGCTGCGCGTTTTTTAGAGGTCTCGCAAGGGCAGGGGCGGACGTTTGACCTGTCGATCTATCTCGTTGTCAATTGGATGCAGTTCGTGATCGGTATTCCGGCTGGCTTCCTTTTTTTCGCTATCACTTATCCGCTGCTCGATATCCTGCCGATCGGAGGCGTCTCGTTGTGGTCGGTCTGGGATGTTTTGGGACCGGCAGCCTCGGTTGGCCGTTTGTTCAACCTGATCGATGCATGTCATCTGAATGGCGAGATCACTCATCGCGTCATGTTCCTGAAGCATGTTTCTTACGCGTTCGCGTGGTTCGCAGGCAGATGCATTTGGCGATCCGTGGTCGCTGGGAGAGCTATGATCGACGGAGCGATACAGCCAGTTGAGCGCTTGCTGTTGGCATTTTTGTTGTGCGTCGGCGTATGTGTCTACGCGCTCCAAGGGGCGTTCAACTCGCACAGTGCGGCCGCTTGCATCCGCTGGTTTAGCGCGATCCTTTGACAAGATCGCGGAGCCATGAAATTTCTGCAAGAGTGGCGCGGCCTCATCACGAAATCTCCGGCGTGCCAAGTATTAGCGCGCCGGAGCGACTAAGTGCGAACGGCTTGTCCGCGATATCATTGTGACAGCTCATCGAGTCAGACCAACGCATATGGGCCCATGGCGATCAGCTCAAAGAAGATCTCACTTCTTATCTATCTTGGTGCTGTCTTGTTCAGTCAGGTGGTCCGCAAGATTGCGAGCATGCGCCGGCAGTGAGGAGATGTTGCGAACCACGATGAGCAGGCGGCGAGACGCCCACGGATCGGTCAGCGGGATCGTCGATGTTCCCGTTTTGCCGTAACGGCGCGCTGCTTCCCGCGGTACGATGGCAATGCCGACGCCGCTCGTCACTGTTCGGCAAACGGCTTCAAATCCGCCCAAGCGCACTCTAAGCTTCAGCGAGCGCCCGGATCGGGCTGCGTGTCCCGCTAAATGAGTCTGGAGGGCGCTGCCGTGGCTCAGGCCTACGAAAGCCTCGTCCAAGGTGTCCCGGAACGCGACTTCCTTCCGGTCCGTGAGAGGATGTCCAATTGGTGCGATCAAAACGAGTTCGTCGATTCGGAACGGCAGCGCATCCAGATCGCCAAGTTCGACCGTATCCGCCACGATACCCAGATCGGCGAATCCGCCCGCGACGGCGTCGATAATATCGCGGCTGGGGCGCTCTTCGAGATCCACATCGATTTCTGGATGGGAAGCAAGGAAAGCGGCCAGCGTGTCCGGCAAAAATTCTGCCAGCGATGCCGTATTCGCCAACACCCGCACATGACCGCGCAAGCCGCGGGCGTACTCTGTGAGTTCGCCCCTCATTTGATCAAGCTGGTTCAGCACGACGCGGGCATGATGGCTCACGGCCTCGCCGGCCGGCGTGAGGCGTACCCCGCGCGGCCGACGTTCGAACAGGGATACGCCTCCAGCCAATTCCATGCCGCGGATACGCTCGCTTGCCGAGGCGAGGGCCATTCCCGCTCTCTCGGCCCCACGCGTGATGTTTTCGGCTTCGGCGACGTGGAGGAAGAGGCGCAGGTCAGTCAGGTCAAAGCGCATGCTGGAGTGTCCCGAAAGAGCGGACGTTGCGCAAGTGCCTTTGGGTAATTCGAAACTGTTCGTTTCCCTCTCACATTCACGCGTTGTGCGGACGGTGGCTCTCTGCCTCGCCGACAGATGGTCCTGAACGATCGGCGCTATTATTAGCCGTGGGACGACTTAGTCGGCTAGGAGACCTGATGCGGTGTTATCGTAAATATTCAGAGCCTCTTCGAACTTATCTTGGTCGCACGCCGCGCGTGCCCGGACCATGTTTGCGAATGCGGCGTCAAGCCTGTGCGAGGCGACGGTTGGTCCGCGTTCTTCAAGGCGGATGACGAGGGCAAGATCACGGGCGGCACAAGCTTTGCGGCCGTCAGATACAAGGGGAACATCCGAAGCTGAACGCTGTGGTTCGGAAGCTTTTGATATTGCAGGCAACGCGCTTGCCAATGCTAAAGCGCCCAAAGCCAAGAATTGTCGATTTAACATGCTCCGCGCCTCCCTGTTGGACCACTTGTCAAATGTGGCACCTTTTATCGGTTTGCCTTAAGCGCAAGTATCGGGACACGGGCGGCCGCACAATGCGGAAGTGCGGGGGGGCTCAACCGAAGGCGATCAGCGTCATCCTCGCGAAAGGCCGGAACGCGAAGAACAGCTTATGGGTCGTGAGAGCCGCGCGCTTCTGGCCAACAGTCCGCAGTCGTTCGACGCGGGGCACAGAATTTCAGGTGAGCTTCAAATAGGTGGTGAGGTGTTACAGGCACCACAACGCGAGCGTCGTCATCCGGACGAGACCGGGCGCGGTCGTGCTTTCGGCTTGACGTCGCGCTTCGCTGCGCTAACCAGTTTGTGTGCAGCGAGGCCGGCGGCCTCCATGTAAGCGGGGTCGCGGTGCAGCAGCACGGTCGCAAATGATCCGTCGAGCAGCAATGCGACGTGCCGCGCGAGAAGGGCCGCATCCTGTAGTCGCGCTGCCTCGAATTCCGCCAGCAGCCAAGCCTCAAATTTCTTCTTGTGCGCCGCGCCGATCTTCATGGCTGGATGGCCGGGCATATTGGCGAGTTCGGCGGATGTGCGCAGGAAGCCGCAGCCGCGCCATTTCGGGTGGCGTGCCGAGCGCGCGAGATTCTCGAAGACGGCCTGGACCTTGTAGGGCAGCGTCCCCATCTGGTCGTCGAACCATTTCTTGAACAATGTGAGATTGGGCTGATCGCGCCCTTCGAGATAGGCCGTGATCAGATCGTCCTTGCTCTTGAAGTGATAGTAGAGCGTGCGCTTGGTCACGCCGGCCTTCTGGGCGACGGCATCGACGCTGACGCTGCGGATGCCTTCGTCATAGAACAGCTTGTTGGCAGCGGCGACGATGCGGTCGCGGGTCGGTGTGGCCGGCTTGTTCATGGCGGGATGTATACTGCCTAGTGAATATACAAGATGGGCCGAGCTTCATACAGTCGCGGGCAGATGGCAAGACCGGAGCGGCGCTGATGTCTGACACTGTTGCGATGAGGCTGAACGGAGGAATTGCACTTCTCACGCTCAACCGTCCGCAGCAGCTCAATGCACTGAACTATGTGCTGATCGATCGTCTGATGGCGCTGCTCGATACGATCGAGCTCGCGGACGAGGTCCGGGCGGTTATCCTCACGGGAGCCGGAGACCGTGCATTTTCATCAGGCGCGGATATTCACGAATTCCGCCAGAGCGTGATGCGAGGTGCAAATGAAGCGGTACGGCATTTCGTGCGGCGCGGGCAGGCGATGACGGCGCGCCTCGAAGCCTTTCCCAAACCTGTGATCGCGGCGGTCAACGGCCTTGCATTCGGAGGCGGCTGCGAGATCACCGAAGCCGTGCATCTGGCCGTGGCCAGCGACCGTGCGTCGTTTGCCAAGCCCGAGATCAAGCTCGGCATGCCGCCGACATTTGGCGGTACCCAGCGCCTGCCACGGCTGGCCGGTCGCAAGCGTGGCCTCGAACTGTTGCTGACGGGGGATCGTTTCTCGCCGGAACACGCGCTGCAGATCGGTCTCGTCAATGAGGTTGTCCCACACGATCAGTTGCTGGCCGCGGCGCATGATCTTGCGTTGCGGATCACACGGCACGCACCGCTCGCCGTGACCAGCGTCATCACCGCGGTCACGCGCGGGATCAATCTGAGCATTGCGGAGGGTCTCGAGGTCGAGTGCGAGCAATTTGCGCGGGTAGCGCCCACTCATGATCTCGGCGAAGGCCTCGGTGCGTGGGCTGAGCGCAGGGCCGCCGTCTATACAGGGCGATAGACACGATGCAGGCCAATCCGCCGCGCTGGCAGGGCGTCGTCTTTGCGTGTCTCGCCGTCTCGTTGTTTGCGAGCTTCATCCTGGTATCCCGCGCTGGCCTGACGACGACGATGACGATCCCGGATATCGCGGCGCTGCGTTTCGGGACCAGCGCCCTCATTCTGTCGCCCATCATTCTCATGCATGGCCTGTGCGGCTTGCGCTGGCATCAGGCTATCGGTCTGGCCATCCTCGGCGGGTTTGGCTTTGCGTTGTCGGCCTATACGGGATTCCTGCTTGCGCCTGCGGCGCATGGGGGCGTTTTCCTGCACGGGACATTGCCGCTGACGACTGCGCTTCTGTTCTGGGCTCTGCGCCGCAAGATCGACGGCGTGGCGCCTGTCGCAGCATTGGTAACGATCGGTCTCGGCATCGTCATCATGGCATGGAGCGGTGCACACACGATCTCGTGGACGGTCGCGCTGGGCGATTTTAGTCTCTTGCTCGCCTCGTTGTTCTGGTCGGGCTATGGAATTTACGTGCGTGCGCTAGGTCTGACCGCCATCCATGCAGCCGCTATTGTTACCACCATCTCCGCGGCCTTGTTCGTGCCGATCTATCTCCTGATGCGTGATGGCGCGCCGCTGCAGGCGAGCTGGAACGAGCTCATGTTGCAGGCAGCGTTTCAGGGGGTGTTGATCGGAGCGGTGTCGATCTTCGTTTATACGCGGGCTGTCGCCATTCTCGGCGCGGGAACGGTTGCGCTGTTCACGGCGGCGGTGCCCGTCCTGACCACGTTCGGCGGCCTCGTTCTGCTGGCGGAGACGCCTGGCATCGGCAGCCTCATCGGCGTGGCGCTGGTATCGTTCGGGTGCCTGATGCCGCTGTTCTGGCGGCGAACGTCCTGATGACGTTGCCTTATTTGGTCACGCCACCTGCATCCCGTTCACATCCTGCCATTGCGGTTGACACAAACTTGTAAGAAAGACGCCCTAAGCCTTCTCAGCGAAAGACCGCGTATTTCCACTGGAGCATCTGTTGTCGGCTTACTGCCATCGTCTCCGGGGTGCAGCCAAGCCGGGGATTGCAATTTTAGGCCGCTTCTGTTGGCTTTTGGCGCTGTCATTGCCGGGAGTGATTGTGCCGAGCCGGACACTGAGCGCGCAATCCGCACAGAAGACCACAGTGGTGGCCAAAGGACCTGCTACTTTTGATCTTCAGGCTCAGGCGCTTGAATCTGCGATCGAGGCGTTCAGCGTAAGTTCGGGATGGCAGGTCGTCTACGATGCCAGTTTCGCTACGGATCGTCGATCCGCTGCTGTTAAAGGACATATGCCGCCTGCTACGGCGCTCAATCAACTGCTCGCGGGAACGGGCTTGACGATCGATTTCATGACTGCCGACGCAGCTATGCTGGTTCCCATTGCGGCGGTCCGACACGAGCGCGTGCAGCAACACGCCGCCGGTTACTATGGACATGTTCAGGCTACCCTGAAGCGAGCTATTTGCGCGAGCGAACAACCGCGCTTGCAAGCGCAGCGCATTGCAATCGGCTTCTGGATCGGCACATCGGCGGTGGTGACGCGCGTCGAATTGCTGGGCACGACAGGCGACACCGCAATTGACGCGTCGTTTCGTGGCCTCGTGCAGCGGCTCTCGTTCGAACAGGCGCCGCCGGCGGGATTCAAGCAACCCGTCGTCGTCCTGATCACCCCCGATCTTCTCGCTCAGTGCGGTGAGGTTGTCGCTCAGCCTGTGGGAGCGGGACGATGACCGAGGAAGGATGGCGCGCGCTGCAACGCCACTTGCTGACACGCTACACCGATTTCAGGAAGCGGCTGACGCGCTATCTCGGGTCGGCTGATTCCGCCAATGATGCGCTGCATGACACGTGGTTGCGTTTGCAGCGGGGTGGTGAACTGGCCTCGGTCCAGAATGCGGATAGCTATCTCTATACGATGGCCGTCAATATGGCGTCCAACAACCGACGGTCCGACCATCGCCGTCTCGGCGCGGCGGAAGTCGAGGAGCTGCTCGACATCGCCGATGACCTCCCCGACTCCGAACGGGCGGTGGAAGCACGAACGGAGCTGGAGGCGGTGGTCCGGATCATCGCGGAATTGCCTGTGCGCCAGCAGGCGATCCTGCTGGCCGCGCGCCTTGAAGGCACCCCGCGGCGGGAGATTGCCGCGCGTTTCGGTGTCTCCGAGCGTTTCGTGCAGCGTGAGTTGCAGGCCGCTCATGATTATTGCGCGGAACGGCTGGAAAAAATGAAGCCGGGGCAGTTCCGATCGGGACTGCAAAATGTGTCTTCTATTCAGGAGGCCCTTGGAGTGAACGACATGCCGCCGAAGCGGCGGGGGCCTGCCGATGAATCATAACGCGAACACCGGGGCCGATCAGTTGAAGCAGGAAGCGCGGCGTTGGGTCATGCAGCTCGCATCGGGCGAGGCCACGACCGCGGATGCCGAGGCATTGCGGTTTTGGCGAAGGCAGGATCCTGCGCATGAAGCCGCTTATGCCGACGCGGTGCGTATCTGGCGCGCGCTCGGCGATGGTGGGCGGGTTTTCGTCGAAAGGCATGGCGCGCCTGTCTGGCCCCGCCGATCCGCCGGCGTCACGACACGTCGTGCGCTGCTTGCAGGCGGCGGAGCGCTGGCGGCATCCGTCGCAGCCGTCGCGATCGTGAAGCCGCCCCTCGACCTGTGGCCCTCATGGGAGGAATTGCGGTCGGACTATCGGACGGCAACTGGCGAGCAGCGACAGGTGAATGTCGCAGACGTCACGGTGCGCTTGAATACCCAGACCAGCGTCACCGTATCGAGCGATCTTCAGGCGGGGCCGAGCGTGCGGTTGATTGCCGGTCAAGCCTCCTTCGCCATGCCGCCGCAATCGGCGCGCTCATTGATCGTGTTTGCGGGCAACGGCAAGATCCTGGCCGATCGCGCGCGCTTCGACGTGCGATGCCAAGGTGATACGACCTTCGTGACCTGCATCGATGGCAGCGTCGAGGTGACCGCCGGCAAGCGAGCCGAGACGGTCGGTCATGGTCAGCAGGTTGTCTATGACGACAGCGGGCTTCGTGCTGCGCCGGCCGGCGATGTGCAGGAAGCGACCTCCTGGCAGGACGGCTATATCGTGTTTCGCCGCACGGCGCTGTCCGATGCCGTCGTCGAGATCAACCGGTATCGGCCGGGACGCGTCATGGTGCTGAATGCGGCGCTCGGTCGCAAGACGGTGAGCGGACGCTTTCGGACGGAGAACATGGACGAAGTGCTGGGCTGGATCGAGCGGGCGACCGGTGCCAGCGCACGATCGTTGCCAGGTGGCATCGTGCTGCTGAGCTGACAGATCGACGCGATGTCGGCTGATACAGAATTGTCATAAAGAATCTGGTTCAGAACTGATTTTGGGTCGGTGTCAAACAAGATGAGGCACTGGGCGCTACTCCAACAGAGGGGCCCGGTGTCGTCTGCTTGTCCCTGTGCCGAGAGAAATCCCGATGTTGAACCGCATCTCCGATATCCGATCCGCCTCGTTCTATCGGAGGGGCCGTCATGTCGGCCTGCTGGCGGGCGTGTGTTCGGCGGCGCTGTTGATCGTTGCGCCGAAAGCCGTGCTTGCCCGCGCGCTCAATGGCGGCAGCGCGGGTGGCGCGGTCTCCGCACCGAACATCGCGGCAGACGCCGCATCGCAGGCGGCGCGGCAGGCTGCCGCAGCGGCCCAGCAGACACAGCAGTCATTGGCGCGGGCGGCGAGGGCCGTGCAGGACATGCAGGCGGTGCAGGCCGCGGCGCGAACGGCCGCCGCTGCTGCACAGGTCTCGGTGACGGCACCGGTCGCTGTGCCCAACGGCCTCGCCCCAGGCGGCCTCGTGCCGAAGACGACCGACGTGAATGGAACGCTGGTGAACGATTGGTCCGGTGCCACGGGGCCGACGGCCAGCGTCGATGGCAACGGCCAGACCCAGGTCAATATCCGGCAGACCGTACAACAGGCGATCCTGAACTGGCGCGAGTTCAATGTCGGCGCACGCACCACGCTCACCTTCGACCAGCAGGGCAATCGCGACTGGGTGGCACTCAACCGCGTCGATCGGACCATGGGCCCGAGCCAGATCCTCGGCAACATCAAGGCCGACGGCCATGTCTATGTGATCAACCAGAGCGGCATCATCTTCGGCGGCAACAGCCAAGTGAATGTCGGCTCCCTGATCGCGTCCACGGCCGGCATCACCGATCAGCAGTTCAAGGACAATGGCCTGTTCAGCACGCAGGTGAGCGGCGCCTCTACGCCGAGCTTCACCGCGGCGGTAGGCAAGGTGGTGGTGGAAGCGGGCGCATCCATCAACACCCGCGCGCCGTCCGCGGTGACGTCGGGCGGCGGCTTCGTGCTCATGATCGGCTCGGAAGTCAGCAATGCCGGCACGATCGGCACGCCCAAGGGCCAGACCATCCTTGCGGCCGGCAACGACTTCGTGCTGCGCCGCGGCTTCAACACCGACGGCAATGCGACCTCGACCACGCGTGGGATCGAGATCGCCACCGGCACCTGGAACGACAATGCCTGGACGCCGGGCGGCGGCGCGGTGACGAATAGCGGTCTTGTCTTCGCCCAGCAGGGCGACATCACGCTGGCCGGCCGCATGCTGGCGCAGAACGGCGCAGTGATCGCCACCACGTCGGTGAATACCCGCGGCACCATTCATTTGCTGAATTCGGCGACAGACACCGCTGGTAGCATCACGCTCGGCAAAACCGGCCTGACCGCCATCCTGCCCGAACTCGACAGCAGCGAGACGGCACTCGATGGCCAGCGCGATGCCCTGATCGCGGCCTCCGCGACCGCCAATGCCGCGCGCGCCGGCAGCGTCGCCGGCGTGTTCAACAACCTGTCGATCCTCGCCGACCGCCAGGACCAGTCGCGCATCGAGATCGTGACCGGCGGCAATGTCGTGTTCCAGGGCGGCTCCTACACGGCGGCCCAGGGCGGCCAGATCGCGGTGTCTGCCGGCAAGCGCATCTTCACCGAAGATGGCGCGCGGCTGGACGTCTCCGGCCTGCGCTATGTCGCGCTGGCGATGGAGAGCAACAACATCCAGGTCAATGTGCAGGGCAACGAGCTGCGCGATAGCCCGCAGAACCGCGATGCCGACGTGCTCAAGAGCAGCGATGTCTGGATCGACGTGCGCAGTCTGACGCTGGTCCCGGCGGGGACCGGCGGCTACGAGACCGACCGTTACTACACCGCGGGCGGCCTGCTCGAAGTCAGCGGCTATGTCGCCAATACGCGCCATGGCATCGGTGAATGGGCGGCGGTGGGCGGCACCATCACGCTGGCGGCGCCGGAAGTCGTCGCCCAGATGGGATCGGTGTTCGATCTCACCGGCGGCTCGCTGGATTATGCCGGCGGCTGGATCCGCTCCACCAATCTGATCGGCCGCAACGGGCGCCGCTACAGCGTGGACAACGCGCCGGCGGACATGGACTTTGTCAATTTCGCCGGCGGCTTCCGCCGCTCGCATAATATCCAGGGCCGCGAGGACGAGCGGCTGACGGAGATCTGGACCTCGGTGTTCGACCGCGGCCGCACCAGCCTGCGCTGGGAAGACGGCTACAGCGTCGGCCGCGATGCCGGCCGGCTGAATCTCTCGGCACCGACGGCGATTGTCGAGGCGGACATCCTGGCGGAGGTGATCCAGGGGCGCGGGCAGACCAAGCGCCGCGCCGAGGGCGCGACGGACGGCTACAAGGTCACCCAGACCAGCGTGGCGCAAGGCGGAACGCTGGCCGTGGGGCGCTACGATATCGTCAGCGGCACGGGTTTGCATGAGACCGACATTCGCGTCGGTGACATTACGGCGATATCAAATGCGATGTCGGCGACCACGCCGCTCGCCGCGGACCGTGCCAATACCGTATGGCTCGATGCGGCGTATCTGGGCCGGCAGAAGCTCGGTGGTCTCGATCTCGAGACGCGCGGTTCGATCGCCATCGAAAGCGATCTGGTGCTCGCCAATGGCGGCTCTGTCAAACTCGTTTCGCCCGACATCGAGATTGCGGCGAATGTCACCGCGAGCTCCGGCACTTTCACCGCAACCAACATGTTCGAGGGTGGTGCCAATCAGGGATCGGCAGGGCCGATCTTCGATACGGCGGGCGCACGCATCGTGCTGCGCGAGGGAGCCAAGCTCGATCTCCGCGGCCTGTGGGTGAATACAGGGACCAATCCGGATGACTATGACAAGCTTGGCTTCGTCGACGGTGGCCGGGCGCGCCTGATCTCGACGCATGACGTTACGCTGGAGCGCGGCAGTCATATCGATGTTTCGTCCGGTGCGGGGCTTGCGCGGGGCGAACTGGTTGGCGGCCGCGGCGGTGACGTGACCCTCGTCGCGGATCGGGACAACACGGTTCGTCAGGCCGATGGTCTTCTGACCCTGAACGGCACCATTGCGGCCTACGGCGTCAGCGGCAGCGGCAGGCTGATCATCGAATCCGGCAATACGATCGCCATCGGCGGCGAGGTGCTCAAGAACAATGGCTATCTGTCAGCAGGTGAGGTCGCGCCGACCGATCTCGTGCTGAAAGACGCGTTTGTTGTCAATCAGGGCGACCGGCTGCCGGTTGATTATACATATGCAGTCACACGCGCACAGCCTGGCGAGCAGATCGGATCCTCCGGCGCTGCTTCCAGTGGCTCGGTTTCGTTAGCCGCCAATTGGATTCCGCCGGTGGCCACGCTCGACTTCGGTATCAATGCAGACAGCAGTCCTTACGGTCCCGGAATCTTTAGAATCGGCAAGGATGGCACCTTAGCATTTGTGCCGCCCGGTCTTGGCAGCATTCCGCAGCCCATCAGTCATATCCCCGCAGGAACGGTGCTTCGACTCAATCCAACCACGGCCACCTATTTTCCGCGGGATTATGTGGTCGATGCGAATGTCTTTCCCAATGGTTTTCCAATTGCCCCGCGGAATGTGACGCTGGCTGCTGGTGCAGTGGCGCCAAAGACATTCACGCTGGCCGCGGGATCGACCATTCGCGCTGGATCGCTGTTCGGTGTCGATCTACGTGTGGTGCCGACCTCCGCGCTGCGTGCCGATCTGTTCCAGTCAGGATTCTCCGACTACAAGGTGAATGGTCGGACGGGTGTGATTGTTCTGGCCGATACAGCCATCACGCCGATCATGCCTGTATTGATGTTGACGAGTATGGCCGTCGGGCGTGCGACGAATGCCGATGCCGGCGATGCGCTGACCCTGTTCATGCCGCCCCTGTGGCGAGAGAATATCGGCAACAGCCGCCTGATCCAGCGCGACGGTGCCAGCATGTCGCTGCAATCCACGCGCTCTTTGCTCGATCCGAGCCTCGACAACGGCATTGGTCTCGTGGATGTCCGACGCGGAGCGAGCATCACGGTCGATCCCGACGAGACGATCAGCCTGCTCGGCCGCAACGTCTATGTGGATGGCAAGCTCAGGGCCGCCAGTGGCAGGATCGTCATCGATCGAGCTATCTCGGCGCTCGATCGTGAACAAGGGGTAGGGAGCGCGAATACCGGCCTGTTTTGGATCGGCCAGGAGGCGGTTCTCGATGTCGCTGCGCGTGCAGTGCATGCGCAGGACTTGCGTGGTCGTCGTTATGGCCTGGTTGCCGACGGCGGCCGCATCGAGATCGGCGGTGCGCTCGATTGGGAAGCGACGGGAGCCGCCAATGCGCCCGACGCTTACGTCGTCATCGCCAAGGGCGCCGTTCTGGATGCTTCCGGCACCAGCGCCGTGTTCGATCTCGGCACGGCGGCAACGCTCGTGGCAAGCAATGGCGGCAGCATCGTCATCAAATCGAACAATGCGCTTTATCTCGACGGCGTCATGCGCGCGCAAGCCGGCGGCGCCACTGCAGCCGGCGGCACGCTGGCTCTGGCGTTGCAATCGGCGAACTATCCGGTCGCATCCACCGGCAACATCCGCAGGCACCGCGAATTCGAGATCGCGCAAATACAAGGCGACAGCGAACTTGCGGGCTTGAATGACCAAGAATCCGTGCTCGCGGGTGTGACGATGGGCAAGGCGCGGATCGGCGTCGATCGGATCGCGGCGGGCGGCTTCGACAATCTGTCGCTGCTGTCTCACGGTCCCATCAGCTTCGACGGCGATGTTGCGCTCAATCTGCGTGAAAGCCTGCGCCTCTATGGCGGCGTCTATGGCCTTACCGATGCGGCGACGACGACAGCGACGATCGATCTCGTTGCGCGCTATGTGCGCCTGGCAGGCGTGACGCGGCTGGCGCGGGATTCGTTCGTGCTGCCCGGTCTTCTGTGGGATCGCGGATCGCAGAATTCGCAGCGCGCGGGCGTCGGAGCGTTCCGGGTCGAGGCGGACCTGATCGACCTGCGCGATCGCGTCGGCTTCGGCGTCAACGGCACTGCTACGTCAGCGGCCGGTATTTACACTGTGGACCGGCGCGGCTTCGCACAGGTCGATCTCGTCAGCCGGGGCGACCTGCGTCTTCTACAGGGGCAGGCATCGCAGGGACTGAGCACAGGCATCACCACCGAATTCGCCAGCACCGGTAACGTCACGTTGACGGCCGCCCAGATCTATCCAGTCACAGGTGCGGGGGCGCAAATCGTTGCAGGCTGGACGTCCATGTCCACTTTTGCCCCCGACAGCGTGCTGACCATCCGGCGATATGGCGGTGCCACGCCGGCCACGCCGCTGTCCGCCTTTGGCAACCTGTCGCTCGGCGCGGGTACGGTAGATCAAGGCGGCATCGTCCGTGCGCCGCTAGGGACGCTGACCTTCGGCCTCACGAGCGGTGTCGTCGACCGGGTCTATCTACTGCCCGGCAGCATCACCTCGGTGAGCGGCGCCGGTCTCGTGATGCCCTATGGCGGCACGACGGATGGGCAGACCTACACATATGACGGGCAGGAGATCGCGCTGATCGGTGCCAGCGGCATGTCCAGCACGACTAATATCGGCCAGGGCGTGCGGATGCGCGCGCGGCATATCGACAGCCAGCCGGGTTCGCTGCTCGATCTGCGCGGCGGCGGCGAATTGCTGGGGGCCGCCTTCGTCACCGGTCGCGGCGGCTCTGTCGACGTGCTGCAAACGGCGATGGCCAACAGCAATCCGGGCTATCGCTTCAGCGCGGCGGACAGCGCCGTCTACGCCATCGTTCCGACGATCGGCGGAGCCTATGCGCCGGTCGCACCGGAAGCGGGATATGGCACGCCCGCAATCGGTCGGCAGATCAGCATCCCGGAAGGTGTGCCGGGCCTTCGCGCCGGCACCTATACGCTGATGCCATCGACCTATGCGCTTCTGCCCGGTGCCTATCGCGTGGAGATCGGCGCGCGCGATCTATCCGGACAGGGTGTCGTGGCCAATATCGGCAATGGCTCCTATGTCGCATCGGCTTATCTCGGCACGGCGAATACCGGCATTCGCGAGGCGCTGCCAAACCGCATCGTCGTCACGCCAGGGGCATCGGTGCGCACCCATTCGACCTATAACGAGACCAGCTACAACAGCTTCGTGGTGCAGGAAGCCGCGCGCATCGGCATCCCGCGTGCCATGCTGACCTCGGACGGCAAGCTGCTCGATCTCCTCTTCACGCCCGCCAACAATGCGCCGACGGCGCCGGCCGCGCTCATCGTCAACGGCAGTGTGCTGTTCGACGCGGCCGATAGCGATGGTTACAACGGCTCGGTACAGGCACGTGGTATCGGCGAGATCCTCGCCGCCGGGGGCACGCCGGCCGCCAGCCTCACGGGTGCGTCGGTTCATGGCGATGCGCTGAGCAGGCTCAATGCGCCGCGCCTCGTGGTCAATGCGACGATCTATTCGACCAATGACGAGGCCGGCCGCTTTGCCACCGTCACCGGAAGCGGTGATCTCATCATCCGTTCTGGCGCCGTGCTGTCGGCGGCAGACATCATTCTCGCCAGCACGACGACGAATGCGACCAATCGCAAGATCACCGTCGAGGAAGGTGCGATCCTGAGCACGGTCGGCAAGGGACGCGGCAGCTTCGATTCGGACGACGGATATGTCTTCACGGGCAATGGCGTGCTGGCGCTGTCCAATGGCTGGATGAACCTGTTCTACAGCGTGCGCGCGGGTGCGACGCTCGGCACGGTTTCGTTCGATCTTGGCGCCTGCGTAACGACCAACTGTGCGACACAGACCCGGATGGTCACCGAAGGCACGTTCGGCATCGCGGCGGCAGGTGCGATCAACTTCCGCAACAATCTCGCTTACGGCGCACGCGATCTGGTTCTCGGCCTGTCGTCGATCAATCTCGGCGAAGACGGCGCGATTGCAGCTGCTGCAGCAGCCGGAAATTTGCCGGACGGCCTGGTGATGAACCAGCAGCGTCTTTCGGCACTGTTGACCGGCAATACGGCGATTGGTGCGCCGGCGTTGCAGTCGCTCGTGCTGAATGCCCAGCAGGCGGTGAATGTGTTCGGGTCGGTCGATTTCGACGCCACCCGGTTGCAGCGGCTGGTGCTCGGCGCGCCAGCGATCTACGGCTATGGTGGGGCAGGCGACGTCGCCGCTATCCGTGCCGGTGACTTCGTCTGGACCGGCGGCATCGGCGCTCCCGGCGCCGCCATGTCCGGTCTGCTCGGCGACGGCCAGCTCACCATCGATGCGCGGTCGATCCTGTTCGGCTACGGGCCCAACACCCAGCCGGACAATCTCGCCGCCAGTGATCGCCTGGCATTGGGCTTCACCGACGTGAAACTCACCGCGTCCGAGCAAGTCGTCGCAAGCGGAAAGGGTTCGCTGTCAGTTTTCCATCGGCAGGGCGCCTATGATGCGGTGAACGGCTACAGCCGAACGGGCGGCAACCTGATTGTCTCGACCCCAGTTCTGACCGGAACGGCAGGCGCGGTGCATCGCCTGGCCGCGGGCGGCACGATGACGGTGGCAGGGACGGCGACCGCGACCGCGGACAGCATCGCCGCGCTGGGCGCGCAGATCGAACTCGCTGCGCAATCGGTGATCGTCGATACCGCCATCGTTCTGCCGTCGGGCCGGCTGACCGTCGCTGCCGAAGGCAATGTCACTCTCGGCGCCGGCGCGCGGATCGACATGTCGGGCCGCGAAGTCAAGTTCTTCGATGTGTCAAAATACAGCTGGGGCGGCGATCTCGCGCTCAGCAGCAAGAACGGCAATGTCATCACGACGGCCGGCTCTATCGTTGATCTGTCGGCACGGCACAACCGGGCCGGCACGATGACCGTGATGGCACTCGCGGACACCGCCGGTTATGTCGATCTGTCCGGCACGATCCTCGGCGCCGCCAGTGGCTATTACGATGCCGGCGGCACCATCGTGCCCTATGACGGCGGCCAGCTGGTCGTGCGAGTGCAGAGGCTTGCCGACTTTGCCGGGCTGAATGCACGTCTCAACGCGGGAGACGCCTTCGGGGCACGCCGCTTCCAGATCAAACAGGGCAGCCTCACCATCGGCGACGAGGTCAAGGCGCGTCATGTCGAGGTCGTTCTCGACAACGGCAGCCTGACCGTCAACGGCCGCATAGATGCCAGCGGCGTCCAGGTCGGTTCGATCCGGCTCGCTGCGAGCGGTGATCTCACTGTCAACGGGGCGCTCGATGCGCATGGCAAGGGCCTGCGGGTCGATAGTTATGGCAAGATCATCGATAGTCCGAACCGGGCCATCGTCGACCTGACCACCCGTGCCGGAACGCTGACCCTCGGTGCCGGGGCGGTGATCGATCTGCGCAGCGGCTCCGACTCTGCCTGGAACGATGGCGTGGCACGCGGTACGCTGGACCTGAATGCGCCACGAATGGGCTCGGACGATGTCGCTGTGACGATCAATGGCGCACCGACGATCCGAGGCGCTGCGACCGTGGCCGTCAATGCGTTCAGGCGCTATGACGATGCGCCGAATGCGACTGTGCCCGACGTCACCGGCAATCGCCCGCAACTCGTCTCGCAAGCCTATCTCGACACGATCGATGGCCATAGCCGTAGCTTCATCAATGCGGCGCTCGGCAATGGTGCGCTCTCGGCGCGGCTGGCTGGCCTCGGAGGCTACCGCCTGCGCCCCGGCGTAGAGATCGTGGCCGTCAAGAGCGTGGCCAATCCCGATGGCGATCTGACCATTACCGGCGATATCGATCTGTCGAACTATCGCTACGGGCCACATTCCAATCCGGCCGACCCGGCGCGGCGCGGCTATGGCGAGCCCGGTGTTCTCGTTCTGCGCGCGGCTGGAAACCTGAATGTGCGCGGCAGCGTGACGGACGGTTTCGCGCTTCCTGCCTCGACGCTCGACGATAGCGGCTGGGTGTTGACGGAGAATCCAGGCAGCGCGATCGGTAGTGGTTCGACGCCGTTTGGCGGTGATATCGTGGTGCCGATTGACGGCGTCACGCTCGATACCGGCACACAATTTCCAGCGGGCGCGAAGCTGAACTACGCTATCGATGTCGCTGCCATGTCTCTGCCTGCTGGCACGGTGCTGCCGGTGGATGCGGTACTCGCCGGCAATATGATCGTGCCGGGCGGCAGTGTACTGGCCGCAAATGTCTATGCCGCCGATGGCTCTCTGGCCTATGCCGCCGGTAAGGTCACGCCTGAGCAAGTGACCTTTACCGCGGGTATGAGGCTTGGCGCCGGTACGCGCCTGCTTGCCGCCACGCCGTTGGCCGCAATGACGTGGCCGAAGGGCGTGTTGCTGCCGATCGCCATGACGACCACGGGGCCGACAGCGCTTGCGCAGGGCGCACTCATTCCGTCCATGACCCATGTCGAACTGCCGGGCAATCTGCCGATCAGTCTGCGTCCATCAGTCGGCGGCGCGCAGGGGCGCGATTGGGCGGTCGCGCCGATGCTGAGCGACGGTACGCTGTCATGGGACATGCGCTTTGTCGCCGGTGCGGACCTGTCGTCGTCGGATCATCGTGCGCTCTCGGCCGCGGGTCTCGGTGCCAGCATCGTTCTGGCTGATACGCACTATCTGGCGCGCTCATCCGTCACGCCCGGCTATTGGGTATGGGGCGCGGACCCAGACGGCAAGAACCCTTCCGCGGCGGTTCCTGGCAATAGAGTAACGGCGACAATCCAGAACACCCGGTGCGCCTCAGGAGTATATGATTGCGTGCGCATTCCGGATGCCGCGTCCTATGATCTGCGGGCGCCCGGCTATAGCGTGTTGCGTACGGGCACCGGCGATCTTGATCTGGTCGCTGCCGGCGATCTGCGCATGCACTCGCTCTTCGGCGTCTACACCGCAGGCACCGCGACCGCGGTCGATCCGGCCTTCCAGCGTGCACGCGGGACGCTGGCAGACAACACCTTGATCGGCGCGCAGTCCGCCGACTATGCGGCAGCCCTTTCTGCCTACCGTGCCTGGTATCCGGACCGCGGCGGCAACCTTGCCGTCTCGCTCGGGGGGGCACTGATCGGCGATCTCCAGGGCTTTGCCGATGGCCGCACATCCAGCGCCGTCGTGGGCAACTGGCTATGGCGCCAGGGGTCTGGCACGGCTGCCGTCGATCAGGCGATTCCCACGTCGTGGTGGGTTAATTTCGGCACCTACACTCTGCCGGAACTGGCCACGAATCCGGTCATATCAGGTTTCCTGGGCTTCGGTGCCCTCGGTGGTGGCAATGTCGATATCCGGGCCGCCGGCGATGCGGGCGCCGTCACATTGCGCGGGTTTGCGTCGGGCAACAGCAATGTCGCCGCACGCAGTCAAGGGCTCGTTGTCGCGGTCGGCAGCACGGGGCGCGTCACATCCGATGGCTCGCTGGTGCTCACCGGTGGTGGCGACATCGATGTCACCATTGGCGGACGTCTCAACCCTTTGCGGACGACCGGCAATGAGCGCAACGATGCCTATGGTGCTATCGTCAATCTGCGCGGCCTGACCAATGTCGCTGCCGGTTCATCTGGCACCACCCAGTTCTACTACAAGACCGGCGGCACCGGTCGCTCGGATGCCTTCGATACCAGGGCGATTGATCCGTTCACGCCGGCGCTGGCACTCGTTCGCGGCGGCATCACGCTCGTTCCCGGCGATTCGCCGGTCTATCTCGATACGCTGGGCGATCTCGTGCTTGGTGGCGCTGGCGATGCTGGCCGCAGTTACCTCGCCAACAGTTCGGCATTCTCGGCACGTGGCTCGTCCTTCACTGGCGGGGGGCAAAGCTGGTTCTCGCTCTGGACGCCGCATACGGCGATCAATCTGATGTCGGCCGGCGGCAGCCTGACGCCGGTCATGTCGGCTGAGATCGATACGACGTTGATCCTGGGCAGGGACCGCGCCAGCGATCGCAATCAGGCCGACGGATGGTTCACCTATCCCTCGGTCCTGCGCGCGGCAGCGCTCGGCGGCAGCGTGTTCTACGGCACAGCAACGGGCTACAGCGCGCCGACCAGCCCGTCAGCGCGGACCGGGTCCCTTCTGATTGCGCCGTCACCGCGCAGCGAACTGCAAATCCTTGCGGCCGAGCATATCAATGCGGGTGGCTATACCATCAGCCTGTCGGGCTCCGGCGCCGATCTGCCCGATCCATTCAATCCTGCTTTTGCGGGGCAATCCGGCGGCGTGACGGTGCACAATCTCGCGACCGAGGGGATGGGACTGAACTATCAACCCGCGACTCCGGCGCCGCGCATCAACACATTGTTTGCTTTCGGCCCGAACTCGGCGGCCATACCGCTCGGACGTGCGGATGATGCCGAGCCGGTGCGTTTTTACGCGCGGGCTGGTGATATCATCGGCGTCAGGTCTGGCGAAGTTCTGAGCTTCAGCGCTTTGACATCGTCTCGACGGTCTCTGCTGACTTGGTACAATGCGGGTGCGCCGCTGCGCATGATGGCCGGTCGGGACATCGTGAACACCGGACATGCGCCATTGTTCGTGCAGCCCGAGCCCGATTACTTCCCTTATGAGACGGCGAAGTTGCGTGGCAATCTCATCGTGCATGAGCGTGAGACTGATGTGTCTGTCATCTCCGCCGGGCGTGACATCCTGTATGCAAATGTCCAGATCGCGGGTCCGGGCTCGCTGGAACTGTCGGCCGGGCGCAATCTTGTCCAGGACGATAGGGCGATCGTCACGTCGATCGGCTCGGTGATTGCCGGCGATATCAGGCCCGGTGCTTCCATCGCGATGATGGCAGGCATGGCTGGTGGTGCCCAGTGGGACGCGATCCGCTCCCGCTATCTCGATCCCGCCAATCTCGCCGCGACCAACCAGCCACTGGCCGACCAGCCAGGCAAGGTTGCCAAGACCTATGAGAAGGAGCTGCTTGCCTGGCTGCAGCAGCGCTATGGCTTCGCCGGCAATGCCGAGGAAGGCTTGGCCTATTTCGATACGTTGGCGCCGGAGCAGCAGCGCATCTTCCTGCGCGAGGTCTATTATGCCGAGACCCGCGGGGGTGGCCGCGAATACAACGATTCCACAAGCGCGCGCTTCGGCTCTTATGTGCGGGGCCGCGCGATGATCGCCACGCTGTTTCCGGATCGCGATGCTAACGGTGCCGAGATCCTGCGTGACGGTGATATCATCATGTTCGGCGGGGCCGGCGTTCGTACCGATTTCGGCGGCCATATCGAGATGATGGCGCCGGGCGGCCAGATCGTGATCGGCGTCGAAGGCCTGGTGCCGCCGGCGACGGCAGGCATCGTCACGCAGGGTCAGGGCGATATCCGCATGTTCAGCGAGGGCAGCATCCTGCTCGGCCTGTCGCGTATCATGACCACCTTCGGCGGCGACATCTTTGCCTGGTCCGAACAGGGCGACATCAATGCCGGTCGCGGCGCCAAGACGACGGTGCTCTACACCCCGCCGCGGCGAACGATGGACATGTATGGCAATGTGTCACTGGCACCGGCGGTGCCGTCATCCGGTGCCGGCATTGCGACGCTCAATCCGATCCCGGACGTGGCTGCGGGCGACATCGACCTGATCGCGCCGCTCGGCACGATCGATGCGGGTGAAGCGGGCATCCGTGTGTCGGGCAACATCAACCTCGCGGCGCTTCAGGTGCTGAACGCGGCGAATATCCAGGTGCAGGGCACGGCCGCAGGCATTCCCACTGTTCAGGCTCCGAGCATTAGTGCGGCGCTCACGACCTCGAATGCGACGGCAGCTACGCAGCAGACGGCGACACCGACGCAAGCCGCTAACGAGCGGCCGTCGGTGATCATCGTCGAGGTGCTGGGCTATGGCGGCGGCGACAGCGGAAGCGAGGGTGAAACGCCGGACGAGCGTCGCCGGCGCCGGACCGGTGACAATCGCTATGATCCGAACAGCGCGGTCCGGATGCTCGGTAATGGCGATCTGGACGATGAGCAGCGGCGTAAACTTACGATCGAGGAACGCGAAAAGCTCGACACCTTGGTCGCTCGTTAGGGCGCCAATCATGGAGAGTGAGCGCGGGATGGAGCCTTGAGCATCCCGCGTGCAGCGTCAATCGACGAAAGCGCCTGCTGCTTCAATGACCGTGCGCCATTTTCCAACCTCCGACGCCACGAATGCGCTGTGCACGTCCCGCGACATCCTGGCTTCGGTGACCGGCTCCGTACCAAGCTCTGCAAAACGTGCGACGACACGTGGGTCACGCAACGCGATGCGAAGGGCTGTGTTCATCTTCAAAAGAATAGCCTCGCTTGTCCCCTTGGGCGCGTAAAGACCATGCCAGACAGTGATCTCGAAATCCTTGAGGCCCGCTTCATGCGCAGTCGGTATGTCCGGCATTGATCCCAGCCGCGAAAAGGTGGTGACCGCGAATGCTTTCACCTGTCCTGATCGAATCTGGTTCATCGTGTTTGTCGTCTGGTCGCATCCGATATCGATCTGACCCGCGACAATATCCCGGAGCGACTGCGAGCTGCCCTGATAGGGGATACTGGTGACCTGAATGCCTCCTGATGCCATCAGGAGAAGGCTGCATAGATGTGCGGCGGAGCCGACACCAGCATGCCCGAAATTTATCTTGGAAGATTGTGCCCTCAGCAACGCGACGAATTCTGCAAACGAGTTTGCTTCGAGCGACTGTCTTCCGATGATCGTCATCGGCACGTCGGTAATCAGCCCGATGGCCTCGAAATCGCCTGTAGGGCTGTATGGCAGCTTCCGGTACAGGCTTGCACTCGTCGCGTGGCCGATATTGTGCAGCAGCAACGTGTAGCCGTCCGGTGCAGCACGGGCCACGAGGCCTGCACCGCGTGTGCCGCCCGCTCCACCCATGTTTTCGATCAGAACACGTGTCTTGAGCGTATCGGACATCGAGTCGGCGATCAGTCGACCGACGATGTCAGTGGGGCCTCCAGCTGAATAGGGCACGATAATGGTGATCGGCCGTGATGGAAACGCGTCCGCTTGAACAGCAATCGTGCTGGACAGCCACGCTGAAGCGAGGACCGCAAAGAACTTACGCATAAGATGTGCTCCGGATGTGTAACGAACGTTCAATCGTGTGAGGTGTTGCTGGATCGGGAGCGTGGTTGCTCCCGCTTGCCCTCCCGTCGCACAAAGGCGACGAAGCGCTCCAGATAAAGCGGTCGTTGTTCACCTCGCTTTAGGCAGAGGCTCAGGCGACGCCGGGCCCAGGTATCGGTAATGTTGACGATCTTCAGGGGCATGGTCTTGCTGGCACGGCGCGCAGCGCTTTCCGAGACGATCCCGGGGCCGACGCCTTGTGCAACCATCCCGCAGATCGCGGGGAAGCCGGGCACGCGCGCACGCCATCTGATGCGGTTGCCGGCTTTGGCAGCCTGCATCTCCAGATGTTCGGTCAGAGCGCTCGAACCGAGAAGCCCTACGAGCTCTGCAGATATCGCGCGCGAAAACTCGATGGATCGCCTTGTTGCAAAGACATGCCCTTTCGGAACGACCAAAACCAGCTGATCCAGCGCCAGCGGGAGCAATTCCAGGTCGCCTGCTGAGGTGAAATCGGCCACGATGCCAGCATCGCGTTCACCGTTGCGGATCGCGTCGACGATCCCGTGGCTCTGCCGCTCCTCGACATCGATATCCACCGCAGGATTCTCGATGAGATACTTTCCAATAAAAGTCGGAAGGACTTCCGACAGACCAGCGGTGTTCGACAATAAGCGGATGCGTCCCCGCAATCCTTGCGCATACTCTGCGAGGTCTCCTTTCATCCGATCGCTTTGCGCCATGATGAGCCGTGCGTGGCTCAGTAGTGCGCCCCCCGCTGGCGTTGAGCGAACGCCTTTCTTGTCACGTATGAGCAAGGCGGTGCCGAGATCGGCTTCCATGTGCCGTATCCGCTCGCTCGCCGATGCCGCGCTGATATTTGTTGCAGTCGCACCGAGGCTGATGCTCGCGCGTTCGACAATGTTTACGAACAGACGAAGGTCGGACAGATCGAAACGCATTTCCAAACACCTCGCAGATAGTGAGAGAAATCCTGCAGAAAGTGTTCCAGCGCCGAGGCATTTTTAAAAGTTCAAATAGATGGCAGTGAGTGCCTATGTCCTGACGTTTCGGTAAATCCGAAGAGCGAGTTTGAATCTTCCAGTTTGCAATGATCGCGATCGTCGAACTAACTAAAACCATGAGCATTGCAGCAGAAATATTCCAGAACGATCCCGACGCGACCGCGTTTCTCCAAATGGATGGTGCGCGGACGACTTATCGGGATGCACGACGAATCGTTTGTTCGATCGCGTTAGAAGCGCGTCTGCATGAATCTGGAGCGGATGACCGGATCGCCTTGTTGACGCCGCGTGGCAAGGACGGAGTTCTTGCATTTCTTGCTGTATCGACCTTTGCCATTTGCTGTCCGCTGGATCCTCGTTTGCTGGACGAAGAGCTTTCCGCCGCGATCAGTGATCTCGGTATTGCTTTGATCGTCGACCTCACGGGGGAGGAGCGTATCTCGCGCATCGCGCTGGCGCATGGGCTGGACGTTCGATCTGTCTCGGTGTCCGATTTGAAAATCCGGAGCGAGCACGAATTACAGCTGGGCAATGATCTGCAGCATGGTGATATCGCATTGCTGCTTCAGACGTCCGGAACGACATCGAAGCCGAAGCATGTCGCGCTCACGCATGCCAATGTTCTCGCTGCGGCCGCTTCCATCGGGAAAAGCTACGAGATCGGTTCTTCCGACATTTGTATCAATCCGATGCCGCATCATCATGTGCATGGGCTGATCAGCGCAGGTATATCGTCGCTCTTGGCGGGCGCCGCGCAGTTTTGCGCGCCTTCCTTTACGCCCGCAGCATTTGATGAGGCGTTTGATCGGTTAAGGCCCACATGGTTCACCGGCTCGCCGGCATTTCATCTGGGGTTGCTCGATTTTTACAAGACATTGGAGCGGGCGCCGCCGCAGGGATCGCTGCGTTTCATGCGCTCGTCCTCAGCCCCCTTTCCGGCATCTGCGATTGGCGATTACGAAAGTCTGTTCGGCGTTCCGTTGCTTGAAAACTACGGCATGACCGAAACGGCATCGACCGTCTGTTCAAACCTGTTGCCGACCCATCTGCGAAAGGCGGGGTCTGTGGGCGTGCCGATCGGCGCAGAGGTCAGGATCGTGGATGACGCGGGCGAGGATGTGCTGGCGGGAACCGAAGGTGCGATCCTTTTGCGGGGGGCGAGTGTAATCACCGGCTATGCTTCTGGTGAAAATGGGCCGGAGTTTTTCGCTCAGGGCTGGTTGCGCACCGGCGATGTTGGTCATGTCGATCACGATGGTTTCCTGTTCATACTGGGCAGGACCAAAGAGCTCATCAAACGCGGTGGGCATTCCGTCTATCCGCTCGAAATCGATAGCTCGTTGCTGTCGCACCCCGATGTCGCAGAAGCGATCAGTTTCTCGATCCCCCATCCGACATTGGGTGAGGAACTGGTCGCAGCAATCGTTGTCCGCGCCGGAAGTGACCTCAGCGGCGACGATGTGAGGCAGTTTCTGAAGAACAGAATCAGCACCTACAAAATTCCTGCAGCCGTTCTCCGTGTCGCGGCGATTCCCAAGAGCGCAACTGGCAAGACGGCAAGACGCAGCATGCGTGACGCATTCGCGAGTGAATTGTCGACGAAAGGTGCCTTGGCCGAAACGGAAACAGAACTGGTTCTGCTTCGCATATGGCGGGAAATCGTCGGGAGTTCGACGCTGGGCGTAACCGACAATCTCTTCGTGCATGGCGCCGATCCCATCCGTGCGCAACGCGCCTGCCTCGCCATAGCGGAGAAATTGAAATGCTCGCTGATTGCGAAGGATATCATCCGCAACCCGACGGTACGGCAGCAGGCGTCGATACTGACGCGCAACCACGACATTGTCGTCGCGGTCGATACTTGAACTGGAATAAAAGGAAGGAAACCCAATGACCAGCCCAGCATTCTCCGACGTTCCATCCGAGCGCGCATCAGATGCACGAGACGTCGAGGCTCTGATCGGGAAATATCTTGAAGCGGTGCGGACATGCGATGAAGACGCGTTGCGATCGACATTCGATCCCTCTGCAAATATCTCGCATTACTATGTCAAGGGAGATAGCGTGCGCGTCAATGACGTCGATGGCTTCATCGGCGTGATCCGATCGCTGCACGCGAAATACGACAATGCGGAAGAAAAGGCCAAGGCCATCGAGGTGCGTTTTGTCGGGCCGTTGGCCAGCGTGCGCGTGCCATTCGGTTTTGTGATGGGACCGAACACGCTCGAGGGCGAGGACATCTTCAATCTCGCGCTGTGCAAGGGGCAGTGGATCATTATTCACAAGAGCTATTATCTATGATGGCCGCCGCGCAAGCGCTGGTCGACTATGCCGTCGAGGATCATGTTGCCACGATCCGGCTGAACAGGCCCGACAAGCTGAATGCTTTCGATGCCGATCTGGTCCGTTCGTTGTCGGCGGCGCTGCGCCGTTTCGACGAGGATTCCGACGCCCGTGCGGCGGTGCTTCTAGGGGCAGGTCGAGCGTTTTCGAGTGGCGCGGATGTTCTTGCGCGGCAGTGTCGCACGCGAGAGGAATTTGAGCGGCTCGGGGGACCGCAAGAGCCGGACGCCCATTCCGGCGACCTGCTGACGCGATCGGTGCGGTGGAAGCCGGTCATCGCTGCGCCGCATGGCGTTGTGATGGGGCTCGCGGTTGGCATTGTGCTTGAGTGCGATATCGTCGTCGCCGAAGCTGGAACGAGATTCCAGATCACGGAGACCCCACGCGGGCTCGGCGGTGCACGCTATTGGGGCCTCGCTCATTTCTGTGGCGCAGCCGCTTTCGCGACAGAGGTCGCGTTGACCGGCCGTTTTTTTTCGGCGGAAGAGGCGCAGCGCGCGGGGATGATTGCGCGGGTCTGTGATCAAGGCGAGTATCTTCGCGCTGCTTATCAGATCGCACGGTCGATCGCGGCCAACCCGCCATTGAGCGTCTCGGCGACAGTCCGCGCGCGTCGCTTCTTCATGGACAGGTTCGAGCGCGATATAGGCGCGCAGACCGATCCGCTTAGACTCTATCTGACTGAGGATTTTCAAGAAGCCGTTCGTGCGCATCTCGAAAAACGACCTCCGGGGGCGTTCCATGGACGTTGAACTGGAGAAAGCGAGGACGCTGATGTTTGCGCTGGGGGCGGTGCGGCCGAATGTCGAGGCTACGGCGTGGATCGCGCCCGGAGCGATGGTCATCGGTGACGTCACGATCGGCCATGAATCGAGTGTGTGGTTCAACTGCGTCTTGCGCGGAGATACGAATTCCATCGTCATCGGGCGTGGTTGCAACATTCAGGATGGCACGATCATTCATGTGGATCCCGGCGAGATGTGTACGGTAGTGGGAGACGATGTCACGATCGGTCATGGCAGCATCATTCATGGATGCAGGCTGCTCGATCGGGCTTTTGTCGGGATGGGTGCCATTGTCATGAATGGGGCGATGATTGAAGCTGGCGGCATGTTGGCTGCGGGCGCAGTGCTGACTTCAGGTAAACGGATTCGCGAGCGGGAGTTGTGGGCGGGAGCGCCGGCAAAATTTGTGCGTTTGCTCGGGGATGATGAACGTGACGGAATGCAGCGCAATGCGGAGCATTATGTGCGTAACGCGGGCAGGTTTCGGGATTTCCTGCGGGACGATGAACGAGAAGATCATAGACTGAGATAGGTCGGAGCTCTGTCTGTTTCAATTGGGAGGAGATTTCGGTTTCATACTCAGAGATGATCTGCTGTGCCCTCCCGTCAAGAAATGTGGTTTGCCGACTGCTCCAATTAAGCGGTGTCTTTTAGCCGCGCGGATACGCGGCAGACCGGAACGACAACTGAGTTCACTGTTCGTCTCGTCGTGGCCCGCCCGGCTCGGACAACTTCATTGTTGTGCCCACCGGCGATGTCGCCAGCCTTGCCTATGTAGACGCGCACCGTTTGGAATGCTGAAGGCGCATGTCCCGATATCAATTGCCTCTTTACCTAGGCTTGGTTGGACCGCTGCGCTTGATGACTCTTTTGTTGCTTGCGGCTTGCCTTACAGGCTGAGTGCGGCGTGTCTCGCCGGCCACCTTTAACTGGTCTGACGATCACACGAGGTGAGTCTTGGGCACTGCCGTAGAGGCGGGCAAACCACATCGACTGGCTATCCTGGCAGTATTTTGGCCTGAGCTCGCAGGTGTCCCAGTCCGTTGCTGGCTCATAGAGCCCCAAGGTAACGTAATTCACCAATTGCCCAGGTGAGTTGATCACCCAGCATACTGGGCAATGATGCCGAATTCTACGCGACTTGAAAACTTAACTCAGTTAAATGTGGTACGGTCAGTGGTATTAGCCACAACTAAGAGAAGGATCGCAGTCCAACAACGGTAAGGCTTTGGTGAAGCTGCGATATTTGGTAGCGGGAGAGAGACACTCTACCAAAACCCTGAATTCTTCAGCGTTTTCAACGAAGCTGAATGCCTTAGATGCGACTGTGTCTTGTGGCTGTGATACAATCAGTCGTGTTGTGTTGCAAGCGCGCAGCGCCAGGAGGCTAATTCAGCGCGTCCCATATATGACATCTAAGTGTAACGATGTCGGCCTAGATGCAGCGCATGGGGCAACAGCCGACGTGTAAGTGCAATGATCGAAGCGGAGTGTTCGCCAGGGCGCGGCGACTGCTCATGGTGATTGCTATTTCCGTGTCTAGTCATTCGACTTGGGTGCTCGCCTCGGAAGGCAGCTTCCTGTTCGATATGCCGGCACAATCATTGTCCAAGTCTCTGCAAGATTTTAGTGATGTCACCGGAATCGAAGTGCTGGTCGATGCGCAGCATACGGTCGGCGTTGGTGCTCCCGTATTGAAGGGAAGCATGGCGCCGCGGTCTGCGCTCGTCGTGCTGTTGAAGCAATCCAACCTTGCGGCGGACAAAGTCGCCGCCGGAGCCGTTGTGCTGAACATCGTCAAGCCGCCGTCCACGCCTTGGCCGGGGGACGATCATCCTTATTTGACGGAGGTCCAGCGGGCCGTTCTCGCGGCGCTCTGCAAGGACCGATTGACCTCGCCCGGACGCTATCGCGTTGCCCTCAAATTTTGGGTCGCGCCGTCGGGCGATATCATCCGGGCAAGGCGCCTTGACACGACAGGCGACGACATGCGGGATCAGGCGCTCGATTCCGCGATATCGCGGATCAAGATCGGGAAAGCGCCGCCAACCGATTTCCCACAACCAGTCGCGCTCGTCATCTCTCCTGGAGAGACCAGGGGTGAAAGCGGGTGCGCGATCGGCGCCTCGCTTCGGCCGCAGTGAGAGTTGATCTCGATGGCTGAAAGTGCGCGTGCGACACTGCGAAATCTTCTGATTTCACGATACGACGATTTCAAACGCCGTCTCGCAAGACGAGTCGGTTCTCAGGACGTGGCTGCTGAAGCGCTGCACGAGACCTGGATTCGTCTTGGCCGTCTCGATGAAGGCGATGCCGTGCGGCGGCCGGAAAGTTTTCTCTACCGGATTGCGATCAACGTGGCTGTTGACCGCCATCGCTCCTATACGCGTTGGGCCAGCCGCGCCGACCTCGAAGCAGCGCTGGCATCCGAGGAAGACCTCATCGACCCCGAACATATCGTGGCGATGCGCTCCGAACTTGCTGCTATATTGAAGCTGATCAGTGCTTTGCCCGAGCGTCGGCGGGCAATCTTCAGGGCTGCGCTGATGGAGGAGCTTTCTTATCGCGAGATCGCGGAGCGTTTTGGAATTTCGACGCGCTCTGTCGAACGCGAGATGAAACTGGCGCTGCGTTTTTGCAGCCGCAACCTGCCAAATTTCCCCGTCAAGGAGCGCTTGAAAGCCTTGGGTGACGTCATCTCGATCGACAGAAAAGCGAAACGCGCCACGGGGATCGATGATGATCTCTGATTCAGGCACTCCCGGCTCGTCTAACGAGGCGATGGACATCGCACGCGATTGGATCGTTCGTTTGCGATCGAAGGAAGTCACGCAAAGCGAGCTTGACGAACTGGCACGATGGCGAGCGGCGAGCGAGCACAACAGGCGCGCATTTGCCCTGGTCAAGATGCAATGGGATCTGTTCAAAACGGCCACAACGGTTCTTGAACAAGCCGAAGCGAAACAGTCCGTCAACGCGGTGAAAATGGCCGTTACGCGCCGTGCATGGCTCGGTGGGGCCTTGGCCGCTTCGGTCGGAGGTGTCGGTTATTTTGCCGTGCGTCCGCCGCTCGGCCTGTGGCCCTCGGTGGCGGAACTCAATGCGGATCACCGCACGGGTGTCGGCGAGCGCCGTCAGATCGACGTCGATGCCGGCATTTCGATCGACATGAATACGCGCACGAGCCTTGCCTCACTCAATCAGGCCGACGGCGCTCGGCGGTTGGAACTGATCAACGGCGAGATCGCGGTGACGATGGCGCAGACGGCCGTGCCGCGCGAGCGTCCGCTTGTCGTCGTGGCCGGAGCCGGCCGTGTGAGCGCCACGCGTGCGACTTTCAACCTGCGGTCCGATCAGGACGGCATGTCGGTTGCGTGTCTGGACGGAACGGTCGAACTTGCCTGTGGTGGCAAGACATTGACCGTCATGGCCCGGCAACGCGTGGATTATGCGGGCAACGTGATTGGTCGCGTGGCGGCAGCGGATGACCGGATCGTTGCGGCGTGGCGGCGAGGACTGATCGTTTTCGAGAACAGACCGCTGACGCAGGTTGTCGCAGAAATCAATCGCTATCGGCGCGGATACATCATGCTCGCGAATGATCGCATCGGCGAATTGTCGATGGACGCGACATTTCGCCTCGATCGGATCGATGATGCGGTGACCAAAATCGCGGAATTGTTCGATCTGCGCGTGCGATCGCTGCCTGGCGGGCTCGTTCTGCTCGGTTGAGCGGCAGCGGCGCCGGTCTCTGTCGCAGAACGTTCATAAAATTTTTGTCGGAGTCAGATGGTTGCGCGACGTCCTCCATATAGGGGCGTCTCACAGCCTCGCCGTCGGCAAGTGCCGATTGGCGAGGTGAGTGACTGCGCCGATGTTCAAAAGACGCCAGCAAGTCACCAGAAAGTTCGCCCGATGTTTCGTCGCCTGACCGCCGACCGCAAGAAGAGCCCGCGCAACCAGAAATTTCGTCACGGTGCCTTTTTGATGGCAGGTGTCAGTGCCTCGGCTCTGATGGCGTTTTCGTCTGCAGCTTGTGCGCGTGCGCTCAATGGCGGCGGGAGCAGCGGCATCGTGTCTGCGCCAAATATTGCCGCGGATGCGGCGTCACAGGCGGCGCGGCAGGCGGCCGCCGCAGCGGCCCAGTCGCAGCAGTCTCTGGCTCGCGCGGCGCGTGCCGTGCAGGACATGCAGGCGGTGCAGTCTGCCGCACGGGCGGCCGCAGCAGCAGCGCAGGTCTCCACGACCGCGCCGCTCGGCGTTCCGAACGGTCTCGGCCTCGGCGGCCTGCTGGCAGGCGCGAACACGCCGACCGGATGGGGAAGCGGCGCCACCGGGCCGACGCAAAGCGTGGATGCCAATGGCCAGACGCAGGTGAATGTGCGTCAGCTCACGCAGCAGGCCATTCTCGACTGGAAGAGTTTCAATGTCGGTGCGCGGACGACGCTGACCTTTGACCAACAGGGCAACGCCAATTGGGTCGCCCTCAACCGGGTCGATAGCGCGACCGGTCCGAGCCATATCCTCGGCCAGATCAAAGCCGACGGCCATGTCTATGTCATCAACCAGAGCGGCATCATCTTTGGCGGAAATAGCCAAATCAATGTCGGCTCGCTCATTGCCTCGACCGCCAGAATGGTCGATCCCAAGACGATCTATTCCGCGCAGGTCGGTGGCGTGTATGAGCCGAGTTTCGCGGGCGCAGGCGAGGGCGGCACAGGCGCTATTGCCGGCAAGATTTTCGTCGAGGCCGGCGCATCCATCAGCACGCGCGCGCCGTCGGCGGTGACGGCTGGCGGCGGCTATGTTCTCCTGATGGGAGCGGAGGTGCGCAATGCCGGCGCAATCTCGACGCCGCGCGGACAGGCAATGCTCGCGGCCGGCGACAGTTTCATTCTGCGCGCGGGATTTGGTACCGCTGCCAATGTCGCATCGACGACGCGTGGCAACGAGATTGCGCCCGTGTTTGCGCCGGACAGTGCGAGCGGACGCGTGGTCAATACCGGGCTGATCTTCGCTCAGCAAGGTGACATTACGCTCGCCGGGCGCACATTGGCTCAGGCCGGTACGTTGCTTGCGACGACATCTGTGAATGCGCGTGGCACGATCCATCTCGTCAACAGCGCATCCGACATCCTCGGCAACGTCACGCTCGACAATGGCAGTCTGACGGCCGTTCTCCCTGAACTCGACAGCCGCGAAACCGCGCTTGACGATCAGCGCAATGCGTTGATCGCGGCGGCGGCCCAGAATCTCTCCGCGATAGGTGCGTTCGATAATCTGTCGTTGCTCGCCGATCGCCCGGATCAATCGCGCATTGAGATCGTCAGCGGCGGCACCGTCCTGTTCAAAGGCGGGTCCTATAGCGCGGCACAGGGCGGTCAGATCGCGGTATCAGCCGGCAAGCGCATCTTTGTCGAAGATCGCGCCACGCTGGATGTGTCCGGCGTGCGCAATGTCGCGCTGGCCATGGAATCCAATAACGTCAAGGTCAATGTGCAGGGCAACGAACTGCGCGACAGCCCACAGAACCGCGATGCCGATACTCTGAAGAACAATGATGTCTGGATCGACATCCGGAATCTCACACTGGTTCCTGCGGGAACCGGCGGCTATGCATCGGATCGCTACTATACATCCGGCGGCCTGCTCGAGGTCGGCGGTTATGTGGGCACCATCGCACACACTATCGGCGAATGGACCGCCATCGGCGGCAGCGTCACGCTGGCGGCGCCGGAGGTGATCACGCAGAAGGGCGCCAACATCGATCTGTCCGGCGGATCGCTCGATTATGCGGGAGGCTGGATCCGCTCGACCAATCTGATCGGTCGCGACGGGCGGCGCTACTCGGTGGACAACGCGCCGGCCGATCTCGATTTCGTCGGCTTCGCAGGTGGCTTCCGTCGCACCCATAACATTCAGGGGCGCGAGGATGAACGGCTGACGGAGATCTGGACCACGGTGTTCGATCGCGGCCGCAATTCCCTGCGCTGGGAGGACGGCTATTCCGTCGGGCGCGATGCCGGCCGGTTGCTGATATCGGCGCCGACGGCGGTTCTGGAGGCCGATATCATTGCCGATCTCATCCAGGGCAAGCGGCAGATTGAAGCGCGCCGGTCGGACATTCTGGATGGCTACAAGTCGGGGCAGAACTCGGTCGCCCAGGCGGGAGGGCTTGCGCTTGGTCAATATGATGGCTTCGGCCGTACCGGTGCCTATATGTCCGATGTGCGGATCGGCACCGTTGCCGATATCACCATGGGGCTCAGCCTTGACGGCGATATCGCGGACCGCAGTGGCACGGTGTGGCTCGATGCGGGCCACCTCAATCGTCTGCGGCTGGGTGTGATCGACCTCGCGACGCAGGACGCGATAACGATCGATGCACCGCTCGCGGTCGCCAGCGGCGGCACCATCAAGCTGGTGGCCTCCGACGTCAAGATCAATGCCGATGTCACGGCGCGCTCGGGCGCTGTCATTGCCACAAATCACTTCCAGTCGGACAATCGGCTCGTTACGGAGACGACGTTCGTCAACGACCAGGCATCGGGCATCACGCTCGGCCAGGGCGCCACATTGGATTTGCGTGGCCTGTGGGTGAACAATTCGGGTGGTGCTGTGGATCGCGGTGACGAGGCATTCGTCAATGGTGGTTCAGTCACGCTCGAGTCGTCGGGAGATGTCACGATCACTGCCGGAACCGTTATCGATGTGGCGTCCGGAGCGCGTGTTGCGCGCGGTGGCCAGTTCACCGGCGGCAAGGGCGGCAACGTGACGCTGCTCGCGGATTCCACGATCAACGGCATTCCGACACACACCGGCAAGCTGGTGCTTGACGGCAAGATCAGAGCAGCCGGGGCGATGGGCGGTGGAACGCTCACCATCGGATCGGGACAGGCCATGTCCATCGGCGGTCATTCGCTGCAGAACAATGGCGTGCTGGCAGCGGGCGAGAAGGCGCCGGTCGATCTCATCCTCGATCAGGCGGTGGTGTACGGCACAGGACAGGTCGCGCCGGTGGACGTCGTGTTCTCTCGTCTCGATGCAGGCGAGCGCCTGACGCAGAGCGTCACGTTCACCAATACGACGGGTTTGAGCATTCTTGTCGGGCCACAAGGCTGGAGTCTGGCTGGCACCAATATGGTCGTTTATGTCGGCTCCACCGTCTATCGCGGTACATCCAGCGCAACCGTTCCCGCCGGGCGAACGATCACGCGTATCGGCAGTGGTACTTTGACGGTCGGCTATCAGATCAATCCCGGCGAACTCCCGGATGGTTTGCCGATCAGGCCCTTTACCGTCACAGCCGGCACGCCATTGCCGAAGCCGGCAACCGTTGCTGCGGGGACCGTTATTCCGACGGGTTCGCAATTTGCCAATCCTGTCGCCGTCAAGCCGATGCTCGAAATCGGCACCGATCTGATGCAGACCGGCTTCTCGCATTATGCGATCAGCAGTGGCACGGGTCTGTCGGTGGCGCCGGGCGCGGTGATCGACGTCACCATGCCGATCCTGAGGCCGACACTGGCTGGCCTCAGGATGCCGACCGGTGCGGCTCCCGGCGATGCGATGGCGATCTGGATGCCGCCGCTGTTTCAGGAAGACCCGCGCGAGGGCCTGTTGACCCAGCGCGGCGGCGCCAGCCTGAGCATGTCGGCGATCGGCGGCTTGAAGGTTGGTAACGGCGCAAGACTGGCGGTCGATCCCGGCCAGTCGATCGATCTAAGCGGCAAAGGGCAGGTGACCGTCGATGGCATCGTGACGGCGCGGGGCGGGCATATCGCGATCACGGGCGGTCCGATCCTCGCTCTCACCGTCGAAGCAACGTCGAACTATAGCGCCGACTCGACCTGGATCGGTGATCATGCCGTTCTGGATGTGTCGGGACTGGCTGCGACCGCTACGGATGTGCGGGGGCGAACCTATGGCAAGGTAATGGCTGGCGGTTCGATCTTGATCGGCGGGGACGTCGATCTGGCCATCGGCAGTGGCGCGCTCAAGGCTGCGGAGACGTTCGTGATCGTGCGTCCCGGCGCAGTTCTGAACGCATCCGGCACAATCGCGATGCTCGATCTCGACTCAAATGGCGGCATCAGCCGATCCAGCGGCACGCCGCAATTGGTTGCGAGCCAGGGGGGACTGATCTCCGTTGCGTCCAAGAACGGTTTGTTCCTCGACGGCAGCTTCATCGCCGCGTCCGGCGGGGGCGGTGCCGCTGGCGGCACTTTGTCGCTCGCACTTGAAACCACCGTCTATCAGACAGCGACGGACGAGATGCGCTTGCCGCGTGAAATCGTTATCACGGCGGCCTCGAGCACCGGCGGTTTGCCAGCCACATTGCAGCCCGGCGAGCGTGACGCCAAACTCGTCTATGGGCAGGGCCGCATTTCCGTCGATCAGATCAAGGCCGGTGGCTTTGCCAATCTTTCGCTGTTTGCGCGCGACCTGATCACCTTTGACGGCGATACGACGCTCAGCCTTGCGCAAAGCATCCGACTGTATCAGGGCATCATCGCCACCAATAGCGCGAATGCGCGCGTGGTCCTCGACGCGCCCTATGTTCTCTTGAGCGGCACCACCAATGGCGTCGAGGCAGCCAATCGCATCTATCCGACGCTTGCCGGGGCGTGGAGCATTTCTGGCCAGAACACGTCGGCAGTTTTTCGCGTCGATGCTGATCTCATTGATATCCGCAGTCGTGTCGCGTTCGGCGCCCGTGCCTCCGCGACGACGAACGGAATTTCGCAAGCCATCGACCGGCGTGGCTTTTCAACGGTCGATCTGCATAGCAATGGCGATATTCGCTTTCTGAAGGGCAACAATACTGCGGCCGGCGTGACGAATTACACGACCAGTCTGTTGTCCGCAGGCGATATCATATTCACTGCTGACCAGCTTTATCCGGTCACCCAGGCCACTGCCGCCGTTGTTGCAGGCGTCATCAATACGCCGTCGGGTGGACCGATCGATCCCGCGCGGTCGATCACGGTGAGACGGAACGACGGCGTCGATCCCGAAGTCCCGTATTCGGCCTTCGGCTCATTGATGCTGCGCGGCGGCACGATCTATCAGGGCGGTGTTCTTCGTGCGCCGTTCGGCACGATTGAACTGAGTGCCTCCACCAACAATCAGTCGTCCGTGAGCCCAACGGGGTGGCGGATCATTTTGCAGCCGGGCAGCGTCACATCGGCGAGCGGTGCGGGTCTTGTGATGCCGTTCGGTGGCACCGTGGACGGGCTGTCTTACTCCTATAATGGCGTGGACATCGCGCCTCGTGCGATCGATCCAGTCGGCATTCGTCTAAGCGGCGAGCAGGTTGTGATCCAGAGCGGGGCCGTGCTCGATCTGGCCGGCGGCGGAGAATTGGCGGGAGCCGGCTTCGTGTCGGGTCGTGGCGGTTCGGTCGATGTGCTGCGCTATCCACTCATTGCCGCCAATCCGGCCTATAAGTTCAGTTCAAGCGATGGTCAGGTCTACGCGATCGTCCCGTCGCGTCAGCAGGGTTCGAGCGCTGGAGCAGCGGATGCAGAGGCTGGCCAGCAGATCCGGATCGGCGCGGGCGTTCCCGGTATTCCGGCCGGGTGGTATACGCTGCTGCCGGCGGAATATGCGATGCTGCCCGGCGCATTCCGCGTCGAAATCGGCCAGACGTCGAACAGGGCCTTCGCTGGCGCAGTCCAACGGGGCGAGGGCTCATACACCACGCAGGCCTATCGCGGCGTATATGGGACCGGTTTCGCCGATGCCTTGCCCACCGAGATCGTGCTGACGCCCGGCGCATCGGTTCGCGCGCATTCGCAGTATAACGAGACGAGCTACAGTGATTTCGTCATCGCGGATGCGATCCGGCGCGGCAATCCGATGCGCGACTGGATCGCGGCTGATGCAAGCGCGCTTGCGCTCTCGCTGCGGCCGCGGTCGTCCGTCGAGACCTCGTTCGTGTTCGATGGTGTCATCAGGCAGGCCGCGGGCGAGGGCGGCTATTCCGGAATGGTCACCATCGCAGGCAGTGGCACCAGTGCCGGCAACAGCCTGGTGGAGATCATTCCCGCCGGCGTGATAGCCACCACCGGCAGCGTGTCGATCCGCGACACCGAATTGAACAAGCTCAATGCCATCCGGCTCGAGATCACCTCAGGGGCCGGACAGGTCGCCGTGCGCAGCGGCGCCCATGTGTCTGCGGCGCAGATCGTGTTGCTCTCGCGGGGCGCGGGCGGAATTGTAGTCGAAGGCGGTGCCCGCCTGTCGACCCTTGGCAAGGGAGCCGTGCCGTTTGACAGTTCGAACGGATATATTTTCGATCCGCTGTCGAGCAGCGTGCTGCTGCTGTCCAATGGCTGGATCGACGTATTGCCATCGCGGACAGCCGCCACCGGCACCGGGGGGTCGATGGATATCGGCGCCGGCCGCGTCGATCTCGACACGCAGCTTTATTCCGAAGGCACGATTGCCATCGCAACCATGTCTGATCTCGCATTCCGCAACAATGTCAGCTACGGGACGCGCAACCTCACGCTCGGCATGACGAGCATCAATGTCGGCGAGCGGGCGGTGCTGGCCGACATGGCGGCGCGCGGTCTGTTGCCGAACGGGTTGACGCTCGATCAGAACATTCTCACCACGCTGCTTAACGGCAATCGCGGCATCGGCGCGCCTAAGCTGGAAACACTGACTCTGGCGGCAAGCCAGTCGATGAACTTTTACGGCACGGTGGGCCTCGATACGATCGATCCCATTACCGGCAAGTCCAGCCTCGCACAGCTCGTACTTTCGACACCGGCCATCTATGGCTACAGCGCAGACGGAAGCGACGTCGCCAGCATCCGCACCGGGCGCCTGATCTGGAACGGTATCCGCACCGGCTCTGGCCGCTCGACGCAGGATCTGTCCACTATCGGCAGTTTGCCGCCCGCTGCCGTCATTGCCGGCGGTGCTGGTACCGGCGCCGGCCGTCTCGATATCCTCGCTGACGACGTTGTCCTCGGCTATCCCGAGCGGAGCTGGCCAGACAATCAGGTGACGCTCGATCGCCTGTTGCTGGGCTTCTCGGACGTCAATTTTATCGCCGCGCGCGGCTTCTCCAGCAACAGCAAGGGGACGTTGTCGGTCTATCAGAGCCAGGGCGCCTATGCGCCAAGCACCGGCTATGCCTATGCCGGCGGCAATCTCAACATCGTCACACCGGTGATCACCGGGGCCGCCGCGTCGTTGATGTCGATCACCTCGGGTGGGCGGCTGTCGGTTTCCAGCCCGCAGGGCGCGGGTGCCACGACGATGCCGGAAGGGCTTGGTGCAGAACTGACCCTGAAAGCGGCAAGCATCGATCTTGCCACTGCCATCGTGCTGCCGAGCGGTAAGCTGACCCTGAATGCGGCTGGCGACATCACGCTGCGCGATCAAGCGACCCTCGACCTCGCCGGTCGTGCGGTGCAATTCTTCGATCAGACCCGTTATGGCTGGGGCGGCGACGTCGTGATGTCTAGCGCGGCGGGAAATATCCTGCAGCAGGCGGGATCTCGCATTGATCTCTCCGCCGAGAACAATCGTGCCGGCAGCCTGAGCGTCAGCGCAGTCGGAGCCGGTGGTGTGGTTTCGCTCGGTGGTCGCATCGAAGGTCGTAGCAGCGGGCGCTACGCGGCCACCGGCACCGACGTGCTGTTTGAATCGGGACGTATCGAGATCAGGGCGCAGGAGATCGCCGATTTCGCGGCGCTCAACATGCGCCTCAATGACGGCAATATGTTCGGTGCGCGCAACTTTGCAATCAAACGCGAGGGCGTGAACCTTGCGATCGGTGACGAGGTCAAGGCAAATCAGGTGACTGTCTCCGTCGATGGCGGCCGGCTCACCGTCGATGGCCGCATCGATGCCAGCGGCGAGAATGTTGGAACCATCCGTCTGTCCGCACGCGACGGACTGACGCTGACCTCGCGGGCGTCGCTTGATGCCCATGGCACGCTGCTGCGTGTCGATAGCTATGGTCTTGCGATCGATGCACCTAACCGAGCGATTGTCGAGCTGACGAGCAAGAGCGGCGAATTGCAGGTGCAGGGCGGTGCCCGCATCGACGTGCGCGCCGCGGACAATGTCGCGCGCGGCAGCGTGACCTTCAACGCGCCACGTCGTGGGTCGGCGACGGCTAACGATATCGCCATGGATGTGACCGGTCCTGCGTCGATCTTCGGCGCCAAGTCCGTGGCCGTCTACGGCTTCTGGACCTATGACAACGCGGCGGACGGCACTCAGCCGATGGCCGATGGCAAGCCGACCCAGATCGTTACGCAGGCTTACCTCGACAGCCTCCATGCCGACAGCCAGCAATTCATGAGCAATGCCTTGGGTAACGGCGCGCTGACATCGCGTCTGGCAGGCCTCGGTGCCTATTCGCTGCGGCCGGGCGTCGAGGTTGTTAGCAGGACGGCGGATGGCAGCCTGACCGTGCAGGGCGATCTCGATCTGTCCGGCTATCGCTACGGTCCGGATGCGGTGTCGGGGCCGCGTGGTGCTGGCCTCGCGGGCGCGCTGGTGCTGCGCGCCGGCGGCAATCTCAACATCTTCGGCAGCATCACGGACGGCTTCTTGCCGCCGCCGGAAGTGCGCAACGGCAGTGCCAATGACGACAATGGCTGGGTGCTGCAATCGGGCACGGCGCAGAACAATACCGACCTGATCCTGCCGCGCGCCATCACCTTGTGGGGCACCGCCAGCGGCACCACGACGACAATTCCGGTCGGCTCGGCTGCGTCGCTCAATTACGACCTGCCGGTCCGTGCCGGAGCGCGATTGCGTCTCGGCGTGGTCGTGCCGATGGACTTCGCGGTTACCGCTGCCGTCACGTTCCCGCAGCAGACGGTCGCCGCCGCCGACATTCGCGCCGCCGACGGAACGCTCCTCTTCGCGCGTGGATCGCTGATCGCCACCACCACGGTCTTCCCCGCCGGCACGCGCTTCGCCGCTGGCACGATCATCCCGACGCTCTCGACGGCGACCGGCATCCAGACCGTGACGATCGGGGAAGTCACGATCCCGGCCGGCACCTCGTTGGGCATCTTCCTGAGTTCGACCTCGCTCAGCCTGCGGCAGAATGTGACCCTGCCGGTGGGTGCCTTCATTCCAGGCGGTTCAAACCTGCAATTCGCGAATGCTGGTGGAACGGCGACAGTGAGTCAGGTCAATCTTCGCGATCCAACTGGTGACGCGCAAGGCAACATCTGGGCGCTCGGCGCGATGCTGCCGGCCGGCTCGCAGTCCTGGAATATGCGGTTCGTGGCGGGCGCAGATCTGGGCGCCGCCGATACGCGGGCATTGCGTGAGCCCGGGGACCTGCGTGAGTCAGGCAAGCTCGTTCTGTCGGATACGCACTTTCTGGCCAATCCAACTGTGGCCGATGTGCCGATCCTTAGCGTTATCCGTACCGGTGCCGGGGACCTTGATCTGCTCGCCGGCGGCGATTTTGTTCAAGCGTCCTCATTCGGCATCTACACTGCGGGAACGCCGTCAGCGAGCATTCTCGACGGCAATGGCAGCGATCCCTACAATATTCGCCGTGGCGCCTATGTGGGCTGGGACGATCCGAAGACCGTGGTCGGCAATCCGGATTATGAGACCCTCGTTACCGGCAGCAACTACAATGCCTGGTATCCGGAGCAGGGCGGCAACCTGCTGCTCGATGTGCGCGGCAATCTCAGCAGTTCCACGCTGCAATGGTTCGGTTCGACATCAACCGCCAGCAATACGCTCGATAACTGGCTCTGGCGCCAGGGTGGCCCCATCCAGGATTTGCGCGTTGCATGGTGGATCAATTTCGGCAGCTATGCGGCGCCTCAGCAGAGCGATTCCTATCTGCAATTCGTCGGCTTCTCCGAAATCGGCACGCTTGGTGGTGGCAATGTCAATGTCCGAGTCGATGGTGATGCCGGCGTCATCGCCGCCAAGACCGGGAGAATCGGGACACAAGCGCTCAATCTCGCGGTGGCTGGCACCGGGCGTGTGTTGCCTGATGGCAGCCTGGTTCTGACCGGCGGTGGTGATCTGACCGTCCGGATCGGCGGCGCGCTCAATCCGCTCGAAGCAGGGCGCGATCCACGCAACCAGACGACGCTCGGCGATATCGGTTTCACGGGCGGATTCTCCGGCCCTGCTTCGAATGGCCTTGGGAATAGCGTCGGTGTGCAGGACTATCTCAACGGCACCTTGACCAATCTGCGCGGCATGATTGATCTGTCCGCGGGATCGATCGGGCGGATCGATCTGGTCTATGGTGCCAAGAACGCGCGTGACGCACGCACGCCGGACAATTTTGAAGCCACGATCGGTATCGCAAATGGTGGCGTGGTCATTCGCCCAGGCGATGCCAACACACAGTTCGCGTCACGCCGAGATCTGGTCCTCGGCGGCATCGCCGATCCCGCTCGTCTGCCGCAAAGGGCAAATACGTCTCCCTTCACGTGGCAGGGCGTGAACTATGCGGGCGGCGCCATGACCTCGTTCTCGCTCTGGCAGGACAGCACGGCCGTGACGTTGATGGCCGCCGGTGGCAATGTCTCTCCGCTGCCTCTGTGGCGCTCGGATGGGTCGGGAGGCGATGGCTATCTACCGCCCATCCTGAAAGTCTCTGCGCTGGACGGTAGCATCTATACGCTGCGCCGCGGCACGGTCGATACGACGACGCTGCGCCCATCGCCGCTCGGACAGCTCGAAATGCTCGCCGCCGGCTCGATCTATTCGAACGGCTATCCGATCAATATCTCCGGCGCCGATCCCTCTCTGCTCACCTCGCCGTTGCGACCGGTGGTCCTGATCAATGACTGGAATATCGACTGGGAGGACGGATGGATCTCCAACGCTTTTAGAGACTACGGCAATAACGCCATTTTCGGTTTCGGCTTCGATACGATTACCGGCAATGTGCATGCGGGCCGTCAGAACGTCGCGCGTATCTATGCCGCGAAGGGCGATGTGGTCGGATTCTCCGGTGGCGAGATCCGGGAATATCCGTTCAGCCCCGATCGCGTCACCGAATATGCCGCGGCCAAGCCGGTCTGGATCTTGGCCGGTCGCGACATCTCCGGTGTCTCGGCCTTCCTGTTCAACAATGACGTCACCGACGTTTCGCGTGTCGTCGCCGGGCGCGACATCATCCATACCAATATCCGGATCGGCGGCCCGGGCCTGCTTGACGTGACCGCCGGCCGCAATGTGTTTCAGGAAGATCTGGGTTCGATCGTCTCGTTGGGCGGCATCGCAGCGGGCGACCTGCGTCCTGGCGCGTCGATCTCGATGCTTGCGGGCGCCGGGCCGAACGGGCCAGACTATGCGAGCCTCGCACAGCGCTATCTCGATCCCGCCAATCTCGCGACGGCGGGCATCCCGCTCGTCGATCAGCCGGGCAAGGTCGCGAAAACCTATGAACAGGAACTTGCGGTCTGGCTGACGTCGCGTTACGGCTTCACTGGTACGACCGAAGAGGCGCGGGCCTTCTTCGCCGCGCTTCCGGTGGAGCAGCAGGCGATCTTCCTGCGTACAGTCTACTTCGCTGAACTGACCGCAGGCGGCCGCGAATATAACGACGCCAGCAGCCCGCGTTTCCGTTCTTATCTGCGTGGCCGCGAAGCCATTGCGGCGCTGTTTCCGGATCGCGACACGGCCGGCAATGCGATCGCGCGTAGCGGCGACATCACCCTGTTCAGTGGGCAGTATTCTGAAACGGATCCGTTGACCGGACAGCCGGTCGTCAAGATTCGGGACAGTTCGGTCCGCACCTTGTTCGGCGGCAGCATTCAGATGATGGCACCGGCCGGACAGATCGTGATCGGTGTCGAAGGACTAGTGCCGGGTGGCAATGCAGGCCTCGTGACCCAAGGGCAGGGCGACATCCAGCTCTATTCGCAAGGCAGCCTGCTACTCGGCCTGTCGCGTATTATGACGACTTTCGGGGGCAATATCCTAGCATGGTCGGCGACCGGCGACATCAATGCCGGCCGCGGTGCGAAAACCACGATCGTCTATACGGCGCCGCGCCGGCTCTATGACGAATACGGCAATGTCACGCTGTCGCCGCAGGCGCCCGCGACCGGCGCCGGCATCGCGACATTACAACCGATCCAGGAGATCGAGGCTGGCGATATCGACCTGCATGCGCCACTGGGCACCATCGACGCTGGCGAAGCGGGCATCCGCTTCTCGGGCAACCTGAATATCTCGGCGCTGCAGATCGTCAACGCCGCGAATATTTCAGGCCAGGGCACGGTGACCGGCATCCCGGTAGTGCAGGCGCCGAGCATCAGCGCAGCACTCACCACGTCGAATGCCACGGCGGCGGCGCAGCAGACAGCGGCTCCGGCGCAAACTGCCAACGAACGGCCGTCGGTGATTATCGTCGAAGTGCTCGGTTATGGCGGTGGAGATAGTGGAAATTCAGACGAAGAGAAAAAGGGAGCTTCCGAAAAGCGGGCAGATACGAAACGTCGTCAGGATTTAGAAAACCCGGTACACGTTATAGGAGCAGGAGAACTGTCAGTTGCTCAGCGGCAAACGCTTACAACGACCGAGCGTCGTAATTACGACGCGCCGTAGCTAAGAAAATTGAACCGGCAGTTCTGATGCGTTTCGGCACAGCCAAATTGACAAGCAGCTTGAACGAGGAACAGAGACGAAAGCCTGAACTTTCCGCGACTTCGGGTTACTCGTGTGAGAGAGCTTGACTATCGGGCAGACGGAGTCGCGACGGCTTGGCCGTATCGAAAAGTCACAAACGCAACACCAACTATTTGGGAAGTCAAAACTGACTCATTTTGCAAATCAATAGCTTGGGCTCAGTAAGCGCGAAGTCGTCCTGATGCTGCACGCGCTCAACGGAAGCTCAATCTTTGGGCGACAAGCACCTACAACCCGATGGATCTGTGAACAAATTTCTTCGACGACGAGAAATAGCCATGTAGAATCTAGCGAGTTTGGAATGGATCTCGCCGTCCAAAATTCTGATCCAGAGATTTCTTTCAAATTTCAGGATTTGCTTGAGCATGCGTTTCTTTGAAGGTCGTAGCCTGTCGATTCAAAGTAATAAAAACGGTCTTTTTCTTTGCGTTGTGAAGCGCAGACGTATCTTGCCCAAGCGTCATTCAAGCCGAACGGGAAGGCGCTGGTTCGTCGAACGGCAGAGTTAGCTGGTCACGATATGGAAACAGCGGAATAAGACAGAGGCGGAAAGTCAACCAGCAGCCGTAGATGGCGTCGTGCCCATATGGGTCACCATCGTGTAACAAGCCGTGAGACAGGGCATGTCGGAGATGGGGGCCAGGCTTTGCGAGGAAAACGTTCACAATGTCTGTTGTAATGGCGGTACCGAGCACCTCATCGAGTCCTTTCTCATCTGCGCGAACAGTGATGAAATCGTCCGATCGGGTGACGCTTTGTGACCTCCTAAAATGAATAACAGAGGTGACAAGCTTCCTAATCGCAAATACAAGAATTTATTCCGGATGGGAGCTCGTTGGCCATAGGCATACTCTGACCGAGGCCCCAAAGCGGCCAACCTCTACGCTCGCGAAAAGCGATGCGACGTTCGAGTTGGTTTTTGCCGTAACGCGCCACGAACAACGTGGTCATCATGCGGTCGCGGTCCTGTAGGCTCGGGTCTTCAGCAAGCGCTTGGGCTGCCCATCTCTCGCACCAATCTATCCACGCCCTCATCATTGTGCGTTTCCGGGCGACGGCAGGGTCGCTGGAATAGAAGGCGCCGGTCACATCTTTCATTTCGGTGCCTTCCATGTGGTCCAAAATCAACTTTGCTTCCGATTTGGCAAAGCCAAGGTCGCGCTCGCCGTAGGTTGCGAATGCGTACCGCACGCCGTGGGGCGTCCAGGTTACGCCAGGCATAGCATCGAAGTAGTCGTTGAAGAGATCGGATGCTGCATGCGGTCGATCGGCTCGCGCAGTCTTGCCAACAGGGAAGAGCCAGCCGTCACCGCCATCAATCTTGACCAGTTGTTCAAGACGCGTCACGGCGTCGGCCGCGAATCCGACGACTGGTACGAGATGCGATCTGCGGCCGCGCTTGGTTCCGCTTTTCCTAAAGTAAGGGGGGATCATCCAAGCGTGCTCGGATTTGGACATCGGCATCGACCTAAATTTCTCGTCGTGTGCGCCGGTTATCGTACGCCGACGTTGCGCCGTGCCGATGAGAAGCTGGATTCCAAGACCGATCCTTTCAGGCAAGTAACCTAGTCTCGCGATGGCAAGGGCGCGGCCGATCTCGATCTCTGGCGGAGCGTCACCACTATCGTCTTCCTCGTCAGGGGCGGAGCCTCTCTTTGCCGGTTTGCCTACCTCATTCAGCGTTGCAGCGGGCGCCTTCAATCTGACCATGGCATCGTCGGCGACGTTGCTCTGATTCTGCTGCGCTGGCTCAGCCAGCCAGGCGAACAGCCTTTTGACGACGCGGGCGACACCCGCAGCCATCGTCTCCTTTCCACGATCGTGGATAGCCTTGATGGCCTCGGCCATTTCATTTCGCGTGATGGTTGCGACCATCCGGTCGTCAAATCGTTTCAACTCGGCCGGCTGCAATTTGCCCCGATAGTCGCGAAGCGTATCCTCGCGATTGGTCCGCTGAACCTCGGCGAGGAATTTCACTTTCGCTTCGGCCCAAGTCCACGACTTTTTAGGCTTCTCACGGTCGGCTTTCTCCTGCGCTGCCGGCGTCAAGCCTGTGGCAAGGGCCCGCACAAAGGATTGGGGATCGTGTCCCTTTCGGGCCATCTCGACCACACGCATCGCGCGCTCTCGGGCCGTCCGTAGAGAGACCCCTTCCAGATCCTCGTCACCCTCCACCGCGGGACCGAGATCGTAGCGAATCTGCCGCCCGGCGAGGCGACAGCGAACGGACCATCTGACCGACTGGGGTTTGACGCGTAGCTCCAGGCCGGTGACCTTGCTGTCACCAATATCCTTGCGATCGCCATCCCGGTGATCGCGGAATGCAGCCTTGAGAACTGCGGCAGTGATTGTCGTTGGCATGCTGGGTCACACGATCTGGCTGGGTCACAACTGGGTCACACTCGTCGAAAATAACGCCGAGGCAAGCCGAGAGCAATCGCCATGGACCCAATGTTCTAGAACCGATTAAAATACTGAATTTGCTTGGGAAGTTAAATGCCCTTAGCTTCCCAACAATACTGCTTGACGAAGCTGATTTTTGAAAATCAGGCTGACTGTAAATCAGCCGCCTTATGGCTTCGCAGGTTCGAGTCCTGCCTCCCCCACCATTTTGACTTCATTGCAAAAATCGCCGCGACTTCCGATTTGAAGAAAGTGCATTTCACTGCATTTGCGTGGCTGGGGTGTGGGCGGGGGTGTGGCCCGCGCACCTGCACGTCCCCGTCGAGTTGCGAAGCGGCGCGGGTACGTAGTGTCGCCGGACGCTTCCGTTAACTCCCATAAAATTTCAGTTTTTTAAGCGTGGCTTTTCGGCCCGCAAATCGAATGGCCGATTTAGCCATGCCTATGTACTGCACCGCCCGCGTAGACATAGACGAAAATCTCACCTCGATCTTCGCCGACTCTGCGCGCTTCGAAGGTCTAACGTCAGCGGCCTTGTTCTCAAGGTAAGGTTGCGGTTCATTAGTTGTGGTTGGGGATGATCCGATAAATTTGCCGGTCTAAGCGCGACATTGGTCGGGCGCTGCGCTGGCTGACGGAAGCCTAGCCGATTACTTTAACGATCGGGCAACGGCGATAATAATGGCGCAGGAAGCGATTGAGACGACTACGGTTTCAGGGGTACCAAATTTCCGCAACGACGAGGCAGCCAGCGTAGACTTTTTCGGGTCTCACGAGAGGGTCGCGTCCGCCCTCTCGCAGGTCATAACCTCGTCCGCAAAATCCAACATCATTGGATTGATAGGATCGTGGGGCAGCGGCAAGTCGACCATCGTTCGGCTGCTTGAGCAGCAACTGACAAAGTCTGACGCAACGAAGTCATTTTGCTTTTTCAATTATGACGCATGGCTCCATCAAAGCGATGGTCCAAGGCGATCTTTCTTGGAAAGTTTCATCGCATATCTTGTTTCAATCAACTTAACGACGACAGAACAATGGCGCGAAGATCTGGACCGTCTGAGCAAACGTCGCGATGATAGTGAGGTTACGACAACCCCGACACTCAGTCTGCCCGGAAAACTCATTGCGCTTTCCCTCTTGCCTGCCGCGTTGGGATGGAAGCTCGCCGACAAAACCAATGCCTACGTGTGGGGGACGTGCTGGCCCCTGCAGTATGTTGGCTTTGGTCTCATATCTCTGCCGGCATTCGCCGCTCTTGGCGCGTACCTATACGAGCGGCCCGAACGGAGCGTGCTCAAAGGTGCGTTCTATAAAAAATCAAACTTCACGACGAATAGAAGCCCGGATAGTTCGACAGTCTTCTCGATCTTCGTGAACAAGGCAGTGCAGCAGGTGAAAACGCGCACAATGCGTACGCCTGAGCCAACAGCTCTCGAATTTCAGAAAGTTTTTAAAAAGATCATATCGTCTGTTTCGGCATCGAATCGATCTTTCGTATTTATCATTGATAACCTGGACCGCATCCCTGAAACGGAGGCAATCGCTATATGGGCGACAATTCGAAGTTTCTTCATGGGAGACAGCGGAGCGATTGATAATCCTGGCGCCGATAGCGCATTAACAGTTGTGCTGCCGCTCGATCTGAGCGCAATCCGCAGAATTTATGGCAAAGAGGAAACGCAAAGCCACTCTCTAGCGGAAGCCTTTATCGAAAAGACGTTTGATCTCGTCTTCCATGTTAATCCGCCGACGCAATCCGGTTGGCATGACTACATGGAGTCGCGGCTTAAGAGCACCATCCCAGAAATAAAGCCCGAAGAAGTTTTCTCGGTCATCAATGTTTATCGGCTTCACGTAGAAGCAAAAAACGAAGGTGTCACGCCAAGGAACATCAACTCGTTTACGAACGGTTTGGCCGTGCTGTACATGCAATGGAAAGGCGAGATAGCTGTGGCGACACTCGCTCACTATGCCTTATATAGGGCTAACATTGCAGCAGATCCTTCGGGCTATCTAGCAACTGATCAGCGATCGCTAAAGCGCATCGATCCTGCTTACGCGGAGAGCATTGCCGCAATACATTATGGCGTACGCCGCGAGGACGCGCTGCAAGTTCTTATTGCGCCACGGATCAGCGCCGCGATCACCAGCGAAGACGCAAGCGCGTTCGCTCAGCTCGCTAAAGTCAGAGGCTTTGAAACGGTCTTGTTGCGCCATATCGAGTCAACCTCCTCGTCGAACGGTGCCTCCCGATTGCGCTTCGCATCAACGATCGCGTCGCTACTCGAGCGAACAACGAAAGAAAAAGTCCCTGTAAAGGAAGAAATTCACGCCAGCTTACGCCACATTTTTACCGATCGAACGAGCGCGTGGGGCGAACTCAGTGAACTTTCCTCATCGGGCATTGAAGCATTGGTCACAAACTGCCCCGGCAAAGACAGGCCACCCTTGCTGTCGTCGATAATCGAGAGCTTAGCTGAGGATGACCTCGGGAATGCCACGGAAGTGCCGGTAAAACGTTGGAAGGCTTGCTTCGACACAATCGTCAGTTTGACGAAGAAATTTGGTCAGAAGCAGAGCCGTATCGCATCACCCGATGATCCTGCTTTTCTGATGGAGTTGTTAGACAACTACAGCACGTCTGATCCATCGCTGAAGTGGTTAACGTCCGCAAGCGAGTCCTCAGACATTGGACTTACAGTGGCGGCTAACGCCGAAGCATCAAATTTCGAAGCGAGATTCTCAGCCCGTTTAGAGAAGCTCATCGTGTCATCTGTGTCATTTGATTGGTCTAAACCGCTGCAGACAGCCAAGTCGTTCGTGGAATCTCACAATGTTTCTGATGACGGTTTCGCAAATGCCGTTGATTGGGTTGGTCTTGCGAACTCACGAGCAGCTTCTGCGAACTCAAAGCAGCACATCGAGCCACTCACAACATCACATTTGCTCGACAGGATTTACCAAGCACAAGACGCGAAGCAGAATGAGGCGCTGGCTTCAATGCTCGCTCTCACGATACTCATCAACCCGAAGTTCTCCATTGTGACCCAGGTTGGCAATGGTGAGGCGGGACGGCAGCGACTGCATCAGATCGACGGCGAGCTTCCACAAGGCTCCGAGCTCCTGACCCTTCTGGACACTAAATTGCGGCGTTACGGGCGTTTCCGCGATCTGTTTGCTTCTGCGCAAGCGAATGGCGAGATCGGCAAAATCTTCCGTAAGATCTTTGAGAACCGGCTTATAGCGCGCGATCTCGGTCCTCTCCATCTCGAAGAGGTCATACCGAAGTTCTCGGGACATGCTTCATTCCTGCCGGAAGAGTTGAAACAGCCGTTTGCGCGGGAGCTGCAGGGCTACGAAGGCTTCTGGTCGAAATTTGAAGACTATAAGAACAGTCGGCAGGCAGAGATCATTCTCAGTCACCTTGTTGAATTAGAGGGTGACGCCGGCACGAAAGCTCGTGCCATGGTCTATGAATTATCCGAGGCGCGGACCGCAGAAGATTGGAAAGAGACCATAGAAGAATACGATTACGCGTACCTGGCGCTTGAGAGCAGCGTGAGAGTTGATCCAAAACGGTTCGTGTTCGGCGACGCGCTACAGAAATCTATCCAAGAAATCATAGAGACAAAAATTCAAGATTCCGAACCGGATGATTCCCTTGCAAGAGCGTTTTTTGCGGCTCAAATGCTGGACGACGTTCGACGCGAGTTTCTATTTAGAGGCATTCGCGACCTGCTACTCAACGGCGTCCATCAGCCGGGTGCGTGGCATGTGCTAAAGCATGGGGGCGGTCAGCTTTTGTCTCTCGGTCAATTTAAAGAGAGATCTGACGAAAGCGTTAGGCATCTCGTTATCCCAATGCTGGAAAAGTCAGCGGAATTTGCCGTCTTCGCTGAAGAGCACACCGTTGAGCTCAGGAAGTGGAAGGAAGGCGCGGCACCGGCGACGAAGACTTACCTCCGAACATCGATTGTCGATGCGCTCAAAGACACAGATCGCAGCGACGAATTAAAGCGGATTGCGCAAGCGCTTAGGATGCGAATTAAAGAAAGTGATGAACCCGGCAGTCCGGATTGAGCTGTGCCGGCCGCATCGCCCGATCCTTTCTGCGCTCCGGGCGGTTGGCCTGCCCGCCTATAGCTTGGGGTATGTAAAGGCTTGAAATTGCGACGTTGCCGGTGCGTCTCTGTCGCGATTAGGTTCGAATTATCGCCGTGAGTTGATCTGCGGGAGCCACGTTTGGAAGTCGTCATGCTTGATCGATTGAGAGACATCGTCCTGTTTGTCGCGGGCATCATCGCCGTAGGCGCTTTGATCCTGGCTGCATACGAGGGTTTCAACCAGCGCGTTACTTCCGCTGCTTTTCTCGGAGCACTAGGTGTCGCCTGCACCTTCATGCTCTTCATGCCGAAGCTAGAGGTCTTCAAGGTTTGGGGCTTTGAGGCGAGGTTGGTCAAAACTCTCGATGAGGCCAAGGAGATTCTCGAAAAATTACGTCGGTTAGCCGTCATCAACGCAAAATCCACCTACGAGGCGGTCGGCATCGGTCAGCGTTGGGATGCAAGCAGTGCTGTTGAAAATCAAGCCCGCTTGGATGAAATCAATATCCAGCTCGTCGATTTTGGAGTGCCGGAGGCAGAGCGACGTTCACTCGCGAAGAAATACGTCCGGCTAATGGGCTTCGACATGTACATGCACTACGTACAGACGTTGGACCGTTATTTCGGCTTCAAAGCTAACGCTCTTCGGATGCAAGGTAACCGTGAGAACAATGACTACATGAAAGCGGAGGCTGCTCGCTACGAAGAGATCAAGCAGAGTTGGAAGCCAAACTACAATCTGTTTTCCAAGCTCGATACCTTCTCCCTTGAAGAGGAGTTAGCGCTTGCAACGCCCGCAAAGCAGCTGAATGAAGCTGACAAGAAGGGCATCGAGATATTCAAGGGACAGCTATTGAGGCTCTATAAGGAATCTGAGGTCAGAGCAGGTCTGACCAAGGAGGCAGCAGTCTATCTCGACACTTATCGAGACACTGGCGGACAAGACAAGCGGATCGTCGAGCTGTTTGGCTTCAATCCTAGCGAAGGAAGGTAAAGCGCACACGCCGAGAACGGGTTAGATTGCCACGCGTACCTATGCGTTGCTGTCGCGACGAGAAACCGGCAAAACCGCCGCGTCCATCATCCCCGTTATGGCCGGTTGACACCCGGCGTGTGCTGCCTTGGCAATGTGTCTGTCAGGGAAAAGTTTCAAGTGAGGCTTTGCGGCTTGGTTAGGAATGCGACAGCGGAAGGTTCGGCAGGCCGACAAGAACAGCCTGTACCCGCACGGGGCACTCGGGATCGCGGTCTTCCTCTGGGATCAGCGTGAACTCGACATATGGCGAAAGCCGGCGCGCACGGACGCAGTTGATCAATAAATCTTCGCCGAATGTCAGCAGATTGTCGAGAAATACGGCTAGGTCGGGGTATATCGCCGACTCTTGCCTGGGCTCATTGCCCTCTCGACGCCATGTCGGCTCAATAAATCCTTGCGGAACCGTGCGGTAATTCTCGATCACGATTTCGCCTGCTGCATCTAAATGTTCGACGGCATTGCGAAACTTAATGAGGTCCGAGACCCATGGCGCCTCTGACCGCAGCATTTGCGTGAAGTGGGCATCGGCGCCAAACTTCGCCATCGCCCATTTTATGACCGCACCGTCTTTGCCCTTATAAGGGAGTAACCTGCTCGCATCTTTGAAGTCTGTGCCGAAGAACGCGTTGAGCACGCGCAAGCAGTCTCGCAGATAAAGCTTTGCTTCGTACAGGAAGGTGTTCACTTCGTCTTCAAGGCCAACGACGAAAGGTGCCGACCTCGCGCCCTGATCGATAATAGCCGCGACTTCGTTCACGGTAGCGGTGCGCGCTTCCTTCAAGCGGGTGAGCGCGTCATGACATCGCAAGAGGCTGCGAGGGAGGATTGTGTAGTATAGTTTCCCGACCTCATCCGACTCCGTTTTTGCAAGGTCGGCCAGCTTGATCACTTCGCCAGTTTGAACGCATAGCCTCGCGACAATGGGATTGCGCGCTCCATGATTTGACCGCTTCTGAATAACGAAGGGTTTCGACGCCTTGTCAGCCAAAACCAGTATCCTTTGTATCCGCGACGGCAGCGAAAGCGGCCTAACGGACTGCCAACAAGAGGCTCACAGTTCCGAACCAGCCCTCTAGATGTAGTGGGTGCGGCGATAGCGGCCGCCATCGTCTGGCGCTGGAGCGCATACAACACGAATAGTTAGACTAATCGCTACTTCCGCAAATGAGGCGTTTGTGTGATTGCTTTGGTAAACCAGCAGTTGAGGAAATTATGAGCGAAAACGTTTTTGAGCAACAGGCATTTGGTGACGCGACATTCGCTGAAAACCCTGAGAATCGTTGCCCTGTCGTTTTGATCCTCGATAATTCTGGATCGATGGGCGGGCAGCCGATAGCCCAATTAAACGAGGGGCTACAAGTTTTCAGAGATGAGCTGCTTGCCGACTCATTAGCCGCTAAGCGGGTTGAAGTAGCGATTGTGACGTTTGGTCCGGTCAAAGTTGAAACTGACTTCACGGGCATACAGCATTTCTACCCGCCCACGCTTGAGCCGGCCGGCGCAACTCCAATGGGTGAAGCGATTGCAAAGGGGTTAGAGATTCTGCGGCAGCGGAAGGACGTTTATCGGGAGAATGGCGTCCAGTTCTACAGGCCTTGGGTATTCCTGATAACTGACGGTGCGCCTACCGACTCAATCTCGTCTGCTGCGCAGATGATCCGGGATGGTGAAGAGAAGAAATCCTTCATGTTCTTTTCAGTTGGAGTTGATTCTGCGGATTTTCAGCAACTGCGGAGCCTGTCGGTTCGGGAACCGCTAAAGCTGAAGGGGTTGGCGTTCCGAGAGCTATTTCAGTGGCTTTCTGCTTCTCTGTCGTCAGTATCGAAATCACAGCCGGGTGACGCAGTGCCGCTCGCCAATCCAAGCGGGTGGGCTATTGCCGGGTGACCAAGAAAGATTGGATTTGGGCCGGCTCAAAGCGCATCGGCACATCGCACATAAGATCCGGCACTGGCTGTGACGACTTCGGCGCGTGCGTCGAAGTCGTCGGTCCGTCGGATCGTGCCTTGATCGTAGTTGTGTCAGACGGCGCGGGTTCAGCAAAGTACTCCTCTATCGGTTCGCGGATCGTCTCAAGGGTTTGCGTCGCTAATGCCTCGCGACACATTGCTGATGGGAAGCCGATCATCGACATTTCCCTCGAGGTCGTCAAAGATTGGCTTGACGAAGTGAGAGATAGGATCTCGCTAATCGCAGATCCACGAGGCGCCACGCGTAGAGATTTTGCTGCAACTGCGGTGGGAGCAATCGTGGGTGAGCGGACCGCCGTCTTTTTCCATGTAGGGGACGGAGCTGCCGCTTTCCGCGCGATCGATCAGGACGAATGGATCATTGCAAGCTGGCCGGCTCAAGGGCAGTTCGCTTCAACGACATACTTTGTGACGGACGATCCCGAGCCAGTCTGCAGAGTAACCGCAATTGACTACACAGTGGGCCATCTCGCATTGTTTACAGATGGCATAGAGCGGCTAGTTCTCGATTTTGCAAAGCATGAGGCATTTTCTCCGTTTTTCAAAAAAATGATGACGCCTCTCGTCGGAAAGGCGCCCGGTCGAAATCGCGATCTCTCCCGACAATTAAACCAGTTTCTAGATGGCAAGTCTGTTTGTGAGAAAACAGACGACGATAAAACACTAATACTCGCAAGTCGCGCCGGCTCTTAAATGTCTCTCCCACGCAATCTAGTTAACTCAAAACGTGAACGCGTTCTTTTGGCGACCGAACTTGGGCGTGGCGGTGAGGGGGCCGTCTTTGCTCTGGATGGCGACTCTAGCGCAGCTGCTAAAATATACTTAGGCGGTCGCGCAGATGAAAGACGCGAGAAGATCCTCGCCATGGTTGCGGGGCGATGGTCAGAGAAATCGCCGAACGTCGCCTTCCCGATAGACGCTCTCTTTGACGCTTCTAATAAGTTCGTTGGTTTCACGATGCGGCGCATCGGGGGACAGAAGCCGATTCATAGTCTGTATTCGCCGACGAGCAGAAAGACTGAGTTTCCTAAAGCCAGTTTCCGGTTCCTCGTTCGTGTAGCCCTCAACATTGCTCGATCGGTTGCCAACGTACACAGTACTGGGTGTGTAATTGGAGATATCAATCACTCCGGCATTCTGGTTGCAGAAGATGCCACCGTCACACTTATCGACTGCGACTCTTTTCAGGTCGCTGCGTCAAATAAGGTGTTTCACTGCAAGGTGGGGGTACCTGAGTTCACTCCTCCCGAGCTTCAAGGAAAGCGACTTTCGGACGTAACGCGATCTGCGAATCACGACGCCTTCGGCCTTGCTATTCTCCTCTTTAACTTGCTCTTCATGGGGAGGCATCCTTTCGCAGGTCGTTACGCGGGACGCGACGACATGCCGATGGAGAAAGCCATAGCGGAGTTTCGGTTCGCCTATTCTGCGCGAACCTCCGAAACGCGGATGAGTCCGCCGCCCAACGTGCCAACGCTTGCAGATCTTCCGAAAAAATTGGCGGATGCGTTTGAGTTGTCTTTTGGACCTGCCGGCTCGAATGGTCGAAGGCCAACGTCAGCTGAGTGGGTAACCCTCATCAGCGACGCGGAAAGAGATGTCATCCAGTGTGCTAAAAGCCCCGCGCATGAGCATTTTTCAAGTGCGAAGAGCTGCCCTTGGTGCGCCATGGAGAAAGCCTATCCGGGCTTTTTGGCTTTCTCGCTGCCTCTGAACATTGATACTTCAGCGCCCATCGATATCGGTCAACTGATCTCGGCAATCAATGCGGTCCGCGATCCAGGTAACGTGCCAGCGTTGAGAGAGCTGTTGCCTATGTTTGTGGCAGGGCCTCAGCCGAGACGAGGAATATTTGATGGTCTGACGCGCGAATACGGATGGGGGCTGCTATCCTGTGTAGCTTCTATTCAGTTGTTCTTCTGGCCCTGGCCCTCGTGGCTGTTGGGCGCGGCTTTATTCGGCTTTGGAGTGTGGCACGCGTTTCGCGCACGAGGCGTGCTCGATGAGCCGACCAAGGCGAAGGAAGAGATCGAGAAAGCTGTCGCCAATATCGAGACAAGTTGGTCGAGAGTTCGTGACAATCAGGCATTCGGGCTGATCAAGGCAAAAGCAAACGAGCTAATTCAGCGTTTTCAAGGTCTGGGGTCGGAAGAGACGCGCCGTTTGGCCGATCTCAAGAGCCGGATGCAAGATGTGCAACGTCGCAAGTTTCTCGAAAATTTCTACATCGAGAAGGCAAAGATCAAAGGTGTCGGCCAATCGCGAAAGCTCACGCTCGAGTCATATGGCATCGAAACTGCTGCTGACGTCGATCCAAATAGAATATTGCAAATTTCCGGCTTTGGCCCGGCGACTGTCGATGCCATTCTCGCGTGGCGGCATTCTGTCGAAGCAAAGTTCCGGTTCAATCCAAGTCTAGGTGTGGATCCGAAGGATATTTTGCTCGTTAAGGGCGATATCTCTCGTCAGCGAGCGGAGTGCCAAGCAAATCTCAACAAGCAACTTATGTTACTGAGAGAACAATCTCAGAGGATCACACAGGCTCGGGATCAGCTTAAGTCGGCCGCTGAACCAGTGTGGAATAATCTAAGGATTGCTGAAGCGAATATTCTGGAGGCAAAGGCGAAACTACCGTCTGAGTTACAAAAGTATATGTTTGCTATAGTTGTCGGAGTGGCCTTCTACGTACTGAGCAGTCTGAATTTCTCGGGTAATTCGAAACCGACTGCGCCCAAACTGCCTTCGAAAACATCGAGCTCTGTCGAACAGCCATTGATCGTTGCCCAAAGTAACTCTTCGGCGACAGCTCCGGCGAGCGTGGCCAAGCCAGCAGATGGGGCGGTCGTAGATCAAACGAGAGCATTGGCCGGTCCCCAACGTGTTGAATTGCCGCCTTTGGCTGCGCCCATCGAACTTAAGAGCCCGGTGGTTGCTGCAGTTGATCCTCAGCAGGCAGTGAATGCTCTTCCGTCTCAACTCAATGATATTCGCAACCGTGATACGGTGCGATGGATTCAGGGGCAGCTCCAAGAACTGGGTTTCTACAAGGGGATTTTATCCGGAGTTTACGACGGAAATACGCTCGGCGCGCTTCGTGATTTCAAGGTTACATCGTCTGGGAGAATGGACGACAATTGGGATGCTTCGACGCAGCAAGCGTTGTCGGCAAAGACCGCTGTGAAGTATAGAGATAGCTTCGTCGGAGCGTGGTCTGAGGGAGCCGTGTGTCGCAATCGGGCTGAACCGGACGTCGTAATTGGGGCAAGGGCTGCTCGATCGTCAGCTGGCGGCGCATGCCAGTTTCTGTCTGTGAGCGTAACGCGCTCTGGTTGGGATATTCGGACAAGTTGCTCCAATAGAGGAGAGCAATGGAATGCAACTATTCAGTTTAGCATTAGTGGGGAATATCTATTCTGGCGTGGACGTGATGGTTCAACGACCCGCTACGCTCGGTGTGTTAGTTAAATAGTCTCAATTTAGGGCAGAGCGATGGCGAATTGTCATGTCTGTGGATCGGCCATTATGCGAGGCGCAAGTAAGCGTCGATTGGTCTTCACTGGGTATAGTATTGGCGGACTTTTTCACTCGAATAGCTATATCGTTACGCTCTTATTCAGCGCGCTATCTAGCGGGAAGTCGCCGTCGGCAAGAAGTTACTACTCGATGCGGACCGTATGCCAATCCTGTGACCGCGAACTCGAAGAGAAGCAGATCCGTCGTTTTAAACAGATTGGGATCGGCGTCGCTGTAGCTGTGATATTGTTCTTCGCTTTCATTTTTGCCGGGCGAGGTTAAAGCTGTTTCTCCGCAGATTCAGTTTTCTGAAAGTCTGATAATGCGTCATGAAGATTTCTGAAGATCGTTTTCGAGAGTTGGTTGCGGGGACGGCTAGGGAACTCACGGTTCAGGAACGACTGATCCGCCAACACGCTTCTTACGCAATACGCTATAGGTTAGATCCGGTGGCGGTAGTTGAAGCGCGCATGCCTAGCGTATCGATCGTTCGGCGAGATCCGCATGCGATCAGACCGCGGATCGAGCGAGGCCCTTACATAACCCAAGGTCGTCGGACTCCAGTAAGCGCAGGAGCCGGTTCTTTGAGCGCGAGTGGAAGCCTCGAAGCGGCCGTCGGATTGCGTTCGTCCGAACCGGACGGACTCCCGCAGCAAAGTGGGGTATCCCGATTTCTCGTGGAGTTCTCAAATAGGCACAATATCCCGATTGATCTTTTCTTCGACGCACATGGGATGAGCCTGGCCGAATACGGGCCGAAAATGGAAGCGATGGGGTCGATCATTGCTTACAACGTTTCGCCATGCGCGAAAGCGGGTCATTCAACCAGAAATCGCTACGGAAAGTGTGTAGCTTGTGATCCTCGACAGCTTGGGTTCAACCAGCGAGCTGTGAAGTCGGGCTTTGTCTATGCAGCATTCAGTATGTCGAAGAAGTTGGTGAAAATTGGCTTCGCGACAGACGTTGGAAGTCGGCATAAGGCGCTCGTCAGCCGTGGATATGCCGGCGCGTCTGATTGGCAGATATTCTATCAGAAAGAATCAGAGCGAGCGGCGCGGCTAGAGATCGATGCTCAGAAGGCATTTGCGAAGTCCGCTGTGCGAGGGCTAACGTACTTTTGGGATGGAAAGATGCAGAACGCCCGCGAGGTGTTTAGCTGCACCCAGTCAGAAGTAATCGATGTCTTAGAGAGGTTGAGCGAGGTTTCTGAGTGCCATCGCCCAACGATCAAAGTCAGGCGCTCAGCCGTAATGCGCTCCGATTGAGGCCAACTAAGGCGGGCGTATAGCCAACGCAAAGGCTTAGGTGAACTGAGAGCTCCCGATAGCTAACTCCGTGCTCAATGGTTATCGATGGCTTCCTCGATTGAGACGAGGTTGATGCTTGGCGATTAAGAAACTTTCTTCGTCTTGGTATCCTGAAATGGTGCCTTGCGTAATAGGTGAGAAAAACTGAGTTCCTTCACGTGCCCAAATGTCGCCGTGGCCGTGTGTGGCAAGTTCGATGCTCCAGATTGTAGCTTCATCGACTTTAGTGGAGCGAGGCTTTCCCGAGGATCGATAGAAGTCGCCAGCGAAGGCGTAAGATAGGTCATTCTGATATGCATTGAAACGCGCGCCAAGCCGGTCTTTGCTGGAACCAATTCTGACAATCTCGTCGTTGATAACGAATGCGTACACGCAATTGCACCAAGCTGTCGCCGTTAGATCTCGATCAAAGACTTGGAAGCGATTTTCATTACGATGAAAGCGCGCAACCTTATTGAATCCGTAGGAGGTCAAGGTGCTACGCGCGGTCAAAGTTGAAGGGCAGCGTGATCCTTTCCATGCTCTAAGTGATGTCGATGACATCTTGCCCGTTTTCTCGCAATCCGCTGGCGTCATGGTCATTTTTGCTCAAGCCCGGTGATCTTGACAGCGTCATATTTGGGCCGCGCGTAACCAGTGTCAATTGATTGTCCGAAAGTTTCTGTTGCAGGTAACGGGGCTCATCTTATGGCTTCGAGCAGAAAATCATCATCTGTGAATAGAGCAAGCTCAACAACCTCGTCGTTAATATTGGAGGGCAAAAAGGAGCTTCTCAATCGCTCCGTCATCTCTGTTGCGAGGGCTGCAATGGCAGACGAATAGGTTAACCCTGAATGGGATTGTTGGGAAAAATACTCACTGAATGCCTGAAGTTCGCGAAGCTCCATATACTCTTTTGATTTCTGTCGAACGAACGATTCACGTTTGAGGATGCGATCTTGCCGTTCGCGTTCTTTCTGCCTACGTTCTGCCGCTTCCTGCCGTTGTTTCTCGCGTTCTTCGATGACGGCTCGATTGTGCCGAAGCAGAGCGGATCCTGCGTACATCGCAATTATTACTTCATTGATTTGCTGCTCAACCGTGGTTGATTTCCGATCGTACCAGCGACCGAGCTGCCGGTCTGACGACCAACTGGTCCACGATGAAGCTTGGAGCGTTAGTGAAAGCCGACCTGAGGGCGAATAGTCCCAGGATCTCCAGTGCTTCCTATCTGACCTGTAAAGAGTGGGCCACTGCTTGCTATTGTTGTCCCATCTTGCCTTTTCAGCAAGTTCTGCCGCCGTGGGATGATGCTCGTTCTTTGTTTTCGTTTCGTGAAATAACAGTCGTAATTTCTCACCCTCAACCAAAAAGTCTGCGCCATTTTCGGCGTATACAACTTCATTACCAAGCTTTTCGAGAGTATGTGCGATACTGTTCAGGATCAAAGTCACGCGCGTGACATTGGACTTCCCGATCTGCGCAAAGATCACGCCGGACGCAGGTTCAGGCTCAAGAAATCCTTCGTAATCAGTTTTGGCTGATCTCAAAGCCGTTCTGGTCGTGCTTGCCAGTCTGTGCAGGCGAGCAGGTAAGTCGTCTGGAACTTCAATCGGAGTCGGAAGGCGCTTCTCGGCGTCCTGTCGAGCGGTGACGACGATATCGGGTAACTTCTGAGGCGCATAAATCGATATAATTATACGATCTTGCAAGCCAGGCTTCGGTGTCGGTAATGCGAGTTTTTCGACTTTCTTGCCATGTTGTAATTTTGCCCAATAGCCAGGGGGCGGCGTCGGGATCGAGTGCTTGACGCATATCTTACGCAAGCCGACATCGGATATCCCAAAACTCTTCGCGAGAGTTGTCATGGCTGTTGACCATACGAGATCGTATAGTTCTTGGCGCGTGAGTTCTCGTCGATCGTTCATCTGCGATCCTCGATAGGTGATGTTGACCCGAAGTGCTCCTTTGGGGACTCTACATCAACAGCGGTGTTGCTGTTGAAACAATCAAATCTGAGAAGCGTATAGCTTAAACGAGGTTTGAAAGCAGTCGGGCAACTTCGCATATGGCTGACGTTGCAACATGCGCATCTTCAGACACGAGTCTTGCTTGAAGAATCGGCCACACCTTACGGTGGGCCGTAAGATGGCCAGCAACCATCATCTTCGTGGATGCCTGTCCGTTGCTGGCACACGTTGTCGAGTAGGCGTCGGCCGACATCCTTCCAGATTGCGTGGTCGCCATAGAGACGCACCGCGTCTGCGGTCTGTATCTCGACAATGCGCTCGCAACGGCGGCAGGTCACCCGAAGTGTCTGGCGAGGGATTTCAGAAAGACGGCGGTTTTGTATTGGGATGCCCGACCCTGCACGGGCGCGCGGGTCCGAGAGGACCGCGTCCCAATAGTCATCCGGCATACAATCTGCTGGACCGACTGCGGGTGAGGGTGGGGGAGCCGTTTGTTTCTGCATCCGCCGGGCGGTATCTTCAGCTTTCGCCTGCTTATCGGTTGGAAAGCGCCATTCAGCACACCGTCGGCTCGCCATGATCAGCCCTCCATCGTAAAGAACAGATAGAGAACATTAGCACGGCGAGTCAACATGGAACCCAGCTCGCCGTGATCCAACCGCGCAGAAACTAGTCGCTCAACAGCCCTCGCTGTTCCGACTCGAGCTGCGCCAAAAACCGGTGCATCTCTGAGCGCACTTGCGCTGCCGTCTCGCGAGGGTCGCCTCCGCTAATGTTGAACGTCGGGTTGAAGCTGACGGGTCCGCCCTTCGAGGCCGCCGGGCTCTTGTCGCGCGCGGCCACAGCGCCTGCACCGCTGGCAGTCAGCGAGCGAAGGCGGTTGTTGGTCTCGACGCGGCCGGTCGCGCCGGGAACGAACAGTTCGGGGCCTCGCTCGCCAACGAGATACGGCGATCCGGCGGTCACGGGGCCACCGAGCGCGCGAGCGCCCTTGATCGAGTTCTGGATGAACGCGTTGTTCGGCCCCTTCGGCGTCGCAGTGCCGACGCCCGACCCCATGTTGGAAACGGCGGTGCCAAAGCTCTTCGCCATGTCGATGGCGCTCTTGAAGAGCCCAATCACCTTCTCGATGGCTTGGGCGACAGCATTGACGCCGCGTGCAGCAGCGCCGCCAACGACCTCGCCCCACGAACGCCATTCCCCGGCATTTGCACCGACCGGACCAACAAGCTTCGTGATCCAGTTGACCATAGAGCCAAGGCCATCGGCCATCGTCTTCACAAAGCCGGACGCGGGGCCAAGACCCTTCATGAAGCCGTCGCCGAAGCCCTCGAAGAAAGATTTCAGGCCGCTCCAATTGTTTGCCACCCACGCACCAAGTGCGACCAGCGCCGTGACGACGGCAGCGATCAGCAGGCCAACCGGGTTGGCAACGAGGAACATCATTGCCGATCCAATGGCGCGCAGGGCGACCACAGGGAAGCGCAGGACGGATTTGCCGAATGCTAGCAGCCCAGCAGCCATCGCGCCGAGAACCATCTTAGCGCCGCCGGGAACGGCGAGCAGGGCCATTGCCGTAGCGACCGTGCGCAGGCGTCCACCGAGCAGCAACGCCGAAGCGCCGGCTGCAACGAGGCCACGCGACAACGCAGCGATGCCGAGCAACGCCCATTTGAACGGCGCGAGGATCGCCATTGCAGCGCCGATGACGAGCTTAGACATCAGCACAGCGGCGCGGCCTGCCGCACCTAGCGCAAACATCAGCGGTCCGGCAGCAGCGGCAGCCGTGGCGAGATAGATGCTGGTCTTGAGAAGCGTAGGATTAGATAAGGCAAGGGTCTTCAGCCCTTTCGTCACCCGCGAAAAAACTGCGGTGACCTCGGGCAGTACGGCTTTTACGAGCGTGTCGCCAAAAGAGGACCACGCTGCGCTCAGCTCACGTTCAGCCTTCGTCAGGCCCTGATTTGCCAGCCTGAACGTCTTTCCCCCGTATCCGGGGGCTTTCTCATTGATCTCTGCCAAAATTCCTTCGAGGTCGGATGTGAGCAGCGCGAGCATGCGAACAGACTGCCGACCCTCGAAGATGTTAGCCAGGTCGCCTTGGTTGGCGCCCTTCTTTTTAAGGTCGATAAGCAGCTTAGTCAGATCAATTTTACTGCCGGCCATGTTGAACGCGCCATCAACTGCGGCCAAGACCTTCTCGCGGTCTTGCGCGGCCTCAGCGCTGAACTTTGCCACGACGGCATCGTAGATTGCCTTACGCTGCTTCTCGGTATTGCCGGAGTTCCGCGCCAGAGCTGCGTCGATCGTCTTGATGCTGCCCGACATATCGAAACCGAACGCGCTCAGACCGGATGCAACACCGGCGTCGGTGCGCCTACCGCCCGTAATATAATCTCCGTAATCAAGGCCCAGTCGCGCCATAGTTGCGCGACCGCCCTTTGTCGGCTTGAGCAGCTTCACATATGCTGAACGCAGAGCGACGCCGGCCTCGCTGCCGGTTTGGCCTGCCTTATTCAAGGCGATGATCAACGCGTTGGTGGACTCGATAGTCTCGCCCGCAGCGGACGCCGCGGAGCCGACAAACTTATAAGCCTCAACCATATCGCGCATAGATGCGCTCGTGGCATTTGCGCCAAATGCAAGATTGTCAGAGATACGGCGGCTACTAGCAGATGCCGCCTCAACGGTCTTCATTCCAAGACTGTATTGGGTGACGATCTTGCTGACCGCGCCGGCAACCTCTTCCGCAGGCATGTCGCCGACAACCGAACTTTCGAGAATCGAAGCAATCGAGCCTTTCGCCGCCTTTACGTCGAAGCCCGCCTTCAACATTTCGTTGAACGTTTTGAGGATGCCGGTGGCGTTACCGTATTTGGTGGCGATGGTGTCGGCATAACGCTCCACATCAAGGCGTTCGTCGCGACTTACGCCACCAAGTGCCTCGGTGAAATTGCCGGCCTTGTCGCGCTCCACAGCATTGCGGATGAGGCTCGATGCAAAGAGGCCGGCCGGTGCAGTGACGCCCATAGTTGCACGCCCACCAATGCTCTGAATCTTCTCCATGCGCTTTGAGGTCGCAGCGAGTTGCTTATTGATGCTCTGAAACGGGGTGGCGAACGCACGCCCAGCAGCGGCGACGGAAGTCGCGAGCGAATTGACCTGCGCTTTGGCCTGCGCAACCGCTCCACCAAGCGAAGGGTTGACCTTCCCGCCGATGTCTACGAGTACGGAAAACTGCGAGGCCATTGTTAAATCTCAAGGGGGAGGGACGCGCGCGCAGCCGCATCAAGAAAATTAACTAAAAGTTCGCCAGCCTGTTCGGCATCGCTGTTGTCCAGATGGCGAACGACACGGCGTGGCACTGCGAAGACCAAGGCCATCGACCGGATCACCTGCTCAGGAGAGTTTGCGCGAAAGCTCGCAAGCGCTTCAAGATGGGTAATCGCCAGCTTTTCGTAAGTCACCCCATCAAGTTCGACGGGGTGATTGAGATTCATCTGCATGATCGGACGCGTCACTTTCGCGGCCAATGTTGTTCGCCGCCAGCGAAGGCCGGCGGGAGGCGGATCTCATCAAGCGACTCTTCGTAGAGACCGCGCTTCGCCGGCTTCCTCTCCACAACGATCTCGCGATCTTCGAGCTTCGGATGAATGATAATGTTCCGACCGAACTGGTCGTAATGCACAGCGCCAACCGGCAACGGATTGCCGTCACGACCGATAGTCGCCTCGCGTACTTCTTCAGAAGCAGGAATCTGAACGTACTTTACAGTTTCGGTATCGCGAGGGCTCGCGGGATAACGGTATACATAGCACAGCCGCGTTTCACGGCGCTCGCTGGCCAGCCGATCGGGGGTCTTGCGGTGGATCGTCTCGAATGAGGAAACGGTTTCTGCAACCTTATTCTTGCTGAGCTGCGCGTTGACTACATCCGTCTCTGTGCGAATTTCGGCGAGGCGCGCGAAAATATCCGCCATCGGCCCGGCCAGCTTTTCATACTCACTCAAGAGCTTTGCTGCTTCTTTCGTGTTTGCCTTGCGAGCAGCTTCCGCACGCTGACGCAGTAATTCGTCAGCAGCGATTTTTGCCGATGCCTGCTCGGCGGCGACAACTTTCGGAAGCTCGGCGGCCAGGTGCCCTACGCGGGCGTCGAGGCGGGCAATCGCGCGCTTGGTTGCAGCGATCTTGGCTTCCGCAGTCACGTGGTCGCTGTCGGTCATGGTGGCAATGTTGGCCATCACGCCAGCCATCTGGTCATGATGCGCGCTAATTTCGCCTTCGCAGCGCGTGATGTCGGCGCGGATCATTTCTGCCGTGATGGCGGTAGTCTTGCTGGTGAAGAAACGTTCAAGAATCATTTTCAGTGTCCTTTGTGCGCGTCGATGGCGGCATGAGCGCGGACCCATCGGTGAAATGCGACGTGCTCGACGTGTGCCGCGAAAGTGACATTGCTAGCCATGCCATTGCGAGCGAGGAATTTGGCGTCGGCAAAAGATCGCTTAGCCATTGCGTAAGCGTCGTTCGCTTTTTGAAGGTCTTCGAGAAGGCGTGCGCGGCTCATGAAACGGACCCCACTCGGTGCCGGGCAAGCCAGCTGTCGATGTCTTCGGGCCGATACAGACATTTGCCATGCAGGCGAATAAATGCCGGTCCGCGACCTGCCTCTGCGTAGTTAGCCAGCGTGTTCGCCGCCACGCCTGCGCGTTTGGCAGCTCGTCGGCGAGAGAGATAGATTTGCGACATTCTTCATCCTACGGAAGTCAGGTACGGCGGGTTTCGACCCTGAAATCGTCCCGCCGCACTTGTCGTTGTTGGTTTGTCAGACCGGTGATGACCCGACCAATATGCTCAAGATGGTCGCGGTTGTCGGGACTGTTTGAGTAGTCGCTAAGTGTCTTACAGGCCGCTGGCTCGCCGACGCTTGATGTTATCGTTGGCGGCATAGCCGGCCGCGCGCGCTTCAACTACAGCGCGTTTTTCGGCAATGGTCATGTTGACCAGCGCTTGCTCCACGCCGACCGCGACCAGAGCGGCGAAAGTGGTGGGAATGTCGCTATTCGCTCGGAGTGCCAGCGCGGTCAGATCGCCGGCAAAAGCGGGCGGAAGGGCTTGCAAAGAGGGGACGGGCACGAAGCCCCATCCAAGAAACCCTAGCACAGCCTCGATTGACTCGAGGCCGGGGGCATTCTTCTTGCGCCACGCCTTGATGGTCGCGCGCCTGACCCCACTTCCTTCCTCGGTCTGGTCATAAGTGAAGCCCTGTCGGGCCATCTCGGAAAATACCAACTTGACGCGCGGCCCGACGCGCTCGGGCACAGTCACCATGCGTCGGTTCTTCCGGGGGCGCTTTGCAGGGGGCTTTGCTGCGCCGAAGTCGGCGGGGTAGAGCGGGGTGGTCATCTAGGTTGTCCTGAGATTATTTCTGTCATCTCAAATTTGGACGAACCGATACCTGTTCACAGTCTGAAGTAGTCTCCCGAGAACACTAACTTCGCCGCTAGCTAGGCGTCCCTAGAACAAAAAGTACCTTTTAAAAATTCGTATCTACCAGAGACGGGCAGTCGCGCGTCACCCGCGTGCCACCCCCTTCCAAAGTACCTTTTTACCCTGCGGCAGATCGCTTAAGAGAAGATTGTTCTGCGATTGCTAGAAGCATCGCATTCTACGTTGCTGTTTTTGGGGGGAATTGAGCCGCCGACCGGCTATCCCATCAGCCCCACGAAGGCCATGCCAGCGCCGAAAAGCGCGGCGCCTGCAATCATCCCGCTAATGGCGAATGTCGCTGTAACAGCATTGTTTTGTTCGGAAGCTTCTCGCGTTACCGCGACATACTTGCGAACGTCTTGTTGGGCTCGTTCAATGCGAGCGTTCTCGTCTGCCAGGTTCATTGTAGCCTGCCCAATCTTGTTCGTCACCGTTGCGTCTACATCGATCAAACCGACTGTCGCTCGCTCAGTTTCCTGAAATCAATCTCGCTGTGCGCCGCGCCCTGGCGAGTAACTTGCGTATAGCTTTGGCTTCACCACGAGGCAGAGCGTTTCCCGCCTTGGCGATCATGAGCAGGACGCTAATTTCGACGCAAGCACGATGTGCGCCTCGCCAGCCAGTACCTTTCACGTTCTCCCGAGGCAACCAAGCATCTCGTGGTCCGAATCGCCGGCACGGGCAAACGGTAGATCCTCGTGTTCAAGCTTCTATGGGCGCCACGGGCAAACGTTGCCGGTCCCGCTAACGCTTATGCATCAGAAAGTCGTATCTCACATAATTAGGAAAGGGCGTTTTGATGTTGCAGTTTCGGAGGTCATTTTGCACGAAACTCCAAGCGCTTGGGCAGGTAAGAGGGGTTAGCCTATATATATAATAGTATTATACGTAATAGGTTATTTATGATCACACTCGTCTATTACGTCCTATTCTATACGTATAGGGACGATACCCCCAATACCGGTCTCGCTAGCGTTTCGTGAAACTGTGCGAAATGGGCAGGTCGTACCATCACCCTACCGCGTTGGTGATCGAGGTCGCTGCTCACCTTCCAAGCATGGCTGATGGTGGCGCTTGCAAGATGATAGGCGAGCCATCCAGCGCCAGTTGTCGAGGTCGCCGCAGTGTGGGGCTCTTGTGTTATACAGCGATCGGATGCCAGTGCCGGCTCAGAACCGATAGGGAGCCCCGTGGGCGCGTTATTTCAGTGCGCGCTAGACCTGGTTCCGCCCAATGAAGATAGCGCGCAGTGAGGCTCCTGAGAGGATTCTGCGCGTTGTCTGGCGCTGGTCCTAACGATAAGCCGCACGCGTTTGCGTTATGGCCGGAAGTATCTGGTCAGAGAGCTGTGGTGTATTGAGGCAGCCGGCGACCGTCGGAGCCAATTTCCGGCTTGCCATGCTTCATCGCATACAGGCGGATGCCCTTGGGGCCGCGAGAGGATGCGCGAGCTTCGGCAATGTAAAGGAAGCCGGAGCTGGCGAGCTCCTCAGCGATCTGAATAACCTCTTCGCGTTTGATGCGCCCGCGAGTTGCGCTTGCGATCTCGTAGGCTCCAATCCCGAAGGGACCTGCTGCTTCGACATAAGTGTGAATGCACTCATGCGGCGGAAGGTTTGCTTTGATCTTCTTTGGCGTGACGGGGGCAGTTTCCGTGAGGGGCGCATCGCCATTGGCCAGATCGGGCTCGATCTCTGCCACTGCCGACATCACATTGGCCGAGAACGTCATCCAGAGATATGAGCGGACCATCTTCACCGGAAAGCCAGCTCGCTCGACGAAACCACGGAACATGCTCGCCATCGACCGCGCCTCGACTTCAATCGAGCGCCTGATCTCGGCCTGACGCGTCGGCTCGTCCTGCCAACCGCCCTTGGGCATCCTCGCCAATAGGACTGCTACCGATCCCGCGACCGGGGTAATATCCACCAAGAGCGCGATAATCTGCGCCGGCATTAGCGATGAGGCATGCGCCCGATGTTTGCGCGGCCGGCCTCGGCCCGTTGAGTGGGAAAAGGGAAAGACGCGGATATGGCCGTTCTGCTGCGACCGGAAAAGGTGCTTGCCGCGGTGCAGATAGATTGCAGCGTGATCAGCCTTCATCGACAAAATGTTCATCGCTCTTGCAAACCTATCCAGCGACAAGCCGTCTGCAGGGATTTCGATCTGGCCGATGGCGTGCAACCATCCTTCGTATTCAGATTTCTTCATCTCGTAGTTCAGCCATTTGTTGCGATATTATAATCCGTCTATCAAGATAGCGGGCGATCGGTCTGCTATCTGACTGCGCAGCCGGCAGCACACGGCAAATGCCGCGTGACGCCGTGCTGAGAGTTTGTTGAGAAGAGTTATCGAGCCGATGCAATCGGCGCGTAATTGCGGGCGCAGTACTCGCGCGCAGCATTTACGACTTCAGGTGCAATTGCAGCCGCGTTGGCGCAAAACTGCAGCGCGGCGGCAACGACGGAGGCGTCTGTCGGTCCCAGCACAATTTCACTGTCCGGTTCGGAAATAGCTTGTGCGAGGTCGCGCAGGTAGAGGTGAATATCGGTGGTGATGCGAGTCACGGCAGGTTCTCTTGTCTTGGTGCGGCTGTGGAAGATTGAAAGCCCCGTGCCGAACCGAACAGGGCTTTCGATGATTAGGCGGCGCGCTTGCGGAGGCCTTCGGTCGCCATGCGTCTTTGGAACGCTACGATATCCTCCGTCCGCCAATAGCGGCGCTTCCGAATTTCAATCGGTCGGGGGAAGTCGAGCGTTTCATCCTTGAGCCAGCGATAGAGAGACATCGTGGTGACGCCTCCAAAGCGGGCGCACACATCTTTTGCGGTCATCATCTGTTCGGTCATGTTGTAACCTTCTTGAACTTGTTTTCGATGTTTATGACGTAACAATGCGATGCGCGGTTGTCTGGGCAGCAAGAACGCTCTTCTCAATGCCCAGCATCGTCGATCTCAGCTTCTTCAGCTTTTAAGCGCGCGCGATAGCGGCGGGATATGTGGTCGGCACTAGACTCGCTGATCCCGAACTCTCTTGCAGCGATCTCAAAAGCTTCGTCTTTTGAGCTGGTAACTTTCCGAAGCTCATGGACACGCCACGCGATTTCGATGTTACGATCCCAAAGGCGCAGTTCCTCTGCGATGGGCGTTGAACCTTGCCGCCTTGTCTTGGTGTCCCATAGTGCGCCTACCAAATCGCCCGTGATAACGACATCCTGATTGCCGTCTAGGGCAGAAATGGCCTTCTCCGCGATGGCCGCTGCAAAGCGATTGATCTCTGCAGTGATCGGTTCTGACACCGGCAGCCCCCATTGCTGGCCGAGCGACCAACACAACCACGCGGCGGCTGGATTGCGAGACTCCACAAAAAAGTCGGACAACTGGCGGAGATCGCCTTGAAGCTTGGCACGGCGTAGATTTCCGGTGCTCGGCTGTGCGACCTTTTCTCTCCATGTGTGGCCAGTAGTTTTCTTTGCTCGCTTACGCGCCGGTTTGCGTGCCTTCATTCCGCAACTCCATGGCGCAGAGGAACCACATTCGAGGCCGGCGGTCTCAGCAAGCCGTCTAGGTAATCAGACCAAACAGTAAGCGCGGCACGTTTTTCATTGTCGAAGGTGTTTCGCTGATAAGTCGCCATCACGCCGCGCATAGTGTGTCCCAGCACGCGTTCGATAACGATTACATCGATCCCCATTCGCGACATATGGGTGGCAGCTGAGCGGCGTAGGTCGTGCAAAGTCCAGTGTGCAATCTTTACGTCGCTTGGAGCAACACCGCGCTCTTCAGCGTGCTCAAGGGCGGCTTTGAGTAAAGCAGCGTCTATAGCGGCTTTGAGATGGGTTGCCGAGAACGTCTCGAAAATGCGCGCGGTTCCGGCGCGGCGCGGCAAGCCGTTGATGATCTCAATCGCGCGAGGTGTGAGGGGAACCGTGTGCGCTTTGCCGCTTTTCATGCGCGCGCTGGGTAGCGTCCAAATCGGGGCAGGGCCGGACAGCTCTAACTCCGACTCCAACATGTTCGCGACTTCGGAAAAGCGTTGCGCAGTGAGCAGCAATAACTCGACGTATTGCCCTCTCGGTTGGTCCAGCGTCGCGATGGCGCGAAGCAGGAGGCGAAGCTCATCTTCGCTCAAGACGCGATCTCGCGAAATTTCTTTGACCGCGCGCGTCCCGTCGAACGGATTGATTGTGGCGATCTCCTTCGAGATGCACCAACCGAAGAAGTGACGACCGTACGCCCTCAGACGTTTTGACTGCACCGGCGCGCGAGCGGCCACGGCATCTAGCACCTTAATGGCATCACGCCGCTGGATCTCGTCAACGCGGCGCTTTGCCCAGCTCTCCAGCTCACGATTGAGGACGCGCCGGACTTCGGCTCCTGACTTCAGCTTGTCGGAGTGGTCGGCGAAATACCGTGCCAGAACGCGTTCAACATTGTCTGCGCTGCGTTCAGCCTCAAGGCGTTCAACTGCGATCCGCTCCGCCTCCTGCCTTCGATCGGACGATTTCTTCATGGCCGGATCAGTCCCGGCGTGGCGCAGCCGCGCGGCGCTGTTCGCTTCGAGACGGGCATCCTTCAACGATACGGCGCCGCTCCCGGTGGCCGGTCCGATCGTGACCTTCACGGCTTGCCCGCCAGATCGCTCGTACCGATACACCCAGGATTTCTTGCCGGATGGATAGACAACCAGCCTAAGCCCCGGCTGCATCGAATCGGCGACTTCGTATCTGGACGCCTTTACGGCTGCCTCAGAGACGGCTGATGTTGTTAATTTAACTGGCAAAATATTGATCTCAGGGTATGGGCTGGGGTGCGGGGCGCACCCCGTCTCGCTGCGTTATGGCATGTCCATAACAAGCCACAACAATTCCATATAAGCAACTGAAAGTATTGGGTTTATATCCAATTCCGATCCAGTAAAGTCTTGGATCGTATCGGATGGTTATGCGGCGGGAGCTGACTGTAAATCAGCCGCCTTATGGCTTCGCAGGTTCGAGTCCTGCCTCCCCCACCATTTTGATTTCACTCAGCAATTAGCTCTGACGCGATACGGCTTGTAAACAATCCGTAAGCAATTCTGTAAGCAATCAGATTTTCGGTCTTTGTTCGTGTCAGCGAAGTTTTTTTGGGGGGCAGAACGATTTGTGGCTTTGGTCCAATTGCCCAAAGAATTGTTACGATGGTCCCTTGGTAAAGTAGATGAACAAACATTCATCTGGAGGGGCAAGGCCATCGTGGCCGGCAGGGCGCTAGAAAATGCCATGGGAGTCCCTGTAGTCGGCGTGCCAGCTCGTTGCTCACGAAGGTTGCATCTGAGCTGAGCCCGCTTCGGCGGGCTTTTCTATTTCAACAACTCGATAGTCAGCGCCACCACCAGGATTAACGCTATGCAGATCAGCACCTGGCGGGCGCGGCGGGTGGTTTAGATGTCACCGTTCTTGATGGGCAACCGGACAATCCGAAATCTTGAGATGCGGTGCCGCTCCGACCAAGCACTTGATTGATGTAAACGGGAGGGCTCCATTCTGGCGAAGCTGATCGATCATGTCGTCAGGTATTCGCAACTCAACAGACGATATCATCATATTCTGCCAAGGCTCCAGTCCATCTATACGAGCGATTGTTTTCGATATTGCGTGTTGATTTTCCGCGACAAACGAGCGAGCGAGGCTCAATGAAGAAAGGAGTGCGGTGGCGTTCTTGGAGTGCGGGGCGAGAATGAGCCATGTAGCTAGCCATGTGCCAACAACTAAAGCAAAGAAGGATGATAGGTTGATGGCCTCATTTTGGCTCTGGGGGCTTTCGCCTAAAATAAGACGAGCGAATAGATAGCTGCCTTGCGCGGTAGCAACCGTCACCACAACATAAGTGTGTTTACGCAGAGCGTAGTCTGAACCTGCTCCAGAAAGCATGTAGACGGTGTAATGAACAAAAAAAGCTGCTGTAACGGCGAAGCCTAATGAAGCTAAGAAGCTAGGTCGGATCAGTCCGGACAGATCTTTTCTAGATTGCAAGGAAATCCAGGCGGACATTGCAAGAAGCGCTAGGGCAGTAACAAAAAGCCAAGACACACTTACTCGTGTTAGAATTTCCCCGTTGTTGTCCGATATCGTTCTCATAGTACTGTAGGAGGGATGAAAGCGAACTGCTAACGCGCTCAAGAGGAGAATTGCGACACCGATGCCTACCTCACGCCATGAGTGCTTTGTTGCTTTCATAACCCATAGCGCTGCGGCCCCAAACGCAAGTTGAATCTGGCCAAGCGGATAAAGCCAGCCGAAAACAAAGACGAGGAGCGGAATAGCCACTACTTCGCTTCGGCGCCGTTGGTTGGTTGAGAGTATAAACAAGACTAGGAACACGGCAGCATTGCTAACGACGTGTGCGAAGAAGTAATTCCCCACCAGCTCATACCCAATAAAGCCATGTGTCCGCCTCAGGCAGATGATGGCCAGCACGACTATAAATGCCGCAATTAGGGTTGCTGCGAGATCGCGCGAGGCGATTCCTGCAAACAAAAGAGCATAACAAAGGGCTATCGATAAAACCGCAACAGTGTTCATTCCCCAAAATGGGGAGCCAAATAACGATCCCAAGCCACCTGCGATTGCATGAGAAAATGGAGGATAGTTGGCCATCATTGGATGTATCGAGGCAAATTGGTCAAACGTGCCCCATCTTGTCGCCCATAATTCGGCAAGAGAATAGTGGAGTGCAATGTCCACCGATTCCGAACTCATGCATGTTGCTAAAAGATAGACGGCAGGAACGCCGGCTATCAGCAAGGCAAAAGGCCAGAACACAAAATAGGAAATCATCTTTGCTCTAACTGGCGCTATTGCAACGGCAGTTAGCGTGGTCATTTCTTTGCCCCGGGATCCATGGCTTCTATCAATGGTCCATACTTGGCCGAAATAGCGCGGAGGCTAGCGATTATCTTGGCTTTCTTTTCTTCAGGAATGTCTTTGCTGTTTGCGAACTTATGAAGTCCGTTCTCTATCGAAGACCAGAATTGGGAACCACCCTTGAAGATAGGAGATGCTTCTAGTTGATATCTTGCGTATTCAAATGACGCGACAAAAAACAGAAACACCGCAGCAAATATGCTCACTAGTTTTATAAAGAAAGTCCGCAGTGTAGGGCGTTGAAGACTTTCTGGATTCGTTATCATGCATTGATCTCCCTCGTATCCATATAGAGGATGATCGCGGGTACTAAGCCTTTATCACCAGCGTCATCACCAGAATCGCGCTCATGCAGATCTGCGTCTGGAGGGCGCGCCGGGTCACGTACTAATTTGCCTTGTCGCAGCGATGCCGATCTGCCGGATATTTCTTCATATAAAGCGTGGCGACATCGTCGCAAAATGATCGGTCATCGGTGAAACCGAAGATCAGCGCCACCCGCTCCCAATCGCCAAAAGCATTGTGTTTCACCAGCCAGACATCGGCATCTGACCCGTAGCGGTTCTTGCTGACAAACTTCTCCCAAGCGGCGACCTGATCTTCAAGGCTGTCCTTACAGCCGACCAAGACCACCACCC
>NKIY01000005.1:0-4474 GCA_002256345.1 Bradyrhizobiaceae bacterium PARB1 | reverse complement strand
GCCAGTAGGGCGCCCATAGCCGCTTTAATCCTCACAGCACTCTCCCGACGACATCTACGTTGTAGCTTTTGACCGAATGCTAACCCGACTTCGCGCCACCCGCCTAGTGGTCTCAACATTGCCGGCGATGTAGTCCCGCCTGGTCCCTTACATATCCGACTTCTGCATGTGGTCGGTGGTGTCCTCTATCAGGCGCCTGATGCACGGGCTTCGGTGCCGCCGCCATGCCGGGCGCGGGCATTCCAGACTTGCTTCGGTACGCCAGCCGCGTCAGCAACATCCCGATACATGCTGTAGAAGACGCGGTAGCGAACCGGATCGCCGTCTTCATCAGTCACGTCCGCTGATCCTCCGGCACGGCCGCCAGTACGAGCTGGAAGAGGGGATATTCCATTACGTCGAACTGGGCGGCATGGCCCGTCTTTAGGCGCGATAGATCCAGGATGCCGGTCTCGAAGTCCTCGAACCGTAAGCCCGGGCGCCAGACCTTCCCGCCGCGAAGGATCATATCGTCGGTAACTTCGACGGCGCGCGCCGGCATCCAGTAGCCGATGGCATCGATCTGGCTGATGGTGAACTCGAACTGCGCGGCGACGGCGAGGGCGACCGATCGACTGCGGCGCGTCCCCATTTCGATGCCCTTCAGGACGATCGCTTCGGCCTGCGCATAGGTCATCACGACCTTCGGCGCCTTCTTGGCTTTGCCGAGCTGCCTTTCTTCGTTCTCTTTCCTGAACTCCATGCCGTCGATCATCTCGGCGAGCTTCAAGCAGTCTGCGAGCCCAAGTTCGCAGCCGTGGCCGAGAATGATCCGGAAGATCTGGACGATGGCTTTTGCCAGTCGCTCCCGGGGCAATCCGCGTGGCTTTGCCGGCTTACGGACCTCTCTCTTGGTTCGTTTGATCGACACTCACGACTTAGTTGGGATCTCTTCCGTCGACTCCATCCTCCAGCTAATCGTCATCATCGATGAGTGCACCGATCCGGGCGCGTGCGAGTACACGCGCTTGCGGTTTCCCGGTGGCGTCATGTGGGAGGGTCCAGCCGTTCCGGGGCCAGTTGAGCGGCCGGAAGGGGGGACGGTCCGAGCCCGATCCCGTCCCCTGGGAAGCGGCCTCAGTGACCGAACGTTGGTTCAACGTGATCTACGGGTACGAGGAATGCAGATGGAAGCGATTCTATCCTGACGATCCACGGAAGCCTACCGAGCCCGTGTTGCCGCAGCGTCATGGGGTGGGGCAGGTAGTGCCATTTAAACGGCAGCCGACTTGATTTGTATGAATCGCCCAATAGTCGGGATCGTGCTGTCCCGCAGCGTTGACGGAATTGCTTACAGACGCAGAATATATCAAAAGACCGGATAGGACTGTAAATCAGCCGCCTTATGGCTTCGCAGGTTCGAGTCCTGCCTCCCACACCATGCTGATTTCATTGAGATAAACTCAGTATCGATTGCGCGATTCTTGGCTGCCTCTGTGCGGCCGTTTCGCTGGGTCCCAATTCGAGCCCAAACAGCGGAACTTCGTTTTGCAAGGAATCGCAGCAGGCCGAATTGCGGTTCGACGCGCCCAGACGGGTGCGAAGCTGCTCCATTTGACCGTGATATAACGACTTCGATATGAGCTGCTCACTGGCAGTTTCAAACAAGTCGGGATGCGAGGCCTCAATTGGCTAGGATTGACCGGCGAGCGGCGTGTCTCATTTTCATGCTCGCGTTTTTTTCCGCAGCGGGCAGCACGCGGGCTGACGATGCGTCCACCTTGCGCGTCTATGATATCGCCGCTCATCCCCTCGACACGGCGCTCGACATTTACATCAGAGCCAGTGGGACGCAGGTCTTTTACGAGACGGCGCTGACGGCGGGATTGACTGCAAAGCCTGTCAACGGTCGTTTCACCCCTGGCGCTGCTTTAGCCGAACTTTTGACCGGGACCGGACTGATCGCTCGCCGCACTGATTCCGATGCCTTCATCATCCTGGCTGCGCCGCGACAGCAATCCGTTTTGGCCGGTCTGGCGACCGCATCAGGACTGCTGTTCATGACAGCGCTTCAGCGAGGCGTTGTCGATGCGCTCTGCCGCAGCGAGCGCACGCGACCGGGCGCCTACAAAGTGGCGCTTGAGATATGGATCGCGCCGTCAGGCATGTTCCAGCGAACGTCACTCGTTGGTTCGACGGGCGATCTTGAAAGAGATCGAGCGGTGGTGGCGGCACTGAGCGGCGTTTCGATACGGGTGGCGCCACCTTCCGATAGCTTGCAGCCATTTATCCTAAGCATCGGCGCAAGGCCGCCGGATCAGACAGGCGACTGCAGCGGCTGAATCATTCGTTTAGTCGAGTTGTCATAAAAGAGTGATAGTCGAGCGCGGCTCCTTCCCACTGGTGGCATCGGCTGCCTGTGTTTTGGTCGGATGGCTTGGGGATCTGTCGGTCTATGACGGGAACGACATGGACGGCATTGCGGGATTTGCTGACCCACCGTTATGACGACTTCAGAAAGCGTCTGATCCGCCAGTTTGGATCGGAGGACATCGCCAGCGAGACGCTGCACGAGACATGGCTGCGTCTCGATCGTCCCGGCGATGCCGGGCAGGTGCGCAGCCCTCCGGCATTTCTGCTGCGTATTGCTGCCAATATCGCCAAAGATCGGCAACGCGGGGAGCGCCGCCGCACGAAGCGGATAGAATTGGATGACGCGCTGGATGTCGTCGATCCCGCGCCGGATCCGGCACGGACCGTAGAGGCAAGGCTCGATCTGAAAAAGGTCGAGGCCGCCATTGCCGAACTGCCAAAGCGCACGCAGACCATCCTGATGGCATCGCGGCTGCGTGGCATGACCCATCAGGCGATTGCCGATGAGCTGGGCATCTCCAAGCGGACGGTTCTCTACGAACTGAAGCAAGCAGTGGCTTTGCTCGACGCCCGGCTCGAAAATATTTCGGATTCGGATTGCACTCATGGCGATTGAGAAACGTCATAAAAAGGTCGTGCGAGATCGCGTGCTCCACTATGTGGTGCGACGTGTGAGCCGCGACGGCGCGATGGGACATCTTTGACGGATGCCACACTCTGAGAACGGGCAGGACGACGGCGATATGGTGAGGCAGGAGGCCTGGAACTGGGTATTGCGCCTGACCTCGGGTGAGGCGACCAAGGCCGATTTGTCGGATCTTGAGAAATGGTGCGCGCTTAGCCCGCGACATGCAGACGCTTTTGTGGAAGCCAACGGCCGATGGCAGTCGTTCGGTCCGGCGCTGGAAAACATGGCGCACCGGAAGTCGGCCGAGCTGTCGGTCGTGAAGACGAAATCGGCAAGGCCGGTGCTGGGGCGCCGTGCCTTTCTCAGTGGCGCGCTTGCTGCATCTGTCGCAGGGGGCGTGTTCATCGCAGTTCGGCCGCCGCTCGGGCTCTGGCCTTCGGCCACCGAACTTGCAGCGGATTATCGGACCGCAACCGGCGAGCAGCGACGCATTGCATTGGCGGATACAGGCACCGTCGAGATGAACACGCGGACAAGCCTCAATCTGAATGCCGATCCTGTCGGGATTGATCGGATCGACTTGATTGCGGGGGAAGCGGCATTCTCGACGCGCGCGAAGGCAGTGGCGGTCACCGCGGGCAAAGGCCGGGTGACGGCGGATGCTGCGAATTTCAGCGTGCGATGTGACGGCCCCGACGTATCCGTGACATGCGTCAAGGGTGAGATCGAAGTCGTGTTGCAGGGCTCTGCAATGACGCTGCGGCAGAACCAGCAGATCGCCTATGCCGCGAACGGGTTCGGCTTATTGACGGATGTCGAGGCGGCGATGGTGACGGGATGGCGGGACGGGGAACTTTACTTCCGGGACGTGCCGTTGTCGCATGTGATCGACGAGGTCAATCGCTATCGCGTCGGACACATCTTCCTGATGAATGGCAATCTGGGCCAGCGACGCTACACCGCGCGCTTCAAACTTGATCGGCTCGAAACCGTCGTCACCCAACTTGAAGCCGCATTCGGCGCGCGTGTGACAAAGCTTCCGGGTGCAGTCATCATCATTAGCTGAACGATATGACGGACTTTTGTTGGCTGGCGTTCTCGCCGGCTTCGCGCGACGATGATCTTGTCGTCGGATCACCCCTTCAAAAAAATCTTTCTGAATCGTTGCACACCTCCCAGTTCCGAAACGTCGTAAGGCCGGTCGAACGCATTTTGCGGCCGACCTGGGGCGATTGCCCTGTTGTCATGTCCGATCGGAAAGTCCGCAATGCGCATTCATCGCTCGTCTGCATTCCACATCCATCGCCGCAGAATGTTGCTGACCGGTGCAAGCGCAATTGCGGCGACGCTCATGGCCGCCAATGGTCTGCATGCGCGTGCGCTGAACGGTGGTGGTAGCGGCGGCGCGGTATCTGCGCCGAACATTGCATCGGAGGCCGCCACGCAGGCGGCGCAGCAGGCGGCTGCGGCGGCACGGCAGACACAGGATTCACT
>NKIY01000015.1 GCA_002256345.1 Bradyrhizobiaceae bacterium PARB1 | reverse complement strand
CCTTGTTGCTGACCGAGCTTGCACCGAAAGCGGTCGGGTCCTGCTGATTGATGCCGTAAGCGCGGATCTGATAGGCGCCGTCCATCAGGCGCTGGCGGAATTCAGCCTGCATGAGCAGGCCTTGCTTGGTGGTGTAGCGCGGCGAGAAGGTCGCGTCATAATCCGGCGCGATCGCCCAGTAGAACGGCGTCTCGATACCGAAGCCGAAATTGGTGTTCTGCGAGAACCCCGGCATCAGGAAGCCGGTCTTGCGCTTCACTGTCGGATCGGGGGTCGAGAAATAGGGCATGTAGGCGAGGGGCACGCCGAAGAATTCGACGCGCGCATCCTCGAAATACATCATCTTTTCGGTCTGGTCATGGATGATGCGGGCACCCTTGACCTGCCACAGCGGCGGCTTCTTCGGATCGTCCTTACAGGCGGCGCAGGCGGTGTAGACGCCGTTCTGGAACACCGTGTAGTTGCCCTCCGTGCGCTCGGCACGGGTCGCCGCCATACGCGTCGCATCGGCGGTATCGACGCGCAGCGAGTCGACGAAACCGTCGCGATAGTCGTCGCTGAGGTCGAGCAGATTGGCATAGGTGATCTTGCCGTCGGCATCCGTCATCCGGACATTGCCTTCGGCATGCAGGCGCTTGGTCTTCTGGTCGTAGATGACCTTGTCGGCTTCGACCGAAGTGCCATTGTAATACATCTGCACGTTGCCGACGGCGGCGACGCGCGAGTTGTTGTAGTCGTAATTGACCTCGGTGGCCTGCACCAGCATCTGCCCGGTCTGGGCGGCCGGCGGCGGCTTCGGGCGAGTGGCCGGGCGGTTATAGGTGAAGCTCTGCGCGTGGACAGGCGTCGTCGTAGCCGCGCCAAGTGTCACGGCCACACACATCATGGTTGCAGCGATCGACGTGATCGCGCGAGACGCGCGTCCGCAATCTGCACAAATGTGCAGTTTCGAGATCATTTTCCGCGCTCGGAGGGCGGCAAAACCAGCCACTACCCGTCCTCCAGGTACAACAAGGCCAAAAAGCCGGTGAGGCCGCCCACGCAAACAGGCAGCCACGCCGCAGCAATCGGATGCATCAACTCAGCCTTGCTCAAATCTTCCGTAACTTTCGACAGAACGTAGAGCAGAAAGCCCGCCCCCACGCCACTCAAAACCATCTTCTGGACACCGCCCATCCGAAAGAACCTCAGACTTACGGAAGCTGCCAGCATCACCATCGCAACCAGCAAAAACGGCTGCGCAATGAGTTTATGATACTGCAAACGATACCCAGCCGTCGCAAATCCCGAGCTCTCGGATGAACGGATATACGAAGGAAGTTGCCAAAATGACACTGTTTCGGGGGTCGAGAAACTATTTCTCACCTGCGTCGGGGTGAGGGTGGTGGCGATGTCCATGGTCTCCTGCTCGACCATTGGCGAATCGAGGGAATAAATCCGTACCCCTTTGAAAGCCCATCGACCGGGTTCGAGGGTCGCTTCTCGGGCCTCGATCCGTTCGCTGAACTGGTTCTCCGTGTCAAAACGGAACACCGTCAGCCCGGTGAGGCGAAGGCCCTGCTGCTCGCTGCGGGCGGCATTGATGATGGCCTGACCGTCGGAATTGACCTGGTTGATCCAGAAACCTGACGCGTCCTGAACGCCGCCGCCGGAGGCGTCGCCGAACATCCGGGCTTCCATCCGCTTGGATTCCTCGCGCAGATTGGCCGACATCGGGTTGTAGACGATGGTCGCGAGCACGCCGAGGACGAGGGCGCTGAACAGCGCCGGAGTGATGAATTGCCAGGCGGATACGCCGGCGGCACGGGCAACGACCAGTTCGAGCCGGCGGGAGAGGGCCAGGTAGCAGGTCATGGCGCCGATCAGGATGCAGAACGGCATCAGCTTTTCCAGGGCCTGTGGCACCCGGTAGAGCGAGGTTTGTGCCACCAGCAGCGCTGGCGCTGTGGACAGACCGGCTGTGCGGCGGACCATTTCGATATAATCGACCAGCACCAGCAGCATGAAAATGCTGATGAACACGCCGAGTGCCGCGACCAGGAAACGGCCGGCGAAATAACGGCCGATGGTGTTCGTGATCATGTTCATGCGGCAACCGGCCGTTTGAACAGGCGCAAAATCCGTTCGTTGGAACGATTGATGGCTTCGATCAGCTTGGCCGGCGGTTCGATCACGATGCCGAGCTTGATGATCGCAAGGCTGCCGAAAATCGCACCGAACAGCAGGGCATATTGCAGCGGTGCGGCCCAGTCCGATTTCGCGGCAGCCACCGAACAGGCGAAACCCGCCATGCGCAGTCCGAATACGGCGCCGATGGCATTGCCCATGGAGAAGTTGCGGCTCTGCCGCGTGGTGCGCGGTTGGCCGAGAAACGCAAAGGTAAGGGCGGCGAAGGCGAACGGATAAAGCGGCGCCATCAGACGGTCGTGCAGCTCCGCGCTGAAGGCGCCGGGCATCTGCTGATACATCGGATCGTTTGTTGGCGGCGAGAAAAGCTCCCACAAATAGCGCTCGCGGATGCCGTAAGTGACGTCCTGGCTGCGATTGGAGAACTTCGACATGTCGAAGGCGTAGCGGGCAAAGGCCACCATGGCCGGGTCGGTCTTGCCAGTCTCGAAGCGTTGCAGATTGCCGTCTTCGAGAACGAGGAACGAGCCGTCCTTATTCTTCAGCACCGAGCCGTGATCGGCGATGATGGTGATGCGCTCCTTGGGGTCGCGGCGGTCATCGACGAAAATACCGACCAGCAGGCCTCCGGGCTGACGCTCCTTGATACGCACCGTGAGATTGGTATCGAGCTGGGCGAAGCGGCCGGGCTGCAGGATGTTGGTCAGCACGTCGGCCGTGATCTCCGCATCCCAGCGCTTCAATCGCCGCATGCCGTCCGGCGCCATATAAGAGGCGATGAAGGCCACGATCAGCGACACCACCAGCGTCGCATACAGAAAGGGCCGGAACAGCCGCATCGGCGACAGGCCGGCGGCATTCATGACGATGATCTCGGAATCGGTCGCAAGCTTGGTCAGCGTGTGCGAGACGGCGATCATCAGCGCGATCGGCGCGATGATCAGCACCAGCACGGGAATCGCGAGGCTCGTAAAGCCGAGAAAAGTCAGGATGGTCTGACCCTGGCTCGTCATCAGGTCGATGCCGCGCAGCGCCTGGGTAATCCAGATCACGCCCGTCAAGCTGACCAGTACGATGGCGAAGGACGCCAGCACCATCTTGAAGATATATCTGTCGATCGAACCCATCGGTCCCCGTAACGGCCCGGAAACACGCTGCGTGCCCATCCCCGATAGGGGATCCCCGAGGGCGGCGCGGCGGCTCAGAACCTGATCGTCCTACTTACCATCCCTTTGATCGGTCAACAAAATGGCCGGGCGATGGCTGGGTGAGGAAGTGGTTAATTTCGATGACGATGTGGCCCTCGGGACACTGAAAACAAGGCTGGACGGGCATCTCCGTGATGGCCGGTGTATCGAACGGGGGCTCTTTGGGGGACCATGGACACAGCCGGACATGGAATCACCCATCGGGCCGGCAAGGCGCTGTGTGCCTATCGTCACCGGCCGAGAAGGGGTAGCGGGCAGACCCCCGCTTTGTCCGCCCCGCAATGCCTCGCCATGCCGCTTTTGACCTCCCGGCTTGACGGCTCCGGCTGAGGGGACAACAACATCCGTTCCCTCGCATCTCCCTCGCGGCTTGATGCGCCTCATCCGATGTTCTGGAGGTCCAGCCCATGCCCGACACCGTCAAGGTCGGCTTCGTCCCATTGTCCCAGGCCGCCCGCGGCACTCTCGTGGTGTTCAGCGACGATGCGTTGAAACTGGGCAAGGCCACGACCAAGGCGCTGGGCGCAGCTGCGGCGCTGGTGAAGCGCGCTGCCGCTGCCTCGAAATTCAAGGGCAAGAACGGATCGACCCTCGACATCCTCGCGCCGGAAGGCGTGAAGGTGGATCGGCTGCTGGTGATCGGCACCGGCAAGGCGGAGGAGATCAAGGAAACCGATCTCCTGAAATTCGGTGGCGTGCTGGCCGGCAAAATCGGTTCATCCGCCGATACCGTGACCGTCATTGCCGAATTGCCGTCAGCCGAAATGACGGCGGAGCAGGCCGCATCGGTGGCCTCCGGCATGTTGCTGCGTGCCTACAAGTTCGATCGCTACAAGACAAAGAAGAAGGACGACGAGGAAAAGCGCGGCACGGTCAACATGTCGCTGGCCGTGGCCGACGTTGCCGCGGCGAAGAAGGCTTTCGCTTCCGACAATTCCGTCGTGCATGGCGTGGTCCTCGCGCGCGATCTCGTCAACGAGCCGCCGAATGTGCTTTTCCCCATGGAATTCGCGCGCCGCGCCAGCGAGCTGAAGAAGCTCGGCGTGGGTATCGAAGTCCTCGACGTCAAGGCGATGGAAAAGCTTGGTATGGGCGCGCTGCTCGGCGTCGCGCAGGGCTCGGCGAATCCGGCGCGCATCGTGGTGATGCGCTGGAACGGCGGCAAGAAGGGCGACGCGCCCGTTGCCTTTATCGGCAAGGGCGTTACCTTCGACACCGGCGGCATTTCCATCAAGCCGGCCGGCAGCATGGAAGAGATGAAGGGCGACATGGGCGGCGCGGCCTGCGTGGTCGGCCTGATGCATGCGCTCGCCGGCCGCAAGGCCAAGGCGAATGTCATTGGCGCCATCGGCCTCGTCGAGAACATGCCGGACGGCAATGCGCAGCGTCCGGGCGATATCGTCACCTCGATGTCCGGCCAGACCATCGAAATCATCAACACTGATGCCGAAGGCCGCCTCGTGCTTGCCGATGTGCTTTGGTACGTCGCGAAGAAGCACAAGCCGAAATTCATGATCGATCTGGCAACGCTCACCGGTGCGATCATGGTCGCGCTCGGCACCGATCATGCCGGCCTGTTCTCCAACAATGACGAACTGGCTTTGCGTCTCGCCACCGTGGGACAGGCCACCGGCGAGCGCGTCTGGCGCATGCCGCTGAGCCCGGATTACGACAAGCTGATCGACTCGCAGTTTGCCGATATGAAGAACACCGGCGGTCGCTACGGTGGCTCGATCACCGCCGCGCAGTTCCTGCAGCGCTTTGTCGACAACGTGCCATGGGCGCATCTCGACATCGCCGGCACTGCCATGGGCGCCCCCAAGACCGAGATCAATCAGAGCTGGGGGTCCGGTTACGGTGTGCGTCTGCTCGATCGGCTGGTCGCGGATTACTACGAGGGCAAGAAGTAGGCGGCATGACCGAGGTTCTGTTCTACCACCTGCAGAACATGGCGCTGGAAAACGTGTTGCCTCCGCTGCTCGAGAAATCTCTCGAGCGCGGCTGGCGATGCGTTGTGCAGTCGACCTCGGAAGAGCGCGCCGATGCACTCGATGCGCATCTGTGGACTTACCGCGATGATTCGTTCCTGCCGCATGCCACCTGGCGCGCGCAGGATGCTGCGGAACAACCGATCCTGCTGGTGCTGGAAGATAGCAACCCGAACCGTGCACAGGTCAGGTTCCTCGTTGACAACGCGGGCCTGCCGGCCGAAACCGCGGGTTATGAGCGCATGGTCCTCGTCTTCAACGGTGATGACGACGAGGCGCTCGCGGCGGCGCGGGCCGCCTGGACCGAATGCAAGGCGCGGGGATTGACTGCGACCTATTGGCAGGCCGACGAGCGTGGCCGATGGCAGAAGCGGAATTAGCGCAAAATCACGAAAAGTGGTGGCCGGTTTTCGGATAAGATCATGCGCGAATAGAGAAAATAGCCAAAGCTGGATTCATCAAAGATGAATCCAGCTTTGGCGATTAACCGTATTTGATGCTAATTGCGCCTTTCTGGGACGGTGAGGGCCGGGTGTCACGGTCACGCCGCAAACGAATTATGAGACGGGCGCTTCGTCGCCGGGTGGGATAGCGTTGATCGTGCACAGCAAAATGCTTCATCGAACGGGTTTGGCCGTCATTCTCCTCGCACCGCTGCTCGGCGGATGCTCGGGCATGGGCGCGGGCGACATGTTCAAGTCCGACCTGCTGTCGAAGGATGCCGACTGGTTTTCCCGGTCTGGCCGCACGATCATCAAGAATGTCTCGATCGAAACCCCGCCGCTGACGCCGGATCAACCGGTATCGCCAAACGATCTGATCAGCGCCGACGGCGGATGCCCGGGCATGCCACCGCGCGATGCCAGCGCGCTCGCCGATGGCGCTGCGGCTGTGGCGCCCGCAACAGGCGTCGTGGCGCTCGGCCATACAGAATGTGACGTCGCGCGCGGCGCGGGCGCGCCCGACAGCGTGAATATCGGCAGCAATCCGCGCGGCGACCGTGTCGCCACGCTGACCTATTCACGCGGGCCGCGGGCCGGCATCTACACCTTCACCGCTGGACGCCTGACCATGGTTGAAGGCACCCCTGCGCCTCCGCCGCAACCGGCGCGCGCGGCAAAGAAGCGGCGCACGGGCTAGCACAATCCTGCCACTGGCTTGCCGCAAGGCTGCCGCACGAAATTGCGGCAGTTACGCGCTGTTCGCGTGTTCCAGAAGTGCGCTGGCGTTCAGCCATTGCTCCTCCGCACGCGCCAGGGCATCGGCTGCCGCGGCACGGGCTTTGGTGAGTTGCGCGGCCTGCTTCGGATCCTTTGTGAAAATATCCGGCAGCGTGAGGGCCGTGTCGATCTTCTCGATAATCCCCGCGATACGCTCCATCTCGGCTTCGGCTTCTGCGATTTGCTGTTTCGGTGAAACGCGTTTTTCTTTCGGCCGCGCCGGTCTTTCCTCGGTCGCAGAACGTTCGCGCGCGGGCGTGCGCGGATCGCGGGTCTGCATCACCAGCTTGCGATAGTCTTCGAGGTCGCCATCGAAAGTGGTAACGGTCTTGTTGGCCACGACCCATAATTGATCGGCACAAGCCTCGATCAGATAGCGGTCATGGGAGACCATGATCACGGCGCCCGGAAATTCATTGATAGCTTCCGCCAATGCCGCACGGCTGTCGATGTCGAGATGGTTCGTTGGTTCGTCCAGGATGATCAGGTTCGGGCCGTAGAATGTCGCGAGGCCAAGCAGCAGGCGCGCCTTCTCGCCGCCGGACAGGCTCTTTACGGTCGTATCGGCTGCCTTGCCGGAGAAACCGATATTGCCGGCGCGGGCGCGAACCTTCGACTCCGGCGCTTCAGGCATCAGTTTGCGGAGATGGTCATAGACAGAGGCGTCCATCACCAGTTCGTCGACCTGATGCTGGGCGAAATAGGCGACGGATAGTTTGTCCGCGCGCGTCACCGCGCCTGAGAATGGCTGCAGCTTGTTCGCGATCAGTTTCACTAGCGTTGATTTGCCGTTGCCGTTGGAGCCGAGCAACGCGATGCGGTCTTCCGTATCGACGCGCAGCGTGACCTTGCTGAGGATCGGCTTTCCGGGCTCATATCCGACCGCGACATTGTCGAGCGCGAGGATCGGCGGCGACAGCATCTTCTCCGGGGCAGGGAAGCGGATCTCGCGTACATCGTCGCTGACGATGGCCGCGACCGGCTTCATGCGCTCCAGCATCTTCACGCGCGACTGCGCCTGACGCGCTTTCGACGCCTTCGCCTTGAAGCGATCGACGAAGTCCTGCAGCCGCTTGCGCTCGGCCTGCTGGCGTTCGAAGTTCTTCGCCTGCAACGCTTCGCGATTGGCGCGGAATTCCTCGTAGTTCGAATAGGTGCCGCGATAATGCACCAGTTTGCCGCGATCGAGATGCAGGATCTCGTTGACGGAGACGTCGAGCAAATCGCGGTCATGGCTGATGACGATCACTGTGCGCGGATAATTGGCGAGGTGATCCTCAAGCCAGAGCGTGCCCTCGAGGTCGAGATAGTTGGTCGGCTCGTCGAGGAGCAGCAGGTCGGGCGCCGAGAACAGCGTCGCTGCCAGCGCCACGCGCATGCGCCAGCCGCCTGAAAATTCGGAGCAGGAGCGGAGTTGGTCCTCGGCCGAGAAGCCGAGACCGCTCAGGATGGCCGCGGCGCGGGCTGGTGCGGAATGGGCGTCGATATCGACGAGGCGGGTCTGGATTTCGGCGATACGGTCCGGATCGATGGCCGTTTCGGCCTCCGCCAGCAGCGCGTGGCGCTCGAGATCGGCCTTCAACACCACGGTGATCAGGCTTTCCGGCCCGTCCGGCGCCTCCTGCGCCAGGCTGCCGATGCGCCAGCGCGGTGGGATCACGATGCTGCCGCCCTCAAGCGAGAGGTCGCCGCGAATGGCATGGAACAGGGTCGACTTGCCGACGCCGTTGCGGCCCACAAAGCCGACGCGCGCACCGGGGGCGATCTGCACCGTGCTGCTGTCGATGAGGAGCCGGCCGGCGATGCGGATGGAAATGTCGTTAATGGAAAGCATGCGGCCTTGTCACCGCTGCAAGGCACAAAGGCAACCCGGATTTACGGTCAGGCGCCGTTGTCGTCGCGCTGCCGCAATTCGCTCAGCAGCATTTGCAGGCGGGAAGGCAGCGGCTCGTCGGTTCCCATATCCCGGCGCAGGCGCTCTCCAATCGCGTTACGGATCGCCGCGGCGGTGTTGCGGTCCATCTCGTCATCGCTGTCATTGGAGAAAGATGAAGTCATGTCGATCCAGAAATGCCGTTGCCTTACTGACAGAAAGGCAAGTCACGCGGGTGGAAATTGTTTCCCGGTCTCCGGATTTCAGCGTATTTGCTTCAAAAAAAGATGAAATATCCACAGCTGCGGCGCAAAAACGCCCAGCCGATCGGGGCTGGGCGTTTCCGTGGTAAATGCTTAGTAGCAGCGGTTGACCAACCGCCAGCGCGGACCGAACGGCGTGGGAACCACCCGCCGGACCCAGCAGCCGCCACCATAATAGCCGTAATAGGGCCCGCCGAAATATGCGCCGCCTGCGAAGCGCGGGCCGCCATAGAAGCGTCGGCCACCCCAACCGCCATGCCAGCCGCCGCCATGCCAGCCGCCGCCATGCCAGCCACCACCGTGCCAGCCGCCGCCGCCATGCCAACCTCCGCCGCCGTGCCAGCCACCACCACCGTGTCCTCCGCCGCCATGTCCGCCCCGGGCGGAGGCGGTGGTGGGCGCCAGAACGGCGGCGCCGAGGGCGACCGCTGTGACCAAAGTCAGTGCAATCTTGTGGAACATGTTCACCTCCATCGATCTGGCACGTCCTTGGCCGGTGGATCGCCGCCGGAAGCGCTGGGGCGTGCTATGGAGATCAGGCTAGGCCCGCCAAACTGAATGCAGATCGGCCAACCCTTTCAGAAATGGTTCATCTGGATGACATTTTGGACAGTTCCGCGTGTGCCATCCCGGTGCGACAGGGGCGTGCCTTTCGGACGGATCGCTTGCGGGGTGCGGAGCGCACCGATATAAGCCGCCATCTTTCCAACTGCCGTTATTCAAGGATGAACCATGGCCATCGAGCGTACCTTTTCGATTCTGAAGCCCGACGCGACCGAGCGTAATCTGACCGGCGCGATCAATGCGCTGATCGAGAAGGCCGGTCTGCGCATTGTCGCGCAGAAGCGCATCCGCATGACCCGCGAACAGGCCGGCACTTTCTATGCTGTCCACAAGGAGCGTCCGTTCTTCGGCGAGCTCGTCGATTTCATGACCTCGGGACCGGTGGTCGTGCAGGTGCTCGAAGGCGAGGGCGCGATCCTGAAGTACCGCGACGTGATGGGCGCCACCGATCCGTCGAAGGCGGCTGAAGGCACCATCCGCAAGGCTCACGCCAAGTCGATTGGCGAGAACTCGGTGCACGGTTCGGACGCTGCCGAAACCGCCGCCATCGAGATCGCGCAGTTCTTCTCGGGCAACGAGATTGTCGGCTAAGCTTCGGTCGAATTAGACTGTCTGCCGGCGCGCGGGGGCGCGCCGGCATTTCATTTAAGACGAACAAACGAAAGAGGGGCGCGCGGTGGACTGGATACTGCAAGTTTTCGATCCGGCAACGATCAAGTCGGTTTTCACCCAGTTTCAAGTCGAGATGCAGCATCCTGCATTCTGGGTTGCAGTCGGCAAGATCATCTGGATCAACGTGCTGCTGTCGGGCGACAACGCGCTCGTGATCGCGCTTGCCTGCCGCGGCCTCGAGCCAAAGCAGCGCATGTGGGGCATGATCCTCGGCGCCGCAGCCGCCGTCATTCTCCGTATCATCTTCACCGGCATCGTCGCCTCTCTGATGGCGCTGCCCTATCTTAAGCTGGTGGGCGGCCTCGCGCTCATCGTGATTGCTGCCAAGCTGCTGGTGCCTGAACCTGAAGAAGAGGACGGCGTGAAAGCTGCCTCGAATCTGTGGGCGGCCGTGCAGATCGTTGTCATCGCCGACATCGTCATGAGCCTCGACAACGTGATTGCCGTGGCGGCTGCCGCCAATGGCAGCGTGCCGCTGCTGATCCTCGGCCTCGCCATCAGCGTGCCGTTGATCGTCGCCGGCGCCGCGCTGATCATGGCGCTGCTCACGCGTCTGCCGGTGCTGGTCTGGCTCGGTGCGGCGCTGCTCGGTTGGGTCGCTGGCGAAGTCATCGCGACCGATCCGGCCGTTCTCCCGGCACTGCACGCCTTCTTCGGTGGCGCCCTCGGCACCAGCCTCGACGGCATCTTTGCATCGCTCGGCAGCGGCATCCGCTTCACCGGCGATGGCACGGGCGGCGAGATCGTCTGCGGCCTGCTCGGCATCGTCGTGGTGCTGGCGGTCGGTGCGATGTGGCGTCGTCGCAGCATGGCTTCCCATGCGGAGCAGGCGGCATAGGCCGCCTGTCTCGAAACAGCTGTTGAATTTTGAACGGGCGCTTCGGCGCCCGTTTTGTTTTGTAGGATGGGTGTCGCTGCGCTCAACCCATCCTGCACCTTCAGCCCAGCATCTTCCGTTCACGCGCTCTGACAATGCCGACCACGGTATCGTTCACCGGCGTAGGCACGCCGAGCGGCTTTCCAAGGCGCGGGATCGACCCATTGATGGCATCGATCTCGCAACGGCGACCGGCCTCATAATCCAGCAGCATTGATGGCTTGGCGTGCGGAATCTTGCCGCCGAGTTTGCGCACATGTTCGACGGGGTCGCCGACATCGAGCGTGATACCGGATGCGCGGGCAACGGCGATCGCTTCCTCGGCGCAGCCGCGCGCGACCTTCCATGCATCGGCATCGTCGATGATCTGGCCGATGGTCAATCCGGTGGTGCAGGACGTGCCGGAGAAGGCGACATTCATAATCAGCTTCTCCCACACCATCTGTTTGATATCGTCAAACAGGGCGACCTTGAAGCCGGCCGACTCCCAGATTTTTGCCGATGCCTGCACCAGCTGTTTCGGCAGGCCGGCATAGCTGCCGAAACGGATCATCTCCATGCCGTTGTGATGGACATGGCCGGGCCCGCGCATGGAGGCACCGAAACCGCCAACAACGCCGACAGCGATACGATCAGCGCCGAGAATGGGCGCCGCGACCTCTGGCGAGCCGAGACCATTCTGGATGGTTTGTACGACGGTCTCGGGGCCGAGCAGGGGCGCGCAACTCTTGGCAGCGGCTTCGACGTCGAAAGCCTTGGTCGCGATGATGACGAGGTCGCAGGGGCCGATGCCGTCGGTTGTGGTGGTGCCATGGATCGGAACGGTGCGATCGCCGCTGATGCCTTCACAGCGCAGGCCCTTGGCGTTCATGGCCTCTGCATGATCGGGCCATGCGGTGATCGCGTGGACCTCATGGCCGGCATCGACCATCAAGGCGGCATAGACCGAGCCCATCGCGCCGCAGCCGACAATTGCGACTTTCGCCATATGTTCACTCCCTGTCATTCGGCGGCGTTGTGATCGCGCGCTTCGAGCCGGGAGGTTACTTGGTCCCGGCGAGATCGACCAATGCAATTGGAGATGCCGGTTGTTCGCCCTGCAACGCGGCACGCACGACATAGCGCAGCGGGCCTGGCGTGATGGAGTCGAGCGGCCAGCAGGTCGTCAGTGCCAATCCTGTTTCATCGGCCCGTGCATCGATATCAGAAGCATCGAAGGGCACGACCGCGGTGCCGGTGACGTGATAGCGGAATGACTGGCCGTCGCGGCGCGTCACATCGATGAGATCGCCGATCACGACATCGCCGAGAAAACGAAAATGCGTATCGCGATGCGCCGAATAGACGGCGATGCCGCGCTCGCCGGCTTCGGGCGTGTTCTCCACATGGCCGGGACCGAAGGCGAGGGCTTGCCCGCTGCTGCCATGCAGCACGATAGCGCTTGCATGGAGTCGCTTCACCTCGATACGCGCCACCGGCCATGTATCCGCCCATGACCATGGTTTCACCGGATGAACGGTGGCGAGGGATTCGGCGAAAGCGCGTTCAAGCAGGACCTGAGCGAGCATCGCCTTCGCATGGATATAGATGCCCTGGCCGAACAGGACGGCGCCGACCAGCGCGAGCGCGACGGTGGTGATGCGGAGCATGATGGTGGCCTCGATGAGATCGATTGGTGAACGAAGAGGCGCGCGCAGCTCCGGGGAAAGCTGCACGCACCGGGAAGGAGCAGGGCTCCTCCATCGCCACCGTCAGCGGGGGATCATCCGACGGCGGCCGAACGCGAGAAGCAGCAGGCTAAGCGACAGCATCACGAGACCGAGCATCATCTTCAGCTCCGCATCAGTGGCGGTCTTTGGCAGTTGCACGGTGGCCGGCTGCGCGATCGGCACGGGCTGCGGAGCCTTCGCGGCTGCGACCTGAACACGGGCGTCTCCGGTGTCAGCGCGGCGCTCTGTCGGCGGCGTCGGCAATGGCGGGCGATCGCCGAACACCTTGGCGAAGTCCCAGCCCGCCGGCAGATTGATCGGCAGCTCCGATAGCTTGAGCGGCTCGCCGGCCGGGCGCGTGATAGCCTTGTCGATCGCAACCAGACTTGTCAGACGCGTTACCAGTTGATGTTCGAGGGCGAGCGACAGGATCGCGCTGTCCGCGTCGGCGGGCTTGATCTTGTTCAGCGTACGCGACACTTCGGCATCGTCGATCATGCGGCGTGCCCACACTTTGGAGAGACCCTTGCCTTCGGCCGCGCGGTCTAGCGGCAGCGTCACGGTCCAGGGTTGATCGCCGATGCGGCCCTTGATCGTGATATTGCCAGCGAGCCCGTCGAGACGCGCGGCGAGCACCAGCGGTTCACCGCGATAGAGATCGGGCAGGACCGCCGGTGTGAGGTCGGCTTTGGCTTCTGAGAAGGTCGCAGAGAGGCCGGTAACCACCGGATTTTCGAGCTTCGCAAACAGGTCACGCATCCGCTCCTCGACCTGCGCGGTCGAGCCAATATGGGTGAAGGTGCCGCGGCCGAGCTCGGCAGCGCGCGTCATCAGAAACGTGTTCGGCGCCGAACCGATACCTACCATGAACACCCGCGAACGGCCGCGCAGCGCGGTGATGGTCTCGAACAGCTGTTGCTCATTGCCGATGGCGCCATCCGTCAGGAATACGACCTGACGCAGAAGACCGCTGTCGCCGCTCGCTTCATCGTTGAGCGCCGCGCGCATCGCCGGCACCATTTCGGTGCCACCTGCGGCCTGTAAGCCGCCGACGAAAGATGTCGCGCTGCCGATATGCGCGTTGTCTGCGGGCACTGATGCCGGAAACAACATGCTCATCGTGTGATCGAAACGGATGACGTTGAAACGATCGTTTGGCTGCAGTCGCCCGAGTGCATAGGTCAGGCTGGCTTTGGCCTGGACGATCGACGTGCCGCCCATGGAACCGGAATTGTCGATCACAAAGATCACCTCGCGTGGCATGGGGTTCTGCTCGGCCTGAGCAACCGGCGGCGTGACATAGGCCAGCAGATAGTCGGACTTGCCGACATGCTCGCGGAACAGTCCGACAGATGGGGCCTTTTCGGCGGTTGGTTTCCAGCTCAGTTCGAAATCGCGGTCGGCCGGAACGGGGCCGTCGGCCAGCGTGACGATCCGCGTGCTGTTGTCGGGGCTGTGGATGTTGATGCCATGATGATGGCTGGTGACATCGCCAAGCGGAAAGCCGGCCTGCAGGCGCACGGTGATGGTCGTCGGATTGACCGGGGCATTCATTGCGGGATCGAGTACGGGTTGGGTAATGCGATCGCGGTCCGGCACGGGATCGGACGACGCGGTGCCCCAGCCGCCGCCGTCCGCACGCAGATCAACGGTCTGCACGATCGGCGCCGGATTGTAGCGGGGGCCGACGACCATGGGGATGCGGAGCGAGAATTCATTTCCGTTCTGGTGCACGGCCTCCTGATATTCGATCTGCACCAGTACGGTTTCGCCAGGACCGATATTGGCGACGGCATTGGTGAAGATGTTCGGCCGTTGCTGTTCAGTGAGCGCCGCCTTCTGTCCGGCCTGCCTGGCCTGCTCGTAGATCGCGCGGGCCTGCTGGCGCTCCTTGATGTCGCCGACCACAACCCGGTCGCCGATCACCAGCTTGAGCGTATCCACGGCGCCGCCTTGAGGCAGCGGATACATGTAGGTGGCCTCGACCCAGTCCTGGGTCGGATTGCGAAATATCTGGGTGATGCGCGCGCGCATCGTCGGGCCCGACACGGTGAGATCGACATCGATGCCGAGGCGCGTGGCATCGATGCTGCCACTCTCCGTGTTGATGAGCAGGGCACCGGAGCGGGGTGCGTCGTCGCGTGATTGCGCCGACCAGGCCGGGCCGAGATCGAACAACAACAACCCGATGCCCAGCATGAAAGCGGCGACGCCGCCGAGTGCGAAGAGCAGGATCTGCTCCAGCAGTTCCGGCAATCCGGTGACGCCGGGGAGGTCGTTGGCGTCTTGTTCGTCGTAGTCGATGGTCGTCATGTCAGGCGCTCCCGAAGGCCGTTGCGATGACAAAGTCTTGCGGAATGCAGGCCTGGCGGACGAGCGTGATGATCGGCAATGATTGGCCGTAAACCGCCGGCGGCCTTGCGCGCGTATGGCGCATTTGTGCGGTTTTGTGCCGGCTTGTCCGTCTGCTATTGTGCGGGGCGCACTGATAGGGATGACGATGCAGACGCCTGACAAGCAGCTTTCCGAAGAGCAAAGCCGGGAAATTGCCGCTATCATTCGCGAGGAAATCGCTCGTCGTCGCATCTCGCGGCAGACACTGGCCGAACAGGCCAAGCTGAGCATTTCGACTCTGGAAAAGGCACTCGGCGGACGGCGGCCGTTCACGCTGGCCACGACCGTGCGGCTCGAGGAAGCCCTCGGCGTATCATTGCGCAGGGGAGGCGATGTGCCCGCTGCAGTGCCGGCCAATGGCAATGGCGATGTCGCGCCTGACAGTCTCGGTGCCTATTCGCGACGGTCCATGAGCTGGATCGCCGGTGCCTATGTCACGCTGCGGCCATCATTCGGCGAGGCTGGATCGATTTATGCGTATCGCACGGAGATCGCGTGGGACGCGATGGGATCGTGCTACGAGTTTCGCGAAGCCGAACGACAGGACGCCGCCTATACGCAATTCGGCGAAGTGTCGGTGCCGAACCAGTCCGGCCACATCTATTTCGTCACCAACCGGAACGGCCAGTTTCGCCTGATCACGGTGTCGCGGCCGACCATTGCCGGCGAGATGTATGGGATCATCAATACGCTGCTCGCCGGTCGCGGCTCGCTACTGACGCCGATCGCGGCGCCCATCGCCTATGTGCCGATCGCGGGGATTGCCGAGCCGAGCTATGGGCGTATCTCCGCAGGCGCGGCGAATTACGATCGGTATCGCGCGCATCTGCAGAAGATCATGGACGAGCCGTTCGCCGTCTTCCTGCCGGGGTAGAGTAGTTCAGGCTTGCCGGAATCGTGTCCCGGACGCGATGCGGTACGAAGTGCCGCTTCGCAGAGCCGGGACCGCCATAAACGCCGCGCTTGGCACGGTCCCGGTTCTGCGAAGCAACGCCATGCGTTGCATCGCGCCCGGGATACTCTTCCCGCCAAAACGGCTGGCGGTGCGGAGAGCCGCGCCGCGATGCGATCAGGATTTCTTCTTTTTCTTGGCCTTGGGCGCTACGGGCTTCTTGCTCTTGGCAGCTTTCTTGGCTGGCTTGGGCGCCTTGGTGACGGCCGGCTTCTCAGCCGCTTTCGCAGCTTCAGCTGCGGTCTTCGCAATGAACGCGTCGTTCGCCATCCGCATCGAGCGGGCAAAGCTGTCGGCGGCATTGTCGGCTGACATCTGCAGGCGACGTGCGGCGGCGGTGCCTTGCTCCATCACGTCCTTGGCGGCCTGCTTGTAGCGCTCCTTGGTGCCTGCGTCCTTGGCCTTGGCGGCGAGGCCCGCGAAGTGATCGCGGCGCGCCTTGATGGCGGCGAGGATCGTCTTGTTCTGCTGCTTTGCGGTCTGCCGGATGACCACATCGATATCGGCGCCCGCCATATCTTGCGTCCTTAAGAATTGGTTAAATCTTCGCGCGCTCGGACTATGCGGGGGCTGCGATTACTTTGCAATCGGCGGCGTACCCGGATAAGGCTTTGCGCTGTCGGAGCAACGCATAGCACCGATAATCTTCGCTTTTTGCTAACGCGGATCGCGCCGTGCCGATGAAAAATACGCGCTTGCGCGTGAGCTTCAGGACATCGATCATCGCGGTCTTCGTCGGCATCGTGCTGACGGTCGGCCTTGCATTGCTGTATCTCAGCTTCAGCCGCGTCAATGCGATCGTCCGCACCGCGGCGTCCGGCTATCTCAGTACGGTGGCGCAGGCCTCCGCCGACCGCATCGACGCGCAGCTCAAGTCGGCACGCGACAATCTCGATATCTTGCGCGGCATGCCCTCGGTGCAGGCGGCAGATATCAGCGACAATCTGCGCCTCTATAATCTCATGGCCTCGATGCTGCGGAATAACGCGCAGCTCTCCAATCTCTATATGGGTTATGACGACGGCTCATTCCTGGAGCTGGATTTCATCGATCGCTCGGGGGCGGAAGCGCGCAAGCGCATTGGCGCGCCGGATGGCGCCAAGTTTCGGCTGTTCGTGATCGCCAGGTCGGCGACGACGGGCGCGTTGCAGGCTTCCACGGCCTATATGGATGACGGTTTGCGGGTGCTGGCGCGCGTGGCCGGGCCGGATGATTTCGATCCGCGCAAGCGGCCCTGGTATGGCGGCGCTTTCGAGCCCGACGCCGCATTGTTGACCGCCCCGTATATTTTCCATCTCACCGACAATGTCGGCTACACCGTGCGGATGCCGATCGGCAGTGAGCGTGTCGGTGTCGTTGCAGGCGATATTCTGATTGGTGAAGCCGAGACGATGCTGCGCCAGCAGGGGCTTGGCAAATCTGGCGTCGCCTTCCTGTTCGATGATGCCGGCCGCGTCATCGCACATCCGGATCTGTCGAAATGGCTCAACAGAAGAGGGGCGGACGATCGATTGCCCGAACTGCCCCGTTTGACCGATGTCGATACGGTCGGCGCACTCGCCGCGATCGAGGCGTGGCGCCGGACCGGCGTGAGCGAACAGTTCTTCAGGGATCATCGTGGCCGCGAATATCTGGCGGCGATGCAGCCGATCATCGTGGCCGGAACAGCCGACCTGCGGGTGGTCGTGTTTGCGCCCACCGATGAGTTCTATTCGGATATCGTCGCTGAGCGACGCTCGCTGATCATCGTCGCGATCCTGCTGCTGCTGGCGGCGTTGCCGGCGGCGTTCCTGATCGGCAACAGGCTGTCGCTTTCACTGCGCATCTTGTCGCGCGAGGTGGATCGCATCCAGCGCTTTCGGTTTTCGACCATGCCGCGCCTGCGTTCGCCGATCCGCGAGATCGACGATCTCGGCCGCTCGGTCTACACGATGCGCTCGCTGGTGCAGACCTTCTCGAATTTCGTGCCGAAACGGCTGGTGCAGCAACTGGTGGAGACCGGGGACTCCATGGAGCTCGGCGGTACGCGCCGCGAGGCGACGATCCTGTTCACAGATATCGAGAATTTCACCAGCCTGACCGAGGGCAAGGATCCGACCCAGGTAATGCTTTATACGTCGCGCTATTTTGCGGCGATGTCGAATGCCATCGCTGCCCATCACGGCACCATCGACAAATTCATCGGTGACGCGGTGATGGGCATCTGGAATGCGCCGATCGAGCATCCGGACCATGTGGCACAAGCCTGCGCGGCGGTGCTCACCTGTCTCGATGTCAATCGCAAGCTCAACGCGGAATTCGAGGCCGAGGGATGGCCTGCTTACCATACACGCTTCGGACTTCACGTCGGCGATGCGATGATCGGCAATATCGGATCGTCCGACCGGATGAATTACACCGCACTTGGCACCACGGTGAATCTGGCGTCGCGGCTGGAGACGCTCAACAAGGACCACGGTACGCGGGCTTTGGTCAGCGAAGCCGTCAGGGATCGCGCCGGCGACGACTTCCGCTTCCGTTTCGTCGGCCGGATCAAGCCGAAGGGCTTTGCCGGCGAGATTGCTGTCTATGAACTGCTCGAGCGTACCGCCGAGCAGGCAGTTGAACGTCCGATTGTTCAAGACGGCGTCGCTGTCCCGTTGCATGATTTGCGCTAGGTTGGTTGGCCCGCAACGGGCCGGTTCATCAGGAGCGTGTCACATGGCAACGATCACCACCAAGGACGGGACTGTCATTTTCTACAAGGACTGGGGCGCCGGGCAGCCGATCGTCTTTCATCATGGCTGGCCGCTGAGTGCGGACGACTGGGATGCCCAGATGATGTTCTTCCTGAACAATGGCTATCGCGTCATCGCCCATGATCGCCGTGGCCACGGTCGCTCGACCCAGACTGCGACCGGCAACGAGATGGACACCTATGCGGCCGATGTGATCGAGCTCACAGATGCGCTCGATCTCAAGGATGCCGTGCATATCGGCCACTCCACCGGCGGCGGCGAGGTCGCGCATTATGTCGCGCGCGCGAAGAAAGGCCGGGTGGCGAAGGCCGTGCTCATCGGTGCAGTGCCGCCGATCATGGTGAGATCGGAGAAGAATCCGGGCGGTCTGCCACTCGAAGTGTTTGACGGCTTCCGCTCCGCGCTCGTTGCCAACCGCGCGCAGTTCTACATCGACGTTCCGGCTGGGCCATTCTACGGCTTCAACCGTCCGGGCGCGAAGGTCTCGCAGGGTGTGATCAACAATTGGTGGCGCCAGGGCATGATCGGTGGCGCCAAGGCACATTACGACTGCATCAAGGCGTTCTCGGAAACCGACTTCACCGAGGATTTGAAAGCGATCGACGTGCCCGTGCTCGTGATGCATGGCGACGACGACCAGATCGTGCCGATCGCGGATTCCGCGGAACTGTCGATCAAGCTGCTCAAGCACGGCACGCTGAAAGTCTATCCGGGTTTCCCGCACGGCATGTGCACGACCCATGCGGATGTGATCAATCCGGACTTGCTCGCCTTCGTGCGGAGTTGATCCGGAGGAATGGTGGAGAATGGCGCTCGGCGGTGAAGGCCGAGCGCCACTTCCAGAATAAAGGCTTCAAACCATTCGCTCCCAGGATGTGAATGTTCCGCGGAGCCATCACTTGCATTGCTGGCCGGGCGATGGATGGCACGGTTTGCTCGGCGGCGGTGCCGCGCGTGCCACGGGAGCGGGCCGCGGCGGAGTGGCCATCATCGGTCGCGCTGGTGCAGCAGCTACGGGACGTGCCGGTGGCGCTGACACCATCGGGCGCGGAGGCGGCGACGCTGGACGGGCGATCGCTTGACGCTGAACCGGGCGGGCAACCGGCGGCGGATTCGTGTGTACCGATACAGTCGGCGCAGCCGGACGCTGCGGCGGCGGAGTTGGCGGCACATTCCGCACGTTGACGCCGGCTGCAGGACGACGGTTGTTGTCATTGCGCGGGGGCTGCGGAGCGCCAGGCGCAGAGGATGCGTGCGACGGCGTTTGTTGCACCACGGGGCGTTCCGGCGCAGGGGGCTTGTTGCCTGTCAAAGCGGGCTTTGTAGATGTCTGCTGCGTGGCCGAGGAGCGATCGTTGGTCGTGGGTTGCGTTCCCTGAGCATTCGACGTCGCCTTCTTTTGACCCGGCTGTGGTGGCGCGGCAGCGCTGTTGGCGGGGGGCAGCGGAGTGGCGTGTCCTGGAGTCTGGGCGCGATCGGTGGGTGGCTTGTTGTTCGCAGGCAACGGCTGTCCGCCGGGAGCGCCGGGCAACGCCGTTCCGAGGGGCTTCGGAGCAGTGGGCGTGTTGGCAGTCTGGCCGGCCGGCGGCTGGCCGCCTTGCGTCGTTGTTGCTGCCGGATTTGCATTGGGCCGGGTCGGCTGTTGCAGTGGCTGCGTCGGCTGAACCGCATTTGCTTTGCGTGCCGCCGACGACGGTAGCGTCGGCGCGAGCAGGGCAGCGCCGGCTGCTGCTCCCGCAACGGCGGGCACCACCGAAGGTGATGGTCCGCTCGTTGTCGGCGACGCGATTGGCGCACTCGGAGCGATCGGAGCCGCATTGGCAGCCGGCACCCCGGCAGCCACGGGTGACGGCGCAAGCGCCTGCGCCGGAGTCACGGTTTGCGGCGTGCCGCCCGGACTGGTGATCGTCACCATCTTGGTGTTGTTGTTGATGACCACCGTGTTGTGAATGTTGTTGTAGATGATGTTCGGCGGTGGCTGCACCACATAAGGCGGCGGGCTGTAATAGACCGGCATCGGCACGTAGTCGGGAACCGGCAGCACGAATGCCGCGAATACCGGCGGCGGCGGTCGCAACACGACGAAATCGGGCGGTGGCGGCGGTAGCAGGATGACGGGCGGTGGGGGCGGCGGCGCGAAGGCGTAAACCGGATCGTCGAAGACGAGGACCGGTCGCCGGAAATAGATCTCTTCCTCCACCGGCGGTGGCGCGATGTCGTAGCTGATCGCAGGGAAGGTCGGCGGTGGATCGAAGGCGGCGGCGAGCACCGCGAGACGGCGCCGCGCATCGGCGCCATGGGGGCCGTCGGGATAACGGCGCAGATAGGACCAATAGGCGGGTGGCGTATCGACATTGCGCGTCCGCCGCCAAGTCAGAGCTTCGCGGCGGGCCGCGACGATTGCCCGGACACGCTTGGCCATGGCATCGTTCGGATAGGCATCCAGGAAGTCGAGATAGCCTTGTAGTGTGTCGCGTTCGAGCGCGGCGACATAGGCGTCCTGCGCGCCGAGATCGCGGATTGGTCGGGTTCGAATCGAGGCCACTTGATCGCCGGATGGCGGCGCGGGGGCACCGGCGGCGCGGTCGAAGAACACGATCGGGGCCTCGATCTTCGATGCATGCCAAGGCACCTCGCCGCCCTTGGTCGCCTCATTGACACGCAGGCGTGTTCGTTCGAACACTTCGCCAAGGGAGAGGCCGCCGGTGCGGATCATTTCGGCGAGCGCCTGCGCATAGGCGCCGTACGGGCCTTGCTCCGCCGGGGCCACGGTGCCGGGCGCGGCGTTGAATGCGATCAGCATATTCTTGTCGGGCTCGACCAGCGAGAGGCCACTGGCCAATGCTTCGCCGGACTTCGCGAACGGGCTCGCGCGCGCTGCATCGAGAACGACAATGCCAGCTTTGATCTTCACCGCAGATAGCGGCCGCATGTAATCTGACAGGCGCAGCGCCTCGAGCGGCAGATCGGTGTCATGTGCGAGCTTGGCGTCGACCGGGACGAAATAGTTCTCGCCCTCGAGCTGAACGCCGTATCCAGCCAGATAGATGAAGGCGACCGTATCCGGCCCGGAGGCGCTCACTTTGTCGAGGAATTCACGAAAGGTGCGGCGTAGCGTGTCCTGGTCGAGGTCGCGTGCGCCGGTCACGTCGAAGCCCGCTGCCTGCAGGGTCTGGGCGATCAGGCCCGCGTCATTCGCGGTTGTCGGCAATGCGCCCGATGGATAGGCAGCGTTGCCGATCACGAGCGCGACACGTTTCTCGACCGGCTGTGCGTTGGTTGGCGAGATCGTCGCTGCTGCGATGAGTGTGAGCGCAATGAGGACAAGAGTACGCATGATGGCGGCACCAATCGTTGCTGGATACATCCGCAGTCCAGTCGACCCTCACTGAATAATCGCTGAATGATTGCGTCAGAAATACAGCAGCCGCGGTTCCACTTGGCGGTTGCGGGCATAGATCAGGCCGTAACAGACCGATCGTCAAGGCGTGACATTGATGGAGAATTGGCGCGGTTCGTAAGCAGCCAATATGATCTCTCGGAGCCTGTTCAGATCACCAAGGGCGCGATCAGGCAGTCTTCCGCATCAACGCCGGCACTGCTCGTCGTAATATCGCCTTTGATCTCGACGCCGCCCGTTGCCAGCAGCCGCAGAGCTTGCGGATAGATCTGGTGCTCGACGCTGAGCACGCGCGCCGCAAGAGTCTCGGCAGTATCGTCATTGGCAACCGGCGCAGCACCCTGCATCACGATGGGGCCGGCATCGGTTTCCGGGATCACGAAATGCACGGTAGCCCCGGAGATCTTCACGCCGGCACGTAGCGCCTGGCCATGTGGATCGAGGCCCGGGAAGGACGGCAGCAGTGACGGGTGGATGTTGAGCATCCGGCCGTACCAATGCTGTACGAACTCCGCCGTGAACAGGCGCATGAAGCCGGCCAGGCAGATCAACTCGATGCCATGCTCGTCGAGCGTAGCCTGCAGCAATTTTTCGAAGCCGGCGCGATCCTTGCCGAACGGTTTGCTCTCGATCACCAGCGTCTTGACGCCATTGGCCTGCGCGTTGGCGAGGCCGGGCGCGTCACTACGGTTTGAGATCACGAGCGCGATCTCTGCCGGGAAGCCTTCTGCGGTCGCGGCTTCGATCAGTGCGGACATGTTCGAGCCGCGGCCCGAGATCAGAATGGCGACGCGGCGCATCGTGGGCCTCACAGTTTCAGGTCGAGATGTCCGTCATAGACGACGCGCTCGTCACCCTTGGCTTCGATCACATCGCCGAGCAGGGCGACGGTCTCGCCGCTGTCGCGCAGGATGTCCATCACCTCGCTCAAGGCCTCGCGCTTGACGATGGCGATCATCCCGATGCCGCAATTGAAGGTGCGGAGCAGTTCGAGTTCGGCGATATCGCCCTCGGCCGCGAGCCACTTAAATACCGGCAGCACATTGAGCGCAGGGAGATCGATGCGCACGCCGAGATCCTTCGGTAGCACGCGTGGGATGTTGTCGGTGAAGCCGCCGCCGGTGATATGGGCGAGGCCCTTGATCGCTCCGGTCTCGCGGATCGCGCGGAGGCAGGACTTTACATAGAGCTTGGTCGGCGTCAGCAGCGCGCCGCCGAGCGTCATCACGGGGGAGAACGGCGCCTTGTCGGCGTAGGAAAGACCGGTGCGCTCGACGATCTTGCGGACCAGCGAGAAGCCGTTGGAATGCACGCCCGACGAGGCGAGGCCGATCACGGCATCGCCGACGGCCATGTCCTTGGTCGGCAACAGCGTGCCGCGCTCGGCGGCGCCGACAGCGAAGCCGCCGAGGTCATAGTCGCCGTCCTTGTAGAGGCCGGGCATTTCCGCGGTCTCGCCGCCGATCAGGGCGCAGCCGGATTCCCGGCAGCCTTCGGCGATGCCGGCGACGATGGAGGCGGTGGCTTCCGGGTCGAGCTTGCCGCAGGCAAAGTAGTCGAGGAAGAACAGCGGCTCAGCGCCCTGGACCACAAGGTCGTTCACCGACATGGCGACGAGGTCGATGCCGATCCCGCCATGGACATTGGCCTCGATGGCGATCTTGACCTTGGTGCCGACGCCGTCGGTGGCCGCCACCAGGATCGGATCCTTGAAGCCAGAGGCCTTCAGGTCGAACAGGCCGCCAAAGCCGCCGATCTCGGCATCGGCGCCGGGGCGGGCGGTGGCGCGCACCATCGGCTTGATGAGGTCCACCAGCCGGTTGCCGGCATCGATATCGACGCCTGCATCCGCGTAAGTGAGGCCTTTTTTCTGGTCGGTCATGCCCGGTATCCTGGCGAAGTGCGAAATTGTGAATTTTCCGCTGGTTACGTCGGAAATTGCCCCTGCGCAATGGCTCGTAAACGCTATCCCGGCTACTATCTAGGCGTTAGGCCGGTCAGGGCAGTGATGCCCGGATTCTGGCACGATCCGGAGCCGGAAAGCGCCAGTTGAGCATCCCCAATATCATTACTCTGGGCCGCATCCTGCTGGTTCCCATCGTCGTCTGGGCGATTGCGTCCGGCCAGATGGAGATCGCCTTTGCGGTCTTCGTCATCGCCGGCGTCAGCGATGCCGTGGATGGCTTCCTGGCGAAGCGCTTCAACATGGCCAGCGAACTTGGGGCCTTGCTGGATCCCCTGGCTGACAAGGCCCTGTTGGTCTCGATCTTTGTGTCCCTGGGGATATGGGGGGCAGTGCCGCGCTGGCTGGTGATTCTGGTGGTGTCGCGGGATATCATGATCGTGGGTGCCGTGATCGTCTCCTGGCTGTTCGGCAAACCGATCCCGATGAAGCCGCTGATGGTCTCGAAACTCAATACGGTGGCTCAGGTGGCGTTCGCCGCCTTGGTCCTGGCGGCGCTCGGATTTGGTTTCAATTCGTCGCCTTACGATTTGATTCTAATGGGTTTTGTGACTGTCCTGTCGCTCGCTTCTGTCAGCCTTTACCTGGTCGAGTGGGTACGGCACATGAGCACGATCGAGACGGGCGCGCGCCCTGAGTAATTGCCGGCGAGCCGGCCTGGAGTATTTGCGTGTCTGTCCGTGTCCACCCCCGTCAACTGGCGTTTGCGCTCCCCCATGCGGAGAGCTTGTCGCGCGACGATTTTCTCGAGGGCGACGCCAATGCGGAGGCGCTCAGCCTGATCGATTGCTGGCCGGACTGGCCCAACCGGGTCATGCTTCTGGCTGGCCCCGAAGGCGCCGGCAAAAGCCATCTCGCCTCGATCTGGGCGGAACAGGCCGGTGCGCGTTCGACCATGGCCCATGCCCTGGCGGCTGCGACGGTGCCCGGTGCGCTGGCGACCGGCGCGGTCGTGGTGGAAGATTTGACCCCGGACAGTTTCGATGAACGGGCGCTGTTTCACCTTCTCAATCTTGCGCGCGAAGATGGTGCTTATGTGCTCATCACTGCCCGGATTGTACCGGTCGCTATGGAGATCGGGCTGCGCGATCTGCGCTCGCGCCTGCGGGCCGTGCCGGTCGTGCAGCTTAAGGCGCCGGATGATCTCCTGTTTCGCGCGCTGATCGTCAAATTCTGCGCCGATCGCCAGATGAGCATCGACGAGACGGTGGTCAGCTATATCGCGAGCCGGATCGAACGATCTTTTGTTGCGGCGCGCAGGACTGTCGAATTGCTGGACAGTGAGGCGTTGCGGCTGGGGCGCCCGGTTACGCGAGCACTCGCTGCCGAACTCTTGCGCGAATCCTGAGTTTCCTGTCGGTTGTGCAGCTTCGCACCGCAGCGAATATGCGCCTTGACGGAGGCCTGCGGCAGTTCCTGAATGTCATCGAACTGTCATGCGGCTAACACATTGTTCGCGGTGATTGGCTGCTAGCGCCTCATTTCTCGAATTGGATGGATTAGGACCTGATGGACTCTGCAGAAGAGATTGCGATTGAAGAGAAAAAGGGTGAAGCGAAGCCGGCAGAGGCGATCGCAACGGGACCCGAACGTTTCATCAACCGCGAACTCTCCTGGCTGCACTTCAATCGTCGCGTCCTGGAGGAATCCGTCAATCCCGGCCATCCCGCGTTGGAACGGGTCCGCTTCCTGTCGATTTCGGCCAATAATCTCGATGAATTCTTCATGGTCCGTGTCGCTGGCCTGAAGGCCCAGGTGCGCGAAGGAATTACCGAGCGCAGCCCCGACGGGCTGACGCCGGCCGAGCAACTGGTGCTGATCAATCATTCGGTGTCCAAGCTCGCGATCGACCAGCAGGCAATCTGGCGTGAGCAGCGCAGCATGCTGGCCGATGCCGGTATTGTTCTGCTCGACGGCAAGGACGTCACCAAGGCCGAGCGCAGCTGGATCGAGGATCACTTCCTCCACAACATCTTCCCGCTGCTGACCCCGCTGGCGATCGATCCTGCACATCCGTTCCCGTTCATTCCAAATCTCGGCTTCACCATCGCGCTGCATTTGACGCGCGTGGCCGACGGCAAGACGATGAACGCTTTGATCCGCATGCCCGGCAAGATCGACCGCTTCATCCGTTTGCCTAATCCCGGCAAGGATGGTGAGGTTCGCCTGATCACGCTTGAGCAGGCGACGAGTCTGTTCATCGGGCGCCTCTTCCCCGGTTATGTCGTGCAGGGGCAGGGTGCATTCCGTATCATTCGCGACAGCGAGCTGGAAGTCGAAGAAGAGGCAGAAGATCTCGTTCGCCTGTTCGAGTCGGCGCTGAAGCGCCGCCGTCGGGGCTCGGTAATCCGGCTCGAAATCGAAGCGGCCATGCCGGTGGAATTGCGCGCCTCGGTGCAGCGCGCGCTGGCGACATCCGATGACGAAATTCTGCTGGTCGATGGCGTCCTTGCCATGAACGAAGTCTCGCAGCTCACGCGCCTCGATCGCCCGGATCTCGAATTCGTTCCCTATGTACCGCGCCATCCCGAGCGCGTGCGTGACCACGGCGGCGATATCTTCGCGGCGATCCGGCAGAAGGATCTCGTCGTCCATCACCCGTACGAATCCTTCGACGTTGTGGTTCAGTTCCTGCAGCAGGCTGCACGTGATCCCGATGTCGTCGCCATCAAGCAAACACTTTACCGCACTTCCAACAACTCGCCGATCGTGCGCACGCTGGTCGAAGCCGCGGAAGCCGGAAAGTCGGTGACGGCGCTGGTCGAACTGCGCGCGCGCTTCGATGAAGAGGCCAATATCCGCTGGGCTCGCGATCTTGAGCGGGCCGGCGTGCAGGTGGTCTACGGTTTCCTTGAATTGAAGACCCACGCGAAACTGTCGCTTGTGGTGCGCCGCGAGGGCGGCGCGTTGACGACCTATGTTCATACGGGCACCGGTAACTATCATCCGGTCACGGCGCGCATCTATACCGACCTCTCTTACTTCACGTCCGACCCGATCATTGGCCGCGACGTCGCGCGGGTGTTCAACTACATTACTGGCTATGCCGAACCGAGCGACATCGAGAAGATGGCGGTTTCACCGCTGACCCTGCGCAAGCAGATGATCGATCACATCAAAGCTGAGGCGGAATTCGCACGCGCCGGCAAGACTGGCGCGATCTGGCTGAAGATGAATGCGCTGGTCGATCCCGGAATCATCGATGCGCTATACGAGGCCTCGAAAGCCGGCGTTTCGATCGAACTCGTCGTGCGCGGCATCTGCTGCCTGCGGCCGGGAGTACCCGGACTGTCGGAGAACATCCGTGTCAAATCGATCATCGGCCGTTTCCTCGAACATTGCCGCATCTATTGTTTCGGCATGGGCCACGGTCTGCCGAGCCCGAAAGCGGCGGTCTATATCTCGTCTGCCGATATGATGCCGCGCAATCTCGATCGCCGCGTCGAGGTGCTGTGCCCGTTGCAGAATCCGACGGTGCATACGCAGGTGCTCGAACAGATCATGGTGGCCAATCTCAAGGACACCGAACAGAGCTGGCAATTGTTGCCCGATGGGTCGTCAACGCGTATGAAGGCCGCGAGGGGCGAGGAGCCCTTCAACGTGCACAATTACTTCATGACGAATCCGAGTCTGTCCGGCCGTGGAAAGTCGCTTGAGAAATCATCGCCGCGGCGGCTTACCCGCCGTTCCGAACGCCAGCAATCGTCATAAGGGATCGATCACGTGGTAGCGCGCACGCGCCAACGCGCCTCCAGCGTTGCGGTCATCGATATCGGCTCGAATTCCGTTCGTCTCGTGGTCTATGAATCGCTTGCCCGCAGCCTCGTCACCATCTTCAACGAGAAGGCGCTATGTGGCCTTGGCCGCGAGGTGCAGAGCACCGGGCTTCTGGCCCAGGATGCCGTCGATAAGGCATTGACGGCGCTGCGGCGCTTTCATGCGCTGTGCAAGATCATGAAGGTCGGCCGCGTCTATGCGATTGCGACCGCGGCGGCGCGCGATGCCAGCAATGGTCCGGACTTCATCGCCGCGGCAGAGAAGATTTGCGGCTGTGAAATCCAGATCATCTCCGGTCCGCGCGAAGCGAAACTCTCGGCGCTCGGCGTCATCTCCGGCGTGCACAAGCCGAACGGTCTCGTCGGGGACATGGGCGGCGGTTCCCTCGAACTCATCGATGTGCGCGGCAATTCGGTGCGACAGGGCATCACGCTGCCGCTCGGCGGCCTTGCCTTGCAGGACGCTTCGAAGAATTCGCCAAAGCGCGCCGAACGTATCATCGCCAAGGCACTTGCCGATGTCGCGCAGCTGAAGGCATGCGGCGGTCGTAATTTCTATGCAGTTGGCGGCACATGGCGTGCGCTCGCGCGACTTCACATCCTGCAGAGCGGCTATCCGCTCAAGGTGATGCACGGCTATACGATCTCGGCGGCCGATGCGCTTAGCTTCGTACGCCGCGTGCGCCGCTTCGCGGCAGCCAATGTGCTCGCCGATATCGAGACGATCACCGAGGCACGCCAGCCGCTCCTGGTCTATGCCGCGCTGCTTCTCGAATACATCATTCGCATCGGCAAGCCGAAGGCGATCGTGTTCTCGACTTATGGCGTTCGCGAGGGGTTGCTCTACGAGATGCTGTCGCCGGCGCAGCGCGCTGAGGACGGCTTGCTCGGGGCGGCCGAGACCATGAACAGGCTCTATTCCCGCTCGGCGCGTCATGCGCAGGAGCTGAGCGCCTGGAGCGATCATTTCGTTCGCATCGCCAAGCTGCCGGAGACCGATGACGATCGCCGGTTGCGCCGCATCGCCTGCCTGCTGTCGGATATCGGCTGGCGCGTACATCCCGATCACCGCGGCGAGCAGACGTTGCATCTGATCACCAATGGCAATTTCGGCTCCATCGACCATCACGGTCGGGCCTTCCTCGCGCTGTCGGTCTACTACCGTTATGCCGGCTTCAGCGCCGAAAACGAACCGCCGGAAATCGTGCGCTCACTGGTGACGCCCGCGCAGGTGGAGCGGGCACGCCTGCTCGGTGCGCTGTTCCGCGTGGCGCATCTGATTTCGGCGGCGCAGCCCGGGGTTCTGCCGGCCGCGCATTTCACCGTGCAGGATCGCAAGATGATGCTCATTTTCGAGCATCGCCTGGTCGATCTCGTCGCCGACCGCGTCGGCAGCCGCTTCAAGCAGCTTGCGCGACTGGTCGGCAAGTCGGGCTCGATCGTCCGGCGCTAGTTGCCGACACGGTTTTCCAGCGTTCCTATCTGTTCGATCTCGCAGGTCATGACATCGCCGGCCTTTAACGGGCGCGGCGGCGTCATGGCATAGCCGACACCGGATGGCGTGCCGGTGGCGATGACGTCGCCGGGCTCCAGCGTGAGACCGAGCGACAGCTCGCTGATGATGCGCGCGATCGGGAAGATCATGTGCCTGGTGTTGGAGCTCTGACGGACTTCGCCATTCACCTTGAGGGAGAGGTCGAGCGCCTGTGGATCGCGGATGTCGTTGCGCTCCACCACCCACGGGCCCATCGGGCAGGTGCCGTCGAGACCCTTGCCCTTGAACCACTGGTCATGGCGACGTTGCACGTCGCGGCCGGTGACGTCATTGATGATGGTGAAGCCGAAGATATGGTCGAGCGCATTCTCGATCGGGATATTGACGCCGCCACGGCCGATGACGACGGCGAGTTCGACTTCGTAATCGAGCATGGCGGTGACATGGGCATGCAGCGGCACGGTTGCGCCGACGCCGACGACTGCCGTGCGAGGCTTCGTGAAGAATTGCGGATACTCCGGCAGCTTCACCTCGGTGCCACGCGCTCGATATCCTTCTTCGACATGTTCAATATAGTTGCGGCCGACGCAGAACACGTTCTTGCGCGGCGAGGGGATCGGCGCCTGCAGTGTCACGTCGGAGAGCTTGATGACGGCGCTTGGCGGCGCAGCAGTGGCCCAACGTCGTGCGGCTTCCAGCCCTGCATCGCCAGCTTCGATGAGGCTGATCAGATCGGCGAAGGCGGCGTTCGGCTCGGCCTTAGCGAGGTCGAGCACGCGCTCACCGTCGAGCATCACGCCCAGGCGCGCCGCGCCGCCCGATAACATCGATACGAATTTCATGACGTTTCCCCGATAACGCTGCCTTTGATGGCAGTGGAGCAATTGTGCCAGAGATCGGAGAGGTTTGGGAAGGCCCGCCAGGGCCTCCGCATTGTGCGCTACATCCGCTCCACGCGGATCACGCGGCCCTTTTCCATCGCGAGCGCAAGACGGCCGTGCTTGAGGGCAAGTGCATCCTTGCCGAACAATTCGTGGCGCCAGCCATGCAGGGCGCCGACATCGGCATTGTCGTCGACGGCGATCTGTTCGAGATCGTCCACGGTGGCGATGACCTTGCTGGCGACGGCGTGCCGTTCGGACGTCATCCGTAGCAGCACCTTCAGCAGTTCGACGGTCGCCGCGCCATTGCCATTGCCGCGCGGCTTTTCCAGCTTCGGCAACGTATGAGGATCGCGGCCGATGCCGCGCTGAACAGCGGCGATGATATCGCTGCCCCATTTCGAGCGCTCGAAACCTTTCGGCAGCGAGCGGAGATTGGCGAGCTTGTCCAGCGTCGTCGGTGCATGGGTGGCGATGTCGCCGACGGCGTCGTCCTTGAGCACGCGCGAGCGCGGGACATCGCGACTCTGCGCCTCCTGTTCGCGCCAGGCGGCGACTTCCATCAGTACCGCAAGCTCCTTCGGCTTACGGACACGAGTTTTCAGCCGTTCCCAGGCGCGTTCGGGATGGAAGTCGTAGGTCTTGGGCGAGGTGAGGATCTTCATCTCCTCGCTCACCCAGTCGCTACGCTTTCGCTTCTTGAGATCGGCATCGAGCTTGGCAAACACATCGCGCAGATGCGTCACGTCGGAGACGGCGTAATGCAGTTGCTCGTCGGTCAGCGGGCGGCGCGACCAGTCAGTGAAGCGATGGGTTTTGTCCGGGCGATGTCCGGTGACCCGTTCGACCAGTTGGTCATAGGCGATGCTGTCGCCATAGCCGAGCACCATGGCGGCGACTTGGGTATCGAAGATCGGGTGCGGCACCACACCACTGCGGTGGACCATGATTTCGATGTCCTGTCGTGCCGCGTGGAAGACCTTCAGCACCGCTTCATTGTTCATCAGCGCGAAGAAGGGCGCGAGATCGATGCCTTCGGCGAGAGTGTCAACGACGACGGCATCGTCGGCGCTGGCCATCTGCACGACGCAGAGGAGGGGATAGTAGGTGGTCTCGCGGAGGAATTCCGTATCGACGGTGATGACGGGATGCTGGGCGAGGCGCTCACAGGCAGCGGCAAGTTGGTCGGTGGTGCTGATCAGTTCCATGGACGGTCCATAACGCGTATCTGATGGCGTTCGTCCCAAAACGCTGGTGAGTCAAGGGAATCCCGCAGATTTCAGCTCTGCCGGAGTAAAAATAAGGTTTTTAGGTACCGCAAAAAGTGCGTAACACGCGCTCATCCGGTGCCGGCGGACTGGCGTAATCGGCCATCTCCGGTTGATCTTCATAAGGTTTTGCCAGCACGGCGACGAGTTCCTCGAACGGCGCGAAGTCGTCGTTGAGTGCGGCCTGAATGGCCGCCTCGATGCGGTGATTGCGCGGAATGAAAGCCGGATTGACGGTATTCATGGCCCGGGCACGGGTGGCGCCGTCCGCGGATTCCCGGCTGAGTCGCTGCCGCCATTGCATGGCCCAGCCATCGAAGGCGGCGGGATCGGTGAACTCCGCGCGCACGTCACCATCGTCTTCCGGATCGGCGGCAGCAGTGCCGAGACGGCGGAAGGTGTTGGTGAAGTCGGCCTGGTTCGCGGTCATGAGTGCCAGCAGATCCTGCACCAGCGCCTCATCGTCAGGCTGTGCGGTGAACAGGCCGATCTTTCTGCGCAGGCCATCTTGATAGGCGTCGTTGAAGATATCCGTGAAGGCGCCGAGCGCGGATTGCGCGATGTCGATCGCCGTCTTCTCGTCGCTGTCGATCAGCGGCAGCAGCGTCTCGGCGAAGCGCGTCAGATTCCACAGCGCGATGCGTGGCTGGTTGGCATAGGCATAGCGGCCCATTTCGTCGATGGAGCTGTAGACCGTCGCCGGATTGTACGCGTCCATGAAGGCGCAGGGGCCGTAATCGATGGTCTCGCCCGCAATCGAGCAGTTGTCGGTGTTCATCACGCCATGGATGAAACCGATATGCAGCCAGCGGGCGACAAGCTCGGCCTGACGCCGGATCACAGTATCGAGCAATGCATGATAGGGATGCTCGGCCTGTAAGAGAGCGGGATAGTGCCGTCCGATCACATGATCGGCGAGATGCTTCAGCGCGCCGACATCCTGCCTCGCAGCGAAGAACTGGAACGTACCGACGCGGATATGGCTCGACGCGACGCGCGTCAGCACGGCGCCGGGCAGCATGGTCTCGCGCTGCACCTTCTCGCCAGTGATCACGGCCGCGAGCGAGCGCGTGGTCGGGATGCCCAGAGCGAACATCGCCTCGCTGACAATGTATTCGCGCAGCACCGGGCCGAGCGCCGCACGGCCGTCGCCACGGCGCGAGAAGGGCGTCGGGCCGGCCCCCTTGAGCTGGATGTCGCGGCGGACGCCATCCCTGTCGATGACTTCGCCGAGCAGGATCGCGCGGCCGTCGCCGAGCTGGGCGACGAAGTGGCCGAACTGGTGTCCCGCATAGGCCATCGCGATGGGATCGGCGCCGTCGGGCACACGCTTGCCGGCGAGGACATCCACGCCTTCGGCACTGGCGAGCCATTTTGGATCGAGCTTGAGTTGTTCTGCGAGGGCCGTGTTCAGCTTGATCAGCCGAGGTGCCTGCACCGGCGTCGGCGCGACGCGGGCGAAGAAATTGGCGGGCAGCGCGGCGTAGCTGTTGTCGAACGGGAAGTGGACTGTCATGGCCTTAAGATAGGCCAGCCCTTGTAATTGACAACCGTGCCATTGGCTCCGGTGTCATCACCCGCGAAAGCGGGTGATGACAAAACGAGTTCTAAGCCGCCCGCACCGTATCCAGGAACTTGTCGACTTCGCCCTTGAGGCGATTGCTTTCCAGCGACAGCGACTGCGCTGCAGCAAGCACCTGGGTCGAGGCCGAACCGGTTTCTGCAGCGCCGCGATTGACCTCGGTGACTTCATGGGCGACCTGGCTGGAGAGCTGCGCCGACTGCTGGACGTTTCGCGCGATCTCCTGGGTCGCGGCGCCTTGCTCTTCGACCGCGGCGGCGATCGCCGACGAGACTTCCGAGATCAGCGTGATGGTCGCGCCGATCTCCTTGATGGTCTCGACGGTCTCCGAACTTGCGGCCTGCATGCCCGCGATCTGCGTCGAGATCTCGTCGGTGGCCTTTGCCGTCTGCGAGGCGAGAGCCTTCACTTCGGCGGCGACCACCGCGAAGCCACGCCCGGCTTCGCCGGCGCGGGCCGCTTCGATGGTGGCGTTGAGAGCGAGCAGATTGGTCTGCTCGGCCACCGCCGTGATGAGCTTGACGACATCGTCGATGCGCGCCGTGGCCTGGGTCAGCTTGGTGATGCTGGCATTGGTCTTCTCCGCCTGCTGAACCGCGGTCGCAGCGATGCGGTTCGACTCGGTCACCTGGCGGCCGATCTCGTTCACAGACGAGGTGATCTCTTCTGTTGCGGCGGCGACCGACTGGACATTCTGGGACACTTCGGTCGAGGCCGATGCCGCCGAGCCGGACAGGGCCATGGTCACGTCGGAGGTTCGGGTTAAGGTGGTCGCAGAGGCTTCCAGTTCAGTTGACGCTGATGACAGCGACTGTACCAGTTCGCCGATCATCGCCTCGAAATCGCGGGTCGCGCTGCCGATCTTCTCGGCACGCGCAGCCTTGGTCTTCGCTTCCGCACCGGCGGCTTCATCCGCCGAGCGCTTGGCGATGAGCGCATTCTTGAAGATCTGCAGCGCGCTGGCGATGCGGCCGATTTCGGTCCTCTCGCCCTGATGCGGGATGCCGACATCAAGCTCGCCGTCGGTGAGCTTGCTCATCGGATTGAGGATCGACGAAATGCCGCCGGCGATGTCGCGGACGAGATATAGAGCAGCACCGATCCCCGCAATCATGGCGGCCGCGAGAATTGCGATCATCATCCAGGTCGAATTCGCATAGGTGGTATCGGCGAGTTCGCCGGCCGCCGCCGCGCCTTTGTCGTTCAACTCGGTGAGCTTCGCGAGTGTGGCGTCCATGGTGCGGCCGACCGGAACCACCGTCTTGGCATTGAGGGCCTTGGCGGCGGCAACGTCGCCCTTGTTCGCCAGCGCCTGCACGTCGGTGGCGGCACCGATGAATTCCTTCCACTCCCGGTCGAGCTTGTCGGCGAGTTCACGCTCGGCCGGCGACGAGACGAGCGGGGCGTAAGCCTTGGCGGCCTTGTCGAAGTCGGCCTTACGGGCGGCGAGGTTCTTGTCGACATCCGGGCGGTCAGCATCGGCCACGATCAGATGGTCGCGCAGCACGGCGCGAAAGCGGGACGATTGCACGCGCATCTCGCCGATCCAGCGGACGCTGGGTAGCCAGTTATCCTTGATGTCGTGAGTTGCAACGTTCATCGCGCGCATCTGGATGAAGGAAACGGCGCCGATGGCTGCAATCGCGACGAACAGGAAGGTGACGATGACAAAGAGTTTGGTGCTGATCGAGTATCTGGTGAGCACGGACGCGTTCCTCGGCGTTGGCCGCGAACCTCGGTTGGCCATCACGGCAATGGGAGGACACGCAGCAGGCAATGAATGCAGCAAGTTCCAGCTGAAGAGCCTGCCTTCAAAACGGGCAGGTTTCATGCGGACGACACTGAGGCCGGCTGGTCAATGTTCGGTAAACTTTTCTGCAAATTGCTACTAAGTGTCTGAGCTTGTCTCAGAAATACCGCTTGTCCGTCCATGCGGCGAACACGGTTGCCGCCTTGGGGGCCGTCTATTTTTAATGCACCCTAAGGATGCAATATGGTCGATGAGCTAGCGAGACGCGCTCAATTCGCCTGGATGTGCTGTCATCCGACCGCCGCCATTCGGTTGCCGCGCATGATACGGTCGGGTAAACCCTCGGCTTCGCGCAGAGGCGCGACAGCCCGATTCTGACCTTATTACGCACTTTCCAGGACAATCATGCATCGCTACCGGTCTCACACCTGCGGCGCGCTCCGCGACAGCCATATCGATCAGACCGTGCGCCTGTCCGGCTGGTGTCATCGTATCCGCGACCATGGCGGCGTGCTGTTTATCGACCTGCGCGACCATTACGGCCTGACCCAATGTGTCGCCGACCCGGATTCGCCGGCTTTCAAGGTGGCCGAGACCCTGCGTTCGGAATGGGTCGTGAAGATCGACGGCAAGGTGCGTCGTCGTCCGGAAGGCACCAACAATGATGAACTGCCGACCGGGCAGGTCGAAATCTATATCAGCGACATCGAGGTGCTCGGCCCCGCAGCCGAGCTGCCGCTGCCGGTGTTCGGCGATCAGGACTATCCGGAAGATATCCGCCTGAAGTATCGCTTCCTCGACTTGCGTCGTGAAAAACTGCATCAGAACATCATGACCCGCGGTGCCATCATCGATTCGATGCGCCGCCGCATGAAGGACACCGGCTTCTTCGAATTCCAGACGCCGATCCTGACTGCCTCGTCGCCGGAAGGCGCGCGCGACTTCCTGGTGCCCTCGCGCATCCATCCCGGCAAGTTCTACGCGCTGCCGCAGGCTCCGCAGCAGTACAAGCAGCTCTTGATGATGTCGGGCTTCGATCGCTACTTCCAGATCGCGCCGTGCTTCCGCGACGAAGATCCGCGCGCCGACCGTCTGCCCGGCGAATTTTATCAGCTCGATCTCGAAATGAGCTTCATCGAGCAGGAAGACGTGTTCGCCGCGATGGAGCCTGTGATCACCGGCATCTTCGAGGAATTCGCCAACGGCAAGCCGGTGAGCAAGAACTGGCCGCGCATTCCCTATGCCGAAGCGATCCGTAAATATGGCAGCGACAAGCCGGACCTGCGCAACCCGCTGGAAATGCAGGACGTCTCTGAGCACTTCCGCGGCTCGGGCTTCAAGGTCTTCGCGCGCATGCTCGAAGATCCGAAGAACCAGGTCTGGGCCATTCCAGGTCCGACCGGCGGCAGCCGCGCATTCTGCGACCGCATGAATTCCTGGGCGCAGGGCGAAGGTCAGCCCGGCCTCGGCTACATCATGTGGCGTGAGAACAACGAAGGCGCGGGCCCGATTGCCAACAATATCGGCGCGGAGCGGGCCGAGGCGGTCCGTGCCGCGCTCGGTCTGAAGGCAGGCGACGCTGCATTCTTCGTCGCGGGCGATCCCGAGAAGTTCTATAAGTTCGCGGGTCTCGCCCGTAACAAGGTGGCCGACGATCTGAACCTCGCCGACAAGGAGCAGTTCAAGCTCGCCTGGATCGTCGATTTCCCGATGTTCGAATACAACGAGGACGACAAGAAGGTCGACTTCGCGCACAACCCGTTCTCGATGCCGCAGGGCGGTCTCGATGCGCTGAATGGCCAGGATCCGCTGAAGATCAAGGCATTCCAGTACGACATCGCCTGCAACGGCTATGAGATCGCCTCCGGCGGCATCCGCAACCACAAGCCGGAAGCCATGGTGAAGGCGTTCGAGATCGCTGGTTATGGCGAAGAGACGGTGATCGAGCGCTTCGGCGGCATGTATCGCGCGTTCCAGTACGGCGCGCCGCCGCATGGCGGCATGGCTGCCGGCGTCGATCGCATCGTGATGCTGCTCTGCGGCACCAACAATCTGCGCGAGATCTCGCTTTTCCCGATGAACCAGCGCGCGGAAGACTTGCTGATGGGGGCGCCGTCGGAAGCCTCGCCGAAGCAGCTGCGTGAAGCGCATATCCGGCTGAACCTGCCGGAAAAGTAAGCTCTGCACTTGTCCCGGACGCGGTGCAGCGCTCTTGCGCTGCTCCGCAGAGCCGGGACCGTCACGGTCGCCGGCGCTTGATACGGTCCCGGCTCTGCGAAGCGGCATTTCATGCCGCATCGCGTCCGGGACAAGAACTGCTCACTTGTTCTGAATATCGATATCGAACAGCGTGAAGGCAGTCGCTGGATCGTTCTTCGTCAGTTCGATGAACTGCATCACCGGCAGTTTCGCACGCGGAGTGATCTTCACGGCGACCGTACCACGCGGCTTTTCGATGAATGCTGCGACCGCGTCAGCGAGGCGGCCGGAAACGGGATCGTTATTGCCGGCGGCACGGCCCTTCGTTCGGATCTCGTCGGCGAGCGTCGAGCGCGCCTGCTCGGTCGGGATGTTCTGCTTGCGGGCATATTGAGCGACAGAAAGATCGACGGCGCCGAGATCGCGGCCGGTGATTTCGAGAGTGCCATACTCGATCGGCAAGGCCGCCATCATCGCCTGCTGCGGGTTGGTGGTGAACAGATCGCGCGGGACATTGTTGAGCGACGTCTTCGCATCGATCGCAAACAGCTTGCCGATCTCGAAGGTGCCGGGCGTCAGCACCAGCTTCTTCTCGCTCTCGTTCCAAGCTAGGCCGACATCCATCTCGGCGGTCGCTTCAGTGATGCCGACATCGCGTAGCAAGGTGAACGGCTCGCCGTCCTTCTCCTCCAGCGGGCCGGTCATCTTCAGCTTGAAATTGATCTTGCTCGGGATCGGGCCGACGAACTGGCCCCAGCTCAGGCTCGCGTCATGGATCGTGATCAGCTTGCCGCTGTCCTTGTGCGGCGCGACCATGCCCTTGAGCTCGACGCCTTCCAATGCCTTCAGCATGCCGACGATGCTGTCGGTCGAGGGCGTCGCGCCGGCCGCGGTCATTTGCGAGGTCTGCCGCATCAGTCCGGAAAAATCGAAGCCCTTGAATGCGAAGCGGTCGACTTTGACAGGACCATCCTTCGATCGCATATCGACGCCTTCGACGGCGAATTCGCCGATCTTGCCGCGATCGAGATTGAAATACATGCGCGCGAGCTTCACCGGGCCATCCGGTGCTTGCGCGGACAGGCCAAGTATTTCGGCGCTGTCGATCTGGATGCCTTCATAGGTGGACGCCACCGTCTCGATCATGGCGCGCGTCTTTTTGAGATCGGCGGGTGTATTTGCTGCAGGCAGCGCTGCGAGCAGTTCCTGCATTTTGAATTTTGACGGTTGGATCTTCATGTCGCCCATACGGATGCCGTCAATACGGAACGAAGGGCCGTTATCCGATGTCAGCGTGTAGGCGCCTGTGCTGATTTGTCCCTGAATGCGATAAAACTTGTCGTCATTCGCATGGGCGGGGTCGAGCACGGTTTCCGCTGCGGTGGCGTCGAAGTCCCGTGCGGAGATGTCGGCGATCTCGCCGGTCATCCGCACTTGTTTCTTGCCCGGTTGGGCGACGGTCATCGCGACCGTCACGCGGTTCGCATGTGTCGTGGCGACCTTGCCGTCCTTGATGTCGCGGATCGCCAGATCCGAATACACATAGTCGGCGCCGCCCGGCATTGCTGTGCCTTTCGCCGTCACATTGACAGTCGGTGCCGTGATCGCGCGCGCCGAGATAGCGGCGAATTGCGCGAGGCCGGCGCGGTACATGTCGAGCGGTGAGGCGATCTTGTTTTGCGCCGACAGCCGTGTCGGTCCGGAATAATCAGCGATTTCGACGCGCGGCGCCTTGATCGTGACGTCAAGGCCGCCCGATGGCGCGACAGCTCCGCTGGCGTCGAGGTCGGTGATGACGATGTTGTTCGCAGTAAAGTTCTCGGTGCTTCCGAGCCCGATGCCGGAGGCAGCGAAACGTCCAGCCTTGATACTGGCTTGCTGCGGTGCACTAAATTCGACGACGATATCGGAAAGTGTGACGTCGCGTTTCCACAGATTGAAGGCGAGGTCGCCATGCTGCGCCTTGCCGCCGCCGGCGCGGATTTGTGCAAAATTCGCTTCGATTTCGCCCGCGATCCGCTGCTTGATGTAGGCTTCGGTGCCGAAATAGCCGCCGACGGCAGCAATCGCAGCCGCGCCGAGGCCGATGACGATTTTGGACATTGGGGAAACTCCGTTAGCGGGCAGGGCGACAAGCGAAGGCCTTACATCGCCTGCAATCGAAGCGTCGCGCCGAAGCGCCGTCCGACACATTTGCGTGTTGCGGCATCAAGGTACCCGTTTTTCACATAGCCGGGCAACCCGACCAGTCTTATGACGGCTGATCACGCCCTCGGGTTCGAGCCGGGATGGCCGTTTTTTCAGCGGCAATGAGACCACTGACATGCAGTCGGAAGCGGTTGCGCCCATACCGTCCGGCGGGATAGACATCGCGCTGAATCCGCCGAACAACCCATTTATCCAGTCCTTCCTGTTTGGCCCCGACCGGAGCGCCCATGTCATCTCCTTCCTCCGAAGAATTGTCGCGCGCGGCGCTCGCTTATCATCGCCTGCCCAAACCGGGTAAGCTCGAGATCCAGGCGACCAAGCCGCTGGCCAATCAGCGCGATCTCGCGCTCGCTTATTCGCCCGGTGTCGCGGCGCCTTGCATGGCGATCGCTGCCGACCCGAACGAGGCGGCAACGCTGACCTCGCGCGCCAATCTCGTCGCCGTGGTGTCGAACGGGACCGCCGTGCTCGGCCTCGGCAACATTGGCCCGCTGGCATCGAAGCCGGTGATGGAAGGCAAGGCCGTCCTGTTCAAGAAATTCGCCGGCATCGATGTGTTCGACATCGAGATCGCCGCTGACACCATCGAGCGCGTAGTCGAGACCGTTTCGGCACTGGAGCCGACTTTCGGCGGCATCAATCTCGAGGACATCAAGGGACCGGAGTGCTTCGAGATCGAGGCGCAGCTCAAGGAGCGCATGAAGATCCCGGTCTTCCATGACGACCAGCACGGCACCGCCATCATCGTCGGCGCTGCGATCAAGAATGCGCTGCTGCTCAACGGCAAGAAGATCGAAGAGGTCAAGATCGTCTGTTCCGGCGCCGGCGCCGCCGCGATCGCCTGTCTCAATCTGCTCGTCTCGATGGGAGCGCAGAAGAAGAACATCTGGGTCTCCGACATCGACGGTGTCGTGCATGAGGGCCGCAACACACTGATGGATCGCTGGAAGGCGGTCTATGCACAGAAGACCGACGCCCGCACGCTTGGTGACGTCATCGGTGGCGCCGATATCTTCCTCGGCGTGTCTGCGCCAGGCGTGCTGAAGCCGGAGATGGTCAAGGCGATGGCCGACAAGCCGCTGGTGCTGGCGCTCGCCAATCCGGTGCCAGAAATCATGCCCGACGAGGCGCGCAAGGCGCGGCCGGACGCGATGATCTGCACGGGGCGCTCGGACTTCCCGAACCAGGTCAACAACGTTCTCTGCTTCCCCTTCATCTTCCGTGGCGCGCTGGATTGCGGCGCCACAGCAATCAACGAGGCGATGAAGATCGCCGCCGTCGATGCCATCGCGCAGCTCGCACAGGATCCGCCTTCCGATGCTGTGACCGCCGGATTCGAGACCGAGACGCAGGGTTTTGGTCCGGGCTCGCTGATCCCGTCGCCGTTCGATCCGCGTTTGATCCTGCGCATCGCGCCGGCTGTCGCCAAGGCCGCGATGGAATCGGGCGTTGCGTCGCGCCCGATCGCCAATTTCGATGAGTATGCCGCCGGCCTTGAGCGCTTTGCGTTCCGTTCCGGTCTCGTGATGAAGCCCGTCTTCGCCAAGGCGAAGACGCAACCCGTCCGTGTGATCTATGCGGAAGGCGAGGACGAGCGCGTGCTGCGCGCCGTGCAGGTGGTGCTGGAAGAGAAGCTGGCGCGTCCGATTCTCGTCGGGCGTCCGTCGGTGGTGGATGCGCGCATCAAGCGCTTCGGCCTGTCCATCAAGGCCGGGCAGGATTTCGACCTCATCAATCCCGAGGACGATCCGCGTTATCGATCTTACGTGCAGTCTTATATCGACGTCGCCGGCCGCCGCGGCGTGACGCCTGATGTGGCGCGCACCGTCGTGCGCACCAATGCGACGGTGATCGCCGCGCTCGCCGTGATCCGCGGCGAAGCCGATGCGATGATCTGCGGCATCGAAGGCCGCTTCATGAGCCATCTGCGCCATGTGCGCGAGATCATCGGCTTCCTGCCGGGCGTTTCCGATTTCGCAGCGCTGTCGCTGATGATCTCCAGCAAGGGCGCGCATTTCATCGCCGACACGCAGGTGCGCCCGAATCCGAGCGCCGAAGAGCTGGCCGAAATCGCTGCGCTCGCTGCCAACCACGTGCAGCGCTTTGCCATGAAGCCGAAGATCGCCTTCGTCTCGCATTCCGACTTCGGCAGCTACGACACCGATAGCTCGCGCAAGATGCGTCGCGCCGCCACGCTGCTGCGGGAACGGCATCCGGAGATCGAGGCCGACGGTGAAATGCAGGGCGACACCGCACTCTCTGAAGCGGCCCGCAAGATGGTGCTGCCGCATTCGAAGCTCGAAGGCGCGGCGAATGTCCTGATCATGCCGACGCTTGATACCGCCAATGTCGCCTATCAGATGATCAAGACCCTAGGCGATGCGTTGCCGGTCGGTCCGATCCTGATCGGTCCGGCACGTCCTGCACATATTCTGACGCAGGGCGTGACGGCGCGCGGCATTCTCAACATGACTGCCGTTGCTGCCGTCGAAGCGCAGGAACGGGCAGGGCGCTCGCAGGCCAATCTGTTCGGCTGAGCCGACGAACCATCACTGCGCTGCTGACGATAAATGGATGACTTCGCGGGAAGTCATCCATTTGCGTTTGAAAAAGCGATAAACTTCATCATACTTGTCGCGTTTCGATCCGCAGTCATTGCAGCTCGTGGGGCTTTCTCATGCCGGCATTCATTACCTTCGGGCGCATCCTGTTTGCGGTGATCTTCATTGCCTCGGGAGCAAACAAGTTTCTCGATCTCGGCCTTGCGGCAGATGCGATCTCGAACAAGGTCATTCCCACACTGCCTGCAGCAGTGTTGCCTTACACGACGCAGCTCGAACAGTTTGCCGGCATGGAGCTGAAGCAGATTATGGCCATCGCCGTCGCCGCGCTGGAACTGATCGGCGGCATTCTGATCGCGCTCAATCTGGGTGCGCGATTCTTCGCGCTGGTGATGGTGCTGTTCGTGATGGCGGCGACGTTCTACTTCCACGACTTCTGGAATCTCACCGGCGCCGACGCCAAGGCGCAGATGGTCAATGCGCTGAAGAACCTTTCGCTGATCGGCGGCCTGTTCATGATCGCAGGCATCGGCAAGGGGCCCAGGCTGGATGGTTATGGCGAGCGGTAACTGCGATTGTCGTCACCCGGCTTGACCGGGTGACCCAGTAAACACTTGCAGTAGCGATAGAGGCGAAGCGTTGGTGTTTACTGGATCCCCGCTTTCGCGGGTATGACAAGCGAGTGCCGAAAGCTAGCTTCTCCGCCACGCCGTAACGGTCACGTCGTTCGCGACATCCAGTGCGCGAGTCTCCGCTGCCTTCAATCCATAGCTTGCCAGCACCTCGCGCGGCGATTGTGCGGGGACATTCGGGAAGCAGCCTTGTCCGTTCGGCACGATGACGTGCGGTGCTTCCGACAGCCAGAACGTATCGAGGCGGTCCATGAACATGCCGAACACGATGGGACCGCCGATGATCGCGATGGTGCCGTGCGTAACATCGGCATACGTGCAGGCTTGCTCGAATGTCGCGCCTGCCGGATTCCACAAGGTTGCCTTGGCATTGGTCGGATCGGGAGCGATGCCGTCGATCTGCCGTGTCAGCACGATGCGTTTGCGTTGCGGCGAGTTCGGCTGATCCTCGAAGGAATTGCGGCCGTGCACGATCAGGCTGGTCCGATCGAGGGCATCATTGAAAAACTGCTGGTCGCCCGGAAATTTCAGGCTGTCCGGCATCACGCCGCTGGCGTCGGCGAGCATGCCATTGCCTGAGACGATCACATAACCTTCGAAACGCAACGCTGACATCAGGACGTGCTAGCTTATTCCGGGACCGTCGTCACCACACTGTTGACTGGCCGCGTGCTCACCGTCGGCAGCTTGGCATCCTTGGCGAGCGCTTCGTCATAGGATGCAATCGTCTGCACCGGCGCTTTCGCGCGCATCAGCACGACCTTGTAGCCGCCTGCCTTCAGCCGGCGCAGGAGTTCCGGCAGCGCTTCGGCAGTGTGCTTCTGGAAGTCGTGCATCAGGATGATGCCCTTGCCGAGCTTGTCGAGCTTGTTCATCACATTGGTGATGACCTGTTCGGATTTACGCGTCTTGAAATCGAAACTGTCGATGTCGCAGGAGAAGATCGCCATGTTCCGCTCGCCGAGATAGGTGACGATTTCGGGCGGATGCTGCAGCGCCGGCGCGCGGAAGAAGGGGGCTGGGGCGGCGCCCAGCGCCCATTTCACGGCGCTGAAACCCTTTTCGATTTCGTCCTTGCGCTGCTGTTCGGTGAGTTTCTTGTTGGTCAGCGCGATATGCGCCCAGGTGTGGCCGCCGATGGTGTGGCCCGCGGCCGCAACCTGCTTGAGAATTTCAGGATGATAGGTGGCGTGCTTGCCGATCGGGAAGAAGACGGCGCGGACGCATTGATCGGCCAAGGCCTTCAGCACCGCAGGCGTGGTGGTCGGCCACGGGCCGTCGTCGAAGGTCAGCACCACTTCCTTGTCGCGCAGGAAGTCGAGTTGCTTGAAATGCTCGAAGCCGAAACCGGGACCGCCGGTGGTGTCGATCTCGACCACGCGGCTGACGCCGAGCGCGTCGGGATTGGCGCAAGCGGGCGCCTTGGCCGCGGCGGGGGCAGGCGTGGGAGCCGGGGCAGCGGCCGGTGCCGGCGCGGTGGCAGCCTTCGGTGCCTGAGCCTGCGCCTGTATCGCCAAGAGCGACATCGCGCTCGCCAAAATCACACCTGCCGCTTTGCGCATCGTGTCCCCCGTCCAATTGTCCCGGCCGGGCCGAGAATAGGTTGGTGACAAGTCTAGCGTGATTTCGCGCGCCGCCGCCATGGGAACGGGCCTTAGGGAGCGGGCCTTTTCCCCAGCGGGCGCATCGGAGTGGATCAACATGTCAAACAGCCAAGCCCTCGCATTCTCGCGGCGCCGAAGCGTCCGAGGTGTGAGCAGTTTCCCCTCGAACATGAGGGGAGGCAGCACGCCGACAGGCGCACCTGGTGGTGACTGACGCCGCCCCTGCCTGCCGGATCGCCGGCAAACCGAAGCCGCGCAACGCCTGACGGCGTGCCACCGCGGGATTTTGGGCTGGAGGACCGTTCTGCCTGGCACCGGCACGTCCCGTCTGGCTCGGCTTTTCAGGGCAGCGAGCCTCGAAGACGTTGATCCCGACGGATTTCTCCGTCGTTCACCATGTGCCGTCGCAGCCGAACTATCGGCTCTCCCCCGTAGTGGGGAGTGACGGTGGCCCCCGGCCTCCCGAGTCCAGCTTGCGAGGCTGGCCGCAGGCACCGCATCCTGTCCCACTCAAAGAACGCCTCATGAGAGCGCCCCTCGCGAACAAGACGGCAGGGATATAGGGTCAAGAGAGGAATATTGTCAAGAACAAAAATAGAACAAAGGCGATTGCAGCGACGCGCCCTCCCTCCCTCAAGCGCGGCGCAGCCGCGCGCAGCGGGGTCTGACGGACGAAATCGTCCGCCATAGTGGATCGAACGCGCAACGTTCGAGACGGGTGGGGTCTATCCCCGCGGAAGGACGTCACGCGGGGAGAGCCCCCACCCCCGCCTATCGGCGGACTACGGCGGACGCATTCGTCCGCCGGCCCCCATTCGCTGCGCTCCGGGGAGGGAGGCCATTGGCACTGACACGATCTCGTTTTGCGATCGCGGCATGTTCGACCGGTCGGCTAAATCTTGTCTCGCCGCGGCAAATCCTTGGACGAGGCGGCCAGATATGGTATCCCGGCCCAGTTCCTGCCCACCACCCGAGACCGCTCGCGCTTCGCCTCTCTGGCCGCGGCGGTGGAGATATGCCCCTGATGACCAGTTCGGCCCGCAACGCTTCGTTCTTCACCGCCTCGCTCACGCAGGCCGACCCGGAAATCGCCGCCGCGATCAAGGGCGAACTCGGTCGCCAGCGTCATGAGATCGAGCTGATCGCGTCGGAAAACATTGTCAGCCGCGCCGTCCTCGAGGCGCAGGGCTCGGTGATGACCAACAAATATGCCGAGGGCTATCCGGGCGCGCGCTATTACGGCGGCTGCGAATTCGTCGATATCGCCGAGAACCTCGCCATCGAGCGCGCCAAGCAGCTGTTCGGCGCCCAGTTCGCGAACGTCCAGCCGAATTCCGGCAGCCAGATGAATCAGGCCGTGTTCCTCGCGCTGCTGCAGCCGGGCGACACCTTCATGGGCCTCGACCTCGCGGCCGGCGGCCATCTGACGCACGGCTCGCCCGTCAACATGTCCGGCAAGTGGTTCAAGCCGGCGCACTACACCGTGCGCCAGGATGACCAGATCCTCGACATGGACGCCATCGCCAAGCAGGCGGAAGAGGTGAAGCCGAAGCTGATCATCGCCGGCGGCTCGGCCTATTCGCGCGCATGGGACTTCAAGCGTTTTCGCGAAATCGCCGACAGCGTCGGCGCCTACCTGCTGGTGGACATGGCGCATTTCGCCGGCCTCGTCGCCGGCGGCGTGCATGAATCGCCGGTGCCGTATGCGCACGTCACGACCACGACCACGCACAAGTCGCTGCGCGGTCCGCGCGGCGGCCTGATCCTCACCAATGATGAAGCGCTGCACAAGAAGCTGAACTCGGCGATCTTCCCCGGCCTGCAGGGCGGCCCCTTGATGCATGTGATCGCGGCCAAGGCCGTGGCCTTCAAGGAAGCGCTCCAGCCGGAATTCAAGACCTACGCTGCGAACGTCGTCGCCAATGCCAAGGCACTGGCCGAGACGCTGAAGACGCAGGGTTTCGACATTGTCTCCGGCGGCACCGACAACCATCTGATGTTGGTCGATCTGCGGCCGAAGGGTCTCAAGGGCAACGTGTCGGAGAAGGCGCTCGTGCGCGCCGGTCTCACCTGTAACAAGAACGGCGTGCCGTTCGATCCGGAAAAGCCGTGGATCACCTCGGGCATCCGTCTCGGCACGCCTGCTGCGACCACCCGCGGCTTCGGCACCGAAGAATTCAAGCAGGCCGGCGAGATGATCGCCGAGGTGCTGAGCGCAGTCGCGCAGTCCGGCGACGGTGCAGCGCCGCTGGTCGAAGCGTCGGTGAAAGAAAAGGTGAAGGCGCTGACGGATCGTTTCCCGATCTATCAGTAAGGCGACAATGAGGGGCCGCAGCGCGACCATGCCTGTGGTGTCATGCCCGGGCTTGACCCGGGCATCCATCTTTGTCCGGAAGAAGCTGGATGGCCGGGACAAGCCCGGCCATGACGGAGAGAGTTGAGCGATGCGCTGCCCGAACTGCAACAGCCTTGATACGCAGGTGAAGGACTCGCGGCCCACCGAGGACTCGTCCGTGATCCGCAGGCGGCGCGTGTGCGTCGCCTGCAATTTCCGCTTCACCACTTTCGAGCGCGTGCAACTGCGCGAGCTCACGGTGATCAAGCGCAACGGCCGACGGGTGCCGTTCGACCGTGACAAGCTGGTGCGCTCGCTGCAGATCTCGCTGCGCAAACGCCCGGTCGATCCGGAAAAGGTCGAGACCATGGTGTCGGCCATCGTGCGTGAGCTGGAAAGCGGCGGCGAGGCCGAGATTTCGTCCGAGGCGATCGGCGAGATCGTGATGGAGCATCTGCGCGTCCTCGACGACGTCGCCTATGTCCGCTTCGCTTCGGTCTATCGCGATTTTCGCGAGGCCAAGGATTTCGAGGCTCTGCTCGGCGAACTTCACACCGATGATGCAGGTCTTGATGAAAACGGGCGGCCTACAGCCGTGCGCAAATGATCTTCCGCATCCTGGAAGACCAGCACCGCGAAAAACTCGCCGCCGCGAAGGCCGACGATCTCCGTTACATGCAGCTTGCGCTGACTCTTGGCCGACGCGGGCAGGGGCGGACATGGCCAAACCCTGCGGTTGGTGCTGTGGTTGTGAAGGACGGCGTGATCATCGGCCGCGGGTGGACGCAGGCGGGAGGTCGTCCGCATGCCGAGCCGGTGGCGCTGGCGCAGGCCGGTGAGGCCGCGCGCGGCGCCACTCTCTATGTGACACTGGAGCCGTGCTCGCATTTCGGCAAGTCGCCCCCCTGTGCGGATGCCATCGTTGCTGCTGGCATCGCGCGCGTCGTTGCAGCGGTCGAGGATCCCAATCCCGAAGTCGCCGGGCAGGGCCATGCGCGGCTGCGGGCGGCGGGGATCAAGGTCGATGTCGGCCTGTGTGCCGAGGAAGCTGCGCGCGACCATGCCGGGCATTTCCGCCGCATCCGCGACAGGCGTCCGCATGTGGTGCTGAAGCTCGCGGTGTCGCCGGATGGGAAAATCGCGGCGGCCGGGCACAAGCCTATCGCCGTGACGGGCGAGCGCGTTCGTTCGCGCGTGCATCTCTTGCGCGCGCAATGCGATGCGATCCTTGTGGGTATCGGCACGGTGATCGCCGACGATCCGGAACTGACATGCCGCCTGCCGGGTATGATGAAACGCTCGCCGGTGCGTGTGGTGCTCGATCGCGCGCTGCGCATCTCGGGCAACAGCAAGCTGGTGCATTCCGCGCGGACGGTGCCGCTCTGGGTGATGACATCGGATCTCGCCGAGGCGCCGGCCGCGATGGCGCTGGGCGCTGCGGGCGCGCAGGTGCTGCGCGTGCCGGCGGTGACATCGCCGGTGCCCGGGCTGGATTTATCGGCCGTGCTGCATAGCTTGGCCGATAAGGGCATCACCCGGCTGCTGGTGGAAGGCGGCGCGAAGATCGCGTCGTCTTTCGTGAGCGCCGGTCTCGTCGATGAAGTCTGGCTGTTTCGCGGGCCGAAGGAAATCGGCGAGGGCGGTGTCAACGCGCTGGATGCATTGCCGCTGAGCGCGATCACCGGGTCGTCGGAGTTCAAGGTGCGTGCTAGCGAGAGTTTTGGCGACGATGCGCTGACGATTTACGAGAGGGCGTAGGATGGGTTGAGCGAAGGCGCGTCAGCGCCGCAGCGATAACCCATCGGCGGGGTTGCCGTATCGACAGACAGCATGGGTTTTCGCTTCGCTCAACCCATCCTACGAAGAGAGACATTCATGTTTACCGGCATTGTCACCGATATCGGCGAGATCGAAAGCCTGACGCCCGTGGCGCAGGGCCAGCTGCATCGCCTGCGTGTTCTCTGCGACTACGACCAGACCACCATCGCCGATGGCGCATCGATCGCGAATAATGGTGTTTGTCTCACTGTCGTGTCGTCGGGTATCGCGAATGGCAAGACCTGGTTCGATGTCGATGCCGCCGCCGAGACGTTGGCGCTGACCACGGCAAAGAGTTGGAAGGTCGGCACCAGGCTCAATCTGGAACGTGCGCTGAAGATCGGCGACGAGCTCGGTGGCCATATCGTCGCCGGCCATGTGGACGGGATCGCCACCATCGTGTCGCGTGAAAACCTGCCGGACATGGCGCGGATCACGTTTCGCACGACCCGCGAGCTGGCGAAGTTCATCGCGACCAAGGGCTCGATCACCCTGGATGGCGTGTCGCTGACGGTGAATACCGTCTCGGACGTGGAATTCGCCGTGCTGATCATCCCGCATACGCTGAGCGTGACCACGCTGGGCGAGAGCTGGCAGGAGGGCTCAGAGGTGAATATCGAAGTCGACCTGATGGCTCGATATGCGGCGCGGCTCAGCGAGATGAAGTAGGGCGGAGCTTTCCTCTGTCATGCCCGGGCCTGACCCGGGCACCCATCTTCAACACCGCGATGGTGGCAAAGATGGATGGCCGGGTCAGGCCCGGCCATGACGTAGGAGAGTATGGGCCTCCGTCATTGCCGCTTGGCATCCCCCGTGACGGCGACTAAAACCCTGCACAACCCACAGAATTTTCGATTGGAAGACGATGGCCGACCCGCGACGTGCCCCCCTGAAGGACCAGACCGACATTACCGGCGCCCGTGCGCTGATCGTCGAAGCCCGGTTCTATGACGATATCCAGGACGCCATGCTGGAGGCGGCCATTGCCGAGCTCAAGGCGGCCGGCGTTTCTCATGATGTCCTCACCGTGCCCGGCGCGTTGGAAATCCCCGCTGCCATCGCCATTGCGGTGGATGCTGCCGAAAAGAATGGCAAGCCCTATGATTGCGCGGTGGCACTCGGCTGCGTGGTGCGCGGCGATACCATCCATTTCGAGATCGTCTCCATCGAGTCCTCGCGCGCGCTGATGGACTATGCCGTGCGTCAGCAGTTCCCGCTCGGCAACGGCATCATTACCGTCAATACCGAGGAGCAGGCCTGGGCGCGCGCCAAGGCCTCGGAACTGAACAAGGGCGGCGATGCCGCGCGTGCCGCTCTGGCGATGCTGCGCATCAAGCGCCGCCTGGCGAAGGCGTAAGCGATGGCCGAATTCAAGAAGCCGGAGCCCAAGGGCGATCGCAAGGCCAATCGGCGCGGCGCGGCGCGGCTCGCGGCCGTGCAGGCGCTTTACCAGATGGACGTTGGCGGCACCGGCATCAATGAAGTGCTGGCCGAGTTCGAGAGCTTCTGGATCGGCAGCGAGGTCGAAGGCGAGCAGTATCTGCCGGCGGAGGGTGCGTTCTTCCGCGATGTCGTTTCCGGCGTGCTGCGCGACCAGAAACAGCTCGATCCGATGATCGACGACGTGCTGCAACGCGGCTGGCCGCTCGCGCGCGTGGAGGCGATCCTGCGTGCAGTGATGCGGGCAGGGGCCTACGAGCTGCAGCATCGCAAGGATATTCCCGGCCGCGTGATCGTGTCGGAATATGTCGATGTCGCGCATGCCTTCGTGGAGCGCGACGAGACCGGCATGGTCAACGCTGTGCTGGACCAGATCGGGCGCCAGTTCCGGCCGGACGAGTTTACGCGCTGACCTGACGCTCACACTGTCGTCACCCGCGAAAGCGGGTGATCCAGTAGACACCGTCGCCGCCTGTTGATCGAACCGTATCGTCGCCGTTTACTGGATCACTCGCCTTCGCGGGTGATGACAAGAGAGTGGGCACGCACCCGATGGCATCCGGCGAAGACACCTTGATCTCCCGTTATTTCGCACCGCTGGCCACCGATCCCGGTGCGTTCGGCCTGCGCGATGATGCGGCGGTTTTGAAAACCGCTGGGGAAGATCTCGTCGTCAACACCGACGCCATCGTCGAGGGTGTGCATTTCCTGCCCGACGATCCCCCGGACACCATCGCCCACAAGGCGCTGCGCACCAATCTCTCCGATCTCGCCGCCAAGGGGGCAGAGCCGGCCGGCTTCGTGCTGACGCTGGCGCTCAAGGCGCGGGACGAGGCATGGCTGGCGGCCTTCGCGCGCGGGCTCGGCGAGGACATCCAGACCTATGGCTGCCCGCTGCTCGGCGGCGACACGGTGTCCACGTCGGGGCCGACGATGATCTCCGTCACCGCCTTCGGCCGCATCCCGGAGGGGCGGACCGTGCGGCGCGCGGGAGCGCAGGTGGGCGACCTGATTGTGGTCACCGGCACCATCGGCGATGCCGCGCTGGGGCTGGCCGTGCTGCAGGGGCGGCTCACGTCGTCGAATGAGGAGCTGCTGATCGATCGCTATCGCGTGCCGCAGCCGCGTTGCGCGCTGGCGCGTGCAGTGCGGGAGCATGCGACGGCATCGATGGATGTATCGGACGGGCTGGCTGGCGATCTCGCCAAATTGTGCGGGGTGTCGGGTGTCGCCGCGGTGATCGAGGCGGCGATGCTGCCATTGTCGGCGCCGGCCAGCGCCCTGCTGGACGCTGGCATGATCGGCATCGAAACTCTGGTGGCCGGCGGCGACGACTACGAAATTCTCTGCACCATGCCGGAAGAGCGTGTGGCGTCCTTCATGGCACAGGCGGAAGAGGCGGGCGTCGCTGCTGCTGTGATTGGCGAGATTGTCGCGGGTGAGGCGCAGGTGCGGTTTGTCGATGCCGAGGGGCGCGAGATCGCATTGAAGCGACACTCTTATAGTCACTTCTAGGCTCCGCGGCCGTAGGATGGGTTGAGCGCAGCGAAAACCCATCGGCCGAACGATGCAGTAATCTCTGCCGATGGGTTATCACTCCGGCGCTTCGCGCCTCCGCTCAACCCATCCTACGGCCGCGAGATACATCCCCTCCAAAATCCGCGCATAGTCCATTGGGCGCCGTTGCACGCCGATACCGATTTTGCCATGCTCGCGATACGAGAGGCCGTCCATGCGTTCTCCGGGCCAAGCCTCCGATCAAATGCGCCAACACAACAAGGCGCCGGGCAGGAAGGACTGAGGCAGATTCCATGACAGCATTGTGGGTGATCGTGCTCTGCGGGGCACTGTCGATCGTTTACGCGATCTGGGCGACGGGTTCGGTGTTGAAGGCGGATGCCGGAAATGCGCGAATGCAGGAAATCGCAGCGGCGGTGCGCGAAGGTGCACAGGCCTATCTGCGGCGGCAATATCTCACCATCGGCATCGTCGGCGTCGTGATCTTCGCGCTGCTGGCTTACTTCCTCGGCATGCTTGTCGCCTTTGGCTTCCTGATCGGCGCGGTGCTGTCGGGCGCCGCCGGTTTCATCGGCATGAATGTTTCGGTGCGCGCCAATGTCCGCACCGCGCAGGCGGCGACCAGTTCGCTCGCCGGTGGGCTTGAGCTCGCTTTCAAGGCGGGGGCGATCACCGGCATGCTGGTGGCTGGCCTCGCGCTGCTCGGGGTGACGCTGTACTTCATGTATCTCACGCATGGCCTGGGTCTGGCCGCCAACAGCCGCACCGTGATCGACGCGCTGGTGGCGCTCGGCTTCGGCGCCTCGCTGATCTCGATCTTCGCCCGTCTCGGCGGCGGCATCTTCACCAAGGGCGCCGATGTCGGCGGCGATCTCGTCGGCAAGGTGGAAGCCGGCATTCCCGAGGACGATCCGCGCAACCCGGCGACCATCGCCGATAACGTCGGCGACAATGTCGGCGACTGCGCCGGCATGGCCGCCGACCTGTTCGAGACCTATGCGGTGACGGCCGTCGCCACCATGGTGCTGGCGGCGATCTTCTTCGCCTCCTCGCCGCTGCTGGTGAACATGATGACGCTGCCGCTTGCGATTGGCGGCATCTGCATCATCACCTCGATCATCGGCACCTTCTTCGTCAAGCTCGGTGCCAGCCAGTCGATCATGGGAGCGCTCTATAAGGGGCTGATCGCGACGGGCGTGCTGTCGCTGTTCGGACTGGCTATCGCCATTCACTGGCTGGTCGGCTTCGGGGCGCTCGAGGGCGTGAAATATACCGGCTTCGCATTGTTCGAATGCGGCGTGGTGGGTCTCGTCGTCACCGGCCTGATCATCTGGATCACCGAATACTACACCGGCACCGACTATCGCCCGGTGAAGTCGATCGCGCAGTCCTCGGTCACCGGCCACGGCACCAATGTGATCCAGGGTCTCGCCATCTCGATGGAGTCGACCGCAGGTCCCGCCATCGTCATCATCGCCGGCATTCTCGTCACCTACAGCCTCGCCGGCCTGTTTGGCATCGCGATTGCCACGACCACCATGCTGGCGCTGGCCGGCATGATCGTGGCGCTCGATGCCTTCGGCCCGGTCACCGACAATGCCGGCGGCATTGCCGAAATGGCGGGCCTGCCCAAGGAAGTGCGCAAGTCCACCGACGCGCTTGACGCGGTCGGCAACACGACCAAGGCCGTCACCAAGGGCTATGCGATCGGCTCCGCCGGTCTCGGCGCGCTGGTGCTGTTCGCGGCCTATAACGAGGACCTGAAGTTCTTCATCGCCAATTCCGCGAAGAACCCGTACTTCCAGGGCGTCACGCCCGACTTCTCGCTGAACAATCCCTATGTGGTGGTGGGCCTGCTGTTCGGCGGCCTGTTGCCCTATCTGTTCGGCGCGATGGGCATGACGGCGGTGGGCCGCGCGGCCGGCGCCATCGTCGAGGAAGTGCGGCGTCAGTTCCGCGAAAAGCCCGGCATCATGCAGGGCACCGACAAGCCGGACTACGGCAAGGCGGTGGACCTGCTGACCCGTGCGGCGATCAAGGAGATGATCATTCCGTCGCTGCTGCCGGTGCTGTCGCCGATCGTGGTGTACTTCCTGATCTATGCCATCGCGGGCGGCGGTGCGGCCGGCAAGTCGGCGGCGTTCTCGGCGGTCGGCGCCATGCTGCTCGGTGTCATCGTCACCGGCCTGTTCGTGGCCATCTCGATGACCTCGGGCGGCGGTGCCTGGGACAACGCAAAGAAGTATATCGAGGACGGCCATTTCGGCGGCAAGGGCTCGGATGCGCATAAGGCCGCCGTCACCGGCGACACCGTTGGCGATCCCTACAAGGACACGGCGGGACCGGCGGTGAATCCGATGATCAAGATCACCAATATCGTGGCGCTATTGTTATTGGCGATCCTGGCGCATTGAGTTCGCGCGTGTGGGGGGCGCGGACATTGTCTGTCCGCATCCTGACAAGCGATAGTGCGGATTGAAAAGCCCGCGGCGAAAGCCGCGGGCTTTTCACAGCAACCTTGGTTGTTGTATCAAGTCACCGTTATGATGGAGGGGGCTCGTATTTTTGACGGCGCCTACAGGCTTTGACGGCCGTTCCAGCGAGGAAGTTGACGTGCACGCCGAGATCGTTGGCTCTGACCGTCCGCGCGTGGAAAGGTTGCCTCTTTGGCTGACGATCAAGCAGGCCTATGGCAGCTATCTCAGCCACTTCCCGGATGTTCTGCGGGCGACTGCGCCCTGGCTTGTAATGGCTCCGCTCGCGACCGGTGGTGTGATCGGGCTGCAAGTGGCAATGCTGCCGGCGATGCTGGCTGGTGCGGCTAAGGGCGGAACGCCGATCGCCGCAATGCTGCTGGCATATGGCAGTCACATCGTCCTTGACGTTGCGTTAGTGAGTATCGCCGTGGCGTGGCACCGCCATATCATCATCGGCGAACGGCCAGCACCATTCGATGTCCATCTCGCTACGGGACGGTTCTGGCGCTATGTGGGTATCTGTCTCGCGCTCTTTTGTATTTCATTTGTTATGATGTCCGTGCTCGCGGTCCCGCTTTTCGCCGCAGGATCCGTCATGAAGCTGCAACTGCGTCTAGGATTTGATGCGGTTGTTATCATTGGTGTGGTGGTGGCAGCGATGTCGATCGCGATCGGTGCCACGTGCCGATTGTTGCCGTTGTTGCCTGCGCAGGCAATCGATGACCGAACGCTGACATTTCGCAAAGTATGGCAACGTACCCGCGGTAGCACCTGGCGATTGTTCTGGGGGACACTCGCTTGTTCGGCCCTACCTGTGCTTCCGACCGAGATCGCGGCCTACATTGTTGTTGGGAGCCTTACTCCCGGCAACCTTTTCGGCCCGGCATCGGCGACGTTGATCATCGTCACGGCGATCTCCACGGCGTGCCGCGTGCTAACGATGCCGATCCTTGCGGGATTTCTGTCATATGCCTATCGGCATTTTTTCGGTCGGCCGTCCCTCGCTGGCGATCAGGCGCGCATCCACTGAGCGAGCGACATCGTCAGTGAGTTCGCAGGCAGGTTGAGGGCGGCCGGACCCGCGTCACGGATCGGCGCATGCGGTGACGGGTTTCGCTTCGCTCTACCCATCCTGCGGCATCTTGCTATGCTGATGGGACAGGCGCTTGCTCATAGGTTCATCCAAATGCTTCGAAGCTCAATCCCTGCGGCACTTGTCTTGTGTCTCACGACTTGCGTCGCTCCCGCCTCTGCTGCCGAAAAATGCCCCATTACCGATGAAGCCACTGCCAAAGCCGGCGGCTTGGCCAACGCGGTGACAGCCGCTGTCAAGGCCGAGTTCAGCTGTGAGGGTGCTTTCCGGATTCTCGATCTCTGCCAACTTGGATCGACCGCCGACAACGCGCTGTCCGAGATAGTGCTGACCAAATGCGAACCGCGTTTCCTGCCGAAAGCGCTACCCGCCACAAAAGCTGCGTACGAGAAAGCGCGGGCGAAATGCAGTAAAATCGCCGCAAAGGACGGCACCATGTATCAGGGGCAGGCGGCCGTGTGCCTCGCCCGGACTGCTCGCGATTTTGCTCGGAAATACGGGACGAAAAGCTGACCCCGATGACTGACATGTTTCAACTCGATCGCTATTTCGAACGGATCGGTTTCACCGGCAAACCCGCGCCAGATCTCGCAACGCTTATGGCGATCCATGCGGCGCATGTCAGCGCCATTCCGTTCGAAGGGATCAATCCGCTGCTGCGCCGTCCAGTCGATCTGGATCTGCCATCGCTGCAGCGCAAGCTGGTCGATAGTCGCCGCGGTGGGTACTGCTATGAACATAACGCTGTGCTCCGGGCGGCGCTGGAGGCGATCGGCTTCAAGGTCACCGGTCTCGGTGGACGCGTGCGCTGGAATTCGCCGCCAGACAGCCCTTTGGGTCCGAAAACGCATATGCTCCTCAAGGTCGATCTGCCGGATGGACCTTATCTCGCGGATGCCGGCTTCGGTGCCTGCGTGCTCGACGCGCCGCTGCAACTCGTCGCCGATATGGAGCAGACCACGGCGATGGGCACCTATAAAATCACGGACGTCGACGGGCGGCTTTGGCTGGCTGCGAAGCGGTCTGGTGGCTGGCGGACCATGTATGTGTTCGATCTCATTCCGCAACTGCAGTCCGACTACGAACTTGGCAACTGGTACACATCGACCAGTCCAGCGGTGCCGTTTCCGACCACGCTGGTGGTGGAACGAGTCACCGGTGATCGCCGGTTCAAGCTGGTCAATCGCCATCTGATCGTCGAGGCGCGGGGTGGGGAGCAGATCTCGACGCGGATGCTCGAGAGTGCGAGCGAATTGCGGCAAGTGCTCGACGAGACGTTCAATGTGGCGTCACCTGTGCCTGTCGAGGAACTCTACGCGATCATCAGCCGCAGCGAGAAGTAAGTCGATTGCAGAGCGGATTGCGGCAGATGACGCCTTCGGCTAATCCGCCCACCCGTCGATCATTTCCGCGAGAGAACTATGTCCCTGTCATCCGCCAAGAACTTCGCCCTGCGCGCCGCCAAATCGCAGGACCAGAAGGAAGCCACCGAGCTGCTGTCTAAAGCGATCATAGAATTGACGCTGGCGATCGAGGCGCAAGAGGCCAAGATTAAAAAGATCAACAAAGGCGGATGATCCTATCGCGCTCACAGCTTTGCGAGTGAACCAAACGCGATCCCAGCCGTTCAGTGTTCCCAACATCAGAGGAACACGACATGAGCGCGCTCGCAAAAATCAAGGAACATATGGAAGTCATCGGCGCCGATGGCGTTCATGTCGGGACTGTCGATAAGGTCGAAGGCAACCGCATCAAGCTGACCAAGAAGGATAGCGGCGAGGGCAGCCACAAAGGTCATCACCATTTCATCGATGGCGGTCTCGTTGCCGATGTCGAGGGCAACAAGGTGCGGCTGTCGGCCAATGGCGCCGTGGCGTTCTCGATGGAAGAAGAGAAATAGCGGCGCCTGCCAAAATTGAAACTCGTCATGCCCGGCCTCGTGCCGGGCATCCACGTCTTGGCCGCTGACAAGAGAAGGCGTGGATGGCCGGGACAAGCCCGGCCAAGACGGAGTTGTCAAAGCGAATGCAAAGTGACGACCGTCACTTCACCTCCATCTGCAGTCCTTCCTTATCAATGATGCCCTTGAATTTCAGGGCCTCGGCTTCGATGAAGGTCTGATATTGCGCAGGCGTGCCATAGTCGGGCACGGCGCCCATGGCGGCGATGCTCTTCTTGGCGGCGTCGGTGGCGAGCAGCACCTTGATCTGCGCGTTGAGCGCGGTCACGGCCTCTGTCGGTGTGCTCTTCGGATAGAATGCCCCGAACCAGGTCGAGACGTCGAAATTCTTGAGTTCGGGCACGCCGGTCTCGCGCATCGACGGTACATTCGGGCATTGCGCATTGCGCTCCGGCGTTGTCACCGCGAGCGCGTTGAGCTTGCCGTCGAGCACCTGCGGCAGCGATGGATAGAGATTGTCGCACAGGATCTGCACGTCGCCGGCCAACGCGGCTTGCAAAGCAGGGCCGGCGCCGCGGAACGGGACGTGCTGCATCTTGAGGCCGGTGAGCTGCAGCCACCATGCGCCGGTGAGATGCGGGCTCTGGCCGACGCCGGACGATGCGTAATTCAGCTTGTCCGGATTGGTCTTGATATAGGCGATCAGCTCCGGGATCGTCTTGATCGGCACGCTCGGATGCGCGCACATGATGTTGGGCAGCTTGATCATGTTGGAGACCGGCTGCAGCTGGTCGATTTTGTAGGGCAGGTTCTTGAAGATGCTGTAGGCGATTGCATTCGGACCGGGATTACCGATCAGGATGGTGTGACCGTCGCCCTTGAGACGTGCGACTTCGGCAACGCCGATGGTGCCGCCGCCGCCGGAACGGTTTTCCACCACGATCGATTGCCCCCACACCGGCTGCAGATGTGCGGCGAGCATGCGGCCCATCACATCCGTCGAACCGCCCGCCGCAGCAGGCACAATGACGCGGACTGTTTCAGTAGGCTTCCACTCGCCAGAGCCGAGGCTCGCGCGCGGCAGGATGGCGGCCGTCGAAAGTGCGGCGGCGCCTGTGAGCAGGCGACGGCGTGTAACCAGTCTGGTTATGGGCATTTCCTCTCCTGGTGTTATTGCTTTGATGATTAGCAAAAAGCGTAGTCAGGGCCGTGACTACAAGCAAGGCGCGTCGCCACAACGCGCAAACAAAAAGCCCCGCAGCTCGTGCTGCGGGGCTTTTGATTTTCCGTGAAAGGGAACGTGGTCGTTTGTCGCGACTATCTGAAGCTGATCAGCCTGAACAGCGGCGCGAGGTAGCTCATCTCCGAGCCGGAGGTCGGCGTGGTACGGCTGATGAAATCGAAAATCTTGCCGTCCTGCAGACCGTAATTGGCGAGACGGTTCACCTTGCGGTCCTTATCGAAATAGACGGCGATGACGCGCTGGTCGGTGACCTTCTGCGGCATGAAGGCAACGGCGCGTTCGGCGCGCTGCGAGATGTAGTAGAACACTTCGCCGTTGAGCGTGGCGACGGTGGAGGGGGTGCCCATCACGATCAGCACCTGATCCTGGCTGGCGCCGATCGGGATCTGCTCGAGTGCGCCGGTGGGCAGGATGTAGCCCTTCTGGAACTGCTCGGCGCAGGCGCCGAGCGACAGGCAGACGGCAGCGACGGCCATGGCCGAACGGACCCGGCGCCAGTTCAGGCGCGATCCGCGGATGGCAGTGCTCAGGCTCGAAATGGTCATATCGGAGGAATCCCCATCCTCTTGGCGCTTCCGGGGCTCTTGCATCCCGGAAGGCGTTGACGTACCGGGCAGAACTGCCGAATGCAACATGCGCGTGCCAGGCAGGCCCGCAAGGAACCCGTCATGATCTGGCCGTTCAGTCGATTCAGGAAGCCCCCGGCGCGGTTGCGCGGCACCATTGAAGCGATCTATGGCATGATCGTGGCGCAGACCCGAGAACCGTTATTTTACCGGGATTTAGGTGCCCCGGATACGGTCGAGGGGCGTTTCGACATGTTGCTGCTTCAGCTCTGGCTGGTATTGCGGCGGCTGGAGCCCAAGAGCGAGCTGGCGCAGGGGCTTTTCGACAGGTTCTGCGACGATATGGACGATAATCTGCGCGAACTCGGCACCAGCGACCTCAAGGTGCCCAAGAAAATGCGCGAATTCGGCGGCGCCTTCTACGGTCGCACCAAGGCCTATGATACGGCCATGACCGAGGGCAACGAGGCGCTGGCGGCAGCCTTGTCGAAGAATATCTATAATGGCCGTGACATCGATCATGCGTGGAAACTCGCCGCCTATGTAGAAGCGGCCGATCATCATTTTGCCGGGCTCGATCCGGCCACATTGACCTCCGGCACGTGGCGCTTCCCGTCGCCGGCGGCAACCCTGGTAACGACATGAGCAAATCCGATCGCGGCCCAAAGTCTTCAAAACTCGGGCCGTCGCAGCTTCCGCCGTCGCAACTCCCGCCGCCGCCCTGGAGCGTGCCGGTGCCGGTCGCTGAAATCCCCGAGGCGGGTCTGTTCCAGACCATCGAGGCGCGGCCGGACGAGCGCAAGGCAATGGCCGAACTCGGCGGTCTGCCCGCCATCGCCGCGGTCAAGGCCGAGCTGAAGCTGCTGCCGGTGCGGGGCGGGACAGTGCATGTGACGGGCCGGGTGACGGGCCGGGTCACGCAGACCTGTGTGGTGTCACTCGACCCGGTCGAGAACGATGTCGACGAGGATGTGGACGTCGTTTTTGCGCCGCCGTCGCAGATTCGCGAACTCGCCGAATCGATGGAGGAAGACGACGGCGAGCGCGACGACGAGCGTCCGGACCCGCCGGAGCCCATCGAGGACGGCGCCATCGACATCGGAAAACTGGCCACCGACGCGCTGTTCCTGGGGCTCGATCCGTATCCGCGCAAGCCGGATGCGGTGTTTCAGGACCAGGTCGAGGCGCCGAATCCCGACGAACATCCCTTCGCGGCGCTCAAGGCGTTGCAGGAGGCGCCGGACAAGCCGAAAAAGACGTGAAGCGGCCCGGCCGGTTCCGATTCCGTTCCCCTGCAGCTTGCGGGGGAAAACTGCCCGGTCAAGGTGTTGTGTCAAATGGCGGAAACGCTATTGTCGCGCGCCGAAAACGGGTCCATGCCATCACTTTGCTGCCGCCGGTCGCGGCAGTTCGTCGGCGGCCATGTTGATGATACCGCACAAGACAGGTTTCCAGGACGTACATGGCTAAAAAGGTTCGCATCGCGCTCGACGCCATGGGCGGTGATTTCGGCCCCTCGGTGGTCATTCCCGGCGCGGCGATTTCGCTGACCCGGCATCCCGACAGCGAATTCGTGCTGGTTGGTGACAGCACGCAGATCGAGAAGGAATTGGCGAACCATCCGGCGCTGAAAAAAGTGTCGAAGGTGATCCATTCCGACGTCGCCGTCTCCATGCATGACAAGCCGAGCCAGGCGCTGCGCCGCGGTCGCAAGGTGTCGTCCATGTGGATGGCCATCGATGCGGTGAAGCATGGCGAAGCCGATGTCGCGGTCTCCGCCGGCAACACCGGCGCGCTGATGGCGATGGCGCGGTTCTGCCTGCGCACCTTGCCGGGGATCGATCGTCCGGCCATTGCTGCGGTGTGGCCGACCATGCGCGGCGACAGCATCGTGCTCGATCTCGGCGCCACCATCGGCGGCGATGCGCATCATTTGAAGTCGCTGGCGATCATGGGCAGCGCCATGGCGCGGGTGATGTTCGATCTCGAGCGCCCGACCGTCGGCCTGCTCAATATCGGCGTCGAGGAAGTGAAGGGCGGCGAGGAGATTCGCGAAGCAGCAGAGCTGCTGCGCGCCGCCGACCTGCCGCAGCTGAAGTTCATCGGCTTCGTCGAGGGCGACGGCATCGGCAAGGGTGACGCCGACGTCATCGTCACCGAAGGCTTTTCGGGCAATATCGCGCTGAAGGCGGCGGAAGGCACTGCCCGCCAGCTCGCCGAATACCTGCGCGCCGCCATGAGCCGCACCTGGCGCTCCAAGATCGGTTATCTGTTCGCCAAGAACGCCTTCAAGGCGTTGCGCGACAAGATGGATCCCTCGAAATCCAATGGCGGCGTGTTTCTCGGCCTCAACGGCATCGTGGTGAAGAGCCACGGCGGCACCGATGCCGATGGCTTCGCTTATGCGGTCGATGTCGGCTACGACATGGTTCGCTACGACCTGCTCAATAAAATCAATCAAACGCTCGACCGGGATCATGGCGCTTCTGCTGCGCCTGCGGCCGCGCAGGAGGCTGTCTCGTGATACGTTCGGTCGTGCTCGGCTGCGGCTCCTATCTGCCGGAGCGTGTTCTCACCAATGCTGAACTGGCGACCAAGGTCGACACGTCGGACGAATGGATCGTCCAGCGCACCGGCATCCAGCAACGCCATATCGCTGCGGAAGGCGAGTTCACCTCGCATCTTGCGGTCAAGGCGGCGCAGGCGGCGCTGAAGAATGCCGGCATCGATGCGCAGTCCATCGACCTGATCGTGCTGGCGACCTCGACACCGGACAACACCTTTCCTGCAACCGCCGTAGCGGTGCAGAACGCGCTCGGCATCACGCATGGTGCAGCGTTCGACCTACAGGCGGTGTGCTCGGGCTTCATCTTCGCGCTCACGACAGCCGACAGCCTGCTGCGCACCGGCACCGGCAAGCGTGCGCTGGTGATCGGCGCCGAGACGTTTTCGCGGATTCTCGACTGGACCGATCGCGGCACCTGCGTGCTGTTTGGCGACGGCGCCGGCGCCGTGGTGCTCGAAGCGCAGGAGCAGGCGGGAACAACGGCCGATCGCGGCGTGCTGACCACGCATCTGCGCTCCGATGGCCGGCACAAGGAAAAACTGTTCGTCGATGGCGGGCCGTCCTCGACGCAAACGGTCGGATATCTGCGCATGGAAGGCCGCGAGGTCTTTAAACATGCAGTCGGCATGATCACCGACGTGATCGTCGATGCCTTCGCGGCGACGGGCGAGAGCGCGGAGACCATCGACTGGTTCGTCCCGCATCAGGCGAACAAGCGCATTATCGACGCCTCCGCGCATAAATTGCATATTGCGCCGCAAAAAGTCGTGCTCACAGTGGATCGCCACGGCAACACGTCGGCGGCATCGATCCCGTTGGCGCTATCTGTTGCGGTCAATGACGGACGCATCAAGAAAGGTGACCTGGTCTTGCTCGAAGCCATGGGCGGCGGCTTCACCTGGGGCTCGGCATTGGTCCGCTGGTGATGCGCCGTTGATGGTGGCAAAACCACAACAGCTCGAATTGTCATGATTTTCCATGCGCTTGCAGCGTCCTGCGGTGTTGACCCGGTGGCGTTAACCTCCTAGTTTCCGTGGCGAATTTCGGTTCGCCGAGAAGTTTTTGGGGCTGGCATGACGGGCACGGGAAAAACAGTCACACGCGTTGATCTGTGCGAGGCGGTCTATCAAAAGGTAGGCTTGTCGCGCACTGAGTCGTCTGCGTTTGTTGAACTTGTTCTGAAAGAGATCACGGATTGTCTGGAAAAGGGCGAGACAGTGAAGCTGTCATCGTTCGGCTCCTTCATGGTGCGCAGCAAGGGCGAGCGCATCGGACGCAATCCGAAGACGGGCACGGAAGTCCCGATTTCGCCGCGGCGGGTGATGGTGTTCAAGCCGTCGGCAATTCTGAAGCAGCGTATCAACGGCAATACGACGCCCGCCGGCAACGGCAAAGACCACGACGATTGATGTTATAATTTCGGGATGAACCACAGGAATCCTGCACTTGGATAAAGCGCCGGATGCGTTTCGGACCATCAGCGAGGTCGCCGACGACCTCGACATTCCGCAGCATGTGCTGCGGTTCTGGGAAACGCGGTTCACTCAAATCAAGCCCATGAAGCGATCCGGCGGCCGGCGATATTATCGCCCGGACGACGTCGATCTGCTGCGCGGTATCCGCCGGCTGTTGTACGGCGAGGGCTACACGATCCGCGGCGTGCAACGGATTCTCAAAGAGAACGGTATCAAGGCGGTGCAGGGGCTGGTGGACGAGCAGGCCGCGCCGGCCTTCGCGCCCGTGCGCGCGTCGGAGCCGCGCATGTCGGCTGCCGCACCGATCGTGACGCGCCCGGCGTCGAAGCCCGCGATGGTCGAGGAAGAACCGGAGGAAGAGGCTGAAGCCGAGCTTGAAGAGGAGCTCGAGGAAGACGACGAGGAAGCCTCCGACGACGAGACGGAGGACGCCGAAGAGGAAGAGTCTGACGAGGACGAGTCCGAAGAAGGCGACGAGGAGGAATCCGAGGAAGAGGACGAAGACGACGACGAAGAGGCGTCCTCCGAGGACGAGGAGTCCGACGAAGAAGGTGCTGGCGACGAGGAAGAAGAGGAGGAGGCCGAACCTGAGCCGGTCGCCGCCCGCAAGGCGCCTGACGTCAAGGCTCCTGAGGTCGTTGCTCGCCGTGAACCCGATCCGCAGACCGGACGCGCGCCGGAGGTGCGCACCGATCCCGCCATGCGCGCTGCACCGCGCGTCGAGCCGCGCCTGCAGCAAGCCATCGGCCGCACCGATCCGGCGACGATGAGCCGTGCCAATCCGACGCCGCAGCCGCGTGCCAATTCTGCACCACAGCCCAAGACAAATCCGCCGCAACCACGCCCGGTGCGCTCGCTCGACCGCGAAAGGCTGGAAGCCGTGCTCGAAGAACTGCTCGCTGCCCGCCGCGCACTGGATGCGGCGATGAAGGATGGTTCGTAGCGCGGTCCGTTGCGGCTGCCGTCAGCCCGCGGTCAGTTTCTCCGACTTCTCAATGATATCTCGCCGATCGGTCGCACGATCTCGCACATGCGATTTCGCTTGAAGCCGCCTATTCGATCGCGTGTTTCGCCGCAGCTATGCAATCGAATATTTCGTTCAGAATTAACTAAAATCCGGAACCGCTACAAAACCGACATAAAACCATAAGGCCGCAGGTGCTTGGTTAAGAATGGGTTAATGCGGGCTGCGTTGACCCATTCTTTGGGGGCAGACATGCGTAGCGGCGGAAACGACGATCGACACCTGACGGCTTTCGGGCATCCGTTCAGGGTTCGCCGGAAATGGGCATCGCGGCTGAAATCGTCGATTTCGCGTTTGGTGCATCCGCCGGGACCGCCGCCGAAGCTGATCTTCGATCCGCTCGAACAGCGCCTCTTGATGAGCGCCGATCCCGTCGTCGTCGATCTCTCTGCGATCCAGCCCGCGCAGCAGAACCACGACGTGCTGGTGCGTTTCCTCGATCAGGTGGTCACCACCAACGAGCAGACCCAGCATATCCAGCGCATCGAAACCGTCGATCGCAACAATCCGAATACCGTGCTGTCGTCGCAGGTCGTGGCTGAAGGCAGCAGCGTGCGCATCGTCGGCGGCGCCGGCAATGACCGCATCACGCTTGATGTGTCGTCGCTGCCCGATGGAGCCGCGAAGCCTCAGGTCGAGGTGATCGGCGCCGGTGGCAATGACACGTTGTCGGTGATTGCGAAGCCCGACCAGGCGGCCAACTGGCGGCTCGACGGGCAGGGCGGCGGCAGCATCGATGGTGCGGCGGCCGTTGCGTTTTCCAGCATCGAGAATCTCGATGGCGGTGGTGAGGACGACACAATCTTTGGCTCGACGCTCGACACCAATTGGTTGGTGAACGGCGCAGGCGCCGGCACGGTCGGCGTCTATTCGTTCAACGGCTTCGAGAATCTGGTCGGTGCCGCGGGCAACAATGACACGTTCACCGTCACCGCATCGGGCTCGCTGAAGGGCTTCCTCGACGGCGGCAGCGGCGGCTTCGACACGCTGGTGCTCGACACCGGCGCAGTACAGAACCTGACGTCCTTCGCGACGTCGTCGCATGACGGCTCGCTCGCCTATGACGGCCGTTCGGTGAACTATCGCGGGCTCGAGCCGGTCACGATTCAGGGCACGCAGGTCAATCTGACCTTCGACCTGTCGGCACTCGACGGCGCGCATATCGGCAACAATGTCGCGAAGCTGAAATACGACACCGCCGCCGGCATGATGGTGCTGGAAAGCGTCAACGGCTTCTTCGAGAGCCAGTGGTTCAATGCGCCGCGTGGCTCGTCGACGAGCACGCTGACCATTCTCGCGCGGACCGGCACCGACAAGATCGAGATCTCGTCGCTGGCGCCGGATTTCGATGCCAATCTCGTCGTCAATACGCTGGACGACGGCTACGATCCGTTCAACGAAGGCGGCGTGCTGCCCAGCGACGGCGACTTCCTGCACCAGAGCGTGATCGAAGTCACCGGCGATATCAATCTCAACGGCCATGCCATCACGCTGATCGGCGACACCATCAAGGTCGGCACCGGCGCGACGTCGGCGATCATCTCGACGCAGAAGGCCGGCGGCAATGCCGGCGACATCACCTTCGGTATGCCGACCACCAATCCGGACGGCACGTCGTCGCTGGCGGGCGGGCACACCATCATTCTCGGTGCCAATGCAAAATTGCTCGCCGAGGCGGATACGGCCGCAGGCAAGAAGGCTGGCAAGATCACGCTCGCGGTGTCCGATGTCGCCAAGCGTCTGGTGAGCTGGCCGTTCGACTTCACGTCGAAGAATGCCGAAATCACGGTGGACGGCGCGACCATCAAGGGCGGCGCCATCAAGATGAGCGCCATCGCCAAGGACACCAATCTCGCCAGCGACGCGCCCGCGGCGGCGGCCGGATTCAGCAACAGCCTGGCGAGCCTGCTCGGTACCGTTCCGGGCGTAGCGGCAAGCGCGCTGACCGGCATCGATCTGTCGGTGATCATGCGCGGCGCCGACGCCAAGATCAATGTGAAGAACGCGACCATCGTGTCCACCGGCAGCGTGGACATCAAGGCCGAGACCAAGGTCGATACACAGGTGACCGCGATCGCCTCGGCGATCGGCGGCGGTGGCCTGGCGTCGCTCACCGGACTCGAAATCGCAGCCGGTTACGGCATGGCGTCGAGCGAGGTCGAGGCCAATGTCTCCGGCACCACCACCATCGTGTCCGGCGGCAGCGTCACGATTTCGGCGAAGGGGGCGACATCGTCCAAGACGGTGGCGCGCGCGTCGTCGAATCTGATCACGGACACCGTCGATCCGAAGAGCTCGTCCATCGCCATTGCGATCTCGCATACCGACCTGAAGGCCACTGCAACGGTTGGCGTCGATGCGACCATTACGGCTGCCGGCAATGTGAATGTGCTGGCGACGGGGACGTCGAAGACGACGCCCGATGCGAGCACGGTCAGCCCGATCGACGGGCGCGCCGGCGTTGGCGTTGCGCTCGCTTTCGATTTCGGCACCGTCACCGCCTCACTCGACGGTCATGTCACCGCGGGCGGCAACGCGACCGCGGGCGGCGACGAGACCAAGACCTTCAATCCCGCGCCGTCGGATCGCTTCATCCTTGCCGGCGATGTGGATGTCGATAACGACACGCTCAATATGCCCGGCCACGGTTTCACCAATGGCCAGCCGGTGGTCTACACGCCGTATCTCGCCAATGCGTCGATCCCGGGCGTCAGCGCCGGCTTCGTCATTCCCGGCCAGCAGGGCGATTCCGTCGGCGGACTGGAGAAGGGCAAGACCTATTACGTCATCGTTGTCGATGCCGATCACATCCAGCTCTCGAAAGAGCCGCCGATCGATCTCAACAATGCCGGCACCGACAGTTCGTCGACGCAGACGCTGAACGTCGTGAAGTCGAAAGTGTTCGACATCGACGCCATCAACGAAAATGCCGACACGATCAGCCTGGCCGGTCACGGTTTCAGCACCGGCGATGTGGTGCGCTACTCGGCCGGTACCGGCAATACGGCCATCACCGGCCTTACCGATGCCGCGACCTATACCGTGGAGAAGGTCGATGACGCGACCTTCAAGCTGAAGGACAGCAATGGCAATGTCATCCAGATCGCGCAGGGCAACGCACTCGGCGTGCAGTCCTTCACGCGTACATCGGACAATGCCAAGGTCAGCCTCAATCTCGCCCGTGTCGATGTCGCCACCGGCCGCATCTATGTGAAGGACCACGGCTTCGCCGTCGGACAGGCGAAGGAAGTCACCTACGGTTCGATCGCCGAGAATGGCGCCAACGCCATCGGCGGTCTCGTCAACGACCGCAGCTACAATCTCGTCGCCATCGATGCCAACTCGTTCGAATTGCGCGACCAGACCACCGGCCAGCGCGTCACGCTCGGCGATCCCGGCGCCTATGCGGCGCATGGCCTCGCTTACATTTCCAAGGTGAAGAGCTTCAATCCGGGCACGGCCGTCGACAGCAACAAGGATACGATCGCCATCGATGCGACCGATCTGAAATCCGGCGATGCGGTCATTTATGCGGTCGATCCCACCAAGTCGACGACGATGTCGCTGGCTTTCGATCTCAACGCGATCGATGCATCCGCGGATTCGATCCGCGTCGCCGGGCATGGATTCAACACCGGCGATCAGGTCGTCTACAATGCCGGCGCGGGCAATACGGCGATCACCGGGCTCGTCAGTGGCGCCACCTATACGGTGGTGAAGGTCAGCAACGATCTGTTCCAGCTTCGGGATGCCAACGGAAATCTGATCCAGATCGAGCAGGGCAATGCGCTCGGCGTACAGACCTTCACCGCGAGCGCCAGCCAGATCACGGCGACGGTGCTGCTGGCACGGCTCGATGCGGCCACCAATCGCATCTATTTCAAGGATCACGGCTTCAAGGGCACCGACGCCAATCCGATCCTGGTCGATTACTCCTCGCTGGAAGCGCTCGGCATCAATGCCATCGGCGGGCTGCAGAATGCGGGCGACGGCCTGCAAACCACCGGCCACTACAAGCTCGTGGCGATCGACGCCAATTCGTTCGAACTGCGCGACGTCAACACCAATGCGGTGATCGACCTGACGGCGACGACGGCTGCCTCGCGCCATGTGATCGCGCTGAAGCAGATCTATCAGGCCTCGCGCGGTAATGTCGGCAGCCTGTCGGTGGGCGATCAGGAAATCTCCGGCCTGACGCCGGGGCAGGTCTACTACGTCGTCAAGGTCGATAATGGCCATATCCGCCTGGTCGAGGATCCGACCCAGGTCAGCGCGGTCAAGGCGATCGACCTGACGGGCGGCGGCAACGGCCTCGATCATACGCTCTCGGTCAGCCCGAGCACCAATGGCATCGGCGTGCAGGCGACGCTGACCTCGGAGACGCGCGCCAAGTCGAAGCCGGAAATCGGCGGCAAGTTCAATCCGACCAAATACAAAGACATCCTGTCGAAGCCGGATATCGCGCTGGCCGCGATCTTCGGCAATGCCTCCGCGACCAGCGGCAAGAACGGGGCGGGCAAGGACATCACCAATGACGGCCTCAGCGCAGCTGGCGCGGTCGCGGTCAATGTGGTGATCCACGACGTCGAGGCCTCGATCGGCAAGAACGCGACCGTTGCGAAACCGACGGTGGTGCAGACCGGCGGCCATGTGGACGTGATCGCGAAGACGACGCAGAAGACGCAACTGATCGCGCAGTCGGACGTCTCGAAGTCGAAGACCAAGGCGACCGAACCGGGCGCCACCGTCAGCCTGTCCTTCGCTGTCGGTTACTACAAGAACGACGTCGCCGCGACGATCTATGGCAATTCGCAGGTCGATGCCGCGGGCACCGTGACGGTGAATGCGGCGCTGTCCTATCCGTTCCTCATCCTGCCGGCGGATCTTATCCTCGGCATCCCCCAGGACATCGCCAATCGCGGCGTCAGCGCGCTGACCGATCTGCTCGACGGCACGTTCGGCATCGGCTCCAAGTTCATGAACACCTTCGTGATGGCGCGCGCCAAGGCTGCCGAGACCCAGTCAATGGCGATCTCCGGCGCCGTCGCGGTCAACACCTATTTCAACACCAGCACAGCGACCATCAAGTCCGGCGCGCGCATCAACCAGATGTTGCCGGCAGCCGGTAACAATGCGCAGTCGGTTGTCGTCACCGCCAGCACCAAGATGGAATTCGCCGAAATGGCGGGTATCGGCAAATGGTCGCTGAGCGAAAGCCCGATCGGCAAGGGCATCTATGAAAACAAGAAGGCCGGGCAGCTTCTGTCCGGCGGCGATATCGTCGATTTCTATGGCCGTTCTGGCTCGAAATCGCTCGGCGGCTCGGTGCTGTTCGACGATATCGAGAACACCGTTCATGCCACCATCGAAGGCGATGTGAAGATCGGGATCGGCTCGGCGGGATCGCTGACCGTCAAGGCGACCGAAGACATTCTGCGCGTCGCCATCGCGCAATCCGGCGGCAAGACCGACGATAAGGGCAAGCTGGCCTTCGGCGGCAGCGGCCTGATCCTGCGCCAGCGCAGCGACATCCAGGCCGGGCTGCTCGCCACCAATACGGCCGGGCCGACCGTCACCGGCGGCGGGGCGCTGATCATCGAGGCCAAGACTGGCGGCACGCAGGTCGGCATCGCCGGCTCGATCATCTCCGGCGGCGCGGGCTCGACCGGTATCGGTCTGTCCGTGCTGACCAACGATGTCGTCTCCAAGGTCGCCGCATTCGTCGGCGCAGCGCCGTCGAGCGCGGATACGACGCCGACCGGCGCCGTGACGCTCGATGTCGGCAATACGTCGATCTCGGCGCATACGGGAGGCGTCTGGGTCAACGTCGTCGCCACCGGCACGGTGATCTCCTCGCAGCCGGGCGCCCCGGTGCCGCTGTCGGAAGAGCCCGACGATCCGCTCGACGGCATCAGCCTGCCGGGCCTGTTCGGCGAGGCGGCGACCGCGCCGCCGTCGGGCAAGAGCGGCTACGGCATCGCCGGCAGCGCCAGCGTCAATGTGTTCGACCAGACCACGCTCGCTTACATCAATGCGCGCGGCGTGCTGCAGACGGGCCTGCTGGCGCTGGAAGCGGTGAACGATCCGATCGTTGTCGCCTTTGTCGGCGGCATTGCGGTCGCGACTTCGGCCGGCACCGTCAATGGCGGCGGCACCACGGCTGGCGGCGCTTTCGGCGTCAATCAGATCACCACCAATACGCAGGCCTTCATCGCCAATCGTCTCAGCGGTGCAGGCAATGGCCTCACGGTGTCTAGCCGCGGTGCGGATCAGGCCGGCCAGGACGAGATCTCCATCAAGGCGACCCGCGGCGGGGTGCTCGCGACGCTGACCGCGGCCATCTCGGCCAATATGAATACCGGTCAGGCCAATGCCTTTGCCGGCTCGGTCTCGATCAATCGCCTTGTGGACAAGACCCGTGCGCTGATCGACGGCGCCGATGTGTCCAATATCCGGGAATCCGTGGATGCGCGGATCCAGGCCATCAACGAGGCCGATGTCATCGCCATCGGCGGCGGCGGAGCAGGGACTGCCGGCGCCAAAGGCATCGGTGCCTCGATCGGTTTCAACCAGCTGGCCGCGCAGACCCAGGCTGGCGTGTTCGGCACCGTGCGTCGCGGCAGTCTCGTGCTCGGCAGCAATGCGACAACCGGCAATGAGCTCGCCATCACGGCGATGAACGATCAGTCGCTGTCGGCGGTCGCCGTGTCGGTCGGTGCCGCCACGGGCGCCAACGCCACCGGTGCGGCCTTCACCATCGGCATCAATATCGTCTCGACGGATGAGCGCGTCTTCACGCGTGACAATGCTGCCTCGATCCATGCCGGCATCCAGAATGCCGATGTCGCGGCCTCGCGCGTCTCGCTGGAAGCCAAGGACAACACCGTCATCGTCGCGGTTGCCGGTGCACTCGGCATCGGCACGCAGGGCTCGGGCTACGGCATCGGGCTTGGCTGGAACCAGATCGCGCTCAAGGTGCGCGCGACCATCGACAACGCGACCGTCACCGCGCGCAGCGGCGATGTCACCCTGACCGCGCATTCGACCCAAGACGGCTTGATTCCGGTCTCCGGCAAGATCGCGGCGGCGGCCATCGGTGCGGCGGGCGGCGGCGGGAGCGGTGTCGATATCGGCGCCAGCCTTGCGGTCAACGGCATCCTCAACAATGTCGAGGCGACGATCTCCGGCGGCTCCCGCGTCACGGCGGGCGGCAGCGGCAATGTGTCGGTGAAGGCCAGCGACGAATCCACCATCAATGCGCTGACCGGCGGTGTCGCCATTTCCACCAAGGGCTCGCCGGTCGGCGCGGCCATCGGCGCCAATTACATCGCCAACACCGTCACGGCGAAGATCGACAGTTCGGTGATCGATGCCGCGGCAGCGTGATCGTCGATGCCAGGGAGGCGGCGGCGATCCATGCGCTGACCATCGGCGCAGCCGGCGGCAGCAAGAACGTCACCATCGGCGGCTCGGTGTCGGTCAATGTGATCGACAACGATGTGATCGCCGCGATTGCCGGCGCCACCGCCAATGTAAAGGCGCGCGACAATGTGCGCGTGATCGCGCAGAACAGCGCCAGCATCGTCACCATTGCCGGCGGTCTCGCCATCGGCGGCAAGACCGCTGTCGGCCTCTCGGTCACCAATGTCACCGTGATCGACATTACCGAAGCCTGGATCGATGCCGCGGCGACCGTGCAGGGCGACGGGATCAATGCTTTTACTGACGTGCTCGGCAACAGCCGCAAGGGCGTTTCCATCGAAGCCAATTCGGACGAGTCCATCGTCACCATCGGTGTCGGCGGCGCGATCTCCACCAATGCGGCCGTTTCGGGCGCAGCCACCGTCACCTATATCGATGTCAGCGCCAGCGCAGGCCAGAAGCGCGTTGATGCGGTGCCGGGCGCAGGCGCCGGCATCACCTCGCTGAACGACATCAACATCGTCGCGCGCGGCCATCTCGCGCTGGTCGGCGTTGCGGGCGCACTGTCCGGCAGCAAGGTCGGCGTCGGCATCGGCGCCGATGCGGGCATCATCCGTCGCCGCATCGAAGCCTTCATCGACCAGGGCGCGAAGGCGACCGCTGGCAACAATGTCATCGTGATGGCGAAGAGCGACATCGACATCACCTCGGTGTCGGCTGCTGCCGCCATCGGCACCACCGGCGCCGGAGCGCTGACGGTGGGTGTCCAGGTGCTCGACCTCACCACCCGCGCCTTTATCGGCGATGGCGCCGTGGTGCGTGCCGATGCCAATGTGCTGGTGTCGGCGGAAGAGGCCACCGATCTCGATCAGGTATCGGGCAATATTGCCGGCGCAGGCACCGGGGCGGTGGGCATCGCCGCGGGTGTTGGCGTGATCAACAAGACGACGGAAGCCTTCATCGCAGCGAATGCGTCGGTGACGGCGCTCGCCAAGGCGGGCAAATCGTCCATCGTCGCCAATACCGGCGATTTCGGCGTCACCTCGGGCGGCCAGCTGACGCAGAGCGCGGCCAATACCAATGATTTCGCGACGTCTGCCGTGGACTATACGGCCAACAGCATTGCCGCCGGCGATCATGGTTTCAGCACCGGCACCGAGGTGATCTATACCGGCGAGTCCTTGCCGCTCGGCGGGCTGCGCACCGGCGGCCGTTACTTCGTCATCCGCATCGACAGCAACCATTTCGCGCTGGCAGCCTCGCTCGCCGACGCGCAGGCCGGCAATCGGATCGATCTCACCGACAACGGGCTCGAAGGCGCGGCGCGCCATGTGATCGAGACGCTGAGCCACACGGGTGCGCCTGCACTCAACAACAGCAGTCTCGATGCGCTCGATCCGTCGGTTGCTGGAGCGCTCACCCTCGACCGCAAGCGCGGCGCGCAGACGGCAGCGCAGAGCGGCCTGATCGTGGTTGCGGTCAGTCTTAACAATATCACCAGCGCAGGCGTCGGCGTGGCGATCGCGGGCACCGGTTCGGGCTCCATTGCGGGCACCGTCGCGGTGCATACGATCAACACCCGCGCCTATATCGATCAGGGCGCGCAGATCAATGCGGTGAATACCGGTGCAGGCAGCGGGCAGAACATGCTGGTCGCCGCCGGCCGCACTTACAACGGCCTCGCCATCGGCGTCGGCCTGGCCGGTTCGGGCACGTTCTCGGCCGCGCCTGGCTTTGCTGCGCCGGTGCTGATGGGCACGACCGAAGCCTTCATCCAGGGCAAGACCAGCAGCAGCGGCGCCGGCTACGACACCGTCATCAATGCGCAGGGCAATGTGGCGGTGAAGTCGCATGCCCAGACCGACATCCTCAGCATCGGTGCGGGCATCGCGCTGTCTGGCGGTGTCGGTATCGGCGGCTCTGCGGCGGTGATCGTCATCGACACCACCACCATCGCCTCGATCGCCGGCCGCGTGCAGGTCAGCGCCGAAGGCAGCGTGCTGGTCAATGCACTGGACGATACGACCGCCTATGCCATCGGCGGCGCTGCGGGCGTCGGTATTTCGACCGGCGGCGGGGCCGGCGCGGTCAATGTGATCTCGATCAAGAAGGTCACGATGGCATCGATCGCCGACACCGCGAGCGTCGATGCCAACGGCAATCGCGGCAATCTCAACAGCCTGATCAACGGCACTTTCTCCAATGGCGGCTTCAACACCATGGCGCTGCCGGGCGTCGCCGTGCAGGCGTCGTCGTCGGAAAACCTGCTCTCGGTCGGCGCCAGCCTCGGCGTCGGCAACTATCTCGGCATTGCCGGTGCGGTGACGGTTGAATCCGTCGACTCCGATACCATCGCCACCATCGGCGGCGGCGCGCTGATCAATCAGCACACGACGCCGGCTTCGGCGAACGCCAATCAGAGCGTCGTCGTCGCGGCGACCAACAAGATGGACATCCTGTCGGTGGCCGGTGCAATCGGCGCCAGCCTCGGCGGCGGCATCGGTGCGTCCGTCGATATCGGCATCCTGCGCAACGACACCCAGGCGCTGATCGGCGCTGCCACGATCAAGGCGCGCAATCAGGTCGACAGCTACGCGCTGTCGCGCTGGAACGTGAATTCCAACGCCATCAGTGTCGGCGCCGGCCTGGTCGGGCTCGGCGGCGGCATCGTCGTCTATACGATCGGTGGTAACTTCTCCGACGGTTATTCCACCTCGGGCGGCAGCTCGGGTGCGCTCAGCGGCGACAACAATTCGTCGGTGTTGGGCTTCGTCGACAGCACCGTGAACGCGCTGACGAGCCGGATGCAGAGCAGCGATCCGGCGGGGGCTGCGTTCAATCCGGCCATCAAGGTCAACGCTGCGACGGACAGCATCGATCTCGGTTCGGATCGTGGCTTCAAGACCGGCGATACGGTCGTCTATAGTGCGGGCGGCGGCAATGCGATCCGTGGCCTGACCGACGGCAAGGTCTATTTCGCCATCAAGACCGGCAATCCGAATGTGGTGAAGCTGGCCGCGACTTATGAGGATGCGGTGGCCGGCCGCGCCATCGATCTCGATCTTGCCGGCACCACCGGCACCCAGCATCAGCTCATCGCGGGCGGCGCCCAGATCGGCAATCTCGGCAAGTCGGCCTCGAGCAACAATTCACCGTCGGGCCGCGTCAGCGCGGCGACTTCGGCGCGGACCAATATCTCCAGCGGCACCACCGCCGCGATCCTGCCCGGCGCCGTGATCGAGACGGGCAGCGTCAATGTCGGCGCGCAGCAGAAGCTCGATTTCAATGGCCGGACCGGCGGTCTTGCCGGCGGCGCAGGCGCGATCGGCATTGGCCTTGCGGTGTTGAACGTCGATGCGGATGTCACCGCCGTCATTGCGCCGCAGGTGACGATCACCGGCAACAGCACGACGTCAGGCGACGTCAATGTCGCTGCCGGCCTGACCTCGAACCTGCATGTCCTCGGCTTCGCCGGTGCGATCAGCGGCTTCGTGTCGCTCGGCGGCGCGGTATCTGTCATCAACGACGGCAGCTCGGCGCGGGCGATGATCGGCGCCACGCCGACGCCGGATTCCCGCGACGTGCTGACCACCGAAGCGTCGTCGCCGACAACGGCGACTGTCATCACCGGTGTGCGCGGCGTCAAGGTCACGTCCGGAGGGACGATCAATCACTACCTCGCCAATGGTGCGGCGGCGGTGTCCGGCATCGCCGGTCTCGGGGCAGCCGTGGTCGCCGATACGATCAACGGCTCGAGCCAGGCGATCATCGGTAGCTATACGCAGATCGGCACGCTCGGTGCGGCGATCGGCGGCGGTGTCAGCGCGGAGGCAACGCGGACCATCGGCGTCAATCCGCTCAATGCCGGCCTGCCCATGGGCATCGCCATCGGCGGCGGCATTCTCGGCGTCGCGGCCGGCGCCACGATTCTCGATGTCGGCGGTGCCGTGGATGCACGGATCGGCGACGGTGGCTTCATCAATGCGGCGGGCGACCTCAATGTGCGTGCCAATGGCACGGTGACGGCGGACAGACTGGATGTGATCGGCGAAGCCATCGGAGGCATTGCCGTCGGTTTCGTGATCGCGCAGGCGAAGATCGATCCGACGGTGAGCGCCAGCGTCGGCAAGATGGCGGTGATCCGCGGACGTAACGTCAATGTCACCGCCGATCATACGATCAATGCCAAGCTCAACGGCATTGCCGCCGGCGGCGGCGTACTGAGCGGGCAGGGCCTCAGCATCAAGATGGAGGTTGACCCGACCACCTCCGTGACCGTGGGGCAGGGGGCACAGATCACCGCGAGCGGATCTGTGTCGGCGATCTCGACCTCGACCATGACGGCGGGCGCCAATGGCGATGCCGGCAATTACGGCGGCGTCACCGTCATCATCGGCGGTGCGACCACGACACTGTCTACGGAGAACAAGGTCACCATCGGCGACAGTGTGGTGATCGTTGCACAGGACGCGGTGACGCTGCGTGCGAACTCCTTCAACACCGGCAGTGCGACCGGCGATGCCGGAAGCGGCGCATTGATCGCCATCGTCCGCGCCGATGCGACGCTGAACCAGACCGACCGCACCTCGGTCTCGGTTGGCGCTTCGGCGCGGCTGACGGCCGGCACCGATCTCGTGGTCGAGGCCCGCAACAAGCAGAAGGCGACCTCGAAAGTCACCGCGAGCGCAGGCGGCCTTGGCGTCGATACGCGTACGTCGGCGACGCTGAATTTCGGCGAAGCCACCACCACGGAGATCGGCGCTTCAGCCGAGCTGCGCGCCGGCAATCGCCTCGACATCCTGGCCGATGTGACATCGCTGGATCTGTCGGCGGACGCCAAATCGACATCGAGTGCGCTCGGCGCCGGTTCCTATGCGGACGCTGTCATCAACAAGGCGACGGGTTTCTCGACCTCGCTCGCCGACATCAAAGTGCGCGGCGGAGCAATTCTGTCCGGCGCTAATCAGGTGAACATCAAGGCGCATCACGACAGCGTCACCAGCCTGGCCAAGGCCGATGCCACCACGCACGGTCTCGGCGCTTCGACCAATACCAATGCCAAGAATGATTTTGCTGTCGAGACGCGGGTCCTGACCGAGGCCGGGTCGATCATTCGCACCCGGGCGCTTGCCGTGGATGCGATCGCAACGCCGTCCGTATCGGGCTTCACCGATGCCAGCTCGCATGGCGCTCTGATCGATACCGGTGACGAGAAGACCAGCGAGACGATCTATTATCCGCGCACCATCAACTTCAATTCCGATGTCTTCCTGGCCGGTCCGCCTTCGCCGGAACTGGTGATCGACGAAAACGGGCACATCACCAAGCAGGTCGGCTTCGATCAATTTATTCCGGATCCCACCGGACCGATCTTCGTCCTGCCGGACATCGTCAACACGTCCACAGCGGCCGGCACCGCGACCTTCACGATCTCGCCGACGCGCTTCGATCCGACCCCGGCCGGCTATGGCACGACGCCGGCGGAAAATTCGATTGAGGGCAACAGCAGCATTACGTTCCTGACCTCGTTCGACCGCGTCACCGTCACCAACAAGTCGAACATCCATCTCGAAGTCGGCTTGATCAATCCGGTGGCTGCGACGCCGAATTATGCGCAGAATCTCGTCGTCAACGTCACCGAGCGCACGCGCTTCGTCCCGGTCGTCACCAGCGACGCCGGTCACACGATCATCACCATCGAGAACACCTCGGCCACGCCGACCCATGTTACGCTGACCGATGCGATCCAGAACGGCCATGGCGCGGTGACCATCTCCACGGCGGCCGGCAACATCATCAATGCGCCCGGCGGCCGGATCGAGGCGACCACGCTGTTCCTGTCGGCCGCGGCCGGCAGCATCGGCTCCGCGACCAGCCCGATCCTGACCCAGAGCACGCGCCTCGATGCGCTCGCGGCCGGGAATATCTGGATCAGCGAGACCGGCAATCTGGAGCTCGGCTATGTCCGCTCGACCGCGGGCACGGTGAATCTGACTGCGACCGGATCGATCCTCGATGCCGACAGCAATGTCGCGATCAATGTGAAGAGCGCCACCCTCAATCTGCGCGCGGGTACAGGATCGATCGGCGAGGTCGGACGCGCGCTGCGTATCGACGCCGCCGGCACGGCAGGATCGCTGAATGCGACCGCGCAGACGGGCATCAATGTGGTCGATGTCTATCTGAGCGGCGGTTATGCCGGGCTCGGCATCGGCACGGTGACATCCGCGACCGGCGACATTGCGGTGGCCACGCGAGATAGCGTCGCGACCGGCGAGAATATTGTGTTCGGCGCGGCGTCGCTGCTGACGGCCGCGCTCGGCAATGTCGTGATCAATGCGGGCGACGACATCATCCTGGCGCAGGGTGGTGTGATCACGGCCAACGGCGCGAATGGCAATGATGGAAATGTCACGCTAATGGCCGATGACGAGGCGACCGATCAGGATCGCGTCGGCGCACTCATCGATCTGCAGGGCACGATCAATGCGGCCGCGGTGGCGATCTCGGGCGGCCGCGACATCGATACATTCGTGATCCGCCGTGTGGCGGCGGGCACGCGCATGACGATTTCGACGGTGAATGCTGCCGACATCATCCGCGTCGGCAGCAATGCGACGGCGACGACCAATAGCGGCGGTCGCCTGTCCACCATCGCCGGTACGCTGACTATTCTGGGCGGCGTCGACAATCTCGCCATCCTCGATCTCGACAATACCGGCGCGGGACCTGGCGTCACGGGCGTTGTCACCAAGGATGCGTTGACTGGCTTCGGCATCGGTGGGGTGGTGAACTACGAGAAGCTCCGCTCGCTGTCGCTCAGGCTCGGCGATGGCGCCGACGATGTAGTCGTGCGCTCCACCTGGGCGACCACGGTCACGACAATCGATCTCGGTGGCGGCGACGATCGCGTCACCGTGTCGGGGGCTGATGGCACGCTAAACAATGTCGACGGCACGCTCGAACTGCTCGGCGGCACCGGCACCAACACGCTCGTGGTGGATGACAGCGGAGACACCGCGGCCAATGCCGGCCTGATCGGCGGCGGCAATGGCAACCGCATCTTCGGCTTCGGCATGGGCTCGGCCGATCAGACCCTGATCGACCAGACGGTCGGGATCTCCTACGGCAACTTCGCTTCGGTCGCGGTGAAGCTCGGTTCGGGCGACGATTCCGTTCGCATTGCGGCGACCTCGACCGCCACCACCGTCGATGCCGGCAGTGGCGCCGATACGGTGACGCTGGGCTCGGATGTCACCGGCGTCGGCCTGTCGCAGATCAACGGCGCCGTTCATGTGCGCGGCGGCGGCAATGCCGGCGACCGCTTTGTCGTCAGCTCCGGACCGATGGTCAATCTCGAAGTCGGCGCTGTCTCATCTACTGTCGGCCTGATCACGGCCGCCCAGATGCCGCGCCGCGTCGAGTTCGAGGGTGTTGCGGCGGCGATCCTTGATCTCGGGGACGCCGCCGACACCGTCACGATCTCGGCGACCGTCGCGCCCGTGACCGTCAACGCTGGTGGTGGCGACGATCTCATCACCGTGAACGGTATCGCGCATCTCACGACGCTCAATCTCGGCGATGGCGCCGACCGGGTGGTGGTGCATGGCACCGGCGCGGGAACGCTGCAGGTCAATGGAACGTTCGGTGATGGCGATCGTCTCACCGTCGACCGGACCGCGGAAACGGCGGCGCTCACTGCCGGTGTGTTGCGCGACGGCGCGCGGGACGGCGAGGGTGTGCTCAGCGGGCTCACCGCGGGAGACGTCGTCTTCCAGAACATGGACAGGGTGGTTGCGCTGCTCGGCAGCGGCAATGACCGGTTCCGGATCCGCACCAGCGACGCCGCGCTGAGCCGCACGGTGGTCGAAGTCGATGGCGGCGGTGGCGACGATGTGATCGAGGCCGACAGCGTCGCCTCGACCAACAATGCCACCATCGTCAATGGCGGCATCGGCAACGACACACTGAAGATCAACATTCCGGCGACGCCGGTGGATCGCCAGTTCACCTCGATCAACAAGACCGTCGAACTGCTCGTGGTCGACAACTCGCTGAACCCCACTGCGGTCGCCTGGACCCTGAGCGAGACCGATCTCAAGGCTTCGGTCGGTGGTGGCGCGCAGATGCTGGTGCTGTCCACGGCCGGCGCCAATCTCACGCGGATTCTCGGTGGCACCTCCACACAGGACAGGCTGACGGTTCAGTCCGAGACGCCGGCGGGCGTCGATGCGACATTGCGCGACAACACGATCGAACTGCGTTCCGGCCAGATCGTCGCCACGCAGACGCCGCCGTCCGAATATGCCAACACCTATGTCAATCACGGCAATGCGGTGACGTTCGATGGCCTGTCGTCGCAGCAGACCTTCAACACGGTGTTCGCGAGCACCGGCAACGGCTTCCAGTTCTCCTCGTCGAACGGTTCCGGATTCATCCGCAACGACAGCATCAGTGCTGCCGCGCAGGCGCGCACCAATAGCGATGTGTTCACGCTGCGGGCCATCAATGGCAGCGGTGTGCTCACGGGCGATGCGTTCGGCCTGTATTCGCTGTATTTCGCCAACACCTCGAATACCGCGATCGATGTCGTCCTGACCGGCCATACCGTGACGGGCATGACCGCCGCCGACCGTCTGGTCACCGTGACGCTGCGCGTGCAACCCGGCGGCTTCCAGCGCTTCGACCTGCAAAACACACCCGAACTCGCCAAGTTCAACGCGCTTAGCGATGTGACCATCTCGTCGGCGTCGATGTCGTCGATCCTGGTCGATAACATTGTCGCTGTGACCGAATTGTCGAATGCTGCGCCGACGGTGGCTCCCGTGACGGTGCCGACCTATACGGTGTCGAGCAACATCACGATCGATACCAATGTTTACGATATGGGTGGCGGCCAGCAGGCGATCCGCCTCACTGCGGGTCGGATCGACATCAATCGCAACGATGGTGGGGCAACGGTCGACAATTCGCTCATTGCCAATGTGTTTCTGGTGATCGGCGGTCCTGCGGTGGACGGCATTTCTGCGACGCTCAGCAACGGCATCGTGACTCTTCGCGTTGCTGGCAACCTGCAGGTCAATCACAATATCACGGCGGCTGGCGCGAATGCACTGTCGATCCAGGTTGGCAATGACGTGAATGTCGCCGATGGCGTGACGTTCAGCGTCTCGGCGAGCGGACAGACGGCTGGCGCCGGAGGCGGCACAGGCGGTGGCGCGACCAGTGGCGCTGCGGGCGGCTATGGCGGCAGTGCCGCGCAAGGCGGTGCCAATGCGGATGGTGGCCGTGCGGGGGCCGGCCAAGGGGGCACCGGAGGCCAACAGGGAAGCCATGGCGGCGGCGGCTATTGGGGGCAATCCGGCGCAGGCGGAGCGCCAGGCGGCGGCGGCGGTGGCGGCGGTTGGGCGAAATTCACCAATGCCGGCTTCACTTATCAAACCCAGGGCGGCGCCAGCGGCGGGGTCGGCGGCACTGGTGATCGCGGCGATACGGGTACCCGCGGTAGTGCCGGTTCGACAGGCATTGGCAGTTCATCCGGAGGCGGCACGGGCGGCACTGGCGGCGCGGCTGGTAGCAGCGGTACACGCGGCAACGCGAACGGTGGTGTCGGTGGCAATGGTGGTGATGGAGGCACCGGCGCCGATGGTTCTGGCGGCGCCAATAACGGGACGGGGACCGGGCTGAGCGGTGGTGCTGGCGGCGGCGCGGGTGGCAGCGGCGGTGGTGGCGGTGCCGGCGGTGGCGGCGGCGGTGGCAGGGGCGCCAACGGCGCTTATTGGTACAGCTTCCCTTCCGACTATGTGCAAGGCGGTGGCGGCGGTGGCGGCGGCGGCAGCGGCGGTTATGGAGCGAGCGGTGGTCAGGGCGGTGCCGGTGGTGCCGGCGGCGGCGCGTTTGAACTCGTCGCGCAGGGGCGTCTGACGATTTCCGGCGATGCCTCTTTCGAGGCGAAGGGTGGCAATGGGGCGACCGGGAGCGGCATCAATACCAATCGCGGAGAGGGTACCGACGGCACGGCTGGTGGAAGCGCACGCAACACCGGTCAGTCCGGCGGCGCCGGCGGCGATGGTGGCTATGGTGGTGCGGGCGGCGACGGCGCGGGCGGTGCCGGCGGCACGATCAAGATCGTCGCAACGGATCTGAGCGCCGGCGGTGCCAGTGTGACGACCGCGGGCGGTGCGGGTGGCGGTGCACCGGGATCGCAGGCGCCGTCCGGCGGGCAGGGGCGCTTCATCGTCGGCAGCAACACTTCGCTGACGCAATCGGGCAACATCGTCACCGGCAATGGCGGCCAGCCATCGGGCACGATCGTCGCCAAGACCGAAACACATACGACCGGTCCGACAGCGACGAATATCTATACCAACCGTGCGACTCCGACGATGGTCGGCGTCGCCGGTGGCGCGGATACGTTCGGTGTTCTTTCTGGTCTATCGGCCAGCGATATCGACTTCGACCAGCAGGCTGCGGGCAAGCAGACAGCTGCGGTCGGCAGCCTGCTTGCGGTGATGCGCTTCGATCAGGGCGTCACCGGCACGAGCTTCAATCTCGACTATACCGGCTACGACATGCTGGTGATCGTCAACACCTCGACGATCAATCTGAGCCTGCCGAGTCTCAAGATCGACAGCAATCTCGCACAATTGCTGCACACGCGCGGTGTCGGCACGGATCAGGCACTGACGGTTCTCAAGCCCGGCGAGGTCTGGGCCGTCCTGATCCCGGAAGCCGCGCGCAATGTCACCGTGTCGATCGGCGCGAGCGCGAGCGGGATGGCGACGACATTGTCCGGTGCGCTCGCTGACGGCGGCACCGGCTATATCTATGCGACGCGTCCGACACTCACCACGCCGGCCTTCACCGGATTCGATGCGATCGCGACGGATGCCGATGTCAGCCATGTCTACGGCGTGTCGTCGCAGACCAATGCGCTGGTGGCCATCAATGCAGCGGATGGCTCGCAGCGTCAGATCATCACCGAGGGGGCCGGCACTGGCGTCACCTATGGGCTGACCGGAGTTTCGACCGTCGCGGTCGGCGGCGGTTTCGTCGTGACAGCGAGCGCGACCACCGGCGCACTGTCCACCTTCAGCGTCAGTGCAAGCGGCGACCTGACCTATGTCGGCACGCGCAGCGATGTGCCCGGCTATTTCAGCAACATCCGTTTCGACGCCGCGGGGAATGTGGCTGGCGTCGTCGGCACGATCACCGCCACCGGTCCGTCCGGCGTAAAGGTCTATTCGCTGCACAGCGATGGCTCGCTGTCGCTGACCTCGACGATCGGCAGCAGTGCGACGGAAGTCGTGCAACAGGGCAACTTCAGCTATGTGGTGGATAGCAGCACCAACAGCCTTCGCGTGGTCGATGGCGCGAACAATGTGGTGCAGACGCTGGCCGGCAATCTCGATGGGCTGTTCGGCGCGTCGGACATCGCTGTGAGTCCGGATGGCGGTTTCCTCTATGTCACCAGCCAGAACGGCGATGCGCTGTCGGTCTATCGCATCACCTCTGCGACGCAGCCGCTGGTGCTGGTGCAGACACTGCATAACGGCACTGATGGCGTCCGCGGCCTGTCGGGCCCGACCGATGTCGCCGTCACGCCGGACGGTAAATATGTCATCGCGGTTGGCGGCTCCGGCAACACGCTCGCGGTGTTCAGCCGCGATCCGGCCACCGGCAAGCTGATCTTCGCGCAGGTTGTGCGCGACAATGTCGGCGGCATGCAGGGGCTGAATATCCCGACGGCGATGGCCTTCGGCCCGACCTATGACGGCCATGGCGTGCTGACCAAGCTGACGGTCTATGTCGGTTCGTTCGGCACCACGGCCGATCGCGGCGGCCTCGCCACCTTCGACATCGATCTCGATCTGCCGCCGCCCGCGTCCTTCGTCACGGAATATTCCGGCATGGAGGCAGTCGCTTTGTTGACGGCTGGCGGTGACGACACCGTCAACATGATCTCGGCACCGCCGACGATCGTGAAGTCGCTAACCATCGATACCGGCGCGGGTAACGATCACGTGGTGGTCGCCAACTATATGAATGCCACGACGATCAATCTTGGCGCGGGCGACGATACGTTCGAACTGCGGGTGACTGTGGCGAAGACGGCAGCGGACAGCATTGTCATCAATGCCGGCGACGGCGACGACGTGATCGATATCCAGAACACCGGTACACGCGGAAACACCACCATCAACGGCGATGCCGGCAATGACAAGATCACCATCGAGCGCGTCGGCTCGGCGGCGACCACCGTCGTCTCTGGCGGCATCGGCAACGATACCGTCCGGATCGCCATCGCCAACCTGCCGTCGAACTCGGTGACGACGCTGCATGGCGACGATCCGACCAGCCTGCCGGGCGATGTGCTGATCCTCGATCCGCAGAACCCGCAGGCGTCCGTGGAATATCGCAGCGATGCCAATGGGGTCTTCGCGGTTGGAACGCCGTCGCCGAATGCCGGTCAGGTGCGCCTGTTCAGTTCGACGACGACTTACGGCACCGTGACCTATGATACGTTCGAGGGCGTGAGGATCCTGTCGTCACCGACAGTGCGTTTCAACTCATCCACCTATACGAGCTCCGAAGGCGGCGCATTGACCTTGACGGTCACCGTGAGCCCCAACGGGTCTACCGGCAAGCTGTCGGGACCGCTGGTATTTGACATCGACGGCGACGGTCAGTTCGGCGAAGTCGAGGGTTTCGAGACCCGTCCCGGATCCGGCACCTATACGGTCATCATTCCGTGGACCAGGCTGAAGGATTTCGGCCTTAGCGACAATCTCGGCACCGCCGGCGTCTACACGGTCGCGGTCCGCGCAACCAACGAAGATGGTCTTTCGTCCAGCGCCTTCACGCAGGTCCGCATCAACGACACGCCGCCGGTGGTGACGATTATCGGCAGCCACAACACCAATGTGGGCGATGTCTTCACCATCGACTTCTCGGCGATCGATCCGTCGCCGAAGGATGTGCCGCTGTCATGGCGCGTGGATTGGGGCGACGGCACCGTGGAGGCGTTCGGTGCGACGACGACACGGGCCAGCCACGTCTATACCAAGCCGGGCATTGCCACGATCTATCTCTATGAGATGGACAAGGATACGACACCGACCGGTACGGCGTCCTCGGCCTTCATGGTGACCATCGGCATGCTGGCGCCGCAAGTGGTCGCGACGCGGCCGAAGGAAGGCGAGGACCTGACGCTGACCGCGACCGCCGTCGGCACGCCGGCAAGCTTCACCTGGGTGCTCAACGGCCATACGCTCAGCGCCACAGATGCGTCGGTCAAGCTGAGCTGGTCGCAGTTGCAGGCGCTGGGCATCGGCGACGGGCCGGGAACCTTCTCGGCAACGGTCACCGCCAATTACGATGCGGTGAATGGCGGACAGGTCTCGAGCCAGGCCACCAGCACGACCGTCATCGTCGACAATGCGGCGCCGACGTTTGGCAGCTTCACCGGACCGGTGACGGTCGATCAGGGGCAGACGGCGACGGTGACGATCGTCGGCGCGTCCGATCCGTCGGCCGTGGATGCCGCGACGTTGCGCTATCGCATCTTCAGCGACGATGGCCGCTTCGACACCGGCTTCCAGACCTCGGCGACCTTCACCATCAACGGCTCGCTGCTGCTGCAAAACGGGCTTGTCAACGTCCGCGGCCAGGTCATGGACAAGGACGGCGCGGTGGTCGATGGCTTCTTCTCTTTCACCGTCGTCGATGTGCCGCCGGTTCTTACGGTCAAGGGAGCGACGACCGGCCAGGAGGGCAGCACCTATGTGCTCGACCTGGATGCGCATGATGTCGGCAAGGACGTGCTGAAGACCTGGGAAGTGGACTGGGGCGACAACACGGTCAGCCGTTTCACCGTGGACCCGGCGTCGCCGGATGGCAACCGGCTGGTGGTGAACCATGTCTATGCCGACAATGGCGTCTACGCGATTACCGTGAAGGCTACCGACAACAACGGCAGCTACCAGACCTCCGGTCCACAGGTGACGGTGTCAAACGTTGCCGCCGCTTTCGTCAATCCGCAGATTTTGCCGGCGGTGATCGACGAGAACGGCTCGACCCGCATCGCCGGCCGTATCACCGATCCCGGCGTGCTGGACACATTCGTCCTCAGTGTCGATTGGGGCGACGGCAGCCCGGTGCAGCAGTTCCAGCTCGCGGCCGGGACCTCGAATTTCGACTTCGCGCATCAGTATCTGCAGGACGGCAGATATAGCGTCGTCATCACGGTGATCGACAAGGACAGCACCGTGCCAGTCGCCGCCGGGCAGGCCACATTCGCCGTCACGGTGAACAATATCGCGCCGGTCGCCGGGCCGCTGGTGGTGCAGCCTGCAGTGACGCAGGAAGGTAACAGCGTCACGGTCTTCGGCAGCTATACGGATATCGGCACACTGGACAGCCACACGGTCTGGATCGACTGGGGCGACGGCACCGTGATGTCCAGCATCGATCCGGATACGACCATCGTGATCGATGCGGTCAATCGCACCTATTCGGCGACGCATCGCTATCTCGACAATCCGGCCGGACGGCCTGATTATGTGATCTCCGCTGCTATTACCGACGAAGCCGGTGCGCGCAGCAATGTGGTCACCACCAATGTGGTGGTCGAAAACACGCCGCCGATCTTCGTCGGTATCGCGCTGAACGGCGTACCGGCCCTGCAGCTTCCGAATACCGGAGCGCCGCAGCCGCCGACTATCACCATCGACGAGAACGGCGTCGTTACTGTCACCGGCAGTTTCATCGATCGCGGCATCAACGACACCCAGACGGTGACCATCGACTGGGGCGAGGGCGGCGCGATCGAACAGGCTATCGTGACACGCGATGCCACCGATCCGACCCTGTACCGGTTCACGCTGTCGCATCGCTATCTCGACGACAATCCAACCAATACGCCGAGAGACAACTACCGCATCACGGTGGTGGCGAAAGACAAGGACGACGGCACGTCGCAAACGACGGCGGTGCTCACCGTCGCCAACGTGCCGCCGGTGGTCGACGGTCTGAAACTCAGCCACACCACGGTGCTGGAGGACGGTCAGATCCTGGTGGTGCTCACCGGCCATGTCTCCGATGTCGGCACCCTCGATACGGTGGCGAAGATCGAGATCGATTGGGGCGACGGCACGGCGATCGTCAGCACGCTGACCTCGGACCCGAACACCCGCGTGGTCTACGATGCCGCGACGCGGACCTTCACGGCGACGCATCGCTATCGCGACGACGTGCCGGCCGGCACGCCCCGCGACATTCTCACCATCAAGGTGACGGCGACCGACGACGACACCGGCGCGCGGACCTCGACGATCCCGATCGAGGTCGTCAACATTCCGCCGACGGTCAATATCCATGTGGATGAGACGATCAGCGCGACGGAGCCTTTCGTGCTGCGCGGCGAGATCACCGATCTCGGCATTTTCGACAGCCAGACCGTGCGCATCCATTGGGGTGACGGCGAGAGCGACCTGTTGACGCTCTCCGCCGATCAGCGCACCTTCGCGATCGCGCATACCTATCGCGCCTGGTTCGTCGCGAATTACGTCATCCGTGTCGAGGTGACGGATAAGGACGCAGGCGTTGGCACGATGGACCTGCCGGTCGATGTCCGCATGGTGATTCCGTTCTTCGCCAATGCGCCACAAATGACGCCGGATGTCGGCATCGGCGCGCAAAGCCTTGTGGCCACTGGTCCGTTTGCATTCCAGTCGACCATCTTCACGCCGGTCAACGTTGCCAGCGGCGGCCTCCGAGTGGGGCAGTTGTTCGCCGAACAGGGCGCGGGCGTGCGGCTGCCGCTCAGCTTCGCCGAACTCGGCGGCGCCAATCTGTCCCGTGTCGATATCGACTGGGGTGATGGCAATACCGAAACCTTGCGCAATCCCGGCGAAAAGGTCGATCTGGCCCATGCCTATCAGCATGTGGTCGGCGATGACGAGATCGCGACGGGATCGTTGTCGCCCGGCGGCAGCGATGGCAGTTCGCGCGAGGTCATGGTCAAGACCTATCGCAAGGGTACCGATGGCCGCGACGAACTCGCTTCGATTACGCGCTATCGCCTCGAGCGGGCCGGTGTGGCACCGCAGATCGACAAATTCTTGTTCAAGCGCGTGCCGTCGGGTGAGAACGATGTCGATACGCTGACCGGCCGCATCAGCCATCCCGGCCTGCCGGACTCGACGCTGCTCGTGGTGAACTGGTCGGATGGCACGACATCCACGGGTTCGATCGAGGAGCGCGACGGCGAATTCTGGTTCTCCGCCACCCATGCCTACGATGGCAAGGCGGCGGCCCGGATGGTCGGCCTGCGCTTCATCGATGCCAACAATCTGCGCGGCATCGGCGCCTACGACATCAATCCGCAGCCGGCCGCCAGCAGCGAGCCGGTGCCGCGCGAGCGGCACGGCGATGCGATGCCGGCAGCCGGGCAGCAGCGCAAGCTGGCGCAGGCGGATGGCGCATCGATGACCACATCCGACCTCGCATTGATGTTCGGTGCGGGCGCGATGGGCACGCGTGCGGCTCATGACCGGGCGTTCACGCTCGACGGCCGGCTCGCGCGGACGCTTCGCCGCAACGGTCGTCATAGTGCGGCCAGCCTGCAGACGGCGAAACCTCGTGTGAGCGACGTGACCCGCGACCGCCGTCCTTCGCAGAAGACGACATGGCAGATGGAAGATTGGGTGATGTCGTCGCCCTCTGCACAGGCCGCAGCGCCGCAGCGTGAGGTGACGGAGGATGGTTGGGTGATGGTCCGGCGCTGAGCCGGATCACGGCGACGCAAAATATAAGGCCCGCGGAGCGCGCGGGCCTTATATTCGGTCGAAACGTCGTTGCGAGCTTCACCGCCCCTGTGCAGTCTCCAACGGGAAGGCGACCTTGCAGCGCTGGCCGCCCGGCAACTGGTTGTCGGGATTGGGGAGCGAGAGCCTGACGCCGAATGTGCCGCTGGCCGGGTCGAACACGCGATCGACGACCGTGACCGTTGCGGGATAGGTCTCGGTGATCGGGGCTGCGGGCGAGATATTGGCGACCATGCCGACACGGATCTGATTGAAATAGGCGACCGGCAGATAGACCTCGACATTGAGGGGATCGAGCCGCGCCAGTGTCATCACATAGCCCTCCTGGCTGATGAACTCGCCGGCGGACAGCTTCTTCTCGCTGACGACGCCGTCGATGGTGGCGAGGATAGTGCGCTGCTTCAGGATGGAGTCCGAGCGCTCCAGTTCTAGCCGCGCGAGCTGCTGTTCCTGCTTCTCCCGGAGTAGGTCCTGTTCGGCGACGCGTGCCTCGGCGCGCAGCTCTTCATATTTGTCCTGGCTGACGATCTTGCGCTCGAATAGCTGCGCGTTGCGGTCGAGCCGCGCTTGCGCAAGTTTCAGGCGCTCGGTTTGCGCATCGATGCGTGCGGTGCTGTCGGCGCGGGCCTGATTGAGCCTGACGGTGGCAGCTTCCACCGAGGATTCCAAAACCGCAACGGGCTGGCCGCGCTTGACGATATCGCCGCGCTTCACCAGCACTTCGGCGAGAATGCCGGTGATCGGGCTGCCGAGCTTCAGCGTCTCCGAGGGATCGATGACGCAGTCGAACGATGACTGCGCATGGGCGGAGCCGACAAATGCGAGCAGGATGGCGATGACGCTGGCTGAGTGGCGCATGGGCTATTCCGGATTGCCGGTGAAGGCGAGGGTGGTGTTCTGCATCTCGTCCGAACGCAGCAGGCTGTTGCGCATCTGCGCGTGAAGCTTTTCGGCTTTGCGCTGGGCATAGCGCATGGCGATGCGGCCGAAGCGTTCGCCATGGAGACGATAGCCGTTCGTCGCGATCCAGCGTTCCAGTGGTGACAGCGTGCTGTCGATCAGGGGATCGTGCATCGAGAGGATCGGGATGAAGGTGCCGGGATCGCCCTGCCGCGCGGCGCGTCCGGCGAGCTGGCGGTCGATCCGCTTGGTCTCATGGATCTCGGACATGATCACATGCAGCCCGCCATTGGCGCGGGCGTCTTCGGCAAGGCGAATGTCGGTGCCGCGGCCTGCCATGTTGGTGGCGACGGTGATCTTGCCTGCCTCGCCGGCGACCGCGATGATGTCGGCCTCGGTGGAATCCTGCGCCGCGTTGAGCACCACATGCGGCAGCTCTGCTGCGGTGAGATATTCGCTCGCAGTCAGCGAGGTCGCGACCGAGCGCGTGCCGATCAGCACCGGGACGCCCTGAGCGGAAAGCTCCGCCGCTTTGGCGGCGATCAGGCGCCATTTGCTGTCGAGGTCGGCGGTGACGATCGCCGGCAGCATCTTTCGTTTCGACGGACGGTTGGGCGGGATCTGCGCGATCGGCAGGCGATAGACGCACCACAGCTCGGTGCCGACTTCGCGCACGGTGCCGCTCAATCCGGAGAGCCGGTTGTAGCGGCGGAAGAAGCGCTGATAGGTCATGCGGGCCAGCGTGACGCGCGCCCCGGACATCTCGCAGCCTTCTTTCAGCTCGATCATCTGATGCAGGCCGTCGGTCCAGAACCGGTCGGGCATGACGCGGCCGGTGGATTCATCGACAATTTCAACCTTGCCATCCCGCACGATGTAATGTTCGTCGCGCAGCATCAGATGCAGTGCAGTCAGCGCCTGGGTAACCAACTCCTCGCGATGCACGGGATTGCGCCAGGGACCGCCGAGTTCACCGCCCAGCGGCTTGAGCCGCTTCACCGCGTCTGGTGTCAACGCGATCGTGCGATCCGCCTCCCAGACCAGATAGTCGCGCGTGCGCTCAAGGCCGCGAGCGAGTTCGAGGGCCTGTGCATAGACGTCGGCCTGTTCCTCGACCTGCGCCTTCTGCGACAGGATTAGCGGCGTGCGGGCCTCATCGACCAATACGCTGTCGGCTTCATCGACGATGGCGTAGTGCAGGCCGCGCAGCACAACGCCCTGAGTCGCCTCGTCGGCGCGGGTGATGCTGTCCACCTTGAAGCGCAGATGGCTGCGCCGCGCGCCGAGCGCGATCACGTCGCGCAGATAGTCGAAGGTGACTTCCTTGTTGGTGCAGTAAGTGATGTCGCAGGCATAGGCGGCGCGGCGTTCTTCGGGCTTCATGCCCTGCACGACGCTGCCGATCGTCAGGCCGAAAAAGCGGTAAAGCGGGCCGAGCGTCTCGACGTCGCGTTCGGCGAGATAGTCGTTCACGGTGAGAATATGCACCGGCGCACCCTCGAAAGCGGCGGTGATCGCGGCGAGCGTCACCGTCAGTGTCTTGCCTTCGCCGGTTCCCATCTCGCCGATCATGCCGCGCAGCAGCGCATAGCCGCCGATCAGCTGCACTGGAAAATGCCGGTAGCCGAAAATGCGTCTCGCGCCCTCGCGCACGAGGGCAAAGCTGAGCGCGATATCCGCGATGTCGGGCTTGGCGGCGCCGCGCAGCGCGCGGCGGACGTCGCGCGCGCGGGCTTTCAGCGCATCGTCGTCGAGCGCGGCCAGCGTTTCGAGATGGGCATCGACGAGAGGTACGATGCGTGCAAGCCGCCTGGTGCGCAGTCGGGCGAGGGGCGTCAGCAGGCGGGCCTGCGCGGCGGTGAGCCCGCGATCCAGCGCTGTCTCGCGCCGGACGCTGCGCTCGACGAAGAACACCGGACGTGGCAGCGACGCGCGGGACAATGCGAATGCATCAGACACTGAACTGCCTCAGGAACAGCTGGCGCAGCGAGCGCGCAATCAGGAAGCCGATCGGCTCGGGCGGATGTTCGAAGCGCACATAGGTGCGACCGCCGAGCCTAGCCGGCGCATCGTCGCCGGTGACACGCAGATCGAAATGAAACAGTGCCTCCAGCGGTTTCGGCTTGTCGGTCTTGGAGGGATCGAGAAGCACCGGTCCACCGCCGGCGGTCGAGAGGGCGAGATGCGGCAGTTCGGCTGCCGCCGACGGGATTTCGCGCAGGATCTGCGCCGGCAGGATGCGATGCATCACTTCGGCGTGTCGGATCTCGACCCGCGTGGTCTGCCGCCTCACAGGATCGATGTCGGTCTGTGGGACGACGACGCGGATCACGGGATCATCGTCGCTCATCACATAGCCGATCACGTCGCCCTTATGGACGAAGCGGCCGGGAAGGTCGGCTTCGTCGGCAATCAGGAACCGGCCGGCTTTGCCGGCAGTGAGGTCGAGATCGGCGAGGCGGCGGCGGCTGGTGGCGAGCTGGGCTTCCATATGTCGGACCTGCTCGCGAAGGATATTGGCCTGCACGGGATCGCGGGGCGTCGCGGCCTCGAGCCGCAGCCTCATTTCGTCGAGCTGCTTTTCCAGCACGATGCTAGCCTCTAGCAGGGTGGGGTCCTCGCCCTTGACCAGCGTATCGCCGGCTTTCACCCATTGACCGTTTTGGGCTGCAATCTCCGAGACGAATCCATCGGATAGCGCGCGCACTGTCGATTGTTCGCCGACCCACACGACGCCTTGCGCCATCGTGGCAAACGGCATGGGAATGGCGAGCACAGCGATCAGCGCTGCGGCAATTGTGCCGGCGGTCACGGCGATAGCGCGTCGACGCTGCCGATGCAGCAATGGGCTGTTCAGCACGAAACGCAAGCCGTTGATCGCGGGCCAAACGAGGGTATTGACTACCGAGAGGATCGCGAGAGCGATACCGAGGAAGAACAGCTTGCTCGCGACCAGCAGCGCGATCGTGATCATGATCGACAGCCGGTAGAGCGTCGCACCGATGGCATAGGCGACGAACCACGGCGCCTCGCCTTGCGCGGTGACCGGTGAAGACAGGCCTTCCATGGCGAAGGCGTAACGCTGGATCAGATAAAGGACGTATTTGTTGGCACGCGAGGCGAGGTTGGGGATCTCCAGCAAGTCCGCCAGGACGTAATAGCCGTCGAATTTCAGCAGCGGATTGCCGTTGAAGAACAGCGTCGAGACGCCGCCGATCACGATGACGTTGAAAGCGACCGCACGGACGAGTCCGGGCTCGGCGGCGATCCAGACGAACACAGCGATCGAGGCTAATGCCGCCTCCACCATGATGCCTGCGGCGCTGACGGTGATGCGCTGCCATTTGCTGCGAAAGGCGGCAGACGCGGACGCGTCCACATAGGGGACAGGGACGAAGATCAGCAGCAGCAGGCCGATCTCGTGAACCGCGCCGCCGAAAGCCTTGGTTGCATAGGCATGGCCGAGTTCGTGAAATGCCTTCACCAGCGGATAGGCGATCAGCAGCAGTGCCACGTTCTGGGCAGTCAGGAGCTGGTCATTGACGCTCGCCGACAGTGCGACGGCATTGACCGATCCGATGACGATGCCGAGCAGGACAAGCAACGCCCATCCGGCCAGACCCGCCGTCGTGAACAGCGGGCGGACGATGGGGAGCGTCGCGGTGAGAAAGCGGTCGGGATCGACCAGCGGAAAGCGTAGCGCCAGCGGATTCTTGATCCGCATCATCAATTCGCGTTTCGCCTGCTTGTCGGCGCGGTCGCTGAGTTCGGTCATGTCTGGTGGCAGGCCGCCGAACAGAAGATCGGAGCCGTGCAACTGCGCCAGCAGGCGGATGATCTCTTCCTGCGTCGGCTGCTCGTCGCCGAGCCTCTCGCCGACGCGGGTCCAGATCTCACGCAGGGTCCGCCGCCCGTCCATCAGGCTCAGCACATAGTGTGCAGCGGGAGAAATGCGATGGAAGCGGCCGGTCTGGTGATCCTGGACGAGATACCAGACATCGCCACGAAAGGTCTGGCGGTGGATTTCGGCATGAGCACGCAGCCGCGGCTTCATGTCAACGACGCGATACCAGGACGGACTGTAGAGGCTCTTCGACATGGCCGGGCCTAGCCGAACCAGCGCCAGGCCGTCAGGCGCATCCAGTCAAGGAAGGAGCGCGCGACAATCCAGACCATGCGGCGACGATCGATATCGATCTTGGCGATGCCACGCATGCCCGGCCGCAATGCGGCGGGCGTTTCGGTGAGCCGGGCTTCGACCCGAAACGTATTGCGGCCGTCATGCGCCTTGGAAATCGGCGTGATTTTGTTGACGGTGAGCGGAAAGGCATCGTTCGGCAACGACGAGACCACGAGCTGACCGGCTTGTCCGATGGCGATATCGGCGATCTGGGATTCGTCGACTTCCAGCATCACACGGTAGCTGTCGAGCGGCGCGATCTGGAACACGTCCTGTCCGCGCTGCAGGGAGCCGCCGATGGACTGGGTGAGATCGCCGGAGATCACGAGACCGTCGAACGGCGCGGTCAGGCGGGCGCGCGATAATTGCTCGTCGACGAGCTTGATCTGCGCATCGGCCTGCTCGATCTGTGTCGCGGTGATCTTTTGCTCCGAACGCTGCCTGTCGCCCATCGCCTTTTCGAATTCGAGCACCTTGCGCTGGCGCTCGGTGACCCATTTCAACCTTTCGAGCACGAGATCGCGATCGTCGAGTCGTGCCAGCAATTGTCCTGCGCGCACGGTATCGCCGGCACGGGCATCGGCCTCGAGTACAAAGCCGTTGAAGGGCGCGACAATGGCGCGCTGGATCTGGCCTTCCACCGTGGCATCGGCAGTGATGCGATAGAGGCTCGTCCAGACATAGCCGAGCACCAGCAGGGCGAGCGCGGCGACGGCGAGCAGTTTGCGCATGGCATGGCCGGGGCCAAACAGGCTGACGATCTGGTTGCGCGATGCATCGCGCGCCTTGACGATGAGCCAGCGGTCGTTCTCGCGCTTTTCATCGAGCACCGGCGCGGCGATGGTGCCGATGCCGTCGAGCATGGAGACGGCGGCGGGATCGAACGGATTATCGAGCGGGCGCTCGAAAGTCAGTGCGCCGATGAAGCGGTCATGGACGAAGAGCGGAATCGTGAGCAGCGTCACCGCCCCGCAGGTGAAAGCGAGGTCGCCATGGGCGCGGGTGACATTGACCTCATCCGGCGGCGGCGGATGCAGGATCAGCGCACGCTGGTCGATAGCTTCGTCCATCGCGAGGCCGACCAGCCGCACAAGATTCATCTGGTGACCGAACTGGGCACTGTGCGAGATCGCGACGACATCGCAATGGCCGGATTTGACGAAGCCGATGCCGACACGCTCGCAGGCGAAGCGCGTGGCGAGTTCGGTGACCAGCGCGCGGCAGGCGCTGCGAAAGCGCTTTTGTTCGAGCACGATGGCGAGCAGTTCAAGCGCGATTTCCGAGCGGGCAGGCGCGGGCGCGACCTGGGTGCCGGTCTGGATCAGCAAGCGTTCGCGCAAGCCAGCGACGCCCCATTGCAACTGGCGCATCGCGGTGCGCGTCTGATGTTCGGTGGCGCCGAGGAGTTCGATGGCCGCGACGGCGCGCAACGCGCCGTCCACGATAATGGGAAAAGCCAGGATCGCGCGCGGACCAGGCGCGGCATCGTCGGCGCTGTCATTCAGTTCGGCAACGCCGCGCTTCTGTTCGGCGGCGAGCGTAACGGCGTGGACGAGATGCGAGGTGTTGTGTCCGGCCGGATGAAGCGCAATCGGCGGTCCGACGACATTGTCGCCGGCTGCAACGAGGCCGGCATTGGCCTGAACGATCAGGCTGCATTGCAGCGCGAGCCAGCTCTCGCAATAGGTGCGGAAATCCGTGGCATCGCCGAGCTGTTTCCACAGCGCAGATTCCAGCATGGCGACCTGGCCGGCATCAGATCCTGGCAGGCCGTCCATTGCCGCGGAGGCAGCAGGGCCGGAGAACCTCATCGACGATCACGCAATGACTGAGCAAGCCGGCCCCGTTCGGTCGGGGCGGGCGGGATACAACAACAACTAGCGGCCGTCGACGCGCAGCTCGCCGTGGCGCGCCTCATAGCCTTCCAGCACGCCGCCGAGCGCCAGCCACAGGCGCTTCGCAGCATGAGGGCTGAGAATGATACGGTTGTTGAGCTCGACGCGGACACGTTTGTCGCTCGGCAGATTCCAGGTCTGGTTGGTGCCGAAGAACAGGTCGACCTGCTCTTGCGTGCTCTGGATGTTGACCACATTGGCGAAATGGGTCGCCATCTTGGAGTCATCCCAGTTCACGGCTGACAGCACGGCGGCATCCGGATTGGCAGGCATTTCCTGACTGGCTTCTGCAGCTTTGGCCGACACGACGATTTCCCCCGAAAAATCCATGAATGCGGTGACAGCGGCAGCCCCGATGCCGCGGGCATCCAACGCAGGGTTTGATGACGGCGTGATGAAGGGGGAGGTTTATTCAATCGGAACAAGGGGATTCGAGGCAGCCCGGCAGGAAAGGAGGCCTGTTGCGGTCGGTGAGGGCTCAATCCCAACGCGAAATCAGATGCTTGCGTCCGGCTTGCGTATGAGCGGGAACGACGTTACAGCATGCCTCGGCGGAGCGTAGCGCAGCCCGGTTAGCGCACTAGTCTGGGAGACTAGGGGTCGGAGGTTCGAATCCTCTCGCTCCGACCATTAAGTTATTGAAGATGCTGGATAAACAACGAAAAGGCCCGGATTGCTCCGGGCCTTTCGCTGTTGTCGCGGTCGATCAGTAATAACCATAGCCACGCGGGCCATAATAACGCGGACCACCGTAATAACCGTAACGCGGCCCGTGATAGTAGCGAGGGCCACCGTAATAGCGCGGACCGCCGTAATAGCCCGGTCCCGGACCATAAGCATAAGCGCCACTGGCTGCTGCGCCTGCCATCAATGCGCCGGCTGCCAAGCCGAAACCGACGGCTGCGCCGCGACCGCCCCGTGCTTCCGCAGGTTTGGTGGTGATTGTAGCCGCGCCGAGGGCAGCGATAGTCGCGAGAGCGATAGCCATTCTCTTCATGTTGCTTCTCCTTATTCTCTCGGAAAGGCAACGTGTGGTTCAGCGCATCGTTCATGCCGCAGCGGCAATGCAGCCATATGGAACCCGGCAGGAAACGCCAAAAAACAAAAATGACCCGGAACCGAAAGCTCCGAGCCATTTTCCGCGCAGGCGTACATCCGGCCCGCGCTAACTTGGTGACCACTGTGAGTCGTGATCGTTAATGCGAAGTTAGCGTTCGCATAAGAATGTGTGATGACGTCTGCACGTCAGTTTTGTATGCGCTCTCAGCCCGAGGGGCCTTCGACGTCGTCATCATCTTTGCCGGGAAGCATATCGCTGCCCGGCGTTTTGTGATGGTCGGTGAGTTCGGGTTTGTCATGGGGGCCGGCCGGAGAGACGTTCTCATCCGGCTTGAGCTTATCGCCGTCGCGTTTCTTCGATGCATTGGTCATGAATCGAAAACGTGCGTCACAGGATGACGTTCCCTGACCCATGTGTATTCGCGATGCGACATCGCACGGGGCTTTAAATCAAATGGGAACCTTCGGCTCGCTATAGACTTGTCCTCGCAGATTTCACACGGAAGGGACACCATGATCAAGAAATTAGCTCTGCTGGCTGCTGCCGGCCTTCTCTATATCGGCACTCCGGCAGCCCCGGCCGCAGCTCAGGGCATCAATGTTCAGATCGGTGGCGGTGGTTATCATGGTGGCCATCGTGGTTATCATCGCGGACCCGGCTATCATCGTGGTCCGGGCTATCGTCATAGCCGTGGATATTATGGGCCGCGTCATGGCCATCGCCACGGCTATCATGGCGGCGGTCGTACGAAGACAATCGTCGTTCGCTAAGACGGACGATATTCAAAAACAACAGCCCCGCGCGAGCGGGGCTGTTGTCGTTTGAACGGTCGGTTGGATGGATCAGTGTCCAATCCAGGGCTCGGCGAGATAACGTAGCAATTTCGCTTCGCGGCGCCCGCGCGAGACGGTATCGAGGATAAGGCCCGAGAACAGCGAAATCACTGCAACGAGCATGATCCCGGTGGACAGGATCGCTGTCGGGAAGCGCGGCACCAGACCTTCATGGACATAAGTGAGGAACAGCGGAATCGACAGGATCACCGACATCGACGCCAGCGTAATTGCGATGGTCGTGAAGAAGCGAAGCGGTTTCTCCGAGCGATAGAGTTTCAGAATGGTGCTGAGGATGCGGAAGCCGTCGCGCCAGGTGTTGAGCTTGCTATGCGAGCCGGCGGGACGCGAGAAATAAGGCGTTTGCATTTCCGCCACCGGTATCGACAGTTCGAGCGCATGCACGCTGAGTTCGGTCTCGATTTCGAACCCGTCGGATAGCACTGGAATGCTCTTGACGAAGCGACGCGAAAATACGCGATAGCCTGAAAGAATATCCTCGAAGCCGCGGCCAAAAGTATCGGCGAGGAAGTGCGTCAGCAGGAAGTTGCCGGTGCGGTGGCCGGGACGATAGGCTGCCGCGTCCTGATCGATGCGTTGGGCGACCACCATATCGAGACGTTCGTCGATAAGCTTGGCGATCATTGCCGGCGCGCTCGCGGCATCATAGGTCGCGTCGCCATCGACCATCACATAGATGTCGGCCTCCACATCGGCGAACATGCGGCGGACCACATGCCCCTTACCCTGATGCCTTTCGCTACGGACATGGGCGCCGGCGGCGCTGGCGATGGCCACCGTGTCGTCGGAGGAGTTGTTGTCATAGACGTAGATCTCGGCCATCGGCAGCGTGGCGCGAAAATCATTCACGACCTGGCCGATGGCCGCTGCTTCGTTGAAGCATGGCACCAGCACGGCGATGCGGATGGTGGCTTCCGTCATCGTGCGGGCCGTCCTTCTGTTTGAGAGATGCCGAATTCGGCCGCGTGGCGCACCGTCGCGACATGGCGCTGGGTGGCGACGAACAGGCCCCACATCAGGCCGAGCATCAGCCAGAAATGGCGCCAGTGATCGGTGTCGATGATGAAGGCTTCGCCGACCGTGCCGAGATAGGCGGAGAACACTGCGAGATATGGGCGCTGCCAGGGCGTGCGCACGAAGATGTAACGGAAGCCGATGAAAGCGGTGGTGAAGACCAGCGCCGGATAGAACACACCGGAAATCCAGCCGCCGGACATGAAGGCGTTGAGATATGAGTTGTGCGTGTCTTCCGGGAAGAACTTGTTGAACTGCAGCGGGCCGATGCCGAAGGGCAGATCTAGCGCCATCTGCGCGCCGAGGACATGACGGCCGAACCGGCCGAACCGGCCTTCGTCATATTGCTGGTCGAATGATGCGCGCTGCTGGAACATGTCGCGGATGAAATCGAACTGCAGCAGGATCACGAGCACCAGCGCGACGGCGACGACGGCGGCAATAGCCATGATGACGATGCGCGAACGCTGGCGGTTGGTCTGGCTGGTCAGCATCATCAACAGCAGCATGAAAGCTGCGGTGAGGGCGAGCATGCCCCAGGCCGCGCGCGAGAAAGCGAGCAGCAGCGCCAGCGTAATGATGCCGAGCAGCACGGTCGAGCGCAGCGTGCGACCGAACCCGTCACTGACGACGCTTTGCAGACAGAAGAGGGCCGGCAGCACCAAGAAGGCACCGAACACGTTGGGGTCTTTGAACGTGCCTGCGGCGCGACCATAAAGCGTGAAGAGTTCACCGGGTGTCAGCCGCAGATAGCCGGCGATTCCGGCCAGCGACGCGATCACCGCGCCCGCGATCAGACCGGAGCGCAAATAATGCAGTCGTGCTGCGGTGTCTTCCGAGACGACCAGGGCGATGAAGATCGCCGTGACCGCCATGTACCAGGAGGTCAGAATCCAGTAGACGATCGGCTGTTGGTCGAGCAACGACGCGGCACAGATCGTGTAGCCGAGGTTGACCGCGAACAGCAGTAGCGCCAGCGGTATGAAAGCCAGGCGCATCCGCAGGCCAGTGGCGGCAAACACAACGACCGAGGTCAGCACAAAAATCTCGTAGGGACTTGGCTCGATGACGACGATGGCGCCGCCCATACCCATCAGCCAAAGCAGCGCATGCTGCAGCGTCGCGACGGCAGGAGCCGTCGGTGCCGCATAGGCGTAGTCGCTGGACGCGTGCAGGGTCATGCGGCGATGATACCGGGGCGGGGTTGACGAGAGGTGTAGGGAGACGTCGTTCCGGCGAAACCATGGCCCATACACGCTGTCGATATGGTTCGATCAGCGTCCGGAGTGCTCTCGATCATCCTCAGCGTTGTGGAGCCCGGGACGACAGGCGAAGGAGAAGCGCCTCAATACGCGTTCTCGTTCTTGGTCAGCATCGAAAGCGGTGTGCGGAAGAGGATATAGGCGTCGAACAGCACCGACCAGTTCTCGATGTAATAGAGGTCGAATTCGACACGCTTCTGGATCTTCTCCTCGCTGTCGACTTCGCCGCGCCAACCGTTGATCTGGGCCCAGCCGGTAATGCCCGGCTTGACACGGTGACGGGCGAAATAGCCGTCCACGGCCTCGTCGAGCAGCTGACTCTGCAGTTTTTGCTGGACCGCATGCGGGCGCGGGCCGACCAGCGACAGATTGCCCTTGAACACCACATTGAACAGCTGCGGCAGCTCGTCGATGCTCGACTTACGGATGAAGCGGCCGACGCGGGTGACGCGCTTGTCGCCCTTGGTCACCACGGTTTTGGCCAGCGGGTCGGCCTGATCGTGATAGAGCGAGCGGAACTTGAAGACGTCGATGCGCTCGTTGTTGAAGCCGAAGCGCTTCTGCCGGAACAGCACCGGGCCAGGACTGTCGAGCTTGATGGCCAGTGCGACCAGCGCCATGAAGGGCAAAGCGCAAAGCAGCGCGATGCCGCCGACCACGCGGTCGAACAGCCACTTCATGACCAGATCCCAGTCGGTGATCGGCGCCTCGAAGACGTCGAGGGTCGGCACCTTGCCGAGATAGGAATACGAGCGGGGACGGAAGCGCAGCTTGTTGGTATGCGCGGACAGACGGATATCCACCGGCAACACCCACAGTTTCTTCAGCATTTCGAGAATGCGCGTTTCGGCCGAGATCGGCAGCGCAAACAGGACGAGATCGACGCGGGTGCGGCGCGCGAATTCGATGATGTCGTCGATCTTGCCGAGCTTCGGTGCGCCGGAGATGGTGTCCATCGAGCGCTTGTCGTTGCGGTCGTCGAACACGCCGAGGATCTGGATGTCGGAATCCTCCTGCGACTGCAGCTCCCGGACCAAATGCTCGCCATTGACGTCTGCACCGACGATGACGGTGCGGCGGGCGAGGCGGCCCTGCTGCGCCCAGCGGACGATCAAGGTGCGTAGCACGGTGCGTTGTGCGACGAGGGCGGCAAGGCCGACAAGGAAGAACGACGCCAGCCAGACACGGGACACCACGTTGCCGAATTTGGCGAAGAACGATATGCCGATGAAGAGCAGGAAGACGAACGCCCAGGCGGAGACCATGCGCGTCAGTTGCTTCACGCGGCCGCGGAACATCTGCATGTTATAGATGTCGGCAGCCTGAAAACAGGCAACCGCAACAGCCGACATCGCAACGATGCCTGCGGGATATTCCCAGGTGAGGCTGGAGGCGCGGGCGACATAGGCGAAATAAAGCGCGGTGCCGACGATGCTGAGCATCACGAAATCGATGGCGCGCACGGCGCCGCTGATGACCACCGGCGAATAGGCCGAACGGACTTTCTGCTCGACGACGGCGAGCGCCTCGGGCGTCAGCCTGCGGCGGCGTTCGAATTGGCGAGGGGCGGATGCGTCCGTCGCAGCAGCATCGATCATTGAGCGTGCGTTGATCGGGTCCAAAGTGAGCTTCCCATTTTTGCGTCGGCATGCGACGCGTCGCGTCGAGCCTACTCCTTTTCCGCCAAATTAGCGGACAAATCGGAAGAATTCGTTACAGGTTAATGAGAGTTAATGACTCGCAAACGCCTCGCGATAGCCGGCGATGACGCCTTCGACCATGGCATCCTGCGAAAAGTGCTGCTGGATGCGCTCGCGCAGGATCATCGCGCGCGCGCGTGTGCCATTGAGATCGCCGAGTGCAATTTTGATCGCATCCGCCATGGCGGCGGCATTGCTCGGTGGAAACAGGGCGTCGGTATGCGAGCCGAAAATTTCGGGGATGCCGCCGACATTGGCGGCGATCATCGGGACGCCGGCTGCACCTGCTTCGATCACCACGTAAGGCATGCTGTCGCCGCGCGACGGCACCACCAGCAGTCGCCCCTTGGAGAAGCCGAAGCGCGGTTTCACATGGCCGATGAAGCGCACTGCGCCGCCGAGTCCGAGGCGCTCGATCTGGGCTTTCAGGGCGTTGGTCTCTTCGCCGTCGCCGCCGAGGGTGAGGGTGACAGCATGGCCGTCGGCGCGCAGCCGCGCGACGGCATCGACGAGCAGGTCTGCGCCCTTGATGCGGCGGAACTCGCCGACATAGCATATGTCAGTGGCGTCTTCGGCGAGCGCGACGGGGTCGAATTCGCCGGATGTGACGCCGTTGAACACGCATTTCACGAGGCCCGACGGCGTGCCGATCATGCGCTGATAGGTGTCGCGGGCGAAGGCGCTCTCGAACAGGAACAGTTCGGTGCGGTTCATCAATCCGCGCTCGAGCCGGCTGTAAAATGCGCCTTTCGGCGTGTTCTGCGGATAATGCAGCGAACCGCCATGCGGCGTGTAGATGCGGATGACGTCCTTCGCGTGTCCCTTGAGGCGCACAAAGGCGCCGGCCTTGGCGCCGTGGCCGTGCAGCACGTCGGGCTTGAGTCGGCGCGCGAGGCTCTTGAACTTGAACCAGACAGAGAGATCCGATGGGGCAGGCTCGCGTTTGATAGGCAGGCGGTGGACGCCGAGCTTCAGGCGTGGCGCGATCTCGGCCAGCGCGGCATCGGCGCGTTCGCCGCCGGTGAGGCTGTCGGCGAGAATGCCGACCTCATGACCGCGATCGGCCTGGCCATTGGCAACGTCGATGATGTGACGGAAAATGCCACCGACAGGCGCGCGCACGGCGTGCAGGATGCGGAGCGGCTTGTCCGTGGCAGTCATGCGTGAAACCGGCTTTCGCGGGGAGGGCGCGAACCGCCCTGAACTGGAAATCCCTGAAGCAATTAAGCTCAATAAGCGCCATCGCCGTTAAGAAAACGTGAGGTTGCCAGCCTCGCTCATTCCGAGTCGTCCCCGTAGCCAGCGACCTGCGCGATTAACCGCCCGGCAACCTTAATCGCATTTAATCGATTCCGATAAGTAGACGCTGTGGCGTTCTGTAGGGGTTTGCGATGCGTTGGCCGTTTATGCGTGCAGGTAAGGGTGGTGCGTCGGTTGACCGGATTGCGAAGGCGCCCGCCGCAGAAAAGTCCGCCTCGCCGCTGAAGTCGGCATTCAGCTCCAGGACAAAAGAGAGTGTCGTCGAGGAACGTGTGACGTCGTCTGCGCCGCCGCAGCTCGGCGACCTCGATCTTGGCGCGCTGGGCCGAGCCTTGTTGCGCAGGCGGATGTGGGTGATTGTGCCGACGTTGATCGCCGCCATTGGCTCAACCGTTCTCGTTAATCTCATCACTCCCCGTTACAAGTCTGAATCTCGCATCCTCATCGACGGCCGCGAAAACATCTTCCTGCGCCCGAATGGCGAGCGCAGCGAGGAGCGCAGCACGCTCGATGCGGAAGCCGTCGCCAGCCAGGTGCAGCTCGTGTTGTCGCGCGATCTTGCACGTGAGGTGATCAAGAAGAACAAGTTGGCCGAGCGCCCGGAGTTCGATCCGGTGCTGAAGGGTGCTCAGCCGTGGAAGTCACTGCTCGCGCTGATTGGCGCTGCGCGCGATCCGTTCTCAATGACGCCGGAAGAGCGGGTGCTGGATTCCTATTACGAGCGGCTCACCGCCTTCGCGGTCGACAAGTCGCGCGTCATCGTCGTGGAATTCCAGTCGACCGACCCCGATCTTGCCGCGAAGGTCGCGAACTCCATCGCAGACGGCTATCTGGTCATGCAGCAGAATGCACGTCAGCAGCAGGCCAAGGCGGCCGGCCAGTGGCTGTCAGGCGAGATCGACGATCTCCGCAAAAAGGTCAACGATGCGGAATCGCGCGCCGAGGATTTTCGTTCCAAGTCGAGCCTGTTCATCGGCACCAACAACACTTCGCTGTCGAACCAGCAGCTCGGCGAGATCAACAGCCAGCTCAACAATGCCCGCGCGTTGAAGTCGGACGCCGAGTCCAAGGCGCGGCTGATCAAGGAGATGCTGCAGGGCGGCAAGCCGATCGAGTTCTCCGAAGTTCTGAATTCCGATCTGATCCGCCGCCTGTCCGAGCAGCGCGTCACGCTGCGTGCGCAGCTGGCCGAGCAGTCGTCGACATTGCTCGACGCGCACCCGCGCATCAAGGAGCTGCGGGCACAGCTCGGCGATCTCGACAAGCAATTGCGGGACGAAGCTGCGAAGCTGTCGCGTTCGTTCGAAAACGATGCACGCGTTGCCGCCGGCCGTGTCGATGGTCTCGCCAACAGCCTCGAACAATTGAAGCGTCAGGCTTCCAGCAGCAACGGCCAGGACGTGCAGCTGCGCGCGTTGGAGCGCGAAGCCAAGGCGCAGCGCGATCTGCTCGAGTCCTATCTGGCCAAATATCGTGAGGCGACGACGCGGGAAAATATCGACGGCGCTCCAACCGATGGCCGCATCATCTCGCGCGCCATCGTGTCTAACACGCCGGCCTATCCGAAGAAGTTGCCGATCGTGCTGATCGCGACCCTGGCCACGCTGATTCTCACCGCGGGCAGCATTGTCACCGGCGAGCTACTGCGCATGACCGCACCGCAGGGACCGGTATCCGGCACGTCGCGTGTGACGCAGGCCGCGCGTCGCGTCGAGCCCGAGATTCAGCCGCACGCGGAGCCGGTTGCGCCCTATGTGCCAGGGCCGCTGTCTGCGGCTGGACCCGAACCCGCAACGGTCGTTGTTCCTGCGTCCATTGCTGCGGCGCCGACCATTTCGCCTGTTGTCACCGCGGCTCCGATTCAGGCGCCGCTGCGCGACAGTCACCCCGAGCTTGCCGCCGGGGTCACCGAGATCGAGCAGCTCGCACGCGATATCCGCTCTGCCGGCCCGGCCGCGCGGAAGATCACCATTCTCGGTACCGGCCATAATGAGAGCATTTCACTGACCGCGCTGACGCTGGCGCGCATTCTGGCGCGTGATGCCAAGGTGGTTCTGGTGGACCTCTCGGCATCGTCGCCGACACTGAAAGCGGTTTCGAACGACCCGTCGGCCCCCGGCCTTGCGGATCTCATGCTTGGGGAAGCGTCGTTCGGTCAGGTCATTACCAAGGACCGAATGTCAGCGCTCCATATGGTGATGGCGGGCCGTGCGGGCACGGATCGCACGTTGCTGCAGTCGCCGCGCCTGATCATGGCGCTGGATGCGCTTCTGCGTGTCTATGATCATGTGTTGCTCGATGCGGGCACTGCCGCCGATCTGCCGGCCGGCATGCTGACCGCGCAGGCTCGCGCCATCGTGGTGCCGGAAGCCAGCATGGGCATGGAAGCGCGTGCACGCATGGCCGAGGAACTCAGGGCCGTCGGCTTCGCCGATGTCCGTATGCTGCGCTCGGTGGCGGAAGCCCCGAATGGCGACGAGCCGAATGGGCATCGTCCGCGCGTAGCGGCGGCTTAGGCCTACGTCTAGCGCTGAAAAGCGCTGCGCAATTTCTGCGCCATCTGCAGCAATGCCGGCGACTGTTTCACCATTCGCTTGGCATGAGCCACCGACGACAGACCGAGTGCGCCGAGGCGTCCGCGCGTGGTCAGCGGGATATAGCTGTCGAAGATGATTTCATCGTCCTTGCAGAACATCCGCTTGTAGTCGCCTTCGCCGATGCCGAGATCGAGCGAGCGGACGCCGCGTTCGGCGTAGTAATCGACGATACTGCGCATCAGGATCAGGCCTGGGCTGTATTTCGCATTGGCCGACATCGTGTAGGTATTGAACATCATCGAGAAACGATGCTCGTCCGTGACGCCGGCATACATGGCGATCACTTCCTCGTCGCAGACGAGGGCGTGGACATCGACGGCGTAACCACCGGCGCGCGGCGTGGCGCAAGCTTCGCGTAGAAAGGCTTCGACGCCGGGCTCGGCGAACACATTGGGCAGCCCCTGTTCGGCCATGCGCAGCGGCTTCACCGCAAAGAACATGTCGAGCACGCGTGTCACTTCAGCAGGCGTCGTCGCGTGCTGGTAGCCGTAACCGGGAAGGGCCTTATATTTGGCCTCCTTGGTTTTCAACCGCTTTCGCATCGAGTTCGACACGCGATCGGTCGATGCTGCATCGGGCGTCATGATCAGTAGCGGGCATTCGTTGGCGGATGGCTGGTGCGGCAGCTGCGCCAGCGGATTGGCGATGCCGCGCCAGCTCTGCGGCTGCTGGAGCAACGCGAGGACGTCAATCCTGTCGGCGCTGGACTGAACGCCCTTGAGGAGCGCGTCCATGTCAGCGCGCGTCGCAGCTTCTGCGAAATCCCGGCGCCACAGCGGCATGTTGAAGGTGACATGCTTGCCGCCTGGAAAGCTCGCGACGCGCATGCCGTTCTCGCGACTGGCGACGAGCGGGAGCAACAGAAGTGGTTGCCGCTCGGCATCGTAGGCGACGACGATGAAGGGGTGTGCACCTTCCGCCTTGCCGGCGTGCTTCTGCCAGGCGAGCAGAAAATCGAAGCGCTGATAAGGTGTCGCGAGATGTGCCGGCGTTTCAAACTGCCGCCAGACAGGTTCGGCGCTGGCGAAATCGTTGAAAATCTCGACATGCGTGATGCGGGGCACGCTCGGACGTGCCGCGATTGGTGGTTCCATTGCCGCAGCCATAGTCATTGCGATGCCCTGTCGGGATTTTTCCGTTTGGGGCGAAGCTTTGCAAAGAAATCTCAACAAACGGTAAGGACTATGGCGACGCGGGGATGGCCGCAGCGGGGAGTGCGGTGTCGTTGGGAACGGATTGGACGGCGCTGAAGTCCGAATTGGTCTATGTCAGCGGTCTCTGGCGGCTGCTGGAGCCATCGCGCGGGGGGGCCGGTATCATCCTCAAATTCGAACGCGTGCGCCCGGTGCGGGACGCCACGTTCCAGCCTTTGCGGGCGCATGAGATTACCCCACAATTCCTGCACCGGCTGATCGTCAAGCTGAAGCGCTGGCCGTTCGACATCGTTTCCATGGATGAGGCCTGTCGCCGCGCACAGACGCCACGTGGCGGTCGCCGGTTCGTGGCGCTGACCTTTGATGGCGGCACGCGCGATTTCATCAACTATGCCTGGCCGCTGCTATCCGGCCATCAGGTGCCGTTCACCGTCTACCTGCCAGGCGCCTTTCCCGACGGCCTCGGGCGAATGTGGTGGCTGGCGCTGGAGCAAATGATCGCACGGCAGGACCGCATTAATGTGGTCGTCGACGATGTCAGACGTTATTTCGAGACCACGGAAATCGCCGGCAAATATCACGCGCATCACTACCTCAATGGCTGGCTGCGTAGCCTGCCGCAGCGCCAGCTCGACAATGCGATCGACGATCTTTGCCTGCGCTACGATGTCGATCTCGTCGCGCTGTCGCGCGCTGCCGCAATGACATGGGATGACGTGGCGATATTCGCCGGCGATCCGCTGGCGGCGGTCGGCACGAGCACATTGAACTATCCGATCCTCGCGCATCTCGACGACGCTGCGGCAAAGCGCGAGATGGCGATGGGCCAGGCGGTGGCGGAAGCGGCGCTGCCGGTGCCGCCGCGGCATCTTGCGTTTCCGTTCGGGGATGCCGCATCGTTCTCGGCGCGCGATGTCGCTATAGCCAAGGCACAGGGCTTTGCGAGTGCCGTGACGTCAGTGCCGGGTGTCGTGCATGCTGAGGGTGGCTCGAATCCGCATGCCTTGCCACGGATCGCCTGGGATGGCCGGCGGGCGTCGCTGCGGGTGCTCAGGGTCATGCTCGCGGGCGTTGGCCCGTAGAGGTCAGTCGTCTTCCGGATCTGGCTTTTGCATCCAGCTCACGATCGGCATTGCCGGCAGCACCCAGCCGATGCCCGCGACCACATAGAAGATCGCCTGCCGCCAGCCGGAGGCGGCCAGCCAGGGCATTTGCGCCATTGCCATGCCGAGCAACGACCACACCACCACGAGGATCAGGAGCAGGATGGTTCCGAGGAATTTTCGCGTGCGGATTTTCATGGATGGTCAAAGGCAGGGTGGGCAAAGTGCCCAACTTTGCAGGGCGGGGCGGGCGGACTATAAGGGGCGCGAAAATCCGTTAAAAGCGCTGTTTTGCAAAGCGCTGCCTGAAAGCACCGGGATCGATTTCAATGGCCGCCATTTCCCAAATCCGCGACAAGGAATTGCGCCCGGTGCGCTGGTGGCTGACGGTCGTCGCAACCATGATTGTCGCCATGGTGCTGGTCGGCGGTGCCACGCGGCTGACGGAGTCGGGGCTCTCCATCGTCGAGTGGAAGCCGGTCACCGGCGCGCTGCCGCCGCTTACCGAGGCGCATTGGATCGAGGCGTTCGATGCCTATAAGAAGATTCCGCAATATCGCGAGCTCAATCACGGCATGAGCCTCGCCGAATTCAAGACCATCTTCTGGTGGGAGTGGAGCCATCGGCTGCTCGGCCGCACCATCGGCATGGTGTTTCTGCTACCGTTCTTGTTCTTCCTGTGGCGCCGCAAGGTACCGTCCGAATTCAAGAAGCCGCTCTGGGTGATCTTCGCACTCGGCGGGCTGCAGGGTTTTGTCGGTTGGTGGATGGTCGCTTCGGGCCTGACGCACCGCGTTGAGGTGTCGCAGTATCGGCTCGCGGTGCATCTGATGCTGGCGCTGATCATCTTCGCCGCCATCGTGTGGGTGCTCAGGCGGATGAGCGCTGGCAGAACCATCTTTGCATCGGCGCGTCTGCGCGTGACGAGCTGGGTGCTGCTCGGGCTGACCTTTCTGCAGATCTATTTCGGCGCGCTGGTCGCGGGCCTGCGTGCGGGGCGCCTGTTCAACACCTGGCCGGAGATTGACGGCGCGTTCATTCCGTCTGCCTCACGTCTGTTCTTCGAGGACCCGTGGTGGCGCAACATGTTCGACAATGCGCTGACGGTGCAGTTCCAGCACCGCATGACGGCCTATCTGCTGTTCGCCGTGGCGATCTGGCACGCGCTCGATGCGCTGCTGGCGCGGGCTGATCGCTCGGTCGTCAATGGCGCGCTGTGGTTGGTGGCGGCCATTGCCGTGCAGGCGATGCTCGGCATTCTCACGCTGCTGCATCAGGTGCCGATCGATCTCGCGCTGGCCCATCAGGCCGTCGCCATCGTCGTGCTGACGCTGGCGCTGCTGCAGGTGGAGCGGATGAAGGTGCGAGGCGTGCCGCTGACGGCTCCCGGAATGACGGCAGCTATCGGCAGGGCCGCCTAACCACCCATGTCGTCGCCCGGCTTGACCGGGCGACGACAGTCCGAATGTGGCGGAGGCCTCAGGCCCCCAGCGCCTGCTCGAGATCCGCGATCAGATCTTCCTTGTCCTCGATGCCTACCGAGAGCCGCACCACATCCGGGCCGGCGCCGGAGCGCGTCTTGGCGTCGTCGTCGAGCTGGCTGTGGGTGGTGGAGGCCGGATGGATCACCAGCGAGCGGGTGTCGCCGACATTGGCGAGATGCGAGAACAGCTTCAGGTTCGACACCAGGTTAACGCCGGCGTCGTAACCGCCCTTCAGGCTGAACGTGAACACCGCACCGGCGCCCTTCGGCGCGTATTTTCGGGCAAGAGCGTGATAGCGGTTGTCAGGCAGGCCGGCATAATTCACCGCAGCCACCGCCGGGTGCGCCGACAACCATTCGGCGATCGCCCTGGCGTTGTCGCTGTGCTTTTGCATGCGCAGCGGCAGCGTCTCGATGCCGGTCTGGATCAGGAACGCGTTGAATGGCGACAGCGCCGGGCCGAGATCGCGCAGGCCGAGCACACGGCAGGCGATCGCGAAGGAGAAGTTGCCAAATGTCTCCTGCAGCTTGATGCCGTGATATTCCGGGCGCGGCTCCGACAGGACAGGATATTTGCCGTCCTTCGACCAGTCGAAGGTGCCGGCGTCGACAATGATGCCGCCGAGCGAATTGCCGTGGCCGCCGAGAAACTTGGTCAGCGAATGCACGATGATGTCGGCGCCGTGATCGATCGGCTTGATCAGGAAGGGCGTCGCCAGCGTGTTGTCCACGATCAGCGGCACGCCAGCCTTGCGGGCTACGGCGGCAACGCCTTCGATATCGGTGATGGAGCCGGCCGGATTAGCGATCGACTCGATGAAAATGGCCTTGGTCTTCGGCGTGACCGCGCGCTCGAAGGAAGGCAGGTCGTCCGGATCCGCCCAGACGACGTTCCAGCCAAAGCTCTTGAAGGCGTGGCTGAACTGGTTGATCGAGCCGCCATAGAGTTTCCGCGAGGCGATGAATTCATCGCCGGGCTGCAGCAATTGCTGGAAGACGACGAGCTGCGCGGCGTGGCCGGACGCCACCGCGAGCGCGGCGGTGCCACCTTCAAGCGCGGCAACGCGTTCCTCGAGCACCGCGGTGGTCGGATTGGTGATGCGCGTATAGATGTTGCCGAAGGATTGCAGGCCGAACAGCGAGGCGGCGTGATCGGCGTCATTGAAGACGAAAGACGTTGTCTGGTAGATCGGCGTCGCGCGGGCGCCGGTCGTCGGATCTGGCTGCGCGCCGGCATGCACGGCGAGGGTGCCGAAGCCTGGGATACGGTCGTTCATCTTCTCTCCCCATCAAAGGTCGATTTGGTTGGCGCCAAACTGATCGGGCGCGATGGCGGCGTCAAGGTGAGGCGACATCTTGCCCGGACTTCGCAACAGCCGCACTGCAGCAGGCGAACGTAGCAAAAAGAAATTGCTGTATCCTGCGATCAGACGATGTCGTTGTTGTCTTTATTGCCGAGTTGCGCCATGCGGTCGGCCGCATTCGTGCTGCCACCGCCCAGGCTCTGGCGGTTGAGCGAGAGTCGCATACCCTGGGTCGGGACCGGCGCGCGTTTGGCGCTGATGGTGCGCGAATTAACGCCCATCCACTGAATCTCCGACGACAGCCGGCCATATTCGATCTTCGGGCAGCGGTTCATCACCACCTTGATCCCGGCGGCTTCGGCCTTGTCTGCGGCTTCGTCGTTGCGGACGCCGAGCTGCATCCAGATCACCTTCGGTTTCGTCGACAGCGCAAGTGCCGCATCGACAATGGGCATCGCATGCTCGCTGCCGCGGAACATGTCGATCATGTCGATGGGCCGATCGATCTCGTCCAGCGATTTGATGAATGGCTTGCCGAGCAGGCTCTTGCCGACCTGCCCCGGATTGATCGGGATCATGTCGTAACCGCGTTCGAGCAGATATTTGAACACGAAGTAGCTGGGCCGCACATTCTGCGGCGAGGCGCCGATCATCGCGACGGTTTTGACGGTGTTGAGGATCTCGCGGATATAGGCGTCGCTGTAATTGTCGTGGTTCATTATGTTTCCAGTTTAATCTCAGTCCCTCATGGTGAGGAGCGCTCATCGCGCGCGTCTCGAACCATGAGATGTCGGCCGACAGCGCCGGCGGCCATCCTTCGAGACGCGGCGAAGACGCCGCTCCTCAGGATGAGGGCGGGGTTATTTATCTTCCCACTTTGGCACACGTTTCTCGATAAACGCCCCGATGCCTTCCTCCGCATCCCGCGCCATCATGTTCTCCGTCATAACCTCGGCGGCAAATCGATAGGCCTCGGCGAGATTCATCTCCGCCTGCCGATAAAACGCTTCCTTTCCGATCTTGATCGTGTGCGCCGACTTCCGCGCGACCTGCTGTGCAAGCGCAATCGCGGCATCGCGCTCGGTGCCGTGTGGCACCACACGATTGACCAGCCCGATCTCCCGCGCGCGTTCAGCGGAGATCGGTTCGCCGGTCAGCAACATCTCCATGGCCTGCTTGCGCGCCACATTGCGCGACAGCGCCACCATCGGGGTCGAGCAGAACAGGCCGATATCGACACCCGGCGTCGCAAAGCGAGCTTGCTCGGAAGCAATGGCAAGATCGCAGCTTGCCACGAGCTGGCAGCCAGCGGCCGTGGCGATGCCTTGTACGGCGGCCACTACCGGCTTCGGTAGCCGCACAATCGCTTGCATCATCGCGCTGCAGGCCGTCATCAGCTCGCCGAAATAGGCGCGCCCTCGATCGGCATCGGCGCGGCGGGCGGTCAATTCCTTCAGGTCGTGCCCGGCAGAGAAGACCGGCCCGTTAGCCGCGATCACCACGGCGCGTACGGTCTTGTCGTCCGCGATCTCATCCAGGGCTGTGTGGAGTTCGGCAATCAGCCTGTCCGACAAGCTGTTCCGTGCGGCGGGGCGGTTGAGCGTGAGCAGGGCGACATCGCCCATCGTCTCACGCAAAAGAACGGATGGTTGCGCGATTTCCGCGCGGGCAGGTTGAGCCATGTCTTGTCTTCCATCGGCTGGGCTTATCCGTCACCATATTGTAACAGGACGGTGTCGGCGAAAAGACGGGAGGCGGGTCGGAGACATGGTTGACGCGAAAATGACGGTGCCGGAACTGGAAGAATTCCTGCGCCGGGAATTCCCACAGGCGTTTGGAGCCGGCGACATTGCCATTGAACATGCTGACGGCACGACCTGCCTGCTGCGCCAGACCTACGGCGAACGCATGCTGCGCCCGGGCGGCACAGTGTCGGGGCCGACCCTGATGGCTCTTGCCGATTTCGCCATGTATGTCGTGCTCCTATCGGCGATCGGCCCTGTCGGCCTTGCGGTTACCACCAGCCTGAACATCAATTTCCTGCGCAAGGGCCAGCCCGGGCAGGACGTGCTCGCTGCCGCCAAGCTCCTAAAGCTTGGCAAGCGCCTTGCGGTGGGGGAGGTGAACCTGCTGTCGGGTACCTCGGCGGACCCGATCGCGCATGTCACGTCCACTTATTCTATTCCGATTACAGCGTGATTTTTCAGGTAATATTGCACCTTAATTATAAGGTGCTGATTTCAAAGCATTTTATGTTGATATACACCATTGACGGAAGCCGAGCGGTTCTCTAGAACCACCCTCAATTCGGCGCCCCTCTCGGGCGCCGATCTCTGTTTCACCCCGTTATACGGATCGTCCCAATGAAAACCTTTTCGGCAAAGCCGGCTGAGGTCACGAAAAAGTGGATCGTCATCGACGCCACCGGTCTCGTGGTCGGCCGCCTCGCCACGCTGGTCGCCATGCGGCTGCGCGGCAAGCATCTCCCGACTTACACCCCCCATGTCGATTGCGGTGACAATGTCATCATCGTGAACGCCGACAAGGTGGTGTTCACCGGTCGCAAGCGCGACGACAAGATGTACTATCATCACACCGGCTTCATCGGTGGCATCAAGGAACGTTCGGCCAAGTCGATCCTCGAAGGCCGCTTCCCGGAGCGCGTGGTCGAGAAGGCCGTCGAGCGCATGATCCCGCGTGGTCCACTCGGCCGTGTCCAGATGGGCAATCTGCGCGTTTACGCCGGTGCCGATCATCCGCATGAAGCACAGCAGCCCGAGACGCTCGACGTTGGCGCGCTGAATCGCAAGAACAAGAGGGCAGCATAACTATGTCCGATACGATGCAGTCTCTCGACCAGCTCGCTTCGCTGAAGGTCGCCGCACCCGACGCGCCGCGTTACGAGAAGAAGGTCGACAAGCAGGGCCGCGCCTATGCCACCGGCAAGCGCAAGGACGCGGTTGCCCGCGTCTGGGTCAAGCCGGGCTCCGGCAAGGTCACCGTCAACACCCGCGACGTCGAAGTGTACTTCGCCCGTCCGGTGCTGCGCATGCTGATCCAGCAGCCGCTGGTCGCTGCGGCCCGCGCCGGTCAGTATGACGTGGTCTGCACCGTCGCCGGTGGCGGCCTGTCGGGCCAGGCCGGCGCCGTGCGCCACGGCCTGTCGAAGGCCCTGACTAACTTCGAGCCGGAGCTGCGCTCGGTTCTGAAGAAGGGCGGCTTCCTGACCCGCGACTCGCGTGTCGTCGAACGTAAGAAGTACGGCAAGGCCAAGGCCCGTCGTTCGTTCCAGTTCTCGAAGCGTTAATCGCTTCACGGACAATCATTCGGAAAAGGGCGCCTTCGGGCGCCCTTTTTGCGTTGGGTATTGGCGGAACTACCGAGACTTTGTTGCGGTTTTTCCGGAAAACTTTGCTTTGCGCTAAAACGAATTTCCAATGGGTAGATAGTTACGTTCGCGCAGGGCGACATGCCCATCCGGCCGATGCTGGCCGGTCATATTGCAAATGATTGCCGGTGCGCGGACATGTTGCTCGACACATCCACACTTTATCTGGTCGCAACGCTCGTCGCTGCGATGCTTGGTGGAATGCTTCTCTACTTCGGACGGCACGAAAACATCCCCGCGCTGAACTGGTGGGGCTCCGCTTATCTGCTGGGCGGCGTTTCCGTCGGCTTGTGGACGCTCGTCGGACCGCTGCTCGGTGAGATGCCGACGCTGGCGCTCAACGCCTTCGGTTTCGTTGCGTGCGGCATGGTATGGACCGCTGCGCGGGTGTTTCACGGTCGTCGGCCGATCTGGGGCGGCATATTTCTCGGCGCCATCGCCTGGATCGCGGCGATTTTTACCCTGCCGGTCGACATGACGCCGCTGCGCACCACCATCGGTGCCGGCATCGTTGCGCTCTATGCCGTCCTCACCGCCTATGAACTCGGACTTGAGCGCCGCAAATCGCTGCAGCGCCGCTGGCCGACCGTGCTGGTGCCGCTGTTGCACGGGTTTGCGCTGATGCTGCCGATCCTGCTCGGAGACGTCCTGCATGCGGACGGCGCGACGTTCGGCAACAGCGTTTGGGTGATGGTCTTCGCTGTCGAACTCGTCCTTTACGCCGTCGGCACCGTGTTCCTGATTTTCGTGCTGGTGTCCGAGCGTACCGTCGCTGCCCACAAGGTGGCGGCATCCTGCGATCCGCTGACCGGCCTGCTCAATCGCCGGGGCTTTGCCGAAGCCACCGCACGCATGATCGAGCGCGAAGCAAAAGCGCGGCGGCCGATCACCGTGATGATCTTCGATATCGATCACTTCAAATCGATCAACGACCGCTTCGGTCATCCCGCCGGCGACGAGGTGCTGAAACTGTTCGCCTCGGTCATCACCCATTCGCTGCGCATCACCGACCTGACCGGACGCATCGGCGGCGAGGAATTCGCAGCCATGTTGCCGTGCAGCCTGGAGGAAGCGATGCAGGCGGCCGAACGCGTCCGCGAGAATTTTGCCGGTTGCGGCATCGAGGTGGACGAGGCGCCGGTGGCGACCACCGTCAGCATTGGTGTTGCGGGCGGTCCCGCCGGCACGGAGCTCGATGTGCTGCTCGCGGCGGCGGATACCGCGCTCTATCAGGCGAAACGCTCCGGCCGTAACCGCGTTCAGTCGGCCGAAGAAGAGCCGCTGTCACTGGAGCAGGGGCGCAAGGCCGCAGTGTCCGGCTTGGCGTCAAAGCCTGCCGTCCGCGCTGTCCGTGCCGGCGTCACCATGAAAATGGAAGTCGCGCAGTAAGGGACGGTTTACCAATCGATTCCATGGTCATCGCATGATGACCTCGCGCGATCGCACTTCGAATCCAGCCCTGATGTCGCTCGATGCCGCTGCCCACGCAGCGCGTTCGGGTTTTGCCTGCATGTTCTCGTCATCCGACGAATATGAGACCGCACTGATCGCGCAGCGCCGCGCGCAGGGGCGCTACGGTACGCAGAAGGGCCGCGGCCCGCTGATCGCCTTCGTCACCGCCTGCACGGCGATCATCGCCACCGTCGCGGTCTACTTCGCGAAATCTTGACACTGCCGGACGGATTGCGCTTCACGCCATCCGGGCTACATTGCCCGACCGCAAACAAAGGGTCGGGAAACGATGATCACGGAAATCGCACAAATCGACGTCAAGCCGGGGACCGAGAAGGATTTTGAGGCCGCCGTCGCCAAGGCCAGGCCGCTATTCCTGCGTGCCAAGGGCGGCCTCGGCTTCGAACTGCACAAGTCGGTTGAGCTGCCATCGCGCTATCGGCTGGTTGCGAAATGGGAAACGCTGGAAAATCACACGGTCGATTTCCGCGGCTCTGCGGATTTCGCCGAATGGCGTGCATTGGTCGGCCCGTATTTTGAGACGCCGCCTTATGTCGAGCACACCGAAACGGTGCTGACGACGTAAGCTACGCCTGCGCTGTCTCCTGCGCGGGGGCGTCCTCGTCCTCGCGCAGATAATCGATGATTACCTTGCCGATGGCCATTACCGGCAATGCCAGCGCCAGCCCCCAGACGCCGAACACCACGCCCAGCGTGATCTGAAACGCAAACAGCGTCGCCGGCGGAATATCCAGCGCCTGCCGCTGCAGGATCGGCGTCAGGATGTAGCTCTCCAGCGCATGTACGGCCATGAACAGCACAAAAGCCGAGGCGCCGGCTATCCAGCCAGAGGCAAGGCTCGCCAGCACCACGATCAGGCCGCCGAGAATGGCGCCGACGGTCGGAATGAATGCGAGTAGTCCGGCCTGCACGCCGAGAATGAACGCGCTGGGAATGCCGATCAGCTTCAGTCCGATCCAGGTCACGCCACCGACCGCCACCATCGTGATCATCTGCGCGATCAGCCAGCGCTGCAGGGTGTCGCTGATACGGTCGACGACGATCGTTACGGGCCCCCGGTGCCTCTTCGGCGTCAGCCGCAGCAAGCCGCTGCGATAGACGCTGGGCTGCGCAGCAAAAGCGAGGCCGAGAAACAGCACGATGAAGAAATTGCCGACGGCCCCGACCGTGCCGAGCAGGATCTTCAGCGTCTGTGTCACGATGGCGCCGCCTGACGACGCGATGGTGCCTGCGCTCGGCAGATTACTGGTGCGCGGGATCGGGGCCGTGCTCGGCGCCACGGTGCCGGGGATTTCCGTCGCGGACGTGTCCTTGCTTTCGTCCTTGGACGCATCGGACAGGATACTGTTGAAGTCGAAATAGCTGGTGTCGACGCCATGCTGCTCGAGATATGTCTTCACGCTGACAACCTGCGATTTCAGCGTTCCCGACAGCGCCTTGGCCTGGCTCGCGATGGTGGCGCCGCCGAGATAGAGCAAGCCGCCCAGCATCGCCGCCAGCACCACGCAGACGAGTGCCAGTCGCAGTGGATGCGGGCCGCCCAAGACGCGGCCCGCGAGCTGTGTCAGCGCGTTGAGGGCAACGCCCAGCAAAATGCCGGCAAAAACGAGGAATAGCGTTGCGGAGAAGTACCAGGCGAACACCACGAAGATCGTGAAGGACACCGTGGCTATGCCGCCCACAGAAATCGCCCAGGCAAGATCGCTGCGCGTCTGGACATTGCGGTCTGTGGTCACTGTCAATCCTCTGCACTCGAAGCGGGATCACTGTCCCGTCAATCGCGTCGGGGATCAAGACATATCGCCGCTTTGACGCGTCGCGCGGGATCGGGCATGGCGGAGAGGGAGGCATGCCGATGAAGATCCTGAAATGGGCCGGTCCGGTCGTGTTGCTTGCGGTGATCGTGATCGGCGATCAGATCCGTATGAACAGGCCAGGGCATAAATATCGCCTGACCCTCGAAGTCGAGACGACCGAGGGGCCGAAATCGGCTTCCACAATCGTATCCGTGCATCCCTATCGTGGCTATCAATCTGGCGGGAAAACCACCTCGCGTGGGGATGCCGTGATGATCGATCTCGGCGGCGGCCGGAATCTCGTCGCGCTGATGCTGCATGACGACAAAGGCCATGCCGATTTCGACGGCACCAATTTTGTGGCGATGCGGGCGTATCAGGCGGCGGGGCGAAAGATCTCGTTTCGCGATGTCGGACATCAGACGGGCGCCGTGGCGGTGACCGGCGAGCTGATGCCGGTGCTTGCAAGCTTCGACAGCACGCGCGAGGCGTCCAGCATTCGCCGCGTGCAGCCGGGCGATCTGTCGTCGCTCGGCGATGGGGTGCGTTTGCGCGGCGTGATGGTGGAAGCCGTGCCGAATGGTCTGTGGCCGCTGGATTTCGGCGGATCTCTTGGCGAGCCGGTGACGCGTACGATCATGGAGAAGTTGCCATGGTCTGAAAGCGAAGCGGATGCATCGCGTGCGGTGACGGCGATCGGATTTTCGGAAGCGATCGAGCCGGGCAGGGCGTTCTCACGGAAATAACGGCACCGTCAGCCGGCCCTCGCTGCATTCGTTCGTTTGGTTGCAAACGCGATTGCGAGGCGCGATCCCTAAGAGCGTATTCCCGCGTTCGAACAAGATCATTCGCACTACGAGAACAGCGCCAGGCGGATCAAGATTGCTTCTAAAGTCGATCGGGCGCGTCCATCGCTCGACGTGCAAGCTCCTGGGTTCATGTCGATATTTAATTTTATCGTATATTTTTCGACTTATTGACGCATATAATTAATTATAATAAAATTAAATGAAGTCGCATTTAATTTTATCTGGAGGAGCTCGCCATGCTTAGCGAGAGTTCGGCCTCGTTGACCGTTGCTGAGAACAGTCTTGCGACATCGATAGGGATCGCGGCTCCGGTAGACACGAGCTATTCCTCCTCGGCCCTGACGATCGCGGTGACGAGCCTGCCGGTCGATGGCACGATTTTGCTGGCCGATGGCATTACGCCGATTAGGCTGGGACAGAGCCTGACGGTCAGCCAGCTCACTGGCTTGAAATTCAGGCCGTCGTTGAACAGTTTCGGCGCGAGTTCGAGCTTTGGTTTTACTGTATCCGACCCAGGCGGCAGCACTGTCACGGGAGCGGCCACGGTGGCGATCGGTGCAAGCAACAAGCCGTTGGTGACCTTTCCAGCACTATTGGATGTTCCCCAGCACGGCGCAGCGACGTCGATCAACATTCAAGCGCCGACTGACTCCGCTTACCCCTCGACCCAGCTGGCCGTCACGATAACCACGCTCCCGACGGATGGGACGGTCACACTCGCAAACGGGGCGACCGTTACGGCGGGGCAGACATTGACGGTGGCCCAGCTGACCGGGCTAGAGTTTATCCCAACGGCCACCGCGACGGGCGCTACTTCCACAACGTCCAGCCTGATCTACAGCGTGTCGGATCCAGCCGGCAACAAGATCAACGGCAGCGTTATTCTTCAGGTCGACCCGGACACGCCTCCGATAACTTCGCCATCGTCGCTCACGGTTGCCGAGAATAGCGGCGCGACGCCGATCGATATAGCCGCACCAACCGATGCAAGTTTTCTCGCTTCGTCACTGAGTGTGAGTGTTACGGCGCTGCCGACAGACGGGACGGTTGTCCTGTCGAATGGGACGACGCCGGTAAGCGTTGGCGAAAGTCTGACAGTTGCACAACTGACTGGCCTTGAATTCGTACCGACCACCGGTGCATTTGGGCAAAGCTCAAGCTTCGCCTATCGAGTGTCAGACCCGAGCGGCGCCGCCACGTCGGGCAGTGCGACCCTCAATATCGGTTCGAGCAACACGCCATTAGTAACAACTGCAACCTCTCTCACCGTTGATGAAAACAGCGGTGCGACGGCGATGGGTATTGCAGCGCCGAGCGATGCGAGCTTTGCTGCTTCATCGCTGAGCGTGACGGTGACAGCCCTGCCGACCGATGGAACGGTGCTGCTCGCCGACGCTGCCACTGCGGTGACCGTTGGCGAGAAGCTGACCGTCGCGCAACTGACCGGGCTGATGTTCAAGCCCGCTCAGGATAACACCGGCCAGAGTTCGACATTTTCCTACACTGTGTCCGATCCAGCGGCCCATAGCGCCAACGGAAGCGTAACGCTCAAGACCGCTCAGAACCCTGTTGTGCTGGAAAACGAGTTGCCAGGAACGCCTCAAAGCGTGTGGGAGATCGCTCCTGGAAAAGATTCCTCGTCACTGCAAGGCTACACCACCAGCATGAGCACAAGTGTTGGTGGAACCGTCGATTTCAAGATCAATAATACGACAGGAAATGGGACATATCAGATCGATATCTATCGATTGGGTTACTACGGCGGTGACGGCGCACGTTTGGTTGACACGATCCAGCATAATTCTTCGACCGCGACCGTACAGCCGAATGCTATCGTCGATCCCTCCACGGGTTTGGTGGACGCGGGCAATTGGTCGGTGACCGATGCCTGGGATATCCCCTCAAGCGCCGTGTCGGGCGTGTATATCGCCAACATCGTCCAGGGGAGCGTCAGTAACCCCAGTCAGATTTTTCAGATTCCGTTCGTCGTCAAGAATCCGAACTCCGACAGCGACATCGTTTTTCAAACCTCCGACGAAACATGGGAAGCGTACAATGGCTGGGGCGGGGCCAATCTTTACGGCGGTAATGGACCTGCCCCCGTTTCTGACGGCCAAACGGGGTTAGGCGCCGCCTATGCGGTCAGTTACAATCGGCCTCTTACAACATACGACTCGTCCGGAGCCGAGAGCGGAGTGCAAGACAGCGTATTCGGCGCTGAATATTCTGCGATCTACTGGCTGGAGGAGAACGGTTACGACGTTTCGTATATCTCCGGGATGGATACCGCGACTGACGGTGCGCTGCTTCTCAACCACAAGATTTTCATGGACGCCGGGCATGACGAATACTGGACCGATAGCCAGGTGGCGAATGTTCAGGCGGCGGCCAATGCGGGCGTCAATCTCGCCTTTATGAGCGGCAACGAGATATTCTGGCAGACCGAGTTCCTCAACAGTATCGATGGCAGCGCGACGCCTGATCGCACTCTGGAATCCTACAAGGACAGCCACTTCGAGGCTATCGTCAATCCCAGCGGGACCGGAACGGGTTCGTTCGAGGCGCCGACCAATTTTGGCGGCGCCGGGATGCCTTCAAACGCGCTCACCGGTACAGTGTTTCAGGTCGATGAGAGCACGCTTGGCCTCGGGGCAATCACGATTCCTTACGGCGAGACGCAACTGCGCATCTGGCGAAACACTTCCGTCGCTTCGACCGCGCCTGGCCAAACGGCGACATTGGCGTCCGATCTCCTCGGCTATGAATGGGATTCCGCTCCTGACAACGGCTTCGAGCCGGTTGGCCTGGTCGATCTCTCCACGACGACCGTGGCGAATGACCCCGGCTACAATACGGAGTTTGGCAACGTCGATACGTCCGGCACCGCTACCCATAATCTGGTGGAGTACCGCGACCCGACGAGTGGAGCGCTTGTCTTTGGCGCGGGCACGGTTTTCTGGTCGTGGGGCTTGGCCGATGAATCCCTGTCAACACTCTACACGCCTCAGGCGGCCGACCCGAGTGTCGAGCAGGCGACGGTGAACCTGTTCGCCGATATGGGGGTCCAGCCATCGACGCTCCAGGCGACCCTCAAGATCGCGAGTGAGTCAACCGACCATACGCCGCCAACGTCAACGATCTCCAGCGTCTCCAGTACGACGCCGGTCGAGGGGCAGTCAGTAACGGTCACGGGCTCTGCCACGGATTCCGGTGGCGGGGTGATTGCGGCCGTCGATGTCTCGACGGATGGAGGAAAAACATGGCACCCGGCAACCACTGGCGTCGGCGCTGCCACGGAAAACTGGAGTTATACCTTCAACGCTCCGGCGCCGGGGAAATATACAATCGAATCCCGCGCCGTCGACGATAGCATCAATGTCGAAACACCAGCTCCTGGCGTTACATATAACGTTGCGCCGTCCTCGGCTCTCAGCCTGTTCAGTCCGAGTTCTACGCCAGCCACAGCGGACGCCAATGATAAAAATGCGGTGGAGGTCGGTGTCAAATTCACATCGAGCACAAACGGGTACATCACAGGGATCCGTTTCTATAAGGGAACTCTGAACACCGGGAGCCACGTAGTTGACCTGTGGAGCACTACGGGCACACTGCTCGCGACTGCGGTTGCCACCAATGAGACCGCCAGCGGCTGGCAACAGGTCAACTTTTCCACGCCAGTGATGATCGCTGCGAATACGACCTACGTCGCCTCGTATCATTCCAGTGGTGGTGAATACTCGGATACACCTTATTATTTCGATACGCTGCAAAATCCGACAAACGGCTCTCTTTCTGCGATAGCCAACGGACTCGACGGTGTTTTCTCTTATTCGTCAGGCAGTATCTTCCCCACGAACGTCCCTGTCTCGGGTGACAATTACTGGGTTGATGTCGTATTCAACGATCAGAGCGTCGGGCCGCAGGCCAACACCGTTACCGGCCTGGTTACGACCGAGAATAGCACGCTGTCGATCCCGGCTTCGACGCTGCTCGCCAACGATACGGATTCGAACGGTCTTTCGTTGTCGGTCTCGGGTGTCAGCAATCCCGTCGGCGGCACCGTTAGCTATAACGCCAGCACACAGGTCGTCAGCTTCGTACCGGCTGCCAACTATGTCGGATCGGCCGGTTTTACTTACACGATCACAGATGGACAGGAATCCGCCTCCGGCAACGTATCAATCACCGTCAACAATCCGACGACCGTGCAGACATTGTTCGCGGCAAGCGCCACGCCAGGCACAATCACCGTCAACGATCCCAATGCGGTGACCCTGGGCGTCAAGTTCGTGGCTTCTACGAACGGCACGATCTCCGGGATCCGTTTCTACAAGGGGCCGAACAACACCGGCACGCATGTAGCGGACCTGTGGAGCTCCAGCGGTACCTTGCTTGCCAGCGCCACCTTTACGAATGAAAGCGCTAGCGGTTGGCAACAGGTCAATTTTTCGAACCCGGTGTCCATCACCGCGGGCACGACCTATGTCGCTTCCTACTTCACCAGCACCGGTGATTATTCGGACAACGCCAATTACTTCAATAACGCAGTCACCAGCGGATCGCTCACCGCGCCGGCCAGCGGGACGAGCGGCGGCGATGGTGTCTACGCGTATGGTGGTAGCCCCGTCTTCCCGACCGGCAGCGCGAACGCCAGCAACTACTGGGTTGATGTGGTCTTCAACGGGGCCACAGGACCCGTCGCCAGCAACGTCAGTGGCCTGGTCGCGTTTGAAAATACGACGTTGTCGATTTCGGCTTCGACGCTGCTGGCCAACGACACAGATCCCAATGGCCTTTCGTTGTCGATCTCGGGTGTCAGTAATCCAGTCGGTGGCACGGTCAGCTACAATGCCTCCACACAGACGGCCAGCTTTGTGCCAACGAGCAACTATGTGGGGCCAGCCAGTTTCACTTATACGATCACGGATGGACAAGCCTCTGCCTCGGGCAATGTCTCAATCAGCGTCAACAATCCGCTGGCGGCGCAGACCTTGTTCAGCGCAAGTGCGACCCCAGGCACGATCACCGCCAATGACCCCAATGCAGTGACGCTCGGCGTCAAGTTCGTGGCTTCTGCCAACGGCACGATCTCAGGAATTCGCTTTTACAAGGGGCCACAAAACACCGGAACGCATGTAGCGGATCTATGGACGACCACCGGGGTTTTGCTTGCCAGTGCCACCTTTTCAAACGAAAGCGCAAGCGGCTGGCAGCAGGTCAATTTCTCGAGCCCGGTGTCCATTACTGCGGGAACGACCTATGTCGCTTCCTACTACACCAGCAGCGGTGAATACTCGGCCGACGCCAATTACTTCAACTCCGCCGTTACCAGCGGTTCGCTTACGGCATTGGCCAGCGGAACGAGCGGCGGCGATGGTGTGTATGCATACGGCGCAGTTTTTCCGACCAATAGCTTCAATGCCAGCAATTACTGGGTCGACGTCGTCTACAACGAATCTGCGGTGCAGCCGCCGGTCGCGAACAATGTCAGCGGCCTGGTCGCGACCGAAAATACAACCCTGTCGATTGCGGCTTCGACGCTGCTCGCCAACGATACCGATCCGAACGGTCTTTCATTGTCGGTCTCGGGTGTTAGCAATCCGAGCAACGGAACGGTCAGCTACAATGCCAACACGCAGACCGTGAGCTTCGTACCCACCACCGGCTATGTCGGGCCGGCGAGTTTCACCTACACGATCACTGATGGGCAAGCCTCCGCCTCCGGGAATGTCTCGATCGGCGTGAGCAATCCGACAACCGCGCAGACGCTGTTCAGTGCAAGTGCTATCCCCGGCACAGTCACCGTCAATGATCCCCATGCGGTGACTCTCGGCGTCAAGTTCGTGGCTTCTGCGAATGGCACGATCTCCGGGATCCGTTTCTACAAGGGGCCGACGAACACGGGCACCCATGTGGCGGATCTGTGGAGTTCCAGCGGGACCTTGCTCGCCAGCGCCACCTTCACCAATGAGAGCGCGAGTGGCTGGCAACAGGTCAATTTCTCAACGCCGGTGTCTATTACCGCGGGAACGACCTATGTCGCTTCCTATTTCACAAGTACCGGAAATTATTCAGACGACGCCAACTACTTCAATAGCGCTCTCACCAATGGACCGCTGACCGCGCCGGCGAGCGGAACGAGCGGCGGCGACGGTGTCTACGCATATGGTAGCGCCGCCACTTTCCCCACCGGCAGCTACAACGCCAGCAACTATTGGGTTGATGTCGTCTACAATGAATCTGCGGTACAGCCACCAGTCGCGAACAATGTCAGCGGCCTTGTCGCGACCGAAAACACTGCGCTGTCGATCCAGGCATCGACACTGCTCGCCAACGACACGGACCCAAACGGTCTTTCGTTGTCGATCTCGGGTGTGAGCAATCCGGTCAATGGAACGGTCAGCTATAACGCCACCACACAGACCGTCAGCTTTGTGCCGGCGACCAACTATGTCGGGCCAGCCAGTTTCACCTACACGATCACCGATGGCGAAGCCTCAGCCTCGGGCAATGTCGCCGTCACGGTCAGCAATCCGTCAACCGCGCAAACACTGTTCAGTGCAAGTTCTACTCCCGGTACAATTAGCGTCAACGATCCGAATGCGGTGACCCTCGGCGTCAAGTTCGTGGCCTCGGCAAATGGCACGATCTCCGGGATCCGCTTCTACAAGGGGCCGACGAACACGGGAACGCATGTGGCGGACCTGTGGACTTCGTCCGGAACCCTGCTTGCAAGTGCCACCTCGACGAACGAGACCGGCAGCGGCTGGCAACAGGTCAACTTCTCAACACCGGTTTCCATTACCGCGGGAACGACATATGTCGCTTCCTACTTCACCAGCAGCGGGGACTATTCAGACGATGCCAATTACTTCAACACCGCACTCACCAACGGTGCGCTGACGGCGCCGGCCAGCGGGACAAGTGGCGGCGACGGCGTCTACGCGTATGGCAGCAACCCGATCTTCCCGACGAGCAGCTTCAACGCCAGCAACTACTGGGTCGATGTTGCCTTTGTCCAGGCATCGAACCAGCCTCCGACTGCCCAGAGCGTCAATGGATTGACGGACGTGACGAATACAACCCTGTCGATCCCTGCATCGACACTGTTGGCCAATGACACGGATCCGAATGGTCTCTCATTGTCCATTTCGGGCGTCGGAAATCCAAGTAACGGGACGGTCAGCTACAATACAAACACACAGACCGTCAGCTTCACGCCCACAGGAAACTATACCGGGTCGGCCGGTTTCACTTACACCATAACCGACGGTCAAAATTCTGCCTCGGCAAATGTCGGACTGACAGTCAGCGACGCTAGCCTTTTCAACCAGACCTATACGCCGAGTACGGTGACCGTTAGCAACGATGCCAATGCTTCACTCGGTGTAGAACTTGGTGTGAAATTCCAGCCGTCCGAAAATGGCACCATCACAGGACTCGAGTTCTACAAGGGACCGCAGAACACTGGCACGCATGTCGCCGATTTGTGGACCACGAACGGCACCTTGCTGGCGACCGCTACATTTACGAACGAGACAGCCAGCGGCTGGCAAACGGTCGATTTCTCCAATCCAGTAGCGGTTACAGCGGGAACGACCTATGTCGCATCCTATCATACGTTCAGCGACTATTCGGCGACCCCAAATTTCTTTGCCAACGCACTGACCAGCGGCCCACTTACGGCGCCGGCGAGTTCGACCAGCGGAGGCAATGGCGTCTATACATATTATGAGGATCCCATATTCCCTGCGAACAGTTTCAATGCAACGAACTACGGGGTCGATGTCCTCTTTAGACCTCAGTTGGCGGGATCGTAGCGGTTGGTGGGAACTTTCTACAGCCTGTACGTCCGGTCCCCGTCGTTGAAGCTGCAGTTGGCGAAGCCAGATCGATGCGAGAGGCCGCGATCATGAACATGCGCGCTGCGCTCATTCGGGCTGCTGTTTGCCGCCTATGGCAGGATCTGCACCGGCGAGAGGTCGTGACGACGCTGATCCGACAACACGACGCTCACAGCCTTGTCCCGGAATTTCGACAGATCACGCAGGCCAAGATTGCGGGCGGGTTGCCCGCCATAGGTGACGATCCTGTCGCCGCGCTGGATGCCGGCGCGTTCCGCCGGTGTCCCAGGCAGGACGTCGATCACTTCGAAATGCGAAGGGTCGGGCTTGCTCAGCACGACGCCGACGGACTGCCAGACGGAGTTGAGTTTCGCTCCGGCAATCGGTTCGAACCATGCTCGGCTCGACGGAAAGTCGAGCGTAACCACGAAGCGCGATAAAATCTCGGCACCGATGATGCCGGACACGTTGAGATCGCGAAGGCTTCGGTTCTGGCTGACGGGACCGTGGATCAGAGGTGCGTTGAAAACCGCAGTGCCTAGCCGGAACGTGGTGCCGATGCCGGCCTGCATCTGCAGGAGCCCGCCGACGCCGCCTGGCGAGAAGAAACGAATGGTCTTGCCGCCCGGTCGAAACGGATTGTGTGCGGTGATGAAACGCTCGTTCAGGAATACGCCGCCCGTTGCTCCGGTATCGATGAGCATCTCGCCTTCGACGTCGCCTATGCTCGCGCGCACCGATGGATGTCCGAGGCCTTCGGGCGATACGCTGAAGCCCAGTCTGGACACGATTGCATTTGGTCCCGGTCGGACTTGCCCCGAGGGATGCAACGTCATCATCCGTTTGCGATAGTCGATGGTAACGATGCGGCGTGTGATCAGTTCGGGACCGATCAGGCCAGCGAGGCGCGGTTTTGAACCGCGATCGACAATCCAGTTCGGCAGTTCCGCAATGGCGGCTGATTGCTTATCCAGCGTCAGGCTGCCGACCGTCAGGCGATCGACGGTGACGATGGAGACCTTGGTGATGGTCGGGCCGATGCCGGCCATCATGGCCTGACGTCCCGGCAGGGATTTCAGGTCGCCTGCGGCCTCCGGCGTCAGCACCAGCCGGCCGCCGGTGTCGAACAGAAAGGTCTGTTTCGCGCCGCCATTGATCGATGCTTCGATCAGCATGTGGCCGCCTTCGATCTGGAACGGGATTTCGACAGGCGCGCTGAGCGGCATGGGTGCACCGAGCACCGTCGCTGCGTCGGACAAGGCTGGCCCGCTATTGAGTTCTTGCAACAGAGTGCCGGGCGGTGGCGGTGCGTCCTTGTCGACGACGTCGGCCGAGGCGGCGGTGCCGAGTGCCACAAGCAGCAGGAGCGCACGCCCCGCATCGACGATCCGGCATGCGCTTACAAACGGGACATGAAACAGTCGGCTGAAACGGGGCATCATCTACTAGACGGTTGGCTTCGGGCTAATCCGCAATCGAAAGTAAAACCAGGATGGGCGCGCTCCGCTCGATCTATCCTGTGCCCCAAACAAAAAAGGCGCCCCGTTGCCGGAGCGCCTTGATCTTGTCGTTGATCGCAAGAGCCGATCAGTACGAGTAGTACATCTCGAACTCGACCGGGTGAGGGGTCATTTCAAAACGCTCGACGTCCTGCATCTTCAGTTCGATATAGGCGTCGATGAAATCGTCATCGAACACGCCGCCGGCCTTCAGGAAGGCGCGGTCCTTGTCGAGGCTTTCGAGGGCTTCACGCAGCGAACCGCAGACGGTCGGGATCTGCTTCAGCTCTTCCTTCGGCAGATCGTAGAGATCCTTGTCCATCGCCGGGCCCGGATCGATCTTGTTCTTGATACCGTCGAGGCCGGCCATCAGCATCGATGCGAAAGCGAGATAGGGGTTCGCCATCGGATCCGGGAAGCGGACTTCCACGCGCTTCGCCTTCGGCGAGGTCGTGAACGGGATGCGGCAGGAGGCCGAGCGGTTGCGGGCCGAGTAGGCGAGCAGCACGGGAGCTTCATAGCCCGGGACCAGACGCTTGTAGGAGTTGGTCGACGGGTTGGTGAAGGCGTTGATCGCCTTGGCGTGCTTGATGATGCCGCCGATGTAGTACAGGCAGTTTTCCGACAGGTCGGCATATTTGTTGCCGGCGAAGGTCGGCTTGCCGTCCTTCCAGATCGACTGATGCACATGCATGCCCGAGCCGTTGTCGCCGAAGATCGGCTTCGGCATGAAGGTGGCGGTCTTGCCGTAGATGTGGGCGACCTGATGGATGCAGTACTTATAGACCTGCATCTGGTCGGCCATGTAGGTCAGCGTGTCGAACTTCATGCCGAGTTCGTGCTGGGCCGAGGCCACTTCGTGATGGTGCTTCTCGACCTTGACGCCCATGCGCGCCATGGCGCCCAGCATTTCCGAGCGCATGTCCTGCAGCGAGTCCTGCGGCGGGACGGGGAAGTAGCCGCCCTTGTTGCGGATACGGTGGCCGAGATTGCCGCTCTCATAGTCGGTGTCCGAATTGGTCGGCAGTTCCGATGAGTCGAGCTTGAAGCCGGTGTTGTAGGGCTGCGCCGAGAAGCGCACGTCGTCGAATACGAAGAATTCGGCTTCCGGGCCGACATAGACGGTGTCGCCCACGCCCATGGACTTCACCATGGCTTCGGCCTTCTTGGCGATGCCGCGCGGGTCGCGGTTATAGGGCTCGCCTGTGCCGGGATCGAGCACGTCGCAGGTGATGACCATGGTGGTCTCGGCGAAGAACGGATCGATCACAGCGGTGGCGGGATCGAGCATCAGGGTCATATCGGACTCGTTGATCGCCTTCCAGCCGGCGATGGACGAACCGTCGAACATGGTGCCTTCGGCGAAGATATCTTCGTCGATCATCGAGACGTCGAAGGTGACGTGCTGCCATTTGCCGCGCGGATCGGTGAAACGCAGATCGACGTATTTGACGTCGTTGTCCTTGATGGATTGCAGGACTTCTTTGGCGGTCGTCATGGGTTTCCCTACCTTGTTTGCGGGCCGAATTCCGGACGTAACGATGGCGTATGACGAAAGGGTCACAACCATATGTCTTCAACAACAAGAGGCGGCAACAAGAAGGCTGCCGAAGCAGCCTCTTGCCGACGCCTCGAGACGTCGGGGAATCGGATAGCATCGCCCTTGAAGAGCGTCCAGCCCGGGAGGGAGCTTGCGCGGTTAGATCGCGTAAGGATGCTGTGTCCCGGGACGCGATGCGGTACGAAGTGCCGCTTTGCAGAGCCGGGACCGTAACGGGCGAGGGTGTTTGTGGTGGTCCCGGTTCTACGCGGCAGCGTTTCACGCTGCAGCGCGTCCGGGACGAGTTGATGTGACTTTAGATCGCGTCGAGGCCGGACTCGCCGGTGCGGATGCGAACGGCTTCCTCGATATTGGAGACGAAAATCTTACCATCACCGATGCGGCCGGTCTGTGCAGCCCGGCGGATCGCATCGATCGCCTTCTCGACGAGGTCGTCGGAGATCACGATCTCGATCTTCACCTTGGGCAGGAAGTCGACGATGTATTCGGCGCCGCGATACAGTTCGGCGTGGCCTTTCTGACGGCCGAAGCCTTTGGCCTCAGTGACGGTGATGCCCTGCAGCCCCACCTCCTGAAGCGCCTCCTTCACCTCGTCGAGCTTGAAGGGCTTGATGATGGCTTCGATCTTTTTCACTGAACGTCTCCCCGGCACTTCGAAATTGGCCGAAAGTTTCTGGACTTGAAGTTACGTCGCTCCAGCGCATCGATGTGCTAGGCTGCGTACAGGCAGTTCGATACTCACATTCGGGCGGTTATACGCTCCCGCCACTCGAGCGTTGACGATTTCTCGCCGATCGGAAAAGACGACCCCCGTTTTTCCATCATCTGCTGCTGGATTGCTCGGGTCCGAAGTCGGCTTCCCTCAAAGCAGGGTCCGTGCCAAATTCGGCGTGCGGCTATTTTTGAAGCATTTTCAGGTTTTTAGAGCAGACCTGACGATGCTCGGGACAAGAATACCGCACACTGATTGTCTATCAAGTAGGCATATTGATTAAATGAAGTGCAGTCGAGGTTGCCCGGAAAGATCGATTTCGCGGCTGCCTTCTTAACAGGCGATACGGATGGCGACATGGAGCTCCTGACCACGGAAGAGATGGCGCGGGCCGACGAACTGACGATTGCCGACGGCACGCCGGGCTTTGAACTGATGCGAGCGGCCGGACGCGCAGTGGCCGATGCAGCGAATGATCTCGCTGAGGAGGGGCCGATTCTCGTTGTTGCTGGCCGCGGCAACAATGGCGGCGACGGATTTGTTGCGGCGGCGGAGCTGGCGGCGCAGGGGCGGAAGGTATCGGTTATTCTCCTGTGCGATCGTGCCAGCTTGAAAGGCGATGCTGCACTCGCGGCCAAGGGCTGGAAGGGCGACGTGCTGCCTTGCGATCCCTCGCTGATCGGATCGCCCGCGCTCGTCATCGACGCCCTTTTCGGCGCCGGGCTCGATCGTCCGGTCAAGGGCGATCCGAAGATCATGATCGATGCGATCAATGCCTCTGGCGTACCCGTGCTGGCGGTCGATTTGCCAAGCGGCATAAACGGCAACTCCGGTGCGGTGATGGGGGCTGCAGTCCTGGCTACCGAGACCGTGACCTTCTTCCGCCCGAAGCCCGGCCATCTGCTGCTGCCCGGCCGTAGCTATTGCGGCAAGCTGCGGGTGATCGATATCGGCATCGACGACGGCGTGCTGGAACGGATCGGCCCGAGGGCGGCCGAGAACAATCCGGATCTGTGGCAGGCGGCTTTCCCGCTGCCGCGGGTGGACGGGCACAAATTCACCAAGGGCCATGCGGTGGTCGTGTCCGGCGACATCGCGGCGACTGGTGCGGCGCGGCTGTCGGCGCGGGCGGCCTTGCGCGGTGGGGCGGGGCTCGTCACCGTGGCGTCGCCGCGCGATGCGCTGGCCGTGAATGCGGCGGCGCTGACCGCGGTGATGGTGCGGCCGGTCGATACGGCGGAGGAGTTTTCGGCTCTTATCAGTGGCAAAATCAACGCCTGTATTATCGGGCCAGGCGCAGGAATTGGCGCGAAAACGTGTGGCATCGTTGCGGCAGGTCTTGCGGCAAAACGAAGGCTGGTGCTGGACGCCGATGCGCTGACCAGTTTTGCGGACGCGCCCGATCGGCTGTTCGATCTGATCAAGGCCGATCCGGATCTTCAAGTCGTTCTGACGCCGCATGAGGGTGAGTTTTCGCGAGTATTCAATAGCTTGTGTGGTAATCCTGAGGTTCAATCGAAGCTTGATCGTGTAACTGCGGCCGCCGTGCAGTCAGGCGCGGTCGTCCTGCTTAAAGGACCGGACACCGTCGTCGCGTCTCCCGACGGCCGCGCCGCCATCGCATCCAACGCGCCGCCGTGGCTGGCGACGGCCGGCTCGGGCGACGTGCTGGCGGGGCTGATCGGGGCATTTCTGGCGCAAGGGGTCCCGGCCTATGAGGCGGCCTGCATCGGCGTATGGATGCATGGCGAGGCTGGTGGCGAGGCGGGACCGGGGCTGATTGCGGAGGATCTGCCGGAGGTGATGCCGGCGGTGTTCCGGCGGCTCTATGACCGGCTCGGGATTCCTTACTAGCCGACCTCGTACCAGCGCACGAGGCGCGGGGCGGCCCAGTCGGCTACAAAGGATTCCAGCAACCAGCGACCGGGATTGCGGGCGGTGAACGCGATGCGCTGGGTCTGGCCTGGGTCGAGGGCCAGCGTGTCGAGCCAGAACGGCTTCCAGCCGTCGTCAAGTTTGTCGAGCAGCCGGAAATGGTGGCCGTGCATCTGCAGGATCGTGGGGGCGCTTGCCTTGTTGGTCAGCGTCAGCACCACCGGCTTTCCGGACTTGGCCTTGAAGGCTGGTACCGTGGAGGGGCCAAGATCGAGCGGCCTGATCCAGCCGCTCTCGGGAGCGCCGAGGGCGAGGTCGAAGCGCGTCGCGTTCTTGAGGTCGATCTGATCCGGCAGGCCGTTGGACGGCAGCGGGGGACCGACAGCGAGAGGTGCGGCGCGGAGCGGCGGGTCCTTCAGCGTGACGATCTGGCCGATGCGGCGAATGTCCTTGCCGTCATGGAGCAGGATTGCGGTGACCGTCCCGGCAGTCTTGACCGTGTCGAGGAAGACATCGATGCGGGTGCCGGGCGCCAGCACGACCTGGTTGTTGCGGGCCGGAAATGGTTCCGCGGGCTGACCGTCGACGGCCATCACGCGAACGTCCTGCCCCTCGAATTTGAGCGCGATCACAGAGCGTTGGCAGCCGTTGATGAGGCGGAGTCTCAGTCGCTCATTGGTCTTGACGGGAATGTCGTGCAGCGTCTTCCGGTTGGCCAGAAACATCGCCGCGGCGTCCTTGGGATCGACGCCCGGCGCCAGCAACTTGCCGTCCGGTGTGATGCGAAAATCCTCGATCAGCAGCACTTCGTCGCGATCGACCTCGACCGGGTCGGTCTCCTGGACGACCATGCTGCGAACCTGCGACGGCAGTGGCGCACCGTCGCCGAGCAGGCGCATATCCACATAGGACGTGCCGGCGCTGCGCATCTGCAACTTGAACGAATCCTTCGCCCCGGTGCCGATCGGTTTGCGATCGAGCAACGGCGCGATGCCCGAAACGGCATTGATCCCGCGGCAATTCAACAGGATAGGGCCAGGGAGCTGATTGACGATCTGAACGTCGATCTCGTCGCCGCGATTGAAGCGGAGCGGGCCCTTCTGGGCGCTATGCAGGGTTCCTGCCTCGGAACTGGTTCCTGGACGAACGATCAGCGGGCCGGATTTCGCCTGTAGTTCCAGTGCGGTAACGGCCTGGGCGAAAGTCGCTCGCGGCAGTAGCGGAGCGATCAGGGCGCCGCCGGCGCCAGCCAGCAGGGTACGACGGGTGAGGGCGAGAGAGCTGTTCGTCATGCGGAAATTCCGACCACTTCCGGGCATGAAAGTCCAGTTGCGACGGCTGCGGCAAGTGGCCTCCTGTCGGCCCATTTTTTTGCTGCGAATTGTCGTCTCCGTGTTATAAGCCCGCCGCTCGCGACATCGCGGCCGGACATGATGTTTTCTGCGGGCATGGCGGAATTGGTAGACGCGCTGGATTTAGGTTCCAGTGACGAAAGTTGTGGGGGTTCGAGTCCCTCTGCCCGCACCAAGCGCACGTAGCGTTTGACCATGATGATTTCCGGATTCGTGTCCGCGAGGGTTTTGCCTCCGCGAGGGCGGATCGGCACTACCATCGGCGCAGGCTTTCCGGTCGCGCGTCGGACCAATTTGACACTGTTCGGCCACGGGCCGGACGAAGCGGGAAGAAGATTGACGCCATGCAGGTGAATGAGACCCTCTCCGAGGGATTGAAGCGCGAATTCCAGATCAGCGTTCCGGCTGCCGACATCGAAGCCAAGGTCGATGCGCGCCTCGAAGACCTGAAGGGCAAGGTGAAGCTCAACGGCTTCCGTCCGGGCAAGGTTCCGGCCGGTCATCTGAAGCGCCTCTATGGCCGCTCGGTCGCCGCCGAGACGGTGGATGAATTGATCCGCACCACCAACACCCAGATCTTCACCGAGCGTAACCTCAAGCTCGCTACCGAGCCGAAGATCACGATGCCGACCGAAGAGAAGGAAGTCGAAGACATCCTCTCCGGCAAGGCTGACCTGAAATACACCGTCGCCGTCGAAGTGGTGCCGCCGATCGAACTCGCCGACTTCAAGAGCTTCGAAGTCGAGAAGCCGGTCGCGGACGTGAGCGATGCCGATGTCGATGAATCGATCAAGCGCGTGGCCGATGCCAACCGCTCGTTCACCGAGAAGGCCGAAGGTTTGAAGGCCGAGTCGGGCGACCGCGTGGTCGTCGCCTTCAAGGGCACCATCGACGGCGTCGCTTTCGAAGGCGGCACCGGCGAGGAGATCCCGGTCCAGATCGGCTCTAACACCTTCATCCCGGGCTTCGAGGACCAGCTGATCGGCATCGCCAAGGGCGAGACCCGCACCCTTAAGGTCACGTTCCCGACCAACTATGCCAGCGACACGCTGGCCGGTAAGGCCGCGGAATTCGAGACCACCGCCAGCAAGATCGAATCGCCGGTCGACACTGCGATCGACGACGAATTCGCCAAGTCGCTCGGCCTCGAGTCGCTCGATAAGCTGAAGGAAGCTGCGCGCGAGCGTCTGGTTGCGGAATTCGCCGGCGCCACCCGCCAGCGCGTGAAGCGTCATCTGCTCGACCGTCTCGACGAGACCCACAAGTTCGATGCTCCGCCGTCGTTGATCGACGAAGAGTTCAAGCTGATGTGGAATTCGATCCAGCAGGAGATGGCGTCCTCGGGCAAGACCTTCGCCGACGAGAACACCACCGAAGAAGCCGCGCAGGAAGAGTATCGCAAGATCGCCGACCGCCGCGTGCGTCTCGGCCTCGTGCTGTCGGAAATCGGCGAGAAGAACAAGATCTCGGTCACCGATGACGAGATCAGCCGTGCCGTGATCGAGCGCGCCCGCTCGATGCCGGGTCGCGAGAAGGAAGTCTGGGACTTCTACCGCAACAACCCGCAGGCGCTCGCCCAGCTGCGCGCGCCGATCTACGAGGACAAGGTCGTCGACTTTATCCTCGAACTTGCCAAGGTCACCGAGAAGAAGGTGTCCAAGGAAGATCTGTACAAGGACGAGGACGAGAAGGCGGCCTGAGGCTGGCACACTCTCCGTCATGGCCGGGCCTGACAATCGCGAGAGTGGTGTTTAGAACGTTCTAATCAGAACGCCGGTTGGTGCCTCCAGCCGGCGTTTTGCATGAAAGGGGCGTTGCTTGGAGGCCACCAGTTGACGGTTATCTTTGCGGACGAAATCCTGGCTGACTATCACCAGTTCTATCTGGCTGATGCGTCTGGCGACTTTGAGCTACCTGAGAACTGGACTGCAATTGCATTGAGCCAGCGTGTGTTAGCCGCTGCTCAAGCGCTGGTATTCTCGACGGCGCGCAACATGAAGGTGCCGGTTCGCGTCGAATTGCACGAGAAACCCGTTGCAGTGCCGCGCGACTGTGATCATGCGGTTGCTGCGAGCCTGTCGACGGGGGGCCAATTGGTCGTCGCGGGGCTCTCCGATTATCTGCCCGATGCGCCTCGGCTGAGTGTGCCGCCGGGGTTCCTGCGCGTGCTGGTCGCATCGTTTGGGCTCGCTACGCTGAGCGCGGACGGGATGAACGGGGAAGACCGCTACGACGTTTATCTGTGGCCGGCACCGTTTTCAGAGATGGAAGTGTCGCGGCAATGGACGGAGGCAGCCTGCTGATCGTATCGCCCGAATGCGGTGCCTGCCGGCGTTTTGTCATTAAGGATACCGCCCGAATCAGTTCCGATGTGTGCAGCATCGCTTTGCCGTGGCCGCCAGAATCGGCTTGAACTGAGGGGCAGGGCGACGATCGGACCCATGGTCTTGTTGTTGCCCGATTGGCCCATATCTGTGGGCTCTTATTCTTTCTTCCTGCATCACGGGACATTCGCGCATTCCCGGCGCTTGTCTCCTCCGAACCTTTGGGTGCTTCATGCGCGATCCGATCGAAACCTATATGAACCTCGTTCCGATGGTGGTCGAGCAGACCAACCGCGGCGAGCGGGCCTACGACATCTTTTCGCGCCTGCTGAAGGAGCGCATCATCTTCGTGACCGGTCCGGTGGAAGACGGCATGTCGACGCTCATCGTCGCGCAGCTGCTGTTCCTGGAAGCGGAAAATCCGAAGAAGGAAATCTCGATGTACATCAACTCGCCGGGTGGCGTGGTGACGTCGGGTCTCGCGATCTACGACACCATGCAGTTCATCCGCCCGCCGGTCTCAACGCTGTGCACCGGTCAGGCCGCGTCGATGGGCTCCCTGCTGCTGACGGCAGGCCAGAAGGACATGCGTTTCGCGCTCCCGAATGCCCGCGTCATGGTTCACCAGCCCTCGGGCGGCTTCCAGGGCCAGGCCACCGACATCCTGATCCATGCCAAGGAAGTCGAGAGCCTGAAGCGCCGGCTCAACGAGATCTATGTGAAGCATACCGGTCGGCCCTATGAAGACATCCACAACGCGCTTGAGCGCGATAACTTCATGACCGCAGACCAGGCGAAGGATTTCGGCCTGATCGACAAGGTGATCGACAAGCGCGCCGAGGAAACCGGCGCGGCCAAGCCGGCCTAAACGGAACAGGCTGGCAACATCAATATGCCGGATTGCGCAAGCGCGGTCCGGTTTAGCCTCCGGGATACGAGGCGACCGATTTAGAATGTCCATTATCGGTACTCTGTGCCGATGCCCGGACACGAGAGTTCCGCTTTCGTACACGCCGGGCACCCGTTATTCGCGCATTGCCTTCCAAATTGCCGGGAGCACTCGCGCGGCGCGCACAAATCGCGTAATCGTCATAATGGGTGAATGCTGTGCGATTAGCGAATTCTTGAACATCGGCTGCCAGCATGGTTCGCTAGTGCGGATCGGTTAGTATCGCGGAGATTCGATTTGGCCGCGGATTCGCGCGGCGATTTGGAACAAGGTCTTTTTTGGTACGGGAATTGCTCTATGTACGGGATGTGACCCGAAACGGAGCGGACCGATCGAACGAAGATCGAACGGCGGACGGAGATAGGAATGAGTAAGGTCGGTACCAGCGACTCCAAGAATACGCTGTATTGTTCGTTCTGCGGCAAGAGCCAGCATGAAGTTCGCAAACTGATCGCGGGTCCTACCGTATTCATCTGTGACGAATGCGTCGAACTGTGCATGGACATCATCCGCGAGGAGAACAAGTCCTCGCTGGTCAAGTCGCGCGACGGCATCCCGACGCCGAAGGAAATCTGCAAGGTGCTCGATGACTATGTCATCGGACAGTTCCATGCGAAGAAGGTTCTCTCGGTCGCGGTGCATAACCACTACAAGCGCCTCAACCACCAGACCAAGCACAACGACGTCGAACTCGCGAAGTCGAACATCCTGCTGATCGGCCCCACCGGTTCGGGCAAGACGCTGCTTGCGCAGACGCTCGCGCGTATCCTCGACGTGCCGTTCACCATGGCCGATGCGACGACGCTCACCGAAGCCGGCTATGTCGGCGAGGACGTCGAGAACATCATCCTCAAGCTGCTGCAGGCCGCCGACTACAATGTCGAGCGTGCGCAGCGCGGTATCGTCTATATCGACGAAATCGACAAGATCTCGCGCAAGTCGGACAATCCGTCGATCACCCGCGACGTGTCGGGCGAGGGCGTGCAGCAGGCTTTGCTGAAGATCATGGAAGGCACCGTTGCCTCCGTGCCTCCGCAGGGTGGCCGCAAGCATCCGCAGCAGGAATTCCTGCAGGTCGATACGACGAACATCCTGTTCATCTGCGGTGGCGCTTTCGCCGGCCTCGAAAAGATCATTTCGGGCCGCGGCCGCACCACCTCGATCGGCTTCGCCGCGCAGGTGCTGGCGCCGGAAGATCGCCGCACCGGTGAGATCTTCCGCCATGTCGAGCCCGAGGATCTGCTGAAGTACGGTCTGATCCCGGAATTCGTCGGCCGTCTTCCTGTCGTCGCGACGCTGGAAGACCTCGACGAGGTCTCGCTGAAGAAGATCCTGGTTGAGCCGAAGAACGCGCTGGTGAAGCAGTATCAGCGCCTGTTCGAGATGGAGAACATCGAGCTCACCTTCGCCGACGAAGCGCTGGGTGCGGTGGCCCGCAAGGCCATCGAGCGCAAGACGGGCGCCCGCGGCCTGCGGTCGATCCTCGAAGCGATCCTGCTCGAAACCATGTTCGATCTGCCCGGTCTGGAAGGTGTCGAGGAAGTCGTCATCTCCAAGGAAGTCGTGGATGGGACGGCGCGTCCGCTCTACATCTATGCCGACCGCTCCGACCGCGCGGCAGAGACCAGCGCCAGCGCCTGATCGGGCCGGATACGGGAGTAATCCGAGAAACGGCTGCCGAGCGATCGGCGGCCGTTTTTCTTTGAGCGGACCGCCGGTGCGCGAATGCGTCTTCGCATGATCGCCGTCGTCGCTCAGCGCGAGCAGATTTCGCGCAGCAATGCATCCCAGCGGCCGGCGATGGCGGTCCATTGGAAACAGGAATCGGCCGCGAGCATGGCTGCGCGTCTGGTCATGCGCGATCGGTGGGCGTCATCGGAATACAGCCGCTGAAGGGCGCTTGCGACACTTTCAGCGGTGGTGGAAATCTCGCGGGTGTAGCCTTGCTGGTTGGCCTGTTCCGGCGCAGGCTCCAGCAGCTCGCCGTGATCTTTCCAGAGCGCGCCGCAGATCCACGCTCCGGGCACGATCTGGGCTGCGCCGGTTGCAGCATGCTCGAAACTGATCATGCCCCATCCTTCGCTCGACGCAGTATTGAGGCCGACATCGCAGGCGTTGTAGAGCCGGTTGAGGGCTTCATCGTCCAGACGCGGATGCGCGCCATCCCCGCCTGACGCCAATACGATGCGATCGCCGATGCCAAGCGCCGAAGCGAGTTGCCTGAGTTCGCCGCCGGGATCGCCCATATGCAGATAGAGGCGGATGTCCTGCGGCTTGTCGCGGACGAAGCGCGCAAAACCGTGCAGCGTGAGATCGATCCGCTTGCGCGGCTCGTTCTTGTTGGCATTGAGCACGACGAAGGCGCCGCCGCCGAGATCGTGCAGGCCGGGAATAGTTTGGCGCATGGCGGCGCGATCGCCGAGGTGATGGAAAGTGCTCGCATCGAACCCGTGCGGGATCGTCGCAAGCGCCGGGACACGAACGACGATGCCGAGGCGCAGGCACTCGGCAAAGCATGCAGCGACGTGCTGCTTCACGCCGTCGGACAGGAGAACGAGACCGTCGAGCCAGGCCAAGCGTGCGACCAGCCGCGGGTCGGTGACCGGGCCGAGCAGCGGACATTGTGCGACGAGACGCGGGCGCCGGGGGCCGAGCCGGTCGATCAGCGGCGCATAGCGCGGCAGGTTGGCGAAGCTGTTGAAGATGAAGATCGCATCGGGATCGAAATCGGCAACGATCGGTGCGATCTGTTCGACGCCATAGCGGTCGGCGATGTTGCGGTTTGGCAGGATCGGCCAGCCGACATCGACGGGATCGCCGCGGTGGTTCGGCGCAAATTGCCGGATCGTCCAGTTCCGGCCGAGCGGCGTCAGCGTTTCCCGGACGACACGCGCGTAGCTGCTCTGATCGAGCGCGGGGCCGACGGCCAGCAGCCGGGGAAGACCCGGCTGCCGTGTCCAATCGTTGTCAGCGCCTGCGATGTTCAGGGCTCGTAGGGCGTCGGCAGGAAGCCGCCCGGCTGTGGCAGCAGCAGGGCGTTGAGCGAGACCTCGGGCGTGGTGGGGAAGCCCGGATAGAAGCCGCCGAACCCCTCGCAGGCGGTAGCCGACGGGCCGCTGCCGAAGCTTTTCAGGATGGCATAGAGTTCGGTGTTCGGATTGCAGGCTTCGTCGAGATTGGACGTGGCCGTCACCAGCATATGCTCTTGCGACCCGACATAGGGGCCGAGATCGGACGACATCATGTTCAGCGTATTGTCCGGCCAGTGCGGATCGTTGAAATCGAACTGGTAGATCTTGTTGAGCCTCACGGCGAGTGTCTTGCGGTCGAGTACGACGAGCTGCCAGGCCTGCGCATTGGCGGCGGGGTAGCCGCCATTCGGAATCATCGGCTTGCCGTTGACCAGGATCACCGCAAGACCGTTTTTCCTGGCCAGCACCGATACCCGATTGTCGCCATAGGCCTGATAGGCCAGGAACAATGCCTGACGTTGCTGGTCCGAGAACAGCTCCCAGATCGGCCTCAGTGCGAATTTGCAGCGCGACGGATTTTGGACGACTGCCTGTTTCCACTGCGCGAAGTTGCCGCGGCTGTCATAGCTGCCGGATGCCGGATTGACCCAGTTGATCACATCGGTGGTGGCGGGCACGGTCACCGCATGTGACTGTCGATAGCTGGTCCAGTTCGCGGCCGTGTTGCCCCATTGTGCACTGGCCTCCGCAGAGCTGCTGCTGATCAGGCCGTGAAATTCGGCGCTGGCGCTGACAGCGATCGCGGTTGAGCTGTAATGCGACGATTGCGATATGGCGTAGTAATAATACAGCGTGCCGCCGGTGGTCACCATGTTGATGAAGTGCGTGCCGAATTTGGTGAAGAAATTAAAGAACGCCAGCACGCTTTCTTCGTTCTTGGCGTTGAAGGTCTTGGGCAGGTTGGCCCAGTCGCTGTCCTCTCTCACTTCCTTGCGGACGATTGCCGAGCTGTAGTCGATCGTGATGTGCCAGGCGACGAAGTCCGCTTCCACCAGTGCCCAGCTATAGTCGCTCTGGCTCCGCTGCGCGGTGTCATAGGTGCTGTTGAAGCTCGCGCTGAAGGCGCCGATGCTGCCCGAGACCGATGCCGATCCCTGGAAATAGGATGTGAACGCGCTGCTGGTGGCGAAGGTCGACGACGTGGCGCTCGAACTCGAGCCGCCCGGCTGGGAGATATTGGCGGGAAGCTGGTAGACGGTACCCGACGGCGCCGTCCAGGACGACGGCTCACCGAGGTCGAGCAGCGGCTTCAAGGCATTGTCGAAGGAATAGTTGCCGAAAATATTGAAGCCGTAGCCGATGATCTCCGCGCCGGGAACGAGGTTGGCGATCGCCTCGGCATCCGGGTTCGGCTCGACATTTTTGGGATAGGACGGGACAGACATGAATGCCTCCACAAGCGGACGCGGGACGCCCTCCCACGGGGCGTGCTGCCGGGCCGGGAGCTGGAACCGACCATGGCTTCCATCAACCTTCAAATGAAATATTTCTGATATTTCAACTTTGGGGTGAATTCAGAATTTTCTGAAGGCGGCGCTCGTGTCGCTTACGTACCGGGTGGCATTTTACGGCCGCCGAGGGCCGGTCGCAGCTGCCGGGGGAGGGAAGCAGACCGTCGCGGGCGGGATACCGGCCGCGATGGCCTCGGTGGCTTGTGGACAGCGTTACGAGCCGTAAACCTCCCTTCTTCATAGGGATTTGTGCGACTTGACACCCCCCCAAGCCGTAGCCACCTAATGCGGGCGGCGAACACAATATCTCCCTCAAGATTCGCCATAACTCTCCGGACAAGTAGAGCCTTCGAACCTCTCCAGTTCTAACGGCCGAGCGAGGACGGAAATCGCACCTTGTGGTGGTTGCGTCATTCTGCGGACCGCGTGCAAGGGGGCAAAGCAAAAGGAACAGGCCATGACCACCTCCAAGCCCCGGCCAACCATTGTTCACGGCGAGAAGCACGCCTATCCCGTGCTGCCGCTGCGCGACATCGTCGTCTTCCCGCACATGATCGTGCCGCTCTTTGTCGGCCGCGAGAAATCCATTCGCGCGCTCGAAGAAGTGATGAAGAACGACGCCCTGATCATGCTCGCGACGCAGAAGAATGCGTCGGATGATGATCCTGCGCCGGACGCCATCTATGAAACCGGCACGCTCGCCAGCGTGCTCCAGCTGCTCAAGCTGCCCGACGGCACCGTGAAGGTGCTGGTGGAAGGGCTCGAGCGCGCCAAGATCGAATCCTATTCCGATCGCACCGAATACTACGAAGCGACGGCCACAGCCCTCGCTGACACCGATGCCAAGAGCGTCGAGGCGGAAGCCTTGTCACGTTCGGTCGTGTCCGACTTCGAGAGCTATGTGAAGCTCAACAAGAAGATC
>NKIY01000025.1 GCA_002256345.1 Bradyrhizobiaceae bacterium PARB1 | reverse complement strand
GCCGCACCGCCGGCCAGGGCGCCAGCGCCGCCAGCGGCTGCGCCGAGTGCCGCGCCGCCGGCCGCGACCATGCCGCCTGCAGCGAGGGCGGTGCCAACCGCTGCACCGGCGCCGAGCTGGGGGCCGCCAGAGACGAGGCCGTTGGCGATGCCGGGGCCGAAGATGCCGAGGCCGAGCAATGACAGGGCGGCGAGGACGATCGCCATCGCCTGGTCGATCGTCGGGGTCTGGCCTCCGAAGCCGGCGGTAAACTGCGAGAACAAGGTCGAGCCGATGCCGATGATGACCGCGAGCACGAGCACCTTGATGCCCGAGGAGATGACGTTGCCGAGCACCCGCTCGGCCATGAAGGCGCTCTTGCCGAACAGGCCGAAGGGAATCAGCACGAAGCCGGCGAGCGTCGTCAGCTTGAACTCGATCAGTGTGATGAAGAGCTGCACGGCGAGGATGAAGAAGGCGAGCAGGATCAGCGCCCAGGCGAACAGTAGGCAGGCGATCTGGATGAAGTTCTCGAAGAACGAGACCCACCCCATCAGGCTCGAGATGGATTCGAGCAGCGGTCGGCCGGCGTCGAGTCCGGTCTGCGCGACGCGCCCCGGCCGCATGAGATCCGCGACGGTGAAGCCCGTGCCCGACGCCTTCAGGCCAAGCCCGGCAAAACTCTCGAAGACGATGCGGGCGAGGTTATTCCAGTTGCCGATGATGTAGGCGAAGACCCCGACGAACAGGGTCTTCTTGATCAGCCGCGCCAGGATGTCGTCGTCGGCGCCCCAGCTCCAGAACAAGGCGGCGAGCGTCACGTCGATGACGATCAAGGTCGTGGCGATGAAGGCGACCTCACCGCTCAGCAGGCCGAAGCCGCTATCGATATAGCGGGTGAAGACCTCGAGGAACTGGTCGATGACGCCGGTGCCGCCCATCTATCAAAGTCCTTCGGCGGGCTGGCGTGGCGCGGGCGCGACGCCGAGAAAGCGGTCCCGGGTTGCGGCCCAGACGCGAAGGCATTCCGTGTCGCGCGCGGCGGTTTCGCCGAGCAGCTGGCAGCGGCGCTGCGCCGCGCGCAGTGGATCGGTGGCCGTCTCTTGAACCCGCGCAGACACTGCGGCCGCGGGTTCCTCCTCCTTCCGGGTCATCTCGATCGCGGTCGCGGTGATGGCCACCGCGACGAACACGATCGCGCCGATCCGGGCGAACAGCTTGCCGTCCATCGGCCCTACCTCAGTTGCCATTCGGGAACATGCGGGCGTTGCCGGGCTGGTAGCCGACGCCGGGGGTCAGGAATCGCCGGCGCTGTTCGCGGCCCTGTTCGGTGGCCGCGGCGCGTTCGGCATCGGAAAGCGCCTGGGCGCGCCCGTTGGCGGCGACGACGGCAGTGAGGTCGGCGAGCTGCTGCGCCTGGAGCGCGAGCAGCTGATTGCCGGCCTGTGTCGCTTGCAGTGCGCCCGTCGCGCCCTGGCTCTGGCCGACCAGCGCCGACATCTGCGAGCGGTTGGTGTCGATGTTGCCGACGACGCCGGCCTGAACGCGCATGGCGTCCTGCAAGCCGCCGACGGTGTTCTGCCAGCGCTCGCGCGCACCCGCGACGAGCTGGGCGTCCGAGGCTGACATCGAGGCGTTGCCGTAGGTGGTGCGGAACGCCTGGTCGATGTTCTGGACGTTGTAGGCGATGCGTTGGGCCTCGCCGAGGAGCTGCTGGGTTCGCTGCACCGACTGTTGGAGCTGCTGCAACGACGAATAGGGAAGGCTCGCCAGGTTGCGCGCCTGATTGATCAGCCCCTGCGCCTCGTTCTGCAGCGAGGTGATCTGGTTGTTGATCTGCTGTAGCGCCCGAGCCGCCGACAGGACATTCTGGGTGTAGTTGCTCGGATCCCAGACGGTGATCTGTGCCGCTGCGGGCTGGAGGAGCAGCGGCGAGAACATGGCCGGGAGGGCGAGAATGGACGCGGCGAGAAGCGCCGCGCGCGAGCGACTGAGGGTCATGACGGTGTCTCCAGGTTGGTGAGGTCGGGAATGAGGTCGGCGGCCCAGCCGACGTCGCGGTGGCGCAGCCAGGCGGTGAGGAAGTCGCTTTGGCCATGCTCGGCCATGATCCGCGCGATGGCGGCCTGATCGGTCTTCGCCGACGCTGCGCAAAGCGCCAGCGCGACGTCACCAAGGCCGAGCTCGAACAGCCGGTTGCCGCGGCGCGACTGGCAATAATAGTCGCGCTTCGGCGTGGCGCGCGCGAGGATCTCGATCTGGCGATCGTTGAGCCCGAAGCGGCGATAGATCGCGGTGATCTGAGGCTCGATCGCGCGCTCGTTCGGTAGCAAGAGCCGGGTCTGGCAGCTTTCGATGATCGCCGGCGCGATCACCGAACCATCGATGTCGGACAGTGACTGGGTGGCGAAAACGACGCTGGCGTTCTTTTTGCGCAGCGTCTTCAACCATTCGCGCAGCTGCCCGGCGAAGCCCTCGTCGTCGAGCGCCAGCCAGCCCTCGTCGACGATCAGCAGAGTCGGCCGACCGTCGAGCCGGTCCTCGATGCGGTGGAAGAGATAGGCAAGCACGGCGGCGGCCGCGCCGGTGCCGATCAACCCCTCTGTCTCGAACGCCTGGACGTCGGCTTCGCCGAGCTGCTCGCTCTCGGCGTCGAGCAGCCGACCATAGGGGCCGCCGACGCAATAGGGCTGCAAGGCGCGCTTGAGCGTCTGCGACTGGAGCAGGACCGACAGGCCGGTCAGCGTGCGTTCCGCGACCGGCGCCGACGCGAGCGAGGTCAGCGAGGACCAGAGATGCTCCTTGACCTCGGGCGTGATGGCGATGCCTTCGCGCAGCAGGATGGCGACGATCCAGTCGGCGGCCCAGGCACGCTCGTAGGTGTCGTGGATGCGGGCGAGCGGCTGGAGCGAGACGGAAGCGTCCGCGCCTTCGGTCAGGCCGCCGCCGAGATCGTGCCAGTCGCCGCCCATGGCAAGCGCCGCGGCGCGGATCGAGCCGCCGAAATCGAACGCGAAGACCTGAGCGCCGGAATAGCGCCGGAACTGCAGCGCCATCAGCGCCAGCAGCACCGACTTGCCGGCGCCGGTCGGCCCGACCACGAGCGTGTGGCCGACATCGCCGACGTGAAGGGATAACCGGAACGGGGTCGAGCCTTCGGTCTTCCCGAAGAGCAGAGGGGGCGCTGCAAAATGCTCGTCCCGTTCCGGCCCCGCCCACACCGCCGAGAGCGGGATCATGTGGGCGAGATTGAGCGTGGAGACCGGCGGCTGCCGGACATTGGCGTAGACATGACCGGGCAGCGAGCCGAGCCAGGCGTCGGCGGCGTTGATGGTCTCGGCCATAGCGGTGAAATCGCGACCCTGGATGACCTTTTCGACCAGCCGCAGCTTCTCGGCGGCGATGCGCGGATCGTTATCCCAGACTGTCACGGTCGCGGTGACATAGGCCTGGCCGGCATAGTCGGCGCCCAGCTCCTGCAGCGCCACGTCGGCGTCGGCAGCCTTGTTCGCCGCGTCGGTATCAACGAGCGCCGAGGCCTCGTTGGTCATGATCTCCTTGAGGATGGCGGCGATCGACTTGCGCTTGGCGAACCATTGCCGCCGGATCTTGCTCAGCAGCTTGGTGGCGTCGGTCTTGTCGAGGAGGATCGCTCGCGTCGACCAGCGATACGGAAACGCCAGCCGGTTGAGGTCGTCGAGCAGGCCCGGCGTCGTGGCGGTCGGGAAGCCGACGATGGTCAGCACTCGGAGGTGAGCATGGCCGAGACGCGGCTCGAGACCGCCGGTGAGCGGCTGATCGGCCAGCAGCGCGTCGAGATACATCGGCGTTTCGGGTACGCGTACGCGCTGGCGCTTGGTCGAGACGCACGAGTGCAGGTAGGTGAGTGTCTCGCCGTCATCGAGCCAATGGCACTCGGGCATGAAGCCCTCGACCAGCTGCAGGACGCGGTCGGTGCGGTCGGCGAAGCCGCGCAGCACCTCGTGCGGATCGACGCCTTTTGCGGCCTTGCCCTCATAGAGCCATGACTCCGCTCGCGCGGCGTCCTCGGCCGGTGGCAGATAGACGAAAGTCAGGAAGTAGCTCGACTCGTAGTGCGCGGCGTCTTCCTCGAAGTCGGCCTTGCGCTCGGCGTCGACCAGCGCGGACGCCGCGTCGTGGAAACGGCTGGCGGGATAGGCATCCACGCCGTGGCGCTGCGCCTCAACGAAGATCGCCCAGCCGGAACCGAGGCGGCGGAAGGCGTTGTTGAGGCGTCCGGCGACCGCGACCAGCTCGGCGGCGACGGCGGAATCCAGGTCCGGTCCGCGGAAGCGCGCGGTGCGCTGGAAGCTGCCGTCCTTGTTGAGCACGACGCCGTCACCGGCCAGCGCCGCCCAGGGCAGGAAGTCGGCGAGTCGGGTGGCGGTGCGACGATATTCGGCGAGGTTCAGCATGACCGGCCTCAGACGCTCAGATGACCGGGGATGCGCAGGTGGCGGCGCACGACCTCGACGAACAGCGGGTCGCGCTTGGCTGCCCAGACCGCCGCCGCATGGCCGATCACCCACAGCCCCAGGCCGACCAGCCAGAGGCGCAGGCCGAGGCCGAGCGCCGCGGCCAAGGTGCCGTTGAGGATAGCGATCGAGCGCGGCGCGCCACCGAGCAGGATGTGCTCGGTGAGGGCGCGGTGGACCGGCACGGTGAAACCAGGAACGCTGTCCATCAGACAAGCGCCCCGCCACCGAAGGAGAAGAAGCTCAGGAAGAACGAACTTGCCGCGAACGCGATCGACAGGCCGAACACGATCTGGATCAGCTTGCGAGCACCGCCCGACGTGTCCCCGAACGCGAGTGTCAGGCCGGTGATGATGATGATCATCACCGCGATGATCTTGGCGACCGGACCTTCGATCGACTGCAGGATCGACTGCAGCGGGGCCTCCCACGGCATCGACGAGCCCGAGGCATGGGCAGCGGGCGCCAGCATCATGCTGACGACGAACATCGACATGGCCGTCGCAAGACGGCGGCGGACGCTTAAGGCACGACGGATCATGAAGGCTCTCCTGATGGAACGGGCGTTGCGTGGGTGACGCGGTAGTCGCCATCGGGGCCGAGGCCGTCGATGCGGGCGAGCTCGGCGAGGCGGCGCTGCGCGCCGCGGCCGGAAAGCACCGCGACCAGGTCGATGGTTTCGGCGATGAGGGCGCGTGGAACAGTGACGACGGCTTCCTGGATCAACTGCTCCATGCGGCGCAGCGCGCCGATCGCGGAGCCGGAATGGATCGTGCCGACGCCGCCAGGATGGCCGGTGCCCCAGGCCTTGAGCAGGTCGAGCGCCTCGGCGCCGCGAACCTCGCCGATGGGAATCCGGTCGGGCCGCAGCCGCAGCGAGGAGCGCACCAGATCCGACAGCGAGGCGACGCCGTCCTTGGTACGCATGGCGACAAGATTGGGCGCTGCGCATTGCAACTCGCGCGTGTCCTCGATCAGCACGACGCGGTCGTCGGTCTTGGCGACTTCGGCGAGCAGCGCATTCGTCAGTGTGGTCTTGCCGGTCGATGTGCCCCCGGCGACGAGAATGTTGCGTCGCTCGGCGACCGCCAGTCGAAGCATGTCCGCCTGGTCGGCGGACATGATGCCGGCGGCGACATAGTCGCCGAGCGTGAAGACCGCGACGGCGGGCTTGCGGACGGCGAAGGTCGGGGCGGTAACGACCGGCGGCAGAAGCCCCTCGAACCGCTCCCCCGTCTCGGGCAGCTCGGCGGAGACGCGCGGGGAACCGGGATGGACTTCGGCGCCGACGTGATGGGCGACCAAGCGCACGATGCGCTCGCCATCGGCGGGCGACAGGCGCTCCCCCGTATCGGAGAGGCCTTCGGAAAGGCGGTCGATCCAGAGCCGGCCATCGGGGTTGAGCATCACCTCAACGACGCCCGGATCCTCAAGGAATCCGGCGATGGCAGGACCAAGCGCGGTGCGCAGCATGCGCGCGCCCCGGATCGTCGCTTCGGATTTGAGGTGAGAAACCGCCATGTCGTCCCCTTGCCTTCAGGGACCGTTCGGCCGGCCCTGGATCGGGGATCAGTAGAAGAGGCAGAAAATCGGGCGGTTCAACAAGAATAGATCGTCGTAGTAGGCTGGCGTGCAAACACAGGCGAACGGCGGACCGTCGCGAAACGACGCGTCGACGCTCACGGTCTGGTAGCTATGGTCCGAACTCAAAACGCAGCCGGTGGCGCTTGAACTCGGCTTAGTGGATTGCGGACATGCAGGTTTTGCTTTGACGGTTGGCGCAGCGCTCAAAGAGTCAGGCTGACGTCAACGGGCGGACGCGGCCTTGAACACTTCGAGCTGGGCCTTGAAGGCGCGCTTGTAGGCAGGCCGCGCTTCGCCTCGTGCCACATACCTGGCGAGATTGCCATACTCTTCGACGATGCCCGATCCCTCCAGTCGGCGCAGGACCAAGACCATCATGATATCGGCGGCACTGAAGTCTCCGTCGATCCAGTCGGAGACACCGAGGCGCGCGGAGAGGTCGCCCAAGCGGTTACGAACGTTCGTCTCGATCATCTCCTTATGATCGTCGCGCCAGCTTTTGTCTTGCTCGAAGTACTGCGCCATTTCCCACTCCACGATCGGCGGCTCGACCGTGTTGAGCGCGGCGAACATCCAGGTGACCGCGCGCGCTCGAGCATTTGCGTCCTTCGGGAACAGCCCGCTATGGCGCTCGGCAATGTGGAGAATGATCGCACCCGATTCAAATAGCGTCAGTTCGCCTTCCTCGTAGGTCGGAATGCTCCCGAACGGATTGCGCGCCCGGTGCTCAGGCTCCTTGAGTGCCTTCATGGACACTAGGCGTACGTCATAAGGCCGACCGACTTCTTCCAGCGCCCATCGCACCCGCATATCCCGCGCCAGTCCCTGACCTTCATCGGGAGAGCATTCGAAGGCTGTGATCGTCGGTATCATCGATGTTCCCCTATTTCGGCCGAGAGCTTCTTCGCGATTAACGGGAATAACGCGTTCGCGTTCCGATACCTGCCTGAACAAAGGGCTTGAATACCGAGCGAAACGCTGAGCCTGGAATGCCGCGTTCGTCGTCGTCTCGGGCCGTTTACGAATGATTGCCGAGCGCTAGTCCTGCGTTGCTTCATCGTCGCCAAACTCTGGCACGAAATCGTCCGGAATTTCCCGCAGGAAGCTTTGGCCCTTCTGCAGCCGTTTGCCGAGCGCCTCGACGAAGCCCTCGAAGCGTTCGCGGCCCTTGATCTGGGCGGCGGCTTGTGCGTCGCCTGGCAGTGGCGGCGTGATCGTCAACCAGAAGCGGACGAACAGCGCCAAGGTGTCGGCGGTGACGCCGAGATCGCGCTCGATGCGTTGGGCCTGCCGCGAGAGCCTGTCCATGCGGCGGGTGAAGGCGGCCTCGCGCCGATCGGCGGCATCGGGCGACAGAAATGACGCCACCGCCGCTTCGACGATGGCCGATCGCGAGATCTTCTTGCGCTCCGAGAGTTCGTTGATCCGGCCAATCATCTCGACAGGTAGGGTGAGGTTTAGACGGTCCCGCATCGCCGTATCCTACAGGTCCATGCCGTCATTGGGGTCGAGCGAGACCTGCCGCGCGACGCCGGTCATCTGACGGCGCAGCGCCTGACGCTGGCGGGCAACGTCCTCCGGCTCGTCGTCGAACAGGACCGCGAACTCTTCCGCCGGTTTCGGCTCGGCCGTCTCCTTGGCGATCGCGACATGGTCGGGAAGTTCGGGTTCGCGGCGCAGACCGCTATTGGCCTTATCGCCCTCCGCCTTCGCCACCTCGGCCAGCAACGCCGCGTCGGGTTCTTGTGGGACAAGCGCTGACCAGCCATCGGCCCTTGCTGTACGGACCCCTTTCTGCGGATCGGGCGGCGACAGCACGCGCTCCCTCAATCGGTCATCTTCGTAGTAGCGTGCCTTCTTCGCCCGAATCGGCGGCGTGCCTGCGACCATGACGATCTCGTCGGCGGGCGGCAGCTGCATCACCTCGCCGGGGGTAAGCAGCGGGCGGGCGGTCTCGGAGCGCGACACCATCAAGTGGCCGAGCCACGGCGAGAGCCGATGCCCGGCATAGTTCTTCATCGCTTTCATCTCGGTCGCGGTGCCGAGCGCGTCGGAGACGCGTTTCGCCGTCCGCTCGTCGTTGGTGGCGAAGCTGACCCGGACATGGCAGTTGTCGAGGATCGAGTTGTTCGCTCCGTAAGCCTTTTCGATCTGGTTCAGCGATTGCGCGATCAGGAAGCTCTTGATTCCGTAGCCGGCCATGAAGGCCAGTGCCGACTCGAAGAAGTCGAGGCGGCCGAGCGCCGGGAATTCATCGAGCATCATCAAAACGCGATGCATGCGCTCCTTGGCGTGCAGATCCTCGGTCAGGCGTCGACCAATCTGATTGAGCACCAAGCGGATGAGCGGCTTAGTCCGCGAGATGTCGGACGGCGGCACGACGAGATAGAGCGTCGCCGGCCGCCGAGCGGCGATCAGGTCGGCGATCCGCCAGTCGCAGCGGCTTGTCACCTGGGCGACGACGGGATCACGATAGAGGCCGAGAAACGACATGGCGGTCGACAGCACGCCCGAGCGCTCGTTGTCGGACTTGTTCAGCAGCTCGCGTGCGGTGGACGCCACAACGGGATGCGGCCCGGCTTCGCCCAGATGCGGCGTCGTCATCATCGCCTTCAGCGTCGCCTCGATCGGCTGCTTCGGATCGGAGAGGAAGCCGGCGACGCCGGCGAGCGTCTTGTCCGCCTCGGCGTAGAGGACATGCAGGATCGCGCCGACCAGCAGCGAGTGGCTGGTCTTTTCCCAGTGATTGCGCTTGTCGAGGGAGCCCTCCGGATCGACCAGCACATCGGCGACGTTCTGCACGTCGCGGACTTCGTAGGCGCCGCGGCGCACCTCGAGCAGCGGGTTGTAGGCCGACGAGTTGGGGTTGGTCGGATCGAACAGTAGCACGCGACCATGTTGTGCGCGGAAACCAGCGGTGAGCTGCCAGTTCTCGCCCTTGATATCGTGGACGATGGCCGAGCCCGGCCAGGTCAGCAGCGACGGCACCACCAGGCCGACGCCCTTGCCGCTGCGCGTCGGCGCGAAACAGAGCACATGCTCCGGCCCATCGTGGCGCAGATAGTCGCGGTCCAGCTTGCCCAGCACCACACCATCGGCGCCCAGGAGACCGGCCGCCTTCACCTCTCCCTTCTCGGCCCACCGCGCCGAGCCGTAGGTCTCGGCGTTCTTGGCCTCTCGCGCTCGCCAGACCGACATGCCGATGGCGACCGCGATCGAGATGAAGCCGCCCGATGCGGCGATATATGCGCCCTCGACGAAGACCGACGGCGCATAGGCATCGTAGAAATACCACCACCAGAAGAAGGCGGGCGGATAGTAGATCGGCCAGCCGGCGAGCTCGAACCAGGGCCGACCCAGCTGGGGCTGGAAGCCGAGCTGCCACGCCGTCCATTGAGTCGCCCCCCATGTCGTCAGCAGCACGATCAGGACGACGATGGTGATCTGGCCCCAGAGGATTTTGGTCGCGGACACGGGCGTTGCTCCTTTTCTCTTGATGGCTAGAGGCCGAGGTCGCGCTTGCGCCCCAGGCTCCATTCGATGCCGCCGCCGTCGCGGGCGACGCCGGCGATGTGATGGCCGAGCTTGCGTTCGATCTCGCGTGACCAGGGCACGAGCTGGAAGCCGAGGCCGTTGTCGAGCATGGCGAAGCGGCCCGAAGAGAGATTGAGGCGCTGGCGATAGACGCCGGAAACATGCTCGCCGGCTGCGGCCTTCACATGCGGCAGACCCGTTTCGGTCGAAAGCTTTTCGCCTACGGCGTCGAGTTCGCGGCGGCGCAGCGTACTCAGCAGATCGCGCTGGAGAATGACGCGCTGGCCCTGGCGGCGGGCGAGCCCTTGGTCAGCGAGATGCTCGGTGCGGGCCTGCAGGGCGTCGCGCGCCTCGCGGCCGAACCCGGCCATGGAAAGTGGCGTCGGCTCGCGCTCGACGAGACGATGGTCGAGCCAGGTGGCGCCCGGTGCGGTGATCTGGCTTCGCAGGTCGAGATCGGATCGGGTGGCGAGCACGAGCGTCGGTCGCTCGTCCTGCGGCCCACCGAAGCGCCGAACCTCGACGATGCCGCCATTGGGCGGGGCGTGCTCGAAGGCTTCGATGCCGCGGAAGCGGATATGGTGGGCGCGGCCGTCCGTGCCGTCGATTACGGCATAGGCTTCGCCGGTCAACTCGTCATGCAGGCCCTTGTCGACCAGCCGGCCGACGATCGGCGAACCCGGCTGGCCGTCAATGACATAGTCGGCGACACCGCGATCCTGGCCGCGCTCGGTGAAGGCGCGGTGCATCGTCTTGATGATGTCGCCGCGCAGGCCGAGGTCACGAAGCTGGCGTTCGGCTTCGAGCCCGACCATCCACTCGCCGGGACCGGTCGCAGCGGCGAGCCCCATCTTCTCCAGATGCTGGAGCCGGCCGATCATCAGGCGGCGGATCTCGGGATCGGCGGGGCAGCGTGCCTCGGGCCGCAGATCGACGAGGCCGACCTCGTCGGCGTGGCCACGGATCTCGAAGTCGAGGCGTGTCCACCGCTCGGCGGTGACTTCCTGCTCCAGGGCGTTGCGGATGTCGTGCTCTGGCTTTGGGCCAAGCTCGATCGCCACCAGGTCCTCGGCGCGCGAGCGCAGGCCGCGGCTGATATAGTCGCGCGAGATCACTAGGTCGGCGCCGGTCTCATCCACACCGCGCACGAGCAGATGGACGTGCGGGTTGTCGGTGTTCCAGTGGTCGACCGCGACCCAGTCGAGCCGCGTGCCCAGGTCAGTCTCCATCTGCTGCGCGAGGTCGCGCGTAAACGCCTTGAGGTCGGTCAGATCGCTGGCATCCTCGGGCGAGACGATGAAGCGGAAATGGTGCCGGTCGTCCTTGCACCGCTCGGCAAAGGCGAGATCGTCGGCGCGATCGGAGCCGGCGTCGAACATGACGCCCCTCTCGCCGTCGCGGCTGACACCCTCGCGCTTGAGGTAGGACAGATGCGCCGACAGCGGTGCCGAGCGAAACGATCGGCCCTGGTGGCGGGCGACGCGCGCCTTGACGACGACGCGGCGGGTCGAGCTGAACAGACGGCTGCGGCTGAAACTGCCCCGCCCACGGCCGAAGGTCGAGCGGCCATAGTTGGACACCCGTCGGCCCGACGTCGGCGCGCCGACATGCCCCGATTTCTTCGCGGCCCGCAGCACCTGATTGAGGAAGCGTTTCGCCTTCGGGACGCGCGTGGTCTTGATGCGGCCTGGCCGGACCCGGAAGTCACTATCGCCCTCGCTCATGAGGCTGCCCCGGACATCGGCGTTTGAGGCGCGTGCATATGGAAGCGTTGAAATCGCTCAAAAAAACCGGGCTTCATGCCCGCGACCGACCGCCATGCACACGAAAACGCAAGCCTCGTCAGAGGCTTACAGCGTTTCGGGCATGGGCTTTTATCTCGCCATCCTTCGATCGTGCTGCCTGCCTTCCGCCTCAACGCTCTCCATCGAACGCCACGGCCCGCCAGGGTGCGATTTCGCCATGATGCGGTCATCGCGGGTCTCCAGCGTCGGATCGCGCGACGAAGAGACCGGCGGACTGCGGCGCGTTTGCACGAACCGCACGCACCGGGTTTGCGGTCGGAGGGTCGGCCGAGCGACTTTCGGGCAGCGCTGGATCGGCGGATGCAGCGCTTTCGGGGCGCGCGACGAACAGCGGCGCGCGCGTCCAGGCATTGGGATCGGCGGCGGCGACGGTGATCGGACCGGAGAGGTCACCGCCGCCGAAGGAAGGGACCAACGAAGCGACATAGGCGCGGGTCTCGGCCGGAAGCGGGCGACCGGCCAGATACTCCTCGTAGCGTCCGGGGCCCGCATTATACGCTGCGAGAAAGCCCGGCGACCCGTATCGGTCGAACATCTCGCGCAGATACGCCGCGCCCGCCAGGATGTTGTCGCGCGGATCGAAGGGGTCACTGCCGAGACGATAGCGGGTGCGCAGCTCGGCCCATGTGGCAGGCATGATCTGCATCAATCCCATCGCGCCGGCCGACGAGATCGCGCGCACATCGCCGGCGCTTTCGGCGCGCATGACCGCCCGGATCCAGCGCTCGGGCAACCCGAACCGCTGCGCCGCCTCGGCGATGAAGCCGGCGTGGGGAACGGTGCGGGATGCGCGCGCGATGGAGACATCCTGTGCGTTCGCGGTGGCGCACGGCGGCACCGCGAACAGCAGCCCGGAAAGGAGAAGGAGGGCCGTGCGTCCGACGGTAGTCGACTGTCGGACGACAGGGTCTCGATGCGGAGCCGACATCGCTCAGTCCCGCTCGGCGCGCTTGGGCGGCCGGTTCCAGTGCAGGCCCCACGCCGATTTATTGTCGGCCGACTGGAAGAGATTCGCGCGGATCGGATGACCGAAGGTCGGATCGTCGATCTGCAGCGAGACATAGTCGCCGGCCTTCTCGCCGGTGCGCTTCCAGCCCGCGCCGACTTCCGGGCCGACCTCCTGTCGCTCATCGGCGGCGCCGAGGTGGATGCGATAGTCCGGCGCATTCTCGGCGTCGGAGTGCTCGGCGGGGACGAGCACCAGCTCGACATCGATGACGAGCGTGCGGATGCGTCCGGCGTAACCGCTCTGGGTGCTGTGGAATTGACCGATCAGGGACATGGGTGGCTCCTCGGGTGTGCGGTGGGAGAGGTCATGGGCACGCCGTCACCGCGTCGGCGCGCGCCAGACGAAGCGGCCATCGCCGTCCTCGTCGGTGTAGAGGGGGGTGGCCCGGCCGATGATCGCGGCGGCGGGCAGCGGTCCGAAATAGCGACCGTCGAGGCTGTCGCGGACTTGGGCGTTCACCAGGAAGACTTCGCCGTCCGCGATGCGCCGGCAGCCCCGCCAGACCGGCAGTTCGCGACCAAACCGGTCGCGCTCCAGCGCCGCGGCCATGGGCAGTCCGTCGACCGTGATCGTGCGTCCGATGCGGCAGACCCGCTGTCCCGGAAGGGCAACGACCCGCTTCAACAGCGGCACGCCGCGCGCCAGATAGCCGCGTTGTTCGAGGAAGGCCGCCAGCGGTTCGGGAGCGTCCAGGGCGACAAGATTCGTCACCTCGATGCGCTCGGCGGGACGGATCAAATAGAGGCCGATCGGCGTGCTGGCGGAGGCGTTCCAGATCAGCTTTGGCGCGATCTGGACGGCGGACACGCCGACGATCGTCAGCACCGCGGCAGCCGTCACGATGACGTATCCGCGCCGGCTCATGGCGCGATGCTCCGACGCAGCAGCCAGGCCCGATGCTGCTCGAGGCTGTACGCCCGTGGCTCATGGCCGGCCACGAGCCGGTTGTGGATGTGGCGCCAGTGGTCGGGCGCGATGTCGATCGGATCGAGCCCGAGCGCGTCGATCGCGTCGATCATGTGCAGGACGCGTTCGACCTTCGGCCAGCCCTCGATCTTCAGCAGGATGTCGCCACCAGGACGCACGAACGGCAGCGTCTGATAGGGCTCGCCCGATGCGACCGTGCGCACCACGTCGATCCGCGACACGACCGTGCCGAAATCATTGGCGGCCCAGCGCACGAAGGCGAAGATGCTGCCGGGCGCGAACGACAGGACGCGCCGCCGGCGATCGAGGATCTGTTCGTGCGTTTCGCGGCCGAACCGGATCCAGTATTCGATCTTCTTTTCGACCCAGGTCAGTTCGACATGCGTCGATGCGTCGGATCGACAGTGCGACGTCGAGGCGCCGCCGATGATGCGAATGCCGCTCATGGCTGCTCTCCTTCGGTCGTCGGGAATTCGCGTGCGAGCAGATCGCGCAGCATGTCGGCGACCGTGACGCCGCGCCGGAAGGCGCTGACCTTGATGCGGCCGCGTAGCTCGGGCGTGACGTCGATCGTCAACCGGGCGGTGAAGCCGCTGGCGTCACTTGCGCGCGCCAGCGGCGCATCCGCCGCCTTCACCCAGTGCTCGGCGGATGGGGCGGGCTCTGCGGGACGCGCGGCGAAACCATGCCTGGGTGCGCGCGCGGTCATCGCGGAATCCTCCCCACCTCGGCGGCGAAAGCGACGATTTCCCGCGCGGCCCGGCTGTCGGCGTCGACCTCGAAGGCGAGCCGGCCGGATTGCGCCGCGTCGGCGAAGGCGACGCGCTGACCGATGATCTGAGCGAGCACCGGCGGATCGTGTTCCGCAAGCGTCTCGGCCGTCTGACGGGCGATCACGGTGCGCGCGGCGCAGCGATTGAGGACGAAGCGGGCGGCCAGCTGCGGGCGATAGACGCGCGCCTCGCCGAGCATCGCCAGCATCTCGGCCGACGCCCATCCGTCGAAGGGCGACGGCTGGACGGGGATCAGCACCAGGTCGGCCGCCAGCAGCGCCGAGCGCATCAGCCCGGCGACGCGCGGCGGTCCGTCGATGACCACATGGTCGGCGTCGCGCGCCAGTTCCGGCGCTTCGCGGTGGAGTGTGTCGCGCGCCAGACCGACGACACCGAACAGCCGCTCCAGCCCTTCCCGGCCGCGCTGCTGCGACCAGTCGAGTGCCGAGCCTTGCGGGTCGGCGTCGACCAAAGTGATACGGCTGCCTTCGCGCGCCCATTGCCCGGCGAGATGCAGCGCCAGCGTCGTCTTCCCAACGCCGCCCTTCTGGTTGAGGAGCGCGACGATCATGACGCGCACCCACCGAGCCGCGGCGCGTTATCCGCAGATGTGCAAAAGCGTGGTCGCGTTAGAAAGATTCCGAAGGAATCTTGGTTAGATAAGTTACGGCGCTCGCAAGCTGCTGAATCCGCGTGAGGAATCGACGATTCCGGTCCCCGATAGCACGAGGATCGGGTCCCCGGTGGCACGATAGCGCCGGTCCCCGATAGCACGAGGCGATTCACAGCTTGTCCCCAGGGCGAGACGTCGAGCGACGCCGACGGCGCGGCGTGCCGAGCGCGTCGGGATCGATCGGTGCGAAAGACAGAATGTCCGGACGGTTTGGGCACTGAGCGACGCTCAGGCGGTAGCCCGGCAATGGCTGCCGCCGGACGATATCGCGCAGGTCGTAGGCGAAGTGCTTGAGCGGCGAGAGGCTGCCGGACTTGGCGTGCAGATGCGCGAAGTCGAAGCTCCAGCCGTGCGCTTGCCGGCCGCCATGCTTGCGCACGAGCCGGTAAAGCCAGCGCTCGAGCCCGCCGGTCAGATCGAAATAGGCGCGGTCGATGGTCAGCACGAGCGCGTCGTCGAGGACGGCGGCGTAGAACCAGTCGGGGACGATCAGCTCGAGGCCGAGCGGCCTACCGTGGGCATCGGCCTTCTCTTTCCACTCGTTGATCCAGGAGAAGCGATGCATCCGCCGCTCGGTCGGCTGGCGGATCGAGGTGGCGATGGTGGTCGACTGCAGCCGGTCGAGCGCGGCTTTGAGGCGGTCGTAGTCGCGAAGTGAAACACCACGGCCGATGAAGTTCAGAATTTCGTAGGGCGTCGTGCCCATCAGCCGCGACGGGTTGAGACCGGCGTCGCGCGCCTCGACGATCTGGCTGGCGGCCCAGATCAGCACGTCGGCGTCCCAGATGGTCGCCATGCCATGCTCGGGCACGGCCTCGACGCGGATGACGACTGTGCCGGCCTTGAAGTTTATAGGCGCGAGGCGCTTCGACTTGGCGAGCGAGAAGAACGGGTAAGCCATGAGATCCTGCGCGTCGCGCGGCGCGAGATCGCCGGGCAGCGCGCGGAAGAGATCGAGCTGCTCGCGTTCGTGGCTGGGGCGGCGGACAGACACGACGGACGTCTCAGCGCGTCAGGCGGCCGGCGTGCGCCAGCGCCGCCGCGTCATGGCGCTTGGCGGGCAGGACGGCGCCGCGCGGATCGGAGGTGGAGGTGACCGCGCCGCGGTCGGCCCAGGCCTGCAGGTCGTCGACGGAATAGACGACGCGACCGCCGAGCTTGCGATAGGCCGGCCCCGTGCCGTAGGTCCGGTGCTTCTCCAGCGTGCGGCCGGAAAGGCCGAGGAATCGCGCGGCTTCGGGGGTGCGCAGAAAGCGCGGCGGCAAACCGGCTGCATTGGCGGACATGATCGGGCCTCCGGAGCGTTCGTTGGCGCCGCTGGTGATCAGCGGCGAGCGAAGGCCACGGTGGCGAAGGGCGCTCGGCTGGGTGGAGGGCGAAGACGGGGGTGCGACGTTCGCACACCGGCCGACCCGCCGGACGGTCAGCGGCGATGCTGGCGCCGCAGGAGCTTGCGATAGCCGCCGGCGATCATGGCCAGGCCGTCCCGGATCAACGACCGGGTCGCAAACCGCGCGGGCGCGGTTTGCCATTCGTCGCGGCCCATCGGGTCAAGCCGGAAGATCGCCGACGCGATCGATTTCTGCGAGGCGCCCGCGCGACGTCCGTCGATCGCGCGCAACATACGCTTCGCGCGTAGTCGCTGCTGGCGGGTCATGCGCGTGTCGGCGGGAATGGCGCGGCCGTGGAGGCTCGCGAGCAGCCGCAGAACGGCTTCGAGCCGACCGAAGCCGGAAACGTCGAGCGGGATAAGGGCCGCGAGCTTGTCCTGTTCACCAGCATCGGCGCTGCGCAGAATGTGGATGCGTTCGCCATTTGGCAGAGTCTGGAGACGATGAAGACCCTGCTCGTCCGCGACCTCGGCAGCGGCGGCGTCGAAGGGCGGTGCGACCGTTCCGACATCGAGCGCCGGTGGCGCGGTGGTCAGCCAGAGAGAGGCGGTGTCGGCGTCAAGCTGCCAGAACACCGGCGCGTCGGGCGCCGGGAGGGACGGCGGTATCGGGAAATCGCAGCCCCCAGCGCTCGCGGATCAGGTCTCGCGTACCGACGGACTCGGGAGGTGCGTGCTCGAACGCGGCGACGTCGTGCTCGTACTGCTCGTTCCGGCGAAGCCACTCCCAGGCGAGGTCCGACGGAGCCAGCGTGTCGAGATAGTCATAGTCCGACGCCGCTTCCCAGCCGGACGCATCCTTCGCCATCACATCCTCCGCATATGCCGTGCAGAATGGGCTGGACACGATTGCCGGTTGTATGGCTGCGGGGAAGACGGAGGGCAGGCATCACGCGATGCCGCGCCGGCATCACCCCTGGCGCGATCCGTCCTCGCGGACGAGTTGCCGATAACCGGTATCGGTCATCCAGCGGGCCCGGGCCAGGTGCGCATCGTGCACCTGCCGCGCCCGTTGCGGGTCCCGACCGACGTCGAGGCCGAACAGCCTGCTGACCGCGTCGCGCCAGTCCGCGCCATCCCGTGCGGCGTCGAGCAGCCGCATGTACAGCGTCATGTGCGCGCGGTCGTAAGGCGTCAGCATGCTGCTTTGCGGCGGTTCGTCGTTGAAGGCTTGTTCTGTCACCTGACCCCCTGCGGCGAGTCGTATCCGTTTTGGAGGGTGTTGTTAACCATCGTCCAAGACGTTCGTGGTCGCAAATCGGCAAGCGGTGAAATGACCCCGTCGGAGTGACGGGATCTGCGCCTAGGTTTTCGCCGTCCGGACAAGCATTACCCCTTCGCCTCTATCGGACTGGAGCAGGACGACGCCGTTGGCTTCGAAAGCGCGGCGAACCTGATCGCGGGTCGACTCGTAGACAGGCAATGCGGACTCCGACTCGAGGCGCTTCAGCGCCGTGAGCGAGACCTGGGCCTTGTCAGCGAGCGTCTCCTGTGTCCAACCCAGCAACGCGCGTGCGGCCCGCGATTGTCGGGCGGTGATCATGCATGATCACCTCCCACCCGGAGCCGAGCGAGTGCCAGAACTACGACTATAATAGTCGTTCTATGCGGTCGACGCCAGCCCGGAGTGCCCTTGGTGAGCCGCGCGAAAGCCTCTCAGGCGCGAGCTGATTCGGTCGTCGCTAAAGCGAAAGGCCCCGCCCGGTTCGACCGGACGGGGCCTTGCTGGCTAGCCTTAGTCGCCGTTGCGGCGGGTGGGGCGGGACCAGATGAGGCTGTAGGTCTCTTCGCCTTCGTCATCGAAGAGGTTGGCGTAGATCGGAGCGTTGAAGCTCGGATCGTCCAGCTTCAGACCGAGATAGTCGCGGCCCTCGTTGGAGCGCTTGGACCAGGCTGCGCCGATCTCGACGCGCCCGACCATGACCCGGTGGGAGGGCGCGTTGTCGCCGGAGCGATTGGCCTCGGGGACGATGCGGACGTTCTTGGCCTGGACCGAGAGGGTGACGATTGCGCCGGTGTAGCCGTTTTAGGTCAGCCGTCAACTGTCCTTCTGAAACGAAGCATCGGTGTTTGCTTCGTTATTTGCTGGAGGACACTTCCGAGATGTCCTTTAGCGCGATCGCGGCGCCCCGTGATGGAGCGCCGC
>NKIY01000014.1 GCA_002256345.1 Bradyrhizobiaceae bacterium PARB1 | reverse complement strand
TTGACAGAGCTTGCTGCCCGGCCACTGTTAGCCACCATGCGATCGATGGCGACGTCCGGCTGATGCAAGAAACGACTGCAATTCAACCTTCACAGAGGCCTCTTACACAAAATATCGGACATTCCCGACCGGGGTTACATTTCGCCTTACTTCGTCACGAATGCCGACAAAATGCGGGTAGAGCTCGAAGACCCGTACATCCTCATTTGCCGCCTCACGCGCCGCTTGACCAGTGCCAAGCTCCGTCAAGCCGCCACCATCGAGAACGTCGACTATCGCACCGCCCGTGGTCTCGATCGTTCGCTCTTCCAGACCCTCGTCACCTGTCAATGGATCCGCGATGCCAACCACCTGGTCATTGTCGGCCCAACCGGCACCGGCAAGTCCTGGCTTGCCTGCGCGCTCGGCAATAAGGCCTGCCGCGACGGCTTTTCCGTCCTCTACAAGCGAACATCCCGCCTGTTCGCCGATCTCGCCCAGGCGCGCGGCGAAGGCCGTCTGGCGCGCCTGATCGCCGCGCTCGAGCGCGTCAATCTCCTCATCCTCGACGACTGGGGACCCGAACCGCTCACCGCCGACCAGCGCCGCGATCTGCTTGAGATCGTCGATGATCGCTACGACAAGGGATCCTTGTTGATCACAAGTCAGGTCCCCGTGCCGCAATGGCATGACGTCATTGCCGATCCCACCCTCGGCGATGCGATATTGGATCGCATCATTCACAATGCACACCGCATCGAGCTCAAAGGCGACAGCCTGCGCCGTCAGGCCGGCGAAAAGAAAAAACCATGATCGCCTCACGCCCGATCGCCCCGCCGGCCCACAGGCCCCTCCCATGGACCGCCGGGACGATCTCCAAACCAACCCGCCAGCCTTGACCAGGAGGCCATTTCCAGCACACATACACTCGTCAGTCGTGTTCGTCTCCGGACGTGATCGCGATCACTGGAATCCGTGATCACCATCACCTGGAACACCTGATCACCATCCCTGGAATGCGCAGGCATTGCTCGAAGGCCAGGCCGGCAAGGCTCTCCTCGCCGACAAAGCCTATGACAGCAATGCCTTTCGTGCCCTCATCGCCGACATGAATGCCGAGGCGGTGATCCCCTCAAACCGCAGCCGCAAGATCCTGATCCCGCACGATGCCGCGGCTTACAAGCATCGCAACCGCATCGAGCGCTGCTTCAACCACCTCAAGCACTTCCGCCGCTTCGCGACACGGTGCGCTGCTGCGTATCGTTAGACCTAAAATTGTACTCGCTCCAAGTGAGGAATTCTAGTATGTAACAACGTATCTCCAGCGTTGTTACTCGCCGATTGACGATGCCTCCCGTGATCAACCATCCTCCCTCTTTTCCGTTGCTGAACGTCTTGGTTGGCGACGATGAAGCCGGCCGGCTTTTCTGCAACGCTGCGGAAATAGAGGCGATGCTTCGGGTCGAGGCGGCGCTCGCTGGGGCTGAGGCCGACCTGGGCTTGATTGAGAACGAAGCGGCACAACGGATTGCTGACGTTTGCCGGGATTTGAGCGTCGACTGGGACAGCTTGGCAGCGGGTCTCGCGCGGGATGGCGTCGTAGTGCCGGACCTCGTACGACAGTTGCGCGCTGCCGTTGGTGAGAGGTACGCACAAGCGGTCCATCTTGGCGCGACCAGCCAGGACATCGTGGACACCGGCCTCGCATTGCGCCTAAAGGATCTCGCAGCACTCCTGCTCGACCGGCTCGACGCGGTAATCGGTGCGCTTGCCGAGCTAAGGCGGCGCGACGGTGCTGTTCCACTGATCGCCAGAACCCGAATGCAACGGGCTCGACCATTCACTGCGGGTGCTAAGCTTGCTACCTGGATCGCTCCGCTCGAGCATTACCATGCGGCTCTTCGCGACCTCATGCCCCGGCTGCTCGTTATTCAATTCGGTGGGCCGATCGGGACTCGCGAAGACTTGCGGGGACAAGGCGATGCCGTCGCCGACGCCATGGCCTCGCGGCTCATGCTAGGCTCCACCCCACCATGGCACGCGCAGCGTGATCGTATCGGGACATTCGCAAGCTGGCTATCGCTGGTATCTGGAACTCTAGGCAAGATCGGTCAAGACATTGTTCTCATGACGCAGAACGAGGTGGATGAAATTCGTCTCGGTTCATCGGGAGGCGGCTCTTCATCCATTCCGCATAAGTCGAACCCCGTTCAGGCCGAGATGCTAGTGACACTGGCGCGCTTCAATGCAGGCTTGCTCGGCCTTCTTCATCAAGCCCTCGTGCACGAGAACGAGAGATCCGGCTCGGCATGGACGCTTGAATGGCTTGTTCTTCCTCAGATGGCAATCTCGACCGCCGCCTCACTGCGAAAGGCTTGTGCTCTACTGGGAGGGTCTGTCCGTTTCGTCGCATCCTCACCCGACTTCCAACGACCGTCGGAACAAAGACTGAAGGACTGAACCTCGACTCGAATGTACAGGCTGCCGCGCCTAATTGATGTACCTTCAAATGCCGGTCTGGACAAAGGCCTGCCTGCGACAGGCCCTCAACAGCTGTGGGGCAAACCGACATAATTCTCGGCCAGCGAAGCCGCGGCGGCTTGCGAGCCCGTCGCGTGATCAAGTTCGGCGATCTGCATATGAGCTGTGAACGTGTCCTGATCCGGGAAGCGATGGAACATAGAGGTCATCCACCAGCTAAACCGCTGAACCCGCCAGATGCGCGCAAGACAAATTGTGGAATATGCGTTCAGTTTGTCTCGCCGGCCGGCACGATAGTGCTCGATGAAACCGGCTGCCAGGCATTTGATATCGGCGACGGCCAGATTCATACCCTTTGCTCCAGTCGGGGGCACAATATGGGCAGCATCTCCGGCGAGGAACAATGACCCGTACTGCATGGGCTCCACAACGAAGCTGCGCATCCGCGTGATCACACGATCGAGGATCGGGCCGCGGGGAAGCCGCTCGCTGTTATCGGCATTCAACCGGACTTCGAGTTCGTCCCATATCTTATCCGCGGGCCAGCTTTTCGCCGCTCCGTCCGGATCACACTGAAGATTGTGCCGACTCAGTCGCTTGTTTCGCATCGAGTAGATAGCGCCACCGCGCTGGTGATGCGCATAGATCAATTCGTGCGATGCCGATGGCGCCTCGGCCAGTATGCTCAGCCAGGCAAAGGGATATTCACGAGATAGCACCGACAGGACGCCGTCGGGAATGGAGGGCCTCGACACTCCGTAGAAGCCATCGCAGCCGGCAATAAAATCGCAACTAATCTCGATCGGTCCTTCGGCGCCGCGGCCGCGTATGCATGGCGCTCCCTCGTCTATGCCTTCAAGGTGAACATCGTCGATCTCGAAGTGCAGCGGATAGTTCTCCTGTTCGAGCGCGGCAAGAAGATCCTTGACGACTTCCTGCTGTCCGTAGACCGTAATAACCTTTCCGCCCGTCAGTTCTGAAAGGTCGATGCGTCGCCGTTCGTTGGCGAAGCGAATCTCGAATCCCTTGTGCAGCAGACCGTCGCGACAAAGCCGATCACCAAGTCCCAGCTCGATCAGAAGATCGCGGGTCGCCTGCTCCATAACGCCGGCGCGAACGCGACCCAGAATGTAGGAACGGCTCCGCTTTTCGAGAATGACCGAATCGATCCCCGCCCTTCTCAACATATATGCCAGCAAGAGCCCGGCAGGCCCCGCGCCAATTATTCCAACTTGTGTTCGTATTTTCACGGGCATGAGCCGTTCCTCAGGTCTTGGAGTCGAGCCATCATTGCGAAGGCGATAAGTGGGGTGGGGATTTTGAAACCGGTCACAGATCAAAAAACACGGTTTCTGCTACTCCCTGCAGATGGATGTCGAAGGGGTAGATTACCTTGTCGTCTCGCGCCTGACGCGGCGCGATGAGCGTCTGCCGGCGGACCTCCCATTCGATGCTTTGAAGCACGGGATCGGCAGCGTTGGCCGGCGCTTCATCCGCGAAATACATGCGGGTGTGCAGACCAATATTGATGCCGCGCGCCACGATCCAGAGATTGACGTGGGGAGCCATATGATCTCCAAGTCGCCCGCGCACGGCCCCCGGTTTGATGGTATCGAAGGCATAGATACCTGCCTCGGCATCGAAACAGGCCCGACCATATCCAACAAAGCCTTCATCGAGCGCCTTGTCCTGACAATCGCCCGGATGTCGATAGCGTCCGCCGGCATTCGCCTGCCAGAGTTCGATCAACCCATCCAGCACTGGGGTGTTCAAACCATCGAATATCCGCGCCTCGATGCGAATGCGCTCGCCGCGGGTATTGGCGTCCGTAAGGACCGAACCGAACAGCGTCTTGAATGTGGTGATACCGGCATACTGCGGGGCGAGACCGATATGTAGATAAGGTCCGGCCGTTTGCGAGGCGGTTTCGGTCAGAAGCTTGACTGGGTCGATCACGTGTCATCTCCTCGTGCATTTTCGAACCAGGTCGCCCGTCGCCCTCTGAGCACGATATCGAATCGATAGGCACGGCTATCCATCGTCACAAATCGCGCCTCGTCCTGTACGGCGATGAGACGGTCGATCTGCGCCGAGGTCGGAATCGTTCCCACGATGGGACACGATCGGATCAGAGGGTCGCCCTCGAAATACATTTGAGTGATCAGACGTTGGGCCCATCCCGATCCGGAGATCGAGAAGTGGATATGTGCGGGACGCCAGTCCAGGCCGACCGGATAGGCTCCCGGACGGATCGTGCGGAAGCGATAGTGACCTTCGGCATCGGTAAGGGTGCGACCGTTACCCCCGAAGTTGGGATCGAGCGGCGCGAGATACTGATCCTTTTTGTGCCGGTAGCGACCGCTCGCATTGGCCTGCCAAATCTCAATAAGGGCGCCCGGCACGGCTCGCCCCCATTGATCCAGCACATAACCATGAATGATTATCCGCTCCCCAAGCGGAAGCCCGTCCTGGGCTCCATTGAGGATCAGATCATTGTCGGCGCGCTCGAAAGCGACCTGGTCGAAGGTTGGACCCGTTATTTCCGAAAGGGTGCTCGCCAGGGGAATCAGAGATCTCCGGGGTGAGCGCAACTCAGAGAAACGATACTTCGGCGTGTAGGTTGCAGGATGAACATTGAGATCGCGCGGAATAAACTCGCCGAAGCTATCGTGTTTTTTCATTCTATCGTCTCCTCGCAGGCGGCGCGCCCGCCGTCAATTAATGCCGAGCGCTACCGCCGGTTCTTCTCAAGCAATTCACGGGCATCTTGAAGCAGGCGTTTTCCGTCGCCACCCTTTTTTGCAATCTCGGCGAACCAAGCGTCGTAAACCTTCTCGCTTGCCGCCTGCCAGCGCTTTAATTCATCCTGCGACAGGGAGGTCACCTTATCGCCGTTCTCGATGGCCTGCTTTCTGAAAGGCTCGACGACGTCGTCGAAGGCTCGCCGCCCGGCCTGCCCGGACATCTCGATCCCTCCATTTTCATCGATGACCTTCTGCAGGTCGGCTGGGAGGGACTTGTATTTGTTCTCGTTCATGACGAAGGCAAAAATGGAGTTCGAGAACTTTCCCGCGTCCGCCGGCGTCTCCAAAGAGAATTTGGCAATTTCCTGAAATTTCACCGCCGGCACGCCCTCCCAAGGCACCATAGCGCCATCGACGACGCCCTTGGTCATCGATTCAGGTACCTGCGGCAGCGGCATCTGCACGGGAGTTGCGCCAAGCGCTGTCAACATCACCGCATTGACGCGATTGGCGGCACGGATCTTGAGTCCCTTAAGATCCTCCAGCGTCGCTACCGACTTGGAAGTGGAGTGGAGCACCGCGCCATCGTGTACATGCATGAAGATCGGGTGAACGCCTCTCAATTCATCCTTCGAATTCTTCTCCATGTAGGCCCACAAAGCGCGGCTGCCTTCCTCGGCGGAGCGGATGAGGAACGGAAGTTCAAATACCTCCGACTTCGTGAAACGTCCCGCCTGATAGCTGAGGACGGTCCACACGATGTCGACGGCGCCATCGCGCGCCTGATCAAACAACTGGGCAGGCGTCCCGCCAAGTTGCATGGCTGGATAGATCTGGCACTGCAACCGCCCGTTCGAGTCCTTGTTGATCTTATCGCACCATGGCTTGATCAAGTTCGTATGGGCGTTCGAGGTTGCCGGCAGGAAATGATGAACCTTGAGCGTCGTCGTCTGGGCGCTCGCGGACTGAACGGCAACGACAGCAAAGATGCTTGCAAATCCGAGAGCTCGTAGTCTTGTCTTGATCATGATCGCTTCTCCTCCTCGGTGACTTGTTCAGTAGAGATCACTAATGAAATGCACGCACCAGAAACAACGATATGCCCGGTATAAATACCAGCAGGATGAGGCGTATGGCGTCCGACAGCAGGAAAGGCATTACGCCCTTGAAGGTCTGGGTGAGGGGAACGTCCTTGGCGAGACGGTTGATGATGTAGACGTTCATGCCGATAGGCGGATGAACCAGACCGATCTCGACCACCATAAGGGCCAGGATGCCGAACCAGATCGACTTCTCGTCGGGCGACAGGCTAAAGAAGTCGAGACCCATAACCATCGGATAAAAGATCGGAATGGTCAGCAGGATCATCGCGAGCGAGTCCATCACCGATCCAAGAAAGATATAGATCAACAGAATTATGAGCATGATAGTGAGTGGCGGCATGCCGCTGCCTTTCGCCCATTCCGCCAGCGTAACCGGCAATTGGGAAAGAGCGAGAGTATGGTTCATCATGTCGGCGCCGAGCAGCACCAGATAGATCATCGCGGTGGTTTGCGCAGTGCCGAGTACGCTTGCCTTCAGGCCCGGTAGTCGCATTCCGCCCGTCGTGACCGCCAAGAAGCCGCATGCCGCCGCGCCCAGCGCGGCCGCTTCCGTTGGCGTCGCCCAGCCGCCATAGATGCCCACAACCACCACCAGGAAGACAAAAAGAACGGGAGAGACTTGCAGAAGGGCTTGAATGCGCTCGGAATTGGAGGCACGTGGGCCCGCAGGCCCCGCGGCAGGATCGAAAGCTACGATGATGCGGATGACCAGCATGTAGCCGAACATCGCAAGCAATCCTGGGACGGCCGCCGCCATGAAGAGCTTGCCGATCGATTCCTGCGTCAAGACCGCGTAGATGATCAACGGAACGGAGGGCGGGATCATGATGCCGAGCGTGCCTCCGGCCGCCAGCGCTCCGGTCGCCAAGCTTCCCGAATAGCCGTATCGGCGCAGTTCGGGTAGAGCCACTTGCCCCATCGTTGCCGCCGTGGCGAGCGAAGAACCGCAGATCGCACCGAAGCCCGCACAGGCGCCCACGGCCGCCATCGCCATGCCGCCGCGCCGGTGGCCGAGAAATGCCCTGACGAATCCGAATAAAAGCCGGCTCAGTCCGCCATGAGTCGCGAATTGCCCCATGAGAAGAAACAACGGGATAACCGCAAGGTCATAGTTCGAGAGCCGTGCGAACGGCAGGTAGTTCAGATTGACGAGGAAGGTTGCGATGCTGCCGTCGGTGAGCAGAAGATATCCCGCCGCACCGGCGACGAACATTGCTACTCCGATCGGCACGCGGAGCGCGAGGAGAAGCATCAATCCGCCGAAAACGAGAAAGGCGGTTTGCGTCCCGCTCATCGTACGCTCCTGTCCAAAGAGCCGTACGCGTTGCGGAGTGATAATGCGGCCATATAAAATCCGGAGGCGGCGAGCAAAACGAAGCCCGGTACCATCAGGATCTGGGGAATCCAGACCGGCCAGGCAAGAATGGTCGAAGTCTCGCCATAGAGCCGCACCGACAAAGCCCCGACAGTGGCGCGCCATCCAAGTAACAGCGCCATTCCCGCCAGCAATAACGATCCGACGCCGTCAAGCATATCAATGGCCCAGCGAGGCAGCGAATTGGTAAAGAAGTCGACCTTGACGTCGCCGCGAGTAAGATGGCACCAAGCAAAAAAGGTCGACACAGAGGAGGCCGCACTGAGCTGCAAAACTTCGACGTCGCCGGGCACCGGAGCTGACCAGAGCTTGCGACCAACGATCGAGACCACCGACATCACGACAAGCGCGACGAGTACGATCCCGCCCGCGATCGCGAGCCATTTGCTGGCAACCATTAACATCTTGCCGATAGGTCCGAACTCTTCACTCGGGCAGGTCCCGATATCGATGCCGGGGTCGTGCATGGCGCCCTCCATAATGCAACTAGTCGAGGCAGAGAGGCGGGATCGTAGCCTCTCCGAGCAGTCTCAGAGGGTTGTCAACGAGGATCGCCGTCCTTACCCGCTCTTCCGGGACGAAAGCCGCGAACGCGTCGAGAAGCTTTCCCGCGTCGGGGAACCGGCCGGCGTCGAAGTACCCCGTGTGGGGCCAATCGCTTCCCCAAAGAAGGCGCTCCGGCGCCACCGCCACGAGCCGGTGCGCGAACGGCACGACATCGGTATAGGGCTGGCCTTGATGGGAAATTCGGTCCGCGCCGCTGATCTTGACCCAGATGTTGTCACGCCCGGCGAGCGAAACCAACACTTCAAAGGAAGGATCATAGAGTCCATGCCGCGGGTCGATGCGGCCGAAATGATCGATGACAACGGGAATGGGGATCGACGCAATCCATGATTCCAGTTCAGGCAACGCGGATCCGGCGAAATGCAGTTCAACGAACCATCCTAGATCGCCAATGCAATGAAGAACATGATCGAACACTGCGCGGTCTAGCGTCCCTCCATGTTGAGGATTGAAGGCAAAGCGCACCCCACGCGCTCCTGCGCGATGCAGAGCGCGACAGCTTTCCGGGGTCGCCGTACCGTCAAGCCGGACCACGGCGAGATATTGGCCCTCCGAACGCGCGGTCGCGTCGAGATCGACGGTGTTGTCGAACCCGTGCGTATTGGCGTGCACGACGAAGCCACGCTCGATGCCCAAGGCCTGATGAAAACTGCGGCAGGCCTCGAACGAGGCGTCAGGTGGGGTGTATTTACGGTTCGCGGCAAAGGGAAACCTATTCTGCGGCCCGAGAACGTGGAAATGAGTATCCCAGCTGCCTGCGGGCAACGACCACGTCGGGCGAGATACCCTCGCCGGAGGTCCGAGACAGTCCCTTATTACAACTTCGGTGTCCATCAGATCAGCATCTCTCTCCCAAGCGTTGTTTGTAAGTATGCATACTATGATATAAGATGGCAAGCCATGAGCAAAGCCCCTGTCAAACTCCGCCACTCTCCGCCCGATCTTCATGAACGACCGGGCTTTCTGGTACGACGCGCGAACCAGATCCTGATGAGTCTCGCCGAGCAAGAAACCGCGAAGATTGGCCTCACGCCGCCTCAGCATGTCCACCTGCTGGCGCTCGGACGATGGGGCGCACTCGATCAGATCACCCTCGGCAAAGCGCTCGGCATCGACCGTGCGACTGTCGGGCAAGTCGTCGGCCGTCTCGAAGCGCGCGGCTTACTGCAGAGAAAGCTCGACCCGAAAGACGGCCGGCGACGAATCGTCGCGCTAACCTCGCGCGGCCGGGATTTGCTCAAGCCTGCAAACGCGGCGGCTCTCAACGTCTCCGAGCGCCTTCTTGCCGCTCTCGACCAGAGGGAGCGAAAAGAGATTGTACGGCTTCTCACCAAACTCGTGACGGCGTTGGCCGATGAAGCTCCGACGATCGCCGAGCCCGTGGCGGCCACCTCTCGGACTGGGACTGGTACGCGCGCATCGACCGGCGCGCTAAGGGCGCGGAGGCCGCGAAAATTTGCGGGTTTAACCCGAGACTGAAACGGATATCCAAATGCTCCAGTCATTTACATTCGATAGCGCCATCCCACGGGTGGTTTTTGGCGTCGTCGGCCTCGACGTGCTGGCGGCCGAGACTGCTTCGCTCGGCGTGTGCGCCCCACTTCTGGTGACGACACGCCGAGGTGCCGCGAAATGGACCTCGTTTCCGGATTCTTCGCCCTTCGCCATCGCCGGCCTGTACGATGGGGCGGAGGTCCACACTCCTGTCAATGTGACTGAAGATGCACTTCGTTATGCACGATCCGTTAGAGCGGATGGTTTCGTCTCATTCGGAGGCGGCTCATCGATCGGTCTCGGCAAGGCATTGAGCCTACGCACGGGCCTGCCACATCTTGCGATCCCCACCACCTATTCGGGCTCGGAGATGACCTCCATCCTCGGCGAAACCAGCCAGGGCAAGAAACAGACGCACCGCAACCGGGCCATTCTACCAGCGACCGTCCTGTATGATGTATCGAATACCCGAGATTTGCCCACTCCAGTCTCGGTAATGTCGGGCTTGAACGCGATCGCCCATGCAGTCGAGGCGATGTATGCCCAGAATGGAAGCCCGCTGATTTCCGACATCGCCGAACGCGCGATCAGTGCAATGGCGAGAGCCATCCCGAACATCGTTGAAACACCGTCCGATCTCGTTGCCCGCCAGGACGCGCTCTATGGAGCCTGGCTCGCCGGCATATGCCTCAATGCGGCAGGAATGGGGCTTCACCACAAGCTTTGTCACGAATTGGGCGGCGCCTTCGATTTACCTCATGCCGAACTTCACGCGATTCTTCTTCCTCACACGCTTGCGTACAACCAGATCGCAATGGCAGAAGCGTACGGGCGCCTTCAAGCCGCGCTCGGTGATCCCTCGCCGCAGCACCGCTTGTTCGAATTTGCTAGAGTGGACGGAATTCCCCGCTCCCTGGCCACCCTCAAAATGCCGCGAGAGGGCATCGATTCGACAGTCGCACGGGTATTATCGAATCCATATTGGAATCCGCGTCCGCTGGAGGCAGCTCCTCTCCGCGACCTTATCGAACGCGCCTGGAATGGCGCGGTTCCCGACTCGCCAATGTAGAGACAACCGAACTTTTGCAAGAAGCATCGCCGCCAGTGGCGCCATGCGGCGATATCGATCCAACCTCGGCGATCAAGCCGAAAGGCGCAATCATCCGGCTCGTCGCGCGATACCCTACAATCGCTATCGTCCGAAATGCGATTTAACCGCAAAAGCCGCAATCATGGCAACGAGTTGCACCTCGCAACGCCTGTAATGGCAATCGCTGACTGGATGGTTGCGTCGTCGAGCTGTATCGCCAAGCTCGTCCAAATATCAGGCAGGGCGAATATAGGACCCAGCCGCTACCGCGAAGCCGCCTGCCTCGCCGCCGCAGTTGCGCGATTCGTTGAATCAGAAGTATAGGATTTGTATGGGTTAGAAATCTCGCGCCGGTAAGGATTGTCTGGTTATGATCTGAGATCGTTGAATGTGATTGCAAGCGCATCAGGCGCTCGACCCGGTGCTGACCGCAATCGATACACAAGCAAGCTCATCGCAGACCAGCAGGCCCGTACCATCGCCGATGTGTTGAATAACGACGCATCCGCGCGCGTTGGATGGTCGCTGGCTGCGGGATCCGGCTATCTCGAATTTTCGATGCGCAGATTTCTCGTGAATAGTTCGGATTTGACTTTCAATGGACTTGCGGGTGTGACGCCGATCGCCGGTTTTCCCCCTGAAAGCCTCGAACGAATCGAAGCCCTCAAAGGTCCAAGCGCCATGCTTAATGGCGCCAGCCTTCATGGAAGCCTGGGAGGGGCGATCAACGCCGTGCCCAAGCGCGCGCTCGACACGCCGGTGACACAACTGACGGCGACATACGACTCGAGAAGCCAGCTCGGCACCCATATCGATTTCGGACGGCGGTTTGGTGACGCGAAAGAGTTCGGCATGCGGTTCAACGGCGTCTATCGAAACGGAGGCACTCCGCTCGACAGACAGTGCGCTCTCGCTCTGGACTATCGCGGCGAGCGATTCCGAATGTCAGTGGACCTCGGCTATCATGATCAAACGCGAGATCAGCCTCTAAACAAGATGAGCGTACGGCCCGGATTCTCCATCCCTGCGCCACCCGCTCCGGGGTCCAATTTCCAGCAGCCTTGGGGATACATGGGAATTACGGACCGCTATGGCATCGTCCGAGCCGAATACGGCCTTGCGCCAAGCTGGACAGTTTTCGCTGCCATTGGGCGAAGAACCTCCCAGAGCGAAACGCTCGACTCGATTAGCTCTCTTATCAACGCGAGGGGCGATATCGCGCAGACCTTTGCTTAAGGGAAGCTAGTAGAAGAGGATAGAAGCTGGATCTGGATCGATAATTTCAAAGATTCGCGTGTCGCCCGCAGTTTCATTAGCCATAAGTATGACGCAGCGCTCAAATCTGAGATCGCGCTCCTCGTTGGCGAGAATGCGTGATGGCCAAGAAAACCACACGCCGCGATCGCGTTGTCGCCGCCGGTCAGTTGTTGTTCGGCGAGACGCGTTGGCAAAGCCCGCTGGCGCGTCTTTCCGGCTTGTCGCCGGCGCTGATGCAAAAGATCGCCGACGGCACCCGCGAGGTGACGGATGACGTCTACAGCAAGGTTGCGCAGGCCCTGCTCGGGGAGATCGAGCGCATGAATAAGGCGACCAACCGCGTCGGTGAAATCGCCGGCGCGATGCTGGCAGATCTGGATGGCGAGAAATGACCAAAATTCTTGACATGATGGCCCGCGAACACGCTGCAGCAGAGTCTGCGCGGCGGCTATTCTCCGCGTCCAGATAGGTCCGCGCAGCCGCGTCGAGGCCAAGGCGTTGGCGCAGCAACTCGCCACGCTGTGCCAAACGATCTGTGCCGCAGCTGCCGATATCAGGAACGCAATGCCCATGAGCTCGCCGCCGCCCAGTGAAACCGCTCTCGTCCGGCACGTCATCGATGCCTGTCAAAATGCCATCAAGCAGGCGGTGACCCAGCCGTCGCGCGTCAACGGTCTCGCCAATGGGCTTGGTGCGGCGCTGAGGTCGCTGCAACTTATCCAAAGCGAGGTTGCCAAGGGCAGCGCCGGCGCTTCGGTCATCATCGACAACGCCGATGCGCTGACTCGTAACGCCCTTAGCGATGTTCTGCGTATTGCGTCGCAGCCAGATGACGCACTGGCTGCGCTGGCGGCAGTGAGCGACGTGGCACCGCCTGCGCCGTCCCCGGCTTTCGATCCGACAAGTCGGCCGCGGGGCAGACCCGCTCCAGCCACTCATTGCTGCCGCTTTTCAGTGAAATCTCGCAGGCCTACATCGACATGCGCATCGAGCGCGACGGTGAAAATCATGCGGACATTTCCATCCTAAAGCTTCGCCGACAAGCGTTTCTGGATGTGGTTGGTGACCGCACGCCCGACAAATACTTCCCGTCCCATCTTCAGGCCTTCGTCAGCAGGATGCAGTACTGGCCGGCGAACGTCACCAAACGTGCGGATATGGAAGGCAAGTCAACTCGCGATGTCTTGGAGGAAAACAAGACCTTCGCGTTGAAGACCATGAAAGATAGCTACGTCGCCAATGTGCGCACGATGATGCGGTATAGCATGCAGGATAATCACTATCGCGATCCATTCGCCGGAGTGAAGATAGCGTATCCGCAGACACTGATACCATCCAAGCCACGCGAAGGGGTGGCCATGGATGTTACCAATCGGGTTTTCCGCAACGGTGTCGCGTCCGGCTTTCTCGACGAGGCCATGCTGCCGCTGCTCGCCAAGCTCACGTCGCGTCGTCTTGGACTTCTCACGTTCCTACGCGCTGACGACATCCGCCAGAAAGACGATGTCTGGATCGCGCAAACCGACGGCATCGTGGAGGTCAAGGACGAGAAAACGGGCAAGAAGTCGTGGCGGCGCGTTCCGATCAAGACCTCGGAATCGATGACATTCTACGTCCTGCACAACTACCTCGATGAGATCGGTTTCGTTGCATGGATGCGCTCGCGCAAGGGCTTCATCTTTGAGGCGGCGCGCGAACACCCCGACCCCTCGAAATACATGTCGAAAACGATGCAGAATCATATGAAACGCTGCGGTGCCAAGGGAGGTGAGGTTTTCCATTCGCTGCGTGGTGACGCGATCGACGAGATGCGGGGGGCGGACATCGAGGGTCGTGCGCGCCGGCTGCAGTCAGGACATGAACAGTGCACGACAACTACGGTTTCCGCGCGCTCACGGCCAAACAATGCCAGTACCTCGCCAGTAGGCCGCTTCAGGAGGGAATCGACTGGTCTGTATTCAGGGGGCTTGATTTCGATGCGATGGCGGCTCGCCGCGCGTGCCCGCGGCCGTCGGCCGAAGCTGGAGGATTGATCACATGGTAGCAGGTCAGCTCAAGCACCCTGCTGGCTATGTCGTGCCTCCTTCAAACGAGGGCACGATCTCCTCACCCGAGTCGTTGAGACATTCTGCGTCTGGGACACGGATACGCTCCTCATCTATCGCCGGGTCTCCGCTTCAAGCGGTTATTGCTTTTGTTGGCAAGGGCGGGCTGGCAAATCCACGACGCTCACAAACCTTGCCGTCGTCGCCGCGCAGAAAAACTATAAAGTTGGTGTCATCGATTGCGATCCGCAGCTATCGAGCTTCGAATGGCGACGCGTCCGAAACAAATCGGATATTCGAGTTTGCCGCTGCAGTGAGAACGAGATCGAGCAGAGTATCGCGCTGGCACAGCGCTGCGGGATTGAAATCCTGCTCATCGATATGCCGCCCGGCGCACGGCATGCTCTCGTAGCGGCGCGTTACGCCGCCTTGGTAATCGTTCCGACGCGTCCGACGTTGTTCGATCTGCGTGTCACCCGAAGCATCGTCCAACTGCTGAAGTCAACGCAGGCGGCCTATGCGATCATCATCAATGCGGCACCGCCTCGGCGGCGCGATGGAGATGCGCCAGCGGTGCGTGAAACCCGCGAGGTTCTAGCTCCAGTAGCAAGGCGTGTCTGGTCACGGCAGATCACGCACAGACTGTCGGTGGTCTGTCCGTCGTCAGGTAATTTGAGACAGATGGCAGGCTGATTTAGGAGAGTTGGAGTCCAGTTTAATGATGCTTGGGCGACATTGCCAAATGGCTTGGGCAAGTTGATTTTTGTGAGTTTTTTGTTTTAGGGTCGCGGCTGTTCGGACAAGGACTGCTGGGATATGCCCATCGAACATGATCCGACGCTGGTTGCCCTGTCACTGCTCGTGGCAATACAGGCAAGCTACGTCGGTTTGAATCTGGCGCTTCGCGTTTCGCAGGCGTTCGCGCTGAATCGCCGCCTGCTGATCGCCGGTGCTGCGCTGTCCTTTGCGATCGGCATCTGGGCGATGCATTTCGTCGGCATGCTGGCGGCGCGGCTGCCCGTCACCGTCGACTACGTGGTGCTTCCGACGCTGCTGTCGTTCCTCGTTTGCGTGCTGGTGGTCGGAATCGCGGTTTACCTCGCGACATTGCGCTCGCAGCGGCTGCTGTTCATCGCGGCCACGGTGATGGGCGTCGGGATCGCCTCGATGCATTACATCGGGATGCTGGCGCTCCATGCCAGCGCCCACATGATGCACAATCCCGTTTATGTGCTGGCGAGCGTGCTGATCGCCGTTCTGGCGTCGGGCCTCGCGCTGTGGCTGGCATTCGCGTCCGAGACGAGGCCGCCCTTGCTGGTTTGCGCGGCGGTTCTGGGCTGCGCGATTTCGGGAATGCACTACACCGCGATGGCCGGGCTGACGCTGCATCCGATTGTCGGCGCATTGCCGCCGGGCACGCCGGCCATATCCGGCGATCTGCTGGCGGTGATCGTCAGTGTCGTCGCGTTTCTGGTGTCCGGTGTTTTCATGCTGGCGCTGGTTCCGGATCAGCGCGAATCCGCGGCGGACCCGGTGATCGTGCCCGAGGCGAACGAGCCGGATCCCATTCCGGCCCCGATTACGGCGGACAGCGTGACGCCTGTCTCTGGTTCGGTCGCGGAACTCACGGTCGCCGATGCGCCCACGCAGGCGACATCGGATGCTCCCATCTACGAGGCCACCCTGCCGGTGGAGAAGTATCGCGGCAGCCAGACCATCAACACCGCCGACATTTTCTCGGTCCACGCCAACGCACATTATACTTATGTGTTCAACGGCCGGGAGGACATCTTCTGTCCGCTCTCGATCGGCGAGATCATCGCGCGGCTGCCGCCCGATATTTTCTTTCGCGTCCACCGCAGCTACATCGTCAATATTCAGCGCGTCGCGCGTCTGAAGCGCGCGGGCGACAACGGAATTGCCGATCTCGATTCGCCGGTGCGCCGCTCGGTGCCGGTGAGCCGCAGCCGGTTGCCGCAATTGCGCGAGCAGCTCACCGAATATCTGCGAACCAGGGACAATTAAGACAGCGTTGCTGACGCAGTTCGTGCGCAGCTGCCGCTTTTGGTGCCGAAAACCGATCTCTGGTGCTCCTGTTCTTGAATGTTTCTAAACGGCTTGGCCTCCTAGGCAACGCGCTGATGTAAACCGGACCCAACAGAGGTCTGGGGCGTGGGTAACCTGGGGAGGTAACCGTGATTCCTGGTTCATTTGACTACCATCGTCCGAAATCCGTCGCCGATGCCGTCGCGCTTCTGGTGAAGCTCGGCGAAGACGCCCGGCCCCTGGCCGGCGGCCACAGCCTGATCCCGATGATGAAAACCCGGCTGGCCACGCCAGAGCATCTGGTCGATTTGCGCGCCATCGGAGACCTCAAGGGGATCCGGGAAGAGGGCGGCGACATCGTTATCGGAGCGATGACCACCCAGCACACGCTGATCGGTTCCGATCTGCTGGCGGCGAAATTGCCGATCATTCGCGAGACGTCGCTGCTGATCGCCGATCCTCAAATCCGCTACATGGGCACCATCGGCGGCAACGCCGCCAACGGCGATCCGGGCAACGACATGCCCGCGCTGATGCAGTGTCTGGGCGCAAGCTACGAACTCACCGGCCCGAATGGCGTGCGCCGGGTTGCAGCGCGTGAGTTTTATCAGGCGGCGTATTTCACCGCCCTTGAGACCGGCGAAATCCTGACCGCGATTCGCATTCCGGTGCCGCCGGTTGGACATGGCTATGCCTACGAGAAACTGAAACGGAAAATCGGCGACTATGCCACCGCCGCGGCCGCGGTCGTTCTCACCATGAGTGGCGGCAAGTGCACCTCGGCTTCGATCGGGCTGACCAACGTGGCCGATACGCCGCTGTGGGCTGAAGAAGCCGCCAACGCACTGGTCGGCACCGCGCTCGACAAGGCGGCGCTCGACAAGGCCGTCGCGTTGGCCGAGGCGATCACCAGTCCGGCGGCGGATGGCCGCGGTCCTGCCGAATACCGCACCAAGATGGCTGGCGTGATGCTGCGCCGCGCCGCCGAGCGGGCGAAGTCCCGCGCGAAAAACTAGAAATTCAGGGAGAGACCCAACATGGCGAAAGCCCATATCGAGCTGACGATCAACGGGCAGCCGGTGGAGGCGCTGGTCGAGCCGCGCACCCTGCTGATCCATTTCATCCGCGAACAACAAAATCTCACTGGTGCGCACATCGGCTGCGACACCAGCCATTGTGGTGCTTGCACCGTCGATCTCGACGGCATGTCGGTAAAAAGCTGCACGACATTCGCCATTCAGGCCAATGGTTCGTCGATTACGACCGTCGAGGGCATGGCGGCCGCAGACGGCACGCTGAGCGCGTTGCAGGAAGGCTTCCGCATGATGCACGGCCTGCAGTGCGGTTACTGCACGCCGGGCATGATCATGCGCTCGCATCGCTTGCTGCAGGAAAATCCCAATCCGACTGAAGAGGAAATCCGGTTTGGTATCGCAGGGAATCTCTGCCGCTGCACCGGCTACCAGAACATCGTGAAGGCAATTCAATACGCGGCAGCCAAGATCAATGGCGTGCCTTTCCAGGAGGCCGCAGAATGAACGTCCAGGCTCCAATCGAACTCACCAGCGCCGAGCGCGCCGAAAAACTCCAGGGCATGGGGTGCAAGCGCAAGCGCGTCGAAGACATCCGCTTCACGCAAGGCAAGGGCAACTATGTCGACGACGTGAAACTGCCGGGCATGCTGTTCGGGGATTTCGTGCGCTCGTCCCACGCCCATGCCCGCATCAAGAGCATCGACACCTCGAAAGCCAAGGCGCTGCCGGGCGTGCTTGCGGTCCTGACCGCCGCCGACCTCAAGCCGCTCAATCTTCACTACATGCCGACGCTGGCCGGCGATGTGCAAGCCGTGCTCGCCGACGAGAAGGTGCTGTTCCAGAATCAGGAAGTCGCGTTCGTGGTGGCGAAGGACCGTTACATCGCCGCCGACGCGATCGAACTCGTCGAGGTCGAATACGAGCCGCTGCCGGTTCTGGTCGATCCGTTTAAGGCACTAGAGCCTGATGCGCCGCTGCTGCGCGAGGATATCAAGGACAAGATGACCGGCGCGCATGGACCGCGCAAGCATCACAACCACATCTTCTTCTGGGATATCGGCGACAAGGACGGTACCGACGAAGCCTTTGCCAAGGCCGACGTCGTCTCCAAGGATATGTTTACCTATCACCGGGTCCATCCGTCGCCGCTGGAGACCTGCCAGTGCGTCGCCTCGATGGACAAGATCAAGGGCGAATTGACGCTGTGGGGCACCTTCCAGGCGCCGCACGTGATTCGCACAGTGGTGTCGCTGATCTCGGGGTTGCCCGAGCACAAGATCCACGTGATCGCGCCGGATATCGGCGGCGGTTTCGGCAACAAGGTTGGCGCCTATTCCGGCTATGTCTGCGCGGTGGTCGCGTCCATCGTGCTGGGCGTGCCGGTGAAGTGGGTCGAGGACCGGATGGAGAATCTCTCCACCACCTCGTTTGCGCGTGATTACCACATGACGACTGAACTCGCCGCCACCAAGGACGGCAAGATCCTCGCCATGCGCTGCCATGTGCTCGCCGATCACGGCGCATTCGACGCTTGCGCCGATCCGTCGAAATGGCCGGCAGGTTTCATGAACATCTGCACCGGCTCCTATGACATGCCGGTGGCGTATCTCTCGGTAGACGGCGTTTACACCAACAAGGCATCGGGTGGCGTCGCCTATCGTTGCTCATTCCGGGTGACGGAAGCGGTCTATGCCATCGAACGCGCCATCGAGACGCTGGCGCAGCGGCTCGGCATGGATTCGGCGGACCTGCGCATCAAGAACTTCATCCAGCCGGAGCAGTTTCCGTATCATGCTCCGCTCGGATGGGAATACGACAGCGGCAACTATCCGCTCGCCATGAAAAAGGCGATGGATGCTGTCGGCTATCGTGCGCTGCGCGCCGAGCAGAAGCAAAAGCAGGAAGCCTTCAAGCGTGGCGAAACCCGCGAGTTGATGGGCATCGGCATCTCCTTCTTCACTGAGATCGTCGGCGCCGGTCCATCCAAGAATTGCGACATTCTCGGCGTCGCCATGTTCGACTCCGCCGAAATCCGCATCCATCCGACCGGCTCGATCATCGCCCGCATGGGCACCAAGAGCCAGGGGCAGGGCCACGAGACGACCTACGCCCAGATCATTGCCACCGAACTCGGCATTCCCGCCGACGATATCATGATCGAGGAAGGCAACACTGACACTGCGCCTTACGGTCTTGGTACATATGGCTCGCGTTCAACGCCGACCGCCGGCGCGGCCACGGCCGTGGCCGCGCGCAAGATCAAGGCCAAGGCGCAGATGATCGCGGCTCACCTTCTCGAAGTGCATGAAGGCGATCTTGAATGGGACGTTGATCGCTTCCGGGTGAAGGGTCTGCCTGAAAAATTCAAGACCATGAAGGAAATCGCCTGGGCGTCGTACAACAGTCCGCCGCCCAATCTGGAACCGGGTCTTGAGGCGGTGAATTATTACGATCCGCCGAACATGACCTATCCGTTCGGCGCGTATTTCTGCGTCATGGACATCGATGTCGATACCGGCGTCGCCAAGACCCGGCGCTTCTATGCACTCGACGATTGCGGCACGCGCATCAATCCCATGATTATCGAAGGACAGGTCCACGGTGGTCTCACTGAGGCCTTCGCCGTCGCGATGGGTCAGGAGATCCGTTACGACGAACAGGGCAACGTGATGGGCGCGTCATTCATGGATTTCTTCCTGCCGACTGCGGTGGAGACGCCGAAGTGGGAAACGGACTACACCGTCACGCCGTCGCCGCATCACCCGATCGGCGCCAAGGGCGTGGGCGAAAGCCCCCATGTCGGCGGCGTGCCATGTTTCTCTAACGCAGTGAACGATGCCTTTGCGTTTCTGAATGCAGGCCACATCCAGATGCCGCACGATGCCTGGCGGCTCTGGAAGGTCGGCGAAAGACTGGGCCTGCATGTTTAAGACAGGTCCGGGCGAAGCAAACTCTGCTCCGCCCGGCATGTCCGGAACGTGTGGTGAGATTTCGGGTGCCGGCTGCTCGTCGGCTCTCTGATCGCACCGGACTTGAAGCAGGGACTGCACCGGCAATGGGCCGGGCGAGTTGGAAATGCTTATGCGTCATCATATTCCACGCGATCGAATCGCAGATCGGCTGGCCGCCGCAGGCTATATTCCGGATCGTGATCTTGCGACGGCCGTCTGGCTGATGGAGCACCTGTCGCGCCCGCTATTGCTGGAAGGCGAGGCGGGCGTCGGGAAGACCGAGGTTGCGCTGGCTTTGGCTCGGGCGAATGACGCGCGCCTCATTCGCCTGCAATGCTATGAAGGACTTGATCAGAACGCGGCGCTCTACGAGTGGAACTATCAGCGCCAGTTGCTGGCGATCAAGGCGCGCGAAACCCATGCTGACGCTGCCGATGTCGTCGAAGATCATATCTTCTCGGAAAAATTCCTGCTTGAACGTCCGCTGCTGTCGTCCATCCGTCAGCCGAAATCGCCTGTGCTGCTGATCGATGAGGTCGATCGCGCTGACGAGGAATTCGAGGCGTTCCTGCTGGAATTGCTGTCGGATTTCCAGGTGTCCATCCCCGAGCTTGGAACCATCCGCGCCACCACGATCCCGCATGTCGTGCTGACGTCCAACGGAACGCGCGAACTCTCCGACGCGCTGCGCCGCCGCTGTCTCTATCATTACGTCGATTTTCCCGACGTCGAACGCGAGGCGCGTATCATCACCGCGCGCATGCCCGACATCGACGTGGATCTGGCGTTGCAGATCGCGCGCATGGTCGAGGCCATCCGCAAGGAGGATTTGCGAAAGAGCCCCGGCGTTGCCGAAACACTCGACTGGGCAGCCGCTCTGGCCGGGCTTGGCATCGACGATCTGCGCGCGGAACCGGAAGTCGTGTTCGAAACCATGATGTGCCTGATCAAGACGGCAGAGGACAAGTCGCGCATGACGCGTGAGGTGTCCGACCGGCTGCTGGGCAAGGTGGCCTGATATGGCAGGAAGTGCGGCCATTCGCGAGACGATTGCTGCTCCGGCGGGCGCAGGCGCGCGCCGCAAGCTCGGCGATTTCGTCCGCGTGCTGCGCGACAACGCTTTTATTGTCGGGCTCGCCGAGACAAGTGACGCGCTCACGGTGCTTGCCGGTCCGGATTCGTCATCGCCATCGCGGTTGCGTCCAGCGCTGCGCGCGCTGTTGTGCAGCAACAAGGCGGACTGGGAGAAATTCGACGAGATATTTGATGCGTTCTGGCTGGGGCGCGGCATGAAATCCGCCACGCGCATGTCCGGCGTGCTGCAGAAGACCCCGCCGGGTTTCGACAGCACGAAGAGCGGCGATCGGCCGGGCAATCCGGACGGCGCACCGGATAGCGTGCAAAGGCGTCCCGGTGGTGATGACGAGACCAACGAGAACAGCCCCGGTCTACGCGAAGGAGCCTCGCGGTCTGATTCGCTTGCCAAAGCCGATTTCCGTCATCTCGCCAATCCATCCGATCTTGCGGAGGCTCATGCCGTTGCGGCCAGGTTGGCAAAGGCGATGCGCGTGCGGCTGACCCGGCGCGAGCAGGCACGCCGCGCGGGCCGGCGCATCGACCTGCGGCGCACGATCCACAAGAGCATCGCGCATGGCGGCACGCCGATGGAACTGGTCTGGCGCCAGCGCAAGAACAAGCCGCTGCGCCTCGTCGTGCTCCTCGACGCCTCGGGTTCCATGAGCATGTATTCGGCGGTGTTCCTGCGCTTCATGCACGGCATTCTTGACACGTTCCGCGAAGCGGAAGCCTTCGTATTTCATACGCGGCTGATTCACATCTCACCGGCGCTGCGCGAGCGCGATGCGACGCGGGCGGTGGAGCGCATGTCGATCCTGGCCCAGGGCGTCGGCGGCGGGACACGGATCGGCGAGTCGCTTGGCACATTCAACCGCTGGCACGCGAAGCGTGCGATTCATGCGCGCACCTGCGTCATGATCGTGTCCGACGGTTATGACACCGGACCGGCCGAGCAACTGGGCCGTGAGATGGCGGCGCTGCGCCGACGCTGCCGCCGCATCGCCTGGCTCAATCCGATGATCGGCTGGCGCGATTATGCGCCGGAGGCGGCCGGCATGAAGGCGGCGCTGCCCCATGTCGATCTGTTCGCTCCGGCGCACAATCTCGAAAGTCTGCAGGCGCTCGAACCTTATCTGGCAAGGATATGAGATCATGACGCTCGCACCCGATGTCCTCGACATCGTCAACGACATGAAAGCCCGCGGCGAGCCGTTCGCGCTGGCCACTGTGGTGCGCACGGTATCGCTGACCGCAGCGAAGGCGGGCGCGAAGGCCGTCATCCTCAGAGACGGCACCATGACCGCCGGATGGATCGGTGGGGGTTGCGCACGTGCCAATGTGCTGAAGGCGGCGCGGCAGTCGCTCTCGGACGGCCAGCCGCGCCTCATCAGCGTGCAGCCGAAGGATGTGCTGGAAGAACACGGACTGAAAGCCGGTGAATCACACGACGGCGTCCTCTACGCCAACAACATGTGTCCGAGCCACGGCACCATGGATATTTTTGTCGAACCGATCCTGCCGCGTCCGCAGCTTTATGTCTGCGGCGCATCGCCTGTGGCGGTGGCGATCGCGGCCATCGCCCAGCGCATGGGATTCTTCGTATCAGTGTGCGCCCCAGCCGCGGATCATGCGCTGTTCGGCGATACCGATCGGCTTGTGGATGGTTATGAGATCCCTGCGGACAGCGGCGGCAACCGATATGTCGTTGTGTCGACTCAGGGGCGTGGTGATACGGCAGCGTTGAAATCGGCTTTGGCCGCTCAGTCAACCTATGTCGCCTTCGTCGGATCGCGCAAGAAGGCGGCCGTGCTGAAGGACGAACTGGCTGCCGCGGGCGTGCCGCCCTTGCAACTGGAGACTCTGCGGGCCCCGGCCGGACTCGATCTCGGCGCGATCACGCCGGATGAAATTGCATTGTCGATCGTTGCGGAGATGGTCGAGGTGCGCCGCCGTGGACAACGGCGGGCGGAACAACAGGAAGAAGGACATGTCTGATGGATATGAACGGTTCGCAACGCATCGAAGCTTCACGCGAGTTAGTCTATGCCGCGCTCAACGACGTCGATGTGCTCAAGCAGTGCATCCCCGGATGCGAGTCCATCGAGAAGACATCCGACAATGAAATGAACGCCAAGGTCACGCTGCGCGTCGGTCCCGTGAAGGCTTCGTTCACCGGCAAGGTGACCTTGTCCGACTTCGATCCGCCGAACGGTTACACTATCACCGGTGAAGGCTCCGGAGGCATGGCCGGCTTTGCCAAAGGCAGCGCCGCGGTCAAGCTGGAGGCCGATGGTGACGCAACCATCCTTCATTACACCGTGAAGGCCGAGATCGGCGGCAAGCTCGCGCAACTCGGCGGGCGATTGATCGATGCGACGGCCACGAAGCTTGCAGGGGAGTTCTTCGAGAAGTTCAGCGGCATCGTCGGCGGTCCGGTCGAAACCGCGGATGAGGCTTCCGCGGAAAAGAAGAAAGTCGGCTGGCTGAAGAAGATGGTGGGTGCGACAGGCGCCGTGATGCTGGGCGTGATCATTGCAACGCATTGGTGTTGTATCAACGGTCATGCCCATGCCCAGAACGAGCCGCTGATGATGTTCATCTGTTCATCCACATCGGGAGTATGAGCGAGGGTAGGGGAGGGGCTTGTTTAAGTAGACATTCCACCGAACCCGAAACAAAACCCAGCATCAACGTTCTCGCCTGCTGTCGCCTGAAGGGCGCGACGATTCGCATGAGTCTTCCAGTCAACCCCGGCCCTTGCGTTTGAGATGTGGACTTTAAGCGACGTAAAACAACCCGCAAAGAGGTTGCCGGAATAGGACACTTACCGAGGAGTCGCCAGCGTGATGACTGATTCACAAAGCCATGACTGCAACCGAGCGAATCCAACGGCGAACGGTATCGCTGCGCCGATTGGTCTAGATAAGTCTGAGCGGCAGGCGACGGCCGTGAGAGGCGCGTTTGCTGTCGGCGCAATGACCACTCAGCATCAGTTTATCGCTTTGACGCTGCTCGCCGAAGCACTTTCGCATGCAGTCTCGCGAGGCCGAAAAGCGCGTGCAAGCGGCCAATTGAATTCTCCTTAAGGGTCCATCGGAGTTGTGCCGCGGGAGCGCTTGTGCCCGTGCAGTCCCGCGCCTGAGAGATGTCGGCGCATGATTCGTCATGGATATGCAACGGCTCCTCCTGGCGGTTTTCGCCTCAAGCGAATCTCCGCTTCTGAAACGGCTTCCAAGGGGGCGGAAAAATGCTCGTGATCACGCAGCAGATAAAGGCAGCAAGGTCGCTGCTGGGATGGGAGCAATTCGAACTTGCCCTGCAAAGCCGGATTCGCAAAATCCCGGCGTTCGGGCTGAAAACAGACGTTGCGTAAAGCGGCGAGCCTTACTCGGCAATCATTCACAAAGCATATCTGCGATGAGAGGCTGACTGAAAAAGGGTTGAGTGATTTCAGTGGCTTATGATTCCTTCGGATTTGCGAAGATTCGAGGGAGAGCACGATGGCCTGGACTGAAATCACCCGGCGACAATATCGCCGTGAGGGACTGCATTATGCAAGCGATCTGACGGATGCGGAGTGGGGATTGCTGAAGCCTTTGATACCTTCCCCATCCCGCATTGGGAGGCCGCGTGAGACGGACTTGCGAGCCGTGGTGAATGCGATCCTGTACATGGTCTCGACAGGGTGCCAATGGCGTCAGTTGCCCAAGGACTTCCCACCGTACTCGACCGTTCAGGGCTATTTCTATGGATGGTCGCGCGAGGGCAGGTTCAGCTCGATCAACTACACGCTAGTGATGGCGGCACGCGAGCATGCTGGACGTGAGGCGAGCCCGACGGCGGGCGTCATCGACAGCCAATCGGTGAAAACCACGGAAAGCGGCGGCCCGCGCGGCTACGACGCCGGCAAAAAGATCAAGGGGCGCAAACGCCACATTGTAACCGACACGCAAGGCAATCTGGTTGGTCTCCTCGTGCATCCAGCCGATGTCCAGGACCGTGATGGTGGCCCCCGCGTACTGGCTTCGATCCGCCGGCTCTATCCGTGGCTGCGGCACGTCTTCGCCGATGGTGGTTATGCGGGGGACAAGATGCGGAATGCTCTCGCAAAGATCGGAAAATTGACGCTCGCGATCATCAAGCGATCCGACCATGCTGAGGGCTTCGAGGTTCTACCGCGCAGGTGGGTCGTCGAGCGTACATTCGCGTGGCTTGGTCGATGCCGCAGGCTCGCCAAGGATTTTGAGGCGACCATCGCAAGCGCAACCGCGTGGGTGCTCGTCGCCCACATCCGAACCATCACACGGCGGCTGGCAAGACCTTGATCTCGTTCACGTCGTTTCGAGTCCGACTCTAAGGTCGTCAACGGTGTAACATTCCGCGACGGAATCGAAGTCGCGTCCGAAAAGAAATCCGCCGCTTGATTCACCCCGTCACCGAAAATCCCGCATAGCTCTCAAACATGAGACGAAACCACAGCGAAAACTACGCAGGCAGGGCCTCTACGCCCCATCGATTGGCTCACCTCGCCGCGCGCATCAGGAAAATCGCCCTTCAAGACCCATTTTTCAGCAGCCAGAACGCACAGCGCGAGGGGCGCAAGGCGTTCGTCCGCAAGTGGAGGTTCCGGCACAGGGCCGTCGCCGATAGCCTTGAGGCCGGCGACCGCCTCTTCAGCTTCACCCGTCTGCCGCTGAGCCAGTGGAAAAGCGCCCGGACAACGCGATCGAGCGTCTGCACGAAGAGTTCAAAAGGCGGATCAAGACGCAGAACCGTGCTGCCTTCGGCCGAAATCGCCGCCATGCTGTTCTGGCCCCTGATGGCGTCCGGCCAAATCTCAATGCGGAAGATCGACGGGTGGCGGACGCTTGCTACCAAGCAACTCGCTAAGAAGATTTACCTCGCCGCATGAAACGATAATCTCATTCCGCCGGGGGCCGCTCCGCCAAATTCCAACACGATCCGCGGAGGCACCACAGCCTCCGGTGTGCAGCCGGTCATTTCAGAATACGAAGATTCTGATGAGATGGCCCCATGGCTGCCGCACTGTCTCGTCACCGGCCTTACCAGCTTTTACGCCACGCTCGGCGCAGGTTAGGATGCGACGGTTGAGGCAGATCTTGCGAGCGTGCTCCATGCATCGAGGACCGTTCGCACGATTGCGGTTGCATCCGGCACGAGCTCGAAATCGGTTTGTCCGCGAGCCCATTCGTTGATCAGCCCGTTCAACATCGCGCTGAACGCTATGGCAGCAGATTTCGGCGTCCAGGGAGCGGGCAGAGCTTCATTTCTCTCCGCGGCTTCGAATATCTTGATGAGCGAACCCCGAAACTGATGCTGAAAAGTCTTTCCGCTATCGGGATCATCCTCTGAAGAGGCCCAATCGACCTGCAAAAGCACCTTGAGAATCCGCCTTTGTCGCGGGTCCGCCTGCAAGTAAGAAAATGTACTCGATATCACATCGCCAAGCGCTGTCAGCGGCGCGAGGGTGGTGTCCGCCGCTAACCGCTCCGCTAGATCCTGCATGGGGAGGCGCATCTCGTCGCGGATCGCAAACAACAATCCCTGCTTGTTTCGGAAGTGCCAGTGGACGGCGCCGCGCGTGACGGCCGCCGCGCCGGCGATCTCGTCGAGCGACACGTTCTCGTAGCCTTTTTCCAGAAAAAGCTCCTCCGCCACTTTCAGGATCGTCTGCCGGGTTTCGGCCGCTTGCTCCTTGGTTCGACGCATCTATTCGGTCTCCTTATCATTTTAATTTACAAACATACGGTTCGTATGTATATAGGTCTGCCTAGAATCTCGTAATTCATGCTGGATCATGCCTGATGTCGCCCATCCTTCGTCTAATCGCCATCGCCAGCACATTTCTGGCCGTGCCAGTGTCGGCGCAAACAGGTGCGGGAGGACCGCCCATGGTTGGCGTTGTGACGGTGGAATCAAAAGCGATTACTGAAGCGACAGAGATCAATGGCCGGATCCAGGCCATAGGCCGAGTCGATCTTTCGGCCCGTGTGACCGCCTTCCTCGACGAGAAGCTTTTTGTCGAGGGTGCTGAAGTCAGCAAGGGCGATCTTCTCTTTCGTCTTGAACGCGCGCCCTTTGAAGCGGATGTCGAAGGAAAGCGCGCCGCAGTAGCTCAGGCGCAAGCCCAGTTGGAAAACGCGAATCTCGCGCTCGATCGAGCAGAGCAGTTGCTCAAGAGTTCGTCTGGAAGTCAGAGTTCGGCAGACAATGCGCGGGCGGCTCAAAAAACAGCCGCCGCACAGTTAAGATCGGCGCAAGCGCAGTTGCGTCAGTCCGAGATCAGTCTTGGTTATACTGAAATTCGTTCCCCGATCGATGGTCGCGTCGGACGTACCGCCTTCACCATTGGTAACGTCGTGGGGCCCGCGTCGGGTGCCCTCGCGACCATCGTAAGCCAGGATCCGATCTACGTCAGTTTTCCGATCTCGGTAGCGCGGTTTCTCGAACTGCGTGAGCGATTTGCCGCGGACGGCGGTTCCAACGCTGTTCGTATCCGCTTGCGGCTTCCTGACGGACGTCTTTACGGTCAGGTCGGCAAGCTCAACTTCATCGATATCAACGTGGCCCGCGACACCGACACGATCGTCCTGCGCGCCATTGTACCGAACCCCGCCTTGCCCGGTAGGGGGGGACGCGAACTGGTGAACGACGAACTGGTGCGTGTCGTACTGGAGTCGGTAAAGCCCCGCGACGTAGTCGCTATCCCGCGCGCCGCCGTGCTGACCGATCAGCAGGGCGATTTTGTTTATGTCGTCGGCGAAAAAGACATCGCACAACAGCGCCGGATCAAACTGGGTCAATCAACGGCAACGACGGCTGCGATCATCGAAGGGCTACAGGTTGGCGAGCGGGTTATTGCTGAAGGAATTCAGCGCGTGAGACCGAATACACCGGTTGCGCCCGCTCCGGTAGAGGCTTTGTCCCCGCCATCGAAACCAGCCCAGCGGGGATAAGGCATGATCTCCAATCTTTTCATCGACAGGCCGCGTCTTGCCATTGTGATCGCCATTGTGATGACGCTGGCAGGCGGGCTCGCGATGATGCGCATCCCAGTCGCCCAACTTCCCGATATTGTGCCGCCTCAGGTCCGGGTGACCGGCATCTATCCCGGCGCGTCTGCCGAGGTTGTGGAAGCGACTGTGGGACAGCCGATCGAGTCGAAGGTGATCGGTGTCGATAAGATGCTCTACATGAAGAGCACCAGCGGCAATGATGGCTCCTACACCCTAACCGTCAGCTTTGCCCTCGGAACGAACGCCGACATCAATACAGTCAATGTCAATAATAGGGTTCAGACCGCCCTTGCCCAGCTTCCGCCCGAGGTGCGGGCGCTCGGCCTCACGGTTCAAAAGCAATCTTCGTCCATTCTGCAGTTCATCTCCGTCTATAGTCCTGCGCAGAAGCACGACACATTGTTCATGACGAACTACGCTACGATCAACGTGCTGGACGAGTTGTCCCGAACCCCAGGTGTCGGCTCGGCGCAATTGTTCAGTCGCATGAACTATTCGATGCGCATCTGGTTCGATGTGGAAAGGTTGTCGAGTCTTGGGTTGGCACCATCGAATGTGATCCGTGCGATCCAATCCCAGAGCGTGCAGGCGCCGGTAGGTCGGATCGGCGCGCGTCCCGTCCCCGACGACCAGCGCTTTCAGCTCAACGTGCAGACGCAAGGGCGGCTGACCACAGCGAAAGAATTTGGCGAGATCCTATTGCGCGCCAATGCCGATGGATCGGTGCTACGCATCAGCGATGTCGCCCGCGTTGAACTGGGGGCGCAAAACGAAGATGCCGAAGCCCGGGTCAATGGCAACCCGGCGATAGGAATCGCTATTTTCCTGTCACCGGGGGCCAACGCGCTGGCGACGTCCACTGCGATCAACAAGAAACTCGAAGTGCTGCAGCGCCGATTCCCGGACGGCTTGAAGATTCGCGTTATGTACGACTCCACGGAGTTCGTGAACGACACGATCAGGGCAGTCGTTCACACGCTCGTCGAAGCGTTCGTCCTTGTCGCGATCGTCGTTTTCATTTTTCTTGGCAATCTTCGGGCAACCATCGTTCCTATCATCGCGGTCCCGGTCAGTCTCGTCGGCACTTTTGCCGTGATGCTGGCGCTGGGATACTCCGCTAACACCGTTTCGCTTCTCGCGCTGGTTCTTGCCATCGGCATCGTCGTCGACGACGCTATTGTCGTAGTCGAGAATGTCGAGCGCGTCATGGAAGAGGAGCCGGAGCTTTCACCCGTCGCGGCGACCAAGAAGGCCATGGCGCAGGTGACCGCGCCCATCATCGCGATCACGCTGGTGCTTCTTTCCGTTTTCGTGCCGATCGGCTTTATCCCCGGCATTTCCGGTGAATTGTTCAGGCAATTCGCTGTTACCATCAGCGTTTCGATGTTGATCTCCGCGATCAATGCGTTGACGCTTTCTCCCGCGCTTTGCGCCGTGTTTGTGCGGCATGGTGGCCCCAAGCGCGGTGTGATGGGCTGGATCGGTCGTCGGATCGACGGTTTGCGTGACGGCTATGCACGCATTGTCAGAAAGTCGTTGAGGCTCTCAGCTTTCTCCATCGTTGTCGTGCTGGTAAGCGGCGCAGGTATTGTCAGCCTCGGTTCGATAACGCCGACTGGACTTTTGCCGGAAGAGGATCAGGGCGCATTTTTCGTCAACATACAATTGCCGGATGGCGCATCTGTCGCGCGCACGAGCGAATCCGTTCGCGACGTCGAAAAGATTCTGGCGGGTATACCGCAGGTCCAGGATGTTGTCGCTGTCATTGGCTATTCGTTGCTGGACAGCTTTGCCGCCAGCAACAACGCTTTCGTCATCGCCAAACTCAAGCCGTTCGAACAGCGCACTGCCGCGGCGGATAAGGCACAAGTCCTGATTGGACAGATGTTCGTCGCAGGCCAGCAGGTTCGAACGGCGACCGTGCTTCCTTTCAATCTGCCGCCGGTCGTGGGGCTTTCGACCAGCGGCGGCTTCGAGTTTATGCTCGAATCGCTGGAAGGCGCAGAGCCAGCGACGCTCGGCAACCTGGCAAACGGAGTGGTCGCTGCAGCCAACCAGGATCCGAAACTGAGGCGGGTGTTCACGACCTACGGGGCGAACGCGCCCTCGCTCTTCCTCGATATCGATCGCGAAAAAGCGCAGGCGCTTGGTGTCGCGATCGGAGACATTTTCGCTGCGCTGCAGACCACGCTGGGAGGTTCCTATGTCAATGACTTCAATCTCTTCGGCCGCACCTGGCAGGTCAATCTTCAGGGTGACGTAACGAACCGCAGGGACATTCCGGCACTATGGGACATCTATGTCCGCAGTGCCGGCGGCGCCATGGTACCGCTCCAGTCGATTGCGGAGCTTCGGACAGTCACCGGACCGGCTGTCATCACACGTTACAACAACTATCGGTCCGTGACCGTGAACGGCTCGCCGGCCCCCGGTGTCTCCTCCGGTGAAGCCATGAAAGCGATGGCGATGGTCTCGGCAAAGGCATTGCCGCCAGCCTATGCCTTCGAATGGACGGGGACCGCCTATCAGGAACAGCAGGCCGAGGGACAGACGACAATTATTCTTGGGCTTGCGTTGCTCTTCGCTTATCTCTTCCTTGTCGCGCTCTACGAAAGCTGGACCATTCCGGTACCCGTACTCTTGTCGGTGGCGATAGGTGTTCTCGGCGCTTTCCTAGGATTCCTGTTTGCGAGACTGACCCTCGATCTTTATGCGCAGATCGGCTTGGTCGTGCTGATCGCCTTGGCCGCCAAAAACGGCATCCTGATCGTCGAGTTCGCCAAGGAACAGCGCGAGCTCGGTCTCAGCATCAAGGAAGCTGCCGAGCTCGGAGCAAAACTTCGCTTCCGCGCGGTGATGATGACGTCGATCGCATTCATCCTCGGCTTGGTCCCGCTCGTCTGGGCGGATGGAGCCTCGATGATCGCTCGCCGTAACGTCAGTACGCCCGTCTTCGTCGGTATGACGGTTGCCAGCACGCTCGGGATTTTCCTGATCCCCATGCTGTACGTCACATTCCAGACTCTGCGCGAAAAGCTCAAAGCGAAGTTCAGAAAGTCCAAGACTGCGCATAGCGCCGATGTCGTCGTCGGTTCGTGAAGCGAGGATGTTCATCATGGCCCCGAATGGTCTGATCAAGCTCAGGCGATTTGTTCGGTCTTGGACGATATCGCACGAACGCGACGTATCAGATACATTTGAGCACTATCGTCGGATGTTTCGAGCCAGATTCCGTCGCGAGATGGATTGGCTGAGGCTGATGGTTCTCGGCGGCATCCTTACTACATTCAGCGCTCTTGCCCTTGCCGACGCCCTCGCGGTTCAACCGGGCCAAGAGCATTTTAGCGGCGGTTCAGCCATATTCAGTGGCATAATCATGATTTTAGTTGTTCTAAAGATCGCAAGAGGCGACATCTACATCGACTGGCTGATGAATGGGATACCTTGCATCCTTGCAGGAGTGGCGCTTTCGTCGGACGAGAACCTCACAAGTATTTCGACGTTGATTTTTTTAAGCACTTTCTTGGTGGCATCCGGAATAGCTCGAATCTGGATAGGCCTGACAGCTTCGCCGGAGGACGGCGCAACATGGATTCTGTCTTCCGGGTGCGTCGCCATACTCAGCGCGTTCTGGATCTTCTGTGCATGGTTTCTTGCCATGCCGACGACGGCCGCACTCATTCTAGCTTTCGATACGCTGTTTCAGGGCATCTCAATGACCGGATACGGCCTCTCCCTGAAGGAAGAGCGATGAGCATCACCGCATCGGTCTGTCTTGAAATAGTATTCTTAGCCGTGTCCGCGAATTAGAGGTGCACTAGCCAATGGCTCTCAAGAACATCGTTGTCTTCCTGGATCCGTCGCGGACTGGCGCAACTCGCGCTCGCTACGCCGTGGAGCTGGCTCTTCGTCACGGTTCGCATCTCATCGGTATCTTCGCTGTCCCGTCGGGCTGGCAGATAGATCCTGCAGATTCTTATGTCAGGGGGAGGGAAGCTATACGGCGGCTTATCGAACGTCACAAAGCGAAAGAGATCGCCATGTCCGAGGCCGCAAGCAAAAACTTTAGTATAGCCACGAAGCGGGCGGATATCAGCTTTGAGTTCCGTATCGTCCGTGAAATTGATGCCGATGATGCCAAACTACACTCTCTGCATGCTGATCTGGTGATCACGGGTCATCCGCCGCCGGGTGGGTTGCCTAGTGGCTGGTCGGCTGAGACGCTGTTGCTTGCTACCGGTGTTCCAATTCTCATCCTGCCTGATGGATGGAAGGCCGGGACCATCGCAGAGCGCGTGCTTCTGGCTTGGAACGCCAGCCGTCAAGCCCGGCGCGCGATTTCGGATTCGTTGCCGCTGCTGACGGCAGCCCAATTAATCTCCGTCGTTGTGGTCGATTCAGCGAAAAATCCGTTGCACGGTGAAGAGCCTGGTGCAGATGTTGCGGTCTATCTTAGCAGACATGGAGCCAATGTTACGGTCGAGCAGATTGATTCTAACGGATCGTCCATTGCTGATGTTATCTCGAATTATGCCGATCGCAATAATATGGACCTCATTGTGCTTGGCGCATACAGCCACGCGCGATCGCGCGAGATTGTCTTCGGGGGCGTGACGCGATCTCTGCTCAAGTCGGTGACCATCCCAATATTAATCTCTCACTGAATATGCTGATTGCGTTGCCCGCCAATCCTATCCTCAGTATTAAAAACAACGGTGTTAGATGCCGTAATGGGCCGGCCTTCGCGAGCCTAGCCAGCATGGGTGGCTGTCCCTCAGAATGATGGTGTTGGAACGGAGTCCGAGCGATCGGCTCCAAGCATCAAGAGAGGAACAGCCATGGAGCATTATGTGGGAATCGATGTCTCACTGAAAGAGAGCAGCGTGTGCGTTGTGGATACGAGCGGAACGATCGTCCGCGAGGTCAAGATCGCCAGCGAGCCAGAGGCGCTTGTCCGCTATTTTGACGAGCTGGGATTGGCTGTCAGCCGCATTGGGCTCGAAGCCGGGCCGTTATCGCAATGGCTGCATGCGGGGCTTGTCGCCGTCGGACGCGATGCCGTGTTGCTGGAGACGCGGCACGTGAAGGCGGCGCTGTCGGCCATGACGGTGAAGACCGACCGGAAAGATGCGCGCGGGATCGCCCAGTTGCTGCGGATGGGGTGGTACCGCCCGGTTCACGCGAAATCGGTGCCTTGCAAGGATACCCGGGCTATTCTTATTGGACGCAAGCTTTTGCAGGGCAAGCTTCTCGACGTCGAACTCAGCATCCGCGGCATTCTGCGTGGCTACGGGCTGAAGGTCGGCGAAGTGAGCCGTGGAAGGTTTGAGGCCCGTATCCGGGAATTGATAGTGATCTGCCCCCTTTGAAGTGGTCCTCCCTGAAGTATGGTTTTGCGGTGGAGGATAGGATCGATGGCAAGGAAGAGGCATACAGCTGAAGAGATCGTTGCGAAGCTTCGACAGGTTGATGTGCTGATGGCACAGGGTCGGCAGGTGGCAGACGCAGTCCGAGCGATAGGCGTGACGGAAGTCACCTATTATCGATGGCGCAATGAGTATGGCGGCCTGAAGGGCGATCAGGTGAAGCGGCTGAAGGAACTGGAGACCGAGAACAATCGTCTCCGGCGAGCGGTGTCGGATCTGACGCTGGACAAGCTGATCCTGGCTGAGGCCGCAAAGGGAAACTTCTAAGCCCCTCCCGACGCCGAGCGTGCGTCGATCATGTAACAGCTGAGCTTGACATCTCCGAGAGACGGGCGTGCCAGGTTCTGGGTCAACATCGATCGACGCAGCGCAAGATCCCAACGACACCCGATGATGAGGCGACTTTGACTGCCGACATCATCGAGCTTGCTCGTCAATATGGTCGCTACGGATATCGCCGGATTACGGCGTTGCTTCGCAGGGCCGGCTGGACGGTGAACAAGAAGCGTGTCGAGCGGATCTGGCGACGTGAGGGGCTGAAGGTCCCTGCCAAACAGCCTAAACGTGGGCGTCTGTGGCTAAATGACGGATCGTGCATCCGTCTGCGGCCGGAGCGGCCCAACCATGTCTGGTCTTATGACTTCGTCGCCGACCGCACCCACGATGGCAAGGCGTTCCGGATGCTGTGCGTCATCGACGAGTTCAGCCGTGAGAGCCTGGCCATCCGTGTCGCACGCAGGCTGAGAGCGACTGACGTGATTGAGGCCCTTTGCGAGCTGTTCGTCTCGCGGGGCATTCCAACACACATCAGATCGGACAACGGACCTGAGTTTGTCGCCGAAGCACTTCGGGACTGGATCGCGGCTGTCGGAGCAAAGACTGCATATATCGAACCGGGCAGCCCCTGGGAGAACGGCTATTGCGAGAGCTTCAACGGTAAGCTGCGAGACGAACTGCTGAACGGCGAGATCTTCTACACATTGAAGGAAGCGCAGATCGTCATTGAAAACTGGCGACACCACTACAACACGGTGCGTCCGCACTCATCGCTGGGATATCGACCACCGGCACCCGAGGCTCTCGTTTGGCCAGCACCAAAGGAGGTAGTCAAAATGCAATCTCTAAACTAACATTCCAATCGGACCACTCAGTGGGGGCCGGTCACCCTTGGACGCGCTCGAAGGAGCCACGTGGAGCGAATCATGAGAATGGTGGCCAACAAACCTGACTCGATTGAACTCAATATCCGACAGGCCGCGGACTTGATGCGAAGTCTGAGCAATCCCAATCGGTTAATGATTGCCTGCGCGCTGGTCGAGGGCGAACAATCTGTCTCGGAGCTCGAAGACAAGCTAGGCATCAAACAGCCGATTCTGTCGCAACAACTTGCTGACCTCAGAGAAGCGGGAGTCGTTCAGGCGCGGCGGGTCCTCCAAGTCCGTATTTATAGCGTCGCAGATGCCAAAGCTGGGCATTTGATTGCGGCTTTGCATCAGATTTTTTGCGAGGACTCGCATTTGTCAGTGCCCTTCAAGATTCCCGTCCGGACGAAAGCTTCGGTACAGGCCGCCGTTTTCGCGCAGGTCGCACGGCGTTCCGGAAAATGACTAGGAATTAAGATGCAGCAGACTTATTTGCAGTCGTTGATCGGGGGAGAGCTGATCGGCTTATCCGCCGCGATCCTCTTGGTTCTTAACGGTCGCATCGCCGGCGTCAGCGGCATGGTCTCCGGTGCTATCCAGCATGTCAGTGCTGAAAGCATATCTCGCATCCTGTTTCTGGCGGGCCTGCTGTTTGGACCGCTGGTCTACCGGCAGTGGTTCGGCGTCTGGCCACAGATCGAAGTGACAACAACATTGGGTTTAATGGTCGTCGGCGGCTTGCTTGTCGGCTTTGGAACCCGCCTCGGATCGGGCTGCACCAGCGGACACGGCGTATGCGGCCTTGCACGCCTTTCGCCGCGGTCTTTCACGGCAGTCGTCGTGTTTCTGTGCACCGGGATCGCGACGGTATTCGTCATGAGAAAGTTCGGAATCACATGAACCTTCTTGCGCGAAATTTGGTTTCTTTGGCGTCCGGTGTGATCTTCGGGTTCGGCTTGGCATTATCCGGTATGCTCGACCCCGCGCGCGTTCGCGGATTTCTCGATATCTTTGGCGCATGGGATCCCAGCCTTGCTTTTGTGCTTGGCGGTGCGGTCGCCGTTTCATCCATCGGCTATATCATTTCACGAACTATGACGGCGCCTGCATTGGATGTCGCGTTTCATTTGCCGACCACGACTTCAATCGATTCACCTCTCCTCATTGGTGCCGGATTGTTTGGGATTGGCTGGGGAATTTCCGGTCTATGTCCCGGCCCTGCGATCGCATCGCTGAGCTTGGGCATCCCGGCGACCATTGTCTTCACGATTGCAATGATCGCCGGTGTGGCCGCGCATGACCACCTGTTCAAGGCGCGTCAGAACCGGCAAGCAGCACAGTGACGATGTGGTCAGGCGGTCTTGCGATTGGCTCCGGTAGCCTCGTTGGATTTTCATTGGGCCTCCGGCGGCGGTGGCTCTATCCTTGCTACGCCCCTGCTGCTTTATGTGGTCGGCTTGTCTCCGCCTCATCTGGCCATTGGCACCGGTGCCCTTGCTGTGGCGGCGAACGCGTTTCTGAATTTCACCAACTATGCGCGTAAAGGCACCGTTCGCTGGCGCAATGCGCTGATATTCGCCGTCGTCGGCAGCATCGGCGCATTCGCGGGGTCGAGTGTAGGCAAGGCTATCAACGGTGACCGGCTGCTGTTTCTCTTCGGTCTGTTGATGCTCGTGGTCGGTGGCCTCATGTTACGGACGAAGCGATCCAATACGGTGTCAAATGCCAACGACAATGGCCGGCCGTGGTTGGCAGGCGCCACCGCCCTCGTCGTCGGCCTCGCCGCCGGGTTTTTCGGAATCGGCGGGGGATTTCTGATCGTGCCCGGGCTAATCTTCGCTACCGGTATGCCGATGATCAACGCGATAGGGACGTCGTTGCTGGCGGTTGGTGCTTTCGGGCTGACAACAGCGATCAACTATGCTTGGTCCGGCCTCATTGATTGGACAGTCGCGGCTGAGTTCACATGTGGCGGGTTTGTCGGAGGGTTGATCGGAATGCGACTTGCCGGCCATCTCTCGCAATTCAAGAGCGCCCTGAATATCGTATTTGCGTCTCTGATTTTTGTTGTGGCGGTCTACGTACTCTACAAAAGCGGGCAGTCGCTATTTTCATAGCGAAGTCCGTTCCGAATGGCGACGACATCTTGCTTTCTATAAAGTTGACAATGAAAGAGTGACGCGAAGGCCGTTTTCATCACTCCGATTTTTCAGCGCGAGCTTCGCCCCAAGTTTGTCAGCCGCGAGTTGAACGATCGAAAGCCCCAAGCCGCTGCCATAAGGACTTTTGTGACGACCGCGAAAAAATCGCGATGTCACAAGTGGCAGTTCGGAATCTGGGATACCGGGGCCATCATCATCGACGGAAATCGTGATGGAGGATCCGACGCGGACAGCGTCCCACTTCACGGTGCCGTTGTGCTTGATATGCTGAATTGCATTTTCATGAAGGTTTCGCAACGCCAACGACAGAAGATCTCGATTTGTCGCGAAACCGAGATCGTAGAGCGCGAGACTTAAGACGACGTTGGCTGACCCTGAGGGCGGGTCGGTCGATATAATTTCGTCAAGAATTTGACCGAGGTTGACGTCGTCGGTCCGTCGGACGCCATCCTGTGCGTCGATTCGCGCAATTGCCAGCAATTGGCGCACCAGCCTGGAAGTTCGATCAACTGAAATCACAATGAGGCGCAACGCTCTTGTTCGCACCTCAGCATCTTGCGATGCAATGGCGACTTGCGCTTGCGTCTTCAGTCCGGCAAGCGGCGTGCGCAATTCATGAGCGGCGAATGCCGTAATCTCGCGTTCGTGGCGTCGAGCGGTTTCCAGCTTTGAAAACAAAAAGTTCAGGGAGTTTACGAGCGGAGCCAGCTCCGGAGGCGTTCGGGTTACATCAAGGGGGGTCATGTCATCGACGCTTCGATTTTTCAAATCCGCAGCCATGAGTTGAAGCGGTCGCAATCCCCGTCCCAAAACCATCCAGATCAGAAGCCCGAGCAACGGAACGATCAACATCGCAGGCCAGAGCAAGCCTTTGATGAGGTCGGTGACAAGCCGTTCACGTAGCCCGAGGCGATCTCCGACGAGCACGCGAATGCCTTTGGCCGAATCGGAAATGGCATAGACGCGCCACGTTTCGCGACCGACTTGCTGGTCGGAGAAGCCATCAGCCTCATTACCCAAACTTTCGTTCGGTGCGCCGCTTGACCGTGCAACTAGCCGACCATCCAGCGACCAGATCTGGCACGATAATTGACGTTCATAGCTTGCGGTCTCAGGTAACGTTTGCACGTCGGATCGCGAGGTACGCGACGGAACCGCGTCACCGTTGATGGCCAGCGAGCTAACCATGCGGGCCGCTTCCTGGAGCCGAGTGTCAAGCACATGTTCAACCTCGCTGCGGGTCTGGAAAAATATCCATGCGCTTGCGAATAGCCAGATTATACCCGTTGCGACCGCGAGCACGATGAAAAGGCGACCTTTCATGGAACGGGTAATCATGATTTGGCGTCTCGCATTCGATACCCTATGCCACGCACCGTCTCGATGATGTCGCGCCCGAGTTTGCTGCGAAGGTTGTGAATATGTACCTCGACGGCATTGCTTCCGATCTCGTCCTGCCAGCCGTATAGACGATCCTCAAGGTCGCTCTTGGAGCGGATCGCTCCGGGTCGCTCCATCAACGCGGAGAGAAGCGCAAATTCGCGACGTGACAGGCTTACGGTGCTTCCGGCCGCGGTCGCGGCAAGTGTCGCCGGATCAAGCGTGATCCCGTTGTATGCGAGATGCGGCGCGGCACGGCCTGCTTTTCTCCGCACGATGGCGCGTACTCTGGCGGCGAGTTCGTCCAGATCGAACGGTTTCCCCAAATAATCGTCTGCGCCTGCGTCCAGCCCTCTGATCCGGTCAACGACTTCGTCAAGGGCGGTCAGGAGAAGAACGGGCGTTGCGTTTCCTGCCGCGCGAATGCCAGACAGAAAATCAAGTCCGGAACCGTCCGGCAGCATCAGGTCCAATACCACGGCATCAAATGATGCCGTCGCCAAGGCCTCCAAGCCGTCAGCACAAGAGGTCACCGCATCAACGGTGGCGCCCGCCAGGCTCAGGCCAGCTTTCAAGCCGTCCAGTAGGACGGGATCATCCTCGACAACCAGAATTCGCATCACGTCCTCGCTTCACCAAATCGGTACGTCACAGGCGAGCCTTAAGGCTGCCTTAAGGTAGGGCGGCGAAGCCAGACTCCACCTTTTTATGTGGAATGTCATGCCAAACGCCTGCCTGAAAACGTTCTTCGGCTTTCTTCTGTTTACGGTCATGGCTGCCTCCGCGCAGGCGCAAAGCCCGCCGGCTGTTAACAAGGCTTTCCAGCTAAACGTTGCGCGCGGAGTGCAAGATACCTTGGTTCTTAATTGGGTGATCGCGCCAGGCAATTACCTCTATCGTGACAGAATCACTGTCACGAGCCAGCAAGGTGTTCCGATTAAGGTGAGTACTCCTGCCGGCGACATGAAAGACGACCCGTCTTTTGGTAGGACGGAAATATATCACCGGCAGGCGCGCGCTACCGTATCTGCGGAATCGGCAAGCGGTCTGAACACGCTTGTGGTCTCCTTTCAGGGGTGTGCAGAGCAAGGAATTTGCTATCCGCCGGTCACCAAGACTGTCGATTTGAAAACGCTGTCGGTTGCCGAACCGGCCGCTCGGACGTCGGCGCCAGCACAGTTGAACAGCAATTGGATTTCCGATCCGGCTTTGGAACGTCCAAGCGTATCTCATGCGAATGCCATCGATGCGGAGCCGGAACAGCCAGAGCTCGGCGGAAGTTTTATCTCCATGCTCGCCGCCTTTGTGGGGTTTGGTTTGCTGTTGGCCTTCACGCCGTGTGTGTTTCCGATGATACCGATCCTGTCGGGGATGCTGGCGCAGTCTGGCGAGAAGCTGACGGCCCGACGCGGCTTTATGCTGTCAGCCGCCTATGTCATGGCGATGGCGCTTGCCTACGCATCTCTGGGAGTGGTGGTCGCTTGGTCCGGACAGAACCTGCAGGCTGCGCTTCAAACGCCGCTCGCGCTTGGTGTAATGAGCGCAATTTTCGTCGTGCTCGCGCTGTCGATGTTCGGCCTCTTTGACCTGCAGCTTCCGCAGGCCTGGCAGAGCCGCATCGTCGGCGCCGGTAGCCGCCGCGCCGGATCACTTGGCGGGGCTGCGATCATGGGCTTCGGCTCTGCATTGATTGTCGGCCCGTGCGTAACGCCGCCCCTGGCCGCGGCCCTCGTCTATGTCGCTCAGACCGGAAACGCGTGGCGTGGAGCGTCAGCACTGTTCGCCCTGGGCATCGGGATGGGTTTGCCGTTGATGGCATTCGGGACGTTTGGCGCAAGCATTTTGCCCAGATCTGGCCCGTGGCTGGCACGTGTGAAGCACGTGTTTGGCTTCGTTTTCCTCGGAGTGGCGATCTGGGTGATCTCGCGCGTTCTTCCAACGTGGCTCATGCTAGCCCTGTGGGGCGTGGGCCTCGCCGGAACTGGCATCTACCTGGCGGCGCCACAGCTACGGGCCCGAACCCGAGGACAAGCATGGCGCAAATGGACTGCCTTTGCGGGCGCGGCTTCAGTCGGCGTTGGTGCGTTTCTGATGGTTTCCCCCGGTCTAGGCTCGTTCGGTTTGCTGGGACAGCTCACCAGAATTCCCGCCTTCGCAACAATCACCGCCGCGCACGCGGCTAAATTCGAGACCGTCGCGACGTCGCAGGCGCTCGATGCGGCGATTGCAAGCGCGGGTCAGAGTGGCAAGCCCGTTGTGCTCGATTTCTCAGCCGAGTGGTGCGTCGAGTGCAAGGTCATGGATCGCACCGTCTTCTCAGACGCAGCCGTATTGGCGCGTTTGAACGACTTCACGCTGATCCGTGCGGACGCCACCAACTACAACGAAGATACACGATCATTGATGAAAAGGTTCGGCGTTGTCGGACCACCCACGGTTGTTTTCCTTGGCGCGCGAGACAGCAAGGAAATTGCCGGGGCGAGAATCGTCGGCCCCGTCGATTCAGCCACGTTCCTGAAGCGGCTCAATCAGCTTCAACCGTCCTGAAACAGTCCATTTTATCCGAGGAGAGACATCATGTCCGCCACACGCCCGAACAATTTTGCAGCTCGTTTGATCCTCTCATTGGCTCTCTTGATGCCGATGGCCGTTTCTCACGCATTCGCGCAGGATGCCGACACGTCCGCCGAGGCCATCCAAAACGATCCGGCCACTCCCACCGCGGGAAATCCGAAAGGCGATCTGACGATCGTGACCTTCTTCGATTACAACTGCCCGTTCTGCAAGAAAGCCGAGCCGGCGTTGGAGCAGGTTGTGGAGGAAGATGGCCATATTCGCCTTGTTTATAAGGACTGGCCGATCCTTACCAAAGCATCCGTTTATGGCGCGCAGCTCGCGCTGGCCGCCAAATATCAAGGCAAATACGCCGCCGTCCACGCCGCGCTGATGTCGATTCCCGGTCCGAAGATTCCCGAAGATCAGATGCTTGCGGCGATTCGCAAATCCGGCGTCGACATGGACAAGCTTGACGCTGATCTCAAAGCGCATGGCGATGAGATCACCGCGTTGCTTCGGCGTAACCTCGCCCAGGCCGATTCGTTGGGATTGCAGGGAACGCCAGCTTATCTTGTCGGTCACTACAGGGTGACGTCTGCCCTGACCTATGACGGTTTCAAGCGTGCGGTGGCGGACGCTCGTGCCCAGGCAAAAAAATAAATGTCACGACTTGTGACGAACTCGCTCGCCCGCATCCGATGGGCCGGCAACGCCGCAATGGTTTTTGCCGGAATAGCATTATTGGCTGGATGTACCACAACGTCGTCTACGCCGGCGCCGGTGGCGTTTTCACCGCGGGCAAATCCGGCTGCTGCCCAGGCTTACGCCGCAACCACCAATGAACCGTACAAAGTGGATGCCATCGACGTCGCTGACATCGATCCCAAATACCTTCGGCAGGTGGTCGATTTTCCGACCCGTGAGCAGGTCGGAACAATCGTCGTCGATCCGCACGAGCGCTTTGTTTACCTGGTGCGAGAACATGGAAAAGCGTTGCGCTACGGTGTCGGCGTCGGGAAAGCGGGTCTCGAATTCACGGGGACTGCGACGATCGAATACAAGAAGAAGTGGCCGCACTGGACACCGACCAGCGACATGATCAAACGCGAACCTGCCCGCTACAAACCCTGGCAGAAAGGCATGGATGGGGGTGCCCGAAATCCGTTAGGCGCGCGCGCATTGTATCTTTTCAAGAATGGCAAGGATACGCTGTTTCGCATTCACGGCACGACCGAGCCTTGGAGCATCGGAAAAGCAGTTTCTTCCGGCTGCATTCGAATGGTCAATCAGGATATTATTGATCTTTACAGCCGGGTGCCTGACGGTTCGAAGGTCGTGGTTCGGTGATGCGCCTCGGCCTTGGCGCCGGTTCGTTAGCAGGCATGGAAGCCCAGATGATCGTGGATGAAAGTCAAAGTCCAAATTCTGTGCCGTGGCCGCCTCTCATTTTGGCGATAGCCATGGTTGCGAGTCTCGGACTTGGTCTATTGTCCCTTTACCTGTCCGGAGCGATCTCTGGATACGGATTACAGGGTTCGTCGTTGCGTCCGTTGGCATCGCACTCGATCTATGCGCCATTTTGACAATGAGACGGCGTCAAACCAACATTCTTCCTCATCGCGCCGCAGGCCGGCTTGTGACCACGGGGCCGTTCAGTTTCACCCGCAATCCTATTTACGTCGGTAACGCGACTTTGATGGCGGGTGTCGGGGTCGCTTTCGGGAATCTCTGGTTTGTTCTTTTGGGCGTTGTTTCTGCGCTCGCCGTGGATCGACTGGCCATTCGCCGTGAAGAGCGTCATCTCGCGGCGCGTTTTGGTCAGGAGTGGATCGACTATGCATCTCGGGTCCCGAGATGGCTCATCTGAACGCCGTGTGGGGCTACTGGAGAATTAGAATGACCATGATTGGACGACGAACCGCGATGCAAGCGTTGGGGCTGGGAACTATTGCCGGTGCCATGAGCCTCTCTGCAATAGATCAAGCGTCGGCGAAGGAGGCTGACGGGTCCGTTCTCGTTCCATCGGACGGGCATCATCTAAAAAAGTTATCGGATCAACTCGACAAGCTGACGAGGCGAAGGGATTCAAGACCGTTCCCATGATTCTGACGGAGACCGATCAGTGGGATGCCGAGGCCCTTAACGCCGTTATTTCGTACAAGGCGCCGTACAAGCAGGTCTGGGACAACACGGAGATTGGCAGCCCCTGGCTCAACCTGATGCGCAATTCGATCAATGCGCAGGTGTGGTCCTTCAAGCATCCCGACTTCCTGGCGGTGTCGGCGACCCATGGAACGGCGCATTTAGCATTGTTTGACGACGCGACCTGGGAAAAATATCAACTGACGAAGCTTGCGGGACAGAAGTTCAAATCAAACACCCTGATCAAGGAATCGTCTGCTGCCAAAGCGGATGCGAAGAATTTTGAGGACGCCAACGGCGTATTCTCACCGGCTGACAATTCAATTCCGATATTGATGAGACGGGGCGTCGTGTTTCTGTCCTGCCACAATGCAATATGGGAGGAGGCAGCCGCACTCCTCAAGGCCGAGAGTAACCCCGACAAGCTGAATCACGAGCAACTCGCGGCGGAGCTAACGAATCATCTTCTACCCGGGGTGGTGCTCACGCCGGGCGCCGTTGGGACGCTACCCGAGTTGCAACGAGCCGGCTTCCACTACGCCAAATAAGGAGCGACCATGATTTTAAAAGCAATCGTTGCAAGCTTGGTTGCACTGGGCGCAGCAACACCAGTCATTTCGTTGGCCAGCGAGGGTTGGAGAGGGCAGGCCGAAACTCCGCACTACAAGGGAGATGTTTTCCCTCCGTGGCAAAAGGGCGAGAATAACGATGCCGTTAACCGGGGTTTCGAGTTCACCATTCCGGAGGTTAACAGTCTGGCGGATTTTCACGGCGACATAACGGATCCCAAGCTGGTTCTGTATGTTGGCGGCAATTACTTTTTCGCGATGGCGCCACTTGTGAAGGCGTTTGAGGAGAAGCATCAGGAATACAAAGGCAAGATCTACTGGGAGACGATTCCACCGGGCTTACTCGTCAAGCAAATGAAGGCCGGCGGAACGATCACTTCGGGTAATATGACGTGGACCGCCAAGCCGGATGCCTATTTTGCCGGCCTTGTGAAGGTCAAGCAGTTAATCGATGACGGATTATTGGTCCCGCCTGCGGTGCCTTACGTGACCAACACGTTGACGATCATGGTGCCGAAAGACAACCCCGCTCAGGTGAAGAGTCTGGCTGATCTCGGGCAGCCCAAGGTCCGGCTGGCAATGCCCAATCCGGAGTTCGAGGGGATTGCCCGCCAGATCAAAGCGTCGTTGCAAAAGGCGGGTGGAGAAAAGCTGGTCAAATCCGTGTACGAGGACAAGGTGAAGGACGGCAGTACCGTGCTGACCCATATCCATCACCGGCAGACGCCGCTATTTCTGATCCAAGGCGTAGCTGACGCGGGCGTGACCTGGCAATCCGAGGCCGTTTTTCAGGAGCAAGTCGGCCACCCGATCTCACACGTCGAAATTCCGGCGGAGCAGAACACAACGGCCATTTATGCTGGGGCGGAAGTTCACGGCGCGGCGCATCCTGACGCTGCCAAAGCATGGCTAGAGTTTATCAAATCGCCTGCAGCTCTCACCATTTTCGAGCGGTACGGATTCAAACGCTATGAAGCAGCGGGCAAATGAGATCAACCAGGAGCGCGACTGTGAAGCAGCATAAAATATAGGAAGATCATCATCGCCGCCGCGGCGATCGTGCCCCACAGAAACACATAGCGAACATTGTGACCGACGACAGCCCCTCTCGCCTCAACATCCGTTCGCTCAATGGGAGTCGTTTCGCGATCTGCCATACCATCTCCGACCTCCCGCTATTCTCACCCTCTCATATCGGAACTAGTTCCGACTGATCTCGTTTGAAATAACGTCTGACAAGAGCTCCCAGCCCAATCGTTTAACGTTTTTCAAAATGAAAGCTTTCCATGGACGCCCGGAATCTGACGATCATCCAGGTCAACGACACCCATGGCTACCTGGAGGCTCACCCCGAACTGATGTGGCATGGCGATACCGCCGCATATCCCATCATGGGAGGTTACGCGCGTATCGCGTCTATCTTAAAGGGCGCTCGGGCAGAGGGCCATGGATCGGTTCTTGCCTTGGACAACGGCGATACGTTCCACGGGACGTATCCTGTAGTGAGCAGCAAAGGTGCTGCACTCGTCCCGCTGGTCAATGCGTTGGGGTTCGATGCCATGACTGCGCATTGGGAGTTTGCATGGGGACCGCGCCATTGGCGCGCATTGTCTGCCCAGCTGAATCACCCGATGCTTGCGATCAATTGCTACGATGTAGAAACCGGCGAATTGTACTTTCCGGCATCGATTGTAATCGAACGAGGTGGCCTTCGCGTCGGCATAATCGGCATCGCCGCGACCATCATTGACAAGAGTATGCCGCCCTACTTCAGCGAGGGAGTGCGCTTTACGTCAGGGTGCGAAGAATTGCCCGCCGAAATCAGTCGCTTGCGCAACGACGAGGGCGCAGAACTGATTGTTGTCCTTTCCCACCTTGGCCTCCCGCAGGATATCCGCGTTGCTCATGTGGTGAAAGACATTGACGTGATCGTGAGCGGTCATACCCACAACCGTCTCGAACAGCCGGCCCGCATCGGAAATACGCTTATCATCCAGTCTGGGTGCCATGGATCATTCGTTGGTCGACTTGATCTGACTGTCGCGGATGGAAAAATTGCTGGTTGGCGACATCGCCTGATCCCTGTCGATCAGTCGATCGCAGACGATGCTGAGATGAGCGCGCGTATCGAAGGTGTGATGAAGCCGCATCGAGAGATGTTGAATGAGGTCGTCGGGCAGACGGCCGTTGGCTTGCATCGGGACACTAATCTATATGCGCCGATGGACGATCTTCTACTCGCCGCGATAGCAACCGCTGGCGATACGGATATCGCCTTTTCGAACGGGTGGCGATACGGCGCACCGATACCGCCTGGCCTCATTACGATGAATGATTTGTGGAACATCATCCCCACCAATCCACCGGTGTCGACGGTCGATCTGACGGGTACCGAGATTCAGGAAATGATGGAGAAAAACCTTGAGCGAACGTTTTCAGCGGATCCCTTCGGACAGATGGGAGGATACCTCAAGCGATTTCGGGGGCTGACCATTTACGGCAAGCTGGAAAATCCGCCAGGTCAGCGGATCGAGCATATCTTCAGGCGAGGCGCGCCTGTCCTCGCTGGCGAGACCTATAGAGCGGCGTTCGTAACGGCGCAGGGCGTACCAAAGCAGTTCGGGCGCAATCGCAGGGACCTTCCCGTTCGGGCAATCCAGGCTCTCGTCGCTTACCTAAAAGAAAGCAAGGCCGGCACAAAAGAGGGAATCGGGCGTTTTATAGCTGCGTAAGGATGCCGTCTGCAAAGTTGATTCCAGATTATTTCAGTGCATGATCGCCTGCATGAGCAGGGCAAAACAACAACGGCCCGATACTACGGAGGAAGTAGCTTGCTTGGCACACCCTGGGTTGAGATGCATTTCCCGCATGCGTTGGACGGGCGCCAGGTTGCCGAAAAAGCGATCGTGCTGCCGGTGGTGATTGTCTGCATCACACTGCTCTTCCTGGCGCTACTGTACTCTGGTCCGGCGCGGGCATTCGACGGCAAGAATATCGCCGCGAATGGCAATGGCCGCGATGCGCCTGCGTGCTCCGCTTGCCATGGCGAGCAAGGAGAAGGCCGGCCCGACGCCGCATATCCGAGGTTAGCGGGTCTGGACAGCCAGTATCTTGTTCAACAACTCAATGCATTTGCGGAAGGGAAGCGCGACAATGAAACGATGCATCCGATCGCAAAGGCGCTTACGCCGGACGAACGTCAGGCCGTCGCGAATTTTTATGCCGGACTCACAACGGCGGTGGTAGCGGAGCCGAAAAAGGCTGACGACAAGGCAATTGCGATTGGCGCTGCTTTAGCGAGCCGCGGCGACTGGTCGAAGGGACTGCCGGGGTGCGGCCAATGTCACGGCGCTATGGGACAGGGTGTCGGCAAGACATTCCCGAAACTGGCGGGTCAATCGTCCGAATATATAACGAGCCAATTGAAGGCGTGGAAAGACGGAACGCGAACGAGCGATCCTTTGCATCTTATGACAGGGATCGCCAGCAAGTTGGATGATAAGCAGGTTGCCGCCGTCGCAGCCTACTATGCAACTTTGCCGGCTGCTAAACCGTCAACAACGCCGCAAGGATCGAAGCTATGAGCGGGCATAAGCCAGATAAAGCCGCGTGGGCCGCAGGCATACTGTTCGTGGGGCTGGCGGGGTTCATCGGCTATACGCTGCCCAGAAACAGCGATACGCCCAAGAAAACTGAACCTGCGGTGGTGCAGGCAGCCAAGCCCGTCGCAAGCAGCGTCGCACAAAAACACGAAAGTCAAAAAGTGGTGTTCAAGCCGCCAGGCGAAGATGAAATTCCAAAAAATGAATTCGGCGACATGGTTCGGCTGGGCGAAAAGATTTTTCACGATACGCAAAGCAACGCAAAAGAATTCGTCGGCAACTCATTGCAGTGCTCAAACTGTCATCTTGATGCGGGGCGCCTAGCCAATGCCGCCCCACTCTGGGCGGCCTACGTGGCGTTTCCGACCTATCGTGCGAAGAATGGACATGTGAACACGTTCCAGGAGCGCATGCAGGGCTGCTTCATGTACAGCATGAACGGAAAGGCTCCCGCCTTGAATGACAAGGTCTTGGTCGCATTGGAAAGCTACGCGTATTATCTTGCCAAGGGGGCACCAATCGGTGCGGAATTGCCTGGAAGAGGTTATCCTAAATTGGCTAAACCCGCGAAGCTCGATTACGCACACGGGCAGCAGGTCTATGCGGAAAAATGTGCGCTCTGCCACGGCGCCGATGGTCAAGGGCAGAACGCGACGGACGGTTCGGTTGTTTTTCCGCCGCTGTGGGGCGCCAAGTCTTTCAACTGGGGCGCCGGCATGAGTTCAATCACCAACGCCGCTGGATTCGTCAAAGCGAATATGCCGTTCAGTCAGGGTAATACCCTCACCGATGAAGAGGCATGGGACGTCGCGTCTTACATCGATAGTCAGGAACGTCCTCAAGACCCCCGCTTCAAAGGTTCGGTCGCTGAGACTCGGAAGCAACATCACGATTCGCCGATGGATATGTACGGACAAACCGTCAACGGCATTGTTCTCGGGCAGAATTCGGTGCCTTCCGGACCCGCTAAGAATTGATCTGTATGGCGGCTATTATGCGCGAGGCTGCCAATTCGGTATCCAAGCCCGTTTCCGCGCCTCCTAGGCACGTAAGGAGGCAATGAATGCCTTCTCCGCCTGACTCGCATATCGCTCTTTATGCCGTAACCAGAAAAACGACCGCCGCGGTAAATCAATCTCAACGCGGTGAAGCGTCCCGGCGGTAACCGAAGCTCTCACAACCAGGTCTGAAATTGCGGTGGCGCAGTCGCCGGCTTCAACCGCGGCGCGTACGGCTTCATTGGACGGAAGTTCTAGCGCGAGTCGAAGATCGGATAGCTTGATTTTGAATTTCCGAAGCGCTGTTTCGAACATCGATCTCGTGCCGGAGCCGGACTCTCGCAATACCCAATCGGCTGCCAAAAGGTCTTTCGGTGCAATTTTTGTTCGACCAACCCATGGATGTTTCGTTCCAACGACCACGATGAGCGAATCTCCATCCATTTTGCTGATAGTAAGGGAGGCATCGTCGACTTCACCTTCCACAAACCCAAGATCTGCGTAACCCTGATGGACGGCACGTGCGACCTGCTCTGTATTTGCAATCGTCATGTTGAGATTAATACCAGGATAAGACATGTGAAAAGTCTGGATGCGCGGCGGTAGCCAATAGTTTGCAACAGTCTGGCTGGCTGCGATGGCCAACGCGCCACGTTTGAGCCCGGCTAGGTCATTCAGTACCTGCGCTGCTGTTTTGGCTCGCGCCACGACAGCGCGGGCTTCGTCGAGGAAGTCGCGCCCGGTCTGCGTTAACACGATGCCTCGGCCGATACGGTCGAACAACTTGATACCATAACGCGATTCGAGCGCCGCGATCGCGGCGCTCGTTGCTGATTGGGTCAGGTTCAATTCGCTCGCTGCCTGTGTGACATGTTGCTTTTCCGCAACCGCGATGAAGATACGAAGCTGTTCCAGCGTCATGAACCGTTACCCAATCATTTTGATCAGCGCCAGACTGAAGCCTGCGATGAAAAGGAAGGCGAGGGCGCCCAGTATGGCAGGCCGAAAGCCCTTGGCCGTCAGCTTGCGAATGTCAGTCTCCAGCCCCATCGCCGCCAGCGCAACGGAGAGCAGGAACGTCGTCACTGCTACAACCCAGACTTTTGCTTCGGCCGGAACGGTGATCAGGCTATTGACGCCGACCAGCGCCACGAAGCCGAGCACGAACCACGGCATCGGCGGCCGGGCCGATGACGCGCTCGCGGCCGGATCGTTCTTCTTGGCGGCGCGAGCCGCCATCAATCCCAGCGCGATCACCATGGGAGCGAGCAGCATGACACGCGACAGTTTTGCGATTGTTGCGAACTCGCCGGCCTTTTGTCCATCCTGGAAAGCTGCCGCGACGACTTGCGCAATTTCGTGAATCGATGCGCCGGTCCATAATCCGAACGCGTGCGGATCGAGATGTAACAGCCCCGGCAATAGCGGATAGGCAAACATCGCCACCGACCCGAAGACTGTCACACAGGCGACCGCGTAGGCAACGTCTTCATCATGAGCGTTGGTCACCGTGTTGGTCGCGATGACAGCCGAAGCGCCGCAGATGGATGTTCCGGCTGCGATCAATTGCGCGAGTTTGCGGTCGACGCCCAGCAGTTTGCCTGTCCATACGGTAAAAGCAAAAGTGGCCAGCAACGTCGCCGCGATGATGCCGATGCCGCGTCCACCGACCTCGATCACCTGTGTGATCGTTAATTGGAGCCCGAGCAAAATGATCGCGATGCGCAGCAGCCGTCGCAGGCTGAACGTTACTCCCGGCTTGGCGATCGCCGGCGTGCCGGCGAGGTTATGGAAGGCGATGCCGATCAGGATGGCGAGGATCATTGGGCTGAACGTCGCCATTCCCGGCAGCTGCCGGAGCGCATAAGCCGATGCCGCCACCGCCGACGTCAGGAGCAAGCCCGGCAGGACAGCCAAGGTTGCAGCGCCCAGCCCACGTTCCGGTCCTGAAGGCACGGGTCCGGCGGTATCGTTGTCGAGCGAGACGGTGACGTCGGCGCGTGAAACGATTGGCGAAGCTAGGGTGTTCATGAGTTGGCTCCATTGGCTTACCAACCCAATATCGGCATCTTTAATCAATCAATCCAACAGATTATAAGTGTCAAATCAATCGATTTTTACGATTTATTGTTTAGCGGTTTTGACTTTTCGATCTGATGATGGACCGCGTCCACGATCGGCAACAATCTCTCGCGGCTGGCCGCAGCCGAGAGCGCAAATCCAAGCCCACGATCGATCCAGTAGAACGCCGAAATGTTACCCTCGCGAACGAAGCGATAGGCGGTCTCGCCACTTTCGCCATTTCGGAGGTAGAGCGTCAGGCGAGTTCCGTGATCATCGTCATACATCAACATAGCGGCGACGCCGTTGGTTGCTGCAGGCAGCACACGACCGCCCATCAAGCGGAAACCAAATCCGGTCAGGTCTGGCGTCTTGATGGGCTGACCCAGCCGGTTGGACAGCCATTGAACCAGATGATCCTGTTCGGTCGCCTTCACCTCGACCGGATGGGCAGCATCAACAACGAAGGTTCGATAGGCAGAGATGGCGTCACTGACCATCACGCCTTGAACACCGCTGCTGGCCGGCCATTCGGTCTTTGCGATCCAGCCGGTGGCGCCCCCTGCGACAAGCAAGAGCACGGATGCAGCCATCAAGTTGAGTTGGCGAAGACGACCCTGCCGTCTGATGGCGCGAATGTTCGAGATGCGATGACGGGCCGGAATAGGTTCGGCGGCTTTCGACGCCAATTGATCGCGCAAGGTCTCGCGCTGCGTCCGCCATGCGGATATCTGGGCGGCAACGTCCGGGTTTGACTTCAGATACGCTTCGACCTTCTCAAGGCGATCCTGCGGCAGACGCCGGTCGACGTAGGCGTGCAGATCGTCCTCGCCGATTGGGCTCTCGTGGTTGGTCATTTTACCCTCCGCAACACGGCGGTGCGGCCGGTTTCCATATATTCCCGCAGCTTCTCACGGCCACGGCTGAGGCGTGACATGACCGTGCCCACGGGCAGGCCGAGTACACGCGCGGCCTCATCGTAAGATAAATCCTCCACACCCACGAGCAGGATCACCGACTTTTGGTCCTCCGGCAACGTTTCCAGACCGGCGAGAATGTCGCGAACCGCCGTACTGCTATCGGGCGCGCCGTCCGACGTTGGCGGCTCGGTCACATCCTCCCAGGCAAAATGAATCCCGCGGCGGCGCTTTTGACGATAGGTGTTGATGAACTGGTTACGCAGGATGGTGAGAAGCCATGCCTTCAGGTCGCCATCGTGATGCCGCAGATGCCATCGGCCAATCGCACGTTCGAGACAGTCCTGAACGAGATCGTCAGCGGCATCGTGCTGCCGCACCAGCGCGAACGCATACCGGCGCAGTGCGGGAATGTGCTGTTCCAGAAAAACCGCGGTTTCGTCCAAGACAAAGCCTCTCGCCCGTCTTCTCCAGCCGGGATGAGGCGTTCATCCCAGCCAGAGTTATGAAGCTTAAAAAGTTGCGTTCGGATCGACCTGCCAGATTTCGTCGCCCAGCTTGCCGTCACGATAGACCATCACATAGCGAACCTTGACGGTATTCTTGCCGGCGAACGCCACATTCGCAGTAACCGTGGACCCCTTCGGGTTTGCAGATTCGGCAATCGCCGCGACCGTGGCTTTTTGATCGCCCTGGGCCTTGGTGAATTTGCCCCAGACTTCCTTGAGCTTGTCGGCGCCGGTGTATTGGCCGTCCAGCGGACCGCCAACCCAATGCAAGGTTGCCCCATCGGCATAGGATGACGTAACGGCGGCAACGTCGCCCTTGGCAATGGCGTCGATACGGGCCTTGGCCATATCCTCGGCCGGGCCAGCAAAAGCAGCACCCGTCAGCAGCGTAAGTGCGACGGTCGAAAGCAGGAAAGTCTTCACGGCGATCTCCTTGTGAATGGTGTCAGCCTGCAGAAGACGCTGGTTCGACGACTTTATTCCGATGCCCACCTTGTTTTCTGTCACGCTATCGTGACGCGCATTCTCGGATACCACGGAATTTTCTCGTCTGCAGGGCGTCCCCGCATGACCTGTAAGCGAGGAGCACATGTCAAAATACATCATGACCACGGCACTTGGTGCCGCTCTCATCGTCGGCACCGCTGTCTTTGCTCATGATGGGCAGATGCATCATTTGCCGACGAGTTCCACCACCGACAATTCGTTCGACGCCCAGATGGGTCGCGCCATGGAGCTCATGAATCGCGACATGATGGTTGCGCCTTCGGGCGATCCTGATCGTGACTTCGCGGCGATGATGATTCCGCATCATCAGGGTGCTGTCGATATGGCGCGCATCCAGTTGCAATTCGGGAAGGATCCGGTGCTGCGGCGTCTGGCACAGGGCATCATCGTCGAGCAATTGCAGGAGATAGACGTCATGAAACGCGCGTTGACGCAGCTCCCGGCCCACTTATCGCAGCCAACCGAACCGGCAACATTCAATCTCAACCACAAGGATTTTTGACATGAAAGCCCAACTATCGATTTGTGTGCTGCTTGCGACGACACTGTCGGCGACGGCTGGCCAAGCGCCCGGCGCAGCGGAAAAGCCTGACATTGCCATTAATTCGCGTGATCGCTTTTACACATCGGACCAATTCTCGAACACCGTCTCGGTGATTGATCCCATGAGCAATAAGCTGCTCGGTGTCATCAAGCTCGGCGATCCAGCGCCCGGCAATCTCAGTCCGCTTTATAAAGGCCAGTTGCTGGTTCACGGCATGGGGTTTTCGCCCGACCACAAAACCCTCGCAGTAATTTCGATTGGCTCCAATTCCGTCAGTTTCATCGACACCGCGACCAATACTGTGAAACACGTCACCTATGTTGGACGCTCGCCGCACGAGGCGTTCTTCACGCCCGATGCCAAGGAAATCTGGGTCGCGGTGCGCGGCGAAAACTACATCGCTGTACTCGATGGCAAAACCTACAAGGAAACGCGCCGGATTGAAGTTCCGAACGGTCCCGGCATGACGATTTTCTCGCCCGACGGCAAATACGGCTACATCTGTTCGAGCTTCAGTCCGGAGACGGTCGTTGTCGCCACCGACAGCCACAAAATTGTTGGCCGCGTCAAACAGGAAAGCCCATTCTGTCCGGATATCGCAGCAACCCCGGATGGCAAGCAGGTCTGGCTCACGTTGAAGGACGTCGGCAAAACCATGGTTTTCAATGCAAAGCCGCCATTCGATGTCATCAAAACGATCGATACCGGTCCGATCACCAACCATGTCAATATTGTCCGTAACCGCAACGGCCAATTCGCCTATGTGACTGTCGGCGGACTCAATTCGGTCAAGGTATTTCGGACCGATACGTTCGAGCAAGTAGCCATGATAGAAACCGGCGCGCTTCCGCACGGCATCTGGCCGTCCGGTGACGGCACGCGGGTCTATGTCGGACTCGAAAACGCCGACGCGGCGGCAGCGATCGACACGATCGAGAACAAGCTGATCGCGACTATCCCGCTCGGACAAGCGCCACAGGGCGTTGCCTATGTACCCAACGCGGTGCCATCAGGCGACGGCATTGCCAATTTACAGCCCCTCGCGGCAGCATCCGAATCCGCGCAGCTTAAGCTCGCTGCACCCGGCGGAAAAACTGCGACGCAAGTAACGTTGTTCAATCAGGGGCTGGTGCAAGTCGTACAAGCTGCGGTGACCGGGCTTGAACCGAAGAAGGCATACACGTTGGCGTTATCAAGCAGCGCTAATGGCGAAGGCCCGCTTCAGCCTTTGGCCGCATTCATGACCAATCCAGCCGGCGCCGCCATCGTCAACACAGTGGGACCCATTCGCCAATTGATCGAGGCAAAGCAGGATGACGCTCGGCGTTACCTGGTAATTGCGGCAGGATCGGCGAGCGACCTCAGCGCTGCTGTACAAGTTCAAATGCCTTGAAATCTTCGGCGCTCTTTCATTCCATGGTCGTGCTGCTAGAAACGCGGCACGACCATGACAGGTCGGACTCATTGATCGTAGCTGTCGATTGGAAGCACACGAACAATGAATTGGATCAATGGATTGGCTCTGCTTACGTTCATTATAACGAACGGTGGAAGGCGACATGCCCCATCGAAGCTGTGAACGATAAGGAGCCAGATGATGGCACAAGTAGCGTTACAAGCACCCAAAGGTGCGTTTCAAGCGAATTCCCTTCCAGTCGCGCGGCGATCAACGTCGGTTGCCAGGATCCCGCTAACCCAGCCGCTTCTGAAGCAATCGACCGCTGTTCATCCAGCTGCAATCTGGATTTCAATCGGAGCTTTTGCCTGGTTCGTGATAGCAGCCTGGATTGGCTTTGCTGGAGACCGCGAAGCCGCTGTCTCGATCGTCATGGTTGGATTCATCAATGTGATGCTCATCGGCCTGCTGGCAGGAGGCGGATGGTATTCTCGCAACATGACGCCGGAACGATCTATGACGCGGTCGTTTGGCGCCTTTGTCAGAGGTCCGGTTGATACGGCAACCGGCAGGATCACCGGCCGTGAAGCTCTGCTGCAGATCGCTGCGTTGCCCGTGATTCTTTCGATGGGTGGAACCATTATCGTGATGCTCGCTGTGTGGTGCGGAGTCGGCGGATAGAGAAGCGTCTGTCGAGCGATCGTAGTTACGCCCACAGGCATGCAATGTCAGCCAAGCGAAGTCCGTGGATTCCTTATCATGCTGGAATGAAACGAAGGCCGCCTGTAAAGGCGGCCTCCTTCTTGAGTTACGGACACAATGGGCAAGCAGCGGCCACTGTACCGCCAAAGACAGCGAGAGCGAAAACTGCTGTCATCAACCGAACGATCATTTTTTTCTCCTTGTCGAGCCACTAGGTTTTGACTCGATGTTATCCTAGAACCTGTAGCAACTACAGATACAAGGGGATTTTGAGGAATGAGCAAAAAGTCTGCTGGACCGATGTTGATCGGTGGTCTCGCCGGAGAAACTGGCACCAACATTGAAACGATCCGCTACTACGAGCGCGAAGGGCTTATCGCTGTCCCACCCCGCACAAGAGGGGGGCATCGAGCTTATGAACAGCAGCACGTACAGCGGCTTTCATTCGTCCGGCGCAGCCGCGAGCTTGGCTTTTCTCTGAACGATATACGGAAATTGCTGCAGTTGGCGGACAGCGGCACGATGTGTACGACCGCTGCAAAAGAATTGACCGCGCGTCATCTGGACGATGTACGCGGGAAAATTGGGAGTCTCAAAAAGCTGGAAAAAGCGCTGGCGGCGTTGGCGAAAGCCTGCGCGCCGGGCGAGTCCGTTCCTTGTCCAATTTTGGAAGCGCTGTCGTCGCCCGCATCGTAAGCTTGTGGGCCGGCGATTCAAAGCAATGTCCGGAAAGAAGCGGAATCAATTTGTTATTGCGTGCTCTGGTCGCTGGCCTCGGCAAGGAATTTCTCGAGTCTCTTGGCGGCTTCCTCCGGAACGGCGAGACCATGGCGAGGAGAGATCACCTTTGCGCCGTACTCGCTGGAATTATACGTCAGCCAGACCTTGTCCTGATCGTCTTGCCAGACCAACGCCTTCATCGGCAGGTCAATGGCGAGCGTGGCGCTCTTGGTCATCGGAGGCGTTCCAGCTTTTGGATTGCCGAAAACGATGACGGTTCGCGGACGCATTTCCAATCCGGCTTCCTTTGCCGCGGCGGCGTGGTCGATGCGACTGAAGATAACCCATCCTCCCGCAGCCTTCGCCTTGATGGCGGCTTCAAACTTCTCGATAGTGTCTTTGACGGAGTATTTGCTTGGCTTTGTGATCAAACCATCGTCTGCGAAGGCGAACGTAGACGATATTGCTATCAGGCCTGCTGCGATAACCATGCTTTTCGATATCACGTCGAACCCTCCTTGCGTTGGCACTCTCGGATCCACTGATCCGCTTGCCGGAGTGCAATGTATCAGCCTCCGCACAACACCGCTCTGGCGAATGACGGATAGCGTTTAGGCCAGGATGAAAACATCGTGATTAAACGTCAGGTAACATTGGAGATTTCTGCTTGGCAGAAGGATGAAGGCGACACGCCGGCCATTTGGCAAGGTGGCGAAAGTTCATTAGGCTGGCCGGCATGCGCAAGTCGAGACGCACCGTGGAAGCCGCTCTTGAGCTGAATTGGAGCCGTTTGTTCGGCTATGCATTGAGTTTGACCGGCGATACCGACAACGCACGCGATTTGATTCAGCAGAGCGCGCTTAATGCTCTCGCAAGCAAAAATGCTCCGGATGACCCTGAAGCCGCTCGCGCCTGGCTTTTCAAAATTGTCAGAAATGCCTCGATAGACCAATACCGGCGTAAGAAGGTCCGCGCCGATGACGCGTTCGCTGACGAATTCCAAAACGGAGGATGGGGATATGACGATCGGGTGATTGCGGAGATCACCATTAGGCAAGGGCTGGGTAAGATCGATCCGGCCTACCGTGAAATTATTGAACTGGTCGATATCTGGGGTTTCCAGTATGCCGATGTTTCTACGGTGCTCGATATCCCTGTCGGGACTGTCATGAGCCGTTTGAGTCGCGCGCGGTTAGCATTACTGGAAATCGTTGCAGAAGATAACTTGAGGCCGATGCGGTCGTTGCGAAGCCAGCAGAAATGACGACAGATGATATCGAGATGAGCTGGGACTTGCTGAACGCTTATGTGGACGGCGAACTCGACCGTTTCATGTCGGCAAAGGTGGCTGCGGCCGTTGCACAAGACGCAACGCTAGCGGCGCGGGTCGCAACGTTGTCGAAATTGAAAGCGAGCGTGCACCAGCTTGAATTTTCCGCAGGTCAACTGCCTCCGCTTCCAATCGGATTGCAGGGCCGCCGGTTTGCGGCGTGGCGCATCTACGCCGCCGCTGCGAGCCTTGTCGCGGTCTTGGCTGCCGGTCTGTTGATCCATTCTCACCCTGCTCCGAAAGCGGCTCAAGCCTGGCTGGACGGCGCGTTGGCCGCGCAACAGCAATGGCTTGCATCCGCTTCGCGGAATAATCCCGACGATCGAACCATCGTGACAATTGACGCTGCCGCAGCGGCCCGTCCGCTGGACCTTTCCGATGCCCAACTCAAGCTGGTTTACGTCGCACAGATGCCCTCATCAATCGGCGGCGAGACAGCGTTCCTGGGCTATCGCGGCCCGCATGGCTGCATGGTCGGCTTCTGGATCGGTACTCCGCCAGCAGGCCTTGAGTCGGCGCCGAAGTCGCTCGATGCGGGAGATTTTCGCGTGCGTGCGTGGCGCGATCGGGTGGCGGGCTACGCTTTGATAGCCAAGGGAATGGACCCCACCCGTATTGATCGTCTTGCCGAAGCTGTCGCACGGCTTGTCGACCCCGGCCAGATCGTCGATGACGGCATTCGTACCGCATTGCGGAATGTAACACGGACCGGAACCGCCTGTCGGGTCTAGGCAAAAAACTTTGGAATAAATTGGGCCAGTGATGCGTTTCATCTCCTTGGCGGGAATATGTCCCCTGGGAGAGACTAATGATGAACCGAAGGACCGCCCTCAAGGGCGGAGCGGCTTTGCTGGCCGGAAGCGGCATGATCGGTGGATCGTCGCTCGCAAGCTTCGCAGCCGAAACTGTGACGCTGCCGTTCGAGAATGGCGAGCGGCCGCTCGTCAAATATCCTCAGAAGCGCACGATGATCGGCCTCACCAGCCGGCCGCCCCAGCTTGAAACACCGTTTTCCGTGTTCAATGAAAATATCATCACGCCGAACGACGCGTTCTTCGTGCGGTACCACCTGGCCGATGTGCCGCTGGATATCGATCCCGACAAATTTTCCGTCGATATCAAGGGCAAGATCGACAAGCCAATGAAGCTGTCGCTTGCCGACATCAAAAAAATGCCGGCGATGGAATTGATTGCGGTCAATCAATGCTCCGGCAACAGCCGCGGGTTTTTCAACCCGCGCGTCGCCGGTGGTCAGCTTGGTAATGGGGCCATGGGCAATGCGCGCTGGAAAGGCGTACCGCTCAAGACGGTGCTCGACAAGGCCGGTGTCCAGTCAGGCGCCAAGCAAGTCGTGTTCGGCGGCATGGATGGGCCTGTGAGCGACAAGACCCCGGACTTTGCCAAGGCGCTCGAGATTGACCATGCCCGCGACGGCGAGGTGATGCTGGCCTATGCCATGAACGGCCAGGATTTGCCTGTACTAAATGGATTTCCGCTGCGGCTGATCGTGCCGGGATACTACGGCACCTATTGGGTCAAGCACCTCAACGAAATTAACGTCGTCGATAACGTGTTCGACGGCTTCTGGATGAAGACCGCTTATCGCATCCCCGATACCGACTGCGGTTGTGTCGAGCCTGGCACGGCGCCGAAGGCGACGATCCCCATCAACAAGTTCACGGTGCGATCGTTCATCACGAATGTCGCCGATGGAGCCAAGGTAAAAGCTGGCGCGGAAACGCCGCTGAAGGGTATCGCGTTCGACGGCGGCACGGGCATCAAGATGGTGGAAGTCTCGATCGACGGAGGCAAGACATGGACAACGGGAACGCTGGACAAGGACCTTGGCAAATACTCATTCCGCGAATGGCGGTTGCCGGTGAAATTGGCCGCAGGAGCGCATGAGTTAAAGGTTCGTGCAACCAGCAACGACGGCAAGACGCAACCGATGGAAGCGCTCTGGAATCCAGCGGGCTATCTGCGCAACGTGGTCGAGACCGTCCGCGTCACGGCGGCTTGAGGATGATGACCATGAAGCGATTAGCACTCACGTTCGCAGGCGTCGTTGCACTCGCCGTTGCCGGTTCCGGTCTTGCTGTGGTCAGCGCCAAGCCCGTATCTTACAAGCTTCCCGATGAGACTGCGGCGTTTAAGCCTGGTCCCAACCTAGAAGTTGTCCAGAACAACTGCACGGCCTGCCACTCCGCTGACTACGTTAAGACCCAACCGCAGGGTCCAAAGTTCAAGAAGGATTTTTGGCAGGCGGAGGTGACAAAAATGATAAAGGTCTACGGCGCGCCGATTGAAGATGCCGACGTTGGCAAAATCGTGGACTATCTCGCCGCGACTTATTGATGAGCGGCGCAGTTGCCGCGGCGTGCCGATCGGCAACGGAACGCAGGAGGCGGCGTCAGTCGGGCTCGCGATGGCGGCGGCGCCTGGCGGCCGTCGCCACAATTCTAGCGCTGGCAGTTCCGCTCAAAGCCTTCGCCGCGTGTTCCGCACCTGTCGCTGTTCAGGTTCTCGGCTCGGGCGGCCCGGACTCAAACGACGCCCGGGCGAGTTCAGGGTATCTGTTGTGGGTGGATGGCGAAGCGCGGCTTCTGGTCGATGCTGGGGGAGGCGTTTTCCTGCGTTTCGGCGAGGCCAAAGCAAAGTTCGAGTCGCTCGATGCCATCGCCATCACGCATCTGCATGCCGATCACGTCTCCGACCTTCCGGCACTGCTCAAGAGCGGCTTTTTCGGTGAGCGGCAGCGCCCGTTACCGATCGTCGGCCCCAGCGGCGGCAGTGCATTTCCCGGCATGAAGGAATTTATGCGCGCGCTGTTCGATCCAAAACGAGGGGCGTTCCGATATCTGTCGGGTTATCTCGACGGGAGCGGAGGGATGGTTCGCGCTGATATCATCGAAATGAATGCCGCCGCGGCGACGCCAAAAGCTGCCTTTGGAAACGACCGGTTCAAATTGACGGCCATCGGCGTCAAACATGGCCCGGTCCCCGCACTTGGTTATTTGGTCGAGGTCCGCGGTCGCCGCATTGCCTTCGCCGGTGACCAGAATGGCGACAATTCCGCTTTCGCCGCCATGATCAAGGGTGCAGACATCCTCGTAATGGATCACGCTGTGCCAGAAATGGCGGACCCGGTTTCGCGTCAGTTGCATGCGAGGCCGAGTGAAATCGGATTACTCGCCGCCAAGAGCGGCGTGGCTCAACTCGTATTGTCGCACAACATGGCGCGCAGCCTTGGCCCGCTACAGGAAAATCTTGCCATCATACGACAACATTACGATGGACCTACCAAAGTCGCCGAAGATTTGATGTGCTTCGATTGAGCTAAGCGACATTGACAGTAGACGCACGAAGCGATGCAGAACGGCGATATTCCTGACACCAGGAACGGGTCGATTAAAGAATCTAAAGATCACTTCGAGAAATTTTGAAACTCAATACGCGAGCAAGGCGCCTACAACCGCGCCCAGCATATTGAGCGCGTCACGCGTGCCATCAGCCTCTCCCTTTTCGAAGTCATCGTCAGTCTGTCCCATAGTATTAGTGACATGGGCCAAACATAGCAGCCGAACACCCGCAATCCGGGCGAAAGTGTAAAGCGCTGCGGCCTCCATCTCGACGGCAAGGATCCCCTTCTCGCGTGCAGCTTCAATAGCTTCAGCGGTTTCGCGAAACGGGGCGTCCGTCGTCCAGCTTGAGCCAACGACCGCCTGCAGCGTTGTTTCGAGTATCGCATCGGCCGCCACTTTCACCATCTGCGGATCGGCCTCTGCAAATTCAGAAGGGGTCGCATAGTGATAGCTCGTTCCCTCATCGCGGAGCGCTCGATCAATAATGACAAAATACGGCGGAGTTTTTGATGGCAGGATCTGGCCCGCCGACGTTAGGCTCACTAGCAAACGGCAACCACTTGCGAACAATTCTTCTGCCACGAGCACCGCGAATGGGGCTCCCACAACGCGGCCAATAATTCCTACCTGCTGCCCCGCAAGCAGGAATGTGTCGAGCTCGGTATGGTAACAGGGCCAACCTGCAAATGGCTTGGCTCGCCCCGTCTCGCGTAGGACACGCACGAGGTCTCCATCGGGGTCCAGTAGACATACCGAGGGCACCTGAACCGCTGCTATATTCTTTTGGCGTCTTGCCTCGCGCAGCAGCGTCGAAGGTACGAATACTGACGGCGACGAGGCGTGCTTATTGTCGAGTATCGGGGGCGTAACCATTTTGGGTCAACCTTACATCACCGGTGATGAATGGGAGTTTTCATGAGCGACGAGAATCGTCAAGCGCATTGGGATGAAGTCTATACCAGCAAGGGTGAGAATGCGGGTAGCTGGTTTCAGGAGAACCCGGCTCTATCGCTCGAACTGATTAAGCTCGCTGGAGTAACTTCGGCCTCAGCCATCGTGGATATCGGAGGAGGTGCGTCACGTGTTGTTGATGGTCTGATTGCCAACGGGTTCGAGCGTGTAACAGTGCTCGAATGGGTGACGGTGGATGTGACAAAATGGGAGCCGTCAGAAAATTACGATATTTGGCACGATCGCGCAGCGTTTCATTTTCTCACGGAGGCTGCCGATCGCATCGCCTACACGCGCCGACTCAAAACGGCACTCAGATCAGGCGGCCACATTATCATTGGAACGTTTGCTCTAGACGGCCCGGAGCGATGCAGTGGTTTACCAGTCATTCGTTATGATGCGGCAGGTCTGTCAGAAGAGATTGGACCGGAATTTGAATTAATCGCCACCCAGCCGCATGAACATATCACGCCGCGCGGTGCAACGCAGCGATTCCAATTCAGCACTTTCCGAAGAACATAACCGTACTCAATGACATTGCAATTGATCCGAGCGTGATGTTTGTGCGCCTGCACTGAATATCGAAGCAAGCGAAAACCTCTATGTCGTCTCGTCTCGCGGCTCTGCGCTGATGCAGGCCATATACAATGACTATCCGTCAGAGACGTGTCTCCCATAAACGCCGCGCGTTGGCGACGACACAAATTGATCGCCAGCTCTAGGGCACACTCAAGAGCTGGCGGAAATCCGCAGAGCTGCGCTGCCATCGGTTCGACAGTGCTGTACCGTAAGCGTCGGGAATGCGCTGAGCGCAAAAAGTTTTAAGATGTTGATAAGAGCAAGAAATGCTACGCAAAGATTAAAGCTGTGAAAGGTCCGATGGACGTTCTAAATGGGCTCGATTCAATCGACCTCATGGTTTGTAAGATGAGACTGTCAAGGGCGTCAGGATAAAGCGACGTCCGAGCGAATGAACCACGTCCTGTTCGCGCACAAGTCTTGGACCGAAGATTGGCACCATTCTATTGTAATGGAAAAGCCATCGAGTGGGCGCGGCGGTTTCCCTAAGTAGCGTGGCCTTTTGCCCCGGGATGTGAGTGAATTGGCGATGCGCGTTCTGCTCTTGGAAGACGACGCGATGATCGGCGAGGGCCTTTCCCGGACGCTTGCGGAGGAAGGCATGTCGGTAGATTGGGTGCGCGCCGGCGGAGAGGCGGAAGCCGCGCTCGCCGATGGCGGACATGCGATTGTGCTGCTCGACCTCGGGCTGCCTGGCGTTGAAGGTCTCGATCTTTTGAAGGCGGCGCGGAGCCGGGGGTTCGATACACCTGTGCTGATCATCACGGCGCGCGAAGGGCTTGATTCTCGGGTGGCCGGGCTCGATCTCGGCGCGGACGACTATCTCGTCAAACCGTTCGAGACACGGGAGTTGCTCGCCAGAATGCGCGCGGTCCTTCGCCGTCGGGCGGGCAGCGCGACATCCTATCTGGTGACGGGCACGATTGAGCTCAACACCGAGACCCATGAGTTGTCGCATGCCGACATCGTGCAGGTATTGCCTGCCCGCGAGTACGCTTTGATGCACGCCTTGATGGAGCGCCCGGGTCGTATTCTTTCCCGCGCGCAGGTGGAGGAGCGTATTTACGGCTGGGGAGAAGAGGTGGAAAGCAACGCGGTCGATGCCCTGATCTACTCGATACGGCGCAAGTTTGGGAAGGACATCATCTTCAATGTGAGGGGGGCGGGCTGGATGGTACAAAAATCATGACGACGGTATCGCTCCGGCGAGCAACCCTTGTCTCGATGACCGTTCTTCTGACCTTGGTCGGCGCCGCCGCGATGTTGCTCGCCTACAAGCTTGCGCGTGACGAAGCCGCTGATTTTCTTGACGGGCAGCTACGCCAGGTTGCACTCAACGCCGGTTTGGGTCTTCCCGATGCTGACGCGCCGCCGGCCAGCGATCAGGATCCGGAAGATCAGATTGCGGTAACGATCTGGAAGGGTGGCGTCGTTGTCCATACCACGCTTCGCGGTCTCAATATCGCGCGGCCGAGGAAACCTGGCTTTGAAAATGTCGTCATCGCCGGCGAACCTTGGCGGGTTTATTCAACGGACAACGACACCTGGACCGTGCTGGTCGCGCAGCGCGACAAGGTTCGTCAGGAGTTTGCCCGAAGCGCCGCCGTGGGGGCCGCGGCGCCGATCCTGATCGTCATACCGCTGTCCTGGCTCGTCGTCGGCTGGGCGCTGAACCGGATGCTTGGACGGTTGGACACCTTGGCGCGAGATATCGCCAATCGAAGTGCGGTAGCGGCCGCAGCCATTCCCCTCACCGGAATTCCGGTCGAAGTGGCGCCTCTGGTCGAAAGCATGAACGGCCTGATCGAGCGCCTGCGCGCCGCCGTCGAAGCGCAGAAGCGGTTTCTCTCCGACGCGGCGCATGAACTCCGCACCCCGCTCGCCGCGATGCAAATCCAGGTAGATAACCTCAAGATCAACAGTTCCGGTTCGGTCGGAGCGGAATTCGAGGCTGGCAAGGCGGCACTTGCGCAGGGCGTAAGGCGCGCGAGCGCCCTCGTCGGTCAACTGCTGCGACTGGCTCGCCTCGATGAACCCGTAGCACCCCTCAGCGAAACGGTTGAGGTGGGTCCGCTGCTGCTCGACTGCGTCGGCGATCATGTGGTGCTGGCCGAACACAAGGGCATCGATCTCGGGGCCCGGATGGAGACGTCCGCGACGCTGCATGGTTCGGTCGAGGAATTGCGCGTTCTATTCGCAAACCTGATCGATAACGCCGTGCGGTACACGCCCTCCGGCGGGCAGGTGGACGTTTCCCTGACTCTGCGCGACGGGCGAAGCGTTGTCGAGGTTCTGGATACGGGTACCGGTTTGCCGCCCGGCGCCGTTTCCCGCATCTTCGATCGGTTCTATCGCGCGTCGCCGCCGGACGTCGAGGGAACCGGTCTGGGGCTGGCGATCGCGCGGCGAATTGCCGAGCGCAACGGTCTTGTCCTGACCGTCGAGAATCGCCCCGACGGGGCCGCCGGCGTTCTCGCGCGCGTCACATTACCGGCATAGCGCTCTTTTTTCTTCTCGCCCCACCCAGGCTCATTTTGTCCTCAGTCTCCGGGGCCATGGTCATCTCATCGGAGCGGGCCGTCGCCGACGCGTCGCGCATCCGTTCGCAAGCGGGGGCGAATTGGAGAGACACATGATCAGGACTACCCCGTATCGCCTGGGCGCCTTGGGCGCCGCAGGTATCTTGCTGGCGCTCGCGGCGCCAGCGCTGGCCTACACCGGTCAAAAGCTTGCCGGTCAAGCGAAGGTCACCATTACGCAGGCCCGGGAAACCGCCCTCAAGGCCCATCCCGGGAAAGTCACCGACGAAGAGCTTGAGCGCGAATCCGGAGGCAGCGGCCTGCGTTATTCGTTCGACATCAAGAACGGCTCGCGGACGCAGGAAGTCGGCGTCGATGCCGCGAGCGGCAAGGTGCTCGAAAACAAGACAGAAGGTCCTCATCCGGACTGACCCGCAGCATGGTCCCACGAACAAACCCGGTGCGTCCTCGCACGCGCCGGGTGGCCGGCTACATAACGGAAATGCAATCATGACCCCAGCCCAGAAATTCGCATTGAGCAAAGTCCCTGAAGTCACGCTCGGCTTCTGGATCATCAAAATTCTTGCCACAACGCTCGGCGAGACCGGCGGTGACACCGTCACCATGACGCTGAACTGGGGTTATTTGGCGGGAACAGCCTTGTTCGCGGTGCTGCTCATCGCGTTCGTGATCGCACAGATCGTCGCGAAGCGCTTTCACCCGTTTCTCTACTGGGCGACCATCGTGGCCTCGACCACCTTTGGCACCACGATGGCCGACTTCGCCGACCGATCGCTCGGGATCGGTTATACCGGCGGCTCATCGCTGCTGTTTCTCTGCCTCGTGAGCGTCCTCGGGCTTTGGTATTGGTCGGAGGGAACGGTATCGGTCAACACTGTCTCTACGCCGAAGGTCGAGGCGTTTTACTGGGGAGCGATCACGTTCTCGCAAACCCTCGGCACTGCGCTCGGCGACTGGCTGGCCGACACCGGCGGCCTTGGTTATGAAGGGGGCGCTCTCGTCTTTGCGGCCGGGCTGGCCGTCGTTGTCGCACTCTATTATCGCACAAACGTGTCGCGGGTGCTGCTGTTCTGGGCGGCCTTCATTCTGACCCGTCCGCTCGGCGCGACGGTCGGCGACTTCCTCGATAAACCGGTCGCTGCCGGGGGTCTCAGTCTCAGCAGACCGCTCGCATCGGCGGTGATCGCAGCCTTCATCCTTGCGTGCCTGATCCTGTTGCCGCAGCGCGCGGGCAAGCATCCGGCATGACGCTACTGCGTCGGCAAGCGATGGCGATCCTCATGAGCGTTCGCAAATTTTCAAGCGTGGCGCGTCGAGCGATGCAGGATCCGTAGCCGTCGGAGAGCGGCTCCCATGTTCAATTTGTCAATTTGTCGTTCAATCAGCAATCGTTGTTCGGAGAAAGCCGCATGTACAGAATCGTCAGCACAGAAGCCAGCAAGGTGCCGGCAATCACGCTCGGATTCTGGGTCATCAAGATATTCGCGACCACCCTGGGCGAGGTGGGCGGCAACGCGGTAACATTGACGTTGGGTCTCGGTTATCTGATCGGCACTGCAATCTTTGCCACCGTATTGATTGCGGCCGTGAGTGCTCAGATTAGGGCGAAGCGATTTCAGCCCTTCCTGTACTGGGCCGCCATCACGGCGACCACGCTCGCCGGAACGACGCTTGCCGACTTGGTCGATCGTTCGCTCGGCATTGGCTATCTCGGCGGCTCCCTGTCGCTCTTCACGATGGTCATGGCGACACTGGGCTTGTGGTACTGGTCGCTCGGCTCCGTCTCCGTCGAAACCGTTACGTCGCCCAAAGTCGAAGCGTTCTACTGGGCGACCATCATGTTCTCGCAGACCCTCGGCACGGCGCTCGGCGACTGGATGGCAGATGACACCGGGCTCGGTTACAACGGCAGTGCGCTTGTGATCGCCGTCGTCTTGGCAATCGTCGCTGTTCTTTACTTCTTTACGACGATGTCTCGCACCACGTTGTTCTGGGCCGCTTTCATCCTGACGCGCCCGCTGGGCGCCACGATCGCCAACTCACTTGACAAGCCGATCGCCGCCGGGGGGCTTGCCATTGGAGATTTTTCCGTCTCGGCGGCCCTCATCGTTGTCATTACCGTTTGTATCCTCGTTATTCCGCAGCGGCCGGGACCGCATCCCGCGGCATTTTCGCCGCGTCCCTGAGATTAGGCGTTGGTTGAAGACTACATCATGGAGTTCTCAAATGGAGGAACATCGTTCAACACCGCGTCGCGGGGTCTCCTTTGGTGGAGGTGCGATCAGTTGCTCAATTCGAAATCTTTCCGAGTACGGCGCCTAGCTTGACGTGACATCACCCATCGGAATTCCTGACGTCTTTTCCCTGGTAATGGAGAACGGCGCGCATCAGTGCCGGGTTATCTGGCGCAAGGAGAAGCGTATCGGTGTTCGCTTCACCGCATCGCATTCCGATGACCAAAAACGGGAAACATAGCCTTGATCGTATTCCGAAGGTGGTCGTCAGACGGTCGATAGGATCGGTCGTGTCGGAGGAGATCCACCTACGTCCGATGCCGCCAGACACTCTCGGTGAGAATCACGGCAAGACCGGCGAACAGGATTGCGCCGCCCCAGGCCGAGCCCGGAATCAGCCATGGCAGCACAAGCCACGCGACGCCAAGCCATACAACGATTGTGATTGCAAAGCTGCCGTCATCCACGAACAGGCCGTAAAGCTCCAGAATGATCGTCTTGAACCAGCGCATGCATGAGCTCCTATCGTTTCGCGGCATCGCGCGCGGCAAACCGGGCCCGGCAAAGCGAGGTTGCGATCAATGCGATGATCAGAAAGCCAGCGACGAGACCAAGGATCGACCAGTCCTGCCCCGGCCATCGAAGTCCCATGCCTTCGCCAACCCAGAAAGCCCCAAAGGCGGAGAGCAATACACCGACCATGAACTTCAAGGTATTCTCCGGAATGGATGCCAAAGGTTTGTGAACGACAAAGCCAAGCAGGACGACGACAAGCAGCGCGGCCAGCGCCCCCACGCTCGCCGGAACAAGCAAGCCCACGCCGCCGGAACCGACAGCGATAACAATGAAGACTACCTCTGTGCCCTCGAGCATCGTGATTTTGAAAGCTGTTGCGATGGCGACCTTGTCCCATCCTCGCCCACGCTGCGCGAGCTTGCGCAGCGATTCCGTTTGCCTGGAATAGATCGCGTTCTCGTCATGCAAAGGAATAACTCCGGCCGAACGCAGGATTGCCTTGCGCAGCCATCGCATTCCGAAGAGGAGCAGAAGCAGTCCGACGGCGAGCTGGACGACATCCAGCGGGATACGCGTGAGCGCCGGACCGATAGCCACGACGATGGCCAGCAGCACGCCAAGCGCGGCCCCACTTCCGATCAGTGCACCGCTCCAGCCGCGGACCGCGCCCACGGCCAGAACCACGGTCAGAGCTTCGACGAACTCGACGAGTGAGGCCAGAAATGCGGCAATCGCCGGCGGCCAAGCATGCGCCCAATTAACGATCATGTTACTTCTTCCGATGAGAATTTGAGACAGCGCACCGACGCGAACCGGTGATGCAAGATGAATTTAGGTACACCGAGTATTGTATCATTGTCGGCGAGCGAATCCTCCGTGAAGGAAACCGACACTTGCCGAATACGGAAAATGGGACGACCTATCTTTCCGCAGAATGGTGGGTCTGCGTTGAAAGCGCCAACATTGAGTGTCGATTTTGTTTCCGCCCCGACCGCGCCCAATTCAGACGCGATGGTCCTAACCTTCCTCCCGCGCCGATGCGGACGTATTGCTGAGAGAACGATGGAAACCTGGAATACCGCACTTTTTCTGGCCCTCAATGCCCCGGCTTCAGCGAATGTCGTAACGATAGCGTTCGCCAAGGTAGCCGCGGAATATCTCGTTTATGTGGCCGCCGTTCTGGCGGTATGCTTGTGGATTCGAGGCGTGCGCGACCAACGGGATGCGTTGATTTCGATCGGGACCGGGCTCCTGACCGCGTTTGTACTGAGCTGGACCATTGGCCTTCTCTGGTATCATCCACGCCCCTTCGCGATAGGCTTGGGCCACACCCTTCTCGCCCACTCGCCCGACAGCTCTTTTCCGAGCGATCACACCACATTCCTTTGGACCTTCGGCTTCGGTCTCCTCGTCACGCGAGTACAGCGCGGGTGGGGATGGGTATTGGTTCTCGCCGGTCTTGCGACGGCCTTGGCTCGAATCTACGTGGGCGTTCACTTTCCTCTCGATATGGTCGGATCCGCCGTTGTCGCGGCCACAGGTGCTGCTGTGGCATGGGCTGTTCATCTTCACGTTGCAGACCGTATTCTGCCGCTGATAGAGCGGTCTTACGAATTTTTGCTACATGCCCTCCGTTTGCCCAAGGGGATTTTCCCCCGCCGCGTCGCTGATCGATGAAGCGTTTTGAGATAACGCTCGTCACGGGCAGGTGCCAGCCGTTCAAAAACTTCGATCTCAGCAATCATCTTTCCTGTCGTTTGCTCGTTTCTTTCGGGTCGCTTTCGATACATTACTCAGTCTTCGGCAAGCCACCGGTCGAAAGCTTCCAATATGTTCGGTCCATGGCAATTGACCGGCTTCCGAGCCACGGAAAATGCCCGTACCGGAAGGAAATTTGATGAGCTGCAATATCGGTAGGGCGCCTTTCGACAAAACGCTCAAACAAAGCTGCGGCCAATCCGGTCCGATCGGCCCCGCTTTGACAGTGGATCAGCATCGGCCGAGGGGCGGTGCGCATCGTCTCAATCAGTTGGGCGATCGTCGCGTCCTCCGGGTCCCGTAAGGCCGACATTCGAACGTCCAGATGAGAGGCTCCATGCGCGGTCGTCACCTCCACTTCGTTGTCGTACCACCAAGACCCGCTATTTTTTCCGCGCAGGTTGATCACCGACTTGATGCCGTAGGCAGCCATCACATCGGCCAACTTCTGCCCGTTCAACTGGGCGGAGCGGTAAAGCACCCCGGGTTCGACGACGTGAATATTCCCAACCAGTTGCAGGCCGATGGCCCACCCGCCGGCAAGACCAACGCAGATGAGAAGCGCATTTGTCGTATATGTCACGGCGCGGCCAATCGGGTGAGACTTCAAAAACCGGTTCGTTGTCGCAAAGAAAGCGAGACAGGACCTCCCGACATTTGATTGGCGACCTCGGTCGTTCGCCGTTCCTTCGGTCATTGCGAGTTTCCAATATGTGCTATCGGAGGCGCCGCGCGATCGAGCTCGACCTCCTGATTACGAAACCATGCGATGGCATCGAGCCGCCTGCCGCTGATCGGGCGCGCCCACCGGATGGTTTTTATCGCTTTGGCGGCTTCGCCCATCCACCAGTATTCCTTCACGACCATGAGCATCCATCCCCGACGACCGGACCGCTAAGAGTAAAAGCTTCGACAACGAAGCCATTCGTCGGGCCGCTATAACTGTGCCTCTCTCTCGCGCACTCGACGCCGTCCAACGTCCAATGCGATCGCTTCGAACCCGGATTGTGGGTGCTCATCAAAAGATCGAACAGCCGAAAGAAAGATGGACTGACAAAATTCTTCATGCGGCTGCTCTCCGACGAGCAATTCCGAACGGATGATGACGCCGATGGATGCCATTTCGCCCGCAGTTCACTTTGGTGCACCCGAAGCCGTTCTCTGGAATGATGAGCGGCGCGAATCCGGATACGCCGGGTGGATCGGGATCGCGCAGCGCACGAAACCCGTGAACCAGGGTATCGCTGTTGTTGACGCCTGGGGTTGGGCGGCCCTTGCCGTTCTTCAGCGGCTCGATGGAAAAGTAATGATTGTCGCCGTGAATCAGCAAAACGGGCTTGCCGAAAGCGGTCGCGCTCTTCTCGATGGCATCGAGGGCGAAGCATTGGATCGGTATTGCCGGTACGAATGTGGGAAATGTCATGTTTCACCTGATGCCAGTGAGACTTGCCTTTGCGCGACGGTCGTATCGGCAGCGAGGCGATAAAGATGAATATCGCCGGTCGCAAACTCGACCGAGGTGACTGTTTCGGGCGACAATCTGTCCAGAACCATGACCAGGGAGCGCAGACTATTCCCGTGGGCAACCACTAACGTCCTGTCGCCGCGCATGACTGCGGGCAAGATCGTTTGGATGAAGAATGGCAATACCCGTGCGGACGTATCCTTCAGGCTCTCTCCGCCCGGCGGCGACACATCATACGAGCGGCGCCACAGATGAACTTGATCGTCGCCCCAACGCGTTCGAGCCTCATCCTTGTTCAGACCAGTGAGATCGCCGTAGTCTCGCTCGTTGAGTGCGGCATTGCGACACTGCCGGACATTGGCTTGTCCCATGTTCTCCAGGACGATCGAACACGATTGCCATGCCCGTCGAAGCCTTGAGGTGAAGGCGATATCGAACCGAACATCCAACGCTTGCAACCGTTGCGCAACACTGCCGGCTTCGGCAATTCCCTGTTCCGTCAGACCGAGATCGCGCGAGCCAGTGAAGATGTTCTTCAGATTTCCCTCGCTTTGGCCGTGCCGGACGAGGACGAGACGCCGGTCGATCGATGGCTGCGTAGCAGGATTGTCAAAGGACATGCGCGCTCCTTTGCGTCGGCCAAACGGCGTCCCTCGCGACATGCCTTTGCCGATGTAACCCTTTCAAGAAATTAAACTCCGCGTCGCCCAGAGTCCGATGAACAACGCCGTAGCAGACGCCAACACCGAAGCCAGAACGTAAAAGGCGAGGACCACCAACTCGCCGCGCTCATAAAGCAGGGCGACGTCGAGCGAGAACGACGAAAAGGTAGTGAAGCCGCCAAGAATGCCGGTCGCGAGAAACAACCGCCAGTGCTGGGAGGCGCTTCCGCTCGCCATGAAATAGCCGGCGATCAAACCCATCGCCAGCGACCCCACGATGTTGACGATCAATGTGCCGTAGGGAAAATTCAGACCGAAGACGCGAGCGGACCAGACGTTGACTCCATGTCGGAAAGCACCGCCGATGCCAGCGCCAAGGAACACGATCAGATACGCTTGCATCGCGCTATCTTCGATTCTTCGCGCGCGACCGCGCTTCGAAGATAGCGGTGACTAGTCCGAGGACAAGCAGGCCGCCGACGAGGTCGTAGGCCACGCCCAATCCGAACGCGAGAAAACAGACCGCGGCGACGGCAGCAAGAATTGACGCGGCAAAGCCATCGCCCGCGATCAATTTAAGCCATTCGCGCAATTGCCTGGTAAGAATGTCCATGCGGCTGCCCTTGCAATCATCGAAGGGCAACAAAAAACCCGCCTATGGCGGGTTAAACAAAGCTCCCGCCATGACGGAGCTTTGCAGCCCCATCCCAGCAGGAGTCATCAGCCCACGACGGGCGGGTATCGGGGGACTCCATCCCCATCTGTACTCCAACACTAGTCGCTCCGACCAAATCGGTCAACGATCGATCCGAGTTCGATGCTCGACGCGCCGTCCGGCCATCGTCCCAGTGAAAGCATAAAGTTCCTAGAAGAGCGGTCGACGCTCCACGCCGCCGTCGCACGGGTTTGCGAACGGTCGGAGGATGGGTGTGATGACCGAAACGTGACCTCGTTCGGATCGCGTCGATATTGTCGTTATATTCAGAGGACGGGTAGCCGCCGGAATGTTTGGCCTTTTCATCCGGCTCGACGTGGCTCGACAATGCATCGATCGCGCTCATTGCGGGGGTCGAGAGCACCAGATGGCCGATGAGTTCGCTCGTTCCGGAAACATTCGGCTGCGGGTACTGGTAAGATATTAGCTCGAGTTTTGTTTCGCCAATTCAGGCGAACCGCCGCCGAGTTCATCGACGGCCGACTCGAACCGCCCGAAGCGCAGGGCTAGGGTGGGTAAGACAAGCAAATTCAGGGCCATCGAGGTCAGCAGGCCTCCCAGGATCACGAGCGCCATGGGGCCTTCTATCTCACGGCCTGGATCTCCCATTCCGATCACGAGAGGCAGGAGACCGAGCGCAGTAACGAGCGAGGTCATCAGGATCGGCGTCAGCCGGTCGCCGGCGCCTTTGATTGCAGCTTCGAGACCCCAAAGCATGCCGTCAGTTTCGACCAGATGCTCATAGTGGGAGATCATCATGATCGAGTTGCGCAGCGTGATTCCGAACAGTGTCACGAAACCAACCATCGAACCGAGTGAGAGTACGCCTCCGGTCGCAAATACCGCCAGCACGCCACCAACGAGCGCGAAGGGCAGATTGACGAGAACGAGCAGCAGGTTTCGCCAGTTGCGCGTTACGATCGACAGCAGCAGCACCACGCCGATTGCGGCGATCGACGAATGAATCAGCAGGTCGCGCCGGGATTGCGCCTGCGCCTGCGCCGAACCGGCGAATTCCACGTAGCCCCCGCTCGGGAGTTCTACGTTGGCAGAGACCGCGGCCTGAGCATCCCGCACGAACGAGGCGACGTCACGGCCGGCAACGTTCGCCGTCACCGTTTGGAGACGTCGGCCGCCGAGATGAGATACCTGATAGCGCCCGGCGGTTTCGTATATGTCCGCGATTTGCTTGAGAAGCACATAGCTGCCGCTCGGGGCGCGTAGCGCGAGGTCACCGACCTTGGTGATACTATTGCGGCTCTCGGCGTCAAGCACCGTGATGACGTTGAAAACCCGGTTGCCATCATAGCTCTGGCCCACAACATCGCCCTGATAGGCGGTGCGGACCAAATCGAGGACGTCCACCGCATCGAAGCCCCAGCGCTCCACGTCCTTTTTCCGGAGTCGAATGGTCAACTGCGGCATGCCAGGCGGCGATTGCAATTGCACGTCCGCCGCACCCTGGATACCCCCAACGGTACGCGCGACGTCCCGTGCCGCGCGATCGAGCGTGTCGAGATCGTCGCCGAAGATGTTGACGACGACGGCAGCCGTGTAGCCCGACAAGGTTTCCTCTACGCGCTCGGTCAGGAATGGCGTTACCGCGAAATTGACTCCCGCGAACCCGCGGAGCGCTTTATGTACGTCGGCCTGCGCTCCTTCCGTCTGGTCGCCCGATAATCCGGATTTGAGGTCGACTTCGAACTCGCTTTCATGCGTGCCTGCGGTGTCGTCGGCTTTCTCGGCGCGGCCGATGTGCTGGGCGACCGAGCGCACCACCGGCAGAGCGATCAGAGCCTTGGTCACAAGCGCGCCGAGGCGCTCGGATTCGGCAATCGAGGTGCCGGGCACAGCCGACATGTGAAGAATGAAATGCCCTTCCTTGAGTTCGGGCAGGAAGGCGCTACCAAAGAACGGAAGGGCGGCACAACCGGCCACGGTAAAAACCAGAGCGGCGGCGATCGCCGTCCGCGGATGGATGGCGATACCGCGCAAAATTCGCTCATAACGCCCGCGCGTCCAGCGAACGACGGGCGGCTCTCTATCATGCGCGACCGCACCCGCGCCTTCGCCTCCTCGTCCGCGGCCGGTGAGCAGCAGCATCGAGAGCGCCGGCGTCACCGTCAGTGCCACGACAAGCGATGCGAGAATGGCGAAGATATAGGCCATGCCGAGCGGCGCAAAGAACCGGCCGGCGAGACCTGGCAACGTCAGCACGGGCAAGAAGACAAGGATAACCGCGAAGGTCGCATAAATGACAGCGCCGCGCACTTCGAGCGAGGCGTCGAGTACGACCCGGCCCACCGGTCGAGGTTCCGGCAAACGCCTGTTCTCGCGTAAACGCCGGACGATGTTCTCAACGCCGATTACCGCATCATCAACCACTTCGCCGATGGCGATCGCGAGCCCGCCCAAGGTCATTGTGTTCAGGCTCTGCCCCAAAGCGTCGAGGATAATGACGGCGGCAAGCAGCGACAGCGGGATCGCCGTGCAGGCGATCGCTGCGCTGCGTAGATCGAACAGGAACAGAAACAGCACCACAATGACGAGGATGCCACCAAGAACCAGCGAGTCCCGGACATTGTTGGTGGCCGTATCGATGAAGTTGGCCGGGCGAAAAAGATCGCCGTGAAATTTAATACCGGCCTTCTCCAGCCCCGGCCGCAAGCTCGCCAGCGCCTCTTCGACGCGCTGGGTCACCTCGACCGTATTGGCCCCGTATTGCCCCGAGACATTCAACATTACGCCGGGCTGGCCCATAATCGTCGCGCCGCCGATCGGCGGCTCCGGCGCATAGACCACCTCGGCGACGTCGCCGAGAAGCACGCTCGAAGCGCCCTGGTTCAGCAGAACAGTGTGAGCAACATCCTCCACCTGGAGTGACTGGCCCTCGGTCTGGAAGACGATGCGTTGATTGGTTGTGTCGATAAAGCCCGCACCGCGCACGCCGGTCGCCTTCTTCGCCGCGGTCAGAACGTCGGTGAGGGTGAGATTATAGCGAATGAGCTGGTCCGGATGGACCTGAACCTGAAGCGAACGAAGATCGCCGCCGAACACCGCGACCTTGGCGACGCCCGGCACGGCGAGAAGCCGCAGGCGCAGCGTCCAATCGGCGATAGTGCGTAAATCCATCAGCGAGTGTGTGTCGGAGGTGAGCCCGGCGACAAGGATGGTACTCGTCGAGGAGGTCAGCGGCGTCATTCCCGGCGGCCCCGTCCCCGCCGGGAGCTGTTGTGCGGCGACCGCCAGACGCTCGGCCACCACTTGCCGATCCCGATAGATGTCACTTCCGGGCGCGAAGATAACTGTGATGACGGAGAGCCCCTGGATCGAGGTGGACCGCAACGATTGCACGCCGGGGACACCATTGATGGCATTCTCGATCGGCTGGGTGACGAGGACCTCGATCTGTTCTGGCGTAAGGCCGGGCGCCTCGGTCTGGATGCCGACCTGGGGCGGTGCGAACTCCGGGAAAACGTCATATTTCGCGCGAATAACCGAGAGGATGCCGTAGCCGAGCAGCAGCAACGCCAACGCCACGACGATGCCGCGGAAGCGGATCGCGAAGCCGATCACATTCGCTTGCAAGCCCGACGGGGCTGAGGGACCGGGGGTTGCCGGCGTCATTTGTTGTCCTCGCCGACCTGGATCTGCGCGCGGAATTCTTCGGACAACAAGATCTGTGCTCCCTGGGTCACAATCTCCGGAGTGGGTGGGAGGCTCTTGACGGAAACGATGAAGCCGCCTCCGGGCGCGGGCATATCGGTTGGAATTTCGTGGCGCGTGAACGTGTCCGCGCCAGTGCGCAGATAGATCCATGCCCGCCCCGTCCACCACACCACGGCCGAGGCTGAAATTTCAATTCCATCGATGGGAGCACCGGACGGCAGGAACGCAAGGACGTTCATTCCTGGCAACAGATTGCTCGCGGCATCGGCCGCATAATAAAAACTCAGGCCTTGGATCTTTGGGTCCGTTTGCGTGGCGGGCGAGACAAAATCGACTTGATGGCGCGAGGCGCTTGCGCCGAATTGAACCGTCGCCTTCGGTGCCGCCGTTATGAACGTCCCAGGCGGCAGCGTGATCTGGAGGAGGAAAGTCTGACGTTCGATCAGACGCGTCACCAGCGGGCCGCCCTCGATGAGTGCCTTGCCGATGACCGTTCCCCACTCCTGCAGCGCCGTTGCTTTTAGCGTTTTGACCTGGGCTTCTGCCGTTGCGACTCCGGCTTGATCCGCACCGAATGTGGCCTGGGCCGATTGTAGCTGCGCCACAGTTGTGATGTTGTCCTTGGAAAGGGCCTGCGCGCGCTCGAAAGCCGCCTTCGATGCAACGATCCTGGCCTGAGCGCTCTGAAGCTGGGCGACGGCGGTTACATAATTGTTGTCCAGCGTAACCAGCTTGTCGAGGTCAAGCACTGTTCCGTAGGCGCGGACTTGCTCCTGGTATTGCGTCGGCTTTGGTTTGGTGACATCGACTCCGCTCTGCCTACGCGTTGCGGCGTCGAGGGTCACGACGGGCTGACCCCGGCCGTCGGTCGACACGCGTAAGGGCGCTTTGACCGGACGTTCTCGCTCGGCTTCCATCGTTGCCTCGCCGCGTCCGGCGAGGAAACCCCAGACCACAAGCACGCCAACACCTCCGATCGCCGCCAGAATAGCCAGAAGCCGGACGATTCGACGCCTAGGTCCACTGGGATTCTTGTGCTCGCTACCGGCCATGCTCACATCCATCGACAGTTTCCGATTGCTCTAAGCTGATGAAGTGTTGTCTGAACCGGAATTGCTTTCGTAGAGCGAGCAGGCCGGCCAAAGCGATGGCGGTGAAAGTCGCGCCGGCCAGGAAAGTCGCGATCGGTCCGTAGACATCCCAGAGCGCTCCGGCGACCACGCTGGCGACGAGCATGGCCACCCCGCTCGCGAGGTTGAACACTCCAAACGCGGTTCCGCGCAGATCGGCAGGCGCGGTGTCCGCCACCAGCGTTGCAAGCAGCCCTTGGGTCAGGCCCATGTGCAGGCCCCAAAACACCGCGCCGAACAAAAGGATGGGCACTGACGTCGTGAGTGCCAGGAGCAGATCGGCGACCACGAGTGTGGCGACGCCGACGATCAGGACGCCCTGACGCCCGAACCGATCGGACAGTACGCCGGCGGGGTAAGCCGCGAATGCGTAAGCAATGTTCATAACGACCATGACGACGGGTACGATCGCAATCGCGAGACCTACATTCTGAGCCCGCAGAACCAGAAAGGCTTCGCTGAACCGGGCCAGTGTCAGCACCACCGCAACCGCTACCACGGCCCAGAATGGCCCTGAGAGCCGCCAGACATCGGCGAAGTGCGGCTTGGGTCTTGCCGCAGCGTCAATGGCGCGTTCCGGCTCCTTCACCCCGAACGCCATCAGGCCAAACGCGATGAACGCGGAGATGACCGCGATCCAGAACACCGCGGTGTAATTATCGCCGGTGAAAAGCATAAGCCCGATTGCGGCGAGGGGACCGAGGAAGGCCCCGATCGTGTCGAGGGATTGTCTCAAGCCGAAGCTTGCTCCTCGCAACGGAGCGGGCGCGAGATCGGCCACCAACGCGTCGCGCGGTGCCCCGCGAATACCCTTTCCCACGCGGTCGAGGAAGCGAGCAGTCACGACCCACTCAATCGTAGTCGCGAGCGGGAAGATTGGCTTGGTAAGGGCGGCAAGCCCGTAGCCGATAACGGCCAGCAGCTTGCGGCGGCCCAACCAATCAGACAGCGCGCCGGAGAAGATTTTGGTGATCATCGCCGTCGCTTCGGTAAGACCCTCGATGAGCCCGACCGTGAGCGCCGAGGCTCCGAGCATGGTGACGAGATAGACGGGAAGCAGAGCGTGGATCATCTCGGATGAGAGGTCCATGAACATCGATACGAACCCGAGCGCCCAGATTCCGCGCGGCAGGTTTCGAAGCGCCATCGAGGTCGTCAGAACGTGGTCAGCCATGCCGGGGTCTCTCGCGCTTCTTGAGAGAAGAATTCGGAATGTCGGAATCCAGCGAACCAGTGCTGACCTCAGTCGCGTCTACAACGCCCTCTTGCGCATAGACCTCGTCGGCAAAGGTTCGCAAGGTGGCGCCACAGGTTTCTAGCGTTTCCTTCGCCGCCTGTATCCGAGCATTGGGAAAAAAGTCGCGCGCCTTGATCTTGGCGAGCCACGCAGAAAGCTTGTCGAGGTCGTCCTCGATCTCTTCAAGTTCTGCAAACGTGAATTTCCGACGACGCGTCTCCTTTTCGATCTCGGCAAAAAATTCGCCGGAGCGCTCGGAGAACTCGTCGTATTCGCGTGCTCGGTCCGCCTGAAACCGGGCAACGATGGCTTGCTCTTCTTCTTCGCTGGTTGCAGTGGTTGCAAAGACGGTGGCGCTGCCGCCCTGCGCGCGTACTATCTCGACGAGCTGGGCATAAAGCAGTTTGTGCTCGTCCGTAACAGGTAGGACCCACGCCCCATTCAGCACGCTGGCAGCACCGGCAGCGCGAAGGCGTCTCCACAGCGCAACCCGCCCGCTGGACGGAGCGGCAGGAAGTTGCCCCAAGAAAAGAAGCCATTGAATTGGAATGAGATATCTCTCCGCTGAAACACCTGTTGCATATCTGAGTAGTCAGTTCAATGCAACACCTGTTGCATTCATAGCTCTTCAAGTGATGTCTAGCGACCGCGTTTTCACTGCTGGCGCGGTATATCTTCGCCGCAATGCGCGTCGACGCTCGCCATCTGGCGTGAAACGGCAGGCTGGCGGTGGATGCCGGTCACGTTCGCCTCTATGTTTGCGCTGGCCTATGTGGTGAGCGTGCTGACAACGCCGCGATGGCGAGCGCGAAACCGACTGCGGCCGCCAGAGCGAAGTAGGGCGCGATAAGGCGCGCGTCCGTCACCCGCCATGAGGTCCAGGCCACGAGACCGGCGAGAGCGATGCCGAGGACCACTCCGACGGTTCCGATGGTCAGCGCTTCGGCGCCTGCCAACCGCAATATCTGCGCCAGCGATGCGCCCGGGTTCGCAAAAGCGCCTGCTCGCGCTGCCGCAGCTCCGTCCCCGACATCGCCACCGCCAGAGTCAAAAGGATTGCGAGCGTGACCCCCGGAAGACCAAGAAACAGGAACAGCACCTTGGCGTAGAGGGCGTCACTGCGCGCGCCATCCAATCGAGCGACGAGATTGTTGGCGACGCGCGCCTCGAAATTATTGGCGGTTTGCTGCGCCTGAATGAAGGCGGCGCCCGGATCGGGCGGCAAAGCGTCGTGCGCGATAAGGCCCGGCGTTTGAAACACCATTCCGATCCGTCTCGGGCGCAGCCCGCTGCGCGTACCGAGTTCAGGCCAGGCCAGCTTTCCGCCAGTCGTTGTGTCGAGTCCCGCCATCAGGTGCAGCAGCGTTGACTTCCCGCTGCCGGAGGGACCGACGAGGGCAATCCGGTCGCCAGACCGGACGACGAATGAGGCAGGAAGCAGGGCTTCGACAGTTCTGTTGGCCTGCCGAAACTGCCTGGCGACGTCGATCGCTTGGATGAATGATTTAGACATCGACAATACGTCCGTCTTCGAGGCGAATGACCCGGTCCGCCCGTCCGGCGAGCGCCTGGCTATGTGTCGCAATCAAAATTGCAGTCCCGGCCGCGCGTTGTCTGCCAAGAAGATCCAGCACGCGCTCCTCTGCCGCGGCGTCGACTTGCCCTGTGGGCTCATCGGCAAAAAGAACGCGCGGGGAGGTGGCCAGAGCGACGGCCAATCCGGCTCGCGCCGCTTCGCCACCTGACAAATGGCCTGGACGGGCATGCTGGCGGTCTGTGAGGTCGACGTCATGCAAGAGCGCTCCAATCCTTGCCGCGTTCGGTTTGCCGATCATGGCCATCGGCAGCCTGACGTTGTCGGCAATGGACAAAGTCGGAAACAAGTTTCCGGGCTGCATCAGAATGCCGATGCCCTCCGCTCGGCGGCTCGCCCGCACGGCTTCGGGCCGGAGTGTTGTGAGGCGCTCGCCGGAGAGCTCGACGTATCCGCCGTCTGGCTCGTCGAGCCCCGCGAGACAGGACAGCAACGTCGACTTTCCGCTCCCGGAGGGCCCGACCATGGCAATCATCTCTCCTGCCTCGATCCGCAAGTTTACGCCGCGCAAAGCCAACGTTTCGGAGTCGCGCGTGTGAAAGAAGCGATAGAGGTCGAAGGCCTGAATAGCCGCCATCAAAGCCCTCCTCCGGCGGTCGTTCTGACCTTTTGGATGCACCATTGGCGCGATCCGGATTCACATTGTTTTTGAGACATGTCGGTTTCTCGTGCGAGGTGCCCGTTCGAAAACATAATCGTCGGGACTTAGTGGCGAATAAGGGGTTCGGCTGCTCGCAGACTCCCGTCTGTCTCTGATCGCGGATGGATCGCGGAATCCGACCCATACTCAAGCCAATGGCTATCGCCGGAGGACACGAACACCAGGCCCTGCACGAATCCGGCGACCTCCAAACGAACTTGTGCTCGTTTGAAGGTCGCCGGATCTGAATGCAAACTTCAGCTTTTACCGGATGCTTTATAGGACGATCCGCGATTGCCATGTCTGATAGTCATAAAAACAATGAGGCCGAAAATGCATACGAAGAAGATCACGCTGGTGAGCGTCGTGCCGAGCCCCAGTCCGCCCTTGTCGAGCGGCTGCGAAAGCAGATCGCCGAACGAAGCTCCCAACGGGCGGGTCAGAATATAGGCGAGCCAGAATGACAGAACCGCATCCATCTTCAGGAAATAGTAGGCGAATGCGACGACCGCGATTAGCGCGCCGAATATGAGTCCCGCCTGTGCGTAACCCAGCCCCAGCCCTTCTGCTGTGAGATCCCCGCCCGCCGTGCCGAGAGCGAAGGTGAGCAAAATAGCGAGCCAGTAGAACGCTTCGCGGCGCGTCGTATAGATTGTATGGATCGACAGTGTTCGCTCAACCGCATACCACACGGCGAATGTGACGAGCAGCGCCATGCCGAAAAAGAGCGTGGTCGCCTTGAGACTGATGCCGAGGTTGTCGACGAGATTGTCTGTAATCAAGGTGCCGACGACGCTGATGAGCACGACGGAGATCCAGTAGATCGACGGGACATATTTTTTGCGCGCGAACTGTACGATCAGTGCGACGGCAAGAAACGCACTCATAATCCACGAGGTGACCGTGAGTCCAAAACCCAGATTTGTGTTCAGGAAATCGGCGGCCGTCTCGCCGACGGTCACGGCCAGGGCCTTGATGATCCAGAACGAGATAGTGATTTCCGGAACCTTGTTGAGCATGGTCGAAACACGCTGATTTTCCATCGCGATCATAGGATGCGCCCCATTGATTGTTCAGTTTGCAGCTCTCTCATCGCGCGGCGAACGGCCAGCGTCGCGAAGCCTTGCGGTCGCCAAACGACGCAGACGATGTTGCAACGATATTCGCAGCTTTGCGTCGTCGTGGTCGTTATCATCAGAGCCACCTAAAGCTCTTCGCCATCAGGAGCCACTGATCGGCGTCGTCCGCGCCGTATGGCGCCGACAGAGTCAAGGTGGTAAGCTTACCGCCCTTCCAGAAGAAGTAACGTTCGTTCTCCAGGCGGATCGCCTTGTTGGTCACCGGATTTGCATCCGAATTCGAAGCGTATGAGATGACGATGGCCGGCCCCGAAGGAACACTCGTTAATGTGACCCCCGAGATTCGTACCGCCTTACCGGACATCTCGAGTTGAGCCGTCAATTCGTTTTTCACAACGGCAATCGTGAGCGGTTCAACGTGTTCTTCAATTGTCGTCCGCACCGTGTTGTACTTGTCGCTGAACGTGACGCCGCTTTTTGTCTCACGACGCGCCCAACCCTCCGGTACCTTGATGGTGAACCCGAGCGGCGAGCGATATTCGATGAACACCTGACTGTCTGGAATGTCGCCCGGGGGATTCTTCTCCGGAGCGATCACGGTATCCTCCGCCATCGCAGTTGTCATAATATGTGGTCCCAGGCCCAGGCTCGCGGCGAGAATGCCGGCTATAGCGAGGGAATGGGGCCGTGAGGGGCTTGCACGGGTCATGATCCTGTCTCCGAATGGTCGACCGCGTCACATCATCGCTTTTCAGCCGAGTTCTGCAGAACGGTTCCGGTTTTGGCGTCGATGCCAACTTCGTGGGTGATCGCCCCGACCTTGATGTCGAAGGAGTAACGCAAGCCGGAGCCGCCCTTGCGGTGCTCGAGCTCCTGATCGAGAATTGTGCCCGGCTGCGCCTTCGTCGCGGCGGCGCGGGCCTGATCGAGGGTGATCGCAGCTTCCTTTGCGAAGCTGCTGCCGCCCATGGCGGACGAAGCGGTCGCGGTCAGAAGAGTAAGTCCGATCAAGGTCGCGCGGGATAGATTGTTCGCAAGCTGTGACGTGTGGATTTCCTGGATGCCGTAAGTCGCCACCGTCAGGGATCTGTAGCCATCAATTGTTAGGAGAAAATGAGGGACTCATCGAAAAGGCATTTAGACATTGCTTGAAATTCAACTTTGTTCCACACGGCAAGGGCTTCCGCGCGAACCATATTTCAGTTTTCCGGGTCGTTGTGGAACATGACGCCAATGCGCCGCTCCTTCCGCCAAACGACATGGCAACCCCGCCGGATGCGATCCGATTCGATCACCACGGTGAATTTGTGAGGAATGCCGACGGGGCTCTCGACTTCCAACGCCGCGCCGGTTTTTGAAAGGTTGCGAACGGTGCAATCGATCACACCACCATCAAATGCTATTTTCCCCGCTTTGAAAACGCGATGTCGCGATGCAGTCCGCTTATCGTTCATTTGACATGCCAAACAGTTTCAGATCGAAGACGGGACGTCGATTTTTAAAAGCGTTGCCGTAGATTCTTAGCGATCGACCAGCCAAAAAGATGCTCCCCCCCAAACGGTCAGGCGTGCGCCAATTGTGCGGCCCCCCGGGCGATGCAACGACCAATACGGCTATCGCGGCTACCACGGCAGCGCCAACAATATCCAATGGATAGTGAGCGCCGAGAAAGATTCGAGCCCAGCCCACCGAGACGCCCAGAACCACAGCCAGAGATCCAAACTGACGACCTGGCCTGGATGTGGATATCAAGAGTGCGAAGCCCAGTGCGAATAACAGGGTGCCGTGATCGCTTGGAAAGGAACTGTCCGGAGTGTGATTGAGATAGTTGCGGATTGGCAGAACCGTGAAGGGACGAGGATGCATCCATACGGACGAGACGATGACCGCCGTCGTCAACGCCAGAAGCGACGAAAAGCCGGCATCGACGGCAGCCCGCCGCTCGGCGTGCGCCCCAAAATCCAGAGGAGGACGAGCAGGGCACGGACCGAGATACACAGCAGATTGAGCCCACAACATTGCGAAGGTGAGGCTCCCTCCTGCAAGCGTTGACGCTGCCGCGATTGCGTCGAAAAGGCGATCGGTCAACGCTTCGAACATCACGGAGAATTCCAATAGCGATCCATCAGCAAGGATGGACTTACTGGCCCAAAGTAGTCGCGAAGACTTAGGAGGGAATGAGGAAGCCTGGCCCGGTGACCCGCGCGATCATGCCCGATCGATCGGTCCGGTTTTCGACCGTCACGACCCATCCGTGACGCCTGGCGATCGCGTGCACGATCGCAAGCTCCAATCCGCTGCCATCGATTTCAGCCGGAGCCGCCCGAAAAGATCGATCGAAAAGGCGAGGCAAATCGCTCTCCGCCACCCCGTAGTCGGAATCCACAAACTCCACAACGGCGTTGCCATGCGCAAATCGCACCGAGACGTCGATCATCCCGCCGCGCGGAGTGTAGCGGACTGCGTTGTTCAGAAGGTTTCCAAAAAGAATCTTCAGTCGCTCGGCGCGCCCGAGATTTCAACGGGATCCCGCGCAACGATGCCTAGATCGATCTCCTTGCCGGTCGCGATCGCCATCTGGTCGGCCACGCATTCGGTTATGAGGCCCGACAAGCTGATCCGTGCCCAATGCTCCAGCCCGACAGGTGCTTCGAACCTCGCCATCCGGAGAAGTTGTTCCAGCAGGACCGAGGCGCGGCGGATCCCGTTGCCCAATTCCAAAGCTGCCTGCCCGGTTTTGCCAACGGGGGCATCGTTCCACAAGTTCTCGATCTGAAGCTGTAGTGCCGTCAGGGGCGTCCGCAATTCATGGGCGGCATCGGAAACGAAGCGCCGCTGTTGATCGAGCGCGATTTGCAAACGCCCAATCAAAATATTCATCGCGTCAACCAGGGGCCTCACCTCCCTCGGCACTCCCTCGACGGAGAGAGGTTCCTTGCTATCGCCGCCGCGATCGGCGATCGCCTGCGCAAGCTGCGCCAACTTCCCATTACGCCGCCAAGCGACTAGCCAATAACGAGCCAGGTCAACGGAATAACGGTCAGGATCGGCGCGGCCGCGGGCGATCGCAGCGCTCTCGGCGAGCTCCTGTCGAACGACCATGCGCTGTGCGACCTGCACGGTACGTCGGGCATCGCCCAATGTAGACTCGCCACTCTTCGCCGCTTGCCGAAATTGTCGCAAAGCCCGGACTTGCCTGAAGAGGCACCTCTATTCCGCCGGAAGAATTTCTGATCTTCTTTGCCGGAGCGTCCCATATCTGAATAGCGAAGTCGTCCTCCGGATCGTAGACTGCCGGGGGTGCCGCGTCGGCGACCAATCCCTGGCCGGCGTTGAGTGCGATCTGACGTAGCTGGCTGTCGAGGAAGCCTGCGGCCTCGTTTCGCGCCAGTTGATACGAAATCACGACTGCTAATATCCCCACGACTGTCAGGAGCGAGGTCATCCACACAAGCGCAGTGTTTCGTAAGGAGTTCATGGCGAGGTCTTGATGATCATCCCCCCGGACATTCTGGATGATGTCTTTGTCAAATTTTTTGCGGACCGAGTGGATCAAGACATCGACCGCATTGCTTTCCGCTTCCTCGCCCCAGCCGTAGAGCCGCTTCTCGATCTGTTCGCGAGACAGGATAGCGCCGGGTCTGTCCATCAGAGCTCGCATCAGCGCGAATTCGCGAGCGGGAAGCAGGACGTGGTTGCCTCGGAAGGCCACTTCATGAGTCTCCATATCTAATGTAATCCCACCTGCTTCGAGCACCGATCTGGCGGAACCGCTTTGCCTTCGCATGACGGCGCGCATTCGTGCGACGAGTTCGCGTACTTCAAATGGTTTGGTGATATAGTCGTCGGCTCCCAGGTCCAGACCAGCGATCCTGTTGTCCAGGTCGTCGCGAGCCGTCAGCACGACGACAGGAATTTTGTTTCCGGCCGCTCGCGCGGTCCTGAGAACATCCAGTCCTGATTTGCCAGGCAGCCCCAGATCCAGCAGCACCAGCGCGTGGCCTCCGACGGCCAATGCTTCTTCGCCCTCAATGTCGCTCGTTGTCCAATCAACGGACATGCCTTGATCGCGCAACGCACGGACCAGGCTTTTGCCGATCATCGGGTCGTCCTCAATTAGCAGAATTCGCATATGCTGCTTCCGTCAAACGACAAACCGTCGATAGCGATTAGAGGCATCTGATTGCTGTCAATCAAGCTGGAGATGCGTCCGCGACCAATCTCGCGAACAAACCCTGTGTCACACGGCACCCGCCACCAGGCTTTGGACGATTTCCGTCCTTGATCGCCGCTTAAATGCCGCGGCGGCTATCGCCCGAGCGTCTTCACCCGTGCTGACGAGGGTGGCGGGTATGCTCACTTCACGCCGACACTAGGCGGCTCCGATAAGAATGCCGACCGCAAGCACAATCGCGCCTCCGAGCACAATCTGGAAAACGGCTTGGAGGAACGGCGTGTCCATGTATCGGGCCCGGATGTATGCGATCGCCCAAAGCTCGAAGAATACGACGACACCGGCGATGGCGGTTGCGATCCAAAACGCGTTCTGCCAGGAGTCGGGAACGAGATAGGGGATCGTGTGACCCAGTCCTCCCAGCGTCGTCATTAGCCCGCAGATCCCCCCGCGCAACCATGGCGAGCCGCGCCCGGTCAATGAGCCGTCGTCCGACAGCGCTTCCGCAAAGCCCATGCTGATACCGGCTCCGATTGATGCCGCCAAACCTACCAGGAACGTCTGCCAGTTGTGATGGGTGGCGAAGGCTGCAGCGAAAAGCGGCGCCAAAGTCGAGACCGAACCATCCATCAGACCGGCGAGGCCGGGCTGCACATATTGAAGGACGAACATGCGTTTGCGTGTCCTGTCCTCCTCCTCGCGGACATTCGGCGTGAGAATCTTGTCGGTAAGCTTTGCCGCCAGGCTTACGTGGCTTTTCTCGATTTCCGCCAGGTCCCCCAAGAGCTTTCGGACTCCCACGTTGGTAGCCTGCTCCGCTGCCTTGGAATAGAAGCGCTGCGCTTCGAACTCCATGATCTCCGCCTCCTTGCGGACGACGTCGAGCGACAAGTTCTTCGTCAACCAAACCGGACGGCGTCTCAGGAAGCCTTTCACGTCGGTGCGCCGAATAGGGGGCAGATTCGGCCCAAAGCTCTTTTCGTACATTTCGAGCAGCAGATGACGATGGCCTTTTTCCTCCTCTGCCATCACCTCGAACAGCTTGGCAGACTCCGGATAGCGCTCGCTGAGATCTTCGGCGAAGCTCATATAAATGCGGCTGTCCTCTTCTTCGCCGGAAATGGCGACGGCCAAAACTTCGCGCTCAGACAGATCGGAAAATTTCTTCACGACGCACCCATTTTTTCTATTTAGAATGATTCTAAATCGTGTATAGGGGGTACGCCGCTGCGATCAATCCCTCTTTTCAGCGTTACGGCACGCCGTCTTCGCGGATCTGCATAAACCAATGCAACCCCTGATGCGGCCAAAAATCGACTCCAACGAACAATCATAGGAACAGAGTATGGCCACCGAACAATATCATGAGCCCGCTGCCGAACTCTCCTCGGAGATACGCACCTTTGCGCGGATGATCACCGGGCTGGTCGAAGAAGCCGAGGCAATCGGCTGGTATGAGCAGCGAATTTCACTTGAGAAGGACAAGGAAGCCCGTGCGATCATGGAAAATGCTCAAAAGGAGGAGTTCAAGCATTTCGGCATGGACCTGGAATTTCTACTTCGACGCAAGAAGGAGTGGCGAGAGATTCTCAAGGGCATTCTGTTCACCGACGGGGATATCGTCGAAGCGGCGGAGAAGGCCGAGAAGAAGGCAGACTGAGACTGCGATCCATTCCTTCTCATTGAGACTTAGATTGCCGAATGACAAAACAACTCAGCTACGGAAATACCGCCAAGGTCTTCCATTGGATGATCGTGGCGCTCCTCCTGGTCCAGTTCCCGATCGGTTGGCTGATGCCCGACATTCGGCGGGGCGCGACGCCCGGAAAAGCCATGACTTTGCACATCTCGATCGGGCTTATCATCCTGATGCTGATCGTCTTGCGCTTTGTATGGCGTCTGTTCCACCCTGTCGCACCGGCGGATACGCTGCCGCGCTGGCAGCGTCTCATGTCAGAGAACGTTCATTGGCTTCTCTATGGATTGGTCTTTACAACCACCGTGACAGGCTGGTTCTTTGCATCGTTTAGGGGCTGGCAGATATCATTCTTTTTCGCTGTGCCGCTGCCGATGCTGACCGCTCCCGAATCCGTCGCTGGCCGCCTGATCGGTGGCTGGCATCAAACAGCCGAATGGGGACTGCTCATCGCCATCGGCATTCACGTTATTGCAGCCCTCATACATGTCTTCGTCTTGCGCGACCGGATCATGCAGCGAATGCTTCCCGGGTCATGATCACTTCGGGCTCCTGTCAAGGCGGCGGGCTAATTCGCTCCTAACTCTGTCGGGCTAACTGTTCTCAGGCACTTGCATCCAGACGTTCGCGCTTCGGTTAGTCACGTTGCGCAGCGGAATAGGTGCGACAAAATTTGGCCTACGGTTCCCGGATTAACGACAAGGTTGATCAAATAATGGAAGCTCCTCGCAAAACAGTCAGTGTTATCGATCTTCATGCAAGCAAAGTTCCGGTAGTCACTTTGGGTTTTTGGATCATCAAGGTCGCCGCCACGACGCTCGGCGAAACTGCCGGTGATGCCGTCTTAATGTCGATGCATCTTGGCTACGCAATCGGCAGCGCGATTTTTATCAGCATCTTCGTTGCAGCCATCGCCGCACAGGTATCCGCGAAGAAATTCCACCCGTTCCTTTATTGGCCGTAATCGTTGCAACCACGACCGCGGGGTCCACCATGGCCGATTTTGCGGACCGATCGCTCGGCATCGGTTATGCCGGCGGCGCATCGATCCTTTTCCTGTTCCTCATGGCAGCCCTAGGCGTTTGGTATTGGTCGGCCGGCTCGGTATCCGTCGACACCGTGAATTTCGCCGAAGATCGAGATGTTCTACTGGGGCGCTATTCTGTTTTCTCAAACCTGGGTACGGCGCTCGGTGATTGGATGGCTGACACGACCGGGCTCGGTTATGAAAGGGGTGCGCTCGTATTCGGTGCCGGTCTTGTCGTGATTGCTGGAGCTTATTTCTATACAAATGTATCACGCACCCTGCTGTTCTGGAGTGCGTTCATCCTTACGCGGCCACTGGGAGCCACCGTGGGCGACCTGCTCGATAAGCCGCTTGCTGACGGCGGCATGGCCTTTAGCCGCTTCTATCTCGGCAATTCTCGCGGCGTTTATCGTCGCCTGCATACTGCTGCTGCCGTAGAGGGCTGGCAGGCATCCAGGCGAGAGCCGAATAGAGGTAGGAACATAAACGTAATCGAGCAGCTTGCCCTGTCGGACCAGCCCTGTCAAAAACACCTCAGCCGGATCGAAGGCTAGGTGCGCGGCCTTTCCAGGATGGTGGAGGAGGAGCGTTACTGCATCGACATCGTCACGCAGATTTCAGCGGTCCGTGCCGCGCTGCGGCGGGTCGAGGAAGAAGTCCTGAAAGACCATGTCTCCCACTGGGTCGAACACGCCATCGCGAGTGGCGACAAAGTAGACCAGCGAAAGAAGGTCGCCGAATTGATGGCCGTCATTGGCCGGACGGAACGATGAGCGGCGATGCAAGTTCCATCTTGGCGGGTAAGGGCTTCTATGCACTCCCTGCCAAGAGGGATCGAATGGAACGGCGGTTGCAGCTATTCGATCGATGTCAGATTGTGCGAAACTGTCCCATCATGCCGTTGTCCTCGTGCTCCAGGATATGACAGTGATACATGAATGGCGCTATTTCGGCAGGCTGATTGAAATGCACGAGCAATTCCACCGGCGCTCTAATGACTACAGTGTCACGAGTACCGGCGTCGCGAAGAATCGGCTTGCCGCCGTTGCGACTAAGGACCTCGAACTGCACTCCGTGAATATGGAAGGGGTGGGACATCATCTCTCCCGATACTTCCCAGATTTCAGTATCACCCAGCCGGACTTTTTCGTCGATGCGGTTCATATCGAACGGACGGCCGTTGATGACCATGCCGCCACCCGAGTCCGTCCCTCCGCCCATCATACCCCCCATGCCCATTCCACCCATCCCCATATTCAGAACAAATCGGCGTCGTGTGTTGGCTTTCGACGGATCCGCACGCGGCCGTTCCACAAGGCGCTCTGGAATCTTGCTAGGCGCGCCATGGCCTCCAACGGGGTCAAACTGCAAAACTGTCTCGCCCTGACCGCCAAGAATTTCCTTCGCGAAATTGCGTGCTTTTGCCAGCGGTCCCGTCATCATCGGCATGTTGGTGTCCGGAGCCGTCTTGAGGGACACGGCTTGGCCATTCGAAAAGTCCACCAACACCTCGGCGCGCTCGCCCGGCGCAAGTGTGAGCGAGCTGACGCTGATGGGGCGATCGAGAAGACCGCCCTCGCTTGCGATCCAGTGAAACGTTCGATTGTCGCTGAACGAAAGGTCATAGATTCTGGCATTAGACCCATTTACGAGCCGCAGACGCACCAATCGATTTGGAACACGCGCCGTGGCGTTCGGGGTGCCATTGGACAAGATGGTATTGCCACGACGTCCCTGCATCATCGTCATCATTCCTTGCGGGACCACCATTAGCCCGTCCGCGAACTGCCTGTCTTGAATGACCACGGGAAGGTCATCGACACCGTACTCAGAGGGTAAAGCAAGAGCCCGCTCGGCCTCATCGGTAACAAGCAGCAAGCCTGCCAGCCCGGAATACACCTGCACTCCAGTCCGCCCGTGAACGTGGGAATGATAGAACAGCGTGGCGGCTGGCTGGCGAATAGGCAGCGCCGGACGCCAAACGTTACCAGCGGTGATGATCCGGTGGGGTCCGCCATCGAGTTCGGCTGGAATGAGAAGGCCGTGCCAATGAACCGTGGTGTCTTCGTTCAGCGTGTTGGTCACGGCAATCTCAACGTCGTCCCCCTGATAGACACGGATTGAAGGACCAAGGTAGCTCCCACTGTACCCGAGACTAGCGCTCGCTCGTCCCGGAAAGAATTCAGTCGTGCCCGCTTGCACGTGTAGCGCAACCGCGTTGCCTTCTTTCCGCGCGTCAATAAGTGGAGGCATCCGCAGGGGCTGCCGTTCCGCTGCCGCATCCGCCGCGGTCCAATCGGCATAATAGGACGTGAAGGCGCCTGCGCCGATAACCCCAGCACCGGCAAGAAAGGATCGGCGGTTGAATTTCATCGGTACGCCTGCGGTTCAATGGATGTCATTCGAACGCCTACGTGCTGATGAGAAACAGATATGGCGGCCGAAAAATTAGCAATATCTAATATTATATCAGAACCCTGGGCTCAATCGCGGGAGAAGAACCCAACGGTCATCCGAGATATCGACCGGGCGTCCCTTTGCGGCTAACGCGCATTTAAGGCCTGTTTCGGCCACCTTCCGTGACGCGAATAGAGTATCCGGACTGGCATCTGCACGAGGCCTCTTGAATTAATATCATAACACACTAAATTAGCAACTACTAATGCAATGCAAGTGACATAGTGACGACTATGCTGAATCTCGCGGACTTTGAGAAAAGCGCCATGGAAGTGGCGGGCATTCTCCGTGCGCTCGCGAACGAGCGTCGGTTGATGATTCTTTGCCAGCTGGTCGAATACGGCGAAGCGACCGTGGGTTCCCTCGTCGATGCAGTCGGCATTAGCCAATCCGCGCTGTCTCAACATCTTGCGAAAATGCGCGACGAGGGAATCGTCACGTTTCGACGAGATTCCCACACGGTTTGGTACCGAATCGCGGACGGGCGGATTGAAGAGCTTTTTGCGACGCTTCATCGGCTGTTTTGTAAGCCGGTCAGAAAATCAGGAAAACACAAATGACCACACATCATGATCCACAGGAAGCATTGCGCTTGATCAATGAAGAGGGGGCCTTGCTCATCGACGTGCGCGAACCGGACGAACATGCGCGCGAGCGTATCCCAAATGCCAAGCTTGTTCCATTGTCCCGCCTTACCGTTCCGCTGGATCGGCACGAGGCGCAGCTGCTGATCTTTCACTGCCGGTCAGGAAGCCGAACCGGTGCAGCGGCGGAAAAGCTCGCGGTCGCTGCCGGCGGCGACGCACACATTCTACGTGGCGGACTGAACGCCTGGAAAGCGGCCGGGCTGCCGGTTCTCAAGGATACCCGCCGGCCGATCGAAATAATGCGGCAGGTGCAGATCGCGGCAGGCAGTCTCGTGATTCTTGGCGTTGGTTTGGGCGCGCTGCTGCATCCGGGATTCTACGCCCTATCGGGATTCGTCGGCGCCGGTCTGGTCATCGCCGGGAGCACCGGCACCTGCGTTATGGCCCGAATTCTCGCGTTTGCTCCGTGGAATCGAATGGCTCAGGCGTAACAGGGAGCGTTGCTGAGCCATGATGGACTTTCCCGTCGGCATTTCGACAACGATTTCGGGCGGAATTGTTGGTCTGGTGCTCGGCCTTGTCGGGGGCGGCGGTTCTATCCTCGCAGTTCCTCTTCTGGTTTACGCTGTCGGGGTCACGTCGCCACATGTCGCTATCGGCACAAGTGCTATTGCGGTCTCACTGAGCGCACTCGGCAACGTGGTGAGCCATGCCCGCGCCGGAAATGTGAAGTGGCGCTGTGCGGCCGTCTTTGCGTCAGCCGGCGTGTTCGGGGCGGTTGCGGGCTCTACGGTGGCCAAAGCGCTCGATGGGCAGAAACTCCTGGTCCTGTTCGGCGCGCTGATGATCATCGTGGGAATCACCATGCTGCGCAGCCGCAGTACGGCGGGGAATCCGGAGGTGCGATTGTCGATGACAACGGCACGCGAGCTTTTACCGCTGCTGCTGGGCATCGGTTTTGCGGTCGGACTGTTGTCGGGTTTCTTCGGAATTGGAGGCGGTTTCCTGATCGTGCCCGGCCTCATGCTTGCGACCGGGATGCCCCTGACGATGGCGATCGGCACCTCTCTCGTTGCCGTCGCAGCATTCGGGGCAGCAACTGCAGCGAGCTATGCAATCTCCGGAATGATCGACTGGCCGATTGCCAGCCTGTTCGTTCTCGGCGGCCTGGTTGGCGGCGTCGCCGGTGTGGCGTTCGGAAAAGCGCTCGCAGCAAGGAAGCGGTCACTCAATCTGACGTTCGCTGGCCTGGTTATTCTGGTCGGCCTCTACGTCGTCGCGCGCGGAACGGTGACGCTGTTCGCGGCTTGAACATCTCTTATCTCCAGGAAAGGACGGTTGCATGGTGAAGTCAGCGTTGCAGGGGCGTCCAATCGTCAAGGGGTTCTTCGACAAACGCACCTTCAGTGTGCAGTACGTTGTCGCGGATCCCGAGACCCGGCACTGCGCCATCATCGACCCTGTTCTCGATTTTGATGAAAAGTCCGGTTCAACAGCTACGTGGTCGACCGATGAGCTACTCGATCATGTGCGGAACGAGGGCTACACGCTCGAATGGATTCTCGACACGCATCCGCATGCCGACCATTTCTCGGCAGCGGCCTATCTCAGGGGCAAAACGGGCGTCCAGACCGCGATCGGCGAAAAGGTCGTCGAAGTGCAGAAGCTCTGGAAAGAAATCTACAATTACTCCGACACCTTCCCGACCGACGGCTCGCAATGGGACAAGCTGTTCGTCGACGGCGAGCGGTTCAAAATCGGCAGTTGTGATGTCGAGGTGATGTTTACGCCGGGGCATACGCTTGCCTCGATCGCCTACGGTGTCGGAGATGCAATCTTCGTTCATGACACCCTGTTCCAACCAGACTTCGGAACGGCACGCGCCGATTTTCCGGGTGGGGATGCGCACGCACTTTGGAGAAGTATCCATAGGATTCTTGCGTTGCCAGAGGACACCAAGGTTTTCACCGGACACGACTACATGCCAGGCGGGCGCCAGCCCGCCTGGGAAAGTACGGTGGGACAGCAGAAATCCGAAAACATTCACCTTAGAGAGGCGAAGACCGAAGCTGAGTTCGTGGCGCTTCGGCAGACTCGTGACAAGAAACTGCCTATGCCGAAACTGATATTGCAATCCCTGCAAGTGAACATTCGAGGCGGTCGGCTGCCCGATCCAGAGTCGAACGGCCGGCGTTATCTCAAAATCCCCCTTGGGGCGCTCGAAAGCGCGCCCTGGAATGAAGGAGACCTCCATGAACATTAAGAGCGCAAAAGAACTCGTCGCCGAGGCCACGGCGGAGGTCGAGACGCTTTCGGCGGACGCCGCCGTGAAACTGATGGACGACCCGAATGTGGTATTCGTCGATGTCCGGGAAACCAACGAGCGACGCAAGACTGGCGTTCTCAAGGGATCGGTGCATGCCTCACGCGGATTCCTAGAATTCCATGCCGACCCCAACAGCCCAACCCATGTCAAGCCGTTGAGCAGCGGCAAGCGGCTGGTGCTCTATTGTGCTTCCGGCAACCGATCAGCGCTGGCTGCGAAGACGCTCAAGAGCATCGGTATCGCCAACGTCTCGCATGTAGCCGGTGGATTCCCGGCGATGCAAAAGGCGGGCGGCGAAACCGAAAGCGCGGCGTGAGTCGGATCGTGACGTACTAGTGCAATCTAAACAGAAGGACCCAAGACAATGATGGACGGTACAGGCGGAGGAATGATGTTTGGCATGGGCCTCACATGGATTGTCGTCATCGTGGTGCTGGTGTTGGCAGGTGCAGCGCTCGCCAAGTACCTGTCCTCTGGCCGATAAACGAGAGCGTTAATTGGCGTGCGCCTGGGCCGTTCATCTCAAAGATTGAAGAGTGACATTTATTGCGCAATTACAGCGGTTCTCGAAAACAAACTCAAGCTTCTCGGACCTCATTTTTCGCGGTTGCCTCAGCCTCATTTTCATCGTTGGCGGGCTCGGACATTTCGTGGAGCATCGTCAGATGCTTGAGCGGATAGCTGAATCGCCGTGGGCAAATACAATCAACACGATCGGCAATCCATCTGTTTTGCTCTGGGTTTCCGGAGCTATTTTCGTTCCGGCCGGGGTCGCGCTTGCTATCGGTTTTATGACCCGGCTGTCGTCCGTCGCGCTTTTCATGACTCTGGTGCCGATTACGATTACGCTGCACGTGGCTCCCGGCCACGCCGGGCCGTTGTTCAAGAATATAGCTATCCTTGGCGCGTTGATTCATTTCGCCTTTAACGGATCGGGTGCGATTGCAATCGACCGCGCGTTAGCTTTAGCCGTTGAACCTACTGTGGACGGGAGTGCTACGAATCGTGCGAAGGCGAGCTAGGAAATAGCTCTCGGTCGCGGCTGGAGTCACCGCGACGGCCGGTGCTGCTGCCGCCGACTGAACGCGGCTAGTGGTAGGCGTGCTGTCGTTCGACCCGAGCCATTCGCGATGTCAGTGAACCTTAGCTGTCGAACGGCGTTAACAGCGAAGCTAACCCCGCATATTTTACCGCGCCTGGAGAAACGCTCATGAGCTACCATTTTTCTAAGACTGTCGATTTGCCGATGGAAGCCGCCGTTTCTGCGACTACCGAAGCCTTGAAGAAACATGGTTTTGGTGTGCTCACCGAGATTGATGTGCAGCAAACATTAAAGAAGAAGCTGGATGTGGACTTTCATCCTTACCGTATCCTGGGCGCTTGCAACCCAAAAATGGCGTACCAAGCGCTCCAGGCTGAGGATAAAATCGGCACCATGCTTCCTTGCAATGTTGTCCTGCAAGAGCGTGATTCGGGTCGTACTGAAATTTCAGCTGTGGATCCGGTAGCGTCTATGCAAGCAATCGAGAACCCCAAGCTCGCTGGAATTGCAGCAAGCGTCCGCGCTGCGCTGCAGGAAGTAATTGCAGACATTGGAGCCAAGCAAGCTCCGCCAGCGTAGCGGAGGTCGAATGACACAATCCTGCAATCTGACAGTTATTCAGATCAACGACACACATGGCTACCTGGAACCCCATCCAGAGCTTGTCTGGAGCGGAAGCAAAGCGTCTTACCCCACGCTCGGAGGATACGCGCGAATCGCTTCGCTGTTAAATTCCGCGCGTCGTGAAAATCCTGGCAATGTCTTGGTTCTCGACAATGGTGATACGTTTCATGGGACATACCCCGCCGCCGTAAGTCGCGGTGAAGCTTTGATCCCGCTCGTCAACGCGCTGAAACTCGACGCTATGACGGCGCATTGGGAGTTTGCCTGGGGCCCCGCGCACTTCCGCAAGGTGGTCGATCGGCTTGACCACCCGATGCTCGCCATCAACTGCTACGACAAGGCGACCGGTGATCGAGCTTTTCCCGCATCCGTGGCTCTCGAGTGCGCCGGACTGCGCGTCGGCGTGATCGGAATCGCAGCTACAATCCTTGACAAAAGCATGCCGCCACATTTCAGCGAGGGCCTCCGCTTCACCTTGGGTCTAGATGAGCTACCTGCAGAGATCAATCGGCTAAAGTGCGCCGAGAGAGTCGACCTGATTGTCGTATTGTCGCATTTGGGTTTTCCTCAAGATGTCAAACTCGCGGCCTCCGTTAAGGGCATCGACATCCTCGTCAGCGGTCACACGCACAACCGGCTCGAACGCCCCGCCCGGATCGGGAACACACTCATCATTCAGTCCGGTTGCCATGGATCCTTTGTTGGACGGCTGGACCTGAACGTAACCGACGGAAGGATTTCTGATGTACAGCATCAGCTTATTTCCGTCAGCGATGCTATAGAGCCGGACCCGGTGATGCAGCGCCTTGTTGACGAAGTAATGAGTCCCCATCGCGCCATGTTGGCAGAGATTGTCGGCAATACACCTATCGGATTGCACCGCGACACGATCCTTTCCGCGTCGATGGACGATGTGCTCCTTGCGGCCGCTGCGAAAGCCGGGGAAACGGATATCGCATTTTCAAATGGTTGGCGATATGGTGCACCGGTCCCACCAGGCCCGGTTACCATGAACGATCTCTGGAATATCATTCCGAGCAATCCGCCGATCTCGACCGTAGACCTTACCGGCGTGGAAATCCAAGAGATGATGGAGGAGAGCCTAGAGCGGACATTTTCAGCCGATCCTTTCGGGCAGATGGGCGGCTACCTCAAGCGCTTCAGGGGATTGACCATCTACGGCAAGCTTGAAAATCCTCCGGGCCATCGAATCGAGCACATCTTTACGGCAGACGCGGCCCTAGCGGCGGACCACAGCTACAAAGCAGCCTTCGTGACCGCCCAAGGTGTGCCTCAGAAATTTGGTCGGAATCGGCAAGACTTGCCGGTCAAGGCGATCAATGCACTACAAGACTATTTTCGGAGGCAATCAACTCATCCGAACGAGGGTCTGGGGCGGTTTATTCCTGTGTGATGAAATCGCAGGACTTACGGGACATACATTTTGGCATTCCAGTCGCTACCACCATCCGGGGATCAAAGGGCAGCGGAATGCGCGGAAGCTCCCGAGAACTTGCCTGCTCGGTCGACGACGTCTGTCAACCTTCTCGCGCTAGTCTCGGCTGGCTGTTTCATGATCTTGCTGGCAAGACTGTTCATCGCGACCGCGATTGCGGCGGACGGCAGCGGCATAGCAGCGAATGGCAACGATAAGGGGGCGCCTGCCTGTTCCGCCTGCCATGGCAATCAAGGCGAGGGGCGGCTCGATGCCGCTTATCCGAGGCTTGCCGGACTTGATAGCGGATATCTTCTGCGCCAGCTCAACGATTTTGCCGACAGAAAACGCGAAAGTGAAACCATGCACCCCATCGCCAAGGCGCTTGGCGCGGACGAGCGCGGAGCGGTGGCGTCCTTTTACGGCGCATTGTCGGCCCCCAAAGTGCAGGAGCCGAAAAAGCCGGATGACAAGACCCTCGCCATAGGTGCTGCTCTCGCGCTGCGAGGAGATTGGTCCAAGGGCTTGCCGGGCTGTGGGCAATGTCACGGCCGGGCCGGACAAGGTGTTGGTGATTCGTTTCCGAAGCTGGCCGCCCAATCCGCCGAATATATCGTAAAAGAGCTGAAAGCGTGGAAGGAAGGAAAGCGCGGCAACGATCCGTTGAATTTGATGACGGGGATCGCGAGCAAGCTCGATGAAGCGCAGATGGCCGCGGTCGGCGCATACTATGCCAGCCTGCCAGTAGTCGCTTCGGCATCTGCAGGGCAGAAAGGAACGAAGCCATGAGCGAAAGCCGACCCAACCCGCAAACCTGGGCAGCGGGCTTGCTCTTTCTCGGGCTGGCCGGATTTGTCGGCTATTCGCTTCCGCGGCCAGAAAACCCGAAGACCGCGGGGACATCAACGAAGGACACAAATGCGACTGACAAGGGCGCGCAGGCGAAGCAGGTCTTCACGCCTCCGCGCGACGACGAAATACCCGACGACGATTTCGGCAAAATGGTCAGGCTCGGCTCGGATATTTTCCATGATACTCAGAACAATGCCAAGGAATTCGTCGGTAACGCGCTTCAGTGCGCGAACTGCCATATCGACAGAGGCCGGCTCGCGAACTCCGCGCCTCTCTGGGCCGCATACGTCGCCTATCCGGCGTACCGCGACAAGAACGGTCATGTGAACACATTTCAGCAGCGAGTACAGGGCTGCTTTCGTTATAGCATGAACGGGAAGGCGCCCCCCTTGGGCGACAACGTTCTCGTCGCCATCGAAACCTATGCCTATTTCCTGGCGAAGGGTGCGCCGACCGGCGTCGATTTGCCCGGTCGCGGTTATCCGAAACTACCGAAGCCTGCCAAGCTCGACTATGGTCACGGGGAGCAGGTCTATGTGCAAAAATGCGCTGTCTGCCATGGAGTTACGGGGCAGGGACAAAACTCGTCCGACGGCACGGTGGTGTTTCCGCCCCTATGGGGAGCGCGCTCGTACAACTGGGGAGCCGGCATGAGCTCCATTACGAATGCCGCCGGCTTTATCAAAGCGAACATGCCGCTGAGCCAGGGCAACACGCTCAGCGATCAGGAAGCCTGGGACGTGGCGACCTTTATCGATAGCCAGGAGCGTCCTCAGGATCCGCGATTCTCGGGCTCGGTTGCCGAAACCCGCAAGAAGTATCACGACTCACCCATGTCGATGTATGGCCAATCGGTGAATGGCGTCGTGCTTGGCCAGAGCTCCTCACTCGGGGCACCTGCAAAAAATGAGTGAGTCAACGCACCGCTTGAGCTTAACGACCTCTCGAAACGCCCGGTGGCCGCACGGCTCCACGCAGGCGTGGATGACGACCCGCGGTGCCAAGCGCCGTGACGTTCCCATGAATATAACAGGAGTTTTGACGCACCGTTGAGACAACGGCGGCGCGACGGTCGTCCTTCTTTGCGGCCAGCGTGGGCGTCTAGTGTCGGATTTTGGTCAGTTCGAACGATCGCGAGTTTTTCACCAGCAGGATTGAACGCCGTGCCGACATCTCGCGCAGCTCGAGCGGGCTGCGCAGCGGCCGCGGCGTGTAGTGGGGAGACCAGACGCGCGGCGCGAATATCCCCTGCCCGGGCCGCTGGATTGGTGTCTGGTAGACCTGCGTTGTCTCGCCCAGCACCTCCGACACGAACTCCGACGTCACGAGGTCGTTGATCTGGATGAACAGCTTGATCTGGGAACCGGACACCGTCGTGATGCGCGTGTTCGTAGAGCTCATCGAGCTGCGCAATGTCCTGCATGATGATGGCCATGCGGAAGCCATAGCCGGCGCTGATCGTGATCTTCGAGATCAGCGAGTCCATCCTTCCGACATGATAGAACTCGTCGAGCATCAGCAGCACTTGGTGTGGCTCGTCCTCGCGGGGGATCTTCACCATCATCAGATCATGGACCTGCTGAAACAGGATGCGGATCAGCGGTCGGAAGATCGATAACTGTGCGATGGTGCAACCGATGAAGATCGTCATCGGCCGGCGGCGTAGCTCGCGAATGTCGAAGTCTGAGGTCTCCGTTGCCGCTGAAATCAGCCCGTTGTTCCAGAGCGACATCGCCATGTTGACATTGAAGACGGCGCTGTTGCGCGTCTCCGGCTCGAGCGCGATATATTGATTGAAACTGTCGACGACCCATGTCGGCAAATGTTGTCGCTCTCCTTGGTCGCTCTTGAAGGCAATGAGCGGCAGGTAGTTCTTCTGGACCGGGTTGATCTCCCGCGTATCCTCGATGGTGATGATGCGCTCGTCGACCGGCACTTCCTTGAGGATCGCATTCACGAACGTGGTCTTGCCCGAGCTCGTCCCGCCCGACAGCAGGATCGAATAGCGGTTGATCACGGCGAGGCGGATGAATTGCCATCTTGCGCCGGAGCAATCGGATTCTGAAATCCGGCCCGGCCTCTACCTGAAGCCCCCGAATCTCACGGAGCAGCGCATCGATCCAAAGACGGCGTTCTGGGTCACGAAGCATGTCTTGAAGATGAGTGGCATGCCGGCCTGGGGGCTCGGGCACGATGATGCGACCATCTGGAGTATCGTCGCTTTCGTCACCAAGCTGCCCGGCCTGTCCGCAGAGCACTACAAGGACGTGGTGGCGAGGGCACCGCCGGACGAAGAGATGGAGTCGATGAACAAGGGCGGCGATAAGAAACCGGATAAAGGCGGGAAGGCCGGGGCCGGGATGCAGACTGCGCAGAGGGGCGAACACAAGCACTGAGCCGAAGGCGAGCGTTGGTCGGCCGGAGGAAGCGGAGGATGTTGGATGGAAGATGACAATAGATCGGCGCCGCGCCACCGGATCCCGAAGGCCGCGACGATTTCCTTCGGGGGAGGGGCGATTAGCTGCACGGTGCGCAACCACTCGGCAACCGGCGCGTCGCTTGGGTGGCGTCGCCGTCCGGAATTCCCGACACTCGGCGTTCGGTTCAGCAACCGGAATGGCGAGGCCTGAGCCGACGTCTTAGCTAGGCGGATACCCAAGTTGCATAGCGGGCGGCTGCTCGGAGTTTCAATGACCGTGGCCCGCCGGCTCCTCCATACGAAATTCCTGAACGTCCTCTTCGCCATTTATCGACAGAATAAGCCGCGCGTCGAATTCATGCGGCTCGGCGGGCGCGGACGTGCTTTCGAGCATTGAAGGACTCGACGAAGATGGAGAAAGCACAAGCGTCTCGGCAAGGCCGGCGCGCGCGATCACTACGACGGCGTTCAATCCATCAATGGGGCGATTCAAGGTGAGCCGCATCCGCTCGCCCGCCGGTGTGCTCGCGATCGAAAGCGCTCCTTCCGCCAGATGGCTCCGCACCTGGAACGGCTCCGGCGCATGATGGTTCGCGGGCGCCACCGTATCGCCGGCAAATCGCGACGAAACGCGAACGTTGGCCACGCTGAGGCCGGGAATATGCTCGAACAGCTCATGTTTGAGGTTGTCCGCCAAACGGTCGGCGTCGGCCATCGTCATGTCGGCGTCGATCTGGATGCCGATATCAGCGAGCAGGCGATGTCCAAGCCAACGTGCCTTGACTTCAAGAATCCGGCGGACACCTTTGACATGCTCGACAGCGTGTATGACTTCGTCGGTGATGGCGGGATCGACGCCGTCCAGCATCCGGACAAACGCCGCCTTGGACGACTGCCAGACGATGCCGAAGATGGCGATCGTAATGAGGAGACCCACGATGGGGTCTGCAAGCGGAAATCCTAGCCAAACGCCGATCGCACCCGCGACGACGGCCAGGCTTGTGAAACCATCGGTGCGCGCATGATAACCATCGGCGATGAGAGCCACGCTGTTGATTTCGCGCCCGACCCGAATGCGGAATACCGCCACGGCTTCGTTGCCGATGAATCCGATGATGCCGGCGGCAACCACCCACGGAATGAAATCAATACTCTGCGGATGGATCAGGCGCTCGATCGCCTCATAGCCGGCGAAGACGGCACTGAACAGGATGATCGCGACAATGATCACGCCCGCCAGATCCTCGACGCGCCCCAGACCATAGGTGAACGTCTTGCTCGGCTTGCGGCGTGCCAACATGAAAGCAATCCAGAGAGGGATTGCGGTCACCGCGTCTCCGACGTTATGGATCGTGTCGGCGAGCAACGCGACGCTGCCCGAAATCGTAACGACTCCAAGCTGGAGAATGGACGTGATCGCCAACACGATGAACGACCATTTGATAGCCCAGATGCCCCGCGTTGTCGTCGCGATGGTGGGGTCTATCGTACCGTGTGTGTGGCCATGGCCCCGGCCGTCGTCATGCCCGTGACCGAGGTCAACTGATTGCCGTTGCGGCGACAGACCGAACCAATCCTGTATTTTCGTCAGCATGTGGTACCTTCAAGGTCTATTCGGCGGCCCGGCGTGGAGCGAACGCACGGTCGGACTTTGTCTGGCTTTCGACGGACGCGAAGTAGGAATAGAGCGCCGGCAAGACGAGCAAGGTAAGCAGTGTCGCGCTCAACAGCCCGCCGATCACTACGGTCGCCAGCGGCTTCTGCACCTCGGCCCCTGTACCCGTCGCAAGCGCCATCGGCACAAAGCCGAGCGAGGCGACCAATGCCGTCATGATGACCGGACGAAACCGTGTCAGAGCGCCTTGGCTGATGGCCGCGCTTGTACCCACACCTTCCGAAATCAGTCTTCGAATCTGGCTGAGCATCACCAATCCGTTCAGGACCGCGACCCCGGAGAGTGCGATAAAGCCGACGGCGGCCGAGATCGAGAATGGCATGCCGCGCAACCATAGCGCAGCGATGCCTCCCGTGAGCGCGAGGGGCACCGCGCTGAAGACCAGAAGCGCGTCCCGCGCCGAACCGAGGGCACCGAACAGCAGCAGAAATATTAAGAGGAAACAGCCGGGGACCACGAACATCAGACGCTGCCGGGCGACGGAGAAATTCTCGAACTGCCCGCCCCAGGAGAGCCAGGTCCCTGGTGCCAGTTTGACCTTCTCGCCAACGGCCGCCTGTGCCTCGGCAACCAGCGATCCGATATCCCGTCCACGGACTTCGGCCGTCGCGACGACACGCCGCTTGCCGTTCTCGCGGCTGATCTGGTTGGCGCCTTCGGTTTGCTCGAAGGTCGCCAGAGCGCGAAGGGGCACGGACGCCACGGCGGCATTTGCAGTCAGTCGCGGCAATTGGACCGGCAGGTTTTCCAGCGCCGCGATATCGTTGCGCAGCGCATCGTTCAGCCTGACGATGATCTGGAAACGCCGATCGCCCTCGAACACCAGCCCGGCAACCCGGCCGCCGACCGCGGCTTCGATCACATCCTGGACCGCGAGCAGGCTGAGGCCGCGGCGGGCGATTTCGGCCTTGTCGATCTTGATCTCCAGGAACGGAAGACCGGTGGTCTCTTCCACCTTGACGTTCTGGGCGCCGTCGATGCGGCGCAGCACACTGGCGATGCTGCCCGCGGTCCGCTGCATCTCCTCGAAATCGTCGCCGAAGACCTTGACCGCCAGATCCTCGCGTACGCCCGCGATTAGCTCATTGAACCGCATTTCGATGGGCTGGGAGAAGCCCAGCTTGTTGCCCGGAAGTTTCGAGGCTTCCGCTTCGATCTGCTTGATGAGATCGTCTTTCGTCATCGACGGGTCGGGCCACTCGGCCTGCGGCTTGACGATGATGTAGGTGTCGGACGCGCTCGGTGGCATCGGGTCGGCGGCGAGGTCCGGCGTTCCGGTGCGGGAGAACACGAACGCCACTTGGGGAAATTTGCTGACGACGCTCTCGATCTGGAGTTGCATCGCCTGCGATTGGGTTATGGACGTGCTCGGGACACGCTTGACCTCCATCACGATGTTCTTTTCGTCCAGCGTCGGCGTGAACTCCTGTCCCAGCCGCGTGAACAGCAAACCCGCGGCGATGAACAGAACCGCGGCAACGCCGATGGCCGGCAGCGGTGACGCGATCACCCGCGTCAACAGCGGCGCATAGCCGGCCTTCAGCGTGCGGATGATGGCGTTTTCCTGCTCGCTGACAGGTTTGGTGACGGTCAGCGCGACCATGGCCGGGACGAACGTCAGCGAGACGACGAAGGCCGCGACGAGCGCGATGATGACCGTCAGCGCCATCGGCTCGAACGTCTTGCCCTCAACGCCCGTGAACGTCAGCAGCGGCACGTAGACGAGAATGATGATGAGCTGGCCGTAGACCGTCGGCCGGATCATTTCGATGGCCGATTCCTTGACGGTCTGGAGCCGTTCGTCCAGCGCCAGCGCCCGCCCAAGCTCGCGCTGGCGCTCGGAAAGATGGCGGAGGCAGTTCTCCGCGATGATCACGGCGCCGTCCACGATCAGTCCGAAATCCAAGGCGCCCAGGCTCATGAGATTGGCGCTGATCTTGCCCTGCAGCATGCCCGTTGCGGTCAACATCATGGTGACCGGGATGACGCACGCGGTCACCACGGCAGCCCGCAGGTTGCCCAACAAGAGAAAGAGCACGACGATGACGAGCAGTGCGCCTTCCGCCAGGTTGGTGGCGACAGTCTCGATGGTGGCATCGACCAATTGCGTGCGGTTGAGCACGGTGTGGGCATAGATGCCGGGCGGAAGCGTGCGGCTGATCTCTTTGATCTTCGCATCCGCCGCCGCCGCGACCGTGCGGCTGTTGCCTCCGATCAGCATCAGCGCCGTTCCAAGGACAACCTCGCGGCCGTTGACGCTGGCGCTGCCGGTGCGCAATTCCTTTCCGATTGCGACGTCGGCGACATCCTTGACGCGGACCGGCACGCCGGCCCGCGTGGCGACGACGATCTGCGAGATGTCTTCGATATTTTCGACGCGGCCGCTGGCGCGTACCACGTAACCTTCGCCATTTTGTTCGATGTAGTTGGCGCCGCGACTGACGTTGTTGGCCTCGATGGCCGCGATTACCTGGTCGAGCGACAGTCCAAAGCTGATCAGCCGCGTTGGGTCGGGCTGCACCTGAAACTGCTTGACGAAGCCACCGATGGCGTCGGCGCCAGCCACCCCGGGGACCGTCTTCATCTGCGGGCGGATGATCCAGTCCTGTACGGTGCGCAGATATACGGTGCGCTGAAAATCGTCGGTCAGGCGCTCACCTTCGGGCGTGAGGTAGGTCCCGTCGGATTGCCATCCGGGCTGCCCGTCGCGCACCGGCGCAATTGCGCCAGGCTTGGCGTACTCGACCGCCCACCAGTAGATCTCGCCCAGACCCGTCGAGATCGGCCCAAGCTTGATGTCCACACCGGGCGGAAGATTGGCCTTGGCCTCGTTGATACGTTCCGAGACCTGCTGGCGCGCGAAGTAGATGTTCGTGCGGTCGGTGAACACGGCCGTGATCTGGGCAAAACCGTTTCGCGAAAAGGACCGCGTCGATTCCAAACCGGGCGTGCCGGCCAGCACCGTCTCCAGCGCGACGGTGACCTGCTTCTCGATTTCGACAGGCGTCAGCGCCGGGGCCACGGCGTTGACCTGGACCTGGACGTTGGTGACGTCGGGAACCGCATCGATCGGAAGCTTGGTCAGGGACCAGAAGCCCGATACGACCGCCGCCAGCGTGATCAGTAGGACCAGCCATCGGCGCCGGACCGAAAAATCGATGATGCGTTCGATCATCGCTTAGTCCTCGTCCCTTGGCTTCGAAAGCTCGGCCTTGAGCGAGAACGTGTTCGTCGCGGCAATGGCCTCGCCGGGCGTCAGGCCGGACACGATCTCGAGGGCTTGATCCTCTCTCTCGCCAAGCACGACGTCCCGCTTCTCGAAGCCGTCTTTGGTCCGGACGAATACGATCGGTTGGCCTTCCAGCTTTTGAATTGCGGTCGCGGGCACGACGACGGGCACGGTCCGCTCGTTGAGGGCGATCGCCGCGGTGACGAACGATCCCGGACGCCAGGTCCGCTCAGCGTTGGGGATTTCAGCCACGACGCGCGCCGTGCGCGTATCCTTGTCGACCAGCGGGCTCACGAAGACGATCTTGCCGATGGTTGTCTTGGTAAGACCTCGCGCGGAAATTTTGACCGATTGCCCTTCCTGGATCAAAGGAAGGTCGGAGGAGGCCACCGACAATTCCACCCAGACACGGCTGAGGTCGACGATGACGAACAGTTCCGTTTCAAGATTGTCGCGGCCGACCGCCGTGCCAAGCTCGACCTTGCGTTCGACGACGCGCCCGGTGATCGGGGCCACGACGTCCTGCCGCCGCAGGCGGGCCTCCGGCGCATCCGGAAGCGCCTTGATCTCGCTCTCGGCGAGGCCGAGAGCCATCAGCTTCTGCCGCGCGATATTGACCCTCATGCTGGTCTGCGCAGCGGCGTTGCGGGAGCGGAGATATTGTTGTTCGGTGCCGGTTTTAGCTTCCCAAAGGAGCCGGTCCCGGTTGAACAGATCCTGTTGCAGATCGTTCGTCAGGCGGGCTGCCAGGTACTCGCTCTTGGCGTCGGCAACCTCGCGGCTCTCGAGGACCGCGATCACCTCATCCTTGACGACGTCGTCGCCGATATTCTTGCGCAACTCCGCGACCGTGCCGGACAGCTTGACCGAGACGTGCGCGATCCGGTCGCCATGCGGAACGATCGAACTCGGAACAACGAGACGCTTTGCGATTGCTGCCGGTCCTACCTCGACCAGATCGATCTGCGCGAGCTTGATCTGTTCATCGTTCATTGGCAGAAGGCCGGAGATCGGCTCCGGTGCCGACGGCTTGGGCGGAATTGCCGTGTTGGCCTGCGGTCCTATCCCGATTGCCCGTTGAACCGTCGTCGATAGCCCCGGCGCGAGCGCGAAAATCCCGGCTCCTGCCGCGAACGCGACAACAAAGATGGTCGAGCGGCTTGCCATGGTGCTTTTCCGACTTGGATCCCGCGTGGGAGCCGTCACAGGTATTTGGAAATGGCCTTGAACTCATCGACGACGGCCACCGTGGATTTTCCGGTTCCGTTCGCCGCAGTGTTGAGGCAGTGATCGACGTGATCGTAGATTAACGTACGCTTTGCTTCGCTGACAGCTCTTTCGACGGCGTGAAGCTGTTGGGCCAGATCGAGGCAGGATCGATGCTCGTCAAACATCTCGATGACACGACGAAGGTGACCCTCGGCCCGCTTCAGCCGTTTGACGATTTTCGGATGGGATTCGTGGACATGACCGTGTGGCATACTCAATTGTATCCCCCCTAGGGGGATGATGCAACAGCGTCGTTGTCGCACCGTTGGGGTGCTCTAATCGGTGACGGCAATTCGGCGCGATTCCAAGTCGGTGCCAGAATTCGCGAAATCGTTGACCCCGACAAATCATAAGATCTTAGCGACCTGAATCGGACTGCTTGGCATGTAGCATCCCGTGCATTCAGCGCGATTGGATCTCAGTCCCCTGACATCGACTCGAGGTCCCCGTTGAGCCGAGGGAGGATAGTCTGTCAGCGCCGAACGCGGTGCATAACTGCCACGAAGCTCCGCGCGACCGCGAGTGGATCAACGCCTATTCACTTGCGGAATTATGTCCCTGAACCGCTCGGCAAGCGCTCTGCGAGCTTTAGAAATGGCAATCGCCGATGCCAGCTATGCCTCCAATCCAAATCCGGATAGATGCGACCCACGGCCATGCGGTGCTTAGGACGCCGTTCATCGACGCCAGTTCAGCACCTTTCGTCGCGCCAACACGGTCTGATTGCGCTGGAATAGAATCTACGACCTCGGAGCAAACAAGATTACCGCAGCGCCAGCTAGACAAATGAAACCGCCGGACAAGTCCCAGCGGTCGGGTCGCTGCCCCTCGACAAGCCAAAGCCACGTAATCGACGCCAAAATGTAAACTCCGCCATATGCGGCGTAAGTCCGACCGGCGGCTTCGCTGTCAACAAGAGTGAGCAGATAAGCGAAGAGCGCTAGAGAGACCATACCTGGCAACAGCCAGAGCGCCGATTTGCCGAGCCGCAGCCACGCCCAAAAGGTGAAGCATCCTGCGATCTCCGCTACAGCGGCACCAACGTAAGCCAGAACACTCATTAACATCGGGGCAATATCTCGCGATCCTCACACTCCAATGGCCGCCGGCTAGGTCGTGTAGAGAATGGGGAAGGTTTTGAAGGAGCTAACCTTCCAGCACTTTATCGAGGTCGGAAAGGATGAGCAAACCACTCAAAATCAGCACATTGCCCAATAATGTTGCCGCTCGTGCCGACCGAGAGCATCAGTTGAACGACCATCGACAATCACCCGCCGTCTGGTGTTGTCGGCTCGATAAAGACTGGAAGCGCGACATCTTTAGCCGATCCGACCCATCAGGCATTCAAACGATTCCAACCGGAAAGTGCGGTCTTGGCGACTGCGGCGGACGTGATTGTAAATTGGCGCCGAGTTGATTTTTTTACAGAACGCGCCTTCTTTAATTTGAACGAGTGCGACGAATGTCTCGTGACGTTCCGGGCGGTACACCGGGTAGGAGTTAAACAGCATGGCGCTAGACGTAATCGAAAAGCGCCATGAAGCCGAAGTCCATATGCAGCTGTCGGTGGCAATGGAAAAGAGTCAAGCCGGGGTTGTCCGCCACAAAGTCCACTTCCACCTCCTGATAACCACCCAACATGACGACATCCTTCATGATCCCGGCTGTTGCTTTGCCAGCGATCCGAGTCAATTCGAAGCTATGCCGATGCAGATGAACAGGATGGATGTCATCGCTGGCGTTGCGCATGCGAAGTCGATAACGTTTCCCTTGACGCAGATGAAACATCGGCTCCATTTTGTCCATTGAGAACGCCATGTCATTGATGCGCCATTCGTTGAAGCCTTGATTGGCCGCGTTCTTTTTGGTGAACATCATCTCGATGGTTTCATCCGGGGCAGGTCCGTCGGCATCAGACTTCCCGAAATGCGTGTAGTCCCATTTGTATGGCGCGGGCTTAGTCCATTTTGGTTTCCCGGTTTTCCCGGCATACTCGATCACGATGCCCATGCCCCTTGTGCGGTCGTCGTCCGCAAGGTCGCCCATCACCCACACGCCGGGATGATTCATCTCAACGATCGCCGATATACGTTCGGCGGTTCCCAACCACAGGACCGGCGCACGTGCTGGTGTGGGAACGGGATTGCCGTCCAATGCGATCACGTCAAAGCTATGCCCCGGCAAGGCGAGGCTCCGGATTTCAGTCGCGCTTCCGTTGACGATATGAAACAAGACGCGCTCACCTGCCTTCACGCGGATTGGGTCGCCGTGACCCAATATTCGGCCATTGATCGAGAACAGGCTGTAACCGACCTCGAAACCGTGCGGCATGCCCTTGGCCAAGGAGGCGCGCATGGCATGCGCAGGGACAAAGGGCGTTCCTTCTTCGGATGCGCCATCCACATCCACCGGTATGGTCTGCCCATGCCAGTGCAGTTGTTCGGGCGTATCGGTGTCGTTATGGATATCGACAACGACCTGCTGGCCTTCCTTGAAGCGCAGAAGGGGCCCGGGAAACTGCCCGTTATAGGTGGTGGTGGAAATGATCCGATCGGGCGCCAGTTCAACGAGCCCATTGCCAATCCGGATCGTATGATCTGCTGCGCCTTGGGGCGATAAGGAAGCCTGAGCCTGGACCAATTCGGGGAGCGCAGCCGAGAGCGCTGTAATTCCCCCAGCTTGCAGCAGTCGACGCCGATCCATTGTCATGCGAGCCTCCGGCGTAGCAACCAAATCGACCACTGCTGAGTTGCACTATCGAAATGCAATAGTCTAGATAATGTTTAACGGGGCTTTTCACGGGATAGCCATCGCGCGCGACCTGAAAGGACTTATTTCCGCCAGGCCGCCTCGTTCTTCCTTTCATAGTCCTCGAATGCCTTGATCAGCCCACCTAGAACCTCGGCCGAGGTTTCAAACATGGCCTTCAATTGGGGGTCGTCCACTTTGCCAATGTCCTCTCGGAGATGTGTCACTGTCTCGGAAAGGCGCCTTTTCATATTCTGGGTGTGATGTTGTGGGTTTCTGTCGGATACGGAAGCCATTATGATCTCCTCTGGTTTACACCATAAGCGGAAACGCTTGGCTACAGTATCGGCTCCCGATATCGTATATCGATATCGGGAATCGAATCAAATGAATCTGGACAATGAAGTTCGACGATCTCCTCACCGGTTTCATTCGGCTCCACATCCTGCACCACGCGGCAGAGATGGAGATCTACGGCCAGTGGATGATCGACGAGCTGTCACGCCACGGCTATCGGCTCAGTCCGGGAACCCTGTACCCGATGCTCCATGCGATGGAACGCAAGGGCTATCTGACTTCGCGCGTGCAGCGCGAAGGGAGCGTCGGGCGAAAACTCTACAAGGCTACCAGATTGGGCAAACAGGGGCTCAAATTGGCGAAGGCTCGGGTTCGGGAGTTTATCGGCGAAGCGGTGGAGCGTTAACGCCAATCGCCAGTGCTCGCCTATGAGCAGTGATGCAACCGAAGGCCGGGTCAGGGAGGTCTTTACGGCATTCCTGAAGTTAGGCCTGACGTCTTTCGGCGGCCCCATTGCCCATCTCGGATACTTCCGCGATGAATTTGTGGTGCGGCGCAAATGGCTCGACGAGACAGCCTATGCGGACCTGGTCGCGTTGTGTCAGTTTCTTCCCGGACCTGCCTCCAGCCAAGTTGGTTTTTCTCTCGGTGTTCTGCGCGGCAATGGCCTTTTTGGTGGCCTTGCCGCGTGGTTCGCCTTCACCATGCCGTCGGCCCTGATCCTGTTCGCCTTTGCGATGGGCGCAGCCGTGTTCACAGGACCGGTTGCCGAAGGCTTCCTACACGGTCTCAAGCTCGTCGCTGTCGCCGTCGTCGCACAAGCCATCTGGGGCATGGCGCGAACCCTGACACCCGATCGAGCCCGCGCTGGCATTGCACTTTCCGCAGTTGCGATCGTTGTCGTTTTCGTCGGATCGTTCGGACAGATCGCGGCGATTGCGATCGGTGCCTGCGCGGGGCTTTGGCTCTGTCAGGGGGAGGTCGCGCCGCTTTCCGGGCATCTGAATTTCCCGGTTACGCGACGGAGAGGTATTATCGCGCTCGTTCTCTTCGCGGCGCTTCTTCTGATTCCTCCGATCGTCGTTACTGCGACCAGTTCCCAGGGGCTCGCCTTGTTCGACGCGTTCTACCGGTCTGGCGCGTTTGTCTTTGGCGGCGGTCATGTCGTGCTGCCTCTGCTTCAGGCGCAAGTTGCCACACCCGGATGGGTTACCAACGAGGCGTTTCTGGCAGGTTATGGGCTGGCACAGGCGGTGCCGGGACCGCTCTTCACTTTCTCCGCATATCTTGGGGCCGTGATGGGAGCCGCGCCGAGCGGCCTTGCTGGCGCAGCCATTGCTCTCGTCGCAGTGTTCCTTCCGGGTATGCTGCTCGTCTATGGTGCGTTGCCGTTTTGGGATGCGATGCGCACGCGCCCCTCCGCTCAGGCCGCGATGCGTGGTAGCAATGCAGCTGTGGTCGGCATTCTCGGTGCAGCCCTCTACAATCCGGTCTGGATCAGCGCAGTCCTGACGCCGCGCGATTTTGCGCTCGCGCTCGCGGGCTTCCTCCTCCTCACCGTATGGAAGGCGCCGCCATGGATCGTGGTGGCGCTCCTGGCCGGCGCCGGCGTGCTGTCGAGTCTTGCATGACAATCTTCAAGCGAAGAATGCTGAGTCATGGGGCCGACTCTCTGGAGAAGATTGGCGAGAACGTTAGCTACTTCAAAAATTTTGTAGACCCTCGACAGGTCTAGTTGGGAGGAACATATGAAACTCCGCCGCCGGGATTTGCTTAAATTCGCGAGCGCGGCCGTCGTATCGACGGGTATGCCACGCATCGGTCGCGCTGCGGGCGACGCCAACGTTTACGATCTCGAACGCTTCGGCAATGCGCGGATTCTACATATGACCGATACCCACGCGCAGCTTTTACCAAATCATTTCCGTGAACCGAACATCAATCTCGGTGTTGGCGTCATGCAGGGCCGTCCGCCGCATCTCGTTGGCCGCGCCTTTCTCGACTACTTTCAAATCGAGCCGGGAAGCGCGAACGCGCACGCATTTACATATCTCGATTTCGAGAAATCGGCAGAACGTTATGGCAAATTGGGTGGCTTCGCCAATCTCAAAACACTGATTGACCGCTTGCGCAGCGAAGCCGGACCCGGGCGATCGCTTCTTCTGGACGGTGGAGATCTTTGGCAGGGCAGTGGTCTCGCCAATACCATGCAAGGAGCCGACATGGTCGAGGTGGCGAACCTGCTCGGCATCGAGGCAATGACGGGGCATTGGGAGTTTACCTATGGCGAAGATGTTTTGCGTCGCAACCTTAAGAACTTCAAAGGCGAATTTCTCGCGCAAAATGTGTTTCTGACAGAAGAGGCCGCATTCAATGACGCCGAGGCGTTCGACACCGCATCCGGACGGGTTTTCAAACCAGCGACGATCAAGGAACTGGGTGGGTTCCGCGTTGCCGTGATCGGACAGGCTCTCCCGTACGTGCCGATCGCCCATCCCAAGCGGTTTACACCAGATTGGACGTTCGGCATCCGCGACGAAGAACTGCAAAAACTGGTCAATTCCTTGCGCGCAAATGACAAGGTAGATGCGGTCGTTCTGCTCTCACACAACGGAATGGACGTTGACCTCAAGCTCGCCAGCAAAGTGAGCGGTATCGACGTTATTCTCGGCGGCCATACCCATGACGCCGTTCCACGGCCTGTCAGCGTCGCGAATCCGGGCGGGAAGACGCTTGTGACGAATGCTGGTTCGGCCGGAAAATTCCTTGCTGTACTCGATCTCGATCTCGCAAAAGGCCACGTCCGCGATGTGCGCTACACGTTGCTCCCCGTGTTCGCGAACCTGATCAAGCCGGCCCCGGAAATGACCGCGCTGATTGAACGCTTGCGCGCGCCTTATGCCGTTGCGTATGCAGATAAAATTGCAACCGCGGATCATCTGCTTTATCGCCGTGGAAATTTCAACGGCACCATGGATCAGTTGATTTGCGACGCCTTGCGGCAGGAGCTTGATACGGAAATTGCCTTGTCGCCGGGCTTTCGGTGGGGAACGACGGTGCTGTCCGGTCAGTCCATAACCATGGAGGACATTCTCACCGAAACGGCAATCACTTATCCGGAGATCTATCCACTTACCATGACCGGTAGTCAGATCAAGGACGTCATGGAAGACGTCTGCGACAATCTCTTCAACGATAATCCCTATTATCAGCAAGGTGGCGATATGGTCCGCATCGGCGGCATGACATACACCTGCGCACCAAAGGGAATAGTAGGACGGCGGATATCTGACTTGAAGCTTGAAAATGGCGGCGCGATCGAGGCTTACAAGAGCTATCGGGTGGCTGGCTGGGCTTCCGTCAACGAGCAAAAGGGCGCGCCAGTCTGGGACGTATTCGCAAAATATCTACGAAGCGGCAAAGTCATCTCCAGAAAAGAAGCCGGAGTGACGCTAAAGGATGTCGCCGAAAACCCGGGCGTTGCCCGACAAGATTGAAATTCCGACAATGTGCGCTGTTCATAAAATCAGGTCGTGAGCCACGGAATATGAACTCTGCTTTCTTATGGCAGGTCGTCTGCTTCAGGCGAACGGATTGCCAGACTTCAAGATGCCGTGGGCGTCGACGATTTGGTGAGTTTTCACTGCAGCCGTGACCATGATGGTCAGCGCTAGCGATTGGTCACACCGTCTCTGTTCGTTCAAACAGGTCTCTGTTGATGCCAATCGCTTCATGGTCGAGAGGTATGCTCGGCAGTTTAGGGTTAATGAAGGGTTGGGCCATCATGTCCGCTTTATTGGCTGCAATTTTCTGATTTTTTTCATGCTTCGAGTTTATCCTTTGTCCATGACCCAGTTGGAAGTGCAGCCCCAGCTTTCCAGTATTCAATATCTGCGCGGCATTGCCGCGATGATGGTGGTGTTCTTCCACGCGAATGGCATGACAGCAGAGTATTTTGGCTCGACATGGTCGCCGCTTGGCGCCGCCGGCGTCGATATCTTTTTCGTCATTAGCGGATTCATCATGTGGGTTACGACTGGGGCAAGGCGAACGCCTGCCTCGTTTATCCAGCACCGCATCGTCAGAGTCGTGCCACTCTACTGGTGCGTGACCTTGGCGCTATTTTCGAGTTGGGTCATATTCCGAAATTCAACGCCGCTCCCGCCGCTCGAGAATCTTCTGAAGTCCCTGCTGTTCATTCCCCACATCTCGGCCCGAACCGGACAAATTGAGCCACTTCTGATCGCCGGATGGACGCTCAATTTTGAAATGTTCTTCTATGCGATATTTGCCCTCTCGCTGCTGTTGTCTGGGCGATATAGAGCAATTCTCGTTTTCTCCGTTCTCACGTCACTGGTAATGATTGGTCAGGTTTTCTCGTCATCGAACCCGGTGATGATAACTTATACCAGTCCACTTCTGTTAGAATTTGCTTTGGGCTGTTTGCTAGGATTGATCTATCAATACCAACTGCTGCCGCGACCTTCTCTAGGCGTTACGCTCTGCATCCTCGGGGTCGTCTTGCTTTGCGTTGCAGGTACTGACTCTGCAGCCGATCTTAGTTTTCGAAGGTTGCTGTACTGGGGAGCGCCGAGCGTCCTGATTGTTGCGGGATTTGTCAGCCTTGAGCCGACCGCACGCGATAATCGTCTACTATCTCTGTTGGGCGCCTGACCTGACCGGACTTTTTTGGACCAAGCTTTGTGAGAAAGTGAGCTTGGAAAGGAGCTTTGGTCATGCCGAAGAAGAGGTTCAAGGCGGAGCAGATCGTGGTGCTGCTGCGCCAGATTGAAGTGTTGATGTCGCAGGGCAAGGCGGCGCCGGTGGCGTGTCGGGAAGCCGGGATATCGCAGCAAAGCTATTATCGCTGGCGGAAGGAATACGGTGGTCTTGAGCTCGATCAGGCCAAGCGGATGAAGGACCTGGAGCGGGAGAACGTCCGTCTCAAGCGTCTTGTTGCGGACCTGTCGCTTGAGAAGCAGGTGCTCAAGGACGTTGCCTCGGGAAACTTGTAAGCCCCGAACGGCGCCGGCAGGCGGTAGAGGGCATTCGAGGGAAGTATGGTCTCTCAGAGCGCCAGGCCTGCCGGATCGTCGGCCAACCCCGCGGGACGCAGCGATACAGCACGATCGTCCGGGCTGATGAGGATGCGCTGACAAGAGCGATTGTCTCTCTTGCATCCCAATACGGACGCTACGGCTATCGCCGGATCACATCGCTGCTGGTTGATGCTGGCTGGCGGGTCGGATGTGATCGCGTTCAGCGGATCTGGCGCCGAGAGGGGCTAAAAGTACCAAGGAAACAGCGGCCACGGGGCCGGCTGTGGCTCAACGACGGATCCTGCATCCGTTTGAGGCCGCAGCATCGCAACCATGTGTGGAGTTACGACTTCGTCGAAGCCCAAACCCATGACGGCCGCAAACTTCGGCTGATGACCTTGATCGACGAGTTCACTCGGGAATGCCTGGCGGTCCGGGTGGCTCGTCGCATCAACAGCTTCGGCGTCATCGAGACCATGGCCGACGTGATGCTCACCAGGGGCGTGCCGGAACACGTTCGGTCCGACAACGGTGCGGAGATGACCGCCAGGATTGTGCGCAGCTGGTTCGCAAAGCTCGGCGCAAAGACGCTCTACATCGAGCCCGGCAGTCCCTGGGAGAACGGCTATTGCGAATCCTTCAACGGAAAGCTGCGCGACGAATGCCTGAACGGTGAAATCTTCTACAGCCTGAAGGAGGCCATTGTCGTCATCGAGCAATGGCGCAAGCACTACAACACGATCAGACCGCACTCATCGCTGAATTACCGGCCACCGGCGCCGCAGACATCGTCGCCGGAAGTGCTGCATCTGGATCGGAGCGTGGCTATGCAGTAGTCTCTATCTCGCTGGTCCAAAATATCCGTCAGGTCAATCGGCACCGATCTTGTCGAGATCGACAAACTCGCCAAGCAGGTGGAGCAAGTCCTGAAAGCAGTGCCCGGAACGTCGTCGGCTTATGCCGAACGCGGCATCGGCGGCTATTATCTCGACATCACGCCGGATCGTGCGGCGCTCGCCCGTTACGGCATCATGGTTCAGGACGTGCAGGACGTCATCGCGACGGCGCTGGGTGGGCAGACCGTAACGACGACGGTGGAGGGGCGCCAGCGTTTCACCGTCAACATGCGCTATCCACGCGATCTGCGGGACAATCCGCAGGCGATCGCCAATGATGTCCTGGTGCCAATGCCGGGCGGCGGTGCCGTGCCGCTCGCCGAAGTCGCCAAGGTCGCATTAGCACGGGGACCTACGTCGATCCGGACCGAGAACGGCCAGTTGGCCAGCTACGTCTATGTCGACATCCGGGACCGTGATCTCGGCGGTTACGTCGCCGACGCGCAGAAAGCGGTGCAGGCCAGCATTCAATTTCCACCGGGATATTATGTCGTTTGGAGCGGGCAGTACGAATATCTCGAGCGGGCCACCGCGCGTCTGAAGATTGTGGTGCCGGTGACGCTGCTGATCATCTTCCTGCTGCTGTACCTCAACTTCCGCTCCATCACGGAGACCTTGATCGTCATGCTGTCGCTACCATTCTCTCTGGTCGGCGGCCTCTGGCTGATGTGGTGGCTTGGCTTCAATCTGTCGGTCGCCGTTGTCGTCGGCTTCATTGCCCTGGCTGGCGTCGCCGCCGAGACTGGCGTTGTCATGTTGATTTATCTCGATCACGCCTTGGCGGGGATCAAGGCGCGACGCGATGCCGAGGGGAATGCACTGACGCGTAGCGACCTCTACGATGCGATTATGGAAGGCGCGGTGGAGCGGGTGCGGCCGAAGATGATGACCGTCGTCGCCATCATCGCCGGTCTGCTGCCGATCATGTGGAGCACCGGGACCGGCTCCGAAATCATGCAACGCATCGCGGTACCGATGATCGGCGGCATGATCTCGTCGACGCTGCTAACGCTGATTGTAATTCCCGCGATCTACGGATTGGTGAAGGAATTCCGGTTGTCGAATGACGATGGCAGCGGCAATCGATCTACCACGCTGGCGGCTCTGGCGGCGAGGGCGACACAGCGCATTCCGGAACCAGCCGAATGAGGTGAACCATGATGAACGGAATGATGATGCCCGGAATGATGTGGGGCATGGCGCTGGTGTGGCTGTTGGTGGTCGTCGTGCTGGTCCTGACGGCGGCGGGGCTCATTAAATATCTGCGGTCCGGAAAGGGAGACCGACAATGAGCAAATTCGGGATTGCGGTACTGTTCGCCATCGCATCGCTGTCGCCGGCTCTTGCCGAGCAGGGGGACGCGGCGCGCGGTCAGCGGGACTTTAGAGCCTGTGCGTCATGTCATTCGCTTGAGCCCGGCCGCAATATGACGGGGCCAAGTCTCGCTGATTTGTGGGGACGGAAGGCGGGATCGCTTCCGAGTTTCGATCGCTATTCCGATGCGCTCAAAGCGTCTGGAATCATCTGGGATGACCGCGCGCTCAACCAATGGCTGACCGATCCGCAAGGTATGGTGCCGGACAACCAGATGCCGTTCGAGGGTATCAAGGACGCAGGCGCTCGCGCCGACCTGCTGGCGTTCCTCAGGGAGGCGACCAAGCCGGGGGCCGCACCCGAGCGAACCGCTGAGGCCCAGATGAAGGGGATGGGCAGCATGAAGGGGAAGGGCAGCATGAAGGCTATGGGGGGAATGATGGGCGGCGGCCACGACCCCAATCTGAAAAGCCTGGAGCCCGCCAGCCAGGTCAAAACGATTACCTATTGTCGCGACACCTATCGCGTCACTACCGCCGACGGCAAGACGCGCGCGTTCTGGGAACGCAACCTCCGCTTCATGACGGACACAAGCAAGGATGGACCGGAGAAAAATGCGCCCGCGATTATGCCTGCGGGAATGATGGGTGATCGTGCCGCGATAATCTTTGCCGAACCGGGAGAGATCGGCAGGTTCATCGAGCCGCATTGCTAGGTGGTGAGATCGGTCCGTCCCTGGTCGGTTTCCCCGTCGATGCCGGATTTATTATCCGCGAGGCGCCATCGTTTGTAACCGAACCAGATTGACCAGCGAATTGACAGAGAAGACGTCAAGCATGACGAGCCACGAGACCGAACTGAAGGCACTTATGCTTGCCAGCCTGGATGGCGACGCGGCCTCGCACCGCACGCTGCTTGATCAATTGAGCCGTCATCTACGGGCGTTCTACAAACGGCATTTGGCCCGCATCGGGCGGGGTCCCGAGGAGGCGGAGGATCTGGTGCAGGAAGCCCTGCTGGCAATCCATCTCAAGCGCCATACGTTCGACGTCGAGACGTTGCTGACCCCGTGGGTACATGCGATCGCGCGCTACAAGCTGATCGACTATCTCAGGCGCAATCGCGCATCGCAGGCGAATTTGCCGATCGGGGACCACAATGAACTCGCGGCGGCCGACGATCAAATCGCCGTCGAGAGCACGCACGACATTGGGCAATTGCTGAACCGTCTGCCAACGAAGGTCCGTCATGCGATCGAGAGCGTGAAGCTCGAGGGTCGAAGCGTTGCAGAAACAGCCGTCCGGTACGATATGACGGAATCGGGCGTTAAGGTCAGCATCCATCGCGGCATCAAGGCTTTGGCGAAACTGATCGGCAGGGAGACCAGGGCATGAAGACGGAAGAACTGGTAAGCGTGCTCAGCAACAACACCGAGCCCGTCGACCGCCGACTCGTCGGGCGGACTGTTAATATCGCCTTGGCCACCGGTGTTGCCGTGGCCGTCGGTCTCACGATCGCCGGGCTCGGAATCCGTCCGGACCTGGACACGGCGCGCGCGTTGACTTTCGTTTTCGTCAAACTCGGTTTCACCGTCGCGGTTGTCGCGGTGGCGACGCTCTATTTGACGCGGCTGGCGCGACCCGGCGGCGAACGGCGAATCTCGCCTATGGTGGCGGCATCGCCCTTTGTGATCATCATGCTTCTCGCAACGGTGAATCTAGCGATGGCGCCCCGCTCGCACTGGGACCAGATGATCGTGGGAGACGAATGGCTGGAATGCCTGCTGTCGGTGCCGATCATCGCGATCCTCCCGTTCGCCGCGGTGATTTGGGCGATGCGCCAGGCGGCTCCTACCGATCTCGTTCGCGCGGGTGCCTTTGCCGGACTGATCTCGGGCAGCATAAGCGCGATGGCCTACGCATTCCATTGCACCGAAGATTCGTTGCCGTTCGTTGCGGTTTGGTACGGCGGCACGATTGTGCTCTGCACCTTGGCGGGGGCGATGCTTGGGCCGCGTTTGTTGCGCTGGTAGCGGGGTCGATCGAGAACGTTCACGTCGGCGTGAGCGTGTAACCGGCCCCTCGAATGCTCCGAACTCCTATTGGGAGGCGTACATCGCGCGCGTCTTCCAAAGAAATGGAGCCGGATCATGTTTAGGAAACCGATCATCACGATGTCGCTGGTGTTGCCACTCGCAATGGCCTCCGCGGTGGCCTACGCGGGCTCGACTATCACCGACAAGAGCTACTGGCCGAACGAGGCGAGGCGGACCGCTGTCCATGCTGACGCCCGATACGACCAGAACGGCGCGTTCACAACCGGCAGAACGGCACCGCGTTTCCGGATTGCGCCGAAAGCACATGAGGATGGACACGTTTGGCGCTACCACGGTGGTCCGAAATCACAGTGATGTGCAGGGATACAAGGATGAGGATCGCCACATTCCCGCGCCTTCGCATAACATAGATTATGGAATATAACTAATTGATTCTAAACAACAAATTAGATTAGCGTCAATCTTTTCCCAACGCAAGAACTCCGGTTCCGTCAGCATCGGACTGGACAACCCGTCCGCGCGACTATTACATATGACCACAGTGGTCATATGGAGGTATCATGCGCGAGATTCAATTGAAGGACGCCAAGGCAACGCTCTCGGCTGTCGTCGATGACGCGCTGCGTGGCGAGGAGTTCGCCATCACACGCCACGGTCGTAAAGAGGTCGTGGTGATTTCCTGGACGACCTGGCAGCGCCTGTCGAATATTCCGAGCTTCGGCCGTCTTCTCACCGGCTCGCCACTGGAGGAAGGCGATATTCCCGAACGGGACCACACCGCGCTGCGAGGCAGCGATCTTTGACCTATCTGCTCGATACGAATGTGATCTCGGCGGTCGCACCGACGAAGCAAGGGCGCCCTATCGAGCTGGTCGAGTGGCTCGATCAAGCGTCGGACAGTCTCTATCTTTCGGTCGTAACGGTTGCGGAGATCAGAGACGGCATCGCCAAGGCCGCACGCGAGGGTGCGACGCGAAAAGCCGCGACCTTGAAAGCCTGGTGGACGGCCGTCGAACATTTCTATGGAAATCGCATTCTTGACTTCGATCTGCGCGCAGCAGCGATCGCTGGCTCGATGATGGATATCGCAAGGGCCGCCGGACAGGCGCCGGGCTTCGCCGATGTGGTGATAGCCGCGACAGCTGATGCTCATGGCCTCACCATCCTGACCCGTAATCGCAAGCATTTTGAATCTCTCGGCGGTCCGATCCTGAACCCTTTCGACACGCTTCCCCCTTTGCCTGGGGTTGCGCCGAGCTGACCCAGCAAGGACGATTGAACCTGTAACGAGGACACGAGCGACCTTCGCGGGGCCGAAAGCCGGCCTGCCCGTGTGACATTTCGTCATTTGCGCTTTTTACTCCGTCGGCTCGTCGTCTCCAAACCCGTCTTGCAAGCGGGACAATGTCGCGATCGCATCGTGAATCTTGTCGTTTGTGCCGGTCCCAGTTGCAGGAGAAATCATTGCTTCGAAATCATCGCGTTGAACGGTTTCCGAGGCGGCCAGAACTTCCCGAATATCGCAGGTCTCTCCGCGTGGAGCCTTCGGCATGTCGCCAAAAGACAGCGACTTTCGAGGCGCTTTGCCGCCGGTAGGCGCCTTGGCAATGACGAGCGGGGTCGGAAGGAGAGTGGGTTCAGGTGTGGACCGTGACTTGGCCGGAGCCTTTCTGACCGGACTCTTTCTTGCGGCCTTGCGGCCGTCGCGCGAAGGTTGTGCGATCCTATTCTCTTCCGGCACATCCTCCATTGCCGTGGCCGGATTGATGACGCCGCCAAGCACTTCATCCCGCCATTTACGCAACGTTGGCAGGTCCGGCTTTCCCTTGGCGGCCTCGTAGAGCCGTCGGTAAGGCTTGTCCTGATAATGACGTATCTTAGTGAGCTCGAACGAGCGCGAGTTCTTGACCATTAAGATGGCGACCCTCGCTGACATCTCGCGCAGTTCGAGCGGACTGCGTAGCGGGCGCGGTGTGTAGTGCGGCGTCCAAACGCGCGGTGCGAAGATTCCCTGCCCCGGCCGCATCACTGGCGTCTTGTAGACCTGCGTCGTCTCGCCGAGCATTTCAGAGACGAATTCCGAGGTCTCGAGATCGTTGATCTGGATGAACAGCTTGATTTGCGAGCCCGACACCGTCGTGATCCGAGTGTTCCTGCCATAGAGTTCATCGAGCTGCGAGATGTCCTGCATCACGATTGCCATGCGGAAGCCGTAACCGGCACTGATCGTGATCTTTGAGATCAGCGAGTCCATGCGGCCGACATGGTAGAACTCGTCGAGCATGAGAAGCACCTGATGCGGTTCGTCGTCGCCTGGGATATTCACCATCATCAGATCATGGATCTGCTGAAAGAGAATCCTGATCAGTGGCCGGAAGATCGAAAGCTCGGCGATGGTGCAGCCAATGAAAATGGTCATCGGCTGGCGACGCAGTTCGCGGATGTCGAAGTCCGACGTCTCTGTTGCGGCCGAGATCAAGCCGTTGTTCCACAGCGACATCGCCATGTTGACGTTAAACACGGCGCTGTTACGCGTCTCAGGCTCAAGCGCGATGTATTGGTTGAAATTGTCGATGATCCAGGTCGGCAGATGCTGGCGCCCGGTCTTGACGATGGTGCGCAACAACGACGAAATATCCTTGCCGGTGGTCGTCATGCGCGCCACCGTGCGCATATGCTGCGCGCCCGCGATCAAGGGTGACGACAGCACGTAACCGATCAGCGCCGACAGCAGCAGCCGACCAGCGCCGGCCCAGGTATCGTCGGCTTTTTCCGGGATCACGAACGAGGCGACCACCAGACAATCGGTTGCCATGCGCTCGTCGCGGCGGACGAAGTCGAGCGGATTGTAGCGATGCGTGTCGTTGGAGCCGGGCGAGAACATGAAGACCTTGTTGCCCATCGCAGCGCGATGGTTCGCCAGCGCCTCGAAGTTCTCGCGCTTGGGATCGAAGAACACCGCCGAACCCTGCCAGAGATAGCCGTTCGGAAGCACAAAACCGGTGCCCTTCCCCGACCGCGATGGCCCGACGACCAGGATGTGGGCGGGTTCGTCGGAGCGGATCGTCGCCCCGCCGAGCGTTCCGAGCACAATGCCGCGTTTGGCTGTGAGGCCTTGCTTCGCCGCCTCCATCAATGTGCCAAAGCGCGCGGCGCCATACGGCATTTGGCGCCGGTTGATGATGGCGAAGAGCAATCCGGCCAGCCCTAGCGCGCCGACGGTTGCCACGGCGTAGCCAGCGCGGATGAGCGCCTCGAAGCGCGTCGGGGCGAAAAGCAGCCGATCATAGAAATGCCGCCAGGCAATCAGGAAGAAGTCGGCCGAGCGGTCGGCATTCTGCATCCGGAAGAGAGCCCAGCGGCTTGCGCCTTCGCTGGGAAAGCGTGCTGGTGCCCAGCGGAGTGCGACGACGACCTCATAGGCCATGCTCCACAGCAGCCAGAAGGCGAGCAAGGTAAGGATCGCGATGCCGAGCTTATAAGCGACGACGCGCGCCATGACGGGTTTTCCTCCCTGCGCTCTCCTGACGCCATTCGGCCATGCGCGAAAAATACACAGCCGAGGTACCGCGCCAGCCGCCGACCTTGGTCTGCTGAATCACGATCGGCAGAACCGATCGGATGTAGCCGATGATTTCCTCGCGCCGCAGGCCGAGACCGGCTTGCATCACCATGAGCGCGAGTTGTTCAAAGGCACCCGCCGGACTGTCGGCGTGCACAGTCGTGATGCTGCCGGGATGGCCGGTGTTGATCGCACGCAGGAACGAGTAGGCCTCGGCGCCGCGGATCTCGCCGAGAAAGATGCGGTCGGGCCGCAGCCGCATCGAGGCCTGCAACAGCGTCTCCACGGTCACCCGCGCCTCGCCCTGGTCGCCCTTTGAGGCGACGAGCGGCAGGTAGTTCCTCTGAATCGGATTGACCTCGCGCGTGTCCTCGATGGTGACGATGCGCTCGTCGACTGGCACTTCCTTGAGGATCGCATTCAAGAACGTTGTCTTGCCCGAGCTCGTGCCGCCGGACAAAAGGATCGAATAGCGGTTCAAGACCGCGAGCCGGATGAACTCTTCGATCCGGCCGGCGTCGAGATGTTCGCACAGCCGCCGGTCGGTCTCCGACAGCGCCCCCTCGCCCGCTGTCGTCACCTTGTCGAAGGAGCCGAGCTTTCGGTAATCATCGAGCCGCATTTCTTTGATGACCTGCTTTCGGATCGCGAAGGCGCCGCCCGCTGTCGTCGCCGGCGGCATCACGCCCTGGAAACGCTCGCCTGTCGGCAGTGCGGCCGAGAGCAGCGGATGCTCCTCATTGACGCTCTGGCCCGAATGACCGGCGACACGCTCAGCGAGATGACGGATCGCATGCTCGGTGAGACGTGGAACTTCGTGGCGCTCCATCGCGGAACGACCGAAGCGTTCAACCCACACCTCGCCCGGGCCATTGGCGCAGATCTCGACGATCTGGTCGTCGTCAAGCCAGGGGCGGATCGGATCGAGCGCCCGATCAACGAAGACTGTCACGCTTCGCGCCGGTGCGTTCACGCTTCAGTTCCCTCAAGGCTTCCTTGACCGGGTCGGGATAGAGCGCGGAGAAGTCGAGGTCGCGTCGCACGAAGACGATGATCCGTGTCCCCTGATCGAGATGGATGGTGGGTGGAATGTTGATCGAGTTGCGCAACGCCTCCTGGGCGATGGTGGTAAGGGTCTGCGATACGTTCTGAGCTGCGATCTGCCGCGCCTGCAGGCTCAACTGGTTCTGGTTCAGGCCCGTTTGCGTCTGCGTCACCGCGCCTGTGACGGGATCGGTCGTGGTGATGATCGTGCCGTTGCCGGTGTTGCTGGTATTCTGGCCGTAGCCGCTCAGAAATTGCGAGACGCCACCGACGAGCGACAGCATGATCGCGGAGCCGAAGCGCTCCAGATAATGGTTGTCGACGAATCCGGCATTGCCGGCCCGCCCGAGATCATCCGTGCCGTTCGAGCCGAGCTGAACGGAGACCCCGTCGGATCGCAGCATGCGCGTCCACACCACGAAGACGCGGGTCTGCCCTTGCGCGATCCCCGACTTGTATTCACCGACGAGGCGGCTGCCGGCCGGGATCAGCACACGGCGGCCATCGAAGGACCAGACGTTCTCGCTGACGACCGCCCGGACCATGCCGGGCAGATCGCTCTGGAGCGCCGTCTCCAATACGCCGCGGATCATCGTGCCTTGAGCGACCAGCGCATCGATCCGGTTGTTCTTGGTGGCGCGCGATACCTCGACGCCTGCCGCCGACACGGAGGCCAGAAATCGGCGATTGGGATCGTCGTCCGCACCCGCTGCCGCACTGCTGGCGTTCTCGGCGTTTCCAGCAGCGGCCGCCGCGGCGCTATCGGTGATCACCTGAGGAGCCCGTAGCCGTTCCCATTTTCGCCGCTCTTCCTCCCGGCGCTGCCGTTCAAGTTCGGCGAGACGACGCGCCTCGTCGTCATTGGGCGGCGCCGCTGCCAGCGGCGGTTCAGGTGGCGGAGGCGCTGGCAGCGCCAAGGGAGGGGCAACCGGAGGGGGCGGTGGGGCAGGTTCCGGTGGCGCTCGCGGGATGACGATGGTGCCCTGGTTGGTTTGCGTCCGCGGTGACGCCAGCGAGGGCGCCGGAAACTGCGTCGTTGTGAACTCCTCCTTGTCGGGCGTCGTCAGCGTGGGGGCGCGCCGCGCCACCGAGCTGTAGATCATCCAGGCGGCGACCAGCAGCGCGCCGATCGGCACCCCGAACTTCAGGAAGCTGCCGAGCGCGGTGCGGCCACGCGCGACGGAGGTGGCCGCCGCCGCTTCGAGTTCGAATGAGCGATAGTCGTCGGCGCTCGGCATTGCGCGTCAACCTCCCAGAGTCGTGGCCGCGCCCACACGCTGCGGCGCATAGGGTTCGAGTCCGTTCGGTTCATGCACGTTGGTCAGACGGCGATTGAAGACGCAGGTCGATTCCTGGCCGTTGCGCAACGTCCATTGCGGCGAGACCTTGTCGACGATGACGTAAGGTCCCTCGGTCCGGAAATTGACGAGGCTCTCGTTGCGTTCGCCATCGACGATGTAGATCGCCGGCGTCTCGCCCTCGAAGCGAAACCAGGTCTTGGTGCCGTCATCGAACACCGCAACCGGCTTGTTCACCGACGATCCCTTGTAGCCGTAATCGCTGTTGGCATTGGCGATATTGAGGTTTTTGAGGTTCGGATTGGCGGCGCGCTCCTTCGCTTCGGCCAGGAGCTTGGCGCTCGCCTCATCATCCGGAAACCGGAATCGTACCGCATAGATCTGTCCGCCCGGCGGCCGCGTGTTTGAGCGCAACAGGAACGAGTAGATGCGCTTGTCGGTGACGACGTTGAGGTTCGACTGAGCGTTCTTCTCGACCGGCTTGACGAAGATGATGTCGCCCTTGCGGTTCGGCTCGACCTTCCAGGCAATCGAGTCACCGAGCGCCAGCGTTTCGATCTTCTCATCGGATTGCAGCTCGATCATCGTCGAGGTGCCATAGCTGGCATCGATCGCCGTGACGTTGTCCTTGTTATAGATGACGTCCCGCACCCGCGAATCGACGGGGCCCGGCCGTGGCAATGCCTCTGCGAAGGCGGTGCCGGCGGTGATGAAGAGGACAAGCGTTAACGCGACACAACCCTTGATCATTGCTGCGCCCCTGCCGTGCCCGGTGAAGGCGCGGTTTCCTGATCGCGGCGATACTCGAGGACCTGAAAGCCGAGGGGGTTGTCGAACCGCCATTCGTTGCGCATCGGTGCGGAGGTATAGCGGAAGCGCACCAGCGACACCCAGTTGCGGGTGATGATGTTGGTCGAGGACTTCTCCTCGGTGGAGAAACGCGCGAGCGCCGTGCGGTTGTTCGGGAAGGTCACGGACTTGATGTTGACCGAGATCACGGTATTCGAACCGAAGACTTTCACAGGGTTGTTGGGGTTGGCGGGCGAATAGATTTCGGTCAGTTCGCGGCTTGCATCCCCACTCGCCAGCAGTTGCGCCAGATCGAAGTTGTCCTTGAGAGCCTTCGGATCATAGGTCTCCCGCGCCTTGATGTAGCGAACGACATTGAAGGTCGTCACCGCTTCGTCCTGGCTCAGCGGGCCCTCGGCCATCGGGCGCTTGACCTCGACGAAGCCGGTGGTCTTGTCGACGACCACCATATACGGCTCATAGGTCTTGAGCGGCACCAGCAAGGCCAGCGTGCCAAGCGCGCCGACGGCCACGATCGTCATCACCGCGGCGACGATCCATGCGAGCGCCCGGGAATTACGATTGCGGCGCGCGATATCGCGCTCCCATGTCGCGCCGTCGGCGTAATAACGCGGATCGACCCGCGTGGGCTCCGCAGCGGTCATCTCTGTCATGGCCGGTTTCCTCCACTCGCCGTCGGCAGCACGCTGGGATTGCGGAGCTGGTCAGCCAGGCGCCGGAATTCTGCTGATTGCGCCCATGACGCCGCGCGCAAGCCGACGCGCGCGCGTTGGCGGGACGCCACCTCCTCACGCCGCGACATCGAGGCGGGATTGAGCGGGTTGCGGAAAGCAAGCCTGGCCCGATTTGCGGCCGCGCCGAGCCGATAGCCGGTTGCGGTCGCCAGCACCGCGCCGATGCGCGGTGCAAAGATCGGAACGCCGCCGGCGATCGCCGCCGCCATATTGTTGATCTGGCTGAGCAGCAGAATGCCGATGATCGCGAGCAGCACGACCGGGCCGATGGTTGCCCAGGTCGCGGACTTTGAATTGGCAACGCCGTTGAGCGTATCGATCGTCTGCTGGATCAGCGAGACATAGAAGGCGAGGAACGCATAGACGAGGACCTGCACCAGGAAATACTGGACCAGCGCGCTCATCCAGCCGCTGAAGAACCGCGTCGTGACGCCAAACAGCAGCAGGATGATAAACAGCGGCGCCAACGCCAGCAGCAACCACATGAACATCTTCGACAGCACGATGAGAAAGATCGCGAAGCCGATCAGGATCGCCATCACCACATAGAAGACAGCGGCAAAGATGTAGGGCCCCCAATTGGTGATGCCGGCGTTCTGGAGGAACGCTTCGGTCGCGCTGTTGGTTGTGTCCCACATGTTCTGCAGAGCCGACTGAACGCCATTCACCGACGTCAGATTCACGGACGTGCCGGTGTTGTTCGCCGACGTCACCGCGCTCAGCAGCGCGTTGCCGATAGCCGAGGGGCCGTCATTGAGAGCGTTGTAGACCAGCGTCTGGAAGTCGCCCCATTTCGTGGCCATGGCGTAAATCAGCACGGCACGGAACAGGCGAAACGCATGGTCAGCGGGACCGCCCGTCGCGGTGCCTTGCCAGATGCCGACGCCCCAAAAGATCACGTAGAGCGTGAACAGCAAGCCGGCGACGCTGGTCGCGCCGCCCGAGGTCGCCGCGTTTGCCAAGGCCTGGTAGGCGGTCGATACATAGTTCTGACCGAGCTGGTCGACCGATTGCAGAAGCGAGGTAATGCTGAAGCTGTTTCCCATCGCCCCTCTCAGATCGGCCGCATCGGGCCGCAGCGGTCGAACCTTTTCAGAGCATCAGGCTCGGTAGGCGGCGTCGCGTCTGAATAGGCGAGCGGCGCTCCGCCCTCATCCGGCGAGCAAGGCGCTTTTAGGGGTTTGTAGGCGCAGCCTGCGAGCAACGTCGCCATCAGTGTCATGAATGCAAACGAAGTGATCAGCTTCATTGCGCCGACGCCTTCGGCTGCGTGAACGTCATCGCCCGCGAGGCGGCCTTTGCTGCCTCATCCTGCGCGCTGGTTGCGCTGACGCCCACTGCCGGTGCCGGCGCGTGGTTGAAGCCATAGCGACCGATGAAGACGGCAGCGATCGCGACGATGGCGACAAGGATGGCAATACGTTTGGACAAGCGTCGCTCTCCCGCTCGGCTTACTGCTGTGTGAATTTCATGGCGCGCGCCGCCGACGACTCTGCCGCGATCCGGTCGAGGTTGGCCTGATTGGCCGCTGCCGCCGCGTTGTTGACAACGCCGTTCAGCTCGTTGATCGTTTGCCCGGTCTGGATCTGCACCTGCGTGTTCTGATCGACGCTGCCTTTCAGGTCCTGTGCCTTGCCGATCTGCTGGCCGCCCTGCGTGAACGCCGAGGACCTTTGCTGCACGGCGCCCTGCGTCGAGTTGATGAGGCCCGACAGCGTCGCGGCGACGTTGACGGAATTCTTGTATGCGGTGTCGGCCGGATGGCTCTGGCCACTGACGAGACCGGTGATGGTCTGGACGAGCTGCAAGCCGTTGATCAGCGTCGAGACAATATTCTGAGACGCCGAGCCCATACCGGCAAATGACAACGCGCCCCCGGAAATCACCGAGCCGAGGGAGGGCGCCTGCGCCATCGAGAAGCCGCCGCCGAGCGCCATCTGGGCGAGCGTGCCTTGGGCCTGCGACGACCGATCGCCGGTAACGGCCTGCAAGGTCTTTTGCGTAAACTGCAAAATGTGCTGATCCGCGGCAAGAATCTGCTGCGTGCTGGTCGCGATCTGCTGCGCCTTGGCGAGGTTGGCGTTGTCGAGCACAGGAACCTGCGCCATCACCGGCGAGGCCCCCACTACGGCCAGCGCGTACCACGTGAGCAGGACAATCAAGCGCATCGAAGCCTCCCTAGCGGCTGTTGGCGGCAATCGCGGCAAGAGCCGCAGTGACGTCGGCGGCAGTGAGCGCGGCGATGGAATTAGTTCCAACGTTCGCGGTGTTCTGCGCCTGAACGAGGTAAAAGATGACGTTGCCGTCGGTATCGACGGTGCGGGCGCTGACACAGGATGGATCGACCGGCGCGCCGGGCGCCGTGGTCGAACAGGTCGTCGGCGTCCGGCAAGGTTGCGCGGCTGTCCCCGCGCCGACCATGCCGACGGGGCAGGTCGGCCCCGGCACCGCCTGGGTGCTGGTCACGGTCGCCCGCATCCCCGTCGCGGCCCGGCTCATGTCGCTGTTGAGCGCCAGGTTCAACGCGTTCAGCGCCGTGACCCAGAGGTTGGCGGAGCCGATCGCGCCATTCCAGACGAGATTGTTTTGCAATCGCGCGGCGCTGTTCATGTCGATCGCCGCCATGACCGTCTGCGCGGTCCCGACCTGCTGTCCTGCAGCGTGGAACGCCGACTGCGCCGCGCTCATGGTCTGGCGGCTGGCATCGAGGCCGGCGACGACATCGCCGCTCGACTTGAAGAGCGTCTGGCTGTTGAGGGTCGCGCCTTGCGCGTTCGGATCGGAGGTCGCCGGAAGATCAGGAGCGTAGGACTGGATCGCCTGGCTACCGACCCCGCTTTGCGGCTGCACAGCCGGGTCGGTGACGCTGGCTTTCTTGCCCGTGGTCACCGCGCATTTGACGCCGTTATTGGCGTCCTGTCGCTGCGTCGTGACGGGCACGAGCTTCACCGTCGTGCTGGCAGTCTGGGAACGCTGCGTCAGTTGCGCGGCATCGTTGACCGGGATATCGGCCAGCGCCGGCGTAGCGCCGAGCGCGAGAATGCAAACAATGATCGCAGATCTCATGCTTCGCTCCTGCCCATGAAGATCGGGAGCCACACGGCGGGGTCGTTGCCGACCCGCGCCCGCAGCGCATCGAGCTCAGCGACCGTCTCGGTGCGCCCGGACAACACCTTGATCAGGTCCGGCATGCTGGCGAGATTGAGCTTCGCCACCACACTGTCTCGGCCATGTTTGATCAGGAAGGATCGGCTCTCCGGCACCGTGCCGCGAATCCAGGCGACTTCTCGTCCCGACAGACGGAACGCCTGCTTGTAGCTTTCGTCATCGGCTTTCGGATTCGGAAAGAAGATGTTGGTGCTGGTCTGTTCGATCAGCGTGTTCGATGCCTTCGAGCGCACGATGTCGGCGGCCGATTGCGTGCCGAAGCCGACGATGCCGTTCTGCTTGCGAATGGTCTTGAGCTTGTCGCGGATGAAGAAGGCGAATACGTCATCGTCGAGAAGGCGCCAGCCTTCATCGAGGAAAATCATCACCGGGTCACCGGTCAGGAGCTCTTCCGTCCGGTGGAAAATGTACATCAGCGCCGCAGTGCGGATCACCGGATCGTCGAGCACACGCGTCATGTCGAATCCGAACACGCTCGATAACGAGAACTGATCCTCGTCATTGTTGAACAGCCAGCCACGCTGGTCGGGCCGCATCCAGCTTTCGAGTCGCGCCAGAAGGTCACCCTCCCCCGCCCGGATGCGGCCGCGCAGCAAGGTGGAGAAGGCTTTCAGCGTCCGACCCGCCGAACCGCCGGCGATCGCCGCCGCGATGGCGTTGCGGATGACCTGCTCTTCGGACGCGGTGAGATCCGCGCCATTCGCAGGCCGCAACATGAAGGCGAACAGCTGATAGAGAAATTCCCGGTTGGGCGCCGTGTCCGGGAGCGACAGTGGATTGAAACCGGTCGGCTCGCCGGGGACGAGCGTCTCATATTGTCCTCCGAGCGCCCGGATGAAGATCTCGGCGCCGCGATCCTTGTCGATGAACAGCAGCTTCGGCCGCGGCTTGATGCGCTGCGTCTGCGCCGCGATGAAGGACAGAAACACCGTCTTGCCCGACCCGGTCGGGCCGACGACGGTGAAGTTGCCGATGTCGCGGACGTGATGGTTGTAATAATAGGCGGTCTGCGACGTCGTCTCGAACACGGAAATGGCCGGCCCCCAGTGATTGCCGGTCGGCCGACCGCTCGGATAATTGTGCAGCGAGGTAAAGCCGGCAAAGTTTTTCGACGAGATTACGCCCTTGCGGGCGATGTAGGCAAAATTGCCGGGAAGCTGCGCCCAGAACGCCGGCTCGCAATTGAGGTCCTCGCGCGTCCAGATCACCGAGCGGTCCGTGAGCGCTGCGCCGACCGCCGTGACGGCGGCGCCGACCTCGGACAAGTTGCGGCCGAGGCACATCACCGTCATGTGGTGCTCGCCATAGATCGCTTCCGAGGCCAGCAGTTCATCGCGGGCATCATCGAGATGCTCCGCGACGATCGATCCGGCCTCATCCGACATGTCGACCTGGCGCGACACCCGATCGATCTGCTTGGCAGCCTCGGGCCGGTCGACGATGGCGAAGCTCTGTGTGGCAATGAATTCGTGCGGCACGCGCAGCAGGTTGTCGAACGACCCGGGCCCGGTCTGCGCCGGGTATTCCCGGATCGAGACCATGGCGCCGAAGCCGGTATCCTCCGGACCCGCGCCGCGAATTTCGATGGCGTTACGGCCGAAGAAGATGCGTCTCATTGACAGCGCGTCGGCGATGTCCATGCGCGGCAGATGCATCGGGCGCGGGACGCCGCCATCGAGGATCTGTACCAGGAATTCGAGCGGCTCGGAGAACCAGATGCCATCGCGGCGCACCACGCCGAGCTGGCGGGCGCCATAACCGGCGAGAGTTTCGCGCACCGCGGTCGCCGCATCACGCAGCTCGGTCAGCGCGGTCTGCATCGCGACCGACTCGCCGGCCTCGTCCTTGCGGCCGAGCAGCGTCGTCAGCATGACATCGAAGGTGCCAGCCTGGCCCTGCAAGGGCCGCCGCACGATGGTCAGGTAGATATCGTTGACGAACATGCGCCGCTGCGACAGCGCCGCGTCGTAGCGCTCGTCGAGCTCGCGGCACAACGGATTGTCGAAGGTCGAGCCAATTCTTGGCTGGACCTCGCGCCGGATGATGTGGGAGACGATCGCGAATCTCGAATTGGCGAGAGTCCGAATGACGTCGTTGCGTCCAAGCAGGCGCGAGTTGACTTCACTCATGTCGGACGTCTCGAATGAATAACCGTCGAGTTTGAGGATCGTCAGGACAAGGCCGTCGCGGGTCTTGATGATGTGGTCGTCAACATGGCGCGTATAGGGAACATGCGAGGCGACAGGACGCTCGCGCCGCGAGACGGCGCCGAAGGTCAATTCGTCAAGCAGGGCACGCGCGACCATGTCGAGTCCTCAGGCAGAGTAGCTGTCCGCGGCCCAGAAGGCGCGCGAGCGAGGCGGGCATTTGGTGAATTTGACGAACAGGATTTCGAAGATGCGGTCGTCGCGCAGCGTCATCACGTAGCCGAACAGGTGCAGCGGAATGGCCACCAGCAGCATGAAAAGATTATGCGTGACCAGGAAGCAGACGCTCGAGACCACGCCGTTGAACATAAAATACATGTACGGCACCCCCATCAGCGTCGGCGCCCGGGTCAACGCCTTGACCAGCGGTGTGATCATCGGGTCCTCGAGCTCGTCTTCGGTCATTGCCCGACCGCCGACTGGAAAAACTGGACGATCTGCGCCGAGCCGAACACCAGCACGATTCCGAAAATGACGCTGCCGGCGATGCCCCAGGTCAATCGGCCCGACCAGGCGAAGAATCCGCAGGCGATCACGGCGAGCGTCGCCAGTGCCGTGGCGATCGGCCCGGTGAGCGCGGACACCAATTGCGTCAGCGTCGATTGAACGGGTTGCAGCGTGCCGCCGCTCGACTGCGCCGCGGCGGTCACGATCGTTTGTAACAGGAGCGTTCCGGCCAGCGGGACGCGTGAAAGCAATCTCTTCATCCAGTCCTCTCTTTCAATCGACATGCATGACAAAGCCGTCATTCCAGCGTGCCGGGCCCGGCGGCGGCGGCGCGGAGGTCTGCGGCGGAGCGTTCGTTGATCCCGGTTCGATCAGGTCAGACCGATCGGCGACGTTGCGGTGGAGCTGGCGCCGGGAATCCGCCTGGCCCGGCGCCGGCCAGGTGTAGAAGTCGTTGAACACCCGCGCGACGAAACGGACGGTTTCGGGAAACGGGGGCACGCCGCGATTGCTGTCCACGGCGCCCTCACCGGCGTTGTAAGCCGCGAGGATGAAAAACGGATTCCGGTACTTGTTATGCAGGGCGCGGAGAAAACGAACACCGCCACGGACATTGTCGGTGGGATCGCAGCGATCGACCTTGAAGCGTTGCGCCGTCTCCGGCTCCAACTGCATCAGGCCGAACGCGCCCTTGTCGGACAGTGCGGTAGAATTGAAGTGGCTTTCGATTTTAGCGACCGATTGGACAAAGCCTGGATTGAAGTCCTCCTCCGTGGCGATGCGAACGATCAGTGCGCGGGCTTCATCCGCCGCCATCGCCTTGGCGTTCGGGCAGGGCGAAGTGCCAACCGATGTGCCGTCGATCCGTTGAATCGCGGCAGGCGCGCCCGCGAGCGGCAGGATGCGGCCTGAAGCGTCGACGGCGGCCATGCGCGCAGGCTTGGCGTCCTGCGCGTTGGCCATTGCCACACCCGCCAGGACGCTGAATCCGATCGCCGCGAAGCGAATCGACATGCCACCCCACCTCCATTATCTAATAGACAATATATTAGATGTTGGTATCTTGGCAATAGCGTAACAGCATGCCTACCGAAGCTCTAATCCCGGGGACTAGATGAAGCGCAGTGCAGCTTTGCTCGTGGCTTTCGGCCTCGGATTCGTGCTCGTGGCGGGCGCGCGCGCCCAAGACGCATCGTTCGGATGCAAGGTGCTGTTATGCGCGGCGGCGACCGCGCCAGGCTGGCCGGGTATTCCTTACTGCGTACCGGTCATGCAGACGCTGTTTCGCCAACTGGCGAAAGGCGGCGGCTGGCCATCCTGCCCGGAGGGCAACGCCAGCGGTCTCGGCTATGAGCCCTATCGGGCCTGTCGTGCCGGCCTGACGTCAGTGCAGTCACCGACGGATGGTGGGGCCGACTTCATACCTGCGCCGAACGGCAGTCTCTGCGCCGATCTCTCCAAGCCACAGCAGATCTGCTCGGGCGGGGATGGTGGCTGTAGCACGAGTTATCCGACAACACCGCGCGATTCACGCAGCGAGCCCTACTACGTCGATATCAGCACGGCGAGCGGCAGCCAACGCTTCTATTTCTCTTTGCAGGGCTACTAGAATGCGGTGTGCACGAGCCGCCGTCGCTTTCTTTGCGTTGCTCACCGGCTTCGGCGCGACACCGGCGCAAGCCGCTGAGTCCCGCTGGTTTGCAGTTCCCGCCACGGCGCTTTATCTTACCGGAGACAGTTGGTCCGACGCCGGCGTCACCTATCGGCTTTACGGTGTGCAGGCCTGCCTGCGCGGAACGAGCTTCACCAATGTCCATGGTCTCAAGCGCGACTGCGGTGAGGCGTCGCTCGCGATGCTGGTGGCGCTGACGCGCGATCTGCGTCCCGAATGCTACCACGCAGCCGAGCAACCTGAGACGCGCACCGTCTTCGTATTCTGCCTGGCAACGCGCGTCAGGGGCGCGGGGGCTGGTTCGCGAATCGATCTCGGCACCGCTTTGATCGCAACGGGCTTTGCCTTTGCGGCCCTGAAGCCTGACGGCCAGCCGGTGCACCCACCTTATTTCGTCGCGCAGCTCGTGGCGCAGCGCGCCAAAGCGGGTCTTTGGGATTTTGCCGACCTGCCCGATCCAAACGCCATCATCCTGCGCGCGCTGCATCAAAATGCGCCGGCCACCTCTCCTGCGCCTGCATCCAGATCACCAACACCCTGACAACCATCCAGCAACCCAAGGAGGAAGATCCATGAGAACGACAAATCTGTTCATCTTGCGCGGCCGTGTCGGCCAAACGCCCAAGGCGTTCAGCAAGGCTGCCAAGATCAACGTGGCGACCGACCGCGCCTGGACCGACGCCAAGGGCGAGCGCCGGGAAGAGACCGATTGGGTGACGGTCACGATCCTCAATGAGAAGGCGGCCGAATGGGCGATCGCGAATATCGCGAAGGGCGATGCAGTCTATGCCGAATGTCGCATCGCGGACGGCTCCTACAAGAAAGACGGCGAAACAGTCTACACGACCGACATTATCGCCACTGTCTTCCACAAATTCGATCTCGGATCGCGCGACGATGTCGCCGCCTAAACTCGTTGTTGCTGCACTGTCTGGACTGGCAGTTCTCGGCGGCGGGGCGAGCCTTGCTCAGACGCCCGATGCGGCTTCGGGACTCTATTCACCGAAGGCCGCGGTACAGTCGCCGCCATTGCGGGTTGAGGTGATTGACGGCACGCGCTTCCGCGACATCGAGACTCATGCGGTCTATCGGCTCTATGGAATCGACACCTGCGCGCCGGATCAAACCGCGCAGCGCGGCCGCCAGCCCTGGCCTTGCGGCACAATGGCGATCGCCTGGCTCGTGACGGCGACGCTTAACGTCTGGCTCGCCTGCAGCACGCTGCGCGATGACGCTGGTGAGCATCTCGTGCGCTGCGCTTCGGCGGGTCATCCGGATATCGCCGCGGACATGGTGCGCGAGGGCATCGCTGTCGCACGGCCGCCCTCCCCGCATGATCCCGGCATCCGCGCCTATGCGCTCGCAGAACAGGACGCCCGCAAAGCCTATCGCGGTCTATGGTCCAGCACCTTTCAGATGCCGTGGGATTGGCGGGTTGGTTCCGACGGCAAACGCCGGGCGACGGCGAGCGGCGAGGTAACACCATGATCCACCGAACCCATGGTCTGATCGTGCCGCTGCTGATCATCCTGGCCGGCTGCGCCACACCGGCCGCGCCGGTGGTGGATCTCGGATCGCCCGCGCCGGAGCCGCTTTACAGTCCTGCTCAGGTCAGCCCGGGCCGACTCGAATATGCGCCGGATCGCTCGACCTTCGCGCCGCTGCTCACCGAGCGCTTCCCCTATCCCACGCAGCTGGAGGCAAACGCCGCCTATCTTCGCCTGATCGCCGCCGCGCCGGCGGAGCGCCCTGACCCGCCGTCGATCTGGCTGTTCGGATGCAAGCCAGGCGCCCTTGACGAACAGACCGAGCGCGTGACCCGCTACCGCGGCCCCGTCGTGCATTGCGCCACGGATTTCCTCGACGCTTCCGGGAGGAAGCTACGCCGCGAGACGGTGAATTTTTATTACTACGGCGCGGTGTGGAACATGCAGCCCGTCGATCCGCCTGTGACGGCTGCCCCGTGGCGCAATCGCGAGCACTCACCGAAGGACTTCTGGTGGTGGGTGCCGGGTCGGCCCCGCTACGAATAAGGAAGCGGTCGTGTCGACAAAGCAAAGACAATATATTAGATGTTATCTTCCTTTGAAAGGAAGCGGGCTCGGATGGCGCTGCGCGCGCGCCTTGGTCGCGGGGATGATGATGGTCCAACTTACAACTGGCGCTCACACACAATCGCTGACGCCCGACCCAGGAGCTTGGCGGCCGCTGTCGTATGCGAACCTGCAGGAGTCCTCACCGCAGACCGAGACCTATCTCGATATCTGGAAGGACGCCATTGACGCCAATAATCGCGCTTACAAGGTACGTGGTGATCTTCGATACTCTCACGGCAACGCTCCCGTGACGGAGGCCCATTTTGTGATTTGGAGCCCCACGAAGTCCGTCGTCCTCTCGATCCTCAACACGGTCACCGGCTGCACGCTCAAGGAGGTGCGCCCGGCCGCCGGCGCGACCGTAAAACTCTGCCCGCTACGGATTGCTGTTTATGAGGGTACCCAAGTTCGGACCCTCGACGGCGGCCGCGCCTGTTTTCTCGAACTCGCTTCGCCCCTCGCCGGCAAGAGCACCGATCCGGACCAGGCTGTTTCTTACGCCTCCTACGATGTTGCTACCAAGACCGTGAAGACCGGCGTCGTCATCGATCACCATGCTCTCGATGGCTGCTCTCAAAACATCGCGCTTTATCCACAATGAAACGCCGCAGGCCTGCCCATCATCGTGCCACGCCCGCTTCAGGCGCCGTCAAGGTGACCCCTGCGGGGCGCGCTAGCGCGCGGCCTGGACCGCGCGTGCGGCCGTGCCATGCTGGTTGGCCGTCCCAGCGTCAGGAGGCTTCGATGCGATTTATGTTCACCGTCCCGATCATTGCGCTGCTCGCCATTCCAGGCATCGCAGTCGCGCAGGATCAATCTGCCAGTCGCTGGCAGCCAATGAGCTATTATAATTTCCAAATCCCATCGACGACTGATCTGTTACAGACGCTAGTCTGGCCCGACGTTATCCGCGAGGCCAACGCCTACGTGACCACCGAGCTCAAGCGGCCCCTCGGCGGCAGAAACGCGCTGGTCACCGCGCTCGCCTCGACCTATCGCGACGGCAACCGCACCATCATTGTCAGCACAGCGCTGTCTCGCGCCTGCGACAGCGGAGCCAATGACAAGGGGGCCGAGATCGAACCGTCAACTTGCCCTCTGCGCATTGTCACGATCGAGAACGGCAAGGTCCTAACCATCAAGTCCGACACCGGCTGCTACACGGATCACGCGGATCCCGACCTGCCAGCGAAGAACCGCAATGATAGTTCCTACACGCGCTACGATCCGGCCGCCGGCACGATCAGCTTCCGCACCACGATTGGCGGCCATGATGTGCCGAGCTGCGCGCGAGTGTATTCGCTCAAATGACGTTCTAGGATGCGGAGGGAATCGATGTGCATGCGCGTCAGTAGTCGAGTATTATTCCTTGTTCTTCGCTCTAGCGTTCTTTTATTTGGCGCCGGACAGGCGATGGCAGCGCAATATTGCGAGCGCACCAATTACTCTGCTCAGGACATCACCGATGCCGTGAGGAGCTCTCCACTGCGGGATGACCTCAAAGGCACATCCTGTTCGCTTGGTGGATTGGGGCGCTTCGAGTCGGGCGGCAACAAAGGCAACTACAATGGCAGCTGCTGCACTGGCATCTTCCAGCTCAACAATGCCAATGTCCAAAAATATGCCGGCACCGATCGGGCGGGCTACGGCTGTATGTCGCTGCAGAACCAAGTCGACGCCTGGGCCAAGCTGACCAATGACGGCTACAATTCACCCGCGGTAAGACAGCTGGCCTCGATGTCGACCTTCGACGGCCAAAAGGTCGACGCCAGCTTTATTGCCGCCTGCATTCAGCTCGGCGCCGGCAATTGCCAGAAGATGCTGAACTCCGGCAAATGCTCCGGCTTCGCGGATATCAACGGAACCACCATCTGCCGCATGGCGAATAATGCGCGGGCGATGGCAAATCCAAACTGCCAGGACGGCCAAGCCGTCTGCGGCCCCTCCGGGCCCGGCGACTTCCCCACCTCGACCGGCATCGCCGCCAACCCGCCGCCAGCCAACAGCGCATCGATCGTCGTATCGCCAACCGATGTCTAGCGTCTCGACCCGCGATGGGTGGGGCGCCACGAAATGGCCGCGTCCTCGCCATCGCTGTTCCGAGTAGCCAGATTTTGGGCATCCCGCTAGCGGCAAGGACGCTCTCAGGATGTCTTTGCGTCTCAGTTCATTTCGCTGGGATCGCGAATAATGAAGGCCGAAAAGGCGCTCAGTTGCTCTTCGATCGACCCGCAAAGATCGCCACCGCGATAGTGCGCATGCACAAGCGCCCAGAAGACAACCTCATCGGAGCGGCCTGCAAACAACGCCTTCTGCAGCGTTCGTCCAATGAGTGTCACAGCACGTGCATGGTCGTACCGCGTGAGCAGCTCCTGAGCGACAATCTTTGTATCGGTGGTCCGAATCACCTGACGTTCCTCCTATCCTGTCTTGACGCGTGCGCGGTTAAGCCGCCGTCGGTAGCGGCAGGTTCGGCAGCACTGGCTCATCACACCCACGCGCTTGGCGGATCGTGGCAAGCGTCTCGCGGTTGAAGGACATTCGCAGCGCGACCACTTCGTCGCGGCCGATGCGCTTGGGAAAGCCCAGAGGTCGTACGAAGAAGCGCAACTGCATGGCGATCACCATGAGACGCCAATCGATCGCGACCGTGACGGTATCGACCCGGTGTGCCATCCCCCATTCGACGACGCCTTGCGCGAGCTCGAGAAACGGACCATCGGCGCGCGGCCGCATCTCGCGGCTACCAGGGGCGACACAGAAGCGCGTCCACTCGAAGACGCGCGGGCCGCGAGGCGGCCGGCGATGGCACAAATCGGCCAGGACGTCGCTGAGAAGATGTGGCCTGTTGGTCGGCAGAAGACGCTGATACCCAACGATCTCATCGCCGCGCAGGCAGATATGGTGGATGGCGTGAACATCGTCGAAGCGATCGCGCTCCAGGCCGTTCGGCTGGCGCAGCTCAGTCCAGCCCTTCTCCTCGACAAATATAGCATGACGGAAACGGAAGACTCGATCCATCAGTGTGGCATGCCGACTGATGTCCGAGCCGGGAATAACCATGAGCATTGAAGACTCCTCGGCTTGTGGGACAAGCCGAGTTGGTCATGAACCGCATCTGAGCGGTATGGTCACAAAGCACCATTGCGCGACGGTGCGCCCACGGGTTGCACAACTTTAGAAGCGTTCTGACCGCGGTGGGCAGGCTCCAGTCGGTAAGTCACAGGGCTTTATCGCAGTTCAGACGATGGCTAGGTCCAAATCGGTGAGGATCGTCGCAAGATCGTCGCGGCAATCGACGAGTCGTGGCGTGGTGATCGTTGTGAGCTTTGGTATAGCTCGATCGAAGACAACGACGTTCGTCTCCCCGTTGAGCCGCGAGTCATACATGAGGCCGTCAGGGTGCGCGTCATGCGCCCATAGTGCCCGCGACCAGATGCGGGCAAGACCCTGCGAGCTTGCGCGAGCGACATCGGTCGGAATTCCCATCCGAACCAGACCATCGCCACGCAGATCGACGACCCGTAACGGATCCTCGACCCGAACCTCAGCGCAAGTCCAGGCCTCGAGCTCCGACCATTCGATCGGGAAGGTATGGGTTCGGGCGACCCCTCGGTCCCGCAGAATTGCTTCGACGAAACACACCTTGATGCTGTTACCGAAGTAAACGACGCCGAAACGCTCGGGGAAAACCAATGTCGTCTCAGGATCGCTGAACCGGCTAGGGCTGAAACCGTACCCAAGCGCGTTCGGAAAGCGGTTCTGGTAAAGCCGCCGCCATACCGCACCACGCGCAACATCGACAAGCGATAGCGTGCGCGATGCAAACCCGGCCGGCGGCAAGGGTCCTAGGGACGACCCAGTCAGGAGAAGGTGCCTCTGCCGATGGTCTCCGCAGTCGCCATCACGTCGGCGATGCGGCCGGCGCGGAGCGCGTCCAAACCGGTGCGGCCATCAAGTTCGCCATGCTCTTCAAGCAAAAACCGGTAGATCGTCCAAGGGTAATCTCCCAAGACCTCAAAGAGTTGGGGCAGGCTCGGGATCAGGCCGCCCGACTCGCTGACTTGCCACTTCGGAAAGCGAACGCCGCGTTTCGGGCCTTCGAGACCAAGCACTTCGTGGCGTTGGCGCTTCTTGTGCACCGTTTCACGGGTAGCGCCGATTTCTTCGGCAAACGCATCGGCTGACAGCATGTCAGCGCTGTTCAAGATTTCAGCGACCCGCGCAGAGCCGCGCTGACGCGCGGCCGCCAAGGCTGTATCAAGCCTATCCCCCTTTGGGGCCGAGACCTCCTCGACGGCGATTTGTGGAGCGGCAGCCTTGGGATCGACCACGACCGTCATCCGCACAGACTTGCCGGTCCGTTCCGCGCGTTTCATGGCGCTTGCAAAACCGGACAAGAGTCCCCGTGCCGCCTTGCGGCTGACCACGTCTTTTCCGATCGCCCGGAGCGAAGTTACAAACCCGAGCGTCAGCGGCTCGCGCCGCGCGGCTCGTTTCCGCGCATTCCCGCGCTTTTTTTGCGTGACCGTCATGTGCCACCTCCAATGCCGCTCCCAATATGGTGGCTTTCGTCAGTTTCGTCAACTTCGTCAGGAGATCGTGGTCTGGCGGTTCCTCCGAGGTCGTCCGGCGGCCATCAGCTCGCTGAGCGGCCATGGCAACAGGATTGCCCTTCGACCGACAAGCCGATCCCGTGGCCGGTCGGCACGAAGCCGAGCTCGTCGCAGAGGTCGCGAAAGGCGGCGCGGCGGCGCTCTTTCTCGGCCTCTGCGGCGTCGCACAGACGCTGCTGCTGCTCGGCGGAAACGTGCTCCGACCGACAGGCCGGGCACGTCGCCAGGTGAACGGTCCGCTCCCATGCCGCCAGCGCAGTCACATAGGCCCGATGCGCGGCGATGGTTCGCGCCTCCAATGATCCCGCTTGTGCCGTTTCAAATCGAGGCACCGCGCTCTCCCCTGGTGAGAGTGCGTCTGCGGTACGCCCCCGCAAACCATCTCTCGCTGACTCTTGGTGATCGGGGAGTTGGAAACCGTACGAAACGGCCCTGTGGCCTTTAGTTCGGGTGAACCTGTTGCATACGCCACAGGCCCCCCGACCATAAGGTCAAGGAGTGCGGCGCCGTAACGGCCGGCACCAAACCGTTCGTAGGGGTTTCCACGCCCCAGGGCAGCGCGTACCGCCCCGCCCGATTCATAACCTTTCGGCGGCCCGCGTTCTAGCTCTCATCGCTTAGATGACCGATTGCTGGAAATGTCCGGCACTGTGGCGGAAGGTCTCTCCATCGACCCCTTCCGGAGAAGGTGGGCGTCGCCCTTGAGGGCCGGGCTGGCGGCTACGCTGAAGCCCCGCAATCGGGTCTTCCCCCTCACGGGCGGCCATCCCTGACGCAAGACGAGTGCGGGTCGATCAGTTTCGACGCCTCGCCAAGGAGCACAGCATCAGCTCAGCCATTGGATATATCGGTGCCGGCCTGCGATAAATCGGTGCCTCGTTGGAAGAATCGAAGGATGCTGCGCGCGTTCAACCGGTGGCTCAACAGACGTCGCGAGATCCGCCGGCGATGGCAGACTGACGCCCGGCTCCTTCTCACACGTGACGCGCCGGGTGCCTATTACGAAGCGCAGCGGCGTGCCGCTCGCGCGCGAGCGCTGGGTGCCAGCGGCGATTTCCTGCACTGGGCCAAGACTGCGGCCGAAATTGCGCGCATCGCGCCAAATGCTGAAATGGATATCACGGTCATCAAGAAGATCGCCGACGAGGAGTTGCGGAAGTAGAGCCATCCCGCTCTTCTGCGCTTCGGGCTCGGATCGTACATACGCCCCGTTTGTGCGCACGCAGCGACCACTAGCCTTCGTCGACTAACATGAGACCGGATCACGTTTGATCTCGTGTGGAGACCACGGCGGCAAGGATCCGTGGTTGAGACTGTGACGCTTGCCACGCCATGCTTCCGGGAAGGACCACCCGCTCTCGAATGGGCTTTCCTTGGTTCAGGCGCGGCCTTCCACGATCAACCCGCGAGGGGTTTGCTACGCAAGCGTGCGACCGCTGCGGCTTCGCCTGCGCGGTGACCGCGGCCGCGCCCAAACACGTCGGCGCCTGTCGAGCGGGGATGGTCCCCGCCCCAAGACGGGAGCCTCACAATGTCGCAGAATCTCACCCTCTCACAGAATCACGCCTTCGATCTCGCCCGCACGCTGATGGTCCCGGTGGTCCTCTTCCAGGTCGACGACGAATTCGGCGTCATGGTTTCCAGCGAGTACGACGGCGAGGAAGATGCCATCGTGCATGAATACGATCCGTGGCATCCGGCTCATTGAGCCGGGTGACCGGCTGCCGCTGGCGCCGCGCCGGTTGCAAGGGAAGCTTCGCCGCGCCCGCAATCCCATACGTTGGATGGCTTGTCAGCGCGCCCTTGCATCCGGCAGGCTTCGCGGCCGGTCGGAGATGCTTCGCCAAGTGCGGAACGGGAAAGATCAACTGAAGAAAGGGCCTGGTGCCGCCTGTGGCGCGCCTGGTGCAGCGAAATGGACAAGAGAGAGATTGAGCAGCTGCGCGAAAAGGTCGGCTGCGCCGCCCTGCTCGAAACAGAAGGATGGAAAGTCGACATCAAGGAAAGCACCCGCCGCGCGATCAAGTATCGGCGCGGCGAGGGCGAGATCGTCATCGTCATTCACGACGGCCGTGGCTGGTTCGATCCGCTGTCGACCGCGAAGGGTGACGTCTTCTCACTCGCCGAGCATCTCGGCGCCGGCGGCTTTGTCGATGCCTGCGATCGCGTCGCAAGCGTCGTTGGTTTCATCCCGAACGCGCCGGCCTGGCAACGCCCCGCCAAGGTGAAGACGATCGCCTCCATCGCGGACCGGTGGGGTCATCGCTTCAGACTGCGCCCCGGCTCGTCGGCCTGGGAATATCTCACCGGCGCGCGCGCTCTGCCGGCCGACATCGTGGTGCAGGCCGTCGCCGGCAACCAGCTACGCGAGGGTCCCTATGGCAGCATGTGGGCGGCGCATCGCGATTCCAATGGAACGTTAACAGGGTGGGAGGAGCGCGGACCAGAATGGCGCGGCTTCGCCACCGACGGAACCAAGGAATTGTTTCGCCTCGGCCGCGCCGCAGCAGAGCGGATCTGCATCACCGAGGCGGCGATCGACGCCATGAGCCTCGCCGTGATCGAGGTGCTGCGTTCTGATACTCTTTATGTCAGCACCGGCGGCGGCTGGTCCGCTGCGACCGATCAAGCCATCCGCCTGTTGGCCCAACGCGCCAACGTCCGGCTTGTGGCGGCAACCGACAACAATCGGCAAGGCGAGGTTTACGCCGAGCGTATTCGCGCCATCGCCGCGGAGACGCGCGCGCAGTATGCGCGATCGCGACCGCGCGCCGATGACTGGAATGAAGATCTGATGGGGCTGGTCAAGAGACCGCAGAGCGAGCTTGTCGCGTAGCACATGCAAGCAAGCCAATGCCGCATGCCCGACCACCGCGTCAAGGGAAGCTGCGCCCGCGTTGCGCGGCCCTTGACCCAGCGGATCGGTGACGCGGCTGCCCGAGGGTGTCTGCAACACCCAACAGAAGGGCCACGCCATGCCGCTCTATACCATCGAAACAACCTATCGCCTGCCGGTCTACCGCCATCGTACTTATGGCGCTGCTGCCATCGACGAAGCTTGTCGCCTCGCCATCGAAGACGATGATTGGTCCGATGAAAAGCGCGACGACGAGTCCGCCGGCGAGACCTATGTGACGGGCGTCTGGTCGGGCGAGGACGCCGCCTGTAGCGGACCCGCGCAGCCTATCCCCTCTCGACATGTCGAGACGATGCAGCGCATTGCGTTGCACTTCGAGGTGCTGCTCGGCCTGGTCAAGCTTCTTGCGAATGCAGGCGAGGCCGAGCGCCCTGATCGCGCCTTCTGGCTCAAGCGCGCGCAACCGGCGATCGCCAGGGCGGAAGCGATTCTTGCCGGCGAACCCGATCCTGATTGAAGAAGTCCGCGCGCCCCATCGGGCCGATCGCCGCTGGGAATGGGGAGAGGGAAAAGAGGGAGGAATATGAAACCTGCTGCCGCATGCCCGGCCGCCGCGTCAAGGGTGAAGCTTCGCCCGCGTTCCGCGGCCCTTGACCCGCCGGACCTTCGATGCGGCCGCGGAGGAGGTGATCAAGGACTGAAGTGATGAGGTGATCAAGTGGATCGTTCGCGCTTCAGCCCGGCCAGGCTGAAAGGAGCCGCCATGCACACCTCACTCCCAATCCGAAAGGTCTTCGAAGGCGTCGCGACGCGCCACGACATGTACCGCATGTTCAATCGTCATCGCGGCGATCCAGCCACGGCCGCGGGCGATGCCGGACATCTGTTCGCGGGCGAGTGGTTCGAGATCGCCGAGCGCGACCACAACTACATGTTTGAGATCCTGCCGCCGCTATTCATGCGCGGCGATATGTTCGCGATGCGCGAATATCTCACCGGCAGCATCACCAGCGTCTTCTTGGCGTTGTCGATCGACGGCCGCCGGCGCTTTTTCCACGGCTATTGCGATCTTTCCGAGCTTGGCTCGCCGGAACGCCTGAAGGTCTCGATCATCGAGCGTGAATCGCGCCCGGTTCGGGCCATGACGCGTGAAGAACGGCTCGAGCACATCTGGTCGAGCACGCATGACGATTATCGTGGCTATGCCGGTGTCGGCGGCAAGAGGACGGTACTCGTCTATGGTGAGACGAGCGGCACAATCGAGAAGGCGCTCGACGCTCTGAGCGACGACGAGATTTCCGCCAAGCTGCCGGTGCATCTGCGCTACCTGCCCGACGCGATCGCGGCGTGAGGGGAGGATGCCATGGCGGATTATCACTCACCGACCGTCATCCAGCCGAACATTCCTGCTGCGGACATGACCCCGCTGGAGCGCCTGATCCTCGGCCTCGTCTTCGACGCCGAGAATGAGGAAGGCGGTCTCTACTATCATTCATGGTGCGGGCCGAGCGACATCGTCACTTTGTCCATCGATGATCTGCGCATCGCTTGCGATGCCTCGCGCCAACAGCGCGAAAGCAGCATCGGCAATCACGTCGCCGCGCTGCTCGCCCGATACGACGCGAATGCCGGTGACGATCCGCCGGACGACATCGACGTCGACCTCACGGGCTCCGACAACGGGTGGGACCGGATATTCCAGGACATCGTACGCCGCTCGGCCACGATCGAGGAGATCGTGGTCACAACAGCATTCACCTGCACGAAGATGCGGCCGGACGGCTTCGGCGGCAGCGTCATGCTCATCACGGAAGATGCCATCCGCTACCGGTCCACGACCGACATGCTTGAGGAGTTCTGGAACGAGGCCGCAAAAGCGTCTGGCGAAGACGCATAGCCGCCTGCGTCCCTGAAACTCAGCGACAAGCCCGGCCAAGCGCCGGGCTTCGTATTTCCGGCGCCGGTAGATCGTCCGGTCCCTCCACCAGCCCAACGCCATCGCCTGCCTCCCGCGGGACGACGGCGCGCGCCTTTATCACAAGGAGAATTTTCGATGTCCAATGATGATCCCTTCACCCTCGACCTCTTTGGGAACACCGCGCTTTCATCCGGCCTCGGCCTCGGCATCACCGCCTTTCCATCCTCCCTCGAGGTCGGCGGCGACGATGACCCATCTCCGTCATCGCCGGCGCCTGCACGGGCCGTCACAGCAGCGGGGCGCTCCCCCGCCCCACTCAAGGGCGAGAACTTTTACCTCGGCGATCACCGCGGACTTGCGACGTCCTGGCGCGAGCGGGCGCGCGACAACCTCGCTGCCATCTGTCTGGCCAGCGAGATCGAACAGGCACAGCGGCCAGCCACGACAAAAGAACAAGCCGCGCTGATCAAATTCATCGGCTTCGGCGCATCCGACCTCGCCAACGGCGTTTTCCGCCGTCCGGGGGAAACAGATTTCCGCAAGGGCTGGGAAGAGATCGGCGCCGACCTCGAGGATGCTGTTGCGACAGGCGAGTATGCTTCGCTCGCGCGCTGTACGCAGTACGCGCATTTCACGCCGGAATTCATCGTTCGCGCAATCTGGGCCGGGCTGCAACGCCTGGGATGGCGCGGCGGCCGGGTGCTCGAACCCGGCATCGGGACCGGGCTGTTCCCGGCGCTGATACCGGAGGAGCTTCGAACTGCCTCCCACGTCACCGGCATCGAACTCGATCCCGTCACCGCGCGTATCGTCCGTCTTCTGCAGCCGCGCGCCCGGATCATCGCGGGCGACTTCGCGCGCACCGAGCTGCCGGCGCATTTCGACCTCGCCATCGGCAACCCGCCCTTCTCCGATCGCACCGTGCGCTCGGACCGGGCGCTGCGCTCAATGGGTCTGCGCCTGCACGACTATTTCATCGTGAAGGCGCTTGGGTTGCTGAAGCCCGGTGGGCTTGCCGCCTTCGTGACCAGCCATGGCACGATGGACAAGGCGGACCATGGCGCGCGTGCGCATATCGCCGGCATGGCCGATCTCGTCGGCGCCATCCGGCTTCCCGAGGGCAGCTTCCGGGCCGACGCCGGCACTGACGTCGTCGTCGACATCCTGTTCTTCCGCAAGCGCAAGGACGGCGAATCGGACGGCGACCTCTCCTGGCTGGACCTCGACGAGGTTCGGCCGGCGGCCGGCGACGACAGCGCCCTCCGCGTCAATCGCTGGTTCGCGCGGCATCCCGGCATGGTGTTGGGGACGCATGCGCTGACCTCCGGCCCATTCGGCGAGACCTATACGTGTAGTCCACGTAAAGGCGAGAATCTCGACGCGGCACTGACCACCGCCGTCCGCCTCCTTCCGGAAGCCATCTATGACGGCGAACCGAACGCGATCGAGATCGAGCTTGAGAACGATGTCGCCAGCGACCTCGAACGACGGCCGGACGACCGGCAGGTCCGCGAGGGCAGCTACTTCATCGGCAACCGGCATGGCCTCATGCAGCTCGTCGATGGTGCGCCGGTCGCGATCCATGTGCGCAAGGGACGCAGCGCTGACGGTATCCCGGACAAGCATGTCCGTATCATCCGCAAGCTGATCCCGATCCGCGATGCGGTTCGCGAGGTCCTGAAGGCGCAGGAGTGCGACCGGCCGTGGAAGCCGGCGCAGGTGAAGCTGCGCATCGTCTGGTCGAACTTTGTGCGCGCGTTCGGGCCGATCAATTTCACCACGGTCTCGACCATCGAGGACGAGGAAACCGGCGAGGTGCGGGAAACGCACCGTCGCCCGAACATCCAGCCCTTCCTCGACGATCCCGATTGCTGGCTGGTGGCCTCCATCGAAGATTACGATCTTGAGTCGAATACCGCAACGCCAGGACCGATCTTTACCGAGCGGGTGATTGCGCCGCCCGCGCCGCCGGTCATCACATCAGCGGCCGATGCACTCGCCGTGGTGCTCAACGAACGGGGCCATGTCGATCCCGATCACGTCGCCGAGTTGCTACACCGCGATGTCGAAGACGTGATTGCCGAACTCGGCAGCGCGATCTTTCGCGATCCCGGCGATGGCTCCTGGCAGACGTCCGACGCCTATCTCTCGGGCGCTGTTCGCTCGAAGCTCGTCATGGCGCAAGCCGCGGCCGCGCTTGATCCGGCCTATCAGCGCAATGTCACCGCGTTGCAGGCGGTACAACCCGCCGACCTTCGTCCTTCCGACATCACCGCGCGTCTCGGCGCGCCGTGGATCCCGGCCGCCGACATCGTCACCTTCGTCAACGAGACGATGGGCGCGGAGATCAGAATCCATCATATGCCGGAATTGGCATCGTGGACCGTCGAGGCGCGGCAACTTGGATACCTGGCCGCCGGCACCTCCGAGTGGGGCACCGATCGGCGTCATGCCGGTCAGCTCCTTTCGGACGCGCTGAACTCTTCCGTGCCGCAGATCTTCGACATCGTGAAGGACGGCGACAGCGAACGTCGAGTGCTCAACGTCGTCGACACGGAAGCCGCGAAGGAGAAGCTGCAAAAGATCAAGACGGCGTTTCAGAACTGGATCTGGTCCGATCCCGATCGCACGGACCGGCTGGCGCGGATCTACAACGATCGCTTCAACAATATCGCGCCACGCGCCTTCGACGGCTCGCATCTCCAGTTACCCGGCGCCTCTGGTGCCTTTTCTCTCTATGGGCACCAGAAGCGCGGCATCTGGCGCATCATCACGGCGGGCTCGACCTACCTCGCCCACGCCGTCGGCGCCGGCAAGACGATGACGTTTGCCGCCGCCATCATGGAGCAGCGCCGGCTCGGCTTGATCGCCAAGGCCATGCTCGTCGTTCCCGGCCATTGCCTGGCGCAGGCCGCGCGCGAGTTCCTGGCGCTCTATCCGAACGCCCGTATCCTCGTCGCCGATGAGACCAACTTCACTTTAGCCAAGCGGCACCGCTTCCTGTCGCGGGCGGCGACGGCGACCTGGGACGCCATCATCATCACGCATTCGGCGTTCCGCTTCATCGCCGTGCCATCCGCCTTCGAACAGCAGATGATCCAGGACGAACTCGAACTCTACGAGGAACTGCTGACCAAGGTCGAAAGCGACGACCGCGTCTCGCGCAAGCGCCTCGAGCGATTGAAGGAGGGATTGAAGGAGCGGCTGGAATCCCTGTCGACCCGCAAGGATGATTTGCTGACCATGTCCGAGATCGGCGTCGACCAGATCATCGTCGACGAGGCCCAGGAGTTTCGGAAGCTCTCGTTCGCGACGAACATGAGCACGCTGAAGGGTGTCGATCCAAATGGCTCGCAGCGCGCCTGGGACCTTTATGTCAAATCCCGCTTCATCGAAACGAAAAATCCGGCGAGAGCGCTTATCCTCGCTTCGGGCACTCCGATCACCAATACGTTGGGTGAGATGTTCACCGTGCAGCGGCTGCTCGGCCATGCGGCGTTGCGCGAGCGCGGCCTGCACGAGTTCGACGCCTGGGCTTCGACCTTCGGCGACGCCTCGACCGAACTCGAACTCCAGCCCTCCGGCAAATACAAGCCGGTCACACGCTTCGCGCAGTTCGTCAATGTACCGGAACTGATCGCCATGTTCCGCTCCTTCGCCGACGTGGTGATGCCGGCGTACTTGCGCGAGTATGTGAAGGTGCCGGAGATTTCAGGCGGCAAGCGCCAGATCGTCGCCGCGCCGCCGACCGCGGCGTTCAAGGCCTATCAGCGTCTGCTCGACGCTCGCATTACGGCGATCGAGCAACGCGATGGTCCACCGCAGCCCGGCGACGACATCCTGCTTTCGGTCATCACCGATGGCCGTCACGCGGCAATCGACCTGCGGCTTGTCGATCCTGGCAATGACAATGAGGTGGACAACAAGCTCAACCTCCTTGTCGCAAACACCTTCCGCATCTGGCAGGACACGGCGGCGAACGCCTATGTTCGCAGCGACGGAAAGCCCTTTGAGCTGACCGGCGCCGCGCAGATGATCTTCTCCGATCTCGGCACGATCAGCGTCGAGAAGAGCCGAGGCTTCTCGGCCTATCGCTGGATTCGGGAGGAACTGATCCGCATGGGCGTGCCGGCCTCCGAGATCGCCTTCATGCAGGACTATAAGAAGTCCGAGGCGAAGCAGCGATTGTTCAGCGATGTCCGGTCCGGCAAGGTGCGCGTGCTGATCGGCTCGTCCGATACGATGGGCACCGGCGTCAATGCACAGCTTCGCCTCAAGGCCCTGCACCACCTCGATGTGCCGTGGCTGCCCTCGCAGATTGAACAGCGCGAGGGTCGGATCGTTCGGCAGGGCAACCAGCATGATGTCGTCGACATCTTCGCCTATGCCACGCTCGGCTCGCTCGACGCCACGATGTGGCAGAACAACGAGCGCAAGGCGAGGTTCATCGCCGCGGCGCTGTCAGGAGATACCAGCATTCGCCGGTTGGAAGACATGGGCGAGGGGCAGGCGAACCAGTTCGCCATGGCCAAGGCCATCGCGTCCGGCGATCAGCGTCTGATGCAGAAGGCAGGGCTGGAAGCCGAGATTGCGCGGCTCGACCGCCTGCGCGCCGCCCATGTCGACGATCAGCACGCCATTCGCCGGCAGATCCGCGACGCCGAACGCGAGATCGAGCTGTCGACGCGCCGTATCGGGGAGATCGGTCAGGATATCGAGCGCCTGGTTCCGACGGCGGGTGACGCCTTTACCATGACGGTGATGGGAAAGGCCCATGACGAGCGCAAGCTCGCCGGTCGCGCTCTGATGAAGGAGATTCTGACGCTCGTGCAGCTCCAGCACGAGGGCGAGGTCGTCATCGTCTCGATCGGCGGGTTCGACCTGGAGTTTTCGGGTGAGCGCTTCGGCAAGGACGGCTTCCACTTTACCACGACGCTGATGCGAACGGGCGCCGACTATGAAATCGGCCTTCCCGTGACCGTCACGCCGATCGGCGCCGTCGCGCGCGTCGAACATGCTCTCGCGGGCTTTGACGACGAACAGCAGAATTATCGTCGCCGGCTCGCTGAGGCGCGCAAGCGCCTGTCCTCCTACCAGTCCCGCATTGGCGAAGAGTTCGCTTTCGCCGCCGAGTTCAAGATGAAGCGCGAGCAACTGGCGGAGATCGATGCCGATCTCGCCCGCGATACGGACGCCGCCGCCGACGGCAACGCGCAGCCGGCAGATCGCGTAGCCGCATAGGCAGCTATCGCGACAGGCGATTCTCGTCGTCGATCAGGATCAGTCGGGCCGGCGCTGCGTCGCCCCACCTCCAGAGCACTAGATTCAGGTCAGCGGCGATCGCGCCCGGGGCGAAGCTCCTCACCAGCAGGCCGTGATAGCCGCCGGCGAACAGCCGGCGAGCAAAGGCTTGCGTTCGCGCTTCCCCGCTCGCCTTCATCTGGTCGCGCCATGTGTCGTCGGCGAGCGCCGCGGCGTCCATGTCCTCCGCCGTGAGCGCACGATCCGCACGGCAATCGAAGACGTTATCGATCTCCGCGTCATAGGAGACGAGCGTCGTCGGCTGAAGATTGCCGACCTGATGGGCTTCATGGAGCGCCGTCATCACCGACAACGATGCATAAAGCGCGGGCAGGCCCTTCGGATTGAACCGCCCGCTATAAAGCTCGGCGCCACGGCCCGATAGCGGTTCGCGCGCGTAGACCGGATTCAGCGCGCGATAGAGCTTTCCCCGATATTGCACGTCGTCAAGCGTGAACGCCGGCGTCGACCGCATCGACGTAGTCGAGCACATCGTCGGCGCGGCCGTTGCGCACGAGCTGCATCGCCGTCTGGCCGGAAAAGCCCGGCAGCGGTTCCGATCGATACCAGGCATAGGCCATCAAGCTCGAACCAAAGCGCGGCTCGACCTTGTTGATCACCTCAACCATCTCGCGCAGCCGACGCTGGGTCCTGTCAGACTGCACCCGGTCCTTGCGCTGAACGGCGTCGCGGCCGAGCCCGGCGGTACGGGCCACCTCCTCGCTCGTCGTGCGCAGAGCCTCGGCGATCTTGCGCGGGGCGAAGAAGCCGTTGACGGCATATTGGGTCAGGCCCATGTCGATCTTCTTTCGGCTTTAACCTCAGATTATGACGCAATATAGCGTCTATCTGGGTGGCATTCAAGGGACATAAAGAGGGACAAGGAGGGAGAAAACCCTCCTCGCAGAGCGGACGGTTCGGCGTCGCTGAACCTCAACCGACCGCCTCGCCATCCCGGCCACGGCGCGCTCGCAAGGCGCTGTGCGCCCCGCTCCCGCCTGCCGGGCAGGGATGCTCGCCGGCAGTTGCGCCGTCCCGCCCGCTCCGCGCGGCGGATGGGGTCTTCGGAAAGAAGACGATGAAGGGTGGCCTGAGCGGCGCCCGCAACCCAACAATGGAGAATCCCCATGAAACTGATCACCATCGATCCGCGCGCGCTGAAACCCAATCCGGACCCGATGCGCCGGACTCCTGCGACGCCGCAGGCCGACGCCCTGCTGCTCGCCACCATCAAGGCGGTCGGCATCGTGCAGCCGCCGATCATTTCGCCGCAGCAGGATGGCGGCAATGGCTATACCATCCAGTACGGCCATCGCCGCGTCACGCAGGCGGTCGCGGCCGAGCTCGCCGAGATTGACGTGCTGGTGGCCGATCCCGAAGAGGACAAGGATGCGTTGCGCGCTGTCGTCGAGAATGTCGCGCGCGAGGCCATGAACCCGGTCGATCTCTGGCGCTCGATCGAGCGTCTCGTCGCGCTCGGTTGGACCGAGGAATCGATTGCCATCGCGCTCGCGCAGTCCGTGCGCCAGGTCCGCAAGCTGCGGTTGCTGGCCAACGTCCTGCCGGCGATGCTCGACCAGATGACGCGCGGCGACATGCCGAGCGAACAGCAGCTTCGCGTCATCGCAGCCGCCGGCGACGAGGAGCAGGCCGAGGTCTGGAAGAAGCACAAGCCGAAGAAGGGACAGCCGACCGTCTCCTGGGGCGAGGTCGCGCGCGCTCTCACCAGGTCGCGCATGTACGCGCGCGACGCCAGCTTCGACGACGATCTCGCCAAGGCCTACGGTCTCGTCTGGCAGGAGGACCTGTTCGCCCCGGCCGACGAAGACAGCCGCTATACCACGGATGTGGACGCCTTCCTTGGCGCGCAGCACGAGTGGATGGCGAACCATCTGCCCAAGCGCGGCGCGATCGTCGAGGTCAACGACTGGGGGCAGCCGAAGCTGCCGGCTAAGGCCGAGCGCGTTTATGGCAAGCCCGGCAAGTCGGACTGCACCGGGATGTATCTCGATCGCAGCGGCACGGTGCAGACCGTTGCCTACCGGATGCCGAAACCGGAAAAGAAGACGAAGGGTTCTTCCGCTGGCGACGACGATGCCGCCGTGGTGGTCGCAAAGCCGCGGCCGGACGTGACCCGCAAGGGTCATGAAATGATCGGCGACATTCGCACCGATGCCTTGCATGAGGCGCTCGTGCGCGCGCCCATCGAGGACGATACGCTGCTCGCCCTGCTCGTGCTGGCCTTTGCCGGCCAGAACGTCAGCATCGCCTCCGGGCACGCCGATGGTTACGCGAAGCCCGCTATCCATGCGGCACGCCTGCTCGGCGACGACGGCAAACTCGCATTCGATCGCGAGGCCTTGCAGCAGGCGGCGCGAGGCGTGCTGGTCGACGTACTGTCCTGTCGCGAGAACCGTTCGGATAGCGGCGTGGTTGCGCGCATCGCCGGCGACGCAATCGGCGCGGATAACTTCCTGCCCAACATGGGCACGGAAGATTTCCTGTCCTGCCTCTCCCGCATAGCGCTCGAAGCGACCTGCGAGGGCACGTCGGTGCTACCGCGCCCCCGCGTGAAGGAGACCCGTGCCGCGCTCGTCAAGCACTTCGCGGAGGGTCGCTTCGTGCCTCCCGCCGCGCTGTTTGCCCCGGCGGCGGACGCGATCACCGCCTGGGCCGAGCGCCACGCCTCGGCCGACGAGGATGAACTCGAAACTCCGGACCAGGCATCCGGCGATTTCGATGACGGCGATGCCGGGGACGAAATCGACGAGCCCGCCGGCGCCTATGCCGTCGCGGCCGAATAGCCGCACCTCGTCTCACCTTCCGAACGATTTCCGCCGCCGGCCGATCTGTCCGGCGGCGGTTCTGTTTTCACGCTCATCACAGGAGGACATCATGTCTGCTCAACGCATCTACGATCTCGCGCCCCTCGGCTCCCTCATTCGCTATTCGGATGGCACGTCGCGGCCGCCCGAACGGTTTCGCAAGAAGCTCGTCGCCTGGGAGAACAGCAACAATAACGGCCGGCTCGTCCGCAAGACGGCAGCCCACACCCACGGCAACCACACGACACCTGAGACCATCACCCTGCACCAGGGCGACTTCGGCAGCTCCGGTGTCATTGTACTCAGGATCTTCAAGACCTTTTCGGTCGACTCTACCCTGACCTTCGCCGTGGTCGAACAGCCGAAACCGGGTTCGGTACGCGTTCTCGATCGCCAGGGCGAACTCGTTCATCTCGCTCAGGATAGAAACGCCGGCGAAGCATGGCTCGCATCGCACGGTTATCCCAGTGCGACACTCGACGAAGTGACGGCAAACGAGCCGGTCGCCGTCGTCGCGGAAGGGAGGGCGGCATGACCACCGCGCACACCTCCGACCGCCTGGACGGTCAAACCCCCTCCACGCCGGGGGTTTGCTTTGCCGAAACTCATGGAGGTCTGCTCGTCGCAAAGGTTGGCGACACTGCCTTCGCCATGGTTCCTGGCGCCAACGGAAGCTTCTTTGTCGCGTCAGCCTGGCGGCTGCGTGACCCGATGGAAGAATGGAAGCGGTCCGATTTCTACGGCCACAGCGGCGAGGTCGCGGATATCGCCGCCTTCCGCGTCCGCGTTCACGAAAACGCCGAGCATCAGCGCCAGCGTGCCGCGCTCACCCGGCGCGAGGTCTTTACGCGGGCTTCCACCCCGTGGGGACCATCGCAACAGACCACCGTCTACGCCGATGGCGTCGGCTGTCATTCGACGGCCAGCCATGGCGGCTTCCATCTCGATGCCGCACACAACACAAAGGTCCACCGTAATCTTTGCGTCCGCGGCGGCTGGTACGAGGAAGACTGTGCCTGGGCGGCCGTGGCGCAAGCTTTCCCCGAGCTGTTCACCGACTACGAACGCTGCTTGGCCGACAACACGATCCGCGATTGGTATCCGGACACATGGGAGGCCATTCACGGCCGCACGCTTCAACCTGGCGAGTCTCACGAGAAGGACCGGCGCCGCTTCGAACAAGAACATGCCTCCGATTGGATCGTGATTTCGGCGCTCCGGTCGAATCAGCATCCGGGTATGACGGAGTGCGTCGCGAGCCTCGGCGGCGACCGCCGTGCGGCCGAGCAACGCCGCTACCTCGTAGCGTCCGACGAGTATCGCATTGGCCGCTTCGGCTTCGTGATCGATGAAGCCCGGCACCGTCTCTACGACGGTCCGTCGGGCTTCGTCGGCTGGAGGTGACCCATGCCGTGGCACCTCATCGCCAAAGCGTTCGGATGGCGTGCGGCAGCCGACGAGGATGGCGCTGCGCCAATCCTCGTCGGCTGGCACCCGCGTCTGCGCCGGCATTTCAGCGGGCGAAGCGTGGAAGCACGCCGTGCTGCTGTCCATCCACGCACCCCAACCGGGTCTCGTCCTCTCTGGAGGAAAGGAGAAGCGGCCATGAAGACCTATCTCATGGCCTTTCATTTTCTCGTGGAGGCGGACGACTGTCCCAATGCGGAGATCGCCGATGCCCTGCACGGCATCCTCACCGACGACGATGCACCCGACGACAGCGCATTTCCTCTCTGGCCGGGGAGGATGTTCTGATGCCGTCCATGCCCCAACACCCGGCCTTGCTCGCGCGCATGGAGAATGCACTTCGCGAGACGTGCCGGAACCTTGCGCTCATCGAACGGCAGATCTCGGCTCGCGCCGAGCGCATAACGATCACCTCTCGCACCAGGCGCCGCCACACGGTTCGCGGTACATCGACATGGACTCGCGTCGACGAATGCATGTTTCGTGAGGCAATGACGGTTCTGACGCTGGCGCGGCGCTCCGAGATCGACGCGCTGATCCGCAAGATCACGCGGCAGGAGAGTGCAGCCGCAACGCTCCGCCAGCGGCTTGGGATCAAGGTTGGCCGGCGCGGCATCTCGGGAGACTTCGACACGGGACCTTGATGCCAGTCCGCATCGCCATCACTCGCCTGCGAGGGTTGCATGCGGTGTCGTTTGACCCACGTGGCCAGCGTCGATCGCTGTCATCGCGCGACCGTCACGCTGCCATCGATACGCCTGGTGACAGCGGGACTGACGTCAGCGCCTCACGCGACGCCACGTCGGCGGTCGGACAATGCGATGATAGGCAATGGCATCGCGGCGGCCTTTGATGGAAGCCGTTTCCCTTTTCGTTGCGCTGGATGTCTCCCGTACCGGGCCTCCTCGGGTTTGCTGCGGTCTGAACCGTCGACGGATCGCTTCAAGGGCAAGTCGCGAGCGATCATCGCCCGCCCTCTCGTCATGGCCAGGCCGCGTCACGCGCAGGGCCTTCGGCCCCGCTTGTCCGCAACCCGCCCATGCTCGATTTCGCGGTCAATGCCCCTTGAAGCGCTCCGCTTGCGCCGGTTCTTGGCGACCGCACCCGAGGGGGCGCCGGCACGGGCCGACGGCTTGCCTCGGCGAAAACGAAAAAGGATCCTATCATGGCAAAGACCGCCCGCTCTCCTCGCTCATCGGCAACTGTCGTTCCGCTTCGTCGCGGTACTTCACTTGAAATGGTTCGACTGGCCTGCCCCGATGCCGCACAGGCCAATCGCATCTCCGAAAGCTTCGGCCTCGCCACACTCGACAGCGACGGCATCCGCGACCTTCACGAGCGGCTCATCGTCGAAACCGCCGACGCCCTGAAGGAGGGCTTGAGTGAGCGCGCAATGCAAATCCATCTACAGCGCATCGTCGGCTCCTATGTCGGATCGGCCCACGGCGCTGGCCAGTTCTACTCCCGCGCCGTTACCGAAGCGCGAGACGCAACTGCTAAACTCTCCAATGACCGCCGCGACGAAGATCTCGACGGTCCCGTCGGCTTCGACAGCGCCGCGCAGCGCAAACGCGAATTCGCTGCCGAGGTCGGCGTTCAGGCTCACGCGCTGCGCATGGCGGCCGAAGGCGCCGTCGCCGCCTACGAGCACGTCGTCGGCGAGAGCTGGAAGCCCTTCGAACGACTGATCGAACATGCTGGCGAGACCATTAGCCGCAAGGCGGCCGAGGTTCAGATGGCGGCATTCACGTGACGCCGCCGGCGGGGCTTCGGCCCCGCCCTCCTCTTCCACAATCCGATGCCGGCCGGTCCTCCGGGGCCGGCCTTTTTCCTGTCGCACGGCGCGACGGCGTAAACGAGCCAAGAGAAATGAATCGGGCTGGAGCGCCCGTCGCGGCCCGTTCCGGCCTTCGGTCGATGCTCCAGCCCGCGCGACAGCGCAACGGCTTTGCCGTCCTCCACTGGCGTTCCGGTCCGGCGTCTCTGTCGTCACGCCGATCACCAGCGCCACCGGATGCGCGGCCCCGCAGGCCTTCGCAGCGGACCGCCGTGACACGGGCCGCGACAGGCGCGGCCTCCAACGGAGGTAGGATCATGAAAGGTAAGGAAACGAAACCCCGCGCCGACATCTATGCGCGGATCACCGATCGCATCATCGCGGATCTGGAGCGCGGTGTGCGTCCGTGGGTCAAACCGTGGAGCGCGACCAACGCGGCTGGACGCATTACGCGCCCGCTGCGCCATAACGGCATGCCCTATCAGGGCATCAATGTCGTGCTGCTCTGGTCGGAAGCCGTCGCGCGCGGCTTCACGTCGCCGATCTGGATGACGTTCAAGCAGTCGCTCGAACTCGGCGGGCACATCCGCAAAGGTGAGAGCGGAACGATGGTGGTGTATGCAAACAAGATCACCAAGACCGAGACCGACGAGCATGGTGACGAAGTCGAGCGGGCCGTTCCGTTCCTGCGCGCCTATACGGTGTTTTGCGTCGATCAGATCGACGACCTGCCGGATCACTATTACGGGCGCCCGGCTCCGAGCATCGCACCGGCGCAACGCATCGCGCATGTGGACACCTTCTTCGCCAACACCGGCGCGACCATCCGGCATGTCGGCGACAAGGCATTTTTCGCGCCGGCGATCGACCTCATCCAGATGCCATCGTTCGAAAGCTTCCGTAACGCCGAGAGCTATGCCGCCACGCTGGCGCATGAATGTGTGCATTGGACCGCGCCGGTGCATCGTGCCAATCGCGATCTCAGCCGCTACGCGAAGGATCGCAGCGAACGCGCCCGCGAAGAACTGGTCGCCGAGCTTGGCGCGTGTTTCCTCAGCGCAGACCTCGGCATCGTGCCCGAGCTGGAGCCGCGCGCGGATCACGCGAGCTACCTTGCATCGTGGTTGGAGGTGCTGTCTAACGACAAGCGTTTCATCTTCTCGGCAGCCGCGCACGCGCAGCGCGCGGTGACCTACCTGCACGATCTTCAGCCCAAGCCGGCCGAGATCGACCAAACGGCATGAGGCGCAACCATCCGCGCCTCGGACGCCTGCGCTTCATCGTTTACCTTTCTCGACAAGACGAAGGCCTCGCCTCACGGCGGGGCCTTCTTGCGTGCAGCGTCATACGTAATTGCTGGCGACCGGGGATGGCGGTGCTTGCCCATCGCCTGACCGGGCCGCAGCGGCGGAATGTGGCGGGTGGGTTGCCTGGCTCTGCCCGAGATGCCGGCCTGTTCCTGGGCTGGCGTCTTCCCGCACCGGCAGAAGCCTGATGTCATCACGATGCGACCACCCGGGTTTCGTCGAGGCCTCTGGGCCGGAGGAAAGCCCACGCGGCGCGTGCGAGTCTCTTCTACGAACGTGCCCTGACCATCGCCGTGCGGTGTGGCGTGTCTGTCGCTCAGTCATATCCCCATCGTTCGGCCTGACGCGCCCAGTGCGTCCTCGATTTGGCATGTCTAACCGAAGGCCGTCGTCGCTGCGCTTCTCCTCGATCCCAAGACCGCAACGGCCGTGCTCGGCTTTCTTCCCCTGTTCGCTGCGCGCCCATTCCTCGCGAGACATATGTGGACGCCCCCTCCGGGGGAAGAAGAAAAAGGAAGCATAAGTGCAGTTTCGATCAGGTGCTACCATATGTCCGGCCTCTCAAAGACGGCGCATACGGCCGCGGGCCCTGAATGAGTCCGCG
>NKIY01000024.1 GCA_002256345.1 Bradyrhizobiaceae bacterium PARB1 | reverse complement strand
CCGCGTCAAGCGTTGTCCTCGCTTACGCTGCGGGAACGCTTGACCCGGACGTCTGAAGAGCTTCACCGCAGCACCGGTGACGCGGCTCCATGCCTGATTCTGAGACAGGATCACAGAGTCAAGATAAGGCGCGGTGGGCGGTCAGCCCATATTGCAGGTTGATGCCGGCGAGCGCGGCGGGGAGCTGCCGCAGATAGGCGGCCGGCGCGCCGACCTGGCTCGCGAGCTGACCGAAACTCCAGTGCGTCGGAGCGATGGGCTTGTCGGCGCCTGGTAGGATCAGGGCAAGCCGTTCGGGATCGGTGCGGCTGGCTTCGACATGGATAAGCGCGGATTCGACAACGCGCGTTCGGCTGCGCTCGGTGCGCTCGCGGACGGTCCGGCCGAGTTCGGCGAGCGAGAGATAGCGCTCGTCGTCGGGTCGCGAGAACCACTCCGAGGAAACCCGACCGATGCGCTCGCCGCGGTTGACGTCCACCTTCCAGCCGCCACTCACGTCGCGCCGGGCATCGAGAACCTGCATGTTCATGGGATCAAACTCCATGACGGGCGCCGGAAGACTCTCTCCCGACCCTCAACCCGTCACGGAAATCCGGTCCACACTCTCACTCTAATGGGGGCGTTGCGGGGTCTCCCCGCAGAAGCGGTCGGCCGAGACCCTGGGCTCGGCCGCAGGGGAAGGCTTTCCCCTCCAGGCCCCCTCTCAATCGCTGGCCCTTCCAGTCGGTTTGGGGGAGATTGAAAACTGTCAGAAAACCGCATATATTTCTGACAGGAAAAGTGCCGTGCAACGACTGACCGAACAGATTCTGGCGCACGCCGAGGGCTTGCCCGAGGGCGCTCCGATCGCGGCGAAGAGCCTGCTCCATCTCGGCAATCGCGCCGCGGTGGATCAAGCCTTGTCGCGACTGGCTGAACGTGGCCGGCTGATGCGTGCCGGGCGCGGCGTCTATCTGCGCCCGGTTTCGAGTCGGTTCGGCGTCCGCGCGCCCTCCGTCGAGAAGGCCGTCGAAGCCCTCGCGCTCCAGCGCGGCGAAACCATCGTGTCGAACGGTGCCGCGGCCGCTAACGCGCTCGGCCTCACGACACAGGTGCCGGTCCGGTCGGTCTATCTGACATCGGGCCGTAGCCGGACGATGAATCTGGGCCAGCAGGTCGTCGAGCTGCGGCATGCGCCGCGCTGGCAGTTGGCGCTGGCCGATCGGCCCGCCGGACAGGCGGTGCGAGCGCTCGCCTGGCTGGGGCCGGAAAAGGCAGAAGCCGCCTTGATGACGTTGAAGCGCAAGTTGCCGTCTTCCACGTTCGGCGAACTCGTCGCGGTCGCGCCCCAGCTACCGAGCTGGCTCGCCAGGACGGTCGGCAAAGTTGCATACGGCCGAAGGAGCCATTCTCAGGTGGGCGGCCTACCTATTTAGATTGTCCGAAATTTGTATATTTATTTCGGACAATCCACTTGGTTCGCGTCCGAAAAAGGACTACAATTTTCGGACATGAACACCGACTCGCCCGATCTGAAGAAAGCCATGCTCGAGCGCATCCGTGCGGATGCGCCACGCAAGGTCTGGACGCCCAGTGACTTCGTCGATCTCGCCTCGCGGGACGCGGTCGATAAGGCGTTGCAGCGGCTGACGAAGGTCGAAATCCTTAGGCGGATTGATCGTGGGCTCTACGATCAGCCTGGCTTCAACAAACTCACCCAGAAACCCAATCCGCCTGATCCGCGCTCAGTCATCGACGCCGTCGGGCGACGTGACCAAACCCGGATGCTTGTCGACGGCATGACCGCGGCGAACGATCTGGGCCTAACTGACGCCGTCCCCGCCAAAATCGTGGTGCACACCGACGCTCGGCGCCGCGCGATCAAGCTCGGCAACGTAACGATCACCTTCCGTCCAACCGCGGCCAGCAAGCTATTCTGGGCCGGACGACCAGCGATGCGCGTCGTCCAAGCGCTTCACTGGCTGCGCGATCTCATGGTTCGTGAAGGAGAAAGTGATCAGGTTAGGCGCAAGCTCGCCAATCTTTTCGAAGATCCCACGGTGGGACCGCCCCTCAAAGCGGATCTCACTGCCGGTATGACAGCTCTTCCGACATGGATGTGGGTGTTTCTCAAGCCGCTCGTTGAAAGCGACGCCGGCGTTCGTCGTCGGCACGTCGATGATGATCGTGATGATGCTGATCATGATCGTCATCAACAAAGAACGGCGGACGATGCCGATGATCAGCGTCATGCTGCCGTCGCCCGGCCCAAGCGAAAGCCGCTTTCCCCGCAGAAGGCACAAACTGCCAAGCGCGGTGCAGCCCGGGCGGTGAAGACATGAATCCGGCTTTCGACGAGGTTCTCGCGGCCGGGTCGGACGCGATGTTGAGCGCCTTCGATACGACGGCGCTACGCCTCGGCACGGCGTCTCAGAATATCGAGAAGGACTTCTGGGTCTGCTGGACGCTGGATGCCTTGTTCAATGGCTTGAAAGAGGGCGGACCCCGCCTCCTCTTCAAAGGTGGAACCTCCCTGTCCAAAGGGTTTGGTTTGATCAATCGCTTCTCCGAAGACATTGATGTCACGGTGTTTCGGGACGACATCGGCGAGCCGGCGACCATCGAGGAGCTCGAAGCGCTGAGTAGCAAAAAGCGCCGGGCGCGCCTCGATGCGATCAAGGACGCCTGCCAAGCCTACATCAACGGCCCGCTGCGGGCTGAGTTGACGCAGATCCTGCAGGACCGGCTTCAGGCTGCCGGCCTCGATGCCGGCGCGGCCCGAGTGGAAGCCGATGACGCTGATCCCGACGGGCAGACGCTTCTGATCTGGTATCCCGCGGCGACGCCGCGATCGGATTATGTGCGGGCAGCGATCAAGATCGAGTCGGGCGCGAAATCCGCGCTCGATCCGAACAGCGAAGTGCCGATCAAACCCTATGTCGATGATGATCTGCCGGCGCTCGACCTGACCGTGCCGGCCGTCCGCACGGTCGATCCGGAACGTACCTTCTGGGACAAGGTTGTCATCCTCCATGGGCTGCGGCGCTGGTTCGACAAGCGCGGCGAGCTGCGCGGGGGCGGCCAACGCGTTTCCCGTCACTATTATGACCTGCACCAGCTCGCCGCGGCCCGCGTCGGCGCCGCCGCCATCGCTGATCCGGCGCTCGGTGCGGATTGCGTCGCGCACGCCCGGATGTTCTTCAATCGACCGGACTTCGATCTCGCGAGCGCTGCGCCTGGCTCGTTTGCACTCGCCCCGCATGACGCGATGATCGAGCAACTGCGCGTCGACTACAGGGCCATGCAGGGCATGATCTTTGGCGATCCACCGGATTTCGAGGCGGTGCTCGACAGCATCGGCTCGCTCGAGACGCGTCTCAACAAGAAGGGCGATACGGGAGGCGGGGCCGCGCGATGAACCAGTTGGAGGGAGCTTTCGACACCGGGCAAAAGGCAGACGCGCGTGGCGCGGGCGAAGCGATCGTAACCCCGCTGCGCAAACGCCGCCTCAGCGGCGAACTCTACGAGCGCGACCCGAAGATAGAAGCCCTCATCGCCGAATTGGCAGTCCTGCCGCGTGATGGCTTGATCGCCAGGGCGGAAATCACCAAGCGCTCGGACCCGGGCTACGTCCCGAGCGAATGTCTCGTTTACTTCATTCGCGCGAGCCGTCGCGACAACAACGAGGTGTGGTTCGAGCGCCTCTATCGGATCTTGACCGAACGGGTGCTGCGCAGTTTGCCCAGGGCGGAAAGCTCCGATGGAAAGACGGAATCGCTGACGCGCGGGGTCGTGCGCGACAAGGTGTTCGGCCGGTTCGTCGAGCTCTTTTCGGCGGACCGCGCCGCCTACGACGAAAAGGTCGACTACTTCGAGGTGCGCTTCGATGGCGCGCTAGCGAGCCTGCGGCGCGATGCGCAGGAAAAGGCCTGGCGCGACGAAAACCGTTCCCAGCCCCTCGAATATGACGAGGAGAGCGGAGAACTGTCACCGGAGGTCGAGGCGGCCGCAGGGACCCACGATCCCTTCGCCGTGTCGGATTTCGACGACCCGTCTTACCGGTCGCGCCTGGATGCGGCGATTGAAGCTCTACCGACAGAACAAAGCAGGATCATTCACATGTTGAGACAGGGCTTCCCCATCGACTCCAAGGAGCCGGACGTCATGACCATCGCCAAGGCTTTGGGCCGCTCCGAAAAGACCGTCCGAACCTACCGCGACAAGGCCTTCGCCGCCCTGCGAGCTGCCATGGCCGACGGAGAAGAGCGGTGAGCCCCGGCGGCGGACGTCCATCCCGCGAGGCCGTGCTCGACGCGTTCGCGGTCGAGAGCGAGCCTGGCCGGTCGACCTTGGAACGCTATCTGCGGCTATACCCGGAATATGCCGGGGAGCTCATCGACCTCTCGCGCGAACTCAGCCGCGAGGCTTATGAAGATGCCGCACCCCTCTCTGCTACCGATCGGGCGCTGATCGACGCTGCCTGGTCGCAACACGCGAAGGTTATGCCGGCGGCAGCAGCCGACCCTTTCGCGGCGCTGACGGTCGATGACTGGCGCGCCGTCGCGCAGCGTCTGGACGTGCCCCGGCAGGTCGTGACCGCACTGCGCGAACGGCGGGTCTCTCTCGTCAGTATCCCGCGACGCTTCCTGGCGATATTGGCGGATGCGATGCGCAGCTCTGTCGCACAGTTGGAGTCGTCCTGGGGGCCAGCGCACCTGATTGTCGCGCGCAGCTATAAGGCCGACAGCAAACCGGTGGCCGGCGAGCAGGTCACCTTCGAGCAAGTGCTGATCGATGCCGGCGTCCCGGCCGAGAAGCGCGCCCGGCTGTTGGCGGAGGCGGACTGACATGGACAGTGTGGAGCTCGCCAGGCAAGTCGCCGCCGAGCTTCACGCTCGCCTCGTTGCATCCGGCGCCGATCCCTGGTCGCCCTATGACTTTGCTGTCGCCGAGGCCAAGCGGCGGGGGATTGATGTCGAACGGACTGCCGCCGGCGCAGCCGTCCTCAATGGCGGCCGCGCGACTTTCGTCGCCGCCGACGATCTGATTCTTCACGAGAATATGGGCTCTCCGTTCGAGCAAGCTTTCCTCGTGGCGCATGAGATCGGCCATGTCGAGCTGGGCGACGATCCTGGTGGCGAAGCGGCGCCGATGATTGATCCGGCACGCCCGGCCGAGCCCTCACCAGTCGGAATGGATCGGGTTGTCGATTATGGACGCCGGCAACGCCGCGAAGTCCAGATGGACCTGTTCGCGCGCGAACTGCTGCTTCCGCGCACCGTCGCGCGGGCGCTCCATGTCGACCAAGGGCTCGCCGCGTCCGCCATCGCCGCGAAGCTCGGCGCGCCGTTCGAGGTCGTCGCGCAGCAGTTGTTCGATGCTTTGCTGCTGCCGCCCGTGCCTCCCGCCGCGACTGCGGCGCATGTCGAACGGCCGCTCAATCCGCTGCAAGCGGCCGCTGCGGCGCATCGCGGCGAAGCCTATCTGCTTGAGGCGGGGCCTGGCACCGGCAAGACGCAGACGCTGATCGCGCGCGTCGAGGGCCTTCTAGGCGAGGGCGTCGATCCACGGCGCATACTGCTGTTGACCTTTTCGAACAAGGCAGCGGGCGAGATGGCCGAGCGGATCGCGCGCAAGCGGCCCGAGGCTGCGGCCGCGATGTGGATCGGCACGTTCCATGCCTTCGGCCTCGATATCATCCGTCGTTTCCATGCGGAGCTCGGCCTGCCGAAGGACCCGCGGATGATGGACCGGACCGAAGCGGTCGAACTCCTCGAGGGGGAGTTCCCGCGGCTTAGGCTCGCGTACTACCGCAATCTTTACGATCCGACCCAGATCATTGCCGACATGTTGGCCGCCGTATCGCGGGCGAAGGATGAGGTGGTCGACGCCGAAACCTACGCCGCGCTCGCCGACGCCATGCAGGCGAAAGCCCAGGACTCGGATGCGCGCGAGGCGGCGGAACGCGCCGGCGAGGTTGCCCGCGTCTACGCGGCCTACGAACAGCTCAAGCGCAACGCGCATTGCATCGACTTCGGCGATCTTGTCGCCTTGCCGGTGCAACTGCTCGAAAAGGAGGCGGCCATCTGCGCGGCGCTGCAGGCGCAATATGATCATGTCCTGGTGGATGAGTATCAGGACGTGAACCGCAGCAGCGTGCGGCTGCTGAGCGCACTGCGGCCCGACGGCCGCAATCTCTGGATGGTCGGCGACGCCAAGCAGTCGATCTACCGGTTTCGCGGTGCCTCATCCTTCAACATAACCCGGTTCGGCAAGGAGGACTTCGCCGGTGGCAATCGCGGTCGATTGAAGCGTAATTATCGTTCGGTGCCGGAGATTGTCGCCAGCTTCTCCAGTTTCGCGATCACGATGCGCGCCGGCGATGCGGATAGTGGCCTCGACGCGGACCGCGACGCCAATGGACATAGGCCCGAGTTGCGCACGGTCCAGCGCGCCGAGCAGCAGCAGGTCGCCCTGGCCGACGCTATCGAGGAGCTGCGGCGTGACGGCTACGCCTATCGTGACCAGGCGGTCCTGTGCACCGGCAACGAAAAGCTGTCGACGATCGGGCAGGACCTGGAACGGCTCGGCGTGCCGGTCCTCTTCCTGGGAAGTCTGTTCGAGCGGGGTGAGGTCAAGGATCTCCTGGCTCTCCTCTCGATCCTAGTCGATCGGCGCGCCATGGGCCTGGTGCGCATTGCCTGCTGGCGAGACTTCGCCACCTCCTTTGCCGATGTGGTCGCGGTCTTCGACCATCTGCGGGCGGCCGAGCACGCGCCGGCGGGCTGGCTGCGGCATGGCGAGGCGATCCCCGGTTTGAGCGACAGGGGGCGGCAGACCGTTGCCAAGCTCGCGACTGCGCTCGATGGTTTCGATCAGACGGCCTCGCCCTGGACCGTGCTCGCGACGCTGTTGCTCGATCGCACACGCATCGCCGCGCGCCTGGGCGCGTCGGAGGATCTCGCCGACCGCACACGGGGCATCGCGATCTGGCAATTCCTCAACTTTGTGCGGGTACAACCGGCCGGACGCGGGCTGCCCATCACGCGCCTGCTCGATCGTGTGCGCAGGCTCGTGCGGCTCGGCGACGACCGCGACCTGCGCCAATTGCCGGCGGCCGCCCAGCATCTCGACGCCGTGCGGCTGATGACCATCCATGGCGCCAAGGGCCTAGAGTTCGGTGGCGTCCATATTCCTGGGCTTAACAGCGACACGATCCCACGCACGCCGCCGGCGCCGCCCTGTCCGGCGCCCGACGGGATGATCGCGGGGGCGGAGGGCAGTGCGCTGGAGGCGTTCCGCGCAGGTCAGGCCGAGGAGCAGGAGTGCCTATTTTACGTGGCGCAGTCGCGCGCCCGCGATCGCCTGATCCTTTATGCGCCGACCGAGAAGAGTAACGGCCACAACCGACCGCTTTCGCCATTCCTCGACCGTCTCGGGGCGACCTTAACACGCCGTTCGCTCGTGCCGGCACGGCCGCTTCCCGTGGCCGCGGAAGCTCGGGATATCGATTTGGTGGTCGACGGACGGCTGCGGTTAGGCGCCCCGCAGATCGCTCTTTATGAATCCTGCCCGCGTCGCTTCTTCTACACGCATGTCCTGCAGGTCGGCGGCCGGCGAACCGCGACCGCCTTCATGCATCTGCATGAGGCGGTTCGCGTGGTGGTCGAGGCGGTGATCGCGTCGGATGGACCCGTGTCCGAGCAGGCGCTGCAAGATCGCATCGATGCGGCGCTCGCCGGCGAGGGGCTCGGCGAGCACGGCTATCGCGCGGAATTCCGCGATCTGGCGCTGGCAATGCTGCGCTTCTTCCTGGCGAACCGCGCCGAAGCAGTCCCCGAAGCGCCGGTCGCGCTCAGCCTCAGTTTCGGCGGCGAGGAGATCATCGTTCGGCCGGACGAGGTGCTGGTGCGGCCGGACGGCATCCGCGCCGTGCGCCGCATTCGCACGGGTCACATGCGGTCGGCCGAGGGCAAGGATGTCGGCGCGGCGGCGCTGATGCTGGCGGTCAGGCAGTCCTTTCCCGGCGCGGTCGCAGAGCTCGTCCATCTTTCCGACGGCGAGGCACATGCGCTTGCCTTGTCCGATCGGGAGCTGAAGGGGCGCAAGGACAAGCTCGCAAAGTTTCTCGGCGACATCCGCGCCGGACGGTTTCCGGCCGAGGTTTCGTCGCGCACCTGCCCGAACTGCCCGGCCTTCTTCATCTGCGGGCAGACCCCCGACGGCCCCTTGCAAAAAAAGTTCGTCTGACCTTACCGGTCGGCCTCCGTCGCTCCGATTGGACCCTTAGAGCCGCGGCGCTGCCTCGGCCGAACCTAAGGACCCAATCTTATGAACACCGAAGAACTTCTTGATTACGACGATCTCGGCGACGCCCTGCGCGAAGGCCGGGCGTTGCGTCCGGCGCGGGGGTATCGCTTTCTCCTCGCGCAGGGCGATCTCAACTTCCAGTCCCGTGTGGTGAGCGATCCCGTGCCGCTCGGCCGCCAGTTGCTGGAAGCCGCGGCACTCGACCCGCGGGACGGTTACAGCCTCATCGCGATCCTGCCCTCGGGCGATTTCGAGGATGTGAGGCTCAACGAGCCGTTCGACCTGCGTGAGCGCGGCGCCGAGCGGTTCATCGCCTTCCAGACCGACCGCGACTTCAAGCTGACCCTCAACGACCACGAGCTGCTCTGGGGCAAGCCGGTCATCAGCGGCACGGTGCTCTACGGCCTCGCCAAGCCCGGCGAGGGGGAGGCCGTCTTCCTCGAGGTTCCCGGCGGTGAAGATCGCCTGATCGAGCATGGCGAGCTGATCGATCTGGTCCAGCCCGGCATCGAGCGGTTCATCACCGCGCGGCTGACGTTCGAGATCATCGTCAATTCGCGGCCGCGCACGGTGAACGCCCGCACGGTGACGTTCGAACAGATCGTCCAGCTCGCCTTCCCGGGCCAGCACGAACCCAACGTCGTCTTCTCGATGACCTACCGGCACGCGGCGTCGACGCCGCCCGCCGGTGAGCTCGGGGTTGGCGGCTCCGTCGACGTCAAGAAGAAGGGCACGGTGTTCAATGTCACGCGCACTGTTCAGTCGTAATCCGGACCTCAAGCGGCTGCGGGACGAAGGCTACTTCGTCCAGCAGCAGGGCGGGTATCTCGTTATGCGCGAGGTGCCGTATGTCGATGCGCGCCGGGAGGTGCGCATCGGCACCCTCATCTCCAGCCTCACGCTGGCCGGAGATCAGACGCGCCCGCCCGACACCCATGTCATCCACTGGGACGGCGATTTCCCGTGCCACGCCGACGGCAGGCCCATCCAGGGCATCTCGCATGCGGCCGGCGCCTTCGATCTCGGCCACGGCCTGAAGGCGACGCACAGCTTCTCCAGCAAGCCAGACGGCGGCTACTCGGACTACCACCACAAGATGACGAGCTACGCGAATATCCTCGCGGGCCCGGCCGCAGTGCTGAAGTCCGGCGCGACGCCTCGCACCTTCCGCGAACCGGAAGAGGAGGAGGACAGCGTCTTCAACTATGTCGAGACCGCCTCCGACCGTGTCGGGATCGGCGTCCTGACCGAGCGACTCGTCAACGAGCGGGTCGCCATCATCGGCGTCGGGGGGACCGGCGGCTACATCCTGGATTTCGTCGCCAAGACGCCTGTCCGGGAAATCCGGCTGTTCGACAGCGACGAGTTCCTGACCCATAACGCGTTTCGCGCGCCGGGCGCTCCGAGCCTGGAGGAATTGCGGGAAGCGCCCAAGAAGGTCGAATACCTGAAGCGCATCTACAGCCGGATGCACCGGAACATCGTGGCGCACGATGTCGCGCTCGGCGTCGACAACATTCACCTTCTCGACGGCGTCACCTTCGCGTTCCTGTCCCTCGATGCGGGTGACGCTAAGCGGCTGATCGTAGAGAAGCTCGAGGCGATCGGCGCCGCGTTCGTCGATGTTGGCATGGGGCTCGAGCTCGACGAGGGGTCGCTGGGCGGCATCCTGCGCGTCACCGCCAGTACGCCGGAGAAGCGCGATCACGCGCGGCAGCGCATTTCCTTCGTCGGCGGCGGCGCCAAGGACATCTACGCCTCCAACATCCAGGTCGCGGATCTCAACGCCCTGAATGCTGTCCTCGCGGTCGTCAAGTGGAAGAAGATTCGCGGCTTCTACCGCGACCTCGAGCGCGAGCATCACTGCACCTACACCACCGACGGCAACATGCTGATCAACGGGGATCTCGCGTGATACGGCACAAGCGACTCGAACATCGTTTCGTCGAACACATCCCTGAGCGCCTTGAGGCAGGCATTCTCTATGTTTCGATGGAATATGCCACATCAGCCCACAGCTGCTGCTGCGGTTGCGGCGAGGAGGTCGTCGCCCCCTTCACGCCGACGGACTGGAAGATGACGTTCGATGGCGAGACCGTCTCCCTGCGGCCGTCGATCGGCAATTGGACGCTGAAATGCCGGTCACACTATGTGATCGACCGCAGCAAGGTGATCGAGGCCGGCCCCTGGAGTGACGAGCAGGTCGAAGCCGAGCGTCGTCGTGACCGCGCTGCCAAAGCGCGCTTCTACGGGCAGACGCCAGCGATCGAACTTGCCGTTCAGCCCGCTCCCGTCAAGGCGGCTCCCGGCTTCTGGCGCCGCGCCTGGCGTTGGCTATCTGGCAGATCGTGACGATAGGCCCGACGGCAGGTTGCCGTCGGGCTATCCCGCTTCGGAACGCAGCGCAGCCCTAAGAGACAAATCAAGAACATCTATCAGGAGCTTACACGGTCTTCGCCGAAATCCTTGTGCAAGGAATGACCGACACACCATATATTGATGTTAGGCATGGGGCGATCTCCTAGCACGTGCGCGTCTCCACTCATGGTGGTGGGGACGTGGGCGAGCTTCTTGCGACCTCCTCCGGTGCCTGGCGAGGACAGATAGGCATCGAGAAGGAGCGTGGAGAATGGATGCTACCGAATTCAAGCCCGGCGATCTTGTGCGGGTGAAGTCAGGCGGGCCGATCATGACGGTCGAGCTGGTCGGGAAGACGGCCATGCTGGAGGAGGATGCCGTCTGGTGTGTCTGGTTCGAGAAGGTGGGCAACAAGCAGGTCGCGCGGAAAGACACGTTCGCGCCGGTCGTGCTGGAGAAGGCTGAGAAGCCACGAGCCGCGTTCTCCGTCGGCGTCGTTCGGGCGTAGCGTGGTGCCTCATGCCGTTTCGCGGCCTGTTCATCGGCATCGACCGTTATAGCTCGACCGGCATTGATGAGCTGACCTGCGCGCGTCGCGACGCGACGGCGCTGGAGGCACTGTTCTTCGACACGCTGGGCGGTAGCACAGTCTTGCTGGCAGATGCGGAGGCCACGCGGCAGCGGATTGAGGACGCATTTGCCGACCTGGCCGGCTGCGGCCCCGAGGATACGGTGGTGATCGCGTTCTCCGGCCATGGGTCGGAGACACATGAGCTCGTCACCCACGACGCGAATCCAGATGATCTCGCCGGCTCCGCGATCCCGCTCGAGCTGTTGCAGGAATGGTTCTCGCGGATACCGGCAAAGCGCCTGATCCTGTTCCTCGACTGTTGTTTTTCCGGCGGCATTGGGGCGAAGGTTCTGCACGTCGATGCGAAGCCGCGCAGCCTTTTGTCCGCCGAAGCGCGCCTGGCTCAGCTTGGCGGCGCTGGTCGGATCATCTTCACCGCCTCCGCGGCGACCGAGCCCGCCTATGAGCACCGCCGGTTCGGGCACGGCTTTCTGACCCACTTTCTGCTTGAGGCGCTATGTGGCGCCGAGGAAGTCGTGAGCGGCGGCAAGCTCTCGCTCTACCGCCTCCTCGAGCATGTCACGAGCCGCGTCCGGGCGGCCGCGCTGCAGGGCGGCAAAGAGCAGAACCCGACCATGCGCGGGAGCATCGACGGCGATGTCGCGTGGCCCGTGTTCGTGCCGGGCGCTAAGTATCGGGCGGCCTTCCCGGCGCGTCTGCCTGCCAAGGTGACGTCCGATCTTGCCAGCCTCTCGTCGGCCGGTTTCCCCGACGCGCTTGTCACCGCCTGGGCTGGAGCGATCCCGTCCTTGAATGCGCTTCAGATCTCCGCCATCACCGACTTCGGCGTGCTGGACGGCGAGAACCTGGTGGTGTCGGCCCCGACATCCTCGGGCAAGACGATGGTGGGCGAGCTCGCGGCGCTCCGGAACGTGCTGGATCGCAAACGGGCTTTGTTTCTGCTGCCGCTTAAGGCCCTTGTGGCAGACAAGCGGCGGCACTTCGAGAGCGTCTATGGCGGTTTCGGGGTCCGCACGGTGGAAGCGACGGGCGAGACGGACGACATCGCGCCTCTGCTGCGGGGCCAATACGATGTCGGTCTCCTGACCTATGAGAAGTTCGCCGCGATCGCGCTGACATTCCCTCATGTGCTGGCGCAGGTCGGCGCGATCGTGATCGACGAAGCGCAGATGATCGCCGACCGTGGCCGCGGCGCGAATCTGGAGTTCATTTTGACGCTCATCCGGATGCGCCGGCGTGAGGGGATCGAGCCCCAACTGATCGCGCTTTCGGCTGTGATCGGGGACACGAACGGCCTTGAGCAATGGCTCGGCGCGCGGCTCTTGCGGCGCACGGAGCGGCCCGTTCCGCTTGAGGAGGGCTTGTTGCTCGGCACCGGGCATTTCCGCTTTCTTGACCCGGAGAATGGCAATGAGCAGGTTGAGGGGCCGCTCGTTCGGCGTCTTGTCGGCGGCAAAGGATCCAGCCAGGATTGGATCATCCCGCTGGTGCGCAAGCTTGTCGCCGAAGGCCAGCAGGTGATCGTGTTTCGCGAAACCAAGGGCGAAGCCCGCGGCTGCGCCAACTATCTCGCAGAGTCGCTCGGATTGCCTCCGGCTGCCGAGGCGCTGACGCAGATGCCCGGCGGCGATCCCTCGCAGGCCAGCGCCGACTTGCGGAGCGCGCTGGGGCGCGGCGTCGCTTTCCACAACTCGGATCTCGACCGCGAAGAGCGGCGCGTCATCGAGGAAGAATTTCGCCGTAGCGGCTCGGGCCTGCGCGTCATCGCAGCCACGACGACGCTGGCGATGGGCGTGAACACGCCCGCGTCATCGGTCATCATCGCCGGCTTGAATCATCCCGGCGACGAGCCCTATTCGGTAGCCGAATACAAGAACCTAGTCGGTCGCGCGGGAAGGCTTGGCTTCGCCGAGAAGGGAGCTTCGTATCTGCTGGCGCTCGATCCGCGCGCCGAGCATGATCTGTGGTCGCGATACGTGACCGCGGAGCCGGAAGACTTGGTGTCCCGCTTCCTCGACGGTACAACCGACCCACGCTCCCTGATTATCCGCGTCCTAGTCGCGGCACAACGAGCGGCCGGCGAAGGCGTGCCGAGCGAGGAGATTGTCGAATTTCTGGAATCGAGCTTCGGCGCGTTCCAAGCCCGGCGCGCCCATAGCGCGTGGCAGTGGAGCCGGCCGGATCTGCTTTCGGCCCTAGCGGATTTGGAACGCCACGGCCTGGTGCAGAAGAACGCTACAGGCGCGTATGAATTGACCAAGCTGGGCCGTCTCGCTGGCGAAAGCGCGGCAGAGGTCGGGTCCATCGTCGCGCTCGTAGATTGCCTCGGCTCGCTTCAGCCCCAAGAAATCAGCGATCCCGTCCTGATTGCCGCAGCTCAAACGACGGTCGAGGTCGATCAACTCCTTTTTCCGATCAACCGAAAAAGCACGCAGAAAGAGCCTCAGCTATGGCCCAACGAGCTGCAGAGGCAGAATGTGCCGTGGCACGTCCTGAACGCGCTTCAGCGCGGGACAACAGAAGATCATCAGGCGACCCTGCGTGCGAAGAAGGCGGTCGCTTGTCTTTTGTTCGTGTCCGGTCGTGCCATGAGCGAGATCGAGCGCGTGCTGACGCAGTTCGGTGGTGCGTTTGGCGGCGCCGCCGGCCCCATACGCGCGGTCGCAGCGCGGACTTGCGATCTGATGCCGGTCGCGGCTCGCGTCGCCGAGATCCTGCACCCCACGCTCGATCTCGGTGACCGTGTGAGACGTCTGGCGATCCGGTTGACATATGGCGTGCCCAGCGCCGCCGTCGACCTCGCCCAATTCGCTGGAGCCGATTTGCTGCGGGGCGACTATTGCCGCTTGGCCGCCGCGCAGCTCTGTGAGCCCGAACAGATCGACGCCGCAACTGATGACCAAATTCTGGCATGCGTGGACAAGGACAGGCGCAAGCTTGCACTTGTCCGCGATGCGGCGAAGCGCGTTGCCAAGCGTCGGGCCGAAGCGGTAGCGCCTTCCGCCCCGATCCTTGAAGTATATGTGCCCTAAATTGCGCGCAACGGGGGCGTGAGGCGATTGCGTCAGATGCCCCCTCTGCGAGACGTTCCTGCCTCAGAAAGTCTCCAATGCTGGCGGAGCCAATGCGGCAGCGGGCGATCAAGCGGTCGAACGAGACAACGCGCCGCTACGGCTGCGCTCGGTGTGCAGGAGTGTCAGGATGGTCTGCCGGTTCGGAGCAAATGACCTGGTCGCCGATGGCGCCAAACCGAAGATCGTCGATTTCTTCAAAAAGCTTTTTCGACTGCATCGTGGGCGGCGATGAATTGCTCGCCGACCAGTGGCTGATCGCAAGCCTCAAGCTGCCAAGCGACGCTCCTCGTCCTCGGCTTCGTTCCCCGGCTCTCCAACCGCTTTGGTCAGGAAGAGGTCAAGCGCAGCTCGACGAGAATCACGATCCAATGCGTAGGCCGTCTGTTTGAATTCGATCCCCTCGAGTAGCCCTTGGATGTAACCGGAGATCGTGTCGGCGGCCATGATGAGCGCAGTGTCGAGCGTGTGAATGTATTTGCTCGTCACCGAGCCCTTGGAGTGGCCGACGAGCGCCGCGATGGTCACCTCGGTGAAACCGAGATCGTTGGCGATGCTGGCAAAGCTGTGACGCAGGACATGCGGGGTGACGCCGGCGAGCGGACTGTCGCTGAAAATCTGTTCCCAATGGTTCGGGAAGCTGCCGAACGCATGGTCCTCGCCCTGACCTGGGAAGACATAGGTGCCCGCTGCGGTCTTGCGCCGTTCCTCCAGATACTCGACGACGGGCAATCCGATTGGACGAATGGACTCACCTTCCTTGCTGTCCACCAGGCGCATGCAGCTCGCGTCGGTGTCAGCTTCGATCCACATTAGCGAGATCATTTCCGAGCGGCGGCAGCCGGTGAGCGCGATCTGCCGGATGATGTCCACGGTCATGGCGTATTTTTCGTTCGCCGCGGCATCGCGAAGCATTTGCCCGAGGGTGCGATACTCCGCCTCGGTCAGCCTACGATTCCGAACATTGTCCTTGGGCTTCTTGATGCCGTGCGCCGGATTGACCTCTATAATCCCAGCATCGACAGCGTAGGTGAGGATTCCGCCCAATAGGCCGACGGTGCGCGTGGCGGTGCCCGCGCCACCACGAACAATGGCCTTTCCTCGCAGCTTTTTCGTCTTGACGGCGACGCGCGTCTTGCCGGCCATGATGTCCTTCAAGACCTTGTTGATGTCGGCCTTGGTGAGATCCTTGACCCGGCGCGCGCCGATCAGCGGGATGATGTGCCGCTCGATACGGCCAGTGTCGGTGACGATGGTGGTGGGCTTTTTCGGTCGCCCGCCCTTACCCAGAATGAGGCCCGCGTTCAGATCAGCGGTATAGAGGGCGCAAAGCTCCTTGACCGTGATGGCCTTGTGATCGAGCTGACGTTCTTCGGAAGGGTTGTCGCCGCGCGCGACGCGCCCGAGTTGGACCTTCGCTTCTTGCCGGGCTGTCTCCGGCGTCCACACGCCATGCAGGCCGATGGTGTAGCGTCGCGTGCGTCCAGCAGCGCGATATTGGATGAGGTAGCTGCGCTTGCCGGAGGCGAACACGCGGAGGCCGAAACCGGGCAGTTCGTCGTCCCAGATAAAATAGTCCTTCTCGCGAACATCGGCAGCGTCCACGATCCGCTTGGTCAGCTTTGCCATGAGGTGTTCCCCTCGCTAGTGAGGGGCTGCTTCCGCGGAAGCACCACGGAAGCAACCGGATGGATATCGGAGCGAAATTCTGGATAGACAGTTCGGCGCGGAAATACGAATTGTCTAGTACCTTCAGTTACATATCGCATTGTAGCGTGCCCTGTCGTGCATTTAGGATAGGCAGGCTAAATTGCTCCGAAGGCAAAGGTCACACGTTCGAATCGTGTCGGGTGCGCCATTCAGCACTTACCTGCGAACCCGAAGTTGCGGAAGTCAGATGGCATCTACATTTCGGCAAGCTGTCAGAAAAAACGCGACACTCCGCTCCGTGTGCCCGTCGACCTCTGCACGCAAATCGTCGAGATGCGGTTCGAAGACCGCACGAAACAGAAACGGCACGACGACGAGATTGAGGAAGAAGCGGGCCGTCGTCGCAAGGCGCCCCGGCGCGAAAGCCTGAAGATTTTCGGACTTCGATATTTCGCCGAGCAGCTCTGCTGCGGCTTCGGTACTGAGCGCATAGGCTTCGTGACTCACCGTGCTTGCGACTTCCGGAAACCGTTGCGCCTCCGCGATTGCCAGTCGGAACAAGCCTATCCTTTGTTCGTCGAGCGCACTGCGCACGATCGTGATCCCGGCATCGACGAGGCGTCTTTCAAAGGTCTTGCCCGCCGGTACGAGGTGGCTCATTTCGGCCAAGCGGCCGGCCACGTCGCGCGTGACCATGGCGGTGAACAGTGCGGCCTTGTTTGGAAAACGGCTGTAGATCGTTTGCTTTCCCGCGCGCGCGACTTCGGCAATCTCGTCAACGCTCGCGCCTTCGAATCCGCGTGCAAGGAAGACCTCGCGCGCGGCATCAAGCACCCGTGCTTCGATATCGCCAGCGAGCTCTTTCGGTGGGCGGCCAGGTCTCGCAGGGGGCCGTCGCGTTCTTGAAGCTGTCTTTAACCTGGTCATTTTGCTTGTGAAGCCTTCCATGGCGGCGGTTCTCCGGCAGCCACTCGCTCAACTCAATATGCATATCTGGTCCGCGAGTAAATAGAACGAAACGGTTCCGTTCTCCTTGACAGGCACCAATGCCGTTCCTACTAGTTAATAGAACGATACAGTATCGTTTTAGCGCGGACGATCTTGAGACACTCGCCCCCGTGCCGCGCATCGCGATGGAGCGATCATCATGTTGGAAGACAAGGACCGGGAAAATACCCTCTTCGATCCCAGCCACGACAGCGTGGAGCCAGCCGCGTCGCCTGTGTCAGAGCCGGATGGTCCATCTCGCACCGACAATGTGCGGCCGTTCAGCAGAGACGACTCCAGGGATAAGACGCCGAGACCGGTCGCCGAGCCCATCAAAAACGGCGAGGGGAGGAAAGCGTCGGGGCGACCAGGCTTTTTACGTCGCCGACCGGTCGTGTCCGCAATCGGAGCTGTGCTCCTCTGCGCGGTGATCGGCGGCAGCTACCTCTACGTGGACTATTCAAGTCATTTCGAATCAACCGACGACGCTTTCGTCGCGGCTCGGCAGACCACGCTCGCGCCGAAGATCTCCGGCTATATCACGTCCGTGCCTGTGACCGACAATCAGCATGTCGCAGCCGGTGACGTGATTGCGCGCATTGACGATCGCGACTACCGCATTGCGCTTCAGCAGGCGCAGGCTCAGGTCGGTGCAGCTCAGGCGAGCATCGGAAACTTCGACGCGCAGCTCGATGTGCAACAGGCTCAGATCGGCGCCAACAAAGCGCAGGTGGATCAGGCGCAAGCGGGGCTGGTCTTTGCACAGCAGCAGAATGAGCGTTACGAGCGGCTCGAGCAGACTGGCTCCGGCACCGTCCAAAACGCGCAGCAATATTCATCCCAGCTTCATCAACAACAGGCGGCGCTTGCGAGCGCGCAAGCCACACTCAGGCTGGCGGAACGCCAGATCGAGGCGCTGAAAGCTCAGCGCGCCAGCGCGGTCGCAAATCTCGCGCAGACGCAAGCGCAGCGCGATCAGGCGCAACTCAATCTCTCCTATACGACCGTGAGAGCGGCTCAATCCGGCCGCGTCGTCAATCTCGGAGCAGCGGTCGGCCAGTTCGCGCAACCGGGAACGAACCTCTCAATGTTTGTCCCCGATGAAATCTGGGTGACGGCGAACTTCAAGGAGATTCAGCTTGATCGCATGCGGCCGAACGATGCCGTGACGCTCCGGATCGACGCCTACCCCGGGCGATCCATTCATGGCCATGTCGATAGCGTGCAGCCCGGATCCGGGACCGCGTTTTCGCTGCTGCCGGCCCAGAACGCGACCGGCAACTACGTCAAGATCGTGCAGCGTGTGCCGGTGAAGATCATCATGGACGATCCGCCCGAGGACGTCGCGCTGGGGCCGGGCATGTCAGTGGTGCCCACCGCCCGCGTTGACGCCACCCCGTCGTTGTTCGAGCGTCTGGGGAGGCTGTGATGAGTGGAAAGGCAGTCGCGACAGGATCACCGGCTGCCGTGAGCGGTGCAGCAAACCCCTGGCTGATCGCCATGGTGGTCGCGCTTGCGAGCTTTATGGAAGTGCTCGACACCACGATCGCCAACGTGGCGCTTCCGTATATCGCCGGAGGGATGGGTGTCAGTGAGGACGAGGCATCATGGGTTGTCACTACCTATCTTGTCTCTAACGCCATCATCCTGACGGCGTCGAGCTTTCTTGCCCGTTTGTTTGGCCGAAAGCGCTTCTTTCTGATCTGTCTCGGGCTATTTACCCTGAGCTCGTTGCTCTGCGGGTTTGCTCCGAACCTCAATGCACTTTTGCTGTGTCGCGTACTGCAAGGACTCGGCGGTGGCGGCATGGTGCCGGTCGCTCAATCGATTCTGGCGGATGCGTTTCCGCCCGCGAAGCGTGGTCAGGCCTTTGCGGTATTCGGGATTGCCGTGGTGGTGGCGCCTGTCGTCGGGCCGACATTGGGCGGCTGGCTATCCGACAATCTCTCCTGGGAGTGGTGCTTTCTGGTCAACGTTCCGGTCGGTCTGCTCGCATTGGCCTTGATCTCGGTCGTCCTGCATGAGTCTGCACAACCCACCGTCCGAACGCCGCAAGACGCCCGCTTCGACGTCATCGGCTTTATCCTGATCGCGACTTTCCTCAGTGCACTGGAGGTGGTGCTGGATCGCGGCCTCGAAGACGACTGGTTCGGATCCTCGTTCATTGTCACCTCTACGGTGATCTGTGCTTCCGCGTTTATCCTGATGATTCCGTGGGCGCTGACCCGTCCCAATCCGATCATCGATCTGCGAATGCTGGCGACCCGTCAGTTCGGCGCCTGTTTCCTCGTTATGCTCGCGACCGGCGCCATCCTGCTGGCGACGACTCAATCACTGCCACTGCTTGTCCAGCAGGACTTCGGATATACCGCGACGTGGGCTGGATTGCTGCTTTCGCCCGGCGGCGTGGTGACCATGGTCATGATGTTCGTGACCGGGCGTCTGGCGGCGAAGATTCAACCGAAATATCTGATCGTCGCAGGTGCCATGGTCATCGCCTGTTCGATGTATCTCATGACGAACGTCTACAGCGATCTGGGCTTCTGGTTCATGGCGCGGTCGCGCATGCTGTTCGGCGTCGGGCTGCCCCTGATCTTCGTGCCCATCATGGCGGCCTCATACGACGGCATCGATCCGGAAAAAACCGATCAAGCGTCAGCCTTGATCAACGCGGCCCGCAACACCGGCGGCTCGATCGGAGTTTCCATCATCTCCAACGTGCTCGCGCACCGCGAGCAATTCCACCAGAATCGGCTCATCGAGCAAGTAGTCCCATCCAGCACCCAGTATCAGGATGCGTTGCAACAGATCACAGCCTTCTTCACCGCCAGCGGCAGTTCTTCCGCGAAGGCGCACGCCCAGGCCATCCAGTGGATCGGCCAGCAGGTGCAGGCCCAGGCGTCCTTCCTCAGTTACATGGATGCCTTCCTGGTTCTCATGCTGATCTCGCTTTCAGCCGTACCGCTTGCACTGATGCTTCGTAACATCAAGCTTGGCGGCCCCGTTCATACGGGTCATTGAGACCGCGCCAGCCTCATCGATCGTTTTAGAGGGAGTCAGATCTAAAGACGTGCGGGCCATGCATGATGCACGAGCCTAGCTTAATGGCCGCAGTGGGATTGCTTTGGAAGGATTATCGTGAGCAGCGAAGGACAATCGCGGCCGATGCCTCGTGCGAGCGCTACCAGACAGTTCTCCTTGTAAGGCGTTCGCCTGCTGCCGTCTGAGTCAGACGCGCGGCAAGCGAAGACATCTGGTTCGCGTTCGACGAAAGCGGTCCTCACGCGTGCCTCATCAGTCTCTGAAACATTGGACAGCAGTCCGGGAGATGGAAGCTCGTGACGCAACAATGCCATAACACGATCCGTCACCATCGAATGAGAATGACGCCACCGACCAGCAGAGCGGCCCCAGCGAGCCGGACAGCGTTGATCTCGTGAACGGGCACGCCCAGGATCCCGAAGTGATCAAAGATAAGCGATCCAACCATTTGACCGGCGACCAGCAGGACGAAGAACGTCGCGGCACCGAGCTGTGGGACAAGCATGATCCCGAGGCCGATAAAAATCGCACCAAACACCCCACCGCTCCACGCCCAAAGGGGAATGCGCGAGATCGTTGCAGATGACGGAACAGGGTCGCGCAACGCGATCGCCAGCAGGATCATACAGACCAAGCCGACGAAATAGCTCATGAACCCGGACCAGGCCGCAGAATTCAGTGCGACGCGCAGGTTGGAGTTCAATGCCTGTTGAACCACCAGGCTCAGGCCGGCAGTGACGGCCAATGTCATGGGTAGGACGAGTTTCAACATCATCGAGTCCTCTGGAAGTCTGGAAGCGGCACTCTCCGCCGAAATGAAGCACCTCGCACCCGATTGTGGTTACGGCTGCGGCGACAAGGTGTGCCGGAGAGTAACCTTCCATCGCCTCTCGACCAAGACGGCGGATTTCAACGTCGACATAGACCCGCAAGCGCCGGTTTCGGCCGTCGCCGCTGCAATCATGATGTCCTGAATCACGAAAGCGATTCTCTTGACGATCCTGACCGCCCCCCTGCCGCTTGCAGCAATCCTCTTCCGAAGCCCAGGAGCGGCAAATGAGGAGCATCTCGCAGCGAGCCGCTCCTTCATTGTTTCGCCCGCGGCGGGCTGATCAGAGAAGACTATCTTTCTTCCAGATTGATCTGCTCGTCCTTCGTCAGCGCATTCTTCTGCAAGTCAGAAAGGGGACCAACACCCACCACCTGGAGGACACTGTTAGTATTGTAGCCCTGCTCGCTATTGCGCTTGCGGCGCGAACCGTCCCCCTGTTCAGGTTCACCAGAGCTACCGTCACCCCCGCCGTAGCCCAACACTTCGACGATGATCACCGAGGGTTGCGCGTTGCCGCTGCCCTGGGTCGGCGTCGCGGTCTGCTGTGATGCTGCGGCGGCGTTCGAGGTCGACAGCGCAGCGCTGATGCTCGGCGCCTGCACGGTC
>NKIY01000013.1 GCA_002256345.1 Bradyrhizobiaceae bacterium PARB1 | reverse complement strand
CCGCGTCAAGCGTTGTCCTCGCTTACGCTGCGGGAACGCTTGACCCGGACGTCTGAAGAGCTTCACCGCAGCACCGGTGACGCGGCTCCATGCCTGATTCTGAGACAGGATCACAGAGTCAAGATAAGGCGCGGTGCGAGGTCAGGCCATATTGCAGGTTGATACCGGCCAGCGCTGCCGGAAGCTGCCGGAGGTAGGCGGCGGGCGCGCCGACCAGGCTCGCGAGTTGGCCGAAGCTCCAGTGGGTCGGCGCGATCGGCGCGTCCGACCCGGGCAACAGCAGCAACAGGCGCTCGGCATCGTCCCGGCTCGCCTCGACCCGTACGGCGGCGCTCTCCACCGTGCGGGTGCGGCTCCGTTCGCTGCGGCTCTTCACCGAAGCGAACAGGTCGGTCAGCGACAAATAGCGCTCGTCGGCCGGGCGATTGAACCACTCTGACGAGACACGGCCGACCCTCTCGCCGCGCGAGACATCCACCTTATAGCCGCCACGCGCGTCGGGGCGGGCGTCCAGAACTTCCACATTGGTCATCGGTCATCTCCGCGACGGGCCGGTCGGGAGCCTCTCTCTCGACCCTCAACCCGTCACGGCGACAGCCGCCGCCCTCTGACTCTACCGGGGCGTTGCGGGGCGCAGTGCCCGCAGGCACGGTCGGCCCAGCCCGCGGGCTCGGCCCCAGGGGAAGGCGTTTCCATCCAGGTCCTCTGGCCCTAAGAAGGATCGACCGAATGACGCGAGTATGATTACATGGTGGACTTCAAGAAGTTGCGCGAGGCGAAGGCTAAGCCAAAGCCGGTAAACCCGCGTGACATTTTCAATGCGTTGCCAAAGCCACCCGGTATCAACGACCTGTACGCAAGTCAGGCCGAAGTGCTCGATGCATGGTTCGCGCGTCGCACCGATCGAGACATCGTGGTCAAGCTGCATACTGGCGGCGGCAAGACCCTTGTCGCGCTACTTATGGCACAATCGGTGATGAACGAGACGGGCGAGCCCGTCCTCTATCTCGCTCCGACCAATCAGCTGGTCGAGCAGGTCCTGGCCAAGAGCGAGGAGTATGGGATCAGCGCCGTGCCATACACAAAGGGGCAGCCCCTTCCGGCGGAGTTTCACGACGGCAAGACGGTCCTCGTCGGTTCGTACGAAACCTTGTTCAACGGGCGTAGCAAGTTCGGGGTACGCGGATCGGCACAAGCGGTGGTCAAGGTCGGTGCCATTATCCTCGACGATGCGCATGTGGCGCTGTCGTCGGTGCGCGAGGCGTTCACCCTCAACGTCTCAATCAAGGACCACAAAGACGTCTATACAGAACTGGCCGATCGGTTCCGACCCGCGTTCAAGGAAGTCGGTCGCGCGGGTGCGTTCGCCGACATCATCAACGGCAAGGAGTTCGGTGTCATCGAGGTGCCAAGCTGGGCGTGGCACCGCAAAAGCGACGAGATTCAGCAGTATCTGGCGGGTGAGGTCGAGGAGATCGACCCGTTTGTCTGGCCCTTTCTGCGGGACAATCTTGGGGTGTGCCACTGCCTGTTCAGTAAGGCCGGGATCAGCATCACTCCGATTTTTCCACCAGTCGATTTGCTCCCGACATTCGAGGACTGCGGGCGACGCATCTATATGTCGGCCACTATTGCGGACGACAGCGAGATCGTCCGCACGTTCGGCGCTGCACAAGACGCAGTATCCAGGCCCGTTACGTCCGCATCGCTGGCCGGCGTCGGGGAACGTATGATCCTCGTTCCTGGGCTGATGAAGCTTGGCACGCCGATACTGCCGATGGTGAAGGACATCGCGACAAAGATTGCCGAGAGCAAGCGGGGCGTCGCCATCCTGACGCCATCGGGTGCCGCCGCAAAGGAATGGACCGACGTTGCCGAGTATGCGGAGAAGACAAAAGTCGTGTCCGAGAAAGTCGCCGCGATGCAAGCGGGCGATGCCTACGGGCCCTTGGTGCTGGCCAACCGCTATGACGGCATTGATCTCGCGGGCAACGCCTGCCGATTCCTCGTCATGGATAATCTTCCCCAGGGCACCACCAACTACGACGTCTTCCGCATGAACGTGGTGGCCGACGCGGCGGTGAATTCACTTCTCGCCCAGCGGATCGAGCAAGGCATCGGGCGGGGCACTCGGGGCGGTGCCGACTACTGCGTGATCATGCTGATCGGAACCAAGCTGGTCGGCTGGATCGGACGCAAGAAGAACCTCGATTTCCTCACGGCGAGCACTCGGGTCCAGCTCAAGATGGGCCAGGAGGTAAGTGAGGCGGTGACGACGCCGAAGGAAGTCCGAGAAACCATCGGCAAATGCCTTAAGCGCGATGCCGACTGGGTAGGCTACCATGCATCAGAGTTGGCGGATGCCGCTCATTCGGCCCCGGTGGACGAACTGGCGCTCAAGGTGGCCTCCGTCGAGCGCAGGGCGTTAAAGCTCCAGCGGCTGGGCCAGTATGAAAAGGCGCTCGCGGCGCTTGAGAAGCTTATGGATGAGGAGGCGCTGGCCAACGACGCCCAGCGCCGGGCCTGGCTGGCCGCCGCCGCAGCCCGGATCGCCTATCAGATGGAAGACGAGCTCAAGGGGCAGAAGCTGCAGACTACCGCCTTCTCGATCAACAATAATCACAGTCCGCCGCGCAAACGTCCCCTTTATGTGGCGAGACCGGCACCGGGCAAACAATCGTCCGCGATCATCAGGCGGTTGCGCGAGTACGACCAGCGTGGCGCGATCCTGGCAGATTTTGATGAGGCTATGAGCGACCTCGTGCCCGAAGCGTCTGCGTCAAGGTACGAGGAGGCTCTGGCCAATCTTGGTGCCTATCTAGGGTTTGATGCTGAGCGACCCGAGAAGGTCCATGGAGTGGGCCCCGACGTCCTGTGGCGGACCGAGGCGGCGTTCGATTTCGTAATCGAGGCGAAGAGCGAGAAGGACGAGAGCAACCCGCTTTACAAGAAGGATCACGCCCAGCTTCTCGAGGCCGAGCATTGGTTCAAGCAGGCCTACGCAGGGCGAGAGGCGGTCCGGGTGTCCGCCTTGCCTGAGGCGGTGGCCGACGAGAAGGCCACTCCTGTCGGCAGCTTCGCGTTTCGGCTGGCTGAGGTCACCAAAGTCGTGAGCGCGTTGCGCGGTGTGCTTGTCGAACTGGTGGGCGCTGGTGGAGGTTCAGATGCTCTGCGTGAGCAGTGTGAGGCCGCGCTGGTCAAAGCCAAGCTGAAGCCGCCGATGATCCGGGATGGCTACATGAAACCCTTCGGTGCGTTCAAACCCAAGACGAATTAACGTTTCGGGGCGGCGCACGATTGCATTTCGCCTTTGGCGATATGGCTATGTCTCTGATTCGGCCTCGGCCCGAGCGCATTGAAGCCCAGCTTACCGATAGACGCGATTTCCGCCTAGACAGAGCTGACCGGCGCGGCCGGTAGCATGTCGACGAAGATATGCTTCAGGCGGATCGTGTGACTGCTGCTCTGCGAAAGCGCGCCTTGAAGCACGGCTAAAGAAAGTGCGTGCGTGGTCTCCGGCGTCAAGCCGGCGGCTTCCCCATACGTCTTGCGGATACGGGCATCGATGGCATCGACCACATCCGCTGCCGGCAAGGCCAATACATAGCCAAGCATAAACCCCCAATCATGGCCGGTAGCGTACTGGCTGGTGACGAACCGATCGACGCCCTTCGCCACGTAACTCCCGTTCAGGGCTGAGTCGCCGGCTCGCACGCGTTTGCACTCGACCGCCACATAGGCGTCCTCGTCGCCGAACTGGTGCAAGAACTGCAGGGTGATGTCGATCCGCCCGAGAAGGGCAGGGTCGCTGGTCGCCATGTCTTCGAGCTCGACTTCCCCACGAACTTGCAGATTCGTGAGACCGAGGGTCTTCTTGACCCGCCGCATGGCCTTACGAACGACGATCGTGGTCGGAACCTCAAGCATACCGGGCGTGACGTCGGACCGCGCCGCGTCACAGCCTCGACACACCAGATCGACGACAGTTGCGATCTGATCGTCGGACAGGGCGAAGGCGGGGAGGCCGAAGGGGACGTCAGGCGTGAGCAACGACATCCCGCCTCCGTAGCCAGTGATCGGCGAGGATGATGTCGGCGTCGTTCAGCCCGGCTGTGCGTGTCCAGTAGCGGATTTCGGTCGGCTTTAAGATGAACAGATCCTCGTTGCCGTACAGCCGCATCTGCCTGCGTTCGTTGAGATATGGCGGGATGTCCGCCTCGAGCTGACCGCGGAGGAGCGCTGAGAGAGCCTGAAGCTCCGCCGGGTCGCCCTCGCGAACCACCGGTTCTTCCCCGGGGCCACCAGGGGCCATGACAAATCTGACCGCAGTGATTCCTGGAATGCCGGCCGCGAGGTCGCCCTTGCTCAGCCGCACAGGATAAATAACGGCTTCGAGATGGCGCGCGCCACGCGCTCTCAGGTACGCGTCAACGGTTCGCGTTACCTGGCCGGCATAGCCACGTAGGCTCTGTGCATCCGGTGGCGCGACCAAGCCAATGCGTTCGCTTCGGTTCTCGAAGATCAGATAGCGCGCGCGAGAGACGCTTTCTCGAGCCAGAGTCTGCTCGTCTGGCTCAAGTGCGTAGAGCTCGAAAACGGCGTCGTCGAGCTGACTTAGGGAGGACGCATTGGCGGGCGCGTTAGCTGCCTGCTTCTCAGCCTTTATGACCGCGTCGATGGCGGTTGGATCACCCTCGCCAAGGAATGGGATCCGCAACGACAACAGGTCGTGCGGTTCAACCGTCGGTCGTTCGAGACCCCACGTCGGTCCGCCGAGCGCAAACTGGAAGGCGGTGAGGCTGGAATTCAGAATCCCCGAAAGCAGATACGCAAGACGCGGGTCTGCGTCAGCGAACGAAACGCCAAAGTAGCCCTGCGTATAAAGCACGTCATCCCGGCTCACGGCTGCGCTGTACCGTCCCCGCTGCGCGCCGGCATCCGATCCCACCTTCGAGCACAAGAGCAGCGGTCCACGAAAGATCGACCGACTTCGAATCCGATGAAGCGTCTTGTGTGTGAATTCGTCGAGCTTGCTCGCGTCCAAGCGGAAAGGTGTGAAATTGTCAGGCGTGACGACCGCGAGATCGGCGTAGTCTTCGGGGCTCGCGGTCTGTTCGCGTCCTTGAACTTTGAAACCCTGTCCGCGATTTACCCGTCGTTCGATTCCAAGCTTTGTCAGCGCCTCGTCAAGCGTCGGAAATTCGCGTTCGAGCCGCTCGATGAGCCAGCCATCACGCACCGTTCCAAACGTCGCCGCCTTCAGAAAGGGCGGTGTCGCGAGCACTCTTTTCAAAGGAACGGAGCGGATTTCTCCAGGTCCGAGATGGAAAACGCCGGTGCGCCGAAAGTCCGGCGTCCAAGGGATCGAACCAACAAGGAGCCGGTCTGCTTCTGGCCCTAGCGCGCACCGGGCGAAAAAAAGGAGCGCGGGACCGACGGCGTCGGGAAACAGATCTTCGCGGCGGAGGTAAGAAAGATTAATGAGCGCGACAGGAGACAAACGCTCAAGGAGATGGGTCCGCGCCGCGACAGCGTGGATGTCTTTCGAGAAGAACGGAGTGGCTTTCATCACCATTCCGACGCGACCGGTTTCGCCAGCCAGATCCGCGCCTAGTGCCAAGAACGCTTGATCCGGGCTCCGTCGAGGGCGCAGCGTTGCCGCATCGGACTCACGCCGCTTTTGCGCGCCGCCGTCCTTAGTGACGAACGTCCAAGGAGGATTGCCTACGACGGCGTCGAAAGTCTGGCTGGTGATCTGGGCCGGAAGATCACCGCCCAGCGAGTCGGCCTCGAACAGCGTCGTGTCGATCAGGTGATCGAACTTGAGATCGCCGATGTGTGTGACGGGCTCTTCATCCAGTTCAAGAGCCGCAAGGTAGAGACTGAACGCCGCGATGCCGAGGGCGGCGCGATTGATGTCGATTCCGAAGAGCTGATTGTAGAGGATGTGGCGCACGAGCTGCCGACCTGCCGGTTTGCTCCCGGATGCGCGCCACACAAGGCGGCGGAAAGCCTCGACTAGAAACGCGCCCGAACCACAGGCCGGATCAACGACCCGCGCATCTGCCGCCAACCCCTCAAAAACAGGGTCGAGCGTAAGGTGCACGAGCTCGACCGGCGTATAGTGGAGACCCTGAGAGCGTGCTTCATCGGCCGCGCTCGTACGGGCGAACTGCTGATAGATCGAGCTGACCAGATCAACTGGGATCGCGTTGAAGCGGAACCGAAACAGCCTCCCTTGACCGTGACGCTCGGGGATGAGGCTGCGACCTTCGACGAAATCGCGGATGAGCTCCAGGTGTTGTGGTGTTAGCTGCTCGCGTTCGGCGCCGGGATCGTCCATCGGAAACAAGTCCCCATTGAACGTCGTGCGCAGCCAGTCGAACAAGGCGAAAGCGTTGGCCGGCGTAGCGAACATGGCGCTGAGATCGGCAGGCACGCTGGATGGCAGGAACGGCTGAGCAATCCCGCGATCCAAGAGATACCAAGTGAAGATGCAGCGCCCGATGAATCGCTGCGCGATGTCGCGAGCATGAGCCGAAGCGTGGTCGGTTTGAGGCTCGCCGAGCACGGTGAGGCGATCCTCCAGCGCGCTGATCTCGGCAAGCAGTTCGCGATCGACGCGATGGCGACGGTTGATTTTGGAGCCGATGGCGCTCGACCAAAATGCGCCGGTCTCGGTGGCGATGCGGCCGCACTGTGCGTCGAGGGCACGCAGCCGATCCAGAGAATCGAGAACGAAGCTGTCGAGCGGTCGCGGCGCCTGATCTGGTTGCGCGTCGGTCTGCCCCGGAGACTCATAGCAATCGTAAAGCCGAACGTCCGTGGGCGTGACAATCCAAAGAAGCGGCGCGACGCCAACGTTCCAAGCTGCCTCTTGCCAATGGCGGAGGTCTGCTTCGCTGGGCTCCGCATCGCCGGCGTCCTTGAAGATGCTGGCTGGTGCGTTCTGCGCCGAGAAGACAGCGTCGGCGTTCAGCCCGACGCGGTCGTCGGAGAACACCGCGCGCATCCTGGCGGCGCGAGGATCGTCGGCCGACACGAGGCCGGGAGCCGGCCGACCGTTGGAGCCGATGTATCCGGTCGCTTCCAACGCCTGCTTGAAAGCTGCGCTCGTCAAGCGGACCTCCGGCGAATGGTCGCAATGGGATCACCCTGTCGCTTGCGAGCAGCCGGAACGACCGGCGCATTAGCCGATTGCTCGATCGAGCGTGCGGGGAAGAGTTCCAACTGCCCGGACGACGGCCCCGGACGGGGGAGAGCGAAGCCGACCGACAAGGCCTCAAGATGCGTTTGCAGACGTATGATCACCGCATCATTGTTCAGCTGGAGCGTCTCGGCTTCATCCACTAAAGTCCAATCATCCCCGCCCTGCAGAGCCAATGTCTTGCCCCATAGCGCGATGAAGGAAGTACGCCGGAGACCAGTCTTGAGGCTTGCGAACAACGTGCGGTGCGGCTGAAGCTCAAGATGGAAGCGGTCCCGAAGTGTGACGGCGACTCGAAGAAGAAGGACTGTCTGCCATGTGAATCCTGCGGGCGAACCCTTGCCCTTTGGCGGGACATCCGCAGGGATTAAGGCCCGGCGGCTCGTCCACTCTCGCAGCGTCGCCGTCGAGAGTCCCGTAAGCTGGGTCGCATCGGGCGTCGTAACGAACCGCATCATCATCCCTAGAAGATCGGGTCTTATACCCGATCTCGATCGGGGGGAACGGGTATCATACCCGATCTCGGCGGTAAACGGTTGACGCGCATGTGTCAGGCGCAAGCAGCTACCCATGGCTCACCTCCTTTGCCTTATCGCGCTTGGTGCCAAGAGGGACGGTGCGGTTCTCGCCGGAGCGATGGCGGAACGGCCGATAGTTTCCGAGCTTGGTGCGGGACCCATATTGGCCGTCCTCGTAGCCGAGGGGCTTGCCGGTCGCAGTCAGCACCGGTTCAATAGCCTCGACGTCCGGCGCAACCGAAGGCACTTCCACAACCGTTGCCGTCATAGCGGCGGGAAGCAGGCTTGCCCCGTGACCACCAAGCAACGCTTGCCGCCGCTGGTTCACCGCTTCCGCCGCAGCTCGGACCGGGTCGTCCTCGGTGTGCACGTACTTCATGAACATGGTCACCGTCTTGTGGGCCGTGAGCGCCATGCCAACCTTCACGGGGATGCCGGAGTTGGCGATGTCGGTCGCCGAGCGATGCCGGATGCCATGCGTTCCGATATGCGGGAGCCCGGCGCGCTTAAGGATGCGCCGCCAGCCCTGGTAATACGTGTGCTTCGACATCGGAAGGTTGGGGTCGAAGACGGACGGGCAGACGAACGGCGATTCCTCAAGGAGCGGCGCGGTCTCGAAGAGCCGCTGCGCCTCGGCGCTCATTGGTTTGGACATGCCACCGGTCTTGCTGTCCGGCCAGACGACGCGTCGATTATCGTAATCGATCCACGACCATTCGAGCTGGAGGATCTCGGACATCCGCGCAGCGAATTCGAACTGGAGCCGGATCGCGAGGAGGATGAAGGGATGCTCAAGCCCCTCCGCCTCGGCGCGCGCTAGGTACGCGAATAGCTTCTTCATCTCGCTGTCGGTGATCAACCGGGTCTTTCCGCGTTCCGGGTACTTCGGGACGTGGCGGCAGGGATTCGACCCGTCGGGGCGCATGCCCCAGACCTCGGCCATGTTGAACATCTTCCGCACGGCCGCGAGGACGCGGTTCGCGTTGGTCGGTTTCTTCGACATCTTCTTCATCAGGTTGGAGATGTCGGCGCGGGTGACGTCGGGCACCTTCAGTTGGCCGAGCACCGGAATGATGTAGCGCTTGCCGTAGCCGCGGTTCGAATGGACGGTGGACGGCTTGTTGCGGCTCTCCGAGTAGTCGGTGATGAAGCGGTCGAAGAGTTCCTTGACCGTGGGCGCCTGCCGGGCTGTCGCCCGCTCAGCGCTGGGATCGACGCCTCGCCGAACCTCGGCCAACCAGTCCTGGGCGATCCCGCGGGCCTGCTCGACGGTGATCTCACCGAAACGGCCGATAGCGGGCTTTCGGCGCTGGCCGTTGTGGGCGACATAGGCGACCATGAAAATCTTGCGGCCGGTTGGCGTGACCTTGACAAGGAACCCGGGTATCGTCGTATCCCGGAGTTCGTAATCGCGCTCCTGCGGCGTTGCGGCGTCTACAGCGGTCTTGGTGAGTTTGATTTTGGGCATTCCTAACCTCCGTTGAGGTCGGATTTCAGGTGCAACATAGGTGCACCTAGAAAGCCAACCATGGCGTACGTCCGGCTAGGTATGTGTGATCTGAGAACCAAAAAAAGCTAGTGCTGACAATCGGTTATCGGGAAAACGGATACTGCCGGATACACAAAGGATAGGGCATATCCGGTCTCTCAAAATCGAGTTCCGAAAGGAGTGCTGGTTCGATCCCGGCCAGGGGCACCATTCCTGAACAGACTTACGAACCAGAGTCCGCGGTTGGCCGTCAGGGCCTAGCGTGGCCATGATATTGTCGTTCGAACCGATAATGCGGATGGTGCGATCCGTGACAATGATGGCGTCCACGATCGCGCTCAGATACGCTTTCCTGGCCGCCACATCGCCGGACACGAGCTGCTCACGCATCAGGCGAGTGAAACGATCGATAGCCACAGGATCGATCTCGATCGGCACGGCGCTGGATTTCCTGGTATAGTCGAGTGCTTCGCGAGCCCGGTCCCGGGTCGTTTTGAGTGTGGATACGCGGTCCCTCAGGGTCGGGTCGGTGCCATCGATCGTCCCCGCCTCGATCGAAGCATAGAGGCGGGAGAGGCGCTCCTCAGCGTCGGTCACCTGACGGGCGAGCTCGACCAGGCGGCGATCAGCAGTTGCCTGGCGATCGTCACGGCGGGCCTTTAAGGTTGTCAGGATGGATGCGACCCGTTCTGGCTGTAGAAGCTGATCCAGAAGGGCCTCTACCACGAGCTTCTCGATCACCGGGCGGGCAATCTTGCGATTACTGCAGGATGCTCCGCTGCCTTGTTTGTGCTGTCCCTTTTTGATGGCGTGGGTGCACTTGTAATAGCTGTAGATGACACCGGTCCGAGAGGTACCGGTCGCGGTCGTTAGCGCACAGGACTGAGCGCAGTCGCAGCGGACGAGCCCGCCCAGCAGGGATGGCGCGGACGCCAGACGGGGGCCACGGGATTTCGGGCGACGGGACACCAGCAAAGCCTGGACCGCCTCGAAGGTCGCCTGATCGACGATGACGGGAATTTCGTATTCGATGATTTCGGAGGGAGCCTTGCGCTCGCCGTCATTTCTCCGGTCGAATTCATTGAAGTTGCGCACGCCGGTGTAAGCGCGGCGGGTCAGCATTTCATGGATGGTTCCTGTTCCGAACAACGCTCCGTTGCGCGAGCGATAGCCGCGCCCATTCAGCCATTCCGCAATCTTCTTGGTTCCCAGCGGACCGCTCGTGCCATCGCCATTTTTGGCCAGATCGAAGGCGCGGATCACCACCTCCGCTTCGACAGGCTCGACAGCGAGCTTCTTCTTCTGCTTGCTGCCGATAATTTCCGCAGCGACCGACTTGTAGCCGTAAGGGATGATACCTCCGTTTGAATAGCCGAGCTGCGCATTGGCCTTCATCGTCCGCATCGTGGAACGGCCCGTCTCTTTGGACTGGTATTCGTTGACGATGCCGATGAACTTCCTGAACATGTCGCCGGTGTCATCCTTCGCAAGCGGCTCGGCATGCGAAATCAACTCGACCTTGTGCTTGCGTAGCGTTTGAACCGTGAGCTCCTGCTCTACCTGATTCCGGAAGGCTCTCGAGAACGAATAGACGAGGATGGCATCGATCGTGCGCGTCCCGTCGGTTGCACGCGCGATCATCTGCTCGAATGCGGGGCGCCGCATATTCGTGGCCGTCTCGCCTTCCTCGCGGAAGATGCCGGCGATATGATCGCCATCGCGCTTGCAACGCGTGAGCAAACTCGTCTCCTGAGAATCAAGGCTCAGGAGATTGTTCGACTGCTTCTCGGTCGAGACACGGATGTAGATGAGCACATTGCGACGCGGCTGACTGGCCTCATGTGACGATGTTTCGATCTGCAGATTTTTGCGGGCCATGTCGGAGCTTTCTTACACGTTACAGAAATGAGTCTAACCATACGAGGGAATCGGGGGAAGTAGTACTTTGCTCAGCCGCCCTCGCACGGTTAAGATGCTCTCACCTTCGGTGTGGACTTTCCTGTGCGACCACCTTCCAGCGGTCACGGAAGGCTTTGCGCAAGCGACCGTTCTCTTCGATCAATAGCCGCTCGAAATCGGCCTGCGCGTCATGCGGATTGCTTCGGAAGCCATACACGAAAAGATCGTGACGCTGCTCTTCGGAGAGCTGCTGGAGTTCGCGAATGAACGGCAAGCGGCCGACAACCTTGAAGCGCCTTTCCGGATCCAGAGTGAAATCAGTCCCGTTGGCAGTCGCCTCCATTGCTTGCTGCATAAGCGCAAGCGCTGCCTCGACGGCAATTTCGGCAATCAGTTTGATGAAGTGATCGCTTACACGAGCGGGAGCATTATCATGTGTGGGCATCGCATGTTCCTCTTTCGTTGGTCAAAGTGACATCTTGCGAGGCGAACCGAAGACGTCATCGAGCACGGCCGAGAAATAACGCTCGATGGCGTCGAGCTCGGCCGGCACGATGGGCGGCGGATCCATGACCTCATTGATCACGATCCAAAACTCAGGGTCGGAAGGCCGTAAGGCGCTGGAGGCTGCACGCGTCCTCAACTCCTTGGCCTGTGTTGCGTCCGGCGGTGGCGCCGCCGATTTGGCACCAGTCGCGGCCCGGGGACGCAACCGCACCTTTTTGATGCGCGGCTTAGCCATGGCCGACCTCCGTGGTCGGCGCTCGGCGGACCAGAGCACAAATATCGCTCTCGCCGACCGCATGCTGCGCCCCGTGATGGACAAAGCTGCTCTTCGAAGAGATCCCAATGCGCGCGATTTCATGGCTGTCCGGATGATCTCCGCACTGCCCGATATGTCCACTCGCTGTTGTATGGGATGCGATTGTCGCAGCCACGGAAACCTCCATCGAAGGAGGTCATCTGTATTGCTCCTGGCAGAATCAGGTTGCAGACCAAATAAAGAGGCTTGCCGCGTTCAAGCGAGCATTGAGCATTAATGGCCACAGCGTACAAAGAGCTTGTCGTAAAGTTGCTTGCTCTTTCCGCTTGAGGCAAGCGGCGACGATCGCCGCCGCCGAGGGGCGCGAGCGCTCTCAGCCCAAAAAGCCCCTTAGCCGCGCTCATACGCCGATGCCATATTGCGCTCAAGCGGCCGTTCGCCCGCACGCACTGCGAGATCGAGGGTGGGATCGAGTGTGCAAGTCTTGACCTGGAGGCGTGATAAGCGAGCCGCAAACCATTCCAGGCGATGTTCAGGCGTAATCTTTGCCTGCAGCCGTTCCGACAATGGCAAGTCAAGACGGGCCTGTGCGTCGATTTCGCGGAGATCGGCAAATATCTCGAGGTGATCGCGCTGGCGGGAGAAGGCGACATATGCTTCGTTACGGGTCATTGCTGAACCCGCCCAGACGAAGGCGCGATCCGTCGTCAGGCCCTGCGACCCATAAATGGTCGTGCTATAAGCGTGCCCGATACGCGCTCTGCCGTGCTCATCGGCAAGTTCCGAGACTTGGAAGCTCGCCTGCCGCCCCGCGATCGCCACATGAAGGATCGGATCTTGCGTGTCCATACCGTCGATATGCGTGATCGCGGCCGTGGTGCCATTGATGACCGACAGGCGGTCGTGTCGAACCAGGAAGCGGATCTGATCGCCCACTGCGAATCCCAGCGTCTGGCCGTGGCCCGATGGCGTCACTGCCGCCACCTTGATGTCTTCGGTGGAGATTACCCCGTCACGCTTCAAGCGAATACGGACTTCGTCATTTAGGGCGCGGACTTGTGCATTCGTCTTGGCGATAAGCAAGACAGAACCATCCGGCGCCTCTCGGCGAGACTTTTCCCAGGCATCGATAACACGCGTGACGGTCGCCCGCTCGCCCGCCACCAGGTTGAGCAGCCCGCGTTCCTCAAACGCCGCCAATCCCTGCTTGGCACGACCTTTGGCAAAATCCGTCACCGCCGTCCGCATCCAGGCCTTGCGCTGTCGCACGATGGTATCGACACGGGTCGTCCCTGTCACACCCGCAACGATCGATAGGCCCGGGCCAGCACCGACGGCCTGGAGCTGCTCGCGATCGCCGACAATTACGACCTTGGCGCGTGCCTCCGCCGCCCTCTCGGTAATTGCCAGCATCTGTCGTGACGAGAGCAGACCCGCTTCATCCACCACGAGAACGGTATTCGCGTCGAGAAACGGCTCTTTCGTTCGCGCGAGCCAAGCGTCCGTTGCCATCGCTTCGATACCCAGTTTCTGCAACTCCCTCGCAACCTTCCAGGACTGGCTCGTACCGATCACCCGCCGAGCTGTCGTTAGCGAAGGTCCGGCAGCATCAAGCTCCGAATAAGCCTCTACGATTGCAGCAAGTGTCGTCGATTTCCCAGCTCCAGCGGCGCCCTCGATAACCGCAATGGCCGCCGAGCTTGTTGCAATCTGTGCTGCATGCGTTTGCTCCGCCGACAATCCGTGCGCGCGACACAGTTGAAGTACGCGCTTACGATCAGGCGCAGCCCGATGTTCATGCATGAGTCGCTCGGTCACAGCGACCAACTTGCGTTCGACGAGAATTTGCTCGGGAGTGGAATAGACCGGCTGTTGCAGGGCATCTCGTCCCAACTCGACGATCTGCCGAACTTCGACAAGGCGTTCAACCTCTTGTTCAACCCGCGCCGCATCCGCACCAGTACCGACCAGCGAGGTCGCGACGGCGGCATAGAGATGACGCCGCTCAAAAACGCTTTCATGCTCTGTCAGAAGCGAGGGGATCTGAGCGACACATTCAGCAATCTGACTCTCTTGCTCCTGCAGATCCCGCCCCCTGGTGGTACGCAGGTCGGCAATGAGCCGCTCTGCGTCCAGAAACGGAGCGGACTCTTCAGCCCATAATTCGAAACGATCTCGCGGGCGCTCTTCGCTTTTCGATGAGCGCGTCCCAAGAGCGATGGCTGCGGCCAGCGCCGGCGCGTCCGCGGTGGATAGTCCTTCTGCTTCGATCGCCTGTTCGATCTCTTGGCGCCGTGCCGAGAAGTGGCGCTGTAGAGCAACGAAATTGGCCGACAGTGAATCCTCACCGCCATTACGATCTTGCGGCACAACGATTTCGAACGTGCCGTTCTTCCCCACACTACCGATTTCAAATCCAATTTTTTGTAAATTTGTCGACAATGATAGATGATAGATAGCTCCGGCTGCCATTTTATGGGCAAAGAGATGCCGCGCATCGAGTGCGCCAACGCTGCCATCTTCACGGAGCGAAAAGTTTAATAAAATTGCATGGGTATGCAAATTCGGATCTGAATAGACTTTGCCGTCGCCATGTTCGACCGGGCGCCCCTCGCCATGCTGGAATGAGGCCACCGTCAGATTTGCCTTTTCGAGACGATGGCCATTCTTCCCGCGGCGGCAGAAACTCGAATTTCTTTCCAGAAACGCGATCGTGGCGACACAGGCTTCGTATTGAGCATTCTCGATAGCGCGCCGTGTCTCCTGATCAGCAAGCGCAAAAGCGACCGAGACCGATTTTGGTGCCGATAACGTCAGGTCGATGCCACCGACACGCTTTTCCTTGTCGCCTGTATTCGACAACAATGGCTGCCCATCCATATCCAGCGAGGCGTGCAAGCGTTCGAACAAAGAATTATCGATCTCGGCACCATGCTTCACGCCGAAATCATTGGTCGACGAAATCCAGCGGCCTGCGGGCTCGCCGCCACCCAAGTAATATTCCGACTGCTTGCTGTAATACCTTGCCGTCGTGCCAGCCGCGATTGTCGCAACCATATCCGCCTCCATCGAAGGGGGCGTTGGTAGGGGCCGAGATCGCTGCGCGTTGCAGGCCAAATAGAGAGAGAGGGATTGGGCTCGCCGGGCGAATTGTCCCGACGCTAAGAAGAACGGATTTAACTCAATACAAGCGAGCGCAGTTCTCGGCTTCGAAACGGCTCACCCGCTAAGCAGATCTCCTGCTTGAGCAAAAAGGGTAAGAAATGTCATTTGGACGGCCGGACGTTTTTGGAAACCGTAACGCAGCAAGGATTTATCTCGGGGAAGAGCGTCTCGCATCGATGCACAAGGACGGCGCAATCGCTCGCATTCACGTGATTCGCGACCGCTTCAGCCTCAAGCAGATCCCTATCGTTTACTATAACGCGAAATTCGGTGCTCCGCTGCAGACGGATGAGGACACTCTCGCGGCGTGGCATCGCAAAGACTTCCATGCGGTCACAGAATTTCAGCTTATTACGTATGGCGTGATGCTTGACGAGACCCAGCGAGCGGGCTTCGAGCGTGGTGACTGGATCGCCGTTGTCCCGGCGCACGGAGACAAGGGTCAGAAAGGTCCTCCAAGTCAGGGTCTGGTTGTCGGCACATTGAGGACCGCCTTATACGCACAATGCGTCCGGACAAGTCGCGTGCTACAGATGGCCAGGTTCCGAGCCAATCGTGATGCCGACACATGGACGCAAGCCAATGCAGCGGAACGCGACCAACTGGAGAATGTTGAGCTCGCCACTGTGGAAGCAGCTTTCACGGAAGCCAGCAATCAATACGGCGCACCTGAGATCCGAGAGGAACGCGAACAGGAAGTGACGACTGAACATATACGTACGGCTGGGCGCGCGGATGCGAAAGTATGGTTTGGCTTGACCCCAAAGGAAATCCGCGCGCAGGCGGCGGCCGAGCTTCTTTGCTACGAGCAGCTTTATGGGCGCTTCAGCTATCATGAGGTTGCCGACCGCGAACTTCCCGTCATCAGCGTCTTGCGCCGGGGACACCTGCGAGCGCTCGCTGTGCACCGCATCACACGGGAGACCGCTCGTTATCGCGTGGCGGACGGCCTGCCGATGGGCCCGGGTACCAAGGCACGTTTAGACTACGGTGCGGACTACGATCTGAACCTGTGGGGGTGCTTCGTTTTGGCGCTGTATGGCGGGATCAACCCTGTCACACTTTACAGCGAGTTCGAGCCGTTATCCGACCTTTTCGATCTAGCTGCCTGGTTCGGCTATTTTGCTCGTGGAGCCTGCGACGAAATGTCTCCCGAGATAGCCGTCACATTGGCAGCCTGCTTATCGACCAATCCGGGGCATGCCGTCATCAGAGAGGACATTCCGCACCTCGAGAAAATCTATAGCCAGATCTACTACTTGACTGACCTGCTTGTCGGCGAGGATCGGCTTCGTGACCTTGCGCAGCAGGCGATCGCATCACACGCATCGGTGCGGGTCCCGCCGCTCTATTACAACACGGTCATTACCTCGCGAACGAAAAAGCCTGACAGCGCCGATGCCGCGATAGACCCGAGATTCGGGATTGGACAAGGAGAAGACGGGATCAATCTGACTGTTGATTTTACGAATTACCCGCAAATGGTCGATGGAGAGAAACTGTTGCTTCGGCGCTTCCGCCCTCTCTTGTGGTGAAGGTCACTACATTCCAAACGACAAGCGCTGGCTGACGTCTAATTGGCCTGCAACATGGATCCGGTAAATTCCGCACTTTGCGCTCACGACCACAATTAAGCGGTCGTGAGGCAAAGGAAATCGGCCATGACTATTCTTCAACATCTGACAGCTCTCCTTGGCACCGCGCAAACGCGCCTCGCCGGGGGTGCGAATTCCATTCAGGCTGCCCCGTGGGCACGCGCCATCCGCAACGTGCGGCAGGCACGGCATCACCGTTCGTCAACCTCCGTGGCGCGCCAGATGCTCGACCGCTATCCGCACTGCTATCTGATCAACTTGGGCTACGCAGGGTTCCCGGGGATCAATCTTGCGGAATACCGGGCCCTCTCCACTGACGGAGGCATGCCGTTAGTACGTGTAAGTGCGAGGGATTTGGCAACCTTCGAACCATGTCCATTCGCTCCCGTCACCTTTGCGGCGCATGGAGCGATCTTGCTCGCGGGGAACAGGAAGCCACCGAGCTCGCACGCATTGGTGGTCATCAAGGCTATCGAAGAGACCGGCTGGCATATCCTCACTATCGACGACGCGTGTCGTATCCTTGAGGGATGCGACGTCTCAAAGTCGGCCAGCGTGTGTCTCACGACCCGCGGAACCTGGATCACCATGGTCGAGAACGTAGCCAACCGACTGGGTATAGCGGAAAGCCTGTTTCCGATCTGTGAACAGGTGGTTGCGACACGCACCGCTGTCATGGTCGTGTACACGCCAGGTCTGCCAAAACCGATGAAGCTCTGGCGGATGAGCCTGAAGGGCATAATGCCACCGCTGCCGCCCGTGCCGTGAGCCAATCGGCGTAATGTTCGTCAGGGTGCCAGAGCGCACCCTGACGAACAAACTTTCGAAACACGGAATGCTACGCTCTTGCTCCGCGTATGTGACCACTACAGGACCAGGATGTCACGATCGGTGAGCCCGCAACGATTTCGTAACGTTCCGCGGCTTTTTTCAGAACGTCTTGACGAACATAGGCGTCAACTCGGCGTTCTCATAGCGCAGCTTCTCTTGGTGTCCGTGCTTCGGCATAAGCACGTCTCTCGTTACTGCGAACGTCTCGGGTGGCGGTTTAGAGCAATCATGCCGCGCTGCTTGATCGGACAACCATGCCGCTTCCGCGTTAGCGTTGGATCGGCTGCCCATTACCTTTCCATATTCACAGGCCAGAGTGGCGTTCAACGCAAACACTCTCAGAAACGCAATCGGCTCATCTCGATCGCCGCTCTCCCACGTGCGAAGGATCGCCGCATAAGGCCGACCGTCACGACCGATACGCCATTCAATCAGCTTTCCGAAGACGTCCCCCGCTGCACGCCAGGCGGCTGTCGGTCCATTGGTGCGATCATGTCCAGCCCGCGTGAAGGTGACGGCGGCCACGTTGCCTTCGTCGGCCAATGTCACCTCATACCCACCCGCTCCTGGGCATACGCGCAATGTCATGTGCTTCCGCGAGACGTCTCTGCAAGCTGGTCCTTGTGTTGTGGTGTATCGCTGGCCAGCTCCGGCCTGCACACCAATAGCAGACAGAAGCAACGCCGATACAGCAAGTGGCAGTTTTCTCATTGCGAGGCATCCGCAACAAGGCGGCGTTTGCAAAGATCACCGGCAAGATTCTGTCCCGGAGATCCGAACTGCTCCAACGTGCTTTCGAAGAACTTGGGGCGGTCCGCCGAGCCATTCAGGATGGACATCATTTGCCCGATCCCTGCGGCCAGGCGCAACGTCCCGGCGCCGAAAACGGGCGTGAACAGAACCCCGCAAAGAAGATTGAGGCGCATCATGCTGACACGCAGGTTTACGCCATCGATAACCGCCCGTTCGGCGCTTCTTATCCCCCACAACTGACAGTGCGCCCGGCGCCCCGGAACGAAGACATCGTCAAAGTAGAAATCCCCTTCCAGACCTTGAAAGAGACACGCCGCGATGTCCGCGAAAACTGCGACTTTCTTGATCATCTGGCGGCCACCGCTTGAGGTGGCAATCTCTACATAGGCGTAGATTTCGTAGTCGTTCGTGAATTCGCACTGTCCAAGCCGCGTGATCGTGCCGGAGAACCGGTAGAGACCCATGTTTTCCCCCTGTGGCTCAGGAGACAATAGGAGACCTGCATAAATATCGGATTAATCCGATGGTTCAAATTGGACGTTGCCTGGATTTTCCGGCGATGCCGCGAACGACTTTCAAAGACCGATTCCCCCAGCGCGACGCTCCAGCCGCGAAACTTCTTGCTTTGAACGTAAAACGTACGCGGAAACGCCGCGGTTTGACGCAGGATGATTTGGCAGCGCATCTCGACGTCGAGCAGAGTGCTGTTTCCCTCATCGAGAATGCACGGGCCAATCCGAGCCTTCTCCTCCTGGACGCTATGGCGAAGGCGCTCGGGTGTCGCATGAAGGATTTATTCGATGATGCCCCTCAAAAAGATGACCGTTAGGGCAAGCTACGGATAAAATCCGGCGGCGATCAGGCCCGAAGCTCGCGCGGACCTGCCACCCCGGCCATCCCGCTGAATAAATTCGATCCATGTGAACCGTGGCTAAACCCCTCTTCGCGCAAACGCTTTGTCCGCTCGAAGCTGTAAGGTTGGGCGGAATTGATTATATAGAACCGCGTCTAGACACCTCTTCGATGCTGTACGCGACTTATATGGTCCCAGCGATTGGCCAACGTACGGACGCGTGCCAGACGTTACCGTCGCTGAGACACGACATATCCCATCAGCCGCGTGTCATCATGTCTGGTTTTGCGGATGATCATGGGGCGCTTGACGTATCGCTTGCTGTTCGGGAACACGATAAGATCTGTCGACGGAAGCTGACCAACCCCATCGTCTGTCAAGAGGCGTACCCCCTTTGGCTGGAAGGCGCGGGTTGTCGTGCCGGCGTTATTCTCCGTGGTTTCGGTTGCCTCCATCAGCGTGTAATTTCCGATCGACCGCGAAAGAAGTTCACGCTCGTCCGGATCGATCAATGGCAGATCGGAATATGTGGTGAACTCTGCGGTATTGAGAAGAGTTTTGGCACCTTCCGTTCCGTTGACCTCGATGATCTGACTCCGGCTTTGCCAGAACGTCCACAGCCGCAGATTCTGGCCGGGCAGTTCGCCAGCAGCGATCAGCAGTTCCTCGAATCGGCCGAGCGTCGCAGCTTCGTCGATGAAACACATGATCGGCTCGCGTGCACGGTGACGCCGGACAGCGGTGAAAAGCTCACAGAGCAGCCATCGCATGAGCGGAGTAAGAGTCTTCATATCCTCGGCGGGCAACGTGATGAACAGGTCCATGTCCCCGGCCGTGATGTCCGACATCGAGAACGTGCTGGTATGGGTGAGGCGTTGCAGCCGAGGATCGGTACACCAACTGAACGCCTGGGCGGCCGTTGATACGATCGAGTCCCGGCCTTTCGGATCCATTTCAAGCACGGACCTCGCGGCCGCCGCTGCGTCTCCTTTCAAGGGTTTGAGATACTTCTCGAAGACCGTAAGATTCGCCAGCAGCCAGCCAGCCGTCGCCGGATTGGCGCGGTTTCTGGAATGCGCCACGAGAAACGCACCGACGATCACAGCGACCGCGCGGTTCTGGAAATAAACCGATTCACCCGCGACGTATTCGGGCAGCAGAGCTCGGGCGATGCGCTGCAAATGCAGAATATTCTTCGGATTCATGTTCGCAAGCGGATTCCAGCTATCCGTGCCGCCGACGATGCCGATGGGATCGAGGCAGCGCACCGTCCGTCCGAGCGCTTTGCGACGCGCGACGACGGCACGGTAGGCTTCTCCCTTCGGATCGATGACGATGGCGGGACCGTTCCAACCGTTATTGTCAGGAACGACGAGGTTAGGAATCAGCAGACCCGACGTCTTGCCGGTGCGCGGCGGCGCTATGGTCACGATGTGGCTCTCGGTCGTAACCCGGATCGGCCGCGTAGTCACCGGGTCGAGCCCGAGCTCCACTCCGATGTTCATCTGGCGCCGTTCCTGGCGGGTTGCCCACCGGGCATTGCCATAGGTGCCGTAGGGATCGCGACGCGGTCCGTAATTCGGGATAAAGCAGGTGACGAGCGCCACGGCCGGTCCTGCGAATATGCTCGCAAAGGCAATCCGGCCGTACGGCCCCAAAGCTTTGGTCTGGCCGATCGCCATGTCGCGATAAGCCAGGAGGCAATCCAAGCCATAGCTTTGCACCATCGCGCTGAACCAGACCGAAGGAGAATGTATGGTATTCGGCCACAACGAAGCGTTGAAGCCATGCACCATGAATTCTGCGATGGGGAAACCAAAAACGAAGGCCGCGATGGTCAACGGCACGAAGACTTTCCAGAACATCTGAGTTACTCTGCGTTGGATATTGCGAATTGAGCGTAGACGGCGGCCGGCATAACGGTCTCGCCATGCCCGTCCTTGGCGGACCAAAATCGAAGGCGGACATCTCCCGCGGCGTTCCGGCCCATTACGAGAACGGCGGTGCCAACCGGCAGGCGGTAAACTTGCGAATGACCGTCGGGAAAGGTCCATTCGAAGTCGAATGGGCGATCGAAGTACACCTTCGCGACGCCGGTGTTCCGAACAGCAGAGCTGCCGATCACGGTGAGAGGGATTGCGATCAGGGCGCAAATCACCAAGCCTTGCCACCGGTAACAGACATGGCGGAGGCCGGATCGGATGAATTGCCTTGCCGAGCGAGGCAGCTGGATACGCCGTCGCGGCAGCACGTCCGCGATGGCGTTCTCCAGAACCTTGCGATCGTAAGGAAGCAACGCTGGATCCTTAAGACCGGCCAGACGCGCTTCCGCGTCGGGCAAAGCCAGAAGCTCAGCGAGCTTTGCGGCGCTTGCCCGGCGGACCGCGCGACTGGAGGCGTCGGCATCAGCCTTCGCTTCCCGAAATCGCGTGCGCAAGGTTGCAAGACGCTGGCTCATGACGCGAGCCAAGTTGCTGCAGGCCGGACCGCTTCCATGACGGACAGGCGGAAGCCCTTCAGGTCATTGACCATGCGACGCGCCTGGTTGAAGCCGTACTCCTTCTGGAAATCGGCCGTCTTGAGTTGCGGGATGGCGTACAGCCCCGTAGCCTGCAAGAAGGCCAGCGTGCGCGGTTCGAATTCGAACTTCGGCAACACCGTCACCCCAGCACCATCCGCGACGCGCTTCAGCATTGCCTGATCGACGTCGCCGCGCAGCTTATTCTCGACCACGAAGCGTGCCTTGGCCCACCGCTTCGACGAAGCCAGCAGTTTGGCGCCATCGGTCAACGCGGAGGCATTGGCGGTGACCACGACGACGAGCGCCATCTCGAGCCCGGTATCCGCGATGCTCGCGACGAACTCGTCATCGAACGACGCCAACAGAGACGAAGCGGTATTCGCCCCAACGTCGATGATCGTCGGCAACTCAGCCGCGACCATGGCGTTGATCGGCGCATCGAACTCAGCTCGGGCGGCCTGGCCGCCTGTCCGGTCGATGGATGCGCGGTCAGCCCGAACCGGGAAATGCGACACGCGCTTCACGCCCTTGGTCTTGCCGTGGTCGTATTCGAGGATCCGCGGTGAAGACTCAAGTTCGAGGATCGGAGCGTCGGGGACGGCTTCCGCAACACCGCGGGTCAGGGTCGATTTACCGACACCGCCAGTTTCTTGGGCAACGAGCAAAAGGCGTGGCATATGAGATCCTCCTGGGCAACTGAACGAATACGCGCAACCATTGGGCGGTCCGTCAGGCGAGGAGGAGCTTTACAGGGGAGGAGCCTGCCAGATTGCAGACCAATTGCCGAAACGCCACGGCGTAGAGTCAGCGCTTTCGGAGGAGATGAGCGTGCTTGGCCAATTCTGCCCGGCGAATTTCATCTTCGCTGATGACTGGGTCAGGCGTTCGCATTCCGGTCGCCCTAGCCATTTCCGGGCTTAAGGACACCGATTTTTGGACAGAACGACTGCCCCTTCGCAAACTTTCGGGCGAATTATCTGCCTGATCTTGGGACGACTTCTTTACATTCAGCTTTGTCGCCCGGACTCTGATGTTATGCATCAAGGCGGTCAGCCGCCTGCCCGTCAATGGCTGGCCTTCTCCCTGGGTCACCCCCTGTGCTGCAAGGCAGCTTGCAAGTTCAGCCCAAGTGACCCCTTCCAAATTGTGAAGGCGCTCAAGTTCGTCGAAGTTGTCCCGGATGATTTGAGTTGCGCCAGTCTTGCCCCTCCCTTGGGGCGAGGCGACGCGCGCAGCCTGCAGCCGCTTCGCATCACCGCGCAAACGTTTGAGATCGATTCTCATGACAACAATATACACATCGGTCCGAAATGAAACGCAATCAGCAGACAAAGCCCCAAATCACGACATTGATATAGATGAATTCGGCATTACACGATCTCGACCGAATTAAACCTCTGCAGATGCAGCCAGAGAAACGCGAAGAGCGACAAAAACTTGAAGCCAATTAGAGGATAATATAGCGCGGTCCACCTTTTGAGGTGATTTCATTATTCGGGATTGACGCGGTTCGATGGCAGCAGGTCAAGCAGTCATTTTTGAGATAATTAATATTTTATCTGACCGACAGATCAATTGGTGAGAACTGCTTCTTAGACATGGCGGCTGTGAGCGTGGGGGATAGACGACGATGATCGCGTTACAAAAATTCGTTGAACGTATCGAGGGTGACAGACGTCCGTTGAGGTCGGAGATTTACTCTGAACTCGGTGTCGTCATCGAACAGCAATGTGAATTGCACCGGAATAATCTGTTGCCTCGCCGCGCGCAGGAGATTCTCGTTGAACTTCTCAAAAAGGAGTTTTTGAGCGAAGCATCTTCAATTGGAACGTATAAAACGTGCGCAGCGCTGATAGAAAAGATCGTGACGAAAAAGTTGCTCCGTGACGACGTCTTCTGTCGTCTAGCGCCCCCGTTGCTCGCAGCTGCGTCTGAAACAATGTCTGCCTATGAGCGCTCCTTTTTCGGCGCTAGTTTGGAAGAATTTCGGGAAGAGCAGACCGAACTGCAGGGCAGCACGCTCGTCAACATGCTGCTGCGCATCGAGTTCTACGGCGATCCACGATTGAATCGCGCTGGACATCTTATCATGTTTCAAATTCTGGATGCGGCGTACCCATCTGCGCAGAAAGAGGATGGCACGGAAGTAATTCAGCCGCTCTGGAATAAGGAAGTCGCTGACATAGCCTCTGAACCATACGTTGGCCTCGTCGATAGATTCCACGAGGTGGCGGCTCTAATGCGGATGGTTCCATGGAGTGGATTGGCCGAACGAGACCTGAATAAAGAGAACTGCAAGCAGCTTGTCGCACTGCTTGAAATCGTCTTGGAAGAGATAAATCATCCAAACTTTACTTGGCCAGACAACCTGAACGAAAGAAAAGAAATCTTCTTGTCAGAATATCTGCCCGCCGCGACGCAGCCCATAGCACGGCCGGCGTTTTACGACGCTGAATTTTAGCGGTCGTCTTTAGCCCGTGACGAGGCGTCGGGCGGTCTGAATAAGCTGAGGGTTGTCAACGATCATTGCGCGACGCGGTGTATGCTCGACATGCGGTCCCCTAACGAGGCCGGGGCCAAGATCGGCGCACTAGTCAAACGAGCTGATGCCCCTGGCCTCGTCAAGCAATATCGGTAGCGGCGACTTCGGCAGCGCGGTGTGGGGGCCTTCGCGATGAGGCGGGCGCGCGACTCGACGTATTGGCGCTGCCTTCGTCAGCCGTCTGCTCCGCGGCGTCCAGTGCTCGGCTCCTGAGCCGGCCATCTACCGCGATAATGCCGTGCAGGTCTCCATGACCGTTCGAGAAGACGTTGGTAGCACCTCCCACATGTGTCGGAAAACTACCGAAGACGTGCCCGCGGGACACGAGGGAAGATTGCGGCGCATCCTAGATGCGGTCTCGGATGATCATTGCTGAAAGCTTGCGGATGGCCCTCCATGCGCGCAACAGGGCAGAGCGTTTTTCAAGCGCGTTGCGGAGGACGGGCATCTGCGTCGTGACCAATAATCCAAGCACCTTCATGAGGGGCACAAACCACCGCGCACTTGTGAAATTTTATTTCAAAGATCCAAAAGTCAGCCCAAAATACCTCGTCGGAGGGCATCAGCGGCCCCAATCTAGCGCATGAACGGAAATCGTGAGTAACTCGGTTTCTGGCTGAAACTCGTGACGGAATCTTATACTGGTCGCATCGGAGATAGCGTTTATGGATGGTCCGATCGGTGATCGGATTGCCATCGCCGGGGGTGGCAATTGACTGATTCGACTGTTTTTATTTCGGGTTCGCTGTTTACCGTCGACTATCTTGTCGAAGCGATTAGTGCGACGCCATCATATCGTGCCGTGGACGTTGCCGGATTGCGCGCTCGGCTCGATGAGATTGCGGTTGCATTTCCAAAAAGCCACAAGACAAACGAAAGCCAGACAGAGGACGATTTCATCTGGCCTGTCTTGAGGCTACTCGGTTGGACCGACTCTCTCCGTCAACAGAATCTCACCGTTTCGGGCCGGGACGATGTTCCCGACGGCTTGCTGTTTGCCGACGCTGCGGCAAAGGCGGTCGCCAATACTCAAGGCGAACAATGGCGACGTTACGCTCACGGCCTAGCGGTAGTCGAGAGCAAGCGCTGGTCACGTCCTCTTGATCGTGCATCCGGCCGAGATGAAACGACTGCGCCTTCCACCCAGATGTTGCGTTACTTGCGTCGGATCGACGACCTTTCCGCTGGTGCGTTGCGCTGGGGCATTCTGACAAATGGCACACGTTGGCGGTTGTATTGGGCTGGTGCGCGGTCAATATCCGAAGAGTTTCTCGAGATAGATCTCGGTCGAGTGCTGGGATTGGAGGACGGCGATCTCTCCGCTGATGCCGAAGTTCGCGATCATTGGCTTCGGGTCTTCGCCGTTATCTTTGGGCGCGAGGCATTTCTGCGTGAGGGGTCCGATCAGCATTCCTTCCACGATCGAGCGCGTGCCGAAGCCGCATTTTACGAAGAACGTGTTGCCGCCAGTCTATCGAAATTGGTATTTGAATCCGTCTTCCCTAGCTTGGCTACCGCCATCGCCAATTCTACTCCAGATGCTTCTTTGGGGGAGGTCCGAGACGCTGCGTTGGTACTGCTCTATCGCTTGCTATTCTTGCTTTATGCAGAGGACCGTGACCTTCTCCCAGTTAGCGATACACGATACGACGACTATGCTTTGCGTCCCTTGCGATCTGAGATTGGCCAGCGTGTCACGAATGGCGATCCGTTCTCCACTTCGGCAGCGCGCGTCTGGTCTCATATTTCCGATCTGTCTCGGATTATTGACAAAGGCGATAGTTCCGTTGGAATTCCGCCCTACAATGGCGGCTTGTTTGCCACAGCAAGTACGCCACTGCTTACAAATGCGCGTGTTCCCGATAGCGTTATGGCACCAGCTCTTGATGCTTTGTCTTATGAACGATCTTCGGGAGAGCGCCGCTATATCAACTACCGAGACCTCTCGGTTCAGCAACTCGGCTCAATTTACGAGCGCTTGCTAGAATTTGAATTGGTTCGGGACCCGGCAGGCTCTCTCGTCGTACGCCCCAATCTGTTCGCGCGGAAAAATACAGGAAGTTACTACACGCCTGATGAATTAGTTGGATTCATCCTCGATAAGACGCTTCTGCCTCTAGTCTCGGAACGCCGTGACGCATTCCGGTTAGCACTAGGCGGTCTCGATCCTGCGGATTCTGAGGATTATCGACGGCGGACATTACGCGACGTCGATCCGGCTAATGCTGTCCTCTCGCTTCGTGTCTGCGATCCAGCAATGGGCTCGGGGCACTTCCTTGTAACTCTGGTCGATATGTTGGCCGATCAGGTGCTTGATGCAATGGCCGAAGCCGCCGCGCTCGGCGTTGACATACATTACGTCTCACCTCTCGCGGATAAGATCGAGGATATTCGGACCACCATTCTGAAAAACGCGCGAGCGGCGAAATGGACAATCGACGAGCAACAACTCGATGACCGCCATATCGTCCGGCGCATGGTGCTCAAACGCTGTGTCTACGGTGTAGACAAGAACCCGATGGCAGTCGAACTCGCCAAGGTCGCTCTATGGCTGCACACCTTTACAGTCGGTGCTCCGCTTTCATTCATCGATCATCATCTCCATGCGGGCGACAGCTTGTTTGGCCTGTGGGTCCGCGACGCCATCGACAAAGCCGCCTCTGGAGGCGAGCTTTTTTATAACGAGGCGCTCAGAAACGCGCAGCGTTCAGCGGAAGCAATGAAAACTATCGAAGCGCTGACCGACGTTGAGATCGCCGAGGCGCATCGGTCGGCAGCCATGTATGCCGACGTCGAGTTGATGACCGGTGAACTCGACGGATTCGTCAACTTCATTCACGCCCTGGATTGGCTCGGCCTGAAGTCCAAAGAAGACAAAGCGCTTGTCCGCCTGTGGCTCGACGGGCGATTCGGCGATCCAATCCCCATAGCACGCGGCCGTAAGGCTCCTGAGCCAGGCCTCGCAAAACCTGAGGAAGTTACGGCATTCACTACAATCTGGAACCGCGCTCGTGCCTTGATTGCCGAGGAACGGTTCCTGAATTGGCAGATCAGCTTTCCCGGCGTTTGGAGCAACTGGTCAGACAAGGAACGCGATGGCGGATTTGACGCCGTCGTCGGTAATCCACCGTGGGATCGGATCAAGCTACAACAAGTGGAATGGTTCGCGGCACGCCGGCCCGAAATCGCATTAGCTCCGCGAGCGTCGGATCGACAAAAGCTGATTGCAAGGCTCAAAACAGATTGCGACCCACTGTGGGACGATTTCACTCATGCTGATGCGCGTGCGTCTGATACCGCGCGGATGGCAAGAAAATCGGGCCACTACCCGTTGCTGTCCGGAGGCGACACCAATCTCAATTCGCTTTTCGTCGAGCGCGCCCATGCACTGGTAAAGTCAGGCGGAATGGTTGGGCTGTTAATCCCATCAGGTCTCGCATCAGATCAGAGCTCGTCCGCCTTTTTTCGTAAAGTAACGAACGATAAGCAGTTGCATTGCATCATTGATTTTTTCAACCGTCGTTATGACGGCAGCCTATTCTTCCCTGACGTCTACTACCGCTTCAAGTTCTGCGCATATGTTGCTGGGGGTGCAAACAAGCGCTTCGAGAGCGCTTCCTTTGGATTTTTCATCCGAGACTTGGCCGAAATTAATAATGATGATCGCGTATTTCCAGTCACCGCCGAGGAGATTGGTAGGATCAATCCGAACAGCGGAACGGCCCCAATATTCCGCTCGCGGCGCGATAAGGAGATCACTTCGCAAATTTATGCACGGGTACCCGTCTTGGCGAATCGTGAGGCCACTGATGCCGTTTGGCCGGTTCGTTATGTCCGGATGCTAGATATGGCTAACGATAGCGGACGGTTTCGGACGCGAGGCGAACTCGAAGGCGACGAAGGCGCGTGGCTTGTTGGCGGCAATCGTTTTCAATCGGCGACAGGAGAGTGGGTGCCACTCTACGAAGGCAAGATGGTGCAAGCGTTCGACCATCGGGCGTCAGATATTGTCTTAGCTGAAGCGAACATTTTTCGATCTGGGCAGGGAGCAGACCTGAGCGTTGAGGATCACCGCGACCCAGCACGGCAACCCACTCCGCGCTATTGGGTCCGATCATCGGAAACAGGGTGGGATGCGCCAACCGACTGGTGTCTGTCACTCAAGGACGTTACCTCTGTGACGAACGCTCGCACCACGATCAGCACCATCATCCCTCGCTTTGGTGCAGGCCACACATTGCCTGTATTATTTCCCGCCAAAGGGAGTGTCGCCCCCGCATATGTTGAGCTCGCTCCGTTAATGCTCGCGAATCTCAACTGCGTTGTTCTCGACTATCTGGCGCGGCAGAAGGTTCACGGCAATCACCTGGCGTGGTATCTTCTGGAGCAGCTTCCCGTGGTTCCGTTACCTGCTTACGACCGAACGTTCGGCGCCAAATCGGCCGCCGAGATTGTCCGCGAGTCGGTTCTGGAACTGAGTTACACGGCTGACGATTTGGCTCCGTTTGCACGCGATCTCGGCTATGTCGATACTGCTGGCAAAGTGAAATCTCCGTTTGGCTGGGACGAAGAACGCCGCCTGACACTGCGCGCCAAACTTGATGCGCTGTACTTTATACTCTACGGCGTATTCGATCCTGCCCATCCGACGCGAAGTCGTGAAGACATTGCGTACATTTACTCAACCTTTCCGATTGTCGAAAAGGAAGAAACCGAGCAGTGGGGCAGCTATCGCAGTCGTGACCTTTGCCTCGCCTGGATCAATGCTCTGACAGCTGGGAAGCCGGATGCGAGTGTGGTGACATGATCGACGGGATTGAGCAAAGGTTGCGTTTACAAGCCTCTATTTCGATGTCCGAGAGTTTTATTTCGATGTCCGAGAGTTTTTTGATTGCTCGAAGTTCTGCAAGATGAACTTTTGCCAAGAAACGCCTTCAACTTGAACTCAAGCAAGTGATAGTCTGAGGTTTCGCATTCCCAAATGACGCAAACTTTCCAACCAAGGGCTTCGAGTGCCTCAATCGAGCGCGAATCTCTCCGAACGTTTGCTTCGAATTTTGTGATCCAAAAATCGGTTCGTGTCTTAGGAGTGGAAGCTTTCGAACATCCCGAGTGCCGGTGCCAAAAGCACCCGTGAACGAAGATCACCTTCTTTCGGCTTGGGAAGACGAGATCTGGTGAACCAGGCAGATCTCGGCGATGCAATCGGAATCTGAAACCGAGCCGGTGCGCAGTCTGCCTGACAACTATTTCAGGCTTCGTGTTCTTGCCACGGACTCGAGACATGAGCTCCGAACGGGCCGGAGCGATTGCTTCTCGGACAGGCTGTCGGCTCGCCACTCTATAGCCCAACGCCACCGACGTGTTCTACGAAGGCCCTAGCGATGAGTTCTCCAAGACGGACGGGGACCGCGTTGCCTATCAATCGGCCCATGTGACTAAAGGAGACTTTTCGTCCAGGGGGGGCAAAAACGTACTCGCGCGGAAAAGTCTGCAACATCGCTGCCTCGCGCAGCGTGATGGCGCGATCCTGTTCCGGGTGTCCAAATCTGCCATTCCCATATCCAAAGCACTGCGTCGTCATCGTCGGCGCCGGTTCGTCCCACTCCATGCGGCCATACACGCTCGGATAAGTCTCACCAGAAGATTTGCGGTGACACGCAGCTCGCAGTGAAGGCTGCCAATCGCGCCAAGTACCGCCCGGTTTCGATGCTCTAATGCGCTTCAAATTCAAGTTGCTGAGCCGGCAGGCAACATGCAGTGGGTCGCGGCTATCTGCTTCGCCAGCAGCCAATGCCGGAAGGCTTGAAATGGCCTTCCGGACGGTGACTGTCTTGCGTCGATCGTTCACTGGAATGGACAGCTCGGGACCGTCGAGTTTCGATGCAACGAGGACAAACCGCTTTCGTGTTTGCGGTATCCCAATTTTAGAGCATTCGACGGTCGCGTAGGAGACTTGGTAGCCCTTCAGATTACGAAGAAACTGCTGGAAAACCGGGTGAGCTTCCAAGGATGGCACATTCTCCATGGTGACAAGGTCTGGCCGAACCTCGCGTATCAAGCGACCGAAAGAGGCAACGAGGGCCCACTGAGAGTCGTCGCCGTGCTTCCGGCCGCTGCGGCTATACGTCGAAAAAGGTTGGCAAGGAGCACATCCTGCCAAGAGGGTGGTCGTAGCTCCCGCGAACAGCTCGATAATTTCGGTCCCGGGTAACGACTTGATGTCTCGCTCTAGAAAGCGTGCCATATTGTTTTTTTCGTAGGGGTAGCGGCACGACTTATCGACATCAATGCCCGCGACGACCTTGATTCCACCCTTCATGAGGCCGTGCGTAAGGCCACCGGCGCCGCAGAACAGGTCAACGGCCGTGATCGATGACACCGAGGGAGACTTCGATTTGTTCGTCATGCGGTGACTGCCTGCGGCCGTCGGGCTTCGATGACATAGCCATGGTCGGCGATGAAGGCCCGAAAAGTCTGCACTACGTCGCTCAGGTAGGCTACCGTTCGATTGGTCATGTCTCGCAATTCGCTGACAGTGACATTCTCGCCGCACTCGGCGAATGAGATGCTTCCATGGGCCAACTGATTTCGGAATTTCTTGACTAACTGAAGGCAACCGAGATCGTCACGAAACTTGCGCTTAACTGCGCTGTAGACCTCGGGTCGCACCTGCAGAGCGAATCCTAATCGCTTGGCTATCTGCTCGATTGCCTGATCGTCCCAATTGCCCCCACCGCCTTTTTCGACTTCGAAGCCTGGGACCGGCAGTGCGCTTACGAGGTGGTCGCAAAGAATGAGGGCGCTCTCTAAGCGATGCTCATAGTTCAGATCTACGTGCGTTCGAGCTAGGACACGGACCCATTCTTTTCGAAGTTCGATAGTCAGGTCCCCAGGTTTCCAAGAGCCTTGCTTCAGAGCAGCATCGGTAACGCCATCTAGACATTTCACGATCGTAGCTTCGACGAGATTGTACAACTGCAGAAATACGCCAGAGTAGAGAATTCGTTGTTGTTGAGTGGTGATCAGGGCGCCAGCCTCCCCTAAACGAGGGGGCCCAGACTGAGCTTCTTTTTCTATATTCTCCAAGAGTTCGAGATAGGCCTCGATTTCCCTATGTCGTTCCGTGAAAGCGGCGCCAAGCTCTTCCATCACTCGACTCCAAGCAATCGGTCGCGCACGAAAGTCATTCGTCGCTCCAGCCGACCTTTGGCGTTGGCGCCGTCGCCACCAGTAATGTCGGAAAATTCCTTCTCGCCGAGCCACCCGCTGGTGTCCGGTGGATTCGTTCGGAGATTAGGGGCCGCGTTGATGGCAAGGTGACTTCCAAGCGCGATGGCCTCGAAACGGGCGCGCGGCGTAGCAGTTCCTTTTTCGATGCGTCGAAAGCCAAACGGAAAAGTAGCTTTCACGAATTTCAGCATCTCGATAAATCGCTGCCTATAGATATCCGCAAGACCGTCGTCGGCCGCGAAGGCAGCATTCATCTTCTTGGCATACTTGAAGAGGAATTCGGATGGCCGGTCCTTGTAACCTTCGAGACCATCGCCGTAGGCGAAGAAACGCACGACGAGCTCCTCGTTCTCGCGCTCAGCCTTCAACTTGGCCGACATTGGAGCGAGTGCGGCGAACTCCTGCAAGCTCGCAAGTTCAATGACGAGCTTCATGAACGGGCCTGCGAGAGCGCCCCTTCGAACCTCTGCTTTATTCGCGACTTTACTTCCGGTGTTGATTCGCTCGAACATGTCGAACCTGGCTTGCTCATCGGCCAGCTCGTTGAGAACGATGCCTCGGATCGATCGGTTCTTGATTTTACGCTGACGTGACTCGGGAAGATCTTCGAATTTGAATTGAGAAACAGCTGGCAATGATTCCAGATCCCCAAGCCTCAATCCTTCAAGAACGAATTCGGCCAGTGTACGGAGCCGTTGCGACCCGTCCACGACTTCAAGCCTCCCATCTGGCATTTCCCAAAAGAATAGAAACGGGATCGGTAGTCCCATCAACACCGACTCAATGAAACGAGACTTTCGGTCTGCCTCCCACGTGTATTCACGCTGGTAATTCGGGACCACGTACTCCCCGTCGCGCATCTTTTGAGCAAGTATCTCGATGGAATACTCGGTTAAATAGAAGTCGATTCTTTTGGACTGTTCCAAAATTTCGGCCTCAGCCGCGGCGACCTGCTCCTTGGAAATATCCGGTTCCGACTTTTGCTTCGATGATCTCATGCGGTCCCCAGCAGTGCAGCTTCCGCTGATTCTGCGCAGCCCATCGTCCATACCACATCAGAAGCAGTCTGTTGCACTGGCACTTGGGATAAGCGATATGGCAGCGTCCGTTCAGGCTCAACCTTGATTATGCGGTACGGAAGGGCGACAGCCGAATAGCTGGCGTCGCATGCCGCCGGTTTGGCGTACGGGATGTACCGCCGCCACAAAGCTCCCTAGGCGGTGATTAACCGATCGGCCACTCGTTCAGATCTCGCATGTGCGAAGTCAGGGCTTGTTGGCAGGATGTCAGGTGCTCTGATATTACTTAGCATTAGCGCAAGTAGCCGCATCCTTCCCGTAGTCGTCTCCCCGCCCGTCACGATAAAGCAACACCGCACGTCTGTTTCGCAACATGCGAATTGCCTGTGCCGTCAAGACGGGCAACTTTCAAGAACACGCCCTTAAGGCGTATACACAAGAGTACCATACAGGGCCAGAACAAGTACCACAAAAAGATCCACTTAAAATTTGGCACACCTGTGCATCGGTGGATGGCGTCCGCATGGCAAGAACTTTTTCGACGTCCTGACAATTTTTTGGTCGGGGTGCGGTCATCGGTCCGGCCTCATTGAAGCGGATCCCATGTCCGCGGGCCTTAATGGTAGTCCGCAGATTAGATCCCAGCCACTATGTCGCGCTTGATGCGCATGCACAGGTACGGGCTTTTCCAATCCTCGGTCTCGACCGATTGCCATTACGTCGTCGTCGCTCTCACCAATTCGTTAGTCCACCTCGGCAGCTGACTTTCTTTCCCTTCCGGTTGCTTTCGCTTAGGCGATGGCAGAGGCTTCCTGGCGGAACGTCTCGCCACGGCTCATCACCGCTCACGCGATCCTCGCCATCTTGTTGGCCACCGCGATCGTGACCACGCGCGCCGGACGCCTCTGAAGAAGCGCATTGATCCAGGCTGCGAACTGAGGCTTGTTACGGCAATAGCGGATCACGGCGGTGGCGCCGAGCACGAGGAGCTTGCGCAGATACGCATCGCCTTTCTTCGAGATTTTTCCCATGTGGACTTTGCCACCGGATCCGGACTGTCGGGGTACCAAGCCGATCCAGGCCGCCAAATGCCGTCCCGATCTGAAGACCTTGATGTCGCCGATGGTGGCGGTGATAGCGGATGCCGTAATCACACCGATTCCAGGTATCGTCTGCAGTCTCAGGCTGACCTCGCTGGCCCGGTGCGCTACTCGAATGGCTTTCTCGATCGTCTGAACTCGTGTCTGCAGATCGTCGATCTGGCCCATGATCAGCTCGACGCAACTGCGGACCGTATCGGGGAGGACGGCTGGAGTCGCGCCTTGGGCAAGCGCATGCAGCTCAGGGATGCTCCAGACCCCCTTGGGCGCGATCAGTCCGAACTCGGCGAGCTGGCCACGCAACGAGTTGATCAGCGCTGTACGCTGACGGACCAGCAGCTCGCGTGTCCGGTGCAGCATTAAGCCCGATTGCTGCTCAGCGCTCTTGATCTCGACAAATCGCATCGTGGGCCGGGTTACCGCTTCACAGATCGCCTCCGCATCGACGGCGTCATTCTTGCCGCGTTTAACGTAGGGTTTGACATATCCCGCCGGCATCAGCCGCACGTCGTGCCCGAGTGCCGTCAGCTCGCGACCCCAATGATGGGCGGTGCCACAGGCCTCCATACCGACCAGGCTGGGCGGCAGCCCTTTGAAGAATTCAAGCACTTCCGAGCGGCGGAGCTTTTTGCGGATCGTGACCTTGCCGGTCGCGTCGACCGCATGGACTTGAAAAACGTGCTTTGCAAGATCGAGTCCGACAATCATAGTGGGCATCGTGGATGGCTCCCTTTGAGTGAATCTGACAACGACTCACTTTGGCACATCAGATGCCGGTAGCGGACGCCATCCACACCATCACTGTGGGTGATACCTAACGCCAGGAATTGCCAGTCGTAGGCACATTCGTTCGCACGCTGCGAGCCAACAGTGTCCGCTCGATCGTTTTGATCTTCCAAATTCTCGATCTGCATCAGGATCAGTTCGGTGCAAACTTGCGCGGGATTATAGACGACCGAGCTTTCAGTTTCGTGGGCCAATGCTTGGAATTGGGGGATGTGCCAAATGCCCCGGAGCAATCGACCCGAACTTGGCAGCGGACCCCGTAATGGAATTAACTAGTATGGTGCGCTGGCGTGAGCGGATCAAATGCCCGATGCGGCATCAGGATGGATTGCTGATCAACGGTCCCAATCGGGACGGACCGCTTCGGCGGACCGATGACGGTCTCGCAAATCATCTCGGCGTCAGGGACTTGCTCTCCACGATCTCGGTGCGATCGCCGGTTTTTGTTCGATGTCGGGATGGGCCGCTATGTGAAACCGCCGGTCGGCAGCGCAGGGGGATCGTCATTTGGGAGCGCGATCTTGCGGCTGTCCGTGAGAAGGCCAAAGCGGAGGCGCCTGCTCGCGATGCACAGACCGATCGAAACCATATTGAAATTCAGGGGCTTCTGCGTGATATTAGCTTCGGACTTGGATACGACGTCTGGATCGCCGCCGACGACCGCAACCGCGCTTACGGTCGCGGGAAACTTTCCGACGGATGCGCCGGCGACCTTCGGCCCTTTGGCGGCTCGGCGGGGATCGACGCCGTCAGGCTTATTGATGTGCTCTGGCTCGACAAGCAGGACGGCGCCATTCACGCCGCGTTCGAGGTCGAGCACACGACGTCGATCTATTCGGGTATCGTCCGCATGCTCGATCTTGCGCTTGGCCCCTGCGGCAATCTCCTCAAAGGAATTTTTCTCGTGGCTTCGGACGACCGTGAAGCCGAAGTCCGGGCGCAGATGGCCCGACCGGCCTTCACCGTCGCCGTCGTTGGGCTGGATGTCCGGTATCTACCCTACGGCCAACTTGAAAGGCATCGCGAGGCGATCATCCGTTTTGGAGAAGGCCTCAAAGCGATCAGGACTATCTCGCAGGGACTTCCTTGAACACCGTCGGACCATCCCGAGCGGATGCCGCAATTTAGACGTTCACTGGACCTATCTTTTAAATCCATGGCTCGTGACCGCATGACTCGGAGGGTATCGATGACGCAGACCATACGTATGACACGTCGCCACGCGGTAGGGATGCTGGTCGCGGGCTTCGCCATGCCACTTCGCAAGGCGCGGGCCGAGACGACCGCCGTACTTGTCCACAAGGATCCCAATTGCGGCTGCGCGGGGTGGGTGAAACATCTCGAAAGCGAAGGATATGTCGTCACCGTCGAGGAAGCCGCCGATCTGCGGCCGATCCGTGCGCGGCTCCGCGTTCCGCAGTCACTGTCCGCCTGTCACACGGCAGAGATCTCCGGCTACGTCGTCGAGGGTCATGTGCCAGCCGCGGCAATTCGCCGGCTGCTTGAGACGCGCCCCGCAGCGCTGGGACTTGCCGTCCCCGGCATGCCTGCCGGATCTCCGGGCATGGAAGGCGGAACGCCTGCGCCGTACGACGTGGTGCTCTTCGCTGCAGACACCCAGCAGACGTTCATGCGCTTCGTGGGCTCCAAAAGCGCGTCGTAAGGCCAATTCGATTAACCAGATGCGGATTTTGCTGTCCCGTTGGCGAACTTGTGAACGGAAAGCGCTTTCCCGCTTGCGTCGTCCGTGTGATGGTCGAACCATGAACCTTCGCCGTCTCATCGGACGATTGCTCGCGGTCTTTGTGATCGTAGGGCTGACGCTTGCGCCGCTGGCCAGCCCAGCGGCCGCGGCACGCGTGACTGCGGCGGGGATGACCGATATGTCGGCCATGTCGGCGGACATGTCGTGTTGCCCGGACGAACAGAAGGCTGACGGCTGCAAAGACTGCCCATTGCTCGCAATGTGCACACTCACGATTGCGCAAGCCGAGCCGGCAACGACAAACGGCGTCGAGATCTCATTCAAGACACGACGGTTGCTGTTCGCCTTTGCAAACGTCGCGGCGCCTGGTTTTGTTGGCGATCCTCCGGACCATCCTCCCCGAACCTCGACCTGATCGGCGTCTAGACGACGTCTGCCACCGCTGCGGCCCGAAGCCGCGCGGCTAGAAGCATGCCGCCTTGGCGGCAAAATCAGGACAACGAGGATTCACAATGAAGACCTACAATTCAACGCGCGCTCTCCGGGCCGCGGCGATCGGCATTGCCTTGGCCGCAGCGGGCACAAACGCACGCGCCGACGTCAAGGATTACGAATTCCAGCTGGTAGACAAGACCGTCAAGAAGGGCGAGGCGGTCATTTCGGTGCGCCTCGTCCACAAGCCGGACGGCAAACCGGTGCCGGACGCCGTGATCTTCGCCAAGCGGCTGGACATGGCTCCGGATGGCATGGAGTCGATGAAGACCACCATCGATGCGATGCCGAGCACGGAGCCGGGGGTCTACAAGTTCAAGGCCGCCGTGACGATGGAGGGCGGTTGGCAGTTGTCGCTGGGTGCCAAGGTCCAGGGAGAGACCGGGACGGTTGAGAGCAAGCTCGTCATCAAGGCGACGCCGTGACCTGCATTGCCGGAATCACGCGGCTTGCCGCAATCGGAGCGACCACAGCAATGCTGTGGTCGGCTCCGGCCGCTGCAGGCGATCGTATCGAACTCGGGGCGACGGCGGAGAGCGCTATAGCATTCGCGAGACGCCTCAACCCTACTGTCGCGGCCGCCTCTCTCGACTTCGATGCGGCATTCCACAAGATCGGCACAGCGGGGGTCTTGGCTGATCCGACCGTGTCGCTGGAAGCCTGGGACGTCAACAGCCAAGGGGTCGCGCAACGTCGATTTGGCGTCAATCAGGAAATTAAGCTTTGGGGGAAATACGGCCTAGAACGCGGCATCGCGCAAGCCGATGCCAGCGCCGTCAAATATCAAGGGCAGGCAATAGTTATCGATCTGGTTGCGAAGGTGGTCGAAGCACATGGTGAGTACAACGCAGCTCATGAAGCCGTGGCAGTTTCGCTCGAGATCAAACGGCGGTTCGACGAAATTCTTGCTTTGCTGAAGTCTCGCTATGGAACGACATCCGTCGACCAGCAAGATGTAATAAAAGCTGAAATCGAAGCCGCCTCGGCTGAAGGGGATGTGGCGCGCCGGCAGGGCGAAGTCAGATCAGCAGCCGCCCGCCTCAACGCGCTAATGGGGCGTCCGCCTCTTGCTTCGCTCGCAAGACCGATCGGGTTTCGAACCGTTAAAACGATCGGCCTTTCCCAAGTTCAGCAACTTGCATCGTCAGCAAACCCGCTTTTGGCATTGGCTGGAGCGCAGACAACTTCGGCCGGCCGCAGCAAATCTCTCGCCGATCTCAACTACTATCCTGACGTCAATCTTGGAGCGAAATACATCCAGCGGCGCGGAGTTGCGGACACCGGGGTGTTTCAGGCCGCGATCAATCTGCCTTTGCAATACGATGCCAAGGATGCTGCGCAGCGATCTGCAGGCGCCAAGCTGAGCGCCGCAGAAGCGCGCAACGAGGCGCTGCGGCTCCAGATCGATGGTCAGGTTGCCGACACTTGGTTCGCCGTCGATGCGCTGCGCAAGGTCATCCAGATCTACACCTCCCGCCAACTTCCGCCCTCGCGCTCGTCCGTTGACAACGCACGTAATGGCTTCCAGGCCGGCTCTTCTGATCTCTCACTGGTCTTCGAGTCTGAGCGCAGACTTAGGGCGGTGCAACTCGATATCTTGAAGCTCAAGGTCGAACTCCAGTCGAAATATGCCGAACTCGAACGCCTTGCGGGAGGTTCGCTATGAGCCGTGCATCGCGCGTTTTCCTCGTCGCGGCGGCCGTCTTGGCCGCTGGCATCGCGGGTCTGGCCGTCGGCCGGTCGGATCGGCCGTTGCCCGCATGGATATCGGCTTTCATGCCTGCGGCGGCCGATCCATTAGCTGCGCGACCGGTGCCCACTGGGCCTATCGTCTACTACCGCGATCCGGACGACGCTGCCCGTTATTCGCCGGCACCTGCGAAGAACGCCAACGGCAAGGACTATCTCGCCGTCAAAAGCAGTGAAGATTTGAGCTTCGACGAAAAGCCGCCGGAGGCCGTGGCGACAAAAGGTAGCCAGCCGGGAAAAATCCGATTCTATCGCAATCCGATGGGATTACCCGACACGTCCCCGACCCCGAAGAAAGACTCCATGGGGATGGACTACCTGCCGGTCTATGAAGGCGAGCAAGACGATGAAGGCTCGGTCAAAATCAGCGCAGCCAAGCAGCAGAAGGCGGGCGTCCAGACTGAAGCGGCCGAACTTCGTACCCTCAACACGATGGTTAGGGCACCCGGAACGGTGCAGCAGGATGAACGTCGCGTGTCCGTCGTCTCGCTTCGATTCGAGGGCTTCGTCGACACCGTCGACAACGTCACGACAGGCACGCATGTCCGCAAGGGCCAGCCCTTAATGCGAATCTATGGCCCGAACCTATCGAGTGCCGGCGCCGAATATCTTTCAGCACTCAACGCCCGTCCGGAAGCCGGCATTGGCGGTCAGGCCCTTAAAGGCGCACGCCGTCGTCTCGAAAATCTCGGCGCGCCCGATGTCGTCATATCAACCATCGAGCGGACGCGCGAAGTGCCTGTCTACATGAACTGGCCTGCACCGCAGGATGGAGAGATCGTGGAGCGGATGGCCGTCAACGGGATGCGTGCCGCGCCGGGGGATATTCTCTTCCGGATCGTCGACCGGGGCATTGTTTGGGTGATGGTCGATGTCGCGGAACGCGACCTGGCTCTTCTGGAGGTCGGTCAGAAAGCCGTTGTTCGAACCCGGGCTTTTCCGGACCGCCCCTTCGCCGGGAAGATCACGGTGATCTATCCGAATCTTAGAGCCGAGACCCGCACAGCCCGGGTCAGGATCGAGCTTCCCAATCCGGACGATTTGCTGCGGCCGGACATGTACGCGGACGTGGAGATCGCCACCGGGACTGAAGCTCCGGTCGTGACCGTATCCAGCAGTGCTGTCATCGACAGCGGCGAGCGTCAGCTGGTGCTTCTCGACAAGGGCGATGGCCGCTTCGAACCGAGGCCCGTGAAGCTCGGACGTCGCGGAGACAACCGGGTCGAGATCAAGGAGGGAATTGACGAGAATGACAAGGTCGTCGTCTCCGCCAACTTCCTGATCGACGCCGAAAGCAATCTGAAGGCTGCTCTTCAAGGTCTCGACACCGGGGAAAAACCGCAATGATCGCGCGTCTCATCGATTGGTCGGCCCGCAACCTGATGCTGATCCTGATCGGAACGGTCTTCGTCGTGGCCGGCGGTCTCTATGCCGTGCAGCACTCCGCGCTGGATGCCATCCCCGACCTCTCCGACACCCAGGTGATCGTCTATACCGAGTACAAGGGCCAGGCGCCGCAGGTGATCGAGGACCAGGTGACCTATCCTTTGACGACGGCCATGCTGACGGTGCCGAAATCGAAGGTCGTCCGCGGCTTCTCGTTCTTCGGCACCTCGTTCGTCTACATCATCTTCGAAGACGGCACCGACATCTATTGGGCGCGCTCGCGTGTCTTGGAATACCTAAATGCCGCGGCACGCAAGCTTCCCGCCGGCGTCACGCCGACATTGGGCCCCGACGCCACCGGGGTCGGCTGGGTCTATCAATACGCGCTGCAGTCCAAGGACAAGTCGCTGGCGGACCTGCGGTCCATCCAGGACTGGACCATCCGCTACGGCATCTCCAAGGCGGAGGGCGTGGCCGAGGTCGCCAGCGTCGGCGGCTTCGTCAAGCAGTACAACATCGTGGTCGATCCGAACCGGCTGCGGTCGCTCGACATCCCGCTCGCCAAGGTGCGGGACGCGGTCCGCGGCAGCAACATGGACGTCGGTGGGCGCACCGTGGAGCTGTCCGAGTTCGAGTTCATCGTGCGGGGCAGAGGCTACGTCAAAAGCCTCTCCGACCTGTCGAACATCGTGCTCAAGGTCGACAAGGGCACCCCCGTGCTGCTGAAGGACGTCGCGCGTATCGAAATGGGTCCGGACGAGCGCCGGGGCATCACCGAACTCAACGGGGAAGGCGAGGTCGCCAGCGGCATCGCCTTGCAGCGCTTCGGGCAGAACGCGCTCGACGTCATCGACAACGTGAAGACACGCTTGGCCGAGATGGCGTCGGCGCTGCCCAAGGGTGTGGAGATCATACCTGTCTACGACCGCTCCGATCTGATCCATAGCGCCATCGAGACTTTAAAGCGCACGCTGACCGAGGAGAGCATCGTCGTTGCGCTAGTGTGTATCGTGTTCCTGCTGCATGTGCGCAGCGCGCTTGTTGCTATCGTCATGCTGCCGGTCGGGATCTTGATGGCATTCGGCGCCATGAAGATGCTTGGGATCGGCTCCAACATCATGAGCCTGGGGGGCATCGCGATCGCGATCGGCGCGATGATCGACGGCGCCATTGTGATGATCGAGAACGCGCATAAGCATCTCGAACGCGCTCCGGCTGACAAGCCACGGCTCGAGGTGCTCATCGAAGCTGCGAGCGAGGTTGGCCCGGCGCTGTTCTTCAGTTTGCTGATCATCACTGTTTCTTTTCTTCCCATCTTCACGATGGAGTCGCAAGAAGGCCGTCTGTTCAGCCCCCTGGCCTTCACCAAAACGTTCTCCATGGCGGCGGCGGCGATCCTGTCGATCACTTTGGTGCCAGCGCTGATGGTGCTGTTTGTGCGGGGCAAGATAATCCCCGAACACAAGAATCCCATCAATCGGTTCTTGATCTGGGTCTACCGTCCGCTGATCCGCGGTGTGCTGCGAGCCAAGACCCTCACCATCCTGCTGGCGATCGCCGCCTTGGCCATCAGTCTTTGGCCGGCACGTCAGCTCGGGACGGAGTTCATGCCGAGCCTGAACGAAGGCACGCTGATGTACATGCCGACGACGTTGCCTGGTCTGTCGGTGACCAAAGCGGCGGAGATCCTGCAGACGCAGAATAGGATCATCAAGACGTTTCCTGAAGTGGCTTCGGTCTACGGCAAGGCGGGGCGCGCGGAGACCGCGACCGATCCGGCGCCCACTGAGATGTTCGAGACGATTGTCAACCTCAAACCGAGGGAGGAATGGCGCGCCGGACAGACGGTTGACACCCTAATCGCTGCGATGGACAAGGCGCTGCAGTTCCCCGGCGTGTCAAACGCCTGGACGATGCCGATCAAGGCTCGCACAGATATGCTGGCGACGGGCATTCGCACGCCGATCGGCATAAAAGTTCTGGGCAAAGATCTGGCCGAGATGGAGAAGCTCGCCCGGCAGATCGAAACCGTCGTGAAGGCTGTCCCGGGCACATCGAGCGCTTATGCGGAGCGCGTCATTGGCGGATACTATCTCGATGTCGTGCCAAATCGGGAGGCTCTCGCGCGTTATGGTTTGATGATTAGCGACGTGCAGGATACTGTGTCGTCAGCATTGGGTGGCGAGACGATCACGACGACCGTCGAAGGTCGCGAGCGCTACAGCGTTAATCTGCGATACCCGCGCGATCTGCGCAGCGATCAGCAGTCAATCGCCCGCGACGTACTGGTCGCGATGCCGAGTGGGGGCACCGTGCCACTGGGCGAAGTCGCCGCAATCAAGCTCGCGCGGGGTCCCACGTCGATCCGGACCGAGAACGGTCAACTCGCGGTCTACATCTTCGTCGACATCCGGGACCGCGATCTCGGCGGCTATGTCGCCGACGCCAAGGCGGCCGTGGCCGCCAGCGTCCAGTTTCCGCCTGGAAATTACGTCGTCTGGAGCGGCCAGTTCGAATATCTGGAACGGGCGACCGCGCGGCTGAAGATTGTCGTGCCCGTCACGCTGCTAATCATCTTCTTGTTGCTGTATCTGAACTTCCGACGCCTGACCGAGACACTGATCGTAATGCTGTCGCTGCCGTTCGCGCTGGTCGGTGGGCTATGGCTGATGTGGTGGCTCGGCTTCAACTTCTCCGTCGCGGTCGCCGTCGGCTTCATCGCGCTCGCAGGCGTCGCTGCAGAGACCGGCGTCATCATGCTGATTTATCTCGACCACGCCATGAAGGAAATTCAGGCGGTCCGCACGGCGGAAGATAAGCCGTTCACGCGCGCCGACCTGAATGCGGCGATCATGCTGGGCGCGGTCGAACGGGTCCGACCCAAAATGATGACCGTGGTAGCGATTATGGCTGGTCTCATTCCGATTCTGTGGAGCACCGGAACCGGCTCCGAGGTGATGCAGCGAATCGCCGTGCCGATGATCGGCGGCATGATCTCGTCGACGATCCTGACACTTATCGTGATTCCAGCGGTCTACGCCCTGATTAAAGGATTTAAGCTGCCCCGCAGTCCGAGTGTCGAGATTTCGAACTTGCCCAAAACGACCGACGCGGATGATCCGCACCACGCGCAGGCAGCGGAATGACAAAAGCAAGCTCGTTTGATGGTGCCAGGCTTGTATGATGGACCAATGGGACTTCAAGAAATGGCGGAAGAAGCTGAAAATCAATCAGGTCCTCGCGGGCGAGCTGCTCGGTCTGAGCCGCGGTGCCGTTCAATACTGGGAAAACGATCTCCGGCCAGTCCCTCGCGCCGTCGAGCTTGCCTGCCAGGAATTGTTGCGGCGCTGGAAACAGCGGCCGGAGTATGGACCCGTAACCTTCCTGTATTCAAAGGGTCAAATAGTTGAGGGCGATTGCCACCTCCCCGATAATTTGGTCATGCGCTGTGAGCTGCATCCAGATAACGAAAGCGCCCTGAGCAGCATTTCTCGACTGAGCGAGGATCTAAACTCGTGTAAGCTGTTCATCGTCGATGACGATGGAACCGCGGTCTGGGCCGGTCCTGAATTGCTGCACGAATGCGAGCTACGCAAAAAGCGAGATCGTTAAGCAAAACAGATTGAAGCCTAGCCGAACACTGCAGCAGGTATTGTTGAGTTTTTCCGAGACCTGTGACCTTTGGTTGTAACCAAATCCGCCGACGGCGCGAACTAACAGACAGAAGCGAGTATGACGACCCACGAAACCGAACTCAAGGCGCTCATGCTCGCCGCCTTGGACGGCGATGCAGCAGCCCACCGCGCCTTGCTCGGACAACTGAGTGGCCGCTTACGGGCATACTACAAGGCCAGGCTTGCCATGATGGGAAGAGCAGCGGTAGAGGCGGAGGATCTCGTTCAAGAGGCACTCTTAGCGGTCCATTCCAAGCGGCACACTTATGATCCCGCCGAGCCTTTGACACCGTGGGTCCATGCCATTGCGCGCTACAAGTTAATTGATTTCCTGCGGCGTACCCGTACGTCGCGGGCTGACGTGCCGATCGAGGAGGCTGATGCGATTATGGCGCAAGACGATCACGTCGGCGCGGAAAGTAGCTATGACGTTAGAAAACTCATGGAGCGGCTACCAAAAAACATGCGGTGTTCCATTGAGGCTGTGAAGCTGGACGGGTTGAGCATCGCGCAAGCAGCCGTACGGTGCGGCCTCTCCGAGCCGGGGGTCAAAGTAAATATCCACCGGGGGCTCAAAGCACTGACGACTCTGATCCAACAGGAAAAGCAGACATGAAGACTGACGAGCTTGTGGCCCTCCTGAGTACCAATCTCGAGCCGGTCGATCGGAGGTTGATTGTTCGCACGCTTCTGCTCGCGCTTGTGGCAGGTTCAGTTCTAGCCTTAGGGATCACGATTGGCGGACTTGGCATCCGCCCGGACGTGATGAGGTCTGGCGCGCTGAGTTTTGTCGCTGGAAAAATTGCATTCGCAATCGGAATATCAAGTCTCGCCTCTATCTATCTTGCAAAGCTTTCGCGCCCCGGTGGAGAGCGGAAACCCCGATCGTATCTCGTTGCCATGCCGTTCCTTGTTATCGGGACCCTTGCGGCAATCAGCCTGTGGCTGGCGCCGAGCTCGCACTGGCGCAATATGATTTTCGGTGACGAGTGGCTCGAATGTCTGGTGTCCATCCCGATCATTGCGATCGTTCCCTTCATCGTCGCAATCTGGGCGGTCCGACAAGCAGCGCCGACAAATCTTGCTCGCACAGGTGCTTTCGCCGGACTTGTCGCAGGCGGCGTGAGTGCAATGGCCTACGCGCTGCATTGCACGGACGACTCCCTGCCATTCGTGGCAGTTTGGTACGGCGGAACGGTTGTTCTCTGCACGCTGGCAGGCGCAGCAATGGGGCCACGTCTGCTGCGCTGGTGAGATCGCATTACTGGTCACGTCAGCGTGAGCGTGTAACCGAAACATAATTCACACCGAACTTATCATTAGACGCGCGGATGATGCGCTTCAAAGAAATGATGGAGCCGGACCATGACAAAGACCCTTCTCACGATTTCGCTTTTGATCCCGCTCACGGCAATCTCCGCGGCGGCTCAAGCTGGCCAGACAATTACGGATAAGAGCTATTGGCCGAATGAGGCCCATCCGAGCGTTCAAGCCCGCACCGCCGTCACTCGGCCCGATCTGAATTCGGCGTTCGCTTTTGACGGCTCTGCCTACGGCCCATCGAGTGAGCGGACTACTGATCGATCTGCCCTTACGCGCAATTATCGCGGCGGGCCGAAATTTCAATGAAATCTAAACCAGGTGAAACACGAAAGAGGAGATCTCAAATGAACAAAACCGCAGCAGTCATTCTGGCCCTCGTCGCCGTATCGATCGACCTGTCCCTGGCAAGTGCAGTGCGAGCCGAAGACAAGCCCGTTACGCAATCTTCCCCATCAACGGTGCCAACACCCAATCATGACAACATGATGGGAGGCGATATGCAGGGCATGATGAAGATGATGGGTCAGATGGGTCAGATGATGGATAAGTGCGACAAGATGATGCAAACCAGCATCGATCATCAGAAAGAGAAGTCCGGGTCCTCCAAGCCTGACGGGCGAGGCTGACCATCCGACGATCGATCGCCGCAAAAGTCAAACAAGATCGATTATCTTGAAAAAGAATCATCCTGTCTCTTGGTGAAAGAACCAAGAGACAGGATAGCGGACCCTTTGATTTCGCCGAATGATCGCATCATTTGTTGACGAACTGCTGACAATCAGAGCCAGAATTTTCAATTGACCATCAACGATACACGCTTGCCGCCGCGAATTGTCGGTAAGACTGCAATAGTTATCGCAAGCGGCGCTATCGTGTCGCTTTTTTTGCTGGTGATTGCGTTTCGCATTAACCCGGATCTCAGCGACGTCGACGTGCTCGTGATTGTTGCCGTGAAGCTCATATTTAGTTTAGGTGCGGTTGCTCTCACGAGCTTCTTTATTTTGACTTTTGAGCGGGCCGGTGGCTCGCATTGGTCAGGACCTCGATTCATCCTGCCTTTGTTGGGAGCCATGGGAGCCGCTGCGGCCGGTATGGCCGCAGATCCGAGTTGGAATGAGATGTTAGCGCGCGGTCAATGGCTCGACTGCCTTGTTGCAGTTCCCATCATGATCATAGCGCCCTTCCTCATCATGATGTTGATGGTGCGAATGGTGGCGCAGCCGGTCGATATTGTTAACGCAGGAGAGAAGATCGGGCTCATCGCCGCGGGCGTGAGCGTCATCGCCTATTCACTACATTGCACTGTCGATCCCGCACCTCTCGTCGCACTGTGGTTTGGCGCAACCAGCATCTTGGCAATGCTGGCCGGGGCGAAGCTGGAGGCTCGTCTGTTCCGAGTGCAACTGCCCGAGCGCTAAGGGAGCCGTCAACTACGAGAAGCAATTCTGCGAATTCAATCATTAGGTGGCGGGACGAGAGCTGCCCGCTCCTTTGAGATCGCTTGAGAGCTCATTCGAATTGAGGAACGATGAACGACACAGTCAGCGAGATTTTGTGGGACGTGATTATAGTTGGAGCAGGAGCTGCGGGATTAAGCGCCGCTTTGGTGTTGGGCCGCTGCCGCAGGAACGTGTTGGTTTTCGACGATGGCCAGCCTCGCAACCGTGTATCCCATGCGATGCATGGATTTTTGAGTCGTGACGGCCTTCCTCCTGCGCAGTTTCGAAGCATTGCGAGAGAGCAACTCGCGCCCTATTCATCGGTGGTATTCGAAGATCAGCGGGTTGTAGGTGCGACACGCGTCGGTGCACACTTCGGCATCCGTGCGAAAGACGGTCGCGAATTTCGCACCCGTAAACTGCTCTTGGCCGCCGGCGTGGTTGACGAGCTGCCGGCCCAACCAGGTTTTCGCGAACTTTATGGTCGGGCCGTGTTTCACTGTCCGTATTGCGACGGGTGGGAGATGCGAGACCGACCACTCGCTGTTTATGGTCGCGGGGATCACAAAGGCGGCGGTCTCGCACTTGAACTCACGCTTTGGAGCCGCGATCTCGTGCTGTGTACGGACGGACCCTCTGATCTCAGTGACGATTTTCGACAACGACTGAAACAAAAAAGTATTCCGATTCGCGAAGAAAAGATTCTGCAGTTAAAGATTGAAAGCGCAGTTCCTTATCAAGGATCCTTCGAAATCGTGTTTGAGACCGGCCCGCCGTTGCAACGAGCTGGTCTATTCTTCAACACGGATCGGCGTCAATCCACCGATTTAGCGGCAAGGCTTGGGTGCGACATGTACGATCTAAAGGGATGTAAAATTGATAACGACCAGCAGATGACAAATGTGCCAGGTCTTTACTTGGCCGGAGATGCGTCCCGAGATGTTCTGCAGGTCGTTGTAGCCGCAGCAGAGGGCGCCGAAGCAGCAATTGGAATCAATACGGCGCTGCTGCGAGAAGATTTAAAATAAGTATCTGGGTTGCTGCGATCGCATACCGAAAGCGATCGCAGGATTTTAGTCGCGCAGTTTGGCATATGGCGCTGAACGCAGGAGGATTACATGAACGCGAGTATCGCATGACGACACCAATCAAAACCGCAGCGACGGCGGACGCGTCGCTTGGACGGGATGCACTCAGAGCCGCACGTAACTATTTCGGCAACCGATGGGCGCTCCTCGCCCTCGTCGGTCTGGCCGCAATACCAGCAATGTTATTTGGAGGCTGGGGATGGTTGGTTGCGGCCGGCCTTGCGCCGATCATTCTCAGTGCGCTGCCTTGTCTGGTGATGTGTGGGCTGGGTGTGTGCGCGATGTGCAAGTCCAAGAACGCAAAAGAATAACTGTCGACGATCAGATGTATGTCAAGCGAAGTCGGACGTACTTTATTTATGCAGTACGATTGAAACACTGCTGTGCATGTTGCATCGCAACCTCTGCTCACCGCTGAAACAAACGATCTAACCAAAGCGTAAATTTGAAATAGGATCCCGTGCGAGCGGTGACCTCACCGTTGATATCGGCGAATGACTGAGCTCTCATGAACATTGGCGATAAAAATTTGGACGATGTCGGCGATCTGGCCTCGACGATTGTGATTCCCTGGAAAGCGTTTCTAGTTGAAGGAGTCATCCTGGTGATCCTTGGCCTGGCGGCACTTGCGATTCCTGTACTGGCCAGCGTGGCGACAACCATCTTTGTCGGCTGGGTGTTTTTGGTCGGCGGTCTTGCAGGAGTGGTTGTCACGTTTTCCGCGAGGGATAAGCCGGGAGTCTGGTGGGGGCTTCTGTCAGCAATGCTTGGCATTGCGGCAGGTATTTTGCTCATTGGCCGACCGGTGCAGGGAACGGTCACACTGACGATCGTGACGGCGGCATATTTTATTTTCGAAGGGTTTTCTTCGATAATGTTCGGCCTCGGTCATCGCCAGACCGCGTCATGGTTATGGATGATCGCGGCAGGCATCGTCGATTTTATCGTAGCCGCAATGATAATCCTGGGACTACCACAGTCCGCGGAGTGGGCAATCGGACTCCTCGTGGGAATCAACTTTCTGTTCGGGGGATGCTCCCTCATCGGGATGGCCTTGTCCGCGCGAAACCCAACAGCCTGGTGTGACCAAGCGATGTTGAGACGATTTATACTTCACGTGTCTATTGTTTGAACGGTTGAACCGGGCATTTCAAGCCTGGTTTGTTTAGGTGCGCTGAGATCGACCGGAGTTTTCTGCTATTACATTAGTGCACAAGTATAAGCGCGTGAAGCGCGTCAATCTTTCCGATTAGGTCATGTCGAGCATCACTTCGAAATCCTAATCGAGTTGCGCGGCGACTGAAATATTTGTGTGTGGCCGTCATATTTGAAGTGCAGTGCTGGCGTTGTGCTTGAACATAAGGGTCGTGCCTAACGAACTGATCGTAACAAGCTACGTTGGGTAAGGTCTCCACTAGGCAGTCGGTTGCCTCGAGAGGAATGGATCATGACTGAGGGGATTATCCTAATCACCGGCGCGACGGGGTTCATCGGAAGTGCCGTACGCCAGCGGCTGGCAAGTCGCTACAAAGTCGTGGCGCTCGATCGGGCTGGCGGAAAAAACGCGGCGGAGTATGCAGACCATGTCGACTTGGACGTATCCACCGATGAAGGAGTAGCTACCGCACTGCAGTCCGTCAGAGATCGGTATGGCGAGAATTTAGTCTCGGTCATCCACCTCGCGGCTTATTACGACATTACAGGAGAACCAAATCCGCTTTACGAAACAATTACGGTTCAGGGCACGCGCCGATTGATCGATGCGCTACAAGCATTTAAAATCGAGCAATTTGTCTTCGCCAGCACCATGCTCGTACATCGTCCGACAGATAGTCCAGACAAAAGAATAAATGAGGATTCACCAATTGCGCCCAGTTGGGCGTATCCCGAATCGAAGGTGCGGACCGAAGCGCTGCTGCGAGACGGCCATCGCGCGGTCCCGGTTGTTATGCTGCGGATCGCCGGGGTGTATGACGACGAATGCCACTCTCCGTTTATCGCCCAACAGATCGCCGGCATTTATGAGCATCGGCTAACTGCTCACCTTTATCCGGGCATGCTTTGTGCCGGCCAGTCATTTGTCCACCTCGAGGATTTGACTAACGCCATCGCCGATGTCGTCGATAAAAGACGCTCTCTCAAGCCAGAATTAGCCGTGTTAATCGGCGAGCCCGAAGCGCTCGGCTATAGCGAAGTGCAGGATATTATAGGCCGATCGCTTCACGGAGAAGATTGGTCAACACTGCGGATACCGCAGTCGATCGCGAAGGCCGGGGCATGGCTGGAGAACAAAGCCTTAGGTGAGGACACCTTCGTCAAGCCGTGGATGGTCGATGAGAGCAACGCCCATTACGTGCTGGATATTTCGCGAGCACGGCAGCTTCTGAATTGGTATCCCGCGCATTCTCTGCGCGAGACCCTTCCGAAGATGGTTGCTGCCCTGACGCGGGACCCGTCGGGCTGGTACAAAGCCAACAAGTTGGATCCGGCTGTCGTCGCTCGGCAGGCCAAGGGATCGGCTGATGACATCGGCAAGAGCGACCCCTCCGGCCCGAAAGGCGTGGGGCAGCCCGATACGCGCGGGAAAGCAAGCGACGTGACGCCACCTGGCACCCACAAAGGGCATGGCGGGATGGTCCACGGCAATCACGGCGCCGGCGACTCCAATCGCGGCTCGTCGAGCGGTGCCGATCCAATGGCCTTGATGGAGCATGACGCCCAGCGGTCTCGATGGGCCTATTTTGCGACCATCGGTCTCGGCCTCTGGCTGGCGGCGAGTCCCCCTAGTTATGATGGCATGTCGGCCACGACGTTCAGCGCCACTGTTCGGGCAGTCACCGTCGATAGAGGCCTTGCAGCTCTCGAGTTCCGCGCCAGCGCCCTGACCATCAGCGACTTGGTCAGCGGACTGCTCATTGCGCTCTTCGGCGGGCTCTCGTTGTCTAAACGCAGCGCCAGCTGGGCGCCTTGGGCCACGACGGCGGTCGGCTTGTGGCTGCTATTCGCGCCGATGATATTCTGGACGCCGAGTGGGGCCCAGTATCTCAATGACACCGTCATCGGGATACTCGCGATCAGTCTGTCAGTTCTCATCCCTATGATGCCCGGCATGAGCATGGAAGGAATGATGGACCCCAAGGTCATCCCGCCGGGCTGGACCTACTGTCCTTCGTCTTGGTCGCAACGTTTGCCAATCGCCCTACTCGGGTTGATCGGGCTACTGATCTCCCGCATCCTGACCGCTTATCAACTGGGCCACATCGACGGCGTGTGGGACCCGTTCTTTGCTGGAGCTGCCGCCAATCCCCGAAACGGAACCGAAGAGATCATCACGTCAAGCATCTCGAAAGCGTGGCCAGTGCCCGACGGCGGAATTGGCGCGATTGCTTACACGCTCGAGATCCTCATGGCGGTAATGGGTGGGCGCGACCGCTGGCGCACCATGCCGTGGATGGTGACCTTCTTTGGCATTCTGGTGATCCCGCTGGGGGTCATCAGCATCTATTTCATTGTTATTCAGCCGGTGCTGCTGGGAACGTGGTGCACGCTTTGCCTGATAGCCGCGCTGGCCATGCTGATCATGATCCCGTTGGCCCTCGACGAGGTAGTCGCGATGGGCCAATATCTCTGGTGGGCGCACCGCAAGGGGAAACCGGTTGTCCGAATCTTCTTCCAAGGCGGAGCGGTCGAGGGCGGAGAAGAGGATCACACAGACCCGCTGGCAAACCCACGCGCTCTCTGGGTGGATGCTCTGCGCGGCGTCACCGTTCCCTGGACGCTCGCGGCCAGCATCGCCATCGGCGGCTTCCTCATGCTGACCCGCGTGTTCCTTGGCGCCAGTGGGAGCATGGCGAACAGCGATCACGTCACTGGGGCGCTGGCGATCAGCGTCGCGGTGATTGCTACGGCTGAGGTTGCTCGGCCGATCCGGTTCGTGAATTGCATTTTTGGCGCTTGGTTGGTGGCCGCACCCTTCGTTATGGGAGGCGCGAGCCTACTCGCAACTGCCGTCAGTGCATTACTTGGCATCGTCTTGGTGGGACTGAGCTTACCGCGCGGAAGCCGCAGCCAGGAGCACTACGGCGGTTGGGATCGGTTCGTGCTTTGAGATACGGCTACTCAGACTAGAACGTGGCTGTTTCTGGAACGTCTTGCTGCCGCAATGGATGGTCTCAACGATGACGATGATCGAGTTTCAAAACGGCACCATTCAAGTCGATGTGGCCGTCATCGTTAAGGGTCTGGGAATCGCTCCGCGATCGTCCAGATGGAAGTGCGAGGGCAAGATCCCCCGTACCGTTGCAAGGTTAACAAACAGGAGCGGAACATTGAAGCCAAGGGTTTGTTGCGCCTCCATCGCGAGATACGACGCCCGAATTCGCAGATAGCCTTCGAAGACGACGATCTCCACCTACATTTAAAGAGTCGGCCGATGAAACCGAATAATCGGGCGATAACGCCTAGAGAAATTCGGCACCTCAGGTGTTGTTTGTTGGCGCGTCATTGGTGAGCGGCCGTTTGAATGCTGCTCGTGTTCCGGAAGTAGCGACAATGACGCAAGCGGGCACGCAGGCGCCTGTCGTCCCCACGACCGGCGTAGATACAACCCCGTCGTTACGCTCAATGGCTCGTCGAACGCGAAATCGCGCCGGGCATGACGGCAAGGCTTTGGGGCTACAATGGACAGTCACTGGGCCCAAAATCAAAGCGGTTGAGAGCGACAAAGTGCACATTTCGCCACCAACAAGTTGCCTGAGCACAAGACGGTCCACTGGCATGGCATGATCCTGCCGTCCGGCATGGCTAGAGTTGGAGGCCCGGGCGCTTACATCCGAATGTCGCGACGGTAACCGAATTGAACCTATGAGTCTGGAACTCACGCGCCTTCTCAGGAATCGGCCCGCTCGTCGCGGCAAAGGGCGACCGGGTCCGCGTGAGCATGGGCAATTTGTACATGACAAACCGTCCCATTCACAAGCACAGCTACGCGTTCGAGGTGACGGGAACGGATGGAAGTTGGATCAAGAAAAGCGGACGTTAGCCCGAATTCTCGTCGTCGCACTTATCACCGCCTCATCCGTCCAAAATCTTCAGTGTTCGCGGTGAGGGTCCTCTCAGTTCTGAAAGGGGTCGTCATCCCTTACAAGTGTTTGCGTGATATTGCTTCGATTGCTGAGCCGATAACGTTGGTGCAAATCAGTCGCGGGAGCGTCGCAACGCTGCATGAGGATGTTACGTCCAAGTTGAGGCAGCGGGCTTGCGACCCGCCCGTCTGGACGCTTAGCAGTCCCTCGGCGGCACCATAAACTAGCCATTGTGCAAGACGCAAACATCGGAAGGTTGTATTGCAGCTGTAAAAATCTGGCCGGCGTTAGGCTTACTTTGCCAGCTCAAACAGAAAGGAGTTTGAGATGCGCAAAAATGTAACTTAAGTTGTTTGTGGCGTCCGTAATGCTGATTTTGTCCGTTTCAGCCTTTGCGCTAATAAAGATCAGACCCGGCGGAGTGGCCCTAGGTGCTCACCATGATCGGGATGATGCACACGCACACATGGACGGTAATCCTGACATGCCGTTCTCTCGCCTTTCATCATTAGTGAATTCCGCGCGTTTCCGTTTTTTCACGTTTGCATTTGGATGGGGTTACCGGTTGACGATACGCAAGGGGGGAGGCTGGGCCGAGCCCCTGATACAAGAAGCTGCGCCACGTTCAGGCCAGCGAATTCTGGAGGTGAGCGCCGAGGGTTGCAGCATCTGTGTGTCGCTTGCGCGTCAGTACCCCGCTGTACACGTCTCGGCTGTGCATCCGGCGGGATTCGCCCACGAACCCTTGACCAATCTCGAGCTTTTGAACGGTAGCCAGTGCTGCATCGAGTGCCACGCGGCGTCATTCGACAAAGTGATTTGCGCGCTCGCGCTGCATCCTTTAATGCAGAACGAGAAGCTCGCCCTCCTCAAAGAAATGCAACGAGTATTGCGGCACGGCGGCACGCTGCACCTTGCCGATTTCGACCAGCCACAGCAGCCATTAGAGATCCACGCGCTTCGCGGCACCGGCTACTTGTTCGGCGCTGGCACCGCAAAGTCCCATCACGATGGCACCTGGTTGAACTTGATCAAGCAGGCGGGCTTTATCGGCGTGCGTCGCGTGGAGACTTTTTCCGAGATCGTCGGCCGGATTGCCATAGTCCGCGCACGTCGCGGCTGAACGTTTTCTTCCGCCCAATTCTCGTCAGCATGCCGGCATGAGACGGATGACGGGTTACTTATTAAAATCCTGGTCGAAAGCCTCACAAGTAGCCGAGGGGCCGGACACGGCCTGAAATGACATTGGGTTATTCGCGACGACAACAAAAACTATTCGACGCACAAAACCCTGCGGTTCCGCAAAGCCAAAGACAAATGCCTTGAGCGACCGCAGGACTCGATGTTTTCGGAACAAATCATGCTGGTGTTGTATCCCGAAGTTTGATAGTGCTCGCCCTATGATGCTAAGAACCAGCTACCGCGGAAACTCCCTAGCACTGGCTTGTCGCCGGTTGCTTGTGGCGTTTTTTGCTGTCGCATATTTGTGGGGTGGGTTCGCGGGGGAGATTTCGTGCGCTGGGGAAGTGCTCGTCGTCGGCTCGTTGTTTGACGTAAGCACTGGACCGGACGTTGATGGTGGATCAAAGAAGGCGCCGACGGTTGTTGACCATTGCTACAGTTGTGCGGCGATTGTCATTCCCGTCGCGATTCAGGTTTCCGTACCGACTAGTGCACTGACCGGTTTGTCCTTCTCGATCGACACGATAAGAATCTGGGAAACACGCCTGCTCGATTCGCCGCCCCCTAAGACCTTGACCTGAACTGTTTGCCGTGCGGTTCGTCCGCGCATTCGTTTCGCTTTCAGGTCCTCCATATGTCCAGCTTCCGTCTTGGTGCACGCATTTTTTGTGCGTTGCTCGCCTATTCATGTCCATCTTTCGCCGCAGATGGCGCGTCTCGCACTATTTCTCTGCCGCAGGCCCTGCAGCGAGCTTTGGCGGCCAACCCGCGCCTTACGGCAGCGGAACGCGATATCGGTATTGCCGGCGGTCTCCGCATTCAGGCCGGGGCGCTACCCAATCCGGAGGCTTCGTTCGAACTGGACAACGCGCTTGGCTCCGGTCCCTACAAAGGCCTGCGGTCAGCCGAGACCAATCTGCAGCTTAGCCAACTTGTCGAACTGGGTGGCAAGCGGGAAGCACGCATTGCGGCCGGCGAGGCCGGGATTGGTACTGCCGTCTGGCAGCGGCGGGCGACGCGGTTGGAAGTCCTATCCGAGACCGCGATCGCCTTCATTACAATCGTCAGCGCGCAGCGGCGCATCGAGATATTCGACGAGCAGGTTGCAAGTTTTGACCCCCTTATTCCATTGTTGCAAAAACGAGTTCAGGAGGGGGCGTCCTCGCCAGCAGAGACTTTGCGCGCGCAAGTGGCAGCCGACCTTTTCCGCGTTGAACGCGAACGCAGCAAGACACTGTTGGCAACGGCGCGCCGCGATCTCGCAATTTTGATGGGTGATGCGAGTCCGAGGTTTGGTAAAGCTGTGGGGCGCTTGGCCACCACCGGTCAGCCCCCGCCGTTCAAGGCCGTACTGCAGGCAATCGACGCCAATCCGCAGTTGGCGCGCTGGACCGCCGTCACGGCGCAACGCAACGCCGAGCTACTTATCGCGCGGCTTAAGGCCATTCCCGACCCCCGGATTTCGGCGGGCTGGAAGCATTACCAAGAAACCAACGACAATGCGGTTCGTCTGGGCGTTTCGATCCCGCTTCCGGTCTTCGACCAGAATACCGGCAACATCATTGCGGCACAGGAGACGCTGGCGAAGACGGGTGCGGAGCGGGCGATCAACAAGCTCGTCCTGCTCAGCATCGCCGGCCGGGCTTACGACGCCCTGACCGGTGCTTTGGCTGAACTCAAGCTGCTGCGGTCGTCGGTCATTCCCAACGCCCGCAGCGCGGCCGAGACCATCCTCAGCGGCTACTCACAGGGCCGCTTCACTCTGCTGGAACTGCTCGACGTTCGCGGTTCGCTGTTGCAGGCGCTACTGCGCGAGCAGGAAGCGCTGCAGAATTTCCATATCGCCGTGGCCACCATCGAAGGGCTCGTCGGTAATCCTTTTTCGCTCACCCGCGAGAGTTCAAGATAATGAAGGCATTCGTTCGCTATTCAATGTTCATTCTGGTTGCTTTGGCCCTTGCCTACAGCGGCTATCGGATGCTTACCCCGGGGGCCACGAAAACGAATCCAGCCGACAAGGCGGAAAAGGCCGAAAAGGATGAGCACGCCGACAGCGTTACGTTGAGCGACGCCAAGATCGAAACCGCAGGGATCGAGCTCGCGAAAGCTTCGGCGGGCGTGCTGCGAGACAGCCTCTTACTCAACGGAATGGTCCAACCGAACCAGGAATCGCTGGTCCAGGTCACACCCCGATTTCCCGGAATTGTTAGGGACGTGCGTAAGCGCATCGGTGATCGAGTTCAAAAAGGCGATGTCTTGGCGCTTATCGAAAGCAATCAGAGCCTGACCCAATACGAATTGAAGGCGTCGCTCGCGGGGACTGTGATCGATCGTCAGACGACACTCGGCGAATACGCCTCGGAGCAAAAGCCGGCGTTTGTGATTGCGGATCTCTCAACCGTATGGGTCGATTTCTCCGTCTATCGGCGCGACCTCAAACGCGTCGGAATCGGCGATCAGGTTCTGATCGATCCGGCAGATGGCGGGCCGCCCATCAACTCCAAAATTTCGTATCTGTCGCCCGTCGGCAGCAGCGACACTCAGAGCGCGCTTGCCAGGGCCGTCGTTCCGAATAACGAGCAACGGCTCCGGCCAGGTCTCTTCGTCACCGGGCGGCTGACGTTGTCCGAAAAAACCGTGAGCGTTGCCGTGAAGGCCTCTGCACTGCAGACCTGGGAAAACCGCACGGTCGTTTTCGTCCGAAATGGCGAAAAGTTCGAAGCGCGCGACATCGAGATTGGTGAGCGGGATCCGCAGCTAGTTGAGGTCACTTTCGGCGTGCTGGACGGCGAGATCTATGCTGCAAAGAACAGTTTCATCATCAAAGCAGAACTGGGGAAAGGATCTGGTGACAATGATTGATGACGCTGCAATGACACTGATCACCGCCCTAATCAGGCCGCACATGGAAGGCCACGTGGTGCGGGCGCTGCATGACTTGCCCGACTTTCCCGGCTTTACTTTTGACGAGGTCCGGGGACAAGGACGCGGTCGCGGACAAGGCGGAGCCTACGTTTCGGCCGATACCGATCTGACCTATCATCATTTTCTCGAATTGAGATTGGTCTGCCGGTCTGAATCTGCCGATGAGATTTGCGATCGTATAGCGTCGGCGGCCTGGACCGGCAGGAAGGGCGACGGCGTCGTATTCACGACGGCGGTCTATCAATTCGTACGCATCAAAGAAATCGGCCGGCACCCGGAGAAACGCGATGATTGACGGACTTCTTTCGTTTGCCATCCGTCAGCGATGGCTTGTGATGATCGGCGTACTGGTGATGGCCGCCTTCGGTGCTTGGAATTTCACGCGCCTGCCGATCGACGCCGTTCCCGACATCACCAACGTCCAGATCCAGATCAACAGCCGGGCGCCTGGCTACTCGCCGCTGGAAGTCGAGCAGCGCATCACATTTCCGGTCGAGACCGCCATGGGTGGGCTTCCGCATCTTGATAGCACGCGGTCGCAATCGCGCTACGGCCTCAGCCAAGTCACGGTTATCTTCAAGGATGGGACCGACATTTATTTTGCCAGGCAGTTGGTCAACGAACGAATTCAGCAGGTCAAGGACCAGCTTCCGCCCGCGATCGAAACGGCGATGGGACCAATATCCACAGGCCTTGGCGAAATCTACCTTTTCACTGTCGAAGCAAAACCTGACGCCCGCAAGGCTGACGGCGGCGAATACACGCCTAGTGATCTTCGGACTATTCAAGATTGGATCATAAAGCCGCAGTTACGAAACGTGCCTGGCGTTATTGAAGTCAACACCATCGGTGGATTCGAGAAGCAGTTTCACGTGTTGCCAGATCCGGCTCAATTGATGGCCTATAAGCTTAGCTTTCGCGACGTGATGACGGCACTCGCATCGAACAACGCCAATGTAGGCGCCGGCTACATTGAGCGCAACGGTGAGCAATACCTCGTCCGCACGCCTGGGCAAGTCGCCAACATCGACGAAATCAAGGAGATCGTGATCGGCTCGCGAAACGGTGTCCCGGTTCGGGTTTCGGATGTGGCCGAGGTCGGTGAAGGCAGGGATTTGCGCACTGGCGCAGCAACCGTGAACGGCAAAGAGGTCGTGCTTGGAACTGCCATGCTGCTGATCGGCGAGAATAGCCGGACGGTGTCGCAGCGTGTGTCAGCCAAGCTTCAACAAATCGGGCGCTCTCTACCGGACGGCGTGATTGCACGAGCCGTCTACGATCGTACGAAATTGGTAGAAGCTACTGTTGCGACCGTTGAGAAGAACCTGGTTGAAGGCGCGCTTCTTGTCATCGTGATTCTGTTCATGATCTTGGGGAATTTCCGGGCCGCTATTGCGACCGCGTTCGTCATCCCGCTTTCCATGCTCTTCACCATCACCGGAATGGTTGAGAACAAGGTCAGTGCCAATTTGATGAGCCTCGGAGCCATCGATTTCGGCATCATCATCGATGGCGCCGTCATCATCGTGGAGAACTGTCTGCGCCTATTGGCTACAGAACAGCACCGATTGGGGCGCATTCTGAATCGTCAGGAGCGTTTCGAGACGATCCTTGCCGCGTCTCGGGAAGTTATCGGACCAAGTCTGTTCGGAACGCTGATTATTGGCGTGGTGTATCTTCCGATCCTCACGCTCACTGGCGTCGAAGGCAAAATGTTCACGCCCATGGCTTTGACAGTCTTGATGGCTCTCACAGGTGCCAGCATCTTGTCCCTGACTTTCGTACCTGCTGCTGTGGCGATCTTGGTCACAGGCAAGGTGTCCGAGCACGAGAATTGGTTCATGCGCGGTGCTCGCCACATCTATACGCCACTGCTCGCCGGCTCAATCCGAAATAGATGGGGAGTCGCGGCGATCGCCGCATTGTTGATGGTCGTGTGCGGGATTGCCGCTTCACGGATGGGAGGTGAATTCATTCCAAGCCTGGACGAAGGCGACGTCTCACTTCAGGCGATCCGAATTCCTGGTACCAGCCTTACCCAATCTCTTGAGATTCAGGCGATAGTTGAGAAGCGGCTCCTGAAGTTGCCTGAGGTCAAAGAGGTCTTCGCGCGGACCGGTACGGCGGAAGTGGCTACCGACCTAATGCCGCCTTCAACTTCTGATGGCTACGTTATGTTGAAGCCAAGAAAGGAATGGCCCGACCCCGAGAAACCAAAAGCTACTGTCGTTTCCGAAATCCAGAAAGCTGCGGAAGAAGTCCCCGGCAACGTCTATGAAATCTCGCAGCCAATCCAACAGCGATTCAATGAATTGATTTCCGGCGTGCGCAGCGACGTCGGTGTAAAGATATTCGGTGACGACCTTGATGTGCTCGTCCAGTCCGCGGCAAGGGTGCAGGCCGTTTTGCAGACGATCCAAGGAGCCGCGGACGTAAAGACCGAGCAGGCCTCAGGGCTTCCGGTTCTCACGGTCAAGCTTAACCGGCAGGCTTTATCGCGTTACGGGATCAGTGTCGGTGATGTCCAGAACCTGGTCGAAATTGCGGTCGGGGGCAAGAATTCCGGGCTGGTCTTTGAGGGCGATCGCCGATTCAGCATCGTCGTCAGGCTTCCGGAGCATTTGCGTGCGGATATTCAGGCGATCAGGTCGTTACCAATACCGCTGCCGCCCCTCGAGAACCAATCTAAGGCGGTCCCCGCGGTTTGGGGCCACTCGCCACTGGCCCAGATCCGTTACGTGCCGCTGTCGGAACTGGCGCAGATCGATCTGGCGCCCGGTCCCAACCAGATCAGCCGAGAAGACGGAAAGCGGCGGATCGTCGTCACCGCGAATGTGAGAGGCCGCGACCTGGGATCCTTCGTCGCCGACGCTCAGAGCCAAGTGGAGCAGAAGGTAAAGCTGCCGGCGGGCTACTGGATCGGCTGGGGCGGCCAATTTGAACAGTTGGTTTCGGCAACGCAGCGGCTTACGATTGTGGTGCCGATCGCGTTGGCGCTGATTTTTTTGTTGCTTTTCATCAGCCTTGGCTCGATGCCCGACGCGTTGCTGGTGTTTAGCGGCGTGCCGCTGGCCCTTACCGGCGGCATCGTGGCCCTCCTGCTGCGTGGCATTCCCCTATCGATCAGCGCCGGCATCGGCTTCATCGCGCTGTCGGGCGTCGCCGTGCTCAACGGCCTCGTTATCATCACGTTCATCGAGCGCCTTCGACGGGAAGGACATGCTCTCATCGACGCCGTCAGCGAAGGCTCGCTGACGCGTCTTCGTCCCGTCTTAATGACCGCGCTCGTCGCTTCTCTTGGCTTCGTGCCGATGGCGATCGCGACCGGCGCCGGTGCGGAAGTGCAGCGACCTTTAGCAACTGTTGTTATCGGAGGAATCATCTCATCGACTATCCTAACGTTGCTCGTGCTTCCCGCTCTCTATGTCCTATTCCGCCGCGAAGACCTCGAAACCGTTGAGTTAAAAATACTGAAACCTGAAGGAGAAAAGTCATGAAATATGCTTTGCTAATTATCGCAGCCTTGGCGTTCGTCACCCCCGCTTCGGCCGAAGACTACGAAAAAGGACCGAACGGCGGCCTCATGCTCGATGTCGCCGGCGTCGATGCTGAGCTTCTTACCGCGGGCGCCACCGTCACCATCAACGTCTTCGTCCCAAGCACCCCTAAGCCGGTATCGACGAAGGACTTTACCGCAGCAGTGCTCATCACGGGGGGCAGCGGACGCGAGACGGTCACGCTTGCTCCCCAAGGCGAGAATTCCCTTAAGGGTGACGCGAAGGCAGTGATACCGGCGGGTGCCACGATCACTTTGACCATTAAAACCGCGGAAGGAAAATCGGGGCAGGCCAAATTCAAGAAGTAGAGCGGACGATGGCTACGGTTCCGATGTGGAGCGCACAGGAAACATCAGGCTGCGACGGCCGCCACGCGACTGTCGCAGCCTGTGGTGTCGATCGGAAGGTTCGACGTCCGATGCTGTACTTCATGTTGTCCGTAATTACCTTGATGACGTCCTCCACGGCGGACCTGAGGGCAGAGGGACGAACTGCTAGGATCGTCGGCCTGGGCGCCGCGACCTGCAAGCAGTTCAACGGCGACGTCGCGTTGAGTCCCATGGTGCGGAGGGATTATCTAGCGTGGGCACAAGGCTTCATGAGCGGAATTATATTGAGCAGGCCGCCGGGCGTGGACGAAGGCCTCGACCTCAATCCGGCGACCTTCGACCTGGTCACTCAATTGCGGTTCCTTGAGGATCACTGCGCGCGAAACGAGGCGCTCGATTTTTGCGAGGCTGTCGAGGCGCTCTACAAGCGGCTTCGACTGGAGGGCAAGACTTGAACGGTAACGTTCGTCGCCTCAGGCGACAACTCCTTGCAAGGTGAGGCCAAGACGCAATTGCTCCGGGGGCGACGGTGACGCTCGCGATCAAGACCGCCGAGGGTAAGGCCGTCCAAGCAAAAGTGTAAGAAGTAGCGACGCGTCCGCCGTAGATGGTTCGGCGGCGCTTGACACACCGAGGCGAACGGAATGTTAGACGGAATGTTAGAATGACGGACCGCGTCGGCAATCAATCAGACAGCGGGCCTACGGCGCGTGACCTACGCCTCGACCTGTTTCGAGGCGCAGCCAACTGGGCGATCTTCGTCGACCACATTCCCAACAATGCCGTCGCTTGGCTGACGATGAAGAACTACGGTTTCAGCGACGCAGCCGATCTCTTCGTGTTCATCTCCGGCTACACCGTCGCGCTCGTCTACTCGCGGACGATGGTAGCCAGGGGCTTCGTACCGGCCGCGGTAGGCATTCTGGCTCGGGCTTGGAAGCTATACGTGGCGCACATTCTTCTGTTCGTCGTCTACGTCGCCGCGGTCGGCTACGTCGCCCAGAGCTACGGTCACGCCCAACTTCTCGACGAATATAATATTCGGCACTTGATCGCCGATCCGATCGAATTCCTGAAGCATGGGTTGCTGCTGGAGTTCAAGCCGCTCAATCTCGACGTCCTGCCGCTCTATATCGCGCTGATGGCCACTTTTCCGCTTTTCCTCTGGCCTTTGATGCAGTCGCCTGGCTTGGCGCTGGCGGCCTCCTTTGCAATCTACGTGGCGGCCCGGACCTTCGGTTGGAACTTGTCCAGCTATCCCGACGGCACTTGGTACTTCAATCCATTCGCCTGGCAGTTTCTTTTCATGATCGGCGCCTGGATCTCGCTCGACCGGACGGGTCTGGTGCGGCGGCTGATTGCATCCCGCCTGGCCGTATGGTCGGCGGTGCTCTTCCTCTTGTTCAGTCTCGTCGTTACGCTTGCTGCGCGTTTCGGCTTTTCGGAGGCGATGCCGGCACCGATCGCAGACGTCTTGCTCCCGAACGACAAGACGAATCTGGCGCCGTATCGGATCCTGCATTTCCTCGCGCTCGCGCTGGTCGTTGCGAGATTGGTGCCGCGAAGCGCTACGGTCTTGAAACTACCCTTCCTGCGTCCAGCGACGATCTGCGGCGAGCGCTCCCTTGAAGTATTCTGCGTCGGAATATTCCTCTCGTTCGTCGGCTGCTTCCTCATCGAACTTGTTTCGGACTCGATAGCCTTCCAAACGCTCGTCAGCCTGTGCGGGATCGGCTTGATGACGGCCGTAGCCTACTACCGGACATGGACCAGGAATCTTCAGTCGACATCGACGCCGAACAGATTGAGGGTCGTTTGATGTCGGACCCCCGTGGAGCGAAATCAATGGCGCAGGCAAATACGATCACCACGCGCATGCAGGTGGAGGGGATGGACTGCGCAGCATGTGCCATCAAGATCCAAAACGCGCTGCGGCGGATGCCCGGTGTTACCGAGGTGATCTTCTCCGTCGCCGGCGGCGCCGTCACCGTCAAGCACGACCAGCCGAATACCGAGGCGATGAGACGTCAGATAGCCGGGCTCGGTTACGCGGTCATGGACCCGGAGGAGAAGAGCTCAAGACACGTCGGCCATGATCACGGGGGGAAGGGATCGGTGCCCCAAGAAGAAGACGCTGGCCATTCCCACATCCACGAGCCCGGCGCCAAGGACCAAAGCTGGTGGCGAACCCGCAAGGGCCAGTTGACCATGGCGTCCGGGGCCGCTCTCGCGGTCGCTTTTGCGGTCGGAAAAGCCGTTCCGGCCACCGAGCAGTGGGCATTTCTACTGGCAATGATGGTTGGCCTGATCCCGATCGGCAAGCGCGCGATTTCCGCAGCGATGGCAGGCACGCCGTTTTCGATCGAGATGTTGATGACGATCGCGGCGGTCGGCGCGGTGTTCATCGGGGCGACGGAGGAGGCGGCAACGGTAGTATTCCTGTTCCTGATCGGCGAACTTCTTGAGGGCGTCGCCGCCAGCAAGGCGCGCGCCAGCATCCAGGACCTGACGAAGCTGGTGCCGAAGACCGCCCGGTTGGAAGACGATGAAGGCCAAATCCGCGAGGTGGAGGCCGACACGCTCACGGTCGGCACCATGATCCAGGTTCGTCCCGGCGACCGGATTCCAGCGGACGGCGTCATCGTGTCCGGAGAGAGTTCAATCGACGAAGCGCCGGTCACCGGCGAAAGCACGCCCGTCCGGAAGGGCCGCGATGAGAGCCTGTTCGCCGGCACTGTCAACGGAGACGGACTGCTCAGGGTGCGCGTGACGGCCGCTGCGGCGGACAATACGATCGCCCGCGTGGTGAAGCTAGTCGAAGAGGCGCAGGAGTCGAAGGCGCCAACCGAGCGTTTCATTGACCGCTTCTCCCGGTATTATACGCCCGGCGTGGTGGCGGTAGCGGCTTTGATAGCCGTCGTGCCGCCGCTCCTGTTCGGCGGCGCCTGGAGCGGCTGGATCTACAAGGGCCTCGCTATCCTGCTGATCGGGTGTCCCTGCGCCCTGGTTATCTCGGTGCCCGCGGCAATCGCCGCCAGCCTATCGGCCGGCGCCCGCCGCGGACTGCTACTGAAGGGTGGCGCCGTCCTCGAACAGATCGGCAAGATCACGATCGCCTGTTTCGACAAGACGGGCACCCTCACCGCGGGCAAACCTCAAGTGACTGATGTCATCGGCTTCGATCGGGGCGAGGGAGAAGTCCTGCGTTTCGCGGCTGCCCTCGAATCCGGATCAAGCCACCCGCTCGCGACCGCGATCTTGTCCAGAGCGACCGAGCAGCAGATTAAGCTGCCGCCGACGTCCAACGCCACGGCTATAGGGGGCAAAGGCGTCCAAGCGACGGTGGACGGCATAAAGGTCTTTCTTGGCTCGCCGAATGCGGTCGCCGAACTCGTTCCCGTCACTGCGGACCAAAATGCCCGGATTTCGGCCCTCAACGACGAGGGCAAGACGGTTTCCCTCCTCGTCATGGACGCTAAGGTCGCGGGAGCCATCGCTATGCGGGACGAGCCGCGTCCGGATGCCAAGAAGGGGTTGAAGCTGTTGTCGGACGCTGGGATCCGGACGGTGATGCTCACCGGCGACAACCGGCGCACTGCCAGCGCAATAGGCAGACAACTCGGTATCGACGTCGAAGCGGAACTTCTACCGCAGGACAAGCAGCGGATCGTTGGCGAATTTCAGAGGAAAGGCCTCGTGGTTGCCAAGGTCGGCGACGGCATCAATGATGCGCCCGCGCTCGCCGCTGCGGACGTCGGCATCGCCATGGGCGGCGGCACCGATGTCGCACTGGAAACGGCCGACGCCGCTGTGCTGCACGGGCGGGTGGCCGACGTCGCCGCCATGGTCGACCTGTCCAAGCGCACCATGACCAACATCCGCCAGAACATTGCCGTCGCGCTTGGGCTAAAGGCCGTATTCCTTGTCACCACCGTCATCGGATTGACGGGGTTATGGCCGGCCATCCTCGCCGACACCGGAGCGACGGTTCTGGTGACGGTCAACGCCTTGCGCTTGCTCCGCTTGCCCACGACCGAGCCGTTCAAGTCTTGAGGAAGAAGAACTTAACGCTTTCACACATGCCCCAATTTCTGAAAGTGACGCGATGTTTCAAGCATTAAGCCGATTGTCCATGACGAAAGCGTCGCGTCATGCGGAGGCTCGACTTGCGGTCATCGCTCTCGCGTTCGGATTGACAACAGGCATTGGCTTCGCAGCGGCAGGCGACGCCAGTGGCACCATCAGGTTCGATCTCGCGCTGCTTGTCCGGGTCGCCTGTTGCCGTCGCGTTAGTTTCTTCTTGCCTCGCCCGCCTCTTGTTCGAGCTAGTAGTTCGATGATCTTTAGGATCGCGGTGAGTGCGGCTGGAATAGCGGCGATGACAGGCGTTGCTCACTATAAGCAATGGATGGACAAAAACCGTGCTGCTGATCGCTGGACGCTTGTTGCAGCCGGTAAGGTTTAAGGCTGATAGCTCTCATCCGTAGGAGATATTCGTGAAAACCAGAATCCGATGTTTTAGAAAGTGCGCACGACGCTCGCGATCAGTACGAGATATATGACATTGACCTAGCGACTTGCTCGATGTCGGCCAGAGTCGCATCGTAAATTAAATTGGACGTAACTGCCTTAGGATCCCTGCTTATGTCAGACGCAACCACACGCGATGCGATTGCCGCCCGTCGCATGAAAAAGGCTCTACTCGACCATGAGATCAAGCGGGATAAATCTGCGGTTTTGATCGTGAACACGCGCTCCAGGCGGGGGGCGCGTGCTTACTCAGAGGCAAAGAGATTGTTGGAGAAAGGAGGCGTCAAACTGACTGCTTCATATCCCGTTCAGCATGGAGAACGAGTGCCGGAAGTAGTCCGAGAGGAAATTGCGAAAGGACGCAAATTCATCATCGTTGGCGGCGGGGACGGCACAATAAGTTCGGTAGCTCGTCATTTTGCGTATAAGGATGTCGTACTTGGTTTACTGCCGCTGGGGACAGCCAACAGCTTCGCTCGCACGATTGGCGTCCCCCTCGATCTTGCCGGCTCAATCGACAACCTGATCAATGGAAAGGTTGCGGATGTCGATTTAGGCAAAATCAACGAGCATTATTTCGCGAACGGGTCTTCGATAGGAATGCCCGCCATCGTTGGACGTGCAACGCCGCATATGTTGAAGAAGTGGCTTGGCCGAGGAGCATACGCGCTCGTCGCACTGAATAAGTTTATAAAATTTGAGACATTCCAGTGCATTGTGACCATCAACGGTGATCAAATCTCTTTCGACGCAATTGACCTGCGGATTGCCAACGGGGCTTATCAAGGCGGTGTTCTTGTAGCCCCGGAGGCGAGTCCCGATGACGGCAACATTGTAATTCACATTCTGAAGGGCCCATCAAAGTGGATCCTGGCAAAGCAGTGGGCTCGGCTCACTCTGGGCATCCCGTTTGTTCCTGCTGAAATTGAGATATTAAAGGCTAAAAAAATGGTCATCGACACTGTACCAAAGCAGCACGTTGCGATTGACGGCGAAGTCATCGCACAAACGCCGATACGTGTTTCAGCTGCGCGCGAGGCGCTGCTCCTCATGGCGCCTGCAGATTTTCCACAACTTGAAGACCTTTAGACACACTAAGCTGAGCGTTTCCATTCGGCCAAGCATCAAATAAGTAGGACTCTGTTCGCGATTAGGTTCTACAATTAGTCTTTCAGATACGATCGGAGTATTTATGACAAGTGCATACTGGGGGATATGGGGTGACGTTCCCATGCACCTTGTTCGGCTAACCATAGCATTTTTGTTTGTTTTGCCGATCGGCTGGAATCGAGAGAAGGAATCACGAAGCGCAGGCCTACGGACCTTTCCTATCATCGCCATTGCAAGCTGTGGCTTAGCAATCCTGGGAACCGAAATCCTCGGCGAGCATGCGCGGGAGCAGTCCCGAATTCTTCAGGGCTTGTTTACTGGGATCGGAATGGTAGGCGGAGGTGCTATCCTGCAATCCGGTGCTTCGGTACATGGTACGGCCACAGCCGCGAGCATCTTAAATGTCGGCGTGATCGGAATGGCCGTGGGATTCGGCTATTACGATGTTGGATTGGTACTCAGTCTGTGCAACTTCTTACTTTTGACGGCATTCAAGCCATTCAAAAGAGAGCAAGAGGGGTAAAGGCCGATGCAACTCAAACTGACACACTGATGCGAGAATACGGCGACCTCCGCTGAGTCTGCGAAGCTTTCAGCCATTTGACTCGTCATTAATCGACATGCGCCCGAATGTGCACACCCGATGGAGGTGCTGGCGTGTCCGTCGTCGTGGAAAAGACTGATCAGCGTTATGAAATGAGGAGTTTCAGTTTACCCAAAGTCCAAGCTTAGGCGGCCCGCAATCAGTGCTTGCAGCCGGAAGTTTGCGATAATGACGATTGCTTTGGTTGCGTTCGCAGACGAATCGTTTGTTTGCGAAAATGACAATTCTGCTGAACCTTATGATCGGTGATCTTGCGGCGGCACATTCTTTATCGTTTAATAAAGGCGGTGAATTATGTTCGGTATGGCGGCGGTGCGCTAACCATCTTACATCCGAGCTAGTAGGACGCGCTGGATAGCTTTTCACGTTCTTGTATTCGATTTCCGAGGTTAAGTTAGTTGCCCATGCTGATATTCTGACCCATGAAGAAGCAAAGCTTTGAGGTCTGGCCGTTGGCCGCGATGTTGGGCACAGCGGCACTTGTGCTGGTGTTCGGGATCATTGCAAACCTTTCTACAGACGGAGCCAGCGATCCATTCGATCGCTGGCTATTGCAATCATTTAGAGATGAAATGGGTCGAGCGGCGTATCCTCGCTGGCTTGCTGAAGCTATCCGCGACGTGAGCGCGCTCGGCAGTGCCCCTGTCGTCAGCCTCATCTGTGGCGTGGTGCTTGGATATCTCGTGATGATAAGGAAGAGAGCGGCCGCGCTACTTGTTCTAGTGGCGATCGCGGGTGGCGGCATCCTGAACAACGTTCTCAAATCGACGTTTGAACGCCCAAGGCCAGACTTCATCGAACCTTTGGCGAGCGTCAGCTCGGCGAGCTTCCCAAGCGGCCATGCAACCTTTTCGGCCATAACCTATCTCACCCTTGCCGCACTTCTAGCTAGAACGACACCGCGGTTGCGTCTGAGGCTGTACGCCATTGCGATAGGATTGCTCCTGACGGTCCTGGTTGGGATGACGCGTGTGATATTGGGGGTTCACTACCCTACCGACGTCTTGGCAGGTTGGTGCATTGGTGCTGCTTGGTCTCTTCTTTGTTGGAGCGTCATGCTGCGGCTGCAGCGGCAAGGGCAGGTCGAGTCGGCGAACGACCCGGCTCAGTAAGTAGAGGCTTTAATAGACTGCAAAAAGATCGGTATTGCGACGATCGTCAACTGGCCTAGCGCAATGGCGGAGAAGTGAGGCGGTGAGTGGCAAGCGACCCTCGTGTTGGCTCAATCGGTCCAATTTGCAATGCGGCTCGTCGTTCCGTCATGGCATGATTGAACAGTTCGATTGCAAGGCTTAACGGTGCCAGCTCTCCTTCCTCAATAGACCCTTCATCATACAGGTGCAGCGTCTCACCTACGATCGCATCGACGTCTCGTTGCAGCGTTGCAGCTGCAACAATTGCTGCTCAGATCCAGCTATGTGCACCTCGGAAATCAGCATTAAGATCTGATTTCGATGCTTTGTATTCTCTTTCCTCTCGTCTCGATTTAGATAACGCTTTAGCCACGCGGCCGCCGATCCGATTCCCGAGAGAAGCAAGAGAGCGAACCAGAAGTAGTCGCCATACTTGTCAAGAAATGTGCGCTCCGTACCATTAATGACCGACGCCGCTCCCCGGTGCACAGATAGCTGAGCATTCTTCTCGAGATCTGGCTTGGTGATGTGCGCAGCGCCGGGCGCTTGTTCCACAATGAGCTCGCGCGTCGCGAATAGTTGCCTGAAAAATGCTGCTGCCGTACTTTCAGATAAAACCTTTCGCGCCACGATTAAATTGATTAAATGACTGACGCTGATTGTATCAACCTTGTCATTTGGCCAGGCCGGTTTTGCATTGAAAACGCTCGGCGGAATCTCTTCGGCTTCATAACGAGGATTTTTCAGAGCCAAGGCTTCTGACGCCTCGAGCCCGAGGAACTTCGGTGCGCCTCGCCTTCGGGCCGTTGCGGAGATCGCGTCGGCAGTAATTTTGCTATCAAGCGGCCCGACGGCCAAGAAAGCATCGAGAGTCGGATCGCGCAAGTTCTTCTATATTGTCTGTGCCAAATTGCACGACCGAGGCCTTGTCCGCCTCAACGCCTGACGCAGTTAGGATCACTCGTAGCAATGCCGGGTTGGCAGGCGTACGGCCGATGACACCTATTTTGCGTCCGGCCAGACCAGAGATGTCCTCAACCTTCGTGCCATGTTTGCTCTTCGAGCTTTTGCCAGGGAGACCAGACGTAGACCACAAGACCGCGTAGTTCTTGCGCAGCACGGCAAGCGTCTGCGCGTCGGCAGACATCTCCAGATCGCCACGTGCCACGGCAAGATCAGCCTTCCCCGCCTTGAGCAGGGCGAGAGCTTCGACAGCTCCCTCGGTCGTCACTGGCGTTAATCTGACGGTTCTACTTTCTGCGGCGAACACCTGCGCCATAGCAAAGACCACTTTATGGTCATCGCTACCCCCCGGTCCGACTGCGACGCGAAGAGTCACTGGCAGCAATACGTGCCGGCGGCGGCGCAAAACATAACCACGCCAACAGCTAGGACCAGCAGTAATGACGCCTTTTTTCTCCGCGCTCGATCGACAGCGTCGGTATGCTCGTTTAAGGAGCGGGGCGAGGACATAAGGTCACCATGTGCATTATCGTGGCTTTAAGTTACCATAATCTTTTGAATTGATTATCAATCGCGCAGCACGCTTCTGCTCGTGCATGGGGTAAAAGACACTTGGAACCAAGTGATTCCTCTGGTAGGGGCATTCAAAAAATTACGAGCTCCTCGAAGACCGTTTCGATTTGTATCGAAGGCTTGGGGTGCTTGAGCTGCACCACACGCAGGAGCCCCTCGAGGGACTAGCACCGCCCAGCGTCACTGCGGTAAGCGAGCTTGTTGCCGAGCTGCGGCTTAAACCAACGCAAGCTGGGTATAAGAGAGGGTCGTGATGTGATTATTCCAGCCAAGCGTTGGCTGGGCAAAGCGCGCCGCGAGAACGCAGTATAATAATACCCTTAGTGGTTAGTTTGGTGTATGAGGAGCTTTCTATCTGATCGACTGCATCGCTATACACCGCCGGGGCTGAAGCCCGTTGACCTTACCGTAGTTGCGTCGTCGCACTGCGCTGTTCCATCTGACGCTTTTGCCGTAGCCGCACCATTGAGGAAGAAGCGAAGGAGTGAGGAGATGAAACATCGGTTGTCCGGCGTAGTATTTGTAATAGCGTCCTCTATCGTCGCACAAACTCCCGGAGCCGCACGCGGCTCCTTTGCATCAGAAAACCCATTGGCGGCCGAACACCTCGACTCGCTTCCGGCGGATATACGACGAGCCGTGGCTCAGCGCGAACAGGCGTGTCGCAAGGCAGCGGCCGGACATTACTTTTCAACCTCGATTGAGGCGTCGGGGCACCGCTTTGTCGTGCTGCATTTCGAAGAGTTTTATTGCCCGGGCAGCCGAAAAATTTGCGACGCCGCCGGTTGTTTGCACGAGGTTTTTCTTGACACAGGTGGCAGGCGCGTCCGTGTGTTCGCCGCTAATGCGAAGGAAATTACGATGACGAACGCTGCCGGCGTCGCGGGTCTTGAGATGTTCCGTGCAGGCATCCGCACGCTTTTTTGTTGGAACGGCCGAAGTTTTAGACCTGCAGTCAACAGGAATAAAAACGAGTACCAGACGATATCCTTGAATGCTCAGGTATGTTGATCCCACCGGAAGAACGTGTGCGTGCGGACAGATGTCAACTTAGCTTTTACCCGCTTGTGTTGCTTCTCAGCCTGTAGGGGCAACTATTCTTAGGAGTGCTTTCTGCCCAGAGCGCGAAAATCGTGCGCCGGTGCCTCACAAGACAGGCTGGCTGAGTCTGATTGCGTCGCCTTTTCGCCTTTGTTCTAGCCAATGCTGTCGGTAGGTTTCTATGGCTAGAAATGTTGGCGACAGCAGGTTATTGCTTCCATTTATCTCTATCGCGACGTGACTTGAAATTAACAAAGCCTGCTTCGAAATTTTGGGTGCGCGAGACGTCTTCGCGAACGCTAAATTTAGAGCGCCTGTCACAGCGACCTGAAGGATTTGATATGAGACGATTCGTGTCACTTGTTGCGATTGCTATGCTTGCAGCGCTGCCCGCGATCATCTTCCGCGTGACCGGATTGAGGCCAAATCCGATTCTAGATTCAGCCGTTTTCGGTGTTGCTATTTTGGCTGCCGGCTTCCTGCTGTCATGGGGTGCTGAGGCCGCTGAGCAATATATCTCACAAGGCCTCATCCTTGCCGTCGTCGCGCTTGTCACGGTTCTGCCGGAATATGCGGTTGATCTTTATTACGCCTATCAAGCCGGCAAGGCCGGACCGGACTCACAATACATCCATTATGCAGCGGCCAACATGACGGGTGCAAATCGATTGCTTGTCGGGCTCGCTTGGCCCGTGATCGTGCTTATACATTGGATGAAAGATCGGCATCGTGCGATCGAACTATCCCCATCCAACGCGATAGAAATCGGTTTCCTTCTGCTGGCGAGCGTTTACGCCTTTGTCATTTTATATATGGGCCGAATCACTCTCGTCGATTTCGTCGTGCTCGCTGCCATCTTTTTTGCCTATGTCTGGAGAGTCCGCAATACACCAAAGACGGACAATCCCGACGAGGCCGAAGAGGCCGGACCGGCTGCTGCTCTCACGACCCTGCCCATTGCCACCCAATGGGCCATCATGATCGGTCTCGTCATCGTCGCCTGCGGCGTCATCCTCGCAGCAGCCGAACCCTTCGCCGAAGCCATGGTGAGCAGCGGGCGTGTGCTCGGCATTAACGAATTCCTTTTGATCCAGTGGCTGGCGCCGCTCGCAAGCGAAGCTCCTGCGGTCTCGATAGCCATTTTGTTCGTGCTGGCAAATCGCTCGGGCAATGGTTTGACTGCTATGATTAGCGACAAGATCAATCAATGGACATTGCTCGTCGGAATGCTGCCGCTCGCCATGAGCGTCGGCGCCGGTACGATCTCATCGCTTCCGCTTGACGCCCGGCAGAGTGAAGAGTTCTTTTTAACCGCCGCGCAATCCCTGCTGGGCATCGCCTTGCTGCTGCGCCTGCGGCTCAGTATCGCCTCAGCGGCGTTGCTCGCCGCAATGTTCTCCGTGCAGGTCGTTCTGGCATTTTATTACCGGAACGATGAGGCTCGCACGATCGTGACGCTGACATGGCTGGCTTGGGTGTATCTCGCCATGGCTTTGGCGGTGTTTTCCATCAACGGGCCCCGACTTGTTGCAACATTGCGCACGGCATTTTTTTCAGCCGGTCCGCAGCCCGATACAAGGCGAAATGAAGCATAAGCTGACAAAAGGATCGCCAGCCGAGAGGAGCGTTATCTCATCCTTTATCTGATGCAACAGAGGCAGCGTCTCTCTGCCAAGGCCGAAGTCAGGCCGCGGCCATCGGGGTCGCGATTCCGACCGCGATGCCTTATCCGCGTTGTGCGCAACAACACTGCAATGCCCGTTGTTTAAAAGCGAAACTGCGGCAAATCGCGCGGCGATGGCCATCATAAAACGTGGTCCTCTGGGAACTGGCGAGCACGAGCATTCGAGTCGGCGGCGGTCCAAATGGTAGGCGAAACCACCCTGATCAGCCTTTCCAGACTTGCCTTGTCAGCAGATTTCTCGCTGCGTCGCTGTTTCATTCCGTCTACCCCGTGACGCTAACCGCCAATTTAAGAAAAATCCGGTAGCGAGCAAAACAATCATCATAATCTGCGCGAACACCGTTTCTTGCGTTGGATACAAACCCAGCAATTGACTACGTGGGAAGCTGAAGAGAGGAGAGACTGGCAGATAGCCCGCTTCCTGTAGCGCGGCTGAGCCTTTTCCGATGAGCACGACAGCCAAGATCGCGATCAGTCCCGAACTGAAGGCGAAGAACCGACCGATCGGCAGCGTGCGGCTGAACCTAAGCATGACAAATGCGACAAGACCGAGCATCACGAGCGCGGCCACACCGCCGCCCATCACCGCGCCACCATTTCCTTGGCCCCAGATGGCCGCATAGAACAAGATGGTCTCGAAAACCTCGCGATAGACGACGATGAAAGCCAGTGCGAACAAAAACCATGCGGAGCGGCGGTTAAGAGCGCGGCCGAGCTTATCCCGGATGTAGCGCTGCCATGTGTCCGCGTGGCTCTTCCCATGCATCCAAATGCCCACCCAGAGCAGAACCAGGGCCGCGAAAACACCACCAAAGCCCTCCGTCAGCTCGCGGCCGGCACCGCTGATAGAGATCAGCCACGTGGCCGCGGCCCAGGTGCCTGCACCGGCGACGAGCGCAGCGATCCAGCCGCCGTGCACATACGCAAGGATATCTCTACGGTTCGCCTTCGCGAGGAACGACAGCATCGCGGTGACGATCAGTATCGCCTCCAGCCCTTCGCGGACGAGGATGGTGAAGGATGCGAGGAAGCTGGAGCTCGCCGAGGCTTCGCCGGCGCCGAGCAGCACCTCCGCATCCGCAAACAACTGATCGAGAGCAACAACGCGAGCGCGCACGTCATCTGGGGGGGCGCCTTTGAAAACCGCAGATCTCAGATCGGCCATGGCGCCTTCGATCCGAATCAGCAGCCTGTTGTCGCGGGCCGACAGAACCGCTTCGACGGGCTCGAACCCGTCGAGATATGCGGATAGAACAAGATCGGTCGCCTCTTTGCGATTGCCCGTGCGGTAGGCCGCAAGTGCTTCGCCCAGGCGCGTGCGCGCCAACGTGAGCGAACCTGCGGCCGACACTTGCGAGGTCGCCTCGGGGTGTCGCCGGAGATAAGCTACGATTTGCTGTGCCTTGGATTGACCTAGTTGGGATTCAAGGACTGCGGGTCGAAGGCCGACGAGTTTCTGCAGATCGAATTGGGTTTGGAGCGAGGCGTCCGCTTCCCACCGCACCTTGCCATCGACTGCCTTGTCCGTGGAATAGGCGAGCGTTCCGACGTAGAAGGCAAGTGCCCATCGATCCGCAGCGGGCAGATCCGCAAAACTGCTCATGCTGGTGCCGTCGATTCCCTGTTCGATCACCTGGTAGAGCGCGAGAATGCTGCGTTCCCGTGCTCGGGCTTCGTCCGTGAAGGCGATCGGCGCGGGCTCGAGCCCGGCGGCTTGGGCTCCGTCGCCGCGCCCGCTCGCGCCGTGACAAGCCGCGCAGTGCTCAGAATAGAGCGCTTCGCCCCGCGCCAGATCGGGCGCGGCGGCCGGCGCCAGCGGAATTGGGTACGCTTTGACGAGCTCGACCGTTAGGCCGCGCGCCGCGGCGGTGACGACCGCAGGAGCGGCCTTCGCGGTGATGACGTCATGAAGTGCATTTGCTCTCGCCCGCAGGTCGGCTCTAGCTGCAGTTTCAGGAAGCTCGCCGATGAGCTTGCTCGCGGCCGCCGAGAACTCTTTCATCTCGTCGTACTCGCTCTGGCTGACGATCCTTCCGTCCCGGACAGCTTTCGGGTAATCGACAGCGACGTAATCCAACAGGCGCCAAATCGTTTGGGCCGGCAGTATCTGGGCTGAGACCGGCGCTCCGATAGCAAGAAATATCATTGCGACTATTACCGGCCAGAGCACCAAGCCAGAGCGCTGAACCGAAATCGGGGCAAAATAACGTGCCACGCTGGCGGCGCTGGCAGTGCACCAAGCGCTTGCAATACATTTTAAGACTAACATCCGAAAATCCTGCAAATCACCCGAGGAGACAAACTGTCGATGAATTGGGTTCAGTCAAAGTCAAGCCGCGTGTTGTTTCGCTTGGCAATCACTGACCGAATTCTTAGTCCCTTTCGGGCGGAAGACTCGCTTCTGCTGCGTCCTGCTACGCCTGTAGGCAAGCAGGAAGAAGTGCTCCGTCGTCGCGCCGTTGGCAGCGATAGATGGTGGGTGGCATCGGAAGGGCGCAGGCGCGCGCGGCCGAGCTCATCCGCGATTTTCGAAAGCTTGAAGCTCGCCAAACGCTCGTCGATGACGACACGCATGGTAGGGCGAGCGCTTAGTGCGAGCGGACGTCTTTTGTTGTCGAACCCCCAAACATAAGTCGCACCGAGAAGTACGCTTTCTAATCCGGAACGCTTCACCTTCGACGTCGGGCCATGAGGCCCCTCCTCCTGCCAAGTTTCAACATCAGAAACACTATTGCAAATGATTCGTAATAAATCACCCAGCAGCTACTGCAGTCAAGCTTTTGCGAATGATTTGCAATAAGAAACGAGGCCCTTGGGCGTCACTCTGATCGATCATCATTCTTTCAGGCAATTCTCCGAACCGCTGGCATCACGCGCGCAACGTTGCTATCTGCGTCGCATGCGACAATTGGCAGCAACCAACCATCACAGCACCGATGCGTCAGGACGGATCGCGCCCAACGGCGGCAACGAACCGTTGACGCGCTCCAAAACCGAAGTCGTCGGCCCTCTGCTCTACCTCCAAGGACAGCGCGATGGACGCGTCCATCTCGTCGCCCTGATGGTGATGCCGCTCGCGGCAGCCTTTCCGGTCCTTCGCATCGACGATCGCTTCGTCACTGCGGCCTCCATTCTCGAATGCGACGGCCGGCGCGTTCTGCGCTACGCCTTCGATGTCGCTCCGTCCTCCGACGGGTCCTACGAGATCGACGGCCGAAGCTATGGGTTGGACACTGCATTCGACGGCGACCTCCGCATCGCCTTCGTGTCTTGCAACGGTCAAGAGGCCGGCGACCGGGGGCGGGACCGCACCGAACGCAACGCGATGTGGCGACGGTTGGCCGACGAGCACGCTGCAAGCCCGTTCAAGCTGCTCATTCACGGCGGCGATCAGATCTATGCCGATGAGGTCCTCGACGCGCATCCGCTCATCCGGAGATGGGCGGACGATGCAGGAGCCGGAGCGCTACAGGCTTCGGCATCGGAACTCGAAAAACTTACCGAGGTGCTCCGCGTCACTTTCTTTACCCGATATCTCGGCGTTCTCGCGGAGCCGGAGACCGCCTGGTTGATGGGGCGCATCCCCTCGCTCGCCGTCTGGGACGACCATGACATCTGTGACGGATGGGGATCGATGAACGCGGCGAAGCTCGACGCCCCGATCGGACAACTGCTATTCGAGATCGCGCGCGAATTCTATCTCATCTTCCAGTTCGGAAGCGAGCCGGACGATCTCCCCGAAAGCGTTATCGATCAGACCGGCACCAGCCTGACCTGGCACGTGAAGTTGCCCGGTCTCCATGTGATCGCTCCGGACCTGCGTTCGGAACGGCGCTGGGATCGAGTAATGGGCGAAGAGGGCTGGCGCGCCTTCGACGCGGCTATTGCGCAAGTAGACACCGGACGGGTGCTGCTTCTCTCCAGCGTACCCGGTCTGGGTCCCCGCCTCTCGTGGGTCGAAGCGGCGCTGAACCTGCTGCCGAACATGCACAAGTACGAAGACGATCTGCGGGACCAATGGCAGAGCCGCGCACATCGCACCGAATGGCGACGCTTCCTTGAACGGCTGGCGGAGATCCACCGCAACCCGACGACGCCCGTCACGCTGCTGTCAGGCGAAATCCATCTGGCGACCCGCGCGACGTTCGACACGGCGCCTGCGCCGATGCATCAATTGGTCGCCTCGGGCATCTCGCACCCAGCCCCGACCGTTGCCTACGCGCTGGCGCTCGACGTCCTAACCCGGTTCGGAGAGACCCCGCTGCCGGGCAAGCCCATTCGCTTGCATCCGCTGCCGGGGAAGACCTCGATTTACATCTCGCAACGCAACTACCTGGTGCTCGAACGCCGGTCCGGTGAATGGACCGCGCGCTGGGAGCTCGAGAAGGACGGGAGCACGGCACCTCTTCGGCTGTGAAAGACTACGTGCAGGCGATGTTGAGATCTTGCGCTTCGCGGCGCATGATCTCCTGGATCTCCCGCAGCGATGCCCGAAACGCTCCGATTATATAGCAATTTCAAGCACATACGAGTTCGTAGTTTTATTCTGAATGGCGCACCATTTCCCGACAAATGATCGAGGAACTATCGACCGGCCCGGCATCGGCTGGTCGCTGCGCGCGCCGGCGACGGGCGAGCGGGGACGACGTTAAATGGACAAAACCACCGCAGGCTGGGGCAGCGGCCTTCTCGGCGTGATCATCTTCAGCGGGTCACTGCCGGCAACCCGGATTGCCGTCGCCGACTTTTCACCTCTGTTTCTCACCTCGGCGCGCGCAGTGATCGCTGCATTGCTCGGCGGGATCTGCCTCTATGCGCTGCGCCAGTTGCGCCCTCAGCACAGCGATCTCATTCCGCTGGTGATTGTTTCGATCGGCGTCGTGATCGGATTTCCTTTGCTCACGGCACTGGCGCTCCAGCACATCACGGCCGCGCATTCCATCGTCTTCATCGGCCTGCTGCCGCTGGCCACCGCCATATTCGGCGTGCTGCGCGGAGGCGAGCGGCCAAAGCCGGCATTTTGGCTGTTCTCGATCCTTGGCGCGGTGACTGTTGCCGGGTTCGCGCTCTCGCGCAGCGACGGGGGATCAATCACCGGCGATCTCCTGATGCTCGCGGCCATCATATTGTGCGGTCTCGGCTATGCCGAGGGCGCCACGCTATCGCGCCGGCTCGGTGGCTGGCAGGTGATCTCGTGGTCCTTGCTGCTGTCGCTGCCACCGATGATCGCCATCATGATGTTCACACTGCCCGCCAATTGGGGCGGTATTGGCCTGCCCGCCTGGATCGGTCTCGCTTACGTATCGATCTTCAGCATGCTGGTCGGCTTCATTTTCTGGTACCGTGGCCTGGCGCTGGGCGGCATCGCCGGCGTCGGCCAGCTCCAACTGCTGCAGCCGTTCTTCGGGCTCATTCTGGCAGCAGTTTTTCTTCATGAAGCAATTGCCTGGACCATGGTTGCCTCGACTGCAGTCGTCGTTCTGTGCGTCGCCGGAGCGCGGCGCTTTACGTGAACTGCCATGACGGCACTCGACCGGCGGTCATTTCTGACCGGAAGCGCCGCTGCAATGCTGCTTCCGTCGATGCCCATCGTGGCGGCGCCGCTGCCTGGCCCGTCAGACCTGTTCACCGACAGCGTCGGCGTCAACGTCCATATCGGCAGCGAGCCCTACGCCTCGAACTTCGATCGTTTCCACCATCTGCTGGCGACATCGGGCATCCGCCACCTGCGCGACGAGCTGCGGCCGGGTAATGACCTCGCCCGCTGGCGCGCACTCAGCGAGCGTTCGAATATCCAGTTCAATATTCTGGTCTCTCCCGCGACCAACACCGTGCCGGAGATGATGGCCTATCTCGATGCCCTCGGGATCGAACGCGTCTCGGCGATGGAAGGCCAGAACGAGGGCGACAGTCCGTGGTTCATGTCACTGCCGCTGGCCAAGCCCGGCTGGAGCAATGTCGTCGTCGCCTATCAGCGCGAGGTCCATCAGGCGCTGCGTGGGCGCTACACCGCCGAACAGTTGCCATTGCTGTCGCCAAGCGTGCTCAACTGGAAGCCCGCGGATGTGGCACTGCTGCGCCCCGCAAACCAGTACAGCGATGCCGTGGCTATCCACTCCTATGTTCAGAAGGGGCAGGAGCCGGAGACGACGGACGATTATGCTGCGGTCACCTGGTATCTCCAGAACATGCGCGACGCATTCAAGCCGGGTGCGCCAGCGCTCGTCACCGAATGCGGCTATTGCAACGTGGTGAAGCCTGGCAGCGCCTCCGTTGGAGAAGCTGCGTCCGGCATATATTTGCCACGGCTCCTGCTGAACAATTTCCGTGCAGGAATCCTGCGCACTTTTCTCTACGAGTTCTGGGACGGCGGCACCGACCCGAACGAAGGCGAGCATCACTGGGGCCTGGTCCGCAATGACGGTACGCCGAAGCCAGGCTATCACGCAGTCAGAAATCTGCTCACGGCATTGGAAGGCACGCGCCGCGCCGGAGACGACCAGCCGCTGCGCGTCGCGTCACGCTCGCTCGAGATCAAGCACCTCGCATTTCAGCACGCGCAGGGACAGCCAGTGCTTGCCGTCTGGCGCGCTGTGCGCTGCTGGGATGTGGCCAAGGCTGAAGATATTGCAGTCACAACCGAACCCGTCGATATCGCCGTGGAAGGCCGCATCTCCTCACTGTTGCTCAACCGCCCGAATGACGGCAGCCAGTGGCAGCGCGTGCCGGTAACCGACGGCCACGCCACGATCCCGCTCGACGGGCGTGTCGCCATTGTCCGTCCGACAGCGTAGAGCGGGTATGATCCGGCGCGGGTTGAACCGCTCTTCCGCGCTTTGTACCCTGCGGATGCCTTACGACTGATGGGGAGCGGCAGAGCGCAGAACTCTGCAATCCGGCCAAGCAATCGACGGCCTCGCTTTTTCGCTCCACGACTGACAGGTTTTCCGCGATATGACGCACGCGCCCTCCGCCCCGGCCCTTCCGGCCGAGAAGCATGTATTCGACGTTTTGCTCGAAGATGGCGCCAGCGTCAGCGTACGCGTGTATGGGAACGGTCCACGGGTGATCTGCAGCCACGGCAACGGGCTTGCGGCCGATGCCTTCCGGAGTTTCTGGCAGCTCTTCATTGATGACTACGAGACCGTCGTGTTCGACTTCCGTCATCATGGCCGCAGCAGCCCGTTGAACAAGCCGATCCCGAAAGTCTGGCCGCAACTGATCCGTGACTATGATGTCATCATGAAAGGCATTGCCCGTGAGATTGGCGCGGCCCGGAGCCTTGGCGCCTTTCATTCCATGAGCGCGCTGACGACCTTGCTGCACGCGTCCGAATACGAGTCGCCATGGATAGGCATCGTCGGCTTCGAGCCGCCGGTGAAACCGCCCAGCCATTATCCTGAATTCGAGATCTTTCGCGCCGATAACAGCCGGCTGGCCGAGCGCACCATCAAGCGTCGCTTCGAATTCAACGAAGTGCAGGAGCTATTCGACTCCTATCGTCGGAGTTCGGCTTTTGCCGGCGTCGATGATGCCGGGCTACAGACTCTCGCCGCATCGACGCTGCGCTGGAACGCCGACAAGCAGCTCTATGAACTCGCCTGCCCACGCGAACTCGAAGCCAGCATCTTCGCCATGCAGGACATCGAAGGTGCATGGGAGCGGATGTGCAAAGTCAAGATCCCCGTGCAGCTCGTCGCCGGCGAACCGACGACCGGCACCAGTCCCTTCATGGCTATCGAAAGCGCCTTCGCACGCGACGGCGGTTTTTCCTTTACCACCGTGAAGAACGCCACGCATTTCATGCAGATGGAAAAGCCGGAAGAATGTGCGGCCATCGTCCGCGCATTCCATGCCGGTTTACGATCGTAGATCTTGGCGCGGATCAGCGTGGCGTAATCCGCCGCCAAGTGCTCAGGACGAGGAATGGCGGTTATGCCATTTCATCCGCCCGTCTCCACTTTGGAAACGGGTCCTGAAGCTTGGCCCATTCGGCAGTTTCCATGCCGGGCTTGCCCTCGACGAGACATGCATCCAGCCGGCTCCGCAGATCGGCTTCGTTCATGCCGGCGCCGATGAAGACGATCTCCTGGCGGCGATCGCCATAGATATCATTCCAGTTCTTCTTCAGCGCTTGCCGCCAATAGGGATCGTTCGGCCAGCGCTCCGCCGGGATATTCGCCCACCAGAAGCCCATGCCTTCGGTGCGCACGATGGCGCCAGCCTGGCTGAGTTCGCCCACCCATTGCGGGCGGGTAGCGAGCCAGAAATGCCCTTTGCTGCGGATCACCCCTGCCCAGCTCTGGCGCAGGAACGCCTGAAATTTTACGGGATCGAACGGTCGCCGCGCGCGATAAACGAAATTGCTGACGCCGTATTCTTCTGTCTCCGGGACGTGATCGGCGAAGCCATAAAGCTCCTTGTACCAGAGCGGATGCTGCTGCGCCTTTTCGAAATCGAACAGGCCCGTGTCGAGCACGCGATCGAACGGCACGTCAGCGAAATTGGCCTCGATGATGTCGGCTTCGGGATTCAGCGCGCAGATGATTTTCCGCGCGCTGTTGCATTGGTCTGGTGTTGCGTCGTTCACCTTGTTGAGCACGACGACATCGGCGAATTCGATCTGCTCGACGAGAAGATCGACCAGTGTGCGCTTGTCGTGCTCCAGCGACTCGCCGCGATCCTGAAGGAAGTCTGTCGAAGAATAATCCTTCAGAAGATTTACCGCATCGACCACCGTGACCATCGTATCGAGCCGCGCGACGTCGGAAAGACTGTCACCATTCTCGTCGCGGAAATCGAAGGTCGCCGCCACCGGCAGCGGTTCGGCAATGCCCGTGGATTCGATCAACAGGTAGTCGTAGCGACCGCTCTCGGCGAGCATGCGCACTTCCTTCAGCAGATCGTCGCGTAGCGTGCAACAAATGCAGCCGTTGGTCATTTCGACCAGCTTCTCATCCGTCCGCGAGAGGTTCGCACCGCCATCGCGGACCAGATCCGCATCGATGTTCACCTCGCTCATGTCGTTGACGATCACAGCCACTTTCAGCCCGTGGCGGTTGTTCAGGATGTGGTTCAACAAAGTGGTCTTGCCAGCCCCGAGGAAGCCGGACAGCACGGTGACGGGGAGTTTGCGCATCGAGATCAAACAGTTGCTGGAGGGACAGGGAACGGCGGGAAACTTTGCGGGGCATCAGCACCCTCATATACGTTATGTTATAACGTTACATACCACAGATACGATCTGTCAAGGTTGCGCGCGACAAGCGCGGTGGCGAAAGAAGATGCGGATGCATAGATACCGGTCCTAACCCGGAGCCTGTTGCCAATGACCGCCTTCTCAATTCTCGATCTCGTCCGCGTTACCGAAGACACCGATGCGCGCGGCGCGCTCGACAATGCGAGGGATCTCGCCGGCCATGCCGAGCAATGGGGCTATCGCCGCTTCTGGGTGGCCGAACATCACAACATGATCGGCATCGCCAGCGCAGCGACTTCGGTGGTCATCGGCCATATCGCGGCGGGCACCACGACCATTCGCGTCGGCGCAGGCGGCATTATGCTGCCGAACCATGCGCCCATCGTCATCGCCGAACAGTTCGGCACGCTGGAGCGCCTGTTTCCGGGCCGCATCGATCTCGGCCTTGGCCGCGCGCCGGGCACCGACCAGATGACCATGCGGGCGCTGCGCCGCTCGCTGCAGAATTCCGATAATTTCCCGCAGGATATCCAGGAGCTGCAGGCCTATTTCGCGGCTGCCGCCCCCGGCCAGCGACTGCAGGCCGTACCTGCCGCAGGCACCGACGTGCCGCTATGGATTCTCGGCTCCAGCAATTACGGCGCACAACTCGCCGCCGTGCTCGGACTGCCCTATGCTTTTGCCTCGCATTTCGCGCCCGAAATGCTGCTGCAGGCTCTCGATATCTATCGCACGCATTTCGAACCGTCCGAACAGCTTGCCAAGCCCCATACGATGGTCGGCGTAAATATCATCGCAGCCGACACCGACGCTGAAGCGAAGCGGCTGTGGACCACGCAGCAGATGTCATTCACCAACATGTTCCGCGGGACCCGTGGCCTCAGCCAACCGCCCATCGACGATATCGAGACCTATTGGTCGCCGGCCGAGAAGATGCAGGCCATGGGCATGCTGCGCCGTTCGATCATCGGCTCGAAGGAAACCGTCCGCGCCGGCATCGCCGCTCTCGTCGCCGAGACGAAGGCGGATGAGCTGATGATCGTCTCCGACGTCTACGATCACGCCAAGCGCCTGAAGTCTTATGAAATGATCGCCGAGACGGCGACTTATCTTGCGGATGCCGTCGGGCGGACTAGCGCGGCCTGATCAGCCCTACGCTTCACATCAAAACGTGATCGTCGTGCGGACGCCGAACACTGCGGCATCCTTGATGCGCTGGGTCTGCGTGGGATCGTTCGGATTGACTGCGCCACCACCGGGGTGGATCACATATTGAAACACCGGCTGCACCGCGACGCCCGGCGCGGCCATGGCGACATAGGTCGCCTCGAACACCGCTTCGAAATCCCGGATCGGCGTTTCGATTCCGGTGAAACGCTGGATATCGCGGTCAAGACCGCGCGCGCCATCGGAAATGCGCGCATAGGTCATGGCAATACCGAAGCGATCGTCCGGTCGCTCGGCCGAGAAGCCCGAGACCTGGATGCCTCCATCGATATAGAAGCTGACCAGATTGCGATCCGACGGACTGATGGAAGCGCGCGTGAAGAAGCCCACGCCCTTGCCCGGATCGAGTGCGCTGACGGCGAGTCGCTGCTCGTAGACGGCGAACACGCCGCGATTGGTCCGGCGCATCGCCGGCTCGCCGGTGCCGAGCGGATCGGCTTGCGAGAGCCCCTGCGCCGTCCAGCGCTCGTCGTCGAATTCGTCGAAATGAAACCAGCCGCCGGCTGCGATCGATCCCGGCAGACCTGACGCGCCGAGCTTGTAGCTGTATTTCAACTGCCCGATCACCCAGGGCGGATCGTTGACACGGAATGCGAGACCATTGGCATTGGTGATCTGCGGATCGTCCGGCCCGGGGGCGCCGGCACTGCCGTTGAACACCGCGAGATAGGCCGTGAAAGCGTCCGACAATTGCGCCTTCAGCCTGACGCCCGGCACGGCCAGCGGGGGCGACGGCCCGCCGGCCGGCAGGATGACCCCGGTGATGCCGGGCCAGCCGAGCGCGGAATTGACGAAGATGTCGTCATATTTGCTGTCGATGAACTCAGTATCCGATGGCTGTTGGCCGACCTTCACCTGCAGCCGACCATCGAACAACGACTGCTCGATCCAGAATTCATAGAGCCGGGTCGACGGCAAAGCCTCGATGCCGCTGACCAGCATGAGATTGCCGATATAGTCGCGCGACAGGCCCGGCCCGTGAATCTGGAACGCATTGGCGTGGAAAGTTGCGCCGCGCCAGCCCACCGCTCTTTCCAGATCGACATCGATGCCGACATCGAGACGGCCTTCAAAGACGGCGCCGCGCCGGATGCCGCCCGAGGCATTGCCGAGCGCCTCGCCGATATAGGCCGCCGAAAACGCCACGCCCCACTGATCGAGCCGCTCATTGAGTGTCTTCAATCCGCCATCGCGCCAGTCGCCGCCATGGGCCGACGACGGCGGCATCAACGCGAAGATGGCAAATGCCACGAGCGCCATCATTGCGCGGATCGCCCAGCACCGGATGACGCTGATCATGACGCTTACCTGAGGATCCCGATGCGCTTCATAACAAGGTAAGCGAGAGCCGACGAAAACAGGATCAGCAGCAGCGCCCAGAGAAAGCCGGTCTCGGTATCGACGAAGGGCAGACCCTTGACGTTCATGCCGAACAACCCGGTCATCAATGTCGGCGGCAGCAACAATGCGGTGAGCACCGAGAGAACACGCAGGCTCTCATTGCCGGTTTCGGCGATCTGCAGATGCAGCTCTTCCTGCAGCAGGCGACTGCGCTCGCGCAGTTCGACAATGATCCGGTCGAGCCCGTCGAGCCGCTGGGCCAGTTTGCCCGCACGCAATTGCAAAGCCGGCTTGAGATCCGCCGGCCCTTTCTGCTCAAAGCGTTGGAACACCAGGCGTAAACCACCGAGCTGACGATGCAGACGCACACAGGTCCGACGCAGCGGCCCGAGCTTCTGCAGCATGTGACGCGACTCGCCGGACACCACCTGCTCTTCAATTTCATCGAGGGCCAGCGAGATCTTGTCGATCATGCCGTCCATGGTGTCGGCAACGTTCTCGATGATGGTCTCGAACAACCCGGCCATGCTGTCGACCCGCATGCCGGCTTCGAGAGACCGGCGCGTCGCATCCACGGCGCACAGCGCGTGGTGACGGCCACTAATCAGAAGGTGCTCCGTCATGGCGAAGCGCAGATAGCCGGTGTCGTCATCGGCATCGTCAATGTCGCGCAGCAGATCCGAGATCACGCCATAAACACAATCAGCAGCCGTATGCAGTTGTTGATAGCTGTCCTTGGACAGCAGCAGGGCGCGCGCCTGCTCCGGCGCCCGCAACGACGCCTGCGCCAGCCATTGCAGCGCGCGCGTGTCGGCGAGGTTGAAATGCAGCCACACCAGACCGTCATGGGTCACATCCATGGCCTGGTCGATCGGCAGCGCCTCGGGCCGACCATCGGCATGAATGCGGAACGCCCATACCAGACCGGGAACGATATCTTCGGACGACAACACGGATCCGCCCATCACGGCGCCCATCGGATGTTCAGCCTGCATCGCGCATCGACCGTTGCTGGAACAAGACGCCGGAGCGGCGCCGATCAATTGTTGCTCTTGCGTGACGCTGGCCTGCGTCCGCTCGTCGCGTCCAACTAATGACATCCCTGTTACAGGGATATGTCAGGCGCCGTCACTCCGCGGCTTCGGCAAGCGCATCGTCCTGCGCGTTGTAGTCGTGCACGACGCGGCCATAGGGCAGCGTGAGATCGGCGATGTAGTGATGCGCACCGATCATCTTGCGGACCGGGAAATCTGCCACCGGCGCATTCACATGCGGCACCAGATGCAGGCGTCCCGGACCGAACCAGGAGCCCTTGACGGTGATGTCGGTGAGATTGATCGCGACGAGTTGACAAACCTCGGCACGCCCATCGACACCCGGGATCAGCTTGAGATTGATCTGCGTCTTGGCGAGGATCGCATGGGTCGCCTCGCCGTTACCGGCCATGGCGCCGTGCTTGTAGGCCATGGTGCCCATGGCGACCTGCTGTCCGGCATATTCCAGCGTGCCGGTCAGCGTGTCCTTGACGATCTCGAGTTTCGGATGGGCATATTTTTTCGGAAAGCCCCAGATCTCGCGGCCCGCAGCGATCGGCGGATCGTCATCCAGATACATCTGCGAAACGAAATTGACGTCCTCGCCCTTGAAACGCGCGGGGATCACGAGGCCCGATTCGGTGTAGCTGCCGAAGCCTGAGGAATCCGGCATCTTGATCCATTCATAATGGACGACCGGCCGCTCCAGAGGTTCCAGCGGTTCGGGCAGGCCCATCCGGATCAATTCGGGATCGGTCTCATAGGTGATGACCAGGAATTCGCGATTGATGAAACGATACGGACCGGCTGGATAGCTCGGACCGGCCATCGGCATCGACGGCAAACCGAGGATGTCTTCCTTGCGCATCGGGAAACTCCTTCGATGAAATGATCTGGGTTCGAAGCGGCCGTGATATGAGGTGGTTCGCGATCAGTGTGCGGTCCAGCCACCATCCACGGGAAGTGTGATGCCGGTGATCGACTGGGCAGCGTCGGTGCAGAGGAAGTTGACCGTCGCAGCGAGTTCTTCCGTCGTCACGAAACGCTTGGTCGGCTGCGCCGCGAGCAACACATCGGACACCACCTGCTGCTCGGTGATGCCGCGTGCTTTTGCCTGCTCCGGAATCTGCTTCTCCACCAGCGACGTCATCACATAGCCGGGGCACACTGCATTGACGGTGATGCCGTGTTCGGCAACTTCGAGCGCTGCCGTCTTGGTGAGGCCGGCAATGCCGTGCTTGGCGGCGACATAGGCCGACTTGAAGGGCGACGCGACCAGCGCATGGGCCGAGGCGATATTGACGATGCGGCCCCAGCGCTGCGCCTTCATATGCGGAATGGCGAGGCGCGTGGTGTGGAAGGCGCTCGACAGGTTGATGGCGATGATCGCATCCCATTTCTCGACCGGAAATTCCTCGATCGGCGCGACGAACTGGATGCCCGCATTGTTGACGAGGATATCGACGCCGCCGAACTCTTCTGCAGCCGCTGCCATCATGCCGGTGATGGATGCGCCATCGGCCATGTTGGCGCCGTTATAGACGACCTTCACATTGTGCAGGCCGGCGAGTTCGGCGCGGATGTGTTCTATCTCGTTGGCATCGCCGAAGCCGTTGAGCATCACATTGGCGCCCTGCGCAGCGAGGCCGCGCGCGATGCCAAGACCGATGCCACTTGTAGAGCCGGTGACGATCGCGGATTTTCCGGACAGCATGGCGATGACTTTCAGTGAGAATGCGTTAATCAAAATCGATAGGACGCATTGCTATCCGCCACCTTTGACGACGGTGTGAGGAATTTTCTTCATCCCTGTGACGCTGTAGCGCAATGCGCATTCATAAAACCTGCAAGGTGTCATGACGGCGTCACTGCTCATCTGAAATCTGCGCGCGCCAAAATATTTCAGGAGCAAATGATATGGACGCACGCACACCCGAAGCAGAGATCGCATCGCAGGCGCATTGGCGACCGGATCGCTGCGATCGTGTCGCGCTGGTCCTGCAAGGCGGCGGTGCACTCGGCGCCTATCAGGCCGGCGTTTATCAGGCACTGCATGAAGCAGGGCTCGAGCCCGACTGGGTGTGCGGCGTCTCCATCGGCGGCATCAATTCGGCGATCATCGCCGGCAATCCGCCGGAGCAGCGGCTGGAGAGATTACGGACATTCTGGGATCGCATCACGGCGCGAAAGGTGTGGCACTACACACCCGACGGCGACATCTTTCGCAAGGCGCGCAACATCGCGAGTTCGTGGATGACGACGACGCTGGGCCAGCCCGGCTTCTTCGCGCCGCACGAGGTCAATCCATGGTTCTCGCCGGCCGGTGCGCAAACTGCCACCAGTTACTACGATACGACACCGCTGCGTGAGACGCTGCTGGAGCTGGTCGATTTCGATTTGATCAATTCACGGAAGATGCATTTTGCCGTCGGCGCGGTGAATGTGCTGACCGGCAACTTCCTCTATTTCGACAACAAGAAGGAAGTGATCGGACCCGAGCATGTGATGGCCAGTGGCGCGCTGCCGCCGGCATTGCCCATGGTCAAGATCGGCACCGACCACTTCTGGGACGGCGGCATCGTCTCCAACACGCCGCTGCAGCACCTGCTCGACCAGGAGGACAGAATGAACTCGCTGGTGTTCCAGGTCGACCTGTTCTCCTCGCGCGGCATGCTCCCCCGCGACATCCAGGAGGTGATGGCCCGCCACAAGGACATCATGTATTCCTCGCGCACACGCTACAATACCGATGTCTATCGCAAGATGAACAATCTCAAGACAGACTTCTACCAGGCGCTGTTGAAGATTCCGGAGGACCAGCTGTCGGATCACGAGCGCGAGTTACGCGAGAAATTCGGCAATCTGCCGGAGATCACCATTCTGCAGATGATCTATCAGCAGAAGGCTTATGAGGGGGCATCGAAGGATCACGAATTCTCGGCGACCTCGATGCGCGAGCACTGGCAGAGCGGACTTGAGGATACGCGCCGCACCTTGAAGCGCCGCGACTGGCTGGCACTCCCCGACCAAGGCATCGTCGTCCACGATGTGCATCGCGACCACGGGTGAGGTCCCGTAGAGCGGATTAGCGCAGCGTAATCCGCCCCACAAAAGCAAAAGGCCGCTACGCAGCGCGTGGCGGCCTTTCTTGTTTGACCTCGGTTCAGAAGATGCTGGCGAAGATAAAATACAGCGCTGCCGACAAAGCGATCGCGCAAGGCAGCGTCAGCACCCAGGCCATCAGCAGATTGCGGATGGTCGCCATCTGCAAACCCGATCCGTTCGCAGCCATGGTGCCGGCGACGCCGGACGACAGCACATGTGTGGTCGAGACCGGCAGGCCGAACACGTCTGCCGCGCCGATGGTCGCGGCCGCCACGAGCTCTGCCGAGGCGCCCTGCGCATAGGTCAGATGCGTCTTGCCGATCTTCTCACCGACGGTGACCACGATGCGCTTCCAGCCAACCATAGTGCCGAGACCGAGCGCGATGGCGACGGCGATCTTCACCCAGTCCGGGATGAACTTGGTGGCCGCATCCAGCGAACCCTTATAGGCATTGAGGGTCGCGACTTCTTCCTTGTTGAGATCGTTCTCCTTGTCCTTCATCAGGAAGCGGATCGCTTCCGATGCGAGGTACATGTCGTTACGGGTGTTGCCGACCTTCTCCGCGGGCACCTTGTCGAGCGTGCCATAGGTGCGGACCTGATCGCCGACATCCTTCACCAGCACGGACAATGCTGGATAGGTGCCTTCGCTGATCTGTCGCGCAGCGACATACTGCGTGACCACCGGACGCGGATCGCCGATGATGCTGTGGCCGGCGCCCTTGGCGGCGATCACGTTCGACGCGGCGACCGAGGTCTTCTGGAACTGCTCGATGCGCGATTCCGGCAACGCGCGATTCAGCGCATAGGCCGTCGGCACGGTGCCGATCAGCACCAGCATGATCAGGCCCATGCCCTTCTGGCCGTCGTTCGAACCGTGGGCAAAGGAGACGCCGGTGCAGGTGGCGATCAGGATGCCGCGGATCCACAGCGGCGGCGCCTTGTTGCCGTCCGGCGCTTCATAGAGCGCGGGATTGCGTACCAGGAATTTGAGCACCAGCAGCAGGATCGCCGCGCAGGCGAAGCCGAATAGCGGCGACAGCAGCAGTGCATAGCCGATCTCGGTGGCCTTGCTCCAGTCCACGCCCGAGGTGCCGTCGCGGCCCCGCATCAACGCGTTGGCAATACCGACGCCGATGATCGAGCCGATCAGCGTATGCGAGGACGACGCCGGAAGGCCAAGCCACCAGGTGCCGAGATTCCAGATGATCGCCGCGATCAGCAGCGCGAACACCATGGCGAAACCGGCGCTGCTACCGACCTGCAGGATCAGCTCCACCGGCAGCAGCGAGACGATGCCAAAGGCCACCGCGCCCGACGAGAACAGCACGCCAAGAAAATTGAAGAAGCCGGACCACATCACTGCGATCTCGGGCTTCAGCGAGTGGGTGTAGATCACCGTCGCCACGGCATTGGCGGTGTCGTGAAAGCCATTCACGAATTCGAAGCCGAGTGCGATCAGCAACGCGACGAACAGGAGGAAATAGGGAAGATAGCTGGTAACGCGCGCGCCGGTCGCCGAGACGTCCGCATAGATGCTGTAGGCGACGAACAACACGCCGCCGGCCAGCACCGCGAAAAACAGGATCATGGTAAGCGGGTTGAAGCCCTTGTCGAGATTGGGCCGAGATGCGGGCTCGATTGGCCCGGCGCCTGAAATGCTTTGGTTAAGAGAAAAATCCGTCATGCAACGCCCCTGCGGTTAACAGGCGTTAATTTCTGCATGCTATGTGCGAAGCGCGGATGACGCCCGCGACAATATGTCATGTCGCGGCGCAACCGCGCAGCAATTCGGTAATTTGGTAGCGATCAGATCGCCGCCGCCACCTTCTCCAGCCCGATGATCCGGGCCAGCGCGCGGACCTCGCGCTTCTGGTCCTCGCGCAACTGGAACAGCAGCGGCATAGCGGCTGACTTCAATTGCTGCACTTCGGCGCTCTCCGGATCGATGGGCGGCGCATTGCCCGCGGCCGGCTTGCTGTCATGCATCTTTTTGGCGATGGCGCGCAGGGCGAGCTCGATATCCGGCCAATAGGACTCCTGCGACGGCGTCAGGTTGAGCCGTCCCTTGATCGCCGAAATCTGGGCATCGCTGAGCAGCGTATAGTTCTTGTGACCGTTGTTTTTTGCAGCTGCCTTCGGCCGTGCAGCCGGCTGCGGCACCACCACCGGCGGCAATGCGGTCGAATTCTGCGGCAACTCAATCGCGCCCTCATTGGCAAAGGCCTGACGCAGCTGGCCGGCAGCCGGATTGCTGTCAGCGGGTGTCAACGAAGCCATCATCGCGGCTGGCGGGAGCCTGTCCGTCTTGCCCTCGCGATTGGCGACGGGTCCGCGGGACACCGGGATCGAGCTTTGCATCCCATTGGACGAGCCCGACGGCGGCATCGGCACGCTGTCGCGGCCGAGAATGCTGGCCACGGCGACGCCGGTCAGCAGCAGGCAGCCCAGCACCAGAAAGGTCAGTGCGCGCGTCAAGCCAGTCTCCGTTTGCGATGGTCCCCGCAGGATGTCCAAAGATGTCCCGCAAGCCATCCTCCTCACAAATGGAGATTAATTAAGGCCTAACCATATCGCTCGAAAAGACCTCGGCGCATCCTCAGGCGGCGTGGGAAAGGATGCTGTATTTGTCCATCAGGAAATAGGCGTCCTGGATGTCCGAAACGATCTCGGAGGCTTCCCAGAGTGTATCCGGCCCCACCTGCTGCATGCTGATGGTCCAGTTGGCGCCCTGGCCGAGGCGCGGCGTCGAAATCACGTTGAACTGGATATCGCGGCAAAGAAAGTTGCGGCCGAAGGCAAGGGCGACGCGAGCACGGATTTCTTCAAGCGTGGCCGGCGTCCGGGGAAAGCGGATGTCGCTACTCATAATCGGTCCCGCAATTGGGTCGAATCAGCTGCCCCTAATGGTGCGTTAACGCCAGTTAGCGAAACGTTAATTCGCTGCAATTGCGAATAACGCATCCCGGGACGGAGCAGAATCCGGCTGGCATCGTCAGTCTATGCTGCATGGGGCTGCGCGAAGCTGACCATCAACAGCCCGCTTAGTGCGAACTATCCCAGCAATTGCTCGAGCCGGTCCCTCAGCTGGTCCTGATGATAGGGCTTCGCCAAACGCGGCAGATCGAGCTGGGCGCCTTCCGGCAGGTCGGCATAGCCGGTCGCAAGCAGGATCGGCAGCCACGGCCGCACTTCGCGCGACCGTGCGGCGAGCTCGATCCCGGTCATGCCGGGCATCATGTGATCAGTCATCATCAGGTCGATCGGCTGCGCGCTGTGCAAGATGTCCAGCGCATCGTGGCCGGAACTGGCAGGGATGACCTTATGCCCGAGGTCTTCCAGCATCTCGGCCGTGGACATGGCGATCAGGGGATCGTCATCGACAAAGAGGATCACGGCTGAGCGCGCCTCCGGTCGCTCCGGCTCCCCATCCTCGACAACAGCCGGCATTGCGCTGGTCGCCGGCACGATCAGCGTCGCCGTCGTGCCGTTCCCGACTGCGCTGGTGAGCCGAAGCGTCCCGCCGAGCTGTTCGGCGAGACCATGCACCATGGAGAGACCAAGCCCGGTGCCTTTGCCGACCGGCTTGGTGGAGAAAAATGGCTCGATTGCTTTCTGCAGGGTCTCGGGCGACATGCCCTCGCCGTCGTCGATGACCGAGACCTTGAGATATTCGCCGGCTTTCAGCCCGTCGGCCGGTTCAACCACGCGATGACCGGATAGCTTAATGGCAATGGCACCGCCGTCCGGCATGGCGTCGCGGGCATTGATGACGAGATTGAGAATCGCGAGTTCGAGCTGGTTGGCATCGATCCGCGCCGGCGGCAGCCCATCCGGAATATCGAAACTGAGCGCGATGCGCGGGCCAAGCGACCTGTCAAGCAGGTCGCTCATGCCGCGTACCAGCGTGCCGAGATCCACCGCCTCCGCGCGAAGATCCTGCTGGCGCGCGAAAGCGAGCAGGCGTTGCGTCAACGACGCGCCGCGCTCGGCACCCTGCATGGCGCCATCGACCAGACGCTTGAGCCGCGGCTCATCGGGCATGCGCTTACGCAGCAGTTCGAGATTGCCCATCACTGCCATCAGCAGGTTGTTGAAATCGTGCGCGACCCCCCCGGTGAGCTGACCGATGGTCTCCATCTTCTGCGCCTGGCGTAATTGCTCCTGCGCGCGTTCACGGGCAGCGGATTCCTTCATGAGGTCGGCCGTGCGCTGCACGACCCGCTGTTCGAGCGTCGCCGTCAATTCTGCGAGCGCAACACGCTCCACGGTAAGCTGATCGAGCAGATTGTCCCGCTCGATCTCCGCAGTCTTTCGCGCCGTAATATCGACAGACACGCCAACCAGCGTCTTCGGCGCACCGTTCGGCCCGCGCACGATGCGGGCGCGAGTTTCGATCCAGTGCACAGTGCCGTCGGCCCAGACATTGCGATACTCGACATTGTAATCGACGCCGGTAGCCAACGTTGCGTCCAAGGCGCTCTGGCGTTGCGCACGATCGTCAGGATGCACGGCCGCCTGCAGATCCGCGAACGTAAACACCTCGTCCGGCCGGAGGCCGAAACAGGCCTTGGTTGTCTCCGAGACGTCGAGCCGCATCTCCGGCAAGTGCAGTTCGAGTGTCCCGAGCCGGCCGGCGTCGAGCGCGGTTTGCAATAGCGCCTGACTGTCGCTGAGGTGTTCGAGAATGGTGCGCGTCTGATACTGGCGACGGCGCGCGCGCACTGCCGAACCAACGACGCTGATCAAGGTGGTCGGATGGAACGGGCGTTCGAGGAACGTGATATTGCCGAACACCTGGCGCAGCCGGGATGCGTCCGGATTGCGCTCAGGCCCACCACCATGCCGCGTCAGCAGAACGATGGGAAAATCCGACCAAACCGACTGATTGTGCAGCCAGCGGTCGAGATAACGCAGGTCGGCGGTCTTGATCGCCTCATCAGCAATCACGGCACAGCCAGCGCCGCTCTCGATCTGCTGCACCATCTGATCGAAATCGCCGCAGATCGTTGCGAAATAGCCGGCCTCGAGGATCAGCCCCTCCGCCACCGCGGCGTCGCGGCCTGTCGGCGCAAGGATGACTGCGCGTTCGGAAAGCGGCCCCGGTCTCACGGCTTGTGCTCGTCCATCATCGGGATGGTCGTTCCGGCATAGCTCGGCACCCCGCGCAGGACGCCATGGAAGGATTTCAGCGGCTCACCAATGGTAAGGCCGCGTTCGTCGATACGATATTCCCGGATCGTGGTTTCATGGCTGCCGGTACGCTTCTTGACGACCGAAAGAGCCCGATGGACTGCGCCGAACGCCTCGAAATAACGCAGCAGGATCACGGTGTCTGCAAGATAAGTGACGTCCACCGGCGCTTTCATATCGCCGACCAGACCATGTTGCGCAACAGTGACGAAGGTCGCCGCACCGCGTCGGTTCAGATATTGCAGCAATTCGTGGATGTGCAGGATGAGCGAGTTCTCCTGCGGCATGGCTGCTTGATAGCCATTGAGACTGTCAATCACGACGATCTTGATGTCCTGCTCATCCACCTGCTTGCGTACGCGATGAGCAAATTCGCCGGGCGATAGTTCAGCCGCATCGACTTGCTCGATCACCAGTTGCCCCGCTTCCCGCAGAGCATCGAGATCGATGCCGACCTTCTTCATGCGATCGATCAGCAGGCCGAGCTCTTCGTCGAAAATGAAAATGGCGGCCTTTTCGCCGCGACGAATTGCAGCCACCACATTGATCAGCACCGCCAGCGTCTTGCCCGTGCCGGCGGGCCCGAGAACCAGCGTGCTCGATCCACTCTCGATGCCGCCGCCAAGCAGTGCGTCGAAGGCCGCGATGCCGGTTGAACGCGTGATGCGGTCCTGACCGATGCGGTGCTCGGACGCGACAAGGCGCGGAAACACATTGAGGCCGCCCTTGGTTATGGTGGCATCGTGATAGCCGCCACGGAACTTCGATCCGCGATACTTGATGACGCGGACGCGGCGTCGTTCGGCGCCATAGTCCGGCGCCAGTTCCTCCAGCCGCATGACACCATGAGCGATGCTGTGAACTGTACGATCGGAGGTTTCGGCGGTGAGATCGTCCAGCATCATGACAGTCGCGGAATAACGCGCGAAATAATGCTTGATGGCCAGTATCTGACGGCGATAGCGCAACGAGCTTTGCGCCAAAAGACGTATCTCGGACAGGCTGTCAAGCACCAGACGCGCCGGCTTGTAGCGCTCTACCGCCTCAAAGATTTGCCTGGTGGTCTCGCCGAGTTCGAGATCGGACGAATAGAGCAGGCTCTGCTGTTGATCGTCGTCGAGCAGGCTCTCGGGCGGCAACAATTCGAATACCTCGATATCGTCGCCGATGGTCCAGCCATGAGACGCTGCGCCACTGCGCAGCTCCTGCTCGGTCTCTGACAGCGTAATATAGAGGCCCTTTTCGCCGATCCGGGCGCCTTCGAGCAGGAATTGCAGCGCCGCGGTGGTCTTGCCGGTGCCCGGCGCACCTTCGAGCAGAAATATGTGTCCCTTGGACAGACCACCTGTGAGGACATCGTCCAGTCCCCAAATACCTGTCTTGGCCTTGTCCATGGTCACCATCCCCGCCACTCAACAAACATCAACCCGGCTGTAACAACCGGGTTCCATCACCTGCATGACATGACCGGACAGCGTGCGGGGTTAACGCCGCTCTATGACGAGGCTCTGCACCGCGCGGCCAAAATAGCCATTCACATCGGCCAGTTTCGATGCCGCCAGCCCGGCGCCGTCGGGACCGATCCATGTCTCGGAGTCCAGCAGGACCCATTCACCGACGGGCTGTCGTGCAAGGCTGACGGTCAGGTCGGCGTTCATGAACATCCAGTCCTTGAAGTTCAGCACCGAGGACGACCCATTGCTGAAATCGGACGCGATCACCGCACGCATCGCCTGCGAGATTGGCTGGCCTTCGACGATCGCCCGATTGGCGCGATACCAGATCGCGCCGGGTCCGAGCTTGCGAAAACCGCCATGCACCACACGGATACTGACCCCCGTGACGAAGGCGCTGCTGTGATCGTTCGGCTCGGTCAGGCCCGGCGCATCGGGAAGCGGCACGGTGACCGGCGCATCCTTGATCCCTGCCGGCAGCGTCTGCGGTTCGATACGCATCTTCAGCACCGTCGCATTGGTGACCAGGGTGCCGTTCGAGAGCAGACGAATGCCGACGAGCTGGATCTTGCGGCCTTCGCGCAGCACCTCGATCTCGTAGGTGAGCGGCGCCACCGGCACCGGCCGCATCAGATCGATGGTAACGCGCGTCACCGCCATGGGCGACGCCGTCGGCAACTGCTCGGCGAGCCACGTCACCAACGCCGAGGGCGCCGAGCCGTGCTGCATGTGCGGATTCCACGGCCCTGCCGCATGCGGACTGGTGACGACACGATTGCCGTCGATACGATAGATGGCGTCCATGGGGGCTTTCTATAGCGTGAGCAAAGGCGCGCTTGCGCCGTGCCCACTATCAAATACTCGGCGTGTGATGGTGAGCACGCTGCGCTGCCCACCATCATTCTACAGGCTGCAGACTCGCCGCCTGCGGACTCACAGCGGCGGATCGATCGCTTCGTCGTATTCCTTCTTGAAGCGCGCCACGAGTTCGGCCACCGGCACGATCTTCTTGACGCTGCCGATGCCCTGGCCGCTGCCCCAGATCTCCTTCCAGGCCTTCGGCTTCTGGCGCTCACCCGATGCATCGGTGCCGAAATTCATCGCGGACGGATCGGAGACCGGCAGGTTGTCCGGATCCATGCCTGCGGCGATGATGGACGGCTTCAGATAATTGCCGTGCACACCGGTGAAGAGGTTGGAATAGACGATGTCTTCGGCCGCCGAGGAGGCCACCATGTCCTTGTAGCCCTGCACCGCATTGGCTTCCTCGGTGGCAATGAAGGCCGAGCCGATATAGGCGAAGTCTGCGCCGAGCACCCGCGCGGCCTTGATGGCGCGGCCGTTACCGATGGCGCCCGACAGCGCGATCGGGCCGTCGAACCACGACCGGGTCTCGGCGACGAAAGCGAGCGGCGAGATTTCGCCGGCATGACCGCCAGCGCCGGCCGCAACGAGGATGAGACCGTCGGCGCCCTTCTCGATCGCCTTATGGGCGAAGCGCTGGTTGATGACATCGTGAAACACGATGCCGCCCCAGCCATGGGCCGCCTGATTGAGTTCTTCACGCGCACCGAGCGAGGTGATGATCATCGGCACCTTGTGCTTCTCGCACAGCGCCAGATCCTGATCGAGGCGGTTGTTGGACTTGTGGACGATCTGGTTGACCGCGAACGGCGCCGACGGGCGATCCGGATTCGCCTTGTCGTGGGCCGCGAGTTCTTCCTTGATCCGATGCAGCCATTCGTCGAGCAGCGCAGCCGGACGTGCGTTCAGGGCCGGAAACGCACCGACAATGCCGGCCTTGCACTGCGCGATGACCAGATCGGGCCCCGAGATGATGAACAGGGGAGAGCCGATCACGGGCAGCGACAGGCGGTTCTTGAACAAGGCCGGCATGGACATTGGGGAGAATTCCTCGAGGTCGTTTCTTATAAAAGCGACCCGCGGAACGGGCCGGTGATGCAGCGCAAACATGCCAGAAACGCCGTCCGGATGGCAATTGCGTTGCGGCAATACGGCGGCAGACTTGCGGCACCGTGCGGCGGAATATGCCTACTGGCAGACGGCCTGGGTGACGTAGTTATCCGTCCGGCAATCGCTCTCTTCCGGCTTGCGGCCAGGTATCATCGCCTTGGCCGAACAGGTCTGGGCGGCGTCGGTATCGAGGCTCTTGCCTTCTTTATAGCCCTTGCTCTGGCAGAGCTTGTCTGACGCTGCCTTGCAGTCCGGCGCGCCATTGGCGGCAACGGGGCAAATCACGCGGCCTTTCACCACCGTATTGAGGTTGCCGGAGCCGAGGGACGGCAGCGACCATGAAGGGACGAGCGACGGCGTATCCTTGAACAGCTTGTTGATTTCATTGAAAAGACCGGGATTTTCCCGCTCCGCCGCCACCGGCGGCGGCGCCTGCTGCGCCATGGGGGCCGGCGCCAAAGCAGCCGGAGGCGGTGGCGCCTGGGTCGCCGGTGCCGGAGCCACCTGGATGATCACGGATTTCTGCTGCGGCGCCGGTTGCTGCTGCATGGCCTGTGACCACGCTGCCCCCGGCAGCCAAGCAAGCGTCATCGCCATGGCGATGACGCGCAAATCAGACCGCAGCAGATTCGCAGGCTTGGACATAACTGGAAACGTACTCCGGCACCCTTGCCGGGGGAAGACCATGGCTATCAGAACAGCTTAAATGCAATCACGAAGCCACCCACCAGTGCGACGAGCGCCAGCGCCACCACGAGGCCGAGATGCTTCTCGATGGTCTCACGAATCCAGACGCCGTAACGGTTGAGGAGGATGGCAACGATATAGAAGCGGCCGCCGCGAGCGATGAAGGACATAAGGATGAACATCCAGATGTCATAATTCGCAAAGCCCGAGGTGATGGTCACCAGCTTGTAGGGGATCGGCGTCAGACCCTTCAGCAGAATGATCAATGCGCCATATTGCGCATAGCCGGCGCGGAAGGCTTCGACCTTGTCGCCATAGCCGTAAAAATTGATCACCCACTGCCCGACGCTGTCATAGAGCAGCGCGCCGATCAGATAGCCGACGACACCGCCGGCCACGGAGGTGATCGTGCACAGACCGGCATAGAACCAGGCCTTCATCGGCCGGGCCAGCGACATCGGGATCAGCATCACATCCGGCGGCACCGGAAAGAACGAACTTTCCGCGAACGACACCATGCCGAGCATCCACAGGGCATAGGGTTTGTGAGCGGCGTCGATGCACCAATCATACATACGTCTGAGCATGGCCCGCGATGAACCATCCCGAAGACGATTTGTCCATGCCTGAATGGTGACGATATCGCGACAGGAACCGCGTGCGATCAGACCAGTTTGCGGATTCGATCTTCCAGCGCGTCAATCGGTCGCCGGCTGCTGCTGCGTGTTTTTGCAGCCTTGGACGGCTTGGGTAGCTTCTCCGCAATGCCCATCATGCGTTCGCGGCGCGCCATCTCGAACCACACCTGCTCGGGGCGCACGCCGGAGGCGGCCCACAAAACAGTCAGATTATACAGAAGATCGGCGCTTTCCCGGATCACCGCATCGGGCCGGCCTGCCACCGCATCGATGACGACCTCGACGGCCTCTTCGGCGAGTTTCTTCGCCATCTTGTCCGGCCCCTGCTGAAACAGCCGGGCCGTGCGCGATGTCGCAGGGTCAAGATCCCTGGCCGCGAGCACCGCCTGATAGAGCCGGTCGAGCGAATCACTCATGCTGCCACACTAACGCAAAGCGATAACGGCAGCGTTAACGAACGTCGGGTGGACACGGCGTTGCGCGCCTGTGCCCACCTGCAGGACGTTTCGTTACCAGGTCATGCGGCGCGAATTGTCGTAACCGTGACCGCCGCCATAACCGCGATACGGACCGCCATAATAACCGCCACCGTAATAACCGGGGCTGTTGTAATAGACGGGACCACCGCCATAGTAACCATAGCTGTCATAGTAGCGCGGGCCGCTATTGGCCGCGGCAATCGCGCCGATGGTGCCGACGATGGCACCGAAGGCCGCGAGGCCGGCTGCATTGCCGCCGCCGCGATAGTGACGACGACGCGCGCTGAATTCGGTCGCATCGCTGGAGCCATGATGCACGCTCGCCTTGGCTGGCGCGTTATTCGCTGGCGCAGCAAACGCACCGGTCGGCGCGATGGCCGAGATCGACATGGCAGTGACGGCGACCAGCGCGACGGCGCGGCCGGTATTCTTAACTGAACGACGTCCAAACATCTGAATGCCCTCCGTGGTCTTTGGCCCTGTGGGCCCCTGCATCACCAACCACGCTGCGCATCTTGAGTTCCCTATCCCCAACGCAACCTGAACGACCGGTGGCCAAATCGTGGCACTCATCCCCCATTCATGTTGTGAAGCGCAATTTTGAGGCGCAAGATGTCGCAGTCCGGTGCCTTCAATCGACCATACCGGGCGGATGAAATACACTTCTGCTTTGTTACTTGAATATGCCGATGCCCAAGCTCGCCCCACTCATCTCCCGCCGAACCATTATTCAGGGGATAGGTGCGCTCGCTACCAGCGCTTTTCACGCACCGTTCGTGCACGCGGCCGAAGAAGCTACAGCGACCACCATCCAGTTCACGCTCGACCGCCCCATCGACGCGATCGCCGCACCTTTCGTGCTGGCCGCGAACCGCGGCTTCTATCGCGCCGAGAATCTCAATGTCGCATTGCAGGTCGCCACTGGCTCCAAGGACACGATCACCCGTGTTGCGACGGGCGCCACCGACATGGCAATCGCCGACTTCAATGCATTGATCCGCTATCGCTCCGATCCGGACTCGCAACCGATCAAGGCTGCCTTCGTGCTGCTCAACCGCGCACCATATGCCGTGGTTGCGCGAAAGAGTCGCGGCGTGATCTCGCTGGGCAGTCTTGAGGGCCGGACGCTCGGCGTCGCCGAAGGCGATCTCGCGATCCGGCTGTGGCCGGCGCTGGCGCGCAGGAACGGCATCAACGCGTCCGCCGTGAAACAGGAAAAGATCAGCCCCGCGGTGCGCGAGCCGATGCTGTCCGCGGGACAGGTCGACGCCGTGACCGGCTTCTCCTATCTCTCCGCCGTCAATCTGCGCGACCGCGGCATTCCCGCCGACGATCTCGCAGTATTTCGCTTCGCCGAGTTCGGCTGCGCGGCTTACGGCCTCGCGGTGATCGTCAACCCGAAATTCGCGTCGTCACGGCCCGATGCAGTGAGGCGCTTCGTGCGCGCCGTCACCGAAGGCACGCAAGAGACGATCCGCCAGCCGGACAAGGCCATCGACGAGGTGATGACGCAGATGGAAGGCGGCACGCGCGAACTCGAACTCGCACGGCTGAAGATTGCCATCGGCGACAACATCGCCACCGACGACGTGAAGCGCGATGGCCTCGGCGGCATCGACGCCAAGCGGTTCGATGCCTCGCTCGGCGCAATTGCGGAAGATTTTACGCTACGCAAGCGGCCGGCGCTGGCGGATGTGTTCGATACCGCGTTCCTGCCGGATGCGGACGGCCGCAAGGTCTACTGAATTCCCGTCATTGCGAGGTCGGAATGACGGCTGTGGATGTTCTCGCGCATCAGCCTTAGGATGAGTTCTGCGAAACGCCCATCCTGCTGGACCTCCATGATCAAACTCTACATCCGCGTGCTGGAACTGCTCGGCAAGGAGAAGCGCCTTGCCTGGTTTCTGGCGGTCGCCAACCTGCTGCTGGCCAGCGCGCAATTCGCCGAGCCGGTGCTGTTCGGCCGCATCATCGATGTGCTGACCAGGACGCCTTCACCGGACGCAGCGCAGACTGTTGCGACCTCGCCATGGCCGCTGCTCGCCGCCTGGGTCGGCTTCGGCCTGTTCACAATCCTTTGCGGCGCCGTCGTCGCGTTGCATGCCGACCGGCTGGCGCATCGCCAGCGCCAGGCTGTACTGACCGACTATTTCGAACACATCATGCAGTTGCCGCTGACCTTCCACACCGGCACGCATTCCGGCCGTCTGATGAAGGTGATGCTGGCCGGTACCGACGCCCTGTGGCGCGTGTGGCTCGGCTTCTTCCGCGAACACTTCGCCTCGATCGTCTCGCTCTTCATCCTGCTGCCGCTGTCGGTGTATCTGAACTGGCGGCTGGCAGCGCTGCTGATGATCCTCTGCGTGGTGTTCACCATCCTCACGACCCTAGTGGTGCGCAAGACATCGGGCATGCAGACCGAGGTCGAGGAGCATTACGGCGACCTGTCGGCGCGCGCATCGGACTCGCTCAGCAATGTCGCGCTGGTGCAGAGTTTTACCCGTATTGAGGCTGAGGTCTCGAGCCTGCGCAGCGTCTCCGGCCAGTTGCTGGCCGCGCAGATGCCGGTGCTGTCCTGGTGGGCGATCGTCTCGGTGATGACGCGCGCCTCCACGACCATCACCGTGCTGGCCATCTTCACGGTTGGCATCGCGCTGCATCAGCAGGGCCTCACCACCGTCGGCGAGATCGTGATGTTCGTTTCTTTCGCCACCATGCTGATCCAGCGCCTCGAACAGGTGGTCGCCTTCATCAACAGCGTGTTCATGGAAGCGCCGCGGCTGCGCGAATTCATGAATGTGCTCGATGCCGTGCCGGCGGTGCGCGACCGCATCGACGCCATCGATCCCGGCCGTTTGCAGGGCCTGGTCGAATTCAAGGACGTGTCGTTCTCTTATGACGGCAAGCGCCCGGCGATCCAGGACCTCACCTTCACCGCGCTGCCCGGCCAGACCATCGCGCTGGTCGGCTCCACCGGCGCTGGCAAATCGACAGCCATCGCACTCCTGCATCGCGCCTTCGATCCGCAATCCGGGATCATCTCCATCGACGGCATGGATGTGCGGGCGCTGACGCTGTCGGGCCTGCGGCGCAATATCGGCGTCGTGTTTCAGGAGGCATTGCTGTTCAATCGCTCGATCGCGGAGAACCTGCGCGTCGGCAAACCGGACGCCACCGACGAAGAACTGCGCCTCGCCGCCGAGCGTGCCCAGGCGCTCGACTTTATCACCCGCAGCGACCACGGCTTCGACACCAATGCCGGCGAGCGCGGCCGCATGCTGTCGGGCGGCGAGCGCCAACGGCTCTCCATCGCGCGCGCCTTGCTGAAGGATCCCCCGATCCTGATTCTGGACGAGGCGACATCAGCCCTCGATGCGGTGACGGAGGCCAAGCTCAATCTCGCTCTCGATGAAGTGATGAAGGGTCGCACCACCTTCGTGATCGCGCATCGGCTCTCCACCATCCGCAACGCCACACGCATCCTCGTCTTCGAGCACGGCCGCGTGACCGAAGCGGGAACTTTCGATGAACTGGTGGCTAAAGACGGCTATTTCGCTTCGCTGGCCAAGGCGCAGTTCATGGTGCAGGAACAGGCAAAAGCCGAGGCGGGATTATAGAAAGCGGCCGTAGGGCGGATTAGCGAAGCGTAATCCGCCGGCCGAGTTCATTGTGGAAGCTCCGCGGCGGATTACGCCTTCGGCTCATCCGCCCTACGGTTGAGGCTCGGGTCCCAATTTGGCCCACTTCCTCACGGATTTAATCCAGTCGCCACTGTTCTGATGCGCCCGGCCGGTATAGGTTTGCTGTCATCACTGCGTGACGGCCAACTGATCTTAGAACGTCCCTCACCTTTCCCCATTGCTGCGCGCGGTGCTCGAGGCACAGCAGGCGGGCCGCCAAGGACCGGAACCGGATAGTGCAGTTTCCCTCCGTATCACTTCGCCTGTCTCTGACATCCCTTGCTGCCGTCGCGGCGCTGACTATTGCCGCGCTCGCGCCGCATGCCGCGCGCGCCGAAGCGACGCTGGTGATCGAGGCCGACACCGGCAAGGTGCTGCAGGCGGAGAATGCCACCTATCCGTGGCATCCGGCATCGGTCACCAAGATCATGACCGCCTATGTGACGCTGAAAGCCGTGAAGGAAGGACGCATCCGTCTCGATACGCTATTCACGGTGTCCCCGACCGCCTCCGCGGAACAGCCCTCCAAGATGGGCTTCAAGGCCGGCACCCAGCTCACTGTCGAAAATGCCCTGACGATGATGATGGTGAAGTCGGCCAACGACATGGCCGTCGTGCTCGCCGAAGGTGTCGGCGGCTCCATCGACGGGTTCTCCGCGATGATGAATGCGAATGCGCAGCGGCTCGGCATGACGCAGACACGCTACGTCAATCCGAACGGCCTGCCGGCGGACGAACAGGTGACCTCGGCGCGCGACCTTGCGATCCTCGCCCGCGCCGTGATCCGTGACCTGCCAGAATACGAATATTTCATGCATATCCCGGCGATGAAATTCGGCCGTCGCATCACGCCGAATTTCAACAAGCTGATCGGCCGCTATCCCGGCGCCGATGGTTTCAAGACCGGCTTCATCTGCGCCTCCGGTTACAATCTCGTCGCCTCCGCCACCCGCAACAACAAGCGCCTGATCGCCGTCGTGCTCGGCTCGACCTCCGGCCATGCCCGCGCGGTGAAGGCTGCGCAGCTGCTGGAGGCCGGCTTCGGCAACAGCACCGGCGGCCTGACCTGGCTCAAGCCGGCGCTCGGCACCGTCGATGCGATGCCGCCGATCGATGCGGCGCCGCCGAACCTGCGCGACGAGATGTGCGGACCGAAGCGCAAGCGCCAGGGGCCCATGAGCGATGAGGATGCGGTCGCGAGCAGCGAGGCCAGCAGCTCGGCGGCACTGTCGTTCTTCGCGAGCGGATTGCAGCCACCGACCTTGCGCCCCGAAGACATGATCGCTGCCGCCGCTGCGCCGGCCGAACCCGTCATCGTCTATACCGGGCCGAAGAAGACCGGCGCCGACCTGATCGCCGTCAATGCGGTGGAAGAAGCCAAGCAGACGCCCAAACCGAAGGGCAAGAAGGGCAGCAAGATCGCGGCGAAGAAGCCGGACGCTGCGGCAGACAAGAAGGACGCCAAGGCCACGGCCGAGGCGAAGCCGGCAGTCAAACCCGCTGCGCCGAAACACGCCGCCGCGAAGCCCGATGCGGCCGCACCAAAACCCGCTGCCAAGCCCGATGCGGCGAAGCCGGCTGCAGCCGCCAAGCCCGCTGCTGCCAAGCCAGCCGCGGCCGCCAGCGCGCCCGCCAAGCCGAAACCGGCCAAGCCCGCCACCACCGGCGAAGCCAAGCCCGCTGCGACAACACCGCGCAGCTAGACAGCCTCTCTGTCGTGCCCGGGCTTGTCCCGGGCATCCATTTTACTAGTCCCGCAAAGAAAGCTGGATGGCCGGGTCAAGCCCGGCCATGACATCGTTTATCGACACGACCCGACCTTCATAGCTCCAACCTTAACCAATCCCATGCGTTGATCCCCGGCGCCGTCGCCTCCGTGCTGCGACGCGGCTTGCCTTGGCTGCGCGATCTGCTCAATACTCCGCGCAACGAACAAATTTTCGAGGGGGAATGTCATGGAGCGTATCTGGCTCAAGCACTATCCGGCCGGCGTGCCCGCCGATATCGACACCAGCCAGTATCCGTCGCTGGTGGCCTTGCTGGAAGAAAGCTTCGCGAAATTTCGCGACCGCAAGGCCTTCATCTGCATGGACAAGGCCATCACCTATCGCGAGCTCGACGAGCATTCGGTGGCGCTCGGCGCCTATCTGCAAAGCAAGGGTCTGGCCAAAGGCGCCCGCGTCGCGCTGATGATGCCGAATGTGCTAAACTACCCGGTCGCCACCTGCGCCGTGCTGCGCGCCGGCTATGCCGCCGTCAACGTCAATCCGCTCTATACGCCGCGCGAGCTCGAGCATCAGCTCAAGGATAGCGGCGCCGAAGCGATCATCGTGCTGGAGAATTTCGCCTCCGTCGTGCAGCAGGTGATCGCCAAGACCCAGGTCAAGCATGTGATCGTCGCCAGCATGGGCGACATGCTCGGCTTCAAGGGCATGATCGTGAACCTGGTGGTGCGCCGTGTGAAAAAGATGGTGCCGGCCTTCAGCCTGCCCGGCGCCGTGGCTTTCAACGATGCGCTCGCAGCCGGCCGCAACATGAAGCTGAGCAAGCCGACACTTGGCCCGGACGATGTCGCCTTCCTGCAATATACGGGCGGCACCACCGGCGTCTCCAAGGGGGCGACGCTGCTCCATCGCAACATCATCGCCAATATGCTGCAGAACGATGCCTGGCTGCAGCCGGCGATCCGCAAGCCGCCGCATACGGACCAGCTCTTTATCGTCTGCGCGCTACCGCTGTATCACATCTTTGCGCTGACGGCCTGCTTCCTGCTCGCAGTGCGCGCCGGCGGCGTCAATCTCCTGATCCCCAATCCGCGCGATATGGCCGGCTTCATCAAGGAGCTGAAGAAGTATCAGGTCAACAGCTTCCCGGCCGTCAACACGCTCTATAACGGCCTCCTGAACTCGCCCGGCTTCGACGAGGTGGACTTCTCCAAGCTGAAGATCAGCAATGGCGGCGGCATGGCCGTGCAGCGCGCCGTCGCCGAGAAGTGGCAGAAGATGACCGGCTGTCTGGTCGCCGAGGGTTATGGCCTGTCCGAGACCTCGCCGACCCTGACCTGCAATCCCGCCGATATCGACCAGTTCACTGGCACGATCGGCCTGCCGGTGCCCTCGACCTACATCTCGATCCGCGACGATGACGGCAATGAAGTGCCGCTCGGCGAGCCCGGCGAGATCTGCGCCAAGGGCCCGCAGGTGATGATCGGCTACTGGAACAGGCCGGACGAGACCGCCAAGGTGATGACCGCGGACGGCTATTTCCGCACCGGCGATATCGGCGTTATGGATGCCGACGGCTTCACCAAGATCATCGACCGCAAGAAGGACATGGTGCTGGTCTCCGGCTTCAACGTCTATCCAAACGAGGTCGAGGACGTGATCGCCAGCCATCCGGGCGTGCTGGAATGCGCCGTGATCGGCGTGGCGGATGCAAAGACCACCGAGGCCGTGAAGGCTTTCATCGTGAAGAAGGACCCGAACCTCACCGCCGAGGACATCATCAAGTTCTGCGGTACGCAGCTCACGAACTACAAGGTGCCGAAGCAGATCGAGTTCCGCACCGCTCTGCCGAAGACCAATGTCGGCAAGATCCTGCGCCGCGAACTCCGCGACGAGAAGAAGCAGGAAGCTGCGGCTTGAGGATGCTATGGGGTGGGCGCAACACGCTCACCCCACGGACTGCCGCATGACTGATACGACGCCTGCCGATATCATCGCCTTCTGGACCGACGCCGGCCGCGACCGCTGGTACGCTAGGAACGACGCCTTCGATGCCGAGATCAGGTCGCGTTTTCTGCTGGCATGCGAGACAGCCCGCCACGGCCTGCTGTCTTCCTGGGAAGACAGTGATGACGGCACGCTGGCGCTCATCATCCTGCTGGACCAGTTTCCGCGGAATATCTACCGCAACGATCGTCGAGCTTTCGCGAGCGATCAACAAGCCTGCGCCCTCGCCAAGCGCGCCATCGCCCGCGGCGTCGGCGACCGCGTCGATCCCGTGATGCGCCAGTTCATCTATATGCCGCTGATGCATTCGGAGGATCTCGCCGATCAGGAGCAGTGCTGTGCGCTGTTCAGCACCACCGGCGATCCCGATAACATCAAGTATGCCGACATCCATGCGGACATCATCCGTCGCTTCGGCCGCTTCCCGCATCGGAATGCGGTGCTCGGGCGCGAAACGACAGCCGACGAACAGGCGTTTCTGGATGCGGGCGGCTTCAAGGGGTGAGGACAGCATCGCGCTGTAACGCAGCCACTCATATTGCCCGTGTCATCGCCCCGGTCTAAAAACCCCCATCCACATTTCTGGAGAGAGCGACCATGAGCATCCAAGTCGGCGACAAGCTGCCCGAGACCAAGTTTCGCGTGATGACCGAGGAAGGTCCGGTGGTGAAGACCACCGATGACATCTTCAAGGGCAAGAAAGTGGCGCTGTTCGCGGTGCCCGGCGCCTATACCGGCACCTGCCACAAGATGCATCTGCCGAGCATCTTCCTCAACGCCTATGCCATCAAGGGCAAGGGCGTCGACACCATCGCGATCACCTCGGTCAACGACGCCTTCGTGATGAATGCCTGGAAGAAAGACACTGACCTGCGCGACGAAGCCGTGTTCCTGGCCGACGGCAATGCCGAATTCGCCAAGGCCATCGGCCTCGACCTCGACGCCTCCGGCAACGGCCTCGGCATCCGCTCCAAGCGCTATTCGATGCTGGTGGAAGACGGCGTGGTGACCAAGCTCAATCTCGAGCCGGCACCGGGCAAGGTGGAAGTCTCGGGCGGCGATACGTTGCTGGGGCAGCTGTAAGCTGAGCGCCTAACACTCGGACGTCATACGCGGGCTTGACCCGCGTATCCATCTTCCGCCGAGTACGCTGTAAAGCTGGATGGCCGGGTCAAGCCCGGCCATGACAGCGAAGAATAACGCCTCTGCTACTTCTTCAGCCTCGCCTCCGCCAAGCCATCCCGCGCGAGCTGATCTGCGCGTTCGTTCTCGGCGTGGCCGGCATGGCCTTTGACCCAGTGCCACTTGATCTGATGCGAGGACAGCGCTGCATCCAGCCGCTGCCACAGATCGACATTCTTTACCGGCTTCTTGTCGGCGGTCTTCCAGCCGTTTTTTTTCCAGCCGTGAATCCAGCTCATGATGCCGTTGCGCAGATACTGGCTGTCGGTGTGGAGATCGACGCTGCACGGCTTCTTCAGCGCTTCCAGCGCCGAGATCGCAGCCATCAGCTCCATACGATTATTCGTCGTATGCGCCTCGCCGCCCTTCAGCTCCTTTTCGACATCGCCGAAACGCAGGATCGCGCCCCAGCCGCCGGGGCCCGGATTTCCTGAACAGGCGCCGTCCGTATAGATCGTGACGTTCGGACCACTCACGCAGGCTGCCCCGCAGTCTCGACGCCGTAGTCAGCCATGCTGTTCACCGCCTGATGGAAGCGCAGCTTGCGGACATATTCCAGCGGATCCTTCGGCTTCACGAACGCGCCTTCCGGCACGTTGAGATAATCCACCAGCCGCGTCAGCAGGAAGCGGATCGCCGAGCCGCGCGCGAGCAGCGGAAAAGCCGCCTGCTCCGCCTCGGTGAGCGGACGCACTTTGTTGTAGGCATTCAGCAATGCGCGCGCCTTGGTGGCGTTGAAGGACAGATCGGCCTCGAAACACCAGGCATTGACGCAGATCGCCACATCGTAAGCGAGCATGTCGTTGCAGGAGAACGGAAAGTCGATCAGGCCAGAGAGCTGGTCGCCGAGGAAAAAGACGTTGTCCGGAAACAGATCGGCATGGATCACGCCTTCCGGCAGATTCTTCGGCCAGCGCGCGGTGAGGTGCGCGAGCTCAGCTTCGAGGAAGTCGCGCAGGCCCGGCTGCACCGTGTCGGCGCGCGGCGCGGCGAGATCGAGCAGATGGCGCCAACCTTCGACCGACAGATTGTTCGCGCGCTTCAGCGGGAAATCGGCGCCCGCCACATGCATGCGCGCCAGCGCATCGCCCACACCGACGCAATGCACGGCGCTCGGCCGACGCGGCCACATGCCTTCGAGGAAATTGATGATCGCGGCCGGACGGCCGGCGAGCGACGAATACACCGCCCCGTCGTGGGTTTTCTGCGGCTGCGGACAATTGACGCCGCGCGCGCACAGATGCGCCATCAGGCCGAGGAAATACGGCAGGTCGTCCAGCGCCACGCGCTTCTCGTAGAGCGTGAGGATATACGCGCCCTTCGAAGTGTGCAGCAGATAGTTGGAATTCTCGACGCCTTCGGCGATGCCCTTGTAAGAGAGCAGTTCGCCGATGTCGTATTGTTTGAGGAAGTCCTGGAGATCGTCGGTGGCGACGTCGGTATAGACCGCCATCGCCTTACGCGGCGGCTTCGGGACGCAGCGAGCGCGGCAGCGGGAAGAACTCGTTCTCCTCGGCAGCCGACACCGTCTCCACATGCAGCGTATAGCGCTGCGCGAAGGCTTCCATGATTTCCTCGACGATCACTTCCGGCGCCGAAGCACCCGCGGTGATGCCGAGGCTGGTGATGCCCTCGAACATGCTCCAGTCGAGATCGCTGGCGCGCTGCGCCAGCACCGACACGCGGCAGCCCTCGCGCTCGGCGACTTCGCGCAGACGCTGCGAGTTCGACGAGTTCGGCGCGCCGACCACGATCAGGGCGTCGACAACCGGCGCTACCTTCTTCACCGCGAGCTGGCGGTTGGTGGTGGCGTAGCAGATGTCTTCCTTGTGCGGGCCGTTGATGTTCGGGAAACGCTCCTTCAACACCGCAACGATTTCCGCGGTGTCGTCGATCGACAGCGTGGTCTGGGTCACGAAAGCGAGATTGTCCGGATTCTTCGGCTGGAAGGTCTGGGCATCCTCGGCGGTCTCGATCAGCTGGACAGCCCCCGGCGGCAACTGACCGACAGTGCCGACCACTTCCGGATGGTGCGAATGGCCGATCAGCAGGATTTCGCGGCCGCGCTTGAAGTGGATCGCAGCCTCGCGGTGAACCTTGGTCACCAGCGGGCAGGTCGCGTCCAACGAGAAGAAATTACGCTGACGGGCATCCTCGGGAACCGACTTCGGCACGCCATGGGCGGAAAACACCACCGGAGCGGTAGTATTATCCGGAATTTCCGCGAGCTCCTCGACGAAAATGGCGCCCTTGGTCTTCAGGCTGTCCACGACATATTTATTATGGACGATCTCATGGCGGACATAGACCGGCGCGCCATGGATGGCCAATGCGCGTTCCACCGTATCGATCGCCCGGACCACACCGGCGCAGAAGCCGCGCGGCGAACAAAGAACGATTTTCAGGGGCGGTTTGGTCGTCATAATGGGGCGATCCATATGCCTTGGCGCCCGAAATCCGGGGCCGAGCGGTCAGATTGATGGAAAATCAGCCAAAGAGCTTGTTCGTATAAGGACTTGGGCCGCGTTTAGGGCGCTGTCAAGGCCGAAACGTCCGCCATTGCGCGTCCGCCCCGGCGCAGCTTATATAGAAGGCTAATTCCCCGTCATCCCCGATGACCAGATGGCTCCGCCTCCAAAAAGGCGGGCGGAGCGCAAAGGAGATTTGCCATGAGCAACGCCCCGCTGATGCCAAAGGCGACGGCCGTGTGGCTGGTTGACAACACCGCGCTGACCTTCGACCAGGTCGCCGATTTCACCAAGATGCACGTGCTCGAAGTTCGCGCCATTGCCGACGGCGACGCCGCCCAGGGCATCAAGGGCATGGACCCGATTTCGAACGGCCAACTAACCCGCTCGGAGATCGAAAAGGGCGAAAGCGACCCGAATTACCGCCTCAAGCTCGAAGAGAGCAAGGTGGTGCTGCCGCCCGCCGCCAAGAAGAAGGGCCCGCGCTATACCCCCGTCTCGCGCCGCCACGAGCGTCCGAGCGCGATCCTCTGGCTGGTGCGGAACCACCCGGAACTCAAGGACGCCCAGATCATGCGTCTGGTCGGCACCACCAAGACCACCATCGCCTCGATCCGCGACCGCACCCACTGGAACGCGCAGACCCTGACACCGATGGACCCGGTGACCCTCGGCCTGTGCTCGCAGATCGAACTCGATTTCGAAGTGCAGCGCGCGGCGAAGGAAAAGCCGCTCGACCAGCAGGCGGCCTATGGTGGCGCCACGCTGCTGCCGGCCTCGGAGACCACCCGCAAGGACGAGTACGAAGGCGCCGAGAAGAGCGACGACGACCTCAATGTGGACGCCGTGTTCGCCAAGCTGAAGGGTATCGGCGGCAAAAAGCAGGACGCGGACGAAGAATAAGCGCAACACGAGTTAAGGAAGACACGAACGCGGCGGGGCAACCCGCCGCTTTTTTGTTTTCATCTCTCCCTCGAGCAACAAAACTGCGCCGTGGGGGCGGAGATCACACGCCTCGACGCTCTCACGCCTTCTTCAGAAACTCCGTACGCAGCACCAGCCCCTTCACCTTGTCGGTGCGGCCTTCGATCTCGTCTTCGTTATCGGTGAGATGGATATTCCTGATCACCGTGCCGCGTTTGATCACCGTGGACGAGCCCTTGAGCTTCAGGTCCTTGATGACCGTGACGGTGTCGCCCTCGGCGAGCAGCGCGCCGTTCGAATCCCTGACCTTGATGTCCATAGCGTCCTTCGATGATGCGATGATGCGGGCGCACAGAACAGGATGCGCGCGATGAAATCAACGGATGCGGAAAAAGAGAGGGACCATCAAGAATCTGTAGCCCGGATGGAGCGCAGCGTATCCGGGCGACGCCTTACGGCCGGCCGGGGTTGTTCAGCATGTATTCGCCGAGATCGCGCTGCTTGCGATCGGCGCGGGCGATGGCGTTGCTGCGTTGAACGTCGCGATCCTTGCGGCAGGCCGAATATTGCGGCGAGCCGACCGCCACGCCATTGGCGCGGCAGATGGCGTCGTCATCGTCGCCGAGGCTCGACATCGGTACATCGGTGCGGCGTGCGCAGGCGCCGAGCAGCGTCGCAGTGAGCGTGAGGACGATGAGGGAGGTCGGGGCGAAGCGCATGCGTGGGTCCTGTCGACGTGAGGCGCCGTGTTTAGCTGGAAATGCGGGAATTGTAAGGTACCGTCGTAGGATGGGTTGAGCGGAGGTGTGTTGCGCCGGAGCGATACCCATCACCGCCGGGACACGGGATGATGGGTATCGCTGCGCTCAACCCATCCGACCTTTCAGCGCCACCCCGATTTCGTCCAGCGCCTTCGGATCCTCAATGGTCGCCGGCATGGTCCAGCTGTCGCCGTCGGCGATCTTCTTGATGGTGCCGCGAAGGATCTTGCCGGAGCGCGTCTTCGGCAGGCGCGCCACAGCGATCGCCAGCTTGAACGCCGCCACCGGCCCCAGCTTCTCACGGACCAGTGCGACGACTTCGTTCTCGATTTCCGCATTGGCGCGTTCGACACCGGCCTTCAATACGAGGAAGCCGCAGGGCACTTCGCCCTTGATACTGTCCTTGATGCCCAGCACCGCGCATTCGGCGACGTCGGGATGTGAAGCCAGAATCTCCTCCATGCCGCCAGTTGAGAGCCGATGGCCGGCGACATTGATGATGTCGTCGGTGCGGCCCATCACATAGACATAACCGTCATCATCGAGATAACCGGCATCCGAGGTTTTGTAATAGCCCGGGAATTCGTTGAAGTAGGCTTCCTTGCAGCGCTCGTCCTGCTCCCACAGTGTCGGCAGGCAGGCCGGCGGCATCGGCAGCTTGATGACGATGGAGCCCATGGTGCCAGCAGGCACGGGCTTCGCCGCCTCGTCCACCACCTCGACCTTGTAGCCGGGCATCGGCACCGTCGGCGAACCGTGCTTGACAGGCAGCATGCCGAGGCCGACCGGGTTGCCGGCGATGCACCAGCCGGTCTCGGTCTGCCACCAGTGGTCGATGACAGGCACTTTCAACTGCTCCTCGGCCCATTCCACCGTCGGCGGATCGGCGCGCTCGCCGGCCAGAAACAATGTGCGGAAATGCGAGAGATCGTATTTGCGGATGAAAGCCCCATCCGGATCGTCCTTGCGGATGGCGCGGAAAGCGGTAGGTGCGGTGAAGAAGGCGACGGCCTTGTGCTCGGAGATCACGCGCCAGAACGCGCCGGCATCGGGCGTGCCCACCGGCTTGCCCTCATACATGATCGAGGTCGCACCATGAAACAGCGGCGCATAGATGATATAGCTGTGGCCGACCACCCAGCCGATATCGGAGCCGCACCACCAGACCTCGCCGGGCTTCACGCCGTACAGGTTCTCCATCGACCAGGCGAGCGCGACCGCATGGCCGCCATTGTCGCGGACGACGCCTTTCGGTTTGCCGGTGGTCCCTGACGTATAGAGAATATAGAGTGGATCGGTGGCGAGCACCGGCACGCAGTCGGCGGACTTGTTCGCGGCGATCGCTTGGCGGCGTAGCTCAGCCCAATCGTGATCGCGACCGGCAACGAGAGCGCAGCCAAGCTGCGGGCGTTGCAGGATGATGCAAGAAGCGGGCTTTTCGCTCGCGAGGCTGATCGCCTCATCCAGCAGCGGCTTGTATTGCACGATACGGCCGGGCTCGAGGCCGCAGCTTGCAGACAGGATCAACTTCGGCCGCGCATCGTCGATGCGCGTCGCCAGTTCCTTCGCGGCGAAGCCGCCGAACACGACCGAATGAACCGCACCGATGCGCGCGCAAGCGAGCATGGCGACGACCGCTTCCGGCACCATCGGCATGTAGAGGATGACGCGATCGCCTTTGGTAACGCCGAAATCCTGCAACACGGCGGCGAGCGCCTGGGTCTCGCGCAGCAGTTCGGCATAGGTGAATTTACGGACTTCGCCGGCCAGCGGCGAGTCATGAATCAGCGCGACCTGATCGGCACGGCCGCGCGCGACATGGCGATCCAGCGCATTGTAGCAGGTGTTGAGCACGCCGCCCGCGAACCAGCGGCCATAAAGGCCCATGCTGGCGTCGAACACCTTTGCAGCCGGCTCGATCCAGTCGATCGCCTTGGCTGCCTCGCCCCAAAAGTGCTCCGGATCGGACAACGACTGCGCGTGAACCTCACGATAGCGGCTGGTCGTCATGGCATCTCTCCCGCCCCGGCAATGCTGCCGGGATTCTTTATGCTCCGATTGTCACTGGACAACAGGCTATTTCAAGGGCGCCTTTGGTTGTGGCTGCACCGACATCTTCGCGCCCATCCGCTCGATTTCCTGGGCCAGCGCTTTGTAATTGGCGCGAACGGCCTCGTTCTTCGGATCGATCTTCAGGGCTGCACCGAAATCGCGGACTGCACGCGGACGGTCGCCCTTCCTGCGCCAGAGCTCGCCACGTGCATTCAGGAGGTCGGGACGCGACAGATCGATTTTCAGGGCTGCGTCGTAATCCGCGATGGCGGGATCGATCTGGTCCTTGCGGGCATAGGCGGCGGCGCGTGCGCTTGCCGCCTTCAGGCGATCGGCCGTCACCGCCTTCGCGTTGTCGATCAGATTACCGCAGATGGCGATGATCTTGTCGTCGTCGCCAGCCGCAATGGCAGCGAAGCATGGCGCAGTATCGACCTTCGGCACCGGCGGCGTCTGCGGATCGGTATCGACCGCCGCATGCACACCGGGCGTCCCAAACAAACACATGGCGACAAGGAAATGGAACGGCAGACGCATTACTTGATCAGGCCCTTCTCTCGATAGTATTTCAGCGCGCCCGGATGCAGCGGCACCGGGCTGCGGCTCACGGCAGATGCGAGTTTAATCTCGTGGCCGGCGCGATGTGCGATGGCGAGTTCGTCGACGGCATCGAACAGGCGCTTCGTCATCTGATAGACCAGTTCATCGCTCACGGATGTGCTCGTCACGAGATAGTTCATCACCGACGCCGTCGAGACGGGTTTCGTCTGGCCGCGATAGGTGTCCGCCGGGATCGTCGCCGGCCGGAACGGCGCACCGAGCTTCTTCACCACCGACGGCGGCACCGGCACCAGCACAGTATCGCTGTTGTCGGTCAATTCCTTGATTGATGTCACGCCGAGGCCGGCCGATTGCAGCGAAGCGTCGAGCTCATTCTTCAGCATACGCTGGGTGGATTCGGCAAATGGGATGGTCTCGACCTTGCCCAGCGATTTGAGGTTCATGCCCGCGGCGGAGAAAATGGCCCTGGCGTTAAGCTCCGTACCCGATCGGGCAGGACCGACGGCAAGACTCTTGCCCTTCAGATCGGCCAGCTCGCGAATGCCGCTCGCTTTTGTCGCGACGATCTGGATGTAGTTCGGATAGAGTGCACCGATGACGCGCAGGCGATCCAGCCTGCCACCGAGGCCTGCATCGCGGTCACCGCGCCATGCGGCCAGCAGCGCATCGCCCAGCGCAAAAGCCACCTGCCCGCTGCCTTGCTGCAACCGCATCAGGTTCTCAACCGAACCATCGGTTGTTTCCACCAGCACCTTCGCGTCCGGAATATCCGCATAGACCATCGCAATGGCGACGCCGAGCGGATAGTAGACGCCGGAACTGCCGCCCGTGAGGATGGCAATGGACTCGGCGCGCGCCGTCGCCGTCCACAGGGCGAGCATGCACGTGAGCGCTGCAATGCAGCGTCGTCTGATTGTCCTTCGATGGTCGATCATCGCACGAAAGTGGACCGGGCCATGCAGTTGGTCAATCGGGCTCCTTCCAACCTCTACCGCTTGCGGAGAGAATGAATGCACGCGCGACGAAAGTTTCACCGCCAAGCTCTTGCGCCAGCCGGTCAAAACGGCATGAATGCGCCGCACTAAAAGTAATAAGGCCGGCAAATCCGGCGCGCGGGAAACTCCCGGGGGAAGAAACATGGCTGAAGACAAAGCGCGCGCGACCGATGGCACCAAAATCGTCGAGGCGGAGATCATCTCCGACGCTACGATGCAGAAGGTCGAGGAGCTGATCGAAGCCGAAGAAGGCGCAGCAAACCGTCTGTTCGGCTGGACCGGCATCATCGCGACCGCCATCGCCGTGACGATGAGCCTGTTCCACCTCTATGCGGCCTATGCGATCGTGCCGACGCAGGAGCTGCGCTATATCCATGTCGCCTTCACGCTGATCCTCAGCTTCATGCTGTTCCCCGTGGCCAAGCGGTTCCGCGACCGCGTTCGCTGGTGGGACATCCTGCCCGGCATCGTGGCCATCGCCACCATCGTCTACGCGCTGTGGGGTGGCGAAGACTTTACCGACCGTGCCACCGTCCCGGAACGCATGGACGTGATCGTCGGCGTCGTCTTCATCCTCCTGCTGCTGGAAGCGACGCGCCGCACCACCGGCTGGATCATGCCGGTCGTATCCATCTTCTTCATCGCCTATGCCATGCTCGGCCCGCATCTGCCGGCGCCGTGGACCCATCGCGGCTATGACCTGTCGCGCCTGATCGGCCATCTCTTCATCACGCTGGAGGGCATCTTTGGCGTTGCCGTGGACGTCTCCGCGACGCTGATCATCCTGTTCACAATCTTCGGCGCCTTCCTCGCGCAATCCGGCGCCGGAAAATTTTTCATCGACTTCTCGCTGGCGCTGATGGGCAACAAGCCCAATGCCGCGGGCCGCACCGTGGTGCTCTCGTCATTCCTGCTCGGCGGCCCCTCGGGCTCCGGCGTCGCCACCACGGTGATGATCGGCACGGTTGCTGCGCCGATGCTGAAAAAGGCGGGCTTCGAGAAGAACGCGGCCGGCGGCCTGCTCGCCGCAGGCGGTCTCGGCGCCATCCTGTCGCCGCCGGTGCTCGGTGCCGCTGCATTCCTGATCGCTGAATTCCTCAAGATCAGCTATCTCGACGTGATCTGGATGGCGACTATCCCGACCGTTCTCTACTACCTGTCGTTGCTGATCATGGTCGAGATCGACGCCAAGCGCTTCGGCGCGAAGAACGTCAACATCACGCCCGAGCTCGGCCTCGGCACCATGACCAAGCGCTACGGCTTCCATTTCGTTTCGCTGCTCGCGGTCGTCGTCTTCATGGTGATCGGATTCTCGCCGGCATTGTCGGTGTTCTATGCGATCGTCGTGACCTTTGCGCTCAGCTTCCTGCGCAAGGACACGGCCCTGATGCCGAAGAAGCTGGTGAGGGCTCTGGCGGATGGCTCGATCGGCGCGCTGAACGCGGCCACCACCTGCGCCTGTGCCGGCATCGTGGTCGGCGTCGTCACCCTGACCGGCCTCGGCCTGAAGTTCTCGTCGATCGTGATCGCCTATGCCGGCGGCAGCCTGTTGCTGACCGCGCTTTATACGGCGCTGATTGTCTGGATCATTGGCCTCGCGGTGCCTGTGACGGCATCTTACATCATCTGCGCCGTCATCGCCGCGCCGGCGTTGATCAAGCTGGGCGTGCCCGACTACGCCGCGCACATGTTCATTTTCTATTACGCCGTGCTGTCGGAAGTCTCGCCACCGACCGCGCTGTCGCCCTTCGCAGCCGCTGCGATCACCGGCGGCGATCCCTACAAGACAACGCTGCAGTCGTGGAAGTATACGCTGCCGGCCTTCCTGGTGCCGTTCGTGTTCGTCTGCGATCCCCAGGGCGTCGGCCTGCTGCTGTCGATCCCGAAGGGCGGCTCGTGGGTGGATATCGTCGAGATCACCTTCAAGACCACTTGCGGCCTGCTGGCACTGGCGGCCGTCGCGCAGAACTGGGGCCTGCGACAAAATACGCCGGTCGAGCGCGCACTGCTTCTGCTATCGGGATTGCTGCTGGTGTTCCCGAGCCTGATCGAGGCCATCCTTGAGTCCCTCATCGGCCGCGACATCAGCTACACATTCGCGCCCGGCCTGATTATCGGCCTCGGCGTCCTGCTCTGGCAGGCGCGTACCCGCGTACAGCCGGTGACAGCATAGGAGACGGCAAGAAAAACAATATAGCGGACGCCGCAGATAAGCGGCGCCGCCAACTTCGGGGAGTGAAACGATGAAGTGGACTGCTTTAAGCGTCGCCCTGCTCGGGATCGCCTGCGTGGCAAGCCCCGCAGCCGCGCAGGAAAAGACCATCGCGATCGCGACGGGCGGCACCGGCGGCATCTTCTACCCGCTCGGCGGCGGCCTTGCGAACCTGCTTTCGAAGAAACTCCCGCATACCCAGGCCACCGGCGAAGTAACCGGCGGCAGCATCGACAACATCAAGCTGCTGGAGACCGGCCAGGCCGATCTCGGCTTCATGACAGGCGACGTCGCCTCCGATGCCATCAAGGGCGAAAACAAGTTCAAGAAGCCTGTACCGCTCCGCACCATCGTGGCCGTCTATTCCAGCCCCGTGCATGTAGTGACCATCGCCGGCACCGGAATCGAGAAATTCGCCGACCTCAAGGGCAAGCGCATTTCCGGCGGCGCGCCGGGCAGCGCCTCGGAAGCACAGACCTTTCGACTGCTGGAAGCCGCCGGCCTCGACAAGGACAAGGACGTCAAGCGCGAGCGATTGTCGGTCGCCGAATCCGCTGCAGCATTGAAGGACCGCAAGATCGATGCGTTCTTCTGGGGCGGCGGCGTGCCGACCGCCGCAGTCGTTGATCTCGCGGCGACGCCGGGCGTTCACATCAAGCTGATCGACATCGACTACCTGCTCGAACCGATCGTCAAGAAATACGGCCAGATCTTCGCACCCAGCGTGATCAAGGCCGGCAGCTATCCCGGCCAAACCACCGACAGCAAGGGTTTTGCTGCCTGGAATCAGATCATGGCCACCGACAAGATGTCGGACGAGACCGCCTATGCGATCACCAAGGCGATCTTCGAGAACAAGGCCGATCTCGTCGCCGTCCACAAGGAAGCCGAGAACATCAATCTCGCCACGCAGACATCAGCGGAGTCACCGGCCCCGTATCACCCCGGCACGCTCAGATATCTCAAGGAAGTCGGCGCCGTGAAATAACCACCGCGCCATTATCGAAAACTGGAGGAGAGGAAGTCCATGTTCATGCGTTTCAGGAAGACCACCATCGCCATAGCGCTCGTCGCCACCGCCGGCATTGCCGGTGCGGCGATCGCGCAGCAGAAGACCATGGCTATCGGCACCGGCGGCACCGGCGGCGTCTATTATCCGCTCGGCGGCGCCATCGCCAACGTGCTGTCCAAGGCCCTGCCGAACACGCAGGCCACGGCAGAAGTGACCGGCGGCTCGGTCGACAATCTGAAGCTGATCGCCTCGGGCCAGAGCGAGATGGGCTTCAGCATGGCCGATGCTGCGCTCGACGCCTTCAAGGGCGAGGACAAGTTCAAGAGTGGCAAGGTCCCGCTGCGCACGCTGCTCGTGGTCTATCCAAACCGTATGCATGTGGTGACGGTGGAAGGCACCGGCATCGAGAAGTTCAGCGATCTCAAGGGCAAGCGCGTCTCCACCGGTTCGCCCGGCAGCGCCACCGAGGTGATGGCCTTCCGCGTCATCGAAGCTGGCGGCCTCGACAAGGACAAGGACCTCAAGCGCGAGCGTCTCGGCGTCGCCGAGAGCGTCAACGCCCTCAAGGACCGCAAGATCGACGCCTTCTTCTGGGTCGGCGGCGTGCCGACAGCCGCGGTGACCGATCTTGCCGCCACGCCCGGCATGAAGATCAAGATGATCGACCATGCGGACTTGGCCGACAAGATGAACGCCAAGTACGGCAAGCTGTATTCGGCTTCGAATATCAGCAAGAGCATCTATCCCGGCATGGACAAGGACAATGCCAATACCGAAGTCTGGAACATCATCGTCACCAACGACAAGATGAGCGATGACGACGCCTACAACATCGTCAAGACGCTGGTGGAGAAGAAGGCCGACATCGTCGCCGTGCACAAGGAAGCCGAAAGCTTCTCGCTCGACAACCAGGTGCAGGAGCGCTCGCCGGTGCCGTTCCATCCGGGCGCGCTGAAGTACTTCAAGGAAAAGGGCATCGGCAAGTAAGACCGAGCGCTACGATCTGACTTCAAGCCGCGATGTGCAAACATCGCGGCTTTTGTTTTGCTCCAGCGCCCGCTCAGTCGTCATCGCGGCCGGCGAATTGACACCGCCAGTTCGCGTAGGCGAAGCACACCAATCCTTCGTCCGCTTGGACATCTGGATGGCTTTGTCGCTCTGCTACCTGCAACCACGGTGATTATACCGCGGAACCAGACTCCCTGCCGCCATGTTGCCTGCCGGGCACCCGATGTGCCGCGAGGACCATTCAGTGCGCGACGCCGAAACGACCATCAAATATCCGCTCGACGCGCTCAACTTCTTCCTCGCCGATGTGCGTGACGGGCTCGGGCCCTATCTCGCGATCTATCTGCTCACCGTACAGAAGTGGGATGAGGCATCGATTGGCGCCGTGATGTCCGTGGCGGCGATCGCCGGCATTCTGGCTCAGACGCCGGCCGGCGCGCTGATCGACAGGACTACAGCCAAGCGCGCTGCGGTCATCGTCGCCGCGGTCATCGTGACGGCCGGCTCCATCGTGCTGCCGCTGGCGCCGAATTTCCTGTTTGTCGCCACCACCCAGGCGCTGACCGGGGTCGCTGCTGCCATCTTCGCACCGGCGCTGGCGGCGATCACGCTCGGTATTGTCGGCCCACGTGCGTTCGCCAGACGCATCGGCCGCAACGAGGCCTTCAACCATGCCGGCAATGCGGTCGCCGCTGCGCTCGCGGGCGGGCTTGCCTACTTCTTCGGGCCGGTCGTCGTATTCTGGCTGATGGCGGCGATGGCGCTGGCCAGCATTGTAGCGATGCTGGCCGTCCCGGCCGACGCCATCGACCACGAAGTCGCACGCGGCCTGCATGAACAGGCAAACGGGCGGAGCGACGAGCAGCCATCGGGGTTTCGGGTGCTACTCACATGCAAGCCGCTACTGATCTTCGCAGCCGCGACCGTGCTCTTCCACTTTTCCAATGCCGCGATGCTGCCGCTGGTCGGACAGAAGCTGGCGCTGGTGAACAACGCGCTCGGTACGACACTGATGTCGGCATGTATCGTCGCCGCGCAATTGGTGATGGTGCCTGTGGCGATGCTGGTCGGCCATAAGGCCGACGTCTGGGGCCGCAAGCCGATCTTTGCCTGTGCGCTGGCGGTGCTGATCGTGCGCGGCACTCTCTATCCGCTCAGCGACAATCCCTATTGGCTGGTCGGCGTGCAATTGCTCGACGGCATCGGCGCCGGCATTTACGGTGCCCTATTCCCGCTCGTCGTTGCAGATCTCACGCAAGGTACCGGCCACTTTAACGTGAGTCAGGGCGCGATCGCCACCGCTGCAGGACTAGGCGGCGCGCTTAGTACTTTCGTCGCAGGCGTGATCGTCGTCTTCGCAGGATATAGCGCTGCTTTTCTCACGCTTGCCGGTATCGCGGCGCTCGGACTCATTCTGTTTGCCACGCTCATGCCGGAGACGCGGCCTGTCGAGGCATGTCATCAGCGTTTGGTACCGAATGTTTAAGAATGGTACTTCATTACTGTGGCAACCTGCGGTGCGGCAAAGTAGTTTGCCGCGCAATTCGTCCCGTAGGGACTCGATCGCAAAGGACTCGTTTGAAATGTCGTCTTCGATTCGGTTTCCGTCCCGTCGCTCTGTCATCCTCGGCGGCGCTGCCGCTCTCGGCACGCTGCCGCTGCTCGGCCACCGTGCCAGCGCCGCGGAATGGCCGACCAAGCCGGTGAAATTCGTGGTGCCTTTCGCGGCCGGCGGCACCACCGATATTCTCGCCCGCCTCGTCGCACAGAAGATGAGCGAAGAATACGGCCAACAATTCATCGTCGAGAACAAGACCGGCGCCGGCGGCAATATCGCAGCCGACTTCGTCGCCAAGGCCGATCCTGACGGCTACACGTTCCTCGTCGGCACGCCTGGCACGCATGCGATCAACAAGTTCGTGTTCAAGAACATGACCTACGATCAGGTGAAAGACTTCTCGTCTGTCATCATCATCGCCAAGGTGCCGAACCTGATGTCGGTGACCAATTCTCTGCCCGCCAAGTCGGTGCAGGAATTCATCGACCTCGCGAAGTCGAAGCCGGACCAGTTCTTCTACGGCACCCCTGGCCTCGGCTCGACGGCGCACCTTTCCACCGAACTGTTCAAGTCGATGACCGGCGTGAAGCTGACCCATGTGCCATTCCGTGGCAGCGCGCCGGCGCTCACCGACCTGATCGGCGGCCGTGTGCAAGTTATGATCGACAATCTCCCGGCGGCGCAGCCTTTCGCCGAGGGCAACCAGATCCGTCCGCTCGCGGTGTCGACGGCCAAGCGCTGGGAGCCGATGAAGGATATCCCGACCATCGCCGAAGCCGGCGTCCCGGGCTACGACGCCGCCTCGTGGTTCACGATCACTTCTCCCGCCAAGACGCCGAAGGAGATCGTCGCCAAGCTCAATGCATCGACCGACAAATACATCAAGTCGGAAGACGGCAAGGCGCGGCTGATCAAGCTTGGCGCCGATCCCGTCGGCGGCTCGCCGGCCGAGATGGATGCCTTTGTCCAGTCGGAAACCGAAAAGTGGGGCAAGGTCGCCCAGTTCGCGGGCATCAAACCGGAGTAAGAAGGGGCGCTCCCGTGCACATCATCCCCGGGCTTGACCCGGGGATCGATCTTGACTGAGCACGCGAGAGAAAAGTTGGATGGCCGGGCCTTCGTCGCGCCGAAGGGGCTGCTTCGGCCCCGCAGGCAGGTCAGGCCCGGCCATGACGTCGTGCCATTACTCGAACTTCATATCCACGCAGCGTGAGACATCGGACCCAAGCCCGGACGGAATCGTCATGCAGCCGCGCAGCTTCTGCTGCTTGTCGTCGCTCACCCACAACGCCACACCGCCCGCGCCGAAGAACGAATTCGTGTTCGGCGGCTCGGTCTCTGCGACATCGAACGAATAGCTGCTGTCCGTATCGAATACCCGCGCCTTCTTGCTGCAGCTACCATCGGTCTGCACGTTGATGACTTCCTTGGTGTCGCGCGTCATCGACAGCGAGACGGTGCAGCGAAAGTATTCCGACGTCTTCGCATTGAACAGATACGCATAGGAGCGGCAGGTGGCCGTCGACAGCTTGCCGGGACTGAGCCCGCGGCTGCAGGAAATGCGCTGGTTCTGGCTGAGCTTGAAATCGTCGGCCTGCGCCATGCCGGACCCGAACGCCATTAGGCCCACGACAAACATCCCCTTGCAGAAACCACGCATTTGAATCATCCCCATCGCCAGCGTTCCCCGGCAGTAAAGAATAGTCGCGTCGCGAAGCGCGCGAAATGGCAAACTGACCGAGAACGCGCCGCTTGTTGACGACGCGCCCGCGTTCGTGATTTGTTCGGAATACAGTGGCGAGATGCATTGATCGCATCCGCCAGCCCGTTCAACGGAGATTTCGAGATGACTGCGCGCGCTTCCACCTTGCTTGCCGTTGCCATGATGGCAACCGCAGCTCTCGCCGCACCGGCTTTCGCACAGGCGCCGACAGCTGGCGCAACGCCCTGGGTGCTGACGCCGGACATGGGCTACGGCTACGACGCCGAGGGCCGAACCTTCGCGTACAAGATGGGCACCAACAACGCCAAGTTCCTGCTGAAGGGCGCGAAGAAAGTGCCGAAGAACACGCTGTTCTTCATTGGCGAAAACGGCCAGCTTTATATGCGCAGCGGACCGTTTCTCGAAGACGACGGCCGCTTCAAGTTCGGGCCGGGCTGAAGCGCCACGTGACAGAGAGGTGACGGCAAACGCCTCTCCCACGTGCGCACGAGAGATGATAGAGAGCGCGTCATCTTCTTCCTGAAAGCTGAAAGCGCTCATGGCCAAACCGTCTCCCGTTTCGCCCCTTGCTCCCACCCATGTTCCGGCGATGCCTGAAATCGCAGGCGTTCGCCTCGGCACCGCTGCCGCCGGCATCCGCTACAAGGGCCGCACCGATGTGCTGCTGGCGGTGATGGACAAGGGCACGACGGCAGCCGGCGTGTTCACCACATCGAAGTGCCCGTCGGCGCCGGTGGAATGGTGCCGCGCTGTACTAAAGGGCGGCAAGGCGCAGGCGCTTGTCGTCAATTCCGGCAATGCCAACGCCTTCACCGGCAAGACCGGCAAAGCTTCGACCAAGCTCACCGGCGACATCGCGGCGAAGGCCGTCGGCTGCAAGCCGAACGAGATCTTCCTCGCCTCCACCGGCGTGATCGGCGAGCCGCTGGACGCCACCAAGTTCAATGGCGTGCTCGACAAACTGAACGAGACGGCGACGCCCGATGGCTGGCTCGACGCTGCCAAGGCGATCATGACCACCGACACCTTCCCGAAGGTCGCCACCGCCAAGGTGAAGCTCGGCAAGGCCACCGTGACCATCAACGGCATGGCCAAGGGCGCCGGCATGATCGCGCCGGACATGGCGACGATGCTGTCCTTCATCTTCACCGACGCGCCGATCTCCGCGCCGGCGCTACAGGCGCTGCTGAAGGCCGGCGTCGCGGACTCGTTCAACGCTGTGACCATCGATGGCGACACCTCGACCTCCGACACGCTGCTGATGTTCGCTACCGGCGCAGCGGCGGCGCAGGGCGCACCGAAGATCACCAAGGCGAGCGACGTCCGCCTGAAGGCGTTCGTGAAGGCGCTGCACATGATCCTCAACGATCTCGCCGAACAGGTCGCGCGTGACGGCGAAGGCGCGCGCAAGCTCGTCGAAGTCGTCGTCGAGGGCGCGACCACCAAGGCATCCGCACGCAGGATCGCCATGTCGATCGCCAATTCGCCGCTGGTGAAGACCGCGATTGCCGGTGAGGACGCCAATTGGGGCCGCGTGGTGATGGCTGTCGGCAAGGCCGGCGAGCCCGCCAATCGCGACAAGCTCTCGATCTCGTTCAACGGCATCCGTGTCGCCAAATCCGGTGCACGCGATCCGTCCTATGACGAGACCGAAGTGTCCAATGCGATGAAGAACGACAAGGTGCAGATCAAGGTCGCGCTCGGCCTCGGCAAAGGCCGCGACCGCGTGCTGACCTGCGACCTGACCAAGGAATACGTCGCGATCAATGGCGACTACCGGTCGTGAAACTCGTCCTCGTCGTCGCCGCAGCATTGATCGATGCCGACGGCCGCGTGCTGATTGCACAGCGGCCGGAAGGCAAGACACTGGCTGGCCTCTGGGAGTTTCCCGGCGGCAAGCTGGAGCCCGGCGAACGGCCGGAAGCAGCGCTGATTCGCGAGCTGCATGAAGAACTCGGCATCACGGTGAAGGAAGCGTGCCTCGCGCCGCTGACCTTCGCCAGCCACGCCTATGACGATTTCCATCTCCTGATGCCGCTCTATATCTGCCGGCGCTGGGAAGGCCTCGCGATCTCGAAGGAAGGCCAGAACCTCGCCTGGGTGCGGCCGAACAAGCTGCGCGACTATCCGATGCCGGCAGCCGATATCCCGCTGATCCCGCATCTCACAGGTTTGTTGTAGCTCACTCGGTATCATGCCCGGGCTTGAGCCGGGCATCCGTCTTCGACGGCGCCTCGGGCAAAGATGGATTGCCGGGTCAAGCCCGGCAATGACAGTGAGAGCAACTTAGCTCTTTCCCAAGCCCCTCACCGCATCCGCCAGGCTGGCCTTCGCCGAACCCGGCTTCAGCGGCTGCTGTTGACTCTCATGCGGCGCCCAGCCGGATAGCCAGATGATATCGAAGGTCGCGCGAATGCGACCGTCGGCATCCGCAAAACGCTCGGCATAGATCTGCGCCATGCGCAGCAGCGTCGCGCGGCGCAGCGGTGTGCGGCGGCGCTCGACCAGGATATTGGTCGCGCCCATGCGACGGAGATCCTGCATCAGCGCGAAGGCGCTGTCGTAGCGCACCACGACGTTGTCGACATCGGTGACCGGCAACGCGAAACCGGCCCGCTGCAACAATGCGCCGACATCGCGCAGATCGGCCATAGGTGCGACGCGTGGCGAGATACCGCCTTCAAGTTGGGCCTCGGCAGCGGCGAAGGATTGTCGCAATTCGGTCAGCGTATCGCCGCCGAGCAGCGCGGCGATGAGGAAACCGTCCGGTTTCAGCGCGCGACGCAGCTGCGCCATGACGCCGGGCAGATCGTTGACGAGATGCAGCCCGAGCGCCGAGATCGCGAGATCGAGCGAGGCCGGTGCGAGACCAAGGCCCCGGCCCTCGTCGTCGGGGACATCGACATGCATCAGAGAAGCCACGTGGCCCTTGAGCGCGTCGCTTAGGCCCATGCCCGGCGTCGCCACATCGACGCCCTGAGTGAACTGCCGCAACACCGCCTGCAGGCGGTCGCTCATGTCCTCGATGACGCGATCAAGCAGGAACGTATCGGCCCCCTGCTTCACCGCGCGCGCCTGCCGGACGCGCAGGAGTGGACGATCGAACAGGATCGGGGCGGAATGAGGTTGGTTCATGGGGCGTTTGGTACGCCGAAGCAAGAGGTCGGGCAATCCACACTCAGCCCCTCATGGCGAGGAGCGCGCTTGCGCGCGTCTCGAACCATGAGCAGGCCTGGCTCGGAGCGTCCGGCCATCTTCGAGACGCGGCCTGTAGCCGCTCCGCAGGATGAGGGCGGAGTAGTGCTTGAGCGGAGAAAAAAGCCGAACTAGCCTTGCTCCATGGACACCGAAGCGACCATGCAATGGTCCCTGCCCGCGCGTCTGCGCGGCGCGCTGCATTATTGCCGGCAGACCTTCACGCAATCGGCACGTCTCACTCTCGACATCGCCCTGCCGATGCAATGCATCGCCTGCCGGGAACCCGTGGCTGGCGACGGTGTCTGCGCCGCGTGCTGGAGCCAGCTGTCCTTCATCGCGCCGCCATTCTGTAACCGGCTCGGCATTCCCTTCGTCTACGATCCCGGACCGGACATTTTGTCCATGCAGGCGATTGCAGCGCCGCCGGCCTATCACCGCGCCCGCGCAGCCGTACGCTATGACGAGGTGGCACGGACTCTGGTGCATCACCTGAAATACCACGATCGCACCGACCTCGCCCCGACCATGGGCCGCTGGATGGCGCGCAGGACACGAATTGCTCGATGCGGCCGATGTGCTGGTTCCGGTGCCACTGCACTGGCGACGTGCTTTCAGCAGAAGATTCAACCAGTCCGGCGCTCTGGCGAAGGCCATCGGACGCGCCAGCGGCGTACCGGTGGCACGCGATGCCCTCCGCCGCGTCCGACCGACCGAGCACCAGATCGGCCTATCGCGCGCCCAGCGTTCAACCAACGTGCAGGGCGCATTCAAGGTGCCGCCCGAACGCCGGCATCAGATCCAGGGCCGCCGGATCGTTCTTGTCGACGATGTGCTGACCTCGGGGGCCACATCCGATGCCTGTGCCCGCGCGCTCCTGCGGGCCAAGGCCGCACAGGTGGACCTGCTGGTGTTTGCGCGGGTTGTCGAGGTTGCCGGCGGTCCCATATAATCCAATGACACAATTATGTGACGTCTTCGGAGTGCCCATGGCCGCCGCCATCGAAATCTACACCCGCCCCGGCTGCGGCTATTGCAGCGCGGCCATTTCGCTGCTCCAGCGCAAGAAGGCGGAGTTCACGCATTACGACACCGCGACGGACCCGAACCTGCGGCAGGAAATGTTCGATCGCACCCGGCCGGGCGCGACCTTTCCGCAGATCTTCATCGGCGGCACGCATGTCGGCGGCTGCGACGACCTCTACGCCCTCGACCGCGAGGGCAAGCTCGACGGCATGATCGAAGGAGCGACCGTATGACCGAGGCAAAGCAGACCTTCGTCGCCGCCATGGTGCAGATGCGCACCGGCCTCTTGCCGCGCGACAGCCTCGAACAGGGACGCCATCTGATCCGCGAGGCCGCACTGGCCGGCGCCGATTACGTGCAGACCCCCGAGGTCACCAACATGATGCAGACCGGCCGCGCCGGGCTGTTCGAACATCTGCGCACCCAGGACGACGATGAGTCTCTGAAGGCCTATCGCGCCCTTGCTGCCGAGCTCGGGATCTATCTGCATATCGGCTCCATGGCTGTGCAGGCGGTGCCGGAACGTGCGGCCAACCGCTCGTTCCTGATCGGCCCGGACGGCGATGTGATCGCGACTTATGACAAGATCCACATGTTCGACATCGATCTGCCGAACGGTGAGACCTATCGCGAGTCGGCGAATTATCAGCCGGGCGAGGTGGCCGTCATTTCCGACCTGCCATGGGGCCGCATCGGCCTGACGATCTGTTACGATGTCCGCTTCCCGTCGCTGTATCGCGCGCTGGCTGAAAGTGGCGCTGCCTTCCTGACGGTCCCTTCTGCCTTCACGCAGAAGACCGGTGAGGCCCACTGGCACACATTGCTGCGCGCCCGCGCCATCGAAAACGGTTGCTTCGTCTTCGCCGCTGCGCAGGGCGGCACGCATGAGAACAAGCGCGCCACCTACGGCCACTCGCTGATCGTCGATCCGTGGGGCGTGGTGATCGCAGAAGCCAAGGGAACCGATCCCGGCTTCATCATTGCCGAAATCGATCCCGCCAAGGTGACCGAGGCGCGCAGCACAGTGCCGTCGCTACAGCATGGCCGCCGCTTCAGCGTCAGCGATGCCAAGGCCGGCCCGGGTCACCTGCATCTGGTTCGGGACGCGAAATGATCCGTTACAATCTGCGTTGCGACAAGGGCCATGCCTTCGAGAGCTGGTTCCAGAGTTCGAGCGCCTACGACTCGCAGGTGAAGCGGAAGCTGGTGACCTGCCCGCAATGCGGCTCCGCGAAGGTCGAGAAGGCCATCATGGCCCCGCAGATCGGGCGCAAGGGCAACCAGAAGCAGGAGGCCGCGCCTCCAACGCAGCCTGCCGACAGCACCTCTTTGGTGATGGCGCCGCCAGAAGCCGAACTGCGTGCGAAGCTGAAGGAGCTCCGCGATCACATCGTGAAGAACGCTGACAATGTCGGCGAGAGCTTTCCCGAGGAGGCGCGCGCCATGCATTATGGCGACAAGGAGCACCGCCCGATCTATGGCGAGGCCTCGCCCGAGGAGGCCCGATCGCTGATCGACGAAGGCATCGAGGTAGCGCCGCTTCCCGTGCTGCCGAGCGACCGGAACTGAGATCCGGTCCATCCTCGATGGATCGGCCTCCAACAGTTTTCCCTATTGGAGCATGATCTTATCCGGAGGCCGCTATCCCGTTTTCGGGATGTTGCCCCAGGCGCGTTCATCCATATTAACGTTTTATTGCGCAAAGGACATCGCGTGCCTTGGCGCGTCATCAGAAGCATTTTCCAGATACGACGATTTTGTGGCGGCTGAGTCACAGAGACAGACAATCGCCTTCACGGGCCTTGAGAGCGCGCGAATCTCGCCTAACTTATAAGCATGTGCACGAATATGAGTCGCAAAATGCACTCAGATCGCATTGCGCCGCAATGGACCTGGATGTGTCCTGAAGACCAAGCGCTGATGTTGAGTCGCGATCAGGTTTGAGCCGCGGGCCATTACCACAAAAAAGGATCGCGATCAATAGGACGGCCGACCGACCAAAGGAGAGAGGGATCAATGTATAACGATTCTCTGTTCAATGCGTTCGCTCGAACCTTCGAAGCCCGGAGCCAGGCGGACATGTCGATGTCCGAATATCTGGAAGCCTGCCGCGGCGACCCCATGAAGTATGCGAACGCAGCTGAACGACTTCTAGCTGCGATCGGTGAGCCTGAAATGATCGACACGGCCAAGGACTCCCGCCTTGGCCGTATTTTTTTGAACCGAACGCTTCGCTCCTATCCTGCCTTCGCCGGCTTCCACGGCATGGAGGATACGATCGAACGTATCGTCGCATTCTTCCGCCACGCCGCGCAGGGGTTGGAAGAACGCAAGCAAATCCTCTACCTGCTCGGCCCGGTCGGCGGCGGCAAGTCGTCGCTCGCCGAACGGCTCAAGCAGCTGATGGAAGTGCATCCCATCTATGTGCTGAAGGCCGGTGACGAACTATCGCCGGTGTTCGAGAGCCCGCTGTCGCTGTTCGATCCCGATCAGCTCGGCCCGATGATCGAGGAGAAATACGGCATCCCGCGCCGTCGCCTCACCGGTCTGATGAGCCCGTGGTGCTACAAGCGCCTCGAAGCCTTCGGCGGCGATATCTCACAGTTTCGTGTAGCGCGCATCCAGCCGTCGCGGCTGCGCCAGATAGGCATCGCCAAGACTGAACCGGGTGACGAGAACAATCAGGATATCTCCTCGCTGGTCGGCAAGGTGGATATCCGCAAGCTCGAAACCTATGCGCAGAACGATCCCGACGCCTACAGCTATTCCGGCGGCCTCAACCGCGCCAATCAGGGCGTGCTTGAATTCGTCGAAATGTTCAAGGCGCCGATCAAGATGCTGCATCCGCTGCTCACGGCGACGCAGGAAGGCAACTATATCGGCACCGAGAATATCGGCGCGATCCCGTTCACGGGCGTGATCCTCGCCCACTCCAACGAATCGGAGTGGCAGAGCTTCAAGGCCAACAAGAACAACGAGGCCTTCATCGACCGTATCTGCGTCATCAAGGTGCCGTACTGCCTGCGCGTCACCGAAGAGCAGAAGATCTACGAGAAGCTGATCTCGGGCTCCGAACTCGCCACCGCGCCCTGCGCGCCGGCGACGCTGGAAACCCTGGCCCGCTTCTCGGTGATGTCGCGCCTGCGCAAGCACGAGAACTCAACCACGTTCGCAAAGATGCGCGTCTATGACGGCGAAAGCCTGAAAGAAAGCGATCCGAAGGCGCGGAGCGTACAGGAATACAAGGACTCCGCCGGTGTTGACGAAGGTATGGACGGCGTCTCGACGCGATTTGCGTTCAAGATCCTGGCCGCGACGTTCAATCATGACACGTCGGAGGTCGGCGCCGATCCCGTGCATCTGATGTACACGCTGGAACAGGCGATCCGGCGCGAACAGCTGCCCGATGAAGTCGAGAAGCGTTATCTCGAATTCATCAAGGCAGAACTGGTGCCACGTTACGCCGAATTCATTGGTCACGAGATCCAGAAGGCCTATCTGGAATCCTATGCCGACTATGGCCAGAACCTGTTCGACCGTTACGTCGACTATGCCGATGCCTGGATCGAGGATCAGGACTTCAAGGACCCCGACACCGGCCAGATGATGGATCGCGAATTGCTCAATCAGGAGCTGAGCAAGATCGAAAAGCCTGCCGGGATCGCCAATCCGAAGGACTTCCGCAACGAGGTCGTCAAGTTCTCTCTGCGTTCGCGAGCGCAGAACAGCGGGAAGAACCCGGCCTGGACCAGCTACGAGAAGATCCGGGAAGTCATCGAGAAGCGAATTTTTTCGCAGGTCGAGGACCTTCTCCCGGTCATCTCGTTTGGTTCGAAGAAGGATGGCGAGACTGAAAAGAAACATGACGACTTCGTCGCCCGTATGGTCGAGCGCGGCTACACCGAACGCCAGGTACGCCGCCTCGTCGAATGGTACATGCGGGTGAAACAGGCCGGCTGACAACAACGTAGCTTCGTCATTGCGAGGTGCTTTCCTCCTCGCAATGACGGGGTGATGGACTGAAGGACTCACAAGGACCACCGTGGCCATGCATATCGTCGATCGGCGCCTCAATCCGAGTGGCAAGAGCCTCGAGAACCGGCAGCGGTTTTTGCGACGAGCCAAGACTCTGGTGCAGGGTGCGGTGAAGAAAGCCTCCGAGGACCGCGACATCAAGGAGGTTCTCGAAGGCGGCGAAGTCACGATCCCGCTCGATGGCATGAATGAGCCACGCTTCCATCGCGAAGGCGGCGTGCGCGATCGCGTGCTCCCCGGCAACAAGAAATTCGTCGAAGGCGACATCCTGCAGCGGCCGCAATCCCGCGGCGGCGGCGGCAACGGGGCCGGCGAAGGCGACGGCGAGGACGCATTCCGCTTCGTCCTCAGCCGTGACGAATTCGTCGATATCTTCCTCGACGATCTGGAACTACCCGACCTTTCCAAGCGCAAGCTCGCCGAAGTCGAGAACGAAGGACTGCGCCGTGCAGGCTATACGACAACGGGCTCACCGGCGAATATTTCGGTGAGCCGCACCGTGCGTCTCGCGCTGGCGCGACGTGTCGCGCTTCAGCGACCGCGGCCCGAAGCGATCGCGCAGCTCGAGGCCGAGCTGGAACACTGCAACGACGAACGGCGCCCGGCTTTGCTCGCCGAGATCGAGCGCCTGAAGTCGAAGGCGAAACGCATTCCTTTCATCGATCCGATCGACATCCGCTATCGGCGCTTCGAGACCATGCCGAAGCCGGTGGCGCAGGCTGTCATGTTCTGCCTGATGGACGTCTCCGGCTCCATGTCCGAACACATGAAGGATCTCGCGAAGCGCTTCTACATGCTGCTCTACGTCTTCCTCACCCGGCGCTACAAGAAGGTGGAAATCGTCTTCATCCGCCACACCGATCGCGCCGAGGAAGTGGACGAGCAGACATTCTTCCACGGCCCGGCCTCCGGAGGCACGCTGGTCTCGAGCGCATTGGAAACCATGCACGAGATCGTGCAGTCGCGTTTCCGCCCCGCCGATTGGAACATCTATGCCGCGCAGGCCTCCGACGGCGACAATTCCTACGCTGACAGCGACCGCACCGGCGCACTGCTGAAGAACATGATTCTGCCGGTGTCGCAGTTCTTCGCCTATCTCGAAGTCGGCGAAAGCGGCGGCCATCCGTTCGAGATGTCTGAATCCTCACTCTGGACGCTGTATCAACGGCTGCGCAACGAGGGCGAGCCGCTGTCCATGCGTAAGGTCAACGACCGCAACGAGATCTTCCCCGTGTTCCACGACCTGTTCCAGCGCCGCACGGGCAAAGAGGTGGCTCCATGACGACCTTCAACACGACCCTCAACAGGGGTGAAAAGCTTTTCGAAGGAGCCGACTGGGACTTCAAGACGATTCAGCGCATTCACGACGCTTGCGAGGAGGTCGCGCTCAACGAGCTCGGCCTCAGCGTTTATCCGAACCAGATCGAGGTCATTACTGCCGAGCAGATGCTCGACGCCTACTCGTCCGTCGGCATGCCGCTCTATTACAAGCACTGGTCGTTCGGAAAGCAGTTCGCGCATCAGGAAGCGTCCTATCGCAAGGGCCTGATGGGCCTGGCCTATGAGATCGTGATCAATTCCTCGCCCTGCATTTCCTATCTGATGGAGGAAAACACGGCGACCATGCAGACGCTGGTGATCGCGCATGCCGCCTTCGGCCACAACCACTTCTTCAAGAACAACTATCTGTTCAAGCAATGGACCGATGCGAACGGCATCCTCGATTATCTCGATTTTGCCAAGGCCTATGTGGCGCAATGCGAGGAAAAACATGGCCGCCTCGCCGTGGAGCAGACATTGGACGCTGCCCATGCGCTGATGTCTCATGGCGTCGATCGTTATCCCGGCAAGCGGTCGCTCGACCTGCGCGCCGAGGAAAAGCGCGCCAAGGAGCGGCGCGAGCATGAGCAGGCATCGTTCAACGATCTGTGGCGCACCGTTCCGACCGGCCCTTCCAAGAAGCGTGCAGAGCTCACTGCCGAGCGCCGCCGCGCGCTGCTCGGCCTGCCGCAGGAAAACCTGCTCTATTTCCTCGAGAAGTCAGCACCCCGCCTGCACATCTGGCAGCGCGAATTGCTGCGCATCGTCCGCAACATCGCGCAATATTTCTATCCGCAGGGCCAGACCAAGGTGATGAACGAAGGCACGGCGACTTACGTGCACTACCGCATCATGACCGCGCTGCACGATCGCGGACAGATTTCGGACGGCAACTTCCTGGAATTTCTGGGATCTCACACCAATGTGGTGTTCCAACCCGATTTCGACAGCAAGTATTTCTCGGGCTTCAACCCCTATGCGCTCGGCTTCGCCATGATGCAGGACATCGAGCGCATCGTGGCCACCCCCGAAGACGAGGACCGCGACTGGTTCCCGGACATCGCCGGCAAGGGCGACGTCATGGGCGTCTTGCGCGACATCTGGGCCAACTATCGCGACGAAAGCTTCATCAGTCAGTTTCTCTCGCCGCGGCTGATGCGACAGATGAAGATGTTCCACCTGCATGACGATCCGGCCGACACATCCGGCATCCTCGTCCAGGCCATCCACAACGAGCGCGGCTATCGCAGCGTCCGCCGCGCGTTGTCCCGGCAATACGACGTCGGCCTGATCGACGCGAATATCGAGGTGATCGACGTCGATCTCGCCGGCGACCGCCGGCTGATGCTCAAGCACTCGGTGCTCGACGGCGCGCTACTGAATGAGCCCGATGCCAAGCGCGTGCTGCAGCATCTCGCTGACCTCTGGAGCTACGACGTCTCCCTGGCCGAGATCGATACATCCGGCTCCGTGCTGAAGGAACACATCGCCCATCCCCGCGTCATGGCCGCCGCCGCCTGATCGATCCTTCCCCGTTTCTCCCGCAAACTCCCCTGCCCGGCTTATCGCCGGGCGGGGTCTTTCGTTCGGGCGTAATATAGGGTAGGGGACTATCCTATGGCACATTTGACCGCCGATAAGACCAAACTGCTCGCCCGTGTCCGCCGCCTTGCCGGCCAGATGGCCGCCATCGAGAAGGCCATCACGGAAGACGCCGGTTGCGCCGCGATCCTGCATCAGGTCGCCGGCGTGCGCGGTGCCGTAAGCGGACTGATGGACGAGCTGATCGAAGACCATCTCCGCGAGCATGTCGCCCACCCCAAACTCTCCGCCGCTGCCCGCACCGAGGGCGCCGAGGAGCTGATCGCCGCGATCCGGCGCTACGCCAAATAGGAATCGTCATGAGTACGCGTGAGATCGATCCCCTCGCCCACCACCATGTGTTCCTAGGCCAGGGCCACGACGCCAATACGCGCCGAACCCTGTGGGTCGTCGCCCTCACGGCCGTGATGATGGTCGGTGAGATCGTCGCAGGCACGATCTTCAATTCGATGGCGTTGCTGGCCGACGGCTTTCACATGGCGACCCATGCCGTGGCTCTCGGCGTCGCCGCCGGCGCCTATGTGTTTGCGCGGCGCCATGCACATGACCGCCGCTTCAGTTTCGGCACCGGCAAGGTCGGCGATCTCGCCGGCTTTGCTTCGGCGCTGGTGCTGGCGATCGTCGCGCTCGGCATTGCTGTCGAATCCATGCAGCGGCTGTTCAATCCCGCCACGGTCGCCTTCGGCGAAGCCACGGTGATTGCCGTCATCGGACTGATCGTCAATCTCGCCAGCGCGTTCCTGCTGAGCGGCCATCATCACCATCACGGCCACGATCATCACGACCACGCGCATGATCACGACCATCACCACGGCGCGCATCACCATGACAACAATCTTCGCGCGGCGTTCATGCATGTGCTGGCCGACGCGCTGACTTCGGTGCTGGCCATCGCGGCGCTGCTGGCCGGCCGCTATCTCGACTGGGTCTGGCTCGATCCTGTCATGGGCATCGTCGGCGGCATCGTGATCGCGACCTGGTCATGGAATTTGCTGCGTGACACCTCCGGCGTGCTGCTCGACACCTCCGACGCCCATCTCGAACAGGAGATCCGCGACGAGGTCGAGCGCCCCGGCGACGCCCGCATCTTCGATCTGCATGTCTGGCGCATCGGCCCTGGCGCCCATGCCGCCATCGTGGCCTTTGCCGGCGCAGCAAGCGCCGAAGCCGTCCGGCAGCGGCTCACCGCCGTGCACGAACTGCAGCATGTGACAGTGGAGGCGCGCTAAAGACGTTCCGCTGGGAAACGCTTCGACGCCGCAGTGGCATTCCGCCGGAGCAGTTGCATCCGCGCGACACCCGTCTAACCTGACGTCGCAACCGCCACAGCAAATGGCGGATAGAAGACGTCAGGGATGGATATGCCAGAACAAGCCGCACTCCGCTTCGAAGTGCTTTACGGCGACCGCGTTGTCGCCTGTTTTTCCGACCGACCGGCGACACTCGATGACATGCTGCGCGCTGCGGCAGCGAAGAAGCCCAAGGGCATTGCGCTCGTGCTCGGCGACAAGCGCCTCACCTATGCCGAACTCGACGGCATCGCCGACAATGTGGCGCGCAATCTGATCGCTGCCGGCTTCAGGCCGGGCGAGCGCATCGCAATGCTGCTCGGCAATTGCCTCGAATTCGTGTTCTGCGCGCTGGGCGCCAGCCGCGCTGGCATGATCGTCGTCCCGCTCAATACGCGGCAGCGCGCGCCCGAGATCGACTATGTGCTGCAGCAGTGCGGGGCATCGGCGCTCGTCTACGATGCCGATTGCGAAGCCAATTTGCCCGCGCCTCGCGCTGAATTGCGCAAGCAATGGGTGGTGGGCAATGAGCATGCATCGTCGTTCGCGGAATTGACGGCCGAAGCGCCCGCCGTCCCCTTGCCCGGTCTGGATCAGGAGGACACCGCCTATCTGCTCTATACATCCGGCACCACGGGCAATCCGAAAGGTGCGATGCTCACCCATGCCAGCATCATCCATTCAGCGCTGAATTTCCAATACGGCTACGGCCTGACGGATGGCGATGTGACCATGCTGGCGGTGCCGGCCTCACATGTCACCGGTCTCGTCGCTCTGATCCTCGCAACCATCAATGTTGCAGGAACGCTCGTCATCATGCCCGCTTTCAAAGCGCCGGAGTTTCTTGCTCTCGCCGCCCGCGAGCGCATGACCTACACGCTGATGGTCCCGGCGATGTACAATCTCTGCCTGCTGCAACCGGACTTCGACAAGCACGATTTGTCGGCCTGGCGCATCGCCGGATTCGGCGGCGCACCGATGCCGGAAGCGACCATTGAACGCCTGGCGCAGGCGCTGCCGCAACTCAATCTCTGCAATGCCTATGGATCGACGGAAACCACGTCACCCGCAACGATGTTTCCACCCGGCTCACCCGCCGACAAGATCAAGTCGGTTGGCCGTCCCGTCACCGGCGCCCACATCATCGTGGCCGATGACGACGGGCGCGAGGTGCCGCGCGGGCAGGACGGCGAATTGCTCATCGCCGGCGCCATGGTCGTGCCCGGCTACTGGGATAATCCGGATGCCACGCACAGCGGCTTCGTTGGTGGCTATTGGCGCTCCGGCGATATCGGGCGCATGGACGAAGAAGGTTATGTCTATGTGGTCGACCGCAAGAAGGACATGATCAACCGCGCCGGCTTCAAGATCTACTGCACCGAGGTCGAGAATGTGATGTCGCATCATCCCGCCATCGTGGAGAGCGCGGTGGTCGGCAAGCCCGATCCCGTGCTGGGCGAACGCGTGCATGCGTTTGCCTACAGTCCCGAAGGCGGCGACGAGACCGCAATCCGCCAATACTGCGCGGAACGGCTGTCCGACTACAAGGTGCCGGAGAGCATCACATTTTTGAAGGAGCCATTGCCGCGAAACGCCAATGGCAAGATCTTGAAGACGGAACTGCGGAAGATGATGGCTTGAACGCTTCTCCCGGGCGCGATGCAACGCGCAGCGTTGCTTCGCAGAACCGGGACCGCCACGAACTCGGGCGTTTGATACGGTCCCGGCTCTGCGGAGCGGCACTTCGCACCGCACCGCGTCCGGGACACAGGTCAACCAGTCACCACGCCGCCACGGCACCATCCGAGCGCGGGTCAGTCGCGCCTTCGAGCACGCCGTTTTCATGCAGCACGATCGCGCCGGCATGGCCCATGGTGCCGGTATAGCTGCCGAGCACCTCGACCACATGACCGGCATCGCGCAGCTGCTGGATCAATGCCCCGTCAAACCGGTCCTCCACCTTCAGCGTGACGCTCTCGTCGCCCCAGGTCTTGCCGAGCAGCCAGCGCGGCGCCGTCACCGCCTGCTGCAGTGGCATGCCGAACATGCCGTAGCGCGAGAACACCGCGGACTGCGTCTGCGGCTGGCCCTCGCCGCCCATGTTGCCGTACACCATGCGGCGGCCGTCATCGAAGATCGCCATCGCCGGGTTGAGCGTGTGGAACGGCTTGCGGCCGGGCTTCAGCGCATTCCAGCCGCTTTCGGCGAGGCGGAAAGAGGCGCCGCGGTTCTGCCAGCAGATGCCTGTCTCGGGCAGCACCACGCCAGAGCCGAATTCGAAATAGACCGACTGGATGAACGAAACCGAACGCCCGTGCCCGTCGATGACGCCGAGCCAGATCGTGTCGCCGGGCTTGCGGATATGCGGCCACGGCAGCGCGGTCCTGCGATCGATGCGGCGGGCGAGCTCATCGAGCTTTGCTTCTTCGAGGAAGATCGCAGGATCGACGGTCATGTGGTCGGGATCGCCGACATGCTCGTCGCGCACGATGAAGGCCTGCTTGGTGGCCTCGACCAGACCATGGATGTGATCGAAGCCTTCGGCCTGCGTCACGCCGAGACGATCGAACATCGCGAGGATCATCAGCGACGACAAACCTTGCGTCGGCGGCGCCATGTTGAACAGTCGCGCGCCGCGCACTGTCGTGGTCAGCGGCGGGCGCTCGCTGGCCTGATGCCGCGCGAGGTCGGCGGCCGTGACGGGTGCTTCCACCTTGGCGAGATCGGCGGCGATGCTGTCCGCAAGCTTGCCGTTGTAGAAGCTCTCGAAGCCATCGGCAGCAAGGCGCTTCAGCGTAGCGCCAAGCGCCGGCAGCTTCAGCACATCGCCTTCGACAGGTGCCTGACCGTTCGGCATGAAGGTCGCGGCGAAATTCGGCTGGCCCTTGAGCTCCGCGGATTTCTCGACGGTGAGTTCGGACTGGCTGCGTGTGACGACGATGCCGTTCTCCGCATAGTAAATCGCGCTTTCCAGCAGGCGTTCGCGCGACAGCGGCGGCTGCCAGTGCTGCGAGACATCCAGCGCCTTCTGCCAGCCGGATACGGTGCCAGCGACCGTATTCGCCGCCAGCGGGCCGCGAAACGGGATCGCTGATACGCCATGCTTCGCATAGTAAGCGAGGTCCACAGCCGCGCCGGCGCGGCCGCAGGCATCCACCGTCACCGGCGCCTTACCGGGCTCGGCGATCAGCCAGAAGCCATCGCCGCCGATGCCGGTCATATGGGGATAGACCACCGCCAGCGCCGCTGCCGTGGCGATCGCTGCCTCCACGGCGGTGCCGCCGTCCTTGAGCACATCGAGGCCGGCCTGCGACGCCAGATGATGCGGCGAGGTCACCATGCCCCGGCGCGCGCGCGGTGTTTCAAGCATTTTGCGTCTCCAAAATCTCTGGCATGCCAGCGGATTGTCGGCGCAGTCCTACCGCTTCTGGCCGATGATTCAAGCCTTTCGGACGATCTCGCCGTCCCGCGCCACCAGCCGGCCGTTCTTGTAGACCGCGCGGCGCTTGGGCAGATCGATCACCGCCTGGGGTACATGCGGTGCATCGATGGCGACGAAATCGGCTTTGGCACCGACGCGGAGGCCATGATCGTCCAACCGCAGCGCCTTGGCCCCGCCCGATGTGACGATGTCGAAGGCGAGCGTCAGGTCTTCGTCCGTATTGAAGCCCGAGCGGTAGCCGATCATCATGGCACGGCCGAGCATGTCGCCGTCGCCATAGGGCCACCATGAGTCGCGGATGTTGTCGCAGCCGCCGAATACGGTGACGCCGGCCGCGCGCAACACCTTCACTGGCGGAAATGGCCGCGCGCCCGGTGCATTGGTCATGATGGCGACGCCACTTACGGCCAGCGTCTCGGCCGTCCGCTGCACCACATCGACGCCGACATCTCCAAGCGAATAGGCGTGGCTGATGGCGACATGCCCTTGCATGCCAAGCGCGCGCGTGCGTGCGCAGATCTGCTCGATCTCGAAGATCCCGAGCATTGAGGGATCGTGCAGATGGATATCGACATCGACGCCGCGGCGCTCGGCGATGCCGAACACCACATCGAGATGCTTCTCGACATCGCGGTCGAAACCACCGGGGTCGAGACCGCCGATCACGTCAGCGCCGAGATCGAAGGCCGCATCGAGCAGATCGGGCGTGCCGGGGCTACGCAGGATACCGCTTTGCGGGAATGCAACGAGCTGGATGTCCATGACATCGCGATGCGCTTCGCGCACGGCGAGAATGGTTTCGAGCGATTTCAGCCCAACCGAGCCATCGATCATGACATGGCTGCGCATCCGCGTGCTGCCGTGGCCGAGGCAAAGTTCGAGCTGGCTTTTCGCCCGCTCAGCCATCGGCGCGGCCTTCGCCATGTTGTCGGCCTGGATGGCGACGCGCTCCTGCACATTGAAGCCGTTGGAATAGGGCACATGCGACCGCCAGACATCGCCGTAGAAGCTGGTGTCGAGATGGATGTGGCCCTCGACGAAGGACGGGATGACGAGTGTGCCCGCGAGATCGATGGTCTCCGCGGCTGCGGGTGCCGGATCACTTCCGGAAGTGATCGAGGCAATGAAACCGCCGCTGACGGCAATCGTGCTGTAACTGCCGTCAGCGAACTTTGCCTGCGTGAAAACCGTGTCGATATCGCTCACACCCATCTCCCGGACTGCTCTTCGACCGCAATGTTACAGGAACGCTGCGGCGACTGCATCCGCTGGTCGGCATAGTGATCCGCGTGTCAGTATTCCCGCGCCGCCTTGATCAGATTGTCCCGCAGCGTGGCGACACCCTGCTGCATTTTCCTGAATTCATCGGGCGCAAGACCTGATGCCTTGACGAGGTTCATGCTCAGCCCCTTTTCGCGCAGTCGCCGACCTTCCGGGGTCAGACTGACCACCACCTGCCGCTCGTCGCCGGGGTCGCGCTTGCGGGTGAGATAGCCCATGGCTTCCAGCTTCTTCAGAATCGGCGTCAGCGTGTTCGACTCCAGGAACAGCTTCTCGCCGAGGCCGCTCACGGTCTGTTCGTCCTGCTCCCACAGCGCGACGATGGCGATGTACTGGGTGTAGGTGAGACCCAGCTTCTCGAGGATCGGCTTATACGCCCGGCCATAGGCCAGATTGGCCGAGTAGATCGAGAAGCACAGGAAATCCGACAGTTTTGGATCGTCCTGCCCATTTTGGGCGGAGCTTTGTTCTATGCGCTTCGACTTGCTGGATGACATGCTCGGGCTCCCGGCGACACACGCGATCGTGACCGCAGGGCCAATATATATCGCATGCGATTAAATCGGAAGAGTTGACAGACTGTTTCGTTCATCTATTTATATCGCATTCGATTAGATCGGATGCGATATAAAAGGAAAAATGACCATGAACTCAGCACCTGCCATCGACAAGGTTCTTTACACCGCCCAGACGCACACCACCGGCGGGCGCGAAGGCGCCGCGCAAAGTTCGGACGGCCGGCTGGACGTCAAGCTGTCGCCTCCCGGCTCCGCAGGCAACGGCACCAATCCCGAGCAGATGTTTGCGGCCGGCTGGTCCGCCTGCTTCATCGGCGCCATGGGCCGCGCCGCCAGCAATCTGAAGGTCAAGCTTCCGGCCGACGTGGCCGTCGATGCCGAAGTCGATCTCGGCACCACCAACGGCGACTTCTTCCTGCAGGCGCGCCTCAATGTCAGCCTGCCTGGTCTCGCCCCGGATGTCGCCCGCCAGATTGTCGATGCCGCGCACCAGATCTGCCCCTATTCGAAGGCGACGCGCGGCAACATCAACGTCGCGATCAATCTCATCTGATTCATTCCCGCTGCTTCCGCGGACCGTCGACGGTCCGCGGATTGTCTCGCCAGTAACGGCGCCTGACCGTCCCACGGTGCGCTGACCGGAGATCATCGTGACACTCTTCATCCTCGCTTATGCCGCCGGCCTGCTGACCATTGCATCGCCCTGCATCTTTCCGATTCTGCCAATCGTCCTCGCCCGGGCGGGACAACCGTTTCGCCGCAGCGGCCTTCCATTGTTGATCGGCCTCACGCTGACATTCGCCATCGCCGCGAGTCTTGCTTCGGTCGCCGGCAACTGGGCGATCGAGGCCAATCGCTACGGCAGGATCGTCGCCCTGATCGTGATGACGGTGTTCGGTCTCGCGCTGATGTTTCCGCGCTTATCGGCACGCCTGACGGCGCCACCGGTGCTGCTCGGCGTGAAGCTGTCGGGTTGGGCCGCTCGGAACAAGCCCGATGCCGACCGAACGTCGTTGGCTTCGCTGCTGCTTGGCATCGCCACCGGTCTCGTCTGGGCGCCGTGTGCCGGACCGGTATTGGGCCTGATCCTGACAGGTGCGGCCTTGCACGGCCCGAACATCGACACCGTGTTTCTCCTGTTCGCCTACGGGTTCGGTGCGGCAACATCGCTCGCCGCCGGCATGCTGCTTGGCAGGCATGCACTCGACAAGATCCGCGAGCTGATGCCATGGAGCGACGGCCTGCGCCGCGGTCTGGGTGCCGCCGTCGTGCTCGGCGCCGTGGCGGTCTGGGCAGGGCTTGATACGCGCATCCTGACGCAACTGTCGCTGCCTTCCACGACCATGCTGGAAAGCAGCTTGATCGGCACGTTGCGCGGCGGATCGTCCGCACAGGCCGGAACACCGGCCGGCGGTGCGCCCGCCGAGAACGGGTTGTCGGCGCCTCTGGCGGCGATTGTCGCTGACAAGCAATGGCTCAACACCGCGCCGCTGCAGGCCGCGGATCTGAAGGGCAAGGTCGTGCTGGTCAACTTCTGGACCTATTCCTGCATCAACTGCCTTCGCGTCCTCCCGCATGTTCGCGCATGGGCAGACAGGTATCGCGATCAAGGCCTCGTCGTGATCGGCGTGCATACGCCGGAATTCGCCTTCGAGAAGAAGATCGACAATGTCAGCACGGCCGTCGCGGCACTTGGCATCCACTACCCCGTCGCGATCGACAATGATTTCCGGATCTGGCGCGCGTTCAACAACAATGCCTGGCCCGCTCTGTATTTCATCGGCGCAGATGGCCGCATTCGCCATAGCGCTATCGGCGAAGGCAACTATGCCACATCAGAAGAAGCCATCCGGCAGTTGCTCGCGGAAACCGGGCACAAGCCGACTGGCGACGATGCGCGCATCCAGGCCCACGGCACGCAAGTGGCCGCCGATGAAGATGACCTTCGATCTCCGGAGACCTATCTCGGCTATGCGCAAGCGACCGGCTTCACGTCCCCGGGCGGAGCGCGGGAAGACGTGCCCAGCCTCTATCGCGGCATCGACATGCTGCCGCTGAACCGATGGACGCTCGGAGGAACATGGACCATCGGCCGCGAATTCGCACAGCTTGACGAACCCAAGGGGAGTATCACGTATCGCTTTCACGCCCGCGACCTGCATCTGGTGCTCGGCCCGTCTTCCAGTGGCAAGCCTGTGCGCTTCCGCGTCACGATCGACGGTGCGGCTCCCGGTGCAGACCACGGCACCGACACCGATGCCGAAGGATATGGCACCGTGACCGACGCCAAGCTCTATCAACTGGTGCGGCAGGCAGGCGGTGTTGCGGACCGCACATTCGCCATCGAATTTCTCGATCCGGGCGTGCGGGCCTATGCTTTCACCTTCGGGTGACTGCAGTGGCTATTGGTAGGTCGCCACAATATCGGCGACGGCGCGCTCGAGCTGCTGCGCCGTCGCGCATTGACGAACGACGTTGCAGAAAGTCGCATAACGCGGCATTTCGGAATCGCCAAAACCCCAGCTCACGCGGCCTTCGGGATTGAGCCAGACCAGCCGCTTCGACCGCTCGCCGATCCGTTTCAGGATGTCCGCGCGCGGATCGAGATTGTTGCTGCGCGCATCGCCGAGCACGATCACCGTGGTCTGCGGCGTCACCGCGCTCATGAAGTCCTTTTCGAAGTCGACAAAGGAGCGACCATAATCCGACGAGCCGAAGCCGACCGCGGACATGATCTGCTTCATCGCCTCTTCGGGCTTGTTGTTCTCCAGCATGGCGCTGACCTCGATCAGATTGCCGGAGAATGCGAAGGAGCGCACGTCCGACACCACCTCATGCAGGCTGTGAATCAGCAGCAGGAAGAAATCCGACACCTGCGCCACCGAGCCCGAGACGTCGCAGATGGCGACGATTTTCGGCTTGTCGCGGTGGCGGCGTTTCCACGCGGTGAGGAACGGCACCCCGCCCCAAGCGGCATTACGGCGGATCGTACGGCGGACATCGAGATGGCCGCGACGCTGGCGCTTGCGCGGCTTGCTGAAGCGTTCGCGCAGGCGCCGCGCGATCTGCCGGATCAGCACCCGCATCTGCGCGATCTGGCGCCGCTCCAGCCGTGCCATCGGCGCATTGCGCAGGATCTCGTTGCGCAGCGCCTCGGTTTCTTCGCGGCCATAGAGCAGCAGCGCCTGCGACACCATTTCGCTGACAGTCTCACGCAAGCTACCGAGTGCGGATGTGAGTCGTTCGGCATCGGCGGGATTGCTGGCATTGAGCGCATCGATATCGTTGCGTAGTTGTGCGATCCCGAGCTGTTCAAGGACACGACTGGCAAACAGCCCGCGCTGGGTGAAGACGCGAATATCGGTGAGGCCGGCGGCATTGGCCGCATTCGACAGCGCGGCAGCGATCGCGGCGCGATCCTGAGCCAGCAACATCTGCGCGAGCGATCCGAGTTCGGCCGAAGCCTGTCCCGATGCCGTACCTTCGGCAACGTCGGGACCGCCTTCGTTTGCCTCTTCGCCCGCGTCCTCCCGGTCGTCATTCGCGGCCTGAGGCTGTTCGAGATCGGGATAGGTGAAGAAGGCATCGAAGCAGGCGGCGAGTGCTGCCTTCTCCTCGCCGGATTTCGCCATGGTCAGCAACAATGCATCGCGCAGGATCGTGCGATCGCCGGGGCCAACCTCGGCAGCCGCGCGCATGGCATCGATGCTTTCGGCGGGCGAGATTCTCACCCCGGCGCCGCGCGCCGCCCGGAAAAAACGATGCATCACCTCGCGCATGGCTTAGCCGAACACCCCTTGCCGATCGGATTTTGAGATGAAGGTCGAGACGTTCGGCAGCGCCGCTTCGATGTCGCCCTCGTATTTCAGCAGCACGTTGAGCGTGTCCTTGACCATCTCATGGCCGAGCTCGGCGGCGCCGAGCAGCACCAGCACCTTGGCCCAGTCGATGGTCTCGCTGACGGATGGCAGCTTCTTGAGATCCAGTGTGCGGACCTGATTGACGAAGCCGACAAGCTGTTTGCGCAGAGTCGCCGGTGCATCGGGCACGCGGGTCTCGACGATGCGCTCTTCCAGCTTCGGTTCGGGGAAGCCGATATGCAGATGCAGACAGCGACGCTTCAACGCGTCGCCGAGATCGCGCTCGCCATTCGATGTGAGGATCACCGTCGGCGGCACGATGGCCGCAATCGTTCCAAGTTCGGGAATGGTGACCTGGAAGTCGGACAGGATTTCCAGCAGCAGCGATTCGAACTCGGCATCGGACTTGTCGATCTCGTCGATCAGCAGCACGCAGCCCTTCGGCTGTTCCAGCGCGCGCAGCAAAGGCCGCGGCTCGACGAATTCCTTCGAGAAGAACACGTCACCGAATGTATGGAGCTGATCGAGCGCCTTGGCGAGCGTATCTGCGCCGCCCAATACTTCGCCGAGCTTGTCCTTCAGGATCTGCGTGTAGAGCAGCTGCTTGGCATATTTCCACTCATACAGCGCCTTGGCCTCGTCGAGGCCCTCATAGCACTGCATGCGGATCATCTCGAGGCCGCGCGAGGCGGCGATGGCCTTGGCGAGTTCGGTCTTGCCGACGCCGGCCGGGCCCTCGACCAGGATCGGCTTCTCGATCTTTTCGGCGAGATAGACGGCGGTGGAAATCTGCCGGCTGGCAATGTAGCCGGCAGAGGCCAGCCCGCGTTCAACGGCTTCGATCGATGCGGACGAACTTGTGGTCACGGCCAAGCGCTTCACTCCGGATTTCGCATGCTGGAATTAGACGCGTGGGCCAAAGTAATTTGGGCCACCATCGAACCAGCTTTCCGTTGTGCTACGTCGTTCGGCCCCGAAGGTCCAGCACCGCCAGCGGAAGGCTCATTTGCGGCTGCTGGATGCCTGGCAATTGAGCGCCTTGCGGTATCCGGCAGCGCGGGCGTCTTCCTCGCTGCAGAACCAGCGGTCCGGCTTCGGCTGCGTGGCGTAGTTCTGGCATTGCGGGATCAGGTAGACACCGACATTGCCGGTAAGCTTGGCGCGGCGGACCTGCTTCGCGCGGATATTGCAGCCAGGCGGCATCGGCAGATCGGCCGGGAACAGTGCGGCGCGCAAGGCCTTTTCGTTGGCAGGCGGACAGGAGGCACCGAGCATGTTGCCATCCGTCTTCTTGTTGCGGAAATCTTCCGGCGCCGCGAAGCAGCCGCGCCACAAGCCCTGCCGTTTGTCCTTCGCTGCCGCCTCATCCACCTTGAAACTTGCCTTGGCCGGCGCGTCGATGCCAATCCCGTAACCCGATTGGATCACGGATCGATTGAGAGTGATCGTTTCGCCGGAGATGCTGCACAAACCAGTGCGGTGGTCCTTGTAGATCTTGTCCGCGCCAAGATCTTCGCAGCGCACCTCGCGCTGGCCGATCAGCTTCGCCAGCCGGTCTCGTGCCTCGATACCGCAGGCCCAGTTGTCGGCGTGCTCATCGACACAGGGCTGATCAAGCTCCGGTGCATCCACGCCGGCGAGCTCATAGGTGACGCTACCGATCTGGATGGTGTCGCCATCTCTGACAATGGCCTCCGTGGCGAGAGCAGGACCGGTCAGCAACAACAGCAGCAAGGGCAGAAAGCGCATCGATCTCGCCTCGGAAGGAACAAGACCAGTCCTATCCCAGCGCTTCAGCCAGCGAAAGAGACATCATGCGCGTTCATGCCGCGACGAGCAGCGCTACGCCGGCCACGATCAGCACCACACCCGACACTTCGCGCATGGAGAGCGGCTGCTTGAACGAGTAATAGGCCACGGCCTGCGCGAATAGCACCTCGACCAGCGCCAGCGTGCGCACATTGGCGGCGGCCGTGAGGGCAAAGGCCAGGAACCAGAACTGGGAGGCCGCAGCACCGGCAAAGCCGGCCAGCATCGACGGACGCCACAGGCCGAGAATGTTGCGCAGGATGATGGGCTCGCGCAGCAGCAGATAGACGGTGAGGATCGCCGTCTGCACGAACAGCGACCAGGCCAGCGCATAGGATGCCGCCGTTACGAAGCTCACATCCGGCACCGCGATGATGGCGCCGCGAAAGCCAACCGCGGAGAGCGCGAAGCCGGCGGCAGCGACGAGGCCGAGAGCAGTCGGCCTGACGCTGCCGAGTTCGCGCGCCGCCCCCGGCCGCAGTGCGGTGACGACCACGCCGGCGGTCGCAATCAGGATCGCCACTACCCGCAGCGCCGTCAGGTGATCGCCGAGAAACACAAAGCCAAAGATCGCGGTCTGGATCGCCTCGGTCTTGAGATAGGCCGTCGTAACCACGAAGGATCGTTCGTTCATCGCCGCCAGCATGAGCCCGGTGGCGAAGATCTGGCTGAGCGCGCCGAGCAGCAGCCACGGCCAGAACTCCATGGTTGGCCATGACACCCGGTCCCCGGTCGCCACGATAACGACGGCGAAGAACACAAGTGAGAAGGGAAAGCCGAACAGGAAGCGGATATTGGTCGCGCCCCAGGTGCCGAGCGGGCCGGTGAGGGAACGCTGCATGGCATTGCGCGCCACCTGCCCGAGCGAGGCAATGATGGTGAAAGGGATCCAGAGCGAGGCGACGGTGAACATTGGGCAGGTAGGGTCCGCGTGCGATGGCGCGGAACCTGACCCCCGAGCGCCGCCGGGTCAAGCCGCCTGCGCCCATGCCTGCGATGCGCGCGCACTACCAGGTGAAACGCACGACCCCCTTGCCCGCATGACTGCGCGTGACGTTCGAGAACTCGCCTTCATAGGTCGCGGCGAAGGACAAGCCGCTCGCCAGCAACACCTCCGCACTCGCACTGGTCAGCGCGGCGTCCGGCGCCATCGCGGCGCCATTGACGATGAAGCTCGCACCGGGCAGCGCCTGGAACGAAGCCTGTGCGATGCGGTCACGGTTGAAGTCATGCGCCCAGGCGGCACGGCCGCGGAGCGTGAGCAAGGCCTGATCGAAGGCAAAAGACCTGTCGGCACGCAGGCCGAGTTCGCTCCGGGTGGCCGTGACATTCCGTCCGGTATAGTTCAGCGCAAAATTATCGGCGCCGGAGACGAGCGTTTCCGCATAAGCGGGCAAGTCGATATTGATGACCTGCCCGGCCGCATAGGGCGTCATGCCGATGCCGCCGAGCCAAGGTATTGAATTTGGCAGCACGCTGCGATGGCCTGCCTCGACGCGCGCCGAGAAGGCATGCGCGGTGAAATTCGCGCGCAGCCGGTCGGCATCGACGATGGTCACCAGCCGGTCCGTGGTGACGTTCTGCCAGCCATAGGCAAGCGCTGCGGTGAGATAGGCCGCGCCTTCGTGATGGCGAACGAAGCCGCCGATCTGGAACAGGTCCGAACGGCCGGCGCCGAGATTGTCGGAGAGGCCGAAACTGGTGCCGCCGCCGGCCATGGCGAAGCCCGCCAGCGTCTGCGACGACAGCCACGTATCGGCCCCGACGGCGACACCGCCGATCCGGCTGTTGCTGCTGTGCGAGCCGACCGCAGCATTGCCATCGGTCGTCTGCCCGCCGCCGAAGCCGGCAGCCCAGACGTTCCAGCGCGACTCGAAGCTCGGAGCGGCAGGTAAGGCCTTGTTGATCGCGCCATAGGCGTCGCGCCACGACGCCGACGCGCCAGTGGCAGCGAAAGCATTCGGCTGCACCTCCGGCGTCGCCAGACCGCGATTGGCAGCAAATGGATCGGTCATGACGCCCATGAACTGCGTCATCGCCTGCACGGTGTTCTGCTGCACGCTGGTCGAGAGTTCGCCCGATGCCTGCGTCAGGTCCTCCGGCACCATGGCGCCAAGCACATACGGAATGCCGCCATGGGTGCCGAAATAACTGTTCAGCGACGTGGCGATATTGTTCTGGTTGATGTTGAGGCCAGTCAGTTTCAGATCGACATTGAGATAGACGTTGTTGGCATCGTAGCTGAGTGTCGAGACGAATGACGGAGGCTCGTCGCTGTAGACGCCGCCGCGGAACGTGCCGGCAACACCACCGGCCGCGTTCAGGATCGTATAGCGCTCACGCACATAGGCGGCGGGATCGAAGCTGACACGCACCGTCGCATTGCCCGGCGTCGCGGTGCCCGTGACATTGGTGCGATCCGCCGTCGCGCCCGACACTTCCACCAGATAGCTCGCAGCCGATGCGAAAGTGAGATTGCCTTGAACCGTGAGCAATCCGACGGAATTGCCCGGCGACAGCATGCCGCCATTGGCGATCTGCGTCGTGCCGACGGTGCCATTGCCGCCCAGCGTCGCACCGCGTTCGACGCTGACCAGCGACGACGACGCGATCGAGCCATTGACGCTGAGCGTGCCGGCCTTGACGTCGGTGGCGCCGGTATAGCTGCTCAGACCGTCGAGCCGCGTCAGGCCTGGCCCGTCCTGCGTGAACGACCCCGTACCGGAAATGGCACCTGTCAATGTCAGCAGCCCGTCGCGCTTCGCGACGAGCAAACCGTTGTTGACGACATCGCCGACGATGGAGCCCGTCAGCCCGCCATTGCCAATTTGCAGGACGCCCTGCGTGATGGTCGTGCCACCGCTATAGGTGTTGTCGGCCGTCAAGATAGTGGTGCCGGTGCCCACCTGCCTGAACAGGCCGTTGCCCGAAATCGTGCCGCCGAATGTGTAGGTGTCGGAGCGCATCACCGACAGCCCGCCATTGTTGACGACATCGCCGGTGATCGATCCGGAAGCTCCGCCGTTTCCGATCTGCAAGGTGCCCGAAGAAATCAGCGTACCGCCGCTATAGGTGTTTTCACCAGTCAGAGCGGTGATCGACGATCCCATCTGCACGAGCGCGCCAGTGCCCGATATGACGCCACCATAGCTCAAAGCAGACGAACGATTGAATGCGAGGATGCCATTGTTGCTCACATCTCCGCTCAGATTTCCCGTCGTGCCGCCATTGCCGATCTGCAGCGTGCCGGCCGCAATCGTCGTGCCGCCGCCATAGCTGTTGTTGCCGGCCAGAACCAGCGTGCCCCAGCCATCCTTCGTCAGCGCGCCGATGCCCGAAACGCTGCCCGTCGTGGTGTAGGTCGTCCCGAACAGCGTCTCGATTGTCGAGTTGCTCGTCAGCGCGATGTTGCGTGTCGATGTGATGTCAGCCAGCGTCAGAAGCTTGCCACCCGCCAGAGCGAGCCCGCCGGTGCCGAGATTGGCATCGGCCAATATGGCCAGAGTGCCGCCCGAGACGGTCGTCCCGCCCGTATAGGTGTTGGTGCCGGACAGCAGCAGCGTGCCGCCACCGGTCTTCACGAGGCTACCTCCGATGCCCGTGATCGTGCTGGCGATCACCGTGTCGGCAGCCTGGTTGAGCGTCAGCCGGGCACCGGAAAGTGCGATCTCGCCGCCAAAACCTATCAGCGAATTCGTTGTGCTGTCATAGCCGTTGAGATCGAGCTTGCCGCCATAGACGATGACATCGCTGCCATTGGGCAGCGCGCCGAAATTGCCGAGCTTCAGCGTACCCGCCTCAAGCATCAAGCCGCCGGTCCAGCTATTCACGCTGGTCAGAACCAGTTCACCGGCCCCGCTCTTGATCAGGCTGCCTGCGCCGGACACCGTACCGGTCAACAGGAGCGTCGTCGCCGCATCGGTGTTGACTTCGCCAATCCCGAGCAGCGACACGTTACGCCCCGAATTGAAGCTGGCTGTCGTGTGCAGGGCACCGTTGTCGAAGGTCAGCCCCCCCGCTGCATCGCCAAGATTGTTATCCTGCGCAATCTGCAACGTGCCGCCGCTGATCGTCGTGCCGCCCGTATAGGAGTTCGTCCCGGAGAGCACGAGCGTGCCACCGCCGCTCTTGTTGATGCCGCCGGCGCCGAGGATCACCGCCGAGATCGTCGCGCTCTCACCTGAAAGAACGCGCACTTCGCCAATGCCGTCGGTGCCCGCGAGCGACGTCGGACGCAAGTCACCGGTTCCTTGCGCAATGTCGTAGACACCGCTGACGAATTGCAGACCGTAAAACTTCTGCGTCCCGCCCTCGACCATGACCGTCCCGCCCGGCCCGCTGAACACGCCGTAGATCGATCCCCATTGCGTATTGGCGACGCCGCCGAGATCGAACCAGTTGTTGTTGGTCGCGTTCCACGTTCCGCTGCCGCCAGCCGTGCCGCTCGACGCATCGTCCCATCGCTGCAGGATGTCGGTCCCGTTCGGCATGGCCACGAGATCGATGACATGCGCGCGTGAACTGTCGATCGCATAGGTGACCGGAAAAAGCCCGGAGATCGGCGGCTGCTGGCCGATGCTCAGACCGGAAATCGATGAATTTCCGGAATAGTTGATCATGCGATAGTAGCCGACCGGCGGCTCGCCGGTGGCACTGATGTTGAACGCGACGTCGTGCAGCGCGACATCGCCATTGACCCAGACCGACGTCGAGGTGCTGGAGGCGGCGCTGGAGAAATGCCCGAGATTGAAATCGAAATTGCTGCCGGCCACCATCGACAGACCGCCATTGGCGGTCAGATGGCCGGTGCCGTCGGGCGCCAGCGTGCCGCCATTCAAAACCGTCGTATTGCCCACCGATCCATTTCCGGCCAGCGTGCCATTGTAATCAACCGTGGTCGTTCCACCGATCTGCCCCGTGACCCGCAATGTCGCATCGCGGATGACCGTGTCACCGGAGAACCCGGCGCTGCGGCCGGACAGGACGGTGGTGCCCGCGAGCACATTGATCGCGCCATTGCCGCTGATCAGATTGTCGAACTGATAGTCGCTGCCCGTGTGGTTGAAGTTGAGCGTACCGCTTTGCGCAAGCGAGATGGTGCCGGACACCGAGCCCGGTGCCAGCGCTGCCGCGCCTGCCTCGGCACCGATATTCAAGGCACCGCTGACACCGGAAGCGCCAACCTGGATTGCGCGCGCTTTTGCGACGGCGCCATTGCTCACCGTCAACGCTCCGACCGAAACCGCGCCGATCTTCAGCGTCTGGGCATCGAGAACGGACCCACTACCCGTGACCGTCACGGCGCCCTGCGCGACATATGACGTATCGTTGCCGATCGAAGCGGTTGTTGCGGCCACATGCATGCCATCCGCGATCCGCAGCGTCCCATTGCCACCATAGCCGACGAACAGATTGCTCGTGAGCCACGATGCACCTGCGCCGGACACGGTGACGCTGGCATTGGAGCCGTTGTCATAGCCGACATAGCCATTGGTCGTGGTCAGCCGCGCGCCGGCAGCGAAGGCGAGTGCACCGCTATCGATGCGAAGATCGCCGGAGAAAGCGGTCGATATGCCTGACAGCGTCCATTCGCTGGCGCCATTCTTCTCGAGCGCCGTAAACCCCTGATACTGGCTTCCCAGCTTTTCAAGACTGAAGTTGGCGTCCTCATCGCCGCCGAGCCTCAGAACATTGGGATTTGCCGTGTTGGCCGACGTTATGACATTGCCGAAAATATTAAACCCGGCACGGAGTTCGAGCCGGTTGCCGCTGCCGGTGAATAAAACGGGGGCCGCGCGCGTGCCGTCCCAGTTGAGCCCGCCCATGACGTTGCCGCCGATGACGACCGTTGCGCCCGCGCTGCGGGCGAAGATACCGCTTCCGCCGCGCGCAGACACACCACCGCGACCGGAATCGCCGCCCTGGACAATGGCACCGGGTGCGATCTCCACCCTGCCATTCTGGATCGCGATGGCATCGCCGCCATTGCCACCGATACCGGCAACTCCTGATTTGCCGGCATCGAGCCCGCTCCCGCCGGGACCGGCCGCGCCGCCATCTCCACCTTTGCCGCCCGAGACGACGGCGCCGCTGCTAACCACGAGCAGTCGCCCGGAATCAACGACGATTCCGTAGCCGCCATTGCCGCCATTGCCACCGTTCCCACCATCGCCGCCCTGCCCGCCATCTTCTCCGTAAGTGACGCAGGGTGGTACGCTGCCCGGACAATAAGTTCCGATTGCGCTGTTGGCGCCCCAACCACCGGTGCCGCCCGCACCGCCATTGCCACCGTCGCCGCCTACAACCCGCGCGCCAGACTGCAGGACCAGCGACGTACCGCCCGCATAGTAAAGGCCGATACCTCCACCGCCGCCACCACCACCACCGCCACCGCCGCCACCCGTTCCAGGGATCGGGATGAGATCGAAGGCGAGCACACCTTGCCCGCCATTCGCGCCGTTGCCACCAGCGGCGCCGGAGCCGCCACCAATGAACTGATTGGAGGGCACCGCCGCGCCACTGAAAACGGCGCCGGTACCGCCACCGCCACCGCCGCCGCCGCTGCCGCCATCATGCCCGTCTCCGGCGCACCACGGCGTACCGTCGTCGCCATTTTTGGCAGGGCGATTGCCGGCAGTGCCATTGGCGCCGTAAATCGTGCCTCCGGAAAACACGGCGCCCTGAAAACCAGGCGCGCCGCCCTGACCGCCTCGTCCTCCGCCTTTGGCATGCGCGCCGCTGCCGCCCTTGCCGCCATTGCCGATGTCGGCGTCTTTCGGATGGTTGTTGTCGGCATCCCGGCCACCGCCACCACCTCCGCCGCCGCCGTTATTCGGATCGATCGCACCACCCAGTCCGCCAGCCTTGGGATTGCTGGTGGCATGCGCTCCGCCATTGCCGCCCATTCCGGCAGATTGGGCCTGAGCCGACATTGAAGTGGTCACCCCCGCGATCATCAATGCTGGACCCGCCAGCACCAGCAGCGACAAGGTCACTGCCGTCGATGACATCAGAACAGTCAGATGCCGCGAACGGCCGGATTGACGATCCATCAGCGATGCTTTGCTCATCGTCATGGTCCTGCTGGTGAGAGTTCGGCCGCGAGCGCGCGCACGCCGCTGCGCAGGCCTTCGAACATGTCGAAATTGACGCGGCTGGCGGCGACGAAGATGCCGAGCTTGCGGCTTGGCGCGAGCACCACATAGGTCATGAAGCCACCGATGCCGCCGCTCTTGCCGAGCAGCAGCGGCACGCCGTCCTTCGCCGGGCTCACGACCCAGCCAAGACCCATGCCCACCGACGCCGTCACCTCGACGCCGACGGCGCGCTTCAATCCATCATGCGGCCGCCATAGCGCATGCGACAATGCAAGCGCGGCGCGCGAACGGTCGTCGCCATCGAGATGCCAGCGCATCCAGCGGACCATGTCATCGGCCGTCGAATAGACGCCGGCGCTGGCGGCCATGATGTCCGGCGCCTCGCTATTCGGATCCGGCTTGTTGAACGGATCGAGCCCTGTCATCAGCCGCGGCTTCTGCTGATCGGACAGACGCAGCGTGGTGTCCTTCAGCGCCAGCGGCGCGATCACCTTCTCGGTCAGGAGGTCCGCATAGGGCTTGCCGCCGGCCTTCGCCAGGGCATCGCCGAGCAGGCCGTAACCGTAGTTCGAATACAGTGCGGTGGTCGCGGGGGCATAGGCGGGCGCATGGGTGGTGATCCAGTTCCAGTGATAGTCGCGCCGGAACGCCGCGAAGGGATTGTTGCCGTCGGCCACCGCCGGATCGGCCAACTCGCGCGGCAGGCCCGCAGAATGCGTCGCGAGATCGAGCAATGTGATCGGACGGTTATCGACGGACTTCGGCACCATACCTTGCGGCGCGTACCGGGCGAGCGGATCGCTGAGATCCAGCCGTTCCTCGGCAGCGAGCGCCGTGAGCAGATCGGTGGCAAATACTTTCGACACCGAGCCGAGCCGGACGATCGACCGCCCGTCGGGCTCGACCTTGCTGCCGGGCGCGGTCTCGCCATATCCCGCCACGACCGACTCATCTCCGCGCACCACAGCGATAACCAGTCCGGGTGCTCCGGCATTCAGAAACATCGCAGTGCCTGCCATCGCAGCCGCATCGCGCAAGGCGAGATCGGAAGCAGATGCGGAATTCGGCGCGAGAAGAAGAAAGCCGGCCATGAACCAGGTGGCGAGTGATTCGGCAGTCTTCATCGTCGAACTCCGGCCCGCGAAAAATTTCGCACGGAGTTCAACAGGCACGCGATCACAGGATGAATCGCAATTGAGGATCGACGAAACGACGCACGGGTTCGACGAACGACCTGCATGATCCGCACGTGTTGAAATGCAACAACACCTCGTGCGAAAAATTCAGACCGCTCGCGTGATATTAACGGCTCGTTAACTCAGGATAGCAGGCTACGCACTGCGAAAATCGCAGCCGTTTCATATGCCCAGACGTGCCCGCAATTCAGCGCGGCCCGAACGCGACACGGGCCAGAGCTCCTTGAAGTCATGCACGCGCAGTTGCCAAGCGTCGCTGCCACGGCGTTCGATATCGCGAACGAACTGATGATTGACCACTGCGGTGCGGTGAATACGCACGAAGCCGCCCGCGGGAAGCAGGCCGAGCCACTGCGTCAGCGTGCGCAGATCGAGCGCCATCGTTCCATCGACCAGCCACACTTCGGTATAGTCCTTCGACGATCGCAGTCCGACGATGTCTGCCAGAGGCGTCCCGCGCACGCCATTGGCGCGGCGCAGATAGATCAGCGCATCGGGCGCCAATGACGCCTCGCCCACACCGATCTGCGATCTTCCATAGCGTGCGGCCGCAATGAGGTCCGCACAGGAGAACAGCTCGGCAATTTCACCGGACCATCTCCGCGGCGCCTCCACGGCATCGAAACCGATGCAGGCAACCAACCGGCCGTCGTGGAACATCGGCACGCTGAGCACGCTCTTGTTGTTTTGGCGGACGAATTCGGCGCGCAGCGGGCCGGCACTGCGGGGCAACGCGTCGATGTCGTTGATCATCACCGCCTGCCCCGCCACCAGATGCTGATGCAACCAGCCGATCATCGTGACGGGAACGTTCTGCAAATCCTGCACGAAGGAACCGGCGCTCTCGCTGCTCCATTCGTGGGTGTTACGGAATCGCAGATAGTCGTGCTCGTATTCGAACATCCAGGCCCGATCGGCACCGGCACTGGTCCCGATCGACCGCAGGATATCGCCGATCGCAATGTCGAGGGGTTGCGTCAACAAAGCGCGCGCAGTGTCGAAGACCCAATGCCGGGACGACGCCAGAGCGCCATCATCGCGGCTGACAAATTCCCAGGGCTGGATCGGATCGGACGACAATTGCTCATGCTCTCAGCGGCCCGTGCAAAGAACTAGCCGACCGCCGCGATATCAGCAACGGATCAAGCCATGGCGCATGGCAGCCATAGTCACATCAGCAGGGTTAGACTGTCGCTGTCATCTTTTGGGCAATTGCCTGCGGATCGACCATACAGCCGGCGTTGCAGAACCCGCTTTTGGCGATACAGTCATCACCGTTGAATTCGGAGACCACCGGATCATGCTGCGACTACTGCCTGTCGTCCTGATGGCTTTCAGCTGGCTAGCCGCGCCGGCCTTCGCTCAGAACACGCCACGTGGCAGCGAATGTCTGGCCATGGCCACCCGGCCACCACTCGCGACCCCCGTCAGCCTGCGCCGCACTGCCGCCAAAGCCGACGAAGTCTCCATCACCTATGCCGGGCACTCCACCTACTACATCGACACACCGGGCGGCGTGACCATCGCCACCGACTATAACGGTGTCTACAAGCTGGACCGCATTCCCGACGTCGTGACGATGAACCGCGCGCACAGCACCCACTACACGCTGAATCCCGATCCACGCATCAAGACCGTGCTCCATGGCTGGGGCGAGAACGGACAGCCAGCGCATATCCACGAGCGCATCGGCGACGTGCTGATCCGTAATGTCACCACCGACATCCGACGCTACTATGGCGACGATGCCGGCGGAGAAATGATGAAGGACGGCAACTCGATCTTCATCTTCGAGGTCGCCGGCCTGTGCATCGGCCATCTCGGTCACCTCCATCACAAGCTCGACGAAAGTCACTTCGCCGCGATCGGCCGGCTGGACATCGTGATGGTGCCGATCGACGGCAGCTATACGATGTCGCTGGACGGCATCTCCGACATCACCAAGCGCCTGCGCGCATCCGTCGCGCTGCCCATGCATCGCTTCATGACGCCGCTGAGCGATTTCATGCAGAAGATCGGGCGGAGCTTCGAGATCGATCAGCGGACACAGCGAACATTGACCATCTCTCTCGGCACATTGCCGAAGGCGCCGACGGTGATCATTCTCGACGGCGTGTAGCGACAACACGCTCAACCACTGCGCTCACTGGAAAAATTCTAAAGCTAACTTTCAACTAATTCTAAGCCCCAAAGACTTTTTTGTCGCACCCGCCGCGTTAGAACGTCGCACAAACGACGCCGCCCGTTGCGGCGCGGGAATGCGGGGCAACTTCAGTGAACGGTCTTGAACAGAACATCATGCGCGCCATCACGCTTGGCGCAGTGAGCACGATTGCACTTTCGGCGGGCATGTCGCGGCCTGCCGCATCGCAGACAGCACCGCAGCAGCTCGCACCGGTCGTGGTTCAGGAATCCGCCGCCAAACGCAAACCGACGGCCGCATCACGCCGCGCAGCCACCGCGCGCAGCGCCGCGAGCCGCCGCGCCAATTCGCGCAATGCCAATGCGCCGCAGGCCGTGCCTGCCACCGCGCCGGCGCGTGAAATCGCATGGGGCCATGTCGATGGCTATGTGGCGACGCGCAGTGGCACCGGTACCAAGACCGACACGCCGCTGATCGAAACGCCGCAGTCCGTTTCGGTGGTCACGCAAGACCAGATCCAGGCGCAGGGGCTGCAGAGCATCGCGCAGGCGGTGCGCTATGTGCCGGGCACGCGCAGCGAAGTGCTGGGCAGCGATGGCCGCTTCGACCAGGTCTATATCCGCGGCTTCCTCGCTGATCAGTATCTCGATTCCATGCGGCTCGTGAATTTCGGCATCTTCGGCTATCCGATCGTCGAGCCTTTCAATCTCGAACGCGTGGAAGTGCTGCGCGGTCCGTCCTCGATCCTCTATGGCCAGGCCTCGCCCGGCGGCGTCGTCAACATGGTCAGCAAGCGGCCGACCGAAGACCCCTATCACGAGATGTTCGTCTCCACCGGCAGCTATGGCCGCGTGCAGAGCGGCGTCGATCTGTCGGGTCCGCTCGACAAGAACAAGGAGTTTCTCTACCGCCTCACCGCCTCCGGCTACGATGTCGGCAGCCAGGTGGACACCCGCAGTTATCAGCGCGTCTCGATCGCGCCGTCGTTGACCTGGCGCCCTGATAACCAGACGACCCTGACCATCCAGGGCGTCTATCAACGCGATCCGAAGGCAGGCTTCTACAATCAGCTGCTGCCGCGCGGCGTCGGCATGATCACGCCCTATAACGGCCAGTACATCCCGACCAGCTTCTTCTCCGGCCAGCCCGGCTTTGATCGCACCTCGCGCGACTTCACCTCGATCGGTTATCAGTTCGAGCACAAGTTCGACGGCGGCCTCACCGTGCGCCAGAACCTGCGCTACATGGACAATGCGAGCTATTCGGCGGTGACATCGCCGGATGTGAATCTGACCGATCCGACCAAGCTGACCCGCGGCGCCTACACCACCCAGGAAGCGATCCGCTCGTTCTCCATGGACAACCAGGCCGAAGGCAAATTCCGCGTCGGCGCCTTCGAGCACACCGTGCTGTTCGGCATCGATTATCGCTACGCCACCGACAATGCCATCAATGGCTCCGGCACGGCGACCACCATCAATGCACTGAACCCGGTCTATGGTCCATCACCGATCATCACCCTGACCCAGAAGCGCGACCAGAAGATCGAACAGCTCGGCTTCTATGCGCAGGACCAGATCACCTTCAACAACTGGGTTGCCCTGCTCGGCATCCGCCGCGATCAGGCCAACAGCAAGAGCACCTCGACCAGTCTCCTGACCAATGCGATCACCGCCGTCGACCAGACCGACAGCGCCACCAGCAAGCGCGGAGCCCTGCTCTACAAGTTCGACAACGGCATATCGCCCTATGTGCAATATACCGAGTCGTTCCAGCCTGCCGTCGGCACCGGCTTCAATGGCCTGCCTTTCGTGCCGACCCGCGGACAGCAATATGAGGCAGGCATCAAGTATCAGCCGAATGCGAAATCGATCTATACGATGGCGCTGTTCGACCTGAAGCAGCAGAACGTGCTCACCACCGACCTCCTGCATCCGCTGTTCAGCGTGCAGACCGGCGAGATCCGCTCGCGCGGCCTCGAACTCGAAGCCAAGACCGAAGTGACGCGCGACCTCACGGTGCTGGGTTCCTACACCTATCTCGATCAGAAGGTGACCAGCACGAACAATGCCGCGCAACTCGGCCAGCGCCCGACCGGCATGCCGCGTCACAGCGCCAATCTGTGGGCCGACTACACCTTCCACAGCGGCCCGCTCGACGGCTTCGGCTTCTCTGCCGGCGTGCGCTATCTCGGCGACACCGCCGGCAACAATGCCAATACCTTCTTCGTGCCGTCCGTCACGCTGGTCGATGCCGGCCTGCATTACGATTTCGGCGCGCTCAACAAGGAGTGGAAGGGTTTCACCGGCCAAGTCAATGCCAACAACCTGTTCGACAAGACCTATGTGACGCTGTGCCAGGATTTCGGCTGTTACTATGGCCTTCGCCGCGAGGTAATCGCGACCTTGCGCTATCGCTGGTAGGCTGACGACAGCAATTCGGAAAGCGGCTGTTGCAATCGGGGAAACGGCGATGACACGCTCGGCATTGCGAAAATGGTTCTGGGTCCACAAATGGACCAGCCTCGTCTGCACCGCATTTCTGCTGCTGATCTGCCTCACCGGCCTGCCACTGGTGTTCCACGACGAGATCGACGATCTCCTTGATAACGGCCTGCCCTATGCATCTGTCCCGTCAGGCACGCCGCGGGTCAGCGCCGATACGGTGATCGACACCAGCCTGAAAATGTATCCGGGCGAGATCGTGCTGTTCACCTTCATCGATGACGACGAACCCAAGATTGTCGTCACCATGGCGCCGAGCTGGCAAACCTATATCGAGAACCGCAAGTCGTCGCACTGGATCCGCTTCGATGCCCATACCGGCCAGGTACTGAAGCAGACCAAGCCCTACAATGCCGACGGCATCGGCTTCACCGAACTGATGCTGCGCCTGCACCGCGACCTGTTCGCCGGCCTGCCCGGCGATCTGTTCATGGGTTTCATGGCGTTGCTGTTCGTGATTGCAGTTGTTTCGGGCATCGTCGTGTATGGCCCGTTCATGCGGAAACTGGATTTCGCCACCGTCCGCGCCGATCGTTCGCGGCGCATCAAATGGCTGGATCTGCACAATGTGCTCGGTGTGGTGACGCTCGCCTGGCTGCTCGTGGTCGGCGTCACCGGCGTCATCAACGAGCTGTCGACGCCGCTGTTCTCGCTCTGGCAGCAGACCGATGTGAAGGCCATGCTGGAGCCGCTGCGCGGCAAGCCGGTGCCGGCAACGTCGGAATTGAGCTCGCCGCAAGCGGCATTCGACACCGTGCAGAAGAACCTTCCCGGCATGACGCCTATGAGCATCATGTTCCCGGGCGCCGCCTTCGGCTCGCCCTATCATTATCTGGTCTGGACCAAGGGACGCACGGCGCTGACGTCACGCCTCTTCACCCCTGCGCTTGTCGATGCCCGCACCGGTGCGTTCGATCGCAGCATCGAGATGCCTTGGTATCTCCGCGCCCTGCAGGTGTCGCGGCCGCTGCATTTCGGCGATTACGGCGGCATGCCGCTGAAGATCATCTGGGCTCTGCTCGACCTCGTCACCATCGTGGTGCTGGGCAGCGGCCTGTATCTCTGGCTGTCGCGCAAATCGTCGGCGCGGGTTCCGGAGGCCGACAGTGAACTCGTGGCCAGCAACAGGGCCGCACATCCGGCTCTGCCCCGGGAGGCCGCCGAATGACCCGCAACAACGCAGCCAGGATCTGGCGATGGCCGTTTCTGCTGGCCGTCCTCACCTGCCTCGGCCTCGCCTCCGCACTGCTCGGCGAAGGCGGCGTGTGGTGGGGGCTGTCGTGGATCGCACTTGCGATCCCGCTGGTGGTCATCGTCATTGCGATCCGTCGCCGCCGTCGGGCACCCCGACCGGTCTAGTGCCCCTTGGGCGGCGCCGACAGATCCATCGATTTGATCGTCAGCGCGATCGGAATCATGATCAGCCCGACGATCGCAAGACACCAGAACACATCGATATAGGCCAGCAGATCCACCTGCCGCTGGATGGTCTGGCCGATCCAGCCGATGGCGCGGCTCGACGCGTCGGACTGGCTGGAGCCGTGATCGAGGAAGTAGCGCGTCACCTGATCGAGCGTGCGCTGATAGCCGATATCGGACGGCGCCGCATGCTCGATCAATCGCGACTGGTGAAACTGCTGCCGCTGCGCCAGCATGGTCTGCGCCAGCGCCACGCCCATGGAGCCGCCGATATTGCGAGCGACATTGATCAGCGCCGAAGCCTGATTGGTTTTATCTGGCGGAATGCCGTTATAGGAGGCGGTGGTCACCGGCAGGAAAAGGAACGGCAGGCCGATGGCGAGGAAGATGCGCGCAAAGGCGGCATAGCCATAGGTGATGTTGCCGTCCAATCCCGTGAGATGCCACATCGACAAGGCCACCACGGAAGCGCCGAACACCAGCAGATATTTCGGCTGCACGACGCCGATCAGGCGGCCGACGATCGGCATCATGCACAAGGTCGCAAGACCGCCGGGCGATAACGCGAGTCCGGCCAGCAGCGCCGTGTAACCGAAATCGGCCTGCAGCAGTTGCGGCACCATCTGCGTGGTCGAGATCAGCACCGCGCCGGTGCCGAGCATCACCAGGAAGCAGGCGGCGAACTGGCGGCGGCCAAGCAAGCGCAGATCGACGATGGGCTCCTTGCGCGTCAGCTCCCACGGGATCAGCGCCAGCAGGCTGACCGCCGCGATCACAGCGAAACTCGTGATCATCGTCGAGCCGAACCAGTCCTTGCGCTGGCCCTCGTCGAGCACGAATTCGAGCGAGCCGAGCCCGATCGCCACCAATGCGAAGCCAATGAGGTCGGGGCGCAGGCCTTTCTTCAGCAACGCCTTGCGCTCGGCTTCAGCGCTGGATGGCTCGCTCACCAGCGTGCCGACCAGGAACAGCGAGATCAGGCCCATCGGCACATTGATCAGAAACACCCAGTGCCACGTATATGTATCGGTGATCCATCCGCCGAGCGTCGGGCCGACGACGGGTGCGACGACGACGGCGACGCCATAGATGGCAAAGGCCTGGCCGCGCTTATGCGGCGGAAAGGAATCGGCGAGGATCGCCTGTTCCGATGTCGCCATGCCGCCGCCGCCGAGCCCTTGCAGGATGCGGAACAGCACCAGCGATTCCAGGCTCCAGGCGAAGCCGCACAGCAGCGAGGCCAGCGTGAAGACCGCAACGCAGATCATGTAGAAGCGCTTGCGGCCGATCACCGTGGCGAGCCAGCCGGAGATCGCCAGCACAATGGCATTGGCGACCAGATAGCTGGTGATGACATAGGTGCTCTCGTCGATGCCGACCGCGAGGCCGCCGGCAATGTGGCGGAGCGCGACATTGGCGATGGTGGTGTCGAGCACCTCCATGAAGGTGGCGATCGAGACCACCACCGCGATCAGATACGGATTGTGACCGCCTGCCGCCGAGCGCTCCGGCGTCCATCCGCCCGCGCTGGCCGTGATGTCGCTCACCGCACTTTCACCCGCGGCACGACAGACATGCCGGGCCCGATGGTGAGATCCGCCGGCCACTGATCGACGACGATCTTCACCGGCACGCGCTGCACGACCTTCACATAGTTGCCGGTGGCGTTCTCGGCGGGCAGCAGGCTGAACACCGTGCCGGAACCGGGCTGCACCGAGGCGACATGGCCGGTGATCTTGCGGTCGGGATAGGCATCGATGCGGATCTCGGCCGGCTGGCCCGGCCGCATGTCGGTGACCTGCGTTTCCTTGTAGTTGGCGGTGACCCAGATATCGTCGGGCACGAACATCATCAGGCTCTGTCCGGCGGCGACCAGCGTGCCCTTGGCGCCAGACAGTTTGACGACGCGGCCGGCCTGCGCCGCCGTGATCTTTGTGTAGCTCAGATTGAGCTCAGCCTGTTCGAGCTGGGCCCTGGCCTGCGCAAGACCGGCCTCAACATTCTTCTGCTGCGCCTTGAGCACGTCGATCTGCCGTTGGGCCGAGATCACGCCCGTCTTGGCGCGGCTGTCATTTGCCTGCGACGCTTGAAGATCGGATTTGGTGCGCTGCTGCTGCTGTACGGTGCCGGCGCCCTTCTGCACCAGATCTTCTGCGCGTACCGCCTCTTGCTCGGCAAATTGCAGTTGCGCTGCCGCCTGATCGGCCTGATCGCGGGCCTGTTGAATCTGCGCGTCCTGGCTGAAGATCTGTGCCTCGACATTCTTGATATTGGCCTGCGCCTGCTGGACCAGCGCCTGCGCCTGATCGCGCGCGGCGACGTAATCGCGGGTGTCGATCTGGGCGAGCACGGCGCCGGCATCGACATGCTGGTTGTCTGTGACGGGAACGTCGGTGACATAGCCGCCGACCTTGGCCGCAACGGAGAAGCTGCGTGCATCGACAAAGGCATCGTCGGTGGTCTCGTAATGCCGCGCATCGAGCCAGTAGACGATGCCGAAAGCGACGCAGGCAACGAGCGCGATCGCGGCAATCGTCGTCAGTAACGGATGCCGCCGAAGCCGTTCTCCGATCGACGGCTTCGACGCGGGTTTGGCATCCGCGGTTTCAGCCTGTTCGTCCGGTCGATCGGCGGGCTCGCGTGCCTCCCTCGATGGCGCTGTGTCATCTCTTGGTGGATGGGAACGATCGCGATTCTCAGGCTCGGGTGAGGCCACTGCTTGGGGAGAAGCCATATGAAATCCGCTACAACGCGTCATCGAGACGTCATGCGCTGCAACAATCTGACGCAGGGGTTGGTTCCCTGCGAACAGCGCGGAACCGGAAAGGCGAAATCCTAGGTGCTATAGGGTCGCATCGCGTGGCACGCCCGGCAGCCCGTGCACGGAGATAGCGATGGGTCTCCCCTCGCCACCGCGACAGCTTCCCCAACAGTTTCGTTCTATTTTTGTTCTTGACAATATTCCTCTCCTGGCCCTATATCCCTGCCGTCTTGTTCGCGAGGGGCGCTCTCATGAGGCGTTCTTTGAGTGGGACAGGATGCGGTGCCTGCGGCCAGCCTCGCAAGCTGGACTCGGGAGGCCGGGGGTCACCGTCACTCCCCACTACGGGGGAGAGCCGATAGTTCGGCTGCGACGGCACATGGTGAACGGCGGAGA
>NKIY01000004.1 GCA_002256345.1 Bradyrhizobiaceae bacterium PARB1 | reverse complement strand
TCTCCGCCGTTCACCATGTGCCGTCGCAGCCGAACTATCGGCTCTCCCCCGTAGTGGGGAGTGACGGTGACCCCCGGCCTCCCGAGTCCAGCTTGCGAGGCTGGCCGCAGGCACCGCATCCTGTCCCACTCAAAGAACGCCTCATGAGAGCGCCCCTCGCGAACAAGACGGCAGGGATATAGGGCCCGGAGAGGAATATTGTCAAGAACAAAATAAGAACTGAACTGTTGAGGGGACTGTCCGAAGCCTGCTGCTCCGTTTGTCATCGCCCGCGTAAGCGGGCGATCCAGAAGACACTGACAGCTCGTCTTGAGGAGGCGCCTGAGTTTACTGAATTGCCCGGTCAAGCCGGGCAATGACAGAAGGAGCCCGATCAAGCCGGACAACGATAGAAGGAGCGTGTGGCGCCCCGTCTCCGGCCTACGCGCCTGCGGCGCGCATCGGCCCTCTCCCCCACGCAGCTGCGCTGCGCGGTGGCGAGGGGACAAAGCACATCACGCCCAGGCGCGCTCCGCCTTCAGCTTGTCCTCATAGCTGTCGATGGCGGTCTTCTTCTCCATCGTCAGGCCGATATCGTCGAGGCCGTTGATCAGGCAGTGCTTGCGGAACGGATCGATCTCGAACTTCACGGTGCCGCCATCGGGACCACGGATCTCCTGGTTCGGCAGATCGATGGTGACGGTGGCATTGGCGCCGCGCTCGGCATCGTCGAACAGCGCATCGAGGTCCTTCTGCGACACGCGGATCGGCAGAATGCCGTTCTTGAAGCAGTTGTTGTAGAAAATGTCGCCGAACGAAGTGGAAATCACACAGCGGATGCCGAAATCCAGCAGCGCCCAGGGCGCGTGCTCGCGCGACGAGCCGCAGCCGAAATTGTCGCCGGCCACCATGATCTTGGCATTGCGATAGGCGGGCTTGTTGAGCACGAAATCCGGATTCTCGCTGCCATCATCGTTGTAGCGGGCGTCCGAAAAGAGACCCTTGCCGAGGCCGGTGCGCTTGATGGTCTTCAGATACTGCTTGGGGATGATCATGTCGGTATCGACATTAATCACCTTCATCGGTGCAGCGACGCCTTCCAGCGTGGTGAACTTGTCCATGGCGTGTCCTCGGGAATTGAGCGCGCGTTTTTAGCCTGATCGGGCGGTCGCTCCAAGCGGCATTTCTGCAGCCTCGTCAGTCACCTGCGCCTCGATGGCTTCCATATCGTCGTCGGACAGGCCGAAATGGTGCCCGATCTCGTGGATCAGGACATGGCGGACGATGTAGCCGAGGGTTTCGTCATGCTCGGCCCAGTAATCGAGGATCGGGCGGCGATACAGCCAGATCATATTGGGCATCTGGCCCGACACATCATTAGACCGAAACGGCAGCCCGACGCCCTGAAACAGGCCCAGCAGGTCGAATTCCGTCTCGGCCTGCAACTCCTCCAGCACCTCGTCGGTGGGGAAGTCGTCGACCCGGATAATCACACCCTCGCACAGCTTGCGAAACTCTTCCGGCAGAAGGGCGAGCATGGCATGAGCCATCTCTTCCATCTCGGCGAGGTCGGGTGCTTTTGCCTGGTGCCACATGGGTTCCTCTCTATCCGATCCCACTCTGTTGGCAAGACGGCCTGCTGCGGTTGACGCGCGGGCGCCAATCGGAGACTTTGCGGCGACAAAATGAGGGTGGTTTGGGGCGTAACATGCGGATCATGACAGCGATACTGGCGGTGACACTGGCGCTCGGCGGCCTGTCGCTGGACGGCGCGCATGCGCAGACCGCGCCTGCCGCGAAGCGCTCGACCGATATCTCAGCCCAGAGCAGCGGCCGCCCGCGCGTGCGCATCTATCGCGACGACGACACCCGCGGCGTCTATCCCCGCTACAATCCTGGACCGAATGCAGTGCGCGATTGCACGGCCAACCTTGTGCAGGAATATCGCCCGAGCGGCACAGTGATCGTGCCGCGCATGAACTGCTACTGGCGCCCGGGCTAGACCCGGCATCCGATTCATAGAACGCGGATCAAGCTCCAGCACGCTCAGTGCTGCCGGACGGCACCGATCAGTCCGGCGACGATCAGCACCCCGGCGACCCCATAGACGACGAGCGCCATGGCGTGCTGCGTCATCGCGCTCGCATTGCCCGGCGCAACGCCGGGACCCTGCGATGCCTGCGCTTGTGCGAACCAGAGATCGCCGCCGAGCACGATAAGGGCGAGCCCGACGACCGTTATTGTAACGATACGCATCATGACGAACTCCATGATTGCATGGGCAAGACTGCAGAAATGCACCTGGCCCGATCTAGATACGCCTGAGATGAGCCCCGGTTTTACCGAGGCGGCAATGCGCACTTCGTTCCAGCACCGCGACAAAAAAACCGTGCGACATATCGCGCGGCGGGTATTCATTTCGCGTTCACTTGCCGAAACCTAGCCTTCTTTCATGGGCTATGCCCCCCGTGCAGCGTGCACATTCAGATGCCCGCGAATCCAGGAGAGAACACGTGAACCTGAAAAAGCTTTTCGGCCTCGCCGCCATCGCCGGCCTGATGTTCGTAGCCGCGCCGGCCCAGCAGGCCAATGCAGTCTCACTCAACAATCCCGGCGTTGCCGCAAGCGTGCAGGGCACAGGTGAGGGCCTGGCAACCCAGGTGCAGTATCGCCGCCATCACCATCACGGCCATCGTCATCATCATATGCGCCGTCACCATGGCTGGCATCGCCCGCACCATGTGCGCCGGCACCACCATGTGCATCGCCCGCATTTCCACCATCACCGCCGCCACTGGCGCTGATTGGAACTGCCCTGACGTGACAGCCGATCCGCCGCACGTATCGGCTGTCACTCGGGCGATTCCATACCGCGCATTTCACCGCGTCTCCTTGTCGCGGGAAATTGGATCACCCTGACGCGTTGACAGATCAAGGCGACAGACAGACCTCAACGAGGACAATCATGAGAACCTGGGTAGGCGCAGCCCTGATGGCTGCAACCGTTTCGATCGGCGGCGCATTCACCGCAGCGCCGGCGCTGGCCGCAGCGCCCGCAAAGGCCGCGGCGCAAGACAAGGCGCGCGTGACGGACTTCAGCTCACAACATCGTCACCACGGCCACCGTCATCACCATTTCGGCCATCGCCATCACTTCGGTCATCGTCACTGGGGCCACCACCGGCACTGGGGCCACCGTCACTACGGCTATCGCCCCTATTACGGCCCGCGCTACGGTTACGGCTATCGGCCGTACTACCGCTCCTATTATGGGCCGGCTTACTATGGACGTCCCTATGCCTATCGCCCGGCCTACTATGGCGGCTACGGCTACCGACCCTATGGCTATGGCCCTGGCTTCGCCATCGGCGGCGGCCCGATCGGCGTCGGCTTCTCATTCGGCCGCTGGTAAGCCAACCACATCGCAGCACGATCACGACGGGCGCCTTCGCGGCGCCCGTTTCAGTTTGACGCGCCCATTCATGGCGCGTTCAGATCATCGCTCCTAGCCTTCGCTTCAAGGGCCAACAATTCACGCAGGGCCATACACGCAGATAGAGAGCTGCGACAATCGATGTTGGTTGCGCGAATGCCCCGGGAGGATGACCGCAATGAGCAATGATCGAGCTTCTCCGATTCGAAGCGCCATGACGCGTGCACTCGGCATTACGGCGACGGCAACCATGCTGCTGTCGCTGACATCAGCGGCGCAAGCGCTGTCGCTCAACAGTCCGGCCATGGCGCCTGCTGCCAAACAGACGCGCGATGCGCTCGGCACGCAAGTTCAACATCGCGGCCATGGCGGCGGTGGCTTTCGCGGCGGCGGCGGATTCCGCGGTGGCGGTGGAGGCTTCCACGGCGGAGGTTTTCGGGGTGGCGGGCCCGCATTCCACGGCGGCGGCTTCCGTGGCGGTGGCTTCCATCGCCCCGCTTTCGCTGGCGGTGGATTTCGACGCGGGCCGGTCTTTCACAGTGGTGGCATCCGCTACGGCGGGCCGGCTTTCGCGCGACGCGGCTTCTACGCGCCCGCCTATTACGGGCACCGCCGCCACTTTTATCGCCACCGCTATTTCGCACCGCGCTACTATTCATATGGCCCAGGCTACTACTACGGCCCGCGCCGCTTCTGCCGGGTGATCTGGACCTATTACGGCCCGCGAAAGATCTGCCGTTACCGCCCGTGGTATCATCGCCACTGGCATCATCGGCGGCACGTTCACCGGTTCAATGTGTATGGGGAGCTCTGATGCGACACCACACCCTGTCCTGGCCGGGCTTGACCCGGCCATCCATCTTTGCAACTGCGAGCATGAAGATAGATGCGCGGGTCAGGTCCACACATGACGTTGGCGTAAACGGCTACTCTCCGAGTTGAAACGCCTCGAAGCGGTGCAGCTCGTCCTCGATGCGCCGCTTCCATGCCGCGCGCGGCGTTTTCTTCCCGGCGCCCTCGCCGACCCAGCTCCATTGCTGCAGCAACAGCGTGCGGTTCTGCCGGTCGGTCTTGAGATCGATCGCCGCGACGATCTTGTCATCCAGCAACACCGGCAGCGCGAAGTAGCCGAGCTTGCGCTTCTCTTTCGGAACATAAGCTTCGAAGCGATGATCGTGCCCGAAGACGAGGTTGGTGCGCTTGCGCTGGATGATCAACGGATCGAACGGCGACAGGATATGCACGAGGTCGTGCGGCTCGCTTTCCGTGGCTTCTATGATCTCCGGCGTCGCCCAATGCTCCTGCTTGCCGGCGCCTTCCAGCGCGATCGGCACCAGTTCACCGCGTCGCATCCGCGTCTCGATCAGCTTTCGCACCGCAGCCTTGCTGGGTGCATCGAGATGGCAGATCGAATCGAGGCTGACGATGCCTTGCGACCGCAAGGCACGATCCAGCAGATAGGCCACGCGCTGCGGCGCAGACGCCGCCTTTGGCAACGTGTCCCAGCCGAAGTGACGCAGCAGCAGATCGTAGGTCTTCAGCATGCCCTGCCGCTCGGACACCGCGACGACGCCGCGATAGAAGGCAAGCTGCAGCGCGCGCTTCGACGGCTTGCGGCTGGCCCACTCGTGATCCTTGTCGCGGAGCACGTCGTCCTCGATATCGCGAATCGACAACGGACCTTCCTTGATCAGCCGCATCACCTTGCGCAGGTCCGCCGGCGCAACGGAAGCGAACCAGCCCGTCTGCTCACTGCGCCACTCCTTCATATCGGCGACGAAAAAGGGCAGATCGGCGGTCGGGATATAGGCCAGCGCATGGGTCCAGTATTCGAACACGCTCTTGTCGATGGACTGCGCCTGTTTGAGATCGCTGCGTTTGTAGTTCGGGATCCGCGCGAACAGGATGTGATGGTGGCTGCGCTCGATGACATTGATGGTGTCGATCTGCACATAGCCGAGCTGCGCGACGGCGCGGGCGACCGCCTCCGGTCCGTCGCCAAACGGCGCACGTTCATCCAGCCGCTGGGCCCGCAGCCAGATGCGGCGGGCGGCGATGCGATTGATCGATATGGGCTGGGTCGGTGAACGTGGCATCAGGCGCCAGCAAACCAGAAGCGGTTATCGATGCGCAACTCGAAAGAATGCGCATGACCCAAGCGGCGAACGAATCACGGTCGATTGCGCGGGATTTATCCGCGCATGAAAAAACGCCCCGCCGTTTCCAGCAGGACGTTTTCGAACCATCACCTCAAGATACCCTCGAAGCGATCGCAGCTTGAGTTTATGCCAGCGAGAGATTTTCGGCGCTGACCTTGCCGCGCATCTTGTCGGTCTTCAGCTCGAAATTGACCTGCTGACCTTCATTGAGGCCGCTGAGGCCAGCACGTTCGACGGCGCTGATGTGCACGAACACATCCTTGCTGCCATCGTTCGGCTGAATGAAGCCGAAGCCCTTGTCGCTGTTAAACCACTTCACGGTACCGGTCGCCATAACACTTCTCCAAGAAAGCAGCCTGCCGCGTCTGAATGCATCAATGCGATGCCGGTCACGGCTGCGTGTTGTTCCACACGACCTTCGTGCGGAACTATCCAATCTCAGCGAAGTCTTGGGCGAACGGCTGCTATTGCAGCTATCGGCGAAGTCAGAGCCGTCAAATCGAATATCGCGGCACCATAGGGCGATCCGCGGAAAATACAAGCCACGCGCTAATCGTACGCGGCAGTTCCCATATTGGTTGTATTCGCGGTAGCACGCATCGTGGCTCCATCGGAATCTGATCTATCCGCGATGCAGCTTCTGGCTTTTTAAAGCATGATCTTTTCCGAAACCCGGAAGCCGCTTTCGGGATCATGGACCAACAAAAACGGCCCGCATGTACGGGCCGTTTTGCTCATCGTGCGGCAACGATGATCTAATGCCACTCACGGATGTCGACGAAATGCCCCGCGATCGCAGCGGCTGCCGCCATGGCCGGCGAGACGAGATGCGTGCGACCCTTGTGGCCCTGGCGGCCCTCGAAATTGCGGTTCGAAGTCGCGGCGCAGCGCTCTTCAGGCTTCAGCTTGTCCGGATTCATCGCCAGGCACATGGAGCAGCCGGGTTCGCGCCATTCGAAACCGGCCTTGATGAAGATCTTGTCGAGACCTTCGGCCTCGGCCTGCTCCTTCACCAGACCCGAGCCCGGCACGATCATGCCCGACACATTGCCGTTGATGGTCTTGCCCTCGATCATCCTGGCGGCGGCGCGCATGTCCTCGATGCGGCCATTGGTACAGGAGCCGATGAAGACGCGGTCGACCTTGATATCCGTGATTTTCGTGCCGGCGGTGAGGCCCATATAGGCCAGCGCGCGCTCCTTGGAGAGACGCTTGGCTTCGTCGGCGATTTCGGCAGGATTCGGCACCTTGCCGGTGATCGAGATGACATCCTCGGGCGATGTGCCCCAGGTGACGATCGGCGGCAGTTTTGCGGCATCGAGGCGGATCTCGTGATCGAAATGCGCGCCTTCGTCTGAACGCAGCGTATTCCAATAGGCCACGGCTTTGTCCCAAAGCTCGCCCTTCGGCGACATCGGACGGCCCTTGAGGAATTCATAGGCCACTTCATCGGGCGCGATCAGGCCGGCGCGGGCGCCGCCTTCGATCGACATGTTGCAGACCGTCATGCGGCCTTCCATCGACAGCGAGCGGATCGCCTCGCCGGCATATTCCAGCACATAGCCGGTGCCGCCGGCGGTGCCGATCTCGCCGATGATGGCCAGGATGATGTCCTTGGCGGTGACGCCATCGGGCAGCTTGCCGTCGACGACGGCGCGCATGTTCTTGGCCTTCTTCTGGATCAGCGTCTGCGTCGCCAGAACGTGCTCGACTTCCGACGTGCCGATGCCATGCGCGAGCGCGCCGAAGGCACCGTGGGTCGAGGTGTGGCTATCGCCGCAGACCACCGTGGTGCCGGGCAGCGTAAAACCCTGCTCGGGGCCGATGACGTGGACGATGCCCTGCCGCTTGTCGAATTCGTTGTAATATTCGATGCCGAATTCGCGGACGTTCTCGGCCAGCGTCCTGATCTGCTCGGCGCTCTCAGGATCGGGATTGGGCAGCGTGCGATCGGTGGTCGGCACGTTGTGATCGACCACCGCGAGCGTCTTCGAAGGCGCATGAACCTTGCGACCGGCGGCGCGCAGGCCTTCGAAAGCCTGCGGCGAGGTCACTTCATGCACCAGATGGCGATCGATATAGAGCAGACAGGTGCCGTCGGCGGCTTCTTCGACGACGTGGTCGTTCCAGATCTTGTCGTACAGGGTGGTCGGCTTGGATGTTGTCATTTTGCTTGAGCCTGACTTGGAAATTTCGGACCGGCTGTGCTGCCAGAGAATTTGCCGCGATGACGGCGTAAGGCGCATAGCTGGAAACGGAAGGCTTAACGCGTGAGATTGCTCACGCGCTCCTAAGCGCACCCACGATCGAGGTCGTGAAACGACCGAAGAAGCGACCGGGCAGCCGACTGTGATCGTCGATGACGATGCGCAACGCGTGCTGGTGCAGGTCTAGAAACATTCCAGTCATATAACATCGAGGGAACGCAACGCCAATGCGGCGGAGGCATGTCGCATCGGCGCAGGAACACGGGACAAAAAAAAGCGCGGCTTGCGCCGCGCTTTTCCGAATTCACAAATCTTCGCAAAGCGCGAAAGATTACTCGGCGGCAGCCGCGACCTTGGCCTTGGCCGGACGCTCGGTCTTCTTCTCGGTGATGCGGGCCGACTTGCCGCGCAGATCGCGCAGGTAATACAGCTTGGCGCGACGCACCTTGCCGCGGCGCACGACCTTGATCGAGTCGATCATCGGGGAGAGCAGCGGGAACACGCGCTCGACACCCTCGCCATACGAAATCTTGCGCACGGTGAAGCTCTCATTGATGCCACCACCGTTGCGGCCGATGCAGACGCCTTCATAGGCCTGCACGCGGGTGCGCTCGCCTTCGACAACCTTCACGTTGACGATGACGGTGTCGCCCGGACCGAATTCCGGAATCGACTTGGTTGCGGAAAGGCGGTCGAACTGCTCTTTTTCGAGCGTCTGAATGAGGTTCATCGAAATCTCCATCGGCGGCGCGCCCAGACGTCGGCGCGGGCTGCGCGCGAAACTCTTACCCTGCCATTGCACGGATGTGGCGCTGCTCTACAGCAAAGCAAAGCCGTTGTCACCCGTCCGTCGTGAATTTTGGCGATTTTCGCTTCTTGCCTGATTCCGAGGCTTTGGGTCGGGCTGCCCAGAGATCGGGCCGGCGTTTTTCGGTCAAAGCCTCGGCTTCAGCCAACCGCCACGCGGCCACTTTGGCGTGATCGCCGGACAGCAGGATGTCCGGGATCGGGCGACCCTCGAATACCTGCGGGCGGGTATATTGCGGGTATTCAAGTAATCCGTGAGAGAAACTCTCGTCGGAACCGGACTCGAGCTTACCCATGACACCCGGCAACAGGCGTACGCATGCGTCGATGAGGGTCAGTGCAGCGATTTCGCCGCCGGAGAGCACGTAATCGCCGATCGAGACTTCCTCGAGCCCGCGGGCGTCGATGACGCGCTGGTCGATACCCTCGAACCGGCCGCAGACGATCAGCGGTCCCGGCCCGGCCGCCAGCTCCGCCACCCGCGCCTGGGTCAGTGGCCGACCTCGAGGGCTCATCATCAGTTTCGGGCGCTCGGCCACCGCCTCGACAGCATCGATCGCCGCCGCCAGCACATCGGCACGCAGCACCATGCCGGGACCGCCGCCGGCCGGCGTGTCATCGACGCTGCGATGCTTGTCGGTGGCCGAGGCGCGGATGTCTCGGGCGTCCAGCGCCCACAGGCCGGAGGCCAGCGCACGGCCGGCAAGGCTCACGCCGAGCGGCCCCGGAAACATTTCGGGAAACAGCGTCAGCACAGTCGCGCGCCAAGGAGGCGGTGAAGAGGTCATGGCTCTCCATCGCGCGTTGCGCGCGGGGCGTCAAACCCGGCGATAGCTGGCTTACGCCGCCGAGACGTATTCGCTGGTGTCGGCGGCATCGAAGGCGGCGCGGGAGGCTTTGATTTCCGCAAAGCTGCGCTCGGCCCAATCGATCAGGCTCGCCAGCGGCGCCATGGCGGACTGGCCGAGCGGCGACAGGCGATATTCGACTGAAGGCGGCTTGGTCGGAAACACATGACGGGTAATCAGCCCGTCGCGCTGCAGGTCGCGCAGGGACTGCGTCAGCATGCGCTTGGAAATGTCCGGCACAGCGCGATGCAGCTCGCTGAAGCGGCGCGGCTTGGCCGCGAGCGCCACCAGAAGCAGCGACGTCCATTTGTCGCCGATGCGGTCCAGCACATTGCGGACCGGGCAGGCTTCGGCATCGAAGCCTTGCGCCTGCCATTCATCGAAACGGGTCGCCAGCGGGGTATTGTTTGGCATCAGACAGCTCCTTCGAGCGGAAGAAGGTCACTCTCAAGTAACCTGGCGAGAAAAACCTGCCTCCTTACGGAAACGGCATGCGGTCTCTATTCAAGACTTACTGTTCATTAGAGACCATACAGGATCCCGCCATGTCGAACCACCGTATTCTCGTCACCGCCGCCGGCGGCCAGCTCGGCCGCCTCACCATCGATGCGCTGCTTAGGCAAGTTCCGGCCAGCCAGATCGTCGCCGGCCTGCGCGACCCGGCCAAGGGCGCCGACCTTGCCGCCAAGGGCGTGACCGTCGTCGCGGCTGATTACAGCAAGCCGGAAACGCTGGATGCCGCACTCAAAGGCATCGACCGCGTGCTGCTGATCTCCTCGAACGAACTCGGTCAGCGCGTGGCGCAGCACCGCAACGTGATCGACGCAGCAAAGCGCGCCGGCGTGAAATTGCTCGCTTATACGAGCGTGCTGCGTGCCGACACCTCGAAGCTGTCGGTCGCAAAGGAGCATCTGCCGACCGAAGAGCTGATCCGCGCATCGGGCGTCCCCTTCGTGCTGCTGCGCAATGGCTGGTACACCGAGAATTACACCGCCTCGATCCCGGCGGCGCTCGCGCATGGTGCATTGATCAGCAGCGCAAAGGATGGCCGCATCGCTTCGGCATCGCGTGCGGACTATGCCGCCGCGGCAGCGGCTGTGCTGGCGGGAGAAGATCACGCCGGAAAGGTCTATGAGCTGGCTGGCGACGAGGCCTACACGCTGGAGCAGTTCGCGGCGGAGCTCACGAAGCAATCCGGCAAGGCCGTCGCGTATGTCCGTTTGCCCGAAGCTGACTTCAAAGCAGCGCTGCTCGGTGCGGGACTGCCGGAAGAACTCGCTGAGTTGATCGCGACATCCGATACGGCCGCAGCCGATGGTGCGTTGTTCGACGACAGCCACACGCTCAGCAAGCTGATTGGACGGAAGACGACATCGTTTGCGGAGACAATCAGGGAAGCACTGGCGAGCTGAGAAATCGTGTCCCGGACGCAGTGCATCACGAAGTGGTGCGCAGCTGGGCCGGGACCGTGCCAGACGCCGGCGTTCGCGGCGATCCCGGCTCTGCGGAGCGGCACAAGAGCGCCGCACCGCGTCCGGGACAAGAGGAGCTGAACTTTAGTCCTCAGCCGCCTCCGGCCCGTCGCCCTCGATTTCGCCAGGCATGTCGATCACCACCTTGCCACCCGCGATATCCACGGTGGGCACCACGGCATCCGTAAACGGCAGCAGCAGTGTCGGCCCCGAGGGCGGCGCGATCTCGATGATGTCGCCGGCGCCGAAATCATGCATCGCCACAACACGGCCGATCGCCTCGCCGGCAGCATTTACTGCAGCAAGTCCGATCAAGTCGGCGTGGTAATATTCACCGTCTTCGGTGTCCGGCAGCGCATCGCGCGAAATGTAGAGCTCGACGCCATTGAGGCGGGCGGCGGCATCGCGGTCGGTGACGCCTTTCAGCGTCGCCACCAGATGGCCCTTGGCCTCACGGACATTGTCGACCTCGATGGTCCGCTTGCCATCCTTGGACGACAGCGGACCGTAGTCGAGCACGGCATAGGGATCTTCGGTGAAGGTCCACAGCCGGACCTGCCCGCGCACCCCATGCGGCGCGCCGATGCGCGCGACGCAGATTTGCGCGGTGGTCATGTCGGCTTACTTGCCTTCGGCGGCCTTGCGTTCCTTGCGCGGCACAGCCTTCTCCGGGTTGTTGCGCGGCTCGCGCTTCTTGACGCCGGCGGCATCGAGGAAACGGGACACGCGATCCGACGGCTGCGCGCCCTTGGCGAGCCAGTCCTTGACCTTGTCCATGTCGAGCTTCAGGCGCAGCTCGTTGTCCTTGGCGAGCAGCGGGTTGAAGTAGCCGAGACGCTCGATGAAGCGGCCATCGCGCGGGAAGCGCGAGTCGGCGACGACGACGTGATAGACGGGACGCTTCTTGGTGCCTGCGCGGGCGAGGCGGATAACGACGGACATGGGTAGCTCCTAGAGTGATATCGTTTGAATTCGCGGGTTATTTCTTTTTCCCGAAACCGGGAAAGCCGCCGAGACCCGGCAGCGTTGGTTTGCCCAGACCTGGCAGGCCCGGGAAATTCTTCGGCAGTTCAGGTAACGCGCCCGGCCCCTGCGGCAGCTTCTCGGCCATCGCCTTGACCTGCTCGGGCGACGGCATGGCGCCGCCACCAAAGCCCATCGCCTGCGCGAGGCCCGCCATCGGGCCGCGCTTGCCGGAGCCCATGGCCTTCATCATGTCGGCCATGTTCCGGTGCATCTTCAGCACCTTGTTGACTTCCTCGACCTTGAGGCCGGCACCGGCAGCGATGCGCTTCTTGCGGCTGGCCTTGAGGATGTCGGGCGACTTGCGCTCCTGACGCGTCATCGAATCGATGACCGCGATCTGGCGCTTCACCACGCGGTCGTCGAGACCGGCAGCGGCGATCTGGTTCTTCATCTTGGCAATGCCGGGCATCATGCCCATCAGACCGGACAGACCGCCCATATTGGTCATCTGGATGAGCTGCTCGCGCATGTCGTTCAGATCGAACTGACCCTTGCGCATGCGCTCGGCGGTGCGCGCAGCCTTCTCCGCATCGATGCTCGCGGCGGCCTTCTCGACCAGCGACACGACGTCGCCCATGCCGAGAATGCGGCCGGCGATCCGGCTCGGATGAAAATCTTCCAGCGCATCGGTCTTTTCACCGGTGCCGATCAGCTTGATCGGCTTGCCGGTGACGGCGCGCATCGACAGCGCGGCGCCGCCGCGGCCATCGCCGTCCACGCGGGTCAGCACGATGCCGGTGAGGCCAACGCGTTCATTGAAGGAACGCGCGAGATTGACGGCGTCCTGGCCGGTCAGCGAGTCCGCGACCAGCAGTACTTCATGCGGATTGGCGACCCCTTTGATGGTCGCCGCTTCCTGCATCATGTCTTCGTCGAGCGTGGTGCGGCCGGCGGTGTCGAGCAGCACGACGTCATAGCCGCCGAGCTTCGCCGCTTCGATGGCGCGCTTGGCGATCTGCTCCGGCTGCTGGCCGGCGACGATCGGCAAAGTCGGCACGTCGAGATCGCGGCCGAGCACCGCGAGCTGCTCCATGGCGGCCGGACGATAGACGTCCAGGGAGGCCATCAGCACCTTGCGCTTGTCGCGCTGGGTGAGGCGACGGGCGAGCTTTGCCGTGGTGGTGGTTTTACCGGAGCCCTGCAGACCCACCATCATGATGGCGACGGGTGGCACCGCATTGAAATCGAGACCGCCCTCGCCTTCGCCGCCAAGCGTGGCGACCAGCTCGTCATGGACGATCTTGACGACCATCTGGCCGGGCTTGACCGACTTGACGATGGTGGCGCCGACGGCCTGTTCGCGGACGCGGTCGGTGAAGGAGCGGACGACATCGAGGGCGACGTCGGCCTCGAGCAGCGCGCGGCGCACTTCGCGCATCGCGGAATCGACATCGGCCTCCGACAGCGCACCTCGCCCGGTGAGCTTATCGAGAATTCCGCCAAGCCGTTCCGACAGATTGTCGAACATCGCGTACCGCTTCCCAATGCCATTCCTGGAATGGCGACGAACAAAACACTTTCGCGCCCGAGGGCGCATCGCGCTGTCGGGCGTTGACCTCCGGACTCACGGTCCGGTCGGCGGGTCGAAAAGAAGACTTTCCGAGAATTTGGGTGGGAATTACGGCCCGCGGCCGCCGGAGTCAAGGAATTTTGGCCCTGACGGTCACGCCAGAGGCGATAAGCCTCTGTTTGCACGAAGATTTCTCCGAAATTGTATCTGACCGCTTTGACATTTGGCAAACAGCGAGACCGGAACTACATGCGAGCAACCACTCACCTTGCTGTCCCACCGCATGATCTCCCGCCGCAAACTCCTCGCCTCCATCGGCGCCGTCACCGCCACGGCGGGCGTCTCCGCTTTCTGGATTTCCCGCATGCCCAATTACACCGGCCCCGTCTCCGATCATTTCGACGGCAAGGTGTTTTTCGACCCCGACGGCGTGCCGCCGAAATCGCTCGGCGAGGTGCTGCGCTGGCAATTCGGCGGCGGACGCAAGCGCGAGGTCTGGCCGGACTGGGTGGAGAACGAGTTCGCCGATAAGCCGCCGGCGAAGGTCGAGAGTGGCGTGCGGCTGTCCTATGTCGGGCATGCGAGCTGGCTGATCCAGACGGCGGGGCTCAACATCCTGTTCGATCCGGTGTGGTCGGAGCGCGTCTCGCCTTTCTCCTTTGCCGGACCGCAGCGGCACAATGCGCCGGGCATCGCCTTCGAAAAGCTGCCGAAGATCGATGTCGTGCTGGTCTCGCACGGGCATTACGACCACCTCGACATTCCGACGCTCTCGAAACTGGCCGCGACGTTCAGCCCGCGTGTGATCACGCCGCTTGGCAACGACGTCACGATGACAAGCGGCGACAGTGCCATCAAAGCCGAGGCCTATGACTGGAAAGATCGCGTCGAGCTTGGCAACGGCCTCGCCGTGACGCTGGTGCCGACGCGGCACTGGACGGCGCGCGGTCTGTTCGACCGCAATCGCTGCCTGTGGGCGAGCTTCGTGCTGGAGACGCCAATGGGCAAACTCTACATCGTCGGCGACAGCGGCTATGGCGATGGTGGGCATTTTCGTCGCGTGCGCGAGGCGCATGGCGATATCCGGCTCGCGATCCTGCCCATCGGCGCCTATGAGCCGCGCTGGTTCATGAAGGACCAGCACATGAACCCGGAAGACGCAGTGAAAGCGCTGAACGATTGCGGCGCGCAGCAAGCGCTTGCGAGCCACCATTCGACGTTCCAGCTCACGGATGAGGCAATCGACGGGCCGGTAAATGGATTGACGGTCGCTCTCGCGGCAGCGGAGATGCCGAAAGATAGGTTCGTGGCGCTGAAGCCGGGACAGGTCTTCGAGATTTAACTCGAACCTCTCCACGTCATCCCCGGGCCTGACCCGGCCATCCATCTTTGAATTCGCGTTAAAAATAGATCCCCGGGTCAAGCCCGGGGATGACAGGAGCGAACAACGCCTCTCACGGCATCACTGCTTCGGCTTGATCTCCCAGCTCACGCTGACATTCACCCGCAGCACTTCCTCCCCCTGCGCCACCGGCGCCGAGGCGAAATCCGCAGAAGCCTTGCGCATCATCATCGGTGCTGGCGGCGGATTGGCGCCGTCTTCGGTAATATTGATCGGTGAGCCGAGCGTGACGCCGGCAGCCTTCGCGTAGAGTTCGGCCTTGCGCCGCGCATCGACAATCGCCTGCGTGCGCGCATCGTCGAGCAGTTGCGACGCCTTGGTCACGATAAAATTGATGCCGCCGACTTCGTTCGCACCGGAAGTCACCAGCGTGTCGATGGTGGCCGCGACCTTGGTCACATCACGCACACGGATCGTCACGCGATTGCTGGCACGATAGCCGGTGATGACATTGGGGCCGCCATTCGGCCGGGTCTGCTGCGCATATTGCGGAAACAGCGACAGCCGCGAGGTCTGCAGGTCTTTGTCATCGATCCCTGCACTTTTCAGCGCGGCAAGCACCTTGGCCATGGCGCTGTTGTTCGCCTCCGTGGCCTCGCGTGCCGTCTTGGCTTCCGAGGTCACACCGCCATCGACGAGGGCGAGATCCGGCGGCACCGAAACAGTGCCTTCGCCGGACACGGTGATCATGGGCGGGGTGGGCACCTGCGCGTAAGCAGGCGTGGCGATAAGCGCAATGCCGAGAGCGGCGAGTTTCAGATGATTTTTCATGCTGTGTTTTTCTGAACCGTCCAAGGCCCTTTTGTGACCACGCTTCTTTATGGCCGGACTATTTCAGCGGCACGAACACATTGATGACCAGCTTGTCCTCCGCCGTCTTCAGCGGATCGGTCATGTATTCCTCGATGAAGGTGTCCTTGGCTTCCAGCTTCTTGTCATCGAGGTGATTGGTGATCGCCTCATAGGTGTTGTCCATATTGTCGTAGGAACCACGATGGACGAACTTGAGCGCCTTGCCTTCCGGTGACTTGCCCATGCTCATGTTCTTCGGAAGATTCTTCAGCTCCTGATCGACCGGCATCTCGGCAAGGAAGGTGAAGCCGGTGTCGTCGGTAGAGGTGTACACGATCAGCGGATTACCGGATGGCTTGACCTTCTGCTTGTCCAGGAACGTGGACAGCTGCTTGAACGCGTCCATCAGCGTGTCGAAGGCTGAGTCCCAGTTCGCCTTGCCCGTATAAGTGAGCACCTGCCTGGACGTCAGCGTGTTCTCCTCACCGAATGGATCGGCGGTCTGAACCGGCACCGGTGTCGCCGCCGCAGCCGGGGGGGCCGGCGTCGCGGGGGTGGGAGTGGCAGGCGTGGCCGGTGCCTGGGCCGCGGCAGGCGGGGTAGCAGGTGCGGCTGGCGCCTCGGGTGTCGCCGGCGCAGCGGGTGTTGCCGGTGCAGCCGGGGTCGGCGCCGGAGTTGACGGGGCGGGCGTCGTCTCGGCCGGCTTCGTTTCGGCTGGCGGCGACTGGGCCCAGGCTGCAACGTTCAGCGCCAGTGCTGCGGCCGAGGTCAGCGCGGCTGCGGTGGCGAAGCGGGACAGACGGGTGCGGAACATACGAAAAGTCTCCATGGGCAGCCGGCGCGGCGAACAGAACCCGATGGTACCATGCGTCGCCAATGGCCGCACTGGCCATTGCGGCCCGTCTCGCCATATAAAGCGGGCAACATCAGGACCTATCCATGAGCGCGCTGGCCAACCACTCCTTCGCCAAGATGAACGGCATCGGCAACGAGATCGTCGTGATCGACATGCGGGACACCGCCGCGCCGATCACCCCGGCGGATGCGCGCGCCGTGGCTGGCCCGGCGGGTATCGCCTATGACCAGTTGATGGTGCTGCAGAAGCCACGCTTGCCCGGCACGGAAGCTTTTGTCTCGATCTACAACAATGACGGGTCCGAAGCCGGCGCCTGCGGCAACGGCATGCGCTGCGTGGCGCGGCAGACCTTTGCAGGCACCGACAAGTCCGGCCTCACTTTCGAAACCCGGGCCGGGCTGATCAATTGCTGGCGCAGCACGGACGGCGAGACCTTCACCGTGGATATGGGCATCCCGAAGTTCGGCTGGCAGGACATTCCGCTGGCCGAGGAATTCCGTGACACCCGCGGCATCGAATTGCAGATCGGCCCGATCGACGCGCCGATCCTGCATACGCCTTCGGTGGCGAGCATGGGCAATCCGCATGCGATCTTCTGGGTCGACGACATCCATGCCTACGACCTCGAACGCTTCGGGCCGCTGCTGGAGAACCACCCGATCTTCCCGGAGCGCGCCAACATCACCCTCGCCCATATCGTCGACCGCGAGCATATCGTGATGCGCACCTGGGAGCGCGGCGCCGGCCTCACCAAGGCCTGTGGCACGGCAGCTTGCGCGACGGCCGTGTCGGCCGCACGCCTGCGCCGCACCGAACGCAAGGTGCATATGACGCTGCCCGGCGGCGAACTCGTGATCGACTGGCGCGAGAGCGACGACCACGTGCTGATGACCGGCGGCGCGAGCTTCGAATATGAAGGCCGCTTCGATCCGGCGCTGTTTGCGTCAGTGGCTTGAAAACATCGCTTCAGACAATTGAGTCGTGTCCCGGACGCGATGCGGCGCTTCGCAGAGCCGGGATCGCTACACACCCCGGAGCCTTGTGCGGTCCCGGTTCTGCGGAGCAGCGTGAAGAACGCTGCACCGCGCCCGGGACAAGATCGAACAATCCCTTCGCGTGGATCAGGATCTAGAACTTCTCGCCTGACGCATATTCCTCGGCACGCTTGAAGGCCGGGCGCGCGGCGCAGCGGTCGAGATAGCGCTCGAAGGCCGGACGCGGCGGCACCATCTTGAACAGGCGGATCGCAAAATTCAGGCCGGAGCCGATGGCGATATCGGCAGCCGAGAACTGCTCGCCGAGAATCCACGGGCCTTCTTCCAGCGCGGCTTCGAGCACGTCGAACACGCGCTGCGAATCGCCCCAACCGGCGGCGACCGAGCTCATTTCCATCTTGGTGGCAATCTGCGCGATGGCCGGCTCGATGCAGCTCGGCGCGAAGAACAGCCAATAGAGGAATTTGGCGCGGTGCGAATCGCCAAGCGGCGGGGCCAGTTTCGCTTCGGGATAGCGCTCGGCGACATAAGCGCAGATCGCCGCGGCTTCCGCCATGGTGGCTTCGCCATCCTGCAGCGCCGGCACCTTGCCCATCGGGTTCACTTCGAGGAATTCCAGCGTGCGCTGCGAGCCCTTCTGGATATCAATCAGAACGCGCTCATAAGGAACTCCGGTCTCTTCCATCAGCCACAAGGCAGTGAACGATCGCGAACGCGGCGACCAGTAGAGTTTCATCATCGGCGACCTCCCGTTTCTGAGAAGATTGTTCTGCGAGAATTCGGGGGCAGGTGCAAGACGCGCCACGCGCCCTCTTCCCTTGCGGGAGCCCGGCCTCTTGGCGCGCGGACGGGTGAGGGGTACCACAAGCTCCGAGCTTCATGGCTACCCCTCATCCGTCTTCGCTTCGCGAAGCCACCTTCTCCCACAAGGGGAGAAGGAAGAGGAAAAGAAAAAAGCCCCCGCGACTTGGTCGCGAGGGCTTCGTTGTTCGTTCTACCTGCGCCGCTTACTCAGCCGCCTGCAGCGTCTTCGGCTTGTCGGCGAGATCGAAGCGATCCGCGTTCATCACCTTGGTCCAGGCCTTGACGAAGTCCTTCACGAACTTCTCCTTGGCATCGCCAGAACCGTAGACTTCAGCGATCGCACGCAACTGGGCATGCGAGCCGAAGATCAGATCGACGCGGGTTGCGGTCCACTTCACCGCGTTGGTCTTGCGGTCGCGGCCTTCATAGGTGTTCTCGCCATTCGGCGCCCACACCGTACCCATGTCGAGCAGGTTGACGAAGTAGTCGTTCGTCAGCGTGCCCACCTTCGATGTGAAGACGCCGTGCTTGCTGTCACCGACATTGGCGCCGAGGACGCGCAGGCCACCGACCAGCACCGTCATTTCCGGCGCGGTGAGGGTGAGCAGCTGCGCGCGATCGACCAGCGCCTCTTCCAGCTTCATGAACTGCGTCGCCTTGCCGTTGACGTAGTTGCGGAAGCCATCGGCGCGCGGCTCGAGCGGAGCGAAGGAATGCTCGTCGGTCTGGTCCTGGGTTGCATCGCCCCGCCCCGGGAGGAACGGCACGGTGACCGCGACGCCCGCATCCTTGGCAGCCTTTTCGACCGCAGCCGAACCGGCGAGCACGATCAGGTCGGCGAGCGAGATCCTGCCGCTTTCCTTCTGGATCGCCTCCAGCTTGCCCAGCACCTTGGCAAGCTGCGCAGGCTGGTTGACTTCCCAATCCTTCTGCGGCGCGAGGCGGATGCGCGCGCCATTGGCGCCGCCACGCTTGTCCGAACCGCGGAACGACGAGGCCGAAGCCCAGGCGGCACCAATCAGTTCGGAGACTGACAGACCGGAGGCCAGAACCTTCGCCTTGAGATCGGCGATGTCCTTGTCTCCGAGCCCCGGCTTGTCGTTAGCCGGGACGCGATCCTGCCAGATCAGCTCTTCCTTCGGCACGAGCTTGCCGCGATAGCGCACGAACGGACCCATGTCGCGATGGGTCAGCTTGAACCAGGCGCGGGCGAACGCATCGGCGAACTGATCGGGATTCTCGTAGAAGCGGCGCGAAATCTTCTCGTAGATCGGATCGAAGCGCAGCGCGAGGTCCGAGGTCAGCATGGTCGGCAGCAGCTTCTTGGACGGATCATGCGCATGCGGGATATCCGCAGCCGCATTCTTCGCCACCCACTGATGCGCGCCGGCCGGGCTCTTGGTCAGCTCCCATTCGAACTTGAAGAGATTGTCGAAGAAGTGGTTGCTCCACTTGGTCGGCGTCTGCGTCCAGGTGACTTCGAGGCCGCTGCCGATAGAGTCGCCGCCGATGCCGGTGCCGAACTTGCTCTTCCAGCCGAGCCCCTGGGCTTCCAGCTCCGCGCCTTCCGGATCGACACCGACCAGCGATGCGTCGCCCGCACCATGGGTCTTGCCGAAGGTGTGGCCGCCGGCGATCAGGGCCACGGTCTCTTCGTCATTCATCGCCATGCGGAAGAAGGTTTCGCGGATGTCGCGCGCCGAAGCGAGCGGATCGGGCGTGCCGTTCGGGCCTTCCGGATTGACGTAGATGAGGCCCATCTGCACGGCGCCGAGCGGCTCCGACAGTTGACGCTCGCCGCTATAGCGCTCGTCGCCGAGCCAGGTGCCTTCCGGACCCCAATAGAGCTCTTCCGGCTCCCACACATCGGCGCGGCCGCCGGCGAAGCCGAAGGTCTTGAAACCCATGGATTCGAGCGCGACGTTGCCAGTGAGGATCATCAGATCCGCCCAGGAAATCTTGTTGCCGTATTTCTGCTTGATCGGCCACAGCAGGCGGCGGGCCTTGTCGAGATTGACGTTATCCGGCCACGAATTCAGCGGCGCGAAACGCTGCTGGCCCTGGCCGGCGCCGCCGCGGCCATCGGTGATGCGATAGGTGCCGGCCGAGTGCCAGGCCATGCGGATGAACAGGCCGCCGTAGTGACCGAAGTCCGCCGGCCACCACTCCTGCGAATCGGTCATCAGCGCCGTCAGGTCCTTGATGACGGCATCGAGATCGAGGCTCTCGAATTCCTTGGCGTAGTCGAACGCCTCGCCCATCGGATCGGCCGAGGGATGGTTGGTGTGGAGGATGCCGACATCGAGATGCTCCGGCCACCAGCCGCGATTGTTCTGACCCTTGCTTCCATGAATCACCGGGCACTTGCCGGCGCCATCAGTCTTCGCGTCCATCTCATTCTCCTTCGGCTGCTGGCGAACGGCTTGCAGCGATCGGGGATCGCCGCGACAAAACCGCTCAATTTTCCAAAAGCTCTATCTTTTCAATTGCCTGACGAATTTTGGCGGCAGGCGAGCGCCTACCATGGCGGAAATTCGTGACGACAGATTGGAAGCTTTCTTAGATCAGGTCCAGTCGAATTGTCTTGGGCTCTCGATCAGTTTATCTGATTGACAATGATCACCCTGCGCCAACTCCGCTATCTCTCCGCCCTCGCAAAACACGGTCATTTCGGCCGCGCCGCCGAGGCCTGCGCCGTCACCCAGCCGGCGCTGTCGATGCAGATTCGCGACCTCGAACGGACGCTCGGCGTGCAGGTGGTGGAGCGGCGGCCAGGCGAAGTGATCCTCACCGATGTCGGCCGCGAAGTGGCGCGGCGCGGCGAGGACGTGCTGGCGGCATCTCGCGATCTCGTGGATTTCGCCCGGCATCGCGGCGGCGTGTTGACGGGCCGGCTGACGCTGGGCGTGATCCCATCTCTCGCGCCTTACCTGCTGCCACGCATCTTGCCGGCGCTGCAGAAACAATTTCCGGAGCTGCGACTCGAATTGCGGGAAACGCAGACGCGCCAATTGGTCGATGACGTAAAGAGCGGCGTGCTCGATGCCGCCATGCTGGCACTGCCGCTCGGCGAGGCTGAGATCGAAACGCTCAAACTGTTCGACGACACATTCCTGCTGGCGGTGCCGGCGAATGATTCGCGCCCCGCCGACCAGCGCATCAAGTCATCGGAGATCGATCAGAGCCGTCTCATTCTTCTTGAGGACGGGCATTGCCTGCGTGATCAGGCATTGGCCTTCTGCGCCACCGCGCGCGGCGGCATGACGGCGGCGGGCACCGCCTTCGCGGCGTCGAGCCTTTCCACGGTAATCCAGATGGTAGCAAATGGTTACGGCGTGACACTGATCCCGCAGATCGCCGCCGATGTCGAACAGCGCGATACTCGCGTGAAGTTTCTGCGGCTCGAAAATCCGCAGCCGGGCCGCACCATCGGTCTCGCCTTCCGCAGGACTTCGCCACGCAAGGCTGACTTCGCGGCGCTCGGCGATGCGGTGAAGGACTGCGTGCTGGATCGCTGACCGGCCGCGGCAACAGAGGACGCACCGGCGCGAATGCGCCGATGCGTCCTGATCATGGGAGCGCTCAGCTCTTCTGCTTCGCAACCACCTTGTCCTTGATGCCGTCATAGGTCTTTTCGGGCACGATCTTCTTCTGCACGAGCTCGTCCTTGCCCTTATACGGCCGGCCTTTGACGATCGCTGCCGAATAGGCCTTGCCAATTCCCGGCAGCGCTTCCAGCGCCTCGGGAGTCGCCGAATTGATATCGACCAGATCGGTCTTTGCCGACGCCGCACCCGTTGTCGTCGCGGCAGGCGCCGTCTTCGGCGCAGCCGCGGGCGCCATCTTGCTGGTCGCTGCGGGCGCTGTTTGTGGCGCTTGAGCCATCGATGGTGAAGCGGCGAGAACGCCGAGCGAGAGAGCGGCTGCAGTCAGGGAAGCAAGCTTGAAAGTGCGCATCGGTTTGTCCCTCCAGGACGGTTAAGTAACAAACCGATTGAGCTGCGCATTCGTGGCGGACTCGCGGCGCCAAAATGAACCGCAGATAAAAGCTGAAATTTATTTTTTGATAGTAGAGCGTTACGGCGAGCGAACTAACTACCCGCGGCGAGCGCCTTCTCGATCGCCGGCTTCAGCACTTTTGCAAGATTGTCCTGATTGATGCCGCCCACCAGCTTGTAGGCGATCTTGCCATCACGGCCGACGATGAAGGTCTCCGGCACGCCATAGACGCCCCATTCGATCGATGCACGGCCATTGCTGTCCGCGCCGACGATGCCGAACGGATTGCCGTAGCGGCCGAGAAAACGGCGGGCATTGTCCGCGGCGTCCTTGTAATTGATGCCGACCAGCTGCAGGCGCTTGTCGTTGCCGAGTTCGGTGAGGATCGGCGCCTCGTCGTGGCACGGCACGCACCATGACGCCCAGACATTGACGACACTGACCTTGCCGAGGAAGGCTGCAGGATCGAGGCCGGGAATCGGCGTGCCATTGTCGTTCAGCCCCGGCAGGGCAGGCAGCGCCGTTTGCGGGACCTGCTTGCCGATCAGCGCGGACGGCAGTTTCGAAGGATCGGCGCCGAGGCGAAACCAGAACAAGGCGGCAAGCGCGGCGAAGATCACCAGCGGCAATGCCAGCACCCAGCGGCGCTTCGGAGCTGCGGTTGCGATTTCGCTCATTTGAGCTCCTTCACTCCACGGCCGGAGCGACGCGCGATCCCTGCCTCTTCCAGCGCATGCAGCTTCGCACGCACCCGGCGATGATCGACGGCGATCCAGACGATCAGGATCAGCACCACAGCTGCAACCAGCACGTAGGACGTGACGATGAAGGACGCGTAGGGACCAAGCGACATCATGGCAGTGCCACCGGCTTCGAGGCTTGCAGCATCTGCAGCGACCGCAAGCGACGGCGCAGGATTTCGTTACGCATGGCGGCGAGATGCAGCGTGACGAATAGCAGCGAGAAGGCCACCGCCATAATCAGGAGCGGATAGAGATAGGACTTGTCGAGGGTCGAGCCGCCCATGCGGATTACCGAAGCCGGCTGGTGCAGCGTATTCCACCAGTCGACCGAGAACTTGATGATCGGAATGTTGATGGCGCCGACCAGCGTGAGAATGGCCGCAGCGCGTGCGGCGCGCGAGGGGTCCTCGACGGCACGCCACAGCGCGATCAGGCCGAGATACATCAGGAACAGGATCAGCACCGAGGTGAGCCGCGCATCCCATTCCCAATAGGTGCCCCACATCGGCCGGCCCCATAGCGAGCCGGTGACGAGGGCCAGGAATGTAAAGGCCGCCCCGATCGGTGCGGCAGCCTTGGCTGCAACATCGGCGAGCGGATGGCGCCATACCAAGGTGCCCAATGAGGCCAGGGTCATTACGCCCCAGACAAACATCGAAAGCCACGCATTCGGGACATGGATGAACATGATCTTGACGGTGGCGCCCTGCTGATAGTCGTCGGGCGCCAGCACAGCCTGATACAGGCCGACAATAAGGAGCACGCCGGTGAGCATCGCCAGCCACGGCAGTACGCGGGTGGCGAGGGACAGGAACCGGGTGGGATTGGCGAGTTCGGTCAGCGTCATGGCATTTCCACTAGTCGCGGCAGCGCCCGCGATCAATGCAACTTATTCTCATTCATTTTGGGTTGCCATGGATTGACCTCCGTCAATCCATGCCGTGACGCAAGCTTGCCGCCGCGGCGAATGGTCCGATCACCAGGCTCGCCAGCGAGATCGCGCACAAGATCGAAAACGGCGTACCAAACGCCATGGTCCCCTGTTCGACAATGGCCGCGTTCGATGCGGCAACGCCAAAAATCAGCACCGGGATCGACAGCGGCAGCACCAGCACGGCGAGCAGCAAGCCGCCCCGCTGCAGCGTCACCGCCAATGCGGCGCCGATCATCCCCGTGAAGGTCAGCGCGGGGGTGCCAACCAGCAGCGTCAACGCCACAGCCAGCGTCGCCGAGGCATCGAGATTGAGCAGCAGCCCAAGCACCGGCGTCGCAGCGACCAGCGGAACGCCGGCGGCCAGCCAATGCGCAAGCGCTTTGGCTGCACAGGCGAATTCCAGCGGCGTACGACTCATCAGGATGAGATCGAGCGAGCCGTCGTCAGCATCTGCCGTGAACAGGCGATCGAGGGTGAGGAGGCTCGCAAGGAGGGCGCCGAGCCAGAGGATGGCGGGCCCGAGCCGCATCAGCAGATTCAGATCGGGGCCGATGGCGAAGGGCATCAGAACGACCACCGTGAGGAAGAACAGCACGCCGATCAGCGCGCCACCGCCGACGCGGAGGGCGATTCGGATATCGCGGCGGATGAGGGCGAGGAGCGCGGTCATGAGAGGCGCCCGCAAAACCACGAACGCCAGAGGTCTCCTCCCCCCTGCGGGGCGGAGCGAACATAACTGCCGGAGCCTTGTGGCATGGCGACTTCGATGTGCGTCACGCCTCGCCCCCGATTCGCAACTCCCGCGCCGCGATCCCCAACGGGGTATGTGTCGCTGCCATGATCAGGCCGCCGCCGGCCAGATGCGCCGTCATCAATCCCGCAAACACCTTCTGGCTGCCCGCATCCAGCGCCGAGGTCGGCTCGTCGAGCAGCCAGATCGGGCGCTTGATCGTCAGCAGCCGGGCGATCGAGAGGCGCCGGCGCTGGCCGGCCGACAGGAAACCAGCCGGCAGTTGCGCGGCATGGCTGAGCCCCACAGCCTCCAGCGCGGCGGCCGGCCCGGAGGCCACGCCGCCAAGAAATTCCGCCCAGAATCCGAGATTCTCCGTCACCGTCAAAGCCGGCTTCATCGCATCGCGATGACCGAGATAATGCGCCTGTTCGGCCACGCTCAGCTCGGCATCGCCGCCATCCAGCGCGATCGTTCCATCGGCCGGCATGATCAGCCCTGCGATCAGGCGCAGCAGCGATGTCTTGCCGGCCCCGTTGGGGCCGACCACGGCAACCGCCTCCCCCGCTTTCGCCGCGAAATCGAGTCCCGCGAACACCTCGCGGCCCGCGCGCACGCATCGCAGATTCTGGCCCGCCAGCCGCATCATCACTTTTCCGTACCTGCAGATTTGATCAAGACATCCCGTGGCGTTGTTGCATCATTTCGCAAGGCTGCAAACGATTGTCGCTGTGGCAGCCGTTCTAGAAAGATTCTATAAAGCGACCATTGATGCAGCACACAATCGGCGCCCGCAAGCGAACTGGCCATGCCCCGCCGAGCGTGCCTTGGCGCCCCGCCCGGGGCGCCGCTCAAACTGAAGTGGGACCCCTTCGCATGACCTCGCTCGACAGTTTCAAGTGCCGCAAGACCCTCAAGGTCGGCGCCAAGACCTATGTCTATTACAGCCTGCCCCAGGCCGAGAAGAACGGCCTGACCGGCATCTCGAAACTGCCCTATTCGATGAAGGTCCTGCTCGAGAATCTGCTGCGCAACGAAGACGACCGCACCGTCAAGAAGGCAGACATCGTCGCTTTCTCCAAGTGGGCCAGGAAGCGCAAGCTTGAGCATGAAATCTCGTTCCGCCCGGCCCGCGTGCTGATGCAGGACTTTACCGGTGTCCCGGCCGTGGTCGATCTCGCTGCGATGCGCAACGCGATGCAGGCGCTGAAGGGCGATCCGAAGAAGATCAACCCGCTGGTCCCGGTCGATCTGGTCATCGACCACTCGGTGATCGTCAACTTCTTCGGTGACAACAAGGCTTTCGGCAAGAATGTTGCCGAGGAGTACAAGCAGAACAAGGAACGCTACGAATTCCTGAAGTGGGGCCAGAGCGCCTTTTCGAACTTCTCCGTCGTGCCGCCCGGCACCGGCATCTGCCACCAGGTCAATCTCGAATATCTCGCCCAGACCGTTTGGACGAAGAAGCAGAAGATGACCATTGGCCGGAAGACCGGCACTTTCGAGATCGCCTATCCCGACACGCTGGTGGGCACCGACTCGCACACCACCATGGTCAACGGTCTGGCCGTGCTCGGCTGGGGCGTCGGCGGTATCGAGGCGGAAGCGGCGATGCTCGGCCAACCACAATCGATGCTGCTGCCTGACGTGGTCGGCTTCAAGCTGTCGGGCGCGCTGAAGGAAGGCGTCACCGCCACCGACCTCGTGCTGACCGTCACCCAGATGCTGCGCAAGCAGGGCGTCGTCGGCAAATTCGTGGAATTCTACGGCCCCGGTCTCGACGCGATGTCGGTCGCCGACAAGGCAACGATCGGCAACATGGCGCCGGAATATGGCGCGACCTGCGGCTTCTTCCCGGTGGATGCCGCCACCCTCGATTATCTGAAGACATCGGGCCGCAAGGCCGCGCGCGTTGCGCTCGTCGAAGCCTATGCCAAGGCGCAGGGCCTGTATCGCACCGCCAAGTCGCCGGATCCGGTATTCACCGAAACGCTGAAGCTCGATCTCGGCGACGTCGTGCCGTCGATGGCCGGTCCGAAGCGTCCGGAAGGTCGTGTCGCGCTGCCGGCGATTGCCGAAGGTTTCGCGAATGCGCTCGCCACCGAATACAAGAAGCCCAACGCCACTGAACGCTTCAAGGTCGAGGGCAAGAACTTCGATCTCGGCCATGGCGACGTCGTTATTGCCGCCATCACCTCATGCACCAACACCTCGAATCCGAGCGTGCTGGTGGCCGCCGGCCTGCTTGCACGTAACGCCGTTGCCAAAGGCCTGAAAGCAAAACCGTGGGTGAAGACCTCGCTGGCGCCGGGCTCGCAGGTCGTCGCCGGATATCTCGCCGATTCCGGCCTGCAACTCGATCTCGACAAGGTCGGTTTCAACCTAGTCGGATTCGGCTGCACCACCTGCATCGGCAACTCCGGCCCACTGCCGGAAGAGATCTCGAAATCAATCAACGACAACGGCATCGTCGCCGCAGCCGTGCTTTCGGGCAATCGTAACTTCGAAGGCCGCGTCTCACCGGATGTACAGGCGAACTATCTCGCCTCGCCGCCGCTGGTCGTCGCTCACGCCCTCGCTGGCACCGTGACAAAGAATCTCGCGGTCGAGCCGATTGGCGAAGGCAAGGACGGCAAGCCGGTCTATCTGAAAGACATCTGGCCGACCTCGAAGGACGTGAACGCGATCATCAAGAAGTACGTCACCTCGACGATCTTCAAGAAGAAATACGCCAATGTCTTCGAAGGCGACGCCAACTGGAAGAAGATCAAGACCACCGAGAGCGAGACCTACAAGTGGAACATGGGCTCGACCTATGTTCAGAACCCGCCTTACTTCGAAGGCATGAAGAAGGAACCGGAGCCGATCACCGACATCGTCGGTGCGCGCATCCTGGCGCTGTTCGGCGACAAGATCACCACCGACCACATCTCGCCGGCCGGTTCGATCAAACTGACCTCGCCTGCCGGGAAGTATTTGTCGGAACACCAGGTGCGTCCGGCCGACTTCAATCAATACGGCACGCGCCGCGGCAACCACGAAGTGATGATGCGCGGCACTTTCGCCAATATCCGCATCAAGAACTTCATGATGCAGGGCGCCGACGGCAATGTGCCGGAAGGCGGAATGACCAAGCACTGGCCCGACGGCGAAGCGATGTCGATCTACGATGCCGCAATGAAGTATCAGGCCGAACAGGTGCCGTTGGTGATCTTCGGCGGCGCCGAATACGGCAATGGCTCATCGCGCGACTGGGCTGCGAAGGGCACGCGTCTGCTCGGCGTTCGCGCCGTGATCACCGAGAGCTTCGAGCGTATTCACCGCTCGAACCTTGTCGGCATGGGCGTGCTGCCACTGACCTTTGAGAACGGCTCTTCCTGGAAGAAGCTTGGCCTCAAGGGCGACGAAAAGGTCACCATCCAGGGCCTCGTCGGCGACCTCAAGCCGCGCCAGCAGCTGATCGCCGAGATCACGTCGCCCGATGGTTCGGTGCACAAGGAGCCGTTGCTCTGCCGCATCGATACGCTGGACGAGCTGGAGTACTACCGTAACGGCGGTATTCTGCATTACGTGCTGCGTCAGCTCGCCGCGTAACCCGCAGCTGCTGTGACGTCTTGCCTCACCTTGAAGTGAGTAGCTAGTGATTGGAAGGCGGCCTATGAAGGGCCGCCTTCTGCATTAGGGCACGATCGCGAAAAGTGGATTCCGGTTTTCGGACCGGATCGTGCGCTAACAAGAGAAAGCTAGAGTCGGATTCATCGAAGATGGATCCGTTCGGTCTAGTGGCACCATTGGTTTTGATGACCCCATCGAGCGGCACCAATTTGGTTTGCCCAACTCCGAGCGCGGCACGTCTTGATGAAATCTCTCCGTGACACATCGCGATTGACTGGCGCCCTCAGCGCCAGTGTGCTTGTCGCATTCAGTCACATGGCGCTCAGTCAAAGCGCGCAGGCGCAGCCGCGGGCGGTGGTGGAACTGTTCACGTCGCAGGGTTGTTCGTCGTGCCCGCCGGCCGACAAGATCATTGGCGACCTCGCCAAGGATCCGTCGGTGATTCCACTCAGCATGCCGGTCGACTACTGGGACTATCTTGGCTGGCGGGACACCCTGGCAGATTCGCGCTTCAGTGCGCGCCAGAAAGCCTATTCGCGGATGCGCGGCGATCGCGACATCTATACGCCGCAAGCCATCATCAATGGCGCAACGCACGTGATTGGCAGCGACGCGACACAAATCAAGGACGCGATCAGCGCGACCAAACAAAGCGCCTCGGTCATGTCAGTACCGGTCTCAGTTTCCGTATCCGGCAAGCATGTGAACGTCTCCGTTGCCGCTTCTACCCCAACCTCGAGCCACGATCACGGCGAGGTGTGGATTTGCTCGGTATCGAAGTCGGTGCCGATCACAATCAACCGTGGCGAGAATCGCGGACGCGAACTCACTTACTACAATGTGGTTCGCAACTGGCTGAAGGTCGGCGACTGGAACGGTAGTGCCGTCAGCTGGACGGTACCGCTGGAGAATGTCTCGCGCGACGGCGTTGATGCGGCTGTCGTCTATGTGCAGGACGGCTCGCGCGACAGGCCCGGCGCGATGCGCGGCGCAGCATATACGTCGCTGCGGTAGCTGGAACCAGACATCGTTATATCGTTCGTCATGGCCGGGGTTGTTCGCCTGGCTCGAGATGAAGTCATCCAGCGCGTTCGTGGACACGGCGATTAACGCCCGTGCTTATGGCAGGACGTAAGCATCCGATCATGACAGAGGGTGCTGAATTTTTGACGGTCTGACGGCGGGAAGCGCGCGCCACAAAAAGAAATGGACCAACTCGCGTTGGCCCAGTGGGGATTACTATACTTTCTGCGCAGGGTCCGATCCCGACGACCACGGGGGGCTGGGGGCTGAGGAATCCGAGACCGAAAGAACCGGACCCGACGCAGTGTCTTTTTGTAGAAAGCCACAAGGGCGTCGGATGGGCCAAAATTGGGCGGCAATAAGATTGGCCTAACGTTCCCGTGACGGGAGATTTCTCCCGACGGCTTCGCGGCCGACCCTTGCGGTGAATGGCAGACGGCGCAATCATGTACGTGATGTGACAGGAGGCGCCGATGCAAGTGATTCCGGGAGACAGTGACCCCAGCGCGAATCGGGCGACGACAGGCCCGACGCCGGCGCCTGTCGTCAGCTTCAACCGGCTCGAACTCAGCCGCATCCTCAATCTCTATGGACGCATGGTCGCGGACGGCGAATGGCGGGATTACGCCATCGACTTCCTGCGCGACCGCGCCGTCTTCTCGGTATTCCGCCGCTCGTCGGAGATTCCGATCTACCGGATCGAAAAGGATCCGAAGCTGATGCGCAAGCAGGGGATGTATAGCGTGATCTCCGCCACCGGCATGATCCTGCGCCGCGGCCACGAGCTCGATCGGGTGCTGCTGGTGATCGATCGCAAGCTGGCAGTGGTGTGACAATCCCCTATAGCCCGCGTCGAGCGCAGCGCAATGCGGGGATGTCGGGATAGCTGAAACGCGCCGGAGCACCCGGATTGCACAGCAATGCGTCCGGGCTATTGCCTTAGGGCAGCGTTCCGGCACCGGTTCCCAGGGCGCGCTGCATCGATACGGTGTCGAGCCAGCGGCCAAATTTGAAGCCGACGCTCGGATGGGTGCCGATCAACGCAAAGCCGGCGTTGCGATGGACGGCGATGGAGCCGGCATTGGCGCTATCGCCGATCACCGCCACCATCTGCCGGAATCCTTTCGCTTCACAGGCCACGAGCAGGGCAGCGAGCATCTTGCCCCCGATGCCACGGCGCTGTGCGGCCGGGGCAAGATAGATCGAATTCTCGACCGTGAAGCGATAGGCCATGCGGGGCCGGTGCGGGCCGGCATAGGCATAACCGAGCACCTGATCGCCCTCGGTCGCCACGAAATAGGGAAAGCCGCCACTCGCCAATCCTTCAAAGCGCCGTGTCATCTCGGCGAGATCCGGCGGGTCGATTTCAAAGGTCGCGGTGCCGTGAAGAACCGCTTCTTCATAGATGGCGGTGATGGCGGGAAGGTCCGCGGCGGTTGCCGCACGGATGTTGATCTCGGACATGAGGGAACCGTAGGTCCGGCTTTTCGAAAAGAAAAGCCCCGGCTTTTGGCCGGGGCTCCGATCGGTCTGGCGATGCGCCTGACTTACTCTTTCTGTCCGAGCAACTGCAGCAGCAGCGTGAACAGGTTGATGAAGTTCAGGTACAGCGACAAGGCACCGGTGATGGCCGCACGTTCTGCGATATCACCACCCTGCGAGGCGTAGCCGTAGATGTAATCGTTCTTCAAGCGCTGGGTATCGTAGGCAGTGAGGCCTGCGAAGATCAGCACGCCGACCACCGACACGATGAACTGCAGCATCGACGACGCCACGAAGATGTTCACGATGCTCGCGATGATGATGCCGAACAGGCCCATCAGCAGGAACGAGCCCATGCCCGTCATGTCACGCTTGGTGGTGTAGCCGTAGAGGCTCAGCGCACCGAACGAGGCCGCAGTGATGAAGAACACGCGCACGATCGAGGTGTGAGTGTACACCAGGAAGATCGACGACAGCGAGACGCCCATCAGCGCCGCGAACACCCAGAACAGGAGCTGCGCGGTAGCCGGCTTCAGGCGGTTGATGCCGAAGGAGATGGCGAACACCATCACCAGCGGGGCAGCGATGAACACCCACTTCAGCGGACTGGCGAACATGTAATAGCCGAACGCCGACAGATGGGTCGAACCGACCCGGGCAACGGCGTTGGAGGCGTCGGTGACGGCGCCCATATACACGCCCAGAGCAGCGAAGCCGGTGATGGCCAGGCCGATGGTCATGTAGTTGTAGATGCGCAGCATGTAGGAGCGCAGGCCTGCATCCACCGCAGCGGTGTCACGCGAGGCGGCACGGCCGAAGGGAGAGGCGTAGTTACGGTCTAGATCCGACATGGTCGAAACCTCGATAAGTTGTCCGGGCGCCCGCAAAGGGTGTGCGTCGCCGGTCCGAATTGTATCCCAGATTCAACGCCGTTCGGGATGAAAATCTCGACATAAACGCTGAAGGCCTGACCCAAAGGGTATGTGGTAAACTAACACATTCACTGCAAGCTTCCATGCGTGGCGGAATGTCGCTCCGCAATAATCACCCGCGAAACTGGCAATTAACCTCCGCACGGCGCGCGCAGACTCCGGTATCCTTTTGGACCAAAATCCGGCCAGAAATGGCAGCCGGTTATCAAAACGGCTCACAAATTCCGCAAGACGGCCGCTGGCTTCTGATTCAAGGCTACCAGCGTACCCAGAAGGCCGAGCCCGACTGTGACAATAAGCGCCGCAAACACCACGATTGCCGAGCTTTCGGCCTGCCAACCAAAGGTCAGGTTCATCAGCCGCGTGACAATCAGCCACGCGGCCACAGACCCCGCAGCGACGGCAAACACCGCGGTTGAGAGGCCGATCATCAGATATTCCAGCGCATAGGCGCCGAGCAGCCGCCCGCGCGAGGCTCCGAGAGTTTTCAGGATAACCGCGTCATAAACCCTGTAACGATGGCCCGCTGCGAGCGCTCCGCCAAGCACCAGAATGGCCGAAAGCAGCGTGACGGCACTGGCGCCGCGAATCGCCAGTGTCAGATTGGTCACCACGGTTCCGATCGTATCGAGCGCTTCGCGCACCCGCACCGTCGTCACCATCGGGAAGGCATCGGCCACCGCCTTCACCAGCGCAGCGTCCTGCGCGGGAGCGGCCTGTGGTTCGGTCAAGGTCGCGATATGGGTATGCGGCGCGCCGCGGAACGTGTTGGGCGAAAACACCAGGATGAAGTTGATCCCGAGGCTCTGCCAGTCGACGCTGCGAAGGCTGCCGATCCTGGCCGAGACATCGCGGCCGAGAACATTGACCACGACCTCATCGCCGAGCTTGAGACCCAGTCCGTCGGCAAGCTTCTTCTCGAACGACACCAGCGGCGGGCCACTGTAATTCTTCGGCCACCACTCGCCTTCGACCACCTTGGATCCACGCGGGACCTCATCGGTATAGCTGACGCCACGGTCGCTCTGCAGCACCCATTCGGCATCGGCAGAGGGCTTGAGTTCCTCCGCCTTGACCCCGCGCGCGGCCACAATACGACCGCGCAGCATCGGCACTTCCTCCACCGTCGATTGCGGCTGCTTTTCCTTGAGGAACGCCGCGAAACGATCCGCTTCGGTGGAGGGGATATCGATGAAATAGAACGACGGCGCCTTGTCCGGCAGCGATGCCATGAACTGGCGGCGCAGATTGCCGTCGATCTGTGTGACGGTCACCAGCACCGTAAGGCCAAGCCCGAGCGACAACACCACAGACGGCGTCAAGGCGCCCGGTCGGTGGATATTGGCGATGGCGAGACGCAGCATGGTCATGCCTGGACGCGGCAACTTTCGCGCAATGGCCATCAATACGACGGCGATTCCGCGCAGCAGAATAAACACCACGATCGACGACACCACGAAGATGGCGGCAACGCGCTTGTCGTAAGCGAGGCCGATCACGATGGCGATCAGCATGGAGACGACCAGTGCCATCCAGGCAATGTAGCGCGCCTGCGGTCGCTTCGCTTCCGTGTGCGCGGCGTCGCGAAACAGCGCTGCGACCGGAACATCATGCACCCGCGCCAGCGGCCAGAGGCCGAAAGCGAGTGCCGTCAGCAGGCCGTAAAGGAGCGACAGCGACAGTGCACCGGGATGCAGCGCGGGCACCACCGGCAACGGCAGCAGATGGCCGAGCAGGCCCACGATGGCAAAAGGCAGCATCGCGCCGAGCACGAGACCGATCAGCGAGCCGATCAGAGCGAGCAGCATCACCTGCACCAGATACATCGCGAACACGTCGCGCCCGGTAGCGCCCAGCGCCTTCAGCGCGGCGATCACCTCACGGCGCCGGTCGATATGGCTCTTCACCGCATTGGCGACACCGACGCCGCCGACAAGAAGCGAGGCCAGACCGACCAGAGTGAGGAACTGGGTGAAACGCGAAATGCTGCGCTCGAGCTGCGGCGAGGCATTGTCGCGCGAGCGGATTTCCCATCCCGCCTGCGGCAACTGGCTGCGGGCATCGTCGGTGAAGGCCTTGATGGTGGCATCGCCGCTGTCCGGCAGGCGAACGCGATAGGTCCATCGCACGAGACTACCCGGCTGCAGCAACGCGCTGGCGCGCAGCGCATCCTCGCTGACGAGGAAACGCGGAGCGAAGCCGACACCGCCAGAGAGCTTGTCCGGCTCCGACTCGACGACGCTGCGGATCTCGAAGGTCGCACTACCAACCGTGACACGATCGCCGAGTTTGAGGCCAAGGCGCGCCAACAACGTCGTGTCGGTCGCGGCGCCATAGGCGCCGTCGCGTTCTGCCAGCAGATCGGAGATCGGCATCTGCGGCGCGAGCTTCAATTTGCCGAGCAACGGATAGGCGGCGTCCACCGCCTTCATCTCGACCAGCGCCAGATCCCCGTTGCCGGCACGCACCATGCCGCGCAAGGTTGCCACGACGGAGACCGCGCCATGCTGGCGCAGGAAAGCGAACTCCTCCGGCTTTGCCTCGCGCTGCATCAGCGAGAAAGCGATATCGCCCCCGAGCAATGTGCGACCTTCGCGTGCGAGGCCGTCATTCAAACTCGCCGCCACCGAGCCGACGCCGGCAATCGCCAATACCCCGAGCGCGATGCAGGCGATGAAAACATAAAAGCCGCTGAGCGCACCGCGCAGCTCGCGGAGCGCGTAACGCAGGGCCAGCGACGAACCGCGCGTTGACGCGGGATTGTCAGTCATGACAGCCATCAAGCCGTCTCGATATGGCCGGAGCGCAGGCGCACCACGCGGTCACAGCGTTCGGCGAGCCCCTTGTCGTGAGTGACCAGCACCAGCGTCATGCCGCGTTCGGCATGTTGCGCGAACAGGAGATCGACGATCTGGCTGCCGGTGCTCTCGTCGAGATTGCCGGTCGGCTCATCTGCGACGAGGATCGCCGGATCGGGTGCGAGCGCGCGCGCCAGCGCGACGCGCTGCTGCTCGCCGCCGGAGAGCTGACGCGGATAGTGATGCAGGCGGGCGCCGAGGCCCACCGCCTCCAGCTCCATCGCCGCTCGCCCGTTCGGATCGGGATGACCTGCGAGCTCCAGAGGCACGGCGACATTCTCCAGTGCCGTCATGGTCGGGATCAGATGGAAGGACTGGAAGACGATACCGACATGACGGCCGCGGAAGCGCGCCAATCCGTCCTCGTCGAGATCATTGAAAGCGGTGCCATTGACCACCACCTGACCGGAGTCAGGCCGCTCCAGCCCCGCCATCACCATCAGCAGGGTGGATTTGCCGGAGCCCGACGGGCCGATCAGTCCGATCGCCTCGCCCGATCCGACGCGCAGGCTGATATCCTTGAGGATATGCACGCGCGCGGCACCCGTGCCGAGCGACAGGTTGAGATTCGAGATGGAAATGGTGTCCGGCGCAATGCCGGCCGAGGATGAGGTGTCGATGCGCGTGTCCATGCCGGTGTCATATGGCACTTCATTTGCGGCGGTCGAGGGGTGGTCACGCAGGTTTGCGTGCCTGTTTGTTGCTGGAATCGTGGTCATGTTGTCGCTGGGGGGCGCTTTCGCACAGACATCCGCCAAGCCCGTGAAGCTGGTGGCGCTCGGAGATTCGCTGAGTGCGGGCTACAATCTTCCTGCTGCGGCGGCCTTTCCGGTCCGGCTGCAGAAGGCGCTCACGGACAAGGGCATCGCGGTCGAGATCGCCAATGCCGGCGTATCCGGGGATACCACTTCGGGCGGGCTCGGCCGGCTCGACTGGTCGGTGCCCGATGGCACCCAGGGCGTAATCCTCGAACTTGGCGCCAATGACGCACTCCGCGGCGTCGATCCGAAGATTCCGCGCGAGTCGCTGACAGAGATCATCAAGCGGCTGCAGGCGCGCGGCATCAAGGTGCTCCTGTGCGGCATGCTCGCCCCGCCGAATTACGGCAAGGATTATGCGGACAGGTTCAATGCGATCTATCCGGATCTCGCTAAGGAATTCGGCGTGCCGCTGTATCCGTTCTTCCTTGATGGCGTGGCCGGCGAAGGCAGCAAGCTCAATCAAGCCGACGGCATGCATCCAACTGCTGAGGGCGTCGATGTCGTGGTGAACAAGATCTTACCGACGGTGGAAGCTTTCATAGCATCGCTTGCGCCGAAGAACTGAGCAATTGCCGATCAAGCAATCACGGCCCGCGGGCGCTCGCCGAGTTATTCGGAACTTGACAGAACGGTGACAGGCTTCGCTTCGCAGAGTCACATAACTCGGGTACAAAATAGACATCGGTGATTCGTCGTTCCCTTCGACTCACCGGCTCGTTTGTTCGGGCATGATTTTCGCCGAGCGGTGCGTCCGTGCGTCAGCACACAATGCACCCGCACCTTTCGGCGAAAATCGCGCCCCGACAAAAAGGAGCTGACTATGCCGCGTCTATTCGCCGGACTGGAAATCCCAGCCGAGATCGGCCAGCGATTGGCCAACTTACGTGGTGGCCTCCCCGGCGCGCGCTGGATCGACCCCGAAAATTATCACGTCACCCTCCGCTTCATCGGCGACATCGACGGCATCTCTGCAAACGAGATCGCGTATCTCATGGCGCGTATCGAGCGCCGGCCGTTCAAGGTCGAGATCCGCGGCCTCACCAGTTTTGGCGGCAACAAGCCACGCGCGATCGTCGCCCATGTGGAGCCGAGCAAGCCGCTCATGGAGCTGCAGGCCGAGCTTGAGCGTCTGATCCGCCGTTGCGGCCTTGGACCGGATCCGCGCAAATTTACCCCGCATGTAACGCTGGCCCGACTCCGGGATGTGTCGAGTTGGGATGTGGCGGATTATCTCTCGGTGCGCGGGTATTTTCCGACGCAGACATTTACGGCCGAACATTTCGTGCTGTTCTCCTCGCGCGCTTCCACCGGCGGCGGGCCGTATCTGGTGGAGAATTCGTATGAGCTCAGTGAGAGGGTGCGGGCAGCGTAGTGAGCGTTTGCCGCTTGCAGTAATGCTCTGACATCCCTCCCCCCTTGCGGGGTCTGGCGGACGAATTCGTCCGCGAGGTGGCCGGCGAAGCCGGTCGGGTGGGGGTCCCCACGTGACGTCGGGTGTGTGGAAGCACCCCACCCGTCTCGAAGCTCGCTGAACGCTCGCCTCGATCCACCCTTCGCTCTACGCGGCTGCGCCGCTTGAGGGAGGGAGAAGCGGAGCGCCGCCGCAGGCTGCATATCCGCCTCCCCAAATCCCATCTTGCATTTTCCCCCCGCATGGGGCCGTTAGGCGCCCATGCCCGCCGCCCAGACATCCTTCCGCGAACAATACAAAGCTCTCGTCGCCGCCGGTACCATTGAGGCTGACCCGGCGCAGGCGCAGGCCGTCGAGGCCATCGCCGCGCTCGACGCTGCGCTTTCGACCTACGAGCCACCGCGCAAAAAAGGGTTCTTCGGTCGCCTGTTCGGCGGCGACAAGGATGCGGAGCCGCCGAAGGGACTTTACGTCCATGGCGAGGTCGGCCGCGGCAAAACCATGCTCATGGACCTGTTCTTCGAAAGCAGCTCCGTCCAGCACAAGCGTCGCGCGCACTTCCATGAATTCATGGCCGACGTTCATGAGCGCATCTACGATTTCCGCCAGAAGATCGCGAGCGGCGCCATTGGAGATGAAGACGTCATCGCGTTGACGGCGGGTTCGATCTTTGAAGAGGCATGGCTGCTGTGCTTCGACGAGTTTCACGTCACCGATATCGCAGATGCGATGATCCTCGGCCGGCTGTTCGCTCGGCTGTTCGAGCTCGGCACCGTGGTGTTCGCAACCTCCAATGTCGAGCCGGTGAACCTCTACAAAGGCGGCCTCAACCGCGCGCTGTTCCTGCCCTTCATCAAGCAGATCGAAGATCACATGGACGTGCGCAAGCTCGACTCGCGCACCGATTTCCGGATGGAGAAGCTGGTCGGCGTCAAATCATGGCTGGTACCGGATGACGCCGCCGCTACTGCGCAGCTCGATGCAGCCTGGACCAAACTCACGGGCGGCGCAGCCGGCAAGTCACGCGATCTGCACGTTAAGGGGCGCAAATTGCATGTGCCGCTGGAGGCACAGGGCGTCGCACGCTTCACTTTCAACGATCTTTGCGAGAAGCCGCTGGGCGCTTCCGACTATCTCAAGCTCGCCCATGAATATCACACGCTGTTCATCGAACACGTGCCGCTGATGGACTATGCCAACCGTAACGCAGCCAAGCGCTTCATCTCGCTGATCGATACGCTGTATGACAATGCCGTGAAGCTGATGGCGACGGCCGCGGCTGAGCCCCCTGATCTCTATTCGGCGGATCAGGGTGTCGAGAAGTTTGAGTTCGTCCGCACGGCGTCGCGCCTGTTCGAGATGGGATCGGAGAGCTACCTGGCGCTGCCGCACGGACGGAGCGACTCCACCGCGTCGGGCGCGACCACCGGCCTGGTCGAGACCTGAATCTCGTCGCCCCGGCAAACGCTGGCACCTAAAGCCTCCGAGATGATGAGGCGACGCGCGGGAACGGCCTTGTATGCCACCAGCTGTGCCAGCGTTTATGGGTCCCGGCGCCGCGCACGCCTTTGGCGTGCCAGGCCGGGCCACATGCGAGTTTAGTTCTCCTCCAAACCACACCTCCCAAAAACCGCAACGCAGCCCTCCCGCTCGACAATTGGGCAGGGGCTGACTTGAACGGTGCCAGCGAAAGCGATAACCAGCCTCTCGGCATTTACTGCTCTCTCCTCCACCCCTGTGGGTTCAAAGGATATTTTCTCATGGCGCGTAATAAGATCGCACTGATTGGCTCGGGTCAGATCGGCGGAACGCTGGCTCACCTGGTTGGCCTCAAGGAACTCGGCGACGTGGTGATGTTCGACATCGCCGAAGGTATCCCGCAGGGCAAATCGCTGGACATCGCTCAGTCGTCGCCGGTCGACGGCTTCGATTCCAAGCTCTCCGGCGCCAATTCCTATGAAGCGATCGAAGGCGCGGACGTCATCATCGTCACCGCGGGCGTGCCGCGTAAGCCGGGCATGAGCCGCGACGACCTGCTCTCGATCAACCTCAAGGTGATGGAGCAGGTGGGTGCGGGCATCAAGAAGTATGCCCCGAACGCTTTTGTGATCTGCATCACCAATCCGCTCGACGCCATGGTCTGGGCGCTTCAGAAGGCCTGCGGTCTCCCGGCCAACAAGGTCGTCGGCATGGCCGGCGTACTGGACTCCGCGCGCTTCCGCTATTTCCTGGCCGATGAATTCAACGTCTCGGTTGAAGACGTCACCGCCTTCGTGCTCGGCGGCCACGGCGACACCATGGTGCCGCTGGTCAAGTATTCGACCGTTGCCGGCATCCCGCTGCCCGACCTCGTCAAGATGGGCTGGACCTCGCAGGCCCGCATCGACGAAATCGTCGACCGCACCCGCAATGGCGGCGCCGAGATCGTCAACCTGCTCAAGACCGGTTCGGCCTTCTACGCTCCAGCCGCATCGGCGATCGCGATGGCCGAGAGCTATCTCAAGGACAAGAAGCGCGTGCTGCCCTGCGCCGTTCACCTCAACGGTGAATACGGCGTCAAGGACATGTATGTCGGCGTGCCCGTCGTGATCGGTGCCAAGGGCGTCGAGCGCGTCGTCGAGATCGAACTCGCCGGCAAGGACAAGGAAGGCTTCGACAAGTCGGTGGCTTCGGTCGTCGGCCTGATGGATGCCTGCAAGAAGATCGCCCCCGACCTTCTCGGTTAATCCTTGATGAAATGAACCGGCACCCCTGGGGTGCCGGTTTTGCATTTGACGTGGTTGGCAATCACTGCGACGAACCCACTCCGCCAACTTCGTCCGTCACGCGGAATTTGCGCCACTTTGACACGCGGCACGCTTGGTATACGGTATGCCACTTCAAAGATAACGGCGTGAAACCCAATTTCACCATCGGGGGTTCGGGAGCATCTTATGAATATCCATGAATATCAGGCGAAAGCCGTCCTGAAGGAGTTCGGCGTGCCCGTCTCCAAGGGCGTGCCGGTCCTCAAGGCTGAAGAAGCCGAGGCCGCAGCAAACCAGCTCGGCGGCCCGCTCTGGGTCGTGAAAAGCCAGATTCATGCCGGCGGTCGCGGCAAGGGCAAGTTCAAGGAAGCCTCGGCTGGCGACAAGGGCGGCGTCCGCCTCGCCAAGTCGGTGGATGAGGTCAAGGAATTCTCCAAGCAGATGCTTGGTGCGACCCTCGTCACCGTGCAGACCGGCGAAGCCGGCAAGCAGGTCAATCGCCTGTATATCGAAGACGGTTCGGACATCGAGAAGGAGTTCTATCTCTCCCTGCTCGTCGATCGCGAAACCTCGCGCGTTGCTTTCGTCGTCTCGACCGAAGGCGGCATGAACATCGAGGACGTAGCGCACGATACGCCTGAGAAGATCATCACCTTCTCGGTCGATCCGGCCACCGGTGTGATGGGCCATCATGGCCGCACCGTCGCGCAGGCGCTGGGCCTCAAGGGCGATCTCGCCAAGCAGGCCGAGAAGCTGACCGCTCAGCTCTACACGGCGTTCATCGCCAAGGACATGGACATGCTGGAGATCAATCCGCTGATCGTGTCCAAGCAGGGCGAGCTGAAGTGCCTCGACGCCAAGATGTCGTTCGACTCGAACTCGCTCTATCGTCATCCCGAGATCGTCGCGCTGCGCGACACCACGGAAGAAGACGAGAAGGAAATCGAGGCATCGAAGTATGACCTCGCTTACATTGCGCTCGACGGCACCATCGGCTGCATGGTCAACGGCGCCGGCCTCGCGATGGCCACGCTCGACATCATCAAGCTGTACGGCGAAAGCCCGGCCAACTTCCTCGACGTCGGCGGTGGCGCTTCGGAAGAGAAGGTGACCGCAGCGTTCAAGATCATCACCGCCGATCCGAATGTGAAGGGCATCCTGGTCAATATCTTCGGCGGCATCATGAAGTGCGACGTCATCGCCGCCGGCGTTGTCGGCGCGGTGAAGGCCGTCGGCCTCAAGGTGCCACTGGTGGTTCGCCTCGAAGGCACCAATGTCGAGGAAGGCAAGAAGATCATCCGCGAGAGCGGCCTCAACGTGCTGCCCGCCGACGATCTCGACGACGCCGCGCAGAAGATCGTCAACGCGGTGAAGGGAAAGTAAGCCAATGTCAGTCTTGATCGACAAAAACACCAAGGTCATCACCCAGGGCTTCACCGGCAAGAACGGCACCTTCCATTCCGAACAGGCGATCGCTTACGGCACCAAGGTCGTCGGCGGCACCTCGCCGGGTAAGGGTGGTTCGACCCATATCGGCCTGCCCGTGTTCGACACCGTGGCGGAAGCGCGTGACAAGACCGGCGCTGACGCATCGGTCATCTACGTTCCACCGCCGGGCGCAGCGGATGCGATCTGCGAAGCCATCGATGCGGAAATCCCGTTGATCGTCTGCATCACCGAGGGCATTCCGGTGCTCGACATGGTGCGCGTGAAGCGTTCGCTGTCGGGGTCGAAGTCGCGCCTGATCGGGCCGAACTGCCCGGGCGTCGTCACCGCCGGCGAATCCAAGATCGGCATCATGCCGGCCAACATCTTCAAGCCGGGCAAGGTCGGCATCCTGTCGCGCTCCGGCACGCTGACCTATGAAGCCGTGTTCCAGACCACCCAGGCTGGCCTCGGCCAGACCTCGGCAGTCGGCATCGGCGGCGACCCGGTCAAGGGGACCGAGTTCATCGACGTGCTCGAGATGTTCCTGGCCGACGACAAGACCGAGTCGATCATCATGATCGGTGAGATCGGTGGTTCGGCAGAAGAAGACGCGGCGCAGTTCATCAAGGACGAAGCCAAGCGCGGCCGCAAGAAGCCGATGGTCGGTTTCATCGGCGGCGTCACCGCACCTCCCGGCCGCCGCATGGGCCATGCCGGCGCCATCGTGTCGGGCGGCAAGGGCGATGCCCAGTCGAAGATCGCCGCGATGGAAGCCGCGGGCATCCGCGTCTCGCCGTCGCCGGCGCGCCTCGGCACCACGCTGGTGGACGTGCTCGCGGGCAAGTAAGCGGCAGGCATCAATACGAAATGACAAAGGCCCGCTCGAAAGAGCGGGCCTTTTGATTTACGCGTGGCTTTTGAATTGTTTTGCTGCTTCTCGCCTTGCAATGACAATGTAACCTATGACGCCAGCACTTCCCCGATCCGCTCGCGAATGGTGGCCCGCTCCTCGACCGAGGCCTCCTTACCAAAACTCACGTCGTAGGCGATCATCGCCGGACGCTTCAGCACCACAATGCGGTCGCCAATTTCCAGCGCTTCGCTGATGGAATGAGTGATGAAGACAGCGGTCTTGCCGTTTTCTTTCACCAACCGCACGAATTCCGAGCGCAGCCGGCCTGCCGTGGACTCATCGAGCGCCGAAAACGGCTCGTCGCAGAGCAGGATGTCCGCATTGGTAGCAAAAGCGCGAGCGATCGAAACGCGCTGGCGCATGCCGCCGGATAGAGCATGAGGGTAGTCATCCTCATGACCGCCGAGGCCCAGCTTGATCAGCCATTTTCGCGCCGTTTCCTTGCGGTCCGCAGGCGGTTCGTCCAGCATCTCCAGGCCGAGCTGCACATTCTGGATGGCGGTGCGCCATGGCAGCAGGCGATCGCCCTGGAATACGATAGCCATCTTGCCGCGGAATGCATCGAAATCCGCAAACGGATTTTTGCCGCTGACACGCACAATCCCCGTGGTCGGCTCGGTGAGGCCGGCAATCATGTTGAAAATCGTCGATTTGCCGCAGCCGGTCTTGCCGAGCAGCGCCAACATCTGCCCTGGCACCACATCGAGATTGAGATGATCGACCGCGCGATACGCTCCGACGCTACCTTCGCGGCCGAACACTTTGCTGACATCGCCAAGATGGATCACGGCTTCGGTGATGATCGGTTGGTCAAGCACGAGAGTATCGGTCATATAACGCGCTCCGAAACGGCACGATAGCGGAAGGCAATGTTCTCGGTCAGGGTCAGAGCGGCTTGCACGAGCAGAACAAAGAACACCAGTTGCAGCGTCCAGGCCAGCGCGCCAGCCATGTCGAACACTTGCTGCTGTTGCAGCAGCTGATAGCCAACGCCGCCAGTTGCGCCTACCAGTTCAGCGACGACGACGACACGCGCCGCGTTGCCGAGGTTGACCTTCCACGCGGTCAGGATATCCGGCAGGATCGCCGGTGCGATCATCACGCGGAACAGCTTCATTCGCGTCGGACGGAAGGAAAACACCATCTCGGTGAGATCCTTCGACATGCCGCGTAGCGCGCCAATGATCTGGAAGGTGAAGGCCGGCAGGGTCGTCATCACCATGATGAAGAAAATGCGGAATTCAACGCCGTGAAACCAGATGATGGCGAACACCACCCAGGACAGCGCCGGAATGCCCTGAAACAGAGTCAAAATCGGGGACAGAAACTTATCAACCGCCTTCGAGCGCGCCATCACGATGCCAAGCAGACCGCCGATGACGAAGGCTCCGGCAAGACCAGCGAGGATGCGCAGCACCGTCGCGATAACGTCCGCGAGCATCGATCCCGTCGTGAAGATGTCGAGACAGCGCCAGAACACATCGACTAATGACGGAAACAGGAATCGCGGGAAGAACAGCGAAGCGATCTGCCATAGCGCGATGACCACCACGAAAGGCAGCACCGAGGTGCCGACGCTCTTTGCCCATCCCATCAGCGCACCGCGCTGTGGTGGCGATGCCATCCTCTCGGTCACGTCGGTCATTTCTCACCCGCTTCATAGATCGTCGATGGCGCCGGATCGGACGGCAGGAAGGCGATATCCTTGCCCGCTGCATAGACCGACGTGATCTCCTTACGGACATCCGATGCCCATTTCAGATTCATGCCGAGGCGATCGTTCGCCTTGATCAGATCGGCGATCGCTTTCTGATCGTCGGGCGTGCCCTTGGGCGCGATCAACTTCGACGCCGCATCCGGATGTGCGGCGACCCAGTCTGCTGCTTCCTTGTAAGCCGCAAACAGTTTCGGAATCAGCGGCTTGTTCTTTTCCGCCCAGGCAACATGGGCAGCGACACCGAGATAAGGGATGTTGCTGCTGCCCGTGAACTTCTTCCAGCTATCGGCAATACCGATATCGATGGTGCGGACTTCCGGCTTCTTCGAGATCAGCGTGGTATAAGCCGGCTCCCATAACTGAACGGCCGACGCCCGGTTGGCGATCGCATAGCCGACAAGGCCCGGCGTCGCCGTATTGACAACCGAGAATTTCGTGGTGTCGGCGCCGAGTTGACGCGCGAACCAATCGAACATCACATAATTTGTGGTGCCCTTGGCAGCGGCGAGATCCTTGCCTTCGAGATCTTTCAATGTCTTGATTTCGGGGCGCGAGGTTACAACCGCGCCCCAATAGTCAAACAGATTGAAGAGGTAAGTCACCTTGACGCCGCGGACATCGGCGAGACCGACCGTAAGCAAGGCAGCACTGCCGCCGAGTTGGAATTCTCCCGAATTGAATTGCGCCGAATAGGCATCCGGCGTTCGCTCCTCGAACTTGATCGCGAGGCCGTTCTTTTCGTCGAGCTTATGCGCCTTGATGACCGCAGGAAGGAAAGCGCCCAGCGACGGAGCACCAAACACCACGATCGACAGCGGAGCCGGCTGCTGCGCTGCGGCGGGTGCTGCAAGTGCAACGAGAAGAATCGAAAAGATCGCGCCTGTTTTGTTTTTCACGGATCCGTCCCATTTGTTTGTTATATGCCGCGCATTGCGCGCGTCATGCATTTGGCGCTGATGGCCAGCCTCGGCGCTTGATGCTTGCGGCACGGTCGCCGCCATCGATACCGGCAAATATCAAGTGGCGCGTTGGGAGCTGCAACCGACTTATCCTGACCGGGCGTGAGTTTCGCTCAATCAGGATGCGTCATTGTGTCTGGAAAACCGACGCCCATCCCATCGATTCCGTCCATGCTTTCGTTACCTGTTCGGTTTCGCGGCCGGCTTCCGTCAGCCAGCTACAGAAGTCGCTAATGGCATTCCAGTCCTTCACATCATCGCGAAACAGCGCACTATAGGCACGCTTGCGCAGACCGAGCGGACCAAACGGCAGACAGAGGCGGTTCTCGACCAGCTCGTCTATGACCAGGAAAAGCGGAAACAGTCCGACGCCCATGCGCTCCTGTGTCGCATGCAACGCGAAATACATCTGCTCGAAACGCAGCATGGTTTGATTGCTGGACATCTCACCACCTGCGGAGAGGAGCCATTGCCGCCAGTCATAAGGTTCGGTGAGATAAGTGATCAGCGTGTGCTTCAGCAGATCATCCGGCGTCTTCAATTCGTCGCGCGCCAACAGATCGACATGACATACCGGAGCGATCAGCTCGGTCATGAAATGGATCGACTGCCAACCTGGCATCGCGGGCTGCTCACCGCGAATGGCAACATCGGAGCCAAGATCGTTGGCATTGACCGGGCCAAGCGACGTGGTGAGGCGCAACTCGACGTCCGGTCGCTTGCGTTGGAAGGCGGAGATGCGACCAATCAACCAGCGCATGGCAAAAGTGGGCGGCGCATTGACGCGCAGGACAGCCGGCGCAAGATGCTGCTGCATGTCCATCGAGGCCAGCGCCAGCCGATCGAGGATGGCCGTCACTTCCCGAAAATAGATCTGACCTGCAGCCGTCAAAGTGAGTTGGGACGGAGCGCGACGAAACAGTTTAACGCCGAACCAATCCTCCAGCAGGGCAACTTGCCTGCTTACCGCGCCATGAGTGACGAGCAATTCTTCCGCCGCATGCGTGAAGCTGACATGGCGGGCCGCGGCCTCGAATGTCCGAACGGCGTTGAGAGGTGGCAATTTTCTCACACCAACCGACCTCGCTCAAGCATCACGCCCCTCGTGCCGGATGCGATCAATGACCTCACCCAGCGTTTCTCACCCTGTATTTTGAAGTCATGCTAGTGGCAGGCAGCCAGATCGGCAATCCAGTAAAATTCCGGAGCCGTGAGTTTTACTCACAACACGGTATGCACGAGCGGGGCCATCGCTGGCCCTTAGCAATTCGCTCACGATCGAAGTGTCATCGCAACACCTTCAACCAAAGCGTTTTCTTCGCGGCCGCCACGCGGCCGTCGTCGAGACTGCAGCGGCTTTTCGAGAACATCGCTATTGAAGATAGAAAGAAACTCACGCAAGGTCAGGATTACTCGTTTGCGGATATGCGCGGCGGCGCTTGATAGTGCCGGTCACCGCGAGGTCGCGAGACGCCTCGCCAGTCGCCATGAAGCATTGCGAGGTAACGCCAGTGAGCAAACTTTCCGTAGCCATTATTGGAGCAGGAATGGGAGGGTTGGCCACCGCGGCAGCGCTGCGCCGGGTCGGCATCGACGCCCAAGTCTACGAGCAGGCGCAGAAGTTCACCCGCCTTGGCGCAGGCATCCAGATTGGCTGTAATGCCATGAAGGTGCTGCGCGGCCTCGGCCTCGAAGAGGTGATGCGCGCGCAGTCTTTCTATCCGCGGTCGTGGAACAACAAGGAACACGACACCGGCGAGATCCGCTTCGACATGATCTTCGGCGAATCCGCCGAAACACGCTATGGCGCTCCCTATCTGCTCGGCCATCGCGGCGACCTTCACTCGGCGCTCGCCAGCGCCGTGCCGAATGAAGCGATCCACCTCGATCACAAGCTCACCGGCTTCGAGCAAAAGGCCGATGGCAGCGTGAGCCTCACTTTTGCCAATGGCAAGAAGGTCGTGGCAGACGCAATGGTGTCCGCCGACGGCGTGCATTCATTCGTCAAGGAAAAGCTGTTTGGCAAGGATGAGCCAAATTTCACGGGTCGCATTGCCTATCGCACAGTGTTTCCCGCCTCCCTGCTGAACGGCTACGAGATCGACGACTGCACCAAATGGTGGGGCCCGGATCGCCACATCGTCATCTACTACGTCAAGCCAGATCGTAGCGAGGTCTACTTCGTGACCAGCCAGCCCGAACCAAATTTCACCGTCGAATCGTGGTCGGCCATGGGTGATGTCAACGAGTTGCGCGCGGCTTTTTCCGAATTCCATCCGCAGGTACGCCACGTGCTGGCATCCTGCCCGTCGGTGCACAAATGGGCGCTGGTCGATCGCGATCCGCTGGCGCGCTGGAGCGAGGGCAATATCACTTTGCTCGGCGACGCCTGCCATCCGATGACGCCCTATATGGCGCAGGGTGCCGCCATGGCCATCGAGGATGCGGCGGTGCTGTCGCGCTGCCTGACCGGCGTCGATCGTGACGGCGTATCCGAGGCGTTTCAGCGCTTCGAGGCGACGCGCAAGCCGCGCACGTCGCGCGTGCAGCTCAGCTCGCGCACCAATACCTGGCTGAAGAACAAGACCGACCCCGACTGGGTCTATAGCTATGACGCGTGGAGCGAACCGCTCGTCGAATTCGAACCCGCCTGATCGACATCGCGATTATTGGAATTGGAGCTTCAGATGAACGACAAGCCTCGCAGCGATAAATTCGAGCGCGGACTGAAGACCCGGCGCGGCGTGCTGGGTGACGCCTATGTCGAACGCTCGCTGACCGCAGCGGACGACTTCAACTGGCCGATGCAACAACTGACAACGGAATATTGCTGGGATGAGATCTGGAATCGTCCGGATCTCGACCGTCGCAGCCGCAGCCTGCTGAATCTTGGCATGCTCGCCGCGCTCAATCGCCCGCATGAATTCAAGATCCATGTTCGCGGCGCATTGAACAACGGCATCACCAAAACCGAACTGCGCGAAATCTTCCTGCAAATCGCTTGCTATTGCGGCGTGCCGGCTGGTCTCGACGCCTTCCGCAATGCCAAGGAAGTGTTCAAGGAGATGGGTATCAGTGACTGAACTCTCCGTCATCGATCTCAACGACTGGCCGGGCTTCGAACGGCGCAGGCTGCAGGGCGCAGCCGGTCCGCTCAGCATTCGGATCGGCAATCCAGCCGCTGCCGAGACCGTTCTGTTCAACCATTCGATTCTGACCAGCAGCGCCATCTGGCACCGGCAGGCCCAATTGCTGGCAAAAGCCGGCTGGCGCGTCATCTGCCTCGACAGCCGCGGGCATGGCGAATCGGCCGCTCCCCCCGCGCCCTATACGATGGACGACCTTGTGCGGGACAATATCGCGGTGCTCGACGCGCTCGAGATTGCCAAGACGCATTATGTCGGCGTGTCGCAGGGCGGAATGACCGGTTTCGGGCTCGGCATACGGTATCCCGATCGCATCGCCAGCCTCCTCATCTGTGCCGCGCGCGCGGATGCGCCGCCGCCTTTCGCTGCCGCATGGGATGACCGGATCGCATTGGTACGCGACAAGGGCATCGATGCGCTGGCGAGGCCGACTGCCGAACGATGGTTCGGCGGCGAATTTCTCGCAAATCACACGATTGTCGCCGAAAAGCTGGTGGCCTGTATTCGCCAGACCTCGACCGAAGGGTTCGTCGGCTGTGCACAGGCGATTCAGGGCCTGAATTATCTTGGCAATGTATCGGAACTTAAATTGCCCATCTCGCTGGTCATCGGTTCGCGTGACGAACTTCTGATCGAGCCGATGCGGCAGCTGGCCAAGACTTTATCGCACAGCAACTACACAAAGATCGAAGGCGCCGGCCACCTGCCGCAGCTTGATAAGCCGGATGAATTCGATCATGCGCTGCTTTGGCATCTTCGCAGCTACCCGCCATCACCGTGAGTTAAATTCACAAGCCCGATCGATAATGCCAATGCGAAGAGCAGTTCCTGTACGGAAGCCAAAGTATAGCGCGGCGCGAACGGTACTCCGTTGCCAGGTGGGTTTCAACGAAGTCCATGGATGATGCTTCTGCTTCGCACCGTGATGCTCACAGCGGCAATGCACCACTCAAGGGACACGACCTATGTTTGCCCGTTACTCCATCAGGACCAAGATCACTGTGGTCGTCACCTTCCTGCTGATCGCGATGTCGACGATCGGCGGACTGGCGCTCAAGCAAATGAACGACATCAACAACTCGACGGTAGAGATTGCCAGCAGCTGGCTGCCCAGCGTGCGTGTTCTGGGTGAGATTCGCGCAGCGACGATTACTTACCGCGCCATCGTCCGCTCGCATCTGCTGGCCAATACCGAAGCCGGAAAGCAGACGCAGGAAGGCTTGCTGACGAAATGGATCGACTTTCTTTCCGCCGCACGGAACCGCTATGAGCCGCTGATCAGCTCGGCGGAAGAGCGCGCTACATATCGTGACTCGATCGCCTCCTGGAACGATTACCTTGAAGGCGCAAAGCAGGCGATGATCCTGTCGCGCGCCAACAAGGACAACGAGGCACGTGCGCTGCATACCAAGGCATCGCTGGACGGCGTCAAATCCGACGAAATCCTGCAGAAGAATATCGACCTCAACAACAAGGGCGCCGACACAGCAGCAACCAACGCAGCGTCGAGCTACACCACCGCCGTCAAGATCGTTGTTCTGTCGCTGGCGCTGACCATGATTTTCGGCGCCTGCGCGGCGGTCCTGCTGGTGCGTGATGTCTCGCGTGGTATCAAGTCGATCATCGCGCCGATGCAGGCGCTCGGCGGAGGCGACCTCAGTGCCAACGTGCCGCATCAGGGTGAGACTACCGAAATCGGCGAGATGGCGAACAGTCTGCAGGTGTTCAAGGAGGCATTAATTGCCAAGAAAGCAGCCGACGAGGCGGCAGGCATCGATGCCGAAGACAAGATTCGCCGCGGCGAACGCGTCAATACGATCACCCGCAATTTCGAACAGCTGATCGGCGAGATCGTCGAAACCGTCTCATCGGCCGCAACCGAACTCGAAGCATCCGCCAGCATACTGACTGTGACCGCCGAACGCTCGGAGCAACTCACCACAATGGTGGCCGCGGCCTCGGAAGAAGCCTCCACCAATGTGCAGTCCGTGGCTTCGGCCACCGAGCAGATGACATCCTCCGTCAACGAGATCAGCCGGCAGGTGCAGGAATCCGCCACCATCGCCAATCATGCCGTGGAACAGGCGCGTGCCACCAATGATCGTGTCAGCGAACTGGCAAAAGCCGCGGCGCGGATCGGTGACGTGGTCGAACTCATCAACAATATCGCGGGCCAGACCAATCTGCTGGCGCTGAACGCCACCATCGAGGCGGCACGAGCCGGTGAGGCCGGCCGCGGCTTTGCCGTGGTCGCATCCGAGGTCAAGGCGCTGGCTGAGCAAACCGCCAAGGCCACCGGCGAGATCAGCACGCAAATTTCCGGCATCCAGGTGGCGACGCAGGAATCGGTTGGCGCCATCAAGGACATTGGCGACACCATCGGGCGGATGTCCGAGATCGCCTCGACAATCGCCTCGGCTGTCGAAGAGCAGGGCGCCGCGACGCAGGAAATCTCGCGCAACGTCCAGCAGGCGGCGGTCGGCACCACGCAGGTATCTTCAAACATCACCGATGTGCAACGAGGCGCATCGGAAACAGGATCCGCCTCGTCGCAGGTGCTGTCGGCCGCGCAATCGCTCTCGATAGAAAGCAACCGCCTGAAGCTCGAAGTCGATAAATTCCTCGGTGCGGTGCGGGCTGCATAAGCCCTTCCCCCAAACTGATCGCGCCACGAGAAAGGCCCGCTCGCAACAGAGGGTCTTTCTCCTGTCTGCATGAGGGCTTGAGTGTACCTTGGCCCTCATACGTCAGCTTGCGGAACCCACCCGGTCCAATGACGGTGCTAACGCGACGATCCGTATGGCTTACGCCGCCACCGCCTGCTTCTCACCGACGACCGGCAAGCCTTCCTCGATCGGATACTTCACATCGCGGCTCCATTCGTTCCACGAGCCGAAATACATCCGGACATCGGCGACGCCGGCATTCTTCAGCGCGAGGAAGGTGTTCGACGCACGGGCGCCCTTAAAGCAGTAGAGATAGACCGTGGTCGATGGCGTGATGCCGACTGTCGCGCATTCGGCGAGGATCTCGTTCTTCGACTTGAAGCGCGGACCTTCAGGTGTCGGCTTCATCATGCGGTACCATTCGATCCAGACCGCGCCCGGAATGCGGCCCATGCGGGGGCAGAAATCCTTGCCATAGGGCGAGGAGCTTTCGCCGATCCATTCATCGACATCGCGGACATCGAGAATGGCGATCGACGGATTTCCGAGCGCGGCCTGCATGGTGGCCGCGTCGATCAGGATCGAACCCGCTTCGGGCTTGATAGTGAAAGAGGCCGGCTTCAGCGTCGGAACATCGGTCGTGACCGGCAGGCCCTTCATGGTCCAGGCGTCGTACCCGCCATGCAGCACCTTGATCTTGGGGTAGCCCAGGAATTCCAGCAGGAAGTAGCCGCGGCAGGATTGGCCGAAGCCGGAATTCATCGATTGCTCGTAGATCACCGCGGTCTCGGCGCCCGACAGACCGGCGTCGCCAAAAGCTTCAGCGAATTTCTTCTTCAGTTCGTCCATGCCCTCCGGGGTGGAGGTCGCGAGATAGGTGAAGATCTCGTGGAGATTGACGGCGCCGGGAATGTGCCCGGCCGCATAGGCATCGGGATTGCGGGTGTCGATGATCACGCATGGCTCGGACTTCATGAACGTCGCGAGGTCGTCTGCGGAAATGAGAACGTCTGCCATTTTTAGCCTCCACTCGTGTTGAACGTCGTTGCTGAACCTGATGTAGATGAGCTGCCGTTGTCCGCCCTGATCTCGATCAGTTGGCGCTATCTCCCTGCTGCTCGCGTGCGTTGTCCGCCAGCATCTTGCGGAGCTGTTTGGTGGCGGGGGTGACGATCGCCACGAAATAGGCCTCGCGCAGCCGCCGCTGCGCGCGATGGGATTTGAGGTAGCCGCGCGCGCCACAATGCAGCATCGCGGCATGGGCGGCGGCGACCGCCGCATCGCCCGCCCGCAGGCGGAGATCCACCACTGCGCGCCAGTAGTCGTTACCGGTCTCGTAAGGCGTGGCTGCCAACATCATCGTCTCGGCCTCCATCTTTGCGAGCAGGCCGGCGAAGTCTTCGGGCTGCTGCGGGAGGAATCGGTTCACGTGAGCGAGCGAAGGCTTCACGCTGTCCATGATCGCGACACAGTCCCGGACAAGGCCGAGCGCCATACCCATCTGCATCAGGATAAAACCGGCGCGAATTTTTTTGACGAAAGGCATCGCGGGCGCGGCGAGCACCCGATCGTCGGGAATAAAGACATCGCGAAACTGCACGGCGTAAGTGCCGGTGCCATCCATCGCGAGAAATGGTTTGCAAGGCGTGAGCGCGAGATTTTCATCGGCGCAATCGGCGATGAACATCACTTTCTCACCGGTCTCCTCGATCTCGAAGATCGTGCCGAACAGATGATCAGCACCGAGATTGGAGACCCAGGGGAGAGCGCCACGGACGATGTAACCACCGTCGATGCGCTTGCCCTTGAGCTTGAGCTTCTCGATGCCGAAGAAGCTCTTCATCGGATTGGAAAGGCCGGTCCCGCCAAGCACCTTGCCGTCGGCGGTGGCGCTCAGATACTTCGCCTTCAGCGCGGCGTTGTCGGAATTGAGGATGTACCAGACCAGCGTGTTCTGACACCACGCCATAAAGGCGGTGGAGCCGCAGGTTTCACCGATAGCCGAGACACCTGCGATGGTGTCGCGCAAATCGGTATGCGCGTCCCATGCACCGATGTCGCCGAGATTTCGCAACGCTTGTTCGGGATAGACCGTACCTTCGTCGATCTCCAAGGCGATCGGCGTCAGCTCACTTCGCGCGAGAGCTGCAATGCGATCTACGAGCGATTCGCTATCGTCCGTTACTTCATCCGATTTCCGCAACAGCGCCGTCGTGGTCATGTCGATCTCCGTCGTGCAAGAAAAGAGAAGCGGCGGCCGCTCCGAGCGGCCGCGTAACTCGTGATCAGGCAGAGACGTCGAGGTTGACCGGACGCGTGAAGGTGTTGGCGACCGGTGACCACTTCTTCACATGGGTGATGAGCGCATCGATCTCTTCCTGCGGAACGCCTTCGCATTCCATATCGACCTTGACCCGCACATCGGTGAAGCCGACCGGCTTCTCGCTGATATCGCCGGTGCCCCAGACGGCAGTGATGTTGAGATCGCCCTCGAGCTGCAGTTCGAGCTTGTTGACAGTCCAGCCGCGATTCACCGCATTGGCGTGCAGGCCGACGGCAAGGCAGGAGCCGAGCGCAGCGAGCGAGGCTTCGGAAGGATTCGGCGCGGTGTCGTCGCCGAGCAGCGCCGGCGGCTCGTCAACGATGTAGGGCGGCAGGCTGCGGATGTAGTTGGCGTGACGGAACTTGCCTTCGGCCACGGTCTTGCATTTGAGCGTCTTGATAACGTTCGGATTGGCCTTGCCATTGGCGATCAGCTGTTCGAGCCCGCCTTTGTCGATCGGTGCCAGGCAGCCGGTCAAAGCGGTCTTGGCGGCAACAGCAGTCATGGACGTCTCCCTTGAATAAATACAGAACGGTCTGTATCTAAGCAGAATGCGTGCCATAGAGATTGCACGACCCCGCCATGAACATTTTCAAGGGGTTACGGATAACGGCCGAAAATTCAGGATGCCCGAATGATGATCGCCGCTGCCGATTCGCCAGCCAACCGCCCGAATCTTGGTCAGATCTCGGCGCCTCGCTTGCGCCCGGGCCGGCGCATGCCATATTGACGCGGCAATGAGCGACCCCATGCCGCAGGATTCCGAGAAAGTCACACCGCGCGCCCGGCTGATGGACGCCGCGACGCGGCTGTTCTGCCAAAACGGCATCAACGCGACCGGCATCGACGCTATCGTTGCGGAAGCCGGGACGGCCAAGACAACCCTCTACAAGATCTTCAAATCAAAGGGGGATCTGGTCGAGGCCGTACTCGAGACCGAAGGCAGGAGCTGGCGTGGCTGGTTCCTCGCGGCGATCGAGGCGCCGCCGACACCGCGCGAAAAGCTCGATGCCATCTTCCCCGCCCTGAAAAAGTGGTTCGGCGAAGAAAGCTATACGGGCTGCGTCTTCATCAATGCAGTCGGTGAACATCCCAAGGACGAAACCCGCTTGCGGGATCTCACCATCCAGCACAAGTCCTTTATTATCAACCATATAACTGAGCTCGCCAAGGCCGCCGGTGCGACCCGCCCCGACTTTCTGGCGCATCAGATCGGGCTTTTAATGGACGGCGCGATCGTCGCCGCGCTGGTCACGCGCGATCCCGGCGTCGCCGATGCAGCCGGCCACGCCGCTGCAGCGCTGCTCGACGGCGCCTGCGGCCCCGCCAGACCGAAGCGCAAGAGAACGGTCGTTCTCCAGGGCGGTGCCGCCGCGCTTGCGAAAGAAGACCTTAGTGTCGTCGAATAGTTGAGATTTAGTCAGTAAATTCACACCGCACGAAGATTTGACGAATTATTCAGTTCTTCGTGTTTTTAGGGCGCACTTTCGATCCAAATAGGTTAGAAGGTCGCCGCACAAGGTTCGGTCCGTCAAAGGGCCGGTCCCTCGCCCGAACTTCCGCGCGACTAGAAAAATTCAGGACGCACAATGTCTCGCCAGGACGCGAACGCCGCTTTTGCCCTCTCTTCATTCCTCCAGGGCGCCAACGCCACTTACATCGACGATCTCTACGCACAATTCGAAGCAGACCCCTCCTCGGTGGATGCCGAGTGGCAGGAGTTCTTCAAGAGCTTGAAGGACAGTTCCACCGACGTGCAGAAGAATGCCGCCGGTCCGTCCTGGGAAAAGTCAAATTGGCCGGTTTCTCCGACTGACGACCTCACCCACGCGCTGGATGGCAACTGGGCCAAGGTCGAGAAAGCCGTCGGCGCCAAGCTGGCTGCCAAGGCTGAGAAGGGCGAGAAAGTTCCGGTCGGCGATCTGATCCAGGCGACGCGCGATTCGGTTCGCGCCCTGATGTTGATCCGCGCCTATCGCATGCGTGGCCACTTCCACGCCAATCTCGATCCGCTCGGCATCGAAGGCGTGAAGGATCACGAAGAACTCGATCCCAAGTCCTACGGCTTCACCGACGCCGATCTCGACCGCAAGATCTTCATCGATAATGTCATCGGCCTGGAATACGGCACGCTGCGCGAGATCACCGCGATCCTCCAGCGCACCTATTGCCAGACGCTCGGCGTCGAATTCATGCATATCTCGAATCCGGCACAGAAGGCCTGGATCCAGGAACGCATCGAAGGGCCGGACAAGGAAATCAGCTTCACGCCGGAAGGCCGCCGCGCCATCCTGATGAAGCTCATCGAGGCCGATGGCTTCGAGAAGTTCTGCGACGTCAAGTTCACCGGCACCAAGCGCTTCGGTCTCGACGGCGGCGAATCGCTGATCCCCGCGCTTGAGCAGATCATCAAGCGTGGCGGCAGCCTCGGCGTAAAGGAAATCGTGCTGGGCATGCCGCATCGCGGCCGCCTCAACGTGCTGACCCAGGTGATGGGCAAGCCACACCGCGCGCTGTTCCATGAATTCAAGGGTGGTTCGGCCAATCCCGACGAAGTCGAGGGTTCGGGCGACGTGAAGTATCACCTCGGCGCCTCGTCGGACCGCGAGTTCGACCAGAACAAGATCCATCTGTCGCTGACCGCCAATCCGTCGCATCTCGAAATCGTCGATCCCGTTGTGCTCGGCAAGGTCCGCGCCAAGCAGGACCAGCATGGCGATCCGCCGGACATGCGCGTCTCGGTGCTGCCGCTGCTGATGCATGGCGACGCGGCCTTCGCAGGTCAGGGCGTCGTCGCGGAATGTTTCGCGCTGTCGGACCTGAAGGGTTACCGCACCGGCGGTTCGATCCACTTCATCGTCAACAACCAGATCGGCTTCACCACCTATCCGCGTTACTCGCGTTCGTCACCCTATCCGTCCGACGTCGCCAAGATGATCGACGCGCCGATCTTCCATGTGAACGGCGACGATCCGGAAGCGGTCGTGTTCGCGGCCAAGATCGCCGTGGAATTCCGGCAGAAGTTCCACAAGCCGGTCGTCATCGACATGTTCTGTTATCGCCGCCACGGCCATAACGAAGGCGACGAGCCGGCATTCACCCAGCCGGTGATGTACAAGAAGATTGGCGGGCATGAGACCACGGTCGACATGTATGCCAAGCGCCTGATCGCCGAGAACGTGCTGACCCAGGCCGATTACGACAAGGCCAAGGCCGACTGGCGCTCGAAGCTCGACGTCGAGCTCGAAGCTGGCACCAGCTACAAGCCGAACAAGGCCGACTGGATGGACGGCAAGTGGTCAGGCCTCAAGATCGCAGGTGAGGACGAAGAACCGCGCCGCGGCGTCACCGGCGTCGATGTCACTGTCCTCAAGGACATCGGCAACAAGATCACCAAGGTGCCGGACGGCTTCCGTATCCACCGTACGGTGCAGCGTTTCCTCGACGCCCGCGCCAAGGCCATCGACAATGGCGAAGGCATCGACTGGGCGACCGGCGAAGCGCTGGCGTTCTGCTCGCTGATGGAGGAAGGTCACCACATTCGCTTGTCCGGCCAGGACTCCGAACGCGGCACCTTCTCGCAGCGTCACTCGGTCTGGTTCGATCAGGAAGACGAAAGCCGCTACACACCGTTCAACCATCTCGGCGAAAAGCAGGGTCGTTACGAAGTCATCAACTCGCTGCTGTCGGAAGAAGCCGTGCTCGGCTTCGAATATGGCTACTCGCTCGCCGAGCCGAACACGCTCGCTTTGTGGGAAGCGCAGTTCGGTGACTTCGCCAATGGCGCGCAGGTGGTGTTCGACCAGTTCATCTCCTCGGGCGAACGCAAGTGGCTGCGTATGTCGGGCCTCGTCTGTCTGTTGCCGCATGGCTATGAAGGCCAGGGTCCCGAGCACTCGTCGGCGCGCCTCGAGCGCTTCCTGCAGATGTGCGCGGAAGACAACATGCAGGTGGTCAACCCGACCACCCCGGCCAACTACTTCCACATGTTGCGCCGCCAGCTGAAGCGCGAGATCCGCAAGCCGCTGATCGTGATGACTCCGAAGTCGCTGCTGCGCCACAAGCGTGCAGTATCGAAGCTCGACCAACTCGGTGCGGGCACCTCGTTCCATCGCGTGCTGTTCGACGATGCGGAGAAGCTGCAGCCGGACAACAAGATTCGTCGTGTCGTGCTGTGTTCGGGCAAGGTCTACTACGACCTGTTCGAGGAGCGCGAGAAGCGCGGCGTTGACGATATCTATTTGCTGCGCATCGAGCAGCTCTATCCGGTGCCGCTCAAGACGCTGGTTCAGGAACTGACCCGCTTCAAGGGGGCGGAGTTCGTGTGGTGCCAGGAAGAGCCGCGTAATATGGGCGGCTGGCACTTCATCGAACCGTATCTGGAATGGGTGCTCAACCAGATCAACGCGACCCACAAGCGTCCGCGTTATGCCGGCCGCGCGGCCTCGGCTGCGACCGCCACCGGTTTGATGTCCAAGCATCTCGCCCAGCTCAAGGCGTTCCTCGACGAGGCGCTGGGCTAAGCATTCACCGCCATCGCGATGCCCCGCTTCACGCGGGGCATTCGCGCACCCGTCTTATTTGAAATCTACACTTCGACCTCTTTCAGGCCTGATCGATCCCAAAAACTTCGGATCGGATCATCCGGCCGCAACAGGAAGCAGACCATGACTGACATTCGCGTTCCCACGCTCGGCGAGTCCGTGACCGAAGCCACCATCGGCCGCTGGTTCAAGAAGCCCGGCGATGCCGTCGCCGTCGACGAGCCGTTGGTTGAACTCGAGACCGACAAGGTCACCATCGAAGTGCCGGCGCCCTCGGCCGGCACGCTCAGCGAAATCGTGGCCAAGGACGGCGAGACCGTCGCCGTCGGCGCGCTGCTCGGCCAGATCACCGATGGTGCTGGCGGCGCCAAGCCGGCTGCTGCCGCGCCGAAAGCTGAAGCTGCGCCGGCTCCGGCTGCTGCTCCGGCCGCTGCTGCCGCTGCGCCGTCGAAGACCCTTGCTGCTGACACCCCGCAGGCCCCGTCGGTCCGCAAGCTCTCGGCCGAGAGCGGCATCGATGCCGCTGGCGTCGCCGGCTCGGGCAAGGATGGCCGCGTGACCAAGGGCGACATGCTCGCCGCCATCGAGAAAGCTGCCTCTTCGCCGACCCCGGTGAACCAGCCTGCCGCTGCCGTTCAGATGCGCGCCGCCTCCCCGGCCGACGATGCCGCCCGCGAGGAACGCGTGAAGATGACGCGCCTGCGTCAGACCATCGCCCGCCGGCTCAAGGACGTGCAGAACACCGCTGCGATGCTCACCACCTTCAACGAGGTCGACATGACCGCGGTGATGGCGCTGCGTTCGCAGTACAAGGACGTGTTCGAGAAGAAGCACGGCAACAAGCTCGGCTTCATGGGCTTCTTCACCAAGGCCTGCGTGCAGGCGCTGAAGGACATCCCGGCCGTCAATGCCGAGATCGACGGCAGCGACATCATCTACAAGAATTACTATCACGTCGGCGTCGCCGTCGGCACCGACAAGGGTCTCGTGGTCCCGGTCGTGCGCGAATGCGACAGCAAGTCGATTTCGCAGATCGAGCGCGACATCGCCGATTTCGGCAAGCGCGCCCGTGACGGCCAGCTCAAGATCGACGAGATGCAGGGCGGCACCTTCACCATCACCAATGGCGGCATCTACGGCTCGCTGATGTCGACCCCGATCCTGAACGCCCCGCAGGCCGGTATCCTCGGCATGCACAAGATCCAGGAACGTCCGGTCGTGGTCGGCGGCAAGATCGAGATCCGCCCGATGATGTATCTGGCACTCAGCTACGATCACCGCGTGATCGACGGCAAGGAGGCCGTGACCTTCCTGGTTCGCGTCAAGGAAAGCCTGGAAGATCCGGCACGTCTCGTTCTGGATCTGTAAGTAGAACACCGTCATGGCCGGGCGTAGCGCGAAGCGCTGCTTCGCTAGATGTCCCGGCCATCCACGTCTTCTTCACCGCAATTCAAGACGTGGATGCCTGGGGCAAGCCCGGGTATGACGCAGAAATGCTGAGGGGCAGGTGCTCATGGCTACTGATACCGACAGTGTCGTCATCATCACCGGCGGTAGTCGCGGCATCGGACGCGCCGCTGCACTGAAGATTGCCGCACAGGGGTTCAGGGTCGTGGTTGCTTACGCGAGCAACAAGGCGGCCGCCGATGAGGTCGTCACCCAGATCGAGACCGGCAACGGCAAAGCCATCGCAGTGAAATGCGATGTCGGTTCGGAAGCCGACATTCTCGCGCTGTTCAAAGCTGCCGACGCCTTTGGCCCGCTCAAGGCCCTCGTCAACAATGCCGGCATCGTCGGCCCGAGCATCCGCGTCGAGGACATGACCGCCGAACGCATCACCCGCATGATGGCGGTGAATGTGACCGGCAGTTTCCTCTGCGCCCGCGAGGCGGTGAAGCGGATGTCCAGCAAGCATGGTGGCACCGGCGGCGTCATCGTCAACCTGTCGTCGGTGGCTGCGAAACTCGGCTCGGCCAATACTTACGTTGACTACGCCGCGTCGAAGGGCGCCATCGACACGTTCACCATCGGTCTCAGCCAGGAAGTCGCGACCGAAGGCATTCGTGTCGTCGGCATTCGCCCCGGCCTGATCGATACCGAAATTCACGCCAGCGGCGGCGAGCCCGATCGCGCTCATCGTCTCGCCGTGCATGTACCGATGAAGCGTGTCGGCACCGCAGATGAAATCGCCAATGCGATCGTCTGGCTGCTTTCCGACGACGCCTCCTACGTCACGTCATCCATTCTCGACGTGTCGGGTGGCCGTTAACACCCCACACCCAATTCAATCCCAAGCACCACAGGACTTCATCATGGCTACTTACGATCTCGTCGTCATCGGCACCGGCCCCGGAGGCTATGTCTGCGCCATTCGCGCGGCGCAGCTCGGCATGAAGGTCGCCGTGGTCGAGAAGAACAGCACGCTGGGTGGCACCTGTCTGAATGTCGGCTGCATGCCGTCCAAAGCGCTGCTGTACTCGTCCGAACTCTTCGAGGAAGCCGGTCATTCCTTCGGCAAGATGGGCATCAAGGTGTCTGCGCCGACACTCGATCTGCCTGCGCTGATGAACTTCAAGCAGCAGGGCATCGACGGCAACGTCAAGGGCGTCGAATTCCTGATGAAGAAGAACAAGATCGATGTCGTCTCCGGCACCGGCAAGGTGCTCGGCACCGGCAAGGTCGAAGTGACCGGCGCGGACGGCAAAGCGCAGACACTGGAGACCAAGAACATCGTCATCGCTTCGGGTTCGGCTGTCGCCAACCTCAAGGGCATCGAGATCGACGAGAAGCGCATCGTCTCCTCCACCGGCGCACTGTCGCTGGAGAAGGTGCCGGAGAAGTTGATCGTGGTCGGCGCCGGCGTAATCGGCCTCGAGCTCGGCTCGGTGTGGCGCCGCCTTGGCGCACAGGTCACCGTGGTCGAATTCCTCGACCGCATCCTGCCCGGCATGGACGGTGAAGTCGCCAAGCAGTTCCAGCGCATGCTGGAGAAGCAGGGCATGACCTTCAAGCTCGGCGCCAAGGTCACCGGCATCGACTCATCGGGCAAACTGCTCAAGGCGCAGGTCGAGCCTGCTGCCGGCGGCACTGCCGAATCTCTCGAAGCCGACATCGTCCTCGTCGCCATCGGCCGTACGCCCTACACGGCCGGTTTGGGTCTGCAGGAAGCCGGCGTTACGCTGGATGAGCGCGGCCGCGTCAAGATCGACCATCACTTCGCCACCAGCGTGAAGGGCGTTTATGCCATCGGCGACGTGGTCGCCGGTCCGATGCTCGCGCACAAGGCGGAAGACGAAGGCGTGGCCGTTGCCGAGATCCTCGCCGGCCAGGCCGGTCACGTGAACTATGACGTGATCCCCGGCGTCGTCTACACCACACCGGAAGTCGCCGCGGTCGGCAAGACCGAGGAAGAACTCAAGGCGGCTGGTGTGAACTACACCGTCGGCAAGTTCCCCTTCACCGCCAACGGCCGCTCCAAGGTCAACCAGACCACCGATGGTTTCGTAAAAATCCTCGCAGATGCGAAGACCGATCGCGTGCTCGGCGTACACATCATCGGCCGCGAAGCGGGCGAGATGATCCACGAGGCTTGCGTGCTGATGGAATTCGGCGGTTCCGCCGAGGATCTGGCCCGCACCTGCCACGCGCATCCGACCCGCTCGGAAGCTGTCAAGGAAGCCGCGCTTGCGGTGGGTAAGCGCGCCATCCATATGTGAGTCCCGGCCGGCCTGGAGCATGATCCCGAAAGTGAATTCCGGTTTTCGGGCGGGATCATGCTCTAAAGCAAGAGAGCCGGCGCGGGGGTATCCTCTGATGATGCGACGCGTGCTGCAGCCGTTCTGGTTCCTGCTCGCTTTGATCTTTCTGATCGAAGCGTGGCTCTGGGATCATCTCGAACCGGTCGTTGCGCGCGTCGTTGCTCTCATTCCGCTGCGCGCCTTCAAGGAATGGTGCGCCGTAAAGGTGGCCGGGCTATCGCCCTATCCTTCGCTGCTGGTCTTCATCGCCCCGCTCGTTCTGCTGCTGGTGCCGTTGAAATTCGCAGAAGTCTATCTGCTGACACACCATCTCTGGATCAGCGCGATCGTTCTGATCGTCGCCTCCAAATTTATCGGCATGGGCGTGCTCGCCTTTTCCTTCGACGTGACGCGCGACAAGCTGCTGCAGATCGGCTGGTTTCGTCGACTCTTCACATTCCTCGTCGATATTAGGCAACGTGCGCGTGACCTGGTTGCGCCGGTGATGTCGCGCATCAGGGCGAAGATCGCCGCGTTGCGCGGCCCGTCATCGCGCTGGCTACGCTTCGCGCAACGTCTTCGTCACCGGGCACATATGCGCTAGTGGAGCAGGAGTTCGAATTTGGCTGACCTCGCACATATTCGAACACCTTTGCTCGACATCGCCTATGAGCACAGCGGCCCCGCAGGCGGCGTACCGGTGATCCTGCTGCATGGTTTCCCCTACGACGTCCGCAGCTATGACGATGCCGTGGCGCGGATCAACGATGCCGGTTTTCGCACCATCGTGCCCTATCTGCGCGGTTATGGACCGACACGATTTCTGTCGAAGGATACGATCCGTTCCGGACAACAAGGTGCACTCGGGCAGGACCTGCTCGACCTCATGGATGCGTTACGCATCGAGAGGGCCGTCGTCGCCGGCTACGACTGGGGCGGCCGCGCTGCCTGCATCGTCTCGGCATTGTGGCCGGAGCGCGTGCACGGTCTCGTCAGCTGCACCGGATACAATATCCAGGATCTCACCAACGCGACACGGCCGTACGAACCTGAGCAGGAAGTGCGCCAGTGGTATCAGTACTACTTCCATACCGAACGCGGCCGGAACGGTCTGGTGCAGAACCGCGCGGGCATCAGCAAATTGCTGTGGCAGATGTGGTCGCCGAGCTGGGATTTCGACGACGCAACTTTCACGCGCTCGGTCGCCTCATTCGACAATGAGGATTTCGTCGATGTGGTCGTGCATTCCTACATGCACCGTACCGCGAGCGCGGCCGGCGATCCCTTCTACGACTTTGTCGAGGAACGTTTGGCGGCGCAGCCGAAGATCGATGTGCCGACCATCGTGCTGCATGGAGAGGATGACGGTGTAGGTCCAGTAAAGGGATCGGAAAATCACGGCCGGTATTTCACGGGATCATATGAGCGCCGCGTGATCGCCGGTGCCGGCCATAATATCCCGCAGGAAAAGCCGCAGGAATTTGCGGAAGCAGTTCTCGAATTGTGCGGGAAGTAACCTGGCTCTTCACCTCTCCCCACCGGGGGAGAGGTGTTCGAGCGCCGCCGCTCCCGAAAGAGCGGGGCCGAGCCAGTCATTACATCAAATGCACCGCATGGGGTGCGAACAGGCCGATGGCGGTGAAGCCAAGACCGACGAGACCGAGTGCACCTGCGACCCAGGCCAGCACGAGCATCCCGGTAATGATCGTCGCCGAGGCGAGCACGATTCCGATCTGGAAAGCAGCCGAAGCCACCTCGTAATGATGATAGCGCGCCATTGCGAGATCGCGCTTGTGTTCAGCTTCCTTCGCGCGGGCTGCAAGCTGTTCGGAGCCTTCGCCGGTTTCTGGCTCGTTACGGTAGCGCTGTGCGGTTTTGTTCCAGTCGTCGATCTGCTTGGCGAGCGACGCCTTGGCAGCATCGTCGCCCATCAGGCCCAGACTGAGTTTGGCGTGTTCTGACGTCGCCTGTACCACGGTGCGGCGGACGCTCTTGGCCTGGAAGAAGGCCCACAGATTCGAAGCCTCGACGTTCTTGCTGATCGATTCGGTCTGCGCGCCCTTGCCGAGCGTTTCCGAGAACGCCAGGAACAATGCCAGCAGCGAAATCAGCAATGCGATCTTCTTGTTCGAGCCGGATGCATGCTCGGCATGCTCCGCGTGCTCCATACTTTCGTGCGCGCCCATCAGGTCCCCCATGGCAAAAGCGGCCGAGCATTGGCCGATCGGGTGATAACCTGCAAGGGCAATGTGGTGATGACATGTAGGGCAGGCAAAGCGGAGCGTAGCCACTCCGCAGATGCCGGCTTTAGGCCCGTGGATGGGCTGTCTTGTAGACCTCGAACAGGCGCTCGGTGTCGATCCCGGTATAGATCTGGGTAGTCGAGAGCGACGCATGCCCCAGCAATTCCTGGATGGCGCGCAGGTCGCCGCCGCGGCTCAAAAGATGGGTCGCGAAAGAGTGGCGCAGCGCATGGGGCGTGGCGCTGTCGGGCAGGCCAAGGGCACCGCGCATCCGCTCCATGGTGAGCTGGATGATGCGCGGCGACAACGGACCGCCGCGGGCTCCGACGAACATGGGCCCGTCCGCCGGAAGCGGATGCGGGCAGATGGCGGCGTATTCCGCAATCAGCTCCAGCACATTGTGCAGCACCGGCACCATCCGGGTCTTGTTACCTTTGCCATTGACGATCAAGACATCACCCTTCCCTGGCATGGGCACGTCCCGGCGCTTCAGACCGAGCGCTTCGGAAATGCGCAGGCCGGAGCCATAGAGCAACGCCATCACGGCGGCATCCCGCGCCCAGATCCACGGCTCGCGATTCTCACCGGCCCGCTCATCGGCGTCGGTCAGGCGCTTGGCCGAGGCCATCTGCAGCGGCTTGGGCAGACTCTTGCCGATTTTGGGGGCGCGAATGGATGACAGTGCGCCGACTGAGCCCAGTCCCTCGCGTTCGAGGAACCGGGCGAAGGACCGCAGCCCTGCCAGCGCCCGCATCAGCGAGCGCCCCGCAATGTCGTCGCCGCGGCGCGCCGCCATGAAGGCGCGCACATCGTTGGCCGCCAGCTTGCCAAATCGCGGCAGGCTCACCAGGCCGCCCCAATGATCGGCGAGAAACAGCATGAACTGGCGGACATCGCGCGCATAGGCTTCCAGCGTCTTCGGCGACAGCCGGCGCTCGGCGCGCAGGTGCGACAACCAGCGTGTCATCTGCTGAGAAACATCCGCATCGGCGCAGATGAGATCGACGGCCGGCTGTTTCGACTCGGCGGGCGGGGTCCTTGCAGCTTTGGCCATGGGCGATCCACTAAATGAGGCGGCGATTATCCCGTCCGCAGGTTTCGCATTGGTGAACCGCTGGCCTCGCGGCAGCATGCCGCCTAAATTGGACTTTCCTTTGCCTCGCGAGTTCCGATTCCGCCCATGAGTTCAGCCCCACGCCCCCCCTCCTCGTCGGGGATCGTCGATGTGCTGGTGCCGGTGGCGCTGGATCAAGCCTATTCCTACAAGGTACCGCGCGGGCTGGACCTTCAGCCGGGCGACGTCGTCACCGTGCCGCTCGGCGCCCGCGAGGTAATCGGCGTGGTCTGGGCGGAGAACGCCAATCCCGATCCGCGCCTGCACAACCGGCTGAAGGAAGTCGGCGAGAAACTCGACGTGCCGCCATTGCGGCAGGAGTTGCGACAGCTCGTCGACTGGGTCGCGAATTACACGCTTTCCGCCCGCGGCATGGTGATGCGCATGACGCTACGGATGGGCGAGCATCTCGGCCCCGAACGCGTGCGCCTCGGTGTCCGTCTCATTGGTGAGGTGCCGAAGCGGATGACATCCGCCCGCGCCCGCGTGGTCGAGCTGCTGCGCGACGGCCTGCTGCATGGCAAATCCGATGCGGCGCGCGAGGCCGGCGTCAGCGCCGGCGTGATTGATGGGCTCGTGGATGAAGGCACGCTGACTGTTGAGGTGATGCCGCCGCCTCTACCGCCCCCACCGCCCGATCCATCCTTCGTCGAACCGGATTTTTCGCCCGATCAAGCCATTGCCGCCGAAGCGATGCGCAAGCTCGCATCGGGTGGCGCGTTTCAGGCGGCGCTGCTCGACGGCGTCACCGGCTCCGGCAAGACCGAGGTCTATTTCGAGGCGGTGGCCGAGATCATCCGACGCGGCGACCAGGTCTTGATCCTGATGCCGGAAATCGCGCTCACGGGGCAGTTTCTTGAACGTTTCGCCAAGCGCTTCGGTGTGCGGCCCATGGAGTGGCACTCCGAACTGACGCCCCGCACCCGCGCGCGCAACTGGGCGGCCATCGCCAATGGCGAGGCGCATGTGGTGGTCGGCGCACGCTCGGCGTTGTTTTTACCTTACGCAAAACTCGGCCTCATCGTCATCGATGAAGAACACGACCAAGCCTACAAGCAGGACGAAGGCGCGCATTACCACGCCCGCGACATGGCCGTGGTGCGCGCCTCCATCGCGAAGATTCCCATCATCCTTGCGTCGGGCACGCCCTCCGTCGAATCGGAGGTCAATGCACGAAAAGGCCGCTACCAGCGCATTGCGCTGCCGGCGCGGTTCGGTGGCCAGCACATGCCGCATATCGAGGCCATCGATTTGCGCCGCGAAGGCCCGTCGCGCGGACGCTTCATCGCGCCACGGCTGGTAGAGAAGATCGTCCAGGCGATCCAGCGCAAGGAGCAGGCGCTGCTGTTCCTCAATCGCCGCGGCTATGCGCCATTGACGCTCTGCCGTGCCTGCGGCCATCGCTTCGCCTGCACCATCTGCGATGCGTGGCTGGTGGATCATCGTTTCCGCCAGCGCTTGGTCTGCCATCACTGCGGGTATTCGGAGCCGCGCCCGCACAAATGCCCGCATTGCGGCGCCGAGGAATCGCTGGCAGCCATCGGTCCCGGCGTCGAGCGCCTGCAGGAAGAGGCGGCCGACCTCTTCCCGGATGCACGCACCATGGTGCTGTCGAGCGATCTGATCACCTCGGTGGAATCGATGCGTGCGGAGCTTGCTGAAATCGCCGAGGGCCGCGTCGATGTCATCATCGGCACCCAGCTCGTCGCCAAGGGCCACAATTTCCCACGACTGAACCTCGTCGGCGTGATCGATGCTGATCTGGGTCTCGGCAATGGTGATCCGCGCGCAGCGGAGCGCACGTTCCAGATGCTCAACCAGGTGATCGGCCGCGCCGGCCGCGAACAGGGCCGCGGCGTCGGCTATCTGCAGACGCATCAGCCCGAACATCCGGTCATGAAGGCGCTGGTCGCCAATGACCGCGAGGCGTTCTACGACAACGAAATCGAATCGCGCGAACGCGCCGGCTATCCGCCGTTCGGGCGGCTGGCGGCGATGATCATTTCGGGCGGTGACCGGCCGACCACTGAGGGTTTTGCGCGAAAACTCGTGGCATGCGCCCCGATCGACGAGCGCATCCTGGTGCTGGGACCCGCCGAAGCGCCGCTGGCGGTGATCAAGGGGCGTTACCGGTTTCGCGTGCTGGTGAAGTCTGCCCGGAACGTGGATCTGTCGCACTATCTGCGCGACTGGCTCGCCCATGCGCCGAAAGCGACAGGGAATTTGAAGCTGGAAGTGGACGTCGATCCGCAAAGCTTCCTGTGATGTGGGCAAAGGCATCCTAGCGCCGTGCCCCATTGCCAGCCCGTACAGATGATGGGCACGCTGCGCTTTGCCCACCCTACGGGGTCTTCGCATCTCCCCACCATGCTATGGTCTGCCGATTGATTCGGGAGACCTATGGCCGTGTCGGCGGACGATCTGAGCGCCCCGCTGGGACAGAAACCTGCGCGAACCAAGCGCCGGTTCCGGCTGCCATTTACCGGCACCCAGGCCGCCGCCACGGCGCTTGGCACGCTGCTGCTCGGCTTTGCCGGCGTCGCCATCTTCCACAAGGATCCGATGGGCGGAGAACCTGTCGCCCGCATCCCCATCAAGCCACCCGAGACGGCCGCCGCGCAAAAGCCTGCGACGACACCGCCGGTGGAGGTCAAGCACGGCATACCGGATGCGGCCAAGACGGCGGATGCGCCTGGGCAGAAGACCATCACCATTATCGATGGCTCCAGCGGCGCCCGGCAGAACGTCGTGGTCGCCACCGATGGCTCGGAAGGGGCTTCGCCCGACGCGCCGCCTGTGATGGCCGGTATCGACCAGAAGCTGCTCGAACAGTCGCGCTATGGCATGGTGCCGATCGCCGCGGGCGGCCTGAAGCCGGTGAATGTCTATGCCGCCGGCTCCGAGGCCGAGCGTGTCAGGGCGATGAAGACCCCAAGCATTGCCATCGTGATCGGCGGCCTCGGCGTCGGCGCCGCAAAGACCCTCGAGGCCATCACCAAACTGCCGCCGGCCGTGACCCTGGCCTTCACGCCTTATGGCTCCGATCCCGGCAAGCTGGTCGAGCGCGCCCGCGCGCAGCGCCACGAGGTGCTGCTGCAACTGCCGCTCGAACCCTTCGACTATCCCGATAACGATCCCGGTCCGCAAACGCTGCTGGCCTCCGCCACGCCTGAGCAGAACATCGACCGCATGATGTGGCATATGAGCCGCTTTCAGGGCTATGTCGGCGTCGGCAATTTCATGGGTGCCCGTTTCATCGCCACCGAAACGGCCATGCAGGCGGTTGCCAAGGAGGCCAATAAGCGGGGTCTCGCGCTGTTCGACGACGGTTCGTCCTCGCGCAGCGTGGCGCCCGCCGCCGCCGAAGCCCTGGGCATGCCGTTCGCGCGGGCCGATGTCACCATCGATGCCGCGCCGAATTCGGCGGAGATCGACAAGGCGCTGGTCCGGCTGGAAGGCCTCGCAAAAGAGCGTGGTTTTGCCGTCGGCGCGGCCTCCTCGCTGCCGATTTCCATCGAGCGGATAGGCACTTGGGCAAAATCGCTGGAATCGCGGGGGATCATGCTGGTGCCATTGACAACCGCGATGCTGAAATCAAAATCTAACTAACGTCGGGAGGCCTGCGGTTCGGATCGATCGGAGCGCGGCACGGCCTCAGGGGGACGCGTGACGGCCGGTGCGGCCAGGAAGCGATGGAATGACGCGATACGAAGATCTGCCTTACCGAACCTGTGTCGGCGTCATGCTGCTCAACCCTCAAGGGCGCGTTTTCATCGGCCGCCGCGCCGGCGGCATCGAGCATGTGGACGATGCGCATGTCTGGCAAATGCCTCAAGGCGGCGTCGATCCCGGCGAGGACACCTGGGAAGCCGCCAAACGCGAGCTCTATGAAGAGACCAGCGTGAAATCCGTCGAGAAGCTCGGCGAGGTCCCGGACTGGCTGATCTATGACATTCCCCGCACCGTGGCCGGCCGCGCCTGGAAAGGCCGCTATCGCGGCCAGCGGCAGCGCTGGTTCGCGCTCCGCTTCACGGGCGACGAGAGCGAGATCAACGTTGTGCGGCCGCCGCATGGCCACAAGGCTGAATTCGTCAGCTGGCGCTGGGAGCCGATGAAGAATCTCCCCGAGTTGATCGTACCATTCAAGCGGCCGGTTTATGAGCGCGTGGTGAAGGAATTCGCCGGTCTCGCGGGCGATTGACGCGGTGTCCATCGACCACAGGCCCTATCGTCCCAATGTAGGCATCGCGCTGTTCAACCGTGACGGCCACGTCCTGATCGGCCGTCGTTTCAAGGATGACGGGCCAGAGATCATCCTGCCTGGCCTCGAATGGCAGATGCCGCAGGGCGGTGTCGATCCCGACGAGGATTTCCGTGTCGCCGCGATGCGTGAGTTGTGGGAGGAAACCGGGGTCTCGCACGCCGACTATCTCGGCGAGACCGACTGGATGACCTACGACTTCATCCCGCATGACGATCCTGGCCACCGCTTCGCGCAGTTTCGCGGCCAGCGACAGAAATGGTTCGCGCTGCGTTTCACCGGCGATGACGCCGAGGTCGATCCGCTGACACCGCGTAACGGCCAGCCGGCGGAATTCGACGCCTGGCGCTGGGAACGGCTGGACCATGTCGCCGATCTCGTCGTGCCGTTCCGGCGCGAGGTTTATCTCGCGGTGGCGCGGGAGTTTGCGCAGTTCTGCTGATCCGGTCGATCGGTCGCAGGACATCACGCCGCAGCCTAGCGACCTGACAACGCCGCGATCGTTTCCTACCTCGTGCGCGAAGCAAACGAGGAACGATACGATGTTCGATGCCAAGAGCCTGCTGGACCAATTCATCGGTGGGCAGAACCAGACCGGACCGGCCGGCCAGCAGCGCGGGCCTTTCGGCCAGGGCGGCGATCTGCTGCAGCAGGCCGGCAATTTTCTCGGCGGCTTCGGCGGCGGCGCCTTAAGCGGCGGCCTTGCCGGCGTTCTTCTCGGCTCCAAGGGCGGTCGCAAGATCGCAAAGAATGCACTGACATATGGCGGCCTCGCCGTCGCGGGCGCGCTCGCCTATCATGCCTACCAGAACTATCAGGCCGGCAAGCAGGCAGTGCCCGCCACCGCCGATACACCGTTGCTGCCGCCGCCAAGCGACACGCCGTTCAATCCGGTTCAGCCCGCCGAGCAGCAGACGCTCGCCCGCAACCTGCTGCGCGCCATGATCGCCGCCGCCAAGGCCGACGGCCACGTCGATGCGGCCGAGCAGGCCAACATCTTCGCGCAGATGGACAAGATGAGTCTGACGGCGGAAGACAAGGCCTTCGTGATGGATGAACTGCGCCGGCCACTCGATGTCGATGCTGTGGCCAGCGTCGCACGCACGCCGGAGGAAGCAGCCGAGATCTATGCGGTATCGCTGCTGGCCATCGACGTCGATAGTCCCTCGGAACGGGCCTATCTGGCCCTGTTGGCGGCAAGGCTCAAGCTCGACGACAAGCTGGTCGCGCATCTGCATGTGACGGTCGAGGGCGCGACGGTGGACCCGATGAAGCAGGGAGCGGGATTGTCGTAGGATGGGTCGAGCGCAGCCGCGGTAGCGCCTGAGCGATATCCATCGCCACAGGCGCGAAGGGTGATGGGTATCGCTTAGCTCAACCCATTCTACGCCCCCGCGGTGTTCAAACGAAAAAAGCCCCGGGATCGGTCCCGGGGCTTTCTTATCTCTCAGCTATCGTCACTCAGTGCATCGCCGTCGAGGTAATGTTCTGCTGGATCACCTTGAACTGGTCGAGGCGCTCGATGGCGCGGTCAAGGGCGTTGCCTTCCTTCTCGGACAGCTTTTCTTCCATTTCCGCGATGTCCTGCGCAAACGCCTCGCGATCGAGTTCGGCCAGCGAGGTGGCGACATCCGCCAGCACTGTCAGGCCATTCTCGGAGATTTCAGCGAGACCGCCGAGCACGATGATCTTCTCGGTCTTGCCGGCGGTGGTGACGTTCATGATGCCGGGGCGCAGTGCGATCACGGCGGGCGCGTGGCCGGCCATCACGCCGATATCGCCTTCGAGACCGGGAATATCGACCTGCTCAACTTCGCCCGAGAAAGCGAGCTTTTCCGGCGAGACGAGATCGAAGTGGAAGGTGGCCATCGTAACAACTCTCTTGGCTGATTTCCGCGAACGACATTCGCGGTCGAGCAGTCAGAATATCGAGATCGCTGCCGAGCTTGGCCCGGCAGCGATGATCTCTTCGTATTAAGCGGCTTCGGCAGCCAGCTTCTTGCCCTTCTCGACGGCTTCTTCGATCGTGCCGACCATGTAGAAGGCGGCTTCCGGCAGGTGATCGTACTTGCCTTCCACCAGGCCCTTGAAGCCCTTGATGGTGTCGGCGAGGTCGACGAACTTGCCCGGCGAGCCGGTGAAGATTTCAGCGACGTGGAACGGCTGCGACATGAAGCGCTCGATCTTGCGGGCGCGGGCCACGGCCAGCTTGTCCTCTTCGGACAGTTCGTCCATGCCGAGAATGGCGATGATGTCCTGCAGCGCCTTGTAGCGCTGGAGAACCTGCTGAACCTGACGGGCGACCGAGTAATGCTCTTCGCCGACAACCAGCGGAGAGAGCATGCGCGAGGTCGAATCGAGCGGGTCAACCGCCGGATAGATGCCCTTTTCAGCGATCGAGCGCGACAGCGTGGTGGTCGCATCAAGATGCGCGAACGAAGCGGCCGGCGCCGGGTCGGTCAAGTCGTCGGCCGGCACGTAAATGGCCTGCACCGAGGTGATCGAACCCTTGGTGGTGGTGGTGATGCGCTCCTGCAGCGCACCCATGTCGGTCGCGAGAGTCGGCTGATAACCCACCGCCGAAGGAATACGGCCGAGCAGCGCCGACACTTCCGAGCCCGCCTGGGTGAAGCGGAAGATGTTGTCGACGAAGAACAGCACGTCCTGGCCCTTGTCGCGGAAGTCTTCCGCAATGGTCAGACCGGTGAGCGCGACGCGGGCGCGGGCGCCCGGGGGTTCGTTCATCTGGCCGAACACGAGAGCGCACTTCGAGCCTTCACCGCCGCCCTTCTTGTTGACGTTGGATTCGATGAACTCGTGATAGAGATCGTTGCCTTCGCGGGTACGCTCGCCGACGCCGGCGAACACCGAGTAACCACCGTGCGCCTTGGCGACGTTGTTGATCAGTTCCTGAATGAGAACGGTCTTGCCAACGCCGGCGCCGCCGAACAGGCCGATCTTGCCGCCCTTGGCGTAGGGAGCCAGCAGGTCGACGACCTTGATGCCGGTGACGAGAATTTCAGCTTCCGTCGACTGCTCGGTGTATTCCGGCGCATTCGCGTGGATCGGGCGACGGGTGTCCGACTTCACCGGACCGGCTTCGTCGATCGGCTCGCCGATGACGTTGATGATGCGGCCGAGGGTGCCTTCGCCCACCGGAACGGTGATCGGCGCGTTGGTGTCGGTGACTTCCTGGCCACGGACCAGACCTTCGGTGGTGTCCATCGCGATGGCGCGGACGGTCGACTCACCGAGATGCTGGGCGACTTCGAGCACCAGACGGTTGTTGCCGTTCTTGGTCTCGAGCGAGTTCAGAATGGCGGGCAGGTGGCCTTCGAACTGCACGTCGACGACGGCGCCGATGACCTGGGTGATGCGTCCGGTTTGATTGGCAGCAGCCATGGGAAACTATCTCCTTGAATTACGCGGTTCGGCCTGCGGAAGACCGGAAGTGTTGGGTTGTTGTTAGACGGCCTCGGCGCCGGAAATGATTTCGATCAGTTCCTTGGTGATCTGCGCCTGACGGGTCCGGTTGTAGACGAGGGTCTGCTTGCGGATCATGTCGCCGGCATTGCGGGTCGCGTTGTCCATCGCGCTCATCTGAGCGCCATAGAACGAAGCATTGTTTTCCAGCAAAGCGCGGAAGATCTGCACAGCAAGATTGCGTGGCAGCAGGCCGCTCAGGATTTCGTCTTCGGCCGGCTCATAGTCGTAAACCGGGGTCGGGCCGCTCTTGGTCTCAGTCGGCGCGGTGACTTCCAGCGGGATGATCTGCTGGGCGGTCGGGATCTGCGAGATCACTGACTTAAAGCGCGAATAGAACAGCGTGCAAACGTCGAACTCGCCGGCTTCGAAGCGGGCGATCACCTTCTTGGCGATGTCCTCCGCATTGACGAAACCGAGCTGGCGCACCGAGCGCAATTCGATGTTCTCGATGATGTGCTTGTCGAACTGGCGGCGCAGCTGCTCATAGCCCTTGCGGCCGACACAGAAGATCTTGACCGTCTTGCCCTGGGCCAGCAGCGCCAGCGCGCGCTCGCGGGCGAGACGCACGATCGAGGAGTTGAACGCGCCAGACAGGCCGCGCTCGCCGGTGCAGACCAGCAAGAGGTGGGTCTGGTCCTTGCCATTGCCGACCAGCAGCTGCGGGCCGCCACCACCGGTGGAGGCGCCGGCGATCGATGCGATCACCGCATCCATCTTCTCGGCATAAGGGCGTGCAGCTTCGGCGGCGCTCTGCGCACGGCGGAGCTTCGACGCGGCGACCATCTGCATGGCCTTGGTGATCTTCTGCGTCGCCTTCGTCGAGGCGATGCGGACGCGCATGTCTTTCAGTGAGGCCATTCTCAGTCCACCCCGGCGATCACACCATCGGGTGGATCGCGAACCTCTGGATCGTCATGCCCGGCCGTGTGCCGGGCAGCTACAATTTCAAACCGCATCAACACGTCGATGGCCGGGCGAACCCGGCCATGACAGTCAATGTTACGCGAAGGTCTTCGCGAAGCCTTCGACGGCTGCCTTGAGCTTGGCGGCAGTTTCGTCGTTGAGGTCGCGGCTATCGCGGATCGAGTCGAGAATGTCGGCGTTCTTGCCACGCAGCAGCGACAGCAGGCCATCTTCGAAGGCGCGAACCTTGGAGACCGGCAGGTTGTCGAGATAGCCGTTGGTACCAGCCCAGATCACGGCGACCTGCTCTTCCATCTTCAGCGGCGAGAACTGCGGCTGCTTCAGGAGTTCGGTCAGGCGCGCACCGCGGTTCAGCAGGCGCTGAGTCGAGGCGTCGAGGTCCGAACCGAACTGCGCGAAGGCCGCCATTTCGCGGTACTGCGCGAGCTCACCCTTGATCTTGCCGGCGACCTTCTTCATCGCCTTGGTCTGCGCGGATGAGCCGACGCGCGACACCGACAGACCGACGTTCACCGCCGGGCGGATGCCCTGGAAGAACAGATCGGTTTCGAGGAAGATCTGACCGTCGGTGATCGAAATCACGTTGGTCGGGATGTAGGCCGACACGTCGTTGGCCTGGGTTTCGATGACCGGCAGAGCGGTCAGCGAGCCGTTGCCCTGCTCGTCGTTCAGCTTCGCAGCGCGCTCGAGGAGGCGCGAGTGGAGATAGAACACGTCGCCCGGATAAGCTTCGCGGCCTGGCGGACGGCGCAGCAGCAGCGACATCTGGCGGTAGGCGACGGCCTGCTTCGACAAGTCGTCATACACGATCACGGCGTGCATGCCGTTGTCGCGGAAGTACTCGCCGATGGTGCAGCCGGTGAACGGCGCGATGTACTGCATCGGAGCCGGGTCCGACGCGGTGGCGGCGACGACGACGGAATATTCCATCGCGCCCTGCTCTTCGAGAACCTTTACGAACTGGGCGACGGTCGAACGCTTCTGACCGACGGCGACGTAAACGCAGTACAGCTTCTGGCTCTCGGGAGCGCCAGCGCCATTCAGCGACTTCTGGTTCAGAATGGTGTCGAGCGCGATCGCGGTCTTGCCGGTCTGACGGTCACCGATGATCAGCTCGCGCTGACCACGGCCAACCGGGATCAGGGCGTCGATCGACTTGAGGCCGGTCGCCATCGGCTCATGCACCGACTTGCGCGGAATGATGCCGGGGGCCTTGACGTCGACGCGCATGCGCTTGTCGGCCTGGATCGGACCCTTACCGTCGATCGGATTGCCGAGACCATCGACCACGCGGCCGAGCAGACCCTTACCGACCGGCGCGTCCACGATGGCGCGGGTACGCTTGACGGTCTGACCTTCTTTAATCTCGCGGTCGGCACCGAAAATAACGACACCGACATTGTCGGTTTCGAGGTTCAGCGCCATGCCGCGCGTGCCGTTCTCGAATTCGACCATTTCACCGGCCTGAACATTGTCGAGACCGTAAACGCGGGCAATACCGTCACCGACGGACAGCACCTGACCGACTTCGGAAACTTCGGCTTCCTGGCCGAAATTCTTGATCTGATCCTTGAGGATTGCGGAAATTTCTGCGGCGCGGATGTCCATCAGCCTGCCTCTTTCATCGCGTGCTTGATCGAGTTGAGTTTGGTGCGAAGCGAGCTATCGACCATGCGGCTGCCGAGTTTAACGACAAGCCCGCCGATGATGGACGGATCGACCTTCACGTTGAGCGCGACATCCTTGCCGGTCACTGATTTCAGTGCAGCCTTCAAGGCGTCGAGATTCTTGTCCGAGAGCGGCTCGGCGACGGTGACGTCGGCAGTGGCCTCGCCCTTGAACTTGGCGACCAGCGCATTGAAAGCGCGGATCACGTCGCTCACCGCAAACAGGCGGCGATTGGCGACCAGGACATTAATGAGATTGGCGGTGATGCCGGAAATACCGGCTTTGGCGAGCACCGCACCCAGCGCCTTGCGCTGATCGTCGGCGGTAAACACCGGACTGCGCACGAGACGGGCCAGATCGGCGCTCTCGCTGAGCAATGCTGCAAACTTGTCGAGATCGGCCTTCACCGCATCGACGGATTTTTCGTCGCGCGCCAGCTCGAACAGGGCTGTTGCGTAACGACCGGACACTCCCGAAACCGACGGATCTTCTGCTGCCACGAATTGTGCTCTTCAGGCTGTCAAATTCGCAAGGGAAGAACCAGCACCGATCAGACGGCGCCAAGCGGCTCAAGTCCTTGGAATTCAAGCGGGACTTCGATTTTTCCGGCAGTAGCAGAGCGCCCCCGCCCGTTCAAATCGCGGCTTTGCTAGCATGGCGCGCACGGCCATGCAACGCGACGAAAGCGTTTGATGATGCCTTGTCGCAGCCTCGAGCGAAGAATCGTTTCAGAGAACCGTACGGCGAAAAATCCGCCGTCGACTGAACCGAACTCATCTCACTTCGGCCCCGCACGGCCTGAATTCCGCTTCACGGCAGGTGAGCGATTTTCGCGGCCAAGGCAACTCACAACGCGGTGTGCGATTACAGACAGCGGACCGGCAAAGCCTGCAGCAACACCCGAAGCTCGCCGGCTACACCGGATGTGACGGGCTATTGACGATTACTTAACGAATGCTTTTGGAGCAAAGCTATCACTTAGCTATACAGTAATAGTTCGTATATTGTAGTATAACTCTAAGTTAAAAATTCGTTAATCGAAGACATTCACTATAGGTGCCAGCATCACAAGATATTTCATCGTGAAATGGAACGAATTGCCTGCCCATTTTACGCCTCAATACGTCGTCAAACGCAGCCTCAGTGAAATCGGGACGGGGGTCCACTTGCCACGGTTGTGGCAATACTATCTGAGGGACGATATATGCTGCGTTACGGAAAGTCGGCATTGGGTTTTGTGACCCAGCCGCGCATGGCAGTGGCTCTGATTGCCGCCACTGTCGCTCTTGGGGGAACGGTTACGGAGGCTTCGGCCAAGTCCAAGCACCGCCATCACCACAAGCATCACCATCATCACGCCGCCAAGGCTGCGGCGCCGACCTCTCCCTTTGAAGCCAATGCATCGCTCGGCCCGTTCGCGCCGTCGGCTGAAGCGCCTGCCCGTACCGGCGGCCGCAGCTTCTCGGGCGTCGCGTCCTATTACGGCAACGAGGCCGGCAACCGCACCGCATCGGGCCAGCGCTTCAACCAGAATGCCATGACCGCGGCGCATCGTTCGCTGCCGTTCGGCACCAAGCTGCGTGTGACCCATGCCGGCCGCAGCGTTGTCGTCACCGTCAACGATCGTGGCCCGTTCATCCGCGGCCGCGTGCTCGACCTGTCCAAGGGCGCAGCGAGCGCCATCGGTCTGACCGGTCGTGGCGTCGGCAAGGTTGTCGCCGAAGTCATGTAAGAAGAAGGAGCGTATCGGGCTCCGATCTTCCAGGTTTAGTAGCGTTGCGTGCGTATTGCGTAGCGTAAGCGTTGAGTAAAAGAGCCTGCCGTCATCAAATGACGGCAGGCTTTTTTGCATTGAGAACTGTAGCCCGCATATCGCTCCGCTCATGCGGGCTACGTACTACGCACCGAACCATATCGCTCGCTGATGCGACAACCACGCACTGATGTTTGAAACCAAGGACAGATGATGCGCGCAAATGCCATCCGCCGAACCGTCGTCATTCTCTCATGCCTCGTTACTTGCGGGCTGGGTGCATCCAGCGCCACGGCGCAGACGCCGCAACGTGTGAACGGCACCACGGTGACCATGACCCCACCGACGGGCTTCGAGCCCGCCAAGGATTTCTCGGGTTTCGCCGACCAGAAGACAAAGTCCAGCATCCTGATCGCCGAACTGCCGCCGCAGGCCTGGCCGCAACTCTCCGCCCTGTTTGGCAGTCTCGATGCTGTGCGTGCAGGCTTCAAGCAGAAAGGCATCGACGTCGCGACGCTCGACAAGGTGCCGACCGCCTCAGGCGAAGCTTTCCTCGCCAGCGGCACGCAAACGGTCGCAGACACCAAGCTCGCCAAATGGGTGGCACTGGCGCAAGGCAGCCGCACAGTGATGATCACGGTACAGGCCATGCCGGCCTCAACGCTCGATGACGCCGCTATCAAGGCGATGCTGAGGACGGTCTCGCTCGGCGACGCGCCTTCGGTGGACGACAAGCTGGCCAGCCTGCCGTTCAAGGTGAGGCCATCCGCACCGTTCCGCGTGCTCGACACGATGGCCGGCAGCACCGTGGCCATGACCGTTGGCGACAAGGATATCGATCCGAAAGGCGAACAGCCGCTGCTGATCGTCTCCGCTCAGCTCGGCAACACGCCGGTGCTGAGCGAAGATCCCGCCGTGATCGCCAAGACCCTGCTGCGCCAGACCAAGAACTTGGACGCGGCGACGATCGATAGCGAAAAGAAGGTATCGTTCGGCGGGGTGAGCGATGCCGTCCTGCTCGAAGGCAAGACCGATGGCAGCAAGCGCTTCGTGCAGTATTTCGCAACCGGACCGAACGGACGCTTCGTGCGGCTGATCTCGTATTTCGCAGCGGATCGCAGCGATGAATTGCGCCCGGCGATCGAGAAGATCGCGGGGTCGGTGGAATTCAAGTAAGCCCGAATGTGTAGCCCGCATGAGCGGAGCGACATGCGGGCTACGAAAACAAAAAGGGCGACCCAAACGGTCGCCCTTTTCGCATTCCTTCGGCATCCGCCGGATTAGTTCGGCTTCGCCGCCGGCTTGTCGGCGGCAGGCTTGTCGCCAGCGGCCTTGTTGTCGTTCGACGGCTTGTCGGCTGGCTTGCTGGTGTCCTGCGCTGCCTTCACTTCCGGCTGGGTCACCGTGACATTCGAAGTCACCTTGATCCCGTGGAGCAGATCCGCCGCGGCCTTCAGGGCCTTGTCGTTCTTTGCATCCGGCGGAACGTAGGACTGCGAACCGGTCTTCTCGTCGCCATCGTTCTTCAGGTGGCCGCGGAGCGACGCTTCGCCCTTGGTGTCGGTGCGCGACTTCAGCTCATCCGGCACGTCCTGCACGATCTCGATATCCGGCACGATGCCCTTGGCCTGGATCGACTTGCCCGACGGCGTGTAATAGCGCGCCGTGGTCAGACGCAGCGCCCCATTGCCCGAACCGAGCGGGATGATGGTCTGCACCGAGCCCTTGCCGAACGAACGCGTGCCGAGAATGGTCGCGCGCTTGTGGTCCTGCAATGCGCCCGCGACGATTTCCGACGCCGAGGCCGAGCCGCCATTGATCAGCACCACCACCGGCTTGCCCTTGGTCAGGTCACCGTTATGCGCGGTGCGACGCTGGGTTTCCTCGGCATTGCGGCCGCGGGTCGAGACGATCTCGCCGCGATCCAGGAATGCGTCCGACACGGTGACTGCTTCTTCGAGCAGACCGCCCGGATTGTTGCGGAGGTCGATGATGTAGCCCTTCACCTTGTCGTTGCCGATCGCCGCGGTCTGCGCCGCGATTTCGCGCTTCAGGCCTTCGGTGGTCTGCTCGTTGAAGGTGGTGATGCGGATATAGGCGATGTCATCGCTCTCCACGCGCGCGCGCACCGAGCGGACACGGATATTGTCGCGCACGAGCGTCACGTCGAGCGGATTGTCCTGGCCCTTGCGGATGATCTTGAGCTTGATCTTGGTATTCACCGGGCCGCGCATCTTCTCGACGGCCTGATTCAGGGTCAGACCCTGCACGGCTTCGTCGTCGAGATTGGTGATGATGTCATTGGCCATGATGCCGGCCTTCGAGGCCGGGGTATCGTCGATCGGCGACACAACCTTGATCAGGCCGTCTTCCATCGTGACTTCGATGCCCAGACCGCCGAATTCGCCACGGGTCTGCACCTGCATGTCGCGGAAGCTCTTGGCGTCCATATAGCTCGAATGCGGATCGAGGCCGGTGAGCATGCCGGAGATCGCGGATTCGACCAGCTTGCTGTCGTCCGGCTTCTCGACATAGTCGCTGCGGACGCGCTCGAACACGTCGCCGAACAGGTTGAGCTGGCGATAGGTGTCGGACGTGGCGGCGCGCGCGCTGGTGCCCATGAACACCGCGCGGGGCTGAGTCACAAACAGGGTCAAGGCGGCGCCCGTGGCTGCACTGAGCAGAATAATCGAAGTCTTGCGCATCATCCGCGAACCTTTTCGCCTTCGTTAGCGGCCCACCAGGGGCCAGGGTCAATTGGAGTGCCGTCCTTACGGAACTCGATATACAAAACAGGCTGGCTGGCATTGGCTGTCGGCACCGGGCCTGCGAGCACGGAGGCTATCCGAGACGTCGACCCCATGACGGCGATCGGTTCCCCGGCGAGCACGAACTGACCAATGTTCACCGAAATTCGCTCCATCCCGGCGATCAGAACATGATATCCGCCCCCGGCATTGAGGATCAAGAGTTGTCCATAGCTGCGGAAGGGTCCGGAATACACCACCCAACCGTCACACGGAGTTGTGACCTGCGCGCCTGCACGCGCCGCCACCGAGATGCCTTTTTCGGCGCCACCGACACCGTCCGCGGCGCCGTAGTTCCGCAACCGGATGCCGTTCACCGGCATCGCCAGCATGCCCTTGGCCGAGGCAAAGGCGATGGCCGGCGCCATGCGGCCGGAATTCTTCAGCGCATCGACATTCGGCTTGCCATTGGCCAGGTCGGCGGGCGCGCCTTGCAGGCTTGCCGTTTGAGCGGCCTTGGCCGCCGCCTTGGATTCCTGCTCCATCTTGGCGACCAACCCCTGCAGGCTGTCGACCTGACGCGCAAGCGTCACCGCCCGTGCGTTCTCCGCGTCCATGTCCTTCTCGACGGCAGCAAGTTGGCGCTGACGTTCGCTCGTGAAGGAGCCAAGACGGGTCTGTTCTTCCTTGAGCTTGTCGCGATCGACGGCGAGCTGATCGCGCTCGCTTGAGATCGCCTTGCGCAGATTCACGAGTTCGCCAAGATCGGCGACGAGTTTTTCGGCGCGCGCTCGCATGTCCGGTACCACGGAGCCCAGCAGCATCGCCGTCCGCAGCGACTGCAAGGCATCTTCGGGCCGCACCAGCAGCGCGGGCGGAGCGCGGCGACCGGCGCGCTGAAGCGCCGCCAGGACTTCCGCAATCTCACCCCGCCGCGAATCGAGCGATGTTCGTATTTCACGCTCGCGGCTATCCAGCGGACGCAGCCGCGCTTCGGCATCCTCGATCTTGGCTTCGACGCCGCGCACGCGTGCGGCAATATCGATGAGCTGCTGATTGAGCTTGCCGCGATCCTGACCGATGGCGGCAATGTCGGCCTTCAGCTTGGCCTGTAATTCCGCAGCCTTCTTCTGCTGCTCGCGCGCCGCTTCGAGTTCCTGCTCGCGCTGGCGGATCAAATCCGTCGCCGGCGCCGCGGCTTCCTGCTGTTGTGGAGCCGGCGCTGTTTGCGCTCCGGCCGACTCGACACTGCTGCCGGCCAATCCTGCCGACAGCAACATGACCGGAAACGACGCAACGCGTTGTCCGATGTCACGGTGAGAGAGCCGCAGCGACAGCATCAAAGTTTCGAAAGCGCCTTTACACGCGATGATAAGGGTGGCCAGCAAGAATCGTGGCAGCCCGATAAATCTGTTCCAGGAGCATGACGCGAACCATCTGGTGCGGCCATGTCGCCGAGCCGAAGGCCATGCTGAGTTTGGCTTTGCGCCGCAATTCGGGCGAAAGTCCGTCCGCGCCGCCGATGACAAAAACATAATGTGACACCGATTCGTCCCGTGCCCTACCAAGATGGCGCGCGAAGCTGGCGCTATCAATGCTGCTACCGCGCTCGTCCATGGTCACAAGGACGGCCTTGTCGGGTATCAGGGCGGCAATCGCCGCGCCCTCCTCGGCCATCCGGGTCGCCGTATCGCGCGCCCGGCTTTCCGGAATCTCATGAATAGTCAGGCTGCGAAAGCCGAGCTTGCGGCCGATATCGTCGAAGCGCTCACGATAGCGCTCGGCCAGCTCGCGTTCGGGACCTTGCTTGAGCTTGCCGATGGAAATGACGAGGAGATGCATCGGCGGAGATTAGCAGCCGAACGTTACCGTGTCCCGGACGCGGTGCGCCGCAAAGCGCTGCTTCGCGTCCGGGACACGAGAGCGTTTAGACTGCCTTCAGGCTGACCCGCTGCTCATCCTGCGTGTTCTGCGCCCACAGCCGTTCAATATTGTAGAACTCGCGCACTTCCGGCCGGAATACATGCAGGATCACTTCGCCGGTGTCGATCAGCACCCAATCCGCATTGGTCATGCCCTCGACATGGAGCTTTTTCTGCCCGGCTTCCTTCAGACCCTTGGCGACGTTCTCGGCGATCGAACTGACATGGCGATTCGACCGGCCCGTCGTCACGACCAGGTAATCCGAAAATGCCGACTTGCCGCGCAGATCGATGGTGACGGTCTCTTCCGCCTTCATGTCCTCGAGCCGCGCCAGCACCAGATTGAGTGTCTCGGTCGCGCTGTCGCGCACCGCCTCGGCGACTGCAGCCTTCTTTGGCGCGGCCTTCTTGGCGATCACGGCCTTGGTCGGGGTCGATTTGGCAGTTTTCGGAGTCGTAGCTTTCGGAGTGGCGGCCTTTTTCGGCGCGGCAGCTTTCTTGGCTGGCGCCTTCTTCACGGCCTTGTCGGTCGCAGCCTTTTCAGCCGGGGCCTTCTTGGCGGAAACGGACTTCACCGAAGCCTTCTTTTCGGACGAAGCGGCGGCCTTTGACAACGCCTTTTTGGAAGCGCCCGTCTTGGACAATGAGGTGGCCAGGTGACCATTCCTTTCACTGGGGATCGCCAAATCCGGCGCCCGGTTGATCGAATACGCATATGGGTTCGCCGGACTCACTCGTCCAGCACGCAGGCACACTAGCACGTCTCTCGGTTGCAGGGGGACTCAGCTTTTCCAGCTGCCGTCCGGGTTCCGCAGTCGGGTGGAGGACATGGTCAGCTTGAGACCGGTCAGAAACGTCCAGGCGGGCGGATTTAGCTCCGCCAATGACCCGGAATCGCTCTCTTTGACCCGAAAACGCGCCAAAGCTTGCGGCGCCTGTGCGGCCAAAGCGCGGCAACCTTGCGACGCCGGATTCGGCGAAGCGCGGTCGATAATGGCGATCGGGACGCTGTTCGCAATCTGCTGCCATCGCCCCCAGCGGTGAAACTGGGCGAGGTTGTCGGCTCCCATGATCCAGACGAAACGAGCTTGCGAGCATCGCCGGCGCAGATAGGTGACGGTATCGACGGTATAGCGCGTACCAATGACGCTTTCGAGACAGCTGACGACAATCCGCGGGTGATCGGCCACCTCAGCGGCTGTTTCGGCGCGCTCTCTGAGAGCATGAAGGTTTCCGTTATATTTCAACGGATTACCTGGAGAAACCAGCCACCAGACGACATCCAGCTGCAGCCGCTTCATGGCGAACAACGTCGCGGCGCGATGGGCCGCATGGGGTGGATTGAACGACCCGCCCAGCAGCCCGATTCGCATGCCCGGGCTGAGCGGCGGCAAGCCGCGCATGAAAACCGGTGAACGCGGCGCCCGCAGGCGATCCATCACGGCCGGGTCTGCCCGGTACCGTGGACGCGATATTTGAAGCTGGTGAGCTGTTCGGCGCCAACCGGGCCACGGGCGTGGAATTTGCCGGTGGCAATGCCGATTTCGGCGCCGAAACCAAATTCGCCGCCATCGGCGAATTGGGTCGAAGCGTTGTGCAGCACGATGGCGGAATCGACTTCGTTGAGGAAGCGCGCTGCCACCGCATCGTCCTCGGTCACGACCGCATCGGTGTGATGTGACGAATGTGCGTGGATGTGGCCCAGCGCATCGTCGAGGCCATCGACAACGCGCGCGGAAATGATCGCGTCCTCATATTCGGTGTCCCAGTCCTCGGCAGTCGCAAGCTTCACGCGCGCATCCGCCTGCTGCACGGCGTCGTCGCCGCGCACTTCGCAGCCCGCTTCCAGCAGCATATCGATCAGCGGCTTCAGATGCGTGCCGGCCACGGCCCTGTCGACCAGCAGCGTCTCGGTGGCGCCGCAGACGCCCGGTCGGCGCATCTTGGCGTTCAGCACGATGGACTTCGCCATATCGAGCTTGGCGGCCCGATCCACATAGACATGATTGACGCCTTCGAGATGCGCGAACACCGGCACCCGCGCTTCCGCCTCGACGCGGGCGACGAGGCTCTTGCCGCCGCGCGGCACGATCACATCGATGCCGCCGTTCAGGCCCGTGAGCATCAGCCCCACCGCTGCGCGGTCGCGCGTCGGCACCAGCGAGATCGCCGCTTCCGGCAGGCCGGCTTCGCGCAGCCCCTGCACGAGGCACACATGAATGGCGCGGCAGGAGCGGAAACTGTCCGAACCGCCACGCAAAATCACCGCATTGCCCGACTTCAGGCACAGCACGCCGGCATCGGCCGCGACATTCGGCCGGCTCTCGAAAATCACGCCGACGACACCGAGCGGCACGCGAACGCGTTCGATGGTCATGCCATTCGGCCGCTGCCAGCGCTCGCTCACGCGGCCGACGGGATCCTCGATGTCATGGATGACGCGAATGCCATCCGCCATCGCCTGCACCCGGGCCTCGGTCAGCGTCAGCCGGTCGACGAAGGCCGACGTCGCGCCATTGGCGCGGACCTCGGCGACATCCTCGGCATTGGCCGCGAGAATGGCCGCAGAATTCGCGCGGATCGCCGCTTCCATGGCCGCGAGCGCCCGGTTCTTCTGCTCCGTTGGCGCCACCGCGAGCACCCGTGCTGCCGCGCGGGCGCGGGCGGCGAGGTCGTTCATCAGAACCGGCAGATCGGCCGATCCGTCGATGGCTTTCAGCGAGGCGGTCATGGGAGGCTCGAGGCTTAAGATCAGGAAGTTGCTCCCTAAAGTAGGCCCTCAGACCCAGAAGGTCAAAACCGGAACTTTCAGAGGCGATCCGACAGAGCCTGCGCAGTGTTGGCCAGAACCGGTCCCCACTTTTCCGCCAGCGTTTCGGCCGGCATGGCGAAGGTCGTCGTCACGCAATTGATCGACATCCGGGTGCGTCCGTCGCGCGATACGAGGGGAGCCGCGATACCGCGGATATTGCGCCGCCATGCCGTGTCCACCATGCAAAAGCCCCGCTCCGCCACATCGCGCACGGCGCGCTGGATCGCCGCTTCGACACTGGCCCAGTCGTCGCTCTTGTCGCGCGCCAGCACGTCCATCACCGCGGCCCGCGCGGGTGCATCCAGGCTGGCGAGATAGGCGTGGCCCGTGGCCGTGCGCGCCATGTCGATGACGGAGCCGACGCTGAAGAAATAGGGCATCACCTCGCCGGGGCAGCGGTCCAGATAGATCATGTTGGGCGCGTCGGGCCAGGCCAACGATACGGTGCAGCCGCTGGCAGTCGCCAGCCGCTGCAATTGCTCGTGGGCGACTGGCAGGATCTTCATGTTGCTGAGTAGGGAAAAGCCCAGCGTCAGCACGCGCGGCCTGAGCTGGTATTTGCCGCCAACCGGCTCGTAGTCGAGGTATCCGGCATCGACCAAAGCCCGGGTGAGCCGCGATACGGTCGGCTTCGGCAGCCCGGTGGCTGCAGCGATCTCGGCATTGCCGAGACGTTCCTTGTCCGGCCCGAAGGCCTGCAGCACGTCGAGACCGCGCAGCAGCGCACCGCTCGGATTGGCCGGATCGGTCCCCTTCCTCGCTTCAGTAGCCGCCGAACGCCGTCCTGCCATCACATCGCCCTGATCGAAATCGGGCTCTTCATACAAGAGATTCTGCATTCATGGGCGGAACTTGACCTGCTCATGAATGAACGTTAGTTTCATTATACGAAACTTATGGATCGTATAATGAACAATATGCCCAAGGGCGCCCTGACGGGCATGAAGGTCATCGATCTCTCGCGTGTGCTGGCGGGGCCATTCTGCACCCAGATTCTGGGCGACCACGGCGCCGAAATCATCAAGGTGGAGCCGCCGGCCGGGGACGAGACGCGGACCTGGGGGCCGTTCGGGCCCGAAGGCAGCGCCTATTACAGCGGCATCAACCGCAACAAGCGCCATGCGGCGATCGACTTCTCCAGGCAGGAAGGCCGGGACCTGCTGCTGCGGCTGCTCGAGGGCGCCGATGTCCTGATCCACAATTTCAAGGCCGGCACGCTGGAGCGCTGGGGGCTGGGTTATGACGACGTCCTCGCCGGCAAATTTCCGCGCCTGATCTACTGCCAGATCACCGGCTTCGGTGAAGACGGGCCGCTTGGCGGACTGCCGGGCTACGATTCCGTGATCCAGGCCATCGCCGGAAATATGAGCGTGAATGGCAGCCCCGATTCCGGGCCGCTGCGCGTCGGCATGTCCATCGTCGATATCGGCACCGGCATGAACGCGCTCGCCGCGATCCTGATGGCCGCGCTGGAGCGCGAGCGTTCGGGCCGCGGCCAGAAGCTGGATGTCTGCCTCTATGACTGCGCCCTCGCTTATCTGCATCCGCATGCGGCCGGCTATCTGCAGACCGGTGCCGAGCCGGTACGCAGCGGCAATCAACATCCGAGCATCGCGCCTTACGAGGAATTCGCCACCCGCACCGGCCCCATGTTTCTCGGCGCCGGCAATAACGGCCAGTTCGTTGCCGTGTGCAAATTTCTCGGCTGCTCAGAACTGAGTGCCGATCCGCGCTTCACCACAAATGCGCTACGCGTCCAGCATCGTGAAGAACTGCATGAGCTGCTGCAGGACGTGCTTGCGGAACGCGATGCAGACCAATTGGCGACCGACCTGCTGCGCAGCGGGATTCCGGCCAGCGCCATCAAGGACGTGCCGAGCGTACTAGCCGCACCGCATACGCATCACCGCAACATGATCCTCGAACAGGGCAACTACAGAGCGCTCGGCATTCCGATCAAGATGTCGCGCACCCCCGGCAGCCTGCGCTCCACGCCGAAGCCACTCGGAACCGATACGCGCGACATCTGCCGCGCAGCCGGGCTGAGCGACGCCGAGATCGACCGCATGGTCGCGGACCGCACCGTGCTCGAAGCGCCCTCGCATCCGCAGAACTGAGCCCGAAACCTCACCGCATCCCGCCGATCCGCATCGGCTCCGCAAACAAACGAACATTGGAGGACAACATGAACATCAATCGCCGCGCGCTGCTTGCTGGCGGCGCAGCCGCCATGCTGGCGCCGCGCTTCGCCAGCGCCAACACCTTCCCGGCTTCGCCTCTCAAGATCGTGGTGCCCTTCGCACCGGGCGGTCCGACCGACTTCATCATCCGCTTGCTGAACGACCCGCTTGCCAGCAATCTCGGACAGACGGTGGTGATCGAGAATCGCGCGGGCGCCGCAGGCAATGTCGGCGCCATGGCCGTCGCCCAGGGGCCGGCCGACGGTTACACCATGCTGCACAGCACGGTGGCGATGCTCGGCGTCAATCCGATCCTGTATCCATCCAACAACTACAATCCGATGAAGGATTTCCAGACCATCGCGACGACGGCATCGCTGCCGAACGTCCTGATCGTCAATCCGCAATATACCGACGTGAAATCCGTGGCCGAGCTCGTCGACTATGCGAAGAAGAAAAAGGGCGGACTCACTTATGCGACCTTCGGCTCCGGCTCGTCGCCGCATATTCTCGGCGCGCTGTTTCAGAAGCTGACGGGCATCGAGGCTCTTCCCGTTCCGTTTCGCGGCAGTGCTCCGGCTTTGACCGAAGTCGTGGGCGGCCGCGTCGATATTCTTTTCGACAGCATCACCACCAGCGCCGAACAGATCAAATCCGGCACCGTGCGCGGCCTCGCCGTCACCTCACCCGGCCGGGTGCCGCAACTGCCGGACATTCCGACCATGAAGGAAATCGGTTTCTCCGGCTTCGATCTCAACTTCTGGTTCTCTGTCCAGGTGCCGACGGCGACACCGGCGGCAACGATCGAGCGACTGCAGGCCGCCTTCCAGCAGACCGCATCCCAACAGGCGTTCGCTGACGCGTTGACCCAGCGCGGGGCCGAACGTCTGATCGTGCCGAAGGAGCAACTGAAGGACTTCGTGGCGCGCGAAAGCGAGCGCTGGACCCGCGTGGCCCAGGACATCGGCCTGAAGCCGCTCTAAACGACAAATCACAACGCATCTGAAGGACAGGACGCCGATGCCCGAGCCAATCGTTCGCTACGAAGTCACCGATACAGTCGCACGGATCTCGCTGAATCGTCCGCCCGTCAATGCGTTGAGTCTCGAACTGATCCGCGCCGTGGTGACTGCCTTCAGACAGGCGGCCGACGACAGGACGGCGCGGGCCGTCGTTCTGTCGAGCACGATCGCCCGCCGCTTCTCCGCCGGCCTCGATCTCGACATCCTGCTCGGCAAGCCCGGGGAAGAAATCCGCAAGTTTCTGCAAGAGCTCTACATCAACCTGTATGATGCGCAGTACAATCTCGGAAAGCCATCGATCGCGGCCGTAAGTGGCGCGGCCCGCGGCGGCGGCATGACGATGGCCGTGTCCTGCGACGTGGTTCTCGCCGCCGAAAGCGCGACATTCGGATATCCTGAGATCGATGTGGGCGTGCTGCCGGCGATCCATTTCGCCCATCTGCCGCGCATCATCGGCCGACACCGTGCATTCGAGCTGCTGTTCACCGGCCGCACCTTCGATGCCCGCGAGGCTTGCGATCTCGGCATCGTCACCCGCGTGGTGGCGGACGCCGATCTCGACGCCGCAGCCATGGCGATGGCGGCAACCTTCGCCGCGAAATCCGAAACGGTGCTCCGGATGGGGCGAGCTGCATTCATGCGGCAGATCGACCTGGACTATCGCCGCAGCATCGCCAATGCCGTCGAGGATTTCGTCAATGTGGCGGTGACCGACGCAGCCCAGGAAGGTCTCTGCGCTTTTGTCGAGAAGCGCCAGCCGAACTGGGTCAAATAGCCGGAGTCCGGAGGCCGAAATGTTCGGCTGCCGGAACGCCTCCATAAGGCCAAAGGCGAGGGTGACGATGCCCTCCATCCCGACGAACGCCCGCATGCGGCGGGGCCGCCGCCGTTAGAAAAGTCTTGCGTCCTGCTGGAGAATTGACGACCAATACCACCCTAAGGTTGAAAGCGCATCTCTCAATCCCTTCGGTCGTCTTCAATGTACGAACAGTTGAAATCGTTGCTCGCGGAGCACGGCAAGAAGCTGCTCAATGGTGGCTTGATAGCCGCTGTTACAGCTGCACTCGCTTTAGCCTGGTCCAGCATTGAGGAGCGCGTTCAGGCCTATATCGTCAAGACAACGGCGGACAACCTCGTCAAGGACAACGGAGAGCTCCCTACTGCACTCAAGGCAGCGTTGACCAATATTAGACAATCCGACGTTGGCGCGTTGACGGTCGGGAGTTTTCTTCTCAATGCCTCCAATCGATCATTCACGCTCTATGTGTATTTTCCGGAAGGCTATAAGGGCAAGATCATCTACACCCTCAAAGGGGATATCGTTCCGAAGAAGCGATATGTCGTGCTCGCTGCGCCTAACTCGAAGCCGATTCCCCTGAAACTGGAAGAAGGCGCGATTGTTCTGGAAAAATACTTCCAGCCCCCTACCGGGCAAGCCGCGCTCCTGCATGACGTATTCGACGACTCGCCCACCCGAAAACTGCAGACTGGTTTGCGCCCGATAACATTCCAGCTCGAAGGCTCAGATACAGATCCAGCGGCACACTCCGACTCTGCTTCGAATTCAGCCCAGCTCGGCCAATCAGCGGAGATCGAGATCAGTTACGTCGTCATGATAACTCCCACGATAAAACTGGTCCCGTAATGAAAAAGGTGGCCACGGTAACCCTCGCCTCTCTGTTCTGTCTGGCCGGACTCGTTTCGGCACAAGGACAGGACAGCTTGAATCTCCGTCACATCCAGATGGCCGATAACAAGCGGCTTCACTTTGTCCGCGTTTCGCTCCAACTCTACGATGTCCGGATTCTCAGTCCGCTCGTGACTTTCAACACTGACGGATCTGCGCGGCGCGTGAGCGGCAATCCCGAACGGGCCGTACGCGGTGTATATCTGCAAGAATATATGACTCGCTTCGGAGCCCATGCCGTTGGTTCGGGAGGTTACATCGACAGCTATTCGCCACCATCTTCGCTTGGATTGGTGAAGTCGGGCGGTGTCATGCTCGGCTCCGAACACAATAGCTGGTTGACCGAAGCGATTTTCTGCTCGGATCAGGGCAAGGCCACGATTGCTCTCGCCAAGTCTTCCTCGGTTTCCTCCGAGTTCCGCGATTGCGTTCAGGCGGGACCGCTGTTGCTGCAGAATGGCAAGGTGCCTTCCGAGCTCCCAAGTCACAAATCGAGTGGCTACTTGAAGCTTGCAGCATCTGTTCAGGAGCAGATGTTCATCTGCATCGATTCAAAGCAGCAATTGCTTCTCGGTATTACCGATAAGATCGATATCCCGACTCTGACAGCGACTTTAACCAAGCCGGAGGTCGGCTGCTCGAACGCAATCCGGCTGACCGGTCAGGACACTGCTGGCTTGAGGACAAAAGACAATCTTTACGGAAACGACGACTACCTGTTTCCGAACGCGATTGGTGTCATTCGCAGGACCGACTGACCACAACGGCGGGCAGCGCTATCGCGCACGCGGCAAGCCGCTGTCGCCGGGCTTGCATCCCGGCGACCTATAGTGCCCTCCATCGGCATCATGGTTTCGCCATCGAACTCAACGTGGCTGCGTGGATGTTCACGATCGCCACCGCGACGAAGGTGATGACCAGGCAACCCACCACCACACCGAAGAATGCTCCTGAGCCAACGGCCAGTGCTGCCGATCCGACATAGGCGCTGACGATCGCACCGGCCCGACCAAAGCCTGCTGCAGCGCCGAGGCCCGTCGATCGGATGACGGCCGGGTAGACATGCGTTGCAAGTGCATAGAGCGAACCCTGCGCTCCGAGCAGAAAGAATCCCTCGACGCATAGCACGACCTGCAACAGGGTTTCGGTCGCCGGTGATAGCGGCATGACGGCGAGGAACACCGCACCGAGCACGGCGCCGCCCGCCATGGTGAGAATTCCAAGACGCGATCCGAACCTGCCGATCGCCCAGGCCGCAACAAGGCAACCAGCGACACCGCCGAAGTTAAACAGTGCCAGGCCAAAGCTCGCGGTCTTGACGTCGATGCCCTTGCCGGTCAGCAGCGTCGGCGTCCAGGCATAGAGGACATAGACCGGCAACAGGCAGAAGAAGAACGCGATCCACATCGCCAGGGTGCTGCGCCGGAATTCGCTGGTGAACAGCGCTCCGACCGACGCACGCGCAATGCCGCTGTCGCGCCGGTCCACGAATTCGCTGCCCGGAGGCACCGTTACCCCCAGCCACGAGACGGAGCGGATCAGCTTCTCGGAACTCGCGCCGCTATTGAGGAGATGCTGTGGCGATTCCGGCAATGCGGCAATCAGGATCAACGCGACGACCATCGGCGCGAGACCGCTGACAAGGAAGAGGAGCCGCCAGCCATAGGACGGCAGGATCTCCGCGGCGATGACGCCGCCGATCATGCCACCGATCGGGATGCAGACGATTCCGAGCAGGACCGACAGGCTTCGCTTGGGTTTGGGTGTGAATTCCGCAATCAGCGCCATGGCCGCGGGCAGTGCGCCACCCAGTCCCAGCCCGGCGATGAAGCGGTAAAGCGCGACCTCGAAGACGCCACTTGCCGTCGCGATCGCCGCAGTCGCGAGGCCGAACAGCAAGACGCATATAATGAGAGTCATCTTGCGCCCGATCCGGTCACCGAGCACGCCGCCGATGGGTGTTCCGATGGTCATCCCGACAAAGCCCAACGCCAGCGCGGAGGCGAAGTCACTGCGCGCCACCTTCCACTCGGCGATCATCGACGGGATCGCAAAACCGAGAACCTGATTATCGAGGCCGTCGAGCACAATGGCCAACGCCGCAAGCAGCAGGACCAGCTTGCGAGAGCCGGTCCATGCGCCGTCATCGACCAATGCGCCGATGTCGATGGTTGGCCGCGTACTTGCTGATATCGCTTCGATGTTCATGTCTTTTCCCCCTTTTGATTTTTACGTTTGCGACCTAGATCGAGATCGTTGTTGTTGAACTTCGCCCGCCGCTGACATCCGCCCGAGCCCTGCCGGGCAAAGTTGCGTCCGGCACGTCTTCATGGACCCGCCGCTCCATCGCCATGGCCGCCGCCGCGCGCGCGGCACTCAAGGTATTTGCGAGCAGGCATGCGATTGTCATCGGACCCACCCCGCCCGGTACCGGCGTGATGGCGCCGGCGACCTCGACGGCTTCCTCAAAGCGGACGTCGCCGACCAGCCGGCTCTTGCCGGAAGGCTGCTCCGTGCGGGTGATGCCGACATCGATCACGGTCGCGCCCGGCTTGATGTCGGCGCCACGGATCAGGCCCGGCACGCCCGTGGCGACGACCAGGATGTCCGCCTGTCTGCAGCGCGCCGCCAGATCGGTGGTGCGAACATGCGCGATCGAGACCGTGCACTGCGCCTCCAGAAGCAATCGCGCCATCGGCCGCCCGACGACGTTGGATGCCCCGACGACAAGCGCACCCAATCCGGCGATGTCGTCATGGACGGACCTGATCAGCCGCATGACGCCGAGAGGCGTACACGGCGTCAGCACATCCATGATCCCGGACGCGACCCGGCCGACATTCAGCGGATTGAAACCATCGACATCCTTGTCAGGATCGATCGCCGCCACAACGCGGCGGGTATCGATGTGCGCCGGCAACGGGAATTGGACGAGGATGCCATGGACGGCATCGTCGGCGTTCAGGCGCGCGATCAGATCCAGCAGATCCCGCTCGCTGACCGCGGCCGGCAGGTCGTGACGGAACGATCGCATCCCGACCGCTTCGGTCTGACGCACCTTGTTCGCGACATAGACGTGGCTGGCCGGATCGTCTCCGACCAGCACCACAGCCAGTCCCGGCCGGTCGACACCCGCTGCAAGGAGGGCCGTCACGCCCGTCGCAACCTCGTGACGAACCTGGGCGGCGATCGCATTGCCGTCGATGATACGTGCCGTCACCGCCGCCCCTCCCGATCAGATCTTGGACAGGTCGGCGCGCCGGTTGTCGGGCTTGTAGGGAGCCGGGGCCACGACGGCGCGGATCTCCTTCTGCCGTCCACCGGGATTGCCCCAGATCACGCTGACCTCGGTGCCGATCTCGGCCTGGGCAACGTCGATGGTGCAGAGCGAGAGCATCTCCCGGAAGTGATAGCTGTAGCCGCGGGATGTCGCGACGCCGACGTCCTTGCCCTCGTGAATCACCCGGTCGGCATACATGAATCCGCGCTGATCGCGCGGCATTTCCATGAACTGGTAAGGCGTCTCGTCCTTGCTGAAGAGCGAAGCGTAGACATCGGCGACGTCCTTGCCGTTCCAGACCAGTGTGCGCATCAGGCGCCGCGGATTGGCGACTTCCTCTTCCAGCGCGGCGCGTCCGATGAAGTCGTGATCGAACTTGATGTTGCGTCCCCAGCCGAGCTCGACCGGGCTGCGATACCACGCGCTGATGTCATCGGCTTCGAAACTGCCTGCCACGTTAAAGGTCGAGGCGAAGGCCGGCATCGCGGCCCTGAACTCGGCGAGGTAGCCCTTCATCTCGTCGTCGAAAATCGCCGGCATGTAATCGGTGACGATCGTCGGGAAGCATGCTTCCAGATGGTTGATGAAGATCGCGCGGCCGCCGAGACGACGCAGCCCGAATTCGCCGCCGGCGGCAACGATGGCGTCATAGACCTGTGCGGCCTTATCGACCGGTCCCTGCAACTCGAACCCGACTTCACCGGACATGCCCTGGCGCAACGCCAGCATCTTGCAGCCGGCAAACTCGATCTCGCCCGAATGCATGAACTTGATGTCGCGCATCGACTTGCCCGCAAGCTTCTCGAGCAAAGCGAGCGAGGTCGGGCCGGCGACCTGATAGTTGAACCAGTCATCGGTTTCGGAGGTGACGTCGTAGTTGCCGTGACGGCGAACATAGTCGACCCAGAAGGTACCTCGCCCGAACAACATGAACTCATCTTCGGAGAGACGCGTCAGGATGCCCTCCGCGATCACCTTGCCCTTCGATGTCGTGTGCGTGACGTGCTTCGACTGCAGGATGTCGAACTTGGTGAAGCTGCTGCCCGACGTATCGCTGAACAGCTTGAGCGCATCGGGCCCCTTGAAACGGCGTTCCCACAGGAAGGTCCAGTCGCCGATCGAGCAGGTCTGCTTCCACGACATGGTTTCGTCGATCCAGTCGGTATATTCGGGCTGGCCCCAGCGGGATGTGAAATAGCCTTCGGGAACTTTTCGCAGGTTTGCAGGTAGCATCGGACTCGTCTCTCTTGGTCAGTCGGCGAAAATGACGGTGCGTTCACCGTTGATGATGGTGCGATCTTCAAGAAACAGCAGGACCGCACGCGACAGCACGCGCCGCTCGATGTCGCGCCCCTTGCGGATGAGATCGTCCGGCGTATCGCGATGGCTGACGCGTTCGACGTCTTGCGCAATGATCGGACCTTCATCGAGATCGCCGGTGACGAAATGCGCGGTTGCGCCGATCAGCTTGACGCCGCGCGCATGCGCCTGGTGATAGGGCCTCGCTCCCTTGAAGCCCGGCAGAAAGCTGTGATGGATGTTGATGCAGCGTCCGGACAGATAGTTCGCGAAGTCGTCGGACAGGATTTGCATGTAGCGCGCGAGTACAACGAGGTCGGCGCCGGTCTCTTCGACGATCGCCTTGATGCGTGCTTCCTGCGGCGGCTTGGTCTCACGCGTGACCGGCAAATGATGATACGGAATATCACCAATGAGGCTGACGCTGAGCGCGGAACGCGGATGGTTCGATACGATCCCGACGACGTCCATGTTCAGTTCGCCGAGGCGGTGCCGGTAGAGCAGATCGCCGAGGCAATGATCCGATTTGGAGACGAGCAACAGCACCTTCTTGCGCTCGGCCCTGGAGCGCAGCCACCACGTCATGCCGAACTTCTCGCCGACCGGTGCGAAGGCCGACCGGAGCGCCGGCAACCGCGCCGCCGGAGCACTGACGGCCACGCGCATGAAGAAGCGGTCGTTGCCGGCATCGTTGAATTGCTCGGCCTCGACGATGCTCGCGCCGTCGTCGAACAGACATCTGGTGACATCCGCGACGATACCGGGCCTGTCGTCGCAGACGAGCGAAAGAACATAGGTTTCGGAAGGTGAGACGGTCGACAAGGATCTGTCCTCAGGCGTGACGTTTCGCGAGATGACGAACCGGGCCGGTGCAGGTGGCGCATATCGGCGTGGTGCCGGCTCTGCGTTGCGAGATCATGCCGTCTCCTCCCATGCCACCTTGGCGGCTCGATTGCTCTTGCTTGGCCGGGAAGATCGTTCGGGTGTCAGGTATTGACAATCCGCTTATATGAAATACGAGATATCAGCCTGATGGATATCAGGAAGCTGGATCTCAACCTGTTGCTGCTGTTCGACGGGCTCTATCGCGAGCAAAACCTGTCGGCGGTGGCGCGCCGTCTCGGCATGAGCCAGCCGATGGCCAGCGCCAATCTTCGTCACCTGCGAACATATTTCGACGATCAGTTATTTCTTTCGACGGGCCGCGGCATGCGCCCGACGCCCTTCGCGGAGTCGATCGCCGAGCCCGTGAAAGCCGTGCTCACGATGATCTCCCGCGACATCCTGCGCACGCCGGCATTCCGCCCGAGCGATACCGAGCGTGTCTTCACGATCACGACGTCCGACATCGGCGAGATGATCTTTGTGCCGCCTTTGCTCGCACGGCTCCGCGCGCTCGCGCCAAGAGCAAGCATGCGCTGCGTCACCTCTGCACATGATCAGCTGGAAGCTTCGCTGGATCGCGGCGATATCGACCTCGCGATCGGCTACTTCCCGGATTTGACAGGCGCCGGCATCGTGGCGGAGAGCCTGTTCGATCATCCCTTCGTCTGCATCGCGCGCAAGAATCACTCGACCATCGGCGATACATTGTCGCTGGAGCAATTTCTTGCGGCTGACCATCTGGTGGTCAATCAGGATGGCCGGAGCCAGGAGATCTTCGAACGCCGGGTCCGGGAGCTCAAACTGGATCGCCGCGTGCTGCTGCATCTTCCGCATTTCATGAGCGTGCCGCAGATGATCGCCAACAGCGACATGATCGCCACCGTGCCGCTCTCACTCGGCGCGTGGTACGCGGACAGCGGACTGAAATTGCTGCAGCCACCTGTCGATATCCCGCTCATCGAGCTGAAGCAGTTCTGGCATCGCCGGATGGAAAATGATCCGGCGGTCCGCTGGTTGCGATCCATCGTCTCGGAGCAACTTCGTGGCAGAGACCCGTCGCTCGCGATGTCGCCGGACTATGCCGACCTCGGCCGATAGATGTTCCACCGATGGAATTTCCGCTTTGCGCCAGCGCTGCCATAGAGACGTAGAAGCTTGGGTAGCGATTGTAGTGCTTTCGCCGCTCACCAAGACCCTGCCAAAGCGCGGTGCGAACAGGACGTCGTTGGATCGGCCCGCTGGCAACAAGCAGGGCGGAACAAACACCGTTGAGAAATTGTAGCCGGAAATCAGTTTGTTAGATGGTGCCGCAAACAGGACTCGAACCTGTGACCCCGTCATTACGAATGACGTGCTCTACCAACTGAGCTATTGCGGCGAACCAAATCCGCGATTCGGCCGGATGGCCGGTCGCGCTGGGGCTTCTGATATCGCCCGTACCCCGGTTTTGCAAGGCGCGGAAGGCCTGCCCGACGCGAAAAGCGCAGGCTTGGGGCAACCCTGGGTCAGCCACCCCAGCGGCGCATGAAACCGCGCCAGCCGCCCTGCTGCTGACCGCCATTCAGTTCCGCAAATTCGTCGCGATAGGGGTCTTCTTCATCGACGCCGGGATCGTCTGGCGCGCGGGTGATGGGGATCACGGCGGGAATTGGCACGGCCGGTTTGGCGCCTTTGGCGATGTCGGCACGCTCGCGGAACAGCGGGACGGGCACCGGTTCCGGCTTGGGCGATGGCGGGACATCGGTGGGCGGCGTCTCAGCGACCGGTTCCGGGTCGGGCTCGGCCACCGCTGCGGGCGTCAGGATGGGCTCCGGCGGCTTCTCGGCGATCGGGGTCGCCGGAATCGGCTCAGCCAATGGCTGAACTGCGGGACGGGGCATTGGCGGGGCGAGAACGGTTTCGCGCAAAATTTCCGCTTCCAGCGACGCCAGCGGATCGGCCTCCCCGGAGGGCAGCGCTGCCAGCGGCTCCTGCCATTGGAAAGCATCAATGCGGCCGGTCACCGGGGAGACCGGGCGCCAGCGTTCGGAAACGAAGCCGTCGGCGGTCCAGACCGGATCGTGGCGGGCGCGGACGGCGCGCAGCGTCCAGGCGCGGGCACGGCCGCTGTCGCCATGTTCGGTGCGCTCCAGCTCGGCCATCAGCATGGCGACGCGCTGGGTCGGCTCGGCGATGAAGGGCGCCAGCGCATCGCGGGCTTTGGTGAATTCGGCGGCGTCGATGGCGGCGCGGGCGATGGCGAGGGCGCCTTCCACATGACCGGGCACTTTCGACGCCAAGGTCTCGACGCGGACCAGCCGCTGACGCGCGGAATCGCCGAGCTTCACATGGGCATAGGCATCGGCGAGATCGGGATGCGGCTGCGCCAGCCATGCCGTCTCGATGATCTTCATGGCGCGGCGGATCTGATGCGCCTCGCTCTGGAAACGCGCGGCAAGCACCGCGGCGGGAATCAGCGTCGGCGCGAGGCGGACGGCTTCCATGGCGCTGTCGCGGGAGAGGTCACGGTCTTTGGTCTCGGCGTCGAGCGCGCGGGCGGCGAGCAGCACGCCGCGCTGGCGGCGGAAAGTGGCGCGGTCGATCAGGCCGCTCGACAGATTGTCATCGAGAATCTTCAACGCGCCGGTCCAATCGGACTGGGCACAGCGGAAGCCGAGCACGGCCTGCGCGGCCCAAGTCGAATTTGGCGCCAGCTTCAATGCTTCCTCGGCCAGCGCGACGGCGCTCGTCGGATCGTCGCTGCGCTGCGCCTCGATGAACAGGCCGCGCAGGCCGAGCAGACGGGTATCCGGCCGCTCCGCCATGGCCTGGAAGGCGCGATGGGCGCCGGCGCGATCGCCGTCGAGCTGGGCGGACTGCGCATGCAGCAGCAGCGCCAGCGGATCGTCCGATGTCAGGCGTTTTGCCATGCCGGCATGGCGCCTGGCCGCGGCGCTATCGCCCTGGCCGATCGCGAGCAGGCCTTGCGTGATGGCATGGCGGCCGCGGGCCTGACGCTTGTTGCGGCGATGGCGGCGATAGCGTGCCGGGCCACGCCAGACGCTGAAGATCAGCCACACCAGCAGCATGCCGGCGAGGATGACGAGGCCGAGCGCCAGCACGAAGACCGGCAGCGAAGTGGAGAGCGTCCAGCCGCCCCAGGAGAGCACGACATCGCCGGTCTGGTCGGCCACCCAGGCGGCGCCCAAGGCCAGAAGCGCGATGAGGACGAGGAAAGCAACGATACGGATCATCGGAAACTCACGGCGCCGGTTTGGAGAGCGCCGCCATCGCGTCGGCTGCGAATTGACGGGAGGCCAGAAGCGCCGCATCGCGCGCAGCGAGCTTGTCGAGCCATGGCTGGACCAGGGTGCGGTCTGACGGCGCGAGCGTCAGGAGTTCGCGCTTCGCGGCGACGACATCGTTGCTGCGCGCGGCAGCTGCGGCACGCATGACGGCGCTGTTGCTGCCGCTGCCTGCGGCATCGGTGCGCTCGATGCGCACAAGCTTTGCGGCGCCGGCCTGCAGGCGATCGAGGAAGCCGGCATTTGGTGACGGCGCTTCGGTCTGCGCCGGCGCGAGTTTCGGCAGCAATGCGAGCAGCTCACGGCTGAGCGCGGCATCACCCGGCACCCCCGATGCGGCGAAGGCATCGAGCGGCTTGAGCTGCGCGGCATCGGCGGCCAGCGGTTTTACGGCGGCAAGCGCGCCGGCATAGGGCTCGCCCTGGCGCACCGACGTATCGAGCAGCGCGGCAGCAACGGTCCGGCGCAGCGCCGTATCATCGACGGGCTTCGCACCTTGCTGTTCGGCGGAGGATTTCAGGTCGCCGGTAGCGCGCTCGATGGCGCTCAGACGCTCGGTGATGGGGGCGAGATCGACCACGGCCCCCGCCGCCGGACGCGGCGCGGATTTGAGCTGGTTGATGTCGGCGCTCGCGCGATCCGACTGCGTCCTTGCAGCCGCGAGATCGCTGCGCAGGGCGGCAATGGCTTTTTCGAGACCGTCGATGCGGCCGGCGAGGCTCGTATCCGGCTTCGGCAGCGGACGGGCTTCGAGCTCTGCAATGCGTTTCGTGAGGGCATCACTGGCGGAATTGTCTGACGGCGTCATGTGCGCGAGCACAAACCATGCGGCGCCTGCGACGACAGCGCCGGCCACGGCGCCTGCGACAACCGGCAGCACCAGCGCCGATTTTTCGCGTGGGGTTGCAGCAGCGGGTTCTTCTGCAGAGGGTTCGGCCGCGAAAGGCGGCATGTCCGAGGGCGACGTGTCGTGATCGGGCGCGCCGGGCTTCGAGGGTTCGGGCGACGAGGCTTCCGGCGCGGGCACAACGGTCTCCGCCGCGCTATCTTGGCCCGGTTTGGGCCGTTCCGTCACATTGGTGGCGGCGAGTTCGAGGGTCGGCGGCTGGCGTTTGGGCCGGCCGGCGCTCGGAACCGATCCCGTCTCGTTGTCGTCGGCCATCGCACAGTCCCTCGTGAGTTGCCCCGTCGTAGATTTCCTACGTTGGAGCATGATCTTATCCGAAAACCGGCATCCACTTTTCAGGATCATGCTCTAACAGGGATTCGGTGGCCTCTCTGTTAACACCGGTTTTTAGAGCAAGTTTGTCGTTCAACCTTGTCCCGGACGCGATGCGGCATCCTTCATGCTGCTTCGCAGAGCCGGGGCCGCAACAAACTCCGGCATCCGGAACGGTCCCGGTTCTGCGAAGCACCGCAAGAGCGTTGCATCGCGCCCGGGACACGAGCCATCATCCCATCCTTAGCGTGCATTTGGCGGGATGGCACGGGCCAGCACCGCGAATAGGGTATCTTCATCCGGCGTGGCTGCCGCCATGACTTTTGTCGCGCCCGCATCATGGGCGATTGTCGCCACCGCTTGGGACATGCAGAGATGCGGGGTCGCCAGCGCAGCGATCTCGACCCCGGCGAGGCCGACCGCCTGGAAGAAGGCACGGGCGCTGCGGCGGGAATAATGCAGGACAGCCTCGATCTGGCCGGCGGCAAAGGCAGCCGTAACCTCGTCCGGCAGGTCTGTGACGGGCGCCATGCGATAGGTGGTGTAAGTGGTCACCTGAAAGCCGCGGCTGCCGAGTTCGGCGGCGAGATCGCGGGAAAGATCGACTCCGGCGAGATAAAGTAGCGGTTTTACCGGCTGTGCGCGGGCCGTGAGCAACGCGCGCAGATCATGGGCGTCGCCACCGGCGGAAATGACATCGCGAAAGCCTGCATCCTGCGCCGCCTGCGCAGTCCGGTCGCCGACGGTGAAGACGGGAAGGCGGAACAGTTTTGCACCGGCGGGCTGGTCGGCGAGGCCGCGCAGGGCATTGGCGGAGGTGACAATGACGGCGCCAAAATCGGCCTCCGCATCCAGCGAAAACATCACTTTTTCGAAACGCAGCATCGGCGCAGCGAGCGCCCCATGGCCCTGCGCGCGCAAAGCCGCAATGGTTCGGGCGTTATCCGGCTGCGGGCGGGTGACGAGAATGGCCATCAAGCGGCTCTCTGTTGGCGCATGATCCTGTCCGAAAACCGGCATCCGCTTGTCGGGATCATGCTCCGGCGCGGGGTGATTGCACCTTGCGACCCCGCAATGCTAGGCGAAGGGCAGCAAGAACCCATATTTCGCTGACAATGCAAGGACCGAGCGTGACCGCCGACCAACCGATGCTGGTGCTGGGGATCGAGACGACCTGCGACGAGACCGCGGCCGCCGTGATCGAACGGCAGCCGGACGGCAGCGGCCGCATCCTCTCGAATATCGTGCATTCGCAGATCCAGGATCACGCGCCCTATGGCGGCGTGGTGCCGGAAATCGCCGCGCGCGCCCATGTCGACCTGCTGGACGGGCTGATCGACCGCGCCATGACCGAGGCGGGTGTCGGCTATGCCGAGCTGTCTGGCGTCGCAGCGGCCGCGGGACCGGGGCTGATCGGCGGGGTGATCGTCGGGCTGACCACCGCGAAGGCCATCGCCATGGTGCATAACACGCCGCTGATCGCGGTGAACCATCTCGAAGCCCATGCGCTGACGCCGCGGCTGACCGAACCACTGGCATTCCCTTACTGCCTGTTCCTGGTGTCGGGCGGGCATACGCAGATCGTCGCCGTGCTCGGCGTCGGCGACTATGTGCGGCTCGGCACCACCGTGGACGACGCCATGGGCGAGGCGTTCGACAAGGTGGCAAAAATGCTCGGGCTGCCCTATCCGGGCGGGCCGCAGGTGGAGCGCGCGGCGGCGCAAGGCGATGCGACGCGGTTCGATTTTCCGCGGCCGATGGTCGGGCGGCCGGAACCGAATTTCTCGCTATCGGGTCTGAAGACGGCCGTGCGCAACGAAGCATCGCGTCTGTTGCCGCTGGAAGAGCAGGACATCGCCGATCTCTGCGCGAGTTTCCAGGCCGCCGTGCTGGCCTCGACGGCGGACCGGCTGAAAGTGGGGCTGCGCATCTTTACTGAACGCTTCGGACCGCCGCAGGCGCTGGTCGCGGCCGGCGGTGTCGCCTCCAATCAGGCCATCCGCGCTGCGCTGGAAGATGTGGCCAAGAAGGCTGGCACGGTGCTGCTGCTGCCGCCGCCCGCACTCTGCACGGATAACGGCGCGATGATCGCCTGGGCCGGCGCGGAGCGTCTGGCGCTCGGCATCAGCGACGGCATGGACGCGGCGCCTCGCGCGCGCTGGCTGCTCGATGCCGATGCGAAAGCGCCGGCGGGACACAAGAACAGCCGTGCGGGATATTGAGATGAGCACGTTTCAATCCGTCGCGGTGATCGGTGCCGGGGCCTATGGCACGGCGCTCGCGGATGTGGCCGCGCGTGCCGGGCGCGAGGTCGTGCTTTACGCACGCTCGCCCGCGGCGGCGGAAATGATGCAGACCTCGCGCAGCAATCCGCGGCTGCCGGGCGCGAGCATCGATGACGCGGTGTTCGTGACGTCGGATCTCGCGCTCGCCGCGCGGGCCGATATCATTCTGCTCGCGGTGCCCTCGCAACAGCTTCGCGAGGCGTTAACGGCGATTGTGCCACTGCTCACCGCTGGTCGCCCCGTGATCGCTTGCGCCAAGGGCATCGAGCAGGGCTCGCACAAATTCATGACCGAGGTGATCGCCGAGGTCGCGCCGGATGCGTTGCCGGCGATCCTGTCCGGTCCGAATTTTGCCCATGATGTCGCGGCCGGTTTGCCGACGGCGGTGACGCTGGCCTGCGCCGATGAGGACGTGGCGATCAAGCTCGTGCAGGCGCTGGGCTCGGCGACCTTCCGGCCCTATCACACGACCGACGTGCGCGGCGTCGAGATCGGCGGCGCGGCGAAGAATGTGCTGGCGATCGCGGCCGGCATCGTTGCCGGCAAGGAGCTTGGCGCATCGGCGCTGGCGGCACTGACGACGCGTGGGTTCAGCGAATTGCTGCGGCTTGGCGTCGCCTGCGGGGCGCGAGCCGAAACGATCTCCGGTCTCTCCGGTCTCGGCGATCTCATTCTCAGCTGCTCCAGCGCGCAATCGCGAAACTTTTCGCTCGGCACGGCCATCGGCCGCGGCGAGCCGCCGCCGGCAGGCAAGCTGGCGGAGGGCGCGTTCACCGCGCCGGTGCTGATCGAACTGGCCGAGGCCAATAATGTCGATATGCCCGTGGCAAAAGCGGTAGCGATGATTCTGGCTGGCAGCGCCAGCGTCGATCAGGTGATCGAAGGCCTGCTGACACGGCCGTTCAAGGCAGAAGGTTAGACAATGCAATACTGGCTGATCAAATCGGAGCCCGACGCCTGGTCGTGGGACGAGCAGAAAAAGGCCGGTGCCAAGGGCACCGAATGGACCGGTATTCGCAACCACACTGCCAAGCTGAACATGATGAAGATGAAGAAGGGCGACCGCGCCTTCTTCTATCATTCGAATATCGGCAAGGAGATCGTGGGGATCGCCGAGATCGTCAAGGAGTATCATCCGGACCCGACCGCCGAACCCGGAACGCCGTGGGTCTGCGTCGATGTGAAGGCCGTGCAGGACCTGCCGAAACCGGTGTCGCTGGCGGCGATCAAGGCGGAGCCGAAGCTCGCTGAGGTCGCGATCATCAAGCAGTCGCGTCTGTCGGTGCCGCCGATCACGGCGGAGGAATGGAAGCTGCTCTGCAAGATGGGCGGACTGTGAGCGCGGGCATCAAGCCTGCGATTGCCGATCCCGCCGGATTCATCCGCGCCAATACACGCCTCCTGCCGGTGCCACTGGTGCCGGAAGTTTCGCTGCATGTGGCGGATGAGGCGGTACCGCTGTGGAGCAAGACTGAAGAAGAGCTGGGGGAAGCCGGATTGCCGCCGCCGTTCTGGGCCTTTGCATGGGCGGGCGGACAGGCGCTGGCGCGTTATGTGCTCGATCATCGCGAACATGTTGCCGCTCGTGCGGTGCTCGATCTCGCCTCGGGATCCGGGCTGGTGGCGATTGCCGCGATGAAAGCGGGAGCTGCGAGCGTGATCGGTTACGACATCGACGCATTTGCGCGGGCGGCGATCGCGATCAATGCGGCGGACAATGATGTTGTTGTCGAAGCGCGCGGGGATGATCTGCTCGGTGATGCCATTGCGCCGGAGGCGCAGACCATTCTGGCCGGCGACATTTTCTATGAGCGCGACACGGCAGAACGTGCATATGCATTTCTCTCCGCGCAGGTTGAGCGCGGCGCGACCGTGCTGATCGGCGATCCCGGACGGAGTTACCTGCCGAAGGACAAGCTGCGGAAGCTCGCGGAATACAAGGTGCCGGTGACGCGCGATCTCGAGGATGCGGAGATCAAGAACACGGCGGTGTGGACGCTCGCATGATGTCATCCCGGCTAACGCCGGGACGACAGCGGTGTTTACCCGGCCTCCGCCACCACCTGCGCCAACAACTGCTCGCGCTTCGACTGCGAGCGATAGCCGCTCTGCTTGGCTGCAATCCGCGCCAGCGCGCCGTTCTCGAAGGCCGTCACGATCGTGTCGTGCACATAGCTCTTGCGGCAGATGGTCGGCGTGTTCGACAGTTCGTCCGCCGCCGAGCGCACCGCGTCCAGAACCTGTTTCTTGCGGCCCCGCATCGACTCCGCCGGCTCGACCTTCGCCAGTGTCTCTACCACGGTGGCCGAGGCCATCAGCGTGCGAAAATCCTTCAGCGAGATCTTGATGCCGGCGATGTCGCGCAGGAAGGCGTTCACCGCCGCCGTGTTGACCTTGTGGATGCGACCGACCTTGTCGCGATACTGGAACAGGCGCCGGCCCGGCACGTCATGCAGGATACCGATGGCACGCACCAGCTTGCTCGCGCCGCATTCCTTGCGCACGGCCTTGCCGCCCTTGGCCTTGAAGGACAGCACGATAGATTCGCCCTCGAGCTGCACATTCGATTTCATCAGCGTGGTGGCGCCGCGGGTGCCGGAGAGCTTCATGTAGCTTTCGTTGCCGGCGCGGATCGCTGTTCGGGTGACGAGCTCGATCACGGCGGCAAGCGCGAAGTCGCGCGTCGGCTCGTCGCCAGCGAGAATCTGCGACACGTTGCGACGGATCTTCGGCAGCGCATTGACCAGCCGCCCCAACCGGTTCGCCTTGCGATGTTCGCGGACCTTCTCCCAGTCAGCGTGATAGCGATATTGCAAACGCCCCGCGGCATCGCGGCCGACCGCCTGCAGATGCGAATTGGGGTCGGCGGCATAGCGGACATCGACATAGGCGGGAGGCACAGCCATCGCGTTCAATCGCCGGATGGTGCCGGCATGGCGAATGCGCGTGCCGTCGGCACGGATGAACGCGTAGACCTTGCCGCTCTTGCGGCGGCGGATGGTCAATTCCGACTGATCGCCCAGCGTCAGGCCAAGTTCGCGCGCCAATGCTTCGACGGTGCGCTTGCCACGCAGCTTCGGCTGCCGGTCGGCTAGTTTCGAAGCCAAAACCTTGGCCGCCGACAGCGCCGAGCGGGCGGTCGCGCCGCGGTGCATCGTGAAATTCTGCTGCTCCATCATGGCTTTACGCGCTTTCTCGTCCTCGCCCTCCGCCGCGATAATGCGAATCAATCGATTTTCGTTCCTGCGTCGTCTTCGCCGCATCGATGTCGCAACCGACGAAAGGGTGAGACGCGGCCGGCTTGTTTGGCCTACCCGCCCCGACGCATAATTGGAACATCGAACGAGAAACGGCTTGCAGCGCAGGGCGATCTCACAGGCTGCGAGAAAAGTGGAGGGAACGATGTCCGACAAGATTTACGACGTGCCGAGCGAATGGACCTCGCGCGCCTATGTCGACGACGCGAAATACAAGGAGATGTATGCGCGCTCGATCAACGATACCGAAGGCTTCTGGGCCGAGCAGGCCAAGCGGCTCGACTGGATCGAAGAACCTACCAAAATCGAAAACACCTCCTACGCCCCCGGCAACATCTCGATCAAATGGTTCGAGGATGGCGTGCTCAACGCTGCCTATAACTGCATCGATCGCCATCTGCCGAAGCGCGCCAACCAGACCGCGATCATCTGGGAAGGCGACGACCCGTCGAAGTCCAAGCACATCACCTATCAGGAGCTGCATGACGAAGTGGCCAAGATGGCCAATGTCCTGCGCAACCGCAATGTCGGCAAGGGCGACCGCGTCACCATCTACCTGCCGATGATTCCTGAAGCGGCCTATGCGATGCTCGCCTGCGCGCGCATCGGCGCGATCCATTCAGTGGTGTTCGCCGGCTTCTCGCCGGACTCGCTGGCGCAGCGCATCACCGACTGCCAGTCGAAGATCATCATCACCGCCGATGAAGGCCTGCGTGGCAGCAAGAAGGTGCCGCTGAAGAAGAACGTGGACGCAGCCGTCGCAAAGGCCGGCGGCGTCGACTGGGTCGTCGTGGTCAAGCATACCGGCGCGGCAGTGGATATGGATCCGGCCCGCGACTTCTGGTACCGCGAAGCCGCCGAGATGGTCACCACCGAATGCCCCTGCGAGGAGATGAATGCGGAAGATCCGCTGTTCATTCTCTACACCTCGGGCTCCACCGGCACCCCGAAGGGCGTGCTGCACACCACCGGCGGCTATCTGCTCTATGCATCGATGACACATCAATATGTCTTCGACTATCACGAGGGCGACATCTACTGGTGCACCGCCGACGTGGGCTGGGTCACCGGTCACAGCTATATTCTCTACGGCCCGCTGGCGAATGGCGCGACCACGCTGATGTTCGAAGGCGTGCCCAACTATCCCGATAATTCGCGCTTCTGGCAGGTGATCGACAAGCATAAGGTCAACATCTTCTACACCGCGCCGACTGCGATCCGCGCGCTGATGCAGGCTGGCGATGAGCCGGTGAAGAAGACCTCGCGCGCGAGCCTGCGCCTGATGGGTTCGGTGGGCGAGCCGATCAATCCGGAAGCGTGGGAATGGTACTACCATGTCGTCGGCGACGGCCGCTGCCCGATCGTCGACACCTGGTGGCAGACCGAGACCGGCGGCATCCTGATCGCGCCGCTGCCCGGCGCAACCAAGCTAAAGCCCGGCTCGGCGACGCGACCGTTCTTCGGCGTGGTGCCGGAGATCGTCGATGCCGACGGCAAGGTGCTGGAAGGTGAGACATCCGGCAATCTCTGCATCGCGCGCTCGTGGCCGGGCCAGATGCGAACCGTCTATGGCGATCACGAACGCTTCGAGCAGACCTATTTCTCCACCTACAAGAACAAGTATTTCACGGGCGACGGCTGCCGCCGCGATGCCGACGGCTATTACTGGATCACCGGCCGCGTCGATGACGTGATCAACGTGTCCGGCCATCGCATGGGCACGGCGGAAGTGGAGTCCTCGTTGGTGGCGCATGAGAGCGTGTCGGAAGCCGCGGTCGTCGGCTATCCCCACGACATCAAGGGCCAGGGCATCTACGCCTATGTGACGCTGATGGCCGGCGTCGAGCCGACTGAAGAGTTACGCAAGGAGCTGGTTGCGTGGGTCCGCAAGGATATCGGCCCGATCGCCTCGCCGGACCTGATCCAGTTCGCACCCGGCCTGCCGAAGACCCGCTCAGGCAAGATCATGCGGCGCATCCTGCGCAAGATCGCGGAAGACGAGCCGTCGTCGCTGGGCGACACCTCGACGCTGGCGGATCCGGCTGTTGTCGACGATCTCGTCGAGAAGCGGCAGAACAAGAAGAAGGGGGCGTAAGCGCTCCCGATATCTCTCCACGCCCGAACTGTCATCACCCGCCCCCGCGCGCAATTGCGCGCCAGGAGCGGGTGATCCAGTAAACGGCCACGTCTCGGTACTTTCACTACCGTCTGTGTATACTGGATCGCCCGATCAAATCGGGTGATGACAAACGGAGTGAGGGGAAGACGTCATGGATCGCCGGTCCTTTGTTCTCGGCAGCGCAGCTGCCGTCGTCAGTACTGCTGCCCACGCCCAGCACGCCGGCCATTCCCCTACGCTGCCCGCCGCGCCGCCCTCTCCCGAGCCCTATGCCAAGCTGCAGGGCGGCGTGCCGCATCACATGACGCCAGAGCAGGAGGCGCAGCGCGTCACCGATAGCCCGGCACCGAAAGGGCCGGCCGGCAAATGGCAACCGCGCGCAGCCTTGCCACTGCCCCGGAGCGAGATGGCGTGGGCGACGGCCTGGGCCGATCGCATGCACATCGTCGGCGGCTATGGCGAAGGCCGCGTCGACCGGCCGTATCACCACGTCTATGACGCCGCGAAGGATCAATGGTTCAACGCGGCACCTCTGCCGCGCGGGGCCAATCACGTCTCGGTCGCAGCGGATGCCGGCCGCGTTTATGCGCTGGGCGGCTTCATGCAGCAGAATCGCGGCTCGGATCAGAACGCCTATGCCTATGACGTCGCCGCGGATCGCTGGGACACCATCGCGCCGCTGCTACGCCCGCGCGGGGCGGGGGCCGCGGTGGCGCTGAACGGCAGGATTCATCTGATCGGGGGCGCCTCGGAGCCCTCAGCGGAGCGCGCCAGTGTGAGCTGGCACGAAGTGTACGATCCCAAGACCGATAAATGGGAGACGCGAAAAGCGCTGCCCGGCGCGCGCGACCATGTCGGGTGCGTCGCCTATGGCGGCGCCATCCATGTCATCGGCGGGCGCTTCAACACCTTCGAATACAATACCGATCTGCACCACGTGTATCTGCCCGAGCGCGACACCTGGGAGCTGCGTGCGCCGCTGCCGGTGGCCCGCTCCGGCCACGGGCTCGTGGTCTATCGCGACCGGCTGTTCGCCATGGGCGGCGAGTCCGGCGTGATCCGCGACGGCAAGATCACGCAGGAAAAGGTGTTCGGGCAGATGGAAAGCTACGATCCGAAAACCGACAGCTGGCAGAGCCACGCGCCCATGCTGACGCCGCGCCATGCCGTGGGCGCCACCGCGATTGGCGACTGGATCTACGTCGCCGGCGGCGGCGCGGTGACCGGCGGCGCCGTGCAATCGGCGATCCATGAGGCGTTTACGCTGGGGTGACGCGTAAGCGTCATTCCGGGATGTACCGGCGCCGCAGGCGACGGGACAGAGCCCGGAATCTCGACATGGAAGTCTCCAGGGAGCCAAGCCACTCCGGGATTCCGGGTTCGTGCAAGAGCGCGCCCCAGAATGACAACGATGGACGTTCACGCGGTTGTCAGCCTCCCACCACCCGCTCCCGTCCAATTTAGAGCGAGTGTTGTTTCCCGGACATTTACTTTGTTTCGCAGTTCCCCTCATTAGGCGGCGCTCACGGCACGGTTCTCATGCCGATGGAGACCGGCTGTTTACGCATCCGGTTGAACCTTCCTGGTGTTGCAATTCTGTGCCCGCCGAGAAGGCGGGAACGACCTCGCCCGGCCGATACCGGCGAGTGGAATTTGGAGAGATAGATGTCTTCGAAGATTGCAGGTGCGCTGGCTGCGACCCTCATTGCCGGTACACTAGCCGCCACCACTTCCGCGCAAGCCGCCCCCAGCATCGTCAATTTCCGCGGCGATTATGCTCCCGGCACCATTGTGGTGAAAACCGGCGAGCGAAAACTCTATCTCGTGGTCGAGCCCGGAGTCGCCGTGCGTTATCCGGTCGGCGTCGGCAAGCCTGGTAAGCAATGGGCGGGCGTCACCAAGATCGACGGCAAATATCGCCAACCCGCCTGGTCGCCCCCGGCCGATGTGAAGCGCGACAATCCGGCCATCCCGGACGTGATCCCCGGCGGCTCGCCCGCCAATCCAATGGGCGTCGCAGCGATGACCCTGGCCGGCGGCGAATACGCCATCCACGGCACCAATGTACCGAAGTCGATCGGCGGCTACGTCTCGTACGGCTGCGTGCGCATGTATAACGAGGACATCACCGACCTGTTCTCGCGCGTTTCGGTTGGCACCCAGGTGGTCGTCACCGGACGCTGAGCTCCGCCGGATCCAGTCTGACGAAGCCGCGCCAGATGCGCGGCTTTTTCATTTGTTGCACCAACCACCGCGATGTCCGCCGTCATAGCGGCGGGCGAAGCCGCCGGTGAGCAGAACGGCGGAGACATCCGGCGTGCGCCGCGTGGCGACGCTCGCCACCACGCGGCCGGGATATTTGTCGGGACCGATGTCATAGATGGTCACGCCGCCTTCCTTGAGCAGGCGCTTGAGCGCGGCCGTGGCGTCCTCGGCGAGACGGATCTCCGTGGTGCACTGGCCTTTCAGTTCCGGCGCATCGATGCCGCGCAAACGGATGCGCGCGGTGAGATCGTCTCCCGGCGCGAGATGGACGCGGGCGCCGAACGTATCGCCATCGATGGTGTAGAGTACATCGACCGCATGGCGATCATCGCGGCTTCCGGTTCGCTGCACGATCATGTTCGCGTCGCGCTCGGCCTGCGTTTCATCGTGGAGAATGGCCGGCAGCCAGCGCTTCAACGGCAACATACTGCCGGCGGCCATACCGAGCACGAAGATCCACGGCCACAGGCGCGACAGTCGCGCCCGCCATGGCGACGCATGATGGATGCGCGAGGTTGGCGGCATGATTCCGCGTTACAGCGAGCGCTACGGACAATCGAGAAGTCGGAACTGGCGAGACGTCAAAAGTCCGACGCGATGCCGTTGCGCTCCCAGTCGCCGAAACGAGTCGGCTCCAAGCCATCCGGTCCATGCAATTCCTTGGCATGAGGCGTCGGCGCAGCAACTGCGACCCGGCGCTCTTCCGCCTCGGCCAGAGCCCGCTTCGCAGCAGGCGAGAGCACCTTCTCCGGCGCTGGTTCGGGCACGATGGAGTGGTTTGCTGGTCTGTCGTTCATCTCGATGATCCTTGTAACTGCCGAGTGACTGCACATGGGGTCGGCACACGTTACCAATTTCGCATCGAACACTTGTTTGAGCACGATCTTTGCCGAAAGCCGGCCAATACTTTCCGGATCGTGATCTAGTGTGCGAATATGCGCATATAAGGGCGATTCTTACATTTGGCATATTCGCGTGCGACAGAATCGGTCCCGCCCGATGGCGCCGGCCGAAATTTTCGCCATCCCCGCTCCCTCCACCGTGATGTTGCTGCATGCCGCAAGTGAAATACGCACCGCCTCCCGAGGTCCCCGGCCTCGCCGCGCGACGCATTGCAGCCGACATTCTCGATGGCGTGCTGCAGAAACATCGCACGCTCGATGATCAACTCGAAGGCGCCGCTGCACATCCTGGCCTGAAGACGCTCTCGGACCGCGACCGCGCGCTGATGCGCCGTCTTGTCGCAACGATTCTGCGCCGCCTCGGCACGCTCGGCCAAATTCTTTCGCGCCTGCTCGACCGCGGCATACCTACCGATGCACCGCGCGCGCAAAGCGCGCTGCTGATCGGCGCCGCGCAGATTCTCTGGATGGACGTGCCGGATCACGCTGCCGTCGATCTGTCGGTACGGATGGTGCAATCCGACCGGCGCGCCGCGAAATATGCCGGGCTCGTCAATGCCGTACTGCGGCGCTGCGCGCGCGAGGGCAAGGAGCTCGTGGAGGAAACCGCCGGTCAAAGCCTCGACATTCCGCCATGGCTCCTGGCCCGCTGGTCCGCGCATTATGGCGAGGCGACCGCACGCGATATTGCGACCGCGCTGAGCTATGAGCCATCGCTCGATCTCACCGTGAAATCCGACGCCGAGGCCTGGGCCACGCGCCTGCATGGCGAGGTGCTGCCCACCGGCACCGTTCGCACGTTGCTGCAGGGCTCGGTGACCATGCTGCCCGGTTTCAATGACGGCCAGTGGTGGGTGCAGGATGCCGCCGCGGCACTGCCGGCGCGGCTGTTCGGCGACCTCAGAGGCAAACGCATCGTCGATCTCTGTGCCGCACCGGGCGGCAAGACCGCACAGCTCGCGCAAGGCGGTGCCGATGTGGTCGCGGTGGATCGCTCGCCCAACCGTGTGGCGCGCTTACGCGAGAATCTCGCGCGGCTGTCGTTGCAGGCGGAGACCATCGTTTCCGACGGCACCGAATATCCGGGCGAAGGCTTCGATGGCGTGCTGCTCGACGCACCGTGTTCGTCCACCGGCACGATCCGCCGTCATCCCGATGTGGCCTGGCTGAAACAGGAAGCCGACATCGCCATGCTGACCGCGTTGCAACGCCGCCTGTTGGCCAAGGCGGTGACCATGCTGAAGCCTGGCGGCTTGCTGGTCTATTGCACCTGTTCGATGGAACCCGACGAAGGCGAGCACGCCATCGCCGATCTCCTCGCCCATGACAACAGCATCCGCCGCATGCCGGTCACCGCCAGCGAGGTCTCCGGCCTCGCCGAAATCGTCACCCACGATGGCGATCTGCGCACCCTGCCGAGCCATTTGCCACATGCCGATCCCCGGCTTGGCGGGCTCGACGGCTTCTATGCAGCGCGGCTGATTAAATCCTGATATTTACTGGGTTATTCCTTTGATTCGCGAGGCGTCCACAGGGCGCCTCCTTGTGCTGTGTGCGGCGGGCGTTTCCGGCTAAGAAGGATTCGCACCGGTAATCCTCTCACCCAAGGCGCACGTGGTCGCTCAACGCAGACGTATTTCGAGGCTGATCCTCGGCCGCTTCGCGCGGAGCGCTTTGGCGCGCGCGTCAGGCGGCTCGGCGGCGATCTCGAAATTGTGGCCGGGGCGCACCGACCGCCTGCTGATCGCGCCGCACGACCTGCGCACCACCGATGCAACCCGCGCCGCCGAAATCTATGCCGGCCGTTTCGTCTTCGCCGGCAAGATCGTCACCTGCCACGGCCGCTCGATTTTCGATCTCGAGCCGCCATCGGAAGACTGGGAAATCTCCCTGCTCGGCTTTGGCTGGCTGCGCCATCTGCGCGCCGCCGACACCGCCATCACCCGCGCCAATGCACGTTCGCTGATCGACGACTGGATGTCGAATGCCGCGCGCAAGCGACCGGTCGGACGAAGGCCGGAGGTGATCGCACGCCGGGTGATTTCGCTGCTGTCGCAGGCGCCGCTGGTGCTTGGCGATACCGACGGGAAATTCTATCGCCGTTATCTGCGTACGCTGGCGCGCGAAATCCGCGCGCTGCGCTATTCGCTGCCGAGCGCCCCTGACGGCCTGCCGAAGATGCAGGTGCTGATTGCGCTGTGCTACGCTTCGCTCTGCCTCGCCAATCAGGCGAACAATATCCGCGGCGCGGCGAAGCGGCTGTCGGATGAATTGCAGAAACAGATCCTGCCCGATGGCGGCCATGTCTCTCGCAATCCCAACGCGTTGATCGAATTGCTGATCGATCTTTTGCCGCTGCGCCAAACCTTTGCCGCGCGAAATATCGCGCCGCCGCCGGCCTTGCTGAATGCGATCGACCGCATGATGCCGATGCTGCGCTTCTTCCGCCATGGCGACGGCAATTTCGCGCTGTTCAACGGTATGAGTTCGACGCCGTCACATCTCGTCGCCACGCTGCTGGCCTATGACGACACCCATGGCGTGCCCATGGCGCATATGCCGCATACCGGCTTTCAGCGCCTCGAAGCGGGCAATATGACTGTCGTGATCGACACCGGCCCGCCGCCGCCGGCCGATGTCAGCCACGAGGCGCATGCGGGCACGCTGGCTTTCGAACTGTCCTCCGGTGCCAGCCGCATCGTCGTCAATTGCGGCATGCCGTCGACCGCGCGCGACAACTGGCGCGTCTTTGCGCGCTCGACGCCTGCGCATTCGACGATGAGCTATCACAACGCTTCATCGAGCCAGTTCGTCGAGGCCGGCGCGATGAAGAAGTTTTTGCGCGGCTCGCCGATCACCAACGGGCCGCATACCGTCGAGAATTATCGCGAAGTGACGTCCGACGGCACCATGCTGACCACCGCCCATGACGGCTACAAATCGCGTTTCGGCATCGAGCATCGCCGCATCCTCAGCGTCGCGGCAGATGGCAACCGGCTGGATGGCGAGGACATCGTTGCGCCCGCACCTGGCGCGAAGCTGAAGGGCAACAACACGGATTACGCCATCCGCTTCCATCTGCATCCGTCGGTGAAAGCGAGCCGGCTGAGCGACGCCCGCGGCGTCATGCTGGTGCTGCCGAACCGCGATGTGTGGACCTTCGAGGCGCTGGACGACAAGGTCGATCTCGAAGACAGCGTATTCCTGGCCGGCAATGACGGCCCGCGCCGCACCGCCCAGATCGTGATCCACCAGGACGCCCGCCAGACCGGCAGCGTGCGCTGGAGTTTTGCCCGCTCCAATTCGTCGCCATCGCAGACGAGTGCCCGGCGAAATACCCGGCGCGAGCCGGAACTGCCGTTGTAGACCAACCCGCTCAGCCAAACGGTTGAATCGCCACCCAGCACAAACGTCGTTCACGACCACGTCAAACCGTCTCGACCGGTTCCGCGATCTTGAGTAGTCTCGCACCACAGATCGGTTGACGTCTTGGCCTGACGAGATTCCGTAATGTCCGCCCAACTCGGCATGAACGAAGCCACCTTGGCGACCATCGGGCCGGAGCTCGATGCGCTCGCCGCTGAGGCAATGGCGGAGTGGAAGGTGCCTGCTGTTGCGATGGCCGTGGTGCAGAACGGCGAGACCGTGCTGCTCAAAGCCCACGGTCAGCGCAATGCGGAAACGGGATTGCCGACCACCGCCGAGACTCACTTTACCATCTGCTCGATCACAAAGACTTTTACCGCAACCGGCCTCGCGATGCTGGTCGATGAGGGGCTTCTCGACTGGACGAAGCCCGTCCGCGACTACATTCCGGAATTTCGACTGCACGAAGCGATCGCAACGGACCGCGTGACGGTGCGCGATCTGCTGTCTCATCATTCCGGCCTGCCGCGACACGACTGGATATGGATGCCCGGCGATCTCTCCCGCACGGAGATGCTGGCCGCCATGCGCCATGTCGAGCCAAGCCGGGACATTCGAACCAGCTATCAATACAGCAATCTCGGTTACAACGCGGCGAGTATCGTTGCGGAGCGGATCACCGGCCTGAGCTGGGAGGAATTTACACAAACGCGTATCGCAGATCCGCTGAACATGCCGATGACGTTCGCGGCAGAGAATCTGGAAGCCACGGAGGATGCCGCAACACCTTACATCATCCATCGCGACCAACGCCAAGCCACAAGGCATTGGCCGATCCGGGCCACAGCGGCGGGTGCCATCAATACATCGGTGACTGCGATCGCCAACTGGATGACGTTTCTGCTGGCTGACGGCAAATTTCGCGGCGAACAGCTGCTATCGAGCGCATTGATACGCGAGATGCACGCGCCGCGCGTCTATGCAGGCGCGCCGGAATCCGAATTCGGCCCGTCACACTACGGCCTCGGATATGTTTCGACGACCTATCGCGGCGAGCGGATCGTCGGACATTCAGGCGGTTGGCTCGGCTGGAGTACACTGATGCGCCTGCTGCCCGAGAGAAATCTGGGCATCGCGGTATTCTGCAATCTCGGCGGGGCGCCCGTGCCGGCCATTCTGATCAATTACGTGTCTGATCGGCTCTGCGGGAAGGAGCCGGTGCCATGGCTGAACCGGCTTCGTGATCTACGCCGCAAGGAAGTGGAGCGGGAACAGGCCGACCAGCCGACGGTCCGGAAGCCGAATGCGCCGCACGGCCACGACCTGTCCGATTATGCCGGCAACTATCACCATCCGGCCTATGGTCAGATAACCATCACCCGCAACGGAGACGAGCTTCACTGGACGTGGCGCACCCTTTCCGGCGCCTTGTCGCATCGACACTACGAGACATTTGATGTCCCCCGCCTGGTCTACGAACTGAATCCGGATCATCTGGCGATATCGTTCATGACCGATCGCGATGGCAATGTATCCAGCCTGTCGGCGCAGCTCGAACCGATGACCGAAGACATCGTCTTTGCGCGGGTGGCAAGCGGCGAATGCATGGACATCGCCTTTCGGGAAGCCTGTGTCGGCCGATACAGGAGCGGATCGATCACCCACGAAATCTCGTTGCGGGCCAATGGCCAACTGACGCTGAAATTGGACTATCAGCCATTGTACAAACTGAGCCCGTATCAGGGTGCTGTTTTCAGCATCGTCGAACTCGAAGGATTTCGCGTGGAATTTCGGCCGGGGCCGACAAAATCCGCCGACGAACTTGTCTTTCACCAGCCGAACGGCACGTTCGTGGTTCCGCGGATCGACGCGGATGACGTTTGAGGTAGATGTGTCGTCGCAGGCGCACCGCCGGCGAAATACCCGGCGGGAGCCGGAATTACCGTTGTAATTCAATAACTCAGTCCCTCATGGTGAGGAGCGCGCTCTTGCGCGCGTCTCGAACCAAGAGCTTGTGTGGCTCTGAAGTTTCCCTGCCATCCCCAGCGAATGGCTTCGCCATTCGCAAGGAGACGCCGCTGCGCGGCTCCTTGCGATGAGGGGAGAGTCAGGAGGCCGCGCGCGAATTTCTGGCATGCCAACCGCCCTGGTTTCGGTCCCCGTCAAACCGTGCTACGCGGCTGCCTTCTCCCACGGGATACACAGTCATGACCGACCATCCGCGCAAGGTCACTCGCGCTCTCTTGTCCGTTTCCGATAAGTCCGGACTGATCGAATTTGCCCGCGCGCTGGCCGCGCATGGCGTCGATCTCGTCTCCACCGGCGGCACCGCCAAGGCGATCGCGGCTGCGGGCCTCAAGGTGTCCGACGTCTCCGACCTCACCGGCTTCCCAGAAATGATGGACGGCCGCGTCAAGACCCTGCATCCGAAGGTGCATGGCGGCCTGCTCGCGATCCGCGACAATGCCGAGCACAAAAAGGCGATGGCGGATCACGGCATCGCACAGATCGATCTGCTGGTGGTGAATCTCTATCCGTTCGAAGAGACCGTCGCGAAGAACGCCTCCTGGGAAGACTGCATCGAGAATATCGACATCGGCGGCCCGGCGATGATCCGCGCCGCCTCGAAGAACCACGACGACGTGACCGTCGTCGTTGAGCCGTCCGACTATCAGTCGGTGCTCGACGAGCTCGCAACCAACAAGGGCGCGACCTCGCTGACGCTGCGCCGCCGCCTCGCCGCAAAGGCCTATGCGCGCACCGCCGCTTACGATGCCGCGATCTCCAACTGGTTCGCCGAACAGCTCAAGACCGACGCGCCGGATTTTCGCGCCGTCGGCGGCAAGCTCGTCGAAGCGCTGCGCTATGGCGAGAATCCGCACCAGACGGCAGCTTTCTATCGCACGCCCGAGCTGCGTCCCGGCGTCGCCTCGGCGCGGCAGGTGCAGGGCAAGCAGCTCTCCTACAACAACATCAACGACACCGATGCAGCCTATGAGGCCATCGCCGAGTTCGACCCGAAGCGCACCGCCGCTTGTGTGATCGTCAAGCACGCCAATCCCTGCGGCGTGGCAGAAGGCAGCAATCTCGTCGAAGCCTATCGCAAGGCATTGGCTTGCGATTCCACCTCGGCTTTCGGCGGCATCGTCGCGCTGAACCAGACGCTGGATGCCGAAACCGCAAAGGTGATCACCGAAATCTTCACCGAAGTGATCGTGGCTCCGGATGCGACCGACGAGGCTATCGCGATCGTCGCAGCGAAGAAGAACCTGCGTCTGCTCTTGGCGGGCGCCTTGCCCGATCCGCGCGCAAAGGGTTTCACTGCCAAGACCGTTGCGGGTGGCCTGCTGGTGCAGAGCCGCGACAATGCTGTCGTCGATGACATGACACTGAAGTTCGTGACCAAGCGCCAGCCCACCGAAGCCGAACTGCGCGATCTGAAGTTCGCATTCCGTGTCGCCAAGCACATCAAGTCGAACACCATCGTCTATGCCAAGGACCTCGCCACCGTCGGCGTCGGCGCCGGCCAGATGAGCCGTATCGACAGCGCACGCATCGCCGCTCGCAAGGCGCAGGATGCGGCGACGGAGATGAAGCTTGCCGAACCGATGACCAAGGGTTCGGTGGTCGCCTCCGACGCGTTCTTCCCGTTCGCGGATGGACTGCTGGTGGCGATCGAAGCTGGCGCCACGGCGGTGATCCAACCCGGTGGCTCGGTGCGCGATGACGAAGTGATCAAGGCCGCTGACGATGCCGGCATCGCCATGGTGTTTACCGGCGTGCGCCACTTCAAGCATTGATTGCTCTTTTTCCCTCTCCCCTTGTGGGAGAGGGTGGATGCGCGCTTCTTTGCGCGCAGACGGGTGAGGGGTGCCACAAGCTCAGAGCCCAGCCACACCCCTCATCCGTCTTCGCTTCGCGAAGCCACCTTCTCCCACAAGGGGAGAAGGAAGAGGCCGAGCGGCTAGTTCTGCCGCACCCGTGCCAGCAGCGCCAATCCCACCACGAAAAACCCCACCAGCACGGCCATCCCGGCCTTCTGGCTGGCCGTCACGGCGGTGACGACGCCGATCAGCAACGGACCGATAAAGGACGTTACTTTCCCCGTCAGCGCGAACAGGCCGAAGAACTGCGCAATGCGATCCCGCGGCGCCAGTCTGATCAGCAGCGTGCGCGAGGCCGCCTGCAATGGTCCCCCGGCCATACCGATCAAACAGCCGAGCAGCAGATACGCCTTCTCCGCGGGTGCTGCGAACAGCCCGCCATTCGGCTGCGGCGGCGTCACCTGCACGAACAGGATGGTTTCCTTGTCGATCAAAAGGATCGACACGATCGCGAACAGCAACAGCAGCATCGCGCCAGCGATGACACGTTTCGGCCCCAATGCATCGTCGAGCTTGCCGCCGATGAAAGCACCGAAGGTGCCGGCGATGGCGAGGATGATGCCGAATGTGCCGATCTGAATTGTATTCCAGCCGAAGGTGCCTGCCGCATAGATGCCGCCGAAGGCGAACAGCGAGACGAGGCCGTCGGTATAGATCATGTTGGCGATCAGGAACGCCATCATGGATTTGTGCTTCGGCAATTCGCGCAGCGTGTGTCGGAGATCGGTGAGGCCTGCACGCACGGCACTGCCGGCCGAGACCCGGGCCGGAAAATCCGGCGTGAACAGAAACATCGGCAGCACGAAGACGACGAACCACAGGCCCGACAGCGGCCCCGAAATCCGATCGCCTTCGAATGTCGCGGGGTCGAGACCGAGAATCGGGGTCAGGCCGAACAGCGTCTTGCCGCTCGTTGGATTGGCGGCCATGAAGCCGAGCACGATGATCAGGCTGAGAATGCCGCCGACATAACCGAGCGCCCAGCCCGAACCCGACAACCGCCCGATCTTGTCGGGTGGCACCAGGGTCGGCATCATCGCGTTGTTGAACACGGTGGCGAATTCGACGCCAATGGTCGCAAAGCCATAGGCGATCAGGAGCGGCAGGATCAGCGCGGGATCTCCGGGCTTGCCGATCCACATGAGGCAGGCGCCGATCACGAAGATGGCGCCGAAGCCCGCGATCCATGGCTTGCGCCGCCCGCTGGCATCCGCAATGGCGCCGAGCACCGGCGACATCAGTGCAATGATCAGGCCGGCGCTCGCGGTGGCGAACCCCCACAGCGATTGTCCTGTAGCCGGATCCGCCGCGACGCGGGTGGCGAAATAGGGCGCGAATACGAAAGTCGTGATCAGGCTGAAATAGGGCTGCGCCGCCCAATCGAAGAACATCCAGCTGACCACGGCGCGGCGCGGCGGATACGTCGTCGGAAATGCCGCGACATGAGAGGATGCGGCAACGTCCGCCATGAATAGTTCTCCTGAAAGAACCGCGTGTTGTGAAAGACGATTCTCAAGCCATATAGCATGCGTGGCGGCGAAGCGATCATGTCCGCTGCTTGAGCGGAGTAATCGATGACGCGTTTTGCTTTCCTGCGTTGTGCATGCGCCGCAACACTCGCAGTAATACTGGTGTGGGGCCAGCCGACAAATGCGCAGCAATCGCGCGACAACTATACTCCCGCACCATTAGGGACGCTCAAGCCGGTCACCGCAACCGGAGGCATGGTCGTGACGCAAGAGCGGCTGTCCGCACAGGTGGGAGCGGATGTGCTGGCCCGCGGTGGCAATGCAGTCGATGCAGCGGTGGCCACCGGCTTCGCCATGGCCGTTACCTATCCCCGCGCCGGCAATATCGGCGGCGGCGGCTTCATGGTGATCCACACCGCCAAGGGTGAGGACGTCACCATCGACTATCGCGAAACGGCACCCGGCAAAGCCACCCGTGACATGTTTCTCGGCAGCGACGGCAAGCCGGACATCACGAAGTCGCGCGACAGTGCACTCGGTATCGGCGTGCCCGGCACGGTGGCCGGCCTTGCGCTGGCGCTGGAGAAATACGGGTCGGGTAAACTCACCTTGTCCGATTTGCTACAGCCAGCGATCGCGCTGGCGCGCGACGGCTTCGTGCTCACAGACGACGGCGCCGACACGCTGCCGGACTGGCATCGCCGCCTGGCGCGCTGGCCATCCAGCAAGGCGATTTTCTCACGCGCAGATGGAACATCGCTAGGTGAGGGCGACAGACTTGTTCAGCGCGACCTTGCCGATACGCTGACGGCTATCGCGCAACAGGGACCGCGTGGCTTCTATGAGGGGCCAGTTGCTGAGAAACTGGTGGATGGCATCAACAAGGCCGGCGGCATTTTTACGCTGGACGATCTCAAGACCTATCGGCCCATCATCCGCCAACCGGTGCGCGGCAGCTATCGCGGCTACGATATCATCTCGATGCCACCGCCGTCATCCGGCGGCACGGTGCTGCTGGAGACATTGAATATCCTCGAAGGTTTTCCGATGAGCGACATGCAGCAGGGCTCGACACCGTCGCTGCATCTGCTCATCGAGGCGATGAAGCGCGCTTATGCCGACCGGGCGCGTTATCTCGGCGATCCCGCTTTTGTGAATGCGCCGATTGCGGCACTGATCTCAAAAGACTATGCCGCCAAACAGCGCGGCACCATTGATCCCAGGCGCGCAACGCCTTGGAGCGACGCGCTCACGCCGAAGCCGCCGCGCGAAGGCCAGAACACCACGCACTATTCCGTCGTCGATCGTGCTGGCAATGCGGTTAGCAACACTTACACGCTAAATTTCAGCTACGGCATGGGCCTCGTGCCGGAAGGCACCGGCGTGCTGCTCAACAACGAACTCGATGACTTTACGGCCTCACCCGGCGCATCCAATGCTTATGGCCTTGTCGGCTATGAGGCCAACCTGCCGGGGCCGGGCAAGCGCCCGCTTTCCTCGATGACACCGACCATCGTACTGAAGGACGGCAAGCCGGTGCTGGTCACCGGCTCGCCCGGCGGCAGCCGGATTATCTCAACGACACTGCAAGTCATCGTGAACGTGATCGACTACAGGATGGATGTCATGTCCGCCGTGGCTGCGCCGCGGTTGCACCATCAATGGCTGCCGGACGACGTGCGGATCGAGAACGGCTTTCCGGAGCCGGTGCTAGATGGCTTGCGCGCGATGGATCACCGCATCGTGAAGCCAATGGGGCAGACATCCGCGAATTCCATTGCGGTCACGCCGGGCGGCTTGCTTGGCGCGCCCGACCCACGCACGCGTGGCGCGGCGGCCATCGGCAACTAAAGGGCGACACAGCGCCTGCCTCCGCATGGCAGACGGGCGAACACGGGTAGCTCCGCGCATTGCCAAAATGTCGCACCCCCGGCAACCTCCCCGCATCGGACGGCGCCATGTCGCGCCGCCAGAGCCCGCAAAATGGGGCGTGACAGGGAGGAATTCCGTGACTTCGAATTTCGTGAAAGCCGTTGCAGCGGGCCTGCTGCTGATGTGTTCGACCGCTGCGGTGCGCGCCGAGGATGGCGCGCTGCGGGTCGGCATCATCACAGACATGAGCGGGCAGTACGCGGACGGCAATGGCAAGGGTTCGGTGATCGCGGCGCAGATGGCCGCCGAGGAGATCGGCGGTAGCGTCAATGGCCGCAAGATCGAGATCATTTCTGGCGATCACCAGAACAAGCCGGACGTCGCCACCGCCATCGTGCGGGACTGGATCGACAACAAGAATATCGATGTGGTTGCCGAGGGCGTGAACTCCGCCGTCGCGCTGGCGGTGCAGAACCTCACCCGCGAGCGCAAGAAGATCTTTCTGATCTCCGGCGCCGGCTCCTCCGACATCACCGGCAAGCAGTGCTCGCCGACATCGGTGCAGTGGACTTACGACACCTATGCCGCTGCCAACGGCACCGCCAAGGCGATCGTCAAGCGCGGCGGCGATTCGTGGTTCTTTCTCACGGCGGACTATGCGTTCGGCCAGGCGCTCGAGCGCGATGCCTCGAAGGCTGTCATCGCCGCGGGCGGCAAGGTGATCGGCTCTGTCCGTCATCCGTTCAGCACGGCGGACTTCTCATCCTTCCTGCTGCAGGCGCAGTCGTCCGGCGCCAAGATTCTCGGCCTCGCCAACGCCGGCTCCGACTTCTCCACCGCGGTGAACCAGGCTGCCGAGTTTAACATTCAACAGGCGATGCAGATCGTGGCGCTGCAGGTGACGCTCACCGACGTGCATGCGATGGGTCTTTCCAACGCACATGACCTGATGTTCACCGACTCGTTCTATTGGGACCGCACGCCGGAGACCCGCGCGTTCAGCCAGGAATTCTACAAGCGCCACGGCGCGATGCCGACCGCCTATCAGGCCGGTGTGAATTCAGCGCTGCGCCACTATTTCAAGGCTGTGGCGGCGACCAAGTCCACCGACACCGAGAAAGTGATGGCCTGGATGCGCGCCAATCCCGTCAATGACTTCTTCGCGCAGGGCGGCAAAGTCCGCGACGACGGCCGCATGGTGCACGACATGTATCTGATGCGCATCAAGAAGCCGACCGAGTCGAAGCAGCCGTGGGATCTGTATGAGACCGTGGCGACGATTCCCGGCGATGACGCGTTTCGTCCGATGAGTGAAGGCGGCTGTCCGTATCTGACGCATTGACAATCTTTGTCGTCGCCCGCTTACGCGGGCGACGACAGTCCAAGTAAGACTTATTACTTCCCCACCTGATACGGTCCGCCAACTTCCAGCGCACGTTGATAGGCGGGCCGGGCATGTATCTTCCCAAGCCATGCCATCGCTTTGGGATAGCTCTGATCGAGCCCACCACGCGCGCTGGCCGCCTCGAGCGGAAAACTCATCTGAATATCGGCCGCGGTGAAATCATTGCCTGCAAACCATTCGCTCTTGCCGAGTTCGCTTTCCCAGAACGCCATGTGCTGCTTGAGCTGCGGCGTCACCAAGCTCGCCAGCGCCTTCGAAGAGATCGCGTTGGCGATCGGCCGGATCAGGAACGGCGCGCGCTTCGGGAGCATGCCGAAGATCAATTTGAGCAGGAGCGGCGTCATCGCCGAGCCTTCGGCGTAATGCAGCCAGTATGTGTAGCGCAGCCGCTCCGGCTTATCGTCCGGCGGGATCAGCCGACCGGCGCCATAGGCCTTCACGATGTATTCGACGATGGCGCCGGACTCCGCGACCGTGTTGCCGTTGTCGGTAATGACCGGTGACTTGCCCAGCGGATGGATGGCGCGCAGCTCTTTCGGCGCGAGCATGTTCGGTTGCCTCTGATAGCGCACGATCTCATAGGGTACGCCCAACTCTTCGAGCAGCCAGAGCACGCGCTGCGAGCGGGAATTGTTGAGATGATGGACGGTGAGCATCAATTTTCCTGGCCTGAGCCGAGCAAATTATTGCCCGGATAATATTGACGGAATTATTATCCGGGTATAATTAGCGTCTGACTTTCTCGCGAAACGGACCCATGCCGATGACAACCGACACGACAATGACAGCTCCCTATACCGCCTTTGCCGGCCACAAGCTGCTGGCGTCTGGGTCATTGGCCGAGGTCGCGATCGCCGTAAAGATCGCCACTGGGGGAATGGCCGATCCCATCATCATTTTTGACAACACCACCGGCAAGTCCCTCGACGTGGATCTGCGCGGCACCCATCGCGAGATCGTCGCCCGGCTGCAGCCCCCGGCAGCAGCCACGGCGGAGCCGGATGCTCCAACCGAGCCGCGCGGTCGCGGCCGGCCGAAGCTCGGCGTCGTCGCCCGCGAGGTCACCTTGCTGCCGCGGCACTGGGACTGGCTCGCCGCCCAGCCCGGCGGCGCTTCGGTGGCTTTGCGAAAACTGGTGGAAGATGCCCGCCGCGCCAACGGCGACCGCGAACGTGCCCGCGCCGCCCGCGATGCCGCCTATTACTTCATGTCCACCATGGCCGGCGATCTACCGGATTTCGAAGAAGCCTCGCGCGCGCTGTTCGCGGCTGACCGCCGCAAATTCGGCGAGCTGATCGCCGGCTGGCCCGCCGATATCCGCGATCACGTGATCAGGCTCGCTTTCGCCGATCGCACCTAGCATCTCAATTGCGGCGCGCTTTTCGCGCGCCGCCGCGTACTCACATTCAGGACTTCTCCAATGCCCGCAGAAAAACCTCTGTGGCAGGCCTTTCTCGTCTTCGTCGCCCCGATGATGGTGAGCAACATCCTGCAATCGCTGTTCGGCACTATCAACAATATCTATCTCGGCCAATTGATCGGCGTGAACGCGCTGGCCGCGGCATCGGCTGCATTCCCGCTGATGTTCCTTTTCGTCGCCTTCGTGATCGGTCTCGGCGCCGGCGCGAGCATCCTGATCGGCCAGGCCTGGGGGGCGGGGCAGCGTGACAAGGTGAAGGAAATCGCTGCCGCAGCGCTGCTCGCGACACTGGTGATCGGCATCACCATCTCGGTATTCGGCGGACTGTTCACCCGCCAATTGATGATCGCGCTGGCGACACCGGCCAATATTCTCGACCAGGCCACGGATTATGCGCGCATCATGATGCTGGGCATGCCGCTGACTTTTGCCTTTTTGCTTTCGACATCGCTGCTGCGCGGCGTCGGCGATACTGTGACGCCGCTGCTCGGCCTTGCGATCTCCACCGTGCTCGGCCTGATCATCACGCCGGCATTGATCCTCGGCTGGACCGGGTTGCCGCCACTCGGTGTCACCAGCGCGGCTATCGCCTCCGCCATCTCCACGGCGGTCGGCATGGCGTGGTTCGTGATCCATCTGATCCGCCGCAACCACCCGCTGGCGCCGGACGCCGCCATGCTGCGGCACCTGCATGTGGACCTGTCGCTGCTCGGCCGCATCCTGCGGCTCGGGATTCCCACCGCGATCCAGATCGTCACCATGTCGCTGGCCGAACTGGCGCTGCTCGGCATCGTCAACGGTTTCGGTTCCGATGCCACTGCGGCTTACGGCGCCGTCAATCAGGTGATCGGCTATGCGCAGTTCCCGGCCATATCGATTGCAATATCGGCTTCGGTATTCGGTGCTCAGGCGATCGGCCGCGGCGATGTCGCGCGACTCGGCGCCATCGTGCGCACCGCGCTGCTGCTGAACCTCGTGCTGACCGGCGGACTGGTCGCGCTGATCTACCTGTTCTCGCGCACGGTGATGGGCTTCTTCATTACCGACACCGCCGTTCTCGATCTCTCGCAACATCTCCTGCATATCGTACTGTGGAGCAGCATCGTGTTCGGCATGGCCGGAATCTTCTCCGGCACCATGCGGGCATCGGGCACTGTCTTCGTTCCGACGCTGCTGTCGGTGCTGGCGATCGCGCTGATCGAGGTGCCGAGCGCCATCGTGCTGAGCCGGCATTTCGGCGTCACCGGTGTCTGGTATGCTTGGCCGATCACCTTCTGCGTCATGCTCCTGTTGCAGGCGAGCTATTACCGCTTCGTCTGGCGCAAGAAGACCATCACGCGCTTGGTCTGATTGCACCCGGCCACGGCTGCGATATGACGACCATCATGAAAAGAGTGGACACGGCAACCCTGCCGCGTCACACTCTCAGGCAACAATGGTCGGCAAGATCATGACATCCGGGAGGGCCGCTTGGCGCACACAGTTCAGTTCCTGTTCGATTTCGGCAGCCCCAACGCTTTCCTGAGCCATGAGGCGATTCCCGCCATCGCGGCACGCACCGGCGCCACATTCGACTATGTGCCCGTGCTGCTCGGCGGCATCTTCAAGGCCACCAATAACCGCTCCCCCGCCGAGACCTATGCAGGCGTGAAAAATAAGCGCGAATTCCATCAGCTCGAGACCGAACGTTTCGTCAAGCGCTTCAAGGTGAAGCCCTATGTGTGGAATCCGCATTTCCCGGTGAACACGCTGAACCTGATGCGCGCTGCAGTCGCGGCGCAGCTCGAGGGCGTGTTCGAACAATATGTCGAGGCCGCATTCCATCACATGTGGGTGGAGCCGAAAAAGATGGACGATCTCGACACGGCGATTGCAGCGCTCAATTCCTCCGGTCTCGACGGCGCGAAGCTGCTGACGCGCGGGCAGGAGGCTGAGGTGAAGGCTAAGCTGATCGCGAATACGCAGGACGCCGTGGAACGCGGCGCATTCGGTTCGCCGACGTTCTTCGTCGGCAAGGAGATGTTTTTTGGCAAGGAGCAGCTCCGGGAAGTCGAGGAGATGATCGCGGGCTGATCGTAGGATGGATTGAGCACAGCGATGCCCATCGATCCACGCACCGCTATTGATGGGTATCGTTCCGGCGCTTCGCGACCGCGCTCGACCCATCCTAAGAGCGAGGAGTCTCGAATGACCAAGCGCAACGCCACCGTTGCCGTGATCGGTGCTGGCGACTTTATCGGCGCCGAGATCGCCAAGAAATTTGCCGCCGAGGGCTTCACCGTGTTCGCCGGCCGCCGCAATGGCGACAAGCTGGCTCCCCTGGTGGCCGAGATCGAAGCCAAAGGTGGCAGCGTTCATGCGCGCTCGCTGGACGCGCGCAAGGAGGAGGAGATCACCACCTTCCTCAATGACGCCGATGCCCATGCGCCGTTGGAGATCTGCATCTTCAATGTCGGTGCCAACGTCAATTTCCCGATTCTCGACACCACCGAGCGGGTATTTCGCAAGGTGTGGGAGATGGCCTGTTATTCCGGCTTCCTCGCCGGTCGCGAGGCGGCGCGGCTGATGCTGCCGCGCGGGCAGGGCAATATCTTCTTTACCGGCGCCACCGCCAGCCTGCGCGGCGGCTCCGGCTTTGCCGCCTTCGCCTCAGCCAAATTCGGCCTGCGTGCGGTGGCACAGTCCATGGCGCGCGAGCTCGGCCCTAAAAACATCCATGTGGCGCATTTGATCATCGACAGCGGTGTCGATACCGAATGGGTGCGGCAACGTCGGCTTGAGTCGCTTGGCCCCAACGCACTCGACAATCCCGATTTGCTGATGCCGCCCGCTTCGGTGGCGGAATCCTACTGGCAGCTCTACAGCCAGCCGCGCAGCGCCTGGACCTTCGAGATGGAAATTCGGCCGTTCGGAGAGAAGTGGTAGACGCAGAGCTGCCCCTCCCCCCGAACGACACGCCCGGGCTTGACCCGGGCATCCAGCTTTTGATGATGCAGACGAAAGTGGATGGCCGGGACAAGCCCGGCCATGACAAAAGACATCAAGGACTTATCCCATGCGTATTCTCGTCGTCGGCGCCGGCGCCATTGGAGGCTATTTCGGCGGCAGGCTGCTCCAGGCCGGAAATGACATCACCTTTCTGGTTCGCCCGAAGCGCGCGAGCGAACTCGCCAGCGCCGGCCTCATCATCAAGAGCCCGCATGGCGATGTGACGCTGAAAAACCCGCCCACCGTCCAGGCCGATCAACTCGCCGAGAAATTCGATGTCGTGCTGCTGAGCTGCAAGGCGTTCGATCTCGACGATGCCATCAAATCCTTCGCCCCCGCCGTCGGCCCCAAGACCACGATCATCCCGCTGCTCAACGGCATGAAACATCTCGACGTACTGGAGCAGATTTTCGGTGCCGACGCCGTGATGGGCGGACAGTGCCAGATTGCTGCGACGCTGAATGCCCAGCGCGAGGTGGTGCAGATGGCGCCGATGCAGGTGCTCTCCTTCGGCGAGCGAAAGGGCGGCAGCTCGGAACGCGCCGAGGCCATCGACGACATCATGAAGTCCGGCAATTTCGGCGGTGCGATGTCCGAAACCATCATGCAGGACATGTGGGAGAAGTGGGTGTTCCTGGCGACGGCTGCCGGCTCGACCTCATCCATGCGCGGCGCCATCGGCGACATCATTGCCGCACCGGGCGGCCGCGATTTCGTTCTCGGCGTGCGCGACGAGGCAACCGCCGTAGCAACCGCGAATGGGTACGCGCCGCGCAAGCCGTTTATCGAGCGCACCGAGACGATGCTCACAGACAAGGCGTCGCGAATGACCGCCTCGATGTATCGCGACATCCTTGCGGGTTCAGCGATCGAAGCCGACCAGATCATCGGCGATCTTGTCGCACGCGCCGATGCGGCCAAGGTCGCCGTGCCGCGGCTGCGGATGATCTATACGCATCTGAAGACGTATGAGAATCAGAGGGGTGCGTAGTCGTGTCCCGGGCGCGGTGCAACGCGTAGCGTTGCTCCGCAGAACCGGGACCGCCGCGAGCGAAAGCGTTTGGGACGGCCCCGGCTCTGCGAAGCGGCATTGCATGCCGCATCGCGTCCGGGGCACGAACAAGCGATCTACAGATGCGCCAGGTAGTGCGCCAGCGCCTCGATCTCCTCCTCGCTCAGCGAATAGGCGACCTCGGCCATCGCGGCCATGCCGCCGCCGGCCCGTACGCCGGATTTATAGTCGCGCAGCGCCTTCAACAGATAGTCCTCGCGCTGGCCGGCAATGCGCGACACCGCCTTGGTGCCGGCATAGCTATCCAGATGACATGACGCACAGCGGCGACCGGCTGCAGCCTGCTTGCCCTTCGCCGAGAGATCGGGGTCGTCATCCTCCTTCTTTTCCGGTGGCTGCAGTGATGCGAAGTAAGCGCCGAGATTGCGGATGTCGTTGTTGTCGAGTTGCTCGACGATCGGCTGCATCTGCTCATTCTTGCGCGTTCCCGCGCGGAAGAAGATCAACTGCCACTGGATGAACTGATCCGGCTGGGCGGCGAGGGAGGGCGTGTTCTCCATCTGCGATATGCCGTTCTCGCCATGGCAGCCGGTACAAAGCTCGGCTTTTTCCTTGCCGGCGGCGATGTCGGCGGCGGTGGCTTGAAGAGAACCAAGGATAAACAGGTAAAGAGAAATGAGAATGGATCGGGATTGCATTTCCGCATTCCGGCTCGCTCGTGTCTACGCTCGTCATTGCGAGGAGCGAAGCGACGAAGCAATCCAGCTCTTGGTTTACTGGATTGCTTCGCTGCGCCCGCAATGACGTGGAGAGACCGGTGTGCCCGGTCTCTCGCTACATACCCCGTGTTACGTCACTTCGCGTAGCTGATCCGGTACACCGCACCGGCCCAGTCATCCGCAATCAGCAGCGAGCCATCCTTCGCCAGCACTACATCGGCGGGGCGGCCGAGATAACCCTGATCGCCCTCGATCCAGCCGGAGGCGAAGATCTCCTGCTTGGCGTTCTTGCCATCGGGATCGGCGATCACACGCTTGATCCGTGCGCCCTGATATTTGTGCCGATTCCAGGATCCATGCTCGGCGATGAAGATGTTGTTCTTGTACTCCGCCGGGAACATGTCGCCGGTGTAGAACTTCATGCCGAGCGGAGCCACGTGCGCGCCGAGATTGAGCACCGGCGGCGTGAATTCCGAACACTGGTGCCCCATGGCGAATTTTGGATCCGGCATGTCGCCCTGGTGGCAATGCGGATAGCCGAAATGCTCGCCGAGCCTGGTGATCATGTTGAGTTTGTCGCTCGGCATGTCGTCGCTGATCCAGTCGCGCGCATTCTCCGTGAACCAGTATTTTCCGGTGCGCGGATCGACATCGCCGCCGACGCTGTTGCGTACGCCGAGCGCAACGATCTCGGCATTTCCGGTCTTGGGATCGACGCGGCGGATCTGCGACAGCGACGTCGGCGGAATGCCGATATTGAAGGGCGGTCCGAACGGCACATAGAACCAGCCATCCTTGTCGGGCGCGAGATACTTCCAGCCATGTGCGGCATAGGATGGCATGTCGTCATAGACGACCTTGCCGGTGCCGAGATTGTCGAGATTGGCTTCCGCATTGTCGTAGCGGATCAGCTTGTCGATATCGATCACATAGAGCGCGCCATTCTGGAAGGCGATGCCGGTGGGCATCTTCATGCCCTTGAGGATCGTCTTGACCTCTTTCTTTCCGCCCTTGTCGGTGATCGCATAGACATTGCCGATGCCGAACGAGCCCACGAACAGCGTGCCGTTGTCGCCCCAGGCCATCTGCCGCGCGGCCAGCACGCCTGAGGCATAGACCTCGATCTTGAAGCCCGCCGGCAGCTTGATCTTCTTCATCATGTCGGCGAGTTCTTTGTCCGACGCGCCGGTGGGCGGGCCGGACGGCGGTGCGAGGCCCTTCTGCGCTTCGGTCTCGTCGCCGAGGAACCAGTCATCGGGCGGATTGGTCCAGAAATCCTTGGTGTCGGATTTGTAGCTCTTGAGCTTTTGCTGCGCACTGACGTGGGTGATCCCGACAGTGGCGAGGATCACGGCGCATGCAAGAACGGATCGTGCAACAACGGATCGATTCAGTATCGATTTCATCGCGTTCACTCCCTGTGCAGCGAGTTGAGGCTGCTATGTTTTATTGATCGTTCGAGACGAACTTTATTGGTCTGCTAGTTGAAGTAGACGAGGGGATGCTAGCACAACTATCGCAGGGAGAAAGTGCAACCGTGCAACGACACGCGCATGACGCATGTGCGTTTTGTTAGTTGCGATGCGAGATGTGTAGTAGGGCCGATTGGCCGAAGGCGTAATCCGCCGCCCGAGTGCATGAGACGAACAACGGCGGACTGCGCTTCGCTAGTCTGCTCTACGGATTTCGCCTTACAGGCTACCCTTGCTCAGATAACGCCACGCGATCGCCAACACCACGAGGCCGATAAAGATCAGCGCCACCGGCAGTTTTTTCTTTTCACGCGGCGGCGGCGTATTGGGCTTGATGCGGCGGAAAGGCGTGACGTTGTCGCGGTGGTTCTGGTTGTTGTCGGACATGAGTTTCGGTTTCGGAGCAGGCACGATCACCGGCGCTGTGCCGGTGCCGCCCATGCGGGCATAATAATGGCGATAGACAGTCTGGATGGTCGTCTCGGCCGCCGCGGATTCGGACTGTCTGCCACGCGCGGCCAGAGCGAGATAGCCCGCGAAGAAGGTCTGGGCTTCCTGGGGCAGGGCATCGACGCTGTTGAGCTTCGACATCATCAGCCAGGTCGCAAAATCGGCCCGCGCCTCGTCATTGGCGCGCCTGGCGATTTCCAGATTGGAATCCGTAGTCGACGGCATCTTCGTCTCACACCCGTACGAGGCCGATTGTCTGCGCAACCTTGCCTGAATTCAAGCAAGATGGATCAACGCGCGACAATACGGCCGCATGGCGGCGGTATTCATAAAACCACGATTGGAGAAAGATCCCGGAGCGGAAATTCTGGAGCGGGCGAAGGGGCTCGAACCCTCGACCCCGACCTTGGCAAGGTCGTGCTCTACCACTGAGCTACACCCGCATCCGAGAAGCGGCAGCGCTTGCGCCGCCGACGCGCGGACATATGCCAAATGCCGGCGGCGATTGCAACAGAAAGACGAAGGAATACGCCAAGTTCCGTTAATGGAGTTTTTCGCCGGTTTTAGCCCGGTAAACTGCCAAATTGCAGTGAAAGCAGCCCGATTGCGGCTCACCGCGCCGCTCCGCGGCAATGCGGCCGTTTCGGCCCGATTGCAAATTACTGTCACGGACGCCATTTAATGCCCTTCGGACGTGCTAGAAGCGCGCAGAAATTCCCGAACACAGGTGAGGTTGACGTGACCATCATTGAACAGGGCGGCGATTCAATGCCGCAGGCAGGGTCCGCCCTCATCAAGGACACCACCACCCGCACCTTTATGCAGGACGTGATCGAGGAATCGAAGCACCAGCCGGTGCTGATCGACTTCTGGGCGCCCTGGTGCGGCCCGTGCCGGCAGCTGACACCGATCATCGAGAAGGCCGTCACTGCAGCCAAGGGCCGGGTCAAGCTGGTGAAGATGAACATCGACGAGAATCCCGAGATTCCCGGCCAGATGGGCATCCAGTCGATCCCCGCCGTGATCGCCTTTGTCGACGGCCGCCCGGCCGACGGTTTCATGGGTGCTGTGCCCGAAAGCCAGATCACGGCTTTCATCGACAAGCTCACCGCCGGCCGCCCGGGCGCCGAGCCGACCACCACTGAATTGCTCGAGGAAGCCGCCGGGCTCCTCGCCGAGGGCGATCCGGCCACCGCGGCCGCGATCTATGGCGAGATCATCGCCGGCGACGCTGGCAATATCGCCGCCATTGCCGGCCTGGCCGATTGCTATGTCGCCAGCGGCGCCATCGAACAGGCCAAGCAGACGCTCGAACTGGTCCCCGCCGCCAAGCGCGAGGAGGCCGCGGTCAAGGCCGTGCAGGCCAAGATCGACCTCAATGAGCAGGCCAGCGCTCTCGGCCCGGTGACCGAACTGGAGCAGAAGGTCGAAGCCGACCCGCGCGATCATCAGGCCCGCTTCGATCTCGCCGTGGCGCTCAACGCCGCTGGCCAGCGCGAACCGGCCACCGCGCATCTGCTGGAAATCGTCAAGCGCGACCGTAAATGGAACGACGACGGTGCCCGCAAGCAACTGTTGCAGTTCTTCGAGGCCTGGGGCCCGACGGACGAGGCAACGGTTGACGGCCGCCGGCGGTTGTCGACTATCCTGTTCGCGTAACCGCCTCTATCGGCGAAGCGAGGCCGGACATGCCCATCAATGCCGACTATCGCGGCCCGGCCGAGCTGCCGGAAGTCATCCCGGTGTTCCCGCTGCCCGGCGCGTTGCTGCTGCCGCGTGGCCAGATGCCGCTCAATATCTTCGAGCAGCGCTATCTGGCCATGGTGGACGATGCCTTCCGCGACGGCCACAGGCTGATCGGCATGATCCAGCCAGCCTCTGCGCATCCACCGGAAGCGGACAAGCCCGCGCTGTTCAAGGTTGGCTGCGTCGGCCGCATCACCCAGCTCGCCGAATCCGGCGATGGCCGCTACATCCTCGAACTCACCGGCATCTGCCGTTTCGAGGTGATCGCGGAATTGTCGGTGCTGACGCAATACCGTCAATGCAAGGTCGATTATTTCCCCTTCGTTGACGACTTTACCGCGCGCAAGGGCGAGGAGGACGTCGATCGCACGGCGCTGCTCGCGGCGCTCAACGATTTCCTCAAGGTCAATAATCTCAAGGTCGATTGGGAGGGCATCCACAAGGCGCCAAACGAGGCGCTGGTGAATGCGCTCGCGATGATGTCGCCTTACGGCCCGCCGGAGAAACAGGCGATGCTCGAAGCGCCGGACCTGAAGACCCGCGCCGAGATCCTGATCGCCGTCACCGAGATGGACCTCGCCAAGAAACGCACCAGCGGCGACCCGCCGCTGCAATGATCCGGAGTTTTCGATGAACACCCCGACCGAACGCCAGGATGGCACCGACCCGAAGCTCCTCGAGATTCTCGTGTGCCCGGTGACCAAGGGCCAGCTCGAATTCGACGCCGACCGTCAGGAGCTGATCTCGCGCCAGGCCAAACTAGCCTATCCGATCCGTGACGGCATCCCGATCATGCTGCCGGAAGAGGCGCGGAAGATCGACTGACTAGGCACTCGGTCGTGGCCGGGCTTGACCCGGCCATCCATCTTTGACGAAGCTCGGTGTGAAGATAGATCACCGGGACAAGCCCGGTGATAACGTCAGAGTGTCAAGCTCTACAATGCTTCGCCTCTCAACAGCCGTGGCACTTCGCCCGACAATCCCGCCGCCTGCTTGATGAAGGCGCCCTTCAGCGGCGGCAGGCGATCGACGATGCCCAAACCGATATCGCGAATGCTGCGCACGAAGGGCAGGTCGTTCGAGAACAGGAAGTTCAGGGCATTGGTGGCGACACCCATGCTCATGGTGTCGAAACGGCGCCAGCGCTGATAGCGCTCCAGCACGTCGGGTCCGCCGAAATCCATCCCCAGCCGCGCCGCATCGACGATCGTCTCAGCCAGCGCTGCCACATCCTTCAGACCCATATTGAGCCCTTGCCCAGCGATCGGGTGGATCACATGGGCGGCATCGCCGATTAGCGCAAGACGTTCGCCGATGAAGGAGCGTGCCACGAAATAGCCGAGCGGAAAGGCGCGCGGCTTGTCGAGCGCCTTCACCTCGCCGAGATGCAAACCGAAACGGCGCTCCAGCTCCGTATGGAACTCGTCCTCCGGCAGCGCGACGATGCGTTCGGCATCGCGGCGCTTCTCCGTCCACACCAGCGACGAGCGGTTGCCCTTGAGCGGCAGGATCGCAAACGGACCGGCGGGCAAAAAGTGTTCTTCCGCGCGGCCTTCGTGATCGCGCTCGTGGCCGACGGTCACGACGATGCCGGACTGGTCGTAATCCCAGCCATGGGTCGCGATGCCCGCACGCTCGCGCAGCTTCGATCGCGCACCATCGGCAGCTACCAGCAGCGCCGCCTCGATCACGCTGCCATCGCCGAGCGTCACGCTGACGCCACCCGGCCGCGTATCGAAATTCGTCACCGGCGTCGCGCGCAGATCGATGCCCGCCGCTTCCGCGCGCTGCACCAGCTCGTCGATCAGGAGGCGATTCTCGACCATATGGGCGAACGGCTCGCCGGGCTCGACCTCGCCTGCAAAGGTCAGAAAGGTCGGCCGCGTGGCGTCATCGATCTTCGAATCCGTCACCACCATATCGAGGATCGGCTGCGATTCGGCCGCCACCGCGTCCCACACCCCGATTGCGGCGAACATTCGCCGGCAGGCTGCGACAATGGCCGAGGCGCGCGGATCGCGGCTCGGCCGCATTGCCAGCGCGGGATCGGCGACCACCACCGGCACATCCGGTCCGAGGCCCTGGCGCACCGCCAAGGCCAACGCCAGTCCGGCGAAAGCGCCACCGCCGATGACAATGCCCTTTTGTACCGCCATGATACCCGTTCCTGCTGTTGCCACGCGCTTATAGCTGGGCGAAACAGGAATGCGAAACAAGGGTGGGAGACCATGACCTGGATCATCCGGCCCTGGTTAATCGACCGTCACGCTGCCGCCGACCGCACGAATTCACGAAAGACCCAGACATGTCCAAGAGCCTGATCGACCTGATCGACATTCTCGATCTCGAGACCCTCGAAGTGAACATGTTCCGCGGCCGCAGCCCGAAGACGCGCTGGCAACGCGTATTCGGCGGCCAGGTGATCGGCCAGGCGCTGGTGGCTTCGGTGCGCACCGTGGAAGGCCGTATGCCGCATTCGCTGCATTGCTACTTCATCCTGCCCGGCGATCCGCAGATTCCGATCATCTATGAGGTCGAGCGCCTGCGTGACGGCAAGAGCTATTCGACCCGCCGCGTCACCGCGATCCAGCACGGCCAGGCAATCTTCTCCATGATGGTCTCGTTCCACGCCGAGGAAGAAGATTCGTTCAATCACTTCGACCCGATGCCCGACGTCCCGCCGCCGGACAAGCTCTCGGCCGAAGAGGTGGCGAAGGACTCGATCATGGAAAAGATGCCGGATTACATCCGCCGCTATTACGAGAGCGATCGCCCGATCGAACTACGCCCGGTCGAATTCAAGCGCTATGCCGGCGAGAAGATTCCCGACGGCCGCATCAATTTCTGGATTCGCACCGCCGCCAAGCTGCCGGACGATCCGGCTTTGCATATGTGCGCGCTCGCCTACGCGTCTGATTTCTCGCTGCTCGATTCCATCATGTCACGTTATGGCCGCACCCTGTTCGACGGCCAGGCCATGGCGGCAAGCCTCGATCATGCCATGTGGTTTCATCGCCCGTTCCGCGCCGACGAATGGCTGCTCTACAGCCAGGATTCCCCAAGCGCCCAGAACGGCCGTGGTCTCGCCCGCGGCATGATCTTCAAGCCCGACGGAACGCTGGTCGCATCCGTGGCGCAGGAAGGCTCGGTTCGCGAGCGCCGCGAGAAGCCGAAGAGCTGAAGGACCGACACCGATGCCCTATGTCATCGAGACCTGGGACAAGCCCGGCAGCCAGGCCGTCCGAGCGGAGCACCGCCCGGCGCATTTGGTGTTTCTGGCAAAGCACGCCGCAAAACTGCTCGCCTGCGGCGCCAAACTGCATGACGACGGCAGCGATATGGGCGGCGGCATCTATGTGCTCGACACCGAGGATCGCACCGAGGCCGAAGCCTTCATCGCCGCCGATCCTTTCACCGCAGCCGGACTGTTCGAACGCGTCAGCATCGTCCGGCAGCGCCGCGCCTATGTGGGCGGCGTGTGCCTGTTGTAAACAGCGACGGGCCCGCGAGCCGGACTACAGACTGCCAACGGGCATCCCCGTGGTGCGGTGATAAAGCCGCCCGTCCTGCTGGGGGCGCTGCGCGAGCGCGAGCGCATTCTGGTCCGGGATGTTGATCGCCTTGGTCTGCCCTATCACGAAGCCAGCCCTGCTGAGGTCAAGCATCGTCCATTGCCGCGTCGCAAAGGTGATGCTCATGAAGTTGTCGTTGCGGAAATTGCCCTGCGGCACGGCGACCCAGACATCGTAGCCGGAATAGATGAGCGCATATTCAACCGGAATCTGTTCAAGCAACGACGCCAGCAACACGGCCTTCTGGGCCGGCGTTCCTTTCCGCGTCATCAGCACTTCCGATGCCCGCTTGGCGAGACCGGCCGCCTGAACACCGTCCGTCACAATCTCCTCGGCAACGAAGTCCACCAGACGCTGCACTTTCTTGTCCGCCTCGGGAACGTCCTTGGTGATTGTCCGCGCCAGCCGCGCCATCGATGGCTCCCCCGGCCGCGCGACAACGGCGCCCCAATTTGTCACCGAGCGGCGACCAAGCTCCTTTGCATAATGTGCCGTATTGACGGTCAGCACGCCGCCGCGGACCGAGGCATTATCGATGAATGACCGCAGCTCTCCGGATGAGATCGAATAGTCCGCAGACTTAAACTTGAAGGTGAGCGCGCCGCCGGTGCGGAGCCGGAGATTGTCAAAATCCGTTCCGAAGAACACCCATTTTTCGGGGGAGCGGCGAAAAACCGCCGTTGCAAAGCGCGATTGCATACCATCGTCGCTGCCGAGCGAGACGCGAGAGACATCGGCGACGAATTTTGCCGCCGTGGCATCGACGCGCTTGCGGTCATTGCTGTCCTGCAGATCCTGCTTGAGGGCGAAGTAGGCTTGGCGCCGCATGGGATCGAGCAGCACCAGCTCTGCATCGCCAATCAGGCTCTGTTTGAACTCCGTTCCCGAGAAACTCGCCTGTGCCAGCATCGAGAGAATGATGTCCTGATTCGGATCGGCCGCATCGGATGTCGGTGCGACGCTATCACCGCGCGAAAAATCGACGGTCTTGCCGCCGCCCTTCTGCAAGGCGGCGATGTGCGTGCTGAGCTGCGCGAAATTGAGGTTCTGGCCGCCAACGGCGAGAAATGAGTTGACGCCGACGACCTCCCCGCGGCTGTTGATGAGCGGGCCGCCCGAGGACCCTTGCGAGATTGGCGCCGTCGTCTGAATGACGGCAACATTCTTCACCAAGCGCTTGGCGCTGACGATGCCTGTGCTGATGGTGCCCTGCATGCCAAGCGGACTACCGGCGGCGACCACGGTCTCGCCGATCGCCAGAATATCTGGATTGCCGATCGGCAACGGATTGATGTTCAGCGCGTCGGGCACGTCAAGCAAGGCGAGATCGTGCTCCTCGTCCGTCCGCGCCGCCGTGACCTGATATTCCTTCCTGTCCAGCGTCGCCACGCTGACAATGCCGCCGCCGGAGATGACGTGGACATTGGTGATCAATTTTTTCGGCTCTATGAAGAAGCCGCTGCCGCTTTTCACCAGTTCGCCGCGACGATCCTTCACCAGCACCGTGACGATGGCGGGCAATGCACGCGCTGCGATCGCTTCCACGGTCAGCAAGGCCGGCGGCTTGGCCGGTGGCGCAACGGCAGTGGCTGGCAGCTTTGCTTTCGGCACGGCGAGCGGATTGCCGGGCGGCAGCTCCTGGGCCGCCGCACTGCCTGCGAGCACCATGGCGAACGCGGTCACGTACAGGGCGCTCGTGGACGCTCTCAGAGAGCAAGAACGCGTCCGCTTCTCGGTCCAAAGTAACATTGAGTGCCCTTTCCCCAAACGAAGATGACGACGCGCAAAGTGTGCCGACCTCCGATCGCAACGACGTCCCGCCTGTTCACGCGATGCAATCCGCAGCTAATGCAGATCGAAAATGCCGGCCGGGTTTCGAATGGCAATCGAATTATTTCGCCCAGCGCTTTGCGGGTTAGCTCCGACAAAAGACCGTCGCATACGGCCAGGACGGCGGGTCCATTTGGATCCAAGCTGGCAGTCCCGACTCGGTCGGCCTCGCCGATCATGTCTGCGGGGGTATGGCGTTGCGTCGCATGATTGCGTAAGCAGAGCTTGGATGGCCCAAACAGGAAGCCTGTCATGAAGCTCGTTGTCGCGATCATCAAGCCGTTCAAGCTCGACGAGGTACGTCAGGCGCTGACCGCCATTGGCGTCCACGGCATGACCGTGACCGAGGTGAAGGGTTATGGCCGGCAGAAGGGCCATACGGAAATGTATCGCGGTGCAGAATACATCGTGAACTTCCTGCCCAAGCTGCGCATCGAGATTGCGGTCGATTCCGATCTCGCCGACAAGACCGTCGAGGTGATCTCCTCCAGCGCCCGTACCGGCCAGATCGGCGACGGCAAGATCTTCGTCACCCCCATCGACCAGGCGCTGCGCATCCGCACCGGCGAGACAGACAGCGACGCGCTCTGAGCGATAAGTTTCTGGGTTTTCCTGTTCGCAGTTGAAAACGGGCTAACGTTCGCGCCTCGGCTGAACGGCCTGCAGATTAGACAATTTCGACCAAACCACGTTGATTATGAGTAACCAGACACCGCGAGCGTGCCTCGCGGCTGGGCAAGATTTTGTCGATACTCTGTCATGCTTTCGTTTTAGGCAGCATTGATTAGACTTTGAGCGCGACCGAATGGCGCATTTGGCGTCGGTCGATCTAAATCGCGAAAAGCGGGGGATTCATAAACCGTTAGCGGTCTGCGCGCATTTGGCACGGCATTTGATTCTACCGGACTAGGCTGTGACCGCGTTGTGAATTTCTCCGCGTGGTGAACCTCAGTCGAGATCGCCCGGCCGTTCAGTCGGGCCTAAGCGGGGATAGGACCCATGAAAATTGTTATGGCGATCATCAAGCCGTTCAAGCTTGAGGAAGTCCGTGATGCCCTGACCGCCATTGGCGTTCATGGTCTGACGGTGACGGAAGTCAAAGGTTACGGCCGCCAGAAGGGCCACACGGAAATCTATCGCGGCGCAGAATATGCGGTGAGCTTCCTGCCGAAGATCAAGATCGAAGTCGCGGTCGCTTCCGACCAGGTGGACAAGACCATCGACGCGATCTCGGCGGCCGCCAAGACCGGTCAGATCGGCGACGGCAAGATCTTCGTCATCAGCCTTGAACACGCCGTTCGTATCCGCACCGGCGAGGCCGATGCTGCGGCGCTCTAAGCGCCCGAATCCCGACCAAGCAATTCAGACGAACATCCTCTCTCAACGCTCACCTCTTTTCTTTTTTACTCAGGAGTCAAACAAATGACGTTCAAGCGTCCATCTGGCGCGGGACTGGCGGCACTTGCCATCGGCCTGTTTGCCGCAACCGCGGCTCACGCCGATCCGACGATTAACAAGGGCGACAATGCCTGGCTGATGACCTCGGCGGTCCTCGTACTGCTGATGACCGTTCCCGGCCTCGCACTGTTCTATGGCGGTCTCGTCCGCTCCAAGAACATGCTTTCGGTGCTGATGCAGATTCTCTACACGGTCTGCATCGTCATGATCATCTGGGCAGTCTACGGCTACAGCATCACCTTCACGGGTGGCTCGGCCTATATCGGCGGTTTCTCGAAGGCTTTCATGGCCGGCATCACGCCGGACTCCATGGCAGCGACCTTCACGGCTGATGTCGCGGTTCAGGAACTGGTCTATTTCTGCTTCCAGATGACCTTCGCCGCCATCACCCCGTCGCTGATCGTCGGCGCCTTTGCCGAGCGCACCAAGTTCTCGGCCGTCGCACTGTTCGTGCCGCTCTGGGTCACGCTGATCTACTTCCCGATGGCCCACATGGTTTGGTACTGGGCCGGTCCGGATGCGATCGTCGCTGCCGCCAAGGCCGTTGCCGCTGCCGCTCCCGATGCCAAGGCCGCCGCTCAGGCCAAGCTTGACGAAGTGATGGCCGATGCCGGCCAGATCTTCCAGTGGGGTGCGCTCGATTTCGCCGGCGGCACCGTCGTGCACATCAATGCCGGTATCGCTGGTTTCGTCGGTTGCCTGATCATCGGCAAGCGCACCGGCTACGGCAAGGAACTGATGGCCCCGCACTCGCTGACCATGACCATGATCGGCGCTTCGCTGCTGTGGGTCGGCTGGTTCGGCTTCAATGTCGGTTCGAACCTCGAAGCCTCCGGCGCCGCCGGTCTCGCCCTCGTGAACACCTTCCTCGCCACCGCTGCCGCGGCCATGGCCTGGATGTTCGTGGAATGGCTGACCAAGGGTCACCCCTCGCTGCTCGGCGCTGCCTCGGGCGCCGTCGCCGGTCTCGTCGCTGTCACCCCGGCGGCCGGCTTCTCTGGCCCGATGGGCGCATTGGTGCTCGGCCTTATCGCCGGCGTCGTCTGCCTGTTCTTCTGCACCACCATCAAGAACTCGTTCGGCTACGACGACTCGCTCGACGTGTTCGGTGTTCACTGCATCGGCGGCATCATCGGCGCACTCGGCACTGGCATCCTCGTCAACCCGGCCCTCGGCGGCACGGGCGTGATGGACTATGTGGCCGGCAAGGTCGCCGACTACGACCTCGTCACCCAGATGCTGGCCCAGAGCAAGGCCGTGCTGCTGACGCTGGCATTCTCCGGCATCGGTTCGGCGATCCTCTACAAGGTCGTTGACGTGATCGTCGGCCTGCGCGTCACGGTCGAAGTCGAGCGCGAAGGCCTCGACGTCACCGAGCACACCGAACGCGCCTACAACATGTAAGCGCCAGGCTGCGGCGCTACGGCGCCGGAGCTTTCGAGATCGGCCCGGGCAATACCCGGCAATGCCCGAGCCGTCGAAGGGCCCCAGCGCAAGTCGGGGCCCTTCACTTTTTTGAAGGATGTGGTGCCTCCCGAAATGACGGCGGACATGCTATATTTCGGGAATGAACAGCGTCGGCGTCATCGAAATCCTTCGGCGATCGGAGCGAGCGTTACGCGAACGCGGCGTCCGTCATGCTGCCTTATTCGGATCGGTCGCGCGTGGCGACAATGGCCCGAATAGCGATATCGACATCATGATCGAAATCGATCCAGCGGCTCGTTTGACGGTTTATGACTACGCTGGTCTCAAGGAATATATCGCGGATTTGTTCGATGGCCCGGTCGATGTGGTGAACCGCAAGAACCTGAAGCCTTATATTGCGCCTGCCGCAACCGCAGATGCGGTCTATGCCTTCTAGTCCGGCTGAGACAGCGCTTCGCGATATCGATCATCATATCGATCTGGCAACGGCGTTCATCGCCGACGCAGGGCCGGATGAACTCCAGAACGACACCCGCACACTTTATGCGGTCATTCGCTGCCTCGAAATCATTTCCGAAGCATCGCGACGCTTGCCTGACGAATTGAAGGTGCGGCATCCGCATATCATCTGGAAGCAAATCGCTGGCGCAGGAAATGTCTATCGACATGACTACGAAGACATCGCTGGCGAGATCATCTGGAATACAGTTATTTTTGCTCTGCCGATTTTGAAAGCCGCCGTCGGCGGCGAAATTGCGCGACTTCCCTGACTGTCGAACTTGGCTTTACCACCCACCCGTCCATGGTTAATCGGGCCTTAACCTCGCCGTATCTATGGTGGTGTGATCCCATTCCTGCCGATCTCATGGGGCGGTCGGCGGTGTTGAAAGTACGGGCGTTTTTCCGATGGCTTCCACGATTCCCGCGCAACAGCATGGTGCATCCCGGACCTCCGCGGGACCTGATGGCGAGCGCTCGCCATTTGCGCGGCTGACGGAGCTTCTGGCGCCCTATCAGCCCGGATTGCCGCTGATCACGCTGTCGCTGGGCGAGCCGCAGCATCCGGTGCCGGACTTTGTCGGGCCGATCTTGGCCAAGCATATCAACGACTTCGGACGTTACCCGATCGCCAAGGGGATCGAGCCGTTCCGCAAAGCTGCCGCAACGTGGATCACAAAGCGGTTCGATCTGCCGCGTGCAGTGGACCCCGAGACCGAAGTGCTGGTGCTGAATGGCAGCCGCGAGGGACTGTTCTTCGCTGGCATCGCGGCGGCGCGCTATGTCGGGCCGCGCGAGGGTAAGCCCGCGATTTTGCTGCCAAATCCGTTCTACCCAGCCTATGGCGCCGGCGCGCGGGCGGCGGGATGCGAAGCGATTTTTCTGCCCACGACGGTCGAAAACGGGTTTCTTCCGAATCTAGCGGCAATCGATGAGGCAATCTTGCGGCGGACAGCGGCGATCTACATCGCCTCCCCCGCAAACCCGCAGGGCGCCGTCGCAACACCGGAATATTTCAAGCAACTTCATGCGCTTAGCTTGAAGCACGGCTTCATCGTCCTGTCCGACGAATGCTATTCGGAGATCTACACCCGCGAGGCGCCGGGCAGCATGCTGGCCCAGGCCGGGTCGGATTTTCAGAACGTCGTCGCCTTCCAGTCGCTGTCCAAGCGGTCGAACCTGCCCGGCATGCGCGTCGGCTTCGTCGCGGGCGACAGGAAATTCCTCAGCGCCTTCCACGAGTTGCGCAATGTCGCCGCGCCGCAGGTGCCGGTGCCGTTGCAGCAGGTGGCGGTCGCCGCTTACAGCGATGAGAGCCATGTGGAGGAAAACCGTCGGCTTTACGGACTGAAATTCGACCTCGCTGACCAGATTCTCGGCTCGCGCCACGGCTACAAAAGGCCCGCCGGCGGCTTCTGTTTGTGGCTCGATGTCACGAATTCCGGTGGCGACGAAGAGGCAACAGTGCGGCTTTACAGAGACGGCGGTGTCCGCGTCGTCCCCGGCAGTTATCTCGCTCGCACCCAGCCCGATGGCAGCAATCCCGGCGCCGGCTACATCCGGATCGCCATGGTTCAGGACAGCGACACCACCGCCGAGGCATTGCATCGCCTCGTGAAGATTCTCGGCTGATCGAAGGCGCAGCATGAGCACCACGATCGAACGCGTCATTCCCCTGGTCGGGCACCTGCCCGCCTCGCTGCGCGAGGCGCTGGGCCGGCGGCTGCGCGAGCTCGCAGGTTTCGGCCTTGTCGGCGTTGCCGGCGTGGCGGCGGCGGCGATGATGACTTGGTCGGTACAGGACCCGAGCCTGTCGCATGCGACCTCGCGTGCGATCAGGAATGTCATCGGTTATCCCGGCGCCATCGGCGCCGATCTCCTGATGCAGATCCTCGGCCTCGGCGCAATCATGATGATCCTCACCGTGGCCGTCTGGGGCTGGCGGATGATGACGCATCGGCATTTCGACCGCGAAGCGCTGCGGCTCACTTGCTGGCTGCTCTGCACGGTGTTCGCCTCAGGTTTTGCGAGCTGCTGGCAGCATGGCGGATCGTGGCCGCTGCCGACCGGCGTTGGCGGCGTGGTGGGCGATGCGCTGTTTCGTGCGCCGGCTGTCGTGTTCGGTCCCGTCGGCTTCATCTATCGCTTCGTGCTTGGCACCATCTTCTGCGCGCTGATGGCGGTGACCTTCATCGTCGCCTGCGGCTATGGCGCCAAGCCGAAGGAGCGTTACGCCGAGATCGAGGATATCGATGACGAACCGTTCGAGGAGGCCGACGAGGAGAAGGACCGTCGCTCGTTCTCCGTCTCGCTGGGCTGGTTCGTGCATGGCGTGATGAGCACCAAGGCGCGCATCGGTCGCGCGCTGTCTTTCCTTTATTCCAAATTCGTCACCTCCGGCGCCGAGCCACGCACTGCCGCCTTCGAGCGGCAGGAACCGAATCTCGGCGGCCGACGCCCCAGCCCGTCCATCGCTCCGCATGATGAACACGACGATGAGCATGAGGAGGAAGAAGAGGAATACGAAGAAGAGGAAGAAGAAGAGATCGAGGAAGAGCCCGCGCCGAAGGCGCGCAAGAAGCCTTCCGCGAAGGAACCGGTCCGCAAGAACAACAACGGCAAGTTCGAACTGCCGTCCGTCGGCATGCTCACCGCGCCGAAGGCTGCGGATCGCAAGCCGCTCAGCAAGGCCGAACTGGAAGCCAATTCGCGCGCGCTCGAAGGCGTGCTGCAGGACTTCGGCGTGCGCGGCGAAATCGTCAAAGCCAATCCCGGTCCTGTCGTCACGCTGTACGAACTCGAACCTGCGCCAGGCATCAAGTCATCGCGCGTGATCGGTCTTGCCGACGATATCGCACGCTCCATGAGCGCCCTCTCCGCGCGTGTCGCCGTCGTCCCCGGCCGCAATGCCATCGGCATCGAATTGCCGAACCAGCATCGCGAAAACGTTTACTTGCGCGAATTGCTGCAGGTGCAGGACGTCAACGAAGGCATCAAGCTGCCGCTCTGCCTCGGCAAGAATATCGGCGGCGAGAGCATCATCATCGATCTCGCCCGCACGCCGCATATGCTGATCGCCGGCACCACCGGCTCGGGTAAGTCGGTGGCGATCAACACCATGATCCTCAGCCTCGTCTACAGGCTGCGGCCCGATCAGTGCCGCCTGATCATGGTCGATCCGAAGATGCTCGAACTGTCCGTCTATGACGGCATCCCGCATCTTCTCACGCCGGTCGTGACCGATCCAAAGAAAGCCGTCGTCGCGCTGAAATGGGCCGTGCGCGAGATGGAAGAACGCTACAAGCGCATGGCCAAGCTCGGCGTGCGCAACATCGACGGCTACAATGCGCGCCTCGTCGAGGCAGGCAAGAAGGGCGAGGAGCTCACCCGCACGGTTCACACCGGCTTCGACAAGGAAACCGGCAAGGCGATCTACGAGGAAGAGAAGCTCGATCTCTCGCCACTGCCCTATATCGTCATCATCGTGGACGAAATGGCCGACCTGATGATGGTGGCCGGCAAGGACATCGAAGGTCTGGTGCAGCGCCTCGCGCAGATGGCGCGCGCCGCCGGCCTTCACGTCGTGCTCGCGACGCAGCGTCCGTCGGTGGACGTCATCACCGGCACCATCAAGGCGAACTTCCCGACGCGTATCTCCTTCCAGGTGACGTCGAAGATCGACAGCCGCACCATCCTTGGTGAGATGGGCGCCGAACAACTGCTCGGCCGCGGCGACATGCTCTATATGGCCGGCGGCGGCCGCATCTCGCGTGTCCACGGCCCCTTCGTCTCAGACGAAGAAGTCGAGAAGGTCGTGAAGCACCTGAAGATGCAGGGCGAGCCGGAATATCTCGAGGCGGTCACTGCCGAGGAACCGGAAGAGGGCGAGGACGGCGCGGTGTTCGACAACACCGGCATGGGCGCCGATGGCGGCGGCGATCTGTATCAGCAGGCTGTCGCTATCGTGAAGCGCGACCGCAAGGCATCGACCAGTTACATCCAGCGCCGCCTGCAGATCGGGTATAACCGCGCGGCTTCGCTGATCGAGCGGATGGAAAACGAGGGAGTCGTTGGCCAACCGAACCATGCAGGCAAGCGCGAGATCCTGATCGCGGAAGAAGAGAGCGGTTATTGAGCGCGTGACGGTATCGGATCACAAACACGCGCAAGGATCGCACATGGTGTCGCGAAATCGCCACAGCGCATGCTTAACCCCTGCGCATGCGGCGGAAACCGCCGGTTCGGATGCGGATTGCAGCGCCATCCCAAACGGAAGATCGATACCCACCCCGACGCAAAGCGCGCTACAATGCGCCGCCGATGGCATCGCCGAGCAGGACGACGTTTTGATGAAACGCGACACCCATCACGCCGCACACCAGGCCCTCCTGCGCGCCAGCGCCGCTGGCCTTGCTGCGACTTTTGCTGTCGGCATCATGATGACATCGGCGCAGGCCCAGACCACGCCGCTGCCGCGCCCCGCACCCAAATCGCGCAACGCCGCCTTCCAGGTCGCCGCATCCGAGACGCAGCCGGCCCGGCCGCCGGGCGCTATCGCTCCGGCCCAGCAGGCGCAGGCGCCGCGGCAGACGACGCCACCAAATCCCGTGATTCCCGATCCGCGCCGTAACGTGCCGGCCAGCATCTTCACCACCTTCGATGCCAACCAGAAGGCATCGGCCGCGAAGGTGAGCGCCTATCTGTCGAATCTCTCGACGCTCTCGGGCAATTTCGTGCAGGTCGGCCCCGATGGCAGCCGCACCACCGGCGATTTCTACATCCAGAAGCCTGGCAAGGTGCGCTTCGAGTATGACGCGCCGACGCCGATCGCGATGGTTTCCGACGGCCAGTCGCTGGCGGTGCGCGACACCAAGCTGGCGACCCAGGACATCTACCCGCTGTCGCAGACGCCGCTGCGTTTCCTGCTGTCGGATCGGATCGATCTGATGAAAGACACCAATGTCGTCGCAGTGACCGCGGACGATCTCTACACCTCGGTGATCATCGAGGAACGCAATGCCGTAGTCGGCACCTCGCGCCTGATGCTGATGGTCGGCACCAAGGACGGCCAGCTCAAGCAGTGGACCATTACAGACCCGCAGGGCTACGACACCACCGTGGCGATCTATAATCTGGACACCACGAAAAAACCGGATCCGGGTTTGTTCAAGATCGACTTCGCGAAATATCCGAGCGGCGGCGCGAATTAGGGGCCGTGATGTAGCCCGGATGGAGCGAAAGCGTAATCTGGGAAACGGCGACATGTGGAAGCGCTGAATCCCGGATTGCGCTGCGCTCCATCCGGGCTACAAGTGCCCCATGCGTCTCACCCTCACGACCTGGAATATCAATTCCGTCCGCCTCCGCATCGAACTGGTCGCCGACTTCCTGAAGAAGCATCGGCCGGACGTGCTGTGCCTGCAGGAGACCAAGTGCCCCGACGATGCGTTTCCGCTGAAACGCTTCAAGCAGCTCGGCTACAACCATGTCGCGCTGAACGGGCAGAAGGGCTATCACGGCGTCGCCATCGTCTCGAAACTGCCGTTCGAGACCACCGACATCCGCGTGTTCTGCGACAAGGTGGATTCACGCCACATCTCTGTGGCCTTCGGCGCGCAGGCCGGACTCAGCGCACCGCTGATCGTGCATGATTTCTACGTGCCGGCTGGTGGCGATATTCCCGATCCCGAAGCCAATCCGAAATTCGCGCATAAGCTATCTTTTCTCGATGAGATGCGCGCTTGCGAGCCGCTGCATCCGCGCGGCGATGCACGGCATATTCTCGTCGGCGATCTCAATGTGGCGCCACACGAGAACGATGTGTGGTCGCACAAACAGATGCTGAAGATCGTGTCGCACACGCCGATCGAATGCGAGAAGCTGCTGGCGGTGCAGAGCGAAGGCAACTGGATCGACGTGGCGCGCGAGCGCATTCCGCTGTCGGAGAAAATCTATACATGGTGGAGCTACCGCGCAGCCGACTGGGCAGCATCGAATCGCGGGCGGCGGCTGGATCACATCTGGGTGTCGAACGCACTGAAGGATTCGGTGCGGGGCTTTAGCGTGCTCAGCGATGCGCGCGGATGGGAGCGCCCGTCGGACCACGTGCCGGTGACTGTCGTGGTGGATGTGTGAACCGTAGGAGGGGTTGAGCGTCTTCGCGAAAACCCATCGGCGGAGTTCATCGCAGCAACGGACAGTATGGGTTTTCGCTTCGCTCAACCCATCCTGCGAGCGGAGCTACCCCAGCTTCGATCTCACCTGAACGAAATCGTTGGTCAGCTCAGTCACCCGCGCGGCCATGTCGTTGCGCAGGCGTAGCGCTGCATCAGGATCGCTGTCGAGCACGCGCTGAAACAGGCTCCGCGTGATCCGGATCACGCTTGAATATTCCGTCGCCACCGCCGTCGAGCGGCGCGGCATCGAAATCAGCAAAGATAGTTCGCCGATCAACGCGCCGCGCTCGGCGACCACTTCATGATCGCTGCCATCGTCGACACTGATGCGGAACGCGCCCGATTGCACCACATAGCCGCAATCGGCCTGTTCATCCTCACGAAACAGGAACGAGCCGCGGGAAAAATCCTGCTGTTCCGAGCCGATGGCGATCACACGCAGGGCGTCCCGGCCCAGCAGGCGCAGGGTCGGCACGCGCTCGAGCAGAGAGACGTCGTCATCAATCGACATGGAGAAAATCGAGCCGGAAGACCGCGGGGACCGGAGGCGCAACACGCAACGGAGAGCTAGAGGCGAATCGGTCCACTATTCGTATCACGGCACCAACTTGTAGCCACCGGCTTCCGTTACCAGGATTTCGGGATTGGCCGCATCCTTCTCGATCTTCTGGCGCAGCCGGTAGATGTGCGTTTCCAGCGTATGCGTCGTCACGCCGGAATTGTAGCCCCAGACTTCCTGCAGCAGCGTCTCGCGCGACACCGCCATCTGGCCGGCGCGATAAAGGAAGCGCAGGATCGCGGTTTCTTTCTCGGTGAGCCGCACCTTCTTGGCATTGGCGCCGGTGAGCATCTTCGAGCCCGGACGGAAGCTATAGGGACCGACGGTGAAAACGGCATCCTCGCTCGCCTCATGCTGACGGAGCTGCGCGCGGATGCGCGCGAGCAGCACGGCGAAGCGGAACGGCTTTGCGACATAATCATTGGCGCCGGATTCGAGGCCGAGAATGGTGTCGCTATCGGTGTCGTGGCCGGTGAGCATGATGATCGGCGCCTTGAAGCCGCCTTTGCGCAGGCTGCGCACGACTTCACGGCCGTCGGTGTCGGGCAGGCCGACATCCATCAGCACCAGATCGGGAGAATTGGCTTTTGCGGCGGTCGCACCCTTGGCGCCGGTATCGACGGCGGAGGCTTCGAATTCCTCGTGCAGCGACAACTGCTCGACTAGCGCCTCGCGCAAATCAGTGTCGTCGTCCACGATCAAGATCTTGCGGGCATTCGGCATTGCGACAATCCTTTGGAGGGCTGCTGCGGCTCTGACGCTTTGAAACGAGATGATGGGGTGGAGATCATCACGGTTTCGCGATCACCGCATAGTCTAGCGCAAAAAACGCAGCATTCTCAGCGAATGTGGTTTTGCAGCGCGAAATAGAACATTTGCGGTAAACAGCCAAGGCGAAGCGGCGGGATTTGATGGGAAACGTCGTTAATTCAGGTACTTATCGAACAAGCTTGCGTGATCGGCCGGTTAAGCGGGTGCTGGTGCGGCGCGTTGCGGGCAATCCGCAGCGCGGCTGGCTGAGCTTCGATCACACAACCATACCCGTCGCGCTGGGTCGCGGCGGAATCAAGGCGAACAAACGCGAAGGCGACGGCGCAACGCCGCAGGGGGTGTTTCACCCGCTGCGGCTTTGGTGGCGCGGCGACCGCCATACACGACCACGCACGCATCTGCCGGTGCGGCTGATCCGACCGGATGACGGCTGGTGTGAGGACCCGACGGACCGGCACTACAATCAGCCGGTCCGCTTACGGCCCGGCCGCGAAGGCGACCGGCTGGCGCGCGAGGACCATCTCTACGATTTCATCGTCGAGATCGACCAGAACACCAGACCGCGAATTGCGGGGCGCGGCAGTGCCGTTTTCCTGCATCTGGCACGGGAGAACTGGGGCCCGACCGCTGGCTGCGTTTCCATGCGCAGGGGCGCAATGCTGCGGCTGCTGGCGCGGCTTGGGACGACGACGGAGATCGAGATCGGGTGAGGCTTGTAGGATGTGGACGCTACGCTTTGCCCGCCCGGCAGATTACCGATGCCCGAAGATCGCTGAGCCCACCCGCACATGGGTAGCGCCGAACTGGATCGCCGCCGCGAAATCCGCGCTCATGCCCATCGACAGCTGCGTCAGCCCGTTGCGCGCGGCGATCTTGGCGGTGAGCGCGAAGTGCGGCGCCGGCGCTTCGTCCACCGGCGGGATGCACATCAGGCCGGAAATCACGAGACCCCAGTGATCGCGGCAGCGCGCCAGGAAATCATCGGCGTCGCCGGGCGCGATGCCCGCCTTTTGTGGTTCCTCGCCAGTGTTGATCTGCACGAACAGCTGCGGCGATTTTTGTTGAGCGGCAATCTCTTTGGCCAGCGCATCGCAAAGCGAGGGGCGGTCGACGGAGTGAATCGCATCAAACAGCGCAACCGCTTCTTTGGCCTTGTTGGACTGCAGCGGCCCGATCAGATGCAGCTCAATCCCGGGTTGAGCGGCGATCAGCGCCGGCCACTTGCCCTTGGCTTCCTGCACGCGATTCTCACCAAATACGCGCTGGCCGGCATCGATGGCAGGCCGGATCGCATCGGCCTCGAAGGTCTTCGACACAGCGACGAGCGTGACAGAAGCCCGCTCACGACGGGCTTCCTTGCATGCACGGCGGATTTCGATTTCCACCGCGGCAAGTCCGCCGGCTGGTGAAGAAGACGTTAACGTCATGGAACCCAGGACTGAATTATTCTCAACCATGACGCGAGCTTTCGTGGGGACAACGGCAATTTGAGGGTTCCGCGAAAGGGTTTGTGAACGCTTTGAAGTACCTATGTCCGCGGGGCTCAGGGATCCGAAGATGTCACGCATCGGTATCAACCGCAATAAAGCCAGGCTCAGGGGCGCGCTCGGCATTCGTGCCCGCTTGGTGCTGTTTGCGTTGATTATGGTCGGGCCCCTGATGGCCGAGCGCATTCGCTCGCTGCATCATGCGCGAGCACAGCAGATCTCCGCCGCATCGCAGGAATTTGCCGGCATCGCCAGGCACAGCGCCGATGCGCAGCGTGAAGTTTTCGCCTCCATCGAAGCGGTGCTGAAATCTTCCGCCTATATCTATTCCAGCGCAGCGCAGGTGAATCGCAGCTGTGCCATCATGCGCGCCAGCCTGCGCGGCAATATGCCATGGCTGCGCAGCCTGACCGTCGCCGGCGTCGATGGCGTCGCGCACTGTTCGACCTGGCCGGAGGTCGTGGAGAACGGACTCAATTTCGCCGACCGGCCCTATTTCAAACAGGCGATCGCGACAGGTGAGTTCACCGTCAGCGATTACCTGTTCAGCCGCCTGTCCAATCTGCCATCGGTGATGGCCGCCTACCTCGCACCGGGCGACACCCGCGCCGACGACGCGGTAATCCTCGCGGCCGTCAATCTCGACTGGATGTCGAAGCTGATGAGCAATCTCGGCGAGCGACCGGGCGTCACCGCATTGCTGGTCGATCACGCCGGCACGGTGCTGGCCGCGCCACCGAACAATCCCGATGCGGTCGGTCGACCAATGGGCGACCTCTCGTTGCTGCCCTTGATTGCAGCGAATCTGAACAACTCGCAGCGACAATCGGGGTCGCTTTCCTTCACGGCCGATGACGGCACGCCGCGCGCGGTGTCTTTCGCGACTATTCCCGGCACCACTGCGCAGCTCATCGTCAGCATCGACGAAGCGCGCGTCTCCGCGATTGCGGATCACGAGATTCGCAACGCCTATATCCAGCTCGCCATTGTCTGCCTGTTCGCGCTGCTTGGCGCGCTGGTGGTGGCGGAGCGCATGATCATCAAGCCGATCCAGGCGATCTCCACCATGGCCAAGCGCTTCGGCCGTGGCGATTGGTCGGCACGCATGCCGCGCAATTCGTTGCCGTCGGAATTCGTCCCGCTGGCCCGCGCGTTCTACGGCATGGCGGCGCAACTGCGCGGCCGCGAGCGCGAGCTACGCGCCAGCAACGAACAGCTCACGGTGCTGGCTTCGGTCGACATGCTGTCGGGCCTCGCCAATCGCCGCGGCTTCCAGAGCCGGCTCGATTTCGAATGGCTGCGCGCCCAGCAATCCGGCGACGATCTTGCGCTGCTGATGATCGATGTGGATCACTTCAAGCTGTTCAACGACAGCTACGGACATCCCGAAGGCGACGCCTGCCTTGCGCGGGTCGGCGCAGCGCTGGCCCAGTTGGCCGATCGCGTTTCGGGTTTCGCCGGCCGCTATGGCGGCGAGGAATTCTGCCTGCTGCTGCCGGCGACCGACACGGCCCGCGGCGTCCAGATCGGCGAGATGGTGCGCATGGCGATCTGGAACCTGAGCGTGCCGCACGCCACCAGCACCCATCAGCGCGTCACGGTCAGCGTCGGCGTCGCAGCCGCCGCGCCGGCGGCGCTGGAGACCGTCAGCGACCTGCTCGAGGCCGCCGACGCAGCCCTCTACGTCGCGAAGCGACGCGGGCGGAATACGGTGGTCGAACACGGTTTCGTGCGCAGCTACGACACGGCGGTGTCGCTGAGCGCGTGAGTCGTCAGCGACTGGCCGCGAGCCCCTCATTCCGCGCTTAAGCCGTTGACCCGCCGTGGTCTTTTGTGGCCTAGTCCCGGCCTTCACAGCCCCCGGAACAGACTGCCGAATCGATGACGAACGAACGCTACAACGCCCGCGAAACCGAACCGCGCTGGCAGCGCGTGTGGGACGACAAGGCGATCTTCGCCACCAAGAACGACGACCCGCGGCCGAAATATTACGTGCTTGAGATGTTCCCCTATCCGTCGGGGCGCATCCATATGGGCCATGTGCGCAACTACACCATGGGCGACGTGCTGGCCCGGCTGAAGCGCGCCAAGGGATTCAACGTCCTCCATCCCATGGGCTGGGACGCATTCGGCCTTCCGGCGGAGAACGCCGCCATCGAGCGCAAAGTGGCGCCGAAGGCCTGGACCTATGAGAACATCGCTTCGATGAAGAAGCAGCTGCAGACCATGGGTCTGTCGCTCGACTGGGCGCGCGAATTCGCGACCTGCGACCCCAGCTACTACAAACATCAGCAGAAGATGTTCACGGACTTTCTCGCCGCCGGCCTGGTCGAGCGCAAGAAGTCGAAGGTGAACTGGGATCCCGTGGATCACACCGTGCTCGCCAATGAGCAGGTGATCGACGGCCGCGGCTGGCGCTCGGGCGCCGTTGTCGAGCAGCGCGAGTTGACCCAGTGGTTCTTCAAGATCACCAAATATTCGCAGGACCTGCTCGACGCGCTGGAGAAGCTGGATCGCTGGCCGGAGAAAGTCCGGCTCATGCAGCACAATTGGATCGGCCGCTCGGAAGGCCTGCTCGTTCGTTTCGAGCTGGCGACTCAAGGCGACACGCCTGCAGAGATCGAAACTTACCGAAATCTGTTCCTGGGTGATTTCAGGGACCTGAAAATTTTCACCACGCGTCCCGATACGCTGTTCGGTGCCAAGTTCATGGCGATCGCAGCGGATCATCCGCTGGCGATCGCGGCTGCCCAGACCAATCCAAAACTCGCGGAATTTATCGCCGACGTTAAGCGTCAAGGCACCGCGCAAGAGGTGATCGACACCGCTGAAAAGCAGGGCTTCGATACCGGCATCAAGGCCGTGCATCCGTTCGATCCGACCTGGAAGCTGCCGGTATACGTCGCCAACTTCGTCCTGATGGAATACGGCACCGGCGCGATCTTCGGATGCCCCGCTCACGACCAGCGCGACCTCGACTTCGTCAACAAATACGGTCTCGGCAATACGCCTGTGGTGTGCCCGCCGGATATAGCTCCCGAAGATTTCCGGATTTCCGATGTCGCCTATGACGGCGACGGTCGAATGATCAATTCGCGCAACGCGTTCATCGCCCTCGACGGTTTGACACCCGAGCAGGCAAAGGAGCTCGTTGCAAAGAAACTGGCTTCGACGCTGCTGGATGACGCGCCGGTTGGCGAACGTCAGGTGAACTTCCGCCTGCGCGACTGGGGCATTTCGCGCCAGCGCTATTGGGGCTGTCCGATCCCGATCATCCATTGCGAGACGTGCGACGTGGTGCCGGTGCCGGAAAAGGACCTGCCCGTGGTGCTGCCGGACGACGTGACCTTCGACAAGCCGGGCAATGCGCTCGACCATCACCCGACCTGGAAGCACGTGACCTGCCCGCAATGCGGCGGCAAGGCGCGGCGCGAGACCGACACGATGGACACCTTCGTGGACTCGTCGTGGTACTTCGCGCGCTTCACCGATCCGTGGAACACGCAGGCGCCGACGACGCGCGCGGTTGCCGATCGCATGATGCCCGTCGATCAGTATATCGGCGGCGTCGAGCATGCGATTTTGCATCTGCTCTACAGCCGCTTCTTCACCCGCGCGATGAAGGCGACGGGGCATGTGAGCCTGGACGAGCCGTTCGCCGGCATGTTCACGCAAGGCATGGTGGTCCACGAGACCTACAAGAAACAGGACGGCACCTTCGCTTCGCCGGCGGAAATCAACATCACCGGTGACGGCACGACACGTTCGGCGACGCTGCTCACCGATGGCTCCCCCGTCGAAATCGGCTCCATCGAAAAGATGTCGAAGTCGAAGCGCAACACGGTGGACCCCGACGACATCATCGGCACCTATGGCGCCGATACCGCGCGCTGGTTCATGCTATCGGACTCACCGCCGGATCGCGACGTGATCTGGAGCGAGGAAGGCGTCAAGGGCGCGTCGCGTTTTGTCCAGCGCCTGTGGCGCATGGTCAATGATGCCGCGGCACATGGGAAGAATGCGCCGACGGCCAAGCCGGCGGCGTTCAGCCCGGAAGCACTGGCAATCCGCAAGGCAGCCCATGGCGCGCTCGACAAGGTCTCGAACGGCGTCGAGAAGCTGCAGTTCAATGTCTGCCTCGCCTACATCCGCGAGTTCGCCAATACCTTTGGCGAGGCGCTGGCGAAACCAGGAACCCCATCGCCCGACATGTGCTGGGCGCTGAACGAGGCAGCCGTGATCCTGGTGCAGCTGTTTGCCCCGATGATGCCGCATCTGGCGGAACAATGCTGGACCGTGCTGGGCCAGCAGGGCCTGGTGTCCGAGGCTTCCTGGCCACAGGTCGAGGCCGATCTGCTGGTCGAGGACAGCATCACCCTGCCCGTCCAGGTCAACGGCAAGAAGCGCGGAGAAGTCACAGTTTCGCGGGAAGCGCCGGGTTCCGAAATTGAGGCTGCCGCTCTGGCGCTCGATGCTGTAAAACAGGCGCTGGGCGGCAAGCCGCCCAAGAAGATTATCGTGGTGCCGCAGAGGATCGTGAATGTTGTCGGCTAAGCTCCGTATTGCTGCCCGCCTGACGGCGATCGTCGCCCTTGGCGCGCTCACGGCCGGCTGCTTCCAGCCAATGTATGCCGCCAAGACGGCCGATGGCTCCCCTGCCCTGCGCGAGAAACTCGCAGCGGTTGATGTGCCGCCGCTCGATTATCCGAATGCGTCACCGCAGGCGCGTGTCGGCGTCGAGATTCGCAACGCACTGATGTTCAAGATGTATGGCGCCGCCACCGGCACGCCGCCGCTCTACACATTGAAGATCCGGTTCAATCCCAGCCGGACGTCGCTGATCGTCGATCCCAACACCGCATTGCCGACGTCGGAAAACTACGGCATCGACGCGAGCTACGGCCTGATCGAGATCGCTACCGGCAAACAGGTGCTGACCGGTTCGACCTTCTCGCGCGTCACCTATGACATCCCGGGTCAGCAGCAGCGCTTCGCTCGCGCCCGCGCCTATCGCGATGCCGAGAACCGGGCTGCGGCCGAGATCGCGGACAACATCAATACGCGTCTCGCGTCGTTCTTCTACAAAGGCAGCTGAGCCGCCGCACACTCCACCGTCATCCTAAGGAGCCGCGAAGCGGCGTCTCCTTGCGATTGGCGGAGCCAATCGCTGGGGATGGCAGTGTGCACCAGTGCCAAACAGCTCATTGTTCGAGACGCGCGCAAATGCGCGCTCCTCACTATGAGGGACTGAGTCGGTTGAAGCCCAGGACATCACCTTGGTCGCCCTTCGCGGAAAAGATATCGACGTCTTCCTGAGCCGCCCGGATGCGACCCGGCCGATCGTCCTGCTTTACGGCCCCGATGCCGGGCTGGTGCGTGAGCGTGCCGAGGCGCTGGTCAAATCCGCGGTCGACGATCCCAATGATCCGTTCTCGCTGGTGCGCATGGATGGCGACGATCTCGCCGCCGAACCGTCGCGCCTCGTCGAGGAAGCGATGACGATTCCGATGTTCGGCGGTCGCCGCGCCATCCGCGTGCGCGCCGGCTCGAAGAACTTTTCCAGCGGTGTCGATACGCTGAGCGAGATGACGATCCGTGATTGTCGAATCGTGATCGAGGCGGGTGAATTGCGGCCGGAGTCTCCGCTACGCAAGGTGTGCGAGAAGGCGAAGACAGCCGTCGCAATCGCTTGCTATCCGGACACCGAGCGCGACCTGACGAAACTCATCTCCGACGAACTACAACTGGCCAATCTCCGGATGGCGCCCGATGCACGCGCCACACTGATGTCGTTGCTCGGCGGCGATCGCCAGGCCTCTCGCAACGAGCTGCGCAAGCTGATGCTGTATGCACATGGCAGCGGCGAGGTGACGCTCGACGATGTGATGGCCTGCGTCGCCGATGCATCCGAACTGAAGATCGACCCGATTGTCGACGGCGCCTTCGCCGGCAATCCGGCGCTGGTGGAAACCGAGTTCAACAAGGCGATGATCGCGGGCACCTATCCCGGCATGATCATGATGGCCGCGCAGCGCCAGGCGGCAGCACTGCACAAAGCGAGCCTGCTGGTGGAAGCCGGCACGCCGGCTTCGGCCGCAGCAGAAACCGGATTTCCGCGGCTGCACTTTTCGCGCAAGGGCGCAGTGGAAGCGGCGCTGCGCAATTTCACCGCGCGGCGGCTGGCGGCGATCATCGAGCAACTCGCGGTGGCCGCACTTGAGGTGCGCAAACAAAACGCCCTCGGCGCGGTGATCGCACAGAGGGCGTTGATGTCGATTGCCGTGAATGCGAGGCGGAGGGGATAGTCCTCTTACTCTGTCTCTCATGGTGAGGAGGCCTAGCGGCGCAATTGCGCCGCTGAAAGCGCCGTCTCGAACCATAAACTAGCTCGGCACTGAGCCTGCGGCGATCCTTGGAGACGCCCCGCTCTGCGGGGCTCCTCAGGATGAGGGCGGAGTGTGGCTCGCCTACGGCTAAAGGCTCACTTATCCAGCCGCTTCAAAATCTCGTCGAGCTGATCGAGATCGCGATACTTGATCATCACGGCTCCACCGGGATCGCGGTGATCGACGCTCACCTGCAGGCCGAGCGCATCGCTCAGACGCTTTTCCAGCGCGATGGTGTCGGCATCCTTCGCGACCTTCGGCGCCGAGCCGGCGCGCGGCTTTTGCGGCGCGCGTTCCGGCACACCCTCTTCATGGGCAAGCGCTTCGGTCTGGCGCACGCTCAAACCTTCGGCGACCACGCGCTTCGCAGCCGCGGAGGGATCTGGCAGCGAGATCAGCGCACGGGCATGACCGTTGGAGAGCTGGTTCGACGCGATCAGCGCTTGCACATCTTCCGGCAGTTTGGTGAGGCGCATCATGTTGGCGACATGGCTGCGGCTCTTGCCGACGATCTTCGCGATCTCGTCCTGGCTGTGTTTATAGGTCTCAGCGAGCGCGTGATAACCTTGAGCCTCTTCCATCGCATTGAGGTCTTCACGCTGCACGTTCTCGATGATGGCGATTTCCATCGCCGCGGCATCGGTCACGTCCACCGGTACGATCGGCACTTCATGCAGACCAGCCAGCTGCGACGCGCGCCAGCGCCGTTCGCCGGCGATGATCTCGAAGCGATCATGCGCGCCCTTCACCGGACGCACCACGATCGGCTGGATCACGCCATGCTGCTTGATCGAAGCAGCGAGCTCATTCAGCTCCGCATCGGCAAAGGTGCGACGCGGGTTGCGCGGATTGGGCTTGATGAATTCGATCGGCACCTTGCGCTGCGCGCGCGCCGGCCGCTCGGTTTGCGCGGCTTCGCCACCGACATCGCCGATCAGACTTGCCAGACCGCGGCCCAACCGCGAACGCGCTTCATCGGCCATCGCCAATCCCCTCGAACTCATGGGTCACTCCAAAACTCAGAACTAAAATTCGTAGGATGGGTAGAGCGCAGCGAAACCCATCATCCCGTCGTTACGGCAAACTCCGCCGATGGGTTTCGCTCCGGCGCGGTGCGCCTGCGCTCTACCCATCCTACGCGGAGCACGCACTGCGTTACGCCGCGTCGCCCGGCGCCGCGCGGATGTCGCGCTCGCGCTGAATCACTTCGGTGGCGAGGCGCAGATAGGCTTCCGAGCCGGCGCACTTCAGGTCATAGACCAGCACCGGCTTGCCATAGGACGGCGCTTCCGAAATGCGGACATTGCGCGGGATCATGGTGTCGTAGACTTTGCTGCCCATGAATTCGCGCACATCGGCGACGACCTGGTTGGACAGGTTGTTGCGCGCATCGAACATGGTCATCACGATGCCGTGGATGGTCAGGTTGGGGTTCAGCGTCGAACGCACCTGCTCCACCGTCTGCAGCAATTGCGACAGACCTTCGAGCGCGAAGAACTCACACTGCAACGGCACCAGGATCGCGTCCGACGCGGCCATCGCGTTGACGGTGAGGAGATTGAGAGACGGCGGGCAGTCGATCAGCACGTAAGTGTAGTCCGAGCCCGGCGAGACATTGTTGTTGAGCTCGCCGATAGCGTCGCGCAGACGAAACGCGCGGTCGCGGGCCGAACCGAGTTCGAGCTCGAGGCCTGAAAGATCCATGGTCGACGCGGCGATATGCAAGCGTGGCACGGCAGTGACCACGACCGCATCGCGCAGCGGCGCTTCGCCGATCAGCACATCATAGGTCGAGCAGGCGCGATCGCGGCGATCGATGCCAAGGCCGGTGGAGGCGTTGCCCTGCGGATCGAGATCGACGATCAGCACACGCTCGCCGATCGCCGCGAGCGCCGTCCCAAGATTAATCGCAGTGGTTGTCTTTCCGACGCCGCCCTTCTGATTGGCCAACGCCAGGATGCGCGGATGGCCGGGCAGTGTTTTGGAGCTATCCTCTTGATATTCCTGATCAATGACGGTCATTTTGCGTGAGCCATGCGTGGGTTTGCGGACGGTTCGCGCCGCGCGATCTGATCCAGTTCAACGATCCAGCCTTGTCCGCCGGTCAGGCTCGGATGCAGGCGTGGGCTTATATTCCAATATTTAGTAGCTTCGGTCAATTCTGCGTCTACATCTTGACCCTTTAAAAACAGCGCCTTGGTACCGTCTTTCATCAGGGGAGCCGCGAAACCGAGAATGATTTCTAGCGATGCTACGGCGCGTGCGGTGATGCAATCGACGCGCGCCGGGAAACTATCCACATTATCCCCGATGTCAGCGAGGTGCACCGAACCTGGGGCTTGCGTTACCCGCAATGCTTCGCGCAGGAACGCCGCCTTTTTGGCGTTGCGCTCGACCAGATGAACATGGCCGCCGACATCGCCCATGGCACAAGCCAGGACCACGCCGGGAAAACCACCGCCGCTGCCGAAGTCGAGCCAGATGCGAGCATCGGGCGCCAAACTCAAGAGCTGCAGCGAATCCGAGATATGGCGCGTCCAGAGATTTGGAAGCGTGGCCGGTGAGATCAGATTGGTCTTGGCCTGCCACTGCAGTAGCAGCGACACATAGCGATCAAGCCGCGCTTCTGTTTCACGTGAAACAGGGGTCAGGCGCAAAGCAGCGGCTTTGTCGCTATCGAGTAGCGGGGCGGGAGCAGATGGCTGGGAACGTTGCGCCATGGAATGCGATTTCATTGTTCTGTACGGAGGATCTTTCTCATACGCCGAGTCCACGGCGGCGGCTATCGAAATGGGGTGTCGATCTCCGTCGAAGAGCCGATTAGCGACCGTCCGCTACAGTTCGAAGAGCAATAACGAAGCGTGTACCCATTCGCTGCGAGCTGGCGGCAATCCAGCTATCCTAATCCGAGCTTATGATGAGGAGGCGCGACATCACCGTCTCAAGTCGATGGATACGGAGTTTGCCTGCTCATCCTGCGACAGCTTTATTCATCCTGCCCTCTATCCACTGCCCCAGATAGTTGGGACATATTCATGCCTAATGGATCGTCGCTTCGCGAACTTGCTCTCGCCCTTGAAGGTGTCACCGCCGCCCCGCATTTCGACCGAACTGCATTCAAGGTGAAGCGGACTTTCGTCACTTTGGCCGCCGATGGACTCACCGCAAACTTTAAATTCACCCCGGACGAACAGGTCCTGAAATGTACGGTCATGCCGGAAGCATTTTCACCGGTACCCAATGCGTGGGGTCAGCAAGGTTGGACGCAGTGTGTGCTGGCCAGGCTGAACAAGACCGATCTGGCTGCGGCGTTGGAGATGGCATGGCGGCATGCGTTGCCGTCGCAACGGAAGAAGCGGTAGCGTTGTTTCACATGAAACAACCGCAGGACCATAACTACGAACTCGGCCGCTGGGCCATCAACCCGGCCCGCCCGGACATGAACCCGCAGCTCTCATAGAAGTCTGTCACCCCCGGATTGCGGTGCATCCGGCCGGTCACCAGCATTACCCGCTGACATCCCCTTGCCCAGGCTTCTGCCAGTCCGGCTACGACAACTTCGCGCCCATATCCCTGACGCCGATGGCCGGCATGGGTCACCACATTCTCGAGAAAGCCATGAGGTGTCGCTCCTCGCATCAGATTTGGGGCCGTGATCAGGCTGCAGGACGCGACCAGAACGCTTTTTTCCTCGATGACAAACACTGCGACATGCTTCACCGAAAGGATTTCACGCCAGCGACACCCGGCTAGGTCATCGGATAGCTCCGGCATATCGGGCGTCAGGTGCCGATAGAGCGACAACAGCTCCTGGAGATCGCCCATTTCCGCTTGACGCGTAACCAGCATCGGATCCCCTCTCGATGTTTCACGTGAAACCGACCCGAGAACTGCGTTGGGAGCCAGCGCACCGTCCGTCACTTGAGCCGCATCAATGAAAACAGGCTGAACCACCGTTATCATGGATCATCCTCGGAGGATGTGAACCATGGATCTGATCGTTCGGTTGTTCCTGGTACTAGCAGCGCCTATTACGGCGTTCTTCGTATCCCGCGACGCACTTAATTTCAGCGTCATTCAGGTGATGGTCGCCGTAGCGCTGTTTGTAGTGTTGGTAGCGGCGCTCGCGTTCTGGCCGCGACCTGAGTCCAGCAAGAAGGAGACCTAGGCTGTCTGTTTCACGTGAAACAGATCACGCCACGCCGATCGCTGCCGTCTTGCGCGCTTCTCGGCGCAGATAAGCCGTCAGGATCGCGAGAGCCGCCGGTGTAACACCATCCAGACGGCCTGCCTGCCCCACTGTACGCGGCGAAGCAGCCTTCAGCTTGGCACGAGCCTCATTTGAGAGCCCGGAGACCACGTCGTAATCGACATCGGTCAGCGACAGACCTTCATCACGGCGGAAAGCTTCCACATCGGCGGTCTGGCGCTTGAGATAGACATCGTATTTGGCGTCGATCTCGATATGGGTCCCGATAGCTGGGTCAATGGACGAGAGTTCAGGCCAGATTCGGGTCACGGTGGCCCATTCGGTCTCGGGATAGGACAGGAGATCGAAGGCAGAGCGGCGCTGACCGTCGTGATTAAGGGCGAGACCGTGCTTCGCGGCCTCGTTCGGAGTGATCGACAACGCCTTCGCCAGCGCTTTGCCCGTGGAGAGCGCATCCATCTTCGTGGTGTGGCGGGCAATACGGGCGCTGCCGATACAGCCAAGGGCGATACCCTTATCGGTCAGGCGCTGATCCGCATTGTCGGCACGGAGAGTCAGGCGATATTCGGCCCGCGAGGTGAACATTCGATAGGGTTCGGAGATGCCGCGGGTGACCAGATCGTCGATCATCACACCGAGATAGCCATCGGCGCGATCGAATACCGCCGGCGCCGAGCCAGAAGCCGAAAGCGCAGCGTTCAGACCAGCCACCAGACCCTGGGCAGCAGCCTCTTCATAACCGGTGGTGCCATTGATCTGCCCGGCCAAGAAGAGACCCGGCATCTGCTTGGCCTGAAGGGTCGGCTCGAGTTCGCGGGGATCGACGTAATCGTATTCGATGGCATAGCCCGGCCGGATCATCCGGACCCGCTCAAGACCGGGGATCGAAGCGAGGATCGCAGCCTGAACTTCTTCCGGAAGCGAGGTGGAGATACCATTGGGATAGACAGTGTCGTCGTCGAGGCCTTCGGGCTCCAGGAAGATCTGGTGACCGTCGCGATCGCCGAAGCGGACAATCTTGTCTTCTATGGACGGGCAATAGCGAGGGCCGGAGCTCTTGATCTGGCCGGAATACATCGGCGAGCGATGTACGTTGGCGCGGATCACCTCATGGGTGGCCCGCGTGGTGCGGGTGATGCCGCACTGGATCTGTGGTGTGGTGATCCGGTCGGTCATCACCGAGAACGGCTCCGGCGGATCGTCCGCCGCCTGCATCTCCACGGCAGACCAATCAATGGTCTTGCCGTCGAGGCGTGGTGGGGTACCGGTCTTGAGACGGCCGAGGGTGAAACCGATCCGCTCGAACGCGTTGGACAGGCCAAGCGCCGGTGCCTCGTCGATGCGGCCGGCAGGCCAGTTTTTCTCGCCAAGATGGATCAAGCCGCGGAGGAAGGTACCGGTGGTGATGACCACCGCAGCGGCCAACAGCTCGCGGCCATCGGCTAGTCGGATGCCGGTGATGCGCCCATTAGCCGTCAGGAGATTATCGGCCTCGCCTTCAATCACGCTGAGATTTCCGGTAGCCGTGATCGCCGCTTGCATCGCAGCGGCATAGAGCTTGCGGTCGGCCTGGGTCCGCGGTCCACGAACGGCCGGGCCTTTCTTGCGATTGAGCATCCGGAACTGGATGCCACCAGCATCGGCGACGCGGCCCATCAACCCATCAAGCGCATCGACCTCACGGACCAGATGTCCCTTGCCGAGACCGCCGATCGCCGGGTTGCAGGACATCGCGCCAATGGTGGCGAACTTATGCGTGACCAGCGCGGTGCGCGCGCCTATGCGCGCTGCCGCAGCCGCAGCCTCACAGCCGGCGTGCCCTCCACCAATGACGATGACATCAAACTTGTTTTGCATGGCCGCAGCTTCTAGCGCGGCTGTGGACAAGTTTGAAGGAGAATCGGAAGGGGTGTTTCACGTGAAACAGCGGAAGGAACACTGATGCCGTAGGATGGGTTGAGCGGATCGATACCCATCACCATTTCACACCGGTCGTTATGGATATCGCTCCGGCGTCACATGCCTATGCTCAACCCATCCCACGAGTTCATGTTTCACGTGAAACACTATAATAGGAATAATTACTTTCCTATGCAAAAATCCCTAAATATGCTATCGAGCACATCTTCCACGTCCACCCGCCCGAGCAAACGCCCGAGCTGATGCGCCGCAGCGCGCAAATCTTCCGCGACCAATTCATCGCCGTGCTGCGCCGATATTGCGGCATGCCGCAGCAACTCCATTGTGCGACGCAACAAATCACGTTGTCTGTCGCGAGTGATGAAGCCGGCCTCGCCCTGCCCGAAATACCGGGATGCAAAATCGACCAGCGCCGACATCAGCTCGCCCATGCCGTCGCCGCGCTCGGCGGAAATCGAGAGGATGGCATCGTCCGATCCGGAGATGGTGACGTCGGTCTTCGTCCGGACGATCCAGACCGGCACGTCACTATCCTTGAGCCAGTCTTCGGGCCGGGCCGCGTTGATGGAATCCACCAGCCACAAAACGAGGTCCGCTTCGCCGGCGCGGGTGCGGGCTCGGCGGACGCCCTCCTCCTCCACCGGATCTACCGTTTCGCGGATGCCAGCGGTGTCGATCACCGTCACGGGGTAACCATCCAGGTCGAGCTGTACCTCGATGACGTCCCGCGTGGTCCCTGCGTGCGGCGAGACGATCGCAACATCGCGGCGGGTAAGCTGGTTCATCAAGGTCGATTTGCCGACATTAGGCTGGCCGGCAATCGCGACGACGACGCCATCGCGGAGACGTTCGCTGCGGCCTTGCGCCGAGAGCACCTGCTCGATCTCGCGACGAAGCGCATCGGCTTTTTCCAGTGCTGGCGCCATCAGCTCGGCGGAGACATCGCCTTCATCGGAGAAATCGATGCCCACTTCGACCAGCGCCAAGGCCTCGATGATCTGCTGACGCCAGTTACGCGCCTTGTCGCCAAGCAGGCCCTTGAGCTGGCGCAGCGCCTGTTTGCGCTGGCGATCGGTATCCGCATGGATGAGATCGTCGAGCCCTTCAGCCTCGGTGAGATCGAGTTTGCCATTCTCGAAAGCGCGACGGGTGAATTCGCCGGGTTCGGCCGGCCGCAAGCCCGGGATGGCGGCGAGTGCTTCGAACAGCGAAGCAAGAACGGCGCGGCCACCATGGATGTGGAATTCGGCGACGTCCTCGCCGGTGGCGCTGGCGGGCGCAGGAAACCAGAGCACCACGGCATCGTCGATTGGGCCAAGCTTGTCGTCGGCGAGCAGCACATGGGTAGCCATTCGCGGTATCGGCAGTTTCTTTGCCAGGCATTCGAGTACGACGCCGGCCTGCGGACCCGACACACGCACGATGGCGATCGCGGTCGGCGGCCGGCCGGAGGAGAGTGCGTAAATAGTCTGATCGCGCTGATGCATGGCTCATTGTAGCCCGGATGAAGTGCAGCGTAATCCGGGGATGTCGAGATAGCTGAAACGCTGGCTCCCAGGTTATGCTGCGCTCCACCCGGGCTACAAAAAAGGCCGCACCATGAGGCGCGGCCTTTCCGAATTTGTCTCTCGCTTCGACTTACGTATTCATCGAATCGAAGAATTCTGAATTGCTCTTCGTGTTGCGGAGCTTGTCGAGCAGGAAGTCGATGGCGTCCATGGTGCCCATCGGATTGAGGATGCGGCGGAGGACATACATCTTCTTGAGCACCTGCGGATCGGTGATGAGCTCTTCCTTGCGCGTACCCGAGCGCGAGATATCGATCGCCGGGAAGGTGCGCTTGTCCGAGACCTTGCGATCCAGGATGAGTTCGGAATTACCGGTACCCTTGAACTCTTCGAAGATCACTTCATCCATGCGGCTGCCGGTATCGACCAGCGCGGTGGCGATGATGGTGAGCGAGCCACCTTCCTCGACATTACGCGCGGCACCGAAGAAACGCTTCGGACGCTGCAGGGCGTTAGCGTCGACACCGCCCGTCAGCACCTTGCCCGAAGAAGGAACAACGGTGTTGTAGGCGCGGCCGAGGCGGGTGATCGAATCCAGCAGGATGACCACGTCGCGGCCGTGTTCGACCAGGCGCTTGGCCTTCTCGATCACCATTTCGGCGACCTGAACGTGGCGTGTGGCCGGTTCGTCGAAGGTCGAGGACACGACCTCACCCTTCACCGAGCGCTGCATGTCGGTGACTTCTTCCGGACGTTCGTCGATCAAAAGAACGATCAGATAGCATTCCGGATGATTGGCGGTGATCGAATGCGCGATGTTCTGCATCAGCACGGTCTTACCCGTGCGCGGCGGCGCGACGATCAGGGCGCGCTGGCCTTTACCGATCGGAGCAACGATATCGATGACGCGCGGCGACAGATCCTTACGGGTCGGGTCTTCCAGTTCGAGGCGGAAGCGCTCGTTCGGGAATAGCGGAGTCAGGTTATCGAAATTGACCTTGTGCTTGGACTTCTCGGGATCCTCGAAGTTCAGCGTGTTGACCTTGAGCAGCGCGAAATAGCGTTCGCCTTCCTTCGGGCTGCGGATATGGCCCTCGACGGTGTCGCCCGTGCGCAGGCCGAAACGGCGAATCTGCGAGGGCGAGACGTAGATATCGTCCGGACCCGGCAGGTAATTGGCGTCCGAAGAGCGGAGGAAGCCGAAGCCGTCGGGCAGAACCTCGACAACGCCTTCGCCGATGATATCGGTTTCCTGCAATGCCAGCTGCTTGAGGCAGGCGAACATCAGCTCCTGCTTGCGCATGGTGCTGGCATTTTCGACCCCCAGCTCTTCCGCAAACGAGACGAGCTCGGCTGGCGTCTTTGCCTTGAGGTCTTGAAGTTTCATTTCCCGCATTGGGGGTGGTCCTGTGGAGAGTCGGTGGGGAGGTGCAAGCTGCTGGAGAGGTGCGGACGCTCAGAAGTGTCACGAAAGTCCGCAGGTCCCCGGCAACGAAGTCTTGAGCGGTAAAGGTGCTGAAGAAGCTTCAAGCCTGATGCGGCGGCCGGCGGATTTCAAAAGCCGGGTCGAACCACATCGCCTGCGTCGGGTGGGAGAGCCACGAACATATGAGACATCCGCCTAACGCGCAAGATCGGTGGAAGTGCCGACGTGAGCGAAATCTTGGCGCCGAAATTGTTGCTCAGAACGGCTTCACCACCACCAGAATCACGATCAGGATCATGAGGACGGTCGGCACCTCATTGATAATCTTGTAGAATTTCGCACTTCGCGTGTTGCGGTCGAGGGCGAAGTCGCGCACGCGGGCGGACAGGAAGCCATGGACGCCGGACATCAGCAGCACCAGCAACAGTTTTGCGTGAAACCAGCCAGAGGTGAACCAACCTGCAGACCACGCGAGATAGAGGCCAAGAATCCAGGTGGCGATCATCGCCGGATTGATGATCGCCTTGAGCAGCCGACGCTCCATCACCTTGAAGGTCTCGGATTGCTTCGATCCGATCTCCGCATCGCAGTGATAGACGAACAGCCTTGGCAGATAGAGCATGCCCGCCATCCAGGAGATGACGGCGATGATGTGCAGAGCCTTCGCCCATTCATACATTGCTAAGCCTTGCTCTTTATCAAGAGGGCGTGGGGTTTCGATGGGGAACATCTGCCCGGGATCGCTGTCGCTCCGCAAGCGCGATCGATGCGGTGATCCCCGCTCTATTCGCACGCGCCCTCTTCCTCAAATCTATTATTAGATTCTTAAGGTTTGAGTCTGATTGACCGTGGATTTGGCCGGCACAATCCTGTCCCCGCATTGTCCCATGCTTGTGCACATGGCGATCTGAATCTTCCGCGAGTCATCTTGCCATCGACAAAGACCGCCAGCGCAGGGACTTATCGCGCGTCCAGCCGGGATTCCGGAGAGACAAATTCACATAACCCCATTATCATGGCGGGTATCGCCGGACGGTATCCCCGCAGGCAGGGCTGTGAAGAAAAATCCGGCTTATCCCGGCCGCCTCGCCATCGCCGCCAAACAGGGCGAAAAGCTCCACAGGGATTCACAGAACACACAGGGTTATGGTGCATACCACCGGCAGCTTTTTTCACCTTCATCTGGTGTCCGACTCCACCGGCGAGACGTTGATTACCGTCGCGCGCGCGGTGGCCGCCCAGTATTCCAATGTTACTCCCGTAGAGCATGTCTATCCGCTGGTGCGCAGCCAGAAGCAGCTCGACCGTGTGCTGACCGAAATTGAGGAGGCACCGGGCATCGTGCTGTTCACGCTGCTGGAGAAGGATCTGGTCGAGCGGCTGGAAGCCAAGTGCCAGGAGATCAATTCGCCCAGCCTGTCGATCATCGGCCCGGTGATGCAGCTGTTCCAGAATTACCTGGGTGCCTCCACCTCGGGCCGGGTCGGCGCGCAGCACGTTTTGAATGCCGAGTATTTCAAACGTATCGACGCGCTGAATTATTCGATGATGCATGATGACGGGCAGCATACCGAAGGACTGGAAGAGGCGGATGTGGTCCTCGTCGGCGTGTCGCGCACGTCGAAAACGCCAACCTCAATCTATCTGGCTAATCGCGGTGTCCGCACCGCCAATGTGCCTCTGGTCCCCGGTATCCCGATTCCGAAACAGCTCGAGACGCTGAAGAACCCCCTGGTGGTCAGCCTCCATGCGACACCGGAAAGATTGATTCAGATCCGGCAGAACCGGCTCTTGAGCATCGGTGGCGATACCGCCAATGACGATTATATCGATCGTCAGGCGGTGACCGATGAAGTCACCTATGCGCGCAAGTTGTCGGCCAGATATGGCTGGGCTTTGCTGGAAGTGACGCGGCGCTCGATTGAGGAGACGGCTGCGGCAATCATGAAATTGCTGGCGGACCGCCAGCGGCAACGGATGCAGGAATGACCATCTGGCGCGGTGAAGAGCCGCTGATTTTGGCGTCGCAAAGCGCGGCGCGGCGTATGCTTTTGAAGAATGCCGGGCTGACTTTCGATGCAGCGCCGGCAGATATCGACGAACGGGCGATTCAGCAGAAATCCGGCCTCACAGCGCCTGGCGATGTCGCAGCTTTGCTGGCCGAGCAGAAAGCTGCCTTCGTGTCGCTGCGGCATCCCGGCCGCTATGTGGTCGGCGCCGACCAGACGCTATCGGTGGGCGACCGGCTGTTCAATAAACCGTCCGGACGCGAGCAGGCGGCGCAGCAGTTGCGCGACCTTGCCGGCAAGACGCATGAACTGCACTCAGCAATCGCCCTTGCTTGTGACGGTGCGACAATTTTCTCCCATGTCTCGGTGGCGCATATGACCATGCGCCAGCTCGACGATGCCGCCATCGATACCTATCTGGACGCCGCCGGCGACAGGGTGACCACCAGTGTCGGCGCCTACCAGCTAGAAGGGCTCGGCGTGCATCTGTTCGAACTGATCGAGGGTGATCACTTCACTATTCTCGGCCTGCCGTTGCTGCCGCTCCTAAAATTCTTGCGCGGCGAGCGGATGATCGGGATTTAAACAAGAACGGTGTCCCGGACGCGATGCGGCACGAAGTGACGCTTAGCAGAGCCGGGACCATACCAAACGCCGGAGTTTTTGGCGGTCCGGGTTCTGCGAAGCAAAGTTATGTGTTGCATCGCGCCCGGGACAAGGAAAAGAGAGCGGGGAATGGAATGCGCGTGTTGGGGCTGACCGGCTCGATTGGCATGGGGAAATCGACCACGGCAAAACTGTTCGTGGAAGCCGGCGTGCCGGTGTATGACGCCGATGCCACCGTTCACATGGTCTATGAAAATGAGGCCGTGCCGTTGATCGAGACCGCGTTCCCCGGCACCACCGCCAATGGCAAGGTTGACCGCACCAAGCTGTCGCCGCTGGTCGTGCACGATGCCGAGGCGATGAAGAAGCTGGAAAGCATCGTGCATCCGCTCCTCGCCAGGCATCACAAGAAATTCCTCGACGATGCCGAAGCCTCGGGTTCGCCGGTGGCTGTCGTGGATGTGCCGCTGCTGTTCGAAACCGGTGGCGACAAGCGCGTCGATGCCATCGTGGTCGTCTCCACCGACGCGAAGACGCAACGCGAACGCATTCTTGCCCGCGAAGGCATGACCGACGAAAAACTCGATGCCATTCTCGCCCGGCAGTTGCCGGATGCCGAAAAGCGCAAAAGAGCCGACTTCGTGGTGGATACGTCCCATGGTGTAGAACCAGTGCGGGCGCGGATCGCTGAAATTCTTGTCGAGGCTGCTAAGATGCCCAGACGCCGCCCCTGATTTGTTGAGCCGGGAATACCAATGCGCGAAATCGTCATGGACACGGAAACGACGGGCCTCGATCCGCTGCGCGGCGATCGGCTGGTGGAAATCGGCTGTCTCGAAATCTTCAACCGGATGCCCACCGGCCAGACATTTCACGTCTACTGCAATCCCGAACGCGACATGCCGCAGGAGGCCTTCAATGTGCACGGCCTGTCTGCAGAGTTTCTCTCCACCAAGCCGCTGTTCCATGAAGTTGCCAATGACTTTTTGGCCTTTATCGGTGATTCACCGCTGGTGATTCACAACGGCTCGTTCGATCTCGGCTTCATCAACATGGAGCTCGACCGCATCAAGCGCCCGCCGGTGCCGCGCGACCGTCTCGTCGACACGCTGCTGTTAGCGCGCCGCAAACATCCGGGCGTGTCGAACCGTCTCGACGATCTCTGTGCCCGTTATTCGATCGATAATTCCCGCCGCACCAAGCACGGCGCCCTGCTCGACTCCGAACTCCTGGCTGAGGTCTATATCGATCTCGTCGGCGCGCGGCAGTCGTCGCTGATTCTGGCGGATGAAGCGCCGATCATGGTGCGCAGCGGTAATGGCGATACACCGCGCCGTCAGCGCGAGGTCGCACTGGTTCCGCGTGTGACGGAGGATGATCGCACCGCACATCGCGCTTTCGTGACGACGCTGGGCGACAAGCAGATCTGGTCGGAATTCTGGGGCGAGCCGGACAAGGCGGCAGGGTAACGGTTGCTGTTGCCAGCTTTACGGAATGTCATCGCCCGGCTTGACCGGGCGATCTAGTAAACGCCGCTTTTGGCGTATTTCACTAAGGCCAGTGATTACTGGGTCGCCCGGTCAAGCCGGGCGACGACAGTTTGGCGTTAGTTCGCCGGGCCGGCTTCGGCCTGCTGGCGTTCCAGGTTCTGGCGATACAGGCCGACGAAATCGACGGGATCGAGCATCAGCGGTGGGAAGCCGCCGTCGCGGACGGCGGTGGCCACGATCTCGCGGGCGAACGGGAACAGCAGGCGCGGGCACTCGATCATGATGAGCGGGTGCAGGTTTTCCTGCGGCACATTGACGATACGGAACACGCCGGCATAGGCCAGTTCGAACGAGAACAGCACCGAACCATTGGCATCGGCCTTGCCCTCGATGGACAACGTCACTTCATATTCGGTGTCCGAGAGGTTGTTGGCGCCGACATTGATCTGGATGTTGATGTTCGGCTGCTGCTGCTGGGGAGCCAGCGAGGCGGGTGCATTCGGGTTCTCGAAGGAGAGATCCTTGGTGTATTGCGCGAGAACGTTGAGCTGGGGGGGAGCCGCTTCGGGAGCGTTGCCGTTGCCATTCGTCATGTCGAAAATCTCCTGAAGCGCCGCCGGGCGGCTTTGCCGATTCGCCGCGAAAAGCCGCGCCAAAGCGACCCTTCCGTGCGGCGAGTGGCTATCATAGGCCCGCGGTATTCGACAAGGACAGCAGCGTCAGATTGCACTCGGCCAATGACCCAGAATCGCTCCGGATCCGCCCGCCGATTGGCGCTAACCGGCTGATATGCCGCGGCTTCCATGCCTGCCGCATACCGTAACGAGCGAACTTGTCGGCCGGTCCGGCGTTACCGTCGTCCGGAGCGGGGCCGCTTTGCCGCAGGTCCCGGGCGGCGCATGCCATTGGCTGGACTAGGTTTCATGTCTAGATGAGATTGCGCCGCCAATGATGTATCATATGTCGCGGCACCTTACTTCCCGGGTCCCAAAACCCGGTACCGATCAGAAAGCGACAAGACGTGGACATTTACACCATCATCTTCCTGGCACTGGCGGTCTTCATTTTCCTGCGCCTGCGCAATGTGCTCGGACAGCGCACCGGAGAGGAGCGTCCGCCCTTCGACCGTGCCGCCGCCCGTGAGGCGATGCCGCAGGAAGGCAATGTGGTGTCCATGCCGGGCAGCCCGATCGACCAGAGCCAGCCTGCGCCCGCAGCCGAGATTTCGCCTGCGGAGCGGTGGAAGGGAATCGCCGAGCCGGGTACGCCGCTGGCGGCCGGTCTCGATGCCATTGTCGAGCAGGATTCGTCCTTCGATGCGCGCCACTTCGTCACCGGTGCCAAGAGCGCGTACGAGATGATCGTGCTCGCCTTCGCCAATGGCGACCGCCGTGCGCTGAAGGATCTGCTCTCCAATGAGGTGTTCGACAGCTTCGATACTGCGATCAAGGATCGCGAGGTCAATGAGCTGAAGACCGAAACCCGCTTCGTTTCCATCGACAAGGCGGAGATCGTCGGTGCCGAGGTGCGCGATCGCGCCGCGCAGCTCACGATTCGCTTCGTGTCGCAGATGATCTCGGTCACGCGCGACAAGGCTGGTCATGTGGTCGATGGCAGCGCGGACAGCGTCTCTGATATCACCGACGTCTGGACCTTCGCTCGCGACATTTCCTCCCGCGATCCGAACTGGAAGCTGGTTGGCACCGGCGCCGGTCAGTAACGCCGCGCGGCGCGCGGCGCTCGCCGCGTGTGCAACGGCGTGCGTCGTCACTTTACTGGCGGGCGCCGCCGATGCGCGCGGACTGAACCACAAATATCGAAGCCGCGGACATTCCGAGGCTTATGTTCCGCGCTACAATCCGGTGCGAGAATTCCCGTTCGAATTCCCCAACAGTCAATATATGCCGGTGGCGTGGTCGGATATCGCAGGCTGGCGCGATGACGATCAGCTCGGCGCTTTCACCGCATTTCGCGCCAGCTGCAAGCCGATCTCGGCCCCGCGCAATCCCTCGCCGGAATCGAAGACCATCGGCAATTCGCTGCGCCATCCCTGTCAGGCCGCCCGGTCGGCGGATGTGACCGATAGTGCGGGCGCGCGCTTTTTCTTCGAACGTAACTTCACACCCATCCGCATTTCCCGCCTCGGCGAACCGGAAGGCTTCGTCACCGGCTATTATGAGCCGATCGTCGATGGTTCGAAAACGAAGACCGATGTCTACACGGTGCCGGTCTATCGCCGGCCGTCTAACCTGTTCGTGCGCGGCTACAATCAGGCCTCGCCCAGCCTGCCCAACAATGGCGACGTCTTCCGCAAGATCGGCCGCCGCAAGCTCGTGCCTTACTACGATCGCGCACAGATCGAGGACGGCGCCATCGCCGGCCGCGGGCTCGAAATCGCCTGGCTGAAGAGCCAGACGGATCTGCTGTTCTCGCAGATTCAGGGCTCGGCCCGCGTGCGCATGGAAGACGGCAGCTCTATTCGCATCAACTACGATTCCCATAACGGCTATCGCTATACGCCGGTCGGCCGAGTGCTGATCGACCGCGGCATCATCCCGCGCGAGCAGATGTCGATGCAGCGCATCCGGCAATATTTTGAAGAGAACCCGGAAGCCGCCAATGAGGTGCGTCGGCAGAACCGTGCTTTCGTGTTCTTCCGCGAGGTGCAGCTTTCCGATAAGGACGAGGCGGTGGGCGCGCAGGGCGTGCCATTGACGCCGGGTCGCTCCATCGCGGTAGACAAGGCGTTGCATGTCTATGGCACGCCGTTCTTTGTTGAAGGCGAATTGCCGATCGAGACAGATGTGTCGAAGACGCCGTTTCGCCGTTTGATGGTGGCGCAGGATACAGGCTCGGCGATCCTTGGGCCCGCGCGCGCCGATCTCTATTTCGGTGCTGGCGCCGAGATGGGACGGATCGCCGGCCGAATCAAGCATCCCGCGAAGTTCGTGATGCTCGTGCCGAAGAGCCTCGATCCCTCCGAGCGCGGCCACAATATGCCGCTGCCAGATGCGAGGCCCTCCGCGAAGATCGCAAAACTGTTTCCACAGACCCCGGTGACCGAGCCCGCGAAGACCGAAGTCGCAAAGGACAAGTTGCCAAAAGTCGAGGTCGTCAAACCGGAGCTGACGAAGCCTGAACCTCTCAGGGCAGAAGCTGCGAAATCTGACGCGTCTAAAATGAGTTCGATCGCGCCGGAGAAACCAACTACCGCGAAGGCGGAGCCAGTGATGGAGGCCAGAACAACAACTCCTTCCTCGACCGTCGTGCCGTTGCCCGCGCCGAAGCCGGCCGAGATTGCGGCTGTCGCTGTTCCGGTCGCTGCGGCTGCTGTCGCCATCCCGATGCCGGAAGCACGCCCGCCATCGGCGCCGCAGCTCGTGAAGAACGCCTCGCCGGAGGCGAAACAGGAAGCCAAGCCGGGCCGTGCCAAGTATAAGCGTCGTGTCCATCGTCGCGCGCCGGCGCAACCGTCGTCGTTCTTCCGCTTCCCCTGGCAATGAAACGCTCGCGTCCTCCGCAGATCATCGATCCGCCTCGCCGTCGTCATCGTCCCCTCAGTGAGGATGAGCGCGCGCTGTGGGATGCCGTCGCGAAACAGGTGAAGCCATTGCGCAAACGAGTACGCGTGGCAAAGCCCGATGCGAGCGCCGCGGAGGCCGTGCCGGCGCCGTTGCCGCCAATGTCCCGCAAGGTCGTGGAGGCGGTGCCGGCCAAGACTGTGAAACACATTGCTCCGCCCGTGCCGCCGCTAATGACGCTCGGTCGCCGCGAGCGTTCGCAGCTCTCGCGCGGCCGCAAGGAGATCGATGCAAGGCTCGATCTGCACGGCATGACACAGGAACGTGCACACCGCGCACTCGCTGCTTTTCTGCAGCGCGCGAGCTATGACGGGTTATCGTTCGTGTTGATCATCACCGGCAAGGGCCGCACCAGCGGCCTCGACTCCGAGCGTGGCATTCTGCGGCGACAGGTTCCGATCTGGCTTGGCCTGCCGGAGTTTCGCGCGCTCGTGGTGGGCTTCGAAGAGGCCCATATCGGCCATGGCGGCGCTGGCGCGCTGTATGTGCGGGTGAGACGGGCGCGGTAGTTCGTTTGCCTCTCCGATTGTCATCACCCGCGAAAGCGGGTGATCCAGTACGCACAGACGGAGCGCTTTCACTCGGAACAGAGTCTACTGGATCGCCCGGTCAAGCCGAGCGATGACAGCGAGAGTGTGGTTAGAGAATAAACCGGCTCAGATCCGTGTTCTTCGCCAGATCCCCTACATGCTTCTGCACATAAGCCGCATCGATGCGGATGGTTTCGCCGTTCTTATCCGGGGCGGTGAAAGAGATCTCGTCGAGCACGCGCTCCATCACCGTCTGGAGCCGCCGCGCGCCGATATTCTCGACGGTTGAATTCACCGCCACCGCGACATCCGCCAGCGCATCGATGGCGTCGTCGGAAAATTCCAGCGTCACGCCTTCGGTCTGCAACAGCGCCACATACTGCTTGATCAGCGATGCTTCCGGCTCGGTGAGGATGCGCCGCATGTTGTCGCGTGTCAGCGCATCGAGTTCGACGCGGATCGGCAGACGGCCCTGCAGCTCCGGCAAGAGATCGCTCGGCTTGGCGATATGGAACGCGCCCGAGGCGATGAACAGGATGTGCTCGGTCTTGACGGCGCCATGCTTGGTCGAAACCGTGGTGCCTTCGATCAGGGGCAAGAGATCGCGCTGCACGCCCTCGCGTGAGACTTCACCGCCACTGCGGCCGTCGCGCACGCAGATCTTGTCGATCTCGTCGAGGAACACGATGCCGTTGTTTTCGACCACCGAGATCGCTTCCTGCACCAGCTGGTCGTTGTCGAGCAGCTTGTCGGCTTCCTCGCTCACCAGCGGCTCATGCGCGTCGACGACGCGCAGCCGGCGCGTCTTGGTGCCCTTGCCCATCTTGCCGAAAATATCGCCGAGCGAGATCGCACCCATCTGCGCGCCGGGCATGCCAGGAATCTCGAACATCGACGGGCCCGACGATGACGCCACCTCGATCTCGATTTCCTTGTCGTTGAGCTCGCCATTGCGCAGTTTCCTGCGGAACGAGTCCTTGGTCGCCGCGCTCGCAGTGGCGCCGACCAGCGCATCGACTACGCGATCTTCCGCGGCGAGCTGCGCGCGCGCCTGCACGTCCTTACGCTTCTTTTCGCGGGTCAGCGCAATGCCGACTTCGAGGAGATCGCGGACGATCTGCTCAACATCGCGGCCGACATAGCCGACCTCGGTGAACTTGGTCGCTTCCACCTTCAGGAATGGCGCGCCGGCGAGTTTTGCCAGCCGCCGCGCAATCTCGGTCTTGCCGACGCCCGTGGGCCCGATCATCAGGATGTTCTTCGGCAGCACTTCTTCGCGCAGCAGTCCGGTGAGCTGCAGTCGGCGCCAGCGATTGCGCAACGCGATCGAGACGGCACGCTTGGCGTCGCTTTGGCCGACGATGAAGCGGTCGAGTTCGGAGACAATTTCGCGGGGGGAGAAGTCGGTCATTCGCTCAGAGTCTCGATCGTCAGGTTGCGATTGGTGTAGACGCAGATATCGGCGGCGATATCCAGCGACTTGCGCACGATGCTCTCGGCATCCTGCTCGGTGGTGTCGGCCAATGCACGAGCCGCGGCCAGCGCGTAGTTGCCGCCGGAGCCGATCGCCATCACGCCGCCTTCCGGCTCCAGCACGTCGCCGGTGCCGGTCAGCACCAGTGAGACTGATTTGTCGGCGACGATCATCATCGCTTCCAGCCGACGCAGATACCGGTCGGTGCGCCAGTCCTTGGCGAGTTCCACGGCGGCGCGGGTGAGCTGGCCGGGATACTGTTCCAGCTTGGCTTCCAGCCGCTCGAACAGGGTAAAGGCGTCGGCGGTGGCTCCGGCGAAGCCGCCAATCACGTCGCCTTTGCCCAGTTTGCGGACCTTCTTGGCGTTGGACTTGATCACGGTCTGGCCGATCGAGACCTGGCCGTCGCCGCCGACCACCACTTTGCCGTTCTTGCGGACGGTCAGGATGGTGGTGCCGTGCCAGATCAGGGACGATGCGTCACCGGACGCGGAAGAAAGATTGCTCATGGAAACCCTCGTGAGGGTCTGATCTAGGCACGGAGCCGGGGCGATGCAAATGCGGCCAAAAACACCATGGGTTCTCTCTCCCGCTCGCGGAAGAGGGGACCTACGACGGCCTGCCTGCCTGTAAGCCATGAATTTCCGCTCACCATAGACGCCGAATCCCGCGCCCGAGCCGTAGCGCCATTGTCATCCCCCTGTTAAAAGACCGCGTTTTCAGCCAGCAAGAGGCCTAATTCGATGCGCAAGGCGACGATCAAGCGCGCCACCAAGGAGACCCAGATCGAGGTCTCCGTGAATCTCGATGGCACCGGTTTGTCCAATTCGGTCACCGGCATCGGGTTTTTCGACCATATGCTTGATCTGCTCGCCCGCCATTCCCGCATCGACATCACCGTGAAGGCGGTGGGCGACCTCCATGTCGACTTCCACCACACCACGGAAGATGTCGGCATCGCCCTTGGCCAGGCCGTGAAGCAGGCGCTTGGCGATATGGCCGGCATCACCCGCTATGCCTCGGTCTATATGCCCATGGACGAGACTCTGACCCGGGTGGCGCTGGATATTTCCGGCCGGCCCTTCCTGGTGTTCAAGTCCGCCTTCCCGACCCACAAGATCGGCGAATTCGACACCGAGCTGGTGCGCGAATGGTTCAACGCCTTCGCCATGCAAGCGGGCGTGACTTTGCACGTCGAAACCCTATATGGCGACAACAGCCATCACATCGCCGAATCCTGCTTCAAGGGTCTGGCGCGGGCATTGCGGACGGCGGTTGCCATCGATCCGCGCAATGCCGGCGAAGTGCCTTCCACCAAGGGTCAGCTCGGCGGCTGATCCCTGTTTCGTGATCCCTGCCTCATAGCGGCGGAGTTTGCATGCCGGTCTATACAGTTCACGCGCCCAAGAGCGCCGGCCTCGAGCCGTTGGCGGCGACGGACAAGTTCGTGTTCGTGCGCGATGGCTTTCATGTCTGGGCTTTCCTGGCCGGTCCGTTCTGGCTGTTGTTTCACCGTCTCTGGCTGGCTCTGATCGCCTATCTGGTATTGTCCTTTGCAGGTGAAGTTGCGCTGTCGAAGCTTGGCGTAGGCGCCGGCCTGCGCGGCATCGTGATGTTCCTGGTGGCGCTGCTGATGGGCTTTGAAGCATCAAGCCTGCGCCGTTGGTCCTATTCGCGCGGCAAATGGCGGCAGCTCGACGTGGTCGTCGCCGACAATCCGGAAGCCGCCGAGCGTCGCTTCTTCGATCGCTGGACCAAGGGCCAACGTACCGACACCTATTCAAACGATCGCGGCGCTCCGCCGCCAACCCGGCATGTCCCTGCCCAGCCATTCTCGCGCGGGCCGGAGGACGTGATCGGCCTGTTTCCGCAACCGGGAGGGACGCGGTGACCGTCGCCATTATCGATTACGGCTCCGGCAATCTGCACTCCGCTGCAAAGGCCTTCGAGCGTGCCACCCGCGGCATGGAAGTGCCGCCGAAGATTGTTGTGACGCGCGATCCCGATCAGGTTTTCCGCGCCGATCGCATCGTTCTGCCCGGTGTCGGCGCCTTCGCCGATTGCCGCCGTGGCCTCAATGAACTCGACGGCATGGTCGATGCCATGACCGAAGCGGTGCGCGACAAGGCGCGGCCGTTCTTCGGCATCTGCGTTGGCATGCAGTTGATGGCGACGCGCGGCAAGGAGCATGTCACGACGGATGGCCTGAACTGGATCGCCGGCGATGTCGAGAAAATCACGCCGAAGGACGAGAGCCTGAAGATCCCACATATGGGCTGGAACACGCTCGAACTGCTGCGTGAGCATCCGGTTCTCAACGGCCTGCCGCTTGGGCCGAAGGGGCGCCATGCTTACTTCGTGCACTCCTATCATCTCAATGCCGTGAACGAGAACGAAGTGCTCGCGCGCGCCGATTACGGCGGGCCGATCACCGCCATCGTCGGCCGCGACACCGCCATCGGCACGCAGTTTCATCCCGAGAAGAGCCAGCGATTTGGCTTGGCTCTGATCGCCAACTTTCTGAAGTGGAAGCCGTGATTCTCTTTCCTGCCATCGACCTGAAAAACGGCCAGTGCGTTCGCCTCGAGCAAGGCGACATGGCGCGCGCCACCGTGTTCAACCTCGATCCTGCCGCGCAGGCAAAATCGTTCGAGGATCAGGGGTTCGAATATCTCCATGTCGTCGATCTCGACGGCGCCTTTGCCGGTAAGCCGGTGAATGCGCAGGCGGTCGAAGCGATGCTGACGCGCGTGAAATTTCCGGTGCAGCTCGGTGGCGGTATCCGGGATCTCGCGACCATCGAGGCCTGGCTCACCAAGGGCATCAGCCGAGTTATCATCGGTACGGCTGCGGTGCGCGATCCCGCTCTGGTGAAGGAAGCCGCCAAGAAATTCCCGGGCCGCGTCGCCGTCGGCCTCGATGCGCGCGACGGCAAGGTCGCGGTGGAAGGTTGGGCGGACGTGTCCACCGTCACCGCGCTGGACATTGCGCAGCGTTTCGAAGATGCCGGCGTTGCCGCCATCGTCTTCACCGACATCGCCCGCGATGGCATGCTTAAAGGCATCAATTGGGACGCGACCATCGCTCTCGCCGATGCGATCTCCATACCCGTCATCGCTTCGGGCGGCCTCGCATCGATCGACGACATCAAGGCGCTGCTCGAGCCGCGAGCGAAAAAGCTCGAAGGTGCGATCTCAGGCCGTGCGCTCTATGACGGCCGCATCGATCCGACGGAAGCGCTCAAGCTGATCAAGCAGGCCGCATAGGAACAAAGCCATGTTCAAGGTCCGCGTCATCCCCTGCCTCGACGTCAAGGACGGTCGCGTGGTGAAGGGCGTCAATTTCGTCGATCTGCGCGACGCCGGCGATCCCGTCGAAGCGGCGATTGCCTATGACGCCGCGGGCGCAGACGAGCTGACCTTCCTCGACATAAACGCCACGCACGAAAACCGCGGCACGATGATGGATGTGGTCCGTCGCACGGCGGAAGCCTGCTTCATGCCGCTCACAGTCGGCGGCGGCGTGCGCACTGTAGATGACATCAAGGCACTGCTGCGCGCCGGTGCCGACAAGGTGTCGATCAATTCCGCCGCTGTGGCCCGCCGCGAATTCGTGAAGGAAGCTGCAGAGAAGTTCGGTGAGCAGTGCATTGTCGTCGCCATCGACGCCAAGCGCTCGGGTTCGCGCTGGGAAATCTTCACCCATGGCGGCCGCAAGTCTACCGGCATCGATGCCATCGAATTCGCTCAGGAAGTCGTGTCGCTCGGCGCCGGTGAAATCCTGCTCACCTCCATGGATCGCGACGGCACCCGCACGGGTTTTGACATCGAGCTGACCCGCGCCATCGCCGACAGTATTCCCGTGCCGGTGATCGCCTCGGGTGGCGTCGGCAATCTCGATCACTTGGTCGAAGGTATCAGGTCCGGCCACGCCACGGCGGTGCTCGCTGCCTCGATTTTTCACTTCGGGGAATTTACCATCCGCCAGGCCAAGGACCACATGCAGCGCGCAGGTCTGCCGATGCGGCTTGACCCGTAACGAGGTTGACGATGTCCTTCACGCTTCACGATCTTGCCGCCGTCATCGACGCCCGCGCCGCCGCGGCCGATGGCGAGTCGTCCTATACGAAGAAGCTGCTCGACAAGGGCGCCGTGCATTGCGCCAAGAAGTTTGGCGAGGAAGCGGTCGAGGCCGTGATCGCCGCGGTGGACGACGATCGCGCCGATCTCATCAATGAAAGCGCCGACGTGCTGTTTCATCTTCTGGTGCTGCTGAAGTCGCGTGACATTACGATTCAGGATGTGGAAGCGGCGCTCGGCGCGCGCACGCATCAATCCGGTTTGCAGGAAAAGGCGTCACGCAAGAGCGACTGACGTTTCGAGGTCAAAAGTCATCAAGAGCTTTGACCTCCCATTTGGGAAACACTGATGGATATACGGGCCCCCGAGCAGAAATACGATCCGTATCGCAACTACTCGCGCCAGCAATGGGCGAAGCTGCGCGACGACATGCCGATGGCGCTGAACGCCGAGGAGATAGCGGCGCTGCGCTCGATGCATGATCGGCTCGATCTGCGCGAGGTCGAGGAAATCTATCTGCCCCTGTCGCGCCTGCTGTCCATGTATGTGATCGCGCATCAGCGGCTCTATGTGGCGCAGCGAAAATTCCTGGGCATCGAAGATCGCAAGATGCCGTATATCATCGGCGTCGCCGGTTCGGTCGCCGTGGGCAAATCCACCACGGCCCGCGTGCTGCAGGCTTTGCTCGCACGCTGGTCGCCGAAGCCGAAGGTCGATCTCGTCACCACTGACGGTTTCCTGTTTCCCAACGCTGTGCTCGAGCGCAACGGCATCATGCAGAAGAAGGGTTTTCCGGAGAGCTACGATCTCCCGCTCCTTCTGCAGTTTCTCAGCGACATCAAGGCCGGCCGCCGCAATGTGCGAGCGCCCGTCTATTCGCATCTCACTTACGACATCGTTCCGGACAAGTTCGTCGAGATCGATCAGCCCGACATTCTGATCGTCGAGGGCGTCAACGTGCTGCAGGCCGGCCGCCTGCCCCGCGACGGCAAGGCGGTACCCGTGGTGTCCGACTTCTTCGACTTCTCGGTCTATATCGACGCGGACGAGCCGGTGCTGCGTAGCTGGTATGTGAAGCGCTTTCTGGCGCTGCGCGATACCGCGTTCCACGATCCGAGGTCGTATTTCAATCGCTATGCGGTGCTGTCGGACGAGGAAGCGACGGCGACGGCGCTCGCGATCTGGGAGCGCACGAACCTCGCCAATCTCGAGGACAATATTTTGCCGACGCGCCCGCGTGCGACGCTGATCCTGAAGAAGGGTGCCGATCACGTCATCGAAAACGTGGCGCTGCGGAGGTTGTAATTCAACTCCGCCCTCATCCTGAGGAGCCCGCCGGAGGCGGGCATCTCGAGGGATGGCCGCGGACGCAGGAGTTTCATCGCCTCATGGTTCGGACGGCGCTTCGCGCCTCCTCACCATAAGTCACCAAGTGAAGAGCAGTGCCTATGCCGCCTTCGCTTCGCCGCCGAAATGTTCGATATAGCGCGCGCCGATCGCGGACACCGGCATCACGATCAGGACGTCCGTCGTGCCGAACTGATGATCGATTACCGCGCCGTCGCCGATCATCGCACCGATGCGCAGATAGCCTTTGATCAGCGGCGGCAGCGCACGCAGCGCGGCCTTTTGATCGATCGCTTCCTTCGGCATCCGGTTCATCTCGACATAGCGCGAGGCATGCGCACGCGCGCGCCATTCTTCCGGCGCGCGGGCATTGTGATGCAGGAACGACAGCGGCAACGCGAGCTGATCCGGATTGGTGCCTTCGAAACTCGCGCAGCCGATCATCACGTCGAAGCGGTTCTGCTTCACATAGCTCCAGATGCCCTGCCACAGCAGCTCGACTGTGCGCTTGGTGCGATAGCGCTCGAGTACGCAGGAGCGGCCGAGCTCGAGAAAGCGCAGGCCGGGATGGCCCTGCAGGATGCCGCCGAGATCGAATTCGTTCTGGGTGTAGAAGCCGCCATTCTTCATCGCCATCTCATGGCGGAGCAGACGATAGGTGCCGACGACCGGTTGTCGGCCCGACAGTGTCGGCTTGGCGGCGTGATCGACGACGAGCAGATGATCGCAGATCTTGTCGAAGGCATCCTTGTCGCGGCGGGCCAGCATGGTGCCGGCGTCGGCAATGGCTGTGCCGTTCTTGTAGAACACCTTGTAGCGCAAGCGCTGCGCGCGCTTCACGTCGCGCTTGTCCTGCGCGAGACGCACTTCCAGCGGGCCCATGCGGCCAAGCGACGGCGCGCCGTTTGGATTAACGTTGGCGGGCTCGAAATGGAAAGGCGGCTTGAACCAGGTGATGGCTGTCTGCGCCGCGAGCGCCATGTTCTGCGGCCGCAACATCTGCATCACACCCGGTTTCAAGACATTTGGCTTCTGCCGCACAAATTCGTTGCCGTGCATGGCCATCCCCGACTCTAACTCCTGGCCGCTGATAGCCCCACGCGAATCGACGCGGCCTAACCGCATCAGACATCACGGGTGCTCAACAGTGGTGTGACGGGTGTGTTGCGGAGGGATGACAGGGAGGGCCGGGTGATGACAGCGTCAGTGTAGATGTACGACTTACGCCGCCAGATGCCGGCCCGCGGCCAGATGCCTCAGGGCTTCTTCCAATTTTTCGCGGTCGAGCGGCTTCAGCAGGAAGCCGTCCATGCCTGCTTCGAAACAGGCATAGCGATCCTCCACCAGTGTATTGGCAGTCAGCGCCAGGATCGGCGTGCGGCGCACACGCTGTCCGGCCTCCAGCGCGCGGATGCGTTTGGCAGCTTCGATACCGTCGAGCCGGGGCATCTGGATGTCCATCAGGACCAGATCGAATGGCGTGCCGGCCGCATCCGATGCGAGCCAGGATTCCAGCGCCTGTTCGCCATTGGTGGTCACCACGGTGCGGTGGCCGAGCCGTGTCAGCAGCGAGCGCATCAGCAACGCATTGATCTCGTTATCCTCCGCGACGAGGATCGAGAGGCCGCCATTCGCCATGGTCTCGTTCGGCGCGCGCTCCGCCTCGTCGATCGTTACCGTGTGATCGGCGGCATGCATTCCCAGCAGCTTCGCCAGCGAGGTCGCACGCAACGGCTTGATGAGATAGCCGGTCAGGCCTTCTGTCGCATGCGGCTGCAATTCATGTCGCATCGCCGGCGTGAACAGGCCGATACGCTGGGTCGCGTACGGGATGGATCGTTCGGCAAGCCGTTCGAGATCGTCCACGCCAAGGGCGCGTTCGATCAGAACGGCGCGCCACGATCGTTCCGGCAGCAAAGCGAGTGCGACATCGGGGTCGGACACCATGCAGGTCTGCGCGCCCCAGCGCTCCAGTCGCCGCGCGATCAGCGAGGCTTCGATGCTCTGCGGCGCCACCAGCATCACCGACTGGCCAGTGAGATCCGGCGGCAGAAACGCCTCGGCACGGTTGTTGGAAGCGACGAGCGGGATCGACACTTCGAATGTGGAGCCGACGCCCGGCTGGCTCTGCAGCGCAATGCGTCCGTTCATGCGCTTGACGATGCGCTCGCTGATGGAGAGCCCGAGGCCGGTGCCGCCGAACTGCCGCGCGGTGCGCTCGTCCGCCTGTTCGAATTCGCGGAAGATGCGCTGCTGCGCATCCGGGGCGATACCGATGCCGGTGTCGCGCACGATGAAGGTCACTTCGTTAGGCCAGATGCCCGGCTCGACGATGACAGCGACGCCGCCGGTGGAGGTGAATTTAATGGCATTGCCGGCGAGATTGAGCAGCACCTGACGCAAGCGCGCGGCGTCGCCCACGACTTCGAGCGGCAGCCTTTCATCGATATAGGCGGCGATTTCGAGATCGCGCGCCTGCGCCCGCGGTGCCAGCAACTCGGTGATGTCCTCGATCAAGGAGGACAGCGCGAAGGGACGATAATCGAGATCGATCTTGCCGGCCTCGATTTTGGAATAGTCGAGCAATTCCTCGATCAATGACAGTAGCGATTCGCCGGATGTCTTCACGGCGCGCGCATAAGTCGCCTGCTCCGGCGACAACTGGGTCTCGAGCAGCAGGCCGCTCATGCCCAAAATGCCGTTCAACGGAGTCCGGATTTCGTGCGATGCCATCGCAAGGAAACGCGATTTGGCGCGGTTGGCGGCATTGGCATGGTCGCGTGCGTCGGAGAGCGCGCGCTCGGTCTCGGTACGGTCGGTGACATCGCGGCCAACACTCTGCAATTCGGCGGGACGATTGGCGTCGATCCGTACCATACCTTCGCGCCAGGCGATCCAGCGCGGGCCCGTGGCGGTGGCGACGCATTGATCGTGAATACCAGTGCCGTTCGGCCCGTGGGCGCTATCGCCCTGCTCCAGTACTTTCAGTTCGAAACTGCTGCCAACCAGCGTCTCGCGCGACTGTTGGGCCAGCGTGCAATAGGCGTCGTTGACGAAGGTGATACGGCCATCTTGATCGCGAATGACAATCAGATCGTCCTGTGCCTCGAACAGATGCCGCGCGCGTTCCTCGGCTTCCTTGAGCTCCCAGTTCCGGTCTACCAACGCCTCGTTCTGAACGGCGAGCTTCTGCATGCGCTTGTGCAGGAAGCGCATGCGGATGCTCATCGTCGCCAGTGCGACGCAGGCGACGGCGAACAGAAAGCTGGCGCCGATGGCGAAGGCATGCGGCTCGTAGCCGGAATCCTTGGAGGTCGCAGCCGAGATGAAGCCATAGGCGCCGCCGAACGCGGCTGAGAACATCACGAAGGAGCGGATGGCAAAGCTCAGCCACGGAAAGCGACGCGCAAAGCGCCGGAACATGATCTTGATCCGGAAAAGAACTCTGCTCACGGCGCCACTCCGGCTGGGTGCGGGGATGTGGCGATGATGGGTCGATCAGATTGCCAAGGCGTTGCACTGGCAGGGGCGATGCCGCGTCGGTGCAGCTATGGTTGACGGGAGATTAATCTCGGTCAGAGGTTGGCTGCGGCCAGGCGCGCCGGCGGCGTGCTGCGGGCGCCAACGATCAATGCTGCAGCATCCCGCACGGTAAAACTGCGCGAGCGCACGAAGATGCGGTAATCCGCATCACCGGCGGTCGATAGATAGATCACCGGATCGGTGCTCGTCGCAGATGTAGTGATGCCGACGAAGCGGATGGAAGCGCCGCTACAAGTATTCGGCTCGTTGGTATCGACGTCGTCGATTACCACGAAGTCAGCGTTTTCCGCGCTTTCGACAATTTGCACCCGCACGGTGGCAGTGGCTGGGTCGTCGGTGAAGCTCACATGGCTTTGCGCCTCCCAGGGGAATGCAGCCATCTGCACTGAACCCAAGCCCGTGGCAATGCAGGGACGCGCTGAGGCGAACAATTCGCCGCGCGCGAGAAAGGCGGCAATCGCCAATGGAATAGTGGAGGCTAAAATCTTCAGACGCAGCATGATACGCACTCGCCCCTGCACCCCGTAATGCGGGGTATGGTGAGCGAAGCGTAAACGAGATTGGTTACTGCGGGGTTGACGATACGCGCATCCGTTGTGCCGCGTTACGCAGCGCTGCGCACCTCGTCGGCCAATGCACGATAGGATAGCGCCTCGGCCAGATGCAGGCGTCCGATCTTCTCTGCACCGTCGAGATCGGCGAGCGTGCGGGCAACACGCAGCACGCGGTGGTAGCCGCGGGCGCTCAATCGCATGGTTTCGGCGGCGTCCTTCAGCAATGCGAGACCCTGCTTGTCGGGCTGCGCCACGGTCTCGAGAATGGAGGCCGGAGCCGACGCATTGGTATGAATGCCCGCGAGCCCGGCTGCCGTATAACGGACCGTCTGCAAGCTACGCGCCGCCGCGACGCGGGCCGCGACTTCGGCGGAGCCCTCCGACGGCGGCGGCAAGATCAGGTCACTGGCGGTGACGGCGGGGACCTCGATACGCAGGTCGATGCGGTCCATCAGCGGGCCGGAGATGCGCGTCTGGTAGTCCGATGTGCAACGATCGATCCGGCCGCGCTTGCAGGAGAAACCGGGCTCGAACGCATGGCCGCAGCGGCACGGATTCATCGCCGCCACCAGCATGAAACGCGCGGGATAAGTGACGCGATGATTGGCGCGCGACACTGAAACTTCGCCGTTCTCTAGTGGCGCACGCAGGGAGTCGAGCACGCGCGGATCGAATTCAGGCAGTTCGTCGAGAAACAGCACGCCCTGATGCGCCAGCGAGATTTCGCCTGGCCGCGCCCGCAAGCCGCCACCGGTGAGCGCCGCCATGCTGGCCGAATGATGCGGCGCGCGGAACGGTCGCCGCGCGGTCAATGCCCCATCGCGGATTTCGCCGGCGACCGAGGCAATCATCGAGACTTCAAGCAATTCGGCTGGTGACAGCGGCGGCAGGATGGATGGCAGCCGTGCGGCGAGCATGGATTTGCCCGAGCCGGGGCTTCCCATCATTAGGAGATGGTGACCGCCGGCGGCGGCGATCTCGAGCGCGCGCTTCGCACTCTCCTGCCCTTTGATGTCCCGGAGATCGAGCAGATTATCTTCGCGAGTCCGCACCTTTGGCTGCGGTCGCGATAGCACCTGCGTGCCCTTGAAGTGATTGGCGATCTGGATCAGCGACTGCGCAGCGATGATCTGAATGTCCGGGCTCGCCCATGCCGCCTCGGCGCCGCAGGCGGCCGGACAGATCAAACCTTCGTCGCGCGCGTTGGCGCCGATCGCGGCCGGCAGCACCCCAGCCACCGGCGCCAGCGAACCGTCGAGGCCGAGTTCGCCAAGCACGGTAAAACCTGCGAGCGCATCGTGCGGGATAGCGCCGATGGTCGCCATCAGGCCGAGTGCGATGGGCAGATCGTAATGGCTGCCTTCCTTCGGCAAATCGGCCGGCGCCAGATTGACGATGATCCGCCGCGCTGGCAGCGCCAGGCCAGACGCGGTCAGCGCTGCCCGGACACGTTCGCGGGCTTCGGAGACGGCCTTGTCCGGCAAGCCGACGATGATGAAGTTGGGAAGTCCGGGCACGACCTGGACCTGCACGTCCACCGCGCGAGCCTCGATTCCCTCGAATGCGACCGTCGCGACGTGCTGCATCATGCAACCCCAGAATAATCTATCTAAGGTAGCATCTATGTGAGATGACGACAAGAACGTTAGGCGTCGATGTCGCAGATCACGCTACTTCACGCCATTGTGCTTGCAGGAAATCGTAAACCCGGCCATGCGAAGGATGACAAGAATCAAGTGACGACGAGGTCCTAGTCCCTGCATGTCAGACTGCTCGTTCAGCCAACCGGTTGTTTCCGATGTCGAGCTGATCGCGAGCTTGAAAGCGCAGGTTGCTGCCCAGCAGGCCGAACTCGAGCAACAGGCCGCAAAACTTGCGCATAGCCAGAAGATTTTCGATCGCTCGTCCGCAGCAGCGCGAATCGGTGTCTGGGAATGCGATCTGTCCGATGAATCGCTGGTATGGACCGATGTCGTTTATGACATTTTCGATCTGCCGCGCGGCGAGACCCCCGATCGTGCCGCGACGCTAAAATGCTATCCGGAAGAATCCGTCCGTGAGCTGCACAAGCGCAGGACCAAGGCGATCGAGGATCGCACCGGCTTTACGCTCGATGCGGAGATCATCAGTTTCAAGGGCGTCCGGCGTTGGATCAGGATCACGGCGACCGTCGAGTCCGTCGATGGCGTTGCCGTCCGCATCTTCGGCATGAAACAGGACATCACGGAAGAAAAGATTCTTGCGGATCGCACCCGCTATCTCGCGGAATTCGATGTGCTCACCGGCCTTGCCAATCGCAGTCAGTTTCAGTCGCGGTTGTCGGCTTTCGATCATGCGTCGTCACGGCGCGTCAGACCATTCGGCGCCCTGTTGCTGATCGACCTTGATGAATTTAAGCCCGTCAATGACAGCCTCGGCCACGCTGCTGGCGACGAGTGCCTGAAGCAGGCGGCGGAGCGAATTCGCGACGTCTGCCCGGATGCAGAGCTGGTGGCGCGAATCGGCGGCGACGAATTCGCCGTGCTGCTCGGCGCGGACGCGCGGCTTGCGGAAGCATCCGATGCCGCACGCGCGATTATCGCTCATCTCGGCTATCCGATGGAACATCGCGGTCACCAGCTGAAGATCGGCGCATCGGTCGGCATCGCACTGGCGGACAGCGACACACCCTCAGCCCAGCTCAATGTAATGGCGGATGCTGCGCTCTATGCGGCCAAGAAAGCCGGCCGCAACACCTTCCGCATCCATAAAGCGGGCATTTCGTTGCTGACCTCTGGCTCGTCCGCAGTGGCGTGACAGCAGGCACTGCTGCAATCCTTCGCCGCAGGAGCTCACGTCGCCCGGCTACCAATCACTTCAAATAGTCGTCCGATTGTCGCGCAAGCTATTTCCGCTTCGCCTCTATCACATCCCAGATGCGTGCGGCGACATCGGGGCCGCCGAGCTTGGCGATGGCGCGAATACCCGTGGGCGAGGTCACGTTGATCTCGGTGAGATTGCCGTCGATCACGTCGATGCCGACAAAGAGCAGGCCGCGCTCGCGCAACGCGGGGCCAACACGGTCACAAATCTCGCGTTCGCGCGGGGAAAGCTCGGTGGATTTCGCAGCGCCGCCACGCACCATGTTGGAGCGCAGATCGTCTTCTGCAGGAACGCGATTGACCGCGCCGGCGAATTCACCGTCCACCAGGATGATGCGCTTGTCGCCATGCTTCACTTCGGGAAGGAAGCGCTGGATCACCCACTGCTCCTTGAAGGTCACCGAGAACAGATCGTAGAGCGAGCCGAAATTCATGTCCTGCGGCAGCACACGGAACACCGCCGCGCCGCCATGGCCATGCAACGGCTTCATCACGACGGCGCCGTGCTCGGCGCGAAAAGCGTTGATCTCGTCCTTGTCGCGCGAAATCAGCGTCGGCGGCATCAGGTCGTTGAAGCCCATGACGAAGATCTTCTCCGGTGCATTACGCACGGAGGCGGGGTCGTTGACCACCAACGTCCTCGGATGGATGCGTTCGAGCAGATGCGTCGAGGTGATGTAAGCGAGATCGAAAGGCGGGTCCTGCCGCAGCAGAACGACGTCAAAAGATTCCATATTCACGCGCTCGGGCGCGCCAAGGGTGAAGTAGTCGCCCTCGACATCGCGCACCTCCAGCGGCTGTACCGGCGCCACCACGTCATTGCCGCGGAGCGAGAGCTTGTCGGGTGTATAATAGGAAATACGGTGGCCGCGCTTCTGCGCCTCGAGCAGCATCGCAAAAGTGGAATCGCCCTTGTGGTTGATGCGGGCGATGGGGTCCATCTGGACGGCGATGTTCAGGCTCATGGGATCGTTCCGGACTTGAGGCAGAAGGACAGGGCGTCAGCAGGCGGCGTCGAATGCCGCTAACAGATGGCGTGGCAGATGCTTCGGCGCAATCAGGATCACGTCGAAACGCATGTCGAAATCAGCATGTTCGGGATGCGCAACCAGCCAGCCTTGCGCGGCATTACTGATCCGCACTTGTTGCTGCGGTGTCACGGCATAGGCAGCATCGTCCAGCGTGTCGCGGGCCTTGACTTCGACGAAGGCGATCAGATTGCGCTTGCGCGCCACGATGTCGATCTCGCCATGCGGCGTGCGGAAGCGGCGTGCGAGGATGCGATAACCCTTTGCAAGCAGCATCGCGCTCGCGCGGCTCTCGGCTGAAAGGCCGGTGGCGAAGGCCGCGACGCGCTGCGGCGACGGCGCCTTGCTGCGGCCGGGGGCGGCGAGCTCCTTCGGCTTAACCATCGCCGCTCTCCCTCGCGAGTTCGAGTGCGCGGGCATAGACGGCGCGGCGCGGCCGGCCGGACAGTTCGACGGCATGCGCTACCGCGTCCTTGACGCTGTCGCGCTGCAGCGATGTGCGCAACAGGGCGTCGAGATCGTCATCGGTCATCGCCTGCGCATCCGCCGCGGGCGGGGCGAGCACCACAACGAATTCGCCGCGCGTCTCCAATGTATCGGTCGTTTTCGCCAGTTCGGAAACCGGACCGCGGCTTATTTCTTCGTGCAGCTTGGTCAGTTCGCGGCAGATCGCGGCGTCGCGCTGGCCCATGATGTCGGCGAGGTCGCCGAGCATCTCCTGCACGCGGTTGCCGGACTCGAACATCACAATGGTCGCATCGATGCGGGAGATTTCTTCGAGCCGGTTGCGGCGCGCCACCTGCTTGGAGGGCAGGAAGCCTTCGAAGAAGAAGCGGTCGGTCGGCAGCGCGGAGACGGCCAGCGCCGTCAGCACCGAAGACGGTCCCGGCAGCGCGAAGACGTCAAAGCCCGCTGCCGTCACCTCACGCACCAGCTTGAAGCCGGGATCGGAGATCAGCGGTGTGCCGGCATCCGAAACCAGCGCGATCGATCCGCCTTCGGCAAGTTTTGCGAGAATTTTCGGCCGCGCCGCTTCGGCATTATGCTCGTGATATTGCTTGAGGTCGGCCGATATGCCGTAGCGCTCCATCAGGCGACGGCTGATCCGCGTGTCCTCGCAGGCCACGACGTCCACCCCGGCGAGCACTTCCAGCGCGCGCAATGTGATGTCGCCGAGATTGCCGATCGGCGTCGCCACCAGATGCAGGCCAGGCGCGGCTTTCGGCGCGGTCAGCACATGGCCGGCGACCGTGAAGGTCCTGCTCGGGGCATTGGCGTCGGAGGAGATGGGGTTCGCACGCATGAGGGCAATCTAGAGGGAAATGCAGCGGAGAGGGACAGCCGTTTTTCAGCCGTGTTCCCCGTTACCGGGACGCCACTTGGTATATGGCCAAATATAAACCTTTTGTTTCGGTTAACTAATCCCGAACAGTATGTCTGAATCCAGCCTCCCGTTATAGACTGGGGGTGCGCCGGCATGCCGGCCGAGAACAAGAGAAGCGATGGCCGACCCGTTCGATCCGAAATCAGCACGTCCGGGCGCGACCCGGCGAACGGCTTTGGGCATCCTGCTCGGAGCGCCCCTGCTCTCGGCCTGTTCGGGCATCCAGCAGACCCTGACCAACAATTACAGCACCAACAGCCCCGGTGAACCGCCGCCGACAGCGCCCGCCGGTCCCGCTCAGCAGCCGCAGGCGATCGGTACCGGCGGTGTGAGGGTGGGGTTGGTCTTGCCGCAATCGGCCTCGGGCAATGCCGGCCTCGCGGCGCAGTCGATGAAGAATGCGGCCGAAATGGCCTATACCGAATTCCAGAACCCGAACATCCAGCTGCTGGTGAAGGACGATGCTGGCAGCGCCGCAGGCGCGCAGCAGGCAGCGCAGCAGCTGCTGAACGAAGGTGCCGAGATCATCCTCGGGCCGCTCTTCGCGGTGTCCGTGCCGGCGGTGGCGCAGCTCACGCGGGCGCGCAACATTCCGGTGATCGCCTTCTCGACGGATTCGAGCGTCGCCGGCCGCGGCGTTTATCTGCTCAGCTTCCTGCCGGAATCCGACGTCAACCGGATCGTGGACTATGCCTACAGCACCGGCAAGCGTTCCTTCGCGGCGATACTGCCGGAGAATGCCTATGGCAATGTGGTCGAGGTCGCGTTCAAGCATGCGGTGGCGCGCAAGGGCGCCCGCATGGTCGCCTTCGAGCGCTATGGCGCTGATCGCGCCACGGCTGCGCGCAACATAGCGACGCAACTGACCGGAGCCGATGCGCTGCTTTTGGCCGATGATGGCGATGCCGTGGTAGCAACGGCCGATGCCCTCACCACAGCGGGCGCCAATCTCCGCAATGTGCAGCTGCTCGGTACGGGACTATGGGACAATCCGCGGGTGTTCAACAGCGCCTCGATGCAGGGGGGCTTGTATGCTGCGCCTGATCCGGCAGGTTTCCGCGCCTTTTCGGGTCGCTACCGCACGAAATATGGCAACGATCCGGTCCGCACGGCGACGCTCGCTTACGATGCAGTAGCCTTGGTGGCGGCATTGGCCCGTACACAGGGGGGCCAGCGTTTCGCGCCGGACACGCTCACCAATCAATCCGGTTTCGCCGGCATAGACGGCCTGTTCCGCTTCCGCAGCGATGGCGGCAACGATCGCGGCCTCGCGGTGATGAAGGTGGCGTCGGGTGGCGGCCAGCCGGTGGCCGGCTCGCCGAAGAGTTTCGGGACGTAGAGTTACGCTGCCAGATCGGCGACGACTGCATCGAGCACCGGGAATCCCTCCTGCGTCACGCGCAGGCGACCGTTCTCGATGACGATGGCGCCTTCCTCGCAGAGATTCTCGACCCGCTTCGGATCGAAGGCCCGGCCGGATAGCGCTTCGTAGCGTGCGGGATCGATGCCTTCGACCAGCCGCAATCCCATCAGGAGATATTCGTCGGCGCGTTCTTCGCTGTTGAGGCTTTCATCCAGCGTCACGCCATGACCATTGGCCTCGACGCGCATCAGCCAGGTCTCCGGCCGCTTCTCCGTCGATGTCGCATGCCTGATGTTATCGATGTCGATGCGCCCATGGGCGCCGGGTCCGATGCCGGCATATTCCTGGCCGCGCCAATAGACGAGGTTATGTCGGCATTCCGCGCCTGGCCGCGCGTGATTCGAGATCTCGTAGGATGGCAGGCCATGCTGCGCGCAGACCTCCTGCGTCACGTCGTAGAGCACGCGCGCGAAGCCTTCCTCCGGCGTCTTCAATTTGCCCGCGGCATGCAGGCCGAAGAACGGCGTGCCTTCCTCGATGGTGAGTTGATAGAGCGACAGGTGTTCAGCGGCTTCGGAGATCGCGAGCTTGAGTTCGTTCGTCCACATTTCCGGCGTCTGTTCCGGGCGTGCGTAGATAAGATCGAACGAGTAGCGATCGAAGGCGCTGCGCGCGATGGCGACCGCATCCAGCGCCTCACGCGCAGAGTGCAAGCGCCCCAGCGATTTCAGCGAGGCGTCGTCGAGCGCCTGCACACCGAGCGAGACGCGGTTGACGCCCGCAGCGCGATAGCCATGAAAGCGCGTTGCATCCACGGAGGTCGGATTGGCTTCCATCGAGACTTCAACACTGGAATCGACAGTCCAATATTTTGCAATCGAATCGAGAATGGAGCCGACGGTCTGTGGCTGCATCAGCGACGGCGTGCCGCCGCCGAGAAAGATCGAGGTTACCGTGCGCTTCGGAATCCGTGCCGCTGTTGTTTCGATCTCGCGCGCAAAGGCGCGGGCGAAGCGCTCTTCGTCGATTTGCTGGTGCCGCACATGGCTGTTGAAGTCGCAATACGGACACTTCGACAGGCAGAACGGCCAGTGCACATAGACGCCAAAGGCGTCCTGTTGTGCGTCAGCGCGGCTCAAGGCAAATCTCCGCAAGTTTCACGAAGGCTCTCGCGCGGTGCGACAAGCCCTGACCGAGTGGTGGCAGACCATGCTTCTCGACCGCCGTCATCTCGCCATAGGTGCGCTCATGGCCGTCGGGCAGAAAGGCCGGATCGTAGCCGAAGCCGGCGGTGCCGCGCGGCGGCCAGATCAGCGTGCCATGCGCATGCGCCTCGACTTCTTCGAGATGGCCGTCGGGCCAGGCGACGCATAGCGCCGAGACGAAATGCGCCTTGCGCTGTTCTGCTGTGGTCGCGCCGCGCTCCTGCAGCAGGCGCTCGATGCGCGTCATCGCCGCGTTGAAGTCCTTGGATTCGCCGGCCCAGCGCGCCGAATAGATGCCGGGCGCACCGTCGAGGGCATCGACCACGAGGCCGGAGTCATCTGCGAAGGCGGGAAATTGCGCGACATTGGCGGCGGCGATCGCCTTGATGGCCGCATTGGCCTTGAACGTGTCGCCGGTTTCCTCGGGCTCGGCAAGGCCGAGTTCGCCGGCTGACAACGCCTCGATGCCATAGGGCGCCAAGAGATCGCGCATCTCGGCGAGCTTGCCGGGATTATGCGTGGCGATCACGAGCTTGCCGGTGATTCGACGATGTTGGGTCATGGAGTCTTATAGCCCAGAAACTGTCATTCCGGGGCGCTCGCGCAGCGAGCGAACCCGGAATCTCGAAGTGGAGAATCTCATACTGAGGTTCCGGGTTCGCGTTACGCGCGCCCGGAACGATGACGCACTTGGCTTACGCCACCGCCATTTTCTGCAGTTCCACCAGTTTGCCGACGCCCTGCTGCGCCAGCGCCATCAGTTTCATCAGCTCGTCCTGGGTGAACGGTTCTTTCTCCGCGGTGCCCTGGATTTCGATGATGCGGCCGTCGCCGGTCATCACGAAATTCGCGTCAGTGTCAGCCTCGGAATCCTCGGCATAATCGAGATCGAGCACCGGCGTGCCCTGATAGATGCCGCAGGAGATCGCCGCGATATTGGTGCGCAGTACCTTGTCCGCCACGTCCTTCTTGAACATGTTGCGGCTCTTCATCCAGGCGATGCAGTCGGCCAGCGCCACCCAGGCGCCGGTGATGGATGCCGTGCGGGTGCCGCCATCGGCCTGGATCACGTCGCAGTCGATGGTGATCTGGCGCTCGCCGAGCGCTTCGAGATCGACCGCGGCGCGCAGCGAGCGGCCGATCAGGCGCTGGATTTCCACGGTGCGGCCGCCCTGCTTGCCAGCGGCAGCTTCGCGGCGGGTGCGTTCCAGCGTGGCGCGCGGCAGCATGCCGTATTCGGCGGTGACCCAGCCGCGGCCCTGGCCCTTCAGCCACGGCGGCAGGCGCTCCTCCAGCGTGGCGGTGACCAGCACATGGGTGTCGCCGAATTTCACCATGCAGGAGCCCTCGGCATATTTGACGACGCCGCGTTCCAGCGAGACAGCGCGCAGTTCATCGGGCGCACGACGGCTTGGCCGCATGAGAAAATCCTTCCGAATGTTCCGATAATGTATGTTGCGGCGCTTTTAGGCGGGCCGGGCTGCAGCGGCAAGGGCGCGCCGGTTCCAATCCTGGAAGGAGCTTGTATCCGGCCGCCTCTGGCGACAAATTGAGGGCTGATAAGGAGTGCTTGAGTGGCGCATCACGATCCGATCGGCCTGATTTCGCCGCGAGCCGGGCTCGCGCAGCTCAATGAGCGGTCGCGGGAGATTTTTAGGCAAATCGTCGAAAGTTACCTTGCCACCGGCGAGCCGGTCGGCTCGCGCAATATTTCGCGCCTGATTACCGTGCCGCTGTCACCGGCCTCGGTCCGCAATGTGATGTCGGATCTGGAACAGCTTGGCCTGATCTACGCCCCGCATACCTCCGCCGGCCGGTTGCCAACGGAACTCGGCCTCCGCTTCTTTGTCGACGCCTTGATGCAGGTCGGCGATATCACCGAGCCGGAACGCGCCTCCATCCAGCAGCAACTTTCGTCAGTGGGCCGTTCGCAATCGGTGGAAGCCGCGATCGGCGAGGCGCTCACGCAGCTCTCCGGCCTCAGCCGCGCCGCCGCCGTGGTGCTGACAGCGAAATCCAATGTTCGCCTGAAGCACATCGAATTCGTCCGTCTGGAGCCGGAAAAGGCACTCGTCGTGCTGGTCGCAGAAGACGGACAGGTCGAAAACCGCGTGCTGACGCTGCAGCCCGGCGTTCCCTCTTCCGCGCTCACAGAGGCCTCGAATTTCCTCAATGCCCGTATCCGTGGCCGCACGCTGGCCGAAGCACGGCTCGAACTCGAAACCGCGCTAAGCCAGAGCAAGGCGGAGCTCGATCAGCTCACGCAGAAGGTTATCGCGGCAGGTCTCGCCTCGTGGTCCGGCGGCAATGGCGACGATCGCCAGCTCATCGTGCGCGGTCAGGCCAACCTGCTGGAGGATCTCCACGCGCTGGAAGATCTCGAACGCGTCCGTTTGTTGTTCGAGGATCTCGAGACCAAGCGCGAGGTGATCGATCTGCTCGGCCGTGCCGAAAATGCCGAGGGCGTGCGCATCTTCATCGGTTCGGAGAACAAGCTGTTCTCGCTGTCAGGTTCCTCCACCATTATCGCACCCTATAGCGACGGCGCGGGTCATATTGTCGGCGTGCTCGGCGTGATCGGGCCGACAAGGCTCAATTATGCCCGCGTGATCCCCATGGTCGATTACGCCGCCCGCGTCGTCAGCCGCATGCTAGGCGGCTGATCGGCCTCAAAACGGCCGGATCAGCTTGATTTTTCGGCTGTAAACCAACATATCCGGGGTCAGCAACCCCACCAATTTGGCGTGTTTCGAGAAGGCAGTGTGATGACTGAGTCCAACGGGCAGAACGACAACTACGACAAGACGGCTGAGGCCGCCGAGCCGGTGGTCTCGAAGCCCTATGTCATGCCGGACGATCCGGAACCGAATTCGGTCGAGGCGCTGACCAAGGAAGCCGCGGAATCGCGTGATCGCATGCTGCGGACGCTGGCCGAGATGGAAAACCTCCGCAAGCGCACCCAGAAGGAAGTTGCCGACGCACGCACCTATGGCGTGTCGAAATTCGCCGGCGACATCGTCGATATCGCCGACAATCTGCAGCGCGCCATCGATGCGGTGCCGGCCGATGCCAAGGCAGCGGCCGATCCCGGCCTGAAGGCGTTGCTCGAAGGCGTCGAACTTACCGAACGCTCGCTGCTCAACGCGCTGGAAAAGCACGGCGTGAAAAAGATCGATCCGACCGGAGAGAAGTTCGATCCGAATTTCCATCAGGCGATGTACGAAGTACCCGACGCGTCGGTACCGGTGGGCACTGTGGTGCAGGTTGTGCAGGCCGGCTACACCATCGGCGAACGCGTGCTGCGCCCCGCACTGGTCGGCGTGTCGAAGGGCGGCGCCAAGGCCACGCCGGCAGCCTCGGAATAGCACCACCTGTCGTCGGCCGGCCGTGCGCGCAATTGCGCGCCAGGACCGGGCGATCCAGTAAACTCACTCGGTGCAGTGTGTAATCGGTCACCCGATCAAGTCGGGTGACGACAATGAGAGTCCGAACGCCTAGCTGTTCGAGCCCACCTGCCCGGCCTCCCAGCCGATCATCGCCTGCTTGCGCGTGATGCCCCAGTGATAGCCCGTCAGCGCGCCGGATTTGCCTATGGCGCGGTGGCAAGGCACCACGAAGGAGATCGGATTGCGCCCCACCGCGCCGCCGACAGCGCGGGAAGCCTTCGGTTTCTCGATCTTGCAGGCGATGTCCGAATAACTCACCGCGCGGCCCATCGGGATCTTCAGCAGCGTCTCCCAGACACGGACCTCGAAATCGGTGCCGATCAGCACCACCCGCAGCGGCTGATCCGGCCGCCACAGTCTGGTATCGAAGATGCGCCGGGCCAAAGGCGCGGTCGCCTCGAAATCCTCGATCATCGTCGCGGCAGGCCAGCGGCGTGCCATGTCGGCGAAGCCTGCTTTCTCTTCGCCGGGATCGGCGAAAGCGAGGCCCGCGAGGCCGCGCTCGCTGGCGATCACGATCGCCGTACCGAACGGCGAGGGATGGAAGCCGTAGCGCAGCTCCATCCCGGCACCGCCGGTCTTCCATTCGCCGGGCGACATCGCTTCGTGGGTCACGAACAGATCGTGCAGCCGGCCAGGACCCGAGAGCCCGGAATCGAGTGCCGCGTCGAGAATGCTGGCCGAATCGCGCAACAACATTTTGGCGTGGTCCAGCGTCAGCGCCTGCATGAAGGCCTTTGGCGTCAGCCCGGCCCAGCGGCGGAACAGATGGTGCAATTCGTCCGGTGTCACGCTGGCCGCATCGGCAACGTCGTCGATGCTGGGCTGGTCTTTCCATTGCCCATGCATGAAACCGATGGCGCGGCGAACGCTGTCGTAATCGCGCAGGGCCGCATCCCGCAGGCCCGGCTTGATGGGGCGATGGTCATTCATCGCGATATCTCGTGCAAGGTTCATCATGGTGCCGGTCTAGGTCCGGCAGCTCCCGCAAACCACCCGATTCCGGATCAACCATCACGCCACCGGATTATAGTTCGGGCCGCGCTTGGCAGCCTGCAGAGCTTCCAGCAAGGCATTGAGAAAGCTCGCCTTTTCATCGGCTCCAAGAAAGCGTGCGATCGATACCCGGCGCCCCCGCGAGACCAGAAACAGCTGTTCGATGCCGAATTCGGCGTGTTCGACCCGGTCGATCTGGACCCAGAGCGGATTGAATGCCCACTCAACAACATCGCCGCGCGGGCTCACCCGCCGCACGCGGATTTCTGAAGGCGTCACTGTGATCTCTTCGATGGCCCGGGCGCGGCGGTCGTAAATCCTGAACGCGGCATAGATAGCCAGCACGTCGAGGCCAAAGAAGCCGAACACCGGCCAGGCGCCCATCCACAGAAACGCCATCCCGGCGCCGAACGAGATCACGCTGAGGCAGGCCATCAGCACGAGAAAGCCCTTGCGGCTCAGCGCGCGGTGCGGACGCAGCAGCGCCGTGAAGAGCCTGGGCTCGTCAGTGCCGTGAAAGTCGTTGCCCTGTGTCATGGCCGCTCAGTATATCCCGCTGATGCAGAAAAGCACCCGCCAGCCAGCCGCCCGCGCGAAGACCTCCGTTGCAAAAGCCGCCACGGCGCAAAAGGCGCCGGCCAAGGTCAAAACCAACGCCAAAACCAAGGTCGTCGGAAAGGCGATCAAGCCGAAGACGGCCAAGCTCAAGCCGGGTCAACCGAAGCCCTGGACGAAGGCCGAGGTGCATGAAGCCTTCTCACGCTTCCGCAAGGCCAATCCCGAGCCCAAGGGCGAGCTCGAACATCTCAATCCCTACACGCTGCTGGTCGCCGTGGTGCTGTCCGCGCAGGCGACGGATGCCGGCGTCAACAAGGCGACGCGCGCACTGTTCCCCATCGCCGATACGCCGCAGAAGATGATCGATCTCGGCGAGGAGACGGTTCGTGACTACATCAAGACCATCGGTCTTTATCGCACCAAGGCCAAGAACGTCATTGCGCTGTCGGAAAAGCTGATCCGCGATTTCGGTGGCGTCGTACCGCGCACGCGCGCCGAACTCGAGTCGTTGCCCGGTGCCGGCCGCAAGACAGCCAATGTCGTGCTCAACATGGCTTTCGGTGAACACACGATGGCGGTGGACACCCATGTGTTCCGCGTCGGCAACCGCACGGGTCTCGCGCCCGGCAAGACCGTGCTCGATGTTGAACTTGAACTTGAACGCGTGATCCCAGCCGAATTCATGCTGCACGCTCATCACTGGCTGATCCTGCATGGGCGTTATACATGCCTCGCGCGAAAACCGCGTTGCGAGGTGTGTTTGATCAATGATCTGTGCAGGTGGCCGGAAAAAACCGTTGCGTAGCTCTCTGCCGTCATTGCGGGAAGCGTAGCGACGATTGCTTCGTTGCTTTGGGCTCCTCGCAATGACGTGGACAGGCTTGAGCCTCAAGCTACCGGCGTTTTCACCCTTGCCGGCTCGATCAGCTCGGGCCGCGGTCCGCTGAGTTTCTTGTGCATGTGGACCATGAACGCCATGCCGAAGAGCGGGGTCGCGAGATTTACGATCGGGATCGACACGAAGGCAGCGATGAACAGCCCCGCGGTGAACACCGTCGTTGCATTCTGCCGACGCATCTCCTTGGCATCGGCGGGTGAGCGGAAGCGCATGGCCGCGAGTTCGAAATATTCCCGTCCGAGCAGCCATGCGGTGGCGATGAAGAACACGATGAAGCCGATGCCGGCGAAGAATACGAAAGGCAGCGCGATCAGATAGACGGCAATCGTCAGCAGCGCCGTCTTGCCGCCCTCCCAGACCGCAAACCCGAGCGGCAAGGCGGTGCCGGGGCGTTCAGCCGGATAATGTTCGCGCTCGACGATATCGGCGACATCATCGACGAAGAAGCTCGCTACCAGTGAGGTGATAGCCGGCATTAGAAAGATCGCGCCAGCAACGACGCTGAGTCCTGCTGCGATCGATAGGATCCATGTCAGCACTGTGACCATGCTGTGATAGTCGCTGCCAACCATGCCTTCGGCCCACACGCCGCCGGCCGTTGCCGCCCAGTTCAAAAAACGCTGCATGCCGATCGCCAGCACGGTGATCATCACCAGCGCGAGGCCAATCGACTTCCACAGGATGCTACGCATCGGGGGCGACAGAATTTGCGAGAGCGCCTTGGCAGCGGCAGCAAGCATGCATGTTTCTCCTTGCAATCACGAAGAGGTAACCGTTGCGAAGTTGTCAGACAAGTGCAGCGCAGCATCGACTTCTTCACTGGACGGATAAATCAAAAGGGGTAGTCTCACCAAAAACAATCATCAGGGAGGACGACGTCTTGATCACCAGCATCTTGGTCAAAAAAAGTACCCGTGCGCTTGTTTTTGCCACTGCCACTGCCGCTTCCGGCCTGTTTCTCAGCGCGGCACCTGCCTTCGCGCAGCAGAGCATCACTGTCTGGTTCAGCAAGGGCTTCTACAAATCCGAAGATGAATCGTTGCTGGCGGCGATCAAGAAGTTTGAAGACAAGACCAAGATCAAGGTTGAGCTGTCGCAATATGCCATTCAGGACATGATCCCGAAGACGGTGGCCGCGCTGGATTCCGGCACGCCGCCCGATGTCGCCTATGCCGACACCTATGATGTGCAGGCCTCCGGAAAATGGGCCTATGAGGGCAAGCTGGAGGACATCACCGACATCCTCAAGCCGATGATGGACAAATTCGCGCCGAATACGGTCGAGACGGCGTTCCTGATGAACGGCCAGACCAAGAAGAAGGGCTATTACGGTTTCCCGCTGAAGCAGCAGTCCATGCATGTGGAGATCTGGAGCGACATGCTTCAGCAGGCTGGCTTCAAGCTCGACGACATTCCGAAGGACTGGAAGGGCTATTGGTCGTTCTGGTGCGACAAGGTGCAGCCCGCTTACCGCAAGGCCACGGGCAGCCGTGTCTATGGCGTCGGCCAGCCGATGGGCGTGGAGTCCACGGATTCGCTGCAGTCGTTCTACACCTTCATCGATGCCTATAATGTCAAGCTGGTCGATGACGACGGCAAACTGACGGTCGACGATCCGAAGGTGAAGGAAGGCCTGGTCGGCGCGCTACGCGACTATACCGATACTTATATCAAAGGCTGCACACCACCGTCCTCGACGACATGGAAGGATCCCGACAACAACGTCGCCTTCCACAATCGCAGCATCATCATGACCCATAACTTCACGATCTCGATCGCCGCGAAGTGGTTCGAGGATTCGCAGAACCAGACGCTGACGCCGGAGCAGCGCGCTGCGGGCAAGAAGGCCTATGAGGAAACCATCGTCACCGCCTCGTTCCCCAACAAGCCGGACGGCACGCCGATCAAGTATCGTTCGGACGTCAAGACCGGCATGATCTTCACGCAGTCGAAGAACAAGCCGGGTGCGCGGGAATTCGTCAAGTTCCTGCTCGAGGAGGAGAACCTTCAGCCTTATGTCGAGGGTGCGCTCGGCCGCTGGTTCCCGGTCACCAAAGCGGGCCAGGCTTCGCCGTTCTGGCAAGCCGACAAGCACCGCAAGGCGGTCTACACCCAGTTCATGGGCGGTACCACGCCGTTCGATTTCACCAAGAACTACAAGTTCACCATTCTCAACAACGAGAATGTGTGGGCGAAGGCGATGAACCGAGTCGTCAGCGAGAAGGTGCCGGTGGAGAAGGCCGTGGATGAGCTGATCGCGCGCATCAAGGAAGTTGCGGGCTGATTATCATTCGGGGCGCGCGGCAAAGCCGCGCGAACCCGGAAGCTGATGCGGCTTTATCACCTGCCGGAGCTCGTATCGGAGTTCCATCACTTCGAGATTCCGGGCTCGGTCCGTCGCCTTCGGCGTCGGTCCCGCCCCGGAATGACAGGCAAATCCAATGACGGCGATCACCTACTCCACTCCCGGCACAGCCTCCCGTCCCCTCTCCGCGCGGTTCTCCACGCCGCAGGTCTGGGGCATCGTGATGCTTGCGCCCTATCTGCTCGTCTTCCTTGCCTTCGTCGTCTATCCCATCAGCTACGGCCTCTGGCTCGCGCGCCATCCGGCCAGTTACGTCGCGCTCTATAACGATCCCGTTTTCGCCCGCGCCGTCGTCAATACGCTGATCTTTCTGGTCATCGGCATCAACATCAAGATGCTGATCGCCCTGTTCCTGTCCGGCTTTTTCGTGCAGTCGCGCACATGGATCCGGTGGCTCTCGGTGCTGTTCATCCTGCCCTGGGCGGTGCCGTCGATCCCGACCATTCTGTCGGTGCGCTTCATGTTCAATCCGGAATGGGGCGTGATCAACAATCTGATCTTCAAGTTCACCGGCGAGGACGGACCGAACTGGCTCAACGATCCCGCCATTGGTCTGACGCTCGCCATCCTTGTCCATATCTGGAAGTCGCTGCCGTTCTGGACGCTGATCCTGATGACCGGGCGCCTCGCGATTTCGAACGATATGTTCGAAGCCGCCGATGTGGACGGCGCCAGCTGGTGGCAGAAATTCCGCTTCATCACCTGGCAATCGATGCAGACGTTGTATCTTACCTGCACGCTGCTTTCGATGATCTGGACGCTCGGCGATTTCAACAGTGTCTATCTGCTTACTGGAGGCGGTCCGGCGGATCTCACCCATGTGCTGTCCACATTGGGCATCCGCTATCTCCGCCTCGATCAGCTCGATCTCGCGATGGCGTCGATCGTCTGCGCCATGCCGCTGGTTCTGCCGTTGGTCTATTTCATGATGAAGAGGCTGTCGCGATGAAGGCCCAGGCGGTGAAAGCCTCCACCATGCGCATGCCGACGCTGCGCGAGATCGGTAACGAAGCAAAACTGCTGCTGATCGGCATTCCCGTGCTGATCTGGACGCTGATCCCGATCTATCACATGTTCCTGTTCGCGATCTCGCCGAAGCAGGACGCTTTTGCCGGCAAGCTATGGCCGGATCATCCAACGCTGCAGAATTTCCGCATCGTCTTCAACCAGCAGCACTACTTTTTGCGCGATTTCTGGGTCCAGTTCGGAAATTCGGTGGTGATTGCCATTGCCGCCGGCGTGCTGACGCTGATCATCGCCACATTGGCGGCCTTCGCCATTTCCCGCTTGCGTGTGCGCGGCGGTCGCACGGTGATGAATCTCGCGCTGTTCACCTACTTCATTCCGGCGGCTTTCCTCGCGGTGCCGATGTATCGCACCATGGGCAATTACGGGCTGCTCAACAATCACTGGTCGCTGATTCTGGCGATGGTCACCATCGCGTCACCCTATGCGATCTGGGTGCTGAAACAAGCGTCCGACAAATTGCCGCTGGAGCTCGACGAAGCCGCGATCATGGATGGCGCGACGCCGCTGCAGCTGTTTCGCATGGTCTATCTGCCGTTGATGCTGCCGTCGCTGGTCGCGGTCGGCACCTATGCGCTGCTGCTGGCGTGGAATGAATATCTCTACGCATTTCTGTTGCTGTCGAAAGACACCGAGATCACGCTTCCGGTCGCGCTCGGTAATTTTCTGGCCGCTGATGACTCGCCATGGGAATTGCTGATGACCACCGGCTTTATTTACGCGCTGCCGCCGGCTGCGGTCTATTACGCCTTCCGCCGTTATATGGTCGGCGGCCTCACGGCGGGTGCGGTGAAGTCTTAGGATCGGTTACGCCACTGCCCTCACTCTTTCCTGATCCATCGTCGCTTCCGCCCGAGCGGCTTCGGCCGCGTGTGGCGACGTTGCGGGCGATCTGGGAACGATGATTTGTCCGGCGGCAACGGCAGGCCCTGGAAATGGATCGACCGTGCCCGCCACCTCCCGGAGCGGCTTCGGTTTGTCGGCCCAATGCAGCGCTGTGTAGTCGAAGCCGAGTTCGATGGTCGGCTTCACCACCTCGAAGTAAGGCGAGATGTCGAAATCGCGCGGCATATACAGCGACGAATGGCGGATATGCAGGATTTCGCGCCGCGCCTGCCTGCTGCCGGCGCGCGTGATCTTCGGCAGGATCGGATAGCGCACGGCTTCGAATGCCTGTGCGATTAAGGCCGAACAGATGATCTTGGTGGGATCGCCCGAGCCGATTGCGATCATGCGCCGCCGCCAGCGTTGCGGAATCGGCAGCGGGACCAGGAAGCGCATCAAATCGACGATGTTCTTGGTGTCGTAGCCGAAACCGACGCGGTTGATCGCATAGCGGCATACGGTGGTGCGATCCTCATAGGACAGACCGACGGGCCTGCAGAGGCGCGTATGGAATGCGAAATATTTCGACAGCGGCGCCGTGGTGACGCCTTCGCCGATATTGGCCTCGATCAGCACATGCGGTTCGCCATTCGGCTCGACCGCGCCATCGATCGGTCCGACATACAGCGCGGCATGCGACCAGGTCGATTGCGTGAGATATTTGATGATGCCGGAGACACGATTGTTGCCCTCGACCAGCAGCACGTCGCCTTCGCGAATGACGTCGTGCAGGCGCTCAGGATCGCTGGGCGTGAACGGCTCGTAGCCCGGCACTTCCTTTTGCAGGTATCCGGCAATCAACTTGCCGACGGTATCGAGCATGATGCCCATGACGCTGGCCCCGGTTGCGGTTCGTATCGACCGCTTTGTCCCTGTCTTCATCATGGACGCGAGCCATTGCAATTTGGTTCATGCACGAGCATCGGTGTTAACGCGCGCTTCACTGTGAGGGTTGCTGCCTGCAGGCGAATACTGCAAGGTTCGCGGGACGTTCTCATGCTCGGTACGATTTCGGAAACCATATCATGACTTTCTCGCGCCGCGCATTTCTATCGGCGTCGGCTGGATTGACGCTTGCGCCACTCCTCAGCGCAAGGGCGCGGGCTGCGACATTGCCGCGCGATGCCGATGTGGTCGTGGTCGGCGCGGGCGCTGCCGGTATTGCAGCGGCGCGGCGCATTCAGGCCGCCGGGCGCAAGGTCATCGTGCTGGAAGCGTCGGCGCAGATCGGCGGGCGCTGCGCAACCGACAGTTCGACCTTCGACGTTCCGCTCGATCTCGGCGCGCGCTGGCTGCATACGCCGGAGACCAATGTTCTGGTCAAGCTCGCGCGCGGCGCCGGCATCGAGGTTTCGCCCTCGCCGCCAAGCCAGAAACTGCGTATCGGCCGTCGCAATGCGCGCGCCGCAGAGACCGAAGACCTCCTGGCCACCTTTGTGCGTGCCACCCGCGCGATCGACGAGGCGGCGCGTCGCGGCGACGGCTCTTGCGCGGCTGCGCTGCCAAAGGATCTCGGTGATTGGGGCGCCACCGTCGATTTCGCCCTTGGTGCCTACGCCACCGGCAAGGATCTGAAAGATCTCTCGGTGCTCGATCAATCCCGCGCGGAGGACCGTGCGATCTCGGTCGCCACGCGGCAGGGACTTGGCGCAGTGATGGCGAAGCTCGGTGAGAGCGTGCCTGTCGCGCTGTCGACGCCGGCCACACGCATCGCATGGAGTGGCCGCGACATCGGCGTTGAGACGGCAGCAGGCCGCATCGCCGCCCATGCCATCATCGTCACCGTGTCGAGCAATGTGCTGAATGCGGGGGCTATTAAATTCACGCCGGAGTTGCCGAAGCGTCAGCTCGACGCTGCATCGAAGCTCACCCTCGGCAGCTACGATCGCGTCGTGCTCGAACTGAAAGGCAATCCGCTCGGCCTCGGCCGCGACGAGCTTATGATCGAGCAGAGCACGAACTCGCGCACCGGCGCACTGTTCGCCAATATCGGCGGCTCCTCGCTATGCACAGTCGATGTTGCGGGCTCATTCGGCCGCGGCCTTGCAGCGCAGGGCGAAGCCGCGATGACCGGTTTTGCGACCGAATGGCTCATAAAACTGTTCGGCAGCGATGTGAAGAATGCCGTCCAGCGCAGCAAGGTCACACGCTGGGATACGGCGCCCTTCATCCTCGGCGCGATGTCCGCCGCAGCGCCGGGTGGGCAACTTGCCCGGCGGGTGCTCGCCGAGCCGATGGGCAGTCTCTTCATCGCGGGGGAAGCGACTCACGAGACGCTATGGGGCACCGTTGACGGCGCATGGCAAACCGGCGAACGCGCGGCAGACGCAGCGCTGAAGCGGATCGGCGCGGTGAAGGAGCGAGAGCCGGAAAAGTCGATGCGGACCAAGCAGCGGCGACAACGGTCGAGCGGAACGGGGTTGGAGTAGCCGCGACGTGAGACTGTTACTGGCGCTAAATCGGCAGCGTCAGCTGCATGAGATCCTTGGCCACGATGATCTTACCGGAAAAATTCTTGCGCGCACCTTCGATCCAGTTCTCGTCGGTGACTTCGGGATCGTCGCCCGGCACGAAATGGCTGAGCACAAGCACCTTCACGCCAGCCGCGGTGGCTATTCGGCCGACATCCTCGGTGGTGGTGTGGCTCTCCATCAAATGTTTTTTCAACGTCGCGCCGTTCTTCGTCTTGATCACCAGCCGGTCGACGCCGGGCACGTAGAGTGCCTCATGCACCAGCACGTCCGCCCCCTTGGCGAACTCTGCGAGCTTCGGGTTGTAAGCGGTGTCGCTGGAGAACACGATGATGCCGTCGGGTGTCTCGAATTTGTAGGCGAAGTTGTCGACGATCGGCGGATGCGGCGTGCGGAACGCCGTCACCTTTACGTCGGCGGTGTGCAGCACCACGCCATCCTCCGTGACATCCTTGGCAACGAGCAGAGGCCGCGGGTCGGGGCGGCCTTCATCTTCGATGCGGGTATCGACGTCGAATTTGTTCAGCTCCCAGTAAGTCCGGGTCATTGCCTCGATGCCCTTGGGACCGAATGAGTGGATCGGCGTCGAGAGACCTGCGGCCCAGGCATTGTAGACCAGGTTGCCGTATTCCAGATTATGATCGGAATGGTGGTGGCTGATGAAGATATACTTCACCGAGGGAATCGGCACGCCGGCATTGACCAGTTGCCGGCTGACGCCCATGCCGCAATCGATCACGAATGGCGTGTCGTTGACGACAACGAGGTTCGCGGGATTGGATGCACCGATGCCGACGCGCGGGCCGCCCTTGGTGCCAAGAAATATGATCCTGGTGCGCGGCTTTACCGGTGCCTGCGCCAGCGCGGGGTGCGTCGCGAAGATCGTAACGCCGGCAGCGGCAAACTTCAGCATGCCCCGGCGATCGATCATGGTTTTCTCCCGTTGTTCTTGAATTGGAGAGACCCTAGCGCAGCGTCGGCTGGCACCGCAAGTCACGCAAGGTCAGTGCAATATTCCGTCGAACAGCGGTAAGCCGATGACAGCTGAGACCGCGATCAGCGCGTAGCAGATGCGTCGGAACAGCTCGTCGCTCGCCTTGCCGAACAGCTTTGAGCCGATCCAAAGGCCGATTCCGAATAGCGGCCCTGTGATAACAGCGAGGCCGAGAATTGCTGTGCTCCACAAGCCGCCGATCGAATAGCTGATGGTGATCAGCACATCGGCGATGGCGAAGTAGAGAATAATATTCGCGCGCACCACGGCAGCGACGGCGGCATCGCGCAGCCAATACAACACGACGGGCGGGCCGCCGAGTTGTGCCAGGCCGCCGAAAAAGCCGGCCAACGTTCCCACGCTGATCGTCACCGGGATGGTCGGCTGGCCCGGATACCGCCAGCCCGATGCAAGCAGCGACAGCAGCGCGATGATCAACGCCGCGATGCCCCAGCGCACGGTCAGCGGATCGGCGAATGCCAGCGCCACGGTGCCAACGGGTACGCCGATCAGGGCGCCGAGGGAAATAATGCTGACATCACGCTTGTCCGCATGCCGCGCGGCATTCGGGATCAAGGCCAGCGAGGTCACGAAATCGATCAGCAGCAGTAGTGGTGACGCGACTTTGGCGCCGACGATGCTCGACGCCAACGGGATGAAGATCAGCGCCGAACCGAAGCCCGAGAAGCCGCGGGCAAGGCCGGCAACGAAAGCCGCAATCGCAATGAGGACGAGCGACGTGGTCGAATAGGCGACCAGGCCGAGCGTCTCCATCATGCGCGCAACGTGCCGCCCGTCTTCTTCGTCACTTCCGCCACGATCTTGGCAGCCACCGCATCGATCTCCTGATCGGTGAGGGTCTTTTCACGCGGCTGGATGGTCACGGCAATCGCCACCGATTTCTTGTCGTCGTCGATGCCCTTGCCTTCATAGATGTCGAACACGGTGACACCGGTCACCAGCTTCTTGTCCACGCCGGCAGCGGCCTTGACGATATCGCCGGAACTCACCTTGCGATCGACGATGAAGGCGAAATCGCGCGACACAGGCTGGAACGCAGAGAGTTCCAGCAACGGCTTGGCGCGAGTCGCCTTCTGCTTGGCGTCGGGGATACGATCGAGGATGACTTCGAAGGCCATCAGCGGGCCATCGGCGCCGAGCGCTTCCAGCGTGCGCGGATGCAGCTCGCCAAAGTAGCCGAGAATGTTCTGTGGTCCGATCTGGATCGTGCCCGAACGGCCCGGATGCAGCCAGTCGGCACCGCCGGGAACGATCTGCAGCGCCTGCATGGGCGCGCCCGCGGCTGCGAGCACGGCGAAAGCATCGGCCTTGGCATCGAGCGCGTTGGCAGCGCTGGCGCCGGTCCAATGACGGCCAGTGCCATTCGACGAAGCGAGACCGCGACGGATGCCTGCAGCGGCCATGAACTGGTCCTGCGGGCGATCGCCCTTGAAGATCTGACCGACTTCGAACAGTGCGAGATCGGACGACCCGCGATGCGCATTGGCCTGAGCGACGGCGATCAAGCCCGGCAAGAGGCTCGGCCGCATGTCCGAGAGATCGGATGCAATCGGATTGGCCAGCGCGAGCTCGGGCTTGCCGCCGCCGAACACTTCCGCATGCGGTTTGGAGATGAACGACCAGGTCACGGCCTCGACAAGGCCACGCGCGGCGAGGCCGCGTTTGGCGCGGCGGGTGCGCTGCTGGATCTGGGTCAACACCGGCTTGCGCTGGGCATCGCCACGGGGGAACGGCGTCAGCGGTACCTTGTCGACGCCGACAATGCGCATGATTTCTTCGACGATGTCGGCCTTCCCCGTGACGTCCATACGCCACGAAGGCACGGCGACCTTCACCACGGGACCATTGCCGGCGACCGAGAAGCCGAGCCGGTTGAGGATGATCCGCATTTCGGGGAACGGCACATCGATGGCAGCGAGGCGCTTCACTTCCGCGATCGGGAAGTCGATCAGGCGATCTTCGCCATAGCTCTTGCCGACGACGATGCTTTCCGACGGGGTGCCGCCGCACAGCTCCATGACGAGCCTGGTCGCGAGTTCGAGACCGGGCACCATGAAGACGGGATCAACGCCGCGCTCGAAGCGATAGCGAGCATCCGAATTGATGCCGAGCTTGCGGCCGGTCTGCGCGATGTTGATCTCGTTCCACAGCGCGGATTCGATCAGCACATCGGTGGTGTCGTCCGAACAGCCCGAGGCTTCACCGCCCATGATGCCGGCCAGCGATTCGACGCCGTGTTCATCGGCGATGACGCAGACCTTGTCGTCGAGCTTGTAGGTCTTGCCATCAAGCGCCAGCAGCGTCTCGCCATCCTTGGCGCGTCGCACGACGAGATCGCCCTTCACCTTGGCCGCGTCGAACACATGCAGCGGACGCGCGCGATCGAAGGTCAGGTAGTTGGTGATGTCCACCAGCGCGTTGATCGGGCGCAGGCCGATCGAGGTCAGCTTCTTCTGCAGCCATTCCGGCGACGGGCCGTTCTTCACACCGCGCACGAGGCGCAGCGCGAAGCCCGGGCAAAGCTTGCTGTCTTCGACCGTCACCTTCACCGGGCACGGGAATTCACCCTTGATCGGCTTGATGCCGGGATTCTTGAAGGTACCCATATCGGCAGCCGCAAGATCGCGCGCGATGCCGGCAACGCCGGTGCAATCCTGACGGTTCGGCGTCAGATTGATCTCGATCACGGGATCGCCGAGCTTGGCCCAATCCGGATACACCGCGCCGACCGGCGCATCGGCGGGAAGCTCGATGATGCCGTCGATCGCGTCGGGCAGGCCGAGCTCACCGGCCGAGCACATCATGCCCTGGCTTTCGACACCGCGGATATTGCCGAGGCCGATGGTGAAGTCCTTGCCCGGAATATAGGTGCCGGGCCGTGCTAGTACGGTCTTCAGACCCGCACGCGCATTCGGCGCGCCGCAGACGATCTGCAACGGCTTGTCATCGCCGGCATTCACGGTGCAGACGCGCAGGCGATCCGCATTCGGATGCTGCTCGGCTGTCACGATCTCAGCGATCGTGAACGGCGCCAGCAGCTTTGCCTTGTCCTCGATATGCTCGACCTCGAGCCCGATCATGGTGAGCTTTTCGCTCAGCTGATCCAGAGTCGCGTCGGTATCGAGATGATCCTTCAGCCAGGAGAGGGAGAATTTCACGTGCTCAGTCCTCCGGCCAGGGTCGGCATTTCGAGCGGCTTGAAGCCGTAGTGGTTGAGCCAGCGTACGTCGCCCTCGAACAGCTGACGCAGGTCGGCCATGCCGTATTTCAGCATCGCGATACGGTCGATGCCCATGCCCCAGGCGAAGCCCTGATACACATCGGGATCGATATCGCAGGCGCGCAGCACATTCGGATGCACCATGCCGCAGCCGAGAATTTCCAGCCAATCCTCGCCTTCACCGAAACGGATCTCGTTCTTGTCGCGGCGGCACTGGATATCGACTTCCAGCGATGGCTCGGTGAACGGGAAGAAGGACGGGCGGAAGCGCATATTGACGTGATCGACCTCGAAGAAGGCCTTGCAGAATTCCTGCAGAATCCATTTGAGGTGGCCGAGATGCGAGGTCTTGTCGATGACGAGGCCTTCGACCTGATGGAACATCGGCGTATGCGTCTGGTCGCTGTCGCTGCGATAGGTGCGGCCCGGACAGATCACGCGGATCGGCGGCTTCTGGCTCAGCATGGTGCGCACTTGCACCGGTGAGGTGTGCGTGCGCAGCAGCAGGCGCGAGCCGTCTTCCTTCGGATTGAAGTAGAAGGTGTCGTGCATCTCGCGGGCCGGATGGCCCTCGGGGAAATTCAGCTTGGTGAAGTTGTAGTCGTCGGTCTCGATGTCCGGACCTTCGGCAACGGCAAAACCCATATCGGCGAAGATCGTGGTCAGTTCGTCCCAGGTCTGGCTGAGCGGATGCACGCGGCCGAGTTCGGCCGGGTTTTCACGCAAGGGAAGCGTCACATCGATCGTTTCCGAGGCGAGGCGCGCATCCAGCGCGGCGCTCTTCAGCACGTCGCGGCGCGCGGTCAGCGCCTGCGTTACGGCATCCTTGGCGAGATTGATCGCAGCGCCCTCGGTCTTGCGCTCTTCCGGTGTCATCTTGCCGAGCGTCGCGAGCAGCGCGGAGATGGAGCCCTTTTTGCCGAGCGCGCCGACGCGCACGGCTTCCAGCGCGGCTTCGTCGCTGGCGCCGGCGATATCGGCGAGGATCTGTTGTTGGAGCGTCGTCAGGTCGGACATCGGCAACCTCGATCAAAGAGGCGGGCGCCTCTTGCTGTCGTCGTCCCCGAAGGAGCTCGGGTGCGCCGTTCTACAGCACGGTTTTGCAGGGATTTAAGACGCCAATGGCCGGAACAGGAGCGCTCTTGAGAGCGCTGCTGCCCGGCCATGACAATGTCGATAGATCCGCGGGAAGCGGAGAGGTTTAGGCTGCGAGAGCAGCCTTGGCCTTCTCAGCGATCGCGTTGAACGCCGCCGGTTCGTTGATCGCGAGATCAGACAGAACCTTGCGGTCGACAGTGATGCCGGACTTGGCAAGACCGTTGATAAACACGCTGTAGGTCATGCCGAGCGGACGGACGGCAGCGTTGAGGCGCTGAATCCAGAGGGCGCGGAACGTACGCTTCTTGCGCTTGCGATCGCGGAACGCATATTGGCCGGCCTTGTCGACGGCGGCCTTTGCGGCGCGGATGGTGTTCTTGCGACGACCGCGGAAACCCTTGGCGGCCTTGTAGACTTTCTTGTGCTTGGCATGAGCCGTCACACCGCGTTTAACGCGAGCCATGACTGATCTCCTTCATCTGAAATAACAAAAGGGGTGAATGCACCGCGCTGTTCGCGCAGTGGCAGGGGATCAGGCGTTTGGCAGGAAGTACTGCTTGATATTGTCGCCGTCGGTCTTGAACAGCACGCGGGTACCGCGGAGCTGACGAATCTGCTTCTTCGTCCGCTTGATCATACCGTGGCGCTTACCGGCATGGGCCGACACAACTTTGCCGGTGCCGGTGACTTTGAAGCGCTTTTTAGCGCCCGACTTGGTCTTCAACTTGGGCATTTTGCTCTCCTCTAGCCACGCAGAAAACGCCCCGGAGGGCGCTGCAGCGGCCGAAAATGCTCGTTAGAGCGTTGATTGTGCTCAGTTATTTCCGAAATGAAATGAACCTGCACGGACGTCGCCACGGCAGCCCTTGATCAGCCGGTCGACGAAGGCTGGGCTTATGGCAGAGATGCGACAGCTTGGCAACGTTTAACGCGTCTCAACTTTTTGCGGAAAGGATGGCCCAGCTCTGGCCGACTCGGCTATGCATGCCTATCTGCTGCGAAGCATTCGATCATTGAAAGGACAGTAAAAATGGTCCGCAATCGACGCACCGCCGCCCGCGCGGTCGCCATCCAGCAAGAAACCGCCGCCCAGGCCGCAGCCGGCTGGTTGTTCGTGGCCGCCGGCCTCGCCGCTGCGACAGCTCTGGCCGGGGCGCTGTCGTTCATCCTGGGCTAAGTTCGTCGTCCCGGCGCATGCCGGGATCCATAGCCTCAGTCGACACAACTGCTGCGCTGGCGTTTATTTCATCCCGCGGTGTCTAGGAATTCCGGCGTTCGCCGGATGGCCAAAGAAAAGGCCCGCCAAAATGACGGGCCGAAATCCTGAATGGGCCTGATCGCGATCAACGCGGGGCCAGAACCATCACCACCTGGCGGCCCTCGAACTTCGCGTCCTGCTCCACCTTGGCGAATTCGGCGACATCGGCTTTCACCTTGTCGAGCAGCTTGGTGCCGATCTCCTGGTGCGCCATTTCGCGGCCACGATAGCGCAAGGTGATCTTGACCTTGTCGCCTTCCTCGAAGAACCGCTGCATCGCCTTCATCTTCACGGTGTAATCGTGATCGTCGATCATCGGGCGGAGCTTGATCTCCTTGATTTCGACGGTCTTTTGGCGCTTGCGGGCCTCGGCGGCCTTCTTCTGCGCCGAATATTTGAACTTGCCGTAGTCCATGATCTTGCAGACCGGCGGGCTCACATTCGGCGAAATCTCGACGAGATCCATGCCGGCTTCACCAGCCATACGGATAGCGAGGATCGTCTCGACGGTACCGTGATTGGTGCCTTCCTGATCGATCAGCTGGATCTGGGCATTGCGAATTTCATCGTTGGTGCGCGGCCCGTCTTTAGCTGCAGCGGGCGGGGCTCTGTTCGGACGGCGAATGGGGACTTCTCCAATGTTGTGATGGGAAGGCGGCAGTTTGTCGGAATAAGGCGTTCTGAGCAAGCAAACTCACGCAACGCGGCATCAGGTCGCCTCAATTCGCGGCTTTTCCGCCACGCCAGACCCGACAATCGTCCGCCAACCGGACGCAGCCCACATAGAGCGCTGTGGCCCGTTCCGCAAGCGTCAGTTCCGTGCGGCAACGTCCTGCGGGCGGCGACGTTCCCCGGTACGTTGACGTTCCGGCGTCGCTCCAGCAAACACCACCGTTGGCCCAGCCAAACGGAGTTTGTTCGAATGAGCATGGCGATATCGCCCGAATCCACCTTCGTCACCGTTGGCTCCGGCGCGTCGAGCCGGCAGATCGCCATGCGGGTCCGCGAAGGTGCAGCGCCTGGCCTGTTCTGGATGAGCGGTTTCAAGTCCGATATGCAGGGCGGCAAGGCGTTGGCGCTGGACGAATGGGCCGCGCAGCATGGCCGCGCCTGCGTGCGGTTCGATTATTCCGGCCACGGCGAATCCGGCGGTAAGTTCGAGGACGGCACCATCGGCAGCTGGCTCGAGGACGGTCTGGCCGCCTTCGATGCGGCCTGTCAGGGCCCGCAGATCGTGGTCGGCTCGTCCATGGGCGGCTGGATGGCGCTGCTGCTGGCGCGGGCCATCGCTCGGCGCGGCAAGGCCGGTCGCGCTTCGCTGCGCGCGCTGGTACTTATCGCACCCGCGCCGGATTTTACCGAAGAGCTGATGTGGAAGGAGTTCTCGCAGGAAATCCGCGCAGAGATCGAGACCGCCGGCCGATGGCTGCGACCGTCCGACTACGGCGATCCCTATCCTATCACCAAGCGGCTGATCGAGGAGGGACGCAATCACCTTCTGCTCGGCGGTTCCATCAATGTCGGCTGTCCCGTCCGCATCCTGCAAGGTCGCCAGGATCCCGACGTGCCATGGCAGCACGCGTTCCGCCTTGCCGAGCGGCTGCCGGCCGAGGATGTGGTGCTCACCATGATCCAGGACGGTGACCATCGCCTGTCCCGCCCGCAGGATATCGGGCGCTTGCTGGCGGCGGTGGCGGAGTTTTGAGAAAGTCACGGAGATACGGATGGGTCGTGCGTTGGCGCTCTCGCTTGGCCGCCCGACCCTTTCTACAATGCCAATGGCAAGACTTTCGGGAGATACGTCATGGAGTTGAGCGCGCTACTGCAGACATTCTGCACGTCCGTTGAAACGCGTGACGGCAAGAGCTTCGCAGCGCTCTTCACCGAGGATGGCGTTTATCACGACGTATTCTACGGCGCCTTCGAGGGGCGGGCGAAAATCGCAGACATGATTGACCATCACTTCTACGAGACGGCCGAAGATTTCCGCTGGGATATGCATGATCCCGTGAGCAACGGCACCACGCTCTATGCGCGCTACACCTTCAGCTATCGCTCGAAACTACCGGGAGCTATGGGTACGCGCGCGATGTTCGAAGGTGTTGCGATCATGACGTTGCGCGATGGATTGATCCAGACCTATCGGGAGGTGGCGAATACGGCGCCAGCCTTCGTCGATCTCAATTTCGTGCCCGAGCGCATTGCGAAGATTGTCGGCAAGCAGGGTATCGCGCTCAAGGCGCGACCGGAGATGCAGCGACACCTCGCGTAGCGTCATGCCATTCGGCACGAACATCGGAGTCTGACTCCGAGTCGATATGCACGGAGCGTATTTCTTCGAAGTGCTCCGGCGCGAGCTGCGCCAGTGCCCAGACAGCCGAACTACGCACCAGCGGGCTTTCGTCTCGCAGCGCGTGCTTTGCATCGTCGATCAGCGTCGCATCGCCCGAATTGCCGATGGCGATCAGCACGTTTCGTAAAAACCGATTGCGGCCGATACGCTTCACCGGTGACTTTGTGAACAGTGCACGAAAGGCGACGTCGTCGAGCTTCGAAAGTTCCGCAAGCGATGGCGCACGCAGTTCGTCTCTTGCAGCCAGCTTCGCTTCACGGCCCTCTTGCGCAAACTTGTTCCACGGGCACGCCGCCAGACAATCGTCGCAGCCATAGATGCGATTGCCCATGGCCTTGCGGAATTCGTGCGGGATCGGGCCCTTGTGCTCGATGGTGAGATAGGAGATGCAGCGCCGCGCATCGAGCTTGTAGGGCGCGATGAATGCCGAAGTCGGGCAACTGTCGAGACACGATCGGCAGGAACCACACCGATCGGTGATGGGCTCGTCGCGTGGCAGGTCGAGTGTCGTGAAGATCGCGCCGAGAAACAGCCACGAGCCGAACTCGCGTGACACCATGTTGGTGTGCTTGCCTTGCCAGCCGAGCCCGGCAGCAGAAGCCAGCGGCTTTTCCATCACGGCAGCCGTGTCGACGAAGACTTTCACTTCGCCGCCCCCCTCCGCGATCAGCCAGCGTGCGAGCTGCTTGAGGCGCTTCTTGATAAGGTCGTGATAGTCGTCGCCGCGGGCATAGACCGAGATGGCGGCATGCGAGCGTTGTTCGAGGATCGTCATCGGATTCTCGTCAGGCCCGTAATTCATGCCGAGCATGATCACAGAGCGAACGTCCTGCCACATCACTCTCGGATCGGCGCGGCGGGCCGGATTGTCGGCGAGCCATTCCATCTCGCCATGGGCCCCGGCCTCCAGAAAGGCTTCGAGCTTCACCCGCGCGCCATCGATGGCCGCGGGATCGGCGATGCCGATCGCGTCGAAGCCGAGCGTCCTCGCTTCGCTTGCGAGTCTGTTTGTGAGGGTAATCACGCGCGGCTCGACGACGCACTACCGTGTCCCGGACGCGGTGCGGCATTCCTCATGCCGCTCCGCAGAGCCGGGACCGTATCAAGTGCTGGAGTTCGCGAAGGCCCCGGCTCTGCGAAGCAATACTTCGTATCGCATCGCGTCCGGGGCACGAAAAGTAGGGTCGTCAGAAATCGAGATCCACATAGGTCCGCGAAGCCGGCACGCCGGCCAGCCACTCGCTCAGCAGCGGTCGGAACGACGGACGCGACTTGATCCGTGCGTACCAGGCCTTCGCTGCGTCGTCCTCGCTCCATGGCACATCGCCCAGATAGTCGATCGCCGACAGATGCGCTGCTGCGACCAGATCCGCATAGCTCAGCCGGTCTCCAGCGAGGAAATTTCTCGTCCGCGCCAGCCAGCCGATATAGGCCAGATGATAGCGCACATTCGCATTGGCTGCGCGAATCACGTCCATCGATGGCGCGCCGCCGCCGATCTCCCCGCTCATGAAGCGCTTGTAGATGCGTTCGGTGACAAGCGGGCCGGATGCCTCCTCGAAGAACTTCTCGTTGAACCAAGCCATCAGGCGGCGCACCTCGATGCGCTCGGCCATGGATGTCGGCAGCAGCCGGCGATCCTTTGCTGCGTGTCCGTGCACTTCGTCGATATATTCGGCGATGATACCGGCGCCGGGAATGGCAGGCATGTCGTCGGAAACGAGAACCGGTGTGGTTCCCGCCGGATTGAGCTTCAGAAACTCCTCGCGCCGATCCCATGGCCGCTCGTCCATCAGCGTCAAGTCCAGGCCATATTCACCAATGACAAGGCGAATGAAGCGCGAATGCGGACAGAAAGCGTGATGATAGAGCGTGTACATACGGGCCTTGGTTAAGGAAGCGGTGTTAACAAAGCGTCTCGGTGGCGACGGTATAAATGCTGCGCAGAGCGCGCCAAACTAGCGAAGCGTGCATGAGAGGCAAGGCGCGATTGCCCGCTTTTTGCGATTGCAGCATTGCAGCGAATAGGCGAGAAGAGCGCGGCTTTTTGAGGCCGCCAGTGAGGACGACAAGCAGATGATGTCTGATACGTTAAGGGCGGTAATTCTCGGTATTGTCGAGGGCGCTACCGAGTTCCTGCCGGTCTCCTCCACGGGCCATCTCCTTCTCGTAGAACGCATCCTCGGCCTTGATGAAATCGGTCTCTGGAAGAGCTTCGCGATCCTCATTCAGCTCGGCGCGATCCTTGCCATTCTCTCGATCTATTTCGGCAAGCTGTGGCGAATCGCACTCGATATGTTCAAGGGCGATGTCGCTGCACGACGCTTCGTCATCGGCGTGCTCGTTGCCTTTCTGCCTGCTGCCGTGCTCGGCGCGGCTTTCGGCGGCTTCATCAAGGGTTACCTGTTCAATCCATGGGTTGTGTGTTTCACATTGATCGTCGGCGGCGCGATTCTGCTGTGGGTGGATCAGCTCGATCTGCAGCCCGTGCACCACGATGCGACCGAGTTCCCGCTGCTCACTTACTTCAAGATCGGCTGTTGCCAGTGTGTGGCGATGATTCCCGGTGTGTCACGCTCGGGCGCCACCATTGTCGGCGCCATGTTGATGGGGGCCGACAAGCGCGCCGCAGCCGAGTTTTCGTTCTTTCTGGCGATTCCGACTATGGTCGGCGCCTTTGCCTATGACCTGTTCAAGAGCCGCAACGAGCTGACGAGCGATGGTGCCATGCTCATCGCTATCGGTTTTGCGGTGTCGTTCATCACGGCGCTTTTCGTCGTAAAGACCTTGCTGAATTATGTGACCCGCCATGGCTTTGCGCTGTTTGCCTGGTGGCGCGTGATCGTCGGCACCCTTGGCCTGATTGCGCTGGCGCTCGGCGCGTAAGCGCGTTGTCGGTAAACAACTTGTTAAAGCCTGATCTCTAGGGTCGCCGCGATCAGCGGACGATCGCAATGACCATCAATCTCGATGCCGGCATGCCTGCCGCGCCTGCGATGTCAGGTGCGCGGCGCTCTTTTGCTGCCTGGCTTGCACTGGCCGGCCTGTTCGCCGTCGCAATTTTGCTCCGGCAAGCTCTGGCGGCGAATACGGATGTGAGCTGGTTGCTGACCGCCGCTGAGCGCGTTCTCGACGGGCGCAAGCTCTATGTCGATGTGATCGAAACCAATCCGCCGATGTCAGTGCTGGCCTATCTGCCGGCCGTCGTTCTCTCGCGTATGACCGGTGTCAGTGCTGAAACCGTCGTCGATGTGCTGGTCTTCGCCGCGATCTTCGCATCGCTGGCCTGTTGCGCGCTTCTGCTGCGGCGAAACGCATGGTTTGCAGGTGCGCGGGGCTGGCCGCTGGGGCTGCTTGCCTTCGCCATTCTCGCCATCCTGCCGACGCAGAGCTTCGGCCAGCGCGAGCATATCGCCCTGATCGCCTTATTACCGATGCTGGCGGCGTTGATCGCGCGAATCACGGGCGTTACACCGCTGCAATGGCTGGCAGTGGCGGCTGGTCTTGGCGCCGCGGTGACATTGGCCTTCAAGCCGCATTTTGCATTGGCCGTCTATGTGCCGTTGGCAGTTGCAGGTGCCGTGACACGGTCGTCATGGCGGGTGCTGCTGCTGCCCGAACATCTCGCTGCCGCGGCGTGCGGCATCCTTTACGTAGCTGTCACCGCGGTTGTCTGGCCGGAATTCTTCACGGAAATCCTGCCGCTGCTTCGCGACGTCTATGCCCCGGTCAAGCCGTCATTGATGACGCTCCTCGAAAAGCCAGCCATTTCACTTTGGGCCATCGCTCTGCTTGCGATCATGGCTCTGCATCGCGGGCGGCAGCTTGCATTGCCGCTGGTGCTGTTGATGGCAACATCCGCCGCGTTTGCAGGTGCCTTTATCCTTCAAGGCAAAGGCTGGCCCTATCAATCCTATCCGGCAATCGCGCTGGCACTGTTCGGTCTCGGCTTCGCGATGGTACAGGACAACGGCTCGTCGCGCTTATGGCGGCTCGGGACCGGGCTGTTGCTGCTTGGACTATTCGTTCGCTCGATGCTGTGGTTTGCCGCGGCCTTCGACGCGCGGCCGCTGCAGGAGCGCGTGGCGCAACTCGGGCAAAAGCATGCCGCCATCCTTGCGATCACTGCCGAGCCGGGGATCGGTCATCCGCTCACCCGGGCCGTTGGTGGCACATGGGTCTCACGCCAGCAGGGGCTCTGGATCGACACATATCTCACCGTCATGCGCCGGGGTGGCATGCTCGATGACGTGCGCGCTGCGGCCTACGCATCCTATGCAGAGCGCGAACGCCAAAGATTGATCGAGGATATCCGCAGGACGCCGCCAACGATCCTGCTCGTGGACGATCTCACCGGCAGCGCCAGCGATTGGCTGAAGGCGCATCCGGACGTTGCCGGGCTGCTGACGGATTTCCAGCAGGTCGACAGCGTCAACAAGGTCGGAATTTTCACGCGGCGGGCGTCAGGCGGTTAGATCGCCGGACTGGATGCGCTTTACGCCCGCCTTCTGCATGTCGCTCCACGCCTTGGCGAGCGAGCCCTGGGTGTCGATGCCGCGGCAGGCGTCCTCGATGACATAGGTCTCGAAGCCCGCCTTGCGCGCGTCGAGCGCCGACCACGCCACGCAGAAATCTGTGGCGAGTCCAACCACGAAGATGCGCTGCAGCTTGCGTGCTTTCAAATAGCCGGCGAGGCCCGTGGTGGTCTTGCCGTCGGCTTCAGTGAAAGCGGAATAGCTGTCGACGTCCTTGTTGTAGCCCTTGCGCAGGATCAGTTCGGCATTGGGGACGGTCAGATCTTTCGACAGCGCGGCGCCGTCAGTGCCCATCACGCAGTGATCCGGCCAGAGCACCTGCTTGCCGTAAGGGACGTCGGTCGCTTCGAACGGCTTCTTGCCGCTATGGCTGGAAGCGAAGGAGATATGGCCGGGCGTGTGCCAGTCCTGGGTCATCACCACATGAGCGAATTTCCTGGCAAGGCCGTTGATGACAGGCACGACCTTGTCGCCATCCTTCACCGCGAGGCTGCCTCCAGGCAGGAAGCAGTTCTGTACGTCGATGACGAGGAGCACCGAGGTGCGATCGGGGCTGACCTTGCCGGCGGCCGCGAGTGTGTCTGGCATCAGGCCGGTTGCCGTCATCGCACCAAATCCCATGAGAAGCTGACGTCGATCAAGCACTGCAAAATCTCCCGCCCGGATTTGCCGTAGCAAACCAGCTGGCGGGAGAATCGTAAAGCTCACGAAACGGGCGTTATCGGGGCTCGATGCCGTCACGGACGGCGCGGAAACGCGGGAAGGCTTTCGACCAGTCGTCGCGCGGTGCGCTGGCGATGATGCGCATGGCGGTCTTGCCGGTGCCGAACCGCAGCCACTGCACCACGGTGACCGGCGTGTTGCCCTTGCCGCTGATGGCGTCGATGCGGGTCTCGTAGCCCGGCATGCCGTCGATCCGCTGCGGTTCGGACAGGGTGATGCGGGCCTCGCGCAGGCCAGGAATCTGGGCGGCGGCCTGCTGGGCGAAACGGCCGCGATCATCGGCCCGGTCCGGTGCCGAGCCGACGCTGCCGAGGATCATGAACGGGCTCGTTTCAACGGCGTTCTCATCGGCCGAATCCGCCAGCAGGATCGCGGCGCCCGGCGCCAGCATGCGGACGCTCTTGAAGTCGCTGAGCTGCGAAATCTTGAACGGCATCATGCCGAGCTGTTCGTCGAGCGGCACTTCCTTGCGGACGGTGACGCTGGCGAACATCTGGCGCACGGCATCGTCGGTGTAGATTTTCTGCGCGTTTTCCGGGACTTGCACGGCCACATAGCCGGAAAAGGTGCCCCCATTGACGATCATCGAATAGCGTCGCACCGGGGCGCCTGCAGCGTCCTTGGTGCTCTCGACGGTATAGAAGGCCTTGCCGGCGGCGGTCTCGATTGTCTCGGGTTTCAGCGCCATGCCGGCCGGATTGGTCTTGAATGCCGTCTCGACCTCGGCGAAGGCCGCCGCCGGCAATTCGGTCATCAGCATCTTCACGCCCTGATCCGAGGTCTGGAAGCCGGTGAAGGTCTTGGACGGCTCCAGTCCCAGCGACGGGGCCACCCCGATGCGGACCCCCGGCGGATAGACGGGATCGGCGGCATGGGCCGGTGTGAGGGCAGCCAGCAGCACGGTCAGGGCGAACAGGGGCGCAAGGTGTCTCATCAGGCTCTTACTTGGTTGGGCGTTGCGGCTGGTCGAAGAAGCCGCCGGCGGCACGGCCTGCCGGAAGGGGGCATACGGTTGCCCTGTTCCAGCAACAGATCAAGGCACAAATCCGTTCCCGGCGCGGCCCGCGCCGATCCGCCGCGTTGCCCGTTTCGGACCGCGCATTCAGACTTAATTAATTTCCCGAATACCCTATGGTTTCCGCGCCTAAGCCCCTCGGGGATGCCTTGCGGCCCCCTAGCACCCTCCTATATGACGCCTAGCGTCGCAATATCGCGAGCATGTGATTGATTTGGGGGTTTGAGCGGGGCGCCCGTTGGGCCCGGCCAACCTGCCGCAGAAAGAAGGAAGTAAGAGCATGGGAAAGGTCATCGGTATCGACCTCGGTACGACGAATTCCTGCGTCGCCGTGATGGATGGCAAAACGCCGAAGGTCATCGAGAACGCAGAAGGCATGCGGACGACCCCGTCCATCGTCGCCTTTACCGATGATGGCGAGCGCCTCGTCGGCCAGCCGGCCAAGCGCCAGGCCGTCACCAATCCCGAGCGCACGATTTTCGCGGTGAAGCGCCTGATTGGCCGCCGCTATGACGATCCGACTGTCGAGAAGGACAAGAAGCTCGTCCCCTACAAGATTGCCAAGGGTGGCAATGGCGACGCCTGGGTCGAGGTGGACGGCAAGTCCTACTCCCCGTCGCAGATCTCTGCCTTTACCCTGCAGAAGATGAAGGAAACGGCGGAAGCCCATCTCGGCCAGAAGGTCGAGCAGGCCGTCATTACCGTTCCCGCCTACTTCAACGACGCCCAGCGTCAGGCCACCAAGGATGCCGGCAAGATCGCTGGCCTCGAAGTGCTGCGCATCATCAACGAGCCGACCGCGGCTGCGCTGGCCTATGGCCTCGACAAGTCGAAGTCCGGCACCATCGCTGTCTACGACCTCGGCGGCGGCACCTTCGACGTCTCGATCCTTGAGATCGGCGACGGCGTGTTCGAGGTGAAGTCCACCAACGGCGACACGTTCCTCGGCGGTGAAGACTTCGATATGCGCCTGGTCGGCTATCTCGCCGACGAGTTCAAGAAAGAGCAGGGCATCGACCTGCGCAACGACAAGCTGGCTCTGCAGCGCCTGAAGGAAGCCGCTGAAAAGGCCAAGATCGAGCTGTCGTCCACGACCCAGACCGAAATCAACCTTCCCTTCATCACGGCGGACGCTTCCGGTCCGAAGCATCTGACCCTGAAACTCACCCGCGCCAAGTTCGAGGCGCTGGTCGACGACCTGATCCAGAAGACCATCGAGCCCTGCCGCAAGGCGCTGAAGGACGCCGGACTCACCGCCGGTGAAATCGGCGAAGTGGTGCTGGTCGGTGGCATGATCCGCATGCCGAAGATCCAGGAAGTGGTGAAGCAGTTCTTCGGCAAGGAGCCCCACAAGGGCGTCAATCCGGACGAAGTCGTGGCCATCGGCGCTGCCATTCAGGCCGGCGTGCTGCAGGGCGACGTCAAGGACGTGCTGCTGCTCGACGTCACTCCGCTGTCGCTGGGCATCGAGACGCTGGGTGGTGTGTTCACGCGCATCATCGAGCGCAACACCACGATCCCGACCAAGAAGAGCCAGGTGTTCTCGACCGCCGAAGACAATCAGAATGCGGTTACCATCCGGGTCTTCCAGGGCGAGCGCGAAATGGCGGCGGACAACAAGCCGCTCGGCCAGTTCGACCTGATGGGCATTCCGCCGGCTCCGCGCGGCATGCCGCAGATCGAGGTGACCTTCGACATCGACGCCAACGGCATCGTCAATGTGTCGGCAAAGGACAAGGCGACCAACAAGGAACAGCAGATCCGCATCCAGGCATCTGGTGGTCTGTCGGAAGCCGACATCGAGAAGATGGTCAAGGACGCCGAAGCCAATGCTGCCGACGACAAGAAGCGTCGTGAGGCGGTGGACGCCAAGAACCATGGCGACTCGCTGGTGCACTCGACCGAGAAGGCGCTCACCGAGCATGGTGACAAGGTCGCCGAGGGCGAGCGCAAGGCCATCGAGGATGCGATTGCCGATCTGAAGGAAGCGCTGAAGGGCGACGACGCAGAGGCGATCAAGACCAAGACCAACACGCTGGCCCAGGCTTCGATGAAGCTCGGCGAGGCGATGTACACGCAGCAGGCCGAAGCCGACGCCAAGCGCGACGCGGCCAAGGATGACATCGTCGACGCCGAATTCACGGAAGTCGATGACGACAAGCCGAAGAAGTCGGCCTGATAGCGAGCAAAACGATGACCCTCATCCAGAGCAGCACAATGCGGCTGACAATGGATGGGGGTTATTTTTTGTGAGGCGGTGCGGCTAGTACAGTACTTGCACCGGCATATATCGCATCATGACGATGCGGCGACCTGGGATTTCGGGCGGATCTGACGAATGTCCACCAAGCAATGTTACTACGAGACGCTGGAAGTCGAGCGCACCGCCAATGACGCGGTTCTGAAGTCGTCCTTCCGCAAGCTTGCGATGAAGTGGCATCCGGACAAGAATCCCGGCGATGCCGCTGCCGAAGTGAAGTTCAAGGAAATCGCCGAGGCCTATGACGTCCTCAAGGACGGCGACAAGCGCGCTGCCTATGATCGTTTCGGCCATGCGGCCTTCGAGCAGGGACATGGCGGCGGCGGAGCCGGCTTTGGTTCGGGCTTCGCCTCTTCCTTCTCCGATATTTTTGAAGACCTGTTCGGCATGGCCGGGCAGCGTGGCGGCCGCTCCAGCGGCGGCCGCGAGCGCGGCGCCGACCTGCGTTACAATATGGAAATCACGCTGGAGGAAGCGTTCTCCGGCAAGACCGCGCAGATCGAGATTCCGGTCGCGGTGACCTGCGAGGCCTGCTCGGGCACTGGTGCCAAGGCCGGCACCAAGCCGAAGACCTGCTCGACCTGCGGCGGCGCCGGCCGTGTGCGTCAGGCCCAGGGCTTCTTCACGCTGGAACGTACCTGCCCGAGCTGCCACGGCCGCGGTCAGATGATCGAGGATCCGTGCCCGAGCTGCTCTGGCGCCGGCCGTGTCGAGCGCGAGCGCTCGCTGTCGGTGAACATTCCTGCCGGCGTCGAGGACGGCACCCGCATTCGTCTCGCCAATGAAGGCGAGGCCGGCACGCGCGGCGGTCCTGCCGGCGATCTCTACATTTTCCTGTCACTGGTCTCGCACGATTTCTTCCAGCGTGACGGCGCCGATTTGCATTGCCGCGTGCCGATCTCCATGGTCACCGCTGCGCTTGGCGGTGAGTTCGAAGTGCCGACCATCGACGGCAACCGCAACAAGGTGAAGGTGCCGTCCGGCACGCAATCCGGGCGTCGCTTCCGCGTCGGCGGCAAGGGCATGCCGGTGCTGCGTTCGCGTCAATCGGGTGACATGTATGTGCAGGTCGTGGTGGAAACGCCGCAGAATCTGACCAAGAAACAGCAAGAACTTCTCAGTGAATTCGAGAAGCTTTCGTCTGGTGCAACGCAACCAGAGGCAGCGGGATTCTTCACCAAGGTCAAGGACTTCTTCGGAACACGCAACGCGTCCTGACGTTACAATGCTTGACCGTTTCCGCGGTTGGCGATACCCCTTTATGACGAAAATCTGACGTTCCGCACGTTCCGCGGTCGGCCTGGAAGCACAATGCCTCTGCAATCGTCCGCGCGTACGTTGAAAAAGCCGCTTCGTCTCGATGACGAAGTCCGCTTCATCCGTTCATGGATCGATAAGCCGCTGCATATGGGCGCGGTGATGCCGTCAGGCAAAGCGCTCGCCCGCACCATGGCGCAATATGTCGATCCGAAAGGGACCGGCCCCGTCATCGAACTTGGACCCGGCACCGGCGCAATCACCACTGCGCTCGTTGCGCATGGCGTCGATCAGAAGCGCCTGGTGCTCGTCGAATTCAATCCGACTTTCTGTGCCCTGTTGCGCGAGCGCTATCCGCAGGCGACTGTGGTGCAGGGCGATGCCTACACGCTGCGTGACACGCTGTGGGACGTTCTGAAAGAACCGGCTTCCGCTGTCGTCTCCGGCCTGCCGCTGGTCACCAAGCCGATGCTGACGCGCCTCAAGCTGATCCGCGATGCTTTCGCGGCCCTCGCGCCGCATGCGCCCTTTGTACAGTTCACCTATTCGGTGGCGCCGCCGATCCCGAAGTCGCTGCCGGGTGTGTCCACCGAGGCGTCCGAACGGATCTGGATGAACCTTCCGCCCGCCCGCGTCTGGGTGTATCGCAAGGGGTGAGGCCGTTCGCGATCGCGCGGCGGCGATGCCACCAAACGCGATCGGACATATGGCTGCACCGAAAATCCTCGTCATTCCTGGCTCGCTGCGTACCGGTTCGCTGAACGCGAAGCTGGCGGCTGCTGCCGTTGACGAGCTGGTGCGTGCCGACGCGGATGTCACTCGCATCTCGCTCGCGGACTATCCGCTGCCGATTTATGACGGCGATCTCGAAGCGTCATCCGGCGTGCCGAAACATGCGCTCAATCTCAAGCGCATGATCGCGTCGCATCACGGGGTGCTGATCGTCACGCCCGAATACAATTCCTCATTGCCGCCGCTGGTAAAGAACGCGATCGACTGGGTCTCCCGCGTCAATGACGGGCAGGAAGGCCGTGGCCATGTGTTCCGCGGCCGCGCCTTTGCCATCGCCGCGGCATCGAATGGCCGGCTCGGCGGCACGCGTTGTCTCGAAGCGCTGCGGCTGGTGCTGTCGGCGTGCCGCGCACTGGTCATTCCGAGCCAGCTCGCGCTCTCCCATGCGGATGAGGCCTATGACGAGATGGACCGATTGAGACACCCCGCCGATGTCGCGGCGATGCAATCCATGGTGCGGCAATTGATCGATGTCGCCCAGCAGATGAAGTGAGACTGACATGACCGCCATCGATCCCCGCGACCGCCTGATCGTCGCGCTCGACCTGCCCGATGTCGCTTCGGCCGAAGCCATGATCGAACGGCTTGGCGATAGCGTGAGTTTCTACAAGATCGGCTATCAGCTCGGCTATGCCGGCGGTCTGCCGCTGGTGCGCAAGCTTGCGGATGCCGGCAAGAAGGTGTTCGCCGACCTGAAGATGCACGACATCGGTAACACCGTGGCGCGGGGCGTCGAGAGCGTGGCGAAGCTGGGCGCGACCTTCCTCACCGTACACGCCTATCCGCAGACCATGCAGGCGGCGGCGAATGCCAGCAAAGGCTCGAATCTGCGCATCCTCGCGGTGACGGTATTGACCTCCTATGACGACGAGGACCTGAAAGCTGCAGGCTATCAACTCGGCGTCGGCGATCTCGTCACCACGCGGGCGCAACAGGCGCAGGCGCTCGGCATCGACGGTCTTGTCTGTTCGCCGGAGGAAGCCGGTAACCTGCGCAAGCTGATCAAACCGGAGATGGTGCTGGTGACGCCGGGCGTGCGCCCCGCTGGCGCCGAACTCGGCGACCAGAAGCGGGTGATGACGCCGGCCAAGGCGATCGCCGCAGGTTCGGATTATCTCGTCGTGGGGCGGCCGATCCTCGCCGCGGCTGATCCGAAGGTTGCGGCGGAGGCGATCGTGGCCGAGATCGCACAAGCCAAGAGCTGAGCTGTGTCCCGGGCGCGATGCAGCGTGCAACGCTGCTTCGCAGAACCGGGACCGTAACGAACGCCGTTGGTCGGTACGGCCCCGGATCTGCGAAGCAATACTGCGTATCGCATCGCGTCCGGGGCAAGAGATTTGAGGGAGAACGAGAATGCCGAAAGCCTACTGGATCGCACGCGTCGAGGTGCACAACATGGATGGCTACAAACAATATGTCGCTGAGAACGGTCCGGTCTTCGCAAAATTCGGCGCAAAATTCCTGGTCCGCGGCGGCCAGTTCGAGGCCAAGGAAGGCACCTCTCGCTCGCGCAATGTCGTGCTCGAATTCGCCGATTATGCGACGGCACTCGCCTGCTACAATTCACCCGAATATCAGCGCCTCGTCGAGATGCGTAAACCCCATGGCGAGAGCGATCTCGTGATCATCGAGGGATATGACGGACCGCAGCCCGGCGCATGAGCGTTTATCCGGGCATGATCTGATCCGAAGACCGGTACCCGCTTATCGGGATCATGCCTTAAGCATGTGCTTGATCTGATTGGTATCTGAGGATTTCGGAACGCGCGCGTGTGTTGCCGTCAGCGACACGCGCCGCTATACCGCCCAGGATACGAAGGAACGCCAGATGTCCGATATGAGATTGATCGTTGCCGGTGCCGGCGGCCGTATGGGCCGCGCGCTGATCCGCACCATCGCCGAGACCCCCGGGGCCGTGCTCGCCGGCGCGCTGGAAGCGCCGACTTCGGAACTGCTCGGCCAGGACGCCGGCGTACTCGCCGGCCTGCCGGAAAACGGCGTCAAACTCTCGGCCGATCTGTGGACCCTGTCGAAGGATGCTGATGGCATCCTCGATTTCACTGTACCGGCGGCGACCATCGCCAATGTGGCCATCGCCGCCCAGCGCGGCATCGTGCATGTGATCGGCACCACCGGCCTGTCGGCGTCCGATGATGCCGTCATCAAGAGCGTCACCAAACAGGCCATCGTCGTGCAGTCCGGCAATATGAGCCTCGGGGTCAATTTGCTGGCCGCGCTGGTGAAGCGTGTTGCGCAATCCCTCGATGACGGCTTCGACATCGAGGTGCTGGAGATGCACCACAAGGCCAAGATCGATGCGCCGTCGGGCACCGCCTTCATGCTCGGCCAGGCCGCCGCCGATGGCCGCAAGGTCTCGCTCGAGACCCATTCCGCACGTGGCCGCGATGGCATCACCGGTGCGCGCAAGGCCGGCGATATCGGCTTCGCTTCGCTGCGCGGCGGCACCGTTGCCGGCGAGCACACCGTGATCTTCGCCGGCCCGCACGAGCGCATCGAACTCACGCACAAGGCCGAGGATCGCACGATCTTCGCCCATGGCGCCCTGAAGGCGGCCATGTGGGCGCATGGCAAGCCGCCCGGACACTATTCGATGGCCGACGTGCTCGGTCTTGGTGAAACCTAAAAAGAAGAAAACGGAATCTGCGAATGACCGAACGCCTTCTTGTGCTCGTCCGCCACGGCCAGAGCGACTGGAACCTGAAGAACCTGTTCACCGGCTGGAAGGACCCGGACCTCACGGAGAAGGGCATTGCCGAAGCCAAGGAAGCGGGCCGCAAGCTGAAAGCCCAGGGCCTCACCTTCGACGTTGCCTTTACCTCGGATCTGACCCGCGCCCAGCACACGCTGAAGCTCGCGCTGGAAGAGATGGGCCAGACCGGCATTCCCGTGACCAAGAACCTCGCGCTGAACGAGCGCGACTATGGCGATCTCTCCGGCCTCAACAAGGACGATGCCCGCGCCAAGTGGGGCGAGGAACAGGTCCATGTCTGGCGCCGGTCCTATGACGTGCCGCCGCCCGGCGGCGAGAGCCTGAAGGACACGCTGGCCCGCACGCTGCCTTACTATGTGCAGGAAATCCTGCCCGGCGTTCTCCGCGGTGAGCGCACGCTGGTGGCTGCGCACGGCAATTCGCTGCGTGCGCTGATCATGGTGCTGGAGAAACTGTCGCCGGAGGGCATCCTGGCCCGCGAACTCGGTACCGGCGCGCCGATCATCTACAAGCTCAATGCGGACGCCACGGTCGCCTCTAAGCTCGATCTGGCGTGATTTCTTGCGTCATTGTTGCGGCAAATCTTGCGGCATCAGTGAGGCAGGTCCGTAACGAAAAATGCCCGCAACAAATGTTGCGGGCATTTTGTTTTTAAGGGGCGAAAGGCTCAGTTCGCGCCGTTATGCGCAAATTGCCCGGTGGCGCGGAAGCGCCAGAGATATTGAGGGGCGACCGCTTCCAGCGAATCCGGCGCGATGCCGAGACCTTCCAGCGTCTGGCCGGCGGCCTTGGCGGCTTCGGAGACGACATTGTCGATCTTCAGCATCGCCACCTGATCCGGCGTCAGCTTGAAGTCGCCCGGCGCGAATTGCAGGAAATAGGACTTCAGCTTGGCAATGCCCATCGGCACCGGCAGGACCATGCGCTCGCGCTCGATGGTCTTGAGCACGATCTCGACGATCTCCTGCATGGTCAGCACTTCCGGTCCGCCCAGCTCATAGACGGCGCCCGGCTTGGTCTTGCCAGCGGCCGCATCGGCCACCGCGCGGGCGACGTCGCCAACAAACACCGGCTGCATCTTCGTCTCGGCGCCAAACACCGGCATCACAGGCGCGATGCGGGCCAGTGCGGCGAAGCGGTTGGTGAAGCTGTCTTCCGGGCCGAACACCAGCGACGGACGCAGGATCGAGGCCGAGGGCACTGCCGCCAGCACGTTTTGCTCGCCGACCGCCTTGGTGCGGCTATAAGCCGATTCGGAATTGGCGTCGGCGCCGATGGCTGAAACATGCACCATGCGGGCGCCAATCTCCGCAGCGGCCTGGGCGACAGCGCCGGCGCCTTGCGCCTGCACGGCGTCGAAGCTCTGCTTGCCGCCCTCGGTGAGAATGCCGACCAGATTCACCACGATGCTGGCGTCGCGCATGGCCGCTTTGATGGAGGCTGGATTGCGAATATTGGCCTGCACATTGTGGATTTGGCCGACGCGGCCGAGCGGCTGCAGATGTCCGGCGAGCTCCGGCCGGCGCGATGCGACGCGAATCCGATACTCGCGCTTGGCCAGCGCGCGGACGACGTGACGTCCCAGGAAGCCGGATCCGCCGAAAACCGTGACGAGGGTGTCGATGGGGGCAGCCATGGGGTCGGTTCCTTGCAGTAGGGCAGGCGTTGAAAAGGCGGCAGTTTAGACCGTTTCGCGATACGCCAAGCTTCGATGCCTGTACAGCGGAAAGGAATTGCACAAAGCAATTTGACAAGTGCGTAACGGCCCCCTACACACCGCGCCACGTGCCTCGCACGTGCCCAGGTGGCGGAATTGGTAGACGCGCTGGCTTCAGGTGCCAGTGGCTTAACGGCCGTGAAGGTTCGAGTCCTTTCCTGGGCACCACTAACTTCTTGATGTGAAGCAATTCCAAGAAGTTAAGCCCGATCAGAGTGTTACGTCGGCCCGTATGGTGTGACGATGGGGCGTAATGCAGTGGGCCCGTGCCTCGCACTTCTGCTTGGAAACGGACTTTCTCGTACCGCTGAGTGCTGCTGCACAGGCCTTCCGGTTCTCGCCTCGCACGACAGATCCCAGCAAGATTAAAATACGCCAGATAGTCGCTGCGGCGTTCCGCGCAGGCTGCGCTCCGTAATGATAGGCCCGCGCGCTTTCTCACAGCAGTCCTCCTGTGACGCCCGAGGGGCGTGTTTCAGCGCAACGATCAGTGTCGGGGAGTGAGCGATCACAGCCCGAGCCCTTGATCTCGCGAATGGAAGAAATGCGGTCGCCCGATAACGATTGGCGCAAAATGGCAAGACCGGTGATCCGCCTATGCTCGACATGATCCGAATAGAATTCGGCTGCCGTTGAGTTTCTCCCTGCCGCGCCTTCCCGCGTTGTTGGTGAGATTGAATGAAGAGGTACCTCATGTTCCGTTCGGTTGGGATCAGTCTCGCATTTGCTTCGGTCGCATTGACCGGCGGAGCATTTGCCCAGGCACCAGCCGGCAAAATGCCGGTCACCGTTGGCAATTTCGCCCGCGCTGAGACCGACCATTACCTCGCGGCGAATGCAAAGACCGTAGGCGGGCTGGGCAAGTTTCAGCACTCACGGGAGCCCGTATCCATCGATAAGCAAACGGTCATCCGTATGAACCGGGATACGCTTTATTCGTTTGCGGTGTTTGATCTTGCCGGCGGGCCGGTCACGCTCTCGATGCCTGATACGGGCAAGCGCTATATGTCGATGATGGTGGTCGATCAGGATCACTATCTGCCAATCGTCGCCTATGGCAAGAAGCCGGTTACGTTGACGCAGAAATCCGTTGGCACCCGATATGCCTTCGTCGCTGTCCGGACGCTGGTCGATCCCAACGATCCGAAAGATCTCGACGAGGTTCACAAGCTGCAGGACGCCATCAGGGTCAGCCAGAAGGAAACGGGCAAGCTCGATCTCCCAAACTGGGATGAAGGGAGCCTGACGGACGTCCGCAATGCGTTGCTCGGACTAGCAAAGTTCCAGACGTCGTTTCGCGGCTCCTTTGGCGCCCGCGGCCAGGTCGATCCGATCCAGCACCTGATTGGCACGGCTGCCGGGTGGGGCGGCATTCCGGACAAGGACGCCATCTATGTAAGCTTCACGCCCGCAAAGAACGACGGCAAGACAGTCTACACCTTCAATATGCCGAAGACTGTGCCGGTGAAGGCTTTCTGGTCGGTCAGCGTGTACAACGCGAAGGGCTTCTTCGAGAAAAACGAATACAATGCCTATTCGATCAACGATATCACCGCGAAGAAGAATGCGGACGGTTCGGTGACCGTCCAGTTCGGCGGCTGTGACGGCAAGATCCCGAACTGTCTGCCGATCGTTGAAGGCTGGAATTACACCGTCCGGCTTTATCGGCCGGAGCAACCCCTTGCCAGCGGCAAGTGGAAGCTTCCGGAGGCGAAGCCTCTAAACTGAGCCTCAAGCCGAAGGACTAGTGCATCCAAGTCCCCCGCCGCTACTCTCAGGCAGGCCAACTGGCGTGTCTGAGGCCGCGCAGAAATGTGCAAAGGGGCAAGCGCGTTTATCCCGGTCGCGATTGCTCGCGAAACTGCCGCGGCGTCACGCCGGCAATTCGGCGGAAGGCGCGACTGAAGTGTGCCGGATCCGTGTAGCCGGACGAAAATGCGATATCGATAATCCTGGAATCCGTTTCGCGCAGAAGCTTGCTCGCATTCTCGTATCTGACGGTATCGAGCAGATCTGAATAGCTCAGACCGACATGTGCGAGCTTGCGCTGAAAGCTGCGTGTGCTGACGCCCGCCATTTCAGCGACGTCGGCAAGAGCCGGAATTCCGTCGTCCAGATAGGACGGCAGCATCAGCTTCAGCAGCTCAACGATGTCATAGCCGGACGGGCCATCTTCGTGAGCTTGCGGCGTAAAGCTCACATCTTTCCGGCGGTTGGTGAGACTGAGATACGAGATCGGCACGTCGATCCACGCGGCATGTTGGCCTGACAGGAAGCGCACATTGGGCCACAAGGCTTGCGTGGCCGGACGCGGCGTGTAGCGCGCTTCAAAGGCGATCGTCGCCGGCATCCAGTCCGGCCCTGCGAATTGCCGGACGATGTGTATGGAGAAGATGTTCTGGATCCATTGCAGGTGCTCCATATGCAGGAGCCCGTTTGTCCCGGCGAGCGTGGTGCAAATCCGCGCGTGATCGTCATCATGCTCGATCCACATGCTCAGGATCGTATCTTCCCGCGGCGCCCACGTGCAGGCGTGCCGCAGCGCGACGAGCAATGTCGGCGCTTGCGCGATCAGCGCCCGGGTTTTCTCGCGCATATGGGAGTAATGCAGCCGCTGGCTGGCCAGGAAGCCGAATTCCTCAATGCCCTGGCTTCTTCGGGCGGTTTCCATGAAGCGGATTGCCGGCATCAGCGGGACGTAGAGATCGCTCTTGTCGATCAGCGACGACGGAAGCCGAAACCTGGCCAGAAGCGAACTCGTCGGCGCACCGGTGTCATCGAGTATCCCGACAAAAGGCAGAAGAAACTGGCAGCGCGTCAAAGGAATGTTGGCCATTAGGTCTCGTCGCGATCATCAGTCGGCACTCGTCATCAGCCACAATTTCATAGGAATCGCTGCTGGCGAGCCTGGAGACTACCACCGTTCTGTTGCCGGGAGCTGTCGGTGTCGAATTGCTGCGGTCGCCGCGTCGTGTGCATTGCGGCAAGAACTCATCTGCAAATGACATGGCCGGCAGCGATTGGCGCGAAGTGGCAAGACGGTTGACCCTCGGCTGCACGAAATGATCCGGACAGGGTTCGCCTGTCGATCGGAAGACAACCGGCTGGGCGCTCGCGTCGGCTTCCCCGAAGAATCCGCCCCACGAAACGTCGGCACCGGCCCGGCTTTGCTTCCGCCTTCCCAACGAACCCGACAAGTAAACTGGAAACACCATATTGAAAACACTGACCTGCGCCGAAACGGCTCAGACGGATCTGGAGCGTATGCGAGATGGCATGATCTTCGTGAGTGCCGGAACGTTCTGGATGGGTTCGGATCGGCACTACCCCGAAGAGAAACCGGCTCACCGCGTCAGTGTCGATGGGTTCTTCATTGACGAAACTCCCGTCAGCAATATTCAGTTTGCCGAGTTCGTGGCTGCAACCGGATATCGCACGGTTGCCGAATCCGCGCCCGATCCAAAAGACTATCCTGGCATATTGCCGGAGATGTTGTATGCGGGCTCGCTGGTTTTTCGCGAGCCGACCGGGCGTGTCGGTCTTGATGACTGGTCGCGGTGGTGGTCGTTTCTCGAGGGTGCCAACTGGCGCCACCCCTATGGTCCGGTTAGCAGCATCGATGGATGCGCTGATCATCCCGTCGTCCACGTTACCCACCACGACGCGCTGGCCTATGCACGATGGAAGGGCAGGGATCTTCCTACCGAAGCCGAGTGGGAGTTCGCCGCCAGAGGAGGCCTCGAACAGGCCGAATTCGCCTGGGGATCGGAATTAACCCCTGCTGGCCGACATATGGCGAATACCTGGCAAGGATCGTTTCCGACGGTCAATCGTAACCAGGACGGATACGCCCGCACGTCGCCTGTGAAGGCTTTTCCGCCGAACGGATACGGTCTCTACGACATGATCGGAAATGTCTGGGAATGGACATCCGACTGGTACTCCGCGCAGCACGAAGCAGACACCACGAAGGCCTGCTGCGTGCCCAGGAATCCTCGCGGCGGGCGTGAGGCTGCCAGCTACGATCCATGTCTGCCTCAAATAAGAATACCGCGGAAGGTCCTCAAAGGCGGCTCGCATTTGTGTGCCCCGAATTATTGCCGCCGCTATCGGCCCGCAGCCCGCCATCCGGAAGCGATCGATACTTCGACAAGTCATGTCGGGTTCAGATGCGTTATTCGAAACGGAGAGACGAATGAAAAAGCCGCTTAATAGTCATCTCAGAGCACGCTGGATGGGTATGAGCACGTCGCTCCTGTTGTTGGGAACGCCTGCGGTTGCCCAGGAATCGCTGCCGTTCCCGCCAACGCCGTCAGGGAGCAAGGCTGGTCCGACAATCGCTCGGTCGACCTACAACCCGACGCCGGCGAAATCGCACCTTCCGGCCAATGCACCGAACATCGTCGTCATCATGCTCGATGACGTTGGTCCGGCGCTCCCCAGCACCTATGGTGGCGTGATCAAGACAGACACGCTGAGCCGGGTTGCCGAAGGCGGCGTGTCGTACAATCGCTTCCACAATGCGGCGATGTGCTCCCCAACGCGAGCAGCGTTGCTGACCGGACGCAATCATCACCGTGTCGGGTTTGGCCAGATCGCAGAACTGGCAAATGATTGGGATGGCTACTCCGGTCATATCCCGCGCACATCCGCGACGGCGGCGAAAGTGCTTGGCTATTATGGCTATGCGACGGGTGCTTTCGGGAAATGGCACAACACGCCGGCGAACGAGACCACAGCCGTCGGTCCCTATACGAACTGGCCAGCGGGGCAGGGCATCGGTTTCGACTACTTCTACGGTTTCCTTGCCGGGGAATCCTCGCAGTGGGAGCCCGCGGTCGTCGAAAACACGGTTCGCCTGGATCCTTCCGAGGGCAAGAAAGAATATCACTTCACCGAGGACATGACCGACAAGGCTGTCTCATGGATCAAGCAGGTCCGTGCGCTGACACCGGATCGCCCGTTCTTCATGTATTGGACCCCCGGCGCCTCCCATGGTCCGCATCACATTTTCAAGGACTGGGCGGACAAATATAAGGGCAAGTTTGACGACGGCTGGGATGTCATGCGCGAGCGCGTCTTCGCCCGCCAGAAAGAACTCGGATGGATTCCGAAAGACACCGAGCTGACGCCGCGGCCGAAAACGCTTGCCGCATGGGCCGATATCCCCGAGGAGGAAAAGCCATTCCAGCGTCGACTCATGGAAGTGTTCGCCGGATACACCGAGCATGCGGACGTCCAGGCCGGCCGGCTGATCGATACGCTCGACGAACTCGGCATTCGCGACAACACACTTATCTTCTACGTCTGGGGTGACAATGGCTCGAGCGCGGAAGGTCAGAACGGCACCATCAGCGAACTTCTGGCGCAGAATGGCATTGCGACCGAGATCAAGGATCATCTCCGCTCCCTGAAGGAGTTGGGTGGCCTGGATGTGCTCGGATCGCCCAAGGTCGACAACATGTACCATGCCGGCTGGGCGTGGGCGGGCTCTACGCCATATCAATCCACAAAGCTGATCGCGGCGCATTTCGGCGGGACGCGCACGCCGATGGCGGTGTCCTGGCCGACCAGGATCAAGCCGAACAAGACACCGCATCCGCAGTTTCATCATGTCAACGATATCGTGCCGACGATCTACGACATCCTGAAAATCAAGCCGCCAAAGCTTGTCGACGGCGTCACACAGGATCCGCTTGACGGCATCAGCATGGTCTACTCCTTCGGGGCGCCAACCGCGCCGGGACAAAAGAAGGAACAGTACTTCGAGGTGATGGGCAGCCGCGCGATCTATAGGGACGAGTGGATAGCGTCCGTGTTCGGACCGCGCATCCCCTGGCGGGCAGGTGTCGATCCGGCGATCGCAAAATGGACGCCTGAGAACGACGCGTGGGAACTCTACGATCTCCGGAAGGACTTTTCGCAGGCGAAGGATATCGCGTCTGCCAATTCCAAAAAAGTCGACGAGATGAAGAAGACGTTCGATACGAACGCGAAGGCCAACAAGGTCTATCCCGTCGGCGGCGGCCTGTGGTCCGTTGTCTTCCATCCCGAAGACGCGCCATCCAATCCAGCCAAGGTGTTCGACTACACGCAGAACGTCGTTGCCGTTCCGGAATTCACCGCACCGAAGCTCGGCTCACGAAGCAGTCTTGTCAGCATCGACGCAGAACTGAAGCCGGACTCGAAGGGTGTGCTTTACGCCCTGGGCGCGATCTCGGGAGGCATTTCGCTGTGGGTCGAGGACGGTAAGCTCAGTTTTGAGTACAACCTGTTCGAGATCGAACGGACAAGGCTCGACACGACCGCTCCGCTGCCGACCGGCAGGGTCAAGATCGAAGTCGAAACACGCATGTCCGGCAACCTGCACGCCGCTCCTCTCAACATTGTCATCCGCGTGGACGGCAAGGAAGTCGCCAAGGGCCGGGTGCCTCGCTCAACCTCGCTTGGGTTCACTGCCAATGACGCGTTTGACGTCGGCCGTGACAGCTATTCGCCGGTCTCGTTCGCGTATTACGACCGCAAGCCATTCGCGTTCAACGGAAAGATTAGTCGTCTCCGGGTTGAGTATCTGAACTGAGTGGTCGTTTGACCACGTCGCGTACTCATCGGCTGGAAACGGAGATCGAAAGTGTTCGCTGTCCCTGATCGAAAACGAACTTCACGACCCCAGCAGATAACGCCTGCTGAATCACCAAAGGAATGTTCAATGATGAAGCAACTTGCTTTTGTTCTTGCTGTTGCGTGCGCAGCACCGCTGGGCTCGGCTCAAGCCCAAACCGAATTGAAGGCCTATGCCGATGCGGATGGTTACATCAATGTGCAGAAGCTGACCTGCGCGCAACTTGCCGGAACGTATCAGGAAGACGCCAACTTTCTCGGCGTTTGGTACAGCGGTTGGTACAATGGCCTCGGAAAGAAGTCGTCCATCAACTTGCCCAGAGTTCGAGAAGGCATTCACGAACTGATCGTCTACTGCAAGGCCAATCAAGGCACGACCATCATCAAGGCCATCGACGTTCTTCTGAAGGCTGAAAAGGTCCGCACAGCTAAATGAATGTTGGTGCAACATCATTCTGACTTGCCGGCCCAGCTAACGAACAAGTAACAGGAATTATCTCTTGAAAAGCCAATCCAGAACGCCCTTGAATGCGGCGCGCCGGTCGATCCGCTCTGTTGCCGCGCTCCTGATCGCGTCGGGTTTATCTGCAACATGCATCGGAGCTGGCGCCGCCCGCGCGGATGATGCTGCGTCTATCCTGCGCGCGATGTCCGATTACATCGCGGGTCAAAAGAATGTTTCGATATCGTATGATTCCGACATCGAGATCATGACCCCGGACATGCAGAAGGTTCAGTTTGCCAGTTCCGGGCAACTCACCCTCCATCGGCCAGACAAACTCCGCGTGACACGGACCGGCGGCTACGCCGACGTCGAGCTCGTATACGATGGCGCCAATTTCACCGTTTCCGATCGTGCCCGCAAAACCTACGGGCAGATGCCAGCCCCCGGCACGATCGACCAGCTCGTCGACCGCCTTCGCGACAAGTCCGGCATCGAGGCGCCGGGCGCCGATCTTCTTCTCGCCAATTCCTATGCAGCCCTGATGGATGGAGTCTATGACGCCAAGCATATCGGCAGGGGTGTCATCGATGGCCGTGAGTGTGAACACCTGGCGTTTCGCACGCCGGATGCCGACTGGCAGATCTGGATAGAGCCCGGTGCGACGCCGATTCCGCGCAAATACATCATCACGTCCAAAGCGGTGACGGGCGCGCCTCAATACACGCTCCGAATTAGCAACTGGAAAACGAGCGCCGACACCAGTGCCGATGCATTCGCGTTCAAGCCGGGCGCAGACATGAAGAAGCGTGAGCTTCAGGATCTCGGCCATATCGATGAGATTCCCCCGGGAATCAGCCTCAGTGGAGAGAAGAAATGACGGGATTGAAAAGCAAGCTATTGAAAATCGCCCTCGGAACGAGCGTGGCCATCCTGTGTCTCTCGGTCAGCGAACAGGCATCGTTCACGCGTGGCGGTACCTTCATGACCTCGGCTGAGGCCCTCATCGGAGCTCCGCTTACACCCCTGAGTTACGCCGGCGTCGCAAGGCGAACGACGCGCCGGGCCGTCGTGGGTGGGGCCATCGTGGGAGGAGCCATCGTGGGCGGAGCAGTCGCGGGTGCGGCCGTCGTCGCCGCACCACCCGCTTGCGTTCAGGCGGTCGATGCTTACGGCCGAATCTATAGCCGGTGCTACTGATCGCACTCTGACCGAGGACTATTTCAGCAGGTCGTTGTTATCGATCCACGTCGAACAGTGACTGCTGCGGTGTTCTCAATGTGACTGAAGAAGCTGGGCCGCGTTCCCATCGGAACGTGCTTTAGCTTTTTTGACGCATCCTGCCTCAGAATATCGATTTGCGCTTATGTTGATCCTGTTGCGATTTGTGCTGTTTTTCCAAGCGGAGTTTGTTGATGCGCTTTTCTTTGACGATGGCGGTCGCTGCCAGCGCCATGTTATGCTGGTCAAAAGCGCCAGTCATAGCAGCCGAAGGCGGCGTAGGTGTCTTCCTCCTTGGGTCACACGCAACCGGCGCAGGCATTACGCCGCCGCCCGGCGTCTTCTTTCAGAACGATTTCTATTATTACGACGGCAAACTCAGCGGCGGTCGAACTCTGCCGACCGGTGGTCTTCTAGTTGCAGACGTCTCGGCCCAGAGCTGGATCGAATTGCCAACAACACTCTGGGTTACACCTGCCAAGATTCTGGGTGGCAATCTCGCATTCTCGTTGACGGTGCCCGTTGGTGAGCCGCGCGTGAATGCGAACCTGCTGGTGAATTCGCCGCGCTTCGGACCGATCGGTGTCGGCGTGACGGACAAGAATGCTAACCTCAGCGACTTCTTTCTCCAGTCCTTTGTCGGGTGGCAGTCGGGCAATTTTCACTGGCAGCTCGGCGTCGGCGGTGTGATCCCGTCCGGAACGTATGTCGCCGGTCAACTGTCGAACGCCTCGTTGAACAGAACCGCGCTCGACGTCTTCGGCACTTTCACATGGCTAGATCCTGCCATCGGCTGGGACCTCTCCGCTGCGGTGGGCGTCACCTTTAACCAGACCAACACGGCGACCGATTACAAGAGCGGCGATGAATTCCACCTCGAATGGGCAGCAACCAAATACATCACCAAGGAGTTCACGCTCGGGCTCGTCGGTTACTATTACCAGCAACTGACGGCGGACTCCGGAACAGGCGCGAGGCTGGGCGCCTTTGAAGGTCGTGTCATCGCACTCGGCGGCTCGATTGGGTACACGTTCGAGGTCGGAAAGCTCCCGATTTCAACACGCCTGAAAATCTATCGTGAATTCGATGCCGTGAACCGCATGGAAGGCACCGCCGGATATTTTACCGTGTCTGTGCCCGTCGCGTTGGATACCAATGCCATGGCGCTCGCCGATGGGCGCGCGATAAAAGCCAAATTCTAGCTCCTTCACCTGTGAAGCCTCCTGGCTTCTTCTTTGTCGATGTACTGAGGAACGATGGGTGGGATTGATGACGGGCATATCAGTCAGGGCACACCGGCTCACAAATTTCGAAGAACTCAATGCCGCCGTTTATAGAGCACGCATCAGCGGGACGTAGAGATCGCTAAATGGCTTGACCGGTCGCGATTGGCGCGAAGTGGCAAGACGACCGGCCTTCGTCTGCACGAAATGACCGGATAAGATTCGCTTGTCGAGCGGACATGCGCACCCCCTTTGGCATAGCGAGTGGTACGACGGCCTCGCGCCTAAGCACATGATGAATATCAAGCACGTGCGAGAGGCGGAGCACCAGGTGATCGTGCACTGACTTACCTTCTAAGGGGCGGCCCGGTCAGATGGCGGGGGACCCGCATTCAGGAAAACTCAACCGCCTGACGATTCCGGCACTCTTGAAATGAACAGGGACTATCCATGACTGCAAAGCTGGTTCGATCCGCGGGCGCATCCGTCTTCGCGCTGCTCACGATGTGCGGGCAGGCCCTCGCGCAATCAAGTGAAGCCCCACCAAAGGTCACCGACCCTCATTTCAAGATCGCGCCCGGCTATCTGAAGCCGTCCGAGCTGCCGGATAGTCTGGTCCTGCTCGGGCCGCCTCCCGAAAAGGATTCGGCTGCGCTTGCCAGGGACGAAGAAGCGCGCAAGGCAACACTCCCGCTGCGTGGTACCGATCGCTGGAAACAGGCCTACACCGACGCCGATCTTGCCTTCCCGCAGGCTGCCGATAATTTTTCCTGCGCGATGGGTATCAAGATCGACAAGGAGCAAACCCCGCGCCTCTATGCCATGATGCAGAAAATGCTGTCCGACTTTGGCCTGTCGACCTATGGCGTGAAGAACAAGTACAACCGCATCCGTCCCTTCGTCGTTCACAACGAAGCCACATGCCGAGCGGATCAGGAAGCGATCCTGCGAGGAGACGGCTCCTATCCGTCGGGCCACACGGCCGCTGGCTGGGGATGGGCCCTCGTCTTCGCGCAGATCAATCCAGAGCGTTCCAGCGAGTTGTTCACGCGCGGCATCGCTTTCGGCCAGAGCCGCGTGATCTGCGATGCGCACTGGCAGAGCGATGTCGATGCGGGCCGCATCATGGGGGCGGCGACCGTTTCGCGCTTGCAGACCAACGCGACCTTCCTTGCCGACCTCAAAGCTGCGAAGCTGGAGGTGAAGGCAGCGAAGGCGAGGCGCGCTGCGCCGGCTTGTGCGGCCGAGACAACAGCCTTGTCCACGCAATAAGCGGACCTTGACTTTGAGCAGCGGGCGTCTTCGACCGATCCAAGGATGGCTTCTGGTTTGCACCGTTTGCGTGGGTGTGACCAATGCTGCCTTCGGCAAGGACGACACCGATCAAGCGGCTCAATTCAGCGCGCCAAGCGTCTATCTGGATCTCCGCACCACTTATGCGACAGCCCCCGGCGGTGCGATCGGAATAGGCTTCGGCAATACGTCGCTGTTTTCAGTTCTGGGGGCGATCGCCCTTGCGGCCGGCCACACGCCATCGACCGTGCCGACCCATATCAAATTGCCGACGGTGCACGCGGTCACGGTCGATATCCCGCTGACCGTCGATCTCAACGATCGGGTGTCGGTCTATGGCGGCGTTTCCGTAAACGCCAACACGATGCCGCTCGGCGGCTGGACGGATATCGACATCGCGAGCTGGAATGTCGGCTTTCAGGCCGATCTCTACAAACAAGACGGCGGCGCGCTCCCCACCGTCACCGTGCAATCGACCATCACGCAATCGCTGCCGGTCGGCCCGTTCGCGACGACGAATTTCAACAATGTCATCGAATTCGACTATGCCCTGGATGAGGATCAGACGAGGGGATTCTTCTTCGGCTTCCAGGACACCCGTGTCGTGGTGCAAAGCGCCTCGGCGGAAGTCCATCCGAGTATGATCGGATATGCCGGCGGCTACTATCAGTGGCCGAACAACTGGAAAGCGTCCGCCCGCGTCGGCGTGCAATCATTCGGCGGCGTCGACCTGCTGAACAGAACGCTGATCCAGCCCTTTACCCAACCCGTTATCCGCCTCGACCTCGACCGCATGGACGACAACGACAATCGTCTTTTCGGTGTGATGGTGCAGATCCAGTGGATTCCGCAGCCGTCCTATCAACTCACATTCAGAACGCCGCTCTATCTGACGGGCAACTAGCCAGTTATTTCGGTTCGAACTGACCAGGATATGGCGCCGGCATCGTCGAGCCGCGATACCGCTTGATTAGCCGCCGCGGGGCTTGCAGGTTCGGCCCGCGCATCTGGCGCGAGCTTGACGTGAGCGCACCCCGCGCCTGTTTCTGTCGTCGGCCGGTCGTCAGCTGCAACGGATGCCTGCGGCGGGCTGCCGGCTGGGCCTTTATGGGATTCCTATAAGTTCGCAGTTTCCCTCATCTCGAAAACCTACGTCCTGAATGGCACCTGATCGACGATCGGGCGCGATCTCTGCGCTCTGGCGCAGTTTCTTCTGCGCCGTCGCCGCCAGTACATCAGGAGCATTCCATGCTGGACGTTCTCATGCTGGGCCTTGGGCTCGGCTTTTTCCTTCTTGCGCTGGGCTACGCCTATGCCTGCGAGCGGCTGTGAGGAGATGGATCATGATCTTTGACTATGTGCTCGCCGGCACGGTGTCGGCCGCTCTCCTCGTTTATCTCACTTACGCGCTGCTCCGTCCCGAGCGGTTCTGAGCGCGCGTCAAAAAAGGTCAAACACGATGACACTCATCGGCTGGGTTCAGATCGCGCTGTTCTGTGCGGTGATCTTGGCGCTCACGAAGCCGCTCGGCGGCTACATGACGCGCGTGTTCAATGACGAACGCACATGGCTGTCGCCGGTGCTGCGGCCCGTCGAGGCCGGCATCTACTGGCTCGGCGGTGTTGACGAAAAGCGTGAGCAGCATTGGCTCACTTATACGGTCGGCATGTTGCTGTTCCATGTCGCCGGCTTCCTGTTTCTCTATGCACTGCTGCGGCTGCAGGATGTGCTGCCGTTCAATCCGCAGGGCCAGTCGGCGGTCGCGTCCGATCTCGCCTTCAATACCGCGGCCTCCTTCATCACCAATACCAACTGGCAGAACTACGGTGGCGAAAGCACGCTGTCCTATCTGTCCCAGATGCTTGGCCTGACGCATCAGAACTTCTTGTCGGCGGCAACGGGCATTGCGCTTGCCGTGGCACTGATCCGCGGCTTCTCGCGCTCCTCGATGCGCACGCTCGGCAATTTCTGGGTCGATGTGACGCGCTGCACGCTCTATGTGCTGCTGCCGATCTGCATCGTCTACACGCTGTTCCTGGTCTGGCAGGGTATGCCGCAGACGCTCGGCGCCTATGTCGATGCGACGACGCTGGAAGGCGCGAAGCAGAGCATCGCGGTCGGTCCGGTGGCCTCGCAGGTGGCGATCAAGATGCTCGGCACCAATGGCGGCGGCTTCTTCAACGTCAACGCCGCGCATCCATTCGAGAATCCGACGGCACTGTCGAACTTCGTGCAGATGATCTCGATCTTCGCCATCGGTGCGGCAATGACCAATGTGTTCGGCCGCATGGTCGGCAATCCCCGGCAGGGCTGGGCGATCCTGTCCGTGATGGGCGTGCTGTTCATCGTCGGCGTTGCCATCACCTATTGGGCGGAAGCGAACGGCACCACGGGCCTCAGCGCGCTCGGCCTCACCGGCGGCAACATGGAAGGCAAGGAAGTCCGCTTCGGTATCGTTGCATCGTCCTTGTTTGCCGTCGTGACGACGGCCGCGTCCTGCGGCGCAGTCAATGCGATGCATGATTCCTTCACCGCGCTCGGCGGCATGATTCCGCTCATCAATATGCAGCTCGGCGAAATCATCGTCGGTGGTGTCGGCGCCGGCCTCTACGGCATGCTGCTGTTCGTCGTGCTGGCGATCTTCGTCGCCGGTCTGATGGTCGGCCGCACGCCTGAATATGTCGGCAAGAAGATCGAGGCGCATGAAGTGAAGATGGCGATGCTCGCCATTCTCGTGCTGCCCTTGATGTATCTCGGCTGGACGGCGGTGGCTGTCGTGCTGCCGTCGGCCGTGGCGTCGATGGCCAATGCCGGGCCGCATGGCTTCACCGAAGTACTTTACGCGTTCACGTCGGCGACGGGGAACAACGGTTCGGCCTTCGGCGGCCTCACCGGCAATACGTTCTTCTACAACCTGACGCTCGCCTGTTCGATGCTGGTCGGTCGTTTCTTCATGATCGTTCCGGCCATGGCGATGGCAGGATCGCTGGTTGAGAAGAAATCCATTGCGGCCTCGCCAGGCACGCTGCCGACCACCGGCGGCCTGTTCATCGGTCTCGTCATCGGCGTCATCCTGATCATCGGTGGCCTCACTTTCTTTCCGGCTCTCGCGCTCGGCCCGATCGTCGAGCATCTCGCGATGACCGCCGGCAACCTGTTCTGATCGGAGCAATCTCCATGGAAACCCTCAAACTGCAAAAGCGTAGCTCCGGCTCGGCGTTGCTCGATCCAGCAATCGTGCTGCCGGCCATCGCCTCGTCCTTCACCAAGCTCGATCCCCGGGTGATGGTGAAGAATCCGGTGATGTTCGTGGTGGAAATCGTGGCTGCGCTCACCACCATCATCTTCATCAAGAACGTGATCACCGGCGGTGGAGATCTCGCTTTCACCTTCCAGATCATCCTGTGGCTCTGGTTCACGGTGCTGTTTGCCAATTTCGCCGAAGCTGTGGCGGAAGGGCGCGGCAAGGCCCAGGCCGAGACGCTGAAGAAAACGCGGACCGAAAGCCAGGCCAAGCTGCTCACGGGCAACGATGCCCGCGACAGGAGCTATCGCATGGTTGCGGGCACGTCGTTGAAGGTCGGTGATGTCGTGCTGGTCGAAGCGGGCGACCTCATCCCGTCGGATGGCGAAGTGGTCGAGGGGGTCGCTTCCGTCAACGAAGCTGCGATCACCGGCGAGTCAGCTCCCGTCATCCGCGAATCCGGCGGCGATCGTTCGGCGGTCACCGGCGGCACGCAGGTGCTGTCGGACTGGATCCGCGTCCGCATCACGGCGGCGCAAGGCTCCACCTTCATCGATCGCATGATCAAGCTGGTGGAAGGCGCCGAACGCCAGAAGACGCCGAACGAGATCGCGCTCAACATCCTGCTGATCGGACTTACCATCATCTTCGTCTTCGCGACGGTGACGATCCCGAGCTACGCCGCCTATGCCGGCGGCACCGTCTCGGTCGTCGTTCTCGTTGCGCTGTTCGTGACGCTGATCCCGACCACCATCGGTGCACTGCTCTCTGCCATCGGCATCGCGGGCATGGATCGTCTGGTGCGCTTCAACGTGTTGGCGATGTCAGGCCGTGCCGTGGAAGCCGCCGGCGACGTCGATACGTTGCTGCTCGACAAGACCGGCACCATCACGCTCGGCAATCGCCAGGCGACGGCGTTCCGTCCGCTGCGCGGCGTCACCGAGCAGGAGCTGGCGGATGCGGCGCAGCTCGCATCGCTGGCAGATGAGACGCCGGAAGGCCGTTCGATCGTCGTGCTGGCGAAGGAGAAATACGGCATCCGCAGCCGCGACATGGCCGAACTGTCGGCTACTTTCGTGCCCTTCACCGCTCAGACGCGCATGAGCGGCATCGATGCATCGGGCGTGTCCGTGCGCAAGGGAGCGATCGATTCGATCCTCGCTTATGTCAGCGGCAGTGACGCACCGATCGCGTCCGGCAATACGGCGCGGGCGATCGCGCCGGCAAACCTGTCGCAGGCGGCCCGCGAACTGCAGGCCATCGCCGATGAAGTGGCGAAGGCCGGCGGCACCCCGCTCGGCGTCGTGCGCGATGGCAAGCTGCTTGGCGTCATCTATCTCAAGGACATCGTCAAGGGTGGCATCCGCGAGCGCTTTGCCGAACTGCGCCAGATGGGCATCCGCACCATCATGATCACCGGCGACAATCCGATGACGGCTGCGGCCATCGCGGCCGAGGCCGGCGTCGATGATTTCCTCGCGCAGGCAACCCCCGAGGACAAGCTCAAGCTGATCCGCGACGAGCAGGCCAAGGGCAAACTTGTGGCGATGTGCGGCGACGGCACCAATGATGCGCCCGCGCTCGCGCAGGCCGATGTCGGCGTCGCCATGAACACCGGCACCCAGGCGGCGCGCGAGGCGGGCAACATGGTCGATCTCGACAGCAACCCGACCAAGCTGATCGAAGTGGTGGAGATCGGCAAGCAGCTGTTGATGACGCGCGGCGCGCTGACGACCTTCTCGATCGCCAATGACGTGGCGAAGTATTTCGCGATCATCCCGGCGCTGTTCATCGCCTTCTACCCGCAGCTCGGGGCGCTCAACATCATGGGCCTCGCCAGTCCGCAGAGCGCCATCCTGTCGGCCATCATCTTCAACGCGATCATCATTGTCGCGCTGATCCCGCTGGCGCTGAAAGGCGTCGCTTACAAGCCCATCGGAGCCGGTGCGCTGCTCGGCCGCAACCTGCTGATCTACGGCGTCGGCGGCCTCATCGTTCCGTTCATCGGCATCAAGATCATCGACCTTGCGGTCTCCGCACTCGGTTTGGTCTGAGGAGAAACACCATGTTGAAAGAACTTCGACCCGCCATCACCGTTCTGGTGCTGCTCACCGCCATCACCGGCCTCGCTTATCCGCTGGCCATGACGGGCATCGCCGGTGTCCTTCTTCCGACCCAGGCCCAGGGCAGCCTGATCGAGCGAGACGGCAAGGTGGTTGGCTCCGCGCTGATCGGCCAGGAATTCAAAGGCGATAACTATTTCCATGGCCGCCCGTCGGCGACCACGGGGACCGATCCGCAGGATGCCACCAAGACAGTGCCGGAGCCCTACAACGCGGCCAACTCGATGGGCTCCAATCTCGGCCCGACCAGCAAGGCGCTGAACGACCGCGTCAAGGACGATGTCGAGAAGCTGAAGGCGGAGAACCCGTCAATGCCGGTGCCGGTCGATCTGGTCACCACATCGGGGAGCGGCCTCGATCCGAATATCTCGCCGGAAGGCGCGCTGTTCCAGGTGCCGCGTGTCGCCAAGGCCCGCAATATGCCGGAGGAGCGGGTTCGGGCATTGGTAAATGAGAAGACCGAAGGCCGCTTGCTGGGCTTTCTGGGCGAACCCCGCGTTAACGTCCTCGCGCTGAATCTGGCGCTGGATGCTGCTGCGGCTAAGTAAGCCGCTAGGCCGGTTATCCTGCGGAGGCTATATATAGCTTCATGGCATATCAGAGCCGCGACCGCGAACAACGTCCTTCGCCGGAGGCCTTGCTGGAGGCTGCACGGCGCGAGGAAGGTGTGGCTGGACGGCTGAAGATCTTTGTCGGCGCCGCCCCCGGCGTCGGCAAGACCTACGAGATGCTGCAAAACGCCCAGGCCAAGCGCAAGGCAGGCGTGGATGTGGTGGTGGGTGTGGTAGAGACCCACGGCCGCGCCGAAACCGAGGCGTTGCTGGCAGGGCTCGAAGTCATTCCACGGCGGATGATCGAGCACAAAGGTCAGAAGCTCGACGAGATGGATCTCGACGCCATTCTTGCCCGGCGCCCCAAGATCGCATTGGTCGATGAGCTCGCACATACAAATGCACCGGGCTCACGTCACCCCAAGCGCTACCTCGATGTCGCCGAGCTGCTTGCCGCCGGCATCGACGTCTATACGGCCGTCAATATCCAGCACATCGAGAGCCTGAACGACGTCGTCGCGCAGATCACCCATGTACGGGTGCGCGAGACGGTGCCGGATTCCGTGTTTGACCGGGCTGACGCGATCGAACTGATCGACCTCACGCCGGACGATCTGATCCAGCGCCTGAAGGACGGCAAGGTCTATGTACCGAAGCAGGCCGAGCGCGCGCTGGAGCACTATTTCTCGCCGGGCAATCTCACAGCACTGCGCGAGCTTGCGCTGCGCCGCACGGCCGATCGCGTCGATGAGCAGCTCCTGACGCATATGCAGGCCAATGCCATTGCCGGCCCATGGGCGGCGGGCGAGCGTATTCTCGTCTGTATCAGCGAGGACCCGCGTTCGGCCGGCCTCGTCCGCTACACCAAGCGCCTGGCCGACCGCCTTCATGCGCCATGGACGGCGGTGAGCATCGAGACGCGCCGCAGCCTCCAGTTCACCGAGGAACAGCGCGATCGCCTTGCTGATACGCTGCGTCTTGCCGAAGCGCTCGGGGCCGAAGCACTGACCATCCCCGCTGCGGCACGCCGCATCGCGGACGATCTGCTCGGCTATGCTCATGCCAACAATGTCACCCAGATCGTGATCGGCAAGGCGTCGCGCTCATGGTGGTTCGAGCTGTTGCGCGGCTCGGTGGTACATGATCTCGTGCGCCGCGCCGGCAATATCAGCGTGCATGTGATTGCCGGAGACGTATTGCCCGCCGAACCGGCGGCGCGGCGCACGCAGATGACCGACCGGGTCGAGCCGTTCGATCCCAAGCCCTATCTGTTCTCTCTGGGGGTCATGGCCGCTGCGCTCGGTGTCGCCATGGTGCTGTATCCAGCCTTCGGCGTCGAGAATGTCGATCTGGTTTTCATGACCGCGGTCGTTGGCGTCGCCGTCCGTTTCGGGCTGTGGCCCTCGCTGCTGGCCAGTCTGATCGGATCGCTCGCCTACAACTTCTTTTTCCTGCCGCCGGTCTATACATTCACGATTACCGATCCGACCAATGTCGCGGCATTCTTCTTCTTCATGCTGGTCGCGATTCTTGTGTCGAATCTTGCGGCCCGGGTCCGCAACCAGGCCGTCTCCGCCTTTGGCCGCGTCCGTACCACGGAATCGCTTTATGCATTCAGCCGCAAACTCGCCGGAACGGCGGCGCTGGACGATGTGCTGTGGGCATCGGCCTATCAGATCGCGCTGATGCTGCAGGTGCGCGTCGTCCTGCTGCTGCCCGATGACGGGATCATCACCGTGAAAGCGGGCTATCCGCCGGAAGATCAGCTCGACCAGGCTGATCTTGCCGCCGCCAACTGGGCCTGGAGCAACGATCATCCCGCCGGCCGCGGCTCCGATACGCTGCCGGGGTCAAAGCGCCTGTTCCTGCCGATGCGCACAGGGCGCGGGCCGATCGGCGTCATCGGCATCGATGACGATCGCACGGGACCGCTGCTGACGCCCGATCAGCGCCGCCTGCTCGATGCGCTGGTGGATCAGAGCGCTCTGGCCATCGAGCGCGTGCAACTCGTCGAAGACATGGATCGTGCCCAACGAAACGTCGAATCCGATCGCCTGCGGGCGGCACTGCTGACCTCGATCTCGCATGATCTGAAGACGCCGCTGGCCTCGGTGCTCGGCGCTGCCTCGACATTGCGTGAGCTGTCGCCGAAGCTGGGCGAGGCCGAACGCGCCGAGCTGCTGGCCACCGTGATTGACGAATCCGAACGGCTCAATCGCTTCATCGCCAATCTGCTCGACATGACCAAGCTCGAGTCGGGGGCTGTGATGCCGAATGCGGCGTTGCTCGATCCCGGCGAGATCGTCGGAAGCGCATTGCGCCGTGCCGGCAAGATCCTGGGTCAACATCGCGTGGTGCTCGATCTGGCGCCTCATCTTCCGATGCTGAAGCTCGACGCCGTGCTCTTCGAGCAGGTTCTGTTCAACCTGCTCGATAATGCCGCCAAATATGCCCCGACGGATACGACGATCACCATCCGCGCCCGGCGCGAGGACGACGCTGTGGTCCTGCAAGTCATGGACGAAGGCGCAGGAATTCCTGCCGCCGATCTCGAACAGGTGTTCGACAAGTTCTACCGCGCGAACAAGGGTGACCATGTCCGCGCGGGCACCGGCCTCGGTCTCGCCATCTCGCGCGGTTTCATCGAAGCCATGCAAGGCACCATCACCGCGGCCAATCGCGTGGATCGCCCCGGCGCCATGCTGACGATCCGGCTCCCGATTCCGCCTGCGCCCGAAGCTCTGGACACCGCCGCATGAATGCTTCTGCCATCAAGGTTCTGGTCATCGATGACGAACCGCCGATCCGTAAACTGCTCCGGATGGGCCTGACCACGCAGGGCTATGACATCATCGAAGCCAGCAACGGCAAGCTCGCGCTGGAAAAACTGGCTGAGGATCCGGCCTTGATCATCCTCGATCTCGGGCTGCCCGATATCCAGGGGCACGATCTCCTGCAGATGATCCGCGCCCGCAATGACAGCGTACCCATCGTGGTGCTGTCGAGCCGGGGAGATGAAGCCGGCAAGGTTCAGGCGCTGGATCTCGGAGCGGACGACTATCTGACCAAACCGTTCGGCATGGATGAGTTGCTCGCCCGGCTGCGCGCTGCGTTGCGGCATCAGTTGCAGGTGCATGGCGAGCGGCCGGTGTTCAAGACGGGCGATCTGTCGGTCGATCTCGTCCGCCGCATCGTCAAGGTCGGCGAGCGCGAGGTGAAACTATCGCCGAAAGAATATGACCTGCTGCGTGTGCTGGTGCAGCATGCTGGCAAGGTCCTGACGCATCGTTTTCTGCTAAGAGAATTGTGGGATGAGCTGACGGATGCGCAATATTTGCGTGTTTATGTCCGTCAGCTTCGTCAGAAGATCGAGCTGGACCCGGAGCGGCCTCACTTCGTCCTGACCGAAACCGGCATCGGCTATCGGCTGCGGGCGCCGGATTGAACTCTGCGTCTGTGTCCCGGGCGCCCGTGTTCGACGCGGTCCCGGCTCTGCGAAGCAGCTCGAGGGCTGCTTCGCGTCCGGGACACGAGCCGGTCAGCTTTTGTTACTTGCCCGTTTTTGTCGGACCTTTCGGTGCGTTGTAGTCCAGCAGCCGGATCGCTTCGTCCGCTGCATCGACCATATCCGCCATCAATTTCCGCGTGCGTTCGAAGTCCGCTCCGGACATGGCGCGGAACAGCATGTCGTTTACCGGGCGCTGCACGGGCGCCAGATCATTGAGGAGGATCCGGGCCTTCGGCGTGATGGTGAGGATGACCCTGCGGCGATCCTCCGGGTCGGTTTCCTTCTCGACCAAGCCAGCCGCCACGAGCTTGTTGATCTCGATGGTGATAAAGGCGCCGCTGAAGTGCAGATGCTCTGCGACCTGGTTGACGCCAATCTTCTCATCTGTACTGCTCAAATGAGAAATGGCGATTAACACCGTATATTGCGTACCGGACAGGCCGATCACCGCGCCGAGTTGGCCACGCACGGCTTGCAGCCGCGCCGAAAACGCCAATGTATCGTGCAAGAATTGCCGAAACGCACGATCCGACCCGTCGACCATCAATTGCGGCCGAGAAATGGTCAGTTCGGTTCGAATTTTCCTTGATTTGCTTTTCGTCGCCATTCGGCCCCCGCACACCTATGAGTCGTATAGCGGGCGACCTACTAGCAAACAAGTTGGCATCGGCATTTTGATAGCAGCCCTGCCATGCTTGACAGGGTCTTATCGCTCGATAATATAGCTTTGTATCAAAGCTAATAGCCTTCGTTCAGGAGAAGGGCCCATGAGCGCCATTGCGGACGTGGATCCCCGCGCCTTCCGCCAGGCGCTCGGGCAATTCGCCACCGGCGTTGCGGTGATCACCGCCGAGGGCGCCGGCGGCCAGCCGATCGGTCTGACCATGAGTTCCTTCAACTCGGTCTCGATCGATCCGCCGCTGATTCTGTTTTCCATCGATCGCAAGGCATTCAGCCTGCAAGCGATGACGGAAGCCAGGGGGTATGCGGTGAATATTCTGGGCCGCGACCAGGAGCATTTGTCGAACAAGTTCGCGAGGGCGCTGGGCGACAAATGGGAAGCAGTCGAGCATACGCTCGGCCATGAGGCTGCGCCGCTGATCGCAGGCGCGCTCGCGCATTTCGAGTGCGCGCCCTACGCGCAATATGACGGCGGCGATCATGTGATTTTTGTCGGCCGTGTCGTCAAGTTTTCGGCCTATCCGGCCAATGAGCCACTGGTTTTCTTCCGCGGGGCCTATCGCAGCCTCAAGGATACCGAGCGCAGCCCGGAATGGCCGCTGCCCATGCACTACTAGAAACTGGCATTACTGAAATTGGGAAGTCGAGGAACAGCATGATCAAGACCGGCGAACAGCATATTGCCAGCCTGCGCGACGGCCGCGAGGTTTACCTCGACGGCGAGCTCGTCAAGGACGTCACCACCCATCCCGCCTATCGCGGTGCGGTGGCCTCCATCGGGCGCATGTTCGATTTCCAGAGTGCGCCGGAAAATCGCGACCTGATGACCTTCGAGACCGAAACCGGCACCCGCGCCAACCGCATCTGGGAGCTGCCGGGCAGCTACGACGCGCTGGTGAAGCGTCGCGCCGGGCTCGAAGCCTGGACCGAGCTGCATGCGGGCTTCATGGGCCGTGCGCCCGATCACGTCGCCTCCTGCATCGCCGGCATGTTCATGGGTTTCGATGTGTTCGAGGGCTACAATGCCGACCGCGCCAAGGCGTTGGCGGATTACTATCGCTATGCCCGCGACAATGATCTCTATCTCACTTACGTCATCATCAATCCGCAGGCCGATCGCTCCAAGAGCGCAGCGCAGCAGGCCGATCCGTTCCTTTCAGCGGGCGTCGTCTCGCGCGATGCCGATGGACTGGTGATTCGCGGCGCCAAGATGCTGGCCACCGGCGGCATCATGGCCAATGAGGTGTTCGTCACCTGCATCCAGCCGCTGCAGCCGGGCGACGAAAAGTATGCGGTGTCCTTCGCGATCCCGATGAACACCAAGGGTCTCAAGATCCTGTCGCGTAAGTCCTATGAAGCGTCGGCGACCTCTGTGTTCGACAATCCGCTCGCCAGCCGTTTCGATGAAAACGACGCCGTTCTCTACTTCGACGACGTGAAAGTGCCGTGGGATCGCGTGTTCATCGATCAGGACATCGCCATGTGCCAGAAGCAGTTCCACGCGACGCCGGCGCATTCCTACCAGAACTATCAGGCGATGATCCGGTTGTCGGTGAAGCTGCGCTTTCTGATCGGCATCGCGCATCGCACCGCGGAGACCAATGGCATCATCGGCTTCCCGCAGGTCAAGGAAATGCTCGGCCAGCTCGCCGCCGAAGTCTCAATGGTGGAAGCGTTCGTGCTCGCCATGGAAGCCAAGGGCGTCCAGCGCGGCGAATATTTCGTTCCCGATCGTGCGCTGCTTTACGGGGCGCAGGTGCTGACCCAGCAGCTCTATGCCAAAGTCATCAATACGCTGCGCGAGCTCGCTGGCGGCGGCATGATCATGTTGCCATCATCTGTGAAGGATTTCGAGAATCCGGAACTGGCGGCCCTGATCGGCAAGACCCAGCAATCGCCGGCGGCCAATGCGGTCGACAAGGTGAAGTTCTACAAGCTCGCCTGGGATGCGGTCGGCTCGGAATTCGCCTCGCGCCACTCGCAATACGAGATGTTCTTCGCCGGTGCGACCTTCGTCACCAAAGGCCATGCGTTCCGCACATATGACTGGGCCAAATCCACTGCGTTGCTCGACCAGATGCTGGCGAGCTATGACCTTGCCGACGAACTCACCACCGGCGGCAAGCCCGTCGCAGCTGTTGCCTAACTCATCACGTCAGGACACCCATCATGGCCGTCAACAAGATTCACGACGAATTCCGCACCATCGATATGTCGTCGGGTTGGGAAACGCCGCCCGGCTATCCGGCGGGTATCCAGCAGAAGATCCTGTCCGGTGCGCTCGACGAGGCCAACAAGAAGGGCAGCCGCACGCGTCTGCTGCGCTTCGATCCGGGCGTCTACACCACCGAGCCGTTCGTGCACGAATACTGGGAAGAAGTGTTCCTGTTCACCGGTGACCTGATCGTCGGCAACGACAAGCAGGGCAATGGTGGCGAAAGCTTCCAGCCGAACACCTATGCAGTCCGCCCGCCGGGTGTATTTCACGGCCCGTTCAAGTCCGTTGGCGGTTGCGTGCTGATGGAAATCCACTATTTCGATCCGGCCTGAGTTCACAGACCGGTCTTTGGGGGAAGCCGTCACGCCTTGCTGACAGCTTCCTCCTTCGCGCCGCCGGTTTTCGCTCTCCGCCGCGTTGCTGCTTTCTTCTGTCGCGGTGTCTTTTCCGGTGCCGCGTCGGATTTAGGGGGCGCATCCGATTTGGGTGTCGTTGCCTTTGCCGGCCGTGCCGCCGGTTTGACCCGAACCCGCAATCGACCTGCTTCCGTTTTTTCGATCTCGAATGTCTCTGTCTTGCGCACGAGATCGCTCAACTTCCTGAAACCATAGGTTCGCGTGTCGAAGTCGGACACGAAGTTAGGCAGTTGTTCGCCTAGCCGGTCCAGATTGACCCAGCCTTCTTCGCTGCCGAGTTGGGCGATCACCCTTTCCAGAATGGGGATTGCCGCCGCGTGATTCTTCGAGGCCACGGTGGCCGACGGCTGCTCGGTCGCAGCCACCGCGCGCTCGGGCATCAGATTTTCCGTATAGATGAAGCGCCGGCATGCCTGTCGAAAACTCTCGGGTGTTTTTCGTGTGCCGAAGCCGTAGACGTCGGCGCCCTGCTCACGCAGTCGCGAAGCAAGTCGGGTGAAGTCGCTATCGGAGGATACGAGGCAAAAGCCGTCGAAGCGCCCACTGTGCAACAGGTCCATTGCGTCGATCACCAGCGCGATATCCGATGCGTTCTTGCCCTTCGTGTAGGCAAACTGCTGGTAAGGGTCGATCGCATGCTTCTGCAGGATATCGGCCCATGACCGCAGTTGCGGGCTCGAAAAGTCGCCGTAAATTCGCCGGACGCTGGCTTCGCCGGACTTCGATATTTCCTCGAACAGACCACCGGCAATCTGCGGTGAGGTGTTATCGGCATCGATCAAGACCGCGAAGCGGGGTAGGCGTTGTTGTGCAACGTTCATCTGCAACCTCTGTTCGCGGCGCAAGGGCTCGGTAACCGGCTCAGTCTGTCAGCTTTTCTGCCGTCCGGGAAATATGTCTGCGGGCGAGCGTCTCTCGTCAGCCCGATCATTGCACGGTAAAGTGGCCAAAAGCTCTCGAATCGAGGGCGCGAATAGAGGCCTGTAAGCATCATGACCATCCGCCTGCATCGCGGCGACCTGCCGGATCTGAGCCGCTACACCACATCGGTAGCGATCGACACCGAGACTATGGGGCTCAATCCGCATCGCGATCGCCTCTGCGTGGTGCAGCTTTCGCCGGGCGATGGCAGCGCCGACGTGGTGCAGATCCCGATGGGTCATACCGATGCGCCGAATCTGAAGAAACTGCTCGGCGATGCCAGCATCACCAAGATCTTCCATTTCGCCCGTTTCGATCTCGCCGCGCTGTACAACGCGCTCGGCGTGATGCCGTCGCCGGTCTATTGCACCAAGATCGCCTCGCGCCTGTGCCGCACCTATACGGATCGCCATGGCCTCAAGGATCTCGTTCGCGAAGTCCTGGGCGTCGATCTGTCGAAGCAGCAGCAGTCGAGCGACTGGGGCAGCGAGACGCTGAGCGAGGCCCAGCTGGCCTATGCGGCGTCGGATGTGCTGCATCTCCATGCCCTGCGTGAAAAACTTGACGTGATGCTGGCCCGAGAGGGGCGTACCGATCTGGCTCGGGCCTGTTTCGAGTTCCTGCCCAGCCGGGCTCGGCTCGACCTGTCGGGCTGGGAGGACGAGGATATCTTCGCCCATTCCTGATGCTGCCTGCGGCACTGTGACACCGGGCGCCCTGTGGCAGATCGCGCCGCCGTGTTTCGGCCAAACTCCTCGTTCTGGGTGCGTGGGGCTGCAAAGCGGCGCAATTCAGCGTAGAATATCAGCCGATGCCGGGCAGTCTGCTGAAGCTGGCCCGTTGGAGCGGCGGTGAGTTCAATTCAGGCTGATCGTTATGAAGTGACCATGGAAGCGCGGTTCAAAGCCGCTGCGCGCCATAGCCGCTTCGTGCGTGTGCTGCGGATCGCCGTCCCGGCCATTGTGCTGCTGTCCATGGCGGTCATTGTCGGCATCTCGATCTTCAATCCATTTCGAATCCTGACCAAGCTGCCCGTCGATATCGGCAACCTCGTCGTATCCGGTACCAAGATCACCATGGAAACGCCGCATCTGGCCGGTTTCTCGCCAGACGGCCGGCCTTATGAGCTATGGGCGAAGGCGGCGACCCAGGACCTCACCGATCCCGATAATCTCGAATTGTCCATCCTGCGCGCCAAAGTCGTCATGGAGGACAAATCGACGCTCAGTCTTGATGCGCGGAGCGGCCAGTTTAATTCCAAGACGCAGTTGCTGCATCTGACCAAGGACATCTTCCTGCAGACGACCACAGGCTACGAGGCACGACTGACGGAAGCTATTGTCGATATCGCCAAGGGCACGGTCGATTCCAACAAGCCGGTGGATGTGAAGCTGCTCAACGGTACTTTGCTTGGCCAGCGGATGCGTATTACGGACAATGGCGAAGTAGTGCGATTCGAGGGCGGCGTATCGATGAATCTGGTGATGGATCAGCCGCCGGCGGAGGGGGCTGCGCAGCCGGAGGCAACGCCCGAACCTGACACAAAGGTGCCTGCCGAATCCGACAAGCCGCGCACCAATGGCGGCAAGCGCGCTCAGGCGAAATGAATGTGACCATGATCTCGAAACGTCTTTTTCCGCGCCATCGCTGGATGGGCGCAGGCCTGTCGGTGGTGGCCCTGCTGGTAATTGGCGAGGCGGTTGCTCAAAGCGCCGTGTCGGGCGTGCCTAATGCCATGCAGGGATTCTCGCAAAACCGTGACCAGCCGATCCAGATCGAGGCTGCCTCACTGGAAGTGCGCGATAAGCAGAAGGAAGCCACTTTTTCCGGCGATGTGAAGGTGATTCAGGGTGATACCACCATGAAGTCGAAGTCGTTGGTGGTGTTTTACGACGGTGCCAAATCCGCGGACCAGCAGGGGAAGGATACGGCGCCGGCTAAAGGTGCCCAGAAGGCCCAGATGAAGGCGGCTCAGCCGGGGCCGGGTGGCTCGTCCTCGATTCGGAAGCTCGAAGCACGCGGAAATGTGATCGTTACGCAAAAAGACCAGGTCGTGACAGGCGAGATGGCGGTCTTCGAAACCACCAAGAATCTTGTCACCATGACCGGTGGCACGAACGGGGTCGTGCTGACCCAAGGCAAGAATGTGTTGCGTGGCGATAGGCTCATCGTGGATCTGACGAACGGGACGTCCCGCGTCGAAGCGAGTAGCGGACGCGTCACTGGCATGTTCCAGTCCTCCGGCTCAGGTCAGGGTGGCGGACCGACCTCCATCATTCCGGGGTCGAAAAAATAGTGCAGGTGGTGGGTGGGTGCCTGCCACGCGCCGCCGTTGAAACCTGACCGTTAACCCGTTATCGCCATTGTTTGATCGGACACTCGGCCGTCACAGACGGTTCGTTAAAGGTAAATCGTAGCGCGAATGGTTGATCTCCTCGGCATGTTCCGTCGGCGCGCTCCGAAACGCGGCTCGCAAGGTTTTGCCCGGTCTCCGGTCGATATTACCGGGCTGCAGGACGATATGGGCACGCTGGTGGGGCAGCCCATGCGCGATGCCCCGCCGATGTCGCGTGCGGTCCCTGCGGCTGCGCCGCAGGCCACTCAGCAACAGCCGGTCGCCCGAGCCCGTCGCCCGGATGTTCCGCCACCCCAGCCGCCACGCCAGCGCGGTAATGGCGCCGCGGCGCCGCGATCGGGCTATCTGGCCGTCCACGGCGTCAAGAAGACCTACGGTTCCCGTCAGGTCGTGCGCGGCGTCAGCATCTATGTTCGCCGCGGCGAGGCCGTCGGCCTGCTCGGTCCCAACGGCGCCGGCAAGACCACGGTGTTCTACATGATCACCGGCCTGATCGCGGCGGACAGTGGCGCCATCGAGCTCGATGGCCACGATGTCACGAAGCTGCCGATGTATCAGCGCGCGCGCCTTGGAATCGGCTATCTGCCACAGGAAGCCTCGATCTTCCGGGGTCTGACGGTCGAGCAGAACATCCGCGCCGTGCTCGAAGTCATCGAGCCGAGCCGCAAGAAGCGGGAATACGAACTCGACGCGCTGCTCGACGAATTCAATGTCACCAGGCTGCGCAAGTCGCCGTCGATCGCGCTGTCAGGCGGCGAGCGCCGCCGCGTCGAGATCGCGCGCGCATTGGCGACGCGGCCGAACTACATGCTGTTGGACGAACCCTTCGCAGGCATCGATCCCATCGCTGTCGGCGACATTCAGGATCTCGTGCGGCATCTGACCAATCGCGGCATCGGCGTGCTCATCACTGACCATAACGTGCGCGAGACCTTGGGCCTGACGGACCGTGCTTATATCGTTTACGCCGGCGAAATCCTCACGGAAGGAACGCCGGAACAGATCGTGGCGGATCCGGACGTGCGCCGTCTTTACCTTGGCGAGGAATTCCGCCTCTAGCCCAAATTTCCCGTTCGTCAAGACGTGTACATCGGGCCGGGAAAGGTCTAAGCAAGAAACGGACCAATTTTCAGGCCTTCTTCTTTCTTGGATCGGTTTTTGCCGCGATGGCGCTGACGCAGAGACTTGAATTTCGGCAAACCCAGTCGCTGGTGATGACGCCGCAGCTGATGCAGGCGATCAAGCTGCTGCAGCTGTCGAATCTCGACCTCTCTACCTTTGTCGAGGATGAACTCGAGCGCAATCCGCTGCTCGAGCGTGCCAGCGACGGTCCGGAACAGCCGGTTGCGGGCGAACAGAGCGCCGAGCGATCCGACTATGAGCGTTCCGACGATTACGGTTCCGCATCCGATGCCGGTGGCGATAGTTCCGATCTTGCCGACCGTGGTGGCGATAGCAGCTTCGATGGCCCCGCTCCCGAAGACTGGATGAGCGACAATCTCGGTTCGCGCAGCGAGATCGAGCAGACATTCGACACTGGTCTCGACAATGTATTTTCCGAAGAACCGGCCGAAGCAGCCGCACGCAATGCGCAGGATGTTGCACCCACCGCCTATACCGAATGGGGTGGTGGCGCGTCGAACGACGACGACTACAATCTCGAGGCCTTCGTCGCGGCGGAAGTGACGCTTGGCGATCATCTCGCCGAGCAGCTTGCAGTTGCGTTCACATCGCAGGCCCAGCGCATGATCGGGCAGTATCTGATCGATCTCGTCGACGAGGCCGGTTACTTGCCAGCCGATCTCGGCGATGCCGGCGACAAGCTCGGCGCATCGGCAGAAGATGTCGCGCTTGTGCTCGCTACGTTGCAGACATTCGATCCGCCGGGTGTCTGCGCACGCAATCTCAGTGAATGTCTCGCACTCCAACTGCGCGAGCAGAACCGCTACGATCCCGCGATGCAGGCGCTGATCGAGAATCTCGATCTGCTTGCCAAGCGTGACGTCGCGTCCTTGCGCAAACTGTGCGGCGTCGATGACGAAGATCTCTCCGATATGATCGGCGAGATTCGCAGGCTCGATCCGAAACCCGGCCACAAGTTCGGCGCATCGCGCGCGCAGACGGTTGTGCCCGACGTGTATGTACGTCCCGGTCCGGACGGCGGTTGGCTGGTCGAATTGAACAGCGACACGTTGCCTCGCGTGCTGGTCAATCAGAATTACTATTCCGAGTTGTCGAAGACGATCCGCAAGGACGGCGACAAGACGTATTTTTCCGATTGCATGCAGAATGCGACATGGCTCGTTCGTGCGCTGGATCAACGCGCGCGTACGATTCTCAAGGTAGCAACGGAAATCGTTCGTCAGCAGGACGGTTTCTTCACTCAGGGCGTCGCGCATCTGCGCCCCCTGAATCTGAAGGCTGTTGCCGACGCGATCCAGATGCATGAATCGACGGTGTCGCGCGTGACCGCAAATAAATACATGGCGACCAATCGCGGCATTTTTGAATTGAAATATTTCTTTACGGCGTCGATCGCTTCGGCCGATGGCGGCGAAGCGCATTCGGCTGAAGCCGTGCGTCATCACATCAGGCAATTAATCGATGGCGAAAGCCCGTCGGCTATTCTGTCCGATGACACGATCGTGGAACGCCTGCGCGCAACCGGCATTGATATTGCGCGTCGTACCGTGGCGAAATACCGCGAAGCCATGCGGATTCCGTCGTCGGTGCAACGCCGCCGAGACAAGCAAAGCATGCTTGGCAATGCTTTCAAGGCGCCCGCCAACCCGTCTGACAGGGCATCTTCTGAAAAGGCGTCCGAAAAGACACCCGACCGATCCCGCGACACTGCATCAGCTTGATTGCGCTCCCGTGGAAACGGGATACTGTCGGTACTACTCAGATCGAATCGAGGTATCAGTCATGACCCTTCGCATCTCGGGAAAAAGCATCAGCGTTGGAGACGCTCTGCGCGGCCGTGTGTCCGAGCGCACGGATGAAGTTCTGCGTAAATATTTCGACGGCAATTATTCGGGTCACATTACTTTGAGCAAAGACGGTTTCGGTTTCCGCACCGACTGTTCTCTGCATCTCGATTCTGGGGTTACACTCGAAGCCGAATCCAACGCACAGGATGCCTATGCGAGCGCCGATCAAGCGTTGCTGCAGATCGAGAAGCGTCTGCGCCGCTACAAGAGTCGGCTGAAGGATCGCTCCGCGCGCAAGGCGCATGCGGAAGCTGAGGCGCTCGCCGAACTCACGGCGCCCACACTGGATGCGCCGAGTTACATCATCGAAGCGCCCGATCACGAAGATGAAGTCGTGAACGGTTACGAGCCTGTCATCATCGCGGAAGCGACCAAGTCGCTGAAACGCCTGTCGGTCAGCCAGGCGGTGCAGGAACTCGACTTCACCGGCGCTGCGGTCGTGGTATTCCAGCATGGCAGTACCGGCCGGGTAAATCTCGTCTATCGCAGGACGGATGGGAATGTCGGCTGGGTCGATCCTCCGGTGATTAAACCGTCCTGACGCCATTGACGCCTCGGCGGGCCATGCATATGGTCCGCCGCCTTTGACGGGTTATACCGTCGATGGATTTCGCATGGGGTTCTCCGGTGCTAGAATACGTTCCGGGCGATAGGCGCCTGAGCGTTCTCTGTCACCGGGAACGATGTCCACTTACAGTCTTTCTTGACGCTGCCGGTCTTGGTCCAAACTCACCGCGGACGGTCAATTTTCCTCGGAACGGTCAATGACAATTACCGATCTGGTAGCGCCCGAGGCGATCCTCCCGGCGTTGAAGGTTAATAGCAAGAAGCAGGCGCTGCAGGAGCTGGCGGCGCGCGCATCTGCGTTGACGGGACAGAACGAGCGCACGATCTTCGAAGTGCTGCTGCAGCGAGAGAAGCTGGGCACCACGGCCGTCGGTTACGGCGTTGCGATTCCGCATGGCAAGCTGCCGAAGCTGGATAAGCTGTTCGGTTTGTTTGCACGCTTGGAGCGTCCGATCGATTTTGAGGCGATGGATGGTCAGCCCGTCGATCTCGTCTTCCTGCTGCTGGCGCCGGAAGGTGCGGGTGCCGATCACCTGAAAGCATTGGCGCGTATCGCGCGTTTGCTGCGCGATCAGGATGTCGCCAAGAAGCTGCGTGCCTCGCGCGATGCACAGGCGATCTATTCGGTGCTCGCGCTGCCGCCGGCGACAGCGGCTTAGCAATCCCAAAAATACTTGTCCCGGACGCGACGCAGCACGAAGTGCTGCTTCGCAGTGCCGGAACCGTAGCAGGTGTCATCGTTTCGTGCGGTCCCGGCTCTGCATGCATCACGTCGAAGACGACGCGGTGCATTGCGTCCGGAACACGAAGGAGCTTAAGCCGCGAATTCCTTGCTGCCGCCCTGGCGTCCGCCAGCGAGGCTTGCGAGTTCGGCGACCATTTCCGGATTGCCATCTGCTTGCTGCTCCGCGCGCAGCGCTTCGGCTTCCTCCGCCGCGGCGGCAGCGCGCGATCCGGCGGCCATGCGCAGCGCCGTCTGGATTTCGTTCGCGTCAGCGCCGTTCTTCAGCAGCATCAGCGTGATCAGTGCCTTGATGTCGGAGTTCATCGCCTCGGCGCTTTGCTTCATGCGGCGCACGGACGCGGAGGTCTCAGGCACGTTGTTCGTGTTCGGGCGCAGCTTGGCGACATTGCTGGCAGTCGTGTCGGCCTGATTGCGCGAGGGATTTGCATGTTCTTCCGCCATCATCACGCGCGATGCGGCAGCGAGCTGCAGCGCATGATGGATCTCCGGTGAGCTGGTGCCGGTCTTGAGGGCGAGAAGTGTAAGGAGGGCTTTGACGTCCGAGGTCATCGCTGCAGTGTTTTGCATTTCTATGCTCGCTTGTTTGGATGGTGGTGGAATTAGTTGAAACGCGTCCCGAAAAGTTTCTCTAGGAAGGTCAGTTCTGGTGGTTCTGGCATCGGCGCGGCTTCAGCCACGCGGATCGGTGGGGGCCGCCGCGCATGTCGCTTGGTGCGGCTTTTCGCAGGGGCTGTGCTCGGCTCGATTGTCGCTGGCGCTTCGGCGATGGTGGTCTCGCTCGGCACCGCTTCGGCGAAGGCCGTGATCGTGCCGTCTTCAAGGCTGCCGCGGATCACCATCGGCTGGAGAAACTTCGCATCTTCCGCGAGGATCGCAGCCGCAACACGCAGGTCTTGCTGCGCGCCGAGGCGTTCGTTTGCTTCGGCGCTCCATTGATCGAGCGGCAGGCGGTCGGATTTCGCGATCGAAGGCGGGTTGGTGCCGGGTGTTACCAGCGGCGGCACGGTGCCATCGTTGTGTAGCAGGAATGCCGCCGCTGCGGCGCAGCCTGGCGCGAAGACGAAGAAGGCGAGACAGGCAGCGACCACCGGCCGGCGATCGAAGCCACGGCTGCGTCGCGGTGCGACATTGTCGTTGGCGTGCGTCGTACTGAAGCTATGCAGCAGGCTCTCGATCTGAACGATGTGAGCCTGTGGTGATCCAACTACCGATCCAGTCATGGCGACCTCGAATCCCGTCATGACTGACTTTCTCAAGTCATGGTGAACGCGTGGTCACTATTCGCTTCGACTGGAAGAGCGATGCAATCAACCGCGATGGAGACATCGCAGCGAATGTTCAGATTGAATGTGATGGGGGGATAGATTTTCTGGATATCGACCGATGCGTCCGGGTCGAAGCGCTGAGCTGAGGATGCCGCGGCGATATTGATGGTGGGTTAAACAAGTACCCATGCGCCCCACATTGCGACGAGCAAAGTGACGACGCAACCCAGCTCCTGGCTATCCGCAGTGCTTCGCCCAAACGAATCGGCGTTGCCAATTCGTCAGGGCGCGCAATGACGGATTAGGTTAGCGCCTCAAATCAATGGACGCTGACGGCCTGCAATTCCTGGCTCCATGCATTCGCAACGGCCGTTTCGCGGCTGTCGGTGAGCATGATCGGTGTGCCATCGGCGGCATGCAGCGCGAACAACTGCAATCCCGGCGCAATCTCCGGCGCCTGCGGGAATAGGCCGGGCACATCCTCGGAGCGTACAGGCTTCACATAGGCGATCAAACCTTCACCCAGATGCGCCAGCGCTTCGGTTGTGATGGCGGGATTCTTCACGGCAGCAATTTCAACTTCAGTCATCGTCTCGACTCCTCAACTGATTCAAGCGGTCGAGTCCGCTACTCGTTCCATACAATTAGTCGTGCTCATTGATGGCGATTGTCTTAATGACCCTTTCAGGCTCAGGCCTGGCGAGATCGATCGACAACAACCCGTTCTTCAGATCCGCACCCAGCACCAGCATCCCCTCCGCCAGCACGAATGTGCGCTGGAAGTGGCGCGCGGCGATACCGCGATGGATGTATTGCCGGGTCTTGTCGTCCTGCTGGCGGCCGCGGATGACGAGCTGGTTTTCCTCGGTAGTCACATCGAGCTGCTCGCGGGTGAAGCCGGCAACCGCCAGCGTGATCCGCAGCTTTTCGGGGTGGCCGTTTTCACGGTCGCACCGCTCGATATTGTAGGGAGGATAGCCGTCGGCACCCTTGACGACGCGGTCGAGCGCACGCTCGATCTCATCGAACCCCAAAAGGAACGGACTGGACAACGAAGGAACACGTGACATCGGTACAAAGCCCTCTCGAAGCGACTTTGAGGGGCCCTTACGGCACCCCTGGCCGATCAGCACTGTGCCAACCGGTCTGCCAAAGATATGGGGATCGACGTACCGGGTTCAAGCACCCGGCGATTGCACGGTAAACGGTGTCAACAGCCTGAAATGGATCGGTTTTCGATCCGTGCCCGACCGTCCGCCGAGAACAGGTGCAGTTTGCCGCGGGGGGCTACGGCGCGGATATGGGCACCGATCGCGGGCGCCTCCAGGCCAGGGATGCGGACGATCATCTCGCCTTCGGGCAGTTCGCCCGGGGTGCTGCTGACGGCAGCCTGACGGCCGGCGCGAGAGCCATAAACATAGGTCTCGGCGCCGACGCGCTCGATGGTCTCCACCGTGAGATCCAACGCGACACCGCCTTCCGGCGCGGTGTCGGAGAGGACGAGATCTTCGGGCCGTACGCCGAGAATGCCGGCTTCGGTGCCCGCAAAGCTGGTGCTGAGCGCGTCATCCCGCAGCCCGATCAGATTCATCGGCGGGGCACCAATGAAAGAGGCGACAAAGGTCGTTTTCGGCTTGCTGTAAATGTCGAGCGGGGTGCCGATCTGCTCGATCATGCCTCCGTTCATCACGACCAGAATATCTGCCAGCGTCATTGCCTCGAGCTGATCATGCGTCACATAGATCGATGTGGTCTTCAGTCTGCGTTGCAGCTTACGGATTTCAACGCGCATGGCCACGCGAAGCTTTGCATCGAGATTGGACAGCGGCTCGTCGAACAGGAAAGCCTTCGGCTGCCTTACGATGGCGCGGCCCATGGCGACGCGCTGGCGCTGGCCGCCGGAGAGTTGCCGAGGTTTCCGATCGAGCATGGTGGAGAGTTCGAGCGTCTGCGCAGCTGCGCGTACGCGCGTATCGATCTCGTCTTTCGCCATGCGGCGGTTGCGCAAGCCATAGGCCATATTGTTGTAGACGGTCATATGCGGATAAAGCGCGTAGTTCTGAAACACCATCGCGATGTCGCGATCCGCCGGCTCCACCTGATTGACCACGCGGCCGCCGATATCGATCTCGCCGGAGGTTACCGTTTCAAGCCCCGCCACCATGCGCAGCAGTGTGGACTTTCCGCAGCCGGAAGGGCCCACCAGCACGCAGAACTGGCCGTCGGCAATCTCAAAGTCGATGCCCTTGATGGCCTCGAAGCCGCCGGGGTAGGTTTTTCGTACGTTCCGCAGCGTCACGCTGGCCATATTACTTCTCCGTCTCGACCAGGCCGCGCACGAACAGTCGCTGCATGAAGATGACTACGGCCACCGGCGGGACCATCGCCAGGATCGCAGTGGCCATCGCAAGCTGCCATTCAGCGAGTTCGTCCGTCGTCGTCAGCATCTTCTTGATGCCGGTGACGATGGTCTGCATGGAGTCCTGCGTGGTGATCAGCAACGGCCATAGATACTGGTTCCAGCCATAGATGAACTGGATCACGAACAGCGCCGCCATGGTCGTCACCGACAGCGGAAGCAGCGTATCCTTGAAGAAGCGATAGGGACCCGCGCCATCGAGGCGTGAGGCTTCAAGCAGTTCATCGGGGATCGTCATGAAGAACTGCCGGAATAGCAGCGTGCCAGTGGCCGATGCGATCAGCGGCAGGATCAGTCCACCATAGCTGTCGAGCATCTTCAGGTCCGCGATCACCTTGTAGGTGGGATAGATGCGCACCTCGACCGGCAGCATCAGCGTGATGAAGATGATCCAGAACGCCGTCTTGCGGAACGGGAAGCGGAAATACACGACGGCATAGGCCGACAGGATCGAGATGAAAATCTTGCCGAGCGCGATGCCCATCGCCATGACGAAGGAGTTGATCAGCATGTGCCCGACCGGTTCGCGGCTGGCGCGCGATCCGCCCACGAAGATGGCGCGATAGTAGTTGTCCCAGGTGTGGCTGCCCGGCGTCATCGGCATGTTGCCGTTGACCACGGTAGCAGCGTCATGGGTCGAGGCGATCAGCGCGACATAGACGGGGAATACGACCAGCAGCACGCCGAGTGTGAGGATCGTATAGGCGACGACATCGTTCCACCGGCGGTGCTCGACCATCAGTATTGCACCTTGCGTTCGACATAGCGGAACTGGATTGCGGTGAGCGCGATGACGATCGCCATGAGCACGACGGACTGCGCCGCCGATCCGCCGAGATCGCCGCCGAGCCGGCCGTCGGCATAGACCTTGTAGACCATGGTGGTGGTCGATCCCGCCGGACCGCCGCCTGTCACCGCGTCGATGATGCCGAAAGTATCGAAGAAAACGTAGACGACATTCACGACCAGCAGGAAGAACGTGGTCGGCGACAGCAGCGGGAAGGTGATGGTCCAGAATCGCCGCAGCGGCCCGGCGCCGTCGATGGCGCCCGCTTCGAGCACGCTGCGCGGGATCGATTGCAGGCCGGCGAGGAAGAACAGGAAATTATAGGCGATCTGCTTCCACACCGCGGCCATGACGATCAGCGCCATCGCATGGTTGCCGTTGAGCAGCGGATTCCAGTGGAAGCCGACAATGCGCAGCGGCCTCGCCAGCGTGCCGAGCGTCGGATGGAACATGAAGAGCCACAGTACGCCGGCCACCGCGGGTGCGACTGCATAAGGCCAGATCATCATCACCTTGAAGATCGGTGCGGCTTTGAGATTCTTGTCCGCCTGCGTCGCGAACAGCAGCGCGATGGCAAGCGACAATGCCGCGACCAGCGACGAGAACACCAGCGTCGTCGCCATCGCCTTGTAGTATTCCGGCTGAGCGAACAGCGCCTGATAGTTTTCCAGCCCGACGAATTCGGAGTTCAGCCCGAAGGCATCCTCGCGCAGGAAGCTCTGCCACACGGCCTGGCTCGCCGGCCAATAGAAGAACACCAGCGTGATGACGAGTTGCGGCAGCAGTAGCGCATAAGGCAGCGCCTTGTTACCGAAGATCGCGGATTTGTCCATGTGCTGTCGTGCCCCCAGCCTGTGTCCCGGACGCAGTGCATCGCGCCCCTTGGCGTGGTGCACTGCAGAGCCGGGACCGTATCAAGCTCCGGCGTTTGCGACGGTCCCGGCTCTGCGGAGCAGCGTAAGAAGGCTGCACCGCGTCCGGGACAGGATCAGAACTACCTCACTGCCTTCTCAAACGTCCGCAGCATCGCATTGCCGCGCGTCACGGCGGCATCCAGTGCCTGCTGCGCCGTCTTCTGGCCGCCGAGCGCGGCCTCGATCTCTTCCGACCAGATGTCGCGCAGTTGCACCATGTTGCCGAAGCGAAGTCCGCGCGAATTCTCCGTGGGCTCCTTGTTGGTGAGCTCCTTCAAGGGTGTCTCCAGCGTCGGGTTCTTCTCGTAGAAGCCTGAGGCCTTGGTCTTCTCATAGGCGGCCTTGGTGATCGGCAGATAGCCGGATTCCTGATGCAGCTTCGCCTGCCGGTCGGTGTCGGACAGGAACGCGAAGAACTTGGCGACGCCTTTGTATTCGTCCGGTTTCTTGCCGCCCATCACCCACAGCGAGGCGCCGCCGATGATCGAGTTCTGCGGCGCGCCCTCGGCTTCCGGGTAATACGGCATCGGCGCCGAGGTGAAGGCGAATTTTGCCGTGCTCTTTGCGGTCGCGTAATAGCCCGATGACGTCAGGAATAGCGGGCATTCGCCGGAGCCAAAGCGTGCTTCGCTGGCGTTGGCACGGCCGGAATAGTCGTAGGTCTTGTCCTTGACGAGTTCGGTCAGCGTCTGCAGGTGCTTTACATGCAGTGGTGTGTTGAATTGCAGCACAGTATCGAAACCATCGAGGCCGTTCGCCTTGCTGCCGATCGGCACGTTATGCCAGGCGGAGAACTGCTCGATATTCGCCCAGGTCGCCCAGGCATTCGAAAAGCCGCATGTCGTATAGCCTGCCGCCTTCAGCTTCCTGGCGTCCTCGAACACCTGCGGCCAGGTCTTCGGGATTTCCGCGATGTTGGCTTTCTTCAGCGCGTCGAGATTGACCCACATCACCATGGATGACGAGTTGAAGGGGAACGACAGCATCTCGCCCTTCGATGTCGAATAGTACCCCGTGATCGCCGGCAGATAGGCATTGGGATCGAACGGTTCGCCGGCATCCTTCATCAACTGATAGACCGGCTTGATAGCGCCCTTGGCGCTCATCATGGTCGCGGTGCCGACTTCGAACACCTGCAGGATATGCGGTGCGGTGCCGGCGCGGAACGCGGCGATGCCGGCATTCATCGTGTCGGGATAGGCGCCCTTGAAGGTCGGTACCACCTTGTAGTCGCTTTGCGATGCATTGAAATCGGTGGCGAGCTTGTTGACGATGTCATTGTTGCCGCCCGTCATCGCATGCCACCACTGGATCTCGGTCACGGCTTGTGCAGGCGCAACAAGCGCCAGCGAGGACGCGAGCAGAGTGGCAATCGCGAGCTGTGAGCGGTTCATTTAGTTTCTCCCGGGTGCCGTCATCGTCTCAACGCAACACACTGCGTCGGATGACGTGCCTGCGACATTTTGGCAGGCCGGATGCTAAGCGGGAAAAGGCGGCATTGGGAAGCCGCAAAAAGTCGGAGATGTGCGGGGCTGCGAATCGCGCAGCCCCGCACGATCGTCAGCGCTTGCGCTCGGGGCCGCTCACCGTGCCCTTGGCCACGAGGTCCGTGATCTCATCGGCCGAGTAGCCGAATTCGGTCAGGATCTCGTCGAAGTGCTCGTTGAACTTTGGCGGCACACGGCGAAGGCTCGCTTTGGTACGATCGAAACGCACTGGCGAGGCAACGCCCTTATACCAATCCTTTTCGATGACGTCGCCGCGATGCTTGGTGTGCGCGTTGGCGAGCGCCTTGTCGATCGACTGCACCGGGCCGGCAGGCAGGCCGGCGCCGAGCAGGCGTTCGCAGAGTGGTGCGGAGTCGTGCTGGGCGAGGATCGTTTCCAGCTCGGCCCGCAAGGCATCGCGATTCACCACACGGTCGCGATTGCGCGCAAAGCGCTCATCGGTGCCGAGATCCGGCTTGCCGAGTTCGCGGCACAATTTCCGGAAGGTGCCGTCATTGCCGACACCCATGAAGATGTTGCCGTCGCGCGCCTTAAACACGGCGTAGGGCACCAGGTTCGGATGCTCGTTGCCGGTGAGGGCCGGCGGCTTGCCGCCATTGTAGAAATAGTTCGACGTATGCGGATGCATGATCGCAAGGCCGGTCTCGTACAACGTCGCTTCCACGAACTGGCCGAGGCCCGACTTTGCACGCTCCTGCAGCGCCATCAGGATGCCGACACAGGCATAGAGGCCGGTGCACATGTCCACCAACGCAACGCCGATACGCGTCGGGCCGCTTTCCTGCGAACCGGTGGAGGCCATCAGGCCGACCATCGACTGGATGATGGCGTCATAGCCGGGATGGCCGCCATGTGGTCCGTCGGCGCCGAAGCCGGAGATGCGGCAATGGATCAGCTGCGGAAATTTCTCGCGCAAAAAGTCGTTGCCGATGCCCCATTTGTCGAGCGTGCCGGGCTTGAAGTTCTCGATCATCACATCGGCATCTTCGAGCATCCGCATCAGCACGGCGCGGCCGCCCTCGGAAGCGAGGTCGAGGCCGATGGAGCGCTTGTTGCGGTTGGCGCCGACGAAATAGGCTGCGTCCTCATCATGGAACGGGGGCCCCCAGTCGCGGGTCTCGTCGCCGGCGGGTGGCTCCACTTTGACGATGTCAGCGCCGTGGTCGCCCAGAATCTGCGTGCAGTAGGGGCCACCGAGCACACGCGACAGATCGATCACGCGCAGGCCGGCAATGGCGCCGGGAGCTACGGGTAGACTCATTCAATCAGCCTTCTCTCGTTTCGTTGCGAATTATTATGCCGGAGAGCATCGTGAAGGCCGTCAGAGCTACCGGGCTTCGCCGCATGCGGCAATGGCGTTCTCCGCGCAGCCGCCATGGCGAGAGCGTGACGCTCGCAGGGCGAACGCAAAAGGCCCGGCTGCAGCCGGGCCTTGATGCGCAATTCTTGCTCCGCTCTCATCCAGAGGAGTCGCGTAGCGGCGTCTCGAAGGATGACTACGAAGCTCCGAGCCTGGCCATCTCATGGTTCGAGACGGCGCTTCCGGCGGCGCAATTGCGCCGCCAGGCCTCCTCACCGTGAGGGGCTGAGAGCGGGGCTCCTCACACGATGACCGACCGCACGTCGATATTCCCGCGCGTGGCATTCGAATACGGGCAGATCTGGTGCGCCTTCTCGACCAGCGCTTCTGCGTCGGCGCGGGCGAGGCCGGGCAGCGAGATGGCGAGCTCGACATCGAGGCCGAAGCCGCCGGCGGAGCGCGGGCCGATACCAACGGTAGCGGTCACGGAGACGTCAGCCGGTACCTTCGGGCCACCCTGCGAGCCCACGAACTTCATCGCGCCGATGAAGCAGGCCGAATAGCCCATGGCAAACAGTTGCTCGGGATTGTTGCCTTCGCCGCCGGCGCCGCCGAGTTCCTTCGGGGTGACGAGTTTGACATCGAGCGAGCCATCGGTGGTAACGGCGCGGCCGTCACGGCCGCCGGTAGCCTTGGCGCTGGTCTTGTAGAGAACGTTCACGGACATGGTGGTCTCCTTCAGGCTGTGGCGCTTGCGCGTCGCGTGTTGACGTCAACAATATTGCGCACAAGTAGATTGTGCACAATACAAAAAGTGAGATCGCACGATTAAATTGTGCTCAACTGATCGTGAAGAGGCTTGGCTGCGGGAGCGTCCCGTGGCCAGATGCATGTGGGAGACGACGATGGCGAAGAAACCGGCCCCTGCGGGCTTCCTGCAGCTCGATAACCAGATCTGCTTCGCGGTCTACTCTGCGGGCCACGCATTCAATCGCGTCTACAAGCCGCTTCTGGAGAAGCTTGGGCTCACTTATCCGCAATATCTGGCCATGCTGGTTTTGTGGGAGCGCGACAATGTCCCGGTGAAGGACATCGGCGAGAAGCTGTTCCTCGATTCCGGCACGCTGACCCCGCTGCTGAAACGGCTGGAGGCGGCGGGTCTGGTCAAACGCACCCGCGGTGCGGAGGATGAGCGTACCGTGATCGTGGCGCTGACGCCGCAGGGCAGGGCATTGCGCGACAAGGCCGGTGCCGTGCCGCAAGGTATTCTCGGCGCGTCGGGTTGCACGGTGGATCAGCTCGTGGCGATGAAGGACGAGATCGTGGCGCTCAGGAATCGGCTGAACAAGGCGCTGGGGGAATAGGCGGCTAGAGGCGTTTCCTGGCGAAGGCGCGGCCGGAATGCGATTTGAGATATTTTTCGAATGCCAATGCGCGATGCTTGTCTGGAAAAGCGCAGTACCAGACGAGCTCCCAAGGCATGAACTTGGACGTATGCGCTGATCTGCCGGCATTGTGCTCGGCGATTCGCTTTCTCAGATCGGCAGTCGCGCCGATGTACTCCTGATCTCGAAAGTGAATGCTCCGGATGATGTAGACGTACCACATGACGGCATTCGCCTGGGATCGTCGAAAGGGAGCGGAAACAGTTCGAAGGAGATCAGTGTAGGCGAGATCGAAACTCTCAGTCCGTCTTCGCCCTGCGGGCTTCGCCGGACACCACGCTTCGCCAAGTGGCTCTGCGCGGCTGCGCCACGCGAAGCCACTTGGCGAAGCGTGGTGGAGCCAGGCGGGATCGAACCGCCGACCTCTTGCATGCCATGCAAGCGCTCTCCCAGCTGAGCTATGGCCCCGAAACCTGCGACGAACTGGGTCGTCGTCGCGCGGCAAACCCAAACCACATGTTCGGGCAGATCACAAGTCCCCAAGTCGGAAACTTGTCAGGTTCTTGTCACTTAACTTTCTTCGTCGCCGCCAACATCGCCGATGATGTCGGTCACGTCGTCATCGCCTTCTTCTTCGTCGGCGATGAAGGTCGAATCGTCGTCGTCGTCATCGCCCAGCGAATCGTCGACCTCGATATCGTCCTCGGTTTCGAGCACGGCAGCCTTCTTGCCGGTGTTTTCCTCGGCATCGGCTTCCTCGAGGGACACCATCTCCTCGTTGTCAACCGTCTCGTTCTCATCGGTCGCATTTGCGGTCGAGGCACGCTCGGCGGTGCGGCCACGGGTCGGCGCAACGGGAGCGATCGGCACCACCTCACCGGTATAAGGCGAAATCACCGGGGTCTTGTTGAGGTCGTAGAACTTCTTGCCCGTGGTCGGGCAAATGCGTTTGGTTCCGAGGTCGGATTTGGCCACGTGCAGGTGTCCTGGGGATTTCTTGAAAAACGGTGCTTCACTTGGCTAGTTGAGGCGCGCATGTCAATAGCGCTTTGCATGCGAATGACGGGCGCGTGACGCGCCGTGGCCCATATGCTACGAGCCCGCCTGCGCAAGGGAACAGTATTTTGAGCCATCCAGAGACATCTGCCGCCAAGCCGACGCCCCTCACTGCGCGCAAAAGCGGCGCTTTGCGCGGCTCCGCGCGCGTTCCCGGCGACAAGTCGATTTCGCATCGCGCGCTGATCCTTGGCGCGCTCGCAGTCGGCGAAACGCGCATCACCGGCCTGCTCGAAGGCGAGGATGTGCTGAATACCGGCAAGGCCATGCAAGCCCTCGGCGCCAAGGTTGAGCGCACCGGGGATTTCGCGTGGAAGATCAGTGGCGTAGGCGTGTCCGGCTTTGCCGAGCCGAAGACGCCGCTCGATTTCGGCAATGCCGGCACCGGCTCGCGGCTGGTGATGGGCGCTGTTGCCGGCTGCCCGATCACAGTGACGTTCGACGGGGACGCCTCGTTGCGCAGCCGCCCGATGCGCCGCATTGTCGACCCCCTGGAACTCATGGGCGCCAAGGTCGTGGCCTGTCAGGACGGTGGCCGGTTGCCGCTCACCCTGCAAGGCGCCCGCGACCCGCTGCCGATCGTCTACAAGACGCCGGTGGCCTCGGCGCAGATCAAGTCCGCCGTGCTGCTCGCCGGCCTGTCGGCTCCCGGCGCCACCACGGTAATCGAGGCGGAGGCCAGCCGCGACCATACGGAGCTGATGCTCAAGCATTTCGGCGCCGACATTGTCTCCGAAAAGGAAGGCGCCCACGGTCGCAAGATCACGTTGCAGGGTCAGCCTGAGCTGAAGGGCGCCGACGTGGTGGTTCCCGCCGATCCGTCCTCCGCGGCCTTTCCGATGGTGGCGGCGCTGATCACACCGGGCTCGGAGATCGAGCTGACGGACGTGATGACCAATCCGCTACGCACCGGCCTGTTCACGACCCTGCGCGAGATGGGTGCTTCCATCGAGGAAACCGATGTTCGCGGCGATGCCGGCGAGCCGATGGCGAAGTTTCGCATCAAGGCGTCGAAGCTTCGTGGCGTCGAAGTGCCGCCGGAGCGCGCGCCGTCGATGATCGACGAATATCTGGTGCTGGCGGTGGCTGCGAGTTTTGCCGAAGGCACGACCGTCATGCGCGGCCTGCACGAGCTGCGCGTCAAGGAATCCGACCGTCTGGAAGCCACCGCCGCGATGATCCGCGTCAATGGCGTCAAGGTCGAGATCGTCGGCGATGACCTCATCGTGCACGGCACCGGCCGCGTTCCCGGCGGCGGAACGGTCGCCACCCATATGGATCATCGTATCGCCATGTCCGCCCTCGTCATGGGCTGTGCCTCCGACGCGCCTGTCACCATCGACGATACCACTTTCATCGCAACCAGCTTTCCCGACTTCATCCCGATGATGCGCAGGCTGGGCGCGGATTTTGCTTAAAGCGTCACAGACGCAATCTCTCAGGTACTGACACGCGTATGATCATCGCCATCGACGGACCCGCCGCATCCGGTAAAGGCACGCTGGGCAAGCGCCTGGCGAAGCATTATGGCTACCGTCATCTCGATACCGGCGTGCTCTATCGCGCGGTGGGTTTCACGCTGCTGTCGCGCGGTATCGATCTGCATAACGAGATCGAGGCCGTGCATGCCGCCGAAAGCCTCGATCCCGAGCATTTCGGCAATCCGCTGCTGAAAACCCAGGAATCCGGTGATGCAGCTTCCATCGTCTCGGCGTTTCCGCGGGTCCGCGAGGTCCTGCTTAACTTCCAGCGCCATTTCGCCGAGGAACCGCCCGGCGCCGTGCTCGATGGCCGCGATATTGGAACCGTGATCTGCCCGGATGCCGATGTGAAGATCTTCGTCGTGGCCGATCCCGCCGTCCGCGCCCGCCGCCGCACGCTGGAGGCCAAGGCGCGGGGCGAGGCGGCCGATGAGGCGCTCGTTCTGGCCGACATCCTCAAGCGCGACGAGCGCGACAAGAACCGCAGCGTAGCGCCCTTAAAGCCTGCAGAAGATGCATACTTGCTGGATAATTCCAATTTGGATATAGAAGGCGGCGTCCGGGCCGCCATCGACATTGTCGAGGCCGTCCGAGCGGGCCGGCAGCGGGTCTGATCGATCTCTCCTTTCGAGAGGCATCAAGGCGAAACCGCAGCCGTCATTGGAGGAGCGCCCGCTCCCGGTCTCGAGCTACGATACGCTCTTTTCTGGCTCCGGATACCAAGCTGAACATACGCATCATTTGCGAAGGCATCCTGCCGGTCCGTTTTTGCACCTCCATGCAGAGCGGTCGTCAGAGGTTGCGGACCTTTGACCCTTTGCAAGCGCTGCGCCCCTTAACCCGAACGGCCGGCAAGATACCGCATCTGGAGAACCAATGGCTTCTGTTGATTCCTACAATCCCTCCCGCGACGATTTCGCCGCGATGCTCGATGAGTCCTTCTCGGGCGGCAACCTTCAGGAAAGCTCGGTCATCAAGGGCCGCGTGGTTGCGATTGAAAAGGACATGGCCGTCATCGACGTCGGCCTGAAGACCGAAGGCCGCGTGGCGCTGCGCGAATTCGCCGGCCCGGGCCGTGAAAGCGATTTGAAGGTGGGCGACGAAGTCGAGGTGTTCCTCGACCGGATCGAGAACGCGCTCGGCGAAGCCGTGCTGTCGCGCGACAAGGCCCGCCGCGAAGAGAGCTGGGGCAAGCTCGAGAAGGCGTTCAACGCCAACGAGAAGGTCAACGGCGTTATCTTCAACCAGGTCAAGGGTGGCTTCACCGTCGATCTCGACGGCGCCGTGGCCTTCCTGCCGCGTTCGCAGGTGGATATCCGTCCGATCCGCGACGTTGCCCCGCTGATGAACAATTCGCAGCCGTTCCAGATCCTCAAGATGGACCGTCGCCGCGGCAACATCGTCGTGTCGCGCCGCACCGTTCTCGAAGAGACCCGCGCCGAACAGCGCCAGGAACTCGTCCAGAACCTCGAAGAGGGTCAGGTCATTGACGGCGTCGTCAAGAACATCACCGATTACGGTGCGTTCGTTGACCTCGGCGGCATCGACGGCCTGCTGCACGTCACCGACATCGCGTGGCGCCGCGTCAACCACCCGACCGAAGTGCTCACCATCGGTCAGACGGTCAAGGTCAAGATCATCAAGATCAACCACGAGACCCACCGTATCTCGCTCGGCATGAAGCAGCTGCTCGACGATCCGTGGCAGGGCATCGAGGCCAAGTACCCGCTGAACGCACGCTTCTCGGGTCGCGTCACCAACATCACCGACTACGGCGCATTCGTCGAACTGGAGCCGGGCATCGAAGGCCTGATCCACGTCTCGGAGATGTCGTGGACCAAGAAGAACATGCACCCCGGCAAGATCGTTTCGACCTCGCAGGAAGTCGAAGTGCAGGTTCTCGAAGTCGACAGCGTCAAGCGTCGTATTTCGCTCGGTCTCAAGCAGACCATGCGCAATCCGTGGGAAGTGTTCGTCGAGAAGTTCCCGGTCGGTGCGACCGTGGAAGGCGAAGTCAAGAACAAGACCGAGTTCGGTCTGTTCCTCGGCCTCGATGGCGACGTGGACGGCATGGTCCATCTGTCGGATCTCGACTGGAAGCTTCCGGGCGAGCAGGTCATCGACAACTTCAAGAAGGGCGACATGGTCAAGGCCATCGTCCTCGATGTGGATGTCGAGAAGGAGCGGATCTCGCTCGGCGTCAAGCAGCTCGAAGGCGACCCCTTCGCAGAGCCGGGCGACGTCAAGAAGGGCGCTGTCGTGACCTGCGAAGTGCTGGATGTGAAGGACTCGGGTATCGACGTCCAGATCGCCGGCACCGACTTCACGACCTTCATCAAGCGCTCGGAACTCGCGCGTGACCGCAACGACCAGCGCGCTGAGCGTTTCGCCGTCGGCGAGAAGGTCGATGCCCGCGTGATCCAGTTCGACAAGAAGGCCCGCAAGGTCCAGGTGTCGATCAAGGCGCTCGAAGTGGCCGAAGAGAAGGAAGCCATTGCGCAGTACGGTTCGTCCGATTCGGGCGCGACCCTCGGCGACATTCTCGGCAAGGCGCTCAAGCAGAGCGGCGACAAGTAAGTTTCGACTTACCTGTGGTAACAAATCGGGGCTCCGGCATTGCCGGGGCCCTTTTTTGTTTATGAATGACCGGCACCCACTACTCCGCCATGGCCGGGCCTGGCCCAACCATCCACGTCTTGGCTTGCGGCTAGGCGTGGATACCCGGCATGCGCCGGGCATGACGGTGCTACGCACCGTCACCTTGTTTTCTTCATATTGCCTCGCAATTGAGGTATTCGAGAAACCTCACCGAAAGGCTGCGCAGACGACAGATGCTGCCCCGCCGATGTTCAGGAGTTCCGCATGTCGCTTGAATCCGATGTGATCGTCGATCGCCGCAGGCTGCGTCGCAAGCTGACATTCTGGCGGACGATTGCAGTGCTCGTGGCTGTCGTGGCGATCGTCGGCGGCGGCCTCTATGTGGCGCGATCTTCGACGCAGGCTTCCTCCGGGGCCATTGCACGGATCAAGATCGAAGGGCTGATCCAGAGCAACAATGAGCGCATCGAGGCACTGGAGCGGCTGGAGAAGTCATCGGCCGCCGCCGTCGTCGTGCATATCAACTCGCCCGGCGGGACCGTGGCCGGCTCGGAGCAGCTCTATGATGCGCTGATCCGCCTGAAGGCCAAGAAGCCGATGGTCGTGGTGGTGGAAGGCGTCGCTGCTTCTGGCGCCTATATCGCAGCGCTCGCCTCGGATCAGATCGTCGCGCAGCAGACATCGATGGTCGGCTCCATCGGTGTGCTGGTGCAGTTTCCGGTTCTCAGCGGCCTGATGAAGACGATCGGTGTGCAACTCGACGAAGTAAAATCTTCACCGCTCAAAGCCTCGCCGAATGGCGTCGATGCACCGTCGCCGGAAGCGCGCGCCGCGTTGGAAGCGCTGGTGAAGGATAATTATGCCTGGTTCCGGGGGCTCGTGCAGAATCGCCGGGCCATGGATGATGCGCAGATCGAGAAAGTTGCCGACGGCCGTGTTTTCACCGGGCGCCAGGCGATTGGTCTCAAGCTGATCGATCAGATCGGCGACGAAAAGACGGCCGTTGCGTGGCTTGTGGCTGAAAAGAAGATCAAGAGCGATCTGCCCGTCCGTGACTACAAGCTGTCGCCGAAATTCGGCGATCTCACTTTCCTGCGGGCCGCCACGTCGATTGCGCTGGATGCAGTAGGCTTGTCCTCCGTCGCGCGCCAGGTGGAGCAGGGCGGTTTTGCGCAAGCCATGGATGGTATGGGTCTCGACGGGATGCTGGCGCTATGGCGGCCGGTATCGCTGAACTAAACTTGAATCCGGAAGATGTCACGGTGCCCGGTCGCAACCCTGTCCCCGGCGCTAGAGACGGGCGGCCAAGCGTCTTTTAGAGCAATTGTCACGCATTTTCGGAGCCTTCATCAGTCATTTAGCGTCTTGACAGCTCAAGGCTTTTTCACGGAAATGCACTCTCCAATCCCAAACTCAACGTCTCGATGATCAAATCCGAACTCGTCCAACGCATCGCTGAACACAACCCGCACCTCTATCAGCGGGATGTGGAGAACATCGTGAATGCGATCCTCGACGAAATCGTCGCGGCGCTGGCGAGGGGCGATCGCGTCGAGTTGCGCGGCTTTGGCGCCTTTTCGGTCAAGCATCGCCCGGCGCGTGCGGGCCGCAATCCGCGCACCGGCGAGCATGTTCCGGTCGATCAGAAGAGTGTGCCGTTCTTCAAGACCGGCAAGGAAATGCGCGAGCGTCTGAACCGAGACCCGTCCGCGCCGGAGCCTGCCGAGGCAACGGAAGCCAGCGCTTCCTGAGCGGGTTCCGCTGGCCGCGATGGCCGGAACGGCTTCGCTTTTGCTTCGTTGGTGCTTCACTGTTACGTGAGAGATGTCGATGCGCAAATTCCTCACGGCTCTGGTCGTTGTTCCCGTTGCGATCCTCTTCATCGTGTTCGCTGTCGCCAATCGCCATCCGGTGACGGTCTCCTTTGATCCCTTCAACAGCAGTGATCCTTCCATCGGCGCGACCTTACCGCTCTTCGTGGTGCTGATCGTTGTCGCCATCCTCGGAGTCGTTGCCGGCGGTACTGCCACCTGGATCGGGCAGCGCCATTGGCGCCGCGCCGCCCGCCAGCACGAGGCCGATGCGCGCCGTGTCCGTGGCGAGCTGGCCGACCTGCGGGCCGAAATGGCCACGGCACGGGCGGCCACCCAGCGGCCGGCGCAAGGTCTTCCGGTGGCTGGCTTGCCAGCCCCCGGCTATGCGGCCGGCGAGCGAGACAAGCAGGGCGCGACGTTGTAGAAACCGCCCGGCTGCGCGCCAATTGGCGCCTGCTTTACCGTTCACCCCGTTCCATTTGCCTGCAGCCACCACGAGCATGCCCCTGACCGTCAAAATATGCGGCCTGTCCACGCCGGAGACGCTCGATGCGGCTCTGATTGCCGGCGCCGATATGGTCGGCTTCGTGTTCTTCCCGCCGTCGCCGCGGCATGTCTCGCTGGACGTTGCCGAGAAGCTCGGCCGTCAGGCGAAGAAGGTGGTGAAGGTCGCGCTGTCGGTGGATGCCGACGATGCCCTGCTCGCCAACAGTATCGAGGCGCTGCGTCCGCAGATACTGCAACTGCACGGCAAGGAAAGTGTCGCCCGCATTCGCGACATCAAGCAGAAGTTCGGCCTACCGGTAATGAAGGCCATCGCTGTCGAAACGAAAGCCGATCTCGCTGCCCTGCCTGGCTATGCCGCGGTGTGCGATCGTATCCTGTTCGATGCCAAACCACCGAAGGACGCGACGCGTCCCGGCGGTCTCGGTGCGGCCTTCGACTGGCACCTGCTCGAAGGGCTCGATCTCAAGCTGCCTTTCATGGTGTCGGGTGGATTGAACGCAGAGAACGTCGCCGAGGCCGTGCGGATCACGCGCGCAGGCGGTGTCGATATTTCGTCCGGTGTGGAAAGCGCGCCGGGCATCAAGGATCCCGATATGATCCGCGCCTTCATCCGCGCCGCGCGCGCAACGGAAGAACTGACGACCTGATGACAAAAGCCATTCCAAATTCCTATCGGTCCGGTCCCGACGAGACCGGTCACTTCGGCATCTTCGGCGGTCGCTTTGTCGCGGAAACCCTGATGCCGCTGATCCTTGAACTGGAAAAGGCCTACGCGGAAGCCAAGGTCGATCCGGCCTTCAAGAAGGAGATGGACGGTTACCTGAAGGCCTATGTCGGCCGTCCGTCGCCGCTCTATTTCGCTGAGCGCCTGACCGAGCATCTCGGCGGTGCCAAGATCTATCTCAAGCGTGAAGAGCTGAACCACACCGGCTCGCACAAGGTGAACAATGTGCTCGGCCAGATCATGGTCGCGCGCCGCATGGGCAAGAAGCGCATCATCGCAGAGACCGGCGCCGGCCAGCACGGCGTGGCGACAGCGACGCTCTGCGCCCGCTTCGGCCTCGAATGCATCGTCTATATGGGCGCCGTCGACGTCGAGCGTCAGCAGCCCAATGTGATCCGCATGGAGATGCTGGGCGCCAAGGTGGTGCCGGTGCAGTCGGGTGCACGTACGCTGAAGGATGCGATGAACGAGGCGATGCGCGATTGGGTGACCAATGTGCACGATACCTTCTATTGCATCGGCACCGTGGCGGGCATGCATCCCTATCCGATGATGGTGCGCGATTTCCAGACAGTCATCGGCCACGAGACCAAGGCGCAGATGCAGGAGATCGAAGGCCGTCTGCCGGATTCGCTGCTTGCCTGTATCGGCGGCGGTTCGAATGCCATGGGCCTTTTCCATCCGTTCCTGGACGATCCCTCGGTCGAGATTTTTGGCGTGGAAGCGGCCGGTCATGGCCTCACCAATCTGCATGCCGCTTCCATCGCCGGCGGCCGTCCGGGCGTGCTGCACGGCAACCGCACCTATCTGCTGATGGATGAAGACGGCCAGATCCAGGAAGCGCATTCGATCTCGGCCGGTCTCGATTATCCCGGCATCGGTCCCGAACATTCCTGGCTGCACGATGTCGGCCGCGTGACTTATCTGTCCGCGACGGACGAAGAGGCGCTGGCCGCATTCCAGTTGCTGTCGAAGCTCGAAGGCATCATCCCGGCGCTGGAATCCGCCCATGCCGTCGCCAAGGCAATGGAGCTCGCGCCGAGCAAGCCGAAGGATCACCTGATGGTCATCAACCTCTCCGGCCGCGGCGACAAGGATGTCCCGCAAGTGGGCGATATTCTGAAAGGCCGCAAGTCGTGACCACCCGCATCGATACCCGTTTCGCCGAACTCAAGGCTGAAGGCCGCTCGGCTTTCGTTTCCTTCGTGATGTCCGGCGATCCCGATCCCGCCACCTCGCTCGAGATCGTCAAGGCGTTGCCGAAAGCCGGCGCTGATATCATTGAGCTTGGCATGCCCTTCACCGATCCGATGGCGGATGGCCCGTCGATTCAGGCGGCCGGCCTGCGTGCGCTCAAGGCGGGCATGACGCTGAAGAAGACGCTGCAATTGGTGCGCGACTTCCGCGCCGCCGATGACAAGACGCCGATCGTGCTGATGGGCTACTACAATCCGATCTATATCTACGGTGTCGACAAATTCCTGACCGATGCCAAGGCGGCCGGTGTCGATGGCCTGATCATCGTCGATCTGCCGCCGGAAGAAGACAACGAGCTCTGCATTCCTGCGATGAAGGCCGGCCTCAACTTCATCCGTCTCGCGACGCCGACCACCGACGACAAGCGTCTGCCGGCGGTGCTCGCGAACACGTCGGGTTTCGTTTACTACGTTTCGATCACGGGCATCACCGGTGCCGCCAGCGCGGATACCTCTGCGGTGAGTGCTGCTGTCGCACGTATCAAGCGCCACACCCAGCTTCCGGTCTGCGTCGGCTTTGGCATTCGCACGCCGGAAGCGGCGCAGGCGATCGCCAGCCACGCGAACGGCGCGGTTGTCGGCACGGCGCTGATCGATGCGCTCAAGGGCACGCTGGACGCCGATGGCAAGGCCACTGCGACGAGCGTGGCGGCGGTCGCCGATCTCGCTTCCGCTCTGTCCCAGGGCGTCCGTGGGGCGAAGCAGGCCGCAGAATAAGCCCAATTGGCGCCTAACCGCGGTTGCTGGGCCGGGCCCGGACCGCCATATGTATTTGAACGGCGACGCTCGACCAACGCGACGCGGAGACTGAAATGAACTGGCTCACCAATGTCGTCCGTCCCAAGATCCGCAACATCTTGCGGCGCGAGACGCCGGAGAATCTCTGGATCAAATGTCCGGATACCGGCCAGCTCGTGTTCTACAAGGACGTCGAGAGCAATCAGTTCGTCATTCCCGGCTCGAACTATCACATGCGTATGGGCGCCACGGCGCGCCTGAAGTCGGTGTTCGACAACGAGACCTGGTACGACGTGGCGTTGCCTGACGTGGTTGCCGATCCGCTCAAGTTTCGCGACGAACGCAAATATGTCGACCGCATCAAGGATGCGCGCACCAAGACCGGCATGCAGGATTCCGTGAAGGTCGGTTACGGCAAGATGGAAGGCATGGGCACCGTGGTGGCCGTGCAGGACTTCGATTTCATGGGTGGCTCGCTTGGCATGGCGGCCGGTGAAGCGCTGGTCCGCGGTCTCGAACTCGCGGTCGAGAAGAAGGCGCCCTTCGTCGTCTTTGCGGCCTCCGGCGGCGCGCGCATGCAGGAGGGCATCCTGTCGCTGATGCAACTGCCGCGCACCACGGTCGGCGTGCAGATGCTGCGCGAGGCCAAGCTTCCCTATATCGTCGTGCTCACCAATCCCACCACCGGCGGCGTCACCGCCTCCTATGCGATGCTGGGTGACATCCATATTGCTGAGCCCGGTGCGCTGATCGGCTTCGCCGGCGCCCGCGTTATCGAGCAGACCATCCGCGAAAAGCTCCCCGAGGGTTTCCAGCGCGCCGAATATCTGCGCGATCACGGCATGGTGGACATGGTGGTCCATCGCCACGATCTGAAGCCGACGCTGGCGCGCCTGTGTCGCCTGCTCACCAAATCGCCGGCTGTCGAGACGGCGCCGCGCGTGCCGGCCGAGCAGATCGCCGTGGCGCCGGACGCGGTCCCGGCCCCGCAAGCGTGAGCGAGACCGCGCCGACATCGTCGCCGTCAGGCGAGATTCTGGCGCGTCTCTCGACGTTGCATCCGAACACGATCGATCTGTCGCTTGACCGCATGCAGCGCCTGATGGCGCAACTCGGCAACCCCGAGCGTCGGCTGCCGCCGACGATTCACGTTGCCGGAACCAATGGCAAGGGCTCGACGATTGCCTATCTGCGCGCGATCCTCGAAGCGGCCGACCTTACCGTCCATGTCTACACCTCGCCGCATCTCGTGCGCATGAACGAGAGCATCCGCCTTGGCGGCATGCTGGTGAGCGACGTCGACCTGCATGATGCTTTTGCCCATGTGGAAGCCGTCAATGCCGGTGCGCCGATCACGCTGTTCGAGGCCGAAACCGCCGCCGCCTTCCATCTGTTAGCCAGCCATCCCGCCGATGTGCTGCTGCTCGAAGTCGGCCTTGGCGGCCGGCTCGACGCGACCAATGTTGTCGAGGCGCCGGTCGCCTCCGTGATCACGCCGATAGCGATTGATCACACCGATTTCCTCGGCGACACCGTGGAGAAGATTGCGGCTGAGAAGGCTGGCATCATCAAGCGCCGTGTCCCGGTCATCATCGCCGATCAGCTTCCCGAGGTCTCGGCGGTTCTCGAAGCGCAAGCGCGCAAGCTGCATGCGCCGACCCATAGCGCCGGGCAGGAATGGCACATCAGCGTCGAGCGCGGCCGTCTCGTCTATCAGGACGATCGCGGTCTGATGGATCTCGCAGCCCCGCGGCTGTTCGGGCGTCATCAGTTCGGCAATGCCGGCCTCGCCATTGCGGTGCTGCGCGCGCTGCCGCAGTTCAAGTTCGATCCGTCCGTCTATGAACGCGGCGTAGCCAGCGCCGAATGGCCCGCGCGTATGCAGCGGCTGACCTCCGGCAAGCTGTTGCCGCTCGCGCCCGACGAGTCCGAGCTCTGGCTCGATGGTGGCCACAATGCCGAAGGCGGCCGCGTCATCGCCGAAGCGCTTGGCGATCTTGAGGAACGCGTGCCGCGGCCGCTGGTCATCATTGTGGGCATGATGGCCAACAAGGATGCGAGCGGTTTCCTTGCCAATTTTGCCGGCCTCACACGCCATATCATCGCCGTGCCGATCCCCGATCGCGCCGGTGTCATGCCCGTGGAAAAGCTCGTCGATGCCGGCCGTGCCCTCGGCATGCGCGTCGAGACCGCGGACAGCGCCGGCGCCGCGCTGCAGTCATTGCGGCGGCTCGCTTATGAAGTACCGCCGCGGGTGCTGATCTGTGGCTCGCTCTATCTGGCGGGGCATGTTCTTGCCGAGAACGGCACGCTACCTGCATAAAAGCGCATCAGTCTCTCAACTGTGAGAAGTCCGATGCGTTTCGCCGTCCTTGCCGATGTCCACGGCAACTATCTCGCCCTCGAAGCCGTGCTCGCCGATATCGAAGCGCAGGGTCTCGCCGATATCGTCAATCTCGGCGACATGGTCTCCGGCCCGCTGGATGCCCGTCGCACCGTCGAGATCATGATGGGCATGAACGCAACTTGCGTGCGCGGCAACCACGATCGCTATGTCACCGACTGGCCGCTCGACGAGATGTATCCGTCGGACCGTCTCGCGCATGACCAGCTCGCGCCGGCGCAGATGGACTGGCTGCGCGCGCTGCCGTTCAGCGCGGTGTATCGCGACGACGTCTATTGCGTTCATGCGACGCCCGATGACGACAACACCTACTGGATGGAAGCGGTGACGCCTGAAGGCGTGGTGCATATGGCTCCCATCGAAGCCATCGAGGACAAGGCGAAGGGTATCGCGCAGTCGCTGATCCTGTGCGCCCACACGCATATTGCGCGCAGCGTGCGCCTGCGCGACGGCCGCATGATCGTCAATCCCGGCAGCGTCGGCGGCCCCGGCTATCGCGATGTCGCGCCTTATCCGCACACGCTCGAAGTCGGCACGCCTGATGCGTGCTACGCGATCGTCGAGAAGCGGGATGGCCGTTGGGACGTCACGTTCCGGCAGGTGCCGTATGATCACGAAGCGATGGCGGCGCTGGCGCGGCAGAACGAGCGCATGGAATGGGCGAGCGCGCTGGCGACGGGGTGGATCAGGTAGCGTTGGTTGCAAACAAAAAACGGCCGGCGACATCGTCACCGGCCGTTCCGCAAACGCAATCTTCAGCGGTTTACACCGCCGACGAAATCCACTGCTGCAGCTTCGCCTTCGGCGCGGCGCCGACCTGGCGGGAGGCCATTTCGCCGCCCTTGAAGATCATCAGTGTTGGGATCGACATCACGCCGTATTTCGAGGCGGTCTTCGGGTTCTCGTCCACGTTCAGCTTCACGATGGTGACTTTCTCGCCCATCGCGGCCGAAATCTCGTCGAGTGCCGGGGCGATCATGCGGCAGGGGCCGCACCACTCCGCCCAGAAATCGACGACCACCGGGCCCGGCGCGCCGAGCACCGCAGTTTCGAAATCGGCGTCTGAAACCTTGCCAACACCCATGGTCTTGTCCTCGTTCTCGTCAATGAAAGGCGCTTCGGGAATCGTGCGCCGGAAATGATGGACCCAACCTATGAACGCCCCCTTGCCGGGTCAAGGCATGGTCACGCAGCGATGATGGCGGCCAGCTCCGCGTCCAGCGCGGCGCTGGAAATCTCCATCATCTCAATGGTTTCCGTCCAGAGCAGGGCGGCGCGCAACGGCCGGTCGGGATACAGTTTCGCCAGCACCCCGCGATACAGGGCGAGCTGCCGGATATAGGCTTTTGGCGCGGCCACGAGCTTGCGGGGCGGATTGTGGTTGGTCTTGTAATCGACGATCCGCACGTCGGTGGGCGTCACCACCAGCCGGTCGATCTGGCCGGAAACGAGGAAAGTCGAGCCGTCCAGCCGCTTGAGCCGGCCGGCCACTGCCACCTCCGCCCGACTGCCCGGCGCGAATAGCGCCGCCAGACCCGGTTCGCCCAGTAAGGTCAGCACTTGCTTGGCAAGCATGCCGCGCTCGATCTCGGTCCAGTTGTCGGCGTTGCGGGCGAGGAAGGCCATGGCCGTGTCACGACGCTTGTCCGCGGCGATCTCCGGCAGCGATTGCAGCAGGCGGTGCACCAGATTGCCGCGCTGCAGGGCCATCCGCCGCTGCCGCTCGGTCTCGTCGCCGCGCGGTGCGAAGCAGTCGTCATCCTCGGCGTCCGAAGGCCGCAGCAGGCTTTCGCGCTGTGGCTGGTTGCCCACCTTGCCGCGCAGCCATGCCGGCAGTTCGATCGGCGCAGCGGCCGCCACGGCCGCCGCAGCGGTCGGCTCCGGAGCGGCATCGCCCGGCTTGGTATAGCGCTTCACCACGCCGTCCGGCGCGCGCACCTCCTGCAGATGCAGGCCGGATGTCTCCAGTCCCTTCTGGATCAGGTCGTACCAGGAGTGCTCGCGCACCGCATTGCGGTTGCCCGGCATGCAGCCGCCGACGATCAGCCGGTCCGCCGCCCGCGTCATCGCCACATAGAGCAGCCGCCGATACTCGTCCTCGGTGTCCTTGATCATCGCGGCGCGCGCAGTCGCCACAGCTTCCGGGTCGTCGCTCTTCTTGCCTGCCCACACCACGACGCCGGCCGCGCCCGGCGCGGCATTGCCTTGTGGCAGCGGGATCAGGTTCATCCGCTGCGAGTCCGATGGCGACGAAGTGGTGTCCACCATGAACACGACAGGCGCTTCCAGCCCCTTCGCGCCATGCACGGTCATCACCCGCACTTCGTCGCGGCTGATCTCCATGTCGCGCTTCACCTCGGTGTCGGCGGCACGCAGCCAGGCGACGAAGCCCTGCAGCGAGGCTGGCGCCTTGCGCTCATAGCCGAGTGCGAGTTCGAGGAATTCGTCGAGCGCATCATTGGCCTCATGGCCGAGCCGGCGCAGGATGCGCGCGCGCCCACCATCGCCGCCGAGCAGCCAGGCATAGAAGGCAAACGGCGTCGTGATCGCGAATTGCTTCTCGCAAGCGACGAGCCGCACCAGCGCGCCATTCAGCTTCGCGTCGTCCGATGCCTTTTCGCCCAGCGCGTCGCGCAGCGAGCCGGTACGCTCCCATGCGATCCGGTAGAGATCGTCGTCATCCAGCCCGAACAACGGACTCTTCAGCGCGGTCGCGAGCGCGAGATCGTCCTGCGGCAGCAGCAGCGCATCGGCGAGATTCATCAGGTCGATGATCGCGATATGCTCGGTCAGCTTCAGCCGGTCGGCGCCAGCCACGGGAATGCCGGCATGTTTCAGCGCCTGGATGATCGCATCGAACGCCGCGCCGCGCCGCCGCACCAGGATCAGCATGTCGCCATAGCTCAGCCGGCGCCGCCTGCCGAGCGGCCCCGTTTCCGTCTTCGCTGCGATCAGCGTCTTGATCTCTACCTGCACGCGCCTTGCGAGCTTCACTTCGGGGCTTGTCTCGGAGCGCTTGTCGAACGGCGCGTCCCAGCCCTCGATGCTTGGGCGCTCGTCGGGCTGCTCCAGCTCCCACAGGTCGATCAGGCTCGGCCCGGCATCCTCCAGCGATTCATGGCCCGGTGGCGCACTGTCATTGTGAATGCTGCGATAGATCGCTTCATCGCGAAACACGTGGTCAACTGATTGCAGGATCGCTGCGCCGGTGCGGAACGAATAGGTGAAGGCGACCGGATCGAACTGCAGCCCGGCCTTGGTGAAGCGCGTCTGCAGCGCACGTCGCCGTTCGTCGAATTCGCGCGGCGCCGCGCCCTGAAACGAGAAGATCGATTGCTTCTCGTCGCCCACCGCGAAGATCGTCCGCCTTACGCCGTCGCGCGCGCCGTCGCCGGAGGTGAACTCGGCGATCAGATGCGTGAGGATGTCCCACTGCCGCGGCGAAGTATCCTGCGCTTCGTCGATCAGCACGTGATCGACGCCGCGGTCGAGCTTGTAATGCACCCAGCCCGCCGCACCGCTATCCAGTAGCGCCAGCGTGTGGTCGATCAGGTCGTCATAGTCCAGCAAGCCGCGCTCGATCTTCTCGCGGCGATAATTCTCGGCCACCTGGCTGGCGATCGCCAGCAACGCCTCTGTGCGCTCGCGCATGGCGACACCACGGCGGCGGTCGAGGAGCGGAATGATGCGATCGCCCTCGCGCTGCAAGGTGGCGATGAGGTCAGGGCGGCTCTCGGAAATCTTCTTGGTCGCCAGCGATTTTCGCAGGCTCTGCTCCTTGGTCAGGAACAGTTCGAGATATTTTTCAACCTGCTCGGTGCCGGAGAGAACGAGCGCATCGCGCAGCCGCGTCGCCTGGTCGCCATCGGTCTTGCTGCCGGTCGCGAGAATTTCTGCTGTGACTATCCAGTCCCTGCGCGGCAGATGCGGGCCGTCGACGATCTCGACCTCGATGGCCTCGCGCGTATCGGTCGCGGACACGCCCAGCGTCGCGCAAAGCTGCGCCATCGCGATCTCGGTGGAGCCGGCATGCGCGATCCAGGCGAGAAACTTGTCCCGGCTGAGGCTCGCCTCGCGCACCACGTCGCGGAAGGTGACATCGGCGGCCGAGGTCATCGCGATCGTCAGCGCCCTGCCTTCGGCGCTACCCGGCGCTGCCGCGGCCTGCAGCAGCACCTTCAGCGAGGCGCGTTCCATCATCTCGTTCTGGTCGCGGTCGTCCAGCACGCTGAAGCGGGCCGGCACGTTCGATTCGAACGGGAATTGCTGTAGCAGCCGCGTGCACAGCGCGTGGATGGTCTGCACCTTCAACCCACCCGGCGTCTCCAGTGCGCTGGCAAACAATTCGCGCGCCCGTGCACGCAACCGCGCGTTCGGGGCGGCTACGCCGGCATTGCGGATTTCCGCGTCCAGCGCGGCGTCATCCAGCGTCACCCAATGCCCGAGCCGCGAGAACACGCGCTCCGCCATATTCGCCGCGGCGGCCTTGGTGAAGGTGACGCACAGGATCTTCTCCGGCGGAACGCCGTCCAGCAGCAGTCGAATGACGCGATTAACCAGCACGTAGGTCTTGCCGGAGCCGGCATTGGCCGAAACGAACACCGACGAGGCAGGGTCCGAGGCCAGCTTCTGCTTCGCCGTCGCGGCGTCGGGAATGTTGCGTGGGCCGCTCATGCGTCGCCTCCCCCGGAGGCGCCGCCATTGGCGGACCACTCCTTGATGCGGGCGAGATCGTCATAGGCGCCGTAGCGGTTCGACCACATGGAGAGCGCGAGCGATGTATAGCCTGTCGCTTCGTCCTCGAATTTGCGGATCAGCGCCTCCAGCTTGGCGCGCGCCTCGATCGCCGCATCGTCTGGATGCTGCGGCTCGTCCTTGCGCTCGATGCGCAGCTCGATCGGCTTTTCTTCGCCAGGCGGATTGTTGCCACTGAGCCGGACATAAGTGAGTTCGCTCACCGAGCTGCCCGCGGCGATGCCGGGAAAACCGCCCTCGCGCAGGATAGCGGCTTCCAGCGTGAGCTGCGGCGACAGGCCCATGCGCACCTGTTTGCCAGTCGGCGGATTGCCGGTCTTGTAGTCGAGCAGCGCGAAGGTGCGGTCTGTGCGATGCTCGATCCGGTCGGCCCGCGCCGAAAGACGGAAGATGCGGCCATGGTCGAGCGGGATCGCGATCTCGCCGCGCACTTCCGCATCGATATTGGCGACATTGATGCGTCGTTCGATTTCCCAGTTCGCAAACCATGACGCGATACGCAGGAAGCGCGGCCACCACAGCGCCTGCGCTTCCGGGCGGCTCATCAGCGGATCGAAATGTGCCTTGCCGATCCGGCGTAGCGCGGCGGCAGGATCGGGCGGCAGCGCCTTGCCGAATTCCAGCGTGAAATCGCCGATGGAGGCATGGATCGCCGAACCGCGATCGGCGGCGGACAGCGGCATGTCCACGGGATCGAGCGGCGCGAGGCCGAGAATGTATTTCGCATAGATCGAATAGGGATCGCGCAGCCAGTCCTCGATGGCAGTGACCGAGAGGCGCAGCGGCCGTGCGATCAGCGGCGGCTTCGGCTCCGGCTGGGTGACCGGCGTCACCTTGTCGGGCTGATCCAGCCTTTCAGCATAGCGCACATAGGTCTCGCCGGCCTTGGTCGCGGCGTTCCAGCGCTCTTCGCCCGCCACCGCTTCCATGCGATGCAGGAAGCGCGAGGCGACCGCCGGCGCGCCGCCGACCTTGGCGGCATGGCTGAGGATCACCTCGTCATGGCCGAGCAGTTGCACGAAGTCATGGGCGGTGAGGCCGATGCGGCGCTCCGGCAGATCGAGGCCGAGCTGGTTGCGCATGGGTCGGCTCAGCCATGGATCGATCCGCGGCGACGGCGGCCAGACGCCTTCGACGAGTCCGCCGAGAATGATGCGATCCGATTGCGTAAGCCGCGCTTCGAGCTGACCATAGATGCGGAGTCTTGCGTCGGCCACCTCCGCGCGGCGCACGATGCGGTCGCCGAAAGCGGTCTGGAATACTTCGGGGTAGTCGCGCAATTGCAGCGTCAGGCCGGAGAGACGCAGGCGATCTTCACCGCCGTCCTCTGTCGTCTCCATGACCAGCAGGTCATCGAAGACCTGTGCAAGTGTATTGCCGCCGCTGCGCCCCGCCAGTGCAATGGCGCCGCCTTTGTCGTCCCTCGACAGCAATTCGATCGCCTGTCGATGCCGCTGCGCGACTGCAGCGAAATCGATCGGCCGGACCGGAGGAATGCTCTCCAGCGGCGCGAGCGCCGTCTGCAGCTCCGCGATCAGATCGTCGACGCGGTCGAGTCTTTCCCCGGGGAGTTTCGCGCGTGGCTCGGCCGCATGCAGCGTCGAGGCTTCGCGGCGATGCAGCTTGCCGAGCTCGTCGCGAAATCGCGCGAAATCCTGTTTAAGCCCGGCGGTGCCCGGCGCCGGCCGCGTGCCGCGCAGCAATGCCAGCTCCAACGTTTCGATGGCATCTTTCCAGCCATGGGCCTTGTCGCCGAGCCGGAACAGCGGATGTTTGAGCAGCGCAAGCAGCGTTGCCGGCTCGAGTTGCTCGGCCGCAGCTTCCGCAACAAGCCGGGAAAAAATGCCCGCCGGTGTTTCGATCAGTGCATCGCCGCCGGAATCGTCGACCAGCAGATTCCAGCGTCCCAGCGCCGCCATTACGCGCCGCGCCAATGCGCGATCCGGAGTCACCAGTGCGGCGGATTTTTTCTGCTCATGCGCCTCGCGCATCGCGATCGCGATGCTGAGCGCTTCCATTTCCGGATTGGCTGCAGCGATGACGGAAAGCTTCGCCATGCCCGCAGCGATTTTCTGCTGCACTACGGGTTCGGCGAGCCGTTTGTGCCATTGCGCCGTTGCATTGGACGGCCGCATCGCTTCGGAGGCCAGCAATTCGCGCCCATGCGGCGCGGGCTTGCCGAGCGTGATCACGTCGCGCCGGGTGATATCAAAGCGTTCCAGCAGCGCATGTAGCGCATATTGCGGATGGTTCGAGGCAGAGGATTCGACGAAACCCAGTTTGTCGCGCGAGCCGCCGATCAATTGCCAGGACGCTTCATCGAGATCAGTATCGAGTCCCGGCAGCACCACGGCGCCTTGCGGAAGCTGCGCCACTGCGTGCAAAAATTTCGCGGTGGTCGGCATCGAGCCGGTGGAGCCCGCCGCGATGATCGGACCGCCCTTGTGCGCCTTCAGCCGCGCGGCTTCCGCATCGATCAGGAGGTCGCGGCGCACGGCCGGTTCGATGGTATTGTGTTGCTTGAGCTCGGCCGGCCAATACTCCCGTGCGATCTTCAGGAAATCGAGCGTCAGTTGCCAGTATTTGTCATGCGCATCGGGCACCAGCGCGTCGAGTTCCGACCATGGCACCTTGCGTGTCGCCATGTCGTCCATCAGCCGCGCGAGATCGTCGCCGAGAGCAAGCATCGAGGCGGGGCCGCAGGCCACCAGCGGCGCCTGTGCGGGATCGTCGGGCTTGATCCGCTTCGCCCAGAAGTCGATCAGCCGCGCCAGCAGCAGACGTCGCTGCAGGCCGTCGAGCGCGGGCGGAACGTCGGGCAGGTCGAGTGCATCCGGTGCAGCCGCATGAGCGAAAGCGAGTTCTTCCTCATCGACATCGCCGAGCGGCACGATGCGCGGCAGCAGCACCGCATCGCCGCCGAGCACGTCGAGAAACGCCTCCTGCGCCATGCGCCCGGCGCGCCGCGTCGGCAGATAGAGCGTGACGGTGGCGAGCTTTTCGCGATCGTCGCGCGCCGAGAAGCCATCGATCAGCGTGCCATCCACCAGTGCGGTGACCAGCGTGCGCAGAAACGGCGCCGATGATGGAATGGTGAAAACGCGCATGATCGGCCCGATTCGGAGAACGGCGCATCATGGCATGGCGGGATGTGCGAGGGGAGTCGCGATACTCCGTGTCCCGGCTCTGCGAAGCGATACTGCGTACCGCACCGCGTCTGGGGCAAACGCGATTTACGCCACGCTCGCCAGGAACGCTTCTTCTGCGGCACGCACGGCGTCCGGTGTGCCGACATGCATCCACAGGCCGTCCATGCGCAGGCCGTAAAGGCGCTCCGCCTCGTTGGCGCGGTCGAACAGTTGCGTCAGCGAAAACTCGCCGTCCGGCGCATCTTTGAAAATCGCCGGCGAGAGGATCGCGACGCCGGCATAGACGAACGGCACCACCTGGTTCTCCTTGCGACGACGCAGCGTGCCGTCGGTGCGCATCTCGTAGTCGCCCTTGCCGGTATAGCCGATGCTGTTCGCCGTCGGCGCCATCAGCAACAGGATGTCCATCTTTGCCGGATCGAAACTCTCCGCCAGGCGCGCCAGATTCGGTCGCGCGCCGTCGATCCACATCGTATCGGCATTCAGATGATAGAACGGCGCATCGCCCAGCAGCGGCAGCGCCTTCACCACACCGCCACCGGTGCCGAGCACCTGATCGCGTTCGTCGGAAATGATGACCTTCGGCGCCGTGCGCGACTTCACGTGATCGATAATCTGGTCCGGCAGGTAATGCACATTGACCACGGCCTCGCTTACATCGGCGGCGGCGAGCTTGTCGAGCACATGATCGAGTAACGGCTGGCCGGCGACAGCAACGAGCGGCTTCGGCATGGTTTCGGTAAGCGGGCGCATGCGCAGCCCGAGGCCGGCAGCGAGAACCATGGCTTTGGTGGGTTTCACGGACATAGCGATGAGTCTTTGTGTTCGATTCTAACCGTCGGCTGAAGTGTAGCACGGCGCGCGGTGTCGCGCATAAACTGATCGAGAGATATGCAGGCGGTATGACGCCGTTGCGACACCGTTACGCGCCAGGCATTCAGGCGTCGGCGCCTTCGGTCTCCGGTCGCTTGGTGGTTTTTTTCTTTCTGTCGCCGGGTTTGAGAAAATTCACACCGATCTGGTCACCATTGACCCAGCCGAGTTCGCAGCGGCGATAGGCGAGACCGGTGGACGACAACAGCAGGAAGAATTCTTTGAGATTGAGGCCTTCGACCGAGGTCTCGACGGTCAGCTTCGCGCCGGTTTCGGAGACGTCTTCGAGAATGCAGGCGCGGCGCCAAGTGCCGTCGATCCCCATCATTTGCGCGGGAAAACCGCGCTCGAACACGACCCGATGATCCGCTCGTCGTTCCGTCATGCTGACCGATCCTTACGCAATACCGCATGCCTCATCACGCGAGGCATGGCCGATCCAGGCGACGAGAGTAAGGCGATCGTGGCTAAGATTGCGTTAAGGATTGGGCCTTCTCCCTCTCCCATCCGCGCGAAGCGAAGCTTCGCTAGACGGGAGAGGGGACACGACGGATCGTGCTATCCCCCCGGCGCCGGTACATGCCGCTCGTACCACGCGCGAAACTCCGCCAGCCGCGGATGCGCCAGCGAGCGATTGAGATAGGTCCAGATGCGTGGCTGGTGTTTCAGGTAATGCGGCTTTCCGTCGCGGCGATTCAGCCGGGCGAATGTGCCGAGCAGCCGCGTGTTCCGCTGCGCCGACATGATCGCATAGAGCTCCGCAAAAGCGGCCGCATCGAAGTCTGGCTCCGCCGCGCGCCGCGCCTTGATGTAGCGGGACAGCATCGCGAGTTCGATATCTTCGGGCACATCGATACGCGCGTCCTGCAGCAGCGACACGACATCATAGGCGGCAGGACCCAGCACCGTATCCTGAAAGTCGATCACGCCGACCTGATTGATGCCGTCACGCTCCGGCAGCCAGATCATGTTGGGTGAATGGAAATCGCGCAGCACCCAGGTGCGCGGCGCGCTTTCGATCGAGGTCAGAAGATCGCGCCACAGCGCAAAGAACTCCGCCTGCAGCACTTCGCCCGGCGCCGCGCCGCGATCGGGCAGATACCATTCCGGCATCAGACCTACTTCGATCAGCAGCGCTTCGGTGTCGAAGACAGGGATCGCATAGTCATGATGTGGCAGGAGCGGCAGCGTGTCCGGCAGAGCCTTGCCATGCAGCACCGCCAGCATGTCTGTCGCCGCCTGATAGCGCTCGATGACCGGTGCGGGCGGCGATCCGTCGATCACGCCTTCCGTGCCAAAATCTTCCGTGATCAGGAATCCCGTATCGAGATCGGCATGATGGATCGCCGGTGCGGAAATCCCGCGCGCGCGCAGTCCGTTCGCGATGGCGACGAACGGCTTCACATCTTCGGCGAGATGTACCGCTGCACTATAGGACTTGCCGCCATAGGCCGGCGCGCCGTCCGGCCGCTTCGGTGCATTCATCAGGATGAAGACATCGTCCCCCTGGATCAGCCGTGCATATGAGCGCGTCGAAGCATCGCCCGCCATGCGCCTGCGCTCTGCGTCGAGATAGCCTGCCTGGGCGAGAAATTCGCGCAGCGCCTGAAGCCGCTGCACGATTGCCACGGCCTTGCCATGGCCGGTGATCTCCGCCGCGCGCGCCAGCGAGCCGAGCGCGGGCCGATGTGTCAGTGCGATATCGATGCGATCGGCGGGCAGATCGCCTTCAGCCCGCTCCGGCCATTCGATCAGTGCCACGGTGCCGTCGGGCAGCGGAGAGAGGCCGATCTCCTCCATCTCGCCGGGATCGGCGATGCGATAGAGATCCGCGTGCACCAGCGGAAAGGATGGCAGCTCGTAGCTCTGCGCCAGCGTGAAGGTGGGGCTCGGCACTTCCAGCTCGTCGTCGCCGGCGAGATAGCGGATCATCGCCCGCGCTGCCGATGTCTTGCCGGCGCCGAGATCGCCGGACAGCGTGATCACATCGCCGGCGCCGATCAGCAGCGCAAGGTCGGCCATCAATGCTGCTGTGGCCGCCTCGTTGGGCAATGCGAGCGAGAAAGTGAAAGGCGCGTTCATTCGGCCGCGTTGCGGTGTGCGGATTGGTCGAGGGGGAAGTCGCAGCTCACCGTGGTGCCGCGTCCCACCGCGGAATCGATTCTTACCTTGCCGCCATGCAGCTCGACGAAGGAGCGAACGAGCGAGAGGCCTAGTCCGGCGCCGCGATGGCGCGATCCGTTAGCGTGGCTCTCAAACCAGTCGAACACCTTGTCCTGCTTCTCCAGCGGAATGCCCGGGCCGCGATCGGTTACCGAGAAGGTGATCATATGTTCCGTGCGAGCGGCTTTCAATGTCACCGCTGAATCGTGCGGTGCGAAGCCGACCGCATTGGCGAGCAGATTGTACAGCACCTGCACCACGCGGCTTTCGTCGCCGATGAAACTGCCGATGTCAGCTGCGACATTCACCTGCAGTGCGATGCGGTCGCGCGCGAGGCGATCCTGCACGCCTTCGGCAGCGGCATCGATGGTCTTGCGGATATCGATCGGGCCGAGATTGAGTGACATGGCGCCGGCATCGATGGTGGCGAGATCGAGAATGTTATTGATGATCGCCAGCAGCGCCGAGGTGGAGGTGGTGATGTAGTCGAGATATTCGGCCTGCTTGGTAAGCAGCGGTCCGGTGGACGAATCGCTGAGCAGATGCGCGAAGCCGATGATGGTGGTGAGCGGCGAGCGCAGCTCGTAGGAGACGTGGTGGACGAAATCCACCTTCATCTGGTCGGCCGCTTCCAGCGCCTCGTTGCGCTCGCGCAGCGCGCGCTCGACATTCTCGGCGTCGGAAATGTCCTGGAAGGTAAGCATGGTGGCGCCGTCGGGCAGCGGCATGCACATGCAGGCCAGCACGCTGCCGTCCTTGCGTTCCATCTTCAGCGGCACCGGTGCGCGGTTGTCGATGGAGGTAATGGCGCCGCGGATCGCCTGCCACACCAGCGGCTCGTCGAAGAGCGGCTTGCACCAGGTCACGACCATCTCGATATGCGGCTGCTGTTCCAGCGCCTCGTTCGAGAGTCGCCACATCCTGGCGAAAGCGGGATTGAACAGTTGTGCGCGTCCGTTGCTGCCGAACACGGCGACGGCCTCGCCGAGCGCGTCGAGCGTTTCACGCTGAACGCGGATCAGGCCGTCGAAGCGGCGGGCGAGATCAAGCCGCTCGGTGACATCGTCGAACAGATAGGTGACGCCGCCTTCGGGATTCGGTGTGGTGACGATGGAGAGCGCGCGGCCGTCCGGCAGATACCAGACGTCCTTATGCGCCTCGACCGCGTGATAGGCTTCGTGCAGTTTGGTCTTCCAGGCGCGGAAATTCGGCTGTTCCGGCAGTTTTCGTGCAGCACGAAGGCGGTCGAGCACGCTGGAATCGTCGGGATTGCCATCCAGAAAGACCCTGTCGAGATCCCATAGCCGGCGATAGGCGTCGTTGTAGAAAGCGAGCCGGCGCTGACCATCGAACACGGCCACGCCGGAGGAGAGCTGATCCAGCGTGCGGCGATGCGCCTCCGCCATGCGGATCAGCGCGGCCTTCAATGCGGCGGCTTCCGAGGCGTCGATCGCCATGCCCGCACTGCCGGTGCCGACGCGGGCGGCGTGCACGTCGAAAATCTTGCGCTCGCCGGAGATCACAATCGGTACGCGCGCGGCGAAAGGTTGGTTGTCGTTGAGCGCGCGCGCGAGGCTGGCGCGATGGTCGCTGTCCAGCAGTTCAAGATTGCGGGCGATGGCGTCGGCGGCGTCAGTGGCTTCGGTGGCGCGCATATAAGCGGCATTGGCGAAAGCCAGTCGGCCATCCGCATGGTGCGCCCAGATCGGCGTCGGTGCCGCATTGGCGAAGCCGCGCAGCGTGTCGCTTTCCTCCGCCAGCTCACGGTAGCGCAGCGTCATTTCGGCGAGCTCGCGGCGCAGGCCCGAAAGTTCGCGGATGCGCAGGATCGCCTGTCCGCCGATGGCGCGGCCCATCGCCTCGATGGCGCGGCCGGTCGTGGTGGTGAGATTGAGGACGAAGCCTTCGCCGGCATCGAGCAGCGCATCGACGGCGTGATCCATGCGCAGGGCCGGTTCCGGCGGCAGCCAGGTGCCGAAAGCGAGGATGCGCTGTGGCTGATGCGCCTGCGGATCCTGCGACATCATGATCGCGGTGTCGCCGGAAATCTCGGGGCGGGTTTCGCCGGCGGCCCAGGAAATCAGCACCTGCGGTTCCGTGAACAGCAGCGCGCGATAACGGTCGGTTTCGGTCTGCAGCGCGTGGAGTTCGTTGCGCAGCTTGGTCTCGGTGCGCGCGGCACGCTGGCGGTTGCGCATCAGCAGGATCGCGCAGACCACGGAAAAGCCGAGCACGGCGCCGCCGGTGGTGAGGGCGGCGATGTCCTGGCGGTCGAGATCGAGCAGGCCGGCAAGCGTCAGCGGCGCGTCTTCGGCGGCGAGTGCGCTGGTGGCGAGCATGGCGGACGTACCGACGCCGACGAGCCCGTCACGCACCATGGCAGTGCATGAGAGCAAGGTCCGACGCATCGCCGCGATCACGCCTGACATTCTTCGCCCCAAAACTGCACGACTCCCCAGGCGGTCCCCGCACCACCTCAAACGAATCGGTGGAGAATATCTGCTTCGGGAGTCGCCGGGTAAGAGTCCAGACCGTGAACGTGAATCAGGGGGTTAAGAAAAGGGCCGGTGTTTGAATCGAATTGCGGAGAGTGTGGCGAAAAGACTCGCTCCGGCACGGAGTTTCTTTGTCCCGGACGCTATGCGGCACGCAGTGCCGCTTCGCAGAGCCGGGACCGTCACGAACGCCGGAGCTCCGATACGGTCCTGGTTCTGCGCAGCGGCGTTGCACGCTGCGGCGCGCCCGGGACACGAGCCCTACCTTCCCGTCGAACCGAACCCGCCGGCGCCGCGACCGGTCTCGCTCAGGCTCGTCACCGCCACGAGTTCCGCCTGCTCCACTTTCGCGATCACCATCTGCGCGATTCTTTCTCCGCGCTTGATCGCGAAGGCTGCGCTGCCGTGATTGATCAGCAGCACGGCGATCTCGCCGCGATAATCCGCGTCGATCGTGCCGGGTGAATTCAGCACTGTGATGCCGTGCTTCGCCGCAAGCCCCGAGCGCGGGCGCACTTGCGCCTCATAGCCAGGTGGCAGCGCAATGCTCAGCGCCGTCGGCACCATCACATACTTGCCGGGCTCGATGATCACCGGGGAGGAATCCGGTACCGCCGCCAGCAGATCCATGCCGGCGGCATGCGCGGTCTGATAGGCCGGCAGCGGCAGGCCCGTGCCATGGGGCAATTGCTGGACATCGACGGTGATGGCGGCGGTCATGCGTTGTCCTTCGTCACGCTGGAAGCGATGCGCGCGACCAGCGTCGCGGCGACATCCTCCTTGCTCATCGGCGCCCATGAATCAACGGCGATCTCGCCCGTTGCCTTGTCGCGCGTGAGCAGGTTCACAGTATTGCTGTCGCCGCCCATGATGCCGGTGGCCGGCGATACGTCATTGGCGACGATCCAGTCGCAACCCTTGCGCTTGATCTTGGCTGTCGCGTTGTCGATCAGATGTTCCGTCTCGGCGGCAAAACCGATCACCAGCGGTGGACGATTGGCTTCGAGCTTGGAGATCGTCGCCAGGATGTCGGGATTCTCGGTGAGCTGCAGCGGCGCCATCGCCTCACCGGCCTTTTTCTTCAGCTTCTGCGCGCCTTCATTGACGACGCGCCAGTCCGCAACGGCCGCCGCGAAGATCGCGATATCGACCGGGAGCGCCGCTTCGACAGCAGCGAGCATGTCGCGCGCCGACTCCACATGCTTCACGTTCACGCCGCGTGGTTCATCGAGCTCCACCGGACCGGAGACGAGAATGACATCGGCGCCAGCCGCGCGCGCAGCATCGGCGATCGCGTAGCCCTGCTTGCCCGATGAACGATTGGCGATATAGCGCACGGGATCGATCGGTTCATGGGTCGGGCCCGCAGTGATCAGCACGCGCTTGCCCTTCAGCGGCTGCGGTCGTTGCGGTCGCAGCAGCGTATTTGCGGCTTCTGCAATTTCTGTCGGTTCCGCCATGCGTCCGACGCCGGCTTCGTTGCGCTCCGCCATCTCGCCGGCATTCGGCCCGATCATCCGGATGCCGTCGCGCTGCAACTGCGCGACATTGCGCCTGGTTGCGGCATTGCCCCACATTAGCGGATTCATCGCCGGCGCAATCAGGATCGGCTTGTTGGATGCGAGCAGGATCGCGGAAGCGAGATCGTCCGCATGCCCGTTCGCCATCTTGGCCATCAGGTCCGCCGTCGCAGGCGCCACGACGATGAGATCGCATTCACGCGCGAGGCGGATATGCCCGGCGTCGAACTCGCTCTGCGGATCGAACAGATCCGTATACGCGCGCTCATTGGATAGGGCGGAGGCGGCGAGTGCGGTGACGAATCTCTGCGCTGCCTGGGTCAGGACGACGCGGACGTGGATACCGCGTTCCTTCATCCGGCGGATCAGGTCGAGCGATTTATAGGCGGCGATGCCGCCGCCGACGATCAGCGTGACCTTGGGCTGGCTGCCTTCGTGTTGCCGCAGGATTTCGCGCGAATTCGGTGCAGTGGACGGCGGTTCTTGGGGCAAACCAGCGGCCGCTGTGTGGCCGCCTTGCGACGCCTCACGCAGGATGACCCGCACTTCGTCCTCGACGGATCGCCCGTTCCGGGCCGCCCGGAGCCGGATTTCGTCGCGTATCGCATCGTCGAGATTGCGAATGGAAAGATTGGCCATGGGGCGCCTCGCGCTATTCTGATGGCGATGCTAGCATTAAATGCCAGCAACGCAATCATCGCACGGTCAGCAAAATCCCGATAAAGGTCAGCGCGATCACCCAGATGCCGATGGTCCGCCACCGCGTCTGCTTGGCGCGGATTCTGCCAATGGCGGCAATGGTTTCGTCATCAAGCCGGACGCCGTTGCGGGTCATGGTTTCGAGCTGTTCGAGCACCGTCATCGCCCGCGTCGCCAGTGCCGGAAGCCCCGATGCCGCCTTGCCGAGCTCACCGGCCCCGGCGAGGGCACCCTGAATCTTGCCCAGCGGCCCCAGATTGCGCTCGATCCACTCGCGCACCACGGGGTCGGCCACTTTCCAGATGTCCAGTTTCGGATCGAACGTGCGCGCGACGCCTTCGACCACGACCATGGTTTTCTGCAGCAAAATCAATTCCGGCCGCGTCTGCATGTCGAACAGGCCGGTGACTTCCAGCAGCAAAGTCAATAGCTTGGCCATGGAGATTTCTTCGGCCGTGCGATTGTGAATCGGCTCGCCGATGGCGCGGATGGCCTGCGCGAAATTCTCCACCGAGTGATGACCCGGCACATAACCGGCTTCGAAATGGACTTCGGCGACCCGGCGATAATTGCGGGTGATGAAGCCGAGCAGGATTTCCGCGAGGAATCTCCGCTCCTTCAAACCCAGCCGCCCCATGATGCCGAAGTCGACCGCCACCAGGCGGCCGTCATCGCCGAGGAACAGATTTCCCGGATGCATGTCGGCATGGAAGAAGCCGTCGCGCAGTGCATGGCGCAGAAAGCTCTGGATCACCTTGCGGCCGAGATCCGGCAGGTCGACTTGCGATTCTGCAAGACGCTTGTGATCGTTCAGCGCGATGCCGTCGATCCACTCCATCGTCAGCACATTGTGCGAAGTGCGATCCCAGTCGACTTCGGGAACGCGGAAGTCCGGATCGTTCTTCGTATTCTCCGCCATTTCGGAGAGCGCGGCCGCTTCCAGGCGAAGATCCATTTCCATGGCGACGGAGCGGGACATCACGGTGATGATTTCGATCAGCCGGAGCCGCCGCGCTTCCGCGGAATAGTACTCGGCATTGCGCGCGACGAAGAAGAAATCGCTGAGATCGCGGCGGAATTGGCTGGCCACGTTTGGCCGCAACACCTTCACAGCGACCATCTTGCGGACGCCGTCCTTGATCGTTTCGGCGCGATGCACCTGCGCGATCGATGCGGCCGCCACCGGCGGCGAGAAGCTCGCATAGAGCTGCGTCATCGGCCGTTCCAGCGAAGCCGCAACGACGTTTTCCGCTTCAGTGAGCGAAAACGGCGGCAGCCGGTCCTGCAGATTTTCGAGATCGCGCGCCATGGCGATGCCGACGACGTCGGGACGCGTGGCGAGAAACTGGCCGAGCTTCAGATAAGCCGGTCCGAGGCGCGTCAGCGCGCGAGAGAGCTTTGGCCCGGTCTGCGCATTCTTGCGCTCGATCAGCCGCGCGATCTTCACCGCGAGCAAAGCCGGCGGCGGAATCAATGCAGGATCGACGGCGCCGAACACGCCTTCGCGCGCGAACACGATGCCGGCGCGGGCGAGGCGCGTAATATGCGAAAGAGCAGAAATCACAAACGCCAGCCCGAATGCAGCGCGACGATGCCGCCGGAGAGCAGTTCGTATTTCACCCGCGCGAACCCAGCCTCGCGGATCATGTCGGCGAATGCATTCGGCTTCGGAAACTTGCGGATGGATTCCACGAGATACTGATAGGACTCGGAATCGCCGGTCACCGCCTTGCCCATCGGCGGGATCACCTTGAACGAGAACAGGTCATAGATCTTGTCGAGGCCGGGCACGTCCACCGTCGAGAATTCGAGGCAGAGGAAACGGCTGCCGGGTTTCAGCACGCGATAGGCTTCCTTCAGCGCACGGTCGATGCGCGGCACGTTGCGGATGCCGAAGGCAATCGTATAGGCGTCGAAGCTCTTGTCCGCGAAAGGCAGCTCCTCGGCATTGCCTTCGATGAACGACACCTGATGTTCGAGATGCTGCTTGATGGCGCGCTCGCGGCCGACTTCCAGCATCCCCGTATTGATGTCGCAGACCGTGGCCGCAAAGCCGAGCCCGCTCGCCTTGGCCGCGCGAAAGGAGATGTCGCCGGTGCCGCCGGCCACGTCAAGCAGCGCGAAGGGGGCGTCGGAGCGCGGCGGGTTGAGGGTGTTGATCATCACGTCCTTCCAGACGCGATGCATGCCGCCGGACATCAGGTCGTTCATCAGGTCGTAGCGCTGTGCCACGCTGTGGAACACCTCGTTCACCAGTGTCTGCTTGTCGCCCACCGGCACGTCCCGGAAGCCGAAATGCGTGGTCTCGCCCGGCTGATCCATGCTGCTCATCTCAAAAAACCTCGATTGCGGCGGACCATAGCGCGCCAGCGGCAAAGGGGCTATCACGTCAGCCTCTCAAGGTGAATGACCCATCTCATGCCCGAGCTCCCCGAAGTCGAGACCGTCCGCCGCGGCCTGCAGCCGGCCATGGAAGGCGCCCGGGTCGACCGCCTGGAGCTGCGCCGCGGTGACCTCAGGTTTCCATTCCAGCCGGATTTTGCCGAGCGGTTGCAGGGGCGGGTCATCACCAGCCTTGGCCGCCGGGCCAAATATCTGCTGGCCGATCTCGATTCCGGCGATGTTCTGCTGATGCATCTCGGTATGTCCGGTTCGTTCCGCGTCGTCTCTGATGACCAGAACGTGATGCCGGGTGCCTTCCATCATCCGCGCAGCGACACTCGCGCGCATGATCACGTGGTCTTTCACATGTCGTCGGGTCCGTCGGTGATCTACAACGATCCCCGTCGTTTCGGTTTCATGAAGATCTTTGCGCGCAGCGAGGCGGAGCAGGAGCCGTTCATCAAGGACATCGGCCCGGAGCCGCTCGGCAATGAATTCGATGCCGCGATGCTGGCAGCGGCGTGCCGCGACAAGAAGACGAGCCTGAAGGCAGCTTTGCTCGACCAGACCGTCGTCGCCGGCCTCGGCAATATCTATGTCTGCGAAGCGCTGTTCCGCTCGCATCTGTCACCGCGCCGTCTCGCCGCAACATTGTCGACCAAGAAGGGCGAGCCGACCGAGCGCGCCGCGCATCTTGTCGATGCCATCCATGATGTGCTCAATCTCGCCATCAAGGCCGGCGGCTCGTCTCTGCGCGACCATCGCCAGACCTCGGGAGAGCTGGGCTATTTCCAGCACTCGTTTCAGGTCTATGACCGCGAGGGCGAACCCTGCAAGACCGATGGCTGTTCCGGCATCGTGAAGCGCTTCGTGCAGAATGGAAGATCGACCTTTTGGTGCCCGAAGTGTCAGAGGTGAGAGAGGGCGCATAGCAGACGGTAAAATTCTGCTTTAGCGCACCAGACTCATGACAGGCCTTGCGCAGCGTCTAGAATCTCGACCGGTCCTGGCTCCAACACATCGCCTATCTCGCCTGTGCGGCTTCGGTACTGAGGATTATCTCCTTGCGGATGATAAAACTCGAGAACTCCATCAGGTTCATCGGCCTCCCGACCAATGATGGCATCGCACAACCCTCAATACCACTCGGATCGAGTTGAGGGACAAGTTGGCCCTGCATTGGTTGGGACGAACGCACATGTCCCGTGTGCAGATATCGCGAGCGCCTATTGTAGTAGTCCTTAAAGAACCGTTCCACTGCTGCGCCCAGGTGCCGAATTCCCAATTCCACCACCCGCTGTGATATTTTGTAAGTCGCTTGACCGCATTTTGCGCAAGACGAGGGTGGGGTAAGCGGATGATCGACCGTCTCAAGAGCAGATACGAAGAGCGCGGTTGCCACGTCGTAGCATTCCGGCACTTTGTGGTAGAGTGTTAGCGCCTTATGGAACATGTGGGCAGCCCGTTTTAACTGGTCGTACGCCATCATCTCACCGACGAAATCATCGCAAAACTCTAGCTGAGAAGCTGTCAATCTCAGAAGACCGTCCCGTTCAGGCGTCCCGTCCAGCCAATCCGGGTCTTCCAGGTAAGTGCTGTCGTCCTTATGCAGCGCCGTCCTTTCGCCATTGCTTTCTTTTGTCGTTTCAAACGCGACGTTGGTCATGCATGCGAGAACATCGAGTAGCGGCATGAGGCGGACCGCGAATTCGTGTTGAGCGTCGATCTCGTCGAATGCAGCGACTTTGATGCCGACTTCGGTGTTCCCGTTGCTTAGCGGGCCGCAGTACCAATTTTTCCCTTGGTAATAGCCCAGAGGAATCGCAGGGAAGGTGACAAGTTGCGTGCAGCGGGACACGTATTCTGGCCTAATCATGCGTGCAGTTGCATCCCTCGCGCAATCTCGTAACGTTTGTTCGATCCCCGGATAAACTGCATTGATCTCTCCGCGGCACTCAAACTCAATCGCTTTGATGACGCCCGCCTGACCGTACTGGACGGTCACTTCGACACCATTCGGGGACGACGTTCCGAGCGTCATCCACCCAAGCCGAATTCTCTGTGCGGGTCCGAATTTGCGTGGAGTGTACTGCCACCCCAATCGATCGAAGCGTGACCTAAGAACGGCCCATAGAGACCGGAGGAAAATATTCGATTCTGAAAGTGACGTGATCGGAAGTCGATCTACTCTGACCATGTTTTCCTCGCCTAAAACTGGAATGCTTAGGCGACTGACGCTTGTTACTCAACAAGCAAGACACCTCCTATCAGGAGGCTCCGTGAGGAGCGTCAGTATCACCGTTGAAAGCCCGGACCGAGATGGCGAAAGCCCGTGTTATGGGTTATAAACATCTGCTCGACGCTGTCCGCGATGCGACCAACAAAAACCTCCATGCAATAGCAAGTCGAAGCTGCCTTGCAGTCGCTCGCCATTTTGATCAGGTGGCAGACATGATACCACGGCGGGATTTTCTTCTGGGAGTGATGGCAAGCTCGGTGTTCTTGGCGCGTGCGCGCGCCGACATCGTGCCCGATGGTGACATCCGCACCATCCTGCAGGACCGCATCGACAACGCCCGTCAAAGCGTTGGCATCGTCGCGGCCACGTTCGATGCGGGCCGTCAGAACATCGTCACCTATGGCCGCAGCGGCGCGGCCAATGACCGTCCTCTGGACGGCGATACAGTGTTCGAGATCGGTTCGATCACCAAGGTCTTCACGGCGCTGTTGCTGGCGGAGATGGTGACGCGGGGCGAAGTCGCGCTGGATGATCCCGTCGCAAAATATCTTCCCGATCATGTGAAGATGCCGACCCGTAATGGCAAGCTGATCACTTTCCTCGACCTTGCGACATACACGTCCGGCCTGCCGCGACTCCCCGATGGGATACCAAACTTCGGCGACAATCCCTATGCGAACTATACAGTCGAACAGCTCTATGCGTTTCTTTCGAACCACGTTCTGCGTTTCGAGCCGGGCACGCACTATGAGTATGCAAATCTGGGATTCGGCTTGCTCGGCCATGTTCTCGCGCTGAGGGCCAATACAAGCTACGAAGATCTTCTGGTGTCACGCGTCTGCACGCCGCTGGGGCTTGGCGATACGCGCATCTCGCTCACCGATTCGATGCGCGAGCGGTTGGCCCAAGGCCATGAGTCCAGCCTCAAGGCAACGTCGAATTGGGATTTGCCGACACTTGCCGGCGCCGGTGCATTGCGGTCGACCGCGAATGACCTTCTCAAATTCATGAAAGCAACCTGCCTCAACGAAGCCGGCGCGCCGCTTCGTCCAGCGATCGATATGTTGCTGAAGACGCGTCGTCCGGTCAACAATTCCAATCAAACGGTGGGTCTTGGCTGGTTCGTGCGGTCCGAAAACGACGACGAAGTTGTCTTGAAGGATGGCGGAACCGGCGGATACGCTTCTTTCGTGGGATTCTCCAAGCGGCTCCGCTCGGGCGCCATTGTATTATCCAATGCGAGCAACCCGATTAATGATATCGGATTGCGACTGACGAATCCGGCCTACAAACTCGCCCAGTATCCGCCAGAGGTTTCGGTCGATCCCGCCATTCTTTCGGCCTATGAGGGCGTCTACCGAATGACGCCCAAATTTGCCCTCACCATTCGCGCTGAGGCCGGAAGGCTGTATGTGCGCGCGACCGGGCAGCCGGAGTTCGAACTGTTTGCCGAAAGCGAGAACCGCTTCTTCATGCGCATTGTCGATGCGCAAGGCACCTTTCTGCGAAACAAGGACGGAGCCGTAGACCGGTTGCTGTGGCATCAAGGCGGAAGATATCAATATTGCACGCGAGTGCCTTGACCCGGGCTGCGGCAGAGCCTGGATGCGAGATGGCTTGGTCAGGACGGGCGGTCGTGACAGTGAATAACAAGAGGACACGATGACTGACGCGCCAACACCTTCCCTCCGCTTCAACGACGGTGCCGCCTATGAGCGCATGATGGGCGTGTGGAGCAGGCTGGCCGGCGAGGTGTTTCTCGATTGGCTTGCGCCGAAGCAGGGCTTGGCCTGGGTCGATGTCGGTTGCGGCAACGGTGCTTTCACCGAGCTGATCGTGCAGCGCCTCGCGCCAGGCGCGGTCGATGGCGTGGATCCTTCTGATGGCCAGCTCGATTATGCACGCAAGCGGCCGGGCACGCAGATGGCAGTCTATCATCAGGGCGATGCGATGGCGTTGCCGTTCGGCGACGACAGTTTCGATGCGGCGGTGATGGCGCTGGTGATCTTCTTCGTGCCGGAGCCGCCGCGCGGCGTCGCCGAAATGGCGCGTGTGGTGAAGCCCGGCGGTCTCGTCTCCGCCTATGCCTGGGATATGGACGGCGGCGGCTTTCCGTTACAACCGGTCATGCGCGAACTGCGCGCCATGGGTTTTGTCCCGCAGCCGCCGCCGAATCCGGATGCGTCGCGGATAGAAAATCTCATTGCGCTGTGGCAGGGCGCCGGGCTCGTCGAGATCGAGACTTGCCGCATCGACGTCACCCGCCGTTTCGACGGCTTTGAGGATTTCTGGACGGCCTCGACCTCCGGCTCAACGGTGAAGCCGGCGGTGGCCGCGATGGCGCCGGAAGTGCGCGCTGAACTACAGCAGCGTGTGCGCGCATATCTCACGGACCTGCCCGGCGGCGGCGTCAGCTATGACGCCTTCGCCAATGCCGTGAAGGGGCGGGTGCCGGGCTGAGAATCCCGTAAAATGTGCAGTAATGTTATCTCAACTACTGCGGGTGTATAAATACCTGAGATAACCACGGCGCGCGCAAATGCTCGCCTGGCGGTCATTTCTATGGTGGTGACAAAGTACCGTAGGAGCCGTCCGTGTCCGTCGAAAAATTTCTCAGGCAGCGCGCCGTCAATGTCGTCGTGGGTGGCCAGTATACGTTGTCGAACTGGCTCGATCCCGAGGGCCGGCCGCGCAGTTTCGCGTGCCGCACCAGCCGCGTCTCGCCGTTCCGCATGATCGTCGAGGTGCCGGTGGTCGGCCGTGTCGGCGATCGCATCGCCACCTATTTCGGCGATTTCGGCAAGCTCGACGGCGAGATCAGCGACACCGTATCCGGCAGCTTCCTGCTCGAACTGATGCTGACGCGCCCGATGCGGCAGAAGATGTCGGATCAGCTGACCTGGCTGGAGAAGAAGCAGAAAGATCCGAGCATCAAGGATGAGCGGCGGCAGGCCCGCATCGTGCCTGCGAGTCCGCATTCCATGCTCACTTTTGCCGACGGGTCGATGAAGAGCTGTTTCGTCGTCGACATGTCGCCATCCGGTGCGGCGGTCTCCGCCGACATCCAGCCAGAGATAGGCATGCCGCTTGCCGTGGGCGCCTGTGTCGGCCGCGTGGTTCGCCATCTCGACGGCGGCTTTGCGGTGAAATTTGTCGAGGAGCAAAGCCGCGATATGCTGGAGCGTCGTGTCATCCGCCCGATGCAGGCACCTCGTGCGCAGCGCGGGGCGGCGCTGGAGCAGCGCATGGACCGGATGGAAGAGGCGTAGGCGAACGCCTCGGCGTGATCTATTTCCGCACACAGATCAGGCGAAGCATTGATGCCTTCGCATCGCTGGCTTTGCCGGCGTCGATCGTCACGCCATTCGTCTTCACGAAGCTGCGCACGAGATCCGCCGGAGTCATCACGGCCTGCGTCGCTGCAGGGGCGGGACCGGCGACGAGCACCGGCTTTAGCTGCGTGAGCCCGGCGAAAACGCCGTCGCTATCGATAGCCGCAGCGCCGGCGAAGCCGATACCGGGTGCGGGCGATAGCGTCAGCTCGCCATTCGCGCCTGATGTGGCCGATGCCTTGATGCTACTGACGGCTGCGCCGCCGCCCTGGTTCTGCGGGTCGGCAATGCCGACAAGATTGAGATCGGATTTCGCCGCAGCCGTGCCGAGCGGCAGTGGCTTGAGTTCGCGGGCGCCATAGATGCGGAGCAGCGCGAGATCGTGCGTCTTGTCCTCCGCGACCTTGTCGGCATTGCCATGGCCGGCCACGGTGATGGACAGGCAGCCGTCAACGGCCTGGCGGTCGGTGACGATGGCGCCGTCCGTGCTCACCACGATGCCCGAAGCATATTCGACCTTCTTGCGCGGCGGTGGCGCTGCGGCCTGCGCGCCGGCTGGGAAGGCATCGAAGGCCGATGACATGGCGATCACCACCGGCTCCATGGTGCCTTCGGTGGCCTGATCATAGAGGATGGTGAGGATGCGGACCTCGTCGCCCTTGAGCTGGCCGCGGATGTAGAATTTCTTCTGGTTCTGCAGGCCGGACAGCACGAAGAAATCCGGCTTCACGGCGCTGTAGTCGAGCTTGCGGTTCGGCTGCTTGCGTTCGGCCTCGGCGAGTTTCGCTGAGGTGAGCCCTTCTTCCTTCCGGCGCGCCAGCAGGATCTGAATCGTACCGGAAGCGGACTGCCACTTGCTGCCGCCGGCGTCAGAGACCTGCTGCGGCACCAGTTTGCCGGGAATGCCGAGCTTGGCGCCGGTCACCATGTCGGTGACGATCTTCCAGCCGACATTGTCGCGAGGCTTCTTCGCAGCCGCGGCGAGCAGACCGCGCTCCTGCGGGTTCAGCACGCCGGTCTCCTTGCCGCCATTGTTCTTCTGGAACGCCTTGATGGCATTGATCATGCGGTCGGAGACGTCGCCATTGATGGCGCCGTTATAGTACCCGGTCCAGGCGAGGTCGGACTGGATCGACAGGCGCTCGGTCGGGGTCATGCTTTTGGCGGTGTCTGCCGGGGTCTGCAGGGCAGGGCGCACCGGCACGGTGGTCACGGGCTTTGGCTTTGCTGGCGCGCTCGGTGCAGGGGCCTGAGCGTGGGCCGCGGAGGCCAGCAGGATCATCGCGGTTGCCGACAGCATCGATCTCATGACATGTCCCGTATGGAGCCTGCGATTGATTTTGCGGCAATTAAGCACATCTGCTGGGTCGGTGACAGCCGCGGCGAGGTTCACGATGCGGCTGACGGGAGATGACAGGACGATGCTGAGCGGCGATGAACTCGAGCGTTATGCGCGTCACATCGTGTTGCGCGAGGTCGGTGGCCCCGGCCAGGCAAAGCTTCGCGCTGCAAAAGTGCTGGTGATCGGCGCTGGCGGGCTGGGCGCGCCCGCGCTGATGTATCTCGCCGCGGCGGGGGTGGGCACGTTGGGCGTGGTGGATGATGACGAGGTGTCGCTGTCCAATCTGCAGCGCCAGATCATCCATGCGACGCCGGATATCGGCACGCTGAAAGTGGATAGTGCAGCCGCAAAGATTCACGCGCTCAATCCGCATGTGAACTTCGTCGGCCATGGCGAACGGCTGACGGCAGACAATGCGATGGCGCTGATATCAGCCTATGATCTCGTGCTCGATGGCTCCGACAATTTCACGACACGCTATCTGGTGTCGGATGCCTGCTATCTCGCAGGCACGCCGCTGATATCAGCCGCGCTCGGCACCTTCGATGCGTCGCTCACCACGCTGCGCCCGCATGAGCGCAACGACGAGGGTGTGCTCAATCCGACCTATCGCTGCCTGTTCCCCGAAGCGCCGCCGCCCGGCACGGTGCCGAGCTGTCAGGAAGCCGGCGTGATGGGCGCGCTGGCCGGCATGATCGGCTCGATGATGGCGCTGGAGGCGATCCGCGAGATCGTCGGTTTCGGCGAGGGGCTGGTCGGGCGTCTCTTGATGATCGACGCCCGCGCGATGCGCTTCGAGACGCTGCGCTACGCGCGCGATCCCGCCAATCCGCTGAACGGCGATACGCCGTCCATCACGGATCTGAGCGGCCACCGCTGAGGCTTTGAGAGTCTGATCGATCCGATCGCCGTGTGTCCCGGGCGCGCTGCAGCGTGCAGCGCTGCTACGCAGAACCGGGACCGTAACGGACTCTGTCGCTTGGTACGGTCCCGGCTCTGCGAAGCGGCATAGGAATGCCGCTTCGCGTCCGGGACACGATTCCAACGCGATGGATCAGGCTCTAGCCGCTCGCGGCTGCGACGAGCTTGCCGTAGCGTTCCGCATCGCTGCGCAGCTCGGCATCGAAGGCTTCGGGGGGCGAGCTGGTGATGCTGACGCCCTGCGCCTGGTATTGCTGGATCAGGGCCGGGTCGGTCAGCGCTTCGGCGAGGTCGCGCGCGATCTGGCTGACGATCGGCTTTGGCGTGGCACCGGCGGCGAGCATGCCGAACCAGCTATCATAGGCAAAATCGGGCAGCCCGGCCTCGGCGAAGGTCGGTACGTCCGGCAGTTGCGGCAGCCGGGTCTTGCCGGTGACCGCCAGCGCGCGTAGCTTGCCGGACTGGATCAGGTCGCCGCCGACATTGAAGAAGGTGAAGGCCATGTTGGTGTCGCCGCGCATGACGCTGATTTGCGACTCCGGTTGCCCGCGATGCGGTATCAGCACCATCTTCGCGCCGGTCAGGCTCTTGAACAGTTCTGCGGCGATGCCGGTCGAGCTGCCGACGCCGGCGGAGCTGTAGCTCAAGGCATCGGGCTTGGCCTTTGCGGCGGCGATGAATTCGGCAAGTGTCTTGAACGGCGCATCGGGTGGCACGATCAGGATCACCGCGGTGGTGGCGACACGGCTGATGGCACTGAAATCCTTCACCGGATCGAAGCCGAGATTCTTGTTCACGACGCCGACCACGCTGTGGCCGTTCGAGGTCAGCATGATCTGCGATCCGTCTGCGGGACCTTTCGCGATGCTGCTGACCCCGGCGATGCCGGGCCTGTTCTCGACAATGACCTGTTGCTTCCATTTGACCGAGAGCTTCTCGGCCACCGTGCGCGCGAGAATGTCGGTCATGCTGCCGCCCGAGAATGGCACGACGATGCGAACAAGCTGGGTCGGGTAGGTCTGTGCGGTGGCGTGGCTGCCGACCATCGCTGCCGTCGCAGCGAGGCCGGAGCCGATCATGAATTGTCGGCGATCCATTGGTTTCCTCCGTGTGAACGCAAGTGCCGGGCTTTCAGCCTCTGGCGGTGTCGGGCAGTGGCATTGCGAGCAGCACCACGGCCGGTTTCTTCGTCTCGTTACGCAGCGCGCGAATCTCGTTCGGCGCGATGCGGCAGGAATCCCAGGTGCTGAGCGTGGCGGTGCCGTCCGGCGTCTCGAACGTCACCTCGCCTTCGAGCACCACGTAGAATTTCTCTTCCGGTGAGGCCGACGGCGTGATGCCGCCGCCGGGCAGGATCTGGCTCATGCCGAGCCACATCACGTCGCTCGGCCCGGCATCGCGGCCCTGCAGGCGGAGCATCCGCATATCGGTGTGGCCGGGCGCCTCGTAGCGCGGTGCGTCATTCAGGCGGACGACATGCATGATTTCACCCGTTGGGCTGGAAGACGACGCGATCGCGGGACGAGCCGAGCACCGCCGCATAGGCCTCGGCCGCACGCGCCAGCGGATAGATCGCACTGGATTCGATGGGGAATGGCTTGAGCGCACCGGATGCGAAGCCCGGCACGAGATCGCGCAGCACTTCGGCGCTGGCGGTGGAGGAGAGCGAGAGCGTGTCGATGCCGACATAAGTGTGCCGGCCGCGATAGAAGGCGAAGATGTCGAACGTGACGGGCTGCTTCACCGAAGCGATGAAGATCTGGCGGCCGAGCAGCGCCAGCGATTTGGTCCCGGCGTCGTAATAGGGCTCGCCGACTGTGTTGTAGACAATGTTCGCACCCTTGCCGCCCGTGATCTCGCGTACGGTGGCGGCGACATCGCTGCGGTTGGAGTCGATCACGGTCACTTCGCCATGGGCGTGGCCGACATAGGGCTCGTCCTTGCGCACGACACCGATCACGCGGGCACCCTGCCAGGATGCGATCTGCGCCGCGGCCTGGCCGACCTTGCCGTTGAGGCCGAGGATCAGAACGGTTTCGCCCGCCTTCGGCATGCCCGCGCGGCGAAAGCCTTCCTGCGCCGTGACGAACGGCACGCCGATGCCGGCAGCTTCCGCAAGGCTGATATTGTTCGGCTTCTCGACCAGCGCATCGGCCTCGACGACGAGATGCGTCGCATGGGTACCGTCGCGGCGGATGCCGAGATCGCCCGACGAGCCGAACACTTCCTTGCCGACGAGAGCGACCGGTCCCTCGACGACGATGCCGGCGAAATCGCGGCCCGGCGTGCGCGGAAACACCGCATAGGGCATCATCCCGATCGCCGCCTTCGCGTCCGACGGGTTGACCGCGGCAGCCTTGATCTCGACGAGCGCATCGGTCGCATTTGCGCGCGCAAGCGTGTGTTGTTCGATGGCTGGTGCGGCGTTCTCGATCCGCTCGACCTTCGCGTTAAGTCGCAGGCAGGTGGCTGTGGTTGCTGTCATCATCCGGTTCCTCGGCGCGGGATCAGGCGGCGCCTGGGAGGCCGAACAAGGCGCGGGCTTCGGCAGGCCTGGCGATCTGCGCGCCGATTTCCTCGACGATGCGCCGCGCCTTCTCGACCATTGCTGCGTTGGACGGTGCCAGCACGCCGCGTGCGAGATAGACGCCGTCCTCGATGCCGGTGCGGGCATGTCCGCCGGCCAGCACGGACTGCGCCACCATCGGGAAGGTGGAGCGACCGATGCCGATCGCGGTGAAATGAGCGCCGGGCGGCAACAGGCCGCGCGCATAGAGCACCGTTTCCGGCGACGGCTGGAAACCGTATTTCACGCCCATCACGAAGGAGGTGAGGGCGGGACCGCTCAGCGAGCCGTCGGCGAGCAGATCGTGCAGCAATGCGATGTCGCCGGAGTCGAACAGTTCGATCTCGGGCTTCACGCCGGCTTCGCGAATGACCTTCGCCATGCGGCGGACATTGCCCGGCGTGTTGATCACCACCTGTCCGCCGGAATTCATCGTGTTGAGATCGAGCGTGCAGATGTCCGGCTTGAGCGCTGCGATATGCGCGACACGCTCTTCCGGGTTCATCAGGGTCGTGCCGGCATCGGCGATCTTGGGATCGTCTTTCGATGGCACGAAGCGGCCGCCCGGGCCGGTCGTGATGTTCAGGATCAGGTCGCGGTTGCGGGCGCGGATACGCGCGACGACGTCCTGATAGTATTCGAGCTTCATCGACGGCGCGCCCGAGCCGGGCTCGCGCACATGGATATGCGCGATCGCCGCGCCGGCCTCTGCAGCGCCAAGGCATGCGTCTGCGATTTCTTCCGGCGTGATGGGCAGATGCGGCGTCGCATCGGGCCGCGTCAGATTGCCTGTCACGGCGCAGGTGATGACGACCTTGTCGAGCATCGGGCGCATCATGGTCTCCTTACAATGCCCGGCCGCCGTCGACGACGATCAGCGATCCCGTGGAATAGGTGAGGTGCGTAGCGCAGGCCGCGATGGCGCGGCCGACATCGTCGGCGGTGGCGACACGCTTGAGCGGGATGGTGGGCGCCACCTTGTCGAGTGCGGCGGCATCGCGCCCGGGCACGAAATCGGTGGCGACCACGCCGGGCGAGACGGACATCACGCGCACGCTCGGCGCCAGCGCGCGGGCGAGCGATTTGGTCATGGTGTCGATGCCCGCCTTGATCGCGGCATAAGCGAGGTTCGAGCCGACGCCGTTGAGACCGGCGATCGAGGACACGTTGACGATCAGTCCGTCGCCCGATGCCTTGAGCATGGGGGCGAAAGCGCGGATGGCAGCGAACTGCCCGCGCCAGTTCACCTTGAACATGTCGTCGATGAAATCGTCGGTGAGGGCGTCGAGGTCGGCAATCGGAATCGGTCTGGTGTAGCCGGCCGTGTTGACGAGGATATCGCAGCGGCCGATGGCGCGTTCTACATCGTCCGCAAGCGCGGTGAGGGTCGCCGTATCTTCGACTACGGCGCGGCGGGCGATATGGCCCTTGCCGGGAAGCTTCGCGAGCAATGCATTCGCGGGAGCTTCGCCGGAGCGCCATGTCACGACGACGGTGGCGCCCTCGGCGGCGAGCATCTGCGCCGCGGATGCGCCGATGCCGCCCGAGCCGCCGATGACGACGGCGATCTTGCCTGCGAGAATCTGTGTCATGAATGACTCACTTGATGGGAGGCTGGGGAAGCACGGCTTCGCCGGGCTCCATCACGAATGTGTAGTTGAGGCTGAACCATTCGCCGCTGACATCCGGCGCTGGCGGCGATCCCTCGCCCTTGCGGAAGTCGCCGATCAAGGCGCGCGTCACGCCGAACACGACGTCGCTTTCCAGATGTTCGTCGTTGTCCACGAATATCTGGGTGATCAATGTCTTGAAGCCGGGCTTGTAGGCGAGGACATGCAGATGCGCCGGCCGGTAGGGATGGCGGAGCTGCGCCGCCAGCATGTCCCCGGTCGGGCCATGGGTCGGCACCGGATAGCCTGCCGGCTTGACCGAGCGAAAGCGGAAGCGGCCGTCCGCATCGGTCTCGAACACGCCGCGCAGGTTCATGTCGGCCTGCCCGGCATCCTGGTTCTCGTACATGCCGGACGGGGACGCCTGCCAGACATCGACGCGGACGCCCGGGATCGGAGTACCCTTGCCGTCGCGAATATTGCAATCGACGAAGAGCGGCGCGCCGGGGGTCGGCGAACGCACGATGGACGCGCCGTTCTCCGTATGCGGCGCGTTGGCGCGCCAAAACGGGCCGAGCAGCGCCGCGGCGGTCTCGGTGGCGCCGTCCTGCCCGTTGTTCAGCAGGCAGACCAGCGTGGACAGGCCGACCGCATCGCTGAACAGCACGCCCTCGTTATGGCTGTCATTGGTGGCCTGGCCGATCCGGTTGAGGAAATCGATCGCGAACTCGAATTCGGTTTCGGTGAGCCGGACTTCGCGGGCGAATTCATGAAGATGGCGGACGAAGGCCGCCATCACCGTGCGCAGACGGTCGTCCGGCGCACGGCTCATGGCGTCGAGAACGACGTCGGTCACGTCCTGCTGACGATTGATAATCATTGGGTCCTCCCGGTCGATCGGCTGTTGCATCTCGTCGCGCATGCGGGACGGAGCTTCATGTGCAATCGATTGCGCAAACACTAATGCAATCGTTTGCGCACGTCAAGCGGATCGTCTAGGGTGGCGACATGGCGGCAGTGGTGACGATCAAGGACGTGGCGCGCGAGGTGGGCGTTCACCCGTCCACGGTGTCGCGTGCGCTCGATCCGGCGCGCCGCGACCGGCTCGGCGAACCGGTGGTTCGCCGGGTGCTGGAAGCGGCTGAGCGGCTTGGCTACCGACCCGACGTCGCAGCCGCCAGCCTTCGCAGCGGCCGCTCCAAACTCGTCGGTATCGTCGTCCCTGACATCGCCAATCCCGTGTTTTCACCGATCATCAGCGGGCTCGAACGCGCCTTGTCGGCGCGGGGCTATGCCCTGATCGTCGCCGACCAGCGGCCGGACTACGCGGGCGGCAACGACATGGTCCAGATGCTGATTGCACGCCGGGTCGATGGGCTGGTGCTGGCCAATGCCGCTCTGAAGGACGGCGCAGTGGAGCGCTGCCTGCAGGCGCAGATTCCGGTCGTGCTGGTGAACCGGGCCGAGGGCCAGGCGCGGGTGCCGTCGGTGGTGTCCGACGACATGGCGGGAATCACGCTGGCCGTGGATCATCTGATCGCGTCGGGGCATCGGCGCATCGTTCATGTGGCCGGGCCGCAGTCCCTGTCGACGGGCCTGCTCCGTCGTCGCGGTTTCGTTGCGGCGATGCGCGCCGCCGGTCTCGATCCCGACGAGGACGATATCGAGGAGGCCGTGGCTTTTACGCGCGAGGCTGGGCTGCCCGCAGCGCGCGCCCTGCTGGCGCGGCGGCCCGATGCGACCGCAGTGGTGGCGGCGAATGACCTGCTTGCGCTGGGCGTCTACGAGGCTTTGCGCGAACAGGGGCGTCGTTGCCCGGAGGATGTCTCGGTGATCGGCCATAACGACATGCCGCTGGTTGATCTTGTCAGCCCGCCGCTGTCCACGGTCCGCATCAGCCATCACGAGATGGGCGAGCGGACCGGGGCATTGCTGCTCGATCTGATTACCGGCACCCATCAGGGTGCACTGCAGATCGTGACATCACCGGTGCTGGTCGCGCGCGGATCGACCCAGCCGTTGGAGAACTGAGGCCTTCGCTTCAAGGCGGCGAGGCCTGTCTCGTTTCGGGGGCGATCGCAGGATTCGCGCTTCTTGTTGCGGCGCACAATGGCGGCGCGTTCGTGCGATAGCAATGTTGCGCACAAAAACCAGTTCAGCCGCGATCAACGAGTATGCTGCGTTGCATCATTTTCGCTGATCTCGTGCTGGCCGCTGCTGCTTGCTGGTTCCGTCCCTATGCCGATCGCCATTGCTGATTGCGGCTCCATCGGGCGTTCCGATTGAAATCTATGCGAAAATTCTCTGGCTGACCCTTCCAGGAGAGAGCCGATACCCGCCGTCGCCACTGGCAAACATCTCCCGCATGAAACAATCGCGGACCGGTTGGGTTGCCTGCGCATTCCGGTATGACGGCTCCCCGATGCAATATGCTGCGCAGCATGAGCGCTCGCTGGGTCGAAAGATTTGCTGCAGCATTGGTGCAGCAAACCGCTTCTCCATCGGCGGGGGCCAAGGGTAAACCCGCCAATGGAACCGGCGGCTTTGGCTGCTTTTGGGGGGGCGGCGCTAATTCGTGATGTCGGTCGTCGGTTCGCGGGTCTGCCAGAAGGTCAGCACGCGCTGGGCGGTGGCCGGGACCAGCCGCTCGAAATTCTGCCGGGCTTCCTCGACATCATGCGGCGCCGGCGAGCGGCCCGGGCCGACGCGGAGGGCGATCAAGGCGCGGACCGTTGCCCAGGAAATGCCGATCGATTTGCCGAGGATCAGCATGGGGTCGTCGCGCTCGCCCTTCAGGAGCTGGTCGATGGTGGCGATGCGGACGCCGGACATGGCGGCAAGCGCGGCGGCCGTTTCCTCATATTGATGCGCGCGGGCGAAGCGCAGCAGGGCGCCTTCGTTCAGTTCGGCGCTCTGCTGCAGCTTGCGCACGTTGCGTTCGGCGCTGGCGAAATCGCGTGTCAACGCAAGGTGTTGCTGCGCACCGGAAATGTCCTGCATGGCGCGGTTGATGGCCGCGCGCAACTCCGGCGCGGCGGCATCGAACAGCCGGCGCCTGACGACCTCGACCGATTGCGCGAGGAGGAATTTGAGCTGCTCGGTGGAGAGGTCGTCGCGCTGGCCCACGGTGACGGCAAGCACGCCGTCGTCGCCGGCGCGGCGGATCAGGCCGTGATAGCCGAGCTGGGAAAACACTGCGCCGGCATTGCCGGCGACGCGGCGGATGACCTCGCGGTCGCCGCGGCGGATGATCACGTCGGTGATACGGGGACCCAGCGTCGGCCGGTCCGAGATGGCCAGAAGATGCGGCTGGCCTTTGGCCTTGGCGATATCGACCAGGGTCATCTCGTCGATTTGGGGCGAACGGCGCAGCAGCGGGCCTGCGATGACGATCTCATCGTCGCGCACCAGCATGGAAATGAGCTGGGGCGGCGCATTGACCAGTTCAGCCAGCCGCTCGGCCAGCATGCGGCGCGCGTCGATTTCGGTCTTCGGGACCAGGCTGGTGAGGATGCTGTCGAACAGGTCCACGTGGGACGGCTGAAACCGGGACGCGCCCTGCAGGAACAGGTCGGCAATCTTCCGGACCGCCTCGCCGCGGCGCGCGGGATCGCCGTTGCGGACGATTTCCTCAAGCCCCGGAATGAGGGATTTGGCCTCTGCCATCAAGAATACTCAACTACGCCAATCACAAAGGCCCGCTCAGCCTAGAGGGGCTTTGTGAAGGAAGGGTTAGTCCGGGAAGGCATAGATGTCAGAGTTTACAGTGGCTTAAGATGGAATAGTAGCCGGCGCGAGCGCGATCGTCCCGAATCCCGCCCTTGCCGTCCTGCCGAAAAAGGTCTATATCGGCCGCAACTTACAGTTCTCATACGATCCGTTTGAGAGTGGGGCCCCCGGGGACCCGCTCTTTTTTATTACCTGAACCACCCCGAACCTGGACTGCTGCGCGCCATATGACTGATCCGATCGAACCCGCCATGGATGATGCCGAGCTGCTCGCCGAGCCGCGTCTGGTTGTCGAGCCGGGCGCCGGTGCGCGCGTGGCGGCCATTGCAACGCCGGTTCTTGAGGCGATGGGCTACCGGCTGGTGCGCATCAAGATTTCGGCCGAGGCCGGCTGCACCGTGCAGATCATGGCCGAGCGACCCGATGGCTCGATGCACGTTGAGGACTGCGAGGCGATTTCGAATGCGCTATCGCCGGTGCTCGATATCGAGGATCCGATCCAGCGCGCCTATCGGCTTGAGATTTCATCGCCAGGCATCGATCGTCCGCTGGTGCGCCGTTCGGATTTCCAGCGCTATATCAGCCATCTCGTGAAGGTCGACATGGCGGTTGCCGTCGGCGGCCGGAAGCGTTTTCGCGGCTGGATCAGCGCCGTCGAGGGCGGCGAGGTTCTTATCGACCGCGAAGGCGCGCGTGACGGCGAGGACCCGATCACCCGCCTGCCGATGGAAGATATCGGCAGCGCCAATCTGGTGCTGACCGACGAACTGGTTGCCGAGTCCATGCGCCGCGGCAAGCATGCCGAGGAAGATCTCAAGCGTGAGCTCGGCCTGGCGCCGCCGCCGGCTCCGCATGCCAAGCGTAGCGATCCGAAGAAGAGTTTTGCGCCGAAGCCGAAGGGCAAGGCCGCGAAAGCCGCCAAGAAGCCGCTGCCGAAGAACACCAAGGCCCACCGTCTCGCCGCAGAAGCCAAGCGTCGCGGCGACATCGATTCCCCCGAAGGAGACTGAGCCATGGCCGCTATCAGCGCCAACCGACTTGAACTCTTGCAAATCGCCGACGCCGTTGCCCGTGAGAAAACAATCGACCGCGGCATCGTGATCTCGGCGATGGAAGAGGCGATCGCGAAGGCAGCGCGCGCGCGTTACGGCTCCGAAACCGACGTTCATGCCGAGATTCATCCGAAGACCGGCCAACTCTCGCTGACCCGCCATATGCTGGTGGTCGAGGAAGTCGAGAACGCGTCGAACCAGATTTCGCTGAACGATGCGCAGCGCGCCAATCCAGGCGCTCAGGTCGGCGACACCATCGCTGACACGCTGCCGCCGCTGGAATATGGCCGCATCGCTGCGCAGTCGGCCAAGCAGGTGATCGTGCAGAAGGTGCGCGAGGCCGAGCGCGATCGTCAGTATCAGGAGTTCAAGGACCGCATCGGCGAGATCGTCAACGGCGTCGTCAAGCGCGTCGAATATGGCTCGGTGATCGTCGATCTCGGCCGCGGCGAAGCGATTGTCCGCCGCGACGAGATGCTGCCGCGCGAAGTGTTCCGCAACGGCGACCGTGTCCGCGCTTATGTGTTCGACGTGCGCCGCGAGACCCGCGGTCCTCAAATCTTTTTGTCGCGCACCCATCCGCAGTTCATGGCGAAGCTGTTCGCGCAGGAAGTGCCGGAAATCTATGACGGCATCGTCGAGATCAAGGCGGTTGCCCGCGATCCCGGTTCGCGCGCCAAGATCGGCGTGATCTCGCGCGACTCGTCGGTGGATCCGGTCGGCGCCTGCGTCGGTATGCGCGGTTCGCGCGTGCAGGCCGTGGTGAACGAGCTGCAGGGCGAGAAGATCGACATCATTCCGTGGTCGCCGGATATCGCCACCTTCGTGGTCAACGCGCTGGCGCCGGCGGAAGTCTCCAAGGTCGTCATCGACGAAGACCGCGAGCGCATCGAAGTCGTGGTGCCGGACACCAACAACCAGCTCTCGCTGGCGATCGGCCGCCGCGGCCAGAACGTGCGTCTGGCCTCGCAGCTCACTGGCTGGGACATCGACATCCTCACCGAGCAGGAAGAATCCGAGCGCCGCCAGGCTGACTTCGAGAACGCCACCCGTGTGTTCATGGAAGCGCTGAATGTCGACGAGGTCGTCGGCCAGCTGCTGGCGTCGGAAGGCTTCACCAATGTGGAAGAACTCGCGCTGGTCGATGCGAAGGAGCTCGCAGGCATCGAAGGCTTCGACGACGAGACCGCCGAAGAACTGCAGAGCCGCGCCCGCGAATATCTCGAACAGCAGGTAGCCGAGCTGAGCGCCCGCTGCAAGGAGCTCGGTGTCGATGAGGCGCTGCGCGATGTTCCCGGTGTGACCCTGCAGATGATGGTCAAGTTCGGTGAAAACGATGTGAAGTCGGTTGAAGACCTCGCCGGCTGCGCCACTGACGATATCGTCGGCTGGACCGAGCGCAAGGAAGGCTCCGAGCCGGTCAAGCATGCGGGCTATCTCGATGCTAACGAGATGTCGCGTGAAGATGCCGAGCGCATGATCATGGAGGCTCGTGTCGTGGCCGGCTGGATCACCCGCGAAGATCTCGACAAGGGCGTGGAGCCCGAGTCCGAAGAAGCCGAAGCGTAAGGATATGCGCAACGCATGCTCGCCATGGCTGACCCCGCAGATCTTGATCGCGGCCCCCGAGACACCAAATCGGGGACTGAGCGGATGTGCGTGGTCACAAGGCGCGTGCGTCCGATCGATGAGCTGATTCGGTTTGTGCTCTCGCCCACGGGCGAGCCTGTTCCTGACCTCAAGCGCAAGCTGCCGGGCCGGGGAATGTGGGTTTCGGCGTCGCATAAGGCGGTTGCCGAGGCGGTGAAGCGGAATCTGTTCGCCCGGGGTTTCAAGAAAAACGTCAAGCCGTCGGCCGATCTTGCCGATGAAACCGACAAACTGATGCTGCGCGGCGTGATCGAGGCGCTGGCCATGGTGGCCAAGGCCGGTCAGGTCGTTTCAGGCTTCACCAAGGTCGAGGACGCATTGCGGCGCAATACGGCCGGAATCTTGTTGCATGCTACCGATGGCGCCGCCGACGGCATCCGCAAACTGGACGGCATTGCCCGTCAGAACGCCGCATTCGGCGACGAAACCGATCTGTTGCCCATCATTTCGCTGCTCAAGAGCGACGAATTGGATTTGGCATTGGGGCGGTCAAATGTGATACATGCTGCCGTGCTGACAGGCCCGGCGGGCAAAACGTTCCTGTCGCGCAGCCAGAACCTGGTCCGATACCGGATGGCTGACGCTGACATCAACGCAAGCGCCAAAACATCGTTGACCCATGCGTCGCCGGACACGGCGCCGCCGGACGACGATCTCGCCGATTGAAATTCGAACGATGACGAATGTGCGACCGCGCACACCGCAAAAGGACTAGGACTGCTGAATGGTTGATACGAAAACGCCTGGCGACAAGACTCTGAGCGTTCCCAGCAAGACCTTGACGCTGAAGCCGCGCGTTGAGCAGAGCACTGTGCGCCAGAGCTTCAGCCAGGGCCGTAGCAAGCAGGTGGTGGTCGAGAAGCGCGGCAAGCGCCGCATTCCCGGCGAAAGCCACACTGAAGCTCCGGCACCGGCGCCCGCTTCGGCACCAGCTCCGGCCGCCCCGGCGGCTGCCGCCCCGGCACCTGCTGCGCCGAAGCCGGTTGCACCTGCGCCCGTTGCTGCCACTCCCGCAGCCCCGGCTCCCGTTGCTGCTGCGCCCGCCGCCGCTCCGGTTCGCCCGGCCGCACCTGCCGCTCCGGTTCGCACCTCGTCGTCCGGCTCGTCGTCCCGTGCTCCCTCCGCGCCAGCGCGTTCGGCTTCGCCGCCGCCGCGTGGTGGTTCGCAGCGTCCGCAGCCGCCGCAGCGCAGCGGTTCGGGCGTCGTGTTGCGCACGCTGACCGAGGATGAGCGCGCCGCCCGCGCCAGCGCGCTGGCCGATGCGCGCGCCCGCGAGGTCGAAGAACGCCGTATTGCCGAGGAAGAAGCGGCGCGCCGCAACACCAAGGAATACAAGGAGCAGATGGAGCGCGAAGCTGCCGAGGCCCGTCGCAAGGCCGAGGAAGAGCGCCATCGTGTTGAGGAAGAAGCCAAGCGCAAGGCCGAAGCCGAAGCCAAGCGCCGCGAAGCCGAGGCGGAAGCCAAGGCCAAGGCAGTTGCGGCCAAGCCGGCGACCACCGCCCGTGCTCCGATTGCAGCCACGTCGGGTCGTCCCGCCGTCGCCGCCGATGGCAGCGATGAAGACGAGGCGCCGCGCGTCATTCGTCGCCCCGGCGGTCCCGCCCGTCCGGTCATCGCGCCGAAGCCGACTGCCAAGCCCGGTCCGCAGAAGGAACGCGGTCGTCTCACCGTCGTCACCGCGCTGTCGGCCGGCGATGTGCGCGAGCGTTCGGTCGCCTCGTTCCGCCGTCGTACCCAGCGCCTGAAGGGTCATCAATCGAACGAGCCGAAGGAAAAGCTCGTCCGCGAAGTGATCATTCCGGAAGCGATCACCATTCAGGAACTCGCGAACCGCATGGCGGAGCGCGCGGTGGACATCATCCGCATGCTGATGAAGCAGGGCGCGATGCACAAGATCACCGACGTGATCGATTCCGATACCGCGCAGCTCATCGCGGAAGAACTAGGCCACACCGTCAAGCGCGTCGCCGCGTCGGACGTTGAAGAAGGTCTGTTCGACGTCGTTGATGATTCCACCGATACCGAGCCGCGTTCGCCGGTGGTTACCGTCATGGGCCACGTCGACCACGGTAAGACATCGCTGCTCGATGCGCTGCGTCAGGCCAATGTCGTGTCGGGTGAAGCCGGCGGCATCACCCAGCATATCGGCGCCTATCAGGTCGTCTCGCCGCTCGGCGGCAAGATCACCTTCATCGATACGCCCGGCCACGCCGCGTTCACCGCGATGCGCGCCCGCGGCGCCAAGGTCACCGACATCGTCATCCTCGTGGTGGCAGCCGATGACGGCGTGATGCCGCAGACCATCGAGGCCATCAATCACGCCAAGGCGGCGGGTGTCCCGATGATCGTGGCGATCAACAAGATCGACAAGCCCGATGCGAAGCCGGAGCGCGTGCGCACCGAGCTGCTTCAGCATGACGTGCAGGTCGAATCCTTCGGCGGCGACGTCGTCGACGTGGAAGTATCGGCGAAGAACAAGACCAATCTCGACAAGCTGCTCGAAATGATCTCGCTGCAGGCCGAAATCCTCGACCTGAAGACCAATTCGGAGCGTCCGGCCGAAGGCACCGTGATCGAAGCCAAGCTCGATCGTGGTCGCGGTCCGGTAGCCACCGTGCTGGTTCAGCGCGGCACCCTGCGCGTGGGCGACATCATCGTCGCCGGCGCCGAAATGGGCCGCGTCCGTGCGCTGATCTCCGATCAAGGCGATACGCTGACCGAAGCCGGTCCGTCGGTCCCCGTCGAGGTGCTCGGCTTCAATGGTCCGCCGGAAGCCGGTGACCGTATGGCAGTCGTGGTCAACGAAGCCCGCGCCCGTGAAATCACCGACTACCGTACGCATCAGAAGCGCGAGAAGTCCGCCGCATCCGCCTCCGGCATGCGCGGCTCGCTCGAGCAGATGATGAGCCAGCTGAAGACCTCGGGCCGCAAGGACTTCCCGTTGGTCATCAAGGCCGACGTGCAGGGTTCGCTCGAAGCCATTCTCGGCTCGCTGGAGAAGCTCGGCACCGACGAAGTTGCTGCCCGCATCCTGCATGCAGGCGTCGGCGGCATCTCGGAATCGGACGTCACGCTGGCGGAAGGCTTCAACGCCGCGATCATCGGCTTCTCGGTTCGTGCGAACAAGGAAGCTGCGGCACTTGCGAAGCGCAACGGCATCGAGATCCGCTACTACAACATCATCTACGATCTCGTGGATGACGTGAAGAAGGCCATGTCCGGCCTGCTCGCGCCGACTTTGCGCGAAACCATGCTGGGCAATGCGCAGATCCTCGAAGTGTTCAACATCTCGAAGGTCGGCAAGGTCGCCGGTTGCCGCGTTACAGATGGCACCGTGGAGCGCGGCGCGAATGTGCGCCTGATCCGCGACAACGTCGTCGTGCACGAAGGCAAGCTGTCGACGCTGAAGCGCTTCAAGGACGAAGTGAAGGAAGTGGCGTCAGGCCAGGAATGCGGCATGGCGTTCGAGAACTACGGCGACATGCGCGCCGGCGACGTGATCGAGTGTTATCGCATCGAGACCATCCAGCGCTCGCTGTAAGTCCAAGTCTTACAGAGAGCCGGATTTTGAGAAGGACGTCATGCCCGGCCAAAAGCGCGAAGCGCGTCTTCGCGTGAATGCGCCGGGCATACACGTCTTTGATTTTTCACAGAACAGGCGTGGATGGCCGGGATAGTCCCGGCCATGACGTCGTTTATTGTTGGCAGGAAAGATGCCCAAGCATCATCAGAAATCCGCAGCGCCCGGCGGCTCGCAGCGTATGTTGCGCGTCGGCGAACTGATGCGCCATGCGATCGCCGATATCCTCTCGCAGGGTGGGGTTCATGACCCCGTGCTGCAGACCAATATCATCACGGTGCCGGAGGTGCGGATGTCTCCGGACCTCAAGCTCGCCACCGTCTATGTCATGCCGCTTGGCGGCAAGAACACCGAGCCCGTGCTGAAGGCACTGGCGGCGAACAAGGCGTTTCTGCGCACAGAAGCTGCGCATCGCGTGAACCTAAAATATGCGCCCGATCTGCGCTTCCGTATTGATGAGCGTTTCGACGAAGCCGAACGCATCGACAAGCTCCTGCGCACCCCCGCGGTGGCGCGTGACCTCAAACAAGACTCTGATAATCAAGACTTGGACAACGAAGAATGACTGTGACGACGACCAAGACCGAAACCGGCCTGGAGGTGAGTCCGCCTCCGCAGGGCGCTCGCGAGCCGCGCGGCAATAACGACCCGCGCCATCAGCAGGGGCGCCAGCGACAGGGCCAGGTCCGCCGCGACAAGCGCGACGTCCATGGCTGGGTCATTCTCGACAAGCCGATCGGCATGACCTCGACCCAGGCTGTCGCGGTCGCGAAACGCCTGTTCCAGGCCAAGCGCGCCGGCCATGCCGGCACTCTCGATCCACTCGCCTCCGGTGGCCTGCCGATTGCGCTCGGCGAAGCCACCAAGACGGTTCCCTTCGTGATGGACGGCCGCAAGCGCTACCGTTTCACGGTTGCCTGGGGCGCCGAGCGGGATACGGACGACACCGAAGGCCGCGTCACCCAGACCTCGGATATCCGGCCAACGGCCGAGCAGATCCGGGCGCTGCTGCCGCAATTTACCGGCAATATCGAGCAGACCCCGCCGCAATATTCGGCGATCAAGATCCAGGGCGAGCGCGCCTATGACCTCGCACGCGACGGCGAGACCGTGCCGCTGGTTCCGCGGCCGGTTGTGATCCACGAATTAATCCTGACCGAACAACCAGATAACGACCATGCCGTGTTCGAGGCCGAATGCGGCAAGGGCACCTATGTGCGCGCGCTGGCCCGTGACATCGGCCGCCTGCTCGGCTGCTACGGCCATATCAGCGCGCTGCGCCGGACCCTGGTCGGCCCCTTCGCCGAGTCTGACATGATTCCACTGGCAGAATTGGAGGCTTTGTGCGATAGAGCCGCGTCTGGCGAGGGAAGCCTCGCCGACGCGCTACTGCCCGTTGAGACCGCGCTGGACGACATCCCGGCGCTGGCCGTCACACGGTCGGATGCGGCCCGGCTCCATCGGGGTCAGGCCGTCTTGTTGCGCGGACGGGATGCGCCTCATTGCAATGGCACGGTTTATGTCACGGTGTCCGGCCGATTACTGGCCCTCGCCGAACTCAGCAATGGTGAACTCATCCCCAAGCGCGTGTTCAACCTTTCCGGATTGACTGCCAATCCGGTGCAAAAAGAAAGTCATTGACGATGTCGATTGCCGCAGAACGCAAAGCGGAAGTCATCAAGAACAGCGCCCTCAAGGCCGGCGATACCGGTTCGCCTGAGGTCCAGGTTGCCATCCTCTCGGAGCGCATCACCAACCTCACCGAACACTTCAAGACCCACACGAAGGACAACCATTCCCGTCGTGGTCTGCTGAAGCTGGTGTCGACCCGTCGTTCGCTTCTCGATTACATCAAGAAGAAGGACGAGGCGCGCTACAAGGCCTTGCTCGAAAAGCACGGCATTCGCCGCTAAGCGAACCAGCGCGCGCAGCTTCTGCGCGCGTTTTCGCATGGACGGTTTCACGGCTTTCATCAGTTCGCGATCCAACCATGCCATCACGTAGTGCAGGCCAGAGTGGCCCGCACGATAGCGTCCAGCGGCAATCCGGCGGCTGGGCGATGACGGGCAAGGAGCCCGTCGCGCGGAGTGGAGCAAGAAAGCCCCAATCCGCGACCATCGGAAGGATGGACGCCATTCGAATTTCAAGGGCCATGGCAGGATCGCCGGACGCTGCTCACGCATTCAATGCGGACAGCTTCTTGCCGTCTTGCGCATGGCCTTTGTTTTTTGGCGTCGTGCCTTTCGTGAACCCATGAAAGATACCAAAGATGTTTAATCCTCATTCCGTCGAGATCGATTGGGGCGGCCGTCCGCTCAAGCTGGAAACCGGCAAGATCGCCCGTCAGGCTGACGGCGCCGTCATGGCCACCTATGGCGAGACCGTCGTGCTCGCGACCGTCGTGGCCGCCAAGTCGCCGCGCGATGGCGTCGACTTCCTGCCGCTCACCGTCGACTATCAGGAAAAGGCTTACGCAGCCGGCCGCATTCCCGGTGGCTACTTCAAGCGTGAAGGCCGTCCGACCGAGAAGGAAACCCTGGTTTCCCGCCTGATCGACCGTCCGATCCGTCCGCTGTTCGCCGATGGCTGGCGCAATGAGACCCAGGTGATCGTCACCGTGCTCTCGCACGACATGGAAAACGATCCCGACGTGCTCGCTATGGTCGCGGCTTCCGCTGCGCTGACCCTGTCGGGCGCCCCGTTCAAGGGCCCGATCGGCGCCGCCCGCGTCGCTTTCTCGAACGATGAGTTCATTCTCAACCCGACCCTCGACGAGATGGCCGATACCCAGCTCGAACTGGTCGTCGCCGGCACCTCGGACGCCGTGCTGATGGTGGAATCGGAAGCCAAGGAGCTTTCGGAAGAGATCATGCTCGGCGCCGTGATGTTCGGTCACCGCCACTTCCAGCCGGTCATCAATGCGATCATCGAGCTCGCCGAGAAGGCCGCCAAGGAACCGCGCGAAGTCAACACCATCGATGACAGCGCGCTTGAAAAGGAAATGCTCGGCCTCGTCGAGCAGGACTTGCGCAAGGCCTATGGCATCGCCATCAAGCAGGACCGTTACGCCGCCGTCGGCGCTGTGAAGCAGAAGGTGATGGATCACTACTTCCCGGAAGGGAAGGAACCCGCTTACGACAAGCTGCGCATCGCCGGCGTGTTCAAGGAGCTGGAAGCCAAGATCGTCCGCTGGAACATCCTCGACACCGGCAAGCGCATCGACGGCCGTGATTCCAAGACCGTCCGCAGCATTCTCGCCGAAGTCGGCGTGCTGCCGCGTGCGCATGGTTCGGCGCTTTTCACCCGTGGTGAAACCCAGGCGATGGTCGTCACCACGCTCGGCACCGGCGAAGACGAGCAGTACATCGACTCGCTGTCGGGAACGTACAAAGAGACGTTCCTGCTGCACTACAACTTCCCTCCCTACTCGGTCGGTGAGACCGGTCGTCTGGGCGGCACCAAGCGCCGCGAAATCGGCCACGGCAAGCTCGCCTGGCGCGCGATCCATCCGGTGCTGCCGGGTCACCACGAATTCCCCTACACCATCCGCGTGGTGTCGGAGATCACCGAGTCGAACGGTTCGTCCTCGATGGCCTCGGTCTGCGGTGCTTCGCTGGCGCTGATGGATGCCGGCGTGCCGTTGAAGCGTCCGACGGCGGGCATCGCCATGGGCCTGATCCTCGAAGGTTCGCGCTACGCCGTTCTGTCGGACATCCTGGGTGATGAAGATCACCTCGGCGACATGGACTTCAAGGTGGCCGGCACCGAGCAGGGCATCACCTCGCTGCAGATGGACATCAAGATCGCCGGCATCACCGAGGAGATCATGAAGGTCGCTCTCGGCCAGGCGAAGGATGGCCGTATCCACATCCTCGGCGAAATGGCGAAGGCGCTCACCAATGCGCGCGCCGAGCTCGGCGAATACGCGCCGCGCATCGAGACCTTCAAGATCGCCACCGACAAGATCCGCGAAGTGATCGGCACCGGCGGCAAGGTGATCCGCGAGATCGTCGAGAAGACCGGCGCCAAGGTCAATATCGAGGACGACGGCACCGTGAAGGTGGCGTCGAATGACGGCGAGGCCATGAAGGCCGCCATCAAGTGGATCAAGTCGATCGCCTCCGATCCGGAGATCGGCCAGATCTATGAAGGCACCGTCGTCAAGGTGATGGAGTTCGGCGCCTTCGTGAACTTCTTCGGCGCGAAGGACGGTCTGGTGCACATCAGCCAGCTCGCTGCTGGCCGCGTGCAGAAGACCGGCGATGTTGTCAAGGAAGGCGACAAGGTCAAGGTCAAGCTGCTCGGCTTCGACGATCGCGGCAAGACGCGCCTGTCGATGAAGGTCGTTGACCAGGAGACCGGCGAAGACCTCGAGGCCAAGCAAAAGGCCGAGGGTGAAGCGGCTCCGGCCGCTGAGTAAGCGCTCGTTGAATGAATGCGAAAAGGGCGGCCGAGAGGCCGCCCTTTCTGTTTTGGTTGAAGTGTAGTTCGCCGAAGCCGATGGTCTTCCTCCCCGCTGCGCGACTTTGTCGCTTGGGGGAGGGATAAGAACCGTGCGCTACTTCTTGTCCGCTCCCAATCCCAGCGCATCCACCATCACGCGGAACACTTCCGTATTGTCCATCTGCCCCTTCACGCGATCGCTGCCCGGACCCGTCGCCGTCAGGATCACGTCCTCGCCCGAATGCACGCTCGCATTCATCATCGCCGGCAGATTGCCCAGCCGCAGCATCGCCCCCGGCGCGTTCTTGTATTTCTCGTTCGCGGTGAACGTATTCGGCGCCTCGCCCTTCTGGGTCGGTTCGAACGGTCCGTCCAGCTTCGGCCGCAGCGTCTCGTAGTGATCGGGCAAGCTCGCCGACATGATCGCCAGCCGGCGGCTCACGTCCACGCGTGACGGATAACCCTCCGCATCCGGCGCGGGATAATTCGGGAAGCCGGCCTTGTCATAGACGCCGATCCGCTCGCGCAGCGGCAGGTTCGTCTCCGTACTCATGTCGTCATTGATCGTGCCGACCAGGCTGTTCGGATGGCTGTGATCTGACACCACAAGGATCAGCGTATCCTCGCCGCGCCTGGCCGACCATTCCTTGGCAAGCTTGACCGCATTGTCGAGCATGATCACGTCATAGACAGCGCGGTCCATGTCCAGCAGATGCGCATATTTGTCGATCATGCCAGACTCGACCAGCAGCATGAAGCCTTTGTCATTACGCGACAAAACATTGAGTGCGGCCTGCACCTGTTCGGTGAGGTCCGGCTGCTCCGGATATTTCTTCACGCCGCCGCCCTTGAGGAATTTGCGGTCGAGCACGCCGTCCATATTGCCGGGCGTGAACAGGCCGAGCAGCTTTGTCGTGTCGGCTTTGTCGGCCGTCGCTTTGAGCTCGCCGGCCGTTTTCACGAACGGATAGCCGGCTTCCTTGAACTTGGCGATGTAATCCACGTCATCGCGGCGCTTCGACGTCTCCGCCGCCTGCGGCAGAAAATTCGCCGCGCCGCCGCCGAGGATGACATCGGGCTTCGCCGCGAACATCTGCGCGACGATCTCGTCATAGGCCGCACGGCGGCGCGTATGCGCGACCATGGAGGCCGGCGTGGCGTCCTGAATTTCCGTATTGGTTACGATACCGACGGCGAGATCGAGCTTGCGCTTCACTAGCGAGGTGATGGTCTCGACCTTGGGATCGTCGAACACATTGGCGGTGCGGTCGGCATAGACGCCGAGAGCATTGGTCGCGCTCTTGTGGCCGGTCGTATAGGCGCTGGCGGAATTGGCGCTGTCGGTGATGATCGAATCCGTGCCTGCGGTTCCGACCAGCGCCATATGCGGCATGTCGTCGATGGCGAGCTTGCCGCTGCTGCGGCCTTCCTTGATGCCCTTGGAGAGGATGCGCGCGGCGACGCGATGCGACAGCGACATGCCGTCGCCGACGAACAGGATGACGTTCTTTGCCTTGCGGGTGCCGGTGCCATACACGTTCCAGGTCACAGACTTGGTGAGCGGGCCGGCGGTGACGTCGATCCTGTAGGCGCCCGGTTTGTCGAGCATCACGTCGCGCAGCAGCAGTGCCGACTGGTCCTTGTTGTCTTCGCGGTCGATATAGTCCGCGCTCTTGCCGAAGGCTGCGTTCTGGTCGGCACCGTTGATCGTTACCTTGATATTGGAGGCTGCGATCTTTTCGGGTAGCTCGACCTTGAAATCGAACTTGCTGCCGGCGAGGATTTCGGCGCGGTCAATCGGATAGATGGTCTGGGCCGACAGCGCCGTACTGGACAGTAGAAGCGCGCCTGCGGCTGCAATGAATGTTCTCGTCATGACGTAGTTTCCCCCTGAGGCGCCAAGCGGGCGGCGCTCATTTGCATTACGACAAATGGATGACTGGCGGGTGACGTGCGGTGTCTCGAGCTCATCGCCGTGAACTCTCAAGGTAACTGCAGAGCATATCCGCCAGCCCATCCGCGAATGTCGCGATCTCCGTGGCCGATCGTGGTCGCGCTGAGAAGTCTTTGCCCACACCGCTTAATGTTGACGTGATGACATCGGCGACAAGCGATCTCTTGTCCTCGGTGGCAGTGGGGAGCGCACGCGCGATGAAATCTGCAAATGTACGTCGCCCGGTCGCTCTCGCCTTGCGTGACTCCGGCGCATCCCGATAGAGCGGCGCCGCGCCATCGAGCGCATGACGGATATCGGCTTCATCGCATTCCGATTTGATGAAGGCATGGACCAGCCTGCGCAGCCGTGCCGATGGCGAAGCGTCGTCATCCTCCAGGATCTGGCGGAGCATGTGATTGGTGTCGCGCCATTCGTCGCTTTGCAGGCGAAACAGGATCGACGCCTTGTTCGGAAAGTACTGATAGAGCGACCCGACGCTGACACCGGCTTTGTCAGCCACGCGGGCGGTCGTGAAACGGTGAAATCCCTCCTTGGCCAGAACCTGAACAGCAGCCTCGAGAATAGCGCTGACCAGCTCTTCGGAGCGGGCTTGCTGCGGCTGTTTTCTCGAATGAATCGAAGGGCTTGCACGACGCGCCATCTGCGGCCTCCGCAATGCGATTAGCGAATGCGAACAAATATTCGTATTTGCAGAGGGGCGCAATCAAGCGTTCTTTTTGCAGGAAACATCATGACCACACTCACGACGGATCCCGTCGCACCTCTCCTCAAACGTCTGTTCAACGAAGCGGATGCGGCGCGTGCCCGCACCGGCCAGGCGGTCGCAGATTTGTCCGAGGACGAACGGCAGCGGATGATGCAGAGCAAGACCGACTATGTCGATCTGTACAGCCGCTTCAGGGATGTCCCGCTCGCGGTGTCGCGCGAGACCGGCGCATTGCTCTACATGCTGGCGCGGTCGACCGGTGCGCGCACGATCGTCGAATTCGGGACGTCATTCGGCATCTCAACACTGCATATGGCGGCAGCGCTCAACGATAATGGCGGCGGCAAGCTGATCACCAGCGAATTCGAGCCCTCGAAACTCGCGATCGCGCGGCAGAATCTCGCCGAAGGTGGCCTGATCGATCTCGTTGAATTCCGCGCTGGCGATGCACTGCAGACCTTGCGGGTCGATCTGCCCGATACGGTCGATCTGCTGCTGCTCGATGGCGCCAAGGCGCTCTATCCAGACGTCCTGTCGATGGTCGAAAGCCATCTCGGGTCAGGCGCTTTCGTCATCGCGGACAATGCGGATTACAGCCCCGACTATCTCGCTTATGTCCGCAATCCCGCGAACGGCTATCTGTCGGTGCCATTCGGTGGCGATGTCGAATTGTCGATGCGGATGTGACTGCGTCGGGCGGATGGCGTTTCGCTCATCCGCCCCGCATCGGATTCTTACTTCTCGTCGCTACCCAGCTTCGGGATCGTCGCGCCTTCGCCGGCGCTGATCAGGCCGGTCTTCGCATAGATATTCAGCTTCGCGCGCGTGTCTGTGATGTCGAGATTGCGCATAGTGAGCTGGCCGATGCGGTCCGCTGGCGTGAACGGGGCATCCTCGACCTTTTCCATGCTCAGGCGTTCCGGCGCATAGGTCAGGTTCGGGCTCTGCGTGTTGACGATCGAATAGTCGTTACCGCGGCGCAGCTCCAGCGTGATCTCGCCGGTAATCGCACGCGCCACCCAGCGCTGCGCCGTCTCGCGCAGCATCAAGGCTTGCGAGTCGAACCAGCGGCCCTGATACAGCAGCCGGCCAAGCTTCATGCCGTTGATGCGATACTGCTCGATGGTGTCTTCGTTATGGATGCCGGTGACGAGGCGCTCATAGGCGATGTGCAGCAGCGCCATGCCGGGCGCTTCATAAATGCCGCGGCTCTTCGCTTCGATGATGCGGTTCTCGATCTGGTCGCTCATGCCGAGGCCATGGCGGCCGCCGATCGCATTGGCTTCCAGGAACAGCGCGACGGGATCGGCAAAAGTCTTGCCGTTCAGCGCGACCGGCTGGCCTTCCTCGAAACGTACAGTGACGCGCTCGGCCTTGACGGCGCAGTCGTCCTTCCAGAACGGCACGCCCATGATCGGGTTGACGATGGTGATGCCCGAGTCGAGATGTTCGAGATCCTTGGCCTCGTGAGTCGCGCCGAGCAGGTTGCTGTCGGTGGAATAGGCTTTCTCCGCGCTCATCTTGTACGCGAAGCCATGCGCGGTCATGAAGGCCGACATTTCGGCGCGGCCGCCGAGTTCGTCGATGAACTGGTCGTCGAGCCAGGGCTTGTAAATCTTCAGGTCCGGGTTGGTGAGCAGGCCGTAGCGATAGAAGCGCTCGATATCGTTGCCCTTATAGGTGGATCCGTCGCCCCAGATATTGACGCCATCTTCCTTCATGGCGGAGACGAGCATGGTGCCGGTGACAGCGCGGCCGAGCGGTGTGGTGTTGAAATAGGTGATGCCACCGGTCGAGACATGGAAAGCGTTGGCCTGGATCGCGGCGATGCCTTCATGCACGAGCTGGGCGCGGCAATCGACCAGACGGGCCTTCTCGGCGCCGAATTCCAGCGCCTTGCGCGGGATCTCGTCGTAGTCGGCCTCGTCGGGCTGGCCGAGATTGGCGGTATAGGCGAAGACCTTGGCGCCCTTCTGCTTCATCCAGAGCAGCGCCGCCGACGTGTCGAGGCCGCCGGAGAAAGCGATGCCGACATTCTTGCCGGTGGGGAGGCTCTTCAGGATCGTGGTCATGGGGCGTCCAATCGGGGCTATTTTTCGCCGTCAGCGATAGCGCGGCGGGGCAAAGTGCGTCAACGCAGCATCAATCGTGATGCTGCTCGGTGATCCGGCTGCCGAGTGATGGCTTCGGCGGATTGCGGCCGGACAGCATCCGGCGGCGCCAGCGATAGCCGGGCCACGCGATTTTGGTCAGCCAGCGATCGATGCCGTCATCCGTCATCCGGGTCCGCGGCCAGCGGTAAATCCAGCCGTGAACGAGCCAGATGAGCAGGAAAGAGGCGAGGCCGGCGATCGTCACGTCGGTGAAGAAATGGCCGCCGAAGGCCATCCGCCAGCCCGACGTGGCCAGGCCGAACACCGTCGCCACCGCATAGGCGGCCGGGCGCATGCTGGGCGGCGCCAGCGCGGCCGGGGCATAAGTCCAGAACGCCGTGGCGCCCTCGCCGGAGAAGAACGAGCAGTTCCGCACGCATTGCCCGCTCGGGTCCCACCAGGCCTTGAACTGCCAGGGGCCGCCGAATTCGGTCACCGCCACCGGCCGCGGCCGGCCCCAGAAGGTCTTGAAGGTGAAATTGGTGAGGAAGCCCGCCGACATCACCATGGTGATGATCAGAAAGGCCATGGTGCGGCCCTTTACCAGCAGCGGCCGGTTCGGCCAGATCAGCTTGACGATCAGCGCGAGGATCGACGGGGCGACGAAGGCCCAGGCGATCCACATCGCCGCGTTGCGGGCGAATTGCGCATAAGGCAGCCCGGAATAGGCAAAACCGCCGGCTTCGGGGGTGTAGAACAGCGCCGCGAGCTTGAGATCGAGGTCGGGCCAGACACCGAAAATCACGAGGATCGCTGCAAGCAGCACGAGCGCAATGAGGAGGCCAGTCCGGTTCATGGCGGGCGGTTTATCCGAGGCGCGGGGGGAAGGAAAGTTAAAGCGCGATCACTTTGCCGCGGCATCCGGTTGCGGCGGAAGCCGGCGTGGCTGTCGCCATGCGCCGGCATTTCGCCCTGCGATCACCCAGTAGATCAGCCCTGCAATGATGCCGGCGCCGGTCACGACTTCAAGATGACGACGTACGATGCCGTCGAATGTCATGGTCGTGGTGTCATAAGGGATCAGGCCGAGATAGCAGGCGAGGCCGACCACGCCGCCGCCGAGCGCATAGGCCAGCACGGCGCGAATGTTGAAACTCTCGGTAATGACGACGACGACCAGAGCGGGGATCAGCGCGAAGCCCGAGAAGAAGATAAACCCGAAGCCGACAAGGATGTTGATGGCATCGGGATTCACGATCCCGGTATCCATGGCGCTCAGTTCGGGGAAGAGGATCGCAAAGGTCACGATCGTGCCGCCGACGAGGCACGCCGCGCAGAAGGCGAAGAGGATGACGATGATGCGGCCGATCAGGGACATTGAAACTGTTTCTGCAGAAATCAATCCGTCATCGCCATCGCGCGCAGCGCCTGTCGCTCGCGCGCGCTCAGTTTTTCGGTCTCTGACTTGAGCTGTCCGCATGCCGCCAGGATGTCGCGGCCGCGCGGGGTGCGTACCGGCGAGGAATAGCCGGCGTTGAAGATGTATTCGGAGAACTTCTCGATCTGCGCCCAGTCCGAACATTCGTAACGCGTGCCCGGCCACGGATTGAACGGGATCAGATTGATCTTGGCGTGGATGCCCTTCAGCATCTTCACCAAGAGCTTCGCGTCATCCAGCGAGTCGTTGACGCCCTTCAGCATCACATACTCGAAAGTGATACGGCGCGCATTGGAGGCGCCGGGATAATCACGGCACGCCTGCAGCAGCTCTTGCAGCGGATACTTCTTGTTCAGCGGCACCAGCTCGTTGCGCAACTCGTCGCGCACCGCGTGCAGCGAGATGGCGAGCATCACGCCGATCTCGTCGCCGGTGCGTGCGATGTTCGGCACCACGCCCGAGGTCGACAGCGTGATGCGTCGGCGGGAGATGCCGATGCCTTCATTGTCCGAGACGATCAGCAGCGCATCGCGCACCGCCTCGAAATTATACAGCGGCTCGCCCATGCCCATCATCACGATATTGGTGATGCGGCGGTTCGTGCCCGGCTGGTCGCGGTCGGCCCAGTCGTTCAGCCGGTCGCGCGCCACCATGATCTGGCCGACGATCTCGCCGGGCGTGAGGTTACGCACCAGCCGCTGGGTTCCCGTATGGCAGAACGAGCAGTTCAGCGTGCAGCCGACTTGTGAGGAAACGCAGAGCGTGCCGCGGTCGGTCTCGGGGATGTAGACGCACTCGACCTCATGGGCGCGCTCGCCATGGGTGCCCGAGGGCAGCTTCAGCAGCCACTTGCGGGTGCCGTCGTTGGAAATCTGCTCAACCGCCACTTCCGGTCGGTCGACCGTGAAATGTTGCTCCAGCTCCGTCCGCATGTCTTTGGAAATGCTGGACATTTCCGCAAAGCTCTGAGCTCCGCGATAATACAGCCAGTGCCAGATCTGCTGGCTGCGCATCTTCTGCTGCGCCGGCTTCACGCCGATGGAACCAAGCTTCTCGGCAATCTGGGCTCGGGAGAGGCCAATCAGCGACGGCTTTGCCAGCGGCACATAGGTTTCCGTCGCCACTTTCTCCAAAGGGAGCGAGCGGGCGGTCTCAACGGCAGTGGCAGCCTCGGCAGAAGCGGGGGTCATGGCGTTCGATCTATGAATGTCGCGGGAGTTGAGCCTCAAATAGGCTTTTCGCGCCCGAATGGAAAGGCGCCAAATGCGGCAATATTAACGGCGGCCCGGACGGGGAGCGGCAGCAATTACCGCCGGCACTCCTGCGCAACCTTGTCCAGCGCCTGCGACAGGCCCTTCATCGAGAACGAGTCGATCGTCTCGGTGCCTTTGGCTGACATGCCCTTCACGGTCACGTCGCCTGCCTTGCGCAGCGCCTCGACCAGACGTTCCTCTTCCGCGGCATTCTTGATCCAGAGGCCGTCGCCCTGGGTGTACATGGCAAACTTTGCGCCGCCGACATCCAGCGTCGATTCATAGCCCGGCTTCAGCTGATAGCCGATCATGATCGAGACTTCGTTGGTTACCTTTTCGGCGGGGCGCGTCGAGATGAAGGCGTAAGCGGGATCGCGCGGCCGGTTGGCCGGATTGGTCTTGGACGATGCGGGCTTGGCCAGCGCGAAGCAAACCTTCTTGCCGCCCGGTGCGGCGGTGTAGGCACCCCATGCGCCGAACTGGCCGAGCAATGTCGGCTCGGCTCCGCCCGCCGGTGTTGCCGGAGATTGCTTGGCGGGAGCGGCCTTGCCTTTGGTGGACTGCGCCTGGGCGTGACCGGCGACACCGATCATCGCACCACTCATCAAAGTAACAGTCAGGATTCGCCGCACGGACATCAGGTGTCGATCCTCTATCTTTGTGACTGGAAGATGGCCTGGAATCACACGCGCCATGGTCATCAGCCAATAAACGGAATGCGCTTGTTTGAAAAGGCGCGCACCACATGGCGGAATATCGCAGCCCTTCGTAGCCCGCATGAAGCGAAGCGCAATGCGGGGACAGCAAAATTGGTTGAAACGCCGGTCCCCGGGTTACGCCTCGCTCCATCCGGGCTACGCGCGACGCATGCCATGACGGTTGCGGCTATCGCGTAAATCCTTCACAACTTCCTTCAACTGTCACGATGAAGGTCAGACGATCCGATGAAAGCCATTCTGTGCTCGCAATATTGCGAACCCGACGATCTCGTTTTTGCCGATGTGGAGGATCCCGTCGCGGGAGAAGGCCAGGTGGTCATCGCCATCAAGGCGGCTGCGTTGAATTTCTTCGACATCCTGATGATCCAGGGCAAGTATCAGATCAAGCCGCCGTTCCCGTTCTCGCCGGCCGCGGAAGTCGCGGGTGTGATCGAGAGCGTCGGGCCCGGCGTTACGTCGGTGAAAGTCGGCGACCGCGTCGTTGCTTCCATCGGTCACAACGGTGCGCGGCAGAAGGTCGCCGTTGCGGCGACTGCTGCGATCAAGATTCCGGATAATCTCGATTTCGACCGCGCTGCCGGCGTCATCGTGATCTACGGCACCGCGCTGCATGCCCTGGAAGATCGCGCCTCGCCCAAGCCCGGCGAAACGCTCGCCGTGCTCGGCGCCGCTGGTGGCACCGGGCTTGCGGCCTGCGAACTCGGCAAGTTGCTCGGCCTCAAGGTGATCGCCTGCGCATCGTCCGACGAGAAACTCGACTTCGCCAAGAAGCATGGCGCCGATATCGGTTTCAACTACGCGAAGGATGACCTGAAGGAAGGTCTCAAGAATCTTACCGGCGGCAAGGGCGTCGATATCATCTTCGATCCGGTCGGCGGCAAATTTGCAGAGGCAGCATTACGCGCGATCGCGTGGGAAGGCCGCTTCATGGTGATCGGCTTTGCGGCCGGCGACATTCCGAAGATGCCGCTCAATCTCGCTCTGTTGAAGGGCTGCGATATCCGCGGCGTGTTCTGGGGCGCCTGGGTGCGTCAGAATCCCGACAAATATCGCGCCAGCATGGAGAAGCTGCTGAACTGGGCCGCCGAGGGCAAGATCTCCGCCCATGTGGACCGCACCTTCCCGTTGGAAAAGACCGCGGAAGCCATGAAGGTGCTTGCCGGCCGTCAGGCCATGGGCAAGGTGATTCTGCATCCGTAAGGGCTGTCGTCCCGGCGAAAGCCGGGATCCATAACCTCCGACGTCGTAGTTAAAATCGGAAGGCTGCCACCACGGCGTTCCTGCTATTTCTCCAGCGTCTATGGGTCCCGGCGTTCGCCGGGACGACAAGTTATGTCGCTGCCTCTTCCTCGCTCAGCCCTCTTGCAATCGCCCTTCGCGCCGCCTCGCGATGATCCTCGTTGATATGCGTTGCCACCATCCTTAGCGCTGTCGCGAGAATCGCCGCGTCGTCGCCGTAACCGAGGATCGGCAGTACATCCGGCACGAAATCGAACGGCAGAATGAAATAGGCGATCGCCCCCAGCAGCGCTGCCTGTACGTGGCGTGGCGTCTGCCGGTCGAAGGCGCAGTAATAGGCTGCGAGCAAATCCTCCATGAACGGCAGCTTCACGGCCAGCCGCTTCAGCTTGCGCCAGAACTGCTTGCGAACGCTCTCGCGATCCTGAGCCAGCCGGTCGGCCGGCTCGAATCCTACGCTGTGTTCGGTGGCCATTGGCAAGGTTCCTCGGTGCCAGGTCATACGCATGTCAAATGGTGTCGGAGGTCGCGCTCCGCAACGAACGGTAATGATCAGGCGCCGATCTGCTCCGCAATCGCATCCATCGCCTTCGCCAGATCGATGTCCTTCTGTGTCAGCCCATCGGCATCATGGGTGCTCAGCACCACCTCTACCGTCTTGTAGACATTCCGCCATTCCGGATGGTGGTCACGCTTTTCGGCCACCAGCGCCACCCGTGCCATGAAGCCGAAGGCTTCGTTGAAATCCTTGAAGGTAAATGTCCGCGTGATGGCGTCGCGGTCCGTGGCCTCGCTCCAGCCGCTCAGTTCCTTCAGTACCGTCTTGCGCCCTTCGGCCGATAGCCGTTCCACCATGACAACCTCCTGCTTCACTTGAACTTTATCTCAACGCGCGCGTCCACAATCGGGATCCATGCCACAATAAGGCGGTAAATGCCGCTCAATTGGATAACCACGCGCTTCGGTAACCATGCTTGAGGCGGAACGGACGGCCGGCCCGGAACTTTGCTAGACTGTGGCTCCAACACACCTTGGTGACGATGGACTTGAAGCGCCTGTTTTCGAGATCGATGACGGATGGACCCGAGGTCGTTGGACCGGTCGGACCCCCGTCGCCGCGTTCGGTCCGGCGCAAGATGACATTGATCACGCTGGCCGGCACGCTTGCCGTCGTCGCCGCAGTGGCCGGCGCCTATTACTTCGCGATGAAGCCGGTGCCGCTGCGCATCGCCGTCGGGCCGCCGAACAGCGACGACGTCAAGGTTGTGCAGGCGCTGGTGCAGGCCTTCTCGCGCGATCACCGCGCGGTGCGTCTGCGCCCGCAGATCAGCGACGGCGCCACTGCGAGCGCGCAGGCGCTGGCTGATGGCAAGGCCGATCTCGCCGTCATTCGCGGCGATTTGCCGGTGCCGAAGAATGCGCGCGCGGTGGCGGTGCTGCGCAAGAATGTCGTTGTCATGTGGGTGCCGCCGCCGGCCAAGACCACTGTACGCGGCAAGAAGGCGGCGGCGAAGATCGCCAAGATTCCCGATCTCGCCGGCAAGCGCATCGGCGTGATCGGCAAGACCCAGGCCAATGTGAACCTGCTCAATATCATCCTGCGCCAATACGGCGTCGATCCCGCCAAGGTGGCGGTGGCGCAGTTCTCGGTGGCGGATGTCGGCGATGCGATCAAGGATCAGAAGGTCGACGCCTTCCTTGCCGCCGGTCCGGTCAACAGCAAGATCACCGGAGACGCGATTCAGTCCTCGACGCGCGATGGCGGTGCGCCGACTTTCCTCGCGATCGATTCTGCGGATGCGATCGCGCAGAATTATCCGGTCTATGAAGCGTCCGAAATTCCTGCGGGGACCTTCGGCGGCGCGCCGGCGCGGCCGGAAGACGATGTGAAGACTATCAGCTTCTCGCATCACATCGTGGCGCGGCAGGGGCTCTCGGACGTGACGGTCGCGGCGCTGACGCGGCAATTGTTTGCGGTCCGCCAGCAGATCATCAACGACTTCCCGCTCGCTGCGAAAATCGAGACGCCCGATACCGACAAGGATGCCGTGATCCCCGTGCATCCCGGCGCAGCCGCCTATGTGGATGGCGAGGAAAAGACCTTCCTCGATCGTTACAGCGATTACATCTGGTGGAGCCTAATGGGCCTGTCCGCCATGGGCTCCGCAGGCGCCTGGTTCGCAAGCTATCTGCGCAAAGACGAGCGCAACGTGAATGTCTCGCAGCGCGATCGCCTGCTGGACATGATAGCGCTCGCGCGCAAGAGCGATTCATTGGAAGAGCTCGACAGCATGCAGGCCGAGGCCGACGGCATCCTGCGCGACACGCTCACCTGCTACGAACACGGCGCGATACAAGAGGGCACGCTGACGGCCTTCAATATCGCGCTCGAGCAATTCCACAACGCCGTCGCCGACCGCAAGGCGCTGATCGGCATGGCGCCGCCGGAGCCGGCGCGGCAATTGCCGCGACCGCTCGCGGTCTAGCGCTTCAAATAACGCCACCCCACCACGACCCCGCTCACGGATACGATGGTGCCAAGGATCGACAGCAGGATCACCACGATGTCCCAGGCCGGGCGATATTTCAGCAGAAGCTGGAAGTCGAGACTGTGCAGGGCGTTGAACCACCAGCGATAGCTGCGGCGGCTCGCATCGACCTGGCCGAGGATGTCGCCGGTGACGGGGCTGATGTGAATCCAGGTTTGTGCATCGTCATTGAAGATCGCGCGCAGCACCGGCAATTCGCGCTCGCGATGATGCGCGTACCAGTAGGAATCGTATTCTTTCAGCTCGATTTGTTCCGTCATTTGCGCGGTCGGGAGCAGTTTTGCTGCGGCATCCCAGAGGCGGTCTTGCGGCAACACAGCGGCAGCGCCGGTCGCTGCATCCAGCATGCTTTGTTCGCCGCTACGAGATTTCGTAATCATCAGCGGGGTGCCATCGAGCCAGGTAAAGCGGGCTTCGACCACGCCTTCTTGCGCCGCAGGCAACTTTGCTGCGATCGTTGCTGCGTCATGGCCGCTATAGCGCTGCAGCATCTCGCGCGAGCTGTCGCGGCGGTTGAAAAAGTCGCCGGGATTGACCGATAGCCAGCCGGAAAACATCCAGGTCAGGATGAACGCCCCGCCGATCAGGCCGGTGATGTGATGCCAGGCCATCCAGCCGCGATAGGGCGTTATATTCCCGCTGGCATAGCGCCGTTTCAGGCGCATGCGCAGAATGCCGATCCAGATTCCGGTGATGCCGACGATAAGACAAATGCCTGACGACCACAGGATCACCTGCCGCCACAGTGCGCCGTCCTTGCGGAGAACGGTCGGATAGATCCAGTGCGGGATCGAGCCGAGCCAGTTCCAGACGCGCTCAAGGCGATTGGTATCGAGTGCGATCTCGCCAGAGCGGGAAGAGATGTAGAGCTTTGTCCCCGCATCGTCGCCGAGATTGACAAGATAGAATGGCCGCAAAGGATCGTAGCGCGCGACGACGCTCCATTGGTCGCGGTCGATCATCTCTTCGAGGCGGGGTGATTTGCTCGCGGGATGATGCGCAGCGATCGCGAGCGCTTGCGGCTCGGAAACCTCGGTAATCGCGCGGCCATCGACCGCGGAAATCGTCTGCCGCTTTCCGCTCCAGTCGATCAGGCGATATACCGGCTCCTCCGCCAGCATCGTCAGCCTGAGATCGCGCGGATAGCGCGCGCTGCCGGCGGTTTTCATGGCATCGTCGGGAGAAAGCCTCGCTTTCTCCCATGCGATGTCGGGCAGCGCCGCCAGCCTCTCCTTGTCGGAGAGACCGGGAAACGCGACATACATCATCACCACGCCTGAGATGAACCACATGGCGAAGAACAGGCAGGTGACAATGCCGATCCAGCGGTGGGTGAGATACAACCACTGCCGGAGTTTTCGTTTGAGGCGAAACGCCACGGGTCAGAACTTCACGTTCACCGCAAGCTGCGCTGTACGCGGCATGCCGAGCGTCCACACATTGGCATTGCCCGAAGTCGCATAGACCGTGTCGAACAGGTTGTAGATGCGCAGCGACACGGTGGTGTTGAGATCAGGTTTCCATTGCACGCCGGCATTGACGACATTGTAGGAGGGCATCTCCGCTGCAGCCGTATTGGCATTGTCGCCATAGCGTTTGCCGACGATCTGGATGCCGGCATTGGCCGACCAGTTCGGCGCGAAAGCCCAGGTCGCCCAGATGTTCGAGACGGTTTGCGGCACATTGACGGGCACATTGCCGGCGAAGTTGACCGATCCGGTGCCGACCGTGGCCGGCTGGACGAAGTCGTCATATTTCGCACGCAGGAAGGTGGTGTTGGCGTCGATGCGCCAGCCGTAATCGAGCGCGAGGCCAATCGATGCCTCAATGCCGCGCGACGATTGTTGACCTACTTGGGTGACGATCAGCGGAGTGATCGGATCGCGCGCGAGCAGGTTGCTCTTGACGATCTCGTAGCCTGCGAGTGTCCATTCGCCGCGTCCGCCCCAGAAGGATTGCTTCACGCCGACCTCGATCTGCTTGCCGGTGGCCAGGATGAAATCCTTGTTGGCGGCCGACAGCGAGAGCAGTCCGCCGACTGGATCGACTGCAGTGGAATACTGGCCGTAAAAGGCGAGATTCTTGATCGGTTCATAGACCGCGCCGGCGCGCCAGGTGGTGTTGGAGAAGGATTTCTCGAAACTGTTGCCGGGTGTGATGTAGTCGGTGCGCGTGATGGTCGGCTCGTCCTGGCGGATGCCCGTGACCAAAGAGAGCTGATCGGTGATGGACAAACGATTCTCGGCGAAGACTGCAAACTGATTGGCGACGGAGCCGAAGGTCGAGACGGTCGGGATCGTGCTGAAATACGAGCCCGGGAAGAAATTGTAGGGATCGACCGACGATTTTGCGCCGTTGGAAAGACCACCGAACGAGTTGATCTGATAAGGAGCGAAATTCACGCGACTGACATCGAAACCGACGAGGAACTCGTTCTTCATGCCGAAGAGGTGACCCTTGATCGTCGCATCCATACGGTCGCCGAGCTGCTGCTGGCTATGAAAGATTTCGAGATAGCTGCTGCGGTCGATCAGGCCGGTCGCCGGATTGTAGCGGAAGTTCTCGGCATTCATCCAGTGACGCTTGGTGTCGAGGTAGTACAGCGTGTTGCGTATGGCGATGGCGTCAGTGACCTGCCACTCGGTCTTCACTTGGCTAAGGCTGTCCTGATAGCGAATGGTGCTGTCGCCGACATTGTAATTCTTGAAGCGCAGCGCATCGACAATGCCGCCATTGACCAGCGGCGTGCCGTAATAACGCGTCGGGCTGCGGTCGCCGTAATCCGTGGACAGCGTCCAGGTGATGTCCTCGTTCTGCTTGATCTGGATGGCTGCATGCAGCGCCACATTGGAGCTGTTGTCACGATCCACCCAGCCGTCGGACATGTTGCCGGAGGCAGTGATACGATAGGCGACCTCCTTACTGACGGGGCCGCCGCTATCCACGGCGATGCGGCGGGTCATGTTGCTGTCGAGCGACATCTCTGCCTGGTTGAACGGAATCCAGGTCGGCAGCTTGGTCACAACATTGATCGCGCCGCCGACGGCGCCGGCGCCATACATCACCGATGCCGGGCCGCGCAGCACCTCGATGCGTTCGGCAGACCATGTGTCGAACGGGAAGGTCACTGTACCGGCGCCGATGGCGAGTTGTGTACCGTCATACAGCGTCATAACCGAACCGTTGCCGGTGAAGCCTCGGGTGTTGAACGTAACGCCGCCGTTGCCGGGCGATGGCGCTGCGGTGAAGCCGATGGCGTTCTGGGTCACTGCATCGAGGAAATTCTGCTGGCCGCGCTCGGCCATGGTCTCGGCGGAAATCACCTCGACGCTGGCCGGCGTCTGCAGGCGCGTCAGGCCGAGACGGCTGCCGGCGGTGCTGGCACCGGTGAGGTTCAGCGTCGGCGCAGCGAAGACGGGGCCGGTGGATGTCGCAACCGGCGCGGCGGCCGTCGTCGCGACATTGCGCTGCGGACGTGCGCGAGCGGCGCGTGTGGCGTTGCCGTTTGTCGCGCGTCGAGCGCGCTGTGGCGTTGCCGTTGGTTGCACCACGACGGGGTCGAGTGTCTGGCTCTGCTGCGCAGCTTGCGACCAGCTGTCCGTCGGAGCGATCAGGCAGGTGAGTGCAACGGAGGAGAGGAGAAAACTGCATCGCTTCGATGCGGAGAAGAAGGCAGAGGTCATCAAAAGGACTCGCGATAACGTGGCACGTCACCGCAAACCAAGCCGCCCCGCAGTCCTCAGACCGACAATGCGACTTCCACCAGGACACCCCGCCCAATGTGCTCGCGTGTGACCACGACTGACGGCAGGTCTCCTGGCTCGCGGGTCAGTGCCTTGCGCCGCCTTCCCAGGTCGAGACCCAGTGGCGTGTGGCGAAGGCTCGCCGCTTACAGTTGCGGGGGCAGCCGCGGAATCGGCTCGTTGAAATAACGAGCCTCACCGCATTCCCTTTTGGTCCTCGAAAGGAACCGTCGTTTCACGTTTGGGTGATATTTCTGACTGTGTCAATTGCAGGGCAGCAACACTGCTGTCGTTGAGCAAAGCTCTGCCCGGCGGGAGAGGAGACATGACGGACGGCGATGCAAATGCACGTGACCGCCTTCTGTCATCGCAGCGTCAATCACGCGGCCTACACGCAACAGTCGCCAAAGCCAGCATGAGGAGTTCGCCATGGCGTTCCGCATCTCTCGCCGCCGGTTCATGACCTATACCGCCGCAAGCGCCGGCGTGCTTGCAATGCCCGCTCTCAGTCGCGCCGCCGATCGTCCTGCCGTGACCCATGGCGTGCAGTCCGGCGATATCGGCTTCGACAGCGGCATGATCTGGTCGCGGGCCGATCGTCCGGCGCAGATGATGGTGGAAGTGGCGACCACGGAATCCTTCGCCAATGCGCGCAAGCTGCCGCCGGTCAATGCGCTGCCGGAGAGCGATTTCACCGCAAAAATGCTGCTGGAAAATCTGCCGGCCGGCCAGGACATTTTCTATCGCGTGCGGTTTCGCGATCTGTCGCATTACGAGATCGTCGGCGAGCCGGTGGTTGGCCGCTTTCGCACGGCGCCGGCCGATCGGCGCGATGTCTCTTTCGTCTGGGGCGGCGATGTGGCGGGGCAGGGCTATGGCATCAATGCCGATGACGGCGGCATGTTCACTTTCGCCACCATGCGCAAGCACAATCCGGATTTCCTGATCCATTCCGGCGACACCGTCTATGCCGACGGGCCGATCACCGCGGAGACCAAGCTGCCGGATGGCAAGGTCTGGAAGAACACGCTGGTAGTGCCGGAAAAGGCGAAGGTCGCCGAGACGCTCGACGAATTCCGCGCGGCGCATAAATACAATCTGCTCGACGATCATGTCCGCGCTTTCAATGCGCAGGTTCCGATCTTCGGCCAGTGGGACGATCACGAGGTCACCAACAACTGGTCGCTCTCCAAGCAGCTTCCCGCGGCCTATAAAGAACGCGACATCACGCTGCTGGCCGCGCGCGGCGCCCGCGCTTTCCATGAGATGTATCCGTTGCGGCCGAACATTGCCGAGCCCGGCCGCGTCTATCGCGTGCTCAATTACGGGCCGCATCTTGATGTGTTCATGCTCGATGAGCGCAGTTATCGCGGGCCGAATGGCCCTAACATGCAAGAGACCTATGGCCCCGAGGCGCAGTTCATCGGGCCGGAACAGCTCGCATGGCTGAAGCGGGCGCTGATGGAATCGCGGGCGACCTGGAAGGTGATCGCCTCCGACATGCCGATCGGCATCATCGTCGAGGACGATGCGGTCAATCACAAGGGCTCGGAAGCCATCGCCCAGGGCGACGGGCCGCCGCGCGGCCGCGAGCTGGAGATCGCGGATCTGCTCCGCTTCATCAAGACGGCGGGTATCCGCAACACCGTCTGGTTCACCGCCGATGTGCATTACACGGCGGCGCATTACTACAATCCGGACAAAGCCCAATTCCAGGATTTCGAGCCGTTCTGGGAGTTCGTCTCCGGCCCGTTCCATGCCGGCACCTTCGGGCCGGGCGGGATGGACAATACCTTCGGCCCCGAGGTGCGTTATGTGAAGGCCCCCGGCGAGGGGAAGCAGAACCTGCCGCCCTCGGCCGGTATGCAGTTCTTCGGCCATGTGAAGATCGAGGGGGCGACCGGCCAAATGACCGTGACGCTCAGGGATCGGGCCGATGTGGCGCTCTGGAGCACGGTTCTGGACCCGAAAATGGGCTGAAACCGTGTCCCAGATGCGGTGCAGCGCCCTTGCGCTGCTCCGCAGAGCCGGGACCGTTCCCAACGCCGGAGTTCCTGGCGGTCCCGGCTCTGCGAAGCGGCATGAAGGTGCCGCATCGCGTCCGGGACACAATCCGGGCGGGGATGCCGACACGTCGAAATCGAAGGCAGATTCACATTGTTTTTGAGAGATTCCCCACTATATTGCGCCGCAACGCGCCCAGGTACCCGGCTTTTTCACCAAGGCCGGGTTTGCTTTTGCAGGGATTGCCCAGCGCGTTTTCAGGCAGGATAGGGTTGGTCGCGCAGACAGCGCCGGGCTGACGTCTTGCAGAACCCGCTTCGGGCATCCGTTCGTCGAACCAGAAGAAGACACATGAAACTGCGCAACATCGCCATCATCGCACACGTCGACCACGGCAAGACCACTCTCGTCGACAAGCTCCTGCAGCAGTCGGGCACCTTCCGCGACAACCAGCGCGTCCAGGAACGCGCGATGGATAGCAACGATCTCGAAAAAGAACGCGGCATCACCATTCTCGCGAAGTGTACTTCGGTGCTGTGGGAAGACACCCAGATCAACATCGTCGATACTCCAGGCCACGCCGACTTCGGTGGCGAAGTCGAGCGCATCCTGTCGATGGTCGATGGTGTGATCGTTCTCGTCGACGCCGCCGAGGGCCCGATGCCGCAGACCAAGTTCGTGGTCGGCAAGGCGCTCAAGCTCGGCCTCCGCCCGATCGTCGCGATCAACAAGGTGGACCGTCAGGACGCCCGCATCGACGAAGTCGTCAATGAAGTGTTCGACCTGTTCGCCGCCCTCGATGCCACCGACGAGCAGCTCGACTTCCCGATCCTGTACGGGTCGGGCCGCAATGGCTGGATGGCCTCGAGCCCGGATGCCTCGCACGATGTCGGCATGAAGGCGCTGTTCGAGCTGGTGCTCAAGCATGTGCCGCCGCCGGTTGTCGAAGAAGGTCCATTCCGTCTGCTTGGCACCATCCTCGAAGCCAACAACTTCCTGGGCCGCATTATCACCGGCCGCATCGCCTCGGGTTCGGTGAAGCCGAACCAGACCTTCAAGGTTCTGTCGCGCGACGGCAAGACCGTCGAAACCGGCCGTATCTCGAAGATCCTTGCCTTCCGCGGCCTCGAGCGCCAGCCGGTGGATTTCGCCGAAGCCGGCGACATCGTCGCGATCGCGGGCATGACCAAGGGCACCGTGGCCGATACCTTCTGCGATCCCACGGTCGAGACTCCGATCCAGGCGCAGGCGATCGATCCGCCGACCGTGTCGATGTCCTTTATCGTCAACAACTCGCCGCTCGCCGGCACCGAAGGCGACAAGGTCACGAGCCGCCTGATCCGCGACCGCCTGCTGCGCGAAGCCGAAGGCAATGTCGCGCTCAAGGTCGTCGAATCCGCCGACAAGGACGCGATGGAAGTGTCGGGCCGCGGCGAATTGCAGCTCGCGATCCTGATCGAAAACATGCGCCGCGAAGGCTTCGAGCTCTCGGTGTCGCGTCCGCGCGTGGTGTTCGAGAAGAACGAGGAAGGCCAGACGCTGGAGCCGATCGAGGAAGTCGTGATCGACGTCGATGACGAGTTCTCGGGCGTGGTCGTGCAGAAGATGAGCGAGCGCAAGGCCGAGATGATGGAAATGCGTCCGTCGGGCGGCAACCGCCTGCGTCTCGTGTTCCATGCACCGACCCGCGGCCTCATCGGCTATCAGGGCGAACTGATGACCGATACCAAGGGTACCGCGATCATGAACCGCCTGTTCCACGCCTATCTGCCCTATAAGGGCGAGATCGCCGGCCGCCGCAACGGCGTGCTGATCTCGAACGACCAGGGCGAAGCGGTGGCCTATGCGATGTTCAAGCTGGAAGACCGCGGCCCGATGATGATCGAGCCGGGCTGGAAGGTCTATCGCGGCATGATCATCGGCGAGCACACCCGCGAGAACGATCTCGAACTCAACGTTCTCAAGGGCAAGCAGCTGACGAATATCCGCACCACGTCGAAGGACGAGGCGGTGCGCCTGACCCCGCCGATCCGCATGACGCTGGAAAAGGCGCTGGCTTACATCGAGAGCGACGAACTGGTGGAAATCACCCCGAAGTCGATCCGCCTGCGCAAGAAGCACCTCGATCCGAACGATCGCAAGCGTGCGGAAAAGAGCAAGGAAGCGATCGCCTAAGAGGCGGCGTTTTTCTTCACTGTTGCGGAATGCCCGGCGAGAGCCGGGCATTTTTGTTATGGGCCAGCGCGTCATTCCGGGGCGCGTGTAGCGCGAACCCGGAATCTCGAAGTTGAGTTGTCACTCTACCGAGGTTCCGGGTTCGCGCTACACGCGCCCTCAGCCACTCCAATTGGAGTGGCGGGAACGACGAGCTTTATCATTCCCTCGGCGCGCCCACCTGCTTCATCGGATCGGCCTTCGCAAAGGCCTCCATCGCCTCGCAGCGGGCCACGATCGCGGCAATCACTGGCACGTCCGGCAGCGGGATCTTGATCGCCTTCATGGTCGCGGTGATGCTGGCGAGGCAGATATCGGCGATACCAACCTGATCGCCATGGCAGAACATACCGGTGCCCGGCTCCTTGATCAGCCGCTGCTCCACTGCCTGCAGCCCGACCGTGAACCAGTGCACGAGCCAGGCCCGCACCTGCGCGTCATCGAAGCCGCCGGCCTGCGCCAGATATTTCCGCACCCGCGGGGTGATCAGGGGGTGCGTATCGGCCGCCAGCATGGCAGCGATCGAGCGCACCCGCGCGCGACCATGCGGATCGCGCGGCAACAGCGGCGGCGCGGGATGCGTCTCGTCCAGAAATTCCAGGATCGCCAGCGACTGCGTCAGCGGTGGATGGCCGTTGTCGATGAAGGCCGGAATGGCGCCGAGCGGATTGATGGCGAGGAAGGCGTCGCTGAGCTGCTCGCCCTTGTCGATATCGACCACATGCTCCTTGGCGGTCAGCCCCTTCAGGTTGAGTGCGACGCGGATGCGATAGGTCGCCGAGGTCCGCCAATAGCCGTAGAGGTCATATTCGGTTTGCCGGGTCATGGGATGCTCCGCAGGGCGAGACTTGCATAATTCAAGCAAGGCTCTATCCCGGTGTCACGACAATCCGGTGTGAATGACGCGATGAGCAGCAATCTCCCCTCCGAAGTCGATGTCGCCATCATCGGCGCCGGCGCCGCCGGCCTTGGCGCCGCGCGTACGCTGGAAGGTTCTGGCCTGTCCGTGGTTGTTCTCGAAGCCCGCGATCGCATCGGCGGCCGCGCGCATACGATCATGGCGGCGCCCGGGATTCCGTTCGATCTCGGCTGCGAATGGCTGCATTCGGCGGACAGGAACGACTTTGTCGGCATTGCGAAACAGCTCGGCTTCAAGGTCGATACCAAGCGCCCGCCATGGCGCGAGCAGACCTATGACGCCGTGTTCTCAAAGGCGCAGCGCGCGGAATTCTTCGCCGCGATGGATGCGTTCTACGACCGCGCCGAGGAAGCCGCCGAGAATGACGAGGATGCGCCGGCCGCGACCTGCCTCGAGCCGGGCAATCCGTGGAATCCGATGATCGATGCGGTCTCCACCTACATCAACGGGTTCGAACTCAAGGACGTGTCGCTGCACGACATGGATTCCTATGAGGACACCGAGGTGAACTGGCGGCTGCCCGATGGCTATGGCGCGCTGATCGCGGCCTATGGCAAGCCATGCCCGGTGGCGCTGAACACCGAAGTGCTGGTGATCGATCATTCCGGATCGCGCGTGAAGATCGAGACCTCGCGTGGCACGCTCAGCGCGGCGAAGGTGATCGTCTGCGTGCCGACCAATCTTCTCGCGAACGAGAACATCCGCTTGCATCCGCCGCTGTCGGAGAAAGTCGAAGCCGCCGCCGGCCTGCCGCTCGGCGCCGACAACAAGGTGATGCTGGCGCTGGCCGATGCCGACAGGTGGCCCGAAGATGTCGGCCTGCGGGGCGCCTATATGCGCGTCGGCATCGGCAGCTTCCACCTGCGCCCGTCCGGCCGGCCGTGTATCGCCGGTTTCTATGGGGGCACCTTTGCGCGCGAGCTGGAAGATGCCGGCGAGGGTGCGCTGGCCGCGCAGAGCATCGACGAGATCGCCGCGCTGCTCGGCAACGACATCCGCAGCAAGCTCACGCCGCTGGCGGAATCCCGCTGGTGCCACGATCGCTTCGCGCAGGGCGCTTATTCCGCTGCAAGGCCCGGCCATGCCGAGGCGCGTGCTGTGCTCGCAGCCCCCGTGAATGATCGGCTGTTCTTTGCGGGCGAAGCGACGTCGCCGAATTTCTTCTCGACAGCGCATGGCGCAAGGGAGAGCGGTGAGCGGGCAGCGAAGGAAGTGATGGTGTTGGACAAAGCTTGTAATTAATCTGTTTGATCGGGACTTCGCTGTTGCCCAGCATTTGCTGAGCACTAAACTTCAGTCGCCTTCTGTTAAGGCAGTCTCTGCCATTTACATTTGCTCGTCACTCGGTCGGAAAGAGAGTGAAAAATGCGAAACGCTAAGAACGAGACGAGTCGACAGATTGCAAGTTTTTCCTTTTGGAGAAAGGCAGTGGATCAACGGCTTCACAGAAGCTACTGCATTACACTCGCTGATGCCGGTGTTGATGATGAGATGTTGAAATCTCATTGGGAGATGAAGCAGCCCGCGAATGAGTTTGTTGATTGGTTCGGCGAGAAATATGATCTTGATCGCATTTCAGACTATGAGTTTTAAGAATTAGCCCTTGAAGACCCGATCTCGATGGAATTTGAGGTAGTGGGCGTTTGGATATAGCGCAGGATCTTTAGGTAAGTGGATCGTGCCGCTACTGTTCAATAGTCGAGCTGCGTCTTCTGGAACGTGACTTTTGGCGATGAGAATGTCGTAGTTGTCTCCTATCGAAACTAATCCGCGATCAAACATCCAGTGGACGGTCCCGGACAAAGCTAGGCCATTTCTCACCGAATCAGGTCCATTCGAAGCCACGGGTTGGATATGGGCTGCTTGTACTTCTGGGCGACCGCCGCCGTTGATCAAGCGAAGCCCAGTCATTGCACATCGGTTGGAGTATGCCGCGCGCACATTGTGCATGAAGGAGCGTTCGCGGAACGGGCGTAGGACCGTCATTTCGACGATCGGCCGCTCAAACGGCATCTGAGACTCTGCAAATTCTGAGAGCTTCAGATCCGGCAGGGGTACCTCATCTTTCAAAATTGGCGCGAAACCAGATTTCAAAATGAGATCGAATTCTTCCTCCGGCACGAGCCTTACGGCGCGACCGAAAGCTCCCTTGTTTGTGCTGCCGTCATCCTTTCTGAGGGCGTTCTCGTAGTAGTGCCCAGCGCTCGCGAATGGGACCGGGTGATCAAAGTCGAGATAGTTATCGACGAGGGCGTAGTAATGATCGGGTGCCTCTGGATCCTCGATAATTTCTGTAACGCGGGCCATTCCGAAGTAGGACTGGCTACCTCCTTTGCTGGCAAGATCCGCGTTAGCACGTCTCGGTTGATAATAGACGATGAAGTCGCCGACGGCCTGTCGTGCCTGATTCAGATAAGTACGAGGGAAATGATACTGTCGTTCGGGCAGGTCTTTATAAGCAGGGGTTACTTTGGTCGTGAAAACTGCTTTGGCCATAGCCCGCGATTGTCCGTGCGATTCTTCAATCTGTACTCACAGTTTCACAAGAGATTGAAGCTCAGCGCAAGTATAAGTGCTACTCGATCACGCGCGCCCGCAGCGCCGCATCCGGGACCATGCAAACCTCGCTGCGCCCGAAGATGCGATAGCGATTCCGTGCGATGAGATTGTAGACGGGATTGCGCAGCGCCGCCGGCACTGCGAACAGCACGCGCACCCAGCGCCAGCCCGGCAGGAGCGATAGCACCGTGAGGGCTGCGTCGGATTTGAAATAGGCCACGCCGCCATGGACTACGGCGTTTGTGTCGGGATCGTCGGGATCGATCCCGAAATGGTGAGCAAGCCTTGTGCCGTAGTCCGACTGGATCGGCGTGAAGCGAAAGCGCCTCGCCACATCGCGCCTGGCCACAAAGCGCACCCAGCTTGAGCAGAAGATGCAGACGCCGTCATAGAGGATGATGTCGTCATTGGGCCACGGGGGCGTCATAGGCGTCGCCATGATCTCACCTGTTGTCGAGCATGGCCAGGGCCACGAGCATCAGGACGATTGCCGGCCCGGTCTTCACCAGTGCGCCGAGGGGTTCGATCCAAAGATCGGGCGTTAGCAGAGCCGCTCCGAACATGTAGCCGAGCGATGCGAGGATGCCCCAGACCAGGCCGATCGCGCTCGTTCGCCGGAAGGCAATGAGAACACCGGTGGCCATGTCCATCAGGCTGGTGCCCACAGTCACGGGGGCGACCAGCGCAGGCGGAAAATTATGCGCAGTCAGGATGCCGGCTGCCGCGTCGTAGGACACGAACAGTGCGATGAAGCCAGATACAATCCAGAACAGCACGAGACTGACAAAGATCACCGGCTTGAGCAGGAACAGCCGGGCAAACCATTTGTCCTGAATCGTGGCCGAACGCCGGTTGATCATCTGCGCCAGCGTCTGCGGCGCGATGCCGGTGGCGGCGATCCATGGTGCGGGATCGCCGCTGACGCCGCGGCGGAGTTCGGCGATCGCCGTCTTGCGCACCGGCGGCGTCCAGCCGAGCCGGGCGGTGGCATCGCCAAGCATCGCGCCGAGATCGAGCAGGAAGGCCGGCAGTCGGATGCGCGTGCTCCGGTCGGTGCCGAAGAATGTTCGATAGCGATCGACGACCATGCCGAGGGTTACCGGCTCCGGCTGCATCAGGTCCCAGGCTCGATGTGAGTTGCCGCCATGTTCGCACAGCCACGCAATCGTTGCCGCGATGTCGTCCACCGCCACGGGTTGGAATTGTCGGCTGGCCAGATCGGACGGCAGATCGGCAATCGGCAATGCTGCGAGCGCGCGAATGAGCGCGCTGCCGCCATAGGTTGCCGGCGCGACGACGAAGCCCGGTCGCAGGATCGTGCTGCCCACGCCGGCCCCTGCGATCAGGCGTTCCGCGTCGCGTTTGGTCTTGCTGAAAGCTGTGTGGTCGCTGTCGGCGCCGCCGGGGATCGAGATGTGGACGAACTGAATCGGCTGCGTCGTGGCCGCGATGGCCGCCAGGAGTCTGGCGGTGAAGTCGCGATGCACCGCCGCCGTGTCCATGCCCGGTCCGTCCTGCAGCACGCCGAGACAATTGACGACCATCTGAATCCCGCGTTCGGTCATCAGGCGCGCGAGCTGATCTGCCGTCAACGTCATGATCGGCATTTCAAGATCGTCGGCGCTGATTCTTTGCGATGTCGCGTAGCGCCGCGCGACGGCCGTCACGGTGAAACCGCGCAGCCGCAGATCTTCCGCGATGTAGCGGCCGATCAGGCCGGAGCCGCCGAGCACGAGGATGTTTTGGCATCGCTGCGGCATGGCAATGTCCTTCAGAATGAGGGCTTTGCGATCATCAGCCAGAGAATGACGATCACCGAACCGAAGCCGGGAACGCCAAACCAGAACCAGCGGCGGAATAAAGTGTGATAACGCGGCGGCAGCGGTGCGTGATCGGCCACGGCCTGCCGCGCGAGATTGCGCATCTCGACCTGCATGAACACGACCGGCAGCCAGAACAGGCCGGCGACCGCATAGAGGATCAGCGAGGCCACGATCCATGGCTCGGTGGTGCCGGTCGATGACATCTGCATCAGAAAGCCGCCCGTAAAAGGCTGCAGGATCACCGCGCTCGCCGTGAACAAGAGGTCGGCGATCACGACGGTGCCCGCCGTGGCGGCGATGAAGGCAGCATCGCCGGAGCGATGGGCCATCAGCATGAAAAAGGCGATTCCCGAGCCGGTGCCGAGAATGACGATGGCGCCGAGAATGTGCAGGAATTTCAAGATGAAATAGACGGTCATGGCGGACTCGCGAACCGGCGCATCGTTCAACGTGCTACGGCACCGAGGTCTCTCTATCATACCGATGCGCCGGACAAGTGTAGTTGTCGCGAATCAGTGGGAAGCACCAACGGCTGCGTGCAATCGAGCCACGGATCGCGCGCCAAAGTCGTCGTCCGGTGGAAAACAGGATCGGTCATTGGCCCATCCCGTAACGATATGTCTTTTTCCGGGACAGATTTTCACGGAACTGATGCAAAAATTCCACACGTTAACTGATAATTAACGATGCTCTTGAAGACGGTCGGGCGTGCTGCTTTGATCACCTCATGAGCACAACCCTGATCGAAGTTCGGCCGGCCAAGACCGCGGATGCGGTTGAGGTGGCGTCCACCCACGACGAAGCCTGGCGCGCGGCCTATCAGGGGCTGATTCCGGGCCCGGAACTCGACAAGCTCATCAATCGCCGCGGTCCGCAGTGGTGGGATTCGGCGATCCGCAAGGGCAGCCGCGTCAGCGTTCTCTGTTTTGGCGACAAGGTGGCTGGCTATGCCAATTACGGCCGCAACCGTGCGCGCAGCCTGCAGTTCGAAGGCGAGATCTACGAACTTTACCTGCGGCCGGAATTCCAGGGCCTCGGCTTCGGCCGCCGCCTGTTCGCCTCGGCCAAGCGCGACCTGATGCAGAGCGGGCTGAAGAGCCTCGTTATCTGGGCGCTGTCGGACAATGAAGGCGCCACGGAATTCTACCGCGCGCTGGGTGGCCGCATGGTGGCCCGTTCGTCCGAGCGTTTCGGGCCGAAGTCGCTTGACAAGGTGGCCTTCGCCTGGAACGCGTGAGCATCCGGGCCGCCCATAGGTATTGCCGCTAAGCCATTCACCAGTCGTGCGATTTTCGCACGGTTTGGCGTTGAATCATTGGCTCCGCTCGGCTAGGTCTGGCGCAATTCGTCATACCAGAACCGGAGCTTTCGATGCGTCTTGACGCTATCCCGCTCGGCGCCAAGGCGCCGCATGAAGTGAACGTCGTCATCGAGGTTGCGGTCGGTGGTGAGCCGATCAAATACGAGATGGACAAGGCGTCCGGCGCGCTGTTCGTCGATCGCTTCCTCTATACGCCGATGCGTTATCCCGGCAATTACGGCTTCATCCCGCACACGCTCTCCGGCGACGGCGATCCCTGCGACGTGCTGGTCGCCAATACCCGCGCCATCGTGCCGGGTGCCGTGATGGCCTGCCGCCCGGTCGGCGTGCTGCTGATGGAAGACGAAGGCGGCCTCGACGAGAAGATCATCGCGGTGCCGACCTCGAAGCTCACCCAGCGCTACGACAAGGTGAAGAACTACAGCGACCTGCCGCAGATCACCCTCGACCAGATCCAGCACTTCTTCGAGCACTACAAGGACCTCGAGCCCGGCAAGTGGGTGAAGGTGGTGCGCTGGGCGGATGCCGCGGAAGCGCATAGACTGATCCAGGAAGGCATCGACCGCGCCAAGGCTGAAAAGGCCAAAGGCTAATCCGCGGGCGGCGCCGGAGATCGATCCATCTTCAATGGATCAGCCTCTGGCCTTTGTCTTTTGGAGCATGATCTTATCCGGAAACCGAAAGCCGGTTTTCGGGATCATGCTCTGAGGACTTTCAATGCGCCGCATGCTGATCTGGTTTCGCAACATCATCCTCGTCGCGATCGCCATTGTCGTGGTGCTCGCGGCGGTGGTTCTCGTGAATACGTTCCGGCAGGGCTCGAAGCAGATCGCGGTCGCGCCCGCGCCGAAGCTGGCAGTGGACGAACAGGCCGCTGCCACACGCCTCGCCGAGGCGATCCGCTTCCAGACCATTTCCAGTTTCGCTCATCCGGACCAGGCTGCCGACGCGCTGCGCGGCATGCAGGCGCATCTCGCCGCGAGCTTTCCGGCCTTTCACGGCGCGGCCAAGCGCGAGATCGTGGGCGATTATAGCCTGCTCTATACGTGGGAAGGCTCCGATCCTGCCGCCCGGCCGATCGCGCTCCTCGCCCATCAGGACGTCGTGCCGGTGGCGCCGGGCACGGAGAAGGACTGGCAGTATCCGCCATTTGCCGGTGTTGTCGCCGATGGCTTCATCTGGGGACGTGGTGCCTGGGACGACAAATCCAGCATCTATGCGATGCTCGAAGCGGTCGAGGCGATGGTGAAGCAGGGCTTCAGGCCGAAGCGCACGATCTATTTCGCCTTCGGCCATGACGAGGAAGTGTCGGGCCAGCGCGGCGCGAAGGCGATTGCAACGCTGTTGGCGTCGCGTGGCGTGCGGCTTGAATTCGTCCTCGATGAAGGGCTCTTGATCACCGAAGGAATGCTGAAGGGCCTCGATAGACCGCTAGCGCTCATCGGCGTTGCGGAAAAGGGCTATTCGACACTTGTGCTGACAGCCAAGGGCACGCCCGGCCACTCGTCCTATCCGCCGCGCGACACCGCGATTGGCACGATGAGTGCGGCGCTGGTGCGCCTCGAGAACAAACGGTTTCCAATGCGCGTCGGCGAGACGGTCGGTGAGATGCTCGACACCGTGGCGCCGGAGATGAGCGGCTTCAATCGCGTCGTGCTGTCGAATCTCTGGCTCTTCAAGCCGCTTCTGCTGCGCGAGTTCGAAAAGTCGGGCCCGAGCGAGGCGAATGTACGGACCTCCACGGCGCTGACGATCTTCAACGCCGGCGACAAGGACAATGTATTGCCCGGCTATGCCGAAGCGACGGTGAATTTCCGCCTGCTGCCGGGCGATACGCAGGCGAGTGTCACCGAACATGTTCGCCGCGTGATCGACGATGAGCGGATTTCGATCACGCCGTTTCCCGGCAATACCGATCCGCCGCCGGTGACCCGTACCGACAGCGATGGCTATCGCGCCATCAATCGCACCATTCGCGAGGTGTTTCCCGATGTCGTGGTGACGCCCGGCCTGATGGTCGGCGCGACCGATTCACGCAACTATGCCGATGTCGCCGACAACATCTTCCGCTTCCAGCCCGTGCGCACCACCGGCGAGGATCTGAAGCGCGTTCATGGCACCAATGAACGGCTTAGCATCGCCGGTTATGCGGATATGATCCGGTTTTATCGGCGGCTGATGGAGAATGTGGGGAAGTAAGCGCCGTAGCCCGGATGGAGCGAAGCGCAATCCGGGATTCAGCGCTTCCTCATATTGCCGGTCCCCGGATTTCGCTTCGCTCCATCCGGGCTACACTTACACCGCCGGCGCCTTCAGCCCGTTGATCGCGCAGGCCGCACGCAGCGTGTTCACCAGCAGGCACGCGACCGTCATCTGGCCGACGCCGCCCGGCACTGGCGTAATCGCGCCCGCGGTCTTCAGTGCTTCCTGATAGGCGACATCTCCGACCAGTTTCGATTTGCCATCTGCCGCGGGCAGGCGGTTGATGCCCACATCGATCACCGTGGCGCCCGGCTTGATCCAGTCGCCGCGCACCATTTCGGATTTGCCGACGGCGGCGAAGACGAGATCGGCCTGTGCGGTCAGCTTCGGCAGTTCGCGCGAGCGCGAATGCGCAATGGTCACAGTGGCGTTCTCGTTCAGCAGCAACTGCACCAGCGGGCGGCCGACCAGATTAGAGCGGCCGATCACGATGGCGTTCATGCCTTCGAGGGATTCATGCACGCTCTTGGCCAGGATGATACAGCCGAGCGGCGTGCAGGGCGACAGTGCGTCCATGCCGCTGGCGAGGCGGCCGGCATTCACCGGATGCAGGCCGTCGACATCCTTGGCGGGATCGATGGCATTGATCACGGCCTGGGTGTCGAGGCCCTTCGGCAGTGGCAGCTGCACGAGGATGCCATGCACGGAGGCGTCATTGTTGAGCTTGTGTACCAGCGCGATCAGATCGCTTTGCGCGACATCGGCGGGCAGCACGTGTTCGAACGAGGCCATGCCGGCTTCCTGGGTCTGCTTGTGCTTGCTGCGCACATAGACCTCGCTGGCGGGATCGCTGCCGACCAGCACTACGGCGAGGCCCGGCGTCAAGCCGTGCTCGCTCTTCACCCGCGCAACTTCGGCGGCCACGCGCGTGCGCAGTTCTGCGGCGATTACTTTTCCATCGATCACGCTGGCGGTCATGCCGGGTCTCCGTCGTCAGAAGGGGCGGCTGCGAGGGTGCGCAGCAGCAGCCCGAGTTTGTGGGGATCGCCATTCACGGCGATCTGTTTGATGCGGGAAGTCGCGCCCGACAGCAGCCGGACATCCCGTTTCGGCACCTTGAGCTGTTTCGCCAGCAGCTCGGTGACAGCGCGATTGGCCTCGCCACCTTCGGCAATGGCGCGGACGCGGACTTTCAGCACCGCGCGGCCATTGGCCATGGTCTCGATCCCGTCGATGTCGTCGCGGCCGCCGCGCGGCGTCACGCGGACGGCGATGCTGACGCCATCGGCGCCGTATCGCCAAGGATCCGCCAAAGGATCAGGCGACGTAGGGATAGATGTAGTAGCCGATCACCCGCTGCAGGAAGATGATGATCAGGATCACGACGATCGGCGACAGATCGAGGCCGCCGAGATTCGGCAGCATCCGGCGGATCGGCGCCAGCACCGGTTCGGTGATGCGATACAGGAACTCGCCCACCGCGGCGATGAACTGGTTGCGGGTGTTCACCACATTGAAGGCGATCAGCCAGGACAGGATCGCCGAAGCAATCAGCAGCCAGACGTAGAGATCGAGGACGATCAGCACGATATCGAGAACGGCGCGCATGGCGGGAAGGACTCGCGGGTTGGGTCGCGGATAAGACAGAGGCTAAATATCGGTTCGCCGCTGCGCAAACAAGGGAAGGACGGGGCAAAAAGGCCCGGAAAACCGAGACTTTGCGCCGTTTGCGGGTCGTTCTTGACTTGCCGTTAATGGGGATTGTAAATGGCGCCCATTCCAGACCTGCGTCGGTACGGCGCAGTTCGAGACGGGCCCATAGCTCAGCTGGGAGAGCGCGTCGTTCGCAATGACGAGGTCGGCGGTTCGATCCCGCCTGGGTCCACCACGCTTCGCCAAGTGGCTTCGCGTGGCGCAGCCGCGCAAAGCCACTTGGCGAAGCGTGGTGTCCGGCGAAGCCCGCAGGGCGAAGACGGACGGAAGCGAAAGCTCCCCCTAAACCTGCCCCACCCGCGTCAACTGCAGCTTTGCCACCGCCCCCGCGATAAAGCTCCGTGGGAACAGCCGCAGCAGAATCGGCACGATCTTGATGCCGAGCCCTGGAAATACCGTGCCCTTGTTGGCCATCAGGCTCTTATAGGCGAGCGCTGCGACGTCCTTCGGCGACACGCCGAGAATCACCGAATCCAGCCCGGGCTTGAAGCCTGCCCGCGCCTGGAATTCCGACGGCACCGGGCCGGGGCACAGCGCGGTGACGCGCACGCCCTTGGGGCCGAGCTCCTGGCGCAGCGCTTCGGTGAAGGACAGCACATAGGCCTTGCTGGCGTAATAGACGGCCATGCCGGGGCCGGGGATCAGGCCGGCGATCGAACTCACATTGAGGATGCCGCCTTTGTGGCGGATCACATTCGGCGCAAGCCGCAGCGACAGATCGGTGAGCGTGCGGACATTCAGGTCGATCATGCGCAGTTGCGCGTCGCGATCCATGTCGATGGCGAAGCCGAACATGCCGAAGCCGGCATTGTTAATCAGATACTCGACTTCGACACCGGCGCTCTGCAGCGCATCTTCGATCTTCGCGCAGGCATCGGGCTGCTCGAGATCGCAGGGAATGACGATGGGCGCCGGGCCGCCGGCGGCAACGATCTCGGCCGAGAGGGCGGTGAGGCGATCGGTGCGCCGTGCCACCAGAGCCAGGCGATGCTTGTGCGCGGCGAAGACGCGGGCCATCTCGGCGCCAATTCCCGCCGAAGCCCCGGTAATCAACGTCACGCGCTCAGTCACGGCAATTCTCTTGCAACGGATGCTTGGAAACGAATGGTTCTAAACAACAGGCGTAATGAAGATAACATTCATGCGCAAGCAGGAATGGTCACTGGAGTACCGCCGCGTTACTTCCCATAGGCGGCGTCGCTGATCGCGCATTGTGAAACTGTCACAGGGCAAACTGTAGGATGGGGCAAAGCGTAGCATGCCCACCCTGTAACGCACGCGCGTGACGGGGGAGCAATGTGCCTTGCCCACCTTGCAAAGATCAGACGGTGGCGTCCGTCTCGGCGGCATCGCCCGCGACACGGCGTTTCAGCTCGACGCGGTCGCGCGCGGACACGCCGAGCAGATCAGCTGCGCGCCACACCACGTTCTCCTCGAACTCGCTGACCTTGCCATCGGCAAAAACCAGCTCCCACATCATCTCGACCAGGCGGATGCGGCCGGGTTCATCGACCACGCGCATGATCACGCTGGTGAAGTGATACAGATCGACCGCTTCGCCCTCGACCAGTGTCGCCGCTTCGATCAGGCGATCGGCTGTGCCGGGATCGAGCTCGAACCGCGTCTCGATCAGGCTGTGCAGCTTGTCCTGTTCGATCTTGGACGGTGCGCCGTCGATCGAGATCACATGAATCAGCAGCGCCGTGGCGGCGAGCCGGAATCCGGTGTCGTCAAATTTCTGGTCGGCATTGGCGTCGGGAGACACCACATCGGTGATGAACTGGCGCAGTTTCTCGAGCATGGGATTTTATGAACCAGATGGGACCATTCGCCTACAGCGAATAAGACTATCGCGTTGTGGCGTGAAAAAGGAACGCACACAATACACTGCAGTTCCTGACGGCGTCATTACGGTTAAGCAAGGCTTCTCCTCAACAAGGCTTCGCCCGCTCACGGAATCTCGTAGACCAGAACCTTGTCGGCAATGCCGCGTAAAGCGGCAGCCTTTTCGATAGGCATCGCCCCGGACTTTTGCAGGATCGCTTCGACGCCTTTCGCGGAGACGATCGGGGAGGTCACATGAATGGATTGGGACGTGGCGAGGCCCTGCACGCGTGCGGCGATGTTCACGGTCTGGCCGAAATAATCCTGCCGCTCGTTGAGCATCACGGCGAGGCACGGTCCTTCGTGAATGCCGATCTTGACCACGAGGTCGCTGGTTTCGCGTTCGTCATTGAGCCGCTGCATCGCCTTGCGCATCTCGATCGCGGCAAGCAGCGCCTGTTCGGGGTACGTGAAGGTGGCCATCACGCTGTCGCCGATGGTCTTCACCACGGCGCCGCCTTCCGCCGCGATGATGTCGAGCAAGGCATGGAAATGGGCGCGGACAAGATCGAAAGCGGCGAGATCGCCCACGCGCTCATAAAGCGCAGTGGAGCCCTTGAGATCGGTGAACAGGAAGGTCAGCGAGGTGATTTTCAGTCGCTGGTCGATATTGAGATTGTCGGCCTTGTAGAGATCGCGAAAAGTCTGGTTGCTGAGAATCCGCTTGGCCGTGAGAAACGGTTTGCGCTTGCCGATCAGATGATGGAGGCCCTCGGCCGCGACGAAGACTGACGGCAGCACACGCACCTCGGTCTGGTTCTCAAGCGATAATCGCAGCGGTCCGGGTTGCATCGTGATGGTGCCGGTCGGCGTATGCATGCGGTTGTAGAGCAGCGACAGATGCTGGCGCTCTTTGGTTGGCTCGCCCTTCACGTCGATAAACTGCGCGGAGTGGGTCACCGGCTCGAAGACGATGACGAACTCCGACGGCAGGTGCAGTGACATGACCGCCTTTTCATGTGACGGCAATTCCATCGCATCCAGCGTCACCTCGTCGGTGAGCGACGCGAATGTTTCCTGATTGAGATCGACGCCCGAGCTCCAGAAGATCTGTTTGAAATATTCCCAGAGCGGCAATGTATTCGGATCGTGGGCGCCAATGTGCCGGACCCGTGGCGCGACTGTGAACGCCACTTCGACCTGCTCGTCGACGGACGCTTCATAGCCGCAGGCGCAAAGCCCGCAATGATAGTCGTCATGGCGCAGCGATTTCAGCGTGCTGTGGGCGTCGAGGACACCGCTGCAGCCCGGGCACAGCACGTTCCAGGTCAGATCGAACAGGCCGAGCCGTGCGGCGTGCAGGAAGCCGGAAATGACGCGCTCTTCGTTGAGACCCCGGCGTGTCGCAAAGTCCAGTACGTTGACGCGGTTGAGCTCGTGATCCGCGCCGTCGCGGATCAGTTTCACGATGGCATCCGCGACAACGGGATCTGTCGCCTGACTTAACGTCTCGAATTGCGCCTGAACATCACTCATGACTTCAATCTAGGTCAAATAACCGGTGCGTCCAAGGGACGCATCCAGCAGATCGAGATACAGCACCTGAGTACGACCGTATCGGTCCGGCCTGACGTGCCGAACGTGCAGGTGTGGTCGCACCGCCCATCAGGTAGAGGTGTTCAGCGCTCTTCAATCCTGAACATGGGCGAACGATCGGGCTGGGTGGTCACCACGCCGACCGGCATCACAGGTTCGTGCTCCGGCAATGTCACCCTGAAATGACCGATGATCTTGGCCAGCGCCAGCGTGGCCTCGACGATGGCGAAATGTGCGCCGATGCAGACGCGGGCGCCGACCCCGAAGGGCATATAGGCGAAGCGGTCCGGCTGCGGGCTGCCGGGCATGAAGCGTTGCGGTACGAAGGCGTTCGGGTCGGACCAGCGCTTTTCGTTCCGGTGCAGCAGCCACGGAGCCATCAGAACGATATCGCCCTTCGCGACCGCCATACCGCTCACGGTATCCGCCGCGCGCGCTGCACGCGCGATCAGAAAGGCAGGCGGATACAGCCGCATGGTCTCGTCGATCACGGCGCGGGTGAATTTCAACCGGTCGAGTTCGAGCGCGCCCGCTGCCATGGCCGCGCGTGCTTCGTGCGCCACCTGCTCCTGCGTGGCCGGATCGAGCGTCAGCAGATACAGCGCCCAGAACAGTGCCGTCGCCGTGGTCTCATGGCCAGCAAGGATCATGGTCGCCACCTGATCGCCGAGCTGGTCGTCGTTGAACTCTGCGCCGGTCTCCGGATCGCGCGCCGCCAGCATCAGTTCGAACAGGTCGCGCGGCGGGGCGTCGTCGGCTTTGCCGGCGGCGCGGCGTTCGGCTACCAGCATGGCGACGAAGCGCGTCCAGCGCCGGCGGAAGAAATAGCGCGGAATATCCTGCGGCGTTGGCCAGCCTTGCGGCAGGAGCAGGTCGAAGAAATGCGGCCGGACGAGCGACGCGCCATATTCCATCACGAAGTCGCGTAGCGTCTTGCCGTGTTTGGCCATGCCATAGGAGAACATGGTGCGCCCGGCGATCTCCAGCGTCATGCGCTGCATGATCTCGCGTAGATCGACCGGCCCATCGGTCTTGTGCTGCAGATCGGCCACGGTCTCATCGATGGCCGAGAGCATATGCGGCACCAGCGTTCCCACCGCGCGCGGCGTAAAGGCCGGCGCCAGTGTGCGGCGCTGATGCTTCCAGACGCGGCCTTCGGCGATCAGGAGACCCTCGCCAAGCATCGGCCGCAGCACGCGGAAGGCGGCTGGCGTGCGGGTGTAGTTCTCGTGATTGTCCACCAGCACATGGCGGATGGCGTCCGGATCGTTGAGGATGAAGCTGGCACGGCCGAAGAAGCGGCCTTTGATGATGTCGTCCTCATAGGCCTTCCGGCCCCAGGTCTCGATGGCGCTGCGTCGCATCGCCGCCATTCTCGCGCTGGCGGTCATGTCGTCCGGCGCACGGGGCGGCGCCGGCGGCACCACATGGCGCTTCGGCGTCGGAAAGTCGTAGACCTCGGCAATGCTCACGACTGGCCTCGCAACTTCAGGAGCGATGCCAGACTATATCACCGGACAAAGCCGGCGTCTTGAAGGCGCCGTTGTTTGCAGTTGCAGCATCGATTTGTGCCGGGGTGACTGGACAGACGCTGCGTTTCGCAGGCATCAACGGATGGCATGACGGACACGCCGAAGCCAATCTCCAAGCCTATCATTTCACCATCCGACGGAATTGCCGCGCCGCTGCGCTATCCGGTATTCCGTCGCATCTGGCTGGCCAGTTTGCTGTCCAATCTGGGCCTGATGATCCAGAGCGTCGGCGCCGCCTGGGCGATGACGCAGATGACGGCCTCTGCCGACAAGGTGGCGCTGGTGCAGACGGCCCTGATGCTGCCGATCATGATCCTGGCCATGCCCGCGGGCGCGGTCGCCGACATGTATGACCGCCGCATGGTATCCTTGGCGTCGCTGGCGCTGTCCCTCGTCGGCGCCAGTACGCTGACGGCCATGGAGTGGACCGGACACATTACGCCGAACATCCTGCTCACCTTCTGCTTCATCATCGGCAGCGGCATGGCACTGTTCGGTCCGGCCTGGCAGTCGTCGGTCGGCGAGCAGGTGCCGCCGGAAGTGTTGCCGCCCGCCGTTGCCCTCAGCGGCATCAGTTACAATATCGCCCGCAGTTTCGGTCCGGCCATCGGCGGTGTCATCGTTGCGGCGGCCGGCGCGGTCGCATCCTTTGCCGCCAATGCGCTGCTTTATGTGCCGCTGTTCGTGGTGCTGCTGCTCTGGCGCCGCAAGGTCGAGGTGTCGCGGCTGCCGCGCGAGCGGCTGAACCGGGCGATGGTGTCGGGCATTCGCTACATCGCCAATTCGCCTTCGATTAGGATTTCGCTGGCGCGCACCCTGATCACCGGTATCTGCGGCGGCTCGATCTCCGCGCTGATGCCGCTGGTGGCACGCGATCTGCTGCATGGCGGCGCGCAGACCTATGGTATCATGCTTGGCGCCTTCGGTATGGGCGCGGTGATCGGCGCGATGAATATCGGACCGATCCGCAAGCATTTTTCCGGCGAAACGGCGATCCGCGGCTGTGCCCTGATCATGGGAATGGCCATCATTGGCGTTGCCATCTCGACGGAGCCGGTGCTCACCGCGGCTTCATTGGTGGTGGCCGGTGCCGTCTGGATGGCCGCCATCGCGCTGCTCAATATCGGTGTGCAGCTCTCGGCGCCGCGCTGGGTGGCTGGTCGTTCGCTCGCGGCGTTTCAGGCGGCGATTGCCGGCGGTGTCGCCATCGGTAGCTGGGGCTGGGGCCGGCTCACCGATATGGTCGGCGTCGAATGGGCGCTGATCGTGTCGGGCATTGCGATGTTTTCCTCTCCGCTGTTCGGCCTGGTGTGGCGGATGCCGCCGACCGGCGCGCGCGACGAGGATGCCGAGCGCCTCGAAGATCCCGAAGTGCAGTTGCAGCTCACCGCGCGTAGCGGGCCGCTGGTGGTGGAGATCGAATATCGCGTCGACCAGGATCAGGCGCGCAATTTCCATGGCGTGATGCAGGATGTGCAGCTCGCGCGCCAGCGCAACGGCGCCTATGGCTGGTCGATCGCGCGCGACATCGCCGATCCCGAGCTCTGGACCGAGCGCTATCACTGCCCGACCTGGCTGGACTTCTTGCGCCAGCGCAATCGCTCGACGACATCGGAACGCGCTTTGTATCTGCGTGCCGCGGGCTTCCATCTCGGCCCCGATCCAGTCCGCGTGCGCCGCATGCTGGAGCGTCCGTTCGGTTCGGTGCGCTGGAAGGAAGAGACGCCGGATCGCGCCGCGACGGAGGTATTGCCGGCGTCGACACCGGCGGGGAGTAGCTAGCTTACCTGTGTCCCGGACGCGGTGCAGCGCTCTTGCGGTGCGCCGCAGAGCCGGGACCGTTACAGGCTCCGGCGTTTGATACGGTCCCGGCTCTGCGAAGCAGCACTGCGTGCTGCGTCGCGTCCGGGACAAGAGCCTAGATCACTGCCCGTTATCCGCGAGCACTTTCGCACAGGCCTTGCCGAGCTTGGCGCGATGATCCTTCAGGCAGCCGAGCACGACTGTGTCGCCTTCGCTCATCTTGGCGCGGCAGAAGCGCGAGACGTCGCGCGCGCAAGCGTCCTTGTTCTGTGTGGAGTGAGCGCCCTGCTGCGCGAGAGCCGGCGTGGCGAGCAACAGGAGGGGCACGATCAAAAGACGTTTCATTGCAATGACTCCCTGATCAATTGTCATCGTTGAATGCGGGCGCAGACAAGACCGCGGGGATGGCGCAATAATGGCGGGAACCTGCGCTGCGCGATGTCATCGTTGGGAAGTAATGAAACGACAGTTAGTTCCGAAGCTCTGTCCTCATCCAGGGGATGGCCCACAAGCTCGGAGCCGGGCCAGCTCGTGGTTCGAGACACGCACAAAAGCGCGCTCCTTACCATGAGGGATTGTGTCAGTTCCTGTTCCCGCCAATCACCAGATCATCGCGATGGATCATCTCTGCCCGTCCGGTGATGCCGAGAATGCTCATCGCATCCGGCGAAGAACGTCCCTTGATTTTCTCCGCATGATCGGCGTCGTGAGCGACGAGTCCGCGGCCGATCTCATGTCCATCGGGATCGCGCACGATTACCGCATCACCCCGCGAGAACGAGCCATCCACGCGGATGACGCCGGCCGGCAGCAGGCTTTTGCCGGCGCGTAGTGCAGCGGCCGCGCCGGCATCGATGGTCAGCGTGCCTTTCGGCTCCAGCGATCCCGCGATCCAGCGCTTGCGCGCGGTTACGGGATTGGCCGGCGTCAGGAACCAGGTGCAGCGGCCGCCATCCATGATCGCCTGCAGTGGATGATCGATCTTGCCGGAGGCGATGATCATATGCGTGCCCGCGGTGGTGGCGATCTTGCCGGCTTCGATCTTGGTGTACATGCCGCCGCGCGACAGTTCGGACTCGGCCGCGCCGGCCATGTTTTCGATATCGGCGGTGATGTGATCGACGACCGGGATCAGTTTCGCGTCGGGATTGGCGCCGGGCGGTGCGGTGTAGAGACCGTCGATATCCGACAGCAGGATGAGCAGATCCGCCGAGGTCATGGTGGCGACGCGCGCGGCGAGGCGGTCATTGTCGCCGTAGCGGATCTCGTTGGTGGCGACGGTGTCGTTCTCGTTGATGACAGGCACCGCGCGCCATTCCAGCAGCTTGCCGATGGTCGAGCGCGCATTGAGGTAGCGGCGGCGTTCCTCGGTGTCCTGCAGCGTCACAAGGATCTGCCCGGCGCCGATGCCGTGATGGCCGAGCACTTCCGACCAGATGCGGGCGAGGGCGATCTGTCCGACGGCGGCGGCGGCCTGGCTCTCTTCCAGCTTCAGCGGCCCGCGCGGCAGTTTCAGGCGATGGCGGCCGAGCGCGATGGAGCCGGAGGAGACGACGAGCACGTCGCGGCCATCGGCATGGAGCTTGGCGATATCGGCGGCGAGCGCCGCCAGCCACTCGGCCCGCACCTCACCGGCCGCGTGGTCGATCAGCAGGGACGAGCCGACCTTGACGACGATGCGACGGAAGTTTTTGAGGTCGGGAGACGACATGATGATGCTTCGTTTCGAAAGTGAGAAAGTCTGTGTCCCTGACGCGATGCGGCGCGTAGTGCCGCTTCGCTGAGCCGGGACCGCTACGAACCCCGGCGGTTGGTATGGTCCCGGTTCTGCGGAGCAGCGTAAAGGACGCTGCACCGCGCCCGGGACATAGTCCCGTAAATCATCAGGGGACGGTTTTTAATTCTCCATCGGAGCCCATGGCTCCGCCTGAGCCGCAGACTTTGCCTTGTCCGACACCGGCGCCTCGCCGATCACCTCGACCAACGCTCGGAGTGCTTCGGGCACGCCGTCGCCGGTGACGCCTGAAATCAGCAGGGGAGTCTTCTTCGACGCGCGCTTCACGCGATCCTTCTGCTTCTTCAGCTCGTCCGGCTCAACGGCGTCGATCTTGTTCAGCGCCACGATCTCGATCTTGTCCGAGAGATCGCCGGCATAGGCTTCCAGCTCGCCGCGCACGGTCTTGTAGGCCTTGCCGGCATGCTCGCACGTTGCGTCGATCAGATGCAGCAGCACACGGCAGCGCTCGACATGGCCGAGGAAGCGATCGCCGAGGCCGGCGCCTTCATGCGCGCCCTCGATCAGGCCGGGAATATCCGCCAGCACGAATTCACGGCCGTCACTGTTCACGACGCCGAGCTGCGGATGCAGGGTGGTGAAGGGATAGTCGGCAATCTTCGGCCGCGCGGCCGAGACTTTGGAGAGGAACGTCGACTTACCGGCATTGGGCAGGCCGACCAGGCCGGCATCGGCGATCAGCTTCAGCCGTAGCCAGATCCAGCGCTCCTGGCCGGGCTGACCGGGATTGGCGTTGCGCGGTGCGCGATTGGTCGAGGACTTGAAATGCGCATTGCCGAAGCCGCCATTGCCGCCTTCAGCCAGCACGAACTTTTCACCCAGCTTGGTGAAGTCGTAGATCAGCGTCTCTTTGTCTTCGTCGATGATCTGGGTGCCGACAGGCACCTTCAGCGTAATCGAATCGCCATTGGCGCCGTGGCGATCCTTGCCCATGCCATTGACGCCCTTCGGCGCCTTGAAGTGCTGCTGGTAGCGATAATCGATCAGCGTGTTGAGGCCGTCCACGACCTCGACGATGACGTCGCCACCGCGCCCGCCATTGCCGCCGGAGGGGCCGCCGAACTCAATATACTTCTCGCGGCGGAACGCCACGCAGCCGTTTCCGCCATCACCGGAGCGAATGTAAACCTTGGCTTCATCGAGGAATTTCATGGCGTATCCGTATCGCAGGGGTGTCTTTGCGGCAACAACTCATCGGCGCGGGCGGGCGGTGTCATGCCTGCCTTGCTACGGTTTCAATCGCGTCCTAAAGGACAATGATCGCTGTTAACCAATGTCGGGCTGCGCGCCCCGCGCAGCCGCTCCCGTACAGGCGTATATGGGCATGTTTGCGACCATTTCGACCGGAGCGGACAACCGCGCCGCCCGGATTGCTGGTATCGGCCTCATGCTGGCTGGCATCGCCATGTTTTCCTGTGGCGACGCCATCGGCAAATATCTGGTTTCGACCTATTCGGTCGGACAATTGATGTTCCTGCGGGCCATTGCCGCGCTGACGCTGCTTGCGCCGCTGATCTGGCGACACCGCGGCGATTTCCTAACGCTCGACCGGCCGGGCTTGCAGATCGTCCGCGTGGTGCTGTCCACGCTGGAGGTCGCGGCCTTCTTCTGGGCCGCTGGTTATCTGCCGCTAGCCGATGTCATTACCTATTATCTGGCCTGTCCGATCTTCGTCACCGCGGGCTCGGCAATCTTTTTGCGCGAAGCCGTGGGATGGCGGCGCTGGAGTGCGGTGTTTGTCGGCTTCGTGGGTGTGATCATCGCACTGAAGCCGTCGGCGCAGATGGTGACCTGGCCGGCGCTGATCGCGCTCGGTGGCAGCCTGTCTTTCGCAGCGCTGATGCTGATCACACGATCGCTGCGCTCGGCGCCGGATGTGGTGCTGGCGACGTCGCAATTCGTCGGGACGTTCACATTCGGCGCGGTGTTGACGACATTCGGCTGGGTGACGCCGGGGTTGGCCGATCTCGGCTTGTTCCTGCTGGCGGGCGTGGTGTCGATCGCGGCGCTGATGTGCGTAAACCGCTCGCTGAAACTGGCGCCGGCGAGTGTCGTGGTGCCGTATCAATATACGATGATCGTCTGGGCGGTGATTTTTGGCTATCTCATTTTCAATGAGTTGCCGGCACCCGCAACGCTGATCGGCGCGACGATCATCATCGCAGCCGGGCTTTATATTTTCCTGCGTGAGCAGAGCCTCGGCAAGATCGCGGACGAAGTGCCGCCGGTGGTGTGAACTCCACTTTCTTCCCTCTCCCCTTGTGGGAGAGGGTGGATGCGCGCTTCTTTGCGCGCAGACGGGTGAGGGGTGCCACAAGCTCAGAGCCCAGCCACACCCCTCATCCGTCTTCGCTTCGCGAAGCCACCTTCTCCCACAAGGGGAGAAGGAAAGAGGGGTCACTTCCGCGTCGAACTCGCCCAGTTCTTCAGCGAGCTCCATACGCCCCGTGTCAGCTTGAAGCAATCCACCGGCGTTGATGATCCGATCGCCTCGAAGCGATGCAGTTGCACGCCGGTCCACTGGAAGCCGCACTTTTCAAGGATGTTGCGCGATGCCGGGTTGGCGACGCGTGCGCCTGCGATCAAGTGATCGATGGCGAATTCCTCGAACGTGTAGTCGATCGCCGCGCGCACCGCTTCGGTCGCGTAACCTCGGCCCCAATGCTCGACGCCAAGCCAGTAGCCGAGCTCCGGCGTCTCGGACTCGCGCCAGTCGATGCCGACCATGCCGATCGGGCGGAAGTCGAGCTCGATCAGGAACACCGCATCCGTGGCCGTCCCGTCCTGCAGCGAGCCGACGAATTGTTCGGCATCGTCCTGTGAATACGGGTGCGGCAGGCGGCGGGTGTTCTCCGCGATGCGGCGGTCATTGGCGAGTTCGGTCACTGCGATGGCGTCGGCCATCACAGGCTTGCGCAGTGTCAGGCGCTGCGTTTGCAGAACGGAAGGTCTGCTCTCGCTCAGGTGAGGTGTCGGAATATCCTGCAGCATCTCGGGCTCCTGCAGTGCGCCCCGAAGCGACGCACCAAACGAAAAGGGGAGGCCGGTTTCCCGCCTCCCCTCTGGAGCCCAATTCTGGCGCTCCGCCGGTTCAACAGGACCCGGCGGACTCCATTTGAGTGTCCACCGTTTATTCGGCCGCGGCCTGAGTGATCGGAAGTACCGATACGAAGGTGCGACCGTTGGCTTTGGCTTTAAACTCCACGCGGCCTTCGACCTTGGCGAACAGGGTATGGTCCGTGCCCATGCCGACATTAAGGCCGGGGTGCCAGGTGGTGCCGCGCTGACGCGCAATGATGTTGCCGGGAATCACGCGCTCGCCGCCGAACGCCTTGACGCCAAGACGCTTGCCAGCTGAATCGCGGCCGTTGCGCGATGAACCGCCTGCTTTTTTATGAGCCATAGCTCGTCTCCGATCTCGATCTTTTCAAAGATCAATTCCTTGGGGGAATTGTCTCACGGATTTTCAAATTTGCGCAGCGGATAATTCCGCTGCTGCAGCGATTCTATTTTACTCGGCCGCTTCGGCCGGAGCGGCCTTCGGGGCTGCCTTTTCACGCTTCGGGCGCGGGCCCAGCGTCGGCGCCTTACCATCGGCGAGGATCTCGCTGATGCGGACGAGGGTCAGCTCGTCGCGATAGCCACGCTTGCGCTTCGAGTGCTTACGGCGGCGCTTCTTGAACGCGATGACCTTGGGGCCGCGCTTGTGGTCGAGAATTTCAACCGCAACGCTGGCGCCAGCAACGGTCGGCACGCCGAGCACCGGCGTATCGCCGCCGAGCACGAGCACTTCACCAAGCTGCACGATCGTGCCGGCATCGCCAGCGATCTTGCCAATCTCAAGTACATCATCCGGAACAACGCGGTACTGCCGGCCGCCGGTTTTGATGACTGCGAACATCGTTCTAATCCTTCGTGTTCGATCCCGTCCTCGGATCAAGCGACAAGCAATCGCTCCGGGACGGCTTTTTGTTCAGTCGATAAGGGTTTGGTGTTTTTGGGCTTTTTGACCGACGTTGCGATCCCGCACAAAAACAATCGGCGCGAGACAAAGCTTGCGCCGAAGGGTGCTTTATAGAGGGGGAAGACGGGGAGTCAAGGAAAAGCGAGCCAAAAACAGGCATTTGGCCTGCATTTGACTCGCTCTCGAAGCCTACGATGCGAGGCTGCGCATTTCCTTGATCAGGTCCGACTTGCCTTCAAACCCGATGCCCGGCAGTTCCGGCATCACGATGTGGCCGTTCTCGACTTTCACGCCGTCCGGGAAGCCGCCATAGGGCTGGAACAGGTCGGGATACGACTCATTGCCCCCCAAGCCGAGGCCGGCGGCGATGTTCAGCGACATCTGGTGGCCGCCATGGGGGATGCAGCGGGTCCAGGACCAGCCGTAATTCTTCAGCATTTCCAAGGTCCTGAGATATTCGACCAGTCCATAGGACAGCGCGCAGTCGAATTGCAGCCAGTCGCGGTCCTTGCGCATGCCGCCATAGCGGATCAGGTTGCGGGCGTCCTGCATCGAGAACAGGTTTTCGCCGGTGGCCATCGGCTTCGGATAATGCTCGGCGAGCTTTTCCTGCAGCTCGTAATCCAAGGGGTCGCCGGCTTCCTCGTACCAGAAAAGATCGTATTCCCTCAAAGCCTTGGCGTAGTCCACGGCAGTCGTGAGATCGAACCGGCCATTGGCGTCCACGGCTAGTTGGCAGCCCGAGGGCAGCAATTTCAGCACATGTTCGATGCGCTTGAGGTCGTCCGCCAGCGGGGCGCCGCCGATCTTCATCTTCACAACATTGTAGCCGCGGTCCAAATAGCCTTTCATTTCAGCGGCTAAGCCTTCGAGGCCCTTACCGGGATAATAGTAGCCACCGGCCGCATAGACGAACACCTTCGGGTTCGCGGTGGTGCCGTAACGCTCTGACAACAAACGGAAAAGTGGCTTCCCTGCGATCTTGGCGACGGCGTCCCAGACAGCCATGTCGATGGTGCCGATAGCGACCGAGCGCTCGCCGTGGCCGCCGGGCTTTTCATTGGTGAACATGGTCGCCCACACCTTGTGCGGGTCGATATTTTCACCAGTCGAATCAATGAGATCGTCAGGCTTGGCTTCGAGGATGCGGGGCGCGAAACGCTCGCGGATCAGGCCACCCTGGCCGTAGCGGCCGTTGGAATTGAAGCCGTAGCCGATGACAGGCTTGCCGTCGCGGATCACGTCGGTGACCACGGCAACCAGGCTCAGCGTCATTTTGCTGAAGTCGATGAAGGCGTTAGCGATGGGGGAGGCGATCGGAGCGGTGCGCTCCCGGACTTCGACAATGCGCATGGTTTTTCCTCGTTTTCGCGTCTTCTGGTGCGGCAACACGGCGGCAGACTTGCGGACGGCTTGAGGCAATACGCTTGTCGCAGCCATCTCTGAAATGATGATTTTTCATCCAAGCCGTTCCCATCTAAGATGGCTGGATGCGCAGCTTCGATCCCGTCTCCCTCCGCCTGTTCATCGCCGTCTGCGAGGAGCGCAACATCGCGTCGGCGGCCAAGCGCGAGGCGATCGTGCCGTCCGCCGTGTCGAAGCGGATCAGCCAGATGGAAGACGAGGCCGGCGTGCACTTGCTCGAACGCGGACGCCGCGGCGTCACGGTGACGGCGGCGGGCGAGGTGCTGTGGCGCTATGCCCGCGAAAGCCTGCAATTGCTCGATCGCATGCAGGCCGAACTCGGCGCTTTTGCCGATGGCGTGCAGGGGCATGTGCGGGTGTTCGCATCGAAGTCGGCGGTGGCGCAGGTGTTGCCGGAGGATGTCAGCGCGTTCGCGAAGAAATATCGCGATGTGCGCGTGTCGCTGGAAGAGCGCGAGATCTGGGAAGTGGTACGCGGCGTGGAGGAAGGCCGCGCCGATATCGGCGTGTGCTGGGATGCCGTCGATCTGCGCGGGCTCACGACGCATCCCTATCATCGCGATCGTCTCGCGGTGGTCGTGCATCCCGATCATGCACTGGCATCGCGCGAAAACGTGTCGTTCGAGGAAACCATCGACTACGAACATGTCGATATCGTCGCGCGCAGCATCATGCAGGCGACGCAGCGGAGTGCGGCGGCGGCGGCCGGCAAGCAGATGCGTTACCGCATTCAGGTCTCCACGGTGGATGCCGCCTATCGCGTCGTCGCTGCACAGCTTGCCGTCGCCATCGTGCCGCAGGAAGAGGCGTCGGCGATCCAGCAGACGCTGGGATTGAAGGTGATTCCGCTGAACAATGAGTGGGCGCAGCGGCAATTCGTCATCGCCGTGCGAAACAAGGGGCTTAGCCTACCGGCACAATTGTTGCTGGAAAGCCTGCAGAGCAGCGCGAAGTAACTCTGTTGTCATCGTCTGGCTTGACCGGGGCGAACCAGTAGACACGGGCTGCCGTGATGGAGCCGTGAACTCGCCGTTTACTGGGTCACCCGTTCCTGGCGCGCAATTGCGCGCACGGCCGGGTGACGACAAGCGTTATGCTGAGTGACGGCGGCCTGCGTTCCGGGTAATATGCCTAGACAAATGAGGAGCCTGCCATGACCCCTTCTTTCGAACCCGGTGCGATGTCTCTGGCCGACTGGCGCGCGATCTATCGCGGCGCTGCGCCGAAGCTCGATGCGAGGCATCATCCGCGCATTCAGGCCAGCGCCGATTCTGTCGCGCGGATCGTGGCGCGGGGCGAGCCGGTCTATGGCATCAATACCGGTTTCGGGAAGCTCGCCAGCGTCGGCATCGCCGCCGAGGATCTGGTCGCCCTGCAAAAGAACATCGTGCTGTCGCATTGCGCCGGTGTCGGCGAGCCACTGTCGCCAGTGATCACGCGCCTGATGATGGCGCTGAAGATCGCCTCGCTCGCGCAGGGATTTTCCGGCGTGAAGCTCGAGACAATCCAGCTGCTCGAGGCAATGCTGGTGCATGACATCATTCCCGTGGTGCCGTCGCAGGGCTCGGTGGGCGCTTCCGGCGATCTCGCACCGCTCGCGCACATGACCTCGGTGATGATCGGCGTCGGTGAAGCCTTCGCCGGCAACAAACGTCTTCCCGCCACCGATGCGCTCGCCAGTGCGGGCTTGCAGCCGATCGAGCTCGGACCCAAGGAAGGCCTCGCGCTGCTCAACGGCACGCAATTCTCGACCGCCTGCGCGCTGGCCGGCCTGTTCGAGGCCGAGCTGCTGTTCAGGAATGCGCTGGTGTCAGGCGCGCTCTCCACCGATGCGGCGCGCGGCTCCGATACACCGTTCGATGCGCGCATCCATCAACTGCGCAAGCATGATGGGCAGATCGCGGTGGCTTCCGCATTGCAAAGCCTGATGCAAGGCAGCGCTATCCGCGAGTCGCATCGGCTTGGCGATGTGCGCGTGCAGGACCCTTATTGTCTGCGCTGCCAGCCGCAGGTGATGGGCGCGGCGCTGGATGTATTGCGCCAGGCGGCGGCGACGCTGCTCACCGAAGCCAACGGTGTGTCCGACAATCCGCTGATTTTCCCGGACGAGGATCTTGCTATGTCCGGCGGCAATTTTCACGCAGCGCCGGTGGCTTTCGCGGCCGATATGATCGCGCTGGCGATGTGCGAGATCGGCTCCATCGCCGAGCGGCGCATCGCCATGCTGGTCGATCCCGTGCTGTCCGGCGTGCCGGCGTTCCTGACGCCGCGGCCGGGACTCAACTCCGGCTTCATGATCGCGCAGGTGACGGCGGCGGCGCTGGTGTCCGAAAACAAGCAGCGCGCTTATCCCGCAAGCGTCGATTCGATTCCGACCTCGGCTAATCAGGAAGACCACGTCTCCATGGCTGCCCATGGCGCGCGACGTCTTGTCCCGATGGTGGAGAATGCGATGGCCGTGATTGCCATCGAACTGCTCGCTGCAGCGCAAGGCTGCGACTTCCACGCGCCGCTCACCTCGAGCGATGCACTTGAAGCCGTGCGAAAGCGCATCCGCGACGATATCGCGCATCTCGACGACGATCGTTACTTCCATGCGGATATCGAAAAAGCGCTCGCACTGGTCCGCTCGGGTGCCGTGGTGGATTCTGTGGGGGCCACAACGCTTCCCGCGATCTGATCGCGGCCTCCGCGCCCCGCCAACGTGGTTTCAATCTGAATTGATGGTAGCGATCGGTGGCATATCGTGCGGTGGTATGCCGGCGTACGTCCGATCGCGCAGTTTGTAGTATCCGGTGCGGGAATATCGCGAGGCTGTGATTGATAGCAAACATGCCTGGTGCTGATTTACCAAGGATGAGCTCACGGCGAGCTTGTCAACGCGTAGTGTCGAGCGCACATTCATAACGCGTTTCGACGGAAGGTTTCGCCCGCTAATTGTCGCTGCGTCTCGATGACGGTATCGCGAGACAGATAGCCGAAGATGCGAGGCGCGGGTCAAATCGGCGACGGTTGGATAACACCGACATTGTGATGAGCTGATATGGACGTGAAGCTCGACCTGCCAGGTATCGAACTTCTGAGACGCAGCAGCGGACCGTCGCTGCGCGCGCATATCGCGCGCGAACGTCATGTGCTGATGCAGATCGCGGCGGGTCGTCCGCTGTCGGATGTGTTGCAGGAGCTGCTGCGGAGCGTCGAGGCTGCGGCGGGCCATGGCATGATGGCCTCCATTCTGGAAGTCAGCGAGGATGGCGAGTATCTCCGGCATCTGGCGGCGCCCAGTCTGCCGGCAGCTTACAGCAATGCGATCGACGGTGCGCGCATTGAGGAGGGCGTGGGCTCGTGCGGTACCGCCGCGCATCGTGGTACGCCGGTCTATGTCGTCGACATCGACACCGATCCGTTATGGAAGGACTATCGCGATCTGGCGCTGGCAAACGATCTGCGCGCCTGCTGGTCCACGCCGATCAAGGGGATGGACGACGTCACACGTGGCACCTTCGCGATCTATTACGACGCGCCGCGCTCGCCCCGTCCGCACGATCTCGAAGCCATTGCCGGGATCACCCTCACCGTGGCTCTGGCGATCGAGCGGCATCGCATCGATCTGCAATTGCGGCGCATGCGGGCCGAAATCAGCGCACTGGCTAAAGCCAAATACTGAGCCAGCGACATCAAGCTCGTTGTCATAAAATCGTTACATCGTCCTTCGGCGTTCAATAGCGCGCCGAGAGCTACTTTCGTTTCGCTATGGACGCGACGCTACTATCTGTCGCGCCTCTTCACGTTTGAGGCAAAACAGATTGGTTGTTGTCGGTGCGGTGTTCGATAGCGCAACGCGATGTTCGCAGCGCGGACAATTAACTATAAATCAACGTCAAGTATCGTACGCACAGATGTCGCAACTGCGATGCGCCCGCACGAAGAGCGGGCGTCAATGCTACAGAAAATGGCACACTTGGCGAGATTGTAATGCGCATAACGCTAAAATTAGTTCTGCTAACTATCGTATCATCGCTCGTTCTTCTCGTTGGGCTTCAGTCCTGGACAGCGATCTCGAAATCCAGCGACATGAATATGAAAGCGGAAGACGTCGCCCAGAACTGGCTGCCCTCGGTCCGCGCTTTGGGTGAAGTCAAATACGCAATCACGCGATCACGCGTGAATGAAGCTCGCATGGTGATGGCGACTAACCAAAGCCAGCGCAGCGAAACTGAAGCGCTCATCAAGATGTCGAATGGAGAAATGTCCGCGGCGAAAACCCGGTACGAACCATTGATATCGTCTCCGGACGAACGGAGCAGGTGGCAGAACTTCATGGACAAGTGGTCCGTCTATGCCAGGAACCAGGCGGAAGTTCTAAGATTGTCCGAGGCAGGGAGGGCGGCGGAAGCGTTGGCCATTTTCTCAAATGTCGCCGCCTTCAACGAATCTCTATCCGCGCTTGACCATACTATAAACTATAACAATACGGGATCGGAGGCCGCTACGGAGAGTACGCGGCAAACCTATCTCAGTGCCAGGTTCATGATGCTGGTTGTCAGCGGTGTCGCACTTGTGTTTGCCGCGGTGGCAGCCTTGATCGTCGTGTTTCGCGCGACGAGACCGTTGCAGCGTCTGAGCCAGACCATGGAGATAATTGCCGGAGGCAAACTCGAACAGGATATCGAGTATACCCAGCGCCGCGACGAAATCGGTGATATGGCAAAAGCTCTCCAGGTCTTCAAGGACAATGGTTTGCGGATCAGGACCATGGAAGCCGAGCAGCGGGCTGGCGACGAGCAAAGAGCAGCTCAGCGCAAGGCCGATATGCAGGCGCTGGCTTCTGGCTTCGAGGCCGCCGTCGGCGAAATCATCGAGACGGTGTCGTCGGCATCTACCGAACTCGAGGCATCGGCGGAAACGCTCACTTCGACCGCAGAACGTTCGCAGCGGCTTACGACCTCAGTTGCTGTAGCTTCGGAAGAAGCGTCGGCCAACGTGCAATCAGTTGCATCCGCCACGGAAGAACTCTCGTCGTCGGTCAACGAAATTGGCCGTCAAGTCCAGGAGTCCACCATCATCTCGGAACGAGCGGTAGATCAGGCGCGAGCAACAAATCAAAGCGTGGGCGAACTGGCACAGGCAGCATCCCGCATTGGCGATGTCGTCGAGCTTATCAACAATATCGCCGGTCAAACGAATTTGCTTGCTCTGAATGCGACCATCGAAGCTGCTCGCGCAGGCGACGCCGGTCGTGGATTTGCTGTCGTCGCTTCCGAAGTGAAAGCTCTTGCAGAGCAGACAGCGAAAGCGACGGGCGAAATCAGTGAGCAGATTGCCAACATCCAAAACGCGACAAGCCAGTCGGTTGGAGCGATCAGGGGCATCAGCGACACCATCAGCAGAATGTCGGAAATCTCGTCGACCATTGCGTCGGCGATCGAAGAGCAGGGTGCCGCGACGCAGGAAATCTCTCGCAACATCCAACAGGCCGCCCAGGGAACGATGCAGGTGTCATCCAGTGTCGCGGAAGTTCAGCATGGTGCATCGGAAACCGGAACGGCAGCCAGCCAGGTCCTTTCAGCCGCACAGTCCCTCTCGCAAGACAGCACGCGGTTGAAGCAGGAAGTCGGCCGTTTCCTGATGACGGTACGAGCTGCGTAAGGTGATCGAGATCGGAAGAGGGACGATTGAAGATCGTCCCTCTTCTTCCTGGGCGTTTGAAGAAGCGAAGTCTCGAAAGGACGTAGCTGCACCGAATGTCGAGAAACGCGGCGAACGTCGTTCGTGGAGGCGACGTTCGGGTTTGCGCGGGTGCGGCGCAATTGCCGAGCCGGCCCGGGCACATGGGCCTGGATTGCAACTATTTGGTTCCATCCGCGTTGTCGCCGGGTTCAAGCGTTCAGGGGCAACATGGCTGAAGAAAATCTGACGACCGTTGGTATCGGCAATCACGGTGCCAAGCGTTTGCCCTCGGTGGACGTGGATACATTCAATATCGAGATCAAGGACGGCGACGGGTTTCTCGGCGATCGCGCCAGCAAGGGCGCATTCCAGAAGATCGTCGAGGACCTGCGCAAGCCGCTCAAGAAGAACGGTGACGATCCGCTCGGCAAGAAGCCGGTGAAGGAGATCAGCAAATCCGCACTCGACGAGATGCTGGTCGGCGAGGACGTGGCGGCGGCAGCGCTGGTGCACGGCGCCATCGAGGAATTCGCGCGGGAATTCGCCTATGTGATCCAGCGCTTCTTCAAGAACAAGGTGTGGGAAGACACCGAATGTATCGTGGTCGGCGGCGGCTTTCGCCAGAGCCGGGTTGGCGAGCTCGCTATTGCCCGCACCGATATCATCCTCAAGGCCGAAGGGCTGAAGGTCGATCTCATCCCGATCCAGTATCATCCGGACGAAGCCGGCCTGATCGGTTGCCTGCACCTGGCGCCGTCCTGGATCTTCGAGGGCTATGACAGCATTCTCGCCGTCGATATCGGCGGCTCCAACATCCGCTGCGGCGTTGTTGAAACGGGCTGGAAGAAATCGAAGGACCTCTCCAAGGCGTCGGTGTGGAAGTCCGATTTATGGAAGCACGCCGATGACGAGCCGACCCGCGAAGGCGCGGTGAAGCGACTGATCAAAATGCTGCAGGATCTGATCAAGGCGGCCGAGAAGGAAGGCTTCAAGCTGGCGCCCTTCATCGGCATCTCCTGCCCGGGCGTCATCAATGAGGACGGCACCATCGAGAAGGGCGCGCAGAACCTGCCGGGCAATTGGGAGAGCAGCAAGTTCAACCTCCCGGCGCTGCTGGTCGAAGGCATTCCGAGCATCGGCGATCACGACACCGCGGTGCTGATGCACAATGACGGCGTGGCGCAGGGGCTGAGCGAGGTTCCGTTCATGCAGGAGTTCGACCGCTGGGGCGTGCTGACCATCGGCACCGGCCTCGGCAATGCCCGCTTCACCAACCGCAAGCGGGAGGCGAAGAAGGACAAGGACGACAAAGACTCGAAAGCCAAGGCGAAGGAATGAACCGGGGGCGTCGGGACGGCGTGAGCGCCCTTCCGACCCTCTGGCTTCGACAAGGGCTTGTGCTCCCGGGCGCGGTTGAGCGAATCGCCCCGCGGTTCTTCTGGCTGCGGCAGGCGTCACAGTCAGGCATTTGGCGCCCGGATTCCGGGGATGAACGGCGTGGGGTGGAGCACTCCGCGGCAAGCGCGGCTGATTTCGTGGCATCCCGGTGGGCTGGCGACGGAATTTCCTCACCCGGCGCTTGTCTGTCCCGCCGTCCTCGCCTAGAACACCGCCAACCACCCGGCGGGCGACCTCCGGATTTCGGCACCAAGGAGAGGTGGCAGAGTGGTTGATTGTACCGCACTCGAAATGCGGCATGGGTGCAAGCCCATCGGGGGTTCGAATCCCCCCCTCTCCGCCATTCGGCCGTTCAGGCCCCTGAAAATCCAATTTTATCTATAGAATAAGGCATTTCTAAAAAGGCCGGTGGTACACAGGAGTGGACACACCGTGAGCCTCAACATGCTTCAACCCATCAAAAAAGACCACACGAAGAACTACTGGTTTCGTCGGCGTGTGCCGGCGAAATACCGCAAGTTTGGCATGCCGTCGGAGATCAAATTCTCGCTCGGAACCGCAGACTGGGACGAGGCGGTGCTGCGCTGCCAGGAAGAAAATCTGAAGCTGGAGCGCACCTGGCGCGCCAATCTCGAAGGCGAGCCGCCCTCGGATCTCTCCCACATGCAGATCAACGCGCTCGCCGGCGAATTCTACGCCGAGATGGTGGCAAGCCATCGCGACGAGCCTGGCCGTCCCATCCTTTGGGAAGAATCGCTGCGCGCGCTGGAGAAGAAGAAGACGCGGCTGATCAGCATCCAGCCGGCAGGGGTTCATCTGCGTTTCGCGTTCGGCGACGAGGCGCGCGACTTCCTGGCCCGTCGGCGCCTGAAACTGGTAGGTGACAGGTTCGAAACCTTTATCAAGGCGTACGTCAAGGCGAAGGAGCATGCGAGCAGGGTGCTGCTTCGCCACGCGGAGGGCGATTACACCCCCGATCCGGAGCAGGCGAAATATCCGGCGCTCCAGTTGACCGAGCCGAAGAAGCCCTTCGAGGGCCTGTGGACCGAATTCTGCGAGGCGAAGAAGATTTCAGCGTCGACCAAGAAGAAATGGCGTCCGTATTTCTCGGCGTTGATGCTTCGGGTCGGGTCGACGGACATGAACCTCGTCACCGAGCAGCATCTGCTGGACTGGCGAGACGCGCTGCTGGCGACGAAGCTGTCGCCCATCACCGTCAAGGACGGTTACATCGCCGCCGCGAAGGCTTTCTTTGGCTGGTGCAAGCGGATGAAGAAGCTGCGAAGCGACCCGAGCGCGGAAGTCGTCGTCGACGTCAGCGAAAAGCATGAGACCAAGATGCGCGGTTTCACGGACAAGGAAGCCGCGATCATCTTGTCCGCCGCATTGGCTCCTATGAGCAAGCTGATGGCGCGGGAGAATGCCGCGGCGCGCCGGTGGGTGCCATGGATCTGCGCCTATACCGGAGCCCGCGTCAACGAGATCACGCAGCTTCGGGCCAGCGACGTCCTGAACGTGGACGGCATCGATTGCATCCGCATAACGCCCGAGGCGGGAACCGTGAAGACGCTGCGCGAGCGCGTCGTCCCGATTCATCCTCATCTGGTCGAGCAAGGATTTCTCGACTTCGCTCGGATGAAGAAGGGCAAGGCGCCGCTGTTCTATTCCGTCGCGCGGCAGCGCAACCCGGACCGGAAGAACCCGACCTACACGTCGGTCGGCAACAAATTGGCCGAGTGGGTTCGCGAAATCGGTATCAAGGACCCACGGGTCGCGCCGAACCATGGTTGGCGCCATCGCTTCAAGACCGCGGGCCGCAAGGCGAGGATGGACTGGCTGATCCTCGACGCCATCCAGGGGCACGCGCCCCGCACCGAGGGCGAGGAGTATGGCGAAGTGCCGCCGGACGTCATGCAGCCGGAGATCCTGAAGCATCCGAGATACGATGTCGCGGCCGGAAAACTCCGCGACCGGCGAGGCGATGCGAACAGGAGCCGTGCCGGGAAAAGGAAGGAGCCGGCGTGACCGCCCACTCGCGGGTTGAGAACGGCCGAGGCGATCGTCGGACGACTTATCCGACGAATCCGATCCGCCAAGCCTCGCGTCCTGAGTGGCCCGCCGCCGACCGTCGGGCCGAGTGATACCCGCCTGATCACGCCGTCATTGTTTTATGCAGTCAAAGGCCCGATATTGGGGGCGGAGAACGCATGGATAAGGTCGTCACCATAGCAGAGAGGGACGCGCGCGAAGCAGCGCGGCGACGATCGGCTGCGGACGCGATCATCGCGAAACTGAAGGCATTTGCGATTTCGCGCGGCGGCCGGTTCCTTGTGTTCGGATCGGCGGCGGTGGATGCCATGTCGTCCGAGAGCGATCTGGATGTCGTCGTCGATTTTCCATCGGATCGCGAAGGCGAAGCCGTCGACTTCGTTGAAGACTTGTCGCGAATTCACGACCTGCCTGTCGATTATTACTTGAGATCGTTGGCAAGCGAGCGGTTCCTCGCCCGGATCGCGAATGAAGCGGTAACGCTGTCATGAGCGACCCGCGTTGGACGGATGTCGATGCCGATATCGACCATGCCATTCTGCAGATCGGAAACGCCGTCCGCGCGTTCGACCGCGGAGGCTTCGATTCTCCGGACCTCGACGCGGTATGGGAACGGTCCAATGCGTTTCTCCATGGGATGGAGACCGGGTATTCGCTGCTGGAAGCCGCATTGGAGAAGATCCTCTCCATTTTGAAGGAAAAGAGCCCGGTCGAGGGGCAGCACTCGCACAGGGATCTCGTCGAGCGGGTCTCAAGGCAGATGACCGGCGTTAACGCGAGGCCTGCGATCATCGACGCAGATCTCAAGAAGGACGTGCTCGAACTGTTGAGGATGCGCCATAGGGCTCGGAAAGTCATCTACGACGACTTCGACGCGTCGAAGGCGGGGCCTTCGGTCGAGGCCGCGCGACGGGTCCTGATCAGGCTCCGGGACGCGATCGCTGCGTTCAAGGCTGCGGTGGATCCGGAGCCTGGCGAGGACGACGAAAATTCCGCGTCGTCTCGGCCTCGCATCTGACGCCAGCCATATCGCGCCGTAGTCGGCTTCCGCTATGCACGGGACTGGTACGGCGATGGCGCGGTACTGTTTCGTCGCACACCGAAAATGTCGCGTCGGTTTCCGATTGTACGACCAGCCCATGAGCGTCGGCCGGGAGCGAGGCATTCACATCTTCTGCTGTTTGGATCCGGATAGGCATCGCCACCGCGAGGTCCACAGTACGAAGCATCGGGCGGTCCGACGTTGTTATGCGACGCGTACGGCATCATCGGCCCGTTTCTCCGCTGCCGGCCGAACAAGGCGCCGGCCCCGTACCGATCCTCCCAAGCAGAATTCGACTTCGCTCGGCCATTGCAAAGATGGGAGGCCGTCAGCTATCGGTTGTGTGGGGGATCGGCGGGGGCGAGCTTTTCATGTGGCATGACAACGAGACGGAGCGCGACTTCCTGAATTTTTCGGGCGTCGCGGACACCGTGGCCGAGATCGTCGTGCAGGCGCGAGGGCGCCCGGTCTCGATCGGGGTGTCCGGTTCGTGGGGTATCGGCAAGTCGTCGATGATCAAGCTCATCCGGGCGTCCGTCGCCGCGCGCCCCCTCCCTGCCGGCGAGCGGCAGTTCGTCTTCGTCGAATTCAATGCTTGGCTGTATCAGGGCTACGACGATGCGCGGGCGGCGCTGATGGACGTCATCGCTTCGAAGCTGGAGGCGGAAGCGGCCGCGCGCGCGACCGCCGTCGACAAGACGAAGGCGTTGCTGAAGCGCGTCAACTGGCTGCGGGCCGCCAAACTCGTCGCCGTGCCTGCGATCTCGCTCGCGCTCGGCCTGCCGCCGACGGGCCTGGTCGGCGACGTGATCGGCCTCGGCCGTCGGGCCTTCGACGAAGGCCTCGGCGGCAATCTAGCCAAGGATGCCGAAGCCGCGGCGGGCAAGGTCGCGGACGCTGCAGGCGGACTCCTGGATCCGAAGCCCGACGAGTCGCCGCCGAAACAGATCCAGGCACTCCGGGATTCGTTCGAGGACATCCTCGAGGAGTTGGGGATCACGCTGGTGGTCCTGATCGACGATCTCGACCGCTGTCTTCCGGAGACCACGATCTCGACCCTCGAGGCCATCCGTCTCTTCCTGTTCCTGAAGAACACCGCTTTCGTCATCGCCGCCGACAACGACATGATCAAGCACGCGGTCCGCAAGCATTTCGTCGGCATCCAAGACGATCTGTTGGTCACCAACTATTTCGACAAGCTGATCCAGGTGCCGATTCGGGTCCCGCCGCTCGGAACGCAGGAAGTGCGCGCCTACATGATGTTGCTGTTCGTGGAGAACAGCGTCCTGGACGGTGAAGTCCAGGAGAAGATCCGCGTCGGCATCTGCAATCAGCTTCGCCGGACGTGGGAAGGCAAGCGCGTCGACCGGGCGTTCGTCCAGACACTTCATGATCCGATGCCGGACGAACTGATCGGCAAGTTCGATACCGCGGACCGCCTCGCCCCGTTGATGGCGACCGCGTCCGGCATCGCCGGCAATCCCCGTTTAATCAAAAGATTCCTGAATGCGCTGTCCATACGGATGTCGATCTCGACCGCCCAAGGCGTCGGTGTCGACGAAGCTGTGCTTGCCAAGCTCATGTTGTTCGAACGTCTAGGGGACACGAAGGCCTATGCTTCGTTGATCTCCGCGGTCGGTGCCAGCGAGTCCGGGAAACCCGCGTTCCTCGGCGAGTGGGAGGAAGCCGCAAATGCGGGCAAGGAGCTCGATCTCCCGTCCCCGTGGAACGCTCCGTTCGTGCGGGAGTGGCTGACGTTGCCGCCGGCCCTGGCGGACGTCGACCTCAGAGGCGCGTTATACGTCAGCCGCGAGCATGTCGCGCTGGTCACTTCCGAGGATCGCCTGTCGTCAGAGGCCGCGGAACTGTTGACCGCTCTGCTGCAGAATCCGGAGATGGCGGCGCGCCTCAAACCGCGGCTGCAGACGGTGCAGCGGCTCGAGACGGCCGTGATCATGGATCGTCTGCTGGAGAAGGCACGGCAGGAGCAGGAATGGGGCGTGCCGCCGATACTGGAGGCCTGCCTGGCCTTGTCGGAAGTGGATCCGCCTCAGGGCAGTCGTCTCGCGGCCTTTCTCGCCGAGCGGCCGGTCGCGCAGGTCAGGCCCAACATCGTACCGAAGATCGCCGATCAGCCTTGGGCTCGAGGCGTGTTGGAGAAGTGGGACGGTCTGGACGTGTCGAGGCCGGTCAAGACCGCAATCAAGAGAACGTTTGAAAATGGGAACGTCGCAATCTAGCGGAGGGCCGGGGCCGGGCGTGCCGATGGTTCCGCCCTGGACGCCGCCAGCGCCGCCACCCGAGCCGCAAGTGCCCGAGCCGGGTGCTCCCGACCCGTCGCTGCCGCCGCCGCCCGGTGAGCAGCAACCGTCGCCGCCGATCCCAACGCTTCCGGCTGTGCCGCTTACGGCGGCGCCGCCCGTGGCGCCCGCAGCACGTTTCCGGGGCACGCGGCGCAGCCTCGGAGACTACGCCCGCAGCGGCAACAGGGACGATCTGAAGAAGGCGCTCGGACACTACGTCCGCAGCGGTTACTCGGGCTCGGCGACCGCCTCGGCCAGGCTTGGGGGGACCGCGGCGACGGCGCAGTCGCTCGGTAGTGCGCTGTCGAACATCGCCGCCGGCCAGCCTGCCACGGCTGGAAGTCCGCTCGATCCGGCGCTTCTTGCTGGCCGCTCCGCGCGGGAGGTCATGGATGCGGTCGTCGAGGCGGTACGTCCCACCGATGGCACACAGGACGCGGAGGCGGCGCGCGCGGCCATCCGCGACGCGTTGTCCGAGCTGCTCACGCACTACCCCGAAGCGGACCTCTTAAATCTCGATTCCGAACAGAGAGACTTCGTCATAGAGCGATATGCCGCAATGAACGTCTTCCGACGGTTCGAACTGGATGTCGGCGTCGCGATCAGCGAAAAATCGCCGACCGCGACCGTGGCGCTCGCGCGTCTCAAGGATGCCAGGGACTACGTGAAGGAGATCGTCGGCGCGGAATTCCGGAAGCTGCGCGACGCAGGGAAACGGCTGACGGTGGACAGGATCAACCGTGTCGTGAGCGAGGCCGTCAGGGAAACCTGCATCGTTTTCGAGGGCTACGCGGAATGAGGCTGGTTTGTGCTCCAGAGGACATCGATCTGCCGGCGACGGCCGACGATCTACGGGTCGTGCTGTTCGGTCAGCCCGGCAGCGGCGACCGTGGCAGCGCCGGTGACGCGGCGAAGCATGAGTTCCTGCGCCGGCGGCTGGAGGCGGCACCTCGAGCTTGGGATCTGCTTTCGATAGCGCTCTCGGTGGTGACCGCGGATTATGCGGGCCTTCGTGAACGGAGTCCGGACGGATGGACCCGGGAGTTCGATCTGCAGATCGCGGTCTCGGATCCCGCGTTCTGGAACGCCCAGGCCGGCCATCTCGCGAAAGCGGTCGGATTCCTGACAACGGACATATGGTGTTTCGGTTTTCACGGGGGCGGCATGCAGCCGGCGCCGCCGAAGCCGGCCGAGCGTCCGGATGCCGATTGCGTCGTTCTGCTTTCGGGCGGTCTCGACAGTCTGGTCGGGGCGATCGATTTGGCCGCCGCCGGACGGCGGCCCCTCGCCGTCAGCCAGACGGTTCGCGGGGACGCCGCGAAGCAGGTCGACTTCGCCGCCCATATCGCCGGCGGCCTCGACCATCTGCAACTGAACCACAACGCCCACGCTCCCGGCGTCGAGGAAGCGTCCCAACGGGCCAGATCGCTGATCTTCATCGCTTTCGGCGTCATGGCCGCGACATCGCTCGCCGCCTACCATGAGGGCGGGACGGTCGATCTTTTCCTGTGCGAAAACGGCTTCATCGCGATCAATCCACCGCTCACCGGAGCGCGGATAGGCAGCCTCAGCACGCGTACCGCTCATCCGCACTATCTCGGCGGCGTGCAGCGAATGCTGGATGCGGCCGGCCTTCGCGTGAAGATCCGCAATCCGTACGCGACATCGACGAAGGGTGAGATGCTGCGGTCATGCGCGGACCAGACGCTGCTGCGCATTCAAGCGGCGCGGTCGACGAGCTGCGGACGATTCCAACGCTTCAATTACCGGCACTGCGGTCGTTGCGTGCCGTGCCATGTCCGTCGCGCCGCATTCCGCGCTTGGGGCGTGTCCGATACGACGAACTACGTGTACACAGATCTCGGCCGAGACGACGCCGAGCACGCCGGCTTCGACGACGTCCGGTCCGTCGCCATGGCCATCCGGAACGCCGCCGGAGATGGCCTGAGCGATTGGCTGGGACCTTCGCTCAGCTCTCCTTTCGTAGCCGACAGGGCAGGACTCGAAGCCATGATCTCACGCGGAATGGCCGAGCTGCAGGCGCTGCATGCGGCGCTGGGCGTTAAATGATCGACTTTCATTGCCATCTCGACCTCTATCCCGACCCCGTCGAGATGGTGCGGGAAGCCCGGTCGCGGGAGATGTTCGTGCTCTCGGTGACGACAACGCCGACCGCGTTCGAGGGGACGTCGGCGCTCGCCTCGGATGCCCCGCGCATCAGAACCGCTCTCGGCCTTCATCCCCAGCTTGCCCACGAAAGAAAAGGCGAACTTGCGCTGTTCGATGAGCTCGTCTCCACGACCCGCTACGTCGGTGAGGTCGGCCTTGACGGCGGCCCCGAGCTCAAGCGCTACTGGCGCGATCAGCAATTCGTCTTTGACCGGATATTGAACGCGTGCTCCACTGCGGGCGGACGAATCCTTTCGATACACAGCAGGCGAGCAGCCGGTCAGGTTCTCGACGCCTTGGAGCGACATCCGGGCGCGGGCGTGCCGGTCCTCCATTGGTTTTCCGGGACCCGTCGCGAACTCAAGAGAGCGGTCGCGATGGGATGCTGGTTCAGCGTCGGCCCAGCCATGCTTGCAGGGGAAAAGGGACGCGCGCTTGCGGCGGAGATGCCCCAGGAAAAGGTGCTGACCGAGACGGATGGTCCCTTCGCTCAACTCGACGGCAGAGCCGCCTGTCCCTGGGACGCGAAGGGAGCGATCGCCGCGCTGTCCGCCGTCTGGGGGAAGAGCGAGCTCGAGATCGAGGCGCGACTTCTCTCCAATCTCAAAGCCTTGGTCTCGTCTGCATAGGATCGCCCCGAGAGCCCGCTTCAAAGGATTGGAGGTGGGCGTCGCCGCCACGGCGCACGGCCGCGAGGGGCCTCTGGCCGGCTCCGGCGATCGCGCTTCCCCGGGGAGGCCGTGGAAAAGTCCCGACTATCGGATCGGCTACGTCCTCGGCATTGCATTTGAGGTCGTAAGGATCAGACGGCCGATCACGCTCAGAATGAGTTTGCCCGATCGCCCGGCGAATATTGCGCTCTGCGCCGCGATCGTATCGTTCAGACGACGGACCGTGTGGTCTGGGACGTCGTAGATGGGTGGGCTCTCCCACCGCTCGCCGATATACAGCAGGGCGATGTTCGCGCCGATCGGCAACCAGACTTCGGTCGCCGGGTCCGGCAAGTTGCCGCGCGAGCGCACCACGGGGCGGCTGCCGATCATGAAGCTGAGTTTCGTTCGGGTGCGTGCGATGACGAGCGATTTCGAGGCAAGGGCGCGCATGACCCTGGGCGAATGGCGGGACAGTGCGCCGACGCGCGCGTTCTGACGGAACTCCTCGATCGAGGAGGGGCGAAGCGTGTTCTCCCGCTGTTCGGCCGGGACTTTCCTGAACCTTCGTTCGTATTCGTCGAGCGCCAGTCGGATCTGCCGCTCCGAGTCGCTGGTCGGCATTATCTGTTCGTGGAATTCCGGCACGCGCCGCATCTGTTCGTAGGCGAAGTGGTCGATGACCTCCCTGGTCGTCGACGGGATGCGCGGTGTGCGGCCACGAAGGGCTGCGTTCACAAGTTCAGCAAATATCGGCTCGGCGACGCCTTCAAGCGCGGCGTAACGAAGCTCGAGCGCGACGTCCTTGGTCCCGTCCGAGAGGATCTTCGAGTAAAGATGCGTTTTGACGTGTAGATTGCCCGGCCTGGTGGACTGAACGCCCTTCTCCGGCGTTCGCTTGTTGTAGAAGTGCAGAAGGCCCGCCTCATCGACGAAGCGCTTTTGCAGCATTTCGGGAACGAAGTGGTGTCGTTTTGGAACGTTCATCCAGGATCGTGACTGCAGATGGCCGACCGGCTACTTCTTTGTCCCGTACGGACTCTGGTTGGTCGGCTTTAGCGAAATACCCTCGACCTGGGCTTTCGCACGTATCGCCGCTTCTGTGCGCTTGTGCTTCAGTCCCATGACCCTGGTGGGAGTGTTGCCGGCAGCTTCCTGCTTGAGCTGCTTCACTTCCGCAGGTGTCCAGGGCTTTCCAGTATTGCTCGTCGATTTAGCCATCACCGATTCTCCGGGTTGCATTCGGCGACGATCCCAACCCAGGCTGCAGGAGTCCACAGCGAAGCCTCGGCGCGGGCGACTTTTCCCCCGCTCGGCTATCGTCGAAGCGATGCGCATTGCCGGCAAGTTCGTGATGTATGTCCGTCGGTAGGATCGGAAATTCTCGACTGCTACTCGATGCCTTCGCCGGAATGCTCCAGCGGAGCAAGAGCCGCGAGCACCTCGTCGGGCAGTTCTTCGATCGCCACCGCGAACACCACGTCCGGCGAACCGCAAAGCGGACACGCTTGGCCGCGGCCGTCGTATCCGCACTCGCCGGAGCGTGTGCAGGCGGAACATCTGAAGCGTGCCATGGTCACTCCACTTGGCTACTGGGGAGATCCGCTTCGACGAAGCGGTCGGAGGTGCGGTCGTAGAACCGAAAGACGGCGTGCCAGTGCCCGTCGACGAACCTCCGCTCGACGTAGGGATGTTCGATTCCTTGCTCGACTTCTGCCGGGTGCGTGCGCGTCGCAGCGTGTCGCGAGCCATTCGCCGGCGCGGAGGACGCCGGGTTCGCCGCAGACCTCGCAGGTCGTCGCGCCGCGCGCCTCCGCCAGATCGACGGCCTCTTCTACTCGCGCGGCGGGGCGACATAGATCCCTCCCAGCGGACGCGCAGGGAGCCGTACTTCTCGCTGATCTCAGTCACCCGAAGCGAGCCGCCGTGCGTGCGGACAAACGCGCGGATGCGTGCGCACGCGCGCTCCAGCAGGTCGCGCCAGCCGTCGTTGACGGCGGGCAAGCCCGGCGCTCCCGCCGAAGGGCCGACGAGACGGAAGATGTCGTCGTAGGACTCGACGAGTGCCTACGGCCGATCGGCCAGCGAACCGCTTCGGTCCGCTCGAGCTACGTCCGCTCGGGCGCCGCCGACGGCTGGCGGGATTTTCAGTCCTCTACTACGATCTCGGCCGGATCGAGTCCGGTCCAGCGCATGATGCCGGCCGAGACGAGCTGAATGAACGGTTCTGACCGTTCCCGCATGCGCGTGAGCCGGAGCCGCAACCACGTGTCCCCGAAGTTCCTGATTTCGTCGCCGCACGCGTCCTCGATCTCAGCCTGGGTGAAGTCGCGACCGAGCCCCGCGATCGTGTGCGCTATACGCCACCACAGCACGTCCCCTTGTCGGCGTTTCTCGGCCGCCGGGGTGCCAAGAGTCATGCGATGCTTGGGGAGGGGTTCGCCCTTGAACCAGAACCAGCCGCCGTTCGCCCATTCGATTCTCGACCCGAACAACCCTAACTTTAAATCCCTCTGGGCATGGTCCCGGGTACCGGGGCGGAGGTTTTTCGGCAGCCTCTTGTGAATGTCGAAGGCCCGCAGCCGATCGCCGTTCTTGCGCAGTATGGTCGCGACCGCCTCCGCCAGCTTCTCGTCCCGTGCGCCGGTCCAGTCGGCCTCGGTAAGGACGCCCGGCTGCAGGGGTGGCTTCGGATCAACAAGGACGAAAAGCTTCTGACCCGCCTCGCGGATTTTGAAGTTTCTGACCGTCGCCACGCGCTTGGCACTGGGCTTGGGAGCTTTCGCCGGACGCTCCGGTCGGGGAAGCTCGCTGAACAATCCGACATTTCCCGCACCGCGAAGTCGACCGGTCGGTTCCGCAGTGGGAGCCGCAGATCCTGTCTTGGTCGGCGCAGGCCGGGTCCGCTGGGCGGGTCGCGTCGTTGGCGGGGGAGCGGCGGGGAGAGGCTGAGCCGGAAGAGGACGGGCACTGTCTCCGGATCCGCCGGACATTAACTGCGCCATAAGCCACAGGCGACCGGCGAACTCCTCGGCGATCGCGGCGAGTGCGGCTGGTCTTGAGCCCAGCATCGCTTCCCGCGAAGCCCGCCAATCATCGAGGAGCGGCCCTACATCGTTTGAACCTCCCTTGGCCCGTTCACGGACCGCGCGCTGACCGATGCTTTGGAGAGAACCGCTCTCGATGAACAATTCGTCGGCCGCCTGATAGACCCGTGCTCGCAGATCGTTTTTCGCCATGACCGGATCCTGAATGTCGCCGGTACGAAGCTAGTGGAAGCCGGCTTTCCAACCCGTCAACAAACTAGCGTAACGCTTCGTTACGGGCTCCCGAAATCTCCCGAAATGTTCGAAGGAGGGCTCGGAAACCCTACAAAACAAGGCCTCTGCGACAAACGCAAACCTGTAATCAAAGCAGATTCACGGGCGCCTTTCCGGAGGGTGCGAGTCCTTGTGGAGGCCCGTCGTTATTGGGTTTCCGATCAATGGGTTAGCCGGGACCCGGTTCGAAGCTATGGCGTGAACGTTCCACGAACTTTAGCGGAATTTAAGGGAAACAGACCCACGCAGGCGGACCGTAGGTCCCGGAAATCTCCCGTAGTGACGCAGCGTCACGATTTTCGCCGGACGGCCGTCGCAAGTATAGATTCAGTAGAGGCAAAGCAGACGCAACCCGGCCGAAAATCGTAACGTATCGTCACGATCGTAACGCGCGATCACGATCGTGGCGGCGCGTCACGATCGTGATCGGCGGTCACTCGGCGTCCGGCGCGGTTGCTTCGGCGCGGATCGCCGGCCGGTCCGTGCGCCGTGCCTCCGGGTCGGGGCACGGTCCGCCCGGCGCGGGCGCGTCCGACAGGGCATCCCATCGGCACCGACCCGGGTCAGGCGCCTTGGCTCCGACGCCCGGCGTCGAGGACATCGAGCACCGGACAGCCGGGCGCTTCGCCGTCGGAACATCGGGCGACCGTCTCCGCCAGGATGGCTTCGAGCTTGACTAGATCGGAGAGCTTGTTGCGGATCTTCGCCAGATGGGCGCCGGCGATCTTGTGCACGTCGACACAGGGCGCGCGTTCCGGCGCCCCCAACGCGAGCAGCGCGCGAATTTCTTCGAGCGTGAACCCCAGATCGCGCGAGCGCCGGATGAAGGCCAGCGTCCGTTCCTCGGCTCGACCGTACAACCGTCGGCCGCCCGCCGTCCGCGGCGGCGGAGGCAGCATCCCGATGCGCTCATAGTAGCGGATGGTCTCGATTTTCACGCCGCCTTGTCTCGAGAGCGCGCCGATCGATATCCTTCCGGCTCGCGAAATCGTGTTTTTGCCCATCGAATGGTCCTTGCTCCTGTAGCCGCTACAGGATGCATCCTGACCGTCATGAAAGTCCAACAGACGCATCGAATAGACGGCGAGCGGCTACGGCAGGGGGCGTGGCGGTCGGCGGGCTGTGGGGGGGCGGTCGCGGCTTCCTCTTGTTCCATCCCTAGCCCTCGTCGGTCTCAGCGTCAGCGGCGTGAGGATAGGGAACCTCACCCGGCTCGCCGCCTATCGGCCCTGGATCGTCGCGGCGACGCTGGCGGTCCTGAGTTACGGCTATCGGCTGTCCTGCCTGGGGCGTTCGTCATGCGCAGCCGCCGGATCCTGTGCCCGCCCGCTGTCGGATCGCTTCGTCAGGACGGGTCTCGTCGTGGCGACCCTCCTGGTCGCCGCCGAGCTCGGCTTCGACCTCATCGCACCGCTCTTCCTCCATCGTTAAAGGTCCCCAATGAGCAAACTTCTTCTTCGCGCGGTTCTCACAGGAGGCATCCTGGCCTCGTCGGCTGCAATGGCCGCGGACCGCGCGGTGGACAACATGTATTGCGCCGCATGTCCGTCGATCGTCAAAGGCAGCCGCGAAGCCATACCGGGCGTCGCCCGGGTCGTGGCGTCCTTCAAGGAAAAGACGGCGACGGTCGTCTACCGCGACACAGTGGCCGTCGTGAACGGACTGATGTCGGCGACCGCCAAGGCGGGTCATCCGTCAGCGCCCCGGGGCTGACGGATGCTTTTCGAATCGATCATCACTTGTCCCCAGTGCGCCGTCGCCAAGACGGAGACGATGCCGACCGATGCCTGTCAATTCTTCTACGAATGCACCGGCTGCGGCATCATGCTGAAGCCGAAGCCTGGCGATTGTTGCGTGTTTTGCTCCTACGGCTCGGTTCCCTGTCCGCCGATACAGGCCGAGGGCGGAGGCGACCGGTGCGCCGGGCCGTGCTGCAGCCAATCGTAAATGGAAGCCGCCGGCTTGCAGAAAAAGCCAACCGACGTGTCGGTGGCCGCCGGCGTCCGTCGCCGCAGTGCGATCCACGGGCGTGGTCGCGGATCGCCTCCGATCCACGACGATCGCCTAGAACTCCGGCTGCGGAGCGGGGCAATCGGTCGTGGAGCCGCGTTTCGACAAGGGGCGCCCACGACCGATGCCGCCACGGACGTTCTGTCAAGCTCCGACCGCTTTGCGGGTGCGGCCGCTCTGAGCCAAGGCGACGATTTTCTCGACGGTCGCGGAGGTCGCCGCCTTGCGCGAAGGCTTCAACCGCCAGCCGCGGCCGGCGCGGTCCCTCTCCATGTTGAAAACGCCTTCGATGACGTTCTCGAGCGCGATCTTGATGTAGCGTTTGGTGACCTCGACGGACGAGTGCCCCAGGAACTGCCGGGTGGCTTCGTAGTCCTTGGTCGCCAGATAGTACCGCGTGCCCGCGGTGCGCCGCAGGTCGTGGAAGGTGAGGTCGTCGACCTTCGCGGCCTCGAAGGCCTTCTTCATACGCGTCCCGAAATGCGACTTCTTGTAGGGAATCCGCGTCGCGACCTTGACCGGCTCGCCGTCGACGATCGCCGTCGTCTCGACGACCCGGGTGAAGACGTGGGTCGGGTGGAGACCCTTCATCTGTTCGAGGATCGCGACTGCGCGGTCGTTCAGCCAGACCTTGTAGATTTTGCGCCCCTTGGACTTGCGGTGGGCGAGGATGTGCCGCTGCTTCAGCCGGACCTGCGACCATTGCAGCCCGATGACGTCGCCGCTCCGGATCGCGGTCTCGAGTTCCAGCACGAACGCGGCCTGGAAATCCTCGTCGAGATGCTCGCAGATCGCCGTCTCGTCGTCGTAGTCGATGATCCGGTCGCGGTCGTCCTCCACCAACTTGATTTCCTTCATCCGGGGCCGCTTCGGCAGCGGCGTGGACATATGGTCCCTCGCGAAGTTCAGGACGCAGAAGATCAGCTCGAGCTGGCGGTTGATGGCGCTCGGCTTGAGCCGTCCAGTCGCCGTGTTGGCCGTGGCCGATTTCAGTTCTTCGCGGATCTCCAGCATGCGCGTGGTATCGACGTCGGCGCAGAGGGTGTCGAGGCCGACCTGCTTGCCGGCAGAGGTGAGCGCGTCGAACTTGGCGATCTCGCGATTGATCTTTTCGTCGGTCTTCAGCTCCTTCGGACGGGGGTCGAACACCTTGAGCTTCCAGTACTTGTGCATCGCCTGGTTGAAGGTGACGCGTGGCCCCGCCGCCATCTCGAGGGCCAGGTCCCGCTTCGCCTGTGCGCGGTACTCGTCCTCCAGTTCCACGGCCGTGGCGTGACAGGTCGTCTCGCTGGAGTAGGAGAACTTGCGCTTGCTCAACTGGAAGCAGATCTGCCAATAGGGCGAATTCTTATGCATGTAGACGGTCATACGACGCCTCCCGTCGACTTTGGGCACGCGCCGGACGTGCCGGAAGCGTCCGCAGCGGTCTCCCTCCTGGCGGACACGCGCGCTGTGCGGACGGCTTCGGCGGAGCGACGGGTGGGGCGCTCGACACCGCCAACGAAACCGGGCGCGTCCGACGTCCACGGCGTACGGGCACGACGCGGCGGAACCGGGTCAGCCGCCGGGTTCCCCAGATTCTTGAAGAACTGAACCACGTCATCCATTGTGAAGTACCGCCTGATCCGTCGCCGTCCGGTTCCCATCGCCCGGTAGGGCAACCTACCAGAGCGCACGTGGCGGAGCAACGTTTTCTCGTCCAACATCAACATCTTACTCAGATCTGCCATCGGCACCGCGGGCCGGTTCCCAAATCCGGCGCGCAGGACGGAGGTCATCTCGGTGCCGGAATTCGGGGCGTCGGCGGCGCCCGTTGGGCGGGTCATGTCATCGAATCCTTGAAATCGAATCCTTGAGAAATGGAACCAGAGGCAAGCTGCGAATCCTTGTGACATGCTTGTCACAAGGGCTTTCCGGGAGCGGTCCCGGCGCGGCGCTCGCGCGACGGGGGAGACTTCCGGCGTCGTGTCGGTGTATTTCGAATCCTTGGGCCGCCCGCCCCGTCGGCACGCCCGGGGAGCCTGGTCGCGGCCCCTCCGGCGGCGCCGCCCGGGGGATTGGCCGTCGCGAGCAGCCGGCACACGCCTTCGCCGTCGATCCTGCCCTCGGCCAGCAGCACCTCCGTCACGGCCTCCAGGGCGCCGCGGTGACGCTGCAGGAGCGCCCGGCAGGCGTCGGCCGCCTTGGTCAACTCCTCGTTCGCCGCCAGGCGGACCTCGGGATAGGACAGCAGCTCGGGAGTGTTCTCGCGCGGGGCGAGGAAGAGCAGCGGTCGCGGTCCGGAGAGCCCGACCGAGCCCGACATCGCCGCCGCCATGCTGGCCGCGACTGCCATGTCGGAGCCGGCGACGCCGCCGGAACCGTGACCGCAATCACCGCACATGAGGATCTCCGCCGTCCGTCCCGCCAGCAAGACCTGGAGGCGGCGCGCGTAGTCTTCGTAGGTGCCGGCCGTTTCCGTCGCCTCGGTGCGGACGACCCGCCCGCCGGTCCCGCGCGACGGCGAGATGCTGGCGTGGATCCCGGCGCCGCCGTTGAACAACACATCGACGACGATGTGGCCGGCTTCGTGGATGGCGGTGCGCCGCCGCAGCGCCTCCGGCCGGGCGTCCTCGCCCTTCACGATGCTCAGGAGATCGTGCATGACGATCGAACGGGCGCCATCGTGCCTGGCGAGACGGCGGGCGTCGTTGACGATGCGCTCCACCTCGGCGCCCGAGCCGCCGAGCGTCCGTTCGCAGATTTCGCGGAGATCGGCGTCGACGAGGTCCGGACCCAGGCGGACCCTGAACATCTTCTCCAGGTCCGCGAGGTTCGGCAGACCGATCTCGATCACCGGATTGAACCGTCCCGGGCGGACCAACGCGGGATCGCAGCGACGGACATCGTTGCAGGCCGCGACCAGAAAGAGATTCTCGTTTCCGGCGAGACCGTCGGTCAGTTCGAGAAAGCCCGAGACTACCTGGATCACGTAGTCCGCGTGGTCATGCCGGATCGAGCTTCTGTCGGCGAAAGCATCGACCTCGTCGATGAACATGACGCACCCTGAGGCTGAATTTGCGAGGTTTCTCGCCTTCTCGAAGTCGGTCCGCATGGCCTTCAAGAGGTCGCCGAGGTGCCCCTGCGACTGCCAGCCGGCGAGCGAAGCCGTGACGATCGGAAGTCCGGCGGCCCGTGCGAAAACGGCGGCGAAAGTGGTCTTTCCGGTGCCCGGCGGCCCGTTCAGCAGGACTTTCGACGACACCGCGGACCAGCTCCCGACGTCGCCACGCCTCCAGGAATTCAGATCGACGATCGCCGAACGGGCCCACGCCACGGCGGAGTCCATTCCGTGCAGTTCGTCGAGCGTCAGGTCGCGCGAACCGCGCTTGACCGCCTTGGCCTCGGCGAGGCGTCGCAGGCCGGCGACGCACTCGGCGGGCGTCCGGTCGAAGCGCACGGCGATGGCGATCTCGCCGAGTCCCGTCCGCGCGACGGTGACGTCGTCGAGCCGCGCGCGGCACGTGCGTCCCGTCACGATCTCGATCGTTCTGACGATGGTGCGCGCGTCCAGCGCCGGAATCGCGATCCGGTGGGTGCATGCGAGGAGCAGCTCCGCCGGAAGATGCGTCTCCGCGGAGGGCGAGAAGGCAATAACCGGCAAAGCGAGACCGAGGGCGTCGAGCGTCAACCGGCGCGTGTCGTCCGAATCCTTGGGCTTCGTCGGGGTCTTGGCCACGACGTAGAGGGCATCGTACTGGCCGTGGCGGAGCGCGCCGCTGCCGAGAAACTTCACGCACACCGCGGTGGCGGGCATCAGGACGCTCTCCCACACGCGCCCGAGACGGTCGAGCATCGCCGCATCCGGCACGTCGACCACGACCACTGGAGATCCGCTCCGGACCGCTACCGCGAGCCCGCCCAGCGCGTCGACCTGCCTGGCCAGCATCAGCCTGGCGGCGATCTCGACGGACGTGACCGGCTCCACCTTCGGGTGCTTCGTGGCGACGGCGACGTCCAGGTCGTCATCGTCGTCGCGCGTGCGCCGGCGGAGCGCCGCCAGTCCGACGAATCCCTTGACCGGCGATGGAACGGCCGGGGCGAGCTGTTCGACGCGACGCGCCTGGGCCGCGCCCATGGCCTTCCGATAGGTCCGCGATACCTCGACGGCGAGGCGGTCCGTCTCCGCCTCGAGCGGGCCCATGGCGGCCGGCGAGGCGGTCGCCACCGATGCCGGGCGGCTCGGCCCGGCGTTGCGCGCGAGCGCTGCGCGGCGCTTCTTCGTCTTCGTCTTCGTGTACTTGGTCACGTGGATGTTCCTGTGTCGAAGGTCATGGTCGCTAGGGTGGATGCACCTGCGGATTCGGGGTTATGGCGAGGCGGATCGCGGGCTTGGGGTCGGGCATCGGATTCTCCATGGTGTCGGTGATGGTGGTCGGGTTGGCGGCGCCGGCCCGCTAGGGGGGATGCACCTGGAACGTGAGGAGTATGGCGAGGCGGTGTCCTGGCTCAGTCATCGGCGATCTCCATGACGAAGGCGGGATCGAAACCGGCGTTCTCGCCGGGATAGCCGCGCCCGTTGCTGACCAACCTCGTCCCGCCGCGCCGCAGATTCATGGAGTGATGGGTGTGGCCCGAGACCCAAGCCGCGGGACGGTGACGGTCGACCAGCGGCAGCAGCTCCGAAGCGTATGCGGCGCTCAGAAGAGAGCGCTGGTTCAGCGGCGAAACGGCTTCCAGCGTCATGCCGTGATGGGACACCACGACGACGGGCCCGGGGTGGCTCTTCGCAAGCTCGGTCTCCAGGAAGTTGCGGGACCGCAGATGCAGCGCCGCCGCCTCCTCCGGCCGGAACCTGGCCCAGGGGTTCCGGCGCCACGCGATCCGCTTGTGGTCCATCATTGCGTCGCGCGCCGTGTGCATCGCGAGTTCGCGCAGATCGGCGCCGAACAGGCAGTAGTCGGTCCAGAGGGTGCAGCCCACGACGCGCGCACGGCCGATCGTCACGGCGTCGTCGGACAGCAGGTGCACCCCCAACTGGCGCGCGCGGACGCGACCGGCCTCGAGCTCGGCGGCGAGCTCGCACCCGTAGTATTCGTGGTTTCCGGCGACGGTCGCCACCTCGACGCGGGGGAAGGCGTCGCGCAGCGTCTCCACGGCCCTGACCAGGCCCTTGCAGGTGTCGCCGGCGACCACGACGAAGTCGGCGCCATCGACCGTCCGTGGCATCGCCGCGGTGCCGTAGAACTCGACGTGGAGGTCGGACATGACCTGGATCCTCACGACAGGTCCTCCCCGTCATCGCCGCGACGATGCGTGCCGGCCTTGACGAGGCGGAGGCGTTCGTCGAGCTCCGGCCAGGCCTGACGAAAGTTGTGGGCCAGCCAGGATGTCGCCAGGCGGCGGCGGTCGGCGCGGTCGATCGGCATCCGGCGGATCAGGTTGGAGAGCACCAGCGTGGCGCCGGCGCTGCCGCGCAGCGCGTTGTGCAGCAGCACCGTCATCGTCAGGTCGGTGCGGATCGTGACCTGCTGGGGAATGCCCATGCTCAGAGCCAGGCCGATGGCGCTCGCGGCATCGCCGGCGATGGCCAGGCGCCATGCGTCCATGATGGACGACGTGCGCCGCATGCACTCGTTAACGGCGGCGCGGTGATCGCGATGGAAGCGGTGCGCCGGCACGGAGCGCCACAGCAGATGTGCGTGCTCCCAATCCGCCGGCGTCTCGCCGAGGAAATGCGCCGCGATCGAACGCGGTTTGGACATCTCCAGGGCACGGGCGGTGCCGCGGGTCGGCTTCGTCTTCTTCGTTTCGGTACGCATGACATGGTTCTCCCGTTCGCGCCGAATGGCACGTTGCGGTCTTCCAGACCGCGAAGTTGGTTAGGTTCGGAATTCGGTGGGTGGGGAGCGTCCTAGAGTGGACGCTCCCCATGCCTCGCCAAGCCGGGCCGTGCCCTGCCTCGCCGGGCCACGCCCCGCCAAGCCTTGAAACTCATTCCTTGCGCTCCTCGGCCAGGTAGGTGCCGAAGGTTGGCCGCCAGTCGCCGATCCCCCGCGTGAAGCCGGCGGTCATGAAGGTGTCGAGCACCTCGCTGCGGTTCAGCAGGGTGGGCAGATACATCACGTCGAATTCGACGGCCCAGTCGTTGAAGCGGGCGCGCGTGCGGATGGTCCGGGCGCGTCCGACCCTGACGGTCGTCCGGAACACGAAGCGTTCGTCGGCGCCGAGCTCGTCGAGGTCGCGCGGCCCGTCGTATTCCAGGATGGCCGGGCGGCCGATCTGGATGCCGGCGGTTGCCTCCTGGCCCTTGTTGCGCGCCCGTGCGGCGGACTTGAAGGTGCTCAACAGCGCTTCCGCCGGGATGCACGGGCGACCTTCGAAGATCCACAGGCCGCCATGCCATTCGATCCGCGAGATTTCGAGATGGTCCGCCAGCGTCTTCGCCCTCTTCGTCGTCACCTTCGTGAGGCGCGCCCGGATCGGATCGAGCGGGTCCGCAAGGCGCGACGAATGCATCAGCAGCGGGCGCGTCCCGGTCAGGCGCATGGTGATCTTCTCGGCTTCCATCACGCCACCTCGCGGGTCGGGTCGAACAGCGGCGCGTCGATGCGGATGGTCTTCACGTCGGCGCGCAGCGGCTGCAGCAGCGCGTAGCGGCGGGCCCGCAGGAAGGACGTCACCGCGCGGTGGCAGTCCGAGCACAGCGAGGTGAGGTCGCCGTCGCTCTCGTTGCCAAGACGGTCGTAGGTCCGGTGATGCGATTCCAGCGTGGCGCCGTCGGAAGCCGCCGCCGGGCAGAGACGGCAAGCGAAACCCGCCGCCTCGAATTCGCGCAGCCGGACCGGACTGGTCCGCCATGCAGTGCTCTGGATGTACTCGCTATAGGTCATCGCAAACTCCCTCTTCGTTGGGAACAAGATGCCATCGCGATGACGCCAAGTCAATTATTCTTCCCATTATGAGAAGAATAAGGCTTGCTAACGTTAATTTTCCTGCATAGAACTCGGGGATGACCGACGCCGAAATACCCGAACTCCTGATATCCGCTGCCATGATCCGAGCCGCACGGGGCCTGTTGAACCTCTCCCAGACCCAGCTCGGCGAGACGCTGACGCCTAACGTGTCGCGGCGCACGATTTCCAAGATCGAGACTGAAACGGAAGGCCGGCCCGACCGGCGCAGGCGGGACGTCCACAAGGCGCTCCGGGCGGCGCTAGAAAAGGAAGGAATCGAATTCTTCTTCGGTGACGAAGAATACGTCGAGGGCGTCAGGCTAAGGCGCCGTCCCGAATAGATCACAGCCGACAGACCGACCGGTGACGTCCGCCTCCCTACGGGATGTCGATCACGGTCCGCGCGCTAGAAGCACCAAATCCTTGATCGATCTGCTTTCGACGGAGGCCTCTTGGATCTCGTTGTTGCCGCTGCATTTGCCATCGTCGCTCTGCTCTATTCGGCGGTCGGGCAGGCTGGCGGCACGGGATATGTCGCAGTCATGGGTGTCCTCGGATACGCGCCCGACGTCATCAAGCCTACGGTCCTGGCGCTGAACGTCCTCGTCGCAGCCATCGGATGCGCCCGCTTTCATCGGAATGGTCTGCTATCGTGGCGCGCCTGCTATCCCTTCGGTGTGCTGGCGCTTCCGTTTTCCTTCGTGGGAGGAACGCTGAACCTCCCTGCGGCGGCTTATCAGCCCGTGGTCGGCCTGCTGCTTCTGCTGGCGGCGGCGCAAATGGCGCGTTCGGCACGGCGCGCGGCGCGTCTCGATCTGCAGGCGCTCTGCGAGCCGCCCTTCGGCATGTCGCTCCTTGCCGGAGCCGCCATCGGCTTGGTCTCGGGCATCACCGGCGTCGGTGGCGGAATCTTTCTCGCGCCATTGATCTTGGCGATGGGATGGGCGGAGACACGCAAGGCGGCGGCGATTGCAGCGACCTTCAACCTGCTGAACTCGGCCGCGGCGCTCGCCGGCGCCGCGGCAACAGTTCATGACCTGCCGGTCCAACTACCGGTTTGGTCGGCCGCCGTGGTGTTTGGAGGGGTCGTCGGATCGTGGCTTGGATCCACGCTCATGCGGCCAAGCCTGATGAGGCTGCTGCTCGCCATCCTGCTCGCGCTGGCAGGCTTCCGGATGGTAGCTCACCCATGACACGGTCGCCGGTAGCCGTGATGTCGATGGAAACGCCAGGTGCGGTCAGGCGAGCGACCGTCGTGTGGCGTCCGTCGCGTGCGTCGGCAGGACGAACGTCAGCACGAAGCAGGACAGCAGCATCACGGCCGAACCAGCCAGGCATCCGACGATGCCGCCATGCTGGTAGAGCACGCCCGACAGCGTGATGCCGAGAAGTCGGCCGGCCGCGTTGGCGGCATAGTAGAAGCCGACGTCCTCCGCCGCCTTTTCGGATCCGGCGTATGCCAGGATGAGATACGAATGCAGCGACGAATTGACCGCGAAGGGCAGGCCGAACAGCGCGAGCCCCGCGACGATCAGCAGGTCGGGTCTACCGATCGGAATCCAGATCATGACGATGGCGAGCACGATCGGCACCGCGGCCAGGACGGCGGCCCAGAACCGTGCGGACGGAATCTCGCGGCTGAGGCCGTCGGCGCTGCGCGTGACGAGGGACGGAGCGATCGCCTGCACGAAGCCGTAGGCGATCGTCCAGGCCGCGAGGAAACCGCCGACCTCCAGGAACTTCCAGCCGGCCGCGTAGAGGAAGACAGGCAGGCCGACGACGAACCAGACGTCCCGCGCGCCGAACATGAAGATGCGGGCTGCGGCCAGAAGATTGACGCCGCGGGACTTGCCGAACAGCTCCTTCATCGTCTTCGACGACTTCGCCTTGCCGAGCTCCGACGGCAGGAGGACCAAGCCGGCGACGAACACCACCGCGAGCAAAGCGGCCATCATCCATAGCGCGTGGGTGAACCCGACGAGATCCAGCAGTAAACCGCCGAGGAAGAAGCCAATGCCCTTCATGGCGTTCTTCGATCCGGTGAACCAGGCGACCCACCGGAAAAGCTGACCGCTGCCCTCGGCAGAAGTCGCCTTGATCGCGGACTTCGATGCGGTCTTCGTCAGGTCCTTGGCCACTCCCGCGATTCCTTGCGCCGCGACCACCCATGCGACGGAGGCGGCTGCGCTCCAGCCGGGATCGAGTGCCGAGAGCATGAGCAGGCCGGCGATCTGCAGCGCCTGACCGATCGCGAGCATCCGCGGGATCCCGAACTTGGATGCGAAATATCCGCCGGCGAGGTTCGCGGCGATTCCTGCCGCCTCATAGAGCAGAAAGAGGAAGGCAAGCGTGAACGGCGAATAGCCGAGGCGGAAGAAGTGGAAGAGGACGAGCATGCGGAGCGCGCCGTCGACCAGGGTGAAGCCCCAGTAGGAGGCCGTGACGATGATGTAGTTGCGTACCATGCTCATGCTCCCGCCCGCTGCACGATGGCGGCGAGATCCACCATCCGGCAGGCATAGCCGACCTCGTTGTCGTACCAAGCATAGACCTTGAGCAGCGTCCCGTCGGTGACCAGCGTGCTTTGGGCGTCGACGATCGAGCTTCGCGTGTCGTTCGTGTAGTCGGCCGACACCAAGGGCCGTTTCTCGATGCCGAGAATGCCGGCGAGCACCGTCTTCTCCGCCGCTTCGAAAAGGGTGTTCACCTCGACGGCGGTCGTCTCCCTGTTCAGTTCGAAGACGCAGTCCGTCAGGCTCGCGTTCAGCACAGGGATGCGCACCGCGTGCCCGTTCAGCTTTCCCTTGAGCTCCGGATAGATCAAAGCGATCGCCGTCGCGCTGCCGGTCGTCGTCGGCTGCATCGACAGAAGCGACGACCGTGCGCGGCGCAGATCCTTGTGCGGAGCGTCGACCACGACGTTGGTATTGGTCGGATTGTGGATCGTCGTGATCTGGCCGTGACGGATGCCGATGGCTTCGTGGATGACCTTCACGACGGGCGCCAGACAGTTGGTCGTGCAGGAAGCGGCAGTCAGAAGACGGTGCCGTTCCGGATCGTAGCTCTTGTCGTTGACCCCGACGACCACGTTGAGCGCTGCTTCGTCCTTGACGGGCGCCGCTACGATCACTCGTTTGACGCCCCGATCGAAGTAGGTCTGAAGCTGGTCGGGCTTCAGGAACTTGCCGGTGCACTCGAGCACGACCTCGCAACCGAGGTCGCCCCATGGCACATCTGCAGGTGCGGCGGCCTCGGAGAAGCCGATCCGGCGATCGCCGATCCCGATCGACTTCCCATCATTCACGCCAATTCCGCCGTGCCAGCGACCGTGAATGCTATCGAACTCCAGCAGGTGAGCGGTCGCATCGATCCCCCCCTTCAGTTCGTTCACGTGGACGACGTCGAGGCGGTTCGACCGGTGCGGGTCGCTTTCCGGACGGAACATGCCGCCGAGGCCGGCGCGCAGCGCGAGGCGGCCGATCCGGCCCATGCCATTGATGCCGATCTTCATTCGAGTGCCTTCCAGTTTCAGATACGGGCGCTGTCGCCGATTTCGTCGAGACGCGTCTTGAGTGCCATGCGGTCGAGCGAGGCGAACGGCAGGCTCACGAAGATCTCGATACGTCGGCGGATCATCGCGTAGAGCTCGTTCAGGAGGGTCGTCTTCTCGACCTGCGAACCGTCGAAGCGTGCGGGATCGGGGAGCGGCCATGCCGCGGTGGCGAACCGGCTATCGACGTCCGGACAGAACTGACCTTCCGGCGTGTCGCAAAGCGCGATGACGAAATCCATGCGCGGCGCTTCGGGACCCGTGAACTCCGAAAGCGGCTTGCATCGCAAGGTCCCGACGTCGTGTCCCAACTGGCGCAGCCGCTCCACCACCTCCGGAAGCGGAGCCTGGCCCGGGTCCGAGCCCGCGGAGTACGCCCGGAATTTTCCTTGGCCCAATTTCTGAAGCAACGCCTCCGCGATGATCGAGCGTGCAGAGTTGTGCGTGCATAGGAAGAGAACGTTGAAGGCAGGCATGACCACATCCGGGTTGGAGGCTTCGTTGTCCGTTTCGCCGACCGCCCCGGCGCAGAGCTCCGGACGGCCGTTGCAGCAATCTTTGGCGAGCTAGTCGACCAGGTCGCGATACCCCTTGGCATCGGCGCGGTAATTCATGGCGCGCCCGTCCTTCGAGACCTTGATGAGGCCGGCGCGGGTCAACGTCGCGAGATGGGTGGACATGGTGTTGTGCGGCACGTCGCAGCGCCGGGCGATCTCGCCGGCGCCGAGACTCTCAGGATACGCCGAGAGAAGCAGGCGAAACGCGTGGAGCCTCGTCGGCTGGCCGATGGTGGCGAACCGCCCGGCCGCCATGTCGCCCGCATCAATTTCCCGTAGCGCCACTTCGCCAAACTCCGGTTGTCAACGCGCCGTCACAATGGTTATATATGTCGAGACATATCGACATATATCCAAGGAGCCTTCCATGATCAAGTCGTTTCGCGCGGTCGCGGTCGTCGCGGCACTGCTGCATTCCGGTAGCATAGCGGCTGCAGCAGAGAGCAACGGTTCCGGCTCGAGCTTTGTGAACCCGATCCTGTCCAAGTGGGCGGCGGCCTATGCGGCGAAGACGGGCAACAAGATCAACTACGTCTCCAACGGCTCGGGCGCCGGCATCCAGCAGGTGAAAGCGGGCTCCGTGGACTTCGGAGCGTCGGATATGCCGCTCAAGCCGGACGAACTCGCCAAGGCCGGTCTCGGCCAATTTCCGCTCGTCATCGGCGCCGTGGTCCCGGTGGTGAATCTGGAGGGCGTCGCCCCAGGCAAAATCCGGTTCACCGGCACCGTGTTGGCCGAAATTTTTATGGGCAAGATCAAGAACTGGGATGATCAGGCCTTGAAAGCCCTCAATCCGGATATCCAGCTTCCGGCTGCGCCGATCACCGTGGTCCACCGGACCGACGGTTCGGGCACGACGTTCAATTTCGCCAACTATCTGTCGAAGGTGAGCCCCGAGTGGAAATCGACGATGGGCGAAGCCGTATCACTTGACTGGCAGGTGGGCGTCGGCGGGAAGGGCAATGAAGGCGTTGCCGCCTATGTGGGCATGTCGAAGAATACGATCAGCTACGTCGAATACGCCTACGCCGTCCGGAACAAGCTAACCTATGGGCTCGTCCAGAATCGTGCCGGGCGTTTCGTGCAGCCCGATGCCAAATCCTTCCGCGCCGCGGCCGATGGCGCCGACTGGGGCAGCGCGAAGGATTTCTACCGCATCATGACCGACGCGTCCGGCGATGATGCCTATCCGATCACGGCGACCTCGTTCATCCTGATGCCGAAGAAGCCCAAGGATCCGGTCAAGTCGCGCACCGCGGTCGACTTCTTCAAATGGTCGCTGGAGAACGGTGCGGAAGACGCTGCGGCGCTCGACTACGTGACTCTGCCGACCTCGCTGGTCGAGCGCATCGGCAAGTACCTGAAGGATGACTTCGGGTCGTAGCTTCCGGATGCGGAACGCGCCGCGCTGGCGCGTTCCGCATGATCACGCCGGCGCCTACTGCGTCTTTCCGTCTGCCGCGAAGGTCTTCAGATAGGCCGTAATATCTGCGATCTCCTTATCGTTCTTGAGACCAGCGAACGCCATCTTCGTCCCTTTCACGACCGCCTTGGGGTCGCGGATGTAGGCTGCGAATTCCTGTTCGGTCCAGACGATCCCTGAGCTCTTGTTCGCATCCGAGTAATTGTAGCCGGCGACCGAACCGGCCTTCCTGCCGATAAGGCCGTTCAGTTCGGGGCCGACCTTGTTGGCAGCGCCCGGTCCTACGGCGTGGCAGGCGACGCACTTGTTGAAGACGCGTTTGCCTGCGTCGACATCCTGGGCGAGGGCGGAAGATGATGCGGCAGCGAACAGCGCTGCTGCGACGAACGATCGGAGCATGACGGCCTTTCCAGATTGGTGATTGAAGGGAGGTGAGGTCCGCCGGCGCGCGGGCGCCGGCGAGGCCCTAGACCGAATATTCCTTCGACTTGAAGGTGAGGCCGCGGACACTCTCCGGAGCGTCGGAGATCTTCCGGATGTTGCCCCAGGTCTGCTTGTAGTTCGGGATGACGAGCTCGTTGACGCCTTTGGAGACGACGTTGCCCTGCACGCCGGTCGGATAGCCGAACAGCATGAACGCCTGCTTCCGTCTTACCGTGGGCGTGGGATAGGCCATGGCCTGGGTCGAACCGTTGTCGTTGTAGACCTCGACGAGATCGCCCGGATTGAGCTTGAGATCCTTCATGTCGTCCGGATTGAGCTCGATGAAGGGATATGGCCACCTGTCACGGACGAACTCGTTCTCGCGGTCGAGATAGGCGCTCTGCCAGACGAGATTCGCGCGGCCGTTGTTGATGAGGAATTGGAATTTGTCCTTTTCGGCCTGCTTGCCGGGCGCCTGGAGACCCCGCCACTGGGTCGATGCGAAGCTCGCCTTGCCGTCCTTCGAATTGAACTTGCCGTCGGCATACAGGCGCTTGGTCCCGATGATCCGCTGGACGTCGCCCGACGGTGCCGGGACGGTGCTGGCGATCTTCTGGACCGGCTCCTTGCCGCGGGCAGCTTCGATGGCCGGCCCTTTCAGTACCTCGCCGTCCTTGCCCGTGGAGGTGCCGGCCGCGATCGCGCCGGTGCTTTCGAGGCCTGTCGCGGGCTCCTGGAATCCGTTGGTGCCCATGGCGCGCAGCCGGGCGTAGGTGACGAATTCTCCGCCTTTCTCATGCTTGGCATAGCCGTCCATGAACGCGTCTTCTTCGGTCTTCCAGTCGAAGCCCTTGAACTTGTCCGCGACATCCGCCTTTCCCGACTGCCGGAAGATCCGCTCCATATGGTTGGCGATGCGTGCTGCGATAATGCAATCGGGCATCGCCTGACCAGGAGGATCCATGTAGCGCTCGGTCAACCGCATCCGCCGCTCGCCGTTCATGGATGTCAGGTTCATCTCGCCCGACGTCGCCGCCGGCAGCACGACGTGGCATGCTTCTCCGATCATTGTCGGCACGATGTCCACGTTCACGGCGAAGAGACCGCCCTTCTTGATGGCGTCGACCACGGCCTTCACCATGGCGTCGCGATCTCCGTAGGGGACGGCGTTCATTCCATCCTTCACGATGTCCGTGCGCTTCTTGTAGACGCGCTTGAACTCCATCGCGTTTAGAGTGGTCTTGTAGTGGTCGCAGCCCCAGATGTGGTGCACGCCACCCTTGCCGTTGATGATGAGCTGATCGACGTAAGCAGCTGGCTTCCCGACATGCGCGTCCGACGGGCGCGAATAGCCTTCCTGATGCCCGCCCATGCGGACGCAGCCGCCTCCGGGACGACCGACGTTTCCGGTCGCGAGCGCGAGGTTCACCAGGGACTGGTTGGTCCGGTAGTTGTCGTTGCCCCAGATCAGTCCCTTTTCGTAGGCGAACATCGTGCGCCGGCGCGCGCCTCCGGCCTTCGGCTCGGCGATCCAGGTGATCGCCTTGACGATGTCCGCTTCCGACAGACCCGTGGTCTTCGCTGCGTCGGCGAGCGAGGTACGGTTTGCCGCGACCGCCTTGTCGAAATCCTTCGTCGAGGCGGCAATGAACGGCTTGTCGATCCACCCCTTGTCGGCGGCGTAGGTCAACCACGCGTTGAACAGGATGAGGTCGGTGCCCGAATTGATGGGCAGGTGCAGCACGTTGTCCTTGCCGGCCTCGATCTCGCAGGCATTGACCGTCACCGTGCGGCGAGGATCGACGAAGACGATGCGGCCCCGGTCGACCGCCTCGTTGCCGAACTCGGCCTTCTTCTTGTCGACCGACGTTCCGCGGAGGTTCGGGATCCAGTGATTGAGGAAGTAGTTGGTCTGCGTCTCGAGCGCGTTGGTGCCCACGGCGACGATCGTGTCGGCAAGCTCGGCGTCTTCGTAGCAGTTGTTGAGCTCGCCGACGCCCATGTCGCGGGTGCCGTGCACCTCGGAATTGTAGGCCGGCCTGTTGTGGATGCGGATGTTCTTGATCTTCATCGCACCGAAATAGAGCTTCCCGGTACCCCAGGTGTTCTCATAGCCGCCGCCGGCGCCGCCGTGATCGAAAGCCGACACGAAGAGGCCGTCTTCGCCCTGTTCGTTGATCACGGCCGCAGTGACGCGCGCGACGAGGTCGAGCGCGTCGTCCCAACTGGTCGGCTGCATCTGACCGTAGCGCCAGACGAGAGGATCGGTCAGCCTTTGAAGCTGGGTGTTCCGCTGGCGCGAATAGCTCATCTCCGCCATGCGGGCGCCACGCGGCGAACCGAGCCCGGAATTCACGACGCAGTCGTGATCCGGCTTGATCACGATATGCACGTCGCGGCCGTCCTGTTTGACGATGTTGTACATCGACGGCGCATACCAGGCCGTGGTCTCGGCCTCCTGCTGCTTCGACAGGTCCACGCCGAACTTGTTCTCGCCCGGGGCGGTCCCGCCTTCGTAGCGCGCATCCCAGGAATACGCCTTGTAGCCGCAGCCGACGATGCAGTAGTGGCAGACGACGTTGTGCTCCTTGGCGTCCGCCGGCACGATCGGGAGGGTGCCGATTTGTCGCTTGTAGGTCATGTCATGTGCTCCCTCAGAGGACGTTCGACAGGCGGCCGAAGATATGTTCGTCGACGCCTTCGGCGAAGATGTCGCCGTTGCCGTCGATCCTCAGCACGTATTGAGGGAGGTTCTGCGTCGCCTGTCCCCAGACCTGCTGACCGCCGCGCTCGCAGTCGAAGCGCGAATAATGTCCCGGACAGTTCATGGTCCGATCGCCGGCGTTGTAGTTGAGGGGAAACCCCTTGTGCGGGCATGCGGACGAGAAGCCGACGATGTCCCCGTCGGGTCCCGCTCCGGTCGCGACCTTCTGACCGAGCTTGAGAAGGACACCCGGCGCGTCGTCGTCCGGATAGGCAACGGACATCGGCTCGTTGACCTTGAGGTCCTTGACGTTGCCGAGTCTGTTCGAGGGATATTTGACGAGGCCCGCGCGCGGTTCAGCTTTGGCCTCCTTGGGGAGGACCGACATGGTCGCCGCGGCCGCGGTCATCGCGCCGGCGCCACCGAGAAAATGCCTGCGTCGCATATCGACCAGGCCGTCGCACTTCTTCATTTCGTCGTCTCCCCGGACCGTCGCTTTTCGTTTCGTCCCATCGGACGGGAAGGACATTGCAGGCATCGCGCCAGTCGTCGTCGCGGCGAAAAGCCGTTCGAAATCAAACGAGGAAGGGTCAGACCGACGGGCCGTCGTCCGGAAATCCGGACGGCCAAAGGCAGTGCTCATCCGGATTTCCGGATCGTCGCGCGACATGCCGCGTTGCAGGAACCGATATGTCGACTATCTTCGACGGATGCCCGTCCGGAAGATTCCATCCAGCATGAAGCCAGACCTGTTCACGACCGACGACGCGGTCGAGATGTTCGCCAGTCTCGCGCAGCCGACGCGTCTCGAAGCGTTCCGGCTGCTTGCGCGCTATCTACCCTATGGTCTGCCCGCCGGCGACGTCGCGCGCCTGCTCGCGGTGCCGCACAACACTATGTCGACCCATCTTTCGCAGCTAGAGCGGGCGGGGCTGCTGACCAGCAGGCGCGAGGGCCGATCGATCATCTATGCCGCGAAATCGGGTCAGATCGGCAACCTCTTCGACGTGATGCTCGGCGAGATGCGTCCGGTCAGCGACGATCAGTTCCCTCAGCGGCGCCCCCTCGATGATTCCAAGTCCTACGACGTCCTGATCCTCTGCTCGGGCAATTCGGCCCGGTCGATCATGGCGGAAGCCATACTCAACCGCGAGGGCGGCGGGCGTTTTCGGGCGCACTCCGCGGGCAGTCGGCCTCAAAGCGGACCGCATCCGCTTGCCTTGGAATTGCTGGATGGTCTCGGCTACGACACTTCGGCCCTCAGTTCGAAGGGGTGGAGCAAGTTCGCCGGGAAGCGCAGCAAGGCGATGGATTTCATCGTGACCGTCTGCGACGCCGCCGCCGGCGAGCAGTGTCCCACCTGGGCCGGCCATCCGCTGCAGGCGCATTGGGGCATTCCGGACCCGGCCGAAGTGAAGGGCACCAAGGACGTGCAGCGCGCCGCCTTTCTTTCCGCCTATCGCCGCCTGGCCGCAAGATTGACCGCTTTCGTCAATCTGCCCGTGGAGACCTCCGATCTCTCGGCGCTCAAGCGGGATCTCGCGGCGATCGGACGGATGGAAGGCGCGACCGAGGCGACCAGGTTGGCCGACGCCGTGTAACACTCGCCGCAACGACGATGTCACTCGGGCGTCAGGCCCAGTCGCTTCATCTTCTCCCAGAGGGTGGATCTTCCGATTCCGAGCAGCTTCGAGGCCGCTCCGGTTTCGCCGCCCGTGGAGGCGAGCGCCCGCGCGATGTGTCTCCGCTCGGCGGACTGACGCACATCCTCGAGCGTTTGAAGAAATGCGTTGCCGACGGGTTCCGAGCGGACGCTTTCGGGAAACAGGTCGGCGGCGGTGATCCACATGCCGTCGCTCAGGGCCACGGCGCGCTCGACCCTGTTGCGGAGCTCGCGCACGTTCCCGGGCCATGCATGCGCCAACGCAGCCTCTTCCGCCCCGACGTCGAAGCCCCGCAGACTGCTGTCCATCTCGTCGGCAAGATCGGAGAAGAAGCGATTCATCAGGAGTGGGATGTCCTCCAGACGGTCGCGAAGTGCTGGCACTTCGACGCTTACGACGTTGATCCGGTAAAGCAGATCCTCCCTGAAACGGCCTGCATCGACCATCGCCGCGAGATCGGCATTCGTCGCCGCGACGAGCCTGCCGTTGAACGCGATCGGACGTTCCCCGCCTACCCGGTGGAAGGAACGGTCCTGAACCAGGCGCAGCAGCTTGGCCTGCAGGTCTGGGTGGAGTTCGCCTATCTCGTCCAGAAAGAGCACACCCGCGCCGGCGCGTTCCGCATAACCGAGATGCCTCTGCGCCGCGCCGGTGAATGCCCCCTTTTCGTGCCCGAACAGCTCGCTTTCCAGGAGTTGGGAAGGAATCGCCGCGCAGTTGACGGCCATGAACGGCTCGCGGCAGCGTGCGGAGGACGCATGAAGAAAGCGGGCCGCCACCTCCTTGCCGCTACCAGTCTCGCCGGTCAGCAGCACCGTCGTGTTGACGCTGGACAGTTTTCTGAGCAACCGCTCGACGCGCCGCGATGCTGCCGAGCATCCGAGGACTTCGTCTCCGGCGCCTTCATCCGCTCCGATGGTTTCCAGCCGGGTGAGCAACGTCTCGACGTCGAAGGGTTTCGTCACGTAGTCGGCCGCGCCGGCGCGCATCAGTCGGACGGCCTGGTCGATGTCGGCGTGACCGGTGATGAAGAGGAAAGGCGTCCTCATGGATCTGGACGTCTCGGTGAAAAGCTCCTCTCCGCTCATGTCGGGAAGCTTGATGTCGCAGACGACCGCTCTGAAGCGGCCAGTCTCCATCGCGGCCAACGCGTCGCGGCCGTTTCTCCACCACTGGACGGCGATGCCATCCAGAGCGAGCCGCTGAACAAGGCTCTCGCCCATGATCGGGTCATCCTCGACGAGGGCGACGCATTTCTCATCACGCAACATCGGCCAACTCCCTTTCGCGGCGGCTAGGGATCCTTACGTCGACTATCGTGCCTCCCCCGGAAGGCGTCTGCACGGAAACGGCTCCGTGCATGTCGGCAACGAAGCGGCTCGCTGCCCACAATCCCAAGCCACTGCGGTCCGGTGGCGGAAGCGGCGCGCCTCGGGTGAGAACGTCGATCGCCCAAGCGGGCATTCCGTCGCCATCGTCTCGGATCGAAAGAAGCAGGACAGCACCGTCGAGACCGGCTTCGAGCGAAACACCCCCACCCGGCGGCGTCGCTGCGATGGCGTTGAGCAGAAGGTTGAGGACGACCTGCCGGATTGGCGTGCTCGGGAAAGACGTGACTGCATTCGACGCGACACCATTGACGATCCGGATGCTGACGCCCTTGCGCCGGGCCTCCGGTGCCGAAAGAAGCGCGAGATCGTCCAGATCGCGCGCTTCGAATACGCGCGGATTCCGATCGCTTCGATATGCGGAGAGAGTGGTCCGGACCGTGTCGCGGATCGCCTGAAGACCGCGGTCGAGCAGACCGATCGAGTTCTGTTGAACGCTGGGCAGATGGCCGTGCGATTTCAGTGTCGCCACCGCGTTGAAGAGACCCCCGAGCGGATTGTTGATTTCATGTGCGACGGAGGAGGCCAGGCGTCCCAGTATGCTTATCCGACGCTCCCTCGCGAGACGTCGCGCAAGATCCTCTCGTTCGTGCATGGAGCGGACCAAGCCATTGTAGGAACGGAACAGATCACCAAACTCCCCATGTGCACCCGCGATCGCGTCGTTCGGTATCTCCTTCGCCGAGTCCTTGGCTGCACCGAGGTGGTCGGAAAGGATCTTCACCGGCTCCAGCATCTTGCGGGTGAGTAGCCAGCCCGCCGCGGCGAATACCAGGACCAGGATGGAGTTTGACAAGGCGAGCGCGATGGCGACGCTGCGCCTGTCGCTCGCGAGATGCCGCGTGTCGAACCGCGCATAGATCGTCCCCGCCGTCCGGCCGGGATAGGCGAGCGCGCGCTGGACGCTTGCCTCATCTCCGCCGGGATCATAACCGTCGCGGCCGCTCCGCTGTTTGCCGTCGTATTCCGCGCCGATCGGATGGCGTTTCGGATCGGACGCGGCGATGACCCGGTCGTCCGCATTCGTCACGACCGTTTCGATGGGGCGGAGGCTGCGATAGCCCGCCTGGGCACGCTCGATCGCATCGAAGACCTCCCAACTGTCCTCCCGCAAGACGGAGGGCCCGATGGCCGACGCCAGGCCGTCCAGGTAGCTGCGCGACAGGTCGTCGAACGACTGCACCTGCCTCTCGTCGAGCTTGCTCACGACCTGATGCGAGAGCAACGCTCCGACGACGACCATCAGACACACGACGGCCAGCGGCACCTTCGCGGTCAACGGCCAGGGACGTTTGGCTTTGGCGACCATGTTCATCGGGCTACCCCGCCGCGGCGACGAGCGCCGCCTTGATGGCGATGGGATCGAACAGCTCGGGAGCTTCCGAGGAGAACCTGTCCAGTTGGAGCATCTCCAGCACCGCGCGGCCGTCCTCCGTCTGATGCATGGTCAGGAGCGCGTTCTTCAGCAGCGAATGCAGCTCCGCATCCGGCGGCAGCTTCGGCGCAGCGATCGGCGGAAACCCCAGCCACTCCGACGCCGACACGATCCGGGTGCGCGAGGTCAATGCGGGCTCGAGCTTCGAGACCACGTCGTAAACATAGCCATCGACCGAGCCCGATTGCACCAGACCGGCCGCGACCGCGCGGATGACGTCGCGATGCCCGTACGTGAAGAGAGTCTTGGCGAAGAACGTTTCCGGACGGAAGCCGCGAGATATCAGGGCCGCCTTGGTGACGAGGCATCCGGAATTCGAGTCCGGGTCGGAGAAGGCGTGCACGTCTCCTCGGAGCGACGTCAGGTCCGATGCGTCACGATCGGCGTCGCAGATCGCGAGGCTGCGGTAGAGCGGACGACCACGCCATTGTGGCACCGCCAGTAACTGCAGCTCGGTCCGGTGGCTGACGAAGGGGTAGCCGCAGATCCATGCGCCGTCGATCTGCCCGGATGTGAGGAGCGTCGTCACCTCCTGATAGGTTCGGCGGTTGACGAGACGGACCGCGCATCCGGTGCTTCGCTGGAGGTAGGATTGCAGACGACCGAGCAGTTCTAGATCGGAGGTGAGGAAGACAGGTGTCAGGCCGAATTGGACAACAGCGGTCTTTGCGATGGCCGGTGTGGCCAAACGCGTAGAAACAAGCGTGGCGCCGCATAACGAAAGCACGTGACGCCGGCTTGGCTTCGGGTCCGGAGAATACGACACCTCGCACTCCTATCCGACCGCGCCTCTCATGGCCATTTGCCGAAAGCGCAGGTCCTAAATTCCTTGGTCGAAACACCTCACTTCGCCGGCGTACGGGCCGGAACTCAAAAACACTTAATCTGCAATCGCTCTCGAACTCACAGCGCTTTCGAGAGGCTCAACCGCTCGGACAGTTTCTCGGCCGATTCCTTGCGCTCGCTATAGCGATCGGTCAGGTAGCCGGAGACGTCGCGCGTCAGCAGAGTAAACTTTACCAGCTCTTCCGCAACATCGACGATGCGGTCGTAGTACGGCGAAGGCTTCATCCGGCCTTCGTCGTCGAACTGTTCGTACGCCTTGGCGACGGACGACTGGTTGGGGATCGTGATCATCCTCATCCAGCGGCCGAGCACCCGAAGCTGGTTCACCGCATTGAACGATTGCGAACCCCCACTGACTTGCATAACCGCCAGCGTCTTGCCTTGCGTCGGACGAACCGCGCCGACCGATAGAGGTATCCAATCGATTTGCGCCTTCATGATGCCGGTCATCGCGCCGTGGCGTTCCGGACTGCACCACATCTGCCCTTCGGACCAGGTCGTGAGGTCGCGCAGTTCCTGCACCTTCGGATGCTCGGCCGGAGCGCCGTCCGGAAGCGGAAGGCCCGTCGGATCGAAGATGCGGGTCTCGGCGCCGAAGCTCTGAAGTAGACGCGCCGCTTCCTCTGTGGCGAAGCGGCTGAAGGAACGCTCGCGCAAGGATCCGTACAATAGGAGAATGCGGGGCTTGTGCAGCGACGGACTTGCGCGGAGCGCACCTTGGTCCGGCACTGTGAACGCCTGCTCGTTGATGTTGGGTAGATCAGGCTTCGACAACTTCGCCGTCCTCCTTCACGAAACGGCCGATCTTCCGCGGAAGCAGGTCGAGGACCTGCTCCGAGGGACGGCATAGACGAACGCCCGTCGGCGACACGACGATCGGTCGGTTGATGAGAATGGGATGGGCCATCATCGCATCAAGGAGGGCGTCGTCCGACAGCGTCGGATCGTCCAGACCAAGTTCCGCATACGGCGTTCCCTTTTCGCGCAGCAAGGCGCGGACGCCGATGCCCATCGCCGCGATCAGCTCCTTGAGCCGTTCCCGGTTCGGCGGCGACTTCAGGTATTCGATCACGACCGGCTCCTCGCCGCTCTGCCGGATCATAGCCAGGGTGTTGCGCGAAGTGCCGCAATTCGGATTGTGATAGATGGTGATGGTCATCGGGGAAGCTCCGCGCTCTTGTTGCCGGCGCGATCGCTGCCGGCTTCGTACCAATCCTTGGATGCCGTCACGATCTTCACGACGGTCAGCATGACGGGGACCTCGACCAGCACGCCGACGACGGTCGCCAGCGCCGCGCCAGAGTTGAGGCCGAACAGGCTGATCGCAGCGGCAACGGCGAGTTCGAAGAAGTTGCTCGCGCCGATCAGCGCTGCGGGCGCGGCGACGCACCAGGCCACGCCGAGATAGCGGCTCATCACGTAGGCCAGTCCGGCGTTGAAGTAGACCTGAATAAGGATAGGCACGGCGAGGATCGCGATGACGGTCGGCTGCGCGATGATCTGTTCGCCTTGGAAGCCGAAGAGCAGGACCAGCGTGGCCAGCAGGGCGACGAGCGACAGAGGCTGCAGGCGCGCCATCGTGCGGTCGAAGGCGCCCTGTCCGGACGCCAACAGCGAGCGGCGCCACAACTGGGCGACGATCACCGGCACGATGATGTAGAGCGCGACGGAGAGGAGGAGCGTCGCCCACGGCACGGATACCGACGCGACGCCGAGCAGCAGTCCGACGATGGGAGCGAAGAGGAAGACCATCAGTACATCGTTCAGCGCGACCTGGCCGAGCGTGTAGTTGGGATCGCCGTTGACCAGGTTGGACCAGACGAACACCATCGCGGTACAGGGAGCCGCCGCCAGCAGGATCAGTCCGGCGATATACGATGGAATCTGGTCGCCCGGTAGAAACGGCGCGAACACATGGGCGATGAAGAAGGTGCCAAGGAGAGCCATCGAGAAAGGCTTCACGGCCCAATTGATGAACAGGGTCACACCCACGCCTCTGGCATGCTCGGTCACTTTGCCCAGCGCTCCGAAGTCGATCTTTAGCAACATTGGGATGATCATGAGCCAGATGAGGACGGCGACGGGCAAGTTGACATTCGCCACTTCGGCGCCGGCGACCGCCGAGAAGAGTCCCGGCAATGCATGACCCAATGCGACGCCTGCGGCGATGCAGAGGATGACCCAGAGAGTCAGATATCGTTCGAAGATGCTCATGGACGCTTTCGGCTCGGAATGGTCGGGGTGGGTGTGATGTCGTCTCTCGTCGGCAGCGGGCCGCTACAGACGCCAGCGAAGGCTTGGGCCGTCCTTTGTGGCCTACGCCGGTCGAATTCGTTTCCAGCGCCTCGGCTGCCGACGGTAGGCGAACGCGTTAACCCCCGCCATCCGGTCGTGTCAGGCACGGGATCGCTCCTTAGTCTTCGCTTTCGTCTTGGGCGGCGCGCAGCAGGACGCAAGTTGCTCGATCACCGGCGCGCAGAATTCGGCACGTCCGCCGCAGCAGTCCTGAAGCATGAAAAGGATGATCGCCTGCAGCGAAGAGATCTCGGCGCGGTAGACGATAGAGCGACTGCGGCGCTCGCTCACGACGAGCCCGGCCCTCGCCAAAATCGACAGATGGGCCGAGAGCGTGTTCTGCGGAACCTCAAGCAGCCGTGCCAGGTCGCCGGCCGGGAGACCCTCCGGTTCGTGCTGTACCAGCGCGCGGAACGCTTGAAGACGAGTGCCTTGGGCGAGCGCGGCGAGCCCGAGGACTGCTTGTTCGTTTTCCATATATCCAGACTTACGGAAATGACGCGGCGCGTCAACCCAGCATCGGCGATAATTTCGAATATTCTAGAAATATGGTTGACTGTCTGGGGCGGCGAGCTCATCTTGCCCCCATGAAGATTGAAGACGCAGCGGCCAGGCTCGAAGCGCTCGGCAACCCAACCCGCCTCCGGATCTACCGCGCGTTGGTTCGCGCCGGCCAGGCCGGGATGCCGGTCGGCCGTCTGCAGGAGAGGCTCAAGATTCCGGCCTCGACGCTCTCACATCACATCAAGGCGCTGGTGGCGGTCGATCTGATCTCGCAGGTGCGGGAATCGACGACGCTCGTCTGCCACGCGCAGTACGCCAATATGCAGGGGCTGGTCGATTTCCTGGTCGCCGAGTGCTGCGCGGACGAGAAATGCGCGGATACGCAGTCGGCCGCGTGATGGGCTTCGTCCGTAATTTCGATGATACTAGAAGGATCGGAGAACAACATGCCGAAAACAGTGGCGATCATCGGAGCGGGCCCCGTGGGCCTGGCGGCGGCGGCTCACGTCATGGAGCGCGGCATGATGCCGATCGTGCTGGAAGCCGGCCATGCCGCCGGCGCCTCCGTACGCGAATGGGGACACGTGCAGCTCTTCTCGCCCTGGGAATACAATATCGATAAGGCTGCGGCCCGCCTGCTCGAGCCAACGGGCTGGAACTCTCCCGACCCGCACGTCTATCCGACGGGAGCGGAGCTCATCGAGCGCTATATCGAGCCCCTCGCCACGCGGACCCCGCTGTGGGACGTGATCCGGACGGCGAGCAGAGTCGAGGCCATCGGTCGGATCGGCTTCGACAAGGCAAAGTCGGCCGGCCGGGAAACGGCGCCGTTCGAAATCAGGTACCGGAACGGCAAGGGGCCGGAGACCCTCCTCGCCGATGCGGTGATCGACGCATCCGGATCCTGGTCGTTGCCGAACCCGGCTGGCGCGAACGGGCTTCCCGCGGCCGGCGAACGCGAGTCCGCAGACCGGATCGCCTACGGAATGCCGGATGTGCGCGGAACGGCACGCGGGCGCTACGCCGGCAAAACGGTGGCGGTGCTCGGCGCGGGGCACTCGGCGATGGGCACCCTGACGGAGCTCGCGCATCTCCGCGCGGACGTCCCCGATACGCGGGTGATCTGGCTGCTGCGCGGGAACGACCCTTCCAAATCCTACGGGGGCGGAGTGAACGACAAGCTGGCCGCCCGCGGCGAGCTGGGCACGACCTTCGCTTCGCTGGTGGCATCAGGCCGGATCGAGCTTGAGCAAGGATTCGCGGTCTCGCATGTGGCCTCGTCCGGAGACCGCCTGCGCGTCGGAGCCGGGTCCGCCTGCTGCGGCCGGCACGTGGTCGTGGACGAACTCGTCGTCGCGACCGGCTTCCGTCCGGACCTGTCGATCCTGAGCGAACTGAGGATCCGCCTGGATCCCGCGATCGAGGCGCCCGTCGCGCTCGCGCCGCTGATCGATCCCAACGAGCACTCTTGCGGAACGGTCAGGCCTCACGGCGCGCGCGAACTCGCGCAGGACGATCCGGGACTCTACATCGCCGGCATGAAATCGTACGGCCGGGCACCGACCTTCCTCATGGCGACCGGCTACGAACAGGTCCGCTCGATCGCCGCGGACATCGCCGGCGACCGTGCCGCGGCCGAGCGGGTCGAACTCGAGCTGCCCGAGACCGGCGTCTGCACGCGCGGGGGCGTCGAGAGCGGCGTCGCCGTGGCAACGTCGTGCTGCGGGACACCGCCCCCGGCTCCCTCCACCGGTTGTTGCGGTCCGCGCCCATGACTGCCGTCCGGACGTCGATCGTAGGCGCCGAACCTTCACGGTCGTTCCGCGAATGAGGTGGCGCGGCAATCTTCAGGGGAAGCCTGCCATCTTGGCCATGTGCGTCGGCCAGTTGGGCAATCTGCTGCCGCATGTCGCCGTGCCGTCGATACTGGCGCAATTTCTGATTCCGGAATGGGGCCTGACCGGCACGTCCGCGGGTTTGCTCGCCGGGAGCTTCGCGGCCGGATACATGCTGGCCGTCCCGGTATTGTCCACGCTGACCGACAGGATCGACGCCCGTCTGATCCTGATCGCCGGCTCTGCGTTGAGCTCGGTCGCGACGGTCGCCTTCGGAATGTTCGCGAACGGCTTCTGGTCGGGAGCGGCGCGGCACCGCCCTTGCCCATCTCCGACTTGACGATGAAGCTGTTTCTGGCCGCATACCGGTCGCCCTCGAGCAGCCCGAACAGTATCTCTACATTTTCGGCGTCTCGCGCCCCGCTCTCGACATCGCGCGCCTCGAACTTGGCACCCTCTCGGACGAAGACGACGTTGCGGTTTTCAAGGGTTTGGAGAGCCGACGTTTTTACTGCGACCGCCACCGTCTTGAGCCTGGGCGCCATCGACTTTGGCATCATCATCGACGGTGCGGTCATCATCGTCGAGAACTGCCTGCGCCTGCTCGCGCACGAACAGAGCGCGCGAGGCCGCATGCTGACGCGCGGAGAACGCTTTGACACCATCATCAGAGGCTCGCGCGAGGTGATTAAGCCTAGTCTGTTCGGCACCCTGATCATCGCAGTCGTCTATCTCCCGGTCCTCACCTTGACAGGCGTCGAAGGCAAGATGTTCACGCCGATGGCTTTGACCGTGCTCATTGCCCTCCTGGGAGCGAGCATCCTCTCGATGACGTTCGTGCCTGCCGCGGTCGCGATTTTCGTCACGGGTAGGGTGTCTGAATCCGAGAACTGGTTCATGCGCCTGGCCCACCGGTCTTACGTTCCGGTATTGGACCTGGCCATCCGGTATCGGAGCCTGGTAGCGGTCGCGGCTGTCGCGTTGATGATCGTCAGCGGCTATATGGCTTCCCGGATGGGCGGCGAATTCATCCCCAGCCTCGACGAGGGCGACGTCGCCATCCAGGCGATTCGAATTCCCGGCACCAGCCTCACTCAATCCGTCGAGATGCAGAAGTCCTTGGAGAGAAGGCTTCTGGAGATCCCGGAAGTGAAGGAAACGTTCGCCCGCACCGGCACAGCGGAGGTCGCCACCGATCCAATGCCGCCGTCGATCTCCGATGGCTACGTCATGCTGAAACCGCGCGACCGGTGGCCCGATCCGAGCAAATCAAAGTTATCGCTCGTCAAGGAAATCGAGGAGGCAGCCGAAGAAATCGCCGGTAGCAACTACGAACTGTCGCAGCCGATACAGCTTCGCTTCAACGACCTGATCTCCGGCGTGCGCAGCGACGTGGGGGTGAAGATATTCGGAGACGATCTCGAAGTCCTGACCCAGATCGCCGCCCGGGCGCAGTCTGTGCTCGAAAAAGTGGACGGCGCCGCCGACGTCAAGACCGAGCAGGTCGCAGGCCTCCCTGTGCTGACCGTCAGGCTCGAACGAAGAGCCTTGGCCCGGCTCGGCATCAGCGTATCCGACGTGCAAAGCCTGGTCGAAGTCGCAGTCGGCGGGAAGAGCGCAGGTCTTGTATTCGAGGGTGACCGTCGTTTCGATCTTGTCGTGAGGCTGCCGGAGAATCTGCGCTCGGACGTGGAGGCCCTGAAAGCGCTTCCGATACCGCTGCCGCCAATCGACGGCCAAACCAGAGCCCAGCCGACGGCGCTGGTAGCGTCTCCACTCGCGCAGATGCGATACGTGCCATTGTCCGAGCTGGCCGAAATCCTGGTGGCCCCTGGTCCGAACCAGATAAGCCGGGAGGACGGCAAGCGCCGCATCGTCGTGTCCGCCAATGTCCGCGGCAGGGATCTCGGCTCATTCGTGACCGACGCGCAGAACCAGATCGCAGAGAAGGTGAAGCTGCCCGCCGGCTATTGGATCGGATGGGGCGGACAGTTCGAGCAACTCGTTTCGGCGACCCAGCGTCTCATGATCGTTGTACCGATAGCTCTGCTGCTCATATTCCTGTTGCTGTTCATCAGCCTGGGATCGTCTGCCGACGCTCTTCTGGTCTTCAGTGGTGTCCCGTTGGCGTTGACTGGTGGGATATTCGCCCTGGCATTGAGAGGCATCCCTCTTTCGATCAGCGCGGGCATCGGCTTCATTGCGCTTTCCGGCGTTGCGGTGCTGAATGGTCTGGTGATCATAACCTTTATCGAGAGGCTGCGCGGCGAAGGCAGAACCATCATGCAAGCCGTCCAGGAAGGAGCCTTGACCCGGCTGCGACCGGTCTTGATGACCGCACTCGTCGCCTCTCTCGGCTTCGTGCCGATGGCGATCGCCACCGGCGCGGGCGCAGAGGTTCAACGACCGCTGGCCACGGTCGTGATAGGTGGGATCATCTCTTCCACCGTCCTGACGCTCCTCGTCCTCCCAGCGCTCTACATCCTATTCCGGCGCGAAAGGTCGCCTGCCCGCGTGGAGACGAACTCATTCAACACGATCGAAGGAGAACATCGGTGAAGAAGATCCTGATCATTGTAGCCGTCCTGCTGACTGCCGGACCAGCCATCTCGCAACAATCCAGCCAAAAAGGTCCTAACGGCGGCCCGATGGAGGACATAGTGGGCGTCGATGTCGAAATGGTCGCGAAGGGTAAGACGATCCTGTTCAACATCTTTGACGAGAAGAGCGGCAAGGCGATGTCGGCAGAGGGGTTCTCTGGCTCAGCGCTCCTTGTATCCGGCAGCGATCGCGAAGCGATCAAGCTCGTTCCGGACGGAAATGCGCTGAAAGCCGAGGTCAAAAAGGAAGTCGCGCCAGGCTCCGCGATCAGCATAACGCTCAAGAATCCCGAAGGCAGGTCCGGACAGGTCAAGTTCAAGAATTGAGGACCTCTGCCCAGGCCGTCGTCGATTGCGAATGCAACGGGTCAAGGCATGGAATAGCGCCAACGGAAGCGGGGTGCGGGCATCCAGACCCGATGCCCGCGTTGCGACAAGGTTGATCATCAAGGCGGATCGCCGGGGTCGATGTTGAAACTGGTGGCAAGGCGATGATTGAGGAAAGTGCGATGAAGAAAGCTACGGCAGTCAAGACCCGCTTGCGCGTGGCCGGAATGGATTGTGCCTCCTGCGCAATGAAGATCGAGAATGCGCTACAAAGGCTGGATGGCGTTTCCAGCGTCAACGTTTCGGTTCCGACCGGGACAGTCACCGTCGATTACGCCGGGCCTGATCGCGATTTGCTGCGGCAACGCGTCGAAGGACTTGGTTACAAGGTGATCGATCTCGGACGGGGAGCGGAGCCGAGCGGCTCGATCCCCGCCGCAGACAACCAAGCGGCAGCCGGCGGTGGAGAGATGGCTTGGTGGCGGACGGGAAAGGCGCTCTTGACCGCCGCGTCCGGAATGGCCTTCGCCAGCGCCTACGTGTCGGGGCAGCTTTTTCCTCAGACCGAGAGATGGGCGTTTTTAGTTGCTCTGCTTGTGGGGCTCGTTCCCATCGCGCGGCGCGCGGTCGGGGCCGCTCTGACGGGCACGCCCTTTTCCATCGAGATGTTGATGTCGATCGCCGCAATCGGCGCGGTGTTCATCGGCGCGGCCGAAGAGGCGGCGGCGGTGGTCTTTCTCTTCATGATTGGCGAACTGCTGGAGGGGGTCGCCGCGGGGAAAGCGCGGGCCAGCATCCAGGACCTGACCCGCCTCGTTCCGAAGACGGCCAGGTTGGAAGAAGACGGTCAGGTCCGCGAGGTCCAAGCCGAAGCCCTGGCGGTGGGTTCTGTCATCCTGATCCGACCGGGAGACCGGATCTCCGCCGACGGCGTCATCGTCTCCGGAGAGAGCGCGATCGACGAGGCTCCCGTAACGGGAGAGAGCACTCCGGTGCGCAAGGGACCGGACGCGAGGCTGTTCGCGGGAACGATCAATGGTGACAGCTTGTTGCGCATGCGGGTGACCGCTGCTGCCGCCGACAATACAATCGCGCGCATCGTCCGCTTGGTCGAGGAGGCGCAGGAGTCGAAGGCGCCGACCGAACGCTTCATCGACCGCTTTTCGAGGTACTACACGCCCGCAGTCGTCGCGGTCGCGGTGTTGGTGGCGGTCGTTCCGCCTGCGCTTTTCACCGGCGGCTGGAGTGACTGGATCTACAAGGGCCTGGCCGTTCTTCTGATCGGCTGCCCGTGCGCGCTGGTGATCTCGACGCCGGCCGCCATCGCGGCCAGCCTCTCGGCGGGTGCACGCCGCGGCCTTCTGCTGAAAGGCGGCGCCGTCCTCGAACGGTTCGGAAAGGTGACGCTCGCCTGCTTCGACAAGACCGGCACGCTGACGGTTGGAAAGCCGCAGGTGACCGACATCCTTACTTTCGGCACTGCCGAAACGGACATCATCCGCTTTGCGGCGGCGCTTGAGACCGGGTCTAGCCACCCGTTGGCCAACGCCATCTTGGCGCGAGCCTCGGCCGATAAGGTGACACCGCCCGCGGCGACGGATGCCGCCGCCATCGGAGGCAAGGGCGTCACAGGCTTGGTGGAGGGCAGAAAGGTTTTCCTCGGCTCGGCGCAAGCTGCGAGCGAGATCGCCCCGCTTCAAGTGCACCTTGAGCGCATCGCAGAGCTGAACGACCAAGGCAAGACCGTCTCCGTTCTTCTGATCGACGGAAAACCGGCGGGCGCGATCGCGATGCGAGACGAACCCCGTCCGGATGCAGCCAGCGGGTTGGCACGCTTGGCGGACGCAGGGATCCGGACGGTCATGCTGACAGGGGATAATCGCCGGACCGCCACGGCAATCGGGCGGCAGCTTGGGATGGATGTCGAGGCCGAACTGCTGCCGCAAGACAAGCAACGGATCGTCGCGAGATTTCGGCGCGACGGCTTCACCGTGGCGAAAATCGGGGACGGAATCAACGATGCACCGGCGCTTGCAGAAGCGGATGTCGGCATCGCCATGGGCGGCGGGACCGACGTCGCCTTGGAGACCGCGGACGCGGCCGTACTGTACGGGCGCGTTTCCGATGTCGCTGCGATGGTAGAACTGTCGAAGCGTACGATGGCGAACATCAAGCAGAACATCGCGGTAGCGCTGGGCCTCAAGGCGGTGTTTCTGGTCACGACGGTCGCCGGTGTGACGGGCCTATGGCCAGCGATCCTCGCGGACACCGGGGCCACGGTGCTCGTCACCCTGAACGCGCTGCGCCTTCTCGGTTCGCCTCCATCCGACGAAGATCGGGCTGCGGGCTGATGGACGGGAGAACTGACCCGCAACGGCTTAGCTCACCACCGAAGCGTGTAGCGGTCTCGTCCGACCGCCGCGCTGTTCCTCTATAGCCGGTTCGGCCACAACAGCACCGCTTCGTCACAATCGGCACCGGCAATGCCGAAGAGACCGTCTTGGCGCGTCGATTAGAATGGATATGAGATGACACGCGGATCAATCTTCATGTTTCAGAGAACAACACGCATTGCTCTTGCGACACGCGATTGGATGCGCGCTGCCGGCTCCGGAATGTCACGGTGTCTCGCTTCGTGTTTCCTGGTGTTCTTTCTGGCCGTCGCCTCGCCGGCATGCGCGGAGACCGCTCCCGCGCAGACGATCTGGCGTCTCCTCGACTACATCGCGGTCGATTATCCGGAGGCGGTAGCCAACGGCGAAATCGTGAACCAAGCCGAATTCGACGAAATGCGCGAATTTTCGTCGACCGCTCACAGACTTGTCAAAGAGCTTCCGGAAACGTCTTCGAAGGGAATGCTCGAAAGACGATCGGCCGAACTGGAAGACCTGATCGCCTCGAAATCACCTCCGCCCGCAATCGCGAAAGCCGCAAGGTCGCTGGCTGCCGATCTGCTGACGGCCTATCCCGTTCCGTTGGCGCCTACGGTCGCGCCCGACCTGAAACGCGGCAAGGCATTGTACGCGCAGCTTTGCGCCGGTTGCCACGGATCTGCCGGCGATGGCAAGGGTCCGCAATCGGAAGGGCTGGATCCGCCCCCGATCGCGTTCACCGAACAAGCCAGGGCACGCGAACGCAGCGTCTTCGCGCTTTATCAGGTGATCGAACAGGGCCTCGATGGGACCAGCATGGCCAGCTTCTCAGACCTGCCCGCGCAGGAGCGATGGGCGCTCGCATTCTATGTTGGCACACTTGCATATCCGGATGAGGCAACCGCGCGTGGAAAAGCCTTGTGGGAGGCCGACGCAGGCCTTCGGAAACGTCTCGGTCTCGAAAAACTGGTCGGTATCACGCCAGCAGCCTTCGCCGAGGAGTTCGCCTCGGTCAACTCCCCGGACCTCGTCGCTTTCCTTCGTCGGCATCCCGAGGTCCTTGATGCCGGCCGGGCGTCGGGAAGCCTCACACTCGCGCGTACGAAGCTCGACGAAGCATTGGCTGCATACGGACGCGGAGACAAGAAGGCGGCGACGCAAATAGCGTTATCCGCCTATCTCGACGGCTTCGAGCCTGTGGAAGCGCTACTGTCGGCACGCGACCATGCGCTGATGGTCCGTATCGAAGGCGCTATGGCTGAACTGCGCGGCTCCATCGCTGCGGGTGAACAGGTCGATGCCATCCGGGAACGCGTGAACACGGTAGACGGGCTCTTCGAACAGGCTGAGAAGGTGCTGGCGGACCAGGCATCGGCCACGTCGAGCTTCATAGCGGCCTTTACCATCCTGGCTCGGGAGGGTCTGGAGGCGTTGTTGATCGTCGTCGCCATGATCGCCTTCCTCAACAAGGCCGGCCGCCGAGACGTGCTCGGCTACGTGCACGGCGGCTGGATAGCGGCTCTCGGCGTCGGAGCGGGAACCTGGGCGGCCGCTACATGGCTGATCACAATCAGCGGAGCCAGCCGCGAATTGACGGAAGGATTCGGGGGAATCTTCGCCGCAGCCGTTTTGATTTGGGTAGGCATCTGGATGCATGGCAAGAGTAGTGCCGATGCGTGGCAGCTATACATCCGTGAAAAACTCGGGAGAGCCCTCGATCGCCGCTCCGCATGGTTTCTCTTCCTCCTCACTTTCGTGGTCGTCTATCGCGAAGTGTTCGAAACGATACTGTTCTATGCAGCGATCTGGAGTCGTGGCGACGCCGGTGCGGTCGTTGCCGGCGCGCTCACGGCGACGGTCGTATTGGCGATCGTCGCGATCGCCATGCTTCGGTTCAGCAGCTATCTGCCGGTCGGCAAATTCTTCGCTTACAGCTCCTTCCTGATGGCGATCCTCGCCGTCGTTCTTGTCGGTAAAGGCGCTGCAGCGCTCCAGGAGGCTGGCTATCTGCCGGTTACCCTCTGGCGCGGGTTGTTCCGGAACGAGATGCTCGGCATCTATCCCACGCGAGAAACGTTGCTTGCGCAGCTCGCTGTCATCGCCTTGCTCGCGATCGGCTTCGGACGAAACCGGCTTGCTTCGGTCGGCTCCCCGCATGGTCACACAGGTGGAGGTTCAGGAATCGAACATGGTCGGCAGGACGAATGAAGCGCGCGCGAAGACGCAAAATGGTCATTTGGTTCCGGCCGGTCCAACGATCTCGCAGCACGTCCCAACTCAGCCCAGCGAACCCAATGCCGGAAATGTCTCCAGAAACCAAATCGCTAGGGTCGCGAGGTCCCCGGTCATCATCGCAACGCCCATGGCAATCATGATGCCTCCGGCCAGCAGGCGGAGAACGCGTCCAGCTTTCCGCAAGGCAGCCGCGCGCTTCATGAAACCGGTGAGAAACACCGCTGCGAGAACGAAGGGTAAGCCCAGACCGAGCGAGTAGATGGCAAGCAGCGTAACGCCCCCCGAAGACGACGCGGCAAGGGCGAGGATCGCGCCCAGAACGGGGCCGATGCAGGGGGTCCATCCGAAGGCGAACGCCATTCCCAGAAGGTATGCCGGCAGCGGCCCGGAGCGCGGCAGACGCGCATGTACCCGGAGCTCGCGTTCGGACCACGCCGGCCTCCACAGCCCCAGCGTGAAAATCCCGAACAGGATCACAAGAGCGCCGCTGACGAGTGTGAGCTGGTGACGGTAAGGGGCCAGAGCGGCGTTGAGAACATTCGCGCCGGCGCCGAGAATGACAAAGACGGTCGTGAAGCCGAACACGAAGAACAGGCTGAGCCAGAGCGAGCGGGCGCGCTTCTCCGCCCGCCCCTCCACGGATTCGCCGGCGATGTATGAGACGTAGGCCGGTACCAGCGGCAATACGCAGGGCGAAAGGAACGACATCGCGCCGGCCGCGAACGCCGTCGCGATTCCTACGGTGGAGAGGTCAACCGTCATGACGTACGCAGCGCAGAGGCGCCAAAGCCAGAAACAGGAGCATTGCCCCGATCGTTATGCATACGTCCGCGAGGTTGAATATCGGGAAATGGTACTCGCCCAAGCGCACCGATATGAAGTCGGTGACATATCCGTCAGGTATTCTATCAGCGATGTTGCCCAATGCCCCTCCAAGTATCAGCGCCAACGCGACCCGCTCCGTCGGGATCCGCGCGGTCGCCATCACGCAGACGATTGCCAGCGACAGCAACGAGGTCGCGACCAAAATGACGTATCTATTCGCCCCTTCGTCGGAGGCGAACCAGGAGAAGGCGATGCCGGAGTTGAATCCGAGACGTAGGCTGAGAAAGGACAGAAGTTCGCGGGTAGTCTCGGCCAGACTGCGCTGCGCCCAAGCTTTCGAGGAGGCGTCGAGCCAGAACGAGGTCGCCGCGACGATGAAAGGAAATATCCACTTCACGCTGCGCGGCTTTCAGATGCGACCAGATCCATATCGCGCCGCGCATCGCGAATGATGACGAAGGCGGACTGGAGAAACAGGCCTGCGATGACGGCGGCGACGACAAGGTCGGGCCAAGGTGAATTCGTCCATCCGACCAGACCGGCGGCGATCACGACAGCGAGATTGCCGAGCGCATCATTCCTGGAAAACAACCACACCGCTCGCACGTTCGCATCTCCGTGGCGATAAGGAAGAAGCGCGACCGCGGCGAGCACGTTCACCACAAGGGCAATCGCGCCGAATAGTCCCATCAATTCGGCGCCGGGCGTGTGCAGCACGAACACGCGGAAAATCGTGGTTGCGACGACTCCCACACCCAGCAACGCCAGAAACACGCCTTGAGCGTAGGCAGCTTTGGCGCGGGCCGACATGCCCCAACCGATAGCGATGAGCCCGAGCCAGGAAATGAGTCCGTCGCCAATGAAATCCAGGGCGTCCGCCTTCACGGCTTGGGAACCCGCGACGAGACCGCCAGCGAGCTCGACCGCCCCGTAGCCCGCGTTGAGAAGGACCACGATCCATAGCGCCCGCTTGTAGCCGGGCGCGAGGTGCGACGCGTTCGAGGTCTGATCTACACCGCTTCGGTCCAAGCGCGTCAGGGAATAACCCAGTCCCGAGACCGCGCTTTCCAGGTCGGCAAGCCCCCGTGACCCGTCACCGAGCTTCAGGAACATCTCTCCCGAAGCGATAGAGACGCGGACCTCGAGCACTCCTGGCTGGGCTTTCGCGACTTTTTCGATTTTTGCAGCGCATGCACTGCAATCCATTCCTGTCACGCGAAAGCGTGCCGCCGTTCCGGACATCGGAAATCCTTGTGTTGATTCCCTCGAACGTACATCCTGTAGTGACTACAGGAGCAAGAGACGATGATATCGATCGGTGCACTTTCGAAGGCTTCGGGCGTTCACATCGAAACGATCCGGTACTACGAACGGTCCGGATTATTGCCGAAGCCCGCGCGCGCCACTAACGGCCGCAGGGTCTACGACGACGGTGACGTCCGTCGCTTGCTGTTCATCCGGCACGCCCGCGATCTCGGCTTCGACCTCGGTGCGGTGCGTGACCTGCTTCAGTTGCAGGAGCAGCCCAATCAATCCTGCAATGGTGCTTGGCGGTTGGCATCGGCGCATCTCGAAGCGGTCGAGGGCCGGCTCCGACTTCTCGAAACGCTTCGCGCGGAACTTACGCGGATGGTCGCCTCCTGCAGATACGGGAGAGTCTCGGAGTGTCACGTCATCGACGCGCTGGCGACTCCTCAATTCGGTCCGTCGGCTGGGATAGCAAACTGCCGTTCGTTGTAGGATTGGCGTTGGCGATCCGCCCTGCGTGCCAATGGCCATGTCGTCACGGCGTGCTTTTTGTAGACGTGGTGGATGGTCGATCTTCCGATAACCGCGCTGCAATTGATTCATGCAGCGCTTCGTTTGTCCTGGCTGCATGCCCACCGGAACATCTCCCGGCGGTGGCGGATTCAAGTTGCAGCCGATCGAAGCTCCCGTCTCCCGGTTGACAGATCGTCGTTTTCGCGCCCCAAGATGTCGTCGGGCGCTCAATGTGCTGCTACAAATTTCTGAGCTTATCAAGCTGCCAAAGACGAGCGCTGCGCAGACGCAGGGCGTTCCCCACAACGGTTGCGGAAGAAAGCGCCATCGCCGCAGCGGCGATGATGGGCGACAGCAGCATCCCGAAGGTCGGATAGAGCGCCCCGGCCGCGATCGGAATTCCTGCCGCGTTGTAGACGAACGCGAAGAAAAGGTTCTGCCGGATGTTGCTCATGGTCGCCTGCGAGAGCCGGCGGGCGCGGACGATGCCGTTGAGATCGCCCTTCAGCAACGTGACGCCCGCGCTCTCCATGGCCACGTCGGTGCCGGTGCCCATGGCGATGCCCACGTCCGCGGCGGCGAGGGCGGGTGCGTCGTTGACGCCGTCGCCCGCCATCGCGACCACGCGGCCCGCCCTCTGCAGCTTCGCGACGACGGCGCTCTTCTGGTCCGGCAAGACTTCCGCCTCGACTTCCGAGATGCCGAGACGCCGCGCGACGGCGTCCGCGGTGGTTCGGTTATCCCCTGTCAACATGATGACCCTGATTCCCTCGGCCGCCAGCGCCTTCAGCGCGTCGGGCGTGGTAGCCTTCACGGGATCGGCGATGGCGAATATGCCGGCCAGGCTGCCTTCGACCGACATGTTCACGACCGTCGCGCCCTCGCCGCGCAGCTTCTCCGCCGAGCGTTCCAGGGCCGATGTGTCCACGCCGGCGGCGTTCATGAATTTCGCGTTGCCGAGCATCACGGCCAGGCCGTCCACGCTGCCGGTCGCCCCCTTGCCGGTCGGAGAATCGAAGTCCGTGACGGGCGCGAGATCGACGCTCCGCTCCTTGGCCGCGTTAACGATCGCGTCAGCCAGCGGATGCTCGCTCGAGCGCTCCACGCTCGCTGCGAGCCGCAGTATCCCGGCTTCCTCGAATCCTTCGGCCGGCACGATTGACACGACCTTGGGCTTGCCTTCGGTCAGCGTGCCAGTCTTGTCGACGACAAGCGTATCCATCTTCTCCATGCGCTCCAGGGCTTCGGCGTTCTTGATCAGGACGCCCGCGGCCGCACCGCGGCCGACGCCGACCATGATCGACATCGGTGTCGCGAGGCCGAGCGCGCACGGGCAGGCGATGATCAGGACGCTGACCGCGGCGACCAGGCCGAACGCGAGACGCGGCTCCGGGCCGAACCACGCCCACGCCGCGAAAGCCGCGACGGCGACCACGATCACCGCCGGCACGAACCATCCGGCCACTTGGTCGGCGAGGCGCTGGATGGGCGCGCGCGACCGCTGGGCCTGCGCGACCATCTGCACGATCTGCGACAGCAGCGTGTCGCGGCCGACCTTTTCCGCCCGCATGACGAAGCCGCCCGACTGGTTCAGCGAGCCGGCGACGACCTTCGCGCCGGGCTCCTTGGTGACCGGCATGGATTCGCCCGTGACCAAGGATTCGTCGATGGTGGACCGGCCCTCGATCATGATTCCGTCGACCGGCACCTTCTCGCCCGGACGGACGCGAAGCCTGTCGCCGACGCGCAGGCTGTCCAGCGTGACCTCATGGTCCTCGCCCGCGTCGTCCACCAGCCTCGCGGTCTTCGGGGCGAGGTCGAGCAGCGCCTTGATGGCGCCCGACGTCGCCTCCCGGGCGCGCAGTTCGAGGACCTGACCGAGCAGGACGAGGACTGTGATCACCGCAGCCGCCTCGAAGTATACCGCGACGGCACCGCCATGCCCCCTGAACGCCGGCGGGAAAACTCCCGGCAGCACCGTGGCCACCAGGCTGTAGACGTAGGCGACGCCGGTGCCCATCGCGACCAGGGTGAACATGTTCAGATTGCGGGTGACGAGAGACTGCCAGCCGCGCACGAAGAACGGCCATCCGGCCCACAGGACGACGGGCGTCGCGAAGGCGAGCTGGATCCAGTTGGACAGGCCCGCGTCGAGCAGGCCATGGCCGCCGGCCAGATGGCCGCCCATCTCGAGCACGACGGCAGGTGCGGCCAGGGCGAGGCCGATCCAGAACCGCCGCGTCATGTCCGCGAGTTCGGGATTCGGCGCATCGTCCAGAGAGACCAGATCCGGTTCGAGCGCCATGCCGCAGATCGGGCAGCTTCCCGGACCGATCTGGCGGATCTCCGGATGCATCGGGCAGGTGTATATGGTGCCCTCGGGCGCCGGAGCAGCAGGCGTGCCGGACGACGACTTCTGCAGGTATCGCTGAGGGTCTGCGGCGAACTTGCTTCGGCAGCCCGCCGAGCAGAAGTGATGGGTCTCGCCGGCGACTGCGAACCTATGCGGGGTCTTGTCCGGATCGACGGTCATTCCGCAGACGGGATCGATCGTGCCGGCGGTGGCGCCGTGGGCATGTTCCCCATGGGAGTGATGGCCGTTATGGGCGTGGCCAGTCCCGCCGCAGCAGCCGGACGCGCCGGATTCCGCCGGAGCCGTTTCCTTCTTCGAGCTGCACCCGCAACCACCCGAGCCGTGCTTCTTCGCATCCGACATGACATCCTCCAGCGAGATGAAAACCCATACCCAGTAGGGGTATATGAACCGGTCAGGCGACAAAATCAAGGCGATCGCGAGCGCCGGAGCAGCCGATATGGACCTCTACAGCACGGCGCCTCACTGCTGCACGCCTGCGACGAGTTCCGTAGATGGCGGAAACCGGGAGACAGAGGTATCGTTCGCACGTCCATCCGCGCGGGACTCCGCCACTTGCAACCCGTACCCAGTAGGGGTATAATGGCTGTATGCGCGAGGACATCAAGGCATCGGTGAAGAAAAGGCTCGGCCGGATCGAGGGGCAGGTCCGCGGCCTGTCGAAGATGGTCGAGGAAGACCGTTACTGCATCGACGTCGTCACGCAGATCTCCGCCGTGCGCGCCGCGCTTCGCCGAGTCGAGGAGGAGGTCCTGAAGGACCACGTCTCCCATTGCGTCGAGCATGCGATCGCGAGCGGCGACAAGGCGGATCAACGTCAGAAGATCACCGAACTGATGGCCGTCATCGGCAGGGCGGAGCGATGATCCGTCCGCCGGTTTCCAGCTTGGCGTATCGGTTTTTCGGCGATATGGTCCCGAGGTCGCGTCGCGCGACCAATGGCAGCGGATCCGGAATGTTCGTCAGGTTCACCACGAAGCAGCGCAGAAAGGCCGGGTGGATTGCCGCCCTGGTCTACGTGCTCTGCATCTTGGCGCCGACGCTGTCCTACGCGTTGCCTGGCCATCACGCCGTCGTCGACTGCATGACGATCGAGGGCGTCGCGACTGGGGCAATGCATATGCATTCCGTCGGCGAGCCCGCGCACGATCATGCATCCGCTCCGTCGATGGACGATGGCGACGATGCGTCGGCGATATTGGCTTCGTCCTCCGACGAGGCTCCGGCGAAGAAGAATCCTCACATGTCGGGCCAGTGCTGCGCCCTGATGTGCCTGACGGTTCTGCCGGCGCCGATCGTCGAGGTTACCGTTCCCTCCGTCCCGACCCTGATCCGCGTCGCGACATCGTACAGCGCGCCGGCGGACAACGCGCCGGTCGTCCACTACCGTCCCCCCATCGCTTCCTGATCCGACCGTTTCGACGCGGTGCCTCGCCCCTGGTGGGCGGACAAGGCCCGTGGTCCGCCGTCATTTCAGGAAGAGAACATGTTTGCGCAGTTTGGGGCGAAGTTCGCCGCCGTTCGTTCGGTGGCCGAGGGACTATTTCATAAGCGGGTGAGGACGCTGGCGGGACTTTCCGCGGGGGCGCTGATCCTCGGCGGCTGTCTCCCGGCGACGGGACCGCTGTTGAGGGCGGACCCCGCCGATCCGGGCGTGCCGGTGCCGAATGTCGGATACCGTTCGGTGGTCGGGCCGTACACCTCGATGCGGCCCGTGTCGCCGTCGGAATGGCGGCAGCGCAACGATCGCGTCGCTCCCTCGTCAAAGTCCGGCGAGTAGGGGCGCATCATGCCGATCAAGCATCACTCACGCATGACTTCCCACTACCGCGGACGCGTCTCGGCCGGCGCTCTCCTGCTCTCGGCCCTGCTGCTCTCCGGCTGCGCCAGCTTCTCTCCCGACAAGGGCATGGGAGTGGTCGCGGCTGTCACGGACGACGCGATCCGCAAGGACGTGATCGCCATCCGCTCGGCGGACGATGCGCCTGTCGCGGAGCAGACGATAAAGAGACTGAAGGCGCGCACGCTGACCGTCGACTCTGCGGTGCAGATCGCACTCCTCAACAATCGCGGACTTCAGGCGACGTACAACGAACTCGCGCTCGCCGAAGCCGACATGGTCGCCGACAGCCTGCCTCCGAATCCTTCGTTCTCGATATCGCGGAGCGTGAGCGGCGGCTCGGTCGAGGTCTCGCGCCAGGTCGCCGGCGACATCCTGGCCCTCGCCACGTTGCCCTTCCGTTCCGAGATCGCGCGCGAGCGCTTCAAGCGCGCGCAGCTCGCCGCCGCGGAGCAGACGTTGCGCCTCGCCGCGGACGTCAGAGAGGCGTTCTACCGCGCATCGGCAGCGAACGAACTGGTGGCGGTCCTTACGGAAGCCAGGACGATCGCCGAGACCACCGCACAGCTCGCCCACAAGCTCGGGCAGACGGGATCCCTGAACAAACTCGACCAGGCCCGACAGCAGGCCTTCTATGCGGAAACCACCGCGGACCTGGGATCGGCCAGGCAGGAAGCGTCGAGCTCGCGCGAGCGCCTCATCAGGCTGCTCGGGCTTTGGGGGACCGATACGGACATCAGGATCCCCGGCAGGCTGCCATCGCTTCCGCGCCGTCCGTCCTCGCTTCCGCTGATCGAGGTGCAGGCGGTGGAGCGCAGGCTCGACCTCCAGATGGCCCGCATCGACCTTCTGGCGCTCGCCAAATCGCTTGAACTCACGCAGGCGACACGCTTCGTCACCCTGCTGGACATGTCGGGATCGCAGAGCAAGGAGCTCGGAGGGTCCGGACGGAGCCGCAGCGTCTCCATCGACTTCCAGATCCCGATCTTCGACGGCGGCGAGGTGCGGGTCAGGCAATCGGCCGAGATCTACAATCAGGCGTTCAATCTCCTGACGGAGAAGGCGGTCAACGTCCGCTCGGAGGCGCGCGACGCCTTCCGGACCTACCGCGCGACCTACGACGTCGCCTCGCAGTACCAGCGCGAGGTGCTGCCGCTGCGGCAGGTGATCTCCGAAGAGCTGCAACTGCGCTATTCGAGCATGCAGATCGACGTGTTCGCGCTGGTCGTCGAGGCGACGGCGCGGATCGCCGCGCAGCGCACGGCGGTGGCTGCCAAGCGCGACTTCTGGCTCGCGGACTCCACGCTGCTGACCGCCGTCAACGGCGGCGGACGAGGCGAATCCACATCCCAATCGACGGGCACGACGACCGCTCAGGCGTCGGCCGGCGGAGGCCACTGATGAACGATCCCATCCTTTCCCGACGCAACTTCCTCGGCTCCGCCACCGCGCTGGCGGGCGCAGCGGCGATCTCCGGGCGCGCGCAGGCGGCGAGCATTCCCGAGGCGCCTACCATGGAGAAGACGTCGATGCAGCCGCCGCTGCATCCCTCCTCGGGCCCCGACTACAATCCGGTGGTCACGCTGAACGGCTGGACGCTGCCCTGGCGGATGAACGGCGACTGGAAGGAATTCCATCTGGTCGCGGAGCCGGTAGTGCGGGAGTTCGCCGAAGGGATGAAGGCGCATCTGTGGGGCTACAACGGCCAGTCTCCGGGGCCGACGATCGAATGCGTCGAGGGCGACAAGGTCCGCATCTTCGTGACCAACAAGCTTCCCGAGGCGACGACGGTCCATTGGCACGGCGTCATCCTGCCGTCCGGCATGGACGGCGTCGGTGGGTTGTCGCAGCCGCACATCCCGGTGGGGAAGACGTTCGTCTACGAATTCGAGATGAAGCATAGCGGCACCTTCATGTACCACCCGCACTCGGACGAGATGGTCCAGATGGCGATGGGCATGATGGGCATGATCGTCGTGCATCCGCGGGACCGCAGCTTCCGAGCCGTCGACCGCGATTTCGTCTTCATCATGAGCAGCTACCTCATCGACCCCGGCACGTTCCTGCCGAAGGTCACCGAGATGACCGACTTCAACATGTGGACGTGGAACAGCCGCGTGTTTCCCGGAATCGACGTCATGCCGGTGCGGCTCGGCGACAAGGTGCGCGTCCGGATCGGCAACCTGACCATGACCAACCACCCGATCCATCTGCACGGACACAAGTTCGCCGTGAGCTGCACCGACGGCGGATGGGTGCCGGAAAGCGCCGCGTGGCCGGAGACGACGACCGACGTGCCGGTCGGCGCCATCCGCGCATTCGACTTCCTCGCCGACAATCCCGGCGACTGGGCGTTCCACTGCCACAAGTCCCACCACACCATGAACGCCATGGGGCACGACATGGTGAACCTGATCGGCGTGTCGAAGAAGGACATCGCGAAGGCGCTCGGCAAGGTTGCGCCCGACGGCATGGCGATGGGATCGACGGGCATGGCCATGGGCGAGATGGAGATGCCCATGCCCGACAACACGCTGCCGATGATGACCGGCAGCGGCCAATTCGGGCCGATCGAGATGGGCGGCATGTTCACCGTCGTCAAGATCAGGGACGGGCTCGCGCGTGACGACTACCGGGATCCGGGTCCCTATCAGTTCCCGAAGGGTACCGTCGCCTGGGAAGTGCAGACGCCGCAGGCCACTCCCGCGCGTCAGGACGGCGGAAAGCCGCCCGCCAAGCAGATGCCGAAGACGATGAACCACAAGGGAATGAAGGGGATGTGATGGTCCGCCCGGATAAAAAGGAGACACTTATGAGAAGACTGAAGGTTTCGGTGGTGGTCGTCGCGGCAGCGCTCGCCTCCGCGGGTACGGCGCTCGCGGCCGGCGAGCACGCCGGTCACGCGCAGCATGCCGAGACGTACGCGACCGGCGAGCCCGGCGACGCGAAGAAGGCTGCCCGCATCGTTCAGGTCTCGCTGACGGAAGCGAACGGCAAGATGCTGTTCGTCCCGGCGAAGATCGAGGTCCGCAAGGACGAGCAGATCCGGTTCGTGCTCCGCAACGGCGGACAGCTCGACCACGAATTCGTCCTCGGGACGACCGAGGAGAATCTGAGGCACGGGGCATCCATGGCGAAGAATCCCGACATGGAGCACGACGACCCGAACGCCAGAAGGCTGGCTCCGAGCAAGACGGGCGATCTCGTCTGGCGGTTCAGCAAGGCGGGCGAGTTCGAATACGCGTGTCTCATACCCGGCCACCGCGAAGCGGGAATGGTCGGTACCGTCGTCGTCAAATAGCAATCGAAAGGAAGAAAGATGATCAAGACCAACAAGCTCGCCGCGGCCGTCGTCGCTCTCTCGCTTCTCGCTCCTTCTCTCGGCCTCGCGCAGGAGGCGATGGTCGCCGGCGAGGTCAAGAAGGTCGACGAGGCGGCGAAGAAGATCACGCTCAAGCACGGCCCGATCAAGAACCTCGGCATGGACGAGGACGGCATGACGATGGTCTTCAAGGTGCAGGATCCGGCGATGCTCAAGCAGGTCAAGGCCGGCGACAAGGTGCAGTTCGTCGCCGAGCGCGGCAACGACGGCATCGCAATCACCAAGATCCAGAAGAGCAAGTGAGCCTGCTGCGGCGTCCCCGGCCACCGAGGGGACGCTGCAGACGTCGCCGACCGGCGGAGGGGACATCATGGCTTTCGAAGCGGAAGTGCGGACGACGGGGCGCGGTCAGGCCGATGACGTTCTCGTCTTCGACCGCGCGGCGGACCGGCTGACGGGCGCGGGCGCCGCGGAGCGGATGGCCTTCGCGGTCCTCCGCCTCGGCTCGGTGCTGACGATGCCCTTCGGGCATCGCGGCTATCGGCTCGGATGCGCGGTCGTCGCCGGCGGCATCAAGACCCGCGACGTCAGGGTTCGGCTGAACGGCGACGCCGTGTTCTCGATTCCCTTCGGCGACGGCTATTGGAGCCGTCTCCTCAATCCGGCCTACCGTTACGAAGACGAGATCGAGATGTTCCTCCGCGAAGTCTCGGACATCGACTATGCTTTCGTCGATTGCGGCGCCAATTTCGGCTACTGGTCGGTACTCGTCTCGAGCAGGCCCTTCGGCTCCAAGCAGGCCCTCGCCATCGAGGCCGCGCCCGCCAACATGCGGCGCCTGGCGCTGAACTACGCGCTCAACGGCGGCCGGTTCGAATGCCTGCATGCCGCGATCGGCAGCTCGGAGGGTCTCGTCCGGATCGTGGGCGACCGCCACGAGGCGCTCGCGACCGAGGAGACGGACACGGCCGACGGATCGGTGCGAAGGGTCTCGCTTGACGGTCTCGCGGCCGCCGGAGCCATCGAGCGCGGCAGGCCCGTCGTGGTCAAGCTCGACGTCGAGGGCGTGGAGATCGACGCACTCGAAGGCGCGCGGAGCCTCATGGCCGCCGACGCCCTGTTCGTCTGCGAGGAGCACGGCAACGATCCCAACCACACTGTGTCTAGACATCTGCTCGGCAGCACCCCTTTGGCAGTCCACGCGTTCGATCCAACCGCCGGCCGGTTCGTCGCCGTGAACGACCCCTCGGTCCTGGACGGGATCAAGCGGCATCCGTGGGTCGGCTACAACGTGTTCGCCACGGCGAGCCCGATGTGGCGCGACGCTCTGGACCGGATCAACGGGAGGTCCGCATGATCGCGTTGCCCTACGACTACTACTTGATCGCCTGGTTCGTCGTGGCCGCCGCGTCCGCGGCCTACGTCGCCTACGACCAGTTCGCCGGCAATCCCGAGCCGACGGTGATGAAGTGGGGCTTCATCCTCGTCACGCTGTACATGGGTCCCTTCGGTCTCCTGCTCTACGTGCTCGCCGACAAGGAACCGCGTCCGGGCGAGCATGAGAGCTTCACGGCGCCGCTGTGGAAGCAGGGCGTCGGCAGCACCATCCACTGCGTCGCAGGCGACGCGACGGGCATCATCCTGGCGGCGGTGGTCACCGCCTCGCTCGGATTGCCGATGTGGATCGACCTCGTCGTCGAGTACGTGGCCGGCTTCTCGTTCGGCCTCTTCATCTTCCAATCGCTGTTCATGAAGAAGATGATGGGCGGCACCTACTGGGAGAACGTGCGGAAGAGCTTCACGCCCGAATTCATCAGCATGAACGCCATGATGGCCGGCATGGCTCCCACCATGAGTCTGCTGATGATGGGACGTGACATGCGGGCGATGGACCCGCTCGAACTGGTCTTCTGGGGCGTGATGTCGCTGGGCGTGATCGTCGGCTTCGCGACGGCCTATCCGTTCAACGTCTGGATGGTGAAGAAGGGGATCAAGCACGGACTGATGACGGTGCGCGCCGGACACGGAAACGGCGGCCATGCCGAGCACCAGTCAGGTCATTCCGGACACGACGGAGCGCACGGCGGGGGCGCCGACAAGGGCGGACACGCAATGGCGGGCGAAGCGACGCGGCCTCAACTGGCGGCGTTGGCCGGCGTCACCGGGTTCATGCTGGTTTCCGGAATGGTCCTTCCGGGCTTCTCGGTCAACCTGTTCCTGAGTGCCCGCGATGTGGACGGCGCGATCATGCCGCCCGGCATGATCAACACGTTTGACCTGCCGGGCGAGGCCATGAAGGACATGGCGGCGGTGAAGCCGAGGCAGGTCACGTTCGAGGCGGCGCCGGACGCGAAGGGCGACCGTGTCCTGCAGCCGCGCATAGAAAACGGCGTGAAGATCTTCGATATCGAGGCATCGATCATACGCTGGAACATCCTGCCGGACGTCGCCGTCGAGGCCTACGCCTACAACAGACAGATTCCGGGCCCCCGTCTGCAGTTGACCGAAGGCGATCACGTGCGGATCAACTTCCGGAATGCATTGCCCGAGAGCACGACAGTGCACTGGCACGGGCTCATCGTTCCGAACGAGATGGACGGGCCGGCGAACGTCACGCAGAAGCCGGTGCCGCCGGGCGGCACCTATACCTACGAATTCGATGTCGGCCAGAGCGGCACCTATTTCTACCACAGTCACGATCATCCCGACCGCCAACAGGGCCTCGGTCTCTACGGCGCCATCCTGATCGCACCCAAGGATTCGAGCGCGGAAGTCAAAGCCGACCTCGACTACACGATCCAACTTCAGGAATGGCTCAAGAGGGAATGGCGGACGTTTCCGGCCATGATCATGGAAGGCGCGCTGCCGAACTACTTCACGATCAATGGCAAGGCCTATCCGTCCACCGACACGGTCGACATGAAGGTCGGGCAGACGATCAAGCTGCGCTTCATCGGGACGAACAACAACTTCGTCCATCCGATGCACGTGCACGGCGGCCCGTTCGAGGTCGTCGCCGTCGACGGCGTCACGCTGAACCAGAGCGCGCGATACCAGGCGGACACGGTCAATGTCGGACCGGGTCAGCGCTACGACGTCGTCTGGACCGCCAGAAGGCCCGGCAAGTGGCTCGTCCACTGCCACATCCCGCATCACACCGCCAACAACAACGTCGAACGCGACGGCGGCGGAGGCCTGATGCTCGTTCTCGACGTGAAGTGACGTCCGGACCGATCGATCCATCCATCACTTCGACCCAAGTCAAGCCAGAGGACCACCAATGCCCAAGACCATCATCGCAGCCGCCGCCTTCGTGGCGGCCACGCTCGCAACCGGCGCGGCGCTCGCCCATCCGGAATTCCAGTCGGCCGAGCCGCCTGCCGGAAAGACCTCGGCCGCACCGAAGCAGATCCGCATCCTGTTCAACGAAAGCGTCATTCCGCAGTTCTCCGGCATCGAGCTGAAGGATCAGGCGGGCAAGCCCGTCGCGACTGGCAAGGCGACCGTCGATCCGGCCAACAAGAAGTTGATGATCATTCCGCTGAAGGACCAGTTGGCGCCGGGCGACTACAAGGTCGAATGGCACGCGGTGTCGGACGACACCCACAAGGTCAAGGGCACGTACTCCTTCGGCGTGGCGCGCTGATGATCGAGTTCGGTCTCGTCCTGTCCCGCTTCCTCCACTACATCGCGACGACGTCGCTCGCCGGGGCGGCATTCTTCCCTCTGTACGCCTATGCGGGGACGGAGCCCGAAAGGCTGGCCCGTTGGCGTGGCAGGGTGCTGGCCTGGTCGGCCGTCCTCGCGCTCGCCGCGGGGCTCGGTTGGTTCGCCTTCGCGGTGGCCAACATGAGCGGAGCGCTGACCGACGTCGCCGACACGGAGGTCGTCGGCGCCGTCGTCCGCGAAACCGGCTTCGGTGCCGTATGGACGGCTCGCACCGCCATCGCCGTCCTGCTCGTCGGTCTCACGCTGCTGCTGCCGTCGCGGACGTCCGTTGGCCGGGATCTGCTGACCTCGTTTCTCGCAGCCGGACTCCTCGGCTCCCTCGCCGGAGCCGGTCATGCGCAGATGGAGGAAGGCTGGCCCGGGGCGCTGCACGTCGCGGCGGATGCGGCCCACCTCCTCGCCGCCGGTGCGTGGCTCGGAGGCCTGATCCCTCTTGGATTCATTCTGCTGGGCTACGACGGCAGGAGGACGGACGGCGCTGCGCTCGACGTCGACGGGGTGCTGATGCGCTTCTCCGGCATGGGCTACATCGCCGTCGCGACGCTGGTTGGAACGGGTCTGGTCAATAGCTGGTTCCTGGTCGGGTCCGTCTCCAGCCTCCTTGCCAGCGCCTACGGATGGATCCTCATCGTCAAGCTGGCGTGCTTCGCCGGAATGCTGGGTCTGGCGGCGGCGAACCGCTTCTGGCTGGTGCCCGCGCTCGAGGCCGCCGGTCGGAAGGCACCGCCTGAGAGCGCCGTCTGGAAACGTAAGCTGCGAATCCACGTGCTGAGCGAGCAGGCCCTCGGTCTGTTCGTCCTGTTGTGCGTGAGCATCATCGGCACGATCCGGCCGGCGATCGGACAGTAGGGACGTCGAACGGGACGCCGAGCGCGTCCCGTTCGACGCAGGAGACCACGATGAGCACTTCGACCGACAAGCCTGCCGACACCCGCGACCTCCGCCTCGACCTGTTCCGCGGTCTCGCGAACTGGGCGATCTTCCTCGACCACATTCCGAACAACGCCATCGCGTGGCTGACGACACGGAACTACGGCTTCAGCGACGCCGCCGACATCTTCGTTTTCATCTCGGGATATACGGCGGCGTTCGTCTACGCGCGGAGGATGGAGGTGCAGGGCGTCGTCGCCGGCGCCGCTCTCCTGCTGCGCCGGGTGTGGCAGCTCTACGTCGCCCACATTCTCCTATTCGTGTTCTACGCCGCGGCGATCGGCTTCATCGCCCAGCGCGGACATTCTCACCTGCTCGACGAGTTCAACGTCAAATGGCTCATCGAACAGCCGGTGGCGACACTGACGCAGGGACTGGCCTTGAAGTTCAAGCCGCTGAACCTCGACGTGCTGCCGCTCTACATCGTGTTGATGGCATGCTTCCCGCCGTTGCTGGCGGTCATGAGGCGCTTCCCCGATCCGGCGCTGGCGGCATCCGCCATCCTCTACCTGACGGCCCGTTGGCTGGGATGGAACCTGCCGGCCTGGCCGTCGGGCGACTGGTACTTCAACCCCTTCGCCTGGCAGCTTCTCTTCGTCATCGGAGCGTGGGTCGCGATGGGCGGCGGCGGTCGGGTGAAGGCGGTCGTCCTTTCGGCGCCGATGGTCGCGCTAGGCGCCGCCTATTTGGCCTTCGCGATGGCCGTCACGCTGGCCGTCCGCATCGACGCGACGTGGATATTCCCGTCCGCGCTGATCGATCTGTTCGACCCCAACGACAAGACCAACCTGGCACCCTACCGGATCCTTCACCTGCTGGCGCTCATGATCATCCTGGTACGTCTCGTTCCAAAGGACTCGATCGTCTTGCGCTCCGCCATGGCGAGACCGCTCGTCGTCTGCGGACAGCGTTCGCTGGAGGTGTTCTGCGTCGGTATCTTCCTGTCGTTCGTCGGTCACTTCATCCTCGAAATGTGGTCGAACGCCTTCGTCACCCAGGTCGCCGTGAGCCTCGCCGGCATCTCGCTGATGACCCTCGTCGCCTCATACCGGACCTGGTCCCGCGCTTTGGATTCCCGGCCTGCCTCCCGTAGACCGCCGCGCGCCGGACGCGCCGAAGAAGGAATGACGAGATGAAGGGGAGGTTGATCGCGGGTACCGCGGCAATCTTGGCCGCGCTTGGGGCATCGAGCTTCTACGTCGTCTCCGGAGCCTACGACTTCGGAGCGGACACGCCCCATTGGGCCCTCACGCGCGTGGTGATCGAGACGTTCCGCGACCATTCGATCGCGGTGAGGACCCGTGACATCGTCGTCCCAGACTTCGGCGACGAGAAGCTGGTGCTGAAGGGCGCCGGCCAGTACGCCGCGATGTGCGTCAACTGTCACCTCGCGCCGGGCATGAAGGATTCAGAAATACGGCCGGGCCTCTATCCGCAACCGCCCAACCTTTCCGAGAAGCGGGTGGATCCCGCACGGGCCTTCTGGATCGTGAAGCACGGCCTGAAGATGAGCGGCATGCCGGCTTGGGGGCTCGGTCACGACGACGCCGCCATCTGGAGCATCGTCGCCTTCGTGACCAAGCTGCCCGGACTGTCCGAGGAACACTACAAGCAGATGGTCGCCGACGCCCCGCCGGACGAGGAGATGGGCGGGATGAAGATGGATGGCGACAAGGCAGGGACGGGCGGCAATCCGGCTCAGGACAAAGGTGGCGCGAAGCCCGTGGGCGGTCACCAGCATTGATGGCCCAGGAAGCGATGGTCGGCACCTGACGGCGGAAGGACGAGAGACGTATGGTATCGCAGGGGAGCGAGGAACGACTGAGGACTTCGATAGAGGCGTGGCGGGCGGATCCCGGCGCGACCTATCGGACGTGGTTCCTGTGGGAGGAGCGCTTGAAGAACTTCCGCTCCATCCGCCGCGGCATCGAGCAGGTCGTAAGGCAGATCGAGTGCGGGTCGTTCGGGAACGTCTACAAGGGTTCCTCGCTCGAGGTCGCCGTGAGGTCCGTCGCCGAGCAGCGGCAGATATTCAAGGGCGCGGATCACGCGTTCTTGTGGAAGCCGAAGCTGCGGATTCCCGACATATACGAAGACCCCGACAACCAGCGCGCCTTCGGCCGTTTCCTCGACGCCTGCTGCTGCTGTTCGACGGAGGAGCAGGTGCTGCACGCCGTGACGACCCTCGACGCCCGCCGCATCAAGGGACTGGGTCCCGCGGCGGCGAACCTGCTTTACTTCCTGCATCCCACGATCGCCGTGCCCTTCAATACGGCTATCGTCAGGGGGTACAACGCGGTCACCGGGTCTCGGACGAAGCTCGGGAGCTGGCCGGACTATCTTGCGATGCGTGCCGGAACGCTGCGGCTCAATGAGCGCCACCGGGACCTGCTCTCGAACGATCTCGGGGCCATCGCCGGATTCCTGTTCGACGTCGGAACGGGCCGATATCCCGCACCGCCGCTAGACGAGGCCGACGCGGTCGCGGTCTGGGAGCGCGATCTGGCCGCTGTACGCGAGAGGGCCGTCGAACTTCTGCCGACACGCGAACCGGAGAGTGACCGGTCCCACACCGATATGCAGGGCCTGTTGCGCGATATCGGCCTCGGGCTCGGATACGACGTCTGGATCGCCGCCAACGACCGTAACCGCCCGTATGGCGGAGGGCGGCTGTCCGACGGATGCGCCGGCGACTTGCGGCCATTCGACGGGTCCGCCGGCATCGACGCCGTACGGCTGATTGACGTGCTCTGGCTGGACAAGCGGGACGGCGCCATCCATGCGGCCTTCGAGGTGGAGCACTCGACCTCCATCTATTCCGGAATCGTGAGGATGCTCGACCTCGCGCTCGGCCCGTGCGGCAATCTCTTGAAGGGCATCTTCCTGGTGGCGCCGGATGCCCGCGAGAGCGAGGTCCGCGCGCAGATGGCGAGGCCCGCCTTCGCCGCGGTCGTAGGCTTGGACGTCCGCTATCTCGCCTACGGCGAACTCGAACGACATCGGGACTCGATCATCCGTTTCGGCGAGGGGCTGAAAGCGATCAGGTCGATCTCGAAGTGCTTGCCATGATTCAGACGCGGCGGGTCGGTTAGTGCCCTGCGCGATACCCACAGTCACGAAACCAGAGGAGTGTGCGATGCATGAGATATTCGAATCCGTCACGCGCCGGCGCGCGCTGGCCCTGCTTGCCGCCGGCATCGCGGTGTCGCCGGGGCTGGCCCGCGCAGAGGCGCCGGCCGTCCTTGTCCACAAGGATCCGGACTGCGGCTGCTGCGGCGGCTGGGTGAAGCACATGCAGGCCGCGGGGTTTGCGGTGACTGTCGATGAGACGGCCGATCTGAGGGCGGTCCGGACGCGGCTTCGTGTGCCGCCATCGTTGGCCTCCTGCCACACCGCGGAAGTGTCCGGCTTCGTCGTCGAGGGCCACGTGCCCGCGCAGGCGATCCGACGGCTCCTCGCACAGCGCCCGGCCGTCCTGGGACTTGCGGTCCCGGGCATGCCCGCCGGATCGCCCGGTATGGAAGGTGGAACGCCGAGGGCGTACGATGTCCTGACCTTCGGAGCCGACGGCCAGAAGCCGTTCATGCGGTTTCTGGGCACGGAAATCGCGACCTGAGCCGACGCGGTTAACCAGATCGGCCGTTTCGTTGGCGCCGCTGGCGAAGACGTGAACCGACGGCCCTTCCCTGTAGCCGCCGCCCATGTGATGGTCCTGCCATGGATATTCGACGTACCATCGGTCGTCTGCTCGCGGTCTTCGTGATCGCAGGGCTCGCGTTCGCGCCGATGGTGACGCCGGCGACCGCAAAAGGCGCGGCCTCCGCCGTGACGGTCGACATGTCCGCGATGTCGGCAGACATGCCGTGTTGTCCCGACGAGCAGAAGAGCGACGGCTGCAAGGATTGTCCGTTGCTCGCCTTGTGCATGCTGACGGTCGCACAGGCGGATCTGTCGGCGGCGAACGGCATCCGGATATCCTTCCAGGTCGGCCGTCTCTCGTTCGCGTTCGACGACCTTGCGGCCGACGGCCTCGTCGGCGACCCTCCGGACCATCCTCCTCGAACCTCGACCTGATCGGCGTCAAAACGCCGTCTGCTGCCGTTCCGGCCCAAGGCCGTGCGGTTGAACATGCATGCCGCTATCCGCGGTACATCAGGACATCGAGGATCTCATCATGAAGAGCTGCAAATCCACGCGCGCCCTCCGGGCCGCGGCGGTCTGCCTTGGCTTGGCCGTCGGAGCCACGACAGCACGCGCCGACGTCAAGGACTACGAATTCCAACTCGTCGACAAGACCGTCAAGAAGGGCGAAGCGGTCATCGCCGTCCGCCTCGTCCACAAGCCGGACGGCAAACCGGTCCCGGACGCCGTCATCTTCGCCAAGCGGCTGGACATGGCTCCGGACGGCATGGAGTCGATGAAGACCACCATAGATGCGATGCCTAGCACAGAGCCGGGAGTCTACAAGTTCAAGGCCGCCGTGACGATGGAAGGCGGCTGGCAGTTGTCGCTTGGCGCCAAGGTCCAGGGCGAGACGGGAACGGTCGAGAACAAGCTCGTCCTGAAGGCGACGCCGTGACAGCGGCGGCCTCCATCGCGCGTTTTGCGATTGTAGGAGCGACCACAGCATTGCTGTGGTCGTATCCCGCCGCCGCTGCCGAGCGGAACGAGCTCGGTGCCACGGTGGAAAGCGTCGTCGCTTTCGCCCGGCGTCTCAATCCGACGGTTGCCGCCGCGTCGCTCGATTTCGACGCGGCGGTGCACAGGATCGGAACGATGGGCGTCGTAGCCGATCCGACGCTCATCCTCGAAGCATGGGACGTCAACCGGCAGGGCGTCGGTCAGCGCCGCGTCGGTTTCGATCAGGAGATCAAGCTTTGGGGAAAATACGGCCTGGAACGCGACATCGCGCGTTCGGACGCGGATGCCGCGAAATTCCAGGGGCGCGCGACCGTGATCGAATTGGTCGCGCAGGTCGTGGCCGCGCACGGCGAATACAACGCCGCCTATGAAGCCATCGGCATCGCGACCGACATCAGGCGACGCTACGACGAGATCCTCGGCCTGCTGCGCTCCCGCTACGGCACGACATCGGTTGACCGGCAGGACGTCATCAAGGCCGAGATCGAGGCCGCCTCCGCCGAGGGTGATCTCGTCCGGCGGCAGGGCGAACTGAAATCCGCCGCGGCGCGGCTGAACGCGTTGATCGGCCGACCGTCCCTGGCGCCTCTGGCGGCACCGACGGGCTTCCGGATGCTCAAGGTGGTCGGCCTTGCCCAGGTTCAGACGCTCGGGCGGTCGGCGAACCCGATGTTGGCGCTCGCAGGGGCCCAGAGCAGTGCGGCGGCCCAAGCCAAATCGCTGACCGATCTGAACTACTATCCCGACGTCAACGTCGGTGCGAAGTACGTGCAACGACCGGCAGCGGAGTCGACTGGCGAGTTCACGCTGGGGGTCAAGCTACCGCTGCACTACGACGTGAAGGACGCCGAACAGCGCGCGGCCGGCGCACGCCTCTCTGCCGCTCAGGCTCGAAACGAGGCGCTTCGGCTGCGGATCGACGGACAGATCGCGGACGCCTGGTTCGGCGTCGATGCTTTGCGCAAGGTCGTCCAGATCTACGCGTCCCGCCAACTGCCGCCCGCGCGCTCCTCGGTGGAGAACGCCCGCAACGGCTTCCAGGCCGGCTCCTCGGATCTCTCGCTGCTCTTCGACTCGGAGCGCCGTTTCCGGGCCGTCCAGCTCGACCTGCTCAAGCTCAAGGTCGAATTGCAATCGAAGTATGCCGAGCTCGAGCGGCTCGCGGGAGGTTCGCTATGAAGCGTTCGTCGACCTTGATCCTGATCGCTGCCGTGGCGACGACCGCCGGCGGCGCCGGCTTGGCGTTCGGTAGGTTGAACCATCCGCTGCCGGCCTGGCTGTCGGCCGTGCTGCCTGCGGCCGCCGACATGAGCCCCGCTCGCCCATCGCCGACCGGACCGGTCGTGTACTACCGCGACCCGGACGGGAAACCGAAATACTCGCCGGCGCCGGCGAAGACCGCTTCGGGCAAGGAATACTTACCCGTACGCAGCAGCGAGGACCTGAGCTTCGAGGAGGCGCCGCAGCCCGTGGCCGAGAAGGGTGCCGAGCCCAGACGCATCAAGTTCTACCGCAATCCTATGGGGCTTCCGGATACCTCGCCGGTCCCGAAGAAGGACTCGATGGGGATGGACTACCTGCCGGTCTACGACGGCGAGCAGGACGACGACGCCTCGGTGAAGGTCAGCGCGGGCAAGCTTCAGAAGGCGGGCGTGCGGACGGAAACGGCGGAGCTCCGCACGCTCAACACGATGGTCAGGGCGCCGGGGACGCTGCAGCAGGACGAGCGGCGCGTGTCGGTCGTGTCGCTCCGCTTCGAAGGATTCATCGACACCGTCGCGGACGTCACCACCGGCTCGCATGTCCGCAAGGGGCAGCCCCTGATGCGGATCTACGGGCCGAACCTGTCGAGCGCCGCCGCCGAATATCTGTCGGCGCTGAACGCCCGGAGCGACGTCGGCATCGGCGGCCAGGCGCTGAAGGGCGCGCGCCGCCGTCTCGAGAATCTCGGCGCGCCCGACGCCTTCATCGCGGACATCGAACGCACGCGGGAGATTCCCGTCTATCTGAATTGGCCCGCGCCTCAGGACGGCGAGATCGTGGACCGGACCGCCGTCAACGGCATGCGGGCCGCACCCGGCGACATCCTGTTCCGGATCGTCGACCGCGGTGTGGTGTGGGTGATGGTCGACGTCTCGGAGCGGGATCTGGCACTGCTGGAGGTTGGTCAGAAGGCCGTCGTGCGGCCCCGGGCCTATCCCGACCGGCGCTTCGCCGGAAAGGTGACGGTGATCTATCCGAACCTGAGACCCGAGACGCGCACCGCGCGGGTCAGGATCGAACTTCCCAATCCGGACGAGGTGCTGCGGCCGGACATGTACGCCGACGTGGAGATCGCCACTGGGACGGAAGCGCCCGTCGTGACCGTGTCGAGCAGCGCCGTCATCGACAGCGGCGAGCGCCAATTGGTGCTGCTGGACAAGGGGGAAGGCCGGTTCGAACCGCGCGCAGTCAGGCTCGGACGCCGCGGAGAAGGCCGGGTGGAGATTAAGGAGGGGCTTGCCGAACACGACAAGGTCGTCGTTTCCGCGAACTTCCTGATCGACGCCGAAAGCAACCTGAAGGCCGCACTCTCAGGCCTCGATACGGGAGAGAAAACGCAATGATCGCGCGTCTCATCGACTGGTCGGCCCGCAACCTGATGCTGATCCTGATCGGAACGGTCTTCGTCGTCGCGGGCGGTCTATACGCCTTGAAGCACTCGGCCTTGGACGCGATACCGGACCTCTCCGACACCCAGGTGATCGTCTATACCGAGTACAAGGGGCAGGCGCCCCAGGTCATCGAGGACCAGGTGACCTATCCCCTGACGACGGCCATGCTGACGGTGCCGAAATCGAAGGTCGTCCGCGGCTTCTCCTTCTTCGGCGTGTCGTTCGTCTACATCATCTTCGAGGACGGTACCGATATCTACTGGGCACGCTCGCGCGTGCTCGAATATCTCAACGCCGCGGCGCGCAGGCTTCCGGCCGGCGTCACGCCGACATTGGGTCCGGACGCTACCGGGGTCGGCTGGGTCTACCAGTACGCGCTGCAGTCGAAGGATCGGTCGTTGGCGGACCTGCGGTCGATCCAGGACTGGACGATCCGCTACGGCATTGCGAAGGCCGAGGGCGTAGCCGAAGTCGCCAGCGTCGGCGGCTTCGTCAAGCAGTACAACATCGTGGTGGATCCGAACCGGCTGCGGTCGCTCGACATCCCGCTGGCGAAGGTGCGGGACGCGGTCCGCGGCAGCAACATGGACGTCGGCGGGCGCACCGTCGAGCTCTCGGAATTCGAATTCGTGGTGCGGGGCAGAGGATACGTCAAGAGCCTTTCCGATCTGTCGAACATCGTGCTCAAGGTCGACAAGGGCACGCCGGTGCTGCTGAAGGACGTCGCGCGGATCGAGCTCGGTCCGGACGAGCGCCGCGGCATCACGGAACTCGACGGAGACGGCGAAGTCGCCAGCGGCATCGCCCTGCAGCGCTTCGGGCAGAACGCGCTCGACGTCATCGACAACGTGAAGAGGCGCCTGGCCGAGATGGCGACCGCGCTCCCCAAGGGCGTCGAGATCATCCCGGTCTACGACCGCTCCGAGCTCATCCATAGCGCGATCGAAACGTTGAAGCGGACGCTGACCGAGGAAAGCATCGTCGTCGCCCTGGTCTGCATCGTATTCCTGCTGCATGTGCGCAGCGCGCTCGTCGCCATCGTCATGCTTCCTGTCGGAATCCTCATGGCTTTCGGTGCCATGAAACTGTTCGGCATCGGATCCAACATCATGAGCCTCGGCGGCATCGCCATCGCGATCGGCGCGATGATCGACGGTGCCATCGTCATGATCGAGAACGCCCACAAGCACCTCGAACGCGCTCCCCCCGAAAAGCCGCGGCTGGAAGTCCTGATCGAGGCCGCGAGCGAGGTCGGCCCGGCGTTGTTTTTCAGCCTGCTGATCATCACGGTCTCGTTCCTCCCGATCTTCACGATGGAATCGCAGGAAGGCCGGCTGTTCAGCCCGCTGGCGTTCACCAAGACTTTCGCGATGGCGGCTGCCGCCCTCTTGTCGATCACGCTGGTGCCGGCGCTGATGGTGCTGTTCGTGCGAGGCCGGATCGTTCCGGAGCACCGGAATCCCATCAACCGTTTCCTGATCTGGGTCTACCGGCCGCTGATCCGCGGCGTGCTGAAGGCCAAGATTCTGACGATCTTGCTCGCGCTCGCCGCGCTGGCGGTCAGCCTTTGGCCGGCGCGGCAGCTCGGAACGGAGTTCATGCCGAGTCTGAACGAAGGGACGTTGATGTACATGCCGACCACGCTGCCGGGTCTCTCGGTGACCAAGGCGGCGGAGATCCTGCAGACACAGAACCGGATCATCAAGAGCTTCCCCGAAGTGGCCTCGGTCTACGGCAAGGCCGGACGCGCCGAAACCGCGACCGATCCGGCGCCGACCGAGATGTTCGAGACGATCGTCAATCTGAAGCCCAAGGAGCAGTGGCGGCCAGGTCTGACCGTCGACGGCCTGATCGCCGACATGGACAAGGCGCTGCAGTTCCCCGGCGTCTCCAACGCCTGGACCATGCCCATCAAGGCACGCACCGACATGCTGGCGACCGGCATACGTACGCCGATCGGCATCAAGGTGCTGGGGACGGATCTGGTCGAGATGGAGAAACTCGCCCGTCGGATCGAGACCGTCGTCAAGGCCGTGCCAGGTACGTCGAGCGCATACGCGGAGCGCGTCATCGGCGGCTACTACCTCGACATCGTTCCCGACCGGGATGCGCTGGCGCGGTACGGCCTCATGATCAGCGACGTTCAGGATACTGTGTCCTCAGCTCTGGGCGGCGAAACCATCACCACCACCGTGGAAGGCCGCGAACGCTACGGCGTCAATCTGCGGTATCCGCGCGATCTGCGCAGCGATCCCCAGTCTATCGCCCGGGACGTCCTGGTCGGGCTGCCTGGCGGGGGCACCGTGCCTCTGGGAGAAGTCGCCGCGATCAAGCTTACACGGGGGCCGACGTCGATCCGGACGGAGAACGGTCAACTTGCCGTCTACATCTTCGTCGACATCCGGGATCGCGATCTCGGCGGCTACGTCGCCGACGCCAAGGCGGCGGTCGCCGCCAGCGTGCAGTTTCCGCCGGGCAACTACGTGGTCTGGAGCGGGCAGTTCGAATATCTGGAGCGCGCGACGGCACGTCTCAAGATCGTCGTGCCGGTCACGTTGCTGATCATCTTCCTGCTGCTCTACCTGAACTTCCGGCGCCTGACCGAGACGCTGATCGTGATGCTGTCGCTCCCGTTCGCGCTCGTCGGCGGGCTTTGGCTGATGTGGTGGCTGGGTTTCAACTTCTCGGTCGCCGTCGCCGTCGGCTTCATCGCGCTGGCCGGCGTCGCCGCGGAGACCGGCGTCATCATGCTGATCTATCTCGATCACGCGATGAAGGAGATCCAGGTCGCGCGGGCGGCGGACGGCAAGCCGTTCACGCGGTCCGACCTCAACGCAGCGATCATGCTGGGGGCGGTCGAGCGGGTCCGTCCGAAGATGATGACCGTCGTGGCCATCATGGCCGGCCTCATCCCGATCCTGTGGAGCACTGGGACGGGATCGGAAGTCATGCAGCGCATCGCGGTGCCGATGATCGGCGGCATGATCTCGTCGACCATCCTGACGCTCGTTGTGATTCCGGCCGTCTACGCCCTCGTCAAGGGTCTCCGGCTGCCTCGACGGCCGGGAGTTGAGGTCTCGGAGGCGCCGCCCGACGCCAGCCGGACCGTTCCGACCGACCGATCACAGGCGGCCGAATGAGACCTCGCGGGCTCACCGTCGGTCTTCGTTGGCTTCCGCCTTTTTTCGCGGTCGCGTGTAACCGCGGACGTCAGCGCTGCGAACTCATCGCAATGGACCCGTCATGACCGCCACTGAAAATGAACTTAGGAAGCTCATGCTCGCGAGCCTGGACGGCGACGCAGCCGCGCATCGCGTATTGCTCGGTCGGCTGAGCGGTCACCTGCGTGCGTACTATAGAAGCAAGCTCGTCCGGGCCGGACGTTCGGCAAGCGAAGCTGAGGATCTCGTTCAGGAGGCGGTTCTGGCGATACACCTCAAGCGGCATACCTACGATCCCGACGAACCGTTGACGCCGTGGGTACAAGCCATCGCGCGCTTCAAGCTCATCGACTACCTGCGGCGGACCAGGAAATCCGTCAAGAACCTACCGATCGACGCCGCGGAGAACGTGACGGCCGGCGACGATCCGTCGGCGGTCGAGAGCAGCCTGGATCTGGGGCAGATCTTGGGACTGCTGCCCGAAAAGATGCGCTGCTCGATCGTCGCGGTGAAACTCGACGGCCGCAGCGTCTCCGAGGCCGCCGAACGGTGCGGCATCTCGGAGCCGTTGGTGAAGATCAATATCCACCGCGGCCTGAAGCGCCTGGCCGCCCTGATCGCGAAGGAGACGCGCGCGTGAAGACGGACGAACTTCTCGACCTGCTGAGCACGGGAGATGTCCGCATCGACCGCGGATCACACTCGCGGACGATCGGCACCGCCGCGATGATCGGTGTCGCCGCGGCCGTGGCTGGCGTCGCCGCGGTCCTCGGCTTCCGCCCTAATTTCACAGACCTTCGAGCCATAGGCTTACTCGTCCTCAAGCTTTCGTTCACGGTCACGATCGTCGCGCTCGGATTTCTTTACCTCACGAAGCTCGCGCGCCCCGGGGGAGAGCGGAGGACGAGACCGGTGCTGGTCGTCGTCCCGTTCGTCGTCGTCTTGGGCATCGGCCTGGTGAACCTGTCTCTCGCGCCCCCGTCCCACTGGGAGGCGATGATCGTCGGGGATCAATGGCTGGAGTGCCTACTGTCGATACCGATCATCGCCGTCATCCCCTTCGCCGCGACGATATGGGCCGTGAGAAAGGGAGCACCGACGGATCTCAGGCTCGCCGGCGCGGCGGCTGGTCTGTTCGCCGGCGGCGTGAGCGCGATGGCCTACGCGCTGCACTGCATGGACGACTCCCTCCCCTTCGTGACGGTCTGGTACGGCGGGACGATCCTGTTGTGCACGCTTGCCGGTGCCGTACTCGGTCCGCGCCTGCTGAGGTGGTGAGTGGATCGGGATCACGGATGCGCGAGCCTGTAACCGTTCGTCTTCAGCCTGCGAACTCATCTGTGAAAGCGCGATGAACCCGCTTTCTTCAACGAATGGAGTTCGAACATGTCACGCAAGAAGTTGCTCGTTTCGGCCGTCCTGGCCTCCGCCGTTTCGTTTTCCGCTGCGGCCAATGCAGGTTCCACGATCACGGACAAGAGTTACTGGCCGGGTGAAATTCGGCAGCAGAGCCAGGCGGTCGGCTCCGCCAGCCCGCTGCAGTCCTTCGCCTACGATGGCCGGTCCGACGGCAGCGCACCCAAGGCTCGCGCAGGAGCTTGGACATACAATGGCGGGCCCAAGGGTCGATGACGGCGCCGTGGCGATCTTCATTTCCCGGACGCGCGTCGTGACGGCGCGCTCCGGCGATGGGCCCCGTGCGGCATCGAAGCGTTTCCGCGTCGTGCAAGGACCTCGCGGTTGGAGTGTCGTCGACGACAGCACCGGCCTCGCGCTCGAAATATCCCTCGGCGACGAACATCCGCTCATGCGGACCGAGGCTGAAATCCTCTGCGGTTGTCTGAATTCATGTCCAGAAGCCGGTAATATCTTCGGCCGGAGAGACGGGCAGATCGCCGGCTTTCCGGGGCGGCTACCGGTCGCGTCCGCGTCCCGCGAAGACGACTGACTCCGATCGACCTCCCGCGACATAGACGAATTTCGCCGCCGGCAGCGCTCCAGGAAGCTGCGGCCCCTCGATCATCGCGGATGACGGCGACAAGCACGATCAGTCGGACGATCTGCGCGCGCCCACCTATCCCTCGTCGGCAGCCGTCGCTCTGGTGGCGCCCCCACAGCTTTAAATCATGACCTATGCCGTCCGTGAGCAAAAGGAGCGTCAGCAGACCCGATTTCGACGGGGAGGTCATAGAGTCGGTCGGGCATCCACAGCACATGGCGAGATCGCGCCGATCCAATCGTTCCGCAAGGTTGACTTGGACCATTCCGCGGCCTCTACAGTCCCGCTCGCGGAAACCGGGGAAACGATGGGTATCAACATATCCGGCGACAACTTCGTCGCGCACGATCAGACGCACGAAAAGCGCGTGAACACCTCGCTGGACGCCAATCCGACCTCGAAAAAGCTGGGTGGCGTGACCGTCCACCACGTCTTCCGCAGGAACAAGACCGGCGATCTCGATCGCGACGGCAATCCTCTCATCTATGCACTGAAAGGTATGGGCGGCTACAACATCGTGGCGATGTACCGCACGCAGATCATGGCGCGAGCGCGCGAAATTCTGGAGAAATGCACGGAGCTTCAGGGCACTGACTATGTCATGCCGATGCCGTCGAGCTACGGTTTTTCCGAAGAATTTGCCCAGATGGTGTGTCAGGTGACGGGCACGCCGTATCTGGGCTGCGGGTTTCTCAGGAAAAAGACCGTAGCCGAGATGCTGGCGCAGTACGGAGACAGTATTCCTAAAAATTTAGGCGGTCAGCGCGAAAAGGACTACAAGAGTCAGATGCACACTTGGCGGCAAATGAAGCCCGGACAACTGGCTTCGATGAAAGAAATCGGACCCAAAATACGGCGGTATTTCGATCCGTTTGAAGTCGGCGGTGGAGCACCCGATATCAGCGGAAAGAACGTACTGGTCGTCGATGACATCATGTCGTCCGGGGCTTCGCTTTCCGCCATGATCGAGCTGTTGACGGCCAAGACAGGCTGCAAGATAGATAGGGCGGCCTGTTTCCTCAGCGGCTTATAGTTCCCGTAAGTATAGGAAATTTCGCTGAGATCTCTCCTTGACTTGGGACGCCGGACGGCAGATATTCTCGGGTACGTTGGTGGAAACACCATGACCGTATTTACGCCTTACGGTCATAAAACATCAGGTGTGGTGAAAGCTGCACAGGTCCGAGCGAGCGCCAGATGAGGCCGGCCCATAGGGGGCGAGTATCACAAGCCATGGATCGGGTGGCAGGTATAAAGGGAAGCCCGCCAGCGATGGCGGGCTTTTCTTTTGGGGCAACGATGATCCCTGACGCTATTTTGCTGCAAGCATGGCCTTCTCGTCCACGAGCACCAGGCTGAGGGTCTCGTCGCGGGCCGTCCGGATGGTCTGTTCCCGGACATCGAAGCGGTTTGCATCGAAGCGGTTGAGCCAGGTCGCCGCGCTCACCTTGCGTGGCGCCGTGTCGTCGGGGCGGCCTCCGAACTGCACGCCGAATGCGGAGCTCTTTGGGTCGAGGTCGTCCCGCGGCAACCACGCCCGGTCGATGCTCCGTGCCCGCGCGAACCACTTTCGCCCGCGAGGCGTATGGCACACCACGAATCCTTGAAGATGGCCGAGTTCGACGAGTCGGATCGCGGTCGCGGTGACGCTCGTCTTGAAGGTCTCGGCCAGTTCGCCGATCGTTTTGAACGTGAACGTGCCCACCTGTCGGGCCAGCGGCTCGAAAAGGTAACGCGGCATCAGGAGGTCGGCCGCGTATCCATCCGCCACCTTCTCGGCGGATTGAGCTTCCCGCGGCCGATATTCGTCGACCCGGCAGACCAGCGTCTTGCCGCGATGGAAGCGCCAGTGACCGAGTTCGTGCGCGATCGAAAACCGCTTCCGGCGTGCCGAGCTTCCGGATTTCACGGTGATGATCGCCTTGCCGCCGCGCCCCAGAATATGCGCTTCGCAGCCGTTCAAAGGGCAATATCTGACGCGGGCGCCCACGTGATGCGCGATCGCCTCTAGATCTATCTCGGCCGGCGACGTGATGCCGAGTTCGCGCAGCAGGACTTCGGCCGGCGTCACAGACACGGCCTCACTTGATGATCCCCAGTTCGCGCATGGCCTGCAGCATGTCGAGAACGTCGGCGTCCGACAATTCGGTTTCCTTGCGGGCGGCCAGCGTGAAACTGTCGTCGTGGGCATTGGAGGCGAGGGCCTGCCGCAGCCGTTCCCGTGCCTCGGCTATGGGAATGACCGGCTGAGGCTGGGTCGTCTTGTTCGCGGACGCGCCGGCGCGGGCGGCGTGAAGCCTATCCTTGTTCGCCAGCAAAACCGTTCTTTCGACCATCGCGCGCATCCGCGCGGCGTTCGCCTCGGGCTCTCCGATGTCTTCGGCATACTGGGCGAGGATCTCGTCGTCTGAGGCCTGCATGATGTCTTCGACGAAGTGCCGTCCGATGCCTCGGAAACCGCTCTGTCTCTGCTTTCCGCGGGTCATGTCCGGTATCCCTTGGGACGGAGTTTGAGAAGTCTGCGCCGTATCAGGGTTCGCTTGGTTGCATAGGCTGTGCCGTCCAGTCCCGTAAGTTCCTTGAGCTGATCGGCATCGAACTCGGCCAGGATACCCTCGACGAGATCGCGCGCCACGGTATCGTCGTCGAAAATCGCCAAGATTTCGTTCCGCCCGTCGTCGTAGGCCTTCTGCTCTTCCGCCGACCACTCCGCTGCGGGCGAGTCGATCCCATCCTCGATCCCCGCCTGGACGGTGGGCAGATGCACAAGCTGATTGTGCGCCTTTTCCCTCTCTCCGTCCGCGATGCTGCTCATGGTGTCGATCAGGTGCTTCACGACATCGACCTCCACCGGACAATTCCGGGTGCCCCGCAACGTCCGGAAGACGGCCTCCTGCGACAGGTCGTCTGACTCCCATCCCGTCCCGAACGAGAACGACCTCGCGACGGAATCGATCCTCGCCCATTCGGCGGTGCTGAGGCCGCAGATCGCGGCCTCCACCTCCTGGCGGGATCGGACGGCCTTCTGGTCTTGGCGTTGCAAGCGTTCCCCCTCCTCTCCCATGCGGCGCGCTGCGGCGGGCTCGGACATGCTCGCTGATTATTTTTTTGGCGCATGTCCGCGGGCAGGGTTCGGCCCCGCATAGGTCAATAGGAACCGCCTTCTTGGAGCAACCCAGGGGCGAATACAACCGTCGGCTCCGGCCGAACGGTGCGATGGGCGGAATCACCGTCAGCCGTCGCCGGTCGGGAACGGACTGACGGATCATGAGGACCACGATGGCAGTCAAGACATCACATTTCAAAGTCGACAACGGAGACATGACGCTGATCGAGCTGGAGTCCGGTCGCCGGATCCTTGCGGACATCAACATCCGGTGCGCCGCCGACGACGAGGACGACGACACGCCGGACGTCGCCAAGCAGCTCCGCAAGAGATTGGACCGCGACGACAAGGATAGGCTGTTCGTGGACGCCTTCCTCAACACCCATCCCGACGCAGATCACATCCGCGGTCTGGAGAAGCATTTCCATCTCGGCGACCCGTCGACCTGGTCGAAGGCTGACGACAAGATCATCATCCGCGAGATGTGGTCGTCGCCGATCGTGTTCCGCCGTGCCAAGGCCAAGGACGAGGACCACGTGCTCTGCGCGGACGCGGAAGCCTGGCGCGACGAGGCGCGCCGGCGCGTGAAGAAGTACAGAGCGGACGGCTCGCTCGCCGACGGCAACCGCATCGTCATCCTGGGCGAGGACGTCGACGGCAAGACGGACGATCTCGGCGCGATCCTGGTGAAGGTCGACGAGGTCTTCTCGAAGATCTGCGGCCAGACCGACACGTCGTTCGAGGCCCGGCTGCTGGCGCCGATGCCCGCGGCCGACGACAAGGAGGAGGATGTCCTCACCAAGAACAATTCCAGCGTCATCATCCGCATCGACCTGAAGGTCTCGAAGGCCGTCAAGGCGCGCTACCTGCTCGGCGGGGATGCCGAGGTGGCGATCTGGGACCGCATCTGGGATCGCAATGCGAAGACGCCGGAACGTCTGGAATACGACGTGCTGATCGCGCCGCACCACTGCTCCTGGCACAGCCTGTCCTATGATAGCTGGTCGAAACTGGGCGAGAAGGCCAAGGTGTCGCAAAAGGCGCGCAACGCGCTCGGACAGGCCCTGAGCGGCGCCCTGGCGGTGTCCAGCAGCAAGACGGTCGTGGACGACGAGAGCGACCCGCCCTGCATCCGCGCCAAGCGTGAATATCTCGACATCCTCGACGACGTGAAGGGCGAATTCAAGTGCGTCGCCGACGGCCCGGGCGACGACCCGCTGGTGATCGAGGTCACTTCCGCGGGCCCGCGGCTGAAACGGGCGGTGTTCGGTGTGAGCGTCGCCGCCGGCACCGGCATCGGGAGCCAGCCGCTGGCCCATGGATGACCGCATGTCGGAGGTCGAGACCGAACGGATCCCGGTAAGCGTGCGGCGTGCGCTCCGCTTCCTGGAGGCGCACCCCTCGGTGGAGCGCGTGACGGCGCATCGTGTCGAGAGGAGCGATGTCACGGTCGCCGTCGTCGAGATCCGGACCGAGCTTGCGAACGCATGGCGGGCGGCGGGCGTCAGCCCGTCCGGCGTGCGCGCCGTCGAACCGGTGTCGTTCGTGTTCAGTGCCGCTTACCCTCTGAGCGCGCCGCGCATCCTGCTGCGGCGCGATTTCAACCGCAGCCATCCGCATATCCAGCCCGCCCATGCCGGCACTCTTCCCGAACCCTGCCTCGTCGCCGGCTCGCCGAGAGAGGTGCTCCGGGTCAGGGGAATGGCGGGCCTGTTCGAGCAGCTCGTCGATTGGCTGGACAAGGCCGCCACGGCTCAACTGATCGATCCGCAGCACGGTTGGGAGCCGGTCCGACGCGACGGGATTGACGACTTCGTGGTCGCGGATGCGGACTGGCTGACGTCGCTGCCCGGCCGCGACGGCCGGTGCGCCGTGTATCGGGCATGGTACTACGCAGCCACGGAAGGCGAGCATACGACCTACCGCATCGGTTTGCATCAGGCGGATCCGGTGCCGCTCGGTCCCAAATTCGCCGATGGCTGGGCCTATGAGCCAGCCGGTCCGAACGCACGCACGGGCACGACGCATGCGATCGTCGCGTGGTCGGGCAGGTTGCCATCCGGCAAGCCGTTCGTGGCTGGCGAATACCAGCCGGAGAACGTCACGACGATCGACGAGCTTCTGGCCCGCGCCGAGACGCTCGGCTGCCGCGAGTTTCTCGCGCCCAAGCTGGCGATGCTTCAGAGCCGGATGCCGGGGTCCGGGCTCCGCAAGAGCCAGCCGGTCGCGGTGCTTCTGCTGGCGAGGCGCCCGTGCGACGTCATCGGCACGGGCTCCCCGATCGAGATCTGCCCCTACGTGGTCGAGCTGCGGAAGGCCGAGGCCCTGACGCCGGGAAGCGACACGGCGGTTCGGACGGCGATGCACCGCGACGAGATATCGTCCCGTCTGCTCCGGCGCGCGGCGGGAGATGCCGGCGATGCCGTCCGTCCCTGGACGCTGATCGGTTGCGGCAGCGTCGGCTCCAAGGTCGCCGTGCATCTGTCGAAGTCCGGACGGGGGCCAGCCTCGGTCGTCGATAGCGCCGACATGCAGCCGCACAATTTCGCCCGGCACGGGACGCTGCCCTCCGACAGCAAGGTGGAGAGCTTCTGGTTCGTGCCGAAGGCGCACCATCTGGCGGAATCGCTGGCGCCGCTCCGTCAAATGGCGGCTCCCCATCAGACTGACGTGGTCAGCCTCGCGTTCTCGGAGCGGTCGATCGCATCGGTTGTCGCGCCGGACAGCTTCGCGGTGGTGAACACGACAGGGTCGGCCAGCGTCCGCGAAGCGCTCGTCATGGCCGACGTCGCAGCAAACCGTCCGCGCCTGATCGAGGCCTGCGTCCTCGGCATCGGCAGCGTCGCGATGGTGTCCGTCGAGGGGCCGTGTGCCAATCCCTCCTCGACCGACCTGATCTGCGAAGCCTATCGCCAGATCAACGCCGACGCCGGCCTGCGGGCCGATGTCTTCAACACGGCGGCCGAGGCCATCGCGATCGGACAGGGCTGCTCGGCCGCGACGCTGCCGCTCTCCGATGCGCGGCTTTCGGCACTGAGCGCGCCGATGGCGGAGCGGATCATGCAGCTCCAGCGGCAGGGGCTGCCGGAAGCAGGCGAGCTGTCGATCGGCAGGATCGCCGAGGACGGCCTGAGCCAGACATGGCAGCGGAGCGAGGTCGCGCCGCGGATCGTCGTCAGCAAGGAAGGGATCAGCGAGGTGCGTCTCGGCCCCGACGCCGACAGGCAGATCCGGGACGCGGTCGCTGCACGCCGAGGCACCGAGACCGGCGGCATCCTGATCGGGCGGTATTCCGACGTAAGCGACACCTTCCACGTGGTCGACGTATTGCCGGCCCCGCCCGACAGCAAATTCTCGCGCGACGAATTCGTCCTCGGTACTGAAGGTCTGCGCCCGGTGCTGCGCGACCTCATCGAGGGATCCGGCGGCGCTCTCTACGCGCTCGGCACCTGGCACAATCACCTGGTCCCGAGCGGACCATCGGCACTCGACCTGAGGACCGCCGCGCTCCTTTGCGTCAGCCAGTTCTTCCCGTTGCTGATGCTCATTCACACGCCGGCCGGCTACACGCACTTCACCGCCGAAGCGCTGTCGGAGGCCGCCGCACCGAAGGTTCTCGAAGACGGAGCAACGCGATGAAGTACCCGATCGATGCCTACACGATGCGTGCCCGACTCGTTCCTGCGGTGATAGGCGGAGCGCCCGCCTTCGCGTTCGTCGCGATCTTCATCGCATGGGGAGGCATCGCGCTGACGAACCTGATCGCGGGCACCGCGCTCATCGTCCTGTTCGGCGTATTCGCCGATGTGGCGCGCCGCCGCGGCCGGGCGATCGAGCCGGCGATCATCGAAAAGATGTGCGGTCTGCCGACGACGGTGACGTTGCGGCATCGCGACCCAACGTACGACGCGGCGACCAAGTCCGGTTTCCATGCATTCATCGCTCGGAAGCTGGGCGAAGCCGCTCCGTCCAGCGACGAGGAAACCGCCGATCCCGAAGCCGCGGACGCCTTCTATGAGCGCGGGACCGCATGGCTGCGCGAGAACACCCGGAACAGGAAGAAGTTCGACATCCTCTTCAACGAGAATGTCGATTACGGCTTCCGCCGCAACCTGCTCGGTCTGAAGCGGCCCGCGTTCCTTATCAACGCAGTGGTCATCCTCGTCTGCATCGGGATTTTCTGGTACCGGTGGCCGGTCGATCTCGCGAACAGCTTCGATGCAAGGCTGCTGGTGGTGATCCTGATCGCCCTGATCCATGCAGCCTACCTTGCTCTGTTCGTGACGGAGCAGGGAGTGTTCGAAGCTTCCCGGTCCTACGCGAGACAACTGCTGCTCTCCACGCGTTCGCCGCACTTGAACAAGGATTCGAAAAGGGGTCCTGCAGCACCGAAGACATCCAGGAAGCGCGTGTCCCGGCCAATCACCGAACAAGGAGCATGACGGCCATGACGGTCTCGGAGAGGATTCCCGCAGCAGACTCCGGCGCTATCGTGCCGGACAGGTGGGACGACGACGACACCCCGTACCGGATGCCCGCATTTTCCGGCCGCAACATCCTCGTCTTCTCTGACGGCACGGGGCAGGCCGGCGGCGTCGAGGTCGATGAATTCAGGAGCAACGTCTACAAGCTCTTCAGAGCGACGCGCTGCGGTCCGGACACGATCATCGATCCGGATCATCAACTGGCGTTCTACGACCCCGGCCTCGGCTCCAAGCTGGCCGGCGACGACATCAAGGTCCCCGTCATGCGTCGCGTCTACAACGGCCTCAGCAGCGTGACCGGCCTCGGGATCACCGGCAACCTCGTCGATTGCTACGCCGCTCTCATGCGCCTGTGGCGTCCCGGCGACCGCATCTTCCTGTTCGGCTTCAGCCGCGGCGCGTATACGGTCCGCTGCCTTGCCGGCGTGCTCGGCTTGTGCGGAATCCCGACCCGGATGCCGGACGGTTCCCCGCTCCTGCGGGACCCCGACACGCTGAAGGCGGTCGCGACCGAAGCCGTGAAGCGCGTCTACCGACATGGCAGTGGGGCGGCGGACAGGGACGAAGACAACGCGACGGATCGCACCAGGTCTCTCAAGGCGCAGCGCGCCGTGCTTGGCGATCAGTTCAGGCAACGCTATGCCTCCGAGGAAGCCGGCGTCTCCAACGCCGTGCCGCACTTCATCGGCGTGTGGGACACCGTCGCCGCGATCGGCGTCAGTTCGTCGCTCGTTCCCTGGCTATGGACGGCGGCTGCCGTCATCGTATGCGGATTGTCGGCGCTCCTTGCATGGTTTCTCACACGATACGATTTCGTCTTCTGGATGACGTGGGTCGAGACCGTTGCCGCCGTCGGCTTCGCGGGTCTCGCATCGTACTATCTGCTGCGGCTCAAGGTCTCGTTCGGCGTACCCGGTTTCAAATGGTGGCAAACGGTGCATCTGACGAACGTGCAGATGAAGTTTTTCGATCGTCACCTGAATCCGCAAGTCCGGTACGCACGCCACGCTCTTTCCCTCGACGAACGGCGAGCTGACTTCGACCGCGTGCCTTGGGCGAACGATGCGGATCCCCCCAACCGGGAGGTCGAGGAAGGCGCGTATCTGAGGCAGCTATGGTTCGCGGGCAACCATTCGGACGTCGGGGGCAGCTATCCCGAAAACGAATCCAGATTGTCGGACATCGCACTCAAGTGGATGGCGAACCAGGCGAAGAAGGCGGGCCTGCTGGTCAACGAAAACCTGTTGTCGACCTACGGCCGCCATACCGGGCAGCAGCACGACGAATGCAGGACTGGCGTGCGGCTGCTGTTCTGGCGACTGAAGTGGAAGGAAAAGGCGCGGAAGATCGTTCCCAAGGCCACTTATCATCCCTCGGTCATGCGGCGTTTCAAGGAAACCCGCGTCCTCGTCTATGACAAGGAGCAACCCTATCGACCGGATCTTCTCGCCGGCCATGTCGATTTCAAGGACGTCTACGCAGCAGAGACGAGCCCTCCTCAGACTGCGACCAGCTAGGCGCTCCGGCGGCCTTCGCCGTGACGGCAAACGGATGCGGGCCAGCAGGCTGTCGACGCGCATCCGGATTGGGACTTGGGATCCTGGCGAGACTTGTCTCCGGCGAAAATGTGGTACACAGTGGTGGCCACAAAAAATACGCCGGTCTTCCGGAAATGCCTTGTTTTAGGGGTTTTCTTGGGTGCCTGCGGCCACCGGCTGAGAATCCCCCCCTCTCCGCCAGACACGCCGGAAAAGCTCTACATTTCAATGCTATATGCGTCCCGCACTCAATTCAAAATCCGGGATGCGAGACCCGCGCCTCAAATTTCTATCTTCGGAAGATCGATTCGTTGATCGCGAAGGCCGGTGAAATCTCGGCACGCAAACCAAATGCCTCTTGCCAGCACGCTGTTCCGGGTTCGCGTTGAACATGCGGGAGAAGAGCCGGCTTGGGCGGATCGTCGGCTCCTTGTCAGTCACTCCTCCGGCAATCCTGCGTCGACTTCGGCCTGAACGACGCGATCCCAGGCTGCAATACAGACCGGACTTGCGTTCTTCATCGATGGCCAGACGCTGAGTCTGGTCGTGCCGGGCCGCAGCCTCAGTCCCTCTGCGATCGCTGCCTTCGCCTCCTCGAACCGGCCCGATCGCTGATAGGCGGCAGCGAGCAGCAGGTGCGAGCGCCCGGTCGCCGGCGTGATCGCGATCGAGCGTTGCAGCCACGGAAGCGCCTGTTCGCCTTGTCCGTTCAACAGGATCGCCAGGCCCGCGCCAAGCAGCCAGGTCCAGCGCGAGGCCTGCGGGGTATCGTAACGATCGGCTTGCCGGAATGTCGCGAGCGCATCGTCGAAGCGGCCGAGATAGATTTGTCCGAGGCCGATCAGATAGAGCGCAGATCCGTTCCACGGATCAAAGCTCAAGGCCTTGGCGCAGGTGACGAGACTTTCGACGAAATGGTTGGTTGCACTGAGAAAGCGGCAATGAGCCTCGAGCACGGGAATGGAATTCGGCTTCGACCGCAACGCCTGCTCCAGCGTCGCATTGGCCGCGGCCTCGACCGCGATCGCCTCCGCCGGATCGAACCAGACCATCTGGATGCCACGCATCTGGAGCGAAGCGAGCGCGACGGCGAGATCGACATTCTCAGGGTCGTTGCTAAGCGCCTTTTGCAGCATGGCCTGCGCCGCACCGAAGCGCTCACGCGTGGTCTGGTTGATCGATGCGAGCGCCTGCTCGACGGCCACCTTGTCGCCGCCCGCCGCCGATCTGCGACTCCCGGATGACGAGGCACTCGGCTCCAGAATTTCATTCAAGCGGCGCGCAAGCACATGACCCACGCCCGCGGCGAGCCGGGACTGCGCAAGCTGTGCGTCTGCCTCGTCCGTGCTGACAGACACAGCGGCGACCGACTGAACCTCGCCGGTGTCCGTCTTGATCATGCGCGCCCGCAGGGTCCAGGTCTGATCGCTGAGCTGCAGCTCGCCGCGAATTTCGTAATCGGGCGATGCGGCAGGCTGTCCAGCGTTTTCAGTGCTCACGGGCGCCGGCAATGGTGGCGCAACCACGCTGATATTCTGGATCTTGGCAAAACCGTCCGTCAGATGACCGGCGACCTCCGCCGCCATCACTGCGCCGCGCGGGTCGTTGCTGGCATCAACGATCGGCATCACAGAGAGCCGCGGCGGCGCTTGTCTGAACAGGAGGCCCGACGTCAACACCGGCGCGGCCATCGCGAGGCCAATGACGATCACACAGAGCCCGGCCACCGCGACGACCTTTGCCCGCCGGCTCAAACCGAACATGGTGCGCCGTGGCCCCGCGGGCGCTGCGATCACCTCGGCCGGCAACTCGGGCTCGACCTCTCCGATCGGAGCCGAACGGGTTACCTCTGCACGCCCCGTGACCTCCGGCTCGGCCTCGACCTCCGCGGTCAGCCGATAGCCGCCGCCGGAGACGAGCTTGATCAACTGCCGCCGCTCGTCGCCGAGCGCCGCGCGAAGCTCCCGGATGCATTGGAACAGGCTGTCCTCGCCGACATGGACGTTCGGCCAGATAGCCTCCATCAGCTCCTGCTTGCCAAGAACACGACCGTTGCTGGTCGCGAACAGCCGGAGCATCTCGAAGGTCTTGGGCCGGAGCTTGATCGCAACGCCATCGGCCGAGCGCAGCTCCGCACGCTGCTGATCCAGCTCGAAGCCGGCGAAACGAAGCAATTGATCCCCCAAACCAACTTTCCCGGCTGGTTCGTATAGCGGAAATCTGCCGGAAATGTCCGAAAATCAGGTCTGAAACGGAAATATCAGAAACCTTCAGAAGCTAGCCGCCCCCCTATCAGGACGTCGCCCTCAGCCAATGCGATGACTCCAGCCGAGACTCGCGACCGCGTGCCTGGGGGAAGTGGTGAGGACGGAGAGAGATTGTTTCGTGGCGACCTGTCGTCTGCGGGTCACGCTGCTGACGTCGTCGGCGTTGGGAGCGCAGCAGTGGCAACGCTAGCGGATCGATTGGGCGGCAAGCGCCGGTTGCGGGCGGCTTTGCTCGCATCGACGTCTCTGGTCATGACCTTGGCATTGTCGGCCATCGGGACGTCGCCGGCAGTCGCCAGCGACATTCTGGTGTCTGACGTATCGCAATTGTCCGCGGCGATCGCGGGCGCTGCGGCGGGCGACCGCATCCTGCTGCAAAACAATATCGCGCTCGGCACGACGCTGCTGCCGCCCGTGTCGGCCAATATCACCATCGAGGGCAACGGCCACACCATCGATGCGCAGGGCAACAACCGGATATTCTTTCTCAACAGCGCTGCGACGATCCAGAACGTCACGCTGGTCGGCGGCAATGCCCAAGGCGGCGCCGGCGGCAACGGCATAGCCCAGGGCGGCGGCGGCCTCGGCGCCGGCGGAGCGATTTTCGTCAATACCGGTAATGCCACGATCAGCAATGTCAGCTTTGCCAACAACAGCGCGGTCGGAGGCAGTGCCGGCGCCTGGACGCTTTCTCCCAACACACCGGGCGGCGGCGGTGGCGGTGGTTTGGGTGGCAGCGGCGGCGGTGCCGGGCAGAACGCGGGCGGCGGCGGTGGCGGCTACAGCGGCGGCGGCGGCGGCGGCGGCGGTGTGACCGATCACGCTTCACTGAACAGTCCCGGCGGTGCCGGCGGCGCCGGCCCCGGCGGGAGTGGCGGTAGCGGAGGCACGGGGACGAGTGGAAGTCCCGGTGCGAACGGTGGCGGCGCCGGCGGCGCGCCGGGCTTGTACAATGGGGCCTACTTTACCGGCGGTGGTGGCGGTGGCGGTGGCCTCGGCGGTGGCGCTGGCGGCTCGGGGGTCGCCGGCGGCGGCGCTGGCGGCTCGGGGATCTCCAGCGGCGTCGATGGCGGTGGCGGCGGCGGTGGTGGCGGTCTCGCCGCGGGCACGGGCGGCACCGGCGGGACCGATCACGCCGGCACCGATGGGGGGGTCGGCGGCGGCGGCGGCGGCGGCGGCAGCAATAGCAACGCCACCGGCGGCAACGGCGGCGACTTCGGCGGCGGCGGCGGCGGCACCAGTTTCGCCGCTGCCGGCAACGGTGGCTTCGGCGGTGGCGGCGGCGCCGGTGGATTCCAATCGAATGGCGGCACCGGCGGGTTCGGTGGCGGTAGCGGTGGTTCGCTGCACTCGAGCGCCGGTTCGGGGGGCGTCGGCGGCGGCAATAGTTTCCGCTACGATGGCGGCGGCGGTGCGGGATTTGGCGGTGCGGTGTTTGTCCGCGACGGCGCCAGCCTGACCGTCGGTGACGGCTCGTTCAGCGGCAACAGTGTGACAGCCGGCGCTGGCAGCAGCTCGGCCGCCGGCGCGGCAGCGGGCTCGAGCCTGTTCCTGATGAGCGGTACGACGACGACGTTCAGCCCGACCGGAACGTTGACCATCAATGGCACCATTGCCGACGACAGCGTCGCGAGCGTGCCGACCGGACAGAGCTTCACTGCCGGTACGGGCGCCGGCGCGGCGATCGCGATCGCGGGCGGCACCGTGATCCTGAACGGAGCCAACACCTACAGCGGCGGCACGACTATCAGCGGCGGAACGGCTGTAGCCGGCAACAATTCCGCTTTCGGCGCCGGCACGGTGACAATCGATGGCGGCACGCTGCAGGCCGGCGCCAACAACCTGACGATCAACAACGCCATTAGGCTGAGCGCCAACGGCGGCACGGTCGATACCAACAGCAACATGCTCACGCTCTCCGGTGTGATCAGCGATGCTGGTGGAAGTGCGGGCGCGCTCGCCAAGGTCGGCGCCGGCACGCTGCTCCTGATCGGCGCCAACACCTACACCGGCGGCACGACTATCAGTGGCGGTACGGCCGCGGCCGGCAACAATTCCGCTTTCGGCACCGGCATGGTGACGCTGGACGGCAGCACGTTGCGGGCCGCCGCCAACAATCTGGCGATCAACAACGCCATTGGGCTGAGCGCCAACGGCGGCACGGTCGATACCAACAGCAACATGCTCACGCTCTCCGGTGTGATTAGCGATGCCGGTGGAAGTCGGGGCGCGTTCGCCAAAGTCGGCACCGGCACGCTGGTTCTGAGTGGCGCCAACACCTATTCCGGCGGCACTACAATCAATGCGGGCACGTTGCAGATCGCGGGCAGCGGCACGCTGGGCAGCACCAGCGCCGCGACCACCGTTGCGGGGGGCACTCTCGATCTCGGCGGCACGACGCAGACCCAGAATGGCGGCGTGACGTTGACGGGCGGCAGCATCACCAACGGCACACTGTCATCATCCGGCGGCTTCGGCGTTCAGGCGGGCACCATCGATGCTGCTCTCGCGGGCAGCAGCGCGTTGACCAAGAGCGGAACCGGGACGGTGACGCTGTCGGGCGCCAATACATATACAGGCGGCACGACCTTCGCTGGCGGAACGGTCAGCGTCTCCTCGGAGGCTAATCTGGGCGACGTGGCGGGTGGCCTGACCTTCAACGGCGGAACTTTGCAGGTCACCGGAACGACATTCAACACCACCACACGCAGCATCACCTGGGGCGGCAGCGGCGGTACATTCGATATAGCGGACGTCACCAACAATTTCTTCGTCAGCCAGAATCTCAACGGCGGCGTGCTGACCAAGTCCGGCGCCGGCACGCTGACATTGACTGGTGCGAACAGTTTTTCAGGCGCGACGATTTCCGCCGGCAAGCTGGTGTTTAGCGCCAATAGCACGGTCGGTAATACGGCCATCACCAATAACGCCCAGTTGGTCTTCGACACCAACGCGACGGCCGGCAGCGCTGCCATAACCAACAACAATCAGTTGACGTTCTACGGCAACGCGACGGCCGGCAATGCCGTCATTACCAACAGCGGCAACGTGCTGTTCGACGGAAACTCGACGCCCGGCAATGCGCAGTTAATCAACACCGCGCCCGGCGCCGTCATCAATTTTTTCACCCCCGGCCCGAGCAGCGATGGCAAGCTCGCCGCCGGCTCGATCGCTGGCAATGGCCGCTTCGACCTCAATGACATAGAACTGACGGTTGGCGGCAACAATCTGTCGACCAACGTCACCGGCGTGATCACCGGCACGGGGATCGCTACCGGCACATCGCTGATCAAGATCGGCACCGGCACGCTGACCCTGGCGGGCATCAACACCTACACCGGCGCTACGACTGTCGATGGCGGCGTTCTGCGCGTGGACGGCTCGATCCAGAGCTCGAGCGGTGTGACGGTGAATGCGAACGGCGTGCTGTTCGGCACGGGAGCGGTCAGCGGCACGGCGGTCAACAGCGGCGGCTCGCTGCTGGGCGGCAATGGCACCGCTGGCACCTCGCTCGCGATCTCCGGTAATCTCGCGTTCCAGTCCGGCGCCTATTATCTAGTCCAGCTCAACCCGGCGACGGCTTCCTCCGTCAACGTGAGCGGTGCGGCGACACTGGGCGGCGCAACCGTTAATGCGGTGTTCGCGCCGGGCAGTTATGTCGCCAAACAGTACACCATCCTGACCGCCGGCAGCCTCAGCGGCACGTTCGGCGCGCTGGTCAACACCAATCTGCCGTCGAACTTCCATACCACGCTGAGCTACGACGCTTCCCACGCCTATCTGAATCTGGCCCTGAACTTCGCCGCGCCTCCCGGCAGTGGCCTCTCCGGCAATCAGCAGAATGTCGGCAATGCCATCATCAATTCCTTCAACAGCAATGGCGGCATCTCGCTGGTCTATAGCGGGCTGACGGCCGCCGGCCTGACGCAGGCCTCGGGCGAGGCCGCGGCCGGATCGCAGCAGACGACCTTCCAGGCGATGGGCCAGTTCACGGGCCTGCTCACCGATCCCTTCGGCGCCAGCCGCGAGACCGGAGCACCCGCGCCGCTGGCCTATGCCGATGACACGCCGGCAGGCGCTGCGCGCGACGCCTACGCCATGCTGACCAAGGCGCCACCGGCCACGATCTTCGAGCGGCGCTGGAGCGTGTGGGCCGCAGGTTTTGGTGGATCGCAGACCACGGATGGCAGCACAGCACAGGGATCGAACAGTGCGACCAGTAGATTGTTCGGCACTGCCGTCGGCGCCGAATACATGGTCTCGCCGCAGACGCTGGCCGGCTTCGCGCTCGCCGGCGGCGGCACCAGTTTTGCTGTCGCGGGTAGCGGCTCCGGCCGCTCCGACCTGTTCCAGGCCGGCGCCTATGTCCGCCACACCAATGGCCCGAGCTACATCTCCGCCGCGCTGGCCTATGGCTGGCAGGACTTCACCACCGATCGCACCGTGACGCTCGCCGGCGTCGATCATTTGCGTGCCGAGTTCAACGCCAACGCCTGGAGCGGCCGCGTCGAAGGCGGCTATCGCTTCGTCGCGCCGTGGGCCGGCGGCGTCGGACTGACGCCCTATGCTGCGGGCCAGTTCACGACGTTCAACCTGCCGGCCTATGCGGAAACGGTCGTCTCGGGCAGCAACGCTTTCGCGCTGGCCTATGCCGCCAAGAGCGTGACCGACACGCGCAGCGAACTCGGCCTGCGCGTGGACAAATCCTTCGCCATGGCGAATGGCGTCCTCACTTTGCGCGGCCGCGTCGCCTGGGCGCACGACTTCAATCCGGATCACACCGTCGCCGCGACGTTTCAGGCGCTGCCCGGTGCGAGCTTCATCGTTGGTGGTGCACGATCGGCAACCGACTCAGCCCTCACCACCGCCTCTGCGGAGATGAAGTGGCTGAATGGCTGGTCGATGGCGGCAAGCTTCGAGGGTGAGTTCTCCGACGTGACGCGCTCCTACGCTGGCAAGGGAGCGGTGCGTTATGCGTGGTGAGGCGTGCTCCTGACGCAAAAGCACGCTTCAGTCGATTTTGCCCGATGTCGTTTGTGCTGCGCACGTAAAGCTGATCGGCGATCATGCGGGGCGTTGGGGTTCGATACGGCTGCGGCCTGTATCGAGCAGCGGGTCTGCGGCGGCTCCTCGATGGCCGAGCGGCCGCTTGGCAATCCACAGTTCGGAGACCTGGTCGCGTCCGGATTTTCATCAGGCCCGAACCGTTCCACGTCACGCCCGTTTTGCGTTCCGAGCTCGGTCCGAGCCTGTCCGTTGAAACGAGCCCATCCATTGAAAGGCCTACTCGGCGGGCGCGATAGCTTGTTCTGTTGCTGCCGATGGATTCGCGGCCTTTCCGAGAAGGACGAAGATGACGAGCGCAGCGAATGTCGTAAGGGCAGCAAGACAGCGGCTGAGATTGCGGAAGGCGTCGAAATATCCCTGCGCCGCCATTGTGCGCGAGAGCGCGGGCAGCAACTGCATGGCGCCCTTGATGTCGCCGGCGACGATGTTTTGCGCCGCTTCCGGCAGCAGCGAGATCTGATCTGGCGAAAGAACCAAGCTTCCCGCGATGAATGCGGCGGTCATGGCGCCAAGCGCTGCGGTCACGATGGCAACTCGGGAGACATTCGCGGGAACGGCAATTGTCGCTGCAAGGGCGACAGAGAGGATCGTGAGGCGGCGTTTATCAGCGAGGGGGATGCGGACTATTTCAGCGTCGTCAGCAACGAATTCCTCGAAAGGCAACGACAGTGAAACTCTACATCGCAGATCAGACCTGTTCGCAGGCCGTGCAGATCATCTCCAACGAGATCGGTCTCGAGCCCGAACTCATCCACTTTGACGTGTTCGGCAAATCGACCTCGAACAACGACAATTTCGCCGAACTCAACCCGATGCAGTATGTGCCCGTGCTGGCGCTCGACGACGACAAGAAGGATCTCCTGTCCGAGACCATCGTCATCACGTCATACCTTGCCGACCAGCATCCGGAACTGAACCTGATTCCTGCGCGCGGCACGTTCGAGCGCGCCAAGTATGACCAGCTTCTCGTCTTCATCTCGACCGAGATTGCCCAGAAGCACATTCCGCTGATGCGCAAGCTGCTCACGGAAGAGGGCACCGCGTGGATGCGCGGCAAAATCGTCAGCGCTTACACCATCATCAACGAGCGCCTGTCCGACGGACGCCGGTTTCTGACCGGTGACAAGATGACCGTCGCAGACGCCTATCTGTGGGCGACATTCTGGCACCAGCGCTCCGGCGCGCAGATCGAGCACCTGCAGCACGTCATAGCCTGGAAGGATCGCATGGATGCGGTGCCGTCGGTCGTCAAGGCGCTGAAGGACGAAGCGGAGATCGCCGTCCAGCATCGCAGCCAGTTGGCCGCATAAGAGCGAGACGCCCGGAATTGCGCCCCTGAAAGCAGGGCGCGCAATTCCTGCTCCCTACTAAAGGACATAGAAAATGACGAAGTTGTTCGACCCCGTGCGTGTGGGTCCTTACGCGCTGTCACATCGCGTGGTGCTGGCGCCCATGACGCGCCTGCGGGCAGAGCAGCCGGGTGATCGGCCCGGCGAACTGATGGCCGAGTTCTACGGGCAGCGCGCGACGCAGGACGGCCTTCTGATCGCGGAGTCGACGCCGGTCGCCCGCAATGGCATCGCCTATGCCGGCGGTCCCGGCGCCTATCTCGATAGCCAGATCGAAGGATGGCGCAAGGTGACCGATGCGGTCCATGCCAAGGGCGGCCGCATCTTCCTGCAGTTGTCTCACAGCGGACGCATGTCGCATCCTGACATTATCGAGGGTGAAGTCCCCGCAGGTCCTTCGGTAGTCCGGGCAGAAGGTGGTGGCCTGACCGAGCAAGGCTACGTCGATTTCGCGGTGCCCCGCGCGCTCGATGTCGCCGAGATCCCCCGCATTCTCGCGCAGTATCGCTCCGCCGCGGACCGGGCGCTTCAGGCCGGTTTCGATGGCGTCGAACTCCATGCCGCGAACGGATACCTGCCTGACCAGTTCCTGCAGGATGGCACAAACCTGCGCACTGACGAGTATGGCGGTCCCGTGGAGCGTCGCGCGCGTTTCCTGCTGGAGAGTTTTGGCGTGATGGCTTCGGTCTGGGGATCCAACCGCGTCGGTGTCAGGCTTTCGCCGAGCGGTCAGTTCGCCGGGATGAGCGACAGCGACCCGGAGTCAACATTTGGCTACGTCGCGCATCGGCTCGGCATCCTCGGTGCGGCCTATCTCCATGTCATCGAACCGCGCATCAAGGGGCCGGACGATCTGGTCGAAGGTGTCGCCGCGCCCGCAGTCGCAGCCGCAACTCTCCGGAAGTATTTCCAGGGTCCGATCATCGCGGCGGGCGGCTTCAATCCGGAAAGCGCCAGGACGATCGTGAGCAAGGGATTTGCCGACATGGTCGCATTCGGTCGCCCCTTTGTCGCCAATCCCGATCTTCCGGAACGTATTCGCAGCGACATCCCGCTCGCCGCGCATGATCGCGCGACTTTGTACGGTGGCGATCACCGCGGATACACCGACTATCCCAAGGCTTCGGCGTCGATGGCAGCTTAGGGCTTCGATGCCGCAGAGAACGGGCCGCTTATGCGAGTCTGCGGCTCGTTCTTCTTCGTCTTTTGAGAGACCGGACAGCCGTCCAGTCGCCAGGCGACGACCTTCGCGAGATGAGATGCCGTCTGACGGCAGCCGGGCCTCTGTTATCTCCCGGTTGAGCCCTTTGGTTCGGGGTCAGACGACGGGCCTTTTGAAGAACTCGACCAGCGCGTCCAGCACAACGCGGGTCTTCGGAGGCATGCGACGGCCAGCCGGGATCAATGCATGGATGGGCGGTCCATCGACGTCGGCCTGAGGCAGCACATGCTGCAGCTCTCCGGAGGAGACGTGGGGGGCGGCGACGCGGTCGAAAATCTGCGCGATGCCCATCCCGGCGATCGCGGCATCGATGAAGGCGCGGCCGTCGCCGGTGATGACGCTTGCAGGCGGAGCCGTATCGAACGCGCGTGTGCCGTCGGTCACCGTCCATTGCCGGGTCTTCCCGGAGCCTGCACGGAAGATGATGGCTTCGTGGCCGGAGAAGTCATCGACTGATGCGATCGGCGCGCGCTGGTCGAGGTAGTCGGCCGATGCATAAAGCGCGAGGCGCACGTCGCACAGTTTTCGCACCGTCATCTCGCCCTCGGCTGGAAGCATTCCGGCGCGAACCACGATGTCCCAGCCGTCTTTGACCGGATCCGATTGTCGATCGCTGAGATTGAGTTCGACCGTTACCTTGGGATGTTTCTGCCGGACGCTTTGAAGGGTCGGCATGAGAAGTCGGCCGAAACCGATCGGAATATCAAGTCTGACGCGGCCAACAGGCTCGTCTCGCCGTGCCGAGAGCGCAGTTTCGGCCTCGCTCAATCCGTCCAACGCGTTGCGGGCAGCTTCCAGGTAAATCTCGCCGTCCTCGGTGAGGCGAACGGCACGGGTCGTCCGCTGAAACAGGCGGGCTCCGAGACGGCCTTCCAGCCGTTGAACCGCTTTGCCGACGTTGGACTTGCTCGTCCCCAGCCGCTCCGCCGCGCGGGTGAAGCTCGCGTGTTGGGCGACTTCCACGAAGGCCGCGATATCGTGGATCGGCAATTCGCTATTCGCCATCTGTCATCCCCATGGAAACAAAAGAAAGCATTGCTCCAGATTAATGCTTACTGGGATCCAATTCCAGAGATTGATCCGTCCCGGTCATAGGAGTTCACGAAGAGGCTTCGATAAACCGTTGATAATACGCGACAAAAATCCGAACCAGATAGTCTCCTTTCCGGATACAAACAGTATCCGGTGGCGCCGTTTATCGCGCGCGACATCCGCTTCATATCCCGTTCTCAGACACGCCGCGTCGGCGCGTATTGAGGATATGGACCATGATTACCCGAAAGCATCACATCGCAGCGCTGGCCGGCGTCGCTCTTCTGCTGACCGGGGCCGGCGCCGTCTGGCATGTCGCAAGCGCGCCGGCGAAAGCCCAGGCTGCGGCAGCGCTTCCCGAAGTTGAACTCGTCACGGTTGGGGAGCGGCCGGTGGCCGAACAGCGTTCGTTCTCCGGACGCATTGCCGCGATCTCGCAGGTCGATATCCGGCCGCTCGTCTCAGGAACGATCACCGGCGTTCACTTCAAGGACGGTGACCTCGTTCGCAAAGGTGCGCCGCTTTTCACCATCGACCCACGGCCGTTTCAGGCGGCACTCGATCGTGCGGCCGGCGATCTGAAGGCGGCTGAAGCAGCAGTCGCATTTGCCCGCATCGATTTCGAACGCGCGCAGCGGCTGATCGGCAATTCGGTGATCAGCCAGCGTGAGTACGACAAGCGCCAGCAGGACATTCGTGATGGCGATGCACGTGTGGCTGTGGCGCAGGCCGTCGTCGATGCGGCCAGACTCGACGTCGAACACGCCACGATCAGCGCGCCGATCGACGGGCGAATTTCGCGCGCCGAGATCACGCTCGGAAATATCGTGACCGCGGGTGCCGCTGCGCCAGCGCTGACGCGGATCGTCTCCGTCTCTCCGGTCTATGTCGAGTTCGACGCTGATGAGCAGAGCTACCTGGCCTTCGTCAGCCGGGCGCACGGCAACAGCGGCTTCCTGGTCGACCTCGCGCTCGCCGGCGAGCGTGAGTTCACGCGTTCCGGGCGGATCACGTCAGTGGATAATCGCCTGGATACCGCGTCGGGTACGATCCGCGTCCGCGCGCTGTTCGACAATCCGGAAGGCAGGCTGGTGCCAGGTCTGTACGCGCGCATCCGGGTCTCCGGCAGCGAGGTGAAGCCGGCTCTGCTCGTCGACGCCCGGGCAGTCAATGTCGATCAGGACAAGAAATTCACCTTTGTCGTCGGTGCCGACGGCCGCGTCGCTTATCGCGAACTTCGGCTCGGCGACGATCGCGATGGGCGTCGTCTCGTTCTGTCCGGTCTCAAGGCCGGCGAGAAGGTTGTCGTCGCCGGCGCCCAGTCGGTGAAGCCCGGCGATCAGGTCAAGGTCATCTCATCAGAGGCAGCAGTCAAATGAACATCTCCCGCTTCTTCATCGATCGCCCGATCTTTGCGGGCGTCCTCTCGGCCTTGTTCCTGCTCGCCGGCATTGTCGGCCTTCTGAAGCTGCCGGTCTCCGAATATCCGCCGGTGGTGCCGCCGTCGGTTGTTGTCCATGCGCAATATCCCGGCGCCACGCCCAAGGTGATGGCCGAGACTGTCGCCGCACCGTTGGAAGAGCAGATTAACGGCGTAGAGAACATGCTCTACATGCAGTCGCTGTCGAGCAATGATGGCCACCTCTATCTGACGGTGACGTTCCGTCTCGGCACGGATCCCGACAAGGCACAGCAGTTCGTCGAGAACCGCGTGTCGCAGGCTCTCCCGCGTCTCCCGGAAGACGTGCAGCGGCTGGCGTGGCGACGGTCAAGAGTTCGCCGACCATCACGCTGGCCGTCAACATCATCTCGACCAACCATCGTTACGACATCAACTACCTCAGTAACTTCGCGATCCTGCGCGTCAAGGACCAGTTGGCACGCATCCAGGGTGTTGGCGACGTGAAGCTCTGGGGACCGGGCGGCTATGCCATGCGCGTCTGGCTCGACCCGGAGAAAATCGCTGCGCGCGGCATGTCGGCGAACGACGTCATCACAGCTATCCGTCAGCAAAACATCCAGGCCGCCGCCGGCGTCGTCGGCGGGCCGCCGAGCGCCGATGCGCCGCTGCAGTTGTCGATCAACGCGAAGGGCCGCCTCCAGACACCTGACGAATTCGGCGCCATCGTGGTGAGGTCGTCTCCCGACGGCAGCATCACGCTCCTTCGCGACGTCGCCCGGATCGAGCTCGCTGCCGAGAACTACGGTATGCGCGGCCTGTTGAACAACGAGCAGGTGCTGTCGCTGGCGATCATGGAAGCGCCGGGTGCCAATGCGCTGCAGATATCCGACGATGTCGAAGCCACCATGAAGGAGCTCAAGAAGTCCTTCCCGGAGGGAATCGACTACATCATGCCCTACAATCCCACACGCTCGATCCGCGCGGGCATCGAGGCCGTGATCCACACTCTGTTCGAGGCCATCGCTCTCGTTGTGCTTGTCGTATTTCTGTTCTTGCAAACCTGGCGCGCGTCGATCATTCCGCTGCTGGCCGTCCCGGTGTCGATCATCGGTACTGCGGCAGCCTTGTTGATGCTGGGCTTCTCGATCAACGCGCTGTCGCTTTTCGGTCTGGTTCTTGCCATCGGTATCGTTGTCGATGATGCCATCGTTGTGGTCGAGAATGTCGAGCGCAACATCGCGCGCGGGCTTGCGCCATTGCAGGCGACCTATCGGGCCATGCGTGAAGTCAGCGCGCCGATCGTTGCGATCGCGCTGGTGTTGGTTTCGGTCTTTCTGCCGCTTGCGTTCATGGGCGGCCTGACTGGCCAGTTCTACAAGCAGTTCGCCGTCACGATTTCGATCTCCACCGTGATCTCTGCTTTCAACTCGCTGACCCTGTCGCCGGCTCTGGCCGCATTGCTGCTGAAGCCGCACGGCGAGGGAAACGATTGGTTGACGCGGGGCATGCACAAGGTGTTCGGACGCTTCTTCGCGGCCTTTAACCGGGTGTTCGACCGCAGTGCCGACAGCTATGGCCGCGGCGTCGCCGGCCTTGCTCGCCGCAAGGCTGCGGTGGGCATCGTTTATGCTCTGCTGCTGGGAGCGACGGTGATGTTCAGCCATCTTGTTCCAGGCGGTTTCATTCCGTCCCAGGACAAGGAGTTCGTCGTCGGCGTCGCGCAGCTCCAGAACGGTGCATCGCTCGACCGTACCGAGGAGATTACCCGTCAGATCACCGACATCGTCCGCCAGAATCCTGCGGTCGAGAACATTTTCACGTATCCGGGCCTGTCGGTGAACGCGACGACCAATAGCTCCAGCTCGGCGCTGCTGCATATTCTGCTGAAACCCTACAAGCAGCGGCACGACCCCTCCATGGCAGCCGATGCGGTCGTCGCCGACCTCAACGTGAAACTGAAGGCGGTCAGGGGAGCCTATGTGGCCATCTTCGGCGCGCCTCCGATCCAGGGGCTTGGCAGCCTCGGCGGCTTCAAGCTGCAGATCGAGGATCGCGGCTCGCACGGCTACGACGCGCTCTACAATGCCACCCAGGCATTCATCAAGGCGGCGCAGAAAGCCCCCGAACTGGGCCCGCTGTTCTCCACCTACTCGGTGAATACGCCCCAGCTCGAGGTTGAGGTGGACCGCGTCAAGGCCGCCCAGCTTGGCGTGCTCGTCACCGATGTGTTCGACACGCTGCAGGTCTATATGGGCTCGCTCTATGTCAACGACTTCAACAGCTTCGGCCGCGTCTATCAGGTGAGGGCGCAGGCCGATGCGCAGTACCGCACGAAACCCGCGGATATCCTCGCGCTGAAGACACGCAGCAATAATGGAAAGATGATTCCGCTCGGCTCGCTGTTGACCATCCACGAGACCTACGGAGCCGATCTTCTGACGCGATATAACGGCTTCACCGCTGCGGATATCAACGGCGGACCGGCTCCGGGCTACTCGTCCGATCAGGCCCAGGCCGCGATTGAGCGCATCGCCGCGGAAACCCTGCCGAAAGGCTTCACCTTCGAGTGGACCGACCTGACATATCAGCAGATCATTGCTGGCAACTCGGGGCCGATCGTTCTCGCTCTCGGTGTTCTGCTGGTGTTCCTGGTACTGGCCGCTCAATACGAAAGCCTGTTGCTGCCGATTGCGATCCTGCTGATCGTGCCGATGGCCATCCTGTCCGCTCTCGCCGGTGTTTGGATGATGGGCGCCGACAACAACATCTTCACGCAGATCGGCCTGATCGTGCTTGTCGGGCTCGCGTCGAAGAACGCCATCCTGATCGTCGAGTTTGCCCGTGAGCTTGAGGCCCACGGCCGCTCGGTAATCGACGCCGCGGTCGAGGCCAGCCGCCTTCGCCTGCGGCCAATATTGATGACCTCGATCGCCTTCATTGCGGGTGTGGTCCCGCTCATCGTCTCGAGCGGGGCCGGCGCGGAGATGCGTCACGCGATGGGCGTTGCCGTGTTCTTCGGAATGCTCGGAGTGACCGTGTTCGGCTTGGCGATGACCCCGGTGTTCTACGTTGCGCTGCGGGCCTTGAGCGGCAATCGGAAGCTCACCTACCACGGATCGATCGATGCCGAGGATGTGGAGTCGCCGGCACTTTCGCCGATCCACGCCCCGGCGCTCGAACCGCACCATTGAGGAGGCAGACATGAAGAAGCTGCTGACGCGCGAGATGATAGAGGAAGGGGCGATCGGCGCCATTGTGGCAAGGGATGCCCCGACGGTGCGCATATTGACCGATGAAGAGCGAGCCATGTCGCTTCGGAACACGTTGACGGTCAAACCGCGGGACGATGTCTGGCTGTTCGGCTACGGATCGTTGATCTGGAATCCGACGATCGACTTCATCGAACGACGGGTCGCGAAAGTTGTCGGTTGGCACCGGTCATTCTGTCTCGCGACGCCGGCGGGACGGGGGTCGATCGATAATCCGGGTCTCGTGCTCGGTCTCGAAGCCGGTGGCGATTGCACGGGGGTTGCGTTTCGGATCGCCGGCGATGTTGCGGAGAGCGAACTGGCGACGATCTGGAAGCGCGAGATGGTCGCTGCATCGTACATTCCGCGCTGGCTGGATCTACTCGACGAGCAGAGTCATCGGTTTGGCTGCGGTCTGGCGTTCACGATCGATCCTGCGGGGGAGAATTATGCCGGCGAACTCACGCGCGATCAGATCGTTGCTCGCCTGGCCACGGCACGCGGCGCCCTGGGAAGTTCGGCCGACTATCTATTCGAGACCTGCAAGGGACTGCGCGAGCACGCCATCGACGATATTGAGCTCAACAAGCTCGAAGCCGAAGTCTCCGCACACTTTGGCCCGGCAAGATAAGTGCGTCGCGCTGTCACGGCATTGTCATAACGAAGGGATAGTTCACCTGACACTCTCCGCGGCGACACGGAGTGCAGAGAGCAAATGATGCTTTCGTGCACTGCAAAGCGTCATGTTTGGTCCTTTCGTCTGTTGCGAAGCGTATAACGCGCGATGACTGTATTGCGGCTCATCTGTAGCGCCATCCTGGTGACGTTGCTGTCGGCTTACAGCGCAGCCGCCGATACATTCATCGACTTCAATATTCCCTCTGCGCCTTTGGAAGCTGCGCTTGGATCGTTCGGCCGCATGACGAAGGAACAGCTGCTGCTCGATGCCTCGATCACGGACGGCCGCAGGTCGAGCGCGATCATCGGGCGGTTCACGCCAGAAGCTGCGCTGCGACAGATGCTTGGCGGCACCGGCCTCATGGTGCGATCGGTCGAAGGACAGGGATTTGCGATCGTGCCCGAGACCGAGGGCATGGGACGCAAGGCAGCTGCCGCAGCCCGTTTCGAGTCCTATTCGGCGCTTATCCAGACGGCTCTTGGCCGAGCATTGTGCGGGCGCCCCGACACCATTCCCGGCGGTTACCGCGTCTTGACGCGGCTCTGGATCGGAGCCGAGGGAACCGTCGATCATGCCGAACTGCTGACCTCGACAGGTGAAGCCGGACGCGATGCGCTGCTGAAGGCCCGATTCCGCGGCGTTGCCATCGGTGCGCCGCCTGCAGGCCTGCCGCAACCGGTGACGATGCTCGTCACGTCCGAAGGCGCGGGCGATGATTACTGCGCGGCCCTCGGACGAGCGCGTGCCGTCACGCTTGACGCACGATGACGGAGAACTTCTTCGCATCGTTGCGACGGCTGCTTGTCGATGACTATCACGGTTTGCGTGAGCGTTTGGCACGGCGCTACGGATCGCCCGATCTCGCCACCGAGCTGCTTCATGAAGCCTGGCTCAAGCTCGATCGCGCGCAGGCCGGCGGCTCGACGATGGCACTGCGCAATCCGCGCGCCTATCTTTATCGTATCGCGATCAATCTCGCTGCCGATCGCGGACGATCGGAACGCGCCCGGATCACGGCCGTCGAGCTCGATGCGTTGCATCGGAGAGCTCATGACGAACTCGATCCCGGGCGCATCGCCGAGGCGAAGATGGAGGTGGCGGCGCTGTCGGCCGCCATCAATCAATTGCCAGCGCGCCGCCGGGCCATTTTCATCGCAGCCCGCTTGGAAGAACTGCCTTACAAGGAGATTGCAGCCCGCCATGGGGTGACCATTCGCGTCGTAGACCGCGAATTGAGCCTGGCGCTGAACCATCTGGGTGAAGTTCTGAATAAAAATCGTCGCGTTGAGGGTGGAACAGGCGGTCGAGAACCGTCATCATCATGATGAGCCCTCTGGACCCTGCCAGCACCGATCCGTCCCACGCAACGGCGCACACTCTGCGCGCCGAGGCACAGACATGGCTGCGCCGACTTCATAGCGGCGAGGCAACGGCCGATGACGTCGCCGCACTGGAGCGCTGGAAGGTGACGAGCCCGGCCCATGCCGCGGCATTCGCCGAAGCGTCGCTGTTGTGGACCGTGCTCGGCGATGCCGCGCAGCAGGCAGAGCGTGATCTTGCTGTTGGACAAAAGGTCGTACGGCCGAATTTCGGCGCGAGCCGGCGCGGCTTCCTGATCGGTGGCGCCGCTTTGGCGGCATCGGCTGCCGGCGTTATGGTGGTGCGACCGCCGCTCGGTTTGTGGCCGTCGGCGACCGAACTCAATGCCGACTATCGCACCGGTACCGGCGAACGCAAGCAAGTCGACTTCGCCCGGCAGATCGCCATCGAACTCAATACCCGTACCAGCCTCGACGTGCGGCCGCTTGCCGATGACAGCGTGCATCTCGAGTTGCTGTCAGGAGAGGCGGCGATCGGTAGCCGCGAGGGGCAGATCGTACAGGTCACGGTCGTGGCGGGAGCCGGCCGCGCCATCGCGCGGAACGCGTCGTTCAATATCCGCAAGATCGGCGAGCAGGTTCGCGTCAACTGCATCGATGGCCGCGTCGATGTCGTCTGCCACGACCAATCCGTTGCGCTCATGGCAGGGCAGCAAGTTGCGTATAACGCCAGCGGCAATGGCGAGGTGGTCGCGGCCGATCCGGAGCTCGTGACGGCCTGGCGTCGTGGCATGCTGATGTTCCGTCGCGCTGCACTCGCCGATGTGATCGACGAGGTCAATCGTTATCGCACCGGCCGGATTGTTTTGATGGACTCAGCGCTGGCGGAACGTCAGGTGATCGCCAGTTTCCGTCTCGACCGGATCGACGACGTCATCGATTTTATCGCCAAGGCGATGAATCTGCGCGTACGCACACTCCCTGCGGGCGTCGTGTTGGTCGGTTGATCTGCCATCTTTCGCTAAATCGCGGTTGATCCAAAAAAATGTCGTCGCCGCGGTGGAAACAGTGGTCGGCATCCGTCTTCGCAGCGGAACGGATGTTTTCCGCGAAAGGACGAGTGATGACCGCCAGCACGACGCACCGGAGCCCGAAATCTGCGTCGCTCCGCTCAGGGCCGATGCGCGGGACATCTGTCTTCGCTGGCGCGGCGTTGCGGCGACGGATGTTGCTCACGAGTGTCAGCGTTCTGAGCGCATTCTGGGGAGCCGACCAGCTCGATGCCCGCCCACTGAACGGTGGTGGCAACGGCGTCGTCTCGGCGCCCAACATTGCAGTCGATGCGGCGACGCAGGCTGCACAGCAGGCGGCTACAGCAGCGCGGCAGACGCAGGATTCACTCGCGCGCGCGGCACGGGCCGTTCAGGATATTCAGGCGGTACAGGCTGCGGCGCGCGCGGCCGCGGCTGCTGCGCAAGTTTCGGCAACGGCGGTCGCTGTGCGGAACGGATTGGGTGTGGGCGGCCTGCTGCCGGGCGGCGGCAGCTGGAGCGGCGCCAATGCGCCGACGCAAAGTGTGGATGCCGGCGGCCAGACTCAGGTCGGCATTCGCCAGACCACGGCGCAGGCGATCCTGAACTGGACGAGCTTCAATGTCGGTGCCCGCACCACGTTGACCTTCGATCAGCAAGGCAACAGCAGCTGGGTTGCGCTGAACCGCGTCGATGCATCGACCGGGCCGAGCCAGATCCTTGGCAATATCAAGGCCGATGGTCAGGTCTATGTCGTCAACCAGAGCGGGATCATCTTCGGTGGCAACAGCCAGATCAATGTCGGCGCGCTGATCGCAGCGGCGGCGAAGATCACCGACGAGCAATTTCTCAAGGGTATCTATTCGACGCAGACGGGCGTGAACTGGACGCCGATTTTCACCGAGGCGCTCGGCGCAGTCCGTGTTGAAGCGGGCGCGCAAATCGCGACACGCGCGCCTTCGTCCGTTACGGCAGGCGGCGGCTCAGTGATGCTGCTCGGCCGTTCGGTCACCAATGACGGCACGATCTCGACACCGAAGGGACAAGCGCTGCTCGCCGCTGGCGACAGCTTCATTCTCCGCGCCGGTTTCGGCACCGATGGCAACACGGCCTCGACCACGCGCGGTACTGAGGTTTCGCCGGTCATCAATGCCGGAAGCACAAGCGGCCGGGTCAGCAATACCGGACTGATTTTCGCGCAGCAGGGCGATATCACCCTGGCGGGCCGTGAGCTCGTGCAAAGCGGAGCGTTGATTTCGACGACGTCGGTCAACGCCCGCGGCACCATTCATTTGCTCAACAGAGCGTCCGACACCGCTGGAAACATTTTGCTGGCGGGCGGCAGCATCACGGTGATCCTGCCGGAACTCGGCAGCACGGAAACCGCGCTGGACAGTCAGCGCGATGCACTGATCGCGGCCTCGATTGCGCCGAACACCCTCCGCGCGGCCGCAGCACAGGGCGTCTTCGACAATCTGTCGTTGCTCTCGGACCGTCAGGACCAGTCGCGTATCGAGATCGTCAGCGGCGGCACCGTAACCTTCAAGGGAGGTTCGTACAGTGCCGCGCAAGGTGGCCAGATCGCAGTCTCCGCCGGCAAGCGTATTTTTACCGAGGATGGCGCCACGCTCGATGCTTCGGGCGTGCGCGACGTCGCGCTGGCGATGGCCTCGAACAACATCAAGGTCAACATTCAGGGCAACGAACTCAGGGACTCGCCGCAGAACCGCGATTCCAGCGTGCTCAAGAGCAACGATGTCTGGATCGACGCACGCTACCTCACGTTGGTGCCCGCGGGCACCGGCGGATATGCGTCGGATCGTTACTATACCGGAGGCGGTCTGCTCGAGGTCGGCGGTTATCTCGGCACCACGGCGCATACGATCGGCGAATGGTCGGCGCTCGGCGGCAGCATCACGCTCTCCGCGCCGGAAGTGATTGCGCAGAAAGGGGCGACCTTCGACATCTCCGGCGGCTCGCTGGACTATGCGGCGGGGTGGATCCGCTCCACCAATCTGATCGGCAGTGACGGGCGCCGCTACAGCGTCGACAATGCGCCGGCCGGCATGAGCTTTGTCAGCTTTGCCGGCGGCTTTGCCCGCACGCACAACATTCAGGGACAGGTCAGTGACCGCCTGACCGAAATCTGGACCACGATGTTCGACCGCGGCCGCACCTCGCAGCGCTGGGAAGACGGCTACAGCGTCGGCCGCGACGCTGGACGGCTGGTTCTGTCAACGCCGACCGCGATCTTCGAAGCCAATATCGTGGCCGACACGATCACCGGAGAACGCCAATCGACCAAACGTGCCAGTGCCACCAGTGACGGCTACAAACTGACCCAGACCACCGCGGCGCAGAACGGTACGCTGGAAATCGGGCAATATGCCAGTCTCGGTCTGATCGGCGGTGCCGATAGCAGCATCGTGTTCGGCAATATCGGGTCGGTCACACCCGGCCAAGGCGATCGCATGCCGATGCCAGCGGATCGTATCAACACCGCCTGGTTCGATGTCGAGGCAATCCGCCGCGCCAATCTCGGCGGACTCGGTGTTGCAAGCACGCGGCAGATCACGGTCGATGCGAGGCTGGATTTTGCACCGGGGGCACAGGTCAGTTTCATTGCACCGAACGTCAGCATCAGCGCGGACGTCAGCGCGCATTCCGGCAGCGTCATCGTCAGCAATATCCTCAATGCTGCGACAGGCAACACTGCGCTGACAAATCCCGCTGGTGGCGCGCAGCTGACGCTGGCGGCTGGGGCGACCATCGATACGAGCGGCATCTGGGTCAACGGCAGGACAGCTCCAGGCGATGTTGTGAAGCTCGCCTTCGTCAATGGCGGCAACGTCATCTTCGATTCCACCCAGAATATCACGCTTGCCGGCGGCAGCATGATCGATGTCTCCTCGGGTGGCGCGATCCTCGTCAACGGCAAGGCCCAGGGCGGCAAGGGAGGTAACGTCACCATCAAGGCGGGTGATGCTCAGCAGGCCGCAGGGTCGGGTGATGGCACCCTCGTTCTCGATGGTCGTATCCGTGCTTATGGCGTTACGGGCGGCGGCACGCTGACCATCTCTTCGCCGGGCAATATCGTCATCGGGGATAACGCCGAACTCGCCGGCGGCGTGCTGGCCGCGGGAACGCCGGCGCCGGTCGCGCTTACGCTCAAGCAGGCGCTGACAATTCCAGCGGGAACGCCGCTGCCGTTCACGCTAATCGAGAACTACACATCGCTGGTCTACGACCAGCCCATTCCGGTGGACGTCACGATCAATGCACAGCCGAGCGGGCCGACGGGCGCCGATTGGACGGTGCCGCAGGGCATGGACAATCTCCAGAGCAGGAACAGTAACGGCTCGATGCAATACTGGAGCTCAGGCAGCGTGATCCCGGCCGGGACGGTGATTATCGGCTGGAGCGGGACGGGCCGAATTCCGGCGGGAAGCGTGATTCCGTCGAGCGTTTTCCCAAGCGGTCTCCCCGTCACCCCCTATCAGATTATCTACGCCGCGGGATCGGTGCTGGCGACGTCCAAGACTTATCCGGTTGGCGCGGCGATTCCAGCCGGCACGGTGTTGTCGCAGGCAGTCGCCGTCGCGTCGTCGCCGTCGCTCGGTTCCTCCTTCTTCACCGCGGGTTTCGCGAATTACGACGTCAATGGCGGCCAGGGGGTGCTGGTTGCCAGCAACTCCGCCGTGGACGTGGCGATGCCAGTCTACCAGTTCACAGCGGCCAGCTATACGGCGCCCACAGGCACCGCCCCGTCACAGGCGATGTCGGTCTGGACGCCGCCGCTCTACACCGAGGCTCCGCTAACCGCCACGCTCGCACAACGCGGCGGCGCCAGCGTGACACTGCGATCGCAGTCGACCGCGTTCAACGGCGCGAATAACGGTGGCGGCTCGATCATGGTCGGTGAAGGTGCTTCGATCAGCGTCGATCAGGGCCAAAGCATTACGCTGAACGCCTTCGGTCAGCTCACCGTGCTCGGCGATCTCACTGCGCATGGCGGTGGCATCACACTCGCCAATGTGGCTGACGGTTCGAAAATCGATGCCGGCCGTAACTTCGACGCGCAGGGCAATGGCCGTGGCGTGTCGGTTTGGGTCGGTGCCAATGCCAAGCTCGATGTGTCGGGCCTGACGTACCAAGCGTCGGGTCTCGCTGGCCGGCCATATGGGCGCGCCACCGATGGCGGTTCGATCACAGTCAACGGCGGCAGCGCGTTTGTTTTGATCCGCCCCGGCGCCGAACTTGACGCTGATGGCGCGCAGATCGGGATCGATCTCGCCGCAGGCGGAAATGCGCACGCACCAAGTCAGCCGATGACATGGGCCACGAATGGCGGCTCTATCTCGCTGTCGTCAAGCAGCGGGCTCTATCTCGATGGCGACATGCACGCCGTTGCCGGCGGTGCGAATGCCTCCGGTGGCAGCCTGTCCGTGGCGCTCAAGACACCATCTTTCGTCACGCAATCGTTCCCCAACAGCGCGCCGCCGGCCAAGGCATTGGTCCCCAGCACGATGGTCGTGACGCAGGCGTATCAGCCCTCATCGCTACCATCTGACATTGCGTCCGGCACCCGTGCGTCCGCGCTTCAATTCGGGCGCGCTGCGATCAGCATCGAAAAGATCAAGGCTGGCGGGTTCGACAGCCTGACCTTGAAGTCGGGCGACTTCATGCAGTTCTCGGGCGATATCTCGCTCTCGCTCGGCCGCAGTCTCACTCTGACAGCAGCGACGTTCACGACCGGTGCTTCCGTCGCTGGATCGTTTGATCCATCGACGCCGCTCACTTCCAACAGCGTGAAAGTATCGGCGCCCTATATCTTGTTCACCGAACCGCTAGACGCCATTCCGGATGGCTCCTCCGGCGGCCGCATCGGCCATCCTGGCGCCTGGGGGGCGCCAACGGCTGCCATTTTCGAAGCCGATGCGAGTCTGATCGATATCCAGGGGCTCGTTCAGTTCGGAGCCCGCACAAGTGTCTACGATAGTTCGACCTACCAGAACATCTACACATACTATACAGGCTTCAATAATGTGAAACTCCGGAGCCGGGGTGACATTCGTTTTCTGAACGAACCGACTGTGCCACAGGGGACACAGCTCGCGACTGACTGGAATCTCGAACTTCTCGCGGCGCAGATCTATCCGGCCACGAATACGTTCGCCACTGTATTTGCCGGGCAATACTATAACGCATTTGCCGGACAACACTACGACAGCACGACGGCGTCGCCGCCGAAACTGATCATCGGCCGCACGACGGATACGATTCCGGACGTGCCGTTCTCGTCGTTCGGCACTCTGAAATTGAGCGCGCCGATCGTCGAGCAGGGCGGCATCGTTCGCGCGCCATTCGGCCTTATCATGTTGGGCACCAATTACGCGCCGCGGGCCCAACGCGTCGATCTGTTGCCCGGCAGCCTGACGTCCGTCTCGCTCGAGGGGCTCGTCATTCCCTATGGCGGCACTATCGACGGCGTCACCTATAACTACAACGGCGCCGCCGTGAAGCCGTTGGCCTTGACCAATTCCGGTAGTTACGGCGCGCAATCCGGTATCGTCCTTGACGGTGAGTCGGTGAATGTCGGGAGCGGCGCGGTGCTGGACCTGTCCGGCGGCGGCACACTCGGCGGTGCGGGCTTCGTCTCTGGCCGTGGCGGTTCGGTCAACGTGCTGAACACGCCGCTAGTCAACGCCAATCCGACGACTCCGCTCAGCAAAACGAGCGACAAGATTTATGCCGTCGTGCCCAATTATCGTTCCGGCTACGCGCCGGTCGCACCCGAGAATGGCGCGGGCGATCCCCTGATCGGCCAGCAGATCATCGTTCCGGCTGGCGTACCGGGCCTGCCGGCCGGCACCTACACATTGCTGCCGTCGAATTACGCGCTGCTGCCCGGAGCCTTCCGCGTCGAGCTGGGTGGCACGACGATCTTGCCTGTCGCCGGCGTCAATGCGATCGGCAATGGCACTTACGCAACCTCCGTTTATACAAGCATCGCCAACACCGTGGTCAGCAGTAGCCTGCCGGTGACCGCGTTGATTACGTCGGGCACGTCGGTTCGCAGCTATTCGCAATATAACGAGCAGAGCTACAGCGATTTTCTGATCGCCAACACGGCGCAATTCGGCGGCGTGCGGCCGCTGTTGCCGGCCGACGGCAAGGCGCTGGTGCTGACATTCGAGATGCCGACATCACCTGCAACCGGCTCCGCGCTCACCTTCGACGGCACCGTGCTGTTCCAGGGCTCGCAGGGCGGTGGTGCAGGGCAAGTCACGCTGGCGAATGTCGATGAGATCTATGCCGATCCATCTACGGCAGCGTTCACGGGTATCGCGGTCGGTGCGGCCAGCATCAATGCCCTCAGGGCGCCGCGATTGATGGTCAACGGCAGCAATCTCTTCAGCAACGGAACCATCATATTTCAGGGCGGTCGCGATATCGCCCTTCGCGATGGCGTGACGCTGAAGGCCGGCGAAATCTTCCTGGTTGGCGGCAATATCCATATCGGCAACAATGTGACGCTAACCACCATCGGGCAGGGGAACGGTCCTTTCGATTCGGCCTCGACCGGTATGGCTTACACCACGTCCTACGGCGTTTCCGCGCTGGCGCTCTCTAACGGTGAGCTCAGTTTCCTCGCCAATAGCAGCAGCAATGGCGCCATCACGATCGGCGCAGGTTCATCGCTTTACTCCGAGGGCACGCTGGCCTTCGCTACCAATGGGGTCTCCAGCATCGACCCGACGGCGCATTTCGGATCCCGCAACATTGCGCTCGCGGTCGGCGCCATCAATATCGGCGACGCCGCCACGATCGCCATGGCAGGCGGACCGACCGGATTGCTGTTCGACCAGGCTCTGTTCAACACGCTTGTCAACGGCGATCCGCTGCATGGCGCGCCGGCGCTGGAAAAGATTACCCTGAGCGCAGCCAACGCCATCAATCTTTTCGGTAGCGCCTCGCTCGACGCCACTGGCACCGGCGTCAATCTCGTTCTGAACACGTCGGCGATCTATGGCTACGGTTCGTCTGGCGATCGCGCGACCATAGCCGCTGACAAGATCACTTGGAATGGCATTCCCGGTGTAACGCCCCCAGCCATCGCCGGGGGTGCGCCAGGCGCCGGCGCGTTCAGCCTCGTTGCCGACGAGATCGACTTTGGTCGCTTCGTTTCACTCGATACGACTTCCGCGAACCGAGTCATCTATGGTTTTAGCAACGTCGACATCACCGGTCGCTCGCAGATCGTCTCGGCTGGCAACGGCAAGCTGTTCGTCTACCAGGCGCCAAGCACCGATCCTGCGGCCGCGTTCGGCCAGAGCGGCACGGGTGGCAATCTGACGCTCACGACGCCACTGCTCACCGGCATGCAGAAATCGATCATGGCCTATACGGCGGGAGGCGCGCTCAACGTCGTTGCACCTGCCGGCGTTGCGCCGAGCGCGGCGACGTCGACGGTCGCCGGCGCGGAGATCAATCTGACCGGCGGCAGCGTCGCCATCGCCAGCACCGTCCTGCTGCCGAGCGGCAAGTTCGTGATCAATGCCACCAATGACATTGCTCTCGATGGCGGGAGTCGCATTGATCTCAGCGGTCGGCTGTCGGCGATCCAGAAAGCGACGGTCTACGGTTTCGGCGGCGCCGCGATTTTCAACAGCGCGCAGGGCAGCGTGACGCAGGCGGCAGGGTCGGTGATCGATGTCTCCGCCACCAATGCCAATGCGGGGTCTGTCACGATCGATGCCCGCAACGGCGCTGTCGCGCTCGGCGGTAGCGTCAAGGGCACCGCCAATGATGGCTTCGTTAGCGGCGACTTCAGTGTCGCCGCCCGCACGCTCGGCGACTTTGCCGGCCTCAACGCACTTTTGACCCAGGGCGGCTTCTTCGACGCGCGCAGCTTCGATATCAGGAGTGGTGACCTGACCGTCGGCGATGGGGTCAAAGCACACAGTGTCACCGTTTCGGTCGATAACGGCAGTCTGACCATCAACGGCACCATCGATGCCTCTGGCGCCAAGCCGGGAACCATTCGTCTGTCGGCCGGAAATGGGCTCACGCTCGCTTCGAACGCTGTGCTCGATGCCCACGGCACAGTGCTTCAGGTCGACAGCTACGGCCAGCCGATCGAAGCCAAGAACCGCGGCCATATCGAGCTCACCGCCGCGGGCGGCACGCTGACATTGTCGCCCGGCGCCACCATGGACCTCACTACACCGAACGGCGTGACCTATGGTGACATCCAGCTCAACGCGCAGCGCACCGGCGAAACCTCGGGCGACATCGCCATCAACGCGACGGGGCCGCTCCACATCCGCGGCGCCTATAGCATCGCGCTCAATGCGTTCTGGACTTACGATCTGCCGGGCGGCAGCACGATCACCCAGGCGACACTTGACGGCTACGATACGGCGAGTACCGCCTTCATTAACGCCGCGCTCGGCAATGCCGATCTGTCGTCGCGCGTTGCGGGCCTGTCCGCTTATGGCAGTGCCTATCACTTGCGGCCGGGCGTCCAGATCACCTCGAGCGGCGATCTATCGACGTCGGGCGATATCGACCTTGCGAAGTATCGTTACGGCGCAAGCGCCGATCGCGATCCGAACTCGGCGACTTATGGCGCCGGCGAGCCGATGGCGCTTGTGATCCGCGCCACCGGCAACGTAACCGTCAAGGGAAGCATCTCGGATGGGTTCAAGTCGTCGCCGGGCATGCCGGCCGTTTATGACCTTATCGATGTCACGAACAGCTCGTTCTTCCATCTGACCACGACCAATCCCGGTGGCCCTTACACCTACTATCTTGACGAAACAAAGGATGTGACAGTCGTTGATGCTTGGACCATTCCAAATAGCGGTTTCTATATTTGGTGGACAAGTTGGTGGTGGGGGCCTTACGTCGACAATAATGGCAATCAGTACAATCCTGGCGATACGATTCCGGCGGGCACGGTTCTTAGCATCACTAACAGCTACGGCTTCGGGTTTGAACTTTCGAATATGCCGACCATTGCAGTCGTGGCGACCCCGGCCATTCCGGGCGCCGCAGCTACGATGCCGGCGGCCTCAATGCTTGCACCCGGCTCGCGCTCTGCCTCGATCCGTCTTGTGTCCGGTGCCGACATCGCCGCGGCCGACCAGCGCACGCTGAAGAGCGTGCAGGCGCTCGCCGGGAGCGGAAACCTCACGCTCAGCGATCCCGCCTACAATTCGTCTCTCAACGGCACATTCTTCAGCGTGCTACGCACCGGCATCGGCAATCTCGATCTGCTGGCGGGCGGTAGCTTCAGCGAGGCGACGCCCTACGGTGTCTACACCGCGGGCACGCAGTCGGCGCCACGCTTGGCCACCGATGGCAGCAATCCTGACGACCTTGTCGGCGTCACAAGCGACGGCAACTCACATGCCTGGTATCCCGAGCATGGCGGCGATGTACTGTTGACGGCGCAGCGGGATGTCACCGGCAACATCCAAATCGCTGACAACCAAACGCGCTTTGTCAATTCCGATCTCACGGGCAACTGGCTGGGTCGGCAGGGCGGTGGCTCGTCCGCCGATCCGACTGCGTGGTGGATCAATTTCGGCTCCTATGCGAAGACGGCGTCGGACCGCGACACCCAGCAGCTTGCTGGCTTCCAGGGCATCGGTACCCTTGGGGGCGGCAACCTGACCGTGATCGCGGGCGGCAATGCCGGTGTGAGCCGCGGTGGTTCGACGTCGACCGGTCTCGATCTGGCGGTCGCCTCGACCGGTCGCGTCCTGTCCGATGGCACACTGGTGCAGACCGGCGGCGGCGATCTCGTCTTCAAGGTTGGCGGAGCACTCAACTCGCTACCGGCCGCGAGCGCGACGAGTTTCTCGCCCGACTATTTCGGCTCCGTCACTAACCTGCGCGGCGACACCGTGGTCAGTGCCGGTTCGGTCGGGAGCCTGGACCAGAACACATATGGGAAACCCTGGACCTCGTATGATCCGCGGGCCGTTGATCCCTCTGTCTTTGCGCGTTCGCTCAAGACGCCCGGACCCATCTTCACGCCGGGAGACGGCACGATCGCCATCAGCACGCGCGGCGATCTCGTGTTCGGTGGTGCGAGCGATGCCGGCATGAATACGTTGGTCGACCAGAACGGCATGCCCTATACGGTGCGCAATGCGGATGGCACGACCGCGCTCGTCAAGAGCGGTGGGCAATCGAGCTTTATGTTGTGGACGCCGGCTACAGCCGTCAATCTTTATGCAGCGGGTGGCGATGCCGCGGTGCTCGACGGAAACACGGCTGGCACCTTTGATGCCAACCGAGCATATCCGGGCACGTTAATCGTTGCGGCCGCCAATGGCGACATCCGGTTCGCAGAACCCGGAATAGGTTCGCTAACGTTTGCGCCGATCGAGTTGCTGCCATCGCCGACCGGACAGCTTGAGCTTCTGGCGGCGGGCTCGATCTATGGCACGAGCCAGGTGATAGGTATGTCCGGCGCCGATATGAGCGCGCTGGCAACGCCATTCCATCCGGTGTTCTACGTCAATGGCGACAGCAACGCTTCGCCGAATGCCTCATTCCGTTTAGACACCTACAATCCGATCGCGTTCGGTCCCGACACGCCACAGACTAATCTTCATGCCGGCGACAGCAAGCCTGCACGGGTTTATGCCGGTGTCGATATCGTCGATCTGACGCTTGGTCAGGTTCGGACCATGACGCCGACGTTCTCGTTGGGTTTCGTGCCGTCGCCCACGACCTGGTATCTTGCCGCCAAAGCGTTCGAGGTCATCGCCGGGCGCGATATCGCCGGTACCGGTACGAACGCCAGCGTGTTCATGAACAATAGCGCGGCCGACATCTCCGTCGTCCATGCAGGCCGCGATATCTTCTATCAGTCGGTCACCATTGCCGGTCCAGGCTTGCTGGACGTGCAGGCCGGCCGGAATCTTTATCAAGGCTATTACGGTTCGCTGGTCAGCGTCGGCGATATCGTCAACTCCGGCAACACTGCGGGCGGTGCGAGCATTGTCGCGGCTGCGGGTGTCGGCGCCAACGGGCCGGATTACGCGGGTTTCGCCAGGCTGTATTTCAACGCCGCCAACCAGTTGCCGAATGGCACGCCGCTCGCGGGCAGCGGCAAGATCGTTCATGCCTACGATCAAGAATTGCTAGCGTGGCTGAAGGGACGCTTCGGCTACACCGGCACGGCTGACGATGCGCTGGCTTTCTTCCTTGGATTGCCGACAGCGCAGCAAGGCATTTTCGTCCGTCAGGTCTACTTCGCGGAATTGAAAGCGGGCGGCCGTGAATACAATAATCGAGACAGCGCACGCTACGGCTCGTATCTGCGTGGCCGCGACGCGATCACCAAGCTGTTCCCGGATCGGGACGCGGCAGGCAATCCGATCTCCTATTCCGGCAAGATCACCATGTTCAGCAGTGTCACCGGCTCGAAGAACGTCAACGGGGTTAGCGTGCCCGTCGTCACCGATGCGGGCATCCAAACCCGGTTTGGCGGCAATATTCAGGTCCTCAATCCGGGAGGGCAGACCTTGCTCGGTGTCGAGGGCGTGACGCCGAGCACCGGCGCCGGCCTTATCACCCAAGGGGCGGGCGATATTGACGTCTATTCCCTCGGCAGCATCCTGCTAGGCCAGAGCCGCATCATGACGACGTTCGGCGGCAGCATTCTGGGCTGGTCGGCCACTGGCGATATCAATGCTGGCCGTGGTTCGAAGACGACCGTGCTCTATACGCCACCGAAACGAGTCTATGACAGCTACGGTAATGTCACGCTGTCGCCGCAGGTGCCGTCATCAGGTGCCGGCATTGCCACGCTCAATCCCATTCCCGGCATCCCGCCCGGCGACATCGATCTGATCGCGCCGCTCGGAACGATCGATGCGGGCGAAGCGGGCATCCGCGTGTCGGGCAATGTCAATCTGGCGGCCCTGCAGGTGCTCAACGCGGCAAATATCCAGGTACAGGGCACCAGCACGGGTATTCCGACCGTGCAGGCCCCCAGCATCGCTGCAGCTCTTTCGACCTCCAACGCGACCGCCGCAACTCAACAGACCGCCACACCTAATCAGGGTAGTGGCAACGAGCGGCCGTCGGTCATCATTGTCGAGGTGCTTGGCTATGGCGGTGGCACCGATGGCGAGCAACCGGCGAAAAAGCGCGAGGACGTGCAGAAGCAGACCTACAATCCATCGGCTCCGGTCAGAGTGGTGGGATATGGCCCGGTCAGATCGTCGGATACTGGCGATCTGACCGAGGAGGAAAAACGCGCGCTGCGAAACTGAGGCGTTGCCTTTTCGCGGGATTTGGCTTCGGAAGGTCTATCCGTTCCGAGATAAACGTCGCTTCTTGGCAAGCGGACGTTGTCTTGGGGCGTGCAATCACGGCCGCCTGCGAGCGTACAAGACGGGGACACACGACAAAATTTCGGCGGCTACTTTCGGTGATCTCGCTGGACTTTCCCTTTCGCAAAGCAATCCGTCCAGCTCTCGCCATTCATGCGCTATTCTGCATGACAGCCGCGCGGGCTCTTGCCAGAGCGGGCTCGGTTGACACGGCTACACTTTCCGATCTTCCTCATCCCGAACAGGCGAGATGGCGATCTGGGAAGCAACGATCATGGGCATAGTGAGCGATACGCGTTTTTGGGACCGAGCGTCATCGAAATATGCCGCTGGCGCGATTGCGGATCCGGCCGGCTATGAGCGCACGCTGCACCGGACGCGCTCCCTGTTGCAATCGGCCGATCGGGTGCTGGAGCTCGGCTGCGGGACCGGGACGACGGCGCTCCTGCTCGCGAGCAACGTTCAATACTATCTTGCGACAGATATATCCGCTGGAATGATCACAATCGCCAAGGAGAAGCACGCTGCCGGCCGCATCCCGGGCCTGGTCTTCAAGACCACCACTGCGGAAACACTTGTGCCAGAGACGCCACCGTTCAACGCGGTTCTGGGATTCAACTATCTCCATCTGGTTCGCGATCTACCCGACACACTGCGCCGTATCCACGACCTACTTGCGGCGGAAGGCTTGTTCATCTCGAAGACGCCTTGCGTCGGGGATATGAACCCGCTCATCCGGTTTGTCCTGCCCGCGATGCGCGCGATCGGCAAAGCACCCTATGCAGGCGTCTTTCGAACGGCAGAACTAACCCAGCATATATCTGCTGCAGGCTTCGACATTCTTGCCATTGAGAACCACGCAACGACGAATAACGACCGCCGTCCTTACATCGTGGCGCGCAAGAAGTGACGTGAGCGTTGCGTGTGGTTGCCCTCGCAATGGCATTCACGCCGCATATTGCTGCAGCCATCCGCTTCGGCTCGTAACGACGGTTGCGAACAGGCTTTTCATCTCCGGGTCAGCCGTTCGCGCCCCTGGCGCCATGGTTGCTCAGGCGCGAGAGCATGCAAGGGATTTCCTTATCCGGCGCATCAGCGATGCGGCATTTAGAAGCGTTTGACATTTTGCACTGAAGATGCATTATTTTGCATAATAAGCGGCCGACAAAGGCCGAATGGTGCATTATCATGCACCGAGAGGAAACGCGTTTCCGCGGCGAGGGAGGCCGGTGACGGGCCATGGTTGCGTTGACCCAGCCACATGAGGGCCTAATCGACGATCTGTTCGCCGAGCCGTCGATCATCGTCTCGAAAGCCCGCGATGGCAGCATCGTCCTTAAATCGGACACGCCGCTCGATGTCGCGTCCCGGTGCGTCGGCGAGTGGCTCGAGACGTGGGCGCACCGCGCGCCGGCGCGTGTCTTCCTCGCCGAGCGGCCCGCGGCCGACAGGCCATGGCGGCAGTTGACCTACGCCGATGCGCGGCGGCGTGTGCGCGCAGTTGCCGGATGGCTGCTGGAACAGGGGCTGGGGCCGGACCGGCCGGTCGCCATTCTCTCCGAAAACTCCATCGATCACGGCGTGCTGATGCTCGCCGCCATGCATGTCGGCATTCCGGTCGCGTCGATCTCGACGGCCTATTCGCTGATGTCGAAGGACTTTGAGAAGCTGCAAAGCTTGATCGCGCTGCTCGATCCCGGCGCGATCTTTGTTTCGGATGCTCGCATCTACGCGGCAGCCTTACGGGCGATCGAGGGGACGCATCGCGCGATTCTCATTGACGGGAGTTTTGAGAGTTCATCGTCTGACCATGGCGTCGCGTCGCTGACGTCGGATAATGAGAACGATGTCGAGCGTGCATTCCGTGCCGTTGGACCGGACACGGTAGCCAAGCTTCTGTTCACCTCTGGATCTACGGGGGCGCCGAAGGCCGTCATCAATACCCAGCGCATGATGACCTCGAACCAGGCCGCCAAGGCGCAGGTCTGGCCCTTTCTGAATGGCATTGACGGCTTCGTCATCCTGGACTGGTTGCCGTGGAGCCACACGTTCGGGACCAATCACAACTTCAACTGCGTCCTGCGAAATGGCGGCACGCTCTATATCGACGGCGGCAAGCCGATGCCCGGCGCATTCGAACTGTCATTGGCCAATCTGCGTGATGTGATCCCCACCGTTTACTTCAATGTCCCGCGCGGCTTCGAGATGCTGGTGGCGGCACTGCGCGAAGATACGTCTTTGCGTCATCGCTTCTTCTCCCAGACAAAACTCATCTTCTATGCGGGCGCAGCGCTTCCACAGAACTTGTGGGAAGCTCTGGAGACGCTGTCGCTGGCAACGATTGGCCGCGTCGTTCCCATGGTCTCCGCATGGGGATCCACCGAAACGGCTCCATTAGCGCTGGATTGTCATTTCCGTGCACCGCGCTCCGGCAATGTCGGCGTTCCCGTCCCGGGCGTGGAAATCAAGCTGGTCCCGTCCGGTGACAAGCTTGAGGTCAGGGTGCGTGGACCCAACGTGACGCCGGGCTACTGGAAGTCGCCGGAGCAGACCGCGCGGGCATTCGACGATGAGGGGTTCTATCTGATCGGCGACGCGATGGCTTTCGCCGACAAAGATGATCCGAACAAGGGATTGTTTTTCGACGGCCGGGTCTCCGAGGATTTCAAGCTGCTCACCGGAACGTGGGTCAGCGTGGGGAGGTTGCGCGTCGAGGCCATCGCGGCACTGGCGCCGCTAGCGCAGGACGTCGTCGTCACCGGCCATGACCGTGATGCTGTCGGCTTCATGATCTTCCCGAATGTCGCTGCGTGCCGAAAGGTGAGCGGCGCCTCCGACCAGGAGCCGCTCACCGAGGTGCTGCATTCGCCGCGAGTGAGGGAAACGATCGCGCGCGGTTTGGCACAACTGAAGGCCAGAGGCGGCGGCTCATCGACATATGCCACGCGCGCCGTTCTGCTGACGGAGCCGCCGTCGGTCGATGGCGGGGAGATCACGGATAAAGGCTACATCAATCAGCGTGCGGTCCTTGCGCGCCGCGCGGAGATCGTTGGCCGCTTGTACGGCGACGCATACGAACAACGGGTCGATTGCCCATCTTGACGGGCTTCGACAGGAAACGGACATCAAGTCGATTCTGAGAAAAACAAGCAAAAGCGGGGAAGAAAGAATGAAAGCATTGGATCTCGGTATATCGCGTCGAACACTGCTGGTGGGAGCCGCGGGCGTTGCGGTCGGATCATCTTTGCGAATTCCGGCGATCGCGCAGGGTGCGCCGATCAAGATCGGGCTGATGCTTCCCTACACCGGAACCTTTGCGAAGCTCGGCCAGTTCATCGACAATGGCTTCCGGCTCTACGTCGAGCAGAAGGGCGGCAAGCTGGGCGGACGCGACGTCACTTTCGTTCAGCTCGATGATGAATCGAAGCCGGAGGCCGGCGCCGACAACATGAATCGCCTGGTCGGCCGCGAGAAGGTCGATCTCGTCGTCGGCACCGTGCATTCGGGCGTGGCCATGGCCATGGTCAAGGTGGCGCGCGACACCAATTCGATGCTGATCATTCCGAATGCCGGCGCCAATGACGCGACCGGCCCGATGTGTGCACCGAACATCTTCCGCACCTCATTCTCGAACTGGCAGGCGACCTTTCCGGCCGGCAAGGCCATGTACGACGCCGGCATCCGTAATGTGGCGACGATTACATGGCGCTACACCGCCGGCGCCGAAATGATCGGCGGGTTCACCGAGAATTTCACAAAGCAGGGCGGCAAGATCGTCGAGGATCTGACCATCCCGTTCCCTGAGGTCGAATTCCAGGCGCTGATCACGCGCATCGCGACACTCAAGCCCGACGCGGTCTTTGCCTTCTTCGCCGGTGGCGGAGCGGTGAAATTCGTACGCGACTACGATGCGTCCGGATTGCGCAAGACGATCCCGCTCTACGGCGCGGGTTTCCTCACCGACGGCACGCTGGAAGCGCAAGGCGCCGCAGCCAATGGCGTCAAGACCACGCTGCATTATGCGGATAATCTCGACAATCCCGCCAACATCGCCTTCCTGAAAGCCTTCAAGGCCAAGACCGGGCAGGATGGCGACATCTACGCCGTCCAGGGCTTCGACGCTGCTGCGCTCTACGATATCGGCCTGAAGGCGGTCGGAGGTGATCACAAGGCGCGCGACAAGATGGTTGCGGCGATGGGAGCAGCCAAGATCGATTCGCCGCGCGGTCCGCTGTCCTTCAACAAGGCGCACAATCCGATCCAGAACATCTACCTGCGCGAGGTGCGGAACGGTCGCAACGAGCTGGTCTCCGTCGCGCAAGCCAATGTGGACGATCCAGCGCGCGGCTGCAGGCTTACGTGAAATTGCTTGCCGGACGACGCCGCACGCCGGCGCGAGGTTGAGGTATGGCATGGACTTGTTGACGTTCGGCGTTCAGCTCCTGAACGCGATACAATACGGCACCGCCCTGTTCCTGGTCGCCAGCGGCTTGACGCTGGTGTTCGGAATTCTCGGGGTGATCAACCTCGCGCATGGCGCCTTCTACATGCTCGGAGCATATCTCGCGTTCTGGCTGTCGGCCTCGACGGGGAGCTTCTGGATCGCATTGGCGGGCGCAGCGATCATTGCCCTTGTGATTGGTCTCGTCCTCGAAGTCACGCTGATGCGGCGGCTCTATGGCCGCGACCATCTCCTGCAGGTGCTGCTCTCGTTCGGGCTCATCCTCGTGGTCGACGAGATGCGGCAGATCCTGTTCGGCAAGGACGTGCATTCGGTCGCGCCGCCCGAATTCCTGCAGGGCGCGATCCAGTTGACAGATAACCTGTCCTATCCGGTGTATCGGCTGGCCATCGGCATATTCGGACTGGCTGCAGCGGTTGCGATTTTCGCCGTGATCCGCTTCACCAAGATCGGCATGGTCGTGCGGGCCGGCGCGGAAAATCGCGACATGACCAAGGCCCTTGGCATCAGCTTCGATGTTGTCAGTGCAGGCGTCTTTGCGGTCGGAATTGCGCTTGCCGCCCTGGCGGGGGCGCTCGTGGCCCCGATCGCCACCGTCTATCCGGGGATGGGAGATAGCATGCTCATCCTCTCTTTCGTGGTGGTCGTGCTCGGCGGAATTGGCTCGATCGAGGGAGCTGCCATCGGCGCGTTGTTGATCGGCCTGACTGATACGTTCGGAAAAGTCTTCTTTCCCAGCATGTCGAGCGTGCTCGTTTATCTGCTGATGGCGGCGCTCCTGCTGTTGCGACCGAACGGACTGTTGGGGCGAAGAGGTGTTTGACTCGATGGTTATGACGGGTTGGCGTGTCGCCGCGATTTGCGGGCTGATCATGCTCACGGCACTGACGCTGCCGTTTCTGGTGTCGACTTACTATGTGCAGTTCGCCACCAAGGCGATCATCCTTGGCCTGCTGGCGATGTCGCTGAATCTCGTCGTCGGATATGGCGGACTTGTCAGCCTGTGCCACGCTGCCTTCTTCGGCGTTGCCGGCTACGTGCTGGCGCTGGCGACGCCGAAATACGATCCGGCTTCGCTCTGGCTGACCCTGCCGCTTGCGATCATCGCATCCGGAGCTGTCGCGGCCGTCATTGGCGCGCTCGCGCTGCGGACACGCGGCATCTATTTCATCATGGTCACGCTGGCATTCGGGGAGATGCTTTTCTATGTCTTCCACGACAGCAAGTTCTCGGGTGGTTCCGACGGGATTTTCGTCAACACCAAACCAACGATGAAGATCGGCGAGACCGCGCTACTCAATCTCGAAAACCCGCTCGCATTCTATTTCCTCGTCCTGGGGATTACCGTCTTGATAGCGGCGTTGCTCGCTGGGCTGGTTAACTCGCCGTTCGGCCGTGCGCTGGTCGCAGCACGGGACAACGAGCGGCGAGCGCGCGCATTGGGTTTTCCGGTGTTTCGGCTACGTCTGTCTGCCTTCATCGTGTCGGGCATGATGGCCGGGATCGCCGGCTATTTCTCGGCGGCACAATTCGGCTTCATCACGCCGCAGACTCTCGGCTGGCATTTCTCCGCCACCATACTGGTCATGGTGCTGATCGGCGGCCTTCACTCGGTGCCCGGCCCCTTCGTCGGTGCATTGATCCTGATCGGGCTCGAGGAATTTCTGAAAGGTGTCACCGAGCATTGGAAGCTCGCAGAAGGCATCATCGTCATCGGCATCGTGCTCGTCATGCCGAACGGGCTCGATCGCCTGATGGCCATGTTGCGCGAGGCGCCAGCGGCTCCGCCTGAGCCTCGGCCAATAGCGGAGGCGACCCGTGGCTGAAGACCATCAGATCGCCCTGCAGGCGATCGATCTCTCCAAGCGGTTCGGCGGATTGGTTGCCGTCTCGCATGTTTCGCTCGATCTGCGGATCGGAGAGATTCATGCGGTGATCGGCCCGAACGGGGCGGGCAAGTCGACGTTGATCAACCTGTTGTCGGGCGATCTTCTGCCGACTGACGGGCAGATCAGGCTGGACGGGCTGGATCTGACACACGCATCGCCGGAAAAGCGAGCGCTGCGCGGAGTCGGGCGCTCGTATCAGAAGACGACAATCTTTCCGCGGTTCACGGCGCGAGAAAATGTGCGACTTGCGGTACAGTCTCATATGCCGTCGCCGCTGAATTGCTGGCGCTCGCCGGACCGCGATCCACAGACCAATCAGGCCACACTGTCCGCGCTGGCGCGCGCCGGGCTGTCGGCTCGCGCCGATGTGATGGCGATGCATCTGTCCCATGGCGAGCAGCGTCAGTTGGAAGCGGCGATGGTACTAGCTACGCGTCCGCGTGTGATGCTGCTGGACGAACCGCTCGCGGGCATGGGACATGCCGAGGCGCGCAGCATGATCCAGCTCATCGGATCGTTGAAGCGGGATTGCGCGTTGCTCGTGGTCGAACACGATATGGACGCGGTGTTTGAGCTGGCGGACCGTCTCACCGTGATGGCGGACGGTCGCATCATCGCCTGCGGCCTGCCGGCGGATGTCCGGTCGGATGCGGCGGTGCGCGCTGCCTATCTCGGCGAAGACGAGGCTGCGGCATGAGTGCGCTGTTATCGGTACGTAAGCTGGAGGCCTTCTACGGTGTCGGGCAGATTCTGCACGGACTCGATTTCACCGTTGCGCGCGGCGAACAGATCGCCCTGATCGGACGCAACGGTATGGGAAAGACCACGCTGTTGCGCGCGCTCATGGGGCAGGTTGCCGATCGTCGCGGTGATATCACGCTGAACGGCAAGGACATCACCCGTTCCAAGGTCGAACACATCGCACGGTCCGGTGTCGCTCTGGTGCCTGAGGGACGAGGCATTTTCGCATCGCTTTCCGTGACCGAAAACCTGGTGATGGCGGCACGGCCGGGTCTGGACGGACGATCGGCCTGGAGCCTGAAACGGATATTCGATCTGTTCCCGCGGCTGCACCAGCGGCGTGGCAATGGAGGTGATCAACTCTCCGGTGGCGAGCAGCAGATGTTGTCGATCGGCCGCGCCTTGATGACGAATCCCGATCTTCTGCTGATCGACGAGGCGACCGAAGGGCTGGCACCGCTGATCTCCCGCGAAATCTGGAAAACACTCGACATCATCCGTGCTGAAGGCGTGGCCAGCATCGTCGTTGATAAGGATGTCAGGGCGCTTTCAAGAATCGCAGACCGCGTTGTCGTGCTCGCCAAAGGGAAGGTGGTGTTCGACGATCGGCCAGCCGTGCTGGCGCAGCAGCCGGACATTCTGGAAACGCATCTCGGCGTCTAGAGCGTTTTCGAGCGAAGTGGATATCGGTTCGCGTCAAGAAAACGCGTCAAAATAAAAGACTCTAGCATGCGAGACGGAGCGCTGCGCAGTCAGCAAGTACGGTTGCATCCAAACCGTCGTCAGGCCATTCGACGATCAGATGGCCGATGACATCGGCCATGCCGTCTTCATCGCTGACATCGTAGAAATACGGGTGGTCGCTGCGCGCTATGAAGGCATGAAGAAGATGCGCGGCGTCGTAGTCGTAGACGATATCGCCTGGCGCCACGCCGGGGCGCCGCATCCTGAAACGGCGAAAGCTCGTCAGCCGGGCTCTTCGGTCGCCTATTGCGACGAAAGAGAGAACAGCAGAACCGTCGGCAATCCGCGGACCATCCTGCATGCGATCAAGTAAATGGTGCACATTTGCACCCACGACGTCGGCGATATCGCGGAAGTCGTCGCAGGCATCCCGGGGGTCGAGATCGTTGTAGGTCGCCACGATACAACACGGATCGAGACCACGCTCCACGAGCAGGCCGCCAAGCGTCGTATTTCGATGTTGTGCCAAATCGCTCACCTGATTGCAGCGGTTCGCTGCAACGAAACGATTTCGTCCGAGTTCACAGCCGGCGCAACCGCTTCCTGCAGCCGCGCGGCAGCCCTTTCGACGGTGAGCCCGGACGTGTCGACTTCCACATCCGCGCGGGCGTAAAGAGGCTCGCGGCTCAGCAGGATCGTGCGCAGATCCTCCATTGCCGATCGGCTGTCGGCCATCGGCCGGAGATCACCTTGTCGACGCACGCGTCCCATATGTTCTTCCGGCTTTGCGCGGAGCCAAACCGTGAAGAACGATGACAAAATGAGATCGAAAGTGACGGGTTCTGAAACGATCCCGCCGCCGGTGGCGAGCACGATCGGTTCGCCACGCGCGAGCAGGCCGGCCAAGGCCTCCTGCTCCTTGCGACGAAACCCTTCCTGGCCGTACAGCGCCAGAATTTCCGCGACCGACAAATCGCTCTGACGTTCAATTTCCTTGTTGAGCTCGACGAATGTCCAGCCGATCTTGTCAGCGACGACACGTCCAAGCGTCGATTTGCCGGCGCCGCGCAAGCCGATCAAAGCAATGCCAGCCTGCCGCGATGATCCCTGTCCGGAAAGAATTTCCTTGGCCTTGGCGATCTGCTGCGGCGTCGCGTTGCGGAGAAGGTCCCTGATCACCAGGGAATCCGGCGACGTTCCCGCGGCAGGGATAATATCCTCCAAATGGGCCGCCATCGCAGCTGCGACGCGTCTCAACAGCACGATCGACACATTGCCCTGACCAGCTTCGAGCTGCGCGATGTAGCGCTCCGAAAGGCCCGATGCCGATGACAAGACCTTGCGCGACATACCGCGCAAGCCACGCATCGTCCGCACGCGCTCGCCCAATGTTCTCAGAAAGTGAGCCTCACTTGCCTCTACGTCGCTCATTCTACGTTCGATTCCAGCGAGTTAGTCGGTTGTTGAAACATAGTGCAGGATGTCGTTGACAGCAAGTCGAGTTGGTGACTTTATATGCATTATAATTCTAAAAGATCGCTCGTGAGGAAACGTCGTGCTGATGAGCAATGCAGCATATCCGGGGACAGCCGGGGCTCCGGCCGTGATTGGTACGGACGGGAATTATAACGCCGTTAGCTATCTCCTCGACAGAAATGTGAAGGACGGCCGCGGCGACAAGGTCGTGTTCAAGGATCCCGTCAACGAGATCACCTATGCCGGGTTGGACACGGAAAGCAGACGACTAGCCAATCTTCTCAAAAAGCTTGGCGTCCGCCGTGAGGAACGTGTTGCGCTCATCATGCTCGACACGATTGAATTTCCAATCGTTTTTCTCGGGAGCATGCGCGCTGGCATCGTGCCGGTTCCTCTCAATACACTGCTGACCACCGAACAATACGCCTACATTCTCACGGACTGTCGCGCCCGCGTGCTTTTTGTCTCGGCGCCCCTTTTGCCGGCCCTCCGTGACATGCTCGGCCAAATACAAAGCCTCGAACATGTCGTGGTCTGCGGCGGGGACGCCCAGGGACATCTGGAGTTCAACGCGGAGATCGCCCGCGAGCGCGACGACTTCACGACGGCCCGCACGCATCCGGACGAACCCGCTTTCTGGCTCTACTCATCCGGGTCGACGGGGATGCCGAAAGGCGTCCGGCACCTTCACACCAGTCTCGAGGCAACTGCCGAGACCTATGCAAAGCAAATCCTTGGCATTCGCGAGGACGATGTCGGTCTGTCCGCCGCGAAGCTGTTCTTTGCATACGGCCTCGGCAATGCGCTCACCTTTCCGATGTCGGTCGGCGCGTCCACCATCCTGAACCCCGATCGGCCAACGCCCGCGACCATGTTCGATCTCATCCGTCGACACGATCCCAGCATCTTCTTCGGCGTGCCGACCCTTTTTGCATCCATGCTCAACGACGAAGACAACAAGCTTGCACCCAGGACGCAGAGACTGCGGGTCTGTACATCGGCAGGCGAGGCACTGCCGGAACTCGTGGGCAAGAGTTGGCGGGAACGTTTCGGTGTCGACATTCTCGACGGTGTCGGATCGACCGAACTTCTGCACATCTTCCTGTCGAACGCTCCTCACGACGTCAAATATGGGACCTCGGGGCGTCCGGTTCCAGGTTACTCCGTGCGTCTTGTCGATGAAGCCGGCCGCGACGTGAGCGACGGCGAGATCGGCGAGCTCATCGTGAACGCGCCATCTGCGGCAGAGGGCTATTGGAATCAGCGCAGCAAGAGCCGGCAAACCTTCGAAGGTGGGTGGACGCGGACGGGTGACAAGTATCAGCGGGATGCCGACGGACGTTACACATACTGCGGCCGCGCCGACGACATGTTCAAAGTCTCCGGCATCTGGGTTTCGCCATTTGAGGTCGAGAGCGCATTGATCGGGCATCCCGACCTGCTCGAAGCAGCGGTCGTTCCCGCGAAGGATTCAGAAGGGCTGCTCAAGCCGAAGGCGTTCGTCGTCGCGAGACCGGGCGTAGATCTCGCTGCGTTGACGGCCGATCTGAAGGAGCACGTGAAGAAGGCGGTCGGTCCCTGGAAATATCCACGCTGGATCGAGTTCGTCGACAGTCTGCCGAAAACGGCGACCGGCAAGATCCAGCGCTTCAAGCTCCGAGGCGACACATAACAAGACGACAAACGCGGGAAGACGCCATGACTCTACAGCCCAAAGGAATGCTTCAGATCGACGGCCAGGAGCTCGAATACCTCATGCTTGGGCCGGGTCCGGATGAAGCCCCGACCATCGTGATGCTGCACGAGGGGCTTGGGTCGGCAGCGTTGTGGCATGAGTTTCCGCAAAAGCTTCAGCAGGAAACGGGGGCGGGCATATTCGTGTATTCGCGGGCGGGATACGGAGCCTCATCGCCGGTATCTCTGCCGAGGCCGCTCGATTACATGCACCGTGAAGCTCTCGACGTTCTCCCCAAGGTCCTCGATGCGATCGGCTTCCGGCGTGGACTGCTGCTTGGTCATTCGGACGGCGCATCGATTGCGTCGATCTATGCCGGTAGCGTTCAGGACCATCGCGTCCGCGGACTGGTGCTGATCGCGCCGCACTTCATTACGGAAGAGACGGGAATTCAGGCGATCCGGCAGACCAGGCAAAGATACGAAACGGACGATCTCAAGCAGCGCCTGTCGCGATGGCACAGCAACGTGGACAACGCTTTCAACGGCTGGGCTGACGCCTGGCTGGACCCTGCGTTTCGGAGCTTCGATATCTCCGAGGCTCTTGCTTACGTGCGCGTGCCGGTCGCCATCATACAGGGCTCCGACGATCCCTACGGGACCGTGCGACAGATCGAGATCGCGCAGGAGGAGTGCTACTGCCCCGTCGATGTCACGCTCGTCGATCACGCGGGCCACGCCCCACATCGCGAAGCCTCCGTCACCACCCTTCGAGCAGTGTCGGCTTTCGCGAACCGTCTTCTTCGCACGCATGGTGAAGCTGCCTCACAGGCGGCTTGATATGAAATAAAATGCATTATATCCGTTCTTGTGGGCTGGACATGGGGCTGTTCAACCAATATAGTGCATTATAATTCATAATCGAGACAGAGAGAAACGAACCATGGGCGTCGAACCCCGTAAGCTCGCCAACGGTGCGACCTTCATCGATTTCCAGACCGAGCCGTCGAAATACAAGCACTGGAAAGTGACGTTCGATGGCGACACTGCAACGCTGACCATGGATGTCGATGAGAATGGCGGCCTGTTCGAGGGCTACCAGCTCAAGCTGAATTCGTATGATCTCGGTGTCGATATCGAACTGGCCGATGCTGTTCAGCGGCTGCGCTTCGAGCATCCCGAGGTCAAGGTCGTGCTCCTCAAGTCGGGCAAGAACCGGGTGTTCTGCGCCGGCGCCAATATCCGCATGCTCGCCGGGGCGACCCATGCCCATAAGGTGAATTTCTGCAAGTTCACCAATGAGACGCGTAACGGCCTCGAAGACTCCAGCGAGAATTCCGGCCAGCGTTTCATATGCGTGGTGAATGGCACTGCAGCGGGTGGCGGCTACGAGCTTGCGCTCGCAGCGGATCATATCATCCTCGCCGATGACGGTTCGGCGGCGGTGTCGTTGCCGGAAGTTCCGTTGCTTGCCGTGCTGCCGGGCACCGGCGGTCTCACCCGCGTCGTCGACAAGCGCAAGGTCCGCCGCGATCATGCGGACTTCTTCTGCACCATCGAAGAAGGCGTCAAAGGCAATCGCGCGGTGCAATGGCGACTCGTCGACGAGACCGTGTCCAATTCCAAACTGGAAGCCAGGATAGCGGATCGGGTGAAGGACTTTGCCACGCAGTCGAAGCGCAAGGGCGATGGTGACGGCATCACGCTGTCGCCTCTTGGCCGCGAATTCACCGCCGACGGCATTCGCTATGGATTTGTCCATGTGGACATCAACCGGGCGCAGCGTACAGCGACGCTGACCATCCACGCGCCGGATAGCGATGCGCCGAACACTGTCGCCGCCATGGTGGAGCAGGGCGCCAGTTTCTGGCCGCTCCAGGTCGCCCGCGAACTGGACGACGCGATCCTGCATCTTCGCATCAACGAACTTGAGATCGCGATGCTCGTGTTCAAGTCCGTCGGTGAGCGCAGCCGGGTTCAGGCCTATGACGACGTCATCGAAGCCAATTCCGATCACTGGCTGGTCAACGAGATCCGGCACTATTGGAAGCGCGTGCTGAAGCGGATCGACGTCACCTCGCGTACCCTCGTCACCCTGGTCGAGCCCGGCTCCTGCTTTGTTGGCACGCTCGCTGAACTCATCTTCGCTGCCGATCGCTCCTACATGCTGATCGGCGAGAAGCAGGGCGACAATCGTGCGCCTGCGGAGGTCATTCTGACCGCCGCGAATTTCGGCCCTTATCCGATGAGCAACGGGTTAACCCGCCTGCAGTCGCGCTTCCTCGCAGATCCGTCCGAAGTCGATGCCGCACGGCAGAAGGTCGGCGTTGCGCTGGATGCCGAGGCTGCCGAGGAACTCGGCCTCGTCACTTTCGCGCTCGACGACATCGATTGGGACGAAGAGGTCCGTGTGTTTCTGGAGGAGCGGACGTCGTTCTCTCCGGACAGCCTGACCGGGCTGGAAGCCAATCTCCGCTTCGCCGGTCCGGAGACGATGGAGTCGAAGATCTTTGCCCGTCTGACCGCATGGCAGAACTGGATATTCCAGCGTCCAAATGCGGTCGGCGAGAACGGAGCATTGCAGCGTTACGGCACGGGAGAGCGCGCCCAGTACGACATGACACGCGTCTAGCGCCAGCTCAGAACAGAAATAGAGTCATCGGGAGGTCGCCATGAACATCATGAATGTGGACTACACCACGAAAATTCCGAACAACGTCAATTTGACCGAGGATCGTCAGGTGCTGAAAGCTCTTGAGGGCTGGCACCCCGGCTATCTCGACTGGTGGAACGACATGGGGCCGGAAGGCTTCCAGGAGTCTCTCGTATATCTGCGCACTGCGATCAGCGTCGATCCGAAGGGGTGGGCGAAGTTCGACTATGTCCGCATGCCCGAATATCGCTGGGGCGTGCTTCTGGCGCCGCAGGATGAGCAGCGACTGGTGAACTTCGGCCAGCACAAGGGTGAGAAGGCGTGGCAGGAAGTCCCCGGTGAGTATCGTGCCATGCTGCGCCGCCTCGTGGTCGTGCAGGGCGATACCGAGCCTGCCTCCGTCGAACAGCAACGTCATCTCGGCAAAACTGCACCGTCTCTCTATGACATGCGCAACCTGTTCCAGGTGAATGTCGAGGAAGGGCGCCACCTTTGGGCAATGGTGTATCTGCTGCAAAAGTACTTCGGGCGCGATGGCCGCGAAGAAGCTGACGACCTTCTGCGTCGCCGTTCAGGCGATGAAGACTCGCCGCGCATGCTTGGTGCGTTCAACGAAGCGACGCCGGACTGGTTGTCATTCTTCATGTTCACGTTCTTCACCGATCGTGACGGCAAGATGCAGCTCGAGAGCCTGGCGCAATCGGGCTTCGATCCACTCTCGCGCACCTGCCGGTTCATGCTGACCGAGGAAGCGCATCATATGTTCGTCGGCGAGACTGGCGTCAGCCGGGTTCTCCAGCGGACTTGCGATGCGATGAAGGCCGCCGGTATCGAGGATCCGAACGAGATCGATCGCGTCCGCGCATTGGGTGTCATCGATCTGCCGACCATGCAGAAGAAGATGAACCTGCACTATTCACTGTCTCTCGATCTGTTCGGCTCGGAAGTCTCCACCAATGCCGCGAATTTCTATAATTCGGGTTTGAAGGGGCGCTTCCAGGAGACCAAGATCGACGACGACCACCGGTTGACCAACGACACCTACAAGGTCCTCAAGCTCGTCAATGGTCAGATCACGCTGGTGGACGAGCCGGCCCTCACGGCGCTCAACATGCGTCTGCGCGACGACTATACCGAGGACTGCGCCAAGGGTGTCGAGCGCTGGAACAAGGTGATCGAGAAGACCGGCGTCAATTTCCGTCTCGAGCTGCCGCACACCGCTTTCCATCGTCAGATCGGTGAGTTCGCCAATGTCCAGGCCACACCGAAGGGCATCATCCTGAGCGATGCCGACTGGAAGAAGGTGCGCGACGACTATCTGCCGTCCGCGGCCGATGGCGACTTCATCGCCTCGCTGATGAAACCGGAGAGCGAGCCGGGCAAATTCGCGAACTGGATCGCGCCGCCGAAGGTCGGCATCGACAACAAGCCCGGCGACTTCGAATACGTCAAGATCGCCGCATAAGCCCTGGACGATCGCGGTTCACAGTGAGCCGCGATCGTCGCATCGACGCGAGCCGAACAGATGACCATCGCAGTTATCAAGCAGCATCTCATCGATCCCGAAATCTGCATCCGGTGCAATACGTGCGAGGAAACGTGCCCGGTCGATGCAGTGACGCATGACGGCAATAACTATGTCGTCGATGCAACGATCTGCAATCATTGCATGGATTGCATCTCGCCGTGCCCGACGGGATCGATCGACAACTGGCGCGTGGTGTCCAAGCCCTATTCCCTGGAAGAACAGTATTCGTGGGAGGAACTTCCGAAACAGGAAGAGATTGCCGCGGATGCATCGTCAACCTCGGAAGCCGTCGAGGCCCTGGAAGACGAAGTCAGCGCGCTTCTCGATGAGGCTCGCAAGGGTCTGGGAGGCAAACCGGTCGCGCCACGATCGGCCAGCAAGCCGACAGTGAATCTTTACAACCGCGTCAAGCCCGCGACGGCCACCGTGACGGGCAATTTCAGACTCACCGCCGAGGGAGCGTCCTCCGACGTGCGGCACATCATTATTGATTTCGGACAGCTTCCGTTCCCGGTTCTCGAGGGGCAAAGCATCGGGATCGTCGCTCCTGGCGTCGATGCGAATGGTCGGCCCCATGTCGCACGTCTTTACTCCGTTGCGTCGCCGCGTGGCGGAGAGAAGCCGAACGCCAACAATCTCGCGCTGACGGTCAAACGCGAGGAAGGCGGCATCTGCTCGAACTATCTGTGCGACCTCCCGCGCGGGGCGAAGGTCGAAGTGACCGGCCCGTTTGGTGCAACATTCCTCATGCCGGACGATCCTGCGGCTAACATCATCATGATCTGCACCGGGACCGGCTCTGCGCCGTTCCGCGGCTTCACCGAGCGGCGGCGGCGCGCCATGCCGGATGCGCCGGGAAGTCTCGTTCTTTTCTTCGGCGCGCGGCGTCCGGAGGAGTTGCCGTATTTCGGGCCGCTGCAGCGCGTGCCCGGCAAGCTGCTGACGCAGCACCTTTGCTATTCGCGCGTGCCCGGTCAGGACCGTGTCTATGTTCAGGATGGCATTCGCGGGCAGGGCGGAAATGTGGCTTCGTTGCTCCGAAGCCAGGCGACCCATGTCTACCTGTGCGGCCTCAAGGGAATGGAGGCCGGGGTCGAGGAAGCATTCGCCGAGGTCTGCACAGCAGCACACCTGGATTGGTCGCGCCTCAAGAATGAGATGCGCGAGGCCGGACGCTATCACGTGGAGACCTACTGATGTGCGAGTCGTCCAGTGCGCCTGAGTCTCGTGGGTGTGGGAAATGCACTCTGAGCGGTCTCCCATGTGCCAGATTGCGTGCCGTGGTCGGTGTACCGTGGACGCGGGCCGTCCAGAAAGAAGAGAGCGTCACCACTGGCTATGGCCCTCCAAGGAGTGCTGACGCCCCAACAGCGCTCTAGTTTTCGGGGCTTCGCAGGGGCCGCGTTGTTTCGCTGGCAATACGCATGAAGGCGCGTGCGGCGGCTGTCTGGTAGCGATGCGCATCCCAGAGAATGGCTCCCGACCGGCGAATCCAGGGCGGGCCGATCGGCAGCAATTCCAGATCGCGTCGGCCTGTCAGGCTGCGGTCCGCCAGGATCGTTGGCAGTCCTCCGGACTTCGCGAGTTCAATCAGAGCTTCGACCGAGTCCATCTCAACCCGGATGTCGAGCACCATACCTTCGGGCAAGGATTGGTCGAGGATGCGGCGCGTTGCGAAGGTCGTCTTCAAGAGAGCCAGCGGTTGTCCAGAGAGAGCGATGAGCGGAATGGATTGCTGCGGCGGTCGCTCACGCATTTTGGCGCGCACGAGAACAAGACGTTCTTCGAAGAGGCGATCAATGCCCAGCTCTGAATGTTGTGCAGGGTCGAACGCGATCGCGAGATCGAGATGTCCCGACAAGATCCGCCGTTCGACATCAAGCGCATTTCCGATCTCGACGTCGAGGCGGACTCCTGGATATTTCTGCCCGAAACTGGCGATCATCTTCGGCAGAAACGCGGTGCTGTAGGTATGGATGATGCCGATGCGGAGCGTCCCCGTCATGCCGCCTTCGAGTTCGGCGATCGCAATCCGGGCTGCTTCCGTCTGTACCATGAGGCGCTGAGCATGCTCGCGCAGTGCGCGCCCGGTTTCGGTCAATTGCATCCCTTGCGGCGTACGGTTGAACAGTACCGTCCCCAGATCCTGCTCGAGCGCGCGAATCTGTTGGGAAAGCGTGGGCTGGGCCACGCCAAGTGCATCCGCGGCCTTGGCCATCCGGCCGTGTGCGGCAACTGACAGGAAATAGCTGAGACGCCGGGGGTCCATTGCGCGATTATAATTTACGATCGGATCGATAGTTTCAAGTGTGTTGGCCTATTGCGCTGGTCGTGGCAACGTCCGGCCCCAACAGGAGGGAGCGGCGGCCATGCCGTTTCTCGAACAATCGCAGGTGAGGTCTTTAATCCATGATTTCTCGACGCTCTTTCGTCTCCGGCACGGCCCGCGCGGCGCTGGCAGGTTCGCTCGTTCTCGCCGGCGCAACGCCAAGCGTCGCGCAGGAATACCCGACCAAGCCCATCCTGTTGATCGTACCGTTCGCCGCCGGTGGGGCCGCTGACATCATTGGCCGGACCATTGCCGACAAGCTCGGCCAGATCTACGGACAGCAGGTGGTTGTCGAGAACCGCGGCGGAGCGGGCTCGAATATCGGCGTCGGCGCCGCGGCAAAGAGCGCCCCGGATGGCTACACGCTGGTGCTCGGCTCGATCGCCGTTGCCGTGAACCCGTGGCTGTTCAAGTCCATGCCATATGATCCGATGAAGGATCTGACGCCGCTGACTCTCGCGCTCGAAACGCCGAATGTCGTGCTGGTCGCGCCGTCGTCGCCGATCAAGAACATCCGTGACCTTATCGCGTTCGCAAAGGAAAAGGCCAAGTCCGGCGGCGCCACCTATGGCTCGGCCGGTATCGGTTCGTCCCTCCATCTCGCCGCAGAAGTATTCCGCCAGAAGGCCAATGTTGAACTGACGCATGTGCCGTATCGCGGTTCGTCGCCGGCACTGACCGATCTCATGGCGGGCCGCATCGATCTGATGTTCGACAATGCATCCACCGCGCTGCCGCAGGTGCAGGGGGGGAGCTTGAGGGCGATTGCGGTAACGACAAAAGAGCGGATCGTCGCATTGCCGGATGTCCCGACGATCGATGAGTCCGGCGTCCCGGGCTTCGAACTCGGCAACTGGTGGGCCATTTTCGGCCCCGGCGGCATGCCTCCCGCATTGGCGGAACGGATCAGCGCCGACCTGCGCAAGGTGCTTGCCGATCCCGACGTGCAGCGGCGGTTTGCCGATGTCAGCGGCCGCGTGATCGCGTCGTCGCGCCAGGAACTGGCCGATCATCTGGCGAAAGAAAACGCCAAGTGGAAGCTGATCGTGGATGCCGCCGGCGTTCGTGGCAGCCAGTAAGGCAACGGCGGCGTTCGCGCCGTCATGGCAACGGTCAGCGGTCATGAGGCGTTCCGGCCGCTGCCGGCGTCACGCTGCCCGCTTGTCCGCAAGCAAGCCGCACCCATTGCGGCGGCGTCTCCCGCAGACCTCGCCGCAAGACGCCGCCGGATAACAGGAAGATGCAATTCATGAGCGCGCAAGTCGAAGCCCGGGTCGATACGGTCGAGACCATACTGGTCGATGTTCCGACCATCCGCCCACACAAGCTGTCGATGCATACGATGAACAGCCAGACGCTGGTTCTGGTGATGATCTGTTGCTCCGATGGAACGGTTGGCATCGGCGAGGGAACGACCATCGGCGGCCTCAGCTATGGCGAGGAGAGCCCCGAAGGCATCAAGCTGACCGTCGACACCTATATTGCGCCGACGATCATCGGCGAAGATGCATCGCGCGTCGCGGCACTGATGGGGCGGGTGAAGCAGCGGGTCAAAGGGAACCGCTTTGCGACTTGCGCCGTGGAAACCGCGCTGCTCGATGCGCTCGGCAAACGGCTCGGCCTGCCGGTGTCCGAACTCCTGGGCGGTCGCCAGCACAAGACGCTGCCGGTGGCCTGGACCCTGGCGAGCGGCGATACGGCCCGCGACATCGAGGAAGCCGAGCGGATGCTCGATGCGCGCCGGCACAATATTTTCAAGCTCAAGATCGGCCTGCGATCGGTGAACGATGATGTGGCGCATGTCGCCGCCATCAAGCGCGCCCTCGGCGATCGCGCCAGCGTGCGCGTCGATGTGAACCAGGCGTGGAGCGAAGTCGATGCGCGGCGCGGCATTCCGGCGCTGGAGGCAGCCGGGGTGGATCTGATCGAGCAGCCGCTTTCGCGCGACGATCGCGGCGCCCAGGCACGCCTCAGCGGCCGCTTTGCCGTTGCCATCATGGCCGACGAAGCCCTGCATGGTGTGAGGGACGCTTTCGACATTGCCGCACGCGGCGTCGCGGATGTGTTCGCACTGAAGATCAATCAGGCAGGCGGCCTCTACGATACAGCCAGAATGGCCGCGATCGGCGAGGCGGCCGGTCTCGGCCTCTATGGCGGCACGATGCTGGAGGGAGGCGTGGGCACCGCCGCGTCGGCGCAGGTCTTCTCCGTGCTGCCCAAACTGGCATGGGGCACCGAGCTGTTCGGGCCGCTGCTTCTGACCGAGGAGATCCTCGCAACGCCGCTGCGCTATGGCGACTTCGCGCTCGAAGTCCCGACGGTCCCGGGCATCGGTGTCGAGCTGGACATGGACCGCGTCGACTTCTTCCGCCGCGATGGCATCGTGCCGCGCACCCGGTCGGCAGCCGCAGCAACGGGAGTCTGATCGATGCTTTTCCAGGTGCGAATGGATGTTCATATTCCGGCGACGATCGCTGCGGAAACCGTCGAGCAACTGAAGACAACCGAGCGGGAGCGCGCGCAGGACCTGCAGCGTTCCGGAAAATGGCGTCATCTGTGGCGGATCGCCGGGCAGTACGCCAATGTCAGCATCTTCGATGTGAGTGGCAACGAAGAACTGCACGACCTCCTGTCGAGCCTGCCGCTTTTTCCATTCATGCGCATCGAAGTGACCCCGCTGTGCCGTCATCCCTCCTCCATTCATGAGGACGACAGGTAGGGTCCGCGGAGAGTTCGGAAATAACACCTTCCCGGGGGCGCAGCACGGCGCTTACGCGAGACGACAATCGGAAGTGATGCTATCTGGCATTGCCGATTGAGGATTGCGTGCACGAAAAATGGCTCCCGTCGTCCTGAGCTTCGATCAGATCGTCGATCATGCGCGTCTTCCGGATCTCATCCGGCGGCAATCGGGCGCGCTCGTCGGCGCATTTGAAGCCGATCCGCGGCCGACATCGGTTTTTGCGACACAACAGCGCTGGTTGATGGCGCATGCGGCGCTCGGGCTCTATTTCCGCAGCGAGCACCGCCGCATCGTGTTCAGCGACTTCCTGAACCTCGTGGCGCGCCACAAGGTTGCGAGCCGCAATACGGCCCACGCTTTCATCAAGGAGATGGTGCAATACGGGCTGGCGCACCCGGTGGACGATGCGCGCGACCGGCGCACGCGGCCTGTGGTGCCGGGCGAGGAGAGTCTGCGGCAGATCGGCGGCTGGCTCATGCTGCATCTCGCGACGCTCGACGGTCTCGACGATGGCGCGCGGGTACAGGCGGCAAGCGCCGACGCCGGTGTTCTGGCTCGCGTTCAGCCGCTGATCGCAGACGCCCTGCTGACGACGCCCTCGATCCGGGAGCCGGCCGGCACTTTCGCATTGTTCACCTGGCTGAATGGCGGCGGCATTGTCATGGACCGCATCATGACCAGTATTCCGCAGGTCGACCCCGCTGCCGGCCGCATCCCGACCGGCATTGCGTCGCTGGATCAGTTGACCGGCGCGCTTCCGCTGTCACGCAGCCACCTGATGCGCAAGCTGCGCGAGGCGGAGGCCATGGGCAGCCTCGGCTGGGAAAACGGCGGCGACCGGCCGGTGCTCTGGATCTCGCACGGCTTCTGGCGCGAATATGCGGCGGCGCAGGCGGTCAAGCTTGCCATCATCGACCGTGCCTGTTCGGCCGTCACGGGTGCGTGCCGGATCGATCCTGTCGCCTCGCCGCACCCCCTGGATCTCTGACGATCTCATGCCGACGAACCGCCTGGCCGCCGCTCAACGGTGAGCGGGCGGATCGGCGCAGGTGACGGATTTCAACCTTCGAGAGCGGCTGAATGCATCGGCGACCCGTCCTGCGCGCATCGGAGTGCACGCATTGGTTGCTTCAGAAAAATTTCATGTCCTTTTCAGCGAAAAAAGGTGTTCGCGCCCGCAAGATTGGAGGAAACGGAGTGAACGGCCGTAAACATCGCTGTCCTGTGTGAGCAGCGCGTCTGCGGCCCCATGGCGCGGTGAAATCATTCGGGACAGGGCTGGAAGTGGGACATCAATCGAATGTCGGGGCGCGCCGGTCGCTGCCGGTCTCGCTGGTTCTTGTGCTTGGCATCGCCGGCTCCGGCGTCTCGACCTCCGTCACGGCTCAGGACGCCGGCTCGCTGCTCCGCGAGCAGCAGCGCCGTGAGGAGCTGCAGCGGCTCGACCGGCTGCCTGCGCCGGATGCCGTCGAGACGCCGGCCCGTTCCGGCATCATCGGCGCCGAGCGCGGCCAGACCCTGGTCATCAAGAACATCCGCTTCACCGGCAAGCTCGACCTGCTCCCCGAGGCCGAGCGCGCAAAAATCGCCGACAAGGCGAAAGGCAAGCGCCTCGGCATCATCGGCATCAAGGGCATTGCCGACGAAGTGACCATCGCCATCCAGCAGCGCGGCCGGCTGCTCGGCTATGCCATCCTGCCGCCGCAGGACATCACCGCCGGCACCGTCACCATTCAGTTGATGGAAGGCCGCCTCAGCAAGATCGAATTCGAGCGCAAAGGCGATGTCCGCATCCGCGAGGAGATCCTGAACGGTCTGCTCCACCGCAGCATCGTTCCGGAGAGCGTGGACAAGGACACGCTGGAGGAAGCGCTGCTGCGCATGAACGACCTGCCGGGCGTCACCGCCAAGGCGCGCCTTGCGCCGGGCGAGAGCCAGCAATCGAGCCGGCTGATCATCGGCGTCGATCAGGCGCCGCGCTTTTCGGGCTCGCTGTCCGGTGACAATTCCGGCTCCTACGCCACCGGCCGCGCGCAGGCCACGGCGCTCATCAATGCCACCGATCTCACCGGCTATGGCGATCTCACCCGCCTGACCGGCATCGTCTCCGAAGGCCAGCGTTTCGGCCAGGTCGCGGCCAGCCTGCCGATCGGCGCCAGCCCGTTCTCGGTGAACGCCAATTACGCCTATCTCAGCTATCGTAACCGCGATGAACTCGGCTCTGCGCTCGGCCTCGAAGGTTTTGCGCATTATGCCGGCACGGGCCTCGACTACAGCCTGATCCGCTCGCGCGATCTCAATTGGCGGCTGTCCGGCACCTTCAACTGGAAGGAGCTGGCCGATGACAGCATCGTCGGTCGCCTGCAGGACAAGCGCTCGGTGTCGGGCACGTTCGGCGTCAGCGGCGATGCCCGCGATGACTTTTTCGGCGGCGGCCTCACCAACTGGTCGGCGAGCTGGACCTATGGCGATCTCGATCTGTCACGCGTCGATACGGCACTGCTGATCGATCAGCTCACGCTGCAGACGCAAGGCAAATTCCAGCGCTTCAATGTTCAGCTCGCGCGCCTGCAAAAACTGCCCGATGCGTTCTCGCTGTTCGCGCGGCTCTATGGCCAGGCGTCGAACAAGAATCTCGACAGTTCGGAAGATTTTGCGCTCGGCGGCTCCTATGGCATTCGCGGCTATCCGGTCGGCGAGGGGCGCGGCGACATGGGCGTCATCGGCACGCTGGAGCTGCGCTACGACGCGCCGGTGCCGGCGACGTTCGGACAGCTGCAGCTCGCGGGCTTCGTCGATAGCGGCCATGTCTGGCTGAACCGCAATCCCGATGGCATCGCGCTGCTCAATGCCTGCCAGTGCAACGACTATCAGCTCACCAGCGCCGGCCTCTCGGCGCGTTGGGCGCGGGAGAATGTGAGTCTCTCGGCCACCTGGGCGCAGGCGCTCGGCGACAATCCCGGCCGCTCGCGCCTCACCGGCGACAATGTGGATGGCAAGGCCTTGAGCCAGCAATTCTGGCTGCAGGGCGCCGTGAGATTCTGAGGGCACACCGATGAACCACACTTACAAGCACATCTGGTCGAAGACGCTGGGGCGGCTCGTGATCGTGCCGGAATGCTGCAAGGGCGGGCAGGGCCGAAAGGGCGGCAAGGCGAAGCTTGGCGCGGTGGCGGTCGCTGCCGCGACAGTGCTCGCCAGCCCCGCACTGGCGCAGAGCGCGCTGCCGACCGGCGGCACCGTGGTGTCCGGTGCGGCGACCATCGCCACGTCTGGCGCCGCGATGACGATCAACCAGTCGTCGGACAAGCTCATCGCCAACTGGCAGAGCTTTTCCATCGGCGCCGGCAATTCCGTCGCCTTCAATCAGCCCGGCGCATCCTCCGTCGCGCTGAACCGCGTGACGGGGCAGGACGCCTCCCAAATCCTCGGCAGCCTCACGGCGAACGGCCAGGTGTTCCTCGTCAATCCCAATGGCATTGCCATCGGCAAGACGGGCAGCGTGCAGACCGGCGGCTTCGTCGCATCCACGCTCGGAATCTCCGACGCAAATTTCCTCGCCGGCAATTATCGCTTCACCGGCACGTCCGGCACCATCACGAATGAAGGCAGCGTCAGCGGCAAGACCGTCGCGCTGATCTCGCCGGTGGTGTCCAATAGCGGCACCATCACCGGCAACACGGCGCTTGCCGCGGGCACCGATGTGCAGCTCGATTTCAATGGCGACGGTCTGCTGTCGGTGGAGGTGAAGGCTTCCACCATGGCGACGCTGGTGGAGAACAAGGGGCTGATCAAGGCCGATGGCGGCGTTGCCATCCTCACCGCCAAGGGCGCTTCCGCCGCCATGAAGGGCGTGGTCAACAACACCGGCACCATCGAGGCCAACAGCATCGGCACCAGGAACGGCCGCATCCTGCTGCTCGGCGACATGCAGCATGGCGAGGTGAAAGCCGCGGGCAAGCTCAAGGCGAAATTCGTCGAGACATCTGCAGCGAAGGTCACCATCGACAACGATCTGAAGGTCGATGCGCAGGGCGGCAAGTGGCTGATCGACCCCACCAATATCGAGATCAACAGCGACAATGTCGCGGCCTACGTCAACGCGCTGGCGGGCGGCACGGCGGTCGAGATCGCGACGCCTGCGACCGGGACCGATGCCGGTAATATCGCCATCAATGCGGCGATGAGCTGGACGTCGTCGGCGGTTCTTACGCTGACGGCGCATAACAACATCGCCATTAATGCGGCCATATCAGCGGCCTCCGGCGGCCTCACCATCAATGCCGGCGGGACCATCACGGCGACAGCCGGCATCTCGCTCGGCACATTCGTGCTGAACAGCGGCAACTGGCAGCAGAATGCCGCGACGCTGCCGACATTCAGCGCCGGCAATTTCACCATCAATGGCGGCACGTTCCTGCGTGTCACTGGCGGCGACGGATCGAGCGCTACGCCTTATCTGCTCGCGGATGTCTATGGCCTGCAGGGCGTCGGCTCTTCGGCGAGCTATCTCGCAGCGAACTGGAAACTGGCGGCGGACATCAATGCCGCCGGCACCGCGGCCTGGAATGGCAGCGCGGGCTTCAAGCCCGTCGCGACCGGCAGCAGTTTCAGCGGCACATTCGATGGCGCCGGCCATGTGATCTCGGGGCTGACGCTGGCGCCCGCGAGTGGCAATGCCGGCCTGTTCGACACCATCGACTACACCGGCACGGTGAAAAATCTCGGCATCGTCAATGCCACGGTCAGCAGCAGTACCACGGCCGGTATCCTTGCCGGCGCGAGCAATGGCACCGTCATCAATGTCTGGACTTCCGGCACCGTCACCAACTCGGCAGAAAACACCGGTGGGTTGGTCGGCGCGAATAGCGGCACGATCAGCGGATCGTGGTCATCGGCTACGGTGTACGGAAGCCAGATTGTCGGCGGGCTGGTCGGGCTCAATGACGGGACGATCAGCGGATCGTGGTCATCCTCCAAAGTCAACACGTATGCGTCGGCTGGCGGACTGGTGGGCTGGCAGACTGGCGGTTCGGTGACCTCGTCCTATGCGACCGGCGCCGTTCAAGCCACGTACAATTTGGGCGGCCTGGTGGGCCAGCAGACGGGCGGATCTCTGATCAATGTCTATGCCACTGGAGCCGTCAGCGGCTCCAGCGGCTCCACCGGGGTCGGCGGACTGGTCGGCTATTTGCGGCACGGATCGGTAAACTATGCCTATGCCACGGGTGCGGTGGCGGCGCCCAGCTGTGCGGGCTGTTCGGTCGGCGGCCTGGTCGGTATAAGTTTCGTTACAGTCACCAACAGTTTCTGGGATATCAACACCACCGGGCGAAGCAGCAGCAACGGGGGCGGCACCGGCCTGACCACCGCTCAGGCGCGCAGCGCCGCCAGCTATACGGGTTGGGACTTCGCCAATGTCTGGTACCAGAACGGCGACATGCGGCCGATCCTGCGCGCGGAAGCGGCGACGGCGGATAGCAACGGCGTCATCACCATCAGCAATCTGCACCAGCTCGCGCTGATGGGCGCGAACCTGTCGGGCAACTACAAACTCGCCGTCAATCTCGATGCCAGCGCGACCAAGGGGCTGAATGCCTCCGACATCTGGAGCACGAATGGCTGGGTCGGACTGGCGAGCTTTGCCGGCACGCTGGATGGTAGCAAGCATGCGATCAGCGGCCTGACCTCGAACACCGGCGGCCTGTTCGCGTCCACCACGTCGGCCGCGACGATCCATGATCTCGGCGTGACCAATGCCAGCATTTCCGGCACCGGCGGTTTTACGGGCATTCTCGTCGATGACAATGCCGGCACGCTCACCAATGTCTCGACCAGCGGCACGGTCTCGGGCGAGTCGACCGGCGGCCTTGCCGGCCAAAGCAGCGGCGCGATCAGCGGCAGCTGGTCTTCGGCGGAGGTCGACGCCCATTGGCCCTGGTCAGGGGGAACTTACAGTGCCGGAGGCCTGGTTGCCGTCCTCACCGCAAGCGGCACCATTTCGCAATCCTATGCCTCCGGCCTCATGAATTACGGTATGGGCTACGTGGGCGGGTTGGTCGGCAGCAACTATGGCACGATCAGCTTCTCTTACGCGACCGGCGCTGTTCCGCTTTCATCGGTCGCTAACGGCGGCCTTGTGTCCGCTAACTTTGGCACGATCAGCAATTCCTACGCGACCGGCGCAATCGGTGCCTCCGGTCTTTCCGGCGGTCTTGTCGCCGCGAACTACGGCACGATCAGCCAATCCTATGCGGCCGGATCGGTCGATACCGGCATCTTCGGTGGTGGCGGCCTTGTCGGTTACACCGAAGGCACGATCACGGCGAGCTTCTGGGACACGCAGGCGAGCGGGCTGAGCACGGGTGTCGGATCAGGCCCCAGCACTGGCGTCACCGGCCTGACCACGGCGCAGATGCAGAACCCGACCAATTTCATCAATGCCGGCTGGGACTACGCCTCCACCTGGGCCATGGTGAAGACCGGCGGCGCGCCGGTACTGCGGGCGCTCACCAGCGATCCCGTCTACACTTACTACGTCAATCTCACGGGCAACACCTCCACCACCTATGGTGACGGCATCACCAGCACGTCCGGCATCACGGTGGGCGGGATCGGCGCCGGCAATGTCTCCGTCGCCTGGGGCAGCGCCATCGGCGCGACGACCAATGCGGGCACTTATGGTTATGGCGGCATCAATGTGCTGTCGCTGAGCTATTCCGCCGGCGCGGCCGGCGATTACTATGTGGATTACGGCAGCGGCAGCCTGACCATCAACAAGCGCGTGGTCTCGCTGTCCGGCACGCGCACTTATGACGGCAGCACCGATGTCGGCGCGGGCGCGCTGACCATCGGCAATCTCGCCAATGGCGATACGCTCGCGCTGTCCGGCATCGGCCAACTCGCCAGCAAGAATGTCGGCACCGGTCTTGGCTTCGCGCTCGGCACGCTGGCGCTCGGCAATGGTTCGGGCCTTGCGTCGAACTACACGCTCGTGGGCGGCGCCACCACGGTCGATATCACCAAGGCGGTGTTGACGGTCACGGACTTCACGGTCGCCAACAAGAACTATGACGGCAATATCACGGCCACGATCGTCAATCAGGGCGCGCTGGCCGGCGTCGTCCTGAACGACAGTGTGTCCTTCATGGCCGCCAGCGCGAGCTTTGCCGACAAGAATGCCGGCACCGGCAAGACCGTGACCCTGAACGGGACCACGCTCGCCGGCGTGGACGCCGGCAACTATATGCTCGGCCCAGTTACCACGACCGCTGATATCGCCAAGGTCACGATCACCTCGATCTCCGGCATCACAGCGCTGAGCAAGCCCTATGACGGCAGCACGACGGCCGCGCTGGTCTATTCCGGCGCTTTTTTCAACGGCATGCTGGCCGGTGACCTGTTGAGTGTCGCGTCCGGCACCGGCGCCTTTGCCGACTCCAATTCCGGCAACGGCAAGCGGGTGAATATCACGGGCCTTTCGCTCGGCGGCCTGGATGCGCGCAACTACACGCTGGCCTCCACCACGGCGACCACGACGGCCGACATCAACGCCTCCGTGGCGCCGGTGCTGCCGCCGCCGAACACGATCGACACCGGCACCAGCGCCATCAACGGCATCGGCAGCACGGCGCGGGCGTCCTTCGTGGTGACCACAGCGGACGCCTTCGCGCAGCCCGTTCTGATCGATGTGGCGCTGCCGGCGAATGTCGGGTCGGACACGCGGTCCGACACGCGCAAGCGCCGGGACGACGACCAATGAGCGGTCTGTCGCGACCGGTCCACGCGCTTCTGCAGCCTTTCGTCTGAAAGCACAGCCATGAACCACACCTACAAGCATATCTGGTCCAAGACCCTCGGCCGTCTCGTGATCGTGCCGGAATGCTGCAAGGGCGGGCAGGGCCGAAAGGGCGGCAAGGCGAAGCTCGGTGCAGCAGCAAGCATTGCTGCGACGCTGCTCGCGAGCCCCGCATTGGCGCAGAGCGTATTGCCGACCGGCGGCACCGTGGTCTCCGGCGCGGCATCCGTCGCCACTAATGGCGCCGCGATGACGATCAACCAGTCGTCGGACAAGCTCATCGCCAACTGGCAGAGCTTTTCCGTCGGCGCCGGCAACTCCGTCACCTTCAATCAGCCCGGTGCATCCTCCGTCGCGCTGAACCGCGTCACGGGGCAGGACGCCTCCCAGATCCTCGGCAGCCTCAGCGCGAACGGCCAGGTCTTCCTCGTCAATCCCAATGGCATTGCCATCGGCAAGACGGGCTCGGTGCAGACCGGCGGCTTCATCGCCTCCACGCTCGGCATCTCCGACGCGAACTTCCTCGCCGGCAATTATCGCTTCACCGGCACGTCCGGCACCATCACCAATGAAGGCAGCGTCAGCGGCAAGACGGTCGCGCTGATCTCGCCGGTCGTCTCCAACAGCGGCACCATCACCGGCAACACGGCGCTCGCCGCCGGCACCGATGTGCAGCTCGATTTCAATGGCGACGGCCTGCTGTCGGTGGAGGTGAAGGCTTCCACCATGGCGACGCTGGTGGAGAACAAGGGGCTGATCCGCGCCGATGGCGGCGTGGCCATCCTCACCGCCAAGGGCGCCTCCGCGGCCATGAAGGGCGTGGTCAACAATACCGGCACCATCGAGGCCAACAGCATCGGCACCAGGAATGGCCGCATCCTGCTGCTCGGCGACATGCAGCATGGCGAGGTCAAGGCCGCGGGCAAGCTGAAGGCGAAATTCGTCGAGACCTCGGCCGCGAAAGTCAGCATCGACAAGGATCTGAAGGTCGATAGCCTGGGCGGCACCTGGCTGATCGATCCAACGGATATCGAAATCAATGCCGGCAATGTGGGTGGCTATCTATCCGGTCTTGCTACCGGTAATTTGATTATCCAGACGCCGGCAGCCGGTAGTGAGCTAGGCAACATCGCCATCAATGCAGCAATGAGCTGGACGTCGCCTTACGTCCTGACGCTGACGGCGCACAACAACATCGCCATCAATGCGGCCATCACCGCGGCCTCCGGCGGCCTCACCATCAATGCGCCGGGCACGATCACGGCGACAGCCGGCATCTCGCTCGGCACATTCGTGCTCAACAGCGGAAGCTGGCAGCAGACTGCGGCGACGCTGCCGAGCTTCTACGCCAGGGATTTCCAGCTCAATGGCGGCTCGTTCCTGCGCGTCACCGGCGGTGACGGCACCAGCGCAACGCCCTATCTGCTGACGGATGTCTATGGCCTGCAGGGGCTGAGTTCGTCGCTCGCCGCCTACTGGACGCTCGCCAATGATATCGACGCGTCGGGCACCGCGGCCTGGAATAGCGGCGCGGGCTTCAAGTCGCTGGCCAGCTTCGGCGGCACGCTCGATGGCAGCGGTCATACGATCTCGGGGCTCACCATGCTATCGGCCGGCAATATCGGCCTGTTCAATACGATCGCCTCTGGCGGCACGGTTAAAAATCTCAACCTGTTCGATGCCACCATGACCGGTGTTGGGGCCGGCGGCGTTCTCGTCGTCGAGAACGGTGGTACGGTCAGCAATGTGCATGTCTCCGGCACGCTGGCCGGCTCCAACGCCGTAGCCGGGCTCGCTGGACACAACGCCGGCACGATCACCGCCTCCGGCGCCGCCGTCGCGGTGACGGGAACCGGCTATTACGTCGGCGGCCTTGTCGGCTGGAATTCCGGTAGCATCGATTCTTCCTACGCCACCGGCGCCGTCTCGGGCTCCGACAAGGTGGGCGGCCTCGTCGGGTATAACGGCAACCATGCCAGGATCACGCAGGCCTACGCCACCGGCACCGTCTCGGGCTCCAGCAACGTGGGCGGCCTCGTCGGGTACAATGAGGAAGCAGCCGGGATCACGCAGTCCTACGCCACCGGCGCCGTCTCGGGCTCCGACTACGTAGGCGGCCTCGTCGGGTGCAACTACGGCACGCTCACGCAGTCCTACGCCACCGGCGCCGTCACGGGCTCCACCAACGTGGGCGGCCTCTTCGGGATAAACCACGCCCTCGGCACGGTTACGCAGTCCTTCGCCACCGGCGCCGTCTCGGGCGCCTCCGAAGTGGGCGGCCTTGGCGGGTACAACATGGGCGGGATCACGCAGGCCTATTGGGACACGCAGACCAGTGGGTTGGGCGTTGGCGTCGGTGTCGACGAGGTCGGCCTTGCCGGCAGCGTCACCGGGCTGACCACGCGGCAATTGCAGGGGCTAGATCCGGTCTTGGAAACTACCCACTTCTCGGCCTCCACGCAGCTCGGCTCCGTTTTCTCGGGGGGCGCGGACGGGCTCTATCCCTACCTCACGAGCTTCTTCCCGAACGGCGTGCAGGTGGTGTCGGGCTTCGCCTACAGCGACGGCGGCGCGACGCCGCTGGCCTCCGGCGCGGCAGGCGCGGTGACCATCGCGCTCAACGCCGACGGAAGCCGCATCGGCCAGGCGACCACCGGCGCCAACGGTTACTACTACATCGTGACGCCGATCGGCGCGCCGACGGTTTCCTCCGGCGGCTCCCCGGTACTCCCGATCAACAACGGCCAGAACCTGCTTGCCTTCACGACCGGCTCCGCGCCGGCGGCGGCGACGCTGAGGACGGCGTCGGGAAGCTCTGTTCAGACCGGCTTGAACCTCTACGGCAACGCGCTGACCGTCAACACGGCCGCGACGCTGTTCTCGCAGGCGCCGCAGAACGCCACCGAAGCGCGCGCGCAGAACGCCGCCGCGCTGGCGACCGCGGCCGGCAACGACGCGGCCGCGATCGCCGCGATCGATGGCTCGGTCGGGCTCGGCCTGTCCGCCTCTGGCGCCAGCTTCACCATCGACCAGACGCCCGCCATCAACGGCGTGCTGGCGATCGAGAGCTGCGCCTGCTCGCCGATCATCGTCAATGCGCCGATCACGGTCGCAAGCGGGCAGGGCCTCGGCCTGCTCTCCGAAGGCGCGCTCGCCATCAACGCGCCGATCAATGTCAATGCCGCGGGCAGCGTCGCGCTGGCCTATGATGCGAGTTCACTGGCGAACCTGTCGTTCGGCCTCACGGGCACGGGCTTCAACGGCAGCGTCACCTATCTCGACGGCAACGGCCAGCCGATCACGTCGGACGCCGGCGGCAAGCTCTCGATCAACAGCAATGCTTACACGCTGGTCTATACGATGGCGCAGCTCGATGCGATCGACGGCAAGGAAGCGGTCGGCAACGCCGGCGTCGCGATCTACGGATCCGGTCTGTCGGGACGCTACGCGCTGGCGGGTGGTCTCGACGCGTCGGGCGTCACCTACACCAACGCCATCGTTGCCGGGCAGCAGTACGGCACTCAGCAATTCAGCGGCACACTGGAGGGGCTGGGACATAGTGTCGCGAACCTGACGATCAGCGGGGGCGCCAACAGCTATATCGGCCTGATCGGCTATCTCACCGGCATGGTGCGCGATATCGGCGTCGTCGGTGGCAGCGTTGAGGGCTACAACAACGTGGGCGGCCTCGTCGGGTTCAGCGACGGCACGGTCACGCAGTCCTACGCCACCGGCGCCGCCTCAGGCGTCTCCTTAGTGGGCGGCCTCGTCGGGTTTATCTTGAATAGCAGCCTCCGCGCCACGGTCACGCAGTCCTACGCCACCGGCACCGTCTCGGGCTCCACCGCCGTGGGCGGCCTCGTCGGGATCAACTGGGGCGGCACGGTCACGCAGTCCTACGCCACCGGCGCCGTCTCGGGTTCTTCCGCCGTGGGCGGCCTCGTCGGGATCAACTCCCAAGGCACGATCACGCGGTCCTACGCCACCGGCGCCGTCTCGGGTTCTTCCGCCGTGGGCGGCCTCGTCGGAGCCAACAACGGCGGCACGATCACGCAGGCCTACGCCACCGGCGCCGTCTCGGGCTCCACCGCCGTGGGCGGCCTCGCCGGGGATAACGTTTACGGCACGATCACGCAGTCCTACTGGGACACGCAGACCAGCGGGTCAGGCGTCGGCATCGGTAGCGACAACTACGGACAGTCCGGCAACGTCACCGGGCTGACCACGGCCCAGATGAACAATCCGACCACTTTCATCAATGCCGGCTGGGATTATTCCTCCGTCTGGGGGACGCTGAAGACCGGCGGGACGCCGGTGCTGCGGGCGCTGACCACCGATCCGCTCATCTCCTATTATGTCGTCCTCTCCGGCAACACCTCCACCACCTATGGCGACGGCATCACCAGCACGTCCGGCATCACGGTGGGCGGGATCGATGCGGGCAATGTCTCCGTCGCCTGGGGCAGCGCCATCGGCGCCACCACCAATGCGGGCACCTATGGCTATGGCGCCACTGGTGTGCTGGCGCTCACCTATGCCGTGGGCACGGCTTCCGACTACTATATCGATTACGGATCGGGCGCGCTGACCGTCAACCAGCGGATCGTCAATCTCTCGGGCAACCAGACCTATAACGGCACGACCAATGTCGCCTCCGGCAACCTGACGCTCTCCAACCTTGCCAATGGCGAGACGCTGACCTTGTCGGGTTTCGGCGAGCTTGCCAGCAAGAATGTCGGCACCGGTCTCGGCTTCGGGATCGGCACGCTGGCGCTCGGCAACGGCACAGGCCTCGCGTCGAACTACACTCTGACCGGCGGCACGCAGAGCATCGATATCACCAAGGCGGTCATCACCTCGGTCTCCGGCATTGTCGCCGGCAACAAGACCTATGATGGCTCGACCGCAGTGACACTCGATGCGTCCGGCGTGGTCTTGAACGGCATGGCACAGGGCGATGCGCTCACCCTCGGCGCTGGGTTCTCCGGCCTGTTCTCTGACGCCAATGCCGGATCGAACAAGACCGTGACAATCTCCGGGCTCAGCCTCACCGGCGCTGACGCCGGCAATTACACGCTGTCGAGTTCTACGGCCTCGACCACGGCTGACATCGCCAAAGCTGTGATCACCTCGATCTCCGGCATCACCGCCGGCAACAAGACCTATGACGGCACCGACGCGGCGACGCTGGTGCTGACCGGCGCCACGTTCAACGGCAAGGTTGCCGGTGACGTGCTGACGGTGGCGACCTCGTCGGGCGCATTCGACAACAAGAATGCCGGCACCGGCAAGACGGTGAATATCAGCGGCCTCACGCTCGGCGGCACCGATGCGGGCAACTATACGCTGTCCTCGACCACGGCCGCGACGACGGCGGATATCGCCAAGGCGATCATCACCTCGATCTCCGGCATCACTGCGAGCAACAGGACCTATGACGGTACCGACGCGGCGACGCTGGTGACGTCTGGCGCCGTGTTCAATGGCAAGATCAGCGGCGACGTGCTGACGGTGGCGACAGGGGCAGGCGCATTCCTCGACAAGGGCGCCGGCACCGGAAAGACGGTCAACATCACCGGGCTCACGCTCGGCGGCACGGATGCGGGCAACTACACGCTGTCCACGACCACGGCCGCGACGACGGCGGATATCGCCAAGGCCGTCATCACCTCCATCACCGGCATCACGGCGACCAACAGGACCTATGACGGCACCACGGACGTCGCGTTGGTGACGGCCGGTGCGGGTTTCTCCGGCAAGATCAGCGGCGACGTGCTGACGGTGGCGACGGCGTCGGGCGCACTCCGTGACAAGAATGCCGGCACTGGCAAGACGGTCGATATCACCGGGCTCATGCTTGGCGGCACGGATGCGGGCAACTACACGCTGTCCACCACCACGGCGTCGACGACGGTGGATATCGCCAAGGCGATCATCACCTCCATCGCCGGCATCACCGCCGGCAACAAGACCTATGACGGCACCACGGATGCGGCGCTGGTGACCTCCGGCGCTGTATTCAATGGCAAGCTGTCCGGCGATGTGCTCACCGTGGCCGCGGGCACCGGCGCGTTCTCCGGCAAGGATGTCGGCAACGGCCTGACCGTGGGCATCAGCGGGCTGACGTTGGGCGGCACGGATGCGGGCAACTACACGCTGTCCACGACCACGGCATCGACGACGGCCAATATCGTGCAACGCGTGCTGTCGCTGTCCGGCGGGCGCGTCTATGACGGCAGCACCGATGTCGCGGCAAATGTGCTGGCGCTCGGCAATCTCGTCAGCGGCGAGACGCTGATGCTGACCGGCAGCGGCCAATTGAGCAGCAAGGACGCAGGCTCCGGCCGCAGCTTCTCGCTCGGCACGCTCGCGCTCGGCAACGGCTCGGGGCTCGCGTCGAACTACACACTGGCCGGCGGCACATACGTCGTCGATATCGCCAAAGCAGTGCTGACGCTGTCCGGCTTCACGGTGGCGAACAGAACCTATGACGGCACCACCGCCGCGGCGATCCTCAATGCCGGCACGCTGAATGGTGTGCTGGGCGGCGACAACGTGTCATTCGTTTCGGCGGGGGCGAGCTTTGCCGACAAGAATGCCGGCACCGGCAAGATGGTGACGCTGAACGGCGGCCTCATCGGTGCGGATGCGTCGAACTACACATTGGCGCCGGGCGGCACCACGACCACGGCGGATATCGCCAGAGCCGTGATCGCTTCGATCTCCGGCGTCACCGCGCTGAGCAAGCCCTATGACGGCAGCACGAACGCGACGCTGGTCACTTCGGGCGCCGTCTTCAACGGCATGGTGGCAGGAGACCTGCTGCGAGTCGCCACCGGCATCGGCACCTTTGTCGACTCCAATTCCGGCACCGGCAAGCGGGTCAACATCGCGGGCCTGTCGCTCGGCGGTCTCGACGCAGGCAACTACACGCTGGCCTCGACCACGACGACCACGACGGCCGATATCAACGCCTCCGTCGCACCAGTGCTGCCGCCGCCCAATACAATCAATACCGGCACCAGTGTCATCGCCGGTATCGGCGGCGTGGTGCGGCAGTCGTTCGTGGTCACAGCCACAGACGCCTTCGCGCAGCCGCAACTGATCGATCTCGGCGGCCCGGGTAACCGCAACGACACCGGCAATGCGCCGGCCAATCGCGGCACGCAGGAAGAAGAAGCGAATTGACGATGATGATCTCGAAGTTTCACGCAGGCGCCGCTGCCTTCGCTGTCACGCTCGCTTTCGCGGGCCTCGCCGTCGCGGCGCCGCTTCCGGGTGGGGCGGGTTCGCTGGTCGAGACCTTCCAGGACTGGGTCGTCGCCTGTCAGTCGCAGGACAACACCACGGCTTGCGTGATGCGGCAGGTGCAGACCAATACGCAAAACAATCAGAGCGTTCTGACGGTGGAGCTTCGCAATGTCACCGGCGGCAAGCTGGAAGGTGCGTTGCTGATGCCGTTCGGTCTCGCGCTGGCCAAAGGCGTCTCGCTCAAGCTCGACGAGGCTCCGGTCGGGGCGCTGGCATTCTCCACCTGCGTGCCGCAGGGATGCCTGGTGCCCATGGGGCTCGATGCGGCGCAAGTGGCGAAGATGAAAACCGGCACGGCACTCAATATCGGCGCCACCGCCATCAATTCCGCGCAACCCGTCGCGCTGAAGGTTTCGCTGAAGGGGTTTCCGACAGCGTTGAACCGGGTGGTCGAGCTGACGAAATAGTACATCGCAGCAGAGCCGGCCGCGATGCGATCATAGCGCCAGCGTCTCTTTTTCCCGTTCGACGGCAAAGGCCTGCAGGATCGCGAAACGCGCGAGTTCGACCGACACCGCGCCTTCGGCGGCCTCGATCAACAGGTGCGTGGCGGTACGCCATGCATCGGTCTTGTATTCGCAATTGGGAAGCCGGGCGATATAGGCGCCCGCATCGCGAAGCGTCTCGATTCTGTCGCCATTCGGAATCTGGATAGGGTCGGAAAAACGATCGGACCAGGCCATCACACTGCAATCTTACACACTCTCAACCCGACAAAACGGCGAACACAGCCATATGTTCCGCCGATGAGATGAGAGGTTCGATCAAGCAGCGTTATGCTTTGAAAGATCGGCAGTATTTCTCGAATGCTCGCGCAACCGCGGAAAGCGGCCGCTCCTTGTGGCGCAGCAGCGTGAATTCGCGGAGGTCGAGTGCGAAGGGCAGTGCGCGCAATTCACCATTGTGCAGGAAGGGCGTCACCACCGCTTCCGACAAGGCCGTCGCGGCTGCACTGTTGCGCACCGCCGTCAGCACCGCCTCATTCGATGGCAGAGTCATCACGATATTGAGTCGTGCGGGATCAATCTTGTGCGCACGCAGCGCCGCTTCGAAGACGGAGCGCGTGCCGGAACCGGGCTCGCGCATCACCCAGGACAGCGACAGCAGATCGTCGGTGCTGGTGAGCGGGATATCGTCATCGGTGGGTTGACGCGTCGACACCACGATCATGAGCCGGTCGGAGGCCACGCGCTGCGATGCCAGCGCCGGTTCGTCGATGGTGCCTTCGATGAAGCCGAGTTCTGCGGCGCCAGAGATCACGGCTTCGGTCACCGTGGTGGTGTTGCCGAGCTGCAGCTTGATCTCGATGCCGGGATGTTCGGCGTGAAAGCGCATCAGGCGCGGCGGCAGCCAGTAATTCGCGATGGTCTGGCTCGCCTGCAATTCGATGACGCCGTGCGCGGTGCCGGCCAGCTCATCGAGCAGGCGTGCGGTGCCCCTGGCGCGCGCCAGCATGTCGCGCGCTTCCGGCAGGAAGCGGCGGCCCGCCGGAGTCATCTCGATGCCGCGGCCGACACGGTGAAACAGCGCCACGCCATGCGCCGTTTCCAGCGCCTTGATGGCCGAGCTGACCGCCGAGGACGACAGGTTCAGCGCAGCCGCCGCCTGCGTCAGGTGCTGACGCTCCGCCACGGCGACAAAGGCTGCGAGCTGATCGAGGGTCACAACTGTCCGGGTAAATCGAATGGAATGATTATAATTATGCGATAGAATGGGATTTAAAGGAAGAATATTTTTCTCTTAAGCCCATTGAGGGAAACATGTCCTCCATAAAGCGCATCATCGATCTCGGCCCCGGCCTGACCCTCGCAGCTCTCGTCACCCTGCTGGCGCTGGGCATCGAGCGCCTCGAAATCCACCTGCTCGGCAATCCCCTGGTTGACGCGCTGGTCTTCGCAATCCTGCTCGGCACCGCCCTGCATACGGGCTTCGGTCTGCATGCCCGGGCACGCGCCGGCGTGCATTTCGCCTCGAAAAGCCTGCTCGAACTGGCCATCGTGCTGCTCGGCGCGTCCATCAGCTTTGCCACCATCCAACAGGCAGGCCTGCGGCTGGTGCTGGCGGTGGCACTGGTGGTGCTGCTGTCGCTGGTGATCAGCTACACGCTGTCGCGCCTGCTCGGCCTGCCGGACAAGCTGGCGACGCTGGTCGCCTGCGGCAATTCCATCTGCGGCAATTCGGCCATCGTGGCCGCAGCGCCGGTGATCGATGCGCGGCCGGAAGATGTCGCGTCGTCGATCTCTTTCACGGCGGCGCTCGGCATTCTGGTGGTGCTGCTGTTGCCGCTCTGCGTCACGGTGCTGGGCCTGAACCAGTGGCAATATGGCGTTGCGGCGGGGCTGACTGTCTACGCGGTGCCGCAGGTTCTCGCGGCCACGCATGCGATCGGCGCGGCGAGCGTGCAGATCGGCACCGTGGTCAAGCTGATGCGCGTCCTGATGCTCGGTCCCGTGGTGATCCTGCTCGGTCTGTGGAGCGGGCGGACCAACGGCAAGCGCCCGGCGCTGCGCGACATGCTGCCGTGGTTCATCATCGGATTCTTGCTGATGATGTGTCTGGGCTCGTTTCAGCTCATTCCGGCGGCGGCGCTCGCACCGCTGCACACCGCCTCGACGATCCTGACCATCCTGTCGATGGCGGCGCTCGGCCTGTCCGTCGATCTGCGATCGGTGATGACCGCGGGCGGCAGGGTACTTGCCGCGGGCACATTGTCGCTGATCGCGCTGGGCTGCCTCAGCGCCATCGCGCTGAAGCTGATCTGATGGGCCGGGTACCATCGGCGCGTAACGTTTCATTGTTAACGCGTCTGCGTCGGTTCCTTTTTGCCTGAATTACGGTGCTGCCGTTGTAATCCGGACTTGGGAGCCTTATTCCACGGCGCATGAACAATCTCGCAGTCGCTGAAAAACCCCTGATGGCCTGGGCGGGCCAGACCGTGCTGCGCAAGCCGGCGCCGTTCCTGCCCATGAGCCGTGCCGAGATGGATGAACTCGGCTGGGATGCCTGCGACATCGTGCTGGTCACCGGCGATGCCTATGTGGACCATCCCTCCTTCGGCATGGCCATCATCGGCCGCCTCTTGGAAGCGCAGGGTTTTCGCGTCGGCATCATTTCGCAGCCGGACTGGCATTCGGCGGAGCCGTCCAAGGCGCTCGGCAGGCCGCTGGTGTTCTTCGGTGTCACCGGCGGCAATATGGATTCCATGGTGAACCGCTACACCGCGGATCGCCGCATTCGCAGCGACGACGCCTATACGCCGGGCGGCGAGGGCGGCAAGCGGCCGGATCGCTGCACCGTGGTTTATGCGCAGCGCTGTCGCGAGGCGTTCAAGGACGTGCCGATCGTGCTCGGCGGCATCGAGGCCTCGCTCCGCCGCATCGCGCATTACGATTACTGGTCGGAGAAGGTGCGCCGCTCGATTCTCGCCGATGCGAAAGCCGATCTGCTGCTCTACGGCAATGCCGAGCGCGCGGTGGTCGAAGTCGCGCATCGCCTGGCCGATGGCGAATCGCCGCGCGATCTCGACGACATCAGAGGCGTCGCGCTGTTCCGCCGCGTGCCGGAGAACTACACCGAACTGCCGGCGGACGATCTCGATTCCGCCGATGAAGGTGCGTCACGCCAGAGCGGCGACACCGTGGTGCGGCTGCCATCTTGCGAGCAGGTCGAGCAGGACAAGGAAGCCTATGCCCGCGCCTCGCGCGTGTTGCATCGTGAGGCCAATCCCGGCAATGCGCGTGCGCTGGTGCAGAAGCACGGCGATCGCGATCTCTGGCTCAATCCGCCGCCGATCCCGCTGACATCCGACGAGATGGATGCGGTCTATGACCTGCCTTATGCGCGTGCGCCGCATCCGTCCTATGGCGATGCCAAGATTCCCGCCTGGGACATGATCAAGTTTTCGGTGACGATCATGCGCGGCTGCTTCGGCGGCTGCACTTTCTGCTCGATCACCGAGCATGAAGGCCGCATCATTCAGAACCGGTCGGAAAAATCGATCCTGCAGGAGATCGAAAAGATCCGCGACAAGACGCCGGGCTTCACCGGCGTGATCTCCGATATCGGCGGCCCGACTGCCAACATGTACCGGATGGCCTGCAAGGACCCGAAGGTCGAGAAGGCCTGCCGGCTGCCGTCCTGCGTGTTTCCGGACATCTGCCCGAATCTCAACACGTCGCATGACGAGCTGATCAGCCTGTATCGCAAGGTGCGCGAGACCAAGGGCATCAAGAAGGTGATGGTCGCTTCGGGCGTGCGCTACGATCTCGCGGTGCAGAGCCCGAAATATGTCGAGGAGCTCGTCACCCATCATGTCGGCGGCTATCTGAAGATCGCGCCGGAGCACACCGAGCGCGGGCCGCTCGACAAGATGATGAAGCCGGGCATCGGCACCTATAACCGCTTTAAGAAGATGTTCGACGCCGCCGTGCAGAAGGCCGGCAAGAAGTACTTCCTGATTCCGTATTTCATCGCGGCGCATCCGGGCACGACGGATGAGGACATGATGAACTTGGCGCTGTGGCTGAAGAAGAACCGCTACCGCGCCGATCAGGTGCAGACCTTCCTGCCGTCACCGATGGCGACCGCGACGGCGATGTATCACACCGGCATCAATCCGCTGCGCGGCGTGCGCCATGGCGCCAGCGAGAAGGTGGAAGCGATCAAGGGCCTGCGGCAGCGCCGGTTGCACAAGGCATTCTTGCGCTATCACGATCCGGATAACTGGCCGGTGATCCGCGAGGCTCTGAAAGCGATGGGCCGTGCCGACCTGATCGGGCCGCGGCCGGAGCAGCTTGTGCCGGCGCATCAGCCGCCGGGCACGGGCAAGGCCGCCGGCACGAACCGGCCGATCCGGTCGGGTGGCGGCAAGATGGGGAAATTCACCACCAAGGGCGTGCCGATCCGCAAGTGATCGACGGTTCCAGCGCTCACGCGAGCGTGACGCGTCGGAGTTCCCTCAAGTTCCCCGCACGGTTCCGCCTGAATAGCTGACCAGCGCGCAAAACCGAGTTCCGTCTTGCGGCGTTGTTCCGCCATGACACACCGCATCGCAGAGGAACTGAAAGATCTGGCCCGCATCGCATTGCGCAAGGCCCGCGCATTGCCGCTGGGCCCTGAGCGCAACGAGCTGCGCCAGGTCGCGCTGGCGCTGAAGACGCTGGCGGAGAATAGCGCCTGGCTCGCGGGGCAGCGGCGCAGCAGTTAGTCCCGTGTCCCGGGCGCGCTGCATCGTGCAACGCTGCTGCGCAGAACCGGGACCGTTACGAACTCCGGCGTCCGATACAGTCCCGGCTCTACGAAGCGGCACTGCGCGCCGCATCGCGTCCGGGACACGAATTCGCCGCAGCCCGAATTGTCAGCGCTTCGCCTGCGCGATCACCTCATGCGGCACCATCACATGGACGCCCTTTTCCAGATTGACGAGCTGGGTGACGCGCACATCTGCAGCGAGACTGCAAAGCATATAGGCGTCCTCGCTCGAGAGCGTGGTGCGCGCCGCCACCATGGCGATCATCCGGCGCAGTGCGATGCGCGCGGCTTCATCCAGATCGGGATCGAAGGCCATGGTGATGAGGTGATCCTTCGTCTCGGCATAGGGCGCTTCGAGATTCGCGTTCTTCACGAGATCGATCTTGAACGTGCCGGTGAGGCCGGTCTCCACGGCAGTGACGCAGACTTCGCCATCGCCTTGCACGGCGTGGCCGTCACCGCAGGAGAACAGACCGCCAGCGGTCCACACCGGCAGATACAGCACGCTGCCGGCGCCAAGCTCCTTGTTGTCGATATTGCCGCCGAAATGCGACGGCATGGTCGATGAGGCGCGGCCGACTTCCGGCTTCGGCGCCGTGCCCATCACGCCGAAGAAGGGTTTTGCTTCCAGCGTGATGCCCCAGGGCGTCCTGACAATGTTATTGGTGCGATCGAGTCCGATATGGACGCGGCGGAAATAATCGAAGTCGTCGGGCAGGGTGCCCATGCCGGGGCGGAACAGCATGTAGCCCCAGTCATCGGCAAGCTGGACGTCCTGGATCTCGACGCGCAGCGCATCGCCCGGCTCGGCGCCGCGCACGGCGACCGGGCCGGTGAGAATATGCGGCCCGAGATCGGGCTTCACCGCATCAATGATGGCGAGCAGTTCCGGGCGCGGCGTCATGGCGGGATCGCTCGGGAGATGGTCGCGCGTGCCACTGACGCTGGTCATGGTGATGGTTTCGCCGGGCTCGATGGTGGCGATGGCAGGCTGTTTGGCGTCGAAATAGCCCCAATGGACGGTTTGCGGTGTCGGCTGGATTGTCTTCGTCATTGGAGGCCCCTGATTTCATCTTTGCCACCACAGCATACCGGCTGATTGGGCGTTTGCAGCGCAAAATATCCTTTCGCAGGTGGATGCGATGCCTTATTGCGAGGCCTTCCATTTCGTCCTGCGAGTCCCTCCTCCAATGATCCGCCTCGACAATATCAGCAAGCAGAACGGTCATCAGATCGTCTTCATCGAAGCCGCCGGCGCGCTGCTGAAGGGCGAGAAGATCGGCCTTGTCGGCCCCAATGGCTCCGGCAAGACCACGCTGTTTCGTCTGGTGACCGGCCGCGAGCTGCCGGATGAAGGCCAGGTGGTGGTCGAGCGCGGCGTCACCATCGGTTATTTCAGCCAGGATGTCGGCGAGATGTCCGGCCACAGCGCGGTGGCCGAAGTGATGGAGGGCGCCGGGCCAGTCAGCGTGGTCGCCACCGAGCTGAAGGAGCTTGAGGCGGCCATGGCCGATCCGGACCAGGCCGACAACATGGACGAGATCATCACCCGCTATGGCGAGGTGCAGGCGCGCTTCGAGGAATTGGACGGCTACGCACTGGAAGGTCGCGCACGCGAAGTGCTGGATGGTCTCTCCTTCTCGCAAGAGATGATGGACGGCGATGTCGGCAAGCTCTCCGGCGGCTGGAAGATGCGCGTCGCGCTGGCGCGCATTCTGTTGATGCGCCCCGATGTGATGCTGCTCGACGAACCGTCGAACCATCTCGATCTCGAAAGCCTGATCTGGCTCGAAGGCTTCCTCAAGGGTTATGAGGGCGCATTGCTCATGACCTCGCATGACCGCGAATTCATGAACCGCATTGTCACCAAGATCATGGAGATCGATGGCGGCTCGCTGAATTCCTATTCGGGCGACTACGAGTTCTATGAGGCGCAGCGCGCCATGAACGAGAAGCAGCAGCAGGCGCAGTTCGAACGCCAGCAGGCGATGCTCGCCAAGGAAATCAAGTTCATCGAGCGCTTCAAGGCGCGCGCCTCGCATGCGGCGCAAGTGCAGAGCCGCGTGAAGAAACTCGACAAGATCGAGCGCGTCGAACCGCCGAAGCGTCGCGAGACCGTGGCCTTCGACTTCCTGCCGGCACCGCGTTCGGGCGAAGATGTCGCGGCGCTGAAGGGCGTCAACAAGGCCTACGGCAGCAAGGTCATTTACGAAGGCCTCGACTTCATGGTCCGCCGCAAGGAGCGCTGGGCCATCATGGGTATCAACGGCGCCGGCAAGTCGACGCTGCTGAAGCTGGTGGCCGGCGCGTCCGAGCCCGATACGGGCAGTGTTACCATCGGCGGCAGCGTGAAGATGGGCTATTTCGCCCAGCACGCGATGGACCTGCTCGATGGCGAGCGCACCATCTTCCAGAATCTCGAAGACACGTTTCCGCAGGCAGGGCAGGGCACTTTGCGCGCGCTGGCCGGTTGCTTCGGCTTCTCCGGCGACGATGTGGAGAAGCGTTGCCGTGTGCTGTCAGGCGGTGAGAAGGCGCGTCTGGTGATGGCCAAGATGCTGTTCGATCCGCCGAACTTCCTGGTGCTCGACGAGCCGACCAACCATCTGGACATGGCCACCAAGGAAATGCTGATCAAGGCGCTGGCGGATTTCGAGGGCACCATGCTGTTCGTTTCGCATGACCGCCACTTTCTGGCTGCGTTGTCGAACCGCGTGCTGGAGCTGACGCCGGAAGGCATCCATCAATATGGCGGCGGCTATACGGAATATGTCGAGCGCACCGGCCAGGAAGCGCCGGGGCTGCATAGCTAGCCCTTCAGCGCCGACAGCGACACGCCGCGCTTCACCACGGTCCGCATCGCGAAGCTCGAATGCAGCCGGGACACGCCCGGCATGCGCGACAAATGCTGTTTGTGGATGCGCTCATAGTCCTGCATGTCGCGCGCCTGCACGTGGACGAGATAGTCGTCATTGCCGGACATCAGATAGCACGACACCACATCCGGGCATTGCGCGATGGCGCGCTCGAAAGCTGAGAGGGCGTCCTCGCTCTGCTTGTCGAGCGTGATGTGGACATGCACCGTCATCATATAGCCGAGCTCGGATGCGTCGATCTCGGCGGCATAGCCGCGGACGATGCCCTTCTTCTCCAGCGTCGCCAGCCGCCGGGTGCAGGCGGTGGGCGACAGGCCGACCTTTTCGGCCAGTGCCATCTGGCTGATGCGGGCATCCTGTACGATCTCGCGCAGGATCTTTCGGTCGATTGAGTCGAGCTCGGGGGCCATATCGGGGTCCAGACGCAGGAATTCACCAGGATGCTGCCAGATGACGCTGAAATCCGGCGCCCATCACCGTAGCAACGGCCCAAATCGCCGTAAAGCACCGTGAATGCGGTGAGATAGTGCAGCCTTGATCCTCGATCGGAGGCGTGAGGCATGCTGGCTCGTGTGGAAGTGAAGGACGGCATTCAACATGCCGGTGCGGTGCTGACCATCGATCTCGCCGGGATCGGCCGGAATTACCGGCTGCTGGCCAATAAAGTCGGCCCAAATGTCACCTGCGCCGGGGTGCTGAAGGCCGATGCCTATGGGCTCGGCGCCAGCCGCGTGGCGCCGACGCTGTATCAGGCCGGCTGCCGGATTTTCTTCGTTGCCCATCTCGACGAGGCGCTCGACCTGCGCCGCCATCTGCCGCGCGATGTCACCATCCATGTGCTGAACGGCCTGCCCGAGGGCGGCGAGGGCGACTGTGCCGAGTTCGGCATCGTGCCGGTGCTCAATTCGCTGGAGCAAACTGAGGCCTGGTCCGAGCAGGCGCGTCTGCTCGGCCGCAAACTGCCCTGTGCGATCCAGGTCGATAGCGGCATGTCGCGCTTCGGCCTGTCGCCGCGCGATGTCGCTCGTTTTGTCGAGGCGCCGCCCGCCGGGCTCGATCTGTCCTTCGTGATGAGCCATCTCGCCTGCGCCGATGAGCCGGCGCATCCGGCCAATGCGCATCAGCGCGAAACCTTCGCGGCGCAGGCAAAACACTTCCCGGGCGTTCGCAAGTCGCTCGCCAACTCGTCCGGCATCTTTCTCGGCGGCGCGTTTCACAACGATCTCGTCCGTCCCGGCGCGGCGCTCTACGGCATCAATCCGGTGCCTGGCCAGGTCAATCCGATGCTCCCCGTGATCCGCCTCACCGCGCAGGTGATCCAGACACGCGAGGTCGAGGCTGGCGCGCATGCGGGTTATGGCTGGGCGTTTCGCGCCGCGCAGCCGACGCGGCTGGCGACGCTGGCGATCGGCTATGCCGATGGATTGCAGCGCGCCTTCGGCGAGAACGGCGCCGTTTATTTCCGTGGCAAGCGGCTCCCGGTCGCCGGCCGCGTCTCGATGGACTCGCTGATCGTGGATTGCAGCGAATTGCCAGCAGGCGCGTTGGCACGCGGTTCGCAAGTGGAAATCATCGGCGGCCACCAGACGGTCGACGCTCTCGCCGCTGCGGCCGGCACCATCGGCTATGAGATGCTGACATCGCTGGGACGCCGCTACGAACGAATCTATGCTGAGGAAATCGACACGCGCTGGCGCGGTCGTGCTGGGATGATTGCGATATGAAGGTTCTTGTTCTCGGCGCCGGCGTCATCGGCGTCACCACGTCCTACTATCTCGCCAAGGCGGGATTCGAGGTGACGGTGATCGACCGTCAGCCCGGCCCTGCGCTGGAGACGAGTTTCGGCAATGCCGGCGAAGTCTCGCCCGGCTATTCCTCGCCATGGGCGGGACCGGGTGTGCCGAAAAAGGCGATCGGCTGGATGATGGATAAATACGGTCCGCTGGTGGTGCGGCCGCAGGCCGATCCATATCAGTGGCGCTGGATGCTGCAGATGCTGCGCAACTGCACCAACGAGCGCTACGCGCTCAACAAATCACGCATGGTCGGCATCGCCGAATACAGCCGCGATCAGCTGCGCGCACTGCGCGCCGACACCGGCATCAGCTATGACGAGCGCAGCCAGGGCACGCTGCAGCTGTTCCGAAAGCAGTCGCAGCTCGATGGCACTGCGGGCGATATCGAAGTCCTCAAGCAGTATGGCGTGCCCTATCAGGTGCTCGACCGCGCCGGCTGCGTGAAATACGAGCCGGGCCTTGCCGGCGTGCAGGATCTGTTCATCGGCGGGCTTCGCCTGCCCGATGACGAAACCGGCGACTGCCATCTGTTCACGCAGGCGCTGGAGAAGATCGCAGCTGGTCTCGGCGTGAAGTTCGTCTATGGGACCGCGATCAAGTCGGTGGATGTCACCGGCGGCCGGGTTGCGCAGGTGACGACGGACAAGGGTGTGTTCACGGCCGACCAATATGTGATGGCGCTCGGCAGTTTCTCACCGCTGCTGCTGCGTCCGCTCGGCATCGATGCGCCGGTGTATCCGGTGAAGGGCTATTCGCTCACGGTGCCGATCACTGATGCGAGCGTCGCGCCGGAATCGACGGTCATGGACGAGACCTACAAGGTCGCGATCACCCGTCTCGGCGATCGTATTCGTGTCGGCGGCACCGCCGAAGTCGGCAACTACACGCCGCAGCCGACGGCGCCGCGCCGACTGCCGCTCGACAAGTCGCTGACGGATCTGTTTCCGAAGGCCGGCGATCTCGCGCAATCCACCTTCTGGAGCGGGCTGCGGCCGATGACGCCGGATGGTCCGCCCATCGTCGGGCCGACGAAGTTCGGCAACCTGCATCTCAACACCGGCCACGGCACGCTCGGCTGGACGATGGCCTGCGGCACCGCCCGCGTGCTGTCGGACCAGATTGCCGGCAAGGCGCCGGAGCTGGATGTGAGCGCGCTGGCGATCGCGCGGTATCTCTAGCTGTCATCCCGGCGAACGCCGGGATCCATAACCTCGAGATGCAAAATAGAAACACCGTCGTTGTGGGTGTTTAAACCACTACGACGGTGTGTATGGATCCCGGCTTTCGCCGGGATGACCGTGGTGTTTACCCCGCCGCTTCGACCGCTCTTTGCGCCATCACCTTGATGAGATTGGCGCGATAGGCGGCGGAGCCGTGGATGTCGCCCATCAGGCCGTCGGCGGAGATCGACACGCCGTCGATCGCGCCGGCCGACCAGTTCGATTTCAGCGCAGCTTCGATGGCCGGCACACGCATCACGCCGTCCTGTGCTGCGCCGGTAGCCGCGACACGGACTTCGCCGTTCTTCATTTGCGCCACGAACACACCCGTCATCGCAAAGCGTGACGCAGGATGGCGCATCTTGGCGTAACCGGCCTTTGCAGGGATCGGAAACGAGACCGCGGTGATGATTTCGTCATCGGCAAGGGCCGTTGAGAACAAGCCCTTGAAGAAATCCGCCGCGGCGATGTCGCGCTTGTTGGTCTTCACCGTCGCGTTCAGTGCAAGCACGGCGGCGGGATAGTCGGCGGCAGGGTCGTTATTGGCGAGCGAGCCGCCGATGGTGCCGCGATAGCGCACGGCGGGGTCGCCGAGCACTTCGGTCAGATGCACGATGGCCGGAATCGCCTTCTTCGCGGCAGCGCTCTGGGTGATGTCGTAATAGGTCGTCGCAGCCTTGATGATCAGCGTATCGGATGTCGCTTCGATGCCGATCAGATCCTTGATGCGGGCGATATCGATGACGTCGCTCGGCCCGGCGAGACGCTGTTTCATCACCGGCAGCAGCGTGTGACCGCCGGCGAGGAACTTGGCTTCGGGATGCTTTGACAGCAGCGCAGCGGCTTCATCGACACTGGCGGCGCGGTGGTAAGTCGTCTCATACATGATGCGTCTCCTTACTCAGCAGCCTGCTGCAATTGCAGTGCTTCCCACACGCGTCCCGGCGTCGCCGGCATTTCCAGCTTGTTGTGCCCGAGCGCGTCGGTGATCGCGTTGATCACTGCGGGCGACGAGCCGATGGCGCCGGCTTCGCCGCAGCCCTTGATACCGAGCGGATTGCCGGGGCAGAGCGTGATCGAATGCGAGATCTTGAACGACGGCACGTCGTCGGCACGCGGCATCGCGTAGTCCATGAAGGACGCCGTCACCGGCTGGCCGTTGTCGTCATAGACCGCGCTTTCCAGCATGGCCTGGCCGATACCCTGCGCGATGCCGCCATGCACCTGGCCTTCCACAATCATCGGATTGATGAGGCGGCCGAAGTCGTCCACCGCGACGAAGTCCAGGATCTCGACCTTGCCGGTCCCGGGATCGACCTCGACCTCGCAGATGTAAGTGCCCGCCGGGAAAGTAAAGTTGGTGGGATCGTAGAAGGCCGTTTCCTTCAGGCCGGGCTCCATGCCATCGGGAAGGTTATGCGCGGTGTAAGCGGCGAGCGCGACCATCGGCAGCGCGATGGACTTGTCGGTGCCTGCGACCTTGAACTCGCCATTCTCGATGACGATGTCGCCTTCGGAGGCTTCAAGCTGATGTGCGGCGATCTTCTTCGCCTTGGCTTCCATCTTCTCCATCGCCTTGAAGATGGCGCTCATGCCGACCGCACCGGAGCGTGAGCCGTAGGTGCCCATGCCGAACTGTACCTTGTCGGTATCGCCATGGACGATCGAGACCTGATCGATGGAGATGCCAAGCCGATCAGCAACGAGTTGCGCGAAGGTCGTCTCGTGGCCCTGACCGTGGCTGTGCGAGCCGGTCAGGATTTCGATGGTGCCGACAGGGTTGACGCGCACCTCTGCGGATTCCCACAGGCCGACACCGGCGCCGAGCGAACCGACGGCTTTTGATGGCGCGATGCCGCAGGCTTCGATGTAGCAGGAGAAGCCGAGGCCGCGCAGCTTGCCATTGGCTTTCGATTTCGCCTTGCGCGCCGGGAAGCCCTTGTAGTCGATCGCTTCCAGCGCCTTGTCCAAGGCTGCGCCGAAATCGCCGATGTCATAGGCCATGATCACCGGCGTCTGGTGCGGGAACTGGGTGATGAAGTTGGTCCGTCGCAGCTCGGCCGGATCGACCTTCAACTGCCGCGCCGATGTCTCCATCAGCCGCTCGAGCAGATAGCTCGCTTCCGGACGTCCGGCACCGCGATAGGCATCCACCGGCGTGGTGTTGGTGTAGACGCCCATCACCTCCGCATAGATCTGCGGGATGTTGTACTGGCCCGACAGTAGCGTGGCGTAGAGATAGGTCGGCACCGAGGATGAGAACAGCGACATATAGGCGCCGAAATTGGCGTGGGTCTTCACCCGCAGGCCCAAAATCTTGTTGTTGGCGTCGAAGGCCATTTCCGCGCGTGACATGTGATCGCGGCCATGGGCGTCGGTGAGGAAGGCTTCCGAGCGATCGCCGGTCCATTTCACCGGGCGCTCGACCTTCTTCGAGGCCCAGAGTGCCACCATCTCTTCGGGATAGATGAAGATCTTTGAGCCGAAGCCGCCGCCGACATCGGGCGCGATCACACGCAGCTTATGCTCCTGCGCGACATTGTAGAAAGCGGACAATACGAGCCGCGCCACATGCGGATTCTGCGATGTCGTATAAAGCGTGAAGTGTTCCTCAGCGGGGTCATATTCCGCGACGGCCGCGCGCGGCTCCATCGCATTCGGCACGAGGCGATTGTTGGTCAGTTCGAGCGAGACGACATTCGCAGCTTTTGCAAAAGCATCATTGGTCGCTTTCTCGTCGCCGATTGACCAGTCATAGACCACATTGCCCGGCGCTTCCGGATGCAGCTGCGGGGCGCCTTTTGCGATGGCGGCGGTCATGCTGCTGACGGCGGGGAGTTCTTCATACTCCACGACGACGGCTTCGGCCGCGTCCTTCGCTTGATTCTTCGTTTCTGCAATGACCACGGCCACTGCCTGTCCGACGAAGCGCACCGTGTCCGGCGCCATCGCCGGCCATGCGCCCATCTTCATCGGCGAGCCGTCCTTCGAGGTGATGGCCCAGCCGCAGATCAGATTGCCGATCTTGTCGTCGACAAGCTGCTGCCCGGTGAGCACGTCCACGACTCCGGGCATGTCCTTCGCCGCGGATGCGTCGATGCTCTTCACCTTGGCGTGGGCGTGGGGACTGCGGATGAAATGGGCGTGGGTGAGACCGACAACCTTGACGTCGTCGACATAGCGGCCGCGGCCGGTAATGAATCGCTTGTCTTCCTTGCGCGCAACGCGTGCGCCGATGCCTTCAACGCCCATCTGTGGGGCCCTCCCTGCCGGAGATATGAAACTCCGCGGTTTTCATCAAAACGCGCGGTCGGCTTTAGCTCAGTCGATATCGCTGCAGCTCATTCAGCCGCTTGCGAGACCTTCATGCGTCCGGCGGCGTCGAGCACCGATTTGACGATGTTGTGATAGCCGGTGCAGCGGCAGATATTGCCTTCGAGTTCGTGGCGAACTGTCTGCTCATCGAGATCGCCGTTATGGCGGTGCACAATGTCGATGGCCGACATGATCATGCCCGGCGTGCAATAGCCGCACTGCAGGCCGTGGTTGTCGCGGAAGGCGGCCTGCATGGGATGCAGCTGATCGCCCTTCGAGATACCTTCGATAGTGGTGACGTTGCAGCCATCGGCTTGGCCGGCCAGCGTCGTGCAGGATTTCACCGCCTTGCCGTCGATATGGACGATGCAGGCGCCGCATTGGCTGGTATCGCAGCCGACATGGGTGCCGGTGAGGTTGAGGTTTTCGCGAAGCAGATGGACGAGAAGCGTCCTGTCTTCGACCTGGACGGACACGGCTTTGCCGTTGACCGTCAGTTTCACTGTGGACACGTGCAGACCTCCCGATGAATTTTTAATTGGTCTAATTAGAAGCGCGAGGTCGGGCGATTGCAACTGGGAATTTGGTGGCATGTCGCCCCGGCGAACGCCGGGGCCCATACACACCGAAGACTTTGGGCGATGTGGTGTCCGCCACGCCGTGTTTCAGTCACGCAGTCGGAGGCTATGGGTCCCGGCGTTCGCCGGGACGACGATCCACCCTGCAAATTTGTGCCTTCACCTTCCTTCCCCGCGATGCTCTATATCGCCGCGACACGCCGCAAACCGTTGGCGGCCATAGCAATTCCGTACCAAGGAGTTTTCGGGAGTGATCGATAAGCGCGTAGCCAGCCTGGCCGATGCCGTGGCTGGGGTGAAGGACGGGGCGACCGTTCTGGTGGCCGGTTTCGGCACCGTCGGGATTGCAGATGATCTCCTGGAGGCGCTGCACGATCAGGGCGCGACCAATCTCACCATCGTCCATAACAATGCCGGCAATGGCGATGTCGGCCTCGCCCGTCTGATCAATTCCGGTCGCGTCAGCAAGGTGATCTGCTCCTATCCGCGTTCGGGCGACTACAGCGCGTTCCTCAATGCCTATCGCAACAAGACGCTGGAACTCGAACTCGTCCCGCAGGGCATCATCAGCGAGCGCATGCATTGCCATGCGGCCGGGCTCGGCGGCTTCTTCTCGCCGGTGACCGCGCATACCAAGCTCGCCGAGGGCAAGGAGACCCGCGAGATCGACGGCGTGCTGCATGTGTTGGAGAAGCCGCTGAAGGGCGACATCGCACTGCTGCGCGCCATGAAGGCGGATCGCTGGGGCAATCTCGTCTACAACCAGTCGGCCCGCAATTTTAACCCGATCATGGCCATGGCTGCCGACCTCAGCGTCGTGCAGGTGGATGAAATGGTCGAGCTCGGCAGCATGGATCCGGAAGCGGTGGTGACGCCCAGCATCTTCATCGATCGCATCGTAGTTGTAGGAGCGAAGGCATGACCACAGCATACAAGCCGCTGAGCCGTGACCAGATGGCCTGGCGCGCCGCGCAGGACCTGCAGGAAGGCGCTTACGTCAATCTCGGTATCGGCATGCCCACGCGCGCGGCGAGCTATGTGCCCGATGGCCGCGAGATCATCTTCCACAGCGAGAACGGCATTCTCGGCCTCGGCCCGAAGCCGGAGCCGGGTACGGAAGATGAGAACCTGATCGATGCCGGCAAGAACTACACGACCCTGATCAAGGGCGGCGTGTTCATGCATCATGCCGATGCCTTCCTGATGATCCGCGGCAAGCATCTCGATGTCAGCCTGCTCGGTGCCTTCGAGGTGTCGGAGGAGGGCGACCTCGCCAACTGGACCACGGAAGACCCAAGCTTCCCGCCCGGCGTTGGCGGTGCGATGGATCTGGCTGTCGGCGCCAAGGAAATCCGGGTGATCATGGATCACACCGACAAGGGTGGTAAGCCGCGCATCCTCAAGAAGTGCCGCCTGCCGCTGACGGCGCCGGGCTGCGTCAAGCGCATCTACACCAACCTGGCCGTGATCGACGTGACCCCGCAGGGTCTGTTCGTGCGCGAGATGGTCGAGGGCATGACGCTCGAGAAGCTGCAGGAGCTGACCGAGCCGAAGCTGCAGCTCGCCAATGACTGGCAGGCGCTCAACCCGCCGGCGATCGCGGCGTAATACGCGCACTTTCACCACGTGATGGCCGGGCTTGTCCCGGCCATCCATCTTCCTTGGTCCTGCGGCAAAGCTGGATCCCCGGGACCCGGGGATGACGAGCTGTTTCTGGTTCGTCCGGTCGAACCGGGCGGCGACATACTGCCTCAGGCCTGCCTGCTAACCGTACAACCTCCAGAGCCTCCGGTAACCGTTTACTCGCTCTTAGCTTATCCGCCGTAGATTTAGGCACTCGCTCCGGGTGCAGGCTGCGCCGGGAGATCACGTGTTGCGGGTGAGAAACGGGGGCCAAAGTGGCAACGACGACGCTTGTCCAGAAGAAGTCTGGATCTCTGAAGTTTCCTGCTCTCAGGTTCCGCGCCAAGGTGACGCTCGGCTTCGCCGCGGTGCTGCTGATCTCCGCCGTCAGCATGGGCATGGCCTATGTCGGCTTCGAGCGCATCGCCACTGGCGTCGTCTCCTATCGCACCACCGTTGCAGAATCGGGTCTTGCCCGTAACATCGATCGCGAACTCACCTCCTATCAGGCGCTGGCGCGCTATTACGTGCTGACAAGCTCCGAAGCCGACGCCAAGGCCGCGAAGGCGGCCGAAGGCGCGCTGAAGGATGCGATCGACCAGTCGATGAAGGCCGCGACGGATTCGGCGCGCCTCGACAAGATCACCCGCCTGTCGCGCGAGTTCACCACCTTCACCAAGATCTTCGCCGACATTCTCGCGGTGAAGAGCGAGAATGACCAGATCGCGGCGAACCAGCTCTCGCGCACCAGCCTGATGCTGCGCAACAAGATCGACGATCTCGGCGACACCGCCATCATGGCCGGCATGGCGACGGTGCAGGATCAGGTGAAGGAAATCACCACGCAGTTCATCACCGCGACCTCGCTGGTGAACACCTATATCGGCAAGGCCGAGGACAAGACCTCGAACGCAGCCCAGGCGCGCATCAAGTTCCTGCAGAACCAGTTCGCCACCGTCTATGCCAATGACGACAAGATCACCGCCAAGGTGAAGGAGATCGTCGCCGAGACCAAGGTCTATGCGGACGCTTTCGTGAAGTTCGTCGAGAACACCAAGAAGGTCGATGGCCTCGCCAAGGAGATGTCGGAGAGCGCTGCGGCGATCACCAAGCTCTCGGCAGAGATGAAAGCCGACATGCTGTCCGAACAGCACCGGATGGAAACCGAATCCGACAAGACAGTGACCGACACCAAGCAGCTCGTCATCATTCTCGGCATCGGCGGTTTCGTGATCGGCGCCGTGCTCGCCATGCTGCTCGGCCGCGGCATTGCCAAGCCGATGACCGAAATGTGCGCCGCGATGCGCAAGCTTGCCGCCGGCGATTTCGACGTGGTGCTGCCGGGCCTCGGCCGCCGCGACGAACTCGGCGACATGGCGGGCGCCGTGGAAGAGTTCAAGGTGCAGGCTGTGGCAAAGGCCGAACGTGATGCCGCCGCCCAGGAAGAACAGAACCGCGCGGCCGATCAGCTGCGCCGCGGCGAATTGATCCGCTTTGCCGACCAGTTCGAATCCGCTGTCGGCTCGATCGTGTCGAGCGTCTCGGTGTCTTCGGGCCAGCTCGAAAGCGCCGCCAATACGCTGACCCGCACCGCCGAGACCACCGAGCAACTTTCCGGTCAGGCTGCAGCGACCTCGGATGAAGCCTCGTCCAACATGCAGTCGGTGGCGACAGCGACCGAAGAATTGTCGCTCTCGGTCAACGAGATCGGTCGCCAGGTGCAGAATTCCAGCCGCATCGCCGACTCCGCGGTGGAGCAGGCCCGCCTGACCGACTCCCGCATCGGCGAGCTCTCCCGCGCCGCCCAGCGCATCGGCGATGTCGTCGACCTCATCACCGCGATTGCCGAGCAGACCAATCTTCTCGCGCTCAACGCCACCATCGAGGCGGCGCGTGCGGGCGATGCCGGCCGCGGCTTCGCGGTCGTCGCGTCGGAAGTGAAGTCGCTGGCCAGCCAGACCGCCAAGGCGACCGAGGAAATCTCGACGCAGATCGCCGGCATGCAGAATGCGACACAAGAGTCGGTTGCGGCAATCAAGCAGATCGGCAACACCATCGGCGAAATCTCGGGCATCGCCTCGGAGATCGCCAGCGCCGTCGAGCAGCAGGGCGCCGCCACGCGCGAGATCGCGCAGAATGTCCAGCGCGTCGCCCATGGCACGCAGCAGGTCGCCGGCAACATCACCGAGGTCAATCGCGGTGCGTCGGAGACCGGCGCAGCGTCGGGTCAGGTGCTGAACTCGGCGCAGACCCTGTCGGCGGAAAGCACCCGCCTGCGCGCCGAACTCGATCGTTTCATGGAAAACATCCGGGCTGCGTAACGCCTCCCGATCATTCGCCGCTGATCATGCCCGGCCCAGCGCCGGGCATTTTCTTTATTCCGCCGGCACGGCCACCGGCTCCGCCGTCATCTGCGGTACGCCAAACTTCCCCGCCGCGAACAGCCCGGCTGCCACCACCGCATAGGCCAATGCGACTCCCGGCGTGACGCCGAAGCCGACGGCTTCGCCATGCATGAAGCCGAACCAGGTCATGACGGCGCCGGCCAGCGCGAAGGCTGCAGCTTTCGAGAACTCGCGGTCGATGATGAACACGCCGATCGCCCCGAGCACGAGGCCGCCGAGGATCGAGCCGCCGCCCATCACCTCGAGTCCGTGATACAGCACGCCCTGCTGCGGCAGGGACGCAATCGCTGCCGCCTTCACCTCGCCGACCTTGTCCGCTGCGAGGCCCGCCGCCTGAGCTGCGGTGACGGTGGCGCCCAGCATCGTGTCGATCTGCAATTTACCCCAGGCGGCGAGATGCGGCGTGAAGGCGAGCACGATGGCCGGGGCATGTTTCAGCGGCGTAGTCTGGAACGCCTGTGCACCGATCAGCATGCCGATATAGAGCAGGATCGGCGAGATCGCGACCACGGGTACCAGCGCCAGCAGCACCGCGATGAGCCCGAACCACGAGAGCGCCACCACCATCAGGCCGGTCGCGGCGGAATAGCCGATGCGGCCGCCCATCGCCTTCCAGCCGGGATGGCCGATATAGACGGCGTTGATGAACGGGTTGCCCATCAGGCAGCCGATCAATGACACGACGCCATCGGCGGTCAGCACGCGCGTGGTCGGATAGTCGTCGCCTGCCGCTTCGGCCGACTCCACATTGTCCATGGCCTCGACGAGATCGTAGATGCCGAACGGGATCGCCGTGACGAGGATGATGCCGAGGAATTCGAAGCCCGAGAACACATAGTTGAAGGCCGGGATCGGCACCGAGAAGCCGAAATTGGCGAAGGCATCACTGAAGCCCTTCACGCTCAGCCCGCCAATGCCGACACCGAACAGGTTCGAGCCCCAGGCGATGATCATGCCCACGGCGATGGCGATCAGGCCGGCCGGGAGATTGCGAAAGTAAGTGACGCCGCCGAACCAGCTCAGCATGATGATGGCGAAACAGACGAGGCCGATCTGCGGCGTCATATACATTTCCAGCGCCGGCCGCATGGAGATGAAGGTGACCGAGACGCCAGCGAGCGTTCCGAGCAGTGCCGCGCGCGGCGTGATCTTGCGGATATACGGCGCGATGAAGCCGCCGATCATCAGGATGAAGCTCTGGAAGAACACCCAGACGAGGCCGGCAGACCAGCCCTTCAGCGGATCGCCGGTCTTGATGGTGATCGGCAGCATGATCACGAAGGTGACGATGAACATGTGCGGCACGCTGACGCCCGACGGCAGTGCGCAGACATCGTTGCGGCCGGTCTTCTGTGCGAGGCGATAAGCGAGATACGCATAATACAGTGTCGAGAGGCACATCATCAGGCCGAGCGCCGGCAGGATGCGGCCGAACACGAGACTGTCCGGCATCTTCAGCACGAAGCGCAGCAGGCCGGTCAGCACCAGCATATTGACGAGAATGTTGGTGCCGAAGCCGAACAGCGCATTCCAGTCGCCCGGTGTCCACAGTGCCGGTTTGAAGTCAGATGCTCTTGCAGTTCCCACGCTTGTGCTCATCGCGATGCTCCCGCTGCAATCCTGTTGAACGTCCCCACTGCACTTTCAGAATTGTTGATCGCGTCGATGACGACAGCACTGTCCGTTACCCAGCCGAAGATGCCGCCCTGGGCCTTGATCATCTTCAGGCCCATCTCGTGGAATTCAGGGAAGTAGGAGGCGCAGCCATCGGCGATGACGATGCAGCGATAGCCGCGGTCGTTGGCCTCGCGGACGGTGGTGTTCACGCAGACTTCCGTCGTGACGCCGCAGACCAGTAGCGTGTCGATCTCGCGCGCCTTGAGGTCTGCGCCGAGTGTCGTCGCGTAGAACGCGCCCTTGCCGGGCTTGTCGATGACGATCTCGCCTTCCACCGGATAGAGTTCGGGGATGATGTCGTGGCCAGCCTCGCCGCGAATGAGGACGCGCCCCATCGGGCCGGGATCGCCGATGCGCAGCGACGGCGCGCCGCGTTCGATCTTGGCGGGCGGGGCATCGGACAGGTCTGGCAGATGTCCTTCGCGGGTGTGGATCACCGTCATTCCGTTGCCGCGCGCGGCCGCCAGCAAGGCAGCGATGGGCGCCACTGCGCGGGCGAGCTGCGAGACGTCGTTGCCCAGCGTTTCACCGAAGCCGCCGGGCTCCATGAAATCGCGCTGCATGTCGATGATGAGGAGGGCGGTGGACGTAAGGTCCACATCGATCGGAGCGGGCTCTGCTGCGACTAAAGTCGTGTCCGTCGTGACTGCCATTGCCTCGATCTCCCCTGAGCGCGCGTGCCGCTCAGGGGTTGTGAAGCAAGGTGTATGCCATTGTGTACAAACGGAGAGATGGCTTCAGGCTGAAAATACAAGGCGTTTTAATTCAGACAGTTAAGTCGCGGATGAGTATCTGCATAAAAACTAGTCACCGAAGTGCAGTTGCCGTAATGCCCAAGGCTTGGTCGTCACAGTAGCGCCTGCGGTCAAAGTGGCGGCAAGGCGGAAGTGGCGCTCGTCAGCAGGGGCAGCGGACCTGCGGTCACTCTTGCTGTCCAAGTTTCCCTATGGTGGTGCGTTCGCGCATGATGGCTTTTCGTTCGCGTCGTTTGTCGTCGATGCGCCGCATCTGCTGCCATTTTTCCCGAACGAATAATCCGATCGTGATCACGATCACCGTTAGTCCGACGGCGGGATGGAAGACCGAGAACAGGACAATGCAAAGCATCCACACGGCACATGTGATGAACGTCCATTTGAGAACATTGCCGATCATGTGCCGTTTCTGCTGCACGTGCCCACGTTAATCCCAGCCACCACCTGCGATCCCCGGATTCGCGTAAACGATGCCGCCATCCACGGCGAGCGTGGTGCCGACCACATAATCCCCCGCGCGTGAGGCGAGATAGATCGCGGCCCCCGCCATGTCCTCGTCGGTGCCGATGCGTCCTGCGGGCACCTTGGTCGCCACCTCATCCGCATGGTCGCGCGCGGCCTTGTTCATGTCGGACTGGAACGGGCCCGGCGCGATGGCCGATACCACCACATGGTCCTTGATCAGTTTGGCCGCCATGCGCCGCGTCAGATGGATCAGGCCGGATTTGCTCGCCGCATAGGAATAGGTCTCGAGCGGATTGACGAAGATGCCGTCGATGGAGGCGATGTTGATCACCTTGGCCGGCTGTTTCGCAGAGCCCGCTGCGCGCAGCGGCGCGGCGAGCGCCTTGGTGAGGAAGAAGGGCGCCTTGACGTTCAGCGTCATCACCTTGTCCCAGCCGCTTTCGGGGAATTCATCGAAATCCGCGCCCCATGCCGCGCCAGCATTGTTGACCAGGATGTCGAGCTTCGGCTCGCGCTTCCTGATCTCGCCGGCCAGCATTTCGATGCCGGTCATGGTGGAGATATCGATCGGCAAGGCGATGCATTCGCCGGAATATGTCTCGCTCAATTCCTTCGCCGTCGCTTCGCAGGCCGCTGCCTTTCGTGCGGTGATGTAGACCCTGGCCGCGCCCTGGCTGAGAAAGCCGGCCGCAATCATCCTGCCGATGCCGCGCGAACCGCCGGTCACCAATGCGACGCGGCCTTTGAGCGAAAACAGATCCGTGAACATGACGCCTCCCGTTTGTTTGTGTGTTTGGGGTGATCGTAGCCCGGATGGAGAGAAGCGCAAATCACACACACCCTCATCCTGAGGAGCGCCCTTTGCGCGCTCCTCAGGATGAGGGACTGTCAGGGCTGGCGCTTCCGATTGCTCTAAATCAAAGCCGCCGTCTGCCATCGGCGTAGGCTCCTTCTGCCGGATCGATCCGGCGGTCCTTTTGCCCCAAGGAGGCAGCCATGAAGGCCCACGAGATCATGACCCGCAATGTCGTCACCATCGCGCCCGATGCGTCGATCCATGACGCGGCGCAGATGATGATCGATCATCATGTCAGCGGACTCCCCGTCGTCGATGGCGAAGGGAAGCTGATCGGCATTGTCACCGAGCGCGATTTCCTGCGCCGTCAGGAGCTTGGCACCGAGATCAAGCGCCCGCGATGGCTCGAATTTTTGCGTGGCCCCGGTCGGCAGGCCGTAGACTTCGTGCGCGAGGCCGGCCGCAAGGTGCATGAGATCATGACGCCGAATGTCTATTCGGTGATCCCCGATGCGGAGCTTGCCGATATCGTCGAGATCATGGAGCGACATCGCATCAAGCGCGTGCCGGTGGTGCAGGGCGATCATCTGGTTGGCATCGTCAGTCGGCACAATTTCGTCGTCGCCATCGCCGGCGTGGCGCGCAACACGTCGGAGATCGGATCGAGCGACGCACTGGTTCGTCGTCGCGTGCTTGCGGTGCTGCGCGCGCATGAATGGGTGCCCGCCGGGCTGGATGTGCGCGTGAAGGATGGCGTGGTCGATATCATCGGCTTCATCACCGAAGAGAATGTCCGTCAAGCCATCGTGGTGGCGGCAGAGAATGTCGCCGGCGTCACATCCGTGCGCGAGCATCTGTGCTGGGTCGACCCGATGTCGGGGGCGTATTTTTCGCCGGAAGATACGCGCGGCGTGCTGACGGGGGTGTGAGGAAGGACGCGTAGGATGGGTTGAGCGTAGCGAAAACCCATGCTGTCCGCCCTCGCGGCAGGCTCGGCCGATGGGTTGTCGCTCTGGCGCTTGCGCGCCTTCGCTCAACCCATCCTACGGCTCGGTCCTATCCCTGTCCCACCCGCTGGAAGCCATTCCACATCGCGGTCGCCGCGCCGGAGGTCAGCACGGGCAGATAGCGCGTGTCCTGATAATTGCCGTTCAGCGATACGCGGGGCAAAGCGGTGAGCTGGGTGGCGTTCTCCGCGGCGATCACGCCGGGGCGCGTCGTCACCGCGGTCTGGAAGCCCGCCGCCTGCGCCAGCGCGAATTCGCGGCTGCCGGCGGCAGCGCGGTCGCCATAGGGATAAGCGAGATGCAATGCGGGTTTCTGTAGCGCGTTCTCGATATTGGTCCGGCTGGCGGTCAGTTCATGTGCCGCCACAGCCTCGGTCTGCTTGGCGAGATTGCAGTGCGTCAACGTATGCGCGCCGATGGTCAGCAGTGGATCGGCGGCGAATGGCTTGAGTTCGTCCCATGACAGGCAGAGTTCGCGGCAGATCGCTTCCTCGTCGATGCCGGCCTGCTGGCACAACGCCGTCATCTCGCGGCGCAGATCGGCCTCGCCGAGGCTGCGCAGCCAGCCATGCAGGCGGTCGAACCCCATTTCCTTCTCGGGCAGCGTCGCGGTGGCGAGTTGAATCATGTTGCCGTCGATCGGCGCTTCCAGCCGTTCTGCTTTGGCCACGACGCGCTCCAGCGCGACCCACCACAAGCGTCCGGTACCCGACGCAAAATCGCTGGTGACGAAAACCGAGAACGGCGCGTCGAAATCCCGCATCGCCGGCAGCATATGGTCGCGGTTATCCCGGTAGCCGTCGTCGCAGGTGAAACAGGCGAAACGGCGCGAAAAATCCTGCTCGCGCAGGCGGCGGTGCATTTCGTCGGGTGTCACGATATCGACACCGGTGGCGCGCAGATACGCCAGCGTCGCGCGCAGGAAATCGGGCGTGATCTCGAGGTGGCGGTTGGGCTGGAACAGGCCGGTATGGGCGGGGCGCACGTTGTGCAGCATGAAGATGGTGCCGACACCGCCAAAAAAGGGACGCAACACACGATGCGCGCCGCTGAAATACAGTGCATCCAGTCCGGCACGAATAATCGTGTTGCGAATCTGCTTCATCTTGTGACCTAGCACTTTGATGCGATCCACGGACATGATCAGAAACGGTTGAAGAAAGCGTTATTCGAATACCCCGCGCTGCGCCAGTGCCGGCCTTGATTTAAGTTTGACAGTCCCGCAAGGGTTTGTTTTCTCTCTGTTTCCATTCCGCAGGACGTCGAATGCAAGGTTTTTACAGGTGGAGCGCCAGATGGTGGCCTGGGCTCGTTCCACTCGCCATTCTCTGGGGCGTCGCCGCCTGGTTTAGCACGCCTCCCCTGGAAGCGGACTTAACGGCGCGCAGCCTCAATGCGCTGAAGAGCACCGTTCTCGATAAAACGCAGATCACCGTCGCGGGCCGCGATGTGCGGTTTGCCGCGGAAGCGTTCTCGGAAGACGGGCGGCGGAGTGCGGTGGGGTCCGTTGAGGCGGTGCCGGGTGTGCGGCTCGTCAATGACGCGACCCGTCTGGTGGCCGAAGCCAAACCGTTCGTCTGGGTCGCCGAGCGGGACAATGTTCGCGTGACCCTGTGGGGCACAGCGCCGCTGCCGGCGAGCAAGGCGCGTATCGCCGAGGCTGCGAAGACGGCCCTTGCCGGAACCGAAGTCTCCGACCGCATGGGCCTCAAACGCGGTGCGCCGCCACGTTTCGATGGCGCAGCCACGCTGCTGCTGGATCAAGTCGCCAAGCTGAAGGAGGGCAAGGCGACGATCATGGATACCAATGTCAGTATCACCGGCATGGCCCGCGATCTGGGCGGTCGCGAAGCGATCGCTGCGGCGCTGAAGAACCTGCCGGAAGGCTTTACGGTGGCAGCGAATGACGTGAAGGCGCCGCCTTACGTGTTTCAGGCCAACAAGGATCCGGTGGCGAATACGCTCACGCTGTCGGGCTATGTGCCGGACAACAACGTTCATGCCGCGCTGGTTGCTGCCGCGCAGCGCAAATTTACCAATGAAAAGATCGTCGACAATCTGAAGGCCAGCATCGGCGCGCCCGGCAATTTCGCTCCGGCGGTGACGTCGGCGCTCGGTGCACTGTCGCGGCTCTCCACCGGAACGCTGGTGATCAACGATCGCGAGGTGAAGCTGTCCGGCGATGCGCTCTATGATGTGGCTGCCGAACAGATCCGCAGCGGTCTTGGCAAGGAGCTGCCGCAAGGCTGGACGACGAAGCCGGAAGTGACCGTGAAGCCGGCTGCAGCGCCGGTGGATGCCAGCGTGTGTCAGCAATTGTTCAAGCAGAATCTGACCAAGGGCCGCGTCCGTTTCGAGACCGCGAGCGCGAGCATCAATGCGGACTCCGCCGGTTTGCTCGATCGATTGGTGGAGGTCGCCATGCGCTGTCCGACGACCAAATTCGACATCGTCGGCCATACCGATAGCGACGGCGATCCGGCGTTCAACCAGACGCTGTCGGAAAAGCGTGCCGCTGCGGTCGAGGATTATCTGATCAAGGCCGGCTTGCCGGGCGATCGTTTCGAAGCCATCGGCTACGGCGCTACCCTGCCGCTGGCCGGCAATGACACCGAAGACGGCAAGGCACAGAACCGCCGGATCGAATTCGTGGTGAGGCCGAATCCATGACCATTCTCGCAACGCTTCTCTGGGGCTGGCTGCTCGGCGCTTTCCTGATCGGCTTTTGCATGGGCTGGATCGCCGTGGTCTATCGCGGTCCATCGGTGCCGCGGGTCTGGATCCAGCGGCTCTCGGTGCTCGCCGTCATCGTCATCGGCATCGCGGCGGCGAAACTGGTGCCCGGCCGTTTCGGTTACTGGCTCGATCTCGGCCTCGCGCTGTTCGGCTTCTATCTGGTCGGCTGCGCCATCGGCTCCTGGCTGCGCGACATCGTGGTGACGCGGCAGCAGGTGCGGTTTCGGCAGTGACCGTCCTTTGTTGGCAGCCGCAGTGAGGCCGGCATTTTGCCGCAGCGTTGCCGCAAGAAGTGCGGGCGTTTTGTTCAGTTTCACTCCATATACTGCGTCGAAATTGCCGCGATCGGCGTTGTCCAGATTACGTTTCGTGTCGAAACACGCTACGACGGATAAGCTGGAAACGGCGCGGTGAAAGTGATGAGGTAACGGTTCCGCCAAAGCGGGTCTGACACGGCTGGTTTGACGTCCCAGAGACTGGGATCGAGTATCTGGGATCGCATTCGAGGTTGAGATGCTGGAAGCAATACGCAGGACGGCCACGTTTCTGCGCGAGAAGCAAATCCTGCACAAGCTCGGTGTCCTCGCCAGCGTTGCTGTGATCGCGGTCGCCTGCTGGATGCTCTATCACAAGCTGCGCAACGTCGATACGGCGCGGGTCTTGAAGTTCATTGCCGAGACCGAGCCGCGGCTGATCGTGCTCTCGGCGCTGTCGGTGACCGCGGCCTATTTCACGCTGACGTTCTATGATTGGTTTGCCGTCCGCACCATCGGTCGCAAGGACGTGCCTTATCGCATCAATGCGCTCGCGGCTTTCACGAGCTATTCCATCGGCCACAATGTCGGCGCCAGCGTCTTCACCGGCGGCGCGGTGCGCTATCGCATCTATTCGGCGTGGAATCTGTCGGCGGTCGATGTTGCCAAGATCGTGTTTCTGGCCGGTCTCACATTCTGGCTTGGCAATCTCGCCGTGCTCGGCATGGGCATCGCTTATCATCCGGAAGCGGCGAGCGCGATCAATCAGGTGCCGCCGGCGGTCAACCGCATTCTCGCCTATATCGTGCTCGCCGGTCTTGTCGGCTATGTGATCTGGGTTTGGATAAAACCGCGCAGCGTGGGCCGCGGGCCGTGGTCGGTGGTGCTGCCGGGCGGGCCACTTACTTTGCTGCAGATCGTCATCGGTATCGTCGATCTCGGTTTTTGTGCGCTGGCGATGTACATGCTCGTGCCAAACACGCCCGGCGTGGATTTCGTCACGGTGGCGGTGGTGTTCGTCGCGGCGACGCTGCTTGGCTTTGCCAGCCATTCGCCCGGTGGTCTTGGCGTGTTCGATGCTGCCATGCTGGTTGGTCTGGAGATGATGGACCAGGACCAGCTTTTGGCCGGTATGCTGTTGTTTCGGGTACTTTATTACCTTGCGCCATTCTTTATTTCAGTCATGTTACTGACGTTTCGCGAGCTTATTGTTGGAGCGCGATCAAAAAAGCTGCAGCCGGTCGCAGCCGAAGCTCCGTCTGCTGTGGGTCGAACGTTTAACGATCATGGCGGTCCGGCCACCTGACATGAGCGGCTCCCCGCAGCAGGATGAGGCTGGCAAAAGAAGCGCCGCCGAAAGAGATATTGCCCAGATGGCCATCGAAGCTTCCCCGTCGTCGATGTTCTCTCCGTGGCCGGATCGGTTGCGGCACGCCGCGATCATCCTGCTCGTGGCGGCGCTGGCGCTTGCAGCTCTGGTGTTCTTCGGCGAGTTGACACCGCTCCGCGCCGGGGTCGTGTTCGCATGTATCGCCGGAGCTGCACTGGTGCCCTGGCGCCTGCACGACAGCGACGCCAAGCGCGACGAGACGCTGGTCAATCCGGTCGAGCAGCCGGCCGTCCGTGCCGTGGTTGGCGGCATTCCGGACCCCGCAGTGCTGCTCGATCGTGCCGGACGCGTCATCCATCTCAATGCCGCCGCCGCCCAGTTGGCTCCGGCGCTGCGCAAGGGTGAACTTGCGCAATTCGCGCTGCGCTCGCCTGAAATCGTCAGCGCCTTGCGGGAGGCCATTGCCAATACCGAGCCCCGCCGAACGTCCTATGTCGATCATGTGCCGGTCGATCGCTGGATGGATCTGATGATCACGCCGGTGTCAGTCCCGACCGCCTTCGGCGGCAGCGATACCTGCATGCTGTTGACCTTTCACGACCAGACGCCGATCCGCCGGGTCGAGGAAATGCGCGCCGATTTCGTCGCCAATGCCAGCCACGAACTGCGTACGCCGCTGGCGGCGCTGTCCGGCTTCATTGACACGCTGCAGGGGCCTGCCAAGGACGATCCGCGGGCGCGCGAACGTTTTCTCGGCATCATGCACACCCAGGCGACGCGTATGGCGCGCCTCATCGACGATCTGCTCTCGTTGTCGCGGGTCGAACTCTCCGCCCATGTCCGTCCCGACACCTTAATCGATATTCTGCCGATCATTCGCCAGGTCGGTGACAGTCTGGAGCTGATGGCCACCGAGCGCGGCGTGAAAATCGAGATGGATCTGCCCGACGGGGCAGTGATCGTCGCCGGCGACCGCGAAGAATTGCTGCGGCTGTTCGAAAACCTGATCGAGAACGCCCTGAAATACGGAGCGACCGGCGGGCGCGTTGAGGTCGCCTTGGCGCACGCCTCGACCACCGACGGCGCAGCGGAAATCCGCGTCTCCGTCCGCGATTTCGGCCCGGGCATTGCGCCCGAGCATCTCCCGCGGCTCACCGAACGCTTCTACCGGGTGGATGTCGGCGATAGCCGGGCCCAGGGTGGCACCGGCCTCGGTCTGTCGCTCGTGAAGCACATCCTGAACCGCCATCGCGGTCGTCTGTTGATCGAAAGCGTGCTGAAGAACGGGGCGACCTTCACTGCGGCGTTCCCGCAGGTCAAGGCGACGAATCCGAGCGCGTGACGCTCCCGTTACCGTCCGGCATTTGCCTTTTCTTCGGATTGGCTGAGGGCGCCAATCTGCGCCAGCTTTTGCGCTAATTTTTGCCGCCGACCCCGCTGCGGCATGGCGTCACCCGTGCCGTTTCGTGCACCGGCCGCTGCCAGCGATCCGTTCTCAAGAATACCGGATTCCTTCCATGGAAACATATTGTTAATCGCTGGAACCCGGTTTTTGAGGTGCGCAAGCCTTGTCATGAAAGCCCGCCGGAATAACGTTATTTGCGCGGATGACGGTATGTAAATCCGATAAATAATAACGTTATCAACGCTTTAGCTTAGTCATCCAAGTGTCATCCAACTATCATAAAAGGTCAACCGACCGCACATACATGGGCGGGGTGAGCGCAATCGGGCGCATCTGCGCGTCGCTCACGGAAAATTGGAGATACCCATGAAATTCCTCAAAGCGATCGTCGCTGCGGGCCTCGTTGCCGCTTCGACCTCGGCCTTCGCTGCCGACATCACCGGTGCCGGCGCGACCTTCCCGTTCCCGGTCTATTCGAAGTGGGCTGACGCCTATAAGAAGGAAACCGGCAACGGTCTGAACTACCAGTCGATCGGTTCGGGCGCTGGCATCAAGCAGATCCAGGCCAAGACCGTGACTTTCGGCGCCACCGACGCGCCGCTCAAGGCCGAGCAGCTCGAGAAGGATGGCCTGGCCCAGTGGCCGATGGTGATGGGCGCGATCGTTCCGGTCGTGAACCTCGAAGGCATCAAGTCGGGTGAACTCGTCCTCTCGGGCGAAGTGCTGGCCGACATCTATCTCGGCAAGATCAAGAAGTGGGACGATGCCGCGATCGCCAAGCTCAATTCGAAGCTGAAGCTGCCGTCGGCCGACATCACCGTCGTTCGTCGTTCGGACGGTTCGGGCACCACCTTCAACTTCACCGACTATCTCTCGAAGGCTTCGGCTGACTGGAAGACCAAGGTCGGCACCGGTACCGCTGTTGAATGGCCGGTTGGCGTTGGCGCCAAGGGCAACGAAGGTGTCGCCGGCAACGTCGGTCAGACCAAGAATGCCATCGGTTACGTCGAATACGCCTATGCCAAGCAGAACAAGCTGACCTATGCCGGCATGATCAACAAGGCTGGCAAGTCGGTGCAGCCGACCGTTGCTTCGTTCCAGGCCGCTGCTGCCAATGCCGACTGGGCCAAGGCTCCGGGCTACTACGTGATCCTCACCGACCAGCCGGGCGACGCTTCGTGGCCGATCACCGCTGCGACCTTCATCCTGATGCACAAGGTTCCGACCGACAAGGCTGCCTCGGCTGAAGCGCTGAAGTTCTTCAAGTGGTCGTTCGAGAAGGGTGGCAAGGCTGCCGAAGAACTCGACTACATTCCGATGCCGGACTCGGTCGTCAAGCTGATCGAGAAGACCTGGTCTGCGGACATCAAGAGCTAAGTTTTCGCTCTTTGGCGGGGGAGAGGGGCATCTCTCCTCCGCTTCTTTCCAACTGATTTATTCGTTTCTTTTCTTGATCTGACTTCGCGCCCTGGCAGGCCCATTCGGGGCGTCGTGTTTCGGGTATTCGATAACAACACAGGGGACTGGGCGTGGCAGATATGGCCGTACAGAGCTCTTCGATGGACGCCGCTGGACCGTATGACCGCGCCAAGGCGCTCAACGCATTCAAGACCGGCGATCAGGTTTTCTACTGGCTGACGCGGATTTCGGCGCTGTCGGTTCTGTTTATTCTTGGCGGCATCATCCTGTCGTTGATCGCCGGCGCTTGGCCGGCGCTGAGGGAGTTCGGCTTCTCCTTCCTTCTCACGCAGCGCTGGGCGCCGTCTGCCGATCCGCCGGTGCTCGGTGCGCTTGGCCCGATCTACGGCACGCTGGTCACCTCGGTCATCGCCATGGCCATCGCCATTCCGGTCGGCATCGGCATCGCGATCTTCCTCACCGAACTGTGCCCGAACTGGCTGCGTCGCCCGATCGGCATGGCCGTCGAACTGCTCGCCGGCATTCCGTCGATCATCTACGGCATGTGGGGCTTCTTCGTGCTTGGTCCGTTTCTGGCCAATCACTTCCAGCCCTTCCTGATCTCGGCCTTCGAAGGCGTCCCGGTGCTCGGCACCATCTTCGCCGGTCCGGCCTCTTATCTCTCGCTGTTTAACGCCTCGCTCATCCTCGCCATCATGGTGCTGCCCTTCATCACGGCGATCTCGGTCGACGTGTTCAAGACGGTGCCGCCGGTGCTGAAGGAGGCGGCGTATGGCGTCGGCTGCACCACCTGGGAAGTCGTCCGCAACGTCGTCATCCCCTACACCCGCGTCGGTGTGATTGGCGGCGTCATGCTGGCCCTCGGCCGTGCGCTGGGCGAGACAATGGCGGTGACCTTCATCATCGGCAACTCGTTCCGCATCACCGGATCGCTGTTCGGTCCGGGCACCACGATCTCCGCTGCGATCGCCTCGGAATTCGCTGAGTCCGACGGTCTGCATCAGTCGGGTCTGATCTTGCTCGGCCTGTTGCTGTTCATTCTCACCTTCCTGGTGCTGTCGGCTGCGCGTCTGATGCTGCTGCGCCTTGAGAAGAAGGCAGGAAAGTAAGTCATGAGCCTCAATCCGATTTACGTCTCCCGCCGTCGCAACGACAAGATCGTCCGCGGCCTCTGCATGGGTGCCGCTGTGTTCGGTGTCACCTGGCTGGCCCTGATCCTGTTCACGCTGTTCTACAACGGCCTGGCCGGCATCAGCCTGCAGATCTTCACCCAGAACACCCCGCCCCCCGGCTCGCAGGAAGGCGGCCTGCTGAACGCCATTGTTGGCTCGATCATCATGACCGTGATCGGTGTCGGCATCGGCGCGCCGCTCGGCCTGTTCGCGGGTACCTATCTTGCGGAATACGGCAAGCACGACAAGCTCACCTCGGTGATCCGTTTCATCAATGACGTGCTGCTGTCGGCGCCCTCGATCATCATCGGCTTGTTCATCTACGGCGCGGTGGTGGTGCCGATGCGGGGCTTCTCGGCCATCGCCGGCTCGCTGGCACTCGCCGTGATCGTGATCCCGGTCGTGGTCCGCACCACGGAGGACATGCTTGGTCTCGTGCCCAATCCGCTGCGTGAAGCGGCCTCGGCGCTCGGCCTGCCGCGTTCGCTGGTGATCAAGCGGATCGCCTATCGTGCAGCACGTGCCGGCCTCATCACCGGCGTGCTGCTGGCGACCGCCCGTGTCGCCGGCGAAACCGCGCCGCTGCTGTTCACCGCGCTGAGCAACCAGTTCTTCAGCCTGGATCTCTCGCGCACGATGGCCAACCTGCCGGTGACCATCAACAACTTCGTCCAGAGCCCCTACGAATACTGGAAGCAGCTCGCCTGGAGCGGCGCGCTGATCATTACCCTGACCGTTCTTGCCCTGAACATTGGCGCGCGCATTCTCGGCGCCGAGAGGAAAGCAAAATGAGTGATCTCTCTGTTTCCGCCGCCAATCCCAGCGTTTCGATGCCGCCGCCGTCCGTGGCGCAGAGCGATGCCCGTCCCAAGGTCAGTGTGCGCGATCTGAACTTCTACTACGGCGAACACCACGCCCTGAAGAAGATCAATCTGAACCTCGCCACCAATCGCGTCACAGCCTTCATCGGCCCGTCGGGCTGCGGCAAGTCCACGCTGCTGCGCATCTTCAACCGCATGTATGACCTCTATCCGGGGCAGCGTGCGGAAGGTCAGGTCATGCTGGACAGCCAGAATATTCTGGATCCCAAGCTCGATCTCAACCTGCTGCGCGCCCGCATCGGCATGGTTTTCCAGAAGCCGACCCCGTTCCCGATGACGATCTATGAAAATATCGCCTTCGGTATCCGTCTCTATGAGAAGATCTCCAAGGCAGAGATGGATGTGCGCGTCGAGAAGGCGCTGCGTGGCGGTGCGCTGTGGAATGAAGTCAAGGACAAGCTCAACGCCTCGGGTCTCAGCCTGTCGGGTGGTCAGCAGCAGCGTCTGTGCATCGCGCGCACGATCGCTGTGCGTCCGGAAGTGATCCTGTTCGACGAACCCTGTTCGGCGCTCGATCCGATTTCGACTGCCAAGGTCGAGGAGCTGATCGACGAACTCAAGGATCAGTATACGATCGCCATCGTGACACATAACATGCAGCAGGCTGCGCGCGTCTCCGACACCACCGCCTTCATGTATCTCGGCGAACTGGTCGAATTCGATCAGACCAACAAGATCTTCACTTCGCCGAGCGACCGCCGCACCCAGGATTACATCACCGGCCGTTTCGGCTGACGCGATATACTCGCAAGAGGATTGAGCTATGGCTTTTGAACACACGACCAAGGCCTTCGATGACGATCTTCAGGAGTTGACCCGTCTCGTCGCTGAGATGGGCGGCCTCGCAGAGCGTCAGATCGTTGAATCCGTCGATGCCCTGATCCGCCGCGACGCCGTCCTCGGCGCACGCGTGGTGGCCACCGACGCGGAAATCGATCAGCTGCAACGGATGATCGAAGAACGCGCCGTTCTCACCATCGCCAAGCGTCAGCCGATGGCTGTCGACTTGCGTGAGATCGTCGGCGCGCTCCGCGTCGCCACCGATCTTGAGCGCATTGGTGATCTCAGCAAGAACATCGGCAAACGCGTCAATGCACTGGACAGCGACTTCCATCCGCTGAAGCTGATCCGCGGGCTCGAGCACATGACCGATCTGGTTAATACCCAGGTCAAGGCCGTGCTTGACGCCTATGCGGCGCACGATTTGCCGGCCGCGATGAGCGTGTGGAAGGGCGACGAGGAAATCGACGCCATCTGCACCTCGCTGTTCCGCGAACTCCTCACTTACATGATGGAAGATCCGCGCAACATCTCGTTCTGTATCCATCTGATGTTCTGCGCCAAGAACATCGAGCGGATCGGCGATCACGCGACCAACATCGCCGAGACGGTGTTCTACATGATCGAAGGCCAACAGATGGTCGACAAGCGCCCGAAGGGCGACATGACCAACTTCGCGACTCCGGCGAGCTGAGGCTCGCCGCGACGTCCCTGAACGAAAGATAGGAAGCTAGCCATATGAACGCGCGCATTCTGGTAGTGGAAGACGAGGAAGCTCTGACCACGCTCCTGCGCTACAATCTCGATGCCGAAGGTTACGACGTCGAGACGGTTGCACGCGGTGACGATGCCGACACCCGCTTGAAAGAGCGCGTGCCGGACCTCGTGGTCCTCGACTGGATGCTGCCGGGCCTGTCCGGCATCGAACTCTGCCGTCGCCTGCGTGCACGGCCGGAAACCAAGGCGCTGCCGATCATCATGCTCACCGCCCGCGGTGAGGAGAGCGAGCGCGTTCGCGGTCTCGCCACCGGCGCTGACGATTACATCGTCAAGCCGTTCTCGGTGCCGGAACTGCTGGCCCGCGTGAAGGGCCTTCTGCGCCGTGCGGCGCCGGAGCGTCTCGCCACCGTGCTCGCCTTTGGCGATATCGAACTTGATCGGGACAAGCGCCGCGTCGTCCGTGCGTCGCGTCCGATCGATCTCGGTCCGACTGAATACCGGCTACTCGAATTCTTCCTCGAACATCCCGGCCGCGTGTTCAGCCGCGAGCAGCTGCTCGATAGTGTCTGGGGACGCGATATCTATATCGACGAGCGTACGGTGGACGTTCACATCGGCCGTCTCCGCAAGTTGCTGAATCCGGCCGGCGAGCCCGATCCGATCCGCACCGTTCGCGGTGCCGGCTACGCACTGGACGATCGTTTCGACAAGGCGGCGGAGTAGTTCCTTCTTTCTCCCCGCAAGCGGGGCGAGGTTGAGAAGCGATCCCTCAAAACGAAAAATGCCCGGCTCATCGCCGGGCATTTTTGTTTGCTTGTGAGCAGCAGTCTTACCGCACCGGCTTCGGCGCCGCACGGCGACGGTCGCTCGCCGGCTGATAGGCAATGCGCGAGTGATGCGCGCAATAGGGCGCGCCCGCCACCGCCTTGCCACCGCAGAAATAGAAGTCGGCGCTGGCCGGATCGCCCACCGGCCAGTGGCAGGTGGCGTCGCTGAGTTCGACAAGCTGGAGGCGCTGGCTGATCGGGATCACATTGTCGACCGCGATCGGATCCGGCTCCAACTCCACTTCGTAGTTGTGGGCGAGCGCGGTGTTGCCGCGAGCTACGGGGCGCGGCATCCGCACCATCTGCTGGGCCGGACGCGGCTTGCGCGGGCGCGGCGCCGCAGAGGAGGGGCTCTTGGCGCGGCCGGACAGGCCGAGCCGATGCACCTTGCCGATCACGGCGTTGCGGGTGACGTTACCGAGCTCCGCTGCGATCTGGCTCGCGGAAAGGCCGCCTTCCCAGAGTTTCTTGAGCTGTTCGACGCGATCGTCGGTCCACGTGATTACCGTCATCGCTAAATCCCTTCGTATGCGCCGGCCGGCCTCGGCCCGCGCTGCGACTTGAAATCGTCAAAAAACCTCGTTGTCAGAATCCCTTAGCGCTCACCGGATGCATGACTGCTTCCGGCCTTACGCCGTACCGATAGTGTATAAGGGTCTACTGCCGCACGAGATGTCGTATCCGACAAGCCAAAAACTACATGATGCCGCGACTCACGCGCAAGAGTCGGCCGAGTCACATCCACATGCTTTGTGTCAACCAAGCAGAAAAATCGGCTTTTTGTGCGATCCGGTGTGCCCTGAAAGCCGCTATGCGTGGTTGACACCCCGTATGGCCCCCATAGAATAATGCGCGCGTGCCGCCCGAGAAGGGCGGCACGTTTCGTTTTGAGGGTCCGCTGTCCCGTGTCGCACTGGTGTCATCGACCATGGCCGACATCGGCAGGACCACAGACTGATTTGATCGGAACCGCCATGACCAGCAACGCACCATCCTCGCAAATTTCTCAGGCTCACCTTCTGCCTGTCTTCGCGCGTGCGGATGTTGCGTTCGAGCGCGGTGAAGGCGCCTGGCTGATCTCGACGACCGGTGAGCGCTATCTCGATTTTACCAGTGGTGTCGCAGTGAATTCGCTCGGCCATGCGCATCCGCATATGGTTGCCGCCTTGCAGGAACAGGCCACCAAGCTGTGGCACATGTCGAACCTGTTCAAGAGCCCGGACGGCGAGCGTCTCGCCGCGCGGCTGTGCGAGAACTCGTTCGCGGATTTCGTGTTCTTTGCCAATTCCGGCGCCGAGGCGATGGAGTGCGCGCTGAAGGTCACGCGTCACTATCACTTCGCCAAGGGGAACCCTGAGCGTACGCGCATCATTACTTTCGAAGGCGCGTTCCACGGACGTACCCTCGGCACGCTTGCTGCCACCGGCGCCGCAAAATATCTCGAAGGCTATGGCAAGCCGCTTGATGGCTTCGACCAGGTGCCGCTCGGCGATCTCGATGCGGTGAAAGCTGCGATCGGTCCGGAGACCGCCGGCATCCTCATCGAGCCGCTGCAGGGCGAAGGCGGGGTGCGGGCTGCGTCCAATGCCTTCTTCAAGGCGCTGCGCGAGCTGTGCGACAAGAATGACATCCTGTTGATCTTCGACGAGGTGCAGACCGGCATGGGCCGCACCGGCACGCTGTTCGCCTATCAGCGTCTTGGCGTGACGCCGGATGTGATGTCGCTGGCCAAGGCGCTGGGCGGCGGCTTCCCGATCGGTGCCTGCCTCGTCACCGCGGCGGCAGCCGAAGGCATGGCGCCGGGTTCGCATGGCTCGACCTTCGGCGGTAATCCGCTGGCGGTGGCTGCTGCGAATTCCGTGCTCGATGTGATGCTGAAGCCGGGCTTCTTCGATCAGGTCAACAAGATGACTCTGCTGCTGAAGCAGAAACTCGCGGGCGTGGTCGATCGCTATCCCACTGTGCTGTCTGAAGTGCGCGGCGAAGGCATGCTGATCGGCCTCAAGGCCGTTGTTCCGGCTGGCGATCTGGTCGGCGCTCTGCGCGACGCCAAGCTGCTGACGGTTGGTGCCGGCGACAATGTCGTGCGTTTCCTGCCGCCGCTGATCATCGGCGAGACCGAAATCGAAGAGGCCGTGCAGCGCCTGGAACAGGCTTGCACCGTCTTGTCGAAGGGAGCGGCATGATGAGTACGCCGCGGCACTTCCTCGACCTCACAGCGGTTCCCGCCAGTGAGCTCCGCAATATTCTCAGCGCAGCCGGCGCCATGAAGGCGAAGCTGAAGAGCAATGGTTTCGATCCCGATCGTCCGCTGAAGAACAAGACGCTGGCGATGATCTTTGAGAAGCCCTCGACACGCACCCGCGTATCTTTCGAGGTCGGCATGCGTCAGCTCGGCGGCGAAGTCGTCATGCTCACGGGCGCCGAAATGCAGCTCGGCCGTGGCGAGACCATTGCCGATACTGCACGCGTGCTGTCGCGCTTCGTCGATATCATCATGATCCGTATCCTCAATCATGACTCGCTGATGGAGCTGGCAAACAATGCCACCGTGCCGGTCATCAACGGCCTGACGCGCTTCTCGCATCCGTGCCAGGTGATGGCGGACGTCATGACCTATGAGGAGCACCGCGGCTCGATCAAGGGACGCACGGTGGCCTGGGTCGGCGACGATAACAATGTGCTGATGTCCTGGGCGCATGCGGCCGAGCGTTTTGACTTCAAGCTCAACATCGCGACGCCGCAGCAATTGTCACCGAAAAAGGCGTTCAAGGATTGGGCGAAAGCATCTGGCGCGCAGATCACCTTCTCCGACGATCCCGATGCGATGGCCAAGGGTGTCGATTGCGTGGTCACCGACACCTGGGTGTCCATGGGCGACAAGGAAGGCGAGACGCGCCACAATCTGCTGCGTCCGTATCAGGTCAATGAGCGGTTGATGGGCCTGGCCCACAAGGATGCGCTGTTCATGCACTGCCTGCCCGCCCATCGCGGCGAGGAGGTTACCGACGAGGTGATCGACGGTCCGCAATCGGTGGTGTTCGACGAGGCCGAGAACCGTCTCCATGCGCAGAAGGGAATTCTGGCGTGGTGTCTGGGCGCTGTAGCCTAACGCTACTCTCTCACTGTCATCGCCCGGCTTGATCGGGCGATCCAGTATGCGCCGACATCAGCGCTTCATTTTCAGAATCAGTGTCTACTGGATCCCCCGCTTTCGCGGGGGATGACAGTTTTGAGCGTGGTCGGGCTTACGCCGCCACCTTCTTCGGCGCAAAACGCCCGTAGAATGTCTCGCCCTTCGCAGCCATCTCTTCCAGCAGCTTCGGTGGCGTGAACCGCGAGCCGTACTTCTTCTCCAGTCTGTGGCAGAGCTCGACGAACTTCTTGGTGCCCATGAAGTCGATATAGCTCAGCGTGCCGCCGGTGAACGGGGCGAAGCCGAAGCCAAGGATGGAGCCGACATCTGCCTCGCGCGGATCGACGATCACATTGTCCTCGACCGTGCGCGCGGCTTCCACCGCCTGCACCACCAGGAAACGCTGCTTCAGCTCCTCGATATCGAGCGTGTCGGGATCGAGCGGCTTCGGCAGCAGCGGCGCGATGCCCTTCCAGAGCGCTTTCGAGCCCTTGCCCTTCGGCGGATACTCGTAAAAGCCCTTGCCGTTCTTGCGGCCGAAGCGCTCCTGCTTCTCCACCATCTCGACAATCAGCTTCTTCTGCGCCTGATCGACCGCCTGCGAGCCGAGATCGGCTTCGGTGGCCTTCATGATCTTCAGCACCAGATCCAGCGCGATCTCGTCCGACAGCGACAGCGGGCCGACCGGCATGCCGGCCATCTTCGCGGTATTCTCGATCATCGCCGGCGGCACGCCTTCAAGCAGCATTTCGAGGCCTTCTGCCGTGAAACGCAGCACGCAGCGATTGGCGAAGAAGCCGCGCGAGTCGTTCACGACGATCGGCGTCTTGCCGATAACGCGTATGTAATCGAGCGCTGTGGCGAGAGCGACGTCGCCGGTGTTCTTGCCGACGATCGTCTCCACCAGCATCATCTTCTCGACCGGCGAGAAGAAGTGGATGCCAATGAACTTCGACTGGTCGGCGAATTCTTCTGCCAGCGAATTGATCGGGAGGGTTGAGGTGTTGGAGGCGATGATGGCGCCTTCCTTCAAGAGCGGCTGCACCTTCTTGTAGATCTCGGCTTTCACCGCGCGATCCTCGAAAACGGCCTCGATGACGAGGTCGCATTCGCGGATCACTTCGAAATCTGCAGTTGCTGTGATGCGTGACATCAGTGCGTCACGATCAGCCTCCTTGGCGCGACCCTTGGCGATCAGTCCGTCGATAACCGACTGGCAATGCGCGCGGCCCTTGTCGGCAGCAGCCTGGTCGCGGTCGATCAGCACCACATCGATGCCGCCCTTGGCCGAGACATAACCGACCGACGCGCCCATGAAGCCGGCGCCGATGATGGCGAGCTTCTTGACCTTGGTCGGCGGCACGTTCGTGGGACGACGCGCGCCTTTGTTGAGCTCCTGCATGGACAGGAAGAGGCTGCGGATCATCGCCGCGGCTTCCTTGGTCTGCAGGATGTGGGCGAAATAGCGCGACTCCACGCGCAGCGCTGCGTCCATCGGCAGCTGCAGGCCTTCATAGACGCACTGCATGATGGCGCGTGCGGCCGGATAGTTGTCGAAGGTCTCGCGGCGATAGATGGCATTCCCGGCCGGGAACATCATCATGCCCTGCTTGGAATAAACGGGGCCGCCGGGCAGCTTGAAACCCTTGTCATCCCATGGGGCGACGGGCTTGCCGCCAGCCTTGATCCATTCCTTTGCGGTCTTGACGAGATCAGCCGCCGGCACCACGGCGCCGACGATGTTCATCGCCTTGGCCTTGGCGAGATTGACCTGATCGCCCTTGAGCAGCATCTGCATCGTGTCCTGCGGCTGCAGCATGCGCGCGAGGCGCTGGGTGCCGCCGCCGCCGGGGAACAGGCCGACCTTGATCTCGGGCAGGCCGAGCCTGGTCTTCGGATTCTCCGCAGCCACGCGGTAATGGCAGGCCAGCGTGAGCTCGAACGCACCGCCGAGTGCGAGGCCGTTGATCGCCGCGACCCACGGCTTGCCGGAGGTCTCGATCTTGCGCAGTGTCAGCGACAGCTTGCGGCTCTCGTCGAACAGCATCTGCTGGGCGGCTTCCTCGCCCTTCGCCTTCTTCGCCTCGGCAAAGATCTTGTTCATGCCTTCGAGCATGGACAGATCGGCGCCGGCCGAAAATGCTTCCTTGCCAGAGGTGACGACGACGCCCTTCACGGCGGCGTCCGCGGTGGTCTGATCGACGATGGCGCCGAGTTCTTCGATCGTCGTGGTGTCGAGCACGTTCATCGAACGGCCTGGAATGTCCCAGGTGACGATGACGATGCCGTCGGCGTCGGTCTCAACCTTGAAATTCTTGAAGGTCATGTTGGCCGCTCCTTACACGCGTTCGATGATGGTGGCGGTGCCCATGCCGCCGCCGATGCAGAGGGTGACGAGGGCCGTGGACTTGTTGGTGCGCTCGAGTTCGTCGAGCACGGTGCCGAGGATCATGGCGCCGGTGGCGCCGAGCGGATGGCCCATGGCGATGGCGCCGCCGCAGACATTGATCTTCTCATTGTCGATGTCGAAGGCCTGGATGAAGCGCAGCACAACCGAGGCGAAAGCTTCGTTGAGCTCGAACAGGTCGATGTCAGACAGCTTCATGCCGGAACGCTCCAGCACTTTCTTCGTCACATCCACAGGACCGGTGAGCATCATCGCCGGTTCGGAGCCGATATTCGCGAATGCACGAATCTTCGCGCGCGGCGTCAGGCCGTTCTTCTTGCCGGCTTCGGCGCTACCGAGCAACACGGCCGCAGCTCCATCGACGATGCCCGATGAATTGCCGGCATGATGGACGTAGTTCACCGCCTCGACTTCCGGATGCGACTGGATCGCGACGCCATCGAAACCACCCATCTGCGCGACGGTGGCAAAGGATGGTTGCAGCGCGGCCAGCGACTGCATCGTGGTGGACGGGCGCATATGCTCGTCCTTGGCCAGAATGGTCAGGCCGTTGATGTCCTTGACCGGGACGATCGAGTTCTTGAAGCGGCCTTCCTCCCACGCCTTCGCTGCGCGCTGCTGGCTCTGCACAGAGTAAGCATCGACGTCATCGCGGGAGAAACCGTACTTCGTCGCGATGAGGTCGGCCGAGACGCCCTGCGGCATGAAATAAGCGGGAACGGCGATGGAAGGGTCCACCGGCCATGCGCCGCCGGAGGCGCCAATGCCGACGCGGCTCATGCTCTCGGCGCCGCCACCGATGGTGAGTTCGTGCTGGCCGGCCATCACCTGGGCGGCTGCAAAGTTCACGGCGTCGAGGCCGGACGCGCAGAAGCGATTGATCTGGATGCCGGGGACGTCGTTGCCATAGCCGGCCGACAGCGCGGCCATGCGCGCGATGTCACCGCCGGCCTCGCCGACGGGATCGACGACGCCGAGCACGACGTCATCGACGCTGCCGGGCTTGAGATTGTTGCGCTCCTTGAGCGCCTTCAGCGGCGTGGTGGCGAGCGCTAGCGCCGTCACCTCATGCAGCGAACCATCGGATTTGCCGCGGCCGCGCGGCGTGCGAACGTGATCGTAGATATAGGCCTCGGGCATGGTGTCTCCCTTCGGATTAACTTTGGCTGTCATCGCCCGGCTTGACCGGGCGATCCAGTAAACTCGATTGTCGGAGTTCTATCTGTGGAGTCTGTGTCTACTGGATCCCCGCTTTCGCGGGGATGACAGTCACGTGTGTGGTGGCAGCTATGATCAGAACGCTTCCGCCGGAAGCTCCATCGTGGTCGCCGCACCCGTCTGGATGCGGGCGAGATGCAACGCCGTCTCCGGCAGCATGCGCTCCATGAAGAAGCGGCCGGTAACGAGCTTGGTGGTCAGATAAGGCGTCGCACCCTCGGCGGCGATCTTGTCCTGGGCCACCTTCGCCATCTTCGCCCACATATAGGCGAAGGCCGTGAGGCCGAACAGTTGCATGTAGTCCGTAGCTCCGGCACCGGCATTGTCGGGCTTGGCCATCGCATTATTCATCAGCCACATGGTGGCCTGCTGCAGGTGGCCGAGCGCATTCGACAACGGCCCGACATAAGGTTTCATCGCCTCGTCCGTGCCATGCTCCTTCGCAAAGGCGGCAACCTCGCCAAAGAACGCCATGGCGGCACGGCCACCGTCGCGCGGCAGCTTGCGGCCGACGAGATCGAGTGCCTGGATGCCATTGGCGCCTTCATAGATCATGGCGATACGCGCATCGCGCACGAACTGCTCCATGCCCCATTCGGCAATATAGCCGTGGCCGCCGAACATCTGCTGCGCCGACACCGCATTGGCAAAACCGCCATCGGTGAGCACGCCCTTCAGCACCGGCGTCATCAGGCCCATGTGATCGTCGGCAGCCTGACGCTCCTTCGGATCGTCGGAGCGATGGGCGACGTCGCTCTTCAGCGCGGTCCATACCACCATGGCGCGGGCGGCTTCGTTGAAGGCGCGGATGGTGAGCAGCGTGCGGCGCACGTCCGGATGCACCATGATTGAATCCGCCGGCTTGTCCGGCGACTTCGGTCCGGTGAGCGAGCGCCCCTGGATGCGCTCCTTCGCGTAAGCGACGGCGTTCTGATAGGCGACTTCGGACTGAGCGAGGCCCTGCACGGCAACGCCGAGCCGGGCTTCGTTCATCATCACAAACATGCCCTGCATGCCCTTGTTTTCTTCGCCGATCAGCCAGCCGGTGGCGTTGTCGTAGTTCATCACGCAGGTGGAATTGCCGTGGATGCCCATCTTGTGCTCGATCGAGCCGCAGACGACGCCGTTACGCTCGCCGAGCGAGCCGTCGTCATTCACCAACACCTTCGGCACCACGAAGAGCGACACGCCCTTGATGCCGGCCGGAGCGCCTTCGATGCGCGCGAGCACGAGGTGGATGATGTTGTCGGCCATGTCGTGTTCGCCGGCCGAAATGAAGATTTTTGTGCCGGAGATCTTGTAGCTGCCGTCGCCCTGCGGCACCGCCTTGGTGCGGAGCAGGCCGAGATCCGTGCCGCAATGCGGCTCGGTCAAATTCATGGTGCCGGTCCATTCGCCGGCAATCATTTTCGGCAGATATTTGCTCTTCTGCTCGGGCTTGCCGTGCACGACCAGTGCGGCGGTCGCGCCCATGGTGAGGCCGCCATACATGGAGAATGCCATATTGGCGGAGATCTGGAATTCGGCAACGGTCTGCGACAGCGTCACCGGCAGGCCCTGGCCGCCGAATTCCACTGGCGCCGAGAGGCCGAGCCAGCCGCCTTCGGTCACCTGCTTGAACGCGTCCTTGAAGCCTTTCGGCGTGGTGACGCTGCCGTCGTCATGGCGCTTGCAGCCTTCGAGATCGCCGACGCGATTGAGCGGCTGCAGCACATTCTCGCTGAGCTTGGCCGCCTCGCCCAGGATCGCCTCGCGCACATCTGCCGATGCATCGGCAAAGCCGGGCAGGTTGTTGTAGCGATCGAACTGGAAGACGTCATTGAGTAGAAAGCCGACGTCTTCGAGCGGCGCTTTGTAACTGGGCATGGAATCCTCCCCGGTTGGAATTCTTTGTTCAGTTGCGACAGCTTGCCGTTAGTCTACAGCAAGGCCGTTTGAATGTGATTTGAAACTTCAGGCACCTTATTGCCGCGCCAGCATCTCACCCATGAGACGGTGCAGCAGATTGATGGCCTTGAGTGGGCGTACCATCACCTTGAAATGCGTGATGCGGTTGTCGGAATCGAAGGTGATCATGTCGATGCCGTTGATCTTGATGCCGTCGATCTCGTTTTCGAATTCGAGCACGGCCGAGGTGTCATTTCGCCATTCACCGACATAGGTGAAGCCGGGCCCGCCCAAAACCTGTTCGGCGGCGGTGAGATATTTGAACACGATCTCGCGGCCGCGTTGCGGCGAATGCACGACCGGGCTTTCGAACACGGCATCGGGATGCAGCAATTCCCATAGCGCCGCCTGATCATGCGACTTCATGAAGCCGTACCACGTGTCGAGGCCGGTCATGCCCATCGGAGGTTCTCCGCGTTTCCATACACCCTTGCATGGAAACTTACTCCCGGTGCATGGATTTCGTCAATACACTTGTGTATGGTTCTGGGATGGACGAGCAAGCGACCAAGGACAGGCTGACGCGCACGGCGTGGCTCGATCACGGCCTCCGCATACTGGCACGGCAGGGTGCGACTGCGCTCAAGGTCGGCGATCTGGCCGCCGGGCTGAACGTCTCGCGTGGCAGTTTCTATTGGCATTTCAAGGATATCGGTGAGTTCCGCCTACAGCTTCTGGAGCGCTGGCAGGAACGGACCACCGATCAGGTATTAGAGCAGACCGATGCCTCGACCACCGGCACGGCGCGCTTGACCCATCTCATGAAGCTCGCCTTCAACGAGGATCGCAGCCTCGACCGCTCGATCCGGGCGATGGGGGCAACCGACAAGGCCGTTGCCAAAATGGTCGCTTCCGTCGATGCGCGGCGCATCGCCTACATGGCGAAGGTGCTGACCGAGGCCGGCGTCGAACACCGCCGCGCATTGTCACGCGCGGAGTTTCTGTACTGGGCCTATATCGGCCAGTCCGCGGTAATGGACCCGCGCCACGACTCGATGACCGAGCGCGACATCGTCGATCTTAGCGCCTTGTTCACACGTTGAAACATCTGCGCCGTAAACATCCGATCCTACCTATGAAACGGCGCAAGTGTATCGTTCGATTAACATTTAAGGCGCTGCAGCGGGCATCCTTAACCCGTTATTTACCCTAACCCTGAAAAGTCCGGAACGAGGCAGACCGCTCCGCTCCCGTTTCGACATTCTTCATCTTGGGACGCGTGGCGGAAGCTGCAGGCGCTGGTTGGCGCCAGGCTCGTAACCGGACCAAAGCATGAATTCGCGCGTATCGTGGAGTGTTGAGGGGATGGACCCATCGGTTCGCGAGCGGGCCGAGGCCGCTGCGCGCCGGGCCGGGATGTCCCTCACGGATTGGCTGAACACCACCATCGGCGAATCCCCGGTCGCTCCCCCGATGCATGGTTATGCCGATCACGCGCCGCCCACAGCAGCTCCGCAGCCGCCGCGCTACCAGGCACGTCCCGGTCATTCGTCACATTCGCCGGTGCGTCCGCGTCCGGCAATGCCGCAGCGCGAAGCCGCCGAAGTCGCTGATATTCATCAGCGCCTCGATGCGATCGCCCGCCAGATCGAAGAGTTTTCGCGTCCGCACCAGCGCAGCAACAACGAGCCTGGGGTCGCGCGCCAGCTCAACGACGCCATTTCGCGCCTCGATGCGCGGCTGTCGCAGATCAACGAGCAGCCGCCTCGTTCGGCCGTGTCCCATATGCACTACGATCCGCGCCCGAACCCCGACATGGTCGAGCGTGCCGCCAATCAGGTCTACAGCTCGGCGCCGCAGTCCGATCCGCTGTCGATCGATTTCGCCGTCGCGGAGATCACCGCGCGCCAGGGCGAACTCGACGGGCCGCCGCGGATGGCTTCGCGCTACGCGCCGCCTATCGCCCCGCATGTCACGCCGTCTCCGATGCCCGACATGTCCGGGCTGGAGCGTCAGCTGTCCCAGATCACCAGCAAGATCGACGCGCTGCAGCGGCCTGATTCCAGCATCGAGCAGTCCATCGCGACCTTCCGCAGCGAACTCGCTGAAATCCGCAATGCGGTGACCGACGCGCTGCCGCGCCGTGCCATTGAGTCCATCGAAAGTGAAATCCGCGCGCTGTCGCGCCGTATCGATGAGAACAAGCAGAGCGGCATCGACGCCGATGTGCTCGTCAATCTCGAAACGGCTCTCGGCGACATCCATAAAACGCTGAAGACATTGACGCCGGCCGAACAGCTCGCCGGCTTCGACGAGGCGATCCGCAATCTCGGCAGCAAGATCGATCAGATCGTGCGTTCGAGCGACAATCCCGGCACGCTGGAGCAGTTGGAGGGCGCAGTCACCGCGTTGCGCGCCATTGTCTCCAACGTCGCATCGAACGAGACCGTCGGCCGCCTCAGCGACGATCTGCACAAGCTGTCGGCCAAGGTCGATCAGCTCGCCCAGAGCAACGACAGCAGCATGTTTGCCGCTCTCGAACAGCGCATCGTGACGCTGACCGCGACGCTGGAAAATCGCGATCGCCCGCAGGTGGTCGGTTCCGATCATCTGGAGAGCGCGCTCGCGGCGCTGGCGCAGCGGCTCGATCACCTGCCGGTCGGCAGCGACCAGTCGTCTGCCTTCACGCATCTGGAACAGCGTGTTTCCTATCTGCTGGAGCGGATGGAAGGCATTGGCGATCCGCGCGCGAACAATCTCGGCCGCGTCGAAGACGGTCTGCAGGATATTCTCCGCCATCTCGAACGCCAGCAGACGATGTTCGCCGCCGCGCTGAGCGACAGCCGTGCCGATGCCGGTATCGTCGACTCCTTCAAGCGCGAATTGTCCGACATGCGCTTCAGCCAGTCGGAGACTGACCGCCATATGCAGGATTCGCTGGAGGTCGTGCATTCGACCCTCGGCCATGTCGTCGATCGCCTCGCCAAGATCGAAGGCGATCTGCGCAGCGCAAGTGCGCGTCCAGCCGCGCCGCCGATGCAGGCTGCTGCTCCGATGCAGTCCGCGCCGCAACCCGCTCCGATGCAGCCGGCTCCCATGCAGCCGGCAATGGCCGCGCCGCCGCGTCCGCAACTGCCTAATCCGGTGAAACCGCAGGCCGCGGGGCCGTCGCAGATCGAAGTGCGTCCGCCGCACGCGCATTTCGATGCAGCGCCGCGCGATTTCGCTGCGACCGCCATTTCGAGCGAGCCGGCGCCCGCCTTCCAGGTGCCGAAGGCGATTAGCGATATCCTCGACCCCAAGCCGGCGCCGAAGCCCGCAGCGCCGCCGGTCAACGTCGAGCGTCCGTCGTCACCGCGACCGATGGTCGATCCGCAATTGCCGCCGGACCATCCACTCGAGCCCGGTACGCGCCCGCAAGGCCGAGGCATCTCGCCATCGGAGCGCATTGCCGCCTCAGAAGATGCGATCAGCGAAATCCCCGGCGCCGTGCCCGAGCCCGCAAGCGCTTCCAGCTTCATTGCGGCGGCGCGTCGCGCCGCGCTGGCTGCTGCCGCGACGGGTGAGAAGCCCAAGGGGGGCGGAAAGCCAGCTAAAACTGCTCCGCAGGCCGATGGCGACAAGGCTCCGTCGACATTCGGATCAAAAATCCGCTCGCTGCTGGTCGGTGCGAGCGTGGTCGTGATCGTGCTCGGTTCGTTCAAGATGGCGATGACGCTGCTGGACGATGGCGGTTCGCAGCCGCCGATGGCCGATGCCAGCCATTCGACACCGCTTTATCTCGATACGCCGAAGGCGATCGAAACCCAGCCGCAATCGCCGGCCCCGTCCATCGGCACACCTGCACAGGTGGGCAAGCAATCGTTGGTTGCGCCGCAGCCGGCGCCGGAAGCTGCACCTGCTCCGCAGTCGGCACCGGTGCCACAGGCGGCGCCGATTCCCTATATCTCGCCCGATGTGACCGGCAGCATTGCCGCGCCGCAGCCGAGCACGAGCGCTGCGCCGCCGGTATTGCCGCCCAGCGGCCAGAAGCTTGGTACGGTCTCGATTCCGGCGGGTGAAAAATTGCCCGACGGCATCGGCAGCGCGGCGCTGCGCAATGCTGCGATCAAGGGCGATGCCACGGCCGCCTTCGAGGTCGGCGTGCGCTATGCTGAAGGCCGCGGCGTGCCGCAGAGCTATGAGGAAGCCGCCAAGTGGTATGACCGCGCGGCGCAGGCCGGCGTCGTGCCCGGCATGTTCCGTCTCGGCACGCTATATGAAAAAGGCCTGGGCCTGAAGAAGGATTGGGAAGTCGCGCGCCGTTACTACATGCAGGCGGCAGACCGCGGTAACGCCAAGGCTATGCACAATCTCGCAGTGCTCGACGCTGATGGCGGCACCCGCGGTGCAAACTATAAGAGCGCGTCGCTCTGGTTCCGCAAGGCCGCCGATCGCGGCGTTGCCGACAGCCAGTTCAATCTCGGCATCCTCTATGCCCGCGGTATCGGCGTCGATCAGAACCTCGCCGAGAGCTTCAAGTGGTTCAGCCTCGCCGCAGCCCAGGGCGATGTCGATGCCGGCAAGAAGCGTGACGATGTGGCCAAGCGCCTCGATCCGCAGTCGTTGGCCGCAGCGAAGCTCGCGATCCAGACATTTGTGCCGGAAGGCCAGCCGGAAGACGCCATCAATGTCACCGCACCGGCCGGCGGTTGGGACGCTGCGCCTGCGCAGGCGGCCAAATCGGCGAATACCAGGCGCGCTGCACGCTGATTTTGTTACCTGGGTGAAGTGATGCGTAATCCGGGAGCCGGCGTTCAACCGGCTCGACATCCCCGGATTGCGCTGCGCTCCATCCGGACCACCGCTTGATGCAGTTTCCTTCCCTCTGCCTCGAACCCGCGGTCTTATTTCCTCAACAAAGCTTCATCAGACTCGGCATTCAGCTGTATGCCGGGAGCAACCATTCCTCGATGCAAGACTGCGCCGGGAATGCTGAAGCGTGAGGAAGTCGAATTGTCTTTGCAAGGTGACGATCCGCAGTCGCGGCAATCCGTTCCATCCGCGGGCCCCTGGAGCACTCCGCGCGCTCCGGCGCCGCCATCGCCGCGCTCCGCACATCCGCTTGCGCCCGATCCTGAACCGCTGCGTCGCTGGCGGCCGAGCCTGACCACCATCGCTTTTGCGGTGCTGCTGTTCGGTGGCCTCGGCATCCGTGCGTATAAGGACCTCTCCACGCCCGAAGCCTGGTCCTATTGGAAAGACCTCTACGTCTCGCCGAGCATGAGCGCCGAGGTGATCGACAATTTCGATCCTGACAAATCGGGCCGCGGCCGCAAGGCGCTGGCGATCAGCGGCAAGATCGGCGCCGCCAGCGCGACGTGGTTTCGCGAACAGCTCGATCAGGCCAGGCTGCAGCCCGGCGATGTCGTGTTGATGTCGTCGCCGGGCGGTAATCTGAGTCAGTCGATGATCATGGGCGAGGTCATCCGCGCTCGCGGACTTTCGACTGCGGTGGGGACGGCGGATGCCGATGGCCGGATCAGGCCGTCCTTCTGCGCCAGCGCCTGCGTGACGGCCTATGCCGGTGGCAAGGTCCGCATCGGCATCGAAGGTTCGCGCCTTGGCGTGCACCGTTTCACCTCGCCGAAGCCGGGTGACGATCCGGTCGCCTCTGCGCAGCGCACCATGGGCTTCGTGCTCAGCTATATGACCAAGATGGGTGTGTCCTCGTCGGTGGTGGAGGCGATGTCGGCGACCGACAAGATTCGCTGGCTGAGCAGTGGTGAGGCATCGATGATGAATCTGGTGACCGATCCCGTGCAAAGGAGTTGAGACCAAGCTTTGCATCCAAGGCATTTACCACAGCCGGAAATGCCGGGCCGGATCGGGAGAAAAGCGGGGCATTTGTCGGAATCTTTGATCCCCTCGACTGGCGATATCGTCTAAGAGGAACTGCGGCTCAAATTCACGCCGCCTCAAGGATAATGCCGCGCGTCGCCTTGGCCTGACGCCCTTGGCCCGACGCGGCGCCAATCTCGAAGCGAACGCGCGTGCAACTGTACCTCCCGATCGCCGACCTTCCGATTAACGTGCTGCTCATCCTGGCGATGGGCGCGGCGGTGGGTTTCGTCTCGGGCATGTTCGGCGTCGGCGGCGGCTTCCTCATGACGCCCCTGCTGATCTTCGTCGGCATTTCGCCCGCCGTCTCCGTGGCTTCGGTGACCAGCCACATCGCCGCCTCGTCGTTCTCTGGCGCACTGTCTTACTGGCGCCGCCGCGCCATCGATCCCGCGCTCGCGGCGGTGTTACTCATTGGCGGCATTGCCGGCACGGCACTCGGCGTCTGGGTCTTCACCGTACTGCGCAGCCTTGGCCAGCTCGATCTCACCATTTCGCTATCCTACGTGATCCTGCTCACCTGCGTCGGCGCTGCCATGTTCTGGGAGGGCCTGCGTGCGATGATGCGGCTGCGGCGCGGCGATCCGGTCTCGTTCCGGCGCTCCGGTAGCCATAGCTGGGTGCATGGTCTCCCGCTGAAGATGCGCTTCAAGCGCTCGAAGATCTATCTCTCGGTGCTTCCGGTCGTGGCCGTCGGTCTCGCGATCGGCTTTATCGGAGCGGTGATGGGGATCGGTGGCAGCTTCATCCTGATCCCGATCCTGATCTACTGGCTGCGTATACCGACTGCGACGGTGATTGGCACGTCGATGGTGCTCACGCTCGTCACCATGCTGATCGCCACCATGCTGCATGCGCTGACCAATCATCTGGTCGACGCGGTGTTGGCGCTGATCCTGATGATCGGCGGCGTCACCGGCGCCCAATTTGGCGCCCGCGCCGGACAGCGGATCCGCGGCGAGCACCTGCGCCTGTTGCTCGGGCTCCTCATCCTGGCCGTCGGCATCCGCTTCGCAGCGCAACTCGTGATTCAGCCGGACGATCTGTTCACCATTCGCGACCTCGCCGGAGGCGGCGGATCATGATGTGGGCGTGGCTGATCGCGATCCTTGCACTGGCGCTCGGCAGCGCGACGCCCTTGCGGGCCGAACGACTGATTGCCTCGGTCTCGAACCACCGCGTCACGGTGACGCCAAATTACGCCGGTGAAGAGCTGGTGCTGTTCGGTTCCGTCGAGAAGGACGACAAGACACCGCCGGCGCGTACCAACTACAATCTTGTCGTCACCGTTTCCGGCCCGCGCACCGATCTTGTCACCTGGCGCAAGCAGCGCCGTTTCGGCATCTGGATCAATACCGAGTCGCGCGAATTCCTGCAGGTGCCGTCCTATCTCGCTGTGTTCTCCAACCGTCCCATCGACGCCATTGCGCCGGTGGATGTGCAGCGGCGCCAGCAGCTCGGCATCAACAATGTGTTGCTGACCCAGCGGGTCGGCACCGACTTCGCCGACGTCGTTGCGACCGATGTGTTCCGCAGCGCTTTCGTGCGGCTGCGCAAGGAGCATGGCCTCTATCGCGAGGAAACGTCGGCAATCACCTTCCTGACGCCGACGCTGTTCCGCACCACGATTCCGCTACCTGCAGAGGTGCCTATCGGGACCTATAACGTCGAGATCGAACTGTTCGCGGATGGTGCGTTCATCACCAAGACGGAAACAGCCTTCGACATCGTCAAGGTCGGTTTCGAGCAATTCGTTGCTAACGCAGCACGCAATCACGGCGCGATCTATGGCGTCATGACCGCCATCATGGCGCTATTGTCGGGCTGGGCGGCGTCCATTGTGTTCCGGCGCGACTAGAACAAGACGCCCACGGCCATCGCGACCACTGCAACGCTCATGACCGCGGTGGCCAGCCAGCCGAGCCAATATAGCGGGCCGGAAATCTTGAAATCACCCATCACATCGGCGCGGCGCGACATCGCCATCAGCAGGATCATGACCGGGACCGCCAGAACGCCATTGATGACGGCGCTCCAATACAGCGCCTCGATCGGATCGATCGCAGTGAAATTGAGTGCGATGCCGATCCCCGCCGACAGGGCCAGTACGCCGTAAAATGCCACGGCCTCGCGTGGCTTACGGTCGAGTCCGACACGCCACCGCCGGCCTTCGCCGACCGCATAGGCGGCAGAGCCGGCCAGGACGGGAATCGCCAGCAAGCCTGTGCCGACAATGCCGAGGGCAAAGATGATCTCCGCGAAGGGACCGGCGATCGGGCGCAATGCTTCCGCTGCCTGTGCCGAGGTCTGGATATCCGTCTTGCCGGCGATATTCAGGGTCGCGGCGGCCGTGATGATGATCGATAGTGCGATCAGATTGGAAAAGGCCATGCCGACGATCGTATCGGCACGGATTCGCGAAAATTCCATGGCGGCATCAAGCGGCTTTTCGATCAGCGGAGCCTTGTCGGGGTCGATGCGTTCATCCTCGGCTTCCTGCGAGGCCTGCCAGAAGAACAGATAGGGCGAGATGGTGGTGCCCAGAATCGCCACCACTGTGGTCAGATAATCACCGCTCCATGTGATCTGCGGCATCACAAGGCCGCTCAGAGCGGCATGCCAGTCCACCTTTACGACGGCGAGTGCCGCCACGTAGGAGAACAGGCACAGAGTGAGCCACTTCAGCACCGCCACGTAACGGCGGTAGTCGAAGAAGATCTGCGCCCCGATCGACAGCACGCCGAAGCCCACCACGTAGAACATCGCGGGGCCGCCGATCAGCAGTTTGGTGGCGTCGGCCATGGCGCCGAGATCAGCGGCGATGTTGATCGTATTGGCGATGAACAGCAGCGTTACGATGCCGTGCAGCAATGCGGCTGGATAGTGTCGACAAACATTGCCGGAAATTCCGCGGCCGGTGACGCGGCCGACCCGCGCGGAAATCTCCTGGATCGCGACCATGAGAGGAAAGGTCAGCAGCATGGTCCAGCCGATGCCATAACCCAACTGGGCGCCGGCCTGGCTGTAGGTGCCGATGCCCGATGGATCGTCATCGGAGGCGCCGGTGATCAGGCCGGGGCCGAGCCTATTCAGAAAGCCTTTCGGACCAGCAGCTTCCCCCTCTTGATAGACAGGCTTCTCGCTGGACTGGTCCGACATCTGATTCCTGCCGTTTTATTGCACGGCAACGTGCCGTCGCAGCTAATGTTCCGAATCGGGAACCGGCAATGGGCTGGATCAATGCTGGCCGTGGTAAACACCCCTCCCAAGGAGTCGCACGTGCAAACACCGAATGTCGTCGTCGAGAACCCGACCGCCGAATCTGTCGAGCCCTTCGGGTGGGTACTGGGCAAGTCTCACGCGCTGCAGGCAATACCCGTTGCCTTCCGCAGTCCGGCAAGCGATTTCTGGCACGAGCACTTCTTTGATCCGGGCGCCGGCGGAGACACGGAGGTTTTGTGGGTCGCATATCGCGACGCCAATCCCGTGATCTCCAAACTCGAGGTCCATCACATCACCCAGCAGGCGGTCGTGCCCCTGACAGGAAGCATCATCCAGATTCTCTGCCTGAGCGATGCAAATCAGGCACCGGATCTGTCGACACTCCGGGCCTATCGCCTGTTTCCCGGCGTCGGAATCTGCATGCGACCCGGCGTCTGGCACGCGACACGCGCCGACGATGCGACATGCCTCATGCTGACCCGTCGCTCGACGACGGAGGATCTCGTTGACCATCTCGTCAACAAGCGCCCCGCGCAGGAGTCCACCATCCTGGATATACCGCCAGTTCGTCTCCTCGCCGAAACGAATGACAATGCTTGAGACGCTGCGACTCTAGTAACAGCGCGATGCAGAAATCGCGTGCATGCGATGGTCGCCAAGCACATGGGCGACGAAGCCGAGGGTCTGGAAGATTCGGGTGAAAGCCGCGTCGCGGATGCTGAGGCCGCCGGTATAGGCGCCGAAGGATGGCATCACGGCGCGCGACCCATCCGTTGCGAAGCAGCGTCGTTCCACAGCTCGGCCGCGCGCGCTGATCCGGGCTTTCGGATGCAGGTGCCCGGCGATTTCGCCGGCGGCGCCGGTCGGTTCATGGCGAAACGTGATCGCGCCGATCGCGACTTCATCCGCAACCGTGCCGCCGAGGTCGCTCGGCAGCTCCGGATCGTGATTGCCGGAAATCCAGATCCAGTCACGCCGCGCCTGCAGTGCAGCGAGCACGTCGCGATTGGCGGGCGACAGGCGCTCATGCGCGTCGCGGTCGTGGAAACTGTCGCCGAGGGCGATCACGGTCTTCGGATCATGCCGCGCGATGACGGCGCCAAGGCGGCCCAAAGTGGCGATGGTGTCGTAAGGCGGCAGGAGCACGCCGCGCAGCGCGTAGCTCGAGCCCTTTTCGAGATGCAGGTCGGAGACGACGAGCAGCCGCTGCTCTTCCCAATACAGCGCGCCCGACAGATCCGCTGCCAGCGTGATGCCAGCGATGGTGACGGAACTCGTGTCCATGGGAATCGATGAGGTGAGCATGGTTTTCTTGTAGCCCGGATGGAGCGAAGCGCAATCCGGGAACCGGTGTTTCAACTGGCGCGACATCCCCGGATTTCGCTGCGCTCCATCCGGGCTACGAGGTCATCGCCTCCTTGACCAGTTCCTCCGCCGCTTCCGCCAGCAGCGCGTCCGATGCCTCGCCATAAACGTGCTCGCGGCCGATCTCGAGCATGACAGGCACCGCCAGCGGCGAAACATGGTCGAGTTCACGGTGCACGATATGGCCCTGGATGCGCGTCAGCATGTCGCTCAGGCGTCTCAGATCGAGCAGCCCGGTCGCGGCATCCGCGCGCGCGGCGCGCAGCAGCAGATGGTCCGGCTGATGCTTCCGCAGCACGTCGTAGATCAGGTCGGTCGAGAACAGCACCTGCCGGCGCGATTTCTCGGCGTCGGTGAAGCGCGTATGGATCAGGCCGGAGATGACAGCGCAGGTGCGGAAGGTGCGCTTCATCAGTGCGGATTCCGCGAGCCAGGCCTCAAGATCGTCGCCGAGCATATCCGGATCGAACAGCGCGGCGAGGTCGAGCCGGCCCTGTTTGATCATGTGCGCGACATCGCCGAGTCCCCACACCGCCAGCGCATATTCATTGGCGACGAAGCCGAGCGGCCGCGCGCGTGCGCGCTCCAATCGACGCGTCAGCAACATGCCCAATGTCTGATGTGCGAGGCGACCCTCGAACGGATAGCAGACGAGATAGAATTTATTGGCGCGCGGGAACGTCTCCACCATCAGCTCGCGCACGCCCGGCACGTGCGAGACATGTGCCTGCAATGACAGCCATTCGTGCACCTGATCGGGCAGCGCGGACCACGCCCGTTTGTTGTCGAGCAGTTTTCGCACGCGCTCTGCGAGATAGGTTGAGAGCGGGAACTTGCCGCCCATATAGGACGGCACTTTCGGGTCGCTGTCATTGGAGCGCGAGACATAAACCTGGTCCTCGACCAGCGCCTCGTAACGTACCACCTCGCCGCCGAATACGAACGTATCGCCGAGCACGAGATTCTCGATGAAATACTCCTCGATCTGGCCGAGCATCCGTCCGCCGCGGGCGATCGCACCGGTCGATCCCCTGCCGGAGCCCCGCGCGCGGACCAGCCGCACTTTCAGCATCGCTTCCTCGACGATGGTACCGACATTCATACGATACATCTGGCGCACCTTCGGGTTGGTGACGCGCCATCTGCCCGATTTGTCCTGCTTGATCCGCGCAAAACGCTCATAGGTCTTCAGCGCATAGCCCCCGAAGGCGACGAAATCGACGGTGTCGTCGAAATCGGTGCGCGAGAGTTCCGCATAGGGAGCGGCCGAGCGGATCTCGTCATAGAGTTCATCCGCGAGGAACGGCGCACCGCAGGCGCAGCCCAGCACATGCTGTGCGAGGACATCGAGCGCGCCCGTGCGCAGTGGCGGCGTGTCCTGTGCGTTCTCGGCGACGGCGTCGATGGCGGCGCGGCATTCCAGCACTTCGAAGCGATTGGCCGGTACCAGCACCGCGCGCGACGGCACATCAATGCGGTGATTGGCGCGGCCGATCCGCTGCATCAGCCGCGACGATCCCTTCGGTGCACCGACATTGACCACGAGATCGACATCGCCCCAGTCGATGCCGAGATCGAGCGACGATGTGCACACCACGCCGCGTAGCCTCCCGGCAGTCATGGCGTCCTCGACCTTGCGACGCTGGCCGACATCCAGGGAGCCGTGATGCAGGGCAATGGCGAGGCCGTCGTCATTCACGCGCCAGAGATCCTGGAACAGCATCTCGGCCTGGCTACGGGTGTTGACGAAGACGAGGGTGGTCTTGTTGGTTTTAATGAGATCGTAGATTTCGCCGAGCGCATGGCGCGCGGAGTGCCCGGCCCAGGGCAGGCGCTCTTTGGTGTCGAGCATCTCGACCACCGGCTCCGCTGCGCCGCCGGCAACGACGATATCCGCGGCGACATTCATGCCGACAGGTTGCGGCACGAGGAAGCGTGCGAGGGATTCCGGCTTGGCTACGGTCGCAGAGAGGCCGATGGCGCGCATCTGCGGAGCCAGTTTCCACAGTCTTGCGAGCCCGAGCGACAGCAGATCGCCACGCTTCGACGTCACCAGCGCATGCAGCTCGTCCAGAACCACGCGCTTCAATGACGAGAACAGGAACGGCGCATCATCCGACGACAGCAGCAGCGCCAGTTGCTCCGGTGTGGTGAGCAGGATGTCCGGCGGATATTTCCGCTGCCGCGTGCGCCGCGACACCGGTGTGTCGCCGGTCCGGGTCTCCACCTTGATGGGCAGTTTCATCTCGGCGATCGGAGCTTCCAGATTGCGCGCGATATCGACGGCGAGGGCCTTGAGCGGGGAGATGTAGAGCGTGTGCAGTCCGCCGGTTCGCTGCACGTCGCGGCCGGTGGAACGGACAGTGGCTGCCTTTTCGCTCAGCTCCACCAGTGTCGGCAGAAAACCTGCCAGCGTCTTGCCCGCGCCGGTTGGCGCGATCAGCAATGCGGAGAGATCGGCGTGCGCTTTTTCCAACAACGCAAGCTGATGTGCGCGCGGCGACCAGCCCCGCTGGGTGAACCAGCGGGTGAAGGTGGTCGGCAGAAGATCGGTTTTGGCAATGGATTTACGCGGCGGCACCGGCTCAATTTAGGTCTTCGGAGCCCCGATTGCGAGGCGCTAGTCTCCTCTCTCGCTCTCTCTCGTCATGCGCGGGCTTGACCTGCGTATCCATCTCTAGTGCCGAACGCGAGGTTCAAGATGGATGACCGGGTCGGGCCCGGCCCGGCCATGACGTGGAGAGATTGGAGTTGCCTCACTCCGTCATCGGCTTCTCGGAAATATCCCAATCCTTGCCGTTGAACACCGAGATATAGAGCGTCTTCATCGGCGTATAATTGTCCGGCGTGTAGCTGTAGGTGACGCCGTCCAGCATGTAGGGGGAGTGGAAGCCGGCGAGGTTCTGGGCTTGCTTCAGCACATTCTCCCGCGTCAAGTTATCGCCGCAGCGGCGCAGGATTTCGGCCATGGCGACCGCCTGGCCGTAGCCCGCATAGGCGATGGTGTTGTCGGGATCCACACTCGGCAGGTACTTCTTGCGCAACTCCTCGAAGGCCATCACTTCCGGATCCTTCTCGAATTGCGGCACGCCGACTTCCTTTGCATAGCGGATCGCCACGATACCCTTGGCATTCTCGATGCCGGCGGCATTGAGGATCGAGCGGCCGGTCGAGCCGGCCGAGAGCAGGTGGAGCGGCTTCCAGCCGAGTTCGGCGACCTTGCGGATCGACTGCGACGTCGCCTTGCCGGTGGTGATGTTATAGAAAACGTCCGCGCCGGATTTCGCGAGATTGATGAGCTGCGAATCGATCGTCGGGTCGGTGAGGTCATAGGTGACCTCCGCAATCACCTTCGCGGTGCCGCCGGCCTTGGCGAGTTCGTCCTTGAAGGGGCCCAGAAAATCTCTTCCGAAGTCGTCGTTCTGATAGAGGATGCCGACCTTGGCATTCGGCTTCACGCTGACGACATGCTTGGCGAGGATGCGGGCCTCGGTGGGATAGAGCGGCAAGCCGGCCATGGTCCATTTGAAGTTCTTCGGGTCGTTCCACTTCGATGCGCCGGTGTTGAGCAAGAGCTGCGGCACGCCCTTGGAATTGAGATATTTGTGCACGGCTGTCTGCGGCGCGGTGCCGAGCGAGCCATAGAGTGCGAGCACTTCTTCCTGCTCGACGAGGCGTCGCGTCGCTTCCACCGCCTTCGGCGCACTATAGGCGTCGTCCAGCGTGAGGAATTTCACCTTGCGGCCATTGATGCCGCCCTTTTCGTTCAGCATCTGGAAATAGGCTTCGCCGACGCGGCCGAGCACGCCATAGAGCGAGCCGGGGCCGCTATGCGGCACGGTCTGGCCGAGCTTGATTTCAGTATCGCTGGCGCCGGGATCGTATTTCTTCTGGGCAAAGGCAGAATCGGCAGCGAATGGCAGGATGGCAACGGCGGCGATCAACGCGGACGCAATTGTCCCCTTGGTCATGACGGTCTCTCCCTGAAATTGTTGGTTCGGCTCTTTGCGAGTCCGATTTGGTCGTCCGCTCCCCGGCGTCACCGCCGGGGAGTTGTCCTTAGTACGTGCCTACTGGCTCACCGGCTTCTCCGACAGGTCCCAGTCGGAGCCGTTGAAGGTGCCGACATAGAGCGCCTTGATGGTGGTGTAGTCCGTCGGCGTAAAGCCATAGGTGATGCCCGGCAGGAACACCGGCGCGCGATAGCCGTCGAGATTGGTCGCGTGCTTCAGCACATTCTCGCGCGTCAGCTCGTCGCCGCAGCGGCGCAGGATTTCCGCCATCGTCACGGCCTGCGAATAGCCCTGGAAGGCGATGGTGTTGTCGGGATCGACATTCGGCAGATACTTCTTGCGGAGTTCCTGGAAGGCGACGACGTCGGCATCGTCCTTCCATTTCTCGCTGCCGACTTCCTTGGTGTAGCTCATCGCCACGATGCCCTTGGCATTGTCGGCGCCGGCGGCGTTGAGGATCGAGCGGCCGCTCGAGGTGGAGACCAGAAGGTGCAGCGGCTTCCAGCCGAGTTCGGCCACCTTGCGGATCGATTGCGAGGTCGCCTTGCCCGTGGAGATGTTGAAGAAGGTGTCGGCGCCAGACTTCGACAGGTTGATCAGCTGCGAATCGATGGTCGGATCTGTGAGGTCATAGGAAGCTTCCGCCACCACCTTCGTCTTGCCGCCGGCCTCAGCCAGGATCTCTTTGAACGAATTCATGAAATCCTTTCCGAACTCATCGTTCTGGTAAAGGATCGCAACTTTGGCCTCGGGCTTCGTCTGGGTCAGATAGCGCGCGATGATGCGGCCTTCAGTTGAATAGATAGGCAGTCCCGGCGTCGTCCACTTGAACTCCTTCGGATTGTTCCAACGCGACGCGCCGGTGTTCAGCAGAAGCTGCGGCACCTTCTTGGTGTTGAGATATTTCTGCACCGCTGATTGCGGCGCCGTGCCGAGCGAGCCGAATAGCGCGAGCACTTCGTCCTGCTCCACCAGCCGGCGCGTCGCCTCGACGGCCTTGGGGGCGCTGTAGGCATCGTCGAGGGACTGGAAGTTGATCTTGCGGCCGTTAATGCCGCCCTTTTCGTTCAGCATCTGGAAATAGGCGGCCTGGGTTCGGCCAATGACCCCATAGAGCGAACCGGCGCCGCTATGCGGAATGGTCTGTCCGAGCTTGATTTCGCTGTCGCTGGCGCCCGGATCGTATTTCTTGTCCGCCCCGAGAGCCGTCGTGGCGACGGCCGCGAGCATCGCGGCACCGGCCGCGAGTGTGAGGGCGGAATGATGACGTGAAGGCATTTCGTCGTTTCTCCCTTGGATCGCCCGCCTCTTGCGGGCGTGCTTGAGCCGCCGCGTCTGTTCGCGGTCTGTCGGCCGGCATGCATCCTGTGCGGGCGCGGGAGGCTTGGCAATCCCTTCACGGTCGCGGCATCTTCGCGAGCGGGGGCCGGAGAAGCGTCATGGGCGATGATATGCCGTATCACGCAATGTCGGCTAACCGTCACTAAACACTTACTTAACCGCACTTTTTGCGTGCTAGGCCATTTGTTGCAATCTGATCAGGTGTGGCTGCCCGGATACAGCCAGATGGAGTCGACTCCCGTATCGTGGCGGAACAGTTCAAATGGGGTCCACCATGAAACGTATTCTTCTCGCCAGCGCCGCGCTGATCGGAACCGCCGTCACCGCGCAGGCCGCTGACATGGCCGTGAAGGCCCCCGTCTACAAAGCGCCCGTGATGGCCGTCTACAACTGGACCGGCTTCTACATGGGCGTGAATGCCGGCGTTGGCATCGGCCGCGACCGCATTACCCACAGCTACACCGGTGACTCGATCTATCGTTCGCCGCAGGGTGGCTTCGGTGGCGTTCAGATCGGCTGGAACTGGCAGGCCGATTCGCTGCTCGGGCCGATCGTCTACGGTCTCGAAGCCGACATCCAGGGCGCCGGCCTCAGCGGCGGCGGCGCGAATGTCGTGGGCATTTCGCAGACCTCTTACAGCACGAGCTCGGACTGGTTCGGTACCGTGCGTGGTCGCGTCGGTCTCGCCACGGGTCCGGTACTCAGCTACTTCACCGGCGGTTTCGCTTACGGCAACGTCAAGAGCACGATCACCGAAGCCGGTGTCGGTACCTTCACCAGCGATCGCACAGCGACCGGCTGGACCATCGGTAGCGGCGTCGAAGCTGCGCTGGGCGGCAACTGGACCGGCAAGATCGAATATCTCTATCTGAATCTCGGCAACCGTTACGGCACCGCTTTCGGCCCGCCGGCTCAGCTTGCCAACACCGAACTGCGTGACAACCTTTTCCGCGTCGGTCTGAACTATCGCATCGGCGGCAACAGCACCTACACCCCGGTGGCTGCTGCCAACTGGACAGGCTGGTATCTCGGCGGCAACGTCGGCTCCGGCACCGGTCGCGATCGCACCACGCTCAGCGGCGTCACTGCCGTTCCGGAAACTTTCAGCCTGAATCCGGATGGCATCAATGGTGGCGGCCAGATCGGTTACAACTGGCAGGCAGCCAACTGGGTTTACGGTCTTGAAGCCGACATCCAGGCTTCCAGCCAGCGCGACAACAAGACCACCGTTCTCGGCGGCCTTGCCAACTACGATCACAAGCTGCCTTGGTTCGGCACCGTTCGTGGCCGTCTCGGCTACTCGGTCGGTTCGTCCCTGTTCTACGTCACCGGCGGTTACGCCTACGGCGGCGTGAAGACCACGATCAACAATCCGACGACTGGCGTTCAGCTCGCCAGCTTCAACAACACCCAAGGTGGCTGGACCGCCGGCGCCGGCATTGAGACCCCGTTCAAGCTGCTTGGCCTGTTCGGACCGCAGTGGACCAGCAAGACCGAATATCTCTATGTCGATCTGGGTCGTAAGACCAACGACCTTGGCGGCGGCGTGGTCAACAGCACCTCTGTCACCGAACACATCTTCCGCACCGGCCTGAACTATCACTTCAACACCCCGGTCATCGCGAAGTACTAATCGATAACAAAGCGTCAAACGAAGAAAACCCCGGCTGGAAAGCCGGGGTTTTTGTTTGATCTGGTGTCTCAGCATGGCGGTATCTCGGTGACTGTACCTGCGCCGCTACAGCTTTTCGGACTGCGATCGATGATAACTCCGGCCCAGATCCGATCCGGGGGCTATCTTGAAGCATCTTCTTGTTACGACTGCAGTGTTGCTTGGCGCCACCATTGCAGCGCAGGCTGCCGATATGGCCGTCAAGACGCCCTATCTCAAAGCGCCGGTGGCATCGGTCTATGACTGGACCGGCTTCTATATCGGCGCCAATGCCGGCGTCGGTCTTGGTCGCAACAAGACTGAGCTGGCTGGCTTCGGCGGTGCATCATTGAATACCACGCATCTCGGACCTCAGGGTGCGATCGGCGGCGGCCAGATCGGCTACAACTGGCAAACCGGCTCCATGTTCGGACCGCTGATACTGGGCGTCGAGGCCGATATCCAGGGCTCGGGCATGCGCGATGATTTCACCAGCCTGCGCATCGGCGAAACCACTGCCTATGACCAGCGGCTCGACTGGTTTGGTACCGTTCGCGGCCGTATCGGTCGCGCGGATGGTCCGGTCTTCAGCTACGCCACCGCCGGCTACGCTTATGGCAATGTGAAGACCACGCTCAATCAGGGCGGCGTCGGCAGCTTCACCTTCGATCGCATTCAGCATGGCTGGACGTATGGCGGCGGCGTCGAGGCTGCGCTCGGCGGCAACTGGTCCGCCAAGGTCGAGGCGCTGTATGTTAATCTCGGCAACAAGACCGACGTTTTCGACAATGGCGACCAGACGCTCAATAGCCAGATCCGCGAGCGGATCTATCGCGTCGGCTTGAATTATCGCATCGGCGGCACCGGCGCTTACGTGCCGCCTGCGCCGGCGAATTGGGCTGGACTCTATCTCGGTGGCAATGCCGGCGGAGCCTCGGCGCGCAACCGTAGTTCGTTCGTCGGCTCCGGCGCCAACGAGTTCTTCAACCTGTCGCCGGATGGTTTCATCGGTGGCGGCCAGATCGGCTATAACTGGCAGGCGGCCAATTGGGTGGCTGGTGTCGAGGCCGATATCCAGGGCTCCACGCAGCGCGACAATGACGCCTGCATCACGCGCTGCCTCGTTACTCAGAACTCATCTTTCGATGCCAAGCTTCCGTGGCTCGGCACCGTCCGTGGTCGCCTCGGCTATTCGATCGGCTCGACTTTGCTGTACGGCACCGCCGGCTATGCCTATGGCGGTGTGAAGACGCGCATCACCGCCGTCGGCAATGGCCCGGCCATCGACACCACGTTCTCTTCGAGCCGCAGCGGCTGGACCGTCGGCGGCGGCATTGAGCGGCCGTTCAAGTTCTTCGGCATGTTCGGGGCGAACTGGACCAGCAAGAGCGAATATCTCTATGTCGATCTTGGCTCCACCACCGATGCCCTGATCGCAGGAAACCGCGCCATTGCGGTGACGTCGAACGTCAAGGAACACATCTTCCGCACCGGCCTGAACTATCACTTCAACACCCCGGTCGTCGCGAAGTATTGATCACGATAACAAAGCGTCAAACGGAAAAACCCCGGCCAAACGGCCGGGTTTTTTTGTTTGCGCGTGGTGCAGGATCAGGATTTCGACGCCACCATCACGAGGCTTGGCACCGGCACTTCGCGTTCGGTGCGGATCGAGGCGTTGTCGATGCGTTCGACGATGAAGGCGGCAGTGTCGAGCAATTCGCGCAGATGCGCTGCGCTTTGCGCAAAGCGAAGTCCGGCGCCGAGCGTGACGCCATCACCGTCATGAGTCTCTGCCGTAAAGGCGAACAATCCGCCGTGCTTCAATACGCGTGCTATTTCGCCGAAGAGCGGCGCGAGGTCATGAATATAGATCATCATGTCGGCGGCGATGACGAGATCGGCGCTCGCATCCGCTTGCTTGCGTAACCCTTCGATTGCGTCGGCCGTCGCCAGCGCCGCGTAGAGCCCTGTCGCGCGCGCGCGCTTGATCATCTCGGCCGACAGATCGATGCCGATGAACTCCTCCACGAAGTCTGCGAAGGCGCGCGCGGCAAGGCCGGTGCCGCAGCCGAGATCGATGCAGCGATGAAACCGCAATGCTCGGCTATTGGTCTCGCACGCCGCCGACACCGCGTCGAACAACAGCACCGGTCCGCAATAGCCGAGTTCGCCGACCAGGGATTGCTCGAATTTCGGAGCGTATTGGTCGTACAGCGTGGTGACGTAGTGCCGCGACATTGCCGCAAGGCTGCCGCCGGTGAGCCGCAACAGCCGCAAGTCTGCCCCAAGAAAATCGACGCTATTTGCCGCTTTTGCGCGCCTAAAAGCGTCAATTGCACCGGCTTTGTCACCCTGCCGCTCCCGGACATCGCCGAGCGCGAACCAAGCGGAAGCGAAATCCGGCGCCAGCTCGATCGCCTGCATGAACAGGTCGGCAGCTCCCGCGAGGTCGCCGCGGAGTTCCAGATCACGTCCATAATCGAAACGACGGTCGGCGATCATTTCGCCGGATGATATGAACATATGCGCCATAGGGAACCGGACAAAGCGAGGGGCGTTCGCACGAGGACTCCAATCGGCCCCGTGCGGGCCTATATCATGAACATGCGTCCGCAAGACATCCTGATCCCGGAACCCGCCGGCCTGCTCTGCAAACCCGGTGGCTTCCATATCGATCCGGTCAGACCGGTCGATCGCGCGGTCATCACCCACGGCCACTCCGACCACGCCCGTCCCGGCCATGGCGCCGTGCTGGCGACGCGGGAGACGCTGGACATGATGCGGCTGCGCTATGGGGAGAATTTTGCCGGCAGCACGCAGGCGATTTCCTACGGCGAAACGCTCAAGCTCGGCGATGTCACGATCTCCTGTCATCCCGCCGGTCATGTGCTGGGCTCGGCGCAGATCGCGGTGACCTGCAAGGGCACCTGCATCGTTGCATCCGGCGACTACAAGGACGCGTATGATCCGACCTGCACGCCGTTCGAGGTGGTGCCGTGCGATGTCTTCATCACCGAAGCGACATTTGGCTTGCCCGTGTTTCGGCACGGCGATGCGAGCGATGAAGTGCGGAAGCTGCTTGCATCGGTCGCGCTGTTTCCGGAGCGGGCGCATCTCGTCGGCGCCTATTCGCTCGGCAAGGCGCAGCGGGTGATCAAGCTGATCCGCGAGGCCGGCTATGACGCGCCGATCTATCTTCATGGCGCGATGGAAAAGATCACTTCCTATTATCAGCAGCGCGGCATCGGTCTTGGCGAACTGCGACCGGTGAAGGGCGTGAAGAAGGCCGAGCTTGCGGGCACCATCACGCTGGCGCCGCCGTCGGCGACATCCGATCTGTGGACGCGGCGCTTTCCAGATCCGGTCACGGCCTTTGCATCCGGTTGGATGCGCGTGCGGGCGCGGGCCAGGCAGCGTGGCGTCGAACTGCCGCTGGTGATTTCCGATCATGCGGATTGGGACGGGCTCTGCGCCACCATCAGTGCCACGGGCGCTGGCGAGATCTGGGTCACGCATGGGCAGGAGGATGCCCTGGTGCACTGGTGCCAGAGCAGGGGCCTGATAGCGCGGCCGCTGGCGCTGGTCGGTTACGGCGATGAGGAGGAAGAGGAGGCATTGCCGCCCGGCGAGAGCGAGGACGCATGAATCGCTTTGCCGAATTGCTCGATCGTCTCGCTTATGAACCCGGTCGCAACAACAAGCTTCGGCTGCTGGTCGGCTATTTTCGCGAAGTGCCCGATCCCGATCGCGGCTATGCGCTGGCAGCGCTGACGGGCGCGCTGTCGTTCAAATACGCGAAAGCGGGGCTGATCCGCGATCTCATCGCGTCGCGCGCCGATCCGGTGCTGTTCGAGCTGTCCTACGATTATGTCGGCGACCTCTCGGAGACCGTCGCGTTGATGTGGCCGAAGGGGGAGGGGCAGGGAGAGAGCATCCGTGCGCGCGACCCCATCGATCCGGGCCACAACAATCCGCCGCCGCCGACACTCACTGAAGTCGTCACTACGCTGCGCACCCTCGGCAAATCCGAACTCCCCGCCCAGCTCATGCGCTGGCTCGACGAGCTGGACGAGACCGGGCGCTGGGCGCTGCTAAAACTCGTCACCGGCGCGCTGCGCATCGGCATTTCCGCGCGGCTCGCCAAGATCGCCGCGGCGATGCTCGGCGACAAGGACCCGCATGATGTCGAACTGATCTGGCCCGGCCTCGTGCCGCCCTATGGCGAGTTGTTTGCGTGGCTCGAAGGGCGGGCCGACAAGCCCGTCAATCGCGATCCCGCGCCGTTCCGGCCGGTGATGCTGGCGCATGCGGTCGAGGATGGCGATCTTGCCACGCTCGATGCGGCGGATTTTACGGCCGAATGGAAATGGGATGGCATTCGCGTGCAGGCGACGTCAGGCGTCGGCGATGACGGCAGGCTCGTCACGCGGCTCTATTCGCGCAGCGGCGAGGATATCACTGCGAGCTTCCCCGATCTCGTGCCGTCGCTGCGTCTGCCCGGCGCCATCGATGGCGAGCTGCTGGTGCTGCGGGACAGGCGCGTGCAGTCGTTCAACGTGTTGCAGCAGCGGCTCAACCGCAAGAGCGTGACGCCGAAGCTGATGAAGGACTATCCGATTCATCTGCGCGCCTATGACCTGCTCGGCGATGGCGAGATGGATCTGCGCGAATTGCCGTTCGAGGAGCGACGAAAGAAGCTAGAAGTTTTCGTCGCCCAGCTCGATGACGATCGCATCGACCTGTCCGAGCAGATCGTCTTCGCCGATTGGGACGCGCTAGCCGCTGCCCGCGCCGATCCGGCCAGCGCGGGCGCCGGCGAGGATGCCGAAGCTGTCGAGGGCGTAATGCTGAAGCGGCGCGACAGTGCCTATCTGCCGGGGCGGCCGAAGGGCCAATGGTGGAAGTGGAAACGCGATCCGCACATCATCGATGCCGTGCTGATGTATGCCCAGCGCGGGCATGGCAAGCGCTCGTCCTATTACTCGGACTACACGTTCGGCGTCTGGACCGACGGCGAGGAGGGCGACCGGCTGGTCCCGGTGGGAAAGGCGTATTTCGGTTTCACCGATGAGGAGCTGCTGCAGATCGACCGCTTCGTGCGCCGTAATACCACCGAGAAATTCGGCCCGGTCCGCCATGTCACTCATGAACCGGACAAGGGGCTGGTGCTGGAAGTCGCCTTTGAGGGGCTGGCGCGGTCGCCGCGGCACAAGTCGGGCGTCGCGATGCGGTTTCCGCGCATCAGCCGGCTGCGCTGGGATAAGCCGCCGCGCGAGGCGGACCGGCTGGAGACGCTGGAACGGATGTTGAAGGCGGAGGTCGGGTGAGGTCCTCTGCGATTGCCATCCCTGCGAAAGCAGGGATCCGGTAGACGCCGGCCATTCGGCTCAATCTCGAACGGTGGTGTTTACTGGATTGCCCGGTCCTGGCGCGCAATTGCGCGCACGGCCGGGCGACGACAGGTGGGAGCATATCGCCAGACTATCTTGACGCCGCTCCCCTGTTCCCCATCTCCCCCATAACCCTTATGATGGCAGCGCACCCTGCGCAGGAGACCACGATGCAGCCAAACGAGACTCGCGACGCTTCGGGCAATGCTTCGCCCGGCCGCAGCCTGCCGGCGGAGAATGACGGCCTGTCACGTTTCCTCGGCGGATCGCCGCTGGCCGTGCTCGGCCGCCTCGTGCTGCTGTCGGTGCTGGTCGGCGTGGTACTCGCCGCCATCGGCTTCGATCCGTGGAACATCGTCTACAGCATTCGGCGCCTGTTCCAGTGGGTCTATGATTTCGGCTACGACGCCATCAACGGGCTGTGGCGCTATTTCCTGCTCGGCGCCGTGATCGTGGTGCCGATCTGGTTCATCTCGCGGCTGCTCAGCTCGCCGCGGCGGTGATGTTCTTCTCCGTCATGCCCGGCTATTGCCGGGTATCCACGTCTTAGCCGAACGAAAGAAAAGACGTGGATGGCCGGGACAAGCCCGGCCATGACGTCAAATAAAATGAACGACGTCGTCTCCCCCTCCCAATCCTTCCATCCCGCCACCACCCGCGACATCTTCGCCATCGCGGGGCCGGCGATGCTGGCCAATCTCACTACGCCGATGCTCGGCATCGTCGCCACCATGGCGATCGGGCGGCTCGGCGATGCCACGCTGCTCGGCGGCGTGGCGATGGCCTCGGTGTTGTTCGATTGCGTGTTCTGGCTGTTCGGTTTCCTGCGCATGAGCACGGTTGCCTTCACCGCGCAGGCGCTGGGCGCTGGTGACAGGCAGGAGCTGCGTGCGTTGCTGCCGCGTGGCTTCATCATCTCAGGCGCCATCGGCGGTATTCTGATTTTGCTGCAGGTGCCGATCGCCCTCGCATTGCTGACCGCTATGGGCGGCAGTGAAGGCGTGACCGATGCGGCGCAGCGCTATTTCACCATCCGCATCTGGTCGGCGCCGCTGGTGTTGTCGAATTTCGTCATGGTCGGCTGGCTGGTCGGTCAGGCGCGCGCGAGTCTGGCCCTGGCGGTGCAGATCGTCATCAATGTCGTCAGCATGGCGGCGACGCTGCTGCTGGTGCTCATGCTCGACATGGGCATCACGGGCGCTGCGCTGGCGGCTATCATCGCCGAAGGGACGGGTTTCGTGCTCGGCGTCGTGATTGCATGGCGCATCACCGGCGGCAAACTCACGATGCCATGGTCCGTGCTGCTGGAGCGCGACAAGCTCAAGCATACGATGGCGGTCAATCGTGACATCATGATCCGCACTGCGGCGCTGATCGCGGCATTCCTGTTCTTTACGGCGCAGGGCGCGCGGGCCGGCGACCAGATTCTCGCCGCCAATGCGGTGCTCAACAATTTCCTGCTGATCTCCTCGTTCTTTCTGGACGGTCTCGCCACTGCAGCCGAGCAATTGTGCGGCCGGGCCTATGGCGCGCGCAATCGCGTCGGCTTTGCCAGTGCTGTCAGGCTGGTGGTGCAATGGGGGTTCGGCTTCGCCGTCGTGCTCAGCGCGATCTATGCGCTTGGCGGCGCTGCGCTGATCGATGCGATGACGGCGAGCGCGGATGTGCGGGTGCTGGCGCGCGAGTTTCTGTGGCTGGTGGCGCTGGCGCCGGTGCTCGGCGTGTTCGCCTTCGCCTATGACGGTGTGTTCATCGGCGCCACCTGGGCGCGTGACATGCGCAATCTGATGGTTCTGTCGCTGCTGTGTTTTCTGGCGGCGTGGTTCGCGCTGCGGTCGTGGGGCAATGCCGGGCTGTGGGCGGCATTGCTGGTGCATTATGTGGCACGCGGCGGATTGCAGGCGTTGCGGTACCCGGCCTTGATGAGGCAGACGTTTGGGTAACGCTCTCTGTCATCGCCCGGCTTGACCGGGCGATCCAGTAAACTCCAGAGCTGCGGTGCTTACTGGGTCACCCGGTCAAGCCGGGTGACGACAAAAGAGTTTAAATCGGCCAATCCTCGGCCGTGATCGTTGCGGCGTCCGCGCCAACGATCTCCGATAGCGAATCCCGGCCCGTGCGCAGCAGCGTCGAGGACAGATCCGTCTTGATCGCATCGACCAGCCCAAGGCCCTTATAGACCAGCGACGAATAGACCTGGATCAGGCTCGCGCCGGCGCGGATCTTGGTGAGCGCGGCGCCGCCGCTGTCGATGCCGCCGGCGCCGATCAGCGGGAAGGCGCCCTCCACGCGCACGAAGGTTTCCGCCACCATGCGGGTCGAGAGGCGAAACAGCGGACGTCCCGAAAGACCGCCGGTTTCCTTCGCCTTGGTCTGTTCACGCAAGGATGACGGACGGCCGATAGTGGTGTTGGCGACGATCATGCCATCGACGCCGCGTGAGCGCGCGACATGCACGACATCGTCGAGATCAGCGAGGCCGAGATCGGGGGCAATCTTCAGCAGCACCGGCGAGTCGCCGGCGGTCTTGCGGACGCGGTCGCGCGCCTCGATGACGCGGGCGAGGAGATCGTCGAGTTCGCTCGCCTGCTGCAGGTTGCGCAGGCCGGGCGTGTTCGGCGATGAGACATTGACGGTGAAGTAGCTCGCCACCGGCGCGAAGGTCTCGATCAGCTTCACATAGTCCTGGGTGCGATCGGTGGAGTCCTTGTTGGCGCCGACATTGACGCCGACGATGCCGCCGCGCTGCGCACGCGCCGCAAGGCGCGCCAGCACAGGCTCAGCGCCTTCGCTATTGAATCCGAAACGGTTGATGACAGCCTCGTCGCGCTCGAGCCGAAACAGGCGCGGGCGCGGATTGCCGGGCTGCGGCTTCGGCGTGACCGTGCCGATCTCGGCGAAGCCGAAGCCGAGACGCAGCAAGGCGTCGGGTGCTTCGGCGTGCTTGTCGAAGCCGGCAGCGATGCCGACGGGATTGGGGAAGTTCAGGCCGAAGGCGCGCACGGCGAGCTTTGGATCGTCCGGTCGCGGCTTCGCATAAGGCAGCAGTTTCAGGCCGCGGATGGCGAGGCGGTGGGCGTCTTCCGGGTCCAGCATGCGCAGCATCGGCAGGGAGAAGGCATCGAAGGCACGGATCACTTAAGACAACTCCGGAATGACATGGCTGCCGTCGGCGCGCAGGCGCAGGTCCATGACGGCAGTCACAGTGCCGAGATCGAGATCGCCATAGAGATGCGGAAACAGGTCGCCGCCGCGCGAGGGCTCCCAGCGCAGCTCGTCGCCGAGTGCGTCGCGGTCCACAGCGATCAGAAACAGGCCGCTCTGGCCGGCATAGTGCTTGGCAAGGGTGCCTTCCAGCTGCGCGGCGGTGGAAAAATGGATGAAGCCGTCCCGAATGTCGTCGGCGCTGCCGCGATAGGTGCCTTGGCGCTCGGCTTCGCGCCATTGCGGCGCCGAACAGATTTTATAGATGCTGCGCAATCGCCCAGACTTTCCCGGTTGTCGTCGACGTTGTTCCTGGAGGCATACGGACAACCCCCATGAGTCTCTTATGGCGGGTGTCGGCGGCCGACCGTATCGGCGGTGCTTCCTCAACTCAAGGCCGCACATTTTTTTCAGATGCCAGTTGCGCAAATCGCGGAACCACGGCAATAATTCCTAGTTCTGCCACGATTCAGTGGGCTCGCGGCATGCCGGGCCAAGAGTATTGCCGAAGGACGAAAAGGGACGAGACCATGCTGACCCACGCCCAGATCTGGAACGCACTCGACCTGCTCGCCGAACGCAACGGCATGACACCGTCAGCGCTGGCCAAGAAAGCGGGACTGGACGCCACCACATTCAACAAATCCAAGCGCATCACCAATGAGGGGCGCGAGCGCTGGCCGTCCACCGAGTCGGTGTCGAAGGCGCTGGCCGCGACCAATGTGCCGATCGACACCTTCGTGTCGCTGATCGAGGGCACGCGCAAGATCGTGCAGTCGGTGCCGCTGCTCGGCTTCGCGCAAGCGGGGCAGGGCGGGTTCTTCGACGATGCCGGTTTCCCGGTCGGCAGCAAGGGCTGGGACGAAGTCGGACTGCCGTCGGTGAATGACGAGCATGCCTATGCACTGACGATCTCCGGCGACTCGATGAAGCCGGCTTATCGCGACGGCGACATCATCGTGGTGTCGCCGAGCGCGCAGATCCGCAAGGGCGATCGCGTGGTGGTGAAGACCAGGGACGGCGAGGTGATGGCGAAGGAGCTGAAGCGGCGGACGACAAAGCTGCTGGAGTTGCAATCGCTGAATCCGAGCCATGCGGACCGGAGCTTCGCCGTGCAGGATATCGAGTGGATCGCGCGAATCGTGTGGGCGAGTCAGTAAGGCTCTTATTTCCCTTTCCCCCAAACACAGCGAAGCTGTGCAGGGTGGGAGAGGGTGGATCGACCGCTTCAGTGGTCGAGACGGGTGAGGGGGGCCACAAACTCCGAGCCTAGTCGCACCCCTCATCCGTCTTCGCTTCGCGAAGCCACCTTCTCCCACAAGGGGAGAAGGAAGAACGTCGCGCCTTAAGCGCTCCGTGCCAGCGCGCCGTCGATCATGTTGATCGCATTCTGCACGCCGTAGACGGCGACGAAGGAGCCGAAGCGCGGGCCCTTCTCCTGGCCGAGCAGCACCTGATACAGCATGTTGAACCAGTCCAGCGACACGCCGGGACGGCCGTCCTTGGCCGGCTTCTTGTGATCGAGAAACGGTTCGCGGCGGCCGATCTCGTAGACCGTGTTCTGGATGTCCTCGGCGCTCGCGTCTGCGGCGAGGCCTGACAGGGCATCGCGCAGATCCTGCAGGGCCACGCGTTCGATCTCGGTGGGCTCGCGGAAGGTTTTCGTGGGCGCAACGAAATCGCGATAGTAGTTGATGGCGTAGCCGACCATCGCGTCGAGCTTCGGATGCGTATGCGCGGTGACGCCCGGACGGTAGCGGCCGATGAAGCCCCACAATGTGTCGGCATTCTCCGCGTTCGACGACGATACCAGCGTCAGCAGGAGCTGAAACGTGACCGGCATGTCCACGACAGGCGGATTGCCGGCATGCAGATGCCAGACCGGATTGGACAGGCGCTGCTTGGCGTCCTGACGGCTATAGCCGTCGAGGAATTGCTGGTACTCATCGACATTGCGCGGGATGACGTCGAAGAACAGGCGCTTTGCCGCCTTCGGCTCGCGATACATGAACAGCGACAGCGATTCCGGCGAGGCATAGCGCAGCCATTCGTCGATGGTCAGGCCGTTGCCCTTCGACTTCGAGATCTTGCCGCCGTTCTCGTCGAGGAAGAGCTCGTAGTTGAAACCTTCCGGCGGCGTGCCGCCGAGGGCCGCGCAAATCTTGCCGGAGAGTTTGACGGAATCGATCAGGTCCTTGCCGGCCATTTCATAATCGACGCCGAGCGCGGCCCAGCGCAGCGCCCAGTCGGCCTTCCACTGGCACTTCACCGCGCCGCCGGTGACCGGGGTCTCGACTTCCTCATTGGTGTCGGGATCGATGTAGGTGACGGTGCCGGCCTTCACGTCGCGGCGGATCATCGGCACCTGCAACACCACGCCGGTGGTCTTCGAGATCGGCAAGAACGGCGAATAGGTGGCGCGGCGATCCGGACCGAGGGTCGGCAGGATGATGGCCATCACCTTGTCGTAGACCTCCAGCATCTTCAGCAGCGTCGCGTCGAAGCGGCCGGATGTGTAGTAGTCGGTGCTCGATGCGAATTCGTAGTCGAAGCCGAAGTGATCGAGGAAGGTGCGCAGGCGTGCATTGTTCGCGGCGCCGAATGACGGATATTCGTTCGAGAACGGATCCGGCACGCGGGTCAGCGGCTTGCCGAGATGAGCGGCCAGCATGTCCTTGTTCGGCACATTGTCCGGCACCTTGCGGAAGCCGTCCATGTCGTCGGAGAAGGCGAGCAGGCGGGTCTTGATCTTGTCCTCGGTCAGCACGCGGAAGGCGTGGCGCACCATGGTGGTGCGCGCCACTTCGCCGAAGGTGCCGATATGCGGCAGGCCCGAGGGGCCGTAGCCGGTCTCGAACAGCACTTCGTCCTTCGGCGATTTCTTCAGCCTGTTCACCAGCGCCTTCGCCTGCTCGAACGGCCAGGCGTTGGAATTTTCGGCGAGTGCACGCAGCTCGCTCGGGCTCATGGTGGTTTCAGCAGTAGACATCGTCAGAAGGCCTCCGGGCCGCGGATTCTTTTAATCAGAGCATGGTCTTATCCGAAAACCGGCAGCCACTTTTCGGGACCATGCTCTAGCGGCTCCGCACCGAAATGCCAAACCGCAGGTGATGGTGAAAATCAGAATGGGCTGATGGAAAAGTATTTCAGCCACAGGTCGGTATAGCGGCCTTTTTCCCAGGTGCGGAACAGCGCCCAGTTCAAGGCCTGGCGCAAGGTGTCGTTGCCCCTGCGGACGGCGATGCCGATGCCTTCGCCGAAGAAGCGGCTCTCGATGAACGGGCCGCCGCTGAAGGCGCAGCAATCGCCGGAATCGGTGCCGTTGACCCAGAAGGCTAGCGCGATGGCATCGCCGAAGATGACATCGACCTCGCCTTTGCGGAGCGCCTGCCGCAGGGCGTCGTCACTCTGGAAAGTGAGCAGCGTGGCATCGGTGAACATTGCCTTGAGAAAAGCTTCATGCGCGGTGCCGGCGATGACGCCGATCTTCCTGCCTTCGAGATATTCCGGCCGCATCTCCTTCAGCACCGCATCCTTGCGCGCCACGAAGCGGCCGGGGGCGCGGTAATAGGGATCGGTGAAATCGACGCGGGCGCGGATCGCTGGCGTCACCGCCATGGAGGCGATGATGGCGTCGCCGCGATTGCTGGCGATGGCATCCAGCAGCGTCTCGAAGCGGCGCATCTGGATCGTGCAAGTGACCTTTATCTCCTCGCAGAGCGCGCGGGCGAGATCGACATTGAAGCCGGCCGGATTGCCGTCAGGCCCGGTATAGTTGAACGGCGGATAGTCGGTCTCGGTGAGGAAGCGGATCACCGTCAGGCGCGACAGGTCCGGCCGTTCCGGCCGGCGGCGCGGGTCCCAGAAGCCGGGGACGGCCTGCGCGCCGGGCTGGCTGCCGGATTGCAGCGACAGATTTGGTGCCAGCGGCGGCACGGGCTGGGTCTGCGCATCCACTCTCCATGGCAGCAATGCCGTGACGAGACACAGCGCCCGCAAGGTTGCGTGCGCGGCACGATGCGGTATTCGATTGCTGAAATTAACCATCTGTGGTTGCATGCGGGCGTGTCCGGACGCGGTGTTATAGACCATCCCGCCGGAGACGCGAGGGGCGTTTGTCGCATCGTTTGTGGCGTTGAGGGGCGTAGCATGGCCCTGTTGGACCATGGCGGGGATCCGGAGCCGTTTGTCTGCGGGGAGGCGCTTGTCAGCGCCCACGCGTTGGCGCCGGAGCGCCGGCGGCGCCCATTGGAGCACGATCTTCGCCGTCCCGAGCAGGCCTCGCCGATCGCCGCTGAACTCCGCTGCCTGCGCGGCCATGTCGCCGCGCTTACACTGCAGGCAGCGACCAATCGCGGCAGCAGACTGGGGATCGGCGCCGACCGCGTTCTGATCGACTGGGGTGTCATCAGTGAGACGGCCTATCTCGGACGGTTAGCCGTATATCTCGGCATCCGCGTGGCGAGCCTGAGTTCTGCCGACCGCGACCGATGCCTGTTATCGCCAGAGCAATATGGGCTGGCTGCGAGACACGGACTGTTTCCGATCCGACGCGATGAAGGCCTGCGTTTCGTCATCGCTTCACGCCTGTTATGTGCCCGCAGGCTCAGCGAGCTCGCTGGCACGCGACCCGAACTGATCGCGAGCTTCGAGCTTGCGACGACGGATGATTTCAATCGCTTCCTCGCGGAACATGCAGGCGATACCTTGGCGCAACTGGCTGCAGAAGGGCTCCAGCGACGCTGGCCGGACTTGTCCGCCGCGTCGCATGCCACGACCTGGCGGCAGCAGCTGGAGCGAACGCTGATCATTCTCGGTGTCGTGGCTGCAATCACGGTGCCCTCGCTGCTCGACGAGGTGATCTGGACCGGTGTCTTGACGACCGCCTTTCTTGTCTTTGCCGGTTTCCGCTTTCTGGGCGCTCTCGCGCCGCGTTTGCCTGAGCCGAAGCGCAGGCATCTGCCAGATGTGGAACTGCCGATCTATACCGTGATGATCGCGCTTTATCGCGAGGCCACCTCGGTGGCACCACTGCTGCAGGCGATCGCCGATCTCGATTATCCCCGCGAAAAGCTGGATGTCATCCTGATCACCGAGGCCGATGACGACGCCACCCGGCAGGCTATCGCGCGGCTGCTGCCGATGCCGTATGTGCAGGTGCTCACGGTGCCGGCCATCGGCCCGCAGACCAAGCCGAAGGCGCTGAATTATGCGTTGCCGTTTGCCCGCGGCAGCTATGTCGCGGTGTTCGATGCGGAGGACCGGCCCGAGCCCGGGCAATTGCGTGCGGCGCTGGATGCGTTCGACCATCACGGCACTGATATCGCCTGCGTGCAGGCCAGCCTGTGCATCGACAACGCATCGGAAAGCCTGCTGTCGCGGATGTTTGCGGCGGAATATGCCGGGCAATTCGATGTGCTGCTGCCAGGACTGGCGGCGCTGCATCTGCCGCTCCCGCTCGGCGGGTCGTCGAATCATTTCCGTGCCGACGTGCTGCGCAATGTCGGCGGCTGGGATGCCTGGAACGTTACCGAGGATGCCGATCTCGGCATCCGCCTCGCGCGGTTCGGCTATCGCTGCGTCACCTTTTCCTCGACGACCTATGAAGAAGCGCCGGTGCGTTTCGGGCCATGGCTGCGGCAACGGTCGCGCTGGATGAAGGGCTGGATGCAAACGGCCGGCGTGCATCTGCGCCGGCCGTGGCGCCTGTGGCGGGAGGTCGGCCCGGTGAAATCGCTTGGCGTTGCGCTCATAGCGGGCGGCAATGTGTTGACGGCGCTCGTCTATCCGTTGCTGCTTGTCGAGATTGCGTTGTTCGCCATGCGAGCGGGGCTGGTAGGGAGCGCGTCTGATCTTCTGCAGAACATGCTGATGCCGTTGCATCTCGCGGCGATCTCGGCGGGCTACCTGTCCACCGCTGTCATCGGCCTGATGGGGCTCGCACGACGCAGGCAGATGCGGCACGCCTGGATCCTGCTGCTGGCGCCCCTTTATTGGGGCCTGCTGTCGATCGCGGCGTGGCGTGCGCTATGGCAGCTGCTGCGCGAACCGCATCGCTGGGAGAAGACGCAACATGCGGTGTCGCGGCGGAGCAAGGCGATGCGGCAATATCGTAAGGTGGGGTGAGCGCAGCGATACCCGTCATCTTTCATGCATGGGATCGATGGGTATCGCTGCGCTCAACCCATCCCACGCTTCGGCGCTCACAGGTACCGTTTCAAATCCGTCGCCGCTTCTTCCGGCGTGCGCTTGAGATTAAACGGGGCGATGAACCTGCCGTCCTTGTCCATCAGATAGATCAGCGCGGTGTGATCCATCGTGTAGTCGCCGTCCTTGGTCGGAATCTTTTTGGCGTAAACACGATAGCCGGTGATCATTTTCGCCACTTCGTCGGGCGTACCGGTGAGGCCTTTCAGATGCGGATCGAACGAGGACAGGTAGTCCTTCATGATCGGCGCGGTGTCGCGCTCGGGATCGACGGAAACGAAATAGGTGTTGAGCTTGTCGGCATCCTTGCCGAGCGCGCGCAGCACCTCGGACATCTCGAAAAGGGATGTCGGGCAGATATCCGGGCAATGGGTGAAACCGAAGAAGATCAGCGACGGCTTGCCCTTCAGATTCTGCTCGGTGACCCGTGCACCGGATTGATCAGTGAGCTGGAACGGGCCGCCGATCGCCGCAGGCGCCGCGACGCCGCGGAAACCGCCGGATAGCCAGAGCACCAGCAGCAGGCCTGCGGCGAGGCTGCCGGCGAAAGCCGCGATGATGACCAGCGGGCGGGTGGAGCTATTCATTTGCTTCTTTCTGAAATTCACATGCAGGCGGCGATGCCGGTCTTCACCATCTCGAAAAAGACGGCGGTACCGTACCAGGCCCACAGGCCGATCGCGCCGATCACGAGCAGGCCGGCAAACCCCGCCGCCGCGCCGACGATCAGCGTCGCTGCGCGCGAGGGCTGCGATGCCACATGGTCAGATACCGGCTGCATGGACGAACCTCGATCCGCAGGCACCCATGAGAGAGTACCTGCATTCAGGTTCCAGATAGGCCGAGATGACGCTTCGGGCAAGCGTCGGCGGGGTCGCAGCGATCAAGTGATGGGGAGCGGGGGCGAAGTGTCACTCGCCGCGCAAGGTGGGTGAGCTGTCATAGGCCGCAGATGCGCGGGCATTCATGTAACAGGGCTTGTACATGCTTGCGAGCTGCGGGCCGCGCAGGAACACCATTTGCGGCTTGAGGCCCCCGCGCTTGGAAATCCAGCGGCGGATATTCGACGGATACATCGAATACAGCATCTTCGTGGCTTCGCGATTGGTGACGGCGCGGCCGTTATTGCCCATGTCCCAGGCGGCATGGAAGCCGAGCGTTGCATTCGGCGTCACGCAGATGCGGTCATGCGGCACGGCGCCGAGCACGATGGTACAGGCCGAGGCACACAGGCCGTCGATCACGACGGTTTCGCCGGAGGAACGCAGGCCCTGATACTTATCGACATAGGTTCCGATGCGACCGCCGCGATCGTCGGCGATGCGCACCACGGCATGGCTCGCGCCGACGCCTGCAACCAACAGAACCGCCGCCAGCAAGCCTGTCACGAACTTCATGCTCTGCCCCGAAACCTGTGATGCCGAATCCGTCTGCCCTGATCGTGCAGAACCATGTCAGCGTGTTGGCGAAATGGGTTTTTGTCTAGCTGGACCTCGCGACGCTACGACGATTCGACACGAGTGTTGCGCGCGGGATGCAGTGCCCACCACTGTGGAACAAGCGAATGCGAATTCCGCAATTTTCGTTGACCAAAGTTCCCGCGCACCATTCAATCTCCCTTAACGAAATGATGGGGAGAGGACGATGGCGGTCGATGCGGATGTCATCGTGGTGGGTGCTGGCCTTGCCGGGCTCGTGGCCGCAACGGAAGTTGCCGATGCGGGCAAACGCGTGATCGTGCTCGATCAGGAAGGCGAACAGAATCTTGGCGGCCAGGCGTTCTGGTCGTTCGGCGGCCTGTTTTTCATCGATTCGCCGGAACAGCGCCGGCTCGGCATCAAGGACAGTTTCGATCTCGCACATCAGGACTGGATGGGCTCGGCCGGTTTCGACCGCGAGGAAGATCACTGGCCGCGTCGCTGGGCGGAAGCGTATCTTGCTTTTGCCGCCGGCGAGAAGCGCGACTGGCTGCGCGCGATGGGACATCGCGTGTTTCCCATCGTTGGCTGGGCGGAACGCGGCGGTTACGACGCCATGGGTCATGGCAATTCGGTGCCGCGCTTTCACATCACATGGGGAACGGGGCCGGGCATCGTCGAGCCGTTCGAACGCCGCGCGCGCGAGGCTGTCGCAAAGGGATTGCTGAGCTTCAGGTTCCGTCACCGCGTCGATGCGCTCAGCGTGACGAATGGCAATGTCGATGGCGTGAGTGGCACGATTCTCGAGCCGGCAAATAACGAACGGGGCGAGAGTTCGCCGCGGCGGTCGATCGGCGAGTTCTCGCTGCACGCACAGGCAGTGATCGTGGCCTCCGGCGGTATCGGCGGCAATCACGACCTCGTCCGGCAGAACTGGCCACAGCGTCTGGGTGCACCGCCGCAGCGGATGATTTCCGGCGTGCCCGCGCATGTGGATGGCCGCATGATCGGCATCACGGAGGCGGCCGGCGCGCGGCTGATCAATCGCGACCGCATGTGGCACTATGTGGAGGGCATCGAGAACTGGAATCCGATCTGGCCGAAGCATGGCATCCGCATCCTGCCTGGGCCATCCTCGATGTGGTTCGATGCAACAGGCGAACGGCTGCCGGCGCCGTTGTTTCCAGGCTCCGATACGCTCGGACAGCTGCAATATATCCAGTCCACCGGCTACGACTATTCCTGGTTCATCCTGACGCAGGCGATCATCAAGAAGGAATTCGCGCTGTCAGGCTCGGAGCAGAATCCGGATCTGACGGGCAAAAGCTGGCTGCAGACCGCGCGCCGTGCCACCAACAAGGGCGCGCCGGCGCCGGTGGAGGCCTTCAAGGAGCACGGGGCGGATTTCATCGTGCGCGACAATCTCGGTGATCTCGTCAAGGCGATGAACGAACTGGCCGGCAGCGATTTGCTGAAGCTCGATCGCATCAAGGAACAGATCGAGGCGCGCGACCGCACGCTTGCCAATCCCTATGTGAAGGACGCGCAGGTGATGAACCTGCACAATGCGCGCAAATATATCGGCGACAAGCTCATCCGCACCGCGAAGCCGCATCGCATTCTCGATCCGGACAAGGGCCCGCTGATCGCCGTGCGGCTGAACATCCTGACGCGCAAGACACTGGGCGGTTTCGAGACCGATCTCGATGCGCGCGTGTTCGGCGCCGATCATCGGATCATTCCCGGGCTCTATGCGGTGGGCGAAGCCGCCGGTTTCGGCGGCGGCGGCATGCACGGCTACCGCTCGCTGGAAGGAACCTTCCTCGGCGGCTGCCTGTTCTCCGGGAGAACGGCGGGCAGGGCCGCGGCCAAGGCAGTGTAGCGATCCCGGCAAAAAGCCGTCCGGGCGTTACGCCGGACGGCTCTTCGATGCGGCTGCCGGTCCCCAAAAGTCGTCCGGTTCCGTCGCACATCCGAAGGCTGAACCTGGATGGTTAATGAAGGGTTAATTGCCTTGATGCTCGACGTAACGGCGATGGGTGGCGTGGTTCGGCTTGCCACCATTATGGGGGCGGTGTATTCGTATGGATAAGCGCAAACCGACCTACGCGCTCGCTGCGATCAAAGCTGCGATGGGTAGGGTTGATACGCTCTCGATGACGTCCAGCGCGCTGCGGGATGCTGTAGCTCTCGGCTTCGATCGCAATGCGGTCGCGCAGACGATCAAGACCATCGACCGGACCATGTTCTACAAGTCGATGACGACCAATGCCGATCACAAGATCTGGCAGGATGTCTACCACGTGCCGGCCGGAGACGGACAAATGCTTTATGTCAAATTCCAGGCGAACGTCGTAACGGCGTTCACTGTCGTGTCCTTCAAGGAGAAGTAGTCATGGCATCGAAGGTGGCCACTCTCCCGAGAACGATGCCCTCTCCAGAGACTGGTGAAACGCTCACCAGAGCCTCACGTCCCTTTAAGGTCTTTTACAAGGGAAAGAGCGTTACCGTGAAACTGCCGGGTTACTATCCCAAGGGTAAGGGCGACGGTGTGCATGTCGGAAATGACATGAGTATCGTCGATGCTGCGCTCCGTATGTTGAAAGAGCAGGTGGACGGAATCCCGACGCCTGAGACGATCCGCAAGTTCCGCACCAAGCTCGGTCTGTCGCAACGCCGGGCCGGCGCGATATTCCGCGTCGGCCCCAAGGCGTTCGACAAATATGAGCGGGGACTGATCGAACCGAGCGGACCGACTGTCCAGCTCATCACGCTGCTCAATCGTCATCCGGACATGATCAAGGAACTCGAAGCGTCCTGAATCAGGTATTTCGTCCAATGCATGCCGTTACGCCGCATGTCCGATGCCGCTCCCCTCTTCGTGCGGCGCAGGGAGGGAATGCTGCGGCAGTCCGTATCCTTTCAGTAGTGCGAAGATCGCCGGGATGACGATGAGCGTGAGCAGCGTCGAGGAGATCATGCCGCCGATCATCGGCACCGCGATGCGCTGCATGATCTCCGAACCGGTACCGGTGCTCCACATGATCGGCAGCAGGCCGGCCATGATCGCCACCACGGTCATCATCTTCGGACGGACACGTTCCACCGCGCCTTCCATCACCGCATCGTAAAGGTCGGTCCGGGACAGTTGCCGGCCTTCGAGATCGCGCCGGGCCTGCACCGATGCCAGGGCCTGGTTCAAATACATCAGCATCACGACGCCGGTCTCGGCGGCGACGCCGGCCAGCGCAATGAAGCCGACCGCCACTGCCACCGAGAGATTGAAGCCAAGCCACCACATCAGCCAGAGCCCGCCGACCAGCGCGAACGGCAACGACAGCATCACGATCATGGTCTCGGTCAGCGACCGGAAGTTCACGTAGAGCAGCAGGAAGATGATGAGGAGCGTCACCGGAACGACGATCTTCAGACGCGCTGCCGCACGTTCGAGATATTCGTATTGGCCGCTCCACATCACGTAATAGCCGGGCGGAAACTTGACGCCGGCCTGCACCGCGTGGCGCGCGTCGGCGACGAAACCGCCGAGGTCGCGGTCCCGGATATCGACATAGATATACGCAGCCAGCTGACCGTTCTCGGTGCGTATCGACGTTGGGCCGCGCGTGGGCGCAATCTTCGCCACCTCTCCGAGCGGGACGGCGCCGCCAGCCGGCATGGGCACCAGCACGTCGCGCGCGATCGCCTGCGGACTGTCGCGGAGATCGCGGGGATAGCGCATGTTGACCGTGAAGCGTTGGCGGCCCTCGACGGTGGTCGTCACGGTCTGGCCGCCGAGCGCCGTCGCGATCACGTCCTGCACGTCCTGGATCATGATGCCATAGCGCGCGAGTGCGTCGCGGTCGGGCGTCACGTCAAGATAGTAGCCGCCGATACCGCGCTCCGCGTAAGCCGATGAGGTCCCGGGGACGGTCTTCAGGATTCGTTCGATCTGCTTGGCGAGCCGATCGATCTCAATGAGATCGGTGCCGATGACCTTGACGCCGACCGGCGTGCGGATGCCGGTCGACAACATGTCGATGCGCGCCTTGATGGGCATCGTCCAGGCATTGGAGACGCCCGGAAACTGCAGCGCCTTGTCCATTTCGGCGATCAGCGCGTCGACCGTGAGCCCGGGCCGCCATTCCTCCTTCGGCTTCAGGTTGACGATCGTCTCGAACATCTCCGAAGGCGCGGGATCTGTCGCCGTCGCAGCACGGCCGGCCTTGCCGAACACCGAGGCGACTTCGGGGAAGGATTTGATGATCCTGTTCTGCGTCTGCATCAGTTCGGCGGCCTTGGTCACGGAAATGCCGGGCAGCGTCGTCGGCATGTACATGAGCGTGCCCTCGTTCAGGCTCGGCATGAATTCAGTGCCGAGCCGGCTGGCAGGCCAGACGCTCGCCGCGAGCACCGCCATGGCGAGCAGGACGACCAGGGTCTTCGCGCGCATCACGCGTTCGATCACAGGCCTGTAGATCCAGATCAGGAAGCGGTTGATGGGATTGCGGTGCTCCGGAATGATCCGCCCGCGGACGAAAAGGATCATGAGCGCGGGCACCAGCGTCACGGACAGGATCGCCGCCGCCGCCATGGCGAACGTCTTGGTGAAGGCGAGCGGGCTGAACAGCCGGCCCTCCTGGGACTCCAGCGTGAAGATTGGCATGAACGAGACGGTGATGATCAGCAGGCTGAAGAACAGTGCTGGCCCCACTTCGGTCGCGGCCTCGATCAGGACCTCGACGCGTGGCTTGTCGGGCGACGCCCGCTCGAGATGTTTGTGGGCGTTCTCGATCATGACGATGGCGGCGTCGACCATCGCGCCGATGGCGATGGCGATCCCGCCGAGGCTCATGATATTCGAGCCCAGCCCGAGCAGCTTCATCGCCAGGAAAGCCATCAGTACACCGACCGGCAACATCAGGATTGCCACCAGAGCGCTGCGGACGTGGAGCAGGAAGACGATGCAGACAAGAGCCACGACGACGCTCTCCTCGAGCAACGTGTGTTTGAGCGTCGCAATGGCGGCGTGTATCAGGTTCGACCGGTCGTAGACCGCGACAATATCGACCGATCCGGGCAGGCTGCTTGCGATCTCCTTGAATCGTCTTTTGACGTTCTCGATGACATCGAGCGCACCGGCGCCGAAACGCTGAACCACGATGCCGCTTGCGACTTCGCCCTCACCGTTGAGCTCGGTGATGCCGCGTCTCTCGTCCGGGCCGATTTCAACCCGGGCCACATCGCGCAGCAGGACCGGCGTGCCGTTGCTGGATTTCAGGACGATATTTCCCAAATCGTCGATCGACTTCAGATAGCCCCTGCCGCGAATGACGTATTCGAACTCGGACAGCTCGACGGTGCGGCCGCCCACGTCGGCATTGCTCGCGCGGATCGCCTCCCGCATCTTCTGCATGGTGATGCCGAGATCGCGCATCCGGAGCGGATCGAGGATCACGTTGTATTGCCGAACGAAGCCGCCGACGCTTGCGACCTCGGCGACGCCTTCCGCCTTGGCGAGCGCGAATTTCAGGTTCCAATCCTGGATCGCCCGTGTGTCCGACAGGTTCAGCTCCCTAGACATCACGGCGTACTGATACACCCAACCAACGCCCGTGGCGTCAGGTCCGATGGTCGGAGAGACGCCGGCGGGGAGCCTGGATGTTGCACCGTTCAGGAATTCGAGGACACGCGACCGCGCCCAGTAGATGTCGGTGCCGTCCTCGAAGATGACGTAGACGAAAGACGCGCCGAAGAACGAGAAGCCGCGGACGACCTTGGACTTCGGCACCGTCAGCATCGCCGCGGTGAGCGGATAGGTGACCTGATCCTCAATGACCTGAGGGGCCTGCCCCGGATATTCGGTGTAGACGATGACCTGCGTATCGGAGAGGTCCGGGATGGCGTCGAGCGGCAGATGCAGCAATGCGTAGAGGCCAGCGGCCGCGGCGAAGCCGGTGCCGAGCAGCGTCAGCAGCAGGTTGCGTGCGGACCACGAGATGATGTGCGAAATCATTGTGGAGCTTCCGCACTTGAGAAGCTCTTGAGCGCGGCCTTCAGATTGCTCTCGGCGTCGATCAGGAAGTTGGCTGCGACCACGACATTCTCGCCTTCCGCAATGCCTTCCGAGATTGCGACATATCCGGCACCTCGGCGGCCGACCTTGACGTCCCGCGGTTCGAACCGGCCTTCACCCCGGTCGACGAGCACCACTTGTTTGCCACCGGTATCGAGGAGAGCGCTCTCCGGCACGGAGACGACCTGGTCGAGCGTGCCTGTGTCGATTGAGGCATCGACATACATGTCGGGAAGGAGTGCGAAACCGGGATTGTCGAGCTGGATACGCGCGCGTGCCGTGCGTGTCTCGCGGTTCACCTGCGGATAAATCACATCAATCCTTCCAGGAAACGACCGTCCAGCAAGGCCGCGGGCTCTGATCGTCACGGGTTGACCGACAGCGAGCATGCCGAGGTCGCGTTCGGCGACGTCAACGATCGCCCAGACGACGGAGATGTCGGCGACGCGAAACAGAACATCGCCCGGCTGTGCACGCATGCCCTCGACAGCGTTGCGCTCGAGGATCACGCCGTCGCGCGGCGCGAGCCATCCAATGACGAGCGGCGCGGTACGGCTCCGCTCCATCTCGGCGATGACGGGCTCCGGAACATCGAGATTCAGGATGCGTTGACGCGCGCCGCGTCCGATGTTGCTGTCCGCTGCTGCTTGCCTGGACGAGATGGCCGCGACGAATTCGGCGGCAGCGGACGAGACCGACGGACTGTAGACGTCCATGAGGTGCTGGCCCTTGCGGACGCGGGTGCCCGTGGTGACGTCGGCGACCTTCTGCACCCAGGTCTCGGAGCGCATCGAGATGACGGACACCCGCCGTTCATCGAGCTGGATCGTGCCGGGGGCGCGGATGAGCGCTTCTATCGAGCGAAGCGCCGCCGGTTCGGACCTGACACCGGTACGCTGGATCTTTCCTGGCGTGAGCTTCACCGACCCGTCGTCCGCATCTTCGTCATCATAGACCGGGATGTAATCCATCCCCATCGAGTCCTTCTTCGGCGTCGACGAGGTATCGGGCAGACCCATGGGATTCCTGTAGAACTTGATGCGCCTTTCTCCTGAGCTACCGGCCGTGCTCGCGACGGCGGGTGTCTCCTCGGTGGAATCGTCGTCGAAACGGATATCCTCGCTCGCGCGTACCGGACGAAACGCTCTGCCGTCTGATGTCTTCTTTGGTGTCGAGGAGTAGGTCGGCCTGCCGTCGGGATCCCGATAGTAGATGGTCGCCGCGGACGTATCCGCGGTAGCGGCAGTGATGACTGGAAAGACCTGTTCCAAAGGTGGCTTCGTTTCGGTGAGCACGAATGCGCCGGCCGCAGCGATCAACGCTGCGGCCGCACCTGCCGCGAACGGGCGTGTCATTTCCGCACCGTGACGACGAGCTTGTCTTCGACGGTGCCCGTTTCGCCCTGAACCTTGGCGGCGAGGGAGAACTGCCACCGTCCCGCCATGCCGAGCGTTGCCTTGAAGCGGTAGCTGCCGGGCTCGGCGCCAGGGACTGGCACGATTTTCGTCGCCATTTCCTGCATGCCGTCGGGAGCCATATCCAGGCGGGTCGCGAATATGACCGCATCCGGGACGGTCTTCCCGGTCTTCGCATTCAGAAGGCGGACGGTAATGGTCCGGTCCGGACCTGCCTGAAGTTGGTTGTCGACCAGTTCGAACCTGTAGTCCTTGATGTCCGCAGAGGCAGAGTTGATCGGGACGCCGAAGGCAGCAGCGGTGATCGCGATCCGGATCGCGCGCGAAATAGTATCCATAGCCATGTTCCTGTTCTCGATTGACCTTGCATGCCGCAATAGCTGCATGCTCGTCCGTGCGCGGCACGCACGGAGCCCATCGGCGCTTGCGCGCCCGTCAGATCGAGATTCGGGGAGGCTGGTCGGGAGGTGGTCGGTCGAGGTCCCGGGAGGGCTCGTCGTTGCGGACCCCATGCACCGTCCTGGCTGGTACCCGCAGCGGCATTGCTTCCGCTAACGATGGCCCGTCGAGGGTGACCTTGAAGATACACATCGCGACGAGCGGGCAGTCCGGGCACGAAGTGCTCTTCGGATCGTCCGGACAACAGGGCATGTCTGCCGACATATCGGCGTTAGTCATCTGCGACGCGGACATCGGTTTCGCCGCCGCCGGCGACACCAGCGGTGGCGCGACGAGACCAACGATCAGAAAGACCGCCAAAAACCGTGCGATGAAGTCACGCATCAACATGCCGCATCATCCCACGGTGAGAAGCGGCCGGAAAGTGCCTGCACTTCACATGTTCGCCACTACGTTAACCGGGCGATGGGGCCGTCACCCCGCGAGCGAGGTCAGCCGATGCTTTTCGTGCCGATGAAGCGCATGAAGGGGCGCTGCCCGCCGGCCGCGAAGAGGATAACGTCATAGGCCACCGGGGTGCCGCCTTCCATGCCGGGCGATCCGGTTGGCATGCCGGGCACCGCCAGGCCAAATGCGGTGGGGCGGGTCTCCAGCAATCGCCGTATCGCTTCGGCAGGCACATGCCCCTCGATCGCGTATCCGGCAACTTCAGCCGTGTGGCAAGACGACAGCGCGGGTGGGACGCGGAGCCGCGTGCGGATCGCCGTGAGCTCCGACGTTTCATCGACGGTCACTGCGAAGCCGGCGCTTCGCAAGTGATCCACCCATCCCCCGCAGCAGCCGCAGTCCGGATCCTTGTGAACATGCATGGCGGGAGTCTCGGCACGCAGCGACCGCGACGGAAATATCAGGCCGGCGGCGAGCAGCGCCAGTACGCCGCGGCGCGTCGGGACATCAATCTTGAGCATGGAAAACTCCTCTTGTTAATCTCGTTGGCCAGAGAGCGCTTCGGTGTTGCTACGCGGGATATGTGCCATGACGAACGGGAGATAAATGATGGCAGGCAAGTCGCCCGTCATTGTCCGATCGCCGGGCGGATCGTTCCGATGATGCTCACGCAGAGCAGGACGAGCAGGCCGAGACCCTGCTCGCCCAGCACATGGATACGCAGCTGTTTCTTCCAGGCGTCCGTAGTGCCGACGCGTCCGGCTGCCTCGAGCGCCGGCATCAGCCAGAACCTGTTGGCCGTGGCAAGTCCGAGCATCCCGGCGAAGCACGCCAGCTTCACCATCAATATCCATCCGTAAGTGCTTTCGAACAGGTTCGACACCGATCCGACCAGGAACCAGCTATTGATCAGACCGGTGCCAATGAGCGTCGCCACGGCCGCATAGCCCATTCCCGAGAAACGCGTCAGCACACTCTCGACATCGATGGTGACGGCGTCCATGCGCGTCGCGCGGCTGCCGAGCAGGATAACCCCGAGCGGGAGCAATCCTCCAAGCCATGCCCCGGCGGCGAGCAGATGCGCGGCGTCGGCCGTGACATGCAACGCGCCCTCCCAACCATCTTTCATTTGCGCATGGCCGGCGCCGGCCAGGGAGGCCAGCAGTCCGGCGGCGAGGACCGCGATGAGCAGATTGCGCCCCATCGAACTCCGCGACGGCAGCATGACCGTGATGGCGACAAGCCCCGCCGCGACGGCCATGCGGGTCATCCACACCACGCCGAAGCCGGTGTGGTGGACGACGGCCCCGACGACCTCGGGATCGATCACGTCCGCAAGTCCGCCGCTCATCTGGGCCACCGAAAAGGCGAACCATCCAACACAGCCGACCAAAGCGAGGATTGCCGAGCAGAGCAGGACGCGTCCACGCCAGCGGACCAGCCTCTCGGGCTCGGTGGCTGCGTAAGCGTAGAGGGGAAAGAACGCCGCGCCGGCAAGCGTCGTCGATGCCGCATAGTGCAGGAAGCGGGACAGGACGAGGCCAAAGTCGATCATCACTGCGCCACGCCGAATGAATAGCTGCCCTTCACCTTGTGGGTATCGTCGGACACCGCATACCATTGGACTTTGTAGTCGCCGGGAGCAAGCTGGTCCTTGAGCGGGACGATCATCATCTTCTTGTTGGACGGATCGACCGTCGCTTTGCCGGTCGCGATCTTCTTGCCCGACTGGTCCTTGAGTTCGATCCCCGAAAATTGCGGGATGACGCTCTCGTTGAACAGGATGCGGATCTGACTGGGGGGCGCCGAAGTTTTTCCGGCGGGTGGCTCGGCGGACTGGAATTCGGGATGCGCGAGCGCCGCACCGGACGCGAACACTGCAGCCACGAATGTGGAGATGGAGATCTTCGACATCGGTCTTCCTTTATCCGGAATCGAGGTGGGAATGGTCGGTTGAAAGTCTTGCTTCGCGATCGAATCGTTTTGCCGATCGGTGCTGCCGCCGGCATCCCGCCGCTCGGCGGGGGACGCCAGGAGCGTTGGCTTTACTTGCTCTTCTGGATCTTCGTGATGGCGATGCCGTCATTGCCGCGCTCGGCGACGAACTGCACTTTGTCGCCGGCCTTGACCTGCTTGAGCATCGCTGGATCCTGAACGCGGAAGACCATCGTCATGCCCTCGTCCATGCCCAGGCGCTTGATCGGGCCGTGCTTCAGTGTGATCTTCTTGGCGGCTTCGTCGACCTTCTTCACTTCTCCGTTGATCATCGCGTCCTGCGCGAAGCTGGCCGAGGGCATCGCGATCGAGAGCGCGACGATCGCGGCGGCGAGTCTGCTGGTGTTCATCTGTTCTGTCCTTTCAGTTGCTATTTGACGACGACGGTGCCGACCATTCCCGCTTCGCGGTGGCCGGGTATCAGGCACGCAAATTCGAACTCGCCCGCCTTGCTGAACTTCCAGACGAGATCTCCCGTCTTGTTCGGATCGAGCTTTCTGGCGTTCGGGTCGTCGTGCTCCATGTCGGGATTCTTCGCCATGGATGCTGCATGCTTGAGATTCTCCTCGGTCGTCCCGAGGACGAATTCGTGCTCGAGTTGTCCGCCGTTGCGAAGCACGAACCTGATCTGTTCGTCCTTGCGGACCTCGATCTTCGCCGGAGCGAACAGCATCTTGCCGTTCGCTTCGGTCATGGAGACCTGCACGATACGTGCGGGCTTCTTCGCATCGGCCGGCTCGCCGGTCGAATAGGTCTCCGTGTGCTGCGCATGACCGGCATGTTCGCTGGCCGCGAGTGCCGCGCCTGCCGATACAAGGGCTGCGGCGATCACCGCTGCCCGCAGTTCGAGTAGTCGTTTCACGTGTCTCTCCTTCTTCAGGTTCGGGCGGGGGATCACATCCCCTTCATTCCCTTGTGCTTCATGGCCTTGGGCATTTCCTTGGTGGCTGCAGGCTTCCCGGTTTCCTGTCGCACAGGTGCGGCCTGCGGTGCCTCGACTTCGTAGGCCACCGTTCCCTTCGGAAACTGATAGGGGCCGGGATCCCGGTAATCGTCCCGCGCCAGTCCTTCGCGGATCTTCAAGACGGTGAACATGCCGCCCATCTCGATCGGTCCGAACTGGCCGGTACCGGTCATCATCGGAAGCGTGTTGTCGGGCAGCGGCATCTCCATTTCGCCCATCGCCATGCCGGTCGATCCCATCGCCATCCCGTCGGGCGCGACCTTGCCGAGCGCTTTCGCGATGTCCTTCTTGGACACGCCGATCAGGTTCACCATGTCGTGGCCCATGGCGTTCATGGTGTGATGCGACTTGTGGCAGTGGAACGCCCAGTCGCCGGGATTGTCGGCAAGGAAGTCGAACGCGCGGATCGCCCCGACCGGGATGTCGGTTGTCGTCTCGGGCCAGGCGGCGCTCTCCGGTACCCAGCCGCCGTCGGTGCAACTCACAGCGAACTTGTGTCCGTGCAGATGTATCGGATGGTTGGTCATCGTCAGGTTGCCGACCCTGACGCGCACCTTGTCGCCGAGGCGCACCGGAAGGACATCGATGCCGGGGAACACGCGGCTGTTCCAGGTCCACATGTTGAAGTCGGTCATCTCGGTGACCTTCGGCAGATAGGTGCCGGGGTCGATGAGATAGCTGCTCATGATGAAGACGAAATCGCGATCGACGGGCCGGAAGTTGCGGTCGCGTGGATGCACGACGATCATGCCCATCATGCCCATCGCCATCTGGACCATCTCGTCCGAATGCGGGTGGTACATGAAGGTCCCGCTATGCTTCATCTCGAATTCGTAGACGAAGGTCTTTCCGACCGGGATGTGGGGCTGGGACAGCCCGCCGACGCCGTCCATGCCGCATGGCAGGATGACGCCGTGCCAATGCACGGTGGTTGCCTCGGGCAACTTGTTGGTCACGAAGATGCGGACCTTGTCCCCCTCGACGACCTCGATGGTGGGGCCTGGAGACTGACCGTTATATCCCCAGAGATGGGCCTTCATGCCCTCGGCGAATTCGCGCACCACGGGCTCGGCGACTAGGTGGAATTCCTTCCAGTCGCCATTCATGCGCCACGGCAACGTCCAGCCGTTGAGGGTGACGACGGGGTTGTAGTCCGGCCCCGAGGTCGGATGCAGCGGCGGCTGCATCGAGGTCTTCTCCATCGTGGGAGCTTCCGGAATGCTCGCGGCCTGGGCGCGACCGGAGATTGCCGCTGCGCTGGCGAGAGCCGTCGCGGTGCCGAGGAAGTTGCGTCTGGACAGGATCGGATCGCTCATCAGTGACCTCCGCCGGCCGACGCCTGTACGGTCGTCGTGCCCGTCGTTTGGGATGGGGATTCACCGCGGCCGCCACCATTCACGGCGGTCTGCAGCGCGGAGTTTGCGAGCCAGAAGTCGCGCTTGGCGGCGACCCCCGCGCGCTGGGCGGCGATCCTCGCGGTGGCCTCGACCACCAGCGCGAACACATCGATCTGCATGCTCGAATAGCGAAGCTGCATCTCTTCGGAGATGACCTGACGAAGCGGCAGCACCTCGCGCTGATACTGAAGCGCGATGTCGTAGGTCGACCGGTACACCTGGAAGGCGTTCCTCGCCTCGGAGCGGACGTTGATCGCCTTCTCGGTCAGCAGATTGAACGCCTGATTGTAGATCTCGGCGGATTGCCGCACGCGCACCTCGCCGCCGTCGAAGATCGGAATCTGGAAGTCGATGCCGACGCTGCGGCTGCGGTTCGGACTTCCGAGCTCCTTGCTCTGCGAGCCCGACATGTCGAGCAGCGTCACGAAGCGGGTGGCCTGCGTGAGTTCGAGCGACTTGGCGAGCGCCAGAAGATCGATGCGCGCCATCTGGAGGTCGAGCCTGCGTTCGACGGCCTGCACCTCGATGAGCGGCAGCGTCTGCGGCTTGCGCGGAAGCTGCGGCAGGGTGCGGGGCAGCTTGATGTTGGTGTCGCGTCCCCACAGGCCGAGCAGCCTTATCAGGCGTTCGCGTGAACTCGCGGCCTCCTGCCTGGCCGCCGCCAGATCCGCCGTGGTCTCGGCGTAGAAGGCCTGCTGGCGGGCCTGGTCCAGCTTGTTGAGCGAACCCGTTTCGCCCAGCTTCGTGGCGAGCTGCGCGGTGGTTTCGGCGATCGTCTTCGCCTCCGTCAGCACAGCGACGAGTTCGTTCGCAGCCGCGGCGCGGTAGAAGGCGTCCCTGACATCGGCGGCCAGACGCAAGGTCTGTTCGGCGGCGGCAAGCTGCGCCCTCTTGAAGCGCTCGCGTGCGATCTCGGAACGGAATGGCAGCGTGGCGATGGCGAGGATGTCGCCCGCGACCTGGCGCGAGATTTCGACCGTTCCGCCGCTGACGCTGCGCGACACGGAGAACGACGGATTGGGCGGCAGGCTGTCAGCGACCATGTCCGCTTCGGCGAGCGCAAGCTCGTTGTAGGCGGCCTGAAGTCCCCGGTTGTTGAGGAGGGCGATCTGCACGGCGGTGTCCACCGTGAGCGTGCGGGCTTTCAGCTTGCCGACGGTCTCATCGGCGAAGCGGGCGTCGTCGTCGGACCGGATGGAGATGACATCCTTGCGGATCGCGGCGTCGGTGACGCCGGCGACCACGCTCATTCCCTTGTCGGGCGAGAAGCTCGCGCAGCCGGAGAGCAGCAGAAGCGCCGTCACAGTGACGCCCGAACGCGTCAGGCTGCGACGTCCGGAGTGAATCCGAAACGATCGGTTCATGTTCGACATGCCGCCCTCTACCTGCTGGACTTCGAAGAGGGGGAGACGTCGTCATTCCGCTGCCGCCATGCGGACGGCGAGACCGGCCGCATCGACGTATAGGGAGCCACCGTCGAACGGTAGCTCGCCGGCGCGACGGGAACGGTTGGATCGGCCGGATCGGCGCGCAGCGGCGCCGTGACCGGCAGGCAGCCTCCGAGCGCCAGCGTTGCCGTTGTCGCCGCGGCCAATGCCACTGGTCTCTTGTCGAATAGTCTCGTGGCCACCGAACGAACGGCGGCAATCTTCGCCCCAATAAGCGCAAACATATTGATTTCCTGAACTGACGATGGACCACAGGCGCACGCACCCTCCCCGGGGCGGCGCAGCGTCTAGGCGATCAGATCAGGCGATGGGGGGGCGGTAGTGGACGTCGGGCGCGTTGTCGGCCGTCGCACGATAGCTCGTCGTGATGCGGACGACAGTCGGCGCCGACGGGGATGCGATCTCCATGAGCGGAGCCGGCATGGCACCGATGCACATCAGCGCGCAGCACTGCCCGCTGGTGGTGTGCGGTCCCTTCTTGGAAGGGGAGTCCTCGTCGGACATCGCGGCCGGTTGGGCCTGTGCGTGATCGTGCGCCGCCTCGTCGACATGGGCGGTGATCGTTGGGGCTGACAGGTCGTGCATATGCATCGATCCTGCCGCGACCCCCTCGATGGTCATGCAGTCCGAAACGGCCTGCTTGCCGGGCATGGCGTATGACAGCGTCGGCGCCATGATGCACAGCAGATAGACGAGGGCGACGATCCACCCCGCCTTCTTCCGCTGGTCCCTGGCGAGCCTGACGAGCATTGCTATCGATTGCCTTCGATCATGCGATTCTCTGCGCAGACCGTATGTGCGAAATCCGCGGAAGCCAAGCTGGAGCTGTCAGCAACATGCCTCATCGCTCGGCCCTTCCGACGACTGCCATGAGCTCGGCGATCTTCTGCCGCTGTTCGGCTTTGTCACCGCTCGCGATGGCGTGCTCGACGCAGTGCGACACGTGGACCTTGAGAATCTCCTCCTCGACGCGGCGGAGTGCCGCGCGCACGGCGGAGATCTGGGTCACGACATCGATGCAGTAACGGTCCTCGTCGATCATTTTCGACAGACCGCGCACCTGCCCCTCGATCCTGCCGAGGCGCTTCGTCACGGATGTCTTGATGTCTTCACGCATGCGTCTCATATACCCCTATGCGGTATAGGTCGCAACCCTTCTTGGAGCCGATCACGAAGGCGTTTTGTTCGGGCGATCACGGCCAGGCCGCATAAGACGGCCCGTGACGCCCCGGACTGAGCCTCACGCGCCGCCTGTAGGTTCCCGGCGATTCGTTCTGATGCTTGCGGAAGAAGCGGTTGAAATAGCCGGGGTCGTGGAAACCGAGGCCGTAGGCGATCTGTTCCACGGGAAGATCGAGCTGGCGCAACCGGGTGCAGGCCTCACGGATCAGACGCTGATGCAAGACGGCGCGCGGACTGACGCCGGTTTCCCGCTTGCAATGAGCATGGAGCTTGTCGTCGGTGACACCGAGCGCCGCTGCATAGCGCGCGATCGGCCAGCCATCACGGTAATGCAGTTCGACCATTTGCAGGAAATTGCCGACCAGCCGTGGGCCATCGCCGCGGAGCGTGATGTCATCGACCGGTTCTTCCGCGATCAGCGCGCGCCACAGATGCAGGCACGTCAGCAGCAGATGGGTGGACAGCATCGTGGCACTGCCGCGGCCAGGTATGGCCAGTTCGCCCACCAGCATGCTGCATGAGGCCGCAATCGCTGCAAAGCCTTCCGATGTCTTGGCGCCTTCCAGCAGCACGAGGCGGTCGATTGTCCGGCGGAGATGCAGCGCCTCGGCCGAGCCGGCGATGGTTTGGGTCAGCAGGTCGTCGCTCACGGCCACCAGATAGCCTTGGGCGCCAGCCTCGACCTGCAGGCTTCCGTCATGGTCGCAAGGTAGCCACAGCAATGTGGGCGATCCGAATGCGATCGCGGTGCCGCGCATGTTCGCGGTGCCGCCGCGGCTTTCGAGCGCGAGCAGATGCGATCGCCGCTGCCCCGATTGGCGGATCGACCAGTTGCGCAGCGCGAGCCCCGGTCTGAAGCGCTCGACGTGGAGTGCTGCGGATTTCCCGGCCAGATCTATCGCATCGTCGAACATGGTCTGGCCTCGGCATGGGACAATCCGTCGCGCGCATTCAATCGTGTTGCACGGTTTGGTGCAATCTTTCCCCGGATGCGTCCAATTCACGCGCCCCAGTGCTCAACTAGTCTCCGCCTCGTTCGAGCGCTGCAAAAGCGCCGTCACAGCATCACAGGGGAGGCAGACATGAGTACGGTTACCAAGGGTGCGGCTATCGATCGCAGGTCGGCAATCAAGCATCAGGCCATGGGACTCGCTCTCGGACTGGCGGTAATGGCCGGTGCGGGGACGCTGTGGAGCGGGGCGGCGCAAGCCCAGACCTCGGTCAAGATCGGCTATGCGATCTCGCGCACGGGTCCAGCGGCCGGTGGCGCAGCGGTGACGTCGATTCCGAATTACGAATTGTGGGTCAAGGAAGTGAATGCCGCCGGCGGCCTCAAGCTCGGCGACAAGCGCGTGCCCATCGAGGTCGTGCAATATGACGACCGCTCGAGCGCCGAGGAGGCGGCCAAGGCGCTGGAGCGGCTGATCAACCAGGACAAGGTCGATTTCATCCTGCCGCCCTGGGGCACCGGTCTGAACCTCGCGGTCGGCCCGATCCTCAACAAGGCCGGCTATCCGCATCTCGCCTCCACCGCCGTCACCGACCGTGCGCCGGAACTGGCAAAGCGCTGGCCGAACAGTTTCTGGCTGCTCGGCACCAGCGCCGATGCATCGAAGACCTTGGTCGAGCTGCTGGTGAAACTGCGCGGCGAGGGCAAGATCGGCGACACGGTGGCCATGGTGAGTATCGCCGATGGCTTCGGCATCGATCTCTCCGCTGCAGCGCGCCCGGCATTGGCCGCGGCAAAGTTCAAGCTCGCTTATGACAAGACCTATCCGGTCGGCACGCAGGATCTCGGCCCGATCGTCAATGAAGTGAAGGCGCTCAATCCCGATACGTTCATCGCCTTCAGCTATCCGCCGGACACGATTGCGATCACCGAACAGGCGCGCATCTCGGGTTTCAATCCGAAGGTCTATTACACCGGTGTCGGCACGGCATTTCCGCTCTTCAAGCAGAAATTTGCTGCCAATGCGGAAGGCGTGATGGGCATCGGCGGCTGGAGCGGCGACAGCCCGGCCATCAAGGACTACCTCGCCCGCCACAAGGCTTCCGCTGTGAACGGCGCCGAGCCGGATCGCTGGGCCAGTGCCGTCACCTTCGCGAGCCTGCAGATGCTGCAGCAGGCGATCGAGCGGGTCGGCAAGGTCGATCGTGCTGCGGTCATCAAGGACCTGCAGACCGGCAGCTTCGATACTGTCATCGGCAAGGTGAAGTTCGAGAACAACATGCCGACCAATTACTGGTGGGTGGGCCAGTGGCAGGGCGGCGAATTCTACGGCGTCGCGCCGTCGGCCAATCAGGGCGCGCGCCAGCCGATCCTGCCGAAGCCGGCCTGGAAGACGCAGTAATCGCGACACGCTTGATCGGAGCATGATCTCAGCCGCTCACCAGCGGCGTCGCCGGGATCATGCTCCTGCAATCCGGAATGATGAAATGACGAACGCGGTGCTCACCGGCCTCGTGCTGGGCGGAATGTATGCGCTCATCGCTATGGGGCTGACCCTGCAATATGGCGTGGCGCGGATCATGAATCTCGCTTACGGCGAATTCCTGATCGGCTCGGCCTTTGCGTCCTACTTGCTGTTCACGGGCTGGGCGGTCAATCCGCTGGTCGGACTGGCGGTCGTCGTGCCCATCAGCTTCGTGGCGAGCTTGCTGCTCTACAAGATCTTCCTGACGCCTTTGGTGCGCCGTGCCCGCACGCGCGATGCGCTGGAGGTGGACAGCATTCTCGCCACGTTCGGCCTGATGTTCATCGTGCAGGGCATCTTACTCACAATGTTCGGCGGTGCCTATTTCAGCTATTCGTTTCTGGCCATTCCGGTGACTGTCGTTGGCGAAGTGCTGGCGATGAATCGCCTGGTGGCCTTTGCCCTCGCTGTTGTGCTCGGCACGGTGCTGTATCTGCTGCTCACGCGCACGCGCATCGGCACATCGATCCGCGCCGTCGCTGTCGATCCCGCATCGGCGCCGCTGGTGGCGATCAATGTGCCGCAACTTTCGGCGTTAGCGTTTGCTGTCGGTGGTGCACTGGTCGCTTCTGCTGGCGTGCTGATCAGCATGTTCCTGACTTTCAGTGCGACCTCAGGCGTCGTCTTCACGATGAAGGCGCTGATCGTCGTTGTCATGGGCGGCATCGGCAATCTGATGGGCTGCCTCGTTGCCGGCGTCCTGCTCGGCCTGAGCGAGGCGCTGGTTGCGACCTATATCGATCCCGGTCTGACCATCGCCGTCAATTTCGCGTTGTTTCTCGCTGTTCTGCTCGTGCGACCCGCCGGCATTTTCGGAAGGGTCGGCCGATGAGCGCATCCCAGCTTCTGATCGGCGCCTTGGGCCTCGCAGCCATTGCCGGTCTCGCGGTCCTGCCGTCCCTCGTCGATGCCTATCATCTCGCGCTCGGCATCACGCTGTTGCAATTCACCATCCTCGCCACCGCGTGGGGCATGTTCTCCGGCCCGACGCGTTATGTCTCGCTGGCGACGACAGCGTTCTTCGGTGTGGGTGCTTACACGGTGGCCGTGCTCGGCGAGCAATTGCCGTGGCCGCTGGTGCTCGCGGTGGCCGCAGTAATCGGTGCGGTCACTTCGGCCATTGTGGGCCTCTCGACCTTGCGCCTCAGCGGCGTGCATTTTGTGATCTTCACTTTCGGCCTGGCCGAGCTGGTGAAACAACTCGTGGTGTGGTTCGAGGTCAACAAGAGCCGCGTGCTCGGCCGCTATATCTTCCTCGATATCACCCAGCAGGAGATCTATTGGCAGCTACTGGCGCTGGCGGTGATCGTATTCGCGACAGGCTGGCTAATCGCCCGCTCGCGGCTCGGCTTCGCACTGAGGATCATCGGTGAGGACGAGACGGTGGCACGCCATTGCGGCATCAATGTCACCTTTGCCAAGGTCGCGCTGTTCGTGATCTCGGCCGTCTTCATGACATTGGTCGGCGCGATCATGGCCCCGCGATGGACCTATATCGAGCCGTCCATCGCCTTCAATGCGACGATCTCCTTCGAAGTGGTGATCATGGCGTTGCTTGGCGGCGCGCATCGGTTCTGGGGACCGGCTCTGGGCGCTATTCCGCTCACGTTGCTGTTCGAGCTCCTGGCGGCACGGTTTCCCAGCACGTCGACACTGATCATGGGCGTGGTGTTCCTCCTCATCGTCTATGCCCTGCCGTCCGGTGTGGTCGGTTTGATCGACAGGCTTCGGCTGCTCCGCCGAAGTCCGGCAACGGATGGGAGCGGCGCATGATGTCCGCAAGTGCACCTGTTCTTGAGGTCAGCGGCCTGACGCGACGCTTTGGCGGTCTCGTTGCGGTCAACGACATGGGCTTCACCATCCATGCCGGCGAAATCGTCGGCCTGCTCGGGCCGAACGGATCGGGCAAGACCACGGCGATCAATCTGATCTCCGGCGTGTTGCGTCCCGATGCGGGCAGCGTCGTTCTCGACGGCACCGACATCGCGGGATGGCCCACTTTCAGGATTGCGCGGCTCGGCGTGGCGCGCACGTTCCAGCTGGTACGCGTCCTCGATGGCATGACCTGCGGCGAGAATGTAAAATCGGGGCTCGCCTTCAATCATCGTTCGCGCGATGAGAATGGTGCGTCGATCGAAGCCCTTCTTGCACGCGTTGGCCTCGCCGATTGCAGCAGCCGTCCGGCGGCCGAGCTCACTTATATCGACCGCAAACGGCTCGAACTGGCGCGCGCGCTCGCGTTGCGCCCGCGTGTGCTGCTGCTGGACGAATGGCTCGCCGGCCTCAATCCGTCCGAATTGCAGGTCGGCATCGCACTGATCCGTTCGCTGAAAGAGGAAGGGCTCTCCATCCTGATGGTCGAGCATGTGATGGAGGCGATCCGGTCGCTGTGCAGCCGATGCGTGGTCATGAGCAGCGGACGCCGCATTGCCGATGGTGCGACCGATACAGTGTTGAACGACCCCGCTGTGATTGAAGCCTATCTCGGAGCGCCTGAACATGCTTGAGGTTTCCGGCATCAATGTCAGTTTCGGGCAGCATCGTGCGCTCAGCGATGCCGCGCTCTCGTTGTCGCGCGGCGAGATCGTGGTGATTCTTGGCGCCAACGGAGCCGGCAAGTCCTCGCTGCTGAAAGCGATTGCGGGTCTCGTCAAATGCGGACCGGGAAAGCAGGTCAAACTCGACGGGCGCGATCTTTCATCGCTTCCCGCGCATCTGATCGTCGAAAGCGGACTGGCGCTGGTGCCCGAAGGGCGCGGTGTGTTCGGTGAACTGACCGTCGCCGAGAACCTGATGCTGGGCGCCAATCCGAAGCGGGCGCGTTCCATCGAGGCCGCGCAGCGCGACCGGGTGCTGACGCTGTTTCCACGTCTCGGCGAGCGGATGCGGCAGGTGGTTCGCACCATGAGCGGCGGCGAACAGCAGATGGTCGCGATCGGCCGCGCGCTGATGTCCAATCCGGAGATGCTGCTGCTGGACGAGCCGTCGCTTGGCCTGTCGCCGCTGTTGGTCCGGGAGCTTTTTGCCGCTATTCGCGGCATTCGCGAGACGGGAATGGGACTGTTGATGGTCGAGCAGAATGCGCGCGAGAGCCTGCGCATCGCCGACCGCGGCTATGTCATCGCCAACGGGAAAGTCTCCGGAAGTGGCTCCGCCGCCGAACTGCAATCCAGCGATTCCGTGCGCCGTGCCTATCTCGGCGGCCTCACCTAGAGCGCCGTCTTTATTCATCTGCCAAGCAACCGAGGACATGACCATGAACATCATCAACCTCCTGATCGAAAACGAAGACGTGCAAGCAGGCGGCGGGGCCACGTTCGACCGCCTCAATCCGATCACCGGCGATGTTGCGTCGCGGGCTGCGGCGGCGACGATCGCTGATGCCAAGCGCGCCGCGGATGCGGCCGCTGCAGCGTTCCCCGCCTGGTCTGGCACCGGGCCGGCGACGCGCCGTGCAATCCTGCTCAAGGCGGCCGATATCCTGGCCGGTCGAGCCGCCGAATTCATTGCCTTGATGGCCGCGGAAACCGGTGCGACCGCAGCCTGGGCCGGTTTCAACGTGCATCTCGCCTCGGGCATGTTGCGCGAAGCGGCGGCGATGACGACGCAGATCTCGGGCGAGGTCATTCCATCGGACAAGCCTGGCTGCATCTCGATGGCGATCCGCCAGCCGGCCGGCGTGGTGCTGAGCATCGCGCCCTGGAATGCGCCGGTCATTCTCGGCGCCCGCGCGATCGCGTTGCCGCTGGCCTGCGGCAATACCGTGATCCTGAAAGCCTCGGAAATCTGCCCCGGCACCCATCGTCTGATCGCGGAGTGTCTTCGTGAGGCAGGCTTGCCGCCGGGCGTCATGAACGTGATCACCAATGCGCCGGAAGATGCGCCAGCGCTGATCGAGGCACTGATCGCACATCCTGCCGTGCGGCGGATAAATTTCACGGGTTCGACGCGCGTCGGCCGCCTCATCGCGCAGACCGCCGCGACGCATCTTAAGCCGGTGCTGCTCGAGCTCGGCGGCAAGGCGCCGCTGGTCGTGCTGGAGGATGCCGATCTCGATGCGGCCGTCGCGGCTTCGGCATTCGGCGCGTTCATGAACCAGGGGCAAATCTGCATGTCCACCGAACGCCTCGTCGTCGATCGCAAGATCGCTGAGCCATTCGTCGTCAAGCTTGCCATGAAGGCCGAACAGCTCGTGGCCGGCGATCCGCGTCAGGGCAATACACCGCTGGGATCGTTGATCGATGCCAGTGCCGCCGATCGCATGCAGGCGCTGATCAAGGACGCGGTGAGCAAGGGCGCGCGGGTCGTCGCTGGTGGGCGCGTGGAGGGGACCTTGATGTCCGCCACGGCGCTCGATCACGTCACTTCGTCGATGCGGATCTATAGCGAGGAGTCGTTCGGCCCGATCGTGACGGTGGTGCGGGTGGACGGTGTCGATGAAGCTGTACGGGTTGCCAACGATACCGAATACGGCCTGTCGGCCGCCGTCTTCGGCAGAGACATCGCCCGTGCGATGGCGGTGGCAAAGCGGATCGAATCCGGGATCTGCCACATCAACGGCGCCACGGTTCATGACGAGGCGCAGATGCCGTTCGGCGGGACCAAATCGTCAGGCTATGGCCGGTTTGGCGGCAAGGCCGGTATCGCGGAATTCACGGAACTGCGCTGGATCACGATCGAAACTGGTCCGCAGCACTATCCGATCTGAGGGGGACTGGAGCGGGCGAAGGGAATCGAACCCTCGTATGCAGCTTGGGAAGCTGCCGTTCTACCATTGAACTACGCCCGCACGCTCTCTGATCTAGCCGAGGATGGACGCTCTCTCAAGGCTCGATCGCAGGATGGGTCGAGCGAAGCTATACCCATCACGGCGGAGCACCGGTGGTGATGGGTATAGCACCGCCATTTCGTCAAGGAGCGTACCGCATGCGAGCGGTCTTGCCCGGATGTGCGGCCTTCGGCTTGTCTTCCCAGATGAAGACGACGTCCAGGGACAGGCCTAGGGTCTTCACGAGGTGGTAAATCGTCTTCCAGGCGGGGTTGGCCGCCTGGCCCTGCACTGATAGGCCAGCCTCCTTGATGAAGCGGTAGCCTTGTTGCGCGTTGGCTTCGCCATCGACGTAGTTACAGAGCAGCATCTCCTTGAGCTTGTCGCCTTTGACTCCTTTGGAGCCTGCAATGCGGACCAGTTCGAACAGGAGTGGGTTCCAGTAAAGCGCGCCCTTGTCGAAGCTCTTGCCTTCCAGCTCGATCGACATCGGACGGGTGAAGGTCAGGTCGGGCGGCGAATCGGCGTGGACGGTCATGTAACCAGCGTTGGCGGGTGCGCAGCTATCAGGGGCCTTTGGCACTGAGCTATGGCCCGTAGCGTTAGAGAGATAGAACTCTACACATTTCTGAATGACGCTCTCCGGCGTATCCACGAACGGCTCGGCGATAGTCTGGAGTTGGGTGAACAAAGCGGGCGATACATTAATCTGGGGCATCATTTTGCTCTCCTATGGATCAATCATCCTTATGCGGCGCCGCGATTTATGTATCGATATATCGTTACATCATCAAGTTGAATCTACGAGAGTCGAGGGATTATTTTCGGAACAGAGCACTACGCCACCGATCAGCTTGATGAAGCGTCGCCTGTTGCTTGGCAAATCCGTTCGGTGGAGTTTTGAACGAGTGCATGGCAGCGGGCTGCCGGTTCTTGTGCGACGGCGAGTGGGTTGTTTAGAGGCGTTGTTCGGGGGGCGCCGATATCAAGTGCGCGCCAGATAATGGAGCATTCACTCATCTGCAATTTACGGTTGGCGAAACCCGTTTGCCTGCTAACATCGCGTCCGGGATGGCAGGGCTGGGATACACGACCTTCGACACCTCGGTCGGCCGGTGCGGTATCGCATGGGGCCAGGCCGGGATCGTTGGCGTCCAGTTGCCGGAAGCGCGGGAGTTGGAGACGCGGCGGCGCCTGCTGCAGCAGTATCCCGATGCGCGCGAATTGCTGCCGCCTGGCGATGTGCAAGTTGCCATCGATGGCATTGTGGCGCTGCTGAACGGCAAGGCTGTCGATCTCTCCGATATCGCGCTCGATACCTATGATATTCCGGATTTCAACTGCCGGGTCTATGAGGCGATCCGCCGGATTCCGCGCGGCGAAACCCGCACCTATGCAGAGATCGCGATCCATCTTTACGTGAGCGGCGCCATCAATGCGGTGTCCAATGCAGTGGCGCGCAATCCGTTTGCGATCATCGTGCCGTGCCATCGCGCACTGGCAGCAGCCGGCCGGACATCCGGCTTTGCCGGCAATGCGGGAATCGTCACCAAATCGCGACTGCTGTCGATCGAAGGCGCGCTGGCGGGGCGGGCCACCAACCTGTTCGATGCGCTGCTCCCGGTTGCCCCGCCGCGCCCGCAGGGGTAGCCTTCGTGCATGCAAGCGAGAACGCTTTTCCAAAGCGGCGGCATCAGTGTGACGGACTATCGCTGTGCGGCGGGTCCGGATGATGCGCCATTTGCCGAACAGCATGCCAGCCACTCCATCTCCTATGTGCGCAAGGGCAGTTTCGGCTGCCGCTGTCGCGGGCGAGCACATGAGCTGGTCGCCGGCGCCGTTCTGATCGGTGCGCCCGGTGAAGAATATGTCTGCCATCACGAGCATCATGCGGGCGGCGACGAATGCCTGTCCTTTGCATTTACGCCCGAGGTGGTCGATCTGATCGGCGATGACGTCTCGGTCTGGCGGCAGGGCAGCGCCGCGCCACTGGCCGAGCTAATGACACTGGGAGAATTGGCGCAGGCAGTGGCAAGCGGGCAGAGCGATCTCGGCTTTGACGAGATTGGCCAGGCTTTTGCCGCACGGCTTGTCAATGTGGTTTCCGGCAAGGCACGAAGGCAGGCGACGATCGGCGCACGTGATCGGCGCCGTGCCGTGGAAACCGCCATGTGGATCGCGGTGCATTCGGCGGAGTCGATCGATCTCGACGGTGCGGCGAAGCAGGCTGGCGTCAGCCCGTTCCATTTCCTGCGCATGTTCCGCGATGCACTCGGCGTGACGCCGCATCAATATCTGGTGCGCTCGCGGCTGCGCCATGCAGCTCGGCTGCTGGCTGAAAGCGAAAATCCCATCACCGATATCGCCTTCGATGTCGGCTTCGGCGATCTCTCCAATTTCGTGCGCAGCTTCCATCGCGCCGCGGGCGCATCGCCGCGCGCATTCCGGCAGGCATCGAAGGGCAGCCGCAAGATTCTCCAAGAACGGCTGGCGTTGCATTGATAGGTCCGGTTCGGCTCTTTCAAGGAGACGGGCATGGCTTCTATCTACAAGACGGTCTCACTCGACGCGCCGGTTGGCGAGGTCTGGGCAGCGGTGGCGGATTTTGGCGCGCTGCATACGCGACTGGTGCCGGGTTTCGTCACGAACACACAGCTCGATGGCGATGCGCGCATCGTCACATTCGGCAATGGCACGGCGGCGCGAGAGACGCTGGTCGATTGCGATCATGCGCGGCGTCGGCTCGTCTATGCTATCAGTAACGAACGCATCACCCAGCATAGCGCTTCGGTGCTGGTCGTGGCCGACGGATCGGATCGTTGCCGGCTGGAATGGTCAGCGGATCTGCTGCCCAACGAGATCGCGGGCTATGTCAGCACGCAGATGGATCTCGGCCTCGCGGCAATGGCGAATCATTTCAAGGACAATCCGTGTCCTTCGCGTTCCTTCCGTGATGCGCTGAGCGCGAGCGGTCCCGCGGCTGATCGCGGCGCCCACATGGATCTTTATGGCTGGCTCATCGGCGCGTGGGAGCTCGACGTCGTCCACTACATGCCCGACGGCAAGGAGCGGCGGAGACAAGGCGAATGGCATTTCGGCTGGGTGCTGGAAGGGCGTGCCATTCAAGATGTCTGGATTGTGCCGAAGCGCGGCGCACAGCGTGACGGTGACGCTGAAGCGAATGCATTCTCCTACGGCACCACGCTCCGCGTCTATGATCCGCGCATCGATGCTTGGCAGATCCAGTGGAGCGATCCGGTGATCTCCAATTTCCTCACTATGATCGGCCGCAAGGAGGAGAACGACATCGTGCAGCTCGGCCGTGATCGTGAAGGGCGTCCGATCCGCTGGAGCTTCTCGAATATCACAACGCAATCGTTTCTCTGGCGCGGCGAGACCTCGCCTGACGATGGCAGAACGTGGCTGCTCGATGTGGAGTTCGCCGCCAGACGCACCTGACTATGACAGCACGGGCCGGACCTCGGGCACCGGTCCGGATTTCGGCCCCCATCGTGTCAGCAGCACGCTCAGCACGGAGAGCACGCCGAGCAGCACCATGGATGCCGCAGCGAGCTGGAAGAAACTTGTGGCTGCGGCGTCGATCGAGAGCAGATACCAGCCGCCGATGCAGACGAAGCCGAGCCGCGCCGTTTGTGCCAGTACGGGGCCGAGCACCTTCGCGGCGCCCTGCGACGAGAAATAGGAGACCGTCGCGAGGCCGAGAAAGGCATACATCGGTGCGCAGGTGGCGAGATAGGTGCGGCTCGCCGTGCGCACGCCGGGATCGTCGGTGAAGAGATTGACCCAGACATGGGGGAAGATAGCGAGCAGCGTGCCAAGCAGGCCGACAACGACGAAAGCCAATGCGCAGCCAGTCCAGGCGATGCGCCGCGCGCGGTCGATGCGGCCCGCGCCGATCGACATGCCGACGATGGGTACCGATGCAATGCCGACAGCGAAGGCCAGCGTCGTCAGCATGAATTCGAGGCGCGCGCCGATGCCGTAGCCGGCCAGCACCTCGGTGCCGTAATGCGCCAGCATGTGGGTGAAGATCAGCAGGGTCAGAACGCCCTGCAGCGGGTTGAAACATGCGATGGCGCCGACCTTGAGGATGTCAAAGAACATGCCACGCTGAATGCGAAAGCCTTTCAACATCGGCTGCACCCGGGCGCGGCCGGAAAACACATACCAGCCCATCACGCTCGCGCCGAAGGCAAAGGCGGTCAGCGTGCCCGCTGCGACGCCGGCCATGCCGAACTGCGGAATTGGACCGAGGCCGAGGCCGAGCGTGCCGCCGAGCACGATCTGTAGTCCCGCCGATGTGGTCTGCATGGCGGAAGGCACTTTCATATTGCCGGTGCCGCGCAGGATCGCTGCAAAAGTGTTCATCAGCCAGGGAATGACGCCGCCGGCGAAGAAGATGGTGATGTAGGCGAGAGCCTGGTTCAGCACATTGCCGCGGCCCCCGAGCAGTTGCAGTAGCGTGGCGCCGAACGTCAGCATCGCAACCGTGAAAGTGAGGCCGAAGCAGATAGCGATCAGGAGTGCATGTCCTGCCAGCGTATCGGCGCGCTCGCGGTCGCCGGCGCCGAGCGCGCGCGCAATGGCCGAGGATACACCGCCGCCCATGGCGCCGCCGGACATGGTCATGGTCAGCATCACGAAGGGAAACACCAGCGCCATCGCGGCCAGCGCCTCGGTGCCAAGTCGGCCGATATAAGTGGTCTCGAAGATGACCACGACGGTGCCGGCCGAAAGCGCGACGACATTCGGCCAGGCGAGGCGCAGCAGGGTCGGCAGGATCGCGTGATCGAGCAGCGGATTGCGGGCGGGAGCGGTCAGTTCGGGAAGCGGCTGTTTCTCGCCATCGACCAGTGGGCGTTCGGCGAGCGCGACCTCGGACATGCAGTCTCCCTGACGGTCCGATCTTGGATGCCGGACACAGTCTTTCCTAGCATCGTTCGCAGCGAGCGCCATACGCGCCCGGTGCATGGGCGCTGTTCGAATTGCACTGCAATATGAGGTCGTTCAACCAATCGTCCAAGTGAATGGCCGCGCACCGTTCCGCTCTGCGGTCATGGTGATGGGAATGTTGCGTCCACAGCCGGCGGCGAGGCCTTCGACCAGGCCGAGCAACACGTCCGCGCAGGCGGGATGCGCATCGGCGACGCCGTCCATCAGTTTCCATGTCCTTTGCTGGATGCGGACGGCGCCCGCGGATTTATCGACGGCGAATTCGTCGTCCTGCGCGGCGAGCAAGGCTGCGAAGAAGTTCGCGAAGGTCGTGGCATCGCCGCGGGTCATGCCGAAACTTGCTGCGACCTCGTCGTAATATTGCATGCCGATCAGTTTGCCGGTGAGGCGCAGCAGATAGCCGGCATCATGAGGGCCGAACAATTGCACGGCGACCGGCGCGGCGGTGCGCACATATTCCATGGCGTAGTTGCGGTAGGCCTTCTCCAGCCGTGGCCTAGGCCAGCTATCGACCGGCAGTGCAGGCGCCTTGGCCGGATCGAATGGCGGCGCTTCGAGATGTCGTGCGAAGACAAGGCGCTGATCCACGTCGAGCTCGTGATCGTATTCGCAGTAATAACCCTCGAGGCCGTCCTGCCCATCGACGCTCTGTTTGGTGCAGACGAAGCCAAGCTTGAGATTGCCGAGCGCGACGCCGTTATTGGCGTGCCAGCCGCGCAGCATCGCGCGCGAGACCTCGCCGGGAATGCCGCAGATCGCCGTGCCACGCCAGATCCAGCGCGGCGGCGGATAGCGGATCCATGCCTTGCGATCGCTCTCATGCATATACTCGACCGAGACGCCGCCGATCCAGTTGGAGAGATAATGATACTGAGCGGCTGCGACTGCCGGCGGCAGATGCGACAATCCCAGCTTGTCCAGTCCGGCGATGAAACGCTCCTGTTGCTGACGGCGGAAGATGCGAAACATGAATTCCGTCGCATCGGCAGTGCCGCGGCGCGTGACGGCGGTGAGGATCAGGCCTGTGAAAGTGCCGTGATAGAGATCGGCGACGCCACGCCAGCGCTTGCAGGTAGCTTCGTCATTTGCTGCGGTCATCGCTTCCATCCCTTATGATTGTTGATGGCGACCATAGCTGCGACTTCGCGCCGCTTCACATGAAATTCATGCAGGGAGATCGAACGCTTCTGCATTGGGCGCATTGAGTTCCGTCATCGTAAGGAAATTCCATGCGCCAAAAATTCCTGCTCTCCACCGTTCTTCTCATCGCGGCGCTGCCACTGGCGGGATGTAACGAGCAGTCAACGATCGCCTCGGGCGAGGATTTCGGGCCGACGCCAAAGCTTGTCGAGCCGAACAAGACGCTGCTGCCGACGGTGAATGTCTCCAAGGCGGTGGGCTGGCAGGATGGCGCCAAGCCGAAAGCGGCGGAGGGCATGGTCGTCACCGCCTTCGCCAGCGGCCTCGATCATCCGCGTACGGTTTACACATTGCCCAATGGCGATGTGCTGGTGGCCGAGAGCAATGCGCCGCCCAAGCCGGATAGCGGCTTCAGCATTCGTGGCTGGGTCATGACCAAGGTGATGGGCTATGCTGGCGCGCGAGCGCCCTCCGCCAACCGCATTACGCTGCTGCGCGATGCCGATGGTGACGGCGTCGCCGAGATGAAGGCGCCGTTTCTCGAAGGATTGAATTCGCCATTCGGCATGGTCCTTGTCGGCGATCGTTTCTATGTCGCCAATGCTGATGCGGTGGTGGCCTTCCCGTATACTGAAGGCGACACGAGGATCACGGCAGCAGCGACCAAGGTCGTCGATCTGCCGGCCGGCCTCAATCATCACTGGACCAAGGATCTCACCGCCAGCGCCGATGGCAGCAAGCTCTATGCGACCGTCGGCTCAAACAGCAATGTCGGTGAGAACGGCATGGATATCGAGAAGAACCGCGCCGCTATCCTCGAGATCGACCGCGTCAACGGCACCTCGCGCGTGTTCGCGTCCGGCCTGCGCAATCCCAACGGACCGGCCTGGAATCCACAGAGCGGCGCTCTATGGGTCGTCGTCAACGAGCGCGACGAGATCGGCAGCGATCTCGTGCCGGACTACATGACTTCGGTGAAGGATGGTGGATTCTATGGCTGGCCTTACAGCTATTACGGCCAGCACGTGGATGTCCGCGTGCAGCCGCAGAAGCCGGAACTCGTCGCCAAGGCGATCGTGCCGGACTATGCGCTCGGCGCGCATACGGCGTCGCTCGGTTTGGCCTTCAATACGGGCGAAGGCTTTCCCGCTTCCATGAAGAACGGCGCCTTTATCGGACAGCACGGTTCATGGAATCGCAAGCCGCAGAGCGGTTACAAGGTGATCTTCGTGCCGTTCACCGATGGCAAGCCGTCGGGCAAGCCACAGGATGTGCTGACAGGCTTCCTGAATGAGAAGGGCGAAGCGCAGGGGCGACCGGTCGGCGTACGACTCGACAACAAGGGCGCGCTGCTGGTGGCCGATGATGTCGGCAACGTAATCTGGCGCGTGACGGCCTCAGGCGCAAAGGCCGCGGCGCTGCAGTAGTTTGTAGCCCGCATGGAGCGGAGCGTAATGCGGGGATGTCGAGCGTGTTAAAACGCCGTCTCCCGGATTGCGCTACGCTCCATCCGGGCTACGAACGCCTCACGTCACCGGCGCGGGATTGAACAGCACAAGATCGTTATGCAGGCCCCATTTATCCGCCCATACCTGCTTGCGGCCGCTGGCGATATCGAGGATCAGCTGGAACAGCTCCCAGCCGGCCTGTTCGATTGTCATCTCGCCTGAAGCAATGCGGCCGGCGTCGAAATCGATCAAGTCGGGCCAGCGCTTGGCAAGCTCGGTGCGCGTCGAGACCTTGATCACCGGTGCTTGCGCGAGGCCATAAGGCGTACCGCGGCCGGTGGTGAATATCTGCATCTGCATGCCGGCGGCGAATTGCAGCGTGCCGCAGATGAAGTCGCTCGCCGGTGTTGCCGCGAACAGCAGGCCTTTCGTCGTAGCCCGCTCGCCAGGGCCAATCACGCCTGATATCGCCGACGATCCGGATTTCACGATAGAGCCGAGCGACTTCTCGACAATATTGGCGAGGCCGCCTTTCTTGTTACCTGGCGTGGTATTGGCGCTGCGGTCAGCACCGCCGCGGGCCAAATATGAATCGTACCAATCCATCTCGCGCACCAGAGCGCGGCCGACATCCTCATTCGCGGCGCGTCGCGTGAGCAGTTCGATGGCATCGCGGACTTCGGTGACTTCGGAGAACATCACCGTGGCGCCGGCGCGCACCAGGAGATCGCTGGCGAAGCCGAGCGCGGGGTTGGCGGTGACGCCGGAGAAGGCATCGCTGCCGCCGCATTGCAGGCCGATCACGAGTTCGGAGGCAGGCACTGTCTCGCGCTTGCGCTGGTTCAGAATTTTGAGGCGTGCATCGGCCATGGTGACAATGGTGTCCACCATGTCGCCGAAGCTTTGATTGCTCTCGTCCTGCAGGCGCATCATGCTGGCGGGATCGTTGGTCGGCAGCAGTCGCTCGGGCGCGAGCTTCTCGCAGCCGAGGCCCACCACCATCACTTCGCCGCCGAAATTCGGATTCTTCGCAATGTTCTGCAGCGTGCGGATCGGGATATAGGCGTCCGGCGCATTGATGGCGACGCCGCAGCCATAGCCATGAGTGACGGCAACGACGTCATCGACATTGGGATAGCGCGGCAGGAGCTCGGTCTTGATCTTCCTGATCGCGAATTCGAGCGTGCCGGCGACGCATTGCACCGACGTGCTGATGGCGAGAATGTTCTTCACGCCGACCGAGCCATCGGGATTGCGAAAGCCTTCGAACGTGTAGCCGGTCAATGGCTCCTGCGGCGCTGGAATGGCGGTTGCGATATCGAGGCGATCGAGTTCTGGCGCGTCTGGCATATGGATGCGCGCTTCTTCGACCCAGTCGCCGGCAGCAATCGCATCGATCGCATAGCCGATGATCTCGCCGTAGCGGATGATAGGCTGATCCTTCGCGATTTCGACAAGAGCGAGCTTGTGGCCCTGCGGCACGAATTGACGCAGCGTGATGCCGTCGGCGAGCCGGGTTCCCGCAGGCAATCCGAAATCATTCACCACGATCGCGACATTGTCGTGCGCATTGAGTTTGATGGTACGCGGCGCATATGCGTCAGCTGCCGTCGGGTTGGCCATCGCCTAGTTCATTTCCTCGTATCCTTTTTGGCGGCGTCATTGTGCCGCTGCGATAGCAGTAGCACATCTCGGCACCGTGCTGCGCAGGTTGAAGTTTACCCATCGTTATGCATGTTTCCTGGCACAGAGATACCTTGCTATGCGGGAATGCGGCGCGCATGTGTCAGAAGCGCGACAATGCGGCAAAACCTGCCATACTCGTTTGAAGCGTTGTTGCACGGTTGTGACAGCATTCGCCGCGCAATCGTCTAGGTTCGGATCAATCCAGTTTGGGATTGAGAGGAATATCTATGAAGAAGTATCTGCTTTCGACCGCAGCCGTTGCCATGGTCGCCTTGGCTGCTCCCGCGTCTGCAGCCGATCTGGCAGCTCGTCCGTACACCAAGGCGCCGGCCTATCAGGCTCCCGTCACGCCGATCTATAACTGGACCGGTTTCTACATCGGCGGTCACATCGGTGGCGGTTTCCCAGGTGAGGACAATGTGCTCGCTGGCAGCCGTGACGGCACGTTCCTTGGCGGTGTGCAGGGCGGTTACGACATGCAGTTCGCGCCGAACTGGGTGCTCGGTCTGGAAGCCAGCTACAGCTTCCTCGCGACCAACAGTAACATTGACAATCGTGGCCTCGGTTCGGTGACCGGCCGTCTCGGCTACACCTGGGGTCCGACCCTGCTGTACGCCAAGGGCGGTTATGCCTGGGCTGATACCCGCTTCAGCAACGGTTTCGGTGGCGACGGTGGTCGCGACGGTTACACCGTCGGTGGCGGTCTCGAATACCTGTTCACCCAGAACTGGTCGGGCAAGATCGAGTATCAGTATTACGACTTCGGCACCGTCAACTTCGTTACGCCGGCTGGTGGCTTCGGTAATTTCAAGAACGACCAGCACAGCATCAAGGCCGGTCTGAACTACCGCTTCAATCTCGGCAATCTGGGCGGCGGTTTCGTTCAGTAACTCTGCGACAAGCGATGCCGGTTACGGCCGGCGTCGCTTCCTCTGTCGACTTGGACTCTCCAGAAAACCTGGCCCGCATGTTTATGCGGGCCTTTTTTCGTTGGATGCTCAGACCTTGAAGTGCTTCGACAGTTTCAGATTCTGGCCCTGATAGTTGGAGCCGATGCGCTGGCCATAAAGCGAATCCGGCCGATCCAGCATGCGTTCATAGACGAGGCGACCGACGATCTGTCCGTGTTCGAGGATGAACGGCACTTCGCGCGAGCGCACTTCCAGTACCGCGCGCGAGCCCTTGCCGCCGGCGCCGCCATGGCCGAAGCCGGGATCGAAGAAGCCGGCGTAATGCACGCGGAACTCGCCGACCAAGGGATCGAACGGCACCATCTCGGCGGCGTAATCCGGGGGCACCTGCACGGCCTCCTTCGAGGCCAGGATATAAAACTCGCCGGGATCGAGGATCAGCGTGCGGTCCGGACGCGCATGGATCGGTTCCCAGAAATCCTCCACCGCATAACCCGATCGGCGATCGACATCGACCACGCCGGTGTGGCGCTTGGCGCGATAGCCGACAAAGCCGGAGGCATTTTCGCCGGAGAGATCGACGGAGACAGCAAGGCCGCCCGTGAGATCGGCATCCTCGCAATCGACCAGCGGCTCCTGTGCATGCAGCTCTTCCAGCGCCTCGGTGTCGAGCGCGGCATTGCCGACGCGGAACCGCACCTGCGACAGGCGTGAGCCTTCGCGCAGCAGTACAGGGAAGGTTTTCGGGCTGATCTCGGCATAGAGCGGGCCATGATAGCCTGCACCGATCACATCGAAGCGGCGCGTGCCGTCGGCGATGACGCGGGTGAAGACGTCGAGGCGGCCGGTCGAGCTCTTCGGATTGGCGGATGCGAAGATGTGCGGCGGCAGCGCGAGGCTTTCCAGCAGCGGCACGATATAGACACAGTTGGTTTCGAGCACTGCGCCTTCGGAGAGATCGATCTCGTGCAGCTTCAATTCGTCGATGCGCTCGGCGACCGTGACGTTCGGTCCGGGCAGAAAGCTGGCGCGGACGCGATAGGCGATCGGGCCGAGGCGCAGATCGAGGCTGGCGGGCTGGATCTGGCTTTCGACGAAGTCGTATTCGGGCAGGATCAGGCCGGCCTCAGCCATCGCCTCGATCATGCTGTCGGGTAGAATTCCATCGGCATCGGGGGCGAGGGTGAACGTCACGGTCTGGTCCTTCGGTCGGCTTTCCGGGACAATACCCTGAAAAATCGCAACTTTACCGGCTACTTCAAGCGCGCCTTGACGGAAAGGGCAAGCGGGAATAGGAACACTGTTATCCCGTGGTGATTTGGGCCGGCCGGCTTGCAGCCACGTAAAATAAGTCGCTAAACAGGCCGCGGATCATGCCCTTCCAGCATGTGAACCCGGCTTGTGGACGTCCGTCCAGGCCGGTTTTTTTATGCCTGCCGCAGGCAGGCATGTTGGAGGTCCCATGTCCGAGAAGTCATACCGCCCCGAAACCCGCCTCGTTCATTCCAGTGCCTTGCGCTCGCAATATAACGAGACGTCCGAAGCCCTTTTTCTGACGCAGGGCTTCATCTACGAGACGGCCGAGGCCTGCGAGGCGCGGTTCAAGGGCGAAGATCCCGGCTTCATCTATTCGCGTTTCTCGAATCCGAACACCGCGATGTTCGAGAACCGCATGGTCGACCTCGAAGGCGCGGGAGCCGCGCGCGCCACTGCTACCGGCATGGCCGCCGTCACCACCGCGATCCTCGCGCCGCTGCGCCAGGGCGATCATGTCGTTGCTGCGAAGGCGCTGTTCGGCTCCTGTCGCTACGTCATCGAGGAACTGCTGCCGCGATATGGCATCGAATTCACGCTGGTCGATGGTCTTGATCTCGACCAATGGCAGAAGGCGATGAAGCCGAACACCAAGTCGCTGTTCCTGGAAAGCCCGACCAACCCGACTCTCGACGTGCTCGATATCGGCGCTATCGCCGAGATCGCCCATGCCGGCGGTGCGCGGTTGATCGTCGACAATGTGTTCGCGACGCCGATCTGGCAGAGCCCACTGGCGCTCGGCGCAGACGTCGTCGTCTATTCGGCCACCAAGCATATCGACGGCCAGGGTCGCTGCCTCGGCGGCATCATCCTGTCGTCGAAGGATTTCATCGACGAGCACATTCACAACTATCTGCGCCAGACCGGTCCCTCGATCTCGCCGTTCAATGCGTGGACGCTGGTGAAAGGGCTGGAAACATTGGCGATCCGCGTCGAGCGGCAGACGCAGACGGCGGCGGCGGTTGCCGACGTGCTGGCGCAGCATCCGAAGGTGTCACGCCTGATCTATCCGGGTCGCGAGGATCATCCGCAGGCGGCGCTTGTGAAGAAACAGATGCGCGCCGGCTCGACACTGATCGGCTTTGAGGTGAAGGGCGGCAAGGAGGCTGCGTTCCGCGTGCTGAATGCGCTGAAGGTCGCACGCATCTCGAACAATCTCGGCGATGCGAAGAGCCTTGTGACACATCCAGCGACGACGACGCATCAGCGCCTGTCGCTGGAAGCGCGGCTGGAGCTCGGTATCACGGAAGGCTTTATCCGCTTCTCGGCGGGCCTCGAGCATCGCGACGATTTGATCGAGGACTTCGAAGCGGCGCTGGCCAAGGCGTAAGCGTGTCGCCCCGGCGCAAGCCGGGGCGCATACACAGCGGACTATCATTCTGGAAAGAAAGCAGGTGCGTGTTCGTCACGGCCCTGCCTTCGCAGGTTTAGGGTCCCGGCATTCGCCGGGACGACAACTACAACGGCCGCTGCGCCTGCTGTACGGCCGGTTCGTTCGTCCCCATCTGGATCTGGCCGACGGATTTGATGATGTTGTCGCCGAGCAATTGCGCGAAGCAGGCATAGCCCCAGTCGTTCATATGCAGACCGTCGGAGATGACGAAGGCGTCGAATGCCATCTGCTGGCCTTCGTGCCACTCTTTCATCACCTCGAAGCGCGGGAAGATGCCGACCTTGCGTAGCTCGGCCACCTTGTGCATCAGCGACAGCATCTTGGTGGTGCCTTCCGGCTTCGATGTCGTCGCCGGAGAGTATTGCGGATCGATCAGCACGACGTCGGCGCCACCGGCCTGAATTCGGCCGACGCCATCCTCGATCATCTTGCCGGTCTCGGCGGGATCGAGATTGCGCAGCACCGCATTGGTGCCGACCTGCCAGATCACCAGATCCGGCTTCACGTCGATCACCTGGGTCTGCAGCCGCTTCATCATCTCCGGCGCGTCTTCGCCGCCGACGCCGCGATTGAGCACAGTGATATTTGCGCCGGGATAGGCGCGGTGCAGCTGCGCTGCGAGGCGATTGGGATAAGTGAATTCCGGCGCGGATGAGCCCCAGCCCTGAGTCGATGACGAACCGAAGGCGATAATGGTGACGGGCTGATGCGCAGCGAGCTTGCCAGCTACATGGGGCAGGGCGCCGAGTGTCTTCATGCCGCCTTTGGGCTGACGGCACGGCACACGGCTGAGAATATCAGTGGCGGTCTTGGCGACGTCCTTCACCTTGTCGATCGTCTTGCCGGCCACGCCCCTGCTGTCGGTCTGCCCCTGCGCGGCGCCCTGCGATCCCTCGGCGTGGGCCACCGAGGTGAGTGCGGGTGTCATGACGGCTAGCGCAGCGACAATAACAAGGCGGGGCAGGGTACCTTCGAAACTCATTAACGCTGAATCCTTAAATCCTCTGTCTTGATACGCGCTGTTTCGATCACAAAGGCCGATAGCGCGCGACCGAGACAGTCATGCACCCGCTTCGCAAGCTCCATGCCGGGCGCGGGGTTGAACAGGTCGAAATCGCCATTCTCATTCCACTGGCGCATGATGGCGAAACGATCAAACAGCGGAACATCGTGCTGCTGCGCCACCACACGCATATTATCTAGGTAGGCCGAGCCGGAAATCATGGACTCGGTGCGTGGACTGTATTGCAGGTTCATTAAAATGACGTCAGTTCCGGCCTTTTGCATGGCAGTGACGCCGTCGTCCAATGCATTGCGAAAATCGTCGCTATCCACCTGGCGCATGGCATCGACGGTTCCAGTCTGCCAGACGACCAGGTCCGGCTTGTGGCTTTCGACCAGTTTACCCAGGTCGGGGGCCATCTCCTCTGCGGTCTTTTTGACTTGCAGCTCCAGCGCGACGTTGACCGAGACGCCCGGCAGTTTGTCGGCGAGATAGGCCTGGAGGCGGTTGGGAAATGCCGCCGACTGGTCGGACAGGCCAATGACAGCAGAGCGGCTGCCGATCACCAGAATATTGAGCTTGCCGTCAGTCTTTACGGTTGCCCGTACTTTCGGCAGAGAGCTTTCGCTGGTCAGAAGATAGGCGGGAACGTCGCAGGTCTGTTTAGGCGGCTCGGCCTGCGCCGGTCCGGCCATCAGCAAGACCAGCAGCAGCGCGCGTCGCCACGACGTTCTGTCGTGCAGCAAGGTGATCATGCGCCCCCTCCTGCGAGATCGGCGTCGGTTGTGTTCTGGGATGTTTTCCCGGCGCGCGCCCCGCCCTTTGCGGTGACACGCTTGTACCATGAAAACACCCAGGCAGCGGCGGACATGATGACGATCCCAACCAGGCTGACCAGGCCATGCATGATTGCGCCGCCTGCGATCTCGCCCAGGAAAAACTGACCTGCAAAGGCTAGAAACACGCCTATGCAGAAAATCTCAAGCGAATGCTGGCCGCAGAGCACCATTGGTCGCAGCCAGATCGACTTCAGCGCCGGCCAATCCCTCGGCAGGAACCGGACGGTGAGTGCCGCCAGCGCCAGGAAGTGGGCAAAACGGAGCACGTCCAGATCGGGCTTGTTGATCGGATACATCCACTGCTCAAGCAGTTTCGGCAGCAGATGATGGATCTGCGGAATATGCCAGGTCAGCGTCACCCAGAACGCCCCTAGCAGATAGGCAACGCAGATCCAGAGCGTGATCGGTGAATTCAGGATACGCGTCATCCTGACCGCGCCGCCCAGCGCGCACCATGCCCCAAACACGAACAGCAGTTGCCAGGCGAATGGATTGAACGCCCAGGCGCCGTTCGGATAAGCGGTGAGGTGGAGGTCAAATTCCCATGTCAGCGCGTAGAGCAGCACGGACAGGCCGAGCGTGAGATCGGCGCGCCGTCGCATCAGCCACAGGATAAGCGGCAGGAACAGCATCAGCACGATATAGAGCGGCAGCACGTCCATATTGACCGGGCGGAAGCGCAGCAGCAGCGCCTGCACGATGGTGACGTCGGGCTCCTTGAGGAAGTCGAGGATGCCCATTTCTTCCGTGTAGAGCGGATTCTGGAAGCGCGTGGCAACGTAGGAGATTTCTGCGAGAAAGATCGTGAACAGAAAGACGTGGGCCACATAGATTTGCCAGACGCGCTTGAGGATGCGCGCACTGGCGACCACCGTGCCCTGCTCCTGCATCGCGCGGCCGTAGACGAAAGCAGCGGTGTAGCCGGAGATGAAAATGAAAATCTCGGTGGCGTCGCTGAAGCCGTAATTGCGGATGGTCAGCCAGGTGAGCAGGTTTTGCGGCAGGTGATCGATGAAGATCAGCCACAGTGCGAGGCCGCGGAATAGGTCGAGGCGCAGTTCACGCTCGTTCACCGCTGTCACGGTGGGCAGCGCCTCCGCATGTGCAGTTGCGTGGGACGATGCTTTGGCCGCATCGGCATGTGCAGGTCCGGCGATCGGATCGGCAACAGAGGTCATTCAACACCGCACATGATAGATCGACTGAAGAGAAAGAACCGCTTCGCGGCGCTGCCGCAAGTCAATTCATGGCGAGACGATTTCGTGAGGCGATCCGCCGCGGACCGGAACGCGATAGGTACGAACTGTGTTCAAACGGGGGTAGCAAATTTGCGGGGCATCGGTATTTGGCCGCTCCGTTGTTTTTCGTTATGTTGCCGGTTCAGCCTCACGCAGCGATGACACCCTATGTACCGCGCCATCACCCGCCACATCGAAGTTACCGTCGAACCGAATTTCATGCCGGAGCGCTCATCGGCCGAGAAGCAGCAGTTCTTCTGGTCCTATACGATCGTCATCACCAATGCAGGCAAGGAAACCGTGCAGCTCAAGACGCGGCACTGGATCATTACTGACGCGTCGGGCCGGATGCAGGAAGTGCGTGGCGAGGGGGTAATCGGCGAACAGCCCGTACTCGGGCCGGGCGAGCGGTTCGAATACACGTCCGGCGTACCGCTGCCGACCTCGTCGGGCTTTATGGAGGGCACCTATCAGATGGTGACCGATCAGGGCGAGCCGTTCGAAATCGACGTGCCGTTGTTCTCGCTGGATGGGCCGGAGAGCAGGCGGGTGCTGAACTGAGTAGAGTAGCCCGGATGGAGCGAAGCGCGATCCGGGCGACTGCCTAGAGGCCAGCCTCTGCCGGCGTGAATTCATAGACCGATGAGCAGAACTCGCAGGTCACGACGACCTTGCCGTTCTCCACCATATCGGCGCGATCCTGCGGGTCGAAGCCCTTCAGCATGCCGGACACTGCCTCGCGCGAACAGGAGCATTGCGCGCGCAGCGGCGCCGGGGCGAAGACGCGTACGCCGCGTTCGTGAAAGAGGCGGAATAACAGCCGCTCGCCGGAGAGATCCGGATCAATCAGCTCGACATCCTCGACGGTCGAGATCAGCGACTGGCCTTCGACCCAGGCGTCGTCCTCAGGCACCACGTCGATTTTAGCGCCGTCCGGGACATCGCCTGCATCGAGATCGCGCTGGGCGCGATGGGATGCTTTGGGCAGGAATTGCAACAGCATGCCGCCGCCGCGCCAACCATGGGTGGGGCCGCCATCGCCGCCCCGCCACTCCTCGCCGACGGCGATGCGCACTTTGGTCGGGATCTGTTCGGAGCGCAGGAAATATTCGTGCGCAGCGTCTTCCAGCGTGCCGCCGTCGAGTGCGACGAGACCCTGGTAGCGGCTCATGTCGGGGCCCTGATCGACGGTCATCGCGAGGTGCCCCTTGCCGAGCAGTTCTGCCGACGACAGTCCGTCTTTCAGGCGCTCGGTGTCGAAGCGCGCATAGGCACGCATGCGATCCGGTGCGCGGAAGTCGACAATCATTAGCGACACCGGACCGTCGGTCTGGGTCTGCAGGATGAAGCGGCCGTCGAATTTCAACGCCGAGCCAAGCAACGTGGTCAGCACAATGGCCTCGCCGAGCAGTTTCGCCACCGGCGTCGGATAATCGTGCTTGGACAGGAGCTCATCGAGCGCAGGCCCGAGCCGTGTCAGCCGTCCGCGCAGATCGAGCGGCGCCACGTCGAATGGCAGCACCGCATCGTCCACCGGGACGGAAGATGGCGCGCGCATAGGAGTGTCGGGCTGGAGGCTGTAATCGGGGGATGGGGTCATGGGGCCTATGTGGGGGCAAAGGGCGCGAAGTCAAAGGGCACAGACGGAACCCGGAGGTCGCCAGGGTAGTAGAACAAAAAGGGCCGGCTTTTGCTGCCGGCCCTTCCGAATGGCTTGGCAGAGCAGCTTACGCTGCCTTCATCAGGCCTTCCTTCTCCAGCGCTTCCTGGACCTTCGGGCGTGCCGCGACGCGGTCCTTATAGGCCATCAGGTTCTTGAACATGGAGAGGTCGAGCTTATGGGCGTCGGCCCAGCGCAGCATGGTGAACAGATAACCGTCAGCCACGCTGAAGTTGCCGCCGAGCAGATAGTCGTTCCCGGCCAGCAGGCTGTCGAGATATTTGAACTTGCCGGTCAGGCGGGTACGGAAAAATTCTTTCGTCTCATCGCTGAAGACTGGCTGGAACAGCGGTGAAAAGTTCTTGTGCACTTCGCCATTGATGAAGGTGAGCAATTCCTGCAGCTTGCGGCGCTCGTTGCTGCCATCGGCGGGCGCGAGATTTTTGTCGGCGGCATGGTCGGCGATGTATTGCACGATCACCGGACCTTCGGTGACAAGCTCGCCGCTGTCGAGGCCGAGCGCGGGCACCTGGCCCTTGGGATTGACGGCCAGGAAATCGTCGCCGCTTTCCAGCTTCTTGGCCTTGAGATCGACCTTGACCAGGTCGTAGGGCAGGCCTGCTTCGAGAAGTGCGATATGCGGCGACAGCGAGCAGGCGCCGGGCGAATAATACAGCTTCATCGAAATTTCTCCTTAAGGACGTTGGGGTAACGCCGGGGTGTGACTAAATGCATCGGCATGGAATAGTCAAGATTGATGCAGATGCATCAAGTGGCTAGGATAGGCCACCATTTGGACCGTGTGATGAAACGTAAACCTTCCACCGAAGCGGCCGCCGCCTGGATTCGGCTGATGCGGGTGCAGAGCCGCGTACTGGACGGCGTCGAGCAGGATCTGAAGCGCGCCGGCTTTCCGCCGCTCGCCTGGTATGATGCGCTGATGGAGCTGTCGCGCTCGCCAAATGGCGAGCTGCGCCCCGTCGAGCTCGAAAAGCAGATGCTGATACCGCAATATTCGACCTCGCGGCTGATCGACCGGCTGGTGGATGAGGGTCTTGCAATCAGGCGCGAATGCAAGATGGACAAGCGCGGGCTGTTCGTGGAGATCACCCCGACGGGGCGCGAGCTGCACAAGAAGATGGGCAACGCCTACGCGGTGGCCATCGAGAAGCATGTCGGCTCCAAGCTCACCGACGCAGATGCAGCAAAGCTGTGCGGCCTGCTGGACCGGCTCGGTTGCGCATGCCATGACACGCCGGCCGTTTCTGCGCCGGTCGCCAAAGACGTCGCTCCGGCGCGATGATGTTTCAGACTCCCTCTGCGTCGGCTTCCCCATCGGATGGCCGGCGTCCCCGACACTGCGCGCATTGGATTGCAGCGCCTTTCGACTGGACTTCTCATGGCGCGTGACCAACTCGATATGACGCCGCTGCAGTCGCGCGACGAACTCGTGGCGTGGCTGGAAGCGGGCGTGAAGCCGGTGTCGGAATTCCGCATCGGGACGGAACACGAGAAGACGCCGTTCACCCTCGATGGTCACCATCCTGTGCCTTACGAAGGCTCGCGCGGCATCGGCGCGTTGCTGGATGGCATGAAGCATCTGCTCGGCTGGGAGCCGATCATGGAGGGACCGAATATCATCGGCCTCTATGATGTCACCGGCGGCGGTGCCATCTCGCTGGAGCCGGGCGGGCAGTTCGAGCTCTCCGGCGCGCCGGTGGAAACCGTGCATCAGACGCAAGCCGAACTCATGGCGCATCTTGCACAGGTGCGCGAAGTGGCGACGCCGCTCGGGATCGGCTTCCTGGGGCTCGGGCTCACGCCGTCCTGGTCACGGGCGCAGATTCCGGTGATGCCGAAGGGCCGCTACAAGATCATGACGGCCTATATGCCGAAGGTCGGCCAGTACGGTCTGGATATGATGTACCGGACCTGTACGGTGCAGACCAATCTCGACTTCTCCTCGGAAGCCGACATGGTGAAGAAGCTGCGCGTATCGCTGGCGCTGCAGCCGGTAGCGACGGCGCTGTTCGCCAACTCTCCCTTCACCGAAGGTAAGCCGAACGGCTTCCTGTCATTCCGATCCGAGATCTGGCGCGACACCGACAATGCCCGTTCGGGTATGCTGCCCTGGGCATTTGAATCCGGCATGGGTTTTGAGCGTTGGGTCGATTACGCGCTCGATGTGCCGATGTATTTCGTGAAGCGCGGCGATACTTACATCGACGTCTCCGGCTCGTCGTTCCGCGCTTTCTTTGATGGCAAGAACGACAGGATGCCCGGCGAGAAACCGACGCTGTCCGACTGGGCCAATCACCTCTCCACAATCTTCCCGGAGGTCCGGCTCAAGCGTTATCTGGAAATGCGCGGCGCCGATGGCGTGACCTCGGATCGTCTGCCGGCGCTGTCCGCTTTCTGGGTCGGGTTGCTTTATGATGATGCAGCGCTCGATGCCGCCTGGGACATCGCCAAGCATTGGACCGCACCTGAGCGTCAGGCCTTGCGAGATGACGTGCCGCGTTTCGGCTTCAAGGCGCGGATCAAAGACCGCTATCTGTTCGAGATCGCCAAGGAGTGTCTGGCCATCGCCCATGGCGGCCTGCGCCGCCGCGCGAAGCTCGATGCCAACGGCCGCGACGAAACGCGTCACCTCGCACCGCTTGATCGCATCGTCGACAGCGGCAAAACACCGGCTGAGGAAATGCTCGCCAAGTTCAACGGCGTCTGGGGTGGCTCGGTGACGCCGGTCTACAAGGAATATTGCTTCTAGCTCAAGCGCTTGTGAGTGGGGTGAGTGGATTCTGTCAATCCGTTCATCCGGCGTACAGGTGGCGCGCGTTCCAATGCCTGCTCGTCGAACGCCTTGTTGCAACCAGCTGGAAGCCCGTTTGCATGTTGAGGAGCCGCCTGTTTGGAGCGTGTCTGGCCGCATTTGCCATGCTGATGCTGGCAGCATGCGCGCCTGCGCAGGCGCAGACCAATTTCGATCGGCCGGGCAACGACTATCAGCGTTCGGTGTCGATTTCAGGCGATCCGGCCGAATGCGCGCTGATCTGCGAGCGTGACAAGAAGTGCCGTGCCTGGAGCTTCAACTATCCCAGCGATAATTCCGAAAATGCCGTTTGCTGGCTCAAGGACAAGGTCCCGCCGCGCGTGCAGAGCTATTGCTGCGTGTCCGGCGTGCGCGGCGCCGGTGTGATCGAGCCGCGCAGCGGCCCGGTCGAGATTTCGACCGATCGCTATGGCGGCGACTACCGTTCCTTCGAGGTGAAGAACGACGACAAGGCCGAGCGCGGCGACGTCTGCCGCGATGCCTGCCAGGGCGACAACAAATGCCGCGCCTGGACTTTTGCGAGGCCGGGTTACGCGGGGAAGAGCGCGCGATGTTTTTTGAAGAACGACATCAAGCCGCCGCGGCGAAAGCCGGGATTCGTGTCGGGGGTGGTGCGGTAATCGCGATGGCGAGACTAAACGCCAGCCTGCCTTCTTGCTGTTTTGGAAGCCAGCGCCAGCCACTGTCGTCGTAGCAGCGGCTCGATATGCGCGCGCCTGGCTTTGGAGAGGGTGATCAGCACGATCGGATAGTCGCGATAGTGGTCGGTGAAGGAGAAGATTTTCGGGCGGCTGTCGACCAGCATCTCTCGCTCTTCATGCGGCACGCCCGGCATCACCAGCGTGTCGCCGTCTTCCTTGAGGCGCGTTAGCAGCTTCTTCCTCACCTTGAGCGCAGGCGTGCCGTAGGATGTGCCGTCCTCAACCTCCGGCCACGTCAGCGCGAGTGCACGGACATCGTCGAAGGTCATCGCGCTCAATGCACGCCCGTGAAGAACCGCGCAAAGCGGAGGCCTGACCACCAGTTCGTCACCGGCTGGCTGCGCACACCGAGATCCCATGAGCCGACAATGGCATCGACGCGGCCGACGAGGTTGTCCATCGGCAGCAGACCGACGCCGCCCTGGCTCACGGGCACGCGGCTATCCGCGGAATTGTCGCGATTGTCGCCCATCACGAACAGATGGCCCGGCGGTACGGCGACATCGGGTGTGTTGTCGAGGCGGCCATTGTTGCGCAGCTTGAAGATCGGATGCGCGACGCCGCCCGGCAGCGTCTCCACATAACGCTGCGCCGGTTCGGAGCTGCCGCCGTCGTCTTCTGCAGCGCCGATGCCATCGGGCTGGACCGCCGCAGCCTTGCCGTTGATCCAGACCTGGCCGCCGCGCAGTTCAACGTGGTCGCCGGGCAGGCCGATCACGCGCTTCACCCACACCTGCGAACGATCGCCCGGCCAGCGAAACACCACCACATCTCCGCGCTTCGGCGTCGAGGCGAAGACGCGACCGGTCTCGGGGAAGGCAACATGGATCGGCAGCGAGGCGGTGGAGTAGCCGTAGGGAAACTTCGTCGCCAGCAGTGCATCGCCGATCAGCAGCGTCGGCTCCATGGAGGCCGACGGCACATAGAACGGCTCGGCGAGCGCGCCCTTGCCCAGAAAGACGATGCCGACAATGGCTGCGACCTGCGCGATCTGGCCGCCCCAGCGCCGGGCGGTGGTGCCGGCTGAACCCGTCGTCGTGTCCGTGCTCACTGGCCCGTTCCTCCGATCGTCACCTTGTCCATGCGCAGCGTCGGCTGGCCGACGCCCACCGGCACGCCCTGGCCATGCTTGCCGCAAGTGCCGATGCCGTCGTCGAGGGAGAGATCGTTACCGATCATGCTGATGCGGTGCAGGTCGGTGGGACCGTTACCGATCATCATGGCGCCTTTCAGCGGCGCACCGATCTTACCGTTCTCGATCTTGTAGGCCTCGGTGCATTGGAAAACATATTTGCCGGAGGTGATGTCGACCTGGCCGCCGCCGAAGTTCACGGCATAGATGCCGTTCTTCACCGACGCCAGGATCTCTGCGGGATCGCGCTGGCCGGCCAGCATATAGGTGTTGGTCATGCGCGGCATCGGCACATGGGCATAACCTTGCCGGCGGCCGTTGCCGGTGGGCTTCATGCCCATCAGGCGGGCGTTCTGGCGGTCCTGCATATAACCGACAAGGATGCCGTCCTCGATCAGCATGGTGCGGTTGGTCGGCGTGCCCTCGTCGTCGATGGAAAGCGAGCCGCGGCGCGACGAGATGGTACCGTCATCCACCACGGTGACACCCTTGGCGGCGACCTGCTGGCCGAGCAAGCCGGCAAAGGCGGAGGTCTTCTTGCGGTTGAAGTCGCCCTCGAGCCCGTGGCCGACCGCTTCATGCAGCATCACGCCGGGCCAGCCCGGGCCGAGCACCACATCCATTTCGCCCGCGGGAGCGGGGATCGATTCGAGATTGACCAGCGCCTCGCGCAGCGCGCCGTCGGCTGCCGCGCGCCAGTTTGCGCTCTCGATGAAGCGCGCATAGCCCTCACGGCCGCCATAGCCCTTGGAGCCACTTTCCTGCCGGTCGCCCTGGCCGGCGACCACGGAGATATTGACGCGCACCAATGGGCGGATGTCGCGATAGCTCTCGCCATCCGGCCGGATGATTTCCACCACCTGCCAGGAGGCCCCGAGCGACACCGAGACCTGGCGCACACGCGGATCCTTGTCGCGCACATAGGCGTCGATCTCGGCCAGCAACTTCACCTTGGCCTCGAAGCCGGGTGCATCGAGCGGATTGTCGTCATTGTAGAGTTTGACGTTGGTGTGCGAGGGCGCGGCGGCAAAAGTGCCGTTATAGCCGCCGCGCACCGCGCTCACGGCATCCGCCGCGCGGATCAGCGCGGGAATCGAAACATCCGAGGAATGCGCATAGCCGACCGCGTCGTCTTTCACGGCGCGCAGGCCAAAACCTTGTGCAGTGTCATAGGTCGCCTGCTTCAGCCGCCCGTTGTCAAAGCCGAGCGCTTCGCTCTGGCTGTATTCGAGAAACAGCTCGCCATCGTCGGCGCCCTGCAATCCGCGGAGCAATTCGCGGCGGACCGCATCGCGGTCGAGATTGGCGCGGTCGAGCAGGGAGGTGGTGACGAGGCTGGTCATGCAGGCTCCAAAACGGCGGGCATCGCTGCACCGAGGCGGTTGCACCTTGTAGCGGCAACCCGGGATCGGGTCGCCTTACATCGGCGTAACCTCGGACGATACAGCTGTTCGCAGCAGAAGATAGGTACCCGGCTACAAAATGGGAGAGGCATGGCGCGGCCGGGCGGGTTCCAGTTTGGAGCGATTACAAATTACCGCTGTGGTTCGCCTTATGGCGGTGCGGTAAGCGTGGGTCATTGCCGCAGCGGGCGCTGAGACCCGACGCAACCCGTCCTCCAGTCCGCATTTCTGCTGTTCATGGCCTCCCCGATCAAATCCGCATTTCTGCAGGTTCATTCCATCATCGGGCTCGCGATTTCGCTTGTGCTCGGCCTGATGGGCGTCACCGGCGCGATGCTGTCGTTCGAGGACGAGATCGTCGCTGCGCTCAATCGCGATGTTGCGAAGGTCGAGCTGCGATCGGCGCCGGTGCTGACGCCGGACGAGATCGTGGCGCGGCTGCAGGGCCAGCCGGGCGCCGGCAAGGTGCAACTGATGCTGCTGTCGAGCGAGCCCGGCGCCACGGTGCGGGCGCGCTTTGCGCGCAACGAGGCCGGCGAGCGGTCGTCGGTTTTCGTAGATCCCTATGACGGGCGGATCGTCGCGCCGGTGAGCGGTGAGGGCTTCTTCGCCACGCTACGCAATCTGCATCGTTTCCTGCTGCTGCCCGGAAACGGCAATGGCTATGGCCGCCTGATCACCGGCGTCTCGGCCATCGGCCTGCTGGTGCTGCTGATTTCCGGCATGGTGCTGCGCTGGCCGCGCCGCGTGCGCAGCATCAGGACGTGGCTGAAGCCCAATCTGGCGATGCCCGGCCGCGCCTTTCACTGGTCGTTGCATAGCGTTGTCGGCACCTGGGTGCTGCCGATCTATGTCGTCACCATTCTCACCGGTCTGTGGTGGTCGTTCGACTGGTACAAGGCCAGCGCCACCTGGCTGTTGTCGAGCAAACCGCCCGTGGCCGCGAAAGCGCCTGCAGGGGCCAAGGGCGGCGCAAGGTCCGGCAATGCGGCTGAGGCCGCTGCTGCGCCATCGCTGGATCGCGCGTGGGCCACCTTCCTTGCCGATCAGGGCAGCCAATACGCCAATGTCTATCTGCAGGTGCCGAATGGTCCGAGCCCCGTGCGTCTGCGGTCGCTGGCGAAGGATGCTCCGCATGATGTCGCGCGCGACGACTTCCGCATCGACGGTGCCACCGGGCGAGTCATTGCGGTCGAGCGCTATGCCGACAAATCCGTCGGCGACAGCATTCTGCAGCGTGTCCTGCAGATTCACACTGGCGCGGCATTCGGGCTGGTCGGCCGCATCCTGTTCATGATCGCAGCGGCGTTGATGCCGCTGTTCATGGCCACCGGTCTCATCCTGTATTTCTCGCGCCGCCGCCTGCGTGCGGCATCGAAGTCCAGGCGTCGTCATACAGTGGGGCTGGTGCCCGGCGAGTAAGGCCCGCAGCTCGCGGACTAAGGGTGAGTGAGGGGCGCCGCGCTTTCGTCCGAGTCGGGCGTGGATGGGGGGTGAAGCGTGGAGAAATGTGCCTGCGACCACCGGAAAAGTTCGTCATAGACCGGCCTCAGCGCTCTCGCCGCTTCCGTGATTTCATATTCCACTCTGGGAGGAATCTCGGGGAACGCCGTGCGCTTGACGAGCCCATTGGCCTCGAGGTCACGCAGTTGAGTCGTTAGCATGTGTTGGGTGACGCCCGGAATCGCTCGGAGCAGTTCACCAAACCGGTGCTTGCGTTGGACGAGCTGCCAGAGGATTTCGCCTTTCCATTTGCCGGTAATCATCCCCAGCGCCCGATGGAAATCCTCTATCGCCCGGTCCTGCTGACATTCGGGGAGCTCAGCGTCGTCTGTTTTTCCATTAGTCATGTTTTTGATACTAGGTCACAAAAAGCATTCTACTTGTCTTTTTCATCTTACTGCCGAAGTTTGCCTTTCGAAAGCGCGTCGCGGATCTGAAGCAGACTTCGTAGTCAGCCGCGCAACCGAAATCGTTTGGACCATCTTCGGAGCTGCCCATGTCATCGTCGTCCGTCATCTCGTCAGCGCCGCGGCGCTGGAGCTCCATCGGTCTCTGGGCCGTCAGGGCACTGCTCGCTCTGGCGTTTGCGGCCGCGGGTGCAGCCAAGCTTTATGGCGTGCCGATGCTCGTCGAGGAGTTCGATCATATCGGCATTGGGCAATGGTTTCGTTATCTGACCGGTTCGCTCGAAATCCTCGGAGCTGTTCTGATTATCGTTCCGTCGACGGCCGCGTTCGGCGCTGTCCTTCTATGCTGCGTCATGATCGGGGCGACCTTTACGCATCTGTTTGTCATTGGCGGCTCCGCGCTTCCTGCGGTCGTGCTGCTCGTACTGAGCGCCGTCGTGGCTTACGCCAAGCGCAACACAATTCTCGGATAGCAAATACTCGTCGCTCTCTCGGTTATCCGCCGATGGCCATCGGGGAGTCGGGAGGTTTCAGTGTCTTCGAGTGCAGGTGATGGTGTCGATGCGGAGTTATGGTCGCAAGGTTTTGGTTATGGTGATGTTTGGTATGGCATTTGCCGTGCCGTTGTTCGTCACGCTGGCTTTGACGGATGCGGGATTCGCTGTTTCAAAGCCGCGAGAGGCGGAAGCGAAACCTGCGCCAGCGAAGCCACATCGTCTCGTCCTGCAGATCAACACCGATGACCCGACGGTCATGCGCGCGGTGATTTCGACGTCGCTGAATTTGCCGAAATACTACCGGGAAACGAAGCAGGAATTCTCGATCGAAATCGTCGCTTACAACGCCGGCATTCATATGTTCAGGGTGGATACGTCGCCGGTGAAGGAATTATTGAAAGTTGTCCAGACTCTTACCCCTGACATTCGCCTTGTCGTCTGCGAAGCGACCAAGCTCGGCATGGAGCGCAGCGAGGGCCGTCCGATTTCGTTTGTCGATAATGTCCAGTTGGTCCCGAGTGGCCCTGGACGGATCATCGAGCTGCAAGAAGCGGGTTGGTCCTATATCCGATCCTGAGCGACACCTTGGCCGTTCTGTTTTATGCCCTTTGGAGGTTGGATCGTGATATCGCATCACCGCGGACCGAGCGTTGTTCGCTCGCCGATCTCGCGACGTGGGCTGCTCAAAGGTGCGCTGGTCGCTACGGCCGCATCGGCTGTGGGGTGGGCTGATGCAGATGCGCGGTCCGACGGGCCGCCGCCCTTTGGCTCCGCCCGACATCAATTCACCGTCATTCGGGGAGCGCGGCCGCTTCCGCCCGTTGCGGTGCCACGCCTGGACGGCAAGCCGATCCACCTCACTGCGTTTCCAGGAAAGGTCGTGCTGGTCAATTTCTGGGCGACATGGTGTGCGGCGTGCAAGATCGAATTGCCGATCCTTGATCGGCTGCAGGGTATCGAGACCCCGGCCAATCTGCAGGTTATCGCGATTGCCACCGATCGCGCGGACTTAGCGTCGTTCGTGCGCAAACTGAAGCTGAGACACCTCGATGTCGGTATCGACCCCGGTGGACTGGTTGCGCGCGCCGGCGAGGTTGCCGGTCTGGACACCCCATTCAGTCTCTACGCAATGCCGATCACATATCTGATCGGAACGACGGGGCGGGTCGAGGGATATCTTGCTGGAGAGGCCGACTGGACATCTGAGGATGCCAAGCGATTGCTGGACTATTACCGAGGGCGTCGTTCCGGCTAGCGCTGCTGGCTCAAGGCTTACGGCAGCTTGTCGTAGCCGTCTCCCAGCCCGTTCAGGCTGAGCGGGAAGCCGATGCCTTCCTCGGGGGTCTCGAAGATGATGAAAGTCGCGGTCTTGGCCGTGCGCAACTGGCCGAGCAGTTTGTCGTCCATTACAACTTCCGCGACACAGCCATTCGGCAGGCAACGCACGAAACCTGCGCGGCCGACATCCTGATTGTCGAGCTTGAGGCCGAGGCCGGACGGCAGCAACACGCCGAGCGGCGCCACAACGCGCATCAGCTTGCTCTTCTGGTCGGCGGTCTTCAGCACAATCACCGTCAGGCCGGCATTGGAGCGGTCTTCCGCCACCACGCTCTGGATCAGGGCACATTGTTCGGCCTGCGCACCGGGCGGGGTGTCGCAGCGGATCTGCCAGTCGCCATGGGTCGATTTCACCGCGCCCTGGGCGCTGGCAGCGGCGGGCGCGGCGAGTAGCGCGGCAAGTGTCACGAAACCGAGCGTGAGGCGGCGCCAGCTGGAAGCAGGCTGCTGCTGCGATGTCGAAAGCCTCATCCGGATCGATCCTTGGGCGTAGTTGGTTTGGGCGTGGTTGGTGGTCGCGATCATGATCAGTGGTCTCTGCGATCGGTTTGGCAGCACTGTGAACGCTGAAGAATTCCAGAGCGCGGAATGATATTGCAATGACGGCGCCTTGAAGGCGGCCACAACAGCTGCTTGCGCGCCGATTGTGGCGAATCAGTTACCCGATCATCGCATATTTTGTGCCTAAAGCGGCCACAGCCGGTGTCAAGCGCGGGCGATGGAGACTGACATTTGTCATTGATGTGATGTGGGAAATACGACCTTCGTGCAATTCGGTCGAATGCATTCCCGGTTACCGCACTCCTGCATTGCGACAGCTCAAGAATTATGGTTTGAGAGGCTGGATTTCGACGCATTCTAACGAGCGGGCTAAGCCCTCTGGTCGATTGCCGTGGTCGTCGTACCTCTTGGTCGGTGTGCCTTGGTCAATTTGTCCGTTTGTTCGGGAGGGGGGTCGGGCCGCATACTCGGGCAATACCGGGATGCGTAAGATTTTACATGGGAGCGCGCGCGGCATGAGGATGCTGAGGGGCCAGTTTGGCCACCGGTTGCTGGGGTTAGCGGTTGTTGGGGCCGGTCTCGCTGTGAGCGGCGCTGCCTTTGCTCAGGTGATGGGTCAGCCCGCACCCTGGGAATACAAGCTTCAGGAAGCAGCGACACCGGTGATGGAGAACATCACCTGGTTTCACAATTTCATGCTCTGGCTGATCACCGGCATTACGCTGTTCGTGCTGGTGTTGCTGATCATTGTGGTGGTCAAGTTCAATTCCAAGGCCAACCCGGTTCCGTCCAAGACGACGCACAACACACTGATCGAAGTGGCGTGGACCATCATCCCGGTGCTGATCCTGGTTGCCGTCTCGGTGCCGTCGTTCCGGTTGCTGTTCCTGCAGCTCGATATTCCGAAAGCCGACCTGACCATCAAGGCCACCGGCAAGCAGTGGTTCTGGACCTACTCCTATCCGGATAACGGCCCATTCGAGTTCGACTCGCTGATGGCCGCCGACAAGCAGCCGCGTCTGCTGGCCGTCGATAACGAGGTGGTGGTGCCGGTGAACAAGGTGGTCCGCGTGCAGACCACAGCTGCCGACGTGATCCACTCCTTCGCGGTGCCGTCGTTCGGCATCAAGATCGACGCGATCCCGGGCCGTTTGAATGAGACCTGGTTCAAGGCCACCAAGACCGGCATGTTCTACGGCCAGTGCTCGGAACTGTGCGGCAAGGACCACGCCTTCATGCCGATCGCGATCCGCGTCGTCACCGAGCAGGAATTCGCGACCTGGGTTGAACAGGCCAAGAAGAAATTCGCCAGCAACCCGTCGAGCACGTTTGCCTCGGCGGCGACCACGCAGGCGCAGTAAGGAATCTCGACATGGCAAGCACCGCTGCGACTCCTGCCCACGACACCAATGGTCACGCGCATGACGATCACGCTCATGCGCATCCGACCGGGTGGCGCCGTTACGTCTATTCGACGAACCACAAAGACATCGGCACGATGTATCTGATCTTCGCCATCGTCGCCGGCGTCATCGGCGGCCTGATGTCGATCCTGATCCGCATCGAGCTGATGTATCCGGGCGTGCAGATCTTCCACGAGGCGCACACCTATAACGTCTTCGTCACCTCGCACGGTCTGATCATGATCTTCTTCATGGTCATGCCCGCCATGATCGGCGGTTTCGGCAACTGGATGGTGCCGCTGATGATCGGCGCGCCGGACATGGCCTTCCCGCGCATGAACAACGTGTCGTTCTGGCTGCTGCCGGCCGCTTTCGCGCTGCTCATCATCTCCACTTTCGTGGAAGGCGAGCCCGGCGCCAACGGCGTCGGTGCCGGCTGGACCATGTATGCGCCGCTCTCGACTTCGGGCCATCCCGGCCCGGCCGTCGACTTCGCGATCCTGGCGCTTCACATCGCGGGTGCGTCGTCGATCCTCGGCGCCATCAACTTCATCACCACCATCTTCAACATGCGCGCGCCGGGCATGACCCTGCACAAGATGCCGCTGTTCGTGTGGTCGATCCTGGTCACCGTGTTCCTGCTGCTGCTGTCGCTGCCGGTTCTGGCGGGCGCCATCACCATGCTGCTGACGGACCGCAATTTCGGCACCACCTTCTTCGCGGCCGAAGGCGGCGGCGATCCGGTGCTGTTCCAGCATCTGTTCTGGTTCTTCGGTCACCCCGAAGTGTACATCCTGATCCTGCCCGGCTTCGGCATGATCTCGCAGATCATCTCGACCTTCTCGAAGAAGCCGGTATTCGGCTATCTCGGCATGGCCTATGCGATGGTCGCCATCGGCGGCATCGGCTTCGTCGTCTGGGCGCACCACATGTACACGGTCGGCATGTCGTCGGCGACGCAGGCTTACTTCGTCGCAGCCACCATGGTCATCGCCGTCCCGACGGGTGTGAAGATCTTCTCCTGGATCGCCACGATGTGGGGCGGCTCCATCGAGTTCAAGGCGCCGATGCTGTGGGCTGTCGGCTTCATCTTCCTGTTCACCCTCGGCGGCGTGACCGGTGTGGTGCTCGCCAATGCCGGTGTCGACCGCGTGCTGCAGGATACCTATTACGTCGTGGCGCACTTCCACTACGTGCTGTCGCTCGGCGCCGTGTTCGCCATCTTTGCCGGCTGGTACTACTGGTTCCCGAAAATGTTCGGCTACATGTATTCGGAAACCATCGCCAAGGCGCATTTCTGGGTCACCTTCATCGGCGTCAACCTGGTGTTCTTCCCGCAGCACTTCCTCGGCCTGTCGGGCATGCCGCGTCGCTACATCGACTACCCGGATGCCTTTGCAGGCTGGAACCTGGTGTCGTCGATCGGTTCCTATATCTCGGGTTTCGCGGTGCTGATTTTCATCTACGGCGTGATCGAGGCGTTCGTCCGCAAGGAGAAGGCCGCGAACAACCCGTGGGGCGTCGGTGCCACCACGCTGGAATGGACCCTGCCGTCGCCGCCGCCCTTCCATCAGTTTGAAGTGCTGCCGCGTATCAAGTAGATGTATTGCGGCGCACAATTGTGCGCCGCATGAAATTCGCCTCCGCCGGTATCTGCGGAGGTCGTGACCCGAAGTGAGACCTATCTTGTCCGTCCTCGACCAAAACGCCATCGACCTCTCTGGCCCCCGCATTTCCGAAGCGGGCGTCCGGGATTATCTTGCGCTGCTCAAGCCGCGGGTGATGTCGCTGGTCGTGTTCACGGCCATGGTCGGGTACTTTCTGGCGCCGGGGGATCATCACCCGGTGCTGGCGATCACCTCGATTCTCTGCATCGCCATCGGCGGCGGCGCGTCCGGTGCGCTGAACATGTGGTATGAGGGCGATATCGACGCCCTGATGACCCGCACGGCCAATCGCCCGATCCCGCGCGGCCGCATCACCCGGCCCGAGGCGCTGACCTTCGGCATCGTGCTCGCCTTCTTCTCGGTGATGACGCTTGGCATTCTGGTCAACTGGCTCGCCGGTGCGCTGCTCGCTTTCACCATCTTCTTCTATGTCGTCATCTACACCATCGGCCTGAAGCGCTGGACGGCGCAGAACATCGTGATCGGTGGCGCTGCAGGCGCGCTGCCGCCGGTCGTCGCCTGGGCCGCTGCATCGGGATCGCTCTCGATGGAGCCCATTCTCCTCTTCCTGATCATTTTCTTCTGGACCCCGCCGCATTTCTGGGCGCTGGCCCTGTTCCGCAACGACGATTACACCCGCGCAGGCGTGCCGATGCTGCCGGTGGTCGCCGGTCCCGATGCAACGCGGCTGCAGATACTGCTCTACACAATCGTGCTGGTGGCAACCGCCGTTGCCCCGTGGCCGCTTGGCTACTTTTCTGCCATTTACGGCGTCGCCTCGCTGATCCTCGGCGCCGGAATGATGTTCCTTGCCGTGCAGGTCTATCGCCTCCGTGAGGGCAAGCCCGCCACCACGGCGACGCGCCGTCTGTTCGCCTTCTCGATCATGTATCTCTTCGCGTTGTTCGCCATTCTGTTGCTTGAGGTGGTCGTGAAGGCCATCCTGCCGCTGGTCTGGTAGAGGGCGCATGATCCGATGGACAAAGAGCGCAAGTCTGAACAGCAGGACGGCATCGTCCTCACCGAGGCGCAGAAGAAACGCCAGCGCGAGCGGTCGATCGCCATCGCCTGGGCGCTGGGCATCCTCGTGGTGCTGTTCTTCGCCGTCACCATGGTCAAGGGGCCGGCGGTTCTCGTCCGGCCGCTGTAAGTGAGGTGACAATGACCGAACCGCAGTCCCATCAGCCAGCTTCCAAGCCACGCCTCGGACGTGACGCGGTTGTTGCCTCGATCTGCGGTCTCGTGGTCGCCTTCATGGTCGGCGCGTCCTATGCGGCTGTGCCGTTCTACAACTGGTTCTGCCGCGTCACCGGTTTCAACGGCACCACCATGGTGGCCGCCGGCGCGCCGGCATCCGGCCCGATCGGCCGCAAGATTTCCGTGCGCTTCGATGCCAATGTCGCGCCGGGCCTGCCGTGGAAATTTGTGCCCGAGCAGAGCGAGATCGAGGTCCGCATCGGCGAGGTGGTCACCGTGTTCTACACGGTCACAAACCAGTCCGCCCGCACCACCTATGCCCAGGCCGCCTATAACGTGGCGCCGCTCACGGTTGGGGCCTATTTCCAGAAGATCAACTGCTTCTGCTTCACCGACCAGACGCTGGCGCCGGGCGAGAAGCGCGAAATGCCGGTCGTGTTCTATGTCGATCCGAAGCTCGCGGCCGACAGCGAGAATGACGGGCTGAACTCGATCACCTTGTCCTATACGTTCTATCCCCAGCGCGATCCCGCGCCGAAGCCCGTAGCGGCGACGGAGACGGGTGTCCGCAAGGGCAATCTCTGAGCTTTTGCGTTATAAGATTTGAAATAACACGCGCCGGCCTCAACCGGCGCAACTGACGGAGAGAGACACATGGCTTCGGTAGAGGCGGCGCCGCACGCCAAGCATCACGACTATCATCTCGTCGATCCCTCGCCGTGGCCGGCAGTGGGCGCGCTGTTCGCCTTCATCATGGCGGTCGGCGCGGTCAGCTGGATGCACAAGATGTATGCCGCGGCACCGCTGGTGTTCGGTGTCGGCACCATCGGCGTGCTCTACACCTTTGCCGGCTGGTGGACCGATGTGGTGAAGGAAGCTCAGCGCGGCGATCACACCCGCGTGGTGCAGTTGCATCACCGCTACGGCATGATCCTGTTCATCGCTTCGGAAGTGATGTTCTTCGTCGCTTGGTTCTGGGCCTATTTCAACGCCGCGCTGTTCCCCGCCGATCCCGTCCATGCGACCCGTGAAGCGCTGTTCGGTGGCGTGTGGCCACCGAAGGACATCCAGACCTTCGATCCCTGGCATCTCCCGCTGTTCAACACGCTGATCCTGCTGACCTCGGGCACCACGGTGACCTGGGCGCATCACGCGCTGCTGGAAGGCGATCGCAAGGGCCTGAAATACGGCCTGATCCTCACCATCGCGCTCGGCGTGCTGTTCTCCTGCGTGCAGGCCTTCGAGTACAGCCACGCAGCCTTCGCTTTCAAAGGCAACGTCTATGGTGCCACCTTCTTCATGGCCACCGGCTTCCACGGTTTCCACGTGCTGGTCGGAACGATCTTCCTGATCGTCTGCCTGTTCCGTGCCTATGCTGGCCATTTCACGCCGACGCAACATCTCGGCTTCGAATTCGCCGCCTGGTACTGGCACTTCGTGGACGTGGTCTGGCTGTTCCTGTTCGTCACGATCTATGTCTGGGGTTACGGCGGCATAGTCGCCGGCGCCGCCGCGCATTGATCGGGTGCTGATGTTTCAAAAGGGCGGCCGCAAGGCCGCCTTTCTCTTTTCTTCCCTCTCCCCTTGTGGGAGAGGGTGGATCCAACGCGAAGCGTTCGAGACGGGTGAGGGGTGGCCACAAGCTCCGAGCCTAGCCCGTACCCCTCATCCGTCTTCGCTTCGCGAAGCCACCTTCTCCCACAAGGGGAGAAGGAAGGAAGTGCGCATGACTGATGAAGCTCCTAGCGTTTCACTCACCCAAACCATTGCGCGCGGTCTCGCCTGCAAGTGCCCACGCTGCGGCGAAGGCAAGCTCTACGACGGCTTCATCAATCTGCGCCCGAACTGCGAGCGTTGCGGACTCGATTACGCTTTCATAGACACCGGTGACGGCCCCGCGATCTTCATCATCATGATCGCCGGCGCCATCGTGGTCGGTGCTGCGCTCGTTGTCGAAGTCAAATATCAACCGCCATTCTGGATCCATGCCGCTTTATGGTTGCCGCTGATTCTAGCGACCACGCTGCTGCCGCTGCGCTCCATGAAGTCGCTGCTGATCGCCCTGCAATTCCACCATAAGGCTTCCGAAGGCCAGTTGATCGTGCGCAAGCCCAAATGAACGACGTCACCGCGCGCCGGCGCAGCATCACCGGTTTCGGCATTGCCACGCTGATCATCGTCTCGACGCTCCTGAGCCTCGGCTTCTGGCAGTTGCAGCGCCGCACCGAGAAGCATGCGTTGATCGCCGCCCTCGATGCTCGACTGGCAGAGGCGCCGGTGGCGCTGCCATCGCCGGATCGCTGGCCAACGATGAGCGCCGCGAAAGACGAATTCCGCCGCGTCACCTTCACTGCGACCTACAAGCCGCTGCCCGATGCCATGGTCTACAGCTCCGGCTCCGGCGTCCGCCCGGATGTACCCGGCGCTGTGACCTGGGCCTTCCTGCCGGCAGCGCTCTCCGGCGGCGCGACAGTCGTGATCAACACTGGTTTCGTACAAAACACGATGCAGGACCGTGCCCAGCAGGACCGCGTGGTGAAGACCCTGATCACCGGCCTGCCGGTGACATTGACGGGCTATATCCGTTTCCCCGAGACCGCCGGCGCGCTGACTCCGCATGACGATGTCGTCAAGCGCCTCTGGTTCAACCGTGACCAGCGCGCCATGGCGAGCGCGCTCGACTGGGGCGCTGTCGCACCCTTCTACGTCGATCTCGAAACCCCCGCGCCGGCAAACGGGATCCCCAGGCCAGGCCCCTTGGTGGTCCGCCTGAAGGATGACCATATGCAATATGCGATCACCTGGTTCAGCCTTGCTGCGGCGGTGGTGATTGCCTTCGGGGTGTGGACCCGGGGGCAGAAACGGGGCTAAACGGCCCAGAATGGCGGTTTCCCCATTCGCCCAAAAAGCTTATGGTGCGCCTTCGTTCCATCCGGCCCGAAGTGTTAACCTCTTTCAGATCAAAGGCTTGGCGGGAAGCCCGCGCCTTTGGAGGACGCCTTGACGACCTATATCTCGACGCGGGGTGAGGCCCCGAAACTCGGCTTCTGCGATGTCATGCTGACCGGGCTTGCCCGGGACGGCGGTCTCTACATTCCCGAGGTCTGGCCCCAGCTCTCCGCGGACACCATCGCGTCGCTGTTCGGCCGGCCCTATTGGGAGGTCGCTGTCGAGGTGATCCGCCCCTTCGTGGCTGGCGAGATTTCCGACGAGGATCTCGGCCGCATGGCCAATGAGGCTTATGCCACCTTCCGGCATCCCGCCGTGGTGCCGCTCGACCAGAGTGCGCCGAACCAGTTCGTGCTGGAACTCTTCCATGGCCCGACGCTGGCTTTCAAGGATGTGGCGATGCAGCTCATCGCGCGTCTGATGGACCACGTGTTGGCCAAGCGCAATCAGCGCACCACCATCGTCGTCGCCACCTCCGGCGACACAGGCGGCGCGGCTGTCGATGCTTTTGCAGGCCGCGACAATGTCGATCTCGTGGTGTTGTTCCCGAATGGCCGCATCTCGGATGTCCAACGCCGGATGATGACCACGACGGGTGCATCGAACGTTCACGCGCTGGCCGTCGAAGGTCACTTCGATGACTGCCAGGCCATCGTGAAGGGCCTGTTCAACAATCACGGATTCCGCGACGCCGTCTCGCTTTCTGGCGTGAACTCGATCAACTGGGCGCGCATCGTTGCGCAGGTCGTCTATTATTTCACATCGGCGGTTGCTGTCGGCTCGCCGTCGCGCGCCGTGGACTTCACCGTGCCGACCGGCAATTTCGGCGACATTTTTGCGGGCTACGTGGCCAAGCGTATGGGGCTGCCGGTGCGCAAGCTGCGTGTCGCCGCCAATGTCAACGACATCCTCGATCGCACGCTGAAGACCGGCATCTATGAGGTGCGCGAGGTTCATGCGTCGTCGTCGCCGTCCATGGACATCCAGGTCTCGTCGAATTTCGAACGTCTGCTGTTCGAAGCTTCCGGCCGCGATGCTGCGCTGGTGCGTGGGCTGATGGATTCGCTCAAGCAATCCGGTCGTTTCGTGCTGCCGGAGAAATTACTTACAGCCATCCGCGCCGATTTCGAATCCGGCCGCGCCGATGAGGACGAGACCGCTGCGACCATTCGCACCGCCTGGCGCGAGAGCGGCGATCTGATCGACCCGCACACCGCAGTGGCGCTGGCAGTAGCCGATCGCGACACCACCGAATTGCATCTGCCGAACATCGTGCTCTCCACCGCGCACGCGGCGAAATTTCCCGATGCTGTTGAAGCCGCCTGTGGCAAGCGGCCGGATCTGCCGGCCTATCTCGGCGAGCTGATGACCAAGGTTGAACAGATCAAGGTAATGAAGAACGACCAGAGCGACATCGAGCAATTCGTGCTGTCGGTCAGCCGCGCTGCGAAGCAGGGAGTTGCCTGATGGCCGTCGAAGTCACGAAGCTGCCCTCGGGCCTCACCGTCGTCACCGATTCCATGCCGCATCTCGAAACGGCGGCGCTCGGCGTCTGGGCGGGCGTCGGCGGTCGCGACGAACGGCCGAACGAGCATGGCATCTCGCACCTGCTCGAACATATGGCCTTCAAGGGCACCAAGACACGCTCGTCGCGCCAGATCGTCGAGGAGATCGAGGCCGTCGGCGGTGATCTCAATGCGGCGACCTCGACCGAGACAACGGCCTATTATGCGCGCGTGCTAAAGGCCGACGTGCCGCTCGGCCTCGAAGTTCTCAGCGACATCCTGGCCAATCCCACCTTCGAGCCGGAAGAACTCGAGCGCGAGAAGAGCGTGATCGTGCAGGAGATCGGCGCGGCGCAAGACACGCCGGACGATGTGGTGTTCGAGCATCTCAACGAGCTCTGCTATCCCGATCAGCCTATGGGGCGCTCATTGCTTGGCACGGCGAAGACCCTCAAGGGCTTCGATCGCGACATGCTGCAGACCTATCTGACGACGCATTATCGCGGACCGGATATGGTGATCGCTGCGGCCGGTGCCGTGAATCATCGCCAGATCGTCGATCAGGCGCACAAGCGTTTCAGCAGCTTCGAAGGTTCGGCTGGACCGAAGCCGCAGGTGGCGTCGTTCGGCAAGGGGGGCTCCAAGGTCGTGCATCGCGACCTCGAACAGGCACATCTGACGCTGGCGCTGGAAGGGCTGCCGCAAGCCCATCCCGAGCTGTTCAGCCTGCAGGTGTTCACGAACATCCTCGGCGGCGGCATGTCCTCGCGGCTGTTCCAGGAAGTGCGTGAGAAGCGCGGCCTGTGCTACTCGATCTATTCCTTCCACGCGCCCTACAGCGACACCGGCTTCTTCGGCCTCTATACCGGCACCGATCCGAACGATGCACCGGAGATGATGGAAGTCATCGTCGACGTCATCCGCGAATCCGTGGAGACGCTGACGGAAGCCGAGATCGCCCGCGCCAAGGCGCAGATGAAGGCGGGTCTCTTGATGGCGCTGGAAAGCTGCAGTTCGCGCGCCGAACAGCTCGCGCGCCATATGCTTGCTTACGGTCGCCCGCTGACGGCGGAAGAGCTCATCAAGCGCATCGATGAGGTCAGTGTGGAGTCTGCCCGCGACGCCGCGCGCAGCCTGCTGACGCGCAGCCGGCCGGCTGTCGCGGCGCTCGGCGGTGGCCGGGGGCTGGACACGGCGGTGGCTTTTGCGGAAGGATTGACCGGCGTGCGGGACAAGACGCTGCTGCACTGATGCTGCCTCGTTCTGCTCCGTCGGAGACCGATCCTATGGCTCTGTTTCGACTCCCCATGAGTGCGCCGGCTGCGCTTGCGCCGCGCGGCTATGGGCTGTCGTTGCGTGCGCCTGTGATGGGGGACTTTCCGCAATGGGCCGATCTGCGCGAGCGGAGCCGTGCCTATCTCACGCCATGGGAGCCGATCTGGCCGTCCGACGATCTCACACGTTCGGGCTTTCGCCGGCGGCTGCGGCGCTACGCCGAGGATATCTCGGCGGATCGCGCCTATCCCTTTCTGGTATTTCGCGAATCAGACGACACGCTGGTCGGCGGCATCACGCTGGCCAATGTCCGGCGCGGCATCGTGCAGGCCGGGACCATCGGCTACTGGGTCGGTCAGCAGTTCACCGGGCAGGGCATGATGACCACGGCGCTGCGGGTTTTGCTGCCGACCTTGTTCGGTGAGCTCAGCCTGCATCGCATTGAGGCTGCTTGCATTCCCACCAATACGCCGTCGGTGCGGGTGTTGGAAAAATGCGGTTTCACCCGCGAGGGCCTGGCGCGGAGGTATCTTTGCATCAATGGGGTCTGGCAGGATCACCTGTTGTTCGGAATGCTGCACGAGGACTTCCGGGGCTAGCTATCGCAAGAATTGCGCTGTGATGCCGCCCTGCGGCCTCAACGGCCTTTGGTTTGCCGCAAGTCGCCTGCTATAACGCCCGCGCACGACCTTGGGGGTGAGGCGGCGCTAACTATCTGACGATCCGGGGATATTCTCATTATGCCACAATTCGGTCGCAAGCCCGCGCACGATTTTCGCGTGCTGAAAAACGTGCTTTTTGTCACCGTTTCGAGCCTGTTTCTCGCCAATTGCGGGGGAGGCGCCATGTTCGGCGGCAGCTCGTCGAGCGGCAGCAGCAGTCCATCCTTCGGCGACCGATTCACCCAGCTGTTCTCCGGCAAATCGAGCGAAGTCGGCGGCCCGCAGGCTACCCAAGCGGCGACATCCGGCGGCGCGGATAGCGAACTCACCTGCCCGATGGTTAGCATCCGCCCAGGCGCGGCGACCTATGCGGTAGGGGCGCAGGGTAAGCCGGCGGTGGGCAACGATCTCGCCTATCAGGCGACCATTACGCGCACAGCGCGGTCATGCGATCTCACTAACGGCCAGGTGTCGGTCAAGATCGGCATCCAGGGCCGTGTCATCGTCGGGCCGGCCGGCGCGCCGGACACGGTGGAGGTGCCGATCCGCGTGGCAGTGGTGCAGGAGGGCGTCAATCCAAAGCCGATCGCGACCAAGGTGTTCACGACGGCGGTGTCGATGGGCGGCCAGACCAGCGTCGAATACAGCCTGGTCGGTGAGGATTTCAGCTATCCCGCGCCAAATGCGGTCGCGAATGACTCCTACGTCTTCTATATCGGCTTCGATCCGCAGGCCTTGAAGCCGCAGCCGGCGTCGCGCAAGCGGCGGTAAGGGCTCTTGTAGCCTGGATGGAGCGAAGCGAAATCCAGGGACAAGAGCTTCGGCATTTCGCCGGTCCCCGGATTGCGCTGCGCTCCATCCGGGCTACGATTTCGGGACAAACAAAAAAGCCGGCGCGATGATCTCGCGCCGGCTTTTGTTTTGATATCGCTTCGCTCAGTTCAGCTTCGCGCGAACTTCGCCGATGCCCTTGTCGATCAGGCTGTCGGCCACCGAACCCTTGACCGAGTTCGACAGCACCTGCGTGGCGGCCGTCACGGCGGCTTCGGCAGCGGCGGCGCGTACGTCAGCGAGAGCCTGGGCTTCCGCCATCGCGATCTTCGCTTCAGCAGCCTTGGTACGACGGGCAACGAAGTCTTCCATCTTCACCTTGGCTTCGGCGGCGATGCGCTCGGCATCTTCCTTGGCAGAGGTGATGATGTCCTGCGCTTCGCGTTCCGCCGAAGCATGACGCTTCTTGTAGTCCGCGAGCAAAGCAGCGGCCTCATCGCGCAGGCGACGAGCATCGTCGAGATCCTGCTTGATGCGGTCGCGGCGATGATCGAGCGCGGTCAGGATGGTGCGGTGAACGCCCATATAACCGAACAGCGCGAGCAGCAGAAAGAACGCTACGGCAACCCAGAATTCAGCTTCCAAACCGAACATCGTTTATCCTTTCAGCGACGCGTCGAGCGCGGCGTTGACGGCGCCTGCATCCGGCGTGACGCCGGTGAGGCGTTCGACGATGGCGGAGGCCGTATCGGAAGCGATGCCGCGGACATTGCTCATGGCCGACGCACGGGTCGAAGCGATGGTCTGCTCCGCCGATGCCAGCTTGGCATTGAGGCTTTCTTCCAGCTTGGCCTTGGCCGCATCCTGCTCCGCATTGAGCTTCTCGCGGACTTCGCTGGCCATGGCCTGCGCCTTGGCGCGGGCATTGGCGAGTTCGGTCTCGTAAGACTTCAGTGCGGCGTCGGAATCGGCCTTCAGCTTGGCAGCTTCAGCCAGATCGGTGTCGAGAACCTGCTTGCGGGCGGCGAGAATGCCGCCGACGCGCGGCAGCGCCAGACGCGAGACGATCAGATAGAGCAGGCCGAAAGCGATCGTGAGCGACACCAGCTGCGAAGCGAAGGTGCTGCTCTCGAAGGGCGGGAACGAAGCCTTGTGCCCGCCATCGGCCTGGGTATGGGATGTGCTCTGACCTTGCGCCACAGCAGTCTCCTTTTCGATCGAATGCGCGCCCCCGACGATCGAGGACGCGCAGTCTGATCAGGTTCAGCTTAGACGGCGAACAGCAGCAGCAGCGCGATCAGCAGCGAGAAGATGCCGAGCGCTTCGGTCACGGCGAAGCCGAAGATCAGGTTGGCGAACTGGCCCTGCGAAGCCGACGGATTGCGCAGCGCGCCGTTCAGGAACTGCGAGAAGATCATGCCGACGCCGATGCCTGCGCCGCCCATGCCGAGGCAAGCGATACCGGCGCCGATGTACTTAGCTGCGATGGGATCCATGGTAAAACTCCTTCTTGGATAGGTAGATTTGGGAAAGTCGGTTGAGGGTGGATTTCGCGCCCGGCCTTAGTGGCCGGGGTGAAGGGCGTCGTTGAGATAAATGCAGGTCAGGATCGTGAAGACGTAGGCCTGCAGGAAGGCAACGAGCAGTTCGAGGCCGGTCAGCGCCGTGGTCATGGCCAGCGGCAGCAGCGCACCGGCGGCGCCGACGGCACCGAGCGCGCTGAGCGAGGTCACGAAGCCCGCGAACACCTTCAGGGTGATGTGGCCGGCCAGCATGTTGGCGAACAGACGGACCGAATGCGAAACCGGACGGGAGAGGAAGGAGATGACTTCGATCACCATGATCAGCGGCAAAATGTAGATCGGAATGCCGTGCGGGACGAAGAGCTTGAAGAATTTCAGGCCGTTCTTGTAGAGGCCGTAGATGAACACCGTGAGGAAAACCAGCAGCGCCAGCGCGACCGTGACGATCAGGTGGCTGGTGGTGGTGAAGGTGTAGGGGACGATGCCGATCATGTTCGCTGTGAGGATGAACATGAAGAGCGAGAAGACGAGCGGGAAGAACCGCATGCCCTCGTCGCCGATACTGCTTTTCAGCGTATTGGCGACGAATTCGTAGGACAGCTCCGCCATCGACTGGAAGCGAGTCGGGATCAGGTGACGGCCGGCGCTGCCGCCGAGCATCAGGATCGACACGACGGCGACGGCGCCGAACATGTAGGCCGAGGAATTGGTGAAGGCGATTTCCTGGTTGCCGATATGGCCCAGGGTGAAGATCTTGTGGATCTCAAATTGGTGGATCGGATCGGCCATCCAGCTCGGTCTCTCATCTCAGCCGGATCGCCCGGCGTTTCCCCGCCGGGGAGCCCGGCAATCGACGTACTGCGCCGCGAGGCGCACGAAACTTAACTCTTCTTCCCGACGCCGGCCGACCGCATCACATTCATGACGCCGGCAACGAAGCCGAGCAGCATGAACACGATCAGCCCCCAAGGCGATGTCGACAGCAAACGATCGAAGACCCACCCCAGGATCGTCCCCACGACGACGCCCGCGACCAATTCCGAAGAGAGGCGGAGACCCACGGCCATGGCGGATGCCCTGGCTTGCGCGTTCCCGCTTCCAGTATCGGACTGATCAGCCTGCAATTTGCGATCGCCCAAAGTCTTGGACAGTCGATCATTGAGGCTTCCGAGCCGTGCGGAAAGCGCAGCCTCATCGGGGTCGGGTGAGCTGCCGTTTCCCTGATCGCCGCTGTTTTTTTTCGTGCCGTCACTCATATTCCGACACCCGAAAAACGCTGCAATTCCCGGAAAATAACGCCCCGTCGCCCTCTAAAGCCGCGCGGACCATACTTAGCGTGTTCTGCCAAGTCAAGATTCGCTGATCGCTCTTTAGTGCTTTGATTCATTTGATTTTATTGGCGAAATTCAAATCTCGCTGCGCGCCGGTGACGCAGCGCGGGAGCGACTTTCAACATGATCTAGGGCGAGCCGGTTGAATGCGTCCTCAGTCTCGGTCTCTCATCCTGAGGAGGGCGCTCTTGCGCGCGTCTCCTTGCCAATGGCGAAGCCATTCGCTGGGGATGGCCGCACGCTCAGGAGTCCCGCGAGTCATGGTTCGAGACGGCGCTCTCAGCGGCGCAATTGCGCCGCTAGGCCTCCTCACCATGAGGGCGGAGGGTGATGGCTGGCCTATCACGGTTGCAGAGGCTTCATCCCCCTGTAGGGTGGGCACGCTGCGCTTTGCCCACCCTACAGATTGCCGGAGCCTTTATGTCCCGATCCATCGACTACTATTTCTCGCTGCCGTCGCCCTGGGCCTATATTGGCCACAAACCCTTCATGGAGCTCGTGAAAACCTACGATCTCAAGGTCAATTACAAGCCGGTTTTCCTAGGCGAACTGTTCGCTGAGACCGGCGGCCTGCCGCTCGGCAAGCGGCATCCGGTGCGGCAGCGCTATCGTTTCCTCGAATTGCAGCGCTGGCGCGAGAAGCGCGGGCTCAACTTTCATTTGAAGCCGAAGAACTGGCCGTTCGATGGTCGGCTGGCCGATGGCGTTGTGCTCGCCGCGCTGGAAGCTGGGCTCGATCCGGATCCCTTCCTGCGCCTGGCTTTTCCGGCGGCTTGGGAGAACGAGGAAAATGTCGGTGACGGCGCCGTGCTGGTGCGCCTCGCCGACGAAGCCGGACTACCCGGCAAGCAACTCGTCGAACGTTCGCCCTCGGCGGAGATCACGGCGAAGTATGAGCAGAACCAGAAGGACGCACAGGCCAGCGACGTGTTCGGCTCGCCCGCCTATGTGCTGGATGGCGAAGTGTTCTGGGGCCAGGACCGGATCGAACTTCTCGGTGATGCGTTGAAGTCAGGACGCGCGGCTTACAGGCAGCCCTAACATCTGTTGCCCGGATTGCGCTTCGCTCCATCCGGGCTACGCAGCGGAGCATATGATGAGAACTCAACATGCCGTGTCTCTCTTCTGTGCGATCTCGCTTCTCGGCATCGTCGGCGCCTCTGCGCAATCGATGCCCGATAGCGAGAACGGTCGCTACACTTTGTCGGCGGTGAAGGATGGTGTGGTGCGCCTCGATACGCGCACCGGCACCGTTTCCACCTGCACCGATAAAGGCAGTGGCTGGGCCTGCTATGTCGTGCCTGACGAGCGGGCGGCGTTCGACACGGAAATCGGGAGGCTGCAAAAAGAGAATGAAGCGCTGAAGACTCAGCTTGCTGCGCAGAATGGCGCCGCGACAGGCAAGAGCGCCGACGCGCCACTCAAGCCGAAGAGCGACGGCGAGCGCAAGATCGAGATTCCGCTGCCGAGCGATCGCGATATGGATCGCATGATGAGCACCGTCGAAAATGCGTGGCGGCGATTGGTCGAGATGGCGGGACGGCTGCAGCGCGATTACGGCGGCAGGATTTAAGCGCTTCATTTGCAGCGACGCTCCCTGAATTGCGTGATCATAAGGAGCTTTGGATGCCTCGATATTATTTTGACCTGATTGACGGCAAGACCGTGCCCGACGTGGCCGGACAACTGCTGCGCGACACAGGTGTCGCGATCCGCGTGGCCGACAAGCTGGCGCGGGACATCTACAAAATCCGGCCTGAACTGCGCGACAAGGATTACGCGATCTCGGTGCGTGACGAGGCCGGAGACGAGGTGCATCGCGCCGATGTCGCCGCATCGGATGCAATGCACGAGCGCGATTGATCGGCTATGCTGCAGCGATGACAGCTCGATCGATCACCCGCAGTACCCCCAAGTCCGTCACCGCCGACACAGTGGCCACGTCGGTTTTGACAGTGCACACGTCGGGGGCCGGATTCGTCGATCTGACGCGCGAGGTCGCGAAATTTCTCGCGGACATTTTTGCACGCGATGGCGCGCTCACGCTGTTCATCCGTCACACATCGGCGTCGCTGACGATCCAGGAGAATGCCGATCCATCGGTGCTGACCGATCTCATGACCACGCTCGACCGGCTGGCGCCGCAGGATTTCGCCTGGACGCATGACACCGAGGGACCTGACGACATGCCGGCTCATGTGCGAACCATGCTGACGGCCACGTCGCTGCATGTGCCGGTGCTGGCTGGCCGCATGGCGCTCGGCACGTGGCAGGCGATCTATCTTATCGAGCACCGCGCCCGGCCGCATGCGCGGGAGGTGGTTCTGCAATTCGTGGGGAAGGCGGGGTAGCAGTTTTGTAGCCCGGATGAAGCCAACGGGTCGCGCATAGCGCGCCCGATGATAAACTCCGCGTAATCCGGGGATGTCGACATTGTTGAAACGCTGTCCCCGCATTGCGCTGCGCTCCATGCGGGCTACGACAAACAAAAAAGGCCGCGGATCACTCCGCGGCCTTTGTTATTCGCGTCGGTCGAGATCAGCGCGAGATGTCGACGTCCTTGGTCTCCGGCAGGAAGATCGCGCCGATAACCACGGTGATCGCTGCGAAGATGATCGGATACCAGAGGCCGGCATAGATGTCGCCGGTGGAGGCCACGATGGCGAAGGCCGTTGCCGGCAAGAGGCCGCCAAACCAGCCGTTGCCGATGTGATACGGCAGCGACATAGAGGTGTAGCGGATCTTGGTCGGGAACAACTCGACGAGCATCGCCGCGATCGGGCCGTAGACCATGGTGACGAACAGCACCAGGACGAACAGCAGACCGATCACCGCCGCAACCTGCGGACGGAAGATGTCGAACGGATGCGCCATCTTGATGATCTGCGCGTCATTGGCCTTCGGATAGCCTGCCGCCTGCACCGCCGCGAGTACCTGCGGATTCGAGGTCTTGGCGTCGACGTAAGGAACGTCCTTGCCGTTGACCGTGACCTTGACCGGCGAACCGGCAGGACCCGAGGTGGTCGAGTACTTCACCGACGACTGGGCGAGATAGGCGCGGGCCGTATCGCAAGGCTTGGTGAAGACGCGGGTGCCGACCGGGTTGAACAGATCGCCGCACTGGGCGGGATCGGCGACAACCTCGACCTTGACGGTCTCGATCGCCTTTTCCAACGTCGGATTGGCATTGGTGGTGATCATGCGGAAGATCGGGAAGAAGGTCAGCGCCGCGATCAGGCAGCCTGCCAGGATGATCGGCTTGCGGCCGATCTTGTCGGACAGGGCACCCCAGAAGATGAAGAAGCCGGTGCCGAGCAGCAGCGACCATGCGATCAGCAGGTTCGCGGTGTAGCCGTCGACCTTCAGGATCGATTGCATGAAGAACAGCGCGTAGAACTGGCCGGTGTACCAGACAACGCCCTGACCCATCACGCCGCCGAGCAGGGCGATCAGCACCAGCTTGGCGTTGCTCCAGTTGCCGAAGGCTTCGGTGAGCGGCGCCTTCGAGGTCTTGCCCTCATCCTTCATCTTCTGGAAGACCGGCGATTCGTTCAGGCGCAGACGAATCCAGACCGAGATGCCGAGCAGCGCCACCGAGACCAGGAACGGAATGCGCCAGCCCCACTTGGCGAATTCGGCCTCGCCGAGGATCGTGCGTGTGAACAGGATCACCAGCAGCGACAGGAACAGGCCCAGCGTTGCGGTGGTCTGGATGAACGATGTGTAGTAGCCGCGCTTGCCGGGCGGCGAGTGCTCCGCCACGTAAGTCGCCGCGCCGCCATATTCGCCGCCGAGGGCGAGGCCCTGGGCGAGGCGCAGCACGATCAGGATGATCGGGGCGGCGATGCCGATGGTGGCGGCATTGGGCAGGATGCCGACGATGAAGGTCGACAGGCCCATGATCAGGATGGTGACGAGGAAGGTGTATTTGCGGCCGACGATGTCGCCGACGCGGCCGAACACGATGGCGCCGAACGGACGAACGATGAAGCCGGCGGCGAAAGCGAGCAGCGCGAAAATGTCGCGGGTCGCCTGGTTGAACATCGGCTGGCCGGTGGCCGGATCGATGACGCCGAAGAACTGGGCGCCGATGACACCGGCGAGCGATCCGAACAGGTAGAAGTCGTACCACTCGAAGACGGTGCCGAGGGAGGAGGCGAAGATGACGAAACGTTCGTCCTTCGTCATCCCCGCGGACTTCGCGGATGTAGCTGCCATGGTAGACATGTGTGAATCGCTCCCCGAATGTGTTGCTGCAAGTCTGTCGCTGCTGGTCTTGTCGACCGTCTCGCTCGCTGCGCTGAACTACGCCAGCCACTGCAGGGAGCGTTGGAACACACGCTACCATTGCGTGGAAACCCGACCCAATACGACTTTAGGCCTTCGACTTTCGGCGTTCCCGGCCGTGCCTGCTACGCGACGTCGCAGGGCAGAGGGGAGCGATGGAGGGTTTGCGCCGCACAATCGCCGTTCACCATTTTACCGCGTGGCAGCATTGCGTACTTGCATGGGATGTGCGACCGGGCGACATTGCAACTCCGGTGCGCATTTGGCGTGCTTGCCCAACATGGTGGCCCGCGAGGCGACCGCTGCAGTGACGGATCTTGATGACGGTACTTGCTCCCTCGCGTCTCATCATTGCCGATGACCATCCGTTGTTCCGAGGTGCGTTGCGGCAGGCGGTCAGCAGCGTGCTTCCGACCACGGCCATCGACGAGACGGGAACTTTCGAGGATCTCACCAAGCTGCTTGAGGAGGATTCGGATGTCGATCTGATCCTGCTCGATCTGTCGATGCCGGGCATCTCGGGTTTTTCCGGCCTGATCTATCTGCGTGCGCAGTATCCCGCGATCCCGGTGGTGATCGTGTCGGCGAGCGACGATGTCGGTACGATCCGGCAATCGCTGGATTTCGGCGCCTCGGGTTTCATTCCGAAACGGTTCGGTGTCGACACGTTGCATAACGCGATCACGAAAGTGATGGACGGCGATGTGTGGGTTCCGCCGGATATCGACATGTCGGCTGCGGCCGATCCGGAGATGTCGAAGCTGCGCGATCGCCTGGTGACGCTGACGCCGCAGCAGGTGCGCGTGCTGATGATGTTGTCCGAGGGATTGCTCAACAAGCAGATCGCCTATGAGCTCGGCGTGTCCGAGGCGACCATCAAGGCGCATGTCTCGGCGATCCTGCAGAAGCTGGGTGTCGAGAGCCGCACCCAGGCGGTGATCGCCGCGGCGAAGATCGCCGGCGGTCCGTGGAAGCAGGATGTGGTGTCGTAAGTGTCGCTTTCTTGTCGTCACCCGGCTTGACCGGGTGACCCAGTAGACTGCGACCTGTCGCTTCTATCACGAATGCCAGTGTGTACTGGATCGCCGGTCAAGCCGGGCGATGACAGCAATGATTGGCTCGCTACTCCGCCGCCACCATCTGCTGGCTCCGCCACTGTCCCAGCAATGCGCGCAAGCTTGCGGGCTTCACGGGCTTGTTCTGTACGGCGATCTTGTCCTGCCGCGCGGCCGAGCGGACATGCGGGCTGCGATCGGCGGTGATCAGGATCGCCGGAATGTCCTTGCCGAAGCGGCTGCGGATGGCGCGGATGGCGGCGATACCGTTGCCGCGGTCAAGGTGATAATCGACGAGAATGCCGGTGAGGCGGCGGCCCGAGGCCTGGATCTCGGCAATGGCCTCCATCGCCGCTTCCGGATCGGGCACGGCGATCACATCCGATCCCCAGGCCTGCAGCAGCGTCTTCATGCCGTCGAGGATCGCCGGATCGTTCTCGATGCAGACGATCAGCGTGCCCGACATCGGCGCTTTCGCCAGCGGCGTCGCTGATGTCACCACGGCGGTGTGGTTGATCGCCTGCGCGACCGGCACGGTCACCGAGAAGACCGAGCCGCCGCTGCGATTCGAATCCAGCGCGATGCCGTGATTGAGCACATGAGCGAGACGCTTGACGATGGACAGGCCGAGGCCGAGGCCACGCGCGATACGGGCGCCTTGTTCGAGTCGATGGAATTCCTTGAAGATTTCGCCGCGCTTGAGAATGGGGATGCCGACGCCGGTGTCGTAGATGCCGATCCGCAGCGCGTGGCCGCGGCGATGGCAGCCGACCAGCACGCGCCCCTTCGGCGTATACTTGATGGCATTGGAAATCAGGTTCTGCAGCAGGCGGCGCAGCAGCAGGCGATCCGATTCCACGGGCAGCGAGCATGGCACGAAGCACAGTTCGATGCCTTTCGCGCGCGCGATCGGCGCATATTCGATTTCCAGCGAGCGCATCAGGTCGCCTATGCGGAACGAGGAAATCGCCGGTGTCATCGCGCCGGCATCGAGGCGCGAGATATCGAGCAGCGCCCCGAGGATTTCCTCGATGGCTTCGAGCGATTCATCGATGTTTTCGACCAGGCGTGCGTCCTCGCCGCCGCCCTTGCGCTCGACCAGGCTGGTGACATAGAGACGCGCCGCATTCAGCGGCTGCAGGATGTCGTGCCCGGCGGCCGCAAGGAAGCGGGTCTTGGAAATGTTCGCTTCTTCGGCGGTGCTCTTGGCGCGCGCCAGCTCGCTGTTCAGCCGCGTCAGCTCCTCCGTGCGCTCGCGCACGCGCTTTTCCAGCGTGGCATTGGCGCGCTCCAGCGCCTCGGCGGCCTCGAAGCTTGGCGTGACGTCGGTGAAGGTGAGCACCAGGCCGCCATCGGGCATCTTGTTGGCGCGCACCTCAATGACGAGATGACGATCCTTCAGCCGTTCGAGATAGGGCGTGCCTTCAGCGGTGTAGGCCTTCAACCGCGTTTCCAGCCGGCTCTCGTAATTGCCCGAGGGCGGTACACTATGAATGTCGATGAATTCGAGAATCTCCCGCAGGGGGATGCCGATCTGAACGATCTGCGGCGGCAGACCGAGAAGCTCGCCGAAGTGCTGATTGGAGACGATCAATTGCAGATCGGGATTGAAGACGACGATGCCCTGACGCACGTGATTGAGCGCGGTCTGCAGGATTTCACGGTTGAAATGCAGCGCCGCGTGGGATTCGTCGAGCAGCTTGAGGGCAGCCTTGGCGGACACGGTGCGCTTGCGCAGCAGCAGCGACATGACCACGCGTGACGACGCGGCGCCGATCGAGGAGGCGATCAGATACTCGGCATGCTTCAGCAGTTCGAAGTCGGCGGGCGCGTTCGGATCGAGGTCGACACGTCGGCGTGTCGCGAAAGCATCGAAGTTTTCGCGGGTGCGCGCTTCGCCGATATATTGGGTCACCGTATTCTGGATGTCCTGCACCGTCACAGTCGTGCGCCAGCGCCGGAATGGCGGTGTGATCGGCGTCAGGGTGTTGGGCACGAACATGTCGGCCTGCAGGCGCTCGATCGACGACGGCGCGCGCATCAGCGACAGCACGATGTAAGTGAGGATGTTGAGCGACAGGCTCCATAGCGTGCCGTGCATCAGCGGCGGCAGATTCGAGCCGAACAGATCCTGCGGACGCAGCGCCTCGATGCCGAACGGGCCGTGCTGCAGGAACAGCACGCCGGCGGTGGTGGTGTCGAGGAAGCTCGGGATGAACAGCGTATAGGCCCAGACGATGAAGCCGACGACCATGCCGCCCATGGCGCCGCGGGCGGTGGCGCGGCGCCACAGCAGGCCACCGAAAAAGGCCGGCGCGAATTGTGCGATGGCGGCGAAAGAGAGCAGGCCGATGGCGGCGAGCTGGGCGTTGCCGAGGGCGCGGAAATAGAAATAGGCCATCACCATGATGGCGAAGATGGACAAACGGCGTGCGCGGAGCAGGAAGTTGCCGTAGTCGGTTTCGCTGTTCGGCGGCGTGGCGCGACGGCGGAGCGCCAGCGGCAGCAGGATGTCGTTCGACACCATGATCGCGAGCGCGACGCATTCGACGATCACCATGGCGGTGGCCGCCGAGAGGCCGCCAATGAAGACGGCCATGCTGAGGGCGTGCGAGCCTGCCTCGATGGGCAGCGCCAACACATACATGTCGCTATCGACAGCGCCGAACGGAAAGGTGACGAGGCCGGCCAGCGCGATCGGGATCACGAACAGGTTGATGGCGACGAGATAGAGCGGAAACATCCAGCGCGCGCGGGCAACGCCGGCATCGCCGGCATTCTCCACCACGCTGACATGGAACTGACGCGGCAGCAGCATGATGGCGCAGAAGGATAGCACCACCATGGTGAGGAAATTGCCGAGCGATGGCGAGTAGTCGATGGCGCGCAGCGCTTCCGGCGTCTTCATCGCACGCTCATAGAGTTCGTGCGGCGAGAACATCATGAAAGTGACGAAGGCGCCGGCAACGATGAAGACGACGAGCTTGATGATCGACTCGGTGGCGACAGCGAGCATCAATCCGTGCTGATGCTCGGTGGCGTTGGCATGACGGGTGCCGAAGGCGACGGCAAATACGGCCATGGCGAGCGTCACGACCAGCGCCATGTCGCCGACGATCGGCACGCCGGCAATGGCTTTGTCATCGCCGAGAATGGTTTCCAGCGAAGAGGCAACGGCTTTGAGCTGCAGGGCGATATAGGGCACCGAACCGATGATGGCGATCACGGCGACCGTGGCGGCCACGGCCTGGCTCTTGCCGTAACGCGCGGCGATGAAATCGGCGATGGACGTGATGTTTTGCGATTTCGCCAGGTGGATCACCCGGCGCAGCAGCGGCGCACCGAACACGAACAGCAGGAACGGCCCAATATAGATGGCGATGAAATCCACGCTGGTGCGGCTGGCGACGCCGACCGAGCCGAAGAACGTCCATGAGGTACAATAGATCGCCAGCGACAGCGGATAGATCAGCCGGCCGGCGACGCCGCTCCGGAACAGCCCGACCCGGTCGCCATAGGAGGCGACGCAGAACAGAAAACCGATATAGAGAAGGGCGGCGACGATTACGCCCCAGTCATGCAGCATGCGGCTGGCTCCAGGCGGCGGGCGAGGGCCCGCGCAGGGATGCGAAACTAGCGCGTTGTCGGCGGGGCGGCGACAGGGATCTGGTGGGAGGGTTTACGCCCGCCGGGGTGCCGGATCAGGCGGCGCGGTCCCATTTGGCACAGAATGCTTCGATGCCGTCGCTCTGGAAGTCCGGAAGGCGCGCGAGAATGGTGTCAAAGGGCCAGTCCCACCACGCGATCCGGGCAAGGCGGGCGGCGATGTCTTCGGAGAAGCGCCGGCGAATGAGCTTTGCCGGCACGCCCCCAACGATGCTGTAGGGCGCGACATCGCGGCTGACGACAGCGCCGGCGGCAAGCACGGCGCCGTCACCCACGGTCACTCCCGGCAAGACAATCACGCCATGGCCGATCCAGACGTCGTGACCGATGGTGACGACATCATCCCGCCGGTTTGCGAAAAAGCCGGCGTCGCGCGTTGCTGTGGCGCTGTAATATTCCGGGCAATAAGTGAAGCGGTGCAGTGACGGGCGGTCCATCGGATGGTTGGGGGCGCCGATCCGCACCGATGCCGCGATGGCGCAGAATTTTCCGATGCGGGCGTCGGCCACCATGCAATTGGGGCCGAGATAGCTGTAGTCGCCGAGCAAAGTGTACTCGATGTGCGTGTTGTCGAGGATTTCGCAGCTGGTGCCGATCTCTACATTGCGCGACGAGACGGTGGGATGGATGAAGGTCCTGGCGAGCTTCGGCGCTTTGGGGATGTCGGTCATGGCTCTCGCGATCTGAAAGCGCCCGCTTAGAGTGGGCGGATGTCAGTTCGATGACGTGGCGTCGCCTGACTACGTCCAGATGGCCTGCAAGGCGTAGAAAGTGATCAGGATCACCACCAGCCAGGCGGCGAGGCCGGCGGCGATGGCGAGACGGTAATCCATCACGCCGATGGCGAGATAGCACGTGCCGAGAAAAGCGAGATAGGCCGGGATGGTCTTGGCGCCGGCCAGCACGGCTTCGCGAAAACCGGCGGTCTCGCCCTTGGCGCCGACGATGGCCAGCGCGATGATGGCGAAGGTCGGAAACAGCGGCAGGATGCCCGGCAGCGTGTTGCCGCGCTTGGACAGGAAGGCGATCAGGGCTGTCAGCAGGCCGCCAAGGATGCCTTTCCAGATGATGTCCAAGGGGGAGGTCTCCGAGTTGTCAGTAAGGCGTGCGCAATAGAACTCGTCATGGCCGGGCTTGCCCCGGCCATCCAGCTTGCATCAGGCTCTGAAAGATGGATGCCCGGGTCAAGCCCGGGCATGACGGTGGTTCAACTGTCTGCGCGCAGCTTTACTCCGCAGCCATCGCCTTGGCGCGCAGCGGCATGCCGAGTTCGTCCCACACTTGCAGCAGCGCTTCTGCCAGATGATCGATCAGCACGTCGTCATGATAGGGTGACGGCGTGATGCGCAGGCGCTCTTCGCCCTTGGCGACGGTCGGGTAGTTGATCGGCTGGATATAGATGCCGTGATCTTCCAGCAGCAGATCGCTGGCCTTCTTGCACAGTTCGGCGTCGCCGACGAACACCGGAACGATATGGGTATCCGTGGACATCACCGGAATGCCGGCCGCGGTCAGTACGGCCTTCAGGCGCGCGGCGCGGTCCTGATGGCGTTCGCGCTCCCAGCTTGAGGTCTTGAGGTGCTTGATGGCGGCCGTGGCGGCGGAGCAGATCGCCGGCGGCAGCGCCGTGGTGAAGATGAAGCCCGGCGCATAGGAGCGCACGGCATCGACGATATCCTTGCTCGCCGCGATGTAGCCGCCGAGGCAGCCATAGGCTTTTGCCAGCGTGCCTTCGAGCACGTCGATGCGATGCATGACGCCGTCGCGTTCGGCGATGCCGCCGCCGCGCGGCCCATACATGCCGACCGCGTGGACTTCGTCCACATAGGTCATGGCATTGTACTTCTCGGCGAGATCGCAGATCGCAGCCAGCGGCGCCACGTCGCCATCCATCGAATACAGGCTCTCGCAGGCAATCAGCTTCGGGCGCGCGGGATCGGCGGCCTTCAGCAGCTCCTCGAGATGAGCGACGTCGTTGTGGCGGAACACGATGCGCTCGCAGCCGGATTGCCGGATGCCCTCGATCATCGAATTGTGGTTGAGCGCATCGGAGAGAATGAGGCAGTTCGGCATCAGTTTTGCGAGGGTGGAGATGCCGGTCTGATTGGAGACGTAGCCGGACGTGAATAGCAGCGACGCCTGCTTGCCGTGGAGGTCGGCGAGTTCTTCCTCGAGCTGCACCAGCGGATGATGGGTGCCTGCGATGTTGCGGGTGCCGCCGGCGCCGGTGCCGACGCGGGTCGCCGTCTCGACCATGGCTCCGACCACTTTCGGGTGCTGGCCCATGCCGAGATAGTCGTTGGAGCACCAGATCACGACATTGCGCGGACCTTTGGGCGTGTGCCAGACCGCATGCGGAAACCGGCCGGCGATGCGTTCGAGATCGGCGAAGACACGGTAGCGGCGCTCGTCATGAAGGCGGGAAAGCGCGTCGCTGAAGAACTTGCTGTAATCCATCGGTAAGAACACCCAGAACGGAACCCGAAACCCAGCTTTGATCTGCGTTTTAGAGCTTTTCCAGTCTGGCTGTCGAGGCGCAATTGGGCAAATTGCCTAATGGCTACTGTGCCGTGTCCCGGGCGCGATGCAGCGTGGAGCGCTGCTTCGCAGAACCGGGACACGAGAAGTCGGTGCTCAGACTAGATCGCTCTAAACCGCAGCAGGCCGTCGCTGCACAGCTCCTGGCTCAGCCGGCCTTCCGCCAGCATGTAATTGACGTGGGCGATCAGCTCGCCGGCGGCGAAGCCGGTCTGGTGAGCGTCCAGCTTGTGCTTGTGAAACACGACCGGCACGAGCTGCGCCGAGGTCTTGGCCTCGGCGCGGCAGGCATCCGCGATCATCTGACAGCGCTCCTCGTGATGGTCGGCGAGCTGCTTGATCCTGATCTTGAGGCCGTAGAACGGCACGCCATGACCCGGCAGCACCAGCGCATCATCGGGCAGAGCTTCAGCGATGGCTTTGAGCGAAGTCAAATAGGCGCCGAGTGCGTTCTCGTCGGGTTCATGCGCCCAGACGCTGACATTGGGCGAGATCTTGCTGAGCACCTGGTCGGCAGAGAGATAGATATTGTCGGCGGGACTGTAGAGCGTGACCTGTTCGGGCGAATGGCCGGCGCCGGTAATGATGCGGAAATTGCGCACGCCGATGGTGATGGTTTCGCCGTGGCGGAGACGACGATAGGCGGCAGGGAGCGGCACGGTCTTCTTGAGATAGTCCTGGCCGCGGCCGAGCAATTGCTCGGTAATGTCGGCATCCATGCCATGGCGCAGGAAGAACTGGCGCATATTGACCAGACGTTCTTCAGTGCGGCGGTTCTGGTGATAGACGCCCTGCAGATATTCGACCTGCGACATATAGAAGGGACAGCCGAAGCGCTGCACGATCCAGCCGGCCTGGCCGACATGATCGGGATGTGCGTGGGTCACGATCACCTTGCTGATGGCGATGCCCTTGAGCGGGCCTTCGAACAGTTTGGTCCAGGCGGCGATGGTAGCGTCATTGCCGAAGCCGGTGTCGACCATGGCCCAGCCATCGCCATCGGCGAGCAGATAGATGTTCACATGGTTGAGGCGGAACGGCAGATCGAGCCGGAGCCATTTGATGCCCGGGGCGATATCGACGACCTGATCGGGGCCGGGATGGCTCTCGATGGGATAGCGGAGGTCGTCGGCTGGCGTGCTGGCTGGCTGCATCTTTTTTGTCCTTTGCATCCGGCTTAGCGGGCGAAGGACCCCTGCGCCAGCCCTTCTTGTGGCCGGCGCAGGGAATGCAGTTATGCGCTGGCGCGCATGGCAGGGGCTGCCTCGGTGGCACTGAGGCCCGAGGTCATGCCGAGACGGCCGAGCAGGTCGCTGTCGCGGTCGGTCTGGGGATTCTTCGTGGTCAGCAGCACGTCGCCGATGAAGATGGAGTTGGCGCCGGCGAGGAAGCACAGCGCCTGCAACTCGTCGGTCATGTATTGCCGTCCGGCGGAAAGCCTCACGACGCTCTTCGGCATCATGATACGCGCCACCGCGATCATGCGGACGAGGGCGATCGGATCGGGGCGTTCGGCGGTGTCATTGACCGGCACGCCCTTGACCTCGTTCCACATGTTGATCGGCACCGAGTCCGGATGATGCGGCATGTTGGCGAGCAGCAGCAGCATGCCGAGGCGATCCTCGATTTGTTCGCCCATACCGATGATGCCGCCGCAGCAGGTCTTGAGCCCGGCATCATGGGCGCGCGACAGCGTATCGATGCGGTCCTGCATCGTGCGAGTGGTGATGATCTTGCCGTAGAATTCCGGCGAGGTATCGACATTGTGATTGTAGAAGTCGAGGCCGGCAGCGTGCAGGCGCTTCGCCTGATCGTCCGTGAGCATGCCGAGCGTGGCGCAGGTTTCCATGCCGAGCGACTTCACCGCGCTCACCATGTCGCAAACGCGATCGAGATCCTTGTCCTTCGGATTGCGCCATGCGGCCGCCATGCAGAAGCGGCTGGCGCCGGCCTCCTTCGCGCGCTGCGCGGTGGCGACGACGGCGTCCTGGTCCATCAGCTTGGTGGCCTTGAGGCCCGTATCGTAATGGGCGCTCTGCGAGCAGTAGCCGCAGTCTTCGGCACAGCCGCCGGTCTTGATGCTGAGCAGGCTGGCGGTTTCGATGTGATTGGGATCGAAGCTGGTGCGATGGACGCTCTGGGCCTGGAAGATCAGATCGGAGAACGGCAGCGTATAGAGCGCGTCGGCCTCTGCGCGTTGCCAGTCGTGGCGCGGCTGATGAATCGACGTGACTGAAGATGTCGGCATGGTGCAGTCCTCGCAGCTTGCGCAGCCCGAGGGCATGGACTGCGCGGGAAGCAGTCCATGAATTATGTGGCAAGCGCAAGGACGCGCGGCGCGAATTGTCGCCCGCTGCGCGTCAAGGGTGCGTCAGGCGGCACGAATGCTGGTGAGGAATTCGTCGATCTCGCCGCGCAGAATATCGGCCTCGCGCCGGAGTTCGCCGGACGCGCCGAGCACGTCCGTGGCCGCGGTGCCGGCTTGCGACGATGCCTCGCTGACGCCGACAATGTTGCTCGAGACTTCGCTGGTGCCGCCCGCGGCATGCTGGATGTTGCGTGCGATCTCGCGCGTCGCGGCGCCCTGCTGCTCGACGGCGGTGGCGATGGCCGTGCTCACTTCGTTGATCTCGGTGATGGTCTGGCCGATGTTTCTGATGGCGCCGACCGCGGTGGACGTCACCTGCTGCATGGCGACGATCTGCGTGCGGATCTCGTCGGTGGCTTTCGCGGTCTGCTCGGCGAGGCCCTTTACTTCGGACGCGACCACGGCAAATCCGCGGCCGGCATCGCCGGCGCGCGCTGCCTCGATGGTGGCGTTCAGCGCGAGCAGGTTGGTCTGCGATGCAATGGTCTGGATCAGGTCGATCACCACGCTGATGCGGTTGGCGCTCTCGGCGAGGCCCTGCATGGTGGTGTCGGTCGCGCCGGCCTCGCTCACAGCCTTGGCGGCGATCTGCGAGGAATTGGTCACCTGACGGCTGATCTCGGCGATCGACGATGTCAGCTCTTCCGTGCCGGCCGAGACGGTCTGCACGTTCACCGATGTCTCCTCGGCGGCAGCCGCGACCGCACTGACGAGAGTGCTGGAGCGATCGGCGGTGGCCGACATGTCCTGCGCCGTCGTCTGCATTGAATTGGCAGCAGTCTGCAGCTTGTCGAGCGCGGCGCGAACCTTGTCCTCGAAATCGTGAATACGTGTCTCGATACGCGCGGCACGCTCGTTCTTGGCGATGCGATCGCGATCCTGCTCGGCGCTCATGGTGCGCGCATTGATCATGTTCTCGCGGAACACTTCCAGCGAGTCGGCCATGACGGTGATCTCGTCCTGCTGCTTGCCGCGGGCGATCTGCGTTTCGAGGTCGCCGCTGGAGAGCAATTGCATCGCCTTCTGCAGGTGTGCAATCCGGCGCAGGATGCTGCGGCCGACATAGAGCCAGACGAACAGGGCCGAGCCGATCAGGGTCAGGCCGCCCAGCGCGAGCATGATCTGCGTCGAGAGCGAGATCGTCGTTTGCGCCCTGGTTGTCGATGCGTCGGTCTCCGCACGCACCTTGTCGACCAGCATCTTCACGCTGATGCCGAGGCCGGCATTGAGCTTGCGGGTTTCGTCGAGAATGAGCTCGCCATATTCGAGCGTATCGAGTTCTTTCTGGCGAATCTTGAAGACGCCGTTCTTGCCGTCGCCGAGTGCGAGCAGTTGCTCGGCCGCCTTGCGCAGATCCGGAATGCTGCTGATGGCGCCGTCGAGCGCGGTGAGATTCGTCTTCACGCGCGTTTGCGCGGTCTTGAAATTGTCCTCGATGGGAGAGAGCGCCTCGCCGGTGCCGGCGGACAGCGCGGCCATCAGGTCGGACGAGATCAGATTGGTGTCGGCGACGACATTGCCGATCTGCACGATGATGCGTGAGGCCTCGCCGGAATCCTCGGCCGAGAACACGACGGCGCGCAAGGTGGCATCCATGCCGGCCTGGGCGTCGGTGATGGCCGGAGCTGCCTTCTTCACGAAGTTGTCGGCGGCGGCGCGCACGGCATTATAAAGCTTCTCGTGCTGGATCGCGGCGTCGATCTTTTCCTGCGTCGCCGTGCCGAGACTGCGGATCGTGTCCTCGATGTTCTTCACGCTGTCGCCGAGCGCGATGACCACGGCCTTGTCGGCGCCGAGCTTCGCGATCGAGCCGAGTTTTTCGACCGCCACCTTGTGGGTGTCGCGCATGCGTTGCGAGCGCTCTTTCAGAGTGTCCGCGGTCGGTGAGGCGAGCAGCATCGGGCCCTGGCTGGCGAGGCTCTCGCTGGCGGTCGCGAGTTCGAGGCTGGCGGTCAGTTTGGGGAGATCGCGGCCGTTGAGATCCGTCATCATCTGGCCGAGTTGGCCGAGAATGGCACCGGCGCCGGCGCTGATCAGGATCGCCATGCCGGCGATAACGGCGAAGGCCGCGAACAGGCTGCCGCGGATACCCCAACGCGGGCGTGTGATGCGTCCGAATTTTCCGAAAACCGACTTCACGTAGATGACTCCCCTACGTCCGCGGTGGTGCATTGGCGGATCGCGCGGCGGAGTATGAGGTTACCGGGTTAACATTCGGGAAAGCGGGCAGCTTCGGGCCTTTTGCAAGGCCGGTGCAGTTACCGAGTCGTGAAAGAGGAGCGGGAGCTACGCCCGAAACAAAATGTCCCAAAACAAAAAGGCCGGCGTTGCCGCCGGCCTTTCCGTAGTAGAGAGCCTGAGACCAGGCGCGAAGCTTAGTACTTCGCGACGACCGGGCCGCCCCAGTTGAAGCGGTAGTTCAGGCCGGCCTTGACGGTGTGCTGGTCGTTCTTGGACGAACCGAAAGCACCGAGGAGAGCCGGGGTGTTGATGGTGGTGTTGCCGAAGTCGTAGTACTGGTACTCGACCTTGCCCGACCAGTTCTGGGTGAACAGGTATTCGAGGCCAGCGCCGACGGTGTAGCCGCTCGACTTGGTGGAGGTGTCGAAAGCAGTCGAAGCGCCAACCGGGATGAACAGGGTTTCGGTGGCGTCCTGATAAGCCCAACCGCCCTTCACGTAGAGCAGAGCCGGACCCCAGGTGTAGCCGAGGCGGCCGGTGACCGAGGCCAGACCCTTCTGGTTCAGGTTGTAGCCGTAGCCGGTGGTGCCGAACACGATGTTGGTGTTGTTCGAACCAACCCAGCTGTACTGACCTTCGATACCAACGACCCAGTTCGGAGCGAACTGGTAGTCAGCGCCGACCTGCAGACCGCCGAGGAAGCGACCGTCGGAGTTGTCCGAGGTGCCGCCGAAGCCGCTGTTGCCGTTGAATGCGCCGCCAACGTGACCGCCGATGTAGAAGCCGGTCCAGTTGTAGATCGGGGCAGCGACGTAAGCCGGAGCCTTGGTGTAGGGACGGGCAGCGAGGTCAGCGGCCGAAGCCGAAGCGCCCATCGCGAGAAGGGCAACGGTGCCCAGCAGGAACTTCTTCATTTTTTCTTCTCCAGAAAACCATTTTAGGCGGGGCGCGCTTGGGCTCCGTCTATGCCGTGGAAATAGACAGGTTTTGCGCAAATTGCTGTCACCCATTCGCCACAGCCGCCTACAACCCGACAGGATGAGACGCACCGCAAAATCATCGTTAGCGACAAATTAATTAAAACTAAAAGACACGTTAATTTTCAGGGGGGTACGAGCCTATTTCGGGATGCTGCATCAACCCGTAAGGAATTGGTTTCGTTCTAGATAGATTTCTTGTGATCGACTGTGCGGGTACCTCTGCTTGCAAATCCGGTTTGCGGCCGCCGTGCGCGCCTTCCGTGGCGCCGCTTTGGCCAGCGGATGACGTGCAATCTTTGGGTGCGCGTCGGCATCACGACCGTTTGCGTTGGCGTGAGGGTCGAAACAATCTTCGTCGGTCTCGATTACCTCCTGACGCGGTGCCGTTCGGCGCCTCTCCGCAAATGGAAGCGCGCTGGATGCAGGTCGAGCGGATTTTGAGGGAATATGGCCAGTTTCTCCGGCCGATGGCTGAGGCCCCCCGCGACGGGCAACGCATTCTCGGCCGCGCCGCGCAAGGCGGGCGCCTGATCTGCTGTTACTGGGAGCCGCATCCGGCGGGGCTGATCGGTCCGAACTGGGTCGAGGAGCGGGATAGCCCGGTCGGCTATGTTGATCGGTTTTTCGACGGCTGGATCCTGCCATCCGATTTTCGCCTGCTGGATGCCAACGCAATCAACCGTCTGCTTGTGGCCTATATCGACGACGCCAGGGCGGCCGATGATCGCGATGCCCTGGGCCTGCTGGACATTGCAGGCGAGCGTCGCGACGATCCGGCCGGGTAAGGCGCTGAATGTCGCCAGCCGCTATGAAGCGTGGGGCGCTCCGCTCGCGCGCGGGCGGGCAAGTTGCAGAAAAGCGGTCACTGCGCTGGACACGAAGGCGTCGCGGCGGCGAACGAATAGGGTTTCGACCTGGCCTTCGTCCTGTGGGAGTTCGTGGACGGCGATTCGGCCATCCTGCCAGGCCGGTCCGACAATCCCTTTGGGGAGCAGGGTGACGCCGATGCCGGCGGAAACGCAACTGATGATGGCTTCGAGCGAGCCGAATTCCAGTGGCCTGGCGGTGATCACCCCCATGCCGGTCAGCAGGCTGTCGAGCCGCTGACGATAAGAGCAGCCAGCCTGGAAAACGATGGTTTTGAGGTCGGCGATGTCCTTCAGCTCGTCCATACGACGAATTTGGCGCGATGTGACGAGCACCAGCTCCTCGGTGAACACGGTTTCCTGGCACAGGTCGGGATGAGTCACCGGCCCGGCGACGAAGGCGCCTTCGATACGGCAATTGATGACGTCGTCGAGGAGCTTTCGGGTAGTGCCGGTGGAAACGATCAGCCGAACGTCGGGATAGGTCTTGGCAAATTGCGTCAGGAGCGGCGACAGGCGCAGTGCCGTGGTTGTTTCCAGGCTGCCAACATGCAGGCTTCCATGTGGTGCGCCGTCATCTCTGGCCGCTATCCGCACGTCGGCCAGCAGCTTTGTCAGCCGAGCGACGAGGGGCAGGATTCGCTGACCCGACGGCGTCGTCGAAACGCCGCGCGGATGCCGCTGGAACAGGTTGACGCCCAGATCCTCTTCGAGAGCGCGAATGCGGGCCGTGACATTGGACTGAACGGTGTTCAGTTCGGACGCTGCCCGGTTCATGCTGCCGTGGCGGGAAACGGCTTCAAAGATCACAAGATCGGATACGTCCATCCCATCGTCCCTCTCTAGATATCTTGGTGATTAATTAATCTCCAATAGCGATTGATTGCCTCGCTATCGGACAGATGGAAATGCCAGCGTCCAAAGCATTTTTCGTTATCGTCCTGACATTAAGTCAGTTTCTTGTATCTGAAGATCAGATAGCCTTATCTAATATAATCGCTTTTTGAGATATATATCACGATTTAGCATCTCCATAAATCATATCTTTGGAGATCGCATCATGCCCGGTGTTCGAACCGAAGCGCCCAAGACGTCAGCCCTTGGTCATCCCGATATGGCGTGGCGCCCGGTATTGTCGGCGTTCTGCGCCAGCCTGATCGGCATTGGGCTGGCCCGTTTTGCCTACACGCCCTTGCTGCCCGCAATCGTCAGCGCCCACTGGTTCGATGCATCGACGGCGGCATATCTCGGCGCCGCGAATCTGTCGGGCTATCTGGCCGGCGCACTGCTGGGACGGCGCCTTGCTGTCCGTTGGCCGGTGGTGACCGTTCTGCGGGCGATGATGGTGCTCGCGACGGTGGCCTTTTTCGCCTGTGCCGAGCCGGTTTCATTCACCTGGTATTTTGGTTGGCGGTTTGCCGCAGGGCTCGCTGGCGGCGCGCTGATGGTTCTGGCGGCGCCAACCGTGCTCGCGCATGTGCCCGTGCCGCGTCGCGGTCTCGCCGGCGGCGTCATTTTCATGGGTGTCGGCGCGGGTGTTGCCGCATCGGGAACACTCGTTCCCCTGTTGCTGCAGGGGGGCGTCACCCAGACCTGGGTCGGCCTCGGCCTGTTGTCTGCGCTGTTGACGGCGCTGGCGTGGAGCGGCTGGCCGCATGAAAAGACCGATGCGTCCATACCGGTCATTGACGAACAGGTGGCGACGGGCCGCGCGCGATCGATCACGCTGCGCGCGCTTTACGGCGAATACGCCCTGAACGCAGCGGGCTGGGTGCCACATATGATCTTCCTCGTCGATTATGTCGCGCGCGGACTGCATCAGGGCGTCGAGGTCGGTGCCGAGTTCTGGGTGCTGTTCGGGATCGGTGCGACCGTGGGGCCGGTGCTTGCCGGCCATCTCGCCGACCGTGCGGGCTTCGGACCGGCGCTGCGTTTGTCGTTTTTCGTCGAAGCGGTTGCCGTTGCGCTGCCTGTGTTCGACCTCGGGCGTGCCGGGCTGATCGTCTCAAGCGTCGTTGTTGGCGCATTCGTCACGGGCACCGTGCCTCTGGTGCTTGGCCGGATCGGCGAGTTGCTGCCGCATCAGCCCGCACGGCAAAAGGCCGCCTGGAGCACGGCGACCGTTGCCTTTGCGATCGCCCAGGCCGTAGCCGCCTATGGGATGTCATTCGTGTTCGAACGCAGCGGCGGAGATTACCGGATGCTGTTCATCGTCGGCGCCTGCGCGATCGTCACGGCGCTGGCATTGGATCTCGTCGTAGCGGTCGCCTCATTCCAGCCGCGCAGACGCAGGCACCAGGATTGACTGAGGCTGCGTGATCGGGAGTAAGGTGTTGATTTTGTGATCAAATAAATGGTGCTGCCAGACAGGATTGAACTGTCGACCTCTCCATTACCAATGGAGTGCTCTACCACTGAGCTACGGCAGCATGCTGGTTGCGGGAATCGGCGCCGAGGGCGGCCCGCCAAGCGAGGCGTTCTCTGCCACACACTCATCCGAGGTGCAAGCGCGGGACGGCCTTCGGCGGCATCATTGTGAAGGATTTGTACCGGATCGCGTTCCCGCTGCCAGTTCCGCGTGCCGGCCGTCCCGGCGGCAGCGCAAATGAACGTGTCTCGTTGTCGCTGCTGCGTGATGCTAGAAGGGGGCAGACACACGAACTCCAAGCCGTTCTAACAGCATGTTTCATGGCCGACCGTCCCTCCCATAGCCCGAATGACCGCGAAATGGCCAGGCAGGCGCGTCTGCGGCAGGCGTTGCGGGACAATCTGAAGAAACGCAAGTCGCAGTTGCGCGGTCGCGCCGATCTCGCCGCAGCGGCGGCGGGGGTGTCATCCGAGCCCGATACCGGAGCGGACAACCGTTCAAGACAGGACGATCCCGGCCGGGAATAATTCGGTCACGTTCAGCGCGCAGGCGAGACCCCCATGGACCTGAAGAGCTTGGATCCGAACAACATCCCCGAACACAAAAAGGCGGCGATGCTGACGCCGCGTTACGACCAGACGTTTCCCTCGCTGACCGGCGCCGAGATCGAGCGGATGCGCCGATTCGGCGATGTCGTGCATTTCAACGACGGCGACCTGCTGTTCGAGACGGGCAAGCCCGGCCCCGGCATGTTCGTGGTGCTGTCCGGCCATGTCTGCGTGACCCAGCGCGATGGCTTTGGCCGTGTCTCGCCGGTGGCGGATCAATGCGCCGGGCAGTTTCTCGCCGAAATCGGCCAATTGTCCGGTCGGATGGCGCTGGTGGATGGCCGCGCCGAGGGCGATGTCGAGACATTGCTGATCCCGCCCGAGAAGCTGCGCGCATTGCTGGTGGCGGAGGCCGATCTCGGAGAACGCATCATGCGGGCGCTGATCCTGCGCCGCGTGAACCTGCTGCAGGGCGGTGTCGGCGGGCCTGCGCTGATCGGCTCGCCCGTGGCCAGCGACGTGGTGCGGCTGCAGGGCTTTCTCACTCGCAATGGCTATCCCCATCACCTGCTCGATCCGGAGGTGGACAAGGACGCTGCCGATGTGGTGGCGCGCTACTCGCCGTCGCCGCGCGATCTGCCGCTGGTGGTGGTGCCCGACGGCACCGTGCTGAAGAACCCGTCTCTATCCGAGCTGGCGCACGCCATGGGCATGATCCGCCATATCGAGAAGGGTAAGGTTTATGACGTTGCCATTGTCGGCAGCGGGCCGGCCGGTCTGTCGACCGCGGTGTATGGCGCGTCCGAAGGGCTCTCGATTGCGGTGTGCGATTCCCGCGCCTTCGGTGGGCAAGCGGGCGCCAGCGCGCGGATCGAGAACTATCTCGGCTTTCCCACCGGCATCTCCGGCCATGCGCTGACGGCGCGGGCCTTCAACCAGGCGCAGAAATTCGGCGCCGACCTCATGATTCCCGTCACGGTGGATCAGCTCGATTGCTCGCGGCATGACGGCTTGTTCGGCCTCGCGCTCGACGATGGCGACGTGCTGAAGGCGCGCGCCATCGTGATCGCGTCAGGCGCGCGCTATCGACGACCGGAGATCGACCGTCTCGCCGATTTCGAGGGGCGCGGCGTGTGGTACTGGGCCTCGCCGATCGAAGGGCGGCTCTGCAAGGAGCAGGAGGTCATCCTGGTCGGCGGCGGCAATTCGGCCGGACAGGCGGCGGTGTTTCTGGCCTCCCAGGCTGCCAAGGTGCGCATGGTGATCCGCGGCGGGGGGCTTGCATCTTCGATGTCGCGCTATCTAATCGACCGCATCGAATCGACCGCGAACATCGAACTCGTCTTCAATACCGAAGTTGTCGCGCTGGATGGCGATGCCGAGGCCGGTCTGTCGCGGGTGACGACACGGAGCCGCCTGTCAGGCGAGGACGAGGCATTCGAGATCCGCAATCTCTTCCTGTTCGTCGGCGCCGATCCGGCCACCGACTGGTTGTCCGATTGCGGTGTGATGCTTGACCGCGGCGGCTTCGTCATCACCGGCGTGCCGACCAACGGCCGTGCGGCGCAGGCGCTGGAGACGACGGTGCCCGGTGTCTTTGCGGTAGGCGATGTGCGGTCCGGCTCGGTCAAGCGTGTCGGCGGCGCCATCGGCGAGGGCGCGCAGGTCGTAGCCGCATTGCACGGTTTTCTCGGCGATGCCTCGCGGCCGACATTGTAGGAGAAGCAAACGATGACGATCCGCTGCACCCATGTCTCCGGCATCCGCACCGTGATCCCGAGCGCGCTCGGCTGCGAAGAATGTCTGAAGCTCGGCAGCCCATGGCTGCATCTGCGCATCTGCCGGACTTGCGGTCATGTCGGCTGTTGCGACCAGTCGCCGAACAAGCACGCCACCAAGCATTTTCACGCGACCAAGCACCCGATCATCGAGGGCTACGACCCGCCGGAAGGCTGGGGCTGGTGTTACGTGGACGAGGTGATGTTCGACCTGTCGGACCGGATGACCCCGCATAACGGACCGATCCCGCGCTACTATTAATGTGCAGGTATGATGCGGCTGGGCTGTCGCGCGGAATGTCGTAAATCGTGCAAGGACCGGTCGCCGGGCCGTTGCCAAATGTCAGTATCGCACCCTAAGTTTGAGTCGTTCTAAATCGGGGGAGCATCATGACTTTGGGATTGAGCGTCGCAACCTTCACGCTGCTTCACGTCATCATCAGTCTGATCGGAATCGTCACCGGCCTCGTCGTCATGGTCGGCCTGCTGAAATCGCGGCCGATACCCGGTTGGACCGGCGCATTTCTGCTCACCACGATCCTCACCAGCGTCACCGGCCTCATGTTTCCGGTCGAGAAGCTGCTGCCATCTCATGTCATCAGCATCATCTCGCTGGTGCTGCTGGCCATCGCCTGCCTTGCACTCTATGGCCAGAAGCTCGCCGGCCACTGGCGCTGGATCTATGTGGTCACTGCGATGACCTCGCTCTATCTCAATATCTTCGTGCTGGTGATCCAGAGCTTCCTGAAGGTCCCGCCGTTGCATGCACTGGCGCCAAGCGTGCCGCCCTCGGAGCCGCCTTTTGCCATCGTGCAGGGGATCGTGCTGGTGCTGTTCGTGGTGCTGACATTCATGGCGGTTCGCAGGTTCCGGCCGCTCGGCATGAACATGTAGGATGGGTTAAGCGCAGTGTAGCGCCGCAGCGATACCCATCGGGCTTGACGCAAGCGGGGATGGCTATCGCTCCGCTCAACCCATACTCCGGCTTACAGCGAGAGATCGGGCCGATTCGGCCCTTTCCCTCCCGGTCGTTCCCATCGAAAAGCCGCAAATGCGAAGCTTTTGCGTTGCCGGGTCTGTTAGACCCGGGCCCATTGGCCCTATAAACGGGGCTCAGCATTCAGCGGGAATCAGTATGGATCGCATTCGCATCGTCGGCGGCAACAAACTCAATGGCACCATCCCGATCTCGGGGGCGAAAAACGCCGCGCTGCCACTGATGATTGCCGCACTGCTGACCGATGAGACGCTGATCCTCGACAACGTCCCGCGCCTTGCCGACGTGGCGCAATTGCAGCGCATTCTCGGCAATCATGGCGTTGACATCATGTCCGCCGGCAAGCGGCCGGGCGATCATGAATATCAGGGCCAGACCCTGCACATCTCTGCCGCCAACATCATCGATACCACCGCGCCCTATGAGCTGGTGTCGAAAATGCGCGCCTCGTTCTGGGTGATCGCCCCGCTGGTCGCGCGCATGCGCGAGGCCCGGGTGTCGATGCCCGGCGGCTGCGCCATTGGCACGCGTCCGGTGGATCTGCTCAATATGGCGCTGGAAAAGCTGGGCGCCGAGCTCACCATCGATGGCGGCTATGTGGTGGTGCGGGCTCCCGACGGCCTCAAGGGCGGCGAGATCGACTTCCCGAAGGTCACCGTGTCCGGTACCCATGTGGCGCTGATGGCGGCGACCCTGGCCAAGGGCACGACGGTCATCACCAATGCGGCTTGCGAGCCCGAGATCGTCGATGTCGCCGACTGCCTCAACAAGATGGGTGCGAGGATCACCGGCGCCGGCACCACGCGCATCGTGATCGAGGGCGTAGCGAAGCTGCATGGCGCCCGTCACACCGTGCTGCCGGACCGGATTGAGACCGGCACCTATGCCATGGCGGTGGCGATGACCGGCGGCGACGTGCAGCTCGAAGGCGCGCGGCCGGAACTGCTGCAGTCGGCGCTCGACGTTCTCGTCGAGGCCGGTGCGACGGTGACGCCGAACAATGAGGGTATCCGCGTTGCGCGCAACGGTGCAGGCATCAAGTCGGTAGACGTGGCGACGGCGCCGTTCCCGGGTTTCCCGACCGATCTGCAGGCGCAACTGATGGCGCTGATGACCATGGCGAAGGGGTCGTCGCATATCACCGAGACGATCTTCGAAAACCGCTTCATGCATGTGCAGGAGCTGGCCCGTTTCGGCGCCCGCATCCATCTCGACGGCGAAACTGCGACCATCGACGGCATCGCCAAGCTGCGCGGTGCGCCTGTCATGGCCACCGACCTGCGCGCCTCCGTGTCGCTGGTGATCGCCGCGCTGGCCGCCGAAGGCGAGACCATGGTGAACCGCATCTATCATCTCGATCGCGGCTTCGAGCGGCTTGAGGAAAAACTGTCGGCCTGCGGCGCGCAGATCGAGCGCATCAGCGGATAGTCCGCTTGCTGTGTCCCGGACACGATGCAGCGTTCCTACGCTGCTTCGCAGAGCCGGGACCGTCACAGGCGACGTGGTTCGTAACGGTCCCGGCTCTGCAGCGCACCGCGCTGCGCGGCGTCCGGGACAAGAGGGCGAGGGGCACCGTGACGGGGCGACGCAAACTCATAGCTTTGGATGCGGACGACCTCGCGGTGATCTCTGCGCATGTGCAGGATGCCGAGGTGCGGGTGGCCGACATCGTCTGGCGTCCCAGCGAGAAGCGTCTTGTCATCGGTTTGAACCGGCTCGATTGGGATCAGTCGATCTCGGGCAACGTGACGCCGCGCCGGCTGCTCTCTGCGCTGCGCTTCGATCGTGTGCTGGCCTGCAAATCTCGCGATATCGATCTCGAAAGTGGAGATGTCGCATTGAAGCTGCTCGGCATCGAGTTCAACGAGAGCGAAGCACCGGGCGGTAACGCCCTGCTGCTGTTCGATGGTCGTGGCGCGCTGCGGCTCGATGTCGAATGTCTCGAATGCGAATTGGCGGATTTGGGGCCGGATGAGCTCGGCGGCGAGACGGAAGCGTCGGATCTGGAGGCGTAGCCCTTTTTATCCCTCCCCCAAGCGGCGAAGTTGCGCAGCGGGGTCTGGCGGACAAATTCGTCCGGCAGGGTGGATCAAAGTGAGCGTCCAGCTTTACGTCACGTGGGGCACTCCCACCCCGGCCTTCGGCCGACGCTCCCCACAAGGGGGAGGGTAAGACGCCGCGCCATTCTGCCTTGTCGCGACCTTGACGCCACCCACCACCCGCGCCATTGAGCAGGGGAGCTCGCTTTCAAGCTCCGCCGGGATACCAAAATGCCACTTCGCCTCGATGCCGCCAGCGCCGATTTTGCTCAGCGTTTCAAAGCCTTCCTCGCCATGAAGCGCGAGGTTGCCGCCGATATCGAGGCGGCCACCCGGGCGATCGTGGATGACGTGGCGGCGCGCGGCGACGATGCGCTGCTGGACGCCACCCGCAAGTTCGACAAGCTCGATCTCACGGCTGCCGGCCTGCGGGTCACATCGGCCGAAATCGATGCCGCTGTGGCGGCTTGCGATCAAGAAACCGTGGACGCGCTCCGTTTTGCGCGTGATCGCATCGAACTGTTCCACAAGCGCCAGATGCCGAAGGATGAGCGCTTCACCGACGCTGCGGGCGTCGAGCTTGGCTGGCGCTGGAGCGCCATCGAGGCGGTCGGCCTCTATGTGCCCGGCGGTACCGCCGCCTATCCGTCCTCAGTGCTGATGAATGCCGTGCCGGCCAGGGTCGCCGGCGTCGATCGTGTCGTGATGGTCGTGCCGTCGCCCGGTGGTAAGCTCAATCCGCTCGTGCTGGCCGCGGCACAACTCGGCGGCGTCTCGGAAATCTATCGCGTCGGCGGCGCGCAGGCCGTGGCCGCGCTGGCCTATGGCACCGGCACCATTGCGCCGGTGGCGAAGATCGTCGGCCCCGGCAATGCCTATGTCGCCGCCGCCAAGCGCCAGGTGTTCGGCCGCGTCGGCATCGACATGATTGCAGGCCCGTCGGAAGTGCTTGTCGTCGCCGACGACACGGCGAACGCCGAATGGATCGCGGCCGATCTGCTGGCGCAGGCTGAGCACGACGTCAATGCGCAGTCGATTCTGATCACCGACAGCAAACGTGTGGCCGATGATGTCGTCCTCGCTGTGGAGGCTCAACTCGCCACGTTGCCGCGCGCCGACATCGCCCGCGCCTCATGGGAGGACTTCGGTGCCATCATTCTGGTCGACCAGCTCGATGACGCCGTGCCGCTCGCCAATGCCATCGCCGCGGAACATCTCGAAGTGATGACCGCCGATCCGGATGCGTTTGCGGCCAAAATCCGCAATGCCGGCGCCATCTTCCTCGGCGGCCATACGCCGGAGGCCATAGGCGATTATGTCGGCGGCTCCAACCATGTCTTGCCCACAGCGCGGTCCGCCCGGTTCTCCTCGGGCCTCGGCGTGCTTGACTTCATGAAGCGAACGTCGATCCTGAAGTGCGGGCCGGATCAGCTGCGAGCGCTGGGACCGGCTGCGATGACGCTGGGCAAGGCCGAAGGTCTGGATGCCCACGCACGGTCCGTTGGGTTACGTCTCAATCTGCAATGAATGATTCCTCCGCAGCCGGGAACGACACCGATAATCGCATCGTGGCGGTGACGCTCGATGAGGAGTCGATCGGCCGTTCCGGCCCGGACATCGAGCATGAGCGTGCGATCGCGATCTACGATCTGATCGAGGAAAACCTGTTCGCGCCGGAAGGCGCGGTGGGCGGTCCCTATACGCTGCATATCGGCATCACCGGCAGCCGGCTGATGTTCGACATCCGCAAGGAAGACGGCACGCCGGTTGTCGCGCATTTGCTCTCGCTGACGCCCTTCCGCCGGATCGTGAAGGACTACTTCATGATCTGCGACAGCTATTATCAGGCCATCCGCACCGCGACTCCGGACAAGATCGAAGCCATCGACATGGGCCGCCGCGGTATCCATGACGAAGGCTCGCGCACGCTGCAGGAACGTCTGGCCGGCAAGGTCCGCGTCGACTTCGAGACCTCGCGGCGGCTGTTTACGCTCATCTCAGTTCTTCATTGGAAGGGCTAAGCGTTGTCGGCGCCGCCTCGTGTGCGAACGCCGCAAGCCGTGCTGTTCGCCTGCGGGCAGAACAGCGTCCGCTCGCCGATGGCAGCAGGCCTGCTGCAGCAGATGTTCCCGCATACGCTCTATGTCCGCTCTGCCGGTGTGAAGAAGGGCGAGCTCGATCCTTTCGTCGTCGCTGTGATGGCCGAAATGGGACAGGATCTTTCGAAACACCGGCCCATGACGTTCGAAGAGCTCGAGGACTGGGAAGGGATGAATTTCGATCTCATCATCACCCTGTCGCCGGAGGCGCATCACAAGGCGTTGGACCTGACGCGGACCATGGCGGCGGATGTGGAATACTGGCCGACCGTCGATCCCACCGATACCCAGGGCAATCGCGAGCAGAAACTTGCTGCCTATCGTGAGGTGATGGACGGGCTGCTGCTGCGGATACGGAAGCGGTTTGCCAAAGGCGGCGCGGCAAGCGGGTAATCGCTCCATGCTCTTGCTTGTCGTCGCCCGGCTTGGCTGAGCGATCCAGCAAACACCGCTTTTTGTGCTGAGACCGGAGCGACCGTGTCTACTGGATTGCCCGCTTTCGCGGGCGATGACAGGTGGAGTTCGTGATCTCCCACCGGTTGCCGCATCACGCCCCTTCCGATAGGTTCCGGCCGCAATTTCAGGATCATTGCCCCGCATGCTCGGCCGTCCCAAATTCGTTCTCGCTTCCGGTTCGCCCCGCCGTGTCAGCCTGCTCAATCAGGCAGGCATCGAGCCGGATGCGCTGCGCCCGGCCGATGTGGACGAGACCCCAATCCGTGGAGAATTGCCGCGCGCCTGCGCCAATCGTCTGGCCCGCGCCAAAGCCGAGGCGGCGCTGAAGTCCGTCCAGCTCGACGACGAGTTGCGCGGCGCTTTTATCCTCGCCGCCGATACGGTGGTGGCCGTTGGCCGCCGCATTCTGCCCAAGGCGGAACTGGTCGACGAAGCCTCGCAGTGTCTGCGCCTGTTGTCCGGCCGCAACCATCGCGTCTACACCTCGATCTGCCTGGTTACCCCAAGAGAGGGCTTCCGTCAGCGCCTCGTCGAAACCCGTGTCCGCTTCAAGCGGTTGAACGAGGACGACATCGACACCTATATCGGTTCAGGCGAATGGCGCGGCAAAGCCGGCGGCTATGCGATCCAGGGCATTGCCGGCTCTTTCGTGGTGAAGATGGTCGGCTCCTATACCGGCGTGGTCGGCCTGCCGCTGTATGAAACCGTCTCGCTGCTCGGTGGCGAGGGTTTCCCGATCCGGTTCGGCTGGTTGAATGCAAGCTAAGATCCAAGAGACCGCACGTTCTGCGAAGCCCTGTCCGATCTGCGGCGAGCCGTCGGTCGCAGCCTCGAAGCCGTTCTGTTCGGAGCGCTGCCGCGATGTCGATCTCAATCGCTGGCTGTCCGGCAATTACGCGATTCCCGGCCGTCCGACCGATGATGAGGACGGTGAATAGGCCTGCCTCGGCCGCGCGGCTGCATGGCCTGCTGCTAGGCGTTGTTTTGACGGCGAAATTCTCTCTGTAAAATCGCTGTCATGCGGGTGGACAGGGCCGATTTGCCTGACTATAAACCGGCCGCTCACCCGGCCTTGCCGGGTCGGCGCCCAGGTAGCTCAGTTGGTAGAGCATGCGACTGAAAATCGCAGTGTCGGTGGTTCGATCCCGCCCCTGGGCACCATCGGCTTCTTGATGTTGAGCATTTCCAAGAAGTTAAGTCCCATCAGTGTGTGTTGCGCTTTCCCTCGCTGTGTAACAATGGTGAGCAACATTGCTGTTCAGGGTAGTTCGGCCGATGCGCCGCGAAGGTTCTCGTATCGCCTATTTCATCCAACGTATCCTCACCGACATGCGCTCAAGAGTGGCGGGTCTGCGTATTGCCATCCCGGTCGGCGATGGCTTAGCGCGCTCGCGAGGGACATCTCAGAGGTGATGGCCGATATCGGTCTGCGCGACGCCGTCCACGCCTTACGCTGCGCGGCGCCTACCACGCTGCCTGCAGCCGGCGATCTCCAGCGAGCTGAAACAGCTGAAGGTCTCGACGCTGGAAGCGACGAAACCCGATGTCGTCAGCGCCGGTAATATCGGTTGCATGATGCAGATCAGCTCCGGCCCGCAAATCCCGGTGGTGCATACGGCAGAGTTGCTTGACTGGGCCACCGGTGGCCCGAGGCCGCATGCACTTGACGCGCTATCACATTCGAGCGCGGCTTGAAGGCGGCGCGATCCATCATCGGCGCGATAGCCGTCAGGCTGCCCCAAGGGAGCGTGACACTTCCGACGCCCCCTCGCGCACGAGATTGCCGAATTTAACGACGTGCTCGTCGGTCAACCTGTGAGTAGGCCCTGAAATAGAAAGTCCGGCAACCGCTTCGCCATGATTATTCAGGACCGGGGAGGCAACACACCGCATTCCTGTTTTGCGTTCCTCATCGTCGAACGCAAATCCCTGTTGGCGAGCCTGCCTAAGATTCTCGTGCAATTCTGCCAGAGAGACGATGGTCTTGTCCGTGAAACGTTCGAGTGGCCTGTTCCGGAAAAGACGGTCGAGCTCCGTGTCTTCATAGGCGCTCAACAGAGCCTTGCCGATGCCCGAGGCGTGCAACGGCGAGAGCGTGCCGGGGGGGAAAAAGGCGCGAATCGACTCGTGAGTTTCCACTTGGCTGATGAAAAGCACGTTTCCAGCTCTCTCTACGCCGAGATTGGAGGTCTCCCCTGTCTCCTGCATCAACCTCCGCATAATTGGCCGGCTCCGCTCCATCACGTTGGTGCGGCGTAGGAAAGCAGAGCCCAGACGATAAGCTTCGGCTCCAACATACCATTCCTGGCGATCAGCGCTCATTTCCACGAAGGCGCGCCGCTCAAGAGTCGTCAAGACCCGGTACATCGTGGCGGCCGATTGGTTGAGCTGGGCGGCAAGCTCGGACAGCGTCATGCCGCCCCCTCCGGCAAGGGCGGTCAGCACGTCAAGCGCACGATCAAGCGCCTGAATGTTTCCTCCCGGTTTTGGGCCAGCAAAGCTCTTCGGCCGACCCCGCCTGCGATTGCCAGATTCCATTCCACCCTCCACTGCGGCCCGGAGTTTCAACGGCCCCAGAAACTATATTTGGAAATCTTTTTTCGTAGAACGGAAAAATATTATCTATTTGAAATGCCGTCGATTTTTGGATTTCAAAAGAAAATAAAAAAGTTTTTCAAAAAAATATACCGCAGTGCCTCACTTTGCTACTTTCTGTTGAAAGTCAAGGAGGTCGCCCGATGTACTCGCAAAATCCTGTTTTCATCCCCGGCCCAACGAACATGCCGGAGATCCTGCGCAAGGCAGTGGATATGCCGACGCTGGACCATCGTTCACCTCTCTTTGGTCAGATCCTTCACCCGGCCCTCGCTGGCGTTAAAAAGGTGCTGAAGAGCGAAAACGCCGAGATCTTCATCTTCCCGTCGACGGGAACTGGCGGCTGGGAGACCGCGATCTCCAACACGCTGAGCCCAGGCAGTCAGGTGCTCGCAGCGCGCTACGGCATGTTCAGCCACCGCTGGATCGACATGTGCGAGCGCCACGGCCTTGAGGTTGAAATCATCGAGGCTCCTTGGGGCAGCGGCCTGCCGGCCGATCGCTACGAAGAAGTTCTCACCGCGGATAAGTCGCATCGCATCCGCGCGGTCCTCGTCACGCACAATGAGACTGCAACCGGTGTGAAGTCGGACGTTGCAGCAGTTCGTCGTGCCTTGGATGCCGCCCAACATCCGGCCCTGCTCTTCGTCGATGGCGTTAGCTCGATCGGTTCGATGGACTTCCGGATGGACGAGTGGGGCATTGATGTCGCTGTCACCGGCTCGCAGAAAGGCTTCATGCTGCCAGCCGGACTAGCCATCGTCGGCTTTTCGCCCAAGGCGATGGCCGCAACTGCAAAAGCGACGCTGCCGCGCACCTTCTTCGATATCCGCGACATGGCTGGAGGTTACGCGAATGGCGGTTACCCGTACACGCCAGCCGTCGGCCTACTGAATGGTCTCAAATTGTCGACGGAGCTACTGCTTTCGGAAGGATTGGAGAGCGTTTTTGCGCGGCACCATCGGATCGCCTCAGGCATCCGCGCCGCGGTGAAGGCGTGGGGGTTGAGACTCTGCGCACATAGCGAAAACCTCTGCTCTGATACCGTAAGCGCGATCTGTACGCCGGAAGGCTTCAACGCCACCGAGATCGTCGCGCATGCCGCCCGCAAATACGACGTCGCTTTTGGCGTCGGGCTCGGTGAGGTGGCCGGCAGGGTGTTCCGCATCGGTCACCTCGGCAGCCTGACTGACGTCATGGCGCTATCGGGTATCGCGACCGCGGAGATGGTGATGGCGGATCTCGGCCTCGACGTCAGGCTCGGCTCCGGCGTTGCTGCGGCGCAGAACTACTACCGTGGCGCGACGACGTCCAAAATCCAGGCCGCAGCGTGAGGAATTGCCGTCATGATGAACATTCCCTCGATCGCGGACATGCTGATTGCGCATGAGCGGATCAAGCCTCACATTCACCGCACGCCCGTGCTGACCTCGCGCGTCATCGACGAGCTCGCCGGAGCCGAACTGTTCTTCAAGTGCGAGAACTTGCAGAAGGCCGGCGCATTCAAGGTGCGGGGTGCGTCGAATGCTGTCTTCGGCCTCAGCGACACTGAAGCCGCGAGGGGGGTGGCGACACACTCCTCCGGCAATCACGGCACCTGCCTGTCCTATGCGGCCGGCCGACGGGGTATTCCCTGCACGGTCGTCATGCCGCGCACGGCCCCGCAGGCCAAGAAGGACGCGGTGCGCGGATATGGCGGCAAGGTCGTCGAATGCGAGCCCTCCACAACGTCGCGCGAAGCGGTCTTCGCCGAAGTCGTTGCAGAGACCGGCGCCGAGTTCGTCCATCCCTATAACGACGCCCGCGTCATCGCAGGGCAGGGCACCTGCTCGAAGGAACTGATCGAGCAGGTCGATGGCCTTGATGCTGTCATCGCTCCGATCGGCGGCGGCGGCATGGTGTCTGGCACCTGCTTGACGCTGTCGCAGCTCGCACCAAGCATCAAGGTCTATGCGGCCGAGCCCGAACAGGCTGACGACGCCTACCGCAGCTTCAAAGCCGGCTACATTATCGCCGACGACGCTCCGAACACGGTGGCGGACGGGCTCAAGGTGCCGCTCAAGGATCTAACCTGGCACTTCGTCAGCAGGCACGTCACCGACATCCTGACCGCGTCGGAAGAAGACATCGTCGATGCGATGAAGTTGATCTGGAAGCGCATGAAGATCGTCATGGAGCCATCCAGCGCGGTGCCGCTCGCGACGATCCTGAAGAATCGCGACGTCTTCGCCGGCAAGCGCATCGGCGTGATCGTCACTGGTGGAAACGTCGATCTCGATAAGTTGCCTTGGCAGTAGGGGAGAACAGCGACATGAACATGGAAGCGAAAATTGCAGGTAATGTGAAGCACTCTGACCTCGAAGTCGGATATGACGTTCCGGCCTTGCCTGGTATGCGCGAGGACGAGATCCAGACGCCCTGCCTGATCCTCGATCTGGACGCGCTCGAGCGCAACATCACGAAGATGGGTGACTACGCCAAGGCTCATGGTATGCGCCATCGGGCCCACGGCAAGATGCACAAATCGGTCGACGTGTTGCGCCTGCAGGAGAAGCTTGGCGGCGCGGTTGGCGTCTGCTGTCAGAAGGTCTCGGAAGCCGAGGTCTTCGCCCGCGGCGGCATCAAGGACATACTGGTCTCGAACCAGGTGCGCGATCCCGCGAAGATCGACCGTCTCGCGCGTCTCCCAAACTACGGATCGCGCGTGATCGTCTGCGTCGACGACATCGCCAATGTCGCAGATCTCTCGGCCGCCGCCGCGAAGCACGGCACGGTCCTCGAATGCTTCGTCGAGATCGATTGCGGTGCTGGCCGCTGCGGTGTGAAGACCGTCGGCGAGGTCGTCGCGATCGCGAAGGCAATTGCTGCCGCCCCCCATCTCAAGTTCACCGGCATCCAGGCGTATCAGGGCGCGATGCAGCACATCGACGGTTATGAGGATCGAAAGGCCAAGCTCGATGCCGCCATCGCCCAGGTGAAAGAAGCCGTCGCGGCACTGGAGGTGGCCGGGCTCGCCCCCGAGTTGGTCAGCGGTGGCGGTACCGGCAGCTATTATTTCGAGAGCGGCTCGGGCGTCTATAACGAGCTGCAGTGCGGCAGCTACGCCTTTATGGACGCCGACTACGGTCGCATCCTCGACCGCGACGGCAAGCGCATCGACAAGGGTGAGTGGGAGAACGCTCTCTTCATTCTGACCAGCGTCATGAGCCATGCCAAGCCGGACAAGGCGATCTGCGACGCCGGCCTAAAGGCCCAATCCATCGATTCCGGACTACCTTTCATCTACGGCCGTGACGATGTGAAATATGTCAAATGCTCGGACGAGCATGGCGTTATCGACGATCCCGAAGGCGTGCTCGCAGTCAACGACAAGCTCCGCCTCGTGCCGGGCCATTGTGACCCGACCTGTAACGTTCATGACTGGTATGTCGGAGTACGGAACGGGGTGGTCGAAACCCTCTGGCCTGTTTCGGCCCGCGGAAAGGCCTACTGAGTCCGGTAAGGCGCTCCACTCGGAGCGCCTTCTTCCTGATCGAGGACAGAGCAGATGATTATCGTTCCCGAGCGCGCGGTCGCAGGGTTGCTCACCGCTGCCGACTGCTTCTCCGCTGTTGAGCAGGTCTTTGCCGCCATGGCACGGAAATCGGCCTATAATTTCCCGGTTATTCGCGAGGCGATCGGCTATGCTGATGCGCTCTACGGCTTCAAATCCGGCTTCGACCGCGAAAGTCTTGCACTCGGATTGAAGTCGGGCGGATTTTGGCCCGGTAATATTGCGAAGGGACTGACTAATCACCAGTCCACGGTCTTTCTCTTTGAGGCGGAATCCGGGCGATGCCGTGCAGTCGTCGGCGGAAATTTATTGACTGCCTTGCGCACAGCAGCAGCTTCGGCAATCTCGATCAAGCATCTAGCGCGCGACGATGCCAGGGTACTCGGCATGATCGGAGCAGGCCATCAATCAGCCTTTCAGTTGCGCGCCGCGCTCGGCCAACGCCGCTTCGAACGAGTCATCGGCTGGAACTTGCATCCGGAGATGCTGAAACGGTTAGAGGAAGTGGCGCGTGAGCACGGTCTTCCCTTCGAGGCGGTAGACCTTGACCGGATTGGTACAGAGGCTGACGTTATCATCACCATCACGTCGTCCTTCGCTCCAATCCTCAAGGCCTCACACGTTAAACCGGGAACGCACCTAGCTTGCATGGGTACAGACACCAAAGGCAAGCAGGAGGTAGAGGCAGAACTCGTCGCTCGCGCGACGGTTTTCACCGACGAGATTGCTCAGTCAGTTTCCATCGGCGAAGCGCAGCATGCGGTTGCGAGGGGTCTCGTGAAGGCTGCCGACATCGTAGAAATCGGCGCTGTGATCAACGGCACCCATTCTGGCCGGGTCTCCGCCGAGCAGATCACGCTATTCGACGGAACCGGCGTCGGCTTACAGGATCTTGCCGTAGCCTCTACCGCAGTAGATCGCGCTATCGAGACAGGTATCGCTATCGAGATCGACTTCTGACGCCGGAGCCTCATATCGACGTGACTCTGAGCGTTAGCCACTACGCACTCTGGCCGATTATATCGTTGGGCGCAGCTCGCCTTTCCCGGTCGGGTCCATAGTCAGCATTGCGGCCAGTGGGTTGTGTAGGCCTCCAATAGCGCCCCCTAGGCTGCTTCGCGCTGATCGTTCGTGAGGGCGGGCGCTTCACGGTCTAACTCGCCCTCGCGTTTCTCCACGTAACCACGCGTGATCGGCAGGCCATCGAGATTAGTACATCCGAGTGATACGCAGACCTGAAATTGGCGGCTTTAAGTCATTTCTCGCGGGATTTAAGGTGCGTGTGGGACGACTTGCCCCTGGGCACCATCGGCTTCTTGATGTTGAGCAATTCCAAGAAGTTAGGTCCCATCAGTGTGTTGCGCTCACTCTTGCTGTGTAACACTGGCGAGCAACATTACTGTTCAGGGTCGTTCAGCCGGTGCGCTGCAAAGGTTCTCGTAAAGTCTGTTTCATCCAACGCCTCCCTGCCGACCTACGCTCGCGAGTGGTGGGCCTGCATCTCACCATCCCCGGTACGCTACGGCACACTTCATCCGGTAAAGCCGCAAACCTCAGAATATCGCCCTATCCATGAGGGCGGCTGAGAGGAAAGTGACAGGCGACGAAGTGGTCGGGTTTTGCTTCGCGCCATTCTGGCTCGATTTCCGCGCAACGCGTTGCTGCGCGTGGACACCGTGTCCGAAAGCGGCAGCCGCTCGGCGGATTCATGGGTGAGGGCAAGTCACCGATGAGTACCCGCGAGGAGTTGTCGTCCCTTTCGGAGGTCATGACAGGAATGGCAGCCATCAGCGCCGCGGTGTACGGATGAAGAGGCGCTTCGTAGAGCCGTTCCGACGAAGCCAGTTCGCATAGGCGGCCGAGATACATCACCGCAACCCGGTCGCTGATGTTTTTCACGACGGCAAGGTCATGACTGATGAACAGCAGCGTCAGGCTATAGCGCGCTTTCATATCCTCGAGCAGATTGAGGATTTGGGCGCGCACCGACACGTCGAGCGCTGAAACGGGTTCGTCGCAGACGACGAGGCGGGGCTCCATGATGAGCGCACGGGCGATCGCGATGCGCTGGCATTGGCCTCCGGAAAACTCGTGCGGGCGGCGATCCATAACCAGATCCGGATCGAGGCTGACTGCTTCGAGCGCGATGCGCGCACGGCGTATACGTTCCTCAGCGCTGCCCACGCCGGCGATCACCATTGGCTCGGCCACAATGTCGCGCACCTTACGGCGGGGGTTCAGTGAAGAAATCGGATCCTGGAAGATCATGTGCAGCCGCGTCCGCGCATGACGCAACGCTTCCGCATTGAGGCTTGCGAGGTCGTGTCCTTCGAAGACCACCGTCCCGCCGGTCGGCGGTGGAAGCCGCATGATCGAGCGCGCGACGGTCGACTTGCCACAGCCGGATTCGCCGACCAGCCCCAGGGTTTCGCCTTTGTAGACGGTGAAACTGATATTTGCGACGGCGGTAAGCTGTCGGCCGTGTGGCAGCTTGTATGTCGCCGACAGGTTATCGACGACGAGAAGTTCGTCGGAAGTCATGGCAAGACCCCGTGCGCCTGGATCGGATGCCAGCAGGAGTACTGATGCGAGGTGCCTGCATCGGCCATCGACAAGGCCGGTTGATCAGTCCGGCACAGGCAGGTCGCGTAGTCGCAGCGCGGGTTGAAGCGGCATCCAATCGGTGGCCGCAGCATGTCCGGCGGTCGTCCTGAAATCGCGCGCAGCCGTGTGTGCGGCGGATCGGCCAAGTTCGGAGCAGAGCGGATCAGCGCTTGAGTGTAGGGCATTCGGCAGTTGTGGAAGAGCGACCAAGTCGATGCGCACTCGACCACTTGCCCTGCATACATCACCGCGACCGTATCGGTGTGCCCTGCAACCACCCCCAAGTCGTGCGAGATCAGAATCATCGCCATATTGCGCGCGATCTGCTGACGCCGCAGCAGATCCAGAATCTGTGCCTGTATCGTGACATCGAGCGCGGTGGTCGGCTCGTCAGCGATCAGAATTTTTGGCTCGCAGGCGAGCGCGATTGCAATGGCGACCCGCTGGCGCATGCCTCCGGATAGCTGGTGTGGATACTGATGCAGGCGCTCGTCCGGCAGAGGAATTCCGACCGCGTTGAGAAGCTCGATCGAGCGGGTCGCCGCGGCTCGACCGCGCAGGCCGAGATGGCGTGTTAACACCTCGCCGATCTGGGCCCCGATCCGCTTCACCGGGTTCAGCGAAGATGTCGGATCCTGGAAGACCATGGCGATGTCCCTGCCGCGAATGTTGCGCATCTCCGGCTCCGACCGCTTGAGCAGGTCGTGCCCCTCGAATGCAATGCGGCCGGTCGTGGTGACCGAGCCATCCTTCGCGAGAATGCCGATGATCGTTCGCGCCAGCACGCTCTTGCCGGAGCCGGACTCGCCGACGATACCGAGGGTCTGTCCGCGTTTCAACGAGAGCGACACTCCGTCCACGGCGCGCACGATACCGTGCGGCGTATGCAGCTGTGTCACGAGATCACTGATTTCAAGGAGAGCAGCACTTCCATCTGTCATAGCGCGCTGCCGCGTAAATCTGTTCGGGCGCGCAGATGCTCTCCTATCAGGTTGATGGACAGAACCGTGAAGAACATCAGCGCAGAGGGAATGAAAGCAATATAGGGCAATGTCGCCAGATCGACCTGCCCGTCCGCGATCATGTTGCCCCATGTCGGTTGCGGCGGCGATACGCTGAGACCCAGAAAGGACAGGATCCCCTCGATCACGATGACGCGAGAGACCACGAGGAGCGTGTAGATGAGCATCGGGATGATGACGTTCGGCAGGATCTCGAACGTCAGCACCCTTGCGTGGGTTGCGCCCATGGCGCGCGCCGCCAGCACGAATTCACGCTGGGCGAATACAAGTGTGTTGGCGCGCGCGACCCGCATGAAGGCTGGGATCGTCAGCAAGCCGAGCAGAAGGATGAGGACAGCGGTGTGAGCGCCGATATAGGCCGTCACCGCGAGAACGATGAGGATGCCGGGAAATGCCATGATGGCATCCACCGCGGCTGCGATGACGGATTCGGTCCGTCCCCGGAAATAGCCGGCGATCAGGCCGAAAAACAGGCCCGCGCCAAGTCCGATGGTTGGCGCAAGTAATCCGACGACAAGGGACGTTCGTGCGCCGAAGATGGAGCGCGAGAAGATGTCGCGGCCGAGATGGTCGGTGCCGAACCAGTAAGTTGCATCGGGCCAGTTGGAGATGACAGTGAAATCGGCCTCTGTCGGGTTCCGTAACGGGAGCAGGTTGGCGCTCGCTGCCAGCACGATGACCAGCGTTGTCCAGGTGATCGCAAGCCAGAATCCCGGACCTCTCCGGTGGCGCGCGAGCGATGATCGCGTGGCGCTGCTTGCCGGCGTCGTGAGCGGCGCTTGATCGTCGGCGACGACACTCACCGGCGGATTCTCGGATCGAGCAGCACATATATCATATCGACGCCGAAATTGATCAGCACGTAACCAACAGAGATGATCGCGACACAGCCCTGGACCAGCATCATGTCACGATTGTAGATCGCCCCGGTCAGCATGCGGCCGACCCCGGGCAGCCCGAAAATCGTCTCCACCACCAGTGCACCGGCGATCGCAGCGGCAATTTGCAAGCCGGTGATTGTGACCAGTGTGAACGATGACGGCCGCAGCGCGTGCCGAAGCAGGATGAAGGCGGGACCAAGACCCTTGGCCTTGGCGAGTGCGATATAGTCCTGCTGCAGGGTCTTGATCATGTCGGCCCGCAGCACAGCGAACAGCGGCGGCCATTCTGACAGCCCTATCGCGAGCGCGGGCAGCGTCAGACGTGCAAGATTACCCAGCGGATCGACCGTGAGCGGGATGTAGCCGGTTGACGGCAGCCAACGCAGCGTCAGCGCGAACAGGAACATCAACAGGATGGCAGTGATGAAGACCGGGGCGGCGAACAATAAAAGGGCTGCCGAACTGATCAGCCGGTCGATCCGGCTCCCGGCCTTGTAGGCGCACAGGACGCCGGAAGGCACGGCAAGCAGCAGCGCAAATCCCTGGCTGAGCAGGATCAATTCTACCGTCACCGGAAGTCGATCGATGATCGCTTCCATCACCGGGACCTGGGTGATGTAGGAGCGGCCGAGGTCGCCGGACATAAAACTGGTCAACCAGTGCAGATAGCGCAGGGCTAGCGGCTGATCGAGGCCAAGTTCGGTGCGTACCTGCGCTATTGAATCCGGCGTCGCCTCATTGCCGAGAAGGGCGATGGCGACGTCGCCCGGCAGCAGGTTCAGGAGCAAGAAGGTTACTGCTGTAACCATAAGCAGGACCAGGATCAGACGCAGTAGCTTGTACAGGACGTACTGCGTCATCGCCTATACCCTGTCGTGCAGTGCCAAGTGCTTGCACTATTTCGGATCGACCCACACCTGGTTGAGTCGAAGCAGGCCGCGCCGCAGCGGCGGGATATCATGAACCCGCGATTGCGTGATGGCGGAATAGTTTGACTGGGTGCGCAGCATAATCGGCATCAGTTTGGCCATCTGCTTGCTGAAATCGCAATATGCTCTCCTGCGGGTGCCGATATCGAGGCTGCGGCGTCCGATCTCGATGGCTTCGTCAAGCTTTGGATCGCTAATTTTGGTAATGTTGCCCCCGCTCTTCGAAAAGAACGCCTGATAGACTTGGAAGTCAGGGTCGGGCACGTCGACCACCTCCCAGAACGCAATCTGATAGTCGCCGCGCAGCACCGCGTTGATGTAGGATGGACCACCCTGAATGTTCTTGATCTCGACTTCGACACCGACTTTCTGCCAGAAGCTCTGATAGAGCTGCGCAGCGATCGCTCGCGTCGATGTCGGCTCCGACTGCAGCACGATCTTGACCGGCTTGCCGTAGTCCTTGAGCAAGGCCTTGGCCTTCTCTGGATTGTATTCGGGATAGCCGACATCATCCGGGCAATGCCACACCGAGCCCGGGCCCCAGAAGCTGTTGGCTAGCTTGCCGACGCCGTCGTAAGCGACCTTGAGCTCGATATTCCGATCCAACGCGTGAGCCAGCGCCTGCCGCACTCTCACATCATCGAGCGGGGGCGACGACGTATTGATGTTGAGGGTGGAGGCGCCGGTGCCGGTGTATTCCACGACTTTCAAAGTCTTGCTATCTCGCGCTTCGTTTACCTGTTTGCCGAGCGGTTCGTAGAATATGTCGATATCGCCGGTCTTCACCGCCGCAAACCGCGCGGCGGGCTCGGGCAGGAAGCGGATCACGATCTTGTCGAGGTGCTGAGCCGCTGGATTCCAGTAGTTGCGATTTTTCTCGAAGGTGATGCTGTCGTCTTGTTTCCATTCCGTCATCACATAGGGTCCGGCCCCGATCGGGCGGCGGTTGAGATCGGGGCCAGCGCTGTTCTGATAATCGACGGGCATCGCCCAGATCAGGTGGTTGTCGGTTGAAAAGAAGCTCGAGAATGCGGTTCGGGGATACGCCAGACGGAATTCGACTGTCGTATCGTCGATCGCAACGGCTTCCTTCAGTTCGCCGATTGCCCCTGCGAAGGCTTGATTCTTCGAAGGATCAAGAATGCGCTGAAAGTGACGCGCCACGTCATGCGCCGTATAAGGCGCTCCGTTGGAGAATTTGAGTCCTGGCCGCAGCTTTAGTCGCCAGATCAGACCATCGGGTGAGCCGTCAAGCGACGTGGCGAGATCAGGGACGCGCTCGCCTTTTTCGTTGAGCGTGAAGAAGTTCGAGAATATCAGCGCGCCCGCCATGATCGTCTCGCGGTTGGCCGCGCGGGTCGTGAGCGGGTCAAAGCCCTGAACTTGCGCGCCCGTTGCCATGATGACGGTGCCGCCATTTTTGGGAGACGCCGCCGCATCGCCCGGCTGAAATCCGGTCAATGCGAACGAAAGGGCCCCGACAACGAGACCAGGAATCCTATATGCGCGTCGCATATCACCTCCCCTTTATGTTTTGCTTTTAACGCGCATTGGGTGACAGTTGCGAAATCCAGCCGCACCAAAAGAAAAGCCCGAGCAGAAGCAGCAAGATGACTATCGCGAACAAGGCGAGTTCATCTGCCGTCATGCGACGGCCAATTAACTTTCGCCACCGCAAAAGCTCTTCCGGCGACAACCTATAATAGTATCGGTCTGGATGAGCCTGCGGCACTATTGGACTTTAGAACTACTCATCAGAGATATGTTTCAAGCAGGTTGGCGAGTCGCGGTTGGTCTCAAATGAGATCTCTTGTCGGAGACAACCCGTCGCTAGGCACTACCGGCTTTCTAAGCCCTAGTCTCCGTCCCAAAAAAGTCAGATCCACCTGCGTTGAGCGTCGGACCTTGTCCCGGGTGCGCTACGTGCCGGCGAGGCGGCTATCCTGGCTCATGCGAAACGGCTCTTCGTCCACTATCAGCATGATCCAAAAACAGGGGGCGGGCAAATCTCGATGAATGTCGTGTGTCGTCGACCTTTCAGGAGACACGCGGCAAGCTCTCATTCGGCAGCCGCTTGCACCATGTTACGGTCCTCGTCTGACTCGACGAGCGCGACGCCTTGCCACTCGCCTGACAAAACGAGCGTTCGCGCGGTATCCTGCAATTCGACGGCCACGGCCGAGGCCGCTGGCGACAGCAATGTCTTTGCGATCGAATAGACATAGTTGCGGCGCGCGATTCTGGCATCAGCGATGCTGAGCGCACGCCAATGCTTGCCTCGCTCACCTTCATGACGGAGCGCAGACATCGGTTTGATGGTCACGCCCATGCCGTCGTAGACGCAATTCATCAGGAGTGTGAGGGAGTCGATCTCGGCGACCACATGCGGCGTCAGATCGCGGCGCTCGAATTCGGCGACGACACGGCGGCGCAAGCCATGCGTGCTGGTCGGAAGGATGAGCGGAAGCTTGGCGACCTCCGCAACCGTGATGCTGGTCTGCCCGGCGGGCACGAGTTTGCTGTCTCTTGGTAGCAGGACGAACAGCTCCTCATCGAGCAGCGGTGTTGCGTCGAGCTTGGTGGAAACATCGTTCGTGAAGAGAATGGCAAGATCGAGCTGGCCGAGCCGCATCATCTGCGCAATGTGTCCGCTCATGCCTTCGACGACGTTGAGCAGGATGCCGGGATATTTTTCATGGATGCGCCGCATCAGCGGCAGACCGAGCGCGACCAGCGTTGTCGATGGAAGTCCGAGCGAAACCATGCCGCGAACTTCGCCGGCCTCCTGCCGTGCAATCGACAGTGCCTGATCCAGTTGCCGCAGCATGAAACGCGCATGATGATAGAGCGCCAGACCATTGTCGGTGGGCGTGACGCCACGGGCCGAACGATGAAGGAGGGGCTTGCCGACCTCGTCCTCCAGCTTGGCGAGCTGCTGGCTCAGCGCCGGCTGTGCGACGAACAGGCACCGCGATGCTTTCGACAGGCTGCCACTTTCGACGATCTGAGCGAAATAACGCAACTGGCGCAGATCCATGCTTCACGTCCCGGAGATGGAGAGGATGAGCTATATCGTGCTCTTATAGCACCCAATCCAAATCGGTATTTTCGCTTATGTCAATTCAGTTCTAAGTCGCAGGAGGAATTTGGAAATCCTAGGGAGTAGGACGCAATGGCGGGTGCTTCGGCCCAGCAACGTTCAGCGGATTTACCGGCCTGTCAGCTGCTGATTGGCGGCGAATGGGTGGCGGGAGAGAAAGCTGCGCCGGTGATGGACAAGTTCCGTCTCGAGCCATGCATGATGGCGCAATTGCCGTCGCGGCAGCAGCTCGCGGATTGTGTGGCCGCCGCGGATGCAGCGTTCCAGGCCAGCAAGCTGACGCCGCATGAGCGCGGGGCGATTCTCGATCGCGCAGCAGCGCTGATCGAAAAGCGTGCGTCGGAACTGGCAGATGTTCTCGGCAAGGAAGCCGGTTTCCCGCGTCGCGATGCGATGGGCGAAGTGCAGCGGACAGCCAACACGTTCCGTCTGTCGGCCGAGGAAGCGCGCAACTTTCGCGGTCACACCGTGCCGATCGAAGGTGCGGCTGGACAGGCCGGCCGTCTTGGCTTCACTCTGCGCGTTCCGCTCGGCGTCATTTGCGCTATCACGCCTTTCAATGCGCCGCTCAACACCGTCGCGCACAAGGTCGGGCCTGCGCTCGCAGCCGGCAATGCGCTGGTATTGAAGCCGTCGCTGCACACGCCGATGTCATCCTGCATTATGGCGGAGTGCCTGCTCGAAGCCGGCCTGCCGGCCGGACTGATGTCGGTCGTGCATGGCGATGCCGAAGTCGCGACCTGGTTGCTCGAAGAGCCGCTAGTCCGCTTCTATGCCTTCACCGGCAGTACCGAAGTTGGTCGCGCCATTCAGGCTGCTGCAGGTCTGCGTCGGACGCAGATGGAGCTTGGCTCCATCGCTCATTGCATCATCTGTGACGACGCCGATCTCGACGTCGCGTTGCCGAAGGTGATCAATGCCAGCTATCGGAAGGCCGGGCAGGTCTGCACCTCGATCCAGATGCTGCTGGTGCAGCGACCGCTGCTCGACAAGGTTATCGATCGCCTCGTGCCGATGGCTAAGGCGCTGCCTTATGGCGATCCCGCTGACGAGAAGACGGTGGTCGGCCCGGTCATCAGCGAAGCCTCGGCGAAGCGGATCGAATCCTGGATTGCACATGCGGTTGATCGCGGTGCGCGGCTGCTGGTCAGCGGCGAGCGCAAAGGCTCTGTCGTGCCGCCGGCATTGCTGACCGATGTCAGTTCGAGCACACCGCTTGGCTGCCAGGAAGTGTTCGGCCCCGTTCTGTGTGTCGCAACGTTCGATGCGATCGATGAAGCGATCGCGCGCGTGAATGCGACGCCTTACGGCCTCGCCACCGGAATCTTCACCAAGCGCATCGATGTCGCGCTGCAAGCCGCACAGAAACTTCAAGTCGGCGGCGTTCACATCAACGAGACGCCGAGTTCGCGCGTCGATGTCATGCCCTATGGCGGCTCCAAGGACAGCGGCTTCGGTCGCGAAGGCCCGCATTACGCTATCCGCGAGATGAGCGAAGAACGTATGATCACCATTCTGGCCTGATGGCCTATGATCAAGGATTTTTGGGAGTGAGACATGGCTAAAATGAAGGGCGGCGAAGTTATCGCCGAGTATCTCGTCAAGCAGAAGGTGCCCTTCGTTTTCGGGATCTGCGGGCATGGCAATGTCGGCATCCTCGATGCGTTGCATGCTGTGCGCGACAAGATCAAGCTGGTGTCGCCGCGGCACGAGCAGTGCGCGGGTCATATGGCCGATGCCTATTTCCGCGTGAAGCATCAGCCGGTCGCGACCTTGACGTCGACGGGGCCGGGGTCGGCCAATATGGTGATGTCGCTAGCGACCGCACTGTCGGATTCCTCGACGTTCATGGCAATCACGGCGAATGTGCCGACGTCGCAGGCCAATCGCGCGCCATTTCAAGAACTTTATGCTCACAACCAGGCCGATTTCGCGCAGGTGCTGCGCCCGGTTGTGAAGCGCTCGTTCCAGCCAAGCCGCGTCGACATGCTGCCGCTGGCGTTGCGCCAGGGCTTCGACACGATGGTCACCGGCCGTCCAGGCCCGGTCAATCTCGATATTCCCTACAACATCTTCCAGGAAGAAGACGACGTCGAACTGCCGGCGCTATCCCATGTTCACGGCAAGCATCGCCCCAGCGCCAACGAAAACGATGTCGCGGCGGCCCTCGATTTGCTGTCGCAAGCCAAGCGCCCGGTGTTCTTCATCGGCCATGGTACGACGCTGGCCGAAGCCGGCCCGGAGATCACCGAGCTGCAGCAGAAGCTCGGCATCCCCGTTATCACCTCGCCGAACGGAATGGGGTGCGTGCCTGCCGACGATCCGCTGACGCTCGGCTTCATCGGTCGCAACGGCGCCTACCCAGCCAATCAGGCCGGCCGTTTCTCGGACCTCGTGATCTGTATCGGCACGCGTTTCGACGATCGTTCGTCGTCTAGCTGGCATGCCGGCTACTCCTGGAATTTCCCGAATACCAAGCTGCTGCAGGTCGATATCGATCCGGCCGAACTCGGCCGCAATTATCCGCCGACCCTCGGCATCATCGCCGATGCCAAGGTGTTTGCTGCGCAGCTGATCGCGGCGCTGCCGAAACGCAAGGAGATTGCGCGCGAGAACTTCGGCGCCTGGCGTGAGGAAGTCTTGGGCTGGGTCGCCGAGTGGGAGAAATTCATTCGCCCGAACTTCTCGTCGGTCACGACGCCGATCCGCCCGGAATATGTGGTCGGCGCGTTGCTCGACGTGTTGCCGGACGACGTGATCCTGTCGCTCGACTCCGGTGTACACCACAACTGGTTCATGCAGTTCTGGAAGCCGAAGCGCTCGCAGAGCATGCTCAACAGCTGGGGCTATTCGTCCATGGGCTTTGGCGTGTGCGGCGTACTGGGTGCGCAACTCGCTGCGCCCGATCGTCCCTGCGTCGCCGTGGTGGGCGATGGCGGCTTCATGATGGCGCCTTATGTGGTTGCCACCGCCGTCGAATACGATCTGCCCTGCATCTGGATCGTCTGGAATAACTTTGCATGGGGTGCGATCCGCGATCTGCAATACGGCCTGTTCGAAGGCCGCGAGCTCGGCACCGCTTTCTACAAGGGCAATCAAGGCCCTGGCGGCGATCGTTACAACCCGGACTTCGCGGCATGGGCCCGCGCGTGCGGCGCTGAGGGCGTGACCGTCACCCGCAGCGAGGATCTGCGCGGCGCCGTCGAGACAGCCATCAAAAACCGTCGGCCATGCGTCATCGATCTGCATGTCGACTCAGAAGTGCGGCCGCCGTCGACCGGCACATGGGAGCTGCCCCCCATTCCTTACAAGGAACCGATCTTCGGCAAACCGCACCGTACGACCTAATAACAACGACACAAACGAACCGGGAGGAGAAAGCGATGAAGAAAGTGAATTCGGAACGGCGCGCCCTAATCGGCGCATTTGCGGGTGCAGTCGCACTGTCCACATTCGGCCTTGGTGCTGCGCAGGCGCAGTCCAACGAGCCGATCCGCATCGGTCTGATCTATTCGAAGCAGGGGCCTGGCGCGGCCATTGGCCAGTATCTCCAGCGTGGCAGCGAGCTTGCCGTGGAGCAGGCGGGTCGCAAGGTGCTCGGCCGTCCGATCGAACTGATCTGGCTGGACGAGCCCAATCCGCAGGTGTCGCAGCAGAACATGCAGCGCCTGGTCGATGAGAACAAGGTCGTGGCCGTCGTCGGTGGCAATTACTCGTCGTCGGCGCTGGCCATGATGAGCGTCGCCAATCGCGAGAAGATTCCGTTGATTCTCACGGGCGCTGCCGCCAGCGAAATCACCGGCAAGAACTGCAGCCGTTACACGTTCCGGACCCAGGCCACCGTGCCGGTGCAGATGGAAGGCTTGATGCCTTACGTCTCGCAGATCGGTAAGAAGGTGTATTTCATCACCGCGTCCTATGCCTTCGGCCAGGACATCCTGCGTTCCTCGCGTGCGCTGTTGAAGAAAGTCGGCGCGACCGAAGTCGGCGTCGATGAAGTGCCGATCAACACCGCGGACTACAGCTCCTATGTCCTCAAGATCCGTCAGGCCAAGCCGGATGTCGTGGTCGGCGGCCTTGTCGGCGGCGACTTCTCGAACTTCCTGAAGCAGTGGAACGAAATGGGGATGAAGGACAAGATCCCTTATGGCGCCATCGCTGTCACTGACACTGATTTTTGGGACGTCGGCGCGCAAGCGTCGACCGGCATTTATGTGAAGCCCTGGTATTACAATAATCCGAAGAACACCGCGGCCGAGAAGAAGATGATCGCGGACTTCCAGAAGAAGTACAACGAGCCGCCGTCGGACAAGACCTGGTCGGGCTGGACCGGTATGCGCGCGTTGCTCGAATCCATCGAGACCGCCAAATCCACGGATTCGAAGGCGATCGTCACCGCGCTTGAGAAGTGGAAAAACACCGAAGAGGCGTTCCCGTTCTACTTCCGTGAATGGGATCACCAGCTGGTGCGCCCGGCAGTCATCGTCGGCGTCAAGAAGCAGATTACCGACAAGCACGATTTCTTCGATGTGCTGAAGAACACCTCGGAAACCGCCGAAGAAACCGAGAAGGCTTTCGGCACCAAGGAAGAGATCGGTTGCAACATGCCGGCTCTCTGAGCCGGCACGTCGCCTGAGCCCTTCCGTGCAACATCCGAACGGGTGGAAACATGCTTGATACTCTTGTCTCACAGACGGCCAACGGACTCGTCCTCGGTTTCGTCTATGTCTTGATCGCCGTGGGACTTTCCATCACGTTCGGATTGCTCGGCGTGATCAACTTCGCGCATGGCGCATTCTTCGCGCTCGGCGCCTATTTCGCCTGGCAGCTGTTCCAGCTCTTCGGCTGGCCGGCGGTGATCTTCGCGCCGATCCTGGTCGGGCTGGTCGGGATGCTGGTGGAGGTGACGATCATTCGTCGCCTCTACGGCAAGGAGCCTCTGCTCAGCCTGATCGTCACCTTTGCCCTCGCATTGCTGATCGAGGCCCTGATCCGTTATGTCTGGGGTGCAGATGGAAAGCCGTTCAATCCGCCACCGTTCCTCCTCGGCATTGTCGAGGCAGGGCCGCTGCTGATCACCAAATATCGCGTTGCCGTGCTCGGCGCCACGATCGCCACGCTGCTTGGATTGTGGGCCTTCCTGGCTTGGACGCCCTATGGCCGCGTACTGCGTGCGGGCAGTCGTGATCCGGAAATGGTCGAGCTGCTCGGCATCAACCTGCCGCGCGTGTTGACCGCGGTATTCGGTCTTGGCTGTGCGCTGGCTGCCATCGCCGGTGTGCTCGCTGCACCACTATGGACGGTGTCGCCCTCGATGGCCGCCAATGCGGTGATGCCTGCTTTCGTCGTGGTGGCGATCGGTGGCCTCGGCTCGTTCCGTGGCGCGGTCGTGGCCGGCCTTGCGGTCGGCATCGTCACCTCGCTGACCATCCAGTTTAAACCCGAAGCTGCTGCAGCTTCGATGTATGCCCTCATGTTTGCAATCATGCTGCTCCGGCCCCGAGGCCTGTTCGGCGAGCGCTGGGAGCGCTTCGAATGACAACCAATCGTTCCGTTCTTCGTCGGCTCTGCGAGCATCCCATCGCCATCATGACGGCGGTTCTCGTGGTCGCAACCGGCATCGCCATGGTCACTGGCATGCCGATTCACCGCATTACCCAGATCGCCGTCTACACGCTCTATGCAGGCGGCGTGAACTTCCTGATCGGTTATCTCGGTCTGGTGCCGTTCGGTGCGTCGTTCTTCTTCGGTTGCGCGAGCTACGCACTGGCGATCGGCGGCGCTGCTATCGGCGGCAACGAGATCACCGGCGTTGTTCTTGCCGCCCTGTTCTCGCTGCTGCTGGCCTTAATCGTGGGTGCCATCATCCTGCGCCGTCGCGGCTTGTATTTCTCGCTGCTGACGCTTGCCTGTTCGCAGATAGCCTTCGAGATCGCGTTCAAGTGGACGGCTGTAACGGGCGGTGAAAACGGCTTGCAGAATGTCGAGCGTCCGCTCTTCGCGCATGCCGTGCCGTTCCACTTCTTCTCGCTGGCAATTGTTCTCGGTACCAGCTGGGCGCTGTGGCGTCTCGTTCATGCGCCATTCGGACGTCTGATGCAGGCGATCCGCGACAATGAACAGCGCGTATCGAGCCTTGGATTCGACACCTATCGTACCAAGCTGATTGCGCTGATCGTGGCTGGTGGTGCGATCGGTGTTGCCGGTGGCTTGATGTCGCTGCTGCTGCAGGGAGTCTACGCCAACAATCTCAGCTGGCAGCATGCGGGTGATCCGGTGCTGATGGCTGCGCTCGGCGGCGTGCATCACTTCCTCGGCCCTCTGTGGGGGGCGATTATCTTCATCACCCTCGAAGATCGCCTCAGTGCTTTCACCGAGAACTGGTGGCTGTTCTTCGCGCCGATTATCATCGCCTTCGCACTGTTGTCCCATGAAGGCGTGCAGGGCATCTTTCAGCGCATCATCGGTCGAAATCGCTGGACGCTGACGCGTGCGGAGATCCCGCTGCGCCCGACGACCATCGCGCCGCTGGTTCCGGCTCATACAGGTGTGCAACAAGCATCGACGCCGATCCTCGTGATCCAGAATGTCTTTAAGCGCTTCGGCTCGATCGTCACGCAGGACGATGTCTCGCTGGAAGTGAGCCGTACCGGGTTGCACAGCCTGATCGGCCCGAACGGCGCCGGCAAAACGACATTGTTCAATCTGCTCACTGGCGTGCACAAGATCGATAGCGGAAACATCCTGTTCGAAGGCAGACCGATCCAGGCACTCGCGCCGCACAAGCGCGCTCGCCTCGGCATGTCGCGTTCTTTCCAGATCCTCAGTGTTTTCCCGAACCTCTCGGCCTTCGAGAACGTTCGCATCGCTGTGCAGGCAGCCCAGCAGCAATGGGGTGGTTATTGGCGCGACGCCTATGATGACGACGGCGCCAATACCCGCGTCTGGTCTCTGCTCGACGCTGTGGGCCTGGTCGACCGCGCAGCCGAAACCTGCGCCAACCTCGCCCATGGCGAAAAGCGGCTGCTCGAAATCGCCATGTCGCTGGCGACCGATGCGAAGCTGCTGCTGCTCGACGAGCCGCTCGCGGGTCTCGCCGAGTCCGACCGCAAGATCGTCGGTGAACTGATCCAGCGCCTCGCCAAATCCCATGCCGTGCTGCTGATCGAACATGACATCGATCGCGTGCTGTCGCTCTCCGATCGCATTACTGTGCTGCATCAGGGACGTCTTATCGCTGACGGCAAGCCGTCCGAGGTTGCCGGTCATCCAGAAGTCATCGCGGCCTATCTCGGCACCGCGCACGGCAAGACACTGCCGCCGCCGCGTGCCGCGGAAGCACGTGATATTCCGAAGATCGGTGCAGCAGCTACGCCGTTGTTGAAAGTAGAAGGCGTCCGCGCCGGCTATGGTGGCAGCACGGTGCTCGATGGTCTGGACCTTACAGTGCAGCCTGGCGAAGTCGTGGCATTGCTTGGCCGTAACGGCGTCGGCAAGACCACGTCGCTGCGTGCCATCACCGGCACACTGCCGCTGGCTTCGGGGCAGATCACTTTCGACGGCAGGCAGATCGGCGGGCTGCGTCCGGACGAAATCAACCGCGCAGGCATCTCGCTGGTGCCGGAAGGTCGCCGCTTGTTCCCTAACCTGACGGTGGACGAGAACCTGAAGCTGGCAGCCCGCCGTGGCGGCGCCTCGCAGGAAGAGATTTGCGACTTGTTTCCGAAGCTGCGGACATTGATGCGCCAGCGCGCAGAAAACCTGTCGGGTGGCGAACGCCAGATGGTGGCCATTTCGCGTGCCCTGATGGTGCCGAGCCGGCTGATTCTGCTGGACGAGCCGTTCGAAGGTCTCGCGCCGGCGGTGGTGCAGGAAGTACGCGAGGCCGTCGCCAAGCTGACCACCAAAGCAAGCCTCGTGATTGTCGAGCATCATGCGGAGAGCGTGCTGGCGATGGCGGATCGCGCCTATGTGCTGGTCAACGGCAAGGTAGCCTTCAGCGGCGATGCTGCGGCGCTGGCCGCCGACGTCGCCCTGCAGGAGCGGCTGCTTGGCATCACCAAGGCTGCCGATCTATTGCCCGATGCAGTCAGGGCAGTCTGATGGCGCGTGATATCGGAATCAACACCTACGGATATATCTGGTCGGTGCCGGCCGCAGAATGCGTGCGGCACCTCGGCAAGCTCGGCTACCGTCAGATCGAGTTCCTGCTGCAGCCGCCACATCTGTCGTTTGATGATTTCGGACCGGAGCTACGGCGCGAGCTACGATCGGCCTTGCAGGATATCGGCGCCGTCAAGACGGCGCTGAACCTCCCGAGCCTCGACCACAATCTCGCCAGCCCGTTCAGACGGGCGCGTGATGCGGCAGTGAAGATGTTCGAGGACACCATTGATCTCGCTGCCGACATCGGTGCGGAAACTGTGGTGCTCGTGCCTGGACGCATGAGCCCGCTATTTCCGCCAAGCGTCGAGAATCGCACGGCCTGGGTCGGGGATGGCGTAGCCAAGCTAGTGCCGCGCGCCGAGGATCGCGGTGTTGTCCTCGCCGTCGAGAACGTGCCTTTCGCGGCATTTCCGGACAAGGATGCGCTGGAGCATTTCGTGCGCGGCTTCACGTCATCGGCGATTGGCGTGTGCTACGACGCCGCCAATGCGCATTTCATCAAGGAGGATCCTGCGGCCGGCATTCGGCAGCTCGCCGATCTCCTGCGTGTCGTGCATCTATCCGACACCGGCCAGGTTCACTGGCGGCACGATCCAGTCGGCACCGGCACGGTACCCTTCGCTGATGTGGCAAAGGCCATGGATGCCGTCGATTTCAAGGGAGCCTGCACATTGGAAATTATCGGCGCCGATCCCGATATGGCGATCCGGAACAGCCATCGCGCGCTCGAGCCGCTCGGCTTCGTTAGAGCGGGGGCGGGCGCATGAGCACGATTCTCGTCACCGGGGCCGCGGGTCTGCTTGGCCGCCACGTCGTTCGAGATCTGCTCGGACACGGTCACACGGTCCGTGGTCTCGATCGCCGCCGTGCCGAAGAGGACATCGAGTGGCATATTGGCGACGTGACGTCGCCGGAGCTGGTTGCCAAGGCGGTCGCCGGTGCCGATGCAGTCATGCATATTGCAGCGATCCCGAACATCTGGTCGGGCGATGGTCAGACCATCATGCGCGTCAATCTGCTTGGTACCTATACGGTGCTAGAGGCTGCGGAAGCCGCGAGCATCAAGCGCGTGATCTTCTGCTCCAGCGACTCCGTGGCCGGCTATACGGTGCGTGAAGGCAAGATGTTGGCGCCGCACTATGCGCCGCTGGATCTCGATCATCCGCTGCTGGCGACCGATCCCTATGCGATCAGCAAGGTCGCGGGCGAAGATCTGGCGCGCGCTTTTGCACTTCGCGGCATGTCCGTGGTCGCGCTGCGCACCGTGTTCGTCGCTTATCCGGATATGGCCGGCGAGATCGTTGCCCGCGCCAAGGATCCCGACAACTATCGCGGCCCGATGGTCGGTGGTCCGTCATCCGCCGGCGGTGGTCCGTTGCATCACCACATCGATCCGCGCGATCTTGCCCGCGCATTCCGTCTCGCTTTCGAGTTGAAGATGGCGTCCGGCGAGTTCGAGCGCTTTTATCTCTCGGGGCAGGTCACCCTCTCGCCGGAGCCGACGCTTGATCGCCTGCGCCGCCTGCATGGCGGCAGCGTCGAGATTCGTAATCCGGACATCTACGCAAAGCAGCCTTTCGCGCCGCTTTACGATCTCACCCACGCGGCGGAGCGGCTCGGCTTCGTTGCGGAATATGACCAGCGGCACCTGCTTGCCGGTCTGCCTGGCTTTTCTTGAGGAGTACGCCCATGACTTTCGTGTCCCCCGAACCCAATGCTTTCGCCGATGCCGGCACCGCCGACAAGAAATATGCGGTTACCCGCAATCTCGGCGAACTGCTGTGGATCGAATATCCCGGCCATTTCAACCATGCCCTCTCCAAGGCGATCGTGACGCCTGAGGTCACCGGCAGCCGGTTCTTCGACCACCGCATTTCGACTTATGCGCCGGGCGCCCATGTGGAGAGCCATTCGCACAAGGTGCAGGAGCAGATCTATCATGTGCTCGCCGGCGAGGGCATTCTTGTGGTGGATGGCGAACGCCGTCTGGTGCGCGCCAACGACGTCACCTTCATCCCACCCGGCGTGGTGCATGAATTCCACTGCACCGGGACCGAACGGCTGACCTTTCTCGTGATCACCTCGCCGCCGACAGATGATGAGCCGCAACCACGGTAAGGGGATCGTCATGGCGAAGAAGATCCTTGTCACTGGCGCCAGCGGCTGGCTCGGCAGCGCTCTCGTCGAAGCGCTGCTCGAGCGCGGCGATGCTGTCGTGGGCACAGACCTGATGGTGTCGCCGACCATCGCTGCCTTTGCAGCAGGTGGTGCGAATCTGACGGCGGTAGCTGCTGATCTCGGCGAGTGGCATCAGGTGATGCGACTATTCGAGAAACACAAGCCGGATGCGGTCATCCACGCCGCGGCGATAGTCGGGGTGATCCAGTGCGCCGACATTCCGATCAAGGCGCAGCGTGTCAATGTGGAAGGCTCCATCAATTTGTTCGAGGCGATGCGCCTTCACAATGTGAAGCGCCTAGTCCACGTCAGCACCGAAGAGACTTATGGTGATTTTCTCTCTGACGTGATCGACGAGGATCATCCGCAGAAGCCCCTCAGCATCTACGGTCTGACGAAGCTCGCTGCCGAACACTATGGCCGCGTCTATTCGCGCGACCACGGGCTTGAATGCATCAATGTGCGTACCTGCTGGGTCTATGGCCCGCATCTGCCTCGGCTGCGCATGCCGCGTACTTTTGTCGAGGCTGCATTGCGCGGCGAGCCGTTTCATCAGGATGATGGCGGAAATCTTGCGGTGGATCAGGTCTATATCGACGACACGGTGCAGGGCGTGTTGCTGGCACTCGACAAGGACAAGCACCGCTACGACGCCTACAATATCGCCACGGGCGTTGCTCCGACGCTGCGGGACACTGCGGATGCTGTAAACCGCGCGATCCCCGGAGCGAAGATCTCGGTCGGCGATAGCGGCCCCTATCACCACGGTGGCAAGGTACTTAGTGCGGTGAAAGGTGCGCTCGATATCAGCCGCGCAAAGAACGAGCTCGGCTATGCGCCGCGCTACGATCTGCAGCGCGGCATCGATTCGACCATCGCTGCTACACGCGCGCGTATGAACCAAAGCGGATTCTGACGCCGCTATCACTCATCGCGCCGCCATGCCGAGGCAAGGCGGCGCGTCTTTCAATTCTTACTCATTCCTTCGAGGACACGCTTATGTCGAACTCATCTCCCGTCGCGATCATTTTCGGTGGCTCTCGCGGCATCGGTGCAGCCTGCGCGAAAGCATTTGCGGATGCCGGCTGGCAGGTCGCTTCCACCTATGCGACCAAGGCCGATGCTTCGGCCCCCGGCCGGACCTATCAGGTCGATATCCGCGATGCCGCTGCTGTCGCCAAGGTGTTCGATCAGGTACAGGCTGACTACGGCGCCGCACCGCAGGCTGTGATCGCCAATGCCGGCATCAATGTGCCGGGGGCGCCCCTTGCGAATTTCCCGGCCGAAAACTTCCGCCAACTGCTCGATGTCAACGTGGTCGGCGCGTTTAACGTGCTCGCAGAAGCTGCACGAAAGGTGAAAGATGGAGGTTCGATCGTCGCAATCACCACTTCATTGGTGCGCCACGTGGTGCCGGGCACAGGCCCCTACGCGGCGACCAAGGCGGCGGTGGAAAGCCTGGTACGTGCGATGTCGAAGGAACTCTCCGGTCGCGGCGTACGTGTCAACGGTGTCGCTCCCGGTCCAGTCGATACCGATCTCTTCAACGCGGGAAAGACCGAGGAAGTGAAGGCACGCATGGCGGCCTTCAGCCCGTTCAATCGGATCGGTCGCCCGGAGGAAATCGCCGCAGTCGTGCGGTTCCTCGCCTCCGACGAGGCGTCGTGGGTGCAGGGCCAGATCGTACAGCCGAACGGCGGCATGGTATGACGCAAGCGAGTTCCGCTGCGCCCGACGATGTCTTTGATGTCGTGGTCGTTGGCTCCGGCGCTGGCGGCTTGACCGCTGCCAGCACCGCGGCAGCACAAGGTTGCTCGGTGCTGCTGCTCGAACAGGCCGATGTGGTCGGCGGCACCACGGCGATCTCCGGCGGAATGGTGTGGATTCCTGCAAACCACAAGGCTGTCGCCGTCCAGCGCGCGGATACGCTCGATGCGGCGCGCACCTATCTCGCCGAGACTGTGCCCGGCAATGACCGCAAGCGGCTTGAGACCTTTCTCGCCAGCGGCGATGCGGCGATCCGCGATCTCGAAGCGCGCACCAGCCTGCGCCTGCAGCCGGTCGTCACCTATCCCGACTACTATCCGGATCTCCCCGGTTCAACACCGGGTGGCCGTGTACTCGAGCCGGTGCCGTTCGAGGCGAGCGTGCTCGGCAAAGCTTTCGCACTGGTGCGTAGTCCGCTGCCGGAATTCATGCTGTTCGGCGGCATGATGATCAGTCGCGCCGATATTCCGCATCTACGTCGCATGTCCAAATCGCCGCGCTCCGCGCTGCATGTGGCGAAGCTGTTGTTCAAATATGGTATGCAGCGTCTCGGTGCGCGCCGTGGAACGACACTTTATCTCGGCAATGCGCTGGTCGCGCGACTGTTCAAATCGGCGCTCGATCTCGGCGTCATTATCCGCACTTGCACGACGGTGACACGACTGGAAGCCGATGCCAGCGGCCGAATCTCGCTGTTGGAAACCCGCGATGCTTCGGCGCGGTTGCATCGGTTGCGCGCGAGCCGCGGTGTGGTGTTGGCGACGGGAGGTATCTCGCATGATGCAGAGCTGCGCGGTTATTTCGTGCCGGACAGCGCCGGCGATCTCAGCGCTACCGTCGCTGCCGGTAATTCTCCACGCGGCGCGCGACTCGCGACGGCCATCGGTGCGCAACTATCGGCCCCGACGAAAGATGGTGCTTTCTGGGTGCCGGCGTCGACCTTCACGCGCGCTGATGGCAGCCGTGGCGTCTATCCGCATACGGTGACTGACCGGGCCAAGCCCGGCCTCATCGCCGTGGATGGGAAAGGGCAACGCTTCGTCAACGAAGCGGTCTCGTATCACGAGTTCGTCCGCGCGCAGCTGGCACATGCCAACAGCGCGATCCCCGCCTGGTTGATCTGCGATAGCCGCTTCATCTGGAAATACGGGCTCGGCAAGATCAAGCCGTTTACCGCGTCGTTGAACGCTGATGTGGCATCGGGCTATCTCAAGCGGGCCTATACGCTGGCCGACCTTGCGCGGCTGATCGGCGCGCCGTCGCCGGCTTTGTCGCAGACAGTAGAAACCTTCAACAAGGACGCCGAGCGCGGCGAAGACCCGGCCTTTGGGCGCGGCAGCAACATCTATCAACGCTCATTGGGTGACGCCGATCATACCCCAAATCCCTGCATCGCACCGATCAAGGACGGTCCTTTCTATGCGGTAGCCGTACAGCCTGCCGATCTCGGAATGTCCGCGGGTATCGTGACTGACGATCAGGCACGTGTGCTCGCAGTTGATGGCAAGCCGATCGCCGGCCTGTTTGCGTGCGGCAATGATATGGCATCGATCATGGAAGGAGCCTATCCCGGACCGGGCATTACGCTTGGCCCCGCTTTGACCTTCGGCTGGATCGCAGGGCGTCGGGCAGCGGCGGAGAGAACCTCGTGACTTCCTCATCCATGCCTGACGTTCTCGTCATCGGTGGCGGCAATGCGGCTCTGTGTTCGGCACTGATGGCGCGGGAGGCCGGCGCATCGGTGCTGATGCTGGAAGCCGCGCCAAAGGAATGGCGCGGCGGCAATTCCATGCATGTGCGCAATCTGCGTTGCATGCATGACGAGCCGCAAGACGTGCTGGTCGAAGCCTATCCGGAAGAGGAGTTCTGGCAGGATCTGCTCAAGGTCACCGGCGGCATCACCAATGAGCCGCTGGCGCGCATGGTGATCCGGCATTCCTCGCGCTGCCGGCCATGGATGCGGAAACACGGCGTGCATTTCCAGCCGCCTTTGTCCGGCGCGCTGCATGTGGCGCGCACCAACGCCTTCTTCATGGGCGG
>NKIY01000023.1 GCA_002256345.1 Bradyrhizobiaceae bacterium PARB1 | reverse complement strand
ATCTCGCCGAGGCGATGACCGCGGGCGAGGCCGAGATCGCGCGCGTCATGCAGATCTGCAACGCCTGCCGTTACTGCGAAGGCTTTTGCGCCGTGTTTCCGGCGATGACGCGCCGGCTCGAATTCAATGCGGCCGATACGCATTATCTCGCCAATCTCTGCCACAATTGCGGCTCGTGCCTCTATGCCTGCCAATATGCGCCGCCGCACGAATTCGCGGTCAATGTCCCGCAGGCCATGGCCAAGGTGCGCGTGCGCACCTATCAGGACTATGCGTGGCCGCGCGCCTTCGGAAAGCTCTATGAGAAGGCCGGGCTCACCGTTGCCTTCGCGCTGTCCGGCGGCCTCGCGCTGTTCATGATCCTGGCCATCGCGATGAATGGTCGCCTGATCCACGAGCCCCTAGCCGGCAATTTCTACGCGATCTTCCCGCACAATTTCCTGGCGCTGTTGTTCGGCTCGGTGTTCGGCTTCGCAATGCTGGCGCTGGCCATCGGGGTCGTCAAATTCTGGCGCGAGGTCTCACCGACCAGGGATGCCAGCCCGGCCGACATCAAGGCGGCGGCACAGGCGCGCGTGCCGGCGGTCGCTGAAGCCGTGCATGATGTCGCGCGTTTAAAGTATCTCGGTGGTGGTCATGGGGATGGCTGCAACGAGGGCGACGACGCCTTCACCCTGTGGCGCCGACGCTTCCATCAGTTCACGCTGTACGGATTCCTGCTGTGTTTCGCCTCCACCTGCGTGGCGACGCTGTATCACTATCTCTGGAACCTGCATGCGCCCTATGCGCTCACCAGCGCACCGGTGATCCTCGGCACGCTCGGCGGCATCGGCCTGATCATCGGCCCCATTGGTCTGCTCTGGCTGAACTTCAAGCGCGATGCGCTGCGCGCCGACGCCTCGCAGAATGCTATGGACCGCGGCTTCATCATGCTGCTGCTCTTGGTCAGCGTCACCGGCCTGCTGCTGCTGGTGCTCCGCGACACCCGCTTCATGGCGCTGTGGCTGGCGATCCATCTCGGCACGGTGATGGCGCTGTTCGTGACGCTACCCTATGGCAAATTCGCCCACGGCATCTTCCGCTCTGCCGCGCTGCTCAAGTTCAATATCGAGAAGCGGATGCCGAACCGGTTGGGGCTCGGCGGGGAGTAAGCTGCGCCGACAGCGCTATGCCCGCGGGAATAGCTTGTCCCGGATATAGCGCGAGGTCGGCGTCAGGCGCATGCCGCCGCGCGGCTTGCGCCACACCGCGCGGTCGATCTCCTTCTTGTCGCCGATATCGAGCCGGCCGCTGGCCTTCTTCGCGATGAAGATCGAATCGCTCATTTTGCGTCCGGAATGCCGGTTGGTCGCCTTGACCTCTTTCCAGAGCGTCAGGCGGCCGAGTTTCAGCTTCGGCAGTTCTTCCTTGATCTCGCGGCGCAGGCAGACCTTGTCATTCTCGCGCGGCAGCTTGCGGCCGCCCGGGAACATCCACAGGCCATCCTTGACGCGCCGAACCAGAAGAATTTTTCCGCGTTTGGTCGCTACGAGTTTCGATGACTTCGCCATTTCCTCGATAGATTGTCTTGAAATTGAAGAGTCTCGCTAAAGATGCTTGATGAAGAGAATATGAAATGCAACCCGGTGGCGATATTGTCGCGCGCTTCAAAGCGGCTGGTTGCGGGCAACGAAAGTGCGAAGGAAAAAGGCCACCGAAAAGGTGACCTTGGTTCGTCGCGTGAAATTGCTTATGAGTTTCGATTGAAACTTTATCCTGTAATCTAGTGACCCAGCTCCTCCGGCAGCTTGAGCTCTTTCACACGATCCTTCTTGGCGTTCTTGCGAAGTTCGCGCTCGGCGCTTTCGAACTTGGCGAATTCTTCCTGAACGATCTGCATGAACTGCTCGCGCGAGGTGGAAGCAACTTTGGTGTGTAGGGTCATGACTCACTCTACGGGTTGATCTCTTTGCGCAACGACACTCTAGCAGACGGATCGTCTAACCCGCAACGGCATGACCGATTTTTGAAAAGATTATGTTACCTGCGGCAGCCACGTCACATGCAGACGACTGGACATTCGACCGAGGCGTCATAGATCAACGCCATGATTGAAAAGGCAATTCTCGAAGACTTTGTCGCGCGTCACCGGCGCCTGTTCATCTTGACGGGCGCCGGCTGCAGCACCAATTCGGGCATTCCCGACTATCGGGACAGCCACGGCAACTGGAAGCGCACGCCGCCGGTGTCGTATGACGATTTTATGACGAGCGACGCGACGCGCAAACGCTACTGGGCGCGCAGCATGGTCGGGTGGCGTCGCTTCGGACAGGCAATGCCGAACGATGCCCATCATGCGTTGGCACGGTTGGAAGCGGCGGGGCGCAGCGAGATCCTGCTGACGCAGAATGTTGACCGCTTGCATCAAAGCGCGGGCAGCAAGAGGGTGATCGATCTCCATGGGCGGCTCGATCAGGTGCGCTGCATGGGCTGTGGGCTTAAGATGCCGCGCGGCGATTTCCAGCATGAGCTCCATCATCGCAATCCTGCCTGGCTCGCGCTCGATGCGCCGGACGCGCCCGATGGCGATGCCGATCTGGAACATGAAGATTTTGCAGCCTTCGATGTGCCGTCCTGCAGCGCTTGTGGCGGTATGCTGAAGCCGGACGTGGTTTTCTTCGGCGAGACGGTCCCGCGCGAGGTGGTCGATGAGGCGCGCGATCGGCTGGAAGCTGCGGAGGCGATGCTGGTTGTTGGCTCCTCGCTGATGGTCTATTCGGGTTTCCGCTTCGTGCAGATGGCGGCGAAGAAGGGCATTCCCATTGCCGCCGTAAATCTCGGTCGCACCCGTGCAGATGATCTGCTCACGCTCAAGGTTGAGGATCGCTGCGAGGCGGCGTTGGCATTTCTGCTTCAGCCATAGATCGTCGTCGACCAGATTGGTGGCCCTGCCATTTTTGGCAGGCGTGCATCCCATGGCTGCGCCTTGACTTCATCGGTGGCTTGGCCAATCTCGGATCCAGAAAAACACTGTAAAATCCGGAGGAAGACCAATGGCCGACGCCTATATCATCGACGCAGTCCGCACCCCGCGCGGGGTTGGCAAGGTCGGCAAAGGCGCACTCGCCGAACATCATCCGCAGCATCTCGCCGCCACCGTGCTGAAGGCGATTGCAGAGCGTAACAAGCTCAATACCGCCGATGTCGATGACATCATCTGGTCGACCTCCACCCAGCGCGGCAAGCAGGGCGGCGATCTCGGCCGCATGGCGGCGCTCGATGCCGGCTATGACATCAAGGCCTCGGGTACCACCCTCGACCGTTTCTGTGGCGGTGGCATCACGGCCGTGAATTTTGCAGCGGCGCAGATTATGTCAGGCATGGAAGACGTGGTGATCGCCGGCGGCACCGAAATGATGTCCCTGACTGGCGCGATGGCCGCCGAGGATATGGCGGCCGGCAAGCGCCCGCTGGGCATGGGCTCGGGCAATGAGCGCCTTGCGAAGGTGCATCCGCAATCGCATCAGGGCATTTGCGGCGACGCTATCGCCTCGATGGAAGGCTTCACTCGCGAGGAACTCGATGCGCTCGGCCTTGAAAGCCAGCGCCGCGCGGCCATCGCCATCAAGGAAGGTCGCTTCGACAAGAGCCTAGTGCCGGTGACCGACGATAACGGCAATGTCGTGCTGGCCAAAGACGAATATCCGCGCCCGGATACGACCGCCGAAGGTCTCGCAGGCCTGAAGCCGGCTTTCGTCGCCATGGCGGACTATCCGCTAGACGACAAGGGCACCACTTATCGGAAGCAGATCAACCAGAAATATCCCGATCTGGAGATCAAGCATTTCCATCACGCCGGTAATTCGTCGGGCGTCGTCGACGGCGCTGCGGCGCTGTTACTGACCTCGAAGTCCTATGCGGACAAGCACGGCCTCAAGCCGCGCGCCAAGATCGTCGCCATGGCCAATATCGGCGATGACCCGACATTGATGCTGAACGCCCCAGTGCCGGCGGCGAAGAAGGTGCTGGAAAAGGCTGGGCTCACCAAGGACGACATCGATCTCTGGGAAATCAACGAGGCTTTCGCCGTCGTGGCCGCGAAGTTCATTCGTGACCTCAACCTCGACACCAGCAAGGTCAATGTCAATGGCGGCTCCATCGCCCTCGGCCACCCGATTGGTGCCACGGGCGCCATTCTGGTCGGCACCATTCTCGATGAACTCGAGCGCCGTAATCTGAAGCGCGGCCTCGTCACCATGTGCGCCGCCGGTGGCATGGCTCCAGCGATCATCATCGAGCGCGTGTAAGCGCCGGACCGACCGTTTCGGTCTCTTTCACAGGGCATGGATGTTCGCATCCATGCCCTTTTTGCGTCTGGCGGCATCGGTGGCACGGTCGTATCGTCCCGCAGCAACTGACCTAAAGTGGATACCGCGACCATGCAATTCCGACACGATGGCCTCTATGCCTCCCGCCGCTCGCCGGTGATGGCGCGAAATGTCGTGGCGGCATCGCAGCCGCTGGCGACGCAGGCGGGCCTTCGTATGCTGGAGCGCGGCGGCAATGCGCTGGATGCGGCGCTGGCCGCGGCGATCGCGCTGACGGTGGTGGAGCCAACCGGCAATGGCATCGGCTCGGACGCCTATTGCATTCTGTGGGACGGCAAGGAGCTGCACGGGCTCAATGCCTCCGGCCGTTCGCCCGCCGCCTGGACGCCGGAGCGCTTTGCCGGGCGCAAGACATTTCCGCATCGCGGCTGGGAGAGCGTCACCGTGCCGGGCGCGGTCTCGGCCTGGGTTGACCTGTCGGAGCGCTTCGGCAAGCTGCCGTTCGAACAACTGTTCGAGCCGGCGATTTCCTACGCCGAAAACGGATTTCTCGTTTCGCCGGTGATCGCCGAACTATGGCGCCGCGGCGCTGAGGAACTGAAGATCCAGCCAGGCTTTGCTGAGTGCTTCATGCCGAATGGTCGCGCGCCGATGGCGGGTGAACTGGTTCGCATGCCGGGGCACGCTTATTCGCTGAAGTTGATCGCAAGGACCAAGGGCGAAGCGTTCTATCGTGGCGAGCTCGCCAAACGCATCGCAGATTTCGCGCGCGAGCATGGTGCGGTGCTCGACGAGGCCGATCTGGCGGCGCATCGCAACGATTGGTGCGGTACGATCCGCCAGGAGTTCGGCGACGCCGCGCTGCATGAGATTCCGCCGAACGGGCAGGGCATCGTGGCGTTGATGGCGCTCGGCATCGTCCAGGCCGCGGGCGTTGATGGTCTTCAAGTCGACAGCGCCGATGCGCTGCATCTCCAGATCGAGGCAACGAAGCTTGCCTTCGCCGATATCTATGCTTACGCCGCCGATCTCGATTACATGCGCGATGTTACCGTCGCGCATCTGCAGAACCCGTCCTATCTCGCGTCGCGGGCGAAACTGATCGACCGCGGCCGGGCGCAGGATTTTGGCGCTGGTGCGCCGAAGACAGGCGGGACGGTTTGTCTTTCCACCGGCGACGCGTCCGGCATGATGGTGTCCTACATCCAGTCGAATTATTCGGGCTTCGGTTCGGGCGTTGTGGTGCCGGGTACGGGTATCAGTCTGCAGAATCGTGGCTTCGGTTTCGTGCTGGACGAAGGTCACCCCAACCAGGTCGGCCCGCGCAAGCGGCCGTTTCAGACCATCATTCCCGGCTTCGTGATGCGGGGCGACCAGCCGCTGATGGCATTCGGCTTGATGGGGGGGCCCATGCAGGCGCAGGGCCATCTGCAGATGATGCTGCGCATCTACCTTTGGGGACAGGATCCGCAGACGGCTGCGGATGCGCCGCGCTGGCGCTATGTCGATGGTCTCGAGGTCGCGATCGAGAATGGCGTTTCGGACGAGGTCGCGGCCGATCTCAGAAACCGCGGTCACGTCATCGTCCGTGAGCCGCCGGATTCAGCTTTCGGCTTTGGCGGCGCGCAGCTCGTGCACCGGATCGAGGGCGGCTATGTGGCCGGCTCCGATCCACGCAAGGATGGTCACGCAGCGGGGTTTTGAGCGATCAGCCCAGCCCCGCGGTCACCGCGATCTTGTACACGAGCAGGCTCGCCAGATAGGCCAGCGCGAACATGTAGAAGAATGTGATCAGCATCCATTTCGTGCCGCCGGTTTCTCGGCGGATCACTGCCAGCGTCGAGGCGCATTGCGGGGCGAACACGAACCAGGCGAGGAATGACAGCGCGGTGGCGAGACTCCATTTGCTCGCCAACGCTTGACCGATCGCCTCGGCCGCTTCCTTGCCGCCTTCGATCGCATAGACGGTGCCGAGCGCACCGACCGCGACTTCGCGGGCGGCCATGCCCGGGATCAGCGCCACCACGATCTGCCAGTTGAACCCGATTGCGGAGAAGAGCGGCTCCAGCGTCTTGCCGATCATCGCAGCCAGGCTGTAGTCGATCGCAGGGCCTTCGGCGCCGGCCGGCGGTTGCGGGAACGAGGCGAGGAACCAGATCAGGATCATCATCGCGAGGATCGTGGTGCCCGCGCGCTGCAGGAACATTTTTGCGCGCGTATAGACGCCGATGCTGATGCTCTTCAGGCGCGGCAATTTGTAATCCGGCAGTTCCAGCATGAACGGCGCTGGCTGGTGGTCGCGCAGCATCAAGAACTTGATGACGAAAGACACCAGCAGTGCGCTGGCGATGCCGGTGACGTAGAGGCCAAACATCACGAGACCCTGCAGATTGATCCAGCCGAAGACGTCTGTCGCCGGAACGAAGGCTGCAATGATCAATGTATAGACCGGGATGCGTGCCGAGCAGGTCATGAGCGGCGCGATCAAGATGGTGGTCAGGCGATCGCGACGGTTGTCGATCACGCGCGTCGCCATGATGCCGGGAATCGCGCATGCGAAGCTGGACAAAAGTGGGATGAACGCACGGCCGTGCAGGCCGGCGCCCCCCATGATGCGGTCCATCAGGAAGGCCGCGCGCGCCATGTAACCGAAGTCTTCCAGCAGCAGGATGAACAGGAAGATGATGATGATCTGCGGCAGGAAGACGAGCACGCTGCCGACGCCGGCGATCAAGCCGTTTTGCAGGAAACTCTGGAAGATGCCTGCGGGCACGATCTGCGCCACCAGCACGCCAAGCGCGCCAAAGGAATCCGAAAGCAATTCCATCAGGGGCTGCGCCCAGGAGAAAACCGCCTGGAACATCACGAACAGGATGGCAGCCAGCACGGCGAGCCCCCAGACCGGATGCAGCACCACGGCATCGACGCGGGTCGTCAGTGTGTCCGGCTTTGCCGGCATCGTCACCGTTTCGCGGATGATGCGGTCGGCCTCGCGCTGGTAGGCTTTGAGGTCTGAAACGCTGGTCTGCGTCCATTCGGCGGGGGTAACGGGGGGCGGCATGTTGGCGGCAAATTCATCGGTACGCTCGCGGAGTGCGTCCGCGCCACCCTTCTTCACCGCAATCGAGGTGATGATGGGAATGCCGAGTGCGGCCGACATGCCGTCGACGTCGATGGTGATGCCGCGGCGCTTCGCGATATCGAACATGTTGAGGACCATCAGCAGTGGCCGCCCGGTCCGCTTCAATTCGAGGATCAGCCGTAGCGTCAGCCGCAGATTGGTGGCGTCAGCGATGCAAAGCACGAGATCCGGCGGCGCCTCGCCGGGGCGTTTGCCGAGCACGACGTCGCGGGTGATGATCTCGTCGGGGCTGCGGCCGCGTAGCGAATAGGTGCCCGGCAAGTCGAGCAGGGTCACCTGGCGACCGGCGGGCGTGACGAAAGCGCCGCTCTTCCGCTCGATGGTTACGCCAGCATAGTTCGCGACCTTCTGACGGCTACCGGTGAGTGCATTGAACAACGACGTCTTGCCGCTGTTGGGAACACCGACCAGCGCGAGATTGAAACGCTCGCCGGTCACGTCTGAAATCGTCATTTTACGAGAACTGCCATTGCTTCGCGCCGGCGCACGGCGATCGTGATGTTGTCGACGCGCACCGCAATCGGGTCCCGCTTGATCGCGCCTTGATGCAGGATCTCGACCCGCGCGCCTTCGGTGAAGCCCATCTCGAGCAGATACTGTTCGAGTTCATGCGGGGTCGGTCCCGCGCCGTCGGGATGCAGCGCGACGATGGTGCCGACGAAGCCGCGTGGGGCTTCGCCGAGGCGCAGATGGTGATCCGCCGTTACAGATAATGTGGTCTCAGGGAGCGTCATGCCGGACCTTGTCGAGCAGCTATCAGGTCAGGTCAAGACATACCGGAGTTTGCGATTAGAACCGTTATAAATGAGGTTTTACAGCCATCGGTCGGCTCACAATGGCGTCATGAAGCGCGGGTGCCGCTGGACGTTATTCAGCCGCGGTTCGGATAGGTCGGTGGCCGGCGTCGCCGTGGCGGCGGTGGCGGGCGTACTTGCGCGCGACGGCCATATTCCGTCGCGAGATTTAGCAACCGCTCCCTGACAGCGGGGTCTTCGGCCTCACGCGCGAGTTTCTCGCAGCGCTCGGCTTGCTCGCGGAAATAGGTGGCCTCGTCAGGCAACTTTATGGGTTTCCCTTGGTGCCGAGTGATACATGAACAATTCGGAGAGCTGGTTCTTCAGTTCCAGCACGCGGTTGGAGCTCAGGCCTTGCCGGATGCAGAGCAAGTTCTTGATGGTCGGAAGCTCCGGCAAATAATATTCCTTTGCCCAGACGAGACCGTTCGGGATCATCCGGCTCGGCATCGCTGTGAGGCCGATGCCGGCTTCGACAGCCGATTTCTTTGCATCAAAGTCCTGGCTGCTGAAAGCGATCCGATAAGACAGGCCATGACGCGTCAACGTGTTGATCATCCAGTCGTCATTGGTCCAGGTGACGATCGGGATCGGTGCGCCGGGGCTGAGAACGAAATTCTTCGAGCGAACCCAGACCAAACGATCTTCGTATTCATCGACGATCAATGTCGCGAGGTCCGCATCGATGTCGCCGCGCTGATAGAAGCACGCGATATCGACATGGCTTTCGACCAGCGCGCTAGAGATTTCGTGCGATGTGCCAGCTTGAATGTGAACGTCGCCAAGCCTGTTTGCTTGTTGCTCGACAAATTGACGACTGAGCAGCGAGCTCAATCCAAGCCGCAAACGTCCGGCATTGCTGTCAGCTCCGCCGAGTGCGAGTACCTGATCATTGGCTTCAATGATCTTGCGCGCTTGCGCGAGCACCAGTTTGCCGAGATCGGTGGGGCAACTGCCGTTCGGTGTTTTGCTAAACAATGAGCCGCCGACAATTTGTTCAAGGCGTTTGATCTGCGAACTCACCGCGGGTTGGCTCAGGCCCATTTGATCGGCCGCCTTGGTCAGGCTGCCAGCTTCCGAGATTGCAACAACCGTACGCACGATTTCGATGGGAATGTTGTGATGTCTGCGATGCATCGAATCCTCGCCCCTTCGTTGCCTCTGGTCAGACTGAGTGTGTCAGTGATTCCCTGCTAATCAAATATCCGTAATTAGTATATGTTATATATTTGATCTTTATGGCATTTCTTCAATTTATGGAGTCATCAGAATCGATGCAGAAATATGGATATAACTACCTGAGTTGAATGCTGATGACCTGCGTTGGTCCTTGCGGGTTGAATGTGAGGGCGGGCGTAGTTCTGCTCGCGATGATCGCGTCGCGTTCGCCGAGCAGAGCGGTTGTAGTCTGATCAACGATTTCAAGCTGGCCTTGTTCGACTACGAAAATCGTTTGCGTGGAAACAGTAAAGTCCAGGCGCTGTGCGAGTTTTATGCGTTTCACATCATGACGCACAGTCTTGCGACGGCTCATCACGTTGAGATCGACAATCGCTCCGTCGACCAATCTGGCTGACGTCGGTTGATCGCCTGGGAACGAATGGATGGTCTCACGATCGATCCGCGCCGGTGGCCTGCCGGCGACGCTGAGGTCGATACCGTTGCCTTCAAGCACCAGCAGGGTGCGATCGATACCGGCAAATGATGAGAACGGTCCGTCGCTGGCGACCTGCGCCATACTGATGCGCCAGTCGAAATCGTCGAGTTTTGCGTCCGCCGGATGGATGGCGATCTCCGTCGTCGAGCCCATGCCGTTCTTCCACGGCATGGTTTTGTAATCGGCGGCGCGGAGAATTTTCACGACGCCATCAGTCCTTGGTGTGGAGCGACGGCAGATTGAGGCCGTGCTCCTCCGCGCATGCGATGGCGATGTCGTAGCCGGCATCGGCGTGACGCATCACGCCGGTGGCGGGGTCGTTCCACAACACGCGCTCAAGGCGCTTGGCAGCTTCCAGCGTGCCGTCGGCGACAATGACCATGCCGGAATGCTGCGAGAAGCCCATGCCGACGCCGCCGCCATGATGCAGCGACACCCAGGTCGCGCCAGAGGCGCAGTTCAGCAGTGCGTTCAGCAGCGGCCAGTCGGAGACGGCATCGGAGCCGTCCTTCATGGCTTCGGTCTCGCGGTTCGGGCTTGCCACCGAGCCGGAATCGAGATGATCGCGGCCGATCACGATCGGCGCCTTGAGCTCACCCGAGGCGACCATCTCGTTGAAAGCGAGGCCGAGGCGATGGCGATCGCCGAGGCCGACCCAGCAGATGCGCGCCGGCAGGCCCTGGAACTGGATGCGCTCGCGTGCCATGTCGAGCCAGTTCACCAGCGCCTTGTTGTGCCCCAGGATCTCTTTGACCTTGGCATCGGTCTTGTAGATATCCTCGGGATCGCCGGAGAGCGCGGCCCAGCGGAACGGACCGATGCCGCGGCAGAACAGCGGGCGGATGTAAGCCGGCACGAAGCCAGGGAAGTCGAACGCGTTATCGACGCCTTCTTCCTTCGCCATCTGGCGGATGTTGTTGCCATAATCGACGGTCGGCACGCCCATCTTGTGGAAGTCGAGCATGGCGCGGACATGCTCGCTCATGGATTTTCGCGAGGCTTTCTCGACCGCGGCGGGATCGCTGTTCCGCTTGGTTTCCCATTCCGCCAGCGTCCAGCCCTTGGGCAGATAACCATTCACCGGATCATGCGCCGAGGTTTGGTCGGTCACGATGTCCGGCTTGATGCCGCGACGCACGAGTTCCGGGAAGATATCGGCAGCATTGCCGAGCACCGCCACCGAAATGGCCTTCTTGTCCCGTTTCGCCTTCTCGATGATGGCGAGCGCGTCGTCGAGATCCTTGGCCTGGACATCGACGTAGCCGCTCTTCAGGCGCATCTCGATGCGGCTGGGCTGGCACTCGACCGCGAGGCAAGAAGCGCCGGCCATGGTCGCCGCCAGCGTCTGCGCGCCGCCCATGCCGCCGAGACCGGCAGTCAGGATCCAGCGGCCGGAAAGGTCACCGTTGTAGTGCTGGCGGCCGGCTTCCACAAAAGTCTCGTAAGTGCCCTGCACGATGCCCTGCGAGCCGATATAGATCCACGAGCCGGCGGTCATCTGGCCGTACATCATCAGGCCCTTGCGATCGAGCTCGTTGAAGTGCTCCCAATTGGCCCAGCGCGGCACGAGGTTCGAATTCGCGATCAGCACGCGGGGTGCATCCGCATGGGTCTTGAACACGCCAACCGGTTTGCCGGACTGCACCAGCAGGGTCTCGTCATTGTTGAGATTGCGCAGCGAGGCGGCGATCTGGTCGAAGGCTTCCCAGTTGCGTGCGGCGCGGCCGATGCCGCCATAAACCACGAGTTCGTTGGGATTCTCTGCCACTTCCGGATCGAGATTGTTCATCAGCATGCGCAGCGGCGCTTCGGTGAGCCAGTCCTTGGCCGAGAGGTCGGTGCCGCGCGGGCTGCGCACGATGCGCGAATTTTTGCTGCGATCCATGATGATTGTCCCTAGTGCGAAAATGTCGTCCGGCCCTGCCGGACACGCGCGTGAAGCGGATTGAAACCGACCCGGTAGACGAGTTCGGCAGGTGTCTCGATGTCCCAGATGGCGAGATCGCAGAACTTGCCGGCTTCCAGCGTGCCGATCTCATTGAGCCTGCCGAGCGCTCGCGCGCCTTCGCGTGTCACGCCGACGAGACACTCGTCGACGGTCATGCGGAATAGCGTCGCGCCCATATTCATGGTGAGCAGCAGCGAGGTCAGCGGCGAGGTGCCGGGATTGCTGTCCGTGGCGAGCGCGAGATGCGTTCCGTGTTTGCGGAACAAGGCGATCGGCGGCGCCTGGGTCTCCCGCAGCGTATAGTAGGCGCCAGGCAGCACCACGGCGACGGTGCCGGCCTTGGTCAGTGCGATGACGCCGTCTTCGTCGGTGTGTTCGAGATGATCGGCGGACAGCGCGCCGTAGTTGGCGGCAAGCTTGGCGCCGTGCAGATTGGAGAGCTGATCGGCGTGCAGCTTCACCGGCAGGCCGTAGGTCTTCGCCGCATCGAACAGCCGTGCTGTTTGCTCCGGCGAAAAGGCGATCCCTTCGCAGAAGGCATCCACCGCATCGGCGAGCTTCAGCTCCGCAACAGCGGGCAGTGTGTTCCGGATGACGCCGTCGATATAGGCGTCCTTGTCGCCCTTGGCTTCCGGCGGCATCGCATGTGCGCCGAGAAAAGTTGTGATCACCGAGATATCGCGCTCGCGGCCGAGCTGGCGCGCAGCCCTCAAGCAACGGATCTCGGTCTCCTTGTCGAGCCCGTAGCCAGACTTGATCTCTACGGTGGTGACGCCTTCGGCAATGAGATGATCTAGCCGCTTCAAGCCGCTGGCAACGAGCTGCGCTTCGCTCGCCGCGCGGGTCGAGGTCATGCTGGAGGCGATGCCTCCGCCGGCGCGCGAGATTTCCTCATAGGTCGCGCCCTCCAGTCGCATCGCGAACTCATTGGCGCGGTGGCCGCCGTAGACGAGATGCGTATGGCAATCGACGAGGCCCGGTGTGATCCAGCGCCCGCCGCAATCGATGCGCTCGGCCACGTCTGCATTAGCCGGCAGGTCGGCGGCCGCGCCGACAAAAGCGATGCGGCCGTCTTTCGCTGCGATGCACGCGTTCTCGATGACGCCAAGACCGGGCTGGCCTTCGGTCATGGTCGCAAGACGGGCGTTGGTCCAGATGGTATCGAAAGTCATGAGGCGCTGCCGCTCATTTGGGACGTTCTATGTCTATACATAATCAGCGCCCTCGCTTATTGTCGAGCGTCTTTTGAATGCAACGGACCAAGGCCATGCACACGCCAAGTGCTGCAAAAAAGCTGTTCTTCGCCCATGCGCTGCTTCCCGGCGGCTGGGCGCACGACGTCGTTTTGACGATCGAGAATGGCGTGATCGCGGCCGTTGCCGACAATTCGAGCAGCGCTGGCGCGGAAATCGTCAGCGGTGTTGCAGTGCCCGGAATGCCCAATCTGCACAGCCACGCATTCCAGCGTGGCATGGCCGGGCTGACCGAGCTGCGCGGCGAGACGCAGGATAGTTTCTGGACCTGGCGGCAATTGATGTATCGTTTCATCGATACGCTGACGCCGGATGACGTCGAGGCGATCGCCGCCTATGCCTATGCCGAGATGCTGGAAGGCGGCTTCACCTCGGTAGCCGAATTCCACTATCTGCATCATGACGAGCACGGCGCTCCCTATGGCGATCTCGCCGAAATGGCGTCGCGCATCGCTGCCGCTTGCATTGATACCGGTATCGGCCTGACGCTGCTTCCCGTGTTCTATAATTTCAGTGGCTTCGGTGGCGCCGTACCTGTTCATGGCCAGCGGCGCTTCATCAACGATCCCTCGCGCTTTCTGGCTCTGCTCGAGCGTTCGCGGGAAGCGATCAAGCCGGTTGACGATGCGGACATCGGGATCGCGCCGCATTCGCTCCGCGCGGTCACGCCGGAGACGCTGGGCGAGGTGCTGAAAGCTGTCCCATCCGGTCCGATCCACATGCATATTGCCGAGCAGGTGAAGGAGGTCGAGGACTGCCTTGGTTGGTCCGGCCAGCGCCCGGTTGAATGGTTGTTAGATCACGTGGCTGTTGATCGGCGCTGGGTCCTGATCCACGCCACGCATCTGACGCTGGAGGAGACGGTCGGTATCGCCAACGCCGGTGCCGTCGTCGGCCTCTGTCCGCTGACGGAGGCCAACCTTGGTGACGGCATTTTTGAAGGCCCGCGATTTATCGAGGCGGGTGGCGTGTTCGGTGTGGGTTCGGATTCCAACATCGAAATTACCGCGCCGGGCGAGCTGAAGCAGTTCGAATATAGCCAACGTCTGCGTCACCGGATTCGCAATGCCGTTGCGCGCCATGCAGGTGAAACCACGGGCCGCGCGCTCTATGAGCACGCGCTTGTCGGCGGTGCCCAAGCATCGGGTCGTGCGATCGGAGCGCTGTCGGTCGGCAAACGCGCCGATATTGTGGTGCTTGACGATACGCACCCCGATCTTTGTGGCGTTATTGGCGACCGTTGGCTCGATGCGGCGACCTTCGTCACGGGCAAATCGGCGATTTCCCGTGTTTACGTCGGCGGCCGGCAGGTTGTCGAGGGCGGGCGTCACTTCAAGCGCGCCGATATCACTGAGCGTTATCGCCGCGTCGTCAAGCGACTGGCGAGCCTGTGATGGCAACACGCGCGGCGAAATCAATCAATGGCAAAGCTGCGCCGCAAGCGCTCTATCAGCGCATTCGCGCTGATCTCGAAGACAAGATCCTGTCCGGCCGCTGGCCGCCCGGTCATCGCATTCCGTTCGAGCATGAGCTGGTCGAGACTTATCAATGCTCGCGGATGACAGTGAACAAGGTGCTGTCCGGCCTTGCTGCGGCGGGCATCATCGAGCGCAAGCGTCGTGTCGGGAGTTTCGTCGCGAAACCGGTCGTGCAATCGGCGGTGCTGCATATTCCGGATATTCAGGCCGAGATAGCCAAGCGCGGCGAGGCCTATAACTATGAGTTGCTCACGCGCAAGCGCCGCAAGGCCACCAAGGACGATCTCGATCGCCTTGGCATGGAGCAGGGTTGCGACGTGCTTGTACTGAGCTGCCGCCATATCGCAAAGGGACGACCCTTTGCTTATGAGGAGCGCCTGATCAATCTCGATATGGTCCCGCCGGCGGTGGAAATCGATTTCGCCCGTGTGCCGCCCGGCACCTGGTTGCTCGGCCATGTGCCGTGGAGCGAGGCGGAGCATCAGATCACAGCCACCCTTGCCGATGATGATGCGCGTCAGGCGCTGGCTCTGAGGAAGCCAGCCGCCTGTCTCGTCGTTGAGCGTCGTACCTGGCGCAAGCGCAAGGTCATTACTTCAGTGCGCGTGACCTATCCGAACGACCTGTATCGGCTCACTGCGCGTTTTACGCCGGCGGGGCGCGGATGATGGAGACGGTAGGAATCATCTGTCGCAGCCGCGCCGCAGAAATTGGCTCTGGTCATCCACCATGTTGCCGTGCAGTATTATTCTAAACTAGCTGAGGAGAGTGGGTTATGAAGTTGATTGGGGTATCCGTCGCCGCTGCGCTCGCGGCTCTCGTTGCAACGCCCGCTGCGGCGCAGACGAAGGTGACCATTGCGATTTCTGGCTGGACCGGTTTCGCGCCGCTGACGCTGGCCAAGGAAGCCGGCATCTTTGCGAAGAACGGCCTCGACGTCACCATCAAGAAGGTGCCGCAAGCCAGCCGTCACCTGGCCATCGCTTCGGGCGACGTGCAATGCGCGGCCACCACGGTCGAAACATGGGTGGTCTGGAATGCAAACGGCGTCGCCACCACGCAGCTATTCCAGCTCGATAAATCCTATGGCGCTGACGGCATGGCCGTGCGCGGCAATATTGCCTCCATCAAGGATCTGAAGGGTAAGTCGGTCGCCGCCTCGGCACCGGGCACCGCGCCTTACTTCACGCTCGCATGGTTCCTGAAGAAGAACGGCCTCAGCGTGAAGGACGTCTCGGTCGTCAATATGGAGCCCGGTCCGGCTGCGCAGGCTTTCATCGCCGGCCAGAACGATGCGGCCATGACATATGAGCCGTATCTGTCAGCAGTGCGCGAGAAGCCGGAAGCCGGCAAGATCATCGCCACCACGCTCGACTACCCGATGATCATGGACACGTTCGGTTGCGCACCGAAATTCATCGCCGAGAACAAGGATGCAGTGAAGGCGCTCGCCAAGAGCTATTTCGAGGCCGTGGCGATGGTTAAGGCCGATCAGGCCAAGTCCTATGAAATCATGGGCGCCGATGTGAAACAGTCAGGCGAAGCGTTCGGCAAGTCCGCGCAGTATCTGCGTTGGCAGGATCAGGAGCAGAACAAGAAGTTCTTCTCCGGCGAGCACGCAGCCTTCTCGAAGGAAGCTGCGGACCTTCTGCTGGAAATCGGCGTCATCAAGCAGATTCCGGATTTGTCCAAGCTCGCCGATCCGAGCTTCATTCAGTAAATCCGACATCGTCGTGGCCGGGCTTGTTCCGGCCATCGGCATCTTCACTCTTGGCAACGGCGTGATGCCCGGCACAGGGCCGGGCATGACGACCGAGTTAAAGACATCGGCCCCAGATGAAACCACTCGCCCCTATCTCCTCGCCCGCGCGCGTGGTGCTCGGCATTTCCTTCTTCGTGCTGTTTGTCGCCGGCTGGTCGTTCGCGACCTTCGGCGGCTTCGTCTCGAAGACCTTCCTCGCCAATCCGTTGACGATGATCGAGGACGGCTGGTTCCTGCTCACCAAGCAGGGCTTTCTGTTCGACATCGGCATGACGATCTGGCGCGTGGTTGGTGGCTTCGTGCTCGCGGCACTGGTCGCGGTGCCGCTCGGCATCTTGATGGGTGCCTACAAGCCGGTTGAAGCTTTCCTCGAACCCTTCGTCTCCTTCGCGCGCTATCTGCCGGCTTCGGCCTTCATTCCCCTGCTGATCCTTTGGGCCGGCATCGGCGAAATGCAGAAGCTGCTGGTCATTTTCATCGGCTCGGTATTCCAGCTCATTCTGATGGTTGCCGTCGCTGTCGGCAGTGTTCGCCGCGATCTCGTCGAGGCGTCGCTGACTCTCGGTGCCAGGGATGACGGCGTGCTTCGCCGCGTCCTCATCCCATCGGCTGCGCCGGAAATCGCCGAGATACTCCGTCTCGTTCTCGGCTGGGCCTGGACCTATGTGATTGTCGCCGAACTGATTGGCTCGTCCTCGGGTATCGGCCACATGATCATCGACAGCCAGGCGCTACTCGCCACCGGCCAGATCATCTTCGGCATCATCGTCATCGGGATCATCGGTCTGATCTCCGACTACGTCTTCAAAGCGATCAACAAGCGCCTGTTCCCGTGGAGCATCATTTGAGCAAGCTCGTCATCGAGAACGTTTCGCGCGTTTTCCCGGCCGTTCGCGGCGGCACGCCCACGCGTGCGCTGGAGCCAACCAATCTCAATGTCGCCGACAACGACTTCGTCACCATTCTCGGACCGAGCGGCTGTGGCAAGTCTACATTGCTGCGCATGGTCGCCGGCCTGGATACGCCGACCACCGGCCGAATCCTGCTCGACGGCAAGACCATCACTGGCCCCGGCGCCGACCGTGGCATGGTGTTCCAGTCCTACACGCTGTTTCCCTGGCTGACGGTCGCGGAGAATGTCGCTTTTGGTCTGCGCGAGCGTGGCATCTCGCAGAAGGAACGCAGCAATATCGCGCGCGAGTGGCTTGAGAAGGTCGGCCTCACCAGCTTCGCCAGCCACTTCCCCAAGCAGCTCTCCGGCGGCATGCAGCAGCGCACCGCCATCGCGCGAGCGCTCGCCAACGATCCCAAGATGCTGCTGCTCGACGAACCCTTTGGCGCGCTCGACAACCAGACCCGTGCCTTGATGCAGGAGCTGCTGCTCGGCATCTGGGAGCGCGAGCGCAAGACCGTAATCTTCGTTACCCACGACATCGAGGAAGCGATCTTCCTCGCCTCGCGCGTGGTGGTGATGTCGGCGCGCCCCGGTCGTATCAAGGCCGATATCCCGGTGGATTTGCCGCATCCCCGCCACTACACGGTCAAGACAAGCCCGGCCTTCTCTGATCTGAAAGCGCGCCTCACCGAGGAAATTCGCGTCGAGGCCGTGCTTGCAGCGGAGGTACACTAGCGCCAGGCGGTCGCTCGCCCAGCGGTTATGTGACGACGTGGTTATCACCGCCGGCAAGCCTTCCAAGAGCGAGCCGTTCGGCTATTGTCAGGACGAATTCGAGTCATGGCAAGTCGGAGTGGTGAGGTGAAATCGGGCAACCCCGCTTTCGTTGCGATCGATTGGGGGACCAGCAGCTTTCGCGGCTGGCTGATGACGGCTGACGGCACGCCGCTCGCGGAAACCCGCGGCCATGAAGGCATGCTGCATTGCGCGACCACCGGCTTTGCCCCGGTGCTGGCGGATCACCTTGCGAGGCTCGGTGCAGCGCGCGAATTACCGGTGCTGATCTGCGGTATGGCCGGCGCGCGGCAAGGCTGGATCGAGGCGCCCTATCTGCACACGCCGACGCGGCTCGATGCCCTGCATGAGGGCGCGCAGCGCGTCCCTACCGAGGGCGATGTGCGCATCCTGCCAGGCATCGCCCAAGCCGATGCCACGACGCCCGACGTCATGCGCGGCGAGGAAACGCAATTGCTCGGCGTCACCCAAGCTGACTTCACCGGCCTCGTCTGCATTCCCGGCACGCACAGCAAATGGGTCGGAATCGAGGCCGGCGTCGTCACCTCCTTCTCGACCTATATGACCGGCGAACTGTTCTCTGTGATCGCCCAGCACAGCATCCTCAAACATGCGGTGCTTCCCGATGAGGGCATGACTGCGAGTGACGCCTTCCGCGACGGCCTGCAGCGCGCACGTCGCGTACCGACGCGCCTGACATCCGCGCTGTTCGGCCTGCGTGCAGCGCAACTGCTCGGCTTCCAGCAACAGGCGGATGGCGCTGCGCGCCTGTCGGGCCTACTGATCGGCACCGAAATCGCCGATGCAGTCGCCCAGCATGGCACGCAGCATCCGGTTCGGCTGATCGGCGCCGGCGCGCTCGGCGAACTTTATGCTGCCGCGCTCCAAGACGCCGATCTGAACATGACCATCGTCGATGCGGAGCAGGCCTCGCAGCGCGGCCTCGCCAAGTCCGCCATACATCTCTGGGGAGGGCAGTTCTCATGACACAGCCGATCCGCTGGCCCGCCGTCAAACGCCCGCTCGTCGCCATTCTGCGCGGCGTCAAACCTGATGAAGTCGAAGGCATTGTCGAGGTGCTGATCGACACCGGATTTGAAATGATGGAGGTCCCGCTGAATTCACCGGAGCCGTTCGTTTCTATCGAACGCGCCTGCAAGCGGTTCGGCAAGGATGCCCTGATAGGCGCCGGCACGGTGCTGACGGCGGAAGACTGCGCGCATGTCGCCGATGTCGGCGGTCGCCTGATGGTCAGTCCGAATGTCGATACCGATGTGCTGGCGATGGCGGCCAGCCGCGGCATGGTCACAATGCCCGGCGTGTTCTCGCCGACCGAAGCCTTCCTCGCGCTGCGCTCCGGCGCATCGGCACTGAAATTCTTTCCGGCGTCCATCCTCGGCCCGGCCGGCATCGCCGCCATTCGTGCCGTATTGCCGAAGGACGCGGTGATCGGCGCGGTCGGCGGGGTGTCCGACAAGAATTTCGCCGACTATATCGCTGCGGGCGTTCAAGCTTTCGGCCTTGGTAGCAATCTGTATCGCCCCGGCATGACCGTCGCTGACGTGCGAGTTACGGCCGAATCCTCAATCGCTGCATATGATCGGGCGATTGCGCGCTAGATGTTTTGATCCCGGGCTCTGCGGAGGCTCACCACCGATACCGTAAAGCGCCTTTCCCGGCGTAGCTGTCGGAATTACCAGAGAACTCGCCCTCGAAGGAGCCGGCAAGCGAGAAGCCGCTGGACAAGGTGAGTTCGGTGCCGGCCGAGACAAGGACCGCGTCTCGGTTCGGTCTCGCCCCGTTGACCGCGAAGGCGGTGCCGGGCAGCGCCAGAAATCCAGTGCGGGCGATGCGACCCTCACTATAATCATGCGCCCAGGCGGTGCGGCTGCGCAGCGTCAGCAGCGCATCCGGCAGCGGGATCGCGTAGTCGAAGCGTGCGCCAAGCTCTGAGCGGGTCTGGGTGTCGGTGCGCCCGGCATGAGACAGCGCGAATGCTGTGGTCCCGGCCGTTGCCCGCTCGGCATAGCCCGGCAGATCGAGGCTCACCACCTGCACGGCGCCATAGGGTGTCATGCCGGCAAAGGACGAGCCTAAGCTGAAGCCAGTCTCGGCCCGTCCCGCAAACGTATGCGCGTTGAAGTCAGCTTGCAGACTCTCGATCCCAGAGATCGTGACTGTGCGCTTAAGCGTGTAGTCCTGGAAGCCATAGCCGAAGGCTCCCATCAGGTAGGCTGCCCCCCAACTCTGCCGGGCATAGACACTGGCCTGGAACAGGTCGGAGGTACCGCTGCCGAGCCCTTGCGCCAGACCGAAGCTGGTGGCGCCACCGGCCAGCGCGAAACCGATGAGAGTGCCGGGCGCCAACTGATGATTGGCGCCCCCAACGAAACCATAGGCTCGGCTCGTGGTGTCGTGCGAGCCGGAGGCTGCATTGCCGGAGATTCTCTCCGAGCCGCCATAGCTGCCGCCCCACATACTCCATCGCGTCGCCAAGGGATCGATCGGTGTCGCCTTCTCCGCGTGACCCTTTGGCGTCACCGCCGCATAAGCCAGGCGCACCGCTTCGCTCTGCTCCGTTGCATAGGGCACCGCCCCACCGAAGTCCTGTTTCTCAGCGAACTGATCGAACAACAGGTTGAAGAATTGCTGCCAGGCCAGGAAGGTCGAGGACGCCGCCGAAGCACCCAGTTCGCCCGAAGCTTGGCCGAGTGCGTTGCGCATCGCATCGCCGCTCAGCCCGAATGGCGTCAGGAAAGATTGCGGCAGCGCACCGCCGCTATTGAAGAAATTATTCACGGCGGCGGCGGCGTTGCGCTGGTTGGCGACGAGGTCGCCTGGAACTCCAACACCGAGCTTTGCGCTCAACTCCAGGATCACATCTTTGCCCTGGTTGAAGGTCTTGGCAGAAACGTTCGGCAGCCCCGAGATCGTAACGGATCCAAATGTGCCAACGAGACCGCCTGTCTGCAGGATCGTGTACTGGCGCGCCACATAGGAGCCGGGTGCGAACTGCGCATTGACGGTCGCGCCGCCAAGCGTCGCCGTGCCGGTGACCAAAGCCGACGACACCACTGCGGGATCGACGAACACTCGGTAGACACTCGTCGCATCAAGCGCGAGATTGCCTTGCACTGTCATCCGCGAACCCGGCGTGCCGGGCGCCCCCGGCGCAAACACGCCGTCGTTCACAATGACGGCCGCCACGTTGCCAGTGCCGCTGAGGATGCCGCCGGCATTCACCGTGAATGCCGAGTGCGCAAGCGCGCCGTCGATCAGCAGTGTGCCGGCGTTGACGGTGGTCGGCCCCGCGAAGGTCGAGCGGCCGGTTAGCGTCCAGGTCGCGGCGCCATTCTTTTCCAGCGTGTTGAAGCCCTGAAAGCTCGTGCCGAGCGCGCCGAGATCGAAAGCCGCATCGATGCCACCGCCGAACCGCAGGGCGCTGGTGCCGCTTGCAACCACATTGCTGTTGAAGCTGAAGCCGGACCGCAGTTCGAGCATGTTGGTGCCGCCGGTGAAAGTGATGGCGTTGGCGCGCGTGGTGCCGTCGCCGCTGAGGCCACCCGCCACCGCACCGTTCACGATCACATTCAGATTTTGGCCGATGATGCCCGCACCGCCGCCGCCGCCGCCACCGCCGGCGGTACCGCCGTCGCCGCCGCTAACGCTGCCGTTGACGATCAGGCTGAGGCCGTTGCCGGCAATTCCAGCGCCCGCCTTGCCGCCGTTGCCGCCCCCGCCGCCACCACCGCCGTCGCCGCCGCTGACGCTGCCATTGACGACCAGACTGAGGCCGTTGCCGGCAATGCCGTTGCCACC
>NKIY01000012.1 GCA_002256345.1 Bradyrhizobiaceae bacterium PARB1 | reverse complement strand
GCACCGGCTCGGTGAAGCTGGCTTCCAACTGGGTCGTCACCGGCGGCGCCCGCTGGAACCTGGAAGCCAACAAGATCGACCAGTACATGGTCGGCGCCGGTTATGTGGACGACTGCTTTATCCTCGCAGTGAACTATGTGACCTCCTATAGTTACGTCGCCAATCTCTCGACCCCGCCAGTCCTGAGCCACACCTGGATGTTCCAGCTCGGACTGCGTACGCTCGGCGGCACACAGGCTGGCACTGGCACCGGCGGCGTCTATTGATCACTTGGTCGCGACATTCGGACGCTTGCGTTCCGGATGCCGCGAAATTTCCGTTTTCGGCCGTGATGTATGCGCATTCGGCCCGAAACCTGGGCGAACCCGCCGCCTCTTCCGGAGAATGATGAACGCGATGAACGCCCGTCACCTTGTGCATGCTGCAATGGCAGCTGCTGCGATGGCCCTGATGTCGGCGGCGGCGCCGGCCCATGCACAGTCCGTGGCCGTCATGGTCAATGGTGAGCCGATCACCCATATGGACATCGACCAGCGGATGAAGCTGAACGCACTGTCGGGTGTGAAAGACAACAATCGCCAGACCGTGCTCGACGATCTGATCAACGAGAAGGTCAAGATCAAGGAAGGCAAGAAGTACAGCGTCGATCCCGGCGTGAGCGAAGTCGATGGCTCCTATGCCACCATGGCGTCGCGCATGCGCCTCACCCCGGATCAGCTGACTCAGTCGCTGGCCTCCAAGGGCATCCGTCCCAACACGCTGAAGAGCCGCCTCAAGGCCGACATGGTCTGGAACGCGATCGTCCGCGGCCGTTTCAAGCAGAGCCTGCAGGTCGGCGAGAAGGAAGTCGAGGCTGCGGTGCAGAGCCAGGGCGGCGACGCGATGGCCGAGGCGTTCGAGTATCAGATGCGTCCGTTGGTGCTGATCGTTCCGCGTGGCGCCGGCGGCGGCTTGGCGGAAGCGCGCCACAAGGAGGCGACCGCGCTGCGTGAGCGCATCCAGAGCTGCGAGGATGCCATCCGCACCTTCAAATCGACCCAGAATGCGACCGTCAAGGGTATCGTCGTGAAGACCTCCGCCGACCTGCCGCCTAACCTGCGCGAGATGCTCGACAAGACCCCGATCGGCCACCTCACGCCGCCGGAAGTCACCGCACAGGGCATCGAGATGGTGGCGCTGTGCTCGCGAAAACCGACCAAAATCGATACGCCGAAAAAGCGCGAAGTCCGCGAAAAGATGTTCGCGGAGAAATTCGATGCCAAGTCGAAGTCGTATCTTGCCGATCTCCGCAAGGCGGCGATGATCGAATATCGCTAATCCGAAGATCCGGCTGCGACCGCGGCTGAGGGCGCAGCATGACCAAACCTCTCGCACTGACACTCGGCGAACCCGCTGGCATCGGCCCGGACATCGCCATCGCGGCCTGGATGAAGCGACGCGAACTCGATCTGCCGCCGTTCTACCTGCTCGGCGACCGCGCCTTCATGGCGGCACGTGCAAAGGCGCTGGGCCATGACATCGCGTTTGCAGACGCAACACCTGCGGGCGCTGCAGATATCTTCCCCGACGCGTTCCCCGTGATCTCCACCGGCCACGTTGTAACCGCGCAAGCGCGCCGCCCGGACGTCTCCAGCGCGCCTGCGGTCGTCGCCTCGATCCGTCAGGCCGTGGCGGATGTCGAAGCCGGCCATGCCAGCGCCGTCGTCACCAATCCGATCGCCAAGAGCGTGCTCTATCGCGCCGGGTTCGAACATCCTGGTCACACCGAATTCCTCGCCGAACTCGCCGCGAAGGACGGCAAGGTGCCGTTGCCGGTGATGATGCTGTGGTCGCCGCAGCTCGCGGTGGTGCCGGTGACCATCCATGTTTCGCTGCGCGATGCCATCGAACAGCTCAATGGCCCGCTGATCACCGCCACCGCGCGGATCGTCGTCAACGACATGAAGACGCGATTCGGCATCCAGCGCCCTCGCCTCGCGATTGCCGGGCTCAACCCACATGCCGGCGAAGACGGCAGCATGGGCGACGAGGAACTGGCCTTCATCCAGCACGCGGTCACCGTCCTGCAGAACGAAGGCATCGATGCACGCGGTCCGCTGCCGGCAGACACGATGTTTCATCCGGCGGCACGGGCGACCTACGACTGCGCCATCTGCATGTATCACGACCAGGCGCTGATCCCGATCAAGACCATCGCCTTCGACGAAGGCGTCAATGTCACGCTTGGCCTGCCCTTCATCCGCACCTCGCCGGATCACGGCACAGCCTTCGACATCGCCGGCACCGGCAAGGCCAATCCGTCGAGCCTCATCGCTGCGCTGAAGCTCGCGGCACGGATGGCAGACGCGGCCGCATGAGCACGATCGACGATCTTCCGCCGCTGCGCGAGGTCATCGCGCGCCATAACCTCTCGGCGCGAAAATCGCTCGGCCAGAATTTCCTGCTCGATCTCAATCTCACCGCGCGCATCGCGCGTGCGGCCGGGCCGCTCGAAGGCGTCACGGTAGTCGAAGTCGGCCCCGGTCCGGGCGGCCTCACCCGTGCGCTTCTTGCGACCGGCGCGTCGCGCGTGATCGCCGTCGAGCGCGACGAACGCGCCATCGGCGCGCTGGAAGAGATCGCCGCACATTATCCCGGCCGGCTCGAGATCGTGCTCGGCGATGCGCAGACCTTCGATCCGCGCCCGCTGCTGAATGGCGCGCCGGCGCGCATCGTCGCCAACCTGCCCTACAATATCGGCACGCAGCTGCTGATCGACTGGCTCTGCACCGAGCCGTGGCCGCCCTGGTACGAGATGATGGTGCTGATGTTCCAGCGCGAGGTGGCCGAGCGCATCGTGGCTGTTGGCGACGAGGAAGCCTATGGCCGGCTCGGCGTCCTCGCCAACTGGCGCGCCGAGACGAAGATCCTGTTCGACATTTCGCCGGCGGCTTTCACGCCGCCGCCGAAGGTGACGTCGTCGGTCGTGCGTCTCACGCCGCGGGCAAATCCCGAGCCGTGCGAACGGCGCCTGCTCGAACAGGTCGCCGCTGCCGCTTTCAACCAGCGCCGCAAGATGCTGCGCCAGAGCCTGAAGCCGCTCGGCGTCGATCCGGAAAAGCTCGCTGCGGCTGCGGGTGTCGAAGCGACCCGCCGTGCCGAGACCATCCCGGTGTCAGGCTTCGTTGCGATGGCCAACGAACTCGCCGAGCTGCGCAAGGCCGCCAAAGCCGCTACGTAGCCTCGCCGGTCCCGCGCAGCGTCTGCCAGGTTGCCGCCAGCAGGAAGCAACCACAGGCGAAGGCGACGAACAGCGGCAGGCCATGGCTGATCCACTGCATGGCCGTCCCGGCACCAACGGGGCCGACCAGGGCACCGACGCCCCACATCAGCCCCATCGCCGCGTAGATGCCGACGAGACTGCTGCCGCTAAATCGACTGCCGACGATGGTCAGCATGATCGTATAGATACCGACGAACACGCCGCCCCATACGAACAGCAGCGGATAGGTCGTCCATGGCGAACGCAACGCCAGCGGCCAAACGAGTGCGCCGATCACCGCAAGTGCGGCCAGCGCAATGATGAGCTTGCGGCGATCGACCTTGTCGCCGAGCCAGCCGATCGGCAATTGCAGCACGATGGCGCCGACCATCATGCAGGACATCAGCTGCGTTGCCTCGCCCTCCTTCCAGCCCAGCGACTGCGCGTAGAGCGCGAGGAAGGACAGCCCGCTGCTCTCCACCGCCGCATGCAGGACAGTCGCCGCCATAGCGATCGGCGCCAGCATGACGAAACCGATTGGATTGCCATGGCCACCTTTGTCGAAGACCGGTTCGCGGATTCCCGGCATTGCGAGGCACGCGGCGGCCGCCAACGCAAACACCGCGCCAACCCAATAGGCCGTCGCGCCCTCAGTGCCGATCAGCGACAACAGGAATGGACCCAACGCGAAGCCGAGCGAAAGCGCTGCTGTATAGGCCGCCATGGCCCGTGCGCGCGTCTGATCGGTGCTCAGGCTATTGAGCCATGTTTCCGACATGACGAACAACGTCTCGGACGCAGCGCCAAGAACAATACGAAGTGGAAACCAGAGCCAGATGGCCGGCGCTGCCGGAAACAGCACCAGCACCATGGCCGCGACGACCAATGCGACCAATACAAGCTTCCGCGCGCCGATGCCGCCGACCATGCGCGGTAGCGCAAAGGCCATCGCCAGCACGCCGACCGCATGCATGGCGGCATTGGCGCCGATGAACGCATCGGAATGCCCGCGCTCGGAGAGATCCTGCGCCAGCAGTGCGGCGCTGAGGCTGTAGGTCAGCCCGAAGATCATGGCCGCGGCGATCACAGCGGCGCGCGACCATAGATTGGAACCGGTGGACGCCATGAACCGCCTGCCTGCCGAGAAAAATCGCGCTATCCCTGGCACGGAAAAGTTAAACATCTACGGGCTAGATTCTCGGTGGCTAATTTGAAGTTTGTCCTGGACGCGGCGCAGCGCTCTTGCGCTGCTCCGCAGAGCCGGGACCGCGCGAGGCTCGGAGTTCGTGGCGGTCCCGGTTCTGCGAAGCGGCACGTTGTGCCGCATCGCGCCCGGGACAAAATGACAGCGCGGAACCGTCCATGATCCGACTCCTGCTCCTCCTGCTTGGCGCCGAAGTGGTGCAGCGTCGCTGGCGCGCTCTGCTGGTGATCGGCGCCGTCTGGGCTGCGCTCGGCCTATTCATCATGCTGGATGCACTCGACGGCGCGACGCTGATCAGACCGCATTATTTCGGCTATCTGCTGCTGCTCGAAGGCATCATCAGCCTGCTCGCCGGCATGCTCGCGACCCAGCGGCGCACGCAGCAGCTCGCCAAGGCCGTGATCCTGTTGCTGCCGGCACTGATCATTATCGCGCAGCCGCGGCACTCCAACATGCTGATCGCCATGCTGCTCGGTGGTGTGATGCTCTGCGACGGCGGCTTGCGCATCGCCAGCGCATGGGTTGTCCGCTTCGATAACTGGCGCATGGCGATGGCTGCTGGCATCGTCGAGATCATCCTCGCCATCATCACGCTCGAACCCTGGCCGACCTGGTATGAAGGCACGATCGGTTTCAATATCGGCGCATTGCTGATCATCTCCGGCTGGGGCACGATCCTGCTCGCGAACCGGCTGCGAAAGCTGCCGGCGGATGCGCCGATCTCGATGCTGATCGGCGGGGCTTTCCCCACGGCACTATGGGTACCGGCCAAACCCGACGATGCCGGCCATGACGATCTGATCGTCCATGTCTGGACGCCTGCCGGGCCAGGTCGCAATCCACGCCGGCGCCCGCTAGTCGATCGTTACATCGCCGCCGTCGATCACAGAGGCCGCATATCCACCGGCCATGCCGCGCTCGAACTCGCGCCCAATGTCTATATCAGCCACTACCCTGCCGTCGAAATCGATCGTTCGCCCGAGGAGTTCGGCCGCGTGCTGCGCGCGAGTGTCGACAACGACATTCCCGGTCGCTTCCTGCCTAGCTATGCCGAGGAAGCCGAGGGCTGGTGCGAAGCCACCGAACACATCCATTTCACGCAGATCGACCGACTGCGTGTCCGTCATTTCTGGCGCGCCTATCGCAGCGACACCGCCTACAATCTCACCAGCCGCAACTGCTCGAGCGCCGTGGCGCATGCGCTAGACGCCGCGCTGGAGGGCGTGCTGGGCCAAACCGACAAGCCATGGCGCGCTTTCTTCCGCGCAGTGACGACGCCCGAACTGTGGATCGCCGGCGTGCTGCGCCGGCGTGCGGAAGCGATGGCATGGACGCCCGGCCTCGTGCTCGACTATGCGCGTCTGCTGCATGTTATCGTTGAGCCCGTGCCGGCAAGCAGCGAGACCCGCCGCTCGCGCCTGCGCCGCGTGGTCTTCCGCCGCGCCGCTCTCGCGCATTCGCGGCCGGCCTGGAAATGAGCAGATCCCTGTCGTCCAGGCTGATGAGATGGACGTTCGCGCTCATCGTGTCGTTCGCGCTCATGCCGATCCTCTCCGTGATGACCTCGATCGGCGCCGCGTCAGTCGCGGGCTGCCAGCTCGACGAAGCGAGCGTGCATCGCTGCGTCATCCTTGGCATAGATATCGGCGGATTGCTGGCTCTCATGTTCGTGGCCGGCTGGTTCGCTCTGGCAACCATTCCTCTCGGCGGCGGAGCGCTGCTGATCTGGGCTGCGGTGGCAATCGTTCTCTTTATTCGCTCGCGCAACAAAGCTGCTTGATGCCATCGGATGGGCAAAGCGAAGCGTGCCCACGATCTCATTCACGGCTCATGATGACGGGCACTGCGCTGCGCGGCCTTGCCCCCTGCAGCTCTCCCCACTTGCCCTTCCCGCCATCCTGTGTTTGCTAGATTGCAGCAAAGTCTAGGGAAGAACAAAATGACAAAAATGATCCGCCAGTCGCTGGTCAAGTTCGACGCTCCGCTCTGCGAAACCATCATCGATACGCCGAAACCGCAAGGGCGCGAAGTGCTTGTGCGTATCGAGCGCTGCGGCCTGTGCCATTCCGACCTGCACATCCAGGACGGCTGGGCCGATCTCGGCGGCGGTAAGCGGCTCGACACCACCCGCGGCATGACCCTGCCTTTTACCCTCGGCCACGAGATCGCGGGCGTCGTCGATGAAGTCGGCCCGGACGGCGACAAATCGCTGATCGGCACCAAGAAGGCCGTCTTCCCCTGGATCGGCTGCGGCCAGTGCCGCGACTGCCTCGCGGGCGACGAGAACCTGTGCAGCAAGAACCGGTTTCTCGGTGTCTCGCTGGATGGCGGCTTCGCCACCCATGTGCTGGTGCCCGACCAGAAGTACCTGCTCGACTACGACCCGCTGCCGACCAATGTGGCCGCGACACTGATGTGTTCGGGCATCACCGCCTATGGCGCGCTGAAGCGCCTGGTCGATCGTCCGCGCCAGCGCAATCTGCTGCTCGTCGGCCTCGGCGGCGTCGGCATGGCCGGCCTCTCGCTCGCGCAGGCAATGTTCAAGCAGCCGATCTCGGTGGCCGATCTCAACCCGGCCGCACGCGAAGCCGCCCTGAAGAACGGCGCGTCATTTGCCTATGACCCCGCCGAGCCCGATGTGGCCAAGCGCATGGTGAAGGAAACGGGCGGCGGCTTCGATGGCGTGATCGATTTTGCCGGCAATGACAGATCCATGAATTTTGCGGTCGCCACCGTGGCCCGTGGCGGCAAGATTGTGGTGTCCGGTCTGATGGGCGGCGAATTCAGCCTGCCCATGGTGCAGTGGATCTACAAACGCATGACCGTGGAAGGCTTCATGGTCGGCACGCTGGAAGAAGCCAAGGAACTGATGGCTCTCGCCCGCGCCGGCAAGGTCAAGCCGACGCCGATGAAGGAAGAGCCGATGGCCGACGCCCAGAAATGGATCGACCAGCTCCGCGCCGGCAAGGTCGTCGGCCGCATCATGCTGGCGAATGCGTAATATACCGTGCCCCGGACGCGATGCGATACACAGTATCGCTTCGCAGAGCCGGGGCCGCCCAAAGCGCCGGAGCCCGCAACGATCCCGGCTCAGCGAAGCGGCACTTGCGGCGAAGCTTTGCTTCGCCTGAGCGCCGCATCGCGTCCGGGACACAGGCTCCATGTTTTCCGGTTGCGCATCCAGCCAATTGCGATTCACGCCATCCCGGTTACCATGATCTCATTGCTGGGTGAGGATCATGGACCATTTCGTCCGCCACGCGCGATCTCTCGCGTTGATACTTCTCGCATTGCTGACAACGATCGGCATCGCCCGTGCCGAGAAACGCATTGCGCTGATCGTCGGCAATTCCAACTATCAAAGCATCACCCGCCTCGATAATCCGAAGAACGATGCGAAGCTGATGGCGCAGACGCTGTCGGCGCTCGGCTTCACTTTGGTCGGCGGCGGCGCGCAACTCGATCTCGACAAACCGGCGCTCGACATCGCCGTGCAGAATTTCGGCCGGCAGGTGCAAGGCGCCGACGTGGCGCTGTTCTACTATGCCGGCCACGGCGTTCAGGTCGCGGGCTCGAACTACCTCGTGCCGGTCAGCGCCAATCCGACCCGCGAGGCCGATGTCGATTTCCAGATGGTCGATGTCAACCTGGTGCTGCGGCAGATGCAGGGCGCCGGCACACGGCTCAACATGGTCATTCTGGATGCCTGCCGAAACAACCCTTTTGGTGCACGCGGCCTGCGCGCGGCTGAAGGCGGTCTCGCGCAGATGCGTGCGCCGGAAGGCACGCTGATCTCCTACGCGACCCAGCCCGGCTCGGTGGCGCAGGACGGCGCCGACGGCAACAGCCCCTATACGAAGGCGCTGGCGACGACGGTGCGTCAGGCCGGGCTCGATATCTTCCAGACCTTCAATCAGGTCGGCCTCGCGGTGAAACGCTCGACCGGCGGCGCGCAACAGCCCTGGGTGTCGTCATCGCCGATTGACGGCAACTTCTATTTCGTGGCGCCCGCCCCGGCCGTGCCGTTGATCGTGCCGGACAAGCCGATGCAGGAAGCGCGGCTATCCGATGCGCCGCGCATCGACTTCGACAAGCTGACGATCACCGATCCCGTCAAGCTCACGGAAATCAGCGATCGTCTCTATGAGCTGAACTTCGATCCAGAGTCCCTGAACAGCAAGAACGGCATCGCGGTGGCGATCCGAGAGTTCCAGCTCAAGGGTGGCCTGCCCCCCACCGGCGAGGCCACCGAAGGCCTGTTGCAGCGGCTGCGCACGATACAGGACCTCAAGCCGTGGGGCGCCATCGTCTTCGACGCCAAGGACAAGAAATGGGGCATGTCGTGGGATCAGCCCTCGCGCAAATCCGCGGTCGGCAAGGCGCGCGCGCAATGCGGCGCTGCTGCCTGCCCGCTTGAAATATCGTTCTACGGCTCCAATTGCGGGGCGTTTGCGGCGCTTGGCGGCAACTGGTCTCTCGTCGCGCGCACCACGCTGGCGCAAGCACGCGATGCCGCCATCGACCAGTGCAGCAAGACCGGAAAGTCGTGTTCAATCGTCGGCGCCATTTGCGCCAATTCGGTCAAGGGCCCCGACGCGAAATTGTAAGCACGTCCATTTTGAAAGCTAGTTGAAATGTCTGTTCGATCCGGATTGATGACCTGCGCGACCATATTGCTGCTCTCGGCGCCTGAAGCATTCGCACAAGGTGCCACCGGCGGAAGCCTCGGCAATGACAACAAGACACTGTCGGGCTCGGCACCGGAATCCCGATCGGCGCCGCCTGCGCGCCGCGAACGCACCGAGGCTCCGGCACCGCGCCGTCAGACCGCGACGCGCAGCCGTAGCGAGGGCGGCGGCGGAGGCGGAAATTTCGATGGCGTCTGGTCGATCTCCAGCGTAGGCACGTCCGGCTGTTCTGACACCTTGACGGAGCAATTCGTCGTATCTGGCGGGCGGATGACGGGCAGCACCGGTAGCGGCAGAGCGACGGTGAGCGCCAACGGGGCCGTTCGCGGCGCCGGAAACTACAGCGGCATCGGCGTCACCAGCCAGGGCCGCCTCTCTGGCCGCACCGGATCCGGCACTTTCCAACGCTCCGACGGATGTTCGGGCCGCTGGGTCGCGAGCAAGCAGTGACCGACATGACAGTGTCGCGAACTACAATGAAATCCGCCCTGCTCGCCACCCTCCTCATCGTCGATTGCGGCGGCAGCGCTGCATGGAGTCAGGGCTCCACTGGAGGCAGTCTCGGCAACGACAACAAGTCGCTGTCCGGCTCGTCACCCGAGCCGCGCGCCACTGCGCCGGCGCGCCGAGAGCGATCCGAGCAGCGGGCTGCGCCGAGCCGCCGCGGTTCTTCCGACGGCAGCGGCGACGTCTCCCGGTTCGACGGCACATGGGCGATCATGCTCGTCGGTCGTTCGGGCGCGTGCGCGGGCAAGACGACCAGCACCACATTTACGATATCCGGCGGCCGCGCCGGCAACGGCGGCCGCGTCAGTCCGAGCGGCGTCTTTCAAGGGACTGGCAACACCGATGGCGTGGGCGCCATCATGAACGGCCGCCTCTCTGGCCGCAGCGGCAGTGGCACGATGTCGACGACGAACGGCTGCACCTTGCGCTGGACGGCCAGCAAGCAGTGATCGGTCGCAGCCTTAGGATGGGTTGAGCGCAGGCGCACAGCCCCAAAGCGATACCCATCCAACGAATGACGAACTACAGCTGCTGTCGCAGCTTCTGCACAAAGGCGACCATGCCAACCTGACGTTCGAGCTTGAGCTGCTCGGCGCGCAGGATCGACTTCACGGCCTCGAAGGCGATGCCGATATTGTCGTTGACGACAATATAGTCGTAAGCATCGAAGTGGCTCATCTCGTCGCCGGCCTTCTTCATGCGACCGCGGATGACTTCTTTGGAGTCTTGCGCACGCGTATGCAGCCGCTGCTCCAGCGCCTGTACCGAGGGCGGCAGGATGAAGACCGAGACCATGTCTTTTGGCGCCTGCCCCTTGAGCTGCTGCGCGCCCTGCCAGTCGATATCGAAAAGCACGTTGTGGCCGTTCGCCAGAGCGTGCTCGACGGGCGCCTTGGGCGTGCCGTAGGAATTGTCGAACACCTTCGCCCATTCGAGCAGTTCGTCATTGGCGACCATCTGGTCGAACTTCGCCTGATCGACGAAGTAATAATCCTTGCCGTCCACCTCACCCGGCCGCATCGGGCGCGTGGTCACCGAGATCGACATCCGCAGATCCGCGATCTCGTCGATCAACATGCGCGTCAGCGTGGTCTTGCCAGCGCCTGACGGCGACGACAGCACGAACATCAGGCCACGGCGCTCGACGCCCTCGAAGCTCGACATGATCACTCCAGATTCTGAACCTGTTCGCGGAACTGCTCGACCACGTTTTTCATTTCGAGACCGAGGCTCGTCAGTTCAAGATCGCCCGACTTGGAGCAGACCGTGTTCACTTCGCGGTTGAATTCCTGGGACAGGAAATCGAGCCGCCGTCCTACCGGACCGCCCTTCCTGATCATCTCCCGTGCCTGCGAGACGTGCGAGGCGATGCGGTCGAGTTCTTCGCGGATGTCGGCCTTGGTAGCGATCATCAGTGCCTCCTGCGTGAGGCGGTCCTGATCGAAGCGATCGGAAGCATCGAGCAGCGTCGCGATCTGTTCGGCAATGCGCGCGCGGATTGCTTCGGGCTTGCGGCCCGGCGCGGCTTCGGCCTTCTTCGACAGCTCTTCGATCTCGCCGAGGCGCTGGGCGAGGATATCGCCGAGCGTCGCGCCCTCGCGCTTGCGCATATCGACCAGCGCTTTCAGTGCTTCTTCAAACGCCGCAGCCACTGCAACCTTGGCGGCGGCCTCCTCGGCTTCATCCGCTTCGGGCTCGACCATTTCGATCACGCCCTTGATGTTCATCAAGCCATCGATGCTCGGCGCCACCGCGTCGATCTTGCTCGACATATCGGCCGCGATCTTCAGCACCGCGTTCAACACGTCCTCGTTGATACGCACCGCGGCCTCGGCATTCGCGCGCTTCACGGTGAGATTGGCATAGACGGTGCCGCGCGACAGCACTTCGGCTGCGCGCTTGCGGGCCGTTGCTTCCACCTCGTCGAAGCCCTGCGGCATCCGCACGCGCAGGTCGAAGCCCTTGGCGTTGACCGACTTCAATTCCCATTCGAACGTATAGGGGCCGCTGGTGCCGTGGCTCCGCGCAAAGCCGGTCATGCTCGACAACACCATCGCGTAGGGCCTCCAAAGGTTCAGAATGAGATTCGCGCAGACGCGAACCGAAGTGAGAATAGGCCCTTTCGAGCCCGAGGAAAATCGAACGGAAATCGGCGCGGTTGACGCGTCTCGTTATTGCGCGACCGGACCGCCACTGGGCTGGGCGGCGCCCTGACGGGCCGGCGGATTGCGTGGACGCTGCTGCTTCGCGGGAGCCTGACGCGGTGCAGTGGCGCCGGTCGCGGAATTAGTATCGCTAGGCGCCGCAAGCGGCGATGCCGGCGGCTGATCCTCAGCCGGCTCCACAGCGTCGTTCTGTACGGCCTTCTCGATCGCGCGCAGCTTGGCGACATTCTTCTGATGCGCGTCATAGGTCTCGGTGAAGGTGTGCGCACCGGTGCCATCGGCAACAAAGAACAGGTCGCGCGTGCGCGCCGGATTGGCGGTCGCCTCCAGCGAAGCACGGCCGGGATTCGCGATCGGGCCCGGCGGCAGGCCATCGACCACATAGGTGTTGTAGGGCGACGGCTGCTGGATCTCGCTGCGCTTGATCGGGCGGCCGAGCGTGCCCTTGCCGCCGACGAGGCCGTAGATGATGGTCGGATCGCTCTGCAGCTTCATCTTCTTCTGCAGGCGGTTGGTGAACACGGCGGCAACGCGGCTGCGCTCGTCGGCGCGGCCGGTTTCTTTCTCGACTATGGAGGCCAGCGTCACCAGTTGCTCTGGCGTCTTCACCGGCACATCGCCGCTGCGGCGCTCCCAGATATCGGCCAGCACGCGCTTCTGCTCGCGCTGCATACGCTGGATCACCTGCTCGCGCGGCGTGCCGCGCGGGAATTTATAGGTCTCCGGCAGCAGCGTGCCCTCGCGCGGCATTTCGCGGATCGAGCCGGTGAAGATGTCGTTCTCGGACAGGCGGGCCACGATCTGCTCGGAGGTCAGGCCTTCCGGGATGGTGATCGAATGCTGCACCACCTTGCCATCGACGATGGTTCCGATGACGTCGCGCAGATTGGCATTCTTCTGGAACAAGTATTCGCCGGGCTTCAGATCCTGCGCGGCCTTCAGCGCGAACACGGCGCCGAGGAACACCCAGCGATTGGCGTCGATCACACCCTCGCGCTGCAGAACTTCGGCGATGTCGCCTTTGCCGGCCCGGGCAGGAATATTGACGACCTTGTCGTCCTGCAGCGGCCCCGGAGATTCCAGCGCCTGCTTGCCATAGACGTAGACGCCGCCGGTGGCGATCATCACGAGAATGACGAAAGTGATGACGGCATTGCCGAATACGACAAGCGGGCTTCGTGCCACATCCGACCGCTTGGGCGGCGGCGGAACCTGCTCGGGTTCCAGCGCAGCGCGCGGGCTTCGGGGCGAAATGGGCGGCCGCTCACTCATCGATGTACCTAGAGTCCATTCGTGACGGTATCGAATTCAAGATCGAATCCGTGGTCCATCAATAACATACGCCCACAGCAGCAATCGGAGCGGATTGCGGCGAAACGGTGAATATCTCTACGCAGACACCCGCTTGAGGATCACCGAGGCATTAGTCCCGCCAAAGCCGAAAGAGTTCGACAGTGCCACATTGATCTCCTTCGCGCGCGCCTTGTGCGGCACGAGGTCGATCGCGGTCTCCACTGAAGGATTGTCGAGATTGATGGTTGGCGGCGCAACATTGTCGCGAATCGCGAGGATGCTGAAGATCGCCTCGATGGCACCTGCCGCCCCCAGCAGATGGCCGGTGGACGACTTGGTCGACGACATCGCGACCTTGGATGCGGCATTGCCGAGCAGACGCTGCACGGCGCCGAGTTCGATCTCGTCGCCGAGCGGCGTCGAGGTGCCGTGAGCGTTGATATAGTCGAGATCCGAAGCCACCATGCCGGCGCGCTTCAATGCAGCGCTCATGCTGCGGAAACCGCCATCGCCGTCGGGCGACGGCGAAGTGATGTGATAGGCATCGCCGGACAGGCCGTAGCCGACCACTTCGGCATAGATTTTCGCACCGCGCGCCTTGGCGTGCTCGTATTCTTCCAGAATGACGACGCCGGCCCCCTCGCCCATGACGAAGCCGTCGCGGTCCTTGTCGTAGGGACGCGACGCCCTTTCAGGCGTGTCGTTGAAGCCGGTGGACAGAGCGCGTGCCGCAGCGAAGCCGGCCATCGCGATGCGGCTGACCGGGGATTCCGTGCCGCCGGCCACCATCACTTCGGCATCGCCGAGCGCGATCAGGCGCGCTGCGTCGCCGATCGCATGGGCGCCGGTGGAGCATGCCGTCACGACGGAATGGTTGGGGCCCTTGAGCCCGTGTTCGATGGACACATAGCCCGAGGCCAGATTGATCAGGCGGCCGGGAATGAAGAACGGCGACACTTTTCGCGGGCCGCGTTCTTTCAGGACGATCGCCGTCTCGGCGATGCCGGTGAGCCCGCCGATGCCGGAGCCAATCAGCACGCCGGTGTTGCACTGATCTTCGTGGCTGGCCGGATGCCAATTGGCATCGTCGAGCGCCTGCTTGGCGGCGCACATGGCAAAGATGATGAAGTCGTCGACCTTGCGCTGGTCTTTCGGCTCCATCCACTGATCGGGATTGAACGTGCCAGCGCTGCCGTCGCCGCGCGGAATCATGCAGGCGATCTGCGCCGGAAGATCCGCCACCTCGAACGTGTCGATACGCTTCGCGCCGCTCTCGCTGTTGAGGATACGCTTCCAGGTCGGCTCGACGCCGCAGCCCAATGGCGACACCATGCCCAGGCCCGTGACGACTACCCGCCTCATCTGCATCTCCACAGCTTTCTTCAAAAGCTCATTCTCGCGCTTCACAGCAAGAAGCCGGTGGACCGCCTTGAGGCAATCCGGCCGGCTTCAGAATGTGTCACGCGAAGAAGTTAGCTCTTGGCATTCTTCTCAAGGAACTTGGTCGCGTCGCCGACGGTCAGGATCGTCTCGGCGGCATCGTCCGGAATCTCGCAACCGAACTCTTCTTCGAACGCCATCACGAGCTCGACCGTGTCGAGGCTGTCAGCGCCGAGATCATCGATGAAGCTCGCGGAATCGATCACCTTCTCGGGCTCGACACCAAGGTGTTCGACCACGATCTTCTTCACTCGCTCGCCAATCTCGCTCATATCAACCTCGTGCTTGTTACATAGGCTCGTCCGCAGACGATACGAGCCATCCTGGAGCGTTAAACTCGTTAAACCTTAGCGCTCTCGCGCTTTGTGGAATGACCCCGCCGTCCCCGTCGGAGCCTCGCGAAAAACGGTAGGCTCGGCCCCGCCAATATACAGGGTTTCAACTTCCTGCAATGGCCTTCTTTGCCCCACCGTTGGACGCTCGATTAGCACACATCACATGGCATTGCCACATGCCGCGGCAGCCGTCCAAAGCTCAATTGAATCACAGCGTTGCGGGAACCCGCAAGCCTAGATCATAGCCATCCCGCCATTGACGTGAATCGTCTGTCCGGTGACGTAGGCAGCCTCGTTGGAGGCGAGATAAACTGCCGCGGCAGCGATGTCCTCGGGCGAGCCGAGACGGCCCGCCGGCACCTTGGTGAGAATCGTTTCGCGCTGCTTGTCGTTCAGAACATCCGTCATCGGGGTAGCGATGAAACCCGGCGCGATACAGTTGGCGGTGACGCCGCGCTTGGCATATTCGGCGCCCAGCGTCTTCATCATGCCGATCAGGCCGGCCTTGGCCGCCGTGTAATTCCCCTGCCCGGGATTTCCGGTGACACCGACCACCGAGGTGATGGCAATGATGCGGCCGAAGCGCTTGCGCATCATCAGCTTGGTGGCGGCACGGGCGAGACGGAAGGTCGACGTCAGATTGACGTTGATGACATTGTCCCAGTCCTCGTCGCGCAGTTGCACGAACAGGTTGTCGCGGGTGATGCCGGCATTCGCGACCAGGATGTCGAGCTGGCCCATGGCCTTCTCGGCCGACGGTACCAGCTCTTCGACCTCAGCCGAATCGGAGAGATTGCACGGCAGCACATGGGTGCGGTCGCCGAGCTTGGCGGCCAGCGCTTCCAGCACCTCGCGGCGGGTGCCCGAGAGCGCCACGGTCGCCCCCTGCGCGTGCAGCGCGGCTGCGATCGCGCCGCCGATGCCACCAGTCGCGCCGGTGACGAGCGCGGTCTTGCCAGTCAAATCGAACATCATTCTCTCCTTTGGCCTCAAGCCGACTGCGCTGCGGTCAACGCGTCCTTGGCTGCGGCAATGTCATTCGGACCGCCGACGGCAACGCCGACTGCACCATCCGCGATACGCTTCACGAGACCGCTCAGCACCTTGCCGGCACCGATCTCGAGGAAACGGGTGACGCCCTGCCCGGCCATATAAGCCACGGACTCGCGCCAGCGCACGGTGCCGGTGACCTGTTCGATCAGGCGGCGGCGGATTTCGTCGGGATCGGTGATGGCGGAGGCCAGCACATTCGACACCAACGGCGCTGCCGGCTTGTTGATCGTAACCTTGGCCAATGCATCTGCCATGACATCGGCGGCCGGCTGCATCAGGCTGCAATGAAACGGCGCCGATACCGGTAGCAGCATCGCTCGCTTGGCACCCTTGGCCTTGGCAATCTCGACGGCACGGTCGACCGCAGCCTTGTCGCCGGAGACAACGACTTGGCCGCCACCATTGTCATTGGCCGCCTGGCAGACCTGCCCTTGCGCCGCCTCTTCAGCCACGGCAACGGCCGCGTCATATTCCATGCCCAGCAGCGCGGCCATGGCGCCGACGCCCACCGGCACAGCCTTCTGCATGGCCTGGCCGCGGGTGCGCAACAGGCGCGCGGCATCGCTCACCGAGAGGCTGCCGGCCGCGGCCAGCGCCGAATACTCGCCCAGAGAGTGACCGGCCACAAAGGCCGCATCCTTGGCGAGCGAAATACCGGCCTCGGTCTCCAGCACGCGCATGGTGGCGAGCGAAACGGCCATCAGCGCCGGCTGGGCGTTCTGGGTGAGCTGCAGGGTCTCGGCCGGACCTTCCCAGATGATCGCGGTCAGCTTTTCGCCGAGCGCCGAATCGACCTCGTCGAATACCGCCTTGGCGACGGGAAACGCGTCCGCGAGGGCCTTGCCCATGCCGACGGTCTGGGAACCCTGTCCGGGAAATGTGAATGCTGCGGTCATCGGCTCGCCCCGGCCTCGCTTTTTCGGTTAAACTGCTGAAAACGTGCGCCGTAAGACACTGGCATGACCGGCGATGTCAAGTTGCAGCGCCGAAACCGGGTTCCCGGCGTCGGCCGCCGGACCACCCGCCCGGCGTCCAGTTCCGTGTCCCTTTCCCTTGCCATTCGGGCAAAAATCCGTATAAGGCGCCGATCCGCAGATCCCGGCCGGGAGCTGAACGGACGGTCACAGCACAATCCATTCACAGATTATGTTGCGATAGGGCCAGTCGGTCCGTCGTCCCGTGCTTCCGCCTTCTGAGCAGTCGAGTCCTTTCCGGAGGGTTCGAAGGGCTTGCCGCCGGGTGATGCGCTAACACTGGAAAGGACGCAAATGGCTCTCTACGAGCACGTTTTCCTCGCGCGTCAGGACGCGAGCGCGCAGCAGGTGGAAGACTTCACCGCGCAGATCAACACCATCGTCGAAGGCGCTGGTGGCAAGATCACCAAGACCGAGAATTGGGGCGTGCGCTCCCTCACCTACCGCATGAACAAGAACCGCAAGGCTCACTTCGTTCTGCTGAACATCGATGCACCGTCGGCCGCGATCGTCGAGATCGAGCGCCAGGAGCGCATCAATGAAGACGTCATCCGTTATCTGACCACCCGTGTTGAAGAGCACGAGGAAGGTCCGTCGGCGATGATGCGCAAGGCCGATCGCGATCGTGAACGCGACGACCGTCCGGGTGGTGGTTTCCGTGGCGACCGTGAAGGCGGTTTCCGTGGCGATCGTCCGGATCGTGGTCCCCGTCGTCCGCGTGACGACAACGAAGCATCGGTTGAGGAGTAAGAAACATGGCTGAAGCTGGTGCACGTCGCCCGTTCTTCCGTCGCCGCAAGACCTGCCCGTTCACGGGAGCCAATGCGCCGAAGATCGATTACAAGGATAGCAAGCTGCTGATGCGTTACGTGTCCGAGCGCGGCAAGATCGTGCCGAGCCGCATCACGGCCGTGTCGGCCAAGAAGCAGCGTGAGCTGGCCCGCGCCATCAAGCGCGCGCGCTTCCTCGGCCTGCTGCCCTACGTGATCCGCTAAGACGTTTCCGACCGGCGGCCTCGCGCCGCCGGTCGTCGTTTCTATTTTTGTTTCTCATAAGGCTTCCGGGTCGTCCGGTCGCCGATGGTTGGGGCCAACGCCTCTAACCGCTCAAAGGGGGCGGGACAGCTGATGATCTCAAGTCTCCTGATCGCGCTTGCCGCTGGTGCTGCTTCGGCAGTGATGTTCGCCTCGATCGTCTCGGGCGCGCTGGTCTCCATTTTCCTGTTTTATCTCGCCCCGCTCCCGCTGATGGTCGCATGCCTCGGCTGGGGACCGATGACGGCCACGATCGGCGGCATTGCTGCTGCAGCCTCGCTCGGCCTGTTGTTCGGCATGGGCTATCTCGCCATCTTCGCCATCACCATTGCCCTGCCCGCCTGGTGGTTGGGACATCTCGCCTTGCTCGGCCGCACGGTCGATGCGCCGACATCGATGACGAGCAATGCGGAGCCGCAGACAGAGTGGTATCCGATCGGTCGCATCCTGCTGTGGATCGCGGTATTCGCCTCCATCACCACAATGGCGGCGCTACTGACGCTGGGCACCGACAGCGAAACGATCCTCGGCGCGCTCAAGCGCTCCTTCGCGCGCATCATGACCGGTCGCACCGACGGCGACACCGATAACATCGCCAATGCGATTGCGATGATCGCACCATCCGCCGCATCCGTGGTGGCCATCATCACGCTGACGCTCAATCTCTGGCTCGCCGGCCGCATTACCGCGACCTCGGGCCGGCTCAAGCGGCCATGGCCGGATCTGCGCACCCTCGCGCTGCCGCCGATGACATTGGTGGCGCTTTGTGTCGCGATTGCGCTGACCTTTCTCGGCGGCATCGTCGGCATGTTCGCGCAGATCGTCTCGGCGACGTTGCTGATGGCCTATGCCCTCACCGGCTTCGCGACTCTGCACGCGCTCACGGTCGGTATGCGCAGCCGCGCGCTGGTACTCAGCCTGACCTACGCGATGGTGCTGGTGCTCGGTTGGCCCATGCTGGTGATGGCCTGTCTCGGTCTCGCCGATGCCTTTTTCGGATTTCGCCAGCGTGTTGGCGAACGTCACCCGCCAGAGACGGCGGCCTGACAAAGTTTCACGACAACTCACATCAATCGAACAGACAAACGAAGGAGATCGAAAATGGAAGTCATTCTGCTGGAACGCGTCGCCAAGCTCGGCCAGATGGGCGAAGTCGTCCGCGTCAAGGACGGCTATGCCCGTAACTTCCTGCTCAAGCGCGGCAAGGCACTGCGCGCCACCGCCGACAACCGCGCCAAGTATGATGGCATGAAGGCAGACCTCGAAGCCAACAACATCAAGGCCAAGGGCGAAGCCACCAAGGTTGCCGAGCAGATCGACGGCCGCAATGTCGTCGTCATCCGTCAGGCGTCGGAAACCGGCCAGCTGTTCGGCTCGGTCTCGGTGCGCGACATCATCGCTTCGTTCGAAGCCGATGGCATCACCTTCGCCCGCAGCCAGGTGCTGCTCGACGCCCCGATCAAGACCATCGGCCAGCACAAGATCTCGATCGCCGTGCATCCGGAAGTCGAAGTCAGCGTCAGCGTCACCGTTGCCCGCTCGGAAGCTGAAGCCGAGCGCATCAACCGCGGCGAAGACATCTCGTCGCGCCAGGAAGACCAGGACGCTGCCGCCGAAGCCCTCGCCGCTGCCGGCGAGTTCTTCGATCCGGAAGCCCAGGGCAACGACGACGAAGACAACGGCTAAGCCGTGCTTCTCCCGGACGCGAAGCGGCACTTCGCGCCGCGTCCGGGACGGAAACAATGCAAGATACGAAAAAGCCCGGCCTCACGGCCGGGCTTTTGTTTGTCATCTGACGTTTGTTACTCTGCGTTTGGCTTCGTCGGCTCCGGCTGCGGCGCTGGGGTGCTCGGCTCGGGCTCCTTCGGGGCCGGCGTCACGGCCGGCACCGGATCGGAGCGGGTTGCCGGCGGCGTCTCGACCTTCGGCTCAGGCTTGGCCGCTTCCACAGGTTTGGGAGCTTCTACCGGTTTGGGAGCTTCTACGGGCTTGGGGGCTTCGACCGGTGCCGGGACAGCTTCCCTCACCGGTTCAGCCTTGTCGGCCGCTGGCTTGGCATCCTGTTTCGGCTCGTCCTTGGCGGTATCCGCCTTCGGCTCTTCCTGATGACGACGCTTCTTCTGACCGGCCCTCTGCTTCTGGACGGGCTGACGCTCGGTCTCTGCAGCGGCGGGCGCCTGCGTCTCGCCGACCGGAGCGGCCTCGGCCGGAGGCTGACGCTTGGTGCGGCCACGGCGCGGAGGCTCGGCTGCAGGTGCTGCATCGGGGCCGGGCTGCGCCTGCTGACGCTCGCGGCCTACTGGAGCGGCCTCACCCGGCGCCGGTGCCTGCTCGCGGCTGAGTTCACGGCCCTGGCGCGTGAGACCATCGTCATTACCACGGCGGCCACCGCCGCCGGTGCCATTGGCGATCACATAGGCGCTCATGGATTTCGCCATGTCGCTGCTCGTTGTGTAGTGCTGGCGCAAAAAGCCCGGCAACTGCCCGGGCGGCACACTCTTCAACAAGCCACGGGCACTCTTGTGGCACACGCCACAATTGCCATTGAACAGCTGCGCCGGGGACTTGCCGGCTTCGAGGTTCTGGGCGGATGCGGGAGTGATGAGGGAGGAAGGTGTCGCGAAGCCAATCAGAAGCATCGCCGTCGCTAAACTGAGCGCTCGGCTCAACATTTCAATCTCCCGAAATAACAATTCATCTAACCCGAATCTCTTGTAGCCGAATGCGCTGCGAATGGAAGCGGTCCGGCGCCGCAAGCCCCTACGCGAAACCGTGATCGCAGCAAATTGTATGGCGGCAATGCGGCGAGCGCATTGGCAGGGCCGGAGAGCCATACCTATGATCATGACACTCGGGAGACAGTTGATCTCGTGCGGGGCGTTTGGCTACGCTGCTGTGCCGGGCACGCGATCGGATCATTGGAGTGATTTCGATGGGTCGTCTGCTATCTTTCGTCCTGGGTCGTTACATTCGCCGGGGGGCGCTCACCTTCATCACCGCAGACGGCAAGTCTTTTGCTTGCGGGGACCGTACGGGAGAGCCGGTTGTCGTCCGCTTCCAGAGCGCGGCTGCCCAACGCCGATTGCTATTTGACCCCGAACTCGCTCTCGGCGAACTCTATATGGAGGGCGAACTCACAATGGAGCGCGGCACAATTGCCGATCTCCTCGCCATCGCCCTTTCCCAGCCCGACATGTCGCCGCGCTGGGCCAAGCTACGGCATTGGCTGCGCTACATTCTTCGTCATGCCCAGCAGTTCAATCCGCGACAGCGGTCGCGGAATAACGTGGCCCATCACTACGATCTCGACGCGCGTCTCTATTCGCTCTTCCTCGATCCCGACCGGCAATATAGCTGCGCCTATTTCGAGAACTCGACTGCCGGCCTCGACGAGGCTCAGCTCGCGAAGAAGCGTCACCTCGCTGCCAAGCTGCTGATTGAGAAAGGTCAGCGCGTCCTCGACATCGGCTCCGGTTGGGGCGGGCTCGGCCTTTACCTCGCGGAGATGACCGGCGCCCTGGTTACCGGCGTTACGCTCTCCACCGAGCAATTGGAGGTCGCCAGCGCCCGCGCTGCGGAGAAGCAGTTGTCGGGATGCGCCAAGTTCTTGCTGCAGGACTATCGCGACATTCCCGGCCCGTTCGACCGCATCGTCTCCGTCGGTATGTTCGAACATGTCGGTGTCGATCACTACGACACCTTCTTCAAACGCTGCGCGGAGTTGTTGAGCCCGGACGGTGTGATGGTATTGCATTCCATCGGGAGGCCCGAAGGCCCGGGCATCACCAATCCATGGATCGCCAAATATATTTTCCCGGGCGGCTACATCCCCGCCCTTTCCGAAGTGCTGCCGGCAGTCGAGCGCGCGGGCCTTCTGGTCTCGGATGTCGAGATTCTTCGCCTGCATTATGCTGAGACATTAAAAGCCTGGCGCGAGCGCTTCATGGCGCGTCGCGAGGAGGCCGTTCAACTCTATGACGAACGCTTTGCCTTGATGTGGGAATTTTATCTGGCGTCGTCCGAAATGTCATTCCGCAAGCAGAACATGATGAACTTCCAGATCCAGCTGACGCGTCGCCAGGATGTGGTGCCATACACCCGCGACTATATCGGGCGTGAGGAAGCTCGGCTCGTTGCGGTTGAGCGCGCTGTGTCGCCGAAGCTGCAAATGGCAGGCGAATAGGTTTCAAAAGGAGAGTTCGAGAAGCTCCGCCCGACGGGCTGTTTGGCGGCGCACCGCGGCGGGTCGCTGCAGTCTGGCAATGGCGGCCGAGAGCACCGCAGGGTTGCACGGTTCTCCGTGCATCTCCTCCGTACGTGCAAACGTCTCGACCAGACTGGACAACCAACCTGGATTGTCGGCTGCCGGAAACGGCTGACGCTGACCCATCGACCTGTCCTTACACTTCTTGTCGTTGCGAACCCAACTCCCGAATCCCTGATCGGGTTCCGGGTGTTGCGCAATTGCAATCCCGCTTCTTGTTATAAGTGAGACAAGTCGCCGTCCGGTTCAGACCGCCGGGCCAATTTTCCAGGTTCCATTAGGGCGGTATTGAGGAACCCGGCCTTGGCAGCCTGCAGAACACGTCAAGCGCCGATTAAACAATACCGTCGAATTCCCCCAAGCCCCGGTGGGAATCGTGCATAAGGTGACGGCATGCTTCCCCCCGCCCGCGCCGACGCGCTTATGTCCGGGGCCGCGCATCCGCCTCCTTAGAAAAAAACAGCGAGCAACATGGCCGCATCCGATTCCAACGTTCTCAAGCTCGCACCCGACGTGGCAACGCCCGCTTACCGTAGCGCGCCGCATAATATCGAGGCCGAACAGGGCGTGCTCGGCGCCATGCTGGTAAACAACGACGCGTTCTACCGCGTCTCGGACTTCCTCAAGTCCGAGCACTTTTACGAGCCGCTGCACCAGACGATTTTCGACACGGCCGCCAGCATCATCCGCGTCGGCAAGATCGCCACCCCGGTGACGCTGAAGACCTTCCTCCCCGCGGACGCCGATCTCGGCGGCATGACGGTCGCGCAGTATCTCGCCCGTCTCGCCGCCGAAGCGACCACCATCATCAATGCGCAGGATTACGGCCGCACGATCTACGACCTCGCCATCCGCCGCCAGTTGATCGGCGTCGGCGAGGACATGGTCAATGTCGCCTATGATGCGCCGGTGGATTTCGCCCCGCGCGCCCAGATCGAGGACGCCGAGCGGCGGCTCTACGAACTCGCCGAAGCCGGCCGCTATGACGGCGGCTTTCAGCGCTTCTCGCAGGCCATGACCACCGCGCTCGATATGGCTGCCAATGCCTATCAGCGCGACGGCAAGCTGTCCGGCGTCTCCACCGGCCTGCGCGACCTCGATGCCCGCATGGGCGGCCTGCAGCGCTCGGACCTGATCGTGCTGGCCGGCCGTCCCGCCATGGGCAAGACCTCGCTCGCCACCAATATCGCCTACAACATCGCTGCCGCCTATCAGGCTGAGCTGCAGGCTGACGGCACCAACAAGACAATCAATGGCGGCGTGGTCGGCTTCTTCTCGTGCGAAATGTCCGCTGAACAGCTCGCAACACGTATTCTCGCCGAGCAGACCGAGATCTCGTCGAGTGCGATCCGCCGCGGAAACATCACCCAATCCGAATTCGACAAGATCCGCGACTACACCATCACCCTGCAAAACCTGCCGCTCTATGTCGACGAAACCGGCGGTCTGTCGATCTCGCAACTCACCGCCCGCGCCCGCCGCCTGAAGCGGCAGAAGGGCCTCGACGTCATCATGGTGGACTACATCCAGCTGCTGCAGGGCTCAGGCAAGCGCTCCGATAACCGCGTGCAGGAAGTCACCGAGATCACGACGAACCTGAAGGCGTTGGCTAAGGAACTCAACGTTCCCATCATCGCGCTGTCGCAGCTGTCGCGTCAGGTCGAAAACCGCGACGACAAACGCCCGCAGCTCGCGGACCTGCGTGAATCCGGTTCGATCGAACAGGACGCCGACGTGGTGATGTTCGTGTATCGCGAGGAGTACTATCTTCAGGCGAAGGAACCCAAGCTGGGTACGCCCGAGCACGAAAAGTGGGCAATGGAAATGGAGGCCGTGCACGGCAAGGCCGAAGTCATTGTCGCCAAACAGCGCCATGGTCCGACCGGAACCGTGCCACTTCAGTTCGAAGGCCAATTCACCCGCTTCAGCAATCTTGCTGGCGATTATCAGATGCCCGTTCATCACGAGTAATTGCCTGCAGGAAGGGTTGAGCATCGCGACAATCCATCGGCGGATCTTGCCGCATCGACGAACTGATGGATTTTCGCTACGCTCATCCCATCCTACGCACGACACCGTTGTCGTCCGAGAACCATAATGACCACGGACACCGCCCCCGATCTCGACCCCGCCGCCACCGGCCTCCTCACCATCGATCTCGACGCCATCGCCGCCAACTGGCGCAAGCTGGAGAAAGCCAGCGTCCCCGCCGAATGCGGCGCAGCTGTCAAAGCCGATGCCTATGGCTGCGGCATCGATCGCGTCGTACCGGCCCTGGCAAAGGCCGGCTGCAAGACCTTCTTCGTCGCCACCATAGATGAGGCGCGCGCCGCACGTGCCGGCGCGCCGGATGCTGCCATCTATGTGTTGAACGGCCTGTCGCCGAATGCCGGCGACGCCCTTGCCGCGATCAACGCGCAGCCGGTGATCGGTGACCTCAACGAACTCGCTGAATGGGACATGTTCTGCCGCCGCACCGGCTGGACCGGTGGCGCCGCCGTCCATGTAGATACCGGCATGAGCCGACTCGGCCTGTCGATGGCCGATGCGCAGAGCCTCGCCCCGCGCATCGCCTCCGGCAATCATGGCTTCACGCTGGTGATCAGCCATCTCGCCTGCGCCGAGCAGCTCAATAATCCCATGAACCCGAAACAGGTCGGCGCGTTCCGCGAGATCTCACACCTGTTCTCCGGCATCACATCGTCGCTCGCCAATTCTTCCGGTATCTATCTCGGTCCGAGCTACCTGTTTGACATGGTGCGTCCGGGCGCTGCGATCTACGGCGTCAATCCGACGCCGGAAGCCGCCAATCCGATGCTGCCGGTGATCGATCTCAAGGCGCGCATCATCCAGATCCGGGATGTGCCGCGCGGCGACACCGTTGGCTACGGCGCCACCTGGACTGCGCGCCGCCCCACTCGCCTCGCCATCATCGCCGCCGGCTATGCCGACGGCTATTTTCGCGCCGCCGGCAGCAGCGATGGTACCCGCGGCGCCGAGGTGGTGATTGCCGGCCAGCGCTGCCCGATCGCCGGCCGCATCTCCATGGATCTGATTGCGGCTGACATTACCGACCTCCCTGCGCATGCCGCACGCCGCGGACACCTCGCGACATTGATTGGCGAAGGCCTCACGGTGAACGATCTCGCGCACCCATTCGGCACGATCGCATATGAGGTGCTGACGAGCCTGGGGCGAAGATATCAGCGTGTCTACAAGGGCGGCGAAGGCTGAAGCAATTCAAGGCCGAGGCACGACCTGGTATCGCACGGCATAGGCCCCGACATGGATCGGTGACAGCCCCTCGATTGTCGGCAGCGGCGATGGCGGATCGATCAAGAGAACCTGTGCGAAATTGCTGCGCCAGTTCCTGGTATAGCTCGGCGCTTCCCTGTCGTCGCCCTGCAGCAGGGACAGATCGATCGGTTCGCCCGGCGACTGCGCGATCGCCTTAAAGGCCGGCCGCACCTCGACCGGCTGCTGCGCCGGATCGGCGAACATCAACGGCCAAAATGCCTTGCGCTCCAAGGTTAGTAATGCGCCGAGATGACCGTCGAGACGATACACGCCGGGCAATGCCCGCGTCGGCACCGCGACGTCGGTATCGTTACCGCCATGACCGCGCGCCATCAGAACCTTCGTGCCCGGCTCCACGCCTGCGATCGCAGCACGTATCTCGGCGAGGTCGGCCCGGTGTCCGGCCCAGCTCCGTGCCAGATAACCGGTCCGGACCACGATCAGCACCGCGAAAAACGAGACGGCCAGAATGGCGGAACGGCGCGGAAGACGCGGCGACAATCCTGCGAAGGCGACGAAGACGATCATCAGCATGATGCGGATATCGACGAAGGTCCCGCCCTTGATGGTGGATGGCGCGACGACAAATACGATGGCCAGCGTGACCATGCTCAACGGGAATGCCGGTGCAACCGCAATGCTGCGCCAGGTGAGCAACAGGAACGAGACGAAGCCGAGCGCCGTCAGCATGGTGAGATCGAAATTCGTGGTCATGAAAGGCGACATCACGGCCAGCAATTTGTCCCAGCCGCGCCAGCGCCCCGGCAGGGCCGGCGTGTCCGACAGCGGACTGGCAAGATAGAACAGCAACGCCGGAGCGAGCACCAGAATCAAGGCGCCCGCGATACGGACCGCTTCGCGCATGACGGGGCGCCCTGTCCGGCGCAGCCGATACAACCGCGCCGCCTCCTCGGAAGCGATCAGCAGCGCCAGCAAAGCCACGCCGAAGATGTGGCAGAGAAAGATCACGGCAGCCATCGCCGCGCCGGCGAGCGTCGCCCAGTGCAGGGCAACGCGGCGGCGCAGCGCGATCCACCCGGCAGCCCCGGCAAAAGCAAGTCCGAGCGCGAGCAGAAAATTCATGAAGCCAAGCAGAAAGACAGCGTTACAGGCGATGAGCCCCGAGGCCAGCGGCCACAGATTCGCACCTCCAAACACGGCGCGATGATACAGCGTAACGCCGATTACCGGCGCCAGCAGGCTCAGCGCCAGCAGCATGCGACCGCCCGTATGCACATCGGCGAACTTCAGCAATCCGGTGCCGATGACGTCGATGCCGAGATTGGGCACGATGCGCCAGTGCGGCGCGTACATCTGCGATAGGACGGGGTCATCGGGATGCGCCAGAACGAAGATCCGCGCGAGGTGGTTGGGATAGTCCAGCACCGGCGGTACATCGACCAGCACGAGCGGCAGTAGCAATGCCGCAACGACGGCAACGGCGCAGCACGGCCACCAACGAGCAGACGCCCCGCGCGTGCCTGTCAGATCGGAATCATTGCTCTGCGCATCCATGCTCCGCCCCCGCCGTTCCTGCCCGCGCGAACCATGACAACCGGTGGTTAGGAACCCGTCAACGCGAACACGTGTGCGTTAGCGCGGGATGACGGTCCGCATGCGCGATATCTCAGACATCCACTTTGAAGCTGAGTTCGATCTCGGATGCTGGCAGGCCACCGCGAACGCCCCAATTCTCCAGCGGCGCCTCGTTGAGCACGATCTTGATCTCGAGTTCGGGCACGCCGAGCGCCGCAAGGTTCTGCACGATCGCCCTATAGAGATTGCGCTTGGCCTCGATCGAACGACCGGCGAACATCGTGATCTCCACCCGCGTAAAACGCTGCGAGCGCCCGGTTGGTACGATGCGTTGCGTCTCGTCATAGATATCGACGGTGACGTCGCGATCCCAGTCCGGGATTTTCAGCGTCACCAGCATGGCCGCTTGCACGGCATCGATGACTTCGATCTCACGGCCCCGCGCCCAATCTCCGGTGACAATTCTTGTGACTGGCATCGCATTCTCCCATCGGACCCGTTGCACCTACATGACGGGACGGCTTTTGTAACGTCCCTCGTCCGGGAGTCGTCGCTTGAGCTTCATCTTCGTCTGCGCCGTCGGCCTGCTCGCCGGCACCATTTCGGGCATCGTCGGCACCGGCTCGTCGATCATGCTGATGCCGGTGCTGGTCTATGAATTCGGCCCCAAGCAAGCGGTGCCGATCATGGCCGTCGCAGCCGTGATGGCTAATCTGTCCCGTATCATGGCCTGGTGGCGCGAGATCGACTGGCGCGCCACGCTGGCCTATTCGATCACCGGCATCCCTGCTGCCGCGCTTGGCGCACGCACGCTGCTGGTGCTGCCGTCGCAAGCGGTGGACATCACCATTGGCGCATTCTTCATTGCGATGGTGCCGCTGCGACATTGGTTGGCGAAGCGCTCTTTCACCATCGGCCTGTGGCAGCTCGCGCTTGGCGGCGCCATCATCGGCTATGTTACCGGCATTGTCGTCTCGAGCGGTCCGCTCAGCGTTCCGCTATTCCTGTTCTACGGCCTCGCCAAAGGCGCATTCCTCGCCACCGAAGCTGCGAGTTCGCTCGGCCTCTATCTCAGCAAGTCCGTCACCTTCCAGCGCTTTGGCGCGCTCGATCTCGACGTGCTGGTAAAAGGCCTGATCGCCGGCACATCACTGATGTTCGGCGCCTTCATCGCCAAGCGCTACGTGCTGAAGCTCAGCGTGGAGACTTTCCGGCGCATCATGGACGTCATTATGCTTGTGGCGGGCGCCAGTATGTTGCTGTCGGGGCTGCACCTGATCTGAAACCACGCGCCAAGAACAAATCGGCCGCCTTGCGGCGGCCGATGATCGTCAAAGCTATACGGTCGGCTCAGTAGCCGTAGCGACCGTAGCCGCCACCATAACCGTAGCCACCGCCGTAGCTCGCGCTATAGCCGTAGCTGCCATAGCTGGAGCCGAAGCTAAAACCGCTATTGCAGGTCGAGCAACCGACCTGAACCGGTGCGTAATAGACCTGCGCCGGGGCGACTTGCACGGTGCGCTGCTGGGTGGCATAGCGCGCCGGGATGCGACGATATTCGGTGCGCGCCGGGGCAACCATCACGGTCTTCGGCACCATCACCGTGCGATACTGGGCCGGGCGATGACGGCGCACGGTGTGACCGGGCGACACCAGCACGGTGCGTTCCACCGTGCGATATTGCGGCGGGATTACCTGCGGCTGATAGCAGGTGGTGCAGCCGGCCTGAGCCATGCTGGGGATCGCCATGCCGGCGACGGCAACGATTGCGGCAACAATGGATTTTTTCATGATCGTGTCCTGTGCGAAGGCCGTGTGCAAAACGAGTTCGGATCGCTCTCGGACGCGAGACTTAAATGAGCGGCATGGCCGGTCAACGCGGAGTTATTATTTACCTTGACGAACGTGCTTAAGATCGGGTGACGAACAAGATGCGACTTCGCAGCATCGCCGATGCGTCGTCTGATTACCGACCCAACGCCCCGGCAACCTGCGACACCAGACTTTCGGCGAGCATGCGATAGCCCTCAGGCGTCAGATGCACGCCATCGGCCTGATGCGGCAGACCGCGCAGCGCGGAATTCTCCAGCATGACGACGCTGACGCCGCGTGCGCGCAGTCGCTTCTCGATTTCCTCGATGTTGCCGGCCCGGTCGGCGCCACTGCCCTTGCGCCGGTCATTGCCGCCGGGCTGCAGGATGACCACGGCGGTGCCCTTCGGTGCGGCGCTATCCAGCCGGGCGAGCATGCCGGTGGTCGTATCGCCATTGATGCCGGCATTGACCACGCGCACCGAAAGTCCGCGCGCACGCAGCAACGCTTCGAGCTGGGCCGGATAGGACTGGTTGCGCGCGACGCCCTTGCCGAAGGTGTTGCTGGCGCCGAGCGCGACCACCGTCGCAGCCTCTGCCCCGGCCGGCCACGACCCGATCGCAATCGCGAGACCGAGCCATGCCGTGACGATCCACATGCTGCGTCGCTGCATCTGCCTTCTCCGGTCAGGCCGATCATGCGGCAGGGCGCGCCACTGCCCTCAGGCCTGCACCTCAAGCACCATTCGATGCCGATCAAACCGCGCCCACACCGCCTGCAATGGCGCCTCGACCGGCTTGGGCAGCATACGACAAATGATGGCGCGCTCCGTCAAAAAGAGTTCGTGAGATCGCAAGCCGACCATCGACATTCATCGATACGGCGACGTGCAAAAAAGAGAACAAAACAAGATCGACGACGCGTCATTCTCCGACTAGAATGCCGTCACCGCCAAGCCCACCCGAAAGCGATTCCTCCCCATGGCCAAATCTGCCGCGTCCTTTGTCTGCCAGAATTGCGGCGCCGCCTATAACAAGTGGCAGGGCAAATGCGAGGCGTGCGGTGAGTGGAACACGCTCGCGGCCGAAGACAGCGCCACCGCGATCCCCGTCAGCGCGCGCAGCAAGCGCAAGGGCCGCACCTTCAATCTCGAAAGCCTCACCGGCACCAGCCAGGACGCGCCACGCATTCCGTCGGGCATGGGCGAGCTCGACCGCGTCACCGGCGGCGGTTTTGTCCGCGGCTCCATCATCCTGATCGGCGGCGATCCCGGCATCGGCAAGTCGACGCTGCTGACCCAGGCCACTAGCATGATGGCTAGAGCCGGCCACCGCGTCGTCTATATCTCCGGCGAAGAGGCCGTGGCGCAGGTGCGGCTGCGCGCCGCGCGGCTCGGGCTCGCCGATGCGCCGGTGCAGCTCGCCTCCGAGACGTCGGTCGAGGACATCGTCGCCACGCTGTCCGAAGGCGCCGTGCCGCGGCTGATCGTGATCGACTCCATTCAGACCATGTGGACCGACACGGTAGAGTCAGCGCCTGGCACCGTCACACAGGTCCGCGCCTCCGCACAGGCACTCATTCGCTTCGCCAAGAAGACCGGCGCCACCATCATCCTGGTCGGCCATGTCACCAAGGACGGTCAGATCGCAGGGCCCCGCGTGGTCGAGCACATGGTCGATGCGGTCATGTCCTTCGAAGGCGAAGGCTCGCAGCAGTTCCGCATTCTGCGCGCGGTGAAGAACCGTTTCGGCCCCACCGACGAGATTGGCGTGTTCGAGATGACCGGCCTCGGTCTGCGCGAAGTTTCCAATCCGTCCGAATTGTTCCTGTCCGACCGCGATCTGGGCTCGCCCGGCACGGCGGTGTTCGCAGGCATGGAAGGCACGCGGCCGGTGCTGGTGGAGCTACAGGCTCTGGTTGCTCCAACGACTCTCGGTACACCGCGGCGCGCCGTCGTCGGCTGGGATTCGTCTCGCCTGTCGATGGTGCTGGCAGTGCTGGAAGCGCATTGCGGCGTGAAACTCTCCGGTTACGACGTCTATTTCAACGTGGCCGGCGGCCTGCGCATCAACGAGCCTGCCGCCGACATGGCCGCCGCAGCGGCCCTCGTCTCCTCACTCTGCAATGCACCGCTGCCCACCGATGCCGTCTATTTCGGCGAGATCTCGCTGTCCGGCGCGGTGCGTCCGGTGGCGCAGACCTCCGCGCGTTTGAAGGAAGCGGCGAAACTCGGCTTCGGCCGCGCCGTGCTGCCCGAAGCCGCGCGCGGCGACGCTGGCGGCGATGCGGGGCTCACGCTCAATTCCATCGGCAATCTCACGACATTGGTCGCCGAGATCGCCGCCCGCGGCGTCAAGCCGGTCCGTGATGGCGGCAATACAACACAAAGCGAGAAAAGCGCCCCGCCTGCCCGTTTCCGGCGCGAGAATGGATGACGGCTGCGTGACCCCGCTGCAAGAGCCCGCTATAGAGACCCCGCGCGCAAAAGCGTGACACGCGCGCAACGCTTCGTTCAGGTTCTTTCTTCGAAGCGGAACAATGATGTGCGGCGCGGCCCGCAGGCGGTTTTCCACCTGTGTGAACCGTGCCATATCAACGTCACCTGCCCCGGCAGCCTCGCTGCCGATTCGCGTTTCTGACCGAGCGGATACGACCCGACGATGCCGATTACCATTCTCGACCTTGTCCTGCTCGGCGTCATGCTGATCTCCGGCCTGCTCGCGATGGTGCGCGGTTTCATGCGCGAGATTCTCTCGATCGCCGCCTGGGGCGCCGCGGCGCTCGTTACGCTCTATGCCTTTCCGAAGGTACTTCCGTCCGCCAAGGCCTATATCGCCAACGACACCATCGCGACGGCAGCCACCATCGGCGGCCTGTTCGTACTGACGCTGATCGTCGTGTCCATCATCACCGTCCGCATCTCGGACATGATCCTGGATTCGCGCATCGGCGCGTTGGATCGCACCCTCGGCTTCCTGTTCGGCCTCGCCCGCGGCATGCTGATCGTGGTGGTGGCGTTCCTGTTCTTCACCTGGCTGGTTCCGGACAAGCAGCGTCCGGACTGGGTCACCGGCGCAAAATCGCGCGTGGTGCTGGAATCCACCGGGAACTGGCTGATGGCACTCTTGCCGGATGACCCTGAAAACACCATTTTGAAGAAGTTCAAGAAGAACAAGCCTGAAGACGAGTCGACGGAAGCGGCGCCGGACGCTCCGGGTGGAAACGACGGCTATTCCAAGACGGCACGCGACAGCATGAAGAAGCTGATCGACAAACCCGCGGGACGCTGATCCGTCCCGAGCTTGAACTGACTGCGCGAGATCTCGTGCCGCAAGCACAGCTCGCGACAACAGAGGCGCGGTGCATCCGATGCAAAACTCTTTCGACGACGGCGCAGCCCATACCAGCTACGACGTGAATGACGATCTTTCCGGTGACATGCTGCGCGAAAAATGCGGCGTGTTCGGCATCTATAACCATCCCGAAGCCGCTGCCATCACCGCGCTCGGCCTGCATGCACTCCAGCATCGCGGCCAGGAAGCCGCTGGCATCGTCGCCTTTGACGGCAAGCGCTTCCACTCCGAACGCCGCCTCGGTCTCGTCGGCGACACCTTCTCCCGGCGCGAGGTGATCGAACGCCTCCCCGGCAATGCCGCCATCGGCCATACCCGCTATTCCACGACCGGCGAAACCATCCTGCGCAACGTGCAGCCGCTGTTTGCCGAACTCAATGCCGGCGGCTTTGCCGTTGCCCATAACGGCAACCTCACCAACGGCCTGACCCTGCGCCGCGAGCTCGTGAAGAGCGGCGCGATGATGCAGTCGACCACCGATACCGAGGTGATCCTGCATCTCGTGGCCCATTCCAAGCGCAACAGCTTCGTTGATCGCTATATCGAGGCGCTGCGCGCCATCGAGGGTGCCTATGCGCTCGTCGCCCTCACCAACAAGAAGCTGGTCGGCGCCCGCGATCCGCTCGGCATCCGCCCCCTCGTCCTCGGCGAACTCGACGGCTGTCCCATCCTCGCCTCGGAAACCTGCGCCCTCGACATCATCGGCGCCAAATACATCCGCGACATCGAACCCGGCGAAGTCATTGTGTTCGATGAGAATGGCACCCAGAGCCACAAGCCATTTGCGCCGCAGCCACCGCGCCCCTGTATCTTCGAATATATTTACTTCGCGCGTCCGGACTCGGTGGTTGCCGGCCGCTCGGTCTACGACACGCGCAAGCGCATGGGCGAAGAACTCGCCCGCGAGACCCATGTGGATGCGGACGTTGTCGTCCCCGTGCCCGACTCCGGCGTGCCCGCCGCCATCGGCTATTCCCGAGCCTCCGGCATCCCGTTCGAACTCGGCATCATCCGCAATCACTATGTCGGCCGCACCTTCATCCAGCCGACCCAGAGCGTGCGCGAACTCGGCGTGCGCATGAAACATTCGGCCAACCGCGCCGCCATCGCCGGCAAGCGCATCATCCTGATCGACGACAGCCTGGTGCGCGGCACCACCTCGAAGAAGATCGTCAAGATGATGCGCGATGCGGGCGCGACAGAAGTCCATTTCCGCATTGCCTCGCCGCCGATCACCCATCCCGATTATTACGGCATCGACACCCCGGATCGCGCCGGCCTGCTCGCCGCCACGCATTCGCTGGAGCAGATGCGCGACCTGATCGGCGCGGACAGTCTGGCTTTCGTCTCGGTGGACGGCATCTATCGCGCCATGGGCGAGGCCGGCCGCAACCCGGCCCAGCCGAAATTCGCCGACCACTGCTTTACGGGCGATTACCCGACCCCGCTCACCGACATGAGCGAGATCGACGACCCGCGCCAGCTATCGCTGCTGGCCGAGGCGAGCTGACCGCACAGCTCTTTGATCGCGATCAATCGCCGTCATGGCCGGGCTTGTCCCGGCCATCCACGTCTATAAAACACGCGGCAAAGACGCGGATGCCCGGAACACATCCGGGCACGACGGAGTGAAGCTACCCAATGTCAAACCCCCTCGCCTCCCGTATCGCTCTCGTCACCGGCGCCTCGCGCGGAATCGGCTATGCGACCGCCATCGCGCTCGCCAAAGCCGGCGCCCACATTATCGCTGTGGCGCGCACGCAGGGCGGCCTCGAGGAACTCGACGATGCCATCGCGGCGGAAGGCGGCAGCGCCACGCTGGTGCCGCTCAGCGTCACCGATTGGGATGGCGTCGCTCGCCTGGGGGCTGCGCTGCACGAGCGCCACGGCAAGCTCGACATCCTCGTCGGCAATGCCGGCGTTGCCGGCCCGTCCTCGCCGCTCGGCCATGTCGAACCCAAGGGCTGGAACGACACGATGGCAGTCAACGTCAACGCCAACTTCCAGCTCATCCGCTGCATGGAGCCCTTGCTGCAGCAATCCGACGCCGGCCGCGCGGTCTTCGTCACGTCGGGCACGGCCAACAAGGCCTCCGCCTATCGCGGCCCCTACGCCGCGTCGAAGGCCGCGCTCGAAGCGCTAGTGCGCGTCTGGGCCAACGAGACCGCGACGACGCCTTTGCGTGTAAACCTGTTCAATCCCGGCCCGATCCGCACCCATATGCGCGCCATCGTGATGCCGGGTGAAGACCCGGAAACGCTCGATACGCCGGTGCAGGCAGCCGAGGCCATCCTGCCACTCTGCCTGCCGTCATGGACCGAGACGGGCAAGTTCGTGGACTACAAGACCGGCAAGGTGATGGGTTTTCATCCGCCGTCGTAGACATACTCAAACTGTCATCGCCCGGGACCGGGCGATCCAGTACACTCAGGCCGTCGTTTACTAGGCTACCCGGTCAAGCCGGGTGACGACAAGCGAGAGTGTCGCGTCATTTGCGTCACGCATTGCACTCCGCCCTATCCCGGCTACACTTCCCTTCAAGCGGGACCAACCCGCATCACATAGGGAGGTCGTCATGGCGTTACGCCTGCGTTCGTTCGCGCTTGCAGCAGCATTCACCCTCGCCGCATTCTCCGCCCGCGCTGCCGACATCCCCCGCTTCGAAGTCGAAGCCTCCTGGCCGAAACCGCTGCCGAACAACTGGATCCTGGGCCAGGTCGGCGGTATCACCACCGACAAGGATGGCCATATCTGGCTGATCCATCGCCCGCGCTCGCTCACCGATGATGAGAAAGGCGCCGCGCTCAATCCGCCACGCTCAAAATGCTGCGTCTCTGCTCCGCCGGTGCTCGAATTCGATGCCGAGGGCAATCTGCTGCGTTCATGGGGCGGGCCCGGCGAAGGCTATGAATGGGTCGGCCGCGAACACGGCATCGAGGTCAGCGACGACGGTTTCGTCTGGATCGGCGGCAACGAGGCCAATGACAATGCGATTCTGAAATTCACACTCGACGGCAAGTTCGTGATGCAGATCGGCAAGATCGCGCCGAGCAAGGGCAGCAACGATACCACCCAGCTCGGCAAGCCCGCCGAAACCGCCATCGACAAGGATGCCAACGAGATTTATGTCGCCGATGGTTACGGCAATCGTCGCGTCATCGTGTTCGATGCAACGACCGGCGCTTACAAGCGACACTGGGGTGCCTATGGCAACAAGCCGAATGACGACAAGCAGGCCGCCTACGATCCGAACGCGCCGGTGTCGCAGCAGTTCGGCAATCCCGTGCACTGCGTGAAGCTCGCCAGCGACGGCCTCGTTTATGTCTGCGACCGCATCAACAACCGCGTGCAGGTGTTCAAGAAGGACGGCACGTTTGTGAAAGAATGGTTCTACGAGAAGGCCACCCTCGGCAACGGCGCGGTGTGGGACATCGCCGTCTGGCCCGATCCGAAACAAAGCTGGCTGCTGACGGCCGATGGCGAGAACAATGAAGTCCGCATCCTCAATCGCGACGATGGGAAAGTGGTCGGCTCTTTCGGTCGCAACGGCCGCAATGCCGGCCAATTCCACTGGATTCACGCCATGGCGGTGGATGCCAAGGGAAATGTCTACACGGCCGAAGTCGATACCGGAAAGCGCATCCAGAAATTCAAACTCGTATCGGATGCGCTGAAGTAGACGGGCACTTTATCTGTCGTCACCCGGCTTGACCGGGTGGCCAAGTAAACGACGGCCTGAGTGTACTGGATCGCCCGATCATCCAGCGAAGCTCGCTTCGCTGCTGCCGGACGACGATAGCTTCCTCACCGCCATCCCTCACCTCACCGGCCGCACCACCTTCTGCTGCGGCCCCGAGTCATTGCGGATCGCCGAGCCGATGATGGCACCGACGGCGCCGCCAACCAGCGCACCAGCGGCCACATCGGCGTCGCCGCGACTATCGACTCGCTCCTCGATGGGCACGCAGGCCTGCCGGCTGTTGCTGAAGCGCATGCCACGGCCGCAATCGGGCATCGGACGCGCATCGCCGCGATAATATTCGGGCGGAGGTGGCGGACGGCGATCGTATTCCGGCGGCGGCGGGCGACGGTCATACATCGGCGGCGGACCGCGATCGTCATAACCGCGCGGGCCGCGATCGAAATCCTCGACGCAGGCATCGCGGCGCTCGCTGTAACGCATCCCCGGCCCGCAGCCATCGCGCACCTGCAGGACATGTGACGCTACGGTGACGCCCTTGCCGGGTAGCAGCGGCGCAGCCTGCGCGCCCGTCAGGCTCAGGGCAACGGCGCCGACCAAGCTCAGTGCGCCCACCACCGCGGGTCGTATTCCAGAAAAACGGTATCGAAGGATCATATGAAATTCCTGTCTCAACAATTCGTCATCGCTTGCGGCGAGAGCACACCGAAAACCTGAATCTATTGTCGATCATTTACGTTAAAATTTTCGCTTGGTCGCGCCGGTTGCGCGCATACCGCAACTAACATTGGAAGCCTACATTCCGGTCGTCGTCGCGTAAGGAGCGAACATCGTGCGTCCTTCGTCGATCACCAGCGGTCGCCCGAGCGGCGGAAACGCGCGCTGCGGGCAGCCCGCGCGTTCGCAAACCTTGCAGCCCATGCCGATTGGCGTCGCCGAGGCGCTATCCAGAACATCCATGCCCTGCGAATAGATCAATTCCGACGCATGACGGACATCGCAGCCGAGTGCGACGGCGAAGGTCTTGGGCAGCGCCCCGAATCCGCCTCGCCGCCGGGTCACGCTGCGTGCGATCCATAGATAGGTTCGCTCGTCCGGCATCCGCGCTAGTTGCGTCAGGATGCGATCAGGGTGCGCGAAGGCCTCATACACATTCCATAACGGACACGTCCCTCCGATCCGCGAGAAATGGAAATCCGTTGCTGATTGCCGTTTGGAGATGTTGCCGGCACGATCGACCCGGATAAAGAAGAACGGCACGCCGCGTGACGACGGTCGCTGCAGGGTGCTCAGCCGATGGCAGATGGTCTCGAAGCCGACATCGAATTCGTCGCTGAGCAGGTCGATATCGTAGCGCTTGCGCTGTGCTTCGGCCAAAAAGCGCTCATAGGGAAGGATGAGTGCGCCGGCAAAGTAATTTGCAAGGCCGATGCGCGCCAGTGCGCGCGCTTCGTCGTTAGTCATCTTCGCATCGGACACGATCGCAGAAATTTCCGTGCCGCGCTCCAGCATCGCAATCTGGGTCGCAAGTTGAAATGCCTGCTGGCCCGGTTCGAGATTGCGCGAGATTTGCAAACTGCGCGCCTGCGCATCAAAGCGCCGCTGCACATCCCCTAATGTGCGATCGACCGTAACGGACAGCCTGTGCCTCTCCCCCAGATAGTCTTTCAGCACATCGCTCGAAACGGGACCCGCAGACTTTAACTTGCTGGCGAGTGCTTCGGCGGCTTCGTCGAGTTCGGCGATGTAATTGTGCCTGGAGTAAAAGAAGTCGCGCACCTCCTCATAGGGCGTCGATGGCAGGATCGCGGTCTGCCGATCCTGGCCGAATTGTGAGGCCAATGCAGTGATTTGCTCCAGTGCCTGCCGGTGCTTGCGGTTGAGATTGACCAGAGCACGGCCGACCGCCGGCATGTTCACGGCTAGTTCGCGCAGCTCCGCCATCGAAATCGTCTCGCCGACATGGGGATCCGACAAGGCATCGCGCAAATCGGAAATCAGGCGGGCTTCGTCGTCCTCCGAGAACAGCTGCACATCGACGCCGAATGCGGCGTTGAGCTTCAGCAGAACGGCGACGGTCAGCGGGCGCTGATTGTTCTCGATCTGGTTGAGATAGCTCAGTGAAATACCGATGGCCGATGCCACGGCCTGCTGCGTGAGGCGGCGCTCCTCGCGCAGCCGCCGCAGCCGCACTCCCATGAATGCCTTCTTCATCACCACCTCCGTAACTTCGCAAACTTTACAAAATCACCGCAAACTCTTCGCTTCACTACGCATTTTCAGCCCTATCCGGGCCTCTCGTTTTGCAGATATTGCGAACTTGTCTTTCACTTGCAAGCGCGATCGAGCACCCGGCCATGGCCAATATGTCCCCAGAGGCAGCTCTGCAGAGCGAACCGGTCCGGTTCGTCGAGCTCGTCTTTCCGGATCAGGCAAATCATTACGGCACGCTGTTCGGCGGCAATGCACTGAGCCTGATGGGCAAGGCCGCGTTCGTAGCGGCGACACGCCATGCACGCTGCGCCGTCGTGATGGCGAGCACGGACCACGTGCAGTTCGAAACGCCCGTGCAGGTCGGCGAACTGGCCGAACTAACCTCCTGGGTATCGCGGATCGGCCGTTCCTCCATGACCGTAAATGTCGAGGTGACCGCTGAAACACTTGTCACCGGCCAGCGCCGGCGCGCCATGCACGGCTCTTTTGAGATGATCGCGGTCGACGACAGCGGCCGGCCGCGCGGCGTCCACCTCTTCTCTCCACGCGATGTCTAAAGGCAGGTTCTCGTGAAATTCCACAACGTCCGCACTTACAAATCGTCGGAAAAGCTCGCCCGCAACGACCAGCTCGCCTGGAAGATCGCCGAAGTCGCGGCGGATCCGGTCGCCCTTGAGCCGGCCGTGATCGAGATGATCGGCAATCGCATCATCGACAATGCAGCCGTCGCGGCTGCGTCCGTTGCCCGCCGCCCGGTGGCGAGCGCGCGTGCGCAAGCCGTCGCGCATCCGCTGGCGCCGGGTGCCACCATCTTCGGCCTTCCGCATCGCCAGCGCGTGTCGCCGGAATGGGCGGCCTGGGCCAATGGTGTCGCGGTCCGCGAGCTGGACTTCCACGACACCTTTCTCGCCGCCGACTACTCGCATCCCGGCGACAACATCCCGCCGATCCTCGCCGTTGCCCAGCATTGCGGCCTCGACGGCGCGGCGTTACTGCGCGGCCTTGCCACCGGCTATGAAATTCAGGTCGATCTCGTGAAGGGCATCTGCCTGCATGAGCACAAGATCGACCACATCGCCCATCTCGGCCCATCCGCAGCGGCCGGCATCGGCACTCTGCTCAAGCTGCCCACCGAGACGATCTATCAGGCGGTGCAGCAGGCGCTGCATGTCACCACCACCACGCGACAATCGCGCAAGGGCGAGATTTCGAGCTGGAAAGCCTATGCTCCCGCCTTCGCCGGCAAGATGGCAATCGAGGCCGTGGACCGCGTGATGCGCGGCGAAAACGCGCCGTCGCCCGCCTGGGAAGGCGAAGACGGTTTTATCGCCTATTTGCTGTCCGGCCCCAAGGCTGACTACACCGTGCCGCTGCCGGAGCGCGGCGAACCGAAGCGGGCCATTCTCGACACCTACACCAAGGAACACTCGGCCGAGTATCAGAGCCAGGCCCTGATTGATCTGGCGCGGCGCATGGGCCCGAAGATCGGCGATCTCTCCAAGGTCGAGAGTATCGTCATCCATACCAGCCATCACACCCATTACGTCATCGGCACCGGCGCCAATGATCCGCAGAAGATGGACCCCAAGGCGAGCCGCGAAACCCTCGATCACTCGATCATGTATATCTTCGCCGTCGCGCTCGAAGACGGCGGCTGGCATCACCAGCACTCCTATGCGCCGGAACGCGCCAATCGGCCCGAAACCATAGCGTTGTGGCACAAAATTTCGACCATCGAAGACCCGAAATGGACCGAGCGCTATCACACGCACGATCCGAAGCAGAAAGCCTTCGGCGGCCGCGTCGTCGTGACGCTGAAAGGCGGCTCGACCATCAGCGACGAACTCGCGCTGGCCGACGCACATCCGCTCGGCGCCCGGCCGTTCGTCCGCGCGCACTATATCCGCAAGTTCGAGCAGCTTGCCGAAGGCGTGGTCCACACCGCCGAGCAGAAGCGCTTCCTTCGCCTGGTGGAGCGCCTGCCCGAACTCACCGCGCAGGATATCGCCTCGCTCAATTTCTACGTCGATGCCGAGAGACTGCAAGACAATGCAGCGCGCGGCATTTTCGACTGGTCGGCCAAATAGCGCGTCAGGAAACGCACAAGGAGGATCGCATGGTTGAGACTGTTCAGCAGACCCGCCCGGCTCCGAAGAAATCCGTAGCACTGTCCGGTGTTGTCGCCGGCAACACCGCACTGTGCACGGTGGGCCGCACCGGCAACGATCTGCACTATCGCGGCTACGACATCCTGGATGTCGCCGAGCGCTGCGAGTTCGAGGAGATTGCCTATCTCCTCGTTCACGGCTCCCTACCTACGCCCGCAGAACTTGCCGCCTACAAGACCAAGCTGAAATCCCTGCGCGGCCTGCCGACTGCCGTCCGCGCCGCACTCGAAGCCCTGCCCGCGGCCGCGCATCCGATGGATGTGATGCGCTCGGGAGTATCGACGCTCGGTTGCGTGTTGCCGGAAGCGTCAGACCACAATCATCCGGGCGCGCGCGACATCGCCGACCGGCTAATGGCCTCGCTCGGCTCGATGCTGCTCTACTGGCATCACTTCTCGCAGAACGGCCGCCGCATCGAACTGGAGACCGACGACGACACTATCGGTGGCCATTTCCTGCACCTCCTGCATGGCAAGGCGCCGAAGCCAGCAGAAGTACGCGCGATGCACACCTCGCTCATTCTCTATGCCGAGCATGAGTTCAATGCTTCCACCTTCACGGCGCGCGCCATCGCCGGCACCGGCGCCGATATCTATTCGGCCGTCACCGGCGCCATCGGCGCGCTGCGCGGGCCAAAACATGGCGGCGCCAACGAGGTCGCGTTCGAGATCCAGAAGCGTTACGCGAATGCCGACGAAGCGGAGGCGGATATCCGCCAGCGTGTCGCCAGCAAGGAGGTCGTGATCGGCTTCGGCCATCCCGTCTATACGATCGCCGACCCCCGCAACAAGGTGATCAAGGAAGTCGCTCGGCGGCTCTCGCAGGAGGCGGGATCTTTGAAGATGTTCGAGATCGCCGACCGTATCGAAGCCGTGATGGCAGACAGCAAAAAAATGTTCGCTAATCTCGATTGGTTCAGCGCAGTGTCCTATCACATGCTTGGTGTGCCAACAGCGATGTTCACGCCTCTCTTCGTGATCGCGCGTACCTCCGGCTGGGCTGCCCACGTCATCGAACAGCGCATTGACAACAAGATCATCCGGCCATCCGCAAATTATGTCGGCCCGGAAAATCTGACCTTCGTGCCGATCAACGAGCGTGGCGCTCTCGCCTCTCCGTACGCAGCCTGAAGGAAGTCTCGCATGCCTTATCTCGTCGCCTCGGATCTCGCCACGGAATCCGCCGGTCGTCGCTTCCGCAAATTGCTGGAACAGCCCGGCATCCTGCATCTTCCGGGCGCGCATAACGGCATGTCCGCCTTGCAGGCCAGAGCCGCTGGTTTCCAGGGATTATACTTGTCGGGTGCCGCAATGACGGCCTCCATGGGGCTGCCAGATCTCGGCATCATCACGGTGGACGAAGTCTCCTTCTTCATCCGCCAGATTGTTCGCGCAGCGCAACTACCATTACTCGTCGATGCCGATACCGGCTATGGCGAAGCGCTCAACGTCATGCACGCCACCCGCGTATTCGAGGATGCCGGTGCCGGCGCGCTGCATCTCGAGGATCAGATCCTTCCGAAGAAATGCGGACACCTGAACGACAAGAAAATCGCGGATGCCCATGACATGGCAGCCAAGGTTGCCGCTGCCGCGCAGGCGCGGCGCGATCTCGTGATCATCGCACGTACCGATGCCGCTGCAAATGAAGGCCTCGACAGCGCGGTGGCGCGTGCAAAGCTCTATATGCAAGCCGGCGCCGACGCGATCTTTCCGGAAGCACTCAACACCGCCGAGATGTTCCGTGCCTTCGCCGACCGCATGCCCGGCGTTCCCTTGCTCGCCAATATGACCGAATTCGGCAAGACGCCGTTCTTTACCGCGTCCGAATTCGAGGCGATGGGTTATGCCATGGTGATCTGGCCGGTGTCATCACTGCGTGTCGCCAACAAGGCGCAGGCCGATCTCTATGCGGCAATCGCGCGTGACGGCGGTGCCCACAAAATGGTCGATCGCATGCAGACCCGCGCTGAGCTCTACGACACCATCGGCCTGCATGATTACGAAGCGCTCGATGCCAGCATCGTCAAGACAATCATCCCGGCCGGAATGCCGCAGCAGAAGATTGTTCGGTAACGCAGGCGTCGCTTTGGCCGCGGGCGCTTGCCCACCGCCCGACTGCGATCACGTAATTGTGGATCTGCCCACACCGTAGCCCACGGATTGACGAAGAGGTGCATACTCACTTAACTCGAAACGTCGAGGTCTCCGGTTCACGTTCGAACCGGAGCTAAGAGGGAAGCCGGTGCGCGGCGAGCCGATCTGGTTCGTCGCAATGCCGGCGCTGCCCCCGCAACTGTAAGCGGTGAGCCAGCGTCCATAAGTGTCACTGAAGCGCAAGCTTCGGGAAGGCCGGACGCCAGCTGTGACCCGCGAGCCAGGAGACCTGCCTCGACAATATGTACGTCCACGGGCGGGGTGTCCCGGTGGTGCGCTAAGCAGCCTGCCGCGTCCGTGGCAGATCATGCCTGCGTCCGCCTTCCCTTTGCCCCCAATCATGGGGTTAAAGCTATGTCTCTTCCTTCACTTCCTGTTGCAACGCTCGGCACGCCGCGGATCGGTCCCCGGCGCGAATTGAAATTCGCCCTCGAAAGCTTCTGGGCTGAAAAATCCACCGAACAAGATCTCCATAAGACCGCCGCGGATCTGCGCGCCGCCAATTGGGCGCGCCAGAAGTCGCTCGGCATCACGGTCATTCCATCCAACGACTTCTCGCTCTACGATCAGGTGCTCGACACCAGCGTGATGGTCGGCGCTATTCCGAAAGCCTATGGCTGGACATCAGGCCCGGTGCCGCTCGCGACCTACTTCGCCATGGCGCGCGGTGCGCAGGGCGAAGCGGCCCATGCAAGCTGTGGTCATACTCATCACGGCCACGGCGTCGTCGCGCAGGAAATGACAAAATGGTTCGATACCAATTACCACTACATGGTGCCGGAATTTTCCAAGGACCAGACGTTCGCACTGTCCTCGCGCAAGCCGATTGACGAGTTCGAGGAAGCGAAGGCCCTCGGTCATCACACCCGCCCCGTTCTTGTCGGCCCGATCACCTTCCTGAAGCTCGGCAAGGGCCACGACGCCGGCCTCGATGCGCTATCCCTGCTCGACAGACTGTTGCCTGTCTATATCGAAGTGCTGCGTGAGCTGTCCCATCGCGGCGCCGACTGGGTGCAGATTGACGAGCCCTGCCTCGTGCTCGATCTCGACGACGTAACGCGGAATGCGCTGAAGCACGCCTACGCCAGAATCGGCGCCAATGTGCCAAACCTGAAGATCATGCTCACCACCTACTTCGGCGAGATCGGCGACAATCTCGAGACCGCACTTGCGTTGCCCGTTGCCGGTCTGCATATCGACCTGAAGCGTGGCCCCGATCAGCTTGCGCAGGTCGCGTCACGCATCCGCTCTGATCTCGTCCTGTCGCTCGGCGTCGTCGATGGCCGCAATGTCTGGCGCACCGACCTGTCTGGTACACTCGACCGCATCACCCCCGTCGTCAAACAGCTCGGAACCGATCGCGTGCAGATCGCAGCATCCTGTTCGCTGCTGCACGTGCCCATCGATCTCGAACTCGAAACCGATCTCGATCCTGACGTGAAAAGCTGGCTTGCTTTCGCACTGCAGAAAATGGGAGAGCTGTCTGCGCTCGGTAAAGCGCTTGCGCAGGGACGTGCGAGCGTCGGCGATGCGCTGTCTGCCTCCGACAACGCCGTCATCGCGCGCGATTCCTCACCGAAGATCCACAATGACGTGGTCTCCAGGCGCATGGCAGGCCTTACCGGTCAAAACCACAGCCGCAAGTCGCCCTTCGCCAAACGAGCGGAGATTCAGCGCAACGCCTTCGATCTACCGCGGTTCCCGACCACAACCATTGGCTCGTTCCCGCAAACCGCCACCGTGCGCAATGCACGTGCGTCCTTCTCCCGCGGCGACATCACACTGGACAAGTACGAGCAATTCCTGCGCGAGGAGACGGCGGAGGCCGTGCGCTGGCAAGAGGAGATCGGCCTCGATGTGCTCGTGCATGGCGAGTTCGAGCGCAACGACATGGTACAGTATTTCGGCGAACAGCTGACCGGATTCACCTTCACCAGGCATGGCTGGGTGCAGTCCTACGGCTCGCGCTATGTGCGTCCGCCAATCCTGTTCGGCGACGTCTCACGCCCGGTATCCATGACGCTCGGTTGGTGGCGCTACGCGCAGTCGCTCACCAAACGGCCAATGAAAGCAATGCTCACTGGCCCGGTAACGATCCTGAACTGGTCCTTCGTCCGCGATGACGTCCCACGCAGCGTCGCCTGCCAGCAGATCGCTCTCGCGATCCGCGACGAGGTCATCGACCTCGAAGAGGCCGGTGCCAAGATGATTCAGATCGATGAAGCCGCCCTCCGCGAAGGCCTGCCCCTGCGCAAGTCGCAGTGGACAACTTATCTCGGCTGGGCTGTCGATAGCTTCCGGATCAGTGCATCGGGCGTTGAGGATCGCACTCAGATTCACACCCATATGTGCTATTCGGAGTTCAACGACATCATCGACGCCATCGGCGCCATGGATGCCGACGTCATCTCCATCGAAACGTCGCGCTCCAAGATGGAGCTGCTGGACGCGTTCAAGAGCTACAAATATCCGAACGAGATCGGACCGGGCGTCTACGATATCCACTCGCCGCGCGTTCCGGAGATCGGTGAGATGACTGAGCTTCTGAGACTCGCTAGGCAACGCCTTGCGGATGCCCAGCTCTGGATCAACCCGGATTGCGGTCTGAAAACCCGCAAGTGGGACGAAGTGAAGCCCGCTCTGGTCAACATGGTGGCGGCAGCGCGCGAGATGCGGGCAACGTAACCGTAGGGCGATTAGCGAAGCGTAATCCGACGCGGTGAAGCAGCGGCGGATTACGACTTCGGCGAACCGCCTTACCACCTAATATCGCTAATTCGGCCGCTTCCGCTTATGCGCAAAAGGGTTGGCCTTCTCACGCAGCGTGATACGGATCGGCGTACCTGGCAGGTCGAACGCCTCGCGCATGCTGTTGGTAAGATAGCGCAGATAGCTCGTCGGCACCGCGTCGGCGCGCGAGCAGAACACCACAAAGCTTGGCGGACGCGCCTTGGTTTGCGTAATGTAATTCAGCTTCAGCCGCCGCCCTGAAACGGCCGGCGGCGGGTTGGTCGAGATTGCATCCTCGAACCAGCGGTTCAGCGCCGCGGTCGCAATGCGTCGATTCCAGATCTTGTAGGCTTCCTGGATCGCCGCCATCAGGCGGTCGATGCCCTCGCCCATCAGGCCGGAGATGGCGACGATCGGCACGCCCTTGATCTGCGGCAGCCAGTGATCGGCCTCTGTTCGCAGCTGGCCGATCATGCCGCCGCGCTTCTCGACGAGATCCCATTTGTTGACCGCAAGCACCAGGGCGCGGCCTTCGCGCTCGACGAGATCGGTGATGCGCAGATCCTGTTCCTCGAACTTGTTCTGCGAGTCCATCATCATCACGACGACTTCGGCGAAACGCACGGCACGCAACGCATCGGCGACGGAGAGCTTTTCCAGCTTCTCCTCGATGCGCGAGCGGCGGCGCAGGCCGGCCGTGTCGAAGATGCGGAAATTACGACCCTTGTAGTCCACCTCGACGGAGATGCTGTCGCGCGTCGTGCCGGCTTCCGGCGAGGTCAGCAGACGTTCTTCGCCGAGCAGATGATTGATGGTCGTGGACTTGCCGGCATTCGGACGGCCGACAATGGCGACGCGGATCGGGCGTGAGGCAATTTCCTCATCGCTCCACTCTTCCGCAATCGCTTCCTCTTCTTCCTCTTCCACCGGCTCCGGCAGCAATTTTGCAAGTTCGTCATAGAGCTCGCCCATGCCCTCGCCATGTTCGGCGGAGATCTGGATGGGATCACCGAGCCCGAGCGCGTAGCTCTCCATCGCGCCGATCTCGCCATGCTTGCCCTCGCTCTTGTTGGCGAGCAGCAGCACCGGCTTGTCGGCGCGGCGCGCGAAATCCGCGAAAGCGCGGTCGTTCGGCGTCAGGCCCATGCGCGCGTCGATGACGAAGAACAGCGCGTCTGCGAGTGCGATCGCCGTCTCGGTCTGCTCCTGCATGCGTGCGGTGAGCGAGCCCTTGGCGCCTTCATCGAGGCCGGCGGTGTCGATGATGGTGAATTCGAGGTCGCCGAGTCTGGCCGCGCCCTCGCGGCGGTCGCGCGTCACGCCCGGCGTGTCGTCGACGAGCGCCAGTTTCTGCCCAACCAGACGGTTGAACAGCGTGGACTTGCCGACATTGGGCCGGCCGATAATGGCAATCGTATAAGACATGGGCGATCCGTGCGCCCGTTACGGACGTTCTGTCAATGCGCGGTTGCGCGTGAGGTTAGCGCGAAAAACTTCCCGACGGCATCGGTGCCGGGAATCCTGAGGAAGGTTGTTGTTGTGCGGGAGCGGCAGGTGCGGCGGCCGGTTCATCCGGCGGCGGCGCGGTGGTGGAGCGGCGGCGCGTGACCTGCTTGCCTTTCGGCGGCGGCGCGACGTCTGCGGCACCACCTTCATCCGTACCGGCAGCGGCTGGCGCACCTTCCTGACGGACATTGCCAACCTCAACATCGCCGCGGCTGCGCGACTTGGACTTGCGCGCCTGCGCCGGCGGCGCGGCCTGTTGCGGCGGGGCTGCTGCGGCAGCCGCAGCGGCGGCCTGTTCGGCCTGCTGGCGCTCGACGCTTTCCTTGTAGAGATCGCGCGGCACGCCCTGTTCGAGGCCGGGAACGCCTTCGGGGAATACCGGTTTGCGGTCGCCGGGGAGCTTCTTCTTGGTGTCCATGAAATCGAGCAGATCCGACGGATCCCAGCTCGACGCCCCGCCGCAGCCCGTCAGGACGCTGGCAAGCGCGATCAGAACCGCAGCGGAAACAAGGCGTTGCATCGATGAGCGCATAGGCTTCTCACTCAAACTCGTTCGGACGCCGGATCAGCTCTTGGCGGCGGGCGGCAGCAGCGCCTGCAGCGCTTCGGCGCGGGTGCGGATGCTGGAGGGGGTCTCAGGATCGTTGGACAGAGCCTCGACCCATTTGCGTGTCTCGCCGGCATTGCCCGCCTTCCAGGCGGACAGTGCGAGCAGTTCGCGCGCCGAATGGCGATAGGTGCTGGTGGCCGTCGTGGCGGGCTCGAGCTTCGGCAGCAGTGTATCGTAAGCCGTTGTTTCAACAAGCAAAGCGCCGACACGGACGCGGGCGAGATCCTTCTCCGGCGCGCCGACGGTGTTGTCCGCGATGACTTCGTCATAGAGTTTCACGGCCGTCGCAGCATCGCGCTTCGCGGCCTCGCCGGCCGCGCGCAGGCGCGCCATGGTGCGGTAGCCTGCAGGCGCCTCGGCGGCGAGCTTGGTGAAGGCGGCTTCGGCCTCGGCCGGCTTGTTCTGCTCGGACAATTCTGCAGCGCGATCAAAGGCCGCGCCGGCTTCGGCGGCCTTCTTGGCCTCGAAATACGTATAGGCACGCCAGCCGCCGACGCCGCCGACAATGAGAATTGCGACCAGAATAATCAGGAGCGAATATTTCTCCCAAATCTTCTTGAGCTGCTCGCGACGCAGATCCTCATCGACTTCATTAAATAATTCAGACACTTGGATATTTCCTGTGACGGATCGGCCGCGCTCACCCCGAGCGACGCTGGGGCCATCGCCCGCGCATCGCGGCGGCGATACCCTAGCGTTATGGCGTTGGCAAGGCAAAGCCGTGCGCCATCAAGATGTTGGCGATCAAGGCGTTATCCCGGAAAGCTTCACACAGTCAAACGCCGTGGCGTTCAGCTGCCGAACCCGCCGCCGGTGCGGCCATTGGCATTTTCATCAGCACTATTCGAGCCATAGGCCGAATTGGCGTTGTTGCCGCCGAGCGCGGCATTGCCGCGATAGATGTCTTCCTTGGACCGATAGACCGGCCGCGGCTCGACGGATTGCACATGCGGCTTGCGATGCTTCTTCGCGGGCTCGCTGTGGCAAACTTGCGGCACAAGCACCAAGGCAGCTGCAAAGCCTAGATATTTCAAGGTCTTCATGATCGACTGTCCTTCACTGTCGCCCACACGCTCACAACACCGAAATGCGCGCAAAATTCCCGTTTGGCACGCATTTCGTGCGGCCGCCCAGCGGCGAACTTGCGTCAGCTTTTGGGCTTCGCTCCATATACATGTTCGGGCCCCGGAAATGCACGGGAGCGCACTTCCGTCGCATAGCCCTCGATCGCCGCCTCGATCATGGAACCGAGATTGCCGTACTTCTTGACGAACTTCGGCACCCGCGCATTGAGGCCGAGCATGTCCTCGAGCACCAGCACCTGCCCGTCGCAAGCCGAGCTTGCGCCGATGCCGATCGTGGGGATCGCAATCGTCTGCGTGATTTTTCGCGCGACCGGTTCGGCCACCGCTTCGATGACGACGGAGAATGCGCCGGCCTGCGCGACCGCAATCGCATCGTTCTGAATCGGGCCGCTCACATTCTCGCCGCGCGCCAGCGCTTCGGCTTCGTCCTTCCCCTGCGAGCGGAACGAGCCGAGTGCATTGATCGACTGCGGCGTCAGGCCGATATGCGCCATGACCGGAATGCCGCGCTCCGTCAAAAACGCGATCGTCTCCGCCATGCGCGCGCCGCCTTCCAGCTTCACGGCCCCGCAATGCGTCTCTTTCAAAATGCGCGCGGCGGAATGGAAGGCCTGCTCCTTCGACGCTTCATAGGAGCCGAACGGCATGTCCACCACGACGAGCGACTGCTTGGACCCGCGCATGACCGCGTGGCCCTGCAGGATCATCATCTCCAGCGTCACCGGCAGCGTGGTCTCGAAACCATGCATCACATTGCCGAGCGAGTCGCCGACGAGGATGACGTCGCAATAGCGATCGACCAGCGAGGCCGTATGGGCGTGATACGACGTGAGCATCACAATCGGCTCGCCATTCTTGCGAGCGAGAATATCCGGTGCGGTCTTTCGCTTGATCACTGCTTGTACTGACATGACTTAGGCTCCGAATACGGGCACGCCGATCACCACCGGGTGGAAAGCGAAACCCAAAGCAAGATAGGCGACGAGACCGACCGCCACCGCAATCGCATCATTGCCGACGCCGCCCACCGGAATCGGCGGCGCACCGCTATCGGCGCGGCGCTTCAGCGAGATGCGGTCGAACACCGCCCAGGCGAGAAACGAGCCGAACAGGATGATCGAGCCGAGATCGCCATTGGCCAGCAAATGCGACAGTGCCCACAGTTTGACGCCGGCGAGCATCGGGTGCTTCAGCGTGGTGTAGATGCGGCCGCGGATGTAGGAGGCAGCGACCATGATGACGGCGGGCAGCATCAGCGCGATGGTGAGGTGCTTGATCCAGAGCGGCGGATACCAGACGTCGATCCAGCCGGTGGCGCGGTAGGTCGCAAAGCCCCAGATGATCAGCGCGAGGCCAAGCAGCGAGATGACGGAGAAGCCGATCTTGTAGCCGCCCTCGCCGATCTGCGCGATCACATCGGCGCGCGCGTCGCGGCGGGTGATGAAAACGTGGATGCCGAGAAACAGCACGAGGCCGAGGATCATCACGACGAGGCCCATGGCCTGTTTCCTCTCGCAGGGCGGTTGCGTGCCGGATGGGTTGCTCGCCCCGAAATTCCAATTATGGTCCCGCTCGCCACGGCGTCTGGACGCTGTTCGGGTATCACTTTTCCGGGGAAACGCGCAATGCTGCGAAAAGCCACCACCTCCATCCGCGCACGCATGGCGCTCGCCGCATTGCTTGTCCTCGCCGTGCCGCAGGCGGCTTTCGCGCAGGCGGTGTGGCCGCCGAAAATGGTGCGCATCATCGTGCCGTTCGGCCCTGGCGCGAGCCCGGACATCGTCGGCCGCGTGCTCGCCGACAGCCTGCAGACGCGGCATCCCGGCACCAGTTTCGTGGTGGAGAACAAGCCTGGCGCCTCCGGCAATATCGGCACCGATGCCATCGGCAAGGCGGCGCCAGATGGCGGCACGATCGGCATCTCGCTCGGCGGCCCGCTTGCCATCAACACGCTGCTGTTTGCGAAGCTGCCCTACAATCCCGACACCGACATCGCGCCGATCACGCTGCTCACGCAACTGCCGAGCGCGCTCGCGGTGCCGACCAGTCTCGGTGTGAATTCGGTGGCGGAGCTGCTGGCCAAGGCGAAAGCCGACAGCAAGGGTCTTGCCTACGGCTCCATCGGCGTCGGCACGCTGTCGCAGATCTGCATGGAAGCGATTGCGCAAAAGGCCGGGGTGAACATGGTGCACGTCCCCTATCCGTCCTCTCCCGCCGCCACCACGGCGCTGATCCGCGGCGATGTGCAGGTGGCATGCCTTCCGGCCATCGGCGTGACGCCGCAACTCGCCACCGGCGCGGTGAAGATCCTCGCGGTGACGACGGCGCAGCGCTCGCCGTTCCTGCCGGATGTGCCGACGCTGAAAGAGAGCGGCGTGGACGTGCAGTCCGACGCCTGGAATGCGCTGGTCGGCCCGGGCGGATTGCCGAAGGATGTGGTCGCCGCGATCAATGCGGAGGTGCGCATGACACTGACCGAGCCGGCGGTGATCGAGAAGCTGAAGGCGCAGCTCATCACCCCCTCGCCGACCACGCCGGAAGAACTCCGCAAGCGTATGAATGACGAGAAGGCGCTCTGGGCCGATGTGATCAAGGCGGCGAAGATCAGGATTGAGTAGTCGCACGCAAGGCGCGCGGCTCCGGCCTAACCTCTTCCCGCTCTTTACGGGGATAGTTTAGCGGCGTAGCGCAGCGAAGCCGATCGCATGGGGGACATGGCACGGGGCCTGCCATGAGAATGCGCTCTCGAACCTTATCTTCTTATCCGAGAATGTGTGCTTGCCGCAGGCGCGTACGCCAACAGATTCAAGTTCCTTCATGAATGAATACGCACGTTTGGCAACTAGGTCAGGTGCGTGGGCGACCGATTAGAGGATTGTTGCGGTTACCGTCGATGCCTAAGATCGGCGCGGAACTCAAATTGATCCCGAGCGAAGAAAGTTCGATAGCCATGGCGCGGCCAATCTCTGCAGGGTTGTTTTCCCACTGCTGAGCCTAGTTGAAACGGGTGATCGGCGCAGGTGTACGACAAATTCGTCCATCCCTTCCGCCTACCAGCACTTTTTCACGAGTGCAGGCTCCGCAAGATCGTTGTTATCAATAATAATTGTCGCGTAGTCTTCGGGCGCACATTTGCTCAGATAGATGCGCTGGCCCTCGACGTATCTACGGTTAGCGCCGTCTGCCGGATCCGGGGAGATACCATCCCTAACAGCATTGCGTGCCACCGATACCGGAAAGTCGACACGAAGGAAGATCGATGCCTCCCAGTAAGGGCGTAGCTCGGGACGATGCAGAAATATTCCGTCCAGCAAGAGGATAGAATTCGAGGATGCTTCTCGCTCGACCAAATCCACGGGTTTATCGGTAACGTGGTCGAAAGACGCGATGCAATAACGGCGATTGCCGCCGGGGCTCAGGGGTTCCAAGAGATATTGCTTCAGCAAAGCGTAATTGTAGGAGTCTTCGAAAAAACCGATAGGCGACTGCCGGCCCTTGGCATATCGGATCGCTCTTCGATTGTGGAAGCCATCAACGGAGGCTCTGATGACGGGTCGCCCAAAATCGACCATCACACCCGCGAGCTCGTTAGCAAACGTCGTTTTTCCCGCCCCGTCGACGCCATCGATTGCAACCCGCACGATCCTGTCCGGGGCAAGTTCGGCCACCGTGCGGGCAATCCTGGCAAGTAGGTCTGCGCGTTTTGACATTTAAGGATACTAAGCGAGAAGCAGACCGGCCGTAAACTCTGCGCCCGGTTGTGGACCATCGTGACATCGCTATGGGAGCAACCCGGACTTAGTCGCCCCAGTCACATGCGGCCGTTGCGTTTATAAGTATACGGCCCAGATGCGGCCTAGCCCAACCTCACACGAACCGGCAATTCCTGGCCGTCTGCGCCATGCCGGACGACGATGTCGTCGGCAGGCTGTAGGTCGCCGTGCCCGGCATCTCGCCGCGCGCCGGGATGGTGACATTGCCGTGGTCCTTCACCGTGCCTTTGGCATTGCTGACCATGACATCGACGCCGCAAGCGACCTTGCGATAGCACTTGTTCTCGAATTCCATCCGGAACGAGTACTGGCCACTGGCGTCCCAGAAACCCGCGTACTTATCGCCGATGCAGAGTTTTGCTTCCTCGCTCCAGTCATCGGACTGCGGCCAGAGCAGCCACGCACTGGCGCCGCCGATGATGCCGACGACACCGATCACACATCCAACAACCAGCCACCGCCGCATCGCTGCCTCCCAATGATCCAACGTTACGTCGCGGCACGCGCAACGGCGGTTCATTGTCGCGAGACGGCCCGCATGCGCGGCGCTCACGCCCCCGGGAGACGATTAAATTCTGGACATGCGCGAACGGCGACATGGCCGCATCGTTGTCCATGCGAGGGCGACAAGGATATGGAGTTTACGTCATGAAAGTCATGAAACTGGCGGTGATCGCCCTGCTTGCTACCGGCTCGACAGTCGCCATCGCACAGGCCGCCTCCAACGATAGCACAGCGCAGCCCAGCGTGATCCAGCGGGTCACCAACGACCTGCAGCAGTCCGGGTTGACGAACGTCAAGGTCGAACCCGGTTCATTCGTGGTGAATGCCACCGATCGCAATGGCGATCCGGTCTCGATGTATATCACGCCGGACTCGATGACCGCGATTTCCGAAGTCGCTTTCAGCGATGGCGGCGACAATCAGGGCAACGGCCAGGCCCGCGCAACCAATGTTGTCGATGTCAGCCAGACCGCCGCTGCAGCCGAGGCCTTCCGCACCATTCCGGCCGGCGACAGGCTTGGCACGCAACTGATCGGCCTCGACGTCCACAACGCCGCCAACAAGTCGATCGGCAGCATCAAGGATATCGCCATGGACGAGAGCGGCCATGTGAACGGCTACATTCTCAGCGTCGGCGGCTTTCTGGGGATCGACGAGCACGACGTCGCCGTACGTCCCTCGGCCCTCAACCTGACCTGGAACGGCCATGACAAGAAGTGGAGCGCCGAGATGGACACCACGGCCGCGCAGCTGAAGGCGGCACCGCAATACAAATATGCGAGCTGATCGGCGCGCCGTGACGCAGCGTGAGCGGCTCCAGCCTCACCTCTCCCCGCATCCCGGCGAAGCGTAGCTTCGCAAGGCAGGGAGAGATGAGCTGCCCGGGGTGTTACTGCTTCGCGAACGGAATGAACTGGTGATATTCCTTCGGCACCTGGTTGCGATAGCGCGCCGGCACGGTGCCGGTCTCAAGCGAGCGATCGAGTTCCTGCTGGCGCGTCAGGTGCTTTGCTTTCTTTTTCTTCGGCTGCTCGTCATCGCTGGTTGCCGCGGCCTTCTCGGCGGCGGGCTTCTCGGCCGCCGGCTTGGCCGGTGAGCGCACGGCTTCCTTGTCCGCAGGCTTCTCTGCAGCGGCCTTGTCGCTCGCCGCACGATCGCTCGCGGGCTTGTCCGTTGCCGCCTTGTCGGCGGCTGCGCGGTCGGCGGCCGGTTTCTCCGCCGCCGGCTTTTCAGCGACGGGCTTCTCTGCGGCCGGTTTCTCCGCTGCGGCCCGATCGACTGCAGGCTTGTCAACCGGAGCCTTGTCCACCGCGGGCTTGTCCGCCACAGGTTTGTCGGCCACCGGCTTGTCCGCAGCCTTCTCGGCTGCCGCATCCGTCGTGGCCTTCTCCGCGGGCGGTGCGCTCTGGGCATGGCTCGCATCGATCTGGACAACCGCGAACAATGCGGCGACGGCAGTGCAGCCCAGCAGTTTCAACATCCGAGACTCCAATCAGCTTGCATGAGAGATATCATTGCGAACAGGCGCATTCCGCAGCGGATGCCCCCGTGGTCTCGGTTCGTCGCGGCAGGCGCCAAGCGGGTTCAATGCCGCGGCCGCCGATGTCAGCGAACCGCCCCCGCCCCTGCATCGAGTTCGCGATTGTCGATATAGCGGATCATGATCGGCCGCCCGGCGATGGCGCCGCCCAGCGCCTTGGTGAAGGTGAGCGGCAGGCAGCCATTCAGCGAGTCGTCGATCGCCTTGAGATAGGTGTCGCGCGTCTCCTTCGGCGCGTCGCGCGAGGCGAAGGTCATGCGCGGCGGCGCGATCGGCCTGCCCGTTCGATTGAACGAAAACATCACCGACATCTGCATCCCTGCGCGGGCGACATCCTGCGCCGGCGGCGTCCAGCACGAACGCAGTGCCGCGAAGAGATCGACGAGCGTATCGAGATCGTGATCGGGCTTGCGATACCAGTCGGGCTTGTCCTGTGGCGGCCTGGACATCACCGTGACCTGCAGATTCTGCCCGATGGGATAATCGATTTCAGGAATGCACGGGCCGTGGTGATCCAGCAGGCTGCACGTATAGGGCGCGCAGGGCCGCCGATCGAAAACGCTGCACGGCGCATGCGAGAACGGCACCGCATCGCCGGCGCGCAGCCGCTGCGTCTCGGCATGGGCGGCGGAGGCGGCGGTGACGACAAGAGCGAGCAGAACAAGGCGCATTATCTATTCTAAACGCAGATCGGCGCTTCAAGGTCACCGGCGCCTCGTCAATTCTCCGTCACCCGCAATAATGCATCTTCATCCCGGGGCTTGTCCCGGACAGCGGCGTCTTGCACTCTGCGCACAACAACAAGCCTTCAGGGAAACGCCGACATGACCACCATGGACCTCAAGCCCACCGGCCACGCACATCCATTCGAGCGCAGCCATTCCATCGTGATCGCGGCAAGACCCGAGGCGGTTTTCGACTATGTGACCAATCCGAAATCCTGGCCGGAATGGCTGCCTTCGTCCCACGAGATCGATTGCGACGACCGCCCGATGGCTTTTGGCGACACCTTTCACGAACACTGGTCGACGCGTTCCGGCCCGGTCGAACTCGACTGGCTGGTGATCGCCTGCGACCGCCCGCGGCTATGGATCGGCCTCACCCATATGAGCGCGATCGGCCCGATCGTGGTGCAGTATGACTGCACGGAGGTGGATGGCGGCACGAAGTTCATCCGCACAGTCCGCAATCCCGCGCGGCCGAAGGAAGCGAGCCCGGAGATCGTGGCACGGATCGATGCGGAGGCGGAATTGGGGCTGGGGAATATCAAGAGGGTGGTGGAGGAGCGGCAGGCTTAAATTAGCTGTTCTTGCCGCACGAACCGATGCACAAGAACCGATATTCTCTCATCGGGCTCGAACCTCTTCGTCAGGACTTTATAGTGGCCGGGGCGCAGATCGAATGAAAGACGCTGGACACTGCGGTCCTCGCCAGGAAAAGCGGCGTCAAAGATGACGAGAGGCGTCGAACCGACATCGATTTCGATCATCTCTTCCGGATTCGCGAAATCGAGATCGCCCCTCGCGTGGAGTTGCCTGATCACATCAATATCGGGGTCCGCGTAGTAAACACGCAGGACAGACGGATGCTCAGGATGTGTCCGATCGACACAGGTTTGTAGAGGCTCATCCCCTAGGATCAGGGCATCAGCGCCGGGTAAAGGAACCTTGCCGAGGAAGTCCCCGATGTCACAAGCCCTGTCGTAGTCACTCCCGTCATCATCACCCGCAATGGCGTTGTCAACGCCCAACCAGTGATGCGCGAGACGTTCCTCGACACAGATCAGAGGGCCTCCGCCCGACCCAACCCACTTGGCTTCACTGCTCATTTCGTTCTCGCCCTTCGTGCCAGCCGAAGCAGACTATCATGAACCAGTCCCTATTATGAACCTGCCTTGGGGATGCGAGCTCCCTTCTTCTTCATATCCTTCACACTCCAGAACACCATCCCTTCGGCGCGTTCCTTGGTGTAGTTCAGATAGAAATCGTTCTTTGCCAGGAACGCCGGATCGTCATCGGCGACGCCGGAATTGTTGGCGGACATGGTGTCGAGTTTCTCTCCTGTCAGCCAATGGAGGCCAGCACGAAAACCAACAAAATGCGGCCGAATAGCGCTGGACTTCGCCCGCGAACGAAGCAATCCTAGATTGCATTTCAGAGACTACATTTCCGAGGCGATCGATGACGGCGCTCGAATCTCCACTGTTTCCACCATTCGAGCGATGCGCTGCGTTCGACCAGCTCGCCGCGCTGATCCGGAGCAACAGGCCGCCGATTGCGCTGATCGGGGCCGGCGCCAGCCTCAATTCCGGCTATCCCAACTGGCATCAATTGCTCGTTCGCCTGCAGGAAACCGCAAGCCCCAAAGCGCGTGCCCTGCAGTGGAGAACGGTTCTCGCCGATCTCAACGACGCCCCGTGGACGGCGGAAGTCTTCGTCAACGGGATGGCGCCGCGTGATTTTCGCACGCTGATCCGCACGGAATTCAAGGAAAAAAGCGATGTGCGGGAGCCGCATCTTTCGCTCGCACGGATGAATTTCTCTCACTACATCACCACCAACTACGATCCATGCATCGAGATGGCGCTGAAAGCTGCGGAACGAAGCGCGAAATCTGTCGCGTGGCACAACCCCGCCATGGTGTCGGATTTTCTGATCAATCTCGGCAACCGGCGCCCCGACACTTACGTCGTCTATCTCCATGGCCGGCACGATGACGATCCGGAAAACATCATCCTGACGGAAAGCTCCTATGTGGAGCGCTACGTCGCGAGTGACGATGCCCGCCGCAAGCTGATGGCGATCTTTCTGACGCATCCGGTGGTGTTCGTGGGTTTCTCCATGAACGATCCTGACCTCGGCAATATCATGCGCGAGGTCACGGCCCGGCTACGCACCACGCCGCCATGCCATTTCGCCCTTATGGGCTATCGGAACGAGACCGAGCGCGATGCGATCCGTGCGCGCATGGTCGGGAAATTCGGCGTCAGTCCGATCTTCTACAGCCACGCGTCGTCCCATCCGAGCGGAGACGAACACTGTAATCTCGTGCACCTGCTGGACGCGCTCGCGGGCAACGAGCAGCCGCGAGAACCGAGCGCAATGAAGCCGAGCAAGGCGCTGCCGGAGTTCGATCCGGACGATCCGCACAAGGGTCGGTTCGGAGAAACGAGCGAACGCAACGGAAGACGCCTCAGCGTCGCGAGCTTCGAGATCAATGACGACGAGACGCTCGATATCACGCTGCGCGTGGATGCCTCGGCCGACGCAGCGAACAGACCTCTCGCCGGCCCGGTATCATTCCACTTGCATCCGACCTTCCCGCGCCAGGTCGTGACCCATCGGGCCAAGAAAGGTGTCGCGGATTGCGTGATCGAGGCCTACGGCGCGTTCACCATCGGTGTCGAGGTCATCGATGAAAAGCTGAAACTGGAACTGGACCTCGCGACCCAGCCGGAACTGCCGATGTGGTTCAGGCGGCGGTGACGCACCGAACGGAGGTGCACTTCGAGGTCCGCGCTTGCAGCAACGGTGGATGACCGGGTGAAGCCCGGCCATGATGTGAGGAGAGGTCGGGAGTAACCGAACGAGCGACGCTCCCTACCCCTTCTTCTTCACGTCCTTCACGTTCGAGAACACGATCCCTTCGGCGCGTTCCTTTGTGTAGTTCAGATAGAAGTCGTTCTTCGCCAGGAACACGGGATCGCCGTCGACGTCATCGGCGACGCCGGAATTGTTGTTCGACATAAAGGTGTCGAGCGCCTTGGCATTGTCCGACGAGATCCAGCGGGCCAGCGAGAATTCCGAGACTTCGAAGCTCACCGGCAGCTGATATTCCGCATCGAGGCGCGCCTTCAGCACGTCGAGCTGCAGCGGGCCGACGACGCCAACCAGTGCCGGCGCGCCATCGCGTGGGCGGAATACCTGCACGACGCCCTCTTCCGACATCTGCTGCAGGGCTTCCTTCAGCTTCTTCGCCTTCATCGCATCGCCGAGACGCACACGGCGGACGATTTCCGGCGCGAAGGACGGCACGCCGATGAAGGTGATGTCCTCGCCATCCGTCAGCGTGTCGCCGATGCGCAGCGTGCCGTGATTGGGGATGCCGACCACGTCGCCGGCATAGGCTTCGTCCGCAATCGCGCGGTCCTGCGCGAAGAAAAACTGCGGGCTCGACAGCGACATGTTCTTGCCGGTGCGCACGAGCTTGGCCTTCATGCCGCGGGTCAGCTTGCCCGAGCAGAGGCGCGCAAAGGCGATGCGGTCGCGATGGTTGGGGTCCATGTTCGCCTGGATCTTGAACACGAAGGCCGACATACGCGGCTCCTCGGCTTCCACCTTGCGGACATCCGCCTCCTGCGCGCGCGGCGACGGCGCGAAACGGCCGAGGCCTTCGAGCAGATCGCCGACGCCAAAGTTGCGCAGCGCCGAGCCGAAATAGACCGGGGTCATATGGCCTTCACGAAACGCCTGCAGGTCGAACGGCTTGCCGGCTTCCTTGACGAGTTCGAGTTCGCCGGCGATTTCGTCGGCGTCGAGATTGGCGTTGCGGCTGGCCAGTTCGGAGATTTCGATCTTCTCGGCTGCGCCGGTCTTGGCGCCGCCGCCTTCGAGCAGGCGGATGCCGCCGGTCTCGATGTCATAGGTGCCGACGAAATCGCGGCCGCGACCGACCGGCCAGTTGATCGGCACGGTGTCGAGCGCCAGCGTCTTCTCGATCTCGTCGAGGAGATCAAAGATGTCGCGGCTCTCGCGGTCCATCTTGTTGACGAAGGTGATGATCGGAATGTCGCGGAGGCGGCAGACCTCGATCAGTTTCAGCGTGCGCGCCTCGATGCCCTTGGCGGCGTCGATCACCATGATGGCGGAGTCCACAGCGGTGAGCGTGCGATAGGTGTCTTCCGAGAAGTCTTCGTGGCCGGGCGTGTCGAGCAGGTTGAACACGTGTCCCTGGAATTCGAAGGTCATCACCGAGGTGACGACGGAGATGCCGCGGTCGCGCTCGATCTTCATCCAGTCGGAGCGCGTGTTGCGGCGTTCGCCCTTGGCCTTGACCTGGCCGGCGAGATTGATGGCGCCGCCGAACAGCAGCAGCTTTTCCGTCAGCGTGGTCTTGCCGGCGTCAGGATGCGAGATGATCGCGAAGGTGCGGCGGCGGGCCACCTCGAGGGCAAGCGGGGACGCGGCGGAATTGGACAGGGCAGCGGTGTCGGACATATGCGGGCTGTGGCAGGTAAAATGCGGGTGATCAAGGGCTTTTGCCGGATGTGGCGACCTTCGGCCGCGTTGCGACGCCCATGCTTTGCACCCATATAGACCGGGCGAGGACGACCTCCAAATCATCATTCATCCGCAGGGACGACCCTGCTTCCGCGTCATCCGCGAAAGTGGATCCCGGTTTCGCGCCCGGATGACGCGCAAACATGCAGGGAGGCCGTTCCATGGCCTGGGCTATTCTCTTTGTCGCCGGTCTGCTCGAGGTCGGCTGGGCCGTGGGTCTCAAATATACCGAAGGTTTCACCAAACTCGTTCCCTCCGTGCTGACGCTGAGCTGCATGGCGGCCTCGGTCGGCATGCTGGCGCTGGCGTTGAAGGAACTGCCGATGGGAACCGCCTATGCGGTCTGGACCGGCATCGGCGCAGTGGGCACGGCGGCGCTGGGCATCTACCTGTTCGGCGACCCTGCCACGGTGGCACGGATCGCCTGTATCGGGCTGATCGTGGCGGGGATCGCGGGGCTCAAGCTGGTGAGCTAACGGGGGCCTTTCCTCGACGTCATGGCGGGGCCTGACCCGGCCATCCATCTTGGGCAGCGGAGCACACATTGAAGATGGGTCCCCGGGTCAAGCCCGGGGACGACATCGGAGTTTGGTTCTCAGATGAAGCTCAGATGCAGCAGCTTCACGATCCACCATGTCAGCGCCGCTACGATCGCTGCCGCCGGGATCGTGATCACCCAGGCATAGACGATCGAACTCGCCACGTTCCAGCGCACGGCCGAGACGCGCCGCGCCGCGCCGACGCCGACAATGGCGCCGGTGATGGTGTGCGTCGTGGAAACCGGCACGCCCATGAAGGTGGCCGCGAACAGCGTCGCAGCGCCGCCGGTCTCGGCGCAAAAGCCCTGCATCGGCGTCAGTTTGGTAATGCGCAGGCCCATGGTGCGGACGATACGCCAGCCGCCCATCAAGGTGCCCAACGCCATCGCGGCCTGGCACGAGATCACCACCCAGAACGGCACCGAAAATTCGCTGCCGAGATAGCCCTGCGAGTAGAGCAGCACGGCGATGATGCCCATGGTCTTCTGCGCGTCGTTGCCGCCATGGCCGAGCGAATAGAGCGAGGCCGAGACGAATTGCAGGATGCGGAAGGCGCGGTCCACGGCGAAGGGCGTCGAGCGCACCGAGGCCCAGGAGACGATGGCCACCAGCACCAGCGCCAACAGGAAACCCACCAGCGGCGACAGCACGATGGCGAGCAGCGTCTTGATCACACCGCTCCACACCGCCGCGGACAGGCCGGCCTTGGCGAGGCCCGCCCCCAGCAATCCGCCGATCAGCGCATGCGAGGATGAGGACGGAATGCCGAGCGCCCAGGTGATCAGGTTCCAGACGATGGCGCCGACCAATGCAGCGAAAATCACCGCGGGATCGATCAATTCCGGCTGGATGATGCCGGTGCCGATGGTGTTGGCGACGTGCAGGCCGAACACCGTGAAGGCGATGAAGTTGAAAAACGCCGCCCAGAAGACCGCATATTGCGGGCGCAGTACACGCGTGGAGACGATGGTCGCGATGGAATTCGCGGCATCGTGCAGGCCGTTGAGGAAATCGAACAGCAGCGCGACGGCGATCAGGCCGATCAGCACCGGGAATGCGAGCGTGGCGTCCACTGGCGCTGCCCTTACACTTGCTCGATGACGATGCTGCTGATCTCGTTGGCGACATCGTCAAAACGATCCGCCACCTTTTCGAGATGCTTATAGATCTCGGCGCCGACCACGAAATCCATGGTGTTGGCATCGCGGTGCTTGAGGAACAGTTCCTTCAGCCCGATGTCGTGGAGATCGTCGATCCGGCCTTCGAGCTTGCCGACCTCCTCGGTGAGCGCGGTGAGCAGGCCGACATTGTCGCCTATCTTGTCCATCAGCGGCACCGCCTGCCCGATCAGGTCGGCGCATTGCACCAGCAGCGAACCGATCTCGCGCATCGGCGGCTCGAACTGGCGCACCTCGAACAGCATCACCGCCTTTGCGGTCTGCTGCATCTGGTCGATGCTGTCGTCCATCGCCCCGATCAGGTTCTTGATGTCGATGCGGTCGAACGGGGTGATGAAGGAGCGACGCACGGCCATCAGCACCTCGCGGGTGACGTTGTCGGCGTCGTTTTCGAACTGGTTGACGCGCTGGCAATAGACCGGCGTCTCCTCGCCACCTTCCAGCATGCCCGCCAAGGCCTTGGCGCCCTCGCTCACGGCTTTCGAATGCTGGGCGAACAGATCGAAGAACCGTTCCTCCCGGGGCAGAAAGGATCGGAACAAGCGCAGCATCGGGACACCCAGGAAAGGAAAACGGAATGAGCGGATCGCGCGGCGATCCAATGTCACAGAACCGTCATAAAGCATGTCCGGGAATGAGGGGCAATCGCCGGGGCGATATCGGCGCGTCATCCACCGGTTTGTGGCGTCAGCGGGTTTTGTAAGGTGATGCAAGGGGTTGGAGGACGGACGTAACCTTAATCCGCCATTGTCAGCCACATGCAATCGGCCGGCGGATTACGCTTCGCCAATCCGCCCTACGCAGTTTCCCCCGACAGCGTCTCGATGACGCGGCAGTCGCCAACCCGGCCGTGGCTGCATTCGTCCACCATGCGCACGAGCTCACGGCGCAGCGCCGTGAGCTGCGCGATCCGGCGATCGACCTCCGACAGATGCCGGCGGGTGATCTCATCGACCTTCTTGCAGGACTGGTCCGGCCCTTCACTCAAGGCCAGCAACTCCGCGATGTCAGCCATCTCGAAACCGAGATCGCGCGCATGGCGGATGAAATTGAGGCGGGCCACATCCTCGACGCGATAGCGCCGCTGCCTCCCCTCGGTCCGCGCTGGCGCGGCCAGGAGGCCGATGCCCTCGTAATAGCGGATGGTCGGCACCTTGATGCCGGTCAGACGCGACGCTTCTCCGATGGCGTAGTCCATTTGGGGCTTGAACCTCCAGTCGCTAGAGGTTGTACGCTTCCAGAATCTGGAAGGAAAGCGATGACCGACAAGAGCTGCACCACCGATAACTGCTGCGCACCGCCGCCGATCGATTTCGCCAGGCCGGTGACGATCCCGAAGACTGCATTGAAGCCCGTGACGCAGGATGCCTGCGCGAGCGAGGCTTGCGGCTGCTCCGGCGGCGTGCCGGTCTTCGACGGCGTCGATGTCAGATACAAACGCGTGCTGTGGACCGTCATCACCATCAACGGGGTGATGTTTCTGGTCGAGATGATCGCGGGACAACTCGCGGGTTCGCAGGCGCTCAAGGCCGACGCACTCGACTTTCTCGGCGACACCATCACTTACGGGCTCAGCCTCGCAGTGATCGGCGCGAGCATCCGTACGCGATCGATGGCAGCGCTGTTCAAGGGGCTTTCGCTCAGCGCGATGGCTCTGTGGGTGTTCGGCTCGACGGTCTATCAAACGATGATCCTCGGCCTGCCCAGCGCGCAGGTGATGGGCAGCATCGGCCTCATGGCGCTCGCCGCAAACCTTGCCTCTGTGCTGCTACTGATGCGCTACAAGGATGGCGACGCCAATGTGCGCTCGGTGTGGCTCTGCTCACGCAACGACGCCATCGGCAATGTGATCGTGATGTTCGCCGCACTGGGCGTCTGGGGCTCGACAAGCGCATGGCCCGATCTCGCGGTCGCCGCAGTGATGGCTGGCATCTTCCTGACGTCATCGGTGCAGATCCTGCAGCAGGCATGGGCCGAGTATTCAGGAGACGCAGCTCCGGTCGGCGCTCCGCGGCGATCGTGAAAGCTGGCCGATCTTCTCGGCCTACTCATCCGCAAGCGTGCTCCTGAGGACCAGCAGAGCCTCCTTCAGCGGAGGAAGCTCGTTCTTCACTGCATTCCAGATAATGCGGTCATCGACACGCTGATACTCGTGACGGAGAATGTTGCCGATGCCCGCGATGTCTTTCCAGCGGACCTCTTTGTGCTGGGCTTTCAGCTCACGACCGAGGTGACGACTTGCCTCGGAAATGACTTCGATCCCACGCTCCAATGCAGAGCGCAGCACCCAAGAACGCTGGTAGTCACGATAGCTTTTCCCGCGGATGGCCTGCTCAATGCCCTTGATGCTTTCCAGCATATCGTGAATGCGGAGCAACGGGCTGCGCGGCATCAGAACACCCGAACGGCCTCGGCTTCGACCTTCTCGCGGATCAACGGATGCAAGCCACCCCGCGTGGTGAGATCCACATTGACCCCGAGCCTGTCCTGCAACATCCGCTTGACGGCGACCAGATCGAAAACGTCGAACTTGCTGCGGGGATCGTAGTCCATAAACAAATCCAGATCGCTGGTGCGGCTCGCCTCATTGCGAGATGTCGAGCCGAACAAATACAGCGACGTCGCACCGCGCTCCTTCAGAGCGCCGGCAAATCCGCGCAATTTCTTCAAGGCTTCGGTCCGGGTCATGATGACACCCTACCACGTTCCTTTCGGGAGCGGCAGGAGCGAATTGAGTGCCGACCGGGTACCCCTCCCAAATGAAAACACCGCCTTGTCGGTCACCTCGGCTCCGGCCGGGACACGACATAAATGGCGGAGCCGAGCATCACCACCGCGACCGCCGTTGCAAGCATCCAGCCTGGCTGGACCTGGGTCCAGAACAAGCCATATCCGATCGCCATCCCCGTCACCGCCATCCATTTGGCGCGGCGGGGGATCGCACCCTGCTCGCGCCACCGCCGCAGGCTCGGGCCGAAGCGTGGATGATCGAGCATCCATGCCTCGAGACGCGGGGAGGATTTGCCGAAGCACCAGGCCGCGACGATCAGGAAGGGCACGGTCGGCAAGAGCGGCGTTACGATGCCGATCAATCCGAGCAGCAGCATTGCGCCACCGGCACAAGCAAACGCGACCCTCTTCATTCGGATTGTCTCTCGTTCAGTATTGTTGATGCTGTCAACGCAAAACGCCGCCTTGCGGCGGCGTTGAGCTTGTCGGTGTAAAGCGCCCTGCCCTTACAGCGAGCGTTTGAACAGGTGCGCGATCTCGCCGACGACGCCGCGGCGGAAGGTGAGCACGCAGATCACGAAGATCACACCCTGGATCACCGTCACCCACTGGCCGAAGCCGGCGAGATACTGCTGCATGGCGATGATCACGAAGGCGCCGACAACCGGGCCGTAGAGGGTCGCAAGACCGCCGACCAGCGTGATCAGAACGACCTCGCCGGACATGGTCCAGTGCACGTCGGTAAGCGAGGCGTTCTGCGCCACGAACACTTTCAGCGAGCCGGCGAAACCGGCCAGCACACCCGACAGGATGAAGGCGAGCAGCTTGTACTGATCGGTCTTGTAGCCGAGCGAAATCGCGCGCGGCTCGTTTTCGCGGATCGCCTTCAGCACCTCGCCGAACGGCGAATTGATGGTGCGGAAGATGATGAGGAAGCCGATGAGGAAGCCGACCAGGATCACGTAATACAGCGTGATCGGCTTCGACAGGTCGAACAGGCCGAACAGCATGCCCTGCGGGATGCCCTGGATGCCGTCTTCACCATGGGTGAACGGCGTCTGCAGATAGAGGAAGAAGATCAGCTGCGACAGCGCCAGCGTGATCATGGCGAAATAGATGCCCTGGCGGCGGATCGCGATCAGGCCGGTGACGACCGACAGCACCAGCGCGGCGATGAGGCCAAACACGATGGAGAGTTCCGGCGACAGCGGGCCCATATTGATCATGAACTCGCCGATCAGAGGCACCTTGAAGCCGATGGTGCCGACCTTGGCCATATGCGCGGTGACATAGCCCGCGGTGCCCATGAACATCGCGTGCCCGAACGACAGCAGGCCGCCATAACCGATCAGGAGGTTGAAGGCGCAGGCGAACAGCGCGAAGCACAGCGCCTGCATCACGAAGAACGGATACAGGCCGGTGAATGGCACGGCTGCAAACAGGACGGTCATGATCACGAAAGCGATCATCTCGTCCTTCACGCCACGGCTCTGCACGGGGATCGAATTATCGGTGATGGTGGTCATATCAGGTGGTCCGTCCCGTCAGGCCTGAGGGTTTCACGAGGAGCACCAGCACCATCAGCACGAAGACGACGGTGTTGGAGGCCTCGGGATAGAAATACTTGGTCAGGCCCTCGATGATGCCGAGGGTGAAACCGGTGATGATCGATCCCATGATCGAGCCCATGCCGCCGATGACGACGACCGCGAACACGACGATGATGAGGTCCGCGCCCATCAAGGGGCGAACCTGGTTGATCGGCGCCGACAGCACGCCGGCGAGCGCAGCGAGACCGACGCCGAGACCATAGGTCAGCGTGATCATCAGCGGCACGTTGATGCCGAAGGCGCGGACCAGCGTCGGGTTTTCCGTCGCGGCGCGGAGATAGGCGCCGAGGCGCGTGCGCTCGATCAGGAACCAGGTGGCGATACAGACGACGAGCGAGAAGATGACGACCCAGCCGCGATAGATCGGCAGGAACATGAAACCGAGATTGACGCCACCCTTCAGCGCATCCGGGATCGCGTAAGGCAGGCCCGACGAGCCGAAATAGTTCTGGAACACGCCCTGGATGATCAGCGCGAGGCCGAAGGTCAGCAGCAGGCCATACAAGTGATCGAGATTGGCGATCCATTGCAGCATGGTCCGCTCCAGGATCATGCCGAAGATGCCGACGATGATCGGCGCCAGGAACAGCGCCGGCCAGTAGCTGATGCCGGCGAGATTGAGCAGGAAGTAAGCCACGAAGGCGCCCATCATATAGAGCGCGCCATGGGCGAAATTGATGATGTTCAGCATGCCGAAAATCACGGCGAGACCGAGACTCAGCAAGGCATAGAAGGAGCCGTTGATGAGCCCGACCAGCAATTGGGCGGACAGGGCCTGGAGATTGAACGACATGGCGCTTTCAACTCTGATTTAGAGTCTGCTTCATCCTCGATGAATCAGACCCCAGCTTCGTCTTTGGTAGAGCATGACCTGATCCGAAAACCGGAATCCACTTCTCGGGATCGTGCTCTTGTGGAAGTCGCGGCCCGGCGATTGATGCCGCCGGGCCGCAGCTCTCGTTATTTCTTCAACAGCGAACAGGTGCTCTTGTCGAGCGGCGTGAAGGCCTGGTCGGCCGGAATGGTGGCAACCAGCTTGTAGTAATCCCATGGGGCCTTCGATTCCGAAGGCTTCTTGACCTCGAACAGATAGGCCGGGTGGATCTTGCGGCCGTTCGGCTGGATCGAGCCCTTGCCGAACAGCGGATCGTCGGTCGGCATTTCCTTCATCTTGGCGACAACCTTGGCACCGTCATGCGGATTGCCGCCCATGGCTTCCAGCGCCTTCAGATAATGCAGCGTGCCGGAATAGACGCCGGCCTGCACCATGGTCGGCGGCGCCGCGCCCTTCGAACGCGCCGAGAAGCGCTTCGAGAACTCGCGGGTGCCGTCGTTCATGTCCCAGTAGAACGTCTCGGTGAAGGACAGGCCCTGGGCGAGATCGAGGCCGATCGACTTGACGTCGGTGAGGAACAGCAGCAGCGCGGCCAGCTTCTGGCTCTTGCTGATGCCGAATTCGGCCGCCTGCTTGATGGCGGTCGAGGTGTCGCCGCCGGCATTGGCGAGGCCGATGACCTTGGCGCCCGACGACTGCGCCTGCAGCAGGAAGGACGAGAAGTCCGACGTGTTGAGCGGATGCTTGACGCTGCCGGTAACCTTGCCGCCTGCAGCCTTGAGCGCGTTGGACGTGTCACGCTCGAGCGCAGCGCCGAAGGCGTAGTCGGCCGTGAGGAAGAACCACGAGTCGCCGCCGGCCTTGGTCAGCGCGGTGCCGGTGCCGTAAGCGAGATTGTAGGTGTCGTAGGTCCAGTGGATGGTGTTCGGCGTGCACTGGGCATTGGTGAGGTCGGAGGTGCCGCCGCCCGAATTGATATAGACGCCGTTCTTTTCCTTGACGACGTTGTTCACGGCCAGCGCGACGCCCGAATTCGGCACGTCGGTGATCATGTCCATCTTCTCGCGGTCGAACCACTGGCGCGCGAGATTGGCGCCGATATCCGGCTTGTGCTGGTGGTCGCCGGAGATCACATCGATGGTCCAGCCCTTCGCCTTGAGGCCGGAATCCTCGACGGCCATCTGCGCGGCCAGGGTCGAGCCCGGACCGGCGAGATCGGCATAGATGCCCGAGAGGTCGGTAAGCACGCCGATCTTGACGTTCTTGTCCTGAGCCGCGGCCGTGGACACGGTCGCGGCGGCAATGGCGGTGCCGAGCAGCAGTCTTGCTATCATTCCAGACATTCAATCCTCTTCAAACCGCTCCCGGCACCCGCCGAGAGCATCATTTCTTCAGTAGTGGACAGGTGCTCTTCTCAAGCGGCGTGAACGCCTGATCCGCGGGGATCGTCGCCACCAGCTTGTAGTAATCCCACGGCCCCTTTGATTCGTCGGGCTTCTTGACCTCGAAAAGATAGGCGGGATGCAGTTTGCGCCCGTTCGGCTGGATCGTTCCCTTTCCGAACAACGGATCGTCGGTCGGCATCGACTTCATCTTGTCGATGATCTTGATGCCGTCATGCGAATTGCCGCCCATGGCGTCGAGCGTCTTGAAGTAATGGATCAGCGACGAATAGACGCCGGCATGCACGGTGGTCGGCATGCTCTTGTTCTTCATCCGCTCTTGGAAGCGCTTGGAGAAGGCGCGGGTACCGTCGTTGAGATCCCAGTAGAAGGTCTCGGTCAGGTTCAGGCCGTTGGCGACCGGCAGGCCGAGCGCATTAACGTCCGAGATGAACATCAGGAGGCCGGCCAGCTTCTGACCGCCCTTGACGATGCCGAATTCGGACGCCTGCTTGATGGAATTAATCGTGTCGCCGCCGGCATTGGCGAGGCCGATGACCTTGGCCTTCGAGGTCTGTGCCTGCAGCAGGAAGCTTGAGAAGTCCGGCGTGTTGAGCGGCGGGCGCACGCTGCCGACCACCTTGCCGCCCACGGCGGTGACAGCCGCGGTAGTGTCACGCTCCAGCGCGCTGCCGAAGGCATAGTCGGCGGTGAGGAAGAACCAGGTGTCGCCGCCGGCCTTGGTCAACGCGGTGCCGGTGCCATTGGCGAGTTGATAGGTGTCGTAAGCCCAGTGGATCGTGTTCGGCGAGCACTGCGCGTTGGAAAGATCGGAGGTGCCCGAACCGGAGTTCAGATAGACGCCGTTCTTCTCCTTGACGACGTTGCTGACGGCAAGGCCGACCGACGACGTCGGCACGTCGACAATGGCGTCAACCTTGTCGCGATCGAACCACTGGCGCGCGATGTTGACGCCAACATCCGGCTTGTTCTGGTGATCACCGACGAGAACCTCGAGTTTCCAGCCCTTGGCGGTGAGGCCGGAATCCTCGATCGCCATCTGCGCGGCGAGCACCGAGCCCGGCCCGGTGATGTCGGCATAAAGACCCGACTGGTCGTTCAATACGCCGACCTTGGCCACCTTGTCCTGAGCAGATGCCATCGAGCCCGCGGCCAGAACGGCCGCGGCTGCAAGTAGCGATGACGTAACCCTCTTTTTCAGCATTGTGTCTCTCTCCCTGAGATATTCATGATTTCACTCGGACCGTTGGCTCGTTCCGTAGCTTCTTATGAATTAGACGCCGAGATAGGTGTGCAGCTTGTCCATATTGGCGGACAGCTCCGAACTCGCGAATCCGTCGACGACCTGGCCGTGATCGACGATGTAGAAGCGATCGGCCACGGTGGAGGCGAAACGGAAATTCTGCTCGACGAGCAGGATGGTGAAGCCTTCCGACTTCAGCCGCGCGATGGTGTGGCCGATCTGCTGGATGATGACCGGCGCCAGACCTTCGGTCGGCTCATCCAGCATCAGGAAGCGCGCGCCGGTGCGCAGGATGCGGCCGATCGCCAGCATCTGCTGCTCACCGCCCGAGAGTTTTGTCCCTTGGCTGCTGAGGCGCTCTTTCAGATTCGGAAACAGTTCGAAGATCTGTTCGACCGAGAGGCCGCCGGGCCGGATGGTCGGCGGCAGCATCAGGTTTTCGCGCACATCGAGACTGGAGAAGATGCCGCGCTCTTCCGGGCAGAAGGCGATGCCCTGCTTGGCGATCTTGTCCGAGGCGGTCTTGATGATCTCGTTACCTTCGAACTTCACTGAGCCGGTGCGCTTGCCGATGATGCCCATGATGGACTTCAGCGTCGTGGTCTTGCCGGCGCCGTTACGGCCGAGCAGCGTCACCACCTCGCCCTGCTTCACGTCGAAATTGACGCCGTGAAGAATGTGCGACTCGCCGTACCACGCCTGAAGGTCGCGGACTTCGAGGACGGTTTTTGCGTTTGCAGAAGATGATGCCGGAGCGGCCGTCAAAGTATCAGCCATGTCCGGCTCCCAGGTAAGCTTCCTTCACGCGTTCGTCCTTGGTGAGGTCGGCATAGTTGCCTTCCGCCAGGATTTTTCCGCGCGTCAGCACAGTGATCTTGTCCGACAGCGTCGAGACGACGCTGAGGTTATGTTCGACCATCAGGATGGTATATTTCGCCGAGATGCGCTTGATCAGCGCGGCGATCTTGTCGATGTCCTCATGGCCCATGCCGGCCATCGGCTCGTCGAGCAGCATCATTTCCGGATCGAGCGCCAGCGTGGTGGCGATCTCCAGCGCGCGCTTGCGGCCATAGGCCATCTCGACGGCCGGGGTGTTGGCGAATTCGGACAGGCCGACGTCTTCCAGCAATTCGGCGGCGCGCCGATTGTATTTGTCGAGCACCGTCTTGGAGCGCCAGAAATCGAACGACGAGCCATGCTGACGCTGCAGCGCGACGCGGACATTCTCCAGCGCCGTCAGATGCGGAAACACCGCCGAGATCTGGAACGAGCGCACGAGGCCGAGACGTGCGACGTCTGCCGGCGCCATCGCGCTGATGTCCCTGCCCTTGTAGAGAATCTGGCCTTCCGAGGGCTGCAGAAACTTGGTGAGCAGATTGAAGCACGTCGTCTTGCCGGCGCCGTTCGGCCCGATCAATGCGTGAATGGTACCCTTGCGGACCTGGAGATTGACGTCGCGAACGGCGTAGAATCCCGCAAATTGTTTGGTCAGCCCGTGGGTTTCGAGGATGAACTCATCGGTCAAGCAAATTTCCCCCAATCGACCTTGGCCGCGGTGTCGCGCGGCTGGCCGATTTTTTGCGCAGCGGTCGTGAGCGATACGAAACCGGGTCGCCCCGACCGGCTGCATGTCGCGGCACGGACTATGCCGTCAAGCGATCAATTAACGCAAGTGCAGTACAGGCGTTTTGCCGGGGACGCCCCATCGCGCCAACTTCACCATTAGTATTAGAGGGTTGCGCCGCTCGTGCACTGCACAAAAGGAGTGTGGAAGCATTCCGGCGACCAGAACCTTTCACCGTGCGGGCACATGCGACGCGCATGGAACGAAATCGCAATCGCCTGTTAATTGTACAGGTAAACAAGCACGCCTCTTCACGCTTTATTTGCCTGACTAGCTCATGCTTCGCCCACATTCGCTAATGTGGGACGATGGCCGTGAGTTTCGAAAGCTCAGACGCATCTGTCGTGAAGTCGATACGGCAGCGGGATTTGCTGAACTGCTGGCTGCGACTTTATGCGCCAGCGCAGACGCTGCCACGGCTTGCGGCCTATCAACCCGACAGGCTCGACGACGAGCGCGCCGATCTCGTCTACTACATCGTCGATCGCGGCTTCACCCCCGTGCGCCTGATCATCGACAGCAACGGCACACGGATGGCGAGCGCCTATGGCTCGACCGGCAAGGGCCGCTATCTCGACGATTATCTCGGCCCGATCCTCGGCCCCGTCGTGCTGCCGGCCTATCACGCCTGCGTCGCGCACCGACTGCCGACCTATACGATTTCGATGATCGACGACGTCAACGGCCATGCCGTCGCCTATGAGCGTATGCTGCTGCCGTTCTGCGACGCCGGCAGCGACGTCACACATATCCTCGCATCGCTGAAAACGATTAGCGAGGACGGCGGTTTCGAGATCCGCAATCTGATGCGGGGTCATCGCAGCATACCGAAGCCGGTACTCAGCGTGGTGCTCGACCGCAATCTCACGCATCGGATACCGGCCCGTAGCGCCGCCAACGAACTGATCGAAATCGACTGAGTTACGCGAGTTCTTTCGCGTAAATGTCCGGCTTGAAGCCGACAAGAATCTTCCCGCCCGCTTCCAGCACCGGACGCTTGATCATCGACGGCTGCTCCAGCATCAGCGCGATGGCCTTGGCTTCGGTCAGTCCTTTCTTCGCGGTCTCATCGAGCTTTCGGAAAGTGGTACCGGCGCGGTTGAGGAGCGTCTCCCAGCCGACCGTCTTCGACCAGCGCTGAAGATGCGCCTTGTCGATGCCGGATGCCTTGTAGTCGTGAAAGTCGTAGGCGACGTCGTGGCTGTCGAGCCAGGTGCGCGCCTTCTTCATCGTGTCGCAATTCTTGATGCCGTAGATCGTGGTCGCCATGAGATGTCCGCGTTGCTCATGAGTAATATCTGCAAACCTGACTAGCAGATGACGCCGGCTGGCTGGCCGCGATTCCGGCGTCATCCACAGCAGGCAGCGCTATCAGATGCCCGAGCGACGCCTGGTGAATGCCAGCCAGGCCGCCGAGACCAGAAAGTAGAATGCGCCGAAGGCGGCGTAAGGCGCGACATCGATAATGCCCGGGACCTTCGCGCCGTGCGACTGGATCACGAAAAAGATGCCCGCCGCCATCGACTGGGCGCCGCTCAGGATCATCACCCACTGCGCGCCGAACACGCGCCAGCGGCGCAAGCCGGTAATCAGTTGCGCAAGACCGGCCACGATCGCCCAGACGCCGAACACGGCGAGCACCGCATTCATCCCCGACAACAATGCGCCGGCCACGGCCACGGCGGCGACGAGGCTGACCACCACGTTTAGCGCCTGCGACGGATTGGCGCGCAGGCCGCCGCTCCCCTGAGCGTCGAACCAGTTCGCCAGCGCGTCCCAGGCCGGATAGCTCACCAGCAGGATGGCGGCCGCGCCACTGCTCGACCGGCCGACGGTCGCCGCTGCAGCGACCCACCCTGCCGCGACGAGACCTCGGATCAGGTAATAGCGTGCGAGATCGCCCGATCCGACGGACTGAAATCCCGTGATGTCTGCGTTTGTCATGCTTCTCTCCGCGCAAGCCGGGCCACGGAACGCATGGAGTTTGCAGCCCCGGCCAGATACATATTGCGATAATTATTATCGCGATATATTTATCGTCGCCAACCAACTCCTTGTCCAGATATTTATCGCGATATACATTATTGTGATATTGAGTTGAGGAGCCCGACCATGATCCCGGCCAACATCCCGCTGGATCACCAGCTTTGCTTTGCGCTGTATGGAGCCAGCATGGCGATCGGCCGCGCCTACAAGCCGCTGCTCGATCGGCTGGAAATCACCTATCCGCAGTATCTGGTGCTGAGCACGCTATGGGAAAGCGGCCCGCAGAGCGTCGGCGGCATCGCCGACCGGCTGGCGCTGGAGTCCAGCACGGTGACACCGCTGGTGAAACGGCTCGAACAGGCCGATCTCGTGATCCGCAAGCGCAATCCGAACGACGAGCGTCAGGTCGTGGTCTCGCTGACGCCGAACGGCACGGCGATGCGCGAAAAAGCCCGCTGCCTCGGCGAGACGCTGTTCGCCGCCGCAGGCATGACGCCGGAGCGACTGATCGCGCTGAACAGCGAAGTCCATGCCTTTCGCGATGCCGTAACCAACTACACCAACACGACGGACGAGAAGCCAGGCAAAGCAGGCTGACGACACCTAGCGCCTGTCCATTGCTGGGCGGATTTGGCCGAATCTGATCTAGCTCCGGCGACACAACGCGCGGATGCAGTCATGGAATTCACGGCGCTCTTTCTCGCTATCACCGTCACCATGCTGGTCGCATGGCGCGGACCGCGGCTGCTCGCGCTGTCGCTGTTCGCGATGGTGCTGGTCGCCTGCATCGCGACCTTCCTGCATCACGCCACCGATACGCTGAAACTGTCGTTCTGAGGCCGCCATGACACCTGTTCGTGCAATTGCCCTGAACGTTCTCGCGCTTTACGCGCTGGCCGGCATTCTCGCTGCGGCCTTCGGCGCGCAATTCATCCTCGGCGAACTGCCCTGCCCGCTGTGCCTCCTGCAGCGGATCTTGTTCGCGCTGCTCGCCGTCGGCCCGATCCTCAATATCCGCTATGGCCCGCGCCCGAGCCACTATGCGCTGTCGCTGCTCGCCGCCATCGTCGGCGCCGTCGTTTCGACGCGGCAGGTGCTGCTGCACATCATGCCCGGCGACCCCGGCTATGGTACGGCGCTGTTCGGCCATCACTTCTACACGCTGGCGCTGATGGCCTTCGTGGCTGCCATCGCGCTCATCTCGATCGTGCTGCTGTTCGATCGCCAATTCTCGCCGCAGCCGGCGCCGGTGAAGACGAACATGCTGGCGATCGTTGCAGTCGGTCTCATCATCGCCCTCACCGCCGGCAACTTCGCCTCCGCCCTGCTCGAATGCGGCTTCAAGGCCTGTGCGGACGATCCTGTCGTATATGAACTGCTGAAGCGGTAGCGACAGCAACTATAGCTCCAGCCGCCGCGTGATCCCGACATTCTGCAGGAATGTCTCGTCGTGGCTGACCACCACGAGCGCGCCGTCATAGGCCCGCAGGCCGGCTTCCACCGCTTCGATGGACTCGACATCGAGATGATTGGTCGGCTCATCGAGGATCAGCAGCGGCGGCGGCGCGACGCCGCCCATGACACAAGCAAGACCGGCGCGCAGCATTTGCCCGCCGCTCAACGTGCCGACGATCTGCAGCGCGGCATCGGCACGAAACATGAAGCGGGCCAGCGCCGCGCGGCAGGCATTCTCGTCGGCCTGCGGATGACGTTGCCGGAAATTGTCGCGGATCGTCTGCGAGGGATCGAGCAGACTGACGTGCTGGTCGAGCATGGCATGGTCCACCAGCATGCGCACTGCGCCGTCGACGGGCCTGATCGCGCCGGTGACGAGGCCGAGCAGCGTCGTCTTGCCGGAGCCATTACGGCCGGTGACAGCGATACGCTCGGGGCCCGTGACGGAGAATGACAGATCGCGGATGATCGGCGCATCCGGCACATAGCCGAAGCTGATCCTGTCCACGTGCAATACGGCCCGGCTGGAGACGAGCCCTGTCGAGGAAATGGCGACGGATAGCGGCTGCAGGACTTCGATACGTTCCCGCGCGGCCATCAGCGCGTCATTCGCCTGCGCCTGCCGACGCTGCGCCAAACGAGCATTCTCACCGCCGGTATCCTCGCTGCGGTCTTTCAGACCGCCAAGGGCAATCCGCGGTGTCCCGCCTTTGGCGCCTTTGCGCCGCCCGGCCTGATCCCGATGCGCCTGACGCTCCGCTGTTGCCTGCGCCTGCCGCGCCATTGCCTCAACATGCTTCTCGGCGTCGTTCAACTGGTGTTCCGCGGCCGCAAGCTCGCGCGCCTTGCGCTCGCGATAATGCGTCCAGTTGCCGCCATAGCGCGTGCCGCCGAGCGATGTCAGCTCGACGATGACATCCATCGTGTCGAGCAACTCACGATCATGGCTGATGACGATCGCACCGGCACGCCAATCGGCGAGAAGGTCGATCACGGCGCGTCTGCCGTCCCGATCGAGATTGTTGGTGGGCTCGTCCAGCAGCAGGAAGTCGGGTTCGGAAAAGATCAGCGCGGCCAGCGCAACACGCGTACGCTGACCGCCGGAGAGCGCGGACAACGCGGTATCGTGACTCGCATCCGGACCGAGCTGCCCGAGAGACTTGGCGATCCGCGCCTCCAGATCCCAATCGGCATGCGCCAGTTCATCGGCGGTCGCGATGCCCGCCTCGGCGCGAGCGAGAAGGTCGAGCGCAGCGGTGACGCCGAACAGATCGGCAACTGTCTCGTCCGGATCGACCTGCAGCGCCTGCCGCAGCACAGCCAGTCGACCATGCACGCGCACGCTCCCCCGATGCGGCGAGAGATTGCCGGATATCACATTGAGCAATGTGGACTTGCCGACGCCATTGCGGCCGACGAGGCCTGTGCGTTCGGGGCCAAAATTGAGATTGAGATCGGTGAAAAGCGATCGGCCGTCAGGCGTCGCGACGGACAGATCGGATACAGCGATATGCGCAGGCATGAATGAACATCTCCCGGGAAACAAGGCAAACTGGCGTTGTGACCTGGGTGAAATCCATCGAAGCACACATCCTGCTGGAATGAAGAGGGAGGCTGCGTAATCGCGAACTACGGCCAGCTTGTGGCATGCGCCGCCAGTCGTAGGCGCTCAAGGCGCCCACTTCGTGAAGACATAGTCCCGCTGCTTCACCCGCCCCTCGTGACAGGCAAAGCAGGTCTCGTGCTGTGCCAGATCCGCCGGCTTGCCGTCGATGAAGCGGCCAAAACCCCATCCTCCTGACGCGGCGTATTTCTTCGAATCCTTCACCATCACCTGCACCGTAGTCGCGGCGCCGGGGATGGAGGCGGATTCGAAATCCGGCGACTGGGTGTGTTTCCACGCCAGCTTCACCAGCACCGTGCCGTCAGGGAACGGCAGCTTGCCGTCCCGATAGGCTTTGACGGCGATGTCGTTGCCGAGCACCGCGCGGAGTTCGTTCAGGGGTTCGCCCTCCTGTGCAGGGGCGATCAGCTCCCATTTGCGATAACCATCGGGGATGCTGACGCCGTAGATCGGCGACAGATTTTCGGGATTGGCCGTATTGGCCGCGAAGGCCGCCACCACCGCCGATGACACGACACCGGCGGCCAGGCTCGCCAAGATGATCTTGCGCATCAGCGGGCCATCGCATCAGCATCGATGATCGCCTGGGCAAACTCGCGCGGCGCTTCCTGTGGCAGGTTATGGCCGATGCCGCCGTTGATCAGGCGATGCTCGTACTTGCCCGTGAACTTCTTGGCATAGGCCTTGGGATCGGGATGCGGCGCGCCATTGGCATCGCCTTCCATGGTGATGGTCGGCACGCCGATGGTCGGCCCCTGTGCCAGGCGCTTCTCCAATGCGTCGAACTTCGGCTCGCCCTGGGCAAGCTCGAGCCGCCAGCGATAATTGTGGATCGTGATGGCGACGTGATCGGGATTTTCAAACGCCTTGGCGCTGCGATCATAAGTGGCGTCGTCGAAATTCCACTTCGGCGAAGCGAGCTTCCAGATCAGCTTGGCGAAGTCGTGCCGGTACTTGTCGTAGCCAAGCCGACCACGTTCCGTGGTGAAATAGAACTGGTACCACCATTCCAGCTCGGCCTTCGGCGGCAGCGGCATGCGGTTGGCTTCCTGGCTGCCGATCAGGTAGCCACTGACGGCAACCAGCGCCTTGACGCGTTCGGGCCAGATCGCGGCGAGGATATCAGCCGTGCGGCCGCCCCAGTCGTAACCGCCGACCACAGCCTTCTCGATCTTGAGCGCGTCCATGAAATCGATGATGTCGGTAGCGAGCGCCGCAGGCTGGCCGTTGCGCGGCGTCGCATCCGACAGGAAACGCGTGTCGCCATAGCCGCGCAGGAACGGGATGATGACACGGTAGCCGGCGGAGGCGAGCACGGGTGCGACATCCACATAGCTGTAGATGTCATAGGGCCAGCCATGCAGCAGCAGGACCACCGGGCCATTGGCCGGGCCGTCCTCCGCATAGGCCACGCTGAGCACGCCGGCATCGATCTTCTTCAGCGGCTTGAACGACGTATGGGTGCCACGCTTGACCCCCGGCACCTGCCTGGCCGCCTTGCCGGCCTGCGCCATTACCGGATCGATGGCGCCGAATCCGGCTGCGGCCATGCCCGCGATGGCAGCGCCCAGCAGGCTGCGGCGGTTGAGATAAGGGCTGTTCCCGTTGTCATTCGTCATGGTGCAGATCCTCTGGCAATGACGGCTGCCGCCGTCGATGTACGGACCATGACGCCTCGTTGAACCGTTCGCTTGGAGGAATCTCCGATTTTCTCTTGAGAAGGCCATGATTTGTCGTTGAGACAGGGTGTGCTAGGGACGGTCCCGGCACAACACATTGATGACACAACAGGAAATGGACCCGGCCTTGCTGTTCCGGTTCGACGAATTCGTCCTCGACACAGGCCGGCGGGAGCTGCGGCGAGGCGCCGAGACGATGGCGGTCGAACCGCAGGTATTCGATGTGCTGGAGTTCCTGATCCGTGCGCGGGACCGGGTCGTGAGCCGCGACGAATTGCTGGCCGAGGTCTGGCATGGCCGCATCGTTTCCGAGGCAACGCTGAGCAGCCGCGTGAATGCAGCCCGCACCGCCATCGGCGACAACGGCGAGCAGCAACGATTGATCCGCACGCTGCCGCGCAAGGGCGTCCGTTTCGTCGGCGAGGTCTCCGAACAGGCCGATGCCACGATCGCACCGACCGTGACCGCTGAGACCCCGGCCGCATCCGCCGACCTGTCGATTGCCGTGCTCCCCTTCAACAATATGAGCGCCGATCCCGAACAGGACTATTTTGGCGATGGCATCGCCGAGGAGATCATCACGGCACTGTCCCGCTGCAGCGGGCTTCTGGTGATCGCGCGCAATTCGTCCTTCACCTACAAGAACAAGCCCGTCGACATCCGCGAGGTCGGCCGCACGCTCGGCGTGAACTATGTGCTCGAAGGCAGCGTCCGCCGCGCCGGCGAGCGGCTGCGCATCATCGCGCAGCTCATCGACGCACGTTCCGGCGCGCATCTGTGGGCCGATCGTTTCGACGGCGATCGCAGCGACGTGTTCGATCTGCAGGACCGCATCACCGCATGCGCCGTCGCCGCCATCGAGCCGACCTTGCGCATCGCCGAGATCGATCGGCGCAAACATAGCTGGCCGAACAAGCCCGACGCTTACGACCTGTTGCTGCGCGCTTCCGCCCATGAACGCGACTTTACGCCGGACGGCATGAGCGCAGCGCTCGGCTGCCTGCATCAGGCACTGGCGCTCGATCCCGGTTACGCACCGGCCATGGCGACCACCGCCTATTGCCACGCGCAGCGCCATTTCCAGGGCTGGATATCGCAGGACGGCGCGCATCGCAGCGAAGGTCTCGCACAAGCGCAGCGCGCCGTCGAGCTGGCGCCTAACGATCCGCAAGTCCTCTGGATGGCGGCTTTCGCGATCTGGAATCTCGCGGACACGCAGAACGGTAAGGACGCGGCCATTGAGTTGTTCAGCCGCTCGCTCGCGATCAATCCGAATTCAGCCACGGCCCTTGCCCTCGCTGGCTGGATCGAAACCATGCGCGGACAGCAGGCCGCCGGCCGCGCCTTGCTGGAGCGCGCGCGGCGCCTCAATCCGCTCGATCCGCATGGCTGGTTCGTCTGCGGCGCGCTGGCCATCGCCGCCATCATCGACGGAGATTATCGGGAGGCGATCAGCTGGGCCGACAAGGCGCTGGTGCAGAACCGCCGCTTCGCTGTCGCGCTGCGCGCACTGGCGGTGGCGCTCGTGAATGTCGGCGAGCATGAGCGCGCCGCGCAGGTGGTGGAAGAATTGCTCACCATCGAGCCGGAGCTCACCGTCTCCGCCTTCTTCGCGCGCATTCCGGTCCCCGTCGCCTCCATGGCAAAAACCTATGCCACAGCCCTGAAAGCGGCAGGACTTCCGGAATGACCGCGCGCCCTATTCTCCGCTATCCCGACCCCCGCCTTGCGCTACCGGCGGCTGATGTCACCGACTTCGACGAAGCGCTGCGCATCCTCGCAAGCGATCTCGGCGACACCATGCATGCGGCGCCGGGGATCGGCATCACCGCGCCGCATATCGGCGTATCGTTGCGCGTTGTCGTGCTCGATCTCGGTGAAGGCGCGAAGACCTACGTCAATCCGGAGATCGTCTGGGCCTCGCCCGAGACGATCATGCATCAGGAAGGCAGCGTCTCGATGCCCGGCGTGAACGACGACATTCAGCGCCACGCGCGCGTGCGCATCGGCTATCGCGATCTCGACGGCAATGCGCAGGAGGAAGAATCCGACGGACTGCGTGCCGTCTGCCACCAGCACGAGATCGACCAGTTGAATGGCATGTTCTGGATCCAGCGCCTGTCACGCCTGAAACGCGACCGGCTGATCAAGCGGTTCGAGAAGCTGTCGCGCAACTAGGGCACATCGTCGCCCTTGCGGCGTGACATCAGCCTGAACCAGGGCGTGACATGGAACACGCTCATCAGGACATACATCGCGACCATGCCGCCTAGTGGCGATGCGCGCGATCCCGAACAAAGCATATCGGGCGAACCGCCATCGAGAAATCCCGTCAGCAGTGCCATGACGGCGAAGGCCGGCGCCGCTGCCAGATGCAGCCAGTCCGCAGCTCCGAGCATGACCGCGTGACCATCATGACGGCTCGCGCGAGAGGCGTATCTGTTCAACAGGCCTTCGCTCATGATCTCTCTCCCAGAACGGGCCATATCGGGCACTGTCGTCTGCCCGACGATCCAAACCGCCGGACTATGCGTCGCGCTTCCGGAATGCCTCTTCACCGGCGGTCGACACCTCGACCCACTTCTTGTCGGGCGCAGCATCGACGAGATAGTTGTCGTGCCAGTTCCACCATTTGTAGGTAGGCGTCTGCGGATAGCCTGCGGGCGAATCCTCCCAGACCTCCTGGCGGCCGAGCGGCGTCGCGTCGAGATAGCTCCAGGTGCTTCCCATCGCCTCGTCGCCGCGGCTGTTGATGAGGTAAGTGCGGAATACGCGGCCGTTGTCGTTGAAGAACACGTTGTGGCCATGCCACTCGCCCACACCGAAGTCGGCGTCGAAACTGTCCGTGATCGTGTACCAAGGGATGTCCCAGCCCATCCGCGCCTTCAGCCGCTTGATATCCGCCTGCGGAGCGCGTGAGGCGAAGACGAGCGTCGTGTCGCGCGCATTCAGATGCGCGAGATGTGCGACCTGATCGGCCACCATGGAACAGCCGCGGCAGGCGTGATCGGGCCAGCCGAACACGCCCGGCTCGAAGAAGGCGCGATAGACGATCAACTGGCGACGGCCGTCGAAAAGATCCTGCAGGCTGGCCGTTCCGTCAGGCCCTTCGAATGCATAGGCCTTCTCCACCGCCATCCACGGCATCCTCCGACGCTCCGCGGCCAGCGCGTCCCGCGCGCGCGTGAAGGCCTTTTCCTTCACCAGCATGTCCGCTCGCGCGGCGTCCCATGCCTGCTGCGAAACAATCGGCGGTGTTGTCATCGGTGTCGTCATGGCATTCTCTCCGCATTCGTCCATCGTCATGCGTTCGGGCACGACTTGTCGGTTCATCCGTGTGAGGTAGATTAGGGCCCGACGACGTGAGGGCGGGAGTGACAAGTGTGGCGGGATTCAGATGGACTCGCTGATTACCGCTGCAGGACGTGCGCTCGCAGCAGGTGATCCGCTCGGCGCTCTAAAGCGTGTTGCACTGCGCGATGATGCCGAGGCGCTTGCACTACGCGGTATCGCAATGGCCCAGCTCGGCGATTTCGCACGCGCAAAAAGTCTCGTGAAACGAGCCGCGCGTGCTTTCGGGACGAAGGAACCTGTAGCGCGTGCGCGATGCATCGTCGCCGAGGCAGAGATCGCGCTGGTCTCGCGCGATCTGAGTTGGCCCAGCAAGGCGCTCGATGCGGCGCGGCAAACGCTCGACGCCCATGGCGACCGGCTAAACGCGGCTTATGGCGGCTATCTCGACGTGAGACGTCTTCTGCTCATTGGACGCCTTGATGAAGCCGAGCGAAAGCTCGGCGCTCTGGATCCAGCCCCCTTCCCGCCAGCCTTGCGCACGGCCCATGCATTGGTGGTCATCGGCATCGCCATGCGGCGGCTGCGGGCGACAGTCGCGCGCAAGGCGCTCGCCGAGGCGCGGCGCGCAGCGGGGCTCGCCGGCATCCCGGCGCTAACGGCTGAGGTCGATGCTGCATCGCGGCTCCTCGACGCCCCTGCCGCACGTCTGATCGCACGCGGAGACACAAGACCGATCTTGCTCGACGATGTCGAAGCGTTGCAGAGCTCAAAAGCCATTGTCATCGACGCCTGCAGACATGTCGTTCGCCACAAGAAGACAGAGCTGTCGCTGGCCACACGTCCGGTTCTGTTCACGCTCGCACGCACACTCGGTGAAGCGTGGCCTGCGGATGTTACGCGAGAGACGTTGCTGGCACGCGCCTTCGGCGCCAGGCATGCCGATGACTCCCATCGCGCGCGGCTCCGTGTCGAGATCGGCCGTCTGCGCAAGGTGCTCGCGCCAATCGCGGACATATACGCGACCAAGACTGGCTTCGTATTGACGCCGCACATCGCATACGAGGTTGTCGTGTTGGCACGACCTGTCGAGGAACAGCATGCCGCCACCCTCGCCCTGCTGGCCGATGGCGAAAGCTGGTCGAGTTCGGCGCTCGCGCTGGCCCTCGGAACGAGCCAGCGCAGCATTCAGCGGACTCTCGAAACGCTCGCTTCGGACAATAAGGTGCAATCACTCGGCCGCGGCCGGGCGCGCCGCTGGACATCGCCTTCGCTTCCGGGACTCGCGACGATGTTGTTACTCCCGCCGCCGCTGCCAGATCACTAGGTTGACGCCAGCGTCACGAGGAAAGCTCTCATGAAAACATCCGCAGCAGAGATCATCCGAGAATATGGCCCCTTCGAGGGTGTCGATGGCGTACATGGCGTCACCTATGACGGCCAGCATGTCTGGTTCGCTTCCGGCGACAAACTCAACGCGCTCGAACCCGAGAGCGGCAAGACGGTGCGCAGCATCGCCGTCGCCGCCCATGCCGGTACGGCCTTCGACGGCAAGTATCTGTTCCAGATTGCCGAGGATTGCATCCAGAAGATCGACCCGCAAACCGGCCGTGTGATCGCCACGATCCCGGCACCCGGCAATGGCGGCGACTCCGGCATGGCCTGGGCCGAAGGCGCGCTGTGGGTCGGCCAGTATCGCGACCGCAAAATTCATCAGATCGATCCCGATACCGGCAAGATCCTGCGCACCATCGAGAGCAACCGCTTCGTCACCGGGGTCACCTGGGTCGACGGCGAACTCTGGCACGGCACCTGGGAAGACGACGCGAGCGACATCCGGCGGATCGATCCGCAGACCGGCGAAGCGCTGGAGAGTCTGGCTTTGCCCGCAGGCAGCGGCGTCTCGGGCCTGGAGTCCGACGGCGCGGATCAGTTCTTCGCCGGCGGCGGCAAAAGCGGCAAGCTGCGTGCAGTGCGACGACCGATGCGCGGGTGATCTATCCTGGGGAGATCGTCATCATCGCGGTGTCGCGGCAGTGACGTCAAGTCTACGAGGCGGTGCGGCGCTTCACGTCTTCCCCTGCGGATGGATCGTCTCGCCCTTCTTCAGCATCTCGACGAAGGCCGCGATACGCTTCTTGCGGCCGGCCTCGGTCTTCAGGTTGTGCATGCGAAATGCGATGGCGAAACGATTCTGGGCGCTGAGCTTGACCAGCATCGCTTTCGCCTTGGGTTCCGCGTCGATGGCGGCCTGCAAATCCGCAGGGATCGCCAAATCCTTGCCGCTGCCATAGGCGCGGTCCCAGCGACCATCGGACTTCGCGGCCTCGACATGTGCCAGGCCATGCCCCGTCATGCGTTCCTCCTTGATAAGGCGCGCGACGTTCTCGACATTGATCTTGCTCCACACGCTCTTGCGGCCACGTGGCGAGTAGCGCTGCAGGAAACTCTGATCGTCGAAGCCTTTGCGGATCCCGTCGATCCACCCCCAGCACAGTACGACATCGATGGCCTCTTTCGGCGTGATCGACGCAAGGCCGGAGTTCAGCTTATGAATCTTGACCCAGACCTCATCGGCCTTGTCGTGGTTCTTGCCGAGCCATTTGTAGAAGGCATCGACTGTCTTGAATTCGCGTACATTCGCGGGATCGACCTTGACGGGTGCCATGCTCTGTCCTGACTGCTGCGCGCCGGGTCAGCGCGCGTCCAGCCCCATCTGCCAGAAGTCGGCTTCCAGACGAGAGGCCTGACCGAACAGTTTTGCGAGTTCGCCAAAGCGGCGCTCCGTCATCGCGCGCGCCGCGAGATCATCGAGATGGCGGCGCGCTTTCATGGCGATGTCCTGATAGATTGCGCCGGCATATTCACCGATCCATTCGCGATAGGGATGATCACCCAAGGCAGCGGCGCCATCGGGTGCGAGCTTGCGGCCGATCTCGGCATAGCCAATGACACATGGCGCCAGCGCCACATGCAGATCGAGCAGATCGCCGGCCGCGCCGCAGTCGAGCACGAAGCGCGTATAGGCGACCGTCGCCTGCAGTTCCGGCGCGGCCTCGATATCCGCCGGCGACAGACCCCAGCGGCCGCATAATTTCACATGCAACTCCATCTCGCCGAGAATCGCGGCGAGGCCACCTTGCGCGGCCTTCATATCGTCCAGCGTCCGGCTCTTGTAGGTCGCGAGCGCATAGGCGCGCGCGAACTGGATCAGGAACAGATAGTCCTGCACCAGATAGGTGCGAAACGCGGGTTCAGGCAACGTACCTGCGCCGAGCTGACGGACGAAATCATGATCGACATAGGACGACCAGTCGTCGGCGGCCGCAGCCTCGAGGCGATCGAAGATATCCATCGATGCAGTGCTCACGCGTCGTTATCGAGGCTCACCACCACCGCGGCATTGGCGATGATGATGGCATCGGTGCCGCTTTCGGCCGGAATTTCCAGGCCGCCCTGCACTGCCTTGACCGTCACTGTCCCGTAAGGAAGCTCCTTCGCGACAGCCTCCGTATCGACGGCATCGGGACTGGGAACGCCGATGGTTACGTCCACGAACATGTCCTGCGGTGTCTTTCCGACGAAGCGGAAAAAGCCGAGACTGGAATGCCGGATCGCATCGGAGACCGCACGTTTGGCCGCCTTGGTGGCGTCGCGGCCATGGACGTCGACGCCCATGCCCATCTCGGTGATACAGCGCACGCGTGCCATGTGGTCGTCCTTCTTGTCAGGTGAGAATCCGTATGGCGATCACCCTAAAACAATCCAAGGACGCACGCGAGAAGGGCGCAATTCCGCTCAGTTTCCGGATCAGGGAAGTGATCGTGCCCGCGGCTCGACTGCTGCTGGCGAAGACTCGGCGGGCGCGCCGGGCGCGTCTGCCACGGGAGCGGCACCTGCGGGAACGATTGACATCGGTGGCGCGGGGGCAGCCGCGTCTGCGACGGGAGCCGCCGCGGCGGGAACGCCAGCAATGGGGGCTGTGGTGATTGTCGCAGTTGGCCCCGCCGCTGGAGGAGCGACCGCCGACGCCGCTGCGGGCGGCGCCGGCACGGGCGTTACGATCGCGGGCGGCGTAACTTCAGCGTCCGTTATCGTCGGATTGCAGATCATCATGGTGGCAGCGGCCGCGGTCAGCGACGCCAGGCTTCGGAGCTCCGGCGCCTGTCGGGGGTCGCGTGACACAGCGGCTGCCTCATCGCGCAGCCGTGCATTGCATTCGCAGGTCGGCACGCCGCCGGTCGGTGAGCAGGCATCGTGATTCATGCAGGCCAGGTCGAGGGCATCAATGGGCGGCTTCCCCGGTCGATTGCCCGCACCGCAGTAATTGCCGTGGATCAGTGTCGCACCATCGGTGGCAACAGCGGGATTACTCCGTAGGCCGCTGCGCTCCTGCGCCTGAAGAGGCGTTGTAAGTTCAGCCGCCCCGTACGCCATCATCAACGCAGCACAGAAGAAGCGCAGCCATAAAGCAACGCGCGAAAGCTTGAGCATGATTAAACGGTCCGGATGACACCGACCGACTGTCGGCAGGGAACACTACGCGCAACACCGCATTAGGTTCCCCGCCGATTCTCCCGCACGCTCTCAGACCCGCCCCGCCATCAGCTCCTTCGCCAGCGCCATATAGGCCGGCAGCGTCACCGGATCATTGGCGGCATTGCCGGCGACCGGATGTGACGCATAGCGTGCGATCACCATCTCGGCCTTGGGATCGATATAGATGCCCTGCCCGTAGACGCCGCGCGCCATATAGGCGCCATGCGCGTTATGGGTGATCCACCACTGGTTCTTGTAGGAACCGCCGGGCAGCGTGGTGTAGCCGGCCGGCTTGAACTTCTCGGGATCGGCGCCGCGCTCGATGTCCTCGACCACCGAACTAGGCACGATCTGGCGGCCATTGAACGCGCCGTGATTGCGCATCACCTCGCCGAAACGCGCGAGATCGCGCAGCGTGGTCGAGAGACCTCCGCCACCGCTCTCCATGCCGATGCGATCGACGTGGTAATGTGCATCTTCTTCCGCGCCCATCGGCTGCCAGATGCGCTCGGAGAGCAGATCGCTCAGTGCCGTTCCGCTGGCGCGGCGGACGATGAAGGCGAGCACGTCGGTATTGACGGTCTTGTAGGCAAAGGCCTTGCCGTGCTCGCCCTGCTTTTCCTGCATGCACAGCAAAGCGAAGATATCCGTCGCGCCCTGATAGTCCGGCGGAATCGGCGCCATGCCGTTGGCCCGGCGCAGGCTCCAGACGTCGGAATTCCGGTCGGCATACACCTCGGTGTATTTCAGGCCCGTGGTCATATCCATGACCTCATGCACGCGGGCATCGCCGAACGCGGTGTCCTTCAGCTCCGGCACATAGTCGGTGACCGGCGCCTGCGGATCGATCTTGCCTTCGGCGATCAGCATGCCGGCCAGCGTGCCAGTAAACGACTTGGTCACCGACATGGCGATATGCGGCTTGTGCGGCTTCAGCGCGCCGGCATAGCGCTCGAAGATCAGCCTGCCCTTGTGCAATACGGCGATGCCGTCGGCATAGGTCTCCTCGAACATTTTTGCGAAGGTCATCGGGCGACCGTCCATGGTCGTCGATTGCACGCCACCGATATCGCGCTCCGCGCGCGGCAGTACCGATGCGCCGCCCGCCCCGCGCCAGACATTCACCGTCGGCACCAGCGAGCGCACATTGCTCCAGGCCCAGCGCAACTCTGGAAAATTGCGGAAGCTGTCGTCGTGAAAACGGATGATCTTGTCCGGCGCGGGCGGAAACCCCTTCATCCAGCCCAGCACCTGCGGATCGGTTTCGGCGGCAGTCAGCGTCGGTTGGCTGGGGGCGGCATCGGACATCAAGGCGGTCTCCAAGGATACGATATGACTGTCGTAACATCGGAGACGATAGGACACACCCCGCGTTTGAGCGGGGGTGCATTGACGCGTTGCATTCCGCCGCGCGGTCGGTTGCGCCTCAGCGCCGCGCTAGTGCTTCCTGATGCGTGAGGCCAGGCTTTCCCGAACCGTCTCCAGCCAGCCGGTCATCCGGCTGACCGCCTGACCACCTGCCCCGATCAACTCCGCGAGTTCTTTCTCGGCCTTCTCCCGTCTCGCCGACTCCTGCTCCTTCAGCGGCGGCAGGACGTGCGCGAAATAGGTCTTGTCCAGCAGTCGGTGCAGCAGCCGCTCGCCCGGGAACGGCTCGTCGTTGTTGAGCGCCCGTGCGGCCTTGAGCAGCGTTCGGATATCGTACTGGACCGGACTGATATCCGGGACCTGCTTGCGCAAGCCCAGCAGTGTGTACACGCCGACGCGTGCCGTGCGGATCGAACTGTCCATGGTGAAGATGATGTCGTTCGACGTCTCGACGAACTGTCCCATCAGCGCCAGATTGGTGCATCCCTTCGGAACCACATGCGGCCGGTCCCCGGCCGCGCGCGGCATGAACATCGCAGTAATATAAGGCATCAAGGCCAGACGGGCCTTGGTGTTCGCGACAACCGCATCGAGCTGGTCCTCGATCCCCAGATGATAACAAAGCTCGGCGATGATCTCCTGGCCCGTGCAGGCCGGCATGGGCTTCTTCACATAGTTGCCGTCCTTGTCCATCAGCAGGGCGTAGACCCAGACGACCAGCACGTCCTTCGGCTGGTCGGGGAAATGCGGCTGACGGTTGCAGGTGAAGCTGAGCACCCAGTTGGAGTCCGTGAAGGTGATGATGCCGCCGGTCACGGTCTTGCCCGAATACGGATCGTTGACCGACAATTGCTTCAACCGGTCCACGAAAGGCGACGGCTTGCAGGTCAGCGTGACGGATTCCCACATGGACTTCTCCGTATCGCCGTAGAATTTTTCCGGCTTTCCGAAGATCGGCGACTTTTTCGCAAGGTTCTTCCACAGTGCCCAGTCGCTGCCCTCGCCAGGTTCGTGCCGTCCGCGCTGCAGAATAGGCGCAGTGTGCATGTCGCCATAGGCCGTGCCTTCAGTCATCGATCCCGTCAGCGCGAACACGACATCATTCGGCCCGACGCCGATCACCTCGTCTTTGCCATCGATCTTCGCGCGGATTGCCTTGACGATATGCCTGTCACCTTCGACCGCCATGTCGAAGTCATAAGCACGCACGCCGAACCGGACCTGCACGCCGCGCTCCTGCAGATGACGCACGAGCGGACGCACGAAACTGTCATACTGATTGTATTTCGGGAATATCAGCGCCGACATGTCGTTGAGACCATCGATCGCATCGAGAAACCGATGCATGTAGAGCTTCATCTCAAGGAGGCTCTGCCAGTTCTCGAACGCGAACATCGAGCGCCAAAGATACCAGAAATTCGTCTCGAGGAATCCGGGGCTGAAATACTGCTCGATCGTGATGTCGTCGAGATCCTCCTTGCGTTTCAGGAGCAGACGGATCAGCTCCCATTGTTGCGAACGGTTGAGTCCGAGCGTGGAGAAATCGCGGATCTCACCGCGCTTGTGCATCAGGCGGGCCTTCGAGAAATTTGGATCGTTGTCGTTGACCATCCTGTATTCGTCGAGGACGCTGTAGCCTTCCGGCAGCTCCAACGCCTGCACGTCCTGGAACATGTCCCACAGATTATCGTAGTTCCAATTCATCTCGCGGCCGCCGCGAATAATGTATCCATCATCGGGATTGCCGGCGCCATCGAGCGATCCGCCCTCGATCTGCATCGCGTCGAGGATGGTGATGTCCCTGCCCGCCATGTTGCCATCGCGCATCAGGTAGAACGCGGCGGCGAGGCCAGCGATGCCGCTGCCGATGATCAGCGCCTTACGGCCTTCGATGCGATTGTCCGGCACAGGCCGGTTGCGCATATAGGCGCCCATCATGTCCGGAGGCGGCAAGGTGTTGTCCGCGCGGTGATGCCAATAGCCCCCAGTGGTATCGTTCTCGACCTTGAATGTTCCGCTATCGTTTTTGTCGAAGTCAGGGCTAGCCGTCATCGAGAACCTCCTGTCCGAGAAGAAATTTTCTGATTGCGGGACAAAACACTCATCGCAAGGCAACACTCGACCGGTCGAATAGAAATCCTATCGATCAGGGTCAGCGTGCCATCGCTTCTCGCCGATCGCTAATCACGTTCGCATGTTCGTGCTGACGACTGCACTTCATTATCTCGATTCAAAAAGACGATCCGTAGACAATTGAATGAAACGTGACATCATCTGGTGATCGAAACGTAACATCATCCATTCTGAATTCAGATAAGCACAGGAACGACGCCGGGTTTCGCCTCTGCAGCAAATGCGGGCGGGCCGGATCAGACAAAGGCCACACGATCGAGACCCATTAGCCCCGACATTCATCAATCCAACGTCAGGCGCATCCATGACCTTCATTGCAGACATATTTAAGCAATCACCGGAGATCGCTTTATTTCTTGCATTGGCAGTCGGTTACTGGATCGGAAAATTCCAGTTCGGAAAATTTCAACTTGGCGGCGTCGCAGGCTCCCTACTGGCTGCCGTCGTTCTGAGTCAGGTGGGTGTCCATATCGATAACGGCATCAAGTCCGTCCTCTTCGCGCTTTTCATCTATGCTGTTGGTTATGATAGTGGGCCGCAGTTCTTTCGATCGCTAGGGCGCCAGTCGATCCGCGAAATCGTCATGGCTGCCGTGCTTGCTGTCAGTGGCCTGGCCACGGTTGTCGTGCTTGCCAAGCTCTTCGGACTGGACAAGGGTATCGCAGCCGGAATTGCAGCAGGCGGGCTCACGCAATCGGCCATCATTGGCACCGGCAGCTCGGCGATCGAGAAGCTCGGCCTTGCCGCAGACGAAACCGCGAGACTTCAGGCCAATGTCGCGATCGGCTATGCTGTAACTTACATCTTCGGCTCGTTCGGAGCGATCATCGTCTGCGTCAATATTCTTCCCTGGTTCATGGGACGCGGCATTCGCGATGACGCTGTCAAGGCTGAGGCGGAAATGCTCAAGGGCGCACGCGTCTATGGTCCCGGCGAAGCCCCTGCACTGCCTGACCTCGTCGGCCGCATCTATCAGATCGAGGCGGCCTCCGGGCAGACTGTATCCGCCGTCGAAACGTCTGCGCCAGGCGGAACGATCACCATCGAGCGGATCAAGCGTGACGGCAAGATCATCGGGGTCGATCCGGATCTGAAACTGGAGAACGGGGACCTCGTCCTCGTCGTCGGCCGCCGATCAGGAGTGGTGGGCCTCGAGGACAGACTGGGACCGGAATTGTCCGGTGCAGACGGAATGGAGCTTGTCGTGACAACCCGCGACATCGCCATTACCGGCAAGGATTTTGTCGGTCGCACCGTCGGGCAGATTCTTGCCGCCAGCAGCGATCTGCGTCACGGCATTTATGTTCTTGCCGTCACGCGCGGCGGCGCCAGACTCGACCTGCGCGACGAAACCCTCATCCAGGCGGGAGACGTCGTCACCGTTCATGGCGTGCAGGAAGATCTCCAGCGACTGGCCAGCCATGTTGGCCCGGCGATCATTCCCAGCGACAAGACGGATTTCGTCTTCCATGGTTTCGGTCTTGTCGTGGGCCTGCTCGTCGGCCTTCTGGTTCTGCGGATCGGCTCCATCCCGCTGACACTCGGCGCTGGTGGTGGCGCGCTTCTGGCTGGCCTCGCCTTCGGCTGGTATCGCAGCCGGCACATGACGATGGGCAACTTGCCGTCGGCAGCCTCCACGCTGCTGCGCGATCTCGGCCTCGCTGGCTTTGTTGCGGTGGTCGGCCTGCAATCGGGGCAGCAGGCCGTGAAGACGATCATTGAGAGCGGCATCTCGATCTTCCTGATCGGCGCAGTCGTCACCATCCTGCCGCTGATCATCACGATGCTCGTGGGCCGTTACGTGTTGCGTTACGACAACACGGCTGTGTTCGCCGGTGCGCTGTCCGGATCGCGTAGCGCCAATCCCGCATTCGGCGAGATTCTGGACAAGGCCGGCAATTCGGTTCCCACCACGCCTTTCGCCATCACTTATGCGCTGGCCAACGTCTTCCTGACGTTGCTCGGCCCTCTCGTTGTCGCATTCGTCTAACGGAAACGGAGTGAATGACATGACCGACTACAGTCAGTTCGCGAAACTCAGCCCGTTCGAACTCAAGGACGAGTTGATCAAGCTGGCCTCGAGCAAGACCGATATGGCGATGCTGAATGCCGGCCGCGGCAATCCGAATTTTATGGCGACGCTGCCGCGGCGCGGCTTCTTCCGGCTAGGCCTGTTCGCTGCCGCGGAATCGGAACTGTCCTTTTCCTATATGCAGCAAGGCGTCGGCGGACTGCCGCGCATCGAAGGCATTGAAGGCCGGTTCGAACGTTTCACAAGCGAGAACAGCCATCAGGAAGGCGTCGATTTCCTGCGACGGGCCTTGAGTTATGTGCGGGATCAGCTCGGTCTGCCGGCTTCGGATTTTCTGCACGAGATGGTCGAGGGCATTCTTGGCTGCAACTATCCCGTTCCTCCGCGCATGCTCCGCATCAGCGAGGAGATTGTTCGCCACTATCTGATGAAGGAAATGGTCGGCGGACGCGTTTCGGCGAAGGACGTCGATGTCTTCGCCGTCGAAGGCGGCACCGCCGCGATGACCTACATCTTCGACACGATGAAGAAAAACCAGCTCGTCAAGGCGGGCGACAAGGTGGCGATCGGCATGCCGGTCTTCACCCCCTATATCGAAATCCCGAAACTGGATGCCTATGGGCTCGACGAAGTGTCGATCAATGCCGATCCGGATGCAGGCTGGCAATATCCGGACGCCGAGCTCGACAAGCTCAAGGATCCCGCGATCAAGATCTTCTTCTGCATCAATCCAAGCAATCCTCCGTCGGTGAAGCTCGACGATCGCAGCCTGAAGAAGATCGCCGATATCGTCAAAAACGACCGGCCCGACCTGATGATCCTGACCGACGATGTCTACGGAACCTTCGCCGACGATTTCCACTCCCTGTTCGCCGCCTGCCCGCAAAACACGATCCTCGTCTATTCCTATTCGAAATATTTCGGCGCGACGGGATGGCGGCTGGGCGCCGTGGCGCTGCATCAGAACAGCGTCCTCGATGCGGCGCTGGCGAAACTGCCGAACGATGCGAAGGCGCTGCTCGACCGGCGCTATTCGTCCATCGTCACCGACGTATCGGCCTTGAAGTTCATCGACCGTCTGGTTGCCGACAGCCGCACGGTGGCGTTAAATCACACCGCCGGTCTCTCAACACCGCAGCAGGTCCAGATGGTGTTGTTCTCGCTCTTCGCCCTGATGGACGAGCAGGACAGCTACAAAGCCACGCTGAAGAGCGTCATTCGCCGCCGCCAGGCAGCGCTTTACGCGGAGCTGGGGATCGAGATGCCCGACAACCAGAATTCGGTCGACTATTATACGCTGATCGATCTGGAGACGGTTTCACACAAGCTCTACGGCGCGCCGTTTGCGGCCTGGGTGAAGAAGGAGTTCTCCCCGAACGAACTTCTATTCCGGATCGCCGACGAGACCGGAATCGTGCTGCTGCCGGGACGCGGCTTCGGCACGCAGCATCCGTCCGGGCGCGCATCGCTCGCCAATCTCAACGAATACGAATATGCGGCGATCGGGCGCTCACTCCGCAAGATGGCCGACGAATACTACGCCGCGTTCAGCAAGAAGAAGGGCTGAAGCCGTAGACGCCGCCGTCTCCCGCGCATCTGCATAACGGCGGGCCGAGCCTTTAGCTCAGCCCGCCGGGATCATTTGATCGCGCTTTTTCGGTTATCGTGAAACACCTCGAAAATCAGCGAGCGCAACCACTGATGCCCTTCATCGCGGTGGCATCGCTCGTGCCATAACTGCGAGATATCGAGCGGCGTCGTCTCGAACGGAAGCGGCAGTGCGCGTACGCTTCGATCGGACATGGCGTCGGCGACGCGGCTCGGCACGCAAGCAATAAAATCGGTCGACGCAATGATCTTGTAGATTCCCGATGAATGCGCGAGCTGCAACGCCAGCTTCCGCGGAGCCCCCTGCTTGATGGCGAGCGCATCCAGTTCGGCTTCGAAGCGGGCATGGCTACCGACGGTCGGCGTATATGTGACATGCTGGGCGGCGAAGAATTGCTCCGCGCTTATCCTGGCGCCGATCACCGGATGCTTCTTTCGCACGAGGACCGCATAGGTCTCGTGGAATAGCCGCTGCTGAATGAAGTCACCATGCAGCCCGGATAGCATCCCGACGGCCAGATCGATCTGGCCGAGCTTCATCATCTGCTGGGCTACATCTAGCGGCACGTTCATCGTGATCAGCCGAATTCCGGGCGCGACCTTGCTCAGATGTGCGGCAAGCGAAGGGACAAAGACCATCTGCCCGATATCGCTGACATAGAGGTGAAACACGCGCGTGGCGGTCCTCGAATCGAACGGCTGCCCCGCCTGAATGGCGAGGCGCAGCGACGCGAAGCCCTCCTCCAGCAGGACCGCAATCCCGTCCGCCCGCGGCGTCGGCTGCATGCCGCTGGCGGTCTTCACGAACAGCACATCCCCGAACAGGACGCGCAGACGCCTGAGCGCATTGCTCACGGCGGGCTGCGTCAGGTGAAGCGCCTCGGCCGCTCGCGTCGTATTGCGTGTGCGATAGATCACGTCGAAGACGTGAAGAAGATTGAGATCGACGTTGCGAAGGTCCGTGCTGGGTTTCATGCGCAGTATTCATACCGTGAATGACGGTATTTGAAACGAAAAGTTCTGGGCAGTCCGCCGCCACCATACCTTGCGACTGCTTCAAGACGCCGAGCCCTGGAGCGGCCCGGGCGGGACTTGAAAATCAGATGAGCAAGGAGAACTCCAATGTCCACCAAGTCTGTAAAATCAGTCGTCCTCGTCCATGGCGGCTTCGTCGATGGCTCCGGCTGGGAAGGTGTGTACAAGGCCCTGTCAAAGAATGGCTACAAGGTCAGCGTCGTACAGAACCCGACAACCTCACTGGCCGACGACGTAGCCGCGACCCGGCGTGCGATCGCCGCTGCGGAAGGGGACGTGATCCTAGTCGGTCATTCCTACGGCGGCGTGGTGATTACCGAAGCCGGCACCGACCCGAAAGTGGCCGGCCTCGTCTACATCACGGCCTTCGCGCCGGACCAGGGCGAGTCCGTCGCCAAGCTGATCGCCAACCCACCTCCCGGCGCCCCGGTGCCGCCCATCCTGCCGCCTCAGGACGGCTTCCTGCTGCTGGACCGGACCCAGTTCGCAGCTTCCTTCGCGGCTGATGTGGAATCTAGCCTGGCCGACTTTATGGCCAACGCGCAGGTGCCGTGGGGTCTCGACGCCCTGAATGGCGAAGTCACAAAGCCGGCCTGGAAGGTCAAGCCAAGCTGGTACCTCGTGGCAACGGACGACAAGATGATCCCTGTCCCCGCCCAGCGCATGATGGCGAACCGTGCGGGTGCCAAGACGGTCGATCAGTCCGGTAGCCACGCAGTCTACGTGTCGCAGCCGCAGGCCGTGGCGGCGATCATCGAGGACGCTGCCCGGGGCGTCAGTAACTAAACGACGCCCCCCTCAATGAAAACGCCCTCCGAACGCACGTCGCGTTCGGAGGGCGCTATTTGTTTACCTGCTCTTAGTAATGAACCGACGCGCCCATCGCACCGGACTTCGGCGGCGCGAACTTGGTCAGATCGATGCCTACGACAGCGGCCTTGTACTCTTCCGCGCTCGGGGTGCGGCCGAGGATGGCCGACAGCACCACCACCGGGGTCGAAGCGAGCAGCGACTCGCCCTTCTTTTCGGCGGTGTCTTCCACCACACGGCCCTGGAACAGACGGGTCGAGGTGGCGAGAACCGTGTCGCCCTTCTCCGCCTTTTCCTGGTTGCCCATGCAGAGGTTGCAGCCGGGACGCTCGAGATACAGGATGTTTTCGTAAGACGTGCGGTTCGCGGTCTTCGGCTTCACGTCGTCGAACTCGAAGCCCGAATACTTCTGGAGAATCTCCCAGTCACCTTCGGCCTTAAGCTCGTCGATGATGTTGTAGGTCGGCGCGGCGACGACCAGCGGCGCCTTGAATTCGACCTTGCCCTCGGACTTTTCGATGTTCTTGAGCATCTGGGCGACGATCTTCATGTCGCCCTTATGCACCATGCACGAACCGACGAAGCCGAGATCGACCTTCTTGGTGCCACCATAGTACGAGACAGGACGGATCGTGTCGTGGGTGTAGCGACGCGACACGTCGGCATTGTTGACGTCGGGGTCGGCGATCATCGGCTCATCGATGATGTCGAGATCGACGACGACTTCCGCGAAATACTTCGCGTTCGCGTCGGGCGTCAGCGCGGGCTTCTCGCCCGAGCGGATCTCGGCGATGCGCGCATCCGCCTTGGCGATCAGGCCCTTCAGGGTCTGGGCCGGATTGTCCATGCCCTTGTCGATCATGATCTGGATGCGCGACTTGGCGATCTCCAGTGACTCGATCAGCGTTTCGTCCTGCGAGATGCAGATCGACGCCTTGGCCTTCATCTCGGCCGTCCAGTCGGTGAAGGTGAAGGCCTGGTCGGCCAGCAGCGTGCCGATATGCACTTCGATGATGCGGCCCTGGAACACGTTGTCGCCGCACTGCTGCAGCATCTGCGCCTGGGTCGCATGCACGACGTCGCGGAAGTCCATGTAAGGCTTCATCGCGCCCTTGAACGTGACCTTGACCGACTGCGGGATGGGCATGGTCGCTTCGCCGGTCGCGAGCGCCAGCGCCACGGTGCCGGAGTCGGCGCCGAAGGCGACGCCCTTCGACATGCGGGTGTGGCTGTCGCCGCCGATGATGATGGCCCAGTCATCCACGGTGATGTCGTTCAGCACCTTGTGGATGACGTCCGTCATCGCATGATAGACGCCCTTCGGATCGCGCGCGGTGATGACGCCAAAATTGTTCATGAAGCTCATGAGTTTCGGAATGTTCACCTGGGCCTTCTTGTCCCACACGGAAGCCGTGTGGCAGCCCGACTGATAGGCACCGTCCACGAGCGGCGAGATGACGGTGGCCGCCATCGCTTCCAGCTCCTGCGCGGTCATCAGGCCGGTGGTGTCCTGCGAGCCAACGATGTTCACCTTCACGCGCACGTCGGAGCCGGCATGCAGCACCTTGCCCGGCGTCACGCCGACGGCATTGCGGTTGAAGATCTTCTCCACCGCGGTCAGGCCCTGGCCCTCGATCGCGATTTCCTTGTTGGGCGCGAACACGGGCGTCGGCGTGACGCCGAGGGTTTCGGCCGCAAACGTCTGCAGCTTCTTGCCGAACACGATGGCGTAGGACGAGCCCGCCTTCATGAATTCCATTTTCTGCGGCGTGAAGGCGGCGGCGACGTCCACCAGCTCGTTGCCGGCCTCGTCGCGCAGCTTCTTGGCCTTGGCGTCGAGCTTCAGCACGGTGCCGGTGGCGACCGAATATTTCTGCTCGAGGATCGGGTTGCCTTCGTTGTTCAGCAGCGGCTTGCCGTCGTCACCGAGCTTCTTGACCCAGTTCTTCAGGTTGACGCCGATGCCGCCGGTGACATCCACCGTGGTCGCGAAGATCGGCGAGATGCCGTTGGTGCCGGCGACGACCGGGGCGAAGTTCACGAACGGCACATACGGGCTGGCCTGCTTGCCGGTCCACAGCGCGACATTGTTGACGCCGGACATGCGCGACGAGCCGACGCCCATGGTGCCCTTCTCGGCGATCATCATCACGCGCTTGTCGGGATGTGCCTTCTGCAGCGCGACGATTTCCTGCTGCGCTTCCGGCGTGATCATGCACTGGCCGTGCAGCTCGCGATCCGAGCGCGAATGCGCCTGGTTGCCGGGCGACAACAGGTCGGTCGAGATATCGCCTTCGGCGGCGATATAGGTGACAACCTTGATCTCGTCCTCGACGTCCGGAAGCTTGGTGAAGAACTCGGCCTTGGCGTAGCTTTCCAGCACGTCCTTGGCGACGGCATTGCCGGCCTTGTAGGCATCGCGCAGGCGGAACATGTCGGCGTCGTACAGGAAGACCTGGGTCTTCAGCACTTCGCCTGCCTGCTTGGCCAGCGCGCCATCGGCGCCGAGCGCAACATCGAGCAGCACGCGGATTGAAGGGCCGCCCTTCATGTGGGACAGCAGTTCCAGCGCGAAGGTGGGCGTGATCTCTGGGACGACGGCCTCGCCGAGGATGATTTCCTTGAGGAAGGCAGCCTTGACGCCGGCGGCGCTCGTGGTGCCCGGCAGGGTGTTGTAGATGAAGAATTTCAGGGCGTCGGCGCGATATTCGCTGCCAGAGTCCTTAATGAGGGCGATGATCTCGCCGGTGAGAGCGCCATCGTCGATCGGCTTGGGAGCGAGGTTCTGAGCTTTCCGGCTTTCGATCTCAGCGAGGTAATCTGAATAGAGGCTCATCGTCATCCCAACGTCATGAGGTGATTGACGCTGGAGGTGCAGCGCCACCAACCGTTATTGTTAAAACCGGTCTAAAGGCGAGTTCGGCTTCGAGTACGTCAATCGCGCTCGACTGACAAGATACTGCATTGCGGTAAAAATAGTCCTTTAAATTCAAGATTCAACGGTGTGGACGATCCTGCCGCAGGCATCGCCCGACAAACCGCTGGATAGTGCTTTGCGGCGCCCGGACTCGGGGCGGTACGCCTGCAATATGCGTCACCGGGTCGAAACGCGCCGAACAAGATTGCGGCAGGACATTTTACAACCATTGAGATCAATACAACGGAGCGCTGCCATGCCCGCCGTCACAGGTAAGTCTCCTCCGGCTGAGCCGGGACCTCTTTTGGTGGGCTGGCAGTCTTTCCAAGTCCACACACGGCGCCCGACCGCTACGAAGCCCTGATGCGGCCGCAGAATTGTCTGTTCGAACCATGCACGCTTTGGCAGCATTGACGGGAGGAACAAGACATGGGTCTCGTTTTGAATCTCATCGTCCAGACGATCCTCTGGTACGGGGTCATGGGCGCGATCATTTTTGGCGCCGCGGGCACGACGAACTATGTCGGCGGGTGGCTCTATCTCGGCGAGATGATTGTCATCTCGGCCGTGTTTGGGGCCTACGCGATCCGCGTCGATCCGGAACTCCTCAGGGAGCGCCTGAAGCCGCCCATACAGAAGGGTCAGCCGCTTGCGGACAAACTGATCCTTGTCCCGCTCCTGCTCATTATCTTCGCTGGAATGGGCTTCATGGCAGCGGATGCCGCGCGTTGGCGCTGGTCGATGATGCCGCCTTCGGTGCAGTGGGCCGGATGCGGCCTGCTTCTCGCATCGTTCCTGTTCATCGGCTGGACCATGCGCACGAACAGTTTTGCAGCGCCTGTCGTCAAAATACAGAAAAACCGCGGGCAGACGGTGATTACGACCGGCCCCTACGCGATCGTCCGCCATCCCATGTATTCCGGTGCGCTCTTCTATTTTGCCGCCACCTCGCTCGTGCTTGGCTCTTGGTGGGGGCTTGCGATGATCCCCCTCCTGGTCCTGCTGCTCGGCATCCGGATCGGCATCGAGGAAAAGACGCTGCGCGTGGGCCTTGAGGGCTATGACCAATATGCGCGCCGCGTGCGCTGGCGCTTGTTTCCGTTCATCTGGTGAGACAGCACGCCGGCCAGCCGACGCTAGAATGATCGATCGCTGAACGAGCTGCCGTTCTGGCTGCATCGCTACAACTGGCACCGTCCGCATGCTAGCCTGAACGCGAAACCACCCGTCAGCCGCCTCGGCCTCTCCGGAGACCACGTACTGAGATTCCACAATTAGCGAAGCGTACCCGCCCTACCCGCTGTCATAACATTGGAGAATTTGGCACACATCCTGCGTTTGAGCGGGGGACATTGATCCATCGGATGTCGCGCGGCGGCGCCGAGGAACATCATGCCGAAACGGTCGCGGGGCGCAACAGCGAAATACTGTTCGCTGTACATCCAAGTGCCCAGAGGACATCGGGGGCAGCCATGTTGAAACAATTCGGTCGCGAGATCTGGACTGCGGAAGGTTCTGATGTCGTGGCCATGCTGGGATTTCATTATCCGACCCGCATGGTCGTCATCAGATTGGCCAGCGACCTCTTCGTGTGGTCACCGGTCGCATTGAGCGACGGACTCCGCGCCGAGGTGGATGCGCTTGGAGTGGTTCGCTATTTGATCGCCCCCAACTCACTCCATCACATGTTCATCGCGGATTGGAAGCGTGCCTATCCAACTGCTCAAGTCTATGCAGCGCCGGGACTGCGAGAAAAATGCAAAGACATCGTATTCGACGCGGAGCTTGGCAGCGGGCCGATAGCTGATTGGTCGGACGATATCGAACACGTTCTGGTGCAGGGCAACGTCATCACCACCGAAGCTGTATTCTTTCATCGCAAAAGCAGCACGGTGATTTTTACCGATCTCATCCAGCAATTTCCCGCCAATTGGTTTTCGGGCTGGCGGACATGGATTGCAAAATGGGACCTGATGCTTGGCGCTGAGCCATCCGTGCCCCGCAAGTTCCGCGCAGCTTTCACCGATCGTCGCACTGCGCGGGCCTCGCTCGAACGCATCCTCGCCTGGCCCGCCGAGAAAGTGCTGATGGCCCATGGAACGCCGATCACCGCGGACGGCTCAGCATTCATCCGGCGTGCATTCAGATGGCTGATGGTGTGAAACGGGCTGCCAATGCGCCCATCGAACAAACAGTTCGTCCAGCACTCCACTACTCCACTCGATCGTCCGCCGCGGAGAATGTAGAGTTTCTACCGACCGATCACATCGCCATAGACTAAGGGGCCTGCACGCGAGCAGGCAGGACGAATCCCTCGCCTCGCTGCACCATTCCAGCCTGCTCGACAAAAGACTTTACGGAATCGAAATCGAAACACCACCGATGTCCCGTTGAAACTACACTAGCCATTCCGCGCCCAAGGTTACACGCGTCGCATCAACTGGTTCGCAAAGGAGCTTTTCATGTTGACACGGCGAAATGTCTTGAACCGAGGACTCGTGATTTCAGGAGGAGCTCTCGTGACAGATGCGTTTGCGAACCGATTTGCCGCGACGGGACAGACTCAGAGCAGTACCTGGCACATGCCCGATGAAGGGGCTGTCCACACCGCTACATGGATGGCCTTCGGTCCCAGCATGAAAGATTGGGGTGCCAAGCTGCTTCCCGTGGCCAGAGAAAATCTGGCCACCATCGCAAAGGCGATTGCGACATACGAACCGGTGAACATGCTGGTGCGCGAGGAGGATTACGACACCGCCGCACGCCTGTGTGGTCCCGCGATCTCGCTGGTGGTCCAGCCGATCGACGATTTGTGGCTGCGCGATACCGGACCGGTGTTCGTGAAAGACCAATCCGGGCGAGCCGGCGCGGTCGGATTCAATTTCAATGGCTGGGGCAACAAGCAAAAGCACGACAGGGATGCCGAAATCGCCGGCTTCGTTGCCCGCAAAGTAGCTGCCGAGTTCATCGAGACGAATTTGGTACTCGAAGGTGGCGGCATCGAAGTCGATGGCGAAGGTACGGCTATCATCACCGAAAGTTGCGTGCTCAACGCCAATCGCAATCCCGGTCTGGGCAAAGCTCAATGCGAGGCGGAATTGTCCCGTCTGCTCGGACTGCAGAAAGTCATCTGGCTGCCCGGCATTGCCGGCAAGGACATCACCGATGGTCACACCGACTTTTACGCGCGTTTTGCCGCCCCAGGCGTGGTCATGGCCGGGCTCGAGCCGGACCCATCATCCTTTGATCACGCCGTCACAAAACGGCACCAGGAAATCCTGCAGCAATCCACCGATGCCAAAGGACGCAAACTGAAGGTGGTGATGCTGCAAGGCCCGTCAACCGTGCGCAGCAAATATGAGAACAAGGAGTTCGCGGCCGGCTACATCAATTTCTACGTCTGCAACGGTGCCGTCATCGTCCCGGAGTTCGGTGACCGGACGGCAGATACTAACACCCGGGACACTTTACGAGATTTGTTTCCGGGACGTGAGGTCATCCAATTGAACATCGACGCCATCGCGGCCGGGGGCGGAGGAATCCATTGTACGACACAGCAGCAGCCCGGCTGAAAACCTGCAGGTCGCATCCGTGACGAGATAGCCAAGAAAATGCACTCAAAGATTTACTGGATTGAGACCATCGCCAACCTCCGGCTGGCAATTATGGCTCGCCCGCGGGCCGGTGACTGGCTCCAAGATGAGATCTCGCATTGGAAGGAATCGGGCGTCGAGATCGTTGTAAGCTTGCTGGAGAGCGAAGAAGTAAGCGAACTTGAGTTGGAATTGGAAGCAACATTTTGCCGGCAGAATGATATCGCGTTTATATCGTTCCCAATTCCGGATCGCGGTCTCCCCACAGACACTCAAGCAGCACTTCGCTTGGCATCGACATTAACGAACACCGGCAAGCCAGTCGCGATCCACTGCCGAGCTGGCATTGGACGTTCCTCGATCATGGCCGCAGCGGTGTTAATCACCGCGGGCTTTACGCCAGAGGAGGCACTTCACGCGATTCAGAAAGCGCGAGGCTTGCCAATCCCTGATACAGATAATCAACGCAATTGGGTACTGGAACTAAAGAGCTAGCAGCTCCTGCCGCAGACGCTCTCTCTAGTAACCTACTCCCATTCAATCGTCCCCGGCGGCTTGCTGGTGATGTCGTACACCACCCTGTTCACGCCCTTCACCTCGTTGATGATGCGCGTGGCCGTTTCGCCCAGAAACTTCATGTCGAAGGCATAGAAGTCAGCGGTCATGCCGTCGGTCGATGTCACGGCGCGCAGGCCGACGACGTATTCATAGGTGCGGCCGTCGCCCATCACGCCCACGGTCTTCACCGGCAGCAACACCGCAAAGGCCTGCCAGATGGTGTCGTAGAGACCGGCCTTGCGGATCTGGTCGATGTACACCGCATCCGCCTCGCGAAGAATGTCGAGCTTTTCGCGGGTGATCTCGCCGGGGCAGCGAATGGCGAGACCCGGGCCCGGGAAAGGATGGCGACCGACGAAGATGTCGGGCAGACCGAGTTCACGGCCGAGATCGCGCACTTCGTCCTTGAAGAGTTCGCGCAGTGGCTCGACCAGCTTCATGTTCATGCGGGCCGGCAGACCGCCGACATTGTGGTGCGACTTGATGGTCACCGACGGGCCGCCGGTGAAGGAGACGCTCTCGATCACGTCGGGATACAGCGTGCCCTGGGCCAAAAAGTCCGCGCCGCCGATCTTCTTGGCTTCGGCATCGAACACGTCGATGAACAGGCGGCCGATGGTCTTGCGCTTCACTTCAGGATCGGTGACGCCGTCGAGTTCGCCGAGGAACTGCTTCGACGCATCCACATGCACTAGCGGGATATTGTAGTGGCCGCGGAACAGATCGACGACGGTCTTGCCCTCGTCCTTGCGCAGCATGCCGTGATCGACGAAGACGCAAGTGAGCTGATCGCCGATCGCTTCATGGATCAGCACGGCCGCGACAGCGCTGTCGACGCCACCGGAGAGACCGCAGATCACCCTGCCCTTGCCGACCTGGGCGCGGATCTTTTCGATCGCTTCCTCGCGGAAGGCGCGCATGGTCCAGTCGCCGGTGAAGCCGGCGACCTTGCGCACAAAATTGCGGATGATCTTGGCGCCGTCTGGCGTATGCGCGACTTCTGGATGGAACTGCATCGCATAGAACTTGCGGACGTCGTCGGCGATCACCGAGATCGGCGAGCCCGGCGCCTTGGCGACACCGCGAAAACCTTCCGGCAGTTTGGTGACGCGGTCGCCATGGCTCATCCAGACGTCGTATTTGCCGCCCTTCTCCCACACGCCTTCGAACAGCGGGCAGTCATCGGTGATCTCGATGGTGGCGCGGCCGAATTCGCGGTGGTGCCCGCCCTCGACGGTGCCGCCGAGCTGCTGCGCCATCGTCTGCTCGCCATAGCAGATGCCGAGCACCGGCACGCCGGCGGTAAGGATCGACAGCGGCACCGACGGCGCGTCCTTGTCGAGCACCGAGGCCGGCCCGCCGGACAGGATCACGGCTTTCGGCTTCATCTCGGCAAAGGCGGCTTCCGCCTTGTTGAACGGGACGATCTCGGAATAGACGCCGTCCTCGCGCACCCGGCGCGCGATCAGCTGCGTCACCTGGGAGCCGAAATCGACGATCAGAATCTTGTCATGCTCCGCGCCGACATGGGGCGACGGATCGGTGAACGAGGCGGAGGAGTTGCTGGGGGCTGTCATAGCGAGGAATTACGGCACGGGGAGCCGGTTCGCAACCCCCGCGGACTGCGCCAAACTCCGTCATGGTCGGGCCTGCCCGGCCATCCACCTTAATTTTCAGGCCCGTCCCGCAAGAAGATGGATACCCGGGACAAGCCCGGTCATGACACCGAGAGTGGGTCAGCCCTGCCTCCTCAAAACGCTGACGAAAAACCCGTCCGTCCCGGTCTTGCGCGGCGTCATCAGCAGCCCTTCGGGCGACTGGTACACGGCTGCCGCAAAATCCTCGGCCTTGTCCCACAACGCCGACATCACTTGCTCCGGCGGCACCACTGCGAAGCCGGATTGACGGGCCAGAAATTCCTTCACCTGGTCCCTGTTCTCCTGCGGCAGCACCGAGCAGCTGACATAGGCGATGCGGCCGCCCGGCTTCACGAACTGCGCGGCGCGGTCCAGCACCTCCTGCTGGTCCTTGAGCCGGATCTCCAGCGCGCCCGGCCGCATGCGCCATTTGGCGTCCGGATTGCGGCGCCAGGTGCCAGTGCCCGTGCACGGCGCGTCGATCAGAACGAGATCGGCGGAGGCGCGAATATCGGCGAGCGGATCCTCGGCTCCCTTGGGCGCGCGGACCTCGCAATTGTGCACGCCAGCTCGCGACAGCCGCTCGTGGATCGGCGCGAGCTGGCGCTTGTCGGCATCGGTCGCAATCAGCCGGCCCTTGCCCTGCATCATCGCGGCCAGCGCCAGCGTCTTGCCGCCGGCCCCGGCACAGAGATCAATCACCTGCTCGCCAGGCTTTGCGCCGGCAAACAGCGCTGCAAGCTGCGAGCCCTCATCCTGCACCTCTATGCCCCCCTTGATGAAGTCTTCTTCCGCATGGACGCCGGGATTGCGCGCATCGGCGCCGAGCTCGATCCGTAGACCGAGCGGCGACCATGGCGTTTCCTTGGCGCCGAGATGCTTCAGCGAGGCCAGCGCCTTCTCGCGGTTGCTCTTCAGCGTGTTGACGCGCAGATCGAGCGGCGCGCGGCTGGCTATCGCCACCGCCTCGGTCACGCGGTCATCGCCGAACACGTCGGCGAGCTGGCTGTCGAGCCATTCGGGATAATCACCAGCGATGTGCGCGGGCGCACCTTCAGCGGTGCGCGAAGCGAGCGCCTTGCGCTCCGCATCGCTCAACGGCGCCGGCGCGAAGCGACTGCCATCGCACATGGCCTCGATCTCGGCGACATCCATGCCGCGTTCGAGCTTGAGCATGCCGAGCACGCGCGCACGCGACGTCTCATCCTCCATCACCCAGGCGCTGGAGGCGCGACGGCGCAGCACGTCCCAGACGAGGCCGGCGATCCCCGCGCGGTCGCCGGAGCCCGCAAAGCGGTGCGCGGTGCCCCACTCCTTCAGCGCCTTGGCGGCGGGAATGCGCTGGGTCTCGATGGCGTCGATGACCTCGATGGCGGCAGTCAGGCGGGCGGCGGGCGTCATGGCAAACTTTCAGTCCAGAGAATCGGCGCCGCCCCAGCCTTCCGGCACAAGCCTCACAGCAGGAGCAACATCCGCAGCGCGAAGTAGAACCACATGGCCAGCAATACAAGCGCGCTGGCGATCCAGGCTTGCGATCCCCGGTTGGCGGCAAAGAAACCGGCGCCGACGAAACGGGCAACCACGAACACCCAGGACAGGCAGACCAGGGCCAGATCGATCTTTCGCAGCGGCAGGCCGAGGGCGATCAGGGAATAGAACAGCAGATCGAGCTGCGGGGCGGTATTCGGCAGCTCACGGGCGTCATTGCGCCCCACGCCACCGCTCCGCAAGCCCGTGACAAAGAACATGCCCAGCGTAATCGCCACCAGCACGAAGACCGGCAACAGAACCATTTGAACCGACATCGAAATTTCCCTCAGCCCGCCCCGGCCAACACCGGCCGCGGCTTCCGGGGAACCCAACGACGCGCCGGGCAGGTAAGTTCCCGAAGCCATCTGGCTGACATCCGACAGGACTAGGCTGCCGGCTCACGGAGTGCCCTGCATGACCGCATTTCGCTTGATCCAGATCACCGACTGCCATCTCAGCCCGCGCTTTCCGCGATTTGTCGAAAACTTCCAGCGCGTCAGCGACTATATCGACGCCGCCCGCCCCGACCTCGTCATCAATACCGGCGACCTCGCTTTCGACGGGCCGGGCCATCCCGACGAACTGGCCTTCGCCCGATCGCTGCACGATGCTCTGCCCGTCGCCTGCCGCTACCTGCCCGGCAATCACGATATCGGCGACAATCCCACCCTGGTCGCCCCGCCACCGTCACAGCTCATTTCCGAGCCGAACCGGCAGACCTTCCTCGCTGCCTTCGGCCACGACCGCTGGCGCTTCAATGCGGCCGGCTGGAGTTTCATCGGCCTCAATTCACTGATCATGAATAGCGGGCTCGCCTGCGAGGAAGAACAGTTCGACTGGCTCGCAGAGCAGCTCTCCAGTCTCGACGGACGACCACTCGCGCTATTTGTCCATAAGCCGCTGTATCAGAACGCCCCCAGCGATCCCGAACTGGCAGCGACGTCGATCCGCTTCACGCCGATGCCCGCGCGCGCCCGTCTCACTGCGATGCTGCGCGATGTCGATCTGAGGCTGGTCGCCTGTGGCCATGTCCATCAGCGCCGCGACTACACCTGGCGCAGCACACGGCATATCTGGGCGCCGTCGAGCAGTTTTGTCATCCGCTCGAACGAGAAGCAGTCGCTGGTCGGCGTCAAGGAAGTCGGGCTGGTGGAATATCATTTTCAGCCCGACGGTTTTGAAGTTCGCCACAGTCGCGCGCCCGGCCAAAGCGATATCGATCTGTTTGGAATGGTCGATGAGAAAGGCGAGCCGCGGGCGTAGTGACGACGGAGATCGCGCATCGAATGCGGGCGCTTACGCCCTCATCCGTCATGGCCGGGCTTGACCCGGCCATCCATCTTTCTTGCGCAAACGAAGTTGGGTCCGCGGGTCAAGCCCGAGGATGACGTGGAGAGAACGAAACCTAGGCCTTGTCCGGCCCGACCCGCACCAATTGCTTGCCGAAGTTCTGGCCTTTCAGCAGGCCCATGAAGGCCGTCGGCGCGCTGTCGAGGCCTTCGGTGACGTACTCCTTGTACTTCACCTTGCCCTCACGGACCCATTGCCCCATGTCGCGCAGGAAGTCGCCATGCATGGAGGCGAAGTCGCGGACGATGAAGCCGCGGAAGTTGAGCCGCTTGGTCAGCACATTGCGCATCATCGCGCCCGCCCATTTCGGCGCCGTCGAAGCTGTGTCGTTATATTGCGCGATCAGGCCGCAGACCGGGATGCGGGCGAAGAAATTCAGCAGCGGAAACACTGCCTCGAACACCTCGCCGCCGACATTCTCGAAATAGACGTCGATGCCATCAGGGCAGGCTTCCTTCAGCTTCGTCGCAAAATTGGGATCGCGGTGATCGATACAGGCATCGAAGCCGAGTTCTTCCACCACGTAGCGACACTTGTCGGCACCGCCGGCGATGCCGATCGCCTTGGCGCCCTTGATCTTCGCGATTTGCCCCACAGCCGATCCCACCGCGCCGGAGGCTGCAGCGACCACCACCGTCTCGCCCGGCTGCGGATTACCGATCGCCAACAGGCCCGTGTAAGCGGTCATGCCGGGCATGCCGAGAATGCCGACAGCGGTGGAGATCGGCGCCATCTTGGGATCGATCTTGCGCAGGCCCTTGCCATCGGAGATCGAATGCGTCTGCCAGCCCGAATGCGACAGCACGATATCGCCGGCTGTAAAGCCCGGATTGTTCGAGGCAATCACCTCGCACACGGTGCCGCCTTCCATCACGCCATCCACCGGCACCGGTGCTGCATAGGACGGACCGTCATTCATGCGCCCGCGCATGTAGGGATCCAGCGACAGCCAGATCGTGCGCAGCAGCACTTCGCCCTCGCCGGGCTTCGGCACGGCGAACTCCTCCATGCGGAAATTTCCGGGACCGGGTTCGCCATGCGGGCGCGATGCGAGAACGACGCGTTTGGCTGATGCAGACATGGATGTTTCCTCTTGCTTCTTGTTGCGGGGTGAGCCGGACGCAAAAACGCGGCGCACGATGATCGCGCGCCGCGTCCCTTCGGTAAACCAGTAATATCAGGCCGCGATCTTCGCGAGCACGGCATCAAATGCCGCAGCCGCACTGTCGAGATCCTTGAAGGACAGACCGCCATCCGCGGACTGCTTCTGTGCCGGCGTCGCGGTCGGACGGATTTCCGCCACCGGCTTGCCACCGTCGAGCATCGAAAGCGGCGCGATCACCTGAAACTCGTGGGACTCCAGCGGCTGATCCTTGAGCAAAAACACGCTGAGCGAAACGATGTCCTTGCCGCGGCGATAAGAGATGTAGCGATCCACGGCCACCGAGCCGTCGCGCTGCATACCGCCGAGCTTGGCCGAGCCCTTGGAGTCGAGCAGCTTGTGAGCCTTGAAGCCCTTCACGCCTTCCGATTTCGCCTTGGCGGTGGCTTCCGAGAGGTCGTATTTCTCGGCCAACGTCTTGCCGACAGCGGCGATCTGATCCGCCATTTCATGCTCGAACTGCTTGGCCTCAGAGCGCGGCTGACCGATGCGGCGCGGCTTGTCAGCGTTCCGCTTGGTGAGTTCGGCCGTGCAGAGATCGGCCAAAGCGGTGACATCCCGCTTCAAGGCGTTCTCACGCAGGTTCTTGAGCTGCGGAGTTTCGAGTGCCGCGACGCGGTCTTCAGTCCATTCGACGGCCATGGAAGTCTCCAATGTGCTTGGCACTAATGCTGAGCGAGCGGTACCGCGTTAGGCAGCACCGGAACAGGTCTCATCGCGCGCAAGACCGTGGCCGCACGCGTATGAGGCGAATACGCGTGCGTTTTGGCCCATTCATGCGGCCCAATTTGGGCGGGATGCCTGGCGGTTCCCGCAGGTTCCCTTAGCGGCCGCCGGGATAATTCGGGCTTTCGCGGGTGATGGTCACGTCGTGGACGTGGCTTTCGCGCAGGCCGGCGCTGGTGATGCGGACGAATTCAGCCTTTTCGGAAAATTCGGCCAGAGTCTTGGCGCCGACATAGCCCATGGCAGCGCGGAGGCCACCGGCGAGCTGGTGGACCACATTGCCCACCGGGCCCTTATAGGCCACCTGCCCCTCGATGCCTTCCGGCACCAGCTTAAGGGTGTCCTTGATGTCCTGCTGGAAGTAGCGGTCTGCCGAGCCGCGGGCCATGGCGCCCACCGAGCCCATGCCGCGATAGGCCTTGTAGGAGCGGCCTTGCCAGAGGAACACCTCGCCGGGCGTCTCGTCGGTGCCGGCCAGTAGCGAGCCGACCATGGCGATATCGGCGCCGGCAGCAAGCGCCTTGGCGAGATCGCCGGAGAACTTGATGCCGCCATCGGCGATCACGGGAATGTCGGCTTTCTTGGCCGCCTCCACCGCATCCATGATGGCGGTGAGTTGCGGCACGCCGACGCCGGCGACGATGCGCGTGGTGCAGATCGAGCCCGGACCGATACCGACCTTCACGGCGTCAGCGCCGGCATCGATCAGGGCTTGGGTGGCTTCGGTGGTGGCGACATTGCCGGCAATGACCTGCACGGCATTGGAGATGCGCTTGATGCGGTTCACCGCTTCCAACACGCGGGTGGAATGGCCGTGGGCGGTATCGACCACGACGATATCGACGCCGGCATCGATCAGGCGCTCAGTGCGCTCGAAACCACCATCGCCGACGGTGGTCGCGGCGGCCACGCGCAGACGGCCTTGCGCATCCTTGCTGGCCAGCGGATGCGCGACCGCCTTGTCCATGTCCTTGACGGTGATCAGGCCCACGCAGCGATACTGGTCATCGACAACCAGCAGCTTCTCGATGCGATGCTTGTGCAGCATGCGCTTGGCTTCGTCCTGGCTCACGCCCTGACGCACCGTCACGAGGTTTTCGTGGGTCATCAGTTCAGAGATCTTCTGGTCGGGATTGGTGGCAAAGCGGACGTCGCGATTGGTGAGGATGCCGACCAGCTTGCCGGGGACGTTCGGCGTGGCGCCGGTGACCACCGGGATGCCCGAAAAACCGTGCTCGTTCATGAGCGCGAGAGCTTCCGACAGCTTCGCATCCGGCCCGATGGTGAGCGGGTTCACCACCATGCCGCTTTCGTACTTCTTCACCTGGCGGACTTGAGCAGCCTGCCCTTCCGGATCGAAATTGCGATGGATGACGCCGAGGCCACCGGCCTGCGCCATGGCGATCGCCATCTTGGCTTCGGTTACGGTATCCATGGCCGAGGCGATGATCGGGATATTGAGTGGAATGACGCGAGTGGCGCGGGAGCGGATATCGGCGTCCGACGGCAGGATGTCCGACAGGCCGGGCTTCAGCAGCACGTCATCGTAGGTGAAAGCTTCGCGAATTTTGGGACCGACTGCCATGGCCAACTCCGTTCAGCGGCCGGGAGCCGCGCGTGATCGTGAGATACGCCGAATAGGCGGCGGTGCATCACCGTCGCCGACTCGGACCCTCAACATAGGATTGGCGGTGGTCGATAGCATGCTGCTCTGCGGAATCAAAGCGTTTGGCAGCCATGCACAGGGATTTTTGGCAGCGGTATCGCGCGGCCCTCCTGCGGGGCAGACTTCACAGGACCGTCATCAAGCGGGCCTTGGCGAGCGATGGCCCGCCCCGCGACATGATGGTAAAGCGCCTCAGAACTTTCCGAAAGAATCGAGAAGAATTCGCACCACGCCGGATCGGAATTGACCGCCGCATGATGACCAAGGAACGCCTGATCCCGCTGATTGTCGCAGCGGCTTTGTTCATGGAAAACATGGACTCCACGGTCATCGCAACCTCCCTGCCGGCCATCGCCGCCGATATCGGCACCAGCCCGCTGACGCTGAAATTGGCGATCACGTCCTACCTGCTCTCTCTCGCCGTCTTCATCCCCGCCTCCGGCTGGACCGCCGATCGCTTTGGCGCGCGCACGGTGTTTTCCGTCGCGATCGGCGTGTTCATGATTGGCTCGATCGGCTGTGCCATCTCATCGTCGGTGACGCATTTCGTCATCGCGCGCATCATTCAGGGCCTCGGCGGCGCGATGATGACGCCGGTGGGACGCCTCGTGCTGGTGCGCTCCATCGATAAAGCAGGTCTCGTCAATGCCATGGCCTGGATGTCGATCCCGGCGTTGATCGGCCCGGTGATCGGCCCGCCACTCGGCGGTTTCATCACCACCTATGCGTCGTGGCACTGGATCTTCCTGATCAACATTCCCATCGGCTTTCTCGGCATCTATCTCGCCCAGCGCTATATCGACCCGATCAAATCGGACAATCCCGAGCGCTTCGACCTGCTCGGCCTTGTGCTGGCCGGCGTTGGCCTCGCCGGCATCGCCTTCGGCCTCTCGGTCGCAGGCCTCAATCTGCTGCCGTGGGAAGTCATCACGGCTTTGCTGGTCGTGGGCACCGTGTCGATGACGCTGTATCTCATCCATGCCAAGCGGACCGCATCGCCGGTACTCGACTTCTCGCTGATGCGCTACGCAACGCTGCGCGCGGCGATCATTGGTGGCTTCCTGTTTCGCCTCGGCATCGGCGCACTGCCGTTCTTGCTACCGCTGATGATGCAGATCGGGTTTGGCCTGTCGCCATTCCAGTCCGGTCTCGTGACATTCGGCTCGGCCGTCGGCGCCATGGGTATGAAAACGCTGGCCACGCGCATCATCCGCGCCTTCGGCTTCCGCAATGTCATGACTGTGAATGCGGTCGTCAGTTCGGTCTTCCTTGCCGTCTGCGCCTTGTTCACGATCTCGACGCCGCTGACGCTGATCCTGCTGATCCTGATCGTCGGCGGCTTCTTCCGATCGCTTGAATTTACCGCCATCAACACGGTGGCCTTCGCCGAGGTCGAGCCAGCGCAACTCAGCCGGGCAACGACGCTGACCGCAGTAGCTCAACAGCTCTCGATCTCCGCGGGCGTCGCCATCGGCGCGTTCAGTGTCGAAAGCACCATGGTCTGGCGCGGCATGACGGAGCTGACGGCCAGTGATTTTGCTCCGGCCTTCCTCATCGTGTCGTTCATATCGGCCACGTCGGCCTGGTTCTTCTGGCAGATGCCGGCTGATGCGGGAGCCGAGATTTCAGGCCGCAAAGCCGTCGAGATCGCCAGCCGCAAGGGCGAGAAGAAAGGCGCGGAGCACGCTGCCGCGAAAGCTGCGAGCGAGACGACGGAAGATACGCGAGACCAGCGGCTCTAGTGTTCCGCCTCGTCGCCGTGAGCTCCACCCGGCGTCCCGCGAAACCCCATCGCCAGCACATAGCGTTCCGACGAATCCTTGCGGCTCGAGGCGGGTTTCACATGCTTGACCGTTGCGAAGTCGCGCTTGAGCTGGGCCATCAGCGCGGCGTCGGCGCCGCTCTGGAAGACTTTTGCGATGAAGGTGCCGCCGGGCTTGAGCACGTCGGCTGCGAAGGCTGCGGCGTCCTCGACAAGGCCGACGATGCGGAGCTGGTCGGTCTTGCGATGGCCGGTGGTGTTGGCCGCCATGTCGGACATCACGACATCGGCGAGGCCGCCCATCATCGCCTTCAGCTTCTCCGGCGCATCGGCTTCGAGAAAATCCATTTGCGCGAAGGTGACGCCGACGATCTCGGGCATCTCAAGCAGGTCGATGGCGATCACCTGCCCGCGGCCCTCCGCCGAGCCGACGCGGCGTGCGGCGATCTGACTCCAGCCGCCCGGTGCCGCGCCGAGATCGACCACGGAGGCACCCGGCTTCAGGAAGCGGTGCTTGTCGTCCATCTCGATGATCTTGTAGGCCGCGCGCGAACGCAGGCCGTCTTTCTTGGCCTGCTGCACATAGGGATCGTTGAGCTGGCGCTCGAGCCAGAGCTTTGACGACAGTTTCAGCCTGCCGGCACTCTTGACCTGAACGCGCATGCGGCCGGTGCTGTCTTTTGCCATCGGTATAATTGCTTGCCTGAGAGATTTGCCGGTCTCTTAGCACGACCGGCGCAAAAGCCGAACGCCTTACGACGTCCTGATCACGCCGTCTTCGCGCATCATTTCCACCAGCATCCCCTCGCGGAGCCCGCGATCGGCGACGCGCAGGCGCGGCAGCGGGAATGCGTCACGGATCGCGTCGAGGATCGCACAGCCGCACAGGACGAGATCGGCGCGGTCGGGGCCAATGCACTGGTTTGCCGCCCGCTCGGCATAGGTCATGCCCATCAGTGTCACGATGGTCGCATCGAGTTCCGCATTGTCGAGCCAGATGCCGTCGATGCGGCGACGATCGTAACGCGCGAGGCCCTGATGGATGCCAGCGAGTGTCGTGACCGTACCGGAGGTTCCGAGCAGATGCATGCCCGCGAGGTCGGCGCCGTGCTCCGCGGCAAAGGGCACGACGTGCCGGGCGACTTCGGCGATCATGAGATCGTAGGAGTCGCGAGTGACGTTCTTGCCACCGAATTTTTCGGCCAGCGTCACCACGCCGAGCGGGATCGACATCCAGGCCTTGATGTCGGGACGACCATTGGGATCGGCCGCATTGCGCTCAATGCGCACCAGTTCGGACGAACCGCCGCCGATATCGAACAGGATCGCGCCCCGCCCTTTCGGATCGATCAGCGGTGAGCAGCCGATCACGGCGAGGCCCGCTTCGGTCTCGCGGTCGATGATCTCGAGCGTAATCCCCGTCGCATCGGCGACGCGGCCGAGGAATTCATCGGAATTCGAGGCGGCTCGGCAGGCCTCGGTGGCAATCAGGCGCAGCCGCGTCGCATCGCGGGCGCGGATCTTGTCGCGGCAGATCGAGAGCGCCGAGACGGCGCGCGCAATCGCGGCATCGGAGATCACGCCCGATGTCGAGACGCCCTCGCCGAGGCGGATGATCCGCGAAAACGAATCGATTACGCGAAAGCTGTCGCCGGTGGGCGCGGCGATCAGCAGGCGGCAATTATTGGTGCCGAGATCGAGCGCGGCATAGACGGCAGGATTGACCACATCGCTTGCGCGCGCAGCCACCACCGCCCCCTGCTCCGATCCTTGCCCTGATCCCTGCACGTCGATCGGCTCTGGCGAAGCACGGAGCCGCGTGGTGTCATCCATTAAATCGGTCTTTCCGCGGCGCCTGGCCGGCATGGAAACCATTCTCACGGAAACTTTAGCAGGGCACGGGAATGGCGCAACCTCCGCACCGGCGCCATGCCCAATCGGACATTGTGAGTTCCGACCGGGCGTCCTATCTGAGGTGGCCGCCCGGGACCTCAAGTCCCGCAGGTCCCCGACAGTCAGATGGACGCCCCATGCAGGATTTTACCGGCTCCCGCGACACCGCAATCGCCATGCAGAAATACGGGGTCGGGCAGCCCGTGCGGCGTAAGGAGGACGATACGCTGGTGCGCGGCAAGGGCCGCTACACCGACGATCTCCATCTCCCCGGCCAGCTCCATGCCTGGATCGTCCGCAGCCCGCATGCCCATGGCGTGATCCGCAAGATCGATACCGAGGCCGCCAAAGCCATGCCCGGCGTGCGCGGCATCTGGACCGGCGCCGATATCGCAGCCGCTGACTACAAGCCCTTCACCGTCGGCATCCCGATGAAGAACCGCGATGGCTCGCCATTGCTGCAGACCAATCGTCAGGCGCTGATGACCGATCGCGTGCGCTATGTTGGCGACCCCGTCGCTTTCGTCGTCGCCGAGACGCTGGCGCAGGCGCGCGATGCCGGCGAAGCCGTCGAACTCGACATCGAGCCGTTGCCGGCGGTCACGTCTGCCGAGGACGCGACCAAGCCCGGCGCACCGCAGCTCTATGACCACATCCCGAACAATGTCGCGCTCGATTATCACTATGGCGATACGGATGCGATCGACGCGGCCTTCGCGTCGGCCGCACATGTGACGACGCTCGATATCGAGAACACTCGCGTCGCGGTCGTGTCGATGGAGCCGCGCTGTGCGCTAGCGAGCTACGACAAGACAAGCGAGCGTTACATCCTGCAGGTGCCGACCCAAGGCGTCGCCGGCAATCGCGCCACGCTCGCGCGGCACTTGAACGTGCCCGCGGAGAAGGTGCGCATCCTTACCGGCAATGTCGGCGGATCCTTCGGGATGAAGAATGTCAGCTATCCCGAATATATCTGCCTGCTGCACGCGGCGAAGGAATTGGGCAAACCGGTGAAGTGGCTGGATGAGCGCTCGTCCAGCTTCCTCTCCGACAGCCAGGGTCGCGCGCAGAACATTCATGCCGAGCTGGCGCTGGACAAGGATGGCAAGTTTCTCGCCGCGCGCATTTCCGGCTATGGCAATCTCGGCGCCTATATCACCGGCGTGTCGCCGTTACCGCTGTCGCTTAACACCGGCAAGAACCTGCCGAGCGTCTATCGCACGCCGCTGATCGGCGTGGACGTGAAATGCGTGGTCACCAACACCACGCTGATGGGCGCCTATCGCGGCGCCGGCCGGCCCGAGGCAAACTATTTCATGGAGCGCCTGATCGACCGCGCGGCGGACGAGATGGGCATCGATCGTCTCACCCTGCGCAAGCGCAATTTCATCAAGCCGTCGCAGCTTCCTTTTGCTGCGGCATCGGGCGTCACCTATGACAGCGGCGACTTCCAGGGCGTGTTCGAGAAGGCCCTGGAGATTTCCGATCATGCCGGCTTCGCCGCGCGCAAACGCGAGGCGAAGAAGCGCGGCCAGCTCCGCGGCATCGCGGTCGGCTCCTATCTCGAGGTCACCGCGCCGCCCTCGCCCGAACTCGGCAAAATCACCTTCGAGCCCGATGGCACCGTGACCATCACGACGGGCACGCTGGATTACGGCCAAGGCCATGCAACGCCGTTCGCACAGGTACTGTCTGACCGGCTCGGCGTGCCCTTCGATGCGATCCGACTGCAGCAGAACGATAGCGATCTCGTCCGCATGGGCAACGGCACCGGCGGCTCGCGCTCGATCACCGCATCGGGGCAGGCCATCGTCGAGGCATCGGATCTCGTTATCGCCAAGGGCAAGGCTGCCGCGGCGCATCTGATGGAGGCGAGCGAAGCCGATATCGAATTCGAGGATGGCCGCTTCACCATCGCCGGCACCGATCGTAGCATCAACATCATGGAGCTGTCGCAGCGGATGCGCGACGGCAAGTTGCCCGAAGGCGCGCCCGAGACGCTCGACGTGGATCACACCGGCAGTGATGTCCAGTCGACTTTCCCGAACGGCTGCCATGTGGCGGAAGTCGAGATCGATCCCGACACCGGCGTGCTCACCATCGCGCGCTACAGCGCGGTCAATGATTTCGGCACCATCGTTAATCCGATGATCGTGGCCGGACAACTGCATGGCGGTGTGGCGCAGGGCATCGGCCAGGCGCTGATGGAAAAAGTGAGCTACGATGCGTCAGGCCAGCCGATCACCGGCTCCTTCATGGATTATGCCATGCCGCGCGCCGGCGACGTGCCTTTCATGGAGATCGGCGATCATCCCTCGCCGGCCAAGACTAATCCGCTCGGCAGCAAAGGCTGTGGCGAAGCCGGCTGTGCCGGCAGCCTCGCCACCGTGGTGAATGCTGTGGTGGACGCGCTGAGCGACTATGGAGTGACGCATCTCGACATGCCGCTAACACCGGAGCGCATCTGGCACGCGATCCAGGCGGGGAAGACGAGCAAGGTGGCGTGAAGCGTCCACGCCGCTGGCTAAGTCTTCCTGGTCTTGCCGGGCGCCGCAGCTTGGGCGTCCACACATCCACGCTGCAATCGTGACGTTTGCTATAATCCCTCCCGGATAGAGCAAGACGGAACGGCGGCGGCGGATTACGAACAAATTATAGATACTCTTGATACGCGTCTTGAGCATCGCGGCAAAAAACCGGCCTGCAGGTCCACCCGCAAAGCCGGCTTTCGAAATACGACGTGATGCTTACAGGCCGGTGTAACCGGACTTGACCGGATCGTTGCTGCCGTCGCGTTCGCGCAAATAGGTCAGGCCGCACACGGTGAGGCGCTGCATATCGGTCTCGCCACCGTCGAACAGCGACTGCACATATTCGGTGACTTTGATGCGCGCTTCCTCGCTCGCCTCTTCGGCGCGATTGGCCATGAGATTGTAGGTCTGCATGATACGGTCGATGGCAAGTTGCATGTCGTCTTCCCCTTAGACAGCGGTTCGTCGAACACCAGAAACGACAACCTTTGGCTGCGTTGACTGGAATTGAGCGATCGCCAGATTGGCAAGGCGGAGCTTGTTGCCCTCGCCGCGATGAAACATCTGAACGATGATCTCGAGCAGGCGGTCATTGGTGACGTAACTGTCCGGAATCGCACCGGAGCGCCGCAGGAAGTTCGAGGCAATGGCATAGGCATCGCCTACCGCCTCGACATTCATCACCTTCAGACCGCGTTCGACCAGCATGGCTCGATCTCCACAGATGTGGAGATAAGTCATGCGGGGGAACTTGGTTCCGTAAGGGAAGCTATTTTGGGAATGGGGCGGAAGGGAGTCGCGGAGGCGGCAATATGACTTCGACGAAGTATCGATGAACCGCTACGTTTCCGCAAATGCAGACGGCTACGACAGGTTAGAGCTTGCAAAAAAGTGCGAGTGTAGGAGGGGGTCGCGTGCACCAAAAAACAAAAAAGGCGCCCTGAGAAGGCGCCTTTCTTGTCTGCCGAGGGATCGACCGCGCAACACACGCCCCCCCCCAGACGACGGCTCCATATGAGAGAGCCACCGCATCCCCTAGCCACGGGCAGTTTTTACTTCAGCGACGTGTTGAGCGTCGTGAATTTGGTGTTGAGCGTGCTACCGAGACCGTTCACCACGGCAATGATCGCGAGTGCGATGCCGGCGGCGATCAGGCCGTATTCGATGGCCGTGGCGCCGCGCTCGTCCTTCAGAAATCGGCTAAACAAAAGCGACAATATCCCCTCCTGGTACTGAAAATGGACACCGGAACCGCCGGGTCCATGCGCCGGAACCTGAGGCAAAGCCCTTAAGATTTTGCCAATCGCGGGAACCCTTCTGTGACCATGCTGCGGCCTCAGGTGGAGATACGCCGTGAGCGGTTGACCAGCAGTAGCGGCGCCCACGCGCCGAGCACGACGATCAGGGCCATCACCGCCAGCACGATATATTTCAGCGGCGGGGGCCCCCCGGGGCGCTATCCCCGGCACTTTCCCCCCCCCCCCCGACAGCCGCGACTCCACCGCGGCGAGATTGAAGGCGGTGACGGCGATGAAACCGCCGACGATGGCGACGAGAATGTTGGCGATCCAGCCGAGCGGACCACGCTCATGCGACTTCGCCTCATGGATGCCGACGGCCAGCATCACGAGCAGGCTGACCATCATCATGGCCATCGGGCCACCAACGCTGGCTTTGGAACCGACGAGGCCAAGCAGGCACATGACGAACACGGCGAGCAGTGCAATGATCTTCATGGTCATGTCCTCTCGGACCTCTCGCGCAAAGCCATTGGTCGCGCGCGGCCCGTGCAGGTTCGGTACGCGCCGGCCGCCTGCCCGTCCGGCTGGTCCAGTCGATGACCGACGACGGACGTGCCACCCGTGAACGCTGCGGCTGATGTCCCTATCAACTTGTCTGAGGTTTCTGGTGAAGGTCCGTTACCCATAAGTCACCACGCTCTGTCCCATCGGCAAACGAGATTCGGTGGGGATCGATGGGCTGGCACGACGAACGCGAAAGACTGTTAGCAGACACATTGGCCTTCGTTCAAAGCGTGGGTGAGGCTTTGCCGCCTCCTGCGCCAAGCGCTCCCATTGTGCGCAGCCGCGCGTCGGAGCCACGGCGGAGCGATCTCGACATCCACAGGGAAATGCAGGAACGCCTCAGCGCCTTCCACAACCGCCAGCGTCTTCAGGAGATCGAGCGCAACGTCTATTACGAGCAGGCCATGCAGCGCATCCGCGCGGTGACCGAGCAATGGGCCTGACCCGCGCGCATGTTCGCCTATTTCGAACGGATTGCCGCCGATCTCTGGGACGGCAACTGGGACACGATCGTCCATACGCGAAACGCCTGCGACATCGAGCGCCTGCATCTCGAAGCCGCTATCCTCTGCAAATATGGCAAGTCGCTGAGCCTGCGCGGCTCACCGGAAGCCGTCCGCGTCACGCTCGCTGCTGCGCGGATCGACGCGGAGACACGTGATGCGCGGAGACGGGTACGCTTGCGGCAAACATCGACCGGCGCTGCATTTGAGCCAAACAGCAGTGACTTTCATGCGGCGCAGGCGCAGAATGGATTAAGCGCAGAAAGACCATGTTTGGCAGCTGCGGCCTGATAGAGCGGTCTTTCTCAGAAGCTATCGAAGCGGTGCTACCGAACCTTGATAGCTCACAGATATCTCCGAAAGCATGCGCCAGCCGCCCTACCCGCCACAATCAGGCTTCGTGCATTAAATCCGCAATGTTTGCGAGAACCTATTTCCTGAGAATCGACTTTACTGCCGCGCTATTTCGACTGGAAACTCCATCGCTTGCTTGGAAACCAAACCATCGCGGATGCCATAAAGGCGTGCTGTTGGAACACAACTGACGGGCTTAGATGGGGGGGCGGCACCGACAACCGCCTTTGCCGCCACCAAACCGCCAACGTCTTTAGCAAGTCCAGCTACAGCGCTGATCGTTTCCGGAATCTTAGTGTCGGTTTTTTGACCAACGGACGTGATAACACCATTGCTCATTTGAACGGACAGATCGGCGGTGCCATATCCAGAATTGAAGCTTACGGAACGTTCTCTTCCGGGCACTGAAACCACTGTGCTTGTCGTGACGCATTCTTGCGTAGTGGTAACGAGCATATAGGGAACGGAATCTCGGTAAGTCATAGCCCCCTCTTGAGGCACTTGGTGAAATTCGAGTCCAGCACACCCTGTGAAAACAACAAAGCTGCTAAGCAACGCTACTGATCTAAGCATTCTACCCCCAAAGAAAATACAACCTTAGGGAGACGCAAAGATTTCTGTCTCCGATGTGAAATTACTTCTGCCCGCAATCCACAGCCTTTGCACGGCTGACGATGTGTCTTTCGCTAGCGCACCATTCGCTTCAGCGCTCACTACAAAGAACGCTGCAAAAAGAGAAAAGAAAAAGGCGCCCACCGGGGCGCCTTTGTCGTTGTCAGTGCCGTCTGCATCTTCCGTGCATTTCGGCGTTGCTTTCGGAGGGCAAATTCCGTTGGCGGCAGTATCGACTTGGAGGGTCGAAGTAAACTCAGAGGCGATACAAGATCTGGTCGGTCCAGAAGCGCTCGAGGCGGTGCAGCGACTTGTTGAGGGTCGCGAATTCCTCGTTCGAGATGCCGCCGACCTGCTCCACCGTCTTCACATGCTTGGCATAGAGTGCCTCGACGATGTGGCGGATTTCCTGACCCTGCGAGGTCAGGCGGATGCGGACCGAACGACGATCGACGCGCGAACGCTGGTGATCGAGGAAGCCGAGCTCGACGAGCTTCTTCAGATTGTAGGAGACGTTGGAGCCGAGATAGTAGCCGCGGGTGCGCAGCTCGCCGGCGGTCAGTTCCTTGTCGCCGATATTGTAGAGCAGCAGCGCCTGCACCGAATTGATGTCGGCGCGGCCACGGCGATCGAATTCGTCCTTGATGACGTCGAGCAGACGGCGATGCAGACGCTCAACCAGCGTCAGAGCTTCGAGATACAGCGGCTGAACCGGAGCCTGGCCGGGAACGAGATCGACGCTTTCCACCGTCGCAACGGACTTCATCATGACACTACCCCTGCTGTCGTTTTTATCGACTTATTCGACGAAACTTGTGTTCCGCCTGATAGGGTCAACTTAAGCGGCGGCTTTGAAGAAGCGCCTAAAAAAGACGATAAAGAGAACATGAATTTGCGAGGGTAAATCGTCGATTAAGTCTACAAAAACAGGGCTTTTTGCAGTTTTTGATTCACGCTGAAGGGCCAATGTTCGCATCATGTTCGCGAGGGTGTTCTGATGCGGGACAGGATCGTTCAAATGCGAAAGATTGGGGTAAGATTCCTCACCGGCCCGTTAGGGTGACTGAGGGGTTACCGGGGTTAATGGGAATAAATTTCTGACAATTTGAGGGTATTGGAACGCCGGACACAGCTTGCGGCCATCCTTCGAGACGCGGCCCGAGAAGGCCGCTCCTCAGGATGAGGGCGACTGTTGGGCGGGCTCAGCAGAAGACCCTCATGGTGAGGAGCGGCCTACTTAGGCCGCGTCTCGAACCATGCAGGCCAAGTACTCTCCGCGCGAAAGCCTACGCCACGCCTCTCGCCTGCCCGCCCCAATAAGGCGCACGCAAGGCCTTGCGGTCGATCTTGCCAAGCCCCGTCACCGGAATCTCCGCGACAAAATCGATGCTCTTCGGCGACCACGGCGCACCGCGCTTGTCTTTCACATGCGCCTGCAATTCCTCGATGGAATTATTCGCGCCGTTCTTCAGCACAACGAAGGCTTTCACCGCCTCGCCCCACTTCGCATCGGGAATGCCGATCACCGCGGCGGACGCCACCGCATGATGTGCCATCAAGGCATCTTCCACTTCGCGCGGATAGATGTTGAACCCGCCGGAGATGATCATGTCCTTGGTGCGATCGACGATATAGAAGAAGCCGTCGGCGTCTTTGACGGCGACATCGCCGGTGTGCAGCCAGCCGCCGCGGAAAACTTCTTCCGTCGCATCCGGCCGCTTCCAATAGCCATCCATCACAAGCGAGCCGCGCACGCAGATTTCGCCCGGCTCGCCTGTCGCGACTTCATTGAGTTCGCTGTCGAGCAGCTTCACTTCCACCATCGGATTGGCGCGGCCGCAGGAGCCGAGACGGCCGGGCTTGGTGTCATCGTGATCGATCTTGCGCATGGTGGTGATGATCTGCGGGCATTCGGTCTGCCCATAGAGCTGCACAAACACATTGCCGAAAATGCCCACGCCTTCGCGCAGGCGATCCGGCGACATCGGGGCTGCGCCATAGACGATCATGTCGAGCGACGACGTGTCGTATTTCCTGCGCAGCTCTTCGGCGTCGATCAGCGCGTAGATCAGCGTTGGCACCAGGAAGGTCGAATTGATCTTCTCCTCATGCACAACACGCAGATAGGTCTCGGTATCGAAACCTTGCACGAGGCGCGTAAAGCCGCCGCGCAGCATCACCGGGAAAATGGTGATGCCGGCAGCGTGGCTGATAGGCGTGGCGGCTAGATAGCGGATGTCACGGGGCCAGTCCCAATCGGCAATAATCGCCAGACACATGGCGACGACCACGCGATGCGGATTCATCACGCCCTTGGAGCGGCCCGTGGTGCCGCCCGTATAAGAGAGCCAGCAGATGTCATCGACGTGGCTTTCGTCGATCAGCGGCTGGTGCGTGATGGCGGGCAGTTCGGTGAGGAGATCGCGGATGCCATCGACCGGGCCGAACGAATAGAGATGCTTGAGGCCAGCGACGCGCGCTTTCAGCGCCTTGCCGCGCTCGGCGAACTTTCCGCCTTCCACGATCAGCACGTCGATTTCGGCGTCTTCCACAATGAAAGCGTGATCATCCTCGGCCGCCATGGGATGCAGCGGCGTGTAGCGGATGCCCATGATAGCCGCGGCGGAGATCGCGGCCCAGGTCTCGGCGCGATTGCCGGAGAGCACGGACAGGCCGCTGGTCTTGGTCAGGCCGAGGCTGCGAAACAGGCCGATGAAGCGCGCGACCACATCGCCATATTCGCGATAGGTCCAGCGGGTGTTGCCGTCGGCGATGGCGGGCTGGTCGGCGTAGCGAGCGATGGCGCTGACGAGAAGGCTGCCGACGGTGCCGCCGGAACGAAGATGGCTCACTGGTTTCTCCCTGCTGGCAGGGCCGTCTGCGCGACCTCTGCTCCGTTATACGCGTCATTCCCCGTTCGCCCGCTTGAGCGGGCGAACGGGGAATGACGATATCCTATGGCGGTCGTTCGCGCGCAGCCATCCATGCCAGCGCGAGATAGGCTGCCAGAAACGCAGCCTGAACACCCACAACGATCAGATTGCCACCATAGATGGTCGGGAACATCAGCTCGATGACCGCCATGGACACCACGGTGGTCAGCCAGACCACGGCGCCCCATGGCGTCGCCAGCCACAGGCCAACAGCGCTGACCAGCTCGATCACAGCGAAATAGACGGTGGCGGACTGCCAGGCCATGGACTGGGCCTCGAAAGCCTCGTCCTCGGTGCCGATGAAGCCGGTGACCTGGGCCCAGTGATAAAGGCCCTGCAGCATGGAGACGACCGCCATCACGCGCAGGAACAGCACCAGACGGCGTGTCCACACATTTTCGTCGCTCTCGATGCGCCCGGACGAAATCGCGGCCACGGACATGCCGATATCCCTCGCGGGTTCGCGCGATGCGCCGTCGCGGGGGGGCGTGTCAGACATGGGTCACCTCGGAATGGGCAACCGCGTTGAGATGGAACAAGGCATGGGGCCGATTCATGGGGCTTTTTGTGGCCTGCCCTGCCCGCGAAATCAATGCACCGCGGGCACACCCATGCACAGCGCTGCAGTGACGCGACGGTGTGGAAATGCTAGACTTGGAACAAGTCCAAGTTGCAGCACCACAAATGAAGTGGTCGGTTAGGAGACGGTATCATGGCGATCAAATTCGGGCGGCCCATCGAATTGCGCGACGCCCCGCCCCGTTCGTCCGTGTATGAAGCCCCATCTCTCGGCCTGACCACCCGCCCGCGCCGCAACCGCAAGAGCGATTGGGCACGCCGGATGGTGCGCGAGAATGTCGTGACCACCGACGACCTGATCTGGCCGCTCTTCGTGGTGGCCGGCAACAATGCGCGCACGCCGATCGCCTCGATGCCGGGCGTGGAGCGGCTGACCGTGGATCAGGCGGTACGCGATGCCGAGCGCGCGATGAAGCTCGACATCCCCTGCATCGCGCTGTTCCCCTATACAGATCCATCCCTGCGCGACGAAACCGGTTCCGAGGCATGGAACGACGACAATCTGATCTGCCAGTCGGTGCGCGCCATCAAGAAGGAATTCCCGGATCTCGGTGTGCTCTGCGATGTCGCGCTCGATCCCTATACCAGCCACGGCCATGACGGCCTGCTGCAGGACGGCCGCATCCTCAACGACGCAACCGTGGCCGTGCTGGTGCGGCAGGCGCTGGTGCAGGCGGAAGCCGGCTGCGACGTGATCGCACCGTCGGACATGATGGACGGCCGCGTCGGCGCCATCCGCGAGGCGCTGGACGAAGCCGGCTTCGGCGACGTGCAGATCATGGCCTATGCGGCGAAGTACGCCTCGGCCTTTTACGGCCCGTTCCGCGATGCCATCGGCTCGGCCAAGACGCTGAACGGCGACAAGCGCACCTATCAGATGGACCCGGCCAATTCCGACGAGGCGATCCGCGAGGTCGAGCTCGATCTCGCCGAGGGCGCCGACATGGTGATGGTGAAGCCGGGCATGCCCTATCTCGACATCGTCCGGCGCGTGAAGGACACGTTCGGGGTGCCGACCTTCGCCTATCAGGTGTCTGGCGAGTATGCGATGATCATGGGCGCCATCAACAATGGCTGGCTCGACCGCGACCGCGTGATCATGGAAAGCCTGGTGGCATTCAAGCGCGCGGGCGCCGATGGCGTGCTGACTTACTTTGCGCCGGAAGCGGCGGAGCGGATCAAGGCCGGGCGGTAATGCCTTGTGCCCCGGCTTTGCACAGCAGAGTAATGACGCTGCAGCGCGCGTCCGGGACGCGAGCTGCGTCACATTCGTACCCTTGTCCCTTCCCCCGATCATCTCCATGTGATCATCCGTGAAGATGCCAATGGAGGAATGCATCCATGTCCGACACCGGTTCGCGTTACGGCAGCACCCAGGGCGACACCTGGCGCAGCAACGGCACGCCGCCGCGCCGGCATGTGTTCGATCCCTATGAACAGCCTGACCTGTTCCGCGGCGTACTGACGCGGCGCGTGGTCGCTTTCCTGATCGATGTGGTCGTGATCTCGATCCCGATCATTCTGGCGGTGATCTTCATTTCCATCTTCGGCCTCGTCACCTTCGGCCTCGGCTGGGGCCTGTTCTGGCTGATCTCGCCGGCCACCGTAATCTGGCCGATCGTGTATTACGGGATGTCGCTGGGCGGACCGCATTCCGCCACCTGGGGCATGCGGATGATGGATCTGCAGCTGCGCACCTTTTCCGGCACGCCCGGCTATTTCGTGCTCGGCTGCGCTCATGCGGTATTGTTTTGGGCCTCGGTGTCGCTGCTGACGCCGCTGGTGCTGATCGTCGCTTTGCTCAACGGCCGCCGGCAGTTGCTGCACGACCTCGTGCTGGGAACCGTGGTGGTGAATGCGTCCGTGGCCCGGGCGCAGGTGGGGTATGCCGGCTAAATTTGACATCGATCGATGAGACGACCGGGCAAATTCATTGACCGTTAGCCCGGTCGGGGTGATGCTGTATCGTCCTGCTTCGGAGCCCCATATCGACCCGTGACCCAGCACTCCCGCGACACCCCGCAATTCTATCTGACGGCGCCGTCGCCCTGCCCATATCTGCCGGGCCGACAGGAGCGCAAGGTGTTCACGCATCTCGTGGGGGACAAGGCCGGCGATCTCAACGACCTCCTGACCCATGGCGGCTTCCGCCGCAGCCAGTCGATCGCGTACCGGCCGGCCTGCGATCAATGCCGCGCCTGTGTTTCGGTTCGCGTCGTCACCAACGAATTCCAGCCATCACGAAACTTCCGCAAGGTGCTCGCGCGCAATGCCGATGTGATCGGCGAGCAGCGCACAGCGGTGCCGACCTCCGAACAGTATTCGGTGTTCCGCGCCTATCTCGACCAGCGCCACCGGCTCGGCGGAATGGCGGACATGACCGTGCTGGATTACGCGATGATGGTGGAGGACTCTCATGTGGAGACCCGCATCATCGAATATCGCCGCCGCGGCCCCGACAGCGGCATCACCGGCCGCGGCGAGGACCTGCTGGCGGTGGCGCTCACGGATGTGCTGAGCGACGGACTGTCGATGGTGTATTCGTTCTTTGAACCCGGCGAGGAAAGCCGTTCACTCGGCACCTTCATGATCCTCGACCACATCGAGCGCGCGAAGAAGATGGGTCTGCCCTACGTCTATCTCGGCTACTGGATCGAGGGCTCGAAGAAGATGGACTACAAGGGGCGCTATTTGCCACAACAGCGGCTGGCGCCATCCGGCTGGCTGCGCGTGGATGAACGCGGCGAAATGGTGGGCGAGCCGGAGGAATAGTTGGCCTCGTGACACACACTCAACGTCATCACCGGGCTTGCCCCGGTGATCCAGTTTTCTAGCTCAACGAACGAAGATGGATGGGCGGGTCAAGCCCGCGTATGACGTGGGGAGAGTTTTGAGCCCTATCCGCCAAAGAAGAAATCCACCACCAGCTTCACATTCAGCGCGATGATCACCACCGCGGTGATCGCCGCCAGCGCCGTGATCCAGCGCGGCGCCACGAACGGACCCATTTTGCTCTTGCTCGCGGTGAACATCACCAGCGGCACCACAGCGAACGGCAATTGCAGGCTCAGCACCACCTGGCTGAGAATGAGCAACTGCCCCGTCCCCTTCTCGCCATACCAGATCGTCACCACCACGGCCGGCACGATGGCGATCATGCGGGTGATCATGCGGCGCAGCCAGGGCGGCATGCGCAGACGCAGGAAGCCCTCCATCACGATCTGGCCGGACAGCGTCGCGGTGATGGTCGAGTTCAGCCCGCAGCAAAGCAGTGCGACAGCGAACAGCGTCGGCGCGAGGCTTGAGCCGAGCAGCGGCGCGAGGAAGGCATGCGCCTGATCGAGTTCGGCGACATCCGTCTGGCCGGATTTGTGGAAGGTTGCCGCAGCAAGGATCAGGATCGAGGCATTGATGGTCAGCGCGAGACACAGCGCGATGGTGGAATCGATGGTCGAGAGCTTGATCGCCTCCTTGCGTTCCGCGACGCTGGAACCATAGCCGCGCGTCTGCACCAGGCCGGAATGCAGATAGAGATTATGCGGCATGACGGTGGCGCCGAGAATGCCGAGCGCCAGGAACAGCATCTCCTTATTGGCGACGATCTCGGTGGTCGGCGCGAAACCGCGGATCACCTGTCCCCAATCGGGATCGGCCATGGCGATCTGGAGGGCGAAGCAGGCAGCGATGACGCCGAGCAGCGCAACGACGAAAGCCTCGATCCAGCGGAAGCCAAAGGCTTGCAGCGCGAGGATGAGAAACACGTCGAGCGCGGTGATGATGACGCCGATCTCGAGCGGAATGCCGAATAGCAGATTGAGGCCGATGGCGGTGCCGATCACCTCGGCAAGATCGGTGGCGGTGATGGCGATCTCCGCGGACAGCCACAGCATGAAGGCCACCGGCTTCGGATAACTGTCGCGGCAGGCCTGGGCGAGATCGCGCCCGGCGCCGACGCCGAGCCGCGCGCAAAGCGACTGCAGCACGACGGCCATAAGATTGGAGACCAGCGCAACGGTCAGCAGCGCATAGCCGAATTTGGAGCCGCCAGCGAGCGAGGTCGCCCAGTTGCCGGGATCCATGTAGCCGACGGCAACCAGATAGCCTGGGCCGAGAAAAGCCACCAGCTTGCGCCAGAACGAGCCGGATTTGACCGTCCGCACCGAGCCGAACATTCCCGCCAGTGACGGGTCGCCCCCGCTCGATCGCCAGCCCGGCAGATCGACGGCAGGCGCGGACGGGGAGCTCAGGGGTTCGACAGCAATGGCAGGCGATTTGGCATCCATATCCGCAGGATGGCCGAAAACGACCCTTATTGCAACTCACTTGCAAGTGCATCTGGGCGAGCTGCTTAAAACATCAGCCCGTCGCATGGGAAGGCCCCAAATTGATGTCCCTTGCCCCTAATCAACGATCTATTGGCGCGGTAAGCATGGTCCCGATTGTAATCCGACGTCGCACATAAGGAGATCGCCGTCCTCAACGTGATGTCGACGGCCCCTCGGCCGGGGCCCACGGAGCCCCCCATCGCGCGGGAAGCAACGGCCTCGGTCTCAGGCGAACTTCTTCGACGAACCGAAGCGATAGATTCCGACCCTTGCAGGTCATTCCTTAAAATTGTTAGTTACGCGGCCTGCGCCTTGCCAGAGCGGGGCGAAATCGCCCCTTCCCGCCATCATCGAGAGAGCCGAGCGCGTCTAATTCATGACTGCGGGCGACTTCTTGGAGAAGCTGGGAATAGCGAAGATCATCTTTTGGCTATTGGCCGTCAGTGCAATTTTGACTTGAACGTCAGCAGCTGCAACGGCCGAAATGGTCACGGATGATAGCTGGCCTTACTAGAAACAGTGCGCAAACGCCGCTTAGCGCTAGGAGCTGTTCGGAAGGATTCCATCTGCGTTTTCGATATGTAATCGTACCGCCCATCGGCGTGCTACCGCAATCAGCGAGAATCGTTTCCGTCTCCTATTCCCCCCAGAAGTGTAAACGACTTCTAAATTGACTAAGCCTCGACAGCAAAATATCGAGTGAGACTCGATAGCTGGAATCGCATCAGCTTGCTGTCATCATGATGGTGATTGATCGTATTGGCCGCCGCACGGTTCTCACAGGGCTCGCGCTTGCCTTGCTGATTGCATGCAGCGTCAATGTACTCTTGCTTTTCTGTCACCTGCGATCTTCCTTGGGGCTACGGGCATTCGCCGTGTTTGCAACGCCGAGCACCGTAGCCGTCGTTATAATTTCTCAAGATAACGACCCCGAAGGATTCTCTAACGGTATTCACTCCGGTCTGTCCCTCCCCGTTGTCCAAGTTGCCTTCCGACACTGAACGACAGTCACGCAGCGCAAGTGTATGATCATCAGCGAGATGATGTAGCCTTCACCGCGATGGGAGAGAGTGATCTTCTTAGCAGAGTTGCTGCGCAGGACGTCGTGCCCCGATCCTTCGAACGGCAGGAGGCCGTCCCTGCAAGCCCGGAAGCCGCGAAACGACAAGCCGTGCGCGCATTAGTTCGGCGTCTTTGCCACGATATCGATTCAACATGACGCTTGCACCTGTCACATCCTGCGGGGCTCCGGTCCGGCATCGAGTTCTTTCCTCTCCCGGTCCGTCATCATACGCGACTCCTGCGCCGTCACGGGGCCATTGCCCAGAATCCTCACCGGATTGGTTGGGTCATAGTCGTGCGTTCCTTCGCGCTTCAGCCGGGACCGATCGTCAGGCTCTCTCTCCTCGCCACCTCCGCCATATCCCAAGACTTCAACGATAATCACGGACGGCCGCTCGTTGCCCGTCGCCTGAGGAGTCGCCGTCTGTTGGGTTGCAGCCGTCGCGTTGGAGGTCGAAAGCGCCGCGGCGATGTTCGGCGCCTGTACGGTTGGAATGCCGGACGTCGTCCCCTGCACCTGGATATTCGCAGCATTCAGTATTTGTAGCGCTGCGAGATTGACATTGCCCGACACACGAATTCCCGCCTCACCCGCATCGATTGTTCCGAGCGGCGCGATGAGGTCGATGTCGCCGGGCAGCACTGCAGGGATCGGATTGAGCGTGGCAATGCCAGCACCTGATGAAGGCACCTGGGGAGCCAGCGTCACATTGCCGTAGAGGTCGTAGGTGCGCTTCGGTGGCGTATACAGCACTGTCGTTCTCGTGCCACGTCCTGCGTTGATATCGCCATCCGCCGACCAGCCGAGGATCGAACCGCCAAAGGTCGTCATGATCCGCGACAAGCCGAGCAGGATCGAGCCTTTGGAATATATCTGGATGTCGCCTGTCCCCTGCGTGACGACGCCGGCGGTCGATGGGGGCACCAAGCCTTCGACGCCGATGACGGTACGTCCGCCGGGGGTCAACATCTGGATGTCGCCGCCGAAATTCGTGCGCACGCCGGAACCACCGAACAGGGTGATGTCGCCGATCCGCGTGATCGGCTTACCATTCGCGTCGGCTTCTGGGAACAACGTAGCAATCATCTGTCGGCCGCGCAGATACGAGCCATAGCGCGCGCTACCCGGGTTGTTGTATTCGCGCCCGCTTTCGCGCAGTTCCGCGAAATACACCTGCCGAAGGAAGTAGTTCTTATATTCCGCGGGAAGCGCATCGAAGTACGCACGGCGCTCTTCATCACTGACGGCCTCGAAGCCGTCGGCACCCTTCAGCCACGCTGCGAGCTCCTTCTCGTAGGTCTTGGCCACTTTGCCCGGCTGATCGGCGAGAGGCATGCCGGTCACGGCAAGATTGGCCGGATCGAGATAGAGCCCGGCAAGCTTCGCATAGTCCGGTCCGCTCGCACCGACCCCCGCCTGCATGAAGATGCTCGCGCCGGGACGATTGTCACCAGGAACGAGAGCGCCGATCGACGTGATCGAACCCTTGTCCGCCTGGTAGATGTTGCGCACCGCCGAAAGCTCCAGCAGGCCAGGACCGGCGGTCTGGACGTTGGCATAGATGATGTCGCGGCCGGCCGAGATGATCGACTCATCGTTCGCGTTGTTATGCAGGAAGAAGCCACCAGCATTCACGATGTCGCGGCCCGCCTGCATCCAGACCGGCTTAGCCGCGTAGTAGCGCGTCGGCGCTGTCAAGAACGTGGCTAACTGCCCAGTCGTCAGGCCGATCAGATCGCCGTTGACCGCATAAAAACGCAGGGGATCGTGGTCATTTCCAAACTGGCTATCGATCGCGCCACTAATGGGCCGGTTGTAAGCAAGATCTTCACCTTCATTCTTCCAGCCCGCATAGAAATAAGGCTTTTGCGGACTGGTCATTTCATCCGGACTAGATGCGCTCGGATGGAAACCGGTGCCATCGCCATAGATCGATTGTCCGGCAAGGAATTCGACCTGCACCGTCTTGGCCGGAACCAGATAACTGTCGCGTTTGTTTTCACGCTCTCCACCATCAATATAGATGCTGCCCGACGCCGCCACGACGCGCATCCGCGCAGGAAGCCTCGCATTCGCGCCCTGATCGTTCGAGTAGGCGTACCCTGTCGCGGTTCTGCGCGCGAAGGGTGTCAGATTTCCGCCTGCGGAGAAGAGATCGATTGCGGTCGCAGGCGTCCAGAGCGAGAAGGCGCTATAGCCACCGCCGGCAAAGTCTTCGCCATCCTTGGTGTACGGCGTGCTCATGACCGTTGGTCCCAGCCCGGCATCGACCGCGCCGCCGAGCACGAGATCGCCGCGCGCCGCAAAGCGCGTTGCTGCATCGCCCAGCACCAGCACCATGCCGCCGCTTGCCACTCCTTTGTTGGCGGCAAAAGCGTCAGGCGCACGCGGGTCAGAGGCGTCGGCCGCGCCGTATGTGAGATCAATGCGGCCAATCGAGCCGGCACGGACATCGACCGTACCACGCAGATTGACGAGAGTACCGTTCAGATCGTTCTGAATGCCCGTAGGGCCGCTTGCGTTCTCCCTTGGGTGCAGCGGGTTGATAGCCCCGCCGACATCGAGAGAAATGTCGCCACCACCGGTGCGCACGACGCTGCCGTCGGCCAACACGCGCCCGGTCGATCCGACAGCAATATTCAATCCCTGGCTGCTTTGGAACGTGGCTTCCCCGCGGCTCGACTGGACGCCGGCATTGCCGCCGACGCGCACCGCCACATTACCGCCACCCAGCGCGCCGAAGCCCGAGAAGGCCGGCATCTGGGGGATAAAATCATAGGTCGTAATGTTGTAGGGCGAGGCATAGGTGCCGAAGTTAATCCACCACGCGGTTCTCTGGCCGCCTTCTTCGCCGCCCTGACGCCACAGCCAGTTGCCGACAAGATTGCTGAGATTTGGGCCTGGATGGTACCCAGTTAAGCTTGTGCCGTTCTGGATGACGCCAGCCATGTTACCCTGAGCGGCGACGAGAAGATTGCCGCCGTGCTCGGGATACCAGGCTTGATAATTGTCGCCCGTGACCAGCGCTTCATAGTCCGGCGAATAGCTGCCGAAATACGGACCGAGCACTGGACTGACGCCCGACCAGTCGAGATCCGGGTCCCATTGTCCGCGCGGTAGATTGTAACGGTTGGCGCCGTTCTCATCGCGGATCGCCGCGGATTGCGTGCCTGCCGTGTAGATGCCGTAGAGTGAGTTCTGATTGTAGTTGCCGCCAGCGAGAAGGCTGAGATCGCCGGTGCCGGTGCGGATCACGCTGGTGATCATCGGCGACAGATAAGAACCAAATGTGATATCGGGCATGTAGTGCCGATCCGACAAGGTCATGTTTCCGCGACCGCTCAAATCGGACTTGGTACGGAGCATGCGGCTGTCGGCAGCGGCGAGATCGCCGCCCGCGACGAGACCGATATCCCAGGACAGCGAGCCAGGCGCCAGCATCGGCGCCACGACATAGCTCTTGCCTTGCTTGCCGTCCGGACCCGTGGGACGCAGATCGACCCCGTCCGCCGATGCCAGCAGGAGACTGCTGTTCGACGGAATAAAGGACCCTGCCTTCAAGTTCAGATCGGTGCTGAGATAGAGGGTAAAGGCCGCGAAGAAATTGAGCGGCGTTCCCGCCGGTACAGTCATCGCCTGCACGCCGAACGCCTCTCCAAGCGACGTCGGAAGCAGGCTGCCGGCGGCGAGGCGTGTACCGGCGGGCAAGGTCGTGGGGCTGCCTAGGATTGTCCCGGCAGCGAGAACGGTGCCGTCCGGCAGGGTCGTTGTCGCGCGGAGCACCGTCCCTGCGGGCAACGTAAAATCGGATGATGCCGTGACGTCCGTAGGGAGCACAGTTCCTGTCCGCACGGTTGTCGCCCGAACGGGGATGTCGTAATTCAGGCTGACCTGCCCGCGGAGAGAAATGCTCGAAGTTGAGCCACTCGCGCTGCCCTTCAACGTAACAGCCGTCGGCAGAATAGTCGGCGAGGCATAATCCTCTACACCGCTCCTCAGGACCCAGCCATTGCCATCCGGTGTATCCACCGGCCTGAAGCCGTCGTTGATGCTGCCGTAGATGTTCAGGTCGCTGCCGCTGCGAATGACGAGAGAACCGGGCTCGCCGGAACCATAAATGCCGTTAGGTTTGAACTTTGCGTTGTTGCTGTCATAGCGATAGCCGGACAAATCGAGATCGCCGCCGATCGTCAGGTCGCGATCCGGTGTGTCGCCGGCAATCTCCACGCCCGGCCGCAGGTGGAACTCGTTCTGATAGCTGCTCAGTCCCGTCAGTCGTGACATTAGTGAGGAGTTGCTCAGCGCCGCCCCGATGAATGCTGCACTGTCATCGTGAATGCCGTCGAGATAGTCCTGGGTGATGACCTGATTGTAGCGGCCGTTGACGTCCGCCTCGCTGGCAAGCGGTGCGTCAGTGTAGCGGCGGAAGCCATTCACCACGATGCTGTTAGCACCGCGGATCAAGAGCGGCCCTGCCGCGTCGATGGCGATGTCGTCGGCACCAGCGCCAGAGCCACCTGCGCCGCCACGACGCGATGCATTGAGCGTGAGCGTACCGCGGGCAACGTTGTCTGCCGAGCGCAGGTCAATGGTGGCGCCCGCGTTCAGCGCAATCACACCATGCGTGCTGATCAATTCGACGATCGCGCGGTTCGGTGCGTCGATGGCCTGACCGTCGCTGTCGACGCGTAGCACCGTCCCATGAGTATCGAGCACGGCAGACGAACCAAGCGTCATGCCATCGCGCGCCGCGAGACGAATGGTACCGACCCGCTCGCCGCTAGCGTCGATACGGCCCGTCACCGTCAGGCTTCCGCCATCAACCGACAAATTGATAGTGTTGGCCTTCAGCTCATCGCCGACGACAAGATCGCCTTGCTTGATCTGGAACGAACGCTCGCCAAAGATGCCGCCCGCGCCGAGACGCTGATTGAGACCCGTGAAGCCGGCGATCGTCTGGCCCCTCACCTCCACACGGCCCGAAAGATAGTCGAGATACACGCCGGATCCGGCGTCGTAGCGGCCGCTGGCGGTACCGCGAATGGTGCCGGCCAAGTCCACGTGACCCGCATTGGCAGCCAGCGCGACGACTGTGAGCTTACCAGCCTGGTTGGTCTCCGCCGACAGATCGATCACCGATCCGGCAGATTGGGTGATGTTGCCACGATCGCTCTCGATCGAGACATCGCCGCCCCAGCTGTGCTGAGTTGCATCGAACATCTTGATCGTGCGTCCGGACATATCGATGCGCGCGCCATCAGTCAGCGTGATATCGCCGGTAGCCGATAGGCTGAGCTTGCCGCTCGGCAGCACCACGGCGCTAGCGAGATTGATGGTCTCACCCTTGAGATTGAGCGTCGCGCCCAGCGCGTCGCTGTTCGATTTCGCGAGGTCGGCACCTTGCGGTGCGGTCACGTTGAGCGTGCCGCCGGCGGTGATCGAGACTACGGACCCTGCTCCACCTGTCAGCAGCGGCGTCACAAGGTTGAGATTGCCGCCGGTGTAGCTGTAGCCCTTGCCCGCCACATAAGCGCCCTGCGTCTCATAAACCGACAGCGTGCCTTTGGCATTGCCGCCGATGCGCTTTGATGCATCGAGATTGGTGGTGCCAAATCCGAGGACCAACCGGTCGAGCGTGACCTGGTTGTCGGCGCGCACGCGATCAGCATATCCGAACTCGATTGAATCGGCGACGATATTGAGCGTGCCGTGACCGGTACCAGCACCTCCCGGGATGACGGCCGCGGGCGGCACGCTTCCTGTCAACGGCTGACCATTGCCGAGCGTATATGAACCGACGCTGACGCCCGTCCAGACAAGGTTGCCTGTGGTCAGCGTCGCGACGTCGTTGGTATTACCATAACCGTAGATGGCGGGGGTGCTGAGCACCAATTGCTTCAAGCTGGACTGCCCAGTCGCCGGATCGATGGTGCTGAGATCGACGGTGCCATAAAAATTGACGGACTCACGCGCGGTCAGAACGAGGCTTTCGAGTTTGGGAATGCCCATCCCGTTATTGCCGGCAAGCAGACGATCCAGGATATCCTGATTGAACGAGAGGCCGGGCGCTAGAACATTGCGGCCAGCCGCATCCGCCAGCGAGGCTTCGCTGCCGATATTAACGGTCGATACGCCAAGCACGAGATTCTTGGTGCCGTAACGAACGGCGTCAGAGATGCTGATCGTCTGCTGCGAGGAAAATGCGATGGTGCCTTCCGAATAGAGGCCCGTCTCGCCGCTACAGACGGAACCCGCGCAGGCGCCGATCCTGACATTGCCGCCACCCAGGAGGACTTGGATGTCGCTCTGTGGTGGCAGGAACTCGAGCCATCCGTTCGAGACCGCAACCATGCTCGTCGCTCCGGGATCGAACAGGTAGCCCGCCGAAGAATCGTAAGGTGCCGCGCCCTTGCCGAGCGTGTTGATCGAAGCCCCAGCCTCAACCACGATATCCGGCTGACGATATCCCGAGACGAGCAGCACGTCGGCAGCAGACAGGACCGCGCCGCTGCGCACGACCAACTCACCGCCGCGAGATTCAACAGAGATGACCGAGCCCGGATACATGCCCCGACCGGAATCGCCGTTCCTTTGCCAAAGCGAACCGCCGATCACGAGACGGGACGCTCCGATGCCGTTCAGCTCATCCGCGCCGATCGAAATGTACCCTGCCTGATGCACAGCGCCGCGCGCCATGATCTCGATCTTGCCACCCTCCGCTCTGGCACGCACGGAAACCTGTCCGGCAAATCCGCTTTTGGAGCCCGCCTGCAACACCTCCCCCTCGAAGCGGAGCGCGCTGCCCGGATTGGTGTCGTCCAGATTGAAGATGAAGCTGAGATTTCCTGCGTCAGTTGCCGTCCGCGGCCGCGCCCAACCGAGCTCTTGCGCCCGCGCGATGCCGAACGCCGCATAGCTGGTTTCGTTGTATTGCGAATGCGTGCGCACCGACTTGCCCGGTGTCAGGATGAGCTGCGTCGGGAGCTGACCAGCAATGCCCGTATTGGCGACACTCATCTGCCCGGAGGCGAAATAGGATCCGTTGCCAACCGCCGCGACGGTCGGAAGCAACGATGTGTTGCTGCTTCCCAGCTCGATGCGGAAGGCCCCTGGCAGCAGCGCATATGTGGAAGGCAGCAGCGCATATGTGCCGGCGGCAAGTCCTGGCACACCCGCTGGGATGGTGACCTGTTGACCGATGGACGGATTGCCGACGTCGACCGCGACTGGCGCGTAGCCGCCCTTGAAGTTCGGGACGATGGCATAGACCTTGTTGCCTGATTTGCTGTAGCCAAAACCCGGATTGGCATCCGCGAGCGCATAGCGCAGCACATCGATCGAACCGCCGCGTCCGCTGACGAACCCGGCACCGAGAATTGCGCCGCCGCCGGAGAGATCGAGAACCGCACCCGCATCGACCGCGATCCGTGCGCCACCGACGCTGATACCGTTCGTCGTAAACGACTGAATGTCGTCCGTGACCAATCCGGTGAAAGTCACGTCGCGGCCAGCGTACTTATAGCTCAGGCCGTCGACCGTGCCGCCATAAGGCATCAGGAGTCCGGCCATGGAGACAGAGGTGATACTGCCAGGAAGCAACCTGGTGGTATGACCGGACCGCCCGATCTCGATCGCGCCCCCCGGCGCACGGACCACGCCGCCCTGATTGATCGTCGATGCATCGAGATAGAGTCTACCGAATACCGACCAGGGCGTATCCGGCGTCGCGCCCGCCGCCTTTACGACGGTCAAGATGTCACCCGCGACGATCCTGGCCGTCGCATCGGTGGCCGGGTAGATCTGCCCCGCCGTAACGGTCAGATCCCCCCGCGCGGCGAATTCCGTGGAGATTCCGCCGGCACGGCTTGCCCCGCCTTCACTCTTGAGGAAACGCAAATCGCCACTGCTGGCTAGATCGATCGCCGAAAAACCGCGCCGGTCCACCACCACCGAACTACCGTTGGCCTGGCGGATGCTGGCCCAGGCTCCGAAGCCGACCAGACCGCGAATATCGATCATGTCCGCGGTCACGGACAAATATGCGTCGTCGCTCTGTTGCGATAGGCCGTTCGACACCACGGTGACGGTCGGCATGATGTAATTGTCGAGCGCAGGCGCAGTCGTTCCCGCAAGACGCAGATAGGGCGCGGCAAGATCAACCTTGGCGGTTGACGCGGCATCCGCTGACAAGCCGAACGCGCCCGCAGAGAACCGCAGGCTTTGGCCCATGTGCAGTGATGCATCGCCGTCAAAGCTTAGAAGACCATTGACGAGCACCGACAGATTGTGGAACCCGCCGGCCGCGATCTTGTCGATGCCGAGTCGGGTTCGCCCGTAAACGAGCGCGGGATCGGCATCACCCGGCTGCAACGCGGCACCCAGGCGGCTCGCACCATGTGTCTGGGCGAGAATGAATTCACGCGGCTTGCGGACCGCATCGTCCACGCTAGAATCCAGAAGGCGGTAGTTCGGCGTCTCAAGCGCCAGCGCCAATGTTCCGCCGGCCGCTCCAGCGCCACCAGCACGCGCGCGCAGGGTCCCATCGATGTAGAGACCGTTGTTGGACTTCAGGATGATCGAACCGCCATTGCTTGCTACTGTCGTCGCGCGGTAGGAACCGGCGTCAGATTGCGGCAGGTCGAGCATCGCGCTCGTGCCAGAGGCATCCAGAACAGCGCCGGAACGGATCACAACGAAGGCGTCAGTCGCGACGGCCCTTCCGAGCTCTTCCCAATCCAGCCCTCCGCCGATCGCAATCGTTCCACCGTTGGCCACCAGCCCAAAGCGACGCTCCTGAAGGTCCGTCGCAGTCACTGCGCGCGCAGCGACATCAAGCCTTGCGTGGTCCCCGATCCAGATCGAGCGCGTGCTGGCTGTGCCGGAGCCGACATCAGCCCGGCTGCGTTCGATATCGATTGTAATGGAGCCTCCCCACGCATTGAGGATCCCATCGACCGTAATCTGACTCTCGCCGGCGCCAAGAACCTTGATCGACCGTCCCGGATCGACGGTGATGACGGATCCCGCGCCAATCGTGATCGGTCCGCCGGACATGTTGGTGTTCGACATCAACGTCAGGCTCGCTCCCTGTCGCTGGGTCACCACAGAAGTCCGAGGGTTTTCAAGATAGAGCGGCGGAATCCAGAGTTCGAACACATCCGCAGATTTCATGCCGCTCGCGAAGGCCGTAGTATCCGAGGTCAAACGATAGACCGGCGCAATGACGTTGATCGTCGCGCCCGGCGCAACAGCCACACCCTGATGCCCGTTGATCCGATAGTCCGAGAAGCCACGGCTGAAGATCGCAGAATCCAGTGACAACGATGGCTTAAACGCCCCAGCCGGGAGCGATGCCGATCCTGCGGGAAGCGGCATGGCATTCCGATCCAGAACGCTCCCGATCACGATCGCCGGGCCGGACGCGATCTCAAGCGTGCCGCCTCCGGTGACACCGTAAGCTCGTACGTCGCCATCGAGCGAGAGCGCCCCGCCGGTGGTCGAGCCGAGCTGCGGGCTATCCGCGATCAAGCCAACATCACCGCCACGACCGCCGGCGAGTTTGCCGCTTGAGAACAATACGGCGCCCGAAGACGCCTCGATGAGACTACCGTGTTCAAAACTCACATCGCCGGTAGCTTCAAGCAGCACTCTGCCACCATTCACGAATGCCTGACCGACGAGATCTTCACGGTCGATGAGAGCGTTAGTCCATTTTCCGCTGACATCGAGGACTGAACCAGCCTTGATCACCACGGTGCCATTGCCGCCGGTCAACGATCCGTTCTGACCACGATAGATATTGGTGACGACGATCTCGCCGCTATGTGCGGTGATTTTGGCTGCAATGGTGCTGCTCGGCGCCGTGAGGCTGAACCGTCCGCCATCCACTAGCGTCACATCGGCGTCGACGCTTGCAGTTTTGCCGGTGGTGATATCGATGCGACCGAGTCCGAGGCGGGACAGATATTCGCCGTCGAACCAGGCCGTATTGACGCGATCTTGCGCGATCGGATCAAACGCGCCAATCGCGGATGCGCTGCCCCCCTTGGTAATCCTGACATCGCTGGCGAAGCCTCCGACGAGGCCATTCGCATTGTAATTGCCCAGAATCAGCGCGCCCTCGAGCGCAACCTGCCGCTGACCGAACTTGTAGCCGTCGGCGACCACAGTCGGCCGCGACTTGTTCTGCCCCTTGCCATTGATGACATCGGCGATGACGTCGCCATCCATGAGCACCGTCGGCGCCGACAGCACCAAGCGCCCGGCGTCGCGGCCGACGCTGTACGCCTCTTCCCAGCGCAGGCTCGTGCGGCCACGGTCGAACACCGTGGTCCAGACTTCGGTCAGGCGTTTGTCGACCTGTCCCTGAATGTTATGCGTGCGCGCAAAGCCACCGGCAAAATTGACGAAATCGAGCCAAGATGGCGCATTGTCGACGCTGTAGCGGCGCCCGTCGCTGCCGATCAGATTGGTGGAGCGGATCCAGCCGGCCGCATAGTCGAGCGAACCGCCGGAGATGTCGAAACTCGCTCCCTTCTGTGCAATGACTTCCGGCGCCGCCAGGGTGATGCTGCCGCCGATCGCAGCCCACTCGCCGATCCTATGAGCGGTAGTGTTGAGATAACCACCGACTTCCAGCAAACCGCCTGAAGTATAGTACCGATCCGACGCATAGCCGCCGGTGCCCGCCGGCACCAGCGTGAGTTCGCGCGCGTCGATCCAGACATCGTTGCTCTTTAGCACGCCGGCATCGCGGTTCTGCGGGCTGTCGCGCAGTTCGTTGCCTTGCACATTGACCTTGATGTTGTTCACCGCCATCGCCAATGCGACGTTCCGGACGCCAGAGACGTCGAGCCGGGCGCCGTCCTCGGTGAAGATGCGCTTGCGGGCGGAGACGGCGATCTGGCCGCCTTGCGCAGCCGTGTATGAACCGCCTTTGAAAGTCACCGTGCCGCCGCTGACGATCTCGATGCGCGACTGGTCCTGCCGGTCGGCGAGAAGCGAGAGATTGTCGAACGCGCCGGTGACGCTGCTGGCGCGGATCGAGTTGGCCGCATCGGACGCTGTGATCAGCGCATTGCGCTGACTGTCCAGCGCGGTTTTCGCGCTTGCAAGTTCAGGCAGCACCGCGGTGACGCTGCCATCAGCCAGCACGATGCTTCCGGCGGCATCGGATGCCCGATTGAGCAGATGGATGGTGCCGCGGGTGTCGACCGAGGTCGTCGCGATCAACGCGCCGCCCTGCATTAGCGTGCGGCCGGTCAGCGTGACGTCGCCCTGCTGTGCGAAGATCAGACCGGTATTGCGGACCAGACCATTCACGCTGTTCGCGGCGATCACCGGCGACAGTTCATGGCCGCGCGTAGTCGAGCTTGTGTTCGCATCGGTGCCGAAGCCGCGGCGGATGATAAAATCATCGCCGGCAGCGAGCAGCGTCTGCCCACTCGGCGTGGCGATGCTGCCGGCATTCTCCACCTGCGAGCCGATCATCATCACATAGCCGCCGCCCGACGTGACTGACGTCGGAGCGCGCGTCGAAATGACCGCGCCCGCTTCAACAACGACCTTGCCACCAGCGGCTTTGAAGCTCGGCGTATAGTCGCTCCCGCTGCCTCCGCTGTAGATGCCATTGCTCGTGAATTGCGCGTCGGCGATCCCGGCTGTCGATGCGATGAGGGAGCCGACATTTACCTGGCTATTGCCGCCGAAGATGATGCCACTTTGATTGATCACGTAGACATGACCATCCGCCTTGATTTTGCCGAGGATCTGGCTTGGCGCGGTGGCATTGGTGACGCGATTGAGCGCGGCCCAGTTCGCATTGCCGCCCTGATCGAAGGTCAGCGTGGTGCGCGCGCCGACATTGAAACTCTGCCAGTTCAGGATCGCCTGCTGCGTCAGCTGCCGGACATTGACTTGAGTCTGACCATTGCCATCGATGCTCTGCGTCGGCGCAGTGGCACCAGTCCAGCCAGCCGGCATGTTCGGCACCAAGCCGCCCGCGCCGAGCCCATTGGGCACCGCCGACTGCGCCGCAGCCGCCGCCGCACGCGCTGCAGCCTGCACGCTTTGCATTTCCTGCACGGCCCTTGCCGCACGCGCGAGCGAATCCTGCGACTGCCGAGCTGCCGCAGCGGCCTGTTGTGCAGCCTGCGAAGCCACATCCGTCGCAATGTTGGGTGCTGAAACTACGCCGCCTAGACTCCCTCCGTTCAGGGAACGCGCTTCCAAGGTGGGCACTGTCGAGGCCAACGCCAGCGCGCTCACGCCGGCCATCAACGCCGTGGAACGGGCATGGCGTCGAACGGGCCCGAAAGGCGACATGTCAGGGCGGGGGGACATCGGCAGCTCCTTCGAACAACGGCAGGCCTCAGCACGGCTAGCGAACAATCGCAGCCGTCTGTGAGGTCACTTTCATTGCCAAGACGAAATCCCGGGAGTCGATGAGCCAAATTCCAGAAAAATATTTCGATCTTTTTTTGTGTTGTCGGATCAGCTCATTAGAACGAAACCACCTGGAAGAAACTGGATTTTGGCATCGACCGCTTGCTGTAATTGGACAAGAACCTCGTCCATCTCCCCAATCCGGAAGCGGCCGTTGATCTGCTTCTGCGCCAACATCTTGTTCAACAGGACGATGTGCCCAGGGCGATAGCGATTGATCTCCTCTATGACTTCGATGATCGGCGTATTGCGAAATTCGACGATGCCTCGTTGCCAATTTGATGCCGCAACCGGATCGATCGCGACAATGGCCGAAAGTCCGGCCTCTGCATAGCGCACACGTTGCCCACTCCGCAGATCGACAATCGCGCCCTCCTGCTCGACGCGTACGCGCCCGTCGAAACATGTCACCGTCACCGGTGACCGATTCCCATCCATCATGTAGCGAATGTCGAAACGACCTGAATCAGTCGAAGCTTGGCCATTCCCGGCAAACACACAGAAGGACCGGCCACTGAATTTCGTCGTTTCGAACGATGCCTCTCCGGCAATCAGTTCGATGCGATCCTCGGAGGCGGTTGCCGGGCGGACGGCAAGACTGGTCCTGCTATTCAGATTGATCGCAATATCGCCTGCGAAACTCATCTTCCTCTGTTCACCCACCCCGGTACGGAAGTCCGCGGTGAACTCCGAGACGGAAGGCCACAGACCTAGCGGTGAACGGGCGATGCCGTAGGCGGCTACGACAGTCACCGCCGCCGCTCCGCCACCCAGGATCATACGGCGGCTGACATCCCTGCGCCGCTGTCCCAGGCCATCGAGGGCCATGGCATAGTCGATCTCAGGATTATGCAGCACCGCCCGGGCGGCCCCAATCTCGCGCCAGACCCGCTCTGCCGCCTCGAACGCGGCCCTATGCGCCAAGCTCTGGCTCTGCCACCGTCTCGCCGCCTCGATGTCGTCCGGCGAGGCCTCTCCCGAAGCAAGCTTCTGCGCCCACGCCACGGCTTGGCTTTCCACCTCGCTCAGCCCCGACCTGCGCGCCCTGTCCTTTGTCATGTCAGTATGTGACCCCGAGCGAAACTGCGGGAACGAAGCCCGACAGTTTCATTTGCTCCCAATACCAAGACGTATGTCAGCGATCCAATACGCAACTCTATTCACTCATTTCCTTGCGTCGGGCTACGCAATGCATGTGCGCCAGCATGATTTCCCGGGTAACCGAGCGCCGCGAAATGCCGAGCCTATCTGCGATCTCCTGTCGGGGCATATTGCCGAACCGAGCCGCAAGAAAGATCGTCCGGCGTCGCTCCGGAAGCTCCGCGATGATGTTTCGGAAGGCATCCAGATCGGACTGCGCCAGGAGCACCTCTTCCGGTGTCGCCGTCTCATCGCGCACGTCCAAAGCCGTATCGATGTCGAGCGCATTCCGATGACGTCGTTCCCGCCTGCGACGGTCTTCCGCGACGTTCAAAACAACGCGGAAAAGGTAGCTGTCTGGATTCTGCACGACACTGACGGTCTCAGCACCGGCAAGGCGGAGCCAAGCGTCCTGCATCGCATCGCCAGCCAGATCTTTCGACCCCAGGCGCTGCGTGAGACGCGCCTTCAGATTGTCGTAACGCGCCAGAAAACGAGCGCGGATCGCCGCCAACGGACTATCGCTCATCGCGGTGTCTCGCCGACATTGCGGCGCACATCCGTCTTTGCGCAGACAGGTGTTCCGCCTGGTAACTCCGGTGACAGCAGGAGACGGATGGGTTGAGCGAATCCTTCCGGCGGCGCCTCACGAAATATGATCGCACCCAGAGCAGCATCAATCTGATGATCAGCTTCGGACGTCCCGGCCGTTCCGACACGATGGGTTTGCGCAATATGACCATCGAATGCAACACGGATAGACACGATGATCCGGTACTGCCCTGGACGCCCTTCGGACAGCGGACAGAGCGCATCAAGCACCCCTTGTTGCACGAGCCCGTAGTACCGGCGATGAGATGGTGCCAAAAAGGTTTGTTGGGCCGAGCCGGACGCCGACAACGTGACGACGAACCGCCCTTTGGCAATGAACCGTGCGGAAAGCCCGGTTCCAATTAGAAGTCTGTCGAGGCCTTCAGACGGCGTCATCCCACCCTGAACGTTGTTCGAGAGCCTTCCAGCGGCGAGACTGGCATCATAAAGCGCCTCACTGCCTGTCACATCGCCATATCTGCTGATCGCCGATATCAATGGCTGCGAAGGAATAGAGAACTCGATCCGGGTATCATCTTCAGCACCTTCAGCCGCTTCCAATGCGCAAAACAGCCCCATAAAAACCGCGGCCGCGATTGGTCTCGCACGAAAACAGCCGGACATTCGATCTCGCCGGAATCTGACGCTAGGATAGCGAAAGCGTCCATTCTAGGCAGTTTTGCAGGGTAAACTGCCTTGTTCCCTTGGTCGGCCGATCGAAAGGCGTCCATGCCACCTTTCAACTCCGACGACGGTCAAACGCTTATTGGCCGAAGATTACGATTTTACGACAGACGACAAACGCCGCGAACGAGCACTCCCATACGATCGCGGATCAGCACCGCTGCCACCATGGCCGTCATCAACTGATCATCCTCTGAAGCTTGAGCTCTTGATTGAGAGTCGCCCACAGCGACAATGGCGGATATTCGTATTACCTGGGACGATCGCACACACTGGTTGCTGTGACGCAAGATCGATCGAAAGCAAAATTCTAGTCTTTCAACCGCGCCATTATACGTCATCAAAGCCCATAGCGTTCGCTCTCCGTCAGCATCGCCTTCTGCTGTTCGTTGATTTCGCCGTTTCCAAGGACCTGGAAGCGGCTGAAGGATCATATTCGGGAGGCGCCTCGCCGCGCCAATCTGTCCCGCGTCTTGCAACGCTCGTCCTCGTCACACCGCCATATCCAAGCATTTCAACGATGATCACCGACGGTCGCGCATTGCCGCCGCCCTGGTTCAGCTTCATCGTCTGCTGCGAGACCGCTGTGGCATTGGCAATGGAGAGCGATGCGCTGACGCTGGGCGCCTGCACCGTCGGGACGCCGATCAAGGTGCCCCGACCCTTGAATAGCAACAATGCTTCAGCCGCGAGAGTTATCAACCGTCCTTCTGCGCGAAGACACTGCTGGCGGCCCTCGCTCCTTGGTAAAAACGAACTTCTTTGAACTGGACGATGCCAAGTCGTGATGGCTACCTTCCATTGCCAACAAGAACGTACTGTCTTCTATCACAGCCTCATCTGCCTGAACTTCTCGCGCTCCTTCCCGGTCAGCTTGTTCTGTTGTTCTTCGGACAATGCACCATTGCCGATCAGCTTGACCGAACTGTCGGGATTATAGGCCGGCTCACGGACATCGCTGCGCTGCTGGTCGTTGCGCGGCCGCTCATCGTCCTCGCCGCTCGAACCGCCGCCATAGCCGAGTACTTCGACGATGATCACCGAAGGCTGCGCATTGGCGGTTTGCGTCGGCGCTGCAGTCTGCTGCGAAGCGGCCGTGGCATTCGACGACGACAGCGCCGCGCTGATATTCGGCGCCTGCACCACCGGAATGCCGGTCGCCGTGCCCTGCCCCGAAATATTCGCCGCATTGACGATCTGCAGCGCGGAGATGTTCAGGTTGCCCGAGAAGCGGATGCCCGCTTCGCCGGCATCGATCACGCCGAGCGGGGCATGCAGGTCGATGTCGCCGGGCGGCACGTCCGGGATCGGGTTCAGCGTGGCGATGCCGGCGCCCGACGACGGCACCACCGGCGAGAGCGTGACATTGCCGTAGATGTCGTATTCGCGCTTCGGCGGCGTGTACAGGATCGTGGTCTTGGCGCCGCGGCCCGCATTGATGTCGCCGGTGGCGGTCCATGCGAGAATGTTGCCGCCAAAGGTGGTCATCACGCGCGACAGGCCGAGCGGAATGCTGCCGTAGGCATACATGCTGATATTGCCCGCGCCTTGCGTCACCAGGCCGGCATTGGCCGACACTAGCTGACCTTCGACGCCGACGATGGTCTGACCACCCGGCGTCAGCGTTTCGATGTCGCCGCCGAATTTCGTGCGCATACCGGAATCGCCGAACATCACAATGTCGCCACTGCGGGTGATCGCATGGCCGTTCGCGTCCTTGTCCGGGAACAGCGCCGCGATGACATTGTTGCCGCGCAGGTAGGATTTGTAGCGCGGTCCGTTTTCGTCGTTATACTCTTTACCCGCCGCCTTCAATTCGGCGAAATAGACTTGGCGCAGGAAGATCGCCTGCTGCTCCGGAGCGAGCGATAAGAAGTAAGCGCGGCGCTGTGCGGCGCTGCCATCGAAGCCGTAGCGCTCCTTGAGCCATGTCGCGAGCTCCTGCTCATAGGTCTTGGCGACCTTGCCGGGCTGCTCCGCCAGTGGCGTGCCCTTCGCCGCGAGATTGGCCGGATCGAGATACAGCGCCGCGAGTTTCGCATAATCTGGCGCCCCACCGCCGATGCCCGCTTGCATCAGGATGCTGGCGCCCGGCCGTTTGTCGCCGCTGATCACGGCGCCGAGGCTGGTCACCGAGGCCTTGTCGTCCTGGCGGATGTTGCGCCCCGCCGACACCACCAGCGAGCCCGGTCCCGCGACCTGCACATTGGCATAGATCACGTCATGCCCGGCATCGATCAGGGACAGGTCGGTGACGTTGTTGTGCATGGCGAGCAGATTCGGCGCGATGATGTCGTCACCGGCTCGCATCCACACCGGCGTCGCCGCTTCGTACCAGGTGCCATAGCTGCGCACCCGATCATAGATCGTGTCGGTCATCCGGCGCACGCTGCCGATATTGAGGTTGACGATGCTGCCGCCGGCATAGATGCGTGCCGGTTCACCACTGCCGCGATGCAATCCGTCCGCCGTGGGCGTGTTCGGTCCGAACGCGAACATCGGCAACACCCAGTCGCTGGTCTCCAGGTATCGCGCGCCGTCGCTGGACAGATTGTGGACCAGCGTCCTGTTGACGGTCGCCATGAACGCGGCATGGAAGGGACTTGGCAACGCGGTGTCGGCACCAGACATGGCGATCGGATAATCGTTACCATACATCGCTTTGCCAAAGATCGAGCCGCTTGCTAGCAATTCAAGCTGGCCGTGCTTCGACGGTGCCAGCAACAGGCCGACGCTCGTCGTTTCGCCGCGTTGGGGATCGAACATGCCGTCGCCCAGTTTGATATTTCCGCCAGCCGCAAATGCGCGGAAGATCGACGGATAGACAGCATGGCCATGTTTTGCCGTTCTGTCGTTGACCCAGTCATAACCGACATTGCTGCCCACATCGCGGGCAGCGTGCATGACGGTCGGAACCAGATCTCCCCCGGCTGCGAACAGATTGACAGCCGTGCGCTCCGTCCAGAGCGAGAACCAGCTGCTGCCACCGCCGGCCTGCTGCGTGCCGTTCAAGACGAAGGGCGATGTGTTCATGATCCGCACGCGGCCGGGGTCGCCGGCGCCGCCGAGCACGAGCGTGCCACGGGTATCGATATTGGCGACGGCGTCGCCCAGCATCAGCACCGGCGCACCCAGCATTTCACCGCCGGCGGCGATGAAGGGATCATTCGGCAGCACGCCGCCGCCGCTATTGGCGTATGACGTCAATTTCGCAAGGTCGATGCCACCGATGGCTCCCGTGCTGACCTGCAGCGTTCCGCGCAAATTGACCAGCGCACCATTGAGGTCCAGCCGCTGCGTCTTGTTGACGATCCCGTCAGTCACCGTGGCAGCGAGATTTGGATTGAGCGCACCGCCGGTTCGCAATGTCAGATCGCCGCCGCCGGTCAGCATCACGTCGCCATTGACGACGCGGCCGGTCGAGCCAATGGCGAGGTTCAGCCCTTGACTTCGCGCAGCCCGTTCGCCGGAGGTGCGCCGAACGCCATCACCCCGCGCCTCGACCACGCCGGCATGCCGGTTGGCACGCACCGTGAGATCGCCGCCGCCGAGCGTGCCGATACCGGTGAAGCCGACGATGCGCGGACCCTTCGCGCCCGATTCCGGCAGCGCATAGGTGCCGAAATTGATCCACCAGCTGGCCGGAATGTCGCCGATACCGGCCGTACCGCCGCTCCCCTGCCGCCACAACCAGTTGCCGACGCCCGCGCTCGATGTCAGCGCCGATTTCATATCCGAACTCATATCCGGATCTGTGGTCTGATAGGTCGCTTGCGGGCCCCAGCTGTCGCCGATGACATCGCGACCGGCGTCGATCAGGACATTGCCGCCGTGGTCGGGATACCAGGCACGATAGACGCCCAGCGCGTCTTCATAACGACCGACCACATCCCGTCCTGCATAGCCGAGCACATGCCCATCCTGCTGACCGCGTGCGAGTTCGAACGGTGCATTGGCCGCAGCACCGCCAGGCAGCGACGCATTGGTCCCCGCGGTATAGATACCGTACATCGACATCATGCGGACGTCGCGTGCCGCAGCGAGCGTCAGGTCGCCCGTGCCGGTGCGCAGCACGCTGTAGCCCGGCGCGCCATCGGCGTAGCTGTGGGTCGTCACGGTGGTGCTGTAGATGCGACCTCCCGTACAGTCCCCGGGGTAATAGCAGATGTCTCGCAGCGGGAGGCCATACATATCCGCGTAGACCTGCGCGGGCGTTCCGGCCTCGGATTCATCCACGCCGAGATTGCCAGTGCCTTGGACAGTGATCCGAACGGTCTGGGTCTCGCAGGCCCCGGCGGACAGCGCGCAGAACGCGGAGACACTCATGCCGAGATGCGCTGCAGCTTCCTCCACCGTCTTGTTCAGCCAGGATGCATCCAGCCCGGCGCGATCGAGGCCGATCTGCGTCACCAGCACATCGGCGCGATACTCGTCCGTGATCGTGTTCCGGAACGAGGTCTCCGTCCCGGTATGCATATCGGAGAGCACGATATCGCCTTTGGCATCCACATTGCGGGCACGCAAGTCGGCCGACTGCAGATCCGCGCCCGCTGTCAGCGTCAGCTCCCACGAGGTGGCGCCTTCGCGCAACATCGGCGCCACGGCCCAATTGCGGCCTGCACCGCCCGGACGCAGATCGACGGGAATGCCACCGACCAGTTCGACTTTGGTCATGGACGGAATCAGAGCGCCGCGTGCCAAAGCGATACGCGCGCTCGCCACCAGGGCCACCGTCAGCTTCACGCCCTTGGGCCAGACGAAAGCAGCGACCCCGACTTCGCCGCGGAGTGTGAAGCCGGCGCCGAGCTTCGCGCCCGATGTCAAAGTCAACGCGGTCGGCAACACGGTCCCGGCACGATAGACGGTGCCGTCGGCGGCGATCACCTCGGCCGCCAGCACCGTACCTGCGGGCAGAGCCAGCGATCCCGTCAGCGTCACCTGTGTCGGCAAGGTGGTGCCGATCGGCAGCGTGGCGGCGCGAACCGGAACATCGTAATTCAACGTTGCTCCCGCAGGGAATGTCGTCCCCGCTTCGAGTTGAAGTCCATCGATCGGCACCACGATATCGCTGCCATAAGGTGTCATGCCGAGCCCGAACCCATCGACGCCTTTGGTCAATCGCCAGCCCTTGTCGTCCGGGGTCGTCGGCGGAGGTGCGAAGCCGTCATTGATGCTGCCGTAGATGCTGAGATCGCCGGCGGCGCGGAACACCAGCGCGCCCGGCTCGCCGAAACCGCGCTGGTCGGCATCGATACGGTTCGCTTGCGGTCCGTAGCGATAGCCGGAGAGATCGATGTCGCCGACCACGGTGAGATCGCCGCGCGGGTTGTCGGCGCTGACTTTGCCGACAATTTCGACGCCGGGTCGCAGGTGATAGCTGCCTAGGCCGGCGAGCCGCGTGCTCAAGGCCGAATTGCCGAGCGCCGCATCGATGAAAGCGATGTTGTCGCCGTCGATCACATCGAGATAGGCCTGCGTGATCAGTTGCGGCCGGTTGCCATGGACATCCGGCACCGTCGCCAAGGGGGCATCATATGATCGGAACGCATTGACCGCGATGCTCTTCGCGCCGGCGATCGTGGGGCTGCCGTTGACATCCACAGCCACATCATTGGCGCTGACGCGCGGCGCGTTGAGCGTGAGCGTGCCACGGGCACGGCCGTCATAGCCGGCCGCATCGGTGCCCGTGCGCAGATCGATGCGCGCGCCTGATGCCAGCGTCAGCCGGCCATCCCGTGCGGTCAGATCGACAATCGCCCGGTTCGGGCTGTCGATGATCTTGCCATAGCTGTCCACGCGCAGGCCCGTGCCATGGGCATCGAGCATGCCGTTAATGGTCAGGTCATGCATCGCGGCGAGGCGGATATTGCCGACCGAGAAGCCCGACGCATCGATGCGGCCATTCACGGTGAGGCTGCCATTGTCGAGCACGATCTCGACCTGGCGCGCCCTCACCTCGTCGCCGATGGTGAGGTTGCCCTGCTTGATCTGGAAGCGGCGCGCACCGAACACCTCGCCGGCATTGAGGCGCATATTGAGGCCGGCGAAATCCGCCAGCGTCTGCGCGCGGACGACGACTTCGCCACTTGCATAAGGCACATAGGTGCCGCCGGCATCGTAGACGCCGCTGGCGGCGCCATTGATCGTTCCGGCAAGATCGACGCGGCCGGCGTTGACGCCGAGGGCGGTCACCGTCAACGCGCCTGCACGATTGTTGCGGGCCGACAGATCGACGCGCGCGCCACCCGACATCACGATATCGCCGCCGGTACTGCTGAGCACGACATCGCCGCCCCAGCTATATTTCTTGACATCGAATAGCGCGACCTCGCGGCCTGCCATGTCGATCCGCGCGCCATCGCCCAGCAACAGATCGCCGGTCGCGTTCAAGGCGAGCCGGCCGGACGGCAACGCCACAGCGGTATCGAGGCGAATGCTCTGGCCGGAGATCTTCAGTTCGGCACCGAGCGCGTTGCTGGCCGCGGCTTGAGGGCCCGTGCCCACGATCACGACCGCGCCACCGGCCTTGATGTCGCTGAACGATCCGGCATCGCCAGTGAGCAACGGTGTCCGCAGGGTGAGGTCACCGCCGCTGAACGCAAAGCCGGTACCCGGCTGATAGGCGCCCTGTTTGTGGTAGACGGCTAGCGATCCCTTGCCACTCGACGAGATATTTTGCGAAGCAGTGAAGTTGACGTTTGCGAAGCCGAGCGCCAGCCGGTCGGCGGACACGATCGGGTTCGTGCGTGTGTTCGGCGCGGGACCGAACAGAACGCGCTCCGCAACGATGTCGAGCGTGCCGTCGCCGAGCCAGTCGAGAACCGGCGCGCCGGGCAGTTGCGGCGATGAATTGCCTGGAGCGATCACGCCGGTGTTTTGGCCCAGAGCGCCCGACCAGATGAATTCGCCCGTGGTGATGATCGCCTTGTCGCCGGCCGCACCATAGCCGTAGATCGCCGGCGCACCGAAGACGAGACGATCCAATGACGATTTGCCGGTGGCGGGGTTAAGCGTGTTGAGATCGACAGATCCGAAGATGTTGATCGACTCGCGCGCGTTGAGGACCAATGCTTCCAATGCGGGCGCGCCGATGCTGGTATTGCCGCGCAGGAGATTGGCGAGCACGGTCTGGTTCAGCGCCATGCCCGGCGGCAGCTTGCCGGCTGCGCCGGCTGCGGCCAGCGCCTCGGCGCTGCCGAGATTGAGCGCCGAGACGCCGAGCACGAGATTGCGGGTGCCATAGCGCAGGCTGTCGCGCAGGGTGAATGCCGCATTAGTGGCGGCGCCGATCGTGCCTTCGGAATAGAGCGACGTCTCGCCGCCGCAGATGGCACCAGCCACGCAACCGCCCACGTCGATCGCCACCGGAGTGGTCAGGTTGGTCGGCGACATCAGATTGATCATGCCGTTCGACACTGCGAACACGGACTGATCGCCTGGACTATAGATAAAGCCATCGCGGGAATCGAACGGCACCGCGCCGCGGCCCAGCGTGGTGATGGTTGCGCCCTGCTCGATCAGGATGCGACCGGTCGCCCTGTTTGCCTGGCTCGCGACCAGGAAAACCTCACCCGCCGACAGCACTGCGCCGGAGCGGATCACGACGCTGTTCGACGCATCGAGGCCAAACGACACCGCATTGCGACCATAGTGTCCATCGCCGCCCAGCGTCACGCCGCCACCAATGGTCATGCGGCCAGCACCGAAGGCGTTGAGCTGATCGGCATAGATTGCCACATCCTGGCCGGACAGAACCGGTTTCTGGGCCGCCGCCAGGATCTCGATCTCACTGAAGGCGTCGCTGCGCACGGACAGCGTGCCGGAATAACCCTTGCTGCCCGCCTCGGGCGCGAACAACACCTTGCCGTCGAACGCCAGCGCCGGTGTGCCGGACATGCCGGCGCCCGGCGACAGCTTCAATTCCAGCATCTTCGCATCCGACGTGATCATGCCGCGTGTGAAACCGCGCCTGATTGCGTCCGATGTGACGAAGGAATTGTAGTCCATCTCGTTGTAGCCGGAATGCGTGCGCACCTTGTCGCCCGGCGTGATGAGCAGTTGGTTGGGCAACGCCGCGCGCTGCCCGGTATTGACAACGCCGAGATGTCCGGTGGTGACATAGGTGCCGATATCGGTCCGCGCCGGCGCACGATCCATGGTGACGCCCGCGCCGATCTCGACACGGAAGGCTCCGGGCAACAGTGCGTAATTCGCCGGCATCAAGATGTAAGTGCCGGCGGGAAGCCCCGGTACGCCTGCTGGCACCGTGACCTGCTGACCGATCGCCGGCGTCCCTGCCCCCTGTTCCGCACCGACCGGCGCGTAGCCGGAATAGCCGGGCACGATGGCATAGACCGCATTGCCGGCGCTGCTGTAGCGAAATGCAGGATTGGCATTCACCAGCTGAGTGGTGAGGATGTTCACCGAGCCGCCGCGGCCGCTGAAGTAGCCTGCGCCGAGCAGCCGGCCGCCGCCAGACAGATCGATGACGGCTCCTCCATCGACATCGATCGCAAGGCCGCGCAATGAGACGCCACGCGTGAGCGAGCCGCGAATGTCGGTGCCGATCGCATCGGCTGGTGTCAGATCCGCGCCGTCATATTTGTAAGTCAGGCCATCGATGGTCCCGCCATAGGGAAGCACCAATCCAGCCGCGCTGACCGAAGTGATGCTACCGGCCAGAAGGTTCGTCTGCGAACCCTTGAAGCCAACATTTTGATCGAGCGAACGACCGACCGCGATCATGCCGAGCGGTGCCCGTATCACGCCGCCCTGATTGACCACCGCGCCTTCCAGCGCCAGCGAGCCGAACACCGAATAGGGCATGGCGGGATCGGTGCCCGACATGCGGGCAATATTGAGCGTTCCGCCCGCTTCGATCCGGGCCGCCGTCCGCGTCGCCGGATAGATCTGCGCCGCGGTGACCGTCAGGTCGCCCGGCGCGGTGAGCAGCGATGTGATCTGCCCTGGCCGCGCCCGAAGCCCGCCCGGATTGCTGACCATGCGAAGATCGCCGCGGCTGGTGAGCGCGACGTCGCGGAATCCGCCGCGCTGATAGGCCGGCGCATTCGCGCCTCCCGGCACCTCCAGCGTCCCCTGAGCTCCGCTGAAGTCACCCAGGCGGACATCGATCAGATCGGCGACGATGCCGAAATACGCCCCGTCGTAGTCACGCGAGGCGGTTGCGGTCGCGAGGCCGGGCAATATCACATTGTTACCCGCTGCGCCCGACGCCATCGGCGCTTGTCCGAGCACCACATAGGACGCGCCGAGCTGGACGCGGGCGCCGCTTGCGCCGCCCTCGGCCAGGCCGATGTTTCCGAAAATGCGCAGGCTCTGCGCCAGATTCAGATTGATACCATCTTCGAAAGTGACGAGGCCGTTGGACAGCAGCGCCAGATTTCCAAAGCCGCCCGCCGCGATCTGATCGACGCCGAGACGCGCTTTTCCGTAGGCGAAAACAGCGTCTTTCGGCTGCATATCGCGCGGAATCGTGTGGCCGCCTTGCGTCATCACGACGGCAATTTCGCGGGGTGTCAGCACCGCCGCATCCGGCTTCGGCGAGTTGAGATATACCGCCCCGGTGAGCGCGAGCTTCAGCGTTCCGCCCGCTGCGCCCGCGCCGCCGGCTGCGGCGCGGAGCATGCCGTCAAGCACAAGCCCATTGGCCGACTGCAAGCCGATGGTGCCGCCATCGCTAGCGACATTGACGGGCGCCGACGACTTCGAGAGGTCGGCGGCGGGAAGGTCGATGGAGGCCTGCGTGCCCGACGCATCCAGCAGCGCACCGGCACGGATGACGACGAAGGAATCCGCCGCCTTGGTGAGCGTCGCGTCGTCGAAATCAGGGCTGCCGCCGATGGCGATGGTGCCGCCATTCCGGACGATGCCGTAGGAGCGGCCGCTTGCATCGGTCGCCGTGACGGCACGTGCGGCGACGTCGAGGACGGCATTGTCGCCGATCCAGATCGAGCGGTTATGAACGCGCTGATCGTAGAATTGCAGCCCGATCAGATGATCAATGGCGATTCCGCCGCCGCTGGCAGTCAGCCGGCCATCGACGGTGATCTGGCCGAGCGCGGCGATGCCGATCTTCTGGCCGGGATCGACACTGATCGCCGATCCGGTTTCGAGCACGACGCTGGCCGCATCGATTTCCGCCGTCTGCGCCGGCGCCCAGTTTGCCTGCAGCGTCAGACTGGCGCCGCTGCGCTGGGTCAGCGTGCCCTTCATCGGATTTTCGAGATAAAGCGGTTGCGTCCACAATTCGAATGCCGAGCGCGAAGCGGCATCGCTGGCGACTGCCATCGCACCGGCCGCAGGCCGCAGCACCGGCATCGCCACATCGACATGCGTACCTGCGGAGACCGTCACGCCGCCATGGCCGTTCACGGCGTAGCTCGCAAAGCCGGTCCTGAACAGTTTCGGATCGAGAAGCAGCATGCTTGCGTCGGCAGAGGCACCGATCACGATCCTGCCGCCGGTTTCGATGTCGAGCTTGCCGCCGCCGTTGACGCCGTAGCCGCGGATTTCGCCATCCAGCTTGACACGACCGCCGCGCGACGAACCGAGAGCCTCGGCTCTCAGCGCAACATTGCCGCCTTTGCCGCCGGTGAGCTTGCCGCCACGTGCCAACGCACCACCCGACGAGACATCGATCATGCCGCCACTGGCGAGCGTCACGTTACCCGACGAGACCAGCGACACCGCGCCGCCATCGACGAAAGCGTGGCCGCGCGCCTCCATGTCTGCCGCCTGATTGACCCATGCTCCGCTCAGGTCGATCGTGGCACCGGCGGACAGGACCACTTCCGACCGCCCGCCTTGCAGCAGGATTTCGTCGCTCGGCATACTCGGCGCACGGAAAGCATTTGTCGTGCCGAACGAACCGCTCTGCGCGGTGACATGCGCAGCGACTTCGATCACCGGCGCGATCAACTTCACATCCGCGCCCTGGGCGAGTTTGAGATCGCCATCGATGGTGATCTTGCCGCGGGTGCCGAGATCGAGCCCGCCGAGATTTTGCGCGCTCAGCTGTTTGGCATCGAACCAGACGGTGTTCGCCTCGCCGCCGCTTGCCGCATCGGTGATACGCACATCCGAATTGTAGAGATTGAGTCGGCCCGTGGCATCATAACGCCCGAGTGCCAGCGTGCCATTCTGTGCGACGGTCGTCTGCGTCAGCTTGTAGCCGTCCATCGTCGCTGCAGCGCGCTTCGTCGTCTGACGCTCGCCGGTCACCGTATCCGCGACGATACTGGCCTGGAACGACGCCGTCGGCGCTGACAGGATCAGCCGGCCGGCATCGCGACCGACGCTATAGCCATCTTCCCAGCGTAGCGATGTCCGGCCGCGATCGAAGATCGTGGTCCAGACTTCGGTGAGGTTTTCGGACTCTTTGCCCTGGATATTATGCGTGCGCACAAAGCCGCCGGCAAAGCCGCGGAAGCGCAGATCGGCCGGTGCATTGTCCACGGAATAGCGTCGCCCGTCGCTGCCGATCAGGTTAGTGGAGCGGATCCAGCCGCCGGCATAATCGAGCGAACCGCCGGAAATATCGAACACCGCCCCCCGCGCGGCGATCACCTCTTTGGAATCCAGCGTGATGGTGCCGGCCACGGCCACCCACTCGCCGATCGTATGCGCGGTGTTGGCGAGATAGCCACCGACCTCGATCAGGCCGCCTTTGGTGTAGTAACGATCACTGTCATAGACCTTGTCCTTCGCCGCAACCAAAGTCAGCGCGCGCACATCGATCCAGACGTCGTTGTTCTTTAGCGCCTCGGAATCGCGGTTCTGCGGCGAGTCCCGCAGTTCGTTGCCCTGCAGGTTGATCTTGATATTGTTGCTCTCCATCGCCAGCGTGACATTGCGCAGGCCGGAGACATCGAGCCGGGCGCCATCTTCAGTGACGATCTGCTTGGTCGCGGAGGTCGCGATCTGGCCGCCTTGTGCGGCGGTCACCGAGCCACCCTTGAAGGTGATGGTGCCGCCGGTGACGATCTCGATGCGCGACTGGTCCTGACGATCGGCCAGCACCGACAGATTGTCGAAACCGAGAATGTCCTGAGCGCGAAGTTTGTTGGCATCGCCGGAGGCATCGACCAGCGTCTGGCGCTGGCTGTCCAGCGCCGTTTCCGTGCTGCCGAGTTCAGGCAGCACCGTGGTCAGGCTCCCGGCGGTAAGCGTGACGCTGCCTTTGTTGTCTGACGCACTGTTGAGCAAATGCACGGTACCGCGGGCATTCACCGAAGTGGTCGCGATCAACGTACCGGTCTGTTCGAGCGTGCGACCGGCCAGCGTGATATCGCCCTGCTGGGCGAAAACGAGGCCGCTGTTGCGCACGAGGCCGTTCACGCTGTTCGCGGCGATCTGCGGCAACAGTTCGATGCCGCGCGTGGTCGAGCTCTTGTTGACGTCGGTGCCGAGGCCGCGGCGCAGCACGAAACTGTCACCGGCGGCGAGCAGCGTCTGGCCGCGCGGCGTCGCAATCGAACCGGCATTGGTGACCTCACTGCCGATCATCAGCACATAGCCGCCGCCCGACGTCACCGAGCTTGGCGCGCGTGTTGCGATCGTCGCTCCGGCTTCGACCATCACCGCCTTGGTCGCTCCAGTGAAGCTTGCGAGATAGTTACTGCCGCTCGCTTCGCTGAAGATACCGTTCTTCACAAATTGCTCGGGCGAAATTGCCGCTGTTGACGCGATCAGCGAGCCAACATTCACTTGGCTGTTGCCGCCAAAGATGATGCCGCTTTGATTGATAACGTAGACATGGCCGTCGGCCTTGATGTTGCCGAGAATCTGGCTCGGCGCCGTCGATGTCCCGGTGACGCGGTTGAGCGCAACCCAGTTCGCATTGCCGCCCTGATCGAAGGTCAGCGTGGTACGCGCGCCGACATTGAAGCTCTGCCAGTTCAGGATAGCCTGCTGGGTCAGCTGGCGGATATTGACCTGAGTCTGGCCGTTGCCATCCATGCTTTGGGTCGGGTCGAGGGCGCCGATCCAGGTGCTGGCGCCGCGGATCGCATCGAGTCCGCCGGCACCGAGACCGTTGGGCACGGCCGATTGCGCAGCGGCCGCCGCCGCACGCGCAGCCGCTTGCACGGCCTGCATGTTCTGCACCGCGCGCGCCGCCTGCGCCAGCGAGTCCTGCGTCTGCCGCGCCGCCGCAGCAGCCCTTGCGGCCGCCTGCGTCGCCGCGTCGGCCGCGATATTCGGCGCCGATACGGCACCGTCGCCGCTGCCGCCATTGAGCGCACGGCCATAGACCGCGGAATTGACGGCGAGTAACGCAATGCCGCTCACGGTTGCCGACAACAAATGCCGCCCGAGATTGGAGCGGATCGGAGCAAAACCGAGGGCAACATTTCGCATCAACATGGGCGCTTCTCAGACAGAGACGTGACCGCGGGCGATCGTGGGATCGCACACAGGGGTTCAATCTGGAGACGACGCCCGCCCGCCCAATCTGAACAGCCGCGGCAAGAAATTTTTCACTTGTTGTCGGTGCACGATTGCAACCGCGGGCCGACTGCGACCTTCCGGCTCGGACAGGACGGAAAAAGATCGACTATCCGAGCAAGACAACACCGCCCGGCAGCACGCGGCCTTTGACGCCGAAGGCCTGTTCGATCCATTGCAGCACCTCGGCGGTGCGCCGGATTTCAAATCGTCCGTTGACGAGATTCGTGGCCAGCTCGGCGTTGACGAGCACCACTCTGCCGGGACGATAGCGATTGATTTCAGTCACCACATCCGACAGCGGCGTCGATCGGAACACCAGATATCCATCCTGCCACGCGGTGCTGACGCCGATATCCGTGGCGCGCGCCGCCTGCAGCTCGCCAGCGCCGTAGCGGAGCTGCTGGCCAGGGCCGATCACCGCCGACGCAGCGCCGAGCACCACCTCGACCTCCCCCGAAACGCATGTCACGCAGACTTGGGCATCGATATTCCGCACATCGAAGCGGCCATTCCTGGTCTTACTCAGACCGCCTGCGGCAATCACATTCAACGTCCGGTTCGCATCGACCAGCCGGGCAAATGACGCCTCGCCGGAGATCAGCTCAAACTTGTCGATACCGCCGCTGGGTGACGGAGCCATCAGGCTGGTTTGCGTATTGAGGCGGATCGACAGATCGTTTGCCAGCGCAATGTCGCGCTGCTCGCCGGTCCCGGTCCGATAATCGGCCGCGAATTCCGACAAAGACGGCCACAGGCCGAGCGGAGGCCTGATCATGAGATAGGCGGCCGTGGCCGCCATGCTGCCGACCGCGGCACCGCCGATCATGGTGCGACGGCTGAGCACAGGCTTCGAAAATACGGGCTTTGGCGATCGCCAGGATGCGCGCGCGCCCTTTGCCAACAGCGCCTCACCCGCACGCCCGTAGTCGCGCCAGCGTTTGCGAGCGCGCAGGAAGGCCTGCTCATGCGCGGGGCTTTGATGGCGCCAGAGACGCAAAGCATCCGCATCGACCGTGCTCGCCTCGCCCGACAGCAAGAGCGTCAGCCAGCGATGAGCTTCGCGGTCCAGGGCATCCATATCGGCAAACGGGTCTGACATCAGTCCTTGCGGTCACGCGCGAATCTGGCAGCGGCGACCTCTCGTATAGGAGACGTCTCGACCGGGCGCGATGTGAACAAAGTTGACCGGTTCAAACGCGCCGCGCAATAATCCTGGGCTTCCAACAATTCGCGCTGGACCAGGCGCACGGAAATCCCGAATCGCTTTGCGATTTCCGCCCGCGGCATGTCGTCCAGACGGGCCGCAAGCAGGATGTCGCGCCGGCGCGGCGGAAGTTCCAACATGATCGTTTCCAGAAGACGCCATTCCGACCGGTCTTCGGCAATCTGCATCTGATCGGGCGCATCATCCGGCACCTCGATCAGGGCCTCGACCTCGTCGGTGGTCAAGCGCCGCGCCTCGGCGCGCAGGCGGTCGCGGGCAATGTTGATCGCGATCGTATACAGATAGGCATCCGACTGCCGCACGCTGGCCGTGCTGCCCGTATCCTGCAGCCGCAGCCAGGTGTCCTGCATGACGTCACCGGCCAGATCCGCCGAACCGAGACGGCGTGTCAGCCGGGCCTTTAGATTGTCGTAGCGTTCCAAGAAGACGCGGCCGAGGCCGGACGATCGGCGGGCGGTCATCGCGATGCCCTGATCGGCCGCTCGACCAAAGCCGATTGACACTCCGACTGTTCCGACGGTGTTGCTGGTGAGATCACGAGCGTCACCGGCTGTGCGAAGCCGGTAGGCGGCGGTTCACCGATCGAGACCCGCCCTATGACTTGCTCGATAGCGGCATCGCGTTCCGCCTCTCCCGTCGTGTCCAACAACACCACACGCCCTAACCGGCCATCGGGACCGATCCAAAAACTGAGCGCAAATCGATAGTTTTCCGGACGGGCTCGGCCATCGACGCACAGAGCTCGCAACATGCGAGCCTGTATCAGTGCATAGTAGCGCATGGCGAGCGCAGCCGACGCCGCGTCAACCAGTAGAGACGTTTTCGGTACCGGAACGAGGACGACTGCATCTTGCGCCATGTAACGAGGAGCGAGACCGGAGCCCTGCAAAAGGAGCGCAAGAGCGACTCCCGGCGTATATACGCCTTCGATGGCAACAGCCTGACGCCCATTCGTAAGCTTGGCGTTGTAGACGACCTGTGTTCTGGTTACCACACTGTACGTTTCAAGCGCGGAAGCCAGCGGTTGAGCAGCGATATCGAAACGGATTGATTTTTCTGCTCTTGCACAGAGATCCGACGGCAACAGGCATGACAGCAAATTTAGGAACAGCGCCGAAACCAACGTCAAGTTACGGACCCACTCCGACGGCTGACTTCCTGCCTCCAACAAATCCGCCATCAAATTTTACAGTATCGTCACACAACACCAGATCAACCTATGCGGAGTGTGTTACAGTCAGATGTCAGGTTATCGGCAGTGAATTGGATCGATTCTGTTCTCTCGAAGATCCTGCCACGGAAGATCCTGCCACGCCGGAGCTGCTGGCAGCAATCGCGCAAACCGAAAGCGCGGGCAACCTTCTCGAGCCAACCTATTGGCGATGGCGGTTCAGCTACAATCCGTTCGAGATCTACCAACGGGCGTCGTCGGCAGTCGGGCTTTTTCAAACAACCGATCCCAATTATGCGGAAGTCGTAAGATACTGCATACGCGAGAAAGAGGTAACGGATATAGGCTGTGGAGTCGGTCCTTACATCCGCGTCATGCCAAGCCACGCCGTGGAGTTGGCATCAATCTATCTGGATCGGAATCTTGCCGCCGTCCTTACACGAACGGGTATTGTATCGGCGACGCCGAAGCAGGAAGAAGACCTTGCCGTCATTGTCCATCTCCGCGGCGGCGGTCCCGCGACAGCGTATGCGCGTCGTCGGTTTCAACAGAAAGCCGATGAGAGATGCGGCGATCATCTCGTCTCGGCGTACATGTCGAAGATCAACACGATGTAGCGGCGTTTCCAGCAATTAGCCGCCAACGACAGTAACGGACGATCCGTCTTGCACACACGCTTCTGCGGCAGAAGCGGTTTGAGGCCGCAGCAACCAAATCTGCCAGGGCAGTATAGCCGTCGGCTGAAAGCCGTACCCCTGAGATCGCAGCTTTGTTTGCGTTAGAACGGCTTTCTGGGCGCTTGTCACGATGGGATCGACGACGCCGCATCCGGAAGTAGCTCCAAGCATGTTTCGAGCTGGACGCTTGCCCCCGCTGAATTTCATACCCTGCCTTTGCAGTGTGCCGACGGCGCTCAATGAGGCCGTTGATTGGTCCCCCTTGGCCCGTTTTCAATCAGGGACAGCGATATAGGGGTTCTGGGTCAAATTTTCGCGCCGAACTCGTTTTTGCTTCCAACAAAGTCAACGACTTAGGAATCGATCGAGGACATTATTAAGTGGCCTCGCCACATATGGACAGGCTCTCTATCGATGCCGATACGAACTCGAACGTCTGCAAGATCGGATCATTGGGCTTGCTTCGGTCTGAGGCACGCGCCGAAGAGCATCGCCGACGTCTGGCACAAAGCGAGCATTGCTGGGCGCCAGAAGCGGACATGAAAGCGGTCGGATCGTCGCCGACCGCCATAGAAAATTGAAACGCTGAGCCACCCCCGTGCCGGCGGAGATCACGTGTCCTGCCTTCGGACATTCAGCTCAAACTTGCCCGACTTCCAATCACAGCCGCCGGCGGCGCTCACCCGACAGGAGACGCATCTTCTCTTCGTCGGTCAGGCTCTGAAGTTGGTCCTGGGTGATGGGGCCGCTGCCAAGAACATGCACCGCGCCGGTCGTTTCCTCCTTGAACTGCGTCTGCTCGTGATCCCGCTGCTCGTTGTCACCCGGCTCGCGGCCGCCACCGCCGCCGCCATAACCCAGCACTTCGACGATGATCACCGAGGGTTGCGCGTTGCCGCTGCCCTGGGTCGGCGTTGCAGTCTGCTGCGTCGCTGCTGCGGCGTTCGAGGTCGACAATGCAGCGCTGATGCTCGGTGCCTGCACGACGGGAATGCCTGACGATGTGCCTTGCACCTGGATGTTAGCGGCGTTGATGATCTGCAGCGCCGCCAGATTGACGTTGCCGGAGACACGGATGCCGGCCTCGCCGGCGTCGATGGTGCCGAGTGGCGCAATCAGATCGACGTCGCCGGCAGGCACTTCCGCGATCGGGTTCAGGGTCGCGATACCGGCCCCGGACGACGGCACCTGCGATGATAGAGTCACACCGCCGTAGTTGTCGTAGACACGCTTCGGCGGCGTATAGATCACCGTCGTCTTGGAGCCGCGCCCGGCATTGATGTCGCCTTCCGCGGACCACGCGATGATATCGCCGCCGAAGGTCGTCATGATGCGCGACAGGCCGAGCAGGATGCTGCCTTTGGAGTAGATCTGGATGTCGCCGCTGCCTTGCGTGACCAGACCTGCGGAGGCCGGCGGCACCTGCCCTTCTACGCCGATGACGGTGCGACCGCCCGGCGTGAACATCTGGATGTCGCCGCCCGACTGGGTGCGAACGCCGGAGCCACCGAACATCGTGATATCACCGCCATAGGAAGCATCGTTCGGGAACAGCACTGCGATGGCCTCGCGGCCGCGAAGATAGCTGCCGTGACGAGAACTACTCGCGTCGTTGTATTCCCGGCCGCCCGCGGTGAGTTCGGCGAAATAAACCTGGCGCAGGAAGACACGCTGCTGGAGGTCGGGCAATGCCCGGAATGACGACAACGCACCCGTCTCGTTACCACTGTAGTTGTAGTTCTCCTGCATCCAGGCGAACAGCATGCCGCTATAGGTGAACGTCAGGCCGTCCTTTGCGTTCTTCTCCAGATAGTAGACAGCGCCCCCCCCTCTATCGCCGATATATCCTTGGCTCTTTAACCAGACGAAAAGAAGCGTATTGGACGGATAGCTCGACCGTTGTTCGGGTGTAAGCGATTTGTTGAAGTATTCGATTGCACCGGAATCGTCGCCAGAATAGCCGAATTTGTTCTTGAGCCAGCCCGAAAGCTCGCGGCGCGATGTGAATGCGTCTGCAGTCTGCACGGCCTTGCCCGGCTGATCCGCCAGCGGGCCTGTACCTGCCCGATTGGCCGGATCGAGATAGCGCGCCGCAAACGCGTCGTAATCCGGTCCTGCCGCACCAACGCCGGCGAGCATCGTGATGCTCGCGCCAGGTCGGTTGTCGCCATTGGCGATGGGTCCGATACTGGTGAACGCGCCCTTGTCGGCTTGATACAGATTGCGCGCCGCCGACACTTCGAGCGTGCCGGGACCGGCGATATCGAAATTGGCATAGATGATGTCGCGGCCGGCGGAAATGATCGAGACGTCGTCCGGATTGCTGTGCACGATCAGATTGCCGCGCGAAGTCGCGCCCCCCCAAGCACTCGTCTGTGTGACACCGGGCGCGAGGCCGGCCCCAACGATATCGCGACCCGCACGCACCATAACCGGGCCTGCCGCATTGTACCATGTCGTTTGACGGCCACCGAATGTAAGGGTCTCCCCCGTGAGCAGCCCGACAACGTCGCCCTCGCGCGCATAAAATCGGATGGGATCTGCATCAGGCGCGCGGTCGATGGGAACCACTGACGTGTTTGGACCGAACACGAACAGCGAGAGCGGCACCGGATTGCCATTTGATTCAACGACTCCGTTAGGCGAGGCGTTCGTCAAATTGACGCGCCCCGAGGAGCGATCCACCTCTCCCATGAAGGCCGGATTGAAGGGCGTCGGCAACGCCACACCTGAACCGGACATGTTGAACGAATACTGCCCGCCATAGATCGAACTTGCCGCCAACATTTCCAGCACGCCATGCGCTGATGGAGCGAGCGTCACGAACGCCGGGACGAAAGTGGAGTCGTTTCGCATGAACGGCAACGCGTTAACGCCGTAGTAGATGCTGCCGTCCAGCGCAGCGGCGCGCAAGATCGATGGATAGGTGAACGATCCGTCAGCTCTATTGTGGTCGCTTTCTCGATACGGGCTTTCAGCCGCTGAGGTGCTCGGCGTGAGATTGCCACCTGCCGAGATCAGGTTGATCGCGGTGCGATCGGTCCAGAGCGTGAACCAGCTCTCGCCACCGCCGATATAGTTGATCCCGCCGACGGAGTAGGCAGAACGGTTCGGCGACTGGGAGCGGCCGGGATCACCGGCGCCGCCAAGCACGAGATCGCCCAGCGTATTCAGATAGACCGCGGAGTCGCCGGGCACCACCGTGATGCCGGAGCGTGCCTCAGAGGATGTCGCCGTGAACGGATCGATGCCGCGCGGATCGAAGGTTTCACCCATACCATAGATCAGCTTGATGCCCCCGATCGATGCCGCAGCCGCATGCAGTGCGCCGCGGAGGTTCACCAGCGCGCCGGGCAGCGCGTGTTTTTCCGTACCGTCGGTGAGCGCCAGATTCGGGTTGAGTGCCCCCGCAATCCGCATGTCGATGTCGCCACCGCCCGTCAGCGCCAACGATCCGTCGGCGCCGACACGGCCGGTGCTACCAACTGCAACGACCAGTCCCTGGCTTCTGTGCTCTCCTAACATTCCTTGCTCGCCGCGAAGCGTGATCGTGCCAGCCTGCCCGCCGACGCGGATCGCGACATTGCCGCCGCCCAGCGCACCGATGCCTGTGAAGCCGACAAGATCAGGACTGCCCGATGAATTGGCCGACGATACGTTCGCCGTATAGGTTCCAAAATTGATCCACCATGACGTCGGAATCGAATTATCGACGGTCGCGGTGCCTGTCCCCTGCCGCCACAGCCAATTGCCGGCGATGACGCTCGACGGGCTCTGCCGCGGTGACTGGCCGTAAATGTCGCCAACCAGGTCGCCGCCAGCCGCGATCAGGACGTTGCCGCCCTGGTCCGGATACCACGCCCGATAGGTTAGAAGCGCGTCGTCATAACCAACAGCGTTAGGGCCGAGGATCGTACCGTCAGCCAGCAACCCGCGCTCGCGGTTGTAGACCGGATCGACCGCTGTTGCCGTCCCAGCGGTATAGATGCCGTAGAGCGAATTCATCCGAATGTCACCTGCGGCAACGAGATCGAGATCGCCGACACCTGTGCGGATTACGCTAAAGGACGGCGCAAGCGATGCCCCATCGGGGCTCATCGTATAATGGGTATCGGCGAGCTTGATTGCGCTGTTCGAGGCGGGGTCGAGCGCGCGCCGGGCCGCCGATCCGAGATCGGCGCCTGCAACGAGACTCATCGACCAAGACGTCGCGCCAGCACCTAACATCGGCGCGACCGCCCAGTTTTGCCCCTGTTTTCCATTCGTCGAGCTGCGCAGATCAATCGATTGGCCACCGGCAAGCTTCACATCGGTCATCGACGGAATCAGCGACCCGGCCGCAAGCGTCATCGCTCCGGTCGATGACATATCTGACGGCAAGGGCACGCCCTTCGGCCAGATCAATGCCGCTATGTTGGCGGCTGTACGCAATACCGTACCGGCGCCCAGTTGCATGTCCGCGGTCAGCGTCACCGCGGCAGACAGGACCGTGCCGGCTGCATAGGCCACGCTGCCATCGGCGTTGTAGATGGCCGCGCCAACCACAGTACCGGCAGGCAGATCGAGAGAGCTTGCCAAGATCGCTTGCACCGGAAGCACCGTACCGGCGGGCACATTGTTGTTGAATGGATCTGATCCAAGCGGATTGAACGCCGCCGGCAGATCGTAATTGAGTGTGACGCCTTTTCTGAAGACGGTCTCGGCCTCAAGCGTGACTGCAGTGGGAAGCACGAGATCACCGCCATATGGCACAATGCCATTGGTGAGCACCCAGCCATTGTCGTCGGGCGTGGCAGCCGGCGGCGCAAAGCCATCGTTGATGGAACCGCGGATATTGAGATTGCCGGCGGCACGGATCGTCAGCACGCCGGGTTCGCCGAAGCCGCGCAACGCGGGGTTCGCTTGCGGCCCGTAGCGATAGCCCGACAGATCGAGATCGCCCGCGATGGTGAGATCGCCGTTCGGATTGTCGGCGCTGATCTTGCTGACGATCTCGACGCCGGGGCGCAGATGATAGTTGCCGAGCCTGGCCAGCCTGTTGCTCAAGGATGTGTTGGCAAGCGCCGCATTGATGAAGGCGCTGCTGTCGCCGTCGATATCATTGAGATAATCTTGCGTGATTTCCTGCGGCTTGTGTCCTGTCACATCCGGCGCGCCGGCAAGCGGCACATCGTCATAAATGCGGAAGGCATTGACCGCGACGGTCTTCGCACCCTGGATGAGCGGCGTGCCCTGAACATTGACGGCGACGTCGTTGGCGCCATCCACGCCCCGCGCTCCCGCTGCGACAGCGCCGGTGCCGCCGAGGCGCGGTGCGTTGAGCATTAGCGTGCCGCGAGCAGTACCGTCGTTCTGGCCGCGGCCACCGCCCATCGTAACATTGGTGCCGGCGCGCAGATCGAACGCGGCATTACTGCCGATGGTCAGCGTGCCCTGGCGGGTCGTCAGATCGATGATGGCCCGGTTGGGCGCATCGATGATCTTGCCGTAGCTGTCGAAGCGCATGCCGGTGCCGTGCGCATCGAGCATGCCGTTGATCGTCAGATCGCCCATCGCAGCAAGCCGAATCGAGCCGACCTGGTAGCCGCTGGCGTCGATGGTGCCGTTGACGTTAAGAGCGCCGCCATCCAGCGTGATCTCGACGTTACGAGCCTTGACCTCGTTGCCGACGACCAGATCGCCCTGCTTGATCTGGAATTTGCGCGCACCAAACACTGCGCCGGTGTTGAGGCGCGTGTTCAATCCCGCGAAGTCGGCGAGCGTCTGCGCGCGCACCGTCAGTTCGGCCGCATCGTAGGGCACCATGGTGCCACCGGCGTCGTATCTGCCCGTTGTGCCGCCCTGGAACGTGCCGGCAAGATTGACATAACCCGCATCGACGCCAAGAGCCGTCACCTCCATCGTGCCGCCGCGATTATACTGTGCGCTGAGGTCGATGATCGATCCCGTCGCCTGCGTGATATTGCCCGCATTGCTGGTCAGCACGAGATCGCCGCCCCAGCTATATTTGGTGACGTCGAACATCGCGACCGCGCGGCCCGACAGGTCAAGGTGCGAGCTATTGCCCAGCGCGATGTCGCCGGTTGTGGTGAGAACGAGCTTGCCCGACGGCAACACCACATTTGTATCGACCGTGATGCTGGCGCCCGCCAGCTTGAGCTGGGCACCGAGCGCATCGACCTTCGGCGCTGCTGCGCCATTCGCTCCGGCAACAAGAATATTGCCGCCCGCGGTGATGGTGTTGACCGATCCTGATTCGCCGGCGAACAGCGGCGTCGTGAACGTCAGATTGCCGCCCGTGTATTCATATCCGGTCTCGGGGGTATAGGCGCCCTGCGTGTGATAGACGCCCAGCGTGCTTCTACCATTTGAAGTGATGCGCTCGCGAGCCGTGATACCGACATGGGTAAAGCCCACCATGAGACGGTTGTCGACGACGGTGGTGCTGGGCTGAAAGTTGGGAGCGGCACCGAACACAACACTGTTCGCGACTATGTTCAGCATGCCGTCACCAAGGATATCGGCCATCGCCGCGCCCGGCGCAGTTACCGAACCTTTCCAGATGAACTCGCCCGCGCGGATCGTGGAAGTATCGCCGGCATGTCCGTAGCCGTAGATCGCGGGCGTTCCCAGCACAAGCCGCCCGACCTTCGACGCATCGAGATCCACACTACCGAAAATATTCACCGCGTCGCGGGCATTGAGCACCAGGGTTTCGAGCGCCGGCGCCCCCGTTGCCGTATTGCCCGCAAGCAGTTGCGCCAGCACACCCTGATTGAGCGTCAGGCCGGCAGGCAGCCGGCCGGCCGCTGCAGCGGCTGTGAGACTGGCGTTCTCGCCGAGATTGATCGCAGACAGGCCGAGCACGAGATTGCGCGTGCCATAGGATACGTTGTCGGCGATGGCGAATGCAGCGGACGTCGAAACCGCGATCGTCCCCTCGGACACCAGTGTCGTGGTGCGATTGCAGCTTTCGGTAACGCAGCCGCCGACCGTGATGTTGACGCTCGAATCCGAACTGGGGGTCGATGTCTGCAGTAGATTGAGCCAGCCGTTCGACACCGCGAGAACACCATCGCCGACGAATACAAATCCATCACGCGAATCGTAGCTGGCTGCGCCGCGGCCGACCGTGCTGATCGACGCGCCTTCCTCAATCGTGATGTATCCTGAGTATCCGAGCCATGGCATGCCCTTGCCAGCGAGGATCACCTCCGCCGCCGAAATTTTGGCGCCGCTGCGTATAACGAGATTGCCGTCACCCTCGATGGTGACGATGCGGCCCAACGTGCCGTACGTCGCGCTGACGGAGCCATTCAGCACCAGGCGCGGTGCGTCCAGCTTGCTGAGTTCGTTGGCATAGACCGATGCATACTGAAGATCTGGATTCGCACTCTGGCCAGAAGCCAGGACTTCGGCGAGACCCCGGACGTTGACGGTGCCGCCGAAGCCCTTGCTGCCGGGCGCCGGACTCATGCGCAGATCGCCATCGAAGCGCAGTTGCGACCGATCGTCGGCAACCGCTGGTTTCGCCATCAGGATGTCCAGCGTCTTCGCATCGACCGTCATCATCGCGCGCGGCACGCCGATACGCGCGGCGTCTGCCAGCACGAACGCGTTGTAGTCCATCTCATTGTAAGACGAATGCTTCCGCACGGTATCGGCGGAGGTGACGATGACCTGGTTCGGCAGCGAGGCGCGGATCGCGGTATTGGCGACACCGAGAGCGGCGTTCGTGATGTAAGAGCCATTACCGACAGTAATGGCGCCGGTTATCGCAGGACTGACATTGCCGCCCAATTCGACCCGGAATGCGCCGGGCAGCAGCGCGTAGCTCGACGGCATCAGCATATAGGTCCCGGCCGGCAGACCGGGTACGCCGCCGGGAATGGTGATCTGCTGACCGATCGGCGGCGTGCCAAAGCCCGCCTCCTGCACCACCGGTGCGTACGATCCGGCGCGGCCCGGGACGATCGCATAGACCGCATTGCCTTTGCTGCTGTAACTATAGCCCGGATTGGAATTGACGAGCGGCGTGGTCAGGATATCGACCGAACCACCACGGCCCGACACGAAGCCCGCGCCGATGAGTTCGCCGCCGCCGGACAGATCGAGAACCGCCCCCGCCTCCGCGTTTAGATGGGTGGTCGAGAAGCCGATGCCGCGTCCCAGGGCGGTGGCGCGCATACCACCGGCGCCGTCGAGTACGATCGTGCTCCCGTTGTAGCGATAGGTAAGGCCATCGACGGTCCCGCCATACGGCATCACCAAGCCGGCACCGCTCACCGAGGTAATGCTCCCCGGCAGAAGATTGACCGCGTCGGCCTGCGCCACTCCCCCGGTGACATTGGTACCTAACTGCACCACACCGAACGGCGCGCGTACCACGCCGCCCTGGTTGACGGTTTCTGCGCCGAGATAGAGCAAGCCGAAAGCCGAATACGGAACCTCGGGGAGAGTATCGCCATAACGCCGGATGGTGAGCACGCTACCGCTAAGGAAATTCTCGCTTTCGGTGTCGCTTTTGGTGTAGCCGGCGACGATCTGCGCGCCGACCCCGGTTGCCGGATAGATTTGCGCGGCGGTCAGTGTGATATCACCAGTCGTCGCGAGTTCGGTGGTGATCTCACCTGACAAGCCGCGCGCCGGCGTGCCCGCGAGCAAGCGGATATCACCACGGCTGGTGAGATCGACCAGCCCGAAGCCGCGGCGATCGACGGTATAGAACAACGCCTTCGTGTTAATATCCTTGCGCGCGCCAAAGCCAACGCGGTCGCGAAGATCGATCAGATCGGCGGTGACCGAGAATACGCCGTCGCTTTCCTGCTGCGACGGATCGTCCCTCCAAGTCACCGCGGGAAAGATGGCCCCCTCCGCGCCGAGGCGGGTGGTGCCGGCCAGCCGCACATAGGGTGCGGATAGCGACACTTGCGAGCTCACCGCTGCGCTCTCACCGAGCGCAAATGTACCGGCATAGAGGCGCAGACTCTGGTTCATCGCAAGCGTGACGTTGCCATCGAAGGACAGCGGCCCATCGACCAGCAGCGAAAGGTTGTCGAAGCCACCAGCCTTGATGCGATCGACGCCGAGACGTGCAGTGCCCGTGACAAGACCAGCCTTCACCGCAGCCATAGACGCCGCACCGGCGACCGGACTACTGCCCTGAACGTTGGCGATGACAAACTCACGATGGCGCAATGGGTCGCCGCTTGGCGACAGCTCGATCGGATACGCCAGTGTCTCAAGCGCCAGCGCCAGCGTACCGCCGGCCGCGTTCTCACCTCCGGCTGCCGCGCGCAGCATTCCATCAAGGTAAAGTCCGTTACTGGACTTGACGACGATTGTACCACCATTGCTGGCGACGTTGAGTGGCGTGCTGTTCTTTCCAGGGCCGAACACTGGAATATCGAGCACCGCACTTGTACCTGACGCATCGAGCAATGCGCCGGGCCGGATCACGACGAAGGCATTCGGCGCGGTGGACACGCCTTTCTCCTCCCAATCCATCGCACCGCCGATCAGGATCGAACCGCCCTTGCCAACGACGCCATAGATCTGACCACTCTTGTTGGTCGCCGTGACGGCGCGCGCCGCAGCATCGAGCACTGCGTGATCGCCGATCCAGATCAAGCCAGCTCTGTTTCCAGCAGCACCGCTCGCCGCCAAATTGATGATGCCGCCCGAAGCGGTCAGAGTACCGTCGATCGTGAAGTTGGTACCTTGCAGGTTAATCGATTGAGCGGCGTCGACACGGATCGTGGCGCCTGCGCGAATGTCGATCGGGCCGGTTGCCGACATCACCCCGGGCTCACCGATCGTAGAGCGCAGAGTCAGGCTCGCGCCGCCGCGCTGGATCAAACGGTTGCTAGCCGCATCTTCGGTCCATTCCGGTGGCGTCCAGACGCTGAGCGCGCGGGAGGCCTTTTCACCGGTTGCGGTGTTGAAGGCCGTATCCGTCAAGCGATAGACAGGCATCGTCACGTCGAGCCTGGCGCCATCCGATACAGCCAGCCCATGCCGGCTGTTGATGTCGTAACCGGAGAAGCCAGACTGGAAGAGCGACGAATTGATCTCCAACAAAGGTTTTATCGCAGCCGGGCGTTCAAGTGTTAGGCCTGCATTGATCAATGTTCCGGCGGCGAACGTGACGTCATTTGGCGCCAGCGCGCCAGCCTGCACCGTTCTGTTAAACGGAACGCGGGACGGAATGCCGTTCGGGAACACGTCTCCCGGCAAAACATAACCCGCCAACTGGCTAGTGTTGGAAATCGTCATGGTGATCACCGTACCTGCCGGGATTACCGGCCGCACGGACATCTCGCTCGCCTGGAGAATCTCCACTGTTCCAAGTGTATTTGTTTGAATCAGGTACCGCCTGAGGCTGGACGGATAAGGCGGTGTCCAGTCGGCTGCCAACCTGATGTTTTGAATGGTTGTAGCCGAGTTCAGGATATCCCCGCCCCGGAAGACCGTGGCTTGATAAGAGTAGTTTGCCGGAAGCACCTCTCCCGCCTTGACTACATAATCCTGCAAAAGCACCAGATCGGCTGGCGCCTTCTCACCGGCACCGAGCGTACCGTTATTGGCGAGTACCTTGCCACCAATTCCAATCGCCGTTCCGGATTCGATCTGGAGCGTGCCGCCGCCGCTCATGCCGTAGCCGCGGATGTTGCCGTCGAGGGTCAGCAGACCATTGGCCTGGACCTGGGAGTTCTCCTGATCAGCGATCAAGGTGACGTCACCACCGCGGCCACCTTTGGTCTTGCCATTGGCGAGGATGGCGCCGCCCGACGAGACGTCGATCGCGCTGCCGGTCTTCAGCGTCACGTCATGGGTCGATTTCAGGCTGACCGTGCCGCCATTCAGATAGGCCAGCTTGTTGCTGTCGTCCCTGTTCAGCAGTGCGTTGACCCACAACCCGCGCAGATCGAGCGTCACACCGTCATGCAGGTTGATCGACGACGCGCCGTTCTTCAGCAATGTCTGCGCCGCGCCGCGATCGCCACCGCCCTTGAAGTAATTGTCCACGGTGAGCGAGCCGCCGCGCGCGGTCACATCGGCCTTGATATCGACCACCGCCGCGTTGAAGTTGATCCGGCCGCCATCGGCCACGGTCAGCGCGCGGTCGATGACGATCGTATCGGTGGTACCGATATCGAGCCCGCCGAGATGCA
>NKIY01000022.1 GCA_002256345.1 Bradyrhizobiaceae bacterium PARB1 | reverse complement strand
ATCAGACGCGGGCCGATCTCTCGGCGATAAATCTTTCCCCGTAAGGGCTTATCCGGTATTAGCACAAGTTTCCCTGTGTTGTTCCGAACCAAGAGGTACGTTCCCACGTGTTACTCACCCGTCTGCCACTGACGTATTGCTACGCCCGTTCGACTTGCATGTGTTAAGCCTGCCGCCAGCGTTCGCTCTGAGCCAGGATCAAACTCTCAAGTTGGACTTGAAACTTTTGAACCGGCATAATCACAACGTTTGTTGACGAGGATCCCACCATTCTACGTCGACCAGACCGAAGACAATTAAGTCCAAGATCTCGCCAACATGCCGTCCGCGCTTCACAGCGCAAAAACAGCGATGGTGTTTCCTTGTATCAAAACGTGTGCCGCCGAAGTCTTTCGTCCGGCCTCACAAAAACAAAACCGAAGCTTCGTTATGCGAGACCCGCAAGGACTCCGCCGCCCACGTTTCTCTTTCTTCTTCTCAACTTGTCAAACAGCCCGACGCATATGCGTCAAATCTCGCACAACACTCATTCGACAGAAATTCAGCAGCCGACACCTATCGGCCACCTCATCACCATCGCGATGTTGATTTCTGAAGCACAGAACGTCCGCCGGACCCGTGGGTCGGCGCCGCCGCGCTCAGTGGCCGTCTTATAGGCGGGGGAACGCGGACCTGTCAACGCGTTTCGTCAGAAAATCGTCACGCACCGGCGAAGAATCTTTCCGAGCGGAAAAGCGTAGGTTTTTCAGGCATAACGCCGCATCAAAGCCACATTGCTCCGGCGTTCTGGCACGGCCTTGGATGAAGATTCTTTGTCGGAACCGCAAAATTTTCCGGTTCCGAAGCTCGAAAATCCAACCATGGGCAGCTGCGACGACGGCGGAATGACGATCGGAGGATGGATCGCCAGACAAAGCCAGCCAGACCCGCAGCATAGAATACGAGAGCGAGACCGCACGCGCCTCTCTGCAGCATTGACGATTGGACCTTGGGCCCGCATTTTGGCCCGCGCCGTTCGATCATCCATGCGCTTGAGCCGGGGACGCTCTGCCATCGGACGTTCTGAGATCGAATGTCTGCACTTTGGGGGACTTGGGTTTGCACCACGGACTGTCACGCAGTGGCACCTATAATCGTGAGACCGGGATGATCGATCTCGGCCACGAGCCGCCACTTTCGGTCGATGGCTCCGAAGCCGCGGTGATCGATCGCCGCCGCGTATCGGTTCAGTGGTTTTCAGGAACGATCCTCACAGGTCTGTGCGGCGCAGCCTTGATCGGCGGCGCCGTTTTCGCATCGCTCGACGGCGAGATGACCTTTGCGAAATTGCCCGAGCGCGTGGAGAGCGCACTGCGCGGCGCTGTCAGTCCGAACGACAAACAAGTCAGCCTGCATAAAGCCGACCGCCTGCCGCCGCCGAGCGAAGCGTCTGCCGCGCGGCAGGTGTTTCGCGTTTCCACCGTCACGCGCGTCGGCAATCGCGACGTAATGCGGGTGCGGCCTTACGTGAAGATTTCGGGCAATCTGGTAATGGCGACGAGCGATCTGTCCGCCAAGGTGCCGCCCTTCAATGCGCAGCGCCTGCTTACCGATGTCGGCGGTGGCCCGCAGCCGACGGCGGACGATGCCGCCAGCAATACTGAGACCGCCGAGCCGGACGCCGAAGTCTCCTTCGTCACCCGCGACCTCGGCCAGGTGCTGCCGAAAGCGAAACTCGCCGCATCGGTATCGCTCGACGAAGTCCTGATGCGCGTGCGCGATGCCTCGAACTGGCGCGGCCAGGGCGGCGTCCGCTACGCCTCCATCGGCGGCACCCGGGATTACAGCGGCGCCGGCAGCGAGATGAAGATGGCCTACGCGGCCGAAGGCCAGGTGGCCGATCCCTATGCGGGCTTCGAGACCCGCATCGTCCCGGAAAACGTCACGCTGCTCGCCAAGACCAAGGAGCAGATCACCGGCGGCAATCCCGTTGGCGAACGCGTTCATATCGTCAAGAAGGGCGAGACCGTCCCCAGCATCCTGCGCGAACAGGGCGCCTCCTATGAGGAAGCCCGCCAGATCGCTGCGACGCTCGGCGCCAAAGGACGCGACGGCGGACTCCGCGAAGGCCAGAAGCTGCGCATCCTGATGGCCCCTGCCGGCCCCGGTCAGCGGCTGATGCCGTACCGCGTCATCGTCGCCACCGATTCAACCGTCGAGGCCGTGGCGGCGCTGTCGGATCTCGGCAAGTATGTCGCCGTCGATGTCTCGACAATGAATACGGTAACCCAGGTCGCTTCTCAGAACGACGATGACGAGGAAGAGGACGACGGCACCGGCGTCCGGCTCTATCAGAGCATCTATGAGACGGCGCTGCGCAACAAGGTGCCGGCCACCGTCATCGAGGACATGATCAAGATCTACTCCTACGATGTCGACTTCCAGCGCCGCGTACAGCCGGGCGACTCGTTCGACGTATTCTTCGCCAGCGAAGACGAAGGCTCCGCCAATCCCGACCGCAACGAGGTGCTGTTCGCCTCGCTCACCGTCGGCGGCGAGACGAAGAAATACTACCGCTTCAAGACCGACGACGATTCCGTGGTCGATTTCTATGACGAGACCGGCAAGAGCGCGAAGAAGTTCCTGGTACGCAAGCCCGTCAACAACGCCATCATGCGCTCCGGCTTCGGCGGCCGCCGCCATCCGATCCTCGGCTATACCAAGATGCATACGGGCGTGGACTGGTCCGCCCCCTATGGCACGCCGATCTTCGCCTCGGGTAACGGCATGATCGAAAAGGTCGGCTGGGAAGGCGGTTACGGCAAATATATCCGCGTGAAGCACAATAACGGCTACGAGACCGCCTATGGCCATATGTCGGCCTATGCCAAGGGCATGGAGCCCGGCAAGCGCGTCCGCCAGGGCCAGGTGATCGGCTTCGTCGGCTCCACCGGTCTCTCCACAGGCGCCCACGTCCATTACGAAATCCTGGTCAACGGCCGTTTCGTTGATCCCATGCGTGTGAAACTGCCGCGCGGGCGTTCACTGGAAGGCCCGATGCTGGCAGGTTTCGAGAAGGCGCGCGATCAGATCGATACGCAGATGAGCCAGCGCGGCGCGGCACGCGTGTCGGATGCGACGGGCAGCACGACCGTGGTGCCGGCGCAGACGCGATCGATCACCGCCCGCTGAGATCAATCAGCCAGCCGCAAGCAGCTCCGCCTCGATCAGATGAACGCCTGGGGCGCCGGCGACAGCGGCGTCGATCAGTGCATCTGCGATCTTGGCCGCGGGGCTGATCCGATAGCGCCGGGGCAGCAGTGGCCCAAGCGCTCCCAACACCACCGATGCCATCCGCTCGCCCAGCCGGAATTCATCACGGTCGCCGCCGATCAGTCCGGGCCGCACAATGGTCAGCGAGGCAAAACCGACCGCCTCGATCGCCGCCTCGATCTCCCCCTTCGTGCGTGGATAAAGCAGCCGCGACCTTGCATCGGCACCCAGCGACGAATTGAGCGCAAATCGCGTGGCGCCATGGCGATAGGCCAATTGCGCTACGGCGAGCGGGTAGTCGTAATCAACTCTCCGAAACGCGTCGTCCGAGCCGGCGGTGGCCCGCGTCGTGCCCAGCGCACAGATCACGCCATCGACATTCCACCAATCGACATCAGCCGGCAGCCGATTGAAATCTACCAGCGGATTGTCGAGTTTGGGATGCGCATCGAGCGGCCGGCGGGTCGGAGCAACGAGCCGCGTGATGCGCTCGTCAGTCAGCGCCTCAGCGACGACGTGACGACCAACCAGGCCCGTGGCACCAACCACCAGAATGCGTGTCATCTCTCCCCTCCGGATATGAAAACGGCCTGAACCGCGAAGGTCAGGCCGCTCTCGCCTCAAACTACATCATCGTTCAGTTCAGCATCCGCTTCGCCGGCACGTCGAAGTCGTCGATCTCCGTCGCACCGACCGGCTTGCCATTGAAGGTCAGCACATTGCCCGCGGTACCGATCTCGACGTGATCGCCGTCCTTGACGTCGCCAGCCAGAATCATCTCGGCCAGCGGGTCCTGCACGCTGCGCTGGATCACGCGCTTCAAGGGACGGGCGCCGTAAGCGGGATCCCAGCCCTTCTCGGCGAGCCAGTCGCGCGCGCTGCCATCGAGCTCCAGCACGATCTTGCGATCGTCCAGCAGCTTGGTGAGCCGTGCGAACTGGATCTCGACGATCCGTCCCATCTCACTCTTCTGCAGCCGATGGAACAGGATGATCTCATCCACGCGGTTGAGGAATTCGGGACGGAAGTGCCCGCGCACCGTGCCCATCACCAGCTCGCGCACCGCAGACGTATCCTCGCCCTCCGGCTGGTTGACCAGGAATTCCGAGCCGAGATTCGACGTCATGATGATCAGCGTGTTGCGGAAGTCGACGGTGCGGCCCTGACCGTCGGTCAGGCGGCCGTCATCGAGCACCTGCAGCAGCACGTTGAACACATCGGGATGCGCCTTCTCTACCTCGTCGAACAGCACGACCTGATAGGGCCTGCGCCGTACGGCTTCGGTGAGCGCGCCGCCCTCGTCATAGCCGACATAGCCCGGAGGGGCGCCGATCAGCCGCGAGACCGAGTGCTTCTCCATATATTCGGACATGTCGAGCCGGACCATCGCCGTCTCGTCGTCGAACAGATAGGCAGCCAGCGCCTTGGTCAGCTCTGTCTTGCCGACGCCGGTGGGGCCGAGGAACATGAACGAGCCAATCGGCCGGTTCGGATCCTGCAAGCCCGCGCGCGAGCGGCGCACCGCGGTCGAGACTGCGCGCACGGCTTCGCTCTGGCCAACGACGCGTTGGCCAAGGCTCTGCTCCATGCGCAGCAGCTTGTCCTTTTCGCCTTCGAGCATCTTGTCCACGGGCACGCCGGTCCAGCGCGAGACCACCTGCGCGATGTGGTTGGCGGTGACCGCCTCCTCCATCATCTCGCCGTTGTTCTCGCTGGCCTCGATATCCGCGAGCTTCTTCTCCAGCTCCGGGATGCGGCCATAGGCCAGCTCGCCGGCGCGCTGATATTCGCCGCGGCGCTGCGCATCGGCGAGTTCGAGACGCAGGCCATCGAGCTCGCTCTTGAGCTTCTGCGCATCCGACAGCTTGTTCTTTTCCGCCGACCACTTCTGGGTAAGCGCCGCCGATTTCTCCTCGAGCTCGGCCAGCTCCCTTTCCAGATTCTCCAGCCGGGTCTTCGAGCCGGCATCGGTTTCCTTCTTCAGGGCCTCCTGCTCGATCTTCAGCCGGATGATCTCGCGGTCCATCGAATCCAGCTCTTCCGGCTTGGAATCGACTTGCATCTTCAGCCGCGCCGAGGCCTCGTCCATCAGGTCGATGGCCTTGTCCGGCAGGAAGCGATCGGTGATGTAGCGGTTCGACAGCGTCACCGCCGCCACCAGCGCGCTATCCTGAATGCGCACGCCGTGATGCTGCTCGTATTTGTCCTTCAGGCCGCGCAGGATCGAGATGGTGTCCTCGACCGTGGGCTCGGCCACGAAGATTGGCTGGAAACGCCGCGCCAGCGCTGCGTCCTTCTCCACATGCTTGCGATACTCATCCAGCGTGGTGGCACCGATACAATGCAGCTCGCCGCGCGCCAAAGCGGGCTTGAGCAGGTTCGACGCATCCATGGCGCCGTCCCCTTTGCCAGCGCCGATCAACTGATGCATCTCGTCGATGAACAGGATGATGCCGCCTTCGGCCGCAGTGACCTCGCCGAGCACAGCCTTTAGCCGCTCCTCGAACTCGCCGCGATATTTTGCGCCGGCAATCAGCGCGCCGAGATCGAGCGATAGCAGTTTCTTGTCCTTCAGGCTCTCCGGCACGTCGCCATTGAGAATGCGCAGCGCCAAGCCTTCGGCGATGGCGGTCTTGCCGACGCCGGGCTCGCCGATCAGGACGGGATTGTTCTTGGTTCGCCGTGACAGAACCTGAATGGTGCGGCGGATTTCCTCGTCGCGACCGATCACCGGATCGAGCTTGCCGTCGCGCGCCGCCTGGGTCAGGTCGCGGGCATATTTCTTCAGCGCGTCATAGGCGTTTTCAGCCGTGGCGCTGTCCGCCGTGCGGCCCTTGCGCAGCGCGTTGATCGCCGAATTGAGATTTTGCGGGGTGACGCCGCCTTTGTTGAGGAGCTGCCCGACCTCACTGTCCTTGTCCAGGGTCAGCGCCAGCAACAGGCGCTCGACGGTGACAAAACTGTCGCCAGCCTTGTCCGCCGCCTGTTCAGCGGCGTCGAGCGCACGCGCTGTGGCGGGAGCCAGATAGACCTGCCCTGCCCCGGATCCCGAGACTTTCGGCAGCTTGTTTAGCTGATCTTCGGTCGCCTTCAGGATCGCGCGCGAATTCCCTCCGGCACGGTCGATCAGACCGCCGGCGAGACCTTCGCTGTCGTCGAGCAGGACTTTGAGAATGTGAAGCGGCGTGAATTGCTGATGGCCTTCGCGCACGGCCAGTGATTGCGCCGACTGGATGAAGCCGCGCACCCGTTCGGTGTATTTTTCAATATTCATCGTGTGTTGTCCCTCGGCCTGCCGCCATCGCCTCGAAAGCACGATACCGGCATCTTCATTGGGGTTCCGCGGGACGCATTGATGGTCGTCAACCGGCCGCGGTCGTCACTGGCGCGAAAGCCAGCTTGACGCAAATGTGGGCACACGGTTCCGGAAAAGGAAGAGGCCCGCATAAATTTCCAGCCGGCCCGGCGGTGGCACCCCGGCCCCAAATCTCCTATGGCTGGAACCATGACCGAACAGCCTTATGCCAGCCTCGCCAGCATCTACCGCTACCCCGTGAAGGGCCTGACGCCCGAACCGTTGACCGACGTCGCGTTGACGCCCGGTCAGACCCTGCCGGCCGACCGCCGCTATGCCATCGAGAATGGCCCGATCGGCTTCGACCCCGCGGCGCCGCAATATTTCCCGAAGACCCAGTTCCTGATGCTGATGCGCAACGAGCGCCTGGCGGCGCTGCGCAGCCGTTATGACGATGCCAGCCACACGCTGACGATCCGCAAGGACGATGCCGAGGTCGCCCAGGCCGACCTGCAGTCAGCCGAAGGCCGTGCTGCCATCGAGGCGTATTTCGCTACGAATTTCGCCGACGAGCTTCGCGGCCCGCCCAAGGTGCTGTTTGCCGAAGGGCACAGTTTTTCCGACGTACCGCGCAAGGTCGTGTCGATCATCAATCTTGCCAGTGTCGCCGATCTGGAAAAGACGATCGGCCAGCCCGTCCATCCGCTGCGCTTTCGCGGCAACCTGCATGTGTCGGACTGGCCGGCCTGGCATGAATTCGACTTGCTCGACCGCACGCTCAGGATTGGCGACGTGCGGCTCAAGGTGGTGAAGCGCATCGTCCGCTGCGCCGCGACGAATGTCGACCCGGATACGTCCGCCCGTGACCTGACGATCCCGAAGACGCTCCTGCAAACCTATGGACACGCCGACTGCGGCATTTATGCCGAAGTGATCGACGGCGGCAGAATTGCCGCCGGAGATCGGATCGAGGTGGAGGCGTAGCTTCAAGCTCCATCACGGCCGGGTTCTTCCCGGCCACGATGGCAGAGTGTGGGAACGAGCCTCAGCTCGACGGCATCACGTAAGCGTAGATGCGGCCCTTGGAGTACGTGGACTCAGCGACGCGGTTGCCGTGATTGCCCGACACTATGATCGGATTGCCCTTGGCATCGACACCCGAGACGACGCCGACATGGCCGCCACGGCGGCCGCGCGACATCACGGCGATGGCGCCGACCTGCGGGCCGGAGATGCGATGACCGTAGCTCGAGAACGATCGTGCCATGTCGGAGCCCGTGCCCTGATGGCCGGTGCGCTTCAGCACCAGATTCATGAAAGCGGCGCACCACAGGCTGCGCCGGTCGGTGGGATTGCCGCGGCCGATGAAGCTGCGCGCAGCCTCGACCAGACCCGAGCCCCCGAAGCCGACTGAAGGCTGGTTCATGCTCGCATTCGCATTCGCGAAGTTCGCAGCGTCGCCGAATGAAGGCGCCTGCTGCTCCGCGCGCGCGGCGTGCCGGCGCGCAATCCGCGCGCGATGGCGGACGTAATGACGAGCGCTGTAAGTGTGTTTGCTGACATGCGCGTGGTGACGCGCGGCGCCGTGCTGGGGCCGGGCCGAAGCCGGCGAGACTGACGCGAAGACTGCTGCCGAACAAAGCGCCAAAGCGGAGAGGCGAAGTGCACGGCGATACGCAACGAACTCAAACATAGAAAGTTAACCCTCATAAATACCCCCGATCCCCCGATCGGAAACACGCTCCAAGTTTTTGAGGGCTGTGTGAAAACAGTCCGGATGTGACGGAAACAAGACGGCCAGCGGGTCGAAACGAGCTCATTTCAGGCCCGATCGCGCCGCGATGGGGCTAAACTCAATAGAAACCATACGTATAGACATAGGGGATGGTCGCCTGACGCAGGGCCGGCCCGAGATACCTATTTTAATTAGCTATTAAGAATTGCTTCTCGCGAGATTTTGGATCACTGCAACCGTCGTAACAACGGTGCTTTCGTAGGGGAAATTTGCCCTACGCAGCCATCACTTCTCCGCGCGTTGCAGCAGAAACACGCCCTGCTCGCCGAACAGATTCCAGAACCACCACGGCGCATTCAACCGCAGCGGACGACCATAGAGATCGAGCGCCACCGCGCGCTCCATCTTCACATGGATCTCGTCGCACAGATGCACGAAGTCCTTGATTGTGCAGAAATGAATATTTGGCGTGTCGTACCATGTCGCCGGCAGGTTCTCCGTCCGCGGCATACGGCCGCCGACGAGCAATTGCAGCCGCATCCGCCAGAAACCGAAATTCGGAAATGACACGATGGCGCGGCGGCCGATGCGCAGGAGATTCTCCAGCACCACGCGCGGCTGCCGCGTCGCCTGCAGCGTCTGCGACAGGATCACATAGTCGAACGCATCGTCGGGATAGTTGACGAGGTCGGTATCGGCGTCGCCCTGCACCACCGCGAGGCCCTTGCCGACGCAGCGGTTCACGCCCTCGCGCGACAGTTCGATACCGCGCCCGTCGATGCCGCGGCTTTCCAGCAGTTGTAGCAGATCGCCGTCACCGCAGCCGACGTCGAGCACTTTGGCACCAGCCGGGATCATCTCGGCCACGAGCAAGTGATCGCCGCGATAGTTTTCAAGCGCGGTTGAGGCCGGGCTTGCGAGTTTGATGTCGAGACCTTGCTGATGGACGTTCATTTGTCACGCGCCTCCACCAGCAGGCCGCGCACCGTCGCAGCCGAATTCAGAAATGCATCGGCGATGTCGAGGAATTCCGGCACGTCGAGCAGGAAGGCATCGTGGCCCTTGTCGGTCTCGATCTCGGCGAAGGACACGCGCACGCCGCCGGCATTCAGCGCATGCACGACGTCGCGCGATTCCGCGGTCGGAAACAGCCAGTCCGACGTGAAGGACATCAGGCAGAAGCGCGTTTGCGTATCGCGAAAGGCTTCGGCGAGATGGCCGTTATGGTCCGCCGCGATGTCGAAATAGTCCATCGCACGGGTGAGATAGAGATATGAATTCGCATCGAAACGCTCGACAAAGGACGAGCCTTGGTAACGCAGATAGCTCTCGACCTGGAAATCGGCGTCGAAAGAGAAGGTCGGCAATTCCCTGTCCTGCATACGGCGGCCGAATTTGCGATGCAGGGCGGCATCCGACAGATAGGTGATATGCGCAGCCATGCGGGCGACGCCGAGGCCGCGATGCGGATGCGTGCCTTCCTCGAAGTAACGTCCGCCGCGCCAGTCGGGATCGGCCATGACGGCCTGACGGCCAAGCTCGTGGAAGGCGATGTTCTGCGCCGAATGCTTTGTCGCACAGGCGACCGCCAGCGCGGAGAACACACGCTCGGGATAGGCCGCCGTCCATTGCAGCGTCTGCATGCCGCCCATGGAGCCGCCGACCACACAGAATAGTTGCGTGATGCCGAGCCGGTCGATCAGCATGGTCTGGGCACGCACCATGTCGGGAATGGTGATGACAGGGAAATCGAGGCCCCAGATCTTGCCGGTGGCGGGATTGACCGAGGCCGGGCCGGTCGAGCCCATGCAGCTGCCGATGACATTGGAGCAGATCACGAAATAACGGTCGGTATCGACGGGCTTACCCGGACCGACCAGAGTGAGCCAGCCGCCCGGCTTACCGGTGATGGGATGCACATTGGCCACATGCTGATCCATCGTCAGGGCGTGGCAGATCAAGATGGCATTGGTCTTGTCGGCGTTCAGCGTGCCGTAGGTCTGGTAGGCGATCTGGAACGGGGCGAGATCGACGCCGCAATCGAGCCGCAACGGCTCGTCGGGGCCGAACTTGGCGACCTGCGAGGTCGGGTTGTTGGCTTCGTGAAGACGATCCTCGGCATCCACCGAGACGCTCTTCAAGGGCTGGACGTTGACCATCTCGATACCCGGCTCCCTGTTCGGGAGTCCTCCCACATCGAGACCGGGCATGAAAAACCCGGCCTGAACATACGGTTCGGCCGGGATCAATCGTCCCCGGCCTGTTTAGCGAGTTGTTTAACGTGGCTGCAAGCCGGCCGGCTCAAATGACCACGGAGTAGGCAGGGATCGTAGTCCCAGCCTGGCCAATCGTCAATATAGGGATGGGATGGACGCTTCGCCCAAGCGTCAGCCCTTAGAATAGCTGTCATGTTTTCTTTGCTTTCAGGCACCGTCTTACCTAATCAGAGGCCCTGTCAGCCCAAGGTCGACCAAGGTCCGTTTTCATGTCGAAACTGCCCCCCGCCCCGCCGTCCCTGAACGAGCTTCGCCAGGAGATCGACAGCATCGACGAGCAGGTGCATCGCCTGCTGATGTCGCGCGGCGACATCATCGACCGGCTGATCTCGGTGAAGCAGACCCAGGAGGTCGGCTCGGCCTTCCGCCCGGCCCGCGAGGCGGACATGATGCGCCGCCTGGTGCAGCGCCACCGCGGCATCCTGCCCATCGACACCGTCGAGGGCATCTGGCGCGTCATCATCTCGACTTTCACCTACGTTCAGGCGCCGTTCTCGCTGCATGCGGACCTGTCGCTCGGCGAGAGCGCCATGCGCGATTCCGCCCGGTTCCATTTCGGCTTCACAGTGCCGTATATCGCGCATTTCAGCGCCGTGGCCGCCGTCGAGGCCGTGGCCAAATCCAAGGGCGACCTCGCGCTGGTCTCGGCCACCTCCGGCCAGACCCCGTGGTGGCACGAACTCGAAGCCGAGGGCGTGCCGAAGATCATCGCCCGCCTGCCCTTCATCGAGCGCGCCGACCATCCGGCCGCGCTACCCGTCTTCGTGGTCTCCCGCGTCGCCGACAGCGCCATGGTGACCGAGGTGGAATGCTGGAGCGTCCGGGTGTCCGGCTGGAACGCCGAGATCGCCCGCGCACTGGCTCCGCTGGCCGATGTGGTCGTGGTGCCGGATACCGCCTTCGATGGTGCCTCGCTGCTGATTTCCATCAGCGCGCCCTCGTCCTTCGATGGCATCAAGGCAGCCCTGATCGCAGCGGGGGCCTCGGTGCGGTCCTCCGCCCTCGTCGGCAGCCACGCAACCCGTTATACGGTGCCCGCAGACGGCGCGCCGAACGCCTGACCTTTTTCCAGACTACCCGGAGCTACCCCATGTCCCGCCCCGTGCCGAAAGCCGGCATTCTCGATATTGCGCCCTATACCCCGGGCAAGACCCCCGTGGCGGAAGCCGGCCGCAAGGTGTTCAAGCTCTCGGCCAACGAGACGCCGTTCGGCCCCTCGCCGCACGCCAAAGAGGCTTTCGCCCGCGTCGCCACGCATCTCGAGGACTATCCGGAAGGCACGTCCAAGGTTCTACGCGAGGCGGTCGGCAAGCGTTACGGCCTCGATCCCGACCGCATCATCTGCGGCGCCGGTTCGGATGAGATCCTGAACCTGATCGCGCATGTCTATCTCGGCCCCGGCGACGAGGCGATTCACACCGAATACGGCTTCCTGGTCTATCCCATCGCCACCATGGGCAATGGCGCCACCAATGTCGTCGCCAAGGAAATCGACTTCACCTGCAATGTGGACGAGATTTTGAAGTGCGTGACCGAGCGCACCAAGCTGGTGTGGCTCGCCAATCCGAACAATCCGACCGGCACTTACCTGCCCTATGCAGAAGTGAAGCGCCTGCGCGCCTCGCTGCCGGAGCATGTGCTGCTGGTGCTCGACGCCGCCTATGCCGACTATGTCGGCAAGCCCGACTATGACAGCGGCATCGATCTGGCGAAGACCACCGAGAACACCGTCGCCTGCTTTACCTTCTCCAAGGTGCACGGCCTTGCCGCGCTGCGCATCGGCTGGATGTTCGGCCCCGAGCACATCGTGGATGCGATGAACCGCGTGCGCGGCCCGTTCAACGTCTCGGCGCCGGCGATGCTCGCCGCGGTCGCCGCGATCGAGGACACCGGACATGTCGAGATGTCGCGCGCTTTCACCGAGAAGTGGCGCGATATCCTCGCGACCGAAATCACCAGGCTCGGGCTGAAGGTGACGCCGAGCGTCGCCAATTTCATCCTGATCCACTTCCCGACCACCGCCGGCATGACTGCTGCGGATGCTGACGCCTTCCTGACCAAGCGCGGCCTGGTGCTGCGTGCGGTCGCCAGCTACGGCCTGCATCAGTCGCTACGCATGACCATCGGCACCGCGGAAGCCAACGAGCTGGTGCTCGCGGCCTTACGCGAATTCATGCAACGCAATGACTGACGCTCCGCTCTTCCCCCGCATCACGCTGATCGGCCTTGGCCTGATCGGCTCGTCGCTGGCGCGCGGCATCCAGCAGCTCGGCCTCGCCGGCGAACTCGTCGCCACCGATGCCTCGCCCGAGGTGCGGGCGCGCGCTGTGGAGATCAAGCTCGCGGATCGTATCGCCGACGACAATGCGTCGGCGGTGAAGGACAGCGATCTGATCATCTCCTGCGTCCCTGTCGGCCGCGCTGGCGATGTCGCGCAAAGCATTGCGCCGCATCTCAAGCCGGGCGCCATCATTTCCGATGTCGGCTCGGTGAAGGCCTCGGTGCAACAGGCCATGGCCGAGCATCTGCCGGACAATGTGCACTTCATCCCTGCGCATCCCGTCGCCGGCACCGAGAATTCGGGCCCGGACTCGGGCTTCGCCGAACTGTTCATGAATCGCTGGTGCATTCTCACACCGCCGGACGGCGCCGATCCTGCGGCGGTGGAGCAACTATCGACGCTGTGGTCCACGCTCGGTGCCAATGTCGAGATTATGGGCGCCGCGCATCATGATCTCGTGCTGGCGGTGACGAGCCATCTGCCGCATCTCATCGCCTACACAATCGTAGGCACGGCTGACGAGCTCGAGGATGTGACTCGTTCGGAAGTGCTGAAGTTCTCCGCCGGCGGTTTCCGCGATTTCACCCGTATCGCAGCATCCGATCCCACCATGTGGCGCGACGTGTTCCTGACCAACAAGGACGCGGTGCTGGAAATGCTCGGCGCGTTTCAGGAAGACCTGTCGAAGCTGACCCGCGCGATCCGCCGCGGCGATGGCGACACGCTGTTCGAGCATTTCACGCGGACGCGTGCGATCCGCAGGGGCATCGTGAATCTCGGCCAGGATGAAGCGGCCGCAGACTTCGGCCGCAAGCATGCGGCATTGAAGAAGAAAGACAGCTAGCAGGAGCGAAGGCGCTCGCTCTTCCCCTCTCCCCTTGTGGGAGAGGGTGGATGCGCGCCTCTTAGCGCGCAGACGGGTGAGGGGCAGCCACAAACTCCGAGCCTAGCAGTACCCCTCATCCGTCTTCGCTTCGCGAAGCCACCTTCTCCCACAAGGGGAGAAGGAAGAGAGAGCATTGCTGCTAAAACAACGGCGGAATCTGCGCGACCCTCAGCGGGCCGAAGAACACCGCACCATCGACGAACTTCAGCGGGAACGCCCGCGCCGGCCGACCTTCCAGCGTCGTCGCGGTGCCGATCGAATTGACGCCCGCAGCCAGCCCCGCCCCCGCATTCTTGCGCGCAAAATTGCCGAGCCCCGGGATCGCCCGATCCAGCGCGCCCAGAATATTGTTCACGTCCTGCGACTTCAGACCCGGCGCAAGACGGTCCAGCGTTTCCTGCGGCACACCGATCTCCAGCAGCTTGTCGATCCCGAGCGCATTCACCGCCTTGTCGAGCCCCGTCACCGTCATCTGCAACTCGCCATCGAGATTGCCCGCGGCCGTAATCCCCAGCGAGCCCGTCGCCAGCGAGATGATGTCGCCCTGCTGGACCCGCGACTGCGTGATTTCCAGCCGGCCGCCCGCCGCCTGGATCTCGCGGAAGCGCTGCGGCCACGGTTTTGGCGACAGGTCGTTCAAGCCCGAAATCTGCGCACGGATATCCGTATCGAAGGGCGCAGCCAGCAGCGGATGCACGTCGGCAATGGTGCCACTGGTGATGCGCAGCGCGGTTTCGATCGCCGGTTTCTCTGGAGTCGAATTCGCGGCCGTCCTGCCATTAAGCACGACGCGCTTGGCGCGTACCGCCGGCGCCGAGACGGTGCCGGCAAAGCGATCGAGCGACAGATCGTCGAACACGAGATCGCCACTGTCCGGCGTGCCCGGCAGGCCGGTGATGCTGCTGCGCGCATCGCTCCAGGCCATGGCCATCCAGGGCTGCCCCTGCTGCGAGATCACGGCCGGTGCCTTGAACTCGGCGATCAAGAGACGCGGCGTATAGATCTGCGCGACGACGAGAATCTCGCCAAGTTGTGCGGTGACGGGAATCTGGGTGACACTTTGCGTCGCCGTCTGGGATTGCAACGCGACGCTGACGCCATCGCAGCGCACCTCGAGCCGGAACGGGAAGCCCGACACCGAGCGATTGGCGCATTCATATTTGCGGCCGGCCGCGGCTTCGCGCGCCTGCCAGAGCGCGACATTCTCATCGACCTTGGAGGCCGCGAAGAACCAGAACCCGGTCCATGCGAGCGAGAGAACGACGACCACCACAGGCATGAAAAAGAGGAGCCCGAGGCGGCGACGGCGGGGCTGAACAATGTCTGACATAACGGACCCTCAAGCGCAGAAATTTGTCGAAACGGCGGTGCCGGCGGGAGCCTCCCCTTCGCATGATCGGTCAGCTTCTGCCAGTGCGCGTTTTAGCGCCGCCATTGTGAGGGGACATTGCGACGAAGCAATCCTGTTCTGCGTTCATGCGGTGTCTGGATCGCTTGGTCGCCTTCGGCTACTTGCAATGGCGGCGCTTGGTTCCGCGTCACGTCATCATGTGCTAGTGCGACCCCATGACCCCTCTGAACTCGCCTGCGCCTGTTTCCGATCATGACCTCTGGGTGTTCGGCTATGGCTCGCTGATGTGGCGGCCCGGCTTCGATTTCATTGAACAGACACCGGCCCGGCTGATCGGCGAGCATCGCGCCCTCTGCGTTTACTCCTTCGATCATCGCGGCACCCCGGAAAAGCCCGGCCTCGTGCTCGGTCTCGATCGCGGCGGCGCCTGCCGCGGTATCGCCTTCCGCGTTGAAGCCGGCAAGCGAGACGCGACCATCGCCTATCTGCGCGAACGCGAGCAGACCACCGGTGTCTATCGCGAGGTGATGCGTTCAGTCTGGCTCGATGACGACGCGCGCTCGCGCGTCAGCGCGCTGACCTATGTGGCCGATCGCGGCCATGTGCAGTATGCGGGCCGGCTTTCGATCGCCGAGCAGCTCCGCTGCGTGCGGCAGGGTCATGGCAGGTCCGGCAACAATCGCGATTACGTGCTGTCGACAGTGAAATCGATCGAGGCGCAGGGCTTCAGGGATGCGCAGCTACACAAGCTGGCGATGATGCTGCATGAGTGAGCGTAGGCCACAGGCTCCATCCGTCATCCCTGCGAAAGCAGGGATCCAGTAGACACAGACATCACTGCTCTAACACTGGCGCCGCGCTACTTCTTCACCGCCACATCGGGCACGCGCCCAAAGATCTCCGCCTGCTCCGCGCGTGCCTCGGCCACGATCCGGTCCGTCGCCGTCTCGATCTTCTCCTTGATCGTCGCCAGAAATTCCTCCCGCGGGAGACCCGGCGGCAGCGGCGGCATGAATTCCACCACCAGCGTGCCGGGATAACGCAGAAACGTACGCCGCGGCCAGAACAGGCCGGAATTCAGCGCCACCGGCAGACACGGCACATGGCACAGCGCGTAGATCTGCGCCACGCCGCTCTTGTAATCGGGCGGGGCGCCGACCGGACGGCGCGTGCCCTCAGGGAAGATGATGAGCTGGCGACCCTTCTGCACCTCGTTCCTGGCGCGCTTGGCCATATCCATCAGCGCGCGCACACCGCCCGCGCGGTTGACGTCGATCATGTCAGCCAGCCGCAGATACCAGCCGAAGAACGGAATGCGGCCGAGCTCGCGCTTGTAGATGAACAACGGCGAATCGAAGAACGGCAGCAGCGCAAAGGTCTCCCACATGGACTGATGCTTGGCGGCCACCAACAGCGACCCGGCAGGAATGTTCTCGGCGCCGCGCACCTCGAACTTCACGCCGCAGATCCAGCGCAGCAGCACCACGCTTTGCCGCGACCAGGTCTTGGCGATGAACAGGATGGCGCGTGGCGGCATCAGGAAGGTCGGGATCGCGACCAGAAGCCAGAAGATCAGCAGCGCGTAGAACACCACCTGATAGATCAGCGAACGCAAGAATATCGCCGTGAAGGATATCGATGTCATGAAATGGCGCTTCGATCAGTTGGCTGCGGCGGTCGCCGGCTTGCGCACCGCCTCGGAAGGCAGTTCGCCGCTGTCCGGCATCAGGTCGATGCCGATATCGGCGAGGCGCGCCCGCAGCTCGGCGGCGAGATATTTGACATATTCCGATAACAGCAAACGCAGCGTCGTGCCACTGGTCCACCATGCCTCGTCGCGCCAGCGCTCGCCGATGACCGAGAACGGGATCAACTGCACATCCGGCAGTTCGTGCGACAGTTCCACCAGTGCCCGCGGCATGTGATAGTTTGACGTCACCACGATCAGCGAATGGAAACCCTGCTTGCGCGCCCAGCGCCGCGTCTCCACCGCATTGCTGCGCGTATCGGTGGCGCTGCGGTCGAGATCGACGCAGCAGGCCAGCAGGCGCTGGTCGTTGTCTGGCAGCGAGCGCTGGATGTTGCCGATGCCATTGGTGGGATGCACGCCGGAAATCAGCAGCCGCTTGCCGAAACCGTTCGCCAGCAGATCCAGCGCATCGGCCACGCGTGACGAGCCGCCGGTGAGCACCACGATGCCATCCGCCTTGGTGGATGGCGTGACGTCGCCGTTGCGGAGCTGCGACAGGAAGGCGACGAAGCCGACGATGCCGGCCATGAAGGAAATCGCCACGGCAGCGACGATCGCGCCGCGGATCAGACGCCGCCTGGGAGGCAGCGGCCGCGCGGGAGCGTCATCGGTCTGGTTCTGGTCGTCGAGCAAGGTCATTGTTCGAATGCGGAGTTTCGCCACGGCAATTTTAAAGCACTTTCGACTCGGATTAAAACATGTCCCGGACGCGATGCGGCGCGAAGTGCCGCTTCGCAGAGCCGGGACCGCCACAAGCTTCGGCGCCTCGTATGGTCCCGGCTCTGCGGAGCAGCACAAGAGCGCTGCACCGCATCCGGGACAAGATGCTCAATCAATGTCATTGAGCGTCGCGAACAGCGTCCGGCGCGAGGCTGCGGCGGTGATGGCCGCGATTACCAGCGCCTGCGCCGCCAGGATGAGATAACCGGACGGCCGCAGCGAGAAGGTACCGAGCAACGCCGCGAACTGATCGCCGACCGGCGTGCCCGAGAACCAGCTCGCGATGGATTCCGAGAAGCCGAACATCAGCATCGCGATGCCACCGCCGATCACACCACCCTGCAGGCCGAGCCGCAGGAAGTGGCGGAAGAAGCGATTGGCGATGTAGCGATCGCCGGCGCCGACGAAATGCAGCACCTCGACGATCGGCCGGTTTGCCGCCATGGCGCCGCGGGTGGCGAAAGACACCGATATGATGGTGGCGACGATGACGAGCGCAAGGATGCCGAGACCGGCCAGCACCACCGCCGAGGTCATGGAGCGCATCCGCTCCACCCAGGCGCGATGATCGTCCACGCTGGCGCCCGGCGCAAATTGCGCGACGCGCGCCCGCAGGCCGACGATATCGAGCGCCGTTCCGGGCGCCACGCGCGCGACGATGACACGCGGCACCGGCAGCTCGTCCAGCGACAGGCCGGTGCCGAGCCATGGTTCCAGCAACTGCGCCGATTGTTCCTTGGTGTAGGGTTGCACCTCCACGATGCCCGGCTGGCCGCGCACCGCATCGGCCGCCGCCTGCGCATCGCGGTCGAGACTGCGGCCTGCAACCGGCTTCACCTGGATCGTGATTTCGCTCGCGACCTCAGACTGCCATTCGGACGCCGATGCACTGATCAGCAACACGGCGCCGGATGTGATCGAGGCCAGGAACGTCATGATCGCAACGACCGCGACCAGCGCGCGGCCGGCGATCTGGCCGCTCGGCACGATGGGCGACGCATTGCGCGCCTTCGCCGGGACCTGCGGGCGCTCCTGCCCGAGATCCATCAGCGGTCCATGCTCGTCGCCGATCCTGCTCACGCGTCTTGCCTATTCATACATATGCAGCCGGCCCTGATGCAGCACCATGCGACGCGCATCGTACTGATCCATCAGGCTGATATCGTGGGTCGCAATGATCACCGCCGTACCCGACTTGTTGAGTTCGATGAACAGCCGCAGCAGACGGCGACCGAGTGTCGGGTCGACGTTGCCGGTCGGCTCGTCCGCGAGCAGCAATTGCGGCCGTGCGATCACCGCGCGCGCAATCGCGGCGCGCTGCTTCTCACCGCCGGAGAGAATCGGCGGCAGCGCATCCATGCGCTCGCCGAGGCCGACCCATTTGAGGAGATCGATCACTTCGCGACGATAGCTCGACTCGTCACGACCCATCACGCGAAACGGCAGCGCTACGTTTTCATAGGTCGTCATATGGTCGAGCAGGCGGAAATCCTGCAGCACGATGCCGATGCGCTTGCGCAGATCGGCGATCTCATCCTTCGCCAGCAGCGAGATATCCTGGCCGAACAGATTGACGAGGCCTCGCGTCGGCCGCAGCGACAGGAACAAGAGGCGCAGCAGCGACGTCTTGCCGGCGCCGGAGGGGCCGGTCAGGAATTGAAAGGAATGCGCGGGAATCTGGAAATTCAGATCGCGCAGGATTTCCGGACCAAGCCCGTATCGCAGGCCTACATTTTCGAACCGGACCACGTGCAGCTCCGTTCGACGGGTTCACTTAAGGCTCAAGATATCGGTCATTTGCTTGTGCGGCCGTTATGGTTTCCGGTTCGTTAACGGTCATCGCGTAGTTTTCCGCGCATGTCATCGGCACTCGGCACCATGCATATCGTCTGTCCCCATTGCACGACGTCCTACGCCGTCAATCCGGCCGGATTCGGCGATACCGGGCGCACCGTCCGCTGCGCGCGCTGCAAGGAAACCTGGCTGGCGAAACCAGAGGACCTGTCCCGACCCAAGCCTGCCGAGGCCGCCCCCCAGCACGAACCGGACGACGATCTGAGCGCCTGGGGCGTCAGCGCGGACGAGACCCACGAGCCCGATGTGCCGGAGGTCGCGAGTCCCTCGATCTCGGCGGACTGGCCGGCGGAACCCCGACCGGAACCAAGGTTCCAATCGCATACCGAGGACACCGACTGGACGATCGCGGCCCGTGACGATGCCGGACCAGTGCGCGAGACCAGGTCCGCGCAGTCTGGCAAGCTTCGCAAGTTTGCCTCAAGGATGCCCCACCACCGCCTCAACAGATCGCACATTTTGCCCGTTGCGACCGCTGCAATGGCGGCATTTGCGATGGCGCTTTTGATCTGGCGGATCGATATCGTGCGCTTGATGCCGCAAACCGCCGCGTTTTATGAGGCTTTCGGCGTCGGCGTGAACATCCGCGGCCTCGCCTTCAAGGACGTCAAAGTCACCACCGAAAACGTGGACGGCAAGCCCGTGATGCTGATCGAGGGCTATGTCGTCTCCGAGACCCGGGTGCCAACGGCAATGCCGCGCCTGAGGTTTGTGGTCCGTGACGAGAAGGGCACCGAAATCTATGCCTGGAGCGCCGTGCTGGAGCAGCCGGGCCTCAATCCAGGCGACAAGACCTGGTTCAAATCCCGCCTGGCCTCACCGCCGGCGGAAGGCCGCAGCATCGATGTCCGCTTTTTCAACAGGCGCGACGTCGCCGGCGCATAAGTATCTGAGGAATAACGATGTCGCGTATCCTGATCGCCGATGACGAGGAACCGCTGCGCCTGCTGGTCGGGCGCGCCATCGCCATGGACGGCCATGAGATCGTCACCGCGGAAGACGGCGCCGAAGCCCTTGAAATCCTGACCGAACAGGAAGGCCGCTTCGACCTCCTCCTCACCGATATCAAGATGCCGATCATGGACGGCATCGCGCTCGCGCTCGCCGCCGCGCGCGATTTTCCGGACCTCACGATCCTGCTGATGACCGGCTATGCCGACCAGCGCGAGCGGGCCACCGGCCTTAATGCGATCGTACACGACGTGGTGACGAAGCCGTTCTCTGTGGCCGACATCCGCACCGCCGTCGCGGATGCATTGGCGTCCCGCAGCAGGGCTTGAATTCGTTCAACTTTCTCTATGAGAGCTGCAGAGCTGTGCCGCGATGCGGCCTCTGGTATGCGCATCGCCGCTTTTGTAGAAGTCGCGACAAGCAAGCAACTGCACCACCCCGATACCGCGACAAGGAATTCGCATGACTGACGCCGACCTCGAAGCCGCCGGCTGGGCCATCATGCATGACGACGGCTTTATTCAGCTCGTCGGCCCGATGTGGCATCGGGAAGTGAACGGCACACACGAATTCGCGATTCTGGGTCAGGAAAAGCACCGCAACCGCCGCGGCGTGGTGCAAGGCGGTGCGATCATGACCCTGGCCGATCGCAGTTGCGGCATGGGCGCTCGCGCGGCAGCCGGCGCCGAGGCGCTCGCCACGGTACAAATGGATACCTATTTCGTCGATGCGGCCCGGATCGGCGACCTGATCGTGTCGCGACCACGCGCTGTGCGCACGACCAAGAGCCTGATTTTCATGACGACCGAAGTCACCGTCGGCGACGACCATGTGGTCGCGACCGCCCATGGCGTATTCAAGGTCATGCGCGATAGCGCCGACAAGGGACGCCTGCCGGGCTGACGCAGACAATGAGGGCCACGAATACCGCTCGCTATGGCGGAACGAAAAGACAATCCAGCTCTTAGGTGAGCTGTAGCGCTCACGTGCAGCGTGTGCGGACGACTGCGGACCAATTGGACACGACGTTTTCGAGCATGGCCTTTTCCTCCCATCGTACTCCCAACGCCCCGTTTGCACCTGGAATCGATGCTGAAGAGCCGATTTCAGCCGCTTCGACGCCCAGCGACACGGCCGTAGTCCTGGTGGTCGAGGACGATCCCCTGTTACGCATGAACGCGGTCGATATGATCGAGGAGGCCGGTTTTCGGGCAATAGAGGCCTCGGATGCCGATGCTGCGATTCAAATGCTCGAAACCCGCAACGACATCCGCCTGATCTTTACCGACATTGACATGCCCGGCTCGATGGACGGGCTGGCACTCGCCCACGCCGTCGCCAATCGCTGGCCGCCAGTGCGCATCATTGCCACGTCAGGTCATTTCAAGGTCAGCGAAACCGATCTGCCGAGCGGCGGCCGCTTCATTCCCAAGCCCTATCGGCAACATCAACTCGTCAACATGCTGGCCGGGCTTTCAACAGCCGCCCATCTCTGAATTTATTTCAGCGCGTTGAAGCTTGACGCTCTTCAACGGCCCCGCCACGCTGGTTCCAGCATACCAGCTACTGGCAGGGGCAATCGATGTGGGCATCGCTGCAACATTTTCTCGACAGTTCAATGTTCGCACCGCACGGCATCTGTCTTCTCTGGGACCCCGGTTTGATCTGGCTCCATGTCGGCGCCGACGCATTGATCGCCCTGGCCTATTTTTCAATTCCCATTGCGCTCACGATCTTCGTCTCGAAGCGGCGTGACGTGGAGTTCGGCTGGGTGTTCTGGGCCTTCGCGCTGTTCATCATGGCCTGCGGTCTCACCCATGTGATGTCGATCTATACGCTATGGGTGCCCGCTTACGGCCTCGAAGGTCTCGTCAAAGCGATGACAGCCGTCGCGTCCGTGGTCACGGCCGCGATGCTGTGGCCGCTACTGCCGAAATTGCTGGCCATCCCCTCCCCGGCACAGTTGCGCGAGACAGAAGCTGCGCTGATCGAGGAAAGCCGCCATCGCCGCGAAGCCGAAGATCTGTTGCGTCACACCCAGAAGATGGACGCGATCGGCCATCTGACCGGCGGCGTCGCGCATGACTTCAACAACCTCCTGACCATCATCAGCGGCAATCTCGAAATCGCCGAGCAAAGTGTCACCAACTGGACCGAGGCTTCCCGCGAGCGCCTGAAACGCGTGATCGCCAACGCTGCCAGCGGCGCCCAGCGCGCCGTGGTGCTAACGCAGCGACTGCTCGCCTTTGCACGACGACAACCGCTCGATCCGAAGATCGTGAACGTCAACGGGCTGTTGCAGGGCATGTCGGAATTCTTCCAGCGCACGCTGAGCGAAAACATCCATGTGGAGATCGTTGGCGGCGCCGGCCTGTGGCAGGTCGAGGTCGATCCGAGTCAAATGGAAGCGGCGATTCTCAATCTGGTCGTCAATGCGCGCGACGCAATGCAGAGCCATGGCAAATTGACCATCGAAACCAGCAACGCGTTCATCGACGAGTCGTACGCACAACAATCCGATATCGACGTCGGTCAGTATGTCCTGATTTCCGTTACCGACGATGGGCCGGGCATGCCGAAAGACGTGCAGGAGCGCGCTTTCGATCCCTTCTTCACGACCAAAGAACCGGGACAAGGAACCGGCTTGGGCCTCAGCCAGGTCTACGGCTTCGTCAAACAGTCCGGCGGACATGTGAAGATCTATAGCGAGGTCGGCGAAGGCTCGACGATCAAGGTCTACCTACCGCGTAGTACAGGTCAGGCAGACGACATCGCGAACGACCGGCACCAGATCGTCGGTAGCAAAGGCGACGAGACCATCATGGTGGTCGAGGACGATCCCGATGTACGATCCTATCTGGTCGAGACGCTGGAAGGCCTGAATTATCAGGTTCGCGCTGCCAGCAATGCCGACGCTGCATTGCGCGACTTTGCTGAAGACCCTGAACCGTTCGACCTGCTGCTGACCGACATCGTCATGCCCGGGATAAACGGACGACTGCTCGCGGATGAGATGACAAAGCTGCTGCCCGGCCTCAAAGTGCTTTTCATCACCGGCTATTCACGCAACGCCATCGTACATCAGGGCCGGCTCGATTCCGGCGTGTCGTTGCTGCAGAAGCCTGTCACGCAAGCCGCGCTCGGCGGCAAAATTCGAGAGATGCTAGACAGACCCTAACGCCCTCTCCGTCAGAGCATGATCGTGCCTGACAATCGGCATCTACTTTTTGGATCAAACATCCCGCACCAGCGCGATGGGATTGCGACTAGCGAATAGCGATCCGTCATCAAATGTTGTGGCCATATTACGAGATCACCTTAAGTACGCATAAAGTGTCTTATGGACGACTTCTCCCCTGTGCTTGCCAATTCCGCAGGTCTCTGATCAGTTGGCTTTACTATCTGAACTGAAATTCCACTGTCGGAGAAACGTCCGAGCGCAGCAACTGCCTGCGTGACGCAGAAGCGCACGTTACGTTCTGCACCGATGACTGTGAATGTTAGTAAGGGTCACCGGATGTCAAACGCGACCGACAATGTGACAATGACATGACATAGCAATCTTGGTTGAGGATTGGTCGGCTTTACCGCGACGGTCCCATTTGCAAAGGGTGATGCTGTTTGCAAAATAGGTGTGAGACTCCCTCGTCGAACGGAATCCGGAAGCAAGCGCCTACAAGAAAATCTGCACTCATTTTATTCAGGCCAGCATGTCCGCAATGATCGATAGTTTTTTAGCTCAGGGCACTCATCGAGAACCGGGGCGATCTAAAAACTAGGAAGAGTTTTGGATTACGATGTGCTGGGTAACAGGGCCACACGCGTGGCCAGCCGGGATAGCGTTGTCACTGAAGCAACGCGCGCTGCTCGCGACCGCGGTTGCGCCGCTTGCGACTGCGGTGTCGCTTCTGCTTGTGAGCGTTTCTCAGCCGACCTTCGCCGCTGGTGGTGCGGGTGGGTCCCTCTCCCTCACTGAAGGGGCCGGTGAGACAGATAATGCTACGGGCCCCGGCGGCGCAGGTAATCCGGGCTACCATTACGGCGGCGGCGGCGGCGGGTCCGGCGCGCTTGGGGGTAATGGCGGCGAAGGCGATAGTGCACAAGGCGGGGCTGGCGGTAACTCCCTCGGCACTGACGGGCGCGATGGCAGAAACAGCAGCCGCGGCGGTGGTAGCGGCGGCGGCGGCGGTGCCGGGGGTTTTGGTGCGGTAGTTACCGGCTCGAATATCAATGGCTCGCTCGACTCGATCCTGTTCGGTGGCCATGGCGGCTTCGGCGGCTCAAGCAACGGCAGCAACGGAAGGGGCGGTGGCGGTAGCGGCGGTAGTGGCGGCAGTGGGCTCCGTTTCATCGGAACGAACGACACGGTGACCATCGGCGGGTCTGCCAGCGGCGGCAATGGTGGCAACGGCGGCGGCGGCGCTATAGTTCGCGGCGGCAACGGCGGCAATGGCGGCGACGGCATTGTCGGCGACAACCTCAGCCTGATCGTCAACG
>NKIY01000011.1 GCA_002256345.1 Bradyrhizobiaceae bacterium PARB1 | reverse complement strand
ATTCGGCTTCCTCGCCCGATAGCTCCATCGCCCTCAGTCTCCTCCTGGCTGCCTGAACAACCAAGAATCGCAGACCACAAACCGAGGGGAAACCCATCAATCAAATGGGGACAAAGCTTCGCTTACGCCGCAGCGGATTCCGTTTCGATCATGGCGGCGACGCGTTCGGCCATTTCCTGTTGCTCGCGCAGCAGCGCGGCTTCGCGTTCTGCTTCTTCGCGCTCGCGCATCTTGCGATGGTCTTCCCACGCATCGAAGATCATGTGCAGCCAGGGCAGGATTTGTTCGAAGCTCGGCAGCGTGCCGGGCGGGCCCTGTTCGCCGCGCGGACCCGGTTCGCCCTGAATGCCGATCGGGCCCTGCGGCCCCTGCTCGCCGCGTGGGCCCTGCGGTCCGGCCTTGCCCTGCGGTCCGGCGGGGCCGGCTTTGCCGATGGGGCCCTGATCGCCGCGCAATCCTTTCGGGCCGGGTTTGCCGGGCGCGCCGGGCTTGCCGGCGATGCCTGGCTTGCCTTGTGCGCCTTCGGGGCCCGGGCGGCCAGGATGACCCTGCGGCCCCGGTGCGCCGGGCTCGCCGCGCGGGCCGCGCAATCCGGCCCGGTCGATCGTCTCTTTCGCCACGCTCTCTACTCCATTCGTGATTCCAATTGCGTGACTTTTAACAGGGGAAGGATGACGGCATCAATTCGCGGAACGTTCGACTTCAATGCGAACCTGTTTCGCTCTGCCTGCGTCAAAGGGGCGGCTCACAGGGAGACAAGTCATGTTGCCGTCCACGCGTCTGAAATTCGCTTCGTCACTCTTCGGCGCCGTCTGGACGCTTGGCATGTTCTGGTGGAGCGGCGCCTATAGCGTGCTCAACGCCATGCTGCATGCCGCTTGTGGCGCCGGCGCCGGCTTCGGCTGCTATTGGCTGATACGTGGATGTATCGCGCGCGGCCGCGTGCCAGAGCATTAGAACGTGATCCGATACAACTGCTAACCACTTGCCGGCACGTCGATGCCATCGGCGGAATACTGCTTGATCTTGTTGCGCATCGTCCGCACCGAGACGCCGAGCACGCGCGCCGCATGCGTCCGGTTGCCTTCGCAGCGCGCCAGCGTCTGCAGCATCAATTCGCGCTCGACTTCCTCGACGGTGGCGCCGACCAGCATCGGCACGACCTCGCTCGGCTCGGAAGCCGGCACCAGCGCATCGATGTCGATGGAGCTATCGCAACAGTCACCGGAACGGGTGTCGGTGCATTCCTGTGCGAAACGATTGTCGCGGGCAAAACTCTGGGGCATCGGCAACCTCCCGATCAACGCACGCTTCGCGGGCGCGAAGCGATACATCGAGACCAAACGGCACCCCAGCCGCACCGGCAGGGTGGGCGCGTTTGGTTAACGAGAGGTTAACGGGATCAGCGAGGCGCCGAGGCTGCCTGGTTGTCTCGCGCTCCGATGTCATCCCCGGGCTTGACCCGGGGATCCATCTTGGGCCCCGAGGACAAAGATGGATGGCTGGGCTTACGCCGCGCCGAAGGGGCTTCAGCCCCGCAGGCGGGTCAAGCCCGGCCACGACAGAGAAACTGCTCTCACCGTCCAAACTTCGCGATGCTGTTATAGGAATCCACCAACTGGTTGTAGTCGCGCAGCAGCCGCGCCGGCGAGCCTTCCACCATCCAGGCGCTGCCCGGCTGCATCATCATCTTCTGGCCGGACGTATAGGGCACCTTGTCGCGAATGCGGCGCATCAGCTGCTTTGATGTCACCAGCACCGCTTTCGCGTTGCTGGTGAAGAAGGACGACACCTTGCCGCCATCCGCTGCATTGGCATCCTCGAAGCCTTTCACGCTGGCCTCATAGTCGCCCACCGCTTTGGTGATCGCATCGATATCCGGCTTGTCGGTGTCCTGCAGGCGCAGCACGCGCTTGGCGTCGATCATGACGGCTTCGACATGGTAGCGCGTTGTCTTGCCTTCCTTGGCCTCGATCTCCTTGAGCTGTTCCAGCTTGCGCTTGTCATTGATGGCATCGACACCCGCACGCAGGTTCTTGTCGGCGGCCGAGAATGCATCCCAGGCGGCGACGAGCTTTGGATGCAGCGCGCGGCCCTTGGCCATCTTGTCGTCCTTGTAGTTCTCCTGCGTGTAGTAATCGTCCGCTTCCTTCAACAGCGGCCCGAGCGTCGTCACCGCGCTGACATAGGCGGAGGCCGCCGCCTCCAGCGCCGCATCGCGCGGCTCCAGCGCATTGGCGCTCTCGACGCCCTTCTTGCAGTCGTCGGTGTCGTAGATCGTGTAGAGCCCATAGATGATGCGCTCCTTGCCGGTCGGCCCCGATTTCGGCGCCCAGCTGAAATAGCGCGCCTGCGAGTCATAGGCGCGCGACGACAGCCGGTTGATGCAGCCGACATAGGCATTGAGCTTTTCGGTAGCGGTGGAGGATTGTGCTGCGGCGTGGTCGATGTGGATGGATGCCAAAACCATCGCCGTGCCGGCAGCAACGACGAATGCGCGAATAGAAATCATCGATCAGGTCTCCAACGCCTTATGGCGGCATGCTTCGTAACGACGGCGAGGATAGGGCGCACGCATGAACGCAGCCAGAGCGGGCCGCGCATGGCGCCATGCGGCCGTCAGGTTATTTGACGCAAGAAAGCGTGCACTGGTTCATACCGTATGCATAGACATCGATCCCAGCCGATATGTCACTTGGCTCGTGCGGACTGCTTTTACTTGATCAACGACGCTATGCCCTCGATCTCGATCAGCATCGCCGGATTTGGCAGAGCCTGAACAACACATGTGGTACGTGCAGGGTAGGGAGCGGGACCAAACGCGTCGGCATATAGGCGGTTCATGGTTGCGACATCGGATGCACGCGTCAGAAACACATTGACCTTCACGAGATGAGTGACATCGGTATCGGCGTCCGCGAGTATTTGTTTGAACGTGCGAACAACAAAGCCAAACTGCGTCTCAAAGTTGTCGGACAAGATACCCGTGTCGTCGAATCCGGGGATTCCGGAGATGAAGAGCAGGTCGCTCACGCGCGCAGCATAGGATAGTGGCGGCGTCTTGATGCCGGTAGGGGCGAGATAATGCTGGATGGGCATGGCAGGTGTCTCCGGTCAGGGGCAATACGATACGGTCAATTCTTGCGCGAAGACTGCTCCTGGATGCAAGCGAAGCGCTGACAAAAAAGGCCGGGTTTTGAACCCGGCCTTTCTCGAACGATGCGAATGTCGAACGCCGCACTACAGCGCCTTGTTGCTGTCCTTCACCGCCTGCGCCTGGACATAGACCTGTTCGCCCATGTCCTTGAACTTCTGGCTCATGCTGGCCATGCCGTCTTCGATCACGCCCGACATGCTCATGCCCATGCTCGCCTTGCCACCCAGTGACAGCGCGGCCTTCTCGTTGTCGCCGAGCGTCGCTGCATAGTCGCGCACGTCCTGCGTGATCTTCATCGAGCAGAACTTTGGTCCGCACATCGAGCAGAAATGCGCGACCTTGTGGGCTTCCTTGGGCAGCGTCTCGTCGTGATAGGCGACCGCGGTTTCCGGATCGAGGCCGAGATTGAACTGGTCCTGCCAGCGGAAATCGAAACGGGCGCGGGAGAGAGCGTCGTCGCGCAGCTGAGCTGCGGGATGGCCCTTGGCGAGATCCGAGGCATGCGCCGAGATCTTGTAGGTGATCACGCCGACTTTCACGTCGTCGCGGTTGGGCAGGCCGAGATGCTCCTTCGGCGTCACATAACAGAGCATGGAACAGCCGAACCAGCCGATCATGGCAGCGCCGATGCCCGAGGTGATGTGGTCATAGCCCGGCGCGATGTCGGTGGTCAGTGGTCCCAACGTATAGAACGGGGCTTCGCCGCATTCCTTGAGCTGCTTGTCCATGTTGATCTTGATCTTGTGCAGCGGCACATGGCCGGGGCCCTCGATCATCACCTGGCAGCCCTTCTTCCAGGCGATCTGGGTCAGTTCGCCCAGCGTCTCCAGTTCGGCGAATTGCGCGCGGTCATTGGCGTCGGCGATGGAGCCGGGGCGCAATCCGTCGCCGAGCGAGAACGAGACGTCGTACTTGCGCATGATGTCGCAGATCTCGTCGAAATGGGTGTAGAGGAAGCTCTCCTTGTGATGCGCGAGGCACCACTTGGCCATGATCGAGCCGCCGCGCGAGACGATGCCGGTGACGCGGTTGGCGGTGAGGTGGATATATTGCAGGCGCACGCCGGCATGGATGGTGAAATAGTCCACGCCCTGTTCGCACTGCTCGATCAGCGTGTCTTTGTAGAGCTCCCAGGTCAGCTTGACCGGATCGCCATCGCACTTCTCCAGCGCCTGATAGATCGGCACGGTGCCGATCGGGATCGGCGCATTGCGCATGATCCATTCGCGGGTGGTGTGAATGTTGCGGCCGGTGGAGAGGTCCATCACGGTATCGGCGCCCCAGCGGATCGCCCACACCATCTTGTCGACTTCCTCTTCCACCGACGACGTCACGGCGGAGTTGCCGATGTTGGCGTTGATCTTGGTGAGGAAGTTGCGGCCGATGATCATCGGCTCCAGTTCGGCGTGGTTGATGTTGCAGGGGATGATCGCGCGGCCACGGGCGATTTCCGAGCGCACGAATTCGGGCGTGATGAACAGCGGCACTTCGGCGCCGAAGCTCTCACCATCGGCACGTGCGGCTTCGGCGCGCTCGAGCTGCTGCTTGCGGCCGAGATTTTCACGCTCGGCGACATAGATCATCTCTTTGGTGATGATCCCGGCGCGGGCGAATTCGAGCTGGGTGATCATGTGATCGCCGACACCGCGCAGCGGCTTGTGATGCGCCTTGAAGGCGGCCGCGGCATGCGATGCGCCGACATTGCCATTGTCCTCCGGCTTGATCTGGCGGCCTTCATATTCTTCGACGCCGCCGCGCTCCTTCACCCAATCGAGACGCGCGCGAGAGAGGCCGCTATTGACGTCGATGAGGACGTTCGGATCGGTATAGGGGCCCGAGGTGTCGTAGACCGGCAGGTTCGGCTCACCGGCGCCTTCGGACAAAATGATCTCGCGCAGGGGCACGCGCAGGTCCGGCGCGCTATCCGGGATCGAATAGAATTTTCGCGAGGACGGCAGGCTGCCTGTGGTGACGGCGGGCAGGGTGGTGTCGGGATTGGAGCGGATGTTCATGGGACGATCCTCCGTTGTGATTGGCGATTAAGCTACTTGTTCGGATAGGCCGAGCCATTGCCGCGTGCGGGCATCCGGATCGGGATTCTGGGTGACATCGCTGACGACGGCGATGGAGTCCGCGCCAGCGGCGAAGATTTCCGCGGCGTGTTCGAACTTGATGCCGCCGATGGCGACGAGCGGAAGATTGCCGACGCGCTTCTTCCACACGGAGATCTTCGGTACGCCCTGCGGCGCGAAGCGCATGGCTTTCAGCGTGGTGAAGAAGATCGGGCCGAGCGCGACATAGTCAGGTTCGGCGAGGAGCGCGTTTTCGAGCTCTTCCTCGTCATGGGTGGAGAGGCCGAGCGTGATGCCGGCCTTCTTGATGGCGGCGACATCGGCTTCGGCGAGATCTTCCTGGCCGAGATGCAGGTGCTGCGCCTTCAGCTCGATGGCGACGCGCCAGTAGTCGTTGACCACCAGCTTCGTGCTTGTGCCTTTGGTCACGTCGAGCGCGGCGCGAAACAGGATCATCGCCGACGCATCGTCGAGATCCTTCGCGCGTAATTGCACGGTGCCGACGCCGAGTGCGGTGAGGCGGCGGACCCATTCGACGGTATCGACGACGGGATAGAAACGGTCAGGATACGGCATGCCAGAACGGTGTCCCGATGACTGGAGTGGAAGGAGAAGCGAAGTCACGTTCGCCCATCAGCCCGGCCTCATAGCCGATGCGTCCGGCTTCGACGGCGATACGGAAGGCATTGGCCATGGCGACGGGATCGGCGGCTTTGGCCACGGCGGTGTTGAGCAGCACGGCGTCATAGCCGAGCTCCAGCGCTTCCGCCGCATGCGAGGGCGCGCCGATGCCGGCATCGACCACCAGTGTGATATCCGGCAGGCGATCGCGTAGCAGCTTGAGCGCATCAGGGTTGATGATGCCGCGTGCCGAGCCGATCGGCGCCGCCCAAGGCATGACCACCTTGCAACCGGCATCGACAAGCCGCATGGCGACACCGAGGTCTTCGGTGCAATAGGGGAATACCTCGAAACCATCCTTGACCAGGATATTCGCGGCTTCGACGAGACCGACCACATCCGGCTGCAGCGTGTCGTTGTCGGCGATCACTTCCAGCTTGATCCAGGGCGTGTCGAACAATTCGCGTGCGAGTTTCGCTGTCGTCACCGCCTCACGCACGCTGCGGCAGCCCGCCGTGTTGGGCAGCACGGCGACATCGAGTTCACGGATCAGCGACCAGAACGCATCGCCGGTCTTGCCGCCGGCCGTCTCGCGGCGGACGGATACGGTGACGATGCCGGCGCCGGAGGCGCGGATGGAGTCCTGCATGATGGCGGGCGAGGGATACAGCGCGGTGCCGATCAGGAGGCGGGAAGAGAAGGTCTTGCCGTAGAAGTTCACCATCGGGATCAACCTCCCTGCCGTGGCGTGATGATCTCGATCTCATCACCCGCCTTCAGCGCCGTCTCCGCCCACTGGCTGCGCGGCACCACGTCGTAATTGATCGCGATGGCGCAATGCGTGCCTTCGTAATCGAGCTCGCTCAGCAGCGCGCTCACATGCGACGCCCGGATCTCGCGGGTCTCGCCGTTGACGGTCACTTGCATTGCATCACCTCATTATCGATCGCGCCGCGCTGGACGTAGTTCAGCGTCAGCTCTGCCAGTGCGGGGGCCAGCAGGAAGCCGTGGCGATAGAGGCCGTTCACCGCGATCCTGTTCTTGTCGATCGCAATCTTCGGCAGGTTATCGGGGAAGGCCGGGCGCAGGCCCGAGCCGAATTCGAGAATGCGCGCTTCGGCAAAGGCCGGATGCACCGCATAGGCCGCACCCAGCAGTTCCAGCGCCGAACGTACGCTGACGCCTGCGCCCTCCGTTTCGATGGAGGTGGCGCCCAGCATGAAGCGGTTGTTGGCGCGCGGGATCACATAAAGCGGCCAGCGCGGATGCATCAGGCGGACCGGGCGCGACAGTTGCACCTCATCGGTCTCGACGATGATGATCTCGCCCTTGACCCCGCGCAGCTTCGATTGCGCATCGTCCTCGCGCGCATAGAGACCACGGCAATCGATCACGAGTCCGTCGAGGTCGTCGGCCTTGGCCTCGCAATTGTATTTGATGATGCCGCCGGCCGCGGTGATGCGCCGATGTAGTTCGGGCAGCACGAGGCGTGGCTCTACATGGCCTTCGCCGGGATAGAACAGGCCTTCGCGAAAACGGCCTTCCAGCGACGGCTCGATCTCGGCCACACCGGCCGCATCGAGCCGTGTATAGCCCGAGGTCATCCTGGCGAAGCGCTCGAAATCGGCGCGGTCGCGCGGATGCGCGATCACCAGCGATCCGTTGAACGGCGTGTCGGGAAGCTCATTGCGCCACAGCTCCAGCGCGCGCAGGCCGAGTCGCGAGATCACGGGTTCGGAAACTTCGGCCTCGCACCAAGGCGCCAGCATGCCGCCGCCCCAATGGGTGGTGGCATCGCGCATCTCGGCATTGTCGCGCTCGTAAAGCGTGACCGTGTGGCCGGCCTTGGCGAGCAGCAAAGCCTGCCAGGCACCGGCAATCCCTGCGCCAATGATCGATATAGGGGAGGTCGCAGCGCCCGATTCGGCGCGCGACGCATGCGTCGTCTGATTCATCCCTGTCCCTTCGCCGGCATGACCCGGATCAGGTTCAAAGGGTCACCGCGGTCTCGCGCGTCTCTTCGGAATGAAGAGTGCAAGCTAGCGGTATCTCAGCTCCTCGTCGGAGCCCCCCTCGGAACGTCTCTAATTTAAACCTCCCGCCGTGCGTGTCAACGCGCCTTCACGGGATGGTCACATTCACTTCGCGGGTTCGACGCTGGCCCGCTGGGTCTGGGCCGCTTCCTGCTGTTTCAGCCGCTCGGCCTCCTTGGCGAAGATCGGCTGGTGCGGCGGCGCGGAGACCTCCGCGCGCATGCGCTTGGCGGCGTAATAGTAGCCGCCGGCATAGTAGCGCACCGCGCGGTTGTGATCGCCATGGGCGGCGCGATAGGCGCCGGCGAGATATTTGATGCCGTAAGTGAGATTGGTGTTGGGATCGCGCAGGCCTTCGGCAGTGCCGGAATAGCCGACGCCGCGCGCGGTCGCGAGCTTGATCTGCATGAGGCCGATGGTGCCGCCGCGGCCGATCAGACCGGGATTGTACTTGCTCTCGCGCATGATCACGCGATGCACCAGCGCTTCGGGCACGCCGTTGGCCTGAGCGTGGGAGGCCGCCATGGCCTGATAGTCGGCGCGTTGTTGCGCATGGGCGAATTGCGGGAGGGCGACGAGGGCCAAAGCCGACGCCAGAACGGTATAAAAACGGGTCATCAATGATCTCGAAAATCGCATCGGCCGCGTTTAGCGAGGCCAGCCTTTCAGATGGCCTAAACCATCTCGTTCAATTCTTGTCGTTTGAGGCGCGAATTGAGTCTTTCTCGGGGCTGCAAGTCCCGGTTCCGGCAGCGATTTACCTCAAATTATGCCACATTGTGGTTCCCTCCGGTCATTCGCTGCTCTTGATGTCGTTCTGCCACGGTTGGCCTGTTCATGACCATGTCGATTGCCCACGCCACGGAAGCCCGCAAAAGCGATGGCCTGCTGCCACTCTGGGTCGGCATCGCCATCTATGCGCTGCTGCTCGCGGTCGGCAGCGGATTGCTCAACGATCCCGACACCTATTGGCAGATCACGCTCGGGCAGTGGATGCTCGATCATCATGCGGTGCCGCGCACGGATATCTATTCGTTCACGATGCAGGGCCAGCCCTGGATTTCGACGCAGTGGCTTGCGCAGGTCGCCTACGCGCTTGCCTACAATGTCGGCGGCTGGGCCGGCCCTGTCGTGCTCGCCGCAGCGTCCGCTTCGCTCGCCATCGCGCTGCTCGCGCGCTTCCTGCATGCGCGGCTCGCGCGCACGCCGACGCTGGTGATTCTGGCCGCGACGCTGGCGCTGATGGCCGGCCATATGCTGGCCCGGCCGCATGTGCTGGCGATGCCGGTGATGGTCGCCTGGGTCGCCGGTCTCGTCGATGCGATGGATCGCAAAAGCGCGCCGTCGTTCTGGCTGCTGCCGCTGATGGCCTTGTGGGTCAATCTGCATGGCGGCTTCGTGCTCGGCCTCGCACTGATCGGCCCCATCGCGCTGGATGCGATCTGGCGCGCGCCGAAGGATCGGCAGGCGCGCATGTTGCTGCGCTGGGCCTTGTTCGGTATCGCGGCGCTCGCCGCCAGTTGCATCACGCCCTATGGCTGGGAAGCGCTGCTTGCCTCTCGGCGCATCCTCAGCCTTGGCGCCGCGCTCGCGGTGATCGGCGAATGGCGGCCAGCAAATTTCGGCAAGGCCGGCCCGCTCGAATTCTCCGTGCTCGCGGCCTTCGCCTTCGTGCTCTGGCGCGGCATCACGTTGCCGCCGATGCGCATCGTGCTGGTGCTCGGATTCGTCTATATGGCGCTCGGTCACATCCGGAATGCAGAAGTGCTCGCGCTGCTCGCGCCGCTGGTGCTGGCGAAGCCGCTCGGTGAACAGCTCGGACGGAATGAAGAGGCTGCGTCGGCACCGAACCGGCTGATGCTTGCCGGCATCGCGCTGTGCCTGATCGCAGGGACCATCGTTGTCGCATCGATCCGCCAGTACACGCCGTCGGAACGCGCGGCGCCCATCGCTGCCGTCGATGCGCTGAAGAAGCTCGATGTCAGCCGCGTGTTCAACGACTACGACTTCGGCGGCTATCTGATCTGGCGCGGCGTGCCGACCTTCATCGATGGCCGCACCGAACTGTTCGGCGAAAAGCTGATGGTCGATCACAACGACGCCAGCGGTCTTGCCAAGCCGGACAACCTGTTCCGCCTGCTCAACGACTACAAGATCGACGCGACGTTCATGCGCACCGAAAGCGCCGCGACCAAATTGCTCGATCGCCTCGATGGCTGGGAGAAGGTCTATAGCGACGATCTCGCGACCATCCACGTGCGCAAGGATGGGGCGACGGCGAAGGTGAGGGGGTAGCCCTCGTAAGGTGGGTATCGCTGCGCTCAACCCATCCTACGCTCACGCCGCTGCCTTTCCGCTATCCGCCGCCGGCAGCGTGATCCGCACGATCAGGCCCTGCGGCTGACGATCCCGCAATGTCAGCTCGCCGCCATGCGCCAGTGCGATCGCGCGCGCGATGGAAAGACCGAGCCCGAACCCCGCAGCTTCGTGATCCATATTCCGCGCATCGTCGCCGCGCACAAAGGGCTGCAGCATGGCGCTCTTCTGCGCGTCGGAAATGCCCGGTCCGTCGTCGGCCACATCGATCACCGCGCCACTCTTCGACATCACCAGCGTGATCGCCGCTTCGCCGCCGAACTTCACGGCATTCTCCACGAGGTTCGTCACCGCGCGGTGCAGGTCGTCGGGCCGGGCCATCGCCATCGCATGGGAGGGGCCCTGATAGGTCACCAGATGGCCGATATCGGCGAACTGGTCGGCGATCAGTTGCAGCGTGGTGGCGATATCGGTGAGCGTCAGCGCCTCGAGCCGGCGGTCGTCGCGCAGGAACGACAGCACTGCTTCCAGCATCGCGCGCATCTGGTCGAGATCGCGCAGCATATGGCGACGATTGCCTTCATCCTCGATGAATTCCGAACGCAGCCGCAGCCGCGTGATCGGGGTGCGCAGATCGTGGCTGATGGCCGCGAGCATCCTGGTGCGGTCGTCGATCAGCGCGGTGATGCGTTCGCGCATGCGATTGAGCGCACGTGCAACGGCGCGGATCTCTTCCGGCCCGCGCTCGGGCAGCGGCGTGGCGGTGCCGCTGAGGCTGAACTCCTCCGCCGTGCGCGCAAACGACGAGAGTGGTTCGGCGAGCATTCGCGCCGCCCACAGGCCGAGCAGCGTCAGCGTGATCACGGCAAAGGCGAGAGTAACGAACACCGGTGCGCCCCAGAACGGACGCGGTCGCCGTTCCGGCATTTCGCTCACCGAGAATTTCTGTCCGTCGGCCAGCACGATGCCGATTCTATTGTCGGCCAGCGGCACCGCGCGTGCATCGAGCCCCATCATCCGGTTCATGCGGCGAAATGGAAACGCTTCGCTGCGCTCGTCGGCATTGGGGCTTGGCACGAGGCCGCTCGGCTCCGGGCGCAGGTCGAAGCTTGGGAAGGTCTGCTGCATCCGCGCCAGCAGTGCCGGCCGCTCGCCCGCGGGCGTCGCCGACAGCAGTTTCGCGATCGCGGCGAGTTCGCCATGGCCGCGGTCGATTGGGATTGGCTGGTCCGGCCGCAGCACAGCGAAGCCGATGCCGATGATGATGTAAATGGCCGCGATCGATATCGCCACCAGCGCGGCGATCTGGCCGCTGATCCGCCGGAGATTGAGGACGTTCAGCAGCTTCATGGTCAGCCTGGCTGCGGGGCGCCGACGGTTTCCACGGCCGGCGTGAACATGTAGCCGCCGGAACGCACGGTCTTGATCAGTTGCGCATCCTGCGGATCGACCTCGATCTTGCGGCGGATGCGGCTCACCAGCACGTCGATGCTGCGCTCGAAAGAGCCGGCATTGCGGCCCTGCGTGAGGTCGAGCAGGCTGTCGCGGGACAGCACGCGACCGGGCCGCTCCACGAATGCACGCAGCAGGTCGAATTCGGCCGAGGTCATGGCGATGCGCGCGCCCTCGGGATTGCGCAACTCGCGCAGGCGGAAATCCATCTGCCAGCCGAGGAAGCAGAGCGCGGTGGCATTCGGCGTCGCGCTGGCATTCAACGCATTGGTTTGCCGCCGCAGCACCGCATTGATGCGCGCCAGAAGCTCGCGCGGATTGAACGGTTTCGGCAGATAGTCGTCGGCGCCCATTTCGAGCCCGAGGATGCGATCGACATCCTCGCCGCGCGCGGTGAGCATGATGATCGGCACCTGCGAATCCCCGCGCACCCGGCGGCACAGGCTGAGGCCATCCTCGCCGGGCAGCATGACGTCGAGGATCACGAGGTCGATGCGGTTGTCCGCCAGCGCCTTGTCCATCTCGCGCCCGTCGGCGGCAACCGTGACATTGCAGGCATTGGTACGCAGATACTTGGCGATCAGCGTGCGCGTTTCGCGGTCGTCTTCCACGACAAGGATGTGGGGTGCGTTTGCCATGTGGACCTTTTGGCCGGGATTGGCGTCCTTTGCAGGGAAATTTTGTTTCCCGCTGTTGCTGTTCCCGCCCAGCGTAACCCAGGGCAATATCTTCGCAAGCGGTCAGCAAGGTCCCGTTAACATGGTTAATCCGAGATGAGGGCACTCACAGGCCAGTCTCAAGCCTCAAAGCCTCTCGGAGCAGATCATGACCGCTATTTCGGCTGCCGCCGGCAGCTCCTACCAATCTCCTCTCCAGAAGCTGCAGCAGGAGCTGCAATCCGAGATCACCTCGGGCAAGATCAGCAGCGGCGACCAGGATGCGTTGTCGGCTGCCTTGGACAGCATCGATTCATCGATGCAGGCCGATCGCGGCAGCGCGAGCGGCGGCGCCAGGCCTTCGCCGGGCGACATGAAGTCGAAGATCGACGACCTGATCGGCGAACAGGTCTCGAGCGGCAAGCTGACATCCGATCAGGCGGATGAACTCAAGGGCGTGTTCGAAGCGGCTTTCGCGCATGGCCACGGCGGCGCCAAAGGCGCGGGTGGCCCGCCTCCGGGCGGTCCGCCGTCATCCGGTAGCGCTGATGGCAGCGACAACACTGATGGCTCCACGGATGTTAATGACGTCATGCAGCAGTTCCTCGACTCGTTGAAGCAATCGCTGGAAGCATCGACGTCGAGTTCCTACAGCGCCAGCGGTGTGACTGCCTCGGGGACCACGGCCTCGTTCACGGCGCTGCTGGTGGACTACAAGAGCTGACTTTTTTGTCGTCCCGGCGAAAGCCGGGACCCATAGCCCCCGTGCTCAAGTTAAAGCGCTGTATTCGCAGCCCTCCGTCCATAACCTCATCATTCGAGGTTATGGGTCTCGGCGTTCGCCGGGACGACAGGAGGTAAATGGAACCAGTCACGTTACTCGTCATTGTCTCTTCTAACTAACAAAATGGAGGCAATGATGAGTCTCGATATCATGACCAAGCCGCATCCGCTGATCGCCAGTGACCGGATCGAAGGAACGGCGGTGCGGCGCGCCAATGGCGATTGCATCGGTCATATCGAGCGTTTGATGATCGACAAGCTCAGCGGCAAGGTCTCCTATGCCGTCATGTCGTTCGGCGGCTTCCTTGGCATCGGTTCGAATCTTCTGGCGTTGCCATGGGCATTGCTGACTTACAACCGCGAGCTCGATGCGTATCAGCTCGACATCGATGACGAAGACCTGCGCAGCGCACCCTCGTTCACGGAGAAACGCGATTTCGATTGGGGCGATCGATCGCAGGAGGAAGCGCTGCATCGCTACTATGGCGTGACCCCATATTGGGGTGAGTTCTAACTACACTTCGGACATGAGAATTTCGGTCATGACAATTTCGAACGACGACAATTTCGTTCGGGAACCGGAACTGTGCCGAAAACCTCGCGTTGCTTTCTGACAGGTGGCAACAACAGGAGGAATGTATGTTCAAAAGATATATGACGGCTGGTATCGTCGGCTCGGCACTGCTTGCGACGGCGGCCTTCGCGCAAAGCCCGAACGCGACCACATCCACGACAGCGCCAGCCGCAGCGCCGGCGACGGCGTCGGATACGACATTCAACGGCAACTGGCGGACGTCGAAGCTCGTTGGCCTCAGCGTCTATAACGAAGCGAATGAGAGCCTCGGCTCGATCAACGATCTCCTGACGGACAAGGAAGGCAACATCAAAGCCGTGGTGATCGGCGTGGGTGGTTTCCTCGGCGTCGGCGAGCGTCTGATCGCGGTGCCTTACGACAAGATCAAATTCTCGAACGAGCCGGTGAAGATGAACACCGCCAGCAGCGGATCGACTGGCGCGGGTGGCTCGACCTCCAGCGGCATGACCACGGGTGCTGCGACTTCGGGCGGTGCCGCGGCTGCGCCGGCCAAGCCGAATCCCTGGTATCCCGACCACGCCGTCATGAGCGGCGCCAGCAAGGATCAGCTGAAGGCGATGCCGGAGTTCAAGTATTCGACCTAACAGTCGATCGGAAATGCGGATGGTGTCGCATTGGTGGCGACATCATCTGACGAAGAGAGCGCGCCCGCTCCTGCTGGGCGCGCTCTTTTTGTGTTCAGAATTGCAGGATGGGTTTAGCTCCGGCGCTTCGCGCTTCCGCTCTACCCACCCTACGGATTAGAGATTGGGCAGCTTCGTCACCGTCACATTGAGCGCGCCTTCGGCTTCTGCGATCACGCGCAGCGTCTTTGAATCGAAGGCTATGCCGCCGAGCCGCAAGGCGGTGATATCGGCGCCGACGCGCAATCCGTCCTCGTTCTTCTGGAAATCCGCCAGCGCACCGGCAATCTTTCGCTGCGCATTGGAGGCGAAAGGCTTGAGGTCGATGACGGCATGTTCGGTCAGCGTCCGCTCCAGCAGCGGCATCGCCGCCCGCGCCGCGGCGCCGAGCAGGCCGAACGCCGCCTCGGACTCCACCGCCAGTTCAAGATCGGTGAAGCGCATGATCTGGTTGACCTGATCGAGCGCAGGCTTGCCCCAGACGTGGATGGTGGCCTCGCCACCGAGGCCGAACCAGCTCGATTTCTCCTTGGCATTCACCAGCAGCGAGATCAGCAGCCGGTCGCCCGACGCGCGCACGGTGGCCTTCCTGACGGTGACCGAGACCGACCCCGAGCCGTCTTCGGGGAAGGTCTTCCCGGCCAGCTGCGTCTCGATGATCTTGTTGAGTTCGGTGAACGGCATGTCGATGGGCACGCCGATATTCAGCTTGCCGGGGCCGGGCGGTACGATGGCCAGCGTCGCCGGGAATGGGCAGTTCGGCGTCGTTTGCGTGCCGGTGACGCGCGTCTCCGCCTCGACGCCGAGCGTCAGGGTGATATTGCTGCCATCGATGCGTGGCTGTGCGGCGATGGCGCGGGTCGGCTTCAGTTCCAGATACAGATTCTGCACCGAGCTTGCGCCCTGCAGCGGGATCGAACGGCAGAGTTTGGCCCATTCGCGCCGCGCATTTTGTTCGAAGGCGGGATCGTTGCGCAGCCGCTGCTGCACGGCCGTGATCTGCTCGTTGACCGCATTGTCGATCATCGGCTTCACCTGCGCCGGCACATTGACGCGTACGCCGCTCACCGATGCGCTGGTGTCGCTCAGCGCGACCTGTGCCGTAAGCCCGGGCTCGATGCGCCAGTTCGGTGTCAGCCGCGGCTGCGAGGCCACCACCACATTGCCGCGGATCTCCGCATTGGCATTGACGTTCTTGATGTTGACGTTGCCCAGTTGCTTCGCGACATTGCCGCCAAGCAGATTGCCGAGCGCGCCGCCGATGGCATCGCGCACATTCGATGACAATTCCCCCTTCACATTCAGCGTGCCGTTGAGGGGCGTGGTCATCGTGAGAGTGTCCTGCGCGCCGGTCACGGCAATGGCGCCGCGGGCGGCGCTCCATTTGATATCGGCATTCTGCAGGAACTGCTGGGCGGGATTGTCGGCGGTGCCGGTAAAATTTCGCGGGGCGCCTTTTTCAGCGACATCGCGGATCGCCGTCAGGGCCACGGCGATGGGTGCAACGATGGTGGAGCTGCGCGGCGGCGAGGGCGGCAATGGCGGCAATTCGACCAGCGTCGGCGCCGGGCCGCTACTACGGGGCGCCACATAGTCCATGATCTTGAGTGTGGCCACGAAAAATACGGCGACCAGCGCAAGGCCGATCAGAATGGTTTTCAGACGCATGATGTCCCCACATGCAATATGCGGGAACAGTACATCAGGGGGCTAAATGGGCAAAGTAAGGCGCAATCCTGTCTGCAGCTGCCGGGGGCTTTGTGTATGTGTGATCCGGCGGAGTTGGGGGGGCCTGGATCACGCTCGGGTGCCGATTGCGAAAAAATAAGGAAAAGGCGTCCGCAATTGGATGCGGGCGCCCGCTCAGCGGTTGGAAATGGGTGAGTTACAGAACGCCGAGGACGATCGCTCCGACAAGCGCCATGGCCGCATAAGCGGCAACGATGCTGAGCTGACTGACGAATGCGGTCATTGCTTGCCTCCAGCTTGATGATAGCAGCACCGGGCAACGCCGAACCGTCGAGGTCGTTCCCGGGATATATCGGGAAACTAACGGAACTATCGGTCTGCGCCCCGGCGGTATTTCTCCCGCAGTGCGGTAATACAAATTATCCGGAGGTCGTCATCACCCGCTTCTTTCGTGATATACGAACGAACATAACGAGGCGCAGCAACGACGCCCGTTGAACAGGGAGCGAACGCCAATGATGAACTACAATCTTCTCATCGACGGGAAGATGGTGCCCGGCGCCATGCAGATGCCGGTTCTCAATCCTGCCACCGAAGATGTGGTGGCGCAGTGCCCGCGGGCCTCGAAGGAGCAGCTCGATGCAGCCGTGGCCGCGTCGAAGGCCGCCTATCCCGCATGGGCCGCGACACCGCTCGGCGAGCGCCGGAAGTATATCGTTGAGATGGCCGATGTGATCGAGGCCAATGTGAATGAGCTCGCGCATATTCTTACCAGCGAGCAGGGCAAGCCTCTAACCGACGCCACCGCGGAAGTGATGGGCATGGCCGGCTTCTTCCGCTATCTCGCGTCATTGGATCTGCCGATGAAGGTGATCGAGGACAGTGGCGACCGCCGCGTCGAGGCGCATCGCCGTCCGCTTGGCGTGGTCGGCTGCATCATTCCCTGGAACTATCCGCTGCTGATCCTCGGCTTCAAGCTGCCGCCGGCGCTGCTGGCCGGCAATACGCTGGTGGTGAAGCCCGCGCCGACCACGCCGCTCTCGACGCTTCGTTTTGCCGAACTCGTGCAAGGCATTTTGCCGAAGGGCGTGCTCAACGTCATCACCGACGCCAACGATCTCGGCGACGAGATGACAAAACATCCGGACATCCGGAAGATTTCGTTCACGGGATCGACGGCCACCGGCCAGAAGGTGATGACCAGCGCTGCGGCGACGCTGAAGCGCATCACGCTCGAACTCGGCGGCAACGATGCGTCGATCGTGCTCGACGATGTCGATCCGAAGAAAGTCGCGCCGGGCATTTTTGAAGGCGCCTTCCAGAACAGCGGTCAGGTCTGCCTCGCCATCAAGCGGCTCTATGTGCATGAAAGCGTCTATGACGAAATCTGCCAGGAGCTCGTCGCCATCGCCAACAACACGGTGGTCGATGACGGCAGCAAGCAGGGCACCAAGCTCGGTCCGCTGCAGAACAAGATGCAGTATGAGAAAGTAAAGGGCTTCCTCGACGACGCCCGTAAAAATGGCAACGTCATCGCCGGCGGTGCGGCCATGGACCGGCCCGGCTATTTCATCCAGCCGACCATCGTACGCGACATCGCCGAGGGCACGAAGCTGGTCGATGAAGAGCAGTTCGGTCCGGTGCTGCCCGTGATCAAATATTCGGATCACGACGACGTGATCCGCCGCGCCAATGCCACCACCTATGGCCTCGGCGCCTCGGTCTGGTCCTCGGACACCGACCGTGCCCACAAAGTCGCCAGCCAGATCGAGGCCGGCACGGTGTGGATCAACAAGCATCTCGACATGGCCCCGCACATCCCGTTCGGCGGCGCCAAGCAGTCGGGCATTGGAACCGAATTCGCCGAGGAGGGCCTCGCCGAGTTCACCCAGCTGCAGATCATCAACGCCGCGCGCTGACGATCCACTACGAAAATTCGTAACCGGAGCGCTTTTGTCCATCTTGCTGGGCGAGGGCGCTCCGCCTCATTTTGGCCGCTGGTCTGCCGCTGTGCGGACGCACCGAATGACGCGTAGCCGCGCGAACAGGCGCGTTTTCAGTCCTCGGAAATGCGCATGTTGAAGAGTCATTAAAACATTTAGCTCAATTTGCGCGAATGACGCGCGGAGTTCGTTTGTATCTCGTCGGCTCCTTCGTCCTTGTCTCGATGGCTGGTTGCGGCAAAGGTTTGTTTCAAACCGAAGTGCGCGACCCCTGGCGAGCCGAGGCAGAAGTCGCATGCCTGAAATCCGGTGCCGTGCGCGAGAGCGCCGGCCTTGTCCGCATCGAGCCGATATCCGGTCCCGGCGTTTGCGGCGCAGAATTTCCGCTCAAGGTCGCAGCACTCGGTGAATCCAACAGCACAGTTGGTTTTGCTGATGAAGCACCACGGCCACCAGGTGGCATCGCTGGCGGTCCGTCACGCTGGCCCGTGCAGCAATCGCCGTCGCAACCGATGGTGCGCGCGACCAGCAGCTATCCCAATTCCTATCCGCAATCGGCGCCGCCGCAACAGCAGCCGTCTTATGGTGGCGGTTATAATGGTGGCTACGCCAATGCACCGGCAAATAGCGGCCCAATCTCACTGAACGCACCTGGCGTTCACGAGGCCGAGGACGATATCAATCTGCCGCCGGAGGGGGCTCCCGAGCAGGGCATGCCGCGTAGCGCACCGCCGCAGACGCGCGCGCCCTATGGTCGCTATAGCTCTGGTCCTGCACTGACGCAGCCGCAGCAAGATTATGCACAGCCGCGCCTCGGCCCTGGCGCCGGCAATGTCACCGGCTCCGTCGGTCCCGTCGAAGTGAAGCCGACGGCGACACTGGCGTGCCCGATTGTGTCGCAACTCGATAAATGGCTCGCCGAAGTCGTGCAGCCGGCGGCGATGCGCTGGTTCGGTCAGCGCGTGGTGTCGATCCGCCAGATTTCAGCCTATTCCTGCCGCGGCATGAACGGGAATTCGCGCGCGCATATTTCCGAACATGCCTTCGGCAATGCGCTGGATATCGCTGCCTTCACCTTCGCCGATGGCCGCAATATGTCGATCAAGAATGGCTGGAAGGGCCTGCCGGAAGAGCAGGGCTTTTTGCGCGACGTTCAGGGCGGGGCTTGCCAGTATTTCACGACAGTGCTGGCGCCGGGATCCAACATCTATCACTACGATCACATCCACGTGGATCTGATGCGCCGGCCGAAGCGCCCGTCGATCTGCAAGCCGGCCGCCGTGTCGGGTGAGGAGATCGCATCGCGCGCCATGAGCCGCAGTTATGCCGGCCGCGGCGACGATGGTCCGACCGGGTCGATCCGGAAATTGGCGAACAAGAACAGCCGCAAGACGCCGGACGATGAGGATTTCTACGAGAACGAATAGGCTTCAGCTGCGATAGGCTGCGAGGAACACGCGCACCGCGCTGTCCACGACCTTGTCGATCTCCGCCGCCGTCGGCGTCGGCTTCGCCTGGAAAATGAAGGGCTGAAATAGCGTCGCCTGGCAGGACATCATGAACTGCGCGGCCGTCAGCTCGGTATCCTCGATCTTCAATTCCCCCGCCTTGACGCGGGCATCGAGATAGCCGGCAAACTGCCGGATCGCATGGGCAAGCACCGCCTCGTAGAAGCGCTTGCCGACATCGGGCATGCGCTCTGCAATCGCCATCACCGTGCGGATCGCCGAGCCGCCGCCGGGACGGCAGAGCAACTGGATATAGGCGCGGCCGAACTCGGCCAGCGTCGTCTCGGCATCGCGAGCCGGGTCGAAGTTGAAGACGGCCTTGCCCTGCTCGAGCTTTTCCTGCTCGACGATGGATTCGAACAGGCCGCATTTGTCGGTAAAATAGACGTAGAGTGTGCCCTTGGAGACGCCCGCCGCGCGCGCAATCTCACCCATGCTGGCGCCGTCAAAACCCAGCGTCATGAAGACCTTACGTGCGCCGTCGAGAATCTGCCGGCGCTTGGCGCTGTCTTCTTCGCCAACCTGGGCGAGGGGGGCATGGGAGGACGCAACCATTCATTCAGCCTGTTGGAGGGAAACCGTCACGGGCCGGTTGGCCTATCCGGAATAGCTCAAAATCACGATGGAACGACAACCAATCTATCTTGACCGAACCGTTCGGTCAATGTACATGATGCCACACCCAGCGGGAACGCAGCGTGTTTCCGCGCGATCTTTTCAGGAGGCCGGAATGGCCGGACCACGCGATCAGGCTGCACGTATCGTTCGCAACGAGGCCGAGGACGACGCCGTCTCTGCGCGCGTGGTGTCGTTGGAGGAGCCCGCGGCGCGAGGCCCCACCGATACACCGGAAAAGCCAGCCGAAGCGCCCGCTGCGACGCCCGCCGCAGCCAAGCCTGCCGCGCCAAAATCGCCGCGCAAGAAGCGCATTCTCATGGGTATCGGCGCGCTCGCGGCGATCGCGGCTGTCTATTATGGCGTGAATTACTATCTGGTCGGCCGCTTCATTGTCTCCACGGACGATGCCTATGTGCGTGCCAACAACTCGACGCTCGGCGCACGGGTTGCCGGCCACATCGCGCAGATCGTGCCCGGTGACAATACGCTGGTGAAGGCCGGGCAGGTGCTGTTCAAGATCGACGATGGCGACTACAAGATCGCGGTCGATGCGGCACAGCGCAGGATCGATACCCAGAAGGCGACGATCGAGCGCATCGGTCGCCAGGTCACGGCGCAGGAAAGCGCCGTCGAGCAGGCGCAGGCCCAGCTCGCTTCGGCCGATGCCGCCTCCAATCGCGCGCAGCTCGAATTCGATCGCCAGGAAACGCTGAGCAAGCAGGGCTTCGCCTCGCGCTCCGTCTATGAAACCTCGCAGTCGAACCGCGATCAGACTGCTGCCTCCGTCAAGGCGGCCAAGGCGTCGGTGGATTCCGCCAGGAGTGCCGTCGATGTCACCAAGGCGCAGCAGGCCGAGGCGCGCGCGCAATTGCAGGAGCTGCAAAGCTCGCTCGACAAGGCGCAGCGCGACCTCGCTTTCACCGATGTGAAGGCGCCGGTGGACGGCATCTTCTCCAACCGCCTGGTCAATCTCGGCGATTTCATCACCACCGGTCAGCGTCTCGCCAATATCGTGCCGCTCAACGACGTCTATATCGACGCCAATTTCAAGGAGACGCAGCTGCGTCGCCTGCAGCCGGGCCAGCCAGTGTCGATCCAGCTCGATGCCGATACCAGCCGCGTCATTGACGGCACGGTAGAGAGCCTGTCGCCCGCAGCCGGCCAGGTGTTCACACTGCTGCCGCCGGACAACGCGACGGGTAACTTCACCAAGATCGTGCAGCGCGTCCCGGTCCGCGTCCGCGTGCCGGCCGATGTCGCCAGGCAGAACGTCCTGCGTGCCGGCATGTCGGTCTATGTCCGCATCAACACCAAGCCGGGCGCCGCGCCCGCACAGTGAAGTCGAGTGAACTTGTCCTGGACGCGCAGCAGCGTGCAACGCTGCTGCGCAGAGCCGGGACCGCCACGAACGCCGTCGCTTGATACGGTCCCGGCTCTGCGGCGCATCACGCCGAAGTTGGCGCGCTGCGCCGCGTCCGGGACACGAGAAGTGTATTCGGTTGGTCACTAATTAACGGACCACGCAAATGTCGACGACCACCACCATGTCAGGAGCACCGCCGGCCGCGCCGGCGGATGATCGGATCGCGCCAAGGCGCTTGATCGCGTTCCTGATCATGGTGTTCGGCATGTTCATGTCGATCCTGGACATCCAGATCGTGTCGGCCTCGCTATCGGATATCCAGGCCGGCCTCTCGGCGTCGTCCAACGAAGTCTCGTGGGTGCAGACCGCCTATCTGATCGCGGAAGTCATCGCGATTCCGCTGTCGGGCTTCCTGTCGCGTGCGCTCGGCACGCGGTTGTTGTTCGCCATCTCGGCGGCGGGCTTCACCTTTGCCAGCCTGATGTGCGGTTTCACCTCGTCCATCGAGCAGATGATCCTGTGGCGCGCAGTGCAGGGCTTTCTCGGCGCAGGCATGATACCCACCGTGTTCGCTTCGGCTTACACAGTCTTCCCGCGCTCCAGGTTTCACATCGTCGCGCCGATCATCGGTCTTGTCGCGACGCTGGCGCCGACCATTGGTCCCACTGTGGGCGGCTACATCACCGATGCGATGTCATGGCATTGGCTGTTCTTCATCAATGTCGTGCCGGGCATTGGTATCACTCTTGGCGTGCTGGCGTTGGTGGATTTTGACGAGCCGCATTTCGAGCTGCTCGATCATTTCGACTGGTGGGGCCTTGGCTTTATGGCCGGCTTCCTTGGCTCGCTCGAATATGTGCTGGAAGAGGGCCCGCGCAACGACTGGTTCGAGGACGAGGCCATTGCGCTGTTTGCAGTGGTCTGCGCGTTCTCGGCCGTCGCTTTCTTCTGGCGCGTCTTGACGGCGAAGGAGCCGATCGTCGATCTGCGCGCCTTCACCAATCGCAATTTCGCGCTGGGCTCGACCTTCTCCTTCTGTATCGGTATCGGCCTTTATGGCCTGACCTATATCTATCCGCTCTATCTCGCCCAGGTGCGTGGCTATAGCGCGCTGATGATTGGCGAGACGATGTTCGTGTCGGGTGTCGCGATGTTCCTGATGGCGCCCGTCGTCGGCCGTCTGATGACCAAGGTCGATCTGCGCATCTTGATCGGATCCGGACTGGTGCTGTTTGCGTCAGGTACCTGGCTGATGACGTCGATCACCCGCGACTACGATTTCTACGAACTGCTCGTTCCGCAGATCCTGCGCGGTATGGGCATGATGCTCGCGATGGTGCCGATCAACAATATCGCGCTGGGCACGCTGTCGCCGGAAATGCTGAAGAATGCGTCCGGTCTGTTCAACCTGACCCGCAATCTCGGCGGTGCGCTCGGTCTCGCGCTGATCAATACCGTGCTCGATCATCGCACCGATTTCCACATCTCGCGTCTTCACGACAAGGTGACCTGGGGTAATGCCCAAGCGGTCGAGACGCTCAACATGCTCACCCAGAAATTCCAGGGCATGGGCGACGCGTCGCGCATGGCGCTGAAGCAGCTGTCGCAGATCACCCATCGCCAGGCGGTGGTGATGGGTTTTGGCGACGCGTTCTTCCTGCTGTCCTGCTTCTACATCGGCCTCAGCGTGATGGTGCTGATGCTGGACAAGCCCGGCAGTCCGGCCGCTGGCGGCGGCGGGCACTGACGAAAGCGTTATCACCTGTAAGGCAGTCGTCGCCAAAATCCGCGCGCCGCGTGTTGCCAAGCCGGTTTACCTTATTTATAAGCCAATCATCCATTGCTCGAACCTGAGGGAGAGTCTGCATGAAGTCGATTTATCTGCTCTCCGGAATCTCCGGTTCGCTGCGTATGCGCGGGTTTGTGCGGACTCACTGAGTTCCGTTTCCGTCGCTGCCGACCGATACGTTTCGGTCAATTCAAGTTCCACTGATCATTCAGTTGTTTATGACGCGGAGATGCGGCTTGGCCGTCTAGCGTCAACCATGGAGCCGGTTGCGCAGGGGCGTGACCGGAGGACGTCATGACTCTCAAAGATAAAAAACGCCCCGCGGCTATCCGCGTCGTCATTCCTTTTGTGTTGAGACACTGGTTCAAGCAGCCGGGTCGCACGGCAACTGTTGCCGTCGGCCTGCTCGGTGCAACGGTGGCGGATCTGTTCATGCCGCTGTTCTCAGGCCAGTTGGTCGATGCAGTCGCCAGAGGCAGCAGTGATCCGGCCGCGCGTCAGGCCGCGTTCGTGGCTTTCGGTGCCATTGTCGCCCTTGGTCTGGCGTCGTTGTTGCTTCGCCAGCTCGGCATCCACGCGATCGTGCCGTTTACGCTCCAGATCATGTCCGATCTGTCGCGCGATGCCTTCGCGCGTGTGCAGCGCTTTTCCACCGATTGGCATGCCAATAACTTTGCAGGTTCGACCGTGCGCAAGATCACGCGCGGCATGTGGGCTGTCGACCTTCTCAACGACACGCTTCTGATGGCATTGCTGCCATCGCTGGTGGTGCTGTTGGGGTCGGTGTTGCTGCTCGGCCTGCACTGGCCGGCGCTCGGGGCGGTTATTGCCGTTGGTGCCGTCGTCTATATTGCGATGACCGTGTGGTTCTCCACGCGCTATATCGCGCCGGCCGCCCGGGTTTCCAACGCGTGGGACACCAAGGTTGGCGGCACGCTGGCAGATTCCGTGACCTGCAATGCGGTGGTGAAGTCGTTCGGCGCCGAGACGCGTGAAGACGCGCGGCTCGGACAGGTGGTCAGCCGCTGGCGTGCGCGCGTGCGGCGGACATGGCTACGCTACAACTACACCAGCACGGCTCAGCTGGCCGTTCTGCTGTGTGTACGTGCGTCGGTGATCGGCGGCGCGCTGTGGCTCTGGCTAAACGGCCACGCTGGTGCCGGCGACATCACTTACGTGCTGACGAGCTATGTCGTCATCCATGGCTATCTGCGCGATGTCGGCATGCACATCAACAACCTGCAACGCTCGGTCAACGACATGGATGAGCTGGTTGCGATCCACGACGAGACCATCGGCGTCATCGATGCCGTCGGTGCGAAGCCGATCCTCATCGAAGCAGGTCACATCAGGTTCGACAATGTGACCTTCCTCTATGGCGGCCATGTCACGCCGTTGTATCGTGGCCTGTCGGTCGATATCCGCGCGGGAGAGCGGGTCGGCCTCGTCGGACGCTCCGGTTCGGGCAAGACCACTTTCGTGAAGCTGATCCAACGGCTTTACGATGTCTCGGACGGGCGCATCGTCATCGATGGCCAGGATATCGCAGGCGTAACGCAGGAATCGCTGCGCAGTCAGATCGCGATCGTACAGCAGGAGCCAATCCTGTTTCATCGCTCGCTGGCGGACAACATCGCCTATGCCCGGCCCGGTGCCAGCATGGCGGAGATCGAGCGCGCGGCGCGGCTGGCCAATGCGCATGACTTTATCGAACGGCTGCCCAAAGCCTATGGGACGCTGGTCGGTGAGCGCGGCATCAAACTGTCGGGCGGCGAACGGCAGCGCGTGGCGCTGGCGCGCGCCTTCCTGGCGGATGCGCCGGTGCTGATTCTGGACGAGGCAACGGCAAGCCTCGACTCAGAATCCGAAGCGCTGATCCAGGAGGCGATGGAGCGGCTGATGAAAGGTCGCACATCGATCGTGATCGCGCACAGGCTCTCGACGGTGCGCAGTCTCGATCGCATTCTGGTGTTCGATCGCGGCGCGATCGCGGAAGAGGGGACTCACGCCGCGCTGGCGCAGCGGCCGGATGGCATCTATCGCGGCCTGTTCGAGCGTCAGGTGCTCGAATTCGATCGCACGCTGGCGGCGGAGTAACGCAGCCCTTGTGGGATCTGCAATCGATCGCCCTCAAACTGGCGAGGGGCCCGGCGGTGTTGCGCCGGGCCCCTCGTTGTTCAGTATCAGCCGGCCTGTAAGCCGGGTTCTGTAAGGCACCGCCGCTCGCGCAGCGATACGTGACGGCCATTCTTCTGGGACCGCATTTGCATGCGGCCTCAAGCAACCTACCCGGACAGCGGGTTTGACATCACCCTGCAGTGTTATCGTTCGCGAACGAACTTACTGCGCTGCCGTCCCTATTCGGTTTTGCTCCCGGTGGGGTTTACCTTGCCGTCTCCGTTGCCGGATCCGCGGTGCGCTCTTACCGCACCTTTTCACCCTTGCTGCCCCACCCGAAAGTGGGGAGCGGTTCGTTCTCTGTGGCACTTTCCCTGGGGTCGCCCCCGCCGGATGTTATCCGGCACCGCATGTCATTGGAGCCCGGACTTTCCTCCCCCGCAGCCTTTCGACGTTGCGGAAGCGGCCGTCCGGCCGACTGACGCGAAAGCCATGGGGGCTTACGTGCCTGACGTCAAGTCCGCGTTAGCTGGTCTTGGTGGCTTCGCTGCGCGGTAAACTTACGAGGAGCGCCTCCAGCGTTTCCAGCGTCGAGAGATCGGCAACGCCATCGATACGTTCGGGACGGAAATGGCGCTGGAAAGCAGTGACGACTTCAGTCGTGGGCACATCATAAATGCCGGTGATCTCGATGCTGTAGCCGTAGCGGGCGAGTGCCTGCTGCAGCGCCTTTACTTGATCCCCATCCGCGCCGGTCCGCAAACCTTCGCCGGCCACGATCGGCGCCGGATGCACCCAATGGCCGACGCCGGAACTGGCGAGCAGATGCCATGGGAATTTTTCGCCGGGATCCTTCTTGCGCGCTGGCGCCACATCGGAATGGCCGAGTACGCGATGGGTCGGCATGTTTCGACGCAGCAAGATGCCACGGCACAGTGCCGTGACAGCTGCAATTTGGCGTGCAGGATAATCCGGATAGCCCCAGTCGTGGCCGCGATTGATGATCTCGATGCCGATGGAGCAAGAATTGATGTCGTCTTCGCCGGCCCAAAATGATGAGCCGGCATGCCAGGCGCGCTTGGCCTCCGGCACCGTCTGCACGATCCGCCCGTCCTCGAGAACGATGTAATGGGCCGAGACGTCGGTGCCGTCGCTGCACAGGCGCGTGATCGCGCCTTCGGCATCGGGCATGCCGGTATAGTGGAGCACGATCATGTCCGGCGTGAGCCCCTTGTTCCGATCACCGTAATTCGGCGACGGAATCACGTCGGACACGACGGAGGAGTCCGGCGTGAAGGTCGGCAGGTCCGCAGCCCCTTTCGGAATCGGTAAGGGGCGCTGGCGCTTGGTCTCGGGTCCGGACAATCTCTTTCACTCTCCATCAAGTTCGGCACGACGTGACGACCGCAGGGGAGAAACACTATTCAGATCGGCGTCCGATTGCGCAACGATCGCAGACTGGTTTTACCCTTTTATTTCATCGCTCTGTGCGCTATGCGCCAGCACTACGATACAACCTCCGCGAACGAATTGAGTTGTTTCGTGATCGCACTATCAACGGATTCTTAACGCTAAGCATCGTTACTGAAAGGTGACGTGCCGCACTCATTTGAGGGCGGCCAGAGTTCCATTCGACACGCGTTCCCATGGCCAGTTCTCATCATCCATGCGGACAAACGATCACCGCGTCGGACTACGCGGGTGATCGGTCGAACCGGTTCGATTTTCGCGCGACGCAGCGGCCTGGCCGCGCGGCGCGCCGGCATTTGAGGCGCCATGGGCCGCTCGGAGTCCGGACTGGTCGGGGGCCTCGTAAGGAAGGAACGGAATTCGTTGCCCGTTCGCGTGCGCGTATGAGTGATGCCCGACATATCTCCGTACTCGGCCCCGAGGCCGTCGAGATGCTGTCGCCGCGCGCCGGTGGCATTTATGTGGACGCGACCTTCGGTGCTGGTGGTTATTCGCGCATGATCCTTGCCACCGAGGGCACGCGCGTGATCGCGATCGATCGTGACAGCACGGCGATTGCTGGCGGGGCCGATCTGGTGGCGTCGTCCGCCGGTCGTCTCACGCTGGTCGAGGATCGCTTCTCCCATCTCGCCGAGGTCTGCGCCGCGCAGGGTATGCCACTGGTCGATGGCGTCGTGATGGATGTCGGCGTGTCGTCGATGCAGCTCGACCAGGCCGAGCGCGGCTTCTCGTTCCGGTTTGACGGTCCGCTCGACATGCGCATGAGTCAGCATGGGCCGAGCGCGGCCGATGTGGTGGCCAAGGCGTCCGAGGCCGATCTCGCCAATATCATCTATATCTTCGGCGAGGAGCGTCATTCGCGTGCCGTGGCGCGTGCGATTGTTGCCGCGCGAAAAGAAGCCGAGATCACGACGACAAAACAGCTTGTCGAGATCGTCTCCAAGGTCGTGTGGGCGAAGCCGGGCGAAATCCATCCGGCGACGCGAACGTTTCAGGCGCTGCGCATCTTTGTGAACGAAGAGCTGGATGAACTTCACATCGCGCTCGCTGCTGCAGAGCAGGTGCTGAAGCCCGGCGGCCGCCTCTCGGTCGTTTCCTTCCATTCGCTGGAAGACCGTATCGTCAAGACATTCATCGCCGAACGCAGCAAGACCGGCGGTGGTTCGCGCCATCTGCCGGAAGTCGCACAGGCCGTGCCGCGCTTCAAGCTCGTCAACAAACGCCCGATTGTCGCCAGCGATGACGAGACCAAGGCCAATCCGCGTGCGCGTTCGGCGAAGCTGCGCGGTGCCGAACGCACCGATGCACCCGCGCAGGATGCCGGTTCCCTGCCGGGCTGGCCGACGCTCGCTTCCGTGATGCGGGGAGGCTGACGCATGCGCATCATCCATCTCCTCGTCATCGGGGTCCTCGTCTTTGCGGCGGCTTATGTTTATCGCATCAAGATGGAGTCCACCGTGCGCACCGAGAAGGTGCTGCGCCTGCACGCAGATATCCGCGAACAGCGCGATGCCATCGCGTTGCTGCGCGCCGAATGGGCCAAAATGGACGGGCCGATGCGCCTGCAGGGGCTCGCCGAGCGTCACCTCAAATTGCAGCCGATGTCGGCGCAGCAGTTCGACAGCCTGAAGAATCTTCCCGATCGGCCGCCGAGCTTCGCCCGGCCGGGTACGCCCGATCCCATCGGCGCGATGCTCAACAGCATCGACCCGGACGTCGTCGTCACCGGATCGGTGTCCGACAAGGCGCAGGACAAGGCGGATCGGCCGGAGGATCAGCAATGACTGCACAGCCTTCCGCCAACGCCAACAAATCGGTCGAGCGTCCGCCGGAGCCGTGGCGCCAGCGCCTGATGCGCACGTTGCTCTATGGGAAGAACACCGACCGTGCTGCCAAGGCGCGGGCGCGCGTCGGCCTTGCCATGCTCGCTTTCGGCGCCGTCTATGGCATCATCGCCGTGCGTCTTGTGATGTTCGCTGTTAATGGCGACAGCCATGCGGAACGACGTGCCTCGCGTGATGCCATCGCCACCGCCCGTCCCGACATTGTCGATCGTAATGGCACGATCCTTGCGACCGACGTGAAGTCGCCGTCGCTGTTCTCCGAGCCGCGCCGTATCATCGATAAGGACGAGGCGGCGGAGCTGCTCACCGGCGCGTTGCCCGATCTCGATGGTGCAGAGGTGCGCGAGCGCATCAACAGCCGCAAGGGCTTTGCTTGGCTAAAGCGCGATATCACCCAGCAGCAGCAGCGCGACATTCATCGCCTCGGCATTCCCGGCATCGGTTTCCTGCGCGAGAACAAGCGCGTCTATCCGAACGGATCGACGGTGTCGCATGTGATCGGCCTGACCAATATCGATAATCAAGGCATCGCCGGCATCGAAAAGTGGCTCGACAATAACGGGCTGGCCGATCTGCACCGCGCCGGCTTTGCCTCGGACCGCATGCAGAAGCCGGTGGAGCTCGCGCTCGACACGCGCGTCGAACACGCGCTGCGCGACGAACTGCTCAAGGCCAAGGCCAAGTTCAGCGCCAAGGCCGCATCGGGACTCGTCTCCAATATTCGCACCGGCGAGATCGTCGCCATGGTGTCGCTGCCGGATTTCGACCCGAACAATCCGAAGGAAGTACACGATCCGGACCGCATCAACCGCCTGACGACCGGCGTGTATGAAATGGGATCGACCTTCAAGACGCTGACGCTGGCGATGGCGCTCGACAGCGGCAAGGTCAATCTCAACACCATGTTCGATGCGCGCTACCCGCTCAGCTATGGCAAGTTCAAGATCCACGACACGCATCCGGTGCCGCGTCCGATCTCGCTCGCTGAAGTCTTCACCTTTTCGTCGAATGTGGGCGCTGCGAAGATCGCGCTCGGCCAGGGCGTCGAAGCGCACAAGGCGTTTCTGAAGAAGGTCGGCCAGCTCGATCGCCTGCGCACTGAATTGCCGGAAAGCGCGATGCCCATCGTGCCGAAGCGCTGGGGCGACCTCAATACCATTACCATTTCCTTCGGCCATGGTATCGCTGTGGCGCCGCTGCAGGCGGTTATGGCGGTGAATGCGATGGTCAATGGCGGCAATCTGATTCCGCCAACTTTCATGAAGCGCTCCGAGGAAGAGGCGCTGGCGATCGCCAAGCGCGTCATCAAGAAAGAAACCAGCGACAAGGTCCGCTATCTTATGCGCCTGAATGCCGAGGTCGGTTCGGCGCGTCAGGCGGAGGCGCGGGCGAAAGGTTACTATCTCGGCGGCAAGACGGGGACCTCGGAAAAGGTCGTCAATGGTCGCTATTCCAAGAAGCAGGTGCTGAACTCCTTTACCGCCGTGCTGCCGATGGACAATCCGCAGTATCAGGTGCTGGTGATGCTGGATGAGCCGAAGTCGCTCCCGGAAACTCACGGCTTCATCACGTCGGGCTGGAACGCGGTGCCAACTGGCGGCAACGTGATCGCCCGTATCGCGCCGCTGCTGGGTCTGGAGCCGCGCTTCGATCTGGCGCCGTCCGACCGCCTTATTCTTGCGACATCAAAGGTCACTCAGTAACGCCGCTTCCGCGCTTTACAGCGGGGGCAAAATGCGGTTTGCGTGAGGTCACGGAACCCGTCCCGTCCTGATTTGCCTTGTCCGGAGCAGCATGAAACTAGGCGACCTTTTCAGCAGTGATGCCGCGATGGCGCCGCAGGCTGCGGATATTGCGATTACCGGTCTTGCTGTGGACAGCCGCGCGGTGAAGCCGGGCGACGTGTTTTTTGCGCTCGCCGGTGCCAAGACCGATGGCGCGCGTTTTGTTGCGCAGGCGATCGCGGCCGGTGCCGTTGCGGTAGCCGGAGAGCATGAGCCGGCGGACATTGCTGTGCCTTTTGTCAAACTCGGCAATGCGCGCCGTGCTCTGGCGCTGGCGGCAGCTCAATTCTATCCGCGCCAGCCGGAGGTCATTGCCGCCGTCACCGGCACGTCGGGCAAGACCTCGGTGGCGTCCTTTACACGTGAGATCTGGGGGCGGCTTGGCCATGCCTCCGCGAGCATCGGCACCATCGGTCTCGTCTCGCCGAAGCGCACCGTCTATGGCTCGCTCACCACGCCCGATCCGATCTCGCTGCATCGGCAGATTGACGAGATCACAGGCGACGGCGTCACGCATCTCGCGCTGGAGGCCTCCTCGCACGGGCTCGATCAGTTCAGGCTCGACGGCGTGCGGGTCTCTGCGGCGGGGTTCACCAACCTGTCGCGCGATCATATGGATTATCATCCGGACGTCGCGCATTACCTCGCTGCCAAGCTGCGCCTGTTTCGCGATCTGGTCGCCGACGGTGGACCGGCCGTGATCTCGGCCGATCACGATTGCTCGGCGGATGTGATCAGTGCGGCGTGTGCGCGAAAATTGCGCGTCTTGTCGGTAGGACGCGGCGGCGATGGCACAGGCGAGGGCATTCGTCTCGTCGAAGCCGTGGTCGATGGCTTTGAACAGCAGCTCAAGCTGGAACATCACGGCAAAGCCTACGCAGTTCGACTTCCGCTGGTGGGTGAATTCCAGATCGAGAATGCGCTCGTTGCCGCCGGTCTCGTCATCGGCACGGGCGGCGATGTTGACGCGACTTTCGCCGCGCTCGAACATCTCGAAGGCGCCAAGGGTCGCCTCGAACGCGTCGGCGATCGCAATGGCGCGCCGGTCTTCGTCGATTACGCGCACAAGCCGGATGCGCTCGCCAAGGCGCTGCAGGCATTGCGGCCTTATGCGAAACGCAGGCTGGTCGTGGTGTTCGGCGCCGGAGGCGACCGCGATGCCGGCAAGCGACCGTTGATGGGCGAGATCGCGGCTGCCAATGCCGACACGGTCATCGTCACCGACGACAATCCGCGCAGCGAGGAACCGGCCACCATCCGCGCCGCCATTCTCGCCGCCGCCAACGGGGCAACGGAGATCGGCGATCGCGCCGAAGCCATTCGCGTGGCTGTGCAGAGTCTCGAGCCCGGCGATGCGCTGCTGATCGCGGGCAAAGGCCACGAGACTGGGCAGATCGTCGGCAGCCAGACGCTGCCGTTCAGCGATCACGAGGCCGCAGCGGCGGCGCTTGCTGTGAGGGCTTCATGACCGACTTTCTCTGGACACCGGCCGCGATGGCGGAGGCGATGGGCGCCGAGATGTATGGCGATCTCCCCGCCGGCATCACAGGCATCTCCATAGACAGCCGCACCATCAAGCCCGGCGAAGCCTATTTCGCCATCACAGGCGATGTACATGACGGCCACGCCTTTGTCGGTGCCGCGCTGAACAACGGCGCCGCGCTGGCGGTGGTGGAAGCAGCGCAATGCGAGGATTTTGGTGCCGATGCACGGCTGCTGGTCGTTGATGATGTTCTCGACGGTCTCGTCGCTCTCGGTATCGCCGCGCGTGCGCGATTGGGTGCGCGTGTCGTCGCTGTCACCGGTTCGGTCGGCAAAACCTCGACCAAGGAAGCGTTGCTCCGGGTTCTGTCCGCGCAGGGCCCGACCCATGCGTCGGTTGCCTCTTTCAACAATCACTGGGGCGTGCCGCTGACGCTGGCGCGTTGTCCGGCCGATGTGCGCTTTGCCATTTTCGAGATCGGGATGAACCATGCGGGTGAGATCGAGCCGCTGGTGAAGATGGTGCATCCGCATTATGCGGTCATCACCACGGTCGAACCCGTTCATCTCGAATTCTTCTCCGGTGTTGAGGCCATTGCGGATGCCAAGGCGGAGATTTTCCTCGGTGTCGAACCTAATGGCGTCGCCATCCTCAACCGTGACAATGGTCAGTTCGCGCGATTGGAACAGAGCGCCAAGAAGGCCGGCGTCTCGCGCATCGTATCGTTCGGTTCCGATGCCAAGGCCGATGCGCGGCTGATCGATATCTCGCTGCATCCGACATGCTCGGCCGTGCATGCGAACGTGCTCGGCCAGGACATCACTTATAAATTCGGCATGCCCGGCCGCCATATGGCGATGAATTCGCTGGCGGTCCTCGCTGCGGCGTCGCTGATGGGGGCCGATCTCGCCCATGCCGCACTGACGCTGTCGCAGGTCGTGCCGGCCGAAGGCCGTGGCGTTCGCCATATGCTGGAGATCGCCGGCGGTGAAGCGCTGCTCATCGACGAGACCTTCAACGCCAATCCGGCCTCGACGTCCGCAGCGCTCAACGTGCTCGGCTCCGCGGCCATCGGAGGGCAGGGGCGGCGGATCGCCGTGCTTGGCGACATGCTCGAACTCGGCCCGCGCGGCGGCGAGTTGCACGCCGAGTTGCTGGAGGCTGTGACCGCAAACGCAATCGATCTCGTTTTTTGCTGTGGTCCACTGATGCGCAACCTGTGGGATGCCCTTCCCAGCGGCAAGCGGGGCGGTTATGCCGGAGACGCAAAGGCGCTCGAATCACATGTTGTCGGCGCGATCCGGGCCGGCGATGCGGTTCTGGTGAAAGGCTCGAAGGGCTCCAAAATGGGGCCGATCGTCGCCGCGTTGGAAAGGCGCTTTCCCGTCAACACCGCGCATGACGATGCTGCGGTATAAGGCAGGCTGAATGTTTTACTGGCTAATTGATTTCGCGGGCACTTTCCCCGTGTTCAACGTGTTCCGCTACATCACTTTCCGCACCGGCGGCGCGGTGGTCACCGGCGCATTGTTCGTGTTCCTGTTCGGGCCGTGGATCATCGACAATCTGCGCCTGCGTCAGGGCAAGGGTCAGCCGATCCGCACTGACGGTCCGCAATCGCATCTGGTCAAGGTTGGCACGCCGACCATGGGTGGCTTGATGATCCTGTCCGGCCTCGTCGTCTCGACACTACTCTGGGCCAATCCGCGCAATCCCTATGTCTGGATCGTGCTGGCCGTGACGCTCGGCTTCGGCTTCGTCGGCTTCTATGACGACTATCTCAAAGTCACCAAGCAGAGCCATAAAGGCTTCGCTGGCCGCACCCGCCTTCTGATCGAATTCATCATCGCGGGCGCCGCCTGCTATGCCTTCGTGCGCCTCGGCCGCGATCCGCTGTCGAGCTCCCTGGTGATCCCGTTTTTCAAGGACGTCATCGTCAAATTCGGCTGGTTCTTCGTCGTCTTCGGCGCCTTCATCATCGTTGGTGCCGGCAATGCGGTAAACCTGACAGACGGCCTCGACGGCCTTGCCATCGTGCCGGTCATGATCGCCTCCGCGAGTTTCGGCCTGATCGCCTATCTCGCCGGCAACGCCGTGTTCTCCGATTATCTGCAGATCAATTATGTGGCGGGCACCGGCGAGTTGGCCGTCTTATGCGGCGCTGTGCTTGGCGCCGGCCTTGGCTTCCTGTGGTTCAATGCGCCGCCGGCCTCGATCTTTATGGGTGATACCGGCTCCCTCGCGCTTGGCGGCATGCTCGGCTCTATCGCCGTCGCCGTGAAGCATGAGATCGTGCTCGCGGTGATCGGCGGCCTTTTCGTGCTCGAAGCCGTGTCCGTCATCGTGCAGGTCACATCCTTCAAGCTCACCGGCAAGCGCGTGTTCCGCATGGCGCCGATCCATCATCATTTCGAGCAGAAGGGTTGGACCGAACCGCAGATCGTGATCCGTTTCTGGATCATCTCGGTGATGCTGGCGCTGGTCGGCCTCTCCACGCTGAAGCTGCGGTGATCGCGTGATCCCGGTCACCACATTCGCTGGCAAGACTGTCGCCGTCTTCGGCCTCGGCGGTTCCGGTCTCGCCTCGTGCCACGCGTTGAAGGCCGGCGGTGCCGAAGTCATCGCCTGCGACGACAGCGCCGACAAGATGGCTGAAGCCGCACGTGCCGGCTTCATCACCGCCGATCTGCGCACCGTGTCCTGGTCGAATTTCGCTGCCCTCGTGCTCACCCCCGGCGTACCGCTGACGCATCCGCAGCCGCACTGGACCGTGCTCGCGGCGCGCGCGGCCGGCGTCGAAGTGATCGGCGATGTCGAATTGTTCTGCCGCGAGCGCAAGGCGCATGCACCGGACGCGCCGTTCATCGCCATCACCGGCACCAATGGCAAATCGACGACCACCGCCCTGATCGCGCATCTGGTGCGCGAGGCCGGCTTCGACACGCAGATGGGCGGTAATATCGGTACGGCAATCCTGTCGCTGGAGCCGCCGCGCACCGGCTGTGTGCATGTGATCGAGATGTCGTCGTATCAGATCGATCTCACGCCATCGCTCGATCCCACCGTCGGCATCTTGCTGAATGTCACGCCCGATCATCTCGACCGCCATGGCACGATCGAAAATTATGCTGCCGTGAAGGAGCGTCTTGTCGCCCATGTACAGCCGAATGGCATCGCCGTCGTTGGCGTTGACGACAACTGGTGCAGCAAGATCGCCGATCGTCTCGCGCAAGCCGGCAAGCGCGTGGTGCGCATTTCGGTTAAGCATCCGCTCGCCGATGGTCTCAACATTGATGGCAGCAGGATCGTTGACAATGCCGGCGGCGCGCAAAGCGTGGTGGCCGATCTTGCAGATATCGGCTCGCTGCGTGGCTTGCACAATGCGCAGAACGCGGCTGCGGCATCGGCCGCCGTGCGCGCGCTTGGCGTCAGTCTCGATGTGCTGCAGAAGGGCCTGCGCTCATTCCCCGGTCTCGCCCATCGTATGGAGCAGGTTGGCCATCTCGGCAGCACCTTGTTCGTCAACGACAGCAAGGGCACCAATGCCGATGCGGCGGCGAAGGCGCTGTCGTCCTTCACTGACATTTTCTGGATCGCCGGCGGCAAGGCGAAGGAGGGTGGCATCGCTCCGCTCGCCGAATTCTTTCCGCGTGTTCGCAAAGCCTATCTGATTGGCGAGGCGGCCAATGACTTTTCGCGCACGCTGGACGGAAGGGTGCCGTTTGAGGTCAGCGTGACCCTCGACGTCGCTGTCGCCAATGCTGCGCGCGATGCGGCAGAGGCTGGGTTGCCCGCACCTGTCGTGCTGCTGTCGCCAGCCTGCGCCTCCTTCGACCAGTTCCGCAATTTCGAAATCCGTGGTGATCGGTTCAGGGAGCTGGTGCTGGCGCTGGACGGTATCAAGAAGGTCTAATTTTTCACGATCTCTTAACCCTCTGGCAACCGTAATGCCGCATCGATAAAGGCTTATCGATCCGCAGGACGCGCCCATGATTTTTCGCGAACAACGCACGCCGCTCAGTGAATGGTGGTGGACCGTGGACCGCCTGCTGCTGGCTGCCATTGTCGCGCTGATGCTGGCCGGGGTGATCCTGTCGCTGGCCGCGTCGCCGCCGGTGGCGACCCGCATCGGTCTCGATCCGTTTCACTTCTTCAACCGCCACATCCTGTTCCTGGTCCCGTCGATCGTCGTGCTGATCGGCGTGTCCTTCATGTCGCCGCGGCAGATCCGCCGTTCGGCGCTGATCGTATTCGCATTGTCGATCGTGTTGATCCTCGCGACGCTGGCGATCGGGCCCGAGGTCAAAGGCGCCAAACGCTGGATCACCATTCTCGGCGTGAACATCCAGGCGTCGGAAGCGGCAAAGCCCTCCTTTATCGTCATCGCGGCCTGGCTGTTCTCCGAATCCATCCGTAAGCCGGGTATGCCCGCCACATCGATGGCCGTGGTCATGCTGATGATGCTGGTGTCGTTGCTCGTCCTGCAGCCAGACTTCGGTCAGACCATGCTGATCCTGATGGCCTGGGGTTCGCTGTTTTTCATTGCCGGCATGCGCATGGTCTGGGTGGCCGGTCTCGCCGGCGCCGCTGCTGGCGGTCTGTTTCTGGCTTACTTCATGGTCCCGCACGTCGCCGGTCGCATCAAGCGCTTCATGGATCCCGCCTCGGGCGACACGTTCCAGGTCGACACCGCGATGGAGGCCTTCTCCAATGGCGGCTGGTATGGCCTCGGCCCCGGCGAGGGCATCGCCAAGCGCAGCCTGCCGGACAGCCACACCGACTTCGTCTTCGCCGTCGGCGCCGAGGAGTTCGGCATTCTGCTGTGCCTCGCCTTGCTCGCTCTGTTCGCCTTCATCGTCATCCGTGCGCTGTCGCGGGCCTATGCCACCGAAGACCTGTTCTCGCGCTTCGCCGCGTCCGGCCTCGCGATCCTGTTCGGCGTGCAGGCGGCTATCAACATGGCGGTCAATCTGCACCTCATTCCGGCCAAGGGCATGACACTGCCTTTCATCTCCTATGGCGGCTCCTCCATGGTCTCGCTCGCTTACAGCGTTGGCATGTTGCTCGCGCTCACGCGCATGCGGCCGCGCACCGAGGTCGAAGCCATCGACGCGCATGTCGCGCGCACTTACGCGTGATGAGCACCGCACCGCTCATTCTGCTCGCCGCGGGCGGCACCGGCGGGCATTTGTTTCCGGCGGAAGCGCTCGGCGTCGCGCTGATGAAGCGCGGTCTGCGCGTGCGCCTCGTCACCGATGCGCGCGCGCTCAAATATAGCGGGCTGTTTTCGCGCGACATGATCGATGTGGTGCCGAGCGAGACGGTGCGTTCGCGCAATCCGCTGTCGCTGGCGCGCACCGGCGTCATGCTGACGGCTGGCACCGCGATGGCGGTCAATTTGATGCTGCGTTCGCGGCCTGCCGCCGTGATCGGCTTTGGCGGTTATCCCACGCTGCCGCCGCTCTTCGCTGCGCGGCTGTTCGGTATCCCGAGCATCATTCACGATTCCAACGCCGTCATGGGGCGCGCCAATCGGCTGCTGTCGAAGAAGGTCGATGCGATCGCCACCTCGCTGCCCGGTGTGCTCGATCGCGTACCCGACCTCGCCAAGAAGACCATCACCACGGGCACGCCGATGCGTCCGGCGATCCTCGCTGCCGCAGCGGTTCCGTATTCTGCGCCCGATCTCACCGCACCGTTTCGTCTGCTCGTCGTTGGCGGCAGCCAGGGCGCGCGCATCATGGCGGATATCGTGCCGCCGGCCATCGAGAAGCTGGAACCATCGTTGTGGAGCCGACTCATCCTCACGCAACAGGTGCGTGAGGAGGATATGCCTCGCGTCCGTGCGATCTACGATCAGCTCAAGATCAAGACCGAACTGGCGCCGTTTTTTTCCGATCTGCCGGCGCGGCTCGCCTCCAGCCATCTCGTGATCTCGCGCTCCGGCGCCGGCACCGTCGCCGAACTCGGCGCGATCGGCCGTCCGTCGATCCTGGTGCCGCTGCCCGGCGCGCTCGATCAGGACCAGCACGCCAATGCCGGCGTGCTTGCCGATGCCGGCGGCGCCATCCGCATCCCGCAAAGCGAATTCACGCCGCTGCGTCTGGCATCCGAAATCTCTGCGCTTGCCGGCGAGCCGGCACGCCTCAACGAGATGGCACGCGATGCGCGAAAGGTCGGGCGGCTGGATGCGGCCGATCAACTCGCCGATTTGGTGATGAAGGTGGCGAAGATATAGTTGGCCTCACTCGCTGTCATTGCGAGGAGCGCTCGCGACGAAGAAATCCAGGATATTGCTGTGCCTATTTATCTGCCGTAGCGGGCGGCATTCCATTTGCTACACTCGCCGGAGCGCGATGGGGGCGGGCGATGGATGACAGCGGATTGATCGGAATTCCGGAAGTGCAGCGCGAGATGGCGCGTGCGGCCGTCGCTGCTGCCTTCGGCTCTGCCAGCAACTATACGGCCAGCCCGGTTCTCGGCGGTGTCTCTGGCGCGTTTGTTTACCGGGTCGATATCGCCGGTCATCGTTATGTTTTGAGAATGGAGGGGGCAGAAAATTCTCTCCGCAATCCGCATCAATACGCTGCGATGAAGATCGCCGCTGCGGCAGGTATAGCGCCACGACTGCACTACATCGATGAGGTCGCAGGCATCGTTGTGATGGACTTTGTCGAGGATCGTCGGCTGGAGACCTATCCGGGCGGCCCTCGTGGACTCGCCGTGGCAGTGGGCGAATTGCTCGCAAAGGTGCAATGCCTGCCGTCATTTCAGCGCGTGATCGAATATCCCGATGTCGTCGAGCGGCTCTGGGGAAAGGTCTGCAAATCCGGACTGTTCGCCGATGGCGTGCTCGATGCGCATTCCGAGAAACTGAAGCGCATCAGCGGGACCTATTCCCGGGATTCGGGGCAATTCGTTGCTGGCCACAACGACGTTCTGCCGCGCAATCTTCTGTTCGACGGCGATCGCCTGTGGTTGATCGATTGGGAGGGGGCGTCGCTGAATGATCCTCTTATCGACGTTGGAACCGCTCTGGACAATTTCGCGCCGGCACCGGAACTGGAGAAGGTGCTGATACAAGCATGGTATCAACGGCCTCTCGCCGCGCACGATCACGCGAGGCTGCAGCTTGTACGCGCGCTGAATCGTCTGGGTTATGCGAGCATTCTGTTTCGTGCCGCAGCACGCGCACGGTGCATCAAGCTGGATCGCGATCTGTCGGCATTGTCGCCTGCCGCGTTCGAGAATGCCATTCGGGATGGATGGCTCAAGCCCGAAACGCCGGAAGCCAGTTATGCGCTCGGCAAGATGTTTCTGGATTCGTTTCTCTCCGGCGGAGCAGCCCCGGGTTTGCCGCCGTTGTTCATGCGCTGACTGGCCTCAGATCCTTACCCTCTCCACCAGATAATCCAGAAATGCCCGAACACGCGCGGGCAGTTGTCCACCATGGCCGACAAACACTGCATGGATCGGTTCGATATCGCCGGGATTGAGCTCTTCGAGAACAGGAACCAGGTGGCCAGCGGTCAAGTCGGCCTCCACATGAAAACGTGCCAGCCGCGCCAGCCCCATGCCGGACAGTGCGATCAAGTGCATCGCCTCGCCGTCGCTGACCAGCGCGTTGCCTGATGGCACCACGGTGATGGTCTCGCCATTCTTCAATCTGAACGGCCAGCCGTCTTTCCATTTGGCGAAGCCGAAATCGAGCAGGTTATGTTGTGCCAGATCGTCCGGCGTCGCCGGCGTGCCGCGTTCGGAGAGATAGGCAGGTGATGCGACCACGACCATCCGGCTCTCGCCGAGCTTGCGCGCCAGCAGGCGTGACTCGCGCATGGGTCCAACCCGGATCGCCACATCTGCGCGCTGCTCCAGCAGGTCGACCACGAGATCTGTCAGCGTGACCTCGACCTTGATGTCCGGATAGCGCCTCGCGAAATCTGGCAGCAGCGGCAACAAACGATGCAGGCCGAATGGCACGCTCGTGTTGACGCGGAGCAGGCCGCTCGGCGTTGCGCCCACGGCTGCTTCGCGCTCGGCTGCCGCGATTTCGTCGAGGATGCGCACCGCGCGCTCGTAGAAGGCGGTGCCTTCCGGCGTCAGTTGCAGTTTTCGTGTCGAGCGATTGATCAGCCGCACGCCGAGCCGCGCTTCCAGCCTCGCCACCAACTTGCTGATCGCGGAGGGCGTCATCTGGAAGGCGCGGGCCGCGGTGGAGAAGCCGCCGAGTTCGACCACCCGGGTGAACACTTCCATCTCGCCGGAGCGATTGACGTCGAGTCGTGACATTGTGACTTCAGTTCACAAATATTGTTCCTAATGAACGTCTATCTCATCTATACCGGCCGGTCCATATCCTTGGCATCGAACTCCCACGCACGGACTTTGCCATGCCTCTCGCACTCTATGCGCTCACCGCCGGCGCTTTTGGAATTGGCGTCACCGAATTCGTCATCATGGGCCTGCTGATCGAGGTCGGCGGCGATCTTGGCGTTTCCATCTCGGCCGCCGGCCTGCTCATCTCCGGCTACGCGCTCGGCGTCGTGGTTGGCGCGCCGATCATGACGATCGCCACCTCGCGCTGGCCGCGCAAGACGGTGCTCCTTGTGCTGATGGGCATCTTCACCATCGGCAATCTCGCTTGTGCTGTTGCGCCCGATTACTGGAGCCTGATGGCTGCCCGCGTGCTGACGGCCTTTGCCCACGGCACTTTCTTCGGTGTCGGGTCGGTCGTGGCCACCACGCTGGTGCCGGCCAACAAGAAAGCATCAGCCATCGCGGTGATGTTTACCGGCCTGACGGTCGCCAACATTCTCGGCGTCCCGTTTGGCACCTGGCTCGGCCAGCATCTTGGCTGGCGCGCGACATTCTACGCAGTCACGCTGGTTGGCGTGCTCGCTCTAGCGATCATCGCAGTATTTGTACCGAAGGATCGTGACGCGCCTGAGTCGTCGAACCTGAAGCAGGATCTCGCGGTGCTCGCGCGACCGCAGGTGCTGATGGGTCTTCTGACCACGGTGCTAAGCTGGGTCGGCGTGTTCGCCGTGTTTACTTATATCGCGCCGATACTGACGCGACTGGCCGGCTTTTCGGATGCGGCGGTGTCTCCGATCCTGCTGGTGTTTGGCGGCGGTCTCGTGGTCGGCAATCTGGTTGGTGGCCGTCTGGCGGATCGTTGGTTGATCCCGACTGTACTCGGCAGTCTGTTCGCATTGACTGCGGTGCTCGGGCTGATGAGCTTCGCCACTCACAATCAGATCGCCATCGTGGTCTTTGTCGCATTGCTCGGTGCTGTCGGTTTTGCCACCGTGCCTCCGCTGCAGATGTGGGTGCTGGAAAAGGCACATGGTGCCGGCCAGAGCCTGGCATCGAGCTTCAACATTGCCGCCTTCAATCTCGGCAATGCGATCGGTGCCTGGCTTGGCGGTGCGGTGATTGATCACGGCGGACTTGCCTCTGTGCCGTGGGTTGCCGCCTTGGTGCCACTGGCAGCACTCGGCGTGGCGGTAGCCGCAATGCGCTTCGAACGGGGACGTGCGCCGGTTCCCGCGGCGGCAGAGTAGGGGCGATTCGGCAGGATTCGCCGACGCTGCAAGCCAAATATCCGTCTTTTTCGCGGTGGCCGGGCTTGTCCCGGCCATCCGCGTCTGTTTGAAGGAGTCATCTGTCCGGTGCTGCGCCGGGCGTGACGAGAGACGAGATTCCCATGAGATTGCCGCGCGAAATCGGACCCATTCATTTTGTCGGTATCGGCGGCATCGGCATGAGCGGCATCGCCGAGGTACTGAGCAATCTCGGTTACACCGTGCAGGGATCGGACGCGTCGGAGAACGCCAACGTTAACCGGCTGCGCGAGAAGGGCATCACGATTCAAGTCGGCCACAAGGCGGAGAATGTAGCCGGCGCCGATGTGCTGGTCGTTTCCACCGCCATCAAGCGCGACAATCCGGAACTGATGGCTGCGCGTGCGCAGCGCATCCCTGTCGTGCGCCGCGCCGAAATGCTGGCCGAGTTGATGCGCCTCAAGAGCTGCGTCGCCATCGCCGGTACCCACGGCAAGACTACCACCACCTCCATGGTCGCGGCATTGCTCGATGCCGGCGAACTCGATCCCACCGTCATCAATGGCGGCATCATCAATGCCTATGGCACCAATGCGCGCCTCGGCGCCGGCGAGTGGATGGTCGTCGAGGCAGACGAGAGCGACGGCACCTTCCTCAAGCTGCCGACCGATGTCGCCATCGTCACCAATGTCGATCCGGAACATCTCGACCACTTCAAGACGTTCGACAATGTGCAGGACGCGTTCCGCAACTTCGTCGAAAACGTGCCGTTCTACGGTTTCGCTGTCATGTGCATCGATCATCCTGTCGTGCAGACCATTGTCGGCAAGATCGAGGATCGCCGCATCATCACCTACGGACAGAATCCGCAGGCCGATGCGCGCCTCGTGGATCTCAAGCCGGCCAACGGCGGCTCGAGCTTCAAGGTCGCGTTCCGCGATCGCAAGGCCGGCACGACGCATGAAATCGACAACCTGCTGCTGCCGATGCCCGGCCGCCACAATGCGCTCAATGCGACCGCGGCGATCGCCGTGGCGCATGAACTCGGCATTTCCGATGCGCAGATCCGCAAGGCGATCTCGTCCTTCGGCGGTGTGAAGCGTCGCTTCACCAAGACCGGCGAGTGGAACGGTGTCACCATCATCGACGACTATGGCCATCATCCCGTCGAGATCGCCGCCGTGCTGCGCGCTGCGCGCGAGAGCACGTCCGGCAAGGTCATCGCCGTGGTGCAGCCGCATCGCTATACGCGTCTGCAGTCGCTGTTCGAGGAATTCTGCACCTGCTTCAACGATGCCGATACGGTGATCGTCGCCGAAGTTTATGCCGCCGGCGAAGCGCCGATCCCTGGCATTGATCGCGACAACTATGTCCTTGGCCTGCGCGCCCACGGCCATCGCGAAGTCATTCCGCTGGCGGAGTCGGCGGCGCTGGCCGGTCTTGTCGCCGGTGTGGCGAAGAGCGGCGATACCGTCGTCTGCCTCGGAGCCGGCAACATCACGCAGTGGGCCTATGCGTTGCCCGGTGAATTGAAGGCACTCGGATAATATCGTGGCCGGCTTTCCCGACATTACGCCCGCTCTCAGAGCCGCCATGCCGGACTTGCGCGGGCGCATGCTCGCGAATGAATCCCTGGCGCCGCTGACATGGTTTCGTGTCGGCGGACCGGCGCAGGTGTTGTTTACCCCCGCCGACGAAGACGATCTCGCTTACTTCCTCTCGAAGCTTTCAGGCGACGTTCCGGTCTATGTGGTCGGTGTCGGTTCCAACCTGATCGTGCGCGACGGCGGCATCGAAGGCGTTGTCATTCGCCTTAGCCCGCGCGGCTTCGGTCAGATCACAGCCGATGGGGATACCCTCACGGCTGGCACTGCGGCGCTGGACAAACGCGTGGCGGAAGCGGCGGCCGCAGCCAATATCGGCGGACTGGAGTTCTATTTCGGCATTCCCGGCTCCATCGGCGGTGCGCTGCGGATGAATGCCGGTGCCAATGGCGGCGAGACGAAGGATGTGCTGGTCGAAGCCACCGGCATCGGACGCGCCGGCGCTAAGCATGTGTTCGACAATGCCGGTATGCAATTCGTCTATCGCAATTCGGGCGTCGATCCGTCGATCATCTTCACATCAGCCAGATTTCGTGGACCGATCGCCGATCCCGCTGCGATCCGGGCGCGCATGGACGAGGTCCAGCAGCATCGCGAAACCGCGCAGCCGATCCGCGAGAAGACTGGAGGATCGACCTTCAAGAATCCGCCGGGTCATTCAGCATGGAAATTGGTGGATGCTGCCGGCTGCCGTGGTCTGCGTATCGGTGGCGCGCAGGTATCGGAGATGCACTGCAACTTCCTGATCAACACCGGCGATGCGACAGCGTCCGATATCGAGCAGCTCGGCGAGACGGTGCGCACGCGCGTGCTGGCGCAATCCGGCATCGATCTCCATTGGGAGATCAAGCGGATCGGCGTCGTGCCCTAGTTTTCAGGCTTGGGCGCTGGCGGCAGCGCCGAGGCTGGCCCGAGATCTGGCAATGTCAGCAGATGTTCCAGCGGCGTTTTCGATACCTTGAATGCACCCTCATAGGGATGTTCCTGCAGCCCGATCATGCCGAGTGCGACGATGGCTGCGCTGCCGAACACTGCGAGTGCCGTCAGCATCGCGCGCGGCCGGTCGAGATGCACGAGCGCCAGCCCCACCTGGGTCAGCAGGCCGAGGATAAGCACGGACACCCATTTCAGGTCGTTGGTTTGGTCTGCCGCGATGCTGAGCCGCTCGCTGCGTGCCGTACCGGCGCGGATGGCCGCGCTGAGCAGCGCCGCTTGTACGGGCGCTCCGGATTCGCGTGCGATGCCGGGATCGCTGACCTCGCGTAACACGCCGTCATAGGCCGTCTCTGTCCGCGGCGAAGCGGCGCTGTTGATCATCGCCGGCCATTCGTCCTCGAGCACCGAATTGACATAGGCCTTGAGAGCGGTGCGGATATCGGTCATGTCCGAAGCGGCCGCGACGCTGAGCGCATAGACGTTGCGGATCTCGCTGGCCTCGGCCTGCGTTGCGCGCACCGCATGCCGGCCACGCTCGCCGACATCGCTGGCGAGGAAGCCGGTGAGCAGGCCGAACAGGATCGCGACCGAGGAGAAAAACGGCGCGACGATGCCGTTCATCTTCTGGATCGGGCGGCGCAGCGGCGAACGGAAGCCCAGATACACCAGCAGGAGGGCCGCTCCGTAATAGAGCGCGGCGAGCGTGGCGAAGATGCCGAAGGTGTTGAGTTCGAGCCAGGCCCTGATCATCTCGTTTTGGTCCCGTTGATCCCCGTCGTGCTCTCGCGCAATGACGTCATGCAAGGCATTATATGAATCGCGGCTCCGCGTGCCATCGCCTTGCTTCTATGGTTACGATGCCGTGATTCGTATGGAGACCCGATGATGACTGCCTCGATCGATCCGGCACGGATCACCATCCTGTTCGGTGGCCTGAACAAGGAGCGGCTGGTATCTGTCGCCTCGGCGCAGGCACTGCATACCGCGCTGCCGGACGCCGCGCTGTGGTTCTGGGATGCCGATGATCGGGTCTACGAGACGTCAGGCGCAGCGCTGCTCGGTCACGATCGCCCGTTCGAAAACCCGTTCAAGGCCGATGGCAAGTCGCTCGGTTCGCTGTCGCAGGCGCTCGACCATGCCAGGGCCGGGGGCCGGGTGCTGGTGCTCGGCATGCATGGTGGCGCCGCCGAGAATGGCGAAGTGCAGGCCATGTGCGAAGTCCGCGGCGTTGCCTTCACCGGCTCCGGCTCGGCATCGTCCAATCTGGCTTTCGACAAGGTTGCGGCCAAGCGTTTCGCTGCCATTTCCGGCGTCCCGATCGCGGCTGGCATCGCGTTGTCCGAGATGGAAGATGCCTTTGAGCAATACGGCAAGCTGATCGCCAAGCCAGCGCGCGACGGCTCCAGCTATGGCCTGATGTTCGTGAACGCGAAGCAGGATTTTGTTGCTGTTCGCAATGCTGCAAAGGTCGAGGATTATGTGATCGAACCGTTTGTCGCCGGTATCGAGGCCACTTGCGGCGTGCTGGAACAGGTCGATGGTTCGGTATTTGCGCTACCGCCCATCGAGATCATTCCGGCGGATGGCGGGTTCGACTACGAGGCGAAGTATCTGGCCAAATCGACCCAGGAAATCTGTCCCGGCCGCTTCACGCTCGAGGTCACCGCGCAACTGCAGGATCTCGCCGTTCGCGCTCACAAGGCGATGTCCTGCACAGGCTATTCACGCTCGGATTTCATCGTATCGGCCAATGGCCTGATCTACCTCGAAACCAACACGCTGCCCGGGCTGACCAAGGCCTCGCTCTATCCCAAGGCGCTGCACGCGCAGGGGATTAGCTTTGTGGAGTTTCTGAACGGGCAGATCGAACTTGGCGTAGCCCGCCTGGAGCGCAGCGCAATGCGGGGACGGCAGAGCTGATTGAGACGCTGGTCTCCGGGCTGCGCTGGATACAGACACAATCGCTCCACGGCGGCAGTCAATCTGCGACCGAACGCCGCCTGCGCCGAGCCGCCAAGCTTCCTTAACACCCGGCTGCAACAGTCCCGCTAAAGTCTTCAGAATCCGGGGTAAAATGCCCCGTGATTCCGTCCCCTTTACGTTTTGTTTACCAGGACCGCCGAAGGTTAACGCTGGCGGCGCATGTTGCGCTTGGCTGCCGAGGCGTGAGCTGTGCGGAACTTCCGTAACGACGCGTATCGATGGAAAGAGTGTTGTTTCAGGCACTTACCCATTCCGGTCTGACCGAGATGTCACCTGCGTCATCGCCAGTGCTTTGGTCCCGCGCGAATGCGGGCGCAACCTGTGACGAGCTCGTGGAATGGATGGTGGAGGACGCCTCTCTCGGTCGGTCGGATCGCTGAGGCCCCAGGCTGACCTCAAGATGGCGGCCCGTGGGGCAGGCATCCTGCTGCGTGAGCGGCTGGCGCCGTTCGAGCGTTCCGTCACGGCCTTGAAGAACCGCAAGGCCCCCGCGCGCGAGCCGAGCACCAACAAGGTTGTCATCTTTATCGAGCGCTATGTGCCGCGCCGCGTCGGCATTGCCGCTACCTTGCTGATCCTGGCCGGCAGCGTCGGCTTCGGTGTCGTCAAAGGCGAACATGTCGACGAAGTCGTCACCGCCTTTCAGGACACCCGGAATGCTGCAGCCAATGCGGCCGGTTTCCGCATTTCCTCGGTCATTCTCAATGGACGGAAGCAGCTCACGCAGGACGAGATCCTGGCCATCGGCGGCATCAACGGCCGCTCGTCGTTGCTGTTCCTCGATGCCGCTGCAGTGCGCGACAAGTTGAAGGCCAATCCGTGGATCGCCGATGCCAATGTGCTGAAGCTGTATCCGGACCGCCTGCAGATCGACGTCACCGAGCGCACCGCCTTTGCACTCTGGCAGGAAGACGGCAAGCTTGCCGTTATCGCCGACGATGGGGCCGTGCTTGAAAATTATGTGCCGAGCCGCTTCGTCAAGCTGCCGCTGGTGGTGGGCAAGGGCGCCGATACCCAGGCCAAGGATTTCATTGCGCTGCTCGATCGCTATCCGCAGGTTCGCGCCGTAACCAAGGCCGCAATCTATGTCGGCGAGCGCCGTTGGAATCTCCGCCTCAACGACAATCTGGACGTCCGTCTGCCTGAGAATGATGTTGGCAATGCGCTGGCTATGCTGAGCAAGCTCGATCGCGAGGATCGCCTGTTTTCGCGCGACATCGTCGCCATCGACATGCGCCTGCCGGATCGCCTGACCGTGCGTCTGTCGGAGGAGGCTGCCAAGGCCCGCGAAGAGCAGTTCAAGGCGCAGGATAAAGCCAAGAAGAAAGCGGGCGCGGCATGAGCGGGCTGGATCGCAACCAGGCGCCCAAGACGCGCCAGATGGCGGCCAATCGCACAGCATTGGTGGCGTCGCTGGATGTTGGCACCAGCAAGATCGCGTGCATGATCGCACGCCTGCGGCCGTGCGCGCCGAATGAGGCCTTGCGCGGCCGCACCCATGCAGTGGAACTCATCGGCTATAGTCAGATCCAGTCGCGCGGCGTGAAGTCTGGCGCTGTCGTCGATATGGGCGAGGCCGAGCACTCGGTGCGGCAGGCCGTCGGCCTCGCCGAGCGCATGGCCAAGGTGCGTGTCGAATCCGTTTTGCTTTCTGTCTCCGCAGGCCGCCTGCAGGGGCAATTGATCGAAGCTTCGGCCGACATCAAGGGTGGCGCGGTCAGCGCCTCCGATATGGCGCGCGTCACCTCGACGGGCATGCGCCATGCGACACCGCCGGGCCGCACCGTGCTGCATGCATTGCCGGTGAGTTATTCGCTCGATGGCGTGAAGGGCATTCGCGATCCCAAGGGGATGGTCGCGTCGCAATTCGGCGTCGATATGAATGTGATTACTGCCGACGCGACCGTTGCACGCAATCTGATGCTTGTGGTCGAGCGTTGTCATCTCAATGTCGAGGCGATGGCCGCTGCACCTTATGTCGCGGGTCTCTCCGTGCTCACCGACGACGAGACCGATCTCGGCGCTGCCGTCGTCGAGATGGGGGCAGGGACCACGACCATTGCGACCTATTCCGGCGGCCGCATCGTACATGCGTCGGGATTTGCGGTCGGCGGGCAACACATCACCATGGATCTTGCTCGCGGACTCGGCTGCTGCATTGCGGACGCCGAGCGAATCAAGACGTTATATGGCACCGTGCTGACAGGTGGCTCCGACGCGCGTGAAATGATGAACGTGCCGACGGCTGGCGATAACGATCGTGATTATCCGCAGGCCGTGTCACGCGCCACGATTGCAAACATTGTGCGCCAGCGTGCCGAGGAGATTTTCGAGATGATCCGGGATCGGCTTGCCGACTCGCCTTTCGCAGCAGAGCCGCGCGCACGTGTAGTGCTGTCAGGTGGCGCGTCGCAGCTCACCGGTCTTGCCGAACTCGGTTCGCAGATTCTTGGTCGGTCGGTGCGCGTTGCGCGCCCGCTCGGCTTCGGTCGTCTCCCGATGGAAGCGAAGAGTGCATCTTTCGCCGTCCCATCGGGACTCCTTGTCTATCCGCAATTCGCTCACCTCGAACATGTCGAGCCGCGTTTCACGCGGCAGCTCAAGACAGGCACCGACGGCGGCGGATACTTCGGAAAGGTCGGTCGATGGCTACGCGAGGGCTTCTGATGAGATTTTTCCAGGCAAGGCACATTCCAGCTTCGACGCCACCGGCTGCAGGCCATCGGCAAGACCACCCAATTCGCGCGTAATACGAGAGGCAACCTCATGACCATCAATCTCAACGTTCCTGATATCAGCGAGCTGAAGCCCCGGATTACCGTGTTCGGTGTCGGTGGCGCCGGCGGCAACGCCGTCAACAACATGATCACCGCAGGTCTGCAGGGCGTCGACTTCGTCGTCGCCAATACGGACGCGCAGGCGCTGACCATGTCGAAGGCGCAGCGCATCGTGCAGATGGGCACCCAGGTCACCCAAGGCCTCGGCGCCGGTTCGCAGCCGGATGTCGGCGCTGCCGCTGCGCAAGAAGTGATCGACGAGATCCGCGATCACCTCACGGGCGCCAACATGGTGTTTGTCACCGCTGGCATGGGCGGCGGCACCGGTACCGGTGCTGCTCCGGTCATCGCCAAGACAGCGCGCGACATGGGTATCCTCACCGTCGGCGTCATCACCAAGCCGTTCCACTTCGAAGGCCAGCGCCGTATGCGCACCGCCGAAGCGGGGATCAACGAGCTGCACAAGGTCGTCGATACCCTCCTGATCATCCCGAACCAGAACCTGTTCCGGGTAGCCAACGAGAAGACCACCTTCGCCGACGCCTTCGCGATGGCCGACCAGGTGCTCTATTCAGGCGTTGCTTGCATCACCGACCTGATGGTCAAGGAAGGCCTGATCAATCTCGACTTCGCCGACGTTCGCGCCGTGATGAAGGAGATGGGCAAGGCGATGATGGGCACCGGCGAAGCCACCGGTGAGAAGCGTGCGCTGACTGCTGCCGAAGCCGCCATCGCCAACCCGCTGATCGACGATTCCTCGATGAAGGGGGCGAAGGGCCTCCTCATTTCGATCACCGGCGGCAAGGACCTCACCTTGTTCGAAGTCGACGAAGCTGCCACCCGCATCCGCGAGGAAGTGGATTCGGACGCAAATATCATCGTCGGCGCCACCTTCGACGAAGGCCTCGACGGTGTCATCCGCGTGTCGGTGGTCGCCACCGGCATCGAGCAGGCCCAACTCGCCCGCACCGCACCGGGTCCGGTGGGTGCGCCGGTCGCAGCCGTTGGCCAGCCGGCGCAGCCGGACACTCGCCTCGCTGACCTGACCGCTCGTCTGCGCGCCGACAACCAGCGCCTCGCTGCCGCCAGCGCCGCGAAGGCCGGAGCTCCCGCTCCGGTTGTTGCGCCCGCTCCGCGTGCGCCGTCCAGCAATCACGAGCGTGCTGCGCTCGCTGCGATCGCTGCCGCGGTTGCGCCGGAAGCCACTGCTCCGGCCGCCCCGCAGCAGTATGGCGATGTGACCGTCCGTCCGATTGCCCAGAAGCCCTCGCTGTTCCCCGATCTACCGCGCCAGGAAGCTCCGCTCGAGGCGCCGATTCCCGAGCAGTTCATTCCGCCGTCGGCGGAACGTGCGCCGGTTCGCGCGCCGCGTATGCCGAAGTTCGAGGAACTGCCGATGCCGGCTCAGGCCGAAATTCGTCAGGCCCGCGGCGACGCGGAGGACGAGCCGCAGAAGCAGCGCCTGTCGTTGCTGCAGCGCCTCGCCAATGTCGGCCTTGGTCGTCGCGACGAAGAATCGGAAGCTCCGGTGTCCGGCCGCCCGCAGGCCCCCGCCATGGCTCCGATGCCGCCGTTGCCGGAACGCAAGCCGCAGCGCACGGTCGCCCAGCAGATGGCTAATGAGCCGCCGGTGTCCGAATATGCCCGCCGTCCGGCACCGCAGGGACTCGATGTCCATGGCCGTCCGGCCCCCGTTGCTCCCGCGCCACAGGGGGACGATCATCTCGATATCCCGGCGTTCCTGCGCCGCCAGTCGAACTGATCGACTGTAACAATCGTCACAAGCATGAAGCCCCGGTCATCTGACCGGGGCTTTTTCGTGGGCATGACGCGAAATGCGTCACGATTTGTTAATTCATTGATAGTACTTCGTTAATCCATGTGTGCCGCGGCAGTTTCGATGTGGGGCGGTGCGCCAGCCGCCAGAAACCTTGGTTAACAATCGGCCGGAATGCGGCAGAGGTTGGGTAACAATCGGTTAGAAAGCGTGAGTTGGCGCACTTTGTGGCAACGGTTAATGTGACTGCGACTCGGGGGCTCGGAAGGCCGTAAGGCGCGACTGAGTGAGTCCCTCTCATGACGAGAGGTCTACTTGGGTGGGTAACATATGACTTTCAGCCGACAGACCACGCTTGGAGCGCAAGCCACCGTGACCGGTGTCGGCGTCCATTCCGGAAAACCTGTCAGTCTGACCCTTGGACCAGCTCCCGTCGATGCCGGATATATCTTCGTCCGCACCGGGCTCGAAGGTCCGGATCGCGAAGTGCAGGCTACCACCAAATCTGTCATCGCCACTGAATTTGCCACTGTGCTTGGCGATCGTGAAGGCCCGATCGTTTCCACCGCCGAACATGTTCTCGCTGCGCTGCGCGGCATGGGCATCGACAATGCCACCATCGAGGTAGACGGCCCCGAAGTGCCGATCATGGATGGCTCGGCCGCCGCTTTCGTTGCCGCCATCGATCAGGCCGGCGTGGTGGAGCAGGGCGCCCGCCGCCGCTTCATCCAGGTGTTGAAACCGGTGCAGGTCGCCATTGGCGACTCATTCGGTGAACTCCGCCCCCACGCTGCCGGCTTCCGCGCCGAGATCGAAATCAACTTCAACAATCCCGCCATCGGCCGTCAGAGCTTTGTGCTCGATCTTAATCCCGCATCCTTCCGCCGCGATGTCGCCCGCGCTCGTACCTTTGGCTGCATGAACGACGTGGCCCGCCTCTGGAGCGCCGGTTTCGCGCTCGGCGCCTCCTTCGAAAACTCCGTCGTGTTCGACGACACCAAGCTCCTCAACACCGAAGGCCTCCGCTACGCCGACGAATGCGCCCGCCACAAGGTGTTGGATGCGGTCGGCGATCTCGCACTGGCCGGCCTGCCGATCCTCGGCGCCTATCGCTCGGTGCGTGGCGGCCACAAGCTCAACAACGAAGTTCTTAAAGCGCTGATGGCCGACCGCTCGGCCTGGAAGATCGTCGAAGCTGACGCTGTGTCCGTGCAGGCTCCCGCGCGCCGTGGCCGTGCCTCTGCCGACGTCACCTCGGGCGTGCTCGGCGGTTTGGCACCGGCATTCGGGCCGGAAGTGTCCTGAAAGGACACGCCGTTTTTGACGCGTTCCAGCGTCCGCGACACCGGCAGTAACCATAACCATCTGTCCCCACACCTCTTTCGCCACAATCCCGGCGAAATGCGTCCCTATCCGGTTGGTTAACGAACGGCCTTCGGATAAACAGGCACGCGGTCGGGGAGATGACCACGGGCTCGTTTGGGCTGGTTCGTATCGGGGCGCGGTTGGCGCGCAAGGCACCGCATTCAGGGCACCGTGATGGCGCCCGCAGACAGGCGTCAGGCAAAATAGATGTCGGCACAGCGTTTCGCGCTTTCCTTTCGTGATGAGTTCAATCGCTTCAAACGCCCGCTGCGGCTCGCCGCAGGGCTGATCTTGCTGGCTATGCCTCTGGCTGGCTGCGGCACCGGCGCGCTGTGGGACAAGTTCGGCAAGAAGGACGAGACCTTCGTCGATGAACCCGCCGACAAGCTCTACAATGAGGGCCTGTACCTCATGAACCAGAGCAAGGATCCGAAGGCGGCGGCGAAGAAATTCGAGGAAGTCGATCGCCAGCATCCGTATTCGGAATGGGCGCGCAAGTCGCTGCTGATGTCGGCCTATGCGGCCTATCAGACCGGCGATTACGACACCTGCATCGGTTCGGCCACACGCTATGTGACGCTGCATCCGGGCAGCCCGGACGCTGCCTATGCGCAGTATCTCATTGCTGCCTCGCATTACGACCAGATCCCGGACATCTCGCGCGATCAGGGCCGCACCGAAAAGGCGATGGCTGCGCTTGAGGAAGTCATCCGCAAATATCCGACCTCCGAATACGCCACCTCCGCCAAGCAGAAGCTGGAAGGCGCCCGTGACCAGATCGCCGGCAAGGAGATGGATATCGGCCGCTATTACATGAAGAAGCGCGACTACACCGCCGCCATCAACCGCTTCAAGACCGTGGTCACGCAATATCAGACCACTCGCCATGTCGAGGAGGCGCTGATGCGCCTGACCGAGGCCTATATGACAGTCGGTGTGGTCGGGGAGGCGCAGACCGCCGCCGCCGTGCTTGGCCACAACTTTCCTGACAGCCGCTGGTACAAAGACGCCTACAATATTGTAAAGTCGGGCGGTCTCGAACCGAGCGAGAACAAGGGCTCCTATATTTCAAGGGCCTTCAAGCGAATCGGCCTCGGCTAGGAATCGTCCTCCCATGCTCGCTCGTCTGTCGATCCGTGACATCGTCCTGATCGAGCGGCTCGATATCGAATTCGCGCGCGGCCTCGCGGTGCTCACCGGCGAGACCGGCGCCGGCAAATCCATCCTGCTCGATGCCTTCGCGCTGGCCCTTGGTGGCCGCGGCGATGCTGGGCTCGTGCGCCACGGCGCGGAGCAGGGGCAGGTCACCGCCGCCTTCGATCTCGCGCCCGGCCATCCTGCGCTCGACCTTCTCAAGGACAACGGTTTCGACGACGACAGCGGCGAGATGATTCTCCGCCGCGTGCAGTTCGGCGATGGCCGTACCCGCGCCTATATCAACGACCAGACCGTCAGCGTGCAGACGCTCAAGGCCATCGGTGCGGCGCTGGTCGAAATCCACGGCCAGCATGACGACCGTGCCCTCGTGGACGCCGCCAGCCATCGCCGCCTGCTCGATGCCTTTGCCGGGCTGGAAAAGGACGTCGCCGCGCTGGAAGCGCTGTGGGACGCCCGCAAGGCTGCCTATACCGCGCTGGAAACCCATCGCGCCAACATGGAGCGCGCCGCCCGCGACGCCGATTATCTCCGCCATTCCGCGGAGGAGCTGAAGAAGCTCAATCCGAAGGACGGCGAAGAGACCCAGCTTGCGGAGCGCCGCACCGGCATGATGCAGGGCGAGAAGATCGCTGCCGATCTGCGCGAGGCGCAGGAGGCTGTTTCCGGCCCGCATTCGCCGATTTCTGCGCTTGCTGCCGCCGTGCGCCGCCTCGAGCGCCGCGCGGGCTCGTCGCCGGCGCTGGTCGAACCCGCGGTGAAGGCCATCGACGTCGCGATCAATGCGCTGGAGGAGGCGGATCAGCATCTCAACGCTGCATTGATCGCTGCTGATTTTGATCCGGCCGAGCTCGAGCGCATCGAGGAGCGCTTGTTCGCACTGCGCGCAGCTGCCCGCAAATTTTCGACGCCGGTCGACGGCCTTGCCGCATTGGCTGCAAAATTCTTTGCCGATGTCGCCACCATCGACGCCGGCGCCGGGCAGCTCACGAAGCTGGAGAAAGCCGCCGTCGAGACCGACGCGAAATACGCAGCAGCTGCTGCCAAACTCTCCGCGGCACGCATCAAGTCGGCCGAGAAGCTCAACAAGGCCGTGATCGCTGAACTCGCGCCGCTCAAGCTGGAGCGTGCAAAATTCATCACCCAGGTCGATACCGATGCGGCGACGCCCGGCCCGCAGGGCATCGACCGCGTTGAATTCTGGGTGCAGACCAATCCCGGTACGCGTCCAGGCCCGATGATGAAGGTCGCTTCCGGCGGCGAACTCTCGCGCTTCCTGCTGGCGCTGAAGGTGGTGCTGTCCGACAAGGGGTCGGCGCCGACCTTGGTGTTCGACGAGATCGATACAGGCGTGGGCGGCGCGGTGGCGGATGCCATCGGTGCGCGGCTCGGCCGGCTCGCCGGCAAGGTGCAAGTGATGGCCGTAACGCATGCGCCGCAGGTGGCTGCACGCGCAGACCAGCACCTCCTGATCTCCAAGGCCGCCCTCGACAAGGGCAAGCGCGTCGCGACCAATGTCAACACGCTGGCCGACGACCACCGCCGCGAGGAAATCGCGCGTATGCTGGCCGGTGCCGAGATTACCGCCGAAGCGCGAGCGGCAGCGGATCGGTTGCTCAAGGGCGCGGCCTGATCTTGGCTGTCATTCCGGGGCGCGCCGCAGGCGCGAACCCGGAACCTCATCATGCCAGCATTCCTGTCGCCACGGGCCCCCATGCCGAGATTCCGGGTTCGCGCTGCGCGCGCCCCGGAATGACAAGGATGTGGTAGGCAATCGCTCGACAAATCCCATTGTGTTTCGCGCCATCCTGCCGAACACTCCGACCCATGCACTATTACGTCTACATGCTCGCCTCGAAGAAGGACGGTGTGCTGTATATCGGCGTCACCAGTGATCTCATTCGCCGCGCCTATGAACACAAGACGAATGCGGTCAAAAGCTTCACCTCCCGCTACAATGTGCATTTGTTGGTCTGGTTTGAGATCTACGACGATCCTTTAACCGCCATCACGCGGGAGAAGGAATTGAAAAAGTGGCGGCGCGAATGGAAAGGTCGCGTTGATCGAGGCGAATAATCCTGAATGGCATGATTTGTATGCGTCGATCCTGTAAGAGCGTCTCATGATGAGATTCCGGGTTCGCGCTGCGCGCGCCCCGGAATGACGAGTGTAGCCATGGCAAAATCTTCCAAAACTCCCCCCGATATCTCCACGCTCACCAAGCCGAAGGCCAAGATCGAGCTGATGCGGCTGTCGCTGGAGATGGAGGCGCACAATGCGCGCTACTATCAGGACGACGCGCCGACGATCTCCGATGCCGCCTACGATGCGCTGCGCAAGCGCGTCGAAGCGATCGAGGCGAAATTCCCCGATCTCGTGAAATCGGACTCGCCGACCCAGACCGTCGGAGCCGCTCCCGCGCGTGGCTTTGCAAAGATCCAGCACGCCGTGCCGATGCTCTCGCTCGGCAATGCCTTCAGCGACGAGGAAGTCACCGAATTCGTGGAACGCATCCAGCGCTTCCTCAAGCTCGACGAGATCCCCGCACTCGTTGCCGAGCCGAAGATCGACGGCCTCTCGCTGTCGCTGCGCTACGAGAACGGTGAGCTGATCCACGCCGCCACCCGCGGCGATGGTTTTACGGGCGAGGACGTTACCGCCAATGTCCGTACAATCAAGGACATCCCGAACACGCTGAAGGGCAAGCACGTCCCCGCCGCCTGCGAACTCCGCGGCGAGGTCTATATGCTTAAGAGCGATTTCCTCGCGCTCAACAAGAAGCAGGAAGAAGCAGGCGACACCGTCTTCGCCAATCCGCGCAACTCCGCCGCCGGCTCGCTGCGCCAGAAGGACGTGTCGATCACCGCATCGCGGCCGCTGAAATTCTTCGCCTATGCCTGGGGCGAGATGTCGGACTATCCGATGGCGGAGCCGACCCAGCATGCGATGATCGCGTGGCTTCACAAAGCCGGTTTCACCGTCAATCCCGAGATTACGCTGTGCAAGAGCGTCGATGAAGCGCTCGCCTTCTATCGCCGCATCGGTGAAGGCAGGGCGAAGCTTGGCTACGACATCGACGGCGTCGTCTACAAGGTTGATCGTATCGACTGGCAGGCGCGTCTCGGCTTCGCAGGCCGTGCGCCGCGCTGGGCCATCGCGCACAAATTCGCGGCCGAGCAGGCGACGACAATTCTCGAAAAGATCGACATCCAGGTCGGTCGCACCGGTGCGCTAACGCCAGTGGCGCGGCTGACACCGGTGACCGTCGGCGGCGTCGTGGTGTCGAACGCGACGTTGCATAATGCGGATTACATCAAAGGCATCGGCAATGACGGCCAGCCGCTGCGCGATGGTGTCGATATTCGCGAGGGCGACACCGTGATCGTCCAGCGCGCCGGCGATGTCATCCCGCAGGTCGTGAATGTAGTGCTCGACAAGCGCCCGAGTGCTGCAAAACCCTACGCATTCCCCGACAAGTGTCCGGTCTGCGGCAGCCATGCGACCCGCGAGAATGACGAAGTCGTCACGCGCTGCACGGGCGCGCTGGTGTGCCCGGCGCAGGCGGTGGAAAAACTGAAGCATTTCGTCTCGCGCCTCGCCTTCGATATCGACGGGCTCGGCGACAAGCAGATCCAGGAATTTTACGACGAGGGCATCATCATGCATCCCGTCGATATCTTCACGCTCGCCAAGCGCGATGAGCGCAGCAGTAAGAAGCTGCGTGATCGAGAGGGCTATGGCGAAGTCTCGGTACGCAACCTGTTTGCGGCCATCGACGAGCGCCGCAAGATCGAACTCAATCGCCTGATCTTCGCGCTCGGCATACGCCATATCGGCGAAGGCAATGCCAAGCTGCTCGCGCGGCACTATGGCTCTTTCGCCGTGTTTCGCGAGGCGATGCTGGCGGCCGCAGTCGGGCTGGCTGATGAGGGCAACACATCGGAGGCCTATCAGGACCTCAACAATATCGGCGGCGTCGGCGAGATCGTTGCGGATGCGGTGGTCGAATTCTTCGCCGAACAACGCAACGTGAAGGCACTCGATGAACTGCTTGGTGAGATCGAGGTGCTCGATGTGGCGCGGGCCAAGACTGACACGCCCGTGGCCGGCAAGACGGTGGTGTTCACCGGCTCGCTGACGAAATTCACGCGCGATGAAGCGAAGGCGTCGGCGGAGCGTCTCGGCGCCAAGGTGGCAGGCTCGGTGTCGAAGAAGACCGACTATGTGGTCGCGGGCGAGGATGCCGGCTCGAAACTCACCAAGGCGCGCGATCTAGGTGTGGCCGTGCTGACGGAAGACGAGTGGCTTGCCCTGATTGGAGGGTAATGCCTGTGGCCTCCCTCCCCGGAGCGCAGCGACTGGGGAGGGTCCGCCGATAGGCGGGGGTGGGGGCTCTCCCCACGAAGGACGTCACGTGGCGAGAGACCCCACCCGTCTCAAAGCTCGCTGAACGCTCGCTTCGATCCACCCTCCCCGTGGCACCGCTTCGCGGCTTGGGGGAGGGAGAAGAGGAGCGCTACATCAACCCGCTCTCTTCACTCTCCGCCTTCTCGATCAGCTTTTCCGTCATCACCACTTTCCGTCGTGGCACAAGGAAGATCATCGCTGCCGCGCAGCCGCAGGACAGCACCACCAGCGAAAGGTTGAGCGCCACCGGTGTCGCAAAATGCCCGCCGAGCCAGGCACCGCCCTGCGAGCAAAGCGCGCCGAAGCCCATCTGCATGAAGCCCATCATGCCTGAGGCCGCGCCTGCCGCCTGCGGGCGAATGCTGAGCGCGCCGGCGGCGCCGTTCGACATCACGAATGCATTGCCGAACATCACGATCATATGGGTGAGGAACAGCCACGCCGGGTTCTGATTAAGACCCGTGAGTCCCCAAACGACATTGAGCAGGGCGCCACTGAGCTGCAACGCGAGACCGAACCAGATCAGTTGCTCGATGGTCCGGCGTGGTGCGAAGCGCACGCAGGCGAGATTGCCAAGGAGATAAGCGAGACCGGACGTCGCGAACCACGCGCCATATTCAGCGGAGCTGCGGCCCATCTGGTTGACGACGACATAGGGACCACCACCGGCGAAAGTGAAGATGATCCACGACGCCATCACATAGCAGAGCAGATAGCCGATGAAGGCGCGGCTGCCGAACAGCACTTTTGAATCGGCGATGAAACCGCCGCCGCCCGTATCGCTGATCGCGCGCTTGCGTGTCTCAGGCAGCAGGAACGCGATCGCCAGCGTCACCAGCAGAGATGCAACGGTGACCGTGTAGAAGATCGCCCGCCAGCCAAAGCCGGTCTCGAGCAGGCCGCCCGCGAGCGGGGAGAGCATCTGCGCGATCATCATGACGGCGATGACGAGGCTGATCATCGGACCTACGCGCTCGCGCGGATAGAGGTCGCGGATGATGGCGCGGCTCATCACCATGCCCGTCGCACCGCCGAGCGCCTGGAAGAAGCGCGCGGCGATCAGTTGCGGCAGCGTGATCGCAAAGCTCGATCCGATGCCCGCGATCACCATCAGGCTGAGCCCGGCGAGCAGTACCGGCTTGCGGCCGAAGCGGTCGGACAGCGGCCCCATGATGAGCTGCGAGAAAGCGAGCCCGACCATGTAGAGCGACACCGTCATCTGCGCGATCGAGATGTCGGCATCGAAGGTGCGCGCGAGTTCGGGCAACGCCGGCACCAGCATATAGAGCGAGATCGGCGCGATGCCGGTCATCACGACCAGCAAAAGCAGCATGACGCGCGAGCGGGTGCGGTCGACCGACTTGGATGACGTCATCGGGAGATCGATCAGTTCCGCCGTCATTGCGAGAAGCCCTTGCGACGAAGCAATCCAGCTCTTCCTTTTGGCTTCCGGATTGCGTCATCGCTCCGCACAGGGAGAACCATTTGGCTTTCCCCGATCTCGCAATGCCCGCTCATTCGGGGACGACCAGCGGCTCGGTCGCCGCATGCAGCCAAGTCCGCGTTTCTTCGTCCTCGATCAGCGGCGCGATCTCGTGGCGGACGCGGGCGTGATAGTCGTTGATCCAGCTAAGTTCGCGCTTGCTGATGCGATGCGCGTTGATCAGTCGGCGATCGATCGGGGCCAGCGTCAGCGTCTGGAATTCGTTCATCGGCTGTTCGGCACCGTCGATCTTGGCTTCGACGACGAGTTCGAGATTCTCGATGCGGATGCCGAAGGCATCGGTCTTGTAGTAGCCGGGCTCGTTGGAGAGGATCATGCCGCGCTTCAGCGGCGTGGTGCCGAGCTTGGAAATGCGCGCCGGGCCTTCGTGCACCGACAGATAGCTGCCGACGCCGTGGCCGGTGCCATGGGCGAAATCGAGGCCTGCATGCCACAGGAACTGGCGCGCGAAGGAATCGATCTGCGCGCCCGTTGTCCCATCGGGAAACACCGCACGCGCAATCGCAATATGGCCGCGCAGCACGCGGGTGAAGCGATCGCGCATCTCGTCGGTTGGCTGGCCGATGGCGATGGTGCGCGTGACGTCGGTGGTGCCGTCCTCATATTGCGCACCGGAATCGATCAGCAAGAGGTCGCCGAGAGCGATACGGCGATTGCTCTTGCGAGTGACGCGGTAGTGCACGATGGCGCCGTTCGGCCCGGTGCCCGCAATGGTCGGGAACGAGACGTCCTTGAGCGCGCCGGTGTCGCGGCGGAACGTCTCCAGCGCTTCCACGGTGTCGATCTCGGTGAGGCCGCCCTTTGGCGCCTCGCGATCGATCCAGGCGAGAAACTTCGCCAGTGCCACCGCATCGCGGCGATGCGCGGTCATGGTGCCCTTGATCTCGACCGGATTCTTCATCGCCTTGAGCAGCGCGATGGGATCGCTCGATCGGACCGGCTTGCCGCCGACCGCCTCGATCAGCCGGCTGAGCGCATCCGCCGCCGTCGCAGTATCAAGCGCGATGGAGGCGCCGGTCGCGGCGAGGTCGCGCAGCGCTGATGCCAGGGCGTCCGGTTCCTGCACATCACCGGAGGCTTCGAGATGGCTGCGGGAACTATTCGATAGCTTGCGGTGATCGATGAAGATCTGCGGGCGTCTATTCTTCGGTACCAGCGCATAGGAGAGCGGCAGCGGCGTATGCGAGACATCGGCGCCGCGGATGTTGAAGGTCCAGGCGACTGCATGCGAGTCCGACAGCAGGATGGCGTCCACACCGAGCTTGTCGATCTCGGTGTGAATGCGCGTGAGCTTGTCGGCCTCGCTCTCGCCGGCATATTCCATCGGATGGATTGTCACAGCGCCGAGCGGCGGCGCCGGTCGCTCGTGCCACACGGTATCGATGGGGTTGCTGTCCACCGCGACGAGTTCCGCGCCGGCCTTGGAGCAGGCGGCCCTGAGGCGCTCCGCTGCCGCCGTCGTGTGCAGCCACGGATCAAATCCGAGGCGATCGCCCGGTTTCAGATGATCCGACAGCCAGTTCTCCGGCGGCGGCTCGACCAGTGACTGGATGTTCCAGGCTTTTGTATCGACCTGTTTCGCTACCTGCACGGTGTAGCGCCCATCGACGAACATGGCGGCCTCGTGCAGCAGCACGACAGCCATGCCGGCCGAGCCGGTGAAGCCGGTGAGCCAGGCCAGCCGTTCGTCGGATGGCGGCACATATTCGTTCTGCTGCTGATCGGCGCGGGGAATCACAAAGCCCGTCAGCTTCCGGCGCAGCAATTCCTCGCGAAATGCCGCCAGCCGCGCGGTCAGCGCAACACCGCCCTCGGGTTCTTCAAAGGTCTGGAAATGAGCTTCGAACATGATGCGGATATCCTATGGGGGCGTTCCTGCGCGGGCAATCGAGGAGCAGGGTTGCGTAAAACTGGCATAAGTTATGCTTGAATTTTAGGCGAGAGACATCCGGCCGGAACGTTTTCGCAGCGCTGTTCGTTGCCCTTGCGAAGGCCTCCACGGTCTTTGTGTTCAACTCAACGAAGAGGGAAAACACCATGCCCGCTTTTACGTTCGAGAAGATCTCGCCGTCGCGCGAGCACGCACGCTCCGCGCAGCCGCAGCCCAAGCCACAAAGTGCGTCGCCGCAGCGGAGAGACAATGTGATCCAGGTTCTCGGCCGTTTCGTCATCGCGCGAGTGCGCGAGGATCGGGCATCGCTGGATCAGCACTCTTCGAACTAGTCTATCCCGCGCGCTGCATCAGCAGGCTACTCCAGCCTTCGATGATCTGGTGCTTCAGCAGCACCAAGCCGCGCGCGCGATAGGCGGCGATCACGCTCATGGCCTGATGCGGCAACAGGCCGGACAGGATCACCATGCCATTGCTCGCCATGTGTCGCTCCATGTCGGTGGCCATGGCCCGCAGCGGATTGGCCAGGATGTTGGCAAGGATCAGGTCGAACGGCGCGTGCTTGGCAATGGCCGGCGATGAGAAGCCGGTCGCGCAGGCGGTCTCGACCAGATTGCCGACGCCGTTCAGCCACATGTTTTCATGCGCCACCTTCACTGACATCGCATCGATATCTGTGGCCAGCACGCGCGTCTTGGTGGCTTTCGCGGCAGCAATCGCCAGCACGCCGGTGCCGGTGCCGAGATCGAGAATGCGCTTCGGCGCCTTCGAGCGCAGCACGTAATCGAGATAGATCAGGCAGCCCCGGGTCGTGCCATGATGACCGGTGCCGAAGGCCAGCGCCGCCTCGATCTCGATGCCGAGCTGGTTGTCGCGCACCTTGTCGCGGTCGTGGCTGCCATGGACGATGAAGCGTCCGGCGCGCACGGGAACGAGCCCTTCGAGGCTCTCCTTCACCCAGTCCTTGGCCTCGATGGCGTCGAACACGATGCTGCCGGCGACGGTGTCGTCGGAGGCGAGGGCGACCAGATTGCGGATGGAAGCTTCATCCGGCGGATCGGCGAAATGCACGGTGACATCCCAGCGGCCTTGCGGATTCTCGAAGGCAGCGATCGCCGCCTCGCCCTCCTCAAAACTCTCGGTGAGCAGATCGACGATGCGCTTGGCGCTGAATTCATCGCCAACGGCGAAAGTGGCGCGGCTGGTGCCTTGAGTTGTCATCGCGGATCCGGATGCGTCGTGAACAGGAAATGCACGGGGTTATGGGCGTTTCGTACAGGGTTTATCCGGGGGATGATACCCGGCTGATACACGGGGACTGCACCGCTTTATACCCAGCCTGTGCACCGCTTATCCCGGACTTACCGACAGTCTTGTCCCGCCTCCGATCACAGACTGTGCACAGAGTTATCCACAGCCTGCCCACAGGCTTATCCAAACAGCGCCCGGTGATCCCTTAGCACCGCCTTGGCCGCATTGTGGCCAGGCGCGCCGGTGACGCCGCCGCCGGGATGGGCGCCGGAACCGCAATGATACAGGCCCTTCAGCGGTCCCCGATAGTCGGCATGTCCAAGCATCGGCCGCGCCGAAAAAAGCTGGTTCAGGCTCAGGGCGCCGTGGAAGATATCCCCCGCGATGAGGCCGAAGTCGCGTTCGAGATCGAGGGGCGACAGCGCCTGCCGGCCGATCACGCTGGCTTTGAAGCCGGGCGCGTAGTCGTCCACCGTCTTGATCATGAGATCTGCGACCGTGTCGCGATGGTCGTCCCACGACATCCCGTTTGGCAGTTCCGGTGCCACATGCTGGCAGAACAGGCTGGCCACGTGCTGGCCAGCCGGCGCAAGGCTGTCGTCGAGGGTCGAGGGGATCAACACCTCGACAATCGGCTGTTTGCTCCAGCCCTCCTGTTTCGCATCCAGCCAGGCGCGGTCCATGTAAGCGAGGCTTGGCGCGATGATAATGCCGGCCGTCAGGTGATCCCCTGTGCCGGGCAGTGCCGCGAACGAGGGCAGGGCGCTGAGCGCGACATTCATGCGGAATGTGCCGGAGCCGCCGCGCCAATTCGCCATCCGCTCGCGGAATGGTTTCGGTAGCGCATCGGCCGGTGTCAGCCGCGTATAGAGCAGTTTCGGATTGACGTTGGAGATCACATACTTTGCGCGGATGCTTTCGCCGTTCTCCAGCACCACGCCGATGGCGCGGTCGCGCTCCACCAGCACTTCGCGCACGCCATTGCCGAGCGTGATCTCGACGCCATGGCTGCGCGCCGCTGCGGCCATCGCCTGCGTGATCGCGCCCATGCCGCCGATGGCGTGGCCCCAGACGCCTTTCTTGCCATTCACCTCACCAAAGGCGTGATGCAGCATCACATAGGCGGAGCCTGCCGCATAAGGGCTCGCATAGTTGCCGACCACCGCGTCGAAGCCGAATAGCGCCTTGACCAGATCGTGCTCGAACACGTCGTCGAGCATCTCGCCCGCGGAGCAGGTGAAGAGATCGAGCAGGATGCGCTGTTGTTCGATGGTGAGTTCGTTCAAGATCTTTGCCGTGCCGAGCGCATTGAGCGCCTCGGAGATGGTGCCGAGGCCTAAGCCCTGCACCACATTTGGCGGCGCGCGCAGCACGAAGGCGCGCAACACGTCGGCGATTACCTCCAACTGCTGCGAGAATGAGTCGATCCGCTCGGCGTCATGCGCACTCAGTCTCGCGACCGAGGCCTGCGTGCGGCCTTCGCCCGTCAGTAGATAGGAGCCGTCGGGCGTGGGCAGAAAATTCTGTGCCTTGCGCTCGACGATACGCAATCCGTGCTCGTGCAATTTGAGATCGATGATGATCTGCGGATTGAGCAGACTGACGGTGTAGGATGCCACCGAGTTGCGGAAGCCTGGATGAAACTCCTGCGTCACCGCAGCGCCGCCGACCACGCTGCGGCGGTCCACCACTTTTACGCGCAGTCCGGCCATCGCCAGATAGGCCGCGCAAGTGAGGCCGTTATGGCCGGCGCCGATGATCACAATGTCGTGGTCTGACATGTCCGGTTCAGCTTGGTTTGCTACCACTTCCTTTATCGGAGAGGCGGCCCTGCGGCACAAGGCCATGGGGCGCCAATTCGGTTCCTTGGTTAGCCCGGATTGCCCGAATGGGTACTCTATGCTCCATTCGCGCGCCGCCGGCTGCCCGGCGGATTCTGTTGCCTGCCGTCCAGCCGGAGTGTTCATGAGTTCGTCGCAGCCGTCCGCCGCCCCAAACTCGGCCTCCCGCAATCGCCTCCTGCTGACGGTCTATACGGCCGCGATCTTCGTCAGCGCGTTGCTGCTATTCTCGGTGCAGCCGCTGTTTACCAAGATGGTGCTGCCGCGGCTCGGCGGCTCACCGGCGGTGTGGTCGGTGGCGATGGTATTCTTCCAGTCGCTGCTGCTCGGCGGCTATGCCTATGCGCATTTCCTGATGCAACTGCGCAACCGGGCGATTCCAGTAGCGGTGCATCTCGTGATGCTCATTGCCGCGCTGCTGACGCTGCCGCTGGCGATCGCCAATGGCTGGGGTGAACCGCCCGACAGCGGCTATGCGTTCTGGCTGCTCGGCCTGTTTGCAGTGTCCATCGGCCTGCCGTTCTTCGCGCTCGCCGCCAATAATCCGATGCTGCAGGCCTGGTTCGTGCGCACCGGGCACCCGGATGGCCGCGATCCGTATTTCCTCTATGCGTCGTCGAATATCGGAAGCTTCCTGGCGCTGCTGTCCTATCCGGTGCTGCTGGAGCCGATGTTCTCGCTGCGCACCCAGAACATGATCTGGACCTCGGGCTATGGCGCGCTGATCGTGCTGATTGCCGGATGCGGCTTCCTGCTGCTGCGCTCGCCGGCCATAGCAATCGCGTCCCCTGAGGAGAGCGAAGCTACGACACCTGCGCCCAGCTGGGTGCAGCGGTTACGCTGGATATTTCTTGCTGCCGTGCCATCGGGACTGCTGATTGCCGTCACTGCGCATATCTCGACGGACGTCGCTGCCGCACCGCTGCTCTGGGTGCTGCCGCTGTCGCTGTATCTGCTGACTTGGGTGCTGGTGTTCCAGTCGCGCCCTCTGCTACCGCACTGGTTGATGCTGATGGCGATGCCGCTGGCGATCGCCGGCGTGATCGTGCTGCTGGCCGTGGGTGGCGAGCAGAACCTGCTGCTCACTTTGGGCGGCCATCAGCTCGCTTTCTTCATCATCGCCATGGGCTGTCACGGCGAATTGGCGCAGAGCCGTCCGGCCGCGCGCTATCTCACCGGCTTCTATGTGTCGCTCTCCTTTGGCGGCATGGTTGGCGGGCTGTTCGCCGGGTTGATCGCGCCTTACACTTTCTCGTGGATCGCCGAATATCCGATCCTGATCGCATTAGCCGTGCTGTGCCTGCCGGCGCGGATCGGGCGCTATGCCGGCGGACGAGGTCTGTACTGGCTGCTGCTGTTGATCGCCGCCGTCGCCTTGATCGCGCCGAGCTATACGACCGGAAAGCTGTTTAGCTGGCTCGATACACAGCGTGTTTATGTCATTGCTGCGGTCGCGGTCGTCGCGATGATTGTGTCCCGCTTGCGCGCCAGCCGGCTCGAATATCTCGGTATCACGGTGCTCGCACTGGCGCTGATCCGTATCTATCCGGCCGATGACGGACGCGTCGAAACGGTGCGCAGCTTCTTCGGCGTGCACAAGATTCAGGTCACCGCGAACGGCCAGTACCATGTGCTGTTGCATGGCACGACGATTCACGGCGCTGAAAAATATCTCAACGATGATGGCACGCCCGTCACGGGCCGTCCGGAGCCGATCTCCTATTACTACAAAGATGGCGGCATGGGGCAGGCGATTGCGGCCCTGCGCGCGCGCAAGGGCGCTCCGCTGCGTGTCGCTGTGATCGGTCTCGGCTCGGGCTCGCTGGTTTGCGCGCAGGCGCCAGGTGAGCAGTGGAAGTTCTTCGAGATCGACCAGACCATGGTCGATACCGCGCGCGATCCGAAATATTTCAGCTACCTCAGTAAGTGCCAGCCGGACATCAAGCCGGTCATAGGCGATGCGCGGCTGACCTTCGCCCGCGAGCCCGATAGCGCCTACGATCTCATCATCGTCGACGCCTATTCATCCGATGCGATCCCGATCCATCTGGCGACGCAGGAGGCGATGGCGATCTACAAGGCGAAGCTCGCACCGCAGGGCGCCGTGGTGATGCACGTCTCCAACCGCCATCTCGAACTCGCCAGTGTGGTGACGGGCATCGCAGACGCCAATGGGCTGAAGAGCTGGGTGTTCAACGAGGACACCGGCCGTGATGCCGAATACATCTTCTCGACCAATGTCGTCATCTCCGCGCGAAACGATGCGGATGTCGGCAATATCGCTTTGCCGTCGTCGTCCTGGGCGCTGACCCCGGCGAAGCCGGATCAGCGCGTATGGACGGATGACTATTCCAATATCCTGGGCGCCGTCTGGCGGCGGCTCAAGGATGGCGATACTTGATCAGTAATCGCCGAAGAAGCCGCGCTGGCGCGGAGCGTAATAGACCTGCGGCTGCGCCTGACGGTTATAATTGTTGTAGCCGCGGCTGGCGTAATATTGCTGCGTCTCGGCCTCGGTCATGCGGCGATAACCGGGAGGCGCTGGATACTGGCGGCCATCGTTGCCATCGGCCGGATAGATGTAGCGGTCATCGGTGTTCGGCTGCGGAGCCTGGCGGACGATGCGGCGATTGTTCGGCACGGCCTGCGGTGTGATGTCCATCGGATTACCGTAGGCGTCATAGGACGGGCTGGCGGTCTCCATCTCGCGGCGTGCGGCGGCCGTCTTGGTGCCGCGTGGATTGCGGGCGAGGGCGACCTGCGATGAGCCGGTGAGGCTCACGGTGGTGTTCAGTACGCCGTCGGCTTTCACCATCTCGTAGAGCGTTGCGGCATTCTCGCGCGACAGGCGCACACAGCCATGGGAGGCCGGCGAGCCGAGGCGGCTCACCGAGTCGGTTCCGTGGATAGCATGGCCCTTCTTGGTGAAGAAGATCGCATGCGGCATCGGCGCATCGTCGAATTCCTTGGAGAAGTGATCCTCCTCCATGCGGAAGGTCTGGAAGCTGCCGCTGGGCGTCTCGTAGGACGGCAGGCCCGAGGATACTGGCCAGCGATATTTCTCGACGCCGTCCTGCACGACGGTCATCGTCTGGCTGTCCTTGTCCACGGTGATGTTGATCTTGGCTTCGGCAGTGCCGCCGACGGCGAGGGCGGAGAGACCCACCAGGGTCATGACAATCGCACGCATGTTACCTTTTCGCCTCCGGGCCTCGCCCTGTTCATTCGCTCGCCGTCCCGGTTCCAATATGCATCCGGGCCTGGCGCCTCGCCAGTGACAGTTTCGTGCATCCTTAACCGCAAGCGGTTCACGGCTGCGACAGACGTTCCTTTTGCCTGCTGCAGCGCGAAATGCGCATTTCAACACATGGGATGGGAACCAGTTCCACCCATGCGACGTTGGCATGACACAATGTGATTGCGACCAAATCGCGCTCGGCGCTGGGGATCAAAATGAACATCAAGACAGCCGCACTGCCCATCCATTTTTCCGTGAAGACCCGTCTCGCGATCGCCGCGGCCGTGCTGGCCCTGATGGCCGCGCCGAATTTTGCTCATGCCCAGGGCGTGTTCCGCGGCGCCGAGCAGGGCGCCAATCAGGGGGCTCGTGAAGGTAACCGCGCAGCTGGCCCGGTCGGCGGTCTTGTAGGTGGCGCCATCGGTCTCGGCGTTGGCGGTGCCGTTGGCGGCGTGAAGGGTGTGCTCGGTATTCCCGAAGGCAGTCGCCGCCAGTGCCGCGGCTATTACAACAAGCACGGCAAATTCCGCTGCTATCGCTGAGCGGATCGCTTCAAAACAAAACGGCCCGGAGAAGTCCGGGCCGTTTTCGTTGGATTACTTCTTCAGCTTGTAGCCGGTCTTGAAGATCCACCAGACGATGATCATGCAGACCGTGAGGAAGATCAGCGTCATCGCCACGCTCAGTTCGATGCTGACATCGGAAATCTCGTAGAAGCTCCAGCGGAAGCCCGAAATCAGATAGACGATCGGATTGAGCAGCGTCACCGTGCGCCAGCCCGAGGGCAGCATGTTGACCGAATAGAAGCTGCCGCCGAGAAAGGTCAGCGGCGTCACCACCAGCAGCGGAATCGCCTGCAGCTTTTCAAAACTGTCGGCCCAGATGCCGATGATGAAGCCGAACAGGCTGAAAGTCACCGCCGTCAGCACCAGGAAGGTCAGCATCCATATGGGATGCAGGATGTGCAACGGCACGAACAGGCCGGCGGTGCCGAGAATGATCAGCCCGAGAATGATCGACTTTGTCGCGGCAGCGCCGACATAGCCGATCACCACTTCCAGCGCAGAGACCGGCGCCGAGAGCAACTCATAGATCGTGCCGATAAACTTTGGAAAATAGATGCCAAAGGACGCATTGGCGATGCTCTGCGTCAACACCGACAGCATCACGAGGCCCGGCACAATGAAGGTGCCGTAGCTGACGCCCTCAACATTGGCGATGCGCGAGCCGATGGCGGCGCCGAACACCACGAAATACAGCGAGGTGGAGATGACCGGCGAGACGATGCTCTGCAGCAGCGTGCGCCAGGTGCGCGCCATTTCGAATTTGTAGATGGCGGCGATAGCCCGGTAATTCATGTTACTTCCTCACCAGGCTGACGAAGATTTCTTCCAGCGAATTCTGCTGCGTATCGAGATCGGCAAAGCGGATACCGTTTTCGCGCAAATCGCTGAGCAGGCTGGTGATGCCGGTCCGCTCGCTTTTGGTGTCGTACGTATAGACCAGCTCCGTGCCGTCTTTGCCGAGTTCGAGATTGTAGGGCGCGAGCGAGGCCGGCACCGCATCGATCTTGCCCTGCAGATGCAGCTTCAGGCGCTTCTTGCCGAATTGCTGCATCAGCTTGGCTTTTTCCTCGAGCAGAATGATCTCGCCCTTGTTGATGACGCCGACCCGGTCGGCCATCTCCTCGGCTTCCTCGATGTAATGCGTCGTCAGCAACACGGTGACGCCGGCCGCGCGCAGCTCGCGCACGACTTCCCACATGCCCTTGCGCAGCTCGACATCGACGCCCGCGGTGGGCTCGTCAAGGAACAACACCTGCGGCTCGTGCGACAGCGCCTTGGCGATCATGACGCGGCGCTTCATGCCGCCGGACAGCTCCATGATCTTGTTGTCTTTCTTCTCCCACAGCGAAAGATCCTTCAGGATCTTCTCGATCAGCGCGGGATTCTTCGGCTTGCCGAACAGGCCGCGGCTGAAGCTCACAGTGGCCCAGACGGTCTCGAAACTGTCGGTATGTAGCTCCTGCGGCACCAGCCCGATCAACGAGCGCGCGGCGCGATATGACGTTTGGGTGTCATGGCCATCCACCAGCACCGTGCCGGAGGTGGCATTGACGATGCCGCAGATGATCGAGATCAGCGTCGTCTTTCCGGCGCCATTGGGGCCGAGCAGGGCGAAGATCTCGCCGCGATTGATGTCGAGATCGATGCCCTTCAGCGCGGTAAAGCCGGAGGCATAGCTCTTGGTGAGGCCGGAGACGGATATGATGGGGGACATGCGGGCAATCGCGCGAAAGCAGAGGGAACCATGCGGCGGGATGACACAAATAGGAATGCGCGAGCTGTCCCGCAATCGCTATAGAGAAGATTTTGCTGCTATTCGGCCGCGTGCGCGCGCGTGCGCAGTTCGACAAGCGCGACCATATGGGCGTCGAGGTCATCGACCACCTCTGGATCGGCTTTCAGCTCCGTGAGGGTGCGGGGAGATGGCAGGCTCCGCCCTTCGGAGACGACACCTTCAGCATAGAGCTGCAGGGCCTCAGGGGCATTACGGAGGGCTTCATCGACGTCATCACCGGCCGAGGTGCAGCCGGGAAGGTCCGGAAACCAGACGCCGACCGCAAGATCGGGACCCGCTTCTTCGATGATGGCGACGTAATGGGCCATAGCGAACCTCAGTCAGGCGCCCAGCCTGCTCCCCTATAAATGGCACGAACGAGCCCTTTGCCCAAGTCCTTCTTGGGATGTGGGATCACAATCGTCTGTCCCGTTCTGGGATGCTTGAAAACGTGATGGGAGCCAGCGACGCGCGTCTCGATCCAGCCTTCGCGTTCAAGGCGTCGAATGATGTCACGACTATTCGTCAGCATCGCGGCTCCCCCAAGCGGAGAGAGCCTATCGCAGAAAGCGTAGTTCAGCCAGCTATCCCACCGGCTCGTATTCGATCTCCGCGATTGTCGCCCCGTCTGCTGCATCGGCAAAAGCCGGATCGGCGCTCAGCTCATCGATGGTCCGCGGCCTCGGCAGCGTGGTCGAGCCGTCGGCATTGACCCAATTCTCGGCGACGTCCTCCAGCGTTTCGACGGCTTCGTCGATGGCTTCGTCCAGCGTGTCGCCGGAGGTGGCGAGGCCGGGCAGGTCGGGGAAGGTGACGCGAAAACTGCCGTCCTTATGTTCGCGGATGACGGCGAGATAGACCGGCATGATCAGGCACGCTCCACGAAACTGTCGACGACCTTCTTCTCGCCGGCCTTGTCGAAAGCGATGGTGAGCTTGTTGCCGTCGATCTTGGTCACGCGGCCATAGCCGAACTTCTGATGGAAGACGCGATCATTCAGCGAGAAGTCGGATTCGGTGCCGGTGGATTTCGCCACCAGCTCGCCCTCGATCACCATCGGCCGCTTGCGTGATGAGCTGCCGCCACCGAAGGATGAGAAGGGCGACTGGCTTTCGTTGAAACCGCCACCGCCACTGCGGCCGCGCTGCTGCTGCGCGCGCTGCCAGCCCGGCGTTGAATAGCTCGAACCGAAAGCTTCGAGATTGTCGAAGCGCGACGAGCCATAGCCGCCTGCGCCGCCCCAGCCGGAGCCGCCCTTGGATTCCGTGATCTCCACATTCGCCGCCGGCAGCTCGTCCAGGAAGCGCGAGGGGATCGTGGTGCTCCAGGTGCCGTGGATGCGGCGGTTCGTGGCGAAATAGAGTTTTGCGCGCTTGCGGGCGCGGGTGATGCCCACATGGGCGAGGCGGCGCTCTTCCTCGAGGCCCGCGCGGCCTTGTTCATCCAATGCACGCTGGTGTGGAAACAGGCCTTCCTCCCAGCCGGGCAGGAACACATTGTCGAATTCGAGCCCTTTGGCCGAATGCAGTGTCATAACTGACACCGCATCCTCGTCCGCTGCGCCCTCGCGGTCCATCACCAGCGAGATATGTTCGAGAAAGCCCTGCAGGTTTTCGAATTCCTCCATGGAGCGCACCAGCTCCTTGAGGTTTTCGAGGCGGCCGGCGGCGTCGGCCGAACGGTCCTTCTGCCACATCTCGGTATAGCCGCTCTCGTCGAGCACGGTTTCGGCGAGCTCTGTATGCGGCACGACTTCCATCTGTTTGCGCCAGCGCTCAAAGCTCGTCATCAGGTCGCGCAGCGAGCCGCGGGCCTTCGGCTTCATCTCATCGGTCTCGATCACCTGCCGTGCCGCTTCCGAGAGCGGAATGCGGCGGCGGCGCGCATGATCGTGCAGCATCTGCACGGTGGCATCGCCAAGGCCGCGCTTCGGCACATTGACGATGCGCTCGAAAGCGAGATCATCGGCCGGCGAATTGATCACGCGCAGATAGGCAAGGGCATCGCGGATTTCCGCTCGCTCATAGAAACGCGGGCCGCCGATGACACGATAGGGCAGGCCGAGGGTGACGAAGCGGTCTTCGAATTCGCGCATCTGGAACGAGGCGCGCACGAGGATCGCGATGTCGTTGAGCTTGTGGCCCTCGCGCTGCAGCTGTTCGATCTCCTCGCCGACGCCGCGGGCTTCCTCTTCGGAATCCCAGGCGCCGGTGACAGTGACCTTCTCGCCATCGACGTCCTCGGTGCGCAGCGTCTTGCCGAGCCGGCCTTCATTATGCGCGATCAGATGCGAGGCGGCGGCGAGGATGTGGCCGGTGGAGCGATAGTTGCGCTCCAGCCGGATTACCTTGGCGCCGGGAAAATCGTGTTCGAAGCGCAGGATGTTGTCCACTTCGGCACCGCGCCAGCCATAGATCGACTGGTCGTCATCGCCCACGCAGCAGATGTTTCGCGTCGCTGCAGTCTGCGTCGCGATTGCATTGTCCTCGCCCGGTGCAGGCGCGCGTGCCGCGCCCTGCGACAGTAGCCGCAGCCACAGATACTGCGCGACGTTCGTATCCTGATACTCGTCGACGAGGATGTACTTGAACCGCGCCTGATACGACTTCAGCACGTCCGGCTGTTCGCGGAACAGGCGGATGCATTCGAGCAGGAGATCGCCGAAGTCGGCGGCGTTCAGGATTTTCAGCCGCTCCTGATAGTCCTTGTAGAGCTTGCCGCCCTTGCCATTGCCGAACACGGCGGCTTCGCCCGCCGGCACCTGCGATGGCGTGAGGCCGCGATTCTTCCAGCCGTCGATCAGGCCCGCGAGCATCCGCGCCGGCCAGCGCTTGTCGTCGATATTCTCGGCGGACAGCAGCTGCTTGAGCAGGCGGATCTGGTCGTCGGTGTCGAGCACCGTGAAATTCGATTTGAGCTGAACCAGCTCCGCATGGCTGCGCAGGATACGGCCGCCGATGGAGTGGAAGGTGCCAAGCCACGGCATGCCCTCGACCGCCTGGCCGAGCATGATGCCGAGACGATGCTTCATCTCGCGCGCGGCCTTGTTGGTGAAGGTCACCGACAGAATCTCGCCGGGGCGTGCGCGCCCGGTCGAGAGGATATGCGCGATGCGCGAAGTCAGCACCTTGGTCTTGCCGGTGCCGGCGCCGGCCAGCACCAGCACGGGGCCGTCAAGGGTCTCGACGGCATCACGCTGCTCGGGATTGAGGTTGTTCAGATAGGAGGGCGCCGGCGCCGCCGCGGCCCGGGCGCGCGCAGCAATGCCGCCCGCCGCGGGCTGGTAGGCAGGAAGGTCATTGGCAGGCATTTTGCGGGCGTCGGTCATGCGAATCGTCATCCGCCCACACTGGCATGGCGGGCCTCGAAAGGGAGCCTTGTTAACAGGGATTAGGGCTCATATAGGGGCAAGCCGAGCTTCCGGGTAGAGTTATCCCCGCATGGGAACCCGGGCATGGGAGCCCAAGGCGGTGGCATTGCGGCGCTTGACTTGGCCCGCCAATCGGCTACCCAACACCGGCGCGGGACGACCCGCGCCTTCGACGACCATTCCGGGACGGCCCGGCCCATTCAGAGGGGCCGGATATGGCCGACCCGATCAAGCAATTCGACATCATCCCGCTCGTCCGTCTCGGCGAGATCGGCGGCCACGAGATCGTGGTCACGAATTCGTCTGCCTTCATGCTGCTCACGGTAGCGCTGGCGGCCGGGTTCATCCTGCTCGGCAGTCGCAATCGCGCGCTGATCCCGGATCGCTGGCAGTCGGTGGTCGAATTGCAGCACGAATTCGTCCTGAAGACACTCCGCGACATCACTGGCGACCATGGCCTGCGGTTTTTCCCGCTGGTGTTCTCGCTATTCGTCTTCATCCTGTTCGCGAATCTCATTGGCTTGTTGCCTTATTCGTTCACGGTCACCAGCCATCTCATCGTGACCTTCGCGATGGCGGCGCTGGTCTTCGCCGTGGTCACGATCTACGGCATCGCGAAACATGGCTTGCGCTTCTTCCGGCTGTTCATGCCGTCGGACGTACCGCTGGCGCTTGCGCCGTTCATCGTGCCGATCGAGATCATTTCCTACCTGTCGCGTCCGGTGAGCCATTCGGTGCGTCTGTTCGCGGTCATGCTGGGCGGGCACATCACGCTGAAGGTCTTTGCCGGCTTCGTCGTCGGCCTGTCAGGGATCGGTGCCATCGGCATCGCCGCGGCGATCCTGCCATTGCTGATGACCGTGGCGATCACGGCGCTGGAAATCCTGATGGCCTTCATCCAAGCTTATGTTTTCACCATGCTGACCTGCATGTATCTGAACGACGCGCTGCATCCCGGCCACTGACGATCATCTGTCAGCGGCGCGAATACCGAAGAGGACGACCTCTTCGGATGTTCCAGAGTCCAGGACGGCCTGGCCCAATGGAGAACCATTACCATGGCTTGGGTTTATTTGTTCGTTGCCGGCATTCTCGAAATCGGCTGGGCCTATTCGATGAAAAAATCGGAAGGCTTTACCATCCTGGTGCCGAGTGTGATTACCATCGTCGCGATGATCGCCAGCTTCGCGCTGCTCTCGATCGCCATGAAGACGCTGCCACTGGGAACGGCCTATACGATCTGGACCGGCATCGGCGCCGTCGGCGCTTTCGTGGTCGGTATCACCGTGCTCGGCGAATCCGCCAATGCGATGCGCCTCGCGGCGGGCACGCTCATCGTCGCTGGCATCGTGATGATGAAGCTGTCCACGGCCGACTAGACCTTTAACCTTCGTGCCCCGGACGCGGGCGGCGCTCAGGCGAAGCGAAGCTTCGCCGCAAACGCCGTTTCGCAAAGCCTGGACCGCGTCAAACTCCGGCGTCCGCTACGGTCCCGGTTCTGCGAGCAGTGCAAGCGCGCTGTACCGCGCCCGGGACACGGTGCCGCTCATCCTCTCATTTCCGTGATGCGCAGCGGTAGTTCGCCGGGAACTTTCACTTCGGCAACGGTTTGTCTTGACATCCAGCGCGACGTCAGAGGTCGCGCAGAGAAAGACAAACCGAACAACCGTAAACTGAGGTACGTGTCATGCTGAGCTGGGTGGTTACCTTCCTCGTTATCGCGCTGATCGCCGGTGTTCTCGGCTTCGGCGGTGTCGCCGGCGCTTCGGTCGAAATCGCCAAGGCAATCTTCTTCATCGCCGTCGTGCTGTTCCTGATCTCGGCTGTTGTCGGCCTCGTTCGCGGCCGCGGGAATAGTCTGTAAGCTCCGTCATTACGAGATCGGGAAAAGCCGAAGGCTTTTCCCTGTGCGAAACTGCGAAGCAATCCGGAAGCCGCAAGGCAAGAACTGGATTGCTTCGCTGCGCTAGCAATGACGATTTGGTTGGTGCGCAACACTTGTCCGTGGCTGCTCACACTGCTGATGTCTCCCCACGCAGCCAGTCCATCACTGTGATCGCAGCGGCGCTGGGCTTGCGGTCGGATCGTCTCACCAGATGATAGGTATGTCCGGCCATGACCGGACCGAATGGCTGCACCAGTTGACCTGCCGAGAGTTCGTCGCTCAGCAGCGCAAGGCTGAGCAGTGCGATCCCTTGCCCGGCAACGGCCGCCTGGATCGCGTGACTCTCATCCGAGAAGCGGAGCTGTGGATGAGACGATGACCACGGCAGCCCCGATGCCGCAAACCAGCTTTCCCAGGTTGGATTGAGTGGGGCGATGCGTCGCCATTGAAAGTGGATCAGGGGAATCTTGGAAAGGTCTCGCTGGGTTTCGACGCCGAGCCGTGGATTGACCACGGGCGCGAAATCGTCTGCGAACATGATCTCGAAGGTCAGGCCCGGATAGGGGCCGCGACCGTAGCGAATGGCGAGATCGATGCCGTTCTCGGTCAGGTCGACCGCGCTGTCCGACGCGTGAAACTGCAGATCGATGTCCGGATGTTTGGCCTGAAATCTGGAGACACGCGGCACCAGCCATTTTGCCGTGAAAGCCGTCGTTGCGGAGATGATCACTTGCGGGCGGCGTGTCCTCGGCATCAGCCGTTCCAGCGCTGCCTCGAAGGCATCGAAGCCGTTACGCAGGACCGGATAGAGCTGGGCGCCGGCTTCGGTCAGGATCACCTTGCGGATCTGCCGTTCGAAGACGGGCAGGCCGATATGCTCCTCGAGCGATCGGATTTGATGGCTGATCGCCGTCGGCGTCACCGCGAGTTCGCTCGCGGCGCGTTTGAAGCTGCCATGCCGTGCCGCGGCCTCGAAGGCGCGGAGGGCGGACAAAGGGGGCAATCGGCGCATTGTCTTTTAGATGAAATGAATTCATCTAATGGCTGATAATTCTGAGTTTGTCGATCATTTTTGATCGGACTATCTCTCCTTTGTCGATGAGATGAACTCATTCATCTACCGGCAAATGGAGATTTCCCGATGCTGGAACGCGTCATCACCACCCCCGACAATTACGAGCCTTTCCTGCTCTCGCAGGGCATCAAATTCGGCAATCTGCTCTTCATCTCCGGCCAGGCGGGCGCCGGTGACGACGGCAGGATCGTCAGCGGCGGCTTCCAGGCGCAAGGCGAACAGGCCTTCGCCAATCTCCGCAGGGCGCTCGAAGCCGGCGGCTCGAGCCTGAGGGACGTCATCAAGGTGACGATCTTCGTCACCGACATGAGCCATTTTTCCGAAGTGGTTGCGCTGCGCCGCAAGTTCTTTTCGGGGCCCTATCCGGCGGACACCATCGCCGAGATCAAGGCGTTGTACGACCCTGCTGCCATGATCGAAATCGAGGCGATCGCGGCTGTTCGCGTGAGCGGGGAGGCGTGAGATGACAATCCATCTCGGCGCTCCCCCCGACGCGGCTGGCCTCAAGCAACTCTTCACCCCGCAGACGATCGGCAGCCTCAAGCTGCCGAATCGGCTGGCCGTCGCGCCGATGACCCGCGTCAGTGCAGAAGCGGATGGTCGTCCCAGCCGGCGCATGGCTGACTACTATTCCTTGTTTGCGGCGGGCGGTTTCGGTCTCGTCATCACCGAGGGCATCTATACGGACAAGGCATTCGCGCAGGGCTATCTGTTTCAGCCGGGTCTCACCGACGCGGTTCAGCGCGAAGCATGGCGCATCGTCGTCGATGCCGTCCACGAACGCGGCGGGCGCATCATCGCCCAACTGATGCATGCGGGCGCATTGTCGCAAGGTAATCCGCATCGCAGTGGCACCGTGGGGCCGTCCGCAATTCGCCCGAAGGGGCAGCAGATGGCCTTCTATCGCGGTAGCGGCGACTATCCGTTGCCATCGGCGATGTCTGTCCCGGACATCACTTACGCCAAGGAGGGGTTTGTGCGGGCGGCGTTCTACGCCCACGAGGCCGGCTTCGACGGTGTCGAGATCCACGGTGCGAACGGCTATCTGCTCGATCAGTTTCTGAGCGAGGGGATCAATCATCGCGATGATCTTTACGGCGGTACGGTCGAGCACAGGCTGCGCTTGACGCAGGAAGTGGTGCAGGCCGTGCGTGCCGTCGTCGGTTCAGAGATGGTCGTCGGTGTCCGTGCCTCGCAGGGCAAGGTCAATGACTTCGTTTACAAGTGGCGCGGCGCGGACGAGGCGGCGGCGATCTTCACTGCGCTCGGGCGGTTGCCGGTCGACTACATCCACACCACCGAATTCGAGGCGTGGAAGCCGGCCTTTGCCGAAGGGGAAAGTCTCGCGGCTTTTGCAAAGCGATATTCCGGCCGTCCCGTGATCGCCAACGGCTCGCTGCATGAGCCGCGATCGGCCGCCGACATGATCGAGCGCGGGGAGGCCGATATCGTCTCGCTCGGGCGCGGTGCGCTCACGCATGCGGATTGGCCGCTGCGGGTTCTCAGCAACGCGCCGATTGACGAGTTCGACCGAAACATCCTGTCGCCGCTTGCGGACCTAGCCAACCAGGACAGGGTCCAGACAGGATCATCGCCGTCATTGTGAGGAGCCCTTGCGACGAAGCAATCCAGAAAACCAGGAACTGGATTGCTTCTTCGCGGAATTTACCATCGGAGCAGTGAAGCCGGGACCGGGTAGCCCTTCGCAGTGAGATGCTGCGTCAGGTCATGTAGGCGATCGGTTGCCTGCGCCGGATGCGATAGACCGAGGCCGGCGGGACATTGAGCGCCGTTCGGCCGACGAGGCTCGCTTTCAGGCCCAGACGATCGAGGATCGGCCGAGGCACCGGACAACTCATGCCATAGGTAAATTGATAGAACGTGCCTCCGTCTTTCATATGGCGGAACGCGCCGGTCAGGATCGCCATCACCTTGCGGGGCGACATTGACAGCAATGGAAGTCCGCTGACCACAGCGCCCGCCGGGGCCATGAAATGATCGTATTGCGCGAGCTGTGCGGCATCCATCCACAATACGCGTGCATTCGGGAAGCGCTGCTGCAACAGTCGCATGAAATCCGAACCATATTCGATGAGAAGCATGTCCACTTCCGCTACGCCGCGCTGGAGGATGGCCTTTGTGAACACACCTGTGCCCGGTCCAAGCTCAATGACAGGTCCATCGCTCGGCTTGATCTCGCTGGTGATCAGGCGCGCCAGCGTTTGCCCGGATGGAGCGATGGCGGCCACGCGCCAGGGATCGGCGATCCAGGCGCGGAGGAAGCCAAGGAAATCGTGACATGTAGATGCGGTGGTGCTCATGGCTTTGCACTGTCTTTCGTGAATCTAGAATGCGTAGCGAAGCGACGTCATGTGCTCGAGCTCATAGAACAGCGCCCGCGATGCTGCGACGTCTTCGGCGATCGGGGCGGTCGTGGTCTCGACAGGATGGCCCCGTAGCTCCATGAAGCCGCCCGGCCCGTAATAGGCGCCCGGTTTGGCATCCTTCAGAGTCGCAGCCATCAGCAGCGGTTCGGCTCCCATGCCGGCATTCTGGAGCAGGGGATACAAGGCGAAAACGGAAAGCAGCATCAGGCGGCTGGTGTCGGCAAAGAGATTGGTGCGCGCCGCGCCCGGATGACAGCAAACCGATAGCAAGCGATCTCCCGCGCGCCGCTGCAGCTCCCGGGCGAACAAGATGTTTGCGAGTTTCGTTTTGGCATAGGCGCGGATCGGCTTGTAGCTCGCCTTTGAATCAAGATCCGTGATCGGGACCGGTCCGCCCATGGCATGGGTACCGGATGCCACCGTCACAACGCGTGGCGACGCAGATCGCAGCAGCGCCGGCAGCAGCAGGCCCGTCAGACGATAGGGGCCGAGGACATTGGTGGCGAACTGCAATTCGTGGCCGTCCGCGCTTTCCCGACGCTGGGGGAGAGCCATCACGCCGGCATTGTTGATCAGGATGTCCAGTGGCCGCGACGAGGCCAGTTCTCTCTCGGCGAAGGCGTTGACCGATTGCGGATCGGAGAGGTCGAGCCGGCCTGTGCTTATGTCGGCATTGCGCACGCGTTCGCGAATGCGTTGAGCGGCGTCCTCGGCCTTGGCGGTGTTGCGCGATGCAATGGTGACTTCTCCACCCGCGCGAGCGAGTTCCAGCGCCGCATGCCAGCCGATGCCACTGTTGGCGCCGGTCACGATGATCCGTCTCCCGCTTTGCGGCGGGATGTCCGTCGTCGTCCACACGTTACTCACGGTGTCTACTTTCGTTCGATCTCTTCCGGGGGAGCGAAACGGGCGGCAAGAAGAGCGACCCGTTGTTCGAACAGTTCCGCGCTGGGGTCGTCGGCGAAGAGGCCATCGAGCGCGAGAAGAAACACCTCGGCTGCAGCTTCATCGCCCAGAATCATCGTGGCGCATTCGCGTGCGACACCGTGGTGCTGTGCGGCGATCTCGGGATCGAGCCGCTCGCAGGCGTCGTAGAATTCGCTCGCCATGGGCGCACCGACCATCTCGCGCCATGGCTCGATGGCCATCACGCGGCAGACATTCATCAGTCGCGTATAGGCGGCGCCGGGCGATGCGGCAGCCGCGCGCGCAGCCGGCTGGGTGGCAACCAGCCAGTGCGCGAACACCGCGCTGAAGATGTCCTCTTTGTCTTTGTAGGTCTTGTAGAGCAGCGTCCTTGAAATATTCGCGCGCTTCGCGATGTCGTCGAGCGAGGTCTTCGCAAATCCGAAATTCAGAAAACACCAGCGCGCGGCCTGCAGGATTTTCTCCTTGCGGGCGGCCAGTTCGGCTTCTGTCAGCTTGATCACCATAAGATCAAAGTGACAAAATATGAGTTAATTGTCAATATGTCGTCGTGATGCTTTGCGATGCCGATTTTCGCAAAGTGAATCAGATGGTTGAATAGGGTGAGCTAGGTTTTTCTGGCCGGCATCGCGATGCTGCGTCCGATGCCATCGGGCCGCTCGAGGCCGCCCTGTGCATCGGCGATGGCGCGGATATTGGCGTAGATGTCCGGTGGGAACGCCGCCACCTTGCGCAGCGACATGTCCATATGCAGCGTCATGTTTTCCGAGGTGGCCGACAGCCAGCCGTCGGTGGCGTGGCGCAATTCCTTGAAGGTGTGGATGCGCTTCTCGTCGGCGGCGACAACGAGGATCGAAACTTGCGCGGGATCTCCGAGATGGATCTCCCTGACGTAGCGGACATGGCATTCGGCGGTGAAGGTCGAGTTGTTGCGCGCCTTCAGGTAATCCGGGCCGATCCCGAATTTGAGCCAGAGCTCATCCACTGCCCGGTCGAACAAGACGTTGTAATAGGCCATGTTGAGATGGCCATTGTAATCGATCCATTGGGGCTCGATCTGCATGATCGAGGATTTGAACACGGCAGGGCGGCGCAGCAATTCGTTGATCTCGGTCATTCCCATCCCATTTCTATGCGACGTCTCTTGACCGCTTATACAAGCTTTGTCACGGTCGCGCCCCGTCGAAAGGGACAACCGTGGGTAACATCGAATCTCATCTGAAGCGCCCCGAGCCGAAGGCTCTGGCGGCTGCACTTGAAGCACTGACGGCGCGCTTTGGAAACAAGCTCGTAACCTCGCAGGCGGTTCGCGAACAGCACGGCCACACCACCACGTGGCTCGCGAATCAGCCGCCGGACGGCGTGGTGTTCGCACAGGAGACCGCGGACATTCAGGACGTCGTGCGCATCTGCGCGGCCAACAAGGTTCCGGTGATCCCGTTCGGCACCGGTACGTCGCTCGAAGGTCAGGTGAACGCGCCCGCTGGCGGCATCTGCATCGACCTGCGCGACATGAACAAGATTCTCGCGGTGCATCCCGAGGATCTCGATTGTGTCATCCAGCCAGGCGTTACCCGCAAGGCACTCAACGAGAACCTGCGCGACCAGGGTCTGTTCTTCCCCATCGACCCCGGCGCCGACGCCTCGCTCGGCGGCATGGCTTCGACCCGCGCCTCCGGCACCAATGCGGTGCGCTACGGCACCATGCGCGAGAACGTGCTGGCTCTGAAAGTCGTGCGCGCCGACGGCGAGATCATCACCACCGGCACGCGCGCCAAGAAATCCTCGGCCGGCTATGATCTGACGCATCTGTTTATCGGCGCCGAAGGCACGCTTGGCATCATCAGCGAACTCACCATCAAGCTGCGCGGCATCCCCGATACGATCGCCGCTGCATCGTGCTCGTTCGAAAGCGTACGCGGCGCCTGCCAGGCAGTGATCCTCGCGATCCAGACTGGTATTCCCGTCGCCCGTATCGAACTTCTCAACGAAGCGCAGGTGCGCGCCAGCAATGCCTATTCGAAGCTGACTCTGCCGGAAACGCCGCTGCTGCTGCTCGAATTCCATGGCAGTGAGGCCGATGTCGCCGAGCAGTCGAAGAATTTTCGCGAGATCGCCCTCGAATGCGGCGGCGGCGATTTCGCCTGGACCACCAAGCCCGAGGACCGCACCAAGCTCTGGCAGGCCCGCCACGATGCGTACTGGTCGGCCAAGGCCTTGCGGCCGGGCTCCGATGTCGCCGCGACGGACGTCTGCGTGCCGATCTCCCGCCTTGCCGATTGTGTCGGCGAGACCGAGGAAGACCTCGCGCGCTTCAATCTGCTGTCGCCCATCGTCGGCCATGTCGGCGACGGCAATTTCCATTGCTCGCTGGTTTGCGACCGCGACGATGCCGCCGAAGTCGAGCGTGCCGAGGAATTCATGCACCGCCTCGTCAAGCGCGCCCAGGCCATGGGCGGCACCTGCACCGGCGAACACGGCATCGGGCAAGGCAAGCAGAAATACATGAAGGACGAGCTCGGGGCCGAAGCGCTCGACGCGATGCGGGCGATCAAGCGCGCGATGGACCCGGACAACATCCTGAACCCCGGCAAGATTTTGCCTCAAGCCTGACGCAAGGCGGTCACAGCGTTTCGTGCAATCTCATGCGCGAAGCGCTGCTTTCGTCCTATGGACGAGCGGTCGCTAAACACCTATAAGGTGCGATAGATAAATTTGCTTGTAAAAATTGTGTCCGTCGCCCCGCGACAGGGCAAGGACACTCGACGCCTTACTTTCAAAAGAGTGCTGGCGTCCAAGAAAAAGGCATCGGCCGATGCGGCTGCCGTTCTTCTATGGTTGGGTGATCGTTGCCGTCACCTTCGTGACGATGGCGATCGGGGTGAATGCGAGGACGTCGTTTTCACTGCTCTTTCCACCGATCATCTCCGAGTTCGGCTGGGAACGCGGTGTCACCGCAGGCGCCTTTTCCTTCGGATTCCTCGTTTCCGCGATCATGAGCCCACTGATGGGTAGGCTGATGGACCGCGGGGGGCCGCGCGCGGTGATGGAGCTCGGAACCGTGCTGATGGGCGCCGGGCTTTTGCTCGCGCCGCTGACGACCGAGCCATGGCATCTTTATATGACCATCGGCGTTCTTGTCGGTGCCGGAAGCATCTGCCTGGGTTATTCCGGGCAATCGCTGTTCCTGCCGAACTGGTTCAGCCGCAAGCGCGGGCTGGCTATCGGTCTTGCTTTCGCCGGCGTCGGGATCGGTTCGGTGACAGTGCTGCCATGGGTGCAGTCGATGATCGAGCAGACCGGCTGGCGCACGGCCTGCACCGCCATCGGTCTCGTTGTTCTGATCGTGCTGGTGCCGATCAATCTCTTGCTACGCAGGCGACCGCAGGACATCGGTCTGCTGCCCGATGGCGATGCCGCGCCGCATCCGTCGGCCAAACAGGTCTCCAACATCGTCGATCCCGCCTGGGCCAGCATCGACTGGACACTCAGCCGCGCGATCCGCACCGCGCGGTTCTGGTGGCTGGCACTGGGTCTGTTCGGCGGCCTGTATGCCTGGTACGCGGTCCAGGTTCATCAAACCAAGTATCTGCTCGATGTCGGCTTCTCGCCGCATCTCGCCGCCTGGGCGCTCGCAACGGTCAGTCTGTTCGGCGTGCCCGGGCAGATTTTCCTGGGCCATCTGTCGGATCGCATCGGCCGCGAATGGATCTGGACGGTGAGCGGCGTCGGCTTCGCCATCTGTTTCACTGCGTTGATCGCGCTCGAATATGTGCCGAGCATCGCGCTGGTTTACGTCATGGTGATTTCGCAAGGCCTGCTTGGCTATGGCGTTACCTCCGTCATGGGCGCGGTGGTGCTCGAAATCTTTCATGGCGAGCATTTCGGCAGCATTTTCGGCACGCTGACCCTGGCCGGTTTGGCAGGCGGCGCTGCCGGGCCGCTGGTCACCGGTCTGCTGCACGACCACTACGGCACCTATACACTCGCCTTCGCGCTAGGCATCGTGGTTTGCATCCTCGCGAGTGCCGCGATCTGGATGGCGGCGCCGCGCAAGGTGAGGGTCGTAGCCGGTCGCCTGCATCACGCCCAAGCGGCACGCGATGCGCTGGAACAGGCTTCGCGCGGCTAAGTACGGACGGCGGGCGTTTTGCCGCAACGATTTCGCGCATTTGCATCTGCGGGTTATGCTGTGACTTCGCCATAGTTCCTTCTATAGATAGGGCGAATTCCGGCGCATCCCGGATCGTGCCGAGCCAGCACGCGGATGCCGCGGGCCGCTGAAGGGGAGATTCCGTGCAGACCACGCTGCTCGGCCTGGCGATAGCATTCATCCTGGCGCTGGTGGCTGCTCTGGTCGGGCCGTTCTTCATCGACTGGAGCCAGTTCCGGCCGCAATTCGAGGCGGAGGCGACACGCATCGTCGGCGCTCCCGTGCGCGTCGCGGGCGCGCTCGATGCGCGGCTGCTGCCGGCTCCGTCACTGCAATTGCACGGCATTACCATCGGCGGCACCAATGATCTCGGCCGTTTCCGCGCCGAAAAACTCGATGTTGAATTCAGCCTCGGCTCACTGCTGCGCGGCGAATGGCGCGCCACCGAATTGACTGTCGGTGGCGCAGCCGTAGACCTCGGTCTCAACGCGCAGGGGCGCCTCGATCTGCCGGCATCGACTGGCCCGTTCAATCTCGGCGCTCTTGCGATCGATCGGCTGAACGTCACCGGCCGTCTCAATCTGCATGATGCCGCGAGCCGCTCGACGCTCGAACTCAGCGATATCGTCTTCAGCGGCGATGTTCGCTCGCTCGCGGCGGGGGCCATGCGCGGCGATGGTAATTTCACCCGTGCCGGTACGCGCTATCCGTTCCGCCTCTCGTCGGGCCAGACCGGCGATGGCAACGGCACACGGCTGCGCCTCGTTGTGGATGCTGGCGAGAAATCGCCCGGTATCGATCTCGATGGCATTCTGAGCTTCGATAATCGTACGCCCAGCTTCGATGGGGCGATGACGATCGCCAACGCGGTCAGCAAGGCAGATAACAATCTATCGACTGCACCGTGGCGCATTGTCAGCAAAGTGAAGGCTGATCCGTCCCAGGCGCAGCTCGAAACGGTTGATGTGAGTTACGGCACCGACGACGGCGGGCTGAAATTGACAGGTGTTGCCGATCTACGCTTCGGCGCGTCACCTTTGTTGCACGCCGTCTTGTCGGCGAAACAGCTCGACGCCGATCGGTTGCTCGCGAAGCAGGATGGCGGCGACAGCGCCACCCCGATCGCCGCGCTGCGCAGACTGGCGGTCGTTATCCCGCAGCCCGTGTTGCCGACACAGATCGAAATCAGCGCCGAGCAGATCATGCTTGGCGGGCGGCCGGTGCAGAATATCGGCGCAGATCTCCACGGCGACAAGACATCCTGGGCCGTCGAGCGGATCGAGTTCCGCGCGCCGGGCGCAACACGCGTTGTGGCGAGCGGTGCGGCTGAACCTGGCGGCCGTGGCTTCTCCGGAGCGATCAATATCGATTCCGCCGATCCCGATATCCTTGCCGGCTGGCTCAAGGGTCGCAGTGACGCGCGACTGCGCGATCAGAAGCCGCTGCGCATTCGCGGCAATTTCACCTCGAATGCGGATCGTCTTTCGCTCGCCGGTTTGAAAGCGGAGATTGATGGTGGAACGCTGGAAGGGCGTATTGCTCTGAACTATCCATCGTCCTCGGGTGGATCGCGCGTCGAGGCGGACCTACGCGCTGATCGTCTCGATCTCGATGCGACAGCGGCGCTGGTTCGCTCGCTCGGTGGCCCGCAGGCCGAATGGCCAGAAGCAGGGCAGCTGTCGCTCGATATCGGACGCGCGATCTCTGCCGGCCAGGAGATGCGTCCTTTCGCGGCGCAGCTTGCTTATAGTCCGAAGACGATCACGCTTGGTCGCCTACGGGTTGGCGAAGCGGCGGGGCTGATGCTCGATGGCAGCGGCGCATTCGATCGCGTGGAAGCCACTGGAAAACTGGCGTTGAGCGCGAGCGCACCGACACTTGCGCAGATCAGCAAGATGATCGCGTCCTTTGCGCCGGTCGCAGCGACGCGCCTCGACCAAATGTCCGCTGTAGCCGGCGCTGCAAAGCTCAGGCTTGCGCTCGATCTAGACAGATCGCAGGCGAAGTCCGATCGTGCCGATGCGCGGTTGACACTCGATATCGACGCACCGCAGATCAAGGGAGCGCTGACGATCAGGGCCGCACCGACGGTGGATGCAATGCGCGGGTTTGACGGCGACGCGCTGTCGCGCAGCGAGCTATCGCTCGATTCCAGATTGACGGGGCAGGGAAGTGCATTGCTTGCCATGCTGGGTTTGAACGGAGCGTTCGCGGCAAGCGATGCGCCGATGATCCTCGAAGCCAATGCCACGGGCGCGTGGCACGCGCCAATGCGCGTAAAGGCGAAACTCTCCGGCAATGATCTCGATGCGGATGTGCAGGGAAGTGCTGAGCCCTTCGCGCAGACCCCCAAGGCGGCGCTGATGCTGGCGGTGCGTAGTGCCAATGCGGCGCCGTTGCTCGGGCTCAAGGGCGCCGATCCTTCTGCAAGGGTGAGGCTGTCCTCCCGCGTTGCTCTGAATGGCGACAAGCTCGATCTCGAAGATATCGATAGCACGATCGCGGGGGCGCGGCTGCGTGGTCGTCTCGCGGTGACGCTCGGATCAGAGAAATCCATCGATGGCCAGCTCGGCGCCGACAATATCGATCTCGCCCCCGCGGTTGGATGGATGATCGGCGCCCGGGGGCATGACGCCACCGAACCGCTCGGCGGCGGTTCGCTCCAAGGCTGGCGCGGTCAGCTCGCCTTTCAGGCGCTGCGCGCGAGTCTACCCGGCGGCGCTGAACTCCAGCCGCTGAGCGGGACGGTCAAGAGCGACGGCCGCACGCTGGCCATCAACGCGGTCAAAGGCAAGCTTGGCGGCGGCGATCTCGTCGCCGATATCGATCTCAGGCCAGCAGCCGCGACCGGCTATGTGCTCGGAGCACGCGTCGAGGTGACCGGCGCAGAAGGCAGCGCACTGCGCTATCGCGGCCTCGCGATGCCGGCTGGCAAGACCTCGCTAAAGATGAGTATCGCCTCGCAAGGCCGCAGCGCCTCGGCGCTGGAAGGCGCAGTATCGGGCGATGGTCTCGTGACCATCGATGGGCTGCGCATCGCCGGGCTGGATCCGCGTGTGTTCGACGTCGCGATCGGCGCCAGTGATAGCGGGCAGGCGACGGATGATGCCAAGCTCAGGCAGATTGTGCAGCAGGCGCTTGGGCGCGGCGAGTTTGCTACGGCCTCGGCGCAGATTCCGTTCAGCCTGAAGGATAGCCGTCTGCGCGTTGGCGCCACCACGCTGGAAGCCGAAGGAGCGCGCGCCGTCGTTTCGGGCGGCTATGACATCGTCGCGGATCAGATCGACATTCGCGCGAGCCTGCTCGGCGCCGCGACCGGAAGCTCGAATGCTCGTCCGGAAGTGCAGCTGTTTCTGGTGGGCCCTCCGGACAGGCTGGACCGTACTGTCGATGTTGCTTCGCTCTCGTCTTGGCTTGCGGTGCGCGCCATCGATCGCGAGACACGCCGGCTCGATCTGCTGGAGCGGGGAGCGTCTCAGTCGCCTGCTCCAGTGCCGGCCGCGCTTCCGCCACCGCGCACCATGCCGACGGTCGAGACGCCAGCGCCCCATGATGTGCCGACGTCATCGGCGCCCACATCGCCGGATGTTCCGCTGCCGCGCAGAGCTCCTTCCAGAGCCGCAGCGCCGCGCCCGGTGATCGCACCGCCTGCGGTGCCGCCGGTGGTCAGCCAGCAGGTGGCACCGTTGCCGGCGCCGATCGAGGTGCGGCCGGCGCCGGGCTCCATGCGTACGCAGCCGAAGCAGCGATCGGCGCCGCCGCTGTCGCTCACGCCGCCTGCAGCTTTGTCGCCGGCCCGACCGACCTTCTAACAATGTTATGAATGATGCAGGACGTCCGGTCCGTCTTCAATAGACCGGCTCCCCGTGTACCCCGACAGGTCAATCACGGTTCCGGACGCCGGCGACGGCTTCCGGAAGGCGAGCTTGATCGACCGCGGCTGATGCGCCGCTGATCGGTCCGATCAGGCGGACAAGTTCGTGTTGCTCTCAACACCGCGCTGCGGCGGTGCCGCCCGGGTGCGGAAGTAGTCGAGCACGAACAGCCGAATCGCCGATGACAGGTTGCCCTGCTGACGATTGGTGTCGATCTCTCCCACAAGCTCGGAAAGCGTCATGTCGCGGAGATTGGAAATCTCCTTCATGCCGTTCCAAAACGCCTCTTCGAGGCTCACGCTGGTTTTGTGTCCAGCCACGACGATCGATCTCTTAACTACGGGCGACTTCATGATGCGCTCTCGCCATCGATTTTGTGCTGGTCAAGCATGGTGTTCGCACGGGCAGTGCGCTGCTCCTCTAGAATACGTTCGGCTTTATTGCGCCCGAAACGGGCCCGATTGATTTCAGCTTGTCGGGAAGCTTCGTCGCGTGCCGCGCGCTTTCTGAAGCGATTGAGATTGATCAGGTCACCCATGATCGCTCCTGTCGTTCAATGAAATCATGGAGTGCGAAACCCAAACTTCGCCGTCAGGTACTGATACGAGGCGAGAGCGAGGTTGGTTTCGTAATCCATCCAAAAAAATACACTCCGTATTCTCAAACAGGCAAAAATAGTAATCGAACTTAATCGTAGTTAACGTCATGGCCGAACCTTCAAAGCCGGCTTGCCGAGGTTGCTCGTTCTGAGTCAGCTCAAATTGAGCTGACTCATCAAGTCGTCTTCCTAAGTTGGCCTCGTACTATCGCAGCAACCATTAGAAACGATAGTCGACCAGTCTAACCAATTAAGCGGTATCAATTATAACTATTTCGCTTTTGAGATATTCTCAACAAGCTGTGAGTAAAAAATTTGAATCCGCAGTAAGTACTCACCCCGGTTGTATCATTTTGACCGGCTGCACGAGGCGATCGAACTCCTTGGTGTCGACGAGAGCTAGGCGTAACGCTTCTTCCTTGAGAGTCGTTCCGTTCGCGTGCGCAGCCTTGGCAACCTTCGCTGCATTATCGTAGCCGATCTTCGGCGCCAGCGCGGTGACGAGCATGAGCGAACGTTCCATCAGTTCGCGGATGCGCTTCTCATCCGCGCGGATGCCGTCGATGCAGTGCTCGGTGAAGGATCGCGCAACGTCTGCGATCAATTGAATGGACTGCATCATACAATGCGCCATCACCGGCTTGTAGACGTTGAGTTCGAAGTGGCCTTGGCTGCCGGCCACCGTAATAGCCGTGTGGTTCCCGAATACCTGGCAGCATACCATTGTCATCGCTTCACATTGTGTCGGATTTACCTTGCCAGGCATGATTGACGAGCCGGGTTCGTTTTCCGGGAGAATGAGTTCGCCAAGGCCCGAGCGGGGGCCGGAGCCGAGCAGGCGAATGTCATTTGCAATCTTAAATAGTCCTGTTGCGACGGAATTTATTGCACCGTGTGCGAATACATAGGCGTCGTTCGAGGCCAGTGCTTCAAATTTATTCGCTGCGCTCGTGAAGGGCAGCTTGGTGATCTTCTGCACGTTCTTCGCGAACAGCTTGGCGAAACCAGGCTTCGAATTGAGGCCGGTCCCGACTGCCGTGCCACCCTGTGCGAGCGGGTACAGGTCCTTCACTGCACTACGCAGTCGCGCGATGCCGCTCTCGACTTGCGATGCGTAGCCGGAGAATTCCTGGCCGAGCGTGAGCGGCGTCGCGTCCTGTGTATGCGTACGTCCGATCTTCACAATCTTGGCGAAGGCCTTTTCTTTCTTGCGCAGCGCAACAAGTAGTTCGCTCAAGGCGGGGATGAGGTCGTGCGTAATGCCTTGGGTCGCAGCGATATGCATCGCGGTCGGAAACGAGTCGTTGGAGGACTGACTCATATTGACGTGGTCGTTCGGGTGCACCGGCTTCTTGGCGCCGCGCTCGAAGCCGAGCAGTTCGTTAGCGCGGTTGGCGATCACCTCATTGAGGTTCATGTTGGTCTGCGTGCCGGAGCCGGTCTGCCAGACCACGAGCGGGAAGTGGTCGTCGAGCTTGCCGTCGATGACTTCGCGTGCGGCCTGCACGATCGTCTTGGCAAGTTTCGGCGGCAGCAGGCCGAGCTCACGATTGGTCTCGGCGGCGGCGAGCTTGACGATGCCGAGGGCATGCACCAGCGGCAGCGGCATGCGATCGTGGCCGATGCGAAAGTTCTGCCGCGAGCGTTCCGTCTGCGCGCCCCAATAGCGGTCGGCGGCGACGGCGATCGGACCGAAGCTGTCGGTCTCGGTGCGGGTGGACGCGGCGGATGTCTTCTTCGACGATTTGGCCATGACGGGCTTCCTGCATTGCTGCGCCGAAGGAGGCGGCGCAAAACGAAAAGGGCCGCATTGCTGCGGCCCGATCACTTTACACACTCTTGCGCTTATTTTTTCCGGAAGCGGTCTAAACGAACAACTTCCGCTCCTTCGCCGGTTTTCGGCGCTTCGTCGTCGGCCGGCGCTTCCGGCGCCGCGGGTGGAGCGGCGAGAACCTGAGCCGGCGTCGTCGCCGAGGGCTCGCTCGCAGGCGCAATTTCGGCGGCAGCTTCCGTCTCGAAGCTCAGGCCGAATTGCACGGACGGATCGTAGAAGCTCTTGATCGCAGCAAATGGCACGACCAGGCGTTCAGGAATTCCGTTGAACGACAGACCCACTTCGAAGCGGTCTTCCGTGACAGTGAGATCCCAGAACTGATGCTGCAGGATCACGGTCATCTCTTCCGGATACTGCGCCAACAGGCGCGGCGACAGCTTCACGCCGTCGGCCTTGGAAACAAAGGTGATGAAGAAGTGGTGTTCACCCGGCAGGCCGTGTTCGGCGGCATCGATCAGCACCTTGCGCAACACGCCGCGGAGGGCGTCACGGGCCAGTACGTCGTAGCGAATATGATCGGTCGGCATCGTTCGGCCCCGTCGCTTTCGTCTCGGTAGAGGATGTATCGGCAATTGTGGCGATGTCAGGAAGCCGACTCGCGCCATCTTTCCCACTTCATACGCCGGCATGTACCCGCGGTCAGCAGCCTTCAAGGTTAGCGGCCCCGGGCGGACGACTGCACTCTATATATAAGTGTGATGCGTCGCGAAACAGATTGGGCGCCTCCGGAGCCGATATCGGCGCAAAAACCATCTAAAAATCGTTTGGCGTGGCTTTGCCGTCAGCCTAAACCGGCAGCATGTCTGTCACTTTGCCGCCACCCTTGGACGAAAGCTGCGGAGATGCAACCCCTGGGGCGGTTGGATTGGCCGCTCTGTTCATCGCCTTTGCGAAGATGTCACTGGCCGGATTCGGCGGCGTTCTGGTCTGGGCTCGCCGGGCCATCGTCGAGCAGCATCGCTGGATGACGGCGGAGGAATTCAACGAAACCTTTGCGCTCTGCCATTTCCTGCCGGGGCCGAATATCGTCAATCTGTCGGTCGTGTTCGGTGCCCGTATCCGCGGCATTCCCGGCGCGATCGCCGCTTTTGCAGGGCTGCTCGGGCCGCCCGTTTTGATCGTGACGATCCTCGCTATTCTCTATGCGCGTTATGGCGATTTGGAATCGCTGCGCCGCACACTGGCGGGGGTCTCCTGCGTTGCGGTCGGATTACTGTTCGCGGTGATCGCGCGGATGATGCTGCCGCTCCTGCAAAAGCGCGAGCCGCTCAGTCTTCTGATGATGCTGGCCGTATTCGTTGCTGTCGGTCTGATGCGCTGGCCGCTGCCGAGCGTGCTGCTGGTTTCGGTGCCGGTCAGCGTTCTGCTGACCATAATGATGCGGCGCGGGAGCAGGGCGTGAGCGAGACCGGAATTGGCAAGCTCTGGACGGTCGCCTGGACCTTCGGGCTGATGTCACTCTTTGCTGTTGGCGGCGCCAACTCAGCGATTCCAGAGATTTATCGCATTGCGGTAGACGTCAATCACTGGCTCACGGCCAAGCAGTTCGCCGATGTCTTTGCGATCTCGCAGCTCTCGCCTGGGCCTAATGTTCTCATCGTTACGCTGATCGGCTATCACGTCGCCGGTATTCTCGGCGCCCTGGTTGCGACCTTGTCGATGTGTGGTCCAACCGCGGTCGTCGCCTATTACGTCAGCCGTTTGCTCGCGCGTTCGACGCATGCGACGTGGCCAGGAATTGTGCAGGCGGCACTTGTCCCCTTATCCATTGGTCTAATGAGCGCGAGTGGCCTCGTGGTGATGATGACCGCAGACACTTCTATAATAGCGTATTCCGTCACCGCGGTTGCAGCCGTTCTGGCCTTTGCAACGCGGCTTAACCCGTTATGGTTGTTAGTTGGCGGCGGATTACTTGGTTTCGCTGGCATTCTCTGACGAAAGTGGCTAGCAAGCTTGCCACCGGGGTCGTTGGGCGGCCCCGACTGACTTGAGCTGTCAGACACTTTGACTACAAGACCTGGGCTATAAGCTCGTGACTAGAGGGACGTACCAATGAGTGATGCGCCGAGCCACGCGCCGGAGAAATCAATCTTACCGAGCTGGGTCAAAGGCCCGCAGGATTTTATCGGTGGCCTCGCCCTGGTGGCGATTGCTGCATTTGCGTTGTGGGCATCTAGCGATCTGCAAGGCATGCACGGCTTCTCGTTTGGCGCAGGTACCGCGCCGCGGATGTTCGGCATTCTGCTGCTCGGCCTTGGCGCAGCTGTTGCGGTAATGGGCGTTTTCACCGAAGGCCCGTCGCTTCAGAAGTTTCACTGGCGCGGCCCGTTCTTCGTCATGCTCGCGATCCTGTCGTTCGCGCTCTGCATTCGTCCGATGGGCATGATCTTCTCAGCGATGTCGAGCTTCCTCATCGCAGCTCTTGGTTCGACCGAGACGCGCTGGGTTGAGACGGCCATTGTCGGCGCGTGTCTCACGACATTCTGCGCCTTGCTGTTCCCGTACGCGCTGGGTCTGCCGCTGCAGATGTGGCCGACTTTCCTGATGCGCTAAGGACGAGGGCGTTATGGGCGATCTTTTTTCAAATCTCGGTCTCGGATTCGCGACCGTCTTCCAATTCGTGCAGTGGACGCCTTCATGGCTGGGCGGGATGAGCATCCCGCTGCCGATGAACATCCTGCTGTGTCTGGTCGGTGCATTGGTCGGTACTCTGGTCGGCGTTCTGCCGGGCATCGGCACCATCGCGACTGTTGCGATGCTGCTGCCGATCACCTTCGGCCTGCCGCCGGTCGGCGCGCTGATCATGCTCGCCGGCATTTACTACGGCGCGCAATATGGTGGTTCGACCACGTCGATCCTCGTCAACATTCCCGGTGAAGCGGGTTCGGTCGTCACGGCGCTCGACGGCTTCCAGATGGCCAAGCAGGGCCGCGCTGGTCCGGCGCTCGCCATCGCCGCCATCGGTTCGTTCTTCGCTGGCTGCGTAGCCACGGTCCTGATCGCGATCCTGGGTGCGCCGCTCACCAAGCTCGCACTGGCCTTCGGTCCGGCGGAATACTTCTCGCTGATGGTGCTCGGCCTGATCTTCGCGGTCGTGCTCGCCAAGGGCTCGGTGCTGAAGGCGATCGCCATGATCGTGTTCGGTCTGCTGCTCTCCATGGTGGGCTCGGACATCGAGACCGGCGCGTCGCGCATGTCGTTCAACATTCCCGAACTCGCTGACGGCCTCGGCTTCGCCACCGTCGCGATGGGTCTGTTCGGCTTCGCTGAAATCATCCGTAACCTCGATGCGGGCAGCGAAGAAGATCGTCAGCTGGTGCAGTCCAAGGTCACCGGCCTGATGCCGACCAAGGAAGATCTGATCGTCTCGACGCCGCCGATCCTGCGCGGCACGGTGCTCGGATCGATCCTCGGCATTCTGCCGGGCGGCGGCGCGGTCATCGCGTCCTTCGCGGCCTACACGCTCGAGAAGAAACTCTCGAAGAACCCGAAGAAGTTCGGTCGCGGTGCGATCGAAGGCGTCGCGGCGCCGGAATCGGCGAACAACGCTGCTGCGCAGACCTCGTTCATCCCGCTGCTCACCCTCGGCATTCCGCCGAATGCGGTGATGGCGCTGATGGTGGGCGCGATGACCATTCACGGCATCGTTCCGGGGCCGCAGGTGATGCAGAAGCAGCCCGATCTCGTCTGGGGCATGATCGCCTCCATGTGGGTCGGCAACCTGATGCTGCTCGTCATCAACCTGCCGATGGTCGGCATCTGGGTGCGTCTGCTCCGCGTGCCGTATCGCCTGATGTTCCCGTCGATCGTGGTGTTCTGCTCGATCGGCATCTATTCGGTGAACAACGCACCGATGGACGTCATCCTTGCAGGCGTGTTCGGTCTGATCGGCTACTGGCTGATCAAGCACGACTTCGAGCCGGCGCCTCTGCTGCTCGGCATGGTGCTCGGTCCGCTGATGGAAGAGAACCTGCGTCGTGCTCTGCTGATCTCGCGCGGCGATGCGACGGTGTTCTTCACCCGCCCGCTGTCGGCCTCGCTGATGGCGATCTCGGCCTTCCTGCTGGTCCTTGCTGTGCTTCCCGCACTGCGAAGAAAGCGCGACGAAGTCTTCGTCGAGTCCGAGAGCTAGTAAGCTCAACTATACTACTGCGTCACTCCGCCGCGGCCCGAAGTCGAATGGACTTCGGGCCGCTGCTTGTATTCAGTCCCGCGCAATACGTCATATTGGCGGGTAAATTAGATCTGGGAGGCACACATATGAAATCATTTAACCGCATGCTTGCGATCGGTGGTCTGGCGACGCTCGCCGGTCTTGCTGCCGTTTCGACCAAGGCGCAGGCGCAGGACTATCCGACCCGCAGCATCACCATGATCGTGCCCTTCGCGGCGGGCGGTCCGACCGACGTGATCGCGCGCATTGTCGCGTCCGAGATGTCGAAGACGCTCGGCCAGCAGATCATCATCGAGAACGTGGTCGGCGCCGGCGGCACCACGGGCGCGACCCGCGCCGCAAAGGCAGCCAATGACGGTTACACCATCATCACCGGCCACATGGGCACTCATGCTGCTTCGGTGCCGCTATATCCGAAGCTGGCCTATCATCCGGAGAAGGACTTCGAACCGGTGGCGCTGCTCGCCGGCACGCCGATCCTCATCCTCGCCAAGAAGGACTTTGCGCCGAAGGACCTCAAGGAATTCGTCACTTACGTGAAGGCCAATAACGAGAAGCTGAACATGGCCCATGCCGGTGTCGGCTCGGTCTCGTACTCGTCGTGCGAACTTCTCTCGTCGGTGCTCGACATCAAGCCGATCGGCGTGCCGTTCAATGGAACCGGCCCGGCGATGAATGCGCTGGTCGGCGGCCAAGTCGACTACATGTGCGACCAGATCGTCAACGCCGTGCCGCAGGTCAAGGGCGGCACCATCAAGGCCTATGCCGTCGCGACCCCCGAGCGCAACCCGTCGCTGCCGGATCTGCCGACCACCACCGAAGCTGGTCTGCCGAAGTATCAGGCCTCCGCCTGGAACGCGATCTTCGCGCCGAAGGGCACGCCCGCCGCGATCACCGCCAAGCTGAACGCCGCTGCGGCGAAGGCGCTGGACGATGAGAACGTCAAGAAGCGTCTGCTCGATCTCGGCTCGGATATTCCGAAGCCGGAAGCCCGCACCCAGGCCGCTCTCGGCGAACTGGTGAAGAGCGAAGTCGCCAAGTGGTCGGCGGTGCTGAAGCCCGCCCAGTAAACGGGAACCGTCTAACAGTTTGATTTTAGAGCCGGATCCCTATCGGATCCGGCTCTTGTCGTTTGCGGGGAGGTGACACAGATTTCGGGGTATAATCAGGGAATCGGCGTGTCCCGCTTCCGGCCAAGGCGATAAGTTCGCCGGCTCACAGCCCGCAAGATCGACCATGAACCAGTATCACGACCTGCTCGAACGCATCCTCAGCGACGGTGTGGAGAAGCACGACCGCACCGGTACCGGCACGCTGTCTGTGTTCGGCCATCAGATGCGCTTCAAGCTGAGCGACGGCTTTCCCGTCCTGACCACCAAAAAGCTCTCGCTGAAGGCGATCATCCACGAGCTGCTCTGGTTCCTCGCGGGCGATACCAACATCAAATATCTCAAGGATCACGGCGTTTCGATCTGGGACGAATGGGCGGACGCCAATGGCGATCTCGGCCCGGTCTACGGCGCGCAATGGCGTTCGTGGCCGGCGCCCGAAGGCCGCAGCATCGATCAGATCGCCAATGTCGTCGACATGATCAGACGAAATCCGGATTCGCGCCGCCTGATCGTCTCGGCCTGGAATCCGGCGGAAGTCGACAAGATGGCGCTGCCGCCATGCCACTGCCTGTTTCAGTTCTATGTCGCCAACGGCAAGCTGTCGTGCCAGCTCTATCAACGCTCGGCGGATGTATTTCTCGGAGTCCCTTTCAACATCGCCTCATACGCGCTGCTGACGATGATGATCGCGCAGGTGACTGGTCTCGAGCTCGGCGATTTCGTGCACACGCTCGGCGACGCGCATCTCTACTCCAATCATCTTGAGCAGGCGCGCCTGCAGCTCACGCGAGAGACGCGCAAGCTGCCGGTGATGAAGATCAACCCGGATGTGAAGGATATCTTCGCTTTCCGCTATGAGGACTTCACGTTGGAAGGCTACGATCCGCATCCGCATATCAAGGCCGAGGTCGCGGTTTGAACGCGAAAGCCATGCTTGAGGTTGTCCTCGTCTACGCCGTCGCGGAGAACGGCGTCATCGGCAATGACAACACCATTCCGTGGCGGCTCAAGTCCGACATGCAGCGCTTCAAGGCGCTGACCATGGGCAAGCCGATCGTCATGGGCCGCAAGACTTTCGAGTCGTTCCCGCGCAGGCCGCTGCCCGGCCGAACGAATATCGTGATCACGCGCAATGCCGATTACACAGCGGACGGTGCGGTGGTCGCCACTTCGCTCGCCGACGCTCGTGCCATTGCTACGGGCGATGCGCTGAGGCGCTCCGTCAAGGAGATCATGATCATCGGCGGAGCGGAGATTTACGCACAATGGATGCGCTTCGCAGATCGCCTCGAGGTGACCGAAGTACATGCGCGCCCGATCGGCGATACCACGCTGCCGCCCGTCGATCTCACTGTATGGGAAGAAACCGCCCGCGCCAGGCAGTCCGCGGCCGGCGAGGACAGCGTCGATTTCTCCTATGTGACATATTGCCGGCGGGCCCCGAACTAGCCTCGTTTTTCGGCCGTTAACATTGAAAAACATGGCGTTACGCTTAGCTGCAACGGTCAGGTGCCCCGCGTTGTAAGAGCAGGGGTCGTCCCCTATAAAGCCATGCAGACGTGGCGGGACCGGACTATCCGGCCGCGCAGAGGAGAGTTTGAATGCCGTGGAAGAATCAAGGCGGTGGCCCATGGGGGCCCGGCCCGAAAGGACCCTGGGGATCGGGTCCGCAGTCGTCCGGACCGAGGCCGCCCGATCTTGAGGATCTTCTGCGCAAGGGGCAGGACCGTCTGCAGTCGATGCTGCCCGGCGGCTTCATCAGCGGCATGGGTATCTTCCTAGTCATCGTCGTTGCAGGTGCGATCTGGGGTCTGTCCGGCTTCTTCCGCGTGCAGTCGGAAGAACTCGGCGTCGTGCTGCGCTTCGGCAAGCATGTGCGCACCGTGCAGCCAGGTCTGAACTATCATCTGCCTTACCCGATCGAGACCGTGCTGCTGCCGAAGGCGCTGCGCGTGTCGACGCTGTCGGTTGGCATGTCGATCCTCGAAGACACCGGTCGCCGCGGCCGTACGATGCGCGACGTGCCGGAAGAGAGCCTGATGCTCACCGGCGACGAAAACATCGTCGATGTCGATTTCACCGTGCTCTGGCGCATCAAGCCGGACGGCGTGGGCAACTTCCTCTTCAACATCCAGAATCCGGAAGGCACCGTGAAGGCGGTGGCCGAGAGCGTGATGCGTGAAGTGGTCGGTCGCGCCAACATCCAGCCGATCCTCACCGGCGCACGCACCACCACCGAAACGCAGGTGCAGGAACTGATGCAGAAGACGCTCGACGGCTACGGCGCCGGCGTGCTGATCCAGCAGGTGCAGCTGCAGAAGGTCGATCCGCCCGCCCAGGTCATCGACGCGTTCCGCGACGTGCAGGCGGCGCAGGCCGACGCCCAGCGTCTGCAGAACGAGGCGCAGACCTATACCAACCGCGTCGTTCCCGACGCGCGCGGCCGTGCCGCGCAAATCCTGCAGGTTGCGGAAGGTTATCGCGAACAGGCGATCGCCGAGGCCAAGGGCCAGAGCGCGCGCTTCCTGAAGGTATATGAAGAGTACAAGAAGGCGCCGGACGTGACCCGTCAGCGTCTCTATCTCGAAACCATGGAGAAGATTCTGCATGGCGCCGAGAAGCTGATCAGCGATCCCGGCCAGGGCGCCGGCTCGCAGGGCGTCGTGCCTTATCTTCCCTTGAACGAACTGACGCCGCGACGTCAGCCACCGGCGACATCTGGTCAGCCTCAGCAGAGTGGGGGCAACCGATGAAATCCGGTATCTCAGGTATCGTCGCACTGATCGTCATCTTGGTGCTTGTCGTCATCGGCTTCGGCTCGCTCTACACCGTGCGTCAGACCGAGCAGGCCCTCGTGGTTCGCCTCGGTGAGCCCGTACGCGTGGTCACCGAGCCCGGCCTGAACTTCAAGGTGCCGTTCATCGATAGCGTGATCTCGATCGACAAGCGTATTCTCGACCTCGAGAATCCCGCGCAGGAAGTCATCGCCAACGACCAGCGTCGTCTGGTGGTCGATGCCTTCGCCCGCTATCGCATCAAGAACGCGCTGCGCTTCTATCAGAGCATCGGCACGATCCAGGGGGCGAATATCCAGCTGACGACGCTCTTGAACGCGGCCATGCGCCGCGTGCTCGGCGAGGTCACGTTCATCCAGATCGTTCGCGACGATCGCGAGGGCCTGATGAACAAGATCCGCGATCAGCTCGACAAGGAAGCCGACGGCTACGGCATCTCGGTGGTTGACGTCCGTATCCGTCGCGCCGATCTGCCGGATGCCAACAGCCAGGCGGTCTATCAGCGCATGCAGACCGAACGTCAGCGCGAAGCGGCCGAGTTCCGCGCGCAGGGCGGTCAGAAGGCTCAGGAAATCCGCTCCAAGGCGGATCGCGAGGCGACGGTCATCATCGCGGATGCGAACTCGCAGGCCGAACAGATCCGTGGTGAGGGCGACGGCGAGCGTAACCGTCTGTTCGCAGATGCCTATGGCAAGGATGCCGATTTCTTCGCGTTCTACCGGTCGATGACCGCTTATGAGAACGGGTTGAAACAGAACGACACCCGTTACCTGCTGCGGCCGGATTCGGAGTTCTTCCGCTTCTTCGCCAATCCGTCGGGCAAGCCCGCCGCGGCTAAACCATAACGACAGGCGGCGGCGCGCGGACGCTCTGTCTGTTTTGCGTTCGCGGCAAGTCTGATCTAAGGATGAGGCGCATCGTCACACGATGCGCCTCATTTGCTTTTCAGAAGACTGCGCCAAGAAACGTCAGGGTGCGAAAGTTCGGGAGTTGATACCGGTGGGGTCCATAGCGCTGACCGACTTCCTCATCGGTTTGGGGATACTGCTTGTGTTCGAAGGTATCCTGTTTCTCGGTTTCCCCGGCTGGATGCGGCGCGCGATGAAGAGCGCGCTCGCATCGCCCGACAGCGTATTGCGGCTCGCCGGTATCATCTCCGCAGTCGGCGGCCTGATCCTGATCTGGTTCGTGCGGCGTTAGCCCAATTTTCAATCCCCACCGCTCCGTGCCCAAAAGCGCAGTGCGATCAAGATGATCGCTGTCGATCTATCTGCATTCCGCCGCAATCTGCAGCTCTAGTAAGCGCGTCGGGACGGTTGCCCCAAGGTTCCGCGGAGGCTTGCGCAACCGTGTGGTTAGAGCGCACTCTGCACGCAAATTGCCGACTCTCGTCAGGAGACGTTACCCCTATGTCCATCGTGACTTCCGTTCTCACGTCACCGCGCCGTATGCGCAATTTCGGTCTGCGTCCGCTGATGGCTGCCATCGCGGTCGGCACGGTTGTCAGCATGTCCTCGCTGCCCGCTTATGCCCGCGGTCCTGACGGCATTGCCGATGTCGCCGAAAAGGTGATCGACTCGGTGGTCAACATCTCCACCAGCTCGACGGTGGAAGCGAAGAACAGTGGCGAGGGCGGTCGCGGTGCGATGCCGCAACTGCCGCCGGGCTCCCCGTTCGAGGAGTTCTTCGAGGACTTCTTCAAGAATCGCGGCGGTCGCGGCGGCGGCGAAAAGGGCAGCGGCATGCAGCCGCGCAAGACCAATTCGCTCGGCTCCGGCTTCATCATCGATGCTGCTGGTCTCGTGGTTACCAACAATCACGTCATCGACGGTGCGGACGAGATCACGGTGATCCAGAACGACGGCACCAAGATCAAGGCTGAGCTTGTCGGTGTTGACAAGAAGACCGATCTCGCGCTGCTGAAGTTCACGCCGGTGAAACCGGTGACGGCCGTGAAGTTTGGCGACAGCGACAAGCTGCGTCTCGGCGAATGGGTGATCGCCATCGGCAACCCGTTCTCGCTCGGTGGCAGTGTCACCGCCGGCATCGTTTCGGCGCGCAATCGCGATATCAACAACGGCCCCTATGACAGCTATATCCAGACCGACGCCTCGATCAATCGCGGCAATTCCGGTGGCCCGCTGTTCAATCTCGATGGCGAAGTGGTGGGCGTGAACACGCTGATCATCTCGCCCACCGGCGGCTCCATCGGCCTCGGCTTCGCGGTGCCGTCGAAGACGGTGGCGGGTGTCATCGATCAGTTGCGCGAATACAAGGAAGTGCGCCGCGGCTGGCTCGGCGTCCGCATTCAGCCGGTTACCGACGAGATCGCCGAAAGCCTTAATATCAAGCCCGCCCGGGGCGCGCTGATCGCTGGCATCGACGACAAGGGCCCCGCCAAGCCCGCCGGTCTGGAGACCGGAGACGTGGTGGTGAAGTTCGACGGCAAGGACGTCAAGGAGCCGAAGGATCTGTCCCGGATCGTCGCTAACACGACTGTCGGCAAGGCTGTCGATGTGCTGATCATCCGCAAGGGCAAGGAGGAGACCAAGAAGGTTACCCTCGGACGCCTCGAGGACGACAAGCCGGTACAGGCTTCGCTGAAGGCAACGCCCGAGGCCGAGAAGCCTGCGACGCAGAAGGCGCTCGGTCTTGATCTGACTGCGCTCAGCAAGGAGCTGCGCACCAAGTACAAGATCAAGGACAGCGTGAAGGGTGTGGTGGTCACCGGCGTGGATAAGGGCTCGGATGCAGCCGAGAAGCGCCTCTCGGCTGGTGATGTCATTGTCGAGGTCGCTCAGGAAGCAGTGACCAATGCCGCCGAGGTCAACAAGCGTATCGATGCCGTGAAGAAGGACGGCAAGAAGTCGGTACTGCTGCTCGTCTCGAATGGCGACGGCGAATTGCGCTTCGTAGCGCTGAGCGTGCAGTAGGGCGCTCTTTTCCCTCCCCGGAGCGAAGCGACTGGGGAGGGGGCACGAGCGAAGCGAGTGACGGGTGGGGTCCATCCCCACTAAACGACGTCACGTGGGGAGAGACCCCACCTGGCCTATCGGCCACCCTCCCCACGGCGCAGCTTCGCTGTTTGGGGGAGGGAGATCACGCGCTACGTCGTTAAGCTACGAACTCGCCGCGCTTGTATCCCTGCGCAAACAGCAGCGCGGTGAGATCGCCGAAATCGATCCGCCCATGCGCCGCCGCAGCCACCGCCGGCTTGGCGTGATAGGCCACACCGAGGCCCGCATCCTGAATCATCGCCAGATCGTTGGCGCCGTCGCCGACGGCTAGCGTATCGAGATTGTCGAGATCGAAGCTCTCGCGCAACTCCACGAGCGTTGCGAGCTTGGCGGCCTTGCCAAGGATCGGCTCGGCCACGGTGCCGGTCAGCTTGCCGTCCTGCACATGCAATTCGTTGGCGCGATTCTCCTGGAAGCCGACTAGCTCAGCGACCTTGGCGGTGAATAGCGTAAAGCCGCCAGAGACGAGGCAGGTATAGGCGCCATTGGCGCGCATGGTCTGCACCAGCGCGCGGCCGCCCGGTGTCAGCGTAATGCGTTCGGCCAGCACCTCGTCCACCACCGTGACGGGCAGATCCTTCAGCAGCGCCACGCGTTCGCGCAGCGCCGGCTCGAATTCGATCTCGCCGCGCATGGCGCGCTCGGTGATGGCGGCCACATGGGCCTTGAGGCCGGCGAAATCGGCGAGCTCGTCGATGCACTCCTGGCCGATCATGGTGGAATCCATGTCGGCCAGAAAAAGCTTCTTGCGCCGATCGAGCACAGGCTGCACCACCACATCGATCGGCATGTCGCCCCGCGCGGCGCGCAGGCGGTCGGCGAAGATGATCTGGTCGGTGGTGCTGTTATTCTCGGGAGCGAACAGGATGTCGGCGGCGACGCCGTCGTCCAGCCAGTGCATCGCGGTATCGCCCGGCAGGATCGCGCGCAGACCGTCGAGCACCGTGCTATCGAGAGCGGGATCGGCGGGATTGCAGATCAAGGTAGCGACGAGAGACATGACGTGAGTTCCAACCCGGATAACAGAGCGTTGCTTATCGCAGGGCCGACCGCCAGCGGCAAGTCGGCGCTGGCGCTGGCGGTAGCGCGCGCGCGGGACGGTGTGGTCATCAATACCGACAGCATGCAGGTCTATCGCGACCTGCGCGTGCTCACCGCCCGGCCGACGCCGGAGGAGGAGGCGCAGGCTCCGCATCGCCTCTACGGCACGGTGGACGCTGCGGTGAATTTCTCGGCTGGGGCATGGGTCGATGCGGCGCGCGGTGTGCTCACCGAGGTGAGGGCGCAGGGCAAGCTACCGATCTTCATCGGCGGCTCCGGCCTCTATTTCAAGGCGCTCACTCGCGGCCTCTCCGCCGTGCCGCCGGTGCCCGATGCCGTGCGCGACGATGTTCGCGCACGCCTCGAACGTAGTGGCCCGGAAGCGCTGCATGCGGAGCTCGCGACACGCGATCCCGTCTCCGCCGCCAAACTCAATCTGCGCGACCGCACCCGCATCGCCCGCGCGCTGGAAGTGATCGAAGCCACCGGCCGTGCGCTGACGGACTGGCACAATGACGCGCTGCCGCCGCTGCTGCCGCCGGATGGCACCACCGCCGTGTTTCTCGCGCCGGACCGCGACGACCTCTACGCCCGTATCGACGCCCGCTTCGTGCGGATGCTGGACGAGGGCGCACTGGACGAAGTCGAAGCGCTGGCGGCCCGCGGTCTCGATCCACTGCTGCCGGCGATGAAGGCACATGGCGTGCCGGCGTTGATCAAGTATCTGCGCGGAGAGATTTCGCGTGAGGAAGCTTGTGCCATCGGCCAGGCGGATACACGCCACTACGCCAAACGGCAGTTCACCTGGTTCCGGCATCAACTGCTGGAATTCGAATGGATGACGCCAGAGAAGGCGAGGGTGAAGCTGTAGGGCGCCGCCGCATATCAGCCCTCCCAAATTTTCCTCTCGCCGAACGCCACGGAGCCGGATAGCCTTTGATCTCGTGCTTGAACCGGCCGGCATGCCTTGACTTCCCATTTTTGCCAGCTATGGTCCGCGCAAGTTTCGAGATCATACGACCAAGTCATGCGCAATAAAATTACAAATCTCCTTATTATCGTGGTACCCTGGCGCATCGCCGGGGGTAGCTGACGGCTACCCACGATCCGAGCGGTGCGCACAGGGGTCCTCAGCGGGGCCCTTTTTTATTGCCTGAACGATACGACAACTGACCATACCTCATCGACCAAAGCGCCAAGGGCGCATCCGGAGCCGACCATGAGTGACGCAAAGCCCCACGATCCCAACCAGATGACCGGCGCCGCCATGATCGTGCGCGCGCTCGCGGATCACGGCGTGAAGCATCTGTTCGGCTATCCCGGCGGCGCCGTGCTGCCGATCTATGACGAGATCTTCCAGCAGGAGGAGGTCCAGCACATCCTGGTCCGCCACGAGCAGGGCGCCGGCCATGCCGCCGAAGGCTATGCCCGTTCCACCGGCTTGCCGGGCGTCGTTCTCGTCACCTCGGGTCCGGGCGCCACCAATATGGTGACGCCGCTGGCCGATGCGCTGATGGATTCGATTCCGCTGGTCTGCATCACCGGCCAGGTCCCGACCCATCTAATCGGCAATGACGCGTTCCAGGAATGCGATACGGTCGGGATCACGCGCCCTTGCACCAAGCACAACTGGCTGGTCCGCGACGTCAACGATCTCGCCAAGGTGCTGCACGAGGCTTTCTATGTCGCCACCACCGGCCGTCCCGGCCCGGTCGTCGTCGATGTTCCGAAGGATGTGCAGTTCGCCACCGGCACCTATCATCCGCCGCGTAAGTCGGACGTCCACGTCTCCTATGCGCCGCGCCTCAAGGGCGATGCGCATGCGATCCGCAAGGCCGTCTCGCTGCTCGCGAATGCCAAGAAGCCCGTCATCTATTCCGGCGGCGGCGTCATCAATTCCGGTCCGGCGGCAACCAAACTGCTGCGCGAACTGGTCGAGGTCACCGGCTTCCCGATCACCTCGACGCTGATGGGCCTCGGCGCCTATCCGGCCTCGGGCCCGAACTGGCTGGGCATGCTGGGCATGCACGGCACCTACGAAGCGAACATGGCGATGCATGATTGCGACGTCATGCTGTGCGTCGGCGCGCGTTTCGATGACCGCATCACCGGCCGCACCGATGCGTTCTCGCCGAATTCGAAGAAGATCCATATCGATATCGATCCGTCCTCGATCAACAAGAACATCCGCGTCGACGTGCCGATCATCGGCGATTGCGCCAATGTGCTCGGCGACATCCTGCAGGTCTTCAAGGCCGAAGCGAAGAAGCCCGATACCAAGGGCTGGTGGCAGAACATCGCCACCTGGCGCGCGCGCAATTCGCTGGCCTACAAGAAGAACAACGACGTGATCATGCCGCAGCATGCGATCCAGCGCCTGTTCGAGCTGACGCGTGGCCGCGACACCTACATCACCACCGAAGTCGGCCAGCATCAGATGTGGGCGGCGCAGTTCTTCGGTTTCGAGGAGCCGCATCGCTGGATGACCTCGGGCGGCCTTGGCACCATGGGCTACGGCCTGCCGGCAGCGATGGGCGTGCAGGTTGCGCATCCCGATGCACTGGTCATCGACATCGCCGGCGACGCCTCGGTGCAGATGACGATGCAGGAGTTCTCGACTGCGGTTCAGTATGAACTGCCGATCAAGATCTTCATCCTGAACAACCAGTATATGGGCATGGTGCGCCAGTGGCAGCAGCTGCTGCATGGCAACCGCCTGTCGCATTCCTACTCGGAAGCGCTGCCGGATTTCGTCAAACTGGCGGAAGCCTATGGCGGCGTCGGTTTCCAGTGCACGAAGCCGGGCGATCTCGATGGCGCGATCATGGACATGATCAAGGTGAAGAAGCCGGTGCTGTTCGATTGCCGCGTGGCGAATCTGGAGAACTGCTTCCCGATGATTCCGTCGGGCAAGGCACATAACGAGATGTTGCTGCCGCTGGAAGCCAATGACGAAGCCACCGCCGCCGCCTTCGCCGGCGGCAAGGCGCTGGTGTGACGAGCTGATGCCAAGCCTCACGCTCAATTGTCATCGCCCGGCTAGACCGGGCGACCCAGTAGACATTGACGGTGCAGTTTATCACTGCCGCTGGTGTCTACTGGATCCCCGCTTTCGCGGGGATGACAGCGAGAGTGTGGGGCGACGATCAAAATTTCCGGCGAAAGCCGACCGAGACTTCGACAGGAAACGACAATGGAACAGCCTGCCTCCGCCTATTTCATCGAAGAGCGTCACGATCCCAACGAGACGCACACGCTCTCCGTGCTGGTCGCCAACGAGCCCGGTGTGCTCGCGCGCGTCATCGGCCTGTTCTCCGGCCGCGGCTACAACATCGAAAGTCTCACTGTGTCGGAGACCGAGAGCCAGAACCATCTCTCGCGCATCACCATCGTCACCACGGGCACGCCCATGGTGATCACCCAGATCAAGCATCAGCTCGACCGCATGATCCCGGTGCATCGGGTGGTCGACATGACGCTGACCGGCCGCTCTATCGAACGCGAGCTTGCGATGGTCAAATTGCGCGGCACTGGCGATCATCGCGTCGAGGCGCTGCGCCTCGCCGAAGCCTTCCGTGCCCGTGTGATCGACGCCACCATCGAGAGTTTTGTGTTCGAAATCACCGGCAATACGGCGAAGATCAACCAGTTCATCGAGCTGATGCGTCCGCTCGGTCTGGTCGAAATCTCGCGCACCGGAGTCGCCGCCATCACCCGCGGCGCGGACGGGATGTAACGCTCCGCATTGCAGGTCCATGAAACCCTTCGACATCTTCCTGGCCACCGCCGTGGCCGTGATCTGGGGCGTTGGCTTTGTGCTGACCCGGATGGCGGTCGACGAGATGTCGTCGACGCTGCTCACCACGTTGCGTTTCGGTATCACGGCGCTGCCATGCCTGCTGTTGCCGAAGCCAAAGCTGTCGTGGACATTGATCGTCGCCACGAGCTGGCTCCTGGTCGCGCAGTTTCTGGCGCAGACCTATGGCATGGCGCATGGCGTACCGGCCGGCTTGACCGCGGTAATCGTGCAGAGCCAGGCACTGTTCACGGTGGCGCTTGCGGCGTTGCTGTTGAAGGAATTGCCGACGCGGCAGCAAGTGTTCGGTATCGTCGTCGCCATGGGGGGGCTCATGATGATCTGCTTCACTGTCGGCTACGACTTCAGCGTGTTTCCCTTCATGGTGCTGATGACCGCCCCAATCAGTTTTGCTTTTTCCAATCTGCTGCTGCGCCGTGCGCAGGGCGTGCCGATGCTCGATCTGTTTGCATGGATCAGCGTCGTCGCGTTGCTGCCGCTCATCGTCGTGCTGTTCGCCGTCGATGGCCCCACCGCCACCTGGCATTCGCTCAGCCATGCCTCGTTGAAGGCGATCGCCTGCGTGCTGTTCCTCGCGGTGATCGGCACGACGCTCGGTTACTGGATCTGGGGCCGGCTGCTGCGCGACTACTCCGCCGCGCAGGTGGTCCCCTTCGCGCTGTTGATACCTTTCATCGGCGCAGCCGCATCCAGCCTTACTTTCGGTGAGACCTTCGGTCCGCTGCGCCTGGCCGGCATGATCGTTGTCGTGCTGGGCATCGCGGTGATGCTGCTGTCGCGCCGTCCGCCAGTCATGCGCGAGGTGGCGTGATGGAGCTGTCGCCGCACCTGCTCTGGGCTTTCATGGTGTTCGCCGTGGTGATGTTCTTCACCCCTGGGCCGAACAACATCATGCTGCTCGCCTCCGGTCTCAATTTCGGATTCCGTCGCACGCTGCCGCATGTGGCCGGCGTCACCTTTGGTTACGCTTTCATGATCGGCGTCACCGGTCTCGGTCTCGGTGCCGTCTTCGCTTCGCTGCCATGGCTGCAGATCGCGCTGAAATATGCCGGCGCCGCCTATCTCGTCTATCTCGCTTACGTCATCGCGCGCTCCGGCCCTCCGGAGCCGGGGGAGGCCGAGCGGCGCCGGCCGATGACGTTTCTGGGCGCTGCGCTGTTTCAGTGGGTCAATGCCAAGGGCTGGGTGATGGCCATCAGTATCATCACGGCCTATGCGGCGATCGCTGGCTATCCCTGGAACGTCGGGCTGCAGGTCGCGGTGTCGCTGCTGATCGGCTCGCTATCGTCCGTGGCCTGGTTGCTATGCGGCACCGCGCTGCAACCGCTGGTCAAATCGCCCCGTGCCGTTCGCATCTTCAATGTCACCATGGCAATTTTATTGCTCGCTTCGCTGTATCCCGTGCTGGCCGAGATATGAGTGCAAATTCGCCAGCAAAATCACCGTCGCGGGCTTGTCTCGCGGCATCCGTCGCCCTAGAAACCGGCGGCATTTCACGGTCATCTGCCAGTCGGCAATGACCTTTCGACCTGGCGCTTGAAATAAAGTTGCCGAACAGAGGAACGACCCATGCGTGTTTATTATGATCGCGACGCCGACCTGAACCTGATCAAGGGCAAGAAGGTCGTCATCGTCGGCTACGGCAGCCAGGGCCATGCCCACGCGCTGAACCTGAAGGATAGCGGCGTCAAGGAAGTCGTGATCGCGCTCCGCAAGGGCTCGGCCTCGGCCAAGAAGGCGGAAGCCGCCGGCTTCAAGGTGATGGAAGTCGCCGATGCCGCCAAGTGGGCCGACCTCGTGATGATGCTGACCCCGGACGAATTGCAGGGCGATATCTATCGCGAGCATCTGCACGACAACATGAAGAACGGCGCCGCGCTGGTCTTCGCCCACGGCCTCAACGTGCACTTCAACCTGCTCGAGCCGCGCGAGGACCTCGACGTGCTGATGATCGCGCCGAAGGGCCCGGGCCACACCGTGCGTTCGGAATATCAGCGCGGCGGCGGCGTGCCGTGCCTGATCGCGATCCACAAGGATGTCTCGGGCAACGCCCATGATCTCGGCCTCAGCTACGCTTCGGCGGTCGGTGGCGGCCGCGCGGGCATCATCGAGACCTCGTTCAAGGAAGAGTGCGAAACCGATCTGTTCGGCGAGCAGGTTGTTCTGTGCGGCGGCACCGTCGAACTGATCCGCGCCGGCTTCGAGACGCTGGTGGAAGCCGGCTACGCGCCGGAAATGGCTTACTTCGAGTGCCTGCACGAACTGAAGCTGATCGTCGATCTGATCTATGAAGGCGGCATCGCCAATATGAACTACTCGATCTCGAACACGGCGGAATACGGCGAATACGTCACCGGCCCGCGCATCGTCACCTCGGAGACCAAGGCCGAGATGAAGCGCGTGCTGACCGACATTCAGTCCGGCAAGTTCGCCCGTGACTGGATGCTGGAAAACAAGGTCAACCAGGCCTCGTTCAAGGCGACCCGCGCCCGCGCCGCCGCGCATCCGATCGAGGAAGTGGGTGGCAAGCTCCGCGACATGATGCCGTGGATCAAGGAAAAGGCGCTGGTCGACAAGTCGAAGAACTAAGCGCTACATCTGACCTAGCGAGCAACGGGACCGCGGCAACGCGGTCCCGTTTTTCGTTTGGTCTGCGCGGTTTTCGTCCGAGGTGTTCTTATGCGCTCCGTCGTTGTCACCGGTGCATCCACCGGCATCGGTTACGCCACAACGAAAGCCCTGCTGGACAAGGGTTTCCGTGTCTTTGGCAGCGTTCGTAACTCGGCGGATGCCGAGCGCTTGCAGGCGGAGTTCGGCAAGCAGTTTGCGCCGCTGCTGTTCGACGTCACTGATGAGGCTGCGGTGAGGGGAGCTGCCGACACTGTTCGCGCGGCGCTGAACGGCGAAACGCTTGCCGGTCTCGTCAACAATGCCGGCATCGTTGTGCCCGGCGCATTGCTCGATCTCGATGTCAGCGACTTCCGCAGACAGATCGATATCAACGTGCTCGGCCCGGTGATTGTCACCAAAGCCTTTTTGCCATCGCTGGGCGCCGACACTGCGTTGAACGGCTCACCGGGGCGCATCGTGATGATGAGCTCCGTCTCCGGCCAGTTCGGCAATCCCTTGCTGTCGCCCTACAGCACCTCGAAATTCGCGCTGGAAGGCTTGAGCGAAAGCCTGCGCCGCGAGCTGATGCTGTTCGGCATCGACGTCGTCACTATCGCGCCTGGCCCGGTGCGCACGCCGATCTGGAGCAAGGCGGAAGCGTTGGACATCGCGCGCTTTGCGAATTCGCCCTATCTGCCGGCGCTGACGAAGCTACGCGGCATGCTGGCACAGATGTCGGATAAGGGGCTGCCTCCCGAGCGGATCGCGAAGCTGGTGCATCGCGCGCTAACCGATGCGAAGCCTAAAGCCCGCGCGGTCGCATCGCCCGAGCCAGTTCAGACGTTGATTGCCGGTCTGTTACCCAAGCGATGGGTGGACCGGATCGTAGCCAAACAGCTCGGATTGACTGCTAAGTCCGTCCGTAATCCGCAGTAGCCTGCGGACAATTGCTATCTCGCAGTCGGGGCGGGCTTCGACTGCGTAGTTGATCTCTGAGCCTCGGCAAGCCCGGGTCCGTGCGTGACGATGATGTCGCGCCATGTGGCGTAATTGGCTTGGTCGAGGGCGAAGGCCTTGCATGCCATGAGTTGCCCACCCGCAGTCGTTGCGGCCAAACGTCCGTTTTCAGATTTGTCTTCGGCCGTGGGCGGCTCGCTTAGCGAGCCATCGGGGCTGAGCCGCAGCCGTAAAGCGAAGCGCCCAGTTGCTGTCGACCGCCAACACTCGGCGATTCCCTTGCGAAGCGTTTCCTCATCGGCCTGCGAAAGCGACTTCGTCGCATCGGCTGCAGACACGCCAATTTGTGGCGCTTGGGCAAGTTGAGGCGGCTGATTGGGTCTGCAGCCGATCCCATCGGGATTATAGAACGAGAAGCGAGGGGCGATGTTGGCGTTGAAGTTGAATGGGATTTCAAAGTCGGATCGTGGTCGGGCAAACCCGGCAGGGGCTGGAGGGAACGGACTGGCCGAGCGGACGCTTCGTAGTGCGGCCTCGTCGAGCTCGGGGGAGCCAGAGCCTTTGCTGACTTTGGACTCAATCACAACGCCTTTGGCATCCGTGGCGAAGCTCACATATGTGATGCGCTGGACATTGCTGTCTCTTAGCAGCCCAGAAGGGGGCTTGAACCGTGCCAGATGTCTAGAGAGATCCATGCGCCACTGGATCATGGCGGGATTTTTGAAGAGCTCCCCCTCGCCCGGATCTGGTGCTTTGTATCGATCGCAGTCTCGTTGAAGCGGGGTCAGTGAAGCCTGAGACCACGCTGCTGATGTCGTCGTTGCAAGTACTACGACCACTACGGCGGCGAATGAGCCCGGCTGTTTACATCGCATCGGCGCAATCCGTCGGCGGGTGAGGTGAGGCAATACCGGTATCAATATGCCCTCTAAGGTTGAGCATCAATCACCTCAGCATCTCGTTTTTGTTCTGCGTTGACGTTCAAAGCAGGCGCGCCCATGCGCCGCAGTCTGCAATCTTGATCTGGTAGGGCCAGATTGGTAGGTTCAGGGCCATGACTCAGACCCTGACCTCCGAAACCTCCGATACTGTCCGCAAGACGCTGGAATATGTCCGGCATCACCGGCTCGCCAAAGGCGACCGGCTGCCGTCCGAGCGCAATCTGTCGGATCGGTTCGGCGTCACCCGCAGCTCCGTCCGCGAGGCGCTGGCGGTGCTGGATTCCATGCGCATCACCGAGCGCAAGGCGAAGTCTGGCATCTTCCTGCGCACCACGCCGGATGATGGCGGGCTCGACGCGCTGGTGCTGCAGGCCGACCTCGGCGTCCCCTTCGATGCCCAGCTCACCCGCGATGCCATCGAGGCGCGCATCATCTGCGAGGAGCAGGCGTTTCGTCTCGCCTGCCAGCGCCGCACCGATGCCGATCTCGCCAAGCTGAGCGGACTGCTCGACACCTATGCGGTGCTCGCCGCCAACGGCCGCAACATGGCCGACGAGGATGTCGAATTCCATCTCGCCGTCGCCGCCGCAAGCCAGAACCGCATTCTCGTACGCACGATCACGCCGCTGATGCTCATGAGCACGCGCGGACGTCGCCGCTATTTCGCTTCGGCAGAACTGCGTCAGCGCTCGCTCGACGATCACCGTGCCTTCTTCGCCGCCATCGAAGCCCGCGACGAAGCCTTGGTGACGAAGCTGGTGCACCACCATGTGCACACGGCTGCGGCGGACATTCAGGCGCTGAACGAAGCGGCCGCAGAGGCACAAGATGCGGGGACGCCAGACCCACAAACCTAGAGCGAGATCCCGAAAGGGAATGCCGGTCTTCGGATCGGGTCATGCTCTGAAAAACAAAATGGCCTGCCAACAATCCCGATCAACGGGAAGGCCCATTTTTCGCGCGGCAAGGTCCGCATCCCAGGAAACGCAAAAGAAGGATATAAAATGCGTATCTCCATGACGTCTATCGCCGTGCTCGCTGCTGTGAGCATGATGGCGGCCAGCCCGGCTCTGGCGCAGAAGAAATACGGCCCCGGTGCCAGCGACACCGAGATCAAGATCGGCAATACCGTGCCCTATAGCGGTCCGGCATCGGCCTACGGCATTCTCGGCAAGTCCTATGCCGCGTATTTCAAGCTGATCAACGATCAGGGCGGCATCAACGGCCGCAAGATCAACTTCATCAGCTATGACGACGGCTATTCGCCGCCGAAGACAGTCGAACAAACGCGGAAACTGGTGGAGAGCGACGAGGTGATGGCGATCGTCGGCAATGTCGGCACCGCTGCCAATGCCGCGATTCAAAAGTATCTCAACGCCAAGAAGACGCCGCAGCTTTTCCTCGCCACCGGCGCGACGCGCTGGAACGATCCGAAGCAGTTTCCATGGACCATGGGCTGGTTGCCGAGCTATCACGCCGAAGCGCTGGCCTATGCGAAATATCTCTTGAAGGAAAAGCCGAATGCCAAGATCGGCGTGTTCTTCCAGAACGATGACTTCGGCAAGGACTATGTGAAAGGTCTGAGGGAAGGTCTCGGCGACAAGGCATCGTCCATGATCGTGATGGAGACGAGCTATGAAGTCTCCGAACCTACGGTCGACAGCCACATCGTCAAACTGAAGGCAGCCGGCGTCGATACGCTATTCTCCTTCGCCACCGGAAAGTTTGCCGCGCAGTCGATCAAGAAGGTCGCCGAACTCGGCTGGAGGCCGCTTCATATCGTGCCGAATGCCTCGTCGTCGCTCGGCAGCGTGATCCGTCCGGCGGGTATCGAGAACGCGCAGGACGTGGTGTCAGCGACCTTCGCCAAGGATCCGACCGATCCGCAGTGGAAGGACGATCCGGGCATGCAGAAGTTCTATGCCTATGTCGAAAAGTACATTCCCGAAGGCAAGGCGATGGAGAGCACCGTGCTGTCCGGCTACAGCATCGCCCAGACCATGGTCGCAGCGTTGCAGCAGTGTGGCGACGATCTCACCCACGAAAATCTGATGAAGCAGGCGGCCAATCTGAAGGGACTGCAACTCGACGGGTTGCTGCCGGGCGTGACGGTCAACACGTCGGCGACAGACTTTTCGCCCATCGACCAGTTTCAGATGATGAGCTTCAAGGGCGAGCGCTGGCAGCGTTTCGGCGACGTCATCAAGGGCGAGGCACCGGCAGTCGCTGGGAGGTGATCACTGTGACTGTCATCCCCGCGAAAGCGGAAATCCCGTAGACAGCGGCGTTCCGGTCCCGTCACTGCCATTTGTGTGTACTCGGTCACCCGGTCAAGCCGGGTGACGACAGGCAGTGTTACTTCGTCCCGATCCTTCCCCACATCCATTTCGCCACGCTGTCCGGCGAACTCGTTGCGTCATTCCCCGCCGCGCGCAGATTGGCTTCGCGCATCAGCGGCAGATCGATCTTGCCGAGCAATGGCTGCAACGCGCCGCGCAGTTGCGCGTCACCCGCGCGCTTTGGCGACAACAGCATGATCGCGTCATAGGGTGGGATCGCATGCTTCGGATCGTCCAGGACCACCAGATCGTATTTCGCAATCAACCCGTCGCTCGTATAGCCGGCAATGGCATCGACCTCGCCGGAAGCAACCGCCGCATACATGAAATCCGGCTGCATCACGCGCTGGGCCTTGAACGACAGGCCGTATGTCTTCTGCAGCCCTGCCCATTCCGGTCGCGAAAAGAATTCGTAGTCACCCGCAATGGTCATGCTGCCGGCGCGCGCAGCGAGATCGGCCACGGTCCTGATCCCGGACGCCTCCGCTTTCGCCCGTGGCATCACCAGCGCGTAGGCATTGGCGAAGCCGAGTTCGCCCAGCACTGTGATGTTCGATTTCGCAAGCTTTGTCTTGAGCTCAGCAAGCAACTGCTCGCGCGGCAGGATTTCGCTGCGATGGAACTGGTTGGCCCAGAGCGTGCCGGAGTAGTCCACATAGACATCGATATCGCCGGAGGCGAGCGCCTCATAGATGACGCTGGAGCCGAGTCCCTGCCGGGTCGCCGTTGCGAGCCCCGCGGCCTGCAGGCGCTGCGCCATCAGCGCGGCCAGCACATATTGTTCCGTGAACGTCTTCGCCCCGACAACGATGCGGGTGCCGGAGCGCGCGAAGGACGGCACCAGCGTCGCAATCACCAGCGCGGCAATGCCAAGCAGGCCGGCAATGCTGCGCCAGCGGCGACGCAGCCGTAGCCCGCTTTCGATCAGCGCGAGCAGTTGATCGACCGCCAGCGCCAGCACCGCAGCGGCAACGCAGCCGAAGATCACCAACACCCAGTTCTGCGTCTGCAGTCCCGCAAATATGTAGTTGCCAAGCGACGTCTGGCCGATCGGCGTCGATAGCGTGGCCGTGCCGATGACCCATACCGCCGAGGTCCGGATGCCTGCCATGATCACCGGCAGCGCCAGCGGCAGCTCCACCATCAGCAGCGACTGACGCGGCGTCATGCCGACGCCCTGCGCGGCCTCCGTGAGTGCGGGATCGACGCCATTGAGCCCGGTAATGGTGTTGCGCAGCACCGGCAGCATCGAATACAGCGCCAGAGCCAGCATGGCTGGCAGGAAACCAAAGGCCGAGAAGTCCAACCCGAACCAGGTCCGCGCCAGCGACGCCAGCGCCAGCAGCAGCGGATAGAACAGCGCCAGCAGCGCGAGGCCGGGAATGGTCTGCACCACGCCGGCAAAGCCGAGCAGGGCGCCGCGCATGAATGCATGACGGCGCGCGGCAATGGCGAGCGGCAGGCTGACGGCGAGGCCGAGGGCGAGTGCGGCAAGGCTGACGCGCACATGGCTGCCGAGATAGTCCGGCAGATGGCCGAGCGCCTCGCTCCAGCGGGGGTCGTCGAGCAAAGTCATGCTCTCTCCCTCGCCATCAATTGCTGCAGCCGTTCGGCCTGGCGGCGCGGCGTGCTCAGCAACTCGCCGACAAAGGAATCGCCATTCGTCATCAGATCCGCCGGCGTTCCCTGTGCGATCAGCCGGCCGGATTTCATCACCGCGATGCGATCTGCCAGCAGGATCGCCTCGGTCATGTCATGGGTGATCATGACGGTGGTCAGCCCGAGCTTCCGATGCAGCGCGTGAAATTCATCGCTGAGCGTATCCCGCGTCAGCGGATCGAGCGCGCCGAATGGCTCGTCCATCAGCATGATCTCGGGACGGGCGGCGAGCGCCCGGGCGACGCCGACGCGCTGGCGCTGGCCGCCGGAGAGTTCGTGCGGATAGCGGCTGCGATGGTCGGGGTCGAGGCGCACCAGCGCCAGCAGCTCATCGACGCGCGCCGCGATCTCGCGCGCCGGCATGACCGTCAGTCGCGGCGTGATGCCGATATTGTCCGCGATGCTCATATGCGGGAACAGGCCGCCATTCTGCACGACATAGCCGATGCTCCGGCGCAGCATGATCGGATCGACATCGGCTACATTTTCGCCGGCGACATGCACTTCGCCGCCATCGGGCACGATCAGCCGGTTGGCGAGGCGAAGGAGAGTGGTCTTGCCAGAGCCCGAGCTGCCAACCACCGCGAGCAGTTCGCCTTCCATCACATCGAGCGAGACATCATCCAGCGCGGTGACGCGGCCGTCGTCGAAACGCTTGGTGACCTGCCTGAAGCTGATCGCGATGGAGCTCATGTCTTCGACTAACACAGCCGCGTGGGGCCACCAAGCCGCGCCAAGCGTTGAAAAACCGGGTCTGCAGCGCTACAGCGAAAGCAACGGGACAGTTCTTGGGGAAATGCAGGTGCAGGTAACGGAAGCTGCGGCATCAATGGCGGTGGCGCTGGGGGACGCGACCGTGGCTTTCGATGTCGCGGGCGGCAGCGTCTATACGGCCGTCGAGAAGGCGACTTTGCACGTGGCTGATGGCGAATTCGTCGCCATTGTCGGTCCCACCGGTTGCGGCAAGTCCACGCTACTCAACGTCGCCGCCGGCCTGCTGCAACCGGCCTCCGGCAGCGTCCGCATTTCCGGGCAGCCGCTGCGCGGCCTCAACCGGCAGGCCGGTTATCTGTTCCAGGCCGACGCCCTGTTTCCGTGGAAGACCGCACGTGACAATGTCGCCATCGGGCTTGAAGTCGCCGGTGTCGCCCGGGGCGAAGCCGCCGAGCGCGCGCAGGGCTGGCTCAATGCGGTCGGCCTCGGCGCCTTCGCCGGTCGCTATCCGCATATGCTGTCCGGCGGCCAGCGCAAGCGCGTCGCCCTGGCGCAGGTGTTGATCCGCGATCCGAAGATCTTGCTGATGGACGAGCCGTTCGGCCCCCTCGATGCGCAGACGCGGCAGGTGATGGGTAATCTGCTGCTGGATTTATGGACGAAAGACCGCAAGGCGGTGTTGTTCGTCACCCATGACCTCGAAGAGGCGATCGCGCTCGCCGACCGCGTCGTCATCATGTCGGCCGGCCCCAGCGCCCGCATCATCGGCGACTGGCATGTCAGCCTGCCGCGTCCGCGGGACATTTTCGAGGTTCGCCTCGACAGGGATTTTCATGCTCTCCATCGCGAGATATGGAGCGTGCTCAAGGACGAGGTGATGAAGACCTATGCGCAGGCATCCGGTGTCGGAGGCGCCGCATGAGCCGCCCGATGCTGCTGCTTTGTCAGGTGCTGGTTGCCGTCGTCGCCATTGCACTCTGGCATGTGCTCACGACCGTGCCGGTCTTCGGCCGCATCCTGCTGCCGCCGTTCTTCTTCTCGACCCCCGTCGATGTCTTCAGCCAGATCGTTGCCTGGTTCGTGTCGGGCATGATCTGGAAGCATCTCGGCATCACGCTGCTGGAGTCACTGCTGGCCTTCGTCATCGGCTCAACGCTTGGCGTCCTCATCGGTTTCTGGTTCGCGCGGCAGCCGATGCTGGCCGCGATCTTCGATCCCTATGTGAAGATGGCTAATGCGCTGCCGCGCGTGGTGCTGGCGCCGATCTTCGCGCTCTGGCTCGGCCTGGGCATCTGGTCGAAGGTCGCGCTCGGCGTCACGCTGGTGTTCTTCATTGTGTTCTTCAACGTCTATCAAGGCGTGAAGGAAGTCTCACCCGCGGTGCTCGCCAATGGCCGCATGCTCGGCATGAGCGAGCGGCAATTGATGCGCCATGTGTTCTGGCCTTCGGCTTTGTCCTGGATGTTCTCCTCGCTGCATACGTCGGTGGGCTTCGCCGTGGTCGGCGCGGTGGTTGGCGAATATCTCGGCTCGGCCGCCGGTCTCGGTTATGTGATCCAGCAGGCCGAGGGCACCTTCGATGTCGCCGGCGTGTTCGCCGGCATGTTCGTTCTCGCGGTGTTCGTCATCGCCATCGACATGCTGGTGACGCTCGTCGAGCGGCGGCTGCTGGTGTGGAAGCCGGAGATAAATGATGCGCGCGGCTGACCCGTAGAGTGGGCAAGCGCGGCGTGCCGTGCTGTGATAGTGTGGTGGGAACGCTGCGCGCTTTGGCCAACCCTACATAAGAAACCTTCGGGAGGACGGCATGATCCGTTTCGTACTCGCTCTCATTTTCGCCGTCGGACTAGCGCAATCGGCAAGGGCGCAAACCAAAGTCACGATAGCGGTCGGTGGCGGGGCGTGCCTGTGCTATCTGCCTACGGTGCTTGCCAAGCAGCTCGGCGAATATGAGAAGGCGGGTCTCAATGTCGAGCTGGTCGATCTCAAAGGTGGCTCCGATGCATTGAAAGCCGTGCTCGGTGGCAGCGCCGATGTGGTCTCCGGCTATTTCGATCACTGCGTCAATCTCGCCGCGAAAAAACAGGAGCTGCAGAGCTTCGTCGTTTATGACCGCTACCCCGGCCTTGTGCTGGTGGTGTCGCCGAAGCAGACCGGCAAGATCAATTCCATCAAGGACCTCGCCGGCAAGAAGGTCGGCGTCAGCGCGCCCGGTTCCTCCACTGACTTCTTTCTGAAGTATCAGCTCAAGAAGAACGGCCTCGATCCCACGGGCACCGCGGTGATCGGCATCGGTCTCGGCGCCACCGCGGTGGCAGCGATGCAGCAGGGGCAGATCGATGCAGCCGTCATGCTGGATCCTGCCGTCACCGTGCTGCAAGGCAGTCACAAAGACCTCAAGATTCTCAGCGATACCCGTACGCAGAAAGACACGCTGGATGTGTTCGGCGGCGAATATCCCGGCGGCGCGCTCTATACGACCACGGCCTGGATCAAGAGCCATGACAAGGAAGTGCAGGCGCTGACCAATGCGATGATGAACACGCTGAAATGGATCCACAGCCATTCGCCGGAAGAAATCATGGCGAAGATGCCCGAAAACATGGTGGGCAAGGACAAGGAACTCTATCTCGCGGCACTCAAGAACACGATCCCGATGTATTCCGAGACCGGACTGATGGACCCGAAGGGTGCGGCCGCCGTGCTCGCGGTGTTCAGCGAAGGCTCGCCGGAAGTTGCGAAGGCCAATATCGATGTCAGCAAGACCTATACGAATAAATATGTCGAGCAGTACAAGCCTGCTGCATCGAGCGGCAAGTAAACCGGTAGCAGGTAACGGTCGTTGATGTCGGTCCTTCCCGTTCCGCGCCGTGTTCGCAAGCTCGATCTGACCTTCACCGATTGGCAATGGCCGTTCGCTGTAGAGCAGCGCGCGCGGATAGACGCGCATTTCGCCGAGGAGCAGCGCAAGATCCCCGAACTCTTTGACGGTCGAGTCCTGCTCGGGCGCAATCATCGCTTTGACGCCGACACGTTGCACGCCGAATATTTTGAGACGAGTTTCGCGAGCTTTCTCGCCTGGCGCGATTGGGGGCATCCCGACAAAGGCGTGTTCAACGGCTTCGGCGCCGGCGCCATTCGTGCAAATGACGGGGCTTTCGTGCTCGGCGAGATGGCGGCTAATACCAGCAATGCCGGCAAGATCTATTTCGCGGCAGGAACACCGGACCTGAACGATTTGCGCGGATCGGTGGTGGACATCGTCGGCAGCGTTTGCCGCGAGACGGAAGAGGAGACCGGGCTCGCCGAGTCCGACTATCGTGCTGCGGGCACATGGGACGTAATCGTCAGCACAAGCATGGTGGCGATGATCCGCGTACTGGATGTCGATCGGCCGGGGATGGAATTGAAGTCCCGGATCGAAGCCAGCCTTGCGTCGCAGACCCATCGGGAATTGAGCGCGATTCATCTCGTCCGCAGCATCGCGGATTTTGACGAGCGGATGCCGCTCTATGTGCGGGCTTTTCTCGCCGCGCATTTGTGATCGCTGGCGCGCATGAACTGGACGCGCTACGCTCACGCGTTGAAGTCCGGAGTGCTCCGATGTCCGCCAAATCCGCCAAGGCCACCTTGAAATCCTATGTCGATCCCTATCGTGTCGATGGATCGAAAAACTTCCGTCTCAAGGATCACCACACCGATGCCAGCGGTGGGCTCCACAAGGAGGCTGGCAAGCGGATCATCGAGGTCAATCGCCGCCGGTTGCAGGAGCTGCAGGAGAAGCTCTATGCGCAGGATCGCTGGTCACTGCTCCTGATCTTCCAGGGCATGGACGCCGCCGGCAAGGACAGCGCCATCGAGGCGGTGTTCGACGGCATCAATCCGCAGGGCTGTCAGGTCACATCGTTCAAGCAGCCGTCGTCGAACGAACTGGATCACGATTTCATGTGGCGCAGCACCATCGCGCTGCCGCAGCGTGGGCGCATCGGAATCTTCAACCGGTCTTATTATGAAGAATGCCTCGTGGTGCGCGTGCATCCGGAGATTCTGGCCAAGCAGAAAATCCCCCAGGAACTCGTGACGAAGCACATCTGGAAGGAGCGCTTCGAGGACATCACGGCATTCGAAAAGTATCTCGCACGCAACGGCACCGTGGTGCTCAAATTCTTTCTCAACGTCTCCAAGGAAGAGCAGCGCGAGCGTTTCCTCTCGCGTCTCGATGAGCCCGCCAAGAACTGGAAGTTCTCCATGGCCGATGTCTCCGAGCGCGCACTGTGGGATCAGTATCAGCACGCCTATGAAGACATGATCGATCATACTGCGACGGTGCATGCGCCGTGGCATGTGGTGCCGGCGGATCGCAAATGGTTCGCGCGCGTGGTGATTGGCTCGAGCATCGTCCATGCGCTGGAGCAGCTCGATCTGAAATTCCCGGTGGTCGATGGCGACGACCTGAAGGAATTCAAGATGGTGCGCGAAGCCCTGGAGAAGGAAGGCGAGCCGGTGGCGAAGACGGCCACGACGCGCGTTCGCGCCGGAAGGGCGCCCGGCAAGAAGGCGGCGAAGAAGCGATAGCTTTGCACTCCCGTTGCCCGGCTCGACCGGGCAGCCCGGTAGACACTAGCTGCGCGGCGCGAGCCGTACCGGCCATGTTTACTGGATCCCCGCTTTCGCGGAGATGAAGGTTGCGCGCCGCGCAAGAATTGTTCTTGATATGTTCTTGACAATATTCCTTTCCGGCCCCATCCTCCATGTGTCCCACCTCACTGAGAGGGGTGGTTCGCGATCGTCACGATCTGCGAGGTGGGATGCGGTGACGCTCGAGGCGTCAGGCGTAGCGGGGCGGTGACAGGGCGGTGCCGAGAGGCGCTGTGAGTTGCTTCTTCATGCGCTGACGGACCGCGCCAGAGAGCGCCGGCCAAGTCGTGCCGTCCCGTGCCTAGAGGCGCGAGGGGTCGAGGGTTCTCCTGGTCAACCGGCCTTGAGAAACAATCTCAACCCGAGGGTGACCAGTCAGCACCCTGGAGAGTACGAAGCAACCGGAAGCACCATCGCGCGCGGAACGCTGGGCACTTGCCTGGGGTCTCCGGAAGTCCTGTACGCATCCCATGCGGAAGACCGCATCGGCGTGCAGGCCATGGGTGCTTTGGGCACCCGGCGTTCCGTGCGCCCTCTTGACGAAGAGGGTGGAAGGAATGCTCACACCTCGGGCGCGCCAGCGCCGCGAGAACGGGATCGCGTGAATTCAGTGATAGGGCTGTTTGACAGTTGAATCAGAAGCGACGCGCGGAGGCCAATGGTCTCCCTCCCTCAAGCCGCGTAGCGGCGCAGCGGGGAGGGTGGCGCGTAGCGCCGGGTGGGGTCTATCCCCATGTGACGTCAGAGCGTGGGGATAGACCCCACCCGTCTCGAAGCTCGCTGAACGCTCGCATCGATCCACCTATGGCGGACGAATTCGTCCGCCAGGCCCCGCTGCGCGGCTGCGCCGCTTGGGGGAGGGAGAAGACATCAACTCAACTTCAGCTCCTTCAGCACGGCAGCAACCTTGTCCTGCGAAGCATCGGACAGCGGCAGCACCGGTCTTGGCGGCTTCGCGTCGGTGATCCCCATGATGTCAGCCGCCGCATAGACCACGCGCAAGCTCGAATGCTGCTTGAACAGATCCCACAGCGGCTGCATCGCTGCGTTGAGCTTGCGCGCTTCGTCGGCATCGCCCGCCTGCGCAGCACGCGCGATGGCGAGGCAACTGTTCGGAAACAGTCCCGCGGCCACGCAATACCAGGCATCGCCGCCGGCGAGCAGCGTCTCCATCGAGTTCCAGTCGCCGGCATAGCCGACCGAGAAGCCTGCCGGCACCGCCTTGCGCATCTGTGCGAGGTGATCCGCCGCTGCACTGGCTTCGGGCGCCGTGCCCTTGACTGCGACCACGCCGGGAATGCGCGCGATACGGCCAATGAGCTCCGGCGTGAACTTGAAATGCGTCGTGGCGAAGTTGTCGTAGATGACGAGCGGCAGCCCGCACTCACCGGCGACGGCCCTGAACAGTTCGAATACCTCGCTTTCGGTGAGTGGCGTGTAGGACACCGGCGCCAGAAGGCCCGCCGCAGCGCCGGCCGCCTTCGCATCGCGCGCCAGATGAATCACCTCATCGAGGCGCAGCGCGCCGATGCCGACCAGCACGGGGACGCGGCCATTGACCTCGCCGATGGCCGCGTCGGTCGCCCGGCGCCGCTCGTCGCGGGTGAGGAAAGGGTAGGAGCCGGTCGAGCCGAGCAGCCCGATCGAGTCCACTTTGGCCGCCGCCAGCGGCGCCACCAGCCGTTGCAGCGCCGGCGTATCGACCCGGCCATTGGCATTCATCGGCGTGATGGGGAAAGCGGACAGGCCCTTGGTGAAACTCATGGCAGGATCCTCGATGGTGCAGGGCTTGATGATACCAGGCTGGGAATAGTTCAGAATTTCCTGCAGTAGAAGGGTAGGGCGTGCATGGCAGGCGTCAGATAGGTCAGTTGTGCTGACCCTCTTAACCGTTGCGGCGCGGTGCAATTTGCGTCTAGAACGACGGCGGATCGCGGCCGGCAACGAACCGTCAAGGGTTTGTGCCCACACTGCTGGAATTGCGGTCCCGAAGGATACGATGCTGAACCGGAATGACATTGCTGGCATTGATACGGGAGCTGCTGTTGCTGCGCCCCGCGCCATCGCGTCTCCGGCTCTCCTTCTCGGCGGTCTGCTTCTCCTTATCGGCCCCTGAGCGCCGGCTGGGCAGTCATGCCTGGGCACTCAGGGGATGTGAGCCGAACGAGCAACCCAGATCCCAAATAGGCCGCGCCCGCAATGACCGCGCCTTGACCATTAAGGAAAGTCCCATGACCGCTACCACGAAGTCCGAGAAGGACCGCGTTTTCATTTTCGACACCACCTTGCGCGACGGCGAGCAGTGCCCCGGCGCCACGATGACCTTCGAAGAGAAGCTGGAAATCGCCGAGATGCTCGACGACATGGGCGTCGACATCATCGAGGCCGGCTTCCCGATCTCGTCGGAAGGCGATTTCGAAGCCGTCCACGAGATCGCCAAGCGCTCGAAGAAGGCTGTCATCGCCGGCCTGGGCCGCGTCAATCCGAAGGACATCGATCGCTGCGCTGAAGCCGTAAAACCCGCCGGCGATCGTGCCCGCGTGCATATGGTGATCGCCACCTCGCCGCTGCATATGCGCGTGAAGCTGAACATGACCCCGGAACAGGTGATCGACGCCTCGGTGGCCGGCGTGACCCGCGCGCGCAACATGGTGAGCAACGTCGAATGGTCGGCGGAAGACGCCACCCGCAGCGACATCGATTTCCTGTGCCGTATCACCGAAGCCGTCATCAAGGCCGGCGCTACCACGGTGAACCTGCCGGACACCGTCGGCTACACCACGCCTGAAGAATATACCCGCATGTTCCGCACCATTCGCGAGCGCGTGCCGAATTCCGATCAGGCGATCTTCTCGGTGCATTGCCACAACGATCTCGGCATGGCGGTCGCCAACACGCTGGCTGGCCTGGACGGCGGCGCGCGTCAGATCGAATGCACCATCAACGGCATCGGCGAGCGCGCGGGCAATGCGGCGCTGGAAGAAGTCGTGATGGCGATCAATGTGCGCAACGACAAGTTTCCTTACTGGAATAACATCGACCCGACCACGCTGACCCGCGCATCCAAGGTCGTGTCGGCCGCGACCTCGTTCCCGGTGCAGTACAACAAGGCCATCGTCGGCCGTAACGCCTTCGCCCATGAGAGCGGCATCCATCAGGATGGCGTGCTAAAGGATGCATCGACTTACGAGATCATGACGCCGGCGTCAGTCGGCCTGAAGCATTCGTCCATCGTGCTGGGCAAGCATTCCGGCCGCCACGCCTTCGTGCATCGCCTGGAAGAGCTGGGCTACAAGCTGGGCAAGAACCAGATCGAGGATGCTTTCATCCGCATGAAGGCCTTGGCTGATCGCAAGAAGGATATCTATGACGAGGATATAGAGGCGCTGGTCGATCAGGAGATTGTGCAGGCCCATGACCGCATCAAGCTGACCTCGCTGACCGTGATTGCCGGCACGCACGGTCCGCAGCGCGCGACCATGAAGCTGAATGTGGATGGTGCCGTGAAGATCGAGGAAGCCGAGGGCAACGGCCCGGTGGACGCGGTGTTCAACTGCATCAAGGCGCTGGTGCCGCATGAGGCGACGCTGGAACTGTATCAGGTCCACGCCGTCACCGAAGGCACCGATGCACAGGCTGAAGTCTCGGTCCGTCTCGCCCATGACGGCCGTTCGATGACCTCCCGCGCGGCCGATCCGGACACGCTGGTGGCGTCTGCCAAGGCCTATCTCGGCGCGCTGAACAAGATCGTCATGAAGCGCGAGCGCGACAAGCCGGTGGCCGTGGCTGCCGCGAGCTGATCGAACGTCAAAACCTATCCGCGCAAGAACAAGCGCGGCGTCCGTGAGGGCGCCGCGTTTTTGCATTGCAGTAAAGCTATTCTTGCGACCCCTGACCAATGGAGCAGTGGCCTTCGCGCGCCGATGGCGATAAAGCTGCCTGTGGCATCCAAGCGCAGCGGCGAATTGAAACAGTCCGCGCGGCCAACAGGGAGAAGATCATGCGCCTCGTCACCACGCGCCAATTCATCGCTGCCGCAGCGTCGATCGCAGCGCTCGCATTCGTCGGTCCGGCTTCGGCCCAGTCGCCCATCGTCATCAAGTTCAGCCACGTCGTCGCGCCGAACACGCCGAAGGGGCAGGGCGCTGAGAAGTTCAAGGAACTGGCCGAGAAATATACGAACGGCAAGGTGAAGGTCGAAGTCTATCCGAACTCGCAGCTCTACAAGGACAAGGAAGAGGTCGAGGCACTGCAGCTTGGTGCCGTGCAGATGCTCGCGCCGTCGCTCGCCAAATTCGGCCCGCTCGGCGTCAAGGAATTCGAGGTGTTCGACCTGCCCTACATTCTGCCGGACAAGGCGGCGCTCAACCGCATCACCACTGGTCCGATCGGAAAGGGGCTGCTGGCGAAGCTTGAGCCCAAGGGCATCAAGGGTCTCGCCTATTGGGACAACGGCTTCAAGATCATGACCTCGAACAAGCCGATGCATAAGGTCGCCGATTTCCAGGGCCTGAAGATGCGTATCCAGTCGTCGAAGGTGCTGGAAGCCCAGATGCGTGCGCTCGGCGCCATCCCTCAGGTGTTGGCCTTCTCGGAAGTCTACCAGGCGATGCAGACCGGCGTGGTCGACGGCAACGAGAACACTCCGAGCAACGTCTATACGCAGAAGATGCACGAAGTGCAGAAGCACATGACGCTCTCCAACCACGGCTATATCGGCTACGCCGTGATCGTGAACAAGAAGTTCTGGGACAGCCTGCCGGCCGACGTGAAGCCGCAGGTGGAGAAGGCGATGGACGAAGCCACCGCCTATGCCAACGGTCTGTCGCAGAAGGAAAACGACGACGCCATCGTCGCCATGAAAAAGGCAGGCACCTCGACCTTCTACGAGCTGAAGCCTGAAGAGCGCGCCGAATGGATGAAGGCGCTTGAGCCGGTAACCGCCGACATGGCCTCGCGCGTCGGCAAGCAGCTGATCGCCGATTTCCAGAAGGAAGCGGGCGCCAAGACGAATTGAGGTCGTGGCAAGGCTGAGGCCCTCATCTCAGCCGAAACGCGATTGCGTTTCGGCGAGAGGAGCGGCCCAGTCGGCCGCCTCTCGAAGGATGAGTGCGTGACGCTCATGGTTCGAGACGCGCGACGGGTGGCGCGCTCCTCACCATGAGGGCGGAGTGTGGGGAAGGGGACGACCTTGAAATTTCTGTTACGAATCCTCGATCGTCTCGAGGAAACCCTGATCGCGACGCTGATTGGTGCTGCGACCTTGGTGATCTTTGTCGCGGTGGCGCATCGCTACACCACGGACTTCGTGGTCTCCAACCGCACGCTGCCCGGCGCGATGGCGGTCTACAAATTCCTCGCCGGCATCCATCTCTCCTGGGCGCAGGAGCTGTGCATCTACATGTTCGTCTGGATGGCGAAGTTCGGCGCCGCCTATGGCGTGCGCACCGGCATCCATGTGGGCGTCGATGTGCTGGTGCTGAAGCTCAATCCGCGCTGGCGCAAGGCGACCATTATGTTCGGCCTGCTCTGCGGCGCGCTGTTCACAGGCATCATCGGTACCATGGGTGCCAATTTCGTCATCGGCCTGTCCCAGACCGACCAGACCTCGCCCGATTTGGAATTGCCGAGCTGGATCGTCTATCTCTGCATCCCTCTTGGCTCCTATCTGATGTGCTTCCGCTTCCTGCAGGTGGCCTACAACTATTGGCGTCATGACGATCTGCCGCATCACGATCACACCCATGTCGAGGGCGTTGACGTCGATACTGCGATCGGTCCGACGCCGGAGGGCGTGCGATGACCACGCTCTTCATCTTCGCGCTGCTCATTGCGCTGATGCTCACCGGCATGCCGATTTCGATCGCGCTCGGTCTGACGGTTCTCACCTTCCTGTTCTTCCTCACGCAAGTGCCGATCGAGGCAGTAGCGCTGAAACTCTTCACCGGCATCGAGAATTTCGAGATCATGGCGATCCCGTTCTTCATCCTCGCCGGCAACTTCCTCACCCATGGTGGTGTCGCCCGTCGCATGATCAATTTCGCGACCTCCATGGTCGGTCATTGGTACGGTGGCCTCGGTCTCGCCGGCGTGATGGCCTGCGCGCTGTTCGCGGCGATCTCCGGATCGTCACCGGCCACCGTGATCGCCATCGGTTCGATCCTGCTGCCGGCCATGGTGGCGCAGGGCTTTCCGAAGCGTTTTGGCGCCGGCGTCATCACCACATCGGGCGCGCTCGGCATCCTGATCCCGCCCTCCATCGTCATGGTGATCTATGCGGTTGCCACCGGCGGCAGTGTCGCGCTCGGGCCGGATGGCACCCGCGTCACATCGGCCTCGGTGGGGCAGCTGTTCATTGCCGGCGTCATTCCCGGCCTGATGCTGGCGACGCTGCTCGGTGTCACCACGGTCTATCGCGCCTGGAAGTTCGATTATCCGCGGCTGCCGCAGGCGTCGTGGAGCGAACGTTTCAAGGCCTTTCGCGAATGCATCTGGGGCCTGTTGCTGATCTTCATCGTGCTCGGCGGCATCTACCGCGGCTGGTTCACGCCGACGGAAGCCGCAGCCGTCAGTGCCGTCTATGCCTTCGTCATTGCCGTGTTCGTCTACAAGGACATGGGCCTGAAGGACGTGCCGCGCGTGCTGCTCGGCTCCGCCAGCATGAGCGCGATGATCCTCTACATCATCACCAATGCGGTGCTGTTCTCGTTCCTGATGACCTCCGAGCAGATCCCGCAACAGCTCGCGGCCTGGATGCTCGATCAGGGCGTCAACTGGTGGACCTTCCTGATCTTCGTCAACATCCTGCTCCTGATCGCAGGCAATGTGATGGAGGCGTCATCCATCGTACTGATCACCGCGCCGATCCTGTTCCCCATCGCCGTGAAACTTGGCGTGCATCCGGTGCATCTCGGCATCCTGATGGTGGTGAATATGGAGGTCGGCATGTGCCATCCGCCCGTGGGCCTCAATCTCTACGTGGCTTCGGGCATTGCCAAGATGGGTATCACGGAACTTACCATTGCGGTGTGGCCGTGGCTGCTCACCATGCTGATGTTCCTCGTCGCGGTGACGTTCATTCCCGAGATTTCGCTCTGGCTGCCGCGCGTGCTCGGCATGCTGTAGCGAGATTTATGTGTCGCGGTGCTACGTGTTGTGGCGCCAGCAATATCGCGACATCAAATGGCCAAAGCGTAAGTTGAAGCGCGAAGTGCCGGCGCGCATCGTCATGGCAAGCTCTTTCAATGGAGGTTGCTATGAAGAAGCTGTTGCTCGCCGGCGCCGCGGTTGCGGTGCTCGCAGGATCCACCGCGGTCTACGCCCAGCACCGTCCGTGGATGCATCATCAGATGCGAATGGATCCAGCGGATCGCGCGGCTTTCGCCGATGCGCGTATCGCCGCTGTGAAGGCCGGACTGAAGCTCACGCCCGATCAGGAAAAACTGTGGCCGGCGGTGGAGACTTCGGTACGCGACTTCGCCAAGCTGCGCATCGACCGCGCCAATGCGCGTATGGAAGAACGCAAGGCGCGCGAGGACAATGCGAAGAACGACACGCCGCCCAACCCCGTCGAGCGCCTGCAGAAGCGCGCCGATAACATGGCGGCGACCGCTGCCGCCTTGAAGAAAATCGCAGATGCTGCCGATCCGCTCTACAAGACCCTTGATGACGGCCAGAAACGTCGTCTCGCGGTGTTGACTCATATGGGCCGCTTCGGCGGCGGCGAAGGTTGGCGTCGGCGCGGTCAGCGTCCGTCCGAGGGCGGCCCGGGCGGTTTCGAGCGTGGCAGCTTCGACGGGCCGGGTTTCTCGCCACCGGGCTTCTACGACGGTGATCGCGGTCACGATGGCTCCGGATTCGGCCACGACATTCCAGCGGGGGCGGAACGGCTTTGAGACGGATCAGTTTTCCACGGACGCACTGATGAAAAGCCGCTGAATCCCGGCGGCTTTTCCACATTTTCGCAAAAGCGAAATTCGATGCATTTTTTATGACGGCATCGCTGGACATCCTGGGGGGGCTTTGGTACACGCAGCCGTCCCCGCGGGGATATCCGGATTGGATCCGGGCGCATAGCTCAGTTGGTAGAGCAGATGACTCTTAATCATCGGGTCCTAGGTTCGAGCCCTAGTGCGCCCACCATACCAAATCCTCTGTCGTTATAGTTTGACAGCTGCGATTGGTCATCGGTGGTTCCATTGCTGGCCTTCTGTAATCTCAGCACCGCCGCTTCCCGCGCCTCACGCCGTTTCCGGGCGCCTTCCCGCCGCTGTTGCAGAGATGCTTTGGCGTAAACTAAGACCATGTTAGCCGTTCGATGCCCGCTCAAAGCACGAAGCTGCGCATCGGTCAGGTCGGCATCTGCACCTTCGGTATTTCCACCGTGGCGTAGTCCCATGAATTTGACCTGTGGATCAATTCCTGCGGCCGCACGGATCTCCGCAACCCGATGCCGGAAATAGTCCGGCTGCCAGGGCAAATGCGTCTTCCTAAGTCGATCAGGATGGTCACGGGTCACGATCAGAGCGCCGTGGCGATGGCTCGTATCCAGGCGAGTACTCAGCTCTGGCCAAAGATGAGATCCGTCATTGTCGAACAACGGGATGTCAACGAGCTCGTGCGTTTTGTGATGGAAGATCCGCGCAACCTCGGGCGCGTCAACCGGCCGATAGTGATGCCAGCTTAGTCTGGCCAGGATATCTGTCTGGCGTTGAAGCCAGAAGAAAGCGATCATCGCGGCGGTACCGATGGATTGGTCGCCCGTCCGGTCCGCTTCCGCCACAAAACACAGAAGCTCTTGATAGGTGACCGGGCGCGTCGGCGTCGGGCGATAGACGATACCCATCTTGGCGAAGGGATTGTTGGACGGCATATCCGCCACGTACCGCCGCTGCGCAATCGACCATGCGCGCTGTGCGACTCGCATTGAGAGCATCGCCGATCGGGCTCGCTTGCTGCCGTCGCTTCGCGACTTTAGACGTGCATGCATCTGATCGGCGACCGCCGGTGTGATGGAGCTCACGCAGATAGTGCCAAATCGTCTGCCGTCTTTCAGTGGATAGTTCGCGATCCGCGCCAGGGCTTGGCGATAGCTGCGTTGTGTCAGATCCGGCAGGTCATCGAACTGCGGCGAAGCAAGATAGATGGCAGTCATCCAGTCAAAGGTGCCTTTCGTGAGCGCGCTGTCAGGTATCGACGAGTTGAAATCATTATTTGCGCTGTGCATGCGGAGATCTCCGTTAGAGCAAATCGATCAAGTCGTTGCTGATGGTCGGCGTGACGATCGCGTGATGCCGGTCGATCGCAGCATCCAAGACCGCGCGATGCCACTTTGCTGATCCGCCGAATGACGATCCTGGTGGCGGGTAATGCCCGGCCTCGACGCCGCGCAGGAATTCGTCAGTGTCTGCCTCGTCGCAATAGGCTGCGGCTGTTTCCGCCCGCATCTGCAGCGGCCACGCCGGCATCTGCCTTACAATCATGATTCGAACCTCCAACATCATTGAGCTTCATCCGGCCCGCTGTGGGCTTGGCTTCGTTCCGCCAAACACGCAGCGTGGCTCGTGCGGATGTCGCTTGGCCGATTGGGTTCGTTCCGCCAGATGTGCGAACGCCCCCAACTGATAGATTCAATTGAGGGCGTGAGATCTTGCGGCTTTTTTGGAAGATTTTAGATTTGTTGCGGGTAGGTAACAGTTTGGGCGCGTAAGAGCCCTAACTAGCTCGGAGCCTAGTGTTCCTGAACAAGCCGACGCAGGGCTTTTTTGCGTGCCGAGTAAGCACGACGCTCGTAACGCGCCAGCCGGTCGAGCTCGAGCGCCAACTCCGGTAACGTTAAAGGAGGAGGGCCGTCTGGTTCTCGCCACTGTGCCTCGAAGATCGCAAAGACTGCCATCAGTCCGAGCGGATCATTGCCGGATGAGGGCATCACCGAGGAGGCTGTCTCCTGCAAAACTGCGAGCGATGCCGCTGCGCGCTTGTAAAACGCATAATAAGCGCTGCGAACCCGCTCGACCTCTATAACGGCCCGAGCGGCGCCTATCACCGCGAGGTCGGTGATCGGTAGCCCTAGATCCGCCGCCAACTCTTTGGCCAACGTCGAAACCTCAGGCACGTTGGAGCCGATCGGGATGTTAAGACCATGGCGAAACGCGTTGCGCGACGCGGCTTGTTTGCCCGCGAGCGAACGAGGGCCAGTGCTTCGTCGCGCATTCCGCTGGTTCGCGATGATGCGGGCGGGCGTCGTCATCACTCACCGTCCCGCATGCTCATCGTTGGCCGCTCTTCGTCTGCCGTTGCATCGATCGTGCGCTCGGCAAGTGCGCTCTGTGCCCGGCGATCTTCGAGAGCGGCCAACGCAGCGTTCCTACGTAGTTCTAACGATGAAGCGCGTTTGTCGAAGGATTCAAGAGCTGACGCGAAAGACAGAGCGCTGAAAGCATCAATGTCTTCAAGTGGATATCCCTTCGCTTCCAACCCGGCAATGCCGGCTTGATAGCTACCTTTAGGCAAAGGAGAATCGCAAAAGCGCTCGTCTTTGTGACCATTTAACCGGCTAACGCTCCATGGACGCGCGGCCGGAATCGCTGATGATCCAAACTTGCGAACACGGCGCAGTTCCCATTCGTTGTGAATAAAATCCGATATGAGAATGCGCTCTATAACGTTGCGCGGTTTAAGGAAATCCAGAAGCTCTTTGCAGAGATCGTTGAGTTCCTCACTGTTCTCGCCCGCCACGAGACGAATGGTCGAAAATCCTGGCTCGTTTGGTTTGCGCGAGACCACCGAACTAACAGGAGAGGCCGCACCAGACGGCGTTTTGCTATTTGGCGCGGTGGCAAGTTTATCAGGCATGTCGGTCATTACTGGGCTCATAAAACAGAGTGCTCGGATTTCCTTTGTTCTTTGCAGATCGCCAAAGGGGATCGAGATGTATGGACAATTCCTGGATTGCCAAGCTTCTGTATTGCTAGGTTAGAACTAACTAGCAAAGAAACGCAACTTAAGAGGGTAAAATAGATGTATTGCAGTCACTGAATTGCCGCAGGCGCTAGTTGTCAGCGACACTTACTTAATCAGTCGCGGATGAGTTTTCCTAACAAGGAGTAGCGAACGGCAAACTGCATTGGTGACTGCAAGACATGGATGGCGCGCCTCGTGATGCGTCACCGGGGAAGAAAAATACAAAGCCGTGAACTTTCGGATGGCGGGTGTCTTTAAACGATAAGTGCAACCATTTGCGCTTCGCTCGGTCACTCGATCTGGTGTTTCCCTGTGCTCGGTAACTGCGTCTCTACACATTGATAGACGTGCAAGCTACCTTGCAACATCTCCGCAGGAGCGGATTCTTATGCCCCCATTTGCTATCGAACAAATCGACGTTGCTCAACTCGACGTCTGCATCGATTCGCCGTTTGCAGACGACGACAAGAGATTCGAGGAAGAAGTACGCCATGTTCTGAAGAAAAATCAGACACGGCGCATCCCGATCTCGATCTACAGTGAAGTGATCGGCGAGTACCATCATTTCTATGCTCTCATAAAAGCGGGGCATCGGAAGATCGAGGTCATCCGTCTTGAAAATCCTGCGATGCGCTGGGAGATCGCGGCAGCCATCGAACACTCGGCGAAAATCCCGATGCGTAATCGATAGGAGATCGGTTGAAAGATGTGATGGAGCTTTTCGAGCTCGCGTTCCTTCTAAACTTACTGATTGCTGTCAAATGTACCTAAGAAAATGGCAAGTTGAAATGTCATAACGAGAGCAGTCAAAATACTAAAGATGGCGGCATAGGTGCCGCCATTTGCTTTTCTACTACGTCGTTGACGAGCTTGATGCGATGCCCTCCGCCCTAGGGCTGTCGATTTAAATAGGCGGCGCTTGAGCCTCCTCGCGCCATCTAAATGAAGCAGCGTCGCAACACGCTCTCTCAAGCAATGAGACGGATATCGGTCGATAAGGTCGCGCAAGAAGAATGCGTGGACGCGATAATCGGCGACGCCGACATCAGCCGGCCTTTTCAGCACGAGCACAAAACAATCCATCAATAAGAAGTAGCTTCTCAATCGGTGTATGCTCGATCGCATGATTCCGCCTGACCGGTATGTCCTAACGTCTCAGCTAGAATTCGATACGATCGAGAAGTCGATTGCAGCCGATGTGCTCGAGTTCCAGGTTGTTTAGTCGTTGGTTCACGATCATGAGCGATCAATAATATGTCTGCGGGTAGAGGTTCGGGGGGTGGGTCGGTGCTGGATAAGTTCGTGGCGCTGCCGCCTAAGGCGCCCGCGACGCCTTGGTTCGATGTTGATTGGAGGAAACGTCGCGCATTATCCCGGTAGTGCCAAATGGCCGAAACGGGGTGGCAGCCTACGGCACTCTACCGCTCAAACCGGCACGCTAACGGGCGCGAGTACCCCTGCGCAAGGTGTTATCCTTGGAGAGGGCTGAGCGCAGGTAGGGCCGACGCCTCGTGGCGGAACGAAGAAAGACATCGAACGTTGGGGCGACACTTCCAACACAGGAGATTATCGTGAAAAAGCTGGCTCTCGTCTCCGTTGCCATTGCAGCTCTCTCCACCCAGCCCTCGCTCAGACTGCTGCAACAACCACCGTGGGTGCGGCGCCGGCGGAAGCCAAGTTCTCCACGGTCGGTAAGAACGAAATGTTCTCGCCTAAGGTGAAGGGCTTGAACATCACCAAACAGGCAAACGAGAATGTCGGCGAGATCACTGACATCGCCATCAAGAACGAAAAGATCGATGCGCTCATCCGGTCTGTGGGCGGTCTCCTCGGCATGGGTGAGCGCTATGTCGCCGTATCGCCGGCATCTGTTGTGATCACGCACGACACAAAGGCTGACAAGTGGGTCGCGAAGATGAATACCACGAAGGACGCGTTGAAGGCGGCACCGGAGTTCAAGTATCCGAAGTAGAAGCAAAACAGCTCGGATATGCGAGGCCGCAGCGTTCGCATTGCGGCCTTTTGTGTAATGCAACTAAGTCGATGACGATACTTTATGTCCTTGGAATTATGACGTGTTGTGAGCCCAGATGTAGAGGGCATCGTTGGTATGACTTGACATGCAGCTAATCGAGAATAGGGCTGTCCAATACGTACGCATGTCCACAGACATGCAAGAGAGTTCGATTGCGATTCAAGCAGAGGCCATTGCTCAGTTTGCCGCCCGCCACGGTCTGACTATCGTACGTAGCTACGAAGATGCTGGTCGCAGTGGGCTCACTCTCGATCGGCGGACGGCGTTGCAGCGCCTAATTGCCGATGTCTGGTCGGGTTACGCAGATTTCAAAACCATCCTCATTTATGATGTAAGTCGCTGGGGGAGATTCCAGGATACGGACGAGAGCGCGCACTATGAGTATATTTGTCGGTCGCATGGTGTGGCCGTCGAATATTGTGCGGAGTCCTTTATCAACGACGGCAGCCTGTCATCTTCGATTATAAAAGCACTAAAGCGCGCGATGGCGGGTGAGTTCAGTCGAGAGTTGTCATCGAAAGTATTTCTTGGTCAAAGCCGTGTCGTCGCGAATGGATTTCGTATCGGATCCACGCCCGGTTACGGACTTCGTCGGGTCCTCGTTGACGGCAATGGTGCCTATAAGTCGGACCTCAAGACAGGACAACGGATAGCGATCCAGGGCGATCACACAATTCTGGTGCCAGGCCCCAAGTCCGAGATCACTGTCATTCGCAGAATATACGATCTTTATATTGATGAACGCCTTTCATATACGGCGATTGCTCGCCTTCTGAATAGTGAGGGCATTCGGAATGCAGCCTCAAGGGATTGGACGTACCAGAATGTTCGAGATGTGCTGACTAACGAAAAGTACATTGGAAACAGTGTCTACAATCGGGCTTCAAAGAAGATGGCTCGTAACTGGCACCGAAATCCCCGAAGGCTTTGGATTGTAAAGGAGGGAGCGTATACGCCACTGGTCTCTGCAGGACGATTTCAGGCAGCAGCTGAAATAATTCGCAAAGACGTTCATCAGTACCAGACGAACTTCATGTTGGATTTCTTGGCGGCTCAATGGTGCAAACACGGGAGGCTATCGAAAGAGGAACTTCTCGGCTGCACGTTGGGACCGAGCAACACTACCTACCGAACCCGTTTTGGCACACTAACACGCGCGTTAGAACTGATTGGATATCCGGTTCGCACGAAGTGGGACATAGTTCTAGCGACACGGCGGCAGATCAGAGGGCATTTAACACAGCTTATCGAAAATGAACGTAGCCCCGTCCAAGAGTTGCCGCGTAATCACTTTCTCCTGGTAAATGGCAGTATCCGTATTGGTGTCGGCCTTGGGCGGTCAGCAAAGAAAGAGAGTGGTGGGAATCTCTGGCAGTTCGGCTATCGGTCGGTCGAGAAGCCGGACTTTCTCGTGGTAGCCCGGCTCGCTGAAAGGGAGGAGATACTTGACTATTACGTCCTGCCGTTCGCTCTTCTGCCGAAAGGCACTTGGGTCACGTTGAGCGGTAGAAACTATGACCGACTCGGAAGCTTTCGCTTTACGTCTTTGGAGGAATTCGCTCGATTGTTCTCCCGGACCTCGGACCCTGAATTGTTGCAAGTTGCCATGGAAGCGAGACCAGTCGGCATAATTGAGCGCGCGAATAGGGTCTTCTCGGACGCATTGCGCACGTCGCGATTTCGCGATCTTTGCGAGAGGGCTGGTGTTTCATCTTATCCTCGGTTGCCTGCGTCTTTCAATGGCGATAGTTCGCTCGTCTTTGTCATCGTATGGCGTTTCATCTCCTCGCTCTGTGAGGAGCCGAATATCGTTCACCGGTTGAGGGCTGAATGGCCAACGGTCGTAAAGCTAGTAGAAACGGCCTTCAATTTTGAGTTGGAACGCGGCCCATTTCCGAAAAGCTTTTGCCCAACGGGTAGGCCGCCGAAACGACCAACTGCAGAGGAGCGAGCAGCCTTGAGCGCGCAAGGCGTGCAACGTGGCAATTAGCCGGATTGACATCGTCAATCGGTGAAGATGTCATGGTTCTATGAATCGGAATTTCGTTCGGACATTTGCGGTAGCGCTATTGGGGGCAGCGTGTTGTTCGCCCGCACATGCGCTGGTCGGTGGCGCTAAAGCTGATCAAGAGACCCTTGGTCGCAGTGTACTCACCATTGTCGGCTCTCGCGGCAATTTCTGCTCAGGAACGCTTATAGCGCCCACCCTCGTGTTGTCGGCCGCGCATTGCGTTTCGCCGGGCGCCAGCTACAAGATCGTGCAGTATGATGTGGACCGGCAACCTCAACTGCTTGCCGTGAAACGCGTTGCCGATCATCCCCAGTTCAACGCTCAGGGCATCAGGGCACATCGTGCTAGCGCCGATGTTGCGCTTTTGCAGCTTAACGATCCCTTGCCCGGCAAAACAATCCTGCCGCTCGGCATTCCCTTCGAGCCGTTCGAGGCTGGGCAAGCCTACACAATCGCGGGCATCGGCGTTGCTGCGCGCGGGGATGGCAAGAGTGGCGGTACGGTTCGGTCCGCGCAGCTGGTGTCCACCAGCCATCCTGGAAAACTGCAGATTCGGTTGCTCGACCCTGCCACCAATAACGAGCGTGCGGGGCTTGGCGCCTGTACAGGCGACTCTGGTGGCCCCGTCCTGCAGCAGCAGAACGGTCGCAATGTCGTCATAGGCGTGATCTCTTGGTCCACGGCGGCGAAGAACGCTGCCGGGTGCGGCGGCCTGACCGGTGTGACGCCACTAACCCTCTACCGCGACTGGATTTTGCAGACCGCGAAGGCTTGGGGCGTCGCGCTCTGACGGGCAATCGTTAGCATTCGTGAAACCTTCTTCGCTATCCTTGGCGAATCATGCACCGCATCATCGCCCCCTTGCTCCTTGTCGCCTGCTCGTTTTGCGCTGCACCGTCTGACGCAGCCGATCTTGCTGGGCAAAGTCGTCTCGGTGCTGTCTTTGCCGAACCCGTGCCGAAAGCACGTCGCGTGGTGGTGGCAGAGAAGGAGAGGCCGGTCGAAGAGCCGATCGTCACCTACGCGCCGGAAGTCGATGTTCCGTCGATCGTTCACGGCTATTACGGCAAGCCGAATTCGTATTATTATCGCTCCTATTACGGCACCAAGCCGGAGACGATCTTCAGCCGCGCGCCCTATGGCTGCGGATGGTATGGCTACTGCTGAACTTACCCGCCTCAAGGCTTTGTGAACGGTAAAATCGAAACGCGTCACCACATGAGGAAGTAGCTTTCACCGCCGGGAGGAAAGCCGCTTGGGCAGGCAAGAAAAGACGGAAGCCGAACTCGAAGAGATGATCGCCCAGCGCATCGTCGTGGGCGGTGTCTATGTCTCTGTCCGCCGCGACCCCGTGCTCGGCTGGCGCCCTATGGTCATCACCGCGCCAAAACACGCGACCTACGCGCAGAAGATGGCGGATGATGTGGCGGTGGAGCTCCGGAAGAGGTTTGTGTTGAAGGGAGAATGATCCCGGCACTCCCTACGTCAGTCCCACACAAGGTCTTTCTGACAACGATGCATGGCCTATGCGTCGCCTCGCTTTTGGCGATGAGTTGCCTGTCAGAGGGATTACAGGGATGCTGCGCCCGCTCGCCTTAACCTGCATCGTTGTCGCCGTATCACTGCCGGCAGCAGCCGCCGACCTTGGAGGCTATCTGCCCCGTGGGTACAGCAAGGTGATGGAGCCGGCGGCGCTTGCGGGACGTGGACGTTACCTTGCTGTCGAGTCTCCGCCGTGGGACAAGATCACCACCTATTCGCCGGTCACCCAGGGCGCCGGTCCGCTGCAGGTCCATCGCTATTTCGGGCCGCCGCAGGTTTCCTACTATTACAGCCACTATGGGGCGCCGCAGGAGCTGCTCATCGGCCGGCCGCAATTCGGCTGCAACTATTTCACCTATTGCTGAACAGCAGAGCGATCCCACCCTATGTTTCTATTCGCCTTAGACTTGGTCGGCGCACAAGACGCTGGGTGACGTAGGCAAAAGAGCTGCGGCCTATGGCTTTAAAGCCAAGTTCTGTCTAGCCAGCAAAGGGCAGGCTGACTTCGAGTACATCTATCGGTCCGCCAGGTGTGGCGTCATCGAAGACACCGATCACAAGCTGACCGGACTTCCACGCATTGGTGTCGAGGTTGCAGCGATTTACAAGCACAAGCGGTCCGTCCGAACGCTTGTCATGGCCGTGCACCACGTATTTTCCGCCAAGCCCGCTGTCATCGTCATCGGCATAGCGCTTTGTCAGCAGCGTCATAGGGGCTTGCTTGCGAAGGGGCAGTGCAGCTTCGATGCCGGCATGCACATAGACGCGATGCGCGTCTTCGAATGACAGCGGCCGGCCATCGAGCCATGCGATGTCGTGGATCGGCACCTCCGCGACGTCGCCGCCATAGGATGCCAGTGCTGCATCGCCGCCTTTCGCCAGCCAATCATCCATGGCGATCTCGCCGCGGAGCGCAGCCACCATCAAAGCATCATGGTTGCCCTTCAGCATCGCCACGCGCCACGGCGTTGGCAGGCCCACGCGCAGCCGCCCGATCACGCCTCGTGAATCTGGTCCCTTGTCCACGTAATCGCCGAGTACCACCAGCGTCAGCCCGGTTCCCGCTGCATGCGCATCGATGCGCGCGAGTGCGAGATCGAGCAGGTCGCTGCGGCCATGCAAATCGGGGATGACGTAAGTGAGCGACATAGCGTCCCGCCTTTATGAAATGACCTGTAAGTAACTATCAAAGTTGTTGCTTCGGGGGGCAAATGATTGACTAGGGGCGGACCATCCAGAATTCCCTGAAAGGGTTGACCTGCCCGGCGCCCGCCGCGGCGGGTTTGTGATTCTACGGGCACAGCTATGTAATGTCTCTGTAGACCATTTGTCTGTCGCGTGAGATCGTCGGTCCAGTCAACTACTGCTCCATGAAGGTCAATGCATTTCGTGAGCAAGGGATTGCCGTGGCCAATCTCGCGGATCCGATGCTCGATGTTTTTGAACACCAAGTTCTAAAGAGCGTCGGCACCAGGCTCTACGGCTCCAAGGCCTCAATTCTTGGTGTCCGGACACAGATAGCGATGGGAGAGAATGTAATGCCAGTCGGAATTGTGATTCTTGCTAGTGAGCGTGCACACGCTATCGGGCTCGATGCCCTTGGTCGCGTCGCGGCGCTGGAGTTTGATCAAGACTTCCAGATGCCCGAGCTGGAGTGTTTCGTTCCAAGTTCAATGCCAAAGCATCCGCGGTCGTATGAACGAATGTACGCTGATGGCGGCACTCATTGGCCCGACAGGTGGATATCCGATTTGCTATGACCTACCGCATCTCTGATAGAGATGCAGGGGAAAGAGCCGGGCGCGAACGTCACGCAGAAAATTTGCGGAGGCGCAGATATCGGATAGTGACAACGCATGTTATTTTGATCAACGGAAGCGACAAGCCGAGCATATCGAAAAAGGGTACAAAAGCGCGGTCTTGGTGAAGATGAGGCCGCGTGGTGCATATCCTAAATGCAATTCGCTATTTGCAGTGCGACGCGCGTTGTGTTGGTGCTGTATGCGTTGCCAGTTCTAATTAGTAGCCGCTCGTCGCCGGACGGCCGCGACGTAGGTATCACGCGATGGACCAATGTGCCGACGGCAAAGGTCAACAAGCCGATTACGGTCATTTGCGCGCAACGCATCAATCATTGCTAGGTGTTCATCCCGCGACTTTGCAAGGTGCTCGGGACTTGCTGCAGTCATCGATCTCGCGCCATGGACCTTCTGCGCCATTGTCTGCACCAACTCGACCAGATGAGGATTGCCGCACGCGCCGAATAGGACTTCGTGAAACCGCATATTCGCGCGGAATGCAGCACGGGCGTCGCTGCGGGCTACGGCATCTGTGTGATGCGCCTGGACGGCTTCAAGGTCGGCGAGAACCTGGGGCCCAACGGGCAGGGGGATGTGCTCGGCAGCCAGCGTCTCCAGCGCCTCGCGCACGAGATAAATCTGCGTGACCTCTGCAGGATCAAGAACGCGCACGACCGCGCCCTTGTTGGGAATGCGCTCGACCAGGCCGACGCGTTCGAGCTCGGCCAGCGCTTCGCGGATCACATGGCGCTTCACATCATGCCGTGTCGCCAGCTCTTCCTCGACTAGACGCTCGCGCGGCATCAGCCAGCCGAGCACGATCTCTTCCTCGAGAGCGGCTGCCGTGGCACGAACCCGGTCGACGGTTTGAAGCTTGGCGGCGGAGGATGGCATTCCTACAAATCGTTCCAGACAAAATTGTTGACAATCTTGGCGACAATCATCAGGGAGTATTGTCATGACCAATCCGAATGACAATACCCCATCTGACAAGCCGCCTGCACGCGGTATGCGCCGCAACCTCGCCACCTATGGCGATCCCGGCTTCTCGCTGTTTCTGCGCAAGGCCTTCATCAAGGCCGCCGGTTATTCCGATGACGCGCTGGACCGGCCGATCGTCGGCATCACAAACACGTTCAGCGATTTCAATCCATGCCATGGCAACGTGCCGCGGCTGATCGAAGCGGTCAAACGCGGCGTCATGCTGGCGGGCGGGCTGCCGATGGAATTCCCGACCATCTCAATCCACGAGTCCTTCTCGAACCCGACTTCCATGTTCCTGCGGAACCTGATGGCGATCGACACCGAGGAGATGATCCGCGCGCAGCCGGTCGATGCCGTGGTGCTGATCGGGGGCTGCGACAAGACCGTTCCGGCGCAGTTGATGGGTGCTGTCAGCGCCGACGTGCCGGCGATCCAACTGATCACCGGGCCAATGCTGGTCGGCCATCACAAGGGTGAAATTCTCGGTGCCTGCACCGATTGCCGCCGGCTATGGGGCCAGCATCGCGCCGGGCAGATCGACGAGCAGGAGGTCGAGGTTCTCAGTGGCCGTCTCGCGCCGACCCAGGGTACCTGCATGGTGATGGGCACTGCGAGCACCATGGGCTGTCTCGTCGAGGCGATGGGTATCGCGCTCGCAGGTTCGGGCACGATCCCCGCGACACATGCCGACCGTATTCGCGCGGCGGAAGCCAGCGGCCGCGAGGCCGTGAAGCTCGCCTTGCATGGACCGAAGCCGAGCGAGTTGCTGACGCCGGCGGCGTTCCGCAATGCGCTGACGGTGCTGCAGGCGATCGGCGGTTCGACCAATGGTCTTGTCCATCTTTCGGCGATCGCGCGGCGCGCGGGTATGTCGATCGATCTCGCCGAATTCGATACCATCGGGCGCTCGGTACCGGTGCTGATCGATCTCAAGCCGTCAGGCGATCACTATATGGAGCACTTCCATTGGGCCGGCGGCGTGCCGAAGCTGATGAAGGAGCTCGGGGATCATCTCGATCGTTCGGCTCGCACCATCGATGGCCGCACCATCGGCGAGATCGCTGATGAGGCCGAAGAAGTCCCCAATCAGGTTATCATCCGCACCGCGAAGAATCCGGTGAAGCCGACGGGCGGCATGGCCGTGCTGCGCGGCAATCTCGCGCCGGGCGGTTCCGTGATCAAGCACGCTGCGGCATCGGATCAGCTGCTCACTCATACCGGACGCGCTGTCGTGTTTGACTCCGTCGAGGACATGGTGCGCCGGATGGACGACCCCGATCTCGACGTGAAGGCGGACGACGTTCTTGTCTTGCGCAATGCCGGACCGCGCGGTGCGCCGGGTATGCCGGAGGCAGGCTATCTGCCGATCCCGAAGAAGCTGGCACAGGCCGGCGTCAAGGACATGGTGCGCATCTCCGACGCCCGCATGAGCGGCACGGCTTTCGGCACCATCGTGTTGCATATTACGCCTGAGTCCGCTGTCGGCGGGCCGCTCGGCCTCGTGCGCTCGGGCGACACGATCCGGCTCGACGTGCCGAACCGCGAGATTTCGCTGCTGGTCGATGATGCCGAGCTCGAACGTCGCAAGAGCGAATGGCAACCGCCGGCGCATCTCGCCGAGGAGGCGCGCGGCTATCGCCATCTCTATCTCACCACGGTGCTGCAGGCCGACGAGGGATGTGACTTCGACTTCTGCTGAGCAGACCCAACATTACGCGCGAAGGCCGGAGATAACCGGCCCGCTTTTTGAAATCTGGAGGAACACCCGTGCTCGATCGCCGAAAATTTCTGTACTCCGTCGCAGGCCTGCCGCTCGTCGCGGCCGATGTCTCCTTTGCGCAGGCCTATCCGCAGCGGCCGATCACCTTGATTGTGCCTTATGCGCCGGGCGGCGCGACCGACATCATCGGCCGCGTGATTGCGAACGAAATCTCCAACACGCTCGGCCAGCGCATGATCGTCGACAATCGCGCGGGCGCAGGCGGCAGTGTCGGCGCACAGGCGGCGACGCGCGCACCGGCCGATGGCTACACGCTGATGCTGGGTGCGCTGACCAGTCACTCCATCAACATGACGTTTCAGGCCAAGCCCGGCTTCGATCTGAAAAAGGATTTCGCGCCGGTTGGCCTCGCCGGCAATGTCGGGCTGGCGCTTGTCGTCCATCCGTCGGTTCCTGCGAAGACCGTTCCTGAACTGATCGCGCTGATCAAAGCCAATCCGCAGGATTATTCCTGCGCGACATCGGGGCAGGGCTCGCCGCAGCATCTGTCGGCTGAGCTTTTCAATCTGAAGGCCGGGCTGAAGATGCCGCTGGTGCCGTATCGCGGCTCGGGCCCGGCGATGACCGACATGGTCGGCGGCCAGGTGAAGATCATGTTCGATACGATCCCCGCGGTCCTGCAATATGTCAAAGCGGGCTCGCTAAAAGCGATTGCTACAACGGGCCGTGAGCCGTCGAGCTTCATGCCGGAAGTGCCGACCGTGATTGCGCAAGGGCTCGATGGCTTCGAGGTCTCGTCCTGGTTCGGCATGCTGGCGCCTGCCGATACGCCGAAGCCCATCATCTATCAGCTCAACGCGGAGATGAACAAGGCGCTGCAGAACGCGAAGGTGAAGGAAGCGCTGGCTCTGCAAGGCGTCGATCGGAAACCGAGCACGCCGGCCGAAGCCGCAAAACTGATCGAGACCGAAATCGCCAAATGGGGCGATCTGATCAAAGCGACCGGCATCAAGCCGGAATGATTCAACAGTACTGATCGCACAACGCGATTGCATCACTACGGCAGAAGGGCGCACCATCTGCCGACAACAACGCATCACTGCTGAGCACGAACTCCGTAGCATTGATCAGCATCGCGCCAAGCGCGTGCATATTGGGGAGGGGATAATATGTCGAGCACACAAACGACGTCTGTGCCAGAGGCGGACGATACGTCGCTGACCGGCTTCTTCCGTGACATGAATCCGCGCGAGCGACGGACATTCTGGGCCTGCTTCCTGGGCTGGGCCCTCGATGCCATGGACTTCATGATCTATCCGCTGGTGATCGGCACGATCATCGCCATGTGGCAGGTGGAGCGCGGCACCGCCGGCCTCGCGGTCACCGTCACGCTGATTGTCTCGGCGTTCGGTGGCTGGTTGGCCGGCTATCTGTCGGATCGCATCGGCCGCGTGCGGACGCTGCAGATCACGATTCTTTGGTTCTCGTTTTTCACGCTGCTCTGCGCCTTCGCTCAGAACTTCGAGCAGCTGATGGTGTTGCGTGCGTTTCTCGGCCTCGGCTTCGGCGGCGAATGGGCTGCCGGTGCCGTGCTGATCGGCGAAACCATCCGCGCCAAATATCGTGGCCGCGCCGTGGGTACGGTGCAGTCGGGCTGGGCCGTCGGCTGGGGCGCCGCCGTGCTGCTTCAGGCGGTTTGCTATTCCTACATTCCGCCGGAGCAGGCGTGGCGCTGGATGTTCGCGCTCGGTGCTCTGCCGGCGCTACTGCTGTTCTTCCTGCGTCGCTATGTCGAGGAGCCGGAAATCTCGTCGGCCGTGCGCAAGGCGGACGAGAAGAAACGGGACCGTCCGAGTATTTTTGAAATCTTCTCGCCAGATGTGCTGCGCATCACGCTGTTTACCTCATTGCTCTGCACGGGCGCACAGGGCGGCTACTATGCCATCACCACCTGGCTGCCGACCTTCCTGCGCACCGAGCGTGGTCTCACCGTCGTCGGCTCGACCGGCTATCTCGCGCTCCTCATCGTCGGCAGCTTCATCGGCTATGTGTGGGGTGCCTATCTTGCCGACCGCATCGGCCGTCGCAAGCTGTTCATGCTATTCGCCGTGCTCGCATCGCTGTTGGTGGTCGCCTATACGCAACTTCCGATCTCGAACCAGTGGATGTTGTTCCTCGGCTTCCCGCTCGGCATCTGCGCCTCGGCTTATTTCTCCGGCATCGGCGCTTTCCTGACCGAACTATTTCCGACCCGTCTGCGCGGTTCGGGGCAGGGCTTTGCCTATAATTTCGGGCGCGGCATCGGCGCGCTGTTTCCGGCACTGGTGGGCTATCTCTCGGCGGCTATGCCGTTATCGAAGGCGATCGCGATCTTTGCGGTCATCGCCTACAGCCTGCTCTTGATCGGCGCTCTGCTGCTTCCCGAGACGCGTGGCAAGGAACTGCAATCCAATGATTGATCATGTGAACGCAACAACGACCCCGCCGGACTGTCCTGGTCCGGCGGCGAATCCCCGCGGCCCCGGCACCTTCAAGGTGCCGAAGGGCGCGGTGGATACGCATGCCCATGTGATCGGCGTGCCGCCGGATTATCCGCTGGTGCCGAACCGCAGCTACACGGCGCCGGCAGCCCCCGCTGAAAAATATCTCGCAATGCTCGACGGCACCGGCATGACCTATGGTGTGCTGATCCAGGTCAGCGTGCACGGCACCGACAACCGCCTGATGCTGGAGACGCTGCGTGCCAACCCGAAGCGCCTGCGCGGCGTCGCGGTCGTCGATCTCGGCAAGAGTGACGAGTACTACAGCGAGCTGAAAGAGGCCGGCGTCACCGGTCTCCGCATCAATGTTCTCTATGGCGGCGGCGTCAGCATCGATCTGCTGGAGAAGTATGGGGACCTCTGCGCCGAGATGGGCTGGCATCTCCAGTTCCTGCTCGATACGCGCAACCTTCCCGACCTCGCACCGCGGATCAGGAAGCTGCGCGTGCCGATCGTGGTCGATCACATGGGGCATTTCCCAGCTGCCGAAGGCGTGGCTTCGCCGGGCTTCCAGGAGCTTTTGCGTCTTGTGTCCGAGGGCGCGTGGGTGAAACTGTCCGGCGCTTATCGTCTCAGCGCGCCGTTCTATAGGGAGACTGTCCCGCTGGCGCGAGCGCTGGCCGTGGCCGCACCGGACCGGTGTGTCTGGGGCTCGGACTGGCCACATGTCGCCAACTGGCATCACATGCCCAATGTCGGAGAACTGCTCGATCTATTCGGCGAGTGGATACCGGACGAAAATCTCCGTAGACGCATTTTAGCAGACAATGCGCAGCTGCTCTATGGTTTCCCGTTGGTCTGACGGCTTCGCATTGCAACAACGGAGCGTGCTTCACACACTTCTTTGAGAACACAAGAGTGTCCACTCTTGGCACAAAGCGGACACTAGTGCCGTCAGGAACCGATGATATTTGGACGCGGAGCAATTCTCTGCCTAAGCATGTTCTGTCTTAAAGTAGTCCGGCTTACCAATCGTCCAAGTCTCTCCCCATAGCTGCCCTCCGCCATCAACTGTGATTGTCTCGCCTGTTACAAACTTTCCAGAGGGAGATGCCAGATAGGCACAGGATTCGGCGATGTCCCAGGCGGATCCCGCGCGCATCATCGGATTGGAGCGTGGATAGGCCGCCCGCGCCTCGGGCGTGTAAACCTTCCAACCATCGGTCTCGATGGCGCCTGGCGCCACGCAGTTGACTCGAATGCCGAGCGGCGCCCATTCGACGGCGACCGCGCGTGAGAGACCGATCACGCCGGAGCGCGCCGCGACGGAATGCGCGATCCCGTATAGACCATGCGTCGTGACAACGACGATGTTTACGATATTGCCGAGATGACGGCCGTCCCGCCAGTGTTTGGCTGCCGTTTGCATCATATACCAAGTGCCATTCAGGTTCGTGTTAATGACGGCATTCCATCCCTTGGCGGAGAAGTCGATGGCGGGCTGCGGGAATTGCCCGCCCGCACTGTTGATCAGGCAATCGATTTGGCCGTGATCGGCAGTGACCTTGTCAAATAGCGTCTGAACCGCATCGTAATCCTTGATGTCGGCGACGTATGGGCTGGCGCTTAGCTGTTTAAGAGCCATATTGGCGGTGAGTTCGGCTACCTTCGTCTCGTTCCGCCCGACCAGAATGACATGTGCTCCCATGCGGCCAAACAGCCATGCGATCGCACGGCCAATACCTCCGGCGGCGCCCGATACCATGACGATCTTGTCTTGCATGGCGGCCGGAGAGAAAACCGTTGCGTGGGAGGACAGGTTGTCGTCGGAGAGGCCAAAAGTATCAGGGGGCGAGTTCGCGTTAGCCATGACGGGAGGCACCTTTCAGCAACTCGCCCGCAATGATCATTTTGCGAACTTCGGTCGTGCCGGCACCGATTTCCATCAGCTTGTTGGAGCGAAAGAGGCGGTTGATCTCAGATTCCCAGATATAGCCGCTGCCGCCATGGACCTGAACCGCGAGGTCTAGCACTTTGTGGCACCCTTCGGCCGCGAACATCACCGATGCCGCTGTCAGTTTGTGGATATCACCGCGACCACCGCCGCCGACTTCAAGGGGAGCGGCTTCCGCAAGCGTTCGATAAGTCAACATGCGAATGGCTTCGACCTGGACATACATGTCGGCGAGCATCGACTGAACCATCTGGAAGGATCCGATCGGTTTGCCGAATTGCTGGCGGGTCCGGGCGTAATCCACGGAAAGCTCGAGCGCGCGCTCGGAGATTCCGAGACACAGAGGCGATATCATCGCCCGCTCGAGATCGAGGCCGCTCATCACGATCGATACCCCGCGGTTCTCTTCGCCGACCATGTTTTCGGCCGGAACGCGGCAATCCTCGAAGACTAGCTCCGCCGTCGGGCTGCCGCGATATCCCATCTTTGTCAGTTTCTGGGCGACCTTGAATCCCGGAAAATGCTTTTCGACAATGAATGCCGATATGCCATGCGGTCCTTTCTCGCGATCGGTCTTCGCGTAAACGAGCAGGACGTCGGCGACCGGACCATTAGTGATATAGATCTTGCCGCCGTTCAGGATGTAATCGTTGCCGTCGCGCCGCGCGGTGGTCCGCATCGACCCCAGGGCATCCGAGCCCGCGCCAGGCTCGGTCAGCCCAAGCGCGCCGACGGTGCGGCCGGCGCACAGGTCGGGCAGGTACTTACGGCGCTGGAAGTCGTTGCCATTGCGATAGATGTTGTTTGCGCAGAGGTTGTCATGAGCGACGTAGGAAAGCGCTAAGGCGTGATTCCAGCGGGCGAAGCCCTGCAGCACCAATCCGGCCGACAACAGGTCCATGCCGGCGCCGCCGAATTCGGGCGAGATCGTCGCGCCGAAAAAGCCGCTTTCACCTATCTTCCGGAACGAGTCGTCCGGCCACCATTCTTCGCGATCCATGCGTTCGGACAGGGCATGGAGCTCGTTACGCCCGAACCGATCGGCCTGATCGAGCACGGCTTGCTGTCCTTCGTCGAGTTTGAACGATGATCTATCGTTTGAAATATTTGCGTCTGCCATGGTTATCGCGCTTCCTTGCCTGATCTATTCTTCTGTGCCCGCGGTGGTCGATCGCCCGATGTCACGTCAATACGCGTCTATGATGGATCGACGCGATCTTCCGCGCTTCCGGAATACCGTGTCATCAGTATCTTTGCGGTGCCGACCTGAACTGTTTCCCCACGCTGATTCAGAACGTCGAACTGAAATTCGACGACGCCGCGGTCCGGCTTGCGCGAAGGTTTCTTGCCGAGAACATTTACCACCACGGATACGGTGTCGCCGGGGCGGACCGGTCCCGTGAACGTCCAGCCGAGATCAAGAAGACCGCGAACGGTGCCGTCAAACAGTCCGGCCCGCGATGCTAGGCCGAAGGTCATGCCGACGAGCATCGGTCCATGCGCAATGCGTGCGCCGAAGTCGCTCTCCCCGGCGAACACGTCATCGACGTGAAGGGGATTGAAGTCACCGGTCAATCCGGCGAACTGCATGATGTCGGCGTCAATGATCGTCCGGCGCGGCGTCTCGACCCGTGATCCCACTTCGAATTCGTCGAATGTCCGTCCCACGTCACGCGCTCCTTGCCTGATCGCGTTTCTTGCGGTTGCGGAAATCCAGAACGCCGTCGCGCGTGCGCGGATCGATCCCTTCCGTGAAAATCTGCTGCTTTTGTATTTTCTGCGTGCCCGTGGTCGGCAGACTATCGACGAACAGCAACCATCCCGGCGTTTTGAAATAGGCCAGTTCGCGATGGCAATGCGCGAACAGCGTCTCGCCGGCTGCGCGCGCATCATGAGGACCGGCAAGCACGACGCAGGCGTAGACCTCCTCCTCTCGGAGTTCGTCGGGGACTGCGAGCACGGCGACCTGCTTGACCAGATCATGGGCCTGGAGCACCGCCTCGATCTCTGCTGCTGCAATGTTTTCGCCTGAGCGGCGGATGATGTTCTTCTTGCGATCGACGAAATGAAGCATGCCGTCCGGGTCTTGACGAACCGTATCCCCGGTATGAAACCAGCCGCCGCGCCACGCATTTGCGGTTGCTTCCTCATCCTTCAAATAGCCGGAAAAGAACGCCCCTCGCGGTATTTCTGCTGAATGGCGGATGACCATTTCACCGGGCGTTCCGGCTGGTACATCGACATCCCTCTCATCCACGACCCTGACCTCGATTCCGGGTGTCACCCGCCCAAAGGCACGGGTTCCGACCTGGCGCAGCGGTTCGTTATCGATGATGACGCGAACCATCTCCGTCATGCCCCAGACCTCGACCAGCGGGAAACCAAAGCGCCGCTCGAATTCGGCATGCAATTGCGGCTCCACGCCCGCGCCGATACCAAAGCGGATACCGTGCGCGCGTTCCTGCGCCGTCTCGGGCAGGCCGAGCAACAGGGGAACGATGATCCCGAGATAATGGATGATGGACGCGCGCGTCTGGCAGACTTCGTCCCACCACCGCGAAGGCGCGAACCGATCCGCTTGTATCTGGCAGCCGCCCGACAGCATCATGGCCTGGAACGACATCACCGACGAATTGACGTGGTAGACAGGCAAGGGGTTGTAGAGACGCTCACCCTCCGGATGGAATGCCGCCAGATGTCCGCGTGATGCGTACCAGGCGCCGGACTCCAGTTCGTAGTGATGCGACAACAAGCATCCTTTAGGCCGACCGGTCGTGCCGGACGTATAGAGAACGCTGGCCTCGGTCGCGCCGGTGATGGCGGTGTCGATCCGAGATCGTTGCGGGTGAGCCAAAGTCTGCAAATCGTCGAAATTGGCGATCGGCACCGCGCGGGCGCTGGCGTCGATACCGGCCGACATCTGCTCGATGCGTTCGCCTGCGACCAAAGCGAGATCGGCATCCGAATTCTGCAGGAGATGGGCGATCTCGTTGGCGCGGTAGTCGGGATTGACGGGGACGCAGGAGATCCCGAGCGTATTCATCGCCAGTTTGTGCAGGAAATGTTCGGGACGATTGTCCAGCAAGACCGCAATGCGGTGGCCATGCCCGTATCCGTGGGCGCTGTAGAAATCACGAAGCCGGCTCACCTCGCGGGCCGCAGTGGCGTAGTCGATCTCATAGCCGTCGCGGTGATAGGATCGGTGCTCGCCCTGTGGCGCGGCAAGGAATGGGCGAGAGCCGTATTGGGCCGCGGCGAGAGCGAATGCGTCACCTATGGTTGTCGATTGTTCGATGGAAATCATGATCGCTTCCTCGGTATACGCGCCGTTCGTGCGGCGCTTTTCAAGCTTGGGCCTTGAGGTGTTCCGGCCGCACGATGCGAACCTCACTGGCGGTTCGCTCCAGCAGGACCGCTAGAAATTCATCGAACCTGTCGTCGAATTCACGGTTGCGAATACGTTCGCAGAGATCGCGGCGCGCCTGCGCTGGGTCCTCAGCGGAGGTGCCGAGGAGTTGGCGCCAGGCTGCAAGATCCGCCGCATTCTCTGCTCCTTGAGCTGCTATTTCCCTGCGACAGATCGCCAGAAGATAAGACGATACATTCGCCTTGTATTTGAGCTCTCCCTTCAGGTTGGGGGCAAGATTGTCGAGAAATTGCTCGACCGTTTCGATCAGGTTGGCCATCGAAGGCCTGTATTGGCTCATCGTCTCATCCTCACCGGTAGAGGCCCTTCAGCGTCATCAGGAGATCGTATTCGATCAGGCTCGTGTTGCGTCCGCAGGCTGCGAAAACCGGGTCTCGTCGGTTGCCGAACAGGTGGCCATGGGCCTGCATCATGTTGATCACCGCCCAGCGCAAAAGACCGAAGACCTGCCAGTACTGCACCTCGCTGGCGTCGATCGCGGCGCCGCCGGCCTCGTGATAGGATGCCAGCAAGTCTGCAAGTTGACCAAATCCGCCCACAGGTTGATCGGTCCGGCCAAAACGCCAGGGTCTGCAGGTCAGCCAGCCAATATCTTCGGCTGGCGAGCCCAGGTGAGCGCACTCCCAATCCAGGACCGCCACCACGCGGTTGTTCCCGACCATGAGATTGCCGTTACGAAAATCGCCGTGGAGCAGGACAGGGGTGGCGGGTTTCGGGCGATTGCGCTCGAGCCAACGGAAACCGAGCTCGATCGCCGGGTGCGGTTCATCGTATGAATCGTAGCGTTGGCGCTGTGCATCGATCGCGTCGATGCTGTCCGGGATGTCGTGCAGGAAAGTGGTCTCCGCGCGAACTTGGTGAAGGCGGGCGAGAACCCGTCCCAGCTGTCGCGTGAACTCGGCGCCAGTCTGTTCATGCTGCAAGCGTTCGATGATGCGCTTGGGCATCGTCTCGCCGACCACGAAGGCGGATGCAAATCCGTCGCCGAGCTGGTCCTCAGGCGAAAAAAGTAGAATCGGTTCGGGGACCGGTACGCCTTCCCGATGAGCGATCTCCATCAGAAGGAACTGTTGAGCGGCGTCGAGGAAGGGGCTATCCGCTCCCTCATAGGTGCGCTGCCGCGATACGACGCGCTTGCGAGTGCTGCCGTCGATGAGATCGAACAGGACGGTGCGATTGCTGCCGCCAAGACTCGGCACCTCGATATTTTCGATCGCGACAGATTCACCAAATCGTCGTCGCATCGCCCGACGCAGTTCGGCAAATCCATCCTGCAACTGACTATCCAACTGATTCACCTGCTTTGGCTGATCGATCGCAGAGCTTCAGATCATTTGACCAGATAGCAACCGCCTTCGCTGATCGGGCGGAAAGCTCGTTCGGCCGGGATCGTGTCCACCAGCTTGAAATAGTCATAAGCATATTTGGACTCGTCCGGTTTTTTCACCTCGAACAAATACATCGGGTGGACGTGCCGACCATCGGCGCGAATTTTTCCTTTGCCGAACAGGGGGTCATCGGTGGGCATCGCTTTCATGGCGTTGACGACATCAAGCCCTGCATCGGTTTTTCCGCTCTCGATGGACTTGAGATAGTGCAGCACAGCGGCATACACGCCGGCATGGACCATAGTTGGATATTTGCCGCCATTTCTCGCGACGAAGCGCTTCGCCCAGGCGCGGGTCTGGTCGTTCATGTCCCAGTAAAATGCCGATGTCAGCACGAGGCCTTGCGCCACGGGAAGCCCGAGGGCGTGGACGTCGCTGATGAATGCCACCAAAGCCGCCAGTTTCTGTTGGCCTTGACCGATGCCGAATTCGCGCGCCTGCTTGACGGTGTTCGCGGTATCGGCACCGGCATTTGCCAAAGCGATCACATTCGCGCCGCTCGATTGTGCGCGGAGCAGATAGGATGAAAAATCCGACGTGTTCAGCGGGTGACGAATGACGCTGACGACCTCGCCGCCACCGGCTTTGACGAAGGCGCTGGCATCGCGTTCAAGCTGATGGCCGAATGCATAGTCGGCAGTGAGAAACGCCCATTTCTTTCCGCCGGTTTTCAGCAGCGCCGTCGCCGAGCCGTTCGCCAGCGCCCAGGTGTCGAAGGTCCAGATCACCGAGTTGGGCGAACATTGCGAGCCCGTGAGGTCCGTCAGCGACGTGCCCGAGCCGAGCAGAACTTTGTTCTTCTCGCGCGCGATCCCGTGCACCGCGATTCCCACCGCCGAGTTGGGAACGTCTGCCACCGCATCGACCTGCTCGGCATCGAACCACTTGCGGACAATGCTTGCGCCGATATCCGGCTTGTTCTGGTGATCGGCCGAGATGATCTCGATCTTCTTGCCGAGCACCGTCCCGCCGAAATCCTCCACCGCCAAACGCGCCGCCACGACGGATCCGGGCCCGGCGATATCTGCGTAGAGCGAACTCATGTCGCCGAGCACGCCGATCTTGACGACATCATCGCTGATCTGGGCAGACGCGCGGTCCGCAAATGAAAGCGTGGCTGCGCCGGCGAGCGTGATCGCGCAGATCACGTGCAGGAATGCAGATTCAAGCGGTCGATTGGCCATGTTCGCTCCCTATTGAATGTCATTCATTTTTGGATACTCTATCCGTGCTGCGCGAGAGATTGCAAGGCAAACCTGCGCGGACGATGTTCGGTCACGCCTTGACGGATATCGCCGCGGCATCGAGACGCGAACGACGACGCCGGGCGCCCGCGCTGCATTCGCGGGCGCGAGAATGCGTCGGGCGACACATATGGAGGGAGTGATGACCTATCGATTGACGCAACGCGATGAGTGGCCGCACGAGCCGACATCCGAGCCGCATTTCAACGAAAGCGTCTATTGCAACGGCTTCGATCAGCGCAGTGGTATCGGCGGTTGGATGCGCATCGGAAACCGGGTCAATGAGGGCTACGCCGAGTTGTCCGTCTGCCTGTACCTTCCGGACGGTCGCATTGCCTGCCAGTTCCGCCGTCCTGAAATCACGGGCAATCAGCAATTCTCGGCTGGGGGGCTCACTTACGATGTGAAGGAGGCCTTCCGACATGTCGAGATGAACTACGATGGGGAATTGCTGCTGCTCAGCAACAAGGAATTGCTGCGCAATCCCGAGCGATTGTTCAAGGAGGCGGAGCGTGTGACCGGTCAGGTCCAATTTCGTCAAACGGGTGTCTCGCCCATGCATGGCGGCGTGCCGTCGTCGCCCGAGCATGAGCCCATGTATGGCTGGAATTTCTCGTTGGGGCACTTCAACCAGCATACCGCGGTGTCCGGGCACATCACGGTCGGAACCGAGACGCATCATATCGAGGGCGGTGGCTGGCGCGACCACTCATGGGGGCCGCGTCTCTGGCAGAACATCTATTTCTATCGCTTGTTTCTGGCCAATCTCGGACATGGCCGCGGCTTCATGCTTCTCAAGATCACCGACGCGGCCGGGCGCGTTCGGCGCCTTGGCGTCCTCCTCGTCGATGGCGCCTATGAGGAGGTTGTCGACATGGACGTCGTCACCGACTGGACTGCGGCGGAGGATCCGTCACGCGTTCGCATCAATGTTCGAACGGCCAATCGCCGTGTGGTCATTCACGGCGAGGTGGTGTCGCTTGCGCCGCTGCGCAATCGCCGAAAGATCGAAGACCAGATCGTTGTATCGCGCATCGCGGAAGGCCTGACCAGGTTCACCTGGGACGGTGTGACCGGCTATGGCATGACGGAGTACATCGAGCGCATTGAAGAGGGCGGGCTGGTCGGCTTCCCGCATTGATCCCGAAGGCGTGCTGGAAGATGCTGCGTCCGACCGATCGCGGGCGCTGCATCTTCTTTTGGAGCCGGTGCGCCGGGCCTATTGTCCGGCGCTTCGATTGGCGGCGAGATGCGCGAGTTCGAGGACGCGGCGCGCCTGCTTCAGATGCGGCATGTCCAGCATCTGGCCGTCCAGTCCGACGACGCCGGTGGTCGATCCCGCAAAGGCTGCGACGACGCGTTCAGCCCATTCGGTCTCACTTGCGGTGGGCGTGAATGCCGCGTTGATGACCTCGACCTGACCGGGGTGAATGGCCATCATGCCGCGAAAGCCGTCGCTGCGTGCTGCCGCCGCATAGATCCGCAGACCGTCTTCGTTGCGGAAATCAGGAAAGATAGTTTCGACCGCAGTGACGTCTGCCGCACACGCGCCGGTCAGACAGAGCGATCGCGCCATCTGGTAGGTGAAATTCAGCGTGCCGGAAGCGTCGCGATTGGCGGAAGCTCCCAGCGCGGCGGCGAGATCTTCGGCGCCCCATGTCAGCCCATACAATCGGTCGCTCGCGCCCGCATAGGTGCCGAGCGAGAAAACCGCCTGCGGGGTTTCGGTGGTGACTGGCAAGATGCGGATGCTGTTGGGAGGTGCGTCGAAGGCGATTTCGAGAACGTCGAGATAGTGGGACAAGGTCGTCACGTCGCTTGCGGACCGCACTTTCGGCAGCATGATGCCGTCAGGTCGGCCGCCGACAATGGCGGCAAGGTCTCCACGCGCATGGGGTGTATCGAGTGGATTGATGCGGACCCATAATTGCTGTCGATCCCGCATGGCGTGTTCGGACAGGAACGCGTGTACCATGCGGCGCGCTTCGGGCTTGTTCGCTTCGGCGACGGAATCTTCCAGGTCGAGGATCAGGGCGTCAGCTGGACCGGCTGCACCCTTGTACATTTTCTTGCGGCTGTCGCCCGGCGTGAACAGAAAGGATCGCAACGTCATGCCGCGCTTCCTTTCACCAGAGTCGAGCGCAGGCATTGCGCGACGATCTCGCCCTTCTGGTTGATGCAGCGGTGCTCGAAGACGACGATGCCTTGACCCGGTCGCGACCGGCTCTGCCGCTTTTCCATCACCGTGGTTTCGGCACGCAGCGTGTCGCCGATCTTCACCGGCTTGGGGAAGATGACCTTTTCGAAGCCGAGATTTGCCACCAGGGTGCCCAATGTCGTGTCGGTTACCGATACGCCGACCATCAGGCCGAAGGTGAAGATGCTGTTCACCAGGATGTGGCCGAACTCCGATTGTCCGGCAATCTCGGCGTCCAGATGCAGTGGCTGGACGTTGTGGGTGAGGGCGGTAAAGAGCAGATTGTCCGTTTCGGTCACCGTGCGCGTGACCTGATGATGGATGATTTCCCCCTCGACGAACTGATCGAAGAATTTTCCGGACATCCCATGCGATCCTATGCTCGACGGATGAATCCGCCTTGTTGAATTGAATTCATTTTTGTGCATCATAGTCATTCTTCCTTCCGCGGCAAGGGCGATGGGAGCAACAAATATCTTCGGAGGATTGCATGACTGACGTGTCGCAACGCCATGATGCCGTGCTTGTGAGTCGGGAAGGGGCAGTCTGCTGTCTCCAGTTGAACCGGCCGCAGAACCTCAATTCCGTCAATCGTGAAATGATCGGGGATATCCGCGCGGCTCTGGCGGATGCGGAGCGCGACCCGTCGGTCAGGGTGGTCGTCATCGTCGGTTCCGACCGCGCATTCATGGCGGGCGCCGACCTTAGCCTCTTCCAGGAAAATCTCGATGCCGCGCCGCAAACAGCCGCGGAGCTGATCGACGGATTTCACGCGATGCTGCGCGAAATGCGCGGCATGACGACGCCGATCGTCGCCGGGCTCACGGGGGCGGTCGCAGGAGGTGGCCTGGGCTTCGCGCTCTCATGCGATCTCTGTGTGATGGCGGATAATGCGCGGCTGCTTTCGGCCTATTCGAAGATCGGGACCAGTCCGGACGCCGGCACGACATGGTCGTTGACCCATCTCCTCGGTCGCCGCCGTGCGCTCGAGATGATGTGGCTCAATGATGCAATGTCTGCAGAGACTGCGCTCTCGCTGGGGCTCGTCAATAAAGTCGTCCCGGCAGACAGACTGCGATCCGAGGCGCTCGACATGGCGAAGCGCATTGCCTGCGGCCCGCCCGAAACCAACAGGCGCATCAAGGCGCTGGTCGAACAGGCATGCACGTCTGACTTCGATGCTCAGCTCGATCGCGAGAAAGCTGGATTCCAGCAAGCGGCTACGTCCGAAGAATTTCGGGAGGGCATCACCGCATTCTTCGAGCGGCGCCCAGCCCGTTTCTAAATCGTCCTGGATGCCTTGCGTCTTGGTTGACACGCCAAGATGAATGATATTCAGTATGGACGTCGAGCACGATTCGTCGCCGATGGCGTCGTGACATCCGGCCGGTGCCGGAGCAACATTCGATTTCCAGGAGCCGAACGTGCCTGCCATTAGTCCGGAACGGATGCAGGATCGCTATGACGCGATCCTCGACGCTGCCAAACAGGCCTTCGCCGAAAAAGGTTTTGAGGGCGCTTCCATTGCAGACATCGCACGGATCGCGAAGATTTCCGACGGCCTGGTCTATCGCTACTTCAAGAGCAAGCGCGAACTGCTCTACGGGGTCCTGCAGAAATTCTATGCGCGGATCCTGATCGACCTCGAGCACGAGGTTTTCAAGCACGACAAGTTTCCTGCGCGATTGGAGGCGCTGATCAAGCGCCATATCGGCGTCTTTGTCGCCGATACGGATCTGTGCCGACTGTTCATAGCAGAAGTCCGTACCTCCAGCGACTATGAGGGCTCCGCGATCCAGGACCTGAATCGTCGATACACGTCGGTCCTGATCCGCATTGTGCGCGAGGCGGTCGGCAATGGCGAGGTGAAGCCGGACACCAATGCCAAGCTTCTGCGTGACGTCCTGTTCGGCGCCATCGAGCATCTCGCGTGGCGGCATGTCAACGGACGCGGGCAGCTCAGAGCGGCGCAGACCGCCCGTGAACTCACGGCGATGCTGACATCCGGCATTTGCATCGACTGAGGGAGTGAGCGTGGACAAGTTGTCGTTTCCGTTCGAGAGCGTCCTGATCGCCAATCGCGGAGAGATTGCCGTTCGCATCATACAGACGCTGCGTCGCCTCGGTCTGCGAAGCATCGTGGTCTATCATGAGGTGGATACCGGGGCTCCCGCCGTCGCGCTCGCCGACGAGGCCATATTGATTGTCGGAAAGACACCTGTCGCCGCATATCTCGATGGCGAGCAGCTTCTCGCAGCCGCAAAGTCCTCGGGGGCGGGTGCCCTCCATCCCGGTTACGGCTTCCTCTCGGAAAATGCCGATTTCGCCCGCGCGGTGACGCGCGCCGGTATCCGTTTCATCGGGCCGACTGTCGAAGCGATCGAACTGATGGGCGACAAGATTCGTGCCCGCGCGTTTGTCGCCCGCCACGGATTTCCCGTGGCACCATCCGCGATCGAGGAGGAAGATGCTTCGACATTCGTGGAGCGCGCGCGCGCAGTCGGTGCACCGCTGCTGGTCAAGCCATCCGCTGGCGGTGGCGGCAAGGGAATGCGCATCGTTCGGGATCTGGCGCTGCTGGAAGATGCCATTCAGGAAGCGCGCAGCGAGGGCGAACGTTACTTCGGGGATGGTCGCCTTTATGTGGAGCGCTTCGTCGAACGGCCGCGGCACATCGAGGTGCAGGTGCTCGGTGACGATTTTGGAAACGTGGTCCATCTCTACGAACGCGAATGCTCGGTCCAGCGCCGGTTTCAGAAGATCATCGAGGAAACGCCGTCACCGGTGCTCTCGGCGGAGGAACGCGAGCAGATCTGCGCAACTGCGGCTGGGATTGCCAGAGCCGCGGGATATCGCAACGCCGGAACGGTCGAGTTCATATACGGCGCGGGGGCGTTCTACTTCCTTGAAATGAACACGCGTCTCCAGGTCGAGCATCCGGTCACCGAAATGACCACCGGCCTGGATCTGGTGGCCGAGCAGGTGAAGGTGGCGGCGGCCATGCCGTTGTCTTTCAGCCAGACGGACATCCACAGCACGGGACATGCCATCGAGGCGCGGCTCTATGCGGAATCGCCAGAGCGCGAATTCACGCCGACCACTGGCAAGGTCTTGGCGCTGCGTTATCCGAAGGGCGAGGGCGTCCGCGTCGACAGCGGCATTGCACAGGGGCAGTCGATCACCACGGCCTTCGATCCGATGCTGGCCAAGATCATCGTGCATGCGCCGGACCGCGAGGCAGCCATCGCAAAGGCGCGCGCGGCCATTGCCGATTTCGTCTTCCTCGGCTGCGAGAGCAATGCCGCGTTCCTCTCGCGCATTCTGGACAACGCCAATTTCCGAAACGACGGGGTTCATACCGGATATCTCGATGAACATCCGGAGATCGCAAGCGGCGGCGCATCTGCGGATGAAGCGGATATTACTGTGCTTGCCGCGGCGGCGCTGTTGACGAGGCCAGTGCGCGACGCGGCGGATTCGGTGCTGCCGCTGCATGCGCGGCTTCACGGTTGGAGAAACTGACGTGCATCACCGCTTCGACGTCGATGGCAAGTCTCACGAACTCTGGCTGACCCGCTCCGGGAGCGCCTATCGACTGGACCTCCCGGATGGCAAAACTCATTCGATCTCGCTGATCGAGGACGTACCGGGTTACGGCCGCCTGACCGTTGACGGGCTGAGCGAGCCAATCGCTTTCGTGATCGATGGCGATACGGTTCACATTCACCGCGCAGGCCGGGCTTACGCGCTGAAATATGTGGACCCTCTGATCGCGTTCGCCACCGCGGGGGACGATGCGGGGCAAAATGTTGCCCGCGCGCCGATGCCCGGCGTGGTCGTGGCGGTGAAGGTGGAGGAGGGACAGGCAGTCCTTGCGGGCACCGTTCTCGTGGTCATCGAAAGCATGAAGCTCGAAACGGCAATCCGCGCATCGCGGGACGGCGTCGTTACGCGCATTCACGTCAAGGCCGGCGACAGTTTCGATCGCGATGTCCCGCTCGTGACGCTTTCTCAGGAGAACGTTTGATATGCAGCGCCTGCGTTCACTGGTGGATACACGTGCCGATGATTTTCGGGCCAATGCGGAGCATAACCGCAGGCTCGCTTCCGAACTGAAGGAGCGACAGAAGGCGGCGCGCTTCAAGCGCCCGGCGCGGGACATCGAGCGGCTGACCAGGCAGAACAAGATGTTCGTGCGTGACAGGATCGAGGCATTGATCGATCCGGGTACGCCCTTCCTGGAACTTTCGACGCTGGCCGGAAACATGGCCTATGACGGCGAAGTCCCGGGAGCAGCCCAGGTCGTTGGCCTCGGGATCGTGTCGGGCCGGGAAGTCATCATTCACGCCGATGATGCCAGCGTGAAAGGCGGCGCGTGGTATCCGCTGTCGGTCAAGAAGATCGTGCGATCGCTCGACATCGCGATCGAGAACCGGCTTCCCGTCGTGCATCTGTGCGACAGTGCGGGCGGTTTTCTCCCGTTGCAGGCCGAGTTTTTCGCCGATCGCTATTATGCCGGGCGCATCTTCCGCAACCAAGCGACGCTCTCCAAGATGGGCGTGCCGCAGGTGGCCGTCGTCATGGGTCATTGCACGGCGGGCGGCGCCTATATCCCGGCATTGAGCGACTACAATGTCATCGTCAGAGGCACAGGCGCGATCTTCCTCGGCGGCCCTCCGCTTGTGAAGGCAGCCACCGGCGAAGAGGTTTCGGCGGAAGAACTCGGCGGGGCGGAGATGCACACCAGCGTGTCCGGAACCGGCGATTATCCCGCGACATCCGAGCTGCATGCCATTGCGATCGCCCGGGACATCGTGGGCCGATTTACCCGCCAGAAAAAAACGGCCATCGACTGGATCGAGCCGGAGGAGCCGGCCTATAATCCCGAAGAGCTTTACGGGATCATCCCGAAGGATCCGCGCGTCCAGTTCGACATGCGCGAGATCATCGCGCGCATGGTCGATGGCAGCCGTTTTCATGAATATCAGCCGCGTTACGGCCAATCGCTCATTTGCGGCTTTGCCAGGATTTGCGGTTATCAGGTCGGCATCATCGCCAATAACGGCGTGCTGTTCAGCGACAGTTCGTTGAAGGGCGCGCATTTCATTCAGCTATGCGACAAGAACAAGACGCCGCTGGTGTTCCTGCAGAACATCACCGGCTTCATGGTCGGCCGCGAATATGAACGCCACGGGATCACCAAGGACGGTGCCAAGCTGATCATGGCGGTCGCCGGCGCGTCGGTGCCGAAATTCACGGTCGTCTGCAACGGATCCTACGGAGCCGGGACGTATGGCATGTCCGGCCGCGCCTTTGATCCACGCTTCATGTTCACGTGGCCGCAGTCGCAGGTTTCGGTGATGGGCGCGGAGCAGGCGGCAGGCGTCCTCACCGATATCAAGGTGCGCCAATTGGCACGCAGCGGCCGGACCTTGAGCGAGCAGGAGATGGCGGATATCCGCGACCCGATCCTGGAAGATTATCGCCGGCAGTCCAGCGCATATTACGCGACGTCGGAGATTTGGGACGATGGCATCCTCGATCCCGTCGATACCCGCAATGCGCTTGCCATGGCCCTGAGCGCGTCGTTGAACGCGCCCATTGCCGATCCGCATTACGGTGTGTTCCGCATGTAAACGCGGGCGGTACCCATGTCCCGCGTTTACGCGGGACGCTGGTCCACAATGGCGCCGTTCTGCGGAACGCTTCCCTCGCCCACGACAACCACATTGCCGCGCAACTTCGTGACAGCGGCAAGCAGCGCAGTTGCCGCTTCCAGATCGATCGATCCTTGCGATGTCTCGATCTCGAGTGTCATGTTGTCGCGATCGTCGCGGCGGGTGACGACCAGCCGCCCCCTTGCGGCACCGGGGATACGCGCGACCACGGCGATGACCTGTTCGGGATGAACAAACATGCCTTTGATCTTCGTGGTCTGATCCGCGCGTCCGAGCCAGCCGCGAAGTCGCAAATTTGTACGCCCGCAAGGGCTCGGCTCCGTGATGACGGCTGATAGATCACCGGTCGCAAAGCGGAACAGCGGATAATCCCGCGCAAGGCGGGTGACCACCACTTCGCCTGGCTCGCCGTCCATCACGGGCTTTGCGCTGACAGGATCGAGAATCTCGACGATGAGGTCCTCGTTGACAACAAATCCTTCATGGGCGTCGGTCTCATAGGCAACGACACCCAGTTCGGCCGTGCCGTAGAGTTCATAGACGGCGATGCCGGCTTCATTGAAGCGTGCCCGCAGGTTCTGAGGCACTGCGGCTCCCGACAGGATTGCGCGCTTGATCGGGAATTCGGCGCCATTGATTTGTGAGAATGATTGGAGCAGCAGATTGAGGAAGTCAGCCGTGCCGCCGTAAGCCGTCGGACGATATCGTGCGATGGCCTGCACTTGCTGCTCCGTGTTGCCGGGCCCGGCAGGAATCACGGCGCATCCGTTCTCCCGGGCGCCGGAATCGAACATGAAGCCGCCGGGCGTCAGATGATAGCTGAATGTATTGAGCAGTGTGTCGCCGGAGCGCAGACCGGCTGCATAAAGCGCGCGCGCCGCTCCCCATGGATCGGCTGCGGATAATTGCGGCTCGCAGATCGGCCCGGGTGACATGAAGAGACGGGGGAAGCTGCCGGCCCCGGCGCGCGCAAGACCCGCGAAGGGTGGTGACGCATCCTGATCCGCGATCAGATGCGACTTCCGCGTGATCGGCACCGCTGACAAAATGTCGCGCGAATGAAGTTCAGAGGGATCGACCTCGTTCAGCCGCGTCGCCCAGCCGGGGCATCGTGCTTTTGCGTCGGACACGCAGTCCCGCAACGTCTTGAAAAGCAATCGCTCGCGATCGCAACGGGGCGCACGCTCTCGGTCATCATACGGCATCGCAACTTCCTTGCCCGGTGGATTCGAACGTGACGATCTCCGTCAGTTCGATTGACATCGCAAGATGAATGATATTCACTATGTAGCATCTTGCAAGCTGCCGGAGCAAAGAAGGCGGCGCGAGGGGGGAGATCTTCATGGCCATTCTCAATGGCGATGCGCGTGGCGCTGATGGTCGGTCGAGTGACGATGTTGCGTTGCAGTGCGTCGGCCTCGAGCGCCGGTTCGGCGGCTTGCGCGCACTCAAGGGCGTCACATTCGACGTGAGACGTGGCGAGATTTTCGGCCTCATCGGCCCGAATGGAAGCGGCAAGACGACGACCGTGAATGTCGTGACCGGCTTCTATCCGCCGAATGAAGGCTCCGTGAAGCTGTTCGGGCGCGACATCACCGGCATGGCGCCGCATCAGATCACCCGTTGCGGCGTTGCCCGCACATTCCAGAATCTGGCGCTCTTCAAGGGAATGAGCGTGCTCGACAATATTATGGTTGGTCGGCACACTCATATGAATCCCGGTGTGCTTCCCGCGCTATTTTACTGGGGATGGGCGGATCGCGAAGAGACCCGCCATCGTCAGGTGGTCGAAGAGATCATCGACTTCATGCAGCTGCAGGACGTTCGGCACGAGCCGGTCGAGACTGTCTCGCTCGGCATGCAGAAGCGGATCGAACTGGCCCGCGCGCTTGCAAGCGAGCCTCAGCTTCTGATCCTCGACGAGCCCATGGCGGGCATGAACCAGGAGGAGAAGGAATATATCGCGCGGTTCGTGCTCGATGCGCGCGAGGAGCGGGGTGTCAGCATTCTGGTGATCGAGCATCACATGGATGTGGTGGCCGCTATTTGCGATCGCGTTCTGGTGCTCAGTTACGGCGAAACCATCGCTCACGGCACGCCGCGCGACGCCATGGCGGAGCCTGCCGTCGTCGAGGCCTATCTCGGCAAGAAGGCTGCCGAAAGAGCATTGCAATGATCAATGTGGTCGAAGCGCCCCGGGAGCCTGACGGCAGGACCGATGCATGGCCGGAGACGCTGGTGGCAGCGCTGGCCGACAATGCGCGCTGCGTTCCCGAAAAGATCGCCATACGCGAACGCGAGTTCGGCATCTGGCGCGAGCGTGACTGGGCGCAGGTCCTCGATGAAACGCTCGCCATTGCGGCAGGGCTCGACGGATTGGGATTGTCGTGCGGCGGCACAGTCACGGTCATCGGTGACAACCGCGCCAATCTCTACGTCGCCATGCTCGCGATCAATGCGCTGGGCGCGGCGCCTGCGCCGGTCTATGCCGACGTTCCTCCGGACGAATTGTTTCTGTACACGCGGCATGGTGAGCCGACGATCGCTTTCGCCGAGGATCAGGAGCAGGTTGACAAGCTGCTGAAGCTCCGCGCGCGCATCGGTCGTCCCGCCTATATCGTCTATGACGATCCGCGGGGCTTGACGGCCTATCGCGAGAGCGGACTGATCGCGTTCGAAGCCCTGGTGAAGGACGGACGCAGGCGTCTCGAAAACAGGATGGGGCTGGGCACCGAGCTGCTGGGCCGTGCCGGTCCTGACGACATTGCCGTGCTCCTCCATTCGTCCGGAACTACCGGGCAGCCGAAAGGGGTGGTGGTTCGCCAGCGCCATATTTCGGCGGCAGTTCGTAACGCGTCGGCAGGTGGCTTCTTCGCAAGGAACGGAGAGTGCTTCGGCTACCTGCCGTTGGCATGGATCGGCGATTTCGTCTTCACGCTGTCGGCGACTGTTTTCCTGCAGGGCACGATCAACATACCGGAGCGGCAGGAGACGGTCCTGCAGGATCTCCGTGCGGTTGCGCCGACGGTCTATCTTGCGGCGCCTCGTGCATGGGACAACATGCTGACGCGGATACAGGTCGGCATGGCGGATTCCACGCCGTTCAAGCGGCGGCTGTTCGATTTCTTCATGCCGCGCGCCGTCGAGATCGAGCGTCGCCGTCTGCAAGGGAAACTGCCGGGCCTCGCGGATCGGCTGCTGCTCGGTTGCGGTGAAATCCTGATGTTCGGTCCGATCAAGGACTTCATCGGTCTGTCGCGGGCAACGCGCGCCTATACGGGCGGCGAGGCGCTTGGCGAAGATACGTTTCTTTTCTTCCGCGCCCTCGGCGTCAATCTGAAGCAGTTCTACGGCCAGACCGAGACCTGCGCCATCACCGCCGCGCAGCCGGATGGCGAGGTGAGGCTGGACACCGTCGGGCGGGCTTTGCCGGGCGTCGAATTGAAGATCAGCGATGATGGCGAGGTGCTGGTGCGGTCGGGATCAGTCATCGATGGCTATCTCGGCGACGACGAGGGGACCGCGAAGACCTTCGTCGATGGCTGGCTGCATACCGGCGACGCCGGAGAAATCGGCGCTGACGGCCAGTTGCGGGTGCTCGGTCGCGTCAGTGAAGTGGTCCGCACGGCATCCGGCGATCAGTATCTGCCGAATTACATCGAGAACCGGATCAAGTTCAGCCCCTATGTCCGTAATGTCGCCATTACCGGGGCGGGTCTGCCGTTCCTCGGCGCCATCGTCTGTATCGATCTCGAAGCGGTCGGCCATTGGGCCGAGCGGAAGGGGATTTCCTACACATCCTATGCCGACCTGTCGCAGAAGCCTGCCGTGCATGGCCTGATCGGCAAGACGCTGGGCGAGATCAACAGGCAGCTGTCCGGCGCGCTTGCGATCCGCCGCTTTGTCAACCTGCACAAGGACTTTGACGCCGACGACGGCGAGATCACCCGGACGCGCAAGTTGCGGCGACGGGTCATCGAGGAACGCTACGCCGCCCTGATCGGCGCGATCTATGACCGACAGTCCGACGTCGTCTTCGAGGCACCCATCGTTTACGAGAACGGCGCACAGGGCATGATCCGCCGCGACCTGAAAGTGCTGGACGTGGAGGGATCATGGACCTGAGTCTATTCGGCGAACTCGCCATCAACGGCGCTCTGGTCGGTTTGATGTATGGCCTTGTGGCGCTCGGGATCGTCCTGATCTACCGGACGTCCGGCATTGCAAACCTGGCGCAGGGCGCGCTCGCCATGTGCGGCGGATACCTGACCTGGCTTGGCGCCGGCCTGCTGGGGTTTCCGCTGGCCGTCGCGATCGTTCTGGCGATCGGCGCGATGTTCCTCGTCGGTCTGGTCATCGAGCGTGTGGCGCTGCGTCGTCTGACCGGCCAGCCGATGATCATGATCATCATGCTGACCCTCGGCATCGAAATCATGCTGCGGGGCCTCGTTCCCGGCACGCTGGGCTCGGCAGCGAAACGGCTCGATCTCGGGATTTCCGCCGATCCGATCTTTCTCGGCGACATGCTGATCAGCCGTGTCTATCTCGTCAGCGGCGGCATCGCTCTGGCCCTGATCGTTGCCACCCTGCTGCTGTTCTACTCGCGCATGGGCATCATGCTTCGCGCGGTGTCCGACGACCAGGTGGCGTCGTGGTCGGTGGGTATTCGCGTCGAGCGCGCCATCGGCTTCGCCTGGGGCCTTGCCGCCATCAGCGCAACTGCCGCCGGCGTGCTGTGGGGAGGCAGTCAGGGCGTCGACTGGACGCTGTCGCTTCTGCTGGTGAAGGCGCTTGCGATCGCGATCCTCGGCGGGCTCGATTCCATCGTCGGCATCATCGTGGCGAGCATCATCGTCGGCGTTTGTGAGGGACTGGCCTCCGGTTTCCTCGATCCGCTGGTCGGCGGCGGCACCCGGGACGTCGTCGCCTCGGTGATCATCGTCATCACGCTGTTGCTCAAGCCCGAAGGCCTGTTCGGCCGCGAACACATTCAGCGAGTGTAGCGCCATGTTGTACCGTGCAGCGGGCATCCGCCATACCCGCTATCAGGACGAACGCCGTCTTTGGCCTTATGCCTTCGATCGCGGGCTTGTCGCCGTCGTCGCCATCGGCCTGCTGGCAGCGCCATGGCTGTTCAACAGCCTGCAGATGTCCAGCTATGTGCTTCCCTGGGTGATCTGGTCGACCGCAGCGCTCGGGCTGAATCTGCTGATGGGTGGCGCGGGGCAGATCCATCTCGGCTACGCCGCCGTGATGGCCATCGGCGCCTACACGTCGGTTCATGCGGTCAGGCTCGGTCTGCCGTTCGAGATCGCGCTCATCCTGTCCGGCTTCGTCGCGGCAGCCATCGGAACGGTGTTCGGTTCAGCGGCCCTGCGTATCCGCGGGCTCTATCTCGCCGTCGCCACGCTCGCCATGCAATATATCGTCGATTTCGTCATCGGCCATGTGCCCGCGATCAGCGGCGGCACCCAGGCGGCCATTGCGGCACCGGCGCCCAGGATCCTCGGCATGGCGCTTCGCACCGACATCGCGCTGTACTATCTGGCGCTCGCCGTTTGCGCCGTCGTCACGATCTTTTCGCTGAACGTCCGCCGAACGAGTTTCGGTCGGGCGCTCGCCGCCATCCGCGAAAAGGATTTCGCCGCGGAAATCCTGGGCGTCAGCGCCTTCCGCTTCAAGCTCAGCGCGTTCTGGACGAGTTCCTTCATTGGCGGGATCGCGGGATCGCTTCTTGCATTCTGCTACTACCGGACGGTGACGCCCGAGCAATTCCACATCGAGGTGTCGATCCAGCTCGTCGCGATGGTCATCGTAGGCGGACTGGGAAGCGTACTCGGAAGCTTCTTTGGCGCGGGCCTGATTCTGCTGGCGCCGTTGATGATCCACAATCTCATGGACGCCGTGACGCGGTCTGCCGGCTACAATCTCAGCACCGACTTCAAGTCGCATGCGCCCCTGATGATCTTCGGCGCGCTCATCGTGGGCTTCTTGCTCATCGAGCCGCTCGGTCTGGCAAAGATGTACGACAATGTCAGGAAATACTTTCTCGTCTGGCCATTTCGCCACATGGGCAAATAGCGGCCGGTTTGATCCGGCGGTTGCAACACAAGGGAGGGAAGCAATGCGTTTGATTTCCGGAATGCTCAGGGGACCCGCTCTGGCGCTCGCCATCGCCGCGGCCAGTCCGGCCCTGGCGCAGGAGAAAGTCATCAAATTCGGCACACCGCAGGACTTTACGGTCGTCTACACCTTCGTCACCAACGAGTACAATCAGGGCTACCGCGACTACATTTCCCTGATCAATGAAGCGGGCGGTGTGAACGGGTACAAGATCGAAGTCCTGGTCGCCGACACCGGCAACGCGACCCAGCGCGGCATTGAGGCGTATGAGCGGTTCGTACGCGAGGGAGCCATCCTCATCGATCCGCTGTCCACGCCCGTCAGCCGCGCGCTCGTCGATCGCGCCATGAAGGACAATATCAATCTCGCCACCACCGTGTCGGGGCGCAGCGATGCTGCGGACGGCGGCGTGTTTCCCTTCATCTTGCCGATGTCGCCCAGCTACTGGTCGCAGATCGCGCGCGTCGTCGATTTCCTGAATACGCAGGAAGGCGGCCTCAAGGGCAAGAAGCTGGCCTTCGTCTATATCGACACGCCATTCGGACGTGAGGGCCTGCCGATGCTGGACGCGCTGTCCAAGCGATATGGCTTCGAACTGCAGTCATTCCCTTATGCCGCGCCCGGAAACGAGCAGTCGGCCGTCTGGACCCAGGTGCGCCGCTTCCGGCCGGATTGGGCGTTCATCGGTGGCGGCGGCGTCGGTCAGCCCGTCTCGATCAAGGAAGCGATCCGCAACGGGATCAAGCCGGACCGCATCGCGAGCTGGGTGTGGCTGTCGGAATCCGATATGGATGTCGTCGGCCGGGCCGACGCCAAGGGCGTGCTCAAATGGGCCGCGACGGAGCAGGGCACCGATGCCAAGGTCATCAAGGACATCATTGCCAATATCGTCGACAAAGGCAAAGGTGCTGGCCCGAAGGACAAGGTCGGGACGTCCTACTACAATGTCGGCGTGATGGCTGCGGCCATTGCGGTCGAGGGCGTCAGGAAGGCGTTCGAGAAGAATCCGAATGGCCCTTATGACGGTAAGTGGCTGAATGCAGGACTGACGTCGATCAGCAAGTTCACCGCTGACGGCTTCCTTCCGCCGGTCACCGTGACGCCCGAAGATCATCAGGGCGGCGGCGCCGGCAGGCTGGCGCGCTGGGACGGCGCGAAATGGGTCGGCATCGGTGACTGGGCGGCCCCCAATCAGGACCTCGTCTGGCAACTGATCAAGGAACAGTCCGCGCAGTACAAGGCAACCGGAAAATAGCGATGACACTGCTCTCGCTGAACAATGTCGAGGTAGTCTTTGATCGTGTGTTTCTTGCGATCAAGGGCGTCTCGATCGATGTGCCTCACAGCGGCCTCGTCGCTCTTCTCGGTGCCAATGGTGCCGGGAAGAGTACGACCCTGAAAGCCATCAGCGGGCTGCTGAAACCCGAGCGCGGAACGGTAAGCCATGGCGAGATCTGCTTTGACGATCAACCCATCCTCGACGTCGAGCCGCCGGATCGGGTTCGCCGCGGCATCGTTCACGTGCTTGAAGGGCGACGCGTGTTCGAGCATCTCACACCCAGGGAAAACCTGATCGCTGCGACGTCGATGACACGCGATCGCAAGCGCGTCGATGAACTGATCGAACGCACGTTCCAATGGTTTCCAAGGCTCAAGGAGCGCGCGAATGCAAAAGCGGGCTACCTGTCGGGGGGCGAGCAGCAGATGCTCGCCATCGGTCGCGCATTGATGACGGAGCCGAAGCTGCTGATGCTGGATGAGCCCAGCCTCGGACTGTCGCCGCTTCTGGTCGATGAGATTTTTGGAATCATTCGCCGCGTTAATGCCGAGGCGGGCGTCGCCGTCCTCCTCGTCGAACAGAATGCTGCCGCGGCGCTCGATATCGCGGACAGCGCCTATCTGCTCGAAAGCGGCAGGGTGGTGATGAACGGAACGGCCGCCGAGATGAAGGCCAATCCGGACATCCAGGCCGCCTATCTCGGCGGCGGTCACGGTGCCGACTATGCGTCGGTCAAACACTATCGCCAGCGGCGACGCTGGCTCTCCTGAGGTTGAAAAAACCACGTGAACTCCGTGTCACGCGGATCGAAAACGGAAATCGAAGATGGCAACTGCAAACAAGATCATCATCACCTGCGCGGTGACGGGCTCGATTCACACGCCTACGATGTCGCCCCATCTGCCGATCACGGCTGAGGAGATCGCCGAGGCTGCCATCGGCGCTGCCGAAGCCGGTGCCTCCATCATCCATCTGCACGCGCGCGATCCACTGACTGGCAAGCCCGACCAGACGCCCGAAGGCTTCGAGCCTTTCCTCAAGATCATCAAGCAGCGCTCCGACTGTGTTGTGAATCTCACCACGGGTGGCAGTCCGTTCATGTCGGTCGAAGAGCGTCTGCGACCCGCATCGACCTTCAAGCCGGAGGTTGCGTCGCTCAATATGGGATCGATGAACTTCGGTCTGTTCCCCATGCTCGATCGGTACAAGACCTTCAAGCATGAGTGGGAGCCGCAGATGCTGGAAGCATCGCGCGACCTCGTCTTCCGGAATTCGTTCAAGGACATCGAATATGTCCTCTCGACCATGTCCCAGTCCGGAACGCGGTTTGAATTCGAATGCTACGACACCTCCCATCTCTATAACCTGCATCATTTCCTGCAGCGCGGCCTCGTGAAGCCTCCATTGTTCGTGCAAACGGTGTTCGGCCTGCTCGGCGGCATCGGCCCGCATCCGGAAGACGTCATGCATATGAAGCGCACGGCGGATCGTCTGTTCGGCGATCAGTATCGATGGTCAGTGTTAGGGGCAGGGCGCAGCCAGATGGCGATCGCGGCGATGGCGGCGGCGCTCGGTGGCAATGTGCGGGTTGGCCTCGAAGACTCGCTCTGGCTCGGCAAGGGCAAGCTTGCGGAAACGAACGCCGAGCAGGTCCGGCAGGTTCGCAAGGTTATCGAGGGGCTCGGGCTCGATGTGGCCACACCGGATGAGGCGCGCGTCATGCTGGATCTCAAGGGAGGGGACCGCGTCGCGTTCTAGATCGGATGATCCGCTTGAAGGCAAAAAATCGGGAGGAACAAGATGAAACGATCCATCGTAGCAGCCGTCTTCGGAGCCATCGCCCTGTTGCCGTCACCTATGGCATCGGCGCAGGACAAGACGGCCCCCACTAGGGTCGTCAAGATCGGGGTGTTGAGCGATCTGTCGAGCCTGTATTCCGATATTACGGGAGCTGGCTCGGTTCTGGCGGCAAAGATGGCCGTCGAAGAATCCGAGCTGCTCAAGAAAGGCTGGACCATCGAGGTGGTCGCCGGCGATCACCAGAACAAAGCGGATGTTGGCGTCAATGTCGCGCGTCAGTGGTTCGACGTCGACAAGATCGATCTGATCGTCGATGTTCCGAACTCTGCGGTCGCACTCGCCGTCAGCAATCTCACTCGGGAGAAGAACCGCGTCTTCCTGGATTCCGGTGCAGCGACGTCAGACCTGACCGATGCGCAGTGCTCTCCCAACACCATCCACTGGGTGTTCGATAGTTACATGCTGGCCAAGGGCACCGGCACGGGCATGATGAAAGCCGGCGTTGATACCTGGTTTTTCCTCGCAGCCGACTACGCGTTCGGCGCAGCGCTGGAACGCGACACGTCCGCCATCGTTAAGGCGATGGGCGGAAAGGTTCTCGGAAGCGTCAAGCATCCGGCCAACAGTTCGGATTTCTCCTCGTTTCTGCTCCAGGCCCAGGCATCTAAGGCCAAGGTCATCGGTCTCGCCAATGGCGGCGGTGACACGATCAATGCCGTCAAGCAGGCGGCGGAGTTTGGGATCGTGCAGGGCGGGCAGAAGCTTTCGCCGCTCCTGATGTTTGTCACGGACGTGCATTCACTCGGCCTCGATGTTTCGCAGGGCCTCACATTCACCGAGTCCTTCTACTGGGACCTGAATGACGGCACGCGTGACTTCTCCCGTCGTTTCGCTGAAGGCATGAAGAACAAGGCGATGCCGACGATGGCGCAAGCCGGCGTTGCGTCGTCGATCTGGCATTACCTGAAGGCGCTGGAAGCCCTCGGCGGCAATCCGCAGGACGGCGCCAAAGTCGTCGCCAAGATGAAGGACATGCCGACCGACGATCCGTTGTTCGGCAAGGGCGCGATACGGGCCGACGGGCGAAAGATCCATCCCGCTTATCTCTTCGAGGTGAAGAAGCCCGCCGAGTCGAAGGCGCCGTGGGATTACTACAAACTGTTGTCGGCAATTCCTGCGGAAGAGGCGTTTCTGCCGCTCTCCGATAGCAAATGCGCTCTGCTGAAGAAGTAGGCGTCCTTAAACGGGCGGGAAGTTGTGGTCAGTACGGCGGCCTGCCAGAGGCATATGTCATCGGTACTGGTCGGTGCGCTATTTTTGCCGAGATTGGGGCTTTGGGCTTGAGGAGTACGGAGCGGCGCCCCCGAGGCGTTATTCGGAACTAGCCGCTCTAGCTTCTCAGTGACTGCGTTGATCACGGAGTCGCGAGTCTGACACCCAAACGCGATGCACGTCGCGCTCCGCGGAGCGTGTTCTTTGGTGACCGCTGTTGGCGCAAAGCGGACGCTATGGCTTTCATTGTGCAACGGTAGTGTCTGCCTAATCTTAGGCTGTCTACTGAGTAGTGGTTAAAACCTTGTCGGTGATGTTCCGAAGGTCCTACGAAACATTGCACCGAATGCGCTTGAACTTTCATAGCCGACCTCGAAAGCGACGCTCGTGATCGACGCGCCTTCAGCAATGCGCGACATCGCCTCAATAAGGCGGGCTTGTGTGATCCATGTGGCGATGCTGATTCCGGTCTCTATACGAAAGCGGCGCGTCAATGTTCGTCTGCTCATTCCGGTTTTTTTTGCCCAATCGTCGATGCTCGCCGAGATGGACGGATCCTTCAGGATAGCTTCGCACATTACGCGCAAGGCGCGTGATTGCGGCATGCGGATATGGAGCTGACCGATCGGTGCAAGCTCGATTTCATGCAGCAGAAGCTGCATCATGCACCCGTCGCGGCCTAAGGTGTCGTAGGTAAGCGGGACCGATACCGATTCGATAATCAACGATCGCAAGAGGTCCGAGACCTCCATCACGCGACATGCCGTCGGCAGGCGCGAACTCGCGTCTGGCTCGATGTAGAGCGTGCGAAACGAGACGGGTCCGCGACAAGCGACTTGGTGCTCGATCCCTCCCGGTACCCAAATGGCGCGGAGCGGAGGAGCCACCCAGGCGCCGTCTTCGGTTATTACGCGGGCAACGCCGGTGGACCCGTAAAACAATTGGGACCGCCGATGAGAATGCCACGGGGTTGCGTGGCCGGCGGGATACTCGTCCGCCATCGCCGCAATCGGACGTGGAATGTCTTGGTAGTCAATCGCTCTTCCGCTGCGCTGCATTTGGCCCAATCACTAGATTATTTGACCTTCCACGGATATCAGGCCGAAGCGCCGATGACTAGCGTCGCTCAAAGTGAGGGCTGCGCGAAGGATTGGCTAAAAAATGTACATTCCCACGTTATTCCGGAGCGACGATCGCGAGACTGCTTTCGACCTGATTGAGGAAATTCGGCTGGGGTCGTTGGTCTCAGCTGATCCTGAAATTCAGGTCAGCCACTTGCCGTTCATGATTGATCGTATGCCAGGGGCGATGGGACGGCTGATAGGGCATTGCGCCCGTGCCAATCCGCAATGGAAGAGTTTCGGTGGCGAGGGCGAAGTCCTTGTCGTCTTCCTGGGCCCGCAGACCTACGTGTCGCCTGACTGGTATGGCACGCGGCCACGCGCGCCGACCTGGCTTTACGCCAGTGTTCATGTTTGGGGCAGGTCGCGTCTGGTCGATGAGCGAGACGCGACCCGCGACATGGTGGTGCGCCTGTCGGAGGAGATGGAGCCGCCGTCCTCAGCCTGGAGCACGGAGAGTATCGCTCCCTACACCGAAAAGCTGTTACCCGGCATTGTCGGCTTCCACATCGACATCACCAGCATCCAGACCCAACTCCGGCTCGGCCAGCAAAATACGCTGGACGATCGGCGCCGAGTGCATGGCGCGCTGTCGAATGGCGACATGTCGCAGCGCCTGGTCGGGCGGTTGATGGAGCGTTTTTCGTTCCTCGATCTCCCCCCCACGACACCCTGACTCCATCAAACCAACAGACAGCCAACACGAGCAAGGAGCAACATGACCGTGAGTAATCCCGTTTATCGCAATCTCGACCAGTCAACGCTGGACGCGGAATACAACATCCGCGCACGCATTCCGGATCATCCGCAGCTGTCGCTGCAATGGGCAGCTGAAAGCAAGCGTGTCCGTGACGCGCTGGGCAACCGCGCGCGTATAGATATTGCGTACGGAGCTGCTCCGCTTCAGAAGCTGGATCTGTTCCTCACCGACAAGCCAAATGCACCACTGCTGGTATTCATCCACGGCGGCTACTGGCGTGCGCAGGACAAGTCCGAATTCAGCTACTTTGCCGAATCTTATGTCCAGCACGGTGTCAATGTCGCGGTGATCAACTATCGTCTCGCCCCCCATGTGACGATGGACGAGCTGGTCTCCGACGTTCGCGCGTCCATCGTCTTCCTCTACAAGAATGCGAATGAGTTCGGCTATGCGGCTGATCGGCTGTTCGTGTCTGGAAGTTCGGCGGGCGGTCATCTGACCGTAATGAGCCTGACCGCGGATTGGCCTGCCTTGGGTGTTCCGGCCGATACGGTCAAAGGCGGCTGTGCGCTTTCCGGCCTCTATGATCTCGAAGCGATCCGGCTGTGCTATCTCAACAAGGAGATCGGCCTCGATGCATCGACGGCCGAACGCAACAGTCCGATCCGCCATCTGCCGAAATCGGCAGCACCGCTGATCCTGTCGTTTGGCGGCACTGAATCTTCCGAGTTCGAGCGCCAGCAGGCCGAGTTTGCCGCCGCCTGGCGCGGTGCCGGATTGCAATGTTCCGTCGTCGAACAACCGGACGAGCATCATTTCAGCATGATCGACCGGCTTGCCGACCCGGCCAGCCCGCTCTGGGCAGCCATGCATGGCATGCTCAAGGTGTGAGCCGAGATAAGCCGCGGCGCTGGCGCCGCGGCTTATCTCCCGATTTTCAGACGTGCCTTTCCATAAACAAACACAGGAGGAATATGAGATGCAAATCACCGTGCGCCGTGCCGTCATCGCCATGGCATCGACCGCCATCATCGTGTTCGCGACGGCGTCCGCTGCGGATGCGCAGGACAAGACCGTCAAGATTGGTGTGCTGACCGATCAGTCCGGTCCCTATCAGGATCTCGGCGGATCCGGATCCACGCTCGCCGCGGAAATGGCCATCGAGGACTCCGGTCTGCGCGCCAAGGGCTGGAAGATCGATCTTTATTCGGGTGATCACCAGAACAAGCCGGATATCGGCGTCAATATCGCGCGCAACTGGATCGACAACGAGAAAGTGGATGTCATCGCCGACATCAACAATTCCGGCGTTGCGCTCGCCGTCAACAATCTGACGCGCGACAAGAATGCGATCCATCTGAATTCCGGCGCCGCAAGCACCGATCTGACCAATGCGCAGTGCTCACCCAACACCGTGCATTGGACCTATGACACTTACATGCTGGCCAACAGCACCGCGCAGGCGCTTGTGAAGTCCGGCGGCGACAGTTGGTTCTTCCTGACGGCCGACTATGCCTTCGGGGCGGCGCTCGAACGGGATGCGTCCGCGGTGGTCAAGTCGTCGGGCGGCAAAGTGCTCGGCAACGTCAAGCATCCGCTGAATACAGCGGACTTCTCGTCTTTCTTGCTGCAGGCGCAGGCATCGAAGGCCAAGGTCATCGGCCTTGCGAATGCCGGCGGCGACACCAGCGCCGCGGTCAAGCAGGCAGCCGAATTCGGCATCGTACGGGCGGGGCAGAAGCTTGCGGCAATGCTGCTATTCGTCACCGACGTCAAGGCGATCGGGCTGGAAACGGCGCAGGGACTGAATCTCACCGAGACGTTTTACTGGGATCTCAATGATCAGACCCGTGCCTTCTCCAAGCGTTTTGCAGAGCGCATGAAGACGAAATCGCCGCCAACGATGACGCATGCCGGCGTCTATGGAAGTCTCATCCACTATTTCAAGACGCTCGAAGCGCTTGGCGGCAATCCTCATGATGGCGCCAGGGTCGTCGCTAAGATGAAGGAGATCAAAACAGACGATCCCTTGTTCGGTGAAGGTCTGATCGAGGCCAATGGTCGCGCCATCCATCCAGCCTACCTGTTCGAGGTCAAGAAGCCTTCTGAATCGAAAGGGCCGTGGGACCTCTACAAGCTGGTGGCCACGACACCGGCCGACCAGGCCTTCCTGCCGCTAGCACGCAGCACCTGCGCTTTGCTGAAAAAATAAGCCCTACATCGCCGGCTGCGCGCCAGCGCGGCACGAAGCCGGCATTCGGAACGCTCATAGAAACCCACCACTAAAGGAGCCGCTATGACCACTTCAAACATTCACGACATTCTCTCCACGGCGCAGACCTATCTCGATGGCCTGTATGAAGGCGATATTGCGAAGCTGAAGCACGCTTTTCATGAGGTCGCTCATCTCCACTCTGTCACTGAAGGAAAACTCAATAATCTACCGCTGGCTGATTGGCTGAAGCTCGTGGAAGGCCGTGTGTCACCGCAGAAGCAGAATTTCCACCGCAAGCTGGAACGGATTATCACGATCAATGAATCTGCGCCCGGCTGCGCCAATGTTACGCTCAATTGCGCGGCGCCAGGCCGATTGTTTACGGATCATCTAAGTCTCGTCAAAGCCGATGGCCGTTGGCAGATCGTCAATAAGCAGTTCTTCGGCGAACCCATCGTATAAGCGCCGGTATCGTTGTTGATCGCCCGCTGCGCTGCAGGCTAACCGTGAGTCAACCGTGAAGTCCCATCTCTCTCTGAATGATCCGGCGCTGCTAAGCGATCTCTGTCTCGTCGGCGGTGACTGGATTGTCGCCGACGGCGGCGGTTTAATCGACGTCGTCAATCCCGCTACCGGCGATCTGCTCGGCCGCGTCCCCAATATGGGCGCGGCTGAAACAAGGCGCGCGATAGAACAGGCGCAGGTCGCGCTCGGGTCCTGGCGCGGCGCGACTGCCAAGCACAGGTCTCAGGTCCTTCGTGCCTGGTTCGATCTTGTCATGTTGCATCGTGACGATCTCGCGCTCATTCTCACGAGCGAGCAGGGCAAGCCGTTGACCGAAAGTCGCGGTGAGATCGTTTATGCCGCCAGCTATATCGAATGGTATGCCGAAGAGGCCAAACGCATCTATGGGGATACGATTCCGGCTCCGGGAACGGATCGCCGCATTATCGTTCAAAAGCAGCCTGTCGGTGTCTGCGTTGCGATCACGCCGTGGAATTTCCCGGCGGCGATGGTGACGCGTAAGATTGCGCCGGCACTTGCTGCAGGATGTACGATGGTGGTGAAACCTGCCGCCGAAACGCCGCTGACTGCGCTGGCGCTCGCGGTGCTGGCCGAACGGGCCGGCGTGCCCAAGGGAGTTCTGTCGGTCGTCACAGGCGATGCGGTCGGCATCGGCGCCGAGATGACGTCCAATCCGATCGTTCGCAAACTCAGTTTCACTGGATCCACAGGGGTTGGCAAGACATTGATCGCGCAATGTGCCACCACTGTGAAGCACACGTCGATGGAACTCGGTGGCAATGCGCCGTTCATCGTGTTCGATGATGCGGATATCGATGCCGCGGTGGCCGGCGCCATCATGTCCAAATATCGCAATGCCGGCCAGACCTGCATCTGCGTCAACCGCATCCTTGTCCAGTCTGGAGTGTACTCGAAATTCGTCGCGCGCTTCCGCAATGCCGTTCGCATGCTCAAGGTCGGCAACGGGTGCGATGCAGAAACCGTCATCGGTCCGGTTATCAGCGCGGCAGCGATACGAAAGATCGAAGCTCATATCGCCGATGCGGTGGCCAAGGGAGCAACGCTCGAGGTTGGCGGGCAGTTGCACGATCTTGGCGGCACCTTCTTTCAACCGACGGTACTTTCCCATGTCACGGACAAGATGCGCGTCTTCAATGAGGAAATTTTCGGACCGATCGCTGCAGTTCTGCAGTTCGAAACCGATGACGATGCCATCCGGATGGCGAATGATACCGAGTTCGGGCTCGCGGCATATTTCTACAGCCGCGACAATGCGCGGATCTGGCGCATGGCCGAAGCCCTCGATTACGGGATGGTGGGGATCAACGAGGCCATGATTTCAACCGAAGTTGCTCCGTTCGGCGGCATCAAGCAGAGCGGGCATGGTCGGGAGGGATCATTTTACGGAATCTCCGACTATCTCGACATCAAGTATCTGTGTATGGGCGGATTGTAATGCAGGACGATTTCATTCTTGAAACCCACGGACTGACCAAACAATTTGCGGGATTCTACGCCGTTCGCGACGTCAATCTCCAGGTCCGCAAGGGTACCATTCACGCACTGATCGGGCCGAACGGCGCCGGCAAGACGACGTGCTTCAACCTGCTCACCAAGTTTCTGCAGCCTTCGGAAGGCCAGATTCTCTACAAGGGCAGGGACATCAGCGCGATGGCGCCGGCAGACGTCGCACGTCTCGGCCTCGTGCGCTCGTTCCAGATCTCGGCGGTGTTTCCGCATCTGACGGCGCTGGAGA
>NKIY01000010.1 GCA_002256345.1 Bradyrhizobiaceae bacterium PARB1 | reverse complement strand
AGTGAATCCTGTGTCTGCCGTGCCGCCGCAGCCGCCTGCTGCGCCGCCTGCGTGGCGGCCTCCGATGCAATGTTCGGCGCAGATACCGCGCCGCCGCTACCACCACCGTTCAGCGCACGCGCATGCACGGCCGACGATATAGCAAACAATGTCAACGCGCTGACGCCGGCAAACAGGGCAGCATGCCGTGCCGTTCGGTGGGACAAACCAAGGGCTGTCGAAGACGTGTTGAGGAGACGAACGAACATCAGAAACAGTTCCTTGGCTGACAATGCAAGGCCCGCGCGCTCGCGAACGAGAATGCGCGAACCAAATCGGCTTTCATCGAGTCAGACGGAACGATTCTCGGGAATGTGACAGGCGCGTCGGAATCTTTTTAACTTTTATCGAGGGCCAAAATTCAACGGTGGATCAGCTGAGGACGACAATGCCGCCAGGATAACGTGTCACCCTTGATTTGAACGTATATTCGATCTGGACGAGCGCCTGCTCCATCTGATCGGTCCGGAATCGGCCACTCAGCAATCGTCGCCCCAGCGCGTCACCGCGCAGGATGATCCGGCCGGGCCGGTAGCGGTTCATCTCCTCAACCGCCTCGGCCAGCGGTGTATTGTGGAATGTCACGATGCCGCGCCGCCATTCCGACACGGCCTGCGGATCGACAGCATCAATCGCGCTAACATCGCTTCCTTCGTATGAAAATCGTTGCCCCGCCTTCAACTCTGCAACTCTGGCGGCACTTTCGACCCGTAGTTGGCCTTCGAGACATGTCACGCTGACGCGATTATTGCCGCCCGTGCAGCGTATCTCGAAGCGGCTCGACTGGCTTAGTATCTTGCCGTCAGCGGCGAAAACCGCAAGGGTGCGCGATACACGCTTCAACGTCGCAAAGGCAGCTTCGCCAGAGACGAGTTCGATACGATCTTCGGTATCGGTCGGCGGCCATACTGCGAGACTCGTCTGCGTGTTCAACGCGATTTCGACATCATCTGCAAAAGCGATCGTGCGCTGTTCGCCGGTTCCGGTGCGGAAGTCCGCACGCATTTCGGAAAGCGACGGCCACAGCCCGAGCGGCGGTCTCATCGCGCCATAGATCGTCGCCGCGCCGATCGAAGCAACGCCGGCGCCGAGCACCGCCCGCCGCGTCATCACTGCCCGGCGCCGGCCATACTCCTGTAGCGGTCCCAGAAAATTGGCATCGTCGCCATACTTCACGCGGCCGATGACCGACATCCGCTCCCATACGCGCTCTGCATCAGCATAGGCTTTGCTATGCTCCGCGTCCTGAGTCCGCCACCGGTCGGCACCAGCAATATCATCCGCGCTGGCGTGTCCCGAAGCGAGCTTCTGAATCCAGGCGATGGCCTCCTGCTCGATCACACTAAGATTGGACTTATGTTGCTCGCTCATCTGTCGTCATACCGTGCTAATCGCGGTGGCTCGCCCGGCCCCGCGTTGCTCTATCGATTCCACAAGAGTCAGACGTATCCACCGGACAAAATGTGACACTTAGCCCATCAATTCTTTGCAGCGAGACAAACAATATTCGTGGGCGCGCACCAATTCCCTGGCAACCGTACGGCGCGTGATCCGCATCTGCTTGGCAATAACGTCGTGCGATATATTGCCGACACGCGCCGCCAGGAAGATCGTACGCTGCCGCGGCGGTAGCTCGGCCACGATGGTGTCAAATAGATCGATCTCGGCCCGCGCGATCAGCTCTTCTTCGGGCGTTGGCCGCTCATCGGCAATCTCAAGCGCGAGATCGAGCTCGACACTCCGTCTGTGCCGAGCTTCCTTCCGGTGCTGATCGGTGGCGGCATTCATGGCCACACGAAAAAGATAATGCTCTGGCTGCTCGATCGCAGGTGTTTTCTTAGCCGTGGCCAAACGAATCCACGCCTCATGCATGGCCTCATTGGCGAGATCGGCAGAACCCAGACGATGCGCGAGGCGACGCCTGAGATCATCATAATCTTCACTAAACAGCCGGCGCATGATCGTTTTGGCGAACCCGCTCACCTAGCGCCCCCTCGCGTCGCAGGGCGAGCGTCAACGGCCGCACAGTCGGTCGCGGCAGCGGGCCAGTGCTGCCTCAACAGCAAACGGATCGGTTGAATGAAATTCGAGGGGGGTGGCTCGCGAAAGCGCATGGCACGGAGTGTACGATCGACCAAGGCATCGGTCTCGAGGCTACCGACACCTCCGATTCTCAGCATATCCTGCACTGTACCGTCCGGGGCGATCCAGATCGCGATGACGAGCCGGTACTGGCCCGGCTTTGCCTCAGGCAGTCCGCAGAGGATTTCGAGCAAGTCCTGCTGAACCAGCGCGTGATAGCGCCTATTCGCCGAAGTCGGCGCAGTTGGGTTGTCTAGAACCAATTCGAGAATGAAAGTGCCTTCGGCAACGAAGCGAGCCGCCAAGCCTGTCCCGACCAATAGCTGTTTCAACGCCGCCATTGGCGTCGCTTGACCATCGAACCCACCCGACATCCGTCGATCAATGAGGCCGCTTTCGTAAAGCGCCTCTTTGCCCGTGACATCGCCGTAGCGCGCAAGTGCCGAGGAAAGCGGCTGGGCGGCGATTGCAAATTCGAATATCCGTTCTGCAGCTCCGCCGGGCACAGTTATGACCTGAGCAATCAGAAACAGAAGGACTGTCAGGCCTATTGCCCGCGGCCGCGCTTGCATCGATCGTCGTTTCTGCCGATTGAGCAGCGCTAAGGCAATGTCGGCGCGCTCAAGCATGATAGCTGCATATCCTGCAGTGGCAGCTCCGGCCGATACTCCGGCTGCTACTGCGTCACTTGCGACGTCAGCACATCCCCTCGCTGACGAACGCGGCGGAAGCTACGGAAACCTTATTGCAGATTTACGACAGTGCTGGCGCTTGAATAGATCAGGGACACCTCATCAATGATCGCTCGAAGCGGAAGCTGTATTGAAATCCGCCAAGCGCCAACCGCGGACACTAATTTGGCTTGCTGTTGCTCTGCTCAGCGCCGTATCGTCCGCGGATTGCATCGATGAATGCGGCCAGATCGTTCGGGATATAGTCGCCGCGCCAGGCGATGTGTTGGTCCGGACGCACCAGTACGAGCCCGTGGCGATAGACATCAGGCGCCGCTTCTGCCGTTAAATCGAGCACATCGATGGGGATATCCTTTGCATTCGCCGCCCCCAGCAAAGCATCGACGTTTGCACCGGTATCGAACCGCAGCAGGGTGTAACCGTGACCAAGCACGTCATATAGGGATCGCCCGCTATTGAGCGTGAAATGCGGAGCCCGCGCTCCTGGCGCCGTGGAGGCTGTAAAATCTCCCATCGAATAAGGAGGGGCGGCTTCGTCGTCGTAGACGATCAACGGGGATCGTTCGTAGTAATAGCCGAAGTTCAATCCTGCGCAGCAATATTGCTGAACATTGAGGTCGTATGTCGATCGGGCGACCTCGGCGCGATAGACATCGCCCTCCGGTCCCTTGGCGTCGATCTGTGACGAGATTGCTCCGCGTGCTTTCGTCATCGCATGGGCGTGGTTCATCGCGAAATGCGACACCTGCTCCGTAATCGGCAGACGCTCAGCTTCATAGGCCGTAAGGATGCCGTCCGCTCCCCAGCCGGCGATGCGGGCCGCCAAGAGCCAGGCCAGGTTCGCGGCATCCGCAATTCCGGCATTCATGCCGTAGCCCGCATAGGGCACCCAAAGATGGCTTGCGTCCCCGCAGATGAAGACGCGACCTCGCCGCATCCGGTCCACCATCAGCCGCCGGCCGATCCAGTCTTCCTTGCCGATCAGCTCGTAAGCGAAGGTTTGATCGACCCCCAGCACGGTGCGGATCGCCCGGTCGCGGTCGATTGCTTCGAAATCCGTCACGCCAGGCTTGAGATAGACGTGGACGAGCCAGGTCTCGCGTCCGTCGATCGCATAGACATTCCCCGATTGCTCCGGATTTAGCGAGAAGGACGCCCAAGCTGGCACTCCGCCCTTCTCACGCAACATCGGCAGCAGTCGCGGCGCACGGATATAGCTCGACTGGACGTGTTGCAAGGCCACGTCGCCGCTCAGCGTCGCACCGATTGCCTTGCGGACGCCGGAGCGACCGCCATCGCAGCCGACCAGATAGGCGCACGCGATCTCGATCGCTTTTCCATGCGCGTCCGTTGCGCGCGCAACGACGCCATCGCCGGACTCGATGAAGTCCGTATAGGTGGTCGCCGACAGAATGCGAGCTGCCGGCATCGCTTCGAGATGCTCGAACAGAACCGGTTCCAGATAGATCTGGTTGATCCGGTGTGGCGGTTCGGGCGTCGGCCAATCGGCATCGGGGCACTCCGTCGCGGTGTAACGATCGGCGCGACAAGGAATGGGGATACGCGTGATTTCGCGCCCGAGGAAACTGGTGCGATACGCAACGTCATTGGGATAGTCTGCCGGCAGCCCTGCGTTACGAACCTTTCCGGCGACGCCGAGTCTGCGGAAGATCTCCATCGATCGCGCCGAAACGTGATTGGATTTCACACTCGGCGGCTGCCCGCATGGCCGGGCTTCAATGACGATCACCTCGACACCGCGCCAGGCGAGATCCATCGCCAGCGTGAGCCCGACCGGCCCAGCACCGACGACCACGACGTCGGCCTTCAAACGAACGGGCTCAGCGTTCATGATGAACTCTCTGTCAGATTCTATTGCATCAGCCGGATGTTTCCGGCGCGGGCGACCGCCGCCCAGCGTTCGAGGTCTGAAGTGATGGTCCGCGTGAATTCGTCCGAGGTATTGCCGACAGAATCGATGCTGAGAGTCTTGAGCCGCGCGGTAACATCAGGCATCCGGGCGATCCGGACGAATTCGTCCTGCAGCTTCTTTACGATGGCCGGCGGCGTCGCCTTCGGCGCGAAGACTCCGCTCCAGAGCACGGCTTCGAAATCCGCACCCGCCTCCTTCATCGTCGGCACATCGGGCATTTCCGCCATTCGCTTCGGTGCCGCAACGGCGAGCGCACGGACCTGACCACCCGTGATCTGTCCCATCACCGGGCCGGCGTCGGCTATTGTCGCCATGACGTCGCCTGCGATCACCGCAGTGACGCTGTCATTTGCGCCCTTATAGGGAATCATCTGCATCGGTGCGCCGGTTTTCTGTTTGAACAGCTCAGTCGCAAGCTGGAAGGCGGCGGACGATGACGAGTAGTTCGCTTTGCCGGGATTAGCCTTTGTATAGGCGACAAGGTCGACAACGGATTTGAAAGGCGAGGATGCCTTGACTACGAGCATCAACGGGAACGAGCCCAACGAGGAGATCGGCGCGAAATCGCGAAGTGTGTCGTAATTGAGCTTCTCGTAGACGGCTGGATTGATGACCATAGCGCCGCTTGCGCCGATCAGCAGCGTGTAGCCATCGGGCGCAGACCGCGCGACATATTCAGTCGCAACGGCTGCGCCAGCACCTGGCTTGTTTTCGACCACTACCGGCTGCCCGAGCCTCTCCGACAGCTTCTGCCCAATCACACGCGCGATGATATCGTTGCCGCCACCGGCCGTAAAACCGACGACGAGACGGATCGGGCGGTTCGGATAGCTACTCGCTTCATCCGATGCCTTGGCTCTGGTGACAGGCAAAGCAAGAATTAAGCACAACAACGCGGCAACACGTCCGGCTCTCATGATATCCTCCCAAATGATTATCAATATGTGCGGCTCTAGCGGCCGCTTACCCGTCAGAGCGGGGTAATTTCGACATGCAGCACGGCTGCGCGACCTCCATCAACGGCGGCGAGACAACGATCGATCGCGGCGACAAGCGCTTCGGGATCTCTTACATGCTCGCCATGAGCTCCAAATGCTCGTCCGACTTCGGAGAAATTGCGCCGCTCATCCTGACGTCCCGAACGCAATTGTGACTGGAACGCATTGCTGGCCGCCGCCGAGCCTTTCGGATAGACGCGCTGAACCGACGATTTGACGGCTTGCCAGCCACCGTTGTCGAGTACGACGGTGAAAATCGGGAGACCATACTGCTGCGCGACGGCGTAAACGGAATCCGGTGATGAAAAGTGAAATCCGCCGTCCCCAATAATCTGAACGATGCGTCGTTGTGGCTGGGCGAGTTTGAGACCGAGCGCCATGCCACCTGAAAATCCAAGACCACCGCCGGCCAGACCCACATAGCTTTGGGGTGCGGTGCGGACGATCTGTTCCTGAACGATCGGTCCATTCCGGATCGCCTCGTTGATCACCACGTCTTGCGCGGAAAGCTTGTCGTTCAGCGTCGAGAGAACATAGGCGGCGCCGAGGCTACCGAGGCTCCCCTGCGCCAAGGCGGCATCCTTACGCTTACGCTCGCGCGCACTGCGCGCATCCTCCCAGGTCGCGATGCGTTGCGCGACTGACGCACGATAGGCATTGTCGGCAAGGGACTGCACGCGTTCGAGCACCTGACGCAGAACCATCGCGCAATCCGCCTGGATCCGAAGGTCGGTCGGGAAGCCCCACATCGGGAAATCCGCCTTCAGCGGATCGACATCAATCTGGATCCAGTCGATTTCGGCAAAGCGCTTCGCATATTGCGGGACGAAAGGCACGTCGGTATCGAGCAACAGGCCGAGATCGGCGTCGTCGAGCAATGGCTGCGGATCGAAGCCGGAGAAGCATGGCGAGGCCTGCGAGATGTTGAAGTCGATCGAGTTGAACTCGACGACACGAACGCCACAGGCGAGAGCAAGCGCCTCCAGAGCTGCGACGGCCTCAGCATTGCGTCCGAGATAGGCGGTGATCGCGATTGGATTGCTCGCCGCCATCAGCCGCCGCGCGATGGTGTCGATCCTTTCCTGTTCGATACCGCCCAAGCCGACGCTGCCATAGCGCGCAGGCACGTAGGATGGCATTTGATCGGTGTCAAACTGCTCTGCCAGCGTTTCGCGCGGCAGCATCATATAGACCGGTCCCGGCGGGGCGCTTTGCATGAAGGCGCTGGCACGCGCGAGCGCCTCCTTCACCACGATGCCCGACGGCAACGAATATTCCCATTTCACATAGGGACGGACGATGCTGGCGATATCGAACGGATCCTGCACGAAGTGTACATAGGTGTCGCGCGATCCCGGCATCTCGCCATGCAGCGTGAACGGCGCGCGGCCGGCGAACAGCATGACCGGAAGCCGGTAGCGGAACAGGTTCTGGATCGCCATGCAGGCATTGGCGGTGCCGGCATCCACATGGACGAACACTGCCTGCCCTCGCCCGGTCGCGAGGGCGTAGCCGCCAGCCATGTGGACCGCTACGACTTCATGCGGACAGAGAATGACTTCGGGATGTTTCCGCCCTTCGGCATCCCAGCGTGCGATCTCCTCGATCAGCGACACGTGGTCGGTGCCGAGATTGGCGAAGATATATTCGACGCCGAGATCGACGAGCCCTTCAAGGAAATAATGCGCTGCGCTGTGACGGCTCATACCTTGCAACTCCCTGTTTTGACTTGCGCCGTTTTCCGGCGTCTCGTCTTGGTAACGCGTGTGTCAGTTCAGCCGGTGTCACCTATCGCCCTGCGGAGGACCTGCGCAGCATCGCTCGCCGCATCGTTCGTGCTGAAAGCAACGAATTGGTCTGGCCGCACCAGGATGAGGCTCGCACCGTAGTGCTTTTGTGCGGCGCCGGCGCGCTCGCGCACGACCTTCAATGGCACGTCCCGGTTCGCCGCCGCAGCTTCGAAAGCCGCGACCACGTCCGGAGCCGCGCCGCAGTCGATCAGCGTGAAATCCGCACCGAGCTCGTCATAGACGTCCCGGCCCGAAGCCATCTGGAACGGCGCCAGATGATGCCCTGCCCTCGCCGTGAACTCATGACCGCCGATCGCGCTCGGGGCACCGCCATTGGCGCCCGTCACGACTGGCGATCCTTCATAGTTCGGCTCGAATGAATGCACCTCCGACCGCGCGCCCGACGCGCGCGCCTGCCATTCGGCCTCGAACGCCGTCTTGTCGGTCGCGGGATTGTATGCGGCCAGGAAATCGCGATCGCTCTCGATCGCCTTCTCGATGAAATCACGCGCGGTCGAGACGAAGACGGGGCGCCTTTCGCTGTCATAGGTGGCCAACAATTCTGCACCGGCCCAGCCTTGCAAAGTTGCTGCCAGCTTCCATCCGAGATTGGCGGCGTCTTCGAGACCAGTATTGATGCCATAGCCACCGTAAGGCGGATGGCTATGGGCGGCGTCGCCGGCGACGAATACCCGGCCGCTTCGGTAGCTGTCGGCAGTTGCTACTCGCAGCTCCCAGAAGCCGATATGCTCGAAAGCGACATCAAACTCCTCGCCGACGGCCTCCCGCAACAACGCTCGGAAATCGAAATTGTCCTTGGTCGTGCCCATCGGCACGGGCGCATGGAAAAACCAGGTCGTGCCGAGATCGACCCGGCCGAAAAAGCGCCAATAGCCTTTCAGGTCGGGGTGCAACACGTTGTAGAAGGACTTATTCGGATAGCGTTCGAGGAGCTTGTGCAGTCCCTCTGACCGGAACACCAGAAGGACCATCAATCGATCATGGTCCGACTTCGTCTGGGTGATGCCGCAGACGTCGCGGACGAGAGACCGGCTGCCGTCGCAACCGACCGCGTATTCCGCGCGCAGCCGGCGCGTCTCGCCGCCGGTCCGTGCGCGTAGCGAGACCTCGACGCCATCATCGTCCTGCGTCACGCCTTCGGCACTCCAGCCATACAGCGTCTCGACCGACGGGAGCTCGCTGAGCCTCTTTCGCAGAACCGCTTCCGTCGCATATTGCGGCAAGCGCTCGTTGTCGGTGAAGTAATATGGGCGAACCAATTCTCGCTGCAGCCAGTCGTAGCGGTAATCGCTCAGCAACGTGCCGTATGCGGTCATGCCGCCGATGCCATATTCGCGCGGAATGGTGCGCGCGGCTCGCAGCGCCGGTTCGGCGCCCCAGAAATGAAAATGCTCCAGCGTCCGCTGGGTCAGATTTTGCCCCTTCGGGATGGGCTGGGGGCTTTCATATTTCTCGATCAGGACACAGCGCACACCGCGCTGCCCGAGATTGATCGCCAGTCCGAGGCCGACCGGCCCGCCCCCTACGATGATTACCTGCGGAGACGACAAAGTCTCGACCGTCATTCCTCGCCTGCCTGCTTCTTGAACTCGTTATCGTCCAAGGAACGGCAGTGCCTGCGGGAAGTCAAGGACAAATCTTACAATATGAGATTTCTATGAGTTTTTAGGCTCTGGCTAGGCAGCGGATATATCAGAAGCTACCGCTTTGACGTCAATGGCGATCCGATCGATTCCGGCCCCGTCCACCAGCGTGCCTGCGATTGTCACGCAGACGCTGGCAATTGGCGCGCCGCGGTCGTCGAGAACCGGCGCAGCAATGCCGACGGCGCCCGCCGTAACTTCCCCGAATGCGACGGCATGTCCCGCCCGACGCACCCGCTTCATGCTCTGCCGGACTTCCTCGGCCGTCATACCGAGCCCGACGGAACGCAGATCGTCGAGATTCTGTTCGATCAAAGGCACGAGGCGCGCACGGGGCAGAAAAGCCATGATCGAGCGCGCGATCGCACCGCGTCCAAGCGGCATCGGCCGACCTCGCGGATACGAACTAACCAGGTTCTTCGCGGACGTCTCGGACACCACGCAAAGAATCTTGTTGCCGTACCAGCGCAGGATCATCGCGTTGCAGGAATAGCGCCTGGTCAGTGCCTTCAGATGCGGCTGCCCCGACAGCACCAACGCATCCGACTGCCGCGCGAGATAGTCCATCTCGACAACTCTCGGGCCGAGCGTAACGCTTGCATTGCGCGACGACATCAGCAGGCCGGCATCTTTCAGAATCTTCAGGTAGCGATACAGCGTGGGACGGCTGTAACCGAGATGCGCCATCAGGTCCTCTGGCGCCCACTCCAGCCGGTCCTCGGAGAAAACTTCGAGAACGCCGAGTACCCGCTCCAGGCTGTTGCTTGGCTTCATGCCGCAGAACGCATGATTTGTCGTCGCTCCAATTCGGTGCCGCCATCGCAGCTCCAAGGCAGATACTTTTTCCGCTTGACCAAAATCAATCTTGAACTGGCCGACCGGATCGGGTCATACTTGATGAAATCTCATAATAAGAGATTATTACGATTTTGGCCATCTGAGAAACATCGGCGGGCCGTGACAACGAGGAAACGCATGCCCGCGAGATATTCACGTCGCATGGTTCTTGGCTTCATGGCCTTGGCCCCTCTCTCGGCCAGAGCAGGCTTTGCGCAGGGATCGTCCCAGCAACCCATCAGGCTCAATGTCCCTTTTTCGCCAGGCACAGGACCCGACCTTCTGGCGCGCCTCCTCAGCGAGGAATTGCGCCAGCGCTGGAGCCAGCCGGTCATCGTCGAGAACAAGGCTGGCGCGAGCGGCAATATCGGCACCGAGGCCGCGGCCCGCGCTGCTCCGGATGGCCTCTCTCTGTTGGTGACGGTGAACACCTTCGTCATGAATGCGAGTCTCTACCGCAGGCTTCCCTATGATCCGGAAAAGAGTTTCGAGCCGATCGCGGAGATCGCGACCGGCGCACTCGCCTTGGTCGTGCATCCTTCGCTCAACGTCACAACACTCCAGGAGCTGATGGAACGTGCACGCAACAAGCCTGGCGAGATCAATTACGCGTCGCCCGGCCGCGGCACACCACAACATCTCGCGATGGAGCTGTTCAAGCTGACCGCGCAGGTCAAGCTGACGCATATTCCCTATCCGGGCTCGGCCGGCGCCGTGAAGGATCTTGCGGGCGGCCATGTCTCGGCGATGTTCTTGCCGATCCACACCGCGCTTCCTCTCGCAGAAGTCGGACAAATCCGTATTCTCGCCGTCGGCAGCAAATCAAGAGCTCCGCAAGCCCCGAACGTGCCGACACTGGCTGAAGCAGGCGTCGCCGATTTCGACGTGGACCTCTGGTATGGCGTCCTTGCACCTGCTGGCACGCCGAAGGCGACCATCGACCGCTACAATGCCGAATTCAACGCGATCCTGAACCAGCCGAGTGTACGGGCATTGCTCGACAAGCAGGGCTTGATTGCGCGGGGCGGTCCGCCCGAACAGCTGGCGGCACTCATCGCAAAGGACCGCCAGCGCTGGGCCAAGGTCGTGAAGGATGCCGAGATCACCTCGGAATAGCGGCCGGCGGACCAATTGGAGTCCTCCTTCAATCCGCAATGACTGATACAGCAAGCCGCCCGGGATACGCGATCATGACACAACACATTCTGATTGCCGGGGCCGGTATTGCGGGGCTTTGCACGGCCATCGCGCTGATGCAGCGTGGCTTCAGAGTCACGATCTTCGAGCAGGCCGAAACGTTGCGCGAGACCGGTGCAGGCGTGCAGATCAGCCCGAACGGGACGCGCGGGCTCGCATCGCTCGGCGTCCTCGACGCGGTGCGAGACCTGGCCGTCGAGCCCGCCGCCAAAACCATCCGTCTGTGGAATAGCGGCGAGACCTGGTCTCTCTTCGATCTCGGATCGATGTCGGTCGCCGAATACGGATTTCCTTACCTCATGGTTCACCGCGGAGACCTTCAGACCACACTGGTCAATGCCGTCATCCAGCATGACCCCAGTGCGATCCGTCAGGGCGCTGGTGTCGTTGCCGTTGATGATCGCGCTGATGGTGTGACGGTGTCACTGTCCAACGGTCAACGCATCGAGGGCGATATCCTGATTGGAGCGGACGGAATCCATTCGGCCGTGCGGGCAGCCGTGTTCGGAGCCGGGCCGGCGCATTTCACCGGCTGCGTGGCATGGCGCGGCGTCATCCCATCTTCCCGGCTGCCGTCGCATATCCGGCTCGACATCGGGACGAACTGGGTTGGACCGGGTCGCCACGTCGTGACCTATCCCCTCCGCCGGGGCGAACTCTTCAACTTCGTCGGCGTCGTCGAACGATCGGGTTGGGAAACGGAGTCATGGACCGCGAAGGGCACACGTGAAGAGTGCGCCGGCGACTTCACCGGATGGCATCCGGATGTCCATGTCCTGATCGATAATATCGATGTTCACTATCGATGGGCGCTCATGAGCCGTCCTCCGATGGAGCAGTGGTCAAAAAGACGCGTGGTACTGGTCGGTGATGCGTGCCACCCGATGTTGCCATTCATGGCGCAAGGCGCAGTTATGGCGATCGAGGACGCCGTGACGCTGGCCCGATGTCTTGCGGTTAATCGGGGCGACCACGGAGCTGCCTTTCTCGCCTACGAGCAGGAGCGCGTGACGCGAGCCAACCGCTGCGTTGTTGAGGCCGAGCATAACCGCAACATCTTTCACAATGAGCGTCTAATGAATGCCGAAGATGCGGTCCATTATGTATCTTCGCAATGGAACGAGACGAAAGTCCGCAACCGCTATCACTGGCTTTTCTCGTACGACGCCGTGTCCAACAAGTGACTGTGATTCATACCCACCGGTGAGACGCGCAAAGCCCAACTACTTCACGAGACGATGTCGTCACATATATTGTCGGGATATCCGCTTTCCTATTGAAGCGGACATCCCGATGATTAATCGATCTTGCCGACAAAAGCTTTCCGCCAAGACCAAATCCGACATTACTCGATCTCGATCTTGGCGTCCTTGACGATCGTCGCGTTACGCTCCGTCTCTGTCTTGATCTTTTCCGCAAACTGATCCGACGTCAGCATCATGATGCGTCCTTGCTGCGACAATAGCGTCCGCATCTTCGGATCCTCGGTGACGGCCTTGAACGCTTCGTTGAAGGTCTTGACAACGTTTGTCGGAGTCTTCGGCGGCAAGAACGCTCCAACCCAGAACGACACATCGTAGCCGGGATAGCCCTGCTCCGCGACGGTGGGCACATCCGGCAGATCCGGCCAGCGCTCAGCTGCCGAAATGGCCAGCGCATTCAGATTTCCGCTCTTGATCAGCGGCACCGCCGACGTGGTGTCGAAGCTAACGTCAATCTCGCGGCCCAGCACCGCAGTTTGCATCGGCGCAGCACCGCGATATGGCACGTGCCGCATCTGAACCTTCGCGGAGCTGCAGAGCAGAGCACTCGCAAGATGGATCAGGTTACCATTTCCGGCCGACCCATACATCAACTCGTCAGGCTTCTGGCGTGCGCGATCGATAAGGTCTGCCAGCGTCTTCACACCAGCAAGCCGCGTGTTTTGCGGGTTGTAGGTGAGGATGAAAGGGACGGCTACCACGGCTGTCACCGGCACGAATTGCGACGCATCGTAAGCCAGCTTCTTGTAGATCAGTGGATTGACCGTGATGGTGCTCGAATTGGAGATCAGCATCGTATAGCCATCGGGCTGCGAAGATTGCAGCTCTCCGGCGGCGATCTGGCCGTTGGCACCGGTGCGGTTGTCGACGACCACGTTCCAATTGTACTTCGTGCGCAGCCCCTCTGCCACAATGCGTGCGACAGTATCGACCGAACTGCCGGCGCTGAATCCGACAACGAAGCGGATCGGCTTCGACGGGAATGTGTCTGCGACCGCCGGTGCTTGCACAGCCAGCCCAATCGTGGCGGTCAGCGCGATCGTCACCGTCCATTTTGACAAACGGTGCCGCGTACTACTCTTGGTCATGATGTCTCCTCCAGTTTTTTGATTGTGATGGGATATGATTGGCGCCGCAGCTATCAGCTGCGGCGATGCAATAGCGTCAGACATAGCTGGACAGGCGTTTGCCGCTGCGGGCGAGGGCGAGCAGCAGCGGTGCCGGCGTCCACAACACGCCATGCGCCGCATGAAACGCCGCGACGCGTTCCGCGACTTTGGCGAGACCGACTTCATCTGCATAAAACAGAGGACCGCCGCGCGTAGCGGGGAAGCCGTATCCATCGGCATAGATGACATCGATATCGCTGCCGCGCTGAGCGATGCCATCCGCCAGGATGTTGGCTGCCTCGTTCACCAGAGCGAAGATCGTTCGCTCAACGATCTCCTCATCGGAAATGACACGTCGTTTGATACCGGCCTCCGCAGCACATGCGACAGCGATCTCCTCAACGCGCGGATCAGGAAGTGGCTTCCTGCTACCGGGCTCGTAGCGATAGAAACCCGCACCGGTCTTCTGGCCAAATCGACCCGCCTCGCAGATCGTGTCGGCGATCTTGCAATAGCGGATATCTGCCGGCCGGGTCGGTGCGGCCCGCTTGCGCGCGGCCCATGAGATGTCGAGGCCAGCCATGTCCTGCATCCGTAGGGGACCCATCGCCATGCCGAAGCGCTCCAGCGCGCCGTCCACCTGCCCCGGCGAAGCGCCCTCCTCGACGAGGAACTGAGCTTCGCGCGTGTAATGGCTGACCATGCGGTTACCGACGAATCCGTCGCAGACGCCGACCAGAACCGGCTGCTTCCCGATCTGCTTCGCGAGCGCCATGACGGTGGCCAGAACCTCAGAACCGGTCGCCGTGCCGCGCACGACTTCCAGCAGCTTCATCACATGTGCCGGGCTGAAGAAGTGCATGCCGACCACGCTTTGCGGCCGCGAGGTCGCGCGCGCAATCTCATTGACGTCGAGACGCGACGTGTTGGTGGCCAGAATGGCGTCCGGCGGAGCGATCGCATCGAGCTGGCGGAAAATCTCCAGCTTGACCTTCATGTCCTCGAAGACGGCTTCCACGATTAGGTCGGCATCGCGAAATCCGTCCATATCGGTTCGACCGACGATACGTTGCATGCGCTCCTCGACCTGCTCAGGCGTCAGGCGTCCTTTCGCTGCCGTGGCCTCGTAGTTCGCACGGATCATGTCCAGGCCCCGGGCCAGCGCCTGCTCGCTCGTCTCCACCAGCGTGACGGACAGGCCTGCATTGGACATCGCCATGGCGATGCCGGTCCCCATGGTGCCGGCGCCGATCACGCCGACCTTGCGGATGGCGCGAATGGTCTGGCCGGACGGCCCCTTCTCCGCTTCGCTGCGCGCTGCAACCACATGGCGGAGAGCTTCGGACTGCGTGTCAGTCATGGATTTCGTTTCCTCTTGCATATTTTGTCACCGGACGCTCGGTCCGGCGCCTCACCAGGCGTCCACGAACGACCGTTTGGATTGCTTCTCGTCATGAATTTTCACAAAGGCCTTCAGCCCGCTCGCGATCAGGGCCCGCGTGTCGGCGGGGTCTGCGACCGTGTCGATACTGAGATATGGTGCAATGCTGGTCGCCTTTCCGGCCTGGTACATGCCATCGACGATCTCGCGATAGCGCTTGTCGCGCTCATTGAGATCGTCGATTGCCTCCAGTTCCTTGCGGAAGCCGAGGCGCGCCGCGCCTTCGAGTCCCATGGCGCCGAATTCACCAGACGGCCAGCTGAACGTCATCTGACTGCTTTCGTGAAAGCTGCCGCCGCTCATCGCCATGGCGCCGAGACCATAGGCCTTACGCAGGATGACGCTGATCATCGGCGTGGTCAGGCTCGCGCCCACGAGGAAGATGCGACTGAAATGCCGGACATTGGCGCGGGTCTCGGCTTCCGGCCCGACCATAAATCCCGGCGTGTCGATGAAGCTGACGATGGGAATGTCATAAGCATCGCAAAGCTGCATGAAGCGCGCCGTCTTGTCCGCCTCGTCGCGATCGACGGCGCCGCCATTGACGGCCGAGACATTGGCGACGACACCGCAGGCACGGCCTTCGAGTCGCGCAAAAGCCGTGACAACCCCGCGGCCAAAACCGCGTCGCAATTCCAGTACCGAGCCGATATCGAACACGGTCTCGATAATCGGCATGACGTCGTAAGCTCGTTTGCGATCGGGCGGCACGGCCGCGCGTAGAACACGCTGGTCGGATACGTCCCAGGTACCGGTGTCTCCCTGAAAATAGGACAGATACTTTTTCGCGACGGCCGTCGCTTCGGCTTCATCACGCACCAGAACGTCGATGACGCCATTGGCCGAATGAACATCGGACGGACCAACTTCATCTGGCGAGCATGTGCCGAGCCCGGCAGCCTCAATCATGGCCGGTCCACCCATGCCGATGGACGCGTCCTCCGTGGCGATCACGACATCGCAGACGCCAAGTGCGGCTGCGTTACCGGCAAAGCACCGGCCCGCCGCAATACCCACCAACGGCGCGATGCCGGACATGCGCGCCATCTTCCAGAAGGTGGGATTGGCCAGATTGACGCCGGGTTTATTATCGGTGTCCCCCGGCCGGCCGCCGCCGCCTTCGGCATAGATCACGATGGGCAGCGCCGCCTTTTCCGCGATGCTCAGCAGACGGTCCGTCTTGCGATGACCGAAATGTCCTTGCGTACCCGCAAAGACGCTGTAGTCATAGGCCATGACGGCGACACGGCTGCGCTCGGCTCCGAATTCGTCCGCATTGATGCTGGCGATACCGGCCACGATGCCGTCGGCCGGGCTATTGGCGCGCAGATACTCTTCGGAATGCCGGCCGCGTTGCGCCGCGACGGCGAGCGCGCCGTATTCGACGAACGATCCATGATCGCAAAGATACGCGATATTCTCGCGGGCGGTGCGCTTGCCCGTATTGTGCCGCCGGTCCACCGCGGCCGGGCGCGCCGCATCCTCACACAAAGCGAGACGGTCCAGTACCTCCTGAAGATCGGGCCGAATCGCGTCCGGATCGAACTCGTTCTCGACGGCTTCAGCGGCGACCTCGACCTCCGCTGTTTCGACGACGATCAGCACGTCGCCCTTGCCAACCGTGCTTCCGATCTGCGCGAGCTGCCGCACATATCCCGCCGCGTGAGACGTGACCACGTGCTCCATCTTCATGGCTTCGAGCACAGCAATCGGCGTTCCCGCTCCGACAGGCTCGTTCTCGGCAACCAGCAAAGAGATGAGGACACCGGGCATCGGGGATGGAACGCCGACATTCCCACTTCCGATATTCAAGCTCACGCGCGCAGTAGTTTGTGTCGTAACAGCCGCGGCCTTGAATTTCTGCGGCGGCACGTCGCCTTCGACGAGCTCGCGCGTCTTCTGGTCAATCAGGCGCGTGGTGAACTCGCCCGATTTGACCTCAGGCAATTGCAGGACACTGCGGAGGAAACCGATATTGGTCTCGACGCCCGCCACCTGGAATTCGGACAGCGCACGATCGAGGCTCGCACGCGCCGCTTCCCATCCGCCATCCGCGCGGACGATGACCTTGGCCAGCAGTGAATCGTAATACGGCGTCAGCGTGAGGCCCGAAAAGCCTGCACCATCGATACGAATCTTCGGCCCGCCCGGCGGCTCATAGAGCGCAACGAGACCGACGGCCGGGCTCGCCGTGCCATCGGCTCCCATGCTTTCCGCATTGACCCGCGCCTGGATCGCAATCTCGCGCGGCTTTGGCACAGCGCGCTGGCTGAGCCCCTGCGCCTCCAGACTCGTGCCCGTGCAGACGCCGATCTGCAAGGCGACGAGATCGAGATCGAGAATTTCCTCGGTAACGGTGTGCTCAACCTGAATGCGCGGATTGACTTCCATGAAAGCGTAGTCGTTGCGACCAACGTCATAGAGGAACTCGACGGTGGCCAGGCCAACATAGTTGACCTCCTGAACGATCCGGCATGCATCCTTCAGCATGGCTTCAGCCACATCAGGAGCAATCCACAGGCACGGCGCGATCTCGATAATCTTCTGGTTGCGGCGCTGCAGGCTGCATTCGCGATGCCAGAGATGGATCACGCCGCCACTTCCGTCGGCGATGACCTGAACCTCGACATGCCGCGCACGTTCGATCAGGCGCTCGACATATACATTCTGATCGCCGAACGCCGCCAGCGCTTCCGCACGACAGCTCTGTAGCGCCGACGCAATCTCGTCACGCTTCTTCACGATGCGGATGCCCCGTCCGCCGCCGCCGGACACGGCCTTGATGACGATGCTGCCACCGTCGCCCTGCGCGTCAAAGAATGCGGCCAACTCGTCTGGCGAACTGACGACATCGAGTCCCTGGATCAGCGGTACCGAGAGCTTACGCGCAATCTGCCGCGCTTGCGCCTTGTCGCCAAGCGCCTTCAATGCATCACCGCCGGGGCCGATGAAAGTCAGGCCATTCGCCTTGCAGGCATCGGCGAACTCGGCGTTCTCGGACAGAAAACCATAACCGGGATGGATGAGATCGCACCCTTCGCGCACGGCAGTGCGAACGATCTCGGCATGGTCCAGATAAGCAGAAGCGCCGCGGCCGGAAATGCGCGCCGACCAATCGGAGGTGGCGACGTGACGCGACCCGGCATCGTCTTCCGGATAAATCGCGCAGGTGCGAATTCCCAACTTTGCAGCAGTTCGCGCGATGCGAATGGCGATCTCGCCCCTGTTCGCGATCAGCATTTTTCGCGAAGACACAGCCAACGTCATTCCGTCCTCATACTCGTTTCCTCTGCCTCGCCATTGCGGCGAGGCAGCTATCAATTCGATGTCAGTGAGCATTTACGGAGGTGGAATGATTGCGCATCGCCACGGTCGTACGCGCGGGCGAAATCTGCGCCTCGCTACTGTTCTGCTCAACAGAACAACTGTTCTCTTTTTTGTATCGTAGAGTTTTGAATGATTTGCCGTCAAGAGTTGTCGTTCGGCGCATGTGTCGCATGCACATCGATCAGACCAATTGTAGCTACGGCGTTCGCACAGACAGAACGTCAGCGCGTGTCGGACTCATCATCACGCGTGAGACGAGGAGCGACGGCCTTGCTCATTTCAAAGTGATCGGCACTCGTGTAATCATCGCGTATCGGTGGCGCACCGCATCGCTACCCTGCAGGCTGGAATATAGATGGTCGATACGCAGAACTTCCCCGCCACTGACGGAGGCGTTGCTGCGCTGGAGCGCGCTTTCACCGTCCTGCGCGCGCTGGAAACATCCGACGCACCCGTCACCCTCGCCGAACTGTCGCGCGCGACGGGGCTCTACAAGAGCACGATCCTTCGCCTGATGACGTCGCTCGAACGTAATGGCTATGCCGTGAAACTTCACGATGGCTGTTACGATCTGGGCGTTATCGCTTTCCGATTCGGCATTGCCTATGAGCGCAAGAACCGCCTCAGGGCGTCGGTCGTACCGGTGCTGCGCAGCCTCGTGGCGCAGGGTACGGAAAGCGCGTCATTCCATGTTCGCCAGGATGCCACGCATCGGCTTTGCCTGCTACGCGAGGATTCGCGCCACGCAACATTGGACCGGGTGACGGCCGGCGATGTTTTCTCCCTCAAAGCCGGGGCCGCCGGTCACGTGCTCCTTGCATTCGAAGGAGAGACTGGAAAACGCTATGATGATATCCGCACATGCGGTTGGACACTGTCCCTTGGCGAACGCGATCCTGCATGCGCTGGCGTTGCCGCGCCAGTCTTCGGCCCGGCAGGTATTCTTGGAGCACTTTCTCTTTCTGGCCCCCGCGAGCGCTTCGGTGAAAGCGCAATAAAAAAAATGCGCAGCACGCTTGCGACCGGCGCACGTGAGCTGACCACTCAACTAGGTGGCACGTGGCCGACATTTCGAAGAACGGTACAAGAGTGAAAAACAGGCTCGCTCTAGTCGGATCGAGCGAGCCACAGTATTAAAAGTGCCGGATAACCTTGCCGATCAGTTGCCTTCGGCTGTTTCGGACAAGGGTGAGAAACACAGCTATTCGACGACAACTCTTGTTTAGTCATGCCCGCTTCGCGCTATGAGCAGACCATGCCCGGGCCCACCGTTCTTTAAAATCGATCGCTAGCGCCAACATGATCGTCATCCGATCCCGCTGGTTCGTCAGATCCAGCATCCGGTTCAGCGCCGTCGGGAAGCCACCCCGGAAGGAACGTCCACGACAAAACATACGTTGTTGCAAATCGAAGTGCTTCTGGTGCGGATTGTGTCGCGCCGAGCGCGTCCTGCCGCCCAATCTGCAGACGCTTCAATAGCTCCTCCGCCCACTGGACGGAATCGGTCTCCTACGGGAGTTGACCTGGTGGAATGCGTATTTCGATCGAAAAGAGAGACTCCGCCACTTAAGTTGAATAGACCGCCTGCGCGACCGAGGCGTGGGCCGCCTACGTCATCCTTGAAACAAGCTCATGCTCGCATCATGGATGACGATAGTCGGCCTCAATAACTCCGCGGCTCAGAAATGCACGCGGTTCAGCGAATTTACAAAGGGCACCTTAGAACTCCGCATGCGCACGTGCTGCAAAAATCGACGCAGGCCCCCGGTCCGCGTTGTAAGCAGGATTGGCAACAAACTGATAATCGAATGTCAACGTGCTCCACGCGTTGAAACTGTAGGCATAGTAAGCCTCGACAATCTTCTCGCTCCGATAATTCATCTGGCCATCGCCAATCAGTAATCCGTTTCCACCCGCAGCCAGGAAATCCCGATTGGCGCTGGATAATCCATTGATCGCCCCGCCAATCCCAATAGTGTCGCTGGGGCGCCCCCAAGCGCTGCCCTTGATTGAGACGCCACCAGACATGCTTCGATCGATGTCTGTAAAAGACAGGATTTCGGTCTGGCCATCATTCCAGCTGGCACGAGCGAATATCCCGACGTTGTTCGTGATGGCCTGCTCCATATTGACATAGAAGCCATATTTGACGCGCTCTGCGCGAGAGCCTGCCATCACGTTGTTGATGTCAAGTGAAGGATCGGAAGCGACAATCCCGAGCGCATTGCGGTAGTTCCCCGTCTTGCCACGATTGGCGAACGCACCCAAACGGAGTTTACCCGGTTGTCCAAACATCGCGTAGCGTTCTTCCAGCTCGACCACCGCACCTGCCCCGTCCTTGAAGACGAGAACATCGCTGTTTTGCTCTTCCGGAACCTGGAAGACACCGGTCCGCAACGCCCAATCTTTATGATTTAGTTCGATGACCGCACCGCGTGTGAAGCCGGGAAGATCTGCCGGGAAGTCGTAGGCGCCGGCTGACCAAATCGCCCAATTCATAAAGTCCGCACGGGGATCCTTGGCATATGAATTTCCATCAAAGAAATCTCCAACAGCAAAGCGGCCGATTGTCAGCGTCACACGATTGATATCGCGCTTACCGGCAAGTTGCAGCGCGGCGTCCGCAACCTCTTCCTGTTCGCCGCCAAGACCGAAGGTCTGGCGCAAGAAGTAGCGCTGCGCACGAAATTTCGGATACTCCGCCCCGCCCTTCTGCGCCTCACCGTTCGGAAAGCCCGCCAGTCCGAGCGTGCCATTCAAGCCAAAGCCCTGCGCCAATTCCGGATTGAAATAGAACTCACCGCCGTCCCACAGCCGCCAACCAAGAAACGCAGCAGCCGTCAATGTTTCACGAGCCTGGCCTCCCGCCGGTAAACTGTTCGCGCCTTGATATGGCGAGCGAATCCGCGGATAGCCTTGTCCGATGAAAGTGGTTTGGCCGTGAATATTCCAGTCGGCCGATTCTGGCATGATTTCCGTTTTCACGGACGGCCTCGATGACGACCACGATGGCGTATTCCACAGCCTGTAATTCAGCCCGGCCTTGACGAGGTGCATGCTGGGATCAACATGCACGTTCGGGAGAGAGACGTCTCTGAGGTCATATGATCGGCCCGCCAGATTGATGTAGTCATATTCCAGCTTCGCGCTCCAGTTACCGCCGACCGCCATTTCAACACCGGCACCCGCCGTCCAGCCGAGATGCGTGCGTTGTTTCGAGAACAGAGCGCTGCCATCATCGGCGAAGACATTCACCTTGGTCTGCCCCCAAGCGAGCCCCCCGGTCGCGTAAGGCATCAACATGCCGAAAGCATATCCGATACGCCCCCGCACCGTGCCCACATAATCAATGGCGGTGTCGAATGCGCCGGGCGCGTGTTTCGTAGTATCAACGGGACTCACGAGCGAGACATCGGCTTCCATGCCGATCACGACGCGATCCGAAAGCTGAAGATCGTATCCCGCTTGAAAGCCTCCAATGAGACCCGTAATCGTGGATGGAAACACCACCGCCTGTCCGAGAATCGGATTGGTATTCGGACCCAAGCTGCCGTCGCCATAACCGAAATGACCGCCGACATAGAACCCGGTCCAATCATAAACGGCGCGGACAGGAGTCTTGACCAACAGTTCTTTCGACAAGTCGGCAGCGCTTGCCAACGAGCTTGCGGCCAATGCAGCGCAGGCGCCGCCAAAAACAGAACAGACCTTTTTCATAACACTCTCATTTCACGGATTTGATTGACACGTAGCGATCGCCGGAGCGACGATGGCATCATTCGGATCCGGATCGCGGCGGCCTGACGCCCCACTTGCATCCGAACATCACGACGGTTGCGGATCGTCCGAAGACCTCCGCAATCGTAAGTGCCGCGTGAAGGTTGCGGCTTGAGATCAAGCAGCGCTGGCGAAGTTCAATGGCCGTCCGCAGAATGACGCTGGCGAGCCGCAGCATGACCAACGCGGCATATCGCCGAGCGGCCTCGATCAGCGCTGCAAACGGATTGTCGATCCACATTGCCTAATCCTCCTCATCCTTCGACGAGCGAACCAGCCGGGCCCTTCCCGATTGGGAAGCGGCCCTTCAAAACGCGCATTTACACGCCGGTCGTGACAAGCTGTACGATGCGCAGCAAGACCAGCCCGGCCGCGATGACGAGATAACCTCGCAACACGACCATCCAGATTCGGCTGAGCATACTGAGATGAGCCCGCGGCAACTGATCGAGCGGCGGCATCCGCCAGGTATCGAAATCCTGTCGTACCGACTTGCGCACAATGCTTCGGCTGAATCGCTTCGCCGGTGCACGATAGGACTCGATGAGTCGAACGCCGATCGTGACGACAATCGCAAGCAGGCTACCGCCGCCAAGAATGCCGATGATCCATTGCTCGTCCATATTCGGGAACAAGACGGATGCCGTAAGGATGATGGACAGCATCACCAGTGCCGCGACAACCGCACCGGTGAATACATTCAGCTGGCGCGAGTTGATCCAAGGGCCGAGAACCGCCTTGTCGTTGCAGAGCAAGAGCAGGAATACCGTTGCACTCGGAAGCAGGACCCCGGCGAGAGTCTGGACCGCATTGGTCAGGAGACCCAACGGGGTACCCGGCGTCAGAACCAGCACTGCCGCCAAAACGATCAAACCGAAATAGATGCCGTAAAACCCTTTGGCATCCTGCGGCTTGCGATGCAGCGAGTGCTTCAGTGAAAATACATCACCGATCGCATAGGCCGTGGCAAGCGAAACCGCTGCCGCCCCGATGATGCTGGCATCGAGCAACGCCAATGCGAACAAGGTAGCGGGCAATTTGCCAGCATACTTTTCCAGCCCGACCGCCGTTCCGAGTGCATCGGTGTAGTTCCCGAACTCCGGCTGCCCGGCGAAAATTGCAGCACAGAAGCCCATCATCGCCACGGCGCCGAGAATCACCAGAACGATACCGAAGCATAGATCCCAACGCTCGTAGCGGATGAAGCGCGGCGTAATTCTCTTGTCGACGATATAGCTCTGCTGGAAGAACAGCTGCCAGGGAGCCACGGTGGTACCGACGATAGCGATGATCAGCAGCATCACCTCGCTCAGTTTGCTTTCCGGAGGCATCTTCGGCACGAAGAAATCGTGAGCCATTTGGCCAACCGGTGGATGCACCATCAGGATGATCGGCACCAGAAGCAGGCTGCCGGCGACCAGCCCGATCGCAAAACGCTCGAAGCGCCGGAAGTCACCGGTGCTTACTGCAATCATGACGATCAAGGCAGACAGCAGAACGCCCCAGAACTGCGATAGCCCGAGATAACTGAGCGCGAGGCTAATGCCGATGAACTCCGTCACCAACGTCAGCGCGTTGAGCAGAAACAGGTCGATAACGCTGAAGGCACCCCAGAACTTGCCAAAGCGTTCGAATATCAGCCGCGCATGGCCGACGCCGGTTACCGCTCCGAGCCGCACGACCATTTCCTGGTTTACATAAAGAACCGGGATGAGCAGCATCAACGTCCAGAGCAGCGTCGTACCGTAGTTCTGGCCAGCCTGAGTGTAGGTCCCAAAAGCACCAGCGTCGTTGTCACCAACCATCACGATCAATCCCGGACCAACGATTGCAGCCAGGGTTTTAAATCGCGCTCCTAACGTCGCGCGCGGGGCGACATCGTCCTCGGCAATGCTGCCAAGGGCGCCATGAATGTCGCCGAGATGAGCTTTATCCAGCACAGCGGCATGAATTTCTGGAGCGGCACCGTCGTGCTTTTCCGCTTGTGTAACTGCACTATCGATAGTGGCCATGATCTATTTCCTACGTGATTGTTCGAGCCAATTCCCAAGCCTCTTCTGGCGGGAAACTGACGTTGATGAGTTGAGAGAAAGGCGAACGAGGGTCATACCCGTTGGCGCAACAAGTCGCGTTCGACTGACACGAGGTGTTGGGCGGCCTATGCTCAGGGCAGCACCAATCCGATGACGGATTTGGTGATTTGACTACGGCGCTAAATGCTCATGCGCACATCATCCAAGGAGGCGTGAATCAACGCCCCCGAGAGCGATCTTTGGCAGCCGCAATTTTCGCTTGGTATGGAGCCCTTGGTGACGCCGTAGGTGAGTGGCATTCCAACGTCACGCCAGCCAAAGGCCGATGTGAACCGCCACAGTTCAACCCATAACGCGTCCAACGTCGTGATGTCGCCGCAGGCATTGAACACCAGCGTTGCCTCGACGCCGTGCCTCTCCGCCATGTCTTGATTGAACGTGGTGCGAACCTGAGCACGACCCGCCGTTAAGTATCCGCCTCGACGGACACCATTGAAGAAATCAAAGAATTTGAGATTCGACAGATGTCTGACGTCGACCATCTTCCGCCTCCGATGTTCACCTCGATGCCGACGATCGCCGGCACAAGGTGAGCGGAGGACTAGACGCCCACGACACCTCGACCGGACAGGATCACGGCTTCACAAAAATCAGTGTGTCTGTTTCCCAAGGGGACTCCCGTCGCAGCACCGGAGAGGTGGGCGGCGGGACAACTAGGTCCTTCGTCCATTTGCAATTCCTCTGCTTATCCAGCCGGCGCTAGAATGAACCGACGCGATCGTTTCGACGAAAGGCGCAGAACGCCACCTTGGGCATACTCATGTTCATCGACATCGTCGATTTGCACGTCGCCACTGCTCTCTGTCGTCCAACAGCATTCGAGCCGGCCATTGCGATTAGACCAATGACAGGCAAGCGCAGGGGATGGAGACCCACGCTTGCCCTTTGCCACCGGATGGCGAAAATCCGGCAGGTCGTCATTGGAATGCGAGTTATTGGAAAGAGTGTCTTTGTAAAACACGAGCTCGCTCAACCTCGGCATGATCTGCCGCGGCTGAATGAACCGAAATCCTGCAAGTCTGGATTTTGCGAGTCTTGTGAACATCGCTCACCTCCACGTCCGCTTTGCGCGGCAGGTCGGTGAGCAGCAAGCGGTCAGCTAGTCGCGACCACCAACCCTCACGCGGCCATAGCCGTCGCGATTGATCTTGATGCCTTGCGGCCTGATGTTTTGCGGCACCGCGAACCCGAACATCGTCGCCGGGTTGGCGTTGCCAATGGTGGTACTGCCCATTTGTTGTTCGTGAATGCTCGTCGTTTCAGTTTGAAAGTTCTGTCTTGAACGATCTGTTCCAGACAATGATTGGCCAGTACGCCTGCCCCACAACCGAGTCAAGCGTTTTTCTATATCCCCCAGGGGGGATATATGCTATCCTCTTGGGAGGATAGGAGATCACATGTCAAAGGACAATCATCCCGCAATTATCAAGCGCCTCAAGCGCGCTGACGGGCATCTACAAGCGATCATTGAAATGATTGAACAAGGGCAGTCTTGCCTGCAGATCGCCCAACAAATGCAAGCCGTCGAGAGTGCTATCGAGAATGCCAAGAAAGCTCTGATTCACGATCACATCAGCCAATGCTTGGAACAACCACAGAAGCCCACGGCCTCAACCAGACGAGATCAACTGCAGGAGTTCAAACTAATCGCGAAGTATCTTTAACATTGGTTGACTGCAGAGGCCTTCCTCTCACGGGGGAGCATTTCGCCTTCTGGTAGATTTTGGTGGTTTCAACTGCGACGCATTTTCATGCAAACACACCGACCGGCCAGATAATGCCAGTTACTACCAGATCTTCAACAAGCGATGTCTGCTTTGCGCCATGAACGGACGTCACCAAGTCCGGCGTCTGACCATGCGCCAATTCCGGCATCGACTCACTTAACGCGATGCCCACGTGCCGACAAATCGTCCTTTATCATTTCCGGGATGGTGGCTTCGAGTTCCAACAGGCCGTCAAAAGCGAAAGAGCGAGGCGCTTCAGCCGCCGCCTGAATATCTATTCCGCGATCCAGCGCATTGGCCAGGAAATTAGCGTAACCACAGGCTTGGTAATGACCACCCATCACGCCGAACCGCATCACCGCGTGGTCATCCTTCATCAGCATCCCTGGAATGATGGTATGCATCGGACGTTTGCGCGACCCCGGCGAATTCGGGGGGACCGGGAGCAGCACGAAAACTCCATCCGCGATTGCGCAGCCCCTCCCCCGACTTCTTCGCGTAGACGCCGCTACCAAACGGATAGAGCGACGAATTGATCAGTGAAACCGCATTCAGGTCGCGGTCCACGACCGTGACATAAACCGTGTCGCGATGCTCGATATCGTCCCAACTCAGCACTGCTGAGGCTTTCGCCATGTCGACCCTTGCGCGGAAGCCGGCGAGGTAACCATCTGACAGGAAGTAAGACGTATCGACCGTGTCAATCGCAGGATCGCAGAAATATGCTTTGCGGGCGCGGCAGGCGCCCTTGGTTGCCTCGCAAGCATCGGTGGGAACGCAGGGCGTAACGCGGAGACCGTTCTAGGCCGCATCTATGGCAGCCGCGAAAAACTCCGAGAGCGGCCTGCTGCCGTAGTCGGCGCTCCTGCACCAAGCATCCCTTCTGGCATTTCAGCCAGTTCTCCCTCGACTACAAGCGGCATTTTACCGAGCTGCCGTCAGAGACCTTGCGACGCGCGCGTACGTCCTCGCAGCCCTAAGCTGCTTGGGTCCGACGCAAGTGTATATCCATTGGCGCGAAATGCCAGACGAGGGATGCGCACCGCCTGGCACAGGTCGTCCGACAAGCCGCAACTATTCAGGCAGCCTCGTCGCGCGCCTGATACAATTTATAAAGCATCCGCTGCCCGATGCGCCGGAATGGCGAGAACGGATGCGTCGGCAGCGGCGAGTTGAAGATCGGCAAGTCCTGCCCCTTGAACGCCTTACCGCCGATCATCTGCGCCATGCGGCGGCCGGCCTGCGCCGAATAGGATACGCCATTGCCGCCATAGCCGAGCGCATAGAACAGCGTCTGGCTGGGATCGGGGCGGAAGATGCGCGGCATCATGTCGTGGCTGACATCAACCCAGCCCCACCATGAGTAATTGATCGCAATGCCCTTCAGCGCCGGGAATTTGCGATGCAGCCCGTCGATCAGGAGCTGCAGATGCTTCTGGTTAGCGGCGTCGGCACCGGTGATGGCGCTGCGACTGCCGATCTGCACGCGGTTGTCCGGCAACCGACGATAATAGAAGCGCAGCGTACGCGTATCGGTGATTACCTGCGTGGTCTTGAAGCCAGTCGCCTCCAACTCCGCATCGGTGAGCGGGCGCGTTACGATGGAATTCGACATGATCGGCATGCAGCGCCCGCGCAGAAGCGGAGTCAGGCCAAGCGACGTGTAGGCGCCGGTCGCGATACCGACGGCACGCGCATGCACCGTGCCGCCCGGTGTACGCAGATGATGCACGCCGCCGCGCGTCGTGATCTCCAGTACGGGACTACCGGTGTAGATTTTCGCACCGAGCTCGCGCGCCATGCGCATGTAGCCGAAAGCGAGCTTGGCCGGATGCACGCCGGTGCCCAGCGGTTCATGCACCGCGCCGACGCATTCGGCCTCATTCACATAGTCGCGCCGCACTTCGTCCGCTGATAACACGCGCGTCTTGTAGCCGAAGATGTCGTTTTGCACCTTCGACTCGGCCGCGATCTTGTCAAACATGCGCTGGCGGTGCGCGAGATAGAGATGCCCGCCGCGCTGCGGCTCGCAATCGATATTGCCGGTCTTGATCAGGTCCTCGAAGGTCTCGAACCCGTCCTGCACTTCTGCATGCAGGCGCAACGCCACATCGCGGCCCCAGCGTTCGATCCATTCCGAACGTGACAGCCGTCCCGACGCGTTCTGCCCCTGCCCGCCATTGCGTGTGCTGCAGCCCCAGGCGACCCGATTGGCTTCGAGCACGACCGCCTTGATGCCGAATTCGCGGACGAGGAAGATCGCACAGGCCAGCCCCGTATAGCCGGAACCGATAATCGCCACATCGGCATCAATGTCACCGCTGATTGGGCCGTCATCCGCCGGCGGCGTACCGGCAGTCGCAGTCCAGTATGTCGGGGCATAATCGCGGTTGGTACCGGGGCCGGGCGAAACAAGCGGATCGTGATGCTGGTCGTAGGGCGCAATCGACATGAGAGCGCCTCCTTACGACGTCGCCTTGGCAGGCAGCGGCTGCCGATCCTTACGGAAAGCGCTCTTGCGCGAGATCTTGTCGCCCGTGAAGGTAAAGAGGTCGCACCCCTCGGCCTCGATGCGCGTGCCATTGGCGGCTGTGCCGCGGAAAATCCATTCCGACAGGCCACGGTCGCCGAACACGCTATGCGATGTGCAGGTCCAGCTCACATCGGGCATGCCGCCCCAGACCTGCTCGAACGCAGCCTTCACGTCGGAGCTGCCAGTGACGCGGTTGCCATACATCTCCGCGCCGACGGCCGTATCGAACATGATGTCATCGGTCATGCAGGCCATCACGCCATCGGCGTCGTGGCGGTTGAACGCCTCGAACAGCGTGACGAGAAGCTGGTGGCGCGCTGACGGTTCGGACATTGCAAGGCTCTCTCGATCAGGGACATACGATTCTGGACATAGGTATCGACACGGCGGGCCGATGATGACTTGAGGTTGCCAGCGGCATGGCCGCGCGCTTAGGGCCAGTTGCCCCCAACCACCCGGCCAGACCTGATCTGGCCCAAACATCTATGTGACGCTGGCCCTGCATGTTCCAGCCCACGCCGCCATGGTGGCGGCCTGACGAAGGCTGGACGGACATGCACGATCTCTTGATCGCTATCAGCGACCTCGGCGCGGCACTGACGCCGAAGCTGGTGCTGCTCTCCATTGCCTCGATCTTCGCAGCCGCCGTGCTGCGCGGCTATACCGGCTTCGGCTTCGCGCTCGCTGCCGTACCGCTGCTCAGCCTGTTCATGAAACCCACCGAAGCCGTACCGGTCGCGATCGGCTTGCAGCTTGCCGGCAGCCTGATGGATTTCCGCCAGGCCTCGAAGGCCTGCGACTGGCCGTCGCTGCGCTGGCTGACGCTCGGCGCCGTCATCGGCTCGCCGCTCGGCACGCTGGTGCTCAGTACCATCTCCGCCCCGGCGGCACGCCTCGCCATCAGCGCCATCACCTTGTTCGCCGTCTTTGCCCTGAAGCGCGGCTTTGCCCTGCCCGACACGCCGCCGCGATCACTGACTTCCATCACCGGCTTTTTCTCCGGCCTCTTCAACGGCCTCGCCGCCATGCCCGGCCCCCCGGTCGTGGCCTATTACATGTCGCTGCCGATGCCGCGCCGGGCAGCACGCGCATCCCTGATGGTGTTCTTCCTGATGACCTCCATCACGGCCACGGTCAGCTTCGTCAGCGTTGGGCTGATGAATCTGCACACGGTCGGCCTGTCGCTGCTTGGCTTGCCTGTGATGTGGCTCGGCACACGGCTCGGCGAACTTGCCTTCCGCCGCGGCAGCGACACGATGCACCGCCAGGTCTCCATCGCCAGCCTTGGCGTCGTCGCGCTCGTGAGCGCGATCAAAGGCATCGGCGAACTGACCTGACGGATCAGGTCATCCGCGCAATGATACGGCCAAGGCGCTCGATGCCCGGCTCGATGCGATCATTACGGATCGAAGAGAAGCCGAGGCGGAAGTTGTTGGTGCGGCTGCCCTTGGTCATCGCGAACACATCGCCGGGCTCGATCACCACGCCTTCGGACAGCGCCGCCTTGGCCAGCTCCGTCGCATCGAAGCCACTTGGCCCCGTCACCCAATAACTAGTGCTGCCGACGCCGCGTACGAAACTGCAATTGCCAAAATGCTGCGGTAGCAGTTGATCGAGAATCCGTGCCCGCTCCAGGAGCACGCGCGACACGCGCTGCAGATGCGAGCGATAATGGCCGAGACCGATGAACAGCGCCGCCACACGCTGATTGTTTAGTGGCGGATGCCGCAGCATCAGCCGCCGCAGCGCGCGGAGTTCACGAATAACGGGCGCCGGCGCGGTCACGTAACCTAGGCGCAGGCCCGGCGCGAGCGCCTTGGACAGACTACCGACATAGAGCACGCGATCATTGCGATCGAGGCTCATCAGCGGCGGCAGTGCAGGCCCTTCCTGAATCAGCTCGCTTTCATAATCGTCCTCAATGAGAACGATGTCGCGCTCATGCGCCTTGCGCAACAGCGCCAGCCGCCGCGCCTCGGGCATCACTGCCGTGGTCGGGCACTGGTGCCCGGCGGTGACATAAGCGAGATCACAACTCTCGACCCCCTCGCCCAGCACCATGCCATCGCCATCCACAGCCAGCGGAACGATGTTCTCCGTCAGTATGCCAAAAATGTTGCGCGCATCTGGATAGCCGGGATCTTCCATGCCGACCCGCGTTCCCGGCTTGGTGAAAAGCCGCGCGATTAGATAGAGCGCATGCTGCGCGCCCATGGTCATCATGATCTCGTCCGGCCGCGCGCGGATACCGCGGCGCGGCAGCACCTGCAGCCGCAGTTGCTCAATCAGCGCCGGATCGTCCTCGTCAATCAGGTCGCGCGCCCAGTTGTTGATCTCCAGCACGCTGAGCGCGGCGCGCGCGCTTTCGCGCCAGTCATTGGTCGGGAACAAGCTGGGATCGAACTGGCCGAAGATGAACGGATACGGATAGTCCTGCCAGTTGAGTGGTTTGACGATGTTACGATGACCTGACGGCCGCACTGCAAAACGATCGGCCCAGCGCGCCGCTCCGGTGTCATCGGGCGCCGCACGAAGTTCACGTTGCGTGCCCAAATGCTTGGGAAGACCTGCGACATAGAAGCCGCTTCGCTCACGGGAAATAAGAAAATTCTGATCGACGAGCTGTTCGTAGGCAATCACGACTGTATTGCGCGAGACGTCGAGCAAAGTTGCCAACTCGCGGCTCGACGGCATCCGCACACCGAGCGCGAGACGACCTTCCTCAATGGCGGTGCAAATCAGCTGGCGAATTTGCAGCTGCAGGAACGGGCCGCGACGATCCAGCCCCTGGAACAGGGAGCCCCAGAACAGCGCATCGCCAATGCCGGACGCCCCGGAACGGCCGTCCGCCAGTGCGGCCTTGGTTGTTCTCCCCGGATTCGCCATCACCGCCCCCATTAATTCCGGCACACAGAGCTGACGCCCACGACCGCAGATCCAAACGCAAAGCAAGAGCCACGCCAAACTGACTATGCCAGTCTGCATGACTGGCCCCATTCGTGCATCCGATCTGGCGCTGGCTCGGAGCAGTGACTGGCCTCACGCTCCCGTAACGGAAACTGGGGATGGTCAAGTGAGCAAGGATACGGTTGTTTTTTCCGCCCGCAAGATCGTGACCATGAATCCTTCGCGCCCTGCAGCCACGCATGTTGCAGTGCGCGAGGGCCGCATCGTCGCCGTCGGCAGCCTTGATGAACTTGCCAGCCTCGGCGGCAAGGTCGACGACCGTTTCAAGGACAAGGTGCTGCTGCCCGGCTTTGTCGAAGGCCACAGCCACATCATGGAAGGCATGATGTGGTCGCTACCTTATGTGGGCGCCTTCGACCGCCGCTCGCCCGAAGGCAAAGTGGTGAAAGGCCTGCCAGATATAGACGCCATCGTCGCGCGCCTGCTGGAAGCCGAAAAGACGATGACCGACCCCGACGCACCGCTCTTCGCATGGGGTTTTGATCCCTTGCATATCGGCAGCATCTCGCTCGCCCGCCAGGATCTCGACCGCGTCTCCACCACGCGGCCGATCATGGTAGTGCATGCGAGCTTCCATATCAGCAATGTCAACACGCTGGTGCTGCAGCGCGCCGAACTCGATCGAACTACGAACATCTCCGGCGTTGTGATGGGCAAGGACGGCGAGCCTTCCGGCGAAGTGCAGGGCATCGCCGCGCGCTTTCGCGTGTTCCGCGTGCTCGGCAGCAATCCGCTTTCCGGTAATCTCACCGCTGATGATGTAAATCGCTACGCATCGTCCTGCTGCGTGCAGGGCGTTACCACCGTCACCGATTTGCACAACGATCTCGCCGACCTCACCGTCGAGGTCTATCGCGCCGCCAGCCGCCGCGATGATTTTTCGGTGCGCCTCGTGCCGGCGATGGCATCGGTCTCGCACAGCCCGGACGCAGGCGTGGAGAAGGTCAAGGCGCTGAAGGCGACCAATAACGACAAGCTGCATTACGGCATCGTCAAGCTGGTGGTCGATGGCTCGATCCAGGGTTTTACCGCGCGCTTGCGCTGGCCCGGCTATCACAACGGCGCACCCAACGGCCTCTGGTACATCGCGCCGGAAGAACTGCCCGGCATCGTCGCCACCTATCATGCGGCCGGCATCCAGATGCATATCCACACCAATGGCGACGAAGCCACTGAAGTCGCACTCGAAGCGATCGAGGCCGCGCAGATCGCGACGCCGATGCCCGATCATCGCCATACGTTGCAGCATTGCCAGATGGCCGATGCCGCGCAATTCAAGCGCATGAAAACGCTCGGCATGTGCGTGAATCTTTTCGCCAACCACGTCTACTACTGGGGCGATTCGCATTACGATCTCACCATAGGCCCGGAGCGCGCCCATCGCCTCGACGCCACAGGCACGGCTTTACGCGCGGGTGTGCCCTTTGCGATTCACTCCGATGCGCCGGTGACGCCGCTGAGCCCATTATTCACCGCATGGTGCGCCGTCAATCGCGTGACCTCGTCGGGCCGCGTGCTCGGGAAGGAGACCGAGGCGCTCACCGTGCAGCAGGCGCTCGACGCCATCACCATCGATGCTGCTTATACTTTGAAGCTCGACCATCTCGTCGGCAGCATCGAAACTGGCAAATATGCCGACTTCGTCGTGCTCGACGCCGATCCGCTCGAGGTCGCGCCGGAGACGATCAAGGATATCAATATCTGGGGCACCGTGGTCGGTGGTATTATCCGGGAAGCGCCCCGGGCATGATGGCGTCGCACTACAAAACACCTGTGACGGTGATCGGCGGCTTTCTCGGCGCCGGCAAGACGACCTATCTGAACCACCTGCTGCGCAGCGCCAACGGGCGCTATGCCGTGCTGGTGAATGATTTTGGCGCGGTAAATATCGATGCGGCGCTGATCGCAAAGCACGATGGCGAGACCATGACGTTGGCCAATGGCTGCGTCTGCTGCAGCATCGGAAGCGGCTTTCTCGATACGCTCGGCCGCGTCCTCGACGGCGGCACCGTATTCGACCATATCATCATCGAAGCCTCCGGCGTCGGCGATCCCTGGCGCATCGCCGAGATTGCGCTGGTAGAGCCCAGCCTGCGGCTGAATGCGGTAATTGTACTGGCGGACGCTTCGCGCATCGCAAACCTGCTGGACGACACCCGTGTCGGCGATACCGTGCGCGGACAGTTCGACCGCGCCAATCTCGTACTGCTCACCAAGGTCGATCTGCTGGACCGCGCCGCAGTCGATGCCACGCGTAGCACAATCACCGCATTGCGCCCTGGTGTCGCGATCGTCGAGACGACCGAACATAGCCTACCCGGCCTGCCGGACGGCACGTTCAAGCCAGCCTCGCGTTTCAATGCCGCGAATGGAAATCGTACTGACCACGAGCTGAACTTCCGCCGTTGGTCCTATGTCCGGACCGGCGCTTTCGATCGCGATGCATTGGCCAAAGCACTCAAAGCGTTACCGCCGCAATTGCTGAGGCTGAAAGGCACGTGCCGCTTCGCCGACAACGTATCCCCTTGGTTGCTGCAAATGATCGGACAGGACTGGATGCTGACGCCGTTACCTGATGGCCTGTCGCAAGACAGTGGCATCCTGCTTGTTGGCGTCGGCACCGATGCGCTGCCCGACACGGACCGGCTCGATACGATCCTCGACGCCGCCCTCGTTCAATCGAATTCCGTGACAACGGCGGACACCAACCACCGGCAAGCCACATTCACCCTCTGAGAGAAGGACACTCCATGTCTTCGACCCGGTCTGACCGACCCCGCTCGCTGAAAGCCTCTCTTCTCACCGTCGCGCTTGGCCTCGCTCTGGCGGCGACCGCCATCGCACCTAGTATCAAGCCCGCTCTCGCCGCGGATGGCGGCACGGTGGTGGTGGCCTCCACTCAGGTGCCGCGCCATTTCAACGGCGCCGTGCAGTCGGGCATGGCCACCGCGATGCCATCGAGCCAGATTTTCGCCAGCCCGCTGCGCTATGATGACAATTGGAAGCCGCAGCCCTATCTCGCCAAGTCGTGGGAAACGTCGGCAGACGGCCTCTCGGTGACGTTGAAGCTGGTCGACAACGCGCTGTTCCACGACGGCAAACCGGTCACGTCCGAGGACGTCGCCTTCTCGATCATGACCATCAAGTCCAATCACCCGTTCCAGACCATGCTGGCCGCGGTGGACAAGGTCGATACGCCCGATCCGCTCACCGCGATCATTCGCCTCAAGCATCCGCATCCGGCGCTGCTGCTGGCGATGTCGCCTGCGTTGATGCCGATCCTGCCGAAACACGTCTATGGTGACGGCCAGGACGTCAAGTCGCACCCGGCCAATCTCAAGCCGGTGGGCTCCGGCCCCTATCGCCTCACCGACTACAAGCAGGGCGAATTCTATACGTTGGAGAAATTCGACAAATTCTTCATCCCCGGCCGGCCCAAGCTCGACAAGATTGTTGTGAGGCTGGTGTCGGACGCCAATGCTGCCGTCGTTTCGCTGGAACGAGGCGACGTCAATGTCTTGCCCTTCGTCGCCGGCGTGCGCGACATCGAACGTATCGAAAAGATGCCAAGTGTCGTCATCACCAACAAGGGCTTTGACGGCGTCGGCCCGGTCAACTGGCTCGCTTTCAACACCAAAAAGAAGCCGCTTGACGATGTGCGCGTCCGCCAGGCCATCGCCTATGCCGCCAACCGCGACTTCATCACCGGCAAGCTGATGAACGGCAAGGCCAAGGTCGCGACCAGCCCGATCGCGCCCGGTTCACCGCTCGATGAGCCCGGCGTCGAGATGTACAAGCTCGATCTCGCGAAGTCGCAGAAGCTGCTCGACGACGCTGGACTCACCAAGAAGCCGGACGGTTCGCGGATGACGCTGACCATCGACTACATCCCGGGCAGCGACGAGCAGCAGCGCAATGTGGCCGAGTATCTGCGCTCGCAGCTCAAGCGAGCCGGCATCAATCTCGAAGTCCGCGCCGCAGCTGACTTCCCGACGTGGGCTCAGCGTGTCTCGAATTACGACTTCGACCTCACCATGGACACCGTCTTCAACTGGGGCGACCCGGTGATCGGTGTCGATCGCACCTATCTTAGCAGCAATATCCGCAAGGGCATCATCTGGTCGAATACCCAGCAATACAGCAATCCCAAGGTGGACGACCTGCTGGCCAAGGCTGCACAGGAAACGTCGCCAGAGAAGCGCAAGGCGCTGTATTCGGACTTCCAGAAGACCGTCGTCACCGATGCTCCGATCTATTTCATCAATGCAGTGCCCTATCACAACGCCTTCTCCAAGGGCCTCGGCGGATTGCCCACCTCGATCTGGGGCATGATGTCACCGCTCGATGAACTCTATTGGGAGGTCCCGCCGCGGACCTGAGGTCCACGGCGTTTCCCGAAGGGGCCGGCACCATGAACCTCACACTCCATTTTCTCAGGCAACTGGCCAATGCGTTCGGCCTGCTACTCGCCGTGCTGGTCCTCAATTTCTGCCTGATCCACACCGCGCCCGGCGATCCCGTGATGGTGATCGCCGGCGAGATGGGCGGCACCTCCGCCGAGGTAATCGCCGCGCTGCGGATCAAATACGGGCTCGACAAGAGCATGCTCGAGCAGCTCTTCACCTATCTCGGCAAGGTCGCTACCGGCGACTTCGGCTATTCTTATTATTTCAACGAACCGGTGCTCAATCTCATTGCCCATCGCGTCCCGGCAACGCTCTATCTGGTGCTGTCAGCGCTTGTGATCTCGGTAACGATCGGCACGTTGCTCGGCGTCATCAGCGCCCGCAAGCCGAACGGCCTGTTCAGCCAGGGCGTCACAATCGTTTCGCTAGCCGGCTATGCCGCGCCGGTGTTCTGGACCGGACTGATGCTGATTCTGTTGTTCGGCTCGATATGGCCGATCCTGCCCGTCACCGGCATGACCGACGTTGCGCGCCCCAAAGCCGGCTTCGCCTATGTGCTCGACGTCCTCAAGCATCTCATCCTGCCGGCAACGACGCTCGGCTTCGTCTATCTCGCGCAGTACAGCCGCCTCGCCCGCATCAACATGATCGACGCGTTGACCGCCGACTACGTGCGCACCGCGCGGGCGAAGGGACTGCCGGAGGTCATCGTGATCGGCAAGCATGCGCTGCGTAACACGTTGATCCCCATTGTCACCGTGGCCGGTCTGCAATTTGGTCATCTGTTCGCCGGCGCCGTGCTGGTGGAAACGGTATTCTCCTGGCCCGGCATGGGCCGCCTTGTGTTCGACTCTATCCTGCGCCGCGACTATCCGACCCTCCTCGCCGTGTTGTTCTTCTCCGCGGTCATCGTGATGGCCGCCAACATCATCACCGATCTGGTCTATCGCCTGGTCGATCCGCGCATCCGTTCGGGAAGCCGATGACTACCATTGAGACCACCGCTATCCGGCCCGACAAGACCGCGCTGCCGACGCAGGCCGGTGCCTCGCCCATGGCTGCCGCACTGCGCCAGTTTGCGCGCAGTCCCTCGGGCGTTGCTGGTGCGGCCGTGCTGTTCATCATCGTCCTGGCCACCATCTTCGGCCCGCATCTCTATGGCGTCGATCCCATCGACATCGCCGGCGCGCCCTTCACGCCCCCTGATGCCGATGCCTGGCTCGGTACCGACTATCTCGGCCGCGACGTGCTTGCCGGCCTGTTGCAAGGCGGCCGCGCCACGCTGACCGTGGGCGGCACCGCGGCCATCATCACCATCGTGATCGGCGTCACCATCGGCTCGCTGGCCGGTTTCTTCGGCGGCCCGATCGACACCGCACTGGTCAAGATCACCGAATTCTTCCAGATTCTGCCACCGCTGCTCTTCGCGATGGTGCTGGTCACTCTGTTCGGCCAAACCCTGACCGTGGTGACCATCGCCATCGGCGTCGTCAGCTGGCCTTCGGCAGCGCGCCTCACCCGCGCCGAATTCCTGCGGCTTCGCAATCTCGATTTCGTCAAGGCATCGCGCGCCGCCGGTGGCGGTAACGGCCATCTCATTCTGCGCGTCGTGCTACCCAATGCGCTGCCGCCGATCATCGTCTCCGCAACGCTCGCCATCGGCGTCGCCATCCTGTTCGAGGGCGGCCTCAGCTTTCTCGGCCTCGGCGATCCCAACACTATGAGCTGGGGCCTGATGCTTGGCCAGAACCGCAACTACGTGCTCGATGCCTGGTGGACCGTGACCTTCCCCGGCCTCGCCATCTTCGTCGCCGTGCTTGCCATCAGCCTGATCGGCGACGGCATCAATGACGCCATCAATCCACGCCTGCGGAAGCGAGGCTGAGCCATGAGCCTCATTCTTTCCGTCCAGAACCTCACCGTCACCATGAATGGCAGCAAGGGCCCGGTGCCCGTGCTTGAAAATCTCTCCTTCAACGTCGCCCACGGCAAGACCATGGCACTGGTCGGTGAATCCGGCTGCGGCAAGAGCATGACCGCGCTGGCGATCATGCAGCTGTTGCCGGAGGATTTCCGCGTCACCTCCGGCAAGATCGTTCTCGACGGACAGGACGTGCTCTCGTCAACGCCGAAGGAGTTGCGCAGCTTGCGCGGCAACAAGATGTCGATGATCTTCCAGGAGCCGATGACGGCGCTGAACCCGCTTTATACGGTCGGCGATCAGATCGGCGAAGTGCTGCGCCAGCATCGTGGCCTGTCACGCCGCGACGCCTACCGGCAGGCCATCCATTTCCTCAAGGCCGTTCAGATCCCCGCAGCCGAAAAACGCGTCGATGTCTATCCGCACCAGCTCTCCGGCGGTATGCGCCAGCGCGTGATGATCGCCATGGCGCTGGCCTGCAAGCCGAAGCTCCTGATTGCCGACGAGCCGACCACCGCGCTCGACGTCACCGTGCAGGCGCAGATCTTCGATCTGCTGGCCGAATTGCAGGATGACACCGACACCGCCATCGTCCTGATCACCCACGACCTCGGCGCTGTAGCCGAAATGGCCGATGATGTCGCTGTTCTCTATGCCGGCCGCTGCATCGAACAGGGCGCCGCCGACGAGATCATTGCCCATGCGCGCCATCCCTACACGCGCGGGCTCATGAGCTGCGTGCCGCATTTGCAACTTGGCAAGACCGACGGCTACTTCGCTGCGCTGGAAGAGATCCCCGGCATGGTGCCCCCGCTCGGCGCGCGCGGACCGGATTGTGCCTTTCTCGCCCGCTGCGCCTTCGCCGCCGATGTGTGCCGGGCCCAACCGCAGCCGCCGCTCGACCGCGTGGATGCGCAAGCGGCCGTCTCATGCTGGCGCCATCAGGAGATCGCGCCATGAGCGATGGCCTCCCTATTCCCGTCGGTGTGGCGACCAACGACATCCTGCTCGACGTCAACGATCTCGTCGTGCATTTCCCCGTCGGCCGTCGTGGCCTGTTCGGCGCGCCCTCCAAAGTCCACGCGGTCGATGGCGTCAGTTTCCGCGTCCGCCGCGGCACCACCTTCGGCATCGTTGGCGAGAGCGGCTCGGGTAAATCCACCACAGCACAAGCCGTAATGCGACTGATTCCGTCGACCTCCGGCCAGATCGTGTTCGACGGCGAGAACATCGCCGACTATCGCGGCGAAAAACTTCGCCTCGCGCGCGCCAAATTCCAGATCGTGTTCCAGGATCCGTTCTCGGCGCTCGATCCACGCCGCCGTGCCGGCGAGCTGATCCGCGAACCGCTCGACCTGCTCGGCATCGGCACGCCGCGCGAGCGTGATGCGCGGGTCAAGAAACTGCTTGCCGAAGTGGGATTGCCGCCGCAAGTCGCAGATCTTTTCCCGCATCAGTTCTCCGGGGGCCAGCGCCAACGCCTGTGCATCGCTCGCGCGATGGCGCCCGAACCCGACCTGATCGTCTGCGACGAAGCAGTGTCAGCACTCGACGTTGCCATCCAGGCACAAATCCTGAATCTCCTGAAGAAGTTGCAGCGCGAGCGCGGCCTCACTTACATCTTCATCTCGCACGATCTCGGCGTGATCCAGCATTTTTGCGACGAGATCGCAGTGATGTATCTTGGCAAGATCGTCGAACAGGCACCGAGCAGCGTGTTCTTCTCCGCGCCGACACATCCCTATAGCTGGTCGCTGATTGCCGCCGCGGCACCGCCCGGCCCGCTGCGCGACCGACTGAAGAAAAACTATCTGGTCAAGGGCGATCCGCCAAGCCCGGTCGATCCGCCGCCCGGCTGCCGCTTCGCACAGCGCTGCCCCTTCGTGCTAGAACGCTGTCGCAACGAGTTACCGACACTGCACGCAGGAACAGACAACCACTTCGTAGCCTGTCACAGAACAGGCGAAATCCAGACACCGCATCTTCATGACGAAGCCGCCAGGATTTAACCCCGCAAAGCACCCGAAAGAGACTACAATGTCAGCTTAGCGCTAATACCGGTCATTCGCTGATTTTCAGCGCATCGCCTAGACTAACTTGGAACAAACGAACGCAACTGCCAACACGTGGGAGACTACCTTTTTAACATCGCCCATCGACAGGCTGCTTGAGCTATCAACTGAAGAGACCAAATTTTTGACGCACGCATTGGCTTCATTGTGGTGCGATGATCGTATTACGGCTTTGCCGGTTGTCACTGGGGGCACTGGCTATCGCGGAACACTAAATAGCAAGACCCGTGTCGTGGTCGCATCGGCGGCAGATCGTGGCGGGAAACCGTCTTGTATACGATCTCCCTGCTCCGGTCCGTTATTCATCGTTCAGCCTGCAGCTCGCAAAGGCTTCTGAATAGTTGCGTCAAGAAGGCCGGTCAGGCGCTGGCGAATGATGGTCTCTGCATCAGCCATGATCCGGTCTATCAGCTCCTTGACGGTCGGGATGTCGTTGATCAGACCGGCCACCATGCCACAACTCCAGGCGCCGGCATCCATGTCGCCATCGACCATGACCTTCGGATAGACGCCGGCAACCTCGTTGATGATGTCGCCAATGACCAGCGCATCGCCCTTTGCGCGCTCGGTGGCAATCAACCGCTCCACGCTGGCATTGTTGAGAACCCGCTCGGTATTCCTGAGTGACCGCATCACCAGCCGCGTATCGAGCTCCGACGCCTTGACGATCGCATCCTTGACGTTTTGGTGCACCGGCGCCTCCTTGGTCGCGACAAAGCGCGTGCCCATGTTCATGCCCGCCGCGCCCATCGCGAGCGCGGCGACCAGGCTGCGTGCATCAGCCATGCCGCCCGAGGCCACGAACGGAATCTTCAGCTCTTCGGCAGCGCGCGGCAGGAGAATCATATTTGGCATGTCGTCTTCACCCGGATGACCGCCGCATTCGAAACCATCGACACTCACCGCGTCGCAACCGATTTTTTCCGCCTTGAGCGAATGACGGACGGAGGTGCATTTGTGGATGACTTTAATCCCTGCCTCTTTCAGGGCCGGCATATATTGCTCCGGGCTTCGCCCCGCCGTCTCGACGGCCTTGATACCGCCCTCCTTGATCGCCCCGATATACTCCGCATAAGGCGGCGCATCGAAGCTCGGCAAGAACGTCAGGTTCACGCCGAATGGCTTGTCGGTCATGTCATGGCAGCGTGCGATTTCCTTCGCGAGCTTCTCGGGGGTGCGCTGCGTCAATCCCGTAATGATGCCCAAGCCACCGGCGTTCGAGACAGCCGCAGCAAGCTCGGCAAAACCCACGTAATGCATGCCGCCTTGAATAATGGGATGTTCGATCCCGAACAAATCCGTGATGGCAGTCCTCATAACGATCTCCCGGTTTTGGTTAGCTGGCAATCTAGGAACGGTTCGACCCCGCCGGCTTCAACTGCCGGCTAGCTGCAAGTTAGGCAGAACGGGCAAAGCGCATTAGATGGAAAGCCGGATCGCCGAACTGGATGTCGATGGCGCCAATCCGTTTGAAGTAGTGCCCGACCTTGAGTTCGTTACTCATGCCCATGCCGCCGTGGAGCTGGATTGCCTGTTCACCGATGAACCTGGCCGCATACCCGACCTTTGACTTCGCACCGGAGGCCAGCTTGGAGACGTTGTTGTCGTTCGACATCAGTGTCAGCGTCAGGTGCTGCACAAGCGATACTGCCTCTTGCAGGGCGATGAACATATCGACCATTCTGTGCTGCAGCACCTGGAATGACCCCAGTGTCACGCCGAACTGCTTGCGGGTCTTGCTGTAGTCGAGCGTTACGGCATTCAGCTCGGTCATCGCGCCCACGGCCTCGGCACACAGCGCGCCGATGGCCCGATCGCGGCAACTTTCGAGCGCGGCAACGCCGCCGCCTTCATGTCCGAGCATGCTGCTCGCAGATACCCGCACGTCCTTGAGGGTGACCTCGGCGGCTCGGCGGCCATCAATCGTCCGGTACCCCTGCAGATGCAAGCCGGCCGCCCTGCGATCGACCACGAATAGCGAGACACCATCGCGATCGTCGCTCCGGCCGGATGTTCGTGCGGAGACGATCAAACGGTCGGCCCAGGGCGCTCCGATCACCGCAGCCTTGGTGCCGGAGAGCACATAGTCGCTGCCACTGCGATCCGCGGAAACAGAGACCTTGTTGAGATCGTAGCGCGATCCCGGTTCGGCCCAGGCCAGCGCCCAGGTTGCCTTGCCCGCAGCGATTTCGGCAAGCAGTTCACGGCGCTGGATTGCCGTGCCCAATATTTCGATCAGACCGCCGGCCAGCACAACCGTCTCGAAATAAGGTTCGACCACGAGGTGGCGTCCGAATTCCTGCATCACGATCATCGTCGATAGCGGTCCGTTGCCGAAGCCACCATATTCTTCCGCAAACGGCGCGGCGAGGAGACCCAGATCCGCAAACTTGGCCCAATGCGTGCGGCTCCATCCGTCTTCGCCCGTGATGATGCGGGTCCGCACGTCGAAGTCATATTCGTCCCTGAGGAAGCGCTGCACGCTGTTGCGGAGCAGTTCCTGGTCTTCGGTCAGTTCGATGTCCATGGATCCTACCCTTCGTACCGTCAGAGACCGAGCACCGCTTTTGCGATGATATTGCGCTGGATCTCGTTGGAGCCGCCGTAGATGCTGAGCTTGCGTGAATTCAGATACTTCTCCGTTGCCGTGTGCCCGTAGTCGGGCCCGGGCATGAAGCGATTGCCGCCGCCGGGATGCTCGCGAAGGGCAAGACCGTGGTTTCCGATCGCACGATGCGTGAGATCGGTGATGCGCTGGAAGATTTCAGTGCCCCTGATCTTGAAGAGCGATGCAGCCGGCCCAGGATCGATGCCACGCGACATCTGCGCGACGACACGCAGTTCGGTCGCTTCGAGCGCGAGCACGTCAAGTTCGACACGCGCGATCTCGCGGACGAATTCCGCAAAAGCCGGATCGTCTTCCGGGATTTCCGACCGGACGATCTCCTTGAGACGCTGCAGATAGCGCGTCGAGCGACCGATGCCGGCCATGCTGGTGCGTTCATTGCCGAGCAGGAACTTGGCATAGGTCCAGCCCTTGTTCTCTTCGCCGATGAGGTTCTCGACCGGTACCCGCACGTCTTCGAGGAAAACGTCGTTGACCTCGTGAGAACCGTCGATCGTGATGATCGGCCGCACGATCACGCCCGGCGATTTCATGTCGATGAGGAGAAAGGAAATGCCCGCCTGGGGCTTTGCCGCGGGATTCGTGCGGACAAGGCAGAAGATCCAGTCCGCATGCTGTGCAAGCGTCGTCCATGTCTTGTGGCCATTGACGATATAATGATCGCCGTCGCGCACGGCCTTGGTCCGCACCGACGCCAGGTCGGAGCCGGAGCCAGGCTCGGAATATCCTTGGCACCACCAGTCCTCACCCGACAGAATGCGCGGCAGGAACTTCGCCTTCTGAGCGTCCGTTCCGAATGTGTAAATGACGGGGCCGACCATCGTCACGCTGAACGCCAGCGGGGGCAGCGTGCCGGCCCGCGAGGTTTCCTGATCCCAGATGAAGCGCCGGGTAAGCGACCAGCCGGGGCCGCCATACTCTTTTGGCCATAGTGGCGCGATCCAGCCCTTCCGATGCAGGATCTTGTGCCAGAGAAGCGATTGCTGCTTCGTCAGATCGGTCTCCGGATTGGCGACGCGCATCTCTTTCGGGTAGTTCTCCGCGATGAAGGAGCGAACCTCATCCCGGAAGGCCTGATCTTCGGCAGAGAGATTCAACTCCATGGCGTGCTACCATTTCTCGCCGAATGGCCGGATTTCTTGCTCGAACGTCCAAGCATCCCGCGGCTGCTGGTAGAGCGCCCAGTAAGCCTCGGCGACGGCAGCCGGCCGCATCAGGCGATTGGGATCGAGGTTATCCATCGCCTGCGGACCTTCGCGGCTGGCGATCAGCTGTCGCACCCATTCCGTATCGACGCTGGAGTCGATGATCAGGTGTGCCACGTGGATGTTCTTGGGGCCGAGCTCCCGCGCCATCGATTGCGCAACCGCGCGCAAGCCGAACTTCGCGCTGGCGAAAGCGGCGAAGCCGTTGCCGCCGCGTAGGCTTGCCGTTGCACCGGTGAAAAAGATATTGCCTTTGCCCCGCGGCAGCATTGCCCGCGCAGCCTCGCGGCCCGCCAGGAAGCCGGAATAGCACGCCATCTCCCACACCTTGCGGAACACCCGCTCGGTGGTCTCGACGATCGGGAAATTGACATTGGCGCCGATGTTGAAGACGCAGATCTCCAGTGGAGCGTGAGCGTCGGCATCAGCGATGAATTTGACCATCTCCTCTTCCTTGCGGGCGTCAAGCGCTCGCCCGAACACCGTTCCACCAGCGGCCTCGATCTCTTTGATCAGCGGCTCCAGCTTCTCGCCCTGGCGTCGCCCGACGAAGACCGTGAAGCCTTCGGCTGCGAATTTCTTGGCGATCTCGCCACCGATGAAGTCACCGGCGCCGACGACGGCGACCGTTGCATTGCGTTTTTCCAACTGAGTTCTCCCGGATACGCGTGTTGTTGGGGGGACGATGGTTGCAACTTGGCTAGCTGCGTAGCGACTCGGCCAGTTTGTGTTTGAGGATTTTGCCGGTGGATGTGGCCGGCAGCGCCGGCAACACGATGATCTCAGACGGCCGCTTGTAGGAGGTCAGTTGAGGACTGACATGCGCCAGCAGATCGTCCACCGTCGTCTCGGTGCCTTGAAGAAGCTGGACAAAGGCCACAACTTCTTCATTTCCATCGACCGGGCGTCCGACCACGGCGCACTGCACCACGGATGCATGTGTGCTGAGCACGGCCTCGATCTCTGCCGGATAGACGTTGAAGCCCGAACGGATGATCATTTCCTTGGTGCGCCCGACAATATAGAGGCAGTCGCCTTCGAAGCGTGCGAGATCGCCCGTATTGAACCAGCCGTCCGGATCGATCGCCTTTGCGGTCAGATCGGGCGCCCGGTAATAGCCACGCATCACATTGCGACCGCGGACATGCAACTCACCGACCTCGCCCGCAGGCCTGGGCGCGCCATCAAGCCCCAGAATCTTCGCCTCGATCCCCGGCAATAGCGGGCCGACCGCCTGATCGTCGCGCGGCGCGTCGATGCGCACGCCGGACAGACCGGGCGAACACTCGGTGATTCCGTATCCGTTCAGCAGCGGAAGCCCGAGCTCCCGCTGAACGCGCGACTTGAGATCGAGGTCAAGCGGCGCTCCCGCGACCGCAATGAGCCGAAGCGATCCTGGATTGAGCCTGTCCAGACCTGTGAGCGCCTTGTATTCCAGCAATCGCTGATAGGTAGCGGGCACGCCGTTGAGAATCGTGATGCCTTCCTCCGCGATCGCCTTCGCCAAGGCCGCAGGATCGTATTTGGCGACGAGCCGGACCGTGGCGCCGGTCATCAACGTCATGACCAGCAGCGAAATTCCAACGATGTGGGAGATCGGCAAAACGATGTATTGCTTATCGGCGGGCGTCATGCGGCGGATATCCGCGGTGGTCTTTGCGCTGAACAGCAGGTTTTCATGCGTCAGCATGACTCCCTTCGGCGTGCCAGTCGTGCCCGACGTGTAGATCAGGACGGCAACCTGGTTCTTCGGGCTGTCCTCGACGGGCTCGGGAGATGTGTCTGCGTTCAGCGCCGTCACCGCGATGTCGGATAGCGGACCGATGCGACGTAGCTGAGCCCCGTATCGCTCTGCATGCGTGCCGGCTTCTTTCGACACGCCTGTGGTGAGAAACACGCGCCGTGCACCGCTATGGTCCCTGATCTGGTCCAGCTCGCGCGCGGACAGCCGCGGATTGACGACGATCGCCCAGATATCAAGACGACTTGCGGCGATCAGCAATGCTGCGAGCGCGATGCTATTCTCGCTCACGATCATCAGCCGGTCGCCCGGCCGGATTTCCAGTTCCGTCAGGTCGTGCGCAATGTCTGCGACAGAATCGAACAACTGACCGTAGGTCCATGCGCGGTCGTCTTCGACCAGGGCAACGCGATCAGGCGTTTCGGACGCGTGCCGGTCGATCACGCCGTGGATGCGACGCGGTAGCGCAGCGAGTATGCGTGCGGCATGATCCGGTTCCACCGTCTTCAACATCTCCGTCCTCCCTGGAAAGAGCCGCTTGATCGCGGCTTCTAAATCGATCGTCGCGCGGTTCAAGCGCGCTTGGCCTTAAAGACCGACGCCTGCTCGTTGATCGCGTCTTCCACGTCCCTGAGACTGTCCTTGCCGAAGAAGATTTCGCTGCCGACGAAGAAGGTCGGCGACCCGAAAGATCCGCGGGCAACTGCATCAGTCGTGTTCCTGATGAGCTTCTGCTTGACGTCGTCCTGCTGTGCGCGCGCGATCAGCCTGTCGATATCGATGCCCGACGACCTGAACGCCGCCGCAAACACCTCGGGATCATCCATCTTCTTCGGCGCTTCCCACATGTGATGGTAGGCAGCCCTGAAATATGGCTCGAACACGCCTTCGAACTGGGCTGCGACCACGCCGCGCATCAGCATCAGCGTGTTGACCGGGAAAAACGGATTGCTGTTGAATGTCGTAATGCCGTGGCGTCGCATGAACCGCTCGGATTCCAGTCGCTGGTATTCGGGCTTGTTCCTGATGCCGCGCAACGATTCCGCGGGCGACATATTGCCGGTGGCCTTGTAGATGCCGCCCAGCAGGACCGGGATGTATCGGAATTGAACGCCGGTCCGCCGTTCGATTGCAGGCAGGGCAAGCTCTGCGAGATAAGCGTTCGGACTTCCGAAATCGAAATGGAATTCTGGCTCCAGCCGGTCGGTCAAATGCGCCTCCTCACATCCTGGCGGGCGCCATCAAACATCCGCCCTTCAGATCAATCTAGAGTTCTATTTTAGAACTGTCAATCGACAACCATGATGTGGCCGCCCCATTTCCTGCCACGCCTTGTCTTGCGGTACGTACCAAAATAGAATGTGAGAAATACACTCGTCCGGAGAGACTGAATGAAATGGGATGCGCTAGAGGAGGAGCCGTGCTCGCTCGCCCGCACGGTTGCCGTCATCGGCGACCGCTGGAGCCTGATGATCCTGCGCGAATGCTTCCTGCGCAAGCGCCGGTTCGATGCATTTCAGACCTCGCTCGGAATTACGCGACATCTGCTTGCCGACCGGCTCAAGAAGCTCGTTCGCTTCGGCGTGCTTCGACGCATTCCCTATATGGAAGCGCCCAAGCGCTACGAATATATCCTCACGCAGAAGGGTCTGGACCTCTATCCGATCATCATGTCGATCGTGCATTGGGGCAATGTCCACATGGTGGACTCGCGCGGCAGGCCGATGCTCCACGAGCACAAATCATGCGGCCAGCATTTTGACCCGCTCATGGTCTGTTCGGAATGCGGCGAGCCGGTGCTGGCCAAGGAAGTTCATGTTCATCCCGGACCAGGTGCGCGCGAAGCTGTATTGCCGAAAGTTCGCACGGAAAGCTCTCGTTCGGCCAAACCTAGCCGTGCTTAGGATGCCGGGTCCACGCACGGATGGGCGCGAACCCGATGGGTATGCTTAATCCGATTCAGCATTCAGGATTCCTCCGAATTGCTCCCACGACGTTCCGCTCCAGCGTTGCAGCTGAAGCTGGGTATAGGCCATGCTATTGTCGGGTCCGGTGTTGATCGTGATCCCCGGAATCAGGGTCGGCAGTGACAGATTGCGGATATTGCGCGCCTGTTTGAGGACGTTCTCGCGTGAATAGTCGCCCGCGCATTGCTTCAGGATCTGCTCCAGGATCTGGCCCTGCTCCGTTCCATAGACATAGTTCGCGTCGCCGATATCAGCGCCGGGCAGATACTTCGCGAAGTGTGCCTTGTACCATCTGACACCGGCATCATCGGCCCACTTCTGGTCGCTTGGATCCTTCGCGATCGTCGCCGCAACGACACCGATCGCTTTTTCGGGTCCCGCGGGGACAATGGTCGACGCAACCGAGCTGGACACATAATTGATCAGGAATAGCGGCTTCCACCCGATCTCGGACGCCTTCTTGATGGCCTGAGCCGCAAATTTCGGCGTGCCTGCAACAAGGAATGCACTCGCTCCCGACGCCCTCAGATTCACGACATGCGAGTCGATCGTCGGCTCACTCAGCTCATAGGCAGACGCCACGACTTTCTTGTCGAACCCTTCCTTGAAATAGGCCTTGAACGCAGCGAGGAAATCCTTGCCCAGATCGTCATTCTGGTAGAGCAGCGCGATCTTCGCATCCGGGAGAGTTTTGGTGATATATTTCGCGTATATCTTTCCTTCCGTATCGTAGCTGGGCAATCCCGTCGTCGTCATCGGGAATTCCTTGAAGTTCGTGAACTTGTTCACACCGCTCACCACGAACAAGTGCGGGACCTTCTTCGCGTTCACATACTTGATGGTCGCACCGATACCAGGCGTGCCCAGCGGGCTGAACAGGAACGCAACCTCATCGCTTTCAACGAGTTTGCGCGTCTGCTCGACCGTCTTCGGCGGGCTGTAGGCATCGTCATAGGTAATGAGATTGATCTTCTTGCCATCGATGCCGCCGCGATCATTGATCGAATTGACATAAGCGATGAGACCCTTGCCGGTGTTGCTCAGTGGCGATGCCGGACCACTGAATGGAAAAGTCGCGCCTATCTTGATCTCAGTATCGGTAACACCAAGCGGTCCTCCCCATGCCGGGGTACCGAAAATCGTTGCCGCAATTGCAACGCCGAAAATCACCCTGGTAACCATCGTCCGCTCCCTCCATTTGCAGCAGGCTTGTTCGCCTGCCATTCTGATTTTCAGTCATGGCCGTCGCCTTCGTTACACGTGCGGCGAGCGAGATCGCCGACCGCCACGAGATTCATGTCCGCAGCCGCTGACCGCAGCCTCAGTTCGATCGCATGGTGTGGATTAGATCGACTCGATTGCAGCAAGCATTCTGCAACGACCGCGATGGCTGCGGCTCCGGGCCGCGAGCGCGCCGGATCGAACGGCGCTCCCCCGGCGCGATATCATGCCAACGATCGCCGGCATTGCCTGCCGACGCGCTCGGTTCCGAGGCATTTCCACGCTCCCAATTTTCTGCCTAATCCGCTTTGGCGACACGATCTTCAGACCGCGATTGGATTGGATCGTCAGTTCTTTTTTAGAACTTGTCAATCGCCAACTTGCCGCGGAGCGACGAGCCTTGCCACAGCAGACCCGCGTCAGGTTTTCCTTTCCACAATCGCTTGCCGTGCCAGATCGATCCAGACAGGGGACTCGCGTGCATAAAGTTCTCGTGTGGCTTCGACCGACATCGGCCCCTCGTCGATCCCGAAAGTATCGAACATCGCCTTCACCTTCTCAGTCTTGGCCGCCTTCATGATGAGATCGGACAGGCGTGCGACGATCTCGGCCGGCGTACCGGTCGGGACTGCACAGCACTGATATGTGAGGAGGCCGAACATCGGGGAGTCTGCCCCCTGCTCCGCGAACGTCTTCACGTCGGGATGCGTCAGCAACCGTTTGCGCGGCACCGCGATCACCCGGCCGCTACCGGACTGCAGGACCGGCTGCGCTCCGATGATCGTACCGACGCCGCCATCCACAGTCTGCGCTACGACGTCGGTGAACATGGGCGCCTCGCCCCTGTAGTGGATAGGCTCGATATTCAGCCCGTATTGCTTGTTGAGCGCGAGGACCGTCAGATGCGGCGGCGATCCCACGCCGAAGGTGCCGAGCGTGACGCGACCGCTCTTGCGCGCGTGACGCACGAAGCCGTCCAGGTCCGAGACATCGAGTTTGGTTGATACGATCAACGGCAACCCGCCCGTGGGCATCGCCGAGACCAACTGGAAGTCCTTGTTGGTGTCGTAGCCCAGATCCTTGACCAGCACGCGGTTCACCGTCATCGCGCCGGAGGTGTTGAAGAGGAGTGTGTATCCGTCCGGCGCGGCTCGTTTGACTTCCGCGCCGGCGATGGACCCGAGCGCGCCGGTCTTGTTCTCTACAACAACCGGCACGCCGGTCTGGTTACCGATGAATTCGCCGTAGATCCTGGCATAGGTGTCCGTCTGCCCGCCTGGGGCGAAGCCGACCACGATCTTGATCGTGCGCTGTGGCCAGTTGCTGATGGAAGCTCGTCCGATCGCCGGACAGGCGACGGAAGAAACCACCGCGCCGAGAAGCGCTCGTCTTGATATCCTCATCGTCGTTTCCCCCTTTATAGGCCCGTTCGGGCATTTCTTTTCGTCAGACCTGGCGCTTCGCCACTTCCTGCCGAGCGGCCTGATCTTCATCTCGACGGACGATGCGGTGCGTGGCTGCGGATAGATCTGCCAGCGAAATCCACCGGCGGGCCGACGGCATTCGCTGATCCGGACCGTGATGCCGATACGGCCTGTCGCTTCGTGCGGTCCGTTCTCGAGCTTACTGTCCGGGTCGATTAGCGACTGATGCCTCCAGATATGCCGACCGTGTCACGATGCGGTCGAGATAGGACTGAGCTCTGTCACAGATACCGACCTGGTAATCGACCGCCCATGTCAGACAGGTCGTAAGCAGAATGTCCGCCGTCGTGAACTCATCGCCGAGCAGAAACTCGCGACCGTCCGATAATGCGACATCGACATGCTTCAACTGCTTCCGGAAATACTCGGCGGCCTGAGTGACGACACCGGGGGCATCGCCGTAGATGTGTGACAGCCCCTTGATGTTGCCGTGCCGACGCATCACATACAGGCTCGTCGAATCGAGTTCGGTGACGATGAAGAAGCACCATTCGAGCCACTTGGCATAGTCGTCCGTATCTCGCGGCAGCAGAGCGATCGCTTCGTTTGGATAGGTCTTGGCGAGATATGCGATGATCGCAGCACTCTCGCCAATCGTGAGATCGCGATCCTGCAGCAACGGAACCTTCTGCCGTGGGTTAAGCGCTGTGTATTCCGGAGTTTCAGTCTCCCCGGTGCGCGGAAGGATCGGCTTTCTTGTATATGGAAGCTTGAGTTCGTGAAGAGCCCAGTGCGGCCGGATGGTGCGGCTGGTGCCGACCCCCCAAAGAATGAGGTCCGGGCTCATCACCACTTCTCCATGGCCGGCCTGAGGTCGAGTTCATGCGTCCACCCGTCACGCTTCTGCGAATGGGCAAACCAGTACGCGTCGGCGATCGATTCCGTCTTCGTCAGGGTGTCGAGCCCCCGCGCCGCAGGATCGATGCCGCGCGCGCGCATCCGTTCGTGGATTGCCTCGCTATCGACACCGGCATCGATCAGCAGATGGACAACGTGAATATTCTTGGGTCCGAGCTCCCGCGCCATGGCCTGTGCCACCGCGCGAAGACCAAACTTCGCCGCCGAGAAGGCCGCGAATTCGCTGCTGCCGCGGACGCTGGCCGTCGCGCCGGTGAACAGCATCGTGCCAGCGCCGCGGGGGACCATATGCTTTGCGGCTTCCCGGCCGACCAGAAATCCAGCGAAGCAGGCGAGTTCCCACGCCTTGAAGAAAAGCTTCTCCGTGGTCTCGAGCAGCGGCTTCTGCACGTTGGAGCCAGCGTTGAACAGGCAAACCTCGATCGCACCGAGTTCGTTCTCGACGAACTGGAAGAGGTTTTGAACCTCCTCCTCCTTGCGCGCATCAACCGACCTGGCATGGGCATCGTGACCTTGCGAGCGCAGCTCATCGACGAGAGCTGCCGATTTCGCGGCGTCGCGCCGGGCGACGCAGACGGTGTAGCCCCCCTGCGCGAAACGCCGTGCCACCGCCGCACCGATCGCATCTCCCGCGCCGACCAGCAGCGCAACTTTCCTGTGCTCGGACATGTCAGCCCTCCTTGTTTCCTGCCCTAACGACTTTCGACGAGATCATCATGGCCACCGCCGCATCGTCGAAACCGAGCGAGCTCAAGATTTCCTTGCTGTGCTCGCCGATGAGCGGTGCAGGACCGCCGATCGCCGCCGGCCGTTCCTCGAACCGGGCCGCTGGCTTGGGTTGACGCACGCGGCCGACCGACGGCTGCTCGAACTCTTCAATGATGCCGCGGGCGACAACCTGCTCGTTGGACACGATCTCGTTCCGGCGCAGCACGGGAGCGCACGGCACATCTTCCGCATCGAGGCGGGCCAGCCACTCCCTGGTGGTGCGTTGAGCGATGTATTCCTGCATGCGGTTGATGCGGGCCGTCGCGTTGACTGATCGTCCGGCCGGGGTAGCGAACCGCTCGTCCTTCGCAAGCGCTGCATCGTCCGTAGCCCGGCAAAAGCCCTGCCATTCCGAATCTGAAATCGTGCCTGCGGTGATGTAGCCGTCGAGCGTCTTGAAGATCAGGTCAGGACGGTCGTTCGGATCGGGCGAGCTCGCCTCGGTACCGACGACAGTGTGCTGCATCATTCCTTCCGGCCAGAGAAAGGCCAGCATCGCATCGAGCATGGCGACTCGGATGTGATCGCCACGTCCCGTCTTCTCGCGGGCATACAGCGCCGAGGATACGGCCTGAGCGGTCAGGACGGCGGTGGTCTTGTCGGCGACAATCGTCCGGATCATCTGCGGGCGGTTGGTGACCGCCTGGGACTGGATATCGGCGAAGCCCGAGAGCCCTTGCACAATTGGATCGTAGACCCGCTTCTTCGCATAAGGGCCCGTCTCTCCGACCCCGCTGATAGAGACGTAGATTAGGCGTGGATATCTCTGACGCAGATCGTCGGCGCCAAGCCCAAGGCGCTCCATCGTTCCGGGACGGAAGTTCTGGACGAGAACGTCGGCCTCGGCGACGAGCTTGCCCACGATCTGGGCGCCCTGCTCGCTCTTGATGTCGAGCGAGATCGAGCGCTTTCCCCGGTTGGAGGAAATGAACAGCGCCGAGAACTGACCTGCCTTGTCGATGGCCGCACGGCTGCGGCGCGTGATGTCACCGCCGAGCGGCTCGATCTTGATGACCTCGGCGCCCTGGTCGGCCAAGAACATCGTTGCGAACGGTCCCGATACGACGCTGGTCAGATCGAGGACCCTGACTCCCGAAAGCGGCCCTGGCATGCGCTCCATTCCCACGATAGATGGCGCGACATGCGCCTGTGGGTGGAGGAGTTAAAACGGCATCGATAGGCAGACTTGCTGGAAAATGCCGGATCGCCGCAAAAGCGACATCGCCTTGCACGAATTCGTCATTGCATCGCAGCGCGAAAATGCGATGGGCAGACACCGGTATGCTTCTTGAACGCACTTGCGAAATGCTGCGAATGGCTGAAGCCGATCGCGAGGGCGATATCGGTGAGCGAATGCCTGTCGTCGGCCAGCAGGCACTTCGCTTGGTCGATACGACGCGCGATGACATACTGGTGCGGTGTCTTGCCGGTGCTCTCGGAAAAAGCACGGATGAAATGACGGGTGCTCACCCCGGCCAGCGCGGCAAGGTCGGCCAGGACAATGGATTTCCCGAGATTGGCTTCCACGAACTCGCGGATTCTCCTGAGGTTCGAGGGCGTCAGGCCACCGCGGTGGCTTGCATCGGCCGGCGTTTCATTCAGGCGACGCAGAGCTGCCAGCGTCTGTATGGCCCACCCCTCCGCCATCATGGCGAAGATGTCATCGTCGGACCCGGCCTCGCCGCAAAGCTCCTGCAGCCCCAACGCGATCATGCGGCAGTCGAAACCCAGCCGTGGCACCGCCGCGGAACATGGAAAGCGCTCCGCGACGAAAGCAGGATCGAAAAAGACCGCCGTATATTCCGACCTGTTCGTGGTGACCCTGAATTCTGCGTCGAATTCCATGCCGGCCGGATAAAGCGCCAGCTTGCCGTCGAAGGTCTGATCGAACGGCCTGCCGTCCATCCGACCATGCAGGTTGCGCGCACCTCTTCCATACATAAAGAGCGCAAGCTCCGGCTGCTTGAAGTGCCACTGGACCCGTCCGGCGACATTCCTCCGGAAGCTCTCGATGCGGATGGACGGCGTGTTGTAGACGACCGCCGATGTGACGTGACCTCCGACGATCCTGACGAAACTCTCGGATGATGTAGGCACGTCGCATCCTCCCGATATCGCAGCCGACGCCTTTTCGCACGGTCGATGATAGTCGATCGTGCTGCGACGTCGTCCCGGCTTCCTCCCCGAGGGCGCGTTGAACGGCCGCCTCGTTGAACTGACAAATCGCAATACGCGATCTTGCCAGCTGTTGGGCAAACGCTATAGTTCTATTTTAGAACTGTCAATTTTCGCGACGAAGATCGCGGCGATGGGAGGTAGCGATGTCAGGCACGGTCTCGATAACCGTCGATACGGGCACCGATGAACTGCGATGCCGCATCGATCGTCGCGTCATGGTGATTACTCTCAATCGTCCCGAAGCACGCAATGCGCTCTCCGACAATCTGACGCCGGCGCTCCGCCGGGTCATTCGCGATGCGGCGAGCGACGACGCTGTCAGGACGCTACTGATCACAGGTGCCGGTGCGGCGTTCTGCGCCGGGGGGGACGTCAAGGGACTGGGCGACCGCAGCAGCGCAGCCGAGATGAACGTCGGCCAGCGCGTAGCTAGGCTTATCGAACGGCAACGCACGCTGACCGGCGCCCTTGTCGGGTTGCGCAAGCCGACGATCGCTGCCTTGCCCGGCCCCGCTGCGGGCGCCGGTCTGGCGCTCGCACTCGCATGCGACATCCGCATTGCGGCCACGAATGCGTTCGTTAGTACAGCCTATGCGCGGATCGGCCTGAGCGGCGATTACGGCATTACGTGGCTTCTCATTCGCGCCGTCGGGCCTGCCCGGGCGCGAGAATTGCTGCTGCTATCGGAGCGCATCGATGCGGAGCGCTGCGAGACGATCGGCTTGTTCAACCGGATAGTCGCCCCCGAGTATCTCGCTACCGAAGCATTTGCCTTGGCGTTACAGCTCGCGGACGGGCCGATCCACGCCTACAGCGCCATCAAGGACAATCTCGACGAAGCCCCCGCGCTCGGATTCGCCGCATCCTTGGATAAGGAAGCCGAAAGACTGGTTCGCTCATCCCAGACGGATGAGCATCGTGAGGCCGTGCACGCGTTCATCGAGAAACGCCCGGCTGTTTTCCCTTAAGCGAGATGATGCCAGATAAACAACGACGCTGCGCGCGATGCGACACCGAGCTGGAGCTCGTTCAATTTGGTGCTTATGACGATGGCGCGGTGGTCAAGGTGTTCGCTTGCCGTTTCTGTACTTATTTGAAAGTCGAGACTGACTGGAACGCAGGTCACTGCGATCACAAATGGAGCAAACACCTGATGTAATTCGTCTCGAATGTCCGCTTTGCACCAATTGCTAACATTTCTCGATCGTAAATCTTCGTCTCTCCATCAAACAACGTCGCTCAAAGCAGAAAACGGGAAATTTGTAGCGTTCAATGCTCTCCACGATCGCAACGGCAAGCCCGCAAAAATGCCGCGCCGGATCTGACCGGCGCGGCCGAGATTATTTCGAGGATACTGGGAAAAATCGAGCCTAGCCGATGCGGCTGCTTTTTAAACGCTACTTGAGTTGCCCCATCTCCTTGAGAACCTCGTTCGCCACCTTGAAGGCGTCGAGGCCGGCGGGAATGCCGCAGTAGACGGTGGCGTGCAGTAGGACTTCCTTGATTTCCTCGACGGTCACGCCGTTATTGACCGCGCCGCGGGTGTGCAGCTTGATTTCGGGCGATCGGTTGAGTGCTGTCAGCATGGCCAAGTTCAGCATGCTGCGGGTTTTTCTGTCGAGGCCTGGACGATTCCAAGCATAGCCCCAGCACCATTCGGTGGTGATGTGCTGGAACGCCATCATGAAATCATTGGCAGCCTCGATCGACTTGTCGACATAAGCGGCGCCGAGAACTTCACGGCGGGTCTTCAGGCCTTCGTCAAACAGGCCGCCAAGGGTGATGGTCTGGCTGTAGCTCATGTTGTGGCTCCTTCTTGGTGGGTGTAGTCGCTTGCCCTCGCCTGCCCGTCGGTCAGATACCGAGATAGGCAGCGCGAACGGCCGGGTTTTCATTCAACTCGGCGGAGGTGCCCTGGAGTGTGACACGACCACTTTCCAGAACGTAGCCGCGCGCGGCAACATCAAGCGCGAGGCTGACATTCTGCTCGACGAGCAGAATGGAGGTCCCGCCGCGATGAATCTTCACGAACGCATCGTGCATTTCCTCGACGACCTTCGGCGCGAGACCATGGCTGGGTTCATCGAGCAACAGCAATTTGGGCTGCAGCATCAACGCACGGCCGACCGCGACCATCTGCTGCTCGCCGCCGGACAGGGTGCCGGCAAGTTGGGACCGCCGCTCACGCGTGCGCGGAAACAGCTCGAAGATGCGCTCCATCCGCTGCTGCAAATCAGTCGCCTTCCGCGCGGTGAACGCACCCATCATCAGGTTTTCCTCAACACTCATATCCGGGAAGACATGACGTCCTTCCGGAACATGGGCGATGCCGAGCGACGGAATGTCATGCGCCGTGCGCGCGGCGAGATCGTTGCCGTTGAAGCGCAAGGTCCCACGGACATTGGGAACAAGACGCGAGATCGTGCGCAGGATCGTGCTCTTGCCCGCAGTGTTCGCACCGATGATGCAGACGAATTCGCCTTCGCGCATCTCGATATCGATATCGTGCAGCACATCGATGCCGCCATAGCCGGCATTGAGGCCCTTGATCTCGAGCAAAGGCTGAGAAGTGGTCATGCGTGGCCCTCCGCCGAACGGCCAAGATAAGCCTCAACCACCACAGGATCGTTGGCGACCTCGCGCGGCGTACCGTCGGCAAGCAGACGCCCGAAATTGAGTACGAGAATACGATCGCAGATCGCCATGATAGCCCGCATGTGATGTTCGACGACGAGCAGCGTGATGCCGTCATCGCGTAACTGTCGGATCAGATCCATGATCTCCTGCATCTCGACGGGATTGAGCGCCGCCATGACCTCGTCGAGCAGCAGAACCTTGGGATCGGTACAGAGGGCCCGCGCGAGTTCGACCCGCGCGCGTTCCGGAAACGACAGATTTCCGGCCATCTTGTACGCAACGGATTTGAGGCCGACGCGGTCGAGACAGACCAGCGCCCGCTCTCGCGCCGTCTCGACATCGTGACGCAGCAGGCCCGCCGTCAGCACATTGTCGAGCACCGAGCTTTCGGCAAACAGCGCCACGTTCTGGAACGTCTTGGTCATGCCGAGGCCGGCCACCTTGTGCGGCTTCTGGCCGGCGATGCTGGTGCCATCGAGCGTGATGGCGCCGTTATCCGGCTTGATCAGCCCGCACAGCGTGCTGAAGAAGGTGGTCTTGCCGGCACCATTAGGTCCGATCAGGCCGACGATCTGCCCTTTCGGAACGGCGAACGTCACATCGGACAACGCCTGCAATCCGCCGAAGCGCTTTGAGACGCTGCGCACATCAAGGATTGTCATGATTGCGCTCCCTTGCCCTGAAGTCGAGCGCGCAGCGCCTCGAAGATGGTCACAAGTCCGCGTGGACGCCAGAGGATGACAACGATCAAGATCACGCCGAAGATCAGTTGCGACAGACCTGCTGCACCGGACGAGAACAGGTCGTTCATCAACTCCTCCATTGGCACGATGAAGAACGCGCCGAGGATGGGACCAACAGCGGTGCCGACACCGCCGATGATGGCGATCAAAGCGACGCGGATCGAGATCGACGCCGCGCTGAATGCGGTATCGGGGTCGAAGAACACTGCGACCTGGGCAAACAGCGTGCCCAGCATCGCCGTCAGCACGCCCGAGATGACCGCCGTCTGCAGCTTGACCTTGGTCGTATCGATGCCGATGACCTCCGCTGCCGCCGCATTCTCGCGGATGGCGCGCAGACGATAGCCCATCGCTCCGCGTCGGATGACTTCGAAGATCACCGTGACGATGATGAGCGCCGCCAGCGCAATGTAGGCATGCGGAAGCAGTTGCTTGAACGAATATGCGGCGAAACTCGGTGGAACGAAGGGCACCGACAGTCCGCCCGGACCGCCAGTCAGCGAAGTCCAGACATTGGCGATGACGCGTGCCACCTCACCGAAGGCCAAGGTCGCCAGCGCGAAGTAATGGCCCTGCAGCCGCATGGTCGGGATCGCGATAATGAGCGCTGCGAGACCGCCAAGCGCACCAGCCACGAACATGCCGATCCACGGGCTGATGCCGAATTTCAGCAACAGGATCGTGGAGGTGTAGGCGCCGATGCCGAAAAATGCCGCGTGCCCAAGCGAAAGCTGATTGGCGAGGCCGCCGATCAGATTCCACGCCTGCGCCATCGCGGCGAACAGAAGCGTGAAGGTGAAGACGCGGATCCAGTACCCGGTCGGGCTCAAGAACTGCGGCACGGCTGCCGCAATCAGAACAACAATAGCGATCGCGATCCAGCGTTTCATCGGCTTGCTCCCACGAGACCCTGCGGCCGAACGGCGAGCACGAGAATGAAGACGAGGAAAAGGACGAGGTTTTGCAGCTGGATCGGGAAGAACAGCGCCGACAGCGCCTGGATGACGCCAACCGCCAGACCGCCAACCACCGCACCCGCAACACTGCCCAGACCGCCGAGTACGACGACCGTAAACATGAGGACGACAAACTGGCTGCCGACCTGCGGGAACACCGTGACATAAGGAAGAATGACGGCGCCACCGAAAGCGGTGAGACCGACGCCGAGCGCGAAGGCCATCTTGTACATCAGAGCCGTATCGATCCCCATCAGCTGCGCAGCCATGGGATTCTGCGCCGTCGCCCGCATCGCGCGACCGAACCAGCTGGAGCGCATGAACCACCACAAAGCCAGGCCGCAAGCCAGCGACATGGAAAATGCGATGAGATACGGCACGCTAATAAACAGCGATCCAAGCGACAGCGACATGGTCTGATAGGATGTCGTAACCGAGCGAAACTGCGATCCGAAGGCGAGCAGCGCGCCGTTTTCGAGCACGATCAGCAGGCCGACAGTCAGAAAGATCTGAGCAACGGACGGCGCTTTCAGCACGCGCGAGATCAATTGCCCCTGCACCAGCCAACCCAGCGCGAACGCCACTGCAAAAGACAGTGGCGCCGCCAGGACGGGATCGAGGCCGAGATAGGCCCAGGCAAACCATGACACGAACATGCCGATCATCAGGAATTCCGCCTGCGCGAAATTCACGATGCCCATCACGCCGTAGACGAGTGTCAGGCCGATCGAGATGACGGCGTAAACGCCGCCAACCAGAAGGCCGTCCAATATCGCTTGAATGAACGACACGATCTTCTTTCGCTAGCTGATCAGGATTTCCACTCGGCCGTACCCTTGGCCACTTCCTTCGGCCAAACGGTCACGAGTTCTTTCTTGCGCCACTGCACCATCACCGGGATTGATGCGGTGTTGAGGCCCGTGCTGTCGAACTGCACGGCGCCGCCGGTCATGGCATTGGTCCAGCCGCCGGTGAATTTTCCGCCGCGCAGCGCCATGGTGACATCCTCGGCCTTGGCCGACTTCGCCTTCTCGATGGCCTGCACCAGCACATCCAGCGCGACTGCATGTTCGAGCGCTTCATGCACCATGAAGTAGCCGAAGCGCTTGCGGAAGCGATCGGTCAGGCTGGTGTCGAGATCGTAATTGGCCGGCGCGATCGACAGCACGCCTTCGGCAAACTCGCCGAGGCCCTTCTCAAAGTCCGGGATCACATAGCCGGCGGCGCCGCCGATGGCCGGAATGGTGATGCGCTGCTGGCGCATGGTGCGGATGAGCAGCAGGCTGTCATTGAGATAGGAGACCGGGAAAACAGCCTGAGCGCCGGACGCGCGGAGCTTGTTGATCAGCGGCGTCGTGTCGGTGATTCCCAGCGGATAGGCATCATCCATCACCAGTTCGATATTCGCCGCCTTGGCAGCCGCGCGGAGACCGCCAGCCTGGGCCGTGCCATAGGCCGTGTCTTCATACATGATCGCGATCTTGTCGATCTTGGTGCCCGCAGCCTGCGCGATTGCCACGGTGTAATCGAGCTGCGCCTTGCCGAGCGCCGACGCCTTGGCAACGACCTGAAAGATGTTCTTGAAGCCGCGGCCGGTGATCTGGTCGGCGAACGACATTGTCAGCAGCGGGATATCGCGACGCTCGGTGACTTCGGAGATCGCGATGGTCAACGACGAGGCGAAGGCGCCGAGAATGGCCGTCACTTCGTTCTGGCTGATCATGCGCTGCGCAACAGTGCCAGCCGTGGTGGGCGTCGAAGTCGCATCGGCGAAGATCAGGTTGATCTTCGCACCACCGAGCGCCTTGATGCCGCCGGCCGCGTTGATCTCATCCGCGACCAGTTCGATACCATTGCGGGAGTTTATGCCGAACTGCGCATTGGCGCCCGACAGCGGCATGATCACGCCGATATTCACCTGTTTGGCCTGGGCGCGCGCGGCCGAGGAAATCCATGGCGTCGCGATCAGCGCAGCCGATCCGGCCAGAACCGTGCGGCGATCGATGCCCCCGCGTGTAAATGACGTTTTCGACATGGCAGTTCCTCCGATGAGTGCCTTCAAGGCTTGTCACATGGGGAACACAAATCAGACAGGCGGTCAAGCTGCTTGACAGATTGTCTGATAGGAGGTCAATTGACGCATGGCAGAAAACGACTCGGACCTCAATGTCACGCGAGAAACCACCAGCTTGCGCCAGTTGGTAGAGAATCGGTTGCGCTCCGCGATCGGAAGCGGCCGCTTCAAGCCCGGCCAGCGGCTTATCGAACGCGAACTCTGCGAACAGACCGGTGTCGGCCGCACGTCGATCCGCGAAGCCCTCCGGCAGCTCGAGGCCGAGGGTCTGGTGACAACGATTCCGCACCGAGGCCCTGTCGTCAGCACGATCACCGCCGAAGAAGCTGCACAGCTCTATGATCTTCGCGGGCTGCTCGAAGGCTATGCTGGCCGCGAATGCGCGCGGCGCCGGGATCCCGCGATCATCGCACGACTACGCAAGCAGTTTGTGCGGATGGGCGAAGTCGCGGGCCAGGAAGACCGCAGCGACCTACTCGCCGCCAAGACCGAATTCTACGCCGCCTTGCTCGAAGGCTGCGGCAACGGCTTCGTCGAGCGGTTCCTGAAAATGCTGCTCAACCGCGTCACGGTCTTGCGCATGACATCCATGACGCAAGCGAACCGCATCGGCACCAGCCTGCGCGAGATCGAGACGATCCTGACCGCTATCGAAAACGGCGATGAGGCAGCCGCTGAACGCGCCTGCGTTCTCCACATTCAAAATGCCGCGAAGGTGGCGCTCGACGCATTGCGTCGCAGCGACTGATCAGCAAATACGTTCAATCAATTCAAAAGACAAAGAGTAACAGAGGAAACGCCCGTGACGACTTCAGCCGCAATCAACCCGCCCGCCAAGGTCACCGTGATCGGACTTGGCAATATGGGCCGCCCGATGGCCGCCTGTATCGCTCGCGCCGGTTTTCAGGTGATGGGCTTCGACCTGTCGGCGGATGCGCGTAGCGCCTTCGCTGGAGAAGGCGGTAATGCCGCTGCGACGATCGATGAAGCCATCGTTGACGCTGCAGCCATCGTTACACTGCTTCCGGATGGCAAGATCGTGCGTGCAGCCATTGAAGGTTTCAAGGCCAAGCTCGCCAAGGGCACCGTGATCATCGATATGAGCTCATCCGCTCCGCTGGGCACCCGCGCCCTCGGCGAAGAACTGATCGCGGACGGTTTTGAATTCATCGATGCCCCTGTCTCCGGCGGCGTGAAGCGCGCCGTCAGCGGCACGCTGGCGATCATGGCCGGCGGCGCTCACGCGACGATCGATCGCGCTGACAAGGTTCTGCTCTCCATGGGCCCCTCTGCTTTCCGCACAGGCCCGCTCGGCTCCGGCCACGCCGCCAAGGCGCTGAACAACTATGTCTCTGCCGCCGGCCTCGCAGCAGCAGCAGAAGCGCTTGCCATCGGCAGCAAGTTCGGCATCGAGCCGAACACGCTGGTGGACGTGCTCAATGCTTCGACCGGCCGCAACAATTCCACAGAGAACAAGCTCAAGCAGTTCATGATCTCGGAAAGCTATGCGTCAGGCTTCGCCATGGCGCTCATGGCCAAGGATATCCAGACCGCCGACGAGCTCGCGCATCAGATCGGCGTCAAAGCGCCCCTCGCCGACGAAATCACGGCCATGTGGAACAACGCGCTCAAGCAGCTCGGCCCCAAGTCTGATCACACCGAGATCGGCCGTTACCTCACCGCGGACAAGTGAGCCGCATCGATGTCCGTCTTCGAACGGTTCGTCGATCACCTGACGGCGGCGCTCGCCAAGCCGGAAGTAAAAGTGTTTACGCGCGGCCTTTCGCTGCGCGTGCGCTTTACGGTCGACGATCAGGCTCATGACGTCGTGATCGGTACGCCGCCCGGCGTGTCCGATAACGCCAGCGAGATCGGGATTGCCGCCAGCGCCGATGATTGGGCGCTGGTGCTCGCCGATCCGGCGCCACCAACCTATCACTCCTTCTCATCGATCCAGTTGCGCAATCCGCGTTTCACGATCACCGGCGATCCCCTCGCGATCGCGCAAGCGCGCGCCTGCTTCGAGGCCATCTTCGCCAATCTCACGCCCTACGAAGTCGAGGCACCGCCAGCGGATCTTGGGCGTTTGCGTGGCAGCTATCACAGCATTACGAGTTCCACAGGCCGGGGCGCGCAGATCTATAGCGAGGAAGCCGGCACTGGCGCGCCGGTGCTCTGCCTCCATACGGCTGGCGCTGACACTCGCCAGTTTCACGGCGTGATGTGCGACCCCGCCCTTGGCGAGGATTGGCGTCTCATCGGCTTCGACATGCCCTTTCACGGTCGTTCGATGCCGCCGGCGGACTGGGCTGGCGATGCGTATCTGCTCGATCAGCGGACCTATCTCGACTGGTGCGTAAGCTTCATCGAACAGGTGATCCGCGAGCCGGTCGTGGCGATGGGATGCTCGATGGGGGCCGGCATCGCCATGGTTCTCGGTGCGGAACGTCCGGATCTCATCCGCGGGGTGATCGCTCTAGAAGCACCGTTGCGACCGCGCGGTCGTCGCAACGACTATCTCACCCATGCCAAGGTCAATGGCGGCTGGCATTCCGCTGCCTATGTGCGCGGCCTGCTCGGGCCGCGGAGCCCCGCCGATCTGCGTCGCCGCGCCGCCTATATCTATTCGCAGGGTGCGCCCAGCATCTATGATGGCGACCTCGCCTTCTACTCGGACGAATTCGACGGCGAGCAGATTGCCAAACGGATCGATGGCAAGACGATCCCGGTATCACTCCTGATCGGCCATTACGATTTCTCGGCAACAGTCGATGACGCGCACCAACTCGCCGGCTGGATCGAGAATGCGCAGGTCATCGAAATGCCGGAGCTCGGACACTTTCCGATGACGGAGCATCCTGCAGAGATGCTGCGATATCTGCGACCGGTCTTTGCGTCGCTGAAACAATGAGAATGCTGCGCATCACCTGAGATGCGCAGCATTCCGGTGCGCCTATTGCGCGTCGAGCTTAGCTTCCTTGACGATCGTCGACCAGCGCTCGACCTCCGACTTGATCAGCTTCTCCAAGGCTGCGCCACCGAGCTCCGACTTCGGCGGCGCTTGTGCCGCGAGTTCCGCGAAGCGCGCTTTGACTTCCTCGTTCTCAAGTGACCTGGCAAGGGCGGCTTCCAGAGCAGCAATGACAGCGGGTGGCGTTCCTGCAGGCGCTGCCAACGCATTCCAGACCTGAAGGTCGAATTTCGGTACATTGCTTTCGGCGAAGGTCGGTACGTCTGGTACTTGAGCCAAGCGCTGCGCTCCAGTCAGCCCGATCGATCGCACAAGACCGTTCTGATGGGCCGGGATCATGGTCACGGTCTGATCGATCACTACATCGATATTGCCGGCGATAAGGTCCTGAATGGCGGGCCCCGATCCACGATAAGGAACGAGCGTTGCCTTGGTTTCCGTCAGATAGAGTAGCATGGCCGCAGCAAGCTGCGCGGTCGAACTGGCGCCCGAATGCCCGAATGTGACCCGGCCGCTCTGCTCCTTCAGGCGGGCGATGAGCTCGCCAAGGCTGTTGATCCCACTCTTCTTGCTGACCGAGATCATCATCGGGACATTGGCGAAGACGCCAATACCGACCAGATCCTTGCGCGTATCGAACCCGAGCATTGGATAAAGCGGCACGCTCGCCGCCATCGATCCCATGTTGCCGAAATTCAACGTGTAGCCGTCCGGCTTTGCCCGCACAACGCGCTGGGTACCGAGCGTGCCGCCCGCACCGCCCACATTCTCGACGATCACCGTTTGCTTCAGCTCAGCCCCCAGCGCCTTTGCAAGCAATCGCCCCAGAACGTCGGTGGTGCCGCCAGCTGCGTAAGGGACCACGAGTGTGATCGGACGATCCGGGTAACCATCCGCCCTCGCCGAGGTCAGCGAAACGGCCAGCAATGCAATGCCTATGAGTAATTGGCGCAAGAATGCCTCCCCTTGATTGTTAGTTCATTGGGCGTCGCGCGCGCCCTGTTATGTGCTTTTCTGACATACCCGCGATCCGGCGTCCCATAGGCTGATGCTCTGAGGGGTATAGGGTGGCGCGCTGACACAATCTGCCGCAGGGAGCGGTGGCAGACCGCCCGCCATCCGGTGTAAGCAATTGGCGATCAATGATTGATCGCGAGGCGGATGCATTGGAATTGAGACATCTGAGATACTTCGTCAGCGTCGTCGACATGGGAAGCCTGTCGAAGGCCTCTGCTCTACTGTCTGTCTCTCAGCCGTCCTTGAGCCAGCAGATCGCGGCAATGGAGTATGAGCTCGGCGTGCCACTTCTGCTGCGCAGCGCAGCCGGCGTGAAGCCGACCGATGCCGGCGCGAAACTATATCGCCATGCCCGCATCGTGCTCCGTCAGTTGCAGGAGCTAGAAGCTGACATCGCCGATGAAGGCAGCGGCGCAGTCGGTCCGGTCGCCATCGGCCTCCCGACCAGTATTGCCTCGGTGCTCGCTGTGCCGCTGGTGGAGCGTCTCCGGAAGGATCATCCGGGCGTGAAGCTGCAGTTATTCGAGAGCTTCAGCGGCTATCTGAACGAGTTGCTGGCCAATGGACGTCTCGACATGGCGATCCTGTTTCGCAGCTCCGACGCGCCGGGCATCGCCGTGCGGCCACTCTTTACCGAGGAGCTCTCGGTATTCGGGGCGCCACATGTCGGCGACGTCAACGCAACAACCTGCGACCTCTCATTGCTTGCCGACGTCCCCATGGTGTTGCCGGAAAAGACAAATGGCCTCCGTCTTCTGGTCGAGCGCGCGTTCTCCGAAGCCGGCGTTCCACTGAATGTGACATGCGACATCGACTCCCTGCCCGTCATGATGAAGCTCGTTCGCAATGGAGAATTCGCGACGATCAACTCGTCCGGTGTCGCACGCGCAGCAGAAATCCCTATCCTCGCCCGACGGCTGATCAATCCGAACGTCAAGCGTACGGTCAGCCTTTGCCAACCGACAGGCATTCCTCAATCGGCCGCAGCCCTGGCTGCCGAGGAAACCATCCGCACCCTCGCCCGCGAGCACGCGGCGATCTGGGACAAGGCCTCCGACTGAGCTGCCATTGGCACGGCCTATACCGGCAATGGCCAACCAGTATGATCCATCCGCGGCGATGCACGATAAGAGTGCTCGCGATCCCTTGGAGGAGCGCGAGATGAAAGAAAACAAGAACGGGTTGCCGCTATCCGGAATTACCGTGGTGTCGCTCGAACAGGCCATCGCCGCACCGCTGGCGAGCCGGCATCTTGCGGACTGGGGTGCACGGGTGATCAAGATCGAGCGGCCCGGCAATGGCGACTTCTGCCGGGACTACGACTATGTCCTGAACGGGATGTCGAGCCAGTTCGTCTGGACTAATCGATCAAAGGAAAGTGTCGCCCTCGACATCAAGGAGCCGAACGGCCGGGAAACGTTGGAAAGCCTGCTCGATGGCGCCGATGTGTTCCTGCAAAATCTTGCTCCCGGCGCGGCACAGCGTCTCGGGCTCGATGCGAAAGCGCTGGTCGAGCGATTTCCGCGTCTGATCGCCTGCGACGTCTCAGGCTATGGATCGGGCGGCCCCTATAGCGAGAAGAAAGCCTATGACTTGCTGGTCCAATGCGAGACTGGCTTGCTGTCCATCAATGGCACCGAGGATCAGCCGGCAAAGGGCGCGATCGCCATCGCCGACATTGCCACCGGCATGTATGTGCTGAACGGCGTTCTGATGGCGCTATATGCGCGGGAGCGTACCGGACGCGGCACAGCGTTCGAAGTCTCTCTGTTCGATGCGATGACGGAGTGGATGAGCTATCCATCGCTCTACACCGAAGGCGCCGGCAAGCCATTGAAACGTACCGGCATGCGCCACGCGACAATCGCGCCTTACGGCCCGTTCCGGACCGGCGACGGAAAGACCGTGTTCTTCGGAATCCAGAACCAGCGCGAATGGCTTTCGCTGTGCACGAACGTGTTTGGCGATCCGGGTTTTGCGAACAATCCACTCTACGCGACCAATCCTGACCGGATGAAGAACCGAGATCAGCTCGAAAGAGAAATCGAACACCACTTCTCGAGCATGACCAGCGACGAAGTACTGGCGAAGCTGGAGAAGGCCTCGATCGCCAATGCGCGGTTGAATACAGTCGAAGAATTTCTCGACCACCCGCAACTATCGAGCCGCAATCGTGTCACGACTGTCGATACGCCGAATGGCCCGGTGACGAGCTATCTTCCAGCGATCACGATACCTGATGTCCACCCTCATATGGGCCCTGTCCCCTCGGTGGGACAGCACACCCAGTCCATCCTTGCCGAACTGAGCGAGCGGAAGCTTTCACGATGACCGATACCAGACTGACGCGCACCTATCTCGCTGTCCCGGCTCATCGCACCCACATGGTCCAGCGGGCCGCAGGCTCTGCCGCCGATGCCGTGTTTCTCGATCTGGAAGATGCCGTTCCGTTCTGCGAGAAGAAGCAGGCCCTGCTCGCAGCGGTCGATGCGATCGAGCGACTGGACTGGGGCAGCAAGACCGTCACCGTCCGCATCAATGCGATCGGGAGTCCATTCATTGAAGACGAAATTAATCGTCTCGCCAATCTTGCGCGGCTTGATGCAGTATTGCTGCCCAAGGCAGAGCGCGTTGGCGATGTCTCCGCATTGGGCGAAACGCTGGCCGCCAATCGCGGAAGCCGAAGCAAGGCGCTGGAGCTTGAACTCTTGATCGAGACCGCACTCGGTGTCGTCAATGTCGATGGAATTGCGGCTGCTCACTCAGGTGTCTCGGCATTGCATTTCGGTGTCGGTGACTTCAGTGCTTCGATCGGCGCACGCAGCGACGAGATCGGGCTGTCGCCGCGCGACTATAGACACATGGCGGCGGCAGCCGAAGGCCATGTGACGACGCCGCTGGACCTATTTGCCTATCCGATGATGCGTGTCCTCATCGCAGCGCGCGCGTTCAATCTGCGGATGATCGACGGGCCGTTCGGTGCATTCCGCGACCTACAGGGCACGGTGGGCTCTGCCGTGAAAGCCGCGGCGATGGGATATGACGGCAAGCAGGTGATCCATCCGGATCAGATCGAGCCCACGCAATCCGCCTTCCAACCTTCGGCCAGCGACATCGCCTCAGCCAGGCGCGTAATCGAAGCGATGGAAGTCGCGGAACGCGAAGGCCACGCTGCGATAACTCTAGACGGCCGGATGATCGACCTTGCTAACGTCCGAATGGCCGAGCGCATCTTGCGGTTCGCGAGTTGAACGGCGACTTCAACCTATGTGCGCTTTGCGCCAACAGCGGACATTCCAGTGACCGCTCACCCCTGCCCGGCAGTTCCCCTTTGTCCTCGATCAATTGCTCTTGCCATGAGTTCGCCGACGTCCGGGAGCTGCAGGCGATTTCTTGGATCCGGCGACTGTCTGTGGGGCGGCCGCGAAGCTCTGCTTCAGCCGCATAGGAGGCGGACACGACGCCATTTCCACGCATCGCAAGCAGACATCGCTACTCGATCGCATTCCGCCGGTACTGTTCCCAGGCATCGAATATTTCGACTATCGGCGCCAGGCGACGCGGCCGAACGTCAGCCAGTATCTCGAAACTCATGCTGCCTCCGACGGCAGAACTGACATTTGTTGCAGGCTGGAATCGTCTTTTTGCATTGGGGACATCGCTAAAGGAGCTCGAGTCATTTTACGTGACGAGAGACGGTCATCGAGCCCAATAAAATCAATCGCTTATATCTATTAAGGCTCCTGTTAAGGCGCCTCTCCACATGGAAGCGCGGCCAAACATGCCCCTCCCAAATCAATCCCTTTCGAAGCTGCAGCGTTCGACAATGCCCGCGACAATCAATCATCCGATGTTAAACATCGGATGATTGCAACGGCTCGAGATCGATGATACGCGTCTGTCAAATCGCAATAAGCGATCAGTGGAGGATGCGTTGGAGAAGATCCGCGCGAAGACAGATGATCGGCGAACAAAGCCGGGACGCATACAGTCTGTCCTTGCGACATTGGGTCGCGAGATCGCTCAAGACATCATTCCGGTGGGCGGGATGCTTCCTCCGGAGCCCGATCTGGAAGCTCGCTTCGGCGTCGGCCGCGGCGTTATTCGTGAAGCTATCAAAACGCTTGCCGCCAAGGGTCTCGTGAGCGTCCGTCCACGTTTTGGCACCCATGTGCGCCCTCGCAGCGACTGGAGCTTGCTCGATCGCGACGTGCTGAGCTGGGTGGCGGGCAATGAGGAAGCGGATCGTGATCTGCTTCTCGCAATCCAGGAAGTCCGCTCGATTATCGAACCCGCGGCCGCCGCACTCGCCGCCGAGCGCGCGACCAAACAGGATCTGAAGCGGATCAACGCGGCTCTGGCCGCGATGGAAACATCGCACGATCAGGCCAGCGCCACTGAAGCTGACAAGGCATTCCATCTCGCAATTCTCGACGCCACACATAATCCCGTCCTGCAGGGCTTCCGCGGCGCCATCGATACCATTCTCAGCACCGTATTCTTCGTAGCGGTCGGAAGCCCCGGCTGGTTCGACGACAACCTGCCCAATCACGCCGCTGCCGCGCGCGCGATCGAAGCCGGCGATGCCAAGGCCGCGCAGACCGCGATGGAGCGCGTACTCGGCTACACCAGAGTCAAACTATCGAAGCGAAAGCCTTCGGCGAACGAACGGACCGGCAGCGTCCGAAAAAAGAGGAAATGACATGTATCGCGACATGAACGGCTCGACCCACGTCCTCGCATCGCCAGAAATCGCCATCGTCGCGATCCCGGAAGATGAGCGCGTCTGGGTCCCGCAGGCGCCAGACGTCTGGTTCAGGCCGCTGATGCTCAATACGCGACAGGGACAGTGGTGCAATCTGCTGCGCGTGCGCAAATCGGGCGTGCTGTCGCGCCATTTGCATCCCAATCCGGTTCACGGCTTCGTGCTGAAGGGAAAATGGTTCTATCGCGAGCATGACTGGGTCGCGACGACTGGATCATACGTGTTCGAGCCGCCCGGCGAGATTCATACGCTCACCGTGCCGGAAGACGTCCCGGAGATGATCACGTTCTTCAACATCCAGGGATCGATGGTCTATCTGGACGAGCAGAACAAGCATGTCGGGTATGAAGACGTCTTCACCAAAATCGATATGTGCCGTGCCCATTATGAATCCGTCGGCCTCGGCGCCGACTATGTCGATCAGTTTGTGCGCTGATGTTGGAAGCAGACATCACACCCGGGACTGCAATTACCGGAGAATGGGCTGCCATCTGGTACAAGGACAAGCACGTCCTCGTCACCGGTGGGACATCGGGCATCGGTGCAGGGCTCGCGCGCGGCTTCGTCGAGGCCGGCGCGCATGTAACCGTCGCGGGCGTCAATCAGGCCGAGATCGATGCGGCCCGCGCTGATCCCGTGCTGAAAGCGGCGAAAGCCCGCGTGCTCGACGTGCGCGATGCGAGGTCCGTGAAGTCGCTGGTCGACGAGCAAAAGGCGCTGGATGTGGTCGTCAATTGCGCCGGCGTGATCCGACGCAGCGAAGAACTCGCGCCCGAGGTCTTCCAGGACGTTCTCGACATCAATCTGAACGGCACCATGCGCGTCTGCGCCGCCGCGCGACCGTTGTTGGCCCAATCCGGCGGCGCCATCGTCAATCTGGCCTCGATGCTGTCCTTCTTCGGCGGCGGCCTGGTCCCGGCTTATGCGGCCAGCAAAGGCGGCATCGCCCAACTCACGAAGTCACTGGCGATTGCCTATGCAAATGACGGCATCCGCGTGAATGCCATCGCGCCAGGCTGGATCGCAACACCGCTCACGACGGCGCTGCAAAGTGATGTGAACCGCAGCGGAGCCATCCTGGACCGGACGCCGCTCAAGCGTTGGGGAACACCGGCGGATCTTCTCGGTGGCGTCCTGTATCTCTGCTCGCCCGTCGCGTCATTCGTAACCGGAACGGTTCTGGTGATCGACGGAGGTTACGCCATCTGTTGACCCGCTATCGCGAGATCGCGTGCAATTTGGAATGCATGCCGAAAATGGCTCGAAGAATGCCGTCGGCTAAATTGAGGGAGGTTTTGTGCAAGTCGCTTCGATTCAGAAACGACATTCGCCGAAGTTGACGAAGAGGATGACCTCTCTGACGTCGACTGCGATGTTTATTACGCCGCTGGCGGCGCTGCTCGCGATATGGGCGATCGTCGTCCCGATCTTCGACATCAATCCGCGGATATTTCCGTCGCTGGGCATGGTCGGCACCGCTGCGATGGATTCCATTCGCGACGGCACCTTGATCTGGCACATCGGCGCAAGCCTGATGCGTGTCGGGCTGGGCACAATCATCGGTGTGGTTCTGGCGGTGCCGCTCGGCATCGCAATGGGTGTGAGCCCGGGCGTCTCCGCATTCCTGACGCCGCTATTCCGGTTCTTTTCAGTGCTTGCCGGTATCGCCTGGATTCCGATCGCGACGCTGTGGTTCGGATACGGTTTCGGCGCCATTATCTTCGTGATCGTCAATGCCGTCTTCTTCGTGGTCGCCTATAACACCTTGCTCGGCGTCTCCACAATTCCCCGCTCGTTACGTAACGCCGCAGCCTCGCTGGGCGCGGGTCGATGGGCGATCCTGACACAGGTGCTGCTGCCCGGCGCATTGCCGAACATTGTCACGGGCATCCGAACAGGGCTTGGTTTTGCGTGGCGCGGCCTGATCGCAGCAGAGATGATCGCCACCAATGTCGGCCTCGGCTACATGCTGTTCGTCGCGCGCGACTTTTATCGCACCGAGGTCATCGTCCTCGGCATGGTCATCATCGGCAGCATCTGGCTGCTCATCGACCGGATGCTGCTCGTCCCGCTCGAGCGGGCCACCATCGAACGCTGGGGCCTGGTGAGGCGCGCATGAACATGATCCTTCAGGGATGGGGCGCCTATGTCCGCCTCACACAGAAACTGCCCGGCATTGCCGCGCTGATCCCGTTCATTCCGGTGGTCGCCATCTGGACGATCGTCGCTGCATCCGGCCTGTTTCCCCGCGCCTTCTTTCCGGGGCCGATGGACGTCGTTAACTCATTCATCGCACTCAGCTACAAGGGCATCCTTCCCGCCTATCTGCAGGACAGCCTGATCCGCCTGCTCAACGGCGCCGCGATTGGCATCGCCATCGGCGTTCCGATGGGCATCCTGATCGGCACCAGCAAGATGGCGCACCGGATCTCCTGGCCCGTCCTGCTGTTTTTCCAAGCCATCGGCGACATCGCCTGGCTTCCCATCCTGCTGATCTGGTTCGGCTTCGGCCTGACCACGATGACCTTCGTGATCGTCTATACGGTCGTCTTCCCGGTTATTCTGAATACCGTGCTGGGTGTGGAGTCCGTGCCACGCGATCTTGCCCGGGCCGCACGCAGCCTTGGCGCATCTCGGGCGCGCGTGCTGTGGGAAGTTACTATCCCCGGCGCATTGCCGAACATCATCACCGGACTGCGCAACGGGCTCGGCTATGGCTGGCGCGCATTGATCGCGGTCGAGATGATCGTCGGCACCAGCGGCATCGGCTTCATGATGTTCGATGCCCGCCGCGCCGGCTCCGTGGTCGAGATCCTGGTCGGCATGATCATTCTCGGCCTGCTTTGGTACATCGTTGATGCATGGATCCTCGCACCGATCGAGCGTGCGACCGGACAGCGCTGGGGACTGGTTTCGTCATGAAAACTCTCGAACTCCGCAATCTCGCGAAAACCTATTTCGATCCCTATGCCGGCTCGCACGTCAATGCCGTGCACGACGTGTCGCTCGAGATCGAGCAAGGCGAATTCGTCTCGGTCGTCGGCCCTTCCGGCTGCGGCAAGACAACGATCCTCAACATGATCGCCGGTTTCATTCCGCATTCCGGCGGCGACATCCTGCTCAATGGCAAGCCGATCAATGGCCCGGGACCGGAGCGTGGCGTCGTGTTTCAGTCCTTCGCGCTGTTTCCATGGAAGACGGTGCTCGACAATGTCGGCTTCGGTCCGAAGATGCGCGGCGTCCCCAAATCGGAACGCGACAAGATCGCTCACGAATATCTTGCCCTCGCCGGCCTTTCGCACGCCGCCAACCGGTATCCCAACGAATTGTCGGGCGGCATGCAACAACGTGTCGGTGTGGTCCGCGCACTCGCCAATAATCCCGAAGTTCTGCTGATGGACGAGCCTTTCGCCAGCGTCGATGCGCAGACGCGCATGACCCTGCAGGAAGAACTCACACGCATCTGGCAGGAGCGCCGCCCCACAGTGATGTTCATCACCCATGACGTGCCGGAAGCCGTGTTTCTGGCAAACCGTGTGGTCGTCCTCTCCAAGGGCCGCGTGCTCGACCAGATCGAGGTGCCGCTGGCACGGCCGCGCATATGGGACGACCTGATCGAGGACGAGACGTTCAAGAAGCTCTCGAACCAGGTGCTGCAGATGGTGCGCTCCGCATGAGCATGACCTCGGACGCGCTGAACTCGTCGAAGGGCCGCTTCGTCATCGGCGTCGCGGTGGTCATCCTCGCGTTCCAGCTTTGGCTCACCTTGGCTGCTCCCGGAAAGATCTCACCGGAACTGGCAGGATCATCGCCGCGCGTGAATGTGCAAATTGAACTGCCTTTCACGCCCGAGCGCTTTCACATTCTCGCATTCCAGAAATATGGAAGGGTCTCCGGTGCGGACGACCATTCGATAGAACTACGCGGTGTTCAACGAACGAATCTCGACGCCATCGCCCGCCCCTATTGGGTGAAGGCAGTCGGACCAATCAAGGAGGGAGGATAAATTGAAACGCATACTAATCATAGGCGCGATGCTGCTGACCGCTTGCGCGTCAGCCCAAGCGCAGACACTGACGAAGCTCAAGGTGGGCATGGTCAGCAGTATCGACCAGATCGGCATGGCCATCGCTCTCGAGCGCGGCTTCTTCGAGAAACAAGGCTTGGACGTTACGATCGCATCGCCTTTCGCCACTGGCGTCGATGCCCTGAATGCCGTACAGGCCGGTGAATGTGAGATCGTGCAGGTCGGCGTGCCCATGATCGGCGCCGTTCTCCGCGGCATGGATCTCGTGGCGCTCGGCAATTACAGTGGAAGCGCATCGAAGCCCGGCGCCGACACGACGCAGGCCATCATCGCGCGCGAAGGATCTGGTATCGTCAAGGGCGACCTCTCCTCCCTCAAAGGCAAGCGCATCGCCGCATCCTTCGGGACGATCAACCATCTCTATATTCTCGGCATCCTGGAAAAGGCCGGCCTCAAGCCGACGGACGTGACGCTGGTGAATACGCCGCCGCCAGACATGACCGTGGCCTTGCTGGCCAAGGGCATCGACGCCTTCTCGAACTGGGATCCTTGGCCGATCGTCGCGGTGAAGGATGTTCCCGGCGCCTTCGAAGTGATCCGTGGCGGTGAAGTCATTTCCTATCTTGGCTTCAATGTCGCCTTGCGTCCGTGGGTCGAGAAGAATGCCGAGACCGTCGAGAAATTCCTCATCGCCGTGTCTGAAGCAGACCAGTGGATGCGCAAGAACCCGAAGAACGCCGCCTTGATCGCGACGCGCTGGGTTCCTGGGCTACGGCCGGAAGTGGCTCAGGCCGCCATGGAGTTCAACGTCCAGCAAGTCGACCGTCGCCTGTCCGCGAACACCTATCACGGGCTCTGGTCAGCGCAGGATCGGCTGAGCAAATTGGGCATTCTGAAAGCGACGTTTGATGTGAATAAGCACATCGAGCCGCGTTTCATCCTGAAGGTCATGAAAGAAAAGCCGGAACTGTTCGCAGACCTTCAGCCTGTCCCGGAAGCCTCGATGATCACACCGGGATATACGTTCAAGCCCTGAGTGATGAAGGGAGGGCGTAATGATACGCCCTCCCTTCCATCTTCGTCTGACCCGTCGCGAGCTGCGTCGCTCAGGCCACCATCATCTCCACAATCCAGGACGCGATCATCAGATCCAGATGCGCGCCGCCGCCGTTCTTGAACAGCGTGACCTCATCGTCCGACGCGCGCCGACGAGTTTCACAATGCAACAGATCGTATAGGTCGCCTCGCACGCTGTCGGCTGTGATGGCTCCCGAGGCGATCGGCTCGATCAACTCTCCGATATGAGTGGTGGTCTCGCGACTATCCACGAACAAGGCCGCCTTAGCCATCAGCGCATCATCGGCCTCGCGCATGTCGGCCTTGAAAGCGCCTATGAGATCGACGTGGGTGCCGGGCCGGACCCACTCGCCCAGGATCAATGGCTGCCTCGCCATCGTGGCGGAGCTGACGATATCGGCTGACTCAACGGCCGCCTGCAGATCGGGAACTGCCGCGATCTGCAGGCCGCGATCACCGAACCCAGCGACCAGTTTTTGGGCTTGTTCCGGTCTGCGCGACCACACCGAGATGCGCTCGATCCCCGGCAGCACCGCCGCATAGGCCTTTACAAGGCTGGTCGCGACCGTTCCCGCGCCGACGATCAACAAGTGCCTGCTGTCGGGACGTGCAAGGAGGCTGGCACCGAGCACTGAATCCGCGGCGGTCTTGAATTCCGTGACCAAGACGCTGTCAACAATGGCGCGGAGACTGCCATCATCCTTGTCGAAGACCAGCAGCGCACCTTGGACGGTGGGCAGGCCCCGTGCCGCGTTTGCGTCCAGGACCGTGAAGGTCTTGGCACCATATCCCAGCCCTTCGATGTAAGCTGAACGGCTCACCATCGTGCCACTGGGCGGACCAAGAAAAACGTCCTTGATCTCAGCTGCGGGCAAGCCATGACCTTTCCGCAACGCCTCCACTGCACCGCGCCAATCCAGTCGCTCGATCGCTGCGTCGTAACTGATGAAAGGGGGAGCTACGGGTTTGCTCGTCATAGAGTAGTCATACCTTCCAGGGCTTGGGTATTCGATGAGCGTTTTCATCCATGCATCAGAAGCGCCGCGGTCGCCTTCCGGGCTGCCTCATACTCCGATGCCAATTGCTCCACCACTTCCGTAGCGCTCTGAACGGATGTCACGCCCGACACCGTGTGTCCGGCGCTCCACAGATCGACCCAGCGCTTCGGCCCGCGCATGTCGCCGGCATAGCTGCTGAACATTTCACGGGCACGCTCGGGCGAGACCGGGGCCGCCAGTTCCTGGGGATCGAGGCCACAGGCGATGATCGACGGACGCAGGAAGTTGGCGTCGATGCCGCTGATGCCGCGCGTCAGGGCAACGTCGTCGATGCTGCTATCGATCAGCATCGCCTTGTAGCCGTCGGAAGCATCGCATTCCTTCGTGCCGATGAAACGTGTCCCCATCAGACCGAGATCGCAGCCGAGCGTTTGCGACGCCCAAAGCGCCTGGCCATCGGAGACACCGCCGGCCAGGAACAGCGGGCCGTCATAGAATGCGCGGATGGCGCGGACAAAGGCCAATCCGTTCGCCCATCCGGTCTGGCCACCCGCTCCGGCCGTCAGCAGTGCGAGGCCATCCACGCCTTGCTTCAGGGCCTTCTCCGCATGGCGGATCGATGCAACGTCGGCAATGACGAGACATCCGATCTCCTGCAGCGGCCTGACATATTTCTCGGGAGCGCCGGTGCTGACGAGCACCATCTCGACCTTGTGCCGAATCAGGATCTTCAAGTCTTCCTGCAGCTTGTCCGGATCGGAGCGCGCAAGAATGTTGGCGCAATACGGCGCGTCATAGGCTCCCGTGGCGGCGATCTTTTCCTTGATCTCGTTGATCCAGCGGTCGAGCTGATCCGATGTCCGTGCATTCACGGTCGGGAAAGAGCCGATGACGCCGCTGCTGCAACAGGCCGCGACGAGAGCCGGACCGGAGATGCGAAGCATCGGCGCCACCATCACCGGCAGCCGCAGGCGGGAACGAAGCTCCTTGAATTTTTCTGACATGGACAGATCCGATTTTCTTGCGTGTTCTTGTTGTTTCGATACGCGGCCGTTCGTCCATTTTGCATAGGAATTCCGAGCGCACACCCCCGCACAGGACATGGCTATCTGAAATCGGGTGGATGACATCACATGCGATGCGCAATCTTGTCCCGGAACCCGGGACTTGCCATGACCATCGCTGCCACCGATCGCCTTCCCAACACTTTCAACCGCCTAGCCTGGTCCAATCTCGCCGCGCAGTCGGCCGAGCAGATTGCGCTCGCGGCCGCCCCTATCATTGCCGTACTGCTGCTCGGCGTCGGCGAAGGCGAGACCGGGTTGCTGCAGACGGCGCTGACGCTGCCTTTTGTCCTGTTCGCCATCCCAGCCGGATTGCTGGCCGACCGGGTGCCGCGCCGGGTGTTGATGGCCGGCGCCGAAGCGCTGCGGGCCGCGGCGCTGCTGGCGACGCTCGCACTGATCTGGCTGGACCTGCTGACCATGCCGCTGCTCACACTGCTGGGCTTCGTCGCCGTGTGCGGGACGGTCGCCTATAGTGTGGCCGCGCCATCTCTGGTGCCATCCCTGGTGACGCCGGCGCTGCTCGGTGCTGCGAATGCCCGGATCGAGCTGGCGCGCACTGTAGCCTTCGCCGGCGGCCCGGCGATCGGCGGTGCACTGATCGGCTTCACCGGCGCAGCGCCAGCATTCGGCGTCGCTGCCGTGCTGTCCATTGCCGCGGTGGCGCTCTTGTCCGGCCTTGGCGAGCCACCGCATGTCACCCGCCCGAAGCGTCGACCGATGCAGGATATCGCCGAAGGTCTCGCCTTCGTCGCACGACATCAGTATCTGCGGCCAGTTTTCATCACGCAGTTCATCTTCAGCGCATCGTTCTTCATGGTGTTGGCGATCTTCGTCCCCTATGCCGTGCGGCATCTCGGCCTCAACGCCGCCGGGATCGGTATCACGCTGGCCATGTATGGCGCCGGTATGGTGATCGGCGCGCTGGCGGCAACGCAGGTCATGCAGCGACTTCCGTTCGGCACCGTGATCGTGCTCGGCCCCATTACCGGCTTCATCGCCTCGTTGGTGATGGCGTTGACAACATGGCTCCCTTCACCGGTGTTAGCCGGGCTCAGCTTCTTTCTGCTCGGTGCGGGACCGATCCTGTGGGTGATTTCGACCGCGACGCTGCGGCAATCAGTGACACCGCCGAGCCTGCTCGGCCGCGTGTCCGCGATCAACATCCTGAGCTATGGCGCCCGTCCGGTCGGGACCGGTCTCGCGGCACTGATCGGCGGGCTCTATCACGCTGAGATCTGCCTCTATCTCGCCGTGGCTGGCTTTGCATGGCAGGCACTCGTGATCCTGACCTCCCCTGCCGCAGCGCTGGCACGGCAACCGGAAATGACCGGCGACGGCAATGTGACCGGTTACGTGCCGACCAAAGTCTAATCACGCCTCATATAGTCGATCCGTCATTCGCCTTCGCCAATGCAATGCCCGCATTGCAGCATGTTTGATTAGTGTAGTTCGTCCGCGTCCTAGCGTCGCAGCAAGGCAATGGTCCTTGCCAAAGCGCAGAGCAAGCCTTTGTCTTGACCTCAACTAACAAGGCCAGTCCGCAAAGGACGGCCACCCCGGGGAGGACATCATGACTGCATCCAAGGACAGGACTCCGTCTCGCCGACGCTTCCTGAAAGTCGCAACCGCTGGCGCAGCGGCCAGCGTCGCGGCGCCGGCCATCGCGCAAAGCTCGGGGCCGATCAACATGCGCTGGCAGAGCACATGGCCGGCGAAGGACATCTTCCACGAATATGCGCAGGACTACGCCAAGAAGGTCAACGATATGACTGGCGGCGACCTGAAGATCGAGGTGCTTCCGGCGGGAGCCGTGGTACCGGCCTTCGGACTGCTTGAAGCGGTCTCCAAGGGCACGCTCGACGGCGGCCATGGCGTGATGGTCTATCACTATGGCAAGCAGACCGCGCTAGCGCTGTGGGGCTCCGGGCCCGCCTATGCCATGGATGCCAACATGCTGCTGGCCTGGCACAAATATGGCGGCGGCAAGGAACTGCTAGCCAAGCTCTATGCATCGATCGGCGCGAATGTGGTGTCGCTGCCCTACGGACCGATGCCGACCCAGCCGCTCGGCTGGTTCAAGAAGCCCGTGCAGAAGGCGGACGATCTCAAGGGCGTCAAATTCCGCACCGTCGGCATCTCCATCGACGTGTTCACCGGCCTCGGCGCCGCGGTGAATGCACTCCCCGGCGGCGAAATCGTCTCGGCGATGGATCGCGGCCTGCTCGATGCTGCCGAATTCAACAATGCCTCGTCGGACCGCGTGCTCGGCTTCCCCGACGTCTCCAAGGTCTGCATGCTGCAGAGCTATCACCAGAACGCCGAACAGTTCGAGATCCTGTTCAACAAGACCAAATACGACGCCCTGCCTGACAAGCTTCGCGCGATCATCATCGCCGCAACCGAGGCGGCCGGACAGGAAATGTCCTGGAAGGCCATCGACCGCTATTCGCAGGACTATGCGGACCTGCAGGGCAAGGACAAGGTGAAGTTCTACAAGACGCCGGACTCCATCCTGCAGAAGCAGCTCGAGGTCTATGACGAGGTGGTCGCCAAGAAGTCGGCGGAGAATCCGCTGTTTAAGGAAATCGTGGAGTCGCAGATGGCCTTCGCCAAGCGCGCCACCCAGTGGGAGCAAGACACGGTGGTCAACCGCCGCATGGCCTACAACCACTATTTCGGACCGAACGCGAAAAAGAAGACCTGACGCCTGACGGCACATACGCCCCGCATCATCCGGGATCATCCTCCCGGATGATGCTTTGCTGTTGCCTGAACTTGCCGACTTTCGTCTGCCCGCATTCTCCTAGACTGGCCTCCATGCAATGACTGCCGAACGTTTCCTGCACTCGATCGATGGCATCAGCACCTATGCCGGCAAAGCTGCGGCGTGGCTCATTCTGGGATTGATGGGCCTCGTCTGCGCCGAAGTGTTCAAGCGCTATCTGCTGAACATGCCCACGGCCTGGATCTTCGACGCCTCCAACATGCTCTATGGCACGCTGTTCATGCTGTGCGGCGCCTATACGCTGGCGCAGAACGGGCACGTGCGGGGCGACTTCCTGTATTCGTCGATGAAGCCGCGCACGCAGGCCTCGCTCGATCTCGTTCTTTACATCGTATTCTTCCTGCCCGGTATCGCGGCGCTGGTCTATGCCGGCTGGGACTATGCGGGGGACAGCTGGCGCATCCGCGAGCATTCCAACGTCACCGCCAATGGTCCGCCCGTCTATCATTTCAAGGCGATGATCCCGCTGGCTGGCGCGCTTCTGCTGCTGCAAGGCATTGCAGAAATCGCTCGCGCTGTGATCTGTCTCAGGACCGGAGCGTGGCCGAGCCGGCTCAAGGACGTCTCGGAGATCGATGTGGTGGAAGAGCAGCTTGCGCTCTCCGAACATGTCGATGACGAAACCCGCCGCAATGCCATCGCGCATGCGCAGGACATCGAGGAAAGCGCGCGTCAGCGCGGCATGGGCGCGGAGACGCACAAATGAGCGATCCCGCCCTCGGCCTCCTGATGCTCGGCCTCATCGTCGTGGTGATCATGCTGGGCTTCCCCACGGCTTTCACGCTGATGGGCCTCGGCATGTTCTTCGGCTTCGTCGCCTATTACCGCGCTGGCGAATCCTGGGCCGACAACCACATCTTCGACCTGATGGTCCAGCGCACCTATGGCGCCATGACCAATGACGTCCTGATCTCCATCCCCCTCTTCGTGCTGATGGGCTATGTGATGGAGCGCGGCGCGCTGGTCGACAAGATGTTCTATTCGATCCAGCTCGCCTTCCGCCGTGTGCCGGCCTCTTTGGCCGTCGCGACGCTGATCGTCTGCACCTTCTGGGGCATCGCCTCCGGCCTCGTCGGCGCCGTGGTGGTGCTGATGGGCGTCATCGCGTTCAATCCGATGCTGAAGGCCGGCTATGACGTGAAGCTCGCCTCGGGCGTCATCACCGCCGGCGGCACGCTCGGCATCCTGATCCCGCCTTCGGTGATGATCATCGTCTATGCGGCGGTAGCAGGACAATCGGTGGTGAAGCTCTACGCCGCAGCGATGTTTCCGGGTTTCTTCCTCGCCTTTCTCTATCTCGTCTATGTCATCGGCTGGGCGCTGCTGAATCCAAAGATCGCGCCAAAGCTGCCTGAGAGCGAAACGCGTGTGCCCGTGCGACCATGGATCAGCGATTTGCAGCATGCCTACTCGCAAAAAATGCTGCCGACCTTGCTGGCTGCCGCCGTCGCCCCGTCGCGCGCGATGGCACTGACCATGGATGGCGTGCGGGTCAGCTACGGCACCATCCTCAAAAATCTCGGCTTTGCGCTGGTACCGCTGATCCTCGCACTGTCCACGCTATGGGCTGCGTGGTGGTACGTGGTCATCCATCCGCAGCCCGACGCGCCTGCCCCGGCAGCGATCACCGAGCGCGTGCAAACCGGCGACGCGAGCAAGACCGAATCTGCTGAAGAAAAGCTCGAAGAACTCGGCGCTGCGCAATCCGGCTCCGCACAAGAGAGTGAGCCGGAAACGCTGCAACAGATGGGTAATGCCGAATTGCAGACGAGCAACGCCCCTGCCTATGCTGGACCCGCGCCGGAGTTTTACACCTATTTCGCCTTTACCGCGGCGATCATCGCGCTGTTGCTTTTCTATTACTACTGGACCATGGGCGCGGAGCAATTCGAGGTGCTGCGGCTGCTGACATCGTCAGTCATGCCGCTCGGCATCCTCACCGCTGTCGTGCTGGCGGTGATCCTGCTCGGTATCACCACGGCGACGGAGTCTGCGGCAGTCGGTGCGGCCGGCGCGTTCCTGCTCGCCTTCCAGGCGCGCACGCTGGACTGGAAGCGCACCAAGGAAGCCGTGTTTCTCACTGCCAAGACGACGTCCATGGTGTGCTGGCTGTTCGTCGGCTCCGCGCTGTTCTCGGCGGTGTTCGCCATTCTCGGCGGACAGGCGCTCCTGGAAAGCTGGGTGCTGTCGCTGAACCTGACGCCGCTGCAGTTCATGATCCTGTCGCAGGCGCTCATCTTCATCCTCGGCTGGCCGCTGGAATGGACCGAGATCATCGTGATCTTCGTGCCGATTTTCCTGCCAATGCTGAAGCATTTCGGGATCGATCCGATCCTGTGGGGCGTACTGGTCTTCGTCAACCTGCAGGCCGCCTTCCTGTCGCCGCCGGTGGCGATGTCGGCCTTCTATCTTAAAGGCGTGGCGCCCAAACACGTCACGCTGAACCAGATCTTCGGCGGCATGATGCCTTATATGGCCATCGTCATTGTCTGCATGGTACTGATGTATCTGTGGCCCGGCCTGACGCTGTGGCTGCCGAATTACCTCTACGGGAACTGACCAGCCGCCCAGCCATCGCCGCCCCCGGCGATGGCCCCTACCCTTTGCAAAAAGTGACTTCGCCCGACAGGTCTTTGCAGCCCGGTTAATATGATATACATCATCTTAAAAGAGATGAGGATCATCATATGACCGATCAGGCCATCGACGCCCAGGCGAGCAGCCCGGTTCCGGAGGTATCCTCCACCGGCGGGCAGATCGCGGTACTGGCTGCGCTGGCCTCCGTCGGCACGCTGGCTACCAACATTCTGCTGCCCTCGCTGCCGCAGATAGCCGTCGCGCTGCAGGTGACGACGCCAGCCGTCACCGCGTCGATCACGATTTTCCTGCTGGTCTTCGCGCTCGGCCAGCTCGTCGTTGGACCGATGTCGGATCGCTATGGTCGCCGCCTGCCCGTCCTCGCCGGCTTTGCGGTCTTCATCGCCGGAAGCATCTGGTGCGGACTATCCACCGACCTGACCTCGCTGCTGATCGGCCGTGCCATTCAGGCCGCGGGCGCCTGCTCGACCTCGGTACTGTCCCGCGCCATCGCGCGCGACATGTTCAGCGGCGCGGCGCTGGCGCGGGTGCTGACGATGGTGATGATCGCTCAGGCCGCGGCACCCGGCTTCTCGCCGCTGATCGGCGGCGGTCTGGATCACTTCTTCGGCTGGCGTTCGGAATTTGTCTTCGTCGGCGCCTTCGCCTTGCTATCCGCCATCGCCTTCACGACCGTGCTCGGCGAGACCCACAACGCGACACGCATTCCGCTCAATCCGATCGCTATCGGCACCACTTATGGCAAACTCTCGACGAACCGGCATTTCCTGATCCCGGCTGCAACGGTCAGCCTGATCATGGGCGGCTTGTTCTCGATGTTCTCGGCCGCGCCGCGCATCCTGATCGAAGGCTATGGCTTCACGCCGATTGCGCTCGGCCTGTTCTTCGCCGGCACGGTGATGGTCGTGTTCGGATCCGGCATGCTGGCTGCACGCCTCGCTCCGCGCTTCGGGCTGGAGCGCGCGATACGCTATGGATTGCTGATTGCTTTTCTCGGCGGCGTCGCCATCCTGGCGGCGGCCTATATGCATGCCAATGTCGCGACCTTCATCGCGGCGACGTGCATCTTTCTGCTCGGCATGGGCGTGGTCAATCCGCTCGGCACCGCACAGACTCTATCGCCCTTCGGCACCCATGCGGGGGCAGCCTCGGCGCTGCTTGGCTTCTGGCAGATGACCGGTGCAGCGATCGGGGTGTTTCTTGTCGCCACGATCGTAACGGACGCATTGCTGGCGCTCGGCATCGTTCTGACCGGCGGATGCCTGCTCGCGATGCTGCTCTATGCGATGCGTTCGCGCGCTCCCGCAACCGGCTAACGCGCGAGATAGCGCTCGTAGTCGCCGCGCACCACCTCGTCGCTGTCTATCTCGGGATCGAGCGTGTAGAGATCCTGTGCGCGGCCGATGCCGCGCAGGGCATAACGGCCGGTGGACACCAGATATTTACGGCCGGCGCCATCGAGGCCGCTCTGGAATGCAGATGACGTCAGCAACGCACGATCTACCGACGAGCACATCGACGCGATACGGCTGACCTCGTTGACCGACGGGCCAACAACGGTGAAATCGAGCCGCTCGTCGCTGCCGATATTGCCGTAGAACACCTCGCCCTCATGCAGGCCAACATAGGCCGTGGTGACGGGACGTCCCGCAGCGTGACGCTTGCCATTCAGCGCGGCGATGTTCTTGCGAAACTGGTGCTCGGCGCGCAGCGCGTTGCGCTTGGCCTGGCCCATGTCATCGGCTGTGAACATCGCAAGCACGCCGTCGCCGATCAGCTTCAGCACATCGCCACCAGACTCGTGGATCGCGTTGATGGACGCCTCAGCATAGTCGTTCAGGAAGGGAATAATCTCGTCAGGACCAATCGCCTCGCCGATCCCGGTCGAATTGCGCAGGTCGGAGAACCAAAGAACCGCCTTGATGCGTTCGGTCACGCCGCGCGTAATCCTGCCTCGGAGCACCTGTTCTGCGGCGTCGCGGCCGAGATAGACACGCCCGAGGGTCCGGGCAATCTCCATCTGTGCCACAGCCTTCAGCGCAAGGCCGAGCAAAGGAACGAGCTCACGCAGCGCCGCCATCTGGCCTTCGTCGAAGCCGGCTTCGCGGCGGGTCGTCCAATGCGAATAGACGCAATCCATGTTTCCCATGGAGCCCTGTTCGCCAAACCTGTGCACGAAAACGGCGCCATGCCGGTGTCCGTTGTCGCGCAGGGTCTGGATCATGTTGAACCGCTCGGCGATAGCCGGGTCGAACAGATCGAGGCACATCTCGCTATGCCCCTCTTCCAGCATGTGGAAGAATACCGAGCGGCGCCAGGCTTCCGCTGCGTCGCCGGTCGCCGTCGAGCCGTATTCGAACATCTCGCTTTCATTGGTCGGCCTGTCGCTCCAGCGAAAGCCGCGTCCCTCGAATAGCGGATGCAGCGTGTCGAGAAAGACCTGCCCGCGCGACAGTTCAATCCCCATGGCAAGGCAACGTTCGCAAAAGCCGCGGATCAGCTCGTTTTCGGGCGAGCCGGTAAGACCCTGACCAGTGAGCCAGTTCATCAGTTCGATGCGGGGAGCAGTGTCCATTCCCAAACTTTCTTCCGTCACGGCAGGTTCTTCCCGCCTGCGGGGCCGGAGCATCTTCGCGGCGAAGGTCCGGCCATCCATATCTCTCATGCCATTTTGCCAAGACGGAGATACCCGACACAAGGCCAGGTATCCCGGTGTTATTGGCAATCACGCATGCGCCCCCAGATCCTTTTGCGCGACCACCACCGAGCCCGGGAACAGGCGGCGGATCAGGATGTAGAAGATCGGCGTAAAGATGAGGCCGAAGATAGTAACGCCGATCATGCCGAAGAACACGGCGACACCGACGGCCTGCCGCATTTCCGAGCCCGAGCCCGACGAGATCACCAGCGGCAGCACACCGAGGATGAAGGCGAAGGACGTCATCAGGATCGGACGAATACGCAGACGGCAAGCCTCGATGACAGCCTCGAGCTGATCGCGTCCCTCCTGTTCGATGTCGCGTGCGAATTCGACGATCAGGATGGCATTCTTCGCGGCGAGTCCCACCAGCACCACAAAACCGATCTGGGTGAGAATGTTGATATCCTGCCCCATGATGCGCACGCCGATGGTTGCAGCGAACAGGCACATGGGCACGATCAGGATCACGGCGAAAGGCAACGACCAGCTGCCATATTGCGCGGCCAGCACGAGATAGACGAACAGCACGCAGATCGGGAAGACGTAGAGGCCCGAATTGCCGGCGGTGACCTGCTGATAGGAAAGGTCCGTCCATTCGAAACTGAAGCCGCTCGGCAGCGTGTCATCCGCGAGCTTCTTCATGGTGTTCAACGCCGTCGCCGAACTGACGCCAGGTAGCGTGTCGCCCTGCAGCTCGGATGCCGGGTAAAGATTGTAGCGCGGCACGCGGTCGGGTCCGGCCATGTCCTTGAAGTTCACGACGCTGCCGAGCAGCACCATATTGCCGTCCGCATTACGGGTCTGCAGCCGGGCGAGATCGGCGCGTTCCTTGCGGAATGGCAGATCGGCTTGCGCAGTGACGTGATAGGTGCGGCCGAGAATGTTGAAGTCGTTGACATAGCTCGATCCGAAATAGGTCTGGATAGCGTCATTGACGTTCGCAATCGGCACATTGAGCATCTGCGCCTTCTGCCGATCGATATCGACGAAGACCTGCGGCGTGTTCGCCGTGAAGGGCGAGAACACCGAGGTCAGGCCCGGCGCCCGGCGCGCGGCATTGACGAGTTCGTCCGTCGCTTTCTCGAGCAGGTCCGGTCCCCTTCCCTGATTGTCGAGAATACGCATGGCGAAGCCACCGCCGGTGCCGATGCCCGATACGGCGGGCGGCGGCACCACGATGACCAGCGCGCCTTCGATGGTCGCCAACCGCTTGCGCAATTCGGCGGTGATCTGTGTTGCAGTATGGCCCTGCTTGGCGCGCTCCTCCGCGTCGGCGAAGACGGGGAATAGCGCCGCGGCATTGGAGGCTTGCGTGCGCGTCGCGCCATTGAAGCCGGCGAAAGACGGCACGCGGACGACGCCGGGCACCTCCAGGGCAATGCGTTCGATCTCGCGCACGATCTCGGTCGTGCGGCTCAGCGATGCCGCACCGGGCAATTGCACGACGACGATGACATAGCCGCGATCCTGCGCGGGAATGAATCCCTGCGGCGTGGCGTAGAGCAGCCAGCCGGCAGTGCCGATCAGGGCTGCATAGACCACGAGCATCAGTGCCAGATGATGGATGACGAAGCCAGCCGCCGTGCCATAGGCATGCGACAGCCGGTCGAAGCCGCGATTGAAGACTCCGGTGAACGCGTTCCAGCCGCGCGCCACCACATTCCAGCTCGCGGGTGGCTTCTTCTCGTGATGCTGTTCGAGGATCATCGAGGCCAGCGCGGGCGAAAGCGTCAGCGAACAGAAGCAGGAGATCGCCGTCGCCACCGCGATGGTGACGGCGAATTGCTGGAAAAACTGCCCGGAAATGCCGCCGATGAAGGCGGTCGGCACGAACACGGCGCAAAGCACCAGTGCGATCGAGATCAGCGCGCCACCGACCTCGGTCATGGTCAGCAAAGCTGCCTCGCGCCGGCTCTTCCCTTCGGCGAGATGCCGCTCGACATTCTCCACCACGACGATGGCATCATCGACCACGATGCCGACCGCAAGCACGAGGCCGAACAGCGTGAGATTGTTGATCGAGAAGCCGAGCGCGGCCATGACCGCAAAGGTACCAACCAGCGACACCGGAATGGCGATGATCGGAATGATCGCCGGCCGCCAGCCTTGCAAGAACACCAGCACGACGATCACGACCAGCACCATGGCCTCGTAAATCGTCTTGATCAGCTCATGCACCGACTGCGCGATGAATTCGGTCGGATTGTAGCCGATATTGTATTCGAGACCTTTCGGGAATTCGGTCTTCAGCTTCGCCATGGTCTTGGCGATCGCGTCCGCCGTGGCCAGCGCATTCGATCCCGGCCGCTGCGAGACGGCGAGCGCCACCGCAGGCTTTTTCAAAAGGAAACTGTTGGTCGTATAGGACAGCGCGCCGAGCTCGATCCGCGCCACGTCGCGCAGGCGCACGGTGCGACCATCGCTTCCGGCCTTGATGACAATATTGCCGAATTCGGACTGATCCTTGAGACGCCCGGTAAAGGTCAGGTTCGGCGAGAAGGCGCGATCGGAGATCGGCGGCTCCGCGATCTGGCCACCGGCAATCTGGATGTTTTGCGCACGGATGGCCGCGATCACGTCGCCGGCGGTCATGCCGAGATTGGCGATCTTGTCCGGATCCAGCCACAGGCGCATCGAATAATCGCGGGCGCCAAAAATCTGGATGTCGCCGACGCCGTCGAGACGCAGCAACTGGTCGCGCACATTGCGCAGCGCGTAGTTGGAGATATAGAGCTGGTCGTAGGTGTCGTCAGGCGACAGCATGAACACGACCATCATCAGGTCGGGCGAGTTCTTGCGGGTGACGACGCCGTTGCGCTGGACCTCCTCGGGTAGCCGCGGCTGCGCGATGGCAACGCGGTTCTGCACCAGCACCTGCGCTTTATCGAGATCGGTGCCGAGCTTGAAAGTGACGGTGATGTTGAGCTGGCCGTTCGAGGTCGCCTGGCTGTAGAGATACAGCATGTCCTCGACGCCGTTGATCTCCTGCTCGATGGGCGTGGCCACCGTCTCGGACACGGTCTGCGCGGAGGCGCCGGGATATTGCGTGGTGATCACCACCGTGGGCGGCGCCACTTCCGGATATTCGGAGACCGGCAGCGTCGTGTAAGCGAGCGCGCCGACGATGATCAGCACGATGGACATCACCATCGCGAGGATCGGACGATTGACGGAGAGGCTGCCGAGATTCATGGCTTGGCGCCGCCTGCCGAAACCTCCGGCTTCACTTCGCCCGCTTTCGGCGTCACCTTCGCGCCGACGCGCGCGCGCTGCAGGCCGTCGATGATGATGCGGTCGTCAGGCTTCAGCCCCTCCCGGATCACCCGCAATCCGTCGTCGAGCGGGCCGAGCGTGACGGGTCTCGCCTCGACTGTATCGTCGGGTTTCACCACCATCACGATTTTTCGCGATTGATCGGTGGCGACTGCGGTATCGGGGATCAGCAGCGCATCATATTCGCCGCTGGCGATGACGCGCAGCCGCGCGAACTGCCCCGGCAGGATCGACAGGTCGCGATTGTCGACGATAGCGCGGCCGCGCAACGTGCCTGTACCGACATCGAGCCGGTTGTCGAGGAAGTCCATCTTGCCTTCCTTGCTCGGCTTGCTGTCGCCGGTCAGCGTGATCTGCACCGGATTGGGCGTATCGCGCGAGCTCGGACGTTTGCCCTCGAACCACAGCCGGCTGTTGCGCTGATAGATGGACTCGTCCATGTCGAAATACAGATAGATCGGCGACATCGAGACGATGCTGGTCAGCAGCGTGGCACCGCTATCACTACCATTGACGAGATTGCCGACGCTGACGAGATGGCGGCTGACGCGGCCATCGATGGGCGCGACGACCTTGGTATATTCGAGATTGAGTTTTGCCAGCTTCAGCGCGCCTTCGGCGATGAGCACCGAGGCCTGCGCGGCAGCCAGCGCCTGCGTGCGCTGATCGACGATGTTCTCGGCGATCGCCTGAGTCTTGATCAACGTGGTCGCGCGATCGAGATCTTTCTGCGCGAGATCGACCTTGGCCTTGGCATCGTCGAGCTGGCCCTGCGCTTGCTCGGCGGTGGCTTCATACTGACGGGGATCGATCTCGTAGAGGACATCGCCGGCCTTCACCACGGCGCCATCCACGAATGTCACCTTGGTGACAAAGCCGGTGACGCGGGCCCGCACCTGCACCTGATCGATGGCATCGAACCGCCCGGTGAATTCATCCCAGTCGGTGGTCATCTTCTTGAGTGGATTGGCGACCGTCACGGGAGGCGGCGGCGGCGCTGCGGCTTCGGGTTTCTTGTCGCAACCAGCAAGCAGCAAGGCGGCAATCACAGACAGAGCGGAAAAGATCGATCTGAAGCAAATCAACACAAATGCCCCCAGCAAGCCGACTGACCGAAGGCAATCGTACATGAAAATTACGACGCGTCGAATTTTTTGCGACCGACTGACGCACCCCAGTCTCGAAGGCAGCAAATGGGCGCCAGCGCCGCAATGCGCAATACGTGGCCAAAGCACGAAAGTTTGAGAGATAAATCCTGTCTCTGCACCTCGCCGACAAGGCAGGTCAGGCACCCTGCGTCGTGAGCACGCGGGGCCGCCCATGGCAAGACGGCGCCTGAGCGCCTATATTTTGGCTCCATCATCAGAAGGAACCACTGTGTTATCGCTCGAACTCGGGATCGTCGCGGTCCTGATCGTCCTCAACGGTCTGCTCGCAATGTCCGAGCTGGCGATCGTCTCGTCCCGCCCTGCCCGTCTCGCCGGCCTTGTCGAAAAAGGCGTCAGCGGTGCGCGGCGCGCACTCACCCTGGCTTCCGATCCCGGCAAGTTTCTCTCCACCGTACAGATTGGCATCACGCTGATCGGCGTGCTGTCGGGCGCCTTTTCGGGCGCAACGCTGGGTCAGCGGCTGTCAGACCAGTTGCTCGAGTTCGGTCTGTCGAAGGGCCTTGCCGACGCGCTCGGCGTCGGCATCGTCGTCACCACCATCACCTATGCCTCGCTGATCATCGGCGAACTCGTGCCGAAACAGATCGCCTTGCGCGATCCCGAAGCCGTGGCCGTGCGTGTTGCACCCGCAATGGTGATGCTGGCGAAAATCTCGCTGCCGCTGGTGTGGCTGCTTGATCGCTCGGGCAAGGCGATCCTGTTTCTGCTCGGACAGCGCGGCGCATCGGAAGACAAGGTCAGCGAAGCCGAGATCCACACGCTGGTGACGGAAGCGGAGACCGCGGGCGTACTCGAGCCCGGCGAGAAGGAAATGATCGCCGGCGTGATGCGGCTCGGCGACTTGCCGGTCGGAGCCGTGATGACGCCGCGTCATGAGGTGGCGATGATCGACCTCGCCGATCCCATCGAAACAATTCACGCGGAAATCACCGGCAGTTCGCATTCGCGCTTTGCAGTGTTCGACGGCAATATGGATTCCGCCATCGGCATCGTGCAGGCGAAGGATTTACTCGGCGCCTTTCTCGCCGGCGGCACGCCGGATATCCGTGCACTGGTGCGTGAAGCACCTGTCATCCCCGATACGCTGGATGCACGGGACGTCGTGCGGATCCTGCGCGAGTCAGCGGTGCATATGGGTCTCGTCCATGACGAATACGGCACCTTCCAGGGCGTGGTGACCTCGGCAGATATTCTCGAAGCCATCGTCGGTGCGTTCCACACCGAGGAAGGCCCGGCCGAACTCGCCTTCCACAAGCGCGAGGACGGCTCCTATCTGATCTCGGGCTGGATGCCTGCGCTGGAATTCATGTCGTTGCTATCAATCGAGCCGCCGCCGGGCTCGCGGCCGTATCAGACCTTTGCGGGCTTTCTGCTCTACGAGTTCGGCCGCATTCCGGATGTCGGCGACACCATCATCTCGCATGGCTGGACATTCGAAGTGATGGACCTCGACGGCCGCCGCATCGACAAGGTGCTGGCGACGCGGACGGTCGAGGAAGAGACGGGATAGTCCCTGCCCTCATGGTGAGAAGGCGCCTTGGCGCCGTCTCGAACCATGAGTTGGCATGGCTCCTGTGCCGCGGCCATCCTTCGAGACGCCGCTACGCGGCTCCTCAGGATGGGGAGGCGCGTTTGCGGCGCAAGCCAACCAATTACTCGATCGGCTTGTTGAACTTGTTCGACGACGGCAAGCCCGTCGCCTGACGACCGGCATCGGCGCGGGTGCCACGCCAATCCGATAGCTCCTTCCAGCTCATCGAACGTTCGCGGCCCGACGAGTCGCGCCAGGTCAGGCCCGCCTTGGCGTTGAACACGGCAACATCGGACAGTGCAGCGCTGGTGTATTTCTGCAGCCGCACGCCCTTGCCCTTCGACATTTCCGGCACTTCGCTGAGCGGGAAGATCACCATCTTGTGGTTGGTGCCGATGACGGCGACCTGATCGGCGCCCTCTTCCACCAGCGTCAGGACGCGCGCTTCGTTCGGCATATCGACATTGATGATCTGCTTGCCCTTGCGGGTCGCGCTGACGCAATCGTCCTCTCCGACCACAAAGCCCTGACCGTCATGGCTGGCGATCAGGAACTTGCGGCCGCCCTTGTGCACGAACACCGAGACGATGGCGGCATCGCCTTCCATGTCGATGAACAGGCGGATCGGCTCGCCATGACCGCGGCCACCGGGCAGCTTCGCCACGTCGAGCGTGTAGAAACGGCCGTTGGTGGCCAGCAGCATCAGCTTCGACGTGGTCTCGGCGAAGAAGGACTGACCGAGCTTGTCGTCCTGCTTGAAGGTCAGGTTCGACAGATCCGCGACCTGGCCTTTCAGCGTGCGCACCCAGCCCTTGTCGGAGATGACGACGGTGACGGGCTCGCGCTCGACCAGCGACTCCTCGAGAGCGGCGAGATCGTGCTCAGGCGCATCCGCAAATACCGTGCGGCGCTTGCCGAGCGGCGTCTTCGGACCGAACATCTCGCGCACCTTGCGCACCTGTTCGCCGACCTTCGACCACTGCACGGCCTCCGAACCGAGAATCTCGTTGATCCCCTTCAGCTCGGCACGCAGCGCCTTGTCTTCCTTCTTGATCTCGAACTCTTCGAGCTTGCGCAAAGAGCGCAAGCGCATGTTCAGGATCGACTCAGCCTGCAGCTCGGTAAGGCTGAAGGCCTTCATCAACACCGGCTTCGGTTCATCCTCGGTGCGGATGATGCGAATGACCTCGTCGATGTTGAGATAGGCGATCAGATAGCCGCCGAGCACTTCGAGGCGATGCTCGATCTGGCCCTTGCGGTGCTGCGAACGGCGCAGCAAGACCTCGCGCAGATGATCGAGCCATTCGCGCAGGCATTCGGCGAGGCCGAGCACCTTCGGAATGCGGCCCTTGACCAGCACATTGAGGTTCAGCGGAATCTTGCTTTCCAGCTCGGTGAGCTTGAACAGCGATTCCATCACGAGGCCAGCGTCGACATTGCGCGTCTTCGGCTCGATGACGACGCGGACGTCCTCGGCGGATTCATCGCGGATATCGCCGACCAGTGGCAGCTTCTTGTCGTTGAGCAGTTCGGCGATCTTCTCGATCAGGCGCGACTTCTGCACCAGCCACGGAATCTCCGTGACTACGATATTCCAGGCGCCGCGATTGCCCTCTTCCACGCTCCACTTGGCGCGAGTGCGGAACGAGCCGCGGCCGGTGGTGTAGGCCTCGGCGATAGCTTCCTTGCTGTCGATGATGATGCCGCCGGTCGGGAAGTCCGGCCCCTTCACGAAACGCAGCAGCGCCTTCGACTTGGCATCCGGCTTCTCGATCAGATGCAGCGCGGCGTCGCAGAGTTCGGCAGCATTATGCGGCGGGATCGAGGTCGCCATGCCGACAGCAATACCCTGCGCGCCATTGGCAAGCAGGTTCGGGAAGCCGCCCGGCATGACCGCCGGCTCCTTCGACTGGCCGTCATAGTTCGGGCGAAACTCGACGGCGTCCTCGTCGATACCTTCCAGCAGCAGCCGCGCGACATCGGTCATGCGGGCTTCGGTGTAGCGGTAAGCCGCCGCACTATCGCCGTCGATATTGCCAAAGTTGCCCTGGCCATCGACCAGCGGATAGCGCGAGGAAAAATCCTGCGCGAGGCGCACCATGGCGTCATAGATCGCCTGGTCGCCATGCGGATGGAACGAGCCCATCACATCGCCGACAATCTTGGCAGACTTCTTGAACGGCGTGCCCGGATCGAGCCGGAGCAGGCGCATGCCATAAAGGATGCGGCGGTGAACCGGCTTCAGGCCGTCCCGCGCATCGGGCAGCGCGCGATGCATGATCGTGGAGAGCGCATAAGCGAGATAGCGCTCCTCGAGCGCCTCGCGAAGCTGCACCTCGTGAATTTCAGCCGGCTCCGGCGGAATCAGTCTTTTTCCCATGGCGGGGCATTAGCGCCTTCGAGCGAATCGGGCAAGAAATGAATCGGAATGCAGATTACTCTATTCTAGCCCCGCCCCAGTCCCGGCGCCCAGAGAGATGATGTCCAAAGAGACGCCTGAGCCGCATATCCAGTATCACCGCGACGGCAGCATCTGGGCGCGCGGCCAGCATCTCGATGGTTTGGCAACGGGTTACTGGGAGTGGTTCCGCAAGGACGGGGTCCGTATGCGCTCCGGCCATTTCGACCAAGGCGAGCAGATCGGCGAATGGACCACCTATGACAAGAACGGAGATGTCTACAAAGTGACCACGTTCAAGCCGAAAGTACCCGCCAAGACCGCTCGCTAGGCACCCAGGCGAGCCAACTGCCGGATCACTGCATTGATGAAGCCGGAGCGCGCATCGGAGTGCACCTGCCCTCGCGGCTCCAGCACATTGCGCAGCAGGAAGCGGCCGGTGATGTCGAAGCCGTCCTGCAGGTCCCGATCGGACAGTCCATGTTCGGCGTCATAACTCTCACGCATGAATGGCGGCAGCGGCATCAGCTTGTCGCGCCACGGCTCCCCGGCCACGCGCGAGACGGCGTTTCCGGACTTGGGCGAGACATAGATGAGATCGGTCGTCGCGCCAGTGGCAGCGCAATTTTCAAGATCGAGGCCGAAGCCGAGTTCGGCCAGCATCGCAAGTTCGAAACGGATCGCGTGCACGGCCGCGACGACCGGATGATCGAAATCGTCGAGGATGTGTTCAAGCATGACAAAGATGTCATCATGCGGATCGCGCTCGGGCAGCAGCCGGGCTACCGACGCCAGATGCGTAACGCCGTAAGCCGCATGCGACGCCCCGAGCAGCGTTGCCGCGCGCAGCTTGGTCCCATCGACGATATAATAGCCGAGCTGTTCGTCGAGCCGCGCCCGCCAGATCGCCTGCACGCTGTTACCCGGCTGCAGAATGGGGCGCATCCGCGAGCCGGCACCGCCGCGCACGAGACCGAGGTGACGGCCATGGCTGCGCGTCATCAATTCGACGATGGCGCCGGATTCGCCATGCCGCCGCACGCCGAGGATGATGCCTTCGTCGGTCCATTCCATGGGAGGATTATAGCGGCGTAGCCCAGATGAAGCGAAGCGTAATCCGGCTGCAGATCACCCCTTGAACCACGCCACCGCGTCGCCGGTGAATGCACAATACAGCCCGAGCGCCGTCAGAATGCACGACACGATCTCGATGGCACTATCGAATTGCAAGCCGTAGACGCCGAGCACCTGGAACAGCGAGAGCACCGAGAAGCTCAGCGACACCAGTAACACCCAACGCGGCCAGCTCTTGCGGCGATAGGCAGCCAGCCAGACCAGATAAACGAAGAACAGCAACATGCAGGCGGCGACGAACGTCGCCGCCGCGATCGTGCTGTCGGACAGGCTGGCATCGGCCGTGCGGTCCTGAAACGCGATCGACACGCAATCGAGGATCAGCGACACGTAAAGCAACACCTCGAAATAAAAAACGTTTTTCGGCAGGTCGGCAGGAACGGTCACGGCTGCACTCACTTGATCGGACCCGGTATCATTCCTGCGGGAATTCGAGGCCCATTTCACGGTAACGGTTAGGATCGTCGCCCCAGTTCTCGCGCACCTTCACGAACAAGAACAGATGCACGGGAAAGCCGACGATCTCGGTCAGTTCGCGGCGCGCATCCGCGCCGATCTGCTTGATGGTGGCGCCGCCCTTGCCGAGCACGATCTTCCGCTGGCTCTCGCGCTCGACGAAAATCGTCTGCTCGATGCGCACCGAATTGTCTTTGCGCTCCTGCCAGCTGTCGGTCTCGACCGTCGATTGATACGGCAACTCCTGATGCAGCTGGCGGAAGATCTTCTCGCGGGTGATCTCTGCTGCGAGATGCCGCAACGGTGCATCGGACATCTGGTCTTCTGGATAGTGATACGGACCTTCCGGCACGTCAGCCGCCAGCCGGCGACGCAGGTCATCGACGCCGTCGCCGGTCATCGCCGAGATCATGAAGATGTCTTCGAACTTCAGCCGCTCATTGGCGTCCTGCGCCAGCTTCAGCAGCCGTTCCTTGGAGACAATATCGACCTTGTTGATCACCAGAATCTTCGGGTGGTTGACGTTGGCGAGCTGGTTGAAGATCGCCTCGGCCTCTTCATTGATGCCGGCCTTGGCGTCGAGCAGCACGCAAACGAGATCTGCGTCATGGGCACCGCTCCAGGCGGTCTTCACCATCGCGCGGTCGAGCCGGCGTTTCGGCAGGAAGATGCCGGGTGTATCCACCAGAATGATCTGCGAATGATCCTCGATGACAATGCCGCGGATCAGCGCGCGCGTCGTTTGCACTTTTCGCGAGACGATGGTGACCTTGGAGCCCACCAGCGCATTGACGAGTGTCGACTTGCCGACATTGGGCGCACCGATCAGCGCAACGAAACCGCAGCGGGTGTTCTGCGGGGCGCCTTCGGCGTTGTGGTCAATGTCGTCGTTCAAGTCATCATCCTTCAAGATTTCACGCCTTCGCGCTCCAGCATCGCCATTGCGGCAGCTTTCTCGGCGGCACGTTTGCTGCCGCCCTCGCCTTCAGCGGATGCGAGTCCGCTCACATCCACCGCAATTTTGAAATGCGGATCGTGATGCGGGCCGGAGCGGCCGACCTCGCGATAGATCGGCGTTGGCAAGCCGCGACCCTGCGCCCATTCCTGCAGCACGGTTTTGGGGTCACGCAGCGGCCGCACCGGCTTGCGCATCCGCTCTGTCCAGTTGCGCTGTACGAAGGCTTCGGCTGCGGGATATCCACCGTCGAGAAAGATCGCGCCGATGACAGCCTCGCAGATATCGCCAAGCACCGATTTGCGCAGGCGCTGGCCGACGCCGGCGCCGACGCTGCCGAGCTTGATGCCGTCCTGAAATCCGAGCGAGCGCGCGACATCGGCGCAGGCCTCCTTGCGGACGAGATCGGCCAGCCGCTTCGACAGCTCACCTTCGTCGCCATTCGGGAACGCACGATACAGCATGTCGGAAATCACGAGACCAAGCACGTGATCGCCGAGAAATTCGAGGCGCTGATAGCTCTCGCCTCGGCTGCGCTGTGACTTCAGCGCCGAGACATGGGTGAACGCCGTCTCAAGGAGTTGCGCATCCTTGAACGGATGACCGATCCGCGTCTCGATTTCGGCAGCCGCAGCCTTGGCCTCGGCGCGCGCGCGCTTCTTGCGCTGGGCCGCGGTCTCCTTCGGCGCCTCAGGCACCGGGCTGTGATCGTCGGAATTCGGCGCGGCGGCCTCGATGGTTTTGGTGTGATCGTCCGTCATCGCACGATGGAGAAAATACGGCTCCAGCGCACGGCGGTCGGCCAGCGCCAGATCTGCCAGGCCTGCTCGCCTTCGGCGATCGAGAAGAAGATCATTTGCGCGCGACCGATCAGGTTTTCCGACGGCACATAACCCACGGCCGACTGCACGCGGCTGTCGGTGGAATTGTCACGGTTGTCGCCCATCATGAAGAAGTTGCCGGGCGGCACCTTGTATTCGATGGTGTTGTCGTAGAAGCCGTTATCGACGCAATCGAGCGTCTCATAGGTGACGTTGTTCGGCAGCGTCTCTTTCCAGCGCTTCACCCGCGCCGTGGCGTCCGAGCCGCACGGATCCTCGCCGACGAAATCGCTGAGGCGTTCGCGCTGCACCGGCTTGCCGTTGATGTGGAGCAGCCCCTCTTTCATCTGGATCGTGTCGCCCGGCAGGCCGATCACGCGCTTGATGTAATCGGTGGTATCGTCCTTCGGCAGGCGAAACACGACCACATCGCCGCGGGCCGGATCCGAACCGAAGATGCGACCGGAGAAGATGTTGGGCGACAGCGGGATCGAATAATGGCTGTAGCCATAGGAATACTTGGACACGAACAGGTAGTCGCCGACCAGCAGCGTAGCCTTCATCGAGCCCGATGGAATGTTGAAGGGCTGGAACAGGAAGGTGCGGATCACCAGCGCGATGAGCAGCGCGTTTATGACAACGCGGACGGTTTCGCCGAAGCCGCTTTCACTCTTGGTCCCCGAAGTCACGCTCATCGCTTTCCCGATTCCCGCGGCAGATCGCGCGGCTGGTCTCGCATTTTATGCCGGAGCGGCTTGCCCCACCTCAATAAAATGCAACAAATTCAATATATTATGGCAAAGTCCAGCAAAGGCCTGGAAAGGCGAAAGCGAGAATTCGCGCCGGCTCGGTATCGCAGCAGGTTTATCCGGTTGCGCGGATCGGTGCAACGAAACGCGCCCGGCCCTGCCGCAAGTTTGCCGCAGGATTTGATGCGTTCTGACGGCTCAAACCCGACATTTCCTGCGTCAGACTTGCGCAGGACTTGAGTCAGGATTTGGGCGGGATCACGGCCGAAATGATCACAAAAGCCTGTGCCAGCGGCCAGTCGTCGGTGATCGAGAGGTCGATCTGAGGCTCGTGCCCTGCCGGGGTCAGTGCCTGCAAACGCGCCAGTGCGCCACCGGTCAGTTTCATGGACGGTTTGCCGCCGGGCAGATTGACCACGCCCATGTCGCGCCACCAGACGCCCTGACGGATGCCGGTGCCGAGAGCCTTGGACATGGCCTCCTTGGCGGCGAAGCGCTTGGCATAGGTGGCGACTACCATCTTCTCGCTCTTGGCGCGGCGCTCGGCGCGGGCGCGCTCGGCGTCGGTGAAGATCCGATCGAGAAAGCGGTCGCCATGGCGCTCGATCACCTTGGCGACGCGTGTGATGTCGATCAGGTCGGAGCCGATGCCGATGATCATGTGCCGGCCCGCTTGGCCACGCCGCGATCCATCGCGGCGCGCATTTGCTTCACCGTTTCGGACAGGCCGACGAACAGCGACTCCCCGATCATGTAGTAGCCGATATTCAGCTCCATGATCTCGGGCAGCGCGGCAATCGTCTCGGCCGTCGCATAGTCGAGACCGTGACCCGCATGAACTTCGAGGCCGGCCGACTTCGCCAGCTTCGCGCCGGCGACGATGCGCTGCCATTCGGCGTCGGCCTTGATCAATTCGCCATCGGTGATGGCGTCGCACCAGGCGCCGGTATGAATCTCGATCATCGGCGCCTTCAGCTTGGCCGCCATCTCGATCTGCTTGGGATCGGCGGCGATGAACAGCGAGACGCGAACACCGGCATCGGTGAAGCGCGCGATGGTCGGCTCTAGCGACTCGCGCTGGCCGACGACGTCGAGGCCGCCTTCGGTGGTGAGTTCTTCACGACGCTCCGGCACCAGGCACACCGCATGCGGCTGCACGCCGAGCGCGATCCGCACCATGTCCGGCGTCGCCGCCATCTCGAAATTCAGCGGCTTGGAAATCTCAGCCTTCAGCCGCTCCATATCGGCATCGCGGATGTGGCGGCGATCCTCGCGCAGATGCGCGGTGATCCCGTCGGCGCCGGCGGCGATAGCCTCGAGCGCGGCGCGCACGGGATCAGGATGCTTGCCGCCGCGGGCATTCCGCAGGGTCGCGACGTGATCGATATTGACGCCAAGGCGGAGAGACGAGGACGACATGTCAGGCTTTCGCAGCGGGTTCGAGATGCTTCTTCTAGCAACACGGCGCTGGGAAGGCGAGGTATTGGCGGGCATGCATGATCGTAGGGTGACTAAGCGTAGCCTAATCCGCCAGCCAGGTGCATGGGGCGAAGAACGACGGATGACGGCTTCGCCTGATCCGCTCTACAGCAGCCCCAATTCGCGCAGCTCGCGGCGCATCGGCTCGGGCATCGCTTCGATGCTGGCGGCGGCCTTGCCGAGATCGGGCGGCGCATCCTTGTCGGTGAGGTAACGCCAGCCCTGGAACGGGCGCAGCGGACGCGGCGCCACGGTGACCGGCTTCGGCTCCATGATCAGTCGGCAGCGATTGATGCCCTCGCCGTCACGGAACGGTTCGATGGCGATCAGTTTCTCGCGCAGCGCGATCTCGCCGCGGATCACCCAATAGAGTGAGCCGCCATCGAGCAGTTCGGTATCGCGCTTCGGCACCATGCGGGTGACGTGGATGTGCTGCTGCTTCTCGCCGCGCGCCTTGGCGGCGCGCATGCGCTCGCTCAGGTAGCTCTTGAAGTCGGCGATGGACTCGCAGCCGACGGCGAGTTTGACGAGGTGCAAAGGCATGCGCGTGAGATCGGAACCAAACAGCGGTCTTACAAGGTGATATCCACCGGTCAGTTATCCGCCTGCCCTGCGGCCGGCGCAAGCTGAACGGGGGCCGCCGGTGTAGCCGCCTGTGGACGGGGCGCTTCCTTGGCCGCCTCTTTCGGCGCAGCCTGCTTCTTCGGCGCCGGGCGCGGCGCGGCCGGCGCATTGGCCGGCTTCGGTGCGGGGGCCGGCGTATCGGTCATGATCGAGATCGGAGGGATCGACGAGGACGACGGGAATTCGGCATTGGTCGGCTTACCGGTCGGAACCGACGCCGGCAGGCCGGCGAGCGATGCGACGCCCGGAACCGAGGATGCGGCAGCCATCGCTGGCGGCGCGTTCCAGGCTGGCGCGTAGCGCGTCAGCAGCCCCTCATAGAACCGCTCGCCCATATTGGATGCGATCTGTTTGTGGTCGGTGACGAATGCATAGGCCGGGCAGCTATCCGGCATGCAGCGATCACGCGCCTGCAGCACATAGGCGAACAGGCCGTAGCGATCGCGCTCCACAGCCCGGCGCAACAACGCCAGATCCGGCGTCATCGCCTTGTCGGCTGCGGCGACATCGCCATGGGCACGCAGACGGTCGAGCAAGGCTGCGGAACTCGACACCGCTGCAGCGACGGATTCCGGCGAGGCAAACAGCGATTTCTCGCATGCGGCAAGCACCATGTCGCCGGCAAGTTCATCGAGACAGGACAAGGCAGGCAAAGCGCTGGCAAATTGCGAACCCGCCGCGGTCGGGGCGGCGACCACATTCTCCGTCGTCTCGGAGCTGCGCAGCGTAGCCGCCGCAGCGACGCCAATGGCGAGCAACGTAATCACCGTCAGCGCGCCGTTGGCGACCGACTTCTCGGCACGTAACAGCGTCACCAGCACAATCAGCGAGAAGAATACGGCCGCAGCGAATGCGAGCCACATGGGCAATGTGGCCGAGCGCCAGAGTTGATCGAGCGAAGTCGCCCAGGCCGCATTCATTCAGGAGTCCTCACGGATATTCAACAAGACGCGGCTGCGATGCACCCGCAATATGCTGTTGTTATGGCAACGATATCCGCCGGAACAAGCCCGGATCGCCGTCGACGCGATCACTCTTCCTCGAAACGCGGGATCAGGAGGGTTTCGGCGAGCCCCTCCTCCGTCCATTGCCGGAACGCCGGATTCGCCTGCATGGTGTCCATGTAGGCACGCGCCTCCGGGGACACCTCGATCGCATAGATGCGGAAGCGGTGCACCACCGGCGCGAACATCGCATCGACGGCGCTGAAGGCGCCGAACAGATATGGGCCGGCCGCACCATAGCGCGCACGGCAGGACGACCAGATCTCGTCGATACGGGCGATATTGGCCTTGGCATCGTCCGACAGCGGCTTCGCCTTCACAGGCCGGTGCAGGTTCATGCCACATTCGTTCCGCAGCGGCATGAAGCCGGAATGCATCTCTGCCGAAACCGAGCGTGCATGGGCGCGGTGCGCGACGTCTTCGGGCCACAACTTGGCTTCCGGGAAACGCTCGGCGGCGTATTCGATGATCGCAAGGGAATCCCAGACCGTGACGTCGCCATCGACCAGCGCCGGCACTTTCCCGGACGGCGTGACATCGAGAAGTCGCTGCTTGTCAGCCGGGCCGGTATAGAGCGGGATCAACACTTCCTCGAACGGGATGCCGGCGCCCTTGAGAGCAACCCATGGGCGCATCGACCACGACGAGTAGTTCTTGTTACCGATCACCAGCTTCAAAGTCATCATCCGCTCCCCTGCGAGGCGTGCAAAATGCCATGCGCGCGGCAGCACTGCAATCAAGTTGGACATAGCCAGAGATTGCCGCCCGCGGGGTGAAGTGGCAGAACCGCAGCCTGAGACGATGAGGGCGGCATGCTGAACTATTCCTGGATCGATGTTTTCGCACTTGGCTTCTTCATTGTGGAATGGGCCGCCTATGCGATCACGCTCGAGCACAGCAAATATGGCCGCGACAGCCTGTCGGCACGCATGCACGCCTATCGCGAGGTGTGGATGCGCCGCCTGCTCGCACGTGAGGCGCGGATCGTCGATACCCACATCCTGACCTCGCTGCAGAACGGCACCGCCTGGTTCGCCTCCACCACGCTGATCGCCATCGGCGGCTCGCTGGCGCTCTTGCGGGCCACCAATGAAGTGATGCCGATCATGTCCAATCTGCCGATCGGCTTCAATTCGTCGCCGGGCCTGTGGGAGATCAAGTGCTTCGGGCTGATCCTGATCTTCGTCTACGCCTTTTTCAAATTCGCCTGGGCCTATCGGCTGTTCAACTATGTCGCGATCCTGGTCGGCGCGATGCCATTCGCAGCGGATCGCCACACGCCGGAAGCAGAAGCGCATGTGGTGCGCACCACGAAGATGTTCGGCGCGGCAGCGCGGCATTTCAATCGCGGCCAGCGCGCGTTTTTCTTCGCGCTCGGTTATCTCGGCTGGTTCGTGAGCCCGTGGGTGTTCATCGTCTCCACCGCGGCTGTCGTGGTGGTGACATGGCGCCGGCAATTCGCGTCAAGCGCCTGGCGTGCCATGGGCGACGATTTGCAAACGGTGAAGAAAACCCTCGCGGAAGAAAAAGCCAGAGTCTGATTCAGGAGATTGGAATCTTGTCCCGGACGCGATGCGGCGCGAAGTGCCGCTTCGCAGAGCCGGGATCGTGCCACGAGCTAGAGTTCGTTACGATCCCGGTTCTGCGCAGCAGCGTTTCACGCTGCAGCGCGCCCGGGACAAGATCTAATGATCAATCAGGCTCTAGGTCCCGAAATCCTGCGGGGTGAATGGCAGGTCGAGCACCTTCCACTCGTTGTATTTATCCGCCGGTAGCATCGAATAAGGCTGGCAGGCTTCGAGCGCATGTCTGGCGGCCTGCAGCAACAGCGCCGCCTTGGCCGGCCGACGCACCTCGATCACCGTGGGTTCGGCCACGAGGCGCCCGTCCGGCGACAGCATCGCGCGCAGCTTCACCATGGCGTCGTCATTGCGCGCCACATCCGCCGGCAGCTTCAGGCAGGTCTTGAGATGACGATGGAACGCGGCGATGTCGGCCTTGGCGACATCCGCCTGCTCGCTCGCCGGCGCGCCACCGAAACCCGGCAGGCCAAGGATCACGCCGTATTTCACGGTGATGTCCGGATCCGGCTGCGGGGGTGCCTGATCTGCTGCCGGAGGCGGCGATTGCGGAGCCGGTTGCGGCTGCAAGGCAGCCTGCTGCTGCATCGGCGACTGCGCAGCCGGCGGTGGCGATGATGGCGGAGGCGACGATGGCGCCAGGGCCTGCTGCTGTGGCGGCGGCGAAGGCGGCTGCTGGGACTGTTGTTGCGATTGCTGCGGCGGCTGGGGCGCCGGCGCAGCCTGTTGCTGTCGGGCTGCGCTTTGCGGCTCGGATTTCTGCGGCGAAGATTCCGGTTTGGCCGTCGCGGCGGATGGCGTCTTCTGCTCTTCCAGTGTCGGCCGCGACGTCAGCTCAGGCAGGCGGAATTCGGGCTTTGCGGGCTCTGGTTGCTGTTCCGGCACCGGTTCGGGCTTGACCTCCTCCGCCTTTTTCTCGGCCTCGGCCAGTTCCTGCGGCGTCACCAGATCGACGCTGACGCTGTCGTCATGCCGTTCGATCGGCCTGGCATCGGCGAAATAGACGCCGGCGGCCAGGGCCAGATGACCGAGCACCGAGGCGGCGATCGCTGCGCGGATGAGGTGCCGAGATTCCATGGACCAGAAGACAAATTTGTACGCCAGTGGTGCGATCATAGCCTCCGTCACCTGCGGACGCCATGACCCCCATGTCACAGCTTGCGCGACGATGCGGGATCGGCGATGCCAGGACATGGCCAAGTCAGAATCCAAAACTCCGAAGAAATCCCCCGCCGCGCCCAAGCAGGCGAAGCCCAAACCCCTGCCCCTCGACGAGCGCATCCTCGCCATTCTCGGCCGCGATCCCGCACGCTCCCTGAGCGCGCCGGAGATCGCCCAGATGATCGAGCCCGAAGGCGACTGGCACGCGCAACTGATGCCGATCCGCCGCGCCGCAGTGGCGCTGATGCTGGACGGCCGGCTGGTGATCTATCGCAAGGGCAAACCTGTCGAAGATCCCGAAGATTTCCGCGGCGTATACCGGCTGGGGCTGCCGAAGGACGAATAGGCCATTACGGCTTCTTCGGCCCCGGCAGCAATTCGCTGGTGCGGCCGGCGAGCCGGTAGATCACGAGACCGACCCACTCATGCAGCGCGATATCAGCGCGGGCGAGACCGGCGCTGGCGGTATCGAAGGTTTCGGATGCATCGATCCAGCCGCGGGTCCGCCAGTCCACCGGATAGGCCTCGACATCGAAACCGGCCTTGCGGAAGACGCCGATCGAGCGTGGCATGTGCCAGGCAGAGGTGACGAGCAGCCAGCGCTCGCCGGGCTTGGGATTGACGAGGCGCGCAGTGAAGGTTGCATTCTCCTCGGTGGTGCGGCTGCCCGTTTCCAGCACGATCCGTTCGGGCGCAACGCCGAAACGACGCAGCACATCTCCGGCGACCGGCGCCTCGGAAAGCGACTCCTCGATCAGGCTGCTGGCGCCGCCGGTGAAGGCGATCTTCGCCTGAGGATAGCGGCGCGCCAGTTCCAGCATCGCCATGACGCGCTCACCCGCCGCATTGATTTCCAGTGAATTGCGCGCCGCAGTGGCGTCGGCATCGATGGCGCCGCCGAGCACGACAATACCAGCCGGCGCGCTGCCGCCATCCTGCCATTGCGGGAAGCGCTCGGTGAGCGTCAGCAACAGCACATTGCTGAGCGGCGAATAGCCGAGCACCAGCAGCAACAGGACACCGAGACTGACCAGCCAGGTGCCGACACGATGGCGGTTCAAGAGTACCAGAGCGAGGCCGATCACGCAGAGCGTGGCGATGAAATTGGACGGCTGCGTGAAGAAGCCGAGAATCTTCGAGGCATAAAAGAACATGATAGGTCCGCTGGCGGGAAACGAATTTGGGAATGACCGATCCCGTCTGCGGGATCAATAAGGCAAATGCACGTTTGCCGGCATGACGGCGATATCAGTCCCATTTCGGCGCGAAGCCGTAGTCAGTCAGCCGGCCATCGGGGCGGCCAAGAGCGGAGATTGCTGCCATCTCGTCTTCCGACAACATGAAATCGAACACGTCGATATTTTCCGACAGGCGCTCGACCTTGGATGTGCGCGGGATCGCGACGGCCCCCTGCTGCACGAGCCAGCGGAGACAAACCTGGGCCGCGCTCTTGCCATGCGCCCTGCCTATGGCGGCGAGCGTGTCATCGCCGCGGACATTGCCCTTGGCAATCGGACTATATGCGACCAGCACCAGACCGTTGTCGCTGCAGGCTGCACGCACTTTGGCCTGGTTGAGATAGGGATGATATTCGACCTGATCGCAAACCAGCGGCTCCGGGCACGCCGCGACCGCCTGCTCGATCAGCGCCACCGTGAAATTCGACACCCCGATATGCCGCGACAGCCCCATCCGCTTCGCGTGAGCGAGCGCGCCGAGCGTTTCTTCCAGCGGCACATGCGGATTGGGCCAATGCAGCAGCAGCAGATCCACTTCGCTCATGCGCAGCCGCGTGAGGCTTTCCTTCACGGAACGTTCGAGATTGTGGGGAGCGAAATGCGTGGTCCAGACCTTGGTGGTGACGAAGATGTCGTTGCGGTGGACATGCGATGCGCGGATGCCCTCACCGACATCGCGCTCGTTTTCATAGACCTGCGCTGTGTCGATATGGCGATAGCCAAGCTTGACCGCCTGCTCGATCACCCGCGCGCAGATGCGGCCGCGCAATTCCCACGTGCCAAGCCCGATGGCCGGAATGCGGGCGCCGTTTGCTTCCACGAACTGCACGCTGTCCTCCTCTCGACGGGAGACACATTACGCGCCGTGGGCTTGTGCGACGCTGAAAATAGCAACGCCCCGCGAAATCGGTCGTTCAGGCGTCCGCAGGCGCCAACGCCGCAAACACAGTATCCGGCGCATGAGCGATCACGGCAAGCAGCGCGCGCGCCGGACCACGCGGGCTGCGCTTGCCCTGCTCCCAGTTGCGGATGGTCTCGACGGGCACGCCGAGGCGGGCGGCGAATTCGGTTTGGGTCAACTGGGCGCGGCGGCGAAGATCTCGCACTTCCGGTTCGCGGATCGGGGCCTGTTTCGGAGCGACAGGCATGGCCGGCGCCAAGGGCACTTCGTCCCCGTCACGCAATTCGACGATCCGTCCGTCAGCCTTCAATCGCAAACGCATGCTCGACCTCTTCGCCGGGGATGGTCGGGCAATACCGTTAAGGAGCGATGAAGATGCGAGCTGTCCGCTATTTCAGCCCGAACCACAGCGTCGCGATGCCGAGGAAGGCGAAGAAGCCGACCACGTCGGTGACCGTGGTCACAAAGGTGCCGGAGGCGACTGCGGGATCGGCTTTCACGCGGTCCAGCGCCATCGGGATCAGGATGCCGCCAAGGGCGCCGGCAACGAGATTGGTGATCATCGCAAGGCCGATGACGATTCCGAGACCCGGCGTCTTGAACCACAGGAAGGCGGCAATGCCCGTGATGACAGCAAAGGCGATGCCGTTCATCAGACCGACCAGCGCTTCGCGGACGATGATGCGGAGCGCGTTTGTGGGATTGAGCTGCCGGGTCGCCAATGCGCGGACCGCCACCGTCATGGTCTGGGTTGCGGCATTTCCGCCCTGGCTCGCCACGATCGGCGCCAGCACCGCCAGCGCCACCATCTGCTCGAGCTGGCCTTCGAACAGGCCGAGCACCGAGGAGGCCAGGAAAGCGGTGGCGAGATTGATCAGCAGCCACATGAAGCGGCCGCGCGCGATGGCGAGGAAGTTGTCCGACAGTTCTTCGTCCGACGAGACGCCGCCAAGCGCCTTGACCTCCTCGTCGGCCTCCTCCTCGATGACGTCCACGACATCGTCGATGGTGATGACGCCGACCAGGCGATTGTCGGTATCGACCACCGGGGCGGAGACCAAATTGTATTTGCCGAACATGCGGGCGACATCGCTCTGGTCGTCGAGCACCGAGACACGGCGGCGGTCCTCGTCGATCAGTTCGGCGAGCGGCACCGGGCGACGGGCGCGCAGCAGCGTGTCAAGGGCGACGGCGCCCTGCCAGCGCTGGTCGGCATCCACGGAATAGATCTCGTAAAAGCGCTCCGGCAGGTCTGGCGTTTCACGCATGTAGTCGATGGCCTGGCCGACATTCCAGTCCGGTGGAACGGCGATGAACTCCGTCTGCATGCGGCGGCCGGCCGTCTCTTCCGGATAGGTCAGGCTGCGCTCGATCGCGACGCGCTCGGACGGCGGCAGCTTTTCGAGAATCTCGTCCTGGACGTCCTCGTCGACGCCTTCGAGGAGCTCGACCGCATCGTCGGAATCGAGTTCGCGGACACCTTCGGCGACGGTTTCCGGTTCCAGCTCCTCGAGCAGTTCCTCGCGAACGGTATCGTCCACCTCGTTGAGCGCGGAGAAGTCGAAATCGGCCTTGGTCAGCTCGATCAGCCGGACGCGTTCGTCCGGCGCCAGCGCCTGGACGAGATCGCCGAGATCGGCCTCGTGCAGCTCGCCCACGACCTCACACAGGAACGCGGCGTCCGCCGACTGAACGGCCTGCGAAATGGCCGCGACGAAATCGGGACGGATGTTCCCCTCGCCGTCACGCATCGGTATGCGATCGAAGATCGAGGCATCTTCGGACGCGGTCTTCACGGCGAGTTCGACGTCGTCAGCCATGTCGGACCTCGCTTGACCGATAGAGAATGCAGATGGCGCAGTTTCGGGGAAAATGCGCTAATCCTGATGGGAGCGTTCGTTCGGATCAGGCAATAGCCAGTGCCGGATGCCGGATGCAATCGGAAATATCGGGCCCGCGAGATCGCCGGCAGGAAAGTGAATTGATCGTGTTCAAGATTGCCATCGCTGCACTGATTGCTTCGACCGCGGTCGCGCATGCCGAAAGCTGCCCCCGCCCCGACACGCTCGGCACCGCGCGCGTCCTCACCGTCGATCCGAAGACCACTCCGCGCGTCGGCACGCAAAGCTTCCCGGACACGCTGCCGCTGGGGGATCGCGAGGTGGTGCTGACCTTCGACGATGGGCCGAACCCGCCAACCACTTCAAAGATCCTGGCCGCGCTGGCCAAGGAATGCGTCCGCGCCACCTTCTTCATGATCGGCCAGAGCGCGGCCGCCCATCCGCAACTGGTGAAGCGGATGGCCGCCGAAGGACATACGATCGCGCATCACACTTTCGCCCATGCCGACCTCAAGAAGGTCAGCTTCGAGAAAGCCGTCGAGCAGATCGACCGCGGCATCTCCGCCGATGAGATGGCGCTGAACGGCAAGGCCACCACGGTGCCGACGACGCCGTTCTTCCGCTTCCCCTATTTCGAATCGACGCCAGCCCTGCTCGACCTCCTGCAGTCACGCCGGATCGCGGTATTCGGGGCCGATTTCTGGGCCAGCGACTGGAACCCGATGACACCCCAGCAGCAACTCGATCTCATTGTCAGCCGGGTCAAGGCAAATGGGAAAGGGATCATCCTGTTCCATGACACCAAAGTCCAGACTGCCGCGATGCTGCCCGATTTCCTGCGCTATCTCAGGGACAACAATTACAAGGTCGTGCATATCGTACCGCCGGCCCAAAGCTCCCGCCCCGTGTCTCATTAGACAGAGATCGAACCGATCTATCAGGCGGCCGCACATACTTAACAATGCCTTTACGGCCGCGCCGGTAGTTTTCCGGGCGAGACAGACCGGACGACGGAACGCGTGATGGACCAAGCGACGACTGGCAAGCGGGCACGGCAGACGCTTTGCCCCGCACGGAGGCTGTGCCTTGGCGTGCTGACGAGCCTGGCGCTGTTCTCCGCGGTCCCTGCCTTTGCTGAGACTTGCAGCAATCCCGACGCGCTCGGTACCTCGCGCACCATCGTGGTCGATCCCCGCGAATATCCGCGGATCGGCACCATGCAGTATGCCAAAACGCTGCCGCTGCGCGACAAGGAGGTCGTCCTGACCTTCGACGACGGGCCGATTCCGAAATATTCGAACCAGATCCTCGATATCCTCGCGGCCGAATGCGTGAAGGCAACGTTCTTCGTGATCGGCCGCATGGCCAAGGAATTTCCTGACGGCGTGCGCAAGCTGATCCGGCTCGGCCACTCCGTGGGCACGCATAGCGAAAACCATCCGCTCAGCATGAACCGGATGCCGATCGAGCAGGCGCAGAAGGAAATCGAGGACGGCATCGCCCATACCGAGGCCGCGCTCGGCGATCCCGCCTTGCTGTCGCCGTTCTTTCGCATTCCCGGCCTGCTGCGCGCCGGCGTCGTCGAGGACTATCTGGCCTCGCGCGGCATCCAGACCTGGAGCGCGGATTTCCCCGCCGACGACTGGCGTCACGTTTCGTCGCAGACGGTGCACAATCTCGCGCTGTCGCGCCTGAAGGCCAAGGGCAAGGGCATCCTGCTCCTGCATGACATCCAGCCGCGCACGGTCGCCGCACTGCCCGGCATCCTCCGCGACCTCAAGGCCGGCGGCTATCGCATCGTGCATGTGGAAGCGGCGACCGCCGACAAGCCGAAGACGCCGACAGTGCCACAGGACTGGGACCTGCACCCGGTCTCGGAAACCGTCGCGATCACGCATTGGCACAAGGTGCCGCGTTTCGCCTTTGCGCATCTCGACATGCTGCCGGTGCCGGAGATCACCCCGTCCGACCAGATGCTGTTGCTAACGGAGACATTCGACCGCGTTCGTCAGCCGCGTCGCACGACGCCGCTGCCCGAACAGGCGCCTTGGCCACGCATTGCGAACATTCCGGCGATGCCGGCAATCGATGCGCTGCCAGTGCCCGGAGAATCCCTGTTCGATATCGCCGAGCGGCACAACAAGCCGATCGAGGCCCTTGTGCGACTGCCGCACCACGCCGCACAATCGGCAGAGAATGACGGCATCGCGCGCTTGATCGCTATCGACGCCGGCAGTCCGCGCCGGACGATTCCAGGCGCGATCTCGCCGGGTCTGTCGCCGACGGCAGCGGTTGCGCCGCGCTAGAACGCCGATCCGTCAGTCCGTGACGATCTTGGCGACGCAGAGCACCGAGATGATGGCAAGGAAGAACAAGTCGACATAGGCCTTCATCTCGCCAGCCTGGCGCTGCTGCACCACGTCGCCAACCAGCGCTTTGCGGCTGGCGACGGCCGATGGCCCTTCCCCAGCGAGACCGCCGAGACGCCGCGTCTCCAGCTCCAGCTTCTGGATCGCCTTGAAAAACACAAAACTGCGCGCCGCCGAAATCGCCCGCATCCCGGCATAGGCGAGCACCAGACCCGCGATGATGGCGCGCTGCTGATAGGTCCCGATGAAATTCAGACTGAAGTAGACCAGCGCCAGAAAAGCGAAATTGGCAGCGGCGCGATAGATGTAGCTCAGATATTTCATAGGTGCTCCGTGCGACTGTCGCGCCGCGCGATCATCGCGGGCCAGGGTCGCGGCGGCACTGCTAGCGGTAGATCGTTACGGGAGCGCTAAACCGAAATGACAACTGCAACCGATCGGGCGATTTCGTTCGCCGGATCGGCTAAAGAAATTCGCCGTGCCGTTCGGCTTCCCCGTGGCTTGACTCGTCGGCAGCGGCCGAAGTACTTGCTGGCCCACAGGGTTCACCCCCGTCGTAAGCGTTAACGTCAATCAACGTGCTCGGATGTGGCTCGCACACGCGGCCACTGCAAAGAAGCACGTCGATATGAACCAGAACGCCCCTCTCCGCACCAAGCCCGCGCCGCTGACCCGACCCGACCGCAACAGCCTGCTCCGGCATGTTGCCATCGTCTTCTTCGGCTTTCTTTCGGTCGGCCTGCCGTTGCCGCCGATCGCACTCTATCTGCATGACCAACTCGGCTTCGGCGCCAGCGTCATCGGTTTTGCCATCGGCTTGCAGTCCGTCGTCACCGTGCTGACACGCCACCGCGCAGGGACGATGTGCGATCATCGTGGCGCCCGCTCGGTGATCCGTTTCGGTCTGCCGCTCGCGGCCGTCGCCGGCGGGCTCTATCTCGCCGCGGCCCAGCTTCCGGTGCCAGCCATCGCCAAACTCGCTCCGCTACTGCTCGGCCGCATCGCGCTCGGCTTCGGCGAAAGCCTGTTCATCACCGGCGCCATGAACTGGAGCATTGGACGGCTTGGCGCGCAGCGCACAGGCCTCGTGATGTCGTGGCAGGGCATCGCCATGTACGCGGCCATCGGCCTCGGCGCGCCGCTCGGCCTTGCGATCTACAGTGCCATCGGCTTTGCCGGCGTGGCCATCACCGCAGCCGTGTCACCGCTGATCGCACTCGCCATAGCCGCTACGATTCCCGATGTGCCGGTCAGCGGCAGTGTCGAGCGCACGCCGTTCTACAAGGTGATCGGCCTGATCTGGCGCTCGGGCACGGTGCTGTTCCTCTCCACCATTCCCTTTGCGGGGATCACCAGCTTCCTGGCGCTGGCCTATGCCGATCGCGGCTGGTCCGGCGCCGGCATGGCGTTGGCCGTGTTCTCGACGGGCTATATCGCGGTGCGCCTGATCGGCAGTCACTGGCCCGACCAGTTCGGCGGGACACGCGTCGCGGTGGTGTCGCTGGTCATCGAGGCCATCGGCCAGTTGATGATCTGGCTGGCGCAGGACCCGTTAATGGCCTTGGCCGGAGCACTCGTCACCGGCATCGGCTTCTCGCTGATCTTCCCGTCCATGGGCGTCGAGGCGACCCGCCGCGTGCCGATCGAACAACGCGGCCGGGCGGTCGCCAATTTCATCGCATTCTTCGATCTGGCGATCGGCGTGACCGCACCCGCGGTGGGATATGCGGCGGGGCTGTTCGGATATGGCGCGGCGTTCCTGATCGGAGCGGTGGCGGCGATGGGAGCACTAGTGCTGGCAGCACGAGGATAACTGCGGGCGCCATTCAACGATGATATCGGCACTGACGATCTCGAATTGCGATGTCTGGCCGCTACCGGTCAGACGACCATTCACGTTGTTCGAACATGTCCGAGCGCCCGACCAATGGTGCGGGCCGCTTCCACGACATGAACGGCGTATTCCTTGATCTGCTTGCGCTTGACCCGAATGTCGGGGCCCGACATGCCGATAGCTCCGACAAGTTCGCCGGAGCGTCCGACGATGGCGCAGGCGCAGGCGGCGATCCCCTCGCGCCATTCGCCGTGCAGCACCGACGAATAGCCCTGCGCGCGTGCGGCATGGATATCCTCGCGCAACTCCTCGATCGTCGTACGCGTCGTATCGGTATAACGCTTGAGATGCGGCCGGAAGTTCTCCAGATAATCGTCCGGCATATGCGCGAGCATGGCCTTGCCCGTCGCCATCGTGAACGCGGGCGCGCGCATGCCGACGCTGGTATGAGCGCGGATGTGATGCGCGCTTTCTATCTTGTCGACATAGACGACGTCCGTCCCCTCGAGCACCGAGAGATGAACGGTCTCGCCGGTCACTTCGGCCAGCGTCGTCATCGCCGGGCGTGCGATACGGATGAGATCCATGCGCTGAATGACGTGGTTGCCGAGCACCCAAAGTTTGGTGGTGAGCTCGTAGGTGCTGTGCGGCGGAATCTGGCGGACGAAGCCCTGCGATTGCAGCGTCGCAAGAAGCCGGTGCACATTGCTCTTTGTAAACTTCAACTCATTGGCAAGGTCTGTGACCCCGCGCGGCTGCTCGCTCATCGCGAGCGCTTCGAGGAGCCTTAATCCCTTGATAAACGCCTTGTCCATCTGAGCAGCCGGAGCCGGATCGCCTTCTGTCGAGAATGATCGGCGGCCTGAAGCCGCCGATCCAATTGTGATGTGACTCGATTTACTGGGCAAGCATCGCGTTCAGCTTCTCTTGCGCATATTCTTCATTGGTCGAATTCCCTGCCGGCGACGGCGCCCCCCAGAAATCCGGGCTCCATTCGATAGCCTTGGAGACGTTGTCAGGATTGTTCGCCCAATAACGCGCGATGTTCTTGTCGGTGGCCGCCTCGAACACGACCTTCGACGGCAGAGCAACCGGGAAAGTCGAGGTGAGCTCCGCTGCCCGCTTGGGATCGAGACGCCAGGACAGCAGCTTGAGTGCATTGTCGTAGTTTGGCGCGCCCTTCGGGATCGAGAAGAAGTCGTAATAAACGAAGCCCTGATTGAAGGTGAGATCGATCGGGGCACCTTCCAGCGCCAGCTTGCTCATCGAGCCGGTATAGGCCTGGCACATATCCGCTTCGCCATCGAGAATCAGCTGCGGCGGCTGCGCGGCGGTGGTCCACCATTTGACGATGTGCGGCTTGATCTCCTTGAGCTTCTTGAGCGCACGCTCCATGTCGATCGGATACAGCTTGTCCTTGGGAACGCCGTCGGCCATCAGTGCCGCCTCGAAGGTGAAGCGCGGCCATGCCGGCATGCAGCGGCGCCCCGGAAACTTCTTCACATCCCAGAAGTCGGCCCAGTTCTGCGGTGCCTTGTCACCCTTGAACTTGTCCTTGTTGTAGACGAGGCCGACGCCGATCACCTGCAGCGCGACACCTTTCTTGCGTTTCAGATTGTCCGGCATCGCGGCCAGAGTCTTGTGCGCGGATTCCGACAGCTTGGAATAGTCGATATCGGCGAGGCAGCAATCGCCGAGCAGTTTGGTTTCCTGATCGAAGATGAAGGTGAGGTCCCACTGCGCCTTGCCGGCATCGGCCTGCGCCTTGATGCGTGGACCGCTGCGCGCTTCCTGCACGGTGACGACCTTGATGCCGGTCTCCTTTTCGAACGGACCATACATCACCTTGCGCAGCGCATCGCCATAACCGCCACCCGGATCCTGCATGATGACGACGTTGCTCTGGGCGACGGCGAGACCCGTCCCCATCGCGATGAACGCCGCCGAAGCCAGAGCGGTCATCTGCAAGTTTTTCATTCCCAGCATTATCGATTTCCTCCGTTTGAACTTTTGTCAGATCGCTTTTTGCGACGTAGCGAGCACCGGCCGCGCGAGGAACAGTCCTCCTACCACCAGCAGAACTTCGAGCGTCGAGACGACAGCCAGTACCGGATTGAGCCGGTAGTTGATGTCGCCCCACAGCATCAAGGGAAGCGTCTTCAATTGCGCGCTCGAGAGGAACAGGGTGAGCACCAGTTCATCGAACGAATGCAGGAAGGCAAAGAAGGTCGCTGCCGCCAGACCCGGCGCGATCGCCGGCAACGTGACCAGCCGCAGCACCGTGAGTGACGACGCGCCATGGACCGAGGCCGCCTGTTCGAGCCGCTTGTCCACGCCCTGCAGCGCCGCCGCGAGGATGACCACAACGATCGGCAATCCGCCGATGGCATGGGCCGCCGCCAGGCCGAACACCGAACCGACCAGATCGAATTTCAGGAACAGCGTATAGAGCGACAGGCCGAGCACGACGGGCGGCACGATGATCGGGCTGACCAGCAGCAGCATGATCGCCGATTTGCCCCGCACATCGCCCCTGACGATGCCGAGCGCGGCGCATGTGCCGAGACCGACCGCAATCGCAGCCGAGACGGTTGCGATCAGGGCGGACGTCCAGAATGCGCGCATCCAGTTGCTGTCGGAGAAGAACTGCTCGTACCAGCGCAGGGAAAATCCCGGCGGGGGGAAGGTCAGATAGCTCGCGCTGCTGAACGAAATGATCATTACCACGATGATCGGCAGGATCAGGACAGCGACCACGAGCCCCCCCATCAGCCGCACCGTCCAGGTGCCAGAACTGGCCGGCAGCATGCCGAACAGCCTGAGCAACGGCCATCCGATCATGTCGGCGAATCTGCTGCCGAGGCTGTTACGCGGCAGGCCGGACGTAACCGTCGGCGCGGCATGCGACGCTGTCGTCTCGGTAAGCTTGCGTCCGCCCCAGATGAATTCGAGGCAGAGGAAGCGACCGGCAATAGCGACAACTGCCAGCGTGATCAGCAGCAGCACGACGCCGAGCGCCTGCAGGAAGCCTTCGGATGTCACCGAGTCCGCCTGCTGCGTGATATGCATGGCGAACATCTGGTCGCCCGGCCCGCCGAGCAGCGTCGGCGTGATGAAGAAGCCGATCGCCGCGACGAAGACGAGCAGGAAACCGGCGCCGATACCGGGCAACGTCAACGGCAGCAGCACGCGCCAGAATATCGCAAGAGGCCCCGCGCCGCTCGCCAGGCCGGCCCGCGTAAGCGCGGGATCGAGCCGCGACACGCTCGAATAGATGGTCAGCACCATCAGCGGCAACAGCACCGCCGTCATGCCGAGCAGCACGGTGCCGCGATGAAACAGCAGCTGAACCGGCTCGCTGAGAACGCCGATCGAGACCAGGAACTTGTTGACCGGTCCATTGCGGCCGAGCAGCACCATCCAGGCATAGGTGCGGATCAGGATCGCGATGAAATAGGGAAGCACGATCGCGGTCGCGATCAGCGCACGGGTGAGACCGCGCGTGCGATGGATCAAGAGCGCGGTGGGATAGCCGAACAACAGGCACAGGAACGCCACCGTGACTGAGATCTGCATGGTCCGCACCAGCGATTCCCAATACAGCGGCACGGCGAAAACGCGCTCGAAATAGGTCAGCCAGCTCGGCCCGCTGATGCTGATGCGGATGAGATCGATCAGCGGCAGCACATAGATGAAGGTCAGGAAGCCGACAGCCGGCAGCAGCAGCAGCGCCGGGTTCTTGAGCTTCATGGCAAGGCTGGACCCTGCCTGCGGCCGCGGGGCGTCGGACAGCGAGATGGTGGTCATGTCAGCACCCAGCAATCGTCGGGACCCCAGCTCACATGCAGCCGGTCGCCGATATTCGGCAAGGGCCGCCGCGCCGTATCGGTGCAGCGGATCAGCAGCGTGTCGCCCCCCTCCATCTGCGCCTCGATGCGCAGGATCTCGCCGAGGAAGATCGCCGACGTCACGGTCACCGGCGTCGAGCTCGCGGTCGGCTCATTGTGAATCGCGATGCGCTCCGGGCGCACCAGCACGGTAACGCGACCGACATCGATGGCGTCGCGGCTCTCGGCATCGAACACGTAGCCGGCGCGATTCTTCAGCGTCACCGTGGTGCCGCGCTTCTGCACGATCTCGGCTTCGATCAGATTGCTCTCGCCGACGAACGACGCCACGAAACGGTTGGAGGGATGACGATAGATCTCGAGCGGGCGGCCGATCTGCACGATCTTGCCGGCATCGAGCACGGCGATGCGATCGCTCATGGTCAGCGCCTCGCCCTGGTCATGGGTCACGAACAGGATCGTACTGCCGATGGTTTGATGCAGATCGCGAATCTCGATCTGGATCGATTCGCGCAGCCGGCGGTCGAGCGCACTCAGCGGCTCGTCCATCAGCACAACCTTCGGCCGCATCACGATGGCGCGGGCGATGGCGACACGCTGCTGCTGTCCGCCCGACATTTCCGACGGGGATTTATTTGCATGAGCCGACAGACGCATGATCTCCAGCGTTTCCGCCACGCGCCGCTCGGTGGTCACGCGATCGACGCCGGCCATGCGCAACGGGAACGCAACGTTCTGCGTCACCGTCATGTTGGGAAACAACGCGTAGCTCTGGAACACCATGCCGAAGCCGCGCTTGTGCGTGGGCACATTGTGCACCGGCTTGCCGTCGACCAGAATCTCTCCGCCATCGAGGCTCTGGAAGCCAGCCAGCAGGTTCAGCAATGTCGTCTTGCCACTACCGGACGGGCCGAGCAGCGTGATGAATTCGCCTGGTTCGATGTCGAGATTGATGTGATCGACGGCATGGAAGTGGCCGTATCGCTTTTCGGCATCCCGGACTGCGATGCTCGAGCCGATGACCTGTCCGGCACGCGCACCGCGCGCCTGCGACGCAGATCCTCCCACGCCGCCGGCAGTGCCCGCGCGCAGAGCCAATGGCTCAGCCATCCTTAACCTCCCTAGTCGTTCTATATTATGAAACATTATTCCAATTATTGTTTGCTGAGCGCGCAGAGTTGTCAAGAGAACGGATGTCGCGAAGATCGGCATGCGCCGACTGAAATTCCCTCCTGCAAGCGATAATGCTGTGAGCGAAGCACTTTCCCGCTCAGACCGATTGACAGGCGGGTGAACTCCCGACTAATTTTATTTAGAACTATGTTCCACAATATGGAACAATAAGAACAGGGAGGCGAATTGTGGTGAGTGATCTTCGCGCGTTGGCGAAGCATGTCGAGCCGGGAATCCGGTTGGCCCTGCCGGTGGATTATGCCGGCGTCTCGATGGCCATGACCCGCCCGATCATCGAACGCGGCACGCGCAATCTCGATCTGGTCTGCGTGCCGACCGGCGGCCTGCAGGTCGATCAGCTGATCGGCGCAGGCTGTGTCCGCTCGGTCGAGACCAGCGCCGTATCGCTCGGCGAAGCCGGCGGTGCGCCGCGTTTCAATGCCGCCGTCAGGGACGGCGCGATCGCCCTGAAGGATGCCACCTGCCCTGCCATCCATGCCGGCCTGATGGCCGCCCAGAAAGGCAGCCCGTTCATGCCGATGCGCGGCCTGATCGGCAGCGATCTGCTGCGCCATCGCGACGATTGGCGCGTGATCGACAATCCACTGGCCGATGATGGCGACCCCGTGGTGCTCATTCCTGCCATCACACCCGACGTCACCATTTTCCATGCGCCGATGGCCGACCGTTTCGGCAATGTGTGGATCGGGCGCCGCCGCGAACTCGCCGCGATGGCTTATGCTTCAACCACCACGCTCGTCACTGTGGAGCGCATCGTGGACGACAACCTGCTGGCAAATGAGATGAGCGCAGCGGGCGTGCTGCCGGCGCTCTATGTCACCGAAATCGCCGTGGCACCGAAAGGCGCGTGGCCCTACGGCCTGTGGGGCGAGTATCCGACCGACACCGTCGAAATCCAGCGCTATGCCCACGCGGCACGCAGCGCCGAGGGGTTTGCCGACTACATGGCGCAGGCGCAGACCGAGATGGAGCCTGCATGATGAGCGACGTTCATCCGCGCGAGATCCTGATCTGCACCATCGCCAAGCTGCTGGATGGCATCCGCCACGTCGCTGTCGGCGCGTCATCGCCTATTCCCGCTGCCGGCGCGATGCTGCTGCGTGCGCTGAAGCAACAGGCCGGCGAGAAAGGCCCGCGCATCTCGATCCTCGGATCGGTGGAGCATAATTTTTTCACCAATGGCTCGGCCGAACTGTTCGATTGCGCCGGACAGGGCCGCATCGATGCGTTCTTTCTCGGCGGCGGCCAGATCGACGGCCGCGGCAACATCAATCTGGTTGGTACAGGCGATTATCCGCAGACGCCGGTGCACTGGCCCGGCTCTTTCGGCTCGGCCTATCTCTATTACGTGGTGCCGCGCGTGATCCTGTTTCGCGAAGAACACACGCCGCGCGCGCTGGTCGAGAAAGTGGATTTCATCAGTACGCCTGGCGTCAGCGACACGGGCGTCCATCGCAGCGGAGGCCCGATCGCGCTGCTCACCGGCAAGGCGCTGTTCCGCTTCGACAAGACGCGGCCGGGTTTTGAACTTCAGAGCATTCATCCCGGCCACGGCCTCGCCGACATCAAGGAAGCCACCGGCTTCAAGTTCACGCATGACAGCCAGCCGGATCAGACAGCACTGCCTGACGCGCAAACGCTGGCCTTGCTGCGCGGACGCGTCTACGACGAAGTGGCGGAGACCTATCCGGACTTCGCCGCGCAGATGCGGCGCGAGATCGAGCGTTCCCTCGCTCATGCATCCTGACCGAACCGATGAGCGATCACACGGAGACGGTGCGTGAGTGAGATCAGGCGAATCCCGCATTGCAGCCACTGGGGCGCCTATACGCTGCTGGTGCAGGACGGGAAAATCGTGGGCGTCGAGCCGTTCGCGCACGATCCGGCCCCCTCGCCGATCATTCATTCGGTGCCCGAATGGGCCAATCCCGAACGTCGCATCCTGCGTCCGATGGTGCGTAAGGGCTGGCTCGAGAAGCGCGAAGGCAGCGACCGGCGCAAGCGCGGTTCGGAGAAATTCATTCCCGTCAGTTGGGACGAGGCGACGACGCTGGTGGCCGATGAAATTCGCCGTGTTTCAGCGACCTATGGCAATGCGTCGATCTTTGCCGGCTCCTATGGCTGGACCAATTCCGGTCGCCTGCATCATGCATCGTCGCTGCTCAAGCGCATGCTCAATCTCGCCGGCGGCTTCACCCGGCATGTCGATACCTATTCCATCGCCGCCGGCCCGGTGATCCTGCGCCATACGCTGGGAAGCTCGGACGCCTGCGACGGTCAGGCCAACACGCTCGACACCATCGCCGAACATACGGAGACGCTTGTCGTATTCGGCGCATTGTCGCCGCGCACCGCCCAGACGGAAGCCGGCGGCATCGGTGCGCATCGCCTTGAGACCTATCTCAAGAAGATCGCCGAGCGCGGTATCCGCATCGTTCATGTCTCGCCGCTGAAGGACGACCTGCCGGATTGGATCGATGCCGAATGGTGGCCGATCCGCCCGAACACTGATGCTGCATTGATGCTCGGCCTCGCCGGCGAGATCGTGCTGGCTGGTCGCCACGCGCAGGATTTTCTCGCACACTGCACCAGCGGCGCCGAGAAGCTGCTGCGCTATCTCGACGGCTCAGCCGATGGCATCCGCAAGGATGCCAAATGGGCCGCAGAGATTTCCGGGCTCGACGCCGAATCCATTCGCCAGCTGGCACAGCGCCTTGTCGATACGCGCAGCATGCTCACGGTGAGCTGGAGCCTGCAACGCGCGCATCACGGCGAGCAGCCGTTCTGGGCTGCGCTCGGCCTCGCTTCCATTATCGGCCAGATCGGCCTGCCCGGCGGCGGCGTTGGCTATGGTTACGCATCGCTCGGCGGCGTCGGCTCGCCGTTCAATCTCGGCAAGTCGCCGGCGATCTCGCAACTGACGCGGCCCATCGACAGCTTCATTCCGGTGGCGCGCATCAGCGATATGCTGCTGAATCCCGGCGCAACCTTCACCTATGAAGGCGAGACACGCACCTATCCGGACACAAGGCTGGTCTACTGGGCCGGCGGCAATCCCTATCATCACCATCAGGATCTCAACCGGCTGTCCGAAGCCTGGACGCGGCCAGAAACCATCGTCGTGCAGGATCCGATGTTCACCGCGACGGCGCAGCGCGCCGATATCGTGCTGCCGGCGACCACGTCGATCGAGCGCAACGATCTCGCCGGCAACAAGCGCTCCGATTTCATCGTGGCGATGAAGCAGGCCATCCAGCCCGTCGGCGACTCCCTGCCCGATTTCGAGATCTTCGATCGCATCGCCGGCAAGCTCGGCGTCGCCGACCGCTTCAACGAAGGCCGCGACGAGATGGGCTGGGTGCGGCATCTCTATGAGGAAAGCCGGCGCGACGCTTCCGAACGGCTCGGCTTCGAGATGCCAGACTTCGATACATTCTGGCGCGATGGCTATGCGCACTGCCCGGTGCGCGCCAACCACACCTTCCTGGCCGACTTCCGCACCGATCCCGCCGCGCATGCGCTGAAGACCGAGAGCGGCAAGATCGTGCTCGGCAGCGAGACCCTCGCCCGACTCGGTTATGCCGACTGCCCGCCGCACCCCGCCTGGGTGGAGCCTGCAGAATGGCTCGGCAGTGACAGTGAGGCGGCCGATCTCCACATGATCTCGCATCAGCCCGTCGGCCGGCTGCACAGCCAGATCGAAACCGGCATCGCCAGCGCCTCTACCAAACGCAATGGCCGCGAACAGGCACGGCTGAATCCGGATGACGCGCAGGCGCGCAGCATCAGCGACGGCCAAACCATTCGCATCTGGAATGCCCGCGGCGCCTGCCTCGCCACCGCCGATGTCACCGACACCGTGCGCCCCGGCGTTCTGGTGCTGCCGACCGGCGCCTGGTTCACGCCCCGCGACGAGAGCGGTCTCGAAGTCGCCGGCAATCCGAATGTGCTGACGCTCGACATTGGCACCTCGCAATTCGGTCAGGGCTGCTCGGCACATACATGCCTTGTCCGCGCCGAACCCTATATCGCAGATCAACGCGACGCTTTTGAAGAATACCAAGATCGACTGGTTGCACTCGCGACCGCCTGAGAGGAAACAGAAACCATGACCAAGCCTGCCATCAGCCGCTTCCCCGTTCCCGAAATCTCCAGCCTGCCCGATGACATCCGCACCCGCATCCTTGCGGTGCAGGAGAAGTCCGGCTTCGTACCCAATGTGTTTCTCACGCTGGCGCATCGCCCCGACGAATTCCGCGCCTTCTTCGCTTATCACGACGCGCTGATGGACAAGCCGGGCCCGATCACCAAGGCGGAACGCGAGATGATCGTGGTGGCCACCAGCAATGCCAATCAGTGCCAGTATTGCGTGGTCGCGCATGGCGCGATCCTGCGCATTCGCGCCAAGAACCCGCTCATCGCCGACCAGATCGCGGTGAACTATCGCAAGGCCGATATCACGCCGCGCCAGCGCGCGATGCTCGATTTCGCCATGAAGGTCTCGATGCAGGCCTATGAAGTCGGCGACGCCGATATCGAGACGCTGGCAGGCCACGGGTTCACCGAGGACGATGTCTGGGATATCGCTGCCATCGCTGCCTTCTTCGGCATGTCAAACCGCCTTGCCAATGTCACCAGCATGCGGCCGAACGACGAATTCTTTTCCATGGGGCGCTGACGCGCCCCATCCGATATCGCGACCACCCGCAGCGGCCCGAAGAGCCGCATCGACGACTTTCGAGGAACACGCCATGACGCATCCGAGCGCCACAGACATCGCAACCCGGCAGGCCATCATCGATGCCTGCCGGGAGATGTCGGCCGCGGGCATCAATCAGGGCACGTCTGGCAATATCAGCGTGCGCACCGAGGACGGCATCCTGCTGACGCCGTCCGGCGTACCCTATGACACGATGCGTCCCGAAGACATCGTCGCAATGAAATGGGACGGCTCGTGGACGGCGCCGGACGGCCGCGTGCCTTCGACCGAATGGCGCTTTCATCTCGACATACTCAGGGACAAACCCGAAGCGAATGCGGTGGTGCACGCGCATCCGATCTACTGCACCATCATCGCGATCATGAACCGCGCAATTCCCGCGATCCACTACATGATCGCAGCCGGCGGCGGCAACGATATCCCCTGCGCGCCCTACGCACAGTATGGCACCGCCGAACTGTCGCAATTGGCTCTCGTTGCGCTTCGTTATCGGCGCGCTTGCCTGCTCGCCCATCACGGACTGATCGCCATCGGCCCCAACCTGCGCAAGGCCATGTGGCTCGCGGTGGAGGTCGAAGTGCTGGCCAAGCAGTATCACGGCTGCCTGCAACTCGGCACGCCGCCGCTGCTGCCGGATGCCGAGATCGACAGTCTCCTCAAGCGATGGGGACAATACGGCCTGCGCGACAGCGACGGCGCGCCGAAGACCTCAACATAACAAACCTGCCCAATAATTTGCGAGACTTGCCAGATGGCCCATCCCCACGACGTCAGCGTCTGCGGCACCTATATCCTCGACATCCTCGGCGTTCCCGTCACTGAAATTCCCGCCGGCGGCGGCCGTGCATTGATCGACGAGATCAAGCTCACTGTCGCCGGCACCGCAGGAGGCACCGTGGTGCCCTGCGCGCGCCTTGGCGTGAAGGCGCTCGCTGTCGGCGCCGTCGGTGACGATGAGAAGGCCGACTGGGTGCTCAATGCGATGGAGCGTGAGGGCATCGACATTTCGGTGATGGAGCGCATGGCCGGCGCGCCGACCTCCGCCACCATTTTGCCGATCCGCCCCGATGGCTCGCGCCCGGTGCTGCATGCACGCGGCGCCTCGGCCCGCTGGAAGATTTCAGCGGAAGCGCAGAAGGCCGCCTGCAAGAGCAAGGTGCTGCATCTCGGCGGCGTCGGATCGCTGCTGGCGATGGATGGAGAGCCGACGATCGCGCTGCTGCGCGATGCCAAGGCGGCAGGCTGCATCACCACCGTCGACCTGATCCAGGCGCGCGGCGAAACGCTGAAGCTGGTCGAACCGCTAATGCCCTATACGGACTTCTTCATGCCGAGCATCGACGAGACCCATGCGCTGGTCGGCACCGACGACCCCGTCGCCTGCGCGCAATACTTCATTGGCAAAGGCGCCGGCGCCTGTGCGATCTCGCTCGGCGAGCACGGCTCCTTCGTCATGACACGCGATGGCCGCCAGTTCTCCGTGCCGGCTTTCGAGGTGACGGTGCGCGATACATCGGGTTGCGGCGACTCCTATACCGGCGGCTTCATCGCCGGACTGGTGCGTGACTGGGATCTGCTGGATTGCGCGAGGCTCGCGACCGCCACCGCAGCCACCGTCGCGACGGGACTCGGCTCCGGCGCCAATCTCGTCTCCTTCGAGGAAACGGTGAAGGCGATGAACACGCTGCCCGTTCGCGGCGCGCGCGCCTGATCCGATCAACGAAAACCTTCTGAATCAAAAACGTTCGAGGAACATCCCATGACCAGACATGCCATCGTGACCGGCGCGAGCCGTGGCATCGGCCGCGCTATCGCTCTTGGCCTCGCGCAGCGCGGCTACAATCTCGCCCTCACCGATATCGCTGCACAGGAAAGCACGCTGCAGGAAACCGTCGGCGAGGTGAAGAAGCTCGGCCGCAAGTGCATCCCGATCCTGGCCGATGTCAGCAAGATCGAGGATTGCCAGCGCACGGTAACGGAGGCCGTCGCGGGACTCGGCCATGTGGATGCGCTCGTCAACAATGCCGGCATCCTGCGTCTCGCCACCATCGACGAGACCACGCCCGAACATTGGGACCAGACCTTCGCCGTCAATGTTCGCGGCGTCTTCCAGATGACCCAGGCCATGGTCGTTCATATGAAGGAGCGTAAATACGGGCGCATTGTCAACATCGCCTCGCTGGCCGCGCGTACCGGCGGCCCCGGCCAGTCGCATTACGCGGCGTCGAAATCCGCCGTGGTCGGCTTCACCCGCGTCTCCTCAATGGAATTCGGCGGCTTTGGCATCACCGTGAATGCGGTCTGCCCCGGCATCATCCTCACCGAGATGGGTCGCAACAATCTGCGCGATCCCGAGCGCGTTGCCTATTTCGAGAAAGTCACCGACCTGCATCGTCTTGGCGAACCGGAAGATGTGGTCGGACCGGTGGCGTTCTTCGCTTCCGACGATTCCGCCTTCGTGACGGGACAAGCACTCAACGTCGATGGCGGCATCTTCTACAGCTAAAATCACGGCATAAAAAGGAGCTATTTATGGCAACATTCAAGGCCATCCGTATCGACAAGGCGGACAAGGGCACCACGGCTGCGCTGACGCAGTTCGACGAAGCGGAGCTGATGGAGGGCGACGTCACCGTCCGCGTCGAATGGTCGACGCTGAACTACAAGGACGGTCTCGCGCTCACCGGTAAATCACCGGTGGTGCGACGCTTCCCGATGATCGCCGGCATCGATTTCGCCGGCACGGTGGAAGCCTCCAGCAATCCGAACTGGAAACCCGGTGACAAGGTGATCGGCAATGGCTGGGGTATGGGCGAAACCCATCTCGGCGCCTATGCCGAAAAGGTCCGCGTCAAGGGCGACTGGCTGGTGCGTCTGCCTGATGGCATGAGCGCGCGCGACGCGATGGCGATCGGCACCGCCGGCTACACCGCGATGCTCTCCGTACTGGCGCTGGAAAATCATGGATTGAAACCGGCCGATGGGCCGGTGGTCGTCACAGGCGCAGCGGGTGGTGTCGGTTCCGTCGCCATCGCCGTGCTGTCCAAGCTCGGCTACCACGTCATCGCTTCCACCGGCCGAACTTCGGAAGAGGGCTATCTGAAGGGCCTCGGCGCCGCCGAGATCATCGACCGCAATGAACTCTCCGCGCCCGGCAAGCCGCTCGGCAAGGAACGCTGGGCCGGCGGCGTCGACAGCGTCGGTTCGACCACGCTGTCGAATCTCCTCGCCATGACGAAGTATCGCGGCGCCATCGCCGCTTGCGGTCTGGCCGGCGGCATGGACCTGCCATCCTCGGTAGCGCCATTCATCCTGCGCGGCATCTGCCTGCTCGGCATCGACTCGGTGATGTGCCCGCTGCCGCTGCGCAAGCAGGCCTGGACTCGTCTGGCCACTGATCTCGATGCGGCTAAGCTTGCCGATATCACTCAGGAAATCGCGCTCGATCAGGTGATCGATGCCGGCGCCAAGGTGCTGGCCGGACAGGTCCGCGGCCGAATCGTGGTCAAGATTAGCTGAACTCACTAGCTGATCTGCACCGCCCCATTCGCATCGACGCTCTCCACCGGACAACCATGAAAGGTTGAGCCCCCCGGTGGGGAGCCGTCCAAAGCATCTGTCCGTCGTCAGATAACCTAAACTGATCAGGTGTTTCCAGAAGAGAGGCTCGGGCTCGTCCATGGTTGCAGTTTGAGCGACCTGCCCAAGGAGCGTCCAACCTCCTGAACAACCCGCGGCCGGCGAATACGCCGGCCACTATCGGTGTGCAGGTCGTGCGTATCAGCGCACGGCTGCAGATGGACGTCGCTCTTCCGTAAGTGCGCGTCGCTCGGTGGTCGTTATTTCACCCACATCGAGAATCTGCACGCGGCTTCGTGGGTCCTGCCCCTGAGCTTCGTTGCGGCGTCGGCGTTGCTCATCCTCCCCACGACCGTCGTCGCCCTCTCCGTTGCTACCGCCATAACCCAGCACTTCCACAATGATCACCGATGGTCGCTCGCTGCCGCTGCCCTGGTTCGGCGTCGTGGTCTGCTGCGTCGCTGCCGTGGCATTCGATGTCGACAATGCCGCGGCGATGTTTGGCACCTGTACTGTCGGTACGCCGGTGACATTCCCCTGCGCGGTGATGTTGGCTGCATTGATGATCTGCAACGCAGCGAGGTTGATATTGCGACCGCTGATGCCGGCTTCGCCGACGTCGATGGTGCCGAGCGGTGCGATCAGATCGACGTCGCCGCTCGGGACTCCGGGAATGGCACTGCGTGCAGAGATGCCCGCGCCGCTGTTGGCGCCGTTCGGCGACAAAGTGACTGTACCGTAATCGTCGATGACCCGCCTGGGCGGTGTATAGACGATCGTCGTCTTGGAGCCGCGACCGGCGTTGATATCGCCTTCCGCCGACCAGGCGAAAACATCACCGCCTATATTGGTCATGATGCGCGACAGGCCCAGCAGGATCGAGCCCTTGGAATACATCTGGATGGTGCCTTGGCGCTGGACGATCACTCCCGCCAGCGCGGGCGGCACTTTTCCTTCGACGCCGACGATGATCTGGCCGCCAGGGGCCAGCATCTGGATATCACCGCCGTCCTGCGTGCGCGTGGCCGCACTGCCGAACATCGTGATATCGCCGGCATAGGCAATCGGGTTGCCGTTGGCGTCCTTGTCCGGGAACAGAGTGGCAATCATCTGACGGCCGCGTAGATAAGAGTTGAAGCGGGGCGATTCCGGATTGTTGTATTCACGCCCGCCCGCCCGCAGTTCTGCAAAGTAGACAGTCCGCAGGAAGATGTCCCGCTGCTCCGAGGGAAGACCCATGAGGTAGTTCCGCGCATCTTCGTCGCTCGCGGCCTCGTAGCCGTAGCGCCCCTTGAGCCAGTCGGCGAGTTCCTTTTCATATGTCCTGGCAACCTTGCCGGGCTGATCGGCAAGCGGTGTCCTGGCAATCGCGAGATTGGCCGGATCGAGATAACGCATCAACGCGCCATACTGCGGCCCGTTTGCGCCGACGCCGGCCTGCATCACGATCGACGCGCCCGGCCGCTTGTCGCCGGGCGCGATGGCGCCCAGGCTCAGCACCGTTCCCTTGTCCGCCTGATAGATATGGCGGCCCGCGGTAAGCGCGAGCGTGCCCGGGCCTGCAACTTTCAAGTTGGCATAGATGATGTCGCGCCCGGCCTCAACAATCGAGATGTCGGTATCGCGGCTATGGACGATCAGGCCGCTCCCGGACTCGTCGAAGAAATCGGAGGCTGGATTGTCGACCCCGCCCGCTCCGATGATGTCGCGTCCGGCGCGCAGCCATACCGGGCCGCTACCGACATAGCGCGGCGTGAGAAGAGGATCCAGAATGTATCCGGTGCGGAGATTGGTGATGTCCCCGTTCACCGCGTAGAAACGCATGGGTGCAGCAGGCGGCTGCGCACCGGGAGCGTCTCCCCAAATGGTGAGATAGTTGCCCTCGCCGCTATCATTGAGGGCGTATCGGATCGAATCGCGGGCGAACAGGTCGAGCCGCGCATTGCTGAACGGAACCAGATTGGCCTGGCCGGACACCAGCACGTCGCCGCCGGCGGCCACTGCGCCGAGAGACGGTGGATAGGGACGATTGGCGCCATACGAGTAATAGGAGTTCTCCGCCCCCGATTGCGGATCGTAAGTCGAAATCGGCGCGACCGAGCCTCCCGCCGAGAACAGATCGATGGCGGTGCGGTTGGTCCACAGCGAGAACCCAGGCGCATTGATGGTCGGCAGACTGCTGCCGTCATAAGTTGCCGGGTCGCTTGCACCGGGATCGGAGGCGTGCAGGAGAACGAGATGTCCGAGCGTCTTGATGTTGGCGCGGCTGTCACCGAGCGCCAGCATGATGCCGCTATCGGGCGCGAAGTCATAAGGACGGTTAGGATCGACCGGCCGGGGGTCGGCATAGTTGACCGGAGCGCCATACCTCAACTCATTGACGAGGCCGATGGAGGAAGCCGACACCGAGACGTCGCCGCGGACATTGATCAGCATGCCTCCGCCCGGACTGTTCGACTGGTACAGCGGCGCCATATTCAGGCGACCGCCGATCTTCACGCTGAGATCGCCGCCGCCCGTCTGGCGCAGCGCGCCACCCGCATCGACGTAACCGCCGCCGCCGATCGCCACCACCAGGCCCGAAGCCCTGGTTTCATCGAAGCCGTTGTTCGGATTCGGTTCCAAAATTTGAGGAGACATGACTCCGGCATCGCCGCCCGCAATCACATGCACATTGCCGCCCCCCAATGCGCCGATGCCAGCAAAGCTCAGAAGTGCGTTCGTCCACCACGTGTCCATGACATAGGCACCGAAGCTGATGCCCCAGGCACCATTCTCGCTGCGCAACCATTCGTTGATCCTCCGCTGGTTCGTGTCGAGACCGGACATATAGCTGTACCCGGCCAGGGTGCCGCCGGCCTCGATACGCACATCGCCGCCGCCGTCGGTCAACCAGATGCCGGTGTAGTTCTGTGTCTCTGTCAAGGCCGTGCCGGCGGTGTAGACTCCGAAGAGCGAAGCGTGCCGATAGTTGCGGCCGGCGATGAGGTCGAGATAGCCGGTGCCGGTGCGCACCACGCTGGCCGCCTCCATGAGATAGCCACCACCCACGTGATGATCGTCGAGCACGAGGTCCCCGCTCTCACCGAGCGCATGGATGCGCTTAACCGCCCGCGTATCGCTCGCTGCGAGATCGGCGCCAGAAACGAAGCGCATCGACCAGGACAAGGAACCGGGCGCCAGCATCGGCGACATGACCCACATCTTGCCTTCGCGGCCATCCATCCAATTGTAGTCGTCTTGCGTGGGCGGCGGCGGCGCGAATCCGTCATTGATGCTACCGTTGATCTTGAGGTTGCCCCCCGCACGCATGACCAAAACACCGGGCTCGCCCGAACCGTAAATGCCGGGATCGACACCGGGGCCGTAACGATAGCCGGCGAGATCGAGATCGACGCGCGTCGTCAGATCCCCCTCGCTCGTGATTTCGACGCCCGGCCGCAGGTGGAAGGCAGCACCGTAAGCCTTGAGGCCGGCGAGCCCCGTTTGCAAAGCCCCGTTCAGGGTTGCCGCGCCGATGAAGTCCGCGCTGTCGATGTGGACGCCATCCAAGTACGCCTGATCGACAATGCCATCCGATGGCGAGTAGCTGCGGAATCCGTTCACCGCGATGCTGGCCGCCCCAAGGATGTTGACCCGGTGCGTCGCGTCGATGGCGATGCCGTCGCTTCCGACGCGCGGCGCATTGATCTCGAGCTTGCCGCGCGCGACACCGTCGGCCGAACGCATGTCGATCGTGACGCCATTCGCTAGCGTGACCGCGCCATTTTTGGTCGTAAGTTCGATCGAGCCGCGATTGGAGGCCTCGATCGGCGCGCCACGGCTGTCGGTCTGAAGCACCGAGCCATGGATGTCGAGAACCGCGCTGGAGGCCAATGTGAGACCGTCGCGCGCGGAAAGCCTGATGGTGCCGACCTTCTCGCCACTGGCGTCGATTTTGCCGTTGACGATCAGACTGCCGCCATTCGCTGCGATGTTGACGACGTGGGCCCTCACCTCGTCGACGATGACGATGTCGCCGCTGCGCACGGCGAAACTGCGTTCGCCGAAGAAGCCGCTCGCATTCAGCCTCGCATTCAAGTCGCCAAAATCGGCGACGGTTGCTGCTGAAAGCGAGAAGACGCCGCCGTTACCGCCGCTCGTCTCGCCGCGCAGCCTGCCGGAAAACGTCGCGGTGCCGCCCACCGCGGCAACCTCGATCGAACCCGCGTCGTTGTTTCGGGCCGAAACGTCGATCACCGAACCCGCAGCCTGGGCGACGCGGCCAGCGTCGCTTTCCATCTTGAGGCTGCCGCCCCAGCTATATTTGGTCACGTCGAAGAAGGAGATCGCCCGACCGGAAAGATCGATGAACGCGCGATCACCGAGCACGATGTCGTTCTGCGCCGTGATGCGCAGGCGTCCGGTCGGCAGCGCAACCGTCGTGTCGAGCGTGATCGCGCTGCCGTTCAGGCGGATCTCACCGCCGAGATCGCTGAGCGCGGAAGGATTGGCGGTGCCGCCCGCCGCATTGACCGCAATCGTGCCACCCGCACGAATGTCGATCATCGCGCCGCTATCAGTGGTGAGAAGTGGCGTCGTGATCACGAGATTGCCGCCCGCATAGGAGGCCGCATCAGTGCCGCTCCGGTAGAACGATGCGACGCCGCGGCTGTTGGCGGTCACCTTCTCGCTGGCGACGATGTTCACGCCGGAGAAGCCAAGCGCCAACCGCTCGAGCTCCGCGCTGGTCTGTCGGCGCGCCAGCGGATCGTAACCGAAACGGACCTCACGCGCGTCGAGTGTCAGGTGGCCCGAACCGGTGCCGGCACCGCCCGGACGCACCGTGGGCGGCCGCAGACTCGTATAAGGATCTGACACGGTGCCAGTGCCCATGGCGATGCCGTTCCAGATGAGCGTATCGGCGGAAAGAATCGCCGAGGTCCGCTCATCGCCCCAGCCATAAATTGAGGGCGTATTGAGTATCACCATGGTCTCAGCCGAGCCGCCGCCATGGTTGCGTGCGTCGAGCGTGACGTTGCCGAAGAAGTTGATCCCGTCACGCGCCGAGAACGACAATCGTTCGAGGGCCGCGAGATTCGTCGTGGCCGGATTGAGCAGGCGATCCAGCGTCGTCTGCGTCAGATTCCAGCCGGTGCCGAGCACACCCGCTGCTGCTGCGGCAGCAAGGGACGCTTCCGTTCCCACATTCACGGCAGGAAGACTGAGCGCGAGATAGCGCGCATTAAGCTGCGCCTGACCGAGCGAAAGCTTGTCGGCTGCGACAAATCCCACTGTCCCGGATGTACGCAGGATGGCGCCGTCCGACACCGTCAATGCGCTCGGGCGAGGCGCCAGCGGCAACAGCGCCGGCAAGAGATCGAACCATCCGTTCGCGACCACAAGCACGGAGCTAAAGCTCACGTCATCCGCGGCACTACCGTTGGCAAAGACATAGCCGAGCGTGGAGTCAGGCAGGGCGGCAGTGCTGCGCGTCGTGTCTAGAACCGCGCCGTCTTCCACGGAAACGTCCGCGCCCGCCAGCAAAATCTGACCTGCTTCGAGCACGGCGCCCTTGCGCACCGCAACCGAGCCGGCCGGCATGTTCGAGCGCAGCACAACCGTTCCGGCGCCGATATACGAGTAGGAGCCGTTGACGAACAGGGTTCCGGTGTTGAACCGCGACAAATCCTCCGCGTTGAACGAGATCATGCCGGCCGTCGCCTGCGTGCCCGCAGCCTTGATCTCGATCGGCTTGTAGCTCTGGACCAGCAGGGTGCCGGCAAATCCGCCGCTGCCAGGCGCGAACAGTGCCGTGCCCTTGAAATCGAGGACCTCACCCTCTTGCGCGAAAGTCAGAACGAATTGCTTGCCGTCGATCGGCAGGCGGGCCCGCGTGGTGCCAAGCCGCGAAGCCTGTTCGAGCGCAAATTTGCTGTAACTCGCATCGTTATATTGCGAATGGGTGCGCGCAGCTGCTCCGGATGTCAGCACGATCTGGTTCGGCATCGACGCATGGATCGTCGTATTGGCGACGCCGAGATAGGCGCTTGTGGCATACGAACCGTTGCCGAGCGCCACCGCGGCAGTGTCGCGCGACAGCCCACCACCGATCTCGACGCGATAGGCGCCCGGCAGCAATGCGTAGGTCGAGGGCAGCAACGTGTAGGTGCCAGCCGGAAGACCGGGAACGCCCGAAGGGATCGTGACCTGTTGGCCAAGCGCCGGATCGCCCGCCCCTTTTTCCTGCATGATGGGCGCATAACCTGCAGCGAAGCCCGGCAGAATTGCGTAGACCTTGTTGCTTGCCGCGCTGAATCCGAAGGCCGGATTGGCGTTCACCAGCGGCGTTCTCAGAATATCGACCGAGCCGCCGCGGCCGGCGATGAAGCCCGCGCCGGCAAGCTCGCCGCCACCGGAAAGATCGAGCAGCGCGCCAGGCCGCGCTTCGAACCTGGTCGCCGCGACCTCGATCTTGCCCATGGCATCGAGCTTCATCAGGTTGGGAAGCGTCAACTCCCTGCCGTTGTAACTGTATGTGAGACCATCGACCGTACCGCCATAAGGGATCACAAGACCCGCCGCGCTGACCGACGTGATGCTGCCCTCGCCGAGGACCACGCGTCCGCCATCCTGCGCGGAGAAGCCCGGAGCATCGACCACGCCACCCAGGCGAATGTATCCAAGCGGCGCGCGCAGAACGCCATCTTGCTTGATGACGCCGGCCGCAAGCCCGAGCGAACCGAAGACGGATGACGGCATCTGCGCGGATCGGCCATTGCTGCGAATGGCGAGAACGCTGTCCGGGCGCGCCCTGATGGTCGAGCCCTCCCATTGGGCTCCGGCGAGGATCGTCGCGCTCGCCCCGGTGACGGGATAGAGTTGCGTCGCGGTGAGCGCGATGTCGCCCGCCGAGGCCAGCGAACCGCTCAACCGGATATCGCCCCGGCTGAAAAACTGGATATCGCTGAAGCCCGGGACCTCGATCGGCACATTAATGGTGTTGATGTCCGACCCGGGAACGAAGCCGATGGCATACTGATCGGATGCGCCGAACCGAACTCCTCCGGCGATGTCAATCACGTCAGCCTCCAGCGTTAGCCGGCCGGCATTCCCGGCAGCAGGCCGCCAGCTTCCGGTCGCGACTCTCTGAAGGACCGGGACAATTTCTCCACGATTGCCGATTGATCGGCCTGTCCCGCCCTCGAAGCGTATGACGGGCGCCGAAAGCGAGACCAGCGCCTGCGGCGTCGTATCCGCGACGGAAATGACCCCGCCCTGGAAACGAAGGCTCTGCTCGAGGCGAAGCGCAACATCGCCCTCGAACCGGATGATATCGGAACTCGAAAGCGACAGATTGTCGAAGCCACCCGCTTGCACCTGCTCCGCGCTTAGCCAGGCCTTGGTGTAACTAAGTCCGTCGCGATGCTCCCCTGGCGCCAGATCGGCCGGCAGCGACGACGGCTGTCGTGTCTGCGTGATGGTGAGAACACGCGGTTGCTTGAGAGCAGCGATGTCAGCCGGCGTGTAGACCGCCGATTCAAGGGTCAGACTGAGGTTACCACCGGCGGCGCCCGCGCCGCCCGACGCCGCGCGCACCTCGCCGTCGAGCGCGATCCCCGTGCTGGACGCGAGGGCAATCGAGCCGCCCTGGCTGGCCAGCGTCCTGATATCGGCGACCGGCGACAGACCGCCGCCCCCGAGATCGACCGTGGTTCCCGCGCCGGATGCATCGAGAACCGCGCCGGGACGGATGATGACGAACGACGTCGAAATCTTGTCAGGAAGCCCGGCCGGCGTGACGCCATCGGAGCCGATCCGGATCGTGCCGCCATTCGGAACAAGAGCGAACTGCCGTCCGCGCAAGTCGACCGCTGTCACCGCACGCGCGGCCACGTCGAGCACGGCATCTTCGCCAATCCAGATGGAACGGCCGGGCGCGACCGTGGTGCTCTGGTTCGGCATCGGGCCACGGCTGTTGATGGCGATCGTACCACCCCAGGCGTTCAGCCGTCCGTCGATCGTGACTTGTCCGATGGACGATATTGCGATGGACTGACCGGGATCGACCTCGATGCGCGCGCCCGCGCCGATCGAGACGTTGCCGACATCGGTGAATGCGAGGCCCGCCCCTTTTCGCTGGGTGATCGTTCTGGCGGCTGCATTTTCGAGATAGCGCGGCGGGGTCCAGACCTCCAGCGCAGCAGCGGAATCGGTACCGGTAGGGAGAGCATAAGCCGCTGGAGTGAAGCGATAGACCGGCATCTCGACGGAGAGCACGGTGCCATCCGCGACGGTGACGCTGCCGAAGCTGAACTGATTGCCCTTGATCGTGTACTGCGAAAAACCTTTTCTGAAGAAATCGGACTGCAGAAGAATCTGTCCGGCGTCGGCCACGACAACGCCATCGGAAACCAGCACGGGCGATCCGCCGATGCTGAGCGTGCCGCCGCCCGTGACTCCGTAGCCACGCAACATGCCATCGAGCGTCAACTTCCCTGGAGATACACTGCTCGAACCGATATAGCTCCTGGCTTCCAGCGTGACGTCGCCGCCTTTGCCGCCTCTCGTTTTTCCGTTCGCCAGGATCGCCGCCCCCGAGGAGACATCGACCAGACTGTCTTCGGCGAGCGTGACATCGTGGGTGGATGTGAGGCTGACCTTCCCGCCATCCAGGTAACCAAGCCCGGAGCGTTCATCGGGATCGCGCAGCTCGTTCACCCAACGGCCAGCGACGGAGAGCGTGGCGCCGGCATGCAGCGTCACATGTGCGCCGCCGTCGCTCAACAACGTTGTCGGCGCGCTCCCCGTCCTCTCGGACGTGAAGACGTTGCTTGCCGTCACGCTGCCGCTTCTTGCCGTGATATTCGCGCTGATATCGACGATCGGAGCGATCAGCTTCAGCATGCCGCCATCGGCAAGCGTTAGATCGCTACTAACGGCGATGCTGCCGCGTGTCGCAAGGTCGATCCCTCCCAACTGCAGGGCGTTGAGATGGCCGGCATCGAGCCACACCGTATCCGACCGCTCAGCAGGAAGCGCCTCTGTGGCACTCAGGCCCGCCGTAATGCCTGCGATGTCGCCGATGCGGACGTCGCTGACATAAGCGTCAACGCGACCGAGCGCGCCATAGCCCCCCAGCGCCAGCGTGCCAGCCTGTGCGACTGTCGTCTGAGTGACCTTGTATCCATCCGAAACACCAGCGACCCGGCGGCTGGTCTGGCCTTTTCCGGTGACGATATCGGCGAGAATATCGGCCTCGAAGATTGCAGTCGGCGCCGATAGCATCAGTCTGCCGGCATCGCGGCCGACGGCATAGCCTTCCTCCCAGCGCAGCGAGGTGCGGCCGCGATCGAACACGCTGCTCCAGATCTCGGTAAGGCGCTTGTCCTCCTGTCCCTGAATATTATGCGTGCGCCTGAATCCACCGGCGAAGCCGACGAAGGTCATGTTGGCCGGCGCGTTGTCGATACTATAGCGGCGACCATCGCTGCCGATCAGATTGGTGGAGCGGATCCAGCCGGCCGCATAAGCCAGCGAGCCGCCGGAGATATCGAACACCGATCCCTTCTGCGCGACCGCTTCGGGCGCCGACAGCGTGATGCTGCCGCCGATCGCGCTCCACTCCCCGATCTTGTGCGTGGTATTGGCGACGTAGCCGCCGACCTCGAGCAATCCGCCCTTGGTGTAGTAACGGTCGCCGGCATAGCCGCCGGTTCCGTCCGGCACCAAAGTCAGACTGCGCAGATCGATCCAGACATCGTTGTTCTTGAGAATGCTGGACTCGCGGTTCTGTGGCGAATCCCTGAGTTCGTTGCCCTGGATGTTGACCATGACATTGTTCGCCGACATCGCCAGCGCCACATCGCGCACGCCGGAGACATCGATCGTCGCCCCGGTCTCGGTGAAGATGCGCTTGCTTGCGGAGACCGAGACCTGGCCACCTTGCGCACGTGTCAGCGAACCGCCCTTGAACACCACATGGCCGCCGGTGACGATCTCGATACGGGACTGGTCGAGGCGATCGGCCAGTTTCGACAGATTGTCGAAGGCGCCGAACGCGACCTGCGCCCGCAGCGGATTGGCCGCGGCTGACGCAGCGATGAGGCCATCGCGCTGGCTGTTGAGTGCCGTCTCCGCACTTTCCAATTCCGGGATGACGATGGTGAGGCTCAAAGCGCCGAGTGTGATGCTGCCCTCGATATCGGTCGCCGAATTGAGCAGATGAACGCTGCCACGGTTATTGACCGAGGTCGAGGCCAGCAGGATGCCATCCTGCGCGATGGTGTGACCGGCCAATGTGATGTCGCCCTGCGGACTGACGATCAGTCCTTCATTGCGCACCCGCCCGATGCCACCGGGCGTGAATGTCGTTCCGTTCCACGTGCCTACTGCGATTTCGTTACCGCGAGTGGTCGAGAACTGGTTGGTTTCGGTGCCGTAGCCCCGGCGCAGAACGAAAGCATCACCGGCCGCGAGCTGGGTCTGTCCCATCGGCGTCGTGATCGTACCGGCATTGACGACATCCCCGCCCATCAGCAGCACGAAACCGCCGCCGGAGGTGACAGTGGCCGGCGCGTGAGTTGCGATCTGCGCGCCTGCCTCGACCTTGACGACACCGCCGCTCCGGCCATTACCGAGCAGCGCGGCTGCATCGGTGAAGCTCGGGGTCCAGTTTGAACCGGTCTGGGTCGAATAGATGCCCTTGAGGAACTGGTCGTCCGAGATCTGCGCGGTGGAGGCGATCAGCGAGCCGACATTCACCTGCGCGGCACCGCCGAAAATGATGCCGCTCTGGTTGATGATATAGACTTGGCCATCGGCCTTGATGTTGCCGAGAATCTGGCTCGGCCCGAAGTTACGATCGACCCGGTTGAGCGCCACCCAGTCGCGATTGCCTTGCTGGTCGAATGTCAGGGTGGTCCGCGCGCCGACATTGAACGAAGACCAGTTGAGGATCGCCTGCCGCCCGGTCTGGTGAATGCCGACTTGGGTCTGCCCTGCCGCATCAATGCTTTGCGCCGGCGTATTGGCATTGCTCCAACCCGCCGACAGGTTCGGCAACAGGCCGCCAACGCCGAGGCCGTTCGGCACCGCGACCGGCACCGTCGCGGACACCTGCGCGGCGGCTGCCGCGGCTCGCGCAGCGGCTTGCACAGCCTGCATGTCCTGCACCGCGCGCGCCGATCGTGCCAGCGAATCCTGTGTCTGACGCGCCGCCGCAGCGGCTTGCTGTGCCGCCGCCGTTGCTGCATCCGCCGCGATATTCGGAGCCGATACCGCGCCCGAACCGCTGCCATTCAGCGCGCGAGCGGCAGCATGCGGAGAAGCGATGACGGTTGCGACGACACTGACACCGGCAAGGAGAGCTGTCCTGCGGGCATTCAATCGGACCGAAAGATAACGGGCGGCGGAAGGACGTGCGGGCATGGGCGCTCTCTTGGCAACTGGCATAACGAGGGCGATCAAACACCCCTCATTATGTTGAGCCGGCCTCGTGCTTACGACCGAACAAAAAACTTAAGACCTGGCAGGCCTGAAAGACAACGAGCCGTCTACCCGATCAATGTGAAGCCGCCAGGAAACGTGCTGATCTTTGCGTTGAAGACCTGGGCGATGTGTCCCACGACCCTGTCGATATTCTCGATGCGGAAACGCGCATTGAAACGCTCGCGACCAAGGTCCGCATTGGTCAGTATGACCTTTCCATGACGATAACGATTGATCTCCGAGATCACGTCGGAAATCGGCGTCCGGTCAAAGATGACGATCCCCTCTTTCCATGCGAGCACAACAGAAGGTTTGACCTCGGCGGGATCTTCGAAGCGATCCGCTGCGTAGATGACCTGTTGATCGGCGGATAGCTCAGCCGTTCTTGTCGGCGTCTTCACTTCGATCCGCCCGCTTAGACAGGTGACGCAAACTGTATCGTGAAGATAACGAACATTGAAAAGCGCCTGCGACGCAGAGATGTTCCCCCGTGCTGCCAAGACAGTCACGCCTGCCCTGGATGCATCGACGAGTGCTTCACCGGATATCAGTTCGAAGCGCTCAGCGCTCTCCGGCAAGGGCCGCAAGGCAATACTGGTCTGGGTGTTCATCTCGACGGCGATATTGTCGGCAACGGTGATCTGGCGCCGTTCGCCGGTCTGCGTTCGATAGTCCGCAGTGAGTTCAGGCAAGGAAGGCCACAGGTCCAACGGCCGGCGCACGGCCACGATCGCTCCGCCAGCAATTGATGCCGCAATCGCACCGCCGAGAAATGCCCGGCGTCCGGGGCGAAACGACGGAGCGGCCCCGGAAGCCGCAACGGCTGGAAATGAAACCACGTTTTTGGAGAGCGCTTCCCTGCGCGCAGGATCCAGCGCGTTCCAGACGCGGCGCGCGCGATCGAACGCCTCGGCATGCGCCGGGCTGCGCGCCGACCAGGTCTTCAGCGCATCGAGATCGGATGGTCGCGCCTGTCCCGACACGAACCGGACGACCCAGCCGTAAGCTTCCTGATCCACCGGCGTCGCATTGGCTGCGTGTTGATGTTGATCTGCGTCCATCGATTGTCAGCCTTAGCGCGAACCGCTCTTCTTAGATGATCCTTTTACGACGCCAGGACCGAAACGCTGAACGATTGTTTTTCCGAGTCGCTCACCGCAATGGATCAGAGCCAGCTTCAATTCTTTCTCGATCATCCGCTGCGACAAGCCCAGACGCTCGGCAATCGAACTCAGCGGCTCTCCTTCGACGCGTGAGGCCCACAAGATGTCGCGGCGGCGGGGCGACAGTTCTGCGAGCGCGTCATCCAGGACTTTCAATTCCGACCTGGCTTCAGCGATTCGGTCTGGGTCCGGAGCGTCGTCGATCAGGTGAAGAGCCGCGCAGGCATCGTCGAGCGTCACCGTCTCGCGCTCGGCAGATCGACGCTTGAATGAGAGGCGATGGGCTATGCGCAAGAGATAAGGCGGCGGGCGCTCGACGGGACCGATATGGGCGGCCTCCTCCAAACGGACCCATGTGTCATGCAATGCATCCGTCGCACGATCGGACGAGCCGAGATTCCGGACCAGCCGCTTCTTGATATCGCTATAGTCAAGCGCAAGGCGTCGGAGCAGCATGTCGCGATCGGATTCACTCATCGTGAAGCGCCTTCACCGCAGCCGATTGCGCAACCTGCGACCATTCCCGCCCGCATGCTATTCGGCCCCGCGCTTCGCATCGCTCGCATTGCATGGCTTCGAATATTTTGAGGGCGGATAGATCACCATATTCACCGGTTGCGGCATAGCTGCGGGCGGCGGTGCAAACACCAGACCGTGGATCGACTCAGCACGAGACTGGTCCCGTGCAAGGTCCCCATCGTCACCGATCACCTCCGCTTTGGTCACCAGTCCCGATGGCGACAGCCAGAATTGCAAATGTACTTCCGCGAGAGCTGCGTTCGCCCGCTGTCGGCAAAGGATGTCATCGATACGGCCTTGAACGGCGGCAAAATATGGCTGTAGATTCTGACGGAGCTTTGCAGCATCAGCCATCGCGCCGGGCGGCGCAGGCGCAATCATGAAAGTATCATTTCCGATCGGCCTCGCCGAATAGCCTGTCCCGCGCAACAGAACCTGCAGTGCCGCCTGGCGGGTAAAGACGCCGACGACTTCATTCGACCGCCGTTCTTCTGCAAGCGCGGCATCGTAGAACACCTCAAGTCCTGTTTCGGCGCCATAGGCCAGAAGCGCATCGGCAAGCGGCTGAGATCGAATATTGAAGCTGGTCCGTGTGCCGGCATCGATCGGCAACGGTTCGGCGAAAGATGAGCTCATCCCGGCGAGGACGGCCGCAATCATGGCTGCGATGAAACGAGCCCACAGGACGACGACACGCGCAGACTGTCTCGCCGAGATTGATGGCATCGTCGGTCCTGTCTCGATTTCCCGCTGCGCGCGAGATCGCATCCGGGCTCAGCGAATCGGAACTTCGCAGCTGGGACAGACTTCCCGCTGGCGCGCCGCTCGTCGCAGGCGTTGCTATTCAGCGAATGTTACAGATTAACGACGCAGCAGAACCGGGAGGGCTTGGCGTGAGCGGTCTGGACAAGATTTGCCCTGTTTGATCAGGACGAACCGCTCGACAAACTCCTGTCGGATGCCGCCGATCGAAGCCGGAACATTCCCCAAGAACTAAAGTGATAGCTTTACCTGGTAGTTTTGGAAAAGGCGTCCTGATTTCAATCAGTTGGACGCGGGAATGGTGCGCTCGGAGGGACTCGAACCCCCACCCTGTTACGGACTGCCACCTCAAGGCAGCGCGTCTACCAATTCCGCCACGAGCGCTGGAAATGACCGGCGGGGCAAATCGCCCGGCCGGTTCGACCGGCGCCGATGTAACAAATCGATGATGGGGGCACAAGGCCTGAACCGCGTTCCCATCACCCCTGTGGGGAAAATTATCTGCGCCGGATTTAGCGACGTTCCGGCGAGCGCGGCAGCATCTGCTTGACCTCGACTGCGATGCGGTTGCGATCGACCATGACCGAACCGGAGGCAACAGGCAGATTGTTGGCGAGAATCTTGACCTCGTCCTGCTCTGTCGCATCGAGTTCGATGATGGCGCCGCGGCTCAGGCGCATCACCTGATGTACAGGCATAGTGGTAGTGCCAAGCACCACCATGATATCTACGGAAATACTATCGAGGGTTGGCACGTCGGCCCCACAGTCACAGATAAAGGACCCTGCGCGCCTGCGCGTCAGGACAAGCCTGAGAACAGCACGCTTATGGTTAGCCAATGGTTAATGACCGCCAAACCCTCGATCTGACGCCGTTTTCCCGGGCAGACGGCCCGGCCGTGGAATGGCGGATCGAGGAGGCCCCGATTCCCTATCCGGAGGCGGTAGCAGCCATGGAAGCGCGAGCGGCTGCTATCGCCAATGGGGAGGCGCCGGAACTGGTCTGGCTGCTGGAGCATCCGCCGCTCTACACGTCCGGAACCTCCGGCAAGGAGACCGACCTGCTCGCGGCCCGATTCCCGGTCTTCGCAAGCGGCCGCGGCGGCCAGATCACCTATCACGGACCCGGCCAGCGGGTCGTTTATGTGCTGCTCGACCTGAAGGCGCGCCGCCCCGACATACGCGCTTATGTGGCGGCGCTGGAGGACATGATCATCCGCACCCTCGCCGCTTTCAATGTGAAGGGCGAGCGGCGAGAAGATCGCGTCGGCGTGTGGGTGAACAGGCCGGACAAGGGCGTCGGCTTCGAGGACAAGATCGCCGCGATCGGCGTACGCCTGAAGCGCTGGGTCTCGTTCCATGGCATCGCCATCAATGTGGAGCCGGATCTCAGCCACTTCAACGCGATCGTGCCCTGCGGCGTGGTCGACCCACGCTACGGGGTCACCAGCCTCGTCGATCTCGGCCTGCCCGTGACAATGACGGACGTGGACGTGGCGCTGCGTCAGGCATTTGGCGAGGTATTTGGCGAGAGCATGGCGCCGATCGCCGAACCGACCGATTGATCCTGTATCCCGACGCGATGCGGCAAGAAGTGTCGCTTCGCAGCGCCGACCGCATCAAACGCCGGAGCTCACCACGGTCCTGGCCCTGCGCAGCAGCGTGTCCGGACACGGCGAAGTCAGACCGTTCCCAACTGCGAGAATGTCTCTCCTCCCGAGCGCAGCTTGAGCATGTCAGGCATGGCATCGCTCACGACGACACTTTTGACATTTGCAGGCGGCGGGCCTCGGTGACACATCTCGATCATCTGCATGACCGCATCTTGCGGCCCGGCAAACACCGCTTCCACGCTGCCATCCCGGCAGTTACGCACCCAGCCCTGCAATCCAAGCAGGATCGCCTGATCGCCAGTCCAGGCGCGGTAGCCGACGCCTTGCACCCGGCCCATCACCATCACATGGCGAATGACGTTCGGCATTATTTCTTCAGCCCGAGATAGTCGATGCCGCGCTGCTTCACGACAGCACCGCGGGTAACGCTTTCCATCAGGTCTGCGGATGCAAGGTTCTTGAGTTCCTTCGGCCCGGCCCCTTCGCGTACGGCCTTCAGCGTCGCATGGACCGCCGCCATCGCTGCGGAGATCGGCGCATGGCCCTGAATGGCGATCCGCACGCGCTGGGCGCTGAGGAAATCCCAATCCATGTCATCGGTCGGACTGCCGAGCACGATCGGCAGCGTGGTCGCGGCTGACGCCGCCTGCAGTTCGGCCCGGCTCTTGAGACCGGTGAACATCACCGCATCGACGCCAGCGGTTTCATAGGATTTGGCGCGTGCGATGGCGTCATCCACGGAGGTGATCGATGCAGCGCCTGTGCGCCCCACGATGACCAGCGCAGGATCCTGCCGCGCCGAAAGCGCCGCCTTGATCTTGCCGAGCCCCTCCTCCGCGGAGATCAACTGCGCTTTGGCCTCGCCGAACGCGGCAGGCAGCAGCGTGTCCTCGATGGTGAGGCCACCGGCACCGGCAGCTTCCAGCTCTTCCACCGTGCGGCGGACATTGAGCGCATTGCCGTAGCCATGATCGGCATCGACGAGCACCGGCAGATTGCCGGCGCGCGACATGCGCCGCATCTGCTCAGTGAGTTCGGACAGCGTGATCAGGGCGATATCGGGATCGCCAAGGATCGCCAGCGACGCCGCCGATCCTCCGAACATGCCAACCTCGAAGCCGAGGTCTTCAGCGATGCGCACAGAGATGGCGTCATAGACCGAGCCCGGCCGCACGCAACGGTCGCCGGACAGGATCGCCCGCAGACCGTAACGTCGCTGCCGGAACGTCGTCATGCGAATTCAAGAATGAGCGCATCCACCGCCAGCGTCGCGCCGGCAGCGGCATGGATTTTCTTGACGGTGCCGTCACGTTCGGCACGCAGCACGTTCTGCATCTTCATCGCCTCCACGACAGCGAGAGTCTCACCGGCCTTGACATCCTGACCTTCGGTCACGGCGATCGAGACCACAAGGCCCGGCATCGGGCAAAGCAACTTCTTGCCGGTATCGGCCTTGACGCCGACCGGCATCAGGCGCGCGGCCGCGGCCTCGGTCTCGGTGAAAACGTTGACCGCAACCTCATAGCCCTGATGAGCGATACGGATGCCCGACGCCATCGGACGCACCTGCATGGCGACGTGATGGCCGTCGATGGTGCCCTCCCAGACCGGCGCTCCGGGCTTCCACGACGAGACCACACGATGCGCATTGCCGGCTTTGCCGTCGGCGCCGATAAACGCCACGGTCACCGTGTCACCGTCGCGAGCAACGTCGAGCAACACTTCCTCACGCTCGAGCCAGACGGCCCGGCGACCGGCGCGAACCACCGGGCGGCCGATCATCTGGCCGGAGATCTGGCGCTTGCGCTCGCCATAGACGCTGTCGACGGCAGCAGCGACCGCAGCGATACGGCGGGCGACATCGCCTTCCGGCGCCTTGGCGGCAAAACCGTTCGGAAATTCCTCGGCAATGAAGCCGGTGGAGATGTTGCCGCTGCGCCAGCGCGGATGGACCATCAGCGCCGACAGGAACGGGATGTTGTGGCGGATACCGTCCACATAGAAGGCATCGAGCGCATTGGCCTGTGCATCGATGGCCGCCGCGCGGGACGGCGCATGGGTGACGAGCTTGGCGATCATCGGATCGTAATAGATCGAGATCTCGCCGCCCTCCTGCACGCCAGTATCATTGCGTACTGTGACGCCCCCCTCGACATGGCTTTCAGCCGGCGGACGATACTTCACCAGGCGACCAATCGATGGCAGGAAGTTGCGGAACGGATCTTCCGCATAGACGCGGGACTCGACGGCCCAGCCGGTGAGCGTGACGTCCTTCTGCGCGATGGCGAGCTTCTCGCCGGCCGCCACGCGGATCATCTGCTCGACGAGATCGACACCAGTGACGAGTTCAGTCACCGGATGCTCGACCTGCAGACGGGTGTTCATTTCCAGGAAGTAGAAGCTCTTGTCCTGCCCCGCAACGAATTCGACGGTGCCGGCGCTGTCGTAATTCACGGCCTTGGCAAGCGCGACGGCCTGCTCACCCATCTTGCGGCGGGTGGCCTCATCCAGCAGCGGCGACGGTGCCTCTTCGATGACCTTCTGGTTACGGCGCTGGATCGAACATTCGCGCTCGCCGAGATAGATCACATTGCCATGCTTGTCGCCCAGCACCTGGATTTCGATGTGCCGGGGATCGACAATGAACTTCTCGATGAAGACACGATCGTCGCCGAACGAGGCCTTCGCCTCCGCTTTGGCGAGATTAAAGCCTTCGGCGACTTCGGTGGTCGAATGCGCGATGCGCATGCCCTTGCCGCCACCGCCCGCCGAGGCCTTGATCATCACGGGATAACCGATCTCGTCGGCGATCTTCACGGCATGCTTGTCATCCTCGATGACACCGAGATGGCCGGGCACCGTGGAAACCTTGGCCGCGGCAGCCGCCTTCTTGGATTCGATCTTGTCGCCCATGGCAGCGATGGCGCCGGGGTTCGGGCCGATGAAGACGATGCCCGCCGCTTCCAGCGCGCGCGGAAATGCCTCGCGCTCGGACAGGAAGCCGTAACCGGGATGCACCGCTTCAGCGCCGGTCGCCTTACACGCCTCGACGATCTTCTCGATCAGCAAATAGCTCTCGGCCGCGGCCGGCGGCCCGATGAAGACGGCCTCATCGGCCATCTCGACATGGAGCGCATCGCGGTCCGCTTCGGAGTAAACGGCAACCGTCTTGATGCCCATCTTGCGGGCGGTCTTGATGACCCGGCAGGCGATCTCGCCGCGGTTGGCGATCAGAATCTTTTTGAACATGAGCTGTCTTACTTGCAACCTTGGGGCGGGATCGGGAAGATGAAACCAGCGGCGCAATGTGACATGGCGCCGCAGACGTAACAATTCTGTCGCGAGCGAAAACTAGAAAAGAGACCCGGTCCGGAGCGACCGATACCCCCGATAGCGAGGTGTTTCATGCGCGGCGCTGCCACCATCCTCTCCCTAAGTCTCTGTCTTATTTCAGCACCCACGGTGTTCGCCCAAAACAGCCCGCCCCGCAACCTCATTTTGTTCGTGCCTGACGGGCTCCGGGCGCTGAAGGTGACGCCGGAAACGGCACCCGCCATGTCCGCAGTGCGGGATAAGGGCGTCAATTTCAGGAATTCGCATTCGCTCTTCCCGACCTTCACCATGGCCAATGCGTCCGGCATGTCGTCGGGACACTATCTCGGCGATACCGGTGTGTTCTCGAACTCGATCTATACCGGCCATCCCACGCCCGTGCAGAACGGCAGCACCGTCCCTTTCATCGAACACGACCAGGTGCTCGGCGATCTCGATGAGCAGTTCAACGGCGACTATCTGAACGAGGAAACGCTGCTGAAGGCCGCGCGCAAGGCAGGCTATTCCACCGCTGCCATCGGCAAGGTCGGCCCAACCCTGATGTTCGATCATACCGAACGCACCGGCAAGGAAACGATCACCATCGACGACCAGACCGGCGGCATCGACAAGGCCGGCAAGCTGCTCGGCATTCCGCTCTCGGATGAGATGAAGGATGCACTCGGCAAGGCCAGTCTCGCGCTGGAAACGCCCGGTCGCGGCGACAATGCCAAAGCGGGCGATGCCAAGACGCCCGGCACGACCGAAGCCAATATCAAGCAGCAGGCCTATATGGCCGATGTCGCAACCAAAGTGGTCCTGCCGATGTTCAAGGCGCGCAACAAACCATTTGTTCTGGTGTTCTGGTCGCGCGATCCCGACGGCACCCAGCACAATCAGGGCGACAGCCTGAACAAGGTGACGCCGGGCATCAACGGCCCGACCTCGCTCGCCTCGATCAAGAATGCCGACGACAATCTCGCGCAGCTGCGCAAGGCGCTCGACGATCTCGGCCTCGCCGCCAATACCAACATCATGATCTCGGCGGATCACGGCTTCTCGACGATTTCCAAGGAGAGCAAGACTTCGGCGACCGTCAAGGGCACCTACCCCGATACGCCGGAAGGCTTCCTGCCGCTGGGCTTCCTAGCCATCGACCTGGCAAAATCGCTCGACCTGCCGGTGTTCGATCCCAACGACAAGTTCGCGGCCGTCGGTGACAATGCCTATCCCAAAGCTGGCAATGCCTACATTGGCAAGGACAAGGACAAACCGGACCTGATCGTCGCCACCAATGGCGGCTCCGACCTGATCTATCTGCCGACCAAGGACAAGGCGCTCGCTGCGAAGACCGTGCATGCGCTGCTGAAGCAGGATTACATCAGCGGCATTTTCGTCTCCGACGAACTCGGCTCGCTCCCCGGCACGCTGCCGCTGTCGGCGATCAACCTGTCGGGCAAGGCAGTGACGCCGCATCCGGCCATCGCGGTTTCGTTCCGTTCCTACTCCACCGGATGCGACCAGCCCGCCGCCTGTCAGGTCGAAGTCGCCGATACAGTGCTGCGGCAGGGCCAGGGCATGCACGGGTCGTTCGGCCGCGGCGACACGCATAACTTCATGGCGGCGATCGGCCCCGACTTCAAAGCCGGTTTCGTCGATCCCCTTCCTACCAGCAACGCCGATATCGGCATCACGGCTGCACATCTGCTCGGTCTCAAGCGCGAAGCCAAGGGCAAGCTGATCGGCCGCGTGATGACCGAAGCGATGCCGAGCGGCAAGACGCCAAAGGTGACATCGGATACGACGCGGTCGAAACCCGACGATCAGGGCCTTCGCACCGTTCTCGTGTGGCAGAAAGTGGGGGACCAGCGTTATTTCGACGTCGCCGGGTTCCCGGGTCGCACGGTCGGTCTGGACGCGAAGAAGTAATCGCACCAAAGAAAAAGGCGGGGTACTACCCCGCCTTTTATCATTCGAAATCGATCCTCGGCTCACATGCCGATATCGAACACCGCCGGCAGCTGTGCCAGCGGCAGCGTGGCAGCGCCGACGACGGCGGCGAGCAGCGTCATGATGGTGGCATTGCTGACGCGCTTGGCTCGCATTTGCGAAGCGATCCATTCCAGCACTTCCACATTCACGCCAACTGCCTTGGTCGGCGCCCAGCTGTCGATCGACACATCGGGCGATAACGCAATATCGCGTGACGGCACCGGCAGGCCCGAGGCGGATGCGGCGTGATGCACAACGGCCTTTGCGAACAAATCGTCGAAACGTCCGTCATCGCTGCGCTCGCGGGCGGCTTCATTGATGGCGAACAGCGCCTCGGCCTCGTCGCGGCTTACGGGCTGGCTGGCGAGCGCCGATGCTCCGAGAATACGCGCGCACCATGCCGCGTCATCGGCGTCGAGCGCACGGGAGAAATGGATACGGCCACGGGTAGTCGGGCCTTCGCCGGTGATCACGCCATCGCGGACGACGGTGAGCGCCTGAGCCGCAGCGCGGCGGTCGGCGATAGAGGACGGTTCGATGGCGCCGAATACCTCGGCAACGGCAGCGGTGGACATTTCAAACTCTTCTGTTTGCAGCACTTTTTAGGATACCCCAGAGATTCCACGAGCAAATTAACGAGCGGTTAAGGGATGAGATCGGCACCGTTCTTATCCCCAACCGTTGCAGTTCAGTCGCGCCATGGCGCCCCCTGGTTCGACAAGATGTGGTGATCACCTCGGGCGGCATTGCGCCCGGCGGGCGGCAACTTCGCGGCATCTCATCACTTGATGTTGCCGAGGTTATTTTGCCGCACCGGGCTTGCGCGAAAGGCGATGCTCTTGCGCGCGTGACCAGCAGAAGGATCTTCTCCTTTTCGTGAGCCGGTTCCATTCACTCGCCTGCCTGCCTATAATTCAACGCACGCACGCCTTTGCGCGATCCCTTCCCAAGACACGAGGTCTATCCATGGCTCTCCAGATCAACTCCATCGCTCCGGACTTCGAGGCCGAAACCACCCAGGGCGCCATCAAATTCCATGACTGGATCGGCGACAGCTGGGCGCTCCTGTTCTCGCATCCGAAGGACTTCACCCCGGTCTGCACCACCGAGCTCGGCGCGCTCGCCAAGCTGCAAGGTGAATTCGACAAGCGGAACGTGAAGCTGATCGGCCTGTCGGTCGATCCCGTGCAGAAGCATTCGCTGTGGGTGGCCGACATCAACGAGACCCAGGGCGCCGAGCCGAAATTCCCGATGATCGGCGACACCGAGCTGAAGGTCTCGAAGCTCTACAACATGCTCCCCGCCGACGCCTCGGGCGGCGCCGATGGCCGCACCGCCAATGACAATGCGACCGTGCGAAACGTCTTCGTCATCGGGCCGGACAAGAAGATCAAGCTGATCCTCGTCTATCCCATGACCACCGGTCGTAACTTCCAGGAGATCCTGCGCGTCATCGACAGCCTGCAGCTCACGGCCAAGCACCGCGTCGCAACGCCGGCGGATTGGGCCCAGGGCCAGGACGTCATCATCGCCGGCTCGGTGACCAATGACGAGGCGAAGACGATCTATCCGAACGGCTGGAAGGAGCCGAAGCCCTATATCCGCATCGTGCCGCAGCCGAAGTAACGCTGCGAACCACTTGCAGGAACGACAGAGGCGCCGCGAGATGATCGCGGCGCCTTTTTAGTTTCTCGATCGGTTGCAGGATGGGTTCAGCCAACGAGTCGCGCGAAGCGCGCCCGATGATAAACTCCGCGAAAACCCATGCTGTCCGTCATCGCGGCAGGCTCCCCGATGGATTATCGCTCCGGCGCTTCGCGCCTACGCTCAACCCATCCTACGATCGCACCCTAACCTCGCGGCGCCAGCCAGTCCGTGATGATCAGTCCCAGCGTGGCCGCCGTTGCCGTGACGAAGGTGCCCCAAGCGATATCCACCGCCACCACCGGCCAGGTCCAGTGCTTGAGCAGCGACAGCGAGGTGAGCTCAAAGGTCGCGTAGCAGAAGAAACCGAACAGCGCGCCATAGAGCAGCGCCGAACGCCATGTCGCATCGAGCGAAGCGCTGACGAAGATCAGGATGCCGGCGATGTAGAGGCAGTAAAACAGAACGGCCGGGGCAAGACGGACCTCGCCGAGCATGTCGCCGACCTGCGAGGTAAAGAAGCTCTTCGCGACGACGCCGAGGAAGAGAAGGTCGAGCGGCAGCATGACGATGAAAGTCGCCAGATAGAGAATCACATTGCGCTTCACCTCGGCCTCCGGTCCGTTGAGCTGTGATACGAACAGATACGCGTCGGTCGGCGCAAGGTTGCAGGTCGAGGTATCCCGAACTGGATCGATCTCACGCGATCTGTGTTAGATCGCAGACATGACCGATCAAGCCCCCATCATCGTCTGGTTTCGCGACGACCTTCGCCTGTCGGATCACCCCGCACTGCACGCCGCGGCCAGGTCTGGCGCGCCGGTGCTCTGTCTCTATCTGCTCGACGAACAGAGCAAACAGATCAAACCGCCGCTGGCTCGCCCCATGGGCGGCGCAACGCGGTGGTGGCTAGCGCAGTCGCTGCGCGCGCTATCCGAACGGCTGGAGGCGATCGGCGGCACGCTGGTGCTGCGCCAAGGCGCCGCAGCGAAGGTGATCCCCGCCCTCGCCCGCGAGATCGATGCCAGCCACGTCTACTGGAACGAGATCGCACAGGCGCCGCATCTTGCTATCGCTGACGACGTCACCGAAGCGCTTGCTGATCTCGATATCGGCACCCAAAGCTTCCCCGGCGATCTGCTGACACATCCGAACACCATTCGCACCAAGGAAGGACGCGGCCTGCGGGTCTTCACGCCGTTCTTCAAGCGTCTCGTCGCAATGGGCGGCCCAGCGAAGCCTGTGCCGCCGCCCAAGAAGTTGATCGCTGCACCAAAAGTGAAGAGCGACAAGCTGGACGATTGGAAGCTTGAACCGACCCGGCCAGACTGGGCTGGAGGCCTCCGCGAGAGCTGGACACCGGGCGAAGCTGCGGCTCACAGACATCTCAAGCGCTTCCTCAAGGACATTCAGGGCTATGCGAATGACCGCGATCGGCCCGATCGCAGCGGGACGTCGCGCCTCTCTCCGCATCTCCGCTTCGGCGAGATCGGCCCCAGACAAGTCTGGCACGCCGCGCAATTCACCGCCGACGAGCATCCAAAGCTCGCAAGCGACATCGGAAAGTTCCTCAGCGAACTCGGCTGGCGCGAATTCTGCCGACATCTCCTGTTCGACATCCCCGATCTTGCCGCGCGTAATCTGCAGGAGTCCTTCGACGACTTCCCCTGGAAGACCGATCGCAAGGCATTGAAGGCGTGGCAGCGTGGTTTAACCGGCTATCCCATCGTCGACGCGGGCATGCGTGAGCTCTGGCATACCGGCGTGATGCACAATCGCGTACGCATGGTGGTCGCGTCCTTCCTTGTGAAGCATCTGTTGATCGACTGGCGCGATGGCGAAGCGTGGTTCTGGGATACGCTCGTCGATGCCGATAGCGGCAGCAACCCAGCCAACTGGCAATGGGTCGCGGGCTCCGGCGCCGATGCTGCACCCTACTTCCGCGTCTTCAATCCGATCCTGCAGGGTGAGAAGTTCGATCCGAACGGTGACTATGTGCGCCGATGGGTTCCGGAGCTTAACAACTTGTCAGCAAAACTCGTTCATCAACCGTGGACGGCAACGCCGATCGAGTTGAAGAACGCAGGTATCGAACTCGGGAGCGACTATCCGATGCCGATCATCGACCACAAGGAGGGTCGCGATCGCGCATTAAAAGCGTATAAAACGATACGCAGCGGTTGACTGTGTAGTGCAGCACTTCAACACGCCGCCGAATCGGACTAACGTGAGAAAGTCGATAACCGCTGGGGGATGCTATGACTGACGACACTCCGATCATGGAGCAAGTGACGGATGCGCTGAGCAGCGCCGCCGGCGCGACCAAGGAAGTGGCCACCTCGGTGGCCGAGACAGTTACGAAGGCCGCGAAGAAAGTTGCGAAGAAAGTGACCCCGGCCAAGAAGAAGTCCACCAAGAAAGCTTCGAAGAAGTCCTCTTCGAAGAAGACAACCAAGAAAGCGAGACCACCAATGGCTAAGAAAGCTGCGAAGAAGACCGTGAAGAAGGCCGCCAAGAAGACCGTCAAGAAGGCTGCTGCCAAGAAGACCGTCAAGAAGGCCGCCGCCAAGAAGACCGTGAAGAAGGCTGCTAAGAAGGCGACCAAGAAGGCCGCTCCGAAGAAGGCCAAGAAGGCTGCCAAGAAGAAGTAATCTTCTTCCCCGCAGATGTGAAAGCCTCCGGGTCCAAGTCCGGAGGCTTTTTCATGTTCGCTTCTCGTCCCGGCGAAAGCCGGAACCCATAGACACTGTCAGAAGTGTTGAAGCGGCATAGTCGCAGCGATCGTGCTTCCACCAGATCGACAGCGGGTTATGGACCCGGCTTTCGCCGGGACGACCACTAGGCCTTGGCGCGGTTGACCAGCAGCACCGCGGCACCGCAGGCGATCACGCCGACAATGGCCACAGCATCCAGTCGCTCACCGAACAGGATGAAGGCCATTAGCGCCGTCACGGCCGGCACCAGATAGAACAGGCTGGCTACCTGGCTCGATGCCTGACGACGCAGCAGCCAATACAGCAGCCCGACGGTGCCGATCGACAGCACCACCGCCAGCCACGCCACCGCCAGCACGAATTCCGTGGTCCAGTGGATCACGCGGGTCTCGAACAGAAACGCGCCGATGCCGAGCATCACCATGGCCGCGGATTGCTGGATGAAGCTCCCCACCCGCCAGTCGGTGCCGCCGCAGAAGCGCTTCTGATACAGCGTGCCGACGGTGATGGTGACCAGCGAGAGCCCCGATGCGGCCCAGCCCCAGCCAGCATTGCCGGACATCGGCCGGCCGTGCAGCACCAGCAGCACGCCGCCAAGGCCGAGCACGAGGCCGCCCCATTGCAGCGGCGTCACCCGCTCGTTCAGAAAACGACTGGCGAGGATGGATGTCAGGATTGGCTGCAGGCCCGGAATGATCGCAGACAGACCGACCGGCACCTGATGCGCTATCGCCAGCACCGTGCCGGCGAGATAGAGCCCTTGGACCAGCAGACCCGCAACGATATTGTGCCCGATACCGGCACGATCCGGCCATGCCGGTCGCGTCAGCGCAACGATCAGACCCATGATCCCGGCTGCGACGATCATCCTCACGGTGAGATAGGTCAGCGGCTCCGCGCCGTTCAGCACATACTTGGTGCCGATGAAGCCGGTGCTCCACAGCAGCACGAACAGCACGGGCGCGGCCGAGGCGATGAGGGCATTTGTCTCTTTATTCATGGGCTGCTCAGTGCCTGATGATGTGCTAAGCGGCAATGGCTGATTGCGCGGAGCAGCCTGCCCGCAATCACAACCTTGATACCTTTTTGACCACTTGAGGAATTCGCCATGGATGTTCGCGCCGCTGTTGCCATTGCCGCCGGCAAGCCGCTGGAGATCACCACCGTTCAACTCGATGGCCCCCGCGATGGCGAGGTTCTGGTGGAGATCAAAGCCACCGGTATCTGCCACACCGACGAGTTCACCCTGTCGGGCGCCGATCCCGAAGGTCTGTTCCCTGCCATTCTCGGCCATGAAGGTGCGGGCATCGTGCGCGAAGTCGGTCGCGGCGTCACCTCGGTGAAGCCCGGCGACCATGTCATCCCGCTCTACACGCCGGAATGCCGCCAGTGTCCGTCATGCCTGTCGCGCAAAACCAATCTCTGCACGGCGATCCGCTCGACCCAGGGCCAGGGCCTGATGCCCGACGGCACCTCGCGCTTCTCGCTCGAGGGCAAGCCGGTGCATCATTATATGGGTACCTCGACCTTCGCCAATTACACGGTGCTGCCGGAGATCGCGGTGGCGAAGATCCGCAAGGACGCGCCGTTCGACAAGGTCTGCTACATCGGCTGCGGCGTCACCACCGGTGTCGGCGCGGTCTTCAACACTGCGAAGGTGGAGCAAGGCGCCAAGGCCATCGTGTTCGGTCTCGGCGGCATTGGGCTCAATGTGCTGCAGGGCCTGCGCCTCGCTGGCGCCGACATGATCATCGGCGTCGACATCAACAATGACCGCAAGGCCTGGGGCGAACGCTTCGGCATGACGCATTTCGTCAATCCGAAGGAGCTCGGCAAGGATCTGGTCCCTCACCTCGTCGACATGACCAAGTCGGGCGCCGACCAGATCGGCGGCGCCGACTACACCTTCGACTGCACCGGCAATGTCACCGTGATGCGCCAGGCGCTGGAGTCGTGCCATCGCGGCTGGGGCCAGTCGATTGTGATCGGCGTGGCGCCGGCCGGCGCCGAAATCGCAACGCGGCCGTTCCAATTGGTGACGGGTCGCGTGTGGAAGGGCACCGCCTTCGGCGGCGCGCGTGGCCGCACCGATGTGCCGAAGATCGTCGACTGGTACATGCAGGGCAAGATCCAGATCGACCCGATGATCACCCATGTGATGCCGCTCAGCGACATCAATAAGGGCTTTGATCTGATGAAGAGCGGCGAGAGCATCCGCGGCGTGGTGACGTTCTAAGCTACACCGAACACTGTCATGGCCGGGCTTGACCCGGCCATCCATCTTTATGAGACGGTCAAAGTTGGATACGCGGGTCACGCCCGCGTATGACGCCGGAGTTACCGGGCCACAGCCCTTCAAACTCCAGCCAACACCTCACATCGACATCACCGCCGCCTCGCCTTCGATGCCATCCTCATCGCGCCGCTTGGCATAGCGCCGCGCCAGGATCGCGCAGACGAACAGTTGCGCCTGGTGAAACAGCATGATCGGCAGCACGATCAGGCCGAGGGCGTGGCCCGGAAACAGGATCGCGGCCATCGGGATGCCGCTCGCCATGCTCTTCTTCGAGCCGCAGAACACGATGGCGATCTCATCCTCTCTTGAAAAACCCATCCACCGGCTGGCCAGCATGGTGGTGACGATCACCAGCGCCAGCACCGCCAGATCGACGGCGAGGATTGCCGCAAGCGTCCCGACCGAGAGCTGTCCCCAGATCCCCGCGACCATACCAGCACTGAAGGCGGCATAGACGATCAGCAGCACCGAGCCGCGATCAACCACCGAGGCGAGACGTCCATGGCGCAACAGCCACGCGCCAACCCATGGACGGATCAACTGGCCAACGACGAACGGCGCAACGATCTGCGCCGCGATCTTCTCGAACGCCGCCAGCGAAACACCTCCCGCAGCTGAAGACAGAAGCAGCGATACCAGCAGTGGCGTCAGTGCGACACCGAGCAGATTGGATACCGATGCGCTGCACAACGCCGCCGGGATGTTGCCACGCGCGATCGAGGTGAAGGCGATCGAGGACTGCACCGTCGAGGGCAGCAGGCACATGAAAAGCACGCCGGTCGCGAGATCGGCCGGCAGATGCGGACGCAGCGCGAGGCTCGCGACGACGCCGATCAGCGGAAACAGCAGATAGGTGCTGGAGAACACCATCGACTGCAGCCGCCAGTGCAGCAGCCCCTCCTTCACCGCAGCCGGCGACAGGCGCGCGCCGTAAAGCAGGAACAGCGTCGCCACCGCGGCAGTGACAACGTCATCGACGTACACGGCAATCTCGCCGCGTGCGGGCAGAACGGCCGCCAGTGCAACGGCAGCCATCAACCACAGCAGGAACTGGTCGATCGGTAGATTGATGCGGCGACGGGAAGAGGAAGTCATAGCAATAGGCCCTTGGATTGATGGCCCAGATCTAGATTGCCTTACGTTGATGGAAAATCCCTATAACAACGATATCAGTCATCATGTATGGTGATGATCATGGATCATATCCCCGTCGATCTCCTGCAAAGCTTTGCCGCCGTCGCCGATGCCGGCAGTTTTACGGGCGCGGCCCGGATCCTCGGGCTGCAGCAATCGACGGTCAGCCAGCACATCCGTCGTCTCGAAGAACTGACAGGCCGACGCCTGTTCAACCGCTCCACCCATCGGGTCGCCCTCACCCCGGATGGCGATATCTTGCTCGACCATGCGCGCTCGATCCTCGAGCGCTATGCCCGCCTGCAGCAATATCTGTCGGCCGCACCGCTGCGCGGCCGCCTGCGTTTCGGCGCATCAGAAGATTTTGTGCTGTCGGCTTTGCCGAATGTGCTCGCCGCCTTTGCACGCCGTCATCCGGAGCTTGATATCGAGTTGCATTCGGGACTGAGCGAGGACCTGCGCGCCGCTTTCGATGCAGGCCGGCTTGATCTCGCACTGGTGAAGCGGCCCGATGGCGACAGCCGCGGCCGTATCGCCTGGAAAGAACCCATCGAATGGATGTCGCATCCCGAATTCCGGCTCGATCCCGACAGCCCTCTGCCGCTGATCCTCTATCCGCCGCCAAGCATCACGCGGGTCGGTGTGCTGGAGACGCTTGAAGCAGCGGGACGGCGATGGCGCATCGCCTTCACCAGCGCAAACGTCTCCGGCCTGAGTGCGGCGGCGCGCGCCGGCATTGGACTGCTGCCGCATTCGGTGCGTTTGATGCCCCCGGGTCTGACGATCCTGTCATCGCGCGAAGGCCTGCCGAAACTGCCCGGCATTCAGTTCGCCGTGATCACACCGGACCATCCGCCCGCCGCGGTCGAAGCGCTCGCGGCAACCATCATGAACTGGGCCGGCCCACGCGATCGGCAGAGCTAGGCTGGCAGTCGTAGGATGGGTTGAGCGCGGGCGCGCAGCGCCGGAGCGATAACCCCTCGGCGGAGTTTACCGCGAGCTACGGACAGCATGGGTTTTCGCTACGCTCAACCCATCCTACGCTCCGCGCTTATTGCTCACTTGGACCTTTCGAAGAACGGAACGAGGCGGCCGGTGAACTGCGCGTAACGCGCCTTCACCTTGTCACCGATGACGAGATCATTGGCGCCGTGGGCCATCATGCGAAAGCCTTCGGCCGTATCGATCAGTACGATGTTGTAGGGCACATGCTCGCGCGCTTCCGGCGTGCCCGCGCGGAGAACAAGCGACGTTGCATAGACGGTGCCCTCGCCACTCGATGTCTTGTCGTCGAGATCGGGCGAGCCGCAGGCGGCGCAGAACGAGCGGCGGAAATACTGGATCTTCTGGCAAGCGCGGCAACACTGGAAGCTGATCGCTTCCGCGCCCGTGGTCCAGTCGGCAGCGGGTTTGAGGTGGCTCATCACACGCGCTCCAGGAACATCGAGACATGGGAAGACAACACGCCGCCATCGCCATGCAGCAGTGCGACGGAGGCATCCTTGACCTGGCGGTTCTCGGCCATGCCCGTCATCTGCAGATGCGCCTCGACGAGATGCGCCATGGCGCCGCCGACACCACAATGGCCGTAAGACAGCAGCCCGCCATGCGTATTCAGCGGCATCGCGCCGTGCTGACCGAAATGGCCGGCGCGCACACGCGCCGCCGCCTCGCCGCGCCCGGCGAGACCGAGGTCTTCCAGAAGCATCGCCAGCGTGATGGTGAAGCTGTCATAGATCGCGGCGTACCGGACATCGGAGATCGCGATGCCTGTCGCCTGCTTTGCACGTGCGATAGAAATCTCGGCGCCGAGGCCGGAGAGCGGAGGAGCGGCTGTGATATGCTGATGCGTATGCGCCTGCGCAGCCCCGCGGATGCGGATTTTCACTTCGCTCGTCGGATCAAAGCTCACTACGAAAGCCGCACCGCCATCCGAGACCGGGCAGCAGTCGAGCAGCTTCAGTGGTGTCGCGATGGTCTTCGAGGCCATCACATCGGCGACGGTGATCGGGTCGTGAAATTGTGCGCCGGGATGTGTCAGCGCATGCTGGCGCATCAGCACAGCGAATTCGGCGAGATCTTCCTGCGTCACGCCATATTCATGCATGTAGCGGTTAGCAACGAGGCCATAATAAGCCGGGATGGTCGGCCCGAGCGGCACTTCGTAAGTGGGGTGACCGACCTGCGCGAGCGCCTGGATCGAGGCATCGCGGCTCTGCCCGGTGAGCCGGTTCTCGCCGCCAACCACGAGGACATGTTTGGCAACGCCGCCCTCGACGAGCTGATGTGCGAGCATCGCCATCGCCATGCCGGTGGCGCCGCCGACCTGGATCGCGTGGGCGTAGGACGGCGTGATGCCGAAATGCTCAGCGAAGACAGTCGCCAGCATGATGTGCGGCATCGTGGTGGAATAGCCGCAGAGGAAACCGTCGATATCGCCGCGCTTGAGGCCGGCGTCGGCAAGCGCGAGTTCAGCGGCGCGCGACATCAGGTCGATGGTCGATGAGCCCTCATGCTTACCGTAGGGAAGAAGGCCGACGCCTGTGATGTAGCTCATGCAAAACACTCCGGCAGCAGTGCTCCCCTCCCCCTTGCGGGGAGGGGTCGGGGGCGGGGGTCGCCACAAATGACGTCGCCTGTGGCTACCCCCATCCCTGCCCCTTCCCCGCAAGGGGGAAGGGAAATGATAGGCCGGAGGCGAGCGATCACGGCCCAGCTTCTCGTCAATACGACTTCGGCAAACCGAGCGCCTTCTCGGCGATGAAGCTCAGGATCAACTCGCGGCTCACCGGCGCAATGCGCGGGATCAGCGACTCCCGCAGGTATCGCTCGACATGATATTCCTTGGCGTAACCGAACCCGCCATGGGTCATCACCGCCTGCTCGCAGGCGTGATAGCCGGCCTCGCCCGCCAGATACTTTGCCGAATTCGCTGCGGGGCCACACGACATGTTGTTGTCGTATTGCCAGCCAGCCGACAGCACCATCAACCAGGCAGCCTCGAGCTCCATCCAGTTTTTCGCCAAGGGATGCTGGATCGCCTGGTTCTGGCCGATGGGGCGATTGAACACGTTGCGCTCTTTCGCGTATTCCGACGCCCGTTTCAGCGCAGCCTTGCCGAGCCCAACAGCTTCCGCCGCGATCAGGATGCGCTCCGGGTTCATACCGTGCAGGATATATTCGAAGCCGCGCCCCTCCTCGCCGATACGATCTTCCACGGGAATCTCGAAATCGGCGAAGAACAGCTCGTTGGAATCCACGCACTTGCGACCGAGCTTCTCGATCTCATGCACGGTGATCTTGGAGCGATCGAAGTCCGTATAGAACAGACTAAGCCCATGGGTCGGGCTCTTCACGTCTTCCAGCGGCGTGGTACGCGCCAGCAGCAGGATCTTCTCGGCGACCTGCGCGGTGGAGATCCACACCTTCTGGCCATTGACGATATAGCGATCGCCCTTGCGCACGGCGCGGGTTTTCAGCTGTGTCGTGTTGAGGCCTGTGTTCGGCTCAGTCACCGCAAAGCAGGATTTCTCCTTGCCTTCGACGATACCAGGCAGCATGCGCTGGCACTGTTCCGGCGTACCGAACACGACCACCGGATTGAGGCCGAACACATTCATATGCACGGCTGACGCACCGGACATGCCCGCGCCGGATTCCGAGATCGCCCGCATCATGATCGCGGCATCGGTGATCCCCAGGCCAGAACCGCCATATTCCTCGGGGATACAGATGCCGAGATAGCCGGCATCGGCAATCGCCTTGTGAAATTCGGTGGGGAAGCCGCCTTCCTTGTCCTTCTTCAGCCAATAGGCGTCGTCGAAGCGCGAACAGATTTTCGCGATCGTATCGCGGATGGATTCCTGATTGTCATTGAGGGCGAAATCCATGTGTCAGAGCTCCGACGTATCGGGAATGGCGGCCTGCTTGAGCACGCCATCCCTGTGCAGTTTCTCGATCTGCTCGGCGGTGTAGCCGACCTCGGCCAGCACCTCGGCGTTCTGCTCGCCGAGATGCGAGGCGAGACGCGACAGATCGACAGGCGTCTTCGACCAGGTTGCCGCCACCTTCATGTTGCGCACCGCGCCTTCGGTTGGATGCTCGACCTGCTGGAAAAAATCCGTCGCCAGCATATGCGGATCCTGCATCATGCTGTCCAACGTATGCATCGGCGCCGATGGCACGTCAGCCTCATCGAGCAATTTGGCCCACTCCGCCGTCGTGCGCGTCAGGAAGATGCGCGAGAGCTCGGCATTCACGGTGTCGATATGCTGGATGCGCTGCGGGAAGGTCGCGAAGCGCGGATCGTCAAACAGCTCCTCGCGGCCGACATGCTTGAGAAAGCTCTTCCACTGCTTGTCGTTATAGACCATGGCGCAGATATAGCCGTCGGACGTCTGGTACGGCCGGCGATCCGGCGACAAATGACGGCCATAGCCGCCCTTGTCGAGCGGCGGATCGTAAGTGAGACCGCCCATGTGGTCGCCCATCATGAAGCCCGCCATGGTCTCAAACATCGGGATATCGACGCGCTGGCCCTCGCCGGTCTTGTCGCGATGGATGACGCTGGCGAGGATGGCGCCGAGCGCATTGAGGCCGACGATGCGATCGACCAGCGCATTCGGCACATAGCGCGGCACGCCATCGGGGCTGATCCGCGCATTCAGCGCCGCCAGCGCGGTGGCGCCCTGGATCAGGTCGTCATAGGCGGGCTTTGCGGCATAGGGGCCGGCCTGGCTGAAGCCGAACACGCCGGCATAGATCAGGCGCGGATTGATCTTCGACACCACGTCATAGCCGAGATTGAGACGCACCATCGCGGCCGGGCGGACATTGTAGACCAGCACGTCGGCACTCGCGACCAGCTTCAGCAGAGCTTCGCGGCCCTCTTCCTTCTTCAGGTCGATGCAGACGCAGCGCTTGTTACGATTGGTGTTGAGAAAAATCGGCCCCATGCCGGGATTGCGCATCGGCCCGATCGCACGGACCACGTCGCCATCGGGCGACTCCACCTTGATGACATCAGCGCCATAATCGCCCAGTGTCTGGGTGCAATAAGGCCCCATCATCACCGAGGTCATGTCGATGATCTTGATCCCGTGAAGTGGTCCCGCCAAAGCCGTTTGCTCCCGAAAAGCGTGTTGTCGGGCGCAGTTGCGCCCTGTTCAGCCCGTCATAGCGGCAGGTCTTCCGCTGGAGCAAGGGCACCAGACGCGGAGCCTTATGCAGCGGCTGCGGCACCTGCAACCGCCGCCTGCAGCGGGAAACGCCATCGCTCGGCGGCAAAGGCCGGGTTCAGCCGCAAATTCCCAGAAATTGTATTTCCGTCACACGGCTATCATCGCTAGACACTTAGATGAACACACCTTTAGGATGTTCATCGCTATCGCGCATTCTTTGATGGATTTTAGGGCGAAGTTCGCCAACTGCCGTGGTGGTGGTGCGAGCGAGCGGCGCTGCGGATTTCAATAACAAACAATTGGGGGACGTCATGGTGGACAATGCGATCAAGCCGGCCATTCGCACGGCGCTGCGCTTTCACGAGATCGGCAACGACACGCCGTACCGGATCAGCTTCGCCGGCAAAGGCAAGAGCGGCGGCAGTTTCGGCTTCATGCAGGGCGATCTCGCCGCCGGGCAGCCGGATGTCACCCGCACGTTCCGCGATGTCATGTCGGCTGCCGGGATGAGCGCGCAGAAGATCAACGATCTGCTCGCCCTGCTATCGAAGCATCAGATCAAGAACCCGCTCACACCGGCCGATACCGAGGCCGTCAATGGTGCATTGCGGGCATCGCAGGTCCTCGTCGATGCCATGGACGACCAGATCCTGCAGGGCGTCTATCGCGATCTCGATCGGTGCGATGCGCGTGCGGCGGCGCATCATCGCAGCATCGACACCAAGGCGATGGTCTATATGGCGCTCTGGATCAACATGTCGGGACCACCGACCAAATTGCTGACATGGCTCGACGGCGACGACCCACACCTCGCCCGTCAGGTACCGCCTGCGGGCCCGGTGGTTGGCGGCGAGGACATGGAAGACTATCTCGCGGCCACCAACTACTATGTCGAGAATCCGCAAAACCTGCAGCATCTCCATGCCTGCGCCGCCCGGGGCATGCAGGCGCTGAATGGTGCGGGCGCGGCGGCCGGATCGCCTCTCGTGGTCACGATGGCGGCAACGGGCACGGCGCCGGCCGGTCTCATCCTCGCCCAGGCAGCAGCACCTGTGGATGCCGTCACGATCGCGGCGAAATCCTCCGACGGCCGCGACTACACGGTATCGATCCGAAAGACGAGCCATAACAGCGGCACGATCGGGCTCGGCGAAGCCGGCGGCGCACCGGCAAGCTACGACGTCACCGATATCAAGGCCCGCGCCGATGGCATGCGGCTGGTGTGCCGCGGGCCACTCGGAACGACGATCGCCTGCGCACTACGCGCCGGTCGCGGCAGCACATCCGACAATATCGAGATTGCGGTCACCGGACCTTTTGGCATCGGAAACAATATCTCGGTCTATACGACCGACCATCCGGATTTCGAACGCCTCAAGGTGTTCATCATGCAAGCCGGCTTCCCGGTCATCCCGCCGACATCCGATACGCCGAGGACGGAGACCGTGTTCACGGCCGCGCTGGCAGCGGAAACCATGGTGCAAAGCAATGGCGGCAGCGTCGAAGCGATTCTGGCCGCAGCCGCGCCGCCACTGACGTCCGACGCTTCATCTTCCAGCGCCTTCGCGCAGCGCGCGGTCGAGACTGCCATCAGCGAATGGGACCGGTTCGAGCACCAGAGCTACAATCTCCAGGGACAGACCACGCATACCGGCCGCAAGGAGGGCGAAGACCCCTGGTACAAGCGCATCGGCGATTACTGGAAGAATGGCGTGAACGACAGCACGCTGGACGGCCGGGACGACGTGCCCTGGTCGGCCGCTTTCATCTCCTGGGTGATGCGGACCGCGGGAGCGAATGGTCGCTTCAACTACAGCCCGCAGCATTCGGTCTATATCTCGCGCGCGATCCGCGACCTGAAACGCGCCAATACCGACGCCGGCTACTGGTGCTATCGCCTGCACGCCGAGCGTCCGAGCCCCGGCGACATCGTCTGCTGGGCACGGCAGCCGGGCATCGATTACGACAACCAGAATGGCGGCGATTACAAAGGGCACTGCGACGTCGTCGTGAGCGTCGGTGACGACCATGTCGAAATCATCGGCGGCAATGTCGGCAATTCCGTCACGCGCCGGCCGTTGAAACTGCTGGAGGACGGCACCATCAAGCCCGTCGTCCAGCATGGCGAGAACCTGTTCGGCCTGATGAAGTGCCGGCTCTGATCAGGCCTTCATCATCGTCCGCAGCTCCGTCTTCAACACCTTGCCGTAGTTGTTCTTCGGCAAGGCATCGAGATAGACATAACGCTTCGGGCGCTTGAAGCGGGCGATATTGGCGAGGCAATGGGCGTCGAGGGCAGCATCGTCTGCGGCGACGCCCTCGTTCAGCACCACGCAGGCGACCACGATCTCGCCCCAGTCGGGATCAGCGGCGCCGATGGCCGAGACTTCCCGCACGGCTGGATGGGTCAGCAGCGCTTCCTCGACCTCGCGCGGATAGATATTGGTGCCGCCAGAAATGATGACGTCCTTGGAGCGGTCCGAAAGCGTCAGAAAACCATCCTCATCCAGCCGGCCGACATCGCCGGTGCGCAGCCAGCCGTCCTTGAGCGTCTCGGCATTGGCCTTGTCATTGTTCCAGTAGCCAAGCATCACCGCCGGTCCCTTGGCCTCAACTTCTCCGGTCTCGCCAACCGGGAGCGGCCGGCCGTCGGCATCGGTGATCCGCACCGACATCACGCTCTGCGCCGGCCCGACCGACGCGAGACGTTCGAGATATCTGACATGATCGACGTCCGCATGGAAAGCGCGTGGCAGCGACGTAATGGTCATCGGCGACTCGCCCTGACCGTAGATCTGCACGAAGCGCTGCCCCATGACAGCGATGGCGTCGTGGATATCGGCGAGATACATCGGGCCGCCGCCGTAAACGATGGTGCGAATACCCTCACCGTTCTCGCCGCGTTGCTTCGCTGCATCCACCAGCCGCCGCACCATGGTCGGCGCGGCAAACATCGCAACATCGCCGAGCGCCTTGCCGAGATCGAGCACCTCATCCGGCTCAAAGCCCTGGCTCTCGGGCACGACATGCCGCGCCGCCATGCGCACATGAATGAAATTGTAGAGCCCGGCGCCATGCGAGATCGGCGCGGCATAGAGGATCGCATCACGCTGATGCACCGGATCGACATCGGCGAGATAGCACATGGACATGGCGACCAGATTGCCATGGCTGAGCATAACGCCTTTGGGGCGGCCGGTGGTGCCGGATGTGTAGAACAGCCACGCGAGATCGTTGTCCTCGCGCGCCAGCGGGACCATCGATGCCGGTTCGCCATGCTGCAATTCGCGATAGGTGTCGCTATCCACCGACAGCATCTGCATCGCCGTCGGCAGGTCCTCTTTCACAGCAACGAGTATGTCGTGGCTATCGTCATCGACGATGGCCAGCCTCGCACCGGCATTGTCGCAGATCCATGCCGCCTCGCGGCCATGCAGCTTGGCATTGATGGGGATCACGACGCCGCCGATCCACCACACCGCATAGAGGCATTCGAGATATTGCGTGCAGTTGGACGCGAACAGCGCCACGCGGTCGCCGGGGTGGATGCCGTAGTCACGCGCAAGGCCCGCGCCAATCGCGGCGGCGCGCCGTGCGAAGGTGGCGTAATCAGCCTCGACGGCGGTCCCCCTCAGCAGCGCTGGCGCCTGCGGATGCAGACGCGCCGACGCCATCAGCCATTGCGCGACATTCATCTCGGCAGGGCCCGCGCTACTTCGCGGGCTCGAGGATCGAGACGTAATTCGCCACCGCCGCGCCGCCCATATTGAAGATGCCGGCGAGCTTGGCGTTCTTGATCTGCATGCCCTCGGGCGCCTGATCCAGCAATTGCATCGCGCTCAGCACATGCATCGACACGCCCGTCGCGCCGATCGGATGGCCTTTCGCCTTGAGGCCGCCGGACGGATTGACCGGCAGCTTGCCGTCCTTCTGCACCCAGCCTTCCTTGATGGCGCGTGCGCCCTGCCCGCGCGGCGTCAGGCCCATGGCTTCATATTCGATCAGTTCGGCGACAGTGAAGCAGTCATGGGTTTCTACAAAAGAGAGATCGCCGAGCTCGACGCCGGCCGTCTTCAGCGCCTTCTGCCACGCCACCGTGCAGCCCTCGAATTCGAGGATGTCGCGCTTCGACATCGGCAGGAAATCCTGCGCATGGCCAGTGGCCCTGATATTGACAGCCTTGCCCATGGTCTTGGCGGTCTCGCTGTCGGTCAGAACCAGCGCCGCGGCGCCATCCGACACCAACGAGCAGTCTGTGCGCTTCAAGGGACCAGCGACGAACGGGTTCTTGTCGCTCTCGGAGCGGCAGAACTCGAAACCGAAATCCTTGCGCATCTGCGCATAGGGATTGTGGACGCCATTGGCGTGGTTCTTGGCGGCGATCAGCGCCAGCGCATCGGACTGGTCGCCATATTTCTGGAAATACTTTTGCGCGATGCCGCCGAATACGCCGGCAAAGCCCGCCGGGGTCTCGCCGTCTTCCGGGAGATACGAAGCGCGCAGCAGGTTCTTGCCGATCTCAGGCCCCGGCGTCTTGGTCATCTGCTCGACGCCGACCACCAGCACGATCTTGGCAGTTCCGGCGGCAATCGACTTGATGCCCTGATGCACGGCGGCGGAGCCGGTGGCGCAGGCATTCTCGACGCGGGTGGCGGGCTTGAAGCGCAATGCCGGATCGGCTTGCAGCACCAGCGATGCGGTGAAATCCTGCGGCGAGAAGCCGGCATTGAAATGACCGAGCACGATTTCATCGACATCGGATGCACTGATGCCCGCATCGGCCATCGCCTCGGTCGCGACGCGGACCACCATGCTCTCGACGGTCTCGGCGTCGAATTTCCCGAAGGGCATATGCGCCCAGCCTACGATGCTGGCAGTCATGGTTTCTCTCCCGGTTTCAATTTCGCAGTTGCGATAAATATAGCGCGGCTTCAGCCCGGTGACAGGCTTTTCATTGTCCGTGCACACATGGCCGTTATGCCGGCCCAATCCCCCGCACGGATGGACGCCGTCGGACAGATCCAGGAACCGCCGACCGCGAGCACATTGGGCTGGCCGAGCCATTCCGCCGCATTCGCCTCGGTGATGCCACCCGTCGGGCACACGCGGAGGTCAGGAAACGGTCCCGCCCATGCCCGCAGCATCGCGCGTCCTCCGGCCTGCTCTGCCGGGAAAAACTTCAGCGTATCGAAACCGTAGTCACGGGCCTGCATGACTTCGGAGGCTGTGGCGACGCCGGGCAGCAAAGGTAAATCGCTTTGAGCGGCTGCCTCGAGCAAAGCCGGCGTTGCACCGGGGCTGACGGTGAAACGCGCACCGAGTTTGTGTGCCTGCTCGAAATCGGCCGCGGACAGCACCGTGCCGATGCCTACGATGGCCTCCGGCACGTCGGCGATCACGGCTTTCACCGCATCGATGGCAGCTGCCGTGCGCAACGTGATTTCCAGCGTCCGCACGCCGCCCGCGACCAGCGCGCGCGCGAGCGGTACGGCATCGGCAACGCGTTCGATGGTGAGCACGGGAACGATCTTTGCGGCAATCAGCATCGCTCGCAGATCACGTTGACGTCCGGCGATATCGGTCATGATGTTTACCCTCTCATATCCGGCATTGCCGCACGCGGGATGATTGCGCCGGGATGGCAGACCACGGCGCCGGCGAGACGATGCCCGGCTTTCGCAGCGGTGGCAGGCTCGGAGCCACTGAGACGTGCGTGAAGATAGGCTGCGGCGAAACTGTCGCCGGCAGCGGTGGTGTCGACCACCTTGCCCGGCACGGGCTCCGCTTCCACATGCGTGGCCTGCCCCAGGTTGCGCACGATGCTAGCAGGCGTCGCGAGCTTCAGCACGACTTCGTTGGCATCGATGCGATCGAGCAATGCCTGCTCGTCCTCATCGGGATAGAGCGCCGACAAGTCTTCCACCGAAGCCAGTACGATGTCCGCTGCGGAAAATGCCGCAGCAAACGCCCGACGCGCGAGATCGAGATCGGGCCAGCCGCGGGCACGAAAATTGGTATCGAAGGCGACGCGGACGACCGCCGACCGGCTGCGCTGAAGTGCTGCGATTAGGCGATCACGCCCCGCTTCGTCGAATAGCGACAGCGTGATGGCGGAGAGATAGACGAGATCGTAACTGGCCAGCGAAACGAGCAGCGCCTCCGTCTCCGGCAGGCTCATCAGGCCCCGCACGGCCGACGCATCGCGCCAGTGATAGAAGCGGCGCTCACCGGCCGCATTGGTTTCGATCATGTAGAGGCCGGGCAATTTGCCCTTGAGGCGCAACACGCGTTCCGTACCGATGCCCTCGTCGCGCCAGCCGGCGATCATCTCGTCGCTGAGCGGATCGTCCCCCAGTGCGGTGACGTAATCGACGCTGGCGCCGAGGCGCGCCAGATAGACGGCAGTATTGAGGGTGTCGCCACCAAAGGAGCGCGTCAGGTGCCCGCCGGGCATCTGACGCAGCTCGATCATGCATTCGCCGATACTGGCGATCCGCATCGAAACCTCGATCAATGTGACTGGTCTAGACGATGCCCGCTTTCCTGAGCGCGCCAATCCGTTCACCATCGTAGCCGATCGTGGACAGGATTTCGTCCGTGTTAGAGCCAAGAAGCGGCGGTGCGCGATAGTCGGTGATTGGCGTGCCTACGAAAGTCAGCGGATTTCGCACCAGCGACAGCGCCGCCTCGAACGGATGTTCCACCTTCACGCGCATGCCGCGAGCCTGAACATGCGGGTCCGAAAAAACCTGATCGAAATCATTGATCGGGCCGGACGGCACGCCAACGGCCTCCAGACGTTCCAGCCAGTAGGCGACCGGCTGCTTCAGGAACAGACCGGCGTAGATGGCCATGATCTCCTTGCCATGGGCGACGCGATCATTGTTCTTCAGGAAGCGCGGATCTTTCGCGAGGTCCGGCTCGCCGAGCACTTCGCATGTCCGCTGAAACTGGCCGTCATTGCCATTGACGATCATGATCTCGCCATCGGTACAACGGAAGACGCCGGCGGGCATGCCGCCATTGCCCCAGGTGCCGCGGCGCGGCGGGACTTTGCCGTGGATGAGATAGGGTTGCAGCCAGTGCGACAGCGAGGCGATCACCGTATCGAAGAGACAGGCATCGACATGCTGTCCCTCGCCGCCGCCAGCGTCGCGGTGATAGAGCGCCGACAAAACGCCGATGGAGGCATTCAGGCCGGTCATATAGTCCACGATCGAGGGACCGACCTTCATCGGGCCCTCGCCCGGCTCGCCGTCGAGATGGCCGGTGACGCTCATGAGACCACCCATCGCCTGCAGGATCGCATCATAGCCGGCACGCGTGGCATAGGGCCCCGTTTGTCCAAAACCCGTCACGGAGCAATAGACGATGCGCGGATTGATAGCCTTGATCGCGTCGTAGTCGAGGCCGTAGCGCTTGAGGTCGCCGACTTTGTAGTTCTCCAACAACACGTCGGCCGTCCTGGCGAGCTCGCGGATGATCTCCTGGCCTTCAGCCTTCGCCACATTGACCGTGACCGACTTCTTGTTGCGGTTGGCGCAGAGATAGAATCCATTGTCGTGCCGGCTGCCGTCCGGATCGTTCAGATAAGGAGGGCCAAACGCGCGGGAATCATCGCCAGTTCCAGGGCGTTCGATCTTGATGACTTCGGCGCCGAGATCACCGAGCATCTGACCGGCGATCGGGCCGGCAAGCACCCGCGTCATATCGATAACCTTGATGCCCGAGAGCGGCAGAGCCGGCATGCATTCCTCCTGTTATATCCGTTCGTCGCGTCGGCCGCGGTGAACCTGCGAAACGAGCGCTTACAGGAAAATCCCCCCAAGTGCACTGCTCTGTGCAGCATGAGGGCTATCCGTTCAAGCGGGCACGGAACGGCGCATCTTCTCATTTCGGGATGCGGAAAACGTCGCTGCCGTCAGCGTTCCGGCGATGTTGACCGCAACGCCAGCGGAGAGGTGGGACCTCACCACTGGACTGGAGTGCGTGGAGAGCTCCCCTCGCCCAGCGCGCACATGCTTCGCTAGGCGAGGAAAGGTTAAAAACTCAATCGACGAACTTGCCGCCGAGTTCATCCTCGATATGGATGCGGATAATGTCGTCGAACGTCTTTTCGGCGGTGGTGAAGCCGAGCTTAAGCGCGCGCGCGGTGTCGAAATCGCGTGGCCAGCCGGAGACGATGCCGGTGATGACCGGATCGGTCTCGCGCTTGATGCGGGCGACGACATTCTTGCCGGCGACACGCTCCAGTGCGGCGATCTGTTCACCAACGGTGACCGACATGCCGGGCATCGAGAGATTACGCCGCGGGCCCATGGCTTCGAGATCCATCGTGCCGGCATGGACGAGGAAGCCCACGGCCGAGCGCGGCGATGCATGCCAGTGGCGGACATCTTCGGACACCGGAAGGATGGCTTCTTTGCCAGCCAGTGGCTCGCGAATGATGTTGGAAAAGAAGCCGGAGGCCGCCTTGTTCGGCGCCCCCGGACGCACGCAGATGGTCGGCAGGCGAATGCCGATGCCATCGAGCAGGCCCTTGCGGGTGTAATCGGCGATCAGCATTTCGCAGATCGACTTTTGCGTTCCGTAGGACGTCAGCGGCGTGTGGATAAATTCGTCGCCGATCTTGTCGGGGAACGGCGCACCGAACACGGCAATGGACGATGTGAAGACAAGCCGCGGCTTGTAACCGCCGCCGACAGCGCGGATGGCGTCGATCAGATAGCGGGTGCCGTCGAGATTGATGCGATAGCCCTTGTCGAAATCCGCCTCGGCCTCGCCCGACACAATGGCGGCGAGATGGAAGATCACCTCCGGCTTGTGCGCGACCAGCGGCGCGGCGGTCTTGGGATCGGCGAAGTCGGACGTCACCAGTTCGATCGGGATTGACGCGCCCGCGGGCTTGGCCGGGGCCACCACGTCCTGCAGGGTCATGCGGGTGATGTCGCGATTGCCGAGGCGACCGTCTTTCACAAGACGTTCGGTGAGTTTGCGGCCGACCATGCCGGCAGCGCCGAGAATGAGGATGTGCAAGGGACGTTTCCTTTTCTTGATCTTGAATGCAACGATGGCCCCCGGTTGTCGTCCCCGCGAAAGCGGGGACCCATAACCTCGGAGCCAGCGGATGACACGAAGGCCTCTGCTTCTCAGCTTAAGCCGAGAAGACAGAGGCTATGGGTCCCCGCTTTCGCGGGGACGACAAAATCACTCCTTCACCGCGCCCGTCATCGCCGACACGTAATGCTCCACGAAGAACGCATACAGGATCACCAGCGGCAACGAGCCCACCAGCGCGCCGGCCATCAGCGAGCCCCATTTGTAGATATCGCCATCGACGAACTCATTGACGATCGCCACCGGGACCGTCTTGTTCTGGGTCGATTGCAGGAAGGTCAGCGCATAGATGAACTCGTTCCAGCACAGCGTGAACGAGAAAATGAAGGCCGAGATCAGACCGGGCACCGCCAGCGGGATGATGATCTTGATCAATATCTGCCAGCGCGAGGCGCCGTCGATCAAAGCGCACTCTTCCAGCTCGAACGGGATGGTCTTGAAATAGCCCATCAGGAGCCAGGTCGAGAACGGGATCAGCAGCGTCGGATACACCAGGATCAGCGACAGCGGCGAGTCGAACAGGCCGTAAGCCTGGATCACCGAGGCCAGCGGGATGAACAGGATCGACGGCGGCACGAGATAGGCCATGAAGATCAGCGCGCCCACCGTCTCGGCGCCGCGGAAGCGCAGCCGCACGATAGCATAGGCCGCGAGAACGCTGGCGACGATGGACAGGAATGTCGCCGCCGCGGCCACATACATCGTGTTCCAGAGCCATTGCGGATAGTTGGTCTCGAACAGCAGTTTCTGGATGTGCTTGAACGTCGGATGGATCACCCAGAACGGGTTGAACTTCTCCATGTCGATCAGCTGTTCATCCGGTTTGATCGCGGTGAGCGCCATCCAGTAGAACGGGAACAGCAAGATCACCACGATGATGAACAGCGGGATATAGAGCGTGACGATACGGCGGGGCACCGACTCCAGATAGGCCATGCCCTCGCTGTGATCGTCCTTGTCGAGCTTGAGCGGCGCGGTGCGCGCGTTGTCGGCGATGGCTTCAGTCATTGTCAGTACCTTGCTGCCACTTGCGGCGTTGCATGCCGAACCAGGAAATGGCGATGGCTGCCAGAAGGAACGGGATCATGGCGGTGGCGATCGCTGCACCTTCGCCGAGACGCCCCGAGAGAATGCCGCGCTGATAGCTGAGCGTCGCCATCAGATGCGTCGCGTTGACCGGACCGCCGCGGGTCAGCGCCCAGATCAACTGGAAGTCGGTGAAGGTGAACAGCACCGAGAAGGTCATCACGACCGCGATGATCGGGGTCAGCAGCGGATAGGTGATGAAGCGGAAGCGCTGCCATGACGTCGCGCCATCCAGCACCGCCGCTTCGTAGAGCGACGGCGACACCGTCTGCAGGCCGGCCAGCAGCGTGATGGCCACAAACGGCACACCGCGCCAGATGTTTGCGAAGATCACGCTGGCACGCGCCCAGGCGCTGTCGCCGAGGAAGTTGATGTTGCTGTCGATGATCCCGAGCTTGATCAGCGACCACGAGATGATCGAGAACTGCGAGTCATAGATCCACCAGAAGGCGATGGCGGACAGCACAGTGGGTACGATGAACGGGATCAGCACCGCGGCGCGTATCAACGCCTTGAACGGCATGTGACGGTTCAGCAGCAGTGCGAGATAAAGGCCGACAGCGAATTTGATGGCCGATGCCACGATCGTATAGAGCAGCGTGTTGAAGACGGAGAGCCAGAAGATGCTGTCGTCCTTCAGCCACTCGTAATTCTCAAGCCCGACAAAGACGCCACCGCGGCCGATGCGATCGTCGGTGAAGCTCATCCAGACGCCCAGAAATAGTGGGTAAGCGAGGAACAGCAGCAGGAAGGCGGCGGCCGGCAGCATGAACCACAGCGCCAGCCAGTTGCGATTGACCCGCAGCCGGTCCCAGCTTGAGGTTTTGGGGACCACCTTCCCCACCGGCATCGATGTCTGGATCGTCGTCATGCTCAGAAAGCTCCAGTCGAATGTTACGGCAGGATCGCTTCGCCCTCGATCTCCACCCGCGCATGCGGATCGATCAGGGCGGAGACCTGCACCAGCGTCATCGCCGGGAAATGCTTGCCGAGCGTCGCGCCCCAGGCTTCGCCGATGGCGGCGCCGGACGACTTGAAAGCCTCGATGTCGGTGACATAGGCGCGCAGCATCACGATCTGCTTCGGCTCGCCGCCGGCGGCCTTCAGCACGGTGACGAGATTCTCCATGGCGTAACGCCACTGCGTCCCGAAATCCGAGGACGCGGACACTTCGCCTTGTCCGTCCTTCTTGCCGAGCTGTCCGGAGATGCGGACGCTGCGCGTACCGCCGCACACCACCGCATGCGCGAAACCGCGCGGCCGGCTCCATCCTTCGGGCAGAATTGTTGTGTAGTCGATCTCTGGCATTCCCATTCCCATCGCTATTCAGGCCAGCTTGTTGCCGGCTCTGGAAAATGGCCGGCGCGGGTCGCTCCGCGCCGGCAAGTCTTGTCAGAAGGCCGCAGCGATCAGCGGAAGATGCGCTTCGCCGCGCGCTCGGCGGACGCCATCGCAGTCTTCACGTCTTCACGGCCCGTACAGTAATTGGCGTACATGTCGACGACCACGAAGTCGGCAATCGCCGCCGCCGCGTTCTCGCTCATCTGCGCTTCGCCCGCAGGGGTCGACGCCGTGGCAGCCACGTCGCGATACGGCGTGTTCTTCGGGTCGGCGGTCCAGATCGGGTTCTTCTCGTAAGCGAGCAGGAACGGCGACAGATAGCCCTGCGCGGCCTCGACCCACGGATTGAACTGTTCCGGCTCCATCATGAAGGCCGCAAACGCCTTACAGGCGTTCGGGAACTTGGTGAAGGTGAAGATCAGCACCGGGAAGCCGAGATGCAGTTCACGAAGCTTGCCATCGACGCCCTTGGGCAGATGGGCATGATTCATGTCCGCAGCGATCTGCGGCGCTTCCTTCTTCGCGGTCACATAGACCGAGATGCCGTTGGTGGTCAGATGCAGCTGACCGGCCAGGAACGCCTTGTTGTTCGACGAGTCGTTCCACGACGCGGTGCCGGGAATGAAGTTGTCATAGAGCGACTTCACATATTCCAGCGACTTCGCGGTTTCCGGCGAATTGATCGTCACCTTGTTGCTCTTGTCGATCAGCTTGCCGCCATGAGCCCACAGCGCCCAGTGCACCCAGCCATTGGCGTCGCCCGAAGCGTGGCCGAGCGCCATGCCGGCTGGGGTGCCGTTTTTGTTGAGACCCTTCACCAGATCCTGGAAGCCGGCGAGATCGGTCGGGAAGGTCTTGTGGCCGGCCTTCTCGGCGGCGGCGACGCGGTAGTTCACCAGACCGCCGGTGGCAGCGACCGGCAGGCCGATCCACTTGCCGTTATACATGCCATATTGCTTGCCGGACTCCGCCCAGCCGCCATTCTTCTTGCCGAGATAGTCGGCGACATCGGTGACGTCGAGACACTTGGTCGGGAACAGGAAGGGCAGCGAATACAGGCCCCACACCATGTCGAGCCCCTGCCCGGTATTCGCCGCGACCGAGGCCTTCGGCTGAATGTCGTCATAGGATTCGTTCGACACGGTGATGGTGACGCCGGTGGCCTTGGAGAAGGCATCGACGATCTTCATGAAGGCCACGTCTTCGGCTTCGACGAAGCGCTTCCAGCGCAGCAGATTGATCTTGGCGCCGGCTTCCGGCTTCCACTGCGAGGCCTGCGCCCACGCCTTGGCATAGCCGAGCAGCTGATCGGCGGACATGGTCGCCGCCGCGGCCAGCGTCAGCGCGCCGCCTTTGAGCAGAGATCGGCGATCCGGTGTAAATCCAGTCATCTTGCATTCTCTCCCTGTTATATTGGTTCGTTGATCGACCAATGTTTTAGAATTTGCTTGTCGCTAACCTCTCCACTGTCATCCCCGGGCTTGCCCCGGGGATCCAACTTGGCCCGCGAGCGCAGCGCGAAGATGGATGGCCGGGTCAGGCCCGGCCATGACAGCGTTATCTCAGTTCACCCGCTTGCCCGTCTCCTTGTCGAACAGATGCGCGGAATTCGCGCGCGGCCGCAGATGGATCTTGTCGCCGGGCGCGACCGGGCGCCGGTCGCGGAAGATCGCGATGATGTCCTGGTTGCCGATGCGGGCCATCACCTGCGTTTCCGAGCCCATCGGCTCCACCACGATCACCTCCGCCTCGATGCCGTCATCGGCGAATTCGAGATGCTCAGGCCGGATGCCATAGGTCACGGCCTTCTCATTGGCCGCCTGCGGTGCCGCGACGATCGGCAGCCTGGCGCCGTTCGCGGTCTCCACCCACGGCTGGCCGCCGTTCACCTTCAGCGTACCGTCGAGAAAATTCATCGCCGGCGACCCGATGAACCCCGCCACGAACTTGTTCTGCGGTTGATCGTAGAGTTCCAGCGGCGCGCCCATCTGCTCGACGATGCCGTCCTGCATGACAACGATCTTGTCGGCCATGGTCATGGCCTCGATCTGGTCATGCGTGACATAGACGGTCGTGGTCTTCAGCCTTTGATGCAGCTCCTTGATCTCGGCGCGCATGGCGACGCGCAGCTTGGCATCGAGATTCGACAGCGGCTCGTCGAACAAGAACACCTGGGGATCGCGCACGATGGCACGGCCCATGGCGACGCGCTGGCGCTGCCCGCCCGAGAGCTGCCGGGGATACCGGTCGAGCAGACGCTTGAGGTCGAGAATGTCGGCGGCGCGATTGACCTTCTCGTCGATCTCGCTCTGCTTCGCGCCGCGCAGCTTGAGCGAAAAGCCCATATTCTGGGCAACCGTCATATGCGGATAGAGCGCATAGTTCTGGAACACCATGGCGATGTCGCGCTCTTTCGGCTGCACGTCGTTCACGACCCGGTCGCCGATGGAAATCGTGCCGGAGGTGATCTTTTCCAGACCTGCGAGCATGCGCAGCAATGTGGATTTGCCGCAGCCGGACGGACCGACCAGCACCACGAATTCGCCGTCCTCGATGGGGACCGATACGCCGTGAAGAACTTCAAAGCCGCCAAAAGACTTACGCACGTCGTGAATCTGCACGGACGCCATGCACTTCCCTCCCAAAAGTCCCGCTTTTCCGAGACAACGCCTTCCGCCGTCCAATTATTGGATTGCCGGAGGCGCCTGTTCTTACTTGTCTGACATCCTACCATCTTTCTGGCGGGATGTCGTTGGATCATAGTCGTAGAAAAATCTCGCGGATGCAAACATTGCGAAGCATCGCGAATATTGCTTAGCCTTTGGCCTCGTGCAAACATTCGCCGCCAATCAAAAGAGACAACGCACCATCACAAAAGTGTGCGCTGCGGGAGAAATGATGACCAAGCCGACTTCTGCCTCGCCGACTGCGGGGACCAAGCGCAAACTTCGCTCGAGCGAATGGTTCAACGATCCCCATAATCCCGGCATGACGGCACTCTATCTCGAGCGCTATCTGAATTACGGCCTGACGCGCCACGAACTACAATCGGGCAAGCCGATCATCGGCATCGCGCAGACCGGCAACGATCTGTCGCCCTGCAATCGCCATCACATCGAACTGGCGAAGCGCGTGCGCGAAGGCATCACCGCCGCCGGCGGCCTGGTGATGGAATTCCCGGTGCATCCGATTCAGGAGACCGGCAAGCGGCCAACTGCCGCACTCGACCGCAATCTCGCTTATCTCGGCCTCGTCGAAGTCCTGTTCGGTTATCCGCTCGACGGCGTGGTACTCACCACCGGCTGCGATAAGACCACGCCTGCGTGCCTGATGGCAGCGGCGACAGTGAACTTGCCAGCCATCGTCCTCTCCGGCGGACCGATGCTGAATGGCTGGCATGACGGCCAGCGTACCGGCTCCGGCACCGTGGTCTGGAAGTCGCGCGAGCGTCTCGCCGCGGGTGAGATCGACTATGAAGAGTTCATGACGCTGGTGGCCTCGTCTGCGCCATCGGTGGGCCACTGCAACACCATGGGCACGGCTTCGACCATGAATTCGCTGGCGGAAGCGCTCGGCATGTCGCTGCCCGGCTGCGCCGCCATTCCCGCGCCTTACCGCGAGCGCGGCCAGATCGCCTATGAGACCGGCCAGCGCATCGTCGACATGGTGTGGGAGGACCTGAAGCCCTCCGACATTCTCACGCGCAAGGCGTTCGAGAACTGCATCGTGGTCAACTCCGCCATCGGCGGTTCCACCAATGCGCCAATCCACATCAACGCCCTCGCCCGCCATATCGGTGTCGAGCTCGATATCGATGACTGGCAGAAGGTGGGCCATGACGTACCGCTGCTGGTGAACATGCAGCCGGCGGGCTTCTATCTCGGCGAGGAATATCACCGTGCAGGCGGCGTGCCGTCAGTCGTGCGCGAGTTGATGAAGCACAAGCGCATCCATGAGGATGTGGTGACCGTCAACGGCAAGACCATGGGCGAGAACTGTGCCGCGGCTCCTGCACCCGACAAGGACGTGATCTGGACCTATGACAAGCCGCTGGTCCCGGATGCCGGCTTCCTGGTTCTGCGCGGCAACCTGTTCGACAGCGCGATCATGAAGACCTCGGTGATCTCCAGGGAATTCCGCGAGCGCTATCTCGTCAATCCGAAGGACCTCAATGCTTTCGAAGGCCGCGCCATCGTATTCGAGGGTCCCGAGGACTATCACGACCGCATCGACGATGAATCGCTAAACATCGACGAGCACTGCATCCTGTTCGTGCGCGGCACCGGCCCGATCGGCTATCCCGGCGGCGCCGAAGTCGTGAACATGCAGCCGCCGGCCGCCTTGATCAAACGCGGCATTCTCTCCCTGCCCTGCATCGGAGACGGCCGCCAGTCGGGCACATCCGGCTCGCCGTCGATCCTCAATGCCTCACCGGAAGCGGCTGCCAATGGCGGTCTCGCGATCCTGCAGACCGGCGACATGGTGCGCATCGACCTCAACAAGGGCAGTGCGAATATCCTGATCTCGGATGAGGAGCTGAAGCGCCGCCGCGCCGAGCTGATGGCGAAGGGCGGGTTCAAATATCCCGCACATCAGACGCCGTGGCAGGAGCTCTATCGCAATACGGTGGGCCAGCAATCCACCGGCGCCTGCCTCGAACTGGCGACACGCTATCGGGATATCGCGGGAACGGTCGGGACCGCACGGCATAATCACTAGCGTCATCACACACCTCATGGCCGGGCTTGACCCGGCCATCCATCTTTCAGGGCCAAAGTTGGATACGCGGGTCAAGCCCGCGTATGACGTCTGAAAATAACAACAGAACAAAACACTTCAGGGAGAACCGCATGTCCAACCGCCTCAAGGGCAAACGCGCCTTCGTCACAGCGGGCGCCGTCGGCATCGGCCGCGCCTGCGCGCTCGCCTTCGCGCGCGAAGGCGCCACCGTTATCGCCACCGATATCGACGAGAACGGCGTCGCGCTCCTCACCAGGGACGGCGTCGCCGAGACCGCGAAACTCGACGTCCGCGACACCGCCGCCGTGGAAGCGATGGCGAAAAAAGTCGGCGACATCGACATACTGCTCAACGCCGCTGGCTTCGTGCATCACGGCGATGCCTTGAACTGCTCCGATGCCGACTGGGATTTTTCCTTCGACCTGAACGTCAAGTCGATGCACCGGACCATCCGCGCCTTCCTGCCGGGCATGCTCGCGCGCGGTCATGGCTCGATCGTCAACATCTCCTCCGCCGCCGGCGTCTTCAAGGCCGCGCCAAATCGCTATGTCTACGGCGCCACCAAGGCTGCCGTTGCCGCCCTCACCCGCGCGGTCGCGGTGGACTACATCACCAAGGGCATCCGCTGTAACGCCATCTGCCCCGGCACCATCGAGACACCCTCGATGCTCGACCGCGCCGCGGCTGCGGGTCCGAACGGCCGCGAGATGTTCGTGAGCCGTCAACCGATGGGTCGCCTCGGCACGGCGGATGAGATCGCCAATCTCGCGCTCTATCTCGCCAGCGACGAAAGCGCCTTCACCACCGGCGTCGCCCACATCATCGACGGCGGCTGGACGCTGTAACGCCGCCCCGTGTCCCGGACGCGATGCAATACGAAGCATTGCTTCGCACAGCCGGGACCGCCGCAAACACCGCGCCTGATACGGGCCCGGCTCTGCGGAGTGGCATAAGGATGCCGCACCGCGTCCGGGAGACGAGCAAGCAACATGGAAGGTAGAGCACCATGAACAAGATCGACCTCTCCGGCCGCAGCGCCGTGGTCACCGGCGGCGCCCAGGGTTTTGGCCGCGCCATCACCGAACGCTTCGTCGCCTCCGGCGCCAAGGTGGCGATCTGGGATCAGGATATCGATCTCGCCGTCAAGACCGCGCGCGAAATCGGCGACGACGTCATTGCCCTGAAGGTCGATGTCACCGATGCGGCCTCCATCGACGCAGGCCGCGATGCGACGCTTCAGGAATTCGGCAAGATCGATATCCTCGTCAACAATGCGGGGATCACCGGCTTCAACAAGCCGGTCTGGGAGATCGATGCCGACGACTGGCGCCGCGTGATGCGCATCAATCTCGACGGCCCTTTCCTCTGCTGCAAGGCGGTCGTCCCCGTGATGCTCAAGGCGAATTACGGCCGCATCGTCAACATCGCCTCTATCGCCGGCAAGGAAGGCAACCCGAATGCTTCGCACTATTCTGCCTCGAAAGCCGGCCTGATTGCACTGACGAAATCGCTCGGCAAGGAATTGGCGAATACCGAGATCAATGTAAACGCGATCACGCCGGCAGCGGCGAAGACGGCGATCTTCGATCAGATGACCGAACAGCACATCAACTTCATGCTGTCGAAGATTCCGAAGGGCCGTTTCGTGCTGGTGCAGGAACTGGCTGCCATGGCCGCATGGCTGGCATCGGAGGACTGCGCATTTTCAACGGGCGCCGTGTTCGATATTTCGGGCGGCCGGGCGACGTATTGACGATGCCGGAGGGCAGACAAGCTACGCTTCCTGCTCTGCATCGCACTCCGACTGTCATCCCCGCGAACGCGGGGATCTAGTAAACGCAAGCATCGCCGTACTATCACTGATACCAGTGTCTACTGGATCACCCGGCGAAGCCGAGCGATGGCAATAGAGTGGGCTTCGTTGCTTTTCAGTTCTCGGCGTCGATCGCGTGCGCCGAGAGGCGGATTCCCAAAGCGCCTATGACCTTCAGGATAGTTGCGAACTCCGGATTACCCGTTTCCCCAAGGGTCTTATAAAGCCCCTCACGAGTCACGCCAGCGGCACGAGCGACCTCACTCATGCCTTGGGCACGCGCGACGATGTTGAGGGCGTCGCGGACTTCGCCGGGATCGCCATCGGCGAGAACGATGCTCAGATATTCTGCGCGCGCTTCCGGCGTGCTCAGGTGCTCGGCGGCATCGAACTTCTTCAGGTTGCCGGTTTTCATTTCTCAATCCTCCAACTGACCTGCGATCTCTGCTGCGCGTTTGATATCCCTGCTCTGCGTACGCTTGTCGCCGCCGCAAAGCAGGACGACGAGCACCGAACCACGTCGGGTGAAGTAGACGCGATATCCAGGGCCATAGTCGATCCGAAGCTCGGATACGACACCACCGACCGACTTCACATCTCCGAAATTGCCGGCGGCCACGCGGGCGATCCGGCGGACAACATGAAGGACGGCGCGCTGATCTTTCAAAGCAGCCAGCCAGCGGGTGAACTCAGGTGTTTCACGGACCTCGGTCACACGCCGAATGTAATCCATAGATTACAGCTGGACAAGCGGAAATCCTGCCCCTCGGTAGTTGTGCGATGGCAAAACCAAGGCCCCGATGATCGAGAGTCGTAGGACGGATTGGTAACGGGACATGCCGTCCCGAACTTACCCCTTCTTGATCCTGAAAATCACCGGCACGGTAAAGCTCAGCCCGTCGTCCGCAATCAAAGCAGGCGGCGCCGGCAGCGGATCGGAGCGGCGCACCATGGCAATAGCGGCCTCATCGAAGGCAGCGTCGCCGGACCCCTTCACCACCCGCACCGCCAGCACCTTGCCGACGCGGTCGATCTCGAAGTTCACCGTCACCTCCGCCGCCTTCTGCTGGCGTTCATCGGGATAGCGCTTGTGCTTCTCCAGATAGGCGCTGAGCTGCTTGGCCCAGACCTGCGACAGACGCTTCTTGTCGGTGCCCATGCCGGCATTGACCGCCTGCGCCTTCTCGCTGGTTTTGGACTCGTCGAGCTTCTGCTGCGCAGCCGCTTCCGACGCGACGGATTCCTGCGAGGCCTGCTGCTGCTTCTGAGCCTTCTCCGGCGTTTCTTCCTCGGGCTTGTTCGCCTTGTTCTCGGTGACAGCCATGTCCGGCTCTTCACTCTCGTGCGGCGTATCCTTGGGAAGATCGCTTTCCTTCTCGACGGCCTTCTGCTCCTGCACCGCCGGTGACGCCGCAGAGGCTTCGGAGTCCGGTCCCTGCGGCAGATCGGTCTGCTCGACGTCGGGCGACACCATCTCCATGCCGATTTCGATGGCATTGGCGCCGAGGCCGTCGGCGTCCTCTTCCTGCTGCATCTCGTAAACGGCGGCCGCGATGCCGCCCACATGCAGGACCACGGCGCACACCGCCGCGATCACCCACAGGCGCCAGGATGTCTTTCGATCGAGCTCCGACATATCCGTTCCGACGTCAGGGCTGCGGGGCTGCCGGTGGCGTCGCCCCCGGAGCCGGCGCTGCGGCCACGCCTTCCAGCGCAACCAGCTTCGTCTTGGTGTAACCGCCGGCGCGCAGGCGCTCCATCACGTCGAAGAATTCGCCGTAAGGCACCGCGCGATCGACGCGCAGGAAGATCGGACGATCCTTGTTGCCATTGTCCATCGAGTCGAGCCGGCTGACGAGATCGACGCGCTTGACCATGTCCTCGCCGATCGCCACCGCAAGATCCGGCTTGATGCTGACATAAGTCGGCTTGTCCGGCTTCTTCTGCGGCGCCGTGGTGGAGGTCGGCAGATTGATCGGCAGATCGACGGTCGACAGCGGCGCGGCCACCATGAAGATGATCAGCAGCACCAGAATGACGTCGATGAAGGGCGTGACGTTGATTTCGTGGTTTTCCTCGAAATCGTCGTCACCGGAACCTTCGGAAAGCGACATACCCATGGTTATTCAGCCGCTGCGCGCATGTGAGCACTGGAATGCGTGCGGTCGAGATCGCGTGAGAGCAGACGCGCGGAGGCGCCCTGCGCACGGCCGACGATCTCCATGTAGTTCTTCGTCACGCGTGCGAAGTGATTGTAGATGATGACGGCCGGGATCGCGGCCACGAGGCCGATCGCGGTGGCGAGCAGCGCTTCGGCGATGCCGGGCGCGACGACGGCAAGATTGGTCGTCTGCGATTTCGAAATGCCGATAAAACTGTTCATGATGCCCCAGACGGTGCCGAACAAGCCGACGAAAGGCGAGATCGCACCGATGGTCGCGAGCGCGCCCATGCCGGTGCGGACCTTGCGGCCCTCGGCGCGGACGATTTCGCCGAAGCTCGATGCCGCGCGCTCCTTGATGCCCTCGTCGCTGGAAATGCCGGCGGACATCTTGCCTTCGCGCAGCGCCGCGGCGAGCAGGCGCGACAGCACCGTGCCCTTGTCGCCAAGCGCAAGCTGCGCTTCCGCGAGTGAACGCGCTTCACCGATCTTGCGGAGCGCGTTCTTCAGGCGGTTGGTGGAATAGGTCAGCTCCATGAACTTGAAGATGCCGACGGTCCAGGTGAGCACCGATGCGAGCGCGAGGCCCACCATGACCGCCTTGACGATGATATCGGCGCCCATGAACATCGCCCATGGCGACAAATCATGCTCGCCCGTAGCGACAGGCGGCTTCGCGGCGGCTGCAGCTGCCGGACTTGTGAGCGCCGACGCAGCCGGAGAATTTGCCGTGACGGGCGGCGCCGGCGCGGCGGTTGACGGAGCCGCCGTCGTTGCCGGAGCCGCAGGCGGTGTCGCCTGCTGTGCGATGAGTGGCGATGCGAACCAGACCGTCGCCAGCACAGCCAGCAACTTAAGAACGTTTCTAAACAAGATTGTACCTCGGCCCAGTAGCAGACAGGATTTCGATCAACACGGCCAATGCGGCCGTTTCGGGTTCGCCGCTTCCACGGCGTCCAACACGGAAGTGTAGCGCGCCGTCGAATTCGGCGAACAAGCTTTGCACGCGCGAAGGACGTATCACGCCGCGCCCCTTCACAACAGTCGTGCCGCGCATGGCTGCTTTCACGACCTTGGCGGATTGCAGTTTAGAAACAGAATAAACTGCGCGCCCACAGCCCCGCTCGCCTTTGCTCACAACCCTCACGTCGCATGGCGACACAGCTGAATATGGGGCGGCGATGGGCATCATCATGCGGCTGCGTGATCGAGGGATGGCTTGTGATGCGCTCTTGGCGATATCGCGACTGCGAACGCATCATGTCCATAACCGGATTGGGCGCCTTTTGCCCACACGAATGGACGCGGTTCCGCTTGAATAGCTCCAGATCAAAATCATTCTAAACTGCGGGCATCCTTTTTACCCGCCTCAGGCCCGCCACCGGAATGCCGCAAGGATTCCACATCATTCTCGGCTGGCGGGCATGAATTGGCGTCGTTTCGATCAACGGAAATGGCCTCGATCGCGCGCGACGAGGCCTGCATTTGATACCGCTGGCGGTCGTAAATACCGCAGCCCAGCGCCTCCCTGGAAACACGCGGAAACACTTGAATAGATGAAGTTTTCGCAATGATGAACGTTCTCAAGCGCTCGTGTGTTTACAGGATTGAACCGGCTTTTTAACTGGCCTCAGAGGTGCAACCGGGCCGGGTAAAACGATCCGCGCCGCATAGTTGCCGCAAGCCGAGAGAGCCGCCATGACCACGCGCCCCCGTGTCCGCTCGACCATCCTGATTTTGTTGGCTGTTTTGGCCGGCGGAGGCTACGCGGTCTTGCGGCATTACAGTGGCAGCAGCTCGCAAGCGCAGACCGACAAAACACGCGCTGCAGCCCCAATCCCGGTCCAGATCGCCTCGGTCGAGAAGTCGGACTTTCCGGTCTATCTGACCGGCCTCGGTACCGTGCAGGGTTTCAATACGGTCGTGGTGCGGACCCGTGTCGATGGCCAGATCGATCGCATCGCCTTCACCGAAGGACAGATCGTCAAGCAAGGCGATCTGCTCGCGCAAATCGATCCCCGTCCTTTCCAGGCTGCGCTCGATCAAGCCAAAGCGAAGAAGGAGCAGGACCAGGCCAATCTGGCCAATGCCAATCTCGATCTGCGGCGTTACACCAAGCTCGGCGAATTCGCGACGCAGCAGCAAACAGACACCCAGCGCTCTACCGTGCAGCAACTGACCGCGCAGATCGCAGCAGACGACGCCGCGATCGCCAATGCGCAGACGCAGCTCGACTACACCACCGTGAAAGCGCCTCTCGCGGGTGTGGTCGGCTTTCGCCAGGTTGATCAAGGCAACATCGTCAATGCCTCGACCCAGACCGGCATCGTCACCATTGCCCAGATCGAACCGATTGCGGTGATCTTCACCGCGCCGGAACAGCATCTCGTCGATATCAACGCCCAACTGGCCAAGCATCCGCTGGAAGTCGATGCCTATACCAGCGACGGCAAGCGGTTGCTGTCCAAGGGGTCACTGTCGGTGGTGAACAATCAGGTCGACACCACCAGCGGCACGATTCGGCTGAAGGCCGTGTTCGACAACAAGGATCATGTGTTGTGGCCGGGCCTCTCGATCTCCACGCGTCTGCTGGTGACAACGCTCCAGAACGCGACCGTCGTGCCGGACAATGCTGTGCAACACGGCGTTAGCGGTCTCTACGCCTTCGCCGTCGGCGCCGACGGCAAAGCCGAGGTCCGCAAGATCAAGGTCGGCAGCTCTACCGACGGCCGCACAGTCATCGAAGACGGGCTCACGCCCGGCGATCGCGTAATCGTCGCCGGGCAATACAAGGTGCAGCCGGGTTCGGTGGTCGCGTCTGCGGTGGCCTCCGCAGACACTGCGAAGGGGCAGTAAGCCATGAGCGGGGGCATTTCATCACCGTTCATCCGCTACCCGATCGCCACATCGCTGCTGATGGCGGGCATTCTGTTCGTTGGCATCGTCTCCTATCCGATGCTTCCGGTGGCGCCGCTGCCGCAAGTCGATTTCCCGACCATCCAGGTTGCCGCCACACTGCCGGGCGGCAGCCCGGAGACCATGGCCTCATCTGTGGCGCAGCCGCTGGAACGGCAATTGGCGCAAATCCCGGGCGTGGCGCAGATGACCTCGACGAGTTCGCTCGGCACCTCCGCCATCACGCTCCAGTTCGATCTCAACCGCTCCATCGACGGCGCCGCCAACGACGTGCAGGCTGCCATCAATGCCGCCAGCGGGCAGTTGCCAAAGACCCTCCCGTCGCCGCCGACCTATCGCAAGGTGAACCCGGCGGACTCTCCGATCATGCTGCTGTCCGCGACGTCGGACACACTGCCGGTCACGACGGTGAGCGACAGCGTCGATGCGCAGCTTGCACAGCAGATCAGCCAGATCAGCGGTGTCGCGCAAGTCACCATCGGCGGACAACAGAAACCGGCGATCCGTATCCAGATCGATCCGGCCAAACTCGTTGCCAAAGGCATCGGCCTCGAGGACATCCGTACCCCGCTCTCCGTCACCACAGTAGATAGCCCGAAGGGCAACATCGACGGCGTGACGCGCAGCTATACGATCTATGCCAACGATCAACTGCCTGATTCGAAGGACTGGAACGACGTCATCATCGCCTATCGCAACGGCGGACCGCTGCGCGTACGCGACATCGGCCATGCGGTAACCGGCCCGGAAGATGCCAAGCAGGTGGCGTGGGCCAATGGCAAGCGCGGCGTGTTTCTCGTCATCTTCAAACAGCCTGGCGCCAACGTCATCGACACCGTGGACAAGATCAAGGCCGCGTTGCCGCGTCTCGTCGCCGCGATCCCGCCTGCGGTCAAGATCGAAGTGGTCAGCGACCGCACCCAGACCATACGCGCCGCCGTACAGGATGTGCAGTTCACATTGCTGCTCACGATCGCGCTGGTGGTCATGGTGATCTTCATCTTCCTGCGTAATGTCTGGGCCACCATTATCCCGAGTGTCACCGTGCCGCTCGCTTTGCTCGGCGCCTGCGCGCTGATGTGGGTGTTCGGCTATACGCTCGACAATCTGTCGCTGATGGCACTGACGATCTCCGTCGGATTCGTCGTGGACGACGCGATCGTGATGCTGGAAAACATCACGCGTTACATCGAGGAAGGCGAGACGCCGATGGCCGCCGCCATGAAAGGCGCCGGCGAAATCGGCTTCACCATCGTCTCGATTTCGATCTCGCTTGTCGCCGTGCTGATTCCATTGCTGCTCATGGGCGGCATCATCGGTCGCCTGTTCCGCGAATTTGCCATCACGCTGACCATGGCGATCTTCGTCTCGATGGTGGTGTCGCTCACCCTGACACCGATGATGGCTTCGCGTTTCCTACGCGACGAGAAGCATACCAAGCATGGCCGCTTCTACCGGATCAGTGAGAACATGTTCGACGCCATGCTGCATGCCTATGAGCGCGGACTGGACCTCGTGCTGCGCTGGCGGCTGACGACGCTGATGGTGTTTTTCGCCACCGTCGCACTGTCAGTCTATCTGTTCATGATCATTCCGAAGGGTTTCTTTCCGCAGCAGGACACCGGCCTGATCACGGCGACGTCCGAGGCAGCACAGGATATCTCCTTCGCCGATATGCAGAAGCATCAGGCGGAACTCGGCAAGATTGTGCAAGCCGATCCGGACGTTGCCTCCGTCGCAATGGCGATCGGCGGCAGCGGCGGCGCGCTGAATACCGGCCGCATGTTTATCACTCTGAAACCGCGCGACGAACGCTCGGCCAGTGCGCAGCAGATCATCTCACGCTTGCGCCCGCAGTTGGATAAGGTTGAAGGAGCCAGACTGTTCATGCAGGCAGCGCAGGACGTGCGCGTTGGTGGCCGGATCAGCCGTACGCAATTCGAATATACGCTTCAGGATGCCAACCTCGCCGAACTGAACGAATGGGCACCAAAGATCCTTGCCAGAATGCAGAAGCTTCCCGAGCTGCGCGACGTCGCTACCGATCAGCAAACCCAAGGCACGACGCTGACGCTGACCATCGATCGCGACAATGCCTCGCGCTTGGGAATTTCGCCGCAACTGATCGACGACACATTGTATGACTCGTTCGGACAGCGCCAGATCGCCCAGTACTTCACCCAGCTAAACAGCTATCACGTGATCCTGGAAATCCTGCCGGAGCTGCAAGGCAAGCTCGACACGCTCGACAAGATCTATATCAGGTCGCCAACGACTGGCGCCCAGGTCCCGCTCTCCGCTTTCGTCAAATGGACGACAGTGCCTGTTCAACCGCTATCGATCAGTCACCAAGCCCAATTTCCGGCGATCACCATCAGCTTCAATCTCGCGCAAGGGGTTGCGCTCAGCCAGGCCACCGATGCCGTGCAGAAGGCCATACAGGAGATGAACGCGCCAGCCACGTTGAGCGGCACGTTCCAGGGCACGGCGCAGGCGTTCCAACAGTCATTGTCCACGGTGCCGCTGCTCATCATTGCCGCACTTGTCGTGGTCTATCTGGTCCTCGGCATTCTCTATGAAAGTTACATCCATCCGCTGACAATTCTGTCCACCCTCCCCTCCGCGGGTGTCGGCGCACTGGCGATCCTGATGGCGTTCGGCTTCGATTTCAGCCTGATCGCGCTGATTGGCATCATTCTTCTGATCGGTATCGTGAAGAAGAACGGCATCATGATGGTGGACTTCGCTATCGCCGCCGAACGCGACGAGCATATCGAGCCGGAAGCTGCAATACGCAAGGCAGCGCTGCTGCGCTTCCGCCCGATCATGATGACGACGATGGCTGCATTGCTCGGCGGCGTGCCGCTGATGCTCGGCACCGGCACAGGCGCCGAGATCCGGCAGCCGCTCGGCTATGCCATGGTCGGTGGGCTGATCGTCAGCCAGGTGTTGACACTGTTCACGACACCGGTCGTGTATGTCTACCTCGACAAGCTCTCGACCATGATGTCCGGCTGGGGCCGTAGCCCGGATACCCAGGGTGCTCCGCAGGTTGAGGACGGTCTCACCAAGCAGGCAGCAGAGTGAGGTTCAGGCGCTCGCCATTTCGCCGTCGCCACGGGCAGATGACTTCTTCTTCGTGCTGCCTTTGGTACTGGTGAACCGGATATCGATTTGGGCACCATTGACCTTGACGAGTTCGCAACGTCGGTAAGCGAGCCCGGTCGACGACAGCAGCAGGAAAAACTCTTTCAGATTGAGGCCTTCGATCGAGCTTTCCAGCGTGAGTTCCGCATCATTCGCCGACACGGCCTTGAGTACGCAATTGCGCCGCCACGTTCCGTCGATGCCCATGATCCAGACATTGTAGCCACGCCCGAAGGTAACCCGTCCGCCGCCTGCAATGTCTTCTGTCATAACGGCCCGACAATCAAAATTAGCTCGTGTAAACACACGGCTGGAAAGGAAATGGTTGCAATAACGGGTGGCTTCTACGGCGCACGCTGGCAGCTATTTCCTAAGAGTGTGTGAAAGTAAAAAAGCCGACGCTGATGCGCCGGCTTCGCTCTTGAGATACTGGTGCCCGAGAATCTGATCCATCTTCAACGGATCAGATTCTCGCATTTTCTCTATTAAAGGATGGTCGTATCCGAAAGCCGGTGTCCGCCTTTCCGGATCATGCTCTAGGCTGCGCGCACCGCATTCAGGAAATTGCTGACCTCGACCTTCAACCGGGTGCTATCCGAAGACAGTGACTGCGCTGCCGACAGGACCTGAGACGAGGCGGAGCCCGTCTCGCTGGCGCCGCGCTGCACATCGGTGATGTTCGACGAAACCTGCATCGTGCCCTGCGCCGCCTGCTGAACGTTGCGCGAGATTTCCTGGGTCGCAGCTCCCTGCTCTTCCACGGCGGATGCGATCGTGGAGGCGATTTCCGACATGCGGCCGATCGTATCGCCGATCTCCTTGATGGCACCGACCGAGTCCTGCGTCGCCGCCTGGATGCCGGCGATCTGGGTCGAGATTTCGCCGGTCGCCTTGGCGGTCTGCTCGGCCAGCGCCTTCACTTCGGATGCCACCACCGCGAAACCGCGACCAGCTTCACCCGCACGAGCGGCTTCGATGGTCGCATTGAGGGCCAGCAAATTGGTCTGGCCCGCAATGTTGTTGATCAGTTCGACGACATCGCCGATGCGTGCGGCCGCCGTGGCCAGTTCGCTGACGCGATCGTTGGTCTGGCGCGCCTGCTGCACGGCCTGGCCGGCAATGTTCGCCGACTCCTGCACCTGGCGGCTGATTTCGTTGATCGAGGACGCCATTTCTTCGGTCGCCGAGGCCACCGACTGGACATTGGTCGACGCCTGTTCCGAAGCCGCCGCCACCGAGGTGGTCAGCTCCTGGGAACGCTCGGCGGTCGCGGTCAGCGTGCCGGCCGAGGCCTCGAGTTCGGTCGATGCCGACGACACGGTCTCGACGACCTCGCCGATCATCGCCTCGAAATCGCTGGTGATCTTATCGACGCGGCGACCGCGCTCGATCTTGGCTTCGGCATCGGCGGCCGCAGCCTCATCGGCAGCGCGCTTGTCGATCAGTGCCTGCTTGAACACCTGCAGCGCGTCGCCCATGGTGCCCATCTCGGTCTTCATGCCCTGATGCGGCACATGTGCGCTCAGATCACCGGCGCCGAGCGCCTGCATCGGCTTCACGATCGACGAGATGCCGTTGGCGACGTCGCGCACCAGATAGATGCTGACACCGATGCCAACGACGGCAGCGACGGTGAGGATGGTCAGAACCAGCATGAACGCGCTGTTAAAGCTCGCCTCCGCCTCCGCGCCAGCGGTGTCGGAGCCCTTTGTGTTCAGGTCGATGTCCTTGATGAGCAGTTCATCCGCCTTGAGGCCGATCGGGTTGACGGTCTTGGTGTTCAGCACGTTGGCCTCCTGCGGCATCCTGCCGGCGGCCTTGCGCGACAATTCCATCACCTCGAGCGTTCCCTTCTTGTAGGTGTCCCACACCCGGCTCCACTCTTCATAAATGGCGCGCTCTTCAGGAGAAGTGATCAGCTTTTCATAGTTGGCCCGAATGCGTGTGTTGCTGGCCACTACAGTCTCAAGCGTCTTCTCGTTGGCTAGCTTTTCCTCCAGCGTCTCTGCGAGCATGTGCTGACGGATCACGTTGCGATAGGTGGTCACCCCCGCCCGCAGTTCCCCGAGCAATCGCACGCTCGGCAGCCAGCTGGTCTGGATGTCCACTGTATTGGCGTTGATCGATCGCATCTTCACGATGGCAAGCACTCCAAGCCCGCTCATCGACAGCAGAAGGAACGTCACAACGATGGAAATCTTGGCACGGATGGACATACGAGCAAGCATGACGAAGGGTTCCCTCGGTCTTAACCGTTGGTGGTGAGCAAAGATTTGGTCAGCTGGATGCGTGAGCAGAGCGGCGGACGCGGGTCCCGTAGCGTTTCTCGCCATCAAGTCCCGTATGTTCAATTTGGTGGTATTATGTAAACCGCTGGTAAAGGATGCGACAATCTGACCGACAAAAATGAATCATCTGCGCTATTCTTACGCAGTAAGAAAATCAAATGCTTAGCAGACATTGCGACCTAGGAACCCATGCAATCCCTGCGTGCGCCCGCATCGGAATCGGTCCGCCCAGCGAACTCAGCGCAAAGGAATGAACTGGTATCCGCAAACCGTTTCACGTTAGCCGTTGTTGGTGCGAGCAAGCAATAAGGCCCGCTTCGTATCGGCGCCGGTCAGCGCGGAGGCACGATGAACGCGTCGCGGGCCTCGGCCTGGCGTCAAGGGCACGACTTGCGGTTTGCAATTGCCTGGATGCCTCGGCGTTGAAAATGCAGACCGCGCGGTTTCGCCATACGGCAAGTCGGTCGCATGTAGCATCTTCGGAGTGCCGCTGCTAAAAACAGCAATCGTTTCAATATTTTACAAACATGCGTGGCTGGGGAACCTGGATTCGAACCAAGACAAACAGAGTCAGAGTCTGTTGTGCTACCGTTACACCATTCCCCACCTAAGCCATTGAGATCGCCGCGGTAATTCCGGCATCTTGCAATCTCGGCGGAGATTTCTGCAAATCTCGTCGGCGGTGGCCTCTCTCTAGGTGCTTCCCCGTTCCCTGTCCACCCCTTTTGAGGATCACCCACAAGGGAAGACCTAGGAACTAGCTTTCATAGAGCCCACGCCGATCTGATCCGCTTCCGGATCGAGAACGCGCGCAATCCTGTCGACTTCCATCGGACCAGCACAGCAGTCGCCAACTCAAGCATTTGCGAGCCCGCGCCATGAGCGCTGGCTGCGCGAAGGGCTGACCCTGACTATCAGGGAGATTGCCAAAGCGCGGGAGAATGGCGGTCGCTACCTGCCCTCGCATCAGCGCCCCCGCCCTCACAGCAAGCGCCGGTGATCGCTCCATGACGCACAGCGATGGCCACGCCGTGGTCGTCTGGATCGGAGAGACCTCGTCCGAGCTTCCCGTTGTTGATGGTCGAGCCAATCGCGATCATCCAGGTCCGCGTTTGACCGACGTCATCAGCGCCGACCAGACGGACCGCTATGACGAACCGTCTCATTCCCGCACTCAGCTATGGAAGCGACCACCCAAGAGGCTCCGCCGTGAGCGCCGATACACTCGGAATCATGCTGACTGACGCGGCTCGCCAGAGATCGAGCAGACTGTGTCATGGCGCTACCGCGTGCTTGACTACAAACGCTCGGCTCAAGGCTATTCGCTTCTGACCGGGGCAACAGCGGCGGAATAGTCAGTGTATCCTCGTGAACCACCCGCGTAAAAACTCGACCGGTCATACGGTGTGAGCGCGCGCCCGGACCGGAGACGCCCCGGTAGATCCGGGTTCGAAATAAAGTACCGACCAAATGCAATAGCGTCCGCACCGCCTCTCAAAATCTCAGCCGCAGCTTCAGAGCCATTGAACCCACCGGCGGCGACAATCGCTCCGCCGAACCATCGACAAAGCTTTGCAGCCGCAACGGGCTGTAGTCCTGGGGCAACTTCCTGAAAACCCGAGATTCTCGGTTCGACAACATGCAAATATGCCAATCTTTTTCTGTCGAGCATGGCGGCGACCTGCGTGAACGTGCTGTCCGGATCGCTGTCGGCCATCCCATTGAAATTGCTGCTCGGCGAAAGCCGCACCGCGACTTTTCCCGCCCCCCAGATATTGGCAACCGCGTCCACGATTTCCATCAACAGTCGCGCGCGGCCAACTACAGATCCACCATACGCGTCAGTTCGCACATTACTGTTATCTTGCAGAAATTGATCAATAAGATAGCCGCTCGCGGCATGGATCTCCACGCCGTCGAACCCGGCATGCATCGCGCGCCGAGCGGCCGCAGCATAATCGGCTACAACGCCAGCTATTTCCTCAATGCTGATCGACCGCGCGCGAGACGCAGGCACCCATCCGTCAGCGGTAAACGCCATGCCTTCATATGGCACATCCGACGCGGTCACTGGTTCTCCTCCAATCAGACTCGCGTGCGACGTACGTCCAACGTGCCACAGTTGAGCAACCATCTTCCCGCCTCTTGCATGTACTGCGTCAACAATCTGCTGCCACCCTCGCACATGGGCTTCTGTATAGAGACCAGGAGAGCCACGATAGCCACGCGCGGTCGGAGAGACAGTCGTCGCTTCGGAAATGATCAATCCTCCCATCGAAGCGCGTTGAGCGTAGTACTCGCGCATGAGATCATTAGGATTGTCACTATCCACATCGGCGCGAAGTCGCGTCAAAGGCGCCATGATGACGCGATGGTCCAACTCGATCTCTCCGAGCTTGACCGGAATGAATAGAACGTCGGTCACTTTTCTCCCCTCCCAACTCCGTCGCAGATCATCGATTTCCAGGTCGCTTCCGCCACATCACCAACGCGCTCACAGCCTTGCTGGAATCGGCAGCGTATAACTTCCGATCGTGCGGAGACTGAGCTGAACGGTGAATCCATCACTAAGCACGGGGAGCGCTGAGCCTGCCGAATAGTTGTATGTGGTCACATAGTTCACCGCGAGGATAAAGCAGTCGTCCACATAACCGGCGCCGACCATGTACTGGTCGATCTTGTTGGCTTCCAGGTTCCAGCGGGCGCCGCCGGTGACGACCCAGTTGGAAGCCAGCTTCACCGAGCCGGTGC
>NKIY01000009.1 GCA_002256345.1 Bradyrhizobiaceae bacterium PARB1 | reverse complement strand
CAGAGCGCGGGGAAGCACCCCACCCGTCTCGAACGCTGCGCGTTCGATCCACCATGGCGGACGAATTCGTCCGCCAGACCCCGCTGCGCCGCTTCGCGGCTTGGGGGAGGGAGAAGAAGCGCTCACACTTCTTCCGCCACCACCATGTAGTTCACGCCCATATCCGACGACAACGTCCAGCGATCGGCGAGCGGATTGTAGATCACGCCGCTCTGCTCGGTGATCCCGAGCTTGTTGCGCTCCAGATGCTGCGCGAGTTCGTCCGGCGTGACGAACTTCTCCCATTGATGCGTGCCGCGCGGCAGCCAGCGCAGCACATATTCGGCGGCGACGATGCCGAGCGCAAAGCTCTTCCAGTTCCGGTTCAGCGTGGACACGACCATCAGACCGCCGGGCTTCATCATCGCCGTGCAGCGATCGAGGAAGGCGCCGACATCGACGACATGCTCGACCACTTCCATCGCCAGCACGATGTCGAAACGCTCATTCGGATCGAGTTCTTCGACGGTCGTGCAGCGATAATCGATCGACAGACCGCCCTTCTCCGCATGCAGTTTTGCCGCAGCGATATTGGTGGCGGAGGGATCGATGCCGGTGACATGGGCGCCGAGCCGCGTGAAAGGCTCGCACAACAGGCCCGCACCGCAGCCGATATCGAGCAGGCGCAGATCGCTCAGGCAGTTGAGGCTACGGACATTGCGGTCGAATTTCCGGCAGGCCGCGTCGCGGATGAAGGACAGCCGCAGCGGATTGATCTTGTGCAGCGGCGCCATCTTGCCATGCGGGTCCCACCACTGCTCCGAGAGCTTCGAAAATTTTTCGATCTCGGCCGCATCGACGGAAGCGGCAGAGGCATCGGCGAAAGAGGATTGTGTGCTCATGATAAAGGTCTATCGCGCGGTGATGTGACTGCGGAACGCGAGCGGCGAGGCGATCGTCTCGATCTTCTGCTCGTCGTCGCCCATGTTCTCGATGATAACGTTGCCATAGTTCAAAATGCGCCCGGGGATGCTTTGATCCACGCTGACGCTGGCGACCTTGTCGATGCTGATCTCGAAGGTACGGCGGGTGATGAAGCCTTCCTTATGCACGACACGCAAGGTCGTCACGTCAGTCTCGGTGGTCCAGCGGCGGAACCAGGCGAGGACGGTAAAGTAGAGCGCCACCACGGCGATGACGCCCGCGGCGACAAGCCCGGCGGCCGTCAGCGTGGAATTCAGCGTCTGCCCGGAGGCCACGAACAGGACCGCGGCGACGATCCAGCCGAGAATGCCCTTCCAGTAGACGATCCAGTGCAGGTTGCTGGAATACAGCACCTTCTCGTCCGGCTGCAGGATATCGTCGATATAGCGTCCCATAAGCCGTCCAGACTGCCTGTTTCGGGGCTTTCCAAGCGGTATTTGGCCGGGTTGCTTGGCAACACACCCGCCGCTATGTATACGCGCCTTTTCACCCGCCCGCGTCGCGGGCGCGGTATCTTTACCCACTGTCGCCAGGGAATGCACCACTCGTCATGGGCCGTCTCGTAATGAAGTTCGGCGGTACGTCCGTCGCCAATATCGATCGCATCCGTAACGTCGCGCAGCACGTCAAACGCGAAGTCGATGCCGGTCACGAGGTTGCGGTCGTGGTGTCGGCGATGTCGGGCAAGACCAACGAGCTGGTCGCCTGGTGCACCGAAGCCTCGCCGATGCATGACGCCCGCGAATACGACGCCATCGTTGCCTCCGGCGAGCAGGTGACCTCGGGCCTGCTGGCCATCGCGCTGCAGGCCGTCGGCATCCAGGCGCGCTCCTGGCAGGGCTGGCAGATCCCGATCAAGACCTCGGACGCACATGCCTCGGCCCGCATCGAGGAGATCAACGGCGAAGAGATCATCAAGCGCTTCAGCGAGCGCAAGGAAGTCGCCGTCATCGCGGGCTTCCAGGGCATCCATGCCGAGACCGGCCGAATCACCACGCTGGGCCGTGGCGGCTCGGACACGTCGGCCGTCGCGATCGCCGCCGCCATCAAGGCGGATCGCTGCGACATCTATACGGACGTGGACGGTGTCTACACCACCGACCCGCGCATCGTTCCCAAGGCTCACCGCATGGACAAGGTGGCCTTCGAAGAAATGCTGGAACTGGCCTCGCAGGGCGCCAAGGTGCTGCAGGTCCGTTCTGTGGAGCTCGGCATGGTCTACAACATGCCGATCTTTGTCCGCTCCAGCTTTGACAAACCCGAAGATATCGACCCGCACGGCACGCCGCCGGGCACGCTGATCTGCAGCGAGGAGGAAATCATGGAAAACCACGTCGTCACCGGAATCGCCTTTTCCAAGGACGAAGCCCAGATTTCCGTGCGCCAGATCGAAGACAAGCCGGGCGTCGCCGCCTCGATTTTCGTGCCGCTGGCCGATGCCAACATCAATGTGGACATGATCGTCCAGAATGTCTCGGAAGACGGCAAGACCACCGATTTGACCTTTACGGTGCCGGCCACCGACTATGCCCGCGCCAAGGAAACCATCACGGCCGCCAAGGCGAAGATCGGCTTCGCCCGCATCGACAGCGCCACTGACGTCGCCAAGGTCTCGGTGATCGGCTCGGGCATGCGCAGCCATGCCGGAGTGGCAGCCCAGGCCTTCGCGGCCCTGTCGGAGAAGCAGATCAACATCCGCGCCATCACCACATCGGAAATCAAGTTCTCGGTGCTGATCGACACGGCCTATACGGAGCTGGCGGTCCGCACGCTGCACACGCTCTACGGTCTCGACAAAGCGTAGAAAATTTTACCTGAAACATCCGTTATTACGATTTGAACGGGATGTTTCTGGTCTGGCAGGCGTTTTGCTTGGCAAAACAAGCCTCAATTCGGTATACGGCCCTAGTAGGGCAGCCGTATCGGTTGAGGGCGCCGTTTCGGACAATCTGATTCGGTTTCCACGGTCGCGCCCCATTTGCGCGACCGTGCAAATGCCGTTGATTTGTTAGGCTTGGCGCCAGCGCACGCTTTTCCCGGACGCTGGCCTCGTGGGAGGTGTGGGCATATGCGGAGCGCGTCGGGCGGCCCCCGAGTCTTGCTGAGACGGCTCCGTGAAGTCATGGCGGAGCAGGTCAGCGCTCAGGAACGTCTCGACAAGATCGTGGTGCTGATCGCCGCCAATATGGTGGCCGAGGTCTGCTCCACCTACGTGCTGCGCGTCGACAACACCCTCGAACTCTACGCCACGGAAGGCCTCAACCGCGAGGCCGTGCATCGCACCGTGCTGAATGCGCATGAAGGCCTTGTCGGCCTCGTGGCTTCCGAGGCGACGCCGCTCAATCTCAACGACGCCCAGAGCCATCCGGCTTTCGCGTTCCGCCCGGAAACCGGCGAAGAAATCTATCATTCCTTCCTTGGCGTGCCGATCCTGCGCGCCGGCAATACGCTCGGCGTGCTGGTGGTGCAGAACCGCGCCAAGCGCACTTATGTCGAGGAAGAAGTCGAGGCGCTGCAGACCACCGCCATGGTGCTGGCGGAGATGATCGCCTCGGGCGAACTCTCCTCCCTCGCCCAGCCCGGCGCGGAACCGGCCGCGCGGCACTCGATCCACAAGACCGGCGCGATTCTCTCCGACGGCATCGCGCTCGGTCATGTCGTGCTGCACGAGCCGCGCGTGGTCATCACCAATTACATCGCCGAAGACCTGCCGAAAGAGGTCAAGCGACTGGATACGGCGCTCACAAAACTGCGCGCCGATCTCGACCGCATGCTGGAGCGCGGCGATGTCGCCGAAAGCGGCGAGCATCGCGACGTACTCGAAGCCTATCGCATGTTCGCCAACGACCACGGCTGGTCGCACAAGCTGCATGAAGCGGTCGCCACGGGTCTCACGGCAGAGGCTGCGGTCGAACGCGTGCAGTCCGATACCCGCGCGCGCATGCTGCGCTCGACCGATCCGTATCTGCGCGATCGCCTGCACGATCTCGAGGATCTCGGCCATCGCCTGATGCGCCAGCTGGTCGGACAGGATCACGCGCCGTCGCGCGAGCAGATGCCGGACAATGCGATCCTCATCGCGCGTGCGATGGGCCCTGCGGCGCTGCTCGATTACGACCGCAAGAAACTGCGCGGCCTCGTGCTGGAAGAAGGCACGGCCAACTCGCACGTCTCCATCGTGGCGCGCGCACTCGGCATTCCCGCGCTCGGCGAAGTCGCCAATGCGCCCGGCATTGCCGATCCCGGCGACGCGATCATCGTCGATGGCACGTCTGGCTCGATCTATATCCGCCCGTCGCAGGAAATCGAATCGGCCTATGCCGAACGCGTCCGTTTCCGCGCGCGGCGGCAGGCGCAATATTCGGCGCTGCGGGACAAGCCCTGCGTGACCAAGGACGGAGTGAAAGTCGATCTGCTGATCAATGCCGGCCTGATCATCGACCTGCCGCATATCGACGATACCGGTTCGGCGGGCATCGGCCTGTTCCGCACCGAATTGCAGTTCATGGTGGGCGAAAGCCTGCCGCGCTCCAGCGATCAGCTACAGCTTTATCGCGCCGTGCTCGATGCCGCCGGCCCAAAGCCGGTGACGTTCCGTACCCTCGATATCGGCGGCGACAAGGCGCTGCCTTATATGGAGACGGTGGTCGAGGAGAATCCTGCGCTTGGCTGGCGCGCGATTCGTCTCGGCCTCGACCGGCCGGGCCTCCTTCGCGGGCAGATCCGCGCGCTGCTGCGTGCCGGCGGCGGCCGGGCGCTGCGCATCATGTTTCCGATGATTTCGGAAGTCGCCGAATTCGATCAGGCCAAGGCGATCATCGAGCGCGAACTGACCTATCTGCGCCAGCACGGCCATGCGCTGCCGGAGCGCATCGATGTCGGCACCATGATCGAGGTGCCGGCGCTGGTCTATCAGCTCGACGAACTGCTGAAGAAAGTCGATTTCGTATCGGTCGGTTCGAACGATCTGTTCCAGTTCCTGTTCGCGGTCGATCGCGGCAATTCGAAGGTTTCCGATCGCTTCGACACGCTGTCAGCGCCGATCCTGCGCGTGCTGCGCGAAATCGTGCAGAAGGGCGACACTGCCAAGCGGCATGTCTCGCTCTGCGGCGAGATGGCGTCACAGCCGATCGGCGCATTGGCGCTGGTCGCGCTCGGCTATCGCACGCTATCGCTGTCGGCCACCGCGCATGGTCCGGTCAAGGCCTTGATCCTCGATCTGGATGCGAAAAAAGCTCAGGCTGCGATGGCAAAATGGCTCGACGCGCCGTCGGGCAGCATTTCGATCCGGCAGAAGCTGACCGAGTTTGCCGAAGCAGAGGGGCTGTCGTTGTAGCGAGGCTCAGCCCCACGACGTCAGACTCCATTTCTGCAGTTCCGAGATTCCCATATGTCCGCACTTCCCGAAGCCAAACTCGACGTTCTCCTTGCTCATCACGCCTCGCTCGAAGCAGCCGTACTCGGCCAGCTTGCTGCGGAAGAGTATGTCAAGACGACACGCGAACTCTCCGAGCTCAATCCGCTGATCGACGCGGTGAAGACCTATCGGTCTGCGGTGAGCGAGCTGAAAGACATAGACGCGATGATCGCCGACGGCACGACCGATGCCGAAATGCGCGAAATGGCGGAGATGGAGCGGCCGGCGCTGGAAGAGCGCATCGAAACTCTCGCCCAGGAAATCCGCGTGGCGCTGCTGCCCAAGGATGCCATGGACGACCGCAACGTGATGCTGGAAATCCGCGCCGGCACCGGCGGCGACGAGGCATCGCTGTTTGCCGGCGACCTTTACCGCATGTATGAGCGCTTCGCCGCGCTGCAGGGCTGGAAGGTCGAAGTCGTGTCTGCCTCGGAAGGCACCGCCGGCGGCTACAAGGAAATCATCGCCGAAGTGAAGGGCCGCGGCGCGTTTGCCAAGCTGAAATTCGAATCCGGCGTACATCGCGTGCAGCGCGTGCCGGATACCGAAACGCAGGGCCGCATTCATACCTCGGCCGCAACCGTCGCCGTGCTGCCCGAAGTCGAGGAAGTCGACGTCGAGATCAAGAATGACGATCTGCGGATCGAGACCATGCGCGCAGGCGGCGCCGGCGGCCAGCACGTCAACAAGACGGAGTCGGCCATCCGCATCACGCATATCCCGACGGGTATCGTTGTCATGATGCAGGACAGTCGTTCGCAACATAAGAACCGCGCGTCCGCCATGAACATCCTGCGCTCACGCATCTATGACGCCGAGCAGCAGCGGCTGGATGCGGCGCGCTCTGCCGACCGCAAGGAGAAGGTCGGCTCGGGCGACCGCTCCGAGCGCATCCGCACCTACAATTTCCCGCAGGGCCGCGTGACCGATCATCGCATCAACCTGACGCTCTACAAGCTGCCGCAGGTGATCGCCGGCGAAGCGCTGGGCGAGTTGATCGACGCCCTGACCACCGAGCATCAGGCCGCGCAACTCGCCGCCCAGGGCGACGCGGCGTGATCGCCGGCGAGACCTTCGCCGCTCAAAGCGTCGAAGCCGCGCGTCGCTCACTCACGAATTTGCTCCGCACTGGCAATATCGAAACGCCCGACCTCGATGCCCGGCTGCTGATCGGCGCCGTCCTGGCCCTCGATCTGACCGGCCTGATCTCCGCGGCGAAACGCCCTCTCAACTCGGACGAAGCTGCGCAGCTTGCACAATTCGCCCACCGGCGTCTTGCCGGCGAGCCGGTTGCCCGCATCGTCGGCGTCAAGGAGTTCTGGGGCCTGCAGCTCGCGCTCTCTCCTGACACGCTGGTGCCGCGCCCCGACACCGAGACGATTGTCGAAGCCGCGCTCGAAAGTCTCGACATAACCGGCCCTCGCTCGCGTGCATTGCGGATCGCCGATCTCGGCACCGGCTCGGGTGCCCTCCTGCTGGCGCTGCTCTCCGAGTTGCCCAATGCGACGGGCACTGCCACCGATATCAATCTCGCTGCATTGCGCACCGCGCGCGGCAACGCAGAACGGAGCGGTCTTGCGCGTCGCGCGCATTTCGTCGCCTGCAACTATGCCTCGGCGCTGGCCGGTGACTTCGATCTTGTCGTTTCGAACCCGCCCTATATTCCGTCCAATGATATCGCCGGCCTCGACATCGAAGTCCGCGATCATGACCCGTTACGCGCGCTCGATGGCGGCAATGATGGGCTCGATGCCTACCGCATCATCGCTCCCGAAGCCGCCCGCCTGCTCCATCCGGGCGGCATGCTGGTTGTTGAGGTTGGACACGATCAAAGCGACACGGTCGCCGGGTTAATGACCTCCGCCGGCCTGACTTTGCCGCGTCCTCCCAAAACCGATCTCGGGGGCGTCCGGCGGGCGGTTATCGGGCAAAAAAAGCCGCGATAAAGCCTTCTTAGATCGAAAAAAACCGCTTGGAATATCCCCCGCGAGCGACTACCTTCCGGGCACAGTATCGGAACAGGGTTGGTTCACCCAAAGGTATTGGCGGGTGGCCAGTAATCTCGGAAGAGAGCCCGTCCGAATAAAGGTTCCACGGGCAGGTCTGGTTGAGCGCGATGGCTGAAAGTGCTGCGCAGCTCACGACCGCAGAGCGAACGAAAGCCTGATCATTGCGCTTTGGATTTAACGGACAAAAGCCGCGCCGGGACATGCGCCCGAATTTGGCAGGAGTCTGATTTTGGCCGGTTTGATGGGGTCAGCCGGCGATTGGGGAACGCGTCTTTGCTGAACGCGACTTTGGGCAAGATCGATGCAGCGATGACCTGCACGACGATTCGGATATGCGCCTGGAAGAGGCCTGTCCGGCTCCCGCGGATTGCTGCCGCGGCCAAGAATTTCAGCACGTAGCCACTCAGTAAGTAGCACCTCGGTAAGTAGCACTCAGTCAGTAGCTCTGTGACAAATCTCAGTAACGAAAGCGACACATGAGAAACGGTCAGAACAACAAGCGGATGCGTAACAACAACCGCAACAACAACAATAATAACAACAATAACAATAACAATCGGCGCGGCCAGAACCCGATGACCCGGGTCTACGAATCGAACGGCCCCGATATCAAGATCCGCGGCACAGCCTCTCACATCGGCGAAAAGTATCTGCAGCTCGCGCGCGACGCCCGTTCGTCCGGCGACCCGGTCGCCGCCGAGAACTATTATCAGCATGCCGAACACTACTTCCGCCTGATCGCGGCGGCGCAGGAACAATTCCGCCAGAACCAGCCGCAACAGCAGCAGCGTGCCGATAACAGCAGCGATGTGCAGTTGGAGGATGGCGACGACGAGAGCGAGAGCTTCTCGAACTTCGGCGCCGAGCCCGGCTTCGTGCCGCAGCAGCGTGAACAGCAGCAGCCACGCGAAAATTACCAGCCGCGCGGCGAGCAGCCCTATCCGCGGGATGCCCGGCAGCCGCAGCCGCAATATCAGCCGCAGCCGGCAGCACCTGCCGGTGAAAATATCGGCTTGCCGTCCTTCATCACGGGCGGCGCTCCGCAGCCGGCAAATGCTGCGCCCTTCGAGCAGAACGGCAGCAATGGCAACGGAAATGGCGAACAGCGCTTCCCGCCGCGCCGCCGCCGCCGCCCGCACGGCCCGCGTCCTGACGCCGCTGCTGCGCCTGCCGCCGTCGGCGAGGACGTCAATCCGGGCAATTCGTAAGCCCGGAGCCTTTCGAGGCGTTGCGCTCGGTCGCGACGCTACCGAGCTTCATTGCTGGCCGTGGCCGATCCAAAGGCCGCGGCCAATTCTTTTGCGCCAGGCAGATTGCTGTTCACGTCCATGCGGTTGTTGGTGATGGCCAGCAGCTTTGCCACCGTGTTGTGACGGATCGCCACCGGATTGCGCTCGTAGCCGCCACGCTGGAAAAAATTAGCCGTCGGCACCTGCTCGCGCATCGCCTGCGGCATGGTCACCATATCGAAACCATTGCCGTCGCCAGTGAGATTCATCATCTCGAGTTCGGCTGCGGAAAGCGGACGGTCGAAACCGCGCGCGCGGGCAAACTGCACCGAGGTGAGCAGCTTGTGGACCTGCAACTGCGGTCCGACATCCATGTCCAGCACCAGCGCATGCATGGCCCAACCGTGCGGCGTGGTGCCCAGCTTCTCGAATGCGCTCCAGCTCTGCGGGCTGTTCTTCACGGCCGCATGCATGCGCTTGAACACTGCGATCTTGTGATCCATCGCCTTGCGTTGCGACCCCTGGAGCATCGCAGCCTTGTCGTTCAGAACCTTCAGGAGCTGCGGCCCCTTCTCGGCAATGATCGTGATCGTATTCGCCGTCAGGAGCTGGTTGTAACCAATCGCCGTAGAGATCGCGCGCGAGCCGGGCTTGGACGGATTGAGGCCCGACTGCATGTCATAGCCGCCGTTTCCACCGGTCTCGAACGAATAGACACGCACCGCCATCTCGCGCGTGAGACCGGCCTGCAACGCGGCGCGCGCATAAGCGCGCTTGAATTCCATCTCGTTGCTCGCGCGCTGCGGCACGAATTGAAATTCTGAGCGTGCAGCTCCGATAAAATCTGCGACAACCGGCAGATCCCTGCGCACGCGAGGCCCGCCGTCAGGCTCCGGCTCCGGATCGATCGGTCGCTTCGGCCCGTCATAGAGAGGCGCCTGTTCAAGCACATAGTCGTTGAGCGTGACCGCCTGACCTTCCCGCCGCTTGGCGAAGCGGATTTTCCGCTTCTCGGCGATCGCGTTCCAATAGGCGCCGGCTTCCTGATCGAAGGCGGCGCGCGCTTCCTGATATTCCGCAAGCTTGCGACGATAATCCGCAATGGCTTGCGGCGATGCCCCCTGCGCCATCGCATCGGCCACCGACGGCGAAAGCGATGAAGCGTCCAGAGCAAGCACCGACGTGCTCAGCAGCATGGCGAGCGAAATGGCGACGGCAGAGATGCGAATCGAATGAGACATGCGACCTGTCGGGTTCGCGCGCCGCAACTGGCGCGCCTCCATGGGGACATCGACGATCATGCGCCGCCCCGCGCGGATCATCGGTTCGTAATGCTTTCAGCCCGGGCCACGTTGGAGCAGTTTGGTGAATTTTGTCTTGCCAAAAGGGCCAGACAGGGTGACCGAACCGCGCACCTGAGCTGGCGGCATCGAATCTCTAGTCCTCCTTCGCACCGGTCGATTTGACGATCTGAGCCCACTTGGTCTCGTCCCTGTCTATGAACGTGGCGTAGTCCTCAGGCGATCCCGGCGCCAGCTCGGTTCCGTCCTGCTGTAAGCGTTTCCGGACATCCTCGGATTCCAGCGCTTTCCGCAGTTCCGCATTCAGCCGCTCGACAATCGGTCGCGGCGTGCCCGCAGGCGCGATGAGTCCATAAGTCAGAGATGCGTCAAAACCTTGCAGGCCGGATTCCGAGACCGTGGGCACATCCGGCAACAGGCTTACTCGCGTCAGGCTCGTAACCGCGATGCCACGGAGCTGCCCCCCGACGATATTGGCATGGGTTGCCGGAACCGGCGCAAAGGCCACCGGAATATGGCCGCCGATCAGATCGACCAGCGCCGGACCGGTCCCCTTATACGGCACATGGACAAGCGTGATCCCCGCAGCCTTGGCGAAATATTCGCCGGTAATATGGCTCGCCGTGCCTGCGCCGGCCGAGCCGAAATTGACCTTCCCGGCATTCGCCTTCGCATAAGCGATCAGTTCGGAAACCGTTTTGGCCGGAAACGACGGATGGACCACCAGTGAATTCGGAGACTGGCCGATCATGCCGATCGGCGCAAAATCCTTGCGTGGATCGTAGCCGGCCTTTGCATAGAGCGTTGGCCCGATCGCCAGTGTACCCGTATAGCCGAGGCCGATCGTATAGCCATCGGGCGCGCTCTTGGCGACCGCACGCGTACCAACGGTGCCGCCCGCGCCCGGTCTGTTATCGACGATCACCTTTTCGCCGAGCGTCTCACTCATCTTGTCGGCAATGGCACGGCCGACGATCGACGTGCTTCCGCCTGGCGCGAAGGGAATGATCAGCGTGATGGGATGATCAGGAAATTTCTGCGCGTTTGCATGACTTGCGACAACGAGTGCCACCGCCACGCACAGCCCGCTCGCCCACGACGACGCCATCACGTTTCTCCCAGATTGCATTTTCTTGCCGGCATCGTCGCCCAAACGCCGATATCGTGCAACGGCCTCGGTCACTTCCAGGCGAAGACGGGCTGCTCCAGTTCCGCAACGCGGGTGATGCGCCCGGCCAGGAGTTCACTGAACTGATAGACCAATGCCGCGGTCGGCGCATGGATCAGATGACCGAAATGGCTGTAGCGGATCACGCGGCGTTCGCTCTCGGGAATGCTGACGAAATCGAATGCCTGCGGGCGCATCAGCTCGGTGAGCGCGATCCGGTGCACCGAGGCGACTTCCTCCGGATTGGGCGCCAGCTGTCGGCTGTTATCCGCCCACATCACCACCGGCGTGATCAGATATCCCGATCGCGTCGGATAGTCGTCGAGCATCCCGATCACATCGTCAGCGCCAAGCCGCAGGCCGAGTTCTTCGTCCAGTTCGCGCAAGGCCGTCTCGACCGGCGTCTCGCCGGGATCGCAGCGCCCACCCGGGAGTGCCCATTGGTTGCTGTGCGCCCGGAGACTGGAGGCGCGCAATGTCAGCAACAGGCCAGTGGTTACTTCATTGTCGGCATGGGCAAGCACCAGCGCCACAGCCGCTCGCTTGAGCTTCTGCGCTGATGTTGCTTCGTCTTCGAGGCGAATGAATTTCGCGACGCGGGCCTCGATCGTCGTCCGCGTGGCAGTATTGAAGGGAGCCATCATCCGCGACACTAGCATGGTCGCGGATGATGAAAAGATGGTCTTGAGCGGGTCCGAACGGGTTAGCTTTCCGTGTTCGTCGTCCGGGCGAACACCGGATGACAGTTACCTATGCCAGTTCTGCAGCTGCGCGCTGCATATTGTCCGACATATCCGACGTCACCGTGCTCTGCTCCTCCACCGCTGCGGCGGTCGAGGTGACGAACTCGTTGACGTGCTCGATCGCCTGCTTAATTGTTACGAGTGCACTAACGACATCGCCGGAAATGCCATTGAGCGCCTCGATCTCGCTGGAAATCTTATCGGTGGCCTGCTTGGCCTGATTGGCGAGATTCTTCACCTCCGATGCCACCACGGCAAAACCGCGGCCCGCTTCGCCGGCACGCGCCGATTCGATGGTGGCATTCAACGCTAGCAAGTTGATCTGGCCAGTGATGTCGCCGATCAACCCGACGATACCGCCCATGGCATGCGCCGCCGACGTCAGACGCTGCGCCTGCACATCGGCTGTCTCGACCTGGCTCACTGCAGCTTCCGCCGTCTGCCGCGACTTCACCATGGTTTCGGAAATTTCCCGGATCGAGGCATTCATCTCCTCACTGCCGGCGGCCACGGATTCAATCAGCGACCGCGCGCGCTCGGCCTTCATTCGTGCCATCGCCTGCGCCGTGATGTCAGTCGCATATTTCACGACCTTGAACGGCTTGTTATTGAGATCAAAGATCGGATTGTAGGAGGCCTGAATCCAGACCTCACGCCCGCCTTTACCCAACCGCTTGTATTCGGCAGCCTGATAGACGCCGCGATTAAGGCTCGCCCAGAATTCGCCATAGGCCGACGATGCACGCTCGGCCGGATCGACGAACATGCTGTGATGGCGATCCCGGATCTCATCGAGCGAATAGCCGAGCGTATCCAGAAAATTCTGGTTCGCGGTGATGATGTTGCCGTCCATGCGGAATTCGATCACCGCCTGCGACTTGCGGATCGCTTCCATCTGCCCGTTGCTATCCGCCGCCCGCAACTTCTGCTGGGTGACGTCGGTCGCGAATTTCACAACCTTGAAGGGCTTACCAAGCTCATTGAGGATCGGGTTGTAGGTGGCGAGAATCCAGATCTCCCTGCCGCCCTTGCCGATGCGCTTGTACTCAGCCGCCTGATATTCCCCGCGGGCGAGTCGGGCCCAGAAATCGCGATAGGCGTGGCCGTCGCGCTCCTGCGGCTCGACGAACATGCTGTGATGCCGCCCCTGAATCTCCGAAAGCGCATAACCGACAGTGGTCAGAAAATTCTCGTTTGCCGTGACGATCGTACCGTCAAGATTGAACTCGATGACCGCCTGGGCACGATCGATCGCCGCGATCTTGCCCTGAGCGTCGAGACTCGCGATCTTGCTCGCCGTGATGTCGGTTGCGAACTTGATCACCTTGAACGGCTTTCCGCTGCCGTCCAGGATCGGATTGTAGCTGGCCTCGATCCAGATCTCCCGCCCGCCCTTGGCTAGCCTCTTATACTGGGCCGCCTGAAAATGCCCCTTATTAAGGTTACCCCAGAACTCCCGATAAGCGACACTCTCACGCGTCTCCTGATCAACGAACAAGCTGTGATGCTTGCCCTTGATTTCATCGAGCGCGTAGCCCATCGCGGCGAGGAAGTTCTCGTTGGCGGTGATGATCGTCCCGTCGAGATTGAACTCAATCACCGCCTGAGAGCGGCTGATCGCGGCCGCCTGGCCCAACGCACTCTGCAATTCCACCTTGCTGCGCCGAGAGAACATGAGTTGCTCCGTGGCTGAAAAAGCCATTAATTGAAAGGATACGGATCCGACGCACGCATCATCGCGCGTCGTTTCCTTCAATTGCATAAAGTCAGATCGTGACAGCTGGCCTAATCGGCCAGCTGCTTGTCATTGCCGATACGGCTCCAGTAGGCGGCGACCTTCTCGGCCAACTGGCCCTGGCGCTCACCCTGCTTCGGCACGACGCTCGGCGAAGCACCTTCCGGCATGCCGGCCACCATGCTGCGGGCAGCGAGCTGCTGATAGTATTCCAGCACAGCAATACGCAGGTTCGACGACAGGTTGGGGGTTTCGCGCTTGCGTTCGATCTTTTCGATGTAGTTTTCGATCGTCGTGTTCTCCATCTTCACAATGGCCTGCAGGCTGGCCCAGAAGCTGTCTTCCAGGCTAACGCTGGTGCGCTTCTTCGACACCACCACGGAGCGCTTGCGGTTGACGTTCGGGCGATTCATCGAGGTCTCGTAAGGCATCGGGTATTCCTTTTCAGTCTTGAGATGCTAGTTGTGGTTCACGCACGCGCACATCAGTTCACCAGCACCGCGCCGTCACAGCGAATACCGGTAACCCAAACATCGGCCTGTCCAAGACCAACGCCGAGGCTGGAGAGCACGCTCGCCAGCAATTGATCGAGCGACCCCGTGGCCGCGCCGAGGATACCACCGACCAGCGCACCAAGACCCGGGATCGGAATGCCGAGACCGATGACGGTCACAGTGAGATTGAGATCGCCGAGCAGACTGCCGATCAGCGACGAGGTGAAATTCGTGGATGTGACAGTCTTCTTCGTCTGCGACGTGATGTCGGCATAACTGAAGTCGACATTGACCGGCGTCGTATTGCCCATGCCGGCATGGGCTTTACCGGTGACCGTGATCAGGCCGAGATCGACCAGCGTGGCCGGACCGGGATTGGGTTTCGTGGTCACGTTCTGCAAATCGGCAGCAGAGACGTTACCGATCCAAGCATCGATGACACCAGGCGTTACCCCGAGCGTGACGGTGGAGGTGCTGACATTCGGATAACCGCAACTCACTTTGTTGAGTGTCGCTGTGCCGGAAGCAACTTCCACATAAACGGGCAGATTGACCACAGAAGCGGCCCCAGTGCCAATCAGCTTGACCTGCAGCAGCACGCGGGTCTGCGCGGTATGCACACTGATCCCCTGGGTTCCGACGGCGACCCAGCTCGATCCCTGCGGCCGCGCACCGATCGTCACGATCAACTGGACGCTCGCGATTCCCGGCAAGTTGATGTTGACGCCGGTATTCACCTGGCTGGAGCCATTGGCGATGCCGACTGCGGCTTGCAGCAGATCATAGAGCGAAATGCTGACGCCGGTCTTCGGCTTGGTCCCAACCTTGAGGTCGGAGTACGGTCCGGCATCGATCAGCGACAGCGGCGTGAGCTTGGCGGTGGAGGATGTCGCAGCCTGCGAGATAGTCGAGATCGCAGTCGTCGCCGTGCTGGCTCCGTTCGTGCTCTGCTGTGCACCAAGCGCCGCGGCGAGAATGTCTCCGATTTTGACGTTGGCGTTCAGCACCGACTCATAGGTCGCGGCCGTCAAACCAATGCGCGTCGCCAGCGCCGACAGGAAATCGAATGCGTCGATGCGCGCATTCAGCAGCGCCTGATAATCCATCACCGAAAGTGACAGCGTCGTTCCGAGCAGCGAGCCCAACACGCTGTTGAGCAGCCCGCCATTCAGCGACACCAGACGCGAACCGATGGCGAAGGACGCGATTTGCGTATTGGCAGCGATTGCCTGCGTCGTGATCGTGAAGGCATTGCTGCCCGTGAAGAACTTGCTGAAGTACAGCGGCGTCGAGGTCTGCAACGTGACACGCGCAGCGTTGGCCGTTCCGATTGCCGGCGTCACGAAACGGCTCTGGATCGGAATGGTCGGGTCTGCCGTATAGGTGCCGAGTTCGACTTTGGTGAGCGCCGTGGCGGGATACTTGTTATTCGTCACCGCCGATGTTGCAGCATTGGTGGCGTTGGACAGATTGCTGGCGGCGACGATTGCGGCGATGTCAGCCGTACTCTGCGTTTTGCGGCGATCCGCGGCAATCGAGCCGATATCGACGCCGAGCGCCGCACAGCAGACGGCCAGCGTCATCCCGCCGACGGACATCAGGGCGAAATTGCCGCGCTGATCGGCAGCGAAGCGGCGAACGAGGTTCATGAGCGACGCCACGATCAGAAGCCTCCATACGGAATTGAAGCCGAGCGCGCGATCAGCGTGGCCGGCTTCGGCACGAATGGCAGCGTGTAGATGAACATCGCCGAGGCGTCGTAATTCACAGTGACGACGAACACATTTACATTCGATGGCGACGTCGCTGCAGCGGTCGTCAGCTTCGTCGGATCGATCAACGGATAAGTCGCAGCATTGTTGGTGACATAGGTCGAGGCGAGCGAACTTCGCTCGGTCTCGGTCATGCCTGCCACCGACGAGCGCGCAGCTTCAGCAGCGAGTTGCTGTACGCCATGAATGACCGCGAGATACGATCCGAACACGACGATGCCGAACACGATCGTCAGGAACAAGGGAAGCAGCATCGCGAATTCGACGGCACTTGAGCCGTGCCGGCACGATGAGAATGTCTTCAGACCTTTGATGGCGAATCTCGACATGATGCGAGCTTCGCAAGGGCGAGTGAATACTACCTATACAACTTCTATTACCACAATCGGATGGCGATCATCTCGAATGCAGGGATAGCTCGCGATAGCTGCATTGAAACTAATGACGTCATCAATTTCATCACGTCGCGACGGGTTCCGTCAGATATTGTTGAAGCGAGACCGCAACGTCTCGAGTAACTTGGTACTCTTCACCCCGCCGTCGTTGCGTGCGCAAAGCAACATACGTGGTGTGGCACATGTCGGAAGATAATACTCATTGGCGATCATCAACGATGATGGAACCAGCCGCTTCGGCAGCACCGTGAGCCCGATACCGGCTTTCGCCGCCTCGATGCGGGTGTGAAAATCAGGGCTCGAAAATGCGATCCGGTAAATCATTCCCTTGCGCTCGAGCGCGTGCACCATGAGTTCGTGCATGATCTGGCCCGGCCAGGTGAGCAACGGGATCGGAGCGCCGGGACTGAGCGTGAAATCCTTCGAACGCACCCAAGCCACCTCGTCGTCGCGCTGATCGACGACCTCGACCATCGGGTCCGGCGGCGTGTCGCTGAGGCTGAGATAGATACCGATATCGACGAAACCATCGATCAGGCACTTCGCGATCTCGGCGGAGTTGTCCGCATAGATGGAGATGTTCGTCATCTCGGCCTTGCTGAACACCTCCATCATGCGCCGGGAATAGATGTTGCTCAAACCGATCCTGATCGGCGTATCGTCCGGCGCGCCGCCACGAAGCATCAGTAACTGATCATTGGCTTCGAGGATTTTCTTCGCCTGGATCAGAACCAGCTTGCCGAGTTCGGTCGCCGCCGATCCATTCGCCGATTTCTGGAAGATGCTGCCGCCGACCACATGTTCGATACGTTTGATCTGCGAGCTGATGGCCGGCTGGCTGAGACCGAGGACCTTGGCCGCCTTCGTGATGCTGCCCGTTTCGGAAATTCCGACGACCGACCGCATGATCTCGGTAGGAATGCTGGAACCTTGATACCTGCGATGCATCGACATCTCCTTCGAACTCAGCCGCAATCGTTGCCGCACCAACGCAACGCTCTTCGTTCGACTCACCGAAGGACACAGCCATCAACGCGCAGAGTTTGGCAGCGCCGCCTGAAGGGGAAGGTTGCAAGCGCTCGATACTGCACCCTCTCAAGGTGTATCGATCCGCTTCCGCTGCCAAGCATTTTCACACGATTTTCAGTGCGTTACCCAGATTGATCAGCACGCGCCGACCGGAGACGGTTTTATTTTACCTAAACCGCATTCAACTCATGTAGCCATCGACTGAACCGCGGGTATAGGCGCGGCATTTCGTGTCTTGCGCAGGCGCTGATTCGCGAGCCGGACCTAAGCAGCGCGAAACATCAACCTGATGATGAGATTTTTCTCATCGTCCCGCTAAAGACGTAAGCGAGGCCCGCGCCAGCAAAACCGCCGGCCAGTTTCTCGAGCGCATCAGGAATTCGGCCGTGACGGTCGGGTGTCAGGTGCTGGAGCACTTCGAGGCCCACAGCAACGCCGCTAACCATGAGCGCCACCAGCCACAAATGGCGTGGGTAAGCCACCCCGAATAACAGGCCAACAGCAGCGAACGCCAAAAACCGCTCGGAGCCGACATTGCCGGCATGCGGCCGCAGCCCGATCGGCGACAGAGTTGCAAAAACAATGGCCAAAAGTATCGCCCAGGCCAGAATGAGAACAATTTTTCGAAACATCGCGCGGTCATATTGCAAGCTCGCGCCAACGCGGCGCTTCTCGCAATGCAGGGTTAATCGGCCGGAACGAACTGGCGATCCCGGGATGACTCGAACATCCGACCTACGGTTTAGGAAACCGCCGCTCTATCCGGCTGAGCTACGGGACCGCTCGAGTGGCTGATGGGCCACCGGCCCGTTCCATATCAGAGCCCGACACGGGTCGCCACTACTTGTTGCCGCGCGCATTCGGCGGCTTCTCGGCCTCACATTCCTTTGAAACGCAGTCGTCCGACAACAGGAACAGCCGCCATCATCAGGTGTTGGCTCTGGCATCATTATAACGATGGAGAAGCCACATGAAGACCACGACGCTTTTGACAGCTAGCGCTGTTGTGGCCGGTTTGATTGCAACCCCGGTTCTCGCAAAGGATCGCGCCAAGCATCATGCCAAGGTTCAATCCGGTTACAGCACGCAGATGAGCGACAATGGTTATGTCGGTCAACGCTATTACGACCAAGGCTATCGCGACCGAGGCTATCGGAATGATATGCGCCGCTCGGACACCGGTTTCTGGCCGACGGACGTCGCGGCCGGCGCTGTAGGCGGCGCGTTCGGGCTTGCCGGCGCAGCGGTAGACACAGCAGGAGCGATCGCAACTGCACCATTCCGTCCATGGAACAACAACGCTCCGTGGGATAACAGCCGTCCGTGGGACAACATGCGCTCCAACATCCAGAGCGGTACGTGGGGCAGCGGTACATGGGACAACAGCTACGCCTATTATAACGGGCCGGTCGATCGCTACGATGCGCGCGACGCCTATGCCCGTCGCAACAATTTTGTCTGTCAGCCCGGCACATGGTTCCGCGGCGAAGGTGGGCAGCGACAGCTCTGCCAATAACACTTGACGACCGATACCAGAAAGGGCGGCCCACGGGTCGCCCTTTCTTTCGTTACATAATGTTCTCGACATGGATGGCGCCCACGCGAGGCCACACATGCAAACCTCTCGATTGACTCCGCAACTACACAATAACCTCTGCGCGAGAACGCGATCCTTCGCACTTCCTCGATGAAAGCGAGAATGATGGTGCGATCTGTGAGTTCCACAGTTTCAACGCAGTTGCGCTTTGTGTCTAAAAAGGGGGAGCAATGCGTCAACTGCGGTTGAAAAATGGCGCGCGATGGTGACAATCGCCGCGGATACGACCACGGGGGCGGGCGTGATCAGATCAAGGCAATCGAGCCTGACAGCGACGACATCGACGATCATCTTGCTTGCCACGTCTTTCGCGCTGGCACCGGATCGCGCGCAGGCACAATGGTGGACTGCGGCGCCGGCCGATTATGAAGACTGCGCCGAGCGTGTCGAAAAGTCGTTACTAAGCGGCGAGTCGAAGGCAGCGGCACTATCGAATTGCGAAAGCAAGTTTGCCGGTCGACGTAAGCGAGGCGGCGGCTACGCCTATCACGACTTCATGCAGAACCGCACTTTCGACATTGCCGGGCCGAATCCCACGGCGGCCGAACAGAAGACGATCGACGAGCAATACGCGATCTATCTCAACAATCAGCGACGCAACATCATCCTCGCCGCTTTTGCGAAGAAGCAAAGCGAAGCCCAGCAACAGGCCGCCGTCGAAGCGGATTTCCGGAACGATGCAGCGACACCGGTTGTGGCCAAGAACACGCCTGCGGTCGCGCTCCCCCGTCCGCGCCCGAAGCAGCAGCGCGCTGCCAAAGGGCCGGATTGCGCGACGGAGCCGCTCGCCTGCGGTTGGTCGAAACTGTCGTCAGGCCTGAAGGATATCAAGGACGCTCTGTTCGGCACGTCGGCGCCTGGCAGAACCAACCGAACCTGATTGAGCTTCCAGATCAGTTTCTTCAATCGATGCAGGCTGCTTGATCGACGCAGACTGTCGCGGACGCGCTTAGTCCGAGATCACCATCGCCCAGAACATACGATATGGGGATTTTGGATTGGTGACGGAGGCCACACCGACCTTTCGCGCGCCTGGCATCAACAGATTGGCGCGATGGCCCGGACTCTCCTCCCACTGTTTCAATGTTTCCGGGAAAGTGAGAAATCCTGCGGCGATATTCTCGGCGGCCCTCGATTTGCGCAGCTTGGCGACACGAAGCGAGAACGGCCCGCCGACATCATGACTGACCTTGCCGCTTGTCGACATGGCCCGCGCCTGCGCGAGGGCGACCGCCTCAAGCCTGCCATCGTAGGTGACGACCGAAAGCTTGTGTGCGCGCCGGAATGCACTGATCTGGCTAGCGTAATCGGCCGCCATTGCAGGAGCCGAAAGAATGGCGGCGGCAATACAGATAAGAAAAAGCGTTCTCAAGATCGGTGTCTTCATCGACGCATTCAGCGCTTGTGGCGATGCCGAACGGCCGGCCAGCGTTTCAGCGATTTTGCAATGATGGGAGGCTGCTGCGATTGACGGGCGCGGCGCTGCTCGACTAGCCGCGCATCATAACCGGGCGATGGTGTGACTGTCGGCGGAACGGCCCAAGCTGGCGCGGTGATCGCGCACGGGAATGTCACCAAGATCAGAAAAATAGAGAGAGGTCGCATTTGCCAGCTCTCCTTGTCGTTTTCGAAAGGCCCGAAGCGCAAGCGCTTCAGGCCAGTGTTTTCGAAACCAAAGCTTACTTCTTGGTCTTCTTCGCCTTGGCGGTTTTCGCCTTCTTCACTGCCTTCGCGGCAACCTTGGTCGTTTTCGCGGCGGCAACCTTCTTGGCCTTGCGGCGACGGTGTCCGAGCGGAATGCCAAGCTTGATGGCCTTCTGACGTAGCGAACCGCCGGTGCGCTTCATTTCCTTGGCGATTTGTTCGAGCGGGGTCTGGGCCTTGGAATGTGCGCGGAGGATTTTTTCATCTTCCTTGGTGTATTCACGACGCACAAGTTTCTTTTTTGCTTTCTTGGCCATAGGAGCTCCGATTTGTAGTTGAGAATTTCAGCTGGCACACGTCCTGCCGATGCGTATGGAGGGATCGACGTCAGATTCTCGCGAAAAACGAACCTGCGTCAAATCACGCAACTATCTATACTAGAGAAGTTGAGAATGACATAGGCTTTGATGCCACATTACGATGAGCAGTATCGAACACGCCTTGCGCGTTATCGACTCATTGATTGATACGCATTTACTACCTTAGAGCCGATCGATCGCTGCACTACAGATCGCGTTGAGACCGTCGGTTCTGGAAAACGGAGCCCGACTATACATTCCGGCAGCCAATTGGTCATCGAATGATGCATGATATTACCGCCACAACATGATGACGCGTGTAGTTGCGCGATCACTCGCGCGCCTCACGGGGGCATGGTCGCTTGCTCGTGATTGGATTTCGGAATGTGTAGGACCTTGAAAAGGCACAAGCGATCACAGCAGAGAACAACTACTCATCACGAATTTGTTGAATCGATAGCGCCGGTGAACCGCGCCTCGCCGCCTCTGCAGCCTTCACCATCTCGACCACGCGCCGGCTCAGCGGCGTCGCAACGCCATATTGATTCGCCAACTCCAGAATGACGCCTTGCAGATAGTCGATCTCGGTAGGACGACGGCGTTGCAGATCCTCCCACATGGATGAGCGCGCATTGATATCGATCTTCATCACCCGTCGCAGGATCAGACCGAACACGCCATCCGGCAACCGCAGCAGGTGCGGCGTGAGCCAGGGAGGAATTGCCGTCGCGGCGACCGGTGAAATGCCTGCGGCACGCAGTACCGCGAGCCCTTCGGTCATCTGATCGGCGAAAAGAAGCCGCCAGCCGCGCTGCTGCAACTGCGCGTGAAGGGGCAGATCGGACAGCGCATTCAATGCGTTGCTGAGATTGACCAGTAGTTTGCCCCATTGCACGCCGACGATGTTGTCGGTCGACTGGATCGGCAAATTCGCAACCGCGAGCCGGGCTGCCGTATCATCGCTGTCGCGTTCGATCACCAACGCACCGGATGTGGCGCGGTGCACCGTCCCATCGTCCCGCGTCACCACATTGAATGGCACCATGCCGCCCAACACCCGGTGGCCAGGCAAAGCCTGCTTCAGCGTAGCGACATTGCCGACGCCGTTCTGCAGACTGACAATTACGGCGTCTGCAGCAGCATGTTGGGCGATCAGGCCTGCCATGGCGGAGGTATCACCACTCTTCACGGCAACGATGATTACGCCGGCGTCTTTCAGAATCGCCGGATCGTCAGACGAAGTGACTTGCCCGGCGCTCAAGTGCCAGCGACCGCCCTCGAAGCTGGTCAGCAGCAAGCCGTTACGCGCGATACCGTCCACCAGGTGCGGACGCGCCAACAATGAGACATGACGACCGGCCGCTGCGAGCATGCCGCCGACGAAACAGCCGATGCTGCCGGCGCCGGCGATACAGATGGGGCGTTGCGCGTTCACGTCACCTCCCATTCTCGGATTTTGTCCGTTCCTAGCAAAATGTAGCGGCACTGCATACCTGTGGAACCGACTCGACTTGTACGCGTCATATCGCGCAGCTATCTTTTTTACGGGCTGATTGGACAGGAGATGACGATGGGTTTGCTCGACATTCTAAATGGCATGGCCAACGGGCCGCGCGGCCCTAGCGATCCCGATGACAAGAGCGGCGGCATGTCGCCACTTACCATGGCGGTCCTCGCACTGCTCGCCTACAAGGGCTACAAACATATTACCGGCGGCCAGCAACAGCCGGCCCCGCAAGGTCATCCGCAGGAGGCGCCTGCGCCAACTCAAGTCAGCGCGAATGAGGGCGGCGGACTCGGCGGATTGCTCGGCGGTCTTCTGGGCGGCAACGCCGGAAACGCGCAAGGCGGCACGACCGGGGGAGGTCTCGGCGATCTGCTGCGTGGCCCGCTCGGTGGACTGCTTGGCGGCGCAGCAGCCGGCACGGTTCTTAGCGGTGGCCTCGGCGATCTCGTGAAGCGCCTGCAGGAAAGCGGCCAGGGCGATGCGGCAAACTCTTGGGTTCAGCCTGGGCCGAACAAGCAGATCGCACCGGGCGATCTCGGCGCAGCCCTCGGCGCAGACAATATCGCGCAGCTCACCGCCCGCACCGGCATGTCGCGCGAACAACTGCTTTCCGAACTCAGCAACGAGCTTCCTGGGGCGGTGGACGAGTTCACACCGCATGGCCGGCTACCGACCGAGGCCGAAGCCTCGTCGCGCTGGGTCTAGTTCATAGTGGAGAGGGGGAACTACAATGCTCTGGATCATTCTTGTCGGCTTCGTGGCAGGCATACTAGCCCGCCTCATCTCGCCTGGCCCGAACAATCCCTCGGGCTTCATCCTGACCACGCTGCTCGGGATCGCCGGCGCGTTCCTGGCCACCTTCATCGGCCAGCAGATTGGTCACTACGGCCCGAACCAGGGCGCCGGCTTCATCACCGCCACGATCGGCGCACTGGTGGTGCTGTTCATCTGGAATAGGCTGGTCGTCCGCGGTTCGATCCCGGATCCCGGCCGGCGCTAAAGATCGCATAAAAAGCCCCGGTCACCTCGACCGGGGCTTTTCTCTTATGCCCGCACCGACAGCAGATGCATGCCGGCATCCATGCGCACGAGTTCGCCGGTCATATGGCTGGAAGGCGGCGTGGCGAGGAAGCAGATCAGCTGCGCGATGTCCTCCGCCGTCGAGGCGACGTGCAGCGGCACCCGGGCAATCACCACCTCGCGCACCTTGGAAGCCGCTTCGGCGCCGCGGCCTTTGGTGAACCACGGCGTATCGATATAGCCGGGGCAAACCGTGTTGACGCGGATCAGCGGCGCCAGCGCACGAGCCAGCGACAGCGTGATCGCATTCAGCGCCCCCTTGCTGGCTGCATAAGCGACCGACGAGCCTGCACCGGACAGGCCGGCCATCGACGACACATTCACCACTGCGGCCGCACGGCCGGACGCCCTCGCGCTGCTTTCGAGCAGGGCCCGGGCCGCGCGCACCATCTGATACGGCCCGATGGTGTTAACGCCATAGATCCACTGGAAGTCTTCCGCCGAAAGCCCGTCGAGATCGTCATGTGCGACATGTTTGGTGACGCCGGCATTGTTGACCAGCACATCGATGCGGCCCCACTTCTCGGCAGCGGCGACGATCTTCTTACAGTCCTCATCTTTCGAGACATCGCCCTGCACCACCACGACCTCGGCAGCGCCGAGCTGGCGACACTGCTCGGCGGTCGCTTCGGCCTCTTTCGCACTCGACGAATAGTTGATGACGAGGCGCGCCCCGTCCTTCGCAAGGATGGCCGCCGTTGCAGCGCCGAGTCCCGACGCCGATCCCGTAATCACCGCACACAAACCATCGGCAGGCATGAGCATTTCCTCTGTTTCTGTTGTTCAGGCCGAGTGATCTAACACAGCCGCTTTGCGCTGGTATACAACCGCGGCCATTCGCTGCGCGGAATAAGCGCGCATCATGCCGCCACCGCAGACCACAATGCAGGTGCGCCGCTTGCATCATGCCGGCTTTTCCGCATCATGCGCGGCAACAACAGTGGCAGCACCCCATGCCCGGCATTCCCTGCCGAATGAGATGCGCTATCAGACGGGAAACGCCTTGACCGAGACAGACAATATCGTCGCCGAAACCGCCGAGCGCATCTTCACCGATCTCGCGGACGCACAAACCATCAATCACGACAAGCAAGGCGCCTGGAAAGCGCCGCTGTGGCAGGCGCTCACCGAATCCGGCCTGCCTTTGTCCTGGGTCCCTGAAGAGTGCGACGGCTCCGGCACCAGCATGGCCGAAGGCTTCAGCGTTCTCAGCGTCGCCGGCCGCGCCGGCGTCAGCGTTCCACTTGCCGAAACCATGCTCGCGGGCTGGCTACTCGCGCAAGGCAAGATCAAATCGCCCGAAGGCATGATGACCGTCGCACCGGCGAGCCCGCGCGATCGCCTGACACTCAATGCCGACGGCACCATCTCCGGCCGCACCCGCGGCATTCCCTTCGCCAGCGAAGCGAAGCATATCGCTGTCATCGCTGGCGGCTCCATCGCTTTGGTCGATGCCAGCACCTGCAAAATCGAGGCAGGCCTCAGCCTTGCCGGCGATCATTCCGACACCGTGCATTTCGACAAGGTCAAGCCGGTCGCAATCGCGACAGCGCCTGCGGGCATCGATGAGAAAGCCCTGCTGCTGATGGGCGCGCTCGCACGCAGCCTGCAGATCGCCGGCGCACTGGAATCGATGCTCAGCATCAGCGTGCAATATTCCGGCGAGCGCGTCGCCTTCGAGAAGAAGATCTCGAAGTTCCAGGCCGTGCAGCACAATCTCGCAAAACTCGCCGGTGAGACCTCTGCAGCACTTGCTGCCGCCAGCTCCGCAGCCGATGCTTTCTCACACGGCCAGCCGGTCGATGACGCCCTGTTCCTCGAAGCCGCCGCAGCAAAAATCCGCTGTTCGGAAGCCGCCGAGAGAGGCGCCGCCATCGCCCATCAGGTGCATGGCGCCATCGGTTTCACGCAGGAGCATATCCTGCATCGCTACACCCTGCGCGCCCTTGCCTGGCGCGATGACTTCGGCAGCGAAAGCTATTGGGCCGTCGAGCTCGGCAAACTGGTGGCCAAACGCGGCGCCGACGAGCTGTGGCCGCTGGTCGCTTCGCGCTAAGAAGAAACGAGAAACAACATGACCGCAGCCCTTCGTTTCGATCCGATCCGCCTGCCGCCCGAATGCGAGCAGCTTCGCAAGGAAGTCCGCGCCTTCCTCGCCGATGAAATTGCCGCCGGCACTTTCGATCCGCACCGCCCGGTGCAGGAAGACGCCGACAACCGCGAATTCTCCCGCCGCGTCGGCGAGAAGGGCTGGCTCGGCATGACTTGGCCCAAGAAATATGGTGGTCATGAACGCAGTTTCCTTGAACGCTACGTTGTCACCGAAGAAATGCGCGTCGCAAACGCGCCGGTACGCCGCTTCTTCGTCGCCGATCGCCAGAGTGGCCCGGTGCTGCTGAAATATGCGCCCGAGCACATCAAGATGGACATCCTGCCGCGCATCTGCCGCGGCGAGATCTGTTTCTCCATCGGCATGAGCGAGCCGAATTCCGGCTCCGACCTGTTCGCCGCCAAGACCAAGGCAACCAGGACCGACGGCGGCTATCTGATCAATGGCAGCAAGATCTGGACGACATCGGCGCATATCGCCGACTACATGATCGCGATCTTCCGCACCTCGCAGCCCACCAAGGAAAATCGCCGCCACGGCCTCACCCAGTTCCTGGTGAACATGAAGACTCCGGGCATCAAGGTGAATCCGATCGACCAGATCACCGGCCAGCAGGAATTCAACGAAGTCGTCTTCACCGACGCCTTCATTCCAGAGGACCATGTGCTTGGCGAGGTCGACGGGGCCTGGAAGCAGGCAACCTCCGAACTCGCTTACGAACGGTCCGGCCCGGAACGCTTCCTCGAGACCTACTACACGCTGACCGAACTGGTTCGCGCAGTCGGCCCCGATCCGGATGCACGCAGCGCCGAGGGCATTGGTCGTCTCGTCGCGCAACTGCACACTATGCGCCGCATGTCGGTGTCGGTGGCGGGCATGTTGCAGGCCGGCAAGGAGCCGGTGGTGGAGGCTTCCATCGTCAAGGATATCGGCACCGTGTGGGAGCAGCAGCTACCGCATCGCGTGCGCGACCTCGCCGCTTTTGTCGATGAGAGCGCCTCCAACCACGCCACGCTGGAGGAAATGCTCGACTTCGCCATCAAGACGGCGCCGAAACTCACCATCCAGGGCGGCACGACCGAAGTCCTGCGCGGCATCATCGCCCGCGGCCTCGGCCTGCGCTGATCACACGAGTGACCTTGAGGACACCATGACGACTTACAAAGACATCGCCGTCGAGACCCGCGGCCACATTGCGATCATCGAGATCCGCAAGCCGCCGCTGAACTTCTTCGACATCCTGCTGATCCAGCAGATCGCCAACGCCCTCGACGAGATCGACGCCAATCCGGAGCTGCGCGCCACCGTGCTGTGCGCGCAGGGCAAGGCGTTCTGCGCCGGCGCCGATTTCAGCGACCCCAACCGCAAGGAAACGGTTGCGGATGCGAAAGAAGAGAAGGGCGATCCCGCCGACAATCTCGGCTCCATCGGCCATCTCTATATGGAGGCCGTACGCATCTTCCGGGCCAAGAAGCCGATCATCGCCGCTGTACAGGGCGCAGCCATCGGCGGCGGCCTCGGCCTCGCCGTGTCCGCAGATTTCCGCGTCGCCTGCCCGGAAACGCGCTTTGCCGCCAACTTCACCCGTCTCGGCTTCCACCCGGGCTTCGGCCTCACGGTTTCGCTCACCGAACTGATCGGCAAGAACAATGCCGAGCTGATGTTCTACACGTCACGCCGTGTCGGCGGCGAGGAAGCGCTGAAGATGGGGCTGGCCAATGTGCTGGTGCCGCAGGATCAGGTCCGCGACGCTGCCATCAAGCTGGCCGAGGAGATCGCCGAGAACTCGCCGCTCGGCCTGCTCTCGACCCGCGCCACCATGCGCGCCGGCCTCGCCGACCGCGTCGCCAAGGCGACCGAACACGAGCTCGCCGAACAGACGCGCCTGCGAAAGACCGAAGATTTCAAGGAAGGCGTTGCGGCTACCGCCGAGCGCCGCGTACCGAACTTCAAGGGGCGTTAAGTCCCCGTCGGGTTTGCCTTGCAAACCTCACTGCGAAATGGCCGGGCTTGCCCGGCCATTTTTATTTGCCCCCGCCCCTCATGGCGAGGAAGCGCAACGCCCCGTCTCGAACCATGACCTGGCCTGGCTCCGGTGCTCGCAGCCATCCTTCGAGACGCGGCCTGCGCCCGCTCCTCAGGATGAGGCCCGAGTGGGAAAGCCTGTTAAATCTTCCGCACCACCAACGCATCCACTATCGTGACGCCTTCACCTGCAGGATGTATCAGCACCGGATTGAGCTCGATCTCGGCCACGTCGTCCTTGAGCTGCGCCGCCAATTGCGAGATCTGTGCGATCAACCCTACTGCTGCCGCTACATCGGACTTCGCCGCTCCGCGAAACCCGTTCAGCAATGGCGCCCCCCTCAACGCATCGAGCATATCTCCAGCCTCCCGCAGACTGACAGGCGCCGGCCGATAGACCACATCCTTGAACAGTTCCGTCGTCACGCCGCCGAGCCCGACCATCACCATCGGTCCGAAGGTCTTATCGAGCAATGTGCCGACGATGATCTCGACGCCTTTCTTCGCCATCGGCGACACCAGCACGCCCTGCAGTGTCGCCTGCGGCCGATGCTTCTGCGCACTTGCGATCAGCGCATCATAGGCTGCCTCAGCTTCCGCGCTGGTCGCAATACCGACCTTGACGCCGCCGACCTCGCTCTTGTGCGGGATATCGCGCGACTGGATCTTCATCACCAGCGGGAAGCCGACTTTGGCAATCGCCGCGTCGAGCAGGGACTTTTGCGCGACAAGAATCTCGTTCGGCAAAGCAATGCCCGCGACCTGCAGCAGTGTCTTGCTGTCATGTTCTGACAGGGTCTGCGCCGTGAGGTGCTCGGCGAGATCGACCGGCGCTTGTACAGCCTTCGCAACGGCCTCAACCGGTTTGAAGCGCGCGTGATTAACCAGCCTGCGCAAGGCCACACTCACATGCGTGAGCCCGGATAAAACGACCACGCTGGATTCCGCGAGCCCTGTGCGCGCAAAATTCGAGGGCAGCGTGTAGGACCAGAACACGATAGACTTGCTTTGTGCATCGATGACCGGCTTCAGCTCCGCCGTCTTGAACGGCATACGCGTTTCGCTCGACAGCGAGATCACCACGAGGATGGCATCGACCTCGTCGGATTGGGCGAGCAATTCGATCGTCTTCTGCAGCCCGCCGGAATGCACGGCCTGCGCAGTGATATCGATGGGATTACGCGGCGAGCCATAGGACGGGATTAGTCCCCGGATCGTCGCCTGCACACCATCGGACAACTCCGGTACCTGCATCCCCTGTGCCGAGACCGCATCGGCAGCCCAGATGCCTGCGCCGCCAGAGACTGTGACAACGGCGACCCGCTCGCCCTTCGGCAGCGGCGACGTCGTCAACACGGCGGCGATGCTTACGGCCTCGTCGAGATCGTTGGAGACGATAAAGCCGTAGCGTGCGAACACCGCATCATAGGCCGCCGTCCAACCCGCCATGCTCGCCGTGTGCGACGCCGCGGCGCGTTCGCCAGCACCGGAACGGCCGACCTTGGTGACTATGATCGGCTTGCCGATCTCCGCCGCCTTCTTTGCTGCGACCAGGAATTTATCGACATCGCGAATGCCCTCGATGAACAGCAGGATCACATCGGTCGCGGGATCCTGCACCATGTAATCGAGGAATTCGCCGGCTCCGAGATCGGACTCGTTGCCGGTCGAGATCACCGTGCTGAGCGCGATGCCCAGCGCCTTGGCCCGATTGTAGATCGCAAAACCGATACCACCGGATTGCGCGACGATGCCGATCCGCTTCTTGCTCGCGACGAGACGCGGCTGGTCCGGTTTCACATCGACGGTCGGGCTGAAGGTGGCGGCGATGCCGGCCACCTGATTGTAGTAGCCCTCGGCATTCGGCCCAGAAATGCGCATGCCTGTGCGCTTCGCCAGCATCGCGATGGCATCCTGCATGGCGATGGAATCGCCGCCCTCTTCGGCAAAGCCCGAGGAGATGACGATGGCATGTTTCACACCGAGCCGGGCGCATTCTTCCAGCGCGCCGAGCACCACGCGCGCGGGGATGATCACGATCGCCAGATCGATCCGCTGCCCAATCGCATCGAGGGATGGATAGCATTGCAATCCATCGATATCGGGATAGTTCGGATTGACCGGATAGATCGCGCCGGAAAACTGGTTCTTGCGCAGAAAGGCCACCAGAAGGCCGGGGATCTTGGTGGCATCGCGCGAAGCGCCGATGATGGCGATGCTGGACGGGTTGAAGAACGAGTCCAGCGGATGCGGACCTGACACACTCATGGCGCTTCCCGTTTCTTGTTGTTGCCGTAGCGTTTCCGAGCGAAGCTACTCCCGGTTCGCATCAAGGAAACGCGTCAGATCAAAGAGGATCGTGCCGCGATAACGACGATCAGGCAACGATCCGGAATGTGACCCCGCCCAGCAGAAATGCATCGCCGGCCAACGGGTATCCCCGCGCCCGTGCATTGCCCAGCACCTGCGCCACGTCGTTGACGCGGAAGGTGAGCCCGGTCATCGCTTCGGCGTTGCCCTTGGCGAAATGCAGGCAGCCATTCGGGAAGGCGATTTGCGGATCGTCGGATTTCGACGACGTCAGCGGGATGCCGATGAGATTGCTCCAATGCTGCGCCAGATCGTAGTGATCCGGACTCTGCAGTTCGACCTCGAGGAGTGCCCGCGTCACATCGTGGCGGATCGATTCCTGCCAGTTCGGGCCGGCTGGCGGATAGACGTCGAAATCGTCGTCGCTTCCCGCCGTATGGTTAAATTCGATGAACGCCGCCCGGCAATCGCGCGGATGCAGTTGGACGCCGTGATAGGGCGGATGATCGATCACATTGGCGGTGCGCACGCCGATGCTGGCAGCGAAGCGCCCGCGCTCGTCGGGATCCTCGCAGGACAGGATCACCATATAGCCACCGCGCCCGCCGGACTTTTCCAGGAAGCGCCCAGCCGCCGTGCCGGGCTGGGTCGGCGCCACCACTTCGAGCAGCGTGGCATCGACGGGCATCAGGGCGTTTTCGAGCCCGTATTTTTCGACATGCGGATCGCGGTAGCAGACATCGAGGCCGAGGATAGCCGTGATGTCGCTGATCACAGGCTCCAGATGCGGAGCGACCAGACAGACTTGCCGCAACCGCATCTGGCTCATGATCATTGCCCCTTGAAAACCGGTTTGCGCTTCTCGACGAAGGCCTTGGCGGCCTCCTTGTGATCCTCGGTGTCGCCGCAGCGGGTGTGATGCATCGACTCGCCGTCGAAGCAGGCTTCCAGCGTCATCGTCTCCGCATTGTTGATGTTGGTCTTGATATAGCCGTAGGTGATGCTGGGCCCGCGCGCGAGCGACATTGCGAGTTCGCGCGCCGCCGTTTCAACCTCGGCATCGTCGACAACCTTGGTGACCATGCCGAGCGCCAGCGCCTCCTGCGCCGTGAGCACCGGCGACATCAGATACAGCTCGCGCGCCTTGGCGCTGCCGAGCATCTTGGTGAGGAAGTACGTGCCGCCATAATCGCCGGAGAAGCCGACCTTGGCAAAGGCCGTGGTGATCTTCACTGACGATGAAGCGACACGAAGATCGCAGGACAGCGCGATCGAGAGGCCCGCACCTGCCGCGGCGCCATCGAGTTGCGCCACCACCGGCTTCGCCATCGTGTGCAGGATACGCGAGACTTCCATGCCCTTGCGCAGATTGACGCGCTTGGCCTCGAACGGCAGCGGCGCGCGGCCGGCCGCCATCGACTTGACGTCGCCACCGACACAGAACGTGCCGCCGGCGCCCTTGATGAGCACGGCGCGCACCTCATGGTCTTCCTGGGCGCGGCGCGCGGCCGCGACCAGACCTTCCGTCATCTCCGGATTGAGCGCATTGCGCCGGTCCGGACGATTCATGGTGATGGTGAGAAGGCCGTTGGCGAGATCCTGCAGGACGATGTCGCTCATTGCATTTTCCTTTTCTTGTTGTTGATCGCCCGGCAAACCTCGACCGCGACGGTTACTTCTTCACCAGCGGGCAGCGCGAAGCCTCAAGCGGCTGGAATGCCTGATCGGCCGGAACGGTGGCGAGCAGCTTGTAGTAGTCCCAGCGCCCCTTGGATTCCGATGGCTTCTTGACCTCGAACAGATAGAAGTCATGAACCATGCGGCCGTCTTCGCGGATCTTGCCGTTCTTGGCGAACATGTCGTTGATCGGGGTTTCCTTCATCAGCTTCATGACCGCTGCGGAATCGGTCGTGCCGGCCGCTTTCACAGCCTTGAGATAATGGAGCACGGATGAATAGACGCCGGCCTGGGCCGAAGTCGGCGCGCGACCCTTGTTGCGTTCCTGGAAGCGCTTGGTGAAAGCGCGGGTCTCGTCGTTGAGATCCCAATAGAAGGCTTCGGCGAGGATCAGGCCCTGCGCGGTGTCGAGACCGACGCTGTCGATGTCCGAAATGAAGGCCAGCAGCGGCGACAGCTTCTGTCCACCGCTCTTGGTGAGGCCGAATTCAGCCGCCTGCTTGATCGCCGTGATCGTATCGCCGCCGGCATTGGCGAGGCCGACGACCTTGGCCTTGGACGATTGTGCCTGCAGCAGGAAGGACGAGAAGTCCGCCGTGTTCAGCGGGTGCTTGACGCTGCCCAGCACCTTGCCGCCCGCCTTGGTAACGACAGCGGTCGTGTCCTTTTCCAGATCCTGACCGAACGCATAATCGGCCGTCAGGAAGAACCAGGTATCGAGACCGTTCTTGACGGTGGCGAGACCGGTCACATTGGCTTGCGCATAAGTATCGAAAACATAGTGCACGGTATAAGGGCCGCAGGCCTCGTTGCTGAGGCGGATCGAGCCCGGACCGTTGAACATGATGATCTTGTTGCGCGCCCGTGCAATCTCGCTCGCAGCCAACGCGGTCGCCGATGCAGCCACGTCGACGATGGCCTCGACGCCCTGATTGTCGAGCATATCGCGCGCGATATTCGCCGAAAGGTCGGCCTTGTTGAGATGATCCGCAGCGACGATCTCGATCTTGCGGCCCAGCACCTCGCCGCCAAAATCTTCCGCCGCCATCTTCGCCGCGGTCTCGCTGCCCGGCCCGGTAATATCGGCATAGAGTCCGGACATATCCAGGATCGCGCCGAGCTTGAGCGGCTTGTTCTGCGCCATCGTTCCCGATGTCGCGGCCAGAATCATGGTCGATGCGAGCAGGCCAGAAAGCAGCGTCTTCACGTAGTCCCTCCCTCACCGCGCATTGGGCGCGGCCCTTGTTGTTGCGGCGATCATGCAGCAAGGGAACAACAGCGGCAAGCTGCTGCGGCGAGCATCGCATTGCGAGAATCGTTCGAAAGCAACGCAGTTTCCGCAAAGCGGAATGGACAGGGACGATCGCACCGACATAGGGTTGCGCGTCAACATTCAGGACGGCCAATGCGTGTCACGGCCATCGCGCATGCAGGACGACGCATTACGACCTGTGCGTCGCCCATTGTTGGCCTGCTCTTGTCCACGTCCATCGCAGGCGCATCCGCCTGTTCGTTCGAGCCGCAAGGCACAGGACGCATCGCTGACGTGATCGACATCCGCACATTGCGTATGACCGACGGCGCCGAAATCCGGCTGGCCGGTATCGAGCCCGCCATTGGCTGGTCATCCACCACCGCGCTCACTGCCCTGATCCCGGACGGCGATGTCGCCCTCCATGGCGACAGCGACACGCCCGATCGCTATGGCCGGCAGTCCGCGTTCATCTTCGTCGAGACCGATGGACCGCCGTTGCAGGTCCGACTCCTCCGGGCCGGCGCCGCCCTCGCCTCGGGCACGGTTCCCGACGGCGCCTGCGCCACGGAACTCGCTGCCGCCGAGGCGGAAGCCCGCCGTCTCAAAACGGGAATATGGTCCGGTAATGGCGTCATCAAAAACGCCGCAATTCCCGGCGATATTCAGGCGGAGTTGGGGCGTTTCGTCGTGGTCGAAGGACGTGTTTTGTCGGTCCGGGAAGCCGGGGCCACGACCTATCTCAATTTCGGCCGTCGCTGGACACGGGACTTTGCCGTGTCTATTTCAAGGCGCATGGTGACTGCCTTCGCAGGGGCAGGAATCACGCTCAAGTCCCTTGAAAGACGACGAATTCGTGTGCGTGGATGGGTCGAGAGCCGCGGGGGGCCGCGGATCGAGGCGCGCCATGTGGGGCAGATCGAGGTGGTCGGGGACCAATAGGACCGCCAAGATAGACTACCGAGGCAGGACGCAAACGTGACGGGTGTGGGACGGCAAACCAGCTTGAGCCGCCGCCTTTGGGCTGCGCCGGTTGTGCTATGCGCTGTCCTCGCGCTGTCAGGCTGCGGCGACACCAGCCGATTTGAGGCGGCCTCTGCCGCCGTTAAGCCGCCGGCGCCCGCCAAGCCGCCGAAGCCCGCCATCGTCCAGACCCCCGCCGCCGAGAAAGAACACGAGCGCATCCTCGCCTCCTATGGCGGCTCCTATGATGATCCGCGGCTCGAGGCGCTGATCTCCAAGACCGTCGATCGCCTGGTCGCCGTCTCCGAACGGCCGGACCTCGCCTACAAGGTCACCATCCTGAATTCAGGTGCCGTCAACGCCTTCGCATTGCCGACCGGCCAGCTCTATGTGACGCGCGGCCTGATCGCACTCGCCAGCGACACGTCCGAGCTCGCGTCCGTGCTATCGCACGAAATGGCGCATGTGCTCGCCAAGCACGCCTCGATCCGTGAGGAACAGGCGCGGCAGGCTGCTGTCGTCACCCGCGTCGTCTCCGACATGGGCACCAACGATCCCGACCTCACCGCGCTCGCGCTCGCCAAATCGAAACTCACGATGGCAAGCTTCTCGCGCGCGCAGGAGTTCGAGGCCGACGGCATCGGCGTCGGCATCTCGGCCCGCGCCCATTTCGATCCGTTCGGCGCCTCGCGCTTCCTTTCCGCCATGGAGCGCAACGCCGCGCTGAAGGCCAGCCGTACACCGCTCGATCCGCGGGCTCAGGATTTCCTGTCGTCGCATCCGGCGACGCCCGAGCGCGTCCAGAACGCGCAGGCCAATGCGAGGCAGTATGCCTCGCCCTCGGGCGGCAGCGGCGAGCGCGACCGCGAGACCTATCTCGCCGCTATCGACGGCATCGTCTTCGGCGAAGATCCCAGCGAAGGCTTCGTCCGCGGTCGTCGCTTCCTCCATCCCAAGCTCGGCTTCACTTTCCAGGCGCCGGAAGCTTTCACGCTCGATAACACTGCGCAGGCGGTGATCGGCGTGCGTGAGGGCGGCAACCAGGCCATGCGCTTCGACGTGGTGCGCGTGCCGTCCGAGCAATCGCTCAGCGACTATCTCAATTCCGGCTGGATGGAGAATGTCGACAAAGCCACCACCGAGGAAGTCACCATCAACGGCTTCCCCGCTGCGACAGCGCTCGCCCGCGGCGACCAGTGGCAGTTCCGCGTCTATGCGCTGCGCTTCGGCAGCGACGTTTATCGCTTCATCTTCGCCGCCAAGCAGAAGACCAATGAGAGCGAACGCAATGCGCGCGAGACCGTGAACTCGTTCCGCCGCCTGACGCTGGCGGAAATCCAGGCCGCGCGTCCGCTACGCATCAAGGTCATCAACGTACAGCCCGGCGACACCGTGGAATCGCTGTCGCATCGCATGAGCGGTGTCGACCGCCCGCTGGAGCGTTTTCGCGTGATGAACGGCCTCGAATCCAATGCCCAGGTCAAGCCGCGCGATCGCGTGAAGATCGTGGTGGATTGATCTCGACACCCGCCTCCCGCGCGCATGTCGTCACCCGCAAAAGCGGGTGATCCGGTAGACACTCCGGCTAAGGTGTTTACTGGATAGTCCGGACAAAGCCGGGCGATAACAGGCAGCGCCAATACGCAGCGCATAGCTCAACAAAAAGCCCGGCCTTGCAAGCCGGGCTTTTGATTTCCATCCGAAGCGCCGCGCTTACGCGGCTTCATCCTCGGCGACATCCTCGTCACCATCATCCGCATCGTCAGCGCTGGCTTCGGCATCCTCGGCCTTGGCGCCGCGGCGCGGGCTCTTGGCGAGCTGGCCTTCGATCTCCTTGACCGCTTCGGTCTCGGTGACATGTTGAACGACAGCGATTTCACGCGACAAACGATCGAGCGCCGCCTCGTAGAGCTGACGTTCGCTATAAGACTGCTCGGGCTGCGATTCCGAACGGAACAGGTCTCGGACCACTTCGGCGATCGCGACGATGTCGCCCGAATTGATCTTCGCTTCGTATTCCTGCGCGCGGCGCGACCACATGGTGCGCTTGATCCGGGCGCGCCCCTTCAAAGTCTCCAGCGCCTTCTTCACCAGCGCGGGATCGGACAGCTTGCGCATGCCGACATTCGCGACCTTCGCGGTCGGAACGCGCAGCGTCATCTTGTCCTTCATGAAGTTGATGACGAACAGTTCGAGCTTGGCACCCGCGATTTCCTGCTCCTCGATAGCCATGATTTGGCCGACGCCGTGGGCCGGATAGACCACATATTCATTGGTCTTGAAGCCCTGGCGCTGGGTCGCCGCCTTCTTCGGCTCCTCGGCGCGCGGAGCCGGCGCTGCCGGCTTTGCAGCCACGGGCTTCTCAGCTGCGGCAGCCTTCGCCTGTTCTTTCGCCGCAGCAGCCTTCATCGCTGACGCCGTGGTCTTCGGCGCCGCAGATTTCTCAATATGAGCTTTCTCGGCATGCATCTTTTCGGCCGCCGGCTTGGCAGCGACAGGCTTGGTTGCCGTCGGCTTCACGGCAGGCTTTTCAGCAGCGGTCTTCGGAGCGGCCGTTTTTGCGGCAGGCTTGGCAGTCTTGTTCGGCATTTCACTTCTTTTGTTCTTGGCGGACGCTGGCGCGGCGGCCTTGGCACCGGAAGTCTTGGTTGCCGCAGTCACAGGAACCTTGGCTTTGGACGCCTTGGCGATCGCGGCCTTGGCGGTCACCGCCTTGGCTGTCGAAACCTTGGCCGTCGAAGCCTTGACGGGAGGAACCTTAACTGCTGAAACCTTGGCTGCGGTGCGGGTCGTCGTCCGTATGTCCTTGACAGGGGGCCGTGCACGGCCTTTGCTCTCGCTACGCTTGCCCACAGTGTGGCCGGCCGCAGCTGTCTTCTTCGAAGCCTTAGAAATACTCTTTTTACGCGTTTTCTGTGACACGGCCTGTGCGCGGAAACTGCCGCGCCCCTGTTTGATTTTTATAAAACGGGAACCCGGCAGGGCCAAAACGAGCGGCACCAGACGGTCCAGCTTCTTGAATGTGCCGAATATAGCACATTTCCCGCAAAAATCAATGATTTATGCCCCCTTGAGGCCCTCGGAGGGCCGCAAGCAGGTCATAATCAACCTCAGGGTAAATTTCAGGTCGTCACGGGTATCGGAGTGACGAAGAGCATTAACGCTGCGTCCTAGTCACCTTTGCCGGGCGCAGCAGAAAAGTACTTCTCATATTTGCCTTCCTGGCCATCGAATTCCTTGGCCTCGGGCAGTTCGTCGATCTTCTGGGTGATGTTCGGCCACTTCTTGGCGTGCTCCAGGTTGATCTGGAGCCACTTCTCGATCCCACCTTCGGTATCGGGCTTGATAGCGTCTGCCGGGCATTCAGGTTCGCACACGCCGCAATCGATGCATTCGTCCGGATGAATGACCAGCATGTTCTCACCCTCGTAGAAACAATCCACGGGGCACACCTCGACGCAGTCGGTGTACTTGCACTTGATGCAGTTGTCGGTGACGACGTAAGTCATCCAAAGCTCCGGAAACGATCGATATTTTGACGTGTGCGTAGCGCACCCACCCCCCTGCCGCAAGCGCTGCAGCCGGATTGGTCAGGCGCGTTTCCGTTATATGAAAGGATTTGCCACGAAACCCACTCTGACCGCGGCACTGCGCTCTAGATAGCTACTCCGGCGGGTGTTGCAAATCGGTATAGAGCACGCGGGCTGCCGTTGCATCCCCGCGGCGCTCGGAAAAGCCCTCCACTTTCATCACCCGGACTGCCCGATCCAGGGCGACCGTAATCACATCGCCGACCTTGATGCCGTGGCCAGGCGACTTCTGTCGCTCGCCATTGACGCGGACCTGACCGCCCTCGACCAGCGCAGCAGCGCTGGTGCGGGCTTTGACGACCCGCGCATGCCACAGCCATTTGTCGAGACGCTGTCGGTCCACGGGCCACCTTCGTTCAAGCACTTCTGCTGGAGCGCTTCATCTCATGGTTCGAGGCGGCGCTGTCGCGCCTCCTCACCGTGAGGGTCTGAGCGCGACGCCGATGCCCGGCTACCCAAGCCGCCATCTCCCCCTCATCCTGAGGAGCACGCCAAAGGCGTGCGTCTCGAAGGATGGCGATGAAGCTCTGAAGCAGTCTTACTCCTTGCCCATCTGCTCCTTGAGGGCAGCGAGCTTGGCGAAAGGCGAATTCGGATCCATGGCGCCGCCACGATCGCGCGGCGAGGCGCTCGAGGCGAACGGACGCGTGGCACCGCCGCGATCACGATCACGACCGCCCTCGCGCCCCTTGTCCCCACCGAACTTGCCCTTGCCACCCTGGAAGCGCTGATCGCGATCGCGCGGCGGACGGCCGCCCTTGTCACTACGATCACCGCGGGCTTCGCGGTTCGGCGCGCCTTCCGGCGCATCGGTACGCGGACGACGGAAATCCTTGTTGCCACGATCACCATCGCGGTCGCGGCGACCCCCGCCACCATTACGATCCCGGTGATCACGTCGGCCGCCTTCACTGGTGGCGCCTTCGGCTTGAGCGGCCGGAGCTGCACCTTGCGCCGCATTGTTGTCGCGGCGGTGCTGGTTGCGGTTGCGATCATGACGCGGCGGACGGCGTTCATCGGAGCGGCCGCCGGGACGCCAGACTTCGACCATCTCGGGCTCGGCAGGCGCAGCCGCTTCGGCGGGCGGCGTCTCTGCATCGGCAGTCGCGGTCTCGGCAAGTGCCGTCTCGGAAACCGCAGCCTCGACTTGCACAGTTTCTTGAACCACCGCTTCCGCAGGCGCTTCCACGACGGCTTCGCTAGCGACGACTGGCGATACTTCCGGCAGCAGCGACGCAGACGACGGCGCTGCCTCTTCGGCAGGCGCAGCGATCTCAGCGACTTCGGTCACCTCGGTCTGCGCAACCGGCTCTGCCGCGACAGCATCGCTAGCGGAAACCGTCTCAGACGCAATGTCAGCCGGTACAGCATCGGACACAGGCATATCCGTCGCCGGCTCGGCCGTTGCCGTCGCAGCTTCGATCGGCGTCGTCGCCGCGAGAGGCTTCGGCGGAGCCGGCGGCAGCGCCGGCTTCTTCTCCATGCGATAGCCGAGCGCACGCAGGATCGACGCAAAATCCTCGCCGGCGGAGCCAGTGAGTGAGGTCATCGCCTGGGTCACAGTGAAGCTGCGGCCGTCATAGGCGCCGGCCGGTTTGTCGCCGGGCGAATTCTCGCGCCAGGACAGCGCAGGACGGATCAGGTCGGCAAGACGTTCGAGAATATCGACACGCACGGCGCGCTCGCCGGCATGACGATAGCCGAGCACACGATAGGCGTCGCGGCCGAGAGCCTTATCGACCGGGAACGAGGTGCGCCCGGAACCCGCGAGATGCTGCGCGCTGGACAGCGCCGACATATCGACATTGTCCTGCTTCAGCGCCCACAGAAGCGCCGCAAGCGAACGCGCAGCGGGCTTCAAGAGATTCGGGAAGTAGATGTGATAGGCGCCGAAACGCACGCCATACTTACGCAGCACGGCGCGCGAAGGCTGATCGAGATCCTTCATCTCGGCGGCGATCTTTTGCCGCTCAAGCACGCCGAGCGCTTCGTTGAGCTGGAAGGCAATGCCGCGCGCGATGCCCGTGACGTCTTCGGCCTTCGCCAGCTCGAACAGCGGAGCCAGCAGCTTTTCGATATGTGTCTTCAGATACAGATCGAGACGGGCCTGCACGGCATCGCGCGGTGCACCGGTCAGGCGCTCATCGGCGATGATGCGCAGGCGTGGATGCAACACATCATCGGCAGCAACAAGCTTCGCCACCGCATCGCCGGTCCAGCGCAGTGTACCGTCGGATGTGAGCACCAACTGATCGTCCGGCGCATTGGAGAGTTTCTCCGCGCGCGCATCGATCTCGCCGGCCAGAGCTTTCGACGCCGCGGCCTGCAAGGCCTTCGCATCGGAGCCGGCTTCGGCCGCATCGGGCAAGAATGTAAAACCATCGAGCCGGCCAATGGTGTGGCCCTCGACAACGACTTCGCCCGTCTTACCAATTTCAGTATTTAGCATCGTGTTTTCCCGCAAGCGGCGCATCAATACACTGGTACGACGATCAACGAAACGCTCTGTAAGCCTCTCATGAAGGGCATCTGACAGTTTATTTTCCAGTTCACGGGAGATTCCCTGCCAATGTTCGGCATCTGCGAGCCAATCAGGTCGATTTGCCACAAAGGTCCAGGTGCGAATCTGCGCAATCCGGCCCGATAATGTATCGATATCGCCATCGGTACGATCCGCCTGCGCGATCTGGGCGCCGAACCAGGCATCGGGAATGCGGCCGCGCTTCATCAGAAAGTTGAAGATCGTGACGACCAGTTCGGCATGCGCAGCCGGCGCGATGCGGCGGTAGTCGGGAATCTGGCAAGCGTCCCACAATTTCTCGACGGCATCTTTGCCCTGCGCGATATCGCGCACCTCATGATCACGCGCGGTATGATCGAGCACACGCAAATCTTCCGCGATCGGCGCGCGCGTCAGCGCTTCATGGCGCGGCGGCTCGGCGAGGGAGACCTGAAGTGCCGCAATAGATGCGAAATCCAGCTTCGAATTGCGCCATTGCAGAACTTTCACCGGATCGAAAATGTGGTTCTGCAGCTGATTGACGAGCTCGGGCTCGAACGGCTCGCAGCGGCCGGTGGTGCCGAAAGTACCATTCCGCGTGGCGCGGCCGGCGCGGCCGGCGATTTGCGAAAACTCAGAAGGTGTTAAACGGCGGAATTGGTAGCCGTCATATTTGCGATCACTGGCAAAAGCGACGTGATCGACGTCGAGATTGAGGCCCATGCCGACCGCATCGGTGGCGACGAGATAGTCGACATCGCCGCTCTGAAACAGCTCGACCTGGGCATTTCTCGTGCGCGGAGAAAGACTTCCGAGGACGACGGCAGCGCCGCCGTGCTGGCGCTTGATGAGTTCGGCGATGGCGTAAACTTCGTCGGCGGAAAACGCGACAATGGCGGTGCGGCGCGGCTGGCGGGTGATTTTGCGGTCGCCAGCGAATTCCAGCGTGGACAACCGCGGGCGGGTTACCACGTTGATTCCAGGGAGTAATTTCTCGACGATCGGGCGCATCGTGGCGGCGCCGAGCAGCAGGGTTTCATCGCGGCCGCGGCGATTCAGAATGCGGTCGGTGAAAACATGACCGCGTTCGAGGTCGGCAGCGATCTGGATTTCGTCCACGGCCAGGAACGAAACATCAAGATCTCGTGGCATCGCCTCGACAGTGGATACCCAATATCGTGGTTTGGCCGGTTTGATCTTCTCTTCGCCGGTGACCAGGGCGACTGCTTCGGGGCCGACCCTGGCGAGGATCTTGTTATACACCTCACGGGCCAGCAATCTCAGCGGAAGTCCAATGATTCCAGAGGGATGCGCCAGCATCCGTTCGATCGCAAGATGGGTCTTGCCGGTATTGGTGGGGCCGAGGACGGCGGTGACGCCGGCGCCGGAGGCCCGGGCGGTGCCGGGCGGAGAGGAAAAGGCCATGTTTTTCAGGTATTTCCGAGTGGCCTTCTGTCAAGGCAAAGGCGGCAAAAGCTGCGATTCAGAACGACTCCGGAACGAAAGCGGCCCGAATCGGTGACTCCGCACCGCTCACAGCCCTTCAGCCCCAAGATGTCGCGGCGCGCGTTGGATTTCCTTACTAGATCAAGTTTGTGACACGGCAACAAGGCCTGTGGATTCGTGTGCATAACACCTGATCAGGCGGACTCCGAACGGCCGAAGAGTCAACAGCGCCGCAAGAAAAACGCCGGGCTGCCGCAGCCGCCGCAGGTTTGCCTCAGGAAACCGCCGGCAAAATCGCGGTTCTCCGCCTTCCCGCACGCATTTCTTGCGGCAACACGGAGGCAGTGCGTCCGCGCGCTAATTCGTCTTCGCCACCGCCCGCGCCGGCGTCGCCGTGGTCACGAATTCGGTCGCCTCCAGCATCGCCTGGCCGAGCGGGGTCGGGATGGTCACGCGATAGGGCACCAGCACGCGGGTGCCGGCGACGGGAACCAGCCACGCCTCCATGTTGCGCTGGGCGGCGAGATATTTGATCGCGGCGCGGTCCGGCACATAGCCGGCGATGGGGGTGAAGTAGACCGCGCAGACGATGGCCGGGCCGTGATAGCCCTTCTCGGCCTTCACCTGCTCCATCCGCTTGTAATCGAGCTTGATGTCATAGCGCATGCGGCCATCGAAGATCGCCGTCCCGGTCCGGCACGAATCCGGCGCCAGCAATTCGCCGGTGCCATTTACGCGCAGCAGCGAGCCGGTCATCGGATCGATCACATTGCGGCGATGCGCATCGGTGACCTTGATCCGCTCGGGGTCCTCCGGCGGCTCCGGCTCGATGGAAAACTCTTTCACATAGCCGAGGGCGATCAGCATCTTGATCACCTCGGATTTCTTCGCCGAGGTCGTCGTCGCGGAATAGTTGGTGGGCGACAGCGTGCCCGCCACCACGCGCCCCTGCGCCTGGCCGAAACCCGAGCCGCCGGAAAATGCCTTCAAGAGGCCCGCGGTGCCGCCGGTGGCGGCCGCGCTGTATTGATCCTCGCCGATATCGATGGCCCAGGTGCCCTTGCCGACGGGAATGCCGGCGAGGCTGGCTTCATATTTGGCCTCGACCCTGCCCTGCGCCTGCGCGGGCGCCGCCATGCCGGCCAGCGCCGCGATGAGGGCCGCACCTGCCATGGTCAACCGAGGCAGAGGCAGCCGGGTCCAGAATCCTGTGTTGCGGGGGCCGGGGCCGTGCACGTCTCGTCTTACCTCACGTCTGGTCTGCCGGGCCGCAGCTTGTGCGTGCAGATGGCGCGGCCGATCCTTCGTGTCCGGCCGGAATACGTCCTTTATATGATGGGAACTGCGCGGCTTTCCAACGCCCGCGCGCGCTTTCCGGCAATTCGCGGTGGTATCGCCGGCCAAGGCAGGCTATAGAGCCGGCGTTGCCAGCGCGGTCGCCCCTCGGGCGGGCCGGTGCCAGATGTCCGGTTCCGGGCGCGTGTCACCAGATAGATGTCATCTGGATGACTCCGTCTTGACGTTTGCAGCTCCAAACCCTATACGTCCGCGGCTCCTGAAATGGACGTGATTTTTGAACCCCTGCCCGGCCAACTGGCTGCAGGCGGGGATGACAGAGGATTTTCGCCATGTCCCGGCGTTGTGAACTGACACTGAAGGGCCCGCAGGTCGGCCACAAGGTGAGCCATTCGAACATCAAGACCAAGCGCCGGTTTCTGCCGAACCTGGTCAATGTGACCTTCATTTCCGACGCGCTCGGCCGCGGCGTGCGCCTGCGCGTCTCCGCCAATGCCGTGAAGTCGGTGGACCACCGCGGTGGTTTCGACGCTTACCTGAACGCGGCGAAGGAGAGCGAGCTCTCCGCCAAGGCCGTGCTGCTCAAGCGCGCCATCGAGAAGAAGCAGGCCGAAGCCAAGGCTGCCTGAGGTTTTTGGGCGGCGTGAGCTGCCTGAGCTGAAGGACGGCGCGTCGCAACGGCGCAGCTTCGTATCAGAATTAACAAAACGGCCGGATCGCGAGATCCGGCCGTTTTGTTAGTTCGAGCACATTTAGAACAATCGAGACGTTATGTGCTGAGCAAACTGAGATGCATTTTATCCAAGTATGGGAGCACAACGCTATCAACTTCAGCAAAAGCTTTTGTCTCTAGAAGACGGTAGGGCTCAGATAGTTCAATAACTTGGTCGAATTTCTCAGAAGTAGGCGTTTCCACCCCGAGAATAACCTGAGCACCGCTTGGCATATCTTTGGCTATGTACCTAATCATCCGCGGCAAATTCTCTACATCCTGACCTTGCTGCTGCGGAGAATCTATAACAAGCGGAACGGAATAAGAGCCGTACTGACCAAAACATGTACGCCATAGCGCTGAATAGTAAGCTAGGATAGTGCGAGGGCCGCCGCTGCCCGAAACATTTGGCTTACTAGTAAGCCGAGCCTTTTCCGCGTTAGCCGCAGATGTGGAAAGAGCCGTCATTGCGGCGGCATAAGACGCTCGGAATAATTTCAGAATTTCTTTCGAACGCTTTGCATTTGTAAGCTCTTTTAGCTGCTGATCGAACTCATCGATCTGGATAAGACACGCGTCGATGTCTCCTTTCAGAGCGTCAAGATCCTTCTCAAACATTGCGAATGCAGCCTCGGCGCCCATACTTCGCACAACGTCACCGAATTCCAGGTCACCCCGCCGAGTACTGAGCAAATTAGAGACCGAAGCGTAGCGACTTTCTAAATCACGTACTTTCTTCTTCGTCTCTTCGTACTGATTATTAGCATTTCTCGCATCCACCTTCAGCCTAACGGCCAGCTGACGTAAAACACGAGCATCTTCGGCATAATTCAACATCGCCATGAAAGACTTATCATGCTCAGCACCACATGTTGGGCAGACCAAGTCGTCATGCTCAATGTCTCGCAAGTACGATGAGTCATTATCGTAAACAGCCAGCGCGTGGATCGCCAGATTGGCTTGAAGAAGAGCACTATTCGCCGTCTCTCGCTCGCGAACAGCAACATCACGGAGCTTCTCCTGCTCCGAATTTAGTTCACTTACTTCTTGAACCAGCCGAGAGATATCTTGGTCGAAGATTTGAGAATCAAACTTGGGCCCAGACAACGACATCGTTTTACTGAAACGCTCGCGAAATCGCGAAACCAACGCATGCTCTTGGCGATGCGCATCCAAATCACGCTGCACCAGCGCCTTCTCAGAATTTACCTGATACCATTCAGGCGGCTTAACACCCGTAAAATAATCAAGAATAGCACCAACGGGCGTCTTATATTGCTGCAACCCTACAAATGTATCCCAGCCTGACAACCAGCTACCATCCTGATTTATGTAGAACGGCAAAAAGAAACAACGTGCGTCAGCTTTAACCACCGCGTCGGTTTTTTTCTCCGGCAAAACAAGATTGAAATTGCTAACGTCGGCAAATATAGACGTCCAATTCGCATGATTGACCGCCGAAGCCAGCAAGCTGCCATCACTGTCAAAGATCGCTCGACAACCATTCTGATGGACGACCTTGAACGTCACGCCATCTACCGAAAACTCAACTAACGTCACCGCATCTTTGTCCCAGTCAGCAAGATTTCCTTCCGGCGCAGCCCCTAAAGTTACAAATAGCGATTTAATCAGACTCGATTTTCCGGTGTGATTCATTCCGACGATCAGATTTGTCGTCTCGAATTTCACCTTCCTTGCGCGTTCCTCCTTCTTTGACAACAGCCAGATGTTTTCGAATCGCAAGCTTTTCATATGATTTCGTCCTGAGGCTTCGTACAAGCCGCCTTAGATCTGGACCACGCATTTGGCTATTGCTCGCAGCAGAATATGAGCCTGCAGCTTTGCCAGCTCAGTTGATTTGAATTCACTTTGAAGATCCAATAAAGCTCCCTCCAAGAATGGGATGAGCTGAGAGGGTTCTTCTTTATCGACAAGCCATTCGTCGCACGCATAAGCGATCTCTTCCCCATCAGAGGCTCCACCGATTAACTGGTGACGAAAGATAGCACTCGCTGCAGACCGTATTCGCGTGATCTGCATGATGCTCATACCCTCAGAAGCCAAAGCTGAAAGCCAAGTCTCTAAAGTTTGCAGTACATCCGGAATTTCCTGGAGATCCGCCAGAGCGGACTTCAACTGACGTCTGCCGAACCCGTGACGTTCTTTGACTTGCTCGAATGTTGCACAAGTATCCGTTCTTGCACCCAGAGGTCCAATCTTCGCAAGAAGCGCATCAACGAACGAACGAGCTTGACCTGCATGTGACGGGCTCAAGGCAAATAGCAATTCATGAGCCTTGCCGACAGCATAGGTTGACGCATCATCGACAGGTACACTTACCCGCTCGATGAATATTGATTTCAAGTCTGGCGGAGGCTCGCTAGGATCGTGACACGAGGCAAGCCCAGCAAAAACTAGATCCCTGAATTCTGAGGAGATATCTGCGAGACAAATAGGGAGTGAAGTGGCAGCATTTGTACCGTCCGCCATCTCAAGGTCGCATCCCGCATTGGACACGAAGCGGCCGGTGCCCTCGACAAGTTTAAAAGCACGGATAGCCAGATAAAGTTTCCCGATAGGGCTATTGGCAGCACCATTAAGCGGCTTAGTTTTTACGGAATTCGGCTTATGAAGGTTCGTAAGGTTGCCCCACGACCATTCGTTTCGATCTTTCTTCTTTACTTGATAAATAGAAATTCTCTTCGGCGAAGAACTAGAATCCAGAATCGCGATGTCCTGGATTGCTTCGAAAAGAAATAGATAGTCTGGCTCGTTTGCGGTCTCGAGCTCAAACATTCGGACCAAAGCCCAGTTTCTCTGGAATTCGACGCCCTTCTGATTGTGCCCTCCTCCAGTTTCCGAAAATTCTTTACTATTTGTGACTTTAATTATCTCTATTAGAGAATCCATCGGCCCCAATTCGCGCTCAAGTTGCTTTGGTACGATAGTGCTGCCCAACGGACAGTCAATAAGCATTGAAGCGGAAATGGGCTGCCAAATAGTCGCGAACGCTGGTTACATCCCGCAAGCTATCGCACTAGCGAAAGACGCGAGGAAAGTGCTCGCTCTACACCAATTTGTATGAGTCGCGTCCTCCGATCTTATTTCATCCTAAAGATCATAGAATCGCTTCGATCCCCTTGCGCCGGATCACATCCAGCAGAACCAGAGTAGGTCCTTTTGCGCGTTCGGAGCCTCGCTCCAGCTTGGACACATGACCGACAGTCAATTTCAGATGATGCGCAAAGACCGCCTGGCTGAGCCGCGCCTTTTCGCGGATAGCCCTGATCTCATCGCCTGTCAGTTCGACTGTTTCAGCTTCGGCACGCGGCCCAATGTGGCGCATTGTGATCTTGTCGTGAGCGGCGTTCGGCAATAGGCCGGCAGCATGCATGTCGTCCGCGATCTCCAGCAATTCTGCCGTGAGGCGGCTAGTGCGTTTCTTCGCAGGTGTCTTGCTAATCTTCCGTGCCATCATGCACCTCAATAAGTTTCCCATCCTTGAGCGCCCTGTCGATCGCCGCCGCGTCAGCGGCAAGCCAGAACGACACCAATTCGCGCAAGGTCATTAGTTCGTCAGCGCCGATATTCTCACGCTCGTTCTTCGCGAAGCCAAACAGGAAGACCGCGCGATCGGAGCGAAAGCCGAGCAACATGCGGAAGCCGCCTCGCCTGCCCTCGCCCGGCCGTGCCACGCGCTGCTTGATGATCTGGCCGCCGAGATCGGCATCGATCAGACCTCGCCTCGCACGCGCGACGGCCTCGACGAGACTGGCATCGTCGATCCCGTGCTGCCTGGTGAACCGCGCGAGATTCTTCGTCTTGAAGATACGCATCGATCATCCATGGTTATATAAACTATGGTTTTTGTGATTATATTTCAAGATTAAGTTGTAGATACTCAGCGTATCCTAATGCCGCTTTTCCCGCATCAAATCGCCCCATTTCCTTGCGGAACACCCGTGCCCTCCCCGCGTTCGTATTCCCGACGCGCCGCTGTGTGCGGTGCACTTCGTCGCGCGACGAATGCGACTTGCGAATTCATGAGGAGATTTCCGATGCAACAGATCCTGCGCAAAGCCCTGCTTCCGATGCTCGCAGCCGGCGTGCTCAGCGCCGCGGTGCCGGCGATGGCGGCCGATGTCTATGTGTCCCGCGCGCCGCGCGCGGCTGTCGCCGTGCCTGTGATGCCGGCGGGGCCGCTCACCGTCGAACAGGCGATCCAGGTGGCCTATGGCATCGGCGTGGTGCAGGTGAAGAACACCCATTTCGACGGCGACGAATGGGAGATCGAGGGCCGCGACACCTATGGCAAATGGATCGAGGTGGATATCGACGCGCGCACCGGCGAAATCCGGAATGTGGATCGCTCGATCATCTGAGGCGGGACGTCATTTTCAATGACGGCATGATCCCGTCCGGATGCCGGACTCCACTTTCGGGATCACGCACCAAGCCGAAACGAAACAGCGCGCCGAAGGGCGCGCTTTTTTGTGGGCGGGCGAGAGACGACGACCGCATCAAACGAAAAGAGCCGGGTCACATGACCCGGCCCGTTCCGATCCTCATTATCGCGCCCAGTACATCCGTGGACGCGCAAACGGGATCACGGCGCAGCAACGTCCGGTCCTGATCAGGTCAAAACCTTGCGCGTGCGCTGATGCGATGATGGCGTGACGCCGGCTGCGGCGCGCAGCGGCGCTGCGCGCGGAGGCGTCAGAGCATCTGAAGATTGTCGGCGGCATTCTTGCCGGTGCGGCGATCCTGCACCACTTCGAAGCTCACCTTCTGGCCTTCGACCAGCGCGCGAATGCCGGCGCGCTCGACGGCCGAGATGTGAACGAACACATCCTGGCTCGCACCTTCCGGTGCGATGAAGCCGAAACCTTTATTGGCATCGAAGAACTTGACGGTACCTGTGGGCATGACGATTCCTTTCAATCGGTCATAGGACACTCACTTCCGAAACTGCCGGAAGCGCTACAGATCGAATTTGAGAAGGAAGTTCGTCAGCTACGCCGCATAAAGCAGCCGGCCGTTCAAAGCTCGAATACAATGTCGATCCCTGATGTCTAGGCCGCGAATGCGATGAATCTAAGGCCTGCTGCGAATTTTCCTGCGGGATTTGGCGGCGGGCGCAGGGGCCGGTCCGGCCGCCTCGCGGGCCACGCGCTCCGCCCGCAGCCGTTCGAGATTGGCCTGGGCCGTCGCTTCCCGCGCGCGATAGGCAGCGAGGCCTTCGGCCGCATCGACGAGCCTGCGCTCCGCCGCCATCTTCTTGATGAGGGCGGGGTCGTGCCGATCCGACCGGCTGTCGCGAAATTCCTCCGGGCCGTTCAACAGGCGCTGCTTGCGGCTTTCGACATCTTCCGCGCTGGCGCTGCTATCGGCCATGGTGTCGAGCTCGGCCGAAGCCAGCGCGCTGGCGCGGCTGCGCTGCGTGGTGTCAGTGGTGGTGTCCGCGCGAAAGGTGCGACGCCGGGAAACAACCATCTAGATCGGCCCCTGCAGACCGGACGAATTCGCCCAGGCATGCAGATTGGCGGCGACATCGTCATGGCCGGCCTTGCGGAGCAGCCGGTCCCGCTCGACGCCGGGCGGCATTTTCATGGCCGTCCGCCGCGTATCGCGGATCAGACTGGCAATGATGTCTTTCGAATCTTTCGGGGAATAGGGACTGCGATCCATCGTGTCCGCTCCTGCTAGAGGATGGCGGGAGCGCTTCAAGGCACTCTCATCACTGATGGAAGCCAAGAGCAGTGCAGCGATGGTTCACCTTGCGCGTTTCGCGGGGCGATAGCCAGCCTTTTATTTCGCACGCGCTGCGGCGTATCGCGGCTTGCGCGTTGAACGAATAACACGTTCGGACATTAGCAGGCATCACCGTACTGCGTCCGGCCTCTCGGTGATGAGATCGACAATGGTCCCGGCTTATCGGATCGGGACATGCCATGTGCAGGAAATGCGTCGAGATCGACCTCAAGATCGAACATTACAGATGCTTCGCGCTGGGACCGGCGGACAATCTGGCGCGCCAGAGCATCAAGATCCTGATCGAGGATCTCGAAGCGGAGAAGGCCGCGCTGCATCCCCGGGATCGCACGTGACGCGGCAGGCTGCGGCGCAGGCGTTCCACGATATCGCCCCATTTCAAGTGGGAACTCGCCTGCCGCACGCGGCGTTCGTATTTTCCGAGCGCTGCTGTCTGCGGCGCGCTTCGCCATGCGGGCGAAGGCGGGATGAGTTCACTAAGGAGATTTCCGATGCAACAGATGCTGCGCAAAGCCCTGCTTCCGGTGCTGGCCGCGGGCGCATTCGCGACCGCATTGCCGGCCGTGGCGGCCGATATCTATGCGCCCCGCGCGCCGCGCGCGGCTGTCGCCGTGCCGGTGATGCCGGTCGGCCCGCTCACCGTCGAACAGGCGATCCAGGTCGCCTATCGCATCGGCGTGGTGCAGGTGAAGAACACGCATTTCGACGGCGATGAATGGGAGATCGAGGGCCGCGACGCCTATGGCAAGTGGATCCAGGTCGACGTGGACGCGCGTACCGGCGAGGTGCGCAATGTGGATCGCTCGATCATCTGAGGCGGGCGAGAGGATGGAGATGGAAGCGGCGCGCCGGAAGGCGCGTCGTTTTTTTCGTGCCGCGGCGGTCAGTGGATTCCCTCCCCCAAGCGAAGCGCCGCGAGGAGGGTGGCGCGCAGCGCCGGGTGGGGTTTCTCCCCACGTGACGTAGAGTTTGGGGAAGCACCCCACCCTGACCCTCCCCGCTGCGCCGCTGCGCGGCTTGAGGGAGGGGACACTGCTGTCCGTGCCTTGCGCTAGCGCAGCTGCAATCCCGTGGCGTCTTCCAGCTCCGCCAGGGCCTGCGCGGCTGATGTCACCTTGATGGTGCGCATGCCGAGATCGCGGGCGGGCTTGAGATTGACACCGAGGTCGTCGAGATAGACGCAGTCCGCAGGATCGACGGCCGGCGACCTCGTCCTGTGCGGCATCGCCTGGAGCATCGCGCGCCACGGCAAGCGCGCCAGCGATTGCGCGGCGCGCTATGGCGGCGAGGAATTCGCGTTGATCCTGCCCGGCCTGACGCTGGCCGAGGCGATCGAACTCGGCGAACGCATCCGTCGCGACATCGGCAGCATCGAGCGCGAGGGCATGACACCCACGACGGTCAGCGTCGGCGCCGCCTGCTTCGTACCATCAGCGCAGACGTCGGTGATGGAACTCATCAACAAGGCGGATACCGCTCTCTATGGCGCCAAGTCGCTCGGCCGCAACCAGACCTATCCGGCGGGCGCCACCAACAGCCTGGCGGCGTAATTCAATACCTCTTATTGGTTGTAATTAACTCCTCATTCACCTGAATTGCTAACCTCGCTTCTACGCTTTGGCGGGTATCCATATCCTCATGAGGGTGAGGACATGGGTTTACAGCCTGGAGGACAAGTGAGCGAGGACGGGCACATCGCGCCGTTTGTGCCTGGCGTTCGTGGCACCATTCCGCGGCGCGGCATGGTGCGATGGCTTCTCCTGTCAGGCGCGGTGATCATCATCGCCATCGTCATCGGCACAGCCATGACGGTGAACAACTTCCGCAAGCGCGCCCTCGACAACAGCAAACGCGAACTGGAAAACACCGCGCTGCTGCTGCAGCACCATTTCGATCAACAGTTCCAGGAGCTGCAACGCATCCAGAAGGGCTTGCGCGCGCAACTGACGACCGACGGCATCATGACGCCCGAGAGCTTCGCCCATGCGATGTCGGGCTTCGAAGCGCATCTGATGCTGAAGTCCAAACTCGACGACGAATTCGCCGGCGAACTGACGTTGATCGATGCGACGGGGCGTCTGATCAACTGGTCGGGCTCATGGCCGCCTCCGGATGCCAGCATGGCCGACCGGGACTATTTCGAGACCATCAAGTCGCAGACTTTCCGCGACGAAGAGATCGTGCGGCCGGTGCTCAGCCGGCTCACCGGCAAATGGAAGACGGTGTTCGCACGCCGGATCAACGGTCCCAAGGGAGAGTTCTTCGGCATCGTCACCCGCGGCATCGAACCCAAACATATGGAGAAGTTCTTCGCCTCCGTCTCGCTGGGTCACAATTCCACTGTCGCCATGTTCCATCGCGACGGCACCTTGCTGGCACGCTTCCCGCTGGCCAGTGAGTCCATCGGGCGCGTGTTCAAGGGCAGCCCCCTGCTTGAACATCTCCGCGTGAGTGACGCGCCGACAACGATCCGCACGGTCAGCCCGATCGACAACACCGACCGTCTCGGCACCATACGTCTGCTCAACGACTTTCCGATTGCGCTGATCGCGACCACGTCGGTCGACGGCATTCTGGCCGACTGGCGTAATCAAACCAAGTTCCTGACTCTGCTCGCCGCGGCCGCGACCCTGCTGCTGACGGGCTTCCTGTTCGTCATCATCCGGCATATCCGCCGCCAGAGCACCAATGCGCAGCGCGAACTGAGGCTGGAAAAGAACCGGCTGGCGACGGCCATCAACAACATGACGCAAGGCCTGCTGCTGTTCGACGCCGATGCCCGCGTCGTCGTCTGCAACCAGCGCTATCTCGATATGTATGGCCTGTCGCCGGATGTCATCATACCCGGCCTGCCGTTCCGCAGCGTGATCCAGCACCGCAAGGATACGGGGTCGTTCGCCGGCGATGTGAATGCCTATGTCGCAGCCGTGATGCGCGACGTCGACCGCTCCCACATCCAATTCATGCAGACTGCGGACGGGCGCTCGATCCAGATCTCGTCGCAGCCGGTGGCGGATGGCGGCTGGGTGGCGACCCACGAAGACATCACCGAGCGTCGCGCGACCGAGGAGCGCATCGCGCATCTCGCCCATTACGATGCGCTCACCGATCTGCCGAACCGCACACTGTTCCGCTCCGAGCTGGAGCGCGAACTGAAGCGCGTCGACCGCGGCGCGCAATGCGCCGTGCTCTATATCGACATCGACGAATTCAAGAGCATCAACGATTCGCTCGGCCATCCCGTGGGCGACGAGCTGCTCAAGGAGATTGCGCGGCGGCTGCGGCTGTGCGTGCGCGGCTCCGACGTGGTGGCGCGCCTTGGCGGCGATGAATTCGCCATCGTGCAAACCGATGTCGCCGCCCATGGCGACATCACCGATCTCCTCACCCGCATCTATGCCGCGATCCGCGAGCCCTATGAATGTCTCGGCCATCGGCTGCTCACCGATGCGTCGATCGGCATCGCCATGGCGCCGCGGGACGGCAGCGATCTCGACGAGCTGCTGAAGAATGCCGACCTTGCGATGTATGGCGCCAAGGCCGAAGGACGTCGCACCTTCCGCTTCTTCGAGCCGCAGATGGACGCGAGAGCCAAGGCACGGCGGATGCTGGAGCTCGATCTGCGCGAGGCCGTGGCCGATGACGGCTTCGCGGCAGGCGGCTTCGAGGTCTACTACCAGCCGCTGCTGAATCTGCGCGACGACAGCCCGGTCGGCTGCGAGGCGCTGCTGCGCTGGCGACATCCGGAACGCGGCATGATCTCGCCGGTCGATTTCATTCCGGTGGCCGAGGATATCGGCGTGATCAGCCAGCTCGGCGAATGGGTGCTGTCGACCGCCTGCCAGGAGGCCACCCACTGGCCCGATGATGTGCGCATCGCCATCAATGTCTCGCCAGCGCAATTCCGCGGCGGATCGTTGCCGCTGAAAGTCGCGGCGGCACTCGCCGCATCCGGACTGCCGGCGCGGCGGCTCGAACTGGAGATTACCGAAGCGGTGCTGATCCGCGACGACGAGACCGCGCTCGGCATCATGCAGGATCTGCGCGAGATCGGCGTCCGTATCGCGCTCGACGATTTCGGCACCGGCTATTCGAGCCTCAGCTATCTGCAGCGCTTCCCGTTCGACAAGATCAAGATCGACCGCTCGTTCGTCACCGACATTACCGATGCCCATGGCTCGTCATCCATCGTGCAGGCCGTGGTCAACATCGCAGCGTCGCGGCAGATGACCACCACCGCGGAAGGGGTCGAGACCCTGCCGCAGAAGGAACTGCTGCGCGCGCTCGGCTGCACGGAAATGCAAGGCTATCTGTTCAGTCGCCCGGTGCCGGCGATGGAAGTACGGGAGCTGCTGGCGCGCGCCACGGCGCAAGCCGGGGCCGCGGCGTAGCTACTTCAATTTTCAATTCGCATCGACTCTCGATCATCTCTCCCCGGCGGGGAGAGGTGAAGAACCGCCCTACTCCACCAGTGTGAACTGCATCAGCAGCGTTCGCTGCAGCATCGAAAAATTGTTGTCGGAGATCAGCGTGATGACCGTCTCGCCATGCTCGGTCTCGTGGGTGTCGATCCCTTCGAAATTGTCGATCTCATAGCCGAGATCGGCTTCCAGAATGGCCGGGCCGTCTAGCACGGCATTCGGCACCACCGCGGTGAGCGGAATGCGGCGGATGCGGATGCCGGTGTCGCCGAACAGCGAGAACTTCCGCTCCAGCAAGAGCAGATCGCCGGACGGCAGCAGCGCAGCGTCGCTGATGTCATATTTCTGCGTACGACGAATGCCGAAGGTTGCCGGCGCCTTGCCGCCGATGATCCAGCTCTGGATGTTGCCGGCCGCGTCGAGGCCGCGCTCGGAGATCGCCAGCAGCATCCCGGCCAGCGGCGAGGACTTGAACTTGTCCTTTGACACCAGGACGAGCGATTCCAGGCTCTTGTTGTCCGGCAGCTTGCGCATGCCCGCCGGCGTATCGATCGGCGTGCCGCGCGCCAGCACACCATCGCGGGCGAAGTCGAACTTCACGATCTGATGCACGCGCTCGAAGCCGACATAGGCGATGCCGTCTTCCAGCGCGAGGGATTCGCTGTCGTACCAGCCGCGCGCTTCGAGCGGCTTGCCATCGCTGCCAAGGATCGGCGCGGCTTCCACGTCGACGAGCCCGGTCATGATAGCGCCGCCATAGGCGATCCTACCGGTGAACCACATGCCCTTGTCGCTGAGCGCGACGAAATGCTCGCCTTTGTCATCGAGCCGCAGCGCGGAGATGCCACCGAAATCGCGATATGTCGAAGTCAGCACCAGACCGCTGCGATATTGCAGCGAACCGAAGCGGGTGCGTGAGGGATCGCGCGTGTCGAAGGATGGCAAGGGCCGGGCGTCGACGGCGATCTTTTCCGCCGCCTTGGCGGAAGCCGGCGCCGGCACGGGGACGGGTCGCGCGCGCGCGATGGCCGGCAGCGCGACGGTCGCGGCCAGCGAGGCGAGGACGGAACGGCGGGAGAGATCGGCGGCCAAGGGAGACCTGTCGGGAGGGCAAACATGTAGAGTGGGCGAAATCGAGCGTGCCCACCAGCACCACAGTCATACGCCGAAAATTGTGGTGGGCACGGGGCAAGCCCCTTTGCCCACCCTACAACATCAATTCACCCTACGCCGCCGGCCATGGCTCGGCGCGGGGCCATTCGTCTCACTGAACAGCTCCGCCAGCTTCTCGGTGATGGCGCCGCCAAGTTCTTCGGCATCCACGATGGTGACCGCGCGGCGATAGTAGCGCGTGACGTCGTGGCCGATACCGATGGCAATGAGCTCCACCGGCGAGCGGGTCTCGATCTCCTCGATGATGTGGCGGAGATGACGCTCCAGATAGTTGCCGGGATTCACCGACAACGTGCTGTCATCCACTGGTGCGCCGTCGGAGATCATCATCAGGATCTTGCGCTGCTCGGGGCGGCCGAGCAGGCGCTTGTGCGCCCAGTCGAGCGCCTCACCGTCGATATTCTCCTTCAGCAGCCCTTCGCGCATCATCAGGCCGAGGTTCTTGCGCGCACGACGCCACGGGGCGTCCGCCGACTTGTAGATGATGTGGCGGAGATCGTTGAGGCGGCCGGGATTGGCCGGCTTGCCGGCGGCGAGCCACGCCTCGCGCGACTGTCCGCCTTTCCACGCCCGCGTGGTGAAGCCGAGGATCTCGACCTTGACGCCGCAACGCTCCAGCGTGCGCGCGAGAATGTCCGCGCAAGTGGCAGCGACGGTGATCGGACGGCCACGCATCGAGCCGGAGTTATCGAGCAGCAGCGTGACGACGGTGTCGCGGAAAGTGGCTTCCTTCTCGTGCATGAAGGACAGCGGCGAGAACGGATCGGTGACCACGCGCGACAGGCGCGCGGGATCGAGGATGCCTTCTTCCAGATCGAAATCCCATGCGCGGTTCTGCTGCGCCATCAGCTTGCGCTGCAGCCGGTTGGCAAGGCGCGCGACGACGCCCTGCAGATGCGCGAGCTGCTTGTCGAGATAGGCGCGCAGGCGCTCCAGCTCGTCGTGATCGCACAGATCCTCGGCGGCGATGATCTCGTCATATTTCGGCGCGAAGGCGTGATATTCGGGGCCGAGGCGTTCGTTCTGGTTGCGCGCATTCGGACGCGTGGCTTCGCCGGGCGTATCCTCGTCGCCCATCTCGCCGTCTTCGTCGAAGGTGTCGGAGGCCGAGGCCTGCGCGCTTTCCATCGCGCTGTCGGTCATCTCGTCCGACGACTGCTGTGCCTGATCCGCGCTCATCTCCTGCGCGGCGTCGCTTTCCGGCGAGCCTTCGGCGCCATCCTGATTGTTCTCGCCCTGGCGCTCGTCGTCCTCGTTCTGCTCGTCGTCGGGCTGGGCGTCGCGGTCTTCGCCGAGATCGAGATCGGAGAGCAGGCTGTGAATGGCATCGCCGAACTTCGCCTGGTTCTCGGTGAAGCTTTCGAGCTGGTCGAGGCGCGCGCCGATCTTCTCTTCGAGAATCGGCCGCCAGAGATCGACGACCTTCTTGGCGGCATCGGGTGGAGCAAGGCCGGTGAGGCGCTCGCGCACCAGCATCGCCAGCGCATCGGCCAGCGGCGCATCGGCGCGGTCGGTGATCTCGTCGAACTTGCCGCGGTGGAAGTGATCTTCCAGCATCGCGCCGAGATTCTTGGCGACGCCGGCCATGCGGCGCGAGCCGATCGCCTCGACGCGCGCCTGCTCGACGGCTTCGAACACCGAACGCGCCTGCGGATTGCCGGGCATCAGCTTGCGATGCACCTTCGGATCGTGACAGGCGAGTTTCAGCGCGATGGAATCGGCATGGCCGCGCACGATGGCGGCGTCGCGCTTGCTCAGCTTGCGTGCCGGCTCGGGAAGACGCGCTTTGCCGGGCGCGAGGCCGGGCTTCTCGGCGGCGTAAGTGACTTCAAGCTCCGGCGTCCTGGCGATCGCGCGAAGAGCGGAGGCGACAGAGCGCTTGAACGGCTCGGTCGGTGCTTCCTTGGCTCCGGGACGGAATTTATTGGTCGTCGTCGTGCTCATCGCCAGTCCTTACAGCGCCTTGGTAAACCAGTGGCGTGTCACGCCGCCTGGATAACCATCGATGGTGCCTAAAGCTTCATAGTCACAGGCGCCGTAAAAGTCCGGCGCCTGAAAACTCATCGTATCAACATAGGCACGCACCGCGCCGAAGTTTCGCGCTTGATCCTCGATCGCTTCGATCAGCGCCTTACCATGACCCTTGCCGCGAAACTGCTGATCGATCCAGAAGAGCTGGATGAACAGCACGGTCATCCAGACTTCGCCAACAATGCCGCCGACGATCTCTTCCTTGTCGCGCAATGAAATGGCGAAGCTCTTGTGCTTCTGCTTCCCCATCTTCTCGACATTGTAGCGAAACAGGCCACCTTGAACCGCGCGCTTGGTTACTCCAATCGTGCGCTCCACGGTGACCTTCGCCATCACATCAGCTCAGCGCCACGTTCACCGAGCTTTCCGGCAGCTCGGCGTTGAAGCAACGCTGATAGAATTCGGCGACCAGCGGGCGCTCGAGTTCGTCGCACTTGTTGAGGAAGGTGACGCGGAAGGCGAAGCCGATATCTGCGAAGATATCCGCGTTTTCCGCCCAGGTGATCACCGTACGCGGGCTCATCACCGTGGAGAGATCGCCATTCGCGAACGCGTTACGCGTGAGATCGGCGAGGCGCACCATCTTGTTGACGATGTCCTTGCCCTCGGGCGTTTGATAGTGCTTGGCCTTGGCCAGCACGATCTTCACTTCCTCGTCATGGGCGAGATAGTTCAGCGTGGTGACGATCGACCAGCGGTCCATCTGGCCCTGATTGATCTGCTGGGTGCCGTGATAGAGACCGGACGTATCGCCGAGACCGACCGTGTTGGCGGTGGCGAACAGGCGGAAGGCCGGATGCGGCTTGATGACCTTGTTCTGGTCGAGCAGCGTCAGGCGGCCGGCGACTTCCAGCACGCGCTGGATCACGAACATCACGTCCGGACGACCCGCGTCGTATTCGTCGAACACCAGCGCGACATTGTGCTGCAGTGCCCAAGGCAAAATGCCGTCACGGAACTCGGTGACCTGCTTGCCGTCGCGGACCACGATGCTGTCCTTGCCGACGAGGTCGATACGGCTGATGTGGCTGTCGAGATTGACGCGGACGCAGGGCCAGTTCAGGCGGGCAGCGACCTGCTCGATATGGGTCGACTTGCCGGTGCCGTGGAAGCCGGTGACCATCACGCGGCGGTTGCGGGCAAACCCTGCGAGAATCGCGAGGGTGGTCGCGCGGTCGAAGCGGTAATCAGGGTCGGTATCCGGCACATGCGGATCGCTATAGGAGAAGGCGGGCACTTCGAGGTCGGAATCGATGCCGAATACCTTGCGCACCGACACTTTGATGTCGGGAATGCCGGTCAACGCTTCCTGCTGGTCTTGCGCTTTGGTCATGGCGGCGGTCATCGATCCTCCGTGGTCCCGGGAATGCCGAAACCAGTCTTTCAGTTTGGCTACGGATGGGGTGCTTTGCGGAACGTAGCAGAGAGCCGCGGCCGGACAAAGCCCATGGGAACGGCAAAGTTCCAAAATGTAATCATATAGATAGGTTGTATTGCAGGTTTTTGGAGCCCTGCTCTGCGAATTGGGCGATGCTGGATGCCTCGACCGTCATTGCGATGTGCCCTTGCGCCGAAGCCGTCCAGCCTTCATTTGCGGCTTTCTTGATTGTTGCGGCGCTGCTCCTCGCAATGACGGTGTTACTGTCTGGAATTGCTGCAATTCTTTGGGGCCCCCGTGCACGCTTTCATCGACGCCATCACGCAGTTCGTCGCGGCCCATGCCTGGCTCGGCTATCTCACCGTATTTCTCGCCGCGCTGCTTGAGGCAATCCCGGTGCTCGGCACCTTCATCCCCGGCACGACGCTGATTCTGGCGCTCTCGGCGTTGATTCCGGCCGGCGATCTCAACCTTTTCGCCGTGCTGGCGGCGGCCATTCTCGGCGCCATCCTGGGCGACGGCGGCGCCTACTGGACCGGGCATGTGCGACAGCGCGCATTGCTGCAGGCCTGGCCGCTGAAGAACTATCCGGGCGTCGTTGCGCAGAGCGAAACCTTCTTCGATCGCTTCGGCATCTGGGCCGTGTTCCTTGCCCGCTTCGTGCCGCCGATCCGCGCTTTCGTGCCGGTCACCGCCGGCGCGCTTGGCATGACGCCAGCAAAATTCGTCCCGGTGAACATCCCGGCCGCACTGATCTGGGCGCCGGCGCATGTGCTGCCGGCCGCCTTCGCCGTCTCCGCGCTCGAACATTTTGGCGGCCTCGCCGGGCTCGAGCACAAGGCCAAACATTACAGCGTCTTGGTCGTCGTCGTGCTCGCGATCGTCCTCGGCGGCGCGGTCTGGTGGTGGTGCCGGCGCAACGCGACACACAGCAACCAAAAATCAACCCTTTGATTTATCAACGAAAAGAAACCCTCTCGGCTTGACTCCGGCCATGGTTTCACCCGAAAAGCCTGCCACGGCAGTTTTGCCCGCCGCCCGATCTCCCCATATTGAACGAATGTCCGATCCCATGCGCAGCTATCTCGACTTCGAAAAGCCGGTCGCCGAGCTTGATTCCAAGATCGATGAATTGCGCGTGCTCGCCGCTGGCGGCAGCGACATCGGTGAGGAGATCGTGCGCATCGAGGACAAGGCGGTCGCCGCCCTGCACGAGCTCTATGCCAATCTGACGCCGTGGCAGAAAACCCAGGTCGCGCGGCATCCGCAGCGGCCGCATTGCGTCAATTACATCGACTCGCTCATCACCGAATTCACCCCGCTCGCTGGCGACCGCAAGTTCGGCGAGGACGAAGCCCTGATTGCAGGCTTCGGCCGTTTCCGTGGCGAGGCCGTCTGCGTGCTCGGCCAGGAAAAGGGCTCGACCACCGAAACCCGCCTCAAGCACAATTTCGGCATGGCGCGCCCAGAGGGTTATCGCAAGGCTGTGCGCCTGATGGAGATGGCCGACCGTTTCGGCATTCCGGTGCTGTCGCTGGTAGACACCGCCGGCGCCTATCCCGGCATCGGCGCGGAAGAGCGCGGCCAGGCGGAAGCCATTGCGCGCTCGACCGATGCCTGCCTTGCTCTTGGCGTGCCCAATGTCGCCGTCATCATCGGTGAAGGCGGCTCGGGCGGCGCGATCGCGATTGCCACCGCCAACAAGGTGTTGATGCTGGAACACGCGATCTACAGCGTGATCTCGCCGGAAGCCGCGTCCTCGATCCTGTGGCGCGACAGCTCCAAGGCGCAGGAAGCCGCGACCAACATGAAGATCACCGCGCAGGACCTTCTGCGCTTCGGCGTGATCGACTCCGTGCTCAAGGAACCCGCAGGCGGCGCCCACCGCGATCCCGCGGCGATGATCGCGACGACAGGCGATGCGATCGCGCAGGCGCTGAAGGATCTGAGCGGCATGGATGCCGCAGCGGTGCGCCAGCAGCGCCGCCAGAAGTTTCTGGATATCGGCCGCAAGATCGGGTGATTGCTTCTCCCTCTCCCGAGATGCGGCGTAGTCGCACACCCGAGGGAGCAAGGCCACTCACAACTCAGCACATTAGTTTCTTCTTTTCTCACGCATCCATCTGCGCGCGCGCATTGCGCCGGATCACCTGCGGCGGCTGGCCGTAGGCGCGCAAGAACGCGCGACGCATGCGATCCCGATCGGCAAAACCCGTTTGTTGCGCAACATTATCGATGGGATGCCGGCTCTGCTCCATCATCAACCGCGCGGCCTCCAATCGCAGGTGCTCGATGGCCTTGGCCGGCGACTGGCCGGTCTCCGCATGAAAGGCGCGGCTGAACTGGCGCGGGCTGAGACTTGCCGCATCGGCAAGATCATTCACCGTCAGCGGCTTCTGCAGATTGTCGCGCGCGAAGGCGAGCGCCTTCTGGATACGATCCGATTTCGGCGTCAACTCCAGCAAGGCCGAGAACTGCGACTGGCCGCCCGCGCGCCGGTGATACATGACCATCTTTCTCGCAATGCTGCGCGCTGCGTCCTCGCCGAGATCAGCCTCCACCATGGCCAATGCGAGATCGATACCGGCAGTCATGCCCGCCGATGTCCAGACCGGACCGTCCGTCACGAAAATGCGATCCTCGTCGACCCTCACTTTCGGAAAGCGCTTCTGCATGTCGCGTGCGTAAAGCCAGTGGGTCGTGGCGCGCCGCTCATCGAGCACACCGGCTTCGGCCAACACGAAAGCGCCGATGCAGATGGCTGCAACGCGTCGCGCACGCCGGGGCGCCTGCTTGACGAAATCGATCATACCCGGTGTCGCAGGTTCGACGATCAGACCACCGCTCACGACGAGCGTGTCATAGGCATCCGCCGCGTTGAAAGGCTTCGTAACCACGCTCATGCCGAGCGAGGTCGATATCTGGCCGCCACGTTCCGAAAGCACGTGCAGATCATAGGCCGGCTCGCCGCCAAGGAGATTGGCCAGCTCGAAGACCGACATCGCCGCAAAACTGATGGGCGAGCATCCCGGGGACACCACAAGGCCGACGCGCTGCATGTGCCTTCTCCCTTCACCAAAACGTCCTAAAATGCCGTTTATATGACATTTAAGACATCGCTGCACAAGATTAGCTTTCCTGACACGGCCGCCGCGGCCGAAAGCACTCAGGAGAATGGCAATGACGATTTCGCATCAGGGTACCGCCCTCATCACAGGCGCTTCGACAGGTATCGGCGCCGTTTATGCCGACCGGCTGGCCAGGCGCGGTTACAACCTCATTCTCGTGGCGCGCAATCAGGAGCGGCTATCCGTGCTGGCCCAGCGGCTGACCGCGGAGACCGGACGCACCGTACGCACCCTTGCGGCTGACCTTGGCAACAAGGCCGATCTGGCGAAGGTCGAAGCGACATTACGTGACGACAGCAACGTCACGATGCTGGTCAATAACGCGGGCTTCGGCGCGGTCGCTCCGCTGCTGAATGCGGATATCGACAAGATGGAAGACATGATCACGCTGAACGTCACCGCACTGACGCGGCTGACCTATGCGGCGGTGCCGGGTTTTGTCGCGCGCAACAAGGGGACGATCATCAATATCTCATCGATTGTCGGCATCGCAGCCGAGATGCTCAACGGCGTCTACGGCGCCAGCAAGGCCTATGTGCTGAGCTTCAGCCATTCGCTGGTGCACGAACTCGCCGACAAGGGCGTACGCGTGCAGGCGGTGCTACCCGGCGCCACGGCCACCGAATTCTGGGATGTGGCGGGCTACCCGCACCAGAACATGAACCAGGCCATCGTAATGCATGTGAATGACATGGTGGATGCGGCGCTGGCCGGCCTCGACCAGGGTGAACTCGTGACCATTCCGGGCCTGCAGGACAGCCACGACTGGGCGAGATTCGAAGCCGATCGCCGCGCCCTCTCAGCCAGGTTCGGCCATGCGACCCCCGCGCCGCGCTACCAGGTGGCGCCGCGACACATCGTTGCCGAAACGCAGAGCTGAGCCTGCTCGCCGGACAGCAAAAAGCCCGCCTTTCGGCGGGCTTTTTGTTCTAGTCTCAGTCCTCCTCCTTCTCCCCTTGTGGGAGAAGGTGGCTTCGCAAAGCGAAGACGGATGAGGGGTTCGGCTGGGCTCGGAGCTTGTAGCTACCCCTCACCCGTCTCGACTGCTTCGCAGTCGATCCACCCTCTCCCACAAGGGGAGAGGGAAGACAAAGCGCTTACTTCTTCGCCGGAGGCGCCATCTTGGTGTCGGCGGGCTTCGGCGCGTCCTTCGCTGCTGGCGCAGCCGGGGCCGGCGTGGCAGCGGCCTGATCCAGACGCTCCACCTTCGCGCTCTCACGCAGCTTGGTCACGTAATCGGCCTGCGCCTTGCGGACCACATACTGCTCGATCTGCGGCTTCACCTGATCGAAGCTCGGCGCCTGACGGTTGCGCTTTTCCTCGACCTTGATGATGTGCCAGCCGAACTGGGATTTCACCGGGTCGGAAATCTTGCCCGGCTCCAGCTCGAAGGCGACCTTGGAGAATTCCGGCACCATCTGGTCCTTGGTGAAGAAGCCGAGATCGCCGCCATCGGCCGCGCCCGGATCCTTCGAGGACTTCTTCGCCAGCTCGGCGAAATCGGCGCCCTTCTTCAGCTCGGCCTCGATCTTCTTGGCCTCGTCCTCGCTCTCTACCAGGATGTGGCGAGCGCGGACTTCCTGCTCGCCGGAAATCTGCTTGGCGGCGTCGTCATAGACCTTCTTCATATTGGCGTCGGTCAGCGCTTCCTTGCCTTCGGTACCGAGCAGGCTGTCCATCAGCAGGCGGTTGCGGGCGAAAGCCAGCTTGGCCTTGAAGTCGTCGCGGTCGGCGACCTTCTTGTCCTCGGCGGCCTTGGCAACGATCTTCATGTCGATGAGGAACGACAGCACGTTGTCCTTGCGGCTCGCCGGGTCCATCTGGGCGAGGCTCGGCCCGAGCTCTTCTTCCGCGATGGTCACGTCGCTCTGGCGGATTTCCTGGCCGTTGACCTTGGCCAGAACCGGGTTCGCGTCTTGCGCGTAAACCGGGAAACTGGACAGGAACGCCACCGCAACAGCACCGGTGAGAGAGGCCAGGGTCAGGCCGGGGCGCTGGCCCGGCTTCTGGGCGGGCGAAACGTTGAACATCGGGAATTCCTCAATCTGAAGGGTGCCTGTTTGGGACGGCGGACAGTCTCCCAAACTACTCATTTTGGCAACGCGAAAACTCTGTCAAAATCATGAAATCCTTGACACCTTGCCGCCGTTGACATCCCCCCGGACGCCCCATATCTCTGCCCGACCGGGCCGGTGGCGAAGGTGCGATTTCGGCTGCGCCGTGGCCGTTGAACCTCCGATCGCCCGACCTCCACTATCACCCGACGGCCTTCGATATCGAGGCCGGCAGGCGATGCGCCGCAGTCCATCGCGGGGCGATCCGCTGAACCAATTCCACGGCCCTCCAGGGCCGCATTGAGAGACAGGATTTCGTGATGATCGGCGCGCTCGCCCGCAAGCTCTTCGGCTCCGCCAACGACCGCCGCATCAAGACGTATCAGTCGCGCGTCTCCGCCATCAATGCGATGGAAGCTGAAATCGCCGCGCTCTCCGACGACGCGCTGAAGGCCCGCACCGCCGAATTCAAGGCCCAGCTCGAAGCCGGCAAGAGCCTAGACGACATTCTGGTCCCCGCCTTCGCCACCGTACGCGAGGCCGCCAAGCGCACCCTCGGCCAGCGCCACTTCGACGTGCAGCTGATCGGCGGCATGGTGCTCCATGAAGGCGACATCGCCGAGATGAAGACCGGCGAAGGTAAAACCCTCGTCGCCACCCTCGCCGTCTATCTCAACGCGCTCGCCGGCAAGGGCGTCCACGTCGTCACCGTCAACGACTACCTCGCCAAGCGCGACAGCGCCTGGATGGGCCAGATCTACGGTTTCCTCGGCCTCACCACCGGCGTGATCGTGCATGGCCTCGACGACGCCGAGCGCCAGGCAGCCTATGCCTGCGACATCACCTACGGCACCAATAACGAATACGGCTTCGACTATCTGCGCGACAACATGAAGTACCGGCTGGAAGACATGGTCCAGCGCGGGCACAACTACGCGATCGTCGACGAAGTCGACTCGATCCTGATCGACGAAGCGCGCACGCCGCTGATCATCTCCGGCCCGCTCGACGACCGTTCGGAATTCTACAACACCATCGACACCTTCCTGCCCGCGCTCGAAAAGAAGACCGACTTCGAAGTCGACGAGAAGCAGCGTACGGTGACCATGACCGAAGCGGGCATGGAAAAGATCGAAACCTTGCTGCGCGATGCCGGCCAGCTCAAGGGCGAGAACCTCTACGACGTCGAGAACGTCTCCGTCGTGCACCACGTCAACCAGGCGCTGCGCGCGCATTCGCTGTTCACCCGCGACAAGGACTACATCGTCCGCAACGACGAGGTGGTGATCATCGACGAATTCACCGGCCGCATGATGCAGGGCCGCCGCTACTCGGAAGGCCTGCATCAGGCGCTGGAAGCCAAGGAACATGTGACCGTCCAGCCGGAAAACCAGACGCTGGCTTCGATCACCTTCCAGAACTATTTCCGCATGTACGGCAAGCTCGCCGGCATGACCGGTACGGCGCTGACGGAAGCGGACGAACTGTTCGACATCTACAAGCTCGAAGTCGTCGAGGTGCCGACCAATATCGGCATCAACCGCCTCGACGAAGACGACGAGGTGTACCGTACGCACGGCGAAAAGAACGCCGCGATCCTGGCCGAGATCCAGCGTGCCAATGCGCGCATGCAGCCGGTGCTGGTCGGCACCGCCTCGATCGAGAAGTCGGAAGTGCTCGCCGATTTCCTGCTCAAGAACGGCTACAAGATGATCGACTTCGCCGATCCCAAGGGCATGGACAAGCTCTATGCCGCGGCGCGGTCGGGCAAGCCGGCGAAACTGTTCGCCGTGCTGAATGCACGCTTCCACGAGCAGGAAGCCTATATCGTCGCTGAAGCCGGCGTCCCCGGTGCCATCACCATCGCCACCAACATGGCCGGCCGCGGCACCGACATCAAACTCGGCGGTTCGCTCGAGATGCGATCGCAGATCGAGACCGCCGGCATCGAGGACGAAGCTGCCAAGGCGGCCAAGGTCGCCGAGATCAAGGCCGAGATCGAGAAGTTCCGCGAAGCCGTGCTGAACGCCAAGGAAGTCGTCGAGATCGAGCCGGCGAAGGGCAGCAAGCCGGCCAAGACCGTCGAGAAGCCCGGCGGCCTCTACATCATTGGCTCCGAACGCCACGAGTCGCGTCGTATCGACAACCAGCTCCGCGGCCGCTCGGGCCGTCAGGGCGACCCCGGTCGCTCGAAATTCTATCTGTCGCTGGAAGACGACCTGATGCGCATCTTCGGATCGGATCGGCTCGACACCATGCTGACCCGGCTCGGCCTGAAGGAAGGCGAGGCGATTATCCATCCGTGGATCAACAAGGCTCTCGAGAAGGCGCAGCAGAAGGTCGAAGCCCGCAACTTCGACATCCGCAAGAACCTGCTCAAATATGACGACGTGCAGAACGACCAGCGCAAGGTCATTTTCGAGCAGCGCATCGACCTGATGAAGAACGAGAGCGTTGCCGAGACGGTGGCCGACATGCGGCACGCCTTCATCGACGAGCTCGTCATCAAGCACGTGCCGGAAAACCAGTATGCCGAGCAGTGGGATGTGGTCGGCCTGCGCGAGGAACTGAACCGGGTGCTCGGCCTCGACCTGCCCGTCGACGAATGGGCCAAGGAAGAAGGCATCGCCGACGAGGAGATCCTCAAGCGCATCGAGCAGAAAGCCGACGAGCACATGGCGGCCAAGGTGGCCCAGTGGGGCCCCGACGTGATGCGTTACGTCGAGAAGACCATCCTTCTGCAGACGCTGGACCATCTGTGGCGCGAGCATCTGGTGATGCTGGACCACCTGCGCCAGGTGATCGGCCTGCGCGGCTACGGCCAGCGCGATCCGCTGCAGGAATACAAGGCTGAAGCGTTCAACCTGTTCGAGGCCCTGATCTCCAACATGCGTGAGGCCGTGACGGCTCAGCTGATGCGCGTCGAGATCGTGCCGCCGGAGCAGCAGCCCGAATTACCGGTCATGGAAGCGCACAAGCTCAATCCGAATACGGGCGAAGACGAAATGGCGTTTGCGAATGTCGCGCTGGCACCGCCCGGCGCGGCCGTCGTGCCAGCCGCGCAGCGCGACCCGAACAATCCGGAGACCTGGGGCAAGGTCGGCCGCAACGAAGACTGCCCATGCGGCTCGGGCAAGAAGTTCAAGCACTGCCACGGGCGGTATGCATGAGCTTCGGCCAATAGCGATCGTTGATGAAATCCCTCCCTCGCGGAGGGATTTCTTTTTTTGCGTTTTGGTTCCGCCAGTTGATGCAGCCGAGCACTGCATTCGCCACCACCTTATCGCATTGGACAACTTTCCGCAGAGGGCTAACCTCGCCGATCGCGCCGGTGCCAGGTGCGACCGAGGAGGTGCGTCGATGCTATCCAATTCCGAAATGCTTCTCCGCCTGCTCTCCGCAGCCGCGCTCGGCAGCCTGATCGGCTTCGAGCGTGAGCGATTGCTGTGGGCCGCGGGTATTCGCACCCACATGCTGGTCTGCGTCGGCGCCTGCCTGATCATGCTGGTCTCGCAATATGGCTTCACCCACATCCTCACCCAGGAGCACATTGTGCTCGATCCCTCGCGCATTGCCGCTCAGGTGGTGTCGGGGATCGGCTTTCTCGGTGCCGGGGCGATCCTTGTGCGCGGCGAGATCGTCAAGGGACTGACGACAGCGGCGAGTATCTGGACCGTGGCGGCGATCGGCCTCGCCGTTGGCGGCGGTCTTTATCTCGCGGCGGGCGCGTCCACGGTCATCATTCTGATCATCCTGGCCGGCATGAAGCCGCTGGAGGAAGCGTATCGGTCGCGCAGCCAGACCTGCATGCTGAAGGTCGAAGTGGAGAACAATGCGTTGACGCCGGAGCTGCTGCGCGAAACGCTGACGCTGCGCGCTGGCCAGGTGAAGCGGTTTCTGGTGGAGAGCCGCGACCCGCAAGGGATCGATGAACTCTCGATCCTGCTCAGCAAGGTGTCATCGCAGGATATTGCGACCTATCCGGAAAAGTTGCAGGAGCTCGACGGCGTACGAAGCGTGACGGTAGTCAAGCGCGTGAAGGATCGGCCGGCAAACTTGACCTGACGGTGTGTGCGGTTAGCGCATCGCTGAGAAGCGGCTGTCGTGCCAGCCGCGCAGCGCGGCCCGAACAATCCGGAGACCTGGGGCAAAGTCGGCCGTAACGAAGACTGTTCGTGCGACTCGGGCAAGAAGTTCAAGCACTGCCACGGGCGGTATGCGTAACTAAGCGGCGTGCTCAGTGCTCCCTTCCCCCTTGCGGGGAAGGGTCGGGGATGGGGGTCACCACGGCCTGGATGACCTGAAGCACTCCCTCAATGTTCTCGAAGACTTCATGATTCCAGAAGCGAAGAACGCGATAGCCACGAGCTTCGATATAAGCCGCGCGCCGCGCATCAGCCTCGCGCTGCCAGTTATGCTGGCCGCCATCGAGTTCGATGACGAGCTTCGCCTTTCGACTCGCAAAATCAACAATGAAGGGGCCGATGAGTGCCTGACGCCGGAAGTGCGAACCGGCGAGCGTGATATCGTGCTTCAACCGCGGCCAGAGTTTGCGCTCCGCATCGGTTGGATCGGCGCGCATTTGGCGTGCGAAAGCATGCTGACGATCGTTCATGGAAGCTGCCTCGATCACATCGACGGAGCTTGTGGACCCCCATCCCCGACCCTTCCCCGCAAGGGGGAAGGGAGCACGGACTTCGAGCTTTCAAAATAACGATGATGTAATCGGCAGAACCGTTAACGCAGTGCCTGGAAGCGGCTGTCGAAGGAATTGCCCGAGACGACCGGAGCGGCCCCGGACATCGAGTTGCTGGCTGGGGCGGCAGCAGCAGCCGGCTCTGCAACGACTGTCGGCTTCAGCTGCGGACGCGCGGTGGCGACGGCCGTTGGCGGAGCAGCAGCAGGCTTCGCAGCCGGCGTCGGCGCAGACCTGGCCGCGGTAGCCGGAGCCTTCGCCTTGGCAGCAGCGGTCGGTGCCACAGCGGGCGCAGGAGCCGACGTCGCAGTCGCGGTGGTGTCTTCGCCGCCCATACCGACTTTCTTGGCGAGATTGCTGAAGAAGCCGCCGCCCGACGAGGCCGCAGCCACGCGCGTCGTGGTTTCGGCCGCAGGCGCTGCCGGTGCAGCCGCGTCATCCGAGTTCGAGAACATCGAGGCAGCGAAGGACGGCGACGCCGTCGCCATCGCGGTCGCCTTCGGCGGATTGACGTGGGGCGGGATGGTGCCCGGCGCGCGCGTATAGGCGACGCTGGCGGTGCCCGGCAGGTCGGGCTCGGACAGGCCGGTGGAGCCCTCCGGAATCTTCGAGGCGAAGATGCGGTTCATGCCGCCATCGATATCCGGACGGCGCTGCGCCATTGGCGTGCCCTTGGAGATCAGTTCTGCGATCTTGGCATCGTCGGCCGCTTCCTTGGCGCGAACGGCGTCGGCGATCTCGGCCGGCACTTCATAGACAGGGCACTTGGACGAGGCATTGAACGTAGCGGGGCGCGACGGTGACGCATTCGGCACCACCGGATCGAACACGTAGCGCTGCTCGCAGAACTCGACCTTCGGCTCCTGCTTCGTCACCTCGAAATGATCGTAGCCCTGCTTGATCATCTTCCAGAACGGCATGTTCGGATTGCTGCGATGACGCGCCATGTTCACCGGCGTCATGCGGAACGGATAGGCCTGCACCTGGAAACCGCGCTGGCCACCGAAGAAGCTCTCGCGGCCGAACGAATAGATTTCCGAAATCTGCTCGTCGGTCATGGCGTAGCAGCCGCGCGACGAGCAATCGCCATGCACCATCAACTGCGAGCCGGTGCGGCCGAGCGATTTATCGAACGCGTTCGGATAGCCCATGTTGAAGGACAGGTAGAACGACGACTGCGGGTTCATCTGACCGGGCGTGATGGTGTAGAAACCTTCAGGCGCCTGGCGATCGCCTTCCTTGATCTTCGGGCCGAGATCGCCGGACCAGCGGCAGATCGGATAGGTCTTGAGCAGCGCGAACTGGCCGGAGCGGGTCTGCTTCCAGACCTCAAGCTCGGCTTCCTGCTTGAACAGGCGGATCAGCATCGGCGATTGCGGATCCATGTCCTTGGCGGCCATTTCGGCCAGCATCTTTTCGGGGATCGGCTTGTTCGCCTTGGCATTGCTCGCCAGCGACATCTGCTCGCCATTGCAGCCAGCCAGCAGCGCACCGGCCGACAGCACGGCGGAGGTGAGCAGCGCGCGAACGAGCATGCGATTGATCAAGATGAAACTCCGCAGCCGGCTGAAACCGACACCCCAACGAATAAAGACAAATTAGCCCTTATTCATTCCGAAATATTAGCCTTAAGGCGCCTTGCTCGCAACACAACCAGATGTGAGCCACGGGTTCCCGTCCGGCGATGGTCAATAGAGATTGAAGATTTGCGGGCTGGCGGAATTGCGGCAGGACCGTGGGCGACGATGGGGATGGTTAATCAATCCCCGCGCTCACTCTCAGCCGTCATGACCTGCTTGTCTGGGCCATCCAAGTCTTTTCGCGCGTTGTTGAAGGCGTGGTTCAAAACATGGATGCCCGGGACAAGCCCGGGCATGACGGAGACCAACATCGACAATCGCGAAGTCCTCAGGCCCGGATGACCGTCTTCAAATAGTTGTAAGCCTTGATGACTTCGATCAGCCGGTCTTCCGTGGAGCGGTCGCCGCCATTGGCGTCCGGGTGGTGCTGCTTGACCAGCGCCTTGTACTTGGCCTTGACGTCATCGAGGGTCGCCTCGGCGGTCAGGCCCATGACCTGGAGCGCCTTGCGCTCGGCATTCATGACTTTTCGCGCTTCGGGCTTCGGTGCTTCCGCTTGGGCACGGCGGCGACCACGGCCGAGGCCATTCATCTCATCGAACATGGAGAATGGATCGACGGCGCCGTCCAGATTGGCCTCGCCGGTCTTGCCTTTGCCCTTGGTGCCATTGGCGCCCATTTTCCAGGTCGGCCGGTGACCGGTCAGGGCGTCCTTCTGGTAACTGGCAACGGCGTCCGGGGCCATGCCCTGGAAGAAGTTGTAGCCCTGATTGTATTCACGGACGTGGTTCAGGCAGAAATGCCAGTATTCCTTGTCCTGCGCGCGGCCCTTCGGCGCACGGTGGGGGCCCTTGTTCTTGCATTCGGGCCACTCGCACATCACCGACGCCTCGCGCGCAGCGGCCTGCTGCTTCGCGCTCAGCTTGTTCGGCTTGATACGGATGCTGTCGAAAAATTTGGATGAGTCGATGGGCATGGCTGACTTTGACTACGCAACGCACAAAGCTTCAAGTCTTGACATTCGGATTATCCTCACAGGCCTGCCCGCGCGGGGCGATACCGCCCCTCACCGGCCGTCATGACATCACGATAGACGCCCGCCGGCTGAGCCGCTAAGCCGGTCATCATGACCATGAAAGATAACATCACAAAGAAGCTGACGGAGGCTTTCGCACCCCGTAGCCTGACCGTGACCGATGAATCGCACCTGCATGCCGGTCACATGGGCCACCGCCCCGAGGGGGAAACCCATTTCAGGGTCAATATTGTGTCGGAAGCCTTCGAAGGGAAGAGCCGGATCGACCGGCACCGGATGGTCAACACGCTGCTGGCCGCGGAACTCGCAGGAACCGTGCACGCGCTGGCCCTGAAGGCACAGACCCCGGGCGAAGCGGGGTAGGTGTTGAGGCCATACTCTTCCGCAGGACTTGTAACCTCAAGTCCAGCGAGGGGGCGGTCCGTCAGGACCACCCCATCTACTTTCTACATTCCCGGTTGATTTTTGATCAGGCAACAACCAGCAGGGTTGCATCACTCAAAGATACCGGCTCATCGCTGAGCAGCAAGTCTATGGCTGCTTCCTCCCATTTCAGCGAGGCGATGTTGAGCGTGAGATTATCGCGCAACCGATGCTCCAGCACGAACCGCGCAAGCAGAAGGCGCCGTGCATCGCCGCCAGCAGCAGCGGCACGCAGCCCTTCTTCGGCTAAAAGCACCATCGTGACTGCATGGTACAACTGACCGGCAGCGAGACGGCAAAACCGCTCGTTGGACGGCTCGGCGGCGATTTCGGACGCAAAGGCGAACGCCTGACGCACGCTGTTTTCAAGACGCGTGCGAAACTGTCCCGGAAGATCTTCGGCACGATTCAAGCGGGCTAGAAGATCTTGCTCCAGGATCAGGTGGGCGCGTTCCTTCTTGATCGATCGATGGATGGCATCGAGCGCGTTGATGTTGCTCGTGCCGTCCCACAGCACACCGAGATGGGCATCACGGATCAGTTTTGCGTTCGGCCAGTCCTCGATGTAACCGTTACCGCCCCGGGCTTCCATCGAGCCGGTCGCCACCGTCACGTTGTCCCGGCATGCGCGATACTTGCAGATGGGCGTCATGATCCGCAGAATCTTCTGCGCTTCCGGCTGATCCTCGCTCGCCGAAACCGATGCCGTGAACAGCAGGGCAGACAATGCCTGCTCCGTTGGCACCATGAGTTTCATCAGCTGTCGACGCATCAAGGGATGATCGATGACGCTGCGGCCGAAAGCGTTCCTGTTGCGGGTCGCAACAAGCGCTTCGTTCAGACAGCGTCGCATCATCCCGGCAGCTCGCGCCAGATGAGAAACCCTGCTCGAGTTGACCATCTCCAGCATCTGCTTGAGCCCGCGATCGAGCTCACCCAGTTGGTAGGCAACCGCACCTTCCAGCCGGACTTCGCCACTGGCCATCGACTTGCTGCCCAGCTTGTCCTTGATACGAACAACCCTGTAGGCATTCCGCGTGCCATCCGGGAGATATTTGGGCATCACGAACAGGCCAAGCCCCTTGCCGCCGGCTTGAGCCCCTTCAGGCCTCGCCAACAGCACTACGACCTCCGCGCTGACATTGGAGCAGAACCACTTCTCACCCCACAGACGCCAGTTCTCACCATCCCTGACAGCAACCAGTTCCGCGGCGCCTACATCGGAGCCGCCGGCCTTTTCCGTCATGAACTGCGCAGCACGATATAGCTCGCTCATATCCTGCGACAGCATGCGATCGACGAAACGGGTGCGAGCTTCGTCGCTTCCATAGCGACGAATGAGCTCCGATGAACTGCCGGCAATATTGACCGGGCACATCAACCCGAATTCAGTCTGCGAAAAGATGTACTGAAAGACATATTTGACGATCGGTGGAAGTTTTTCCGGCCACCCCAGAACACCCGGTCGATATGACATCGCATGGATGCCGTAGCGCCCATAGGCGATCTCTTCCATGCGTTGATATGCGGGATGATACTCGACCATTTCATCGTCGCGTCCGTAGCGATCCCGTTGCCGCAGAGCGGGCGGGTGCCTTTCCGCGAGGTCAGCCAAATCATAGAGCTGATTGCCACAGAGTTCACCGAGACCATCGAGATGCGGTCGAACGTGATCCAGAAGCTTCGTCTCGATGTACTGCGGGAGCAACGCCTGCAGATTGTGATCGACGGCAAAGAAGTTGCTTCCTGCACAGTCGGGAGCCAGCTTCCTTGAGCGCTCTGCTGTAGCCTCGCGGCCGGCCAGGTGCTCGGCTGGGGCGGCAAAAGTGGAAGAGTCAGGTTGATAGTTCATGTCTGTGTTCCTTCTGATTTTTCTTATTGAGATTCGAAACCGACCTGCGTGAGAACGCTGCGCCAGTGGGCGGTTTCAGATGTCATGAACTGCGCCAGATAGGCCGGAGTATCGGATTGGGCGGGAATGATGCCTTGCTGATCCATGGCCATCTTGATGGCGGGATCCTTGATGGCCGCCCGGAACGCGGCATTGAGTTTTGCAACGATCTCGGGCGGCGTTCCCTTCGGAACGACAATGCCGAAGAAGACGCTGACGTCGAATCCCTTCAGGCCGAGCTCGTCGAGCGTCGGCACGTCGGGAAGTAACGGAGTGCGCTCGATCGTTGTGACGCCGATAGGACGAATCGTTCCAGCCTTGATGTGCGGAGCCGACGTGTAGACATCCGAAAAACTCACCGGAACCTGCCCGCCAATCAGATCGGTCATGGCCGGCGCGGCTCCGCGATATGGAACGTGCTGCAGATCGACGCCCGTTTCCGAGTTGAAGAGAATTCCGGACAGATGCGTCGAGGCGCCGACACCCGATGACGAGTAGCTCAGTTTGTTGCCAGCCTTCGCATAGGCGATCAGTTCCTTGAGATCCTTGGCCGGGCATGCCGGGCCGACAGACAGCACATTGGGGAGTTTGCCGAGCATGATCACGGGCTCGAAGCTCTTGATCGGATCATAGCTCAGCTTCTTGTAGAGACTGACATTGATCGCCAGGGGCCCCGACGTCCCGAACATCAAGGTGTAGCCGTCGGCAGGCGAATTCGCAGTGTATTCGGCGCCGATATTGGCTCCAGCACCGCCTTTGTTTTCAACCACCACCGTCTGCTTGAGTTGTACGCGCAATCCTTCAGCGAGATTGCGAGCCAGCGCATCGGTCGGACCACCCGCGGCGAAGGGCACAACAAGTTTGACCGGACGATCCGGATATTCCGCCCTCGCCATTGTGCCCCACGCAACGGCGAGACCCGCCACGACAACCAATCCGATCCGGCGCGCGCTCCCTGGCAAGATCATCCTGTTTTCTCCCTGCTTCTTTATTTTCTGCGCGCCAGTTGACCCTCCTTGATCGATAGCGTCCAATATTATTTGGCTTGAATTGATCCATAAAGCATATCGATGTTCGGAGACCTGGATGGATTTTCGACTGCTTCGGTATTTTGTTGTTCTCGCCGAGGAGCGTCATTTCCGGCGCGCGGCCGTAAGGCTGGCGATCTCCCAGCCGCCCCTCAGCCTGGCTATCCGGCAGCTTGAGGAGAACCTTGCGACCAAGCTCTTCCATCGCAACAGCCGCAATGTCGAACTGACGGCGGCAGGGCGCGCGCTTCAGGCAGAAGCGACCTTCCTGCTTCGCCGCGTCGATGAGGTTCGCGACTTCGTCAAAGCCGTCGATGACGAGAAGAGCGGACTGTTGCGTGTGGGGTTTGGAGGCTCCACGCTTTATCGCGGGCTACCGGCGATCGTTCGCAAGTTCCGGCAGCTCCACCCTCACATCGAGCTGCGGTTACAGGAGCTCAATACGGTTGAGCAGATTGCGGCACTGAAGCGCGACGAGATTGATTTCGGTTTCATCAACGGGCTGGAGACACCCGACGGCCTGGGCGGATTTCGCTTCTGCAGAGAACCGCTCCTTGCCTGCCTGCCGAGTGACCACGCGCAAGCCGCGAAACGCTCCGTACGTCTCAAAAGCCTGGCGTCGGAAGAGTTCATCCTTTTTGGACGATCCGCTTCGCCGGCATATTTCAACTCAATTCTGGAAATTTGCCAGTCTGCCGGCTTTTCACCTACGGTCATTCACGAGGTGCGGCATTGGGTGAGCGTCATATCTGCCGTCGCCCACGGTCTCGGTGTTGCTTTGGTTCCGCAAGCGATGACATCGGCCCATATTGCAGGCGTCGTTCTGCGCCCGTTGAGCGACGGCAAGTTCTTTTCGGAAACGCGATGTGTCTGGAAGGCCGAGGGCAACCGATACGACGCACAGAAATCGTTCATCGCCATCGTCCACGAACACATATTGCCGTGAACGCCGGGTTCGAACAAAGCACAGGACGTTAGAAGCCGGGGCACGGCCTAACGCTATGGCGGCCAGCACCTCATCAGGCGACGTCCGTCACAGCCCACGAAAAGACGGATCAAACCGGATCGGCTTTATCCCTTCAACGAAGCAATTGCCTCGAGAACGTTCGGCTTCAGCCCTGCCCCGCCATTATCGATGTGCTCGAAGATCTTCTTCCGCATACGCGGGTCCCAAAACTTCTTGATATGCTCGGCGATCCCCGCCACGGCCTTGTCGTGGCCCTGGCTGTTGAAGAAATCGCCAATCTGATTGGCCATGTAGATCAGCCGGTCAGGCGACGACGTGTGTGCGTGGGTGTCCATTGTCTTGTCCTGATGCATCCCCGACCACGCGGTGCGGATGTGTGAAAACTTCAAACCCGTCTGACCGCGCAATAGCGGCAAGCGTGATGCCGGCAGCCTCGGCCATGCGGATGGCGAGCGCGGTGGGTGCCGAGACCGACACCATGACAGGCGCGCCGATGGCAGCGGTCTTCTGCACCATTTCGACGGAGACGCGGCTGGTGAGCAGCACCACGCCCCGATGTGCATCGACCTTGGCCTGCGCCAGCGCGCCGGCAAGCTTGTCGAGCGCATTGTGGCGCCCGACATCCTCGCGCAGCGCGACGATGCCCTGATCCGGCATCCAGAACGCCGCCGCGTGCACCGCACGGGTCTCGATATTGACCTTCTGCAATGGTGCCAATGCGTCCATCGCAGCCATGATCTGACCGAAGGTGAAAGAGCTGCCCGCCCCGACCACCGCAGCCGGCTTCACCGCTTCGGTGATGGAGTCGATGCCGCACAGACCGCAGCCGGTCGGCCCGGCGATCTGCCGGCGCCGCGCGCTGATGCTCTCGGCCTTGTCGGAGGCCAGCCACATGCGCAGCTCGACGCCATCGTCGAATTCGACGGCCTCGAAACTTTCAATCTCGCCGATGTCAGCGACCACGCCCTCGCTCAGGCTGAAACCATAGGCGAAGTCCCGATAGTCCTGCGGCGTCCCCATCATGACGGCGTAGGTGCCGCCATTATAGGTGATCGCCAGCGCGGTCTCTTCCGGCACCGCGCGCAGGCCCTCGCTGACGCCATTGCGGCGCCAGACTTTGCGGGCAGCTTTGCGAACCGGATCGTGCATGGACTACTCGGCGGCCTCCAGCGGCGCGATACGGCGCGACTGACGGGCCTGCTCGTCATATTCCTTCTGCCATTCCGACGGACCGTTGGAGGGCGAGATCTGCACTGCCGTCACCTTGTATTCTGGACAATTGGTCGCCCAGTCCGAGAAATCCGTGGTGATGACATTGGCCTGCGTGGTCGGGTGGTGGAAGGTGGTGTAGACCACGCCCGGCGCCACGCGTTCGGTGATGAGCGCGCGCAATGTCGTCTCGCCGGCACGGCTCTGCAGCCGCACCCAATCGCCGTCGCGGATGCCGCGCTGTTCGGCATCGTGCGGATGCAGTTCGAGACGATCTTCCTCGTGCCACACCACATTGTCAGTCCGCCGCGTCTGCGCGCCGACATTGTACTGGCTGAGAATGCGGCCGGTGGTGAGTAGCAGCGGGAAGCGCGGACCAGTGCGCTCGTCCGTCGCCACATATTCGGTGCGCATGAACTTGCCCTTGCCGCGCACGAAGCCTCCGATATGCATGATCGGCGTGCCATGCGGCGCCTTCTCGTTGCACGGCCACTGCACGGACCCATCCTTCTCCAGCTTCTCATAGGAGACGCCGGCGAAGGTCGGCGTCAGCGCCGCGATCTCATCCATGATCTCCGAAGGATGGTTGTACTTCATCTCGAAGCCGAGCGCCTTGGCGAATCCCAGGGTGACTTCCCAGTCCTCGAGCCCGTTCTTCGGCGACATCACCTTGCGGACGCGCTGGATGCGGCGTTCGGCGTTGGTGAAGGTGCCGTTCTTCTCCAGGAAGGTCGAGCCCGGGAAGAAGACATGAGCGTAGTTCGCCGTCTCGTTCAGGAACAAGTCATGCACGATGACACATTCCATAGAAGACAGCGCCGCGACCACATGCGAAGTGTTCGGGTCGGACTGCAGGATATCCTCACCCTGCACATAGAGCCCCATGAAGGTGCCGTCGGTGGCGGCATCGAACATGTTGGGGATGCGCAGACCCGGCTCGGGGTTGAGCTTCACATTCCACATCGCCTCGAACTGCTCGCGCACGGCATCGCCGGAGAGATGGCGATAGCCCGGCAGCTCATGCGGGAACGAGCCCATGTCGCAGGAGCCCTGCACATTGTTCTGGCCGCGCAACGGATTCACGCCGACGCCGGGACGGCCGATATTGCCGGTGGCCATGGCGAGATTGGCGATGGCGATGACCGTGGTCGAGCCCTGGCTGTGCTCGGTGACGCCAAGCCCGTAATAGATCGCGCCATTGCCGCCGGTAGCGAACAGACGCGCGGCCGCGCGCAGCTCCTTCGGATCGACGCCGGTCATGATGGCGGTGGCTTCCGGGCTGCGCGAGGGCTCGGCAACGAAGGACGCCCAATCCTCGAACTCGCTCCAGTCGCAGCGTTCGCGCACGAAGGCTTCGTTGACGAGGCCTTCGGTAACGATGACATGAGCGATGGCGGTGAGCACGGCGACATTGGTGCCGGGCAGAAGCGGCAGATGGTGCTGCGCTTCGATATGGGCCGAGCGCACGATATCGGTGCGGCGCGGGTCCACCACGATGAGTTTGGCGCCCTGACGCAGGCGCTTCTTTAGGCGCGAGCCGAACACCGGATGGCCATCGGTTGGATTGGCGCCAATGATCATGACGACATCGGTCTGCTCGACTGAATCAAAATCCTGCGTTCCGGCTGAGGTGCCGAAGGTCGTCGAGAGTCCGTAGCCGGTCGGCGAATGGCAGACGCGGGCGCAGGTATCGACATTGTTGTTGCCGAAGCCGGCGCGGATCAGCTTCTGCACCACATAGACTTCTTCATTGGTGCAGCGTGACGAGGTGATGCCGCCGATGGCGTCCTTGCCGTATTTGGCTTGAATGCCCTTGAACTTCGCCGCCGCGAAGTTGAATGCCTCGTCCCATGACACTTCGCGCCACGGATCGGAAATCTTCTCGCGGATCATCGGATTGAGGATGCGCTCCTTGTGGTTCGCATAGCCCCAGGCAAAGCGGCCCTTGACGCAGGAATGGCCGCGATTGGCCTTGCCGTCCTTCCACGGCACCATGCGCACCAGTTCCTCGCCGCGCATTTCCGCTTTGAAGGTGCAGCCGACGCCGCAATAGGCGCAGGTGGTGATCTTGGAATGCTCGGGCTGGCCGATCTCGATCACGGCCTTCTCGGTCAGCGTCGCCGTCGGACAGGCCTGCACGCAGGCGCCGCAGGACACGCATTCAGAGCCCAGGAATGACTCGCTCATGCCGGGCGAAACGCGGCTGTCGAAACCACGGCCGGAGATCGTCAGCGCGAATGTGCCCTGCACTTCCTCGCAGGCGCGCACGCAGCGCGAGCAGACGATGCATTTCGAGGGATCATAGGTGAAATACGGATTGGACTCATCCTTCGCCATCCAGCGATCGTTCTCGCAGGCTTCCGGCGAATTGTGCGTGTGCTTGGGGCCCGACTTGGCGAACACATGGTTCTCGCCGTCATAACCGTAGCGCACGTCGCGCAGCCCGACCTGACCGGCCACATCCTGCAATTCGCAATCGCCGTTGGCCGCGCAGGTGAGGCAGTCGAGCGGATGGTCGGAGATATAGAGCTCCATCACACCCTTGCGGAGCGCAGCCAGGCGCGGGGTCTGCGTCTTGACGACGAGGCCTTCCATCGCCGGCGTGGTGCAGGAAGCCGGCGTGCCGGCCCGGCCTTCGACCTCGACGAGGCACATGCGGCAGGAGCCGAAGGCGTCCACCATGTCAGTGGCGCAAAGCTTCGGAATCTGCGTGCCCATCTCCATGGCGGCGCGCATGATCGAGGTGCCCTCGGGCACCGTGATGCTTTGACCGTCGATGGTCAGCGTCACCATCTTCTCGGACTTGGAAAGCGGGGTGCCGTAATCGATTTCGTGAACGAGCGACATGGTGTTGCTCCTCTTACTCAGCGGCCTGCAGGCGCGTCGGCGCCGGACCGAAATCTTCGGGGAAATGCTTGAGCGCGCTCATCACAGGATACGGCGTGAAGCCGCCCAGCGCACAGAGCGAGCCGAATTTCATGGTGTTCGAGAGATCTTCCAGCACGGCGATATTCTCAGCCACGCGTTCGCCTGATCGAATCTTGTCGATGGTCTCGACGCCGCGGGTGGAGCCGATGCGACAGGGCGTGCACTTGCCGCAGGATTCGATGGCGCAGAACTCCATGGCGAAGCGCGCCTGCTTCGACATGTCTACGCTGTCGTCGAAGATCACGATGCCGCCATGGCCGATCAGGCCATCACGCTTGGCGAAGGCTTCATAGTCGAAAGGCGTGTCGAACAATTCGCGCGGGAAATAAGCGCCGAGGGGACCGCCGACCTGCACGGCGCGGACAGGCTTGCCGGTGAAGGTACCGCCGCCGATGTCATCGACGAGTTCGCCGAGCGTGATGCCGAAGGCGACTTCGAACAGGCCACCGAACTTCACATTACCCGCGAGCTGGATCGGCATGGTGCCGCGCGAACGGCCCATGCCGTAATCCGCATAGGCCTTGGCGCCGTTGTCGAGAATGAACGGGATGGCCGCGAAGGACAGCACGTTGTTGATGACCGTTGGTTTGCCGAACAGGCCCTTATGCGCGGGCAGCGGCGGTTTGGCGCGGACGAGGCCGCGGCGGCCTTCGAGCGACTCCAGCAGCGAGGTTTCCTCGCCGCAGACATAGGCGCCGGCACCGACGCGGACTTCAAGATCGAAGCTATGCGTGGAGCCCTTGATCTTGTTGCCCAGCCAGCCTGCGCGCTTCGCCGCCGCGATACCCGCATTCATCGCCTCGACGGCGTGCGGATATTCCGAGCGGATATAGATGTAACCCTTGGTGGCACCCACCGCGATGCCGGCGATGGTCATGCCTTCGATCACCACGAAGGGATCGCCTTCCATGATCATGCGGTCGGCGAAGGTGCCGCTATCCCCCTCGTCCGCGTTGCAGACGATGAATTTGCGATCGGCGACTGTATCCGCGACGGTCTTCCACTTGATACCGGTGGGGAAGCCCGCGCCGCCGCGGCCGCGCAGGCCGGAGGTGGTGACATCGGCGATGATGCCGGCGCCGTCCATGGTGAGCGCGCGGGCGAGGCCCTTATAGCCGCCATGCGCCTCGTAATCCGCGACCGAGCGCGGATCGACGACACCGCATCGAACGAAGGTCAGACGGGTCTGCTTCTTCAGCCACGGAATCTCATCAGCAATGCCGAGGCGCAGATCATGCGGGCCATCGGCGATCATCGCATCGAGAACGGACGCGACATCCTTGTCCTCGACCGGACCGAAGGCAACGCGGCCCTTCGACGTGGCGACTTCGACCATCGGCTCGAGCCAGAGCAGACCGCGAGAACCGTTGCGAACGATTTCGATATCGAGCTTGCGCTGCCCGGCCTGTGCCTCGAAGGCGGAGACGAGTTCATCGGCGCCGACGCAAACGGCAGCAGCATCGCGAGGGATGTAAATCTTGAGAGTCATCGTTGTGCCTCCGCGACCAGCGCATCCATGCGCTTCTCATCGAGACGGCCAACCAGTTTGCCATCGAGCATGGCCGATGGCGCCGTGGCGCAAAGGCCGAGGCAGTAGATCGGCTCAAGCGTCACGCGATCATCCGCCGTCGTGTTGCCGAGCTTCACACCAAGCTTCTGCTCGGCGCGCGCGGCCAGCGCATCGCCGCCGGCGGCCTGACAGGCCTCGGCACGGCAGATCTTCAACACGCGCTTGCCGGCCGGCTCATGACGGAAGTCGTGATAGAAGGTGAAGACGCCATGCACTTCGGCACGTGACAGGTTACGCGCCTGGGCAATCATCGGGATGGCAGGTTCCGGGACATAGCCAAAGGCGTCCTGGACGGCGTGCAAGATCACGATCACCCCACCCTCGACATGCCGATGGGTCTCGATGATCTCGGTGCACCGCGCGGCGCTCCATGGTTCGTAGACAGCGTTCATCCCGGATACTCTTTGGATAATCTTAGAGAACCGATCAGAATTGGAATCGATCCAAAGATCAATAAAGCTGTCTCATGCTGCGATACGGAATCTGTATCAAGCGATTGGGAGCATTGCCGTTTTGTCGCAGGGGAGCGGGAGCTCCACCAGCTACGCCTCATCCTGAGCGGCCGCGCAGCGGCGTCTCGAAGGGTCGTGGCCGGCTCGTGAGCCAAGCCAGCTTCATGGTTCGAGACGCGCGCCAAGTGACGCGCTCCTCACCATGAGGGATGGAGTTCAGGGTTCAGCTTTCCAGCGACGGCGCCACTTCGCGGGCGATCTGAACGAGCGCGGCGGTCAGCGGCGTCATCGGATCGCGCTGAGGCACCACCAGGCCGACGCCGTAATTCACGACGGGATCGACGATCGGAATCATGCGGACGGCGCCGCTCGAGGTGAGACCCAGCGTTTCCGCCAGTTTGGCCGGCATCACACTGGCCCAGCGACCGGTCTTCACATGGGTATAAAGCACGATGATCGAATTCGAGGTCAGCATGGGCTTGGCCTCGGCACCGACCGATTTCAGCGCGCGGTCGATGATGCGGCGGTTCTGCATGTCGGGTGTCAGCAGACACAGCGGAACCTGGCCGACTTCAGCCCAGGTGACCTGCTTGCGATCGCCGAACATGCCATCCGGGGACGTCAGGAGGCGGTAGCTCTCCTTGTAGAGCGGGATCGAACGCACCTTTCCGAGCGGCTCATTCTCGATATAGGTCAGCCCGGCATCCACCTCGAGATTTTCCAGCAAGCCGAGAACGGCGGCCGACGTGCAGGACACGATGCGGAACTGGACGTCGGGGTGGCGGGCGCGGAACGGGGTCGTGAGCGAAGCAACCATGCCGAGCACAGTGGGAATTGCCGCGATACGGATCTCACCGGACAGGCGGTCCTTGAGGCCGTTGATTTCCTGCTTCATGGCGCGGGCGTCGCCGACGATGCGGCGGGCCCAGTCGAGCGCTCGCTCGCCCTCCGGCGTGAATCCCTGGAAACGTGAGCCTCGCTGGACCAGCATGACACCGAGCATGTCCTCAAGCTGCTTGAGGCTGGTGGACATGGTCGGCTGCGTCACGCCGCAGGCTTCCGCGGCGCGGCCGAAATGGCGCTCCTTGGCGAGAGACAGCAATAATTCGAGCTTGTCGATCAACGGCGTCTCGCTCCGACCGCCACTTTGATTGCGAGGTCCGGCACGCAGTGGCGCGTGTGGCTTGGCTGTTATCCGCCCCCACCCATGAACATAAGGCGTGGCTTACACTTGCTGCAACCCGCGGCAGGCGGCGCAATGACGCAGGGAGCAGGAAGCACAGGTACGGTCTTGCCCGGCCTCATGGCCGAGCTTCTAACGGATATTGATGTGCAGGGAGATAGTCAGCCTGCCGTGCCATCGAAACCGCCGATGGCAGGCGGCGGAAGGATCAACCGAGGCGGCTGATCTGCTCTTCAGTAACAACGCGTTCGACATTGTCGGCTTTGCTGCGGATGCGGTAGCGGGCACGTCCATCGGCTTCGATCGGCAGGCGACCGGTGATGGTGTAGATCGCGCGCTCACGGGCACCGGTGCGGCCCTGCGGGCCCTGCAGCTGGTGGTGGACGTCTTCATTGATTGCGTAGTTATGCGCCATAATTCATACTCTCCACGGTCTGCGCTTTTTAGCCACAACAATTCCAAAAATCAAGAATTCATGAGCAATTTCTGCCAGATAGCGGGGCAAGACTGCTATGCGCGAGCAGTTAATCCGCCATAATCAAGGGACAAATGCGACTGAATCAAGCGGCCACTGCCGCCCGTGCGAGCAGCGATTCTATTGCAGAATGAGGGAGTTGCCTCGAATCGCCAACGTCCTGAGCAGCAGAAATAGACGTTAATAGAGCGTTAAAGCCAGCCTCGAAAAAGCTTACTTTTCTACCGCAAAAACGAATTTCGATTCGCTCGAAACCGGCGCCGGGAATGAAGAGCTGAAAGCCGAAAAGCCACCGGCGGGGCATCGCCGGTGGCTTCGGAGGTCTACATAAAGTCCGCGTGTCTTCAAGAAGACAGGGCCGTGAAATAAATCGCGGCTGCGCGAAAAAAGATTACATGAGCCAGATCATTGAGCGCAATACCTGATCTACTCAATTAATCATTTTTATTGCTGCGGGTTACGATGTTACCGAAAAATGCTGCGGATCGAGCTTGGCCAGCCGCCGCTCCTGCATCGTCCGAAACACCGCCTCGATGTCACGGGCGAAACGGCGCGTGTCGAACAGCGGCGTGGCCAACCGGCGATGACCGAGTTTTCCGCGAATCGCTGCCAGCTGCTCGGGGTCCCGCGCCAATGCGACGGCCCGGCGCTCGAACTCTGCGCTGTCACGCGTGATCAATTCCGGCAGATCGAGGGCACGAAGCAGGCTCGCAGCGACGCGCCCTGCAAATGTCGTCCCCTCACAGGTGAGCAGCGGCAACCCCGCCCACAGCGCATCGCTTGCGGTCGTATGCGCGTTGTAAGGCAATGTATCCAGAAACAGATCAGCACAGCGATGACGAGCGAGGTGTTCGGCCGGAGGCAAACGCCCGGCAAAAACGAGCCGCGCCGGATCGACGCCTCGTAGCTCGGCTTCGCGGCGGAGATTGGCAACCGCGGCTGCGTTGTCCTCAAGCAGCCAGAGAACGCTTCCATCGACAGTAACGAGAATCCGCATCCAGATGTCGAAGACGTCGAGCGTGATCTTGTAGGCGTTGTTAAAGCAGCAGAATACGAAGCTCTCCGAGGGCAAATGGCAGTCGGCGCGCGTCGGCACATCAGCAGACATGTCGCGACGATCATCATTGGCTTGATAGCAGTGCGGCAGCCAGGCGACCTTCTCGTTGTAGAAACGACGATGTTCGGCCGGCAGCACATGTGGATCGGCGATGATGTAATCCATGAAGCCAGCACCGAGGGTGCCGGGGAAGCCGAGATAATTGACCTGAATCGGCGCCGCGCGGCGGGCAAACACGCCATTCCGCTGCTTGCCGAAATAGCCGTTGAGATTGATGAGGATGTCGATGTTCTGCGCGCGGATTGCCGCTGTCGCCTCGACATCACCCATCGCGGAGATATCGACGATGCGATCCACGGCGCGATCAATACGCTGCCGTGTCGGCCCTCCATCGTCGAAACCGTTATCGAAGGCTACGACCTCGAAGTCGTTCTTATCGTGCTGCTCGAGAACGCCCACCAGCAGCAGAGACGTCGCCTGTTCGCGAAACTCGCCGGATAGATAGCCAATGCGAAGCTTCCCGTTCGGCACGATTTGCCCGCTGCTTTTCAGAGCCGGCACTTTGCCGAACCGAGCCGTATTGGTGAGTTCCGCGCAGCGCTGCAGGCTGGCTTCCGAGCTTGCGATCCCTTGCCAGCCGAACGGCTCGGCTGCGAGTTTTCCGGCAGCAAGATCGACTTCTATCTCCGCGATGAGGTCCTCGATGCCATCCCAGTCGCAGACCAGCATCTTTTGATGCAGGAGGTTGCCTTTGAGAAGAGGCAGTTCGGGATTCAGCGTTCGGGCCCGCTGATAGGCGGTGACTGCGTCGGCGGGCCGGCGCAGCTTCGCAAAGATGAAACCACGGCCAAACCAGGCCTCGGCCATCTCCGGCTGCAAAGCGAGAGCGGCATCGCAGGCGATCAGCGCTTCATCATTGCGCCCCAGTTCGGCAAGTGACTTGCTGCGATTGAAATGAGCGGCGGCGTAGCGCGGATTCAGCCCCAGGGCGCGGTCGAAGTCCGCAAGGGCTGCCATATAATCACTGAGATCGTTGAAAACGGTGCCGCGGCTACTGAGGGTCTCGGCATTGTCCGGATTGAGCGCCAGCGCCTCGGTGAAGCGCTGCAAAGCCTCATCAGGCCGGTTCAAGGCCTTCAGCACCAGACCGTAATTGTAGAGCGTCACATCCGACCGCGGTTGCAGCCGAAGCGCGGCCCTCAGGTGCGGCTCGGCTTCCGCATGACGCTTGAGTGTCACGAGAACGACCGCCAGCACGTTCAAGGCGCCAATGTGGTCCGGCGCCTTGCGCAGAATGCGGCGGAGCTCACGTTCGGCATCGCCAAGTCGGCCCTGCTGAAACGCGGTGAAAGCACTTTGAAAAAGATCGGTCGGCGGCGCCATTGCGTGCGGGATTTCGGATCAAGCCAACGGAGACGGCAGATTGAGGCCGGGTATAGCGGCCGACCGGGACGTCGTCGAGGACAGGGATTGGTTTCGCTGCGCGCATCCAACACCAGCTCCCGAGCGGCGATTCCAAAATGAAACCCGGAAACCGAAAACAAAAATCCCCGGCGGTTTCCCGCCGGGGACTTCTGTTTCAGATATCGATCGCCGTGAGGCGGTCGGTATTAGAACGAGCGCAGGATCTGCACCGAACCGTTGTAGAGGTTCTGGTTCTGGATGGCGTAGTCGCCACCAACCTTGCCGCCGACGCCGGCTGCGCCGACGCTGTAGAAGCCGCCCAGGTTCTGCTCAAGACGGGTGTAGGTGAACTGAGCCGACAGGGTCAGGTTCTGAACCGGGGTCCAGGCGGTACGAGTACCGATCTGGGCGATCCCGAAGTCAAAGTTGCCAGTCGTACCGTTGAGCGTGGCCACCGGCGTTCCGCCAGAAGCAGCTGCGCTGGCCGAAGCAAGCTTCGAGGTGCCACCCGCGCCCGTCGTGCCGGTGAAGGCAGCGAGGAGCAGAGCGTTACCAGCATCGCCATAGGAGATGCGGCTGTAGTTACCGAACACCGATGTACGCCAGGCCGGGTTCCAGTAGTGCTCGTAGAAGGCACTGACTTCCCACGCGTCGCTCTGGACGATCTGGCCGCCAGGAGCATACACGCCGTCGAGCACATAGCCGAAGCCAACGGTGTTACCGTCAAACTTGGCAAAGCGGCCACCGCCCTGAGTATCGAGCGTACCACCGGTGAACACGTAGCGAGCCGCACCCTTGCCGTACGAAGCTTCGAGCTTCAAGCTGTCGCCAGCGCCGGTCGGCAGGTTCTTGAACTCGACCGCGCCGCTGACAGCGAAGCCGTACTTGTCATCTGCATGACCGGTAGCTTCGTTGGCACCGTAGAAGCCCGGGGTCGAGGCGTGCATGGCGGCTGCGAAGTGCAGCGTGCCCCAAGCCTGATCGAGGCGGATGTTGCCGACGATGTCAGGAATGTGGTTGCCGCCGGTCGAGTTGCCGAGGAAGGTGGCAGACGACACGCCGTAAACGTAGTTCAGGAAGCTTGCGCCACCCGGGGCCACGATGTTGTTGGCGGTGTTGTACAGGCCTGCATTGCGGTAGGGCGATGCGTTTTCGAGCGAGATCGTCGCCGACACGCCGTTACCGAATGAAGCGGTGTAGGCGATCTGCGGCAGACCGGTCGCGTTGTTCGAACCGGCGAGCTGACCCGACGAGATATATGGCTTGGAGAGCGCCCACTGCGGGTCGAACTGCGAAACCGCCTTACCGAAGGTGAAGCCGGCAAACTGGATGAACGCGTAGTCGACTTCGGTGAAGCCGCCAGCGATCGATTCACGGTTCTGCGCGAAGTCGAACTGGATGTTCGCGTAGGTGCGGACCACGCCGTATTCGGTCGCGGTACGGGTGTCCGTGGTCAGGTTGATACGCTCGCGCGTATTGATGTAATCCTTGCTCCACAGGTTGTTGCCGCCTGCGCCACCCTGCCAGTACGGCACGTCGTAGGTGGTGCCGTTGAACGCGGTGTCGATACGGATCGCGCCGCCGATCTTGATGCAGGTGTCGGTGCCCGGGATGTAGTAGAAGCCTGCGCCATAGAGCGAGCAGACCTTCACATATTCAACGGCCTTGGCCTTGACCGGAAGGTCAGCTGCCTGGGCGCCGCCGATGGCGATCAGACCCGCCGCAGAGCCGAGAATCAGGCTCTTAAGATTCGTCATATTAAACCTCCAAGTTGCTAATCGGGAAGGTTCCGGATCCGCCAGACTCAGGCCCGAAGGCTAAGCCCGTAGGTTGGTCCCCCCACTCCCCAAACCAACCGCCGGAGTGCTTCGCGCTTTCGGAAACCCGCATCACGCGAGGCACTCAAGCGAACCACTTCAACGGGACGATCACGGGTTTGCCCCATCGCCGCCACAGAGAATGCCTGTGCAATTCTTGGAAGCAAAATACTTTATGTACTCAGGTAACTTTATCGCGATGCAGTGTGGTTTCCGCGCCACATGCCTTAACCCGCAATTGCACCGCACAATTATTTGATCCAGTTATGTATTCTACAAAATTCCCCGCTATGGGAATGCTGACACGACCAGAGACACACGGACCGATGGCCTCCCCCTTGAACACAAACAAGCCCGCAGATCGCGACGAAAATGGCAGGAATCAGGAGGTTGTCCGACAATTTCTCTGGGACATTGCGTCGATCAACGTCCATCTGGAAGAGATTCGGCATTTCTGGGCCAAGGAGCTCGGCATCAGCGGCCCGCAATGGATGATCCTGATGGCTGTCGGCGACCTCGATACCGGCAATGGCGTGCCGGTAAAGGATGTCTCGGCGATGCTGCATGTGGACCCGTCTTTCGTCACCACCCAATCGAAGATGCTGGAGAAGAACGGCTTCATGCGCCGGGTTCCATCACGCCAGGACGCCCGCGTGGTCCTGATGTCGCTGTCGGACAAGGCCAGCAAGAAGATCGCAATGCTCGCTTCGCGGCGCGATTCGCTGAGCGACTTCGTGCTGGCGGATTTCGACCATGAGGCCCTGCTGGATATCACGTCACAGCTCAACAAGCTGAAGACCCGCCTACAGAAGGCAGCTGTGATGCTGGCGGTGGAAAGCTAGCGCGCCCGGGCCAGACGATCGGCAATCCAGTCGAATATGAACTCGTTCGCGATGGTCGGATTGTCGCGTTGGGCATGCGAGGCAGCCGTTTCAGCGGCGGAGAAGACCTTGAGCTCGACATCATGCCCGCCCGCGGCGAGGGCTTCGCAGCACTTCCGGACATGGCCGGCATCGAGCCAGTCTCGCTCGCCGAGCGGCACCAGCATCGGGCACTCGATCCGGGTGGCGATGCTGCTGCCGCAAAGCCGGACCACCTCATCGCCGAATTCGTCGGAGATTGGCTCCGCGCCATAGATGCGCGATGCGAGGAAGGCCCGCTCATGCAGGTCCCAAATGCCCGCGTCGCATACGGCTGCAGCAAACCGTGGGTCGAAGCTGGCGCCCCGGGTAGCCAGTGGAGCGCCAAGGCCGTCACCGAGAATCACGATCTTGCGCGCATTGACCTCGCGCCGCGTCTGGAGAAAGTCGATCCAGCCACTGATTGCCGTCTCGATGTCATAACGGCCAAAACCTTCGCCGAAGCCGCGCCGGTGGCCCTGGCCCGGGAGATCAATCAGCAGCAGTGCCATGCCGCGCTCATGCGCGTAGCGTGGCATCCGGCACAGATATTCTTCCTTGTACTGATCCGGGCCGCCAACGCAGACGACCACCGGCACCTTGCGGCCAGCCCGCCCGGCCGGCGGCAGGAAATAGCCCTGCAGGGTACTATCGTTGCCCCAGGCGATTTCGACGACCTCACCTGCCGGCGTCGAGTTCTGCAGATAGAGCTGCGAGCAGGTCATCATTTGAGTGATCGCCGCCCCCTGGCGGGAGTCGTCGATGCCCATGAAGGCCTGGGCCGTGCGATAGTAATTCGCCGCACGCAACCAGTTACTTAGCGCGGTTGGGATGTGGCCGCGAGCCTGGGCGATATCGCCACGCGACTTGTTGAGATCTGCGGCCTTTTTCCATTGCGCGTACCAGCTCTCCTCGCATGCGGGATCGATGCCGCTCGCCGCGAGCAGGCATTCCGAGACAGTACTCCCACCATCCTGCGCGGCGCCCAACAGGCGCAGGAACTGAAGCGAATAATCCTCGTTCGCCGGCCACTGCATCCAGCCGCGTGAATCGAAAGACGGGAGCAAGGCCTCGGCCGCGATGTGCGTCATTTCCCCGGTATCGTTATCTACAAATATCGCCCGGCGCCGATTCCTGATGACGCCTTGGCCAATGTGAAAGAAGTGCCGGCTACTTCTGCGGTAGCCTTGCGGTGAGGACGGTAACCCAGTTCGAACCAGGCGCAAAGCGAATGTGACGCTTTTTTGACAAGGCCGCGCGGCCTAGCGACGCGCTATGATGGTTGATTTCCCGAAATAAGCAACCCTTGGATGAGGTAACCGCACAACATCCGCTCAGATCTGCGATCGCAGGATCGCGCGTGCCAGCGTCTGCGCGCGCGGAACAATGCTGTCTATGTCGAGCCATTCGAGATCGGTATGAACATTGCCGCCAACGGGGCCCAGACCACACAGTGTCGGCGTGCCGACGCTCGCGGTGAAGCCGGAATCGGCACAGCCACCGGCGAATTCACCGCTGAGCTTGGCCAGGCCGGAATCAGCAGCGGCTTCCTGGTAGGTCGAGAACATCGCCTTGGCCGCCGCGTCCTGGGCGAGCGGCAGGAACTCGCCGTCAACATGCAACTTCGCCGTGGTACCGGGAACGCTGGACGTCGTGATGATGGTCTCGATCGCCGTCATGATGACGGCGCGATCGGCGGGCTCGACATAGCGGAAGTCGATCTCGCCCGACGCATAGGGCGCCGTGGTGTTCACCGACTGGCCGCCGGAGATCAGGCCGACATTCAGCGTGATCCCCTTTTCCATGTTTGTCAGCGCATGGATCTGCACCACCTTGTGTGCGAGTTCGCCGATCGCGCTGATACCGACCGCAAAATTGTTGCCGGAATGCGCGGCTTTCCCGAACACTTCGAAGCGCATGAAGACGCCGCCCTTGCGGCCGGTGACGATATTGCCCGACGGACGGCCCGGCTCCGAATTGTAAACGGCGCGGGCAGCGCGGCCTTCACGCTCGATGACCGGGCGCGATGCGCGGGAGGCGATTTCTTCGTCGCCGGTGATCAGCACCTTGATGGGATGCGGCGCCGCGTCGAATTTCTTCAGTGCGGCGGCGACGAAGACATTGATGACGACGCCTGCTTTCATATCGGCGACGCCGGGACCATAGGCCTTGTTGTCCTTGATGGTGAACGGACGCTTGGTGGCCTCGCCTTTCGGAAACACGGTATCGCGATGGCCTAGAAGCAAAATCGGCTTCTCGTTGCTGCCTGGCTTGTCCACCAGTGCATGCACGGCGTCGCCATAGACCTCATGCGGTTCGCGCCAGGTCTCGATCTCGTGCTCGGCAAAATGCTGCTGGAAGCGCTCGCCGACAGCATCGACGCCAGCTTTGTCATAGGAGCCGGAGTCGATATCCACGACATCGCGCAGGAGATCGATCATTGATTGCCGCTGTGAGGCCAGCCATTCGACGATCAGTGCTTCGGAATTTGAGGACATAGGCTCTTTCACTTGGTCTCTGCGCGCATCATGCGCGCGATGTTTTCGCCGATCACCACCGTGGTGAAGTGCGTATTGGCGCGGCAATCGGCCGGCATGATCGAGGCATCTGCGACACGCAGGCCCTTGATGCCTTTTACCGTGCCATCGGGATTGACGACCCCATCGTTGCGATCGAAGCCGGTCATGCGGCAGGTGCCGGCGGCATGCTGGATATCGCCGGTCTCACGGCGTAGCACGGCCTCAATCTCTGGCGTTGGCAGCGCCGCCAATTGCTGCATGGTAAGGCCACCCTCGGAAATTCCGATCCACTCGGAAATGCCCGTAAGCGCTGGCTGCGCAGTGATCGCGGCGAGACGCTTCACCGCATCCACCATACGCGCCATATCGCGGGGATCGGCCAGCATATTCTCTTCGACCACTGGATCGATCGACGCGTCGCGTGACGTCAGCTTCAACGTGCCGCGCGAATAAGCGCGATAGAGGCCGGCACCGATGGCGCCGGGATTGCCGATGCCGCGATGATTGAAAGCTATGAGGATCATGTCGCGGCGGCCATCGTCGAGGCCAGACGAATAGGTGACGCAACAATTGGTATGGCGGGTATCGCGATCCTTCGGCGCTATCTCTTCGCGCATCTTGATCAAGGGGCGAAACAGCGGATGGTCGAAGAAATGCTGGCCCACCGGCAGATCGTGCTCGACCGCAATGCCCATCGCTTGCAGATCGGCCGCAGGGCCAATCCCCGAGCGCAGCAAGATCGCCGGACTATGGATCGCGCCGCCGCAGAGCACGATCTCGCGCGCAGAAATCTCCTGCGTGCCCTGCCCCTGGATATGGGCGACGACACCAGTGGCGCGGCCATCGGTGATGATAACGCGATCAACCAGCGCGTGGCCACGAATTTCGAGATTGGCGCGGCCCCGCGCCGGCTCGAGATAACCCTCATTGGTTGAAATACGGCGCAGATCGCGGCTGTTGATGGGATAACAGGCAACGCCCTCGCCATCCGGGCCGTTGACGTCGTCACACCACTTGTAGCCGGACGCCAGCGCGGCATCGCGCAGGCCCTTGTCGATCGGCCCCCACGTCTCCTGTGGCGCGCGATAGACCGGCAACGGACCGCCGCGGCCATGCCCGGGCTCGTCACCAAGATCGAGATCGTCTTCGATCACGGAGAAGAGCGGCATGACCTCCTTCGCCGACCAGCCGGTGCAGCCGAGATCGGCCCATTCGTCGAACGCGTCCGCGACGCCGCGAATGGCGATCTGACCATTCATCATGGACGAGCCGCCGAGCCCTTTGCCGCGCCAGTAGAAACGCTGATCCTGCCCCGCCACACGGCGCGAATGCAGATCCGGCCATTGCCACTTCTCCTGAAATTCACGCTGGTGAATGATCGGGATCGGATTGGCTGTGGTGACTTCCCACGGCGCGTCCGCAGCGCGCCAGTCAAGGCCGGCTTCGAGCAGCAATACACGTGTTGAGGGATTTTCGGTGAGACGGGCGGCAATGGCCGCGCCCGCCGAGCCGCCACCGACAACGATCACATCATACATCAAAAGGTCGCTTCTTCCTGAACGAGTCTCACGCACGACGGAAGCGTCATGCGACACAGCCAGGTTTGCAAGAACTATTCCTGGAAGTATGCGCGGGATGACGAACTGCTGCAGCGCACACGCAGGGTTGGTACAGCCTGGCCACGCGGACCAAGTCTCCCTCGGTCACGCAGACTTCACCTCAACAGGAATCGTTCGAGGATTTCCCGGGCTGATCGTCATCGAGAATGGCGCGCCAGCCGGCGCCTTCGAGATCGTCATACTGACCAGACCTGAGCGACCACAGAAAGCCCCACAAGCCGAGCCCCCCAAGCGCCAGCGCCAGCGGGATGAGATAGATGAGCGATTGCATCACCCGACCTATTTGAGGATGACGCGATTGCGGGACAGAAAGACGCGCTCGCCATTGCGATCGCCTTCCAGCACAAGATCCCACTGCCCCGCCGGCAGCTCCGTGACACGCCCGCGATAGACGGCCCCGCCGATCGCGGTCAATTCGACGGGTTGATCGAGGCGGCGATCCGCCGGACGCTCCATCCGGCCGGTGAACGCGACATCCGTCAGCGGCTGGTCATCGCGATCCCGGGCTTCAATGCGAACCGAGACACCACCATCGTCATCGCGCGCGACATGGGCAGCCACGACCCAGCCGCGTGTCGCCTGCATCCGCGCGGCCTCGATCTCATTGCTGTAAGCAAGACTGGCAGCATAAGGACTGTCTACCTCGGTCCCGGGCAGCGTCTCGATGGCCAGCTTCATCATCACGACATTGATGCCGATGATCAAGCCGAAGAAGACGATCAGACAGATCAGGACGACGCGACCTGTAATCGGACGTCCGGGCGCAGTCGTGGTGGCAACGTCACTCATGACGATCTCCTTTACGGCATCACGAAATTATCAACGGCGGTAGCAGTCTCGCCGCTCGCCACGTCGGTCACCCGCATCGTCAGCGGCATCGAACGGGCTGCAGCGGCCGGCGCCGTTACCAGCACACGCAGTTCGGTGGTGCGATCGCGGCCGACGACGATCTGCGACCGGCCGGAAGCGGCGGTGTCCTGGCCAACCACATGCACGATCGCCCGGGGCAGGCCTTCGACATCCAGCACCACCGCACGATCGTCTCGCTTGTTGAGCAGGCGCACCGTATAGGCATTGCGGATCGATCCATCGGCGAGACGCACCGCAATCGGATTGCGATCGTGCAGGACGTTGATATTGAGCATCGAACGATTCGCGAGCGCATAGAGGATTGTGCTGCCAACCAGAGCGATCATCACTGCATAGGCGATCGTGCGCGGGCGGACGATCCGGTAGAGCTCGTTCTTGCCGGCCTGACGGCGCGCGATGTTGATGTCGGTGTCATAGGCGATCAGGCGCGTCGGCCGACCGATCTTTTCCATCACATTGTCACAAGCATCGATGCACAGCCCGCACTGGATGCAGTCCATCTGCAGTCCATTGCGGATGTCGATGCCGACCGGGCAGACATTGACGCATTGATGGCAATCGACACAGTCGCCGGCCGGCAAGCCTGCCGCCCGCGCCTCCGCCGACTTCTTTAGCGACATGCGCTGCTCACCGCGATCCCGGAGATAGGTGACGTTAAGTGCCCATTCGTCTGTCAGCGCGGCCTGAATGCGCGGCCACGGGCACATATAGAGACAGACCTGCTCACGCATCCAGCCGGCGAGCAGATAGGTCGTGGCCGTGAGAATGGCGATCCAGATGTAAGCGAGAGCCGGCGCCTGAAAGGTGGCGAGCTCCCACACCAGGGTCGGCGCGTCGTTGAAATAGAGGACCCATGCGCCGCCGGTCCACCAGGCGATCAGCAGCCAGATGGAATGCTTGAGCGTCAGTTCGATCACGCGCTCGAGCGTGATGCCCTTGACGGCGTCTTTCTTGATGCGCTCGCGACGATCACCCTCGATCAGGCGTTCGACGGCGAAGAAGAGATCGGTCCACACCGTCTGCGGACAGAGATAGCCGCACCACATGCGGCCTCCCACGGCATTCATCAGGAACAGCGTGAGCGCGGCGAGGATCAGAAGACCGGTGAAGATATAAACTTCCTGCGGCCACAGCTCGATGAAGAAGAAATAGAAACGTCCGCCCGCGAGATCGACCAGCACAGCCTGATCCGGAGCGCCCGGCCCGCGGTACCAACGCATGAAGGGCAGGAAATAATAGACACTGAGGCAGACAATCATCAGCCCCCATTTGATGCGCCGGAAGGTGCCCGAAACCTTCTGCGGGTAAACTTTCTTCTGTGGCGCGTAGAGGGGACCGTAGTCGAACTCCGAAGGGGGAACGGGCTTGGTCATGGTGGTCACTCGCTTCTTTGGAATGACCCTAGACCTCCGCGGTCCGTTTCAATTGATGTGGGTCAAAGGGGCGCCCGAAACGGGGCAGGCGCCCCTATGACTTATTGTCCACCCCCCAGAGTGTGCACATAGACGGTGAGCGCCTTGATGGTCGCGGGATCGAGACGACCAACCCAGGCCGGCATCACGGCATTGCGGCCATTGGTGATGGTCTGAACGAGCGTCGCTTCATCGGAGCCATAGAGCCATATGCCGTCCGTCAGGTTCGGCGCACCCATGTCCTGATTACCCTTGCCGGCATCGCCGTGACAGGAGGCGCAGTTTTCGGCGAATAGCTTCTTACCGGCTTCCGCATCGTAGCCCTTCACCGTCGACAGCCCCGCCAGTGCGCGGACATAGTTCGCCACTGTCTCGATCTCCGGCTTCTTCAAAATGCCGTCCCGGCCAAAGGCGAGCATGGCGCCCTCATGTGCTTCGGCATTGCCGGACCGCGCGCCGAACTTGATCGTCTTCTCGATCTGCTCGAGCGAGCCGCCCCACAGCCAGTCGTCGTCGTTCAGGTTTGGGAACCCCTTAGACCCGGCTGCGCCAGTGCCATGACACGGTGCGCAATTGTCTCCGAACACGGTCTTGCCCTTGGCACGGGCCAGCGCGAGCAAGGCCGGATCTTTTTCGATTTGCTCAAGCGACGCATGATTGAGCGCCGCCATCTTGTCACCGCGGATCTTGTCGAGATTGGCGAGTTCAACGCCGATATCCGCGCGCGACGAATAGCCGATGACGCCCTTCGCATAGCCCGAGACCAGCGGCCATGAGGGATAGACGACCCAGTAGCCGATCGACCAGATGATGGTGAGATAGAAGGTCCACACCCACCATCGCGGCAGCGGCGTGTTGAGCTCCTTGATGCCGTCCCAGGAATGGCCGGTCGTGGTCTTGCCGGTGGCGTGGTCGAGTTCTTCGTGATGACTGCTCATGATGGCATCAATCCTCTCGCAGCGGCATCTGCGCCGCTGCGTCGAACGTGGCCTTGTTACGCGGCCACAGCGCATAGGTGACGATGGCCAAGAAGATTGCGACGAACAGCGGGGTCCACATGGTGAGGACGATGTTCGAGGCGAAATTCTCGACGGTCAGAATGGCACGCATGATCTGTCCTCAGCGCAGGTTGGCCTTGTCGTTGTAGAGTTTGAAATCGACGAGCGTGCCGAGCATCTGCAGATAGGCGACGAGCGCATCCATTTCCGTCGGCATGCCGGGCTTGCCGTCGAAATTGCGCGCCACGGCCTTCGGATAACGCTTGATCAGAGCATCGACATCGCCGTTGTCAGGATCGGCCTGCGCCTTGAGATCGGCGACGGCATTGGCAATCTGATCGTCCGTATAGGGGACGCCCACAGCACGATTGGTGCGCAGGTGACCGACGACGCTTTGCGGATCGACCGGGGTATCGGACAGGAATTTGTAGCCCGGCATCACTGACTGCGGCACGACATTCTGCGGTTTGATCAAGTGGGCGACATGCCACTCGTCCGAATACTTTCCACCGACGCGGGCGAGATCCGGTCCGGTCCGCTTTGACCCCCACTGAAACGGATGGTCGTACATGCTCTCAGCCGCGAGCGAGTAATGGCCGTAACGCTCCACTTCGTCGCGCAGCGGACGCACCATCTGCGAATGGCAGAGATAGCAACCTTCGCGCACATAGACGTTGCGGCCCGCGAGTTCGAGTGGGGTGTAGGGACGAACGCCCTCCACCGCCTCAATGGTGCTCTTCAGATAGAACAGAGGCGCGATCTCCACGATACCGCCGATGGCGATGACGAGAATGATGCCCACGATCAGGATGATCGAGTTCTTCTCAAGGATTTGGTGCCTGCTCCAGAACGACATGATGTGATCCTCACTCCGCCGGCTGCAGCACGGCATTGCCGAGCATGGGGTTGGATTCTTCCTCGCCGACACGCACGGTCATCCAGAGATTGAATGCCATGATCAGCGCGCCGATCAGGAACAGACCGCCGCCCGCCGCGCGGATAACGTAGAAGGGATGCATCGCCTCGACGCTCTCGATGAAGGAATATTCGAGGAAGCCGAGCGAGGTGTAGGCACGCCACATCAAGCCTTGCAGGATGCCCGACACCCACATCGCCGAGATGTAGAGAACGATGCCGAGCGTCGCGATCCAGAAGTGCCACTCCACCAATTTGAGACTGTAGAGCCCCTTGCGCTTCCAAAGCCACGGCACCAGGCAATACAGGGCGCCGAAGGAGACGAAGCCGACCCAGCCGAGCGCACCGGAATGCACGTGGCCGATGGTCCAGTCAGTGTAGTGGCTGAGCGAATTGACGACCTTGATGGACATCAGCGGCCCCTCGAAGGTCGCCATACCGTAGAAGGCCACCGACACCACGAGCATGCGCAGCACCGGATCAGTACGCAGCTTGTCCCACGCGCCCGACAGCGTCATCAGGCCATTGATCATGCCGCCCCAGGAGGGCATCCACAGCATGATCGAAAAGGTCATGCCGAGCGTCTGCGTCCAGTCGGGCAATGCCGTATAGTGCAGATGATGCGGGCCGGCCCAGATATAGAGGAAGATGATCGCCCAGAAATGCACGATGGACAGGCGATACGAATAGACCGGCCGCTCGGCGCGCTTCGGGATGAAGTAGTACATGATGGCGAGAAAGCCGGCGGTGAGGAAGAAGCCCACCGCGTTGTGGCCGTACCACCACTGGAACATGGCATCCTGTACGCCGGCCCAGGCGACATAGGACTTGGAGCCAAAAATCGAGACGGGAAGCGCCGGGTTATTGCCGAGATGCAGCACCGCGATGGTGATGATGAAGGCGAGATAGAACCAGTTGGCGACGAAGATATGCGGCTCCTTGCGCTTGATCAGCGTCGCCAGGAACACCAGCAGATATATTACCCAGACGATGGTCAGCCATAGATCGGCATACCATTCCGGCTCGGCATATTCCTTCGACTGAGTCACGCCGAGCAGATAGCCCGTGCCGGCGATGACGATGAAAAGATTGTAGCCAAGCACCACAAACCACGGCGACAAATCGCCCGCGAGTCGCACGCGGCAAGTCTTCTGCACCACGTAGAACGAGGTGGCGATCAGCACATTGCCGCCGAACGCGAAGATCACGGCCGATGTGTGCAACGGCCGCAGACGGCCAAAGCTGGTCCAGGGCAGGTCGAAATTCAGCGCAGGCCAGGCAAGCTGCAAGGCAATCAGGAGGCCGACCAGGAAACCCGCGATACCCCAGAACACCGAAGCGGTCGCGGCGAACTTGATGGGACCGAGATTGTAATTCGGCCTTCCGTCGATCTCCTGCGGAGGCAGCTCGCCGCGGTCGAAATAGCGGTTGAGGATCGCGAAAAGCGACGCTAGCGCGGCGATACCGAATATGGCCGCATGGAAGGCGTAGGCGGCGTCTTCTGCCTTGGCGGCAGCGATGATGGATAGAAATATGGTGGCGAAGCAGACGATAGAGAGTCCCGACTCACCGATCGTCATCCACTTCACGCCGTCAGTCTGTCTGGTCATGATGAGTCTTTCCCACGAACAATTCCATCAATCACATCGCCGTCATCGGCTGCTTGATCGAAATCAAAACCCGAGATGTCATCCGCAGGCGCGCAGCAACTCGTCCGGCTCGACGATCAACCGCACGCGGCCAGGCAGTATCTCGATGGCACCGCGCCGCTCGAGTTTGGCCAGCGTGCGGCAGACGGTTTCCACGGTGAGGCCGAGATAGTCAGCAATGTCCCTGCGGCTCATCGGCAGCGGTAGCGGTTCGACATCCCTGCCGACGCGAACAAGGCGCTCGCGCCATTCGGCGAGGAAACTAGCGAGCTTCTCTTCTGCGGGGCGGCGACCGAGCGAGAACATCTGCTCATGGGCATCCGTGAGATCGGCGGCCACCGCGGCAATGACCGCGTGCAACACATAGGGACGATGGCTAACGAATTGCGCAAAGCTCTCACGCGCAATTTCCCAAACCAGCGCAGACCCGACGGCGACGGCCGAGACCTCGTGGCGTTGTTGCGCGCCGATCTCCAGCGCGGCGCCGGGCAATGCGAAGCCGACGATCTGACGCCTGTTATCGCCGACCCCGCGCGACAGGCAGACCACGCCCTCGATCACGCTGAAGCAGCGCGCGGCGGGCGCCCCCTGCGCAAACAGGACGTCGTTGGCGCCGCGCGGCACACGTTCGCCGAGCGCCATCAATTGCCGGCGATCGTTGAAATTGAGGCGGGAGAGGAAACCGGTCGACGGACCGGTTACGGTCGTGCAGGGCGCCAACGGCGCGGCAGCCATCTGCTGTGTCATGTCTCCCCCGGCAATGTGGCGCGACTTCGCGCGGCGTCACCGGGATAAACGGTTGGCGTCAGCCTACATTGATGCAGGTCAAGTCGATCTCGGCCGGGCTGCCAGGGAGCTGAAGACAGCGGCGTCCAGAGCGCCATCCCTGCGCTGCCTGCAATGGCAGCATGTTGCCCCGCAGATGGACATCCGGCCGCACGCGGCCTACGGATATCCTCAAATTCTCAACCTTGAACAACACGTTAGAGGGTGGAAACCAGAATGGTCGATATTGCGGCCACGACAGTGCGCGCACCGGCGAATTCGGCCAACCGGACCCTGACCGCGATTTCGATCGCGCATTGGGTGAGCCATTTCCATATCTTCGTGCTGCCGATGCTGTTTCCTTTCCTCAAGGACAGGCTCGGCGTCAGCTATATCGATCTCGGCTTTGCCCTCACCACTTTTGCCGTCGTCTCCGGCCTCACGCAGGCGCCGATCGGCTTTCTGGTCGATCGCGTGGGCGCACGCATCATCCTGATCTTGGGCGTCATGCTCGGCGGCTGCGCATTGGTCGCAATGGGGCTGTTCCTCAACTATCCCGCGCTGATCGTCTGCGCCGGCCTGCTCGGGCTCGCCAATAGCGTCTACCATCCGGCCGACTACGCTATCCTCGCCGCCCATATGGACGAATCCAAAATGGGCCGCGCGTTTTCGATCCACACCTTTGCCGGTTTCGTCGGCGGTGCGATGGCGCCCCCGATGATGGTGGCGCTTTTGGCTTCTGTTGGTGGCCAAGGTGCGCTGATCGTGGCCGGTGGCATCGGCGTTGCCATCGCGCTGATGCTGATCGTGGTCGGTATCCCCGATGCCGGTGCGATGCAGAGCGGTGACAAGCAGGGGCAAGTTGTGAAGGTCAGCGTCATGACCCCTGCGATCATGATGCTGACGCTATTCTTCACGCTGCTCGCGCTGTCGCAGGGCGGCATCAACAGCTTTGGTATTGTCGCGCTGATGAATGGCTATGGGATCACACTATCCTCGGCCAATGTCGCGCTGACCTCGTTCCTCGCCGCCAGCGCCGTCGGCGTGCTGGCCGGCGGCTGGCTCGCGGATCGCACGATGCATCACAGCCGTGTTGCCGCCGTGTGCTTCATCATCAATGCCGCTATCATTGGCGCTATTGCTGTCTTCTCGTTGCCTGCATGGGCGATCGTCGCCACCATGACCGTCGCCGGTTTCCTTGGCGGCGTGATTACACCGTCACGCGACATGCTGGTGCGACAAGCGGCACCACCCGGCGCGGCCGGGCGTGCTTTCGGCATCGTTTCCACCGGCTTCAATTTCAGCGGCATCGTCTCGCCGATCATGTTCGGCTGGTTCATGGACCACGCACTGCCGCACTGGGTGTTCGGCGCATCCGCCTGCTTCATGCTGGCGACGGTATTGCTCGCGATGGTCTCGGAGCGGAAACCAAAGGCCGCCATCGCATGAGCGACGCATTGAAGCCGTGATCTCGCGCGCCATCCTTGCTAGGATGGCCGCACATGCTCACGGTCCGCCACCTCACCAAATCCTATCGTTCCGCGCAGGAAGACGTTGCGGTTCTCCGCGGCGTCGATCTCGCTGTTGCCGCCGGTGAAAGTGTTGCGCTCACCGGCGAGAGCGGCAGCGGCAAGAGCACGCTGCTGCATCTGATTGCCGGTCTCGACGAGGCCGACGGCGGCGAAATTGTGCTGGGCGACGTCACCATCACCGGGCTGAAGGATGCCGAGCGCGCCGCACTCCGCCGTGATCGGCTTGGCCTGGTGTTCCAGCAGTTCAACCTGATCCCGTCGCTCTCGGTTGCCGATAATCTCGCCTTCCAGTCGCGCATCGCCGGACGACATGATACCACATGGCAAAGCGAGCTGATCGAACGTCTCGGCCTCGGGCCATTTCTGAAACGCTATCCCGAACAGCTCTCCGGCGGCCAGCAACAGCGCGTCGCCATTGGCCGAGCGCTGGCCTCGAAGCCCTCGCTGCTGCTCGCTGACGAGCCCACCGGCAATCTTGACGAAGATACCGCCGACGGCGTGATGCGCCTCGTGCGCGACCTTGTCAGCCGCAGTGGCTGCGGCTTCCTGATGGTGACCCATAGCGAGCGCCTCGCCGTCATGCTGGATCGCCATGTGCATCTCCATGCGGGATTGATCGCGTGAGGCGCGCACTGTGGATACTCGCCGTGCTGCTCAGCCACTGGCGTCGGCATCCACTGCAATTCGCCACGCTGATGATCGGCCTGATCGCCGCGACCGCACTCTGGAGCGGCGTGCAGGCGCTGAACCAGCAAGCCCGCACCAGTTATGACCGCGCCGCAGCCGCGTTTGGCGGCACGCGCACGCCGATGCTGGTATCCCCGAATGGGGGCGCGTTCTCGCAAAAACTGTTTGTCGATCTCCGCCGGACGGGTTGGCCGGTGTCGCCCGTCCTCGAAGCGCGCGCCCAGATCGAGGGGCGCTCCTTGCGCCTGCTCGGCATCGAGCCGGTGACCATGCCACCGGAAGCAAGTGCCGCTGCCGAGATCGGCACCACCGGCGCGCAAGCCTTCATCGCACCGCCCGGCCAGGCCCTAATCTCGCGCGAGACGATGGCCGAACTCGGCCTCCGCGAAGACGCGACGCCGACGCTCGGCAATGGCCGCATGCTGCCGCCGCTCAAACTGCAACCGGCCTTGGCGCCGGGCGTCATCGTGGTCGATATCGGCATTGCGCAGACGCTGCTGGCGATGCCGGATCAGGTCACGCGCCTGCTGATTGGCAAAGCCAAGGGCCCACGTGCTGCACTGGAGAGCGTCACCGGCCAGCAACTCCGTCTCGTGCAGCCCGAGAGCGAGACCGATCTCGAACGCCTCACCGACAGTTTTCACCTCAACCTCACGGCCTTCGGCCTGCTGTCCTTCTTTGTTGGTCTTTTCATCGTCAATTCCGCCATCGGTCTCGGCTTCGAACAGCGCCTGCCGATGTTGCGCACCTTGCGCGCTTGCGGTGTCTCCGCACGGCAACTGAATGCCGTGCTGATCCTTGAACTCGTCACCATTGCTTTGATGGCCGGCGTCATCGGCCTCGTCTGCGGCTATGTCATCGCCGCGGCATTGTTACCCGATGTCGCCGCCAGCCTGCGCGGGCTCTATGGTGCGCAAATCCCCGGCCAGCTCACGCTGAAACCGGAATGGTGGTTGGCCGACCTCGCGATCTCGGTAATCGGCGCATTGCTCGCTTCGACGGCGAGCCTGATCAAGGCCGCACGCCTGCCGTTACTCGCCACTGCGCAGCCTTACGCCTGGCAACAGGCACAGCATCGCTGGCTGCGATTGCAAGGCGCCGGCGCGCTACTCATCTTCGCCGCAGCTGCGATCATGCTGTGGTTCGGCGACTCCCTGATCGCCGGCTTTGCTGTGCTCGCAGCATTGCTGCTTGGCGCTGCCTTGGTGCTCCCGGTCTTGCTGGGCCTCATCCTCGCTGCCGGCGAGCGCAGCACTCGGCGGCCACTTCTCACATGGTTCTGGGCCGACAGCCGATTGCAACTCTCCGGCCTCTCGCTGGCGCTGATGGCATTGTTGCTCGCGCTGGCGGTGAATGTGGGGGTCGGCACCATGGTCGAGAGCTTCAGCCGCACCTTCGTCGGCTGGCTCGACGGGCGATTGTCGTCGGAGATTTACATCAATGCTGCAAGCGACGGTCAGGCGCGTGAACTCAAGGACTGGCTGAAGCAACGTCCCGATGTGCAGGCCGTACTGCCCGGCAGCCGTGCCGAAGTTCAACTGGATGGCGCGCCAGTGGAAATCAATGGCCTCCCCGATCATGCGACATTCCGGGATCACTGGCCGCTGCTCGACGCCTCCCGTGATGCCTGGGATCGCCTTCGCGGCGGCGAAGGCGCATTGATCAGCGAGCAATTGTCACGGCGGATGAATTTGGCCATCGGCCAAAACATCACGGTGCCGACGCCGACAGGTCCGTGGGTCATGCGAGTGGTGGCGATCTATGCCGACTACGGCAACCCGAAAGGCCAACTCGCCGTCAATGTCGATGCCTTGCTCCAACACTTCCCCGGTAGCCCGCAGACCCGCATGGGCCTGCGCGTCGCACCGGAGCATGTGCCGGCCTTGATCGATGCCATCCGCATGCGTTTCGGCCTCGATGGTCGCAACCTCGCCGATCAGGCCAGCGTGAAGAAGGAATCGCTCGGCATCTTCAATCGCACTTTCGCCGTGACATCGGCACTCAATGCTTTCACGCTCGGTGTCGCCGGCATTGCGCTGCTGACCAGTCTGCTGACGCTGAGCAATTCGCGCTTGCCGCAGCTCGCGCCACTTTGGGCCATCGGCCTCACCCGGCGTCGGCTTGCCGGCATCGAGCTGTTGAAGACCATGTGCGTGGCGCTGATCACCGCGCTGCTGGCGCTGCCGCTCGGACTGCTGGTGGCCTGGTGCCTGATCGCCATCGTCAATGTGAAAGCATTCGGCTGGCGCCTGCCGTTTTATGTTTTCCCACTCCAATTGATCGAGCTGCTTGGCGTCGCCATGTTGGCCGCGTTGCTGGCTTCGCTATTGCCAATCCTGAAGCTGCTCCGGATGCAGCCGGCCGAACTCGTGAAAGTGTTTGCCAATGAGCGTTAGGCTGACGCGACGCCGCTTTGCAGGAGGCTTCGCGCTGATGGGCCTCGCTCCCCCTCGTGCCATGGCGCAGGGTTTTGCCGGCCTTGGCCGCGATGCAGACGGTTTCGCATCAGTGGTGCCCGGCCGCGTGCTGACCTTCCCGGCCGATCACGGCCCACATCCGGAGTTTCGCATCGAATGGTGGTACCTCACCGCCAATCTCACCGACGCCTCGGGCAATGCCTATGGCGCGCAATGGACACTGTTCCGGCAGGCGATGGCGCCGGACATGCACGAGAGCGGCTGGGCGACGCCGCAGATCTGGATGGGCCACGCCGCTGTGACCTCGGCAACAGCGCATCGCTCAGCAGAAACTTTCGCCCGCGGCGGCATCGGGCAAGCGGGCGTCACGGCAACGCCGTTCCACGCCTGGATCGATGCGTGGGAGATGCGCGGGCTCGATAACTTTATCGATGTGAACGTGGCGCCGCTCAACGTCACGGCATCGGCGGAGAACTTCAGCTATCGGCTCCGCCTCGACGCCAAGCAGCCGTTGGTGCTGCAGGGCGAAGCCGGCTACAGCCGCAAGTCGGAGCGCGGCCAGGCCTCCTATTATTACAGCCAGCCTTACTTCACGGCGGCAGGCACGCTTGTGATCGATGGCAAAGATATCGCCGTCAGTGGCCACGCCTGGATGGACCGCGAATTTTCCAGCCAGCCGCTCGCCTCCGATCAGACCGGCTGGGACTGGTTCTCGCTTCATCTGCCGGACAACGAGAAGCTGATGCTGTTCCGGTTGCGGCAGAAGGATGGCAGCCACTATTTCGCCGGCAACTGGATCACCGCAGATGGCAGGTCCGAACAGCTGACGCCCGACGCGATCGCCATGACGCCAACGGCCGTGACGGATATCGCAGGTCGCAAGCTTCCCACCGCATGGCGCATCGCCATCGCCTCACGCGGATTACAGATCGAAACGACGCCGCTCAATCCGCAGAGCTGGATGGCAACGAGTTTTGCCTATTGGGAAGGGCCAGTGCGTTTCACGGGCTCCCATGCCGGCGTGGGGTATCTGGAGATGACAGGGTATTGAGCAGCAACGACGTTGCCAGCCTCTCCCCACGTTCTGCGCGAGGAGAGGCTAAGCAGAGTCACTTCGTCAGCGGGCAGCCGCTGTCCTTGGCGGCCGGATAGGCTTTGTCGCCCGGCACCACGGCGAGCTGCTTGTAATAATCCCACGGCTTCTTCGATTCCGCCGGCTTCTTGACCTCGAACAGATAGAGGTCCTTCACCATGCGGCCATTGGCCTGCACCTTGCCGCCCTGGGCGAAGGCGTCATCTACCGGAAGCTCCTTCAGCTTCTTGGCAACGGCATCCGCATCCTTGGTGCCGGCGGCCTTCACTGCCTTGAGATAGGACAGCGTCGAGGAGTAGGTGCCGGCCTGGATCATGTTCGGCATGCGTTGGGTGCGCTTGAAGAAGCGATCGGCAAATTCACGCGACTTGTCATCACGGTCCCAATAGAACGACTCCGTCAGCACGAGACCCTGCGCAGCCTGCAGGCCGAGGCCGTTCACTTCCGACAGTGTCATCAAGAGGCCCGCCAGCTTCTGGCCGCCGGCAACGATGCCGAACTCAGCCGCCTGCTTCACCGCATTGGTGGTGTCGAGACCGGCATTGGCGAGGCCGATAACCTTGGCCTTCGACGCCTGCGCTTGCAGCAGGAATGACGAGAAGTCCGACGAATTCAGCGGATGACGTACCGCGCCAAGCACCTTGCCGCCCTTCGACTTTACGATATCGCCAGTGTCCTTCTCCAGCGAATAGCCGAAGGCATAATCAGCGGTGAGGAAGAACCAGGTATCGCCGCCGGTTTCAGTCAGCGCGCCGCCGGTGCCGACGCCGAGGGCGCGGGTGTCGAACGACCAGTGGAAGCCATAGGGCGTGCAGGCATCGCCGGTGATGCGCGAGGTCGCGGCACCGACCACGATATCGATCTTCTTGGCTTGCGCCGACAGTTCCTGCACCGCCAGCGCCACCGAGGAAGTGGTGAGCTCGGTGATCATGTCGACATTCTCGACGTCATACCAACGCCGCGCGATGGCCACGGCCAGATCGGGCTTGTTCTGATGATCGGCCGTGACGAGCTCAATCTTGCCGCCCAGCACCTCGCCACCGAAATCCTCGATTGCCATCTTGGCAGCTTCGAGCGACCACTTGCCGCCGTAATCGGCATAGACGCCCGATTGGTCGTTGAGGATACCGATCTTGACGCCGGCGTTAGCCCCTTGCGCCGCAGCCGGCGTCAGCGTCGATGTGGCGAGGAAAAAGCCGCAAAGCGCGGCAGCGGACGCGAGTCCAAGTTTCATGAGTGCCTCCCAGGATTTTTTATGGGCGGCACACTATGGGAGATGGTTGCAACTGGCGAGTGTGACTTTCGGATGATGCGGCACACTTCACCGAACTGTCATCGTGCGCTGTCGAAGGTGTAAGACGCCTGCAGGAAGCCGCCAAAACGTTCGGTGCGGACCGGCAGCGCCTGATAAAGGCCGCGGATGCCGAACGCGTTCGTATAGGCATCGGTGCGCGTCGCCCACATCGCCCAGTAACGCCCGCCGGCGCCGATGCTGAAAGACGGGGTGACGGCATAGGACAGGATGGCTTCGAGCTGAACGCCCTGGCCGGTGCCATATTCCTGCGAGTCCTTGACGGCCTCGTTGCGCTGATGATGAACGTCGACGCCCCGGAAGCGCACATAGGGCAGATAGGCCGCATCTGCCGTCAAGCTCAGCCGATCCGTGAGCGCGACCACGCCGTTGAGACCGATGCGCAGCGAGTACCATTCATTCTTCTCGCTGATCCCCGGCCCCGTATTGGACACCGGCTGTGCACATGGCGCGTAGAAAAGCTGGTCCGCGAGCTGGATGCAGCCCTTGGCGGTCTTGTCGTCGCGTAGATAGTTGTAGCCGATGAACGCCGCGAATTTACCCGAGCGATCGCGGATGAAGTCGTAGCCGAGATCGCCGGTGGCATAGGTGATGCTGCCGACGACGGGATCAGACAGCGTGTTGGTGTAAGGCACGGAGTCGTTCTGGATCAGCCAGTCCTCGTCATGCATCTTGCCGCGCGACAGGCTGCCGCCGCCGACAAAGCCCTTGATGACGATATTCGATGCCGTATCGAGGCGACCGAACAATTCACCCGACGCAGTCTCGTTCGTATAGGTCAGGCGCGAATTGAGCGGATCCTGGATCTGCGGCGCCGGATAGGAGCCGAGATCCTTCTGGAAACGGCCGAACGAATACCAGACGCGGCCGCCGACTTCGAACTCCGTCCCTACCGGCAGCGACGCTGCCATCGCCTTCACGGGCAGGCCGAGCGGACTCGGCGACACTGTATCCCAGCGCGCGCCGGCATCTTCGCCGAGCTTGAGGTTGAGGCCGAGCTTCACCGTCTGCAAGACCTGACTGGCCTGTGCGGAATGGCCGGGGATATCGACATAGAAGGGGAACGGATCGAAGGCCAGGCCCCGGGTGTTCGGAGCGCTGATCGGCATGGCGCCGAAATCCGTGTAGTCATAAGCGAGCTTCATGGACCATGCCGGCGCGATCGCCTGCTCGACGCCGACACCGACCGTCCAGCCGAAACGATCGTCGCGCTGCGACGCTGCGCCAAACCGATTGCTGATGTCCATCGTCTCGCGCAGCCATGCGCCGCCACCTTTGGCATAAACGAGGGTGCGGCCGGCAGCCCCCATGGCATAGCCGAGACGCGCAGTCAGGCTACCCGTCATTTCGTGCCGCACGCGGCAATTGGACGACACGAACAAGCCCGACACCGCAAAGCAGGTGCCGCTGCCATCCGCGCCAAGCGCACTCAGCTCACCCTCGGCGCCAAACACCCAGGCAGTGCCCGGCGCCTGCCAGTTATAGCCCACCTGACCGCCGCCAAGGACGGCAGCAGTGCGCACATTGTTGCCGTAGATGACGGGGTTGTAGAGGTCGTCGCTGATCTTCGACTGGCTCCAGCCGGCACCGATATGGGCACCGACATAGAGCCCCGTCCAGTTCCAGACCTGCGCAACGGGGCGACGGGACAGATCCGCCCCATGCGCCAGCCCGATCGTAGCCGGCAGAGACAAAACAGCGACGGCGAACAAACTCTTCATGACGATACGACCCGGCCCGGCGATTCCGGGGTGGACAATCGCGTGCAAGAGTTAAGCAAGTCTGAGGATTTTACCGCTCGCTAACCATGGTTGTTAGTTTTTGCTTCACCATGCCGCAGCGCTCCGCTCAATGCTGCTTCTTCAGCGCTGCCTCGATGCAGGCGAGCTCACGCTCGATCTCGGCGACCAGCGGCACTGGATCGTTGTCGTCCACCAGATGCATCTTCTCATAGGTGCCGTTGCGAATGCTTTCGAGCCAGGCGATACGGTCGGCCTTGTACTGCTTCAGGCGCTCGAAATCCCCGCGCTCGGCATATTTGCCGATCAGTTTTTCGAAGACGGCACTCATGGAGAGATCCCTTTTAGGGTGGGCAATGCAAAGCGTACCCACCATCTGATTTCTCGCTCGGATGGTGAGCACGGCGCTGCGCGCCTTTGCCCACCCGACCGAATGATCACAACCCGCGCAGCACCAGCCGATTCAGCCGCGCAGCGAACGCCGCCGGATCTTCCGGCAATTCGCCATCGAGGATCTGGGCCTGTTCCAGCAACAGGAACGCGATGTCCGACGCCTCGCCGCCCGCAGCCTTGTCGGCCCCTGCGATCTTCGTCACCATTGGATGGCGCAGATTGATCTCAAGGATCGGCTTGGTAACGCCGCCGCGGTTCTGCATTGCCAGCATCCGTTCGAGCTCGCGATCCGGACCGCGCCCGCCAGCGACGAGACACGAGGCCGAGGTGGTGAGGCGCGTCGAAGCCTTTACATCGGACACGCGTTCGCCGAGTGCTTCCTTGATCACGGCGATGGTCGTGGCCTCATCGGCCGCCGGCTTCGCCTCGTCCTTGGCCTCTTCGTCGACGCGTGGGATCAAATCGAGATTGACCTCACCCTGGCTCAACGATTTGAGCGGCTTGCCTTCGTATTCCAGCGGCGCCGAGGTCCAGAATGCATCCACCGCATCGGACAGCAGCAGCACCTCGATGCCACGCGACTTCGCGGCTTCGAGCTTCGGGTTCGACCTCAGGCGATCGAGGCTGTCGCCGGCGAGATAATAGATCTCGGTCTGGTTCTCCTTGAGATCCGCGACATACTGCTTCAGCGTCCGCTTCTCGCCGACCGTGGTCGTGAAGCGCGACAACGCCAAAAGTTTCTCCCGGCGCTCGAAATCCTCATAGATGCCTTCCTTCAATACCGGACCGAACGCGTCCCAGATCTTGGTGAAGGTCTCGTTGTCCTTCTCGGCAAGACTCTCGAATTCGCCGATCACGCGTGTGGCGACGGCCTTCTTGATCTGGGCGAGCTGCGGATTGTTCTGCAGCATTTCGCGCGAGAGATTGAGCGGCAGATCTTCGGCATCGATGACACCGCGGATGAAACGCAGATAGGACGGCAGCAGATCCGCGTCATCGGTGATGAAAACGCGGCGGACATAGAGTTTCACGCGGCCCTTGCGCTCAGGCTCGAACAGATCGAACGGCTTGCTCGATGGCGCAAACAGCAGCACCGCATAGGAGTAGCGGCCCTCGGCGCGATAATGCAGCGTCATCGCCGGCTCGTCATAAGCATGGGCGATGGACTTGTAGGCCTTGCTGTAATCCTCCGGCGTCAGTTCGGATTTCGAACGCTGCCACAAGGCGCTGGCCGAATTGATCTGCTTCGGCTCGGCATCGCCGTCCTTGAGCATGATCGGAAACTGGATGTTGTCCGAATAGGACGTGACGATCCGTTCGATCTCCCAGCTTTCGAGATATTTCTTGGCGTCGTCCTTCAGCTGCAGTTCGATCGAGGTGCCGGCGGGGACGCTCATGCCGTCATTAAGCTGCGCGATTTCGAAGCCGGCGCCGCCCGTCGAGGTCCAGGTGAACGCATCATGCGTTCCAGCGCGGCGGGAGGTGACGACGATCTTCGAAGCCACCATGAAAGCGGCATAGAAGCCGACGCCGAACTGACCGATCAGGCCGACGCCATCCTTGGCTTCGGTCAGGCGCGACAGGAACGATTTCGTGCCGGACTTGGCGATAGTACCGAGATTGTCGATCAGCTCCTGGCGATCCATGCCGATACCGGTATCGACGATGGTCAGCGTGTTCGCTTCCTTGTTCGGAACGATGGTGATGTGCGGCGACTGGCCTTCCGGGATCAGCCCGGGATTGGCGATGGCCTCATAGCGGAGCTTGTCGCAGGCGTCCGACGCGTTCGAAACCAATTCGCGCAGGAAGATGTCGGTCTCGGAATAGACCGAGTGAACCATCAGGTTCAGCAATTCGGCGACTTCGGCCTGAAACGGCTGGGAAACGGGTGCAGCGGTGTCGGTGGTCGTCATGAATGAGCCCGATACGGAATAAGGGGAATGCGTCGCATATAACGACGCGGTTTTGCAGAGTCCATGGCCGCAGCCATGCTCTGTCGTCTCCCTAGTTAGTGACCGGAAGCTCAGCCTTCCAGAGCTACCGCATAGGCGTTTTCCAGCATCGCCAGACATTCGCGCGCACGGGCACGACCGACCTCATTGGCGATTTCGGAAATCTCGCGCAGATCGCGGATCGCCAGATCGACGGCGCTGAAGATGTCGATCTCACACTCATCAGCCACCGCGATTGCAGGGGCCGTACGCTTTGGAAAAGGAATGACTACACTCACTGGACGACCGCTCTGTACGAAGGAACACGCACGAATCACAGGCGTACATTTGGCCAGCGAATGGTTAAGCTAATGGATAACGACCTTGCGCTCGTCGTCAGCGCAGCCAACGCACCTGCGGAATCAGGCCATCCCGCACGTCGTCAGAGGCCTGCTCCGCTGGCTGGATCGTCGGCGCCTCGAGCGCCAGTGGCACTGCTGACAGCGGCAGCTGGCGAATAGCAACGCTCTCCTGCCCGCGCCGATACGCTTCCTCTTCCAATTGCCGGCTGAAATAACGAAACAGTTCGGTGGCGCGTTTGCGCTGGTCATCCGTCGCGGCCGAGGCGATCAGAAAGATCAGTTCTTCGGACAGTTCGGATGTGGTGGCGCCCAAAGGGTCGTTGGTACGATCGTCGATATGGTCGTCGAGCACGGGCATGGCAGGCCCCCATCGCGTCAAGGTGCTAACGTGCCCCTCATATCTGCATTTGGTTGATATCCCGTTGCCACCGGCGAGCCCAACCACGCGCATATGGCGAATTCACGCCCGACACAACCGATATGCATGCACGGGATCGCGCTGGCGAGGTTGCCGCCATCAACGCCGCGCCCCGAGACAAGATCTCTACGGCGTTGGCAGGTACGGCGCGATCATTCGCGGGAACTGACCGGCCCTGCGTCGCCACTCAGCCAGCGGCGGAATTTGGCGAGCCAGCCCTCGGGTGAAGGTGCAACGGGGATCGGCAGGGCAACAGGCGCCACCGGCTCGGCAATCTGCGCCGATGTTTCGGTAATAGCAGCAGCCTCATGCGTCGCTGCCAGCGCCATAGGGCCGACCTGGGCAAGAAACGCGTGTTCGTGATGCCGGGTCAGCCGCTTCAACGCCTGATCGAGCGGCAGCCAGGCGACCTCGGCGATATCCTTCATCAATTTGCGGGGCGGCGCGCCGTCAGCTTCCATGTGCCAGAAATGCACGACCTTGGTGCGATCTTCGCCCAACGGGTAAGCCAACGTGCCCAGATATTGTTGCACGGAGGCTGCATGACCGGTCTCTTCCAGGACCTCGCGCTGGGCGGCATCGAGCGGGGTTTCACCATGGTCGAGCTTGCCCTTTGGCAGCACCCAATCGCCCCGCTTGCGCATGCACACAACCGCGAATAGCGGCGTGGCTTCACGCCTTACAACGATGCCTCCCGCGGCCATTATGATTTCGCGCGCCATGTTGCTCACATAACCGGATTGCTGACGAATACAACCAATCTATGACGCGCGGTGGGCGCAGGCCGGAATGCAACCGACCTGTGCATATCCGTCACACGACTGTCACGAAGCCACCCGGTCTGCGGTGGCGGCGCGCAGTTCGTCGGCGGTTGCGACCTTCCGCCCCACCGCCGCAATGGCGTTGCGCGCGGCGGCAACCAAATCCTGATTGCCTTCGGCGCGCGTACCGTCCGGCAGCAGCTCATTGTTCTCGAAGCCGACGCGGATATGGCCGCCGAGCAACGCGCCGGCGGTCACGCATGCGACCTCCTGGGCGCCAAAGGCGCAGACGCTCCAATGAGCGAATCTGGGCGCGTCCGCTGCGACGAAAGGCAACAGATCCGCCGGGCTCGACACCTGCCCCGCCGTATAGCGCCCGAGCACATACAACACCGGCAGGCGCTCGAACGGAATCAATCCGCGCTTCTGTAGTTCAGCGAGCCGGATGGCGTCGTTCACATCATAGAGGATGATCTGCGGCACCACGCTTTCGCGCTTGATCCAGCCGAGCAGATCTGAGAACGCCCGCTCCTCGCTCGCATCCGGCACCAGTTCGCGCAGCGCCAGCGAGACGGCTTCCGGCTTCACTGCCTGCACCACCGCGCGCTGCTGCGCGGGCGTGTATTTGCCGACGGCTTCCGAGGTGATCTGAATGACGAGTTTGTCGCCGACCGCAGTGCGGATCGCGGCGATGGCATCGCGATAGGCATCGGCATCGAGCAGATGGCTGCCATCGGCATTGCGGACATGGGCGTGAATCATCGCCGCGCCGGCGTCCAGGCAGTGCGCGGCGGTCACCGCCAGTTCCGCTGCGTTGAGCGGAACGGCGGGATGGTCGGCCTTGACCTTGCGGCCGCCGTTGGGGGCGACCGCAATAGCGACAGGCAGCATGATTTACGGAATCGCTGCGATGACGGCGATCTCGACCAGGATGGCCGGATCGGCGAGCTTCGACTCGACGCAGGCGCGCGCCGGGCCGACTTCCGGCACCCAGGCATCCCAGACCGTGTTCATGGCATCGCGGTCGCCGATGCTCGGGAGCCAGACGGTGGCGCTGAGGATGTTGTTCTTGTCGGTGCCGGCTTCCTTGAGCAGCGCATCGATCTTGTCGAGCACCTGCTTGGTCTGCGCCTTGACGTCGCCGCTGTAATCGTCCGGCACCTGGCCGGCGAGATAGACGGTGTTGCCGTGGATGGAAGCCTGGCTGAGACGCTTGCCGGGGCCGAGACGCTTGATCATGCGGAGCTCTTTCATTGCTGGAGCAGAAAAACGCCGCGACCATTCATGCTCAGACATCCGGCGTCAAGAGCAGCGATCGAGAGCGGCTCTACTCCGCTGCGCGCGCGCGCTTCACCGCATCGTCCATCAGTGCTTTCGGCGCCGGCAGGCGCAGCCGGCGACCATGCTGTAGATACAACAGAGCCACGCGCTTCGGATCGGACAGATTCCAGAATTCAACCGCAGGCAATCGGCCTAGCAATTCGACCGGTGGCTTATGCGCGATCACATGCGCAAGCACGGCCGTCTTCGGCCCCTTGCCGAAACGGCGGCGATTTTTCCGCGCAACATTCTCGTTCGCCGCCTGCCAGCGGATGCGCGGCCGCGGCTTGCGGTTCAGAAGCCAGGAAAACAGGCGCAAAATGAATGGCATACGGCTTTTCTTTTTGCCCGACTGCAGCGAGGCTCGCGTGCTCGCGCATCTCCATGTCATAGAACTTGCATTCACAGGGGTAAAGCGGCGTGATCAAGGCGAAGTGCAGTGTTCCCAAGGGAATGAAGCCATTCCCGAGGATATACCCGCCACCGAATCAGGCATAGACCACCGCCATGTCCGTTTCCGGTATTGCGCGCCAGTCCGCCGCCCCGCCTGACGCGCTCGGCTCCGATGCTTTGGCGCGGCTGCATGCGGTATTCGGCCTGCCCGGTTTCCGCGGCGAGCAGGAGAAAATCGTCCGCCACGTCACCGATGGCGGTAATTGTCTCGTGCTGATGCCGACTGGCGGCGGCAAATCCTTATGCTACCAGCTCCCCTCCCTGCTGCGCGAAGGCTGCGGCATTGTGGTGTCGCCGCTGATCGCCCTGATGCGCGATCAGGTCGCAGGCCTGCTCGAACTCGGCGTCAATGCTGCAGTGCTCAATTCCACGCTGTCGTGGGAAGAAGCCAACGAGGTGGAACGGCGGCTGCGCGCCGGCGATCTTGACCTGCTTTACGTAGCCCCCGAACGTCTGGTCACGCCGCGCTGCCTTGCGATGCTGGACCAGGCCGATATCGCGCTGTTCGCAATCGACGAGGCACATTGCGTGTCGCAATGGGGGCACGACTTTCGCCCGGAATATATCGGCCTGTCCGTCATCGCCGAGCGCTTCCCGCAGATTCCGCGGATCGCGCTGACTGCCACCGCCGACGATCTTACCCGCGAGGAGATCTCCCAGCGCCTCGGCCTCGCGGACGCGCCGCGCTTTGTCTCTTCATTCGACCGGCCCAACATCAAATACGAGATCGTCGACAAGACGAATTCGCAGAAGCAGTTGCAGACCTTCATCAACGAGCGCCATCCGAACGATGCCGGTGTCGTGTATTGCCTGTCGCGCGCGAAGGTCGAGGACACGGCGGAGGCGCTGAACAAGGCCGGCATCCGCGCGCTGCCCTATCATGCCGGGCTGGACGCGCGCACCCGCGAGACCAATCAGGACCGCTTCATCAACGAGGATGGCGTGGTCATCGTCGCCACCGTCGCCTTCGGCATGGGCATCGACAAGCCGGACGTGCGCTTCGTCTGCCATCTCGATCTGCCGAAAAGCGTCGAGGCCTATTATCAGGAGACCGGCCGCGCCGGCCGCGACGGCAAGCCATCGACAGCGTGGATGGCCTATGGCCTGCAGGACATCGTGCAGCAACGCCGCATGATCGACGAGTCCAACGGGTCGGACACGTTCAAGCGCGTGTCGATCGGCAAGCTCGATGCGCTGGTCGGCCTCGCCGAGACCATCGATTGCCGGCGCGGCCGGCTGCTGCGCTATTTCGGCGAGGAAGCCACCGGCACGACTTGCGGCAATTGCGACAACTGCGTCTCGCCGCCCAAAGTGTGGAACGGCTCGGTCGCTGCGCAAAAGCTGCTCTCCTGCGCCTATCGCACCGGGCAGCGTTTTGGCGCCATGCATCTGATCGATGTGCTGATCGGGCGGCTGACCGACAAGGTGAAGCAATTCGAACACGACAAACTGTCGGTGTTCGCGATCGGCTCGGAGCTCAACGAGAAGCAATGGCGCGCGGTGATGCGGCAATTGGTGGCGCGCGGCTTTCTCTATGCCGATGCTGAGCATTTCAACGCGCTCAAGCTCACCGAAGAGGCGCGCGGCGTTTTGCGCGGCGAGGTCGAACTGATGTTCCGCGAGGAAACCGGCCGTATCCGCGCGCCGCGCAAGAACTCGCGCCGCGGCGAACTGGCAGCGCTGCGTGGGGACAGCGCCAATCCCGATCTCGTCACGCGCCTGCGCACCTGGCGCGCCGGCGTCGCGCGCGGGCGCAATGTGCCGGCCTATGTGGTGCTACATGACGCGACCATCGACGGCATTGCGAGCGAGCATCCGACCACGCTCGACCAGCTCCGCGAGATCCCGGGCATCGGCGACAAGAAGCTGGAGCATTACGGCGCGGATATTCTGGCGATCGTGAACGGATGAGATCTTCTCCCTCCCCGGAGCGCAACGACTGGGGAGGATGGATCGATGCGATCGTTCAGCGAGCACCGAGACGGGTGGCGTCTATCCCCACGCTCTGACGTCACGTGGGGCACCCACCCCGGCCCTCCCCACTGCGCGTGGCTAGGCCACGCTTGAGGGAGGGAGCACGACGCTCGGCGCGTCGCTTCATACGTAGCCCGGATGGAGCGGAGCGTAATCCGGGGATGTCGACATAGTTGAAACGCCGGTCCCCAGGTTACGCTTCGCTCCAGCCGCCCCACGCAATAGCGCTCTCAATAATCCTTCAGCAACCGCTCGATGTAATCGAGCTCAAGCTGCGGACGCGTGGTGTCGCCGAGGCGCCGGCGCAGCTCTTCCAGAATCCGGCGCACGCGCTGCACGTCGATCTCGCCGGGGATCTTCACCGAAAAATCGTCGCCGAGATCGCGGCCACGGAGCGGGCGGCCGAGCGGATCGCTGTTGCGAGCAGCGCCCTGCTGGCGGCCGGGATTGTTGCCCGGGCCGTCCTGCCCGCCTTCGCCCTGACCTTCCTGCATCTGCTGGGCGAGGCTCTGTGCGCCCTTGCGCAGCGCTTCGAGCGCGCGGCCCTGAGAGCCCACTGCGCCATCGGCATCGCCGTCGCCAAGCTGGCCGCCGGCATCGCCCATGGCGCCATCGGCATCGCCGAGACCCTCGCCGTCATCGCCATCCTGATCGCCGGACTGGCCCTGTTGTCCCTGGCCTTGCTGGCCCTGTTGCCCCTGCTGGCCTTTCTGCCCCTTCTGGCCCTGGCCCATGCCCTGGCGCGCGAGCTGCTCCTGCAGCTTCTTGAGGCGGTCGCGCAGGTTCTGCTGGTCCTGTTGCAGATCGCCCATGCTCTTATCGCCGCGCTGGCCCCGGCGGCGCTCGCCGCGCTGGTCCTGGCCTTCCTTGAACGTCTTGTCGCGCAGTTGCTGCTGCTTGCGGATCATGTCGTTCAGTTCATTCATCGACTGCTGCATGTCGTCGTCGCCGCCCTGGCCGGGCTGCGCCATCTGCAGGTTCTCCAGCATCTGCTGCATCTGTTCGAGCAATTGCCGCGCAGCGTCCTTGTCGCCGGAGCGCGACAGGCGCTCCATGCGCTCGATCATGTTGTTGAGATCCTGCTGCCGCATCACGCGCGTGTTCTTATCCAGCGGGCGTGCGAGTTGCTGCGGATTCTGCCGCATCTGCTCGGCGAGCTGCTTGAGAAACTTGTCCAGCGCCGCGCGCAGATTCTCGGTGAGCTTCTTGATCTCCTCGTCGCTGGCACCGCGCTCGAGCGCTTGCTTGAGGGCGTCCTGCGCCGCGCGCAACGCCTTGTCGACATCGGTGATGTCACCGTCCTCGATGGTGACGGCGAGCGACCACAGGCTGGCGACGACCTCCTTCAGCGCGGCATCGGTGCGGGCGCGCTGGGCCTGGGTGAGGACGCTGCGCAGACCAAGATACTGGCCGGCCTCCGGCGTGAAGGCTTCCGGCGCGATCAGCAGCGCTTCCAGCGCGAAGACGACCTGATCCTTGTAATTGGCGTCGAGTGCCAGATTGCGGCGCTGTTCGATCAGCGCGCGCGGCAGCGGCTTGGCGAACAGGCGCTCCGGCAGGCGCGTTGCGACAGCCTCGCTCCGGCCCTCATTGCCGGACTCGTCCTTCGCGGTGAGCGTCAGCATCATCTCGGCACCGGCATAGGGATCTTCGCTGAGATCCTTCACCGTCTGGCCGATGCCATTGCGGGTGCGCGCATTGGGCAGCACCAGCGAGAATGACGGCGGATCGAACAACGGACGCGGCTTGGCGCCCTTGCCGTCGCCGGGCTTCGGGGCGAATTGAGCATGGGCTTCGGTGACGCCGTAATCGTCCTCGAGTTTGTAGGCGAGCAGCAGCGAGCCGCGCGCCTGACGTTCCGGGTCCTTGGCGAGGGAGATGGTCGGCGCACGATCGCCGGTGGCGGTGAATTTCCATACCGGCTGGCCCGTGGGTGCGCGCACATGCGCAGTGCCATCGCCGGTGATGGTGTAATGTTTCTCATGGGTGCCGGCCGGCGCATCGCCCGCAGGCGCGACTTCCGCAACGCCGCCCGTGAGCACGACATCAAGCGCGCCGCCGCTTGAGCGCACGATCAGCGTCGAGCCCGACGGCACCGCCATGGCAGCAGCGTCAGTATTCGTCGCATCCTTGTTAGCGGCCGAGAGGATGATCGGCGGCTTCGCCGTATAGGGCGGCGGATTGACCCAGGCATCGACACGGACATTCGACGGCGCGATGACGCCGTTCCAGTCGAATGCCGCCATGATGCGCGCCCCACGCTCGCCGGACGCGGCGAACCAGGTGGCGACCAGCAGCACAACCACCAGCGCCCGCAGCGCCCATGGATCATGCAGCGGCAGCCGCGGCGACGGCAGGCCGGCGCGGATGCGCTTCAGCGAGGCCAGCGTGCGCTCGCGCTGCGCCTGCCAGAGCGCGCGTGCGAGTGGGTCCTGCGAGGCCAGCGTATCGGTGAGCGCGGTTGCCGGGCGATGGCGGATGCCGGAGCCACGGTCGAGCCGGGCCAGGCCTTCCTCGCGGGTCGGCCAGCGGAAACGGAGGAGCGGATACGCGGTGGCAATCAGCGCGATGACGAACAGCGCAAGCGCGACGGTGCGCGGGATCGGCGACAGGGTCAGCCAGAGGCCAGCCCAGGAAGCGATGAGGAACAGGCCAACGATGCAAAGAACGCGCGCCAGAGATGGCCATGCACGTTCCCAGCCGATCGACCACCGGGCCCGCTGCAGCGCCTGCGCGAGCTGAAGCTGCGCAGCAGCCTGCGGATCCACAGGCTGGGCGTCGGGTGGAGTCCCTGGGCGGACGGGTGGCGTGGCGCTCAACGACGATCTCCGCGGTTACCGAAACACAGCCTAGCACGGCGGCGGCAATGAGGCATGTGCGACAGGGTGGGAAATCACATGCAAGGGCGGGGCCGGAGGCACGGGGAACCGGGAGTAGGTCACGATGGCGTGAGACGCATTGTGATGCGCCGACAGACTTGCTCCCTCCCCCAAGCCGCGTAGCGGCGCAGTGGGGAGGGCCGGGGTGGGGTCTCTCCCCATGCGACGTACTACCGTGGGGAGAGACCCCACCCGTCTCGAACGCTACGCGTTCGATCCACCCTCCCCGCTGCGCGGCTCCGCCGCTTGGGGGAGGGATTAAAAACTCACAGCCACGGCGCGGGCTTGTCCATCGCGATCAGCTCTTCGACCTCGATCCGCGGCCGCACCACCGCATACTGATCGTCTTTCACCAGCACTTCCGGCACCAGCGCGCGGGTGTTGTAGGTGCAGGCCTGCACGGCGCCATAGGCGCCTGCGGTCATGATCGCAATCAAATCGCCAGACTTCAGCTCCGGCAGCTTGCGATCGAGGGCGAGATAGTCGCCGGTCTCGCAGACCGGGCCGACCACATCCACAGCCGCGAGCTTTGCGCCTGGCGCAGCTTCCGCCACCGGCAGGATCTCGTGATAGGCCTCGTACAAAGTCGGGCGGATCAGATCGTTCATCGCAGCGTCGATGATCACAAACGTCTTGCCGTCGCCATGCTTCACATGGATGACGCGCGCGACGAGAATCCCGGCATTGCCGACGATCATGCGGCCCGGCTCGAACATCAGCGTGACGCCGAGATTGTGTGTGACGCGCTTGACCATCGCCGCATAGGCCAGCGGCTCCGGCGGTGCGGCGCGGTCCTCGTAATAGGGAATGCCGAGACCACCGCCGAAATCCACGTGGTCGATCGTGTGGCCGTCATCGCGCAGCACGGTGACGAAATCGGCGAGGATGCGGAATGCCTGCTCCATCGGCGCGAGATCGATGATCTGGCTGCCGATATGCATATCGACGCCGGTCACCTTGATGCCCGGAAGCTTTGCCGCGCGGGCATAGACCTCGCGGGCCTTGCTGATGGGAATGCCGAACTTGTTCTCGGATTTACCGGTGGAGATTTTGGCATGCGTGCCGGAATCGACGTCCGGATTGACGCGGATCGAGATGCGCGCGGTGCGACCCATCTCCGTGGCCAGCTTCGACAGCAATTCGAGCTCGGGCTCGGATTCGATGTTGAGGCAAAGAATGTCTTCGCTCAGCGCGAGTCGCAGCTCTGCCTCGGTCTTGCCGACGCCGGAAAACACGATCTTGCTGGCGGGAATGCCAGCCGCGCGGGCGCGCTTCAATTCGCCGCCGGAGACGACATCCGCGCCGGCGCCGAGCTTGGCCAGCGTACGCAACACCGATTGGTTGGAATTCGCCTTCATGGCGTAGCAGACCAGCGCCTTGGTATCGGCGAAGGCATCCGCGAACACCTTGTAGTGCCGCTCCAGCGTGGCGGTGGAATAGCAATAAAACGGGGTGCCGACGGCCGCAGCCATTTCGGCAATATCAACGCCTTCGGCGTGCAGCACGCCGTTCTGATAGTCGAAATGGCGCATAGCTTTAGTCCAGGATCGGATCGAGGAAGAACGACCGCTTGCGACCACGCGTGGCCTGCACGTCCTCCGCCTGATTGGGCGACGTGAGCGCACTGCCTTTGCTGGCTGCCGAGTTCATATCGGGATCAGAGGTCGGCGCTGCAGTGCCCATAGGTGTCGCCGCAGCCTGCGGCGGCAGATCCAGACCGCCCTTGCGGCCACAGGCGCCGAGCGCGAGTGCGGAAACGGTCAGAACGAGAATTGCCCAAGGCGCGCGTGCCGGGCGGGTCGAACGAGTCACAGCGGAATCCCCAAATGCTGACGCACCATACAAAGTATGCCGGGCCGTGGCGAGAGGTTCTGGATCGTCGTCCCGGCAGACGCCGGGACCCATAACCTCATAATTTGCAAGGAAAAAGGCAGCCACGGCGCGCCAACTTCCGCTCGGAGGCTATGGGTCCCGGCGCCGCGCACGCCGCCTTCGGCGTGCTAGGCCAGGACGACAACTGCCTATTTCTTGTCTTTTTCCAGACGCTTGAGCCAAGCCTTGGCCTGCGCGGTGACATTCTTCGGCGCAGTGCCGCCATAACTGACGCGGCTCTTCACCGAGGACTCCACCGACAGCACCTTCATCACCTCGGCGGTGATCTTCGGTTCCACCACCTGCATTTCCGTCAGATCGAGTTCGTGTAGCGCCACGCCCTTCTTGGTAGCGATACCGACGATGCGGCCGGTGACGTGATGCGCGTCGCGGAACGGCATCTTCAGCGTGCGCACCAGCCAGTCGGCCAAATCGGTGGCGGTGGCATAGCCTTCGCCGGCCGCTGCCTTCATGGCCGCCTCGTTCGGCACGAGATCGCGGACCATGCCGGCAATCGCGCGGATCGACAGCGACAGCGCCGTATAAGCCTCCATGGCTCCGGCTTTGTCCTCCTGCATGTCCTTCTGATAGGCCAGCGGCAGCCCCTTCATGACGATCAGCAGGCCGGTGAGCGAGCCGATGACGCGGCCCGTCTTGGCGCGCACCAGCTCGGCCGCGTCCGGATTACGCTTCTGCGGCATGATCGAGGAGCCGGTGGTGAACTTGTCGCTGAGGCGAACAAGCCCAACCAGCGGCGAGGTCCAGATCACGATTTCCTCGGCAAAGCGCGACAGATGCACCGCGGCGATGGAGGCCGCCGACAGCGTCTCCAGCACGAAATCGCGGTCCGACACGGCATCGAGCGAATTGTTCATCGGCCGGTCGAAGCCGAGCGCCTTGGCGGTGGCATGGCGATCGATCGGGAACGAGGTGCCGGCCAGCGCAGCAGCGCCGAGCGGGCTTTCATTGAGGCGCTTGCGGGCGTCCGCAAACCGGCCGCGATCGCGGGCGACCATCTCCACATAAGCCAGCAAATGATGGCCGAACGTCACGGGCTGAGCGGTCTGCAGATGGGTGAAGCCGGGCATGACCGTATCCGCATGCTCCAGCGCGCGATCCACCAGCGCCCGCTGCAGCGCGGCGAAGGCATCGTCCAGCTCGTCAATGGTGTCGCGCACGAACAGGCGGAAATCCGTCGCCACCTGGTCGTTGCGCGAGCGGGCGGTGTGCAGGCGCCCGGAGGCCGGCCCGATCAGTTCGCCCAGACGGCTCTCGACATTCATATGGATGTCTTCGAGGGCGCGCTTGAACGTGAACTTGCCCTTGGTGATCTCTGACAGGATCGTGTCTAGACCCGCGGCGATATCTTTCGCATCTTTTGCGGTGATGATGCCCTGCTTGGCGAGCATCGCCGCATGGGCCTTGGAAGCGGTAATATCCTGGGCATAGAGAGCGCGATCGACGTCGATGGAGACGTTGATTTCCTCCATGATCGCGTCGGGGCTGTCGGAGAACAATCCGCCCCACATCTTGTTGCTGTTGGAATTGCCCTTGCGCGAAGCCATGAATACCCACTCATCCTTAACTGCAGCCGACGGATCGTCCATCGATATCCGTCATTGCAACGGATGATCCATTGTTTATCCGTTGCATAGCCATAACCGAGACCGAATGACAGACCCCAAGACCCCTCAGGCGCCCGATCCGAAGCCCGCCTCCTCCGCCCCTCGCCCCAGCAAACGCCGCGTGATCGTGCTCGGCTCTGTGCTGGTCGGCGTATTGATCGGTTATGCCGTGGTGGCGCGGATCGACGACCTCTGGCGCGGCAAGCCGGGCGACCCGACCTGCTTCCCGGCGGTGGAGACCGCCAAGCGGCTGGAGCCGCTGGTGCGCGGTGAGGTGGCCGGACTGACCCTGGCGAAGACGCCGCTGAAGCTGCCGGACCTCGAATTCAAGGACGCCGAAGGCCAGCCGACCAAGCTTTCCAACTGGCGCGGCCGCACGGTGCTGCTGAACCTGTGGGCCACCTGGTGCGTGCCGTGCCGCAAGGAAATGCCGGCGCTGAATGAACTCGAGCAGAAACTCGGCAGCTCCGACTTCCAGGTGGTCGCGATCAATATCGATACCCGCGATGCCGAGAAGCCGAAGGCGTTTTTGAAGGATGGCAACCTGACCCGGCTCGATTACTTCACCGATGCCAGCGCCAAGGTGTTCCAGGAGCTGAAGGGCGTCGGCCGCGCGCTGGGCATGCCGACCTCCGTGCTGATCGACGGCAAGGGCTGCGAAATCGCCACCATCAATGGCCCGGCGGAGTGGGCCAGCGAGGATGCGGTGAAGCTGATCAAGGCCACGGTGACGCCGAAAGCGGCGGGCTACTAACCGCCCCTGCGACACACCGCCGCCGTTCCTCGCCGCAAAATCTCCCCGCATCATGTCGGACGGATGCCCTCGCATTCGTCTTGCAAGAGCCGGCGCATCCAGCCGGCCGACAATGCTTGTCAGGAGAGGAAAGCCGATGCCCTATATCGACGGATTTATCGTTCCGGTGCCGAAGAAGAAACTCGCCGATTATCGCAAGCTCTCGCGCAAGGCCGGCAAGATCTGGCGCGAATACGGCGCGCTCGAATATCGCGAGGCCGTTGCCGACGATGTCAGCATGGGCAAGGTGACGTCGTTTCCGCGCAGCGTGAAGCAGAAGCCTGACGAGACGGTCGTCTTCTCCTACATCCTCTACAAGTCGCGCAAGGACCGCGACCGCATCAACAAGAAGGTGATGGCCGATCCGCGTCTGGCCAAAATGATGGATCCGAAAGCGATGCCATTCGACGGCAAACGCATGATCTTCGGCGGCTTCAAGACCATCGTGGATCTCTGATCGCAACGAATAGGAGGCCTTTGATGACTCCGCACGGCCATTTCAACTGGAATGAATTCGTAACGCGCGACCCCGAGCGTACCAAGCGCTTCTATCAGGAGACCATCGGCTGGACCTACGAGGCCAAGCCGCTCGCAGGTGGCGGCACCTACTGGATCGCGCTGATGAACGGTGTGCCCGTTGGCGGCATCTTCCATGCGGAAGGCCCGGGCTACGAGACCGTGCCCGATGGCTGGATGCCTTATCTGGCGGTCGATGACGTCGATGAACGCGCGAAGAAAGCGGTTGCGGCCGGCGCGACGCTGATGCGGCCGGTGTTCGACATTCCCGATGTCGGCCGTCTGGCGATCCTGCTGCAACCCGGCGGCGCCGGGATCGGCTGGATCACACCGTTTGTGTAAGAGAGGCCGCAGGCAGTAGCCGCGACCTCTCTATCGCGTGTCAGGCCCGCACCTCGCCGCCGCGCGACAGCGACACAAGCAGCGCGCCTGCCAGTGTCGCTGCGGCGAGATAGCCGACGGCACCGAACGGGCCGAAACCGTCGACCAGAACGCCGCCGGCAACTGCGCCGACCGTGATCGCAACCTGGAAAGCCGCGACAAGCAGGCCGCCCGCCGATTCAGCTTCGTCGGATGCGACCCGTACCATCCATGTCTGGAAGCCGACCGGCAGCACGCCGAACGCAAAACCCCAAAGGCCAACCGCGATGCCCGCAACAAGACCCGAGCTGCCAAGAACAAGCAGCACCGCTGCCAGCACGGCGATCGCCGCAGATCCCGTGACGATCGCAAGTTTCGCGCTGCGGGCGACAAGCGCCCCGCCCGCGAAATTGCCAAAGAAGCCGCCGACACCATAAGCAAGCAGGACGAGGGAAATGGCAGTGACCGGAAGCTGCGGCACTTGCTCAAGGAAATGCCGGACGTAAGTGAAACCGGCAAAATGGCCCGAGATGCTGACGGCGATTGCGATCATCACGAGCCGGACGCTGGGCCGACGCATCAGCATAAACAACGTGCGCACATCCGGTGATGTGAGCGGCGGAAGGCGTGGCAAGGTCAGCATCTGAAAGACGAGCACGACGACACTGACGACGGCCGCCAACAAGAACACGTTACGCCAGCCCCAGAGATCGCCAAGATAGGCGCCGATCGGCGCTGCGCTGACGGTCGCGATCGACACGCCGCTGAAGATCAGCGAAATCGCGCGCGGCAGCGCTTCCGCCGGCACCAGCCGCATGGCGGTGGCGGTGGCCATTGCCCAGAAGCCGCTGAGGCTGATGCCGAGCAGCACGCGCGCAAAGAGCAGGAGCGTGAGGCTGCTCGCCGTCGCCGACAACAGGTTGGACACGATCAGCAGCGCCGTCAGCATCCACAACACGAGGCGCCGATCCATCGCACGGGTCACGATGGTCATGGCTACCCCGGCAACGATCCCGACCAGCGACGTCGCGGTGACCACCTGGCCGGCGGCGCCGACCGAGACGCCGAGATCGGTGGCGATGGGCGTGAGCAGGCTGGCCGGCAGGAATTCCGCGGTGACCTGGCTGAAGGCGCCGAGCATCAGAGAAAAGACGGCCGCCCAGGCCGGAGCCACCCGCTCGGTCTTTACGGAGGAAAGATCGGTATCGAGTGCGGCAGTCGCGGAATCGGTCATGGCAGTCTCCAGAATGGAACCCGGAGATGGCGGTGACCGCCTGGAGTTTCCATGTTAGAAACACCGCGATGCTTGATCATTCGTCCAGAGATGCCGCGACGCACCCGCTGACCGAAATGTTGCGGGGCCTGAAGCTTGAGGGCGTCGATTACAAGCGCTGCCGGATGACGGCCCCATGGGGCCTCACTTTTCCGGCACAGCCCAGGGCGCAATTCCATTTCATCGCAGGGCGTGGCTGCTGGCTTCGGACAGCGGATAAGCCCTGGGTCCGCCTTGAGGAGGGCGATGCGGTGCTGTTGCCGCGCGGCGCCGAACACGCGCTGGCGAGTTCACCCGATGCACTCCCCGCACCGGTAGGGAATTGCCAGTTCGAAACGGTTTGCAGCGGCATTCTCGATACGTGCATCGGTGGCAATCGCCAGGGCGAGGAGACCGTGCTGTTCGGTGCCAGCATGAGCTTCAATCTCGACAGCCAGCATCCACTGCTCCTGATGATGCCCGAGTTGATGCAGATGCACGAACTCGCCACCGACGAGCCCGCCATCCCGCATTTGCTCGAAGCCATGACGGCCGAACTGGCGCTGGACCGCGTCGGCGCCGGCGGCATGCTGACCCGACTCGCCGATGTGATCGCCGCGGCCCTAATCCGCAACTGGGTGGAGAAAGGATGCGGCTCTGCAGGCTGGGTTGCAGCGGCGCGCGATCCCGGCATCGGGCGCGTTCTCGCGGCGATCCACCGTGAGCCCACCAGGGACTGGACTGTCGAGGCGCTGGCGGCAGTCATGCATGCATCGCGCTCGGCTTTCGCGCTGCGCTTCGCCAAGGTCGTGGGCCAGACGCCAGCGCGCTATGTCGCGCAATTGCGAATGCAGGAAGCCAAGCAATGGCTGGTCCGCGACCGTTTGAGAATCGCGATCGTGGCGCGCCGGCTGGGATATGAATCGGAAGCAGCGTTCAGCCGCGCTTTCAAGCGCATCATTGGCGAACCACCGAGCCATTTTCGCACGACGGGGGCTGCGGTTGGCCACGAAGGGCCGGATGCAACGACGCCTTAGGCGGCGATATCGACCTTGCCGCCGATGCCGGCGCCGAGATTGGCCTGCGAGGGCTGCGCGCCTTCGAGCAGCGTCATCACCGTCGAGCGCTCCATATCGGCATTCTGCTTGATGAGCGAGGTTGCGATCTGCTGCTGCGTTCCCGCCTGCTTCATCGCAAGTGCGCTGGCGACCAGGGCCATGTCCATCCGAGATACTCCGACACGTGGTGCTCGCGGTATAGCGGTGCGGGGTTAACGAAAACTGAGTCTAGACGGCACCAGCCCGGAACGCGGCGCCTAGTGTCCGTAACGCGCTGCGGGCACGGACGTCAGTGAGATTTGAATGCAGCATGGTTTCGGCATCCTGCAATTTCGGCAGGCCGAGGCGCGGGCCGAGATCGATGCTGCCGGCGGGCGCCACACGGCGGACCAGCGCTCCGACGGCGAGACCGGCGGAAATCGCGGCACCGATGGTCGCAACGCCGCCGCCGACAAAGGCTTCGGTCCACGGAATGCCGGCGCTATCCAGCGCCGCAATCGCCGCCGAACGCACCGAGCACGGCGCCGACTGCGCCGCCAGCCGCAACGGCTCGCCGGGCGTGTGGCGAAAATCCGGCGCGCCCATCCAGCCGAACGGCTCCTCCATCAGCACCTCGCCGTCGCCGCGCCGTTTGTCGATCCGCAGCACGATCGCCGCATCGAGATCGCCGGCGTCATAGGCAGACAGTACGACCCGCGATGACTCGATCCGCAATTCGATCACCAGCGACGGATCGGTGGCATTCATGCGTTTCAACACATCGGCGAGATCGGGGCCGACCAGATGATGGCTGATGCCGACCACCAGCCGTCGCCGCTCCGCCGCGAATGCGCCCATGGCCGACTGATGCGCAGCCACGAGATTTCGCGCCGAACCGAGAAAGGCGGCGCCCTCGGCCGACAGCCGCACCAGCCGCGGCGTGCGCTCCAGCAGGCGCTTGCCGAGGCCGCTTTCCAGCCGCTTGATCTTCAGACTGATGGCCGACTGGGTGCTGCCCATCGCCTCGGCGGCGCGGGTGAAGCTGGTCAGATCCGCCACCAAAACGAAGGCCTGCACGGCCTCGATATCGAGCGCTTTCATGGGCGATCCATTTCAAATCCTCATCATTGAAATATTATTTCATATCGTTTTCCAATGATCAATGCGGCGCTACATTTCGTGCATCGGAATTGACCGACAGGAGACCGTCATGCCGCTGATCCGCATTTCGCTGAACAAGGGCACATCGCAGACCCACCGCGCCGCCATCGCCGACGGCGTCTATGAGGCGCTGCGCGAGACCTTCAACGTCCCGGAAAACGACCGCTTCGTCACCATCCACGAACACGGCGACGGCGACTTCATCTATGACCCCACTTACATGGGCATCCAGCGCAGCGACGATCTGGTCATCATCCAGGCCACCGTCAGCAACACCCGCTCGCGCGAACAAAAGCAGGCGCTCTACAAGCGGATCGTCGAGAAGCTCACCGACAGGCCCGGCCTGCGGCCGGAGGACGTGTTCATCAATCTCGTCGAGGTGCTGCCGGAGAACTGGTCGTTCGGCCACGGCGTCGCGCAATATGTGAAGTGAGCGCCATGATCACGTTATCGCCGCGCCTTCGCGAGATTGCCGCCTCTCCCGCAGCGGTGCTGCGACAGCGGGCCCGTGAACTGCGCGAAGCCGGCCGCGACATCATCGAACTCTCGTCGGGCAACGTCGATTTTCCGACGCCGGACCACGTTGTCGCCGCTGCCCATGCGGCTGCCTTGCGCGGCGAGACACGCTATACGGACGCCGACGGCACGCCTGCGCTCAAGGAGGCGATCCGCGCCACGCTCCGGCGCGATCACGCGCTGGACTATGCACATGACGAGATCATCGCCACCAGCGGCTCGACCATGGCCATCTTCCTCACCTTCTTCGCCACGCTGTCGCCTGGCGAGGAAGTCATCGTGCCAGCGCCTTATTGGGCCCCCTATCTCGATCAGGTGCGCCTGGCCGGCGGCACACCAATCACAGTCAGTTGCCCACAGAACAACGGCTACAAGCTGCGCGCTGCCGATCTGGCCGGCGCAATTTCCGAACGCACGCGCTGGCTGATCATCAACAACCCCGTCAATCCGTCCGGCGCCGTCTATTCATATGCCGATCTGAGGACCCTTGCGGACGTGCTGCTGCGTCATCCGAACATCGGCATCATCGCAGACGGGTTGTACGAACATTTCGTATTCGACGGCGCGCCAGCCGCCACCCTGGCGCAAGTCGAGCCGCGGCTGAAGTCACGCATCGTCACCGTCAGCGGCGTCGCCAAGACCTACGGCATGATGGGATGGCGCCTCGGCTACGCCGCCGGACCGAAATCCTTGATGGATGAACTTCGCAAGTTGCTCTCGCAGACGACGTCTTGCCCGTCGTCGATCAGCCAGGCCGCGGCCATCGCCGCCTTGACCGGCCCACAGGAACTGCTGCGCGAACGGCTCGGCAAGCTTGTCCAACGGCGCGATCGCCTCGTCGCGCGGCTTGACCGATGCCATGGACTATCCTGCAAGGCGCCCGAAGGAACATTCTTTCTGGTCGTATCCTGCCATGAATTGATCGGTCGCCGAACGCCGGATGGACAGCCGATCAATACCGACCGGGATGTCGCCACCTACCTGCTCGACGCCGCTAGCGTTTCGGTCCTCGCCGGACAGGACTATGGCGCTTCGCCAAGTTTCCGCGTCAACTTTGCCAATCCGATCGAGTTGTTGGACGAAGCGGCGAACCGCATCGCACAAGCCTGCGAGGCCCTGCCATGAACGCTTACCCGACTGTCGGCGCGAGAGCTGCACTGGCCGCGCATCTTTGCGGCCTCATCATGGGCATGGCGACGATCGCCGCGGCTGTGCCCGGCGCCGTGCAGGTGATGCGGGCCTGCCAGTAACTAAACAATATACGCCGACGTCATCCGCGAGCTTGCCCCGCGGATCCATCTTCCTTCGCGACCAGATGGATAGCCGGGTCAAACCTGGCCATGACAGCGCTTCGTCACGCGCAAGAGCGCATATATGCTCCTTCGCTCATGAACCGCGCGCGATAGTCGCGAGGGCTGAGCCCGACCTTGCTGCGAAAATGATGGCGAAGCGCATGCGCGCTGCCGAAGCCGACAGCCATCGCAATGGTCTCCATGCTCGCATCGCCCTGGCAGAGCAGGCGCTTCGCCTCGCTCACGCGTTCGGCGGCAATCCAGTCGCCTGGCGTCTCGCCGGTGGCTTCGACGAAGCGGCGCAGGAAGGTGCGCGTGCTCATGCGCGTCTCCTCAGCCATCCGCGCCACGCTCCACTTGGCCGTGAGATCCGCACGGATGCGGTCGAGCAGCGGCGCGATCTCCAGGCCTTCTCGGATCGCTACCGGCCGTTCGAGAAACTGCGCCTGCCCGCCGGTGCGATGCGCGGGCATCACGAGACGCCGCGCAACGGAGTTCGCCGCAGCCGGCCCGAAATCGTGGCGGACGATCTCGATCAGAAGATCGATCCCCGCGGCGCTTCCCGCCGCGGTGTAAACGCGATCATGCACGCGATACAGCGATGCGTCATCGACCTCGACATCGGGGTGACGCTTGCGCAGCGTGTCAGCGTAGCGCCAATGCGTCGTCGCAGTGCCACCGGACAGCAAACCTGTCGCTGCCAGGACGAAGGCGCCGGAACACAGCGAAGCGAGCCGCGCGCCCCGCGCATGCGCGGCCCGAAGCCGGTCGCAGAGATCCTCCGGCACCGGCTGATCGACACCGCGCCAGCCGGGCACGACGACGATGTCGGCCTGCTCGATGATCTCCGGCCCGCAATCCGCGACAATCGAGAAACCGCCATGCGCGCGCAGCGGGCCCGCCTCGACGGCGCAGCTCGCGAAGCGATACCAGCCGGAGCCCATTTCCGGCCGGGAAAGGCCGAAGATTTCGGCGACCACACCGAATTCGAAGGTGCAGAGGCCGTCATAAAGCAGCGCGACAACCAGGGGGCCAGTGCGGTTTGGCATGATCTTTACGTACATTGTCATTCACGCCAATTGCAAGAACAGCCTGTCGTCGCCGACCCTAAGGGCGAAAGGAGACCGCCATGCCCACAGCCGTGACAGCAGTACCGCCTGCCCCGAGCGCCCTCGCCCGCGAGCATTTCGCGGCTGAATTCGCTTTCGAGACCGATTGCTGGGATGTTCACGACGCCGTGGAGAAGGGCGCCGATTTCGTCCTGCTCGACGTGCGCAGCCCGGCACTGTTCGCACGCGGCCATGTGCCGGGCGCGATCAATCTGCCGCACGGCAAGATCGTCCGCTCGAAGATGAGCGAATGGCCGGAAGGGACGATCTTCGTGACCTATTGCGCCGGCCCGCATTGCAACGGCGCAGCCCGCGGCGCGCTGCGCCTCGCCGAAATGGGACTGCCGGTGAAAATCATGACGGGCGGGATCACCGGCTGGGTGGATGAGGGTTTTGCGCTGGCAACAGGGTAATTTGGCCTGCCATCACCACAGGCAAACCAGATAAGGCCCTAATTGGCCGGCCGATTTTTATGGCGAAGACTCCGCAGCGCGCGATGCTTCGCTAGTCTGCGCTATAGACACCTGGTTTCCGACGCCCCCTTTACAATATCCATCAATCGCCTGAACTCTGCATCTTCATCGGCCGATTTCCATTTGTTAACAAACCGGCACAGAAGCTGAAGATTGTCTTTCTCGTAGTGTTTCGAGCTATCGATTCGATCAAGCGAACACAGCATTTGTTTGTCCGTCTCCTCTCCGTCCAATTGGAGAGGAAGCGCCGAGATATTGCATAGCCCATCCTGATCATCGAGGAGATCACCGATAAGCTTTTCCAGCTCGCTTTCCGGCATCGTTAGTTCTTTATTCTTGAGAACTCGCTCCACCATCTGGCCGTTTGCCGCCGCGACAGTCCCTTTCACTGTCGCAACGATTCTCCAAATTGTCCGCTCGCGCGCATTGTAAGTCTTGCCGGGACTCGCTCCCTTCAGATTTCTCTCAAGAGCATCCTTCCATAACTGCGTCGTGTGCCACGGCTCCAGGTCCTGCCCGTTCAGAAGCGCCAATACATATTCCCGGTTCTCGTCAGAAATCGAGATCTGGGTACTTTGAGTACTCAGAATATTTCTCGCTCTCGGATGAAGCCCCGACCAACGGAGTAACTTACCCTGCCGATCTTTGTTGCTCCATGGGGCCGCCGCCTTTCGGACCGTCAGCACCTTACCGACAGCAAGTTCATGCTGCAGACTATTCTCAACAATCGTCGCTTCGTCCGCCGAAGATATCGTCCACCAAAGGTCGTCTCCGTGATGGTGCACCCAGTAGTCATCAACGGTGTTAGCGATGTTCTGAACTAGGCCGTACCACCGCGACGCTGTTTGCTTGTTAGGTACATTCCCGCGCTCGGTCTTCTTTTTCGCCATCGCGTACTGGACGAAACCATACCTATCCCGGCTTTGCCAAAACGGCAGCAGATCGGAATCCAGAATGGTGAGAACAACATTTTCATTCAGACAAATCGGCCAAGCGTAATTATCTCGCCCGAAAAGCGACACATAGATTTTCACAGCAGCCTCCCCCAAATCACAAATAAGGGGCCACTCCATCCAGAGCGGCCCCTATCCAAAATCGGCGAGAGAACCAACAGGATCGCTTCAAATCTACCTTGTCGGCACCGGCTTCTCGCCGCGATAGTCGTAGAAGCCGCGCTGCGTCTTGCGGCCAAGCCAGCCGGCCTCGACATATTTCACCAGCAGCGGACACGGACGATACTTCGAATCCGCGAGGCCTTCATGCAGCACCTGCATGATCGAGAGGCACGTATCGAGGCCGATGAAATCGGCGAGTTCGAGCGGGCCCATCGGATGATGCGCGCCGAGCTTCATTGCCATGTCGATGGCTTCGACGTTCCCAACGCCTTCGTACAGCGTGTAGATCGCCTCATTGATCATCGGCAAAAGAATGCGATTGACGATGAAGGCCGGGAAATCCTCGGAGACGGCGATCTGCTTGCCGAGCTTGGTGACGAATTCCTTCGAGGCCTCGAAGGTCGCATCGTCGGTGGCGATGCCGCGGATCAGCTCGACCAGCTCCATGACAGGCACTGGATTCATGAAGTGAATGCCGATGAATTTTTCCGGACGATCGGTGGAAGCCGCCAGGCGGGTGATCGAGATCGACGAGGTGTTGGAAGCGACGATGGTCTCTGGCTTCAGCACCGCGCAGAGATCCTGGAAAATCTTGCGCTTGGTCTCTTCCTTCTCCACTGCGGATTCGATCACGAGGTCGCAGCTGGCGAGTTCATCCAGCGTGTCCACCAGCGAGATGCGATCAAGCGCCGACTTCTTGGCGTCTTCGGTGATAATCTTCTTCGATACCTGACGGGTCAGGTTGCCGGTGATGGTGGCCATGGCCGACTTCAGGCGATCGGCGGAGACGTCGTTCAGCACCACATCGAAGCCGCCCAATGCCGCGACATGCGCGATGCCGTTGCCCATCTGGCCCGAGCCGATCACGCCGACTTTCTTGATCATAACCGCCATCTTGTCTGTATCTGTGGAACCAAAAACCCGCGCAACTCGCGGCGCGAAGCGCGCATCATGCCATAAAAAACCGGCCGGAGTCAGTCCTCCGGCCGATGTCGTTAATTTGTGAGGTGGTGTGGCAATCAAACTCCGCTTGTCGTCGCCCGGCTTGACCGGGCGATCCAGCCAACACCGCAATCGGGGTGCCACCGGGTCACCCGGCCGAGCCGGGTGACGACAATTGAAGCGTGTTTTGCCTTACTTCAGCGCCTCGGTCAGCTCCGGCACCGCCTGATAGAGGTCGGCGACCAGGCCGTAATCGGCAACCTGGAAGATCGGCGCGTCTTCGTCCTTGTTGATGGCGACGATGACCTTGCTGTCCTTCATGCCGGCGAGATGCTGGATGGCGCCGGAAATGCCGATGGCGACGTAGAGTTCCGGAGCGACCACCTTGCCGGTCTGGCCGACCTGCCAGTCGTTCGGCGCATAGCCGGCATCCACAGCGGCGCGCGAGGCACCGACGCCGGCGCCGAGCTTGTCGGCAAGCGGTTCGATATATTTGGTGAAGTTCTCGCGGCTCTGCATGGCGCGGCCACCGGAGACGATGATCTTCGCCGAGGTCAGTTCCGGACGATCGCTCTTGGCCATGTCCTCGCTGACGAAGGTCGACAGACCCGGATTCTCGGCTGCTGCAGTGTCCTCGACCGACGCACTGCCGCCATCGCCGGCTGCGGCGAAGGTGGAGGTGCGGACGGTGATGACCTTCTTGGCGTCCTTCGACTTCACGGTCTGGATCGCGTTACCGGCATAGATCGGGCGCTCGAACGTGTCGGGCGCGACGACCTTGGTGATCTCCGACACCTGCATCACGTCGAGCAGAGCTGCGACGCGCGGCATGGTGTTCTTCGAGCGCGTGGTGGCGGCGGCGATGATGACGTCATAGGCCGGGGCCAGCTTGACGATCAGCGCAGCCAGCGGCTCGGCGAGATCGTGGGCATAGGCTTCGTTGTCGGCCAGGAGAACCTTGGCGACGCCGTTCAGCTTGGCGGCCGCTTCGGCAGCAGACTTGGCGTTCTGGCCGGCGACCAGCACATGCACGTCGCCACCGATCTGGGTGGCGGCGGTGAGCACCTTGTTGGTCGAGTCCTTCAGCGAGGCGTTGTCGTGGTCTGCGAGAAGAAGAATAGCCATTAGAGCACCCCGGCTTCGGTCTTGAGCTTCGACACCAGTTCGGCGACGTCCTTGACTTTGACGCCGGCCTTGCGGCCTGCCGGTTCGGAGGTCTTGACGACTTCGAGGCGCGGCGCGACGTCGACACCGAGTGCATCGGCGGTCTTCTCGTCGATCGGCTTCTTCTTCGCTTTCATGATGTTCGGCAGCGAGGCGTAGCGCGGCTCGTTGAGACGAAGATCGGTGGTGACGATCGCCGGCGCCTTGACCTTCACGGTCTGCAGGCCGCCGTCGACTTCCCGGGTCACGGTGATGTCGGAGCCTTCGACCACGAGCTTGTTGGCGAAGGTCGCCTGCGCCCAGCCGAGCAGCGCGGCCAGCATCTGGCCGGTCTGGTTCGAGTCGTCGTCGATAGCCTGCTTGCCGAGGATGATCAGACCCGGCTGTTCTTCGTCAGCGACCTTCTTGAGGATCTTCGCGACGGCGAGCGGCTCGACGGTTCCTTCGACCTTTACGAGGATGCCGCGATCAGCACCCATCGCGAGCCCGGTACGCAGCGTTTCGGTAGCCTGCTGCGGCCCGATGGAGACGACGACGACCTCGGTGGCCTTGCCGGCTTCCTTGAGACGGAGGGCTTCCTCGACGGCGATTTCGTCGAACGGATTCATCGACATCTTGACGTTGGCGAGTTCGACGCCCGATCCGTCGCTCTTGACGCGAACCTTGACGTTGTAATCGACCACCCGCTTGACCGGTACCAGAACCTTCATCGATCCTCTTTCGGTTGAATTTTGATCTTATGCAGCTTGGGAAGCTGGCTTGGCGCGGAACCTAGAGCGCCCGCCAACCCGGGTCAACGCGCGAGAACCGAAAATCGAACGGCTCTAGCAGCGGTATTTTTACCTGTTTGCGCCGGGCACCCACAGCACGTCGCGGGCACCATTGTTGTTCTGCGCACGGCTTGCCACGAAGAGAAAATCCGACAACCGGTTCATATATTGGATGCCAGCATCCGAGACGGGCTCGTCGGGCTGGGCCGCGAGTTCCACCATGATCCGTTCCGCGCGGCGGCAGATCGTGCGCGCCACATGCAGATGAGCCGCCGCCGGGGTTCCGCCAGGCAGGATAAACGAGGTCAACTCGGTCAACGGTGCGTTTAGCGTATCGATGTCGCTCTCCAGCCGTTCGACCTGGCTCGCCAGCACCCGCAGCCGCTCGGCCTTCCCCTCGCGCTGGGGAACCGCGAGATCGGCGCCGAGATCGAACAGGTCGTTCTGGATCAGGCCAAGCATCCGATCGAGTTCCGGCGCATGGGCGAGATGCAGGCGGACGACGCCGATGGCGGCATTGGTCTCGTCCACCGTGCCGTAGGCACTGACGCGCAGATCATATTTCGGGCGTCGCTCGCCAGTGCCGAGCGCCGTGGTGCCGTCATCGCCGGTGCGGGTGTAGATCTTGTTGAGAACGACCATGGACGTTTCCCTGCAGGACGGGTTCAGCGTAGCGATACGCATCATCTCTTTCAGCGTTAGAGATGGGTATCGCTGCGCTCAACCCATCCTACAATCACCGCCCCAATACGAACAACGTCGCCATGGTCAGTACAATGGCGACGAACTGCAGCAGCACGCGCCAGCGCATCAATTGCTGCGAGCGGTTCGGCGAACCACCGCGCATCATGTTGGCGAGGCCAAGGAGGAGCACCAACGCCACGGCGCCAAGTGCGATCGGCAGAATGAAAGTCTGAAGAAACGATCCCATGGGCTGCTACATAACATCGCGGATGGAGTGATGCCATCCCTCACCCTGGTCGTCATTGCGAGGTCAAGGAAAGCTTCCGGCTCTCCTCTTAGCAAAGCGACGAAGTAATCCAGTTCTTTCTCGCCCTTGGCCTTCTGGATTGTTTCGCTCTGCAAAATCCAAGAGCGATTTTGCGTGCTCGCAATGACAGCGGAAGAGTCATGCTTCTTTCCTGTAACGCTCCAGGTTGCCCTGCAGCATTTCCAGCATCGCATCGCGCATCGGATCGCGCGTGCCGCGAATCCATGCGGCGGCGAGCGGCAGACGGTTCATTCCGGACATTTTCAGCGGTACATAGCAGACACCCCGCACCGCCATGCGCTGCGTCCAGCGCGGCACGATGGCGACGCCGATCTCGGCGGCGACAAGATTGACGATGGTCTGCTTCTCGTCGGCGATCTGCACGACATTGGCATCCAGTCCGGCCTCGGCGAACAGCTTCATCGTCAGGTCATGGCTATGCGGCCGCGAGCGGCGCTCCGGCACGATCAATGGTTCGTCCGCGATATCGGCAATGGTGAGCCGCTTTCGCCGTCCCAGCGGGTGCCGCTCGGACATCGCCACCACGGCGGTTTCGTGAAACAGCGGCATGAAATCGAGCCGCTTGTCGGCACTTGCCGGTGGCCGCACCAAAGCGAGATCGAGCCGGCCGGAGAGCAGCCGCGGCAACAAGCGGATGGTCTTGTCTTCCACCAGCTTCACCGTGATCTCGGGATGGTTCTCGCGCATGTCCTGCAACAGAGCGGGCAGCAGTCCGGCGGCGGCGCTGTCGATCGCCCCGACGCGAATGGTCGCCGCACGGGCGCGCACGCGTTCGCGGAACGACGCCGCGAGTTGATCGGCACGGCCGAGCAGATCCCGCGCCTGCTTGAGAAATGCCGCGCCGTCCTCAGTCAGCGCAACGCTGCGGGTGGTCCGTGTCAGCAGCCGCGTGCCGAGATCATCTTCCAGCAAGCGGATATGGCGCCCGAGCGCCGAGGGCATCATCTCAAGCCGCTGTGCCGCACGGCCGAAATGCAGCTCGTCAGCCGCCGTCACGAAACAGCGCAGCTGGTGCAGATCCATGGGAGCTTCCTCACGCTCGTCAGGCCCGGCCTCTAGCCGGGCATCCACCTTTGCAACGGGCGAAAAGATGGATGGCCGGGTCAAGCCCGGCCATGACAACAGAAGAAATATTATATCATTTATTTATACAATCAAATGCGATTGAGCGGCATCGGAGCCGGCTGCAGGGTGGCGCACTTTTCTCCCACCATCAGAGACCCGACCATGCGTGAATATTCGATCGCGGCCATTCCAGCAGACGGGATTGGCCCCGAAGTCATCGCCTCAGGCATCCGCGTGCTGGAAGCCTTGCAGAAGCGCGTGGGCGACATTGCCTTCAATGTCACGACCTTCGACTGGGGCTCGGACTATTATCGAAAGCACGGCGTGATGATGCCGGTCGACGGTCCTGCGCAACTGAAGGCGTTCGACGCCATCTATTTCGGCGCGGTCGGCGCCCCCGACGTGCCCGACCACATCACGTTGTGGGGCCTGCGCCTGCCGATCTGCCAGGGCTTCGACCAATACGCCAATGTGCGCCCGACCAAGATTCTGCCCGGCATCACCTCGCCGCTGCGCAATGTCGAAGCCGGCGATCTCGACTGGGTGATCGTACGCGAGAACTCCGAGGGCGAATATGCCGGCTGCGGCGGCCGCGTGCATCGCGGCCTGCCGGAAGAAGTCGGCACCGAAGTTTCGGTGTTCACCCGGGTCGGCGTGCAGCGCATCATGCGCTACGCGTTCAAGCTCGCGCAGTCGCGCCCGCGCAAGCTGCTCACCGTCGTGACCAAATCGAATGCGCAGCGCCACGGCATGGTGATGTGGGACGAGATCGCGGACGAAGTCTCGAAGGACTTCCCGGACGTCACCTGGGACAAGATGCTGGTGGACGCCATGACCGTGCGCATGACGCTGAAGCCGCAGAGCCTCGACACCATCGTCGCCACCAACCTGCACGCCGACATCCTCTCCGATCTCGCCGGTGCGCTGGCCGGCAGCCTCGGCGTCGCGCCCACCGCCAATATCGATCCCGAACGCCGCTTCCCCTCGATGTTCGAGCCGATCCATGGTTCGGCCTTCGACATCACCGGCAAGGGCATCGCCAATCCCGTCGCCAGCTTCTGGACCGCGGCGCAGATGCTCGATCATCTCGGCGAGGGCGATGCGGCGGTGCGGCTGATGCGCGCAGTGGAGAAGGTTTGCGAAGCTGGCATCATCACGCCCGATGTTGGCGGCAAGGCTACGACCAAAGAAGTGACAGACGCCGTCGTCGACGCGATCCATAGTTCAAACGTCTGATGCATTTCGATCGCCCCGGCCCCGCCGGGGCGATCGTGCTCCATAAAACAAAACCAATATTCCGGGAGGAACTGATGAAAGCCACCGCCACACTTGCATTTGCGCTCACGCTCGCCACCACCGCGGCCTTCGCGCAGGGCTATCCCAACAAGCCGATCACCATGCTGGTGCCGTTCGCGGCCGGCGGCCCGACCGACACAGTGGCACGCGTCACCGCGCAGAGCATGGGCAAGGCGCTCGGCCAAACCATCATTGTCGAAAACGCCACCGGCGCCGGCGGCACCATCGCCACCGCACGCGCGGCCCGCGCCGAGCCGGACGGCTACACGATCCTGATCCATCACATCGGCATTTCCACCGCGGCGACGCTGTATCGCAAGCTGCCCTACGACACCAAGACCGCCTTCGCGCCGATCGGCCTGATCACCAATGCGCCGATGACCATCATCTCGAAGAAGGACTTGCCGCCGAACACGCTGGCCGAGCTGGTGACCTACATCAAGGCAAACGGCGACAAGATGACCTTCGGCAATGCCGGCCTCGGCGCCGCCTCGCATCTCTGCGGCATGCTGTTCATGACCGCCATGGACAAGCAGATTCAGACGATCCCCTACAAGGGCAACGGCCCGGTGATGAACGATCTGATGTCCGGCCAGATCGACCTCACTTGCGACCAGACCACCAACACCACCGGCCCCATCGGCAACAAGCTGGTGAAGGGTTATGCAGTGACCACCAAGGCGCGGCTGTCGTCGATGCCCGACCTGCCCACTGCGGATGAAGCCGGCTTGAAAGGTTTTGAAGTCGGTGCCTGGCACGGCATCTATGCGCCGAAGGGCACGCCGGACGAGATCGTCCAGAAGCTCGCCAAGGCATTGCAGGCATCGCTGCGCGACCCCGACCTCGTCAAGCGCTTCACCGACATCAACACCGATGTGGTGCCGCAGGACCAGGCCACCCCGGCAGCGCTGAAGGCGAAGCTCGACAGCGAAATCGATCGCTGGGCTCCGATCATCAAGGCGACGGGTCAGTTCGCGGACTGACAGCTTCGTGTCCCGGACGCGGCGCAACGCGTAGCGTTGCTCCGCGGAGCCGGGACCGTCGCGAACGCCAGCGGTTGATGCGGTCCCGGCTCTGCGAAGCAGCACGATGTGCTGCATCGCGTCCCGGACAAGGCGGAGTTCAGGCATCCCGGCCACGCACAGGTGCCATCGCGTACTTGCATCGACAAATTGCTCTATAACCTCCCCCATCTTCGGCCGCCTCGGCCCGATCCTCTGGGGGACTTCCATGTCGATAACGAGCACATTCGCGCGCGTGGTCGCGCTGATCGGCGCAGGCGCGGTCCTGTGGCGCCGCGCCCAGAGCGAGACGCCGACCCCGGCCTGGGGCAACGCTCCCGTCGTCCCCGAGGCCAAGCCGCAAGGCGCCATTCCGACGCTCAAGATGCCCACGGCGCGCGGCTGGGACCCCGGCCAGTTGCCCACAGTCGCCGATGGACTCCGGGTCAATGCCTTCGCCACCGGCCTCAAGCATCCGCGCTGGATCCATGTGCTGCCGAATGGCGACGTGCTGATCGCCGAAGCATCCCAGGTGGCCACGCGCATTCGCAGCCTGTTCAGCTATGCCATGCAGGCCACCATGCGCCGCGCAGCAGCTCTTGGCGAAAGCGCCAATCGCATCACGCTCCTGCGCGACAAGGACGGCGACGGTGTCGCCGAGGTGCAGCAGACCTTCATGGAGAATCTCAACCAGCCTTTCGGCATGGCGCTGGTCGGCGAAACCTTCTATGTCGGCAATGTCGATGGTGTGGTCGCGTTCCCCTACTCGCCGGGTGCCGATCGCATCGAAGCACAGGGCAAGAAGCTCACCAGCTTCGGCACCGGCGGCCACTGGACGCGCAGTATCCTGCCGAGCCCCGACGGCACCAAGCTCTATATCGGCGTCGGCTCGCTCAGCAACATCGCCGAGAGCGGCATGGAGGTCGAACAAGGCCGCGCCGCGGTCTATGAACTCGATATCGCCACCGGCGATTACCGCATCTTCGGCGCCGGGCTGCGAAATCCGGTCGGCCTTGCTTTCGAACCAACCACAGGGGCACTCTGGACCGTGGTCAACGAGCGCGACGGCATCGGCGACGAGACGCCTCCGGATTATCTCACCTCAGTGAAAGATGGCGGCTTCTATGGCTGGCCCTATTGCTACTGGGGCCAGATCGTGGACGACCGCGTGCCGCAGGACCCGGCCTTGGTCGCCACCGCGATCAAGCCGGATTACGCGCTCGGCGGCCACACCGCCTCGCTCGGCTTGTGCTGGATACCCGCCGGCACGCTGCCCGGCTTCCCCGACGGCATGGCGATCGGCCAGCACGGCTCATGGAATCGCAGCAAGCTAAGCGGCTACAAGGTGGTGTTCATCCCATTCGAGAACGGCCTGCCCTCCGGCCCGCCGCGCGACATTCTCTCCGGTTTCCTCGCACCGGACGAAAAGGCGTCTTATGGCCGCCCGGTAGGCGTCACGCTCGGGCCGGATGGCTCGCTGCTGGTGGCCGACGATGTCGGCGATGTGATCTGGCGCGTGACGGGGGCGTAAGGTCGCCGGACGAGCTGAACCGGCGCGCAGTATTGTCACCGCGTGTATCCGGCTGCCTCGATCGTCCAGACCCAGCGCTTCATCGGTACCTTGCAATCGACAATCGGCACATTCTCGGTGCAGGTCCCTTTCGGAGGCTCCATCTCCAGACGATAGGCGAGACGCTTGTTGCCGAGCTTCAGCGACCGGACGAGCGCGGCAGCACCGTCGGCGTCGTATTCGGCCGTCGTCCAGCCTGGAAAAGCTTCGGCAACTTTGAACTGGATCGTGTTGAAATCCCTATTCACACCGGTCGCCTGGCCGTTCATCAGGCACGCTTTTCCGCTCAGGCCTTCCAGCATGATGGGCGGGGTCCCTTCCGTGACATTCAGCTTGATGCCTGTCACTTTTGTCAGCGTCACAGCGATGGCCTGACACTCTTCCTTTGGCAAAGGCTGAATGGCGGTCTCCGCAAAGGCCGGCATATTGACGGCCAGCACGAATAGGGTGGCGATAACGCGTGTGGCCCGCATGGTGTTCTGCCCTTCGACCGATCGGATATCCCGGTCTAAAACACCCGCCGTAAAGAAGCAGCTAATACCAATCACGCTGCCCGCACGCGCTGCAGGAATTCGCCCACCTCGCTCTTCAGCCGCGTGCTGTCGCCCGACAGTGACTGAGCCGCCGACAGGACATGACCTGATGCCGCGCCGGTTTCACTGGCGCTACGCTCCACTTGCGCGATATTTGCACTCACCTCGATCACGGCTAGCGCCGCGTGCTGCACGTTGCGCGAGATTTCCTGCGTCGAGGCGCTCTGCTCTTCCACCGCGGAAGCAATGGACGATGCGATCTCCGACATCCGGTTGATGGTGCCGCCGATCGCCCCGATAGCGCCGATGGAATCTTGCGTCGCCGACTGGATGTCGAAGATCTGCTTCGAAATCTCGTCGGTGGCCCTCGAGGTTTGCGCGGCGAGCGCCTTCACCTCCGACGCCACCACCGCGAAGCCGCGCCCGGCATCGCCCGCACGCGCCGCTTCGATGGTCGCGTTGAGTGCCAGCAGATTGGTCTGCGATGCGATGCTGGAAATGAACTGCACGACATCGCCGATCCGCGTCGCCGCTGCCGCAAGCTGCGCCACGCGGTCGTTCATCATGCGCGCCTGATCCACCGCCTCGTCGGCGATCTGCGAGGACTGTTGAACCTGCCGACCGATCTCGACCACCGACGCCGCCATCTGCTCGCTCGCCGAAGCGACCGACTGCACGCTGGAGGATGTCTCCTCCGACGCCTGCGCCACCTTCAACGACAGGCCCTGCGCATTGCTCGCGGTCTGCGACATCGAACCGGCCTCGGCCTCGAGCTCGTGCGACGCCGCCGCCACGAGTTCGATGATGCGGCCGACCTCGCGTTCGAACTGATCCGCCACTTGCTCCATGTCCGTACGGCGCGTCTCCGCAGCCTCGGCCACCTCGCGCATTTTGGTGCGCGTTTCCTCTTCAGCCTTTTCGCGTGCGACCAGCTTGAAGTTCTCGACAGCCCGCGCCATCGCGCCGATTTCGTCGCCGCGCGCAAGGCCAGGCAGCACCACCGTGAAATCGCCCTTGGCGAGTTCCTGCATGGCGCGCGTCATGCCTGCCACCGCATTGGCGATGCGCCGACCGAAGATCGCCGCCAGCAAACCGATCAGCACCGTCGCGCCGGCAATCGCCCAGGTCATCATCTGGCGCACTTCGGCGGCACGCAGTTCGGCTGCGTTGTAGCGCTCATCGGCGGTCTTGATCAGCTCGTCGAGCCCCGGACGATTGCGCTGGAATACGGTGGCGAAATCGGCGATCTCATCATTGAGCAGGCTCTGCGTCACCTGGTAGCCAGCAAAACTCTGGCTATAGGTCTTCATCGCCGCCTCGATCTCGCTCTGCACGGCTTCCGGCAATCCGGACTCCGGGAGTGCCTTGGCGAACTGCTCCTGCCGCTTGTCAAACTCCTCGCCGAATTTGTCGCCGCCGCGCAGCATGAAGTCCTTCTCGTGCCGGCGCATCATCAGCATCAGATAAGTGAGACGCGACACGTCATGGGCGGCCAGCTTCGCCTCGACTTCATGCACGGCGTTGCGCAACCGGCCTTGCAATCCCTCGTTTTCCTTCAAGCCGAGCTGACGCTGCATGGAAACGATATTGTTGAAGCGCGTGCGATAGATGCTGAGCCCCGAGCGCAGCGCGCTGTCGCTTTTCGCATCATCTGCATTCGCCGATTGCTTCATCACGTTTTCGATGCTGGCAAGGCCGGCCAGCAGCGTGTTCACGATCTCCTCGTGCCGCGCGACATTCTTGTCCTCACGTGTGCGCATGAAGGCATTCGCCACCTGACCTGCTTCGAGATAGCCGGTCGCGAGACTCGCGACTTCATGGCGCAGTTTCAGCGCGCGATCGGATTCCGCTTGCGCCTGTGCGTCGAAATGCAACCCCGCAAGACAGATCGCGCCGATGGCCACGACGCTGAGCAACCCCAACAGCGCAATCTGTACACGCAGTCCGACATGCAACGTGAATTTGCGGGAAGACTTACGAACAGGCTTGGAGATATTTGACATGCGATCCATAGCGTCTATGGGAATTTCGCACACCGGATAATTGGCGCTGTCTAACAAGACCTGAACATCGCCGGCACAATGCCATCGATGTGATATGTTTATTTTGCGCGCAACAATGCAAATGACATCGCGACGTCACAAGCGCGTAACACAGGATGACGCTGCCGCAGGATGGGTTGAGCGGAGCGATACCCATCCTACGCTTGCTACGATTGCTGCACCTACATCTTCGCCAGCGGCGGCACGCGCGTGTGCCAGTCGGTCGCCGCTTCGTGAGCGCGGCCGATCCGCAATGCGAGCGCTTCCTGATACGGACGACAGACGATCTGCAGCGACGTCGGCAGCGCCTTCGTGGTGAAGCCAATGGGAATGGCGAGGCCGCAGAAGCCGATCTGGTTGACGAAACGCGTCAGCGTTGCCGGCGTCGTCGCTTCGTCCACTTCGGCGAGCGGTATTGGCGGCACCTGCGAGGTCGGGGCCAGCAAGGCATCTGCCGCACCAAAGGCCTGCAACATCTCCTGCCTGTCCGCCTGTGCGCGCCAGCGTGCCTCGATATAGGCTTTGGCGTCGATCCTGCCGCTGAGCACGCGTGCGCGTACGCCGTTATCCATCTGCGATGCCGGATCCTCCGCCACCGCGCCATGGATCGCATAGGCTTCGCCCATCATGATCTCCGCCGCGCGCGAAAATTCCGGCAACGACTTCGGCAGATCGATGGTGACGATGGTGGCGCCGAGATTGCGGTAGACCTCGACGGCCGCGTCATAGGCCTTGAGAATGTCGGGATCGACCGCCTTGCGCTCGCGTGCGTCGATCACCGCCAGTGTCAAACCGCGCACGCCCTGTTCCAGCTCCGCGAACGGATCGATGGGCGTGACGTCGAGTGTGGTGGGATCACGGACATCCGGCCCCTGCATCGCTTGGAACAGCAACGCCGCGTCGTGCACCGAGCGCGCCAGCGATCCTACCGTATCCAGCGACGGCGACAGCGGCACGATACCATGCAGGCTGATGCGGCCCGATGTCGTCTTCAGGCCAAACAGATTATTGAAGCCGGCAGGCCCGCGCACCGAACCGCCGGTATCGGTGCCGATGGCGATGGTCGCAAGCCGCGCGGCGACCGCCGCCGCCGAGCCGCTGCTGGAGCCGCCGGCCGTATGCGGCACCTCGGCGTTCCATGGATTGCGCGGCGCGCCAAGGTGCTGATTGGTGCCCCAGCCGCCAAGCGCGAATTCCACCGTATGCACCTTGCCGAGAACGATGGCGCCGCGCGCCTCCAGTTTCTTGACGATGGTCGCCGTCTGCGTCGCCACGCGATCCCGACGCGTCGCCGAGCCGGCGGTGCAGACCTTGCCTTCGATCTCGATCAGATCCTTGACGCCGACAGGCACGCCATCGAGCGCGCCGAGCGGCTTGCCATCCGCATAGCGCTGCGTCGATGCTTGCGCGGCGGCCCGCGCTTCATCGGCATAGACATCGATGAACGCATGAACCTTGTCGTTCAGCGCTGCGATCCGCGCGAGATGAGAGGCGACCACATCGCTCGGCGTGAAGCTGCCCGCTTTGTATCCGGCGACAAGCTCGCTGGCGGTCAGAAAGCTCAATTGATCCGAAATGTGTGGCTGCATTCTCGCCATTCCCATCCGCGTTTTCCGTATTTCAATCGCAAAACCTAGACGCAAGTCCTGCGGCGGTCGAGACGCAAGGCTGCGAACCTATTTCGGGTTAGGCCGGCGCCAAACGTCTAGATAGTTGCATACAGCGACACGCACGCGCTCAAGAGGCACTGCAATGACGATCGGCGGATGGAGGATCAGCGATGTTGCGGCATTGATGGCCGTGGTGGGGCTTTTGGCGGTGCTTGGCGCCTGGGATAATGCCCGCACGATCCAGCGCAATCTCGCCGATGGCCATCCGGCGAGCGCCATGATCACCGGCGCGCACCAGAAAAGTAATCGGTTTCCGCTGACTTTCGATGGATTACGCCCACGTCTTCTCGACGAAAGCTATGCACTCGACCTCGCCTGGCGCAGCGCCGACGGCGAGGAGCGTATGCGGCAGAAGGTGCCGGTGAGCGGGGAATTTCTGGCCACCGTGATGGTCGGCGATAAGGTCAGGCCGGTGCCGGTGCCGATCCGGGTAACCGACGAAGCCGACGCCGTGCCGACCATCGTGCCGGATGCCGCCGAACGCCTCAGACGTCTGGATGATTTTCAGGATTTCTTCGGCACCGGCGCTCTGATCTGCGCCGCCATCTTCGCGATCGGATTTGGCTGGCACAGGTGGCGCCGCCCGGCGGCAGTTCCAGTGCCGCCTGCCAGCGCCGCGGCAATGGCCGGCGCGGAGGACAGGCCGAACCAGGCGTCCAGAACATGGGACATTCCGCCAAGGCTCGCTTCGCTGACGGCGCTATTCCTCGTATCTGCCGGCGTCCTCGGCTGGTTCAACTTCACGAGCAGCCGGAATTTCGAAGCGATACGCAGCCGTGGGCGCGACGCGCTGGCGACCATCACGGCTTTCCACGCCGAGATCGACAAAGACCGCCACCTGTCTCACACCATCGAACTCGCCTGGCGCGATGCCGCAGGCACGGAGCGCCAGTTCAGGCGAACGCATATCAGCAACCGCTTCGCGGCGCAGATCGCGTTCAATGGACGGCTCATGGTGCGGCAGATTCCGATCCGCTATCTGGAGGACGACCGTTCCGCGCGACCGATCATCATCGGCGACGCCGACGATCAGGCGCAGCAAAACACCATTGGCTTCGTCTTCACCCTCATTTTCGGCGCGCTGGGCCTTCTGTTCGCGGCGATCACAGCATGGCGCATGCGCCGCAGCGCTCGGCAGGCAATGGCCGCGCCAGCGCACGAGGACGCCGCCGCGATGACAGACGCGCGTGCCGATCCCTTCTTTTCAAAGGACCGCCAGCCATCCGCAAAACAGACCGCCACCGTCGAATAACCGGCTGCGGGCCATGCGGTTGACCTGAGAAGCTATCCTCGACACAACCTGTCCCAGGAAGAAGCCGGCCTGCGACCGGCTCGCAAACGACCGAGGATACCGCCGCCATGACCGAGCGCGCCAACGCCATCGCCGCCAGGATCGAGACTTTCATCCGCAACGAGGTGATCCCGTACGAGAAGGACCCGCGCTGCGGCAGCCACGGCCCGAGCGACGAGCTGGTGCAGGAATTGCGCGAGAAAGCGCGCGCTGCCGGCGTGCTGACGCCGCATATCCTGCCCGACGGATCGCATTTCACCCAGCGCGAGACCGCGATTGCGCTGATCAAGACCGGCCTGTCGCCGCTCGGCCCGCTCGCCTGCAACACCATGGCGCCCGACGAGGGCAATATGTATCTGCTCGGTAAGGTCGGCACATCGGAGCAGAAGAAGCGCTTCCTCGACCAGCTGGTATCGGGCGCCTCGCGCTCGGCCTTCTTCATGACCGAGCCGGCCGATGAAGGCGGCGCCGGCTCCGACCCGTCGATGATGCAGACGACATGCCGGCTCGACGGCAATCACTGGGTCATCAACGGCCGCAAGAAATTCATCACCGGCGCGGAAGGCGCCAAGGTCGGCATCGTGATGGCGAAGTCCGATGACGGCGCCTGCATGTTCCTGGTCGATCTGCCGGATCCCGCCATCCGCACCGTCCGCGTGCTCGACACCATCGACAGTTCGATGCCCGGCGGCCATGCCGATATCGAGATCGATAATCTGCGCGTGCCGGCCGACCAGATGCTGGGGGCTTCCGGCGAAGGCTTCAAATATGCGCAGATCCGCCTCTCGCCGGCCCGGCTGTCGCATTGCATGCGCTGGCTCGGCCTGTGCATCCGCGCCAATGAGATCGCCACCGACTATGCCTGCCGCCGCCAGGCCTTCGGCAAGCCGCTCGTCGATCATGAAGGCGTCGGATTCATGCTGGCGGAGAACCTGATCGACATCAAGCAATGCGAGCTGATGATCGACTGGTGCGCCGGCGTGCTGGATTCCGGCTCGCTCGGCACCAATGAAAGCTCGATGGCCAAGGTCGCGGTCTCCGAAGCGCTGATGCGCATCGCAGACCGTTGCGTGCAGGTGATGGGCGGCACCGGCGTCTCCGGCGAGACCATCGTCGAACAGGCGTTTCGCGAAGTGCGCGCTTTCCGCATCTATGACGGCCCGACCGAAGTACACAAATGGTCGCTCGCCAAGAAGATCAAGCGCGACTGGAAGGCTGCGCAGCACGGCTGACGCATGGATACGTAAAGGCGACCGGAGCCACGCACATCTTCGAGATAGGCTTTGTCAAGCCGCACATCTGCAAGCTATTGTTGTGCGAGGAATGTCTCGCACTGGGAGGCTTGCATGCCTGTAACAGTGAGGCCGACGCGCGCGGAAGAACTGCAGGATGTTCAGAAGCTCATCGTCGGGAGCATCAACGACCTGACGGAGCGCCACGGCTTCGGAGTGATGGCCTCGGTTCGTCCTGCAAGCTTCCAGCTTTTCTCTCTCCGGGACGATCCCCGTGGCCTTTGGGTCGCGGAAGACGACGGCGAAATCGTCGGGGCAGCCTTCAGCTGGGCTTGTGATGAACTGTGGTTTCTCGCTGAACTTTTCATCGCGCCGCATATGCAAGGGAGCGGCATCGGACGCGAGCTGTTGGGACGGGCCTTGTCCCACGCGGAAAAGACCGGAGCTCAACGCAAGGCGCTGATCACATTCGCATTCAACACGGTTTCGCAGGGACTCTACATTCGTCACGGCATGTTTCCGCGGCTGCCGATCTACATGATGAGCGGTGACCGCGACGAATTTCTCGTTACGAACGTCGAGGCTCCGCTCGCATACAGGCCGATCGGCCCTGAAGACCTTGCCGCGCTGGCAACTCTTGACCGAAGCGCGCTCGGCATCTCGCGAGAGAAACACCACCGGTACCTGCTCGCCGACCCGGCGGTGAAAGGATTTCTGTTTTATGAGGGAGGCGACATCGCGGGATATGCCTATGTCGCATCGACCGGCCATGTCGGACCGGTTGCTGTCGAACATCAGGACAGCATGGGCCGCGTATTCGATGCAGCTCTGACCATCGCGGCGCAGGAAAGCTCCACGCTGATATCGGCATTCCTGCCCGGGAGCTGTGAAGCGGCACTTGAGATCGCAGCCAGGCATCGGATGCGGATTACATATCCGATGGTGCTTCTATCCGACCGCGAATTCGGAGATTGGCAACGCTACCTTCCCCGCAATCCCGGCTTCATGTGAGCGAGCGAATCGCAGTGATCGAGGCAACGCCTGCTGCCGGCTTTTTCGGAGGCTTGCTCCCGGACGGACTGATCCTCCCGCTTCCAACCGACGAGGCTTGGCGCGCGCCGGTTCCAGCCATGAAAAAACCCGCCAGAGGCGGGCTAGGTCATTACAGCGGCTAAATAGATTTGGTTGCGGGGACCGGCGTCGATCATAACTTGCGATCGACGCCAGCAAAGATGGTTGCGGGAGCCTGCACCCATCTTAACTTGCTTTTTCGTACGGCAGCATAAATGTTGCCAGAGCTTCGGCGCCACGTCCATCGAGTCGACGAGAAGGATTGCCAGGAATTATTGGCTGAAGTCGGTCTTACTAACGACTAGCTTGAGATTGCCGTGCTCATCGATAATTTCTCGCGGGCGCAATTTTGAGACCCAAGTCGGGTGCATTCCCCCATCGCGCCCGCTCTTGATCGGGGCAGTTTCCACGCCCTGCGAGACGAGTTGCTCGAACTCCTGGTCATCACGGCGCTGCTTTTTCCGCACCGCCTGAGCGATCTCCGGTGGCACTTCATAGGCCGGGCATTCACCATATGGATCGAATTTCAACTGAATGGCATCGTCTCCTGGCGCGAACGCATTGAACACGTAGCGTTTATTGCAGACATCGACTTTAGGTGGGCGGTGCGTCACCTCGAAATGATCGTTGCCGTCCTTGAGCATGCGCCAGAACGGCATGTGGGGGTTTCCGCGATGCCTGGCCATGTTGGCGGGGGTCATGCGGAACGGGAAAGCTTGCACTTGGAAAGATCTCTGTCCGCCGGAGAAGGACTCCCGGCCGAGTGCGAAGATTTCCAGGATTTGCGCGTCGGTCATCGCGTAGCAGCCTTGCGAAGAGCAATCGCCATGCACCATGAGATGGGTTCCGGTGCGCTCATGGGCACGATCGAAGGCGTTCGGGAAGCCGAGATTGAACGACAGATAGTACTCCGAGTTCGGGTTCATCTGCGCCGGCGTGATGTCATAAAAGCCCTCCGGCGTCTGCCGGTCTCCTTCCGTGATCTTCGGGCCGAGATCTCCTGACCACTTACAGATTGGATAGGTTTTCAGGAGCACGAAGCGGCCTTTGCGATCTTCCTTCCAGACTTCGAGCTCGGCTTCCACCTTGAACACGCGCAGAAGGATCGGCGATCCTAATTCCATGTTCAGAGTTGCCATTTCTGCTCGCAGCCTGCGCGGGACAGGAGCAGTTGCCTTAGTGCTGGCGCTCGCCAATATGTCAGTCTGGCAGCCCCCAAGCGCCCCCGCCCCTAACAGAGCGGCCGAGTTCGCGATGATCTGCAACGCGCTTCGGCGGGCGATCAGTTTACCGGGCTTCAACGTCCTTCCCCCGTTTCCAATCGCCCGAGGCAACATCTCAAACTTAACGCAAGCTTAAAGGAGGAACCCTCGGCAAAGGAGACAGCGAGATCGGCAAATAGCTATATGGATCACGATTTTCGAGCGATCCCTATTGCATGACTTTCCGCGGATTGAGCCACCGGTACATCTGGATATTGCAGCCAAATGGTCCGATGGTCGCGGCGTAGACGCCCTGAATTTGCATCAGGTTTTGAGAACCGCTCGGATAACGAAAGCGACCAGCGTCAACACCAGGACGCTGGCAAGCCAGATGGCGGCGAACCACATCAGACGTTTCCAGAGCTTCGGCAAAGCCTTGTCAGTGGTATCCAGTTTCATCGACTTTGCCTCGGAAGACCCAATAGGCCCAGGCTGTGTAGGCCAGGATAACCGGGACGAGCAGGCCTGCACCGATCAGCATGAAGACCTGGCTTCGTTCGGGCGCGGCGGCATCCCAGATGGACACCCTGCCGGGGATCACATCGGGCCAGATCGAAATCGCCAACCCCGCCATCGAGAGACCGAACAAAAGAAGTGTCATTGCAAACGGCAGCCAGTCACGGCCGCGGTCGATCGATCGCCAGAGAATAAATGCGGCAATGGCGACGAGCAGAGGCATTTGGGCCGCCGCGAGCACACCCGGCCAGCCGAACCAACGTTGGTAATAGCTGGCATCGAGAAAGGGAGTCGCCGTGCTGACAGCGACGATTGCCCCGACAAGGGCGATCGTGAGCATGCGAGCATGTTTGCGCGCATGGGCCTGCGTTGGGCCGTCAGTCTTCCAGATCAACCACCCCGCTCCGAGCAGTGCGTATCCCGCCACTAGGCTCACACCCGTAAGAAGGGTGAACGGGGTGAGCCAGTCCCACCAGCCGCCGCCATAGGCCCGGCCCTCGACATGGATGCCTTGAAGAAGCGCGCCGAGCGTGATCCCCTGAGCGATAGTGGCGACAACCGACCCGCCGCAAAAGGCTATATCCCAGAACCGTCGATGGCCGGGATCACGCCACCGGAATTCGAAGGCGACGCCGCGAAATACCAAGCCAAGCAGCATTGCGATGAGCGGAGCGTAGAGGGCCGGAAGCACGATTGCGTACGCAAGCGGGAACGCGGCCATCAGGCCGCCGCCGCCGAGGACTAGCCAGGTCTCGTTGCCGTCCCAAACCGGCGCGATGCTGTTCATGGCGCGGTCGCGCTCGCCGCCAACTCGAAACGTGGGGAACAGGATACCGATTCCGAGATCGAACCCGTCCATGACGACATAGGCTGCCACGGCAAAAGCGATGATCGCTGCCCAGATGATGGTGAGATCGATCATCACGACGCTCTCCCTTCGACGGCCACTGCCGGGGTGATGCCGGCGGCGCGGATAGGCTTTCCACCCGACGGATCGGCTGTCTCGTGGGGCTGCGGTGGTTTGGCCATTAGCTTCAGAATGTAGAAGGTCCCCGCGCCGAAAACCGCGAAGTAAACAACGATGAACGCGACCAATGAGGCGGCGACAGCGGGTGCCTCCAAGGGCGCCGCCGATTCCGCCGTCCTCAGCAGGCCGTAGACTGTGAAAGGCTGACGCCCGACCTCGGTTGTGACCCAGCCGGCGATCACCGCCACGAAACCGCTCGGCCCCATTGCGATCGCAGCGCGATGCAGCAACGGCCAATCGTAAAGGCGTTTGCGATACCGGGCGGCGAGGCTCCAAAAGCCGAGCCCCAGCATCGCGAAACCCAGAGCGACCATGATGCGGAAGGACCAGAAGACCACGCCAACCGGAGGATGCTGATCCTCGGGAATCGTGTCGAGTCCGGCCAGGGGCGCATTAAGATCGTGCTTCAGGATGAGGGAGGACGCCTTCGGAATCTCAAGGGCGTAGTCGACGCGCTTCTCGGCGCTGTTGGGGATACCGAACAGGATGAGCGGCGCACCTTCAGGATGACTGTCGTAGTGCCCCTCCATCGCCATCACTTTGGCGGGCTGGTGCTCAAGCGTATTAAGGCCGTGCAGATCGCCGGCGAAGATCTGGATCGGTGCGACAATCGCCGCCATCCACATCGCCATGGAGAACATTTTGCGCGCGCCCGGATTCGTCTTGTCTTTGAGAAGATGCCAAGCACCGACCGCGCCGACCACGAACGCCGTTGTGAGGTAAGCGGCGATGACGGTGTGAACGAGGCGATAGGGGAAGCTTGGATTGAAAACGATCGCCCACCAGCTCGGGCCGGGCAGAAACTGGCCGTTGGCGCCGATCTCGAAGCCGGTCGGTGTCTGCATCCAACTATTGACCGACAGAATCCAGAAGGCGGAAATGAAGGTGCCGAGCGCGACCATGCAGGTCGCCACGAAATGCAGTCTCGGCCCGACCTTGTTGATGCCGAAGAGCATCACGCCAAGGAAGCCGGCCTCAAGGAAGAAGGCCGTCAGCACCTCGTAGGCCATCAACGGACCAATGACGGGACCGGCCTTGTCGGAAAAGACCGACCAGTTCGTGCCGAACTGGTAGGACATGACGATCCCCGATACGACGCCCATCCCGAACGCAAGTGCGAAGATCTTGAGCCAGTACCGGTACAGATTGGCGTAGACCCCGTTGCCGGTCTTCAGCCAGAGCGCCTCCAGAACCATGAGGTAGCTCGCCAAGCCGATGGAGAAAGCCGGGAAGATGAAATGGAAGCTGACGGTAAAGGCGAACTGGATTCTGGCGAGCAGCAGGGCGTCGGGCATCGCGGTTTTCCTCGGATTGAGTAGAGGTGCGGGTCCCGACGCGCCGCCCGCCAACAACAGCCGACCCGTCGAGTACTGAAACTCCGCTCCGCGGCCGAGCTTCACGTTCATTGTCGGGCTTCCTGAAAGCTTTGATCGGGCACGCCCAGCTCGACAACGGCAGCATTTGCCACCACGGCATGCCAATCACTTATGTTATTGTCGAACTATGTAATTATGTAAGCGTCTTGCGTCAACCCGAACGCCGTGCGACATAGTGGGTGAATGACGTTTGCGAGACCGCTTTTCGAATGGACAATGTGACCACGTATCCCAGTGCTTTGCGGATGGGCGACCCCGCTCCCGACTTCGAGGCACGTTCGACCCAAGGAGCGCTCCGGCTTTCCGACTACAGGGGCCGGTGGCTTGTCTTCTTTTCCCACCCTGCGGATTTCACCCCGGTCTGCACGACGGAGTTCGTGGCGTTGGCGAAGGCGCACGACCGTTTCGCCGCGCTGGACTGCGCCCTGGTGGGATTGTCGGTGGATAGCCTTTATGCGCACCTCGCCTGGACCCGAGCGATCCGCGAGCTCTTCTCGGTCGAGATCCCCTTCCCGGTCATCGAAGACCCGTCGATGCTCGTGGGCCGTGCCTACGGCATGATCGACGAGGCGGCCGAGAACAGCGCAGGGGTGCGGGCGACCTATTTCATCGATCCGGAGGGCGTGATCCGTGCGATAACGCATTATCCCCTGACGATCGGTCGTTCGATCGACGAGATGCTGCGGATGGTGACGGCGTTGCAGGCTGCCCATTCAGGAGACAAGCTCGCCCCGGCGGATTGGCAACCGGGCCAGCCGTTGCTCTTGCCGGCGAATGAAAAAACACAGCAGGAAACCGACTGGTTCTGCCGGAGAGAAGCATGAAAACCCTGTGGCAGTCGCGCGCACAGGCCGATGTCGCGGCCGACAAGCTGCGTAAATTCGCTCAGCCTCAACGGCTGATGATCCTGTCCCTCCTGCTTGACGGGGAAAAATCCGTAACCGAAATCGATATGGCCTCTGGAATCGGCCAGCCTGCCCTTAGCCAGCAGCTTGCGGAACTGCGCAAGGCCGAGCTGGTAACGACACGACGCCAGGCCAAGCAGGTCTATTACAGCCTAGCCGACGAGTCGGTCATTCTGTGCGTGCGCAGCATTGAAGCCGTGTTTGGGGCCGGAGATCCGGAGCGGGCGCTCCTGAACATGGTCAGGCCGGAAGCCCGCTCCGAGCGGAATGGCATCGTCCGCGGGGCCGCGAACTTCGCCCGGATTCGCTGAGCCATCCTCGCTGGCTTAAGCCGGCCTTAAGCTTGCTTGCCAAGCACTCAGCCATCCGCTGGCGCACTGCCCGGAAAGGATGGGCAAAATGGGTGCATCGTCAAAGCGCAGTATAACGCTTCTTCAAATCAACGACACGCATGGGTATGTGGAGCCGCATCCAGAATTGATCTGGCAAGGCGCGACACCACGCTTTCCGATGCTCGGCGGTTACGCCCGGATCGCGGGATATTTCAAGAAGGTTCGAGCGGAACGTCCCGGCGCCGTCGTTGCGCTGGACAATGGCGATACCTTCCATGGGACCTACGCGGCCGTTTCTTCGCGAGGCGAGGCGCTGGTTTCTCTCACCAATGCGCTCGGCCTTGATGCGATGACCGCCCATTGGGAGTTCGCCTGGGGGCCAGCGCATTTCAGGGCGCTGGCAAAGCGCCTCGACTACCCAGTGCTGGCAATCAACTGCTTTGATTTGAAGACCGGGCGCCGCCCGTTTCGCCCGTCACGCGTGATAGAGCGTGGTGGGGTCAAGATCGGAGTCGTCGGAATCGCAGCGACCATCCTCGACAAGACGATGCCGCCGCATTTCAGCGAAGGGCTGCGGTTCACGAACGGAGACAAGGAACTGCCGCGCGAGATCCGCAGGCTTCGTCAGAAGGAACGGGTCGATCTGATCGTCGTCCTGTCCCATCTCGGTTTGCCGCAGGACATCAAGCTCGCCGGACTCGTGGATGGGATCGACGTCATCCTGAGCGGCCATACCCATGACCGCCTTGAGAAGCCGATCGTCGTCAATGGAGCAACCATCATCCAGTCTGGTTGTCATGGCGCCTTCGTCGGCCGTCTGGATCTCGGCGTCGAGCGCGGGACGGTCCGGGTCGAACGGCATGAGCTCGTCGCCATGGATGAGACGATCGACCCCGATCCCATGATGTTCGATCTGGTCGAGAAAGTGATTTCACCGATGCGTGACCATCTGGCGACCGAAGTGGGGAACGTGGATGCCGCCCTGCATCGCAACACGATCCTTGACTGCTCGATGGATGACGTCCTCCTGGCGGCGCTCTGCAACGCCTCGGGTCGGGAAATCGCCTTCTCGAACGGCTGGCGATACGGCGCTCCGGTCGTGCCTGGCCCTGTCAGGCTGAGCGATCTTTGGAACATCATACCGGTCAATCCTCCGATCTCGACGGTGATCCTCAAAGGAGAGGAAATCCGCATGATGATGGAGGAGAATCTGGAACGGACGTTCTCGCCAGACCCCTTCGGTCAGATGAGCGGTTACGTGAAGCGCTTCTGCGGCCTGACGATCATGGCAAAGATCGAAAATCCATTCGGAACCCGCATAGCGGAGATTTTCATCGGGGACCAAAAGCTCGACCTCGATGCATCCTATGACGTTGCCTTCGTCACCGCCCAGGGAGTGCCCGGCCGTTTTGGGCGTGATCGGGGCCAGATGTCCGTCACGGCGATCGAGGCCCTGGAGGCCTATTTCCGCCACCCGCCCGCTAAGGTGACAAGTCCTGGCCGCGTGATCGCGATATGATGACGCCGCTAGTTTGCTGGTGCGTCCGAGAGCTTCGCGGGCGGTACTTCGGCTGCCGATGAGGGCGCCGTAGCGGGCGGTAGGGTCAGTCGGAGGCTGTTGAGAGCGACCGACAAGGAGCTCGCGAGCATAGCGAGCGCAGCCAGCGATGGCGACAAGACGCCGAAGATTGCGAAAGGAATGGCGGCGAGGTTGTAGACCAGGGCGAGCCCGAGATTCTGCCGTGTGACGGATGCGGTGCTGCGCGCAAGGTTCATCCCGGTCAAAAGCCGGCCGATGCCACCTCTGACAATCACCACGTCGGCGGTCTGGGCTGCGGCGCTGTGGGCCCCCGCGACCGATATCCCGCAATCGGCGGCGGCGAGTGCCGGGGCATCGTTCACACCGTCGCCAAGGAACAGGACTGGCGAGGCCAAGGTCTTCACGAGTTCGGCCTTCCCGGCCGGCGTGCAGCCGTGACGCACCTTGTCGTGCGGAACGCCTAGCGCGTCGGCGATCCGCAGAGTCGGTCCGCCGGCATCCCCCGAGGCGATCCATGTCTCAACGCCGAGCGCTCGAAGCCGGGAAAGCGTCTCCCGCGCGTCGCTGGTCGGGGCATCGGCCAGAGCGAGCGTTCCGATCCGGATGCCGTCCAGGGTCACGGCCAGCGAAGTCAGCCCGTCGTCGCGCTCAATTCCGTGAACAGCGATGCGGTGTCCGGCGTGATCCTGCGCTTCGGCGCCCCGCTCCAGACGCGTCCCGCCCGCTCCTTCTTCCCGGCCGTGCCGGTCGACGATCGCGCGCGCCAGCGGGTGGTCGATCCCGGTTTCCGCTCGTGCCGCGATGCGCAGGACGTCGGCTTCGCACCAGCCGGACGCCGGAGCAACGTCGACCACGATGGGGCGTCCATGGGTCAAGGTGCCGGTCTTGTCGAAGATGGCAGTCTTCGGGCGGGCGAGCGCCTCGAAGGCGGTGGGATTACGCAAACGCAGGCCAGAGGCCGCGGCGATGCTGGCCGCGTGCGCCTGAGCGAGCGGAGCGGCGATCGACAGCGCACATGGGCAGGCCGCCGCCAGCACGGTCAAGGCTCTGAGGACGGCATCCTGCGGGGCGACGCCAAACAGTGGGCTCAGGACGGCCGTCAATAGCGCCAAGGCAGGAATTGCCAAGCTTAGCGCGCCGGCGAGACGATCGGCGCGTGAGGCCGCCGTGCCGCGCCGGGCAAGCTCGATCGCGATGGCTCCGCCCATCCGGTCGATATCGCGGTCCCCGAATGCACGGTCGGCCGCCACGACGATGCGCCGCTGGAGATTGACGGAGCCGGCCTCGACGCGCTGGCCGACGTCGACGGGGATCGCCCGGCTCTCGCCCGTCAACACGGCGCGGTCGACCAGCGTCGCGCCTTCGCGCACGGTTCCATCGACGCTGATGGTCATTCCGGCGTCGATGACGACGAGATCGCCGATCCCGACTTGCGCGCACGGGACTGCCTTGTCGCCGGACATGCTACGCCTCACGGCGGTTTCAGCAGTCGCGTCCTCGAGCGCCCTCAGCGCATCGAGGGCGCCGCGACGGGTGGTGGAGTCGAGCAGTCGCCCGACCAGGAGAAGCGTGATCAGCATCGTCGCGGTGTCGAAATAGACATGCGACGAACCGGATGCGAGGGAGATGATGGAGAGTACGCAGGCGCCGCCAGCGCCGAGCGCGATCAGCAGATCCATACCGGGCGTCAGCAGGCGGATGGAATGCAGGGCCATCCAGAAGATGCCGGCGCCGGCCCAGACGACGACCGGCAGGGCCAGCAGACCGGACCCAAGCGCAATCCACCACGCGACGTCCGGATCCAGAACGGAGACGTAGAGCACGACGGCAAGCGCCATCGACCACATCCCCGACATGACGGCGACGGCAAGGCGCAGCGAAAGGCGGCTTATATCGGCTGTGAGGATCGCCGACAGCTCCTCGGGCCGGTGGCGGTCGATCAGCCTGTACCCGGCGCGCGAGACAGCGGCGGCAATGTCGTCAATGGAGAGCCGCTCCGCGTCCCAATCGACCAGCATCGACGCGGTCAGGTGATGCACCCCGACAGTGCTGACCCCTTCCAGACGGCCGATCTTCCGTTCCAGCCCGCGCGCGCAGCCGCCGCAAGCCATGCCACTGACGCCGAACAGGCGGCGCACGGCACTCAGTCCACGGCGCCGACCGGACGTTCCGGATCCGGCGTGCCCACCCCGAGCAGCACCCCGTTGACGGTCTGACCGTAGTAGATCTGATCGCCGTCGTGGTACTGCTTGCGTGTTTCCTCGATCGTCTTGCCTTTCTGTCTCGCATCCTTCGGGCGCTCGAAGCTGTTGATGTAGGCAGCGACGTCCCAGGCGTCCTGATCGGTCAGTCGGCCGGGCTGCGACAACGGCATGTTGTGCTTGATGAAGGCGGCCGCCGTATCGATGCGCGCCATGCCTGCGCCCCAATTATAGGAACTGGCACCCCAGAGCGGCGGGAAGACATAGCGCCCGTTGATATCCTTCTGGCCCTGTCCGTCACCGCCATGGCACACGGCGCAATTGGCCGCGAACACCTGCGCACCGCGTTCGGGGGAGTAGCCGAGCTCCGTCTTGGCGACCTTGCCGAAGCCGACACCCTCCAGCTCCTTGTTCGTCGGCGCGTTGGTCGCCAGCCAGAAGAAGTAGCTTTCGAGATCGCGATAGATGTCGTCGCCATGCGGCGGCGGGCCGCCCTTGACCGAGTGCTGGGCATTCATCGAGAAAGTGAAGCAGCCCTGGACACGGTCTTCCATGGTGTTGATCTGCTTGTTCTTCGACCGGTATTTCGGGTACTGGACCCAGGCAGCCCACATCGGCGCCGAGAAGGGCTGGCGGCCGGCGCCGAGATGGCAGTTCGAACAGGACAGGCCATTGCCGACATACTGCGAGGCGTTGGTCGAGGTGTTCATGAAGATCGCCTGCCCGCGCCGGACAGCAGCACCGAATTGGTCGTTCGGAATCTGGTCGTCGGTTGGTGGCTGGAAGAAGCCGGCGGTCGCATGGCCAGCGGTGTCCTGCGCCGTCTGCCGACCCGGAATGAAACCACTCTCATAGGCGAGTGCGCCGAGCGCGGCGACGATCAGGCCCGCTCCGGCCGCATGGATCCACATTCGCGCGATGCGTCCCTTCTGGGGATCGGCGGGTTTTGCGCTCACGCTTTGCACTGGCTCCGTCATGGCCGTTCTCCGATCTTTGCAATCTTGGCGTCTTCTCCTGCCGGCACGGGGGGAAGCGAGGCGAGATAGTCTGCGACCGCCCTGCGATCGGCGTCGGAGAGCGCGCGAGAAATCCGTCCCATCAGGTCGAGCGAGGAATTGTTGCGGTGTCCGCCGACCCAGGCGGCGAGCTGGCTTGCCGTGTAGGAGGCGTGCTGGGCGGCGAGTGCGGGAAACTCCGGCGAGACACCGAACCCCGAGGGGCCGTGACAGGAGAAGCAGGCCGGCACGTTGCGGCTCCAGTCGCCGTGCAGCGCCAGCGCTTCGCCGCGCGCGAGACCACCCCCGAGTTCGGGTTTGGCGTTCGAAGGCACGCGCAGGCCAGCGTAATATTCGCCAAGCTGGCGCTTCTCCTCATCGGAAAGCGAGGCCACGACGATCTTCATGGATTCGTTCTGGCGACGCCCGCTATGGAAATCGTCGAGCTGCTTGACGATGTAATCGGCGGGAAGGCCCGCAAGACGCGGGACGTTTTCCTTGCCCTGGCCGAGATCGCCGTGACAGCTCGCGCAGGCCCATTGCTCGCCGCGCCCGATAAAGATCATCGCGGAGACGTCCGGGCTGAGGGAGGCGGCAGTCTGCTCCACGAAGGGGGGCTGACTGCCGAGTTCGAGTGCGGTTGAGGACGCGATCTCCGCCCCGCCCTTGAAGCCGCCCTTGTCCGCGACCTCGCCGCGCAGCTTCGCGACGGCTGCCGCTTCGATCGTTTCGGAGGACTTGCCGAAGCGGTGCGCCACATAGGTCGCGAGTTCACCAAGCTCAACATCGGTCAGGACGCTGGCGAAACTCGGCATGTGGCCGTTGAAATTGTAATTGCCGACGCGGATCGGCCCGTCGATGCCGCGCAGCAGGATCGTCGAGACGAGCTCAGGTCCATGCGCGACGAAGGCGGAGCCGGCGAGCGGAGGAATAGCGCCGCGCACGCCCAGGCCGTCAGGCTGGTGGCATGTCGAGCAGCGGGCGACGAAGAGCGCGGAGCCCGGCTCCGTGCTGGCGCCCGTCGCCACACGGCTTTCCGCGATGCGCTCATCGCGCGCCGCCGCGACATCTTCGCGCGTGTCGAACAGCGTCGCCGCGCCCCAGATGCCGAGACCGACAGCGATGGCGATCAGCGGCCATGGCATCTTGCCGTGTAGCTCGTAGGGCTCGAAATTCTCGTCCGGCCGCCCGGTCTCATCTTTGCGGGGAGATTTTCCTGCCGTCATCGCGCGCCCTCCGGACGGTTGTAGCCGTCGTCGCGCAGCGCGTTGGCGGGCGCGGGATAGGTCCGGTCGAGCGATTGCAGGTAGGCCGTCAGGTCGAGCGCTTCCTGCCTGGCGATCACGACGCCGGATTTCGGCGCATATTCCGTTGGAAGTGCAACGACGACATCGCCGGGCGCGGCCGCAGCCTTTTCCTCGAACAGGAAGGGATAGGCCGGCATGATGCTCCAGTCGAAGATGGCGCGCGGCTGGTAGAGATGGGTCAGATGCCAGTCGCGCGAGGGAAGGCGCGCGCCGACATTGAGGAGGTCCGGTCCGGTGCGCATCGTGCCGAGCTGGTGCGGACGGTCGTAGGTGTAGTCGGCGGCAATCGCCGGCCGGCCCCAGCCACGCACGTCGTCCGGCGCCTGGTCGGGCGAGCGCGGCTGCTGGCTGTGACAGTAGACGCAGCCGAGCGAGACATAGACCTCGCGCCCGCGCAATTGTTGCTCGGTATAGGGCTTGAGCTCCGGCGGGATGTCGTGCTGGCTGATCTGGATGCCGGGCGCGATGACGAGCATGAGGGTCGCGAAAGCGAGAATGCCGAGGGCCAGAATGGAAAGAGGGAGATAGCGGTTCATTCTGCGGGCACCACCTTTGCGGCGGCCATTGCCCGGCGCGGAAGAAGGATGGCGGCGACGTTGATTGCGAAGACGATGTGGCCGAGCGTCATCAGGCCGCCGCCGACGCTGCGGGCTTCGAGATAGGGGATCGTGACCGTCACGCTGTCGGAGAACGGGCGGGTCGCGTCGAGCATGGCGAGGCCCTGCAGGACGCCGCCGATGGAGAGCCCGAAGAAGTAGATCGCGAAGCCGACAACGATCAGCCAGAAATGCGTGTTGATGAGCGCTGGCCAGGGAAAGGCCCGTCCGGTCATGCGCGGCAGCATGTGATAGGCGGCGCCGAACATAACGAGGGTCACGAAGGCATAGGCGCCGAGATGGGCGTGGCCGACCGTATAGTGGGTGAAATGGGTGACGGTGTTGATCGAGCGCAGCGCCTCCGTCGAGCCCTGGAACGAGGCAAGCGTGTACATCACCGCGCCGAAGGAGATGAAGCGCAGCGGCAGCGACTCCTTCAGCGCCCAGAGATTGCGCGCGACCGTGACATGCTGGTTGATGGCGACCGCGATCACCGGAATGAACATCATCACCGAATGGACGATCGAGAGTGTCACGACCCAGGTGGGCACCGGTCCGCCGATCAGATGATGGATGCCCACTTGGCTGTAAAAGAGCGCGAGGCCCCAGAACCCAAGCAATGAGACGGAATAGGAATAGATCGGTTTGCCGATGATCTTCGGGATGAAATAATAGGCCGTGCCGACCCCGAGCGGCGTCAGCCAGAGTCCCAGCACATTATGGGCGAACCACCAGTTGACGGTCGCCTCTTCGACGCCGGAATGGATGTAGGGGATGTTGGCGATGACGAAGAGACAGGGGAACCACAGGATGCCGGCGAGGAAATACCAGCCGGACACATAGATGTGGTGCACTTGCCGGGCGACCGTCGTCTTGACGAGAGGAACGACGAAAAACACGCCGGCGAGCGCCAGCACCATGTCGAGCTGCCAGGGGATTTCCAGCCATTCCTCGCCGTCGGTCCAGCCATTGGCGATGGCGATGGCGCCAAGACAGACTGCGATGTTCCAGAGGATCGCGCCGATGATAGGCAGCCGCGGGGCACGCAACGGGGTGTGGAAGATGCGCGGCAGGATCCAGATCATCGAGGCCACGCCCATCTGCGACAGCCAGCCGTATATGACGAGGTTGAGGTGCAGGGTGCGGACGCGGCCGAAGGTGAGCGGCGCATAGGCCGAAAGCCAGTCGGGCCAGTGCAGCTTCAGCGAGGCGATCAGACCGAAGGTCGAGCCGACGATGAGCCAGAAGGTCGCCGCGACCAGAAGCACGGTGACGGGCTTCTTGGAAATGCGATCAATCCCGGAGGTAGCTGCGTCGAAGTAATGGCGTCTGGCAGGCGAGTGTTCGGCATCGGGACTGTCGAGGTGGCCTTCATCGCCGGCCGCGAAAATGACTTTGGCGTCGTCCTGATCGAGCTTGAGCTGCCGGTTGCTGATCGCCCAGATCAGGAAGGCGAGCGCGAGCAACGATACGGCGAAGCTCAACGCCAGCAATAGTCCCATCGTCACCATGCGCTATCCCTCCCGCTCGCGTCCTGGCTCTTGCGGCAGGCACACGGAGTTCAGCGCTCGGAAACCAACCTTAAGGCAAGCTTAAGAGAAGCGATCCAGCCACAAAAAAGTCACGTTTAGTACCGGGCGTCCTTGGGCTTCTTGACGCCCTTCCAGTCGTTCACCTTGCCGGCGAAATCGGGCCGCGGCATGTGGGTGAAGAATTCCGCGACGTCGACGGCATCCTGATCCGACAGCACCCCGCCTGCCCCGAGCGGCGCTTCCAGATGCATGGCCGGCGGCATGGCGTATTTGACGAATTGCGCCGCCTTGTAGGTCCGGGCAAGGCCTGCGCCAATGTTGAACGATTCATCACCCCAGAGCGGCGGGAAGATGTAATCTCCGGCCTGATCCTTCATGCCCTGGCCGTTTGCCCCATGGCAGGAGGCGCACTGGGCGGCGTAGATCGTCCTCCCCCTCTCGGGATCGGGCACCAGGCTCTCGTCGATCGGCCCGGCGTTGCGCGCGGCTGTCTTGTCGCCTTTCGCCACCCCCTGGCGCAGCCAGTCCATATAGGCGAGCATCGCATGCATCTCGGTGCTGTCTGTGCCGAGCGGCTTGCCGTTCATCGAGCGCTGGAAGCAGCCGTTGATGCGCATGGTCAGATCGACCTCGCGGTTGGCGCGCGGATTGAAGGACGGATAGCTGTTGGTCGTGTTGATGTAGGGATTGGCGTCGGACAGCTTTCCCTGCGCCATGTGGCACGAATTGCAGTTGAGGCCATTGCCGACATTCGCAGGCAGCAGGCGCGCGGTCTCGTTGAGGAGCCGCTGTCCAAGCCGAATGGCATCGGCGTTCGGTTCCGCCGCAATGGTATTGTCCGCCGGAATTCGATAGTCGCCGATCCGCTTGCCGTTGGCATCCAGCACTGCGATCGCGTCCACGGCCGGCGCGTCAAGTGTCGGCTCGTGCAGGAACGCGAATGCTCCTGCTGTCGCAGCGACTGCCACGATGGCAGCTCCGGTCAGTGTAAGGGAGCGCTTGTTCATTTTTGTTCTCCCGGCACGTAGTGTTTCGGTTTGCGCTCAATCTCGTGGCGCATACGCGAGATGTCGGCTTCACTGATCTCGCTGCCGTGATTGCCCCAGCCGTTGCGGATAAAGTTCAGGACGTCGGCGACCTCGCGGTTGGTGAGGCTGGCGAAGCCCGGCATGGTGAAGGCCATTGTGTCGTGCGGGGTCTTCGGCATCCGCCCTCCGGCGAGCGTCACCTGAATGAGCGAGCTCGGATCGTCGGCGAACACCATCGAATTTCCGGCGAGCGCCGGATAGATGCGTGGCGCCCCCTTGCCGTCCATACGGTGACAGATCGCGCAGTGCTCGACATAGGAGGTGGCGCCCGGTGCGCTGTAGTCGCCGGCCTTGAGCGCCGCGGTGGTGATATCCTCTTTCGGCTGCCATGTCGGACTGCGGCCGTCGCGAGCTTTCAGGGATTTCAGATAGGTCGCGATCGCCGTGAGGTCTTCGTTCGACAGATGCTGGGTCGAATGCTCGACGACATCCGACATCGAGCCGAAGGCGGCGGTCTTGTCGTTGCGTCCGGTCTTCAGGAAGTCGACGATTTCGGCGGTCGTCCATGTCGAGAGGCCGGTGTCCTCGCCGCGCAGGTTCTTCGCGTACCAACCCTCAAGAACCGAGCCCGACAGGAAGCGGCTGTTGGCGCCGTCGGCAAGCGCCGTCTCCTGAAACGCGATGCCGCGCGGCGTATGACAGGCGCCGCAATGGGCGAGCCCCTCGACCAGATAGGCCCCACGCTCAAGCTGCGCATCCGTGACCGTGGTGGTGAAGTGGCGGGGCTGGGCGAAAGCGAGCTGCCAGTAAGCGAGCGGCCAGCGCATGCTGAGCGGCCACGGCATGGTCGTCGGCTGGTTGTCCTGCCGAACGGCCGGGACGCTCGACATGAAGTAGGCGTAGAGTGCCTTGATGTCGTCGTCGCGGACGACGGCATAGGAGACATAGGGCATGGCCGGGTAGAGATGCGTGCCGTCCGGTCGGACACCCTTGCGCACGGCCCGCTCGAAATCTCCATAGCTGTAGCCGCCGATCCCCGTGTCCTTTTCCGGGGTGATATTCGTGGAATAGATCGTGCCCATCGGTGTCTGCATGCCGAGCCCTCCAGCGAAGGGCTTGCCGCCGGGGGCGGTGTGGCAGGCGATGCAATCGCCGGCATGGGCGAGATATTCGCCCTGCCGGATCAGGGTCGCATCCGTACTATCGACGGACGCTTCGGTCTTCGGCTTGAACCAATACGGTGTCGAGATGGCGATGGCGTAGGACAGACCAAGCCCGCATACGCCGGCAAATGCGAGTTTGAGCAACAGTTTCACGACACGTTCCATGACTTTCTTTAATTATGTAAATATCCTAACTTTCCTCCATCCCGCTTTGATTTCAATCAATGAGAACGGGGACGCTTCAGCACCTAAGCGAAAGGGCGCAGGCGTCGAATGAGATCGCGCGCGGTCACGGACCCGACCGACCGGGTGCCGCTGTATTCGCGCCCACTCTCGGTCTGGACCACGAAGAGCGTCGGCGGCCCGTCGGCGCGCAGGTATCTGAGGAGCTCGCGGCTCGTCTGATCCATCCGGGTGACGTCGACCTTGATCAGCGCGATCCGTTGCATCGCGTGCTGGACACCGGGATCGGGCAGGATTTTCTGATCGATCGTCTTGCAGACGGCGCACCATTCCGCTCCGATGTCGACAAGTGCCGCCTGGTAGTGCGGCGACAGCCGCGCCAGGGTCTCGTGATACTCGCGCAGGTTCGTGACGAGCGAAGGTGCGGCGGTCGCGTCGGCAGACAGAGCGCCGGCTGCCGCCATCGAGAGCGCGCCGACGAGGATCTGCCGCCGCGTTGCAGCACCCTCAAGCTGTCGTGAGACCTTCTGGCGGCTCGCTGGTTTAGAAGCGCGGTCGCGGACCGCAAAGTATGTCCATTTCGTATGAGGCATGCAGGGTTCTCCGTTGTCGATGGCAACGGGAAGCGCCGGCCTTAAGGCAGGCTTAAGGTGGGGCTGGAGTTTCGGCCTTCTGAACTGAACGAATTCAGAAGGTTGAGAGACAATTGACGAACACCATGTTTATCGGCCCGATGGGCCGACGCGCGTTCATGCTCGGTGCCAGCGCCTTTATTTTGGCCGGCTGCGTTTCGACCGGCCAAACCGTTCCGACGATGACGCCTGTCGCTGAGATCGAGCCGGAACCTGTGGTCCCGCTCATGTACGCGGCGCTGCCGAACGAGCAATTTCCGATCCCCGAAGTCGATGTCTCCAAGGTCGACCAGAAATGGTGGCGAACCGAAGTCGACTATCCGACCGGCGAAAAGGTAGGGACGGTCGTCGTCGATACACCAAACCGTTATCTGTATCATGTCAGATCGAACGGTCGGGCGACCCGGTATGGCGTGGGCGTCGGACGTGATGGGTTCGCCTGGGCCGGTCAGGGGCACATCGCATACAAGCGCGAATGGCCTCGTTGGCGTCCGCCCAACGAAATGGTCGCGCGCCAGCCTGAACTCGAGCCGTATAGCATCGACAATGGCGGCATGCCTCCCGGCTTGAACAACCCGCTCGGCTCCCGGGCGCTTTATATTCATGAAGGAAACCGCGATACGATCTATCGCATCCATGGGACTTCTGAATTCTCAACCATCGGGAAGTCGGTGTCCTCTGGTTGCATCCGCATGCTCAATCAGGATGTCATTCATCTCGCCGACAACGTCCGCGACGGCAGCGCTATTGTGGTCATCCCCGATCCCTCGATGTCGCATTTGCTGGTTGGATAGCTGGGGTCAGATGCCGAACGAAGTCGTCAGCTATGAAGTCGAGATGCGTGGCTATGTGCTACACGCGAGCTACTTCGGGCCTCGGGATCGATCGGCGTTGCTGCTGCACGGCGGCGGTAACACGGCCTCCGCAGACATATTCCCGCTTCGCGTCGATCTCGCCGAGCGCGGTATTGGTACGCTGGCATTGGATCATCGGGGCCATGGACTGACCGGCGGCGATGTACAGAAGAGTTCGCTGGCGCTGAGGGTCGACGAAGCGCGAGCAGCGATCGAGGCGGTCCGGCCGCGCAATCTGCTCGGTGCGGTTTCCATGAGCATGGGAGGCTATGTCGCTGTCAGGTTGTCGCAAACCGTCTCGCTGAACGCCCTGGTCATGATCGCGCCGGCGATGTACGTCGGCCAGGCGTTTACGGTGCCCTTTGGCCCGGCGTTTTCGGCCATCATCCGGCGCTACGAGAGCTGGCGCGACAGCGATGCCTTTGACATCCTGAGACGTTTCGGCGGGCGGGTGCTGATCGTTGCGGGCGAAGAGGATCGAACGATCCCGGCCGGCGTGATCGAGGCTTGCGCGGACGCAATGCCTTCCGATTGCTCCGCCGTGATCTCGCTACCCGGCGTCGATCACTTCGTGATGAGCCGCCTGCGCGCGGGCCCGGCCGATCGTCTGGCCGGAATCCTGGATCGGATGGCTGCGGCCCTTCTGGGAGATGATCAGGGGTGTGCCTCCGCAATATCCGCTCCGGGCCGTGCGGAAGCCTGAGCGGCGACGCGAAGCTCGGCATGCTCCGCCCCGATCGCCGGCAACGGAAGGGCATCGTGCCTTGCCTTTTCCGCGACGAGATCGATCAGCGCAGACATGCCGGAATGCCCCACGCCTTCCTCGATCGCGCTGTCATGCGCGCGAAGATGGCGGATTTCCCAATGCCCGAACGATCGGATCAGCAGGTCCTGCGTATAGAGATGATCGGCGTGCGGCGGGCCGCCGGTGCCATAGCCGAGCTGTTCGACGCGATAGCCCTGCATGATCAGGAGCCCGCCCGGCCTCAGGCAGGTGTGGAAGCCTTCGAACATGATCCGGCGCAGCTCGGGCGGAGCGAACTGCACGAAGATCGCGACGACGAGATCGTAGGCCTCGGGCTCCCACTCCCATTCGGCGAGATCGGCAAGCACGGTCTCCAGGGTGACGCCGCGCCGGCGGGCGAGCTCGCGCGCCTTGGCAAGGCCGACCGTCGAAGCGTCGATCGACACGACGTCGAGGCCGCGCTCGGCGAGCCAGACGCCGTTACGGCCCTCTCCATCGGCCACTGCGAGCGCTTTCATGCCTGGCTCAAGCCGGAAGGCTTGCGAGGCAAGAAAGGCGTTCGGCTCAGTCCCGAACAGATAGTCTTCACCTTCGAATCTACGATCCCAATCGTTCTCCATGGCAGTCGTCCCAGTGGCTTGAAACGCTTCCGGCTCGAGGAGACAGAAGCCTGTTTTTGTTAGGCAGGCATATTGTCGGTATGGCTAGATCACGACAACCTTCGAACCTGTCGGCACCCGGCGATAGAGGTCGATGACATCCTGGTTCATCATGCGGATGCAGCCGGAGGAAACGGCATGGCCGATCGTTTCCGGCTGGTTGGTGCCGTGAATGCGGAACAGGGTGTCCTTGCCATTTTTGAAGAGATAGAGCGCACGGGCGCCCAGCGGATTGTTGGCTCCGCCCTCCATGCCGCCGGACCACTGGGCGTATTTCTCCGGTTCTCGCCTGATCATGTCCGGTGTGGGCGTCCACTTCGGCCATTCCTGCTTCCAGGCGATATTGGCAGTTCCTGTAAATTCCATTCCCTCGCGGCCGACGCCGACGCCATAACGCATCGCCTTACCGCCCTCCTGAACGAGATAGACAAAGCGGTTGCTGGTATCGACGACGATCGTGCCCGGCGGCTCGCTTGTTCGGTAGTCCACCATCTGTCGAAGGTTCTCCGGATCGACGCGGGATGTGTCGATCGCCGCGACCGGAAATTTCTCGTTGATCTGCGCGGCATAGCTGGCGGCTGTCGCGGGCCGGTTGCGGTCAAGGGGCTGTGTGACGGCGGTTGTCGGCGTCGCCGTGGCGGTGCAGCCCGCGGCGAGCAGGCTGAACAGGAAGGCGGAAAGCAATCCGCTCTTTTTTGATAGACTCATTTGGATTCACGCATCGTTGTCCGCGCTCCGGTCAGGGAGGGCGGATGGTTCAGGTTCGGGGTTAAGGGAACGGGCTGCCCGCCATCGGATTGGGCAGGCAGGCATCATGTCGAGCCTCCAAGCCTGTCGATGGCGGCGTTGAGTGCCTCGCGCGAGATCTCGCCCATATGCATGGAGGCGAGCGTCCCGTCGGCTCTGAGGAACAGGGTGATGGGAAGTCCCATGCTTCCGTAGTGGCGGGGGATCTGCATCGACTGGTCGAGCAGGACGCGATCGAGCTTGAGGTTTTCTTTTGCGAGATAGGCACGGATCGTTTCCGAGCCTTCGCCCTGATTGACGAAGAGGAAGGCGACGTCATCACGGCTTGCGGCGACTTCCGCCAGCAGCGGCATTTCCCTGCGGCATGGCGGGCACCAGCTCGCCCAGAGATTGACGACAGCGGGTTTGCCGATCACGTCGCTGACCGCGAGCGGAGGACCGTCCATTTGCTGAAGCGCGATTGTCGGGGCGGGCTGACCGAGCGTGGCCTGGGTGAGTTGGGTCACGCCGACCCACAGCACGAGGCTGAGGCCGAGGGCCCCTGCGGCAGCAAGCCCGGCCTTGAGCGAGCGGATGAAGAACACGCTGACGAGCAGCACGCCGACAAAGCCGGCAATCGGCTGGAAGCCGCCCTGCCAGAAGGCGAAGATCCGCATGGGCTCGGCCGCGAAGCTTTGCCAATGCAGCGCGACATGACCAAGGCGGGCAGCGACCAGGCCGCCGATCAGCGCCCAGGTCGACCATTGACCGATGATAGGGTCGACGCGGCGCGCGAGGATCGACGTCGCGATCGTGAAGGTGAAGATGCCGAGAATGGCCGCGAATTGCTCCGAGGCGAAGACGAAAGGCCCAATCGCGATGGCGTTCATCGCACCGTCCCGGTCTTGTCGGACCCAATCTGCTCAACAGAGGCTTGCAAGGTCGCTTTGGTCACATCTCCCACAAGCCGCGTTCCGGTCGCCTCTCGCCCTTCGGGATCGACGAAGATCATCGTCGGCGGACCGACCACCTGAAGGCCCTGCATGATCTGCCGCTGTTCCGGCGTGTTGCCGCTGACATCGAGCTTGATGAGATTGAAGCGGGCGAGCGTGGACTGGACGGCGGGATCGGACAGGACGCTGCGGTCTATGACGGCGCAGGTAACGCACCAGTCCGCGGTGACGTAGAGCAGGCTCGGTTTACCGTTCCGTCCCGCGATTTCCGTCTGAAGCTCGGCGGGCGTGCCCGCGCTGCGGAAGGCAAGCGCTTCCGAAGAACCGGGAGCGCCTCCGGTTCCGGCCGCAAGGTTGGCGAGAGGCCGGAAGGGATCTCCGGCACCGCTGGCAGCCCCGACGGCCAGCACGATGCCATAGAGTGCAGCCGCGATGCCGGCGGCCTTTGCCGCCCGCCGCCGCCCCGAAGCATCCGGCCCGATCGTATCGAAGGCGCCCAGCCAGACCGCAAGACCGATCGCGAATAGGGCCCAGAGCGCAAGGCCCGCTTCTGCCGGGATGATGCGCGAGACCATCCAGATGGCGGTCGCCACGAAGACGAACCCGAACGCCTGCCGGACGACGGTCATCCACGCTCCCGCTTTGGGCAGCGCCTTCGGGCCGAGTGTGCCGAAAGCGATCAGCGGAATGCCCTTGCCCAGGCCAAGCGCGAAGAGGGATGCTGCCCCGAGCGCGACGTCGCCGGTCTGGGCGATGTAGATCAGAGCACCGGCGAGCGGCGCGGTCACGCAAGGCCCGACGATCAGTGCCGAGGTGAAGCCGAGCAGCCCGGCCGAGGCCAAAGAGCCGCGATTGCCCTGACCGAGCCGGCCGATGGCATTGACCCAGGCCGATGGCAGTTGCAGTTCGAACAGCCCGAACATCGACAAGGCCAGCACGACGAAGAGCACGGAGACCGCGCCGATGGCGAGCGGCGACTGAAGCGCCATCTGCAAATTCTGTCCGGACCAGGCTGCCGCCACGCCGAGCAGGCCGAACGCGCTTGCCATCGCCAGCACGTAGGCAAGCGACAGGGTGAAGCCCCTCAGCGCGGTGACGGACTCGCCCTGGCGCGCGATCGCTCCGGCAAGGATCGGGTACATCGGGAAGACGCATGGGGTGAAGGCGAGCAGCACGCCGAACAGCATGAAGCTTGCCAGAACCATTGCGACGCCGCCGTCCTTCAGCAGCGAACCGATCATGCCGCCATTGTCGGCCGCGATGGAAATGCCGGTCTCGTTTCCGGTCGCCGGCCCGCTCGCAGGAGTCGTGACGGCCGGGGTCGTCCACTCGTTCGCCTGCGTCGCCGGGGCGCGCTCCTCCGGATCGGTTACGGCAAGCGTCGTCGCATCGACATGGCGCACGATCGGCGGATAGCAGATGCCGTGGTCCTGACATCCCTGATAGCGGACTTCGAGCGGAGCGGATGCCGAGGCATCAAGGGGAAGCACTGCGGCGACGTGATCGTGAAAGACGGTCGAGGGGCCGAAGGTCGGGTCGTCCTTGCTCTGGCCGTTCCCCTGGAGCTCGGGAACCGGAAGATCCGAGCCGCTGCGAGCGAAGCTGAATTTGTCCTGGTACAGGTAGTATCCCGGCGCGATCGTCCATCGAATCTGGACGCTACCGTCGTTTTGTCGTGTCGCCGAGAGTTTGAACGCCTGATCGACGGGAAGCGGCATTCCACCCGAAGACGTCACCTGCGCCGATGCCGGCGTGATCGACAGCGCTGCAAACGCCATGATCATGGCCGCGAGAATGACGGACCAGACAGTTCTTGAAGGCAATGCACGCTCCCGCTTGACGTTACGACGGCGGGAGAGGTCGGATCGGCAGCTTAAGGCAGACTTAAGGGCATCTTTATTCGTTGGATGTAGGAAAACCCCGCCGAAACGCCTAGAGCGGCCCGAACAAAGCTTCCAGAGCGGCTCCTCGGGGTGCGCCGCTTTGAAGGATCAGTTCGCCATCGCTGCCTTGCGCGACGAGGCCGGGCGTACCGCTAAAGCCAAGCCGCCTCATCAGCTCAACATTGCCGGTGAGCTTGGTGTTGGTCTCCGGCGAGATCTTCGCCAGCGGGGCAATCCCGCCGGAGCCGTGGTTCATCTCGTTTTGCGTCAAGGCGGCTTGCGGATCGGCGGCTTCGATGATTGCGGCTGCCTTCGCAGCCGAGTCTGCCCGGATCACACCCACCATGACGTGGCGAAGCTGGACCTTGCCGGCCTCCACCCATGGCCGCGCCGAACGCCATAGCTCATTGCAAAATGGGCAATTGGCGTCGGTGAATGCGTAGACGACGCGCTCCGCATTCGGATTGCCGTCCTGAACCCAGGCCGCGGCTTCAAGCGCTCCCCAGGCCTCCCGCTGCATCGGCTCGCTCGTTGCCTGCTTCAACGCGGCGTCGGCAACAGAATCGCCCTTGGCATCGATCAGGGTGCCGATCAGCGCATAATTGGCGTCGGGCATGATGTAGACGGCCAGCGGCTGCGTGCCCGAGCTCGCGGCATAGGCCTGCAATCCGCCCGGCACCTCCAGGGGGCCGTGGATAGTCAGGCCCTGGCTCTTCAGCGACGCAAGGATCGCCTCGGAGTTGCTTGCCGTCTGTAACGAGGCCGTTTCAGTATTGTCGTTGCAGCCGGCGAGCATCGTTGCGAGCGCGATGGCGGGTAGAAGCTTTTTCATTCGTGAGGCACCAGTCGATGTTATGGACAGATCTGAATGTCTGCTGCCTTTTGCCTCCGAGCTTAAGGCAGCATTAAGCTCCGCCGCGGCGTTTGCCGTCACGAGCCGTCCACCAGAGAATAGATGTCTTTCCTGAACTGCGCCGGCCCCGCCGGAACGCCCCAGGCAGTGATGTAGACGAAGTGGACCGGAACGGGATTGGTGATCGCGACGTCCCGGCGCTGACCATTGGTCAGGAATTCCGCGACGGCCTCGGTAGACCAACCCGGCGTATCCTTGAGCAGCCAGGTCACGAATTCCGGAATGCGCTGAACCCTGACGCAGCCGGATGAGTGAAAGCGGCTGGCATCGCCGAACAGGCCCGGGTCGGGCGTGTCGTGAAGATAGACCGAATGTTGATTGGCGAAGTTGATGCGGACACGTCCAAGGGCATTGCGGCTCCCCGGCTCCTGCCGGAATACGTAGTTGGTCGCCTCGTCGGTGCTCCAGTCAATGCTCGACGGCGACACTTCTTTCCAGTTGCCGGTGTAAATACGCATCCCCATACGCGTCAGGTAATCCGGGTCCCTGCGGATGATCGGGATGAGATCGCGGCGGATGATGCTTTTCGGCACATGCCAATAGGGATTGAAGTTAATCTCGTGGATCTTGCTCGAAAGCAGCGGCGTCGCGCGATTGGGCTGACCGACGACGGCCGACTGGCGAAGCACCACGGCGCCATCTTCGACCATCTCGATCTGCGCCGAGGGAACGTTGACCGTCACCTGGCGACGATCGTCGACCAGAGCGGCCTGCAATCTGGGAATATTCGCAGTGAGGCTCCGCGCCCTGTCTGCCGCCGGACGGTTGAGCGCCTCGAACGTGGCAGCGCCCGCCACCCCGTCCACGGTGAGGCCATGCCGCGCCTGAAACCTGCGAATGGCGGCGTCGACGAAGCTGTCGACGACGGTGCCCGCGCCATATTGCGTCGCCAGGTCGCCCGTCACAGCGAGGCGTTGGCGCAGCCAGGAAACGTCGTTGCCCTGCGCGCCAAGGGAAAGCCGTTGCGTGAACGGATAGGCCGGCCATCCGCCTTCCGCCGCCCAACCGGCGTAGGTTTCGGAGGCAATCCGCGTCGCGTGCAATGTCGTCGCCGAGAGCAGCGGCGTTTCCACGTCCTGCAGGCCATCCATACGGGCGCTTGCCGTGTCGAAGGCCCCCTCCCAGTCGCGAGCGGACGCAGTGGAGAAGGTCGCGGATGCCAGCCCGCCGATCAGAAGAGAGCGTCGGTCCAGCATCAAGTCCGTTTCCCCCTCGCTTCGAGAACTGCCTGGGCAAGGCCGGTTGGATCGAGGACACCACCGTAGATCTTCGTACCGATGGCGAATGAGGGCGTACCGGCCAGGCCGAATGCCTTGGCCATGCGGTCGTTGCGCGACAAGGTTTCGGCTACCGCTTCACGTGAGTGAGCTGGCGTGAGACTTTTGACGCTGGCGTCCTCAAGCACTTCGATGACATCGTTCTCGGTGAGCCGTCCTTCCGTACCCATCAGCGCCTCGTGGGCGCGGCCGTAGGCCTGTGGATCGAGGGCCAGAACACGCTCGGCTGCAAACCGCGACGCTTCGCCAAAGATCGGCCAGTCGCGCATCATGAGGCGCAGATTGCCGTCGTCGCTGACGAACTTCTTGAGCTCTGGATAGGTGCTTTTGCAAAATGGGCATTGGTAGTCGAAGAACTCGACAATCGTGATGTCGCCATCCGGATTGCCGAGCACCGGCGTCACCGGATCGGAAAACACCTCCTCACGGGACGGCTGCCGGGCAGCGACGTGCGTGACGGTCGCAGGGATCGCCAAGAGCGCAACGGTCGAAATCAGAAAACATCGTCGTGACTGCATTCATTCGGTCCTCCGTGGGCTTTCGGACCGAAACGCAGTTGCAAGCTTAAGCTAGCCTTAAGTGGATACGCCGACGGTTCTCTCACACCGCTTGTATCCTCTTTGGTCCCGTGGGCGCCAAGAATGCGCTGGCGCTACGGTAGAGAACCACGGGCCAAGAGCATGATGACCGGGGGCTCGAAAACACGGAGGACGTATATGCGCGGGTCAAATCCGGAAACGTGCATTTGTGAGTCGGGGATGCGCGGCACCCCCTCTTGAGGCGGTCGCTCGGATTCACCGATTATCGAGTGATCCAGCCCCATTTCGCAAAAATGGCGGCACCCTCCTTGGCCTGCAAAAACTCGACGAACTCCGCCGACAGAGGGTTGCGTTTGCCGAGCTCGGTCGCTGCAATGCCGGTGTCGCGATAGATGCGATAACCGGGCTCGACCTCGACGAGATCGGCCAGTTCGGGAGCCTCGCGTTGCCAGATGTTCCAGATGATCCATGCATCCAATGTCTGGTCCGACGTCCATGCTTTCTTCGCCTGAGCGCTGTTCTCGGCGACGGCGGCAATATTTGAGCGAAGCGCTCGGACATCGGCGATGCTTCCGAGGCGTCCGGCAATGTCTTCCCAGAGTCCGTTCTGTCCCGCCCCGTTGACGACAAGGATCCTGTGACCGGGCTTAAGCAGATCGGCAATGCCGCCAATCTTCTCCGGATTGCCTGGGCGCACGAGGATTGCAGACGGTCGCAGGTAAAGCGGGTAGACGTCCTCTGATTTCAGGCGGCCGTCGAACATGGACACGAAGTCGTGCATCATTGTTTCCGAGCCGCTGTAGATCAGATCGGCGTCGTTCAAAGCCGATTGACGCCACTGCGAGGTGGGCCCGGCGGTGACTACGACGTCCTTGTTCTTGAGTTTCGCGAAAGCGGCCGCCGCCTCTTTCATCGCGGGCGCCGGACCTCCAGGTCCATAGACCCTGAGATCCGCGGCACTGCCAGCGATCGGCACGCCGAAGGCGAACAAAGCAAAAAGAACTAGCCGAAATAGGGTCATGTCTTTCCTCCGCGGTTTTTTGAAGTTGTTGGTCTAGCTACGAAGCCGGATTCGCACGGTTAGGCGTGGGCGGTGATTGCTGGTGCCAGCGTCTCTCCGATCTGCTCGCGTATCGCTCCGGCCTTTCCGCGCCGTCAGCATGGTGGGCGATGCGCCGCCGGCATCGGACGTGGTCAGCCCGCAGAGCGCTGCGGTTAACCAATGAAGGCCCCCGCGCTCCGGTAGAGAACATAGGCCGCGACCACGAAGATCAGCGCCGCGAAGACGCGGTTGAGCGTGTCTTTGCCAGCCGACAGGCGGTTGGCGAGCATCATGCCGAGAATCCCGCCGATGATCCCTCCGGCGATGAACTCGAACGCGACGGGCCAGTCGACGAGGCCGGACGCGGCATAGTTCAGCGCGGTGGCGAGCCCGAAGCTGCCCACGGCCAGCAGCGATGAGCCGACCGCCTTGATCGTTGGCATGCCCGTCGCGAGGATGAGGCCGGGCACGATCAGGAAGCCTCCTCCGATTCCGAAGAAGCCCGAGGCGGACCCGGCCGCGAAGGCGACAGCGGCGGTGATCAGGCATGTCCTCAGATCAGCCGGACGCTCGGCGGATGCGGCGGCCTTGCGAGGCCGCAGCATCATGACGCCGACAAGGATCATGAGCAGGCCGAACAGGAAGAGAAGGCGCTCACCGTCAACCAGCTTGCCGAGCGTCGAGCCGGCGAGCGCGCCGAACGTGCCGACGCCGGCGAAGACGATCGCGCAGCGCCAACTGACGTTGCCGCTGCGAGCATGGCCGATGAGATTGGCGAAGGCGTTGACCGAAACGGCGAGCGCGCTCGTGCCGATGGCGATATGTGGCTGTGTCACGCCGACGACGTAGAGCAGCAGCGGCGTCGCCAGGATCGAGCCGCCGCCACCGACGAGACCGAGGGAAAAGCCGACGAGTCCGCCCGAAGCGAGCGCGGGGCCGATATTGGCAAGCATGGCTCACCCCTTTCCGGCCAGGAACCGATCATGCGTGACCATTCCAATGACCATCGCGACGGCGAAGATCACCGCGGGGAGCAGGCCGAGTGACAGGGATGCGATCGCAGGACCGGGGCAGAAGCCGGCCAGGCCCCAGCCCACGCCGAAGATCGCCGATCCGAGGATGAGCGGGCGGTCGATGCGGGTTTTGGCCGGCAGATGAAGTTGGGCGTCGAGCAGCGGCTTATTGACCGCGAAAGCGATCCTGTAGCCGATGAAGGCGACGATCACGCCGGCACCGAGAACAAAGATCAGGCTCGGATCCCACGCGCCGGTGATGTCGAGGAAGGCCTTGACCTTGGCCGGGTTGAGCAGGCCCGAAATTGCGAGACCGAGCCCGAACAGAAGGCCGGCTGCGAGCGCCGTCAGCATGCGAAGCAGCGGCGTCATAGCCAGCCTCCGAGGCGCATCACCAGCACCGTGACGATCGCCGTCGCGAGGAAGGTCAGCACCGCGGCGAACGACCGGGGCGACAGACGTGCCAGTCCCGAGATACCGTGCCCGGAGGTGCAGCCGGACCCCATGCGGGTGCCGAAGCCGACGAGCAGGCCGGCGACGATCAGGAGGGGCCAGGACGCCGTTACGATGACCTGCGGCGCATTGCCGAAGATGGTGAGATAGGTCAGCGGACCGAGAAGGAGGCCGGCGACGAACGCAATGTCGTGGCCGAAGCGGTCGCCGCGCTGGCCGAGCAATCCGCCGACGATACCGCTGATGCCGGCAATGCGGCCGTTGACCAGCATGAGGAGGCTGGCGGACAATCCGATCAGCGCGCCGCCTGCCAGAGGAGCAAGATAGGCGTCCATCACCAGACCACCCCCTCGAGCGCGTCGAGCGGAATTTTTAGATAGCGCCGGCCGTTGCACTCCGGTTCGGGAAGCCGGCCGCCGGCCATGTTCACCTGAAGCGCATGCAGGATGAGCTTGGGCATCGGCAGCGTGGCGTCGCGTGCCTCGCGCAGGGCGATGAAGCTCGCCTCGGTCTGATCGACGATATGCGGGTTGAAGCTCTTCTGCTCGGCGACGGTGCTTTCCCACCGCGGTTGGCGGCCATCAGGCTGGTAGTCGTGCCCGGTGAACACGCGCGTCTCGTCCGGCAGCGCGAGAATGTCCTGAATGGACTTCCAGAGAACCTTGGCGCTGCCGCCCGGGAAATCGGCGCGCGCCGTGCCGGAGTCCGGCATGAACAGCGTGTCGTGGACGAAGGCGGCGTCGCCTATGAGATAGGTGATCGAGGCAAGGGTGTGCCCCGGCGAGAACATCACCCGCGCATCTATCGTGCCGACCTTGAAGGTATCTCCGTCGGCGAAGAGCTGGTCCCACTGGCGGCCGTCAGCCGGGAAGTCCGGCCAATTGTAGATCCCTTTCCATAGAGCCTGCACATCCACGACATGGGCTCCGATCGCGGTCGGAGCTCCGGTCTTCTCCTTGAGATAGCGGGCGGCGGAAAAATGGTCGGCGTGAGGATGGGTATCGAGGATCCATTCGACCGTCAGGCCCTCGTCGGCGATGTAGGCGAGGATTTCGTCGGCATGCTCGGTCCTGGTCGATCCGGATTTCTCGTCGTAGTCGAGAACCGGGTCTACGATGGCGCATTTTGCCGTGGCTGGATCGCTGACGACGTACTGGATGCTCCAGGTGCGCGGATCGAAGAAGCCTTTGACTTTTGGCTTGACGGGAGCGGGAGGGCGATTTGCGGCAAGCCATGTCCGCGCGGCATCGGGCGCAATCCCGACGTCGTTCGCGACGGCGATCAGCTTGTCGTTGCCGAAGCCTTCCACATCGGCATTGCCGGCCAGGATCCACATGTAGAAAGAGCGCGCCCCTGAGCGGCAATGCGCGATCACTGGTCCGTCCGACGCGACGATCGCCTCCGCGAACCGCCGAACGTCCTCCGGCCGCATGTTGCTGCTCGTTACCGGGATGAAGACATAGTCGAGACCCGCCGCTCTGGCCGCCTCTTCTTCCGCCGCCGATCCCGGCTGTGAACCTTCTTCGCCATCCGGCCGATTATTGATGACCGTCTTGTAGCCGCGCCGGGCGAGTTCCGCGAAGTCCTTGGGCTGCAATTGCCCCAGGACAGAAAATTTCTCTGTGACGGGAATGGGTTTCATGGAGCCGCTCCTTGACGCTTGTCAATATGAATTACATACTTACATAACACCAGATATGTAAATCTGCAAGTGGGAGGATCGCCATGGACACCACATCGAAGCAACAAACTGCCGGAGCCGCTGCGCTTAAGCATCGGATCGTCATCGTCGGTGGCGGGGCAGCGGGCATCACGGTTGCGGCCGAGCTGAAGCGACGGGACGCGAGGCTGGATGTCGCAATCGTGGAACCCTCGGAGGCCCATTCGTACCAGCCGGGTTGGACGCTGGTCGGTGCGGGCGTGTTCACGCGCAGGCAAACCGAGCGGGAGGAACGCTCGCTGATTCCCAAAGGTGTGACGTGGATCAAAGCAGCCGTCAGCGCCTTCGACCCGGAGAATAACGTCGTCAGCCTGAGCGACGGCCGAACGCTCGGTTACGACTATCTCGTCGCATGCCCCGGACTGAAGATCGCTTGGGACGCCATCCAGGGGTTGAGGGATACGCTCGGCAGGAACGGCGTGTGCAGCAACTACCGGGCCGACACGGCGGAATATACCTGGCGCCTCATTCAGGAATTCCAGGGCGGGACCGCGCTGTTCACCCAGCCGGCAATGCCGATCAAATGTGCCGGCGCCCCGCAGAAGATCATGTACATGATGGCCGATCATCTGCGTCGTCGCGGCAAGCTCGATGCCTCGAAGCTGAAATTCTGCCTTGCCGGCGACGCGCTGTTCGGCGTGCCCTTCTTTGTGCCGCCCTTGCAGAAAGCGGTCGACGATTACGGTATCGACACCTGCTACCGGCACAACCTCATCGCCATCAACGGACCTGCGAAGGCGGCGTTGTTTTCCGTGACGGACAAGGATGGTGTGGCGCGCGACGTCGAGATGCGCTTCGACATGATCCATGTTGTCCCGCCGCAGACGGGGCTTGATGTCGTTCGAGACAGTCCGCTGGCGAACGTGGCGGGCTGGATCGAGGTCGATGCGGCGACGCTCCGGCATGTGCGATATCCGAACGTGTTCTCGCTCGGTGATGCCGCCTCCACCACCAACGCCAAGACGGCGGCGGCCGTCCGCCTCCAGTCTCCGGTCGTGGTCGCCAATCTGCTGGCGGCGATACAGGGCAAGGACATGGCCGAGGCCTATGATGGCTACGGCTCTTGCCCGCTGACGGTGGCCCTCGGCAAGATCGTGCTCGCCGAGTTCGCCTATGGCGGCAAGGTGACGCCAAGCTTTCCGCTCGATCCGCGCGTGCCCCGCAAGAGCATGTGGTACTTGAAGACCAAGTTTCTGCCGTGGCTCTATTGGTCCCACATGCTCAGAGGCGGCACAATCGACATCAGGCATCGCGAGCGGGGCTGGTGAGCGCGGGACCCGGCTCACTGCTCCCCGGCTTGCTTCTTGCGCGCATCCGAGACGACCTGCTTGAAACCTTGATAGTCGAGCGTCGAGGTCTGGAACGGGCCGACGAGGTAAGCCGGCGTGCCCGAGAACCCGATGGCATCGGCCTGCGCCATGTTGCGCTTGATGAGGGCGTCGATTTCCGCGGACTTGGCCTTCATGTCGGCGTCGAGACGAGCCATGTCGATGCCTGCGGACTGGAGGCCCTGCCGCATCTTGTCTTTTGGAACGCCTACGCCGGGGATGCCCATCAGGGCATGGTGCGCGACGTCGTACTTACCCTGATATTTGGCGGCGAGCGCCATCATCGCGCCGTCGATCGAGGTCGGCCGGATGACAGGCCAATCCTTGTAGACGAGCCTGATTTTGCCGTCCTCCTTGACGACGCGATCAAGGTCGGGCGCGGATTTTTTGCAGAACGGGCAATTGTAGTCGAGGAAGGCCACGATGGTGACGTCGCCTTTCGGGTTGCCCGCAACGGGCGCAGCCGGGTCGTTGAGGATCATTTCCTTGGACACGTCGGCATTCTGCCCGAGAGCCGTGCGGTGCATGAGAGGCACCGCCAGGGCCGCGCCCCCCAATGTGATCATGGCGCCGCGACGCGTGAGAGTAGGCATACGGGATCTCCTTTTCGTGTGAGCCGGACAGGGTGGGACCCTGCCTGGACGCGAGACCCGCGCCCGTCACCTTAAGGCTGGCTTAAGGTCGGCGGCAGATTGCGGTTGTTCTGTTGAAGTCGAGCAGGTTGCGATGAGAGTTTTGGTAGTCGAAGACGACGCAGTATTGATGAACGGGTTGCAAGTTGGCCTCGGCCTGGCCGGCTTCACTGTGGACGCCGTTTCCACCTGCGTGGATGCCTCGGCTGCGCTGCGCAGCTCGGCCTTCGATGCGGTGGTTCTCGATCTGATGCTTCCGGACGGGTCCGGTCTCAACGTTCTGAACGAGCTTCGAGGACGGGCGGTGGGAACGCCGGTGCTGCTGCTGACCGCGCGTGACAGCATCCCCGACCGCATTGCCGGTCTCGATGCCGGCGCAGACGACTATCTCGGCAAACCCTTCGACCTGAACGAGGTCGCCGCCCGTCTGAGGGCCTTGACGAGACGGGGCAACGGCGGCGCCTCGGCTTGCCGCATCTGGCGCGATCTGCGCCTCGACCCTGCGACGATGGCGGTCTCGAAATCGGGCGAGGGTGTGCGGCTCTCCCGCCGCGAGTTCTCCATTCTGCACGCGCTGATGGAGCGGCCGGGCCAGATCCTGTCGAAATCGCAGCTCGAGGACCGGCTCTATGGTTGGCAGGAGGACGTGGAGAGCAACACGATCGAGGTTCACATCCACAATCTGCGACAGAAGCTCGGCCCTGGCGTCATCGAAACCGTGCGCGGGGTGGGCTACAGGCTGGCGGAGGACAGCATATGAAATCGATCCGAAGCCGGCTCTTCATGATCCTGATGATCACGACGGGCGTCGTTTGGATGTCGGCGATCGCCTGGATCTATCTCAGCACGCGAGCCGAGGTGGAACGCGTCCTCGATGCTCGCCTGATCGAGGCGGCGCGTATGGTGAGTTCGCTGATCACCAGCCAGGAGATCGATCCGAAGCGCGCAGCCCAGATTCCGGCCGTCGAGCCGACGATGCATGCGTCTTATGATAGGCAGCTATCCTGCCAAATATGGGCGCTGGACGGCACCTTGGTGGGCCGCTCCGACGCGGCCCCGGCAACGCCGCTGTCTGATGCACAGGACGGCTTTTCCGAGACCCTTATCGGGGGCGAAACCTGGCGCGTCTATGCGGTGGTCAACACCGATCTCGGCATGCGAGTCCTCGTCGGAGACAATATGCGCGTTCGCGATCGGCTGGTGGCCGATGTGATCCGGGGTCTTGCACTGCCTGCATTGCTGATCTTGCCGATCCTGGCCGGGCTGATTTGGCTGAGCGTGAGGAAAGGTCTCGGTCCCCTCAACAACATGGCTCACGCGCTGGAGACGCGGTCCGCCTCCGATCTTAGCGCCCTGCCCGACGTCGATACGCCTTCCGAGATCAAGCCGGTCATCCGCTCGCTCAACGGTCTCTTCGGGCGGGTGCATGCGGCCCGAGAACGGGAGCGCGATTTTACAGCCTTCGCAGCGCATGAGCTGCGTACGCCGATCGCCGGACTGAAGACTCAGGCGCAGGTGGCGCTCGGGAGCGAGGATCCGGGCATTCGTGCGAACGCCCTGCGTCAGATCGTGGTCGGCGTGGACCGGACGTCTCGGCTGATGCGACAGCTCACCGACCTGACGAATGCCGAAAGGGGCGAGACCGACAGCGACAATCATCGTGTCAATTTGGGCAAATTGGCCAGCCGGCTCGCAGATGACATCCGCCAGCACTACCCGGGCGCTGCGCTCCTCGAGATCGACGAAAAACTGCATGACATAGACCTTGATATCGATCCGTCACTGTTCATGCTCGCGACGCGGAACCTCATGGAAAATGCCGTTCTGCATTCCCGCGTTGAAAGCCCTGTCCATTGTGGCATGAGGCTTGAAGGCGACGGCGTCGCACTGACGATCGACGACAGCGGACCGGGAATACCTGAAGACGAACTGCCCAAGGTTTGCGAGAGGTTCTATCGCGGTCGCAACAAGACCGCGATGGGAAGTGGGCTGGGCCTCGCGATTGCCGACCTCGCGGCGAAGCGGCTCGGCGGGAGCCTGTCTCTGAAAAACCGTCCAGAGGGAGGTTTCCGCGCTGAACTGCACCTCAACGCCGCTCCAAGTTCGACAACGCCCCGCGGCGAGTTCCGCCACAACGACGGGGAGCTATCGCCCCTCCCGGTTGTGGCGGATGCGAAGGGGGATAGGCTCGCTCATGAGAGATAGGCTCGCGAAGCGCCGCGAGGCAATCGATGTACGCCATCTCTGCTACTTCGTGGCAGCGGCCGAGCAGGGCAGCTTTAGAAAAGCCGGCGCGGCTTCAGGGGTGCAGGAGTCGGCGATCAGCCGATCTATACGAGACCTCGAAGATCAGGTTGGCGCCTCACTGTTCCATCGGCGTAGCAGCGGCGTCACCCTCACTTACGCTGGGCAGCGCTTTCTCCCTCAGGCGCGTCGCATTCTTCGGGATATCGGTCACAGCGTTGAGGACGTGGCGAGGATCGGGCGTGTAGAGAACGGGCGGCTTAAGATCGGAATATTCTCGTCCCTAGCGTCAGGCTTTCTGGCGAATCTGCTGCTCGCTTACGACAGCGCCCATGCGAAGGTCCATATAGAGTTCATCGAAGGAAATCCTGACGAACATATCGCGGCGGTGCGTCAATTCCAGATCGACGTCGCGTTCTTGACCGGCACACGGGTCTGGCCGGGGTGTGAAACAGACCAGCTTTGGTTCGAACGGGTGTTTGTCGTGCTTCCCGAAGGGCATGCGCTTTCTGAGAAACCGGTGGTGGGCTGGAGTGACCTCACCATGGAGCAATTTATCGTCAGTGATGTCGCGCCCGGCCCTGAGATTCACGACTACCTCGTAAAGCGACTCGCTGATCTGGGTCATCATCCGTACATACAGCCTCAGTCAGTCGGGAGAGATAATCTTCTCTCGCTCGTAGCTGTTGGACGTGGCCTGACGGTCGTCAGTGAAGCGATGGCGGCAGCACGGCTTCCGGGGATCACCTATCGACCCATTGTCGATGAAATTCTTCCTTTCAGCGCGATCTGGTCTGCCAGGAATGATAACCCGGCATTTCGCAGCTTGCTAAGCATGGCAAGGAAGATGTCGAAATCAGCAATAGCCTACATGATGCTGGTGCTCACTCTGCCCATTTGAACTGTTGTTCCAAATAGCGCTCGGTCATGGTTGCAGATCTCAATTATCCTCTTCTAGGGCAGACGCCGCGCCTTGGCGAACCCGCGATCGGTTGCGATGAACCGATCAAGCATTGGTACGATCAAGCGCACCGGATCAGCGACAGATTGGCCCGACTCACGCGCCAGGATTTCGGCATAGGCGATGAGATCACGGTGGAGTTGTGCGGGCAATTCCACCGTGACTTTGACGGGCTTATCGTCGGCGATCGGTCCAAGTTTCAGTTTTGCCACAGTCAGCCTCTGTAGGGTTCAAGGACGAGATCGCGCGTGACGATAACGCGAACGGGGAAGCCCGGCCGGATGGTCAACGTCGGTGCGACCTGCAATTGGCGCCGGACGATCTGCTGACCGGCGTCGTTGATGGTGTCCTGTGCGCCGTCGCGGATAGCGCGGACCAGGCGGTCCTCATCGCTGACCGCCAGTTCCGTGCCGACCGCGAGCAGCGTGGAGAGACCGGCCGCTTTGGCGAGATCCCACCAGTGATAATCGACCCCATCCTCAAGACCAGCGTATCCTTGCGTGTCGGCGCCCGGCTGGCGTTCGAGGACGATGGAGCGGCCGTTCGGGAAGATCAGCCGGTTCCAGACCAGCAGCGCCCGTCTTTGCCCGAACTGCACGTTGTTGTCGTACTGGCCGACAATCCGCGTGCCTTGCGGGATCAGAAGCAATCTGCCGGTCGGACTGTCGTAGATGTTTTCCGTCACCTGCGCAGTGATCTGGCCAGGCAGATCGGAGCGAATGCCGGTGATGAGCGCGGCTGAGATCACCGCCCCGGCCTGAAGGATGAACGGCGAAGCCGGAGCCATGACCCGATCCGATGATGTGGTCCGGCGATCAACCGGTGCATTCAGAAACGCAAGCTGCCGATCCTGGGCGGTCTGCTGACCGGATTGCCCCGCGAGCCCGGCGAGATCGAAGCCGGGAACGTTCGGCATGGTTGAGCCGCCGGGTGTCGTCGCTGTCGAGCCGGGTTGGGTCTGAAAGAACACGCGGCTGGTGCGCGCAGCCTCTTCCTCGGCCCGCCGGCGCTGCTCAGCCTCGTCAACGGTCGGTGTTGTGATCGTCGGCGGGACCACGGGCTGGCCCCGGTTCTGGGCGTCGAGGATCGGGCGGCCGAGATCACCGGGCAGCGGCGGGCCGAGAACAGGTCCGGTATAGTCGCGCGGAAGGCCGGCGAGGCCATCTGCGGTCTGGCGATTGTTGGTCGAATAAAGTTCTTCGCCGCCTTGACCTCCATCGCGGGTCTGGAGTGCGTAGATTAGCGCGCCGCCGATGCCAACGAGCCCGACGGCCGTAATGCTTGCCAACACCCTCCGCGAAAGGCGCGTGACGCGCGGTGCCTCGGCGCGAAGACGCATGGGAGCTGTATTGTCGGTATTGTTCTCGCTCACGATGCGGGTCTCCCGTCGGTGCGGACAATCCTGACGACCTGCTGTTTGTCGCCGCCGCCAAGGCGGAGCTCGGCAGCGCCGAACAGGCGATCGACGATCAGGATGTGCTGGTGAATACGGCTGTTGACGAGTTGCGCTTCGCCATCGGGACCGATGACGAAGATCGGCGGCATTTCGCCCTGGACGATCCCGCGCGGAAACTCGACGTAGACCCTGCGGCCGTCGTCATAGACGGAGACGGGTTTCCAGGGCGGATTCCCGCCGGTCAAACCGTATCGGTAGTTGCGGGCCGCAACGGCCGGGATGACCGGCGTCGCCGGAATGCTCTGGCCTTGACCGGCGCGCGGCCGCGGATAGGACCAGGCGACGGACGGCATATAGGGCTTCGCGCCGGAACGCAGCTCGATCATGTAAACACGCCGGTCTGTAGTCACGACGAGATTGGTCGTGATGTCCGGCCGGGAAGGCTTCACGAGAATATGGACGCGGCGGGTCGTTCCGCTGCCGCTCTCGGTGTCGCCGATAATCCAGCGGGCGGTATCGCCAGCCGCGATCGGTCCGGCCCCTGTCAGCGACTCTCCCGGTTCCAGCGCGATGTCGGTGATCTGCCCAGGAGCCGCGTAGACCTGATAGAGCGCTCCTTCCGACCAGGGATATACCTGGATCGCGTTGAAGTAGCCCTCTCGGCGCGGCTGCACGCGAGCGGCAGCGTTGGCGTTCTCGACGCGAGCGACTGGTGTGCTGGCCGCCGTGCCGCCCTTTGCCGGCGTCCAGGCCGGAGGGATGTGGATCGGACGGGGCCGATCGTCCGTCACCGATGCCGGAACGGCCGGCAAAGCCGGAACATCTCGATCGTAGCTGATCTCCGGCGGCTTTTGCGGCGTGGCACAACCAGCCAACGCGGTGGCGGAAAGCAGCAGAACCGGGAGTACGGATTTACGGAAAACCGGAATGGCGGGGTTACGGAAAGCCGATTTCATTGGCTTATCTCCCGCGACCAGTTGATGGCGTTGATGTAAATTCCGAGCGGATTGACCTTCAGCCGCTCGGCATCGCGCGGAGGCTGGATGACGATGGTCAGGATCGCGGTCCATCGCTCGGTCGCGCCGAGCTGGCCATTCTCGAAATGCCGTTCCGTCCACGCGACGCGGAAGCTGTCCGGAGAAGCGCGGATGACGCTGGAAACCTCGACGGCGATCTGCTGCTTGCCGACCTTCGTGAAGGGATCGTTGGCGCGGGCATAATCGTTAAGCGCAGCCGCGCCCCGATCAGTCGTCCACTCATAGGCCCTGAGCCAGTTCTGGCGGACGATGATCGGATCGGCGGGAATGCTTCTGGTCTGCTCGATGAAGCGTGCGAGATGCCACGCCACCTGTGGATCGGTCGGACGATAGTCCGCCGCGGCCGGGGCGACGGTCTGGGCCTGACCCAGATTGTCTACTTGAACCACCCAGGGAACCACTGTCCCACGCGCGGACTGATAGACCAGCGCGGAAGCGAAGCCCGCTGACAGGATCAGCGAACCGAACGCCATGTAGCGCCAGTTCCTCGCCTGCACGCGCGCTGACCCAAGACGTTCGTCCCAGACTTGTGCGGCCTTCTGGTAAGGTGTTTCCGGTTGAGGTGTCTTGCCGTAATGCACGGCCGGTCGTTTAAAGAGATTCATGAACGGTCACTTTCGGAGAGATTGACGGATGCGCCGGACCCATGGCTGTCGCCCGAGCGAACGGCATGGGCGGCGGCGCTGACGCCGTGGGCGACATGGCTGCCGCGCTTCATGCGCTGGGCCCATGCCGGCGGCTGATCGGGTGTGGTTGCGGGAGCGACGGAAGCGGGATCGGATTCGCCAGTGCCCGCGCCAGACGAGAAGGAGCCGCCGGTGGCGCTGACGCCTGCACGCGCGCCGTCGGAGAAGCTGGATTTCATGCTTTCCGAGGCGCGGGACGCGGCACGGCGCAACGGGGAAACGGAGGCCGATCCGGCGGCGCGTGCTACGCCTCCGAGGCCGGACGCGACGCCGGACGCGCCCGACTGTCCCATAGAGCCCAATGTGTAGGCCGACGATGCCGCGCCGGCCGCCGCAGCGCCACCACGCGCGGCAGCGGCGCCGCCGGAAAGAAGAGCGGCTCCGCCCTTCGCGGCCAGTACCGCGCCGCCGCCAGCAGCGAGTGCCGCACCGCCGACAGCAAGGCCGGTGCCAACCGCGGCGCCTGCGCCAAGCTGCGGGCCGCCGCTGACAAGACCGGAGGCAATACCGGGACCGAAGATGCCAAGGCCGACGAGCGAGAGCGCCGCAAGAACGATGGCCATGGCGTCGTCGATGCTCGGGGTCTGGCCGCCGAAGCCTTGCGTGAACTGACTGAACAGCGTTGAGCCGATGCCGACGATGACAGCGAGGACCAGGACCTTGATGCCGCTGGAAATCACATTGCCAAGCACGCGCTCGGCCATGAAGGCGGTCTTGCCGAAGAGGCCGAACGGGATCAGGACGAAACCGGCGAGCGTCGACAACTTGAACTCGATCAGCGTCACGAAGAGCTGGATCGCCAGAATGAAGAAGGCGAGGATGACCAGCGCCCAGGCAAACAAAAGGCAGACGATCTGGATCAGGTTCTCGAAAACCGCGATCCAGCCCATCAGGGGCGATATCGCGTCGAGCAAGGGACGCGCGGCATCGAGGCCGGTCTGTGCGACCTTGCCTGGACGAAGCAGATCCTGCGCAGTGAAGCCGGTGCCGGAGGCTTTCAGTCCGAGGCCGGCGAAGCTGTCGAAGACAATCTTGGCGAGGTTGTTCCAGTTGGATATCAGGTAGGCGAACACCCCGACAAACAAGGTCTTCTTCACCAGACGGGCGATGATGTCGTCGTCGGCGCCCCAGCTCCAGAAGAGAGCGGCCAGCGTCACGTCGATCACGATCAGGGTGGTGGCGACAAACGCCACCTCGCCGCCGAGCAGACCGAACCCGCTGTCGATATAGCGGGTGAAGGTTCCGAGAAATGTGTCGATAACGCCGGAGCCGCCCATGCTTCACCGCCCTTCGCTGGAGGACGGCGACGCCGGTGCAGAGGACGGACGCAGGAAACGGTCGCGGGTTTCCGCCCAGACGCGCAGGCATTCGGGGTCATTCGCGGCTTGCTGGCCAAGCTGCTGGCACCGGCGCTGCCCCGCGCGCAGCGGATCGTGCGAGGGTTCGATGACGCGCGTGGAGAAATCCTCTTTCGGGTCCTCCTTTCGGGTCAGTTCGACGACCGCCGCCGTAATGGCGACGGCGACGAACACGACAGCGCCCAGCCGGGCCAGCATCTTGCCGTCCATAAGCCCGCCCTCAGTTGCCGTTGAACATCTGCGCGTTGCCCGGCTGGTAGCCCGAGCCCGGCGTCAGGAAGCGGCGGCGCTGTTCCCGTCCCTGCTCCGCCGCAGCCGTGCGCTCGGCTTCGGTCAGCGCGCCGGCACGCCCGTTGGCCGCAAGCAAGGCGACCAGATCGGAAAGCTGCTGCGACTGGAGTGCGAGGAGCTGGTTGCCGGCCTGCGTCGCCTGAAGCGCGCCCGTTGCGCCCTGGCTCTGGCTCACCAGTTCGCTCATCTGCGTGCGGTTGGTGTCGATGTTGCCGACGACACCCGCCTGGACGCGCATGGCGTCCTGAAGGCCGCCGACCGTGTTCTGCCAGCGCGATCGTGCATCGGAGACGAGTTGCTGATCCGTGGCCGACATGGAGACGTTGCCGTATTTCTGGCTGAACATCTGGTCGATCTGCTGGACGTTGAAGGCGATGCCCTGCGCCTGCTGGAGAAGCTGCTGCGTCTTCTGGACATTCTGCTGCAAGGTCTGGAGAGCGGAGAAAGGCAGGTTCGCCAGATTGCGCGCCTGGTTGATCAGCATCGTCGCTTCGTTCTGAAGCGAGGTGATCTGGTGCGTGATCTGTTCCAGAGTGCGCGCAGCCGTCAGCACATTCTGCGCGTAGTTGCTCGGATCGAACACGATCCGCCACGCATAGGCGGGCGAGGTCACGACGGAAGAGAAGGCGATCGGTGCGGCGAGTGCGGTTGCGGCAAGCAGAACTGCGCGCAGGCGGAAACGGGAGGTCGTCATGATAGAGGTTCCTTTTGGGATTGGAGGACGGTCGTCTGGACGTTCGGGATCAGATCGACGGCCCAGCCGACCTCGCGAGCGGCGAGCCACGCCGTGAGGAAGCCGTCGCGTCCGTTCTCGGCGACGATCTGGGCAATCAGCGTCTGATCGGACTTGGAAGATGCAGCACAGAGCGCGAGCCCGACTTCGGACAGGCCGAGCTCGAACAGACGATTGCCGCGCCGGGACTGGCAGTAGTAGTCGCGCTTGGGCGTCGCTCGCGCGAGGATCTCGATCTGACGGTCATTGAGACCGAAGCGGCGATAGATGGCGGTGATCTGCGGTTCGACTGCCCGTTCGTTCGGCAGGAGCAGTCGCGTCGGGCAACTTTCGATGATGGCCGGGGCAATGTCCGAATTGTCGATGTCGCTGAGCGACTGGGTGGCGAAGATGACCGAGGCGTTTTTCTTGCGCAGCGTCTTGAGCCACTCGCGGAGCTGGCCGGCGAAGCCTTCGTCGTCTAGCGCCAGCCAGCCTTCGTCGATGATGAGCAGCGTCGGCCGCCCGTCCAGCCTGTCGCCGATGCGGTGGAAGAGATAGGCGAGCACAGCAGGCGCAGCGCCCGTCCCGACCAGTCCCTCGATCTCGAATGCCTGCACGTCGGCCGAGCCGAGATGTTCGGCTTCGGCATCGAGCAAGCGGCCATAGGGACCGCCGACGCAGAAAGGGCGGAGCGCCTGTTTGAGGTCGTTGGACTGGAGAAGGACGCTGAGGCCGGTGATCGTGCGCTCACCAACAGGCGCCGAGGCGAGCGAGGTGAGCGCCGTCCAGATGTGCTCCTTTGCCTCCGGGGTGATTTTAATCCCTTCCCGCAGAAGGATCGCGACGATCCAGTCGGCGGCCCAGGCGCGCTCATAGGTGTCGTGAATGCGGGCCAGCGGCTGAAGCGATACCGAGGATTCCGATCCTTCGGTCAGGCCGCCGCCGAGATCGTGCCAGTCGCCGCCCATGGCGAGCGATGCGGCGCGGATCGAACCGCCGAAGTCGAAAGCGAAGACCTGGCTGCGGAGGTAACGGCGAAATTGCAAGGCCATGAGGGCGAGCAGCACGGATTTGCCCGCCCCTGTTGGGCCGACGACGAGCGTGTGGCCGACATCGCCGACATGCAAAGAAAGCCGGAACGGGGTCGAACCTTCGGTTCTGCCGTAAAGCAGCGGGGGCGCATCGAAGTGATCGTCCCGTTCCGGCCCCGCCCACACGGCGGAGAGGGGAATCATGTGGGCGAGATTGAGCGTCGAGATCGGCGGCTGACGCACGTTTGCATAGACATGGCCGGGCAAACTGCCGAGCCAGGCGTCCACCGCGTTCACCGTCTCGATCATGGCGGTGAAGTCGCGGCCCTGGATGACCTTCTCGACCAGCCGCAGCTTTTCATCGGCAAGGCGCGGATCGGCGTCCCAGACCGTGATCGTGGCGGTGACATAGGCCATGCCGGCGACGTCGGCGCCGAGCTCCTGCAAGGCCATGTCCGCGTCAGCGGCCTTGTTCGCGGCGTCGGTGTCCACCAGCACCGATTGCTCGTTGGTCATCACCTCCTTGAGGATCGCGGCAATCGACTTGCGCTTGGCGAACCATTGCCGCCTGATCTTGGTGAGCAGCTTGGTCGCGTCGGTCTTGTCGAGGAGGATCGCGCGCGTCGACCAGCGATACGGGAAGGCCAGCCGGTTCAGATCGTCGAGCAGGCCGGGCGTCGTCGCGGTCGGGAAGCCGACGACGGTCAGCACACGCAGATTCTGATCGCCAAGACGCGGCTCCAGACCGCCGGTGAGCGGCTGATCGGCGAGCAGCGCGTCGAGATAGATCGGCGTTTCCGGTACGCGGACACGATGGCGTTTCGTCGACACGCTGGAATGCAGGTAGGTCAGCGTCTCGCTGTCATCGAGCCAACCGCAGGACGGCATGAAACCGTCAAGTAGGGCCAGCACGCGATCGGTGCGGTCGGTGAAGGCGCGCAGGATCTCGTGCGGGTCGACGCCCGAGCGCTCACGCCCTTCGTAAAGCCAGGACTCGGTACGTGCGGCTTCCTCGGCCGGCGGAAGAAACAGGAAGGTGAGGAAGTAGCTCGATACGAAATGTGCGCCGGCTTCTTCGAAGTCGGCCTTGCGCTCGGCATCGACCAAAGCCGACGCGGGATCGGGAAAGATGTTGTCGGGATAGGTGGCGGCCTCGTACCGTTGTGCCTCGATGAAAATGCTCCAGCCCAGGCCAAGGCGGCGGAAAGCGTTGTTGATGCGGCTCGCAACGGCAACCAGCTCGGCCGCGACGGAGGAATCCAGATCCGGACCCCGAAAGCGGGCCGTGCGCTGAAACGAGCCATCCTTGTTCAGCACGATGCCGGGAGCGACCAGAGCGACCCATGGCAAATAGTCGGCGAGGCGAGCGGCAGTGCGACGATATTCGGCGAGATTCATCATGGCCGCCTCCTCACACCGCGAGGAAAGCCGGAATGCGCAGATGCCTGCGCCCGACCTCGACAAAGAGTGGATCGCGACGGGCCGCCCAGACGGCCACGAAATGACCGATTGCCCAGATGGCGAGGCCGACGAGCCAGAGGCGCAGGCCGAGGCCCACGGCCCCGGCCAACGTGCCGTTCATGATCGCGATGGAGCGCGGTGCACCGCCCAGCAGGATGTGCTCGGTCAAGGCGCGATGGACGGGCACCGAAAAGCCCGGCACCGCGTCGAGTTGTTCGAAGACCGCCGCCATCAGACAAGTACCCCGCCGCCGAAGCTGAAGAAGCTGAGGAAGAACGAGCTGGCCGCGAAGGCGATCGACAGACCGAATACGATCTGGATCAGGCGGCGGAAGCCGCCGCTGGTGTCGCCGAAGGCGAGCGCCAGGCCGGTGGCGATGATGATGATCACCGCCACGATCTTGGCGACCGGCCCCTCGATCGACTGGAGGATCTGTTGAAGCGGCTGTTCCCACGGCATGGAGGAGCCGGAGGCATGGGCCGGCGGCGTGGCGGCCAGCATCATGATGGTGAAGAGCGCGGTCGAACTGGCGAGACGCCGGTAGCTGCCGCGCATGATCGAGCCGGCGGGCAGATCTGGACCGATGGGCACGGGCGACAGGACGGGCGGATTGGTCACATTCGGAACGACGGGCGAATTCATTCAGCTTCTCCATTCGAGGTGGTTGCGGGGATGATGCGGTAGTCGCCGGTGGCGGGATCGATGCCGTCGACGCGCGCGAGCTCGGCCAGCCGGCGCGACAAGCCGCGGCCGGAGAGGACGGCGACGAGATCGATGGTCTCGGCGATCAGCGCGCGCGGGACCGTGACGACGGCTTCCTGGATGAGTTGCTCGAGGCGACGCAGCGCGCCGATGCCGGAGCCGGCGTGGATCGTGCCGATGCCGCCGGGATGGCCGGTGCCCCAGGCTTTGAGCAGGTCGAGGGCTTCTGAGCCGCGGACCTCGCCAATGGGAATGCGGTCGGGCCGCAGGCGCAGCGAGGAGCGGACGAGATCGGAAAGCGTGGCAACGCCATCCTTGGTCCGCATCGCGACTAGGTTCGGCGCTGCGCATTGCAGCTCGCGGGTATCCTCAATGATGACGACGCGATCTGCTGTCTTCGCCACCTCGGCGAGCAGCGCGTTGGTCAGCGTTGTCTTGCCGGTAGAAGTGCCCCCAGCGACGAGTATGTTGGCGCGGGACTGGACCGCTGCGCGCAGCTTCACCGCCTGGTCGGCCGTCATGATGCCGGCGGCCACATAATCGTCGAGCGTGAAGACCGCGACAGCCGGCTTGCGAATAGCGAAGGCGGGTGACGCTACGACTGGTGGAAGCAGGCCCTCAAAACGCTCACCTGTTTCCGGCAACTCGGCCGAGACGCGCGGCGAGCGGGCGTGAACCTCCGCACCGACATGATGCGCGACCAGACGCACGATGCGCTCGCCATCGGCGGCCGTCATCGTCTCGCCGGTATCGGCCAGCCCTTCGGAAAGCCGATCCACCCAGATGCGCCCATCGGGATTCAGCATCACCTCGACCACCGCCGGGTCTTCCAGAAACCGCGCGATGGCGCTGCCGAGCGCGGTGCGCAGCATGCGCGCGCCACGCTGGCTCGCTTCCTGTCTGTGATGAGTGAATGCCATCTCGTCCCCGTTTCTCGTGGGGACGCAACAGATGATCCCCGGATCGGGGATGATTAAAAGAGCCCGGAATCAGGCCGATTCAACAAGTTTCGGTCGTAGTAGTAGCGTGGCGTGCAAATACAGGAGAACGGCGGTGCGCCCCTGTTCTTGAACTGGTCGTATCGATTCCCAGATGCCGCGCGCGAGGTGTTCACGCGTCCGATTCGGGCACATCTTCCGAAATCTCTTGCCGAAGCTTCGGCCCCTGCGCCAGGCGCCGGCCAAGCGCGGTGATGAACGCCTCGTAACGCTCGCTGGATTTGGCACGCGCTGCCTGCGCCGCCGGCTCCGGCAAGGCGGGCGTCGTGGTTATCCAGAAGCGGATGAACACCGCAAGGGTCTCGACGGCGATGCCGACGTCCCGTTCCAGGCGCGTCATGCGGCGGTCGATCTGGTCGAGGCGCTTGGCGACGATCGCCTCCCGCCGCTCGGCATCGTCCGGCGAGAGAAACGACGCGATGGCCGCCTCCGCGATCATGGATTGCGATTGATCGCGCCGGGCGGCAAAATCCGCCAGCGTCTTCTCGACATCGGGGTCCAGATAGACCGTGGTCTTTATCTTCTTCCGGTGACTGGTCATGGCGCCTACAGTTCCATGCCGTCATTCGGATCGAGCGAGACCTGCCGTGCGACGCCCTGCATCTGGCGGATCATGCGCTGGTTGCGCACGGCATCCTCATCGATGTCGTCAGGCGGCTCGATCTCGAACTCGTTCTCGATCGGCGCTTTCTTTTCTACCGGCTTTACCCGGTGGAGCTCGTGCTGCAGCCGCCGTTCGGATTCGGTCGGGTCCTCGTCGTCGGATCGGCCTGCCGGTTGCGCATCGAGCGCTTCCGGCCGCGCCGGGATCGGCAGGCTGGTCCAGTCGTCCGGACGAATCTGTTCCGGGCGCTTCAAGGCGGGCGGCGCCAGAAGACGTTCGCGGAAACGGGCATCCTCATAATAGCGCGCCTTTTTCGCCCGGATCGGCGGAATGCCGGCGACCATGACGATCTCGTCGGCCGGCGGAAGCTGCATGATCTCGCCCGGCGTGAGCAACTGGCGGGCGGTTTCCGAGCGAGACACCATCAGGTGGCCGAGCCAGGGCGACAGACGATGCCCGGCATAGTTTTTCATGGCCTTCATCTCGGTGGCCGTCCCGAGGGCGTCCGAGACGCGCTTGGCCGTCCGCTCGTCGTTCGTCGCGAAGCTCACGCGAACATGGCAGTTGTCGAGGATCGAATTGTTCGGCCCATAGGCTTTCTCGATCTGGTTCAGCGATTGCGCGATCAGGAAGCTCTTCAACCCATACCCCGCCATGAAGGCCAGCGCGGTCTCGAAAAAGTCGAGGCGGCCGAGCGCCGGAAACTCATCGAGCATGAGGAGGAGACGATGGCGCCCGGTCTTCGCCTGGAGCTCTTCGGTCAGGCGACGGCCGATCTGATTGAGTAGCAGGCGGATCAGCGGCTTGGTCCGGTTGATGTCGCTGGGCGGCACGACGAGGTAGAGCGTCGTCGGAAGCTCGCCGCCGACGATGTCGCTGATCCGCCAGTCGCAGCGCCGCGTGACCTCGGCAACAACAGGATCGCGGTACAATCCGAGAAACGACATGGCGGTTGATAGAACGCCGGAGCGCTCATTGTCGGATTTGTTGAGGAGCTCGCGCGCCGCGCTGGCCACGACAGGGTGTGGACCGGCCTCGCCCAGATGCGCGGTCTTCATCATAGCACGCAGCGTCGACTCCACCGGGCGCTTCGGATCGGAGAGGAAGTTGGCGACGCCGGCCAGCGTCTTTTCCGGCTCTGCATAGAGGACATGCAGGATTGCGCCGACCAGAAGTGAATGGCTGGTCTTTTCCCAGTGATTTCTTTTGTCCAGGCTCCCCTCGGGATCGACGAGAATGTCGGCGATGTTCTGGACGTCGCGAACCTCCCATTCGCCCCGGCGGACCTCGAGCAGCGGATTGTAGGCGGAGGATTTGGGATTGGTCGGATCGAACAGCAGCACACGGCCATGGAGTGACCGGAAGCCCGCGGTCAGCGTCCAGTTCTCACCCTTGATATCATGGACGATGGCCGAGCCCGGCCAGGTGAGGAGCGACGGCACGACGAGACCGACACCCTTGCCGGATCGGGTAGGCGCAAAGCACAGCACATGCTCCGGCCCATCATGGCGCAGATACTCGCGATGGTATCGGCCGAGTACCACGCCGTCGGGATCGAGCAGGCCCGCAGCCTCGATCTCGGGCTTCTCTGCCCAGCGGGCCGAGCCATAGGTGGCGACATTCTTCTGTTCGCGCGCGCGCCAGACCGACATGCCGATAGCGACCGCGATGGCGATGAAACCGCCCGACGCGGCGATCATGCCGCCGGTCGCGAATATGCCCGGCGCATAGGCATCGTAAAAGTACCACCACCACATGATAGCGGCTGGAAAATAGAACGGCACACCGAAGAGCCTGAACCACGGCTCGCCGAGCTGCGCCTGATAGCCGAGGCTCCACGCAACATATTGCGTCGCGCCCCAGGTGGTAACGAGCACGATCAGGAAGACGATCGTGATCTGCCCCCAGAGGATCTTGGTGCCGGACATGGCGAGGTTCCTTTCTGACGGTTGTTAGAGGCCGAGCCCCCGCTTGCGGCCGAAGTCCCAGTCGACGCCGCCATCGTCGCGGGCGACGCCTGAGACGTGACGTCCGATCTGCTTTTCGAGAGAGGGAGACCAGGGGACGAGCTGGAAGCCGAGGCCGTCGTCGATCATGGCGAACCGGCCGGAGGCGAGCGTGAAGCGCTGGCGATAGGAGCCGGCGACATATTCCCCACTGCCGGCATGATTGAATGGCAGACCGGTTTCGGCGGCGAGCTTCTCGCCCAGCGCACTGACCTCGCGATCTCGCAACGTGTTGAGCAGCCTGCGGGCGAAGACCACACGGCCACCCTGCCGTTCGGCGAGGCCCTCGCCGACCAGGTGTTCGGCCCGTTGCTCAAGAGCCTGCTGCACCTCGGCGCCGAAGCCGCCTTCCGACAGGGCGATGGGATCGCGGGCAACCGCCTGCCGGTCGAGCCAGCTCGCGCCTGTCGCGTTCACCTGCGCGCTGAGATCGAGATCGGAGCGGACGGCGAGCGCGACACGCCGCTCGCCGCGCGCGTCCTCATAGGCGCGCAGCTCGACGATCGATCCGGGAGGGCTGTCGCCGGCGGCGTCGAGATGCGGCAGCTTGATGTGATGGGTGCGGCCGTCCACGCCATCGACCACGGCATAGGCCGTACCCTTCAGCTCATCATCAAGACCACGTTCGAGCAGGCGGCCGATCACGGGAACGTCGAGGCTTTCACCGGCCAGGACGTAGCTCGCCGAACCGCGCTCGATTCCGCGTTCGGTGAGCGCGCGGTGCATGCGCTTGATGATGTCGCCGCGCTCGCCGAGCTCGCGCAGGACGCTCTCCGCCTCGGGCTTGATGAACCATTGCGAATGGCCGACCTGGCCGGCAACGCCGAGAATTTCGAGGGTCCGCAGCCGTCCGACCTTCAGGGCGTGGAACTCGTCCGGCTGTCGGTCGGCGCGCGGCGCCAGATCGATGATGCCGGACTTGCCAGCGTCGCGGACAAGCTGGCGGTCGAGCTGCGTCCAGCGTTCGGTCTCGATCTGGCTTTCGAGGGTGCGACGAATGTCGAGGTCGGTGCGCGGCCCCAGCTCCTGCGTGATGAGATCGCGCGCCCGGTCGCGAATGCCTTCCTTGATGTAGTCGCGCGAGATCACGAGATCCTGTCCACCGTCGCGCACGCCGCGGACGATCAGGTGGACATGGGGATGCTCGGTGTTCCAGTGATCGACGGCCACCCAGTCGAGCTTCGTGCCGAGATCCTTTTCCATCTGGCCGACGAGATCGTGGGTGAAGGATCTGAGGTCCGCCATGTCGGGCGCGTCGTCGGGCGAAACGATGAAGCGGAAATGGTGCCGGTCATCGCCGCAGCGCTCGGCGAAGGCGCGGGCATCGGCATTCTCCGTTCCCGGCCCGAACAGCCTCGCCTTCTCCCCGTCACGGGTCACACCGTCGCGGCGCAGATAGTCGAGATGCGTACCGAGCGGTGCGGATCGAGGGGAATGGCGGACCACGCGCGCCTTGACGACGGCGCCGCGCGTCCGCGACGTGATGAGGCGATTGGCCTGAATGCTGGCGCGCTGTCCGCTCCCGAAGCGTGAACGGTTGCCCGAGGTGACCCGGCCCGATCGCGAGACGCCGCCCCCTGCCTTCTTCGCTGCGGCGAGCGCCTGCGCGACGAAAGGCCGGGCCTGTTGCGCTCGGGTCGATCGGATGCGGCCCGGACGGATGCGGAACTCGTGGTCATCGGACATGACGCGATTCCGCACGGTGCAAAAGGGACAAGAAAATCATGGAGATGGGCGCGGAGCGCACGGTGCGCGAAAGCGCTGCACGGTGCGGAACGCGCCAAAAACATGAACAAAAACAACCGCCCAACCGAAGCGCACCGTGCGCCCTTTTATCCTGCCATCGTCCGGTTGCTGCGCCTGCCACCACCCCCGGCGTCCTCCACGACACGCCAGCGCACGATGGGATGCGAAGCGCCGCAGGGCCGCTCATGGCCGGTCCCCGGAGGCATTCCGAGCGACGAACAGCCCCTCCGGCTGTGCCGCGATAAGCATCTGCGATGTCGCCGTGACGGGTGGGAGAGCGTCGTCCGGCGCGCGATCCGGAGACGCGGAATTGGCGGCCGAAGCACCGCCATCGCGCCCGACGAAGATCGCCGCCTCGCGCCAATCGAGCGGCCGGGCGACCGCCGAACCGTTCTTCAAAGGGCGCTCGCCGCGCAGCGCGGGCGCGAGCGAAGCGACATAAGCTCGCGTTTCGGCGGGCAGCGGGCGGCCCTTCGCACGATGCTCGTCGTAGCGTGCGGGCCCCGCGTTGTAAGCCGCGAGCATGGCGGCGATGTCGCCGTAGCGATCCCACATCTCGCGCAGGTACGCAGTACCCGCGAGGATGTTGTCGCGTGGGTCGTAAGGATTGCGGCCGAGGCCGTGGCGGATGCGAAGCTCGGCCCAGGTGTCCGGCATGACCTGCATCAGACCCATCGCACCGGCCGAGGAGACGGCCCGCACGTCGCCCGCGCTCTCGGCGCCCATGACGGCGACGATCCATGCTGGCGGAATGCCGAAGCGGCGCGATGCCTCCGCGATATGCGCCGCATGCGGATGCGCGGCGACGGTTCTCGTAGGCGACACGCTTTGCGCCAGAACCGTCGGCGTTGCGGCTGGGGTGAAGAGCAGGCCGGAAAGGAGAAGGAGCGCTGAGCGCCGGACGGTGGAAAAACGTCCGGCGCAGGCGCGGTCTCGGGGCGCCGCCATTCAGTCCTCCTGCCGCTTCTTGGAGGGCTGGACGGTGGTGAGCACCCAGGCAGAACCGTCGTCACCGGCGCGGAAGAGATTTGCGCGAAACGTGCCGCCGAGTAGCGGGCTGTAGATCGTGATCGAGACGAACTCGCCGGCCCGTTCGCCGACATGGATCCAGCCCGCGCCGATATCGAGGCCGTCTTCGTCACCGAGCAGGACGCGGTATTTCGGGGCGTTCTCGGTGTCCGAAGGTTCGGCAGGAACGAGGGTGATTTCCTCTTTGATGCCGAGCGTTCGGAACTCGCCTTCGAAGCCCGCTTCCGTGCGCGTGAACTGTCCGATCTGGGCCATGGTCATGGTCTCCTGTGCTGCGGTGGGATTGCGAAGGACGCGCGCTCACCGCGTTGGCGCGCGCCAGACGAAGCGACCGTCGCCGTCCTCGTCGGTGAAAAGCGGGGTGGCCCGGCCGATCACCGCGGAGGCGGGAAACGGGCCGAAGTAGCGGCCGTCGAGGCTGTCGGTGGCTTCGAGGTTCATGAGGAAAAGTTCGCCGCCGCCGATCACGCGGCAGCCCCGCCAGATCGGCAGGTCGCGGCCACGGCTGTCGCGGTCGCGGGCCTCGCCGAGCGGAACGTCGTCGACCGTGATGGCGCGACCGTCGCGGCAAACGCGCTGTCCCGGTAGGCCGACGACGTGCTTGAGGATCGGCACGTCGCGGCCGACATAACCGCGTTCGACCATGAAGGAGGCGAATGGCTCGGGCGGCATGACGGCGACGAGATCCGGCACCTCGATCCGCCCGGTCGGCGAGACCGTGTAGAAGCCGACTGGCGCGCTCGCCGTCGCGTTCCAGATGAGTTTCAGCGGCATCGGCGTGGCGCTGGCCGCGGCGATGCCGAGCACGGCGACAGATGTCGCCGCGAGGTAGCCGAGCCGCGTCATCGCCCGATCTCCCGCCGCCGAAGCCAGGCTTGATGGCGCTCGGCCGTGTACGGGCGCGGCATCTCGCCGGCATTCATCCAGTGCGCGACGTGCCGCCAGTGATCGGGATCGGCGTCCGCGGGATTGATGCCGAGGGCCTCGATGCCGTCGACATGGCGAAGCACGTCCTCGACCTTCGGCCAGCTTTCGATCTTCAGCAGGATGTCGCCGCCAGGACGCACGAAGGGCAGCGTCTGGAACGGCTCGCCACGGTCGACCGCGCGCACGATGTCCAGGCGCGAGATGATCGTTCCGTACTCATTCGCCGCCCAGCGGACGAGGCAGAAGATCGTGCCGGGCGCGAAGCCGACCACCCTGTGGCGGCGGTCGAGCTTCTGCTCGTAGCTTTCGCGGCCGAACCTGATCCAGTTCTCGATGCGCTTTTCGATCCAGGTGAGTTCGACGAGCGTGGTGAACGCGGCTGGACCGTCCGGCAACGGACGGCCGCCGATGCGGAGCGCCGCATTGCCGGTCATGGTGTGTCTCCTTGGGTGTCGGGGAATTCGCGCTCGAACAGCTCGCGCAGCATGTCGGCGACGGTGACGCCGCGGCTGAAGGCGGCGATCTTGATCCGGCCGCGCAGCTCAGGCGTGATGTCGATGGTGAGCCGGGCCGTGAAGGTCACGGCTGCGCCATTGCGTGGCGGAGGCGTGTCCCCCGCTTTGATCCATCCGTCCGCATCGGCGGGGCGCTGCGCGAAGCCGCGCTTTTCGGCGGGGGCCGTCATGACGCGCCTCCGTCATGGAACGGCAGCAAGGCGGCGATGCGGTCGCGGGCGCGGTCGGCCATCGTGGGGTCGATCTCGCAGCCGATATAGCGCCGGCCGGAGAGCCGGCAGGCTTCGCCGCCGGAACCCGAGCCGGCGAACCAGTCGCCGACCAGGCCGCCTTCCGGGCAGCTCGTGCGGATAAGGATTTCGAGGAGCGCTGACGGCTTTTCAGTCGGGTGGATCGCGCGGCCGTGGCAGTTGCGCAGGTAGATGACCGACCGCATCAGGCGCGGCCCGCCGTCGTGGCTGACATAGTGGCCAGCATCAATCTGGCCGGTATGGGGAGGACGCTGCTTGCGTCGCACGGTCCGGGCTGTCGCGTCGGGCGTGGTCTGGACGTCGTTGTAGATGTCGCGCCACGCCGTCTCGGCGGGGTAGAATTGAACGGCCAGTTCATGCACGCGCTTGAAGCGGTCCGCATGGAAGCCGGTGCCGTTCTGCTTCTCCCAGACGATCTCCTGGGCGAGCCGCAGGCCAGCGTCGGCGAAGCGGTCGGCGGTTGCCATGAAGCTGCGCAGCGAACCGAAGACCCACATCGAGCCGGTCGGGGCAAGCGCGCCGCGCGCGAGCGCCAGCCAGCCCTCGACGCGGCGATCCCAGGCGAGCGATGTGTCCCCGTAAGGGGGATCGGCGAGGATCATGTCGAACGGGCCGCGCGCCGGCATGCGATCGCGGCAGTCTCCGGACAATATGATTTCGGGAAGAACCGTCATGGCGCGGTCTTCCCGATGCGAAGACGCTCGACCTCGGCCGCCAGCGCCGCGATCTCGCGCGCGGCGGGCGAACGCCGATCGATGTCCGAGGCGAGCCGCCCGGTCTGCGCGGCGTCAGCGAAGACGACGCGCTGGCCGATCGTTGTGGCGAGCACCGGCGGATCGTGGTCGGCCAGGGTCTCGGCGGTCTCGCGAGCGATGACAGTGCGGGCGCCGCAGCGGTTCAGCACGAAACGGGCGCCGAGTTGGGGCCGGTAGATGCGCGCCTCCGCCAGGAGCGCCAACATCTCGGCGGAGGCCCAGCCATCGAGCGGCGACGGCTGCACCGGGATCAGCACGACGTCGGCGGCGAGCAGCGCGGAGCGCATGAGGCCGGCGACACGCGGCGGACCATCGATGACAACGTGATCGACGTCACGCGCGAGTTCGGGTACTTCGCGGTGCAGCGTATCGCGTGCGAGACCGACGACGCCGAAGGCGCGCGGCAGGCCCTCGCGCGAGCGTTGCTGCGACCAGTCGAGCGCCGAGCCCTGCGGGTCGGCGTCGATCAGGGTCACGCGCTTGCCGCGCATCGCCAACTCGCCGGCGAGATGGAGGGCGAGCGTCGTCTTGCCGACGCCGCCCTTCTGGTTGAGGAGAGTGACGATCATCGGCGTCCTCCCGGCGGATCGAGAGGAAGACGGGGCGTCTCGGGATCGATGGATGGAGAGGTTTCAACGCGGCGGCTTGCAGCCGTCTGTAGTGGCTCGGCCGGCGCGATTGGCGCGCTCTTCCTGGCGGTAACGCTGAGGCTTCTGGCGGCGTCGCGGATGAGGTTTTCCACATCGCGCGCGCGCTCTTCAAGGTTAGAGTCTATGTTAGACTCTAAGTTAAGGGTGCGATTTCGTGTGGAATTTCCGTGTGTTAAACCCTGTTTGGGTTCCTGATAGCACGAGCCTCGGGTTCCCGATAGCACGATAGCCCGGGTTCCCGATAGCACGAGGCCATCCACAGCTTGTCCACAGGCGGGCAGCGGCTCGAAAGCGAGCAGTGCGCGGCCGCCGATTTCGGTTTCGAGGAACAGGGTGTAGCCGGGCAACGGCTGGCGCCGGATGATTTCGCGCAGCTCGAAGGCGAAGCGCTTGAATGGCGACAAGCTGCCTGATTTCTGGTGAAGGTGCTGGAAGTCGAAGCGCCAGCCGGCGCGCTGGCGGCCACCGTGCTTGCGCACCAGGCGGTAAAGCCAGCGGTCGAGACCGCCCGTCAGGTCGAAATAGGTCCGGTCGATGGTCAGCACGAGCGCATCGTCGAGGACGGCCTGATAGAACCAGTCCGGCACGATCAGCTCGATGCCTTCGGGGCGGCCGTTGCGGTCGGTGCGCTCCTGCCACTCGTTGATCCACGAGAAGCGATGACGGCGGCCTTCGGCAGGCTGGCGGATCGATGTGGAAACCGTCGTCGACTGCAGACGGTCGAGCGCGGCTTTCAGGCGCTGATAGTCGCGTGAGCTCGTGCCCCGTCCGACATAGGTGAGGATTTCATAGGGCGTGGCGGCCATCAGCCGCGAGGTGCGAAGCCCGTTATCGCGGGCTTCGACGATCTGGCTCGCCGCCCAGATCAGGATGTCGGCGTCCCAGATGGTCGCCATGCCGTGATCGGGGACCGCCTCCACCCGGATCGTCACGTTGCCGGCGACGAAATCGATCGGCGCGACGCGATGGGTCTTGGAAAGGGAGAAGAAGGGATAGGCCATGAGATCCTGCGCATCTCGTGGCGCGAAGTCGCCGGGAAGCGCCCGGAACAGATCGAGCTGCCCGCGCTCCGAAAGAGATCGACGCCGCACCGCCATGAAGGAAGCCGGCCGCGGTCAGCGGGCGTAGCGGCGGACCTGCGGCCCGGACGAAATGGCGTGGCGCTTTGCCGGCAGCACGGAGCCGCGCGGATCGGAGGTCGACGTCACCGCGCCGCGAGCCGCCCAAGTTTCGAGGTCGTCGATGGCATAGACGACGCGACCGCCGAGTTTGCGATAGGCCGGGCCGGTCCCGTAGGTCCGGTGCTTTTCGAGAGTGCGGGCCGAGAGGCTGAGAAACTCGGCCGCTTCCTTGGTGCGCAGGAAGCGCGGCGGGAGAACGACGGGTGCGTGTGGCATGGATCGGGCCTCCGTGGTGTTGGGGACGGCCGTCGCGGATCAGCGGCGGGCAACGACCACGGTGGCGGAGGAGAGCCGGCGAGTTGCAGGGCGAAGTTGGGGAGTATCGAATTCGCCCACCATGCGCGGGGCGAGACCGGGCTAGGATTGGCGGCGATGACGAAGGAGTTTTCGATAGCCGCCCGCGACCATGGCGCGGGCGTCCCGCAGGAGCGCCTTGATGGCGTGGCGGGCGGAAGACGCCTGCCAGTCGTCGCGGCCGAGATGGTCGATGTGAAAAATGACCTCGGCGATTTCCTGCTGCGTCGCGCCGGCGCGATAGCCGTCGAAGGCGCGCAGCATCCGGCGCTGGCGGGCGCGTTGCTGACGTGTCAGGCGCGTGTCGGGCGGAATGGCGCGGCCGTGCAAGGCCGAGAGAAGTCGATAGACCGCTTCGATCCGGTCGAAGCCGTCTATGCCGAGGGGTATGGCGGCGACAGCAACCGTCTGCCCGTCAATGGCGCAGTCGATGATCTGGAGACGCTGCCCGTTTTCGAGAGCAAAGCGAAACGCTGTGTCATCTTCGCCCATCGGCGGATAGCGGCGCCATGGCTCGGGAGGAGCACCTGCGAGACTAGCGTCGAGGTCAGGCGGGGCCTCGGTCAATACGACGACGCTCGTGTCTTCCTGCGTGAGCCAGAAAACGGGAGCGTCAGGAGGCGGTGTCAGGGGGTCGATGGGGAAATCGTAACCCCCACCGCCGCCGAATTTGCTCGGTCAGCGGCGTGTGGGTTCCGCGACCAGAGGCCGAAGCCTCGAAGTCTGCATCATAGGCGTCGTTGCGGCGGAGCCATTCCCAGGCCAGATCGGATGCGGTCAATCTATCCAGGTGCTCATATCCCGAGGAACGCCAGGTCGATGCGTCAGGTGTCATCGCTGATCCTCCCAAGTTTCTGTCTAAGTCTTTGGAGGGTTCACGATTCCCGTTTGGGTTGATCTGGGGAAGTCAGTCGCACATCAATAGGTGATGCGCGAAACGCATCACCTATTGATGTGCGACTTCCGCTGGCTTTCACGGACCAGTTCGCGATAGCCGTGCTCGGTCATCCAACGGGCGCGAGCGAGATGCGCGTCGTGGATCAAGCGGCAGCGCTTGGGATCACGATCGGGATCGAGGCCAAACAGGATGTGCACTGCCTCACGCCAGTCAGCGCCGTCGCGCTCGGCATCAAGCAATCGCATATAGAGCTTCATGTGCTCACGATCATAAGATGTGAGCGTCTCGCTGAACGGTGGTTCTTCCAGAAACGTCTGCGTTGCCTGCCCCATCGAGCTCACCTATTCACGCGCGCCATATTCGTTCACTATTTCCCACGGGAAATAGCTGCATTTTATGACAAGGCCTGGCAACCGCGCGATCAACGCCGCGGCTTGGGAGTGTCGGCCCCGTCGTTCAGGAGCAGCACCCCTTTTCCCTTGTCGGTCGAAAGGAGAACGATCCCTGCTGCCTCGAGCGCTCGTCGAACCTGGTCGCGCGTCATCTCGTGCGTCCCCAATCCGCTGTCGGATTCAAGGCGCTTGAGCGCGGTCAATGCTACCCGGGCCTCGTCAGCGAGCGTCTCCTGTGTCCAACCCAGCAACGCGCGTGCGGCCCGTGATTGTCGGGCGGTGATCATGCATGATCACCTCCCATTCGGACCTACGCGCACGCCAGAACTACGACTATTTTAGTCGCCTGTGTTCAACATTGCGACCGAAATTTACTGACATCACAGGCTTCAAGGAAAATTCTCGGCAACTGATTCGGTCGCTACCAAAGCCGGAGGCCTTACCGGGAGAGGGAAAGGGGTTTGGGGAAAGGAGGAGGGAACCGTCCACTTTCCGCATGGGAGGATGTTTGAAGGCGG
>NKIY01000008.1 GCA_002256345.1 Bradyrhizobiaceae bacterium PARB1 | reverse complement strand
CGGGATCAACGTCTTCGAGGCTCGCTGCCCTGAAAAGCCGAGCCAGACGGGACGTGCCGGTGCCAGGCAGAACGGTCCTCCAGCCCAAAATCCCGCGGTGGCACGCCGTCAGGCGTTGCGCGGCTCAGGTTTGCCGGCGATCCGGCAGGCAGGGGCGGCGTCAGTCACCACCAGGTGCGCCTGTCGGCGTGCTGCCTCCCCTCATGTTCGAGGGGAAACTGCTCACACCTCGGACGCTTCGGCGCCGCGAGAACGAGAGCGCATGGTTTCAATAATGACGTGGCTGTTTGACATGTTGATCAGCAACGACGCGCGGAGAGTAGTGCTCCCTCCCTCAAACCGCGTAGCGGCGCAGTGGGGAGGGCCGGGGTGGGGCGTCACACGTGACGTCAGAGCGCGGGGAAGCACCCCACCCGTCTCGAACGCTGCGCGTTCGATCCACCATGGCGGACGAATTCGTCCGCCAGACCCCGCTGCGCCGCTTCGCGGCTTGGGGGAGGGAGAAGAACATCTCAGCCCATCGCCGCAATTGCATCCGCAATCGCAATCGTCCGCTTTGCCATGTCCGCATGCAGGCGCTCGACCATCTTGCCGTCGAGCTGGATCGCGCCGCGGCTGGCATTTTCCGGCTGTTCGAAGGCTGCGATGATGCGGCGGGCTTGCGCGACTTCTTCCTCCGGTGGCGTGAACACCTTGTTGCAGGCCTCGATCTGCGCCGGGTGGATCAGCGTCTTGCCGTCGAAACCGATGTCACGGCCCTGCTCTGCTTCTGCGATGAAGCCTTCATTGTCGCTGAAATTGCTGTAGGGCCCATCGAGAATATCGAGGCCGTACATTCTTGCCGCAAGCACGCAATGGGTAATCATGCCGAGCATCGAGGCGCGGCCTGGCATCATGCGGATGCGCGTTTCGCGCGCGATGTCGTTCGGCCCGAACACGAATCCGGCAAGGCGGATCTCTGCATCCTTCACGCAGGACGCCAGTTCCTCGGCATGCAGGATCGCACGCGAGGTCTCGATCATCGCCCACACCTTGATGGACATGTCGGCGCCGAGATCGCCGAGCCGATCGGCCACGGCATTGAGATCCTCGACGCTGGAAATCTTCGGCACCAGAATGCCGTCGGGCTTGGCTTTGGCGGTCATGGCGATGTCATCGATCCACCACGGCGAATCCAGCGCGTTGATGCGGATCAGCATCTCGCGCTTGCCGAAGCCGCCTTTCGCCAGCGTCTCGGCGATGGCATTGCGGGCCGTCGCTTTCGCGTCGGGCGCGACGGCGTCTTCGAGGTCGAGAATGATGCCGTCAGCGCCGACTGTGCGCGCTTTTTCCAGCGCACGCGGATTGGAGCCGGGCATGAACAGATGGCTGCGGCGCGGGCGGATCATGGTGTCATTTCCTCGAAATGGTGCCTGCTTATGGACTTGGCATTCGCGATAGCATCCCAAATCGTTGCCCGGAAGGCTTGTTCGCGCCCGCGTGCTATGGTTATCGGGAGGGCACCCATATTTGAGCATGGCCTGGACCCGAAAACCGGCATCCGTTTTTCGGGATCATGCTGACGAGGCAAAACATGACCGCGACATTTCCGCAGCAACTCATCGCCGGCTACCAGACCTTTTCATCGGAACGCCTGCCCACCGAACAGGCGCGCTTCCGTGAATTGTCCGAGAAGGGCCAGTTCCCGGAAGTCATGGTGATCGGCTGCTGCGACTCGCGTGTGTCGCCGGAGGTCATCTTCGACGCCTCGCCGGGCGAATTGTTCGTGGTGCGCAACATCGCCAATCTGGTGCCGCCCTATCAGCCCGACGGCAATGCGCATGGTGTCTCCGCCGCGCTGGAATATGCGGTGCAGGTCTTGAAGGTGAAGCACATCGTCATTCTCGGCCATGCGCAATGCGGCGGCATCCGCGCCTTCGTTGACAAGGCCGCGCCGCTGTCGCCGGGCGACTTCATCGGCCGCTGGATGTCGATGTTCACCAAGCCCGGCGAGACCGTCGAGATCCGCGATCACGAAACGATGCAGGATTTTGTGACGCGCATCGAAAAGGCGGCAGTGTTCCGCAGCCTCGAAAACCTGATGACGTTCCCCTTCGTGAAGAAGCGCGTCGATGCCGGCGATCTTCTGCTGCACGGCGCCTATTTCGGCGTGGCGGTGGGATCGCTGTCGGTGCTGGACAAGACGGAAAAGGTGTTCAAGCCAGTCGCGCAGGCGAAGTCGGCGGATTGAGACACACTCCACTGTCGTCACCCGACTTGATCGGGTGACCTAGTAGACACTGTAAGAGCGGTGTTTACTGGATCGCCCGATCAAGTCGGGCGATCCAGGAGAGCCAGAGGCTCAGTGCTTCTTGTTATCCGCCTTGCCGTCGTGATCGTCGGTGTTCCAGCGATCGGAGAGGGCCAGCAGCAGCGCTGACACGACGAACAGCAGATGGATGCCGGCGAGCCAGCCGAGTTTCTGCGGCTCGAACACGCCATCCATGTTCATGAAGGCCTTCAGCACCTGGATCGCCGAAATGGCGACGATGGAGGCCAGCAGCTTCTGCTTCAGCCCGGCGAAGTCGACCTTGGTCATCCATTCCGGCCAGTCCGGATGGTTGCGCGGATCGATCCGCGAGACGAAATTCTCGTAACCGGAGAACACGACGATCAGGATCAGATTGCCGGTGAGCGACAGGTCGATCAGGCTAAGCACGCCGAGGATCGTGTCGGTCTCTTTGGCCGTCGGGGTGTGCAGGACGAATTCGACGACCGAGACGACGAATTTGTAGAGCAGCGCGACCAGCGCGATGACGAGGCCGAGATAGAACGGCGCCATCAGCCAGCGGCTGTTGAACAGGACATGCTCGATGATCAGCTCGATCCCCTTGAGAATGGGATGCGAGCGACGCGGAGCCGGTTCAGTCTTGTCTTGATCCGGCTCCGACATCAGTTTCTTAGGCCGCTTTCTTCTTCGCGGTGATCAGCTTGCGATTGATCAGGCATTCCGCGATCTGCACGGCATTGAGCGCCGCGCCCTTGCGCAGATTGTCCGAGACGCACCAGAAGGCGAGACCGTTCTCCACCGTCGCATCCTCGCGGATACGGCTGATATAGGTCGCGTCTTCGCCAGCCGCTTCATAGGGCGTGACGTAGCCACCGGGTTCGCGCTTGTCGATCACGAGGCAACCCGGCGCATTGCGCAGGATGTCGCGGGCCTCATCCGCCGAGATCGGGTTTTCGAACTCGACATTGACCGCTTCCGAGTGGCTGACAAACACCGGAATACGCACGCAAGTCGCGGAGAGTTTGATCTTGGGATCAAGAATCTTCTTGGTCTCCGCCATCATCTTCCACTCTTCCTTCGTGTAGCCATCCTCCATGAAGACGTCGATCTGGGGGATCGCATTGAAGGCGATGCGCTTCGGGAATTTGTTATTCACGATTTCGCTGTTGGTGTAGACGGCCTTGGTCTGCGAGAACAATTCGTCCATCGCATCCTTGCCGGCGCCTGACACCGACTGATAGGTCGCCACCACGACGCGCGTAATCTTGGCCTTGTCATGCAGCGGCTTCAGCGCCACCACGAGCTGCGCAGTCGAGCAGTTCGGGTTTGCGATGATGTTCTTCTTGGTGAAGCCATCGACCGCAGCGGCGTTCACTTCCGGCACGACCAGCGGCACGTCCGGATCCATGCGCCAGGTCGACGAATTGTCGATGACGACAGCGCCGGCTGCGCCGATCTTCGGCGACCATTCCTTGGACACGGCTCCGCCGGCCGACATCAGGCAGATATCGACATCGCTGAAGTCGTAGGTCTCAAGGTCTTTGCATTTCAGGGTTTTGTCGCCGAAGGAAACCTCAACGCCCATGCTGCGGCGGGACGCAAGCGCCACGACCTCGTCAGCGGGGAATTTACGTTCGTCCAGAATGCTGAGCATTTCACGCCCGACATTGCCGGTCGCTCCGACCAGCGCGACTTTGTAACCCATCGTTCACTCTCCGAAGAAAAATGCCTTCGATCCGCCATTCGCGGAAACCGAAGCGCGAGCGCTTCTATGCGAGAAACGCCGTCAACACAATGTCATAAGCGTTTTCCGTGCCTTGATGCGTTCAAATCCGACAGCCCACAACCGCGAGCGGGAATTCGATGTCCGCCCGGCGGTGTACAGCTTCGCCGATGAATGCACGGCGGTGGCAGGACGCATGCTTGCCTATATGGGCTGTCTGGCCGTGCTTGCCATGGCTGCGGTGACGGCGTTCGAGCATCTGGAACTCGACTGGACGCCGGCTGCGACGTCCAAGCCCGGCTGGATGGTGGTTGATCGCTCCTATCCCGCCTTCGCAGTCACGCAGCCGGATAGGGCTGGCATAACAGCGGCTTATGAAATCCAACGGCATCCCGAAGGCGGCCGCAAGGACAGCCTGCGCTGGATGCCGGCTGAAGGACAGCCGATAGCCGAGCTCGAACTCTACCGGTTCGGTGGTGAGGCAGCCGATCACGGCTCTGTTGCCGACGTTGCGCAGCGGATGGATCCGGGCGGTCCACGCGAGACGGTCGGCGCGGGCATCATCGACAGCAAATTCGGCCCCGTAGCCCTGTTCGGCCTTGCGGACGCTCGCAAGGACGCCAGGCGTTGCCTTGGCTTCACCAGAACATTCGACGCCGCAAATCTGCGGATTTCCGGCTGGTCGTGTCAGGGCGAAGATCCGCCGATGCGCCGCGCGGCCGTGGCCTGCATGCTGGACCGGCTGGTGCTCTTGACCGCCGGCGGCGAACCGAAGCTTGCAGAACTGTTCGCCCATGCCGAGCTGAAGCGGACCGGTTGTTTGAGCGGCCCGGCGCTGGCGGCGAGCTCGGATTGGGTCACCGGCGCCCAAAATCCGTCATTGCGGGGCAGCCTGTGACGCCCCGACGACCAAGACCTTGGAATGCATGCAACATTCGACCGTACCGCGCATTATTCTCCAAAGGTGTGGCCGGTTTGACCTTGTAGGGCTGCCACCCGGGCAGCTAAATTACCGGGAACTTGCGAAAATGCGATTCTTGACGAAGAATCAGAGTGCCAAGAGGGATAGATGACCTTGAAATTCTCCGCCGCCCAACTGACCGGTGCACTGCTCGCGGCGGCTGCCGTCATCACCATCGGCGTCGCAACTCCCGCCGATGCGCAGACTCAGACCAAGCGCAAGCAGGTCACCGTCGACAACGGCCGTTTCAATTATGGTCCGCGCGGCCCGAACGTGTCCTATCAGCAGGGTCCGCGCACCCGCGTCTATATCTCGCGTCGTTCGTGGCTGGATGCCGGCACCGAAGTGCTGCCCGGCGACCGCAAGTTCACTGACTATGCCTATCCGCCCGGTCGTTCGTTCGGCCTCGAGAACCAGAACCGTCCGATCGACCGGCAGCCGCTGTATAGCGACTGGGATCTCGGCGGCTACCCGAACCGCATCCCGCTGCCGTACTAAGATCAGCGCATCATCGATACGAAAATGCCCGGCTCTCGCCGGGCATTTTTTATGTGTCGTCCCGGCGTTCGCGGGACGACAAGCTCAGTTATGCAGCGCCTGCAGCTCGGCGAGCAGGGCTTCGCCCATCTGCGCGGTCGACACGATCGTCGCGCCGTCCGACTTGATGTCCGCCGTCCGCAAGCCCTTCGCCAGCACTGCCGCGATGGCCTGGTCGACCTTGTCGGCGAGGTCGCCGAGATCGAGCGAATAGCGCAGTGCCATGCCGAAGGAGGCGATCATCGCCAGCGGATTGGCCATCCCCTTGCCGGCGATATCAGGTGCGGAACCGTGAACCGGCTCATACATCGCCTTCCGCTTGCCGGTCTTGGCATCGACTTCGCCGAGCGAGGCCGACGGCAGCATGCCGAGCGAGCCGGTCAGCATCGCAGCAATATCCGAGAGCATGTCGCCGAACAGGTTGTCGGTGACGATGACGTCGAACTGCTTCGGCCACTTCACAAGCATCATGCCGCCGGAATCGGCGAGCTGGTGCTCCAGCGTGACGTCCTTGTATTCGCGGCCGTGAACCGCTGTGACGACCTCGTTCCACAAAACGCCGGACTTCATGACGTTGCGCTTCTCCATCGACGTCACCTTGTTCTGGCGCTTGCGAGCAAGGTCGAAGGCGACACGTGCGATGCGCTCGATCTCATAGGTATCGTAGACCTGGGTATCGATGGCGCGCTTCTGGCCGTTGCCGAGATCAGTAATGGTCTTCGGTTCGCCGAAATAGACGCCGCCAGTCAGCTCGCGCACGATCATGATGTCGAGGCCCTCGACCACATCGCGCTTCAGGCTCGATGAGTCGGCAAGAGCGGGATAGCAGACCGCCGGGCGCAGATTGGCGAACAGGCCGAGATCTTTTCGCAGGCGCAGCAGGCCGGCTTCCGGGCGATGCTCATAGGGCACGCCATCCCATTTCGGACCGCCGATAGCGCCGAAGATGATGGCATCGGCAGCATCGGCCTTGGCCATGGTGGCGTCGGTGATCGGCAGCTTGTCGGCATCGTAGGATGCGCCGCCAACGAGCCCGGTTTCGGTTTCGAACCTGGCGATGCCCTGGGCGTCGATCCAGTCGATCAGGCGCGTCACTTCCGCCATCACTTCCGGGCCGATGCCATCGCCGGGGAGAACCAGCAGTTTATGCGCCGCCATGATCGTTTCCTTCTCTGAATGCCGAATTTCGGCCGAGTGCTAAGCCGTCATTGCCGCATTGGCAAGACAGCCTTGCTACGGGCTTCGTTGCGGTGAGCGCAAAACCTGCGACACTGGGTGTCCTGCCGGAGTTGCCCGTGACGTCATCCGATTCTTCCTTGTTGCGCCGGAATCCGGCCCTCCTGATCCTGATCCTGTCCCTCGCGCCGGCCATCGGGCTCGGCGTTGGACGGTTCGCCTATTCGCTGGTGCTGCCGGATATGCGCGACAGCCTGCAATGGTCGTATTCGGCTGCCGGCTTCATGAATACCGTCAATGCCGCCGGCTACCTGATCGGTGCGCTGGTCGCGGCAGGCCTTGGCAAACGCTATGGCCTGTTCGCGGTGATCCAGATCGGCACCGTCGCCTGCATGGCATCGCTGCTGGTCTGCGGCGTCACTGCGGATTTCACGCTTCTGAGCATCGCGCGGTTCGTCACCGGTTTTGGTGCCGCGATCGCGTTCGTGGCGGGCGGCGCGCTCGCTGCCACCATCGGCCTCGCGCATCCCGAACGCTCGGCCTATCTGCTCAGCCTGTTTTATGCAGGACCGGGCATGGGCATCCTGCTGTCGGGTCTGATAGCGCCGTTCGTGCTGCAGGGCTTTGGGCAGGGCTCGTGGTGGATCGTCTGGCTGGTGCTCGGCCTCGTCTCCGTCGTGATGGGTCTGCCGCTGCTGCGACGCTTGATCGATGCATCGGATCAGGCGTCGAACGGCCCGGCGCCGCCGATCGCGATCACGCCGATGGCGATCTTTCTTGTCGCCTATTTCATGTTTGGTGCGGGTTACATCGCCTACATGACCTTCATGATCGCCTATGTACGTGACGGCGGCGGCAGCGCGGCGGCGCAAAGTGCGTTCTGGTGCGTGATCGGTGTCAGCTCATTCGCATCGCCATGGGCGTGGCGCGGCGTGCTGGCGCGCGGGCAGAGCGGGCGCGCGATGGCGATCATTCTCGGCACCAATGCAGTGGGCGCTGCGATGCCGCTGCTCGGTCACTCGCCGGTGATCCTCGGTGTCTCGGCGGCAGTATTCGGGGTCGCCTTCTTCGCTGTGGTCGCGGCGACGACGGCTTTCGTGCGCTTCAACTATCCGAAGGAAGCATGGCCCAAGGCGATCGCGGTGGTGACCATCGTGTTCGGGATCGGGCAGACAATGGGACCGATCGCCGTCGGCGCGATCTCGGACGCGACAGGGAGTTTGACCTCTGCGCTGGTGGTTTCGGCAGCGACGCTTGCGCTTGGGGCGATGCTGTCGGCGTTTCAGAAGCCGTTGAGCTGAGTAATTTTCTTCCTTCTCCCACAAGGGGAGAGGGGAAGAAAGATCAGCTCCCACTGAAATCGTTATATCCCTGATCTTCCCAATAACCGCCTTTGTAGTCGTTAGTGACTTCCAGCGACGTCACATATTTGGGGTTCTTGAAGCCGAGCTTGGTCGGCACCCGGATCTTCATCGGGTAGCCATAAGCGCGGGGAAGGATCTGGTTGTCGAACTTGAATGTCATCTGCGTCTGCGCGTGCAGCGCGGTGGGCATGTCGAGCGAGCTCGCATAATCCTCAGCGCAGCGGAAATGCACCCATTTCGCATTGGTATCTGCGCCGATCAGCTTGAGGAAATCGCGCAGCGGCGTGCCCTGCCACGAGCCGATGGCACTCCAACCCTCGACACAAATGTGGCGCGTGATCTGCGATACTTCGGGGAGCTGGTAGAGCTCCTCCACCGTCCAGGATTTCTTGTTGTCGACGAGGCCGGAGACTTCGAGCTTCCATTCCTTGCCGTCGATATCCGGTGCCTCGTCTTCCGAATAGAAGCCGTTGAACGGGAAGGGACGGCGGATGTCCTTCTCCGAATAGGTCGGCGCCATCACATTCGGATTGAAGATCTTCGCCTGCACCATATCGTTGAACTTCGAAATATGGGTCAGCAGGTTGTCGGCCGAGAGGCTGTCCGAGACGTCGCAGCCGGTCAGCAGCGTCAGTGCGCCGAAGCTTGCACCGGCGGAGATGAAGCGGCGGCGCGACAGGTCCGGCATCAGTTTGGTGGCGTCCTTCACCAACAGTTGCTTGTCGACGCCGGGAATGATGAGTGAGCGCATCTTCTTCAACATGGTCTGCTCCTCAACGTCCGATGATCATCGCGCGCAGGCTCTTCGGCACGATCAGCGCCAGCGCGACATGGATGACGAGGAAACCGACGATGGAGGCCATCATCGCGAAATGCACATAGCGTGCGGTGTCGTAGCCGCCGAAGATCGCAGTGAGATACTGGAACTGGACCGGCTTCCAGATCGCGAGGCCGGACAGAACGATGACGATGCCGACCAGAATGATCCCGAGATAGAGCAGTCGCTGCACCTGATTGTAGGTGGAAAGGTCGGCATGCGAGAGCTTGCCGGTCAGCGCTGCCCTGGTGTCGTCGACCACGCCCGATGCGGAGATCGGCAGCAGCTTCCTGCGGAAGCGGCCGGTGACGATGCCGAGCAGGACATAGAGCAAGCCATTGATCACGAGCAGCCACATACCCGCGAGGTGCCACATGATGCCGCCGCCGAGCCAGCCACCGAGCGTGACGCTGCGCGGAAAGATGAAGTCGAACAGTGGCGATGCGTTGTAGATCTGCCAGCCCGACATGATCATGATCACCATGGCGACCGCGTTGATCCAATGCAGCACGCGAACCCAGGCCGGCTGGATTACTTTGCTTTTCGCAGGCGCATTCTGCGCTTCGCTGATCGAAATGCTCGACATGGCATAATCCGAAGTCTTGGCCCCTGTCCGCCATACGTGCGGAGCCCGTGATTGTTACCTTCATCACATAAACAACCGTGATGGAGCATCCATCCCCGCGATCACAAAAAAGCGAGCCGGGTTGCCCCGGCTCGCTCGTTGCACGCGCATCCCGAAAAGGGGCGCAGGATGCGGCGCCTTGTCGTCAGGCCGCGATCAGGCCTTGGGCATTCAGGCCTTGGGCATCACGACGGTATCGATGACGTGAATGACGCCGTTCGACTGGTTCACGTCCGGGATGGTGATGGTGGACGTGCCGCCCTTGGCATCGACCAGCATGGTCTTGCCGCCGGACTTCTTCACCGTGAGCTGTTCACCTTCCACGGTGGTCAGCTTCTGGCCGTCCTTGAGATCGGCGGCTTCGATCTTGCCGGGGACCACATGGTAGGTCAGGATCTTGGTGAGGGTGGCCTTGTTCTCAGGCTTCACCAGGGTGTCGACGGTGCCCTTCGGCAGCTTGCCGAAGGCGGCATTGGTCGGTGCGAACACGGTGAACGGGCCCGGCCCGGAGAGCGTGTCGACCAGGCCCGCGGCCTTCACGGCGGCGACCAGCGTGGTGTGATCCTTAGAATTGACGGCGTTCTCGACGATGTTTTTCGACGGATACATCGGCGCGCCGCCGACCATCACGGTCTTTTCGCCGGACATTTCGCTCTTCATCATCTTGTCTTTGGCCTGGGCCGGAGCCAGCACGGCGCCGGTGATGGCAAGGGTGCTGAAAGCGACGGCGGACAGAAGTGCAATACGCTTGGACATGATCGTCTCCCGAGGTTCATTTAAGGACCGGTGCATGTGCACCGCTATGTTGGAAAGGCTCTCGACGCCGGTTCGCCCGCAAGGCCTTGTTCGTCGCCGATGTCCGAGCTACGCGAGGTCCCGGGGCCAGTTTCAGGCTATATTTTTTGTCGATCCTGAAACTTTCGACGATGCGCTGCGTTTGCGCGCGCGTTGCGGAGGGTAGTCCGTTCTTGCTAGAGACAGCAGACAATTTGACGCAATCGCCGGTTCGATATCGGTGCGATTGTCTGGCTCCTCCAATCGATGTGTGCATGCCATGAATCTGTTCTCCCGCCTGTTCGACAAGCTTGAAGATCCGTCGCGCCTCGCCATCGAGACGCCGGAAGGCAAGCACATCAGCTACGGCGATCTGATCGCTCTGGCGGGGCAGATGGCGAATGTACTGGTGGCGCGTGGCGTCAAGCCGGGCGACCGTGTGGCCGCGCAGACCGAGAAGTCGGTGCCGGGTCTCGTGCTGTATCTCGCGACGGCCCGCGCCGGCGCCGTCTATCTGCCGCTCAACACCGCCTATACGCTGAATGAGCTCGATTACTTCATTACCGATGCCGAGCCGTCGCTGGTCGTGTGCGATCCAGCGAAGAAAGAGGGCATCGAAGCGATCGCCGCCAAGGTCGGCGCGAAGGTCGAAACGCTCGGCGCGGACGGCAAGGGTTCGCTCACCGATGCGGCCGAGAAGGAGAAGCCGGATTTTGTCACTGTCGCGCGGGGCAATGACGATCTCGCCGCGATCCTCTACACGTCGGGCACCACGGGCCGCTCCAAGGGCGCGATGCTGAGCCACGACAATCTTGCATCGAATTCGCTGTCGCTCGTGGATTACTGGCGTTTCAGCAAGGACGATGTGCTGATCCATGCGCTGCCGATCTATCACACGCATGGTCTGTTCGTCGCGAGCAATGTCACGCTGTTCTCGCGTGCGGCGATGATCTTCCTGCCCAAGCTCGATCCCGAGCGCATCATTCAGCTGATGGCACGCGCTACCGTGCTGATGGGCGTGCCGACCTTCTACACGCGTCTCCTGCAGTCGCCGAACCTGTCGAAAGACAGCACCAGCCATATGCGGCTGTTCATCTCCGGCTCAGCGCCGTTGCTCGCCGATACGCATCGCGAGTGGTTTGCGCGCACCGGTCATGCGGTCCTGGAGCGTTACGGCATGACCGAAACCAATATGAACACCTCGAACCCCTATGACGGCGAACGCGTTCCCGGTGCGGTCGGCTTCCCGCTGCCCGGCGTTTCCGTGCGTGTCACCGATCCCGAGACCGGCAAGGAATTCGAGAAAGATACGATTGGCATGATCGAGGTGAAAGGCCCGAACGTGTTCAAGGGTTATTGGCGCATGCCGGAAAAGACCAAGTCGGAATTCCGCGACGACGGCTTCTTTATCACCGGCGATCTCGGCAAGATCGACGCCAAGGGCTATGTCCACATTCTCGGCCGTGGCAAGGATCTCGTGATCTCGGGCGGCTTCAATGTTTATCCGAAGGAAATCGAGAGCGAGATCGATGCCATGCCGGGCGTCGTGGAGAGTGCGGTGATCGGCGTGCCGCATGCGGATTTCGGCGAGGGTGTCACCGCGGTCGTGGTGACCGACAAGAAGACCGCGGTCGATGAAGCCACGGTGATCAAGGCGCTGGACGGGCAGATCGCCAAATTCAAGATGCCGAAGCGCGTGATCTTCGTCGAAGATCTGCCGCGCAACACCATGGGCAAGGTGCAGAAGAACGTGCTGCGCGAGACGTATAAAGATATTTATAAGAAGTAAGCTGTTGCTGCCCGATTGCGCGCTCCGTTGTCGTCCCGGCGAACGCCGGGACCCATAACCTCCGAGCGCGTGGGTGGCGCGAAGGTCTAGCAGCCAGCACAAGCTTCTACTTCGGTGTCTATGGATCCCGGCGGTCGCCGGGATGACATGGAATTTTTGGCAGCTTCCTTAAATCACGTGCTCCGGCGCCAATGCGCAGGCCGAATTCGGATCGGTCTCGATCTGGATCGTCGCGTGTTCGATACTGAAGTCGCGTTTGAGCCGCTCGGCGATATCCATCAGATAGGCATCGCCCGGCGCGCCTGAGGGAATGACCAGATGGCAGGTGAGCGCCACTTCGGTCGTGCTCATCGGCCAGATATGTAGGTCATGCATCTGTGCAACGCCCGGGCACTTCTCGAGATAGGCGCGCACCGCAACCGGGTCGATGCCGCGCGGTACGGCGGCCAGCGACATCGCGGTGGAATCGCGCAGCAGGCTCCAGGTGCCCCAGACAATCAGCACGCAGATCACCAGGCTGGTAACCGCATCGATCCACAGCCAGCCGGTGAACATGATGATGACGGCCGCGATCACGACGCCGACGGAGACGGCGGCATCCGCAACCATATGCAGATAGGCGCCGCGGATGTTCAGGTCGCTGTTGCGGCCGGAGGCAAACATCAGCGCGGTGATGCCATTGATAACGATGCCGATGGTGGCGACCACGATGACAGTGATCTCGGTCACCGGCTCGGGATTGAACAGGCGCAGCACGGCTTCCCAGGCGATGGCGCCGACCGCGACCAGCAAGAACACCGCATTGAACAGCGCCGCGAGAATCGACGAGCCCTTGAGGCCGTAAGTGTAGCGCGGGGTTGCGGCACGTTTCGCCAGCACTGCGGCGGTCCAGGCCGCGATGAGCCCAAGCACGTCGGAGAGATTATGTCCGGCGTCAGCCACCAGCGCCATCGAGCCACTGGCATAACCATAGACCGCTTCAACCACGACGAAGATGGTGTTGAGCGTGATGCCAATGGCGAAGGCCTTGCCGAAACTGGTAGGCGCATGGACGTGTCCGCCCGGGCCGTGCGAATGACCGGCGTGGTCGTCGCGATCATGCGCATGATCGTGGTGATGAGTTTGAGCCATGCACCTCCATAGCAAGCCTGCATATGGATACTATTACGGATAGTATTACGCGGGGGCTTTCCTATCCGTAGCCCGCATGAACGTAGCGATATGAGGGGAGGCGCTTCAACGACCTCTATTGTTCCCGCATGTCGCTTCGCTTATGCGGACTACAAGAGAGCCACCACGAACCTGCTGCCTACGATGAACAGATAGGTGCCGAACGCGATCTCCAGTGTGCGCTTTGACATCGCATGCGCGGCCTTCACACCAAGCGGTGCGGTAAGCAGGCTCGTCGGCATCACCAGCAATGCGCCGATCAGTGAGACGTAACCGAGCGCGAAGGGCAGTTGCAGCGGGGCGACGTCAGGATAGGTCGCGGCCGCCGGCCAGCCGGCATAGATGTAGCCAAGTGCGCCCGGGATCGAGATCAGTACGGCCAGCGCCGATGATGTCGCCACCGCCTGATGGATCGGGCGGCCGTAGAAGGTCATCAGCAGGTTCGAGAACAGCCCGCCGCCGATCCCCATCAACGTCGAGAGCAGGCCGACGAAGAAGCCATAGACCTTCATCAGCGGTCCGCCAGGCAGGTCGTCGCCGAGTTTCCACTCCTCACGCGCGAATAGCAGCCGTGCAGCAGCGGACCAGGCGACCATCACGAAGACGATCTTGAACAGCCGCTCCGGCGCAAAACGGGCGGTGACGCTGCCGACGGCGACGCCGATCAGGATCGGCAGCCACCACCTGCGCAGGATCTCCATGTCCACCGCGCCGCGCGCCAGATGGGCACGGAACGAACGCAGCGATGTGGGGATGATAATGGCCAGCGAGGTGCCGATGCAGAGCGGCATCCGCACCTCCAAAGGCACGCCGGCAATACGAAAACACTCGTAAAATACGGGTACTAGGATGGCGCCGCCGCCGATCCCAAACACGCCGGCGAGGAAACCGCTCAGTCCACCAACGGCCACCAGAAGCACTGCCAGTTGGACAACTTCGGTGATATTCAGCCCCGCCATTTCCCGCCCCGATTTACATTTGTTATCGCGCTATAAAGTTTGCCTGAATCGCGCTTCATTGCCTGTGCGCCCGTGGCATGCCAAGTGTCAATCCCGCCGAGCGCAATGCTGATTTCAAATTCTGAACGTGAGTTCTGTTTATGTCATTTCGCGATTGCACTCATCGTACCGACTTCGTAAATAGAATTGCTCTACGCGATCCCAATTCGGGCACTTGATGCCCATTAACCTGTCAAAGTTGTTGAATGGCCGCCAGGATCGAACGCCCCCTTTCGCCGCATCTGCAAATCTATCGCCGGACGCTGACGATGGCTCTGTCCATCATCCACCGCGCCACTGGCATTGCCTTGTATTTCGGCACTCTGCTCCTCGTCTGGTGGCTCATTGCCGCCGCTTCGGGCCCCGCCGCCTATGCCTATGTGCAGGCCTTCACGGGCAGCATTATCGGGCGCCTGATCGCGTTCGGTTACACCTGGGCGCTGGTTCATCACGCCATGAGCGGCATTCGCTACCTGGTCTGGGATCTCGGTTACGGCTTCAAGCCGAATGAGCGTGAATGGCTCACCCGCGCGGCGCTGATCGCCGGCATCGTCATCACCATCCTGCTCTGGATCATTGCCTACGCCATCGGAGGTGGCCGATGAGCTCGCCCTCTCAGAAATCCATGCGCACGCCGCTCGGCCGCGTCCGCAACCACGGTTCCTCGCATTCCGGTACGCGCGACCACTGGCGCCAGCGCCTCACCGCCGTCGCGATGTTGCTGCTGCTGGTTCCGGTGATCTTCATCGTGATGTCGCTGCTCGGCCGCAATCAGGCCGGCGCTGCACAGATCCTTGGCTCGCCCGTGGTCGCCATCACGCTGCTGCTGTTCATCATCGCAAGCGTCGTCCATATGCGCATCGGCATGCAGATCGTCATCGAAGACTATGTGCATGACGAGAAGCTGAAGCTGGTGTCCATCATGGGCAACAACTTCTTCTCGGCCGTGATCGCGCTGGCATCGGCTTACGCCATTTTCAAACTTTCATCTGGAGTGTAGCGCATGGCCGCGAACGGCAATGGCGCGAACGGCGTTGGTGGCCCCGCTACCAACGGCTACGCCTATCCCATCGAAGATCACACCTATGACGTCGTTGTCGTGGGCGCCGGCGGCGCCGGCCTGCGCGCGACCGTCGGCTGCGGCGAAGCCGGTCTGCGCACCGCCTGCATCACCAAGGTGTTCCCGACCCGCTCGCACACGGTGGCTGCCCAGGGTGGCATCTCGGCCTCGCTCGGCAACATGCACGAGGACAACTGGCGCTGGCACATGTACGACACCGTGAAGGGGTCGGACTGGCTGGGCGATCAGGACTCGATCGAATACATGGTGCGCAACGCGCCCGACGCCGTTTACGAGCTCGAACATTGGGGCGTGCCGTTTTCGCGCACCGAAGACGGCAAGATCTATCAGCGCCCGTTCGGCGGTATGACCATGGACTACGGCAAGGGCCAGGCGCAGCGTACCTGCGCCGCGGCCGACCGTACCGGTCACGCCATGCTGCATACGATGTATGGCCAGGCGCTACGTCACGCCGCCGAGTTCTTCATCGAATATTTCGCCATCGACCTGATCATGGATGACCAAGGCACCTGCCGCGGCGTCATCGCGCTGAAGATGGACGACGGCACGCTGCATCGCTTCAAGGCGCAGACCGTCATTCTCGCCACCGGCGGCTATGGCCGCGCTTACGCCTCCTGCACCTCGGCGCATACCTGCACCGGCGATGGTGGCGGCATGGCGCTGCGCGCGGGCCTTCCGCTGCAGGACATGGAGTTCGTCCAGTTCCACCCGACCGGCATCTACGGTTCGGGCTGTCTGGTGACCGAAGGTGCCCGCGGTGAAGGCGGTTACCTTGTCAACTCCGAAGGCGAGCGCTTCATGGAGCGCTATGCTCCGTCCGCTAAGGATCTGGCCTCGCGCGACGTCGTTTCGCGCGCGATGACCATCGAAATTCGCGAAGGCCGCGGCGTCGGCAAGAAGAAGGACCACATCTTCCTGCATCTGGATCACCTCGATCCGGCGATCCTGCATGAACGCCTGCCGGGCATTTCGGAATCGGCGCGCATCTTCGCCGGTGTCGATGTGACCCGCGAACCGATCCCGATGATCCCGACCGTGCACTACAACATGGGCGGCATTCCCACAAATTATCACGGCGAAGTCGTCACCAAGAAGGGCGGCGATGATAACGCTGTCGTTCCGGGCCTGATGGCCGTCGGCGAAGCCGCCTGCGTGTCGGTGCATGGCGCCAACCGTCTCGGCTCCAACTCGCTGATCGATCTCGTGGTGTTCGGCCGCGCCGCTGCGCTGCGTCTCGCCGAGAAGCTGACGCCGAACGCCAAGCAGCCCGATCTGCCGTCGAATTCGGCGGACATGGCGCTCGGCCGTCTCGACCACTTCCGCAACGCCAAGGGCGGCACGCCCACGGCGAAGATGCGCGAGAGCATGCAGCAGGTCATGCAGACCAACTGCGCCGTGTTCCGCACCGGCGACGTGCTCAACGAAGGCAAGGATCTGATCCACAAGGTCTATGACGGCATCGACGATATCGGCGTGTCCGATCGTTCGCTGGTGTGGAATTCGGACCTGATGGAGACCCTGGAATACGATAACCTGATCGGTCAGGCGCTCGTCACCATGGACTCCGCTGCCAACCGCACCGAAAGCCGCGGCGCCCATGCCCGCGAGGACTTTGCGGACCGCGACGACAAGAACTGGATGAAGCACACGCTGGCGTGGGTCGAGAAGGGTGGCAAGACCACCATCGATTATCGCCCGGTGCACGACTACACGATGACGAATGACGTGCAGTACATTCCGCCCAAAGCGCGCGTGTACTGAGAAAGCGAAGGCTCGAGAATATGGCTGAGTTCGCACTCCCGAAGAATTCCAAGATCACCGGCGGCAAGGAATGGCCGAAGCCCGCCGGCGCGACCCAGACGCGCGAATTTCGCGTCTATCGCTGGAATCCGGATGACGGCAAGAATCCATCGGTCGACACCTATCATGTCGACCTGAATGATTGTGGCCCGATGATCCTGGACGGTCTGATCTGGATCAAGAACAACATCGATCCGACGCTGACTTTCCGTCGCTCATGCCGTGAAGGCGTTTGCGGTTCCTGCGCCATGAATATCGATGGCCAGAACACGCTCGCTTGCACCCGTGCGATGGACGAAGTCGATGACGGCGCTATCAAGGTCAATCCGCTGCCGCATCAGCCGGTGGTGAAGGACCTGGTACCGGATCTCACCAACTTCTATGCCCAGTATGCGTCGATCGAGCCGTGGCTGAAGACCACCACCCCGACCCCGCAGAAGGAATGGCGCCAGAGCCACGAGGACCGCGAGAAGCTCAACGGCCTCTACGAATGCATCCTCTGCGCCTGCTGCTCGACCTCGTGCCCGAGCTACTGGTGGAATAGCGATCGCTTCCTCGGCCCCGCCGCGCTTCTTCAGGCGACCCGCTGGGTCAAGGATTCGCGCGATGAGGCCACCGGCGAGCGTCTCGACAATCTCGAGGATCCGTTCCGCCTCTATCGCTGCCATACCATCATGAACTGCGCCAAGGCCTGCCCGAAGGGTCTCAACCCGTCGGAAGCCATCGCCGAACTCAAGATGAAGATGGTCGAGCGTCAGGTCTGACGCGTTCGCCGCGACAGCGATTGCGAAATATCAATGCCGGTCTGCTCGTGCAGGCCGGCATTTTTCATGTCCTGCGCCCATACGATGAAGTTCACCCGACACCGGGTGCAGATGCTGCGCCATGACGCAGGGGTCTCGCGTCATCGTGAAGGCGGCGCTCCAGTTTTCGTTAAGAACATCGCGTGCAATCCTCCAGCAGCCGCGCGCTAATGCCGGCATGTTCGAGGGCCATATGCAGACACCGAAGGATATCGTCGTTTATCTCGACGCCGCCGATCACGATGGGCATCAGACGCTCCTGCAATATGCGGCAGTCCTCGCGAAAACCTGGAAAGCGCATCTTGTCGCCGCTCTCGTCCCGCAACAGCCGAGCTACAACAGACATTCGGAATTCGCTCGCGGCGATGCGGTGGCTGCGATGTTCGAGCTCTATCAGGAGCGAAAGCGTGCGAGTCTCGCATCGGTGCAGGCTAAGCTGATCGAGCTGGCGCGCATCCACGGGATCGAATGCGAATTACGGAATTGCGACGGCGAGATTGGCGAGGCGCTGATGCTGCACGCACGGCACGCAAGTCTCGCCATTCTCGGTTCGACGCGCGGTGCGGAGCGACGCGAGAGCGCACTAACGCTGTCCGAAGATGTCATCTTCGCCTCAGGTGTTCCCTCGATCCTTGTGCCGTCGGGTTGGGATGTCGCGCGGCCGGTACGAAAGGTGGTCATCGGCTGGAATGCGAGCAGGGAAGCCACCCGGGCGGTTTCCGATGCGATCCCGCTGCTCGTTCAGGCCGAGGATGTCCATGTCGTCGTCGTGCCGGAAGCCAAGATCAATCGCCTGCTGGGTGAGGATCCCGGGACGGACATCTCCCGGCATCTCGCCCGGTATGGCGTGCGGGTTACTCTCGACAACCTGAAGGGAAATGATGCAGGTGCGCTCATCCTGTCGAACAGCGTCGAGATCGATGCGGATCTCATTGTCATGGGCGCGTTCGGACAGTCGAAGATCACGGAATTCGTATTCGGCTCGGCAACGGGATCGATCCTTCGCAATGCGACGATTCCGATCCTGTTATCACGTTAGTTGGATGCCTAAACTGATCGAATCGCCCAAGTGATGTGCAGTATGCCCCTGTTGGGCGCAGCTGCACCTGCATATTACTGTGGCTCTGGCAAATCCTCCTCGCCACGGCTGGCACGGCCTGTGCTAGCCTGCGCCCGAGATTTGATCACAAAGGATTTGCTCGATGCTTCGAAAGCTGGGTCTGGGTGCAATCGCTGGCGCCGCGCTGATGGCATCGATCGTGTCGGCCGGAGCGCAGACCGCTGTCAAATTCGCGCTCGACTGGAAATTCGAGGGGCCGTCTGCACCCTATTTCGTCGCGCTCGACAAGGGCTATTACAAGGCTGAAGGCCTCGACGTGACGATCGACAGCGGCCCCGGTTCGGTCGCCGGCATCGCCCGCGTCGCCGCCGGCACCTATCCGCTCGGCTTCTTCGACATCAATTCATTGGCGCGCTTCCGCGACCAGAATCCGGACAAGGACGTCAAGGCCATCGCGATGGTCTATGACGTGCCGCCATTTTCCATCGTCTCCATCGCCAAGACCGGCATCAATGCGCCGAAGGACCTTGAAGGCAAAGTACTCGGCGCTCCCGCGCCGGACGGCGCTTTTGCGCAGTGGAAGGCCTTTGTGAAGGAGAACAAGATCGACGACAGCAAGGTGAAGATCGAGAATGTCGGCTTCCCCGTGCGCGAGCCGATGCTCGCCGACGGCAAGGTCGATGCGATCACGGGCTTTTCCTTCTCGTCCTACTTCAACCTGATGGCCAAGGGCATCGCCGAGAAGGACATCAAGGTGATGTTGATGTCGGATTATGGCGTGGTGCTGTACGGCAATGCCATCATGGTCAATCCGGAATTTGCAAAGGCCAATCCCAAGGCCGTCGCCGGCTTCGTCCGCGCCACCATCAAGGGCATCATAGAGACGGCGAAGGATCCGGATGCGGCTATCAAGTCGGTGATGAAGCGTAACGAGACGGCCGACGAGAAAATCGAGCTGGCGCGCCTCAAGATGTCGCTGAAGGACAATTTCATCACCCCGTGGGTGAAGGCGAATGGTGTCGGCGGCATCGATGAGAAGCGTATGGGCGAGGCCATCGAGCAGATCGCGGTAACCTACGAGTTCAAGAATCCGAAGCCGAAGGCGGGCGATCTGTTCACGTCGGACTATCTGCCGCCGGCCGGCGAACGCAAGCTCTGATCCCGGCAAGACAAAAGGTCGGGTCAGACACGCATGGATACGTTCGTCGACATCGATGGCGTCACCCTGAAATATCGCGGCGCCAGCGGCGAGATCACTGCCCTTCAGGATACGACGTTGAAGATCGCGCGCGGCGAATTCGCTGCGGTGGTCGGGCCGTCCGGTTGCGGAAAATCCAGCTTGATGCGGCTGGTCACCGGCCTGCACAAGCCGACGGCCGGCACCATCGCCATCGATGGCAAGGAAGTGACGGGCCCGGTCAAGATGGCCGGCATGGCATTCCAGCACGCCAATCTGCTGCCGTGGCGCAAGGTCATCGACAATGTGCTGCTGCCGCTGGAAATCGTCGAGCCCTATCGGTCGCAATTCCGTTCCAGGAAAGCCGAGTTTCGCGCCAAGGCCGAGCAGTTGCTCACCACTGTCGGCCTCGCAGGTTTTGGCGATCGTTATCCCTGGGAACTCTCCGGCGGCATGCAGCAGCGCGTCTCGCTGTGCCGCTCACTGATCCATGAGCCGGCGTTGCTCATGCTGGACGAGCCGTTCGCCGCGCTGGATGCCTTCACGCGCGAGGAGCTCTGGTGCGTGCTGCGCGATCTCTGGCAGCGTCTCAGGTTTACAGTGATCCTGGTCACGCACGATTTGCGCGAAGCCGCGTTCCTCGCGGACAATATTTATGTCATGAGCGCGCGCCCGGGCCACATCGTACAGATCAAGCCGGTCGACTTTGCGCGGCCGCGCGATCTCGAAGTCACCTATGACAAGGAATTCGGCGACATCGTGCACGAGCTGCGTCTGAAAATCGCGGAGGTGCGCAAGTGATGAGTTCGCGTCTCGTCGAAAAACTCGCGCCCTGGATCTTCACCGCTGCGATCTTTCTGATCTGGGAAGGCGCCTGCGCTGTCTTCAAGATCAACACATCGGTGCTGCAGCCGCCATCGGCTGCCTTTGCGGCGATGTTCAAGCTGTGGAAGGTGTTCCTCTATCACTCCTGGGTCACGCTGTGGGTCACGATGGTCGGCTTCGCTCTGGCCGTGGTATTCGGCGTCATGCTTGGCCTCGTGGTCGGCTGGTCGCGGACGATCTATCGCGGTCTGTATCCGGTGATGATCGGCTTCAACACCATTCCGAAGGTCGCCATCGTGCCGTTGCTGATTCTTTGGTTCGGCATCGGCGAAGTGCCGGCCATCGTCACCGCATTCCTGATCTCGTTCTTCCCGATCGTCGTCAATATCGCCACCGGCCTTGCGACCACGGAGCCGGAGCTCGAGGATGTGCTGCGTGCGCTCGGCGCGCGCAAGCTCGACATCATGCTGAAGGTCGGCATTCCACGTGCGCTGCCATATTTCTTCGGCTCGCTGAAAGTCGCGATCACGCTGGCTTTTGTCGGCACCGTCGTCTCCGAAACCCTCGGCGCCAATGCCGGTCTCGGTTTTCTGATCGCGCAGGAAGGCGCCAGTTTCCGCATGGCGAACGTCTATGCCGCGCTGCTGCTACTCGCCTTCGAGGGCGTGCTGATGTATGCGGTCTTCGCCTGGATCGAGCAGCGCTCCACACGCTGGGCCTTCCGTTCGCAAATGAGCGCCGGTTAGCGGGGGCCGGTCTAGACGATATCTTGTCTTGGACGCGGTGCGACGCAAAGTAACACTGCGAAACTTCGCCATATTGCGTCGCGCCGGTGACATTTTCTTGCCGCGGCGAAGGGTTGGTCGATCCCGCTTGATGCGCTAGACTGGCGCGAAGCGGGCAGGGAATGTGAAGACAGAACAGCACAACTCTCTGAAAATGCTGCAGTGGATGATGGCCGCATCCCTGGCTTTCCCCATTTCGCTGTTCGCATTCGCCGCTACCAATTCCTGGTTCTCGACCAACGAGATCGCCGATCGCGAGATCGCGCGCACACTCGATGTTGCGCACGAACATGCGTTGAAAGTGTTCGAGACCATCGATCGCAGTCTGTCGGAAATCAACGAGGTTATCCGCGGACGCTCCGATGACGATCTACGTGCTCATGCGGACGTAATGTCGGCCCGGCTCAAACAGGTCACGGATGCGCTGCCCCAGCTCAAATCGGTGTGGGTGTTCGACGACCGGGGCCGCGCACTGGTCAACAGCCTCAATCTCGCTTTGCCTCACATCGATTTCTCCGATCGTGACTACTATGAGGCGCATGTCGCCAAGGAAGTCGGCACCTTTATCGGCGCAAACCTGTTGCCGCGACCGCCCTATCAGGGCGCGCCCTTCTTCGGTGTCAGCCGTCGTCGCACCAGCGACGATGGAAGGTTCACCGGCGTCGTGCAGGCCTCGGTGCTTCCCGAATATTTCGAGAAGTTCTACTCACGCATCGGCCGCGCGCCGGGCAGTTTCTTTGCGCTCGGTCTTGCCGATGGCACGATCCTCGCGCGCTATCCTGCGTCTGGAAACATCAAGCAGATCGACCGGAATGGGCCGATCGGTCGCCGGATTGCTGCGCATCCTGGCGGCGATCTCATCACCATCATCTCGCCCGGCGACAATATCGAGCGACGCATCGGCTATCAGCGCATCGCCGGCTATCCCATTTATGTCTCAGCCGGCCTGGAAACATCGGCTATTCGCGATCGCTGGCTGAGGGCGATCAGCTATCATCTGATCTTCGGCATTCCCGCCACCGCCCTGCTGTTCGGATTGCTGCTATTCGCTCTGCGACGTACACGCCGGCTGAATTTCGAAGCGACGAAGCGGCGCGAGGCCGAAGAAGCGCTGAAACATGGCCAGCGTCTCGAAACACTTGGGCAATTGACCGGCGGTGTCGCACATGACTTCAACAATCTGCTGACGGTGATCCGCTCATCCGTCGATCTGTTGCAGCGGCCAGATCTCGCGCCCGAGCGCCGCGCCCGCTATGTCGCCGCGATTTCCGATACAGTGACCCGCGCGGCGAAGCTCACCGCACAACTGCTCGCCTTTGCGCGGCGGCAGACCCTGAAGCCGGAAGTGTTCGACGTCGGCCAATGTGTGAGTTCGGTCACGGATATCATCGGCACGCTGACTGGCGCGTCTGTCGAGATTGTCACGCATCTCCCGGACAAGCCGCTCCATGTGGATGCCGATCTCGGCCAGTTCGAGACGGCATTGATCAATATCGCCGTCAATGCCCGCGACGCGATGAAGGGTGAAGGCCGTCTCATCATCAGCGTGACGACCAGCGAACGACTTCCATCGGCGATGATGCCCCGCAAGGACGGTTATGTCGCGGTTGCTCTTGCGGATTCCGGCAGCGGCATTCCCGCCGATCAGTTCGAGCGAATCTTCGAGCCGTTCTTCACCACCAAGGAAGTCGGGCAGGGCACCGGTCTCGGTCTGTCGCAGGTGTTCGGTTTCGCCAAGCAGTCCGGCGGCGAGGTCGTGGTGGTGAGCGAAGTCGGCAAGGGCAGTATCTTCACGCTCTATCTGCCGCGGGTCGTGGGCAGTGTGCCATCGGCCCCGTCGGTACGAGAAGCACCGCTGGTCGATGGCAACGGATTGTCGGTTCTGGTGGTCGAGGACAATCGCGACGTCGGTACCTTTGCCACCGACGCGCTGCGCGAGCTCGGCTATCTGACCGAACTCAGGCACAGTGCGGAAGAAGCGCTCGAGGAGCTCAAGCGCCATGTCGGTCGTTACGACGTCGTATTTTCCGATGTGGTGATGCCCGGCACCAGCGGCATAGAACTCGCGCAGCAGATTCGCGAGGTTTATCCGGATCTGCCGGTCGTGCTCACTTCGGGCTACAGCCATGTGCTCGCGCAAAACGGCACCTTCGGCTTCGAGCTCCTGCAGAAGCCCTATTCCATCGAGCAGCTCTCGCGCGTTCTGGCCAAGGCGGGTAACTGGCGCAAGGCCCGGCGGCAGACCGTTTGAGGGTAACGGAACCCGCAGGAACCTTTTGATTTTCCTGACGTTACCGCGCCATGAGCAAGCTGTCAGGTCATTCGAGTGTTAGTGCCGCGAAGCGGGCGGATGCAAAGCCGAAAGACGCTGGACGTAAAGGCCAGATCGTTTCGCTCAAGGACGAAGCCGGCGACGAGATAGATCCGCCACCGCCGGACGTGGTCGAGCCCGATCCGGAGCTGTCTCCGGAAGAAGCCGAGCAGGCACGCAAGGATTACCTGCTGACGCGTTTCTGGATCAGTGCGCGCGGCTTCTGGGGCAAGGCTGGTGACAAGTTCGCCTGGGTCTTCTCGATCGGCCTGCTTTTGATGATCGTCGCCAATGTCGCATTCCAGTACGGCATCAATGTCTGGAATCGCTCGATCTTCGACGCCATCGAGAAACGCGATTCCGCAACAGTCTTTCATCTGACGGGCGTGTTCTTCCCGCTCGCCATTGGCAGCGTGTTGCTCGGTGTCGGGCAAGTCTTCGCGCGGATGAGCATCCAGCGCCGCTGGCGTGCCTGGCTGACAAACGCAGTGATCTCGCGCTGGCTCAAAAACGGCCGCTACTATCAACTCAATCTGGTCGATGGCGATCACAAGAATCCCGAATATCGGGTTGCCGAGGATCTACGCATTGCCACCGACTCGCCGGTCGATTTCATCTCCGGCGTCACATCGGCGTTGCTGTCGGCGGCAACATTCATTGTCGTGCTGTGGACCATCGGCGGTGCGCTGACACTGTCGGTCGGCGGCAGCGTTGTCACCATTCCCGGTTTCCTCGTCATCGCGGCGATCCTCTATGCGGCCGTCGCCTCCGGCTCGATCACCGTGATCGGCCGCCGGTTCGTCGGCATTTCCGAAGACAAGAATCAGGCCGAGGCCGAATATCGTTATGCGTTGACCCGCGTCCGCGAGAATGGCGAAAGCATCGCGCTGCTTGGCGGCGAGGAGGAAGAGCGCGGCGGGATCGACAAGACGTTTGGCAATGTCCTCAAGCAATGGACGCGACTCGCCGGTCAGTATATGCGCACCACGCTCGTGTCGCAGGGCTCCAGTCTGATCGCGCCCGTGGTCCCGCTGCTGCTTTGCGCACCGAAATTTCTCGAAGGCAGCATGTCGCTCGGTCAGGTGATGCAGGCGGCCTCGGCATTCACCATCGTCCAGAGCGCGTTCGGCTGGCTGGTCGATAACTATCCGCGCCTCGCCGACTGGAATGCCTGCGCGCGCCGGATCGCCTCGCTGATGATGTCGCTCGATGGTCTTGAGCGCGCCGAGCTGGGTGATGGCTTCGGCCGCATCAAGCGCGGCGAGACGTCGGACGAGACGATGCTCGGCTTGCACGATCTGTCAGTAACGCTGGATGACGGCACGGCCGTGGTCGGCGATACCGAGGTCGACATCGAGCCTGGTGAACGTTTGCTCGTCGCCGGCGAGTCAGGCACCGGAAAGAGCACGCTAGTGCGTGCGATTGCCGGTCTTTGGCCATGGGGCGGCGGCAGCGTTAATTTCCATCCCGACCGCCGGCTCTTCATGCTGCCGCAAAAACCCTATGTGCCGTCGGGTACGCTGCGCCGCGCTGCGGCCTATCCCGCTGCGGAAGAGGACTGGACCGTCGAACAGATCGGCGAGGCGCTCGACAAGGTCGGTCTTTCCCATCTCAAGGAAAAGATCGAGGAGGACGCGCCGTGGGATCAGACGCTGTCCGGCGGCGAGAAGCAGCGCCTCGCTTTCGCGCGGCTGTTCCTGCACAATCCCGATATCATCGTGCTGGATGAAGCCACCTCGGCGCTCGACGAGAAGAGCCAGGACAGCATGATGGAGCTGCTGACCAAGGAGATGCCGAACGCCACGGTCGTCAGCGTGGCGCACCGGGCCGAGCTGGAAGCCTTCCATAGCCGGAAGATCGTGTTGGAGCGTCGCAAGGGGGGCGCCAGGCTGGTCAGCGATATCGACCTGATTCCGCGTAAGGGCAAACGTCGTTTGCTCGGCAGCTTCCTGCGGCATCGCAGGCCGGCGTGACCGGTCGTTGTGGCTGCGAGCCCCTAAGAATTCGCAACGTCGGTTCCTTTGGACGAAGCAATCCAGACGTCCCTTGCGATCTTCTGGATTGCTTCGTTGCTGTATTCTCGCAATGACGGGGATGGTCCGAGATCAGATGAAGTTGATCTGCAGCATCGGCAGCGCGAAGATCGCGACATTGGTGAAGAAACCGCCCGCATAGGCCAGCGACCGCGGCGTCGATTTGTCGGCAATGTAAAGCAACGCATGTGCGATGCGGAATGCGAGATAGACCGCGGCCAGTACGCCGACGGTTTTTGCCGATGCGCCGAAGGTCAGCGCGCCGAGCACCGCAGCGGCGAAAAACGGGAAGCTTTCGAACGCATTTTGATGGGCTGCGTAGGCGCGGCGCTTGGCGCCTGTGAACTGTTCGGCACTGTCGCGTGGTGTGTTGTTGTCGTGCGATCCGGACTTGGCGTAGCCGGCGATGATCAACGGCAGCAGCGCAGCAATCAGAATGCTCCAATAGGCAAACGGCATCGAATTTCCCCCAAGGTGGTAATGGCGCGAATACTTCCTGATGGAAGGTTCCCGATCCGCTGTCAAATTGCGCCGCAGGTTCGGTTGCGCCCGGAACATCGCCTGCTCGCATCCGTTACCCCGCAAAGGGAGAACGGATATGTCCAGCGACAATACTCGCGATATCGAACGTGCCTGGGAGCTGATGAAGAAGATTGGCTTCGCCATGCTCGTCACCCATGACGGCGACAAATTGCGGGCCCGGCCGATGGCCGCCTATGTCGACCGCGCCGCTGATGCCGTCTATTTCCTAAGCGACGCGAGGCGTCACAAGGATGATGAGATCAGGCAGAATCCCAATGTCAATCTGTCCTTCGCCGATGCTGGTGACCAGAAATATGTATCCGTCAGCGGCACGGTGTCGGTGTCCAATGATCGCGCCAAGATCAAGGAGCTGTTCACGACCGCAGCGAAGGCCTGGTGGGATAACGCCGACGATCCAAATATTCGCGTGCTGAAGTTCGCGCCTGACGAAGCTGAGTTCTGGGACTCGCCAGGCACCGTCATCAGTTACGTCAAGATGGCGACTGCGGCGATGACGGGCTCCCGTCCGGACATCGGCACCAATCGCAAGGTTGCGATCTGATGACCAGCGCCAGACTTGGCAATAACCCTGTTGAGGATCCCCCGCTGTCGCCAGGCAAGCCCTCCGAGCCTCCGCAGGAACGTCCGCCGGGCAATCCGCGGCCCGAAGTGCCGCCTCCTGTGCACGATCCCGGCGAACCCTCGCGGCCCAATGAACTGCCCGGCGATATGCCTGCCGATATTCCGATGCCAAATCCGGATGAAGTGCCACGGCAACAGCCACCGGCGGTGATGTAGCCTGGGTGCTACTAACGAAACGGTCTGAACGCGGTATGAACAATGCGCGCTCAGGCTGCAGTCGTGCGTGAAATAAATACGACTGTGGCTTTGCAGGCCGCCACATTGCGGCCCTATGCTTATTCGTTCATCGACCTGCCGATTTGTTCGGCCGACAAATGATTTTGCCGACGTATTCTTAGCGAGGGGCCCAAGCTCATCATGACAAAACTTCGTCTCGTCCTGCTGGCGACCACTGCGTTCGGTGTGACGCAGATTGCAGTCACCACATCTCATGCATCAAATGGCGATGCGCCGATCCTGCTCGCGCAAGCAGCGCCACCCGCCGCTGAGGGCGAACAGAAGGGGCCGCCAAAGGGTCCGCCCCCGGCCGCGCGTCCAGCACCGCCGGCTGGTGCCCCGCCGCACGAAGCGCCGCCTGCTGCGCGCCCGACTCCACCCCCCGCCGCGGCACCAGCGCCGCGCGCCGAGCCGCCGGCCGCCCCGACTCCGCCTGCTGCCCGTCCCGAGCGCCGTGAGGCGCCGGCCGGCATGGAGCGTCGCGAAGGCCCGGGCGGCGAACGCCGTGAACCCGGTGAGCGTCGTGAGCCCGGTGCGCGTCCGACGCCTCCGGCCACACCGCCCGCTGCCCAGACACCGGCCCAGCCCGCGACGCCTCCTGCTGCCCGTCCGGCACCTGCTCCAACGCCAGCTGCGCCGCCGGCTGCGGCACCCGTAACGCCTCCTGCAGCAACGCCGCCAGCAGCTGCGACACCGCCCGCAGCAACTCCTGCTCCGTCCGTGACGCCGCCTGCCGGCACGCCTCCGTCAGGCCGTCCTGGTGGCCCGGAAGGTCGTGAGGGCCGTGAAGGTCGCCGCCCGGGTGGTCCGGGAGCGCCCGGTGCACCAGGGACCCCCGGCACGCCGCCCAATGCTGCTGCGCCTGGCACTGCGCCCGCAACGCCGCCCACTGCGGCAACCCCCGCTGCTCCTCCGCCGACGCCGAGCGCAGCGCCCGTCGTGGTCGCTCCCGGCGGCGGTAATATCAAGGTCGTGCAGCCGGTGGCACCACAGGTGACTGCGCCGATCCCGGCTCCGCCGCCCCCCGCTGCTGCCTTGACGCCGATCGCCCCCGGCGCCGCGCCGCAGGGCCCACGCCGTATGGAGGATTTCCGCGGTCAGCGCAGCGAGCGCCAGGAAGGCGGCCGCACGGTCTACACTGAACCCGGTCGTATCATCGTGCAGGATCCAACCGGCCAGGCCTTCATCCGCCACAACGAGCTCGATCGCTTCCGCTACGGTGCGCGTGACATCCGTACCGAGCGCATTGGCAACGACGATCGCACGATCATCGTGCGGCCGGACGGATCGCAGATCATTACGGTGGTCGGCCGCGACGGTCAGTTGCTGCGCCGCATTCGCAGGGATCGGAACGGTCAGGAGATCATCATCATCGATAATTCGTTCCGCGATCCCCGTGGTCCCGGCAACTTCTATGTCGATCTGCCGCCGCCGATGATCCGCATTCCGCAGAACCGTTACATCGTGGACTACGATCAGGCCTCTCCGGAGCTGGTCTACGACACGCTGATCGCACCGCCGGTGGATCGCATCGAGCGCCGCTATACGCTGGATGAAATCCGCTACAGCCCGATGGTGCGCCAGCGCATGCCGTCGATCGATCTCGACTCGATCAATTTCGACACCGGTTCGTGGACCATCTCGCCCGATCAAGCGTCGAAGCTGCAGGTGATCGCCGATGGCCTCAACCGCGCCATCTCGCGTAATCCGAAGGCCGTGTTCCTGATCGAGGGACATACCGACGCTGTCGGCTCGGACATTGACAATCTGTCGCTGTCGGATCGCCGCGCGGAGTCGGCAGCCGAATTGCTCACCCAGCAATTCCAGGTGCCTGCGGAAAACCTGACCTCGCAAGGCTATGGCGAGCAGTATCTGAAGATCCAGACCGATGGTCCGGAGCGTCAGAACCGCCGCGTCACCATTCGCAACATCACGCCGTTGCTGAATGGCGGACAGGCTTCGCTGCCGCCGCCTCCGCCCGGCACGGCACCGCCGCGTCGCTAAAGCATGATTCCGAAAAGCGGCTTCCGGTTTTCGGACAAGATCATGCTCTGGCAAAAAGAAATGGCGGAGCTTCTATAAATACCGACGGCCGGGAGAAATCCCGGCCGTTTGCTTTGGGAGCTCCGCCTCTCCGTGACGTGATGACGGTCGGAAGGTTCATGCGTCACAATGACCGCATATGAAACTGGCACACAGGCCAGACGTAGTTGCCAAGGCCGCATGCAACGGCAGAGCAAAGTCCGAGGAGAAACACCATGCTATCGATGTCCCGACGCCAACTGATGTTCGCTGCGACCGGCATGGCCGCTGCTGTGGCTGCGCCACGTCTCGCTTTCGCCCAGGCGGCAACGCCGACCGCCGGTAACGGCGCTTTCATCCTGCCGCCGCTGACCTATCCCGTGAATGCATTCGAGCCGAACATCGATGCCAGGACGATGGAAATCCATCACGACAAGCATCACGCGGCCTATGTCGCCAACATGAACACCTTCGCCAAGGACACGCCGATGCTGGCGGAAAAGCCGCTCGTCGAAGTGCTCGGCAATCTTTCGAGCGTGCCCGATGCTATCCGGACCGGCGTCCGCAACAATCTCGGTGGCCACGCCAATCACACCATGTTCTGGCAGATCATGGGCCCGAACGGCGGCAAGCCGGAAGGCGAAGTGCTTGCGGCGATCGATCGCGATCTCGGCGGGATGGAAAAATTCCAGACTGACTTCAATGCCGCGGGTGGTCGCCAGTTCGGCTCCGGCTGGGTGTTCGTGATCGTCGACAAGTCGGGCAAGCTCTCCATCGAGACGCGCCCGAACCAGGACAATCCGATCATGGATGGCAAGCGCGCCTTGATGGGCAACGACGTCTGGGAGCACGCTTATTACCTCACCTATCAGAACCGCCGTGCTGATTATCTGAAGGCGTGGTGGAATACGGTGAATTGGACCAAGATCGGCGAGCGCTATACCGCGGCGAAGGCCGGCACACTGGCGGTGTAGTTCCCCGCTAGCGTGAAGTGGTCAAGAAGAGCGCGGCGCCTTGCTCGCCGCGCGCTTCGCGGTGCTGACGAGTTTGTTCGCCGCCAATCCCGCCGCTTCCATATAGGCAGCATCCCTGTGCAACAACACGGTGGCGAATGAACCATCGAGCAGCAATGCGATCTGCCGCGCGAGCAGCGGCGCATTGGATAGTTTTGCGGTGTCGAACTCTGTCTGCAGCCAGGCTTCGAATTTCTTTTTGTGCGCGGCGCCTATCTTCATCGCGGGATGCCCGGGCATGTTGGCGAGTTCGGCTGATGTCCGCAGGAAGCCGCAACCGCGCCATTTCGGATGCCGCGCCGAGTGCGCGAGATTGTCGAAGATGGCCTGCACTTTCATGGGCAGCCCACCTTTGGCCTCGTCGAACCAGCGCTTGAATAGCACGAGATTCGGTTGATCGCGTCCTTCGAGATAGGCGGCGATCAGATCGTCCTTGCTCTTGAAGTGATAGTACAGCGTCCGTTTGGTCACGCCGGCCCTCTCGGCCACGGCATCGACGCTGACGCCGCGAATTCCTTCGTCGTAGAACAGCTTGTTGGCGGCTGCGACAATGCGGTCTTTGGTTGGCTTGGCGGTGCTGGTCATTGTGGGATGTATACTGCCTAGTGAATATACACGGGAGCGCCAGCTTCCTACGGTCACGGACAGATCGCAAGACCGGAGCCTCATATGACCGAACTCGTGACCATGCATGTCGATCGAGAGATCGCGCTGTTGACATTCAATCGCCCGAACCAGCTCAATGCCCTGAACTATGCGCTGATCGATCGCTTGATGGCGCTGCTCGACGAGATCGAACTGGAAAAGAGTATCCGCGCCGTGATTCTCACGGGCGCGGGCGATCGGGCCTTTTCCGCCGGTGCGGATATTCCTGAGTTCAGCGAGAGCGTGAAGCAGGGACCGAGCGAAGCGTTGCGTCACTTCGTTCGCCGCGGGCAGGCAATGACGGCGCGGCTCGAGGCATTTCCCAAGCCGGTGATCGCGGCGGTCAACGGTCTCGCTTATGGCGGCGGCTGCGAAATCACCGAAGCGGTGCATCTGGCGGTGGCGAGCGAACAGGCGTCATTCGCCAAGCCCGAGATCAGGCTCGGCATGTCGCCGACCTTCGGTGGCACCCAGCGCCTGCCGCGGCTGGCCGGACGGAAGCGCGGCCTTGAATTGCTTTTGAACGGCGACAGCTTTTCGCCGGCCCATGCGCTGCAGATCGGCCTCGTGAACGCCGTCGTTCCTCACGATCGGTTGCTGCCGGCGGCGCGTGAACTCGCGTACCGCATCCTGCGTCATTCGCCGCTTGCGGTGACCAGCGTGATCACGGCGGTGACACGCGGGATCAATCTGAGCATCGGTGAGGGACTCGAGATCGAGTGCGAGCAATTCGCGCGTATGGCGCCGACACATGATCTTGGCGAGGGCCTCGATGCATGGATGGCGCGCCGCGCGCCTGTCTTTACAGGCAGGTAGTTACTTCCGCACATCACCTTCATCGGCAGCGCTTTCGCCAAGCGTTGCGGTCTCGATGCTGGTGCGTTTGATCAGGGGCATCTGCAGCACCGCGAAGATCATGGTAATCGGGATCACGCCGAAGGCCTTGAAGGTCACCCAGAAATCGGTGGTCTGGGTGCGCCAGATCGCTTCGTTGAGCACAGCCATGGCGGCGAAGAACAGCGTCCAGCGCAGCGTCAGCGCGCGCCAGCCCGCCGGTGTCAGGTTGAAGACCTGATCGAACATGATGGCGATGAAGGAGCGGCCGAACAGAAGGCCGCCGCCGAGCACCACGGCGAACAGCCCGTAGATGATGGTGGGCTTCACCTTGATGAAGGTCTCGTCATGCAGCCAGAGCGTCAGCCCGCCGAACACGAGCACCACGAAGGCAGTCACAATCGCCATGATCGGCACATGCTTCACGACGATATAGGACGCGATCATCGCCGCCACGATGGCCACCATGAAGGCGCCGGTGGCGGCGAACAGGCCGAATTTCGAGTTCGCCACGAAGAACACGATCAGCGGCCCGAGTTCGGTGGCGAGCTTGAACAGCGGATGTGGTTGTTTCTTGTCGATAATGTCGCCGCTCATGACAGTCTCTCTCAGAGTACGTTCAAGTGATCTGGTAATTTGTCCCGGACGCGGTGCAGCGCCCTTCGCGCTGCTCCGCAGAGCCGGGACCGTACCAAATGCCGGAGTTCGTGGCGGTCCCGGCTCTGCGAAGCGGCACTTTGTGCCGCATCGCGTCCGGGACAATAACTGTCTTAGTCTTCGATGCCCGCGACCGCTCTTGCAAAATCCTTTGCGGTGAATGGCGCGAGATCGTCGATGCCTTCGCCGACGCCGATGAAATGCACCGGCAGTTTGTACTTCTCCGCCAGCGCCACGAGGATGCCGCCGCGTGCGGTGCCATCGAGCTTGGTCATCACGAGACCGGTGACGCCAGCCGTACGATGAAATGCTTCGACCTGCGACAGCGCGTTTTGTCCCACTGTCGCATCCAGCACGAGCAGCACCGCATGCGGCGCCGTGGCATCGACCTTCTTGATGACGCGCACCACCTTTTCGAGCTCGTTCATCAGCTCGGCCTTGTTCTGTAGCCGGCCGGCGGTGTCGATCAGCAGCAGGTCGCGGTTGTCGTCGCGGGCGGCGGTGACAGCGCTGAAGGCGAGGCTGGCAGAGTCCGATCCTTGCGTGCCGGCGATCACCGGGACCTTGTTGCGCTCGCCCCAGACCTTGAGTTGCTCGATGGCCGCGGCACGAAACGTGTCGCCTGCAGCCAGCATCACCTTGCGGCCCTCGGCGGTGAGTTTGGAGGCCAGCTTGCCGATGGTGGTGGTCTTGCCGGAGCCGTTGACGCCGACCACGAGAAGAACGAATGGCTTGTGGGTGGTGTCGATCTCGAGAGGCTGGGCGACAGGCGCCAGCACCTTCTCGACCTCGGTGGCCACCACGGCCTTCACCTCATCGGCGGAGATCGCCTTGTCGAAACGGCCCTGGCCGACCGCCTTGGCGATCCGTGCGGCGACGTCGGAACCGAGATCGGCGCGCAGCAGCACGTCCTCGATATCCTCGAGCATGGCGCGGTCGAGCTTGCGTTTGGTCACGAGGTCGGCGACCGCCGAGCCGATCGAGCTCGAGGTCCGTTTCAGCCCGCTGGAGAGCCGTCGCCACCAGCTCAGTTTCGGCGTTTCGGGAGTGTCGCTCATGTCGGGGGTGTGTTAGCCGTTTCGCGTGATGAGTGAAAGTGACACCGACATTGAGCCAATTGCCGCAGCCGAACCGGCGCTGGTTGGCGATTTGACCGAAGCCCAGATCCTGTCGCGGGTGTTGCACCGGGACGGTCTGATGCTGGTGATCGACAAGCCTGCCGGCTTACCCGTGCATCGTGGCCCGAAAGGTGGGCCGAATTTGGAGAATTCCTTCCGGTTCCTGCAATACGGCCTGCCACGCGCGCCGGTGCTGGCGCATCGGCTGGATCGCGACACGTCGGGTTGTCTGGTGCTGGGCCGCCATCGCAAGGCCACGGCCTCGCTGGGGTTGCTGTTCAAGCACAGCCGCATCTCCAAGACGTACTGGGCGTTGGTCGAAGGTGGGCCAGAGGCCGAGGAGGGCGTGATCGACATGCCGCTCGGCCGGCTCAATGCCGAGCGCGGCTGGTGGATGAAGCCGGATCCTGAGGGGCTGAAGTCGGTCTCGAATTTCAAGGTGCTCGGCCGCGGCGGCGGCATGAGCTGGCTGGCACTGGAGCCGGTCACCGGCCGCACGCATCAGCTCCGCGTACACACCTCGGCGTCGGGTTATCCAATTGTCGGCGATAATATTTACGGCAACGGACCCCGTTTCGGCGAGCCGACGCTGCATCTGCACGCGCGGGAGATCGTGATCCCGATCTCGCGCAACAAGGAGCCGGTGCGCGTGACGGCACCGGTGCCGCCGCATCTCCAAGAGCGGATGCGAGCGTGCGGGTGGGAGGGGGAGTAGAACTTCTTCCTTCTCCCCTTGTGGGAGAAGGTGGCTTCGCGAAGCGAAGACGGATGAGGGGTAACCGCGGGCTCGGAGCTTGTGGCACCCCTCACCCGTCTCGACGGCTTCGCCGTCGATCCACCCTCTCCCACAAGGGGAGAGGGAAGAGATCAGCGCTTACGCATCCATCCGCTTGAACACCAGAGTCGCATTCGTCCCGCCGAAGCCGAACGAGTTCGACAGCACGGCGCCGAGCTTCGCATTATCGATGCGCTTGCGCACGATCGGCATGTCGGCGAACACCGGATCGAGCTCGGTGATGTTGGCGCTCTCGCAGATGAAGCCGTTCTGCATCATCAGTAGCGAATAGATCGCTTCCTGCACGCCCGTGGCGCCCAGCGAGTGGCCAGTGAGCGCCTTGGTCGCCGAGATCGGCGGGCACTTGTCGCCGACGCCGAATACGTTGCGGATGGCCTGCATTTCCGGCGGATCGCCAGCCGGTGTCGAAGTGGCGTGCGGATTGATGTAGTCGATCTTGATGCCGCCGGTGGTGGCGAGCGCCATCTTCATGCAGCGTTCGGCGCCTTCGCCCGACGGTGCGACCATGTCGTAGCCGTCGGAGGTCGCACCATAGCCGATGATCTCGCCATAGATCTTGGCGCCTCGCGCCTTGGCATGTTCGAGCTCTTCGATCACCAGCACACCGGCGCCGCCGGCAATGACGAAGCCGTCGCGATTGAGGTCATAGGGACGCGATGCGGTGGCCGGCGTGTCGTTGTATTTCGACGACATGGCGCCCATGGCGTCGAACAGCACCGAGAGCGACCAGTCGAGTTCTTCGCAGCCGCCGGCGAAGACCACGTCCTGCTTGCCCCACTGGATCATCTCATAGGCATTGCCGATGCAATGGTTCGACGTCGCGCAGGCTGACGAGATCGAATAGTTCACGCCCTTGATCTTGAACCAGGTGGCCAGCGTTGCAGACGCGGTGGACGACATCGCCTTCGGTACGGCAAACGGGCCGACACGCTTCGGACCCTTGCTGCGGGTGATGTCGGCAGAGTCCACGATCGTGCGTGCGCTCGGGCCGCCCGAGCCCATGATGATGCCGGTGCGCTCGTTGGAGATGTCTTCAGGCGACAGACCGGAGTCCTGGATCGCCTGTTCCATGGCGATGTGATTCCATGCGGCGCCTTCGCCGAGGAAGCGCATGGCGCGGCGATCGACCACGTCGGCAGGATTGATGGTCGGCGCGCCCTGCACCTGGGAGCGGAAGCCCAGCTCCGCGTGTTTCTCGGCGCGCGTAATGCCGGACTTCGCCTCGTGGAGGCTCGCAAGCACTTCCTGAGTGTTGTTTCCGATGGATGAGACAATGCCCATCCCGGTGACGACAACCCGTCTCATGATCGTCTCGCCCTCTGAATTTACGTTGTTGTGGACCTGGCGGTTGCCCCCTCGGAAACCGCCGTCGATATGCAGCGGAGCGTTTACGTTCCCGGCTGCGTTGCGGCGGCATCCTGCTTGAACAGGCCGACCTTCAAATCCTTTGCCCGATAGATAATCTCGCCATCGGCGGAAAGCGAGCCATCGGCAATGCCGAGCCACAATTTCGAGCGCATCACGCGCTTCACGTCGATCGTATAGACGACCTTCTTGACATTGGTCAGAACCTGACCGGTGAATTTCAGGTCGGCGAGGCCGAGTGCACGGCCGGGTCCGATACCGCCGGACCAGCCGAGGAAGAAGCCGACAAGTTGCCACATGGCGTCGAGGCCGAGACAGCCCGGCATCACCGGGTCGTTCTTGAAATGGCAGGCGAAGAACCAGAGATCCGGATTGACGTCGAGTTCGGCCTGGATGAAGCCCTTGCCGTATTCGCCGCCGGTTTCGTTGATCTGGGTAATGCGATCAAACATCAGCATCGGCGGTAGCGGCAATTGCGCATTGCCCGGGCCGAACAGCTCGCCGCGGCCACAGGCCAGCAGATCTTCGTAGGCGTAGCTGTTTCGTCGTTCCTGCAACATGCTCAAGCTTTCCGGGTCTTTTCCTGTCAAACGGCCGTTTTAACCAAGATAAGCCGTATAGAATCGTTCCAAATCACGCGGGAACCTGTCCCGGTGGAGGGCTCTCTATCATACGCTCATAAGGCGGCAAAGCGGCGTATCACCCGCTTTTAACGGCATATTCGCGCTTGGGCGCAGTGCTGCGGTGCACGGTTCCGCGCTCGAAGGCCTCTAGTTGCGAGAATCTTGCATCTAGAGCCCTGCGTTTTTATATTATTGGGGAATTCCCGAGTAGAATTGCGTGGAAGTGGCAGGGTTACTGACGTGGATATAAACGAAAGCATTTCAACGATGGATGACGCAACCGCGGTTGCGGAAATCAATCATGGCCGCCAGCCGGCCCTGACTGGTTGCCCGTGGCATGACGTCAACGAAATGCTCCAGTCGGTCGGTCTGCGTCCCACCCGTCAGCGCATGGCGCTGGGCTGGCTGCTGTTCGGCAAGGGCGCCCGCCATCTGACGGCTGAAATGCTGTATGAAGAAGCCACGATGGCCAAGGTGCCTGTATCGCTGGCGACCGTCTACAACACGCTGAACCAGCTGACCGATGCCGGCCTGCTCCGTCAGGTCAGCGTCGATGGTACGAAGACCTATTTCGATACCAATGTGACGACACATCATCACTATTACTTCGAGAACAATCACGAGCTGGTCGATATCCCGAACCAGAATCTCGTGCTGGCCAAGATGCCGGACGTGCCGGAAGGCTTCGAGATCAGCCGCGTCGACATGGTCGTCCGTTTGCGCAAGAAGCGCTAAGGCTGCGCGGGCGCGCTGCGCCCGGCCTGTCAGGCATCACTGCACTACCTGCTGCGCTGGCGTTTCGTCGGCGCAGTTTGCGTTTGAGAGGCAGGCATTGTTGCCACGATCGCACGTGCGAGTGCGCGGCCGGTGCAGGCGTAACCATCCGCAGAACTGTGCAACCCGTCCATGCTCGTCAGCGCGGACATCGACAGCCCGCCTTCGACGGCGCGGCGCATCAGGTCGAAGCGCGAGAACAGCGGCACATTCTCCTGCCGTGCGGCGTCTGCGATGCTCGCCTGCATCTTGCTGTGGTTCGACGCGAGAATTACCGGTGCATACTGCTGGTCCATCAGCACCACATCGGCGCCGGCTGCTTTCAACTGGCGAATCCCCTCGACGATCTTGGCCGTCAAGCTGTCGCTGCTCTGCAGCCAGGTCACGTCATTGGTGCCGATCTGCCAGATGACGAGATCGGGCTTGTGCGCGAATACGTCGCGCTCGAACCGGGCGACATTGCCGGGGATGGTGTCGGCATTGCGACCGCTATTGATGATGGAAACCTGCAAGCCCGGCCTCAGCCGTTCCAGTTCCGATTTCAGCATGCCCGGATAGGTCCGCGCCGGGTCCGATTGCCAAAGGCCGCGCGTCGATGACGAGCCGATGGCGACGATGCGCAGCGGTCCGGAGGCCCGGAGCAGGGCGGATGTACGCGAGAGCGGCGCTGCGTCGGTCAGGCTTTGCCTGGCGGCGAGGCATTGCTCGACAGCCGATTGCGCGAAAGCAAGGTGCGGCAGGAACGTGAGTGCAAAGGCCAGCAGGCCGGTACGCATCCGTTCAGTTTACCTTCTCGTCGGCATAAACGCCCCACAGGCGTTGCTGCTCGATCCAGCCATCGAAACCGGTGCCGATCACCCGGCACCAGCCGTCCTTGCAGCGCTTCACCTGCGCCACCACGCCGGCCTGCAGGCGCGCAGCGACGGAGCTCTTCGGGTCCGGATCGTCATAGATCGCGGCCAGTTCGTCCTTCTGCTTCATGGTCACCACCGCGGTGCGGCGGCCGGACAGCAGCGAGTGATAGACCCAGCCCTCGGAGCCCTCGGAATCGCGGACCCGGCGCCAGTTTTCGTATTCGGCGGTGATCTCCACCGGCAGGCCGGCCTTGGTATAGACCCAGGCGACATCGTTATCCTTGGTCGGGCCGGCGCGGACATTCACATGATCGGATTTGAGGCTGACATAGCGCGGCACAGGCAGGCCGCTGGCGCCAAGGGGAACGGTGTTGGCGGCGAGGGCCGGATCGATCGCTGTGACCATGAGCACCACAACCGCCAAACCAGCATACGCAAAACGCCCCGACGTCATTAACCCAACCTCACGCCATTCCATTCTTGTCGCATTGCACGCGGGCCTTGGGGTTCTTGTTTCGGCCCGGTTCTCTGATAGAGAGAACCAAGGCCCAAAACACTTAACAAGACACCCGGTTAAGTGGGGGAACCCGAGGAAACGGTGCATTTGCGCGGCTGCCGGAGTTTCGATCAACCGGGTTAATGCGGACTGAACGAACAAGGGGCGAGTGAACAGGATATGACGGTCAAGAAGAAGCCCCTCGTTGTCGTCACCCGTCGTCTGCCGGAATCCATCGAGACGCGGATGCGCGAATTGTTCGATGCGCGCCTCAATGTCGACGATGTGCCGATGACGCAGGAGCAACTCGCCGAGGCGATCCGCACGGCGGATGTTCTGGTTCCCACCGTCACCGACGAGATCACCAAGGAGCTGCTCGACCAGCCCGACTGCAAGATCAGGCTGATCGCCAATTTCGGCAATGGCGTCGACAATATCGACGTCGTCGCCGCGCAGGCCAAAGGCATCACCGTCACCAACACACCGAAAGTACTGACCGAGGACACGGCCGACATGACCATGTCGCTGATCCTCGCGGTGCCGCGCCGCCTCATCGAGGGCGCCGCAATCCTCACCGAAGGCCGTGAAGACTGGCAGGGCTGGTCGCCGACCTGGATGCTCGGCAAGCGGCTCGGCGGCAAACGTCTCGGCATCATCGGCATGGGCCGTATCGGCCAGGCGGTGGCGCGCCGCGCCAAAGCCTTCGGGCTGCAGATCCACTATCATAACCGCAAGCCGGTCGCCCCGAAGATCGCCGACGAGCTCGATGCCACCTATTGGGATTCGCTCGATCAGATGCTGGCGCGCATGGACATCATCTCGGTGAACTGCCCGCATACGCCGGCCACCTTCCATCTGCTGTCGGCGCGTCGTCTCAAGCTGATCCGCAAGGACGCCTATATCGTCAACACCGCGCGTGGCGAGGTGATCGACGAAGAAACGCTGACCAAGCTGATCGAGACAGGCGACATCGCGGGCGCGGCGCTCGACGTGTTCGAGCATGAGCCTGCGGTGAATCCGAAACTGGTGCGGCTCGCCAAGGCTGGCAAGGTGGTGCTGCTGCCGCATATGGGCTCGGCCACGGTGGAAGGCCGCGTCGAGATGGGCGAGAAGGTGATCATCAACATCCGCACCTTCCTGGACGCGCACAAGCCGCCGGATCGCGTGCTGCCGAACATGCTGTGATCCTTGTCCCGGGCGCAATGCAGCGCTTAGCGCTGCTTTGCAGAACCAGGACCGCACAGAGCTCGGAGGCCGGAACGGTCTCGGCTCTGCGAAGCGGCACAAGGGCGCCGCATCGCGTCCGGGACAAGTTTTCCTACTTCAACCGGAACATCAGATAGCTGGCTTTCCGCCCCTCGCGCGTGGCCTTCCGGCCGTAGCGCGTCATTGTGTAGTTCGGCCAGGGCAAGCGCCAATCATCTGCACGCTCTGCGAGCCAGACAAAGGCCGGCGACCGCGTCACATGCCATAGTGTCCACGCCACATAACTCTCGATATCGCAGACGAAACGAAATTCGCCGTGCGGCGCCAGCACGCGCGCCATGGTCGCCAGCGTCGCGTCTTGCACGAAGCGGCGCTTCCAGTGCTTCTTCTTCGGCCATGGATCGGGATGAATCAGGTCGATGCGCTTCAGCGACTGCGATGGCGCCCAGTTCAGCAGCTCCGCGGCATCGCCGGCGACGAGGCGAATATTGCCGATGTTCTGCGCCTCGATCTGCACGAGGATCTTGGCCATGCCATTGATGTAGGGCTCGCAGCCGATGAAGCCGATGTCCGGATGTGCCAGTGCCTCGGCCACCAGATGCTCGCCGCCGCCGAAGCCGATCTCGAGGCGCACCGCTTCGACTTCGCCACCAAACAATGTGCGCAGATCGTCGGGGGCGGGCTGCGTGATGTCGACGGTGAGCGCAGGCAGCAGCGTCGCCATCAGGTCAGCCTGATGGTCGCGCAGTTTGTGGCCCTTGCGGCGTCCGAAGAAGGAGCCGGTGTAGCGTTTGGAGTCGTCGGTATTGTCGTCAGTCATCATGGCGCGGTGATAGCGCCGAAATACGCATTGCGCCATCGGCGTAATGGCGAATACCGGCATCAATGATGAGTCGACTGCATGGTGGGCGAAAGCGCGTCGCGCTTTTGCCCACCATGCGTGTCAGCGATGTTCAGTGCTGGTCCGTCACTTCGCGGGCAGCGATCTGTTCGACGAGATCGACGATGCTGCGGCGGAGCTTGGCATCGGAGATGCGCGTGAATGCACGCGTCAGCGCGAGGCCTTCGGATGTTGCGAGGAAGTCGGACACATAAGTGGGCGATGCCGCCTCGCCAAAACCGTTGCTGGTTTCGATAGCACCCGGGCCGCCTTCGAACAGGAAGGAGACCGGTACTTGCAGGATTTCCGAGATCTGCTGCAGGCGGCTGGCACCGACGCGGTTGGTGCCCTTCTCGTATTTCTGCACTTGCTGGAATGTAAGTCCGAGCGCTTCGCCCAGTTTCTCCTGACTCATGCCCAGCATAATACGGCGCATGCGCACACGGCTGCCGACATATTTGTCAACAGGATTGGGCGCTTTCGTCGACATCTCAAATACTCCTGGTCACACAATGGGGGAGACGGAGCAGAGAAGACGCCCGTCGCAGATCAGCATCAGTCGGGAACCGACGGTATCCTAATAGACTATATAGCAGCGGCGTAAATCTTCCTAAGTAGAAAATTTAGCGCCTGTGATGCCTAATTTCTCAGATAGCGAGAAATGCTGCCAATAAAGCTAGCTTAGAAAGCCTTTGAGCTTAGGCATCGTGCCGAACATGGATGCCGGCACGGCCAAGTCTAACTATCGAGGATAGTTGAGATACTGATCAGGCGCGGGATTTTGTCCGGCGGCGCGCCGCAAAAACGATCGCCAATGCGACACCAATCGCCGCGGGAAGGTCGCCGGTATTCCCGTAAAAGGTGGGCTGAATCGCCGCAGGCAGGCGGGAATCGAGCACGCCTTCGACGCCAAGGCCAAGCTCCGCGACAATGCGGCCGACGGGATCGACGACGACGGAAATCCCGGTATTCGCAGCACGAACCAGCGGAAGTCCTTCCTCGATCGCGCGAATCCGGCTCTGCTGGAGATGCTGATAGGGCCCGGTGGAAATACCGAACCAGCCGTCGTTGGTGAGATTCACGATCCATCCCGGGCGGTCGTTCTGGATCACGATGTCGTCAGGAAACACGGCCTCGTAGCAGATCAGCGGCAGCATTTTTGGTGCGCCGGGCACATCCATCGGCTTGCGTCTTGTGCCCGGGATGAAGCCGCCATGCACCTTGGTGAGCTGCTGCAGGCCGATCTTCTCGAGCACATTCTGGAACGGCAAATATTCGCCAAACGGCACCAGATGCAGCTTGTCGTAGACCGACAGGAACGTGCCATCGTGGTCGATCACGAAGATCGAATTATAGGCGCGCGTCACGCGCGTACCCGGCGGCTGATCGGGCGGGCGCACCGCCCCGGTGATCAGCACGGTACCCTTCGGCAGGAGATCGGCGATCTGCGCCATCGCATCGGCTTCGCGCGACAGGAAGAACGGGAAAGCCGACTCCGGCCAGATCAGCACATTGGCGGAACCGACGCCGCTATTCTCCGGGCCCGTCGAGCGGTCGGACAACGCGAGATATTTGCTCATCACATCCGCCTTGGCGGAATAGTTGAAGCGTTTGTCCTGCGAGATCGCGGGCTGCATGATACGCAGCTTCACATTGGCGACATATTGCGTCGGCGTACGTGCGAGGCGGATGGCGCCATAGGCGCCCATCGCGATCAGCAGCGACAATGCAAGCACCGGCGCTAGCCACGGCCGCTGCGTGCGCGAGCGGCTGTCGAACAACGCTGCGGGCGATGCGAAGATCGCCACAGCGAGGAAGGTCATTCCCCACAGGCCGATCAGCGATACGGTCTGCGCCAGGGCGAGCGGTTCGGTCAGTGCATAACCGAACGCATTCCACGGGAAGCCGGTGAGCATGTGCCCGCGCAGCCATTCGCCGATGGTGAGGCTGGCCGCGAGCGCGAGTACGCGTGATGCGTCTTTCGTCCACAGCAGGCGCGCGATCGCGAAGCCGAGTGCGGTGTAAAGCGCGAGATAGGCCGGCAGGCCGCAGATGGCCGCTGGCAACAACCATGCGAAGGTCTCGGCATCGACGAGGAACGCATAGCCGATCCAGTAGAGGCCCGGCACGAAATAGCCGAAGCCGAACCACCAGCCAGCCATGGCGGCGGCAGGGATGCCGCGCATCTTGCCGGCGGCAGCGCCGTCGATCAGCCAGACGACGACGGGAAATGTAAGGAAGAGGATCGGCCACGCATTGAAGGGCGCCATCGCCAGCGACGAGAACGCGCCGGCAAGGAAAGCGATGGCGGCACGCTTCCAACCCCAGGCAAGAATGGTGCTGAGTGCGATATTGCGTAGCTGCCTGGGGATCACGGCGTTCCCGCGCTGTCTCCGGAGGGGGGCGGATTCGCTGTATCAGGCGATTGCGAATTGGCGGTGTCGGATGCGGCGCCGCGCTTGCGCGGTTCGCGAACGCGCGGGGCAGGGCGCTCCTTGCGCGGGCCGATGCGCAAACGCTTGACGCGGCGCGGGTCGGCGTCGAGCACTTCGATCTCGAATTCGCCGGGCCCGGCGATCACTTCGCCGCGTACGGGCAGGCGCCCGACATGGGTGACGATATATCCGCCCAGTGTCTCGACATCCTCGCCGTCTTCGCCGGTCTCGAAATCCTGACCAATCAGCTTGCGCGCATCTTCGAGGCTGGTGCGGGCATCGGCGATAAAGTAGTCGCCTTGCTTGACGATGGAGGGCGGTTCTTCGCTGTCGTGCTCGTCGTCGATCTCGCCGACGATCTGTTCGACGATGTCCTCGATGGAAACGAGGCCGTCGGTGCCGCCATATTCATCCACCACGAGCGCGAGATGGAGACGTGCGGCCTGCATCTGCGCCAGTAGGTCGATGGCGCGCATGGAGGGCGGCACGTAGAGCAGCTTGCGGATGATGCCGGTCTCCGCAACGGTTTGCGCGAGATCGACGTTACGCAGGTCGAGACCGGCGGGCAGCGGCTTCTTGCGTTTTGCAACGCTAGGCTTCGGCTCGCTGCGCGCCTTGATGGTCATGTAGCCGAGCAGGTCGCGGATATGGACGATGCCGACGGGATCGTCGAGCGTCTCGTTATAGACGACGAGACGCGAATGGCCGGCGCTCTCGAACAGGCTCATCAATTCGCCGAGGGAAATGTCCTGCTTCACCGCGACGATGTCGGAACGATGTACCATCACGTCGGCGATGCGCCGCTCATTGAGGCCGAGAATATTGCGCAGCATGGTGCGCTCGACGGCGGAGAATCCGGTTTCTTCCGGCTCCGACGCATCGAGCACGACTTGCAGATCGGCGCGCACCGATCCGGTCTTCCATCCGAACAGCGAGCGGATCGCGCGTGTCAGCCAGTTCTCGGCGGCGGGGCGCATGACCTCGCCGTCATGCACCACGGCGGGCAGGTTGGCGGTGCCGTTCGGCTTGCCGTTATTACTATCGCCCTCCGGCATGTCAGATCACCTCGCCCTGATTGGCATAGGGGTCGGGAATTCCGAGCGTCGACAGAATCTCGCGCTCCATCTGCTCCATCTCCTCGGCCTCTTCTGCGTTCTCGTGATCGTAGCCGACGAGGTGCAGGAAGCCGTGCACGGCGAGATGGCTGAGATGATGGGCGAAAGGCTTCTCTTCTTCGTCCGCTTCACGGCGGGTCGTCTCATAGGCGATGGCGATGTCGCCGAGCATGACAGGCATATCGTCGGGCACCTCGGCGCCCTCCGGCGGCTGCAAGGCGGGGAAGGACAGGACATTCGTGGCCTTGTCGAAGCCGCGCCAGTTGTTGTTCAGCGTGCGGATGCCGGTGTCGTCCGTCAGCATGACGGCGAGTTCGGCATCGGCGGTGTCGTCGTCCACCATGCGCGATGCGGCCTCGATGGCACGGTGGATGATCGCGTCGGCCTCAGGTTCGGCGGACCAGCAATCGGCGACGACGAGAACCTCGGTCGCGGGTGGAATATGGGTGGTCATCGGTCGATAAGTTTTCTCATCGACGGAGATACATGCGTCTCCGCCGTTCGTCTTGGAAATTTGCATCAGCTCTTGGCGGCCTGGGCCTTGGGCGCCGCTCCCTCATAGGCAGCGACGATGCGTGCCACCAGTTCGTGGCGCACCACGTCTTCGCCCTTGAAATGCACCTGCGCGATGCCCTGCACGCCGTCGAGCAGACGCACGGCCTCGGAGAGGCCAGAGACCTGACCGTTCGGCAGGTCGACCTGGGAAGGATCGCCGGTGATGATCATACGGCTGTTCTCGCCCAGACGCGTCAGGAACATCTTCATCTGCATCGATGTGGTGTTCTGCGCTTCGTCAAGAATGATCGCGGCATTGGTCAGCGTGCGACCGCGCATGAAGGCGAGCGGCGCGATTTCGATCTCGTTGGCCTGCAGCGCACGTTCGACGATGCGCGCATCCATCAGGTCATAGAGCGCGTCATAGATCGGGCGCAGATACGGATCGACCTTTTCCTTGAGGTCGCCGGGCAGGAAGCCAAGGCGTTCGCCGGCTTCTACCGCCGGGCGTGACAGGATGATGCGATCGACTTCCTTGCGCTCGAACAGCATGCAGGCATGCGCCACCGCGAGCCACGTCTTGCCGGTGCCGGCCGGGCCGACGCCGAACACGAGTTCGTTGCTCTTCAACGCGCGAATATAGGAGTCCTGCGCCGCCGTGCGTGCGCGAACCGGGCGCTTGCGCAGATTGATTGCCTCGAAAGTCGAGATCGGCTTCGACGGATGCTTCGGATCGAACGGAAACAACGAGCCCTGCGCCAGCGTGGCGCGGATCGCACCTTCGACATCGCCCTGTGCCAGTTCGATGCCCTGCGCGGCCTGTGTATAGAGCATTTCCAGCACGCGGCGTCCGGCGTCGCAGGCGTCGCGGGTGCCGGTCAGCGTGATGTGATTGCCGCGGCTGTCGACGACGACATTGAGGCGTCGCTCGATCAGCGCGAGGTTCTGGCCGTAAGGGCCGACCAATGCGGAGGCCGCGCGGTTGTCGTCGAAGTCGATGACGACCTGCGTCTCGGCTGAAGCGGTGAAGTCGGGTTTGCGAGCAGCGAGCGTAGACGAATCCGATGCACTCTTTGGCAAGAATTCAGGCTCCCGTGGCGGTGAGGACTGGCTGCGATAAATCAGGCGATGGAGGTAAATCAGACGATGAAAGTGTAGTTGGCGAAGCCGATGCGGATGTGCCGCTTACGTCGGCGTTCTGCGCAAGTTTGCCGATCAGGCTGTAGCGCTCGAGGCTTTCGATATGGACCGGCAGCACCTGGCCGATGATGTCTTCGGAGGCCATCACATGGGCTGGCTGCAGGAAGGCCGTGCGGCCGACGATCTGGCCAGGATTGCGCGCGGCACGCTCAAACAGCACATCGACGGTCCGGCCGATGACAGCCTTGTTGAAGGCCGCCTGCTGGCTGTCGATCAAAGTCTGTAGCCGCGCCAATCGCTCGTCCATGTCGGCCTGCGACACCGTCTCCTGCAATTCCGCGGCCGGCGTACCCGGACGCGGCGAATACTTGAACGAATATGCGCCAGCGTAACCGATTTGTGTGACGAGTGCGAGTGTGTCGGCGAAGTCCTGTTCCGTCTCGCTAGGGAAGCCGACGATGAAATCCGACGTAAAAGCAATGTCTTGCCGCGCGGTGCGGAAACGGTCGATGACCCGGCGATAGTCATCGCCGGTATGTTTTCTGTTCATGGCTGCCAGAATCCGGTCCGAACCGGACTGCACCGGCAGATGCACGAAGGGCATCAGCTGCGGCAGATCGCGATGTGCTGCGATCAGCGTATCCTCGACATCGCGGGGATGGCTGGTGGAATAGCGGATGCGGGCGATGCCGGGGATCTCGGCGAGGCGGAAGATCAGCGTGCCCAGCGCCCACGTCCGTCCGTCCGGGCCTTCGCCGTGATAGCCGTTGACGTTCTGGCCGATCAGCGTGATCTCGCGCACGCCATTGTCGGCGAGGCGTTTCGTATCTTCGACGATCTGCGCCACCGGGCGCGAAACTTCGGCGCCGCGCGTATAAGGCACCACGCAAAAGGTGCAGAACTTGTCGCAGCCTTCCTGCACCGTCACGAAAGCCGAGACGCCGCGGGCGCGAATCGCCGCCGGCTTTGGCGGCGGCAGGAAGCCGAACTTGTCCTCGACCGGGAATTCCGTATCCAGCGCGCGTTCGCCCGCCTTCGCCTTGGCGAGGAGCTGCGGCAGATTGTGATAGCTCTGCGGCCCGACCACGACATCGACCACCGGTGCGCGGCGGATGATTTCGTCGCCCTCGGCCTGCGCCACGCAGCCGGCGACCACCACATTCATCTGCTTGCCATGCTGCGCGGCTTCCGCCTTGGCGAGGCGCAGCTTGCCGAGTTCGGAATAGACCTTCTCGGAGGCCTTTTCGCGGATATGGCAGGTGTTGAGGATCACCAGATCCGCATCGTCGGCATTTTGCGTTTCGATGAATCCCTCAGGCGCCAGCGTGTCCACCATGCGCTGGGCATCGTAGACGTTCATCTGGCAGCCGAAGGATTTGATGTGCAGCTTGCGCGGCGCGGTCATGGAACCTGAAGTATTGGAGGAAAGCGCGTCTCGCGCGCAGCGTTCAATTATAGGCTTGCGCCCGAGAAATCCAGCGCTGGCGGCAAAATATAATTGTTACAAAGGGTTACGTTGGATCGAAAGCCCTCGCGGCGGGCACCCCGGCGGCAATCAGCGCGGGCAGTTGCCGCATGTCGTCAAACACCAGATGCGCGCCGGTGGCCTGCAGCGCCGCGGCGGTGGCCGGGCTGCAATGGGCGCCGCCATGGAAGCCGAATACGGTCATGCCGGCGGCGACAGCGCCGGTGACGCCATGGATGCTGTCCTCGATCACCACGCAGCGCTCGGGCGCGACACCCATCTGCGCGGCGGCAAACAGGAACAGGTCCGGTGCCGGCTTGCCCCGCTCGACCTGCAGCGCCGAGTACAGATGCTCGCCGAAATGATCGATCAACCTGGTCGTGGTCAGGCTGCTGCGAATCCGGGTCGGCGTGCCCGATGACGCCACGCATTTCTTTTGCGTCAGGCTGCCGAGCACGTCGGCGATTCCCGCCACCGGCTGGAGCTGTTCACCAAACACGCGGTCGATCGTGGCTTTCAGTTCCGCCGTATATTCATCCGGCAACACGCGGCCCATCTCGGCCTCGACTTCCGCCCGCGCCTCGCGCGCCGAGCGGCCGAGGAAACGTTCATGCACCTGCGCGGCCGTGATGGCGTAGCCATAGGCTGTCAGCACATCCGCATGCACAACGCAGGCCAGCGCCTCGCTGTCGACGAGCACACCGTCGCAATCGAAGATGACGAGATCGAAACTGGAAGAAGAGAGAGCCGTCACTTGCCCGATTTGTCCTCATCGAGCGGCACGCAATACAGTTCGAGCCGATGATCGACGAGCTTGAAGCCAAGCTTGGCCGCGACTTCCGCCTGTAGTTTTTCGATCGCTTCAGACGTGAATTCGATCACCGTACCGTCGCGCAGGTTGATCAGGTGATCGTGATGCGTGTCGCGCATGGTCTCGTAGCGCGCGCGGCCTTCGCGAAAATCGTGACGTTCGATGATGCCGGCATCCTCGAACAGCTTGACGGTGCGATACACCGTCGAGATCGAGATCTTGTCGTCGATGGCGACGCAGCGGCGATAGAGTTCTTCCACGTCGGGATGATCGTCGGCTTCCGCCAGCACGCGCGCGATCACGCGGCGCTGTTCGGTCATGCGCATGCCCGTTGCAGCGCAGCGCGCTTCAATGCCGCTCACTTTGGAAGATGTCGATTTCAAAATAGTCATAGGTCTCGTCTCGCCGTGGCTTCTTTTGCCATCCGGGCGGCGTCAGGACAAGTCGCGGCGCATGATCAGGGCATTCAATTCGACGCCGTTCGCTTCCTTGTAATAGCGCTCGCGCCGCCCGACCACCGTAAAGCCGGTGCGGTCATAGAGCCGCCGTGCCGGCATGTTGTTTTCCTCCACTTCAAGGAACACGGTGCGCACGCCGCGGCCCGCGAGATGGCCGAGATGGGTCATGAACAATTCACGCGACAGGCCGCGGCCGCGCCGGTCCGGCGATACCGCGATGGAGAGAATCTCCGCTTCGTCCGCTGCGATCCGCGATGCCGCAAAGCCGACGAGGTGGCGGCCCTGTCGCAGGCGGTGAATCAGGGTGTTCTGCTCGCGCAGCATCTGGTCGAATTCGCCGCCGCCCCAGCCGCGATGAAACGACGCGCCGTGCAGGCGTGCGAGTTCAGCGGCATCTTTCGGCACGGCCGGCTCCACCACGGCCGGCTTGCTGCGAAACAGCCGAAACAGGGAACCGAAGATCATGATGCCGATTGCGCCCCGCCGAGGTCACCCATCAGGCTCGATTGCGGCTTGGCGTCGGGGGCGCGCAAGTAGAACGGCCGGGCCAGCGCCGTGTCGGGATTCACGGCCGCACCGAGCCACGCCACCCAGGAAATCTCCGGCGCCGGCTGCGTGTCGATGCCGAGCGGCCGGGGAGCATCTTGCGGCCAGCGTTCCGCCAGCACGCCGGCTGCGTTGCCCACCAGTTGCGGCGCACCGAAGCGGGCGGCTTCGACGGCCTCGTCGATGGGAATGACGCAGGGGCGCTGCAGCGAGGTGCCGTTGCCGCTCACTGCCTGGAAATAGACATGGTCGTGCCGCGCATCGATGGCGGCGATCACCGGGGCGTCCTCGTTCCGGCTCACCACCGGTGCCGCATAGGCCGCCAGCGTGGTGACGCCCACCACCGGCTTGCCGGCGGCAAGGCCGATGCCGCGGCCGGCGGAGAGGCCGACCCGCAGCCCGGTGAAGCTGCCGGGACCGGTGGTCACCGCAATCCGGTCGAGTTCGGCAAAAGCGATGCCCGACTGCTGAATGACCCGCCCCAGCAGCGGCATCAGCGCTTCGGCATGGCCGCGCGCCATCGGCAGCGACTCATGCGCGATGAGCTGCCCCGTCCGGGTGTCAAGCACGCCGGCGGCGCAGGCATTGAGGGCGGTATCAATGGCGAGGATCAACATGAGCGGAATGTTACCACGGCTTGCAAGGGTATCGCATGCCACTGGCAGAATATTCAGGAACGAGCAATGGCGGCGCCTCACCGCCCACGGCGAGTATGCCCGCGACGCGTATGCATGGTGCGCGCGGTGAGTAGGGAATATTGCTTTTTCACAAAGATACTTAGTGCAACGCGCTGCGACAAACGATCCCTGCGTTTCCCAATGAACAGCCCGGATTTTATGTAGATGCAAGGAAAAGTCGGGGTTCGATTTAATTAATTTTTCGGAGATGGATGGGAGAAGGCTACCACAAGAGGCGAACAACAGCGGCAGACAGGAACGCTGCTAATTTCGAGTGTTTGTTCAACAAAACTATTTTTTAGTCATCTGACGGACAGGGCACGATCAAAATGTTGGATTGGTTGAATACATCGGCAGCGCGCAGTGCGCTTGCGCAAACGGCAGCTATTAACAAGTCTCAGGCGATCATCGAGCTCAATCTCGATGGTACGATCATCACGGCGAACGAAAAATTCCTGGCCACGATGGGCTACTCCCTCGCCGAAATCCAGGGCAAGCATCACAGTATGTTCGTGGTGCCCGGGTCGCGCGACAGTGCCGCTTATCGTGATTTTTGGGCCAGCCTTAATCGCGGTGAGTATCATTCCGGCGAATTCAAGCGCGTCGGTAAGGGCGGGCGGGATGTCTGGATCCAGGGGTCCTACAATCCGGTTCTTGATGGCAAGGGCAAGCCGGTCAAGATCGTCAAATTCTGCAGCGACATCACGGCGCAGAAAGTGCGCGGCCTCGAAGACAGCGGCAAGATTGCTGCGATCGATCGCTCGCAGGCCGTGATCGAATTCAACCTCGATGGCACGATCATTGCCGCCAATGAAATCTTCCTTGGCGCGCTCGGCTATTCGCTCGCCGAAATCCAGGGCAAGCATCACGGCATGTTCGTTACGCCTGCCGAGCGCGACAGCGCAGCCTATCGCGAATTCTGGGCGAGCCTCAATCGCGGTGAATATCGGGCCGCCGAATACAAGCGCCTTGCAAAGGGGGGCAGGGAGGTCTGGATTCTGGCCAGCTATAACCCGATCCTCGACGAGGCTGGCCGGCCCATCAAGGTCGTGAAGTTCGCGTCCGATATCACCGAACAGAAGCTTCGGGCTGCGGATTTTTCCGGCCAGATCGAAGCCATAGGCAAGTCGCAGGCCGTGATCGAGTTCAACATGGACGGCATCGTGCTGAATGCGAATCAGAATTTCCTTGATGTGCTCGGTTATTCGCTCGCGGAAATCAGGGGTAGACATCACAGCATGTTCGTCGCGCCCAATGAGCGCGACGGCGCGGAGTATCGCGATTTCTGGGCTACGCTAAACCGCGGAAGCTATCAGTCAGCTGAGTTCAGGCGTATCGGCAGGGGCGGCAAGGAGGTCTGGATTCAGGCGTCCTATAATCCGATCTTCGATCTGAACGGAAAGCCTTGCAAGGTCGTGAAATACGCGACCGACACGACGGCGCAAGTGGTCGCGCGCATGAAGAGCGAACGCGTTCGTTCGATGATGGAAGCGGTTGCTGCCGGTGCGGAAGAGCTCAATGCGTCGGTGCGGGAAATTTCCGACGCGATGACGAAGTCGAAGGACACTGCAATGTCCGCCGTGAGCAAGGTGGAGAGCGCAGATAGTCAGGCACAACGGTTGAGCGCGGCTGCGTATGCGATGAGCGGCATTGTCGAACTGATCGGCAACATTACGGGGCAGATCAACCTGCTGGCGCTCAACGCCACTATCGAATCGGCGCGTGCCGGTGAGGCCGGCCGCGGCTTTGCCGTGGTCGCATCGGAGGTGAAGAACCTCGCCAATCAGGCCAAGCAGGCGACTGACAAGATCGCCGGCGAGATCGGTAGCCTCAACGGCATTTCGGTGGATGTCGTCAATGCGCTGAATGCGATCAAGAGCGAGATTCAGAACGTCAGCGAATATGTGACGGCAACGGCGGCTGCGGTAGAAGAGCAGAGCGTGGTGACGAACGAGATGTCATCAAGCATGCAGCGCGCCGCGGAAGAAGCGGCGGGCATCGGAAGGTAACTGTTCGCTCTGACTGTCATCGCCCGCGAAAACGGGCGATCCAGTGCACGCGGGCTTCTCGATTAAACGGCGGGCGGCAGAGTTTACTGGGGCGCGCGGTCGAGCCGGACGAGGACAGTATCAACCAAGTAGCTCCACCCTCATCCTGATGAGCGCGCAAGGCGCGCGTCTCGAAGGATGGAGATGGAGCTATGACATCTCGTGCTTCGAGACGGCGCTACGCGCCTCCTCACCATGAGGGGCGGTGTTACATCGGCCGGACTTCCTGCACTTCCGGCACAAAATGTTTCAGCAGGTTCTGGATGCCATGCTGCAGCGTGGCCGTGGAAGACGGGCAGCCGGCGCAGGCGCCCTTCATGTTCAGATAGACGATGCCGTCCTTGAAGCCGCGGAACGTGATGTCGCCGCCGTCATTCGCCACGGCCGGGCGCACGCGGGTCTCGATCAGGTCCTTGATCGTATCCACCGTCTCGGCATCGTTCTCGTCGAAGAATTCGTCTTCATCGGAGAGGTCGCCCTCGGGCGCGCTGCCATCGGCGAGCAGCGGCGCGCCGGACATGTAGTGCTCCATGATGGCGCCGAGAATCGCCGGCTTGAGGTGCTGCCAGTCGCTGTCGTCCTTGGTCACGGTGACGAAATCGGCGCCGTAGAACACGCCGGTGACGCCCTTCACGGCGAACAGTTTTTCCGCCAGCGGCGAGCGCGCGGCAGTCTCCGGGGTGAATTCCATGGTGCCGCTGGTGAGCACATCCCGGCCGGGGATGAATTTCAGCGTGGCGGGATTGGGGGTGGCTTCAGTCTGGATGAACATCGGTCTCTCCTGCGTCGCCGGTTCAAGGCCGGCGCGTGGGGGGTGTCCTAGCAGATGGCAACGGAAAGCGCACGAATCAAGGGAAACTGTCGTCCCGGCGAACGCCGGGACCCATAAACACCGAAGTCAGTGGTCGATTCGCCGTGGTCGCCTCATGCGCTTTTGCCATGCGTGCGGAGGCTATGGACCCCGGCTTCCGCCGGGGCGACAGTCCTAGGACAGCCCGTCGATATCCAGATCCGTCAGGCTGCCCGGCACGACCACCACCGGTACGGGAAATGTCCCGACCATCTTCGAGATCATGGTCACGATCGGCCCCGGCCCCTCGGCGCCCGCCGAGGCGGCGAGCACCAGCATGGAAATATCGACATCCTTGTCGATGACGTCGAGGATCTGCGCGGTGGGATCGCCCTCGCGGATCACGCGTTCCGGGGTGATGGCTGCAAGGCCATTGGCGCGGCCGGAGGCGCGGTCGAGTGCGGCATTGGCGCCTTCTTCGGCCTCCGCACGCATGACTTCGGCGACGCCGAGCCATTGCTGGTTGCGGTCTTCCGTCTCGATGACGCGCAGCATCACCACGCCGCCGCCGACACGGACAGCCCAACGGCTTGCATAGTAGACCGCGCGATCCCATTCCTCGCTGTCATCGACGACCACGAGGCATTTCGGCTTGTGGCCGCTTTCATAACTACGTCGCTGAGTGCTCATGCATGTCCCGATGCTTGGCCCATTCCCTCATGCTGCCATGGCGCATGCGCGTTCGACAAGACAGCGGGACAAAGCTCAATCCGAAGGATTCCACGGAATGGGCACAGGTGCCCACGCGGTCGCCACACTTTCTTCGTTCGCTGGCATGACGGCGATGATGTGGCGAAATTGGAACGGCAGTTCGGTTCCGCACCAGAATCTGTCATTTTCGGCAATGTCATGCGGTTCGTTGTCGAGCATCCCGATATAGCCGGTCGGGGTTCGCTCCCGGATGACGACCCACATCCGTTCGAACGCCTCGTCAGCTTGTTCGCTATCGACGGCGATCTTGAAGATTAGTTTGGCGAAATCGCCCGGGCGCAGCATCTTGCGCAGCGCCAGATCGGGAATAAGGAATGTCTCGGGCGCCGCGCGATGGTATTCCTCCCCGTCCTCGAGACTGAAGCCGTCCTTATGAAAATCTGGCATTCTCATAAGTGACGGCCTTTGTGCTCTTGCGCGATATAGACGTTACCGTTTGCGTACAAAGCCCATGATGTCCTTCACGGATACCATGGTTTCATCCGCGATCGCGCGCGCGCGGTCGCTGCCATCGGCGAGCACCGCATCGACATAGGCGTGATCGGCCGACAGCCGTTTCATTTCATTGGCGATGGGAGACAGCTTTTCGACGGCGAGATCGACGAGATTCGCCTTGAAACCGGAGAACTGCGCGCCGCCGAATTCGCCGAGAATATCTGTCTTGGAGCGGCCCGACAGCGCCGCATAGATGCCGACGAGATTGTCGGCTTCCGGCCGCGATTCCAGGCCCTTCTCTTCGGACGGCAACGGTTCCGGATCGGTCTTCGCCTTGCGGATTTTTTGCGCGATGGCGTCGGCATCGTCGGTGAGGTTGATGCGCGAGTAGTCCGACGGATCGGATTTCGACATCTTCTTGGTGCCGTCACGCAGGCTCATCACGCGCGTCGCCGGACCGGTGATGACAGGCTCGGGTTGCGGGAAATAGGGACCGTTGTGGCCCTGCTTCGCGATGGATTCGGAAAAGTCGTTGTTGAACTTCTGTGCGATGTCGCGTGCGAGTTCGAGATGCTGCTTCTGGTCTTCGCCGACCGGCACATGCGTGGCGCGATAGAGCAAAATGTCGGCGGCCATCAACACGGGATAGTCGTAGAGACCGACGGACGCGTTTTCGCGGTCCTTGCCGGCCTTCTCCTTGAACTGGGTCATGCGGTTCAGCCAGCCGAGGCGGGCGACGCAGTTGAACACCCAGGCGAGTTCGGCATGGCCGGAAACCTGGCTCTGGTTGAAGATGATCTGTTTCTTCGGATCGATGCCGGCGGCGATGAAGGCGGCGGTGACTTCACGGGTGCAGCGGCGCAGCTCGTCCGGACCGCCCCACACGCTGGGCGCCACGGTGATGGCATGCATGTCGACCACGCAATACAGACAGTTATACTGTTCCTGCAGTTTGACGAAGTTGACGATGGCGCCGAGATAGTTGCCGAGATGCAGGTTGCCGGTCGGCTGGACGCCGGAAAAGACGCGCTGGGTGAATGTCTGCTGGGTGGATGCCAGTGGAGCAGATGACATAGCCTAGTTCCTTCTACGCCCGTGGTGGAATGCGGGCCGCGGCGTCCCTTGCCACAGGCGCCGCGCGGCGTCCATGACCAATGTCACAAGGTCAGGCGGCGGGAGCGCCAGACTTTTTGAGTGCACCACGGATATCCCGCCAGCGCAGCGTGCCGGACAGTATCAGGGGAGCGGCATAGATCGCGAGGCCACATGCGATCTGCAGCGCCAGCAAAGCGGTCTGGCCGAGCTTGTGACCGGCAGTTGGCAGCGCTTGCGCAAGCAGCCACAGCAGCGCGCCCATCGTCAGCGCCGCCAGCATGATGATGGGCAGCCGCCGTCTCGCATCCGCATCGATTGCCCAGCCGAACGAGCGACCGCCCTGGATCATCAGCACGATCGCGCTGCTCCACGCCGCCAGTGTAATCGCCGCCGCGATGCCACTCGCACCGAAGGATTCGCCGAGCAAGTAAGCGGCTACTATTGCGACGATCAGGCCGAGCAGCGTCGCCATCAATGGCGTTCTCGTATTTTCGCGCGCGAAAAAGGCCGGCGACAACGCCTTGATCAACACATGCGCCGGCAATGCAAGCGCGAGCCAGATCATGGCCTGTGCCGTGGCCGCAGCATCGCGCGCGGTGAACGCGCCGTGTTCGAACAACAGTCGTACGATCGGAGTGCTCAACACGATCAATCCGAGCGTTGCCGGCAAAGTGAGGCCGATGGCGAGTTCGATTCCGCGCGATTGCGCATGGGTCATCATCGCGTGATTATCCTCGCGCGCCGCGCGCGTCAGTTCCGGGATCAGCACGGTGCCCATCGCCGTGCCGACAATGCCCAGCGGCAGTTCGATCAGGCGATTGGCGAAGTACAGCCATGACACGGCCGACGGCATCGTCGAGGCGACGATGGCGGCGCCGACGATGAGGAGCTGCGGACCGGAACTGGCGACCATTCCGGGCAGCGCCTTGCGCAGAAAATCGCGCATTTGGTTATCGAGCGACAGCCGCAAGGGTGCCGCAAGTCTGCCCCTCTGCTGACGCAACAAAAGCATCGATAGCTGCAAAAAACCGGCGATTCCGACGGTCGCCGCCATAGCCATAGCGGCAGTGGTTGCTTGCTGCGGCCACACCAGCAATAGCGTCATGACTGCGATCAGCGCGCCATTGAACAGCAGCGGCGAGAAAGCCGTCAGCGCAAAGCGTCCTTGCGCATTGTAGAGACCCATCATCACCGTGACCGGTCCGGCGAAAGCGAGATAGGGCAGCATCAGCCGCGCATGATCGACCGCAAGCTGCAGCGTCGGTTGGCCGATAAAGCCGGGTGCAACCAGCGCAATGACCATCGGCATCGCAATGCCAATCAGGAGCGCAGCAATAAGAACGGCAACGCCTATGGTACAAAGAATACGCCCCGCAAAGGCCGCAGCCGCTTCCGGGCCTTCAAGGGCATTGATGCGCGACCAGGCCGGAATGAGCGCCGCATTCAATGCACCCTCGGTGAGCAGGCGGCGCACCACATTGATCAGTTGAAACGCCACCAGAAACGCATCCGCAACGGCACCTGCACCCAGCAGTGCCGCAACCATGGCATCGCGCAGAAAGCCGAGCAGGCGCGAAGCCAGCGTGCCCGTGGAAACCATCAAAATTGAGCGGATCATGGAACCGTCACGGAGGAGGCATCCTTGCTGGCGCCGGGCGGGGTGTGATAGTCGCAGCCATCTGGCCGCGGGGCGAGTTGAAGACCATTCGCCCCGTCCCCGCAATCGCCGCAACGGGATAATCTTAATGACTTCAGCGAAATACGACGTGCTTGCAATCGGCAACGCGATCTTCGACGTGCTGGTGCAGACCGACGACGCATTCCTGGCCGCCCATCAGATGAACAAAGGCGGCATGGCGCTGATCGATGAAGCCCGCGCCAAGGCGATCTATGACGCGATGGGCCCGGCCACCGAAATGTCGGGCGGCTCCGCGGCCAATACGATTGTCGGCCTCGCCAGTCTTGGCGCGACCGTCGCCTATGTCGGCAAGGTCAAGGACGACCAGATCGGAAAGCTCTACAGCCACGACATCCGCTCGGCCGGCGTGTCCTATGAGACCAGGCCAGCCGCGGCCGGTCCGGCCACCGGCTGCTCCTATATTCTGGTGACGCCGGATGGCGAGCGCACCATGAATACCTATCTCGGTGCGGCACAGGACCTGACACCGGAGGATATCGATCCGGCGGCCATCGCGGCTTCGCAATATATCTATCTCGAAGGCTATCTGTGGGATCCGGCCAGCGCCAAGGAAGCCTTCATCAAGGCTTCGAAAATCGCCCATGATGCCGGCCGCAAGGTGGCGCTGACGCTGTCGGACGCGTTCTGCGTCGGCCGTTATCGCAGCGAATTCCTTGATCTGATGCGCAATGGCACCGTCGATATCATCTTCGCGAACGAAGCCGAGCTGAGCTCGCTCTACGAGACGGATGATTTCGACAAGGCGCTCGGCGAGCTCCGCAAGGACATCAAGCTCGGCGTCGTCACGCGTAGCGAGAAGGGCTGTGTCGTGGTCTCGGTCGAGGGCGTGGTGGCTGTGCCTGCGCACAAGATCGAGAAGCTGGTGGATACGACCGGCGCTGGCGATCTGTTCGCGGCGGGTTTCCTGTTCGGTCTCGTGCGCAATGTCGGTTATGAAAATGCCGGCAAACTCGGCGCGCTCGCGGCGGCCGAAGTGATCCAGCATATCGGCGCCCGCCCGCAGGTGTCGCTGAAGGAGCTGGCGCAGAAGAACGGCTTGCCGGTTTAGTTTTCTTTCCCTCCCCCAAGCAGCGAAGCGCCGCCGCGGGGAGGGTGGCCGGGCGAAGGCCGGACGGGTGGGGTCTCTCCCCACACACCGTCCGCGTTTGGGGAGGCACCCCACCCGTCTCGAAGCTCGCTGAACGCTCGCCTCGATCCACCCTCTCCAGTCGTTTCGCTCCGGGGAGGGATAAGAGCGCCTTCGCTTAGTTCGCCCAGCTCTTCACAGCCTCGACCAGCTCCGCCCTCACGGGCATCCGTGCAGCTGATGGCGTGCGCGAGAAGCGCGGCGCCGGTCCCGGCTGCGTTGCGCCGTCGTGCTGGATGAAGACCTCGCGCGCGACCATGTGCGGATGTTTCGTGGCTTCCGACATGGTTAGTACTGGCGCAAAGCACACGTCCGTGCCTTCCATGATGTTCGACCACTCGTCGCGGCTCTTCGTCTTGAACACGGCGACGAGCTTGTCCTTCAGCGCAGCCCACTGCTTCTGATCCATCTGCGCATCGAAACAGCCCTCATCAAGGCCGGCCAGCTCGCGCAGTTGCGCGTAAAATTGCGGTTCGATGGAGCCGATCGAGATAAAGTTGCCGCAGCTGCATTCATAGACGCCATAGAAATGCGCGCCGCCGTCGAGCATGTTGGCCTCGCGCTGTTCCTTCCAGCGGCCGGCCGCGGTCATATCGAAGAACATGGTGATCAGCGAGGCCGCACCGTCGCACATGGCGGCGTCCACCACCTGACCCTGGCCGGACTTGTTGGCCTCCAGCATCGCGGCGAGCATGCCCATCACCAGATACATCGAGCCGCCACCGAAATCGCCGACGAGATTGAGCGGCGGCACTGGCTTGTCCGCGCCGCCGATGGCAGCAAGGGCGCCGGTGATGGAAATGTAGTTGATGTCATGGCCGGCAGCTTGCGCCAGCGGGCCTTCCTGACCCCATCCGGTCATGCGGCCATAGACGAGTTTTTTGTTGCGGCCGAGCACGACATCGGGCCCGAGGCCGAGACGCTCCATCACGCCGGGGCGATAGCCTTCGACCAGCGCATCGGCGCCGTCGAGCAGCGACAACACTTGCGCGATGCTGGATTTGTCCTTGAGATCGACCTCGACGATCTTGCGACCGCGCGCTGACGCACCTTTCGGATGTTGCTTGGGACGTACCAGCGTGATGACCTCGGCGCCCATATCGGCGAGCAGCATGCAAGCGAAGGGACCGGGGCCGATGCCGGCGAATTCGACGATGCGTGTGCCCTTCAGAGGGCCGGAAAGTTTGGCGGTACTGGTCACTGGCGTTTCCCATGTTGTTGGTCCGGCGATGCGCCGGTTCATTGCCGAAAACTGTTACCGGGCCACGGGGGGAGGGCAAGCGTCATTTAACCGCGATGATGCATGCGGCTATGCACGCGGCAGCGCACAAAAGTCGAACCGCGCGTCACCAAATTGGTTACGCGGAGAAGAACCTTTCAAAGGTGATGATCTTGCCGGACGCGCGACCCCGCGCATGCCGGCCATGCGCCGTTTTCGTCCCATTTACTTCCCCGCTGTTTCCGTTTTCAGTTGCTGAAAACCATTCGGGGGAAACATGAGCGGTTCAACTGCGTCGGGGCATCGCGCGTCGGCTGATGCCATCGAGGCCGATTACGTTATCGTGGGTGCCGGCTCGGCCGGCTGCGTGCTTGCCAATCGCCTGTCGGCGTCGGGCAAATACTCGGTGCTTCTGCTCGAAGCAGGCCCGCAGGATCGCAATATCTGGATCCACGTTCCGCTCGGTTATGGCAAGCTGTTCAAGGAGAAATCTGTCAACTGGATGTATGAGACCGAGCCGGAGCCTGGCCTCAACGACCGCAAGGTTTTTCAGCCGCGCGGAAAAGTGCTTGGTGGCTCCAGCTCTATCAACGGCCTCCTTTATGTGCGCGGTCAGCATGAGGACTATGATCGCTGGCGGCAGCTCGGCAATGCCGGCTGGGGCTATGACGACGTGCTGCCCTATTTCAAGAAAGCTGAGAATCAGGCGCGGGGGTCTGACGAGTATCATGGCGTCGGCGGGCCGCTGCCGGTGTCGGATTCGCGCTGCCCCGATCCGCTGTCGGAGGCGTTTATCGCTGCCGCCGCGCAGACCGGCCTTCCCGTGAACAACGACTTCAATGGTGCGACGCAGGAGGGCGCCGGCTGGTTTCAGACCACGACCAAAGGCGGCCGCCGCGCCTCGACGGCGCGCGCCTATCTGCGGCCGGCGCTGAAGAACGGTCACGGCAATCTGCGTGTTGAGACCGATGCGCCGGCGCAGCGGCTCGTTTTCGAAGGCAAGCGTGCCGTGGGCGTGCAGTTCAAACAGCACGGCAAGATCAGGACGGCACTCGCACGCAAGGAGGTGCTGGTGTCGAGCGGCGCGTATAATTCGCCGCAATTGCTGCAGCTGTCCGGCGTCGGCCCTGCGGATTTGTTGAAGCGGCATGGCATCGATGTGCTGCTCGATGCGCCCGGGGTCGGTGCGGATCTGCAGGATCACATGCAGGTGCGCATGGTGATGGAGTGCCCGCAGAAGATCACGCTCAATGATTTCGTCAACAATCCCGTCCGCAAGATGATGATGGGTCTGCAATATGCCGCGTTCCGCAAGGGACCGCTGACCTATGCCGCCGGCACCACCGGCGCCTTCTTCAAGACCGATCCGCGCATGGCCTCGCCAGATATCCAGATTCACTTCCTGCCATTCTCCACCGACAAGATGGGCGAGAAGCTGCATCCGTTCTCTGGCTACTCGGCCTCGGTGTGTCAGCTGCGTCCGGAAAGCCGCGGGTCGCTCAAGATCAAGAGCGCGGATCCTTCGGTGGCGCCGGAGATTCGCATCAACTATCTGGCCACGGAAACCGATCGCACAGCTAATGTTGAAGGGCTCAAGATCCTGCGGAAGATCCTGAATGCGCCGGCCATGAAGCCGTTCATCACCAAGGAGGTCGATCCCGGTCCGGGCACTGTGACGGATGACGATTGGCTCGCCTTCTGTCGCAAGCGCGGCAGCACGGTCTATCACCCGACTTCAACTTGTCGCATGGGCAGCGATGCGCGGGCGGTGGTGGACCAGCGTCTTCGGGTGCGCGGCATCGAAGGCCTGCGTGTGGTGGATGCGTCGATCATGCCGGATCTGATGTCGGGCAATACGAACGCTCCGGTGATCATGATCGCGGAGAAGGCGTCGGATATGATTCTGGAGGATGCGCGGTGAATTGTCGTCCCGGCGAAAGCCGGGACCCATACCCTCCGAAGGAGTGATTGCTCTCGCAAAGCCCGCGCCGCTGGTATTTTGACCATATTGACAGCGTGTATGGATCCCGGCGCCGCGCACGCCTTCGGCGTGCTAGGCCGGGACGACAGGGAGTGATTACGCCTTCTTCATCCACACCTTGTTGTCGTGAAACGCGGCGCCGCCATAGGGCGCCACGGCTTCGCCGCCGGTGAGCATGTTGATGCCGCGGCCGCCGAGATGGGATTTGTTCGGGAAGATCGATTCAGCGATCAGTACACCGCGACGCACGCCGTCGAAGATGCGTGCGGTCAGCGTGGTCTCGCCGCGTGGGTTGCCGAGCGTTACGGCGTCGCCATCGGCGATGCCGTGATCGGCGGCGTCCACTGGATGGATCATCACCGTCGGCGCGCCCTCCCGGGCCTGTGATGACGGCGTTTCATTGAAGCTCGTATTCAGGAAGCTGCGCGACGGGCTGGTGGCGAGACGGAACGGATGCGCCTCGTCGATCGCCTCAATCACGGCCCAGTGGTCGGGGAAGGATGGCATGTCTTCCCATGCGCCCATCAGGCCGGCATTGGCGAGCGGCACCTTGGCCCAGTCGGCCTTGAAGTGGAATTTGCCATCGGCATGGGCGAAGCCGTCGAGATAATGCGAGGCACGGAAATCCGGCTGCAGGTCGCGCCAGATATCGGCCTCGAGCTCGTCGATGCCGCCGCGTCCGCTGACCTTCAGCGTCTCGTCGATGATCTCACGCGATGTCATCGCAAAACCGCGATGGGTGGCGCCGAGACGCGCAGCAAGTCCCTGCAGGACTTCGTGATTTGAGCGGCATTCTTCCGGCGCATCGATCAGCTTGGCGCCGACGGAGATGTGCTGATGGCCGCCGCCATAATAGAGGTCGTCGTGCTCCATGAACATGGTGGCGGGAAGAACAAGGTCCGCCATCATGGCCGTTTCCGTCATGAACTGCTCATGCACCGCCACAAAAAGGTCGTCGCGTGCAAAGCCCTGACGCACCAGCGCCTGTTCTGGCGCGACGGTAACGGGATTGGTGTTCTGGATCAGCATCGCCTTCACGGGCGGGCCGTTCTGCAGCGCTTCCGCATCGCCGGTCAGGATGCAGCCGATCCTGGATTGATCGAGGCGGCGCACCGTCGGATCGATGGCGTCGAGGCCTTCGATCAGCGTCTTGTCGAATTTCCAGATCGCGCCATTGTTGAAGAACGCGCCGCCGCCTTCGTGCTGCCAGGCACCGGTCACCGCTGGGATGCAGAGGGCCGCATGCATCTGCGCAGCCCCGTTGCGGCTGCGGGTGAAACCATAGCCAAGGCGGAAGAAGCTGCGCGGCGTGTTGCCGATCAGATGCGCAAAGGCCTCGATCTCGGCGGCCGGCACGCCTGATATATTCGATGCCCATTCTGGTGTGCGCGTGGCGAGATGCGCTTCCAGTTCAGGCGAGGCGTCGGTGAATTTGTCGAGATAGGCGCGATCGGCAAAGCCGTCGCGGAACAGCACATGCATGACGCCGCAAGCGAAGGCGCCATCCGTGCCGGGGCGGAGCAGGATCTTGATGTCTGCCTGCTTCATGGTGTCGTTGTCGTAGATGTCGATGGCCGCGATCTTCGCCCCGCGCTCTTTCCGCGCTTTCGTCGCATGGGTCATTACATTGACCTGGGTGGAGACCGGATTGGTCCCCCAGATCACGATGAGGTCCGACTTCACCATCTCGCGCGGATCGACGCCGGCAATCTTTCCGGTGCCGGCCGCGAAGCCGGCCCAGGCGATGGTGGAACAGATGGTGCCGTAGAAGCGCGAATACTTCTTTTCATGGGTGAGGCGATTGAGCCCATCGCGCATCACCAGGCCCATGGTGCCGGCATAGTAATAGGGCCAGACGGATTCTGCGCCGAAATCGCGTTCGGCCTCGTTGAACCTAGCGGCGATCTCGTCGAGCGCTTCGTCCCAAGTGATGCGTGAAAATTGCCCTGAGCCTTTTGGCCCGGTGCGGCGCATCGGATGCATCAGCCGTTCGGGATGATGGATGCGCTCGGCATAGCGCGCGACTTTCGCGCAGACGACGCCAGCGGTGTAGGTCTGCTGCTTGGAGCCGCGTACCCGGCCGATCGAGCGGCCATCGATCACCTCGATATCGAGCCCGCAGGCCGAAGGGCAGTCATGCGGGCAGGTGGAATGCCTGATGGCGATCTTGGACTGGACGTTCATGACGCCAAATTAACACAGGACCACGGCGGGGGAAGCCGTGGTTCTGCGTATCCGCCGGGAATGGCGTGCCAAAATCAGACGGCCTGATGGAACGGATAATCCGTATAGCCCTTCTCTTCGCCGCCATAGAAGGTGGCGCGGTTATAGGGGGTGAACGGTACATTCAGCCTGATGCGTGCCGGCAGATCCGGATTGGCGATGAAGGGTCGGCCGAAGGCGATGATGTCCACATTGCCCGATGCCACGGCTTCCTCGGCAGAAGCGCCGTCGAAGCCGCCGGCGGTGACCAGCACACCCTTCCAGAGCGGGCGGAACAGCTCATAGGCTTTCGGCACATTCTCGTGAAACACTTCGGCGCGGCCGACGCCGCTGGTGCGCGGTTCGACGAGATGCAGATAAGCGAGGCCGAGCTTGTCGAGTTCGCGGGCCACATAGCTGTAGAGCGGCATCGGATCGGTTTCGCCGGAATCGTTGGAAACACCATAGGGCGAGATTCGGACTGCGACGCGATCGGCGCTCCAGGCATCGATCACAGCCTTCGTCACTTCGAGCAGCAGGCGCGCGCGGTTCTCGATGGAGCCGCCATATTGGTCGGTGCGCTGATTGCTGCGGGTCTGCAGGAACTGTTCGAGAAGGTAGCCATTGGCGCCGTGTACCTCGACGCCGTCGAAACCAGCCTCGCGGGCATTGCGTGTCGCCTGCGCATAGGCGGCGATGATGCCGGGAATCTCGTCGGTCTCCAGCGCGCGGGGCGTCTCATAGGGCACGGTTTCCCCGGAAGGGATGCGTGTCGTGGCGTTGATAGCGATGGCCGAGGCAGACACAGGGAGTTTGCCGCCGGGCTGCAGCGACGAATGGGAGGCGCGGCCGACATGCCAGAGCTGTAGGAAGATGATGCCGCCTTTCGCATGCACCGCATCGACCACCTGCTTCCAGCCGGCGATCTGTTCCTTCGAATAGATGCCCGGCGTGTTCGGGCTGCCCTGTCCTTCCGGCATCACCTGCGAAGCTTCGGCGATGATGAGACCGCCTTTGCTGGCGCGCTGCGCGTAGTACTCGACATTGAGCGTGCGGGCGGCGAGCGATGATTTCTCCGCGCGCATGCGCGTCAGCGGCGCCATGGCGACGCGATGGCTCAGCGTGAAAGGGCCGACTTTTAGCGGGGCGAACAGCGACGAGGACATCCGAGCTCCATTCAGAAAATCAATCGGGCGATAGGTGCGAAAGTTATGTTTCGACAAGCACATCGTCCAATACGCAAGCACCACCGGTCAATCAAAGTTGAGAAAGTCTATTCGCTGCAATGCAGCGAATAGTGCTACGAGACGGAATATCGGCGGCCATATGGGCCGGGAATCGGAAGGGCTCGCGATGGCTGAGTTGGTCAAGAAGAAGGTTGAGGGCGTCGGCGAGTATCACAGCGCTGCCGGCGGCTGGGGCGCCCTGAGGGCAGTGGCGGATGCGGTGCGCAGTCAGCTCGCGGTTGTCGATGAAACCCGCGGGCTTCTGACCATGAACCAGCCGGCCGGATTCGACTGCCCTGGCTGCGCCTGGCCCGATCCGAAACATACTTCGTCTTTCGAGTTCTGCGAGAACGGCGCCAAGGCCGTGTCGTGGGAGGCGACGGCCAAGCGCACCACGCCGGAATTTTTCGCGCAGCATACGGTGAGCGAGCTGTGGAAGTGGCACGACCACGATCTGGAGAACCAGGGGCGTCTGACGCATCCCATGGCCTACGACGCGGCAAGCGACAAGTTTCTCCCGATCTCGTGGGAGGATGCGATGACACGGATCGGCGCAGGCCTGCGTGCCTTGCCCGATCCCAACATGGCGGAGTTCTACACCTCCGGCCGCTGCTCGAACGAGGCGGCGTTCCTATATCAGCTGTTCGTGCGCGAATACGGCACCAACAATTTTCCCGACTGCTCCAATATGTGCCACGAGGCCACCAGCGTCGGCCTGCCGCAGTCCATCGGCATCGGCAAGGGCACGGTGACGCTGGAGGATTTCGACCATGCGGATGCCGTGTTCTGCATCGGGCACAATCCCGGCACCAATCATCCGCGCATGCTCAATACGCTGCGTGCCTGCGCCAAGCGTGGTGCGGCCATCGTCTCCATCAATCCGCTGCGGGAGCGCGGACTGGAGCGTTTCATCTCGCCGCAGCATCCATCTGAAATGCTGACGGGCCATGCGACGCAACTGTCGTCGGTCTATTACCAGATCAAGGTCGGCGGCGACCTCGCGGTGCTGAAGGGCATGATGAAGGCGGTGGTGGCGCTAGATCGCGAGAGCCGTGCAGCCGGTGGACCGGATGTGCTCGACCGTGCCTTCATCGCCGAGCATACCGAAGGCATCGACGATCTGCTTGCCGATCTGGATGCGACTTCATGGGAAGCGATCGAAAAGTCATCGGGCCTGACGCGCACCGAGATCGAACATCTCGGGCGCATCTATGCCAATGCCAAGAGTGTCATCATCAATTACGGCATGGGCATCACCCAGCATCGTCACGGCGTGGCTAACGTGCAGCAAATCGCGAATCTGCTGTTGCTGCGAGGCAATTTCGGCCGGCCCGGTGCCGGCATTTCGCCGCTGCGCGGGCATTCGAATGTGCAAGGCGATCGCACGGTCGGCATCACCGAAGTGCCGAACGATGCACTGCTCGATGGTATCAAGCGCCGGTTCGGCTTCGATCCGTCGCGCGCGCATGGGCACGATGCGGTGGCCTCGGTGAAGGCCATGCGCGACGGGCGCTCCAAGGCGCTCATCGCGCTCGGCGGGAATCTCGCGGTCGCGATGCCGGATCCGGAAGTGACTTATCCGGCGATGCGCAGTCTCGATCTCGTCGTGCATATCGCCACCAAGCTGAATCGCTCGCATCTGTTGATTGCGAAGGAATCGATCATCCTGCCCTGCCTTGGCCGCACCGAGATCGATGTGCAGGCGGCCGGCAAGCAGCTCGTCACCGTGGAGGATTCGATGTCCATGGTGCATGGTTCGCGCGGAGGGTTACAGCCGGCGTCAGAGCATCTGCGCTCGGAAGCCCGCATTGTCGCCGACATGGCGATCGCCACGCTGTTGAACACGAAAGTAGACTGGCTCGATCTGGTCGGTGACTACAACAAGATTCGCGACGCCATCGAGGCGGTGTTTCCAGCCTTCAAGGACTATAACGAACGTATCAAGAAGCCCGGCGGTTTCCGCTTGCGCAATGCGGCGTCGGAACGGGAATGGCTGACGGAGAGCGGCAAAGCCCAGTTTCTGGTGTTTCCGGGCGTCTATGAGGATGGTTCGGACCAGCATGCGCTGACGCTGACGACATTACGCAGCCACGACCAGTACAACACCACCATCTACGGCATGAACGACCGCTATCGCGGCATTACAGGTCGCCGCGACATCGTTTTCGTCAACGCGGAGGATCTGGCGAGCCGTGGTCTCGCCCATGGCGATGTCATCGACGTGGTGCTGGATGCACCGAGCGGTCTGGCGCGTGCCATGCGCGGATTCACGGCGGTGGAGTATGAGATCCCGAAAGGCTCGATCGCCGCCTATTATCCCGAGGCCAACGTGTTGGTCGCGCTCGAAGAGCACGATGCGCGGTCGGGAACGCCGGCCTACAAGTCAGTGCCGGTGAAGATCTGCGCTGCGGCTTAGCTGCAGCGCAGCATGGGTCATGCATGACCGCCACTGCTTTAGTGGCGGTTGCTGCCTGCGACATTTTCTCGTAGGCGAGCGTCATCATGACCGCTGCCGAAACCCTGTCCCCCGTAAAGCCTGAATCTGCCGAGCCGCGCGTGGGCGTGGCACTGATGGCCGCGCTGCTGATTCTCACCTGCGGACATGTGCTGTCCAACATGCTGCGGACGACGCCAGCGTTGGCAATCGACGTGATGGCGCCAGATCTCGGTGTGACGCCGCAGACATTGGCGGCGCTGACCTCGGCCTATCATTTCTTCTTCGCCCTGCTGCAGATTCCCATTGGCGTTGCGCTGGATCGTTACAGCATCCGCTCGGTATCGCTGACGCTGTTTGCCGGCACCATCGCCGGTGCAGCGATCGCTGCCTTCTCGACGGGACCGCTGTCCTTCTTCGTCTCGCAAGCCACGATCGGCATGGCGACATCGGGCATGCTGATGTGCCCGATCACGCTTGCTGCCAAGCGGCTGACGCCGGCGCAGTTCGGCTTGTGGTCCGGTGTCATTTTGTCTTTCGGCAATTCCGGTCTGCTGCTGTCGGCGAGCCCGCTCGCCTATATCGTGGAGCATTGGGGCTGGCGTGCCGGTTATTGGACCGCGGCCGGCGCTGCCGTCGTCGTCGCGGGGCTGATTGCTGTGATTGTGCCGGTTGCGCGGCCCGACGGACAGCAGCGTGCGCTCGGTGCTGAAATGGCGTCGGTGCTGCGCCTTGGCCTGTCACGGGCGCTGCGCGGTATCATCATTCTCGCATTCGTTTCGCTGGCGATGCAGCTCGTGCTGCGCGGGCTTTGGGCAGGGCCCTGGTTGATGTCGATCAAGGGCCTGTCGCGTATCGAGGCCGGCAATGTGTTGTTGCTGTTCACTTTGGCGCTGGTCGTGGCACCGGCGATGTCCGGCGTCATCGATCGCAAGTTCGGCCACCGGCGCGTGCTGCTGCTCGGCGTGCATCTGGTTGCCGCAGTCCTGCTGTTGACAATGGCGCTCGGCGCTCCCGGCTACCCGCTGGCGCGGCTGCTCGGCATTTCGCTGGTGCCGGTGGCTGTTGATACTGTTTTGCTGGTGACGTTTGGCTTCCTCGTCTCCATGCAGCCGCTGATCTATGCAATGATCCGTCAAGCTGTCGCGCCCGAGAATATCGGCAAGGCGTTGTCCGCAGCTAATCTGGCCTTCTTCCTGGGAACGGCGGTGATGCAGTCGATCACCAGCCCTATTGCAGCCTATTTTGGGCTGCCGGCCGTGTTGATCGTCATGGCGGTATGTTTGACCGTGGGCGCTTTGACCTTCTTCGCGCTCACAGGTCCGGCGGTGCAGCGCGCGAAACTGTGAAAATACCGCGCTGGCATTCCCGCCAAGCTGCTGGCGCTATGCATTCGCTTGTGATCAGATGTCATGTGACGCGGCGATGAAGCCGCGGACAGTAGATTTGCAGAGGGAGGATGAACTTGCCTTTCTTCGTCAAAGGGACTGATACGTCCGGCACCGTATCACTCCGCCGCGATAACGCTGCGGGTGCCGTCAAGAAGGCCAAGGAGCTGCTGGAAGACGGCAGCTGGGATATCGAGATCACGAGCCCGGACGGTCTCGTTTATCCACTCGCCGAATTCGAGGCGATGCAGGATGCGCCGTCGGCGACGAAACACTGACCGACGGATGCCTTGACGTGGTGGCGCGGGATATCATTCTTCATCATTATCCGCGTTCGCCATTTGCTGAGAAAGTCCGGGTCGCATTCGGGTTGAAGGGCCTGCGCTGGTGCTCGGTCGAGCAGCCGCGTATGGCCCCGAAGCCGCATCTCGTGCCGCTGACAGGCGGCTATCGCCGCATTCCCGTGCTGCAGATCGGTGCCGATATCTATTGCGATACGCGGCTCATTCTTGCCGAACTCGAACGGCGCTTTCCCGATCCTCCATTGTATCCGTACGAGACACGCGGCCGTGCCGATATGATCGCGGGCTGGGCAGATCAGGCCTTGTTCGCAACCTCGCTCGGTCTCGTTTTCGGTTTGAATGGCGATCGGTTTCCGTCGGAACTGCATGCTGATCGTGCGGCATTCACCGCTGGTAAATTCGATGGCTGGGATAGCGAAAAGATGCGTCCGCGCGTGCCGTCGCTGCGCGATCAGTTTCGGTCTCATCTGATGTGGATCGATTGCTGTCTTACCGAGGGCGGCCCTTTCATTCTGGGCGAGAAGCCTTCGCTGGCGGATGCCGCTGTCTATCACCCGCTGTGGTATGTGCGCGGCAATCTCGGCGAAGGTGAGGGCCTGTCCGATCATCCGGCCGTATTGGCATGGATGGATCGTATTGCCGCCCTGGGGCACGGCAACGGCGAGACGATGGCGCCGGATGCAGCGCTCGATGTGGCGCGCACTGCCGCCCCGGAGACGGTCGACGATACGGCATCTGAATGGTCGATCGGTACTCCGCTGACGGTAACGCCGACCGACTGGGGCTTCGATACGGTGAAGGGCATATGTCTCGGAGCAAATCGCGAGCGTGTCGTGATACGGCGCGATGACCCGGAGGTCGGAGTCGCCGCCGTTCATTTCCCGCGCATCGGCTTTGCAGTGGCCGCGGCGTGAGCCGGACGAGGCGTCATCTTCTCGCTCGCAATTGGCGCCAATAAAGTCCGAACTGATGTTCGGCATCCGTTTGGAGCTTGCTTCGATATGGCACGCAATTTCGACGCCATCATTATCGGTGCCGGGCAGGCCGGTCCTCCACTGGCCGGCCGCCTGACTGCCGCGGGGCAGACGGTCGCGATCGTAGAACGCCATCTGTTCGGCGGGACTTGCGTCAATACCGGCTGCAAACCCACCAAGACATTGGTGGCGAGTGCCTATGCTGCCCATCTTGCGAGGCGCGGTACCGACTACGGTGTCATGATTGACGCGCCGGTGCGTATCGATATGGCGCGCGTCAGGGCGCGGGCCGACAAGGTGATCATGGATTCGCGCAACGGAGTCGAAAGCTGGCTGCGTCACATGAAGAACTGTACGGTCTTCGATGGCCATGCGCGCTTCGAGGCTACGGACTTGGTGCGCGTCGGCGATGAGTTGCTGACCGCGCCGAAGATCTTCGTCAATGTAGGCGGCCGCCCAGTGGTGCCGGATTTCCCGGGCGTGAACGATGTGCCCTATCTCACCAATAACGGCATGCTGAAGCTCGACCGCGTGCCGAAACATCTGGTGGTGGTCGGTGGCAGCTATATCGGGCTGGAATTTGCGCAGATGTATCGCCGCTTCGGCGCCGAGGTGACGGTGGTGGAGAAGGGCGCGCATCTGGTGCCGCGCGAGGATTCGGATATCTCCGAGATGATCCGCGAGATACTGGAAGCCGAAGGCATTCATATCCGCACCAGCGCCGAATGCATCACATTCAAGCCGCATCCGGACGGCGTTGCCGTTGGCGTCGATTGCAGTGAAGGCGCGCCGGAAGTCATCGGCAGCGATGTGCTGCTGGCAGTGGGACGGCGGCCGAACACCGATGATCTCGATCTCGCCAGGGCCGGCGTGGCCATGGACGAGCGCGGCTATATCAAGGTCGATGACGGCCTTGCCACCAATGTTCCGCGTATCTATGCGATGGGCGACTGCAATGGCCGCGGCGCCTTTACGCATACCGCCTATAACGATTTCGAGATCATCGCCGCCAATCTGCTGGATGGCGGCAGGCGCAAGGTCAGCGATCGCATTCCCGGCTATGCGCTGTTCATCGACCCGCCGCTGGGGCGTGTCGGCATGACGGTGACGCAGGCGAAGGCCACCGGCAGGAAGCTGCTGATCGGCGAGCGGCCGATGAAACATGTCGGCCGCGCGGTGGAAAAAGGCGAGACCTTCGGCAAGATGCAGGTGATCGTCGATGCGGAGACGAAGAAGATTCTCGGCGCAGCGATCCTCGGTACGTCAGGCGACGAAGCGATCCACGGCATCCTCGACATCATGAATGCCGGCGCCGACTACACCGAACTGCAATGGGCGGTGCCGGTGCATCCAACGGTGTCGGAACTCATTCCGACACTTTTAAACGAAATGAAGAGTGCTTAGGTGATCTGGAATTTCAGCGCGGCCATCAAGCTCAGCAGCGTGACGCCGCAGGCGGCGCAGACGATCGCCGTATTGACGACGCTGCGGGTGGCCGTGCGCAGAACGGCGAAAGCCGGATGAACGGGCTCAAAGGTCTCCGCCTTTTTACGCGGAGCCGCTTTCTTCTTTGCTGCCATGATGATCCCCAAAGAGCGGGGCCAGGCCGTTGACCGGCCTGACCCTGACGCCTTCCCTGCCGAGGTTTGTCCCTCGATCATGCAGGGATCATCGCATGAACCTCGGCTGAATTGCTTAAAGGGATTGGTGAATCGAATCTCACCAGATTCGATGGTTTACGAATTTCCCTAGATGGTGCGCCCGCCATCCACCGGCAGAATCACGCCCGTGAGAAACTCGGACTCCTCGCCGGCCATATAAACGCAGGCATTGGCGATATCCGACGGGCGGGACATGCGGCCGAGCGGAATGGTGCCGATGAACTTGGCACGGTTCTCTGGCGTATCCGGCACGCCCATGAAGGCCTCGAGCAGGCCGGTCTCGCCCATCACAGGCGCGATGCAGTTGACGCGGATGCCGTCCGGAGCGAGCTCCACGGCCATCGACTTCGACATCAGGTTCACGGCCCCCTTGGATGCGTTGTACCAGGTGAGGCCGGGACGCGGGCGCACGCCGGCGGTGGAGCCGATATTGATGATGCGGCCGCTTTTCTGCTTCTTCATGACGGGCACGCAGGCATTGGTCATCAGGAAGATCGCTTTCACATTGACGTCGAAGACCCGATCGAACTCCTCCTCGGTCACTTCCAGCATCGGCTTGTTGCGGAACGTCCAGCCGGCATTGTTGACGACCACATCGAGCTTGCCGAATGTGTCGACCGCGAGCTTCACGGCGGCATCCACGTCGGCCTTGTTGGCGACACTGCCGCCATGCGCGATGGCGCTGGCGCCGATCTCGCTCGCGACCGTCTTCGCGCCATCGGCATTCAGGTCGAAGATCACGACCTTGGCGCCTTCGCGCGCATAGGCGCGAGCGATCTCGGCACCGAAGCCGGACGCGCCGCCGGTGACGATGGTGGACAGGCCCTGAAGTCTCATGAGGTTTCTCCCGGTTGCCGCGCGCAGGCCGCGCGTGTTGTGCGAATGTTGGAGCCGAAGACTAGAGGCTGCAGTTGCCGCAGGGAAGCTGCGGCATGGGGTCAGAGATGCCGCCTCGCATTGACTTCTTCGAGATCGAGCCCTTCCTCGAGGGCCTGCAATACGCTGTCGTGGATTTCGCCGGCCCGATACATCCTCAGGAGTTCGCTGCGGCCGGCCTCGATGGCGGCGAGCACAGTGCTGAAATGGTCGATGCGCTGCGAGGACAGCGTCTCGGCCTCCTCGGCATAGCGTGCTGCGGCGCCCTTCCGATAGGTGTATTGCTCGAACAGGCGCGGATGCCGATGGGTGCCGTCGTCATTGCGTGAAGCCTTCTCGATTGCGGCAAACTGCGCGGCGGCGATGCGCGCGCGGGCCTGCGCTTCGCTGAGCTTGGACTGATGATGTATCTTGTAATCGCCCTTCATCAATAGTCGGACGATCGGCGCCAGCGTCGAGCCTTGAATCAGCACCGTCACGAGAATGACGGCGAAAGTGATGGTCAGGATCATGTCGCGACCTGGAAACTGTTCCGGCAACGACAAGGCGGCCGCGAGACTGACGACGCCGCGTAGCCCGGCCCAGCTCATCACGAACGGCACCGGCCATGGCGGCGCGGGATCGCGGGCGCGCAGTCTGGGCAGTAACATGCGCGGCAGATATGTGCCGGGAAACATCCACGCGAACCGCGCAAGGATGACCGCAGCGATGATCGCGGCCGTGGCCGGTGCCATGGCGATCAGCGCATCGGTGCCGCCAAGACGAAGCAATACACCGCGCAAGGATAGGCCGATCAGGATGAAGACGAGGGATTCCAGCACGAACACGACGACGCTCCACGCTGCTGTGGCGCGGGTGCGCAGCGAGGCACCGAAAAGTTCGTGCTGCTTCCAGCCGAGGATCATCCCGCAGGCGACTGTCGACAGCACCCCGGAGACATGCAGCTTTTCGGCCGCGATGTAGGAAAGCCAGGCGACCAGGAACGTCCAGGCAATGGCGAGATCGATCTCCTTGATGCGCTTGATCACGAGCATCGCGCCGAACGCAAAGACGACGCCAACAATCAGACCGCCGATGGCGACCGTGAAGAAGCTGATGGCTGCTGCGCCGGCACTGAACGAACCGGTCAATGCCGCGGCAACGGCGAAGCGCAGCAGCACGAGCCCGGATGCATCGTTGACGAGGCTTTCGCCCTCGAGCAGCACGATGATCCGGTGAGGCAACGCGACTTTCTGCAGCACTGCCTTGGCGGCAACGGAATCGGGCGGTGAAACGATCGCGCCGAGCGCGAAACATGCGGCCCATGGCAGGTCCGGTATGACCAGATGGGCAACCACGCCGACGACGAAAGTGGTGAAAAAAACGGCACCGACCGCGAGTTGCAGGATGATGCGCAGATCGGCGCGGAAATCGCGCCAGGATGTGAACCAGGCGCTCGACATCAACAGCGGCGGGAGGAACAGCACCAGAACGAGTTCAGGATCGATTTCGAGATCCGGCGTGCCGGGGATCAGCGCGAGGCCGATGCCGCCAAGAATCAATGCGGCTGCGCGGGGCAATTGCAGTCGCCGTGCGGCCAGATCGAGCCCCACGATGACGGCCATCAGGAGCAGGATGACTTCGAAACGGGCGACTGCGGACATGAGGGCCTATCGGGCTGCAGAGGAACCCGGTATTTATGGCGTGACCGAACGTCGCAGTCCATTCCGTCTTCGCGTAAAAGCTCGCTCAACCATCGAGACGTGGCAATGGTCCCCTCATACGAAAAGAGCGGCTTTGCAGCCGCCCCTATCTGTCGTTCCACATTTTTGCTGACTATTCGGCGCTGCTGACCAGTCGGAGCTGTGTCTTCTGCTCCATCTGGCTGCGATAGGCTTCGACATAGTCCTCCGCCATGCGGCGTGCACTGAACCGTTTCTCGAAATGCTTTCGGATCGCTCTGCGATCCATGTCGGCCAAACGGCCGACGGCATTCACGGCGCTCAGTTCGTCTTCGACGATGAAGCCCGTGAGGCCCTGATCGATGATCTCCGGCACCGAGCCGCGGTTATAGGCGATCACCGGTGCGCCGCAGGCCATGGCTTCGATCATGACAAGGCCGAAGGGCTCCGGCCAGTCGATCGGCAGCAGCAGGCCATGGGCTCCGGAAAGAAACTCCGGCTTCTCGCGATCGCTGATCTCGCCGATGAACTCGACGAGCGGGTGATCCATCAGTGGTTTCACCACGGCCTCGTAATATTCCTCATCCGCGCGATCGACCTTGGCGGCGATCTTGAGTGGAATGCCCGCGCGGATGGCGATCTTGATGGCGCGATCGACGCCCTTTTCCGGCGCGATGCGGCCGAGCACTGCGAGATAGCTTGGCTTGACGTCCTGCGGCGTCAGCAAGGTCTCGGGCAGGCCGTGATAGATCGTCTTGATGAAATTCGCCTGCGGTACCGGACGACGCTGGGCATCGGAGATCGAAATCACCGGAATCTTGGAGAATGTCGTGAAGGTCGGCTGGTGCTCCGGCAGATCGAGACGGCCGTGGAGCGTGGTCACGAACGGCGTCGGCTGTCGGGAGAACAGCGAAAACGGATAGTAGTCGAGATGGAGGTGCAGGATGTCGAATTCGCCGTCGTCGCACTTGCGACGAACGCGTTCGAGCATCTCCATATGCAATGCATTGGGATCGCGCACCGAACCATCGAGGCGCAGCGCCTTCGGCCAGCCAGCATCGAGCCTGGCGGTCGTGTGGGAATCGCCGCTCGCAAAAAGCGTGACGTCGTGCCCTTGCGCGACGAGCTCTTCGGTCAACCAGTGCACGACACGTTCAGTACCGCCGTAGAGCTTCGGCGGGACAGCTTCAGTCAGTGGAGCCACTTGCGCGATGCGCATTTACATATCTCCCATGTTGGAAGTGAGGGGCTAGCGACCTAAGAGCATTGGGGCACCGGCTTTGCCAGGCGGGGGAACGTTCTCGCAGCTGCGAAGTTCCTACCCATCAGCGACTTTCATCCACACTGTCGTCTTGCTGCTGCCATCACGCTCTTTCAGTTTTGCGGAACCAGTAGTGCAGGTCGATTGTTGCGCCGGAAAGGCAAGAGCGTGGGGAATTCGCGATTGAACTATCGTCGTTCGCGGGCCGAGTTGCTGTCCGTAAGTTTCATTGTTGCCGTCCAAGGGGTTTAGTAACGCACATGGACTGTCTCTCCGGATATGCGCACCGCCCTTTTGCTTTCGTGATGAGATACATCAGGAAGCGCGCTCTTTCTCATTCCGTTATCCTGATCGCCATTCTCGGCGCCGTCGCCTGTTCTGTCGGCACGCAATATGGAATCAAGAATCTGGTCGACAGTCTTTCTGCGGGTCCCTCAAATGCCGGCTCTCTTATCTGGTGGGCCTTCGGTATTCTGGTCGCGCTGATCACGGCGGACATGTTTTTGTGGCGCATCGCCGGCTGGATCGCCAGCTACACATTCGTCAATGTGACCGGCGATCTGAGGCGTGATATCTTTCGCCACCTCACGGGGCATGCACCAAACTATTTCACCGATCGTCTGCCGGGCATGCTGACGAGCCGGATCACGGCAACGTCGAATGCAGTTTTCACCATCGAGAACATGTTTATCTGGAACGTAATGCCACCGATTGTGGCGACGTTCGCTGCCATTCTGCTGATCGGCACGGTCAGTCTTCCAATGGCAGCGGGTCTTACGGTCGTTGCCGGCGCCGTCGTTGTTCTGATGTTCAAGATGGCTGCTGCCGGCAAGAGTCTGCACAATGATTTTGCGGATAAGGCCGCTTCGGTCGACGGTGAAATGGTCGACGTCGTCAATAACCTGCCGCTCGTTCGCGCGTTCTGTGGACTGAACTTCGAGCACAAGCGCTTTGACAACACCGTGGATCGCGAGCTTAACGCGCGCGGTCGCAGCTTGCGTTATCTCGAACGTCTGCGTGTCGTCCACGCGGCGATTACCGTGGTGCTGACCATCGGCCTCCTCGGATGGGCCATCATGCTGTGGCAGCGCGGTGGAGCCTCGACCGGCGGAGTAGTGCTGATCTGCACGCTCGGCATTTCCATTCTCCATGCCACGCGCGATCTCGCCGTTGCGCTGGTGGATGTTACCCAGCACATCGCGCGCCTGTCTGAGGCTGTCGCGACCTTGCTCGTGCCGCATGAGCTGCGCGATCATCCGGAGGCGGAGCCGCTGGTCAAGTCGGGTGCAGCCATCGCGTTCAACAATATCAACTTCCAGTATCCCGGCGGGCACAAGGTGTTCGACAAGTTCACGCTGCGTCTTAATGCCGGACAGCGTGTCGGTCTGGTCGGTCAGTCCGGCGGCGGCAAGTCGAGTTTGTTCGTGCTGCTCCAGCGTTTCTATGACGTGCAGGAAGGCAGTATCAGCATCGACGGCCAGGATATTTCGCGTGTCACGCAACAGAGCCTGCGCCATGCCATTTCGGTGGTACCGCAAGACATCTCGCTGTTCCATCGCTCGATTCTTGAGAACATCCGTTACGGTCGTCCAAACGCAACGGATGACGAGGTGATGCAGGCCGCTATCGATGCGCGCTGCGATTTCATCGAGCATTTGCCGGAAGGTCTCGACACCATGGTTGGCGACCGCGGCGTCAAGCTCTCGGGAGGCCAGCGGCAGCGCATCGCCATCGCACGCGCTTTCCTCAAGGACGCGCCGATCCTGCTGCTCGACGAGGCCACGGCCGCGCTCGACAGCGAATCGGAGGAGGCCATCCGCGAGGCGTTAGCGCGCCTGATGCGCGGCCGCACCGTGATCGCCATCGCTCACCGCCTGGCGACCTTGCGCAATTTCGACCGCGTGGTTGTGCTCCGCAGCGGCAAGATCATCGAGGACGGCAAGCCAGACATCCTGATGCAGGGACAAGGGCCGTATCGCGAGCTCGTGACGCAGGAAATGAGCCGTCTCGCCGCCCACGCGGCCTGACGACTCAGCTAGTCTGCGTGATGCGTTTCCGCATGCGTATCGCCATGTCCACTCAACTGGTCGAGGTCATCCATGCCCATCGAAGCCGCTGCTGCCGCCAAACGCGATGTGCTCGCGGATCAGAAGGTCACCGAGTCACCGTTCTACATTCCGATGACTGGCCCCGCGTCGCGGCCGCGGCGCGCACTTAAGCACGATGACACTTTCGCTGTGCTCGATAGTCACGGCGACATTGGCGCTTCTGCGGGCGGACCCGACGGTCTGTTCAACAAGGACACGCGCTATCTGGCTCGCCTTGAACTCGCGCTGAACGACGTCCAGCCGCTCCTGCTCGGCTCCAATCTGCGCGACGATAACTCGTCGCTCACCATCGATCTCACCAATCCGGACATCTATCGCAATGGGCGTATCACTCTACAGAAAGATATGTTGCATATCGTGCGCACCGTTTTTCTGTGGCGCGGCGCGGCCTATCAGCGGATCGGTCTGCAGAATCATGGCAACGCGCGTGCCAGCTTCGATCTGACGCTCTGCTTCGACAATGACTTCGCTGATCTGTTCGAGGTCCGCGGCGAAAAGCGAAAACATCGCGGTGTTGCGACGAGCCGTCGCGTCGATCCCGACCATGTCGCGCTGGAATATACCGGGCTCGACGGCAAACTCCTGCGCACGATGATGTCCTTCGATCCGCGCCCGACGCAATTGACGGCAAATAAGGCGACCTATCATTTCGAGCTTGAGCCGCAGGAAGTGACGTCGTTGTTCGTTGCGGCGAGTTGCAACGTCGAGGTTGATCACAAGCCGGTGCCGTTTCTTCGTGGGCTGCTGGCGCATCGTCGCGAGATGCGCAATTTCAGCAAGGGCGCGACCACGGTCGAGACCTCGAACGACATCTTCAACGAGGTGCTCTGTCAGGCCATGGGCGATCTCAACATCCTCATGACCAACACGCCGCAGGGGCGTTATCCCTATGCTGGTATTCCCTGGTATTCGACGACATTCGGTCGCGACGGCCTGATCACGGCGTTGCAGATGCTATGGATCGATCCTCGGGTCGCAAAGGGCGTATTGTTGCGGCTGGCTGCGTTCCAGGCCAAGCACGTGGATCCGCTCAACGACGCCGAGCCCGGCAAGATTCTGCACGAAATGCGCGGCGGCGAAATGGCGGCGCTGCGCGAGGTACCGTTTGCGCAATATTATGGAAGCGTCGATGCAACGCCGCTCTTCGTGCTGCTCGCTGGTCTTTATGTCGAACGCACGGGCGACGAAGAAACGTTGCGCGAATTGTGGCCGGCCATCGAAGCTGCGTTGAAATGGGTCGACGGTCCCGGCGATCCCGATCAGGACGGCTTCGTCGAGTACCAGCGCGCCACCGAGCAAGGGCTGCAGAACCAGGGCTGGAAAGATTCGTATGATGCGATCTTTCACGCGGATGGCGAGCTTGCCGAGGGCAATATCGCACTCGCTGAAGTGCAGGGCTATGTCTATGCGGCCAAGCATCTTGCGGCACGGATGGCACTGCGGCTGGAGATGGCGGGGCGCGCCGAACAGCTTGCTGCGGAAGCCCGGCAACTCGCCGATCGGTTCGAGTCCGCATTCTGGTGCGAGGAGATCGGCACCTATGCGCTCGCTCTGGATGGCGCCAAACTGCCCTGCGCCGTCCGGTCATCCAATGCCGGCCAATTGCTGTTCACCGGCATCGTGCGCGAAGAGCGTGCGCGAATGGTTGCCGCGGATATGATGCGGCCGCATTTCTTTACCGGCTGGGGCATTCGCACCATCGCCCGCGGCGAAGCCCGCTACAATCCAATGTCCTATCACGACGGCTCGATCTGGCCGCATGACAATGCGCTGATCGCACTCGGCCTCGCGCGCTACGGCCTGAAACACTCGGTCGAAGCCGTTTTCAAGGGCCTGTTCGATACAGCCGCCTATATGGACTTGCGTCGCCTCCCGGAACTGTTCTGCGGTTTCCAACGCGAGAAACGCCGTGGACCGACGCTTTATCCCGTCGCCTGCGCGCCGCAGGCCTGGGCTAGCGCAACGCCATTTACGCTTCTGGAAGCGGCGCTCGGAATCGAATTCGACATTGCACGCGGGGAAATCCGTTTTCGCGATCCGCGACTGCCTTCGTTTCTTCAACATGTGATCCTGCGCGATGTGCGGCTCGGCGAATCCAGCGTCGATATCTGTCTGCGAAAGCATCACGACGATGTGTCGCTGGAGGTGCTTCGCAGTCGCGGCCAGATCCGTGTTTCGATCGTTTTGACGCATTGATGCGTTTGCGTCGCTTTCGCGCTTGGCGCCGGCGACAAGTCTGAGTGAGGAATTGTTCATGCCCGCAATCCGTCTTGTTGCCGGAATGCTCGCGATGTTGGTGATGAACGCTGCAGTTCTCGCAGCGGATGGGCCTGCGCCGAATTCCGATACCAAATCGGTACCGGCTACGCCGTCGGATTCTGCCCCCGTCGGGAAGCTGGAAGTGCCGCCATCGCTGCCAACGGTCTCGTCGCCCGCGACGACGCCGGATAATCAGCCGCCGCCCTCCGCCGTTATCCCGCCCGCGACGAATGAGTCCGTAAAGCCTCCCCCCGCTGCGCCCAAGCAGGATGTCGCCAAGCCGGACGCCACCCCTGCGCTGATGCCGCCTGCCGCCAAGCCGCCGTCGGTGACGGTGATCGATGCATTCGATGCCAAGGGTATTCTCGGCCGCGACGTCCGCAGCCCGGCGAGCGAGAATATGGGCCGCATCGCCGATGTCATCGTCGACCGCGCGGGGCAGGTACGTGGCGCCGTCATCGATTTCGGCGGGTTCCTCGGCGTCGGTTCGCGCAAGATTGTGGTCGATTGGGCCGCGTTGCATTTCTGGAATGTCGCCGACAAGACCGCGAGCATCACGCTCGATCTGACGCGCGAGCAGGTGCGTGCTGCGCCGGAATACAAGGATGATCAACCCATCGTGGTGTTAGGCGCATCCGGCACGCTGACGCCGCTGAAGTTTCCGCCTATCACCACGCAGGAGCGATAATTGGTTGTTCAGGCGACAACGCGCGCGCCGGATCGTCACCACCCCGAAAACGAGGCGGTGCCGGAAGTCGCCTGCGCGCCCGGGATCGCACCGGAGCCTGACGACGAGAAATCGGATCACCGGGGGGCGAAGCCGTCGCGGCAAAGCTTGCGTGGTCTCGATTGGTTCATCTTCTTCCTCGCCGATGTGCAGACCGGCTTCGGCCCGTTCGTCGCGGTCTATTTGACCACGCAAAAATGGACGCAGGTCGAGATCGGTTTCGTGTTGTCGATCGGGGGCATCGTCGCGCTGCTCGGCCAGATTCCTGGCGGCGCCATCATCGATGCGGCGCGTTCGACACGGCTCGTGGCCGGGGCAGCGGTGTGCACGATCGCCTGTTGCGCACTCGCTTATGCGGCGCTACCGATTTTCCCCGTGGTCGTTACGGCTGCGACATTGCACGCCATGGCGAGTTGCGTGCTCGGCCCCGCGATAGCCGCGATCAGTCTCGGTCTCGTCGGGCCGATGCGTATCGGCGAACGTCTCGGTCGAAATGCGCGCTTCGCCTCGCTTGGCAATGGCGTGGCGGCTGCGGTCATGGGAACCTGCGGCTATCTACTGTCGAGCCGCTCGGTGTTCATCGTTACGTTCCTTCTGGCGATCCCGGTGCTCTATGCGCTGTCGCGCATTCGCCCTCAGGAGATCGATCCGGCGCGTGCCCATGGTCAGGCAACTGATCGAGCCGAAAGTAACCTGCCGTTCCGCTTCCGCGATCTCGTTCGTCAGAAGCCGCTGTTGATCTTCGCCTGCGCTGTTCTGTTGCTCCAGCTCGCCAATGCGGCCATGTTGCCGCTGATGGCAGGCGTCGTCACCACGCGCTCGGCCGATTGGGCGCCGGCGCTGATCGCGTTCTGCATCGTGGTGCCGCAAGCTTTTGTCGCTGCGACCTCGCCGACGATCGGCCGCAAGGCGCAGCAATGGGGACGCCGGCCGCTGTTGCTGGCCGCCTTCACCGCGCTTGCGATCCGCGGCCTCCTGTTCTCGATGGTGACCGATCCGTTCGCACTCGTTGCCGTGCAGATCTTCGACGGAATCACCGCAGCGGTCTTTGCTGTGATGATTCCGCTCATCGTGTCCGATATTACGTTTGGTCGCGGTCGTTTCAATCTCGCGCAGGGCATCGTTGGTACCGCGACCGGTATCGGCGCCTCACTCAGCACCGTCACTGCAGGTTATGTGGCGGACAAGTTCGGCGCGCCGGTCGCCTTTATCGGCCTCTCATGCGTCGCCGCGCTCGGATTCCTGCTCATCTTGCTGGTGATGCCGGAAACCAGACGCGATCATCGTGAAGCGGGCGAATCCTAGCGCAGTTTGTTTTGATGGAATCGTGTCCCGGACGCGACGCGGCATTCTCCATGCCGCTTCGCAGAGCCGGGACCGCAACAAACGCCACGCTTTGCACGGTCCCGGTTCCGCGCAGCAGCGTTGCACGCTGCAGCGCGCCCGGGACACGGTCCTATCAAAGTCGTAAACGATCTAAGGATTCACGTTCTCGCCGAGATAGTTGACTGCCGCCGTCACGCCGCCCTTGCCGTGCGGGATGCCGAGCGCCTGCAAACCCATCTCAACAACACCAAGCGTGCCGAGGATCATTGGCGCATTGATGTGGCCCATATGGGCAATACGGAAGGCCTTGCCTTGCAGATCGCCAATGCCGACGCCGAGAATGACGCCGCATTTCTCCCGGCAATAGGCGAGCAGCGGCGCTGGATTGGCCATCCTGATCGTCGTGACGGTGTTGGCGCGTTCCTTCGACTCGACGATATTGAAACTGAGCACGCCACCTTCCGCCCACACGGCTACGGCGCGCCGCACAGCTTCCGCCAGCAGACGATGGCGCTGGAATACGTTGTCCAGTTTCTCGTCGAACAGCATGTCGAGCGCCTGGCGCTGGGCGAACATCAGATGCACGGGGGCCGTCCCCGAATGCTTCTGATAGTGCTCATTGCCGTCGCGCTCGGTCCAGTCGAAATAGGGCGTGCGCAGGCCTGCCGATTTGTGCACCTCGCGCGCTCGATCGTTGGCCGCGACAAAGCCGAGGCCAGGCGGCGTCATCAATCCCTTTTGCGAGGCAGACATCGCGACATCGATGCCCCAGGCATCCATCTCGAACGGCATGCAGCCGAGTGAAGCGACCGCATCGACCATGAACAGCGCCGGGTGGCCCGCAGCCTTGATTGCCTTGCCGATCGCTTCGATGTCGTTATAGGCGCCGGAGGCCGTGTCGATCTGCACGGCGAGCACGGCCTTGATCTTGTGCTCCGTGTCCTGCCGCAGCGCGGCCTCGACCTCGGCCGGACGAATCGCGCGATTCCAGTCGCCCTTCAGGCTTTGGACCTCGACGCCCATCAGGCGCGCTGCGTTGCCCCAGCCGACGGCGAAGCGACCGCTCTCCAGCACCAGGATCTTGTCGCCGCGCGACAGCACATTAGTGAGGGTCGCCTCCCAGGCGCCATGACCATTGGCAATGTAAATATATGTCCTGCCTTTGGTCGCGAAGACTGTGCGGAGATCGTCGAGCAGCCCGTAAGTGAGCTGCACCATGGCGTCGGAATAGATATCCAGCGGCGGCCGATGCATGGCTCGCAGCACTTCGTCTGGCATGGTGGTAGGGCCGGGGATGGCGAGAAATTCACGACCTGCACGAACGACCATTTTCTGTCCTTGTTGAATGCGTCGGCCATCGTCGCATGACGCGGTACAAAATCAAAACTGCGACGCCATCAGTGTGTGGATGTCGGGCCGATTACATTCGCCACCGCGCGGAAAATCTGATCCTTGATCTCGGTGGCCGCCGGGCTGGGGATTGTTTCGGGCGGTTCGCTGCGCTTGGCGCAGCCGACCACGAGTCGCTGGATCCAGATCTCGCCATCTGTGAAGTACAGATCGCCGCCGCCGTTACGGCCGGCAACAGTCGGGCCGATGCCGGTGACTTGATACTTGGCCTCCACCATGCCTGCTTTTTCGAGATCGTCCGCGAGCAGCGCGCGTTCTGAATCGATATCCGCGGCGATGTGATGCGTGACGGCGCCGGTGTATTTGCTGACGCCGACGCTGCGATCGAATGTCGCGTCGCCGAGCCAGACCGGACGATCCTCCTGCCCTTTATCGAGCACCAGCCACAGTCGCACATGATGGCGACGGTCGGGGCTTGTGCCCGACGGCTTTTCGAAAGCGAGATCCTCACGGCGGCCGAGATAGACGAGTGGCGATACGGGCGCATTGTGATAAGGGCGATCGAGCAGCACGCTACCGACGATTTCAAGCGACGATTTTAGCGTGACCGGATCGGCGGGATACCAGCCTGCCGCATGCATGGCGCAGATGACGTCCTTCCTGTCGCCGATCAGGCCGACATTGATGGGATCGCCGGGAATGCCCTGCGGAGTCATGGTCGTCATCGGCATGCCCGCCAGCGATTTCTGGTGCTCATAGTGAGTCCAGAGTTCGGGCAGCAGCAGATAGGCGATGCCTCCATAGATGATTGTGGCGAGCAGCGTTAGCCGCAGCGCGCGATAGGTCCGGCTACGGCGCTGCTGCTCTGCTATGGGATGGCTGTCCGGCTGGTCCAAGATCTCGCCCATGGGGAATCGCCGGCGGACCCTGCCACGTCAGCGCCGCGATGTCATCGCCAAGCCGGCCGGATCAGCGACGAGTCTCGCGGCAACCGGCAGCTTCAGCCTCTTCTTTAGAACAAAACCAGCGCGTGCCCTTGCTGACACGCATCTTGATCTTGGCATACCAGCGGCTTTCCGGGGTGTGATAGATGCAGACGCCGGCGCGATTGACATTTCCCTTGATCCGGCAGGCCGGCGAAGGCGGCGTGGCGCCGGATGCCGACGCGAGCAGGATCGGCGAAGTTTCCGGCGTCGGCTTGATCGCGCCCAGGGGGCCAGCCTTCTTGTTGCGGACCCGCCAGTCCCACGGCGCGATGAAGGCGCCGGTCCACAACCCGACCTGCGCTTCGCGGGCAGCTTTCTCATCCGCATCGTAAACATGCGAGAAGCGCACATAGGACAGCGCCCAACCGCTTTTCACCAGCCACTGCGCGACATCTTCGCCGTCTGCCTCGCATTTGGCGATGGTGCGGCCGAAGCGATCGGTGCGTTGCGTGCGGCAGGTCCAGGTCTTGTCGCTCGTCCGCGCCACCAGCGCGTCATGGGCGGCGACGCCGCAGTTCCAACGCTCGCCATTGGCGTTGAGGCATAGCTGATCGAGACCAGGAGCATCGGAGCCAGCGAGACGGATACGCGTATTGCCGATGGTGACCTGATTCGCGTCGCGGATTTTAGGAACGCCAGTGATATCAGCGGCCTCTGCCGATATCGGCAGGCTGAGAACGACAAGGGCGAGGCAAAACCAGCGGGACATGCGCATAAGGCCTTGGATTACAAGATCGTGACGACAATCGGAGGACAGTGCCGGTATTTCGTCGCAGATGCCAGTGCGCGATGGATAGATCGCCTCAACTCCGCGCGAGCAAAACGATCAATGCCCATGTATCGCATGTCGCGCCAGAGCGAGACCCATGAGCACGAAAGCCGACGTGACCTCGGGGCCGCCGACCAGGATGCGAGTCGGCGTTTTCATCTTATTCCACTCATACGACTTGAATGGCCCCTTCCGACCGCCCTCGCCATAGCCGCGGATGATGCACTGCAGCGCCGGTGTAAACAGCGCGATGTCGCCGCCGAGATGGCCGAGTGCAATCAGGGCAAGGGCGGCATCGAATGCATTCATCTCGCGGGAGATCAGCTCATTGGCGACGTAAGCGAGAATCTGTGGTCTGATGAATTCGAATGTATCTTCGGGGTCGAGCTTGCGTTGCGTATCGTCAGGCAAGGCGCGAAATGCCGCGTAGCAGCGGCCAAAATAAGCGCAGTAGAGCTCCGGCAGATAATAGATGTGCGATCTCGGATCGGCAAAGGCCCCGGATTCGACGAGGCGTCGCTGAAAACCGATGATCCGTTGCACCGTCTCCAGGCGCTTCGGCGTTTCCAGCACCTGCCAGCGCGCGCAGTTGCGGAACGAGACCTCCAGCACGTCGAGATTCAGGGTCGGGTCGAGATCGTTGCCATAGGGGCGCTGGCCGGCGAGATTGTCGATCCAGGTTGCTATGGCGCCATCGTAGTTGATGTGGTCGTTGATCGGCACCGTGACGAGCGGTTCGTTGGCGCCTTCATTGACCTGATAGCCAGCATAGAAGTCGAGTAGCGGCTGATCGAGAATGGAGTCGTTTGATCCGGCCTGCGTTGCTGCAGAGAACGAGCAGGCCGTGGTGTCGCAGTCCGGCACATAAATGCCAAAGCCGAGATCCTGTTTGATCTGCGCGAAGAAGCGGCTGAAGCGCGGATGCGGCGGCGGCGCCAGCGCCGTGATCACATGGACGCTGCTGCCGTCATGCGACTTCACTTCCTCGCGCGATGTGACGAGACAGAATTCAATCATCGCATCGATGGCGCAGCGCGACTTTGCGTTTTGCTCTTTGGTTGATAGTCCGGTCTCGCCAAAAGCGAGCAAGGCCTCGGTGAAGAAGGCGTCGTAATAGGCCGAGCGATGGCGGATCTGCACCGGCTCCCACATCGGTTCGGCAATTCCAGTCCAGGGCGGATTGATCAGCTTCCCGGCCGGCGAGCGCGCGATGAAGGCGCGGGCGAGCGTAAACAACAGGGTAGAGTTCTTGTAGCCGCGGGCATTCAGTCCGGTCAGCGCCATCAGGAACTCGCGGCCATGCATGTCGGGGTCGCCGATCAGATTGAAGGCTGCATAGGTCGGGATGAATCCATTTCTGTCGAAGGACTCGAGCAGATGCTTGCCGCAGGCGCGGATCACTTCGTCGATTTCGCCGATCGACGGCGCCGAACCGGTCGCCGACACCCTTGGCGGGGCAGGATGCCGCAGGCTTATAGTGTCGAGCAGCTCGGCCACTGGCCGACCGACGGCCTCCCAATCCGGCTCCGCGTCGTCCCGGGCGGCGATCAGAGCGTCCTGGAGCGCTTTGAAACGGGCTGGATCGCGCAATTCTGGCAGGCCTGCCCGTCGCAGCAACGGCCGGAGTGCCGGGTTTCCGAGCGCAGTATTATAGAATTTGACGATGTGGGCGTCCCCGGTACCTGGGCGGCGGAGGATGGGGTCGCACAGGTCGTAAAGCGTCGGTCCATTCCTCCGGACGGTGAGCGCTTCGAAGGCGGCGCGGGCCATATAGGTCACAGTCATGGAGCATCTTTCGGTGCGGCGTCCGCGCACGTCTTGGAAATTGACCGTCGCCAACTGCGCCGAAACCTCCCCCGACACCTGCAAGCTATTGAAATCCAGCATGAATCAAGCCGGAATTCAATTGTCGGGGGCGCAATGGAGTTCCGTTGCGTCAGTAACCCTGTCTTAAATGGAGCCCTTTACCCGTTGCCCGGTTGATCCCGACGGGTTAACAGCGGGTTGGTTGCGGTGCCGCAAATTGAGCACATTTGATACTCATTGGTTCGGCACCCCTTCAAACCTAGTCAGACGTCCGCGCGACCAACTGGTTGCGCGTGAATGATGAGCAGGAAACGACGTTATGCACGTAGGGCAGTTTCGCGTATCCCGACGATCGATCACCATGACCGTTGCTTTTGCCGGTCTGGTCTCGCTTGCGCTCGGTGCCCATGCCGCGCTGAACAAGCATGTCATGGATTCCGCACGTGCTTCCGTCGGTCTTGCGACGACCCAGACCGCTCCTGACAGCTCGCGTCTGGCCCTCGTCATCGGCAATGGCCACTATCCTGATGCTGGCTCTCCGCTGTTGCAGCCGATCAACGACGCGCGCGCCGTGACTCACGCGCTGCGCCAGGACGGTTTCGACGTCGATGTAATCGAAGACGCTACGCGCGATGACATGACCCGCGCAGTTGAGCGGCTGAAGAACAAGATCAAGCCCGACAGCACAGTGATGCTCTATTTCGGCGGTTATGGCGTGCAGGTCGGCCGCCAGAGCTACATGATCCCGGTCGATGCGGCGATCTGGCGCGAGCGCGATGTGCGTCGCCAGGGCATGAGCATCGAGACCGTGCTCGATGTCATGAAGGAGCGCGGTGCCCAGGCCAAGCTGGTTGTGCTCGATGCATCCCGACGTAATCCCTATGAGCGCCGCTTCCGGGCCTATTCGCGCGGCCTTGCACCCATCGATCTCCCCGAGAAGACGCTGATCCTCACCTCGGCAACGCCGGGCAAAGTCGCCGACGATGTCGACGGCCAGAACAGCCTGCTCGCCACCGAATTTTTGAAGAACCTGAAAGCGAAACCGGTCAGCGCCGAGGCCGTGTTCACCAACACCCGCACCGCCGTCACCCGCGCGTCTGATGGCGAACAGGTTCCCGCCGTGTCGTCGTCGCTCATCGACGAAGTCAAGTTCGGCGCTGCCGTGACGGCACGCGCCGGCAGCTAAGGGCGGTCGGAGCGAAACATTCTCGCTCCGCAGAAGCGGTTACTTCACTTCCCCGCGTTGATCGTCACCGGCCGCACTGGATCCCCTTCGCGCAGCAAGGCGCCGGCGCGCGCGACGACGATATCGCCTGCATTGAGACCTTCGCGAATTTCGATCTGTCCGCCGGATAGCAGCCCCACCTCGACGCGGCGCGTTTCGATTCTATGGCGACGCACCACTTGCACGACGGTGCCCCCGGAGCTGTAGAGAATTGCGGTGAGCGGCAGTGCGACGCCGCAGCTTTCCCCGGTCTTGATCATCGCGCGCGCATAGGAATTGGTCATCAGCCGGCGCGGCGAATTAAGCGCGATCACCACCTGACCGAGCTGGCTGTTTGGCTCCACCGACGGAGCGACACGGCGCACCTTGGCATCGAGCTCGCCGATTCCAATCACCTTGATCTTTGCAGGTTGATCGACCTTGAGCTTCGGCAGATCGCGGGTCGGCACCTGACCGATGAAATCGAACTCGCTGCGTGCGATAATACTGAACAGCGCCTCGCCGCGGGCAGATGCGATTGTACCCACCACGGCAGTCGAAGCGCTGACGAGGCCGGCGACTGTCGCCTGGAGCTGAACCGAGCCGCCGTCAGGCGAGGTGAGCCGAGCAAGGATCTGGCCCGCGGTGACATTTTCGCCGGCATCGACCATGACTTCCGCGACCTTCATGCCGGGTCGGTCAGGCCGTATCGTGGTTTCTTCGCGAGGCAGTAGCAGACCCGAAACATCGACCGTATCGGCGAAACACTGTTTGGAAGCTGCCAGCACGGTGACGGCAGCTCCCTTGGCGAGGTCGGCCTCGTCTGCGGCGCGGCCCGGCGTTGCGAGAGAACAGAGTGCGGCGGCAAGCAGGAAGCGCTTCAGCATGGCGACGGTCCGTTGCGTGGAGAAGGAATGCGACGCGATCATCGGTCGGCCTGTCCATGTCCGGTGGGCGGATGGTTGCGATCTTCCTCGCCGCTGGAAACCAGCAGCTTGCGGCCCAAGCGCGACGACAGATTGCCGACATCGTCCATCATCAGGAACATTGCCGGCACGAAGATGAGCGACAGCAACGTGGAGAAGATCAGGCCGCCGATCACGGCAAGCGCCATCGGCGAGCGGAATTCACCGCCCGCACCCCATGCCAGAGCCGACGGCATCATGCCCGCCGCCATGGCGATCGTGGTCATCACGATCGGCCGCGCGCGCTTCATGCCTGCATCGATGATGGCGACATCGCGCGGTTTGCCTTCGCGGATCGATTCCACCGCAAACTCCACCAGCATGATGGCGTTCTTGGTGACGATGCCCATCAGCATCAGGATGCCGATCCACACCGGAGTGGTCAGTTGCTTGCCGGTGACAAGCAGCGCCATGATCGCGCCGCCGATCGAGAGCGGCAGCGAGAACAGGATGGTGATCGGCTGCAGGAAGGTGCCGAACAATAGCACCAGCACCGCATAGACCATCATCAAGCCGGCCGAGATCGCAGTGGCGAAACCATCCGCAAGTTCATTCAGGCTTTCCGCGTCGCCGGATTGCTTGACGCTGACATTCTTCGGCAGCGTCTTCATCACAGGCAGTTCGTAGATTTTCTTCAGCGCATCGCCGAGCGCGGCCGTACCGACGAGATCCGCCGCGACCGTCGCTTGTCGTTCACGGTCATAGCGATTGATGCTGGTCGGTCCCTGGTCGAGCTTGATATCGGCGACGACCGAGAGCGGCACGCCACCACGCCCGCCGCCGATGGGCACACGGAGTTGTTCGAGCACCTGGATATCGGAACGCGCGCTGTCCTCGAGCTGTACGCGGATCGGCACGAGCCGATCGCCGGTATCGAATTTCGCCAATGCGGGGCCGACATCGCCGATGGTGGCGACGCGGATGGTCTCGGAAAGGCCCTCAGTCGAGACGCCAAGGCGTGCGGCAAGATCGGCGCGCGGCTGCACGCGCAGTTCCGGGCGATCCAGCGAGGTTTCAGAGATCACATTGGCGATCAGCGGAATGCGCTTCATCTGCGTCGCCAGCTCGTTGGCGACATTGCTGACGATGTTGATGTCAGGTCCGGTCACGACCAGCGAGATGGCGCGCAGGCCGTTCTCGTCGAGGAACCAGTAGCGAATATCCGGGACGCCTTGCAGCTCTTCACCGATCGCAAGTTCGAGTTCACGCTGCGAGATTTTGCGGTCGCCCTTCGGCGTGTAGTTGATGATCAGTGAGGCGCGCCGGACTTCGGAGATGCCGGGCGGCACCCGGCCGCCATCGACAAAGACACTCTTGATCTCGGGCCGCCTGCGCAGGCGCTGCACGATCTCTTCGGTGGTCTTTTCGGTGAACGCGAGCTGCGAGCCGGGCGGCAATTCCATCGCCAGGAGCGAGCGAGCTGTGTCCTGCGCTGGCAGGAAGCCTTGTGGCAGCAACTGGATGCTGAGGATCGACAATGCGAAGACGCCGATGCCGAACAGAACCGTGAGGTAGTAGCGCTTCACCGAAAGGGTCACGAGCTTGTGGTAAAGCTGCAGAATTCGGCCTGGCGGTGGATCGTCGTGCTTGTGATCCTTCATGAAATAGGCCGCCAGCACGGGCGTGACGAAACGTGCCGCCAGCAGCGAGAAGAACACCTGCACCGAGACGGTGATGCCGAACTGCTTGAAGAACTGGCCGGCGATGCCCGACATGAAGCTGGCGGGTGCAAAGATCGCGATGATCGTGAGACTGATCGCAATCACCGCGAGGCCGATTTCGTCGGCAGCTTCCAGCGCAGCGCGATAGGGCGACTTGCCCATCCGCATGTGCCTTACAATGTTCTCGATCTCCACGATGGCGTCATCGACGAGAATGCCCGTGGATAGCGTAATGGCGAGGAAACTGACCAGGTTGAGCGAGAAACCGAGCATGTCCATCACCCAAAAGGCCGGGAAGATGGAGAGCGGCAACGAGACCGCGGCGATCACGGTGGCACGCAGATCGCGAAGGAACAGGAATACAACGATGACCGCCAGTGCCGCGCCCTCGAATAGCGTGCTCATGGCGGCGTCGTAATTACCTTTGGTGAATTCCACCGACGTGTCGATCAGCTTCAGATCGACATCGGGGTAGGATTCTTTTAGCGAGCTGATGCGCTTCTGCACGGCTTCTGCGACCACCACGTCGCTGGCGCCCTTGGAGCGTTTGATGCCGAGCGCCACCACCGGCTCGCCATTAAGACGCGCAAAAGTGCGGCGATCGGCGATCGTGTCAGTGACGGTGCCGAGATCCTCCAGCCGTACTTCGCCGCCGGACGGCAGGCTGATCATGGTGCCCGCGAGTTCGTTCAGGGTCTTGGCACCGGCAAGCGTGCGGATCGCCTGGTCGTTTTTGCCGATTTCGGCGCGGCCGCCAGCAAGATCCACATTGGTGCCGCGCAGTCGGCGGCTGACGTCGACGGCAGTGAGGCCGGCGGCCTGCAACCGATCCGGATCGAGCGATACAAGGATTTCACGTTCGACGCCGCCGATGCGTTCGACCTGTGCCACGCCGCGCACGCCTTGCAGCGCGCGCTTCACGACGTCATCGACGAACCACGAGAGCTGCTCCGGCGTCTTGCCCGGCGAGATCGCGGCATAAGTGACGATCGGCAGCCCGATCACGTCCACCCGCTGGATCAGCGGTTCGTTGACGTTTTGCGGCAGGTTAGCGCGGACGCGGGTGACGGCATCCTTCACGTCATTGAGGGCGCGATCGGTGTTCGTTTCGAGCGCGAACTGAACGGTCGTCACCGACAAACCGTCGGTGATCGACGAGGAGATATGGCGGACGCCCTCGACGCCGGAGACACCGTCTTCGATTGTCTTGGTGACCTGTGCTTCAAGTTCGGCCGGCGCAGCACCGAATTGGGCCACGGCGACCGAGATCACGGGGATATCAGCACTCGGCAGCCGTGTGATCGCAAGCTTGGTAAAACTGATCCAGCCGAGCAGCAGCAGGATGATGGAGAATACGACGGAGGGGAGCGGATGGCGGATCGACCATGCCGAGATATTCATTGCCATTTAGCGCACCCGCGAGCGATCGAGATCGTCTGCAAAAATAGTCTGAACCTTGTCGCCGTCATGCAGCGACGTGCCGGCATCGGCGACGACGATGTCGCCGACTTCGACGCCTTCGAGAATTTCCGTGGCATTGTCGGAGACGAGCCCGACCTTGACGCGTCGCGTCTCGATCACATTGCCCTTCACCAGTTGCACGGTGAAGTGCTCGATGGCCGAGCGCGGGATGGCGACGCCGCAGCTGCGCCGTGCATCGATATTGGCGCGGGCGAACATGCCGACCTTGATCGAGGGATTGGGTGCAAGCGAAAGCCGCACATGGCCGAGCTGGGTGGTGCGATCGATCTGCGGCGACACCACCCGCACCTTGCCGAAGATGTCGGCATGGCCGTCGCGGCTGATGCGCGCAGTCGCACCCGGATTCAGCTTGAGAATGTGAATGCTAGGTACTTCGGCGTCGAGTTCGAGCTCGTTGTTGATGGCGATCTTGAACATCGGTCCGGCCTGCGGCGAGGCTGGCGCGCCGGCCTGGGTCATCACCGTGGTGACAAGGCCCGCAGCGGGTGCGCGCAGCGGCACCGCGTTGGGCCGCGCATTGCTGGCAGAAGGCGGCGGGATCAAACGCGCGAGTTCCTGGTTCTCGGCGACCATGTCGCCTTCCTTGACCAGAACTTCCGAAACACGCGAGCCTTCGGTATCGACACCGATCTGCGCTTCGCGTCGCGGCACTACGAAGCCAGTGACGCGCACCTGATCAGAGAAACATGCATTGGTCGCCTTGGCGACAGTCACGACAGCGCCGTTGGGCGATCCGCTTGGAGCTGGATCAGCAGCGATAGCAGCTGTCGTCAGCGACAGGATGGCAAGAGCCGGGACGAAGCGGGCAGAGGCCTTCATTATCGAATGAGTCCACTTGGCAAGGCGGAGCACCGGTCAATGCGCGGTGCGTCGGCAGGGTGAAGCGATCCTATACGGGATGTGTGTGATCGCCAAAGCAAACAGCGCTCCGTGAAGGCCGGAACGCTGTCATGCGGCAATCCGCAGCGGCAATGTGTACCTCAGCGCATTATTGCGACGAGGCGGTTGCCTTATTGGCCATATTTACGACCTGAACGCGGCGATTGGTCGGATCGGTCGGCGCGAGACCACTCTTCGGCTTGGTCTTGCCATAGCCGACTGTCACGAGGTCTGCGCCGGCGATGCCGAAGCGATCGACCAGAAAGCGCTTGATCGAATCGGCGCGGCGCTCGGACAGTTCCTGATTGTACTCTTCGCCGCCGACAGCATCGGTGTGACCGGCGACGACGAAGGTCGAGCCTTTGAGGTCGGGGCTGCTCAGCGCCTTGCCGAGCGCCTGCACCGATTGCATCGAGCGCTTGCTGATATTGGCCGAGTTGTAGTCGAAATTGATCTCGAGATCGATCGCCGGCTTGGTCTGCGCAATGGTGGCGATCTGTTCGCGCTCGCCCAGCGACAACGATCTGGTGCTACGGTTGCGAAGGGAATCCATGAACTTGCCTTCCGCGGCGTTCACGGCCGGCTCGGCCGGAGGAGCCATCGAGAGGCCCCGGGTCAGCGGTTTCTTCGGCGCCAGCGCGCGGAGAATCTGGTCGGAAGTGACGTCTTCCGCCGCGATCACAGCGCTGGCGGTGAAGGTGATGGCCGCGCCCGCGACGACGGCGGCGCGGATGGCGTTGACGCTGATGCGTGTGGACGATCTGAACATGAAAGCACCCCTATTTCCGATCGCGCATCAGGCGCGTGGCTCCATCCAAAGTCGTTTGCTGGCCGGTCGCGACGATTGGTGTCCGGCTTGTGTTCAATAGTGTTCGACTACGCGGCGCCGGTTCAAATCTATTTGGCAAAATTGTGTGTCACCTGCCCCAGGACAGGGGGCGGCGCTGTCTCAGCGCACGCCGTAGCTGGCAAATTCCTTCACGATATCCGGGTCCATCGCCTTGGCATTGTTGATATCGAGCTCGCCCTCGGCGGTCTGGCCGAGGCGCTGCTTCGCAAGGCCGCGGCCATAGAGCGAGGACGTCAGCTGCGGGTTGATCTTCAAGGCTGCGTCGAAATCGGTGATGGCGTTCTTGCTCTGACCGTTTTTGAGATTGACCAGGCCGCGACTGTCCAGCGCATCGACGAAATTCGGCCGTAGCCGCAGCGCTTCGTTGCAGTCCTTCAGCGCGCCCGCGAGATCGTTGGTCACGGCACGGACCCAGCAGCGATTGTTATAGGCCTCGACATCTTTGGGGCTGAGTTTGATGGTGACGTCGAAATCCTTCAGCGCGGCAGAATAGGCGCCTTTGCTGGCATAGACCTGCCCGCGCCTGTAAAGCGCGCCGGCGTCTTCCGCATTCTCGGTGATCTTGCCGTTCAGGGATTTCACCGTCGGATCGTCGGCGAGCGCCAGCAGGATCTTGTCTTCATCGCGGGGCACGTCGGCAGCCGGCGGTGCCACAGGCGCGACTGCCGGAGCCGGTGCTGGCGTGGGAGCCGGCGCTGGTGCGGCCGTCAGCGGGGCAGGAGCGGGAGTGACCGCAGCCTGCTTGGCGGGCGCAGGCGTGACGGGCTCGGGACGCGGCGGCGCGACTGGCGCCGGGGCCGGCTCCGCCGCAGCAACGGATGACGGGCGCGAGCCCGGGACGAAGGCGAAATCCTCCGCCAGCGACGACGAAATCCACGGCACCTGCTCGCTGCGCGAGGCGCGTGTCACGCTGACGCGGGTGCGGTTCAAGGTCTGTTCGGCAGTAATATCCGGAACCTTGATCTCCTTGAGCAATTCTGTGGCGAACAGGCTGCGATCGGAGCCGGCATCGCTGACCACCGAGCTGAGTGCGGCGGAATACATCACCAGCGTGTTGCTGGGCGCGATCACGGGTGCGAGGCCAGCGGAGAAGCTGCGAAACCGACGTTCGAATGGATTGCGGCGCGACGCATCTAGCAGCGCAATCTTCACTCCGGCACCGCGGCCGTTGAGCTCGTTGAGCACCGTCTCCAGACTGAAGCCGTCGCGGCGAACATCGGCTTCGGTCCAGATCTGGGCATCTACCGGGAGCATGTAGCTCTGGCGTGACGACTGGATGCCGTAGCCGCTGAAATACACCAGCGCCACCGTGCCGGGCGTCACCTTGCCGTAGAGCTTCTCGAGCGCGCGGCGCATGCCGTCGCCGCCGAGATTTTCGCCGGTTTCGACTTCGAAGCCGTCGCGCTTCAGTTCGGCCGCAATGTCCCGGGCATCGTTGATCGGTTCTTTCAGCGGCGCTTCGGCGTCCGGATATTTGGCATTGCCGATCACCAGAGCGACCCGCGGCGCGCGTTCCTCGGCGGCGGTCGCCTGCGAGATGGGGGCGGTGGACAGCGTCAGCAGGGCGATCAGCGCGATTCGAATCTTCATAATGAGCCCGTTCAACAGCAAAACGCGGCAACGACCCCGCGCCGCGGCGACCTTAGTCCACGCAATATGTATTATCAAACAATCCCTATTATGGCCGTCGACGCATTGGTTTCCGTCGCGCGCGTTGTGTTTCATCGCACCATGACGCGCTCATGAATGTTGTCGTTCCGGCGGTTGGAACGGTTTGATTTTTGCGCACGAAACTGGCTTGGTGGCGGCAAGAACAGAAGCGCGGGATGACGCTCCATGAAGCCGACTTACGAAATCTATGCGATCCGATATGCCACCATGACGCCGCGGACGCCGGCGATGAATTACCTGTCGCCGGATCCGCATGAGACCACGGCAGCGGACCTCGATTACTTCATTTGGCTCATTCGCGGCGATGGTCGCGACATTCTCGTCGATACCGGTTTCAACGAGATTGCGGCGAAAGAGCGCAATCGTGCGCTTGCGATCAATCCGGTCGATGCGCTCGCGCAATTCGGCGTGGCGGCTGAAACGATCCGCGATGTTGTCATCACGCATCTGCACTACGATCACGCCGGCAATCTCGATCGGTTTCCGAATGCGCGCTTCCATCTGCAGGATCGCGAGATGGCCTATGCCACCGGTCGCTGCATGTGCAACGGTCTGCTTCGGCATCCGTTCTCGGCCGAAGACGTCACCTTGATGGTCCGCCATGTCTATAGCGAGCGCGTCACCTTCCATAATGGTGAGGGCGAGGTTGCGCCCGGCATTACTCTGCACCGCGTTGGCGGCCATTCGGATGGTTTGCAGATTGTACGTGTGGAGACCGAACGGGGCCCGGTGGTGCTGGCTTCGGACGCGGCGCACTACTACGGCAATCTACAGCGTCGCAGCCCGTTTCCAATCGTCTACAATATCGGCGACATGTGCGATGGCTGGCGGACCTGCGAGCGTCTCGCAGGCCATCCCGATCGCATCATTCCCGGTCACGATCCGCTGGTGCGCGAACTGTATCCGCGCGTGGACGGGAAGGCGGATGCCTATGCCGTGCACCGGCCGCCGTCGCGCTCCTTCGTCAACAGTTGACGGTCAACCCGTTCCTGCAGCCTATGACTTCAGCGCCTTGAGCGGCAGCTTGCTGGTTTCCTTCAACCGATCCAGGACGATCGACGAACGCACATGCGCGACGCTCTGATGCGGCATCAGCACGTCGTTGACGAGGTCTGACAGGCCCTTCAGGTCGCGCAGGATGGCCTTGAGTACATAGTCGGCATCGCCGGTGAGCGAATAGGCCTCCTGGATTTCGTCGACGCGCTGCACCAGCGTGCGGAACTTCTTCGCATTGTCGGGGGAGTGGGTGGCGAGCGTGACCTGGATGAAGGCGACGACGCCGAAGCCGAGTGCTTCCGGCGCAAGATCGGCGTGATAGCCCGATATCACCTTCTCATCCTCCAGCCGCATCCGCCGCCGGGAGCATTGCGAGGCCGACAGGCCGACATGGTCGGCGAGCTGCTGGTTGGTCAGCCGGCCATCGTCCTGCAGGGCGGCCAGCATCTTCAGATCGAACGAATCCACCTCGATCATGCGCGAAATGATCCCTTTATGCACGGGTTGTGCATAATCATGTCATTTCGCGGTGCAGATTGCACGCACCTTGCACCCCGGACACCCCAGACTGCCCTCAAGCGACATATGTCCGCATCAGATCAGGGAGAACGAGATGGGTCCGTTTCCGCATGACGCGCCGGCCGCCACGATTTCGGCCGACAACCCGATGGGCACCGACGGCTTCGAACTCGTCGAATATGCCCACCCCAATCCCGGCGAGCTGCATGCGCTGTTCAAGCTGATGGGCTACGCGCCAGTCGCGAGGCACAAGACCAGGAAGATCACGGTCTATCGCCAGGGCGACATCAATTACCTCGTTAACGAGGAGCCAGGCACCCATGGGTTCAAATTCGTGGCTGCGCATGGTCCCTGTGCGCCTTCCATGGCCTTCCGCGTCGTCGATGCTCAGAAGGCCTATGACCGCGCCATCGCACTCGGGGCTGAGCCCGCCAATGTGAGTGCGGCTGAAAAGACGCTCGATGTCCCCGCCATCAAGGGCATCGGCGGTAGCCTTCTCTATTTCGTCGATCGCTACGGCGCCAAGGGATCGGCCTATGATCTCGAGTTCGAATGGCTAGGAGCCAAGAATCCGTGCCCTGCCGGCGCCGGCTTGTTCTATCTCGATCACCTCACCCATAACGTCCATCGCGGCCGCATGGATGTGTGGACCGGCTTCTATGAGAAGCTGTTCAACTTCCGCCAGATTCGCTTCTTCGACATCGAGGGGCGTGCCTCCGGCCTGTTCTCCCGCGCGCTGACCAGCCCGGACGGCAAGATCCGCATTCCCATCAATGAGGATGCCGGCGATAGCGGCCAGATCGAGGAATATCTCAACACCTATCGCGGCGAGGGCATCCAGCACATTGCCTGTGGTGTGAAGGATATCTACTCCACCATCGAACGCCTGCGTGCCGATGGTCTGCCCTTCATGCCGCCGCCGCCGGAGACCTATTTCGAGAAGATCGATACGCGTCTGCCGAAACATGGCGAGGACGTACCGCGTCTTCAGAAGAACGGCATTCTCATTGACGGCGAAGGCGTGGTCGATGGCGGCGAGACCAAGGTGCTGCTGCAGATCTTCTCGGCCAATGCCATCGGCCCGATCTTCTTCGAATTCATTCAGCGCAAGGGCGACGACGGTTTTGGCGAAGGCAACTTCAAGGCGCTGTTTGAATCGATCGAGGAAGATCAGATTCGGCGCGGCGTGTTGCATGTTGCCGACAAGAGCGCGGCGTAACGTTACGCCGCCTTCTTCGCACCCAGCCCCGCATAGACGCCGCGTTCGAAGTCCGAAAACACTTGGAGGCAGTTGCGGTCCGCAAAGGGCAGCAACTGCATCAGGGTCACGCCGGTGACGTCGCGCACCGGGTCGATCCAGTAATAGGTATTGGCAAGCCCTGCCCATGCGAGGCTGCCGGCGCTGCGGCCTTCGGGTGTCGCGGCCATGTTGATGACGAAACTGAGGCCGTGCTTCTTCTCGATGCCGGGGCAAAGTTCTGCGTCATTGGTGACGGCCGGCAGCGCCGATCGCATCGGGGTGACATGGAGATCGCCGATGTGATTCTCGCTCATCAACGCGACGGTCTCCGGTTGCAGCAGGCGGTGGCCGTTGCCCGCGCCTTTACGTAATATCATCTGCGTGAATTTGATGTAGTCCGGTGCCGTGCCATAGAGGCCGCCGCCGCCGGCGAAGAATTCCGGGTCTTGCTTGATCTCGAATTCAATCGGCGCGAGTGATCCATCAATGTTCCGTCGATGCACTTTTACCAGCCGCTGCCGCTGCGCGTCGCCGATCCGGAATGCGGTGTCCGACATTCCGAGCGGATCGAGAATGTGCTCCCGAAAATAGTGATCCAGCCGCTGCCCGCTCGCAGCCTCCACGGCCTTGCCGACAAAGTCGATATTGGTGCCGTATTCCCAGCGTGTGCCGGGATCGGTCATGATCGGCACCCGCATCGCGGCATTGAGGCCGGTGCGAAAGACGGGCGTACCTGTCTTCTCCAGCCAGCGCCCCATATCGGCGTTCATCATGTCGTAGCAGAAGCCTGCCGTGTGGGTGAGCAGCTGCCGCAGTGTGACCGGTCGCCGCGCCGGACGCAGCACCGGCTCGCCGTCGTCGCCAAAACCTTCCAGCACCTGGATGGCCGAGAGGTCGGGCAGGACCGCGCCGATCGGCGCATCCAGCGACAGCTTGCCGCGCTCGACGAGCTGCATCGCCGCCGTCGCTGTGATCGCCTTGGTCATCGAGGCGATCCAGAACACGCTGTCGACGGTCATCGCGGCATCCTTGCTGATGTCGCGTTTACCGAAGGCGCCCTGATAGATCACGTGATCGCCGCTCGCCGCCATCGCGACTGCACCGGGAATGGCCCCGCTGTCGCAGGCCTGTTGAATGATCCTGTCGATGTCGGCGCTGGATGGCATGGATGTCCTCCCCTGGCTCGTTCAAGCATTGTTGTGGATCATGCTACCGGCTTTCCCATGCCGCGCGGAAGCGTGTGATCTCCAGGAAGTGATTAAAACTCGCTGGTTCCGGTGCTCAGTTATACCCATTTAGCTTTACGGGACGATCGGACGATCCCACCGGAACAAAATCGACGCAGCCATGTTCAAAATTTGGCCTGAACGTGAAGGCGCTTTCCGGCACTAACGAGTATGCAGCGCAGGGCTGCGGAGTACGACCTATGATTGCGAACTGGACCGAGTGGAAGCGCTATCCCCGCGCATCGCGTGGCGAGATCATCGAAGCTCCGATCGGTGCGGGCCTCTTCGAAGTCAGGGTCGCTCAGACTGGCGCGTTGTTCGCCTTCGAGGCGACCGACAATCTGGCGCAAGCGCTGGCGAAGATTTCGGCGCCGCCGAAATCCTTTATTTCGTGGTTCGGGCGCCGCGATGTGGCGATGCTGCCGGATCTCGAATATCGCACTTTTCCGACCTCAAGCCGCGCGACCGCAAAGATTGCTTTCGAGCGGATGATCGACCGGCGCGAAGCCTATATGCGTGGCGCGGCCTGATCTCGTGCGGGCTTGGCGGCCATGTAAGGTCTGGCCGCGATAGCTGCCATTCGCCGCGCGAGGGCAATCGGGCCTGTACTCCTGCATTGTTCCGCGGCTATACGTCCGCGACATTTCCTGCAGGAGAATAGCCCATGTCATCGACCGCTTCCTCGCTCGCCGCCCGCCTGAAAGACCCTTCGCTGCTGCGCGACAAGTGCTACATCGATGGCGCCTGGGTCGGCGCTGGCGAGACCGTGGTCACCAATCCGGTCAACATGGCGGAGATTGCCAAGGTGCCGAATATGGGTACCAAGGAGACGACGCAGGCCGTCGAGGCCGCCGAAAGGGCATTTCCGGCCTGGGCCAAGTTCACTGCCAAGCAGCGCTCCAACATCCTGCGCAAGTGGTTCGAACTGATCATCGCCAACCGCGAAGATCTCGCACTGATCCTCACCTCCGAGCAGGGCAAGCCGCTGGCCGAAGCGCTGGGTGAGGTCGATATCGGTGCGGCTTATATCGAATTCTTCGCCGAGGAAGCCCGCCGCGTTTACGGCGAAACCATCCCGACCCAGCGTGCCGATGCGCGCCTGCTGGCCATCAAGCAGCCGATCGGCGTTTGCGGCGCCATTACGCCGTGGAATTTCCCGAACTCGATGATCACCCGCAAGGTGTCGCCGGCGCTCGCCGCCGGCTGCACCGTGGTGCTGAAGCCCGCCAACGAGACCCCGCTGTCGGCGCTGGCGCTGGCCGAACTCGCTGAGCGTGCGGGCGTGCCGAAAGGCGTGCTCAACATCATCACCGGCCGTGCCTCGGAAATCGGTCTCGTCCTGTGCGAGCATCCGGCGGTGCGCTTCGTCGGTTTCACCGGTTCGACGGAAGTCGGCAAGATCCTCTACAAGCAGGCTTCGGTCGGTGTGAAGAAGCTCGGCCTCGAACTCGGCGGCAATGCGCCCTTCGTGGTGTTCGACGATGCTGATATCGATGCGGCCGTCGAAGGCGCCATGGTGTCGAAGTATCGCAACATGGGCCAGACCTGCGTCTGCGCCAACCGCCTCTACGCACAGGACGGCATCTACGACCAGTTCGTCGAGAAGCTGTCGAAGAAGGTCGCGGCCATGAAGATCGGCGACGGCACCGAGCAGGGCGTCACCCAGGGCCCGCTGATCAATATGGAGTCGGTGGAGAAGGTCGAGCGCCACATCGCCGATGCGGTGAAGGGCGGCGCCATGGTGGTAACCGGCGGCAAGCGCCATGCGCTGGGCGGCACCTTCTTCGAGCCCACCGTGCTCGCCAATGTGAAGCCGGATGCCATCGTCGCACAGGAAGAGACGTTTGGTCCGCTGGCGCCGGTGTTCCGCTTCAAGGACGAGGCTGACGTCATCGCCATGTGCAACGCGTCGCCTTTCGGTCTGGCGTCCTACTTCTATTCCCGCGATCTCGGTCGCGTCTGGCGCGTGGCGGAAGCGCTGGAGTCCGGCATGGTCGGCGTCAACACCGGCCTGATCACGACGGAAGTCGCGCCGTTCGGCGGCGTGAAGGAGTCAGGTCTGGGCCGCGAAGGCTCCCGTCACGGCATGGAAGAATATGTCGAGATCAAATACATCATGATGTCGGGGATCTAAGGCGCCGCGCCTTTCCCGATTTTGAATCAGTCACGCGTCATGCCCGGCCTCGTGCCGGGCATGCACGTTTCTGGCACAACCAAATCGCCTACCGGCGGGCCATCGGCGGCCCCGGCAACAGTTCGAAGCAACTGACGTCAGCTGAACTCGCCCTCGGTCATCGGCAGCGGCGGACTCGCACGCCGTTGACCCACACGGTACGGCACGCAGCTACTACGGGGCGGCGTACGACAGCGGCTCCGCGGTAGCCGGCGCAGCCGGCGCGATAGACGCCGCGGGCGCAGACGACTGCGTTGGCGTCGGTGGCTTCAATCGTCATTGTCGTGCCGAATGCAAGAACGGCTGCAACCATCATCAAGAAAGAACGCATGGTGATCTCCTGGCTTGGTTGGCAAGGGATACGTGTTAGCAAAGGACTTTGGAGAAAGGTGCGTCGGCTTCAGTCGGGTGTTCAAGCGAATTACGAAGGAGAGCTTCGGGACGTGATATCGAGTGCAAAGAGTAGTTCGCGGGAGAGCGCAAATATCTCGTGAGCGATAAGAAATCCTGCAAGAGTGTCTTGTGCCTTGAAGCGCCAGAACGTTTATTAAACCCTGCAGATACTTGCCGATTAGAAATATGTGACGGGCCTATTTCGCCCCGTGCTGCCTCAACAGGAGAAAGCATGTCGGATTTCTGGACCAGGTGGCTTGCTTTTCACGATCGCCATATCGAGCCCTTCTCAAAGGAAGTATTCAATCACCTCGGAAAGATGGTGATCGGTACTTTGATTATATCGGCCGGGGCGCATGTATCGAGCGACGAGCCATCTATCGTTCTGTTCGGATATCTGCGTCACGGTCTCGTCGGCCGCGGTGTCATGCTGTTCGGAATTTTTCTGTTGTTGCTGAATTTTATCGATGGTCTCCACAAGCTCGCAAAGCTGGAATGGCACGTAGCGCTTCAGATCGTCATGTCGCTCTGTTACGTCATTCTATCCGTCCGGCTGATACAGCTGATCCTCGCCTTTCGCGGGGAGTAACCGACGATCGGCCAATCGCTGTCGTGCCGACCACTCATCGTTGAGCGAACGGCGCCAGAACCTTGGTGCAAGCTGGCGAAAGCGATGCGCTGTTGCTGGCCAGGCATTGCGCGATGCGGCCGCCGCCCGGCGCAATGCCGCCGCAGAGCGATCGGATGTCGCCACCGCATGCTGATCTCATCACCAACAATTCTTCGCGAGGCCGCATTGGCCGCAGCGCGATGATTGCGGGGGCGGCTGCGGGAGCGGCGGTCGCGGCTGCCGCACCGGGTGCCGCCGCGGCAGACGTCTCGCCGCTGGCTGCGCTGACGGCTTTCTCGCATCCGGCTGAAAGCTTGGCCTTGTTGGTCTCGAGACATTGCAATGCTGGCGCTCCGCCGGTCGGTACGCCCTTGCAGACCTTCGGGTAGTCGCTTCTGCAGGCGCTCCGGATAGCTGCGATCTGGGCGCTGCTCGGCTGCTTCATCGCTGCTGCCTTCGGTGCGGCAGTTGTCGTTGCCGGCTTGGCAGCCGGCGGCGTCGCCTCGGTCCTGGGCGTTGCTGCGGGTGTTGGCTCGGCCGCCTTTGGTGCAGCAGCTGGCGCTTCGACGGCGCGAACCGCGCCCGCACATGCTGACGACAGGCTCGACATGTTTTTCTGCAGGCACTGCAACGAGGCTTCGCCGCCGGGAGGAACGCTCGAGCAATGCGCGATGTAATCCGAGCGGCACTGCGTCTTGATCGCGTCACGCTGCGCCTGGCTCGGCGCTTGCGCAAAGGCGGGGCTCGTAATTGCGAGTAGAATAGTAGTTGCCATCGACATGCGACGTCGCGCGGCTGAGCCGTACATGACATTCATCGATGAAATCCTTGTTGCTACCGCCCGATCAGTCCGGGCAACTGCGCAAAATCTTCAAGAAGTATGAGTTCTGAAAGGCATTCGCAAAACAACTTCGGCCCGTCATAATTTTACGGTTTCGATTTCACTACAAGTGCATTTTTGCTATTGATGCGCACGGTATCGTGTTTTTGATCGAGGGTTTTCGCAAAGAGTCATTTGATTGAGGCAGGACAATGCAATTTGTGCGCGCCTGTTCATCTCGACGGAAAGCTCATATTGAGCAGCTGCAACATGTTGGGACCTTGCGTGCTGCCAGCCTTGTGCTGGCAAGCCTCTTTTTAAGTGCCTGCGAGCAAAACACTTTCGTGGCGCCGCCGCCGCCGAAAGTTGAGGTGGCGATCCCTGTGCAGCGCGGAATCACGCGCTTTCTTGAGGCAACCGGCAATACGGCACCGATCAAGAACGTCGATCTCGTGGCGCGGGTTCAGGGCGTTCTGCAGTCGATCAATTATCAAGATGGTTCTTTCGTCAAGCAAGGTACGACGCTGTTCACGATTGAACCTGAGACATATCAGTTAAAGCTGGAGCAGGCGCAGGCTGCGGAAGCAGGTGCTCAGGCCTCTGCAAAGCAGGCTGAGGCCGACTTCAAGCGTCAGTCAGATCTTGTCGCTCGGCAAGCGGTTTCCCAAGCAACGCTGGATCAGTCGACATCGGCACGCGAAAACTCGCAGGCCAACCTGCAGCAGGCGCAGGTTAATACCAAGATCGCTGCGGTCAATTTCGGCTACACAAATGTCGTCGCACCGTTCGACGGGATCGTCAGCGCGCATCTGGTGTCGGTCGGCGAGCTGGTCGGTGTCGCGTCGCCGACCCAGCTTGCGACGATCGTGCAACTCGATCCTATTTATGTAAATTTCAACGTCAATGAGCAGGACGTGTTGCGGATCCGGGATGAAGCCCGTCGACGCGGACTGACGGTGAGCGATCTCAGGCAATTGCCGATCGAGATCGGATTGCAGACCGAGACCGGCTTTCCGCACAAGGGCAAGATCGACTACATCTCGCCGACCATCAACCAGTCGACGGGTACGCTTCCGGTCCGTGGCGTGCTGCCAAATCCGGATCGCATCCTGCTACCCGGCTTTTATGTGCGCGTGCGCGTGCCCTATGAGGAGCAACAGAACGCGTTGCTTGTCCCTGACGTCTCGCTCGGCAGCGATCAGTCCGGACGCTATGTCCTGGTCGTCAACGGCGACAATGTCATTGAGCAGCGCAAGGTCGTGACCGGTCCGCTGGATGCGGATCTGCGCGTGATCGAAAGCGGCCTGAAGCCGGACGATCGCGTCGTGATTTCCGGCCTGCTGCGTGCCATTCCGGGGCAGAAGATCGACCCGCAACTGAGAAAGATCGAAGCGACGGCACCGACCAAATAGGGTGGGCCATGATTTCGAAGTTTTTTATCGAGCGGCCAGTCCTGTCCAATGTCATCGCGTTGCTGATGATCCTGATCGGCGGCGTCGCGCTGTATGGCCTCGCTGTCGCACAGTATCCCGACGTGGTGCCACCGACTGTCCAGGTCACGACACGCTATCCGGGCGCCAGCGCGAAGACCATCGTCGACACGGTTGCGTTGCCGATCGAGCAGCAAGTCAATGGCGTCGAGGACATGCTCTATATGCAGTCCTATAGCGCTGCCGATGGCACCTATTCACTCACGGTCACGTTCAAGATCGGCACCGATCTGAATTTTGCGCAGGTACTCGTGCAGAACCGCGTATCGAGCGCGCTGTCGTCGCTGCCGACCGCCGTGCAAAATCAGGGCGTGACCGTTCAGAAGAAATCGACGGCAATCCTATTGTTCGTAACACTGACGTCGCCCAAGGCGACCTATGACAGTCTGTTCCTGAGCAATTACGCCACGATCAACATCCGGGACGAGCTATCGCGTCTGTCCGGTGTGGGTAATGTGACGGTGTTCGGCGCCGGCCAGTATTCGATGCGGATATGGCTCGATCCGAATCAGTTGCAAGCGCGCGGACTGATGCCGCAGGATGTTATCCAGTCCATCCAGCAGCAAAGCCAGCAGGTCGCGGCAGGCCAGATCGGCATGCCGCCGACGCCGCCGGGGCAGGCGTTCCAATATACGCTGAACATCAACGGGCGGTTGGACGATCCCACCGAGTTCGAGGACATCATTGTCAAGACCGGCAACAACGGCGATGTCACGCGCGTCCGTGACGTCGGCCGCGTCGAACTGGGTGCGCAAACCTATAGTCAGATCTTCTCGCTCAATCAGAGGCCGGCTGTCGGCATCGGTGTGTTCCAGTCGCCGGGTGCCAATGCGCTCGAGGTTGAAAAGGCCGTCGAGAAGAAGATGTCGGAGCTGGCCAGGCAATTTCCCGATGACATCAAATACGACACGCCGTTCGACACCACGAAATTCGTCTCGGCATCGATCAACGAAGTCTACAAGACCCTGATCGAGGCCGGTCTGCTTGTGCTGGTGGTCATCCTGGTCTTCCTGCAGGACTGGCGTGCGATGCTGGTGCCGGCGACCACCGTGCCGGTGACGATCATCGGCGCGTTCGCGGCGATGGCGGCGCTCGGCTTCACCATCAATCTGTCGACCCTGTTCGCCATCGTGCTGGCGATCGGCATTGTCGTGGATGACGCCATCGTGGTCGTCGAAGGTGCCGCCTACAATATCGAGCAGGGCATGTCCGGCCACGACGCTGCGATCAGCGCGATGGACAAGCTGTTTGCTCCAATCATTGGCATCACGCTGGTGCTGATCTCGGTGTTCCTGCCGGCGGCATTCCTGCCAGGATTGACCGGGCGCATGTATGCGCAATTTGCACTCGTGATCGCCGCCACGGCGCTGCTGAGCGCCGTCAACGCCGCTACATTGAAGCCGACGCAATGCGCATTGTGGCTGCGCCGCCCGGTGCCTCCCGAGAAACGTAATTTTTTCTATCGCGGGTTCAACAGGGTCTATGACCGGCTTGAGCGGGGCTATGCCGCCCTGATCGAGCGCATGGTAGGGCGCAGCAATCTCTCGGTTATCGTGGCACTGATCCTGATCGGCATTGGCGGTTACGGACTGTCCCGGATTCCCACGGGCTTCATCCCGATCGAGGATCAGGGCTATCTGCTGGTCGCCGTCCAGTTGCCCGATGGCGCCGCACTGGACCGGACGCAGCGGGTGCTCGATCGGGTCAGCGAATTGGCTGCGAAGACGCCGGCGGTGGAACAGGTGGTTACCATTGCCGGGATCTCCGCGCTCGATAGCAGCTCCAGCCTCGCCAATGCCGGTGTCGCCTATCTGATCCTCAAGGAATGGAGCGAACGCGGACCGGGGCAGGATCTACGCTCGTTGTTTGTCGGATTGAACGAGAGCCTGTCGGTGATCGAGGAAGCCCGCATTCTGGTGGTCCCGCCGCCGCCGATTCAGGGCATCGGCAATGCGGCCGGCTTCGCCATGCAGGTTGAATTGCGCGATGGCAACGCCGACTACGGCAAGCTTCAGGCGATCACGGGCGCGATCGTGGCCAATGCAGAAACGCAGAGTGCTTTGCAGCGCGTCAGTTCGCCGTTCCGCTCGATGGTGCCGCAATTCGATATCGAGATCGATCGTATCAAGACCCAGACCCTGCATGTCACGACGGATCAGGTGTTCTCGACCCTGTCGTCCTATCTCGGCTCGTCATTCGTCAATCAGTTCAACAAGTTCGGCCGCACCTTTCAGGTCTATACACAGGCGGATGCCAAATTCCGGCTGACCGCTCGGGACATCGAAAACCTGATGGTCCGCAACCAGCAAGGCGACATGATCCCGCTGGGCACCGTGGCGAAGATTACACCCACCGTGGGGCCGTCGCTGATCAGTCTCTACAATCTCTATCCGACGGCGACGGTGATCGGCCTGCCGGCACAGGGCTACAGTTCAGGGCAGTCGATGGCATTGATGGAGCAGATTGCGGCCAAGACCCTTCCTTCGGGAACGGGCTTCGAGTGGACGGCGATGTCGTATCAGGAAAAGATCGTCGGCAATCAACTGTACTATGTATTCGGCCTTGCGCTGCTGCTCGTTTATCTCGTGCTCGCGGGGCAGTATGAAAGCTGGTACGCGCCGATTTCCGTGATCCTGGCCGTGCCGCTGTCACTGCTCGGTCCGATGGCGGTGCTCACCGCGCTGCGAATCGAGAACAACCTCTATACGCAAATCGGCATTATCCTTTTGATCGCATTGTCAGCGAAGAATGCGATCCTGATCGTCGAGGTGGCGATCGAGTTGCATGTGCACGATCGCAAGCCGCTGCTGGAGTCTGCAGTCGCAGCCGCGCGTGCACGCTTTCGGCCGATCCTGATGACGTCTTTCGCCTTCATTCTCGGCGTGCTGCCGCTGGTGCTCGCGACCGGCGCCGGCGCCAATGCCCGCAAGTCGATCGGCATCACCGTGTTCTCGGGCATGCTCGCCTCGACCTGCCTTGCGGTTTTGTTCGTGCCGACGTTCTTTGTCGTCATCCAACGGTGGGAGAACTGGCGCGCCGGTCGCAAAGGAGTGACACCTGCCAGTTCCACTGCCGGTGCCGAAGGCCCCAATTCATAGGCGGCCGGTTCAGACGAACCCTGCAGACATCTATCTTCGCAAAACGGCGATCATCCGGCTGGCAAAGGCGAGCCGCTCCGCCATCACGGAGACGAAATAGGTCAGCAGCTTCTGGCTGAGCGCGGGGTGGTTCTCCTTGATGTCTTCGAAGGCATCCACACGCAGCACGTAGAGAATGCTCGCCACTTCCGCCTGGATCGTCGCGCTGCGCGGCGCATAGGCGACGAGACCCATCTCGCCGACAGTGGTATAGCGGCCGAGGCTGCGAACACGGGTCAGGCGACCGTCGCCGCCAGCCACCATGATGCCGAGGCGGCCGTCGAGAATGAAATGCATGGATTCGGCGGCGTCGCCGGCATTGACGACGATCTCGCCGGCCCCGACTTCCATGCGCTGGCAGCGGCGCATCAGCTCTTCCGCATCTTCCGGCGTGCGCAGGATGCGCGTGAACCAGTCGCGCAGATTGGCCTCTTCCTCGGCCAGCCCGCGATGTCGTCCGATCAGCTCGTTCTCGCACCATTCCAGCGCCCGATCGAGATCGGCCGCGATCCGCACGTCGTCGTCGATGAACAGGCTGGCGCGCAGGTTGCGATTGGCGGCGGGATGCAGATTGGCCAACACCAGCGTGGTGCCGTGCTCCCGTGCGATGCGCTTGATCTGGGCGAAGGAATGCGCCGCCGATGAATCGATACCGGTGACGAGCTTGAAGTCGAACACCAGATAACGGCATTCCGGATGCCGGCGCAGCAGCGTCTTCACATGTAGATAGAGCCGGTTGGCGGAACCGAAGAACAGATAGCTCTGCAGGTTGAGGCCCTGGATCTCTTTGCCGTGCGCGATCAGCGTGCGCTGGTCTTCCAGCGAACGATCGAGCGAGGAGCGATATTCCGAGCCGTCGAAGCCGTATTTGATCGAGGAGACGCGCGAGACGCTGAGCGCAAAGGTGGCGCAGCCGATCACGATGCCGATCAGGACGCCGGCGACGAATCCCCATTTGACGATAATGAGGATGATCGCGATCAGCGACAGGTAGTCGAGCAGCGACAGCCGCTTGCGGCTATCGATGATCCAGCGATGCAGTTGCTCCATGCCGAGATAGAGCAGAAGGCCGCCGAGCACGAAGCGCGGCATGTAAGCGAGCAGCGTCGGATCGACGATCAGCATGGCAGCGGCGATCACGGCGACGGTCATGCCGGACAGGCGGCTGGTGGCGCCGCTGTTGAGATTGAGCACCGAGCGGCTGATGGAGATGCAGCTGGCATAGCCGCCGAGCAGGCCTGTGAGGATGTTGGCGGCGCCGGTCACATTGAGTTCGCGCTCGATATCGGCTTCGCGATGGGCCGCGACTTCGATTCCGGTGGTGTTGAACAGGGTGCTCACCGCGGTGACGAAAATCACGGCGATGAAATTGCCGATCAGGCCCGGCAGCGCATCCCACGGATATGGCTCGGCGAGAAAGGTCCAGGGCAGCGTCAGGCTGGCCTTGGGCGGCGACGCAAAGGTCCAGCCCATGGCCTGCGCCTCCACGATCGTTGTGCCGGACAGCCAGAAGACGAGATGGGCGATGGCGATGCTGGTGAGCAGGATCGCCGGCAGCGCCATCGGCTTCCGCGATTTGTGCCAGATGGCGTAGATCGCCAGCGCGACCGCGCCGGCGGCGCAGAGCTCATAAAGCGCCACCGGCGTGGCGATCTTGCCGAGATTGGCGAATTGCAGCTTGAAACCGGTCGAGACCTGTACGCCGCCTGCCACGATCAGGCAGGCGGTGGCGCCTAGAAAGCCGCCGATCACCGGATAGGGCACGTAACGGATGGCGCGGCCCATATGGGTGATGCCGAGGCCGCAAAGCACCAGCCCGGTCATGATCGTCGCGGCGGACAAAGTGATCAGCACCGGCCCGAGCAGGGCGGTCGGCTCGGATTGCGCGACGATATGCTCGACGAGGTTTGCCGACAGGATCGCCGTCACGGCGGCCGTGGAGCTCTCGGGTCCGCCGATGGCGAACGGGAACGAGCTGCCGAGGGCGATGACGGCGGCCGCCACGCTTGCCGCAATGAACGTCGCGGCGATCCCGTAGGGCAGGAAAGAGGCCAGCGGTCCCGTAAAGATCAAAACCGAATAGGAGAGGCCGAAGCTGATGGTGAGGACGCTGGCGATGCCGCCACTGAACAGGTCGTTACGCCAGCCACGGATATTCGCGGGGATGATTGCGATACTGCTCACGCGCAGTCGCTTTCGCACAGGGAAAGCTGCGTCTCAATTCCTCGATTGCCCACGTGCCGACCTTCCAGGACGCACGCGACCGCGCATGCGCTGCCATCTCTGGTAGACGAGCGCACGATCTTCCGACAATGAAATTTTTCTGAGAGGACTCTGAAAGCGCCTATTCGACAGTGAGTTCCGCCCCGGTGAGGCGGCGATAGGCGTCCAGATAGCGCTGGCTGGTGGCGTCGATGACCTCCTGCGGCAGCGTCGGCGGCGGGGCCTCGCCGTTCCAGCGCCCGGCCTTGCGCTCCACATCGAGCCAGTCGCGTAGCGGCTGCTTGTCGAAGCTCGGCTGCGGCTGGCCCGGCTTGTAGACGTCAGCCGCCCAGAAGCGCGAGCTGTCAGGGGTCATCACCTCGTCGATCAGAATGATGCGGCCGGACTTGTCGCGGCCGAATTCGAACTTGGTATCGCAGATGATGATACCGGCCTCGCGGGCGATCTCCTCGCCTTGGGTGTAGACGGCGCGGGTCATGCTCTCCAGCGTGAAGGCATCCTCCTCGCCGACGATCTCGCGCATGCGGGCGATGGTGATGTTTTCGTCATGGCCGGTCTCGGCCTTGGTGGCCGGGCTGAACACCGGCTGGGCGAATTTCTGGCTTTCGACCAGGCCGCTTTCGAGCGTCTCGCCGGCCAGCGTGCCCGATGCGGCATATTCCTTCCAGGCCGAGCCGGAAATATAGCCACGGATCACACATTCGATCGGGAAGACGGTGGTCCGCTTGCACAGCATGGCGCGGCCGGCGATGGCGTCGCGATGGCCTTCCAGAGCGCGCACTTCGCTGATGATCTCGTCGGCATCGACGGAAAGCATATGATGGGGCACCACGCCGTTGAGCTGGTTGAACCACCAGGCGCTGATCTGGGTCAGCACCGCGCCCTTCATCGGGATGGTCTCGTTCATGACCACGTCGAAGGCGCTGATGCGGTCGGTGGTGAGCAGCAGCACGCGGTCCTCGCCGACGGAATAGATATCGCGGACCTTGCCGCGTCCGATTTTCGGAAGGGGCAGGTCGCTCGAGGCCATCGTGGTCATGTCAGTCACTTTCGAAATCAGGGCCCCCGGCCGTTTGCCGGGGCGTCGTGGCGACGACGTTACCCTATTCCGGCAGCGGGATAAATTCGTGTTCGTCGGGCACATGGGCGAAGCGGCCGGTCTTCCAGTCCTCTTTCGCCTGCTCGATCCGCTCCTTGCTGGAGGACACGAAATTCCACCACAAATGCCGTGGCCCTTCCAGCGCATCGCCGCCGAGGAACATCATGCGGGTGTCGCGCTGCACCTTGATGGTGATTTCGTCGCCGGGACGGAAGATCAGCAGCTTCGGGCCTTCATGGCGGTCGCCGGCGATGTCGATTTCGCCATCCACCACATAGATGGCGCGCTCCTCGTGATCGGGATCGAGCGGCATCGTGGCGCCGGCGGCGGCCGTGACCTCGACATAGAACCACGGTGAGACCATCGAGACCGGCGAAGCCTTCCCGAACGCCTTGCCGGCGATGATGCGGGCCGAAAAGCCCTTGTCCTGAACGGTCGGCAGGCTCTCGGCGCCATAGTGCTGGAACGACGGATCGATCTCTTCCGAGCCGGCCGGCAGGGCAATCCAGCTCTGCAGGCCCAGCATCTTCTGGCCGTTGGCGCGCTGGACATCGGGTGTGCGCTCGGAATGGGCGATACCGCGGCCGGCGGTCATCAGGTTCATCGCGCCGGGCTGGATCTCGCGCACATTGCCCTCGCTGTCGCGATGCATGATGGCGCCGTCGAACAGATAGGTGACGGTAGCGAGGCCGATATGCGGGTGTGGCCGCACATCCATGCCCTTGCCGGCGATGAACTGCATCGGGCCGAAGTGGTCGAAGAAGATGAAGGGCCCGACCATCTGTCGCTTGCCATGCGGCAGCGCGCGGCGGACGGCAAAGCCGTCACCAAGGTCGCGCGTGCGCGGGACGATGGCGAGCTCAAGCGCGTCGCAGGTGAAGGGATCGCCGAGGATGGGGTCATTGGAAGGGTGCCAGCTCATGGCTGGCACCATAGCAGGAAAGCCGGGCAGGAGTAGTCGCGGATTTGGCGACACTCCGTCCGCCCTGGCGCATCACAGCTCCTTGATCTGCACCTTGCGGAATTTCACCACGCCGGAACCGTATTGCAGGGCGATCGGGCCGCTGGCGAGTTTGCTGTCCTCGACATCCGCGGTCTTCTGGCCGTTCAGGATGACCGTCATCTTCGGCCCCTTGGCGGTGATCTCATAGGTGTTCCACTTGCCCGCGGCCTTCGGCATCGGATTGACCTTGGCCACATCGACGATCGCGCCGGTGCCATAGGTCGGGTCGGGGCGCTTGTCGAAGATGTTGACCTCGTAGCACTCCTTGGAGTCGATCACCTTGGCCGTCTTGCAGCGAATGAAGATGCCGCTATTGGCGTCTTCATCGGTCCAGAACTCGGCCTTGATCTGGAAATCCTTGTAGGACTTCTTGCTGACGAGATAGGCGGGGTCCTTGCCCGCGGTCAGCTTGTCGGCGACCAGAGCGCCGTCCTTCATGGTCCAGTTGGCATCGGCGACCTTGTCCCAGTCGCCCATCTTGGTGCCATCGACCAGTGTCACCCAGCCGTCCTGGCTCGTTGCCGGCTGACTGACGGCAATGACACTCACGCCGACCGCCGCGACAGCCGCGATCGCAAACATACGCTTCATGGTGATCTCCTCCCGTTGCTTCTTATTGTCGCAACGATAGCAACGGGAGTGAGAAGGTGTAAACGGGCGGGCCGCGTTATTCGTAGTTGCAGTGCGGTGGTAAGCGCTGCTCTCTTCAGCGTCCCAGCGCCGTTGCCGTTGCCACGCGGTCGAAACGCTCGAGCGTCAGGATCGCGTCCGCAAATTTGTCGGCGCGCGTGTCGAGCACGGGACGTGCGAGCTGCAGAAACTTCTGCTGCATGGCCGCCGCATCCGGGAAGGAATCCGGTTCACCCGACGGATCGGGCGCGATGCGCTCATGAACGCCATCCACGGTGTGGATGCTCACGCGTGCGCCAAAGGGGTGGCGCTTGCCCTCGAGGCGTTCGTCCTGAACCACGTCGAAACGGTCGGCCAGCGTGTCGATGGTCTTGTCGCCGAGGCGCTTGTAATCGTCCCAGCCGAACGAGCCCTGATCCAGCGCCAGCGCGCCGGTGAAGAACATGGAGAACTGGCCGCCGACGATGGAGGTCGGGTGGCGTTTGGTGGCGGCGTCGCCGGTCAGCGTAATGCCGTTGCGGTGCAGGCCGATCTCGACGCGCTTGACCTGCTCGGGCGTGAGATTGTGCTCGCGGCGCATGGCGATCAGCGTGTCGATGGCGGCATGGGTGTAGCGGCAGCTCGGATAGGGCTTCACGCCAATCTTCATGGTCTCGTAGACCGAGCCGAGATCCGCTGTGGCCTTCTCCGGGTGCGCGTCGTCGCTATAGCCGACCAGCAGGCCGTGCTTGCCTTCGACCGACTCGGTCGCGCCGATGAATTCGTTGCGCGCCAGCGTCGCGGCGATCACGCCGTTCATGGCGGCGGCACCGACCTGATAGCGCTTGTTCCAGGCGCCGTTGACGAGGAATTGCAGCGACCCTGCAGCCTGGCTGCCGGAGACGCCGAAGGCCGAGATCAATTGCTCCTTGGAGAGGCCAAACAGCTTGCCGGCCGCAGCGGCGGCGCCATAGGTGCCGGCGGTCGCAGTGGGGTGAAAACCCTTGGCGTAATGCGAGGTCGGATCGAGCGCATTGCCGAGCCGGCAGCACACTTCATAGCCGGCCACGATGGCCGTCAGCACGTCCTTGCCGGAGGCGCCCACCATCTCGCCGACGGCGAAGGCAGCGGGGACGACCGGGGCGCTCGGATGCAGCGAGGAGTCCGCATGGGTGTCGTCGAAATCGAGCGAGTGGCCGAGCGCGCCGTTGAGCAGCGCAGCCACGGCCGGCGTCCAGGTCTTGCTGTCGCCGAACACGGTGGAATCGCCTTTGCCATCCAGCGACAGGGTTTCCAGCATCTTCAGCAGGGATGGCGTTGACTCCGCCTCGCTGCGGGCGCGAATGGTGCTGCCGAGATAATCGAGGGTGAGGCACTTGGCGCGTTCCAGCACCTCCTGCGGAATGTCGTCGAACTTCAGATTGGCGACATAGGCGGCAAGCGTTGCGGTCTCATTGGCCATTGTGTTTCCTCACTCTTATCGAATTAGCCTTAAGCAAGCACAATCGGCGTTTCAAGCTGGCATGGCGGGGCGGGGATCAGCCATGCGGGCCGGCCACACTCCACTTCAGGGATCGATCGTCACATGTCCGTCTTCCGGGAAATGTTTGGGGCGCTGAAACGCGTGGTCGCCTTTTTTCGCGCCCATACGATCGAGCTCGGCCTGGGTATCCGGGTGACAGCAGCCGCGTTGAGCGCACTGGTGGTCGCACTGACCTTCGGCCTCAAATTGCCGCTCTGGGCGGTGCTCACCGCGATCATCGTCACCCAGATGAGCGTCGGGCGCTCGCTGAAGGCAACGCGCGATTACCTCATCGGCACGATCGGCGGCGCCGTCTATGGCGGCGCGGTGGCGATCCTGATCCCGCATTCCAATGAGGGCATGCTGTTGCTTGTCCTGGTCCTGGCGGTGGCGCCGCTGGCCTTCATCGCGGCCATCAATCCCAGCCTCAATGTCGCCCCGGTGACGGCGATCATCGTCTTGCTGCTGCCATTGATGAATCATAACACGCCGCTGGAATCCGCCATCGATCGCGTGCTCGAGGTCGCGGTCGGTGCCATCACCGGTCTGCTTGTCTCCTTCATCGTGTTGCCGTCGCGGGCGCATAGCCAGGTCCGGGCCAATGCGGCGCAGGCGCTCGATCTGATCGCAACGGCGCTCACCGAGCTTCTGGCCGCGCTGACGCGCGGACGCGACAATGAAGCGCTGCATCGTCTGCAGGATGGCATCGGCCATGCGATCACCAGCCTGCAGGCGATCGGCGCCGAAGCCGAACGCGAGCGTGCGGCGCATCTCTCCAAGGGCCCCGACACCGGGCCGCTGCTGCGCACCACGCTGCGTCTGCGCCACGATCTGGTGATGATCGGACGCTCCACCGTCGTGCCTTTGCCCTCGCCATTGCAGGTCAGGCTTGCCGGCCCGCTGGCGCGGGTGAGCGAAGCGATGGCGACCTTCCTGCATTCAACCGCGGTAGCATTGCGCAGCGGCACCGGCGCGCCGGCGATCTATCCGGTGCAGACGGCCTTGAAGCTCTATGGCGAGGAAATCGCAAAACTCCGTCAGGAAGGGCTGACGCGCGGCCTGCCCGGCGACATGGCGGAGCGCTTCTTTGCCATAGGCTTTTCGCTGGAACAGATGCGGCAGAATCTGAGGGATCTCGAACGCTGCGTCTCGGAGTGGGCCGAGGTCGATCCACCGATGCGCGGCAAGAAGGTCATTGACGCGACATGAGCGTCGCCATGGCATGGAAATGCAGGCGCTCCGGATCGCGCTCGCCGCGCGCGGCTTCATCGACGATGCTGCTGGAGAGCACCTGAACGGCATCCGCCGGAATGGAGAGCGGTAACTCTTCGATGCAGAGGTCGAGCGCCGACGACATCGCCTCGACCGCATCGTGGCCGAAAGGTCTGTGCTCCGCATCGTTCGGCACCAGTTCGGGCGAAGGCATCTCCCGGATGCGCTCGGACAATCGCGACGCCTCGGTGAGAACGCGCAGATAGATCAGGCCCGCTTCCCCAAGCTCGTTCTCGTCCGTCTGGCCGGAACGCGCCAGCGCGACGATGCGGGCGGCGAGCCGGCGGCGATTGTCGTCGGTATCGGCGGCTTCGCCTTCATATGCGATGAACGGATCCCACGCCGCGTCAAAGGCGCGGGCCAGCGCGAGCTGGACGTTTTCATTACGCTGTAGATCGAACTCTGAAAAAGTCATGTGCGTTTAACGGACCGGCGTGAAAGCCGTTCCCATGCAGGCTGCGTCACATCGTCAATTCAGGCCGCATGCTGCACCTGCTTGAGCATGGAACGTACCACCATGCGGTGAAACGGCTTGATGATCGCGAGGTAAGTTCGGCCGATCCAGTTGTGCATCAGTACGATGGTAGTTGCCGTGACGCGCTGGCCGGTTCCGGCAGGCTCGACATCGATCACCACGCGAAAATCGAGATGGCTGTCATTGAAACCGGCGACGAGACGCTGCGGCGTTTCGCTCAGCAACGGAAAGAAGCCGACCTTCACCACATCTGCATGGCGTGCCGATTTCGCAGTCTTCAATCCAAGCGGCGTGACGATGGCGTCGCGCAGCTTCAGCAGCGCATCGACCCACCATGGCGAACGGCCGAGCATGCGCTCGGCGGCCTCCCGTGCCGTCAGCGTCGTCGTGTCGGTGGTGATGCTGAAAGCGTCAGCAAATTGGGCGCCGGTGAGAAACGCGTCCGTGTCGATCGCGGTGTGGACTGCGGAGACCAGCATCGAAACCTCCCGCAAAATTGCATTTTGGGATTGTGCGCCTGCTTCGTCGCCTTGGAGCCTAGACAAATTGTCATAGCGGACCATGCACCGGTGTGATCTGTCGCAGTGGTATGCCGGTCATGACTTTCATGCCATATAAACCGGACAAGATTGTTTGGGAGGACTGCCGTGGCCTATGATCGTTCGACCGTTGAAGCCGTGATCCAGCATTATTTCGATGGTCTCTACGAGGCCGATGCCGACAAGCTCGGCGCGATCTTCCACCCAAGCGCTGATTTGCGCTGGGTCGAAAACGGCGAGCTTAAGGTCCTGACTGCGCCGGATTGGCTGACCATGGTCCGCAGCCGCACGTCGGGCAAAGTCGATGGCAAGGCGCGTGAGGACTTCATCGTCACCGTCGATCGCTCCGACGAGAAGACCGCCTTCATCAAGGTGCGCTGCCAGCTCCCGCCGCGCTATTTCACCGACTATCTGATTGCGATGAAGCTCGCCGACGGCTGGCAGATCGTCTCGAAATCCTATCGCTACGATTTGAAGGATTGATCCGCGTCCGGGACAGCACTCCCTGATTGACCTGGATCAATCGCCCCATGCCCGCCACAGCCTAATCATGATGCCGCAATCATCATGATCGGGGTTTCCCATGAGCTGTTGCGGCACGGGTGCAGAATTGTCGATGCTGGCGGCGACGGATCCGCGCGAGATCCTTCTTACCAGCCGCCACATAGCCGGCAATCTCCGGCAGACCGATCTCTCGGTGCCCGACGTCCATTGCGGCGCCTGCATCCACACCGTCGAAAAGGCGTTGGGCGAACTCTCGGGCGTCACCTCCGCGCGCGTCAATCTTTCCACCAGGCGCGTTACCATCAAATGGCGGGCTGAACGCGACACGCCGCCCGATTTCATCGGGAGGCTGCACGATGCCGGCTATGAGGCGCATCTGTTCGAGATCGATGGCGATGCCGGCGATGCGACGCTCTCCGAGCTGATCCGCGCCCTCGCGGTGTCCGGCTTTGCCGCCGGCAACATCATGCTCTTCTCCGTGTCAGTCTGGTCCGGCGCAGAACCTGCGACGCGGGATCTGTTTCACGGTCTCTCTGCATTGATCGCGCTGCCGACGTTGCTTTATGCCGGCCGCGTGTTCTACCGCTCGGCATGGCAGGCGCTGCGCCATGGCCGCACCAATATGGATGTGCCGATATCGCTCGGCGTCTCGCTCGCCTTCGGCATGAGCCTCTACGAGACGGCCATCCATGGTCCGCATGCCTATTTCGATGCGTCCGTGTCGCTGCTGTTTTTCCTGCTGATCGGTCGCACTCTCGATCACATGATGCGCGAACGTGCCCGCGTCGCGGTGAAAGGTCTCGCGCGCCTCGCTGCGCGCGGTGCATTGGTGCAACAGGGCGATGGCACGCAGACCTATCTGCCCGTGGCCGAGATCAAGCCGGGCATGACCATCCTGCTCGCAGCCGGCGAACGGGTGCCGGTGGATGCCATGGTGACGCATGGCCTGTCCGAACTCGATGTCTCGCTGGTGTCAGGCGAGAGCGTGCCGCAGCCGGCGCAGCCCGGCGCCGAGCTGCGCGCCGGTACGCTCAACCTGACCGGCCCGCTCACCATCACGGCAAGCGCGGCCGCCAATGACTCCTTCCTGGCCGAAATGTTGCGAATGATGGAAGCGGCCGAGCAGGGACGCTCCAGCTATCGCCGCATCGCGGATCGTGCATCTTCGCTTTATGCGCCGGTGGTGCATCTCGCGGCGCTACTGACGCTAATCGGCTGGATGGTCGTCGAGGGCGACTGGCATCACGCCATCACCATCGCGGTGGCGGTGCTGATCATCACCTGCCCCTGTGCCCTCGGCCTCGCGGTGCCGATGGTGCAGGTGGTGGCGGCACGCCGGCTGTTCGAAGCCGGCATCATGATCAGGGATGGTGGTGCGCTGGAGCGCCTCGCCGAGATCGACACCGTCGTGTTCGACAAGACGGGCACGCTCACTCAAGGCAATCCGCGACTGGTCAATGCCGACCGGCTCGATCCGACGATGCTGACGCTGGCTGGCACCATCGCTGCCCATTCGCGGCATCCATTCTCGCGGGCCCTGGCCTCGGTGGCGCAAGCAGCAATGCCGTCGATCACCTTCGATGCGATCTCCGAAATTCCCGGCTGCGGCATGGAAGCATGCATGGGCGGCAGCGTGCTCCGGCTCGGCCGTCCCGAATGGGCACTGGATAGTGTTGCGAGCGCGGATATCGATGCGTCGTCGGTCGTGCTGTCGCGCGACGGCACGCGCCTCGCGGATTTTCGCTTCGAGGACAGTCTGCGCGCCGGTGCTGCCGAATGCGTTACTGAGCTGAAGCGCGATGGTTTTGCCGTTGAAGTCGTCTCTGGCGATCGCGAAGCGCCGGTGCGCGCGCTGGCTGCATCACTCGGTGTTTCGGCGTTCGCCGGCGTGCTGCCCGGCGGCAAGACCGAGCATGTCGCCGATCTCGCCAGGGCCGGCAAGAAAGTGCTGATGGTCGGCGATGGCCTCAACGACACGCCGGCATTGATGGCCGCGCATGCTTCGATGGCGCCGGCTTCTGCAGCGGATGTCGGACGCAACGCGGCCGATCTCGTTTTCCTGCGCGACAATCTCTCCGCGGTGCCGCTGGCCATTGCTGTGGCGCGCGAAGCGCAGAAACTGGTCCGGCAGAATCTCGCGCTGGCCGTCTGCTATAATTTCATCGCGGTGCCGATTGCCGTTCTCGGCCATGTCACGCCGCTGGTCGCGGCGATTGCGATGTCCGGCTCATCCATCGTCGTGGTCGCCAATGCGCTCCGCCTGCGCGGGCGGCCTTTATCGGTGAAGCCGTCAGATCGCGATGCGGTCTTGCCATCCCCGCATGGTCTGGCGGGCGATAGCCTCTAGGTCGGCCCGGCTCGCGCCGTCACGCGCCATCAGCGACATGCCGCTTTGCACGGCGATCACGAACCGCGCGAGGCCATCGATGTCGATCGAGGCGGCGAGCTCGCCGTCTTCGATCGCACGGTGAAATCGTGCCTTCATTCGTTCGAGCCCGGCCGCGCGCGCCGTTTTGACGATCTCGCCCAGCTCGACATGACCTTCGCTGCCAACCGCCGACAATGTCACCATGCAGCCCAGCGGATCGTCGCGCCCGACCGAGGCCGTCAAAGCCGCGGCCGAATCCATCAGGAAGGCCTCGATAGCCTCGCGAGATGTCGCGGCCTTCGCAAAATTGCTCCAGACCAGCGCTTCATAAGTTTCGCCGTAATAGCGCAACGCCTCGCCATACAGCGCTTCCTTCGACCCGAATGCCGCATAGAGACTCGGCGATCCAATGCCCATCGCGTCGGTGAGGTCCGAAATCGACGTCGCCGCAAAACCTTTCTGCCAAAACAACCGCGTCGCAGCGCTCAACGCCGTCTCACGATTGAAGGCGCGAGGACGCCCGCGGCTGGGCTTCACAGTGGTGGGCGATGGGGTGTCATCCAATTTCTGCATCGTTCGCTATATAATTCCCTTGACCACACGCTGCAATGCACCTAATTGATTTCTGTATTAATCACTACAGAAAGAGAAGATCATGTCGGAACTGGCAGGCAAGCGCGCCCTTGTGACTGGCGCTTCACGCGGCATCGGTGCGGCCATCGCAGTCGCGCTCGCTGAAAAAGGTGCAGATGTCGCAATCACTTATGAGCGCTCTGCAGACAAGGCAGCAGAGGTCGTTCGCGCCATCGAAGCCAAGGGCCGGCGTGGTTTCGCCATTCAGGCTGACAGTGCCGATGCGGCGGCCGTGAAGCGCTCGGTGCAGGATGCCGCTGACAAGCTCGGTGGGCTGGATATCCTTGTCAATAACGCCGGCATTGCCCGCGGCGGTCCGGTGGCCGAGATGAGCCTCGCCGACATCGACGCGATCCTCGATGTGAATGTGCGATCGGTGGTGCTGGCCTCGCAGGCGGCCATCCCACTGTTGCCGCAAGGCGGCCGCATCATTTCCATTGGTTCTTGCCTCGCAGAGCGCGTGGCGTCGCCTGGAATCACCGTCTATTCGATGTCCAAATCGGCATTGTTGTCGTTCACGCGTGGCCTTGCCCGTGAAGTCGGTTCCCGCGGCATCACCGTAAATCTCGTCCATCCCGGCCCGACAGACACCGATATGAACCCGGCTCAGGGCGAACAGGCGGACAGTCAGCGCGCGCAGTCTGCGCTTGGCCATTACGGGCAGCCTGAAGACATCGCCGCTGCCGTCGCCTTCCTGGCAAGCCCCGCGGCGCGTCAGATCACCGGCACGGGCCTGCTGGTCGATGGCGGGGTGAATGCCTGAACAACGATCATGATCAAACGAAAACGGGCCCGGCTTTTCGCCGGGCCCGTTTTATTTTCAGCAGATCGCGCTTTACGGCTGAACCGCCTCAGCGTCGCGGCTGGCAAACTGGCGATTGATCGAGATCGCCAGCAGCGTGCAGACCGCACCCGAGAGCAGATAGACACCCGACGATGACAGCCCGAAATGGCTCGACATCAGCAGCGCCGCGAGCGGTGCGAAGCCGGCGCCGAACAGCCACGCAAGGTCGGTGGTCAGGGCTGAGCCGGTGTAGCGATAGCGCTTGCGGAAGCTCGATGCGACCGAACCTGAGGACTGGCCGAGCGACAGGCCGAGCAGGATGAAGCCGAGGATCATGAAGGCCACTTCGCCGGCGAGGCCGCCATCGAGCATTTGCGGTGCGAAGCCGCTGAACACGGCGATCGCAATCGCCGAGCCGGCAAGCAGCGTGCGGCGACCGACCTTGTCGGCGATGTAGCCGGAGAACAGCATCGCAATGATGCCGACCACGGCGCCGATGCATTCGATCACGAGGAAGCGGCCGGGCGTTTCACGGGTGAACAGGAACACCCAGGACAGCGGAAACACCGTGACCATGTGGAAGAGGGCGAAAGAAGCGAGCGGTGCAAAGGCGCCGACCACGATGGTGCGGCCCTGCTGGGCAAGAGTTTCCGGCACGGAGGAGGGTTCGAGTTCACGCGTTTCGAACAGCTCGGTATAGCCCGGTGTCACCACCATGCGCAGGCGAGCGAACAGCGCCACCACGTTGATGGCGAAAGCGACGAAGAACGGATAGCGCCAGCCCCAGTCGAGGAAGTCTTCCGCCGACAGCGTATCGACGAAGAAAGCGAACAGGGCGGAGGCAACGATGAGGCCGATGGGAGCGCCGAGTTGCGGGATCATCGCATACCAGCCGCGACGACCTTCCGGCGCATTCAGCGCGAGCAGCGAAGCGAGGCCGTCCCATGTGCCGCCCCAGGAAAGGCCCTGACCGATGCGCGCAGCAGCGAGCAACCATGCCGAGGCGACACCGATGGTCTCGTAGCCGGGCAAAAAGGCGATCGCGACCGTGGAAACGCCGAGCAGGAACAGCGCCACGGTCATCTTCGCGCCCTTGCCCTGGCGGCGATCGATCTCGGTGAAGATCATGGTGCCGATCGGACGCGCGATGAAAGCGAGTGCGAAGATCGCGAACGAATAGAGGGTGCCGGTCAGAGGATCGAGATGCGGGAATACCAGCTTGGGAAACACCAGCACCGAAGCAATCGCATAGACGAAGAAGTCAAAGAACTCCGACGTGCGTCCGATGATGACGCCGATGGCGATTTCGCCGGGATTGACCTGACCATGGCCATCCGCGTGCAGGCGACGCGCATCCTGTTCCATCGTCGATGTCGCTTGCGCCATATCTTCAATCCATTTGTATCGTAGGTTGCATATACTGAATTCGGCGCAAGAATGCATGCCGGCCAGTTGACGATTTGTCGTGAAGCGCAGTTTCGAACCATTGGACAAATTGTCCAATGTTGCCGTGCAGCAAATGCGCCTAACCGTGCGCCCCAAACGGATATCATCGAATGGGTAACATCTTGAGCCGCCTACGGATCCTCCTTCTGCTGCCCTTGGTTGCCTTGCTGGGCGGCTGCAATTTCGTCGTCATGAATCCCGCGGGTGATATCGCGGTGCAACAGCGTGATCTCGTGGTCGTTTCCGTGGTGCTGATGCTCATCATCATCATTCCGGTCATGGCGCTCACGGTATTTTTCGCCTGGAAATACCGGCATTCCAACACCGCAGCACAGTACGAGCCCGACTGGGATCACTCGACCCATCTCGAACTCGTGATCTGGGCGATGCCGCTGCTGATCATCATCTGCCTCGGTGCCGTCACCTGGAGCAGCACCCATCTGCTCGACCCGTATCGCCGCCTCGATCGTATCGCACCGGGCAATGCCGCGACGCTGAACGATCCATTGGTCGTCGAGGTCGTTGCGCTCGACTGGAAATGGCTCTTTATCTATCCGGAATATGGCGTAGCTGCGGTCAACGAGCTTGCCGCTCCGGTGGATCGTCAGATCCGCTTCAAGATCACCGGCACGTCGGTGATGAACTCGTTCTACATTCCCGCGCTTGCTGGCCAGATTTACGCGATGCCCGGCATGGAGACGAAACTTCACGCCGTCATCAACAAGCCCGGCAAGTATGAAGGCTTCTCGGCCAATTATTCGGGCGCCGGTTTCTCCAACATGCGTTTCGCTTTCCATGGCCTGGATCAGGCCGGTTTCGATGCCTGGATCGCCAAGGCCAAGGGCAGCCAGGACAAGCTGAGCCGCGATGTCTATCTCGAACTCGAAAAGCCGAGCGAGAAGGTGCCGGTGAAGCTCTACAATGCGGTCGATGCCGATCTGTACAAGCTGATCCTCAATCAGTGCGCCCAGCCCGGCAAGATGTGCATGAGCGAGATGATGGCGATCGATTCCCGGGGTGGTATGGGCCTCGCCAGCGCCCGCAACATTCTGCCGTTGAAGTACAATGTCTCGCAGCTCGACGGTTCGGCCGCGGTGAAGAACTACGTTGCCAGCGTCTGTACCGTCGCAGACGCGATCCGCGAAGCTGCCGACCGCACTTTCACGCCAGGCGACTCGACGCCAATGAGCGGCGCCGGCCTGCCGCGTCGTCGCAATGCGACTGAGCCCTTCCAATTCACGCCTGCGCCGTCGCCCGCTGAGCGACGTGCGTCCAACACCTGATCCGGATCAATTCTCATGTCTGCTGCAACCGGAATTGCTGAAAACACCGGGCTGGCGAAGTTGATCTTCGGTCGCCTCACATTTGAATCACTGCCGCTGCACGAGCCGATCGTCGTTGCTACCTTCTGCGCCGTCGCGCTCGGTGGCATCGCGCTCGTGGCAGGCCTGACCTATTTCCGCCTCTGGGGCTATCTCTGGAAGGAGTGGTTTACCAGCGTGGACCACAAGAAGATCGGCATCATGTACATGATCCTCGGTCTTGTGATGTTCCTGCGCGGCTTCGCCGATGCCGTGATGATGCGTCTGCAGCAGGCGCTGGCCTTCAACGGTTCCGAAGGTTATCTGAACGCGCATCACTACGATCAGGTGTTTACCGCCCATGGCGTGATCATGATCTTCTTCGTGGCGATGCCTTTCGTCACCGGCCTGATGAACTACATCGTGCCGCTGCAGATCGGCGCCCGCGACGTTTCGTTCCCGTTCCTGAACAATTTCTCGTTCTGGATGACCACCGGCGGCGCCATCCTGGTCATGATCTCGCTGTTCGTCGGCGAATTCGCCAAGACCGGCTGGCTGGCCTATCCGCCGCTGTCGAATATCGGCTACAGCCCCGATGTCGGCGTGGACTATTACATATGGGCGCTACAGGTCGCGGGTGTCGGTACGACGCTATCGGGCATCAACCTGATCGCGACCATCGTGAAGATGCGCTGCCCTGGCATGACCTTGATGAAGATGCCGGTCTTCACCTGGACCTCGCTCTGCACCAACGTTTTGATCGTTGCGTCCTTCCCGGTCCTGACCGCGTGTCTGGCCCTGCTGTCGCTCGATCGTTATGTCGGCACCAACTTCTTCACGAACGATCTCGGCGGCAACCCGATGATGTACGTGAACCTGATCTGGATCTGGGGGCATCCGGAAGTCTACATCCTGATCCTGCCGCTGTTCGGCGTGTTCTCGGAAGTGACCTCGACCTTCTCGGGCAAGAAGCTGTTCGGCTACACCTCGATGGTTTACGCCACGATCGTCATCACGATCCTGTCCTACCTCGTCTGGCTGCATCACTTCTTCACCATGGGCTCGGGTGCGAGCGTGAATTCCTTCTTCGGAATCACGACCATGATCATCTCGATCCCGACGGGCGCGAAGATATTCAACTGGCTGTTCACCATGTATCGTGGTCGCATCCGGTTTGATCTCCCGATGATGTGGACCGTCGCCTTTATGCTGACCTTCGTCATCGGCGGCATGACCGGCGTCATGCTGGCAATTCCGCCGGCCGACTTCGTGCTGCATAACTCGCTGTTCCTGATTGCTCACTTCCACAATGTGATCATCGGCGGCGTCGTGTTCGGCGTGTTCGCGGCAATCAATTTCTGGTTCCCGAAGGCGTTCGGCTTCAAGCTCGATGAGTTCTGGGGCAAGGTTTCGTTCTGGTTCTGGGTGGTCGGCTTCTGGGTCGCCTTCACGCCGCTCTATGTGCTCGGCTTCATGGGCGTCACCCGCCGCATGCGCGTGTTCGACGATCCTTCGCTGCAGATCTGGTTCATCATCGCGGGCATTGGTGCTGTGATGATCGCGGCCGGCATCGGTGCCCTGTTGTTGCAGATCGCCGTCAGCATCTGGAAGCGCAAGGAGCTGACCGACCACACCGGAGATCCGTGGAACGGCCGTACGCTGGAATGGGCAACCTCCTCGCCGCCGCCGGACTACAACTTCGCCTTCACCCCGGTCGTGCATGACAACGACGCCTGGTACGACATGAAGAGCCGCGGTTATCAGCGTCCATTGCAGGGCTTCAAGCCGATCCACATGCCGAAGAACACCGGAGCGGGCATCATTCTCTCCGCTTTCGCCACTGCACTCGGCTTTGCGTTGATCTGGTACATGTGGCTGCTGGCAGCGGTGTGCTTCTTCGCGCTCATTGCAGGGGCGATCTATCACACGTTCAACTACAAGCGTGACTTCCACATTCCGGTGGATCAGGTCATCAGCACGGAAGCCGAACGTACCAAGCTCCTGGCAGCACAGGCCGCATCATGAACGCACCGACCCAAACCCTGAACGGCGAGGCGCCGGTCTTCTACGTCGCCGACGAGCACGATCATCCGCCCGGTCAGAGCACCATGCTCGGTTTCTGGCTGTACCTGATGAGCGACTGCCTGATCTTCGCGATGCTCTTCGCGACGTTCGGCGTGCTCGGCACCAGTTATGCTGCTGGCCCCGGCCCGAAGGATCTGTTCGACCTCAAGCTGGTCGCGCTCAACACTGCGATGCTGCTGTTTTCGTCCATCACCTATGGCTTCGCCATGCTGGAGATGCAGAAGGGCAAAGTCGGCTCGACCCAGATGTGGCTGGCCATCACCGGCCTGTTCGGCCTCGCCTTCCTGTCCATCGAACTCTACGAGTTCCACCACATGATCCATGAGGGCGCCGGCTGGTGGCGCAGCGCCTTCCTGTCGTCCTTCTTCACGCTGGTCGGCACCCACGGTCTGCACGTCACCTTTGGCATCATCTGGCTGGTGGTGCTGATGGTGCAGGTGTCGAAGTTCGGCCTCATCGAAGCCAACCAGCGCCGCCTGATGTGCCTCAGCATGTTCTGGCACTTCCTCGACGTCGTCTGGATCGGCGTCTTCACCTTCGTCTATCTGATGGGAGTCGTGCGATGAGCGCTGACGCACACGCTGGCCACGGTCACGACGATCACGCGCATGGTCACGACGATGGCCGCGATCATGGCTCGTTCAAGTCCTACATGACCGGCTTTATCCTCTCGGTCATTCTCACCGCCATCCCGTTCTATCTGGTGATGACCGGTGCGATCGAGAACAAGAACTGGACCATCGCGATTATCGTTGCCATGGCCATGGTGCAGATCGTGGTTCACATGATCTACTTCCTGCACATGAACTCGACGTCGGATGGTGGCTGGACCATGATGGCGCTGATCTTCACGGTCATTGTCGTGGTCATCGCGCTGTCAGGCTCGCTCTGGGTGATGTACCACCTCAATGTGAACATGATGCCCGTTCACGACATGAGGAACATGCCCTGATGAGTGACCCCGACTGTGCCTCGCGCAGCACGGTCACGCTCTCAGTGCTGGCGGTTCTCGCCATCCTCGCCATTGCAGGCTTCATGGCGCTCGGCATCTGGCAGGTCGAGCGCCGCGCCTGGAAACTGGATCTGATCGCACGTGTCGATCAGCGCAGCCACGCCGCACCCGACGCTGCACCCGGGCCCGCGGCGTGGCTGGCCGTTTCCCGCAGTGACGACGAATACCGCCGCGTCCGCGCCACCGGAAGCTTCTTGCCGGGCAAGGATGTGCTCGTGCAGGCGGTCTCCGATCTCGGCGCCGGCTCCTGGGTGTTGACGCCGTTTCGCACCGATGCCGGCTTCACCGTTCTCGTCAATCGCGGTTTCATCAGCCCGGACGAGCGCAAGGCGAATGCTTTTGCCGCTCCGGTTTCGCCAGTGACGATCACCGGCCTGTTACGCATCTCCGAGCCCAAAGGCGGCTTCTTGCGTAGCAACGATCCTGCCGCCGGACGCTGGTTCTCCAGGGATGTCGCCGAGATCGCCGAAAGCCAGAAGCTCGGTGCTGTCGCGCCATACTTCATCGATGCCGACAAGTCGCTGGATGCCGCTGGCCAGCCCCATGGCGGCCTGACGGTCGTCTCGTTCCCGAACAATCACGCGGTTTATGCGCTGACCTGGTTCGGTCTTGCTTTGATGCTGGCGGCTGGCGCCCTCTATGTCGGCCGTGACGAGTGGCGGATTCGGAAAAAATCGCCATCTCGCGTATGACATGACAGATGTCACGCTGGCCGGTGCATGGCCGCGCGTGTCGCGCATGACGGTGCGAAATGCAGGGTTTTTCTGGTAGCACGGTTGGATCGGACGGGGCCGGCGTCGGCCCGGATGCCTTTCCGCGCGCCGCTCGCACGGCCGACGTCCCCGTTGTTGCGCTGCCGCTCGACGAAACCACCAACGTCAAGAACATCAATCTGCTGATCCAGTTGCGCTGGATCGCGGTGGTCGGCCAGGTTCTCACCATCGGCTTCGTCCACTTCGTGATGGGCGTGGCGTTGCCGCTGATGCCGATGATCTCGGTGTTGTGCGGTTCGATCTTTCTCAATGTCATCAGCCAGGAATGGCTGCGCAAGCAGACCGACGCTCGCGACCGCGAGCTGCTCATGTTGCTGTTGCTGGACGTCGCCGCATTGACGGCGCAACTCTATCTCAGTGGCGGCGCCACCAATCCCTTCGTCTCGTTATATCTGCTGCAGGTGACGCTTGGTGCGATGCTGCTCAATGCCCGCTTCACCTGGGTAATCGTCGTCATCACCTGCCTGTGCTTTGCAGCTTTGATCCCTTTCCATCGCCCGCTGGCGTTGCCGGATTCGATGGCCGACTACCTCTTCCAGTTGCACATCATCGGCACGCTCATTTGCTTCATGCTCGATGCGGCCCTGATCGTCGTCTTCATGACGCGCATCGCCCGCAACCTGCGCGACCGTGACAGCGGTCTCGCCGCGCTCCGCCAGCAGGCCGCCGAGGAGGATCATATCGTTCGCATGGGCCTGCTCGCATCCGGCGCCGCGCATGAGCTCGGCACGCCGCTGGCGTCGCTGTCCGTGATCCTCAGCGACTGGCGACGCATGCCAGCGCTCGCAAACGATCCCGAGTTGATGGAAGAAATCGCCGAGATGCAGGCCGATGTGCAACGCTGCAAGTCCATCGTCACGGGTATTCTGATGTCGGCTGGAGACATGCGCGGCGAGGCGCCGGCGGTCACCTCGGTCAACGATTTTTTCGGCGAACTCGTCGAGGACTGGCGTATCGCCCGGTCGAGCGGCACGCTGGTTTATGAGAACCGTTTCGGCGACGACATGCCGATCGTGTCCGACACGGCCTTGAAGCAGATGATCTTCAATGTGCTCGACAACGCAAATGAAGTGTCGCCGTTGTGGATTCGTCTCGCGCTCGAACGGGATGGCGACGCGCTGGTGCTGAAAGTCAGCGATATGGGCCCCGGTTTTGCCCAGGAAATGCTGGCTAATCTCGGCAAGCCATACAATTCGAGCAAAGGCCGGCCTGGCCGCGGGCTTGGCCTGTTCCTGGTGGTCAATGCCGTCCGCAAGCTGGGCGGCTCGGTGGTGGCGGAAAATCGGCCCGTTGGCGGCGCGGTCGTGACACTCTCCTTGCCGCTATCCGCCCTTGCGATAGGAGCACACAGACATGTCCGATGAACGCCTCTTGATGATCGTCGAGGACGATGAAGGCTTTGCCCGTACCCTCAAACGCTCCTTCGAGCGCCGAGGTTATAGCGTGTTGCACGCGGAAGGTTTCGAGACGCTGACAGACGTGCTCGGCGACAAGGTGCCGGGCTATGCGGTGGTCGATCTCAAGCTCGCGGGCGCCTCCGGTCTTGCTTGCGTCGAGGCGCTGCATGCGCTCAGCGAGGACATGCTGATCGTCGTGCTCACCGGATATGCCAGCATCGCCACCGCGGTGGAGGCCATCAAGCTCGGCGCCTGCCACTATCTGGCCAAGCCGTCGAACACCGATGATATCGAGGAGGCCTTCCAGAAGGCGGCCGGTGATACGCAAGTGGCGCTCACCGAACGTCCGACCTCCATCAAGACCCTGGAATGGGAACACATTCATCAGACGTTAGTGGAAAGCGACTTCAACATTTCCGAAACCGCCCGCCGCCTCGGCATGCACCGCCGCACTCTGGCGAGGAAGCTCGAGAAGCGTCAGGTGAATTGAGGTCTCCGCGCGCAGCGGTTCAGCAACAGCCTTGATGCTTGAACCACTGCGCGAGCGCGTCTTCGAGCGGCCTCCAGGCGCGCTCCAAAGCCTTGAACTGCGGGACACTCGCCCGATAAAGCCTGCGGATCTCGGTTTCCAGCGTATCGAGATCGACGCCGGTCAACTTGCCGTTGCGACAGATCGTGCGGCCATCGACCACGACCTCACGCACGCAGCTACCATTGCCGCGGGCGAACAGCATGTCGATCGGATCCACTGGCATGATCGCATCGCGATCGAGCTCGCCGATATCGAGCGCGACGAAATCCGCGGCTTCGCCGGCCGCGAGCGCGCCCGAGCCGGGCGCGCCGATGGATTTGCGGCCGTTGCGGACCGCGAGCGAAAGGAACTCAGCTCGGCTCCATGTCCGCTCGAAGCCAAGCCCGCCATGGGCCATCTGCACGAGGCGCATCTCGCGGATGGCATCGTCGTCTTCGTCGAGTGCGACCCCATCGATGCCTATCGCGATCTTGCAGCCGCGGCGATGCGCGTCCGCGATCGGGGCGAATCCGGAATGCAGATGCAGGTTCGAACTGAAATTCGTCACGATGGTCGCGCCGGATTCGGCAATCATGTCGAGCTCGTCCGGCCGCGCGTGTATGCAATGGGCGACCGTGAGCCGATCGGATAGCAGGCCGATATCTTTCAGGAAGCTCACCACTCCGCTGGGAAATGCGCGGTCGGCCCATTGGCGCTGATAGATGGTTTCGAGGAGATGCATATGCACGCGTCGCCCGGTGCTGGCCGAGCGTTCTGCGATCGCTTCGAGCAAGGCAGGCGAGCACCACTGCACGCCGGCAGGCCCGTATTGGACGTCGATCATCGGCCCGGCTATGGCCGCATGGATCGCATCGACGCGCTCCAGATATCCGGTGGGCGAAGGGCTCGGACGGATGAACAGATCCTGGATTGCGCTGCGATCCACGTCCGACAGAGCCGACAACACATCGCTGCTGTCACCGTAGACCAATGGGTTCTGGTCGCGTATTGCCAATGCGAAAGCGAGCCGGATGCCGACATCGCTTGCCGCCTTTGCAATCGCAATCGCTTCGTCAACGATAGGCAATTTGCCGCTCGGGCGGGTGTAATGGATCATCGCGCCGCCGCAGCCGGCCCGCGCCGAGCGGGCGAGTGAGACCGCGGCGGCGAGATAGGCGTCTGGCGGCGAGCCGAATGCCGAACGCAGAATCCATGACTCCAGCGGCATACCCGACGCGCCGAAGGAAGTCATGGAGGGCCGCGCATGGTCATGTGCATTGACCAGCGCGGGGATAACAAGGTGGTTCGTCTGCGGGGACGTTACGGTACCGGTCGAGACCTCCGTGATCAGGCCATTTGTATAGGCGATGCTGGCCTGAGGCACGAGGCCCCGGTCGGTGCCGGTGAAGACATGGGCCGCAGACAAAACTTCCGTCATGAGCGCAATCAGTTCGCTGTGTAGACCAGCTCACGCTCGGCGCGCGGCGGCAGGAATTCACGCGAGAAGATTTCCTTCGGTGCCGGGGCGCGGCTGAGCCCATAGCCTTCCACCACCATGCCGATGGCGCGGGCCATGCGATCGTCCTTGATGTCGCCGACGCCGATTTCCTTCATTTCGGGCGAGACCATCAGCTTCTCGAACGCGAACTGCATGCGGCGCTTCTCGACGGGCACATCGACGAGATTGTCGAAAGCGATTACTGACTTCATGGCCGCATTCTGGTCCTTTGCCGTCGCGATGTTCGCCTTGTTGATGGCGCGGACGAGGCCGGCCACAGCCTTCGGGTTCTCTTTCAGCAGCTTCTGCGACACCATCACGCCGTTCGAATAGAGATCGAGACCGAATTCGCCGAACGAGAACCACTTGAAGTCCTTGTCGGGATCCTGGCGGTTCAGCACGAGGTTGAAATAGCTGGTGATGTTGAACACCAGCGCCGCATCGATGTCGCCCTTGATCAGCATCGGCTCTTGCAGATTCGGCGCCATGTTCGACACCTTGATCTTGTCGGCGGCGAGTCCGTTCTTCTGGATGAACACCGGCAGCAGGCGCGTTGTCGGCGTGCCCTGCGCGCCGCCCAGCGTGCGCCCTTCGAAATCCTTGATGGTCTTGATGCCGCTGGAGTTCTTGGTGACGATGGAGAACGGCGGCTGGTTCCACATCATATAGACCATCACAGGCGCATCCTGCGGCCGCGTGGCCGAGTTCTGGATGATGGCATTGACGTCGCCGAAGCCGGCATCCCATGCGCCGGACATGATGCGGGTCACCGTCGCACCGGAGCCTTCGCCCTGGTCGATGACGACGTTGAGGCCCTCGTCTTTGAAGTAGCCCTTGTCCTTCGCATAGAAGAACGCGGCATCGCTGCCCTGGGTCTTCCAGCCCAGCGTGAACTTGATAGTCGTCTCCTGTGCGGAGGCAGTGCTGGCGAGCAGCGCGGTGCCGAAGGCGAGGGCGGTCAGTCTCTTCAACATGGCAGTCTCCTGGTTGATGGGTAATTAGGTCGCGACGGCGTCGGTCTTGCGGGTGGCCCAGCCGGTCACGCGTCCCTCGATCAGCGAGAAGATCACGTAGAGCGCGACGCCGAGGATCGCGAGAATGAACAGGCAGGCGAAAACGAGCGGCACGTTGAAGTTCGACGATGCGCTCATCATCACATTTCCGATGCCGCGATTGGAGGCGACGGTCTCCGCCAGCACCGCGCCGACAAAGGCGTAGCTCACGGCGACCTTCAGGGAAGCGAAGAAGAACGGCATTGTGCGTGGCAGGCCGACATTCCAGAGGATGTCCATTTTGCTGGCGCCGAGGGCTTTCAGAACGTCTTCGAGTTCAGGCTCGGTGGTGGCGAGGCCGGTGGCGATATTCACCACGATGGGGAAGAAACAGATCGACAGTGCGGTGAGGATGGCTGGTACGGAGCCTGAGCCGAACCACAGCACGAAGATCGGCACCACGGCGACTTTCGGAATCGATGAGAAGCCGACCAGCAGCGGATAGGCGGTGTCATAGGCGACTTTCGATACGCCGATGATCGCGCCAAGCACGACGCCAAGGCCGACGCCGAGCGCAAAGCCGGTCATGGTGGTGGCCAGCGTCTGCAAGATATGCGGCCACAGCACGGGAAAGCGCGCGATCAGCGTGGTGAGAACGTCAGTGGGACGCGGCAAAATGAGATCGGACATGCCGGAGACGACGCAGAACAGTTGCCACGTCGCGAAGAAGGCGACGATCAGCCCGAACGACCAGAGTTTTTGACGGAGGCCGAGGTTCATTTATGCCTCCTGCGGCACAGGCGCGCCGCTGCGCGCATTGACGATGAGTTCACGCAGACGCTGGTTGAGCGCGACGAAATCCGGCTCGAAAGTCATTGGAATCGTGCGCGGCCGCGCAAAATCCACTGGACTGTCGTCGAGAATGCGGCCCGGCCGCGCGCTCATCACGCAGATGCGGCTGGCCAGGAAGCCGGCTTCGCGCAGATCGTGCGTCACCAGCAGCACCGTGGGTTTGTGCTGCAACCACAGGCTCTGCAGGATCGACCACAGTTCTTCCTTGGTGAACTGATCGAGCGCGCCGAAAGGCTCGTCGAGCAGCAGCATGCGCGGCTCGTGGATCAGCGCGCGGCAGAGATTCGCCCGCTGCAGCATGCCGCCGGAGAGCTGCCACGGATATTTCTTGCCAAAGTCCTTGAGGCCGACTTGCGCCAGTAGCGCATGTGCCCTGTCGCGAAACTCGCCTTTGCGCTTTTGCCGATATTCGGAGCGGAACGGCTGCACGATCTTCAGCGGCAGCATGATGTTCTGCTCGATGGTCAGCCAGGGCAGCATGGTCGGGTTCTGGAACGCCATGCCGATGCGCAGCGCCTTGGCCGCCACCTCGCGGCCGCCGACAATGACGACGCCGGTGGTCGGGCGGATCAGATTGCTAACCAGTTTGAGGATCGTCGACTTGCCGCAGCCCGAGGGACCGACAAGGGCGAGAAATTCGCCGTCGGGGATGCTAAGATTGGTCTCGGACAGGGCCGGCGTCGCGCTGGCGCCGCGGCCGAAGGTCACCGATGCCTGCGATAGTTCGATCGCAGTCGGGAGACGCGGTGTGCTCTGGGCCGTGGCCCCGGGTTCTTGCATACTGATCATAACGATAAGTGTATGCAATTGAGGTGCCACTTGAGTTCGGAGCGAATCCCTCGCTAATTTCCTCAACCTGCTCGCCAATGAGGAATTATTGGGCAGATTTCGTCAATAAAGTGCATGCACTTCGCGCAGGCGCTTGCGTGCAGCAAGTGCTACAGGTTCGATAGAATGCCAGAGACACCGAATCCAAAAGACAAAGTCGGGATGATCTGCCGCGCGCTCCGGCGCGCGATTATCGAGCAAGCGCTGGAGCCCGGCACAAAGCTGCCCGAGGATTCCCTCGGGGAGCGTTTTGGCGTCAGTCGTACCATCGCTCGTCATGCGCTCGGGCAACTGGCGTCAGAAGGGCTTGTCGAGCTCCGCCGTAATCGCATCGCGGTGGTCGTCACCCCGAGCTGGCAGGATGCGCGCGACATCTTCGATATCCGCATGGAGCTCGAGCGCCTGATCGTGCGCAAGCTGGCTGGTCGGCTGAAGCCAGCGCAGATCGCCAAGCTCAAGGCGCATGTGGCGGCCGAGCAGGAGGCAGATGGCGGCCCTAATGCTGTCTCGATTCGCCTCGCCACCGAGTTTCACATCCTGCTGGCGTCCATGACCAACAGCCCGGTGCTGGTCCGCTATGTCAGCGAGATCGCCTATCGTTGCTGCCTCACGCTGTCGCTGTTCAGCCGGCCGCATTCATCGGAATGCGGGATCAGCGAGCACATTGCCATCATCGAGGCGCTGCAGGAGGGCGATGTCGAAAAGGCAATGACGCTGATGCATTCGCATCTCGGGGAGGTCGCGAACCGCGCGCTTGTGGAGCCGAGCCCGGCCCGCGGCCGCGATCTCGTCGATGTGCTCGCGCCCTATGCCGAGGAAGCCGGTTAGGCCATTCCTTCGTCGGCTAGGAGGATGCTTGCGCCTGCACCAGCAGCCATGTGCGAAACGCCTGCAGCAGGGGGTTCTCCGCTTTCTCTTCCGGACAGGCGAAATAATACGAGCCGACGCTTTTTAATGTCAGGCTCGACAAGACCCTCAATTTGCCGGACTTGAGCTGATCGGAAATCAGGAACTCGGGCAGCAAGGCGACGCCAAGGCCCGAGCTTGCCGCGCTGATCAAGGTGGATTGAATATCGAAGCGCGGTCCGCGGATGACATTGGTGCCTTCGAGTTCGGCTGCATCGAACCAGCGCCGCCAGGCATCGGGGCGCGTGACGAGGTGCAGCAGCCGGAGTTCTGCAACCTCGCGCGGCGGCAATTCGCCGCGCCTGCCGATCAGCGTCGGTGAGCCGACTGGCAGCAGCACTTCGTCGAACAGGTGGTCGGCCCGCGTGCCGGGCCAGTCGGGCTGGCCGAAATAGAGGGCGCCGTCCAGGGCGGTCTCGCTGAAGAAAAAGCGCGTGTTGCGCGCACTCACATTGACGGCCACGCCGGGGTGGCGCGCATAGAAATCCGGCAGGCGCGGGATCAGCCACTGGGTGCCGACGGTGGGAAGCGCGGCGACATCGAGCACCGTGCCGTCCGCCTCATAACCCATGATTTCCAGCGCATCGCGCTCGATGCGTTCGATCGTCTGCGCCACACGGGTGCTGTAAGCCTCGCCCGCGCGGGTCAGCGTGATGCGCTTCTTGATCCGGTGAAAGAGTTTGACGCCAAGCTGTGTCTCCAGCTGCGCGATCTGGCGTGACACTGCGCTCTCCGTCAGCGCCAGTTCGCTGGCGGCTCGGGTGATGCTGAGATGCTTGGCGGCGGCGCTGAAGGCCATCAGCGCGCCGATGGTCGGAATTCTGCGGCGCATAGTTCATTCCAAAAACGCAAGATGTCTGCAGATTAAATTGTTTGCATGCCCAAGCACAAGGCACCTAGCTTCCTGCCCGTGATAAAAGTCAGCCGGAAGCCGGATTTTCTGCGACTTGGCTGATTGACGGGATCGCGTCCGTGCCGGGCGGTGGTTCGCTGACAAATCGAGGTTGTGGACGAATGAGCGTGACGAAGCTTCCTGTCATCATCGCGGGTGCAGGTCCGGTCGGCATGGTGGCTGCTGCGGATCTGGTGCGGCAGAACATTCCGGTTCTGGTTCTGGAGAAGAACGACACGTTGAGCGGCGAGTCGCGCGCATCGACCTTCCATCCGCCGACGCTGGACATGCTCGACGATCTCGGCTTCGCCCAGGAACTGATCGCGCAGGGTCTCAAGGCGCCAACGGTACAATACTCGTCCTCCGCGGACGGCGAACTCGGCACCTTCGATTTCGCGGCGATCTCCGATCTGGTGCGGCATCCGTTCCGCCTCCAGGCCGAGCAGTTCAAGCTCACTCGTATCATTCTCGACGGGCTGAAGGATCATCCGCTGTTCTCGATCGTATTCGGCTGCGAAGTGAAATCGGTCACGCAGAGCAACGACACGGTCACCCTGGCAGTGACCACGGGCGGCGAGGACAAGACCTATGAATGCGATTGGCTGATCGGAGCCGACGGCGCCAATAGCATCGTCCGCCGCAGTCAGGATATGACGTTCGAAGGCTTCACCTGGCCGGAGCGCTTTCTGGTGATGACGACGCCGGTGGATTTCACCGCGCTGCGCCCGGGCGTGTCATCGGTCAGCTATGTCGCCGATCCTGAACGCTGGTACTTCCTGCTGCGTATCATCGGCGCATGGCGTGTGATGATGCCGGTGCCGGCGGAGATGTCCGATGAGGAGGCGCTGTCCGAGGCCTATGTCGCGTCGTCGATCCGGCGTGTCGTGCCAAACGATGTGGAGGCACCGATCACGCATACGACGCTGTATCGGGTGCATCAGCGTGTTGCCGCGAGTTTCCAGAAGGGGCGTTCCTTCCTTGCCGGCGATGCCGCACACATCAACAATCCGCTCGGCGGCATGGGCATGAACGGCGGCATTCACGATGCGCTCAATCTCACCTCCAAGCTCGGCGCGGTGATCAATGGCAAGGATAGCGAAAGCATCCTCGCCGATTATGACCTGCAGCGTCGTACGGTGACCATGCAAGCGATCCAGGGCGATACCATCCGCAACAAGAAGAATCTCGAGGCGAAGGACGAAGCGGATCGTGCGCGGTTCCGCGACGATATTCGCGCTGCCGCGGCCGATCCGGAAAAGGGCCGCGCCCTGCTGCGCCGAATCGCGATGCTGGATTCGCTCGACCGCGCGGCCGCACTGCATGTTGGCGCTCCCGCGTGATCGCCATCCGCTTCTGAGACAACGATCGACGGCAGCCGACCGTCGACTGGACAAGAATTTGCGTGAAGGGAGGCACCGAGGCTGCGGTTCTCAACGTGTCATGCAGAATGTTCAGACCACGGAGTAAGGACTTTTCGATGAAATTGACCACCCTCGTTGCCGCGGCCTTGTTGCCGTTTACGCTCGCAGTCTCCGGCGCCAATGCGACCGGCTGGCCGGAGAAACCGATCACCATCGTAGTGCCGTTCCCGGCCGGTAGCACCAGCGATTCGATTCCGCGATTGCTGGGACCTCTGATGTCCAAGGCGCTTAATGGCGTTCCGGTGATCATCGAGAATCGCGGTGGCGCCAACGGCACGATCGGTGCCGTCCGCGTCGCTTCGGCGCCGGCTGATGGCTACACGATCTTGCTCGGAACCACCGGTGTGCTCGCGATCAATCAGTGGATCTATGAGAAGCCGGTCTACAACCCTGCGAAGGACTTCACACCGATCGCCAATGCGGCCTCGACGCCAAATATGATCGTCGTCGATCCGTCGGTGAAAGCGAATAATTTGAAAGAACTGGTGGCGCTGGCGAAAGCCGAACCGGGCAAGCTGACCTTTGCGTCGGCCGGTAATGGCAGCACCAGCCATCTCTGTGGCGAGACGCTGAAGGTGCTCGAAGGTGTCGATATCGTGCACGTTCCCTATCAGGGCCCGGCGCCGGCGATTCAGGATGTGCTCGGTGGCCGCGTCAACATGATCTGCGACAACTTTTCGAATGTTGTCCAGCAGGCGCAAAGCGGCACGTTGAAGCCGATTGTCGTCACCGCGCCCGAGCGTAAGAAAGAACTGCCCAACGTGCCGTCGTCGACGGAAGCCGGCGCACCCGATCTTCTCGCCGGCATCTGGTACGGCTTTGTGGCTCCCGCCGCGACCCCGAAAGACGTGGTCGAGAAGCTCAACAAGGCGATTGTGGATGCACTGCATGATTCCACCGTCAAGGCGCGCCTTGAAGGTCTCGGCTTGACTGTGATCGCCGACAAGCCGGAAGAGTTCGGTGCGTTTATCGGCAAGGAATCGGCGCGGATGGAAAGCATCGTGACCCGCGCGAAGGCAAAGATTCCGAACTAAGCCGCACGCCGTAAGACGGATGCTGCCTTACGGCAGCTGCTCAAACAAAAAGTAACGCCCGCTTCATTCTCGATGAAGCGGGCGTTTTGCATCGTCAGTTCGTTGTGGTTCGCTTAAACGTCCACGTTGGCGCTCAGCGAATTGTCCTGAATGAATTCGCGGCGCGGCTCCACCACATCGCCCATCAGTTTCGTGAAGATGTCGTCGGCCTCGTCGACTTCCTTCACCCTCACCTGCAGCAGTGAGCGCACATTGTTGTCGAGCGTGGTTTCCCAGAGCTGGCCGGGGTTCATCTCGCCGAGGCCTTTGTAGCGCTGCAGCGCCACGCCCTTGCGCCCGGCATCGGTGACCGCCTCGAACAGCGAGACCGGGCCGTGGATGATGAATTCAGCATCCTTGCGGCGCAGGATGCCGGATTTCGGATAGGCCTCCTGCAGACGGTTGGCGTATTCCTCCAGTTTGCGGGCATCGGCGGAGCCGAGCAAAGCGTCATCGAGAAAAGCGACATCCTTCACGCCGCGAATCGTGCGCTCGAAGAAGAAGCCTTCGCCCTCGCGGAATTCACCGGTCCAACCGCGCTCGACCTCGTCGGCCAAAGCATCGAGCCGATGCGCAATATAGGTCGCCGCCTCATTGGCCTTCGCGAGATCGCGCGTAACATCGATGTTGAGGATGCCGGCGATTGCCGCCTGCTCGACGACCGCGCGATTATAGCGCGAATGCAGGTTGTTCAGCGTCGTGCGGATCACGCGGGCATCTTCCACCAGCGAGAGGAGATCGCGACCGGTACGTTCCTCGCCAGAGGCCATGCGGAACAGGCAGTCGTCGAGACCGGTTTCGATCAGATAGTCTTCCAGCGCCCGCTCGTCTTTCAGATACTGCTCGGACTTGCCGCGCGTTACCTTATAGAGCGGCGGCTGCGCGATATAGAGATAACCGCCCTCGATCAATGTCGGCATCTGGCGGAAGAAGAAGGTTAGCAGCAGTGTGCGGATATGTGCGCCGTCGACGTCGGCGTCCGTCATCAGAATGATCTTGTGGTAGCGCAGCTTCGAAAGGTCGAAGTCGTCACGGCCGATACCGGTGCCGAGCGCGGTGATCAGCGTGCCGATCTGCTCGGACGACAGCATCTTGTCGAAGCGCGCACGCTCCACATTGAGGATCTTGCCGCGCAGCGGCAGCACGGCCTGGAATTCGCGGTTGCGGCCCTGTTTGGCCGAGCCGCCTGCCGAGTCACCCTCGACGATGAACAGTTCGGACTTGGCGGGATCGCGCTCCTGGCAGTCGGCGAGTTTGCCGGGCAATGAGGCGATATCCAGCGCGCCTTTGCGCCGCGTCAGCTCGCGCGCTTTTCGTGCAGCTTCGCGGGCGGCGCCGGCCTCGATCACCTTGTTGACAATGGTCTTGGCCTCGGCCGGATGCTCCTCGAACCAGGCGGCCAGCGCCTCGTTGATGCCGTTCTCGACCACCGGGCGCACTTCCGAAGACACCAGCTTGTCCTTGGTCTGCGACGAGAATTTCGGATCCGGCACCTTCACCGACAGCACGGCCGTGAGGCCCTCGCGGCAGTCGTCACCGGTCAGCGCGATTTTCTCTTTTTTCGCGATGCTTTCGGCATAGCCGTTGACCTGCCGCGTCAGCGCGCCGCGGAAGCCGGCGAGATGCGTGCCGCCGTCGCGCTGCGGGATGTTGTTGGTGAAGCACAGGACATTCTCATGGTAGCTGTCGTTCCACCACATCGCGACTTCGACGCTGATGCCGTTCTGCTCCGAACGCATGACGATCGGGGAGGGCACCATCGCCTTCTTGTTGCGGTCGAGATATTTAACGAACTCCTCGACGCCGCCCTCATACATCATCCGCTCGTGCCGCTCCTCGGGATGACGGAGATCGGAGAGCAGGATGTTGACGCCGGAATTCAGGAAAGCGAGCTCGCGCAGGCGATGCTCTAGCGTGGCAAAGTCATACTCCACCATCGTGAACGTCTCGGACGAGGCATAGAACGTCACCTCGGTGCCGCGTTTGCCATTGGCCTCGCCGACGACCGCCAGCGGTGCTACGGCTTCGCCATGGGCGAATTCGATGACGTGTTCCTTGTCGTTGCGCCAGACGCGCAGCACCAGCTTGCTCGACAGCGCGTTCACGACGGATACGCCGACGCCGTGCAAACCGCCCGATACCTTGTAGGAATTCTGGTCGAATTTTCCGCCGGCATGCAGCTGGGTCATGATGACCTCGGCCGCAGAAATGCCTTCACCCTTGTGGATGTCGACGGGGATGCCGCGGCCGTCGTCGCGCACGGTCACCGAACCGTCGGCATTGAGCACGACTTCGACGGCGCTTGCATGCCCTGCCAGTGCCTCGTCGATGGCGTTGTCGACGACTTCATAGACCATGTGATGCAGGCCGGACCCGTCATCGGTATCGCCGATATACATGCCCGGCCGTTTGCGGACGGCGTCGAGGCCCTTCAGGACCCTGATCGATTCCGCGCCGTATTCGGCGGGAACGACATGCTCGGTTTCGGCGATGGGCTGCCGGGCTGGTTCAGTCATGAAATGCCTTCGAAGGTGATGCCGAATCAGCGCGGGAACGCGTCGTCTGATCTTCGCCATTTGTGCCACGAATCGAGCACAGAACCTAGCGCAAAGTCAGGCACGGCAAGTTGTTGAATAGATGGAGTTTTCTGGCCGATTTTCAAGGCGTTTCAGGCCCCGTTTCAAGGACCGTTTTCGTCGTCCGGATGGAGTGTCGGCGTATTCCGGAAATCAGCGTTTCCGCGGGGCCTCCGGCCCCGGTTTTCGCTACGCTCCGTCCGGGCTACGAACCTGGTTTTTCCGCCCGATTTGCGCGATCAGATGCGCCGCCAGCACAACCGGCTCGAGCAGCACCATGCCGAACAGGATGCCGAGCAGCCGCTCATAGCCGGGCTGCAGCGCTGCATTGGCGTAGTTGTCGGGCACCAGCACAACCAAGAAGGCGAGCACGAATTGCAGGCCCGCATAGCTCGTGGCGGGCGGGCCATTCTCGATATGGCGGCCGATGACGATGCCGAGCACGAGGCCGATGGTCATGGCCACCGGCGAATGCTGGCTGAGCAGCAGGATCGCGCCGCCGAGAAAACCGCCGGCAAGGCAACCGACCAGTCGCTGCATCACCCGCGACGATACCGGGCTCAGTACGCCGTTTGCCAGCGCTGCCGCAGGCACCAGCATCACGGCAAAGATCGTGATGCTGGACTGGCTGAGTTCGGGAATACCGAAGGTAAGCCAGACCGCAGGGATCAGTCCGAGCGCGATGGCGCCGGTCAGCGCATGTTTGGCGACAGTTGCCTGCCACTGCTTGGCGGGCTGGCCGACCGGCTTGGCGCGCAGCGTCTGGTCCGGGTTCGGCAGCTTCCGCCGGATCGTCCAGGTCGAGATCGCGCTGACGATGACGCAGGCAATGGTGCCGGCCAGCACTTCGAGCACGCGCGTCGCGGCGAAGCGCTGGATCGGCTCACCCGCGTGTTCCATCGCCTCGATCAGCACCATGAGGAAGGTCAGGCCGGTGAATAGCCAAGCATAGGCGCGTTTGCCGACGATGGCGAAATAGAGCGTCACGCCGCCCCACACCATCAGGCCGAAAGCGAGCAACCATGGCGAAGGCAACAGGAACGGCGCCAGCAGTAGCGCCCCGCCGGCGCCGATCAGCGTGCCAATGACGCGCAATACGCCGCGGGTAAAACTCTCGGCCACATGCGAGCGCATCACCATATAGCCGGAGAAGGCCGCCCAGCCGACATTCTCCGCGCCGATCTGATGCGAGATGACGATGGCGAGCAGCACCGAGCACGCGCATTCGATTTCGTCGATCATGCGCGGACCGGGCACGGGCAGCGTGCGCAGTTCGGCCCAGACGGTGCGCAGGATGCGGGACAGGTGGAGGGTGAGGAAAGTCAGCATCGCCGGATTTTTGCCGCGTAGTGGAATGTGCGGCAAGCGATGATTGGGCATGGCCGCATTCATAGGACGGGTTGAGCTCAGACGCGAAGATTCACCGGGGAGGCTGCGGCGATGCCAGGTGGGCATGGGTTTTCGCTGCGCTCAAACCGTCCTACGGCCGCCGGGTAATCTTCCCCTGCACCACGTCGAACACCGACCCCATTGCGCCGAGATCGATGAACGCCGCAGGGTCCGCTCCGGTCATCCACACCTGTGCCCCGAGTGTGCTCAATTCCCCAAATAGCGCCCGTCGCCGGTCCGGATCGAGGTGTGCCACGATCTCGTCCAGCAGCAGCAGCGGCGTGATGCCGGTCATGTCTGCCACGAGCGTCGCATGCGCCAGGATGAGGCCGATCAGCAGCGCCTTCTGCTCCCCGGTGGAGGCATCGCGCGCCGGCATGTTTTTCGGTGCGTAGATCACCTGCAGGTCGGTGAGGTGCGGTCCGTCCAGGGTGCGGCCGGCCGCGGCATCGCGCGGGCGGTTGTCGCGCAGGATCATGCGGTAGCGGTCTTCGACGGCCGTGGCCGGCTCGCTGGTCAGCGCCTGCTCCATCCAGCCATCGAGCGCGATGATTGCCGAGGGGAAGGCGGAGGCTTGCCCACGGGCATGCAGCATCGCGGCAAGCCGGGTGACTGTTTCGCTCCGCATGGCGGCGACAGCCACAGCGAGTTCCGCAGTCTCGCGCTCGACGGCATCCAGCCAATGCGAGTCACTGCTGCGTTCTTCCAGCAGGCGGTTGCGCGAACGCAAGCTACGTTCCAGCGCGGAGACGCGGCCGTTATGATCCTTGTCGATGGCCAGCACGAGGCGATCGAAGAACCGTCGCCGCTCCGAGGCCGCGCCCATGAAGAGCTGGTCCATCGCTGGCGTCAGCCACACCATACGCAGGTGATCGCCGAAGGCAGCAGCGGAACTCACCGGCTCTCGATCGATGCGGCAGCGGCGCGAAATGGAGGTACCTTCTATCGGCGGGTCGATGCCCGTGCCAAGGGTGGCGAGGCCGACCTCGCCTTCGACGGTGGCGGACACGGCCCAGGAGCCGTCGCCTTCATTATTCGCGACATCTTCCAGCGTGGCGCGGCGCAGGCCGCGGCCGGGAGAGAGGAATGAGATGGCCTCAATGCAATTGGTCTTGCCGGCGCCGTTGGGGCCCACCAACGCGACCATGTCGGCGGACGTCTCCAGCGATGCCGCGCGATAGGAGCGGAAATTGGTGAGGGAGAGGCGATGGATGCGGGAGGCGGTCATGAACGATGAGACTCAACGTGAGTGAATATGTGAGCCCCGTAACTCCGCCTGTCATCCCCGCGAAAGCGGGGATCTAGTAAACGCTGGATCCAGTGCTATGCCGCGCCATCGGTGTTTACTGGATCGCCCAATCAAGCCGTGCCACGACAATAACATTTGGGGACGATCACACCCGCATCGGCATCAGCACGTATAGCGCGCCCTTGTTGTCCTTGTCCTGCACCAGCGTCGGCGAACCGGGGTCCGCCAAGCGCAACACGGCGACTTCGCCTTCGATCTGTGCGGCGATATCCAGAAGGTAGCGCGAGTTGAAGCCGATATCGAGCGCGTCCGAGGCGTATTCGACCTCGAGCTCTTCCGTTGCGCTGCCCGAATCCGGATTGGTCACCGACAGCACCAGCTTGCCGGCCGACAACGCCAGCTTCACGGCGCGGCCGCGTTCGCTGGAGATCGTCGAGACGCGGTCCACCGCATTCTCGAAATCCTTTTTGTCGATCACCAGTTCCTTGTCGTTGTTCTGCGGGATCACGCGGCCATAATCGGGGAAGGTGCCGTCGATCAGTTTCGAGGTCAGCACCACATTGCCGAGAGTGAAGCGAATCTTGCCCTGCGACAGCTCGACGGTGATCTCGGCTTCCGTATCCTCGATCAAGCGCTGGACTTCGCCCACGGTCTTGCGCGGCACGATCACGCCGGGCATGCCTTCGGCGCCCTTCGGCTGCTTGAGGTCGATCTGTGCGAGGCGATGACCGTCAGTGGCGACGCCGCGCAGGGTCGCGGCGGCGGCCGTGCCTGCAGCATGCAGATAGATGCCGTTCAGGTAATAACGGGTCTCCTCGGTGGAGATCGCAAACTGCGTGCGGTCGATCAGCCGTTTGATGTCAGCGGCCGGCAGCGAGAACGAGTGCGTCATTTCGCCCGCAGCGAGATCCGGGAAATCGTTCTCCGGCAGGGTCTGTAACGTGAAGCGCGAGCGGCCGGCGCGGATCGCCATCACCGAACGGTCGCCATCGGCCTCGAGCACGATCTGTGAGCCGTCCGGCAGTTTGCGCACGATGTCGTAGAACATATGCGCGGGCACCGTGGTGGAACCGGCGGTGCCGGTTTCTGCCGGCAAAGTTTCGGTGACTTCGAGATCGAGGTCGGTGGCCTTCAGCGACAATTGGGCGTTTTCAGCGCGGATCAGCACATTGCCGAGGATCGGAATCGTATTCCGCCGCTCGACCACGCGGTGCACGTGGCTGAGCGATTTCAAAAGCTGCGCGCGTTCGACGGTAACCTTCATAACAAATCCGCCCGATTGATCCGATGGAAGTCCGGGCAGCCGGAACGGTGCCGCGGGGGACCGCAAGGTGACGGTAAAGGACGGGAAGTGCAAGACTTTTGAGGCGGATGCGACGCCGCTGCCCACGGATTAAGCGGGCGTCACCGTCGTGTCATGCGGACCGGCTTCGGCGTTACCAGGCGTAACGGACCACGCCCTTGCCCGCATAGCTCCGCGTCACGTCGGAGAACTCGCCCTCGAAGGTCGCGCCGACGCTGATGCCGCTGGCGAAGCGCCACTCGGCCTCTGCCGTGGTGAGTGCGGCATTTGCGGCCGGTCGCGCGCCGTTGACGACAAAGGATGCCCCCGGCAGCGACTGGAAGGTTGCCGCGGCCGAGCGCTCCGTATTGTAATCATGCGCCCAAGCTGCCCGACCGCGCAGCGTCAAGACTGCGTCATTCACCGCAAAGGATTTATCGCTGCGCAGGCCAAGCTCGGTGCGTGGCGCTGTGATGCCCTTGGCGCCAAAGGCCAGCGCAAACACGCCGGTGCCGGCCGCTGCAGTCTCTGCGTAAGCGGGGAGGTCGAGATAAGTCACCTGTGCCGCCGCGTAAGGCGTCAGGCCAACGCCGCCCAGCCATGGCGCGACGAAGCGGCGGCCGCCTTCCAGGCGGGCCGTGTAAGTGTTCGTGTTAAATTGCGCGCGTAGCTGTTCGGCGCCCACCATGCGATCGGTGTTGACGCTCTGCCAGCCATAGGCGGCCGTCGCCGTGATGTAGCTCGCCCCGATCGTGTGGCGCACAAAGCCGCCGATCTGGAACAGGTCGCTGCGGCCCGAGCCGCCGCCGCCCACATTGTAATTGGTCGCGCCGCCAGCCAGCGCAAAGCCGGCGACTGTCTCTGCTGACAGCCAGTAATCTGCACCGACTGCTGCGCCGGCGATGCGGCTGGTCGATGTATTGGTGCCGGCGGAGGCGTTGCCGTCGGTGGTTTGCGAGCCGCCGAATCCAGAAACCCACAGGCTCCAATGCGGAACGAAACTCGGCGCCCGCGGCACCGCCTTGGTGATGGCGGCATAAGCGTCGCGTTCACCGCCCGAGCGCTTGCGGCCGGTCGAGGCATAGGCATTCATTGCATCGTTTTCGTCGGCAAAGCCCATCGCCGCCGGCGCGTCCGCGCCGCGGCCTGCCGTGGTTGGATCGGACAGGGTGCCGACGAATTGCGTGGCTGCCGTCACGCCCGGCTGCTGTACGCCTGCCGTGGTTTCGCCTGCAGCCTGAGTCAGGCCGGTCGGCGTCAGCGCAGCGAAAGCCAGCGGGATGCCGCCATTGGCATTGAAGTAATTGACCAGCGTGTTGCCGACGGCGCTCTGATTGCCCGACAGGCCGCTGCCGAATGAGGGCGCCGCTGTCGAACCATAAGCGAGCGTCAGGTCGAGATAGGCGTTGTTGGCGTCGTAACTCAGTCTCGAGGTGAAGCTGGAAGGCAGGTTGGTATTGACCTGTGCGCCGAAAGCGCCGTTCACGCCGCCGGCTGCATTCAGGATCGTATATTGCTTGGCGACATAGCTGCCGGCGGCAAAACTTGCATTGACGGTTGCGCCTGATAGCGCGGCGGTGCCGGTGACATTCACCCGGCCGGCAGTCGCGGGCGACACCTCGATCATGTAGCTCGATGCCGCGGTAAAAGCGAGATTGCCCTGCACCGTCATTGCGGCGCCGCCGATGCTGGCCGCCAGCGTGCCGCCATTGATCGTGGTGTTGCCGACGATGCCGTTGCCGCGCAGCGTGCCTGCCGCATTCACCGTAGTCATCATAGAGGAAGCGATCGAGCCGGCGATAGTCAACGTACCAGCATCGACGGTGGTCGCGCCAGTATAGGTGTTGCGCGCGCTGAGAACGGTGTTGCCCGTGCCGGCCTGCGTCACCTTGCCTGAATTGATGCCATCATTGGCGATGACGCCGTCGAATGTGTAGAGGTTGGAGCGATTGAAGCTCAGCGTGCCACCATTGGCGACATTGCCGACGATAAAGCCAGCGGTGCCTCCATTGCCGAGTTGCAGCGCGCCACCTCGGATGGTGGTGCCGCCGCTGTAATAGTTGGAACCTGTCAAAGTCTGCGTGCCAGTACCGGTTTTCACCAGCGCGACGGTGCCGCCCCCATTGTTGTCGAGAATGTCGCCGGCAAACACGGTGGATGTGTTGTCGTTGCCGGTGGTCAAGGTGACTGCGACATTGCCGATGGTGGTTGCCACGGTGCCGTTGCCGGCCAGCGAGCCGATCGTCCCGTTGAAAGAGCGCAGATTGAGGAAGCCGTTCATCGTATAGGCCGAATTTGCCGACAAGGCCGTGGCCGAGCTGACGGAAATTCCAGACTCGCCGCTGACAATGGTCGCGCCGCTATAGGTGTTGACGCCGCTGAGGAAGTAGCTTCGACCGCTGATATTGAGGCCGATCTTTCCCGCACCATCCTGAATGTTGCCGGAGAATGGAATGTTGGCATTAGCATCATTGCGGACGGTCAGCGTGGCCGCGGTCGTGCTCGAATTGGTGACCAGGCCGCCTGTTGTTCCGCCCAGCGTCGAGACCGCAACCGAATAGCCGTTGAGGTCAATGACGCTGCCGGCATCTTGCACGAAGAAGAAGCCGGCCGGATTGATCGCGGTGGCCGATCCCACCTTCAGCGTGCCTCCGATCACGGCATAGTTGATGCCGTAGCTAGCGGTCCCTGAATAGATCAGCGTGCCTGCGCCGCGCTTCTCGATGCCACCTTCACCATTGATGTTGCCGAGCGTGACATTGCCTGACAGCGTCGCAGTTCCGCTCGCGACCTCGACTTTCGCGCCGGACACCATGTTGAGCGTGCGGGCGCTGCTGAAGCCATCGGCGATCGACAGGACGCCATTGTCGAAATTCAACTGGCCCGAGGCAGCACCGAGATTGGCATCGCTGGTGACGATCAGCCTGGCCTGATGGCCCAGGGTGGTGCCGCCGCTATAGGTGTTGATGCCCGTCAGCGTGATGCTGCCTTCGCCGCCGGTGATCAGTCGGCCTGCGCCGCTTCCGTCGGAGATGACGCCCGATAGCGTCAGATTGGTGTTGCCATCAGCCGCCAAAATCGTGCCCGTGCTGTTGATGGCGATGTCGCGCGACGACGTGAAGCCTGTTCCCGAGACGCTGAGCGTGCCGCCCCCGAAAGTGAGGCTGCCGGTGCCAAGATTATTGTTGGCGCTGACGGCCAGCGTGCCGGAATTGATGGTTGTGCCGCCCGTATAAGTGTTGGAGCCAGATAGTCTCAGCGTGCCGGCACCTGTTTTTGTGAGGCTACCGGCTGTGCTCGCATCGTGGATGACATTGTTCAGCACCACGCTGTCGCCGTCTGCGGTGCCGGGATCGATCGTGAGCGAGCCCGTGATCCCGATGCCGCCATTGAGTGTACCGGTGGTCGTGCCGTCGCTCAGCTTAAGGCTGTTGCTGCCGCCAGTGAAAGTGATCGCATCGGCCTGCACGGCGCCCGTACCGTTTAGGTTGGAATATCCGCCAGCAATGGTGCCGAGATTCGTCACGCTCATACCGGAGCCGCGAATGCCGGCGCCGCCGGCAGCACCCGTCCCGCCATTGCCGCCCCGAATTGTGGTGCCCGCGGCCGTGCTCACTGCATTGCTGCCACTGACGGCAAAGTCGATGCCGTTGCCGCCTCGTCCAGCGACGCCTATGTCGAAGCCGCCAACGCCGGGGTCCCCGCCGTTTCCACCAGTGATTGAACCCGCACCTATGTTAAGTATCGATCCAGCTGATCCGAAATAGACGCCGCCGCCGCCATCACCGCCGCTGCCATTCGTACCGCCTGCGTTGGACGCGCCGGAGCCGTTACCGCCTGCGCCCCCATTACCGCCTTTGATGGTGCCGAACGTCGTGAGGTTTAGCGCTCCACCGGTGGCGCCGATGCCATAGCCGCCCGAGCCGCCACCACCGCCGGGACCGGGATTGCTGAAGTTGGTGCCGCCGCCATTGCCGCCATTGCCGCCGGTGGCGATGATCGCTGTCTGCATGCCGCTCGCGGTGAAGCGGAGCCCATTGCCACCGCCGCCGCCGCCGCCGCCGCTATAGCTTCCATTGCCGCCATTGCCACCGTTCCCGCCCTGAGGTGTCCCGGTCGTGCCGTTCGTACCGGCCGTTCCTCCGGCGCCCCCGGGTTGAGAGCCGGTACCGCCTGCACCGCCCGCCGCTGCCGCACCACCGCCGCCACCACCGCCTTTGTAAGTCGACAGGGCAGTTGCGCCGACCGCGCCGGGTGTTCCGAAGTCCCCGCCCACGCCACCCATATTGGCGGGATTGCCGTTTCCTCTGCCGCCTTGCCCGCCAGTAGATTGTGCGGCGGCATCGGTTGTGATCAGAGCAACGCCAGCAAGCGCGGTGCCGATGAGCAGGCTTCGACGCCAGGCCTCAATGCGGATCGTCGTCTTGCAGCGTGGGGAAACCGGCGAGCCGACGCAAATACGACGAAGCATTCCCAGGCACTTTCGCTTACGCCCCCGGCAAACGGCCGTGCGGCATTGCAATAATTGGCCGTCATGTCGCGTAGGACCGCGCCAATTGCGCGTCGCTATGCGGCGCAAAGCAGCCACTGTTTACGATTAACGAAATATAAAAACAGAGCGCTCCGGCGGCATCAACGCGTGCCGCGCACAAAGCTTTGACCCAGCGTCTCAGTGAGACGAGTGCGGTCAATTCGCCACAGATCGGAAGTTCTGGCGAAACCTTGCTGCATTGTCCGGACGGAATCCCGCGATGATGGCCACTATTGTTGGAGGCGCGGCGAGGCGTTTGCCGGGATCAGAACGCGAATGCCCGGCACAAGGCCGGGCATAATGCGGTTGGGCATGCGACCGACCGTGTTACTTTACTCTGCCAACTGACGCTTCAGGCTCTCGACCTCGTCCTGCAGGCTCGTGTCCTTGCCGACCAGTGCCTCGATCTTGCGCACCGCATGCAGAACCGTGGTGTGATCGCGGCCACCGAAGCGGCGGCCGATTTCCGGCAGCGAGCGCAGGGTTAGCGTCTTGGCGAGATACATCGCGACCTGACGCGGACGCACAACATTGGCGGTGCGACGCGATGACAGCAGGTCGGAGCGGCTAACATTGTACTGCCGCGCGACCACACGCTGGATGTCCTCGATCTTGATGCGCTTCGGCTCCATCGGGCGGATGAGGTCGCGCACTTCGCGTTCGGCCATCTCCAGCGTCACGGCGGTGGCGTTCAGCTTCGAATGGGCGAGCAGACGGTTGATCGCGCCTTCGAGATCGCGGCCGTTATGGGTGATGGTGCGGGCAAGATATTCCAGCACTGCGTCCGGCACGTCGAAGCTTGCATGATGTGCGCGGGCCGCCGCGACACGCGACCTCAGAATGCCGAGACGCAGCTCTTCGCCAAGTGTGCCCATCTCCACCACGAGGCCACCTGCGAGACGCGAGCGTACGCGTTCGTCGAGGCTTTCGAGGTCTGACGGCGGGCGATCGGCAGCGATCACCACCTGGCGGCCGGCATCGATCAGCGCGTTCAGCGTGTGGCAGAATTCGGCCTGGGTGGTCTTGCCTTGCAGGAACTGGAGGTCGTCGATGACAAGCACGTCGATGCCGCGCAGCGCTTCCTTGAAGGCGAGCGCCGTCTGTGTCTTCAGCGCGGCAACGAAGCCGTACATGAATTTCTCGGCCGTGAGATACAGCACCTTGCGATCCGGGCTCGAATTGCCGGCCCAGGTGATCGCCTGCAACAGATGCGTCTTGCCGAGGCCGACACCGGCATGGATGTAAAGCGGGTTGAACATCACCGGATCGCCGCGGCGTCCTTCGGCGACCTGGCGCGCGGCAGCGTGCGCGAGGGTATTGGCGCGGCCGAGCACGAAGCTGGCGAAGGTCAGGCGCGGATCGAGCGGCGAGCCGCCGAGCGCTTCATGGCTGGCGGAGACCGGCGCGGTCGCGGTGCTGCGCAACTCGGCGGCTGGACGGAGGCTCGCGGGCTCATTGCGGCGTGGCTCAGCCTGTGGCGCCGCTTCCTTGGCCGGCGCGACATGGCGCATGGCCGAGCGTACCGTGAGATCGACGCGCGACACCTCCGGCATCTCGGCCTTCCATGCGTCGAGTACGCGCTCGGCGTAATGGGCCTGAATCCAGCTCTTCAGAAAGCGGGTCGGCACAGAGAGATGTACGGAATCGTCCTGGACGGCTTCGAGATCCATGCGGGCGAACCAGCTCGAGAAAACGTCCTCGCCAACGCTCGACCGCAGACGGCCCTTCACGCGAGTCCAGTGATCCTGTTCCATGTTCGACATCGTTCGTACTTCTCAATTCAAAAGTGGGGATCGAGCGCGCGAGGCGCCCGCGACGGGATGCACGCAAACGCGTGCGATGACCTCGCGCGGCTGCTTTCGGACATGGCTCCGCCGTTCTGCGGTCACGCCGCAAACGGATCGGGAATGTCGAAAGAGGCGCCGGGGGAGGTCAGCGCGTACTGAGCGCGCAGTCAGAGACGCAGGCAGGAGGGCGGAAGCAGATGGAAAAAGACGTATCGAAGCCGAACGCAGATCGCAAAGAAGAATACCGTGTGATCATGGATTTGCGCATAAAAGCTCCCCCACTCGCCGCGGGCATCGCGGCAAGATGTCAGTTTCGAATCTGGTCCAAAGTCAGTCCGCAACGCTCAACGTAGAAACGTTCAAGGTCGCATCGTCTTTAAGCCCGCTCCTCCTCACAGGACGATCTCCTTGCCTTGCCAGTGCACGATGTCTGCTTCGCATTTCTTTTCGAGGCATCCGTGATGGATGCTTGAGAAATTTCGGCACAGAACGACCGCTCTCATATTGCTATGAGTTGTCACTCGCTTGAGACTTGGAAAGCATCGCCAAACCTTCGGACCGTCGCTGATCTTCCGGTTCGCCCTCGTTCCGAAATCGCTCTGATCTCAAGAACGGCCGGGCGCTGCGAATGATTTAGAAATACAGCACGGCAGTTTTCTCGCAACGGAATCATTTTTTCGCTGCCTCGCAAAAGCTACACTTGCGAGGGCTCGTTTGCCGGTCCGTTTTTCAAACATATCGGCAAGATTTTGAATCTGCGCGCTGAATCCAATTGTGACAGTGGGGTTTCAAATTCGGTCGGCCGAAAAAAGAAATTCATATTTCATTTACGAAAGGAGTGGCGGCATCCACGGATTCAAACCACTCGCTCTCGCTATGTGGATAAGTGATTATCGCGGCGCGATTTTTTCTGTGCGCTGACTCCGGGTAACCTTGCAAGCGTCGTCAGTATCGGCAGTGCAGCACGCTTGCTTTTTCAGAATCACACAGATGCAGGCAGAGTCCGCGTATCGACATGCGTTCAGCGCTTGCCGTTCCCATCGTGTCTTTCGCGCGACATGTCGTGACACGCATTGACGCCTGATTTCATAGGCTTTGCGCATCATCCAAATTTTTGGGTTCATCATCCGAATGGGTGATGTCCGTCACACGTGGTGTGTGTCGCGTGCAGTCTGACGCAAACAAAAAGCCCGGCGCGAAGGCCGGGCTTTCTGAAATCGTTGTCTGCGTATCGCTTACTGAGCGAGCTTCGCGATCTGATGGCTCAGGCGCGAGACTTTGCGGCTGGCCAGGTTCTTGTGAACGATGTTGCGCTGGGCCGCCTTCATGAGGGCAGGCTCGGCGAGCTTCATTGCTTCCTTCGCGGCCTTCGCGTCGCCGGTCTTGATGGCGTCCTCGACAGTGCGGAGAGCCGAACGCATCTGGGTGCGGCGCGACTTGTTGACGATGGTGCGGCGCGCGATCTTGCGGGTCGCCTTCTTGGCAGAGGTCGTATTGGCCATTCTCAAATATCCTTCAGCAGCGACCCATCCGGGCGCCGGGCTGATTGACGTTTGCCGCCCTGTTGCGGCCAACGCTGATCTGTTTCCGGGGTGTTCCTGAAATGCTATCCCCGGAGCGGTGACGCTCTCGAGGGTTGCGCCGCTCAAAGAACAGCGGCGGCGGGATCGCGCCCACCGCCTTTGGCGCTCCTTATAGAGGTCGTGTTTTCCAGCGTCAACGGCTTCGAGTAGCGCCAAATCGCGGCAAAAGCGCCGCGCGGCTGCGGTAAGTAGCTGTTGCGGTTGAATTTCTGACCCCTGACCAGTATTGCCGGGGGGCGAGCATTGAGGGGATTCGGATGATCCGCGGTTTTTTCCGCCTGATTGGGCTGTTGTTGCTGGCCGCGGGGTTCGTGTTCCTGGTCTATGACGGCGCCCGCTCGATCGCCGATCAGGCGCTGCGGCTGACCAAGCTCGGCGAATTCTGGAACGATATCAATCAGGCCAGCCAGCGCAGCGTGCTGGCGATGATAGATACCGACGTGCCGTGGCTGCATGCGGGCGTCAAATTGCTGCTCGACCAGCCGGCCTGGGCGGTGATGGGCGTGCTTGGCATTTTGCTGATGCTGATGTTCCGTCCGCGGCGGCCTTTGATCGGTTATTCGCGAAATTGATGCGTTTTCCTTGCGGCAGCCGTGCGGCCGTTCAGCGGCGTAACGCTCTGCCGTTTTGTGCGAAGATACCCATATAGGGTGAAGGAAAACGCAGGAGACGACCGATGCTGTTCATGCGCAAGCCCGTCGCCATGGTCACCGCCGCCGATGCATTGCCCGGCCGCGCTACGCCGATACCGACGGCGACCGTTCATTTCGTCAATGGCAGCAAATTGCAGCCGCCTTATCCCGCCGGCCTCGAACAGGCAGTGTTCGCGCTCGGCTGCTTCTGGGGCGCCGAACGCAAGTTCTGGGAACTGGGTGACGGCATCTATACGACCGCCGTCGGTTACGCCGGCGGTTTCACGCCGAACCCGACTTACGAGGAGACCTGTTCAGGTCTGACCGGGCATACCGAAGTGGTGCTGGTGGTGTTCGATCCGACGAAGATTTCTTACGAACGACTGCTGAAGACATTCTGGGAAAATCACGATCCGACCCAGGGCATGCGGCAGGGCAACGATGTCGGCACGCAATATCGTTCGGCGATCTACACCTCTTCCGATGTGCAGCTGAAGGCGGCGAAGGACTCCGAAGCCGCATTCCAGAAGGCGCTCGATGCGAAGGGTTATGGGGCGATTACCACCGAGATCGCGCCGATCAAGACGTTCTATTTCGCCGAGGACTATCACCAGCAATATCTCGCCAAGAATCCGGGCGGCTATTGCGGTCTCGGCGGCACCGGCGTGTCCTGCCCGATCGGCGTCGGCGTCACCGCCTGAGCTGAAATAAACACCGGCAAAAGCCCGCTTTCGATGCATTCGGAGGCGGGCTTTCGCTTGGCCGCAAGCGTGCGCGACAACCTTATGTTAACCATAAAGGCGCACAACCGGACTATCTCATGAGGGATGAGTCCAGTGCCCGTTATCCGCGCGTTACGCCTGCCTTTGATCGTCGCCGTCATGGCCCTGGCCATGACCGGCTGCATGCGCAGGCCCGGCCCCGTTGCCGCGATCCCCGCTCCGCCCGATCTCGACGCGCTCGCCTATAACCGCACCGGCGTGCCCGTAGCTTATGCCGCGCCCGGCTCCAAATTCGATGCGCAATACAAGCTGGATGCCGGTGACAAGTTGCGCGTCGTGGTCTACGGGCAGGAAGGCCTCACCAATTCCTATGCCATCGATGCAGGCGGCGCGATCACCATGCCGCTGATCGGCCGCGTGCCCGCGCGTGGCATGACGCCGGCGTCGCTCGCAGCGGCAATCAGCAGTCGCCTGCGCAATGGCTTCATCCGCGAGCCGTCGGTGGCGGTGGAAATCGAGACCTATCGCCCATTCTTCATTCTCGGCGAAGTCGCCGCGCCCGGCCAGTATCCTTACGTGCCGAACATGACCGTCGAGAGTGCGGTGGCGATTGCCGGCGGTTTCTCGCCACGCGCCAAGCGTGATGCGGTCATGCTGACTCATAATCGGCCCGAAGGTTCTTATCGTGCCGAGGTCCCGCTCGGCACGCCGATCGATCCCGGCGATACGGTGATGGTCGGCGAGAGGTGGTTCTAGCCGAGCGGGGCGGATTGGCCAAAGGCCTCATCCGCCGCTCTTTATGTACTCGGCCGGCGGACGACGACTTCGCCTGATCCGCCCCACGGCCGGGTGCTACAAAATCGCCTGCAGGGGGCATCCTGCAGGCGATTTTTTGCGCAATGGAATGGTGTCGATCATACATCGCAAAAATGCTGCGGTGATTGCGCGCGGCGATGCGATTGCTCGTATCGCACCATTCCGAAGCGTGTTCCTCCCCTGTATGAAAGCGTTAGCGAGATCACTCGTGTGTGCGGACTCTTGTCCGTGCCAAGTAACATTCAGGTGGGGAGAGACGATGACGATTGCTTCGACGATGACGCGGCGTGCACTTGCTCTGACGATGCTCGGCGCGGTCGGGGCCGCGATGGCGATGCCTGCAAGGGCGCAAGACGCGGCACAGTCCTATCCCGACAAGCGGATCAATTTCGTCGTCCCCTATGCGCCCGGCGGTGCCACCGACGTTGCCGCACGCCTGCTCGCGCAGAAACTTCAGGAGAGCTGGAAGCAGACCATCACCGTCGAGAACAAGCCGGGCGCCGGCGGCGTGATCGGCAACGACTTCGTCGCCAAGGCGGCGCCGGATGGCTACACCGTTCTCATCGCCATCACGCAGATCATCCAGGCGCCGAGCCTGATGTCGAAGCTGCCCTACGATGTGTTCAAGGATCTCGCGCCGGTGACGCAGATCGCGATCTCGCCGATCGTGCTGGTGGTGCCCGATGCGCAGCCGATCAAGTCGGTGAAGGAATTGGTCGAACTCGGCAAGACCGGCAAGTTTCAATATGGCACCTTCGGCAATGCCACGACTTCGCATCTCTATGGCGAGCTGCTGAAGAAGAATGCCGGTCTCGACTGGACCCATGTCCCCTATCGCGGTGCGGCTCCGTTGCTGAACGATCTGCTCGGCAACCAGGTCACGGCGTCGTTCCTCGACTTCACCACGGCGGGCCCGCAGCTCGAGGCCGGCAAGATCCGTCCGCTGGCCGTCGGCGGCGAGAAGCGCAAGGCGAAGCTGCCGAATGTGCAGACCATGGCCGAACTCGGCTATCCCGGTTTCGAGGCGGAAGGCTGGATCGCGGTGTTCGTGCCGGCAGGCACACCGAAGCCGATCGTGAACAAGCTCTCTGCCGAGCTTGGCCGCATCATCAATTCGCCGGAAGGCGTCGCGGGTCTGCAGGCGGTGAATCTGGTGCCGGTGGGCGACAGCGCGGAGTCGTTCGAGAAGACCCTGAAGCGCGATTTCGAGCGCTGGGCGACAGTGGCGAAGACTGCGGGCGTAAAGGGCGAGTAGTTCTCGCTCACCTCGTTCCCGCTCGGACGAAGCCTGGCTTGCCCGGATGGGAACGAGGACGAGTGACCCGGTTCTATGCCGGCAACAGGCCGGCTGTGCGATAGCTGTCGATCAGAGCGTCATAAAGCGCGACGTCATTCCGGCCTCTGGCCATCAGCTGAGCGCCGGCGATGGCAGCGAAGATGGCCCGTGCCCTGGGCTCGACCTGCTCGGCGGTGACGATGGCGGCGGCGCCCAGCGCCTGGCTCAGCCAGTTCACATTGATATCGGTGAAGGTCCGTATCTCCTTCTTCACCGCGTCAGGAAGGTCGTCATATTCCGCGGTCATGAAGCTGGCGAGGCAGATCCGATTGTCTACGGTGAGTGCCCTGCGAAACGTCTCCGGATAGCGACGCAAGGCGACGACCGGTGTTGCGGCTTCCGCCGACAAGGCCTCCAGCGTCGCTGACGTATCTTCCCAGTAACGCCTGGCGACTGCGGCGCCGAGATCGGCCTTGCTGGGGAAGTGATGATAGATGCTCGCGGCCTTGATCCCGACTTCGGCCGCAAGATCGCGGAAGTTCAGGCCGCCATAGCCGTGGGCCTGCGCCGTCCGCCGGGCGGCCGCCAGAATGGCTTCCTTCGAATTGGCAGTCATTTTCGGATCGACTCAGGTTTGCCTACCAAGTGATAGATAGGCGTTGACGCGTCCGATGAGAAGCGGTTAGTTTGGCCTGCCAACTGATAGGTAGGATGGCTGATGGCAACTCATCTCTCGGATTCTCGCCCCGTTACCGGTGACCTCACGATTTTCGATTGGGCGACGGGCCCTTATCCAGCCCGGGTTCGTATCGCGCTGGCGGAGCTGAACTTGCAGTCGCGGGTCCGCTTCGTCTCGGTCAATCTGTGGAAGGGCGAGCACAAGAAGCCCGATTTCCTCGCCAGGAATTACTCGGGGACATTGCCTGTGCTCGAAACTCCAGACGGCACTTTCATCGGCGAGTGCACGGCCATCACCGAATATCTCGACGCGCTGGACGGATCGCCTGTGCTTACGGGAGCCACGCCGCGTGACAAGGGTGTGATCCACATGATGAGCAAGCGCGCGGAGCTTGAGGTGCTGGATGCCGTCAGCGTCTATTTCCATCATGCTACGCCAGGACTGGGCCCCGATGTCGAGCTCTACCAGAACGCCGAATGGGGTTTTCGTCAGCGCGACAAGGCGCTGCGCGGCATGCATTACTTCGATGCAGTATTGAGCAAGCAATCTTTCGTGGCCGGCGAGTCTTTCTCGATGGCCGACATCACGTTGATTGGCGGGATGATCTTTGCAGATCTCGTCAAGCTGGCAGTGCCGGCGGAATGCAAGGCGCTTTCGCTCTGGTATCACCGCATGCAGGAGCGCCCCAGCGTGCAAAATCGGGTGTCGATGTCTGAGCCGAGTGTGGTGGCTTGATATCGGGGGCTATCACTGCAGGGCGGATAGGCGAAGCGCATCCACCCTGCAGCCAGGCATCTCACTTCAGATGCTTGGTCAGGAACGCCAGGCTCCGTTCCCGCGCGACATCCGCGCTCGCCTTGTTGTAGCTGGCGCGCTGGTCGCAGTTGAAGCCGTGTTCGGCGCCGTCATAGACGAACACCTCGACCTCTGGCCGCTTGGCTTTGATCGTCTCGACATCGCTGAGCGGAATGCCGTGATCCTTTTCGCCGAAATGCAACTGCGTCGGCACCTTCGGTTTGTCGTCGGCGAAGCGCACCATGGCGCCGCCGTAGTAGCCGATGGCGGCGCTGAGGCCATCGAGCTTCGTGGCGGCCGCATAGGCGATGCTCCCGCCGAGGCAAAATCCGATGATGCCGACCGGGCCGACATCCTTCACCGCATCGATCGCCGCCTGGGTGTCGCGCAGGAAGGCTGACCAATCCGGGTTGGCAACGAACTTGCGCGCAATGGCGACTTCCTCGGGGGAATAGCCGGACTGGAAGTTGGGCTCGACGCGATCGAAGATCGACGGAGCGATGGCGACATAGCCCTGCGCCGCGAAGCGGTCGCAGACCGTGCGGATATGGCTATTCACGCCGAAGATTTCCTGGATCACCACCACGGCGCCCTTCGGCTTGCCCTCCGGCTGGGTGCGATAGGAGCCGAGTTTGAAGCCGTCCGATGCGGTCAGGGTCATGTCTTGTCCCACGGGCTCTTCCATTCGTTGTTGAAATTGCTTCGGCGTGTTTGCAGCGCGGATCGGTGGAGGTCCACTCAAAAATCGGGGAGGGATGTGTAGCCCGGATGGAGCAAAGCGTAATCCGGGATCCAGCGCTTCCTCACGCCGCCTGTTCCCGGATTGCGCTGCGCTCCATCCGGGCTACGGACTGATTCTTGACAGATCTCATATCACGCATCATATGAAGTTACATGAGACGAGACAGCCGCCTGTCGGGCGTCCTCCATGTGCTGCTGCACATGGCCGAGGACGACACACCGAAAACATCCGAAGCGCTGGGACGCGCCATGTGCACCAATCCGGTGGTGATCCGCCGCATCATGGCCGGCTTGCGTGATCAGGGCTTTGTGCAGTCGGAGAAAGGCCATGGCGGCGGCTGGCGGATTGCCTGCGATCTCAACAAGGTGACGCTGCGCGACATCTATGAGGCGCTGGGGCAACCGGAGATTCTCGCGATGGGCAACCGCACGGACATGCCAGGTTGCCTGGTGGAACAAGCGGTCAATGCAGCGCTCGGAAAGGCTTTCGACGAAGCCGAGGAGTTGCTGTTGCGCCGGTTCGGAGAGGTGACGCTGGCCATGTTGAGCGCGGATTTCAATGCGCGTTTCAAGGGGCAGCGCGACAAGTTCAAGCTGGAGAAAGCACATGACGACTGATGCCATCATCGTGGGCGGCGGCTTTGCCGGCCTTGCCGCAGCGACCTATCTGGCGCGCGCCCGCCGCAATGTGGTCGTCATCGATACGCGGCAGCCGCGCAATCGCTTCGCGGATGCTTCGCATGGTTTTCTCGGCCATGACGGCAGCGACCCGCAACAGATCCTGGCGACAGCGCGGCGTCAGGTGACAGCCTATCCCACTGTACGGATGATCGACGGCGAAGCGACGGCGGCGCAGGCGGAGGAGGATGGTTTCTCGGTGACGCTTGGAAATGGCGAAGCGCTCGCGACCCGCAAGGTGATCCTTGCTTTCGGCCTGCGCGACACGCTGCCGGCCATTCCGGGCATTCAGGAGCGATGGGGCAAGACGGTGCTGCATTGCCCGTATTGCCACGGCATCGAATTCAGCGATCAGCGGCTCGGCGTGCTGTATCGCACCCCGATGTCGGTGCATCAGGCGTCCATCGTTGCCGAATGGGGGCCGGTGACGCTTTATCTGAATGGCCATGAGCTGGACGACGAAGGCGCGGAGGTCATGGCACGTCGCGGCGTGCGTGTGGAGGCCGCGAAAGTGATGAGCCTGGAAGGCGAGCGCACGGCGCTTTCCGCGATCGTGCTGGAGAACGGCCGGCGCAGCGCCATCGATGCACTCTATATAGCGCCACAGTCGTGCCTGTCGTCGCCGCTGGCAGAGCAGCTTGGCACTGTCATCGAGGAAGGCCCGATGGGGCCGATGATCAAGACCGATGCCGACAAGATGACGTCGGTGCCCGGCGTCTATGCTGCCGGCGATATCGCGCGGGCCCCGCATAGCGTGAGCTGGGCGGTGGCCGATGGCGTCACGGCGGGTACCTCTGCGCATCGGGCGCTGGTGTTCGGCTGAGACATGAACTGGTCCCAGACATTCAACGATCCGGCGGCAGTGGCCGGCTATGCCGAGCGAGCCAGACAGCAAGTGCCCGGCTTCTCGGACCTGCAGCGCATGGCGATGCTGCTGCTGGCGGAGCGTGCGCCGGGTGTGGCCGATATCCTGGTGCTCGGCGCCGGTGGCGGGCTGGAGCTGAAAGCATTTGCCGAGGCGCAGCAGGATTGGCGGCTGTTCGGCGTCGATCCGTCGGCCGGGATGCTCGATCTCGCGCGAGCGACGCTGGAATCGCTGTTGCCACGCGTCGAGCTCACCGAAGGAACCATCGACGCCGCGCCGTCCGGGCCATTCGATGGCGCGGCGTGTCTGCTGACGCTTCATTTCCTGCCGAGGGATGAGCGGCTGCGGACCTTGCGCGAGGTGCGACAGCGGCTAAGGCCGGGCGCGCCATTCGTGTCGGCGCATCACAGCTATCCGAAAGGCGAAGAAGGACGTCGCTGGCTGTCGCGCTTTACGGCTTTCGCGGTGTCGAACGGCGTCGCAGCAGAGAAGGCGGCAGCAATGCCGGCTTCTCTCGCAGAACACCTGCCAGCGCTATCGCCATACGAGGATGAGGTGTTGTTGCGTGAAGCCGGGTTCAGCGATGTCGGGCTGTTCTATGCCGCGTTCACGTTTCGCGGGTGGGTGGCGACGGCGTGAGAGCGGCGCTTACTCCCACATCCAGTTCTGGCCCCAATCGCCCTTCCATCCTGTCAGTCGTCCTTTGCGAAACTGCAGGAACAGTTTTCCCTTCCGGGGAACGAAGTCTCTGCCGTTGAGGTCGTACATGGCGAGATAGACCTCCTCGCCGGGCCGGCCGCGCAGATAGGTCAGCGGTACGCCGAGCGCGCGGGCGGCGGCATCCGCATGCATGCCGAAGACGAGAGGCGTGGTGTTGGACAGCGTGGCCGTGAACACGGCATCCGCGGGCGCGAGCGGCCGGGCCTGCGCCGATACACCGGGCGACATCGCCGAGATGAAAGACAATGCGGCCAACGAAATTGCGGCAATCGGGATATGCTGGGTCATAGAACGAGTGTCGCCGCGAATCCGCGAGTCGTGCAAGGCGTTGTTTCAAGTTTTAGCCATCGCTTTGACGGATCGCTATCGATGGCGACGCGAAGGCGCTTCAGAACAGGCCTGTCATCGAATGTTAACGCTACGCCTTAAGCTTCGGGAACCGGATCGTGAGGTATTTCTGTCCCGTTTTGCAGCCGGATGCTGCAAGCCAACGAGGACAAATGAGCGTCGCATCCCATTCATCGCCCCGTCGCCGCCTGCTGCTGGCATCGGACCGCAGTGATCAGTCGCGTGAACTCGCCGATATCCTGGGTACGGTCGGAGACGTGGATCTCGTTCCAACCACACGGATTCCCGAGGCGCCGTCGCGCGAATTGTCCGGCATCGTGGTGGATATCAATCTGCGCTCGGCTGAAGCCGTGCAGCGTGTCCGCAACCGGCTGAGCCACAAGAACTACGAATCAATGCCGCGGTTGTTCGTGCTGGCCGACTCGATGCATCACGGCGCCATGCAGGCCTGGGCGCTGGGCGCCACCGATACGATCGCGCGGCCGTTCGACGAGCGCGGCGTGCTGCAGAGGATCCGCGCGGCGTTTCCGGGGCCGCATGACGAGGACTTTGCAGCGCGCGGCAAGACGCTCAACCGGGGCGTCGAGGCGGCACATGCGGTGATCGTGAAGATCTTCCAGAAGCTGCCAGCGGGCGTGCCGCTGTCGTTTAACGATGTGATGCAGGCGGAAGGCCTGATTATCAAGGCGATCAAGCGCTCATCGCTGCGCGATTGGCTGGCCGCGGTGGGCCGCCATCACAATCACAGCTATCGGCATTGCCTGTTCGTTACCGGTTTCGCCGTCGCCTTCGCACAACATCTCGGCATGCGCGACGAGGACCAGCGTCGGCTGACGCGCGCGGCGCTGGTGCATGACGTGGGCAAGGCCTTCGTTCCGGTCGCCATTCTCGACAAGCCGGGCAAGCTCACCGAGGAGGAGACGCTGGAAGTGCGCAAGCATCCGCGGCTCGGTTTCGATGCGCTGGCGGCACAAGGCAGCTTCCCGCGCGAAATGCTCGACGTGGTGCTGCATCATCACGAATTTCTCGATGGATCGGGTTATCCCGATGGCCTGTCCGGCGATCAGATCAGCGACATCGTGCGCCTGATCACCATCGTCGATATCCACGCCGCGCTGGTCGAGAAGCGCGCCTATCGTATGCCCTTCACCCACGCCAAGGCGTTCGAGATGATGGAGCAGATGGGCGACAGGATCGACCAGCAATTGCTGCAGGCGTTCCGGCCCGTGGCGTTGGGGATGTGAGTTCTCTGTGTCCTGGACGCGATGCGGCATTCTATATGCCGCTTCGCAGAGCCGGGACCGTCACGGACGCCGGCGCTTGATACGGCCCCGGCTCTGCGGAGCAACGCTGCGTCCGGGGCAAGGTTATCCCAGTAGCTTCCGCAGTTCCGCCTTCGCCACCTTCTCCAGCGTCGAACGCGGCATGTCGTCGACGAAATGGATTTCGCGTGGCACCTTGAAGTCGGCGAGGCCGTTCCTGCAGGCGGCCATGACATTGTCATGCAATGACGGCGGGCAAGCGGCGACGCCGGTCTGCGGGATGATGAAGACCACGGGGACTTCGTCCAGCATCGGATGTTTCTTGGCGACGACCGCGGCTTCGCGCACGCCCGGCACAGTGGCGACCACCTGCTCGATCTCGGACGCAGCGACATTCTCGCCGCCAACTTTCAGCATGTCCTTGGCGCGGTCGCCGAATTTGATGTAGCCGCGCTCCAGCAGCGTGACGCGGTCGCCGGTGAGGAAGAAGCCGCGGTCGTCGAAACTGTCCTTCGTGGCGGCCTCGTTGTGCAGATATTCCTTGAACAGCGTGAGGCCGGGCACGCCCAGGATGGCAAGGTTTCCGGTCTCGCCGACCTCGACCGGCGTGCCGTCATCGCGGGTAATGCGGATGCCGTATTCAGCGGCAGTGCGGCCGATGGCCATGGGCGTGTTGGGCTGATCGACTTCGCCGATGATGCCGTGGGTGATGGTTTCGGTCATGCCCCACCAGCCGATGATCTTGACGCCGAATTTCGCGAAGGCCGGCGGATCGCAGAACGAGGCGCCCCACAGGCGGAAGTGATGCTGTTTCGGCACCTCATGCTCGAGCAGCGCCTTCATGCAGAAGGGGATGGTGGAGGTCCAAGTGGCGCGGTGTTCGAGCGCGGTGGGCCAGAAGCGGCGCGCCGAGAAGCGTGGCTGGATGATGATGGAGCCGCCGACCCACAGAGTCGCCAGCATCGAATAGGCCAGTGCATTGGTGTGGAACAGCGGCAGATAGGTCATATGCGTGTCGGAGGCGTGCAGGTCCTGATGCGATGCGTTGATCTTGCCGCCCCAGAGCGCATTGGCATGGGTCCACAGCACGGCCTTCGGGCGTGACGTGGTGCCCGACGTATATTGCACGCTGCAATGCGCCCATGGATCGACCGGGCGGCGCGGGCGGTCGGCGCTGTCCGCAAACAGGCTCTCGAAACGCTCGGCCTTGCCGGGAATGTCGGCGGGCGTGCCGGCATTGTGCGTGGTGACGGCGATCCAGCGCAGGTTCCTGCAATTGGCCGCAACGAGTTCAGCGAGGGATGGCTGGGTGATCGCGGCGACGGCACCGCAGTGATTGGCGAAGTACTCGATTTCGGCAGCGGAAGAGCGGGTATTGGTGGTGACGGCGATGGCGCCGAGCTCGACGCAGGCGAACCAGGACAGCAGCTGCTCGACGCAATTGTCGAGGTGGATCAGCACATAGTCGCCCTGTTTGATGCCGCGCTTCACGAGGCCGGCGGCCAGTGCGCCAACGCGTTCGTGGAATTCGCCATAAGTCCATGGCCGTGCCGGCGCATCGAAGGGCGACCAGATGATGAACGGATGGTCGCGGCGGGTCTCGGCGCGCAGGCGGAGCAGCCACGGCACATCCATGCCATCGAACGGGCTGATCGAACCGGGCATGAGGGCGGGATTGACCGAGGCGGGCATGGATCCTCCAGCGGAAACCGCCGGGGCATGCGCGTCACGGCTTCCTTGTTCTTGTTGTTGGTAGAGAATGTTGTGCCATCGCGATGCGCCGCAGGCAAATATGCGCGTCTGCCGCAGGTATCGCCGCACTGGTCGATAGTCGAATTGTTTGTTAGAGACGAGCGTTGTCAATTCAACACACACGCTGACCGCGCGCCAAGTCGCGGCAGCTGGAGGGAATAAAAGATGGCTTCTCGTCGCGCCGCGATCGGTTTGATCGCGCTTGGCTTTTCCGCATTCGTCTCATCGGCTCTCGTGCCGACCGGCGCCGCACTGGCGCAGGCCTCGAACTATCCGAACAAACCGATCCGGTTTGTCGTCGGCTACCCGCCGGGCGGCGCCACCGACATTCTGGCGCGCCTGATCGGGCAGCGCCTGTCGGAAAAGCTCGGCCAGCAGCTTATCATCGAGAACAAGCCCGGCGCCGGCAACAATATCGGCACCGAGTCCGTGGTGAATGCGGAGCCGGACGGCTACACGGTGCTGCTGGTCAACCCAGCCAACTACATCAACGCGACGCTGTATTCGAAGCTGAGCTTCAACTTCGTGCGCGATATCGCGCCGGTGGCCGCCTTCCACCGCACCGCCAATGTGATGACCGTCAACAAGGACATCACGGCCAAGACCGTCGCCGAATTCATCGCCTATGTGAAAGCCAATCCGGGCAAGGTGAACATGGCGTCGTCGGGCAACGGCACCTCGGTGCATCTGTCGGGCGAAATGTTCATGATGCTGACGGGCGCCAAGATGCAGCACGTGCCGTATCGCGGCGCCGCGCTGGCGATCACCGACATGACGGGCGGTCAGGTGCAGGTGATCTTCGACAATATGCCGTCGATCATCCAGCATATCCGCTCAGGCAATCTGCGCGCGCTGGCGGTGACCACCACCGAGAAATCGGCGCTGCTGCCGGATGTCCCGACCGTTGCTGAGACCGTGCCGGGCTATGAAGCCAGCGCATTGTTCGGTATGGGCGCGCCGAAGAAGACGCCGCCGGAGATCATCGCCAAGCTGAATGCCGCGGTGAACGAGGTACTGCAAGAGCCGGCGATCAAGGCGCGCCTGATCGACCTCGGCGGCGAGCCGCTGGTCGGACCGCCGGAAGCCTTCGGCAAGATGATCGTCGCCGAGACCGAGAAGTGGGAGAAGGTGGTCAAGGCCGCCAATCTCAAGGTCGACTGATCGCGCAGCCGCCAAGCTGCTACAAATACTGGCCGATGACAAATATCAGGAAGCCCGCGAGCAATGCCGCGGGCTTCCCTGTTTTATGACTTCTTTTTCGCAGGGACCGGTTTGCGCTTCGCCGGTTGTTTGACCGCCACTTTGACTGCGCGGGCTTTCGCTGCGGCAGGTTTTGCTGGTGCAGACCTGGTTGCTTGAGCCGCCGCAGCCTTCGGCTTGGTCGCCAGCCAGATCACATGCCGCGCGCCACCGCGGGGGCCGGCGGCGCGGATCGGGATCTCCTCGGTGGCGAAGCCGGCCTTGCGCAGCAGACTGGTGAATTTCGGGTGCGGGAATGACGACCACACCGCGAGCACGCCGCCGGGGCGCAGAGCAGCGAGGCTGGCATGCAGACCGGAGAGGTCGTAGAGCGCGTCGTTGGATTTGCGCGTCAGCCCTTCCGGCCCGTTATCGACATCGAGCAGAACGGCATCATAGACGCCCTTCGCCGATTTGATCGCCTTCACGACATCGCCCTCGACGATGGTGACGCGCGGATCGTCGAGGCTGTCGCCGGTGAGTTCGGCCATCGGTCCGCGCGCCCAGGCGACGATTGCCGGCAGGAGTTCCACCACGGTGACGTTTGCCTTCGGTCCGAGCACCTTGAGGGCGGCGCGCAGCGTGAAACCCATGCCATAGCCGCCGATCAACAGCTTCGGCGCCTTCACATCCTTCAGGCGGAAGCAGGTCAGCGTCGCCAGCGCCTCTTCGGAGCCGAACAGGCGGCTGCTCATCAGCTCGTTCTGCCCGAGCTTGATGGTGAACTCCTTGCCACGCTGCATCAGCCGCAGCGGCACATTGCCGTCGGGCACGTCGGTGGTGTCGATCAGTTTCCAGGGAAGCACGGGGGTCTTTCGGATGGAGAGTGAGTGTCAGTGATCTAGCGCGTGCGGGATCGTGAAGGCAACGCGGCGAAATTCTTTCGGTGGGTTCCAAATCCTGCGGCCGGGGAGGCTGGTGATCGATCCACTAACGCCAGCCAAAAAGCCTGCCTTTTGTTGTGCGTAACCTGCCACTTTTGCATCCTTGGGTACCCCTTGTTAGGGAGGAGATGGCATGGTCCGCGCCATGCAGAACGCGGTTCGTTCCAGCTTCCGACATCCAAGTCCGCAGATTCGGCGTGAACTCGTCGAACTGCTGTATACGTCATTTCCGCAGGTGGCTGCGATCAGCCTGACCTCGGTGATCGGTGGCGTGTCGTTGGCCTGGATGAGCGGCGATGTCGTTTATTCGATCATTTCCTTCTTCGTCTTTATCACCGCGTCGGCCCGGCTGGTCAGCCTGCATCTCTACAAGTCGCGCGGACCGCTGGCTTCGGATGCCGGTGTTATCCGCTGGGAGCGCCTCTATGGCGTCGGCGCTGCCGCGTTCGGTGCGTCGCTCGGGATGCTGTCATTCCGGGCACTGCAGCTCGGCGATGCGCCCGGCGCCTGGCTTGCTTTCGGCCTGGCGATGTCCTTCTGCGTTGGCATGGTGTCGCGCGCCGCGATCCGGCCATGGATCGTGCTGCTCACGGCGGCTTTGCTGTTCGGGCCCATCGTGACGGCCGCATTCATGCGGCCCGAGGCATCCTATTCCATCGGCGCCACGATGCTGTTCCTGTTCTGGCTGACGCTGCGCGAAGCCTCGCGCCATTTGAGCACGGCCTTCATAGAGCGCCTTGAGGCCAAGCATGCGTTGGCCCAGCAAGCGAGCCAGGATTTTCTCACCGGCCTGCCCAATCGTTCGGCTTTCGTGGCAGCGCTTCAGAACGGCAGCGGTCATGTGGCGATCGTGGCTATCGATCTCGATGGTTTCAAGCTGGTGAACGATCGTCATGGTCACCACACCGGCGATGAATTGCTGCGTCAGGTCGCGGCCCGGCTTGGTGAATGCATGGGCAATGATGGCATTGCGTGCCGTTTCGGCGGCGATGAGTTCATGCTGCTGAGAAGCGTTCAGCCGGGCGATGTCGGCCGTGACGTGGCGCTTTCGATGGCCCGCCGGGCGGTCATGGCGCTGTCGAAACCCTATCAAGTCGGCGATATTCCGATCCGCATCGGCGCCAGCGCCGGCATCCTCGTCACGGCTGCGATGGATCATCCGGAGGCCACCACGTCCGATCTGCTCGAACAGGTCGATCGGGCGCTTTACGCCGCCAAGCGTGCCGGCGGCGGACGCTGGAAATGGTCGGACGAAGAAGCCGGAGAGGACAACGGCAATCATCGCGACGTCGGTTGAACGGTCACGATCGCCAGTTCCCGACTTCGGCGCTGCAACGGAAAATGGCTTCGCGGGTGCGTCCTTTTGTTCCGTGCCGACGCTGCCATGAAACAATTGCCGTGTAGGCTGGTTTGAAATGCGTCATGCTCCGAAGCGGGCGCAGAAGCGCCGCAACGTCGGCAGGGGACAGCCCAATGAAACGCGTTTCCTATCGCGCCGCCCTGAGCGGCCGCATTGCCATTGCTGCGATCGTTTGCGTCTTTACGGCACTCGCAGGCATCGTACCTGCCGCGGCCGATCCTTTGGCAGGACTGCGATGGAAGAGCCGCGTGCTGGTGCTGGTGGCGTCGTCGGCGCAAGACAGCGAGCTGCGCACGCAGCGCCGTCATCTCGAAGCGGCAGCGGGCGGCTTGTTCGAGCGCAATGTCGTGCTGATGGAAGCGGTGGGCGATGGCCAGCAGGCGCGGCTGCTGCGCAAGCGGCTTGCAGCCGATGGCAATGAGTTCCGCATTTTCCTTGTCGGCAAGGACGGCAACACCGCCTTCACCTCCAATCATCCGCTTGCCGCGAAGGACATCTTCTTGCGCATCGATGCGATGCCGATGCGCAAGGACGAGATGCAGAAGGAAGGCCGCATCGGCGGTTAGTTGCTACGCGCCGCGCATGGGGCGTCATCAGCCAAGCGCGCTCTTGATCACAGTGAGCAAATCCTGGAACGGCTCGTCACACGGCGGCTCGGACGGCAACTGACCGAGGACATTGTAGATCTTCGGAACGAGATTGACCGCCTGGTCGAGTTCGCTGTCACGGCCCGGCTGATAGCCTCCCATCAAACGCAGATCCCGGGTGTCCTCGAAGCGTGCGATCATGGCGCGCAGCTTGCGCACGAGCGTCGCTTCCTCCGGCGACCACACATGCTGGCCGAGGCGCGACACCGAAGCGAGGACGTTGACCGCGGGATAGCGACCCTGATCGGCGACGTCGCGGTCGAGCACGATATGGCCGTCGAGCGTGCCGCGCACGGTGTCCGCCACCGGCTCGTTGTGATCGTCGCCATCGACCAGTACGGCGAATACGCCGGTGATGTTGCCCTGACCTTCGAGACCGGGGCCCGAGCGTTCCAGCAAGCGGGGCAATTCGCTGAAGACACTTGGTGCATAACCGCGCGCGATCGCTGGCTCGCCGGTCGCCAGTGCGACTTCGCGCGAGGCATGGGCGAAACGCGTCACCGAATCGACGATCAGCAGCACCGATTCGCCGCGATCGCGGAAATATTCGGCGATGGTCATGGCCGTCTTCGGAGCAAGGCGGCGCATCATCGGGCTCTCGTCCGACGTGGAGACGACGGTGATGGCGCGGGTCTTGTGATGGACGAGCGATTCTTCCAGAAACTCGCGCACTTCGCGTCCGCGTTCGCCGACAAGGGCGGTAACGACAGTGTCGAAACCGGTGCTGCGCGCCAGCATCGACAGCAGCGTCGTCTTGCCGACGCCGGAGCCGGCGAAGATACCGATGCGCTGGCCCATGCAGAGCGGGGTGAAGAGGTCGATCACCTTGACGCCGGTGCGTAGCGGCTTGTTCACGCGCGAACGCTTCAAGGCCGGCGGCGGATCGCCGTCGGTCTGCATCGCGCGCTCGCCCACCGGCATGTCGCCGAGGCCGTCGAGCGGTTCGCCCAGCGCATTGATGACGCGACCCTTCCAGCCCGGATGCGGCGTCAGCGCTTTCGGCGGCATGCGGAAGGCGGGCAGGCCGAGACCGGCGGCGATATTCGATTCGAACGGCTTCGCGGTGACGCCGTCATTGTCGATGCGCACGACTTCGCTGAGATGGACCTTGTCGTTGATCTCAAGCCCGATCAATTCGCCGAGCTTGACGTGGCGCGCGAGGCCGGAAACGCGGAAATGCGTCGAGGTCACTTCGGAGACGAGGCCGCCGATACGGACCACCGGCACGTCCTTGCGCAGCACGGCGATGGTGGATTCGAGCTTTTCGAGCGCGTTCATCTCAGACTCCGGTCAACCTCACGCCTTGGACGGGTCGCCAAGGGTGCGAATGGCGTTCTGGACGGAGCTTTCGGAGTCCTGAATCAGCGAGCTCACATTCTGGAAGGTGCGTGTCGCCATCATCATATGCGTGAGTTCGGTGAGCGGATCGACGTTCGAGCCTTCGACGAAGCCCTGCTGAAAGCCGACGGTGACGAAGTCGAGCGCCGCGGTTGCAGGCTTGTCCGGGATCACGCCGGAATTTCCGAAGCGTTCCAGCTTGGCATCCGAGGCAATATCGAACAGGCCGAGTTGGCCGACCTGATTGATGCCCTGCGAGATCGTGCCGTCGCGCGAGATGGTCATCGCACCGCCGTCGGGATCGACAATGATCGGCGTGCCGCCGGAGTCGAGAACGGGATAGCCGGCAAGCGTGCGCAGCTGACCGTTGATGTCCATCTGCATGCGACCGTCGCGGGTATAGACGGGGCCATTGGGGCCCTGGAACGCCATCCAGGTGGTCGCACCGGGATCGGGGCCTCCGGGATAAGCGGCCATGCTGTTGCCGGTAATCGCCACATCGAGCGGATTGCCGGTCTGCGTGACCGCGCCTTCCTTGCGCGAGATGAAGTTCTGGCCCGGCGATGCGAAGGCGACGGGCTGCGTCGCCGCGCGCGACAGCGCGGTCTCGAATTTCACGGCATCGGCGCGGAATGCCGCCGTTTTCACGTTCGCCATGTTGTTGGCGATGGTTTCGAGCCGCTTCTCGAGCGAGACCTGGGCCGAAAGGCTGACATAGAGCGCTGATTGCATCTTGGAATCCGGGTTTCAGGTTCGCACGCGCGACTGCATGCAAACTCTCCGAGCAGGCTTGTCCGGGGCTGGCCAAAACCGGGAGATGTCAGCTTCGTGCAAGCATCGATGCCTACACGGGAGTATCCTCTAATCGGAGCGGTGCGCTTGAACGTTCTCATCGGTGTCATCATCACACTCGCCAGTCTGATCGGCGGCTATGTTGCGATGGGCGGGCATCTCGCGGTTATCTGGCAGCCCTGGGAATTCGTGATCATCATGGGGATGTCAGTCGGCACCTTCGTCGTCGCCAATCCCTGGAAGGTCGTGATCGACACCGGCAAGGCCACCGTCCAGGCGATCACGGTCGACGTTCCGAAGCAGCGGCACTATCTCGATCTGCTCGGTTTGCTGCACTCCCTCATGCGCGAAGTGCGGAACAAGGGTCGTAACGAGGTCGAGGCGCATATCGACGATCCGTCATCCTCGGAAATCTTCACGGCGTTCCCGACCGTGCTCGCCAACGAGCCGCTGACGCAGTTCATCTGCGATTATTTCCGCCTGTTGGTCATGGGTAGCGCGCGCACCCATGAGATCGAGGCGCTGATGGATGAGGAAATCGAAACCATCGTCCGCAGCAAGCTGAAGCCCTACAATGCGCTGATGATGATCGCGGAAGGCCTGCCCGCACTCGGTATCGTGGCGGCCGTGCTCGGCGTCATCAAGGCGATGGGTGCGCTCGATCAATCGCCCAAACTTCTTGGCGGTTTCATCGGCGCCGCGTTGGTCGGCACCTTCGTCGGCATCTTCCTGTCCTACGGCATCGTCGCGCCGCTGGCGCTCAAGGTGAAGATGGTGCGCGAGCAGCGGGCGCGTCTCTATGTGATCGTGAAGCAGTCGTTGCTTGCCTTCATGAACGGCGCTCTGCCGCAGATTGCCATCGAGCACGGCCGCAAGATGATCGGGCCGGCCGACCGTCCGTCGATCGATGTGGTGGAGAGCGAGACCATCACCGGCGGTGCGGGCAAGGCCGAATCGGCTGAAGCGCCGGCCAAGGCAGGAGCGCGCGGTTGATGTCGGACGCCAAGACGGGCCGTATGGATCAGGGATCGGACCAGCTCCTCGGCGCGGCGGGGATCTCCGTCGAGCGCATGCCGATGCTGCATGTGATCTTCGACACGATGACCAATCTGTGCGCGGAAAGCCTGCGCTCGATGTCGCCATCGCAGTCGTATTTCTCGCTGATGAGCGTCGGCAGCGAGCGGCTGTCGGATATTCTGGACCGCCACGAGGGTGAAGCGATCGCCGCCGTCTTCTATGCGCAGGCATGGGACGCTCGCGTATTGATCGGCTTCGACCGCGATTTCGTTTACACAATGATCGAACTTCTGTTCGGCGCCGACGGCGCGGAGCCGCCGCTCGACATGCCGCGCGTCTTCTCGAATGTGGAGCTGCATGTGGCCCAAGCGCTGTTCGAGCGCTTCGGCAAGGCGCTGCAATCCTCCTTCGAACGGGCGACCGAAGTCACCTTCAATCTCGAGCGTGTCGAAACGCGGATGGACTATCTGGCGATCGGCCGCCTGAACAATATGGCGGTCTGCTCCAAGATTCTGCTTCAGGCGCTCGACCGCGGCGGCGAGATGTTCATCGTCATCCCGCATGCAGCGCTCAATCCGATCCGCACCGCGATGTCGCAGATCGTTTCCGGCGAATCGGCTTCGACCGATCCGAAGTGGAGCCGCCAGCTGCATAGCGAGATCAAGCGCACCGAGGTGACGTTGAAGGCGATCCTCGAGGAGCGGCAGTTCACGCTCGGCGAGGTCGCCAATTTCAAGGTCGGCCAGGTGCTGCAGCTGAATGCCACGCCGGACACGCTGGTACGGCTGGAATGCAACGAGCAACGTCTGTTCTGGTGCCAGCTCGGCCAGATGAACGGCGTCTATTCGCTGCAGATCAAGGAGTCAGGGGATCAGAAGCGGGAGTTCATCGATGATATCCTCGGTCGTTGACATCGTTCTCTTCGTCGCACTTCTGTTCACGAGCTTTCGCGTCACCAAGATGCATCGTGAACTGGTGCGGCTGCGCGCTCATCACGGCGAATTCACGCAGGTGCTAGGCAAGACCAACGAGACGGTCGGTGACATGGTCGTGATGGTGCGTGAATTCAGCGCCGATGGGCGGCAGATGGTTCACGCGCTCGGCGACAAGATCGATGAAGCGCGACGAACGATTGCCGAGATCGATGCGCGCAACGCCAGTCCGGCGTGAGATCGAGCGAATTCATTTCTGGAAGGCAGGGGACCATGAAACAACCACTCGAAGCCGATCCGGCGACGGCAACTGCCGAAGCACTCGGCGTGCAGAATACGTTTGGCAAGCTGGCGGATCTCGCGGCGCGCTCTGCCGACGAGACCAATCGCCTCACGAATATCGAGCCGATTCTGCGGATTCCCGTCACCGTCCAGGTCATGCTCGGCTCAGCCACCATGCCGGTGGCGGATCTGATGAAGCTCGGTCGCGGCGCCGTGATCCCGCTCGATCATCGCGTCGGCGAACCTGTCGAAGTGGTCGTCAACGGCCGTATCGTGGCGCGGGGCGCCGTGGTGGTGGTGGAAGACGAGAATTCGCGCTTCGGCGTGTCGCTGACGGAAATCGTTGGCGGCATGTCCGGAGATACGGACGCCTGATAGAGGCCGCCCATGGCATTCAATGCACCTGTCAAGCGCAGCACCTCCGTGAAGCCCCTCGGCGGCACGGAGAAGGCCGCTGTGCTTCTGCTGGCCATGGGCCGCGACCTGTCCGGCGGGCTCCTGAAGGAGTTCGATCCCGATGAGATCAAGCTGGTCACACGCGCCGCCGCCGAACTGAAGCCGATCTCGACGTCCGAACTGGAGGCGATCATCGAGGAGTTCGCACAGAACTTCTCGCAAGGACCAAATATCTTCGGAACGGTCGGCGAACTCGAAAAATTGCTCAATGGTGTGCTGCCGCCCGATCAGATCAGTGACATCATCTCGGAAGTGCTCGGTAACAAGACCAAATCGGTGTGGGAGCGCATCTCGCTCGTCTCCGAAGGTCTGCTGGCGAACTATCTGCTCAAGGAGCACCCGCAGACAGCGGCGTTGATCCTGTCACGCGTCAAGCCGGCCTGTGCAGCGCGCGTGATGAGCCATCTGCCGCCAGACATCCGGCATGACCTGATGCGACGGATGCTGAGCCTCAAGCCAGTGGTCGAGGAAGCCATGGGCATCATCGAAAAGACGATGCACGAAGACTTCATGATCAACTTCGCCCGCAACATGGCTTCCGACACCTATCCGCGCATGGCCGACATCATCAACAAGATGGAGCGGGCGCAGATGGAGGAGTCACTGAAGAGCCTGACGGAATCGCGGCCGAAGTCGGCGGAAATTCTGAAGAGTATGCTCTTTACCTTCGACGACATCGTCAAGCTGACGGCAAAGGCGCGCATGCTGATCTTCGATCAGGTGCCGACCGATCGCACGGTCCTGGCGCTGAAGGGGTCCGAGCCCGCGTTCCGCGAACTCATCCTGTCGTCGCTGGCCGGGCGCACCCGTCGTCTGGTCGAGCACGAACTGTCGAGCGGTATTCCCGTCAATCAGCGCGAAGTTCTCGATGCACGCCGCACGATCACGGATCTTGCGCTCGATATGGCCGGTCGCGGCGAGATCGAGCTCAATCCGGATCAGGAAGATCAATCGTTTTTCACCTGAAGATAGATCGCTGTGTCCGAGGCGCCGGAAAAGGAAAGCAAAACCGAAGAGGCGACCGAGAAGAAGGTCCGCGATTCCATCGAGAAGGGGCAGATACCCGTCTCGCGCGAAGCGCCGATCTTCGCCTCGATGCTCGCGCTGTTGATCATTATGAGCTTCCTGATGTCCGACAATGTTCAGAAGCTCACTTATACCCTGGCCCGGTTGATCGACGATCCGTCGGGAATTCGTCTTCGCAACGGCGCGGATGCAATCTCGTTCTTTACCGCCATTGGCATGAGCGCGGCGGGACTGATCGTTCCGATCATCATTGTCCTGATGATCGCGGGGCTCGCATCTTCATTTTTGCAGAATGCGCCGAGGCTCGTATTTGATCGCATCCAGCCGGAGATGTCCCGTCTGTCGATCATGAAAGGTTGGGAACGCATCTTCGGAGCGCAGGGGCGGGTCGAATTCGCCAAATCGGTTTTCAAGTTTATCGCCATTAGTCTGGTCGTGTCGATCGTTCTGCGGGCCGAGGAGGCCGTAGCCGTGAATGCATTGTTCAGCGATCCGGCAGCCGTTCCGGAGCTCGTCCTGACGACCGCGATGCGTCTCGTCTCGGCCATCAGCATCGCTACCATCGTGCTGGTCTCACTTGATCTCGTCTGGGCGCGCTTTCATTGGCGCCGCGAGATGCGCATGAGCAAGCAGGAGATCAAGGATGAATTCAAGCAGGCCGAAGGCGATCCGATCCTGAAGTCGCGCATGCGTTCGCTGGCGCGTGATCGTGCACGCAACACCATGCTGGCTGCCGTGCCGAAGGCCACGCTGGTGATCGCGAATCCGACTCACTTCGCCATCGCACTCAAATACAAGCAGGGCGAGGATGCTGCGCCGACCGTGCTCGCCAAGGGGCAGGATCTGATCGCGCTGAAGATCAGGGAAATCGCCGAAAAGAACGATGTTCCGGTGGTCGAGGACAAGGCACTGGCGCGCTCGATGTACGATGTCGCGCAGATCGACCGGATGATTCCCGCCGAGTTTTTTCGCCCCGTGGCGGAGATCATCTACTTCCTGCATTCGCGCAAGCAGCAGAAGACGAATGTGTGAGGCGCGTGCCCAGCCACGCACCTCAAGCCTCGGACAAGTTTCCGGCCGTAAACCAAGTCTAATGAATCGTGAACCGTGGGGACACCGTGGGACCCGTCTATCTTCTGGACCTCGCCTCGTCGCATGAGCGATGGTTGTCACTGCGGCAAGCGGCGATCTCGACGAACGTGGCCAACGCCAATACGCCCGGTTATCGCGCCCAGGATATCGAGCCGTTCAACAAGATCCTCGATGCCAAGGTGGTTCCGGTGACAGTGACGTCGCCGATGCACATCACGACGGGGTCGCGCGTCGAAGCGCAGGCGATGCGCAAGGACAAGACCTGGGAGACCGTGCATTCCGGTAACTCGGTTAGTCTCGAACAGGAAATGCTCAAGGCCGGCGATATCAATCGCGACTATTCGCTGAACACGGCGATCGTGAAGTCTTTCCATCGCATGTTCATGAGCAGCATGAAGGCCTGACGGAGGATATAATGATCGATCCACTACAGGCATCCACCCAGATCGCAAGCTCCGGCCTCGAAGCGCAGTCGACACGTCTGCGCGTCGTGTCCGAAAATCTCGCCAATGCGAATTCTACGGGACGTACGCCAGGCTCCGAACCGTATCGCCGCAAGACGACGACCTTTACGGCAGAAATGGATCGTGCGGCTGGCGTGCGCATGGTCAAGGTCAAGGATATCGGTTCCGATCAGGCGCCGTTTCGCGTGGACTACGAGCCGGGACACCCCGCTGCGGATGCGTCCGGTTATGTGAAATTTCCCAACGTGAATTCGCTGATCGAGATGGGCGACATGCGGGAAACCAACCGGTCCTATGAGGCCAATCTGCAGGTGATCAAACAAGTCCGCTCGATGGTGTCGATGACCATCGATCTCTTGAGGAGCTGAACATGCTTGACTCTGTATCGTCGGTTGTCACGAGCGCAGGCGAGCTTGCGAAGACAAGTGAGGTCTTCAAGGCAAGCAACACGGCGCCGACAGCGCAGCCCGTTTCCGCTGGCATGGGCTTCAACAATGTTCTGGAACAGGTCGCTGCCGATGCCATCGGTTCGATGAAGGCGGGCGAAGCCGCTTCGATCCAGTCCATCCAGGGCAAGCTCTCGGCACAGAAGGTGGTCGAGGCTGTCATGTCGGCGGAACGATCTTTGCAGATGGCTGTCGCTGTCCGCGACAAGGTCGTGCAGGCCTATCAAGAAGTCAGCCGAATGGCGATTTGAGGTTCGATCATGAGAGCACTTGCTATCGCTGCCACCGGCATGGGTGCGCAGCAACTCAATGTGGAAGTGATCGCGAACAATATCGCGAACATCAACACCACGTCCTACAAGCGCTCGCGCGCGGAATTCACCGACCTGTTCTACCAGATCGACCGTGCGCAGGGCGTGCCGAACCGGGCCGGTGAAGGCGCGGTGCCGGAAGGCGCCAAGCTCGGTCTCGGCGTGCGTTCCGCGGCTGTGCGAAAGCTGCACATCCAGGGCGCCATGGCACAGACCGGCAATACATACGATCTCGGGATCAATGGCCGCGGCTGGTTCCAGATCGCCGGCCCGAATGGCGAAACGCTCTACACGCGCGCCGGTGCATTCAATCTGAACGAAAACCGCCAGCTCGTGTCGCCGGATGGCTATCTGGTCAATCCGGCGGTTGTGGTGCCGCCGAACGCGGTGGACGTCATCATCAACGAGTCCGGGCAAATCTACGCGAAGATCGATGGTGAAGTTGCGCCGGTCCAGATCGGCCAGATGCAGCTCGCCAATTTCGCCAACGAATCCGGCCTCGAGCCGCTCGGCGGCAATCTCTACCGCGAAACGCTGTCGTCGGGCGTGCCCGTCGTCGGCTTTGCCGGCGATATCGGCTACGGCAAGCTGCACCAGCGTTATCTGGAGAACTCGAATGTCGATCCGGTGAAGGAAATCACCGAACTGATATCGGCCCAGCGCTCCTACGAGATGAACTCCAAGGTCATCCAGGCGGCCGACGAGATGGCATCGACCGTCTCCAAGGGCCTTCGTTAAAACAAGGTGACGGAGCTGCGTCCGATGCGCGTCCTCAAGATCGTGTCCCTGTTGCTGGCGAACCTCGTGCTCGCCGGCGGAGCCATGGCGGCGGAAGAGCCCGTCAAGTATCCGGTGCCGGCGACGACGATCTATCCGGGCGACGTGATCAAGGACGAGATGATCATGGATCGCAACTTCGCGCCCAATATCCAGGGCGCGAGTGCCTTCATCAACGATCGTGCCGCGCTTGTCGGGCGCACCGCGCGGCGCACGCTGATCGCCGGCCATCTCATTCCCATCAACGGGCTTGAGGACCAGAAGGTCGTCACGCGCGGCGCGGTTGTGAAGGTGCTGGTGGAGGACGACGGGCTCGTCATCGTGACCTATGCGACCTCGCTCCAGTCGGCTAGCCCCGGCATGATGGTGCAGCTGCGCAATCTCGACACCGGCGTGACCATTCGGGGCATCGTCCAGCAGGACGGATCAGTACGGATTCAGAACGGATGATGCTGCGTCTTCTTTGCGGGCTGATGCTTGCACTGTCGGTCTCGGCGGCAGAAGCTGCCGTGCGCATCAAGGATATCGCAAGCCTGAAGGGCGTGCGCGAAAACCAGATTGTCGGATACGGCCTGGTGATTGGCCTCAAAGGAACCGGCGATACGCTGCGCAACGCGCCGTTCACCGAACAATCCCTGCAGTCGATGCTCGACAATATGGGCATCAACATCCGTGGCACGCAGCTGCGCACGCGCAACGTCGCCGCGGTGATGGTGACCGCAGATCTGCCGCCTTTCGTGGCCGGTGGTTCGCGCATCGATGTGGCGATATCGTCCATGGGCGACGCCTCGTCGCTGCTTGGCGGCACGCTGGTGTTGACACAATTGCGCGGCGCGGATGGCGAGACTTATGCGGTTGCGCAGGGTGCCATCGCGGTTGGCGGCTACAATATCGAAGGCGCGGCCCAGACCGTCAGCCAGGGTGTAGCGACCGCCGGCCGTATTCCGAACGGAGCGCTGATCGAGCGCGAAGTGAAAGGGAATTTCAGCGAGATGCAGAATCTGACGCTGGAATTGAAGAACCCGGACTATGCGACGGCCACGCGAATCATCGATGCGGTGAACGCCCATGGCCGCGGTCGCTATCAGACAAATATCGCGTTCGAACGCGACTATCGCACCGTCATGCTGCAGCGGCCGCGCAACGCGCCGCCAGTGCGTTTCATCGCTGAGATCGAGGAGCTTCTGATCGAGCCGGACACCCCAGCCCGCGTCGTTGTCGACGAGCGGACCGGTACGGTCGTGATCGGTCGCAACGTTCAAATATCGACGGTTGCGGTGACACACGGCAATCTCTCCGTTCGCATTACCGAGGCGCCGATTGTATCGCAGCCGAATCCGTTTGCACGGCGCGGCGAGACCGTTGTGGTGCCGCAGACATTTATTGAAGCCAACGAGAACGGCGCGAAGGTCGCCATCCTCCGCGGGACCGATTTGCAGCGTCTGGTGCGCGGCCTCAATCAGATCGGGCTGAAACCGCAGGGCATCATTGCGATCCTGCAGGCTATCAAGGCGGCGGGCGCGCTGCAGGCCGAACTTGTGATCCAATAGGGCGACGGGTCAGCGCCGCGCAAGGCTGCGCGTGCAACGCTTGCTTAACCGATTCACGAGAGCACGAATGGCGCGTCCCGCAACCTGGTCGATCTGCATCCTTGCGGCAGTCATGGCGTCGGCTTCCGCATGGGCCGAACCGGCGCAGAAGCTGTCCAAGCCACTGAATCTTGCCGAATTTGCCAGGACGGCGCAGCCGCCGCGTCCGAAGCCGGCAGCGAAACCGGATGTCGCAGCAAAGCCCGAGGTTGCAGCAAAGACGTTCAGCGAACCGCCGCTGATCACGGGCTCCATCGACAAGAAGGAGCAGGTGGCCGTCGCTGCGCAAGAGTCGGATGTGGCGCGCTTCTGCAGCAATATCACCGACCAGGCACTCGATGCCCGCGTCGCCTGGCAGCAGAAGGAGCTGGAGGCGACCGAAGCGAAGCTGAAGCTGCGCATCGCCGAACTCGAAGCCAAGCGCGCAGAATATGAAGAGTGGCTGAAGTTGCGCGAGGATTTTCTCAAGAAGGCCGAGGACAATGTCGTGGAGATCTATTCACGCATGAACCCGGAAGCCGCCGCACAGCAGATCGCCAGCATGGCGGACGATACGGCCGCCGCTGTCCTCGCCAAGCTGAAAGTGCGAGTCGCGAGCGCCATCCTCAATGAAATGGAGCCGGCCCGCGGCGCGCATCTCGCCGATACGCTGGCCGGCATGCGTCGCACCGACGACGGGAAAGCCAGGAAATGAAGTCTTCGAGAGTTCTGCTGTTGCCGGTCTTGCTGTCGAGCCTCGCCGGATGCGCCAATCCGCTGTCGGAGCTTAGCCAGGCACCGACCATGTCGCCGGTCGGTCAGGGTCTGCAAGTGGATGCGCGCGGAATTCCGATGGAGAAGCGAGCCTATCGCGGACCCGGTGAGCACTCGATCTGGAACGAGCGCAAGGACCTCTATCGTGATCCACGCGCGACCCGCATTGGCGATATTCTCACAGTCAATGTCACCATGAACGACAAGGCCATCCTGGACAACAAGACGGACCGGTCGCGCGATTCGCAGGTCAAACTGGGCACCGACTACGCTGCGGACATCGCCAAGTGGGCTTCAAAGGGCAACTTCGACGCCAATGTGAGTTCGCAGTCGTCCAGCAAGGGATCCGGAAAGATCGACCGCGCGGAGGAAGTGCGATTCTCGATTGCTGCGGTCGTGGTCGATGTGCTGCCGAATGGCAACCTGCTGATCAGCGGTTCGCAGGAAATGCGTGTCAATTACGAGATGCGCATCGTCAATGTCGGAGGAATCGTGCGTCCGATCGATATCGGCCGCGCGAACACCATTCCGTATGAGAAGATCGCGGAGGCCCGTATTTCATATGGTGGCCGTGGTCGCATCATGGAAGTGCAGCAGCCGAATTGGGGTCAGCAGGTCTACGATCGGGTCGCGCCGTTCTGATGAGGATCGACCATGGCCGATGACGTCGAGAACGAAGGACAGGGACGCGGTATCCTGCAATGGATGATCGCGCTGCTGGTCGTCACCGGATTGTCTGCCGGCGCGGGGACGCTCGCCAGCTTTCAGATATTGTCGACAGTCGAACGTCTTGCCGACAGCAAGAAGGAAGTGGTCGAGAAGCCCGTGGCTTCCGCCTTCAATCCCAACGATCGCCTGCGCAAGCTCTCGCCCGTGACGACGAATCTGGCAGCGCCGCCGAATGCCTGGATCAGGATGGAAGCCTCGATCGTCACCGACAAGCTCAACGAGGAGGAGGCTTATGCGCTGACCTCCAAGGTTGGAGAAGACATCGTTGCCTATTTGCGTACGTTGACGCCGACCCAGATCGAGGGCGCGCGGGGCCTGCAATATCTGCGCGAAGATCTGAATGAACGCGCGGTGACGCGTTCCAATGGCCAGATACGGGAATTGATTATCGAGACGCTGGTGGTGCAATGACGCGGCTGTTTCTCATTCTTGCCGCTGTCATGCTGCCGACGGCTGCGGCGGCGCAGATCCCCGATCTGTCGACATTGCTGCCGCAGGGCGAAGGCAGTGCCAGCGGCCGCATCATCCAGATGGTCGCCTTGCTCACGGTGCTGTCGCTGGCGCCGGGACTGCTGATCATGGTGACGAGCTTTACCCGCTTCGTCGTCGCCTTGTCGTTTCTGCGCACGGGCCTCGGCTTGCAGACCACACCGTCGAATATCGTGATGATCAGCCTTGCGTTGTTCCTCACCTTCTATGTCATGGCCCCGACATTCGATCGTGCCTGGCAGAACGGCGTGCAGCCATTGATGAAGAACGAGATCAGCGAACAAGAGGCCTATTCGCGCATCACCGACCCGTTTCGCGAATTCATGCTGCAGCATGTGCGCGAGAAGGATCTGCAGACTTTCGAGAATCTGGCTGCCGAAAGCCTGAAAGTGAAACTCGACGGTCAACGAATCGATTTGCGAATCATCATTCCGGCGTTCATGGTGTCGGAGCTGCGGCGCGCATTCGAGATCGGGTTTCTCGTCGTCATGCCGTTCCTGGTGATCGACATGATCGTGGCGACACTGACCATGTCGATGGGCATGATGATGATGCCGCCTACGGTGTTCGCGTTACCGTTCAAGGTGCTGTTCTTTGTGTTGATTGACGGGTGGAATCTGCTCGCCGTCGGTCTCGTCAAATCGTTTCTATGATCGGTGCGTTTTTCGTCGAAGTGAATCGATCAAGGATGGTGCCGTTAACTATATCGCTCTTCGCCAACTTCAGCTTTGGGTAAGGTTTGGCGGATAGCGTGCAATTCACGACAGGTTGGGTCGATCAGATATCGACAATTCCAAAGGCATGATGCCGCCCTGTCGTACCGGTGAAAGTCCGGTATGTCCCCCGCAAACATTCAAATCGAATTAAAGGGACATACGATGTCTAGCTTGATGACCAACTCCCAGGCGATGACCGCGCTGCAGACGCTGCGCACGGTCAACTCCAACCTCTCCACGACGATGAACCGCATCTCGACCGGCTATCGCGTCGCGACCGCGTCGGACAACGCCGCTTACTGGTCGATCGCCACCACGATGCGTTCGGACGTGCAGGCTCTGGGCGCCGTGCAGGACGCTCTCGGTCTCGGCGCCGCGACCATCGACACGATGTATACCGGCCTGGAAGGCACGGTGGACGTCGTTTCATCGATCAAGGAAAAGCTGGTTGCTGCCCGTACGCCGGGCGTCGATCGCGCCAAGATCCAGTCGGAAATCACCGAACTCCAGAAGCAGCTGAAGAACACCGCTGACAGCGCCGTGTTCAACGGTGAAAACTGGATCTCGGTCGACTCGCAGCAGACCACCTACAATTCGTCCAAGTCGGTCGTGTCGTCGTTCTCCCGCGCCGGTGGCGTGGTTTCGGTCGATACCCTGACCGTCGACCTCGATGCGATCAAGCTCTACGACAAGACGCTCGACGCCGCTTACAAGACGGCTCACGCTGCTGCCACCACCACGACTCTCACCTTCGATCCGGCCACCGTTGGTGACGCGGCTGCCGTGCCGCCGACCACCTCGGGTACGATCGCTTTCGCCGTCACCCCCGCTGGCGGTGCTGCCGTTACCACGACGATCAACGTGACGCAGAAGTCCACGATTCAGGACGTCGCCAAGGCGCTGAACGGTCTGGGCATCGAGGGCCTCACGGTCGGTATCAACGCTGACGGCAAGACGCTCGAAATCAAGAACGCCAGCACGACCGCGATCGCCACCACCGACACCGATGGCGGTTCGACCGGCGGTGCCGTGACGGCTCAGGCTGCCGCGACCGCCGACATCAAGACCGAGAAGGGCATTCTCGACAAGACCTATGACGTTTACCAGAACGGCGGCTGGAGCGACTTCAGCGTTGCCAACCTGGACATCTCGAAGTTCACGGACAGCGCGACCGACCTCGCCGCGCTGGAAACCTACATTGCTGGCGTGGACGACGCGCTGGGCACCATCACCGATGCCGCCACCAACCTCGGCGCCATCAAGAACCGTATCGGCCTGCAGCAGGACTTCGTGAAGGTTCTGACCGACTCGCTCGATCGTGGTATCGGCCAGCTCGTCGACGCCGACATGAACGCTGAATCGACCCGCCTCCAGGCTCTGCAGACGCAGCAGCAGCTCGGTATCCAGGCGCTGTCGATCGCCAACTCGGGCAGCCAGAGCATCCTGTCGCTGTTCCGCGGCTAATCGCTCGCTCGTACGACTTCGAGGTGGCCGCGCTAGCAATAGCGCGGCCATTTCGCGTTAAGCATCTCGTAATCCCCGGACAAGCTTCGCAATCGATGATCGCGTCGAAAGTAGGCAGAGGATTCGATGGTCAATCGCGAGCATGCGCAGAAGCTCTGGAACAATCTCCTGGAGCTCGGTACCAGGCGTCTCATTCTGCTTGCAGTGATCGGCGTTGCGGTCTTCGCCGGCGTCGGCGGCGGCGCTTATTATCTGAGCCGGCCGGAATACAACACACTCTATGCCGGTCTCAACCGCGAAGATGTCTCACGCGTCGGTTCGGTTCTCCGCGACGCGAATATCGCATTCGACATCAATTCCGCAGGCGATACGATCTATGTCCGTCCGGCGCAGACTGCGCAGGCGCGTACATTGCTGGCGGACAAGGGGTTGCCCAGCAATACCAGCGGTGGCTACGAGCTGTTCGACAAGATCGGATCGCTCGGGCTGACATCCTTCATGCAGGAAGTGACGCGTGTACGCGCCCTCGAGGGTGAGATTGCGCGCACCATCCAGGTACTCAAGGACGTCAAGGCTGCGCGCGTTCATATCGTGATCCCGGCACGGGGCTCTTTCCGCCGCGAACAATTGCCGCCATCGGCATCGGTGGTGTTGCGAACGGATGGACCGGCCGACGCCCGCACGGCGCGCTCGGTCCGACATCTCGTCGCTGCTGCCGTTCCTGGCATGACCGCGGACAAGGTCACCGTGCTCGACAGCAACGGCTCGCTGCTCTCGGACGACGACGGTGGAGGCATCGGCGCAACGCCGACCACGATGGCCAATCTGCAGCGCGTCGTCAGCCGTTCGATCCAGGAAAATGTCAGCCGCGCGCTGACGCCCTATCTCGGTCTCGACAATTTCGAAGTGAGCGTTGCTACCCAGCTATCGACCGACAAGAGACAGACCAACGAAACCACCTACGATCCGGATTCGCGTGTCCAGCGCTCGGTCCGCGCTGTGCGTGAGAAGGAATCGTCGCAAAGCCTCGATCGGCAGCAGCCGACGACCGTTCAGCAGAACCTCCCGGACCAGCAGGTCAATGCGAACGGCGCAAAGAATTCCAGCGACGAGAAACAACGCCGCGAGGACATCACGAATTTCGAAGTCTCATCGAAGACGGTGACAACGGTCAGCGACGGCTATGTGGTGAACAAGATGTTCCTGGCAGTGCTGGTCAACCGGCCCCGTCTGGCTGCCAGCCTCGGCGACAAGGCGAGCGACGCGGCGATCGATGCCAAGGTTGCCGAAATCGCGCAGATCGCAGCCACTGCAGCGGGCATCGACAAGCCGCGCGGCGATCAGATCCAGGTCTCCGCTGTTGAGTTCATGGAAGGTGCGCGCGATATGGCGCCGGTGCCCTCCATCACCTTCACGGAAGTCATGATGCGGCAGGCCGGCAGCCTGGTAAGCGCCATCACGATCTTAGCGGTCGCCGGCATGCTGATCTGGTTCGGCTTGCGTCCGGCCATCAACACGATTCTGGCGAGTGCCAAGACGGACGAGGCGACGCAGTACCAGGCTGAGGCCAACGCTCTCATCGGCAGCAGCGGCGGAAGCGGCACAATGACAGCGGCGCTGTCCAATGAGCCGCCGCCGAATCTGATTCAGGACGTCTCGAACAGTATTCAGAACGCTCCGCAGAAGCGGCTGGAGCAGATTATCCAGCTCGACGAGAAACAGGCCGCCGCCATTCTCAAGCAATGGATTAGACAAGAGGAACCGGCATGAGCGCAGAGAAAGTCGCCCGACTGATCGCGGATTTCGATCGGCCAGAGAGCGCCAAGCCACGCAGCCGCGTCGTCCCGTTCGATCATCTGCACCATTCCGCCATTCGCCCGCAGCATCAACCGCTGATCGAGAAGCAACCGCGTGCGTTGCAGCCACAGCCATTGGTGGAGAAGCAGCCGGCCGCCGCCGAGGATGATGGCTATGAGCGCGGTCTTGCTGATGGATATGCCAGGGCGAAGACCGAGTTCGAGCAGAAGCTGGAGCAGGAACGGCAGGCATTTGCCGCACAGGCGACTGAGGAGCGACGGCAGCTCCTTAACGAGACCGCCGCAAAGCTCGCCGCTGACGTGACTGAGGCCGGCAACGAGCTGCAGGACAGGATCGCGGGCGTCACGGCACGCATTCTCGAGCCGATGATCACCAGCGCAGCGCAGAAGCAGGCCGTTGCCAGTTTCATCGATCACCTGTCGTCGATTGCGACCGATGTGCGCCGCCCGGTTCTGCGCCTGACCGGTCCATCCGAATTGCTCGAACTGATCCGTAATAAGCTCGGCGTCCGCGCCATTGCCATCGAGCTGCGTCCCGGTCCGGAACTCGAAGCATCGATCACGATCGATCAGGTTGTGCTCGAAACCCAGCTCAAGGTCTGGGCCGATCGATTGAAACTGGCGCTCCAGAACTGAAATGGCCGATCAGGTACCAACCGAAATTCTGATTATCCGTCGCCGCAGTTCTCTCGATGCCGGCGAGACGAAGAACAGCGTCTGGAAAATCGCTTATGCGGATTTCATGACGGCGATGATGGCCTTCTTCCTGGTGATGTGGCTGATCAATGCCACCAGTCAGGAAGCGCGCGAGAGCGTCGCGACCTATTTCAATCCGATCAAGCTGACGGACTCGACGCCCGATCGCAAAGGCGTCAACGATGCGCGCCGTGTCGATCCCGGTAAGGCCACCGAGGGAAACGCCAAATCGCCACTGCCAGAGCCGGGTGAGCCAACGACAGCTGTCGTGCAGCCGCAGCCGCCGCAACCTCGCTATGGCGAGGCGACGTTATTCCGCGACCCTTATGCGGTGCTCACCGAAATTGCCGGTGGCCCACCACGCACCGGCCAGACGAGCGGTGCTCTCGATCCGGTCCGCAAGGAGGGACTGAAGGGTGGCGAGGCCTATCGCGATCCATTCGATCCGATCAACTGGCCGATGGCGTCGATCTCGTCGCTTGAGAAGAAACCTGCCGGCCGCAAGGAGGCCGGGAGCCTGCCTTATGGCGAGGATATTGCCGCCATCACGGAGGGGCAGGAGCCGCGTACGTCCGATCAGAAGCCGGATGCTACAGGGGCACCCGTTCAGGAGACGGCCGGCACCAGTGCGACACCGCCGAAATCGGAGAAGCCCGACCCGCCGAAGCCGGTCGGTTTGTTCTCGGACGATGTCGCCAAGCCGAACTCGGTCGCCGAGCTCAAACAGGCCGCAGCAACAGACAAGCCCGCTACCAAGAACGACAAGCCGCAGGCACAGGTGCAGGCAGAGAAGACGACGCAGCCCGAGGCGGCAAAGTTGCAGTCCGCCATCTCCGCCGTTCTGACGACGCTTGGTGCGCAGCATCCCGTCGCCGAGGTGCGCGAGACGCCGGAAGGTTTGCTCATCAATCTGACTGATGACGCGAATTACGGCATGTTTGCCAATGGCTCTGCCGAGCCGACGCCGGGCCTGGTGCGCACGCTGGATAAGATCACGCCGATGATCGCCCAGAACCGCGGCCAGGTGGTGGTGCGCGGACATACCGATGCCCGGGTCTTCCGGACCGCAGAATACGACAACTGGCGGCTTTCCACGGCACGCGCGCATATGGCTTATCACATGCTGGTGCGCGGCGGTCTCGATGCGGCGCGCGTCGAGCGGATCGAAGGCTATGCCGATCGTCGCCTCAAGAATCAGAGCGATCCGCTTGCAGCGCAAAATCGGCGGATCGAAATTCTGATCCGTGCGCCGACCCCATGATGTCCTGCAGGACCGCCACGGCAATGCTGATCATGTGCATTGGCACCGCCCATGCACAGCCGGCCGACCTGTCGGCGCGCGAACCGTATCAGATGGTCCGTTCACTGCAGGTATTGCAGGACCAGATCGCACGGGGGGACCTCGAAGCCCATAACGCGCAACCGGCGTTGCTGAAGCGAATCGGTGAAAGCTTTCTGAAGGTGGACGCAGCTTTGTGGAAAGAACCGCGAAATGCGCGGGCGGCCGTGACGTTTCTGCTCAGCGGCGGCGCGCCACATGTCGTCGCATCGCTTCGTGCGCGTAATGTACTGAACATTGACGAAGCGACAGTCGATGGCGCCATTGCCTATGTGGAAGGGCGGACTGACGAGGCGAAAGCCAAGCTCGGGCACATCAAGCCGCGTAATCTCCCGGCGACGCTCGGCGCCGAGATTGCCCTGGTGCAATCGGCATTGGTCGCGCAGGACGATCCCAGAGCGGCGATCGCATTGCTCGATGACGTCCGTCTCATGATGCCTGGAACGCTCGTTGAAGAAGCGGCATTGCGACGTGAAATCTTCATCGTCGGTCAGGAAGACGATTTCGACAAGTTCGAAGCGCTGGCCATCCGCTATTTCCGGCGCTTCCGCCACTCGATCTATGCCGGCAATTTCCGCCAGCGCTTTGCAATATCCGTCGCTCGCTTCAGCTTCGCGCAACGGCCGGATCGCTTTCCGCGGCTCGTCGCTGTCCTCGATCATCTCGACCGGATCAGCCAGCGCGGTCTGTATCTGCTGATCGCGCGTACTGCACTCGTTCGCGGAAAGACCGAGATGGCCGCTCTCGCGGCCGAGCGTGTTGACGCATTGTCCGATGATGGCAGTCCGGAACGCCTGCGTGCGCGTCTCTACCGCGCTGCGGCCCGCGTCGTCACATCCGGCCACAACCAGGCAATTACAGAGCTTGAAAAGATCGACAGGAGCAAACTGTCCGATCGCGATGCCGAAATACAAGCGGCCGCACTCGCTATTGGCCTGAACGTTCGTAAAGCCCTGCCGGAAGCAGCCAAGGGCGGCAGTGATACGGCCCCCAAGACAGTGATGCGCCCGCGGATCGACTTTGCACGATCGGTTGCGGTCGTCGACCACGCACAGAAGCTGCTGGATCTGTCGCAAGAACAACTTAAGGAGAGGACCCGATGAAGCAGGCAGATCTCCTGACGGCGGCTTTTCATCAGCTCGCATCGACGAAGGCAGGCGGAAAGGGCGGCCTGAACGGTGCACTCCATTCCAAGGACGGAAAGGAGAAAGCGGAGCATTTTCGCGAGCAAATGCGACAGGTCGCGAAGGACAAGCCGCCTGTTGTACCGAAGATCGAAAAGAACGTGACGCATGTCGCAACGGCGCCTGTCCTTGATGCGGCGGCCATTCTGGCCGAGCTTTCGGGTGAAGTGAAGCCGAAACCGGTCGCAGCGGAGCAGCCTGAAAAGGAAGAGGATGCCCCGCAGTCCACGAGTGATGGCAAGCAGGCCACGGCGACCACCCACGACTGGCGCGATCCCAATGCGGCGCTCAGCGCCGTGATGTCGAAGCTCGACCCGGCGCAGCGCGATACGGCGCGTGATGATAAACCGGCGCAACCGTCGTCGTTGCCGCAAGCCGCTCCCAAGATTGAAGACAAGTCGCCTGAGTCAACGAATGTCATAACGGCTCCGGATATCGACGCTCCCGACATCGATGCTGGCGCCTCGAAGCGTTTCACTGCGACTGTCGAATCGGTCGATACGAAGCCGGTGCTCGCCAGCAAACCCGTCGTTCGCGAGCAGGAAACGCATTTCGAACCGGTCCAGCAGGTAACGACACTGCAGAAGATCGTGGACCGGATGGCGAGTGATCTTCCGGCCGTAGCATCGGCCGAAGGCCCGCTCTCTACCACGGCGTCGTCTCAGGAGACCGTGAAACCTGCGGAAAGCCGCCCGGTGCGAATGATGACACTGGAGCTCGATCCGCCGAATCTCGGCTCCGTGACAATCAAGATGCGGCTCGCAGGCGATTCCGTCGAGGTTCATCTCACCGCGGACCGCCTCGAGACCACGCATCTGCTGCGTCAGGAGCGGGGTGCGTTGACCGATGCGATGCAGTCGGCCGGCTACAGCTTCGATATCGCTGCCATCGATCATACGCGCACGGCCGACGCCAATATCAATAACGGCCAGTCACAGTCGCAGCCGCAGCAACAACACGCATCCTCGGATCAGCGCAGTTCCATGCCGTCGCCGAACGGGGCGCAAACAGATGGCGGCTCGTCGGGCCGGTCATCCAGCGACGGCCAGGGCGGAGCGCGGCACAATAGGCAGGATCATGATCAATCGCACACTCCATCCGAGCATCCACAGGATCAAGGCGTCCGTCATATTCGCAGCAGCACTGTCTATCTCTAGCATTCCGGGAATGGCGCGCGCCGAAGGGCCATGCGAACGGGAAATGGCGCGCGCTGCAAGACAGCACGGCGTACCGCTCGGCGTTCTCTACGCCGTCGGTCTGAGCGAGACCGGACGCAAGGGCGTGCTCAATCCCTATGCGCTCAATGTCGATGGAAGAACCGTCCTGGCCACGGGTCTGCGCGATGCGGTTTCGCGTTTTGCCGATGAGAAGCGCAAGGGCGCCAAATTGGTCGATCTCGGCTGCATGCAGATCAATCATCGCTATCACGGCGAGAAATTCTCCAGCGTGGAGGCGATGTTCGATCCGGCGCGAAATGTCGATTACGCAGCACGATTTCTGAAGGACCTGCGTGCGCGCGAGGGCAACTGGACCATGGCTGTCGCCCGCTACAATGCCGGGCCGAACAATGTCGTTGGCCAGAAACGCTATATTTGCAGCGTGATCGGCAGCCTCGTCGCAAGCGGTTTCGGCTCCTGGACGAGCGACGCCCGCAGTTTCTGCGCAGAGCGCACGGCTTCGCGATAAGCCTGTGGATAACCGACAGCCCCGCACAAGCAATCTCCACTCTAATACCCATACGTCAAACGGAGGATGATCGATGAGTCTGTATGGTGTGATGCGCACGGGCGGCTCCGGCATGAATGCGCAGTCGAACAAGCTCGCAACGGTCGCCGACAACATCGCGAATGTGAACACCACCGGCTACAAGCGCGCATCGACGGAATTTTCGTCGCTCATCCTGCGCAGCGGTAGCGGCAACTACAACTCCGGAAGTGTCGAAACGCAGGTGCGTTACGCAATCTCCGATCCAGGAACGATGAATTACACCACGTCGGCCACGGATCTTGCGATCCAGGGCAACGGTTTCTTCATCGTCAGCAATGCGGCCGGCACGCCCTATCTGACCCGCGCCGGCTCTTTCGTGCCGGACGGGCAGGGCAATCTCTATAACACCGCCGGCTATTATTTGATGGGCTATAACCTTCAGAACGGCGCCGTTCCGGATGTCGTTGCCAACGGGCTCGGCAATCTGCAGATCGTCAATATCGCCCAGCAGACGCTTGTCGGCAATCCGACCACCCAGGCGAAGCTCGATGGCGCCAATCTGGATGCCAATGCGGCTATCACCGCCGGTGCGCCAAACTTCACGTCAAAGACCTCGCTCGTCACCTACGACAATATCGGCAACGCCGTGAAGCTGGACATGTACATGTTCAAGACGGCAAACAACACGTGGGATGTCGAGATCTACAACAGCGCCGACGCTGCAGCGGGTGGCGGCTTCCCCTATGCAAGTGCGCCGCTCTCGACGCAAACCTTCACCTTCGACGTCAGTGCGACGGGCAAGGGACGCCTCGATGCCGCCAGCCCGAACTCGATGGCTTTCACCATCCCCGGCGGTTCAGCGGTGACGTTCGACATGTCGAACCTCACTCAGGTCGCCGACGAATTCCAGTTCAAGGCGACCACCAACGGCAATGCGCCGAGCGGTCTCGATCGCGTGGAGGTCGCTTCCGACGGCACGATGTACTCGATCTTCGACGACGGTACCCGACTGGCAACCTACAAGATCCCGCTGGCCACCGTGCCGAGCCCGGACAATCTCTCGCCGGAAGCTGGCAACGTCTATTCGGTCAGCATCAACTCAGGAAATATCCAGGTCGATTTTGCGGGCAATAGCGGTCTTGGCACGATCAAGCCAGAAGCGCTCGAAGCGTCGAATGTCGATCTCGCCAACGAACTGACGGCGATGATCGAATCGCAGCGTGGCTACACGGCTAATTCCAAGGTGTTTCAGACCGGCGCCGATCTGCTCGACGTTCTTGTCAACCTGAAGCGCTAACCGTCACACGTCGATTCCTGACGGAGGCTCACGATGTCACTTACGATCGCGCTCAACTCTGCCCGCTCGTCGCTTATGGCGGCGGGGGTCCAATCCTCCGTCATCTCGCGCAACATCGCGGGAACGCAGCAGGACGGCTACTCGCGCAAGAACGCGTTGATCGTCTCGCAGCCCGGCAGCGGCGTGTATGTCAACGGCATCCAGCGCGCAGCGAGCGCTGGATTGTTCAACAATGTGGTCAAGGCGGTCGCAAACACGGCTCACCAGGACGCGTTGTACAACGGACTGCAGAAGGTCGCCGCCGTCACGATTGACGATCCCGAACTCGACCAGTCGGCCGCAGCGCAACTCGCCAAGCTGAAGAGCGCCTTACAGCAATATACGTCGGCTCCGGACAATGTGACTTTCGCTCAATCCGCGGTGAAGGCGGCCAAGGATGTCGCGGTTTCTCTGAACGATTCGACAACCACTGTGCAGAAAGCTCGCGCCGAAGCCGACGCCGAGATGGCAACGTCGGTCAGGACCATCAACGAGCTGCTTGCGCAATTCGAACAGGTGAATACGGCGATCGTGAAGGGGACGACGGCTGGCGCCGACGTCACCGATCATCTCGACATGCGAGATAGCATCCTCTCGAAGCTATCGCAGGAAGTCGGCATCACCTTCACGACGCGTGCCAACAACGACATGGTCGTCTATACCGATTCCGGTGTGACGTTGTTCGAGCGTTCGGCGCGCACAGTCACTTTCGAGCCGACCAATTCCTACACGGCAGGTTTGACGGGCAATGCTGTCGTCATCGACGGGGTTCCGGTCACTGGCGCCAGTTCGGTCATGCCGATCGGCTCCGGAAAACTCGCTGGTCTTGCCACGCTACGCGACGACAAGATGGTGACCTATCAGAACCAGCTCGACGAAATCGCGCGCGGCGTCATCGAAATTTTTGCGGAGAAAGATCAGAGCGGCGGTGGCGGCCCGGATCTCACGGGGCTGTTCACCTATGGCGGCGGCCCGGCAATGCCGGCCTCAGGCGTCATCAATACGGGCCTTGCCGGCTCCATCAAGGTCACCGATCTCGTCGATCAGGCGCTCGGAGGCAATCCAAGCCTGATCCGCGATGGTGGCATCAACGGCGCCAACTATGTTTACAACGCAGGTGGTGAGGCTGGGTTCTTCGCACGCATTCAAGGCCTGGTGGACGAAATGGGCGCGGTCCGGCCGTTCGATCCGAACGCCCTCGGCAAGCCAAGCGGCACCTTGATCGATTTCGCAGGTTCTTCCGTGAGCTGGCTTGAAGCCCAGCGCAAGACTGTCGGCGCTGAGGCGACCTACAATCAGACGCTGTTGGAGCGTAGCGCCGATGCATTGGCCAACGTCAACGGCGTTAATATGGACGACGAAATGTCCTTCATGCTCCAGGTCGAGCGCACATATTCTGCATCGTCGAAGCTGATCGCGACGATCGACCAGATGCTGCAGAATCTTCTTCAGGCGGTGAGGTAACTGAAATGGCTGCGACATTCATCTCGTCGAACTCGATCGCGACCACCTTGCGCATCTCGGCCTCGAAGAGCCAGGTGGCAATTGCCAAGGGTGTCAAGGAGGCGACAACCGGGCGTCTCGATGACGTCGGCAAGGAGCTCGGCGCACTGACCGGACGCAATGTAACGCTCCGTGCGGAACTGCTGGAGATCGACAAGCTCGTCGATACCAATTCGCTCGTCGGCGCACGGCTTGAGGTGGCGCAGGAACGTCTGTCGCAGACCATCGAAGCGGCGCAGTCGTTTCAGAAGGATCTGCTTGCGGCAAGGAATTCGGCAAACGGTGGCGGCATCATAGCTCAGCCTGCTGCGTCGAATCTCGAATCACTGCTGGCAACTCTGAATGTCTCGATGGATGGGCAGTTCCTGTTCGGCGGTATCAATACGTCGCAACAGCCGATGACGCCCTATGAAAATGGTTCGGCGAGCAAGACGGCGATCGATGCAGCCTTCACTGCGGCGTTCGGGTTTGCGCCCGGCTCGGCCGGTGCCGAGAATATCCTGCCGGCTGACATGGAAACGTTCCTCGATAACGCTTTTGCGGCTGAATTCGCCGATCCAGCCTGGGGGACGAACTGGTCTTCCGCCTCTGATCAGGTCATGCGCAGCCGCATCTCGACGACCCAGACCATCGACTCCTCTGCGAGTGCCAATGACGTCGCGTTCCGCAAGCTGGCGATGGCTTATACGATGCTCTCTGGATTGGGCGTCGATAAAATGAACCAGTCCACATTCCAGGTGGTCACCGACAAGGCGCTGTTGCTGGTTGCCGGCGCGGTCGCCGATCTCGCGAGCGTCGGCGCGCGGCTTGGCACCGCGCAGGAGCAAACGACCAATGCAACCAGCCGCCTCAAGGTGCAGAGCGATATCGTCACCAAGCAGGTCAATGCCATGGAGAGCGTTGATCCTGAAGAGGCGTCGGTTCGGGTCACGAGCTTGAGAAATCAGCTCGAAATGTCCCACGCACTGTCGGCACAGATCCAGAAGCTCAGCATTCTCAACTATCTCTGATCGACATCATTCTCCATAAAGAAACGGGTTGTCCCTCGACATGACATTGGCAAGCTACGATACCGAGATCGAGGACGGCGGCCGCGAAGCGCGTTCGCGCGAACGGCGGGCGATCAATCACGGCATTGGGTTGCTGCAGAAGATGCAGGCGGGCGAGCTCACCTTGCCGGAGCGGACCGATGCATTTTTGTATATTCGCGACTTGTGGGCGTTCTTTATTCAAGACCTCTCGAACTCCCGCAATGGCCTGCCGGAAGAGCTGCGAGCGCAGTTGATCTCGATCGGTCTCTGGATTGTTAAAGAAGCCGAACGAAATCGCGAAGCCCAACTCAGCGATGTCGAGGATCTTGTCGCTGTCAACGTCGCGATCCGGGATTCGCTTGGATGAAGAAGCCTATGTGCATCTCGCTTCGTAGCGGCGAGAAGATCTACATCAATGGCGCGGTCTTGCGTGTCGACCGCAAAGTGACGTTAGAGCTGATCAACGATGTGACTTTCCTGCTGGAGAGTCAGGTCATGCAGGTCGAGGACGCCACGACGCCGATGCGTCAGCTCTATTTTGTTGTGCAGCTGATGTTGATGAGCCCAAGCGACGTCGAGCAAGCAAAATCGGTGTTCGGTCACCAACGCTGCGCGCTCTATGCGGCGGCCGACAATACTGAACTGCTCAGCGGTCTCGATACCGTCGAAACACTCGTTGAAGGGGGGCGTTACTATGAAGCCCTGCGCAAGATCAGATCGCTATTCGAGGTCGAGCAATCGATCTTGACCAGTGCCGAGATGTTACTGCCTGTGGCAGTCGCCTGAAACCGGAGAAACGGACATGGAAGTCAACGGCGTCAACGCGAACCGCTCGGCCAATGACACGGCTGCGACGTCATCGAGCAAGTCGGCAGGGATGATCGATTATAACGGATTTCTGCAGCTTCTGATCGCGCAGATGCGGAACCAGGATCCGACCAATCCGACCGATTCGACAGAATATATGAGCCAGCTCGCGCAACTCTCGACGGTGGAGCAGGCGGTGCAGACCAATGCCAAGCTCGACAGTCTGCTGTCCTCAAGCGCCATTCAACAGGCTGAGGGGCTGATCGGCCGCACGGCATCATTCACCGACGAGAGCGGTCAAAGCACCACTGGAAAAATCAAGGAAGTCACCATCATTTCGGGCGGGGCGGTCGCCACTCTGGAGAACGGTGTGAAAGTGGCGCTCGGCCCTGGCATTACCATCAGCTGATCATGAACGAGCGCGACGCCCTCGATATCGCCCAGCAGGCGATCTGGACCATCATCGTCGCCGCCGGGCCGGCGGTGGGGGCCGCGATGCTGGTCGGCATCATCATTGCCTTGCTGCAGGCGCTGACCCAGGTGCAGGAAATGACGCTCACCTTCATCCCCAAGATCGTGGTGATGCTGATCGTCGTTGCTGTTACCGGCACCTTTATGGGTGCGCATATCTACGCTTTTACCGAGGTGCTTTACGGCCGGATCGAACACGGTTTCTAGCCGTCTAGCTGTCCGTCACCCTCACGCAAGGTCGGCGCTGCAAAATGCGGCGATGATATTTGCGCAGGAAGCGTCATGGCCGATGTAACGATCTCCGCCCTCCCGAGCGAACGGCGGATCGGCACCGACGTGGCCTTCGCCGTCGGCATCGTCGCAATCCTGACGATGCTGGTCCTACCAGTTCCGACCTTCCTGATCGACGTCGGACTTTCCTTCTCCATCGCGCTGTCCGCCCTGATCCTCATGGTGTCTTTGTGGATTCAGCGTCCTCTGGATTTTTCGGCGTTCCCGACCGTTCTGCTGATCGCGACAATCCTGCGCCTCGCGCTGAATGTCGCCACCACGCGCGTGATCCTGTCGCATGGCGGCGAAGGTGAGCATGCCGCGGGTTACGTCGTCGCCGGCTTCGCCAAATTCGTGATGGGCGGCGATTTCGTCATCGGTCTGATCATTTTCGCGATCCTGGTGACCGTGAACTTCGTGGTGATCACCAAGGGCGCGACGCGTATTGCCGAAGTCGGCGCGCGTTTTACACTCGATGCCATCCCCGGTAAGCAGATGGCCATCGACGCCGATCTGTCGGCCGGCCTGATCGACGACAAGGAAGCGCAGGCGCGCAGGCGCGAGCTCGAAGAGGAAAGTTCCTTCTTCGGCGCCATGGACGGTGCGTCGAAGTTCGTCCGCGGCGACGCCATCGCCGGACTGATCATCACGGCGATCAACATTTTTGGCGGCATCATCATTGGTGTCACGCATCATGGTATGCCGCTGGCGCGCGCTGCTGACGTATTCACCAAGCTTTCGGTCGGTGACGGTCTCGTTTCGCAGATCCCGGCTTTGATCGTATCGCTGTCGGCAGGTCTATTGGTGTCGAAGGGCGGCACGCGCGGCTCGGCCGAGCAGACTGTTCTTAAACAACTCGGCGGCTATCCGCGCGCGCAATCTGTTGCGGCTTTGATGATGTTCGCGCTGGGGCTTCTGCCGGGGTTGCCATTCTTGCCCTTCGCTTTGCTCGGCGCCATCATGGCTTTCATGAGCTTCACTCTGCCGCGTAAGCAAGCTGCGCGCGACAAGATTGAACAGGCGCGGCTTGCTCAGGTTCAGGAGAAGGCGCAGATCGAGGCCAAGGACTCGGTCAAGGAACTGCTCAAAACCTCCGATATCGAACTATGCGTCGGCAGCCAACTTGCGATCCAGATGCTCAGCGCGCATGGCGAGCTCGCACATCGCGTTGCCAAGGTCCGGCGTCGCTTTGCCACTCAATACGGTTTTGTTGTTCCTGAAATCAAGCTCACCGACGACCTGTCGATTGGGCCGAAGTCGTACCGGATCAAGATCTACGGCACGATTGTTGCGCATCATGAACTGCGCATCGGCGAGTCACTGGTTCTGTTCGACGGCGACCGCCGGCCGGATCTGCCGGGCGATGAAACGATCGAACCGGCGTTCGGAATGAAAGCCATGTGGATTCCGCAGGCCTTCGTCGATGAGATCAAGCAGGACGGTTTCAAGATCGCAGATAACATCTCGATCCTGTTGACGCATCTGAGCGAGGTCGTCCGGAACAACCTGGCGCAACTTCTCACCTACAAGGATACACGTGCACTGATCGAACGGCTGGAGCCTGAGTACAAGCGGCTGGTGGAGGATATGGTGCCGTCGCAGATCTCCTATTCCGGACTTCAGGCGGTGTTCAAGCTGCTCCTCGCCGAGCGCGTTTCTATCCGCAATCTCCATCTCATTCTGGAGGCGATCGCAGAGATTGCGCCGCATGTGCGTCGCTCCGAGCAGATCGCCGAGCATGTCCGCATGCGGATCGCCCAGCAGATCTGCGGCGATTTTGCCGACAATGGCGTGCTCAAGGTCTTGCGCCTCGGTAACCGTTGGGATCTCGCTTTCCACCAGAGCCTCAAGCGGGACGGTAAGGGCGAAATCGTGGAATTCGACGCTGATCCGCGACTTGTCGAGCAATTCGCAGACGATGTCTCAGCGGCCGTTCGGAAGGCGGCCGGCAATGGCGATACGGCTGTTCTCGTCGCGCCGCCCGATGTGCGCCCCTATGTGCGCATGATCACCGAGCGGATGTTCCCGACGCTCCCGGTGCTATCGCATGTGGAGATCGCGCGTGGCGCCGAAGTCAAATCTCTCGGAGCCATATCTTGATAACGGGCACCTCTGTCTCGGTTCTGGCTGCGTTTCTGATTTTTTGCCGTGTCGGCACCTGCATGATGGTGGCCCCCGGTTATTCACGCGCAAACATTCCGACCCAGGTGCGTTTGTTTCTCGCCGTTAGTGTGACGTTGATGTTGACGCCGCTGCTCGAGGCATCCGTCCGCCCTGCAGTCGAAGGAGTAGCGGCGTCCGAGCTGATAAGACTGATCTTTTCGGAACTTTTCGTGGGCCTCGTCATCGGCCTCACGGCGCGCATGTTCTTCGCAGCGCTGGAGACGATGACGACATTTGTTGCATCGGGCATCGGCCTGACGATGCCGAGCGTCGTGGACGACAACGAGCACGTTCCGGCACTTGTGCCGTTGATTACCCTGACCGCCACCGTCGTATTCTTCGTCACCGGGCAGCATTGGGAGCTGCTGCGCGGCCTGATCGGCTCTTATCGGATCTGGTTGCCCGCCACGGGCATCAGCGCAGAAGGCGGGCTCGCGCAACTTGTGGATCATCTGTCACAGGCGTTCACCCTCGCACTACGCGTTGCCAGCCCGTTCGTCGTTTATGCGGTGATCGTTAATTTCGCTGTGGGCCTTGCCAATAAGCTGACACCGAGCATCCCCGTCTATTTCATCTCGCTTCCGTTTGTCCTGATGGGGGGTCTGATGCTGCTCTATCTCTCCGGCCGGGAGATGATTCTGCAATTCAGCATCGCCTTCGCGGCGTGGCTCGCCGGGTAGGACGCGATGCAGAAACGAGACCGGAAAATCCGTCGTATCGCCGCCGTGCAGGCGAGGCTTCACCGCATCGCCGAATGGCATCTGATGGAGTGTCAGGCGCGAGAAAACGAGTTGGAAGATAAGCAGCGGCGCATTCTCGAAGCATTCAACGACGAGAGTAAGCTTCCTGATCTCTTGATCCAGACCGCCGGCCAGAACCTACGCACCGCAAGCGTCGAGCAAGGTGCAGTGGCCAAAGTCAGGGAGCGGCTTGCGGAAAACGCACGAGCGGAAGGTCGCAAACTGAAGCATGTGGAGCACCTCGTTCACCTGGCGACAGGGCGCGCGGCAAAAGATGACGAAAAACGCATGCTCGACGACGAAATTGACAAGGCGGTCCGGCGGTCGCTTCAAACGACCTGATCGAACCGAGCCTGATTGGAGCACGATATGACGGTCGCACCGGTCGCAAACGATCTTATTACGGATGTCATGAATGCGGCAGATCCCGTCGCCCAGCGCAATGCGGCGGGTCGGCTGGAACGTATGACACCCGCGCAGCAGGCCGAATTTACCTCGGTTCTGAACGGTGAATTCACGGCCGCGCAGCCTCAGGCAACGCCGGTGTCGGCCGGCGCGCCAGTTCCGACCACGCCCGTGATCCGCCAGAGCGAAGGCAGTTACGGCGTTTATCGCAAGTTCGAGGCATTCGTCCTGCAAATGTTTGTCGAGGAAATGCTGCCCAAGAATGCCGAGCAAGTGTTCGGCAAGGGCAGCGCCGGCAACATCTGGCGTTCGATGATGGCCGAGCAGATCGGCAATGAGATGGCGAAGGGTAAAGGCATCGGCATTGCCCAGCAACTGGCGAAATCGCGCGCGGTCGCAACACCGGGCACCGAAACATAACCGCCGATCACGGCACTACAGCAGAGTTAAAACATGGAACAGATCAAGCAGCAGGATACGGCGCCCTCTCTCGAAATGCAGGCCCTGGCCCTTCCGGACCGAGAGATGCTCGCGATAGCCGAGGGGATGGAGTCTCCGGCTCAGGAACGCGATGTGCAGGTCGAATGGCTGGGCACCCAGAGCAATGCACTCATCGCCATCGAGCGTCTGAAAGCCACGATCGATGAGGAAACGTCGAAGCTCGAATCGCGCGCCGTGGTCGATTTCGACATCTTCAGCCAGCGCAAGAATCGCGGCTTGCTGGAACTGACCCGCGCGATACGGCTGACGTCCGACATCCAGGGAGATCCGCGCGTAACGCCACAACTGACGCAGCTGCGGGCCAGCCTGATCCGCAATCAGGCTGCGCTGCAAATTCATCTCGATGCGGTGCGAGAGGTCTCTGCCATCATTGCCAAGTCAATCCAGGAGGTTGAGTCCGACGGCACCTATTCGCTCCCGATACCGGGTAACCGCTCATGATGAAGCTTTTGCTGACAGGTGTCTGGGCCTGTCTCGTGACGGTCGGAACGAGTCTTGGCATTTCCTACTGGAAGGAGACCGCGGCTGCGTTGCCAGGCAAGCAGGAACAGCCGGAAGGTCTTGTCTATGAAAAGGTCAAGGCGATCAATGTGCCGATGATCGCGGAAGGCAACGTGCAGGGATATGTGATTACCCAGCTCGTCTTTACGGCCGATGCAAAAGTGTTGCGCCAGCTTCCGGTGCCGCCGGAGCCGTTTGTGGTGGATGAGGCATTCCGCACGCTCTACGGCGATCAGAAGCTCGATTTCAAGAATCTTGCGCGTTACGACCTTGCGCAATTCGCACAAGCCATACGGATGCAGGTCAACAAGCGACTGCAAGTAGATGCGCTGCAGGAAGTTCTGGTGCAGGATTTCAATTATGTCTCGAAGGACCAGTTGCGCCGGTGAGGCATCAACAGGAGGCCAAAGAAGGCAATTGTTGAATGGTCTTGTGGTGCCTGGCGGCCGAAGGTGGTCGTCGTATGGTACCGTTCTTCGCGCTAATGTCTCCCCATCAGATCTGGGAGCTTGAGAGGGGGCGATGGACGCCAACGCCGATCGTCGGCGTCCTCCTGCGCGAGAGGCGTGAGCCTCAGTTAGCCTTCGAAACCGGCATCTCGCCGATGGTGCGAGACTTCATGTCGTCGAGGCGGTAGCCCATATAGCGTTTCGATTCGATTGGATCGAAGCCGAGATGATCGCGGAGCTTCTTGCGCAATTTGCTCACGTGGCTCTCGATCACATTTTCATCGAAGCTCGCATCGAACAGTCCATAGACGGCGTTGAAGAGCTGCGTCTTGGTCAACCACTTGCCCTGATGCCCGACCAAATGTTCAAGAATCCGCAACTCACGGCGGGGCAGTGCCAGTGTTCGCCCGGCGATTTCGGGGTCGCGTCCGTCGAGGAAGACGCGAATGATGCTGGTCTGTGCGGGTTCGTTCTGATCGAGAGTGCGGCGGCGGATTACGGCGGTCCGCGCCATGATCTCCTTGACGTGGACCGGAGCGTGAACGACGTCGTCGACGCCAGCTTCGAACAGCTCGATGGTCTGCTTGAGGTGCTTCAGGCCGTTGAGCGCAATGATCGGTGCGCGCGATCTGTTGCGAATGCTCGATGGGATGCTCGTACGGTCCGGGCAATCTCCGAGCAGAAAGGCCCGTATCGCAGTCAGGTCATTGCCAACGGCGCCTTCGAGCCAGTCGCGGAAGTCGGTCGACGTGAAGCCAATCGAAACGACGCCTTCACGGTCAAATCCGGCCGCATAGCCTTGTGTGACGCCCTCTCGGTCATCGATCACAACAAACATTTTAATCCCCTGCGTGTTCGCCTGAATATCGTCATGGGGTCGAACTCGGCGTACTCGCCCCATTTTTTGTCTTGGAGACGCAACACAACAGTTACTAGGAGAAGACCGAGGAGAATGTTGTCGAAGACTAGCCAACATTGCTTCGAAGTCCGGGTCGCTTTTTACCGGGGCCTGAAACAAATGATGCGGTCGGCTGCCTACTCTTGATTGCACGCTCGATCGATAAGTCTGAGAGCTCCCTCTCATTCGGTGCATGAGATCACGTCTCACGCTCCCACCTCGTCAGCATTCACCAGGATCGGAAGAGAAATCGTTGCTGCCAAGCAGAATAGGCTTTGTGCAGGCACCGACCTCTCGGGTCCGAACAGTGCAGGAATCACCTTACTCGTTACGTCAAGATGGTACCTCATCATCAAGTAATCGAACGGCGAAGATTTGCAAAGAGTCGTCAACGCCGTCCATGCGCTCCCCCCGAACGAATAAGTGGATAATTCGCGTCGAACACATGCGGCGATATGATGCGCGGTTGCGCATTCTGGAAATGCCCAGTGGAAAGCCGTTTCGTTGTCATACTAACGAACGAAATCACGCACTTCATGCACTCACCCGGTGAGGCATGCGTTCGAGGCTGCGTGATATGACGTCGCGCAAGCATCTCGGATCAAGTGCCAAGCAGTTCGCGCACGCAATCGCGCGGTGTTCGATCGGTATCGATGGCGGCGAGTATGCCGCACCCACTTATTTCAATGGTGTTTTTGGCGGTCCTGACGCCGCGGCGATCGACGTGAAGTTTGCTCTCGGTCCTGTGCATCGCTAGCCTTCTGCCTGCGTGTTGCTGGTCGTTCATTTACTGCCAAGCATGCGGCTCATCGGCCGAAAACGATACCCTTGCTGGTTATGACCTGCCAACGGCCACCGTCATTGCTGATTTTCAGAATTCGGCCGAGTGTCGGAATATCTTGTCCTGGCGAGACTTCGATGACTCCCGGCTTTCCTTCAAGCACCGCCGAGCCGTCATATACACGTCGAATATGCCAGCCTTCGATCGCCGTCTGGGTCGTGCCCGCAACTGACGCGGCTGGCGCCTGCACGGAGCCAGTAAATTCGGGCGCCTGTACTGCTGTTGCCACTTCATAATTGTCGTCGAACGTGCGTGTGGTCCTCGTGCGTTGCCCGACTGGCTCGCGCTCGACGTTTCGTGAGGCTACCCGTTCGATCATTGGCTGAGCTGAATTCACCGAGCTAGTAATGGCTGTGCTCGAGGATAGTTCTGCAACCTGTCGGCGCAGCTGAGCGACGGATTCTCGAATATTGCGAAGCTCCGTCTCGGAAACATGGCGCGTCAACTGCGGTCGAAGAAACAGATAAGCAATGCCGCCCGCCGATATCAACGTCGACAGACCGACAACCAGCGCCAGTGAGAAGAACGGTGCTTTCCACGCAGCCGATTGCAGCGGTTTTGCGACAATGCGCGCTGGTGGCACACTGACTCGCACCCTTGCTTTGGGAGGTTCTTCACGCTGGGCGTCTCGCGTCCGTCGAAGATTCGCGCGTGCTTCGCTCGCGAGCAATTCGTCGATCGCAGCTGCAGCCGCAATGTGTGGGCGATCCGCCGGCGTGGTGCGTCCACTTCGCGCCTGCGTGACGTCTTTCTTGTCCACAGTCTTTGATCGAGAATCGGATGTCGTTGGAGACATCATGATGTGGATTCTTGTGTTGGCTGCGAGAGACGGATTGCGATCTGTAGCACCGGCGTAACAAGCGAAGCTTGCGTGAAACAGTCGAGGCCGGCCGGGCGAAAGTCTTGCTCGCTGACTTCCGGGAGGACGGAACGGTCACAATGTCAACGTGATCGAAAAGAACATTGCGTTGGCAGTGCCGCGTTCGACGCAATTTAGCGAATGAGGCTGTGCCTGATGATTGTGTGGTACGCGTGTGGTTATCAGTGGTCGTGATGCGCTGCGACTATGCGTCAATGTTGCATTGATAGCGGAGCCAGTACGATCAACGCAGTTCATCTCAATCAAATCTAATTTGCTAATAATGCAATCGATTTCAGTCTTTAAAAGTCGCGCGCTGTAACTGGTATCCTTCGAAAACCTGCCGAATCGCATTGCGGTCTGCAATGTTGAATCGAATACGCTGAATCGCGATAACGGATTGGCAGGACCTATTCATCGAACGGTGAAGTGACGTCTTAATAAACCAACACTATTGCCCCAAGCCCATGAGTATCGATCTGGAACGTTTGCGCGATTACGTTAAATCGCTGAAGGCCGAGCGGCAGGAATCGCCGATCGGAAAAATCAAATCAGGTGCGACCGAAATTATTCGGCGGAATCGTCAAGAGCTGGAGCGCATGCATCGTGAAGATGGTGCCACATGGACCGAAATTGCGGCGGGTCTCGCAGCGCAAGGTGTAACACAGGGCGATGGTCAGCCGATCACCGGCCGACGATTGACGGCGCTGATGCACAACATCAGAGTTCAGGAAGCCCGGCACCGGAATAAAGAGAATAAAGACAAGTGCATCAGCGACGGTCTTGGTGATGGCACCGTAGATCCGTCATGAAACGGTTCGCTCAGCGAACGGGTCTGGATGTGTGGTCGATGATCGACGCTGCCTGAATTCGGCGGGCGGCGTTGCCATACCCGTCGAGTGTATTCTCGGTCTCGAGGATGGCACGCCGATCAGGACAAGGTCGTGATCTATCCGCGGCCGAAATTGCTTTTAATTTGCTCCGTTTCAGGCAAGAGACGCCAGTCTTCAGCGTATGACTTGATAGCGGTCTGTTGAAAATTCCCTTGTCGCGTCGATCATCGGCCTGTTCGACGACTTCTTCTTCAAGCTCGGGAAGATCTCTGCTTGCTCCAAAGCAACGGCCTGCGCTCAAGGGATGGGCTCGGTCTGCCGGCCATACAGGCGCAGTCCGTTGATCAGCGCGGTGACGAGTGGTCGATCCGTGAGACGATCATGCGATGAAAAGGATTGCCGTCACAAATCTTTCATCGGGTTTCGAATAGGGTGCATCCGAAAATCTCTATCCAAGTTCTGATGACGATACGAATGGCCTCGGCATATCCCTAGGCGAAATTCGTGAATTTCGGGCGTGTGCGGCGAGCGACGGCGAGCGCAATTGCGATGAATATCGGTTGCAGGAGCATCGCCGCCCTCGGTCTGGTTTGTGCCTTCTTCTTGTCGAGCGCTGTGCGCGCCGGCGCTCAGATTGATCCGTCAGCGACCGAAATCCGCTTCGATATCCCGGCCCAGCCGTTGGCGGCGGCATTGGAGGCTTATGCAACCGCGACCGGCACCGTCGCCATCTATAATGGAAATCTGGCATCCGGCCGAACGTCATTCGCGATCAACGGGGTCTTCAAAGCGCGAAACGCGCTCCCGGCCCTGCTGAAAGGGACGGGCCTGGAGGCTGAATTCACCACATCGAAAGCCTTTGTCGTTGTGCCTGCAGAGCAACGGCCTGTCCGCATGGCACCGCGCGCGATTGCTGCCGCCGCGTTGGCGCGGCAAGGGGCAGCCGAATGGCGCTATGCCGCCTTGGTGCAGCAAGGCATCAACGATGCTCTATGTTCCCGCGCTGTAACCGAGCCAGGCAGCTATCGCGCTGCAATGCGGGTCTGGATCGGGCCGACCGGGGCGTTGGCGCGAATCCAGTTGCTTGGGACGACCGGCGATCAATCGCGGGATGAGGCCATCGCCGAACTTGCCGGGCGCGTATCGATCGGCGAGGCGCCGCCGGCCGGTATGGTCCAGCCGGTGACAATGGTGCTCCTGCCTCGATCGTCCGGCGGTGAGGTCAGCTGCTCTCAACTTCCCGGCAGTCTGCAGCATGGATAGTAAGTCCCGGGAAAGCACACCGCTGCGCGTCTATCTTGTCGATCGGTACGCCGATCTCAAGGCGCGCCTCGCGCGGCGGCTTGGATCATCCGATTGGGCCGAAGATGCTTTGCAGGATACTTATCTGCGCCTCGATGGCTATGAGGCTGTCGATCAAGTCCGCAATCCCGGCGCCTATCTGCTGCGCGCGGCATTCAACATTGCGCTCAACCAGCGCAGGTCAGAAGGCTGGCGGCTGAGCAGCAAGGAAACCGATAGTCTGATGCACGTCGCTGACGATGCGCCGGACGCTCTTCGGATGATTGAAAGTCGCGCCGACATCGAACGTTTGAAGGCGATCATGGCCGAATTGCCGTTGCGCGCTCAGCAAATTCTGCTGGCCGCTCGCCTGGACGGTTTGTCCAGGATCGAGATTGCCGAGCGCTTTGGCATTTCCGTGAGTATGGTCGAGAAAGAGTTGCGGCGCGCGCAACAACACTGCACCGATCGCTTCAGGCAAGATCGGACAAAAGAATGATAGATGTGGCATCGTGTGAAAAACTTGTGCGGGTTGGCCCGCCGAGATGTGTCTGTCTGGTGTCGGTCGCCGGCGTGAGGCGTGATGTGCGGCCAAATCGGGGGGCGAACCGTTCTCGGCCATGATCGAACGCGACCAACCAGATCAGGAGCGCTCGTCCCTCGATCGTCAGGCCGAAAACTGGGTGCGGCGGCTGGCGTTAGGCGAGTTGAGCAAGGCTGACTCGACCGCTTTGCAGCGATGGTGCGATCAAAGCCCGGCTCACGCCGCGGCATTCTCGGAAGCCAGCCAGCTTTGGCAGGCCTTCGGTCAGGCTGGGCAAAGTCTGCGTAGCGAAGCGGCAGCCAAGCAGCATCGGAAGCAGAGCATGATAACACGCCGTGCTGCTATCGGTGGCGCATTGGCGGCGTCGGCCGCCGGCGTGGCGATCGTCAAGCCGCCGTTCGGCGCCTGGCCGTCTCTGTCGGAGTTGCAGGCCGATTTTCGAACGGGCACCGGCGAGCAGCGCCAGATCGCAGCTGGCGATGGAATTGCCGTGCAGATGAACACCCGCACCAGTCTCTCGCTCGCAAGAGCCGCAGGCGAGCGCGGTGCGGTCGAGTTGATTGCCGGTGAGGCATCGTTCCAGGTGTCACCACTCCAATCCGGGTCCTACAGCGTCATCGCCGGAGGTGGACGCACCACAACACGCGATGCGCGCTTCGATGTCCGGATATCCGAACCAACCGTGTGCGTTACATGTCTGACCAATGAAGTTTGGATTGACTACCAAAATCAGGTGAAGATATTGCAGCATGGCCAGCAAGTTACTTACACGGACGGCGGCTTTCAGGCCGTCGTCGCCGTGGACCCCTCGGTGGTGTCGGCGTGGCAGCAAGGCTATATCATCTGCAACATGACGCCGCTCGGCGATGTTGTCGAAGAACTGAACCGCTATCGGCCGGGCCACATCGTGTTGCTCAATTCCGCGCTCGGACGGAGTCCGGTCAATGGGCGCTTCCGCATCGATGACCCCGATGAAGCGCTTGCTCAAATCGAGCGCGCCTTCGGCGCCAGGCGCCGTGTTCTGCCGGGTGGCATCGTTCTGTTGACATGACGAGCACATGCAAATCCGGGCGGTTTGCAAAGATGTCGCATGCAGCGTCATCCCAAAGGCGCTGAAATTTTTTTCCTTCAATCGTTGAGGATTTTCGAGCTCCGACGTGTCTCCGATTGAGCATTGCGCCAGCGAGTTTCGCTGCTCGCGTGTCTTGTCGAGCTAACGCGTTCAATGCGTTGGCAATTCCGTGTCAGGAGCTGCAAATGTCCGTTCTCGCCCGCCAGCGTTTTGGTCTTTCGCGTGGGACATTGCTTGCCGGAACAAGCTTGGCTGCACTGCTGATGTCGATGTCATCGCTGCATGCCCGTGCGCTGAATGGTGGTGGCAGCGGCGGTGCGGTATCTGCGCCAAACATTGCATCGGAGGCCGCTACGCAGGCGGCGCAGCAGGCGGTTGCGGCGGCACGGCAGACACAGGATTCATTGGCCCGCGCGGCGCGGGCTGTGCAGGATATTCAGGCCGTACAGGCTGCGGCGCGCGCGGCTGCCGCCGCTGCGCAGGTCTCCGCGACAGCACCGGTCGCGGTGCCCAATGGTCTCGGCGTCGGCGGCCTGCTGCCGAACATGCCGGCGGGCTGGAGCGGCGCCAATGCGCCGGCGCAGAATGTGGATGGCAGTGGCCAGACCCAGGTCAATATCCGCCAGACCACCCAGCAGGCGATCCTGAACTGGCAGAGCTTCAATGTTGGCGCGCGCACCACGTTGACCTTCGACCAGCAGGGCAATGGCAACTGGGTGGCGCTGAACCGCGTCGATGCGGCGACCGGGCCGAGCCAGGTCCTCGGCAACATCAAGGCCGACGGCCAGGTCTATGTGATCAACCAGAGCGGCATCATCTTCGGCGGCAACAGTCAGGTCAATGTCGGCGCGCTGGTCGCCTCGACGGCCGGCATCACCGATCAGCAATTCCGCAACAACGGCATCTATGCGACGCAGGCCGGTGCGACCTATCTGCCGAGCTTCACCGCGGCGGGCGGCAAGGTGGTGGTCGAGGCCGGCGCCTCGATCGCGACGCATGCGCCGTCCGCGGTGACTTCGGGCGGCGGCTATGTGCTGATGATCGGCAGCGAGGTCAGCAATGCCGGCATGATCGCGACCCCGAAAGGCCAGACCATTCTCGCGGCCGGCCGCGACTTCATCCTGCGTCCGGGCTTCGGCACCGATGCCAACCAGTTTT
>NKIY01000021.1 GCA_002256345.1 Bradyrhizobiaceae bacterium PARB1 | reverse complement strand
AGAGGGAAAGGGGTTTGGGGAAAGGGAGGAGGGAACCGTCCCCTTTCCCCATGGGAGGATGTTTGAAGGAGGGGCTTTGCCCTTCCTTTATGGGGAGAGATTGAGAGGGGGGCTCGCCCCTCTTTCATAAGCCAGGACAGCCGGTCGAACCGGCTGCCCTGGCTCCCGGCACAGAGATAAAGGCGAGAGGCGGCCGTGGCCGCCTCTCGCCTGGACCTTAATCGGCGTCGGGACCCCAGAGCGGGTTGCTCGCGGGGTCCTCGATGTCTCCGTCGTCGGGTGCCAACTCGCGGACCACCGCCCTGATCTCGTAGTCGCCGATCTTGGTGCGGCCCTGCGCGACGAGGATGCTAACCGCAGTCTCGTTCGCCTCGATCGCCCGGATCGCATCCTCCATGTCGTCATACGGCCCGAGGTTCTCGATGGCGATGACGTCTCCGTCCTCGTCGTAGCCGCCGTGAAGGTACATCGGCGCGTCCTTCAATCGTTCGAGAGCCCGCTCCGCCTCGTGGATAAGGCGAAAGCCCTCCGTTCGCTGCCTCCAATATTCCGCGCTGCCGCCATCGATGGTGATGATCTTGCGATGTGTCATGGAAAATCTCCTTTTCGTCTCTGACGAAAGGTGTCCACGCTGTTGCCCAGAGGGGTCAGGGACCGCTTTAGCGGCCGCCGTGCGGCAAGCGGAGGAACCGATTTTCTGGTTCGGCCCATCGGGTCGGAGCTGAAAATTGGAGGGGCCGCGCTGTCCTTGACGCCGGATGGGCTGGCGTACACTGGGAAGTCAGAGAAAGAGGAGTAGTCACGGCGTCGACCAGACGCCGTGTCCAAATAGGAATGGGGATGGTTTGGAAGGGGGTGGGACACCCCCTTCCATGGGAGGATGTTTGAAGGAGGGGCTTCGCCCTTCCTTCATGGGGAGAGATTGAGAGGGGCGGCTTGCCCCCCTTTCATAGGGCATCCGGCCGGTCGATCCGGTCGGAGATCCTACGCTACGTCCCCCCCGGCAAACACTGCGGTCGAAAAGAATGCGAAGGTGGCCGCAACCACCTTCCCGGATACCGTCACCAAGGGATTGGCGCATCGGGATCAAATGGCGTCATCGGCCGCGCTGCAGGTCGGCCGGGATCGGGCCGGTAGTAGATGACGACGGCCGGGATGTTCAGCCCGGTTTCCTCGGCGAGCTGGTCGAGGATCGGTCGCAGGCCGCACAGTTCGTTGTCCGTGAGGTCGCGCACCCAGTGGTGCGCTCCGAACAGCTCATAGTCACACTCGTCGGCGATGCGATAAGTGCCCGCATCGTCGGCGTGACGCCATCCGCCGACATTGTACGGATGGTGATTGTGGAGCCAGAAGTGCTCGACCCGGATGCGCAGATCGCGCAGGTCGTAGGCTGCATCGTCGGCCTTGTCGGGGTCCCGCTCGGCAAGCAATTCTTTCCATAGGGCGATAACCCGGTCGAGGTCCTCGCGGAACTCGTCGAGATGGGCGATCAGAATATCGTGCGCCTCGCGCGCGAGATCCGTATCGCATCCGAACCGGTTGGCCCGGACTATGAGCTTGAAGCCGGACAGCTTCACCATCAGCATGAGGGCTTGGTCCCAAGTCATGAAGTTCTCCTTTCGTCTCTCTGACGGAAGGAGGCCGCACCGCAGCATCGAGGGGTCAGGGATCGCGACGCGACCGCCAGCGGCGGCGAGCGGGGGAGCCGATTTTCTGACGACGCCCTCTTCGGGCGGAGGCCGAAAATTGGGGGACCGCGATGTCCTTGACGCCGGAGAGGCGGTGCCACGATCGGACGGCAGAGAGAGGAGTACCCACGGCCCCGTCCAGGGGCCGTGTCCGTATCCGGCGGCAAGCCGGGTCTGCGCCGCCGAAGCCGAAATCGGAGGCGGCAGATGCCGCCTCCGATCGAAGCGTTAATAGTCGTCGTCCGGCAACCGGTCCTCCAAGCCGATTTGCCAGCGCTTGTCGGTCCGGCGCGAAGGCAGGAATTGCTCGTCGCCGAAGAAATGCGCGATGACGATCGTGTCCGGCTCGTGGAACACGCCGAACTCCACCTTGTTCTCAATAGCCCAAAGCAGGGCGGTCGACAGGAACTCCTTGGAGATCGTGGCGGGCAGATGGATTTCGCCATCGAAGGGTTCGCGCGGTCCTTGATGGTCCTCGCTAGAGCGTTTTCCGGTCGAGTTGAATCGTTGAGGATTCCCAAGAGGCGCGTGTTCTGATTCAAACTGTCTGCCGGATCGGAGGCCGGCAGGCATGGCTCGCAGCTTGTCTCTGGATCTTCGCGAACGGGTCGCTGTAGCGGTTTCAGGCGGGATGTCGCGGCGCCAGGCTGCGGAGCGCTTCGGGGTGAGCGTATCGAGCGCGATCCGCTGGTGCGCTCGCGACAATCAGATGGGCAGTCCGGCTGCGAAGCCGCGCGGCGGGGACCGGCACTCGGCGCGGATCGAGGCGCAGAGGGAGCAGATCCTTGCCCTGGTCGATGAGCGCGACGACATCACGCTGGCCGAGTTGCAGGCGCATCTGGCCGAGCGGGGACATCGCTTCGGCATCGGCACGCTATGGCGCTTCTTCGCCCGCCATGGGCTCACTTGGAAAAAAAGACCGCGCACGCGGCGGAGCAGGAACGCCCCGACATCCTGAAGCGGCGCCGGGACTGGTTCGAGAGCCAGCCCGATCTCGATCCGCAGCGCCTCGTCTTCATCGATGAGACCTGGGCCTCGACCAACATGGCCCGGCGCTACGGCCGCAGTGCTCGCGGCGAGAGACTGCGCTCGGGCGTGCCGCACGGCCATTGGCGGACGACGACCTTCGTGGCCGGCCTGCGGCTTGCTGGCATGGTCGCGCCCATGGTGCTGGACGGGCCGATCAATGGTGCAGCCTTCCAGGCCTATGTCGATCAGGTGCTCGTGCCGGAGCTGAAGCCCGGCGACATCGTCATCATGGACAATCTCGGCTCCCACAAGGGCGCCGGCGTGCGCGCGGCGATCGAGGCCGCAGGGGCGAGCCTGCTCTACCTGCCGCCCTACAGCCCCGACTTTAACCCGATCGAGAACGCCTTCTCGAAGCTCAAAGCCCTGCTGCGCAAGGCCGCAGAGCGAACGCGCGACAGTCTCTGGAGCAGGATCGCAGACATCATCCCGCTCTTCTCATCAGCCGAATGCGCCAACTTCTTCAAAGCCGCGGGATATGACCCAGAATGACCGGAAAACGCTCTAGTCGCATCGACGTTGTTGTTTTCAATCGCAGTCATGGAAAATCTCCTTTTCGTTTCTGACGAAAGGTGTCCACGCTGTAGCCCAGAGGGGGTCAGGGACCGCGGAACGCGGCCGCCGAGCGGCAAGCGGAGGAACCGATTTTCTGGTTCGGCCCATCGGGTCGGAGCTGAAAATTGGAGGGGCCGCGCTGTCCTTGACGCCGGATGGGCTGGCGTACACTGGGAAGTCAGAGAGAGAGGAGCACCGCGGCGTCGACCAGACGCCGTGTCCGAATAGGAATGGGGATGGTTTGGAAGGGGGTGTGACACCCCCTTCCATGGAGGAAGTTTGAAGGAGGGGCTTCGCCCTTCCTTCATGGGGAGAGATTGAGAGGGGCGGCTCGCCCCCCTTCATGAGCAAGGGCGAGCGGTCGATCCGCTCGACTTTGCTGGCCGTACACGGCAGAGGCGGCGGGCGGCCGCAGCCGCCCGCCGCCTCTCCGGCGCTATCGGTATCTGTGGTTGTCGATCGGGGTTTCGTAGATCGCCGGGTCGAGGTCCGCTGCCCCGTCCGGGCCGATGCTCTTAAAGTAGAGATAGGTGGTGAAGCGGATGCCGGTGTCGGCCGCGATCCGTGCGATGATTGCACCGAGACCGCACAGGTGCTTGTCGTCGACGGTGTAACACGCCGGGACGGGACCAGGGCACCACATGGCTGCGACAGGATCGATGTATCCGCCATAGTCCATGCGGGGATCGATGCTATCCAGCAAGTGCCACGGATAGAAGCCGCCACCGCTGGTTTCGAGGTTGCCGATGCAAAGACCAAGGGTCTCGTCCAGGGCGTCGCGTGCGTCCGGATCGATCTCGGTCTCCAACAACCGTTCGATGCGCATAGCCTCCCGGCAAAAGCCGGCGAGGTCGTCGAGCGCATTGGCGAGCCGGTCGTGGACGACTTCGGCGAAGCGCGTCGCGCATTTTGCGCGGTTCGCGCGCACCAGACTTCCGAAGGCATCGAACTTCGCAAAGAGGTCGAGGAAATCGAGCTTAGGCATTTCAAGTCTCCTTTCGTTTCTGACGAAAGGTGTCCACGCTGTAGCCCAGCGGGGGTCAGGGACCGCGCCAGCGGCCGCCGCGCGGCAAGCGGAGGAACCGATTTTCTGATCCGGGCCTATCAAGGAACGGAGCCGAAAATTGGAGGGGCCGCGCAGTCCTTGACGCCGGGTGGGCTGGCGTAGAATGCGCAGTCAGAGAGAGATAGCCCGCGGCCCCGACCAGGGGCCGCGTCCGTATGGTCCGGGGAGGTTTGGAGGGGGTGCGGCACCCCCTTCCATGGGAGGATGTTTGAAGGAGGGGCTTTGCCCTTCCTTCATGGGGAGAGCTTGAGAGGGGCGGCCGTGCCCCCCTTCATCACAGGAGCATCGGACCAAAAAGTGGTTTCCGGTTTTTGGGAACGATCCGATGCTCCGACAAGGAAGTCGGATTGCAACGCGCCCATGCGCGTGGCGATTCCGTCCGAAGTTCTCGTGAAGGCCGCGAGGCGGCCCGAGATCCCGCCCATGCGATCCGCGGCCGCCGTCGCGGACAAAAAAGAGGGAGCTTACGCTCCCTCCCTCGCCCGCTCCCGGCGCTCGGCCTCCGCACGCGCGGCTTCGAGGCGTCGCAGCGTCTCGGCGCGCTCCTTGCGGGTGAGGATGCAGTGGTCGAGCTCGGCGCGCAGCTCGGCGATTTCGGCGTAGATGTCGAGAACCTGTGTCATGTGAACCTCCTTTGTCTCGATGACGGAGGCGATTGTCCGGGCGTTGGAGGGACGGGTCAGGGATCGCGAAGCGACCGGAGACTCCGGCGTCTGGGGGAGCCGATTTTGTCGTCGTGCAGCGGCGGCAAAATTGATGGTGTGGACGGCCCTCCGGGACCGCAGCGCGAGATGATACGATCACCGCGCTCCAGCAATTCAAAGGAACCGCACCATGTCTTTAGAGAATATCGCTGTCGTTGGTCTTGATCTGGCCAAGAACGTTTTTCAGGTACATGCTGTTGATGACACTGGGTGTGTCGTTGCTCGCCGCCAGCTCCGCCGAAATCAGTTGCTGCAATTCTTTGAACAGATCCCGCGTTGCCTAGTCGGTATGGAAGCCTGCTCGACTTCTCATTTCTGGGCGCGAGAACTCGGCAAGTTGGGCTTCGAGGTCAAGCTGATGCCGCCAGTGTATGTGAAGCCCTATGTCAAACGCGGGAAGAACGATGCTGCAGACGCCGAGGCGATCTGCGAAGCGGTCACACGCCCTACGATGCGTTTCGTGCCGATCAAGAGCTGCGAGCGGCAAGCACTGCTAATGCAACACAAGACGCGAGATCTACTCGTTCGTCACCGAACTGCGCTCATCAACGCTCTCCGTGGCCACCTCGCGGAATTTGGCATCATTGCTCCGCAAGGAGCGATGGGCGTGAAGACCGCGCTCGAAGCGCTGCATGCGGCAAGAGATGAGCTACCCGCGCCAGCAGTGCAGGCGCTGGAACACATTCGAAACCAACTACAAGAACTCAGTCAGAAGATTGCCGAGTTGGATCGCACTATCATTGCTTGGTGCAGGAGCGACGCGGCCGCCCGTCGCTTGATGACCATCCCTGGCGTAGGTTCACTGACGGCGGCGGCTATCGCCGCTTCGGTCGGGGATGCTGCGGAATTCAGATCCGCACGGCAATTCGCGGCCTGGCTCGGTCTGACGCCACGACAGAACAGCAGTGGCGGGAAAGAACGGCTCGGCCGGATCAGCAAGCAGGGAGATCGAACCATCAGGCGATTGCTGGTGGTCGGAGCGACTGCGGTTGTTCGGCGAGCCCGCCTCGACGCATCTTCATTTCCGTGGATCGCACGGTTGCTGGATCGCAGACCTGCAAGGCTGGTGTCCGTGGCGATCGCCAACAAAACCGCGCGCATTGCGTGGGCTATTCTCAGACGGGAGGAAGTGTATCGGCCGGCAACGGCCTGAGGGAATCCCGTTCGGCCATCACCGGTCGGGCGGGGGAATGAAGGACTGAGTTGTGATGGCGAACCGGTTAGGCCGGGGATGGAGTGAAGCCTGGGTGCCCCCAGCGCTTTGAGCGCGCAAAATTGATTGGCTCTCCGTCCGCGGACTTCATCAGGGCCAGCAGCACCGACGCTGCGCATATAGGCCGGACACATGACTGAACCTGATTGGTCGCTGCCAGAAACATAGTCTTGCATTCCACGGGCCGTCCACACATGGGGGCACCGGGCGTCCTTGACGCGGCCCGACTGCCGGTATGATCGGCTTCTCATTGAGAGAAAGACGGTTGGGCACAACGCTGCAACCGCGTTCAGCGACCGATGCGCGACGGCAGGAAAGCCCGGCGCAACCGCGATCCGCCGCGAGCATAAAGAAACCCGGCGGCTTTCGCCGCCGGGTCTTCTCCGTTCCCGCTCAGAACGGGATGTCGTCGTCGTAGTCGGTCTGTCCGCGGTCCTCGTTCTCGGTCTGCTTCGCCCGGCTGAGGAAATCGACCGTCTCGGCGATAATCTCGCATCCGTAGCGGTCGTTGCCCTCCTGGTCGGTCCACTTCGAGTAGTGGATGCGGCCGCGAACCAGAACCTTCATACCTTTCTCGCAATAGTCCTGGATCGTCTTGCCGAGGCCGTTGAAGGCGGTGATCCGGTGCCATTCGGTGTCCTGGACCCGGTAGCCCTTCTCGTCCCGGACGACCTTGCCGTCCGAATAGCGGGGGCGCGAGGTGGCCAGCGTGAAGTGGGTGATCCGGGTGCCGCCCTGGGTGGTGCGGGTTTCGGGGGCCTGACCGATGTTGCCGGCGAGAATGACGATGTTCTGCATTGTAAGTCTCCGTTGCTTCTCGGAGGGACCATCCCTCCGACGAGACCCGGCCAAGGCCGTCGGGAGACTCCTGCACTGACGCCTTCGGCGGCAGCTTGACCCCCAAGGCCCCAGGTGGAGCGGGCAGCCGCGCCTGCGCGGCAACACGGCTGGGAGCTGCGGGGGTTGCCGGAGGAAACAGAACGGACTTAGGGGATCAGTCAGTCGGAGGGATTGGTGCCTCTGAAAGCACGAACACGGGGACGCACAGCAGAACCATCGTCCTTGCCGGCAACAGCGAAGCGGCAGGCCCCATGGACCTGCGCCGCCTTCGAAAGACACCCGTTCATCTCTCCTTCCGGCCACCCGCGCCCTTCCTCGGACAGGCTGGACGGAACGAGAATAAAGAGGCTACCGGGCTCGTAGACGCGGAACAGCGCCGCGTCGCCACTGTCGATGGCGGAAGGCTCGATCCACTCGACCTGCGGAAAGGTTCGTGAAGGTCTCCGCGGCCGTATCCACTTTACGAAATGAATGAGCTGGCTGGCAGGGCCTGTCTACGGCCTGCAGACCTCACGCCAACGACCGACTTCCCAAACCGGGCGAAGTGGGCCGAAAGCGGAGTATGGTGTGGGCAGCACTGTCGTGGCAGCCCATCAGTGCGGGAAATCCAAGCCCGGCGGCGCGAGCCGCCGGCTTTCTTCGCTGAGAGCGGCGGATCGCGGCCGGTCCATCACCGAGAAAATATCGACACGCCGAGGGCGTTGAGATTGACCATGGCCGCGATACCGATGAACAGACCGGCGCTGGCGGAAAGCAGATTGAGCATCAAGCCGGGGTCGATCGCATTTTTCGCTACACCATGGATGAGCGCATAGCCGGCGATGACGGCCGGCACGGCGAAGACGGCGAGAGCGATCAGCCGCAGCGCCGGATTCCTGGCAAAGCCGAGGACCGCAAGTACGAGACCGATCGACAGCAATGCCGCGCTGACGGCGGCCAGCCCCGACAAGAAGATGCCGGCTCCAGCGCCCCAGGCATATTGGGCGGCCGACAGGCCAACCATGAACGGCAAAGCGTAGATCGCGAGATTGTAGGCGAAGACGCAGAAGGCGATCGTCAAGGAGATGGCGAGAAGGATGAGCGACATGGAAACCTCCACATGATCGGTTGAGGATCACGACAGGCTGCCTGTAGATACGCTCCGCCTGCGACTATGCTACTTTTCCGGTTCTGCAAGGATGTTTCATAAGAGCCATCAACCTCTCCGATAGTCAAGTATTGGCGGCTGGAACAGCCGCCAGAGGCGGCGCTTACGCGCCGCCGTCGAACTGCATGGTGGGAATGCCGAGCTTGCGGGCCTTGTCCGCGAGGTTCCCTTGAATGCCGCCACCGCCGAAGACGAGGACGCCAACTGGCAGGACTTCGAGCATCGTGTCGTTGCGCTTGTACGGGGCCTGTTTCGCCGGGTACTTCTTGAAGTCAGGCTCGAAGGCGATCTGCGGCACCTTGCGGCTGTTTGCCCATCGGGCGGCGATGCGCTCTGCGCCCGTCTTCGCGCCGCCGTGAATGAGCACCATGTCGGCGTGCTTCGCCTGGACCTGATCGAGCTTCGCCCAGATCAGGTTATGGTCGTTAAAGTCGGTTCCGCCGGAGACGGCAACCTTCGGACCGGCTGGCAAGAGCACCTCGTTCTCAGCCCTGCGTTTCGCGGCAAGGAAGTCGCGGCTGTCGATCATCGCGGCGGTCAGATTGCGATGGCTGATCATCGAGCCGGTGCGGGGCCGCCAGGCGCTGCCGGTGTGGTGCTCGAAGGCTTCGACGGCGACGTCGCGGAAGAGCTCCATGCTGTTACGCCGTTCGATCATGGTCTGCCCCTCGGCCGTGAGGCGTTCGAGCTCGACCGACTTCACCTCGCTGCCGTCCTGTTCACGCTGGAGGCGGCGCTGCGCCTGCTCGTTGTCGTCGAGATCGCGTTCGACCCGGCTCGCGGCGCGATGGAAGAGATTGACGGTCCCCCAGAGCAACTCGTCGAGGTCGGGTTCGAGTCGCGTGTCGCCGAGCGTCGCGACGAGGGCGTCGAAGATATCTGCGACGGCTGCGGCGACGGCGTTGCCCTCCGGAAGCGGCCTCGGATCGGGTTCGTCCTGAAACGGGCGCCAGCCGTAGAGCTGGAGTTCGGTGAGGACATGATCGGTGGGGGATGAGGTATGGTCCGGCTCGAAGCCTGCGGTATCGTCTTCGTTCATCATCGTGAGCGTCCTTCGTCTGGAGACCGCGCCCATCGCGGCCTTCGCAGGCGTCGGAAGCCCACGGGCGGGACGGCCTGGCAGCCCTCGCCTCTCGCGAGGGCCTTGATGGCCAAGCCCGGCTATTTTGTTTCGCGCTGCAAAGGCGGGGCTCGCCCCGCCGGCGGAAAATAGCCGGGCGCCGCGCCATTGCCCGGACGGCCCGTTTGTGGGCCGATCGCCCTCTCAGAAGGCCGTGGGCGCCGCTCTCTCCGACTTCAAAGGATGATCACGATGATGAATGGAGACGGCAGGTGAAGACGCCTGGACCGCGCCTCTTCCCCCGCCGATCTCTTCACCCTTCCACGAAACGGTGGACGTCATCGGGATGAAGCTGCTCCATCAGGGTCGCCCGGAGGGCGTCGACGCCGCGCCAGCGCAGATCTTCGTTGAAGTCTTCGCGCATCGGTGACACCGAAATCGCCTCGATCCCGACGCTCCTTGCTCTGGCGACCAGGCTGTCTCTTGCGCCGTCCCCGGCCGGGTCGCGATCCCGGAGGACATAGAGCCTGCGCAGCGTCGCCGGGAACAGGATGGCAGCGAGGTGAGCCGCTGAGAGCGCGGCCATCATCGGCATGTGGGGCAGAACCTGACGGGGCGACAGCACGGTCTCGATGCCTTCGCCGGCCGCGAGCACCTCACCGGCGACGCCGAAGCGGACCCCATTCCCGAGAAGGTCGCCCATCGCCCGCCGGGGTGACTCGACCGGCGCCTTGCCCGAACCGTCCGGGGCGAGCCAGGTGCGGTGTGCGCCGGTCTGGTTGCCGTGAGGATCGGTGACGGACGCGACGATCGCCGGCCAGATCTCGGTGGGCGAATGCTCATCGGGCTTGTAATAGCACCGCGGATGGTAGCGCAACGCGGTGGTTCCCACGAGGGAGGTGATCGCCCGCCCGTTGAGGTAGATTTCCGCGAGTGTGCCGCCGATCGGCTGCGACATGGCGAAAAGCCGCCGCGACGCTTCGGGCGAACCGACAGCGACGTTCGACGTCCTGCCGGTGGACGTCCTCGTCATCTCCGGTTCGGGATGCGGGAGAGCGAGGAAGCGGCGTGCTTCCTCGGCCACGTCCTTGAAGTCGATGAGGCCAAGCGTTTCGCGAATGACGTCGAGCAGATCGCCATGTTCCCCGGTTGCGGAATCCGTCCATTTTCCGGCAGCACCCTTACCGGATTCAGGGCCGGTCAGCCGCACGAACATCGAGCGGCCGGGGTTGTTCTGAACGTCTCCAACGATCCAGTATCGTCCGGCGCGGTGGCCTGATTTCAGGTAATGGCGGCAAACCGCCTCGGCATGATGGCCGAGACGGCTTGCCAGTTCGGAGGCATCGTGACGGGGCATCACGCGGCCTCCTTCTCGCCGATGCGCTCGACCGGCCAGCGGTCGAGCAGCTTGCCGAGAACCGCCGAGCCATTGGCATCGACCGGCACGAACATGCGCAGCTTCCACGAGATGATCTCGTGGAACAGGCCGTAGGCCGTGAGGCGCTCGCGCATCGTGTCGTCGAAGCCCGACAGCTCGATGCGGTTGGCGCCCATGACGCGGACGCGGCGAAGCTGAAGTCCCTCAGTGAGACCGAGGATGGTGCGGCCGTCCATCAGAGCGGTGAAGGCATCGTCCGGCGTGATCGCGGCAGCGCCGGTCGTGGTCGCATTCGCGGCCCAGGCCGGCGAGACCTTGCGGCCGATGATGCGCTCGCCGTCGTCGGTCTGAAGCCGGTAGACGCGCGTCGAGTCGTTCGGAAGCCGCTTCCAGATCGGAAGGAGCAAGCCTGTTACCATGTGGAGCGTGGCGTCCGTGAACTCCGGCACGTCGGCGATCTCGGCCTTCCAGGCTGACGCAAAGGTCTCCCCGTCAGTTTCGACCCAATGGGTCTCGCCCATGAAGCGCACCGGGATGTTGTGGGCCTCGGTCGGCCGGATCAGCCGGACGCGGCGCTCGATCTCGCCATCGTCGAGCATGATGCTGCTGGCCGGGATCTGAACGGCGGCGCGGCCGGAACGCTCGTTGACGAGCAGCTTTGCGCGCGGATCATCGAGCTCGGCGAGAGCGGCTTCGAGCGTCACCGGACGGTTGCGCTTGCGCTCGTTGATGGTGAGCAGGCTGGTTTCGGCGCCGGTACGCGGATGGGTGTAGATCGTCTGGCGATCGACGACGACGAAGCTCTCCGCGCTCAGCGTCTCCAGCCCGGCGTCATAGGTGCCCGAGGCGATCGCGCCCTCGATGCGGGCGGTCAGGAGCTGCTCGAAGGCCGTGAAGAGGATGCCCTGAAGCTCGATGGTGAGCGCGAGCAACCTGTTGAGAAACGTCGTGATCGGCGGTAGCTCGTCCTTGATGCCGGTCGAGTCCATCAGCTTCAGGCCGGTGGCGGACTCGAAACGGTCGAGCGAGCATCCCTCGACCTTGCCGCGCACCAGCAGCATGTAGAGCTGACGGAGCGCGTCGCGGGCGTAATGGCTTTCCAGATTGTCCTCGGGGCGGAACAGCCCTTGGCCACCGGTCTGGCGCTGGCCGCGGGTGATCGCGCCCAGCGTATCGAGGCGGCGGGCGATGGTGCTGAGAAAGCGCTTCTCCGCCTTCACATTGGTCGAGATCGGCCGGAAGAGCGGCGGCTGCGCCTGGTTGGTGCGGTGCGTCCGGCCGAGACCCTGAATGGCGGTGTCGGCTTTCCAGCCCGCCTCGAGCAGATAGTGGACGCGCAGCCGCGTGTTCTTCGCCGACTTCTCCGCATGATAGCTGCGGCCGGTGCCGCCGGCGTCCGAGAAGACGAGCACACGCTTCTGGTCGTCCATGAAGGCTTGCGTCTCGGCGAGGTTGGCGGCCCCGGCGCGCGTCTCGACCACAAGCCGGTCGATGGTGACGCCGCCGCCGCGCTTGCGGACGATGCGGCGCGACCGGCCCGTCACCTCGGCGACCATATCCGTCCCGAAATGCTGGACGAGCTGGTCGAGCGCTCCGGGAACGGGAGGCAGGCTGGCGAGCTTTGCGATCAGTGCATCGCGGCGCGCGACGGCCTCGCGGCTTTCGACCGGCTGGCCGTCGCGGTAGACCGGACGCGACGACAGATTGCCCTCCGAATCCGTGAACGGCTCGTAGAGCTGGACCGGGAAGGAATGGGCAAGATAGTCGAGAACGTATTCGCGCGGCGTGATGTCGACGCGGATGTCGTTCCACTCCTCGGTCGGCAGTTCGGCCAGACGCCGCTCCATCAGCGCCTCGCCGGTCGAGACGATCTGGATGACGGCCGAATGGCCCGCCTCCAGATCGGCGGCGATCGAGCGAAGCAGGGTCGGCGTCTTCATGCTGGTCAGCAGATGGCCGAAGAAGCGCTGCTTGGCGCTCTCGAAGGCCGAGCGGGCGGCGGATTTCGCCTGCTTGTTGAGGGTGCCCGATCCGCCTTCGCCGCCACCGGTGATGTTGGCGGCCTGCATCGCCGCGTCCAGATTGTTATGGATGATGGCTAATCGCGAGGTGGGCATAATGCGAAGGAGTCTGGGATTCATGTTGAATTTCCTTGATTTCTGCGTATCAGCGCGGTCCTTGCTGCGCATTATTTTGATTGCCAACTTCGGCGGCCTTCCAACCGTCTGAGGAGACAATCATGTCGAAGTCGCACGACGAGCTGATCGCCGAGCTCGCAAAATTGCTCACGAAGCAGAACTACAATCCGGTGGTCGTGGCCAACCACCGGCTCTACGCCCGCGCCTTTCTGGACTATCTGGCTGAACGCGACATGCCCGTGGCGACGGTAACGCCGTTGCAGGTCGAGCAGTATTTTTGCCATGCGGTTCAGCGCTTTCGTGTGCGCTATGGCCGATCTCCCAGCCCGCGTTGGCATAAGCTCCCGCACACGGCGGTCTGCAAGTTGCTGCGGCTTGCACAGGGGGAATGGCCGCCTGTCGCCGAAATCGGGCCGGATGCGATGCCCCGGCATGCAATCTGCCACGAATACGAGACTTGATTGCACGAAGAACGCGGTCTTGCAGATACTACTATCGACGCGTTTATGAGGGAGGCGCGGCACTTTCTGGAATGGCAGCTCGGTCGCGGTAGGGCCGTCGGTCTCGCGTCATTGAGCGTCCGAGACATCGATCTCTACATGGACATGCGAACCGCTGGCCTGCGCCGAATATCGCTCGCGAGCGTTGCCGCACGGCTCCGCTCGCTGCTGCGCTATCTCCATAGAACGGGGCGAATTCCGACCGATCTGGCCCCACACGTCATTGGCCCCATGCTCTATACCTACGAGGGTGTTCCATCGACCCTGGACAGTAAGCAGATCGCGGCGGTTTTGGAGGTGACGAGGAAGGACAGCTCGCCGAGGGGGCTGCGCGATTACACGATATTGCAATTACTCGCTACCTATGGGCTGCGCGAAAGTGAAGTCTGCAAACTCCAGCTCGAGGACATCGACTGGCGCGCGGAATCGTTCCGCATCCGTCATACCAAGACCAACTCCTGTTCTTACATGCCGCTCCTGACGCCGGTCGGGGAGGCACTGCTCGACTATCTGCGCCTCGGGCGTCCGCAGGTTGAATTGCGGGAAATCTTCGTCCGGTCCTGCGCGCCCTATACCTTTATGACGAATCTATACGGCATGGTGCAGCGGAGGCTGTCAGCCGCAGATGTCACACCGCCAGGGAAACGAGGGCCGCATGTCTTCCGGCACGCTCGGGCGGTCGAACTGCTGCGTGCGTCGGTTCCGCAAAAGATAATCGGCGACGTGCTTGGGCACCGGTCGACCGAGTCCACGAACGCCTATCTCAAACTTGCCACCGAGGATCTTCGGGCAGTGGCGCTCGACGTGCCCGGATCGGAGGTGCTGTCATGAGCGCCTGGCCCGATCCCGATCGCACTATTGTCGCTGACTTTCTGCAAGCATCCCAGTTCCGGCAGAGAAGCTGCCGCACTTATCGTTGCATCCTTCACAGCTTTGACGATGTTGCCCGCCGTCACCAGATAGTCGACCGCCAGATGCTCGAGGCGTGGCTGAACGAAATGGAAAAGCGTTGGCAATTGCCGTCGCTGTTGAACCAGGTCTGCATAGTTGATCGCTTCCTCGACTATCTCGTCGATATGGGGTTGATCGCCAACAACCCCGTCGCCGTGCTCCGCAGTCAGCACAATGTCAAACAGAACAAGTCAATCTGGCGGGCTCTCGCGTCCCCCAACCCCGATATGGCTCTCGCTGGTCTACACCGGCCAGCACCCTTCGGCAGCGTTCTGGGCGACTTCATGCGCGACCATGTCATGTTGATGCGCAGCCGGGGGTATCAGTACGAAACACAGGCTCACTGGTTGCTGCGGTTCGACCGCTTTCTTCAAGGGCATCCAGAGCTGGCTGGTGAACAGCTCGAGACGATGTTGGCTCGCTGGGCGGTCGCCAAGCCTACTCGCAATCACGCCGCGGAATGCCAGAAGCTGGGGCGTATCCTGACCAAGGCGCGGTACCGCCTCGATCCGAACATCCCGCCGAAACGCTTCAATCCGCGGCCGGAGCGGGAGGTGGCGCGACAGCATCGACGGCCACATATCTTCAGCCCGACCGACATCCGGCGGATGCTTGATGTTGCCCGCACATACCCGTCGCCGCATGCTCCCCTGCGGCCGTTGAGCCTCTATACCATGATCCTTCTGGCCTATTGCGCGGGGCTGCGGCGTGGTGAGCTTGCTTGGCTCGATCTGGGTGACGTCGACCTTCAATCCGGCACGATCACGGTCCGGGAAACGAAGTTCTACAAGACCAGGATCCTGCCGCAATCCGACAGCGTCATGGCCGAACTTCGCGCCTATCTCGATGCGAGGCGGCGCGCCGGCGCGCCGCAAGATCCTCAGTCGGGATTATTCTGGCACGACCATCTCGATGATCGTTACACCCCAATAGTGATCTCAACGATGATCACCAAGGTCATGCGTCGCGCCAGGCTCAAACCTCGGTCCGGACGGACAGGGCCGCGTGTGCATGACCTGCGACACTCGATGGTCGTGAACCGGATCCTCGAATGGTACCGGGCCGGCATTGACCCACAAGACAGGCTGCGCTTCCTCTCAACCTATATGGGCCACCGGGACATCAACTCCACGCTGGTCTATATCACCGTCACGCAGGATCTGCTGCAGGAAGCCAGTGAGCGGTTCCGCGTTGTCGGCGCGCCCTGCCTCAATGGGGAGGCGCTGTCATGAAAACGGTCAATCCGTTCCCCGCATTGTTGCGGGCGTTCTTCCAGGAATGGCTGGCCGAACAGCGCAGCGCCTCGATCCATACCATCAAGTCCTATCGGGACACCTGGCGGCTGCTTCTCCGGTTCGTCGCGGAACGAAACGGCGGCGGTGTCGCACAGATCACCCTGGCCGATGTCTCCGCCGGCGAGGTGCGCGCGTTCCTTACTCATGCGGAACATGGACGCAAGGGCACGATCGGTACGCGCAACTGTCGGCTTGCCGCGATCCGCAGCTTCTTCAGCTTCGTGGCAGACAAGGACCCCGAATATGTCGCCCAATGTGCTGAGGTCCTCGCGATCCCGCTCAAGCGCAAACCCACCGCTGCACCTTGCTATCTTGAGCCAGAGGAGGTCGAGGCCATCCTCGCACAGCCCGACCGTTCGACGATCGAGGGGGTGCGAGACCATGTGCTGTTGTCGCTTCTCTATAATAGTGGCGCGCGCATTCAGGAGGCGCTCGATTTGTGTCCCGAGGCGATCCGGTTCGAAGCACCGTATAGCGCACGTCTTTATGGAAAGGGTCGAAAGGAACGCATCTGCCCCCTCTGGCCGGAAACCATCTCGTTGTTGAAAAAGCTGCTTGAGGGGCAGCCGCGCGCACCGGATGAGCGCATCTTCGTCAACCGATACGGCGAACCACTGGGGGCGTCGGGCGTGCGGTTCAAGCTGGCAGCTTACGTCGAGGCGGCCGCGAAAACGACGCCCACGCTTCGTTCGAAGCATGTGACGCCGCACAGCTTCCGGCACGCGACCGCTGTTCACCTCGTCTCGGCGGGAGTTGACATCACCGTCATCCGCAGCTGGCTTGGTCACGTCAGCCTCGACACGACTAACCACTATGCCCAGGCCAATCTCGAAACCAAGCGAAAGGCTCTGGAAAAGGTCGGAGTTCCGGCAGCGAGCAATCGCCCACCATCCTGGAAACGAGATGCCAGCCTGCTCGCCTGGCTCGACACTCTCTAAACTCATGCAAAGGAGAAATAATGTGAAGGACGTGGCCCTCAAATCCGCGAATGATCGTGATCGTGTCGCGTTCCTTCGCATTATGCCCACCTCGCGATTAGGCATCTTGGACTAACCCGCTCCGCAGTCGCGGAGCGGCAAACAGGGCCTTCGCCGACGGCGCGGTCTTGACGGCGTCGTCGCCTCGGGCGCCGGTCATGCGTGTAAATAGATCTCCAACTGCGCGAGAATGGAGCGGCTGCTTGCAGCCTATTCCATCAGACAAAGGAGGAGTTTGTCATGACCCGACTTCGCCAGCGCATGAGCGAGGACATGCAGGTACGCAACCTCGCGCTCAACACCCAGCTCTCGTATCTGCAACAGGTGTCGCTATTCGCTCGCTACTTCTGTAAATCGCCGGAATTGCTCGGGCGCGAGGACATTCGGACCTATCAGGTCTATCTGGTCAACGAGAAGAAGCTGGCGCCCGGCTCGATCCATACCGCCATTGCGGCGCTGCGCTTTCTCTACACTGTGACACTCGCGAGGGACTGGGTGCCTGAAGAGGTCCTCCCGCTACCCAAGAAGCCGCAGAAGCTGCCGATCATACTCAGTCCTGAGGAAGTCCAGCAGTTCCTCGGCTGCGTTCTCAACGTCAAACACCATGCCATCCTGACCACGTGCTATGCCGCCGGCTTGCGCATCTCGGAAGCGGTACAGCTGAAGCCCACGGGCATCGACAGCCTGAGAATGGTCATCCGCGTCGAGCAGGGCAAAGGCCAGAAGGACCGCTACGTGATGCTGTCGCCCAAGCTCCTGGAGATCCTGCGCAACTATTGGAAGATGTGCCGGCCACAGGGGTGGCTCTTCCCCGGCGATCGTGCCGGCCAGCCGATCACCAGGGATGCGGTGGGACAAGCCTGCGCGAAAGCGCACGACCTTTCCGGATTGTCCAAACCGGTCACGCCGCACAGCTTGCGGCACGCCTTTGCCGTCCATTTGCTGGAGGCTGGTGCCGACGTGCGCACCATTCAACTGCTGCTCGGTCACAGGGGTCTCGCGACCACCGCCCATTACCTGAGGATTGCCACCAACAAGGTCTGCGCCACGTCGAGCCCGTTCGAGCTTTTGCCGCGTCCGGCACCGATCCTGCCGCCGCCCGCCAAACCGCAATACTTCTGAGCGGCGCGGTGGTGGCCCGCTCCGGGCCGGAAGTGGCGGATATCCTCCGCTGCTACGGGGAAGCCTATCGTGCTCAGCATGACACGTCGCTGTCGACCGCCCAGCGCCGCATCATGACGGCGATCGAATTGTGCCGGACCGCCGCGCTCGGCGGGCACGTCGAAGCATGCGATCAATGCGGCCACCGGCGCATCGCCTTCAACAGCTGCCGCGACAGGCATTGTCCCCGCTGCCAATCGCTGGCCCGCGCGCAATGGCTGGAGGATCGCCGCGCCGAGCTTCTCGACACGCAATACTTTCACGTCGTCTTCACGCTGCCGGGCGATATTGCCGCCATCGCCTACCAGAACAAGGCGCTCGTCTACAGCCTTCTCTTCCGCGCCACCGCCGAGACCCTGCGCACCATCGCCGCAGATCCCAAGCATCTGGGTGCCGAGATCGGCTTCTTCGCGGTGCTGCACACCTGGGGCCAGAACGTGCTTCATCATCCGCATCTACATTGCGTCGTCGCAGGCGGCGGCCTGTCTGCGGACGGCCAGCGGTGGATCACCTGCAAGCCTGGCTTCTTCCTGCCGGTCCGGGTTCTCTCGCGCCTGTTCCGGCGATTGTTCCTGGAACATCTCGAGAAAGCCTTCGACGCCGGCCAGCTGAAATTCTTCTCTGGCTTGCAGGACCTGAGCGAGCGTGGCGCCTTCCTGCGTTATTTGGCGCCGCTACGAAAGGCCGAGTGGGTCGTCTATGCCAAGCCACCCTTCGCCGGACCCGGGCAGGTCCTCGACTACGTCGGCCGCTATACCCACCGCGTCGCCATCTCCAACAACCGTCTCGTCGCCATCGAGGACGGCACCGTTCGTTTCCGCTGGAAGGACTATCGGCACGGCAATCAGCAGAAGGTCATGACCGTTGCGGCCGACGAGTTCATCCGCCGCTTCCTGCTTCACGTCCTGCCCGAAGGCTTCCACCGCATCCGCTACTACGGCTTTCTCGGCAATCGCTATCGCGTGGAAAAGCTCGCCCACTGCCGCGCCCTGCTCGGCATGCCGGTTCCCAAGCCGTCGGAAAGCCGATCCGCAAAGGACTATCGCGACCGCTACGAGGATCTCACCGGTCATTCGCTCAGGCAATGCCCGGCTTGTCATCACGGGCAGATGATCACCGTCGAAATCTTCGACGCCGGCACCGGCCCGCCACCATACTGGGATACATCATGAAAGAAGCGCCCCGCTTTCGTCGCCACCGCAGGCACGGGCCGTTCGGCAGAAGAAACCGAGCCGGCCCCGCGAAAATGCGCGCCGTCGTGCCCTCCGGCCCCTCCCGGCAGAGCGCGACGCCGGTCCGCACCTTGCCGCAACCGATTTCCGTGCCGCCGTCGGCTCGCGCGACCCCTGCAATCGCGTTCACGACAACGCCCGCACCCACGCCACGCCTGTTTATGGGTAAGGCCTCGATTAAACGCCCATAGCAGCCACCCTGTGCCGGCGGCTTAGTCCAACACGTTTTTAGCTAACCGTCGCGACCCACCGTAGCGCACTCTCGCCACCTGCATTCCTGCGCGACGCCAAGCTAAAAACGCTCTGCATTATGGGCAGCTGCCCATAAGACGGCGAAGGCGCCGGCATAGGCATCGTAGATGCGAACCTGCTGAGGCGTCAGTTCGTGCTCGATGAGCTCGTATTCGACGCCGGCGAAGGAAAGCGAGCGGGCGGTGTAGAGGCCGAGCGCGCGCAGGTCGCGGGCGAGCACCTCCATCGCCGCCACGCCGCCGGCCTCGATCGCCTCGACGAACTCGGCGCGCGTGGCGAAGGGGAAATCCTCGCCGCCCCACAGGCCGAGCCGCTGCGCATAGGCGAGATTGTGAACGGTGGTCGCGCCGGTGGCGGAGACATAGACGACGCGGGCATTGGGAAGCGCGTGCTGGATGCGCAGGCCGGCGCGGCCCTGCTGCGATGCGGCGACGTCACCGCGTTCTCCCTTGCCGCCAGCGGCGTTCTGCATGGCATGCGCCTCGTCGAAAATGATCACTCCATCGAAGTCGGGCCCAAACCATTCGACGATTTGTTTGACCCTGGAAACCCTCTCTCCGCGGTCGTCGGAGCGCAGCGTGGCATAGGTTAAAAATAGGATGCCCTCGTTCAGGGTGATCGGCTTGCCCTGCGGGAAACGCGACAGCGGCGTGACCAGCAAGCGCTCCATGCCGAGCGCGCCCCAGTCGCGTTGCGCGTCCTCGATCAGCTTGTCCGACTTCGAGATCCAGACGGCCTTGCGCCGTCCCTGGAGCCAGTTGTCGAGAATGATCGCAGCCGATTCCCGGCCCTTGCCGACGCCGGTGCCGTCGCCGATCATGAAGCCCTGGCGCAGACGCACAGCGTCCTTGGCGTCCTCGGACGCGGCGGTCAGCTTGTCGAAGGTGTCGTCGACCGTCCACGCGCCGGCGAGGAAATCCGAATGCGCCTCGCCGGCATAGATCACCGTTTCGAGCTGCGCGTCGGAGAGGAGATCGACGACGTTCGCCGGCAGTGTCGGTCGATAGCTCGGCTTCGGCGGGGCGACGCTCGCCATGGCGGCCGACTGCACGAGCTGGGTCGGATGCGCCTGAGCCCCGGAAATCCGGATGGTCTGGAGCCCGTATTCCTCATAGATCGCATCGGACAGGCGACCGGCATCCGCCGGCGTCCAGTCGACGGTTTCGTAGTCGAGCGGAGCGCCCTTCGGCTCGGCATGCGCCACGGCGGGCGCGGCCCTGGCCGCCCGGTTGACATAGGCGCGGACGGTGCGCGGCGCGACCACGGGGACGGCGACGGCCGGATCGATCGGCAGGCGCGGCGGCAGATGCTCGGCCAGCCATCCGAGCAGCGTGGCCACATCTGGCGCGACGCCGGGCGCGGCCGGGAATACGGACGGGTCGTCTGCCGGCATCTTGTCGATGACGGTCAGCCGCGTCGGAAAGGTCGTGCCGTGCTTGGCATAGACTGAGCCGTTGATCGCGGCGGAGAAGACGACGCGGCCGCGTTCCTGCAGCCGGCCATAGGCTTCGGACCAGGCCGGAGTGTCAGGGGCGAAGTTGGCGCCGGTGATGGCGACTAGACGGCCGCCGGGAGCGAGACGCGCGAGCGCCGAAGCGACATGGCGGAAGGCAGCGTCCGCCATGCGGCCGTCGACATTGGCCATGGCGGAGAACGGCGGGTTCATCAGCACGACGGACGGCAGAATGCCGGCATCGAGATGATCGTCGATCTGCGCCGCGTCGAAGCGGGAGATGGACAGGGCCGGAAAGAGAAGGGAAAGGAGACCGGCGCGGGTTTCAGCAAGCTCGTTGAGAACGAGCGAGCCGCAGGCGATCTCGGCCAGGATGGCGAGAACCCCGGTCCCGGCTGACGGCTCCAGCACGCGGTCGGCGGGCGTGATCGCCGCCGCCGTCACGGCCGCGAGGCCGAGCGGGATCGGCGTCGAGAATTGCTGGAAGGACTGCGCTTCCTCCGAGCGGCGGGTATGCGTCGGCAGCAGGCCGGCGATCTTGGCGAGCTGCGGTAGCACCGTCGCCGGGGATGCGGATTTACGGAAAAGCGCCTTGCCGTATTTGCGCAGGAAGAGAACGGTCGCCGCCTCGCAGGCGTCGTAGGCCGTTTTCCAGTTCCAGGCACCGGCGGCGTCTGATGCGCCGAATGCTGTTTCCATCGCGTCGCGCAGCATGCCGGCATCGATGCGCTGGCCACGCTCGATATGAGGCAGGAGAAGCTGCGCCGCAGTGAAGAGAGCGGCGGGGATGTCGCAATCGGGGACAATCGGAAGCGGCGCGGTGGCGGATGCCGCCGCGGATGCGGAAATCATGTTCATGGGAAAGCCTCGGGAGAGCGGGACAGGATCGAGCCGCACAGCGCTCTCTCTCGACCGCACAGGCTCAAATCCGTCCCGGCCTCGCTCTCACTCTCATGCCGTCGGCCGAATCGCCGAAAGCCGCCGATCGCGGCCTAAGGTGCTCAGGCGTCACGTCGTCGCGGCAAAGACTTTGGTTTACTATTTGGCGGAAAGGATCTGAGGCGAATTCGGCCTCATAGATCCGGAAATTATAGTAGTATTTGAAAGGAATACGCTCGTGATCAAGTCACTGCTCCCGCGAGCGCCGAGATTCTATTGGCTCGTTATCCTTGCGTTCGCCGCGTCGGCAATCGCTTCCGACCTGCCGGGTTTCGGTGAAGGGCATTGGTCGACCTCGGCCGCATTCCGTGGCTGCGTCATCGCGGTTGCGGCGATCCTCGCGGTGCTGTCGGAGGTCTGGGACATCGCGCCCACCGTCATCAGCAATGCCGAGGCGCGCTACCAGAACCGGCAGGCGCGGGAGGTCTACACGATCCCTGTCGCTTTCGATGCGGCGCCGACTCTCGTACCGGGGATATCGCGACTGCGCGTTACGCGAACGGACGACAATCGCGCGATCCGACCATGGGCGCTACGCTTCGAACATGCCGTGGATGGGCGAAAGGGTGAGTGGTAGCGCGGCCACCGCCGGCAACGGAACGGTTGCCAACATGATGAGAGCGCCCCGCCTGAAGATGGGGCGCTCAATGGCGTCAGCCGAAGCGACGGCCGGATTCGGTGAAGGTGTATCCATTGGCGACGATCGTTTCGTCGACTATCTCGTCCGAGGACAGGTACTCGTACTCGCGCTCAAGCTGGCGATAGAGCCAGCGAGCGAGATCTCGCAGCGCCTCGGTCACGATCTCCTCGGCGTCGGGGGTCATGTCCTGATACGTCGGGCTGTCGCGCTCGACCGAGATCGACATGCAATACTCGTGATAATATCGACCTTGGCGGCTGGCCTCGGCATGAAGCTGATAGAAATTGCGGCGCTGGATCGCCAGCAACGCATCGGCGATCTCATGCAGCTCCTTGTCCTGCGGCGCGTAGGATCGGATCTCTGCCGAGGCACTCTTCCGGTAGGAGTAATAGCATTCGAACGACGCACCATCGCCCTGGGACCAGAAGCCCGTGAAGGAGATGCGCGGCTCCTGACGCGTGCCGCCGCCCATAAGGCGAACGCTGCGGGTCTTGAAGCGGATTCCGAGGATTTCCGCAGTCCGCTCGAAGTCCTCATAGACCGCATCGTACCAGTCGTAATCAAATCCGCCTTCTCGATACCAGGCGCGGGCCCTGTCCTTCGCCGCGTCGGAAAGCTCGCTGAGCCGAAAGACCGTGGTCTCGATGATCTCAGGCATCTGGACCACCTCCACCAAGCACGTCGGCAAGCCAGCCGTCGGTGTAGGTCCAGGCGACGGTTTCCCCTGTGGCGAGATCGAGCACATGCGCGCCACCGCCGAAGCCGTCGACGCGCGGCTTCGAGCAGATGTTGGCGTATTGGAAGCCCCAACGGCCGGTCAGACCGAACGTAGCAGCACACAGCTTGACGAACTGGAGCAGGCGCTCCGGGTCGCCGGTGACGTCATCGCGCATCCAGAGCTTGGCGCCGCCGTACTCGGGCTGGATCGACAGGAGGAAGCCGTCGGAGGGCGGTACTTCCGAAGCGCCCTCTTCGGAAAGCTGATTGTAAAGATCAAGGGCGCGAGCGGCGTTGTCGGGCGTACCGACGTCGAGCAGGCAGGAAAAGTGGGTGAAGTAGTCGGTCATGGCAGGCTCCTGAAACGACAAAGCCCGGCGCGAAGCCGGGCTGATTGAAGGGGATGATGATGGGGGTCAGTCCGCTGGTGCGGGATGGATGCGGTCGTCGTCGAACGCGACGTCTTCTATGACGGTCTGGCGGGCATCCGCCGCGACGCGATCGATGTAGATGATGACACCCTCGCGCCGCTCCTCGATCTCGACATGTTCCGGCTGACCGGATGCCTCCATCGCGATTGTGGCGGCCGCTTTGGCTATTCCGATCGCCTCGGCGTCGCTATCGGCCTCGACAGTGAAACCGTCATAGGCGCGCAGCCAGAAGCCGATCTTGACGATGTACTGCGTCATGGCCGGTCTCCCTCGACGGGAGCGTCAGGATCGCGCGCGCCGGCGATGATCGCCTCGCCACGGGCGACGGCCCAGGTGGCGCGAGCAATCCATTCCTGTGACGACGGTCGGGCGACCTGCACGTCCGCGAGCAGGAGCTTGAGCAGGCCAAGCAGGATCTCGAAATGTCCCGCCTTGCGTTCGACGGTTTCGGCGAACTGCGAGGGGATGAGGATTGCCGGACCGGAATAGGCCGCGTCGGCGCCCTGCCAGATTCCGGAAACATAGGTTTCGCCGGAAGTGTCGACGTCCTCCTTGGCATCGGCCCAGCCATCGTCCTCGATGGCTTTGCGGCAAGCATCTGCGATCGTGTCGGCGTTGTAGGTTCGCTGACGGTAGACGGGCAGGTGGTAGGTGGTCTCGATAGTATAAATCGGCATAGCGGGCTCCTGAAACGACAAAGCCCGGCGCGAGGCCGGGCAAGATGAGGAATGGGACGCCGGTGGCGTCAGAGACGGAATTGCAACACAAGCCTCCGAGCATCGGCGTGGTGGTGAAGCATCTCGCGATAGAAGTGCTTGCGCGCGTCCCTGCTGGCCGGGTCTCGTCGGGCGAATGGAGCCAGCTTGCGGCTGGCGGCGCGGATGACGGCGCGGTCGCTGTCCCACACGCGGAGTTCGAGGCGCAGATAGGCCGCATACATAGACGCCTCCTAGACGTTGATGCGTTCGCACAGCGCGTCGATCTGTGTGAGATCAAGGCCGGCGTGTGCATCGTCGTCGGTGAGGACGCTCCTGAGCGGCGGGTCGATGGGTCCGCGTGCAAGGGCGAGTTGAAGAAGCCGAAGGCCCGCCAGCAACGCATCGCGTTCCTGCGCGGTGACGCCGATGGTCAGGAACGCCTCGACGGTCTCGCCGCTTTCGAGCAGGCGCACGCCGCTGTGCTCGTCGATTTCGTAGTCATCGAACTCCTGCACATATCCGGTGGCGAGCCACTCGCCATTGTAATGGACGCTCGTGGCGAGTGCTCGCGCCTCCTCGGGCGTGTCGGCTTCAACGACGGTTTCATAATAGACGAAGGCGTCATGGCCTTTGCTGACGACAAATTTCGGCATGGGAAACTCCATAGGATTTGCGCCCGGTGGGATGCCGGGCCGAAGGGATCGAGATTGCCGGATGGTTCACGCCGCCTGGGGCAACCGGAGAAGATCGGCAGCGGTCTCGCGCCAGACCGGATCGACCAGCCGCGCTTCGAGCAGCGCTGCGCTGAACCGGAGATCGCGGGCCGTTGCATGATCGCGTTCGCCGGAAGCGGCGAAGGCCATGCCGCGCAGGCGGCTGGCCTCGATTATGATGCGGCGGGCTTCGCCATCACTGGCAACCGGCTGCTGCCAGAGGATAATGCTGGCGCGGATCTCGCCGGCGAGGACCAGGCCGAGCGTGTTGTCCTGAACGACGATCAGGCGCGGCCTGAAGTGCAACGCATCGTCGTCGCCGATGCGGATATCGCCTTGCGAGACGCGGACGGCGGCAAGGACGATGGCATCTTCCGGCGATGCAGCGTCGCCGAGCGAGACATTGCGGTCGCGATAATCGGCATCTGTGGCGCCGGCATAGCTGGCTGTGCCGAGGCAGGAAATGCGCAACGGGAGCTTCTGCGTGCGCTGAAATCCGGGTAGCACGCGGTCAGCGAGAATCCGCCCGATCGGCGCGAAGGTGGAATTGCTGGCATGGGTCATCGGGATCACTCCGCGACGGGAGCCGGGAGCCTCTCTCTCAGCAACCAACCCGTCACAGCCAAAGGCCCGGCCTCTTCCTCTCTCTTTCCGCCAGCGCGGTCCCCGGTGATGGATCGGCCACCGCAACGCTGAAAGCCCGGACGCGTTCTGCGCGTTCCGGGCCGTCGGGGATGAGGCGCTTCGCGTCTCAGCTCCATGGGTCGAGTTCCAGTTTCACCATCTCATCGTCGCCGTCGAATTCGTTGGCGGGGCAAGCGCCGTGGGTTCCGTCCCCGGCCTGGAACACGACGATGGAGACCATCAGTGTGGTGGCGAGGCTGGCGGCGAAGGCGGCGGCATCTGCGTAGGACATGGGTTCCGGCTCCTGTCTTGGAGGCGGGGGACCACCCCCCGCGCGACAGGCGCCCGAAGTGTCTGAACGGATCTGCAATCACCCTCGCGCGGTCGGGCCTTTCCGATTCCGCGAGGGCGGCACGCTTGCGTAAGCCGACCCTTCACGGGTTGATTGATAGCGAGACGGCTCGGACCAAGGTCAGCGAATGGAAGCGGGGTGGTATTTTGCTGCCGACAGGATGCCGGAAACCCGTCGCAGTTGCCTCGCCGCGCCAGCCTCGGCGGCACGCCGATGTCAGCCTGAGTTTCTGGCCGGGCACGGAATCCATCCCCGATCGCAGACCGGAGATGGCGGCTTCGGATGTTAAACTGAAGCTCGACCCGATGTTGCAATCAGCTCCAATGGCCTTCGGCGATCTCGCGGACGATCAGGGCGCGAGCCTTCAGCAGCAGATCATCGCCGGAAGTATCGATGTGGCCGTAGAACCGGGCGCGGGCGCCATTCCGGGTCCAGTCGGCGTAGTAGCAATATTCGCGGGCATCGAGCCGGAAGGCCCGCGCATCGTCGGCCCAATGGGGCTTGGGCTCGATGACGACGGTCATGCCGTCGCGCACCTCCTCCCACGGAAGCGAACGCTCCGCGGGAGCATTGCCGCGGTCCTCGGCGAAAATCTCCTCGACCGTCATCATGATGCGCCTCCATCGGCATTCGCGATGAAGCCGTCCAGATCGTCGGGATGGGGCGGCAGATAGGCGTCGTAGGGATTGCCATCGGCGAGATGGCCGAAGGGCGTCATGACGAAATCGCCGTCGTCCGCGCGACCAACGGCGCAGAGCACATAGCGGCGATCGCCGGTCACGGCATCCAGGCACTCCATGAGTGCGAGATTGCCGTCACCGGCGGCGCGCAGCAGCGTGTTGAAGTTGGTGCGGGCATAATCGGGAATAGCCATAGGGTTTCTCCAGAAACGAAAATGGCCCGCGGTCTTTCGACTGCGGGCCTTGTGAGAGGGAACGAGCGAGGGTCAGGCGGCCGCCCGACCCTCGACGACGTCGGCGCCGACCTCATCGGCCGTGATCTCCTCCAGGCGGCAACGGCTGTATCCGGCCTTTGCCAGCCAAAGTTCTGCGGCCTCGCGGTTCTCCGCGAGATGCAGCAGCTCCTCGTCGTCGCCGATGGGGTGAAGCACGCGGACCATGCCGATCTTCGGCCGCTCGACGATCTCGAAGCCGAGATGGCTATCGACCGAATGCGTGCGCATGACGGTGACGAGGATGACCGAGCCGGAGGCGAAGTTGCCTTCGTGCAGGGTGATCGAGGCAGGCGCGGTATAGGTCGCGCGCTCGCGGCTGGGCTGCTTGCGCACGAGCCGGCCGACACCGTTTCGGCTTTGCCAAGCGGCTAGCTTCTTGGTGAAGCGGGCCGGCGGCTTCGGGGTGCCGTCGAAGTACCGGATCAGGCTGCCGAGCGGGGCGTCATAGACATTGTATGCGGGCATGGATTGATCTCCTGAAACGAAAACGGCCCGGCGGGATGCCGGGCCGTGTGGTGGAAGGGGACGGGATGCGGAGCGGCCGGAGCCGCCCCGCTGCTGCGGTTACTCGGCGGCGACCAGGGCCACCGGATCGTCGGCAGGTTCGGCAGCGGTTTCCGCCTCGTCGCCGCCGGCGAGGAAGTCGGGCAGCGCCACGTTCTCCTCGTCCTGCTGCGCGGACGCCTCGACGGCCGGCTCGTCGGCGAGCAGGCGCAGAGGCTCGGGCAGCCAGCCGGTGTTCGCCAGCCGCTCCTCCGCTTCGGCCGCCATCTTGTCCTTCTTCTCGAAGGCGAGCAGGTTGGCGGTGCCCTCGCCGACCGCTTCGGCTACGGCTTCGAGGATTTTCCGCTTCGTGATGCGGCCGAAGTAGTTCGCGACGGTGGGCCGGAAACCGGCTTCCGCCATGTCGAGGCCGGTCGCGCGGGCAAGCCGATCGGCTTCCGCCATGCGGGCCTGGAGCTGCTGTTCGGAAATGCCGGTGGCGCTGAACGGGTTCGGCCGCTCGTAGAGCGCGTTGATCCCGTAGGCGACGCAATGGGCAAGCAGCGCCATGCGGCTCGCCTCGTCGAGCGCGGCGAGCCAGTCCCACAGAGCGTCGTCGTCGGCCGGCACATCGGCCTTCCAGCCGTCGTTCCGCTCTACCACCGCCTTCGCATAGGGGCTGTTCTTGAGGTCCACACCCTGTTCGCGGCAATAGACTTCCAGCACCGAGACCTGAACCGACGCGCCGCGGGTGGAGCGCCGGAAGGTGTCGCGCACCAGCTTGTGCAGCAACGCGGTCATGGCGACATGCGGATTGGCGCCCACGGCCTCGCGCAGCGCAATGGTCCGGTGCGCGGTCAGCTCGATCACCAGCCGCTCGGGGAGCGGCTTGACGATCTCGTCGTCGTCGTCGGGCTCCGGCTCGGACGCCTCGCCGCCGATGGTGATGACGGCGCGCTGCACCTGCGGCGCGGTCGCGCCATCGGCCTCACCGCCACCGTCTGCGTCGAGCTCCGGCGCCGCGCCCTCGACGGTCTCGACCGGCTCGTCCTGCGGACGGACCCAGCCGCGATCCACCATCAGCTCGCCGTCCTCGTCGACACTGACGAAAACGCCGGCGATGGCGATCTCGGCCGGATCGTAGACGGCCGGACGGCGCTCGAAGGCTTCGAGCAGCTTCTCGATCTCGCCGAGGCGCTGGTCGATTTCGTCGGGCAGTTCGTCATGGCCCGCACGTTCGGCCTCGAGCCGCTCCTGCTCCTTGCGCAGCTTGTCGCGCTCGCGGCGTTCCTTCTTGGTCAGCTCCGCGAACGCGCCGGTGATGCCGCGCAGGTCGTGGTCGTAGCCGTAGGGCAGCTCAAGGTCGGCGGCGACCCACTTCCAGCCCTCGGCGGCCACCTCGGCGGCGGCGGCCTTGAGCTTCTCGCCGACCAGCCGGTCGAGAAGCGGCACGTCCTCTAGCCAGCCGTCCTCATCGTCGTCGAAGAGGTAGCGCGGCAGGACCGGGCCGCCGGCCGCCGCATAGGCGTCGAGGCCGATGAAGCGGGCGCGCTTGTCGGAGGCCGGAACGCTGGTCTCGGTGAGCATTTCGCGAATCCGCCAGGTTTCGCGGAAGTGGGAGTTCTCGATGGCCTCCCAGATCTGCTCCTGGCGGGCGTGATCGGGATGGGCCGTGAACGCCTCCAGTTCCGCCAGCGACATCGCGCCGGTCTCGAAGGCGTCGTGCAGCTTGGGTGAGACCTTGGCGAGGGCGAGCCGCTGAGCGACGACGCGCTTACTGGTGCGGTGGGCGAAGGCGATCTCGTCCTCCGACATGCCCTTTTCCCGCATGGCGAGGAAGGCGCGGAACTCGTCGAGCGGATGGAGGGCGCGGCGCAGCGTGTTCTCCGCGAGGCTGTCGTCCTCGGCGAGAATGCCGCTGTTGGGATCGCGGCACACGCAGGGCACGGCTTCGGTCTTCGACATGCGCTTCTGCTTGACGAGCAGCTCCAGCGCGTCGAAGCGGGTCTCGCCGGCCGGGACCTCGAACCGGCCGGTCTCGTTGCCATCGGCGTCGAGGATCGGGCGGACATTGAGGCTCTGGAGGAGGCCGCGATAGGCGATGTCCTCGGCCATCTCAGTCACGGCGGCCGGCGTCTTGATGCGCCGGACATTGGAGGCGCTGCGTTCGAGCTGGTTGAAGGGAATGTCGCGCGAGCGCGAGAGGGTGATCTTCTTGGCAACCTTTGCCATGGTGGACTACTCCGCGACGGGCGCCGAGAGCCTCTCTCTCCGCTATCAACCCGTCACGAAATCCCCATCCCCTCTCTCCCTCTAAACCGCGCGAGGCAGGCGCCGTCGCCCGCCGGCTTATGCCCCCACCGCCCCCGTTGCAGCCGACGCAAGGTGATGGCGGATGCGTTCGGCAAGGCGCTGCTGATCATAGGGCTTGCCGATCGGTCCCTCGTCGCAGAGGGAGACGGCCGCCTCGGTTCTCTGGACGGCGCCGGACGTGAGAATGATGCGAACGCCCGGCCGATGCTGGCGTACCCATGCCGCAAGGCCGAAGCCGTCCATCGTGCCGGGCATCTGGATATCGGAGAAGACGAGATCGACGGGGGCGCCGGATTCGAGCAGGGCGACCGCCTCGGCGGCCGAGCCTGCCTCCACCACAACCCAGCCGCAGCCGCGCAGGTAGTCCGCGATGTCGAGGCGGATAAAGATGTCATCCTCCACGACGAGGAGGGTCTGCGGTTGGTCCGGTTCCGTATCCAATGTCAGCCCCCTGGCTGTTTTTCGCCTCCGGTCACTTGCGCCAGCGGCGACTAGAATAGTCGCTTCGCGGGTATCGGCCGAAACCGCCGAGACGCCTGAAGGTTCCGGGAAATCGACGGCGACGTCGTTCGTGACCGGACCAGCGCGGCGGGTCGCCGTTGCGAGCGGGAGGAAGCTTGCGCTCAGCCGAGACGCGCCTCCGAGGCAAGCCCCGGCGGTCAGGGCCGCGAGGCCAGCAAGGCGCGGAAGGCATCCGGCAGGATGACGTTCGCCGGAGCGCCGGCGAACATCGGGGCGATCTGGTCCGGGCGGTAGCCGGCGAGGCCGCAGCCGATCGGCGTGACCTCGAAGCGCTGCTCGGCCCGAAGGCGGGCATAGGCGAGGAAGTCGCCGACATAGCCGCGGATGATCGCGAGGGGCAGCACGCGCAACTGGCGATCCTTGGTAGGGATTGCATAGGCGCGTCCCTGCGGCCCGACGCCCCGGCCGTAGATCGCGCCGCGGTGCCGGCGAGCCCACAGGGCCGCGCCCTTGCCGTGGCGCCCCGCGAGATTGGAGCCGAAAACGAAGACGGATTCGATGGATGTCGAGCTACGCATGGAGACCTCCTGGCTGCTGCCGCTCACCGTGAGCGGTAGGGCTCCGAGGGACCGCCGGAATCCCGGACAGTCACCGAAGCGGGCGCCTTTGGGCGGCGGCGATGGGGAACGGCAAGGCCGTTGACTTTGCGGAGGCCGCGGCGGCACGCCGGGAGAACACCGCCCAGGGCGAGAGGCAGCGGCCGGCAGGACAGTGGGGATCATCATGCCGTTCTCCCGCTCGTCATCCGGCCAGGCCGCGCGGCCCTCCTGACCGCGACGGGCCGCGTGTCGGCCGCCTGGGCAATGCGCTCGATCGTCGCCAGCTCCGCGTCCGAGCAGTCGCCCGTAATCTCGATCTCGACGAAGTGCCCACCACTGCCGACCTTGGAGTCGCGCAGGCGATGGCCCGACGAGGTGTAGAAGCTCTCGTGGCGCTCGATCAGGCGCACGCGCGAACGCAGGAAGAGGATGCCGGAGCCGAGATTGCCGCAAAACAGCAGCTCGTCCGCCTCCGTGGTCTTCGGCCCGCCGCCGACCTTGCGCTGGCCGATCTGGCGGAAGGCGGCGTCGAAGCTCGACGGGTCCGGCGTCATCCGTGCCTTCAGCTCCGGGTGGAACTTCCAGGGCGGCCGGTGCGGATCGACGCGGCCGACGTCGATCTGGTGGAGCAGATCCGCGAAATAGCCCGGATCGGCCGGATAGGGGCAATCGCGCCAGATCTCGCGCACGGTGCTCCGCAGCGCGTCGGGCAACGCGAACAGGCGGGTGCGGGCCTTGCGCCAGGAGGCCGCCCGCATGCGGCGGCGCGCCCGTTCGGCCTCGTCCCACCAGACGGCGCGACGGGCCATCTCCTCGTCGACGCCATGTTGGCCGGCGGCGATCTCGTCGGCAAAAAGGGGCAGCGCCTCGCGTTCGAGGCGCTGCTTGCGGAGAAACGCCGCACGCTTTCGCGACGTGTCGCCATAGGGTTCGGGTCGATGCCAACGGCGGAAGCGCATCACACGCCGTCCCACCGGGACCGCCCTGCCGCACGGATAATCCGTTCGGCGCGGCGAATGCTGCCGGCTTCGCGCGCGGCCTCGGCCCAGACCGAGATCGGGAACTGGCCGGTGAAGAGGATGTCGCGCTCGATACCCAACCCGAACGGCAGGCGCACCGAGATCATTTCCTCGAGCGAGAAATAGCCGAGCTCCGGTTCGCCAAGATCGGCCAGACCGAACAGCGTGTCGCCGTCGGGGCCGAGCTCTGTCGCAAGCCAGACGCCCTCACCGAGCGGATTAAAAAACTTGACCACCGGCACATGGTCGGCGTCGCGGATGCGGCCGTTGGCCAGTAGCTGCGCGCGCAGTTCGTCGGTCAGGAGGATCATGCCGCCCTCCTGTCGATCGCGTCGCTGCCAGGGTCCGTCGTTTCGGCCTCGGGCAGGAACGACAAGATCCAGTCCGCCGCCTTGCTCGCCTGCGAGGCGGCGCGGACGATCGCGCGATTGTCCTCGCGCAGCACCTCCAGCCAGGAGCCGATGTAATCGGCATGGCGGACGGTGGGGACGATACCGAGCGATGCGCAGCAGAAGGCGGCGCTCATCTCGGCGATTTATCTGAACAGTCAAGCTGTCTCAGCAGGATCTTTCAGCGGCGTTTGCCTGAAAATCCACGGCTTCCGACCGATCTCGGCGCGTGAGACAGATTCGTGGATCGCTCAGCGAGATAGCAGTTGCTTA
>NKIY01000020.1 GCA_002256345.1 Bradyrhizobiaceae bacterium PARB1 | reverse complement strand
CCTTGTTGCTGACCGAGCTTGCACCGAAAGCGGTCGGGTCCTGCTGATTGATGCCGTAAGCGCGGATCTGATAGGCGCCGTCCATCAGGCGCTGGCGGAATTCAGCCTGCATGAGCAGGCCTTGCTTCTGGTGGTAGCGTGGAGATGCCGTCATATCAAGATCAGGCGCAATTGCCCAATAAAACGGAAACTCGAGACCGATCCCTGTTGCCGTCGTGCTATAGTATTGCGGAGACAGAAAGCCTGTTTTCCGCTTTACGGTCGGATCGGGCGTCGAGAAATAGGGTATGTAGGCAAGAGGAACTCCAACAAACTCAATTCGCCCCCCTTCAAAATACATCATCTTTTCAGATTGATCATGAACGATACGTTCTCCCTTGACCTGCCATAACGGCGGCTTCTTCGGATCGTCCTTACATGCGGCACATGCTGTGTAGACACCATTGTGGAATACTGTGTAGTTTTTAGAACTGCGGTCCGCGCGCGTCGCCGCCATACGTGTAGCGTCGGCAGTGTCCACCCGCAGCGCATCGATAAATCCGTCGCGATAATCGTCACTCAAGTCAAACGTGTCCGCATATGTGATGCGTCCGTCTGCGTCCGTCATCCGGACATTGCCTTCCGCGCGCAATCTTCCAGCCTTCTGGTCATAAACGATCTTGTCGGCTTGCACGGACGTCCCGTTGTGGAAAACCTGAACGTTTCCGACCGCCGCAACACGCGAGTTGACGTAGTCATATTCAACTTTCGTTGCCTGAATCATTATGCTCCCGCTCTGTACTGCGACAGCAGGAGGCTTCGGCCTCGATGATTGATTGTAGCTGAATCCCTGCGCTTCAGCCGATGATACGATGTTGCTGCCGAGCGCTCCCAGTCCGGAAACAATCGCAAGTATCCAACACCACCTTTCCAGACTGCGCTCTCCTTCATCCCGCGTTCGATACGATGGCTTTCGCCCGCGCCTCCAAATATTCAACGCAAACCTCAACGCAGGGCTTCGACGGGGATACCGGCGAGGAGGTGCGCGACCTACCTCAATTCAGTATCTCTATAAATCGAGTCCGCCGGCGCCGAATGTCCTCGACATTTCCCACTCCGGAGAAATGTAATGCAGCGTTGCCCCCACCAGCCGGGTTACACTTGTTTACAAAAAACCCCGTTGCGGACGGCTGCGAAAGCGTGCGGGTTGCCGTACAAGGAACACCAGAAGAACGGCGCGTTGCTTACTGACTATGGAGCTTGGAATGGAAATGGAGGGCGGACAGCACCTTCTGGTCGTTGACGACGACAAGGAACTTTGCGCCTTACTCGAGACCTTTTTGACCCGACATGGTTATCGCGTCTCCCTCGCTCATCATGGCAACGAGATGATGCTCGCGCTGCAAGACCAGCGAATCGACTTGGTTGTTCTGGACCTGATGCTGCCAGGCATTGACGGCTTGTCTCTTTGCCGACAACTTCGCATGAAAAGCTCCATTCCGATCATCATGCTCACAGCAATGAGCGATGATATGGATCGAATCGTCGGGCTCGAAATGGGCGCGGACGACTACGTTGCAAAGGAAACAAACCCGCGCGAATTGCTCGCGCGGATCCGTGCTGTCTTACGACGCGCCGGGCCGGCAACGTTGAGAACCTCGGGTGACCAGCAACACGTTCTTGCATTTGCCGGCTGGCGCCTGGACGTGATCCATCGACAGTTAAATGGAGCCGATGGCTCACTGGTCGCATTGCGATCGGGAGAGTTCGAACTTCTGCTGGCCTTAGCGCAAAGGCCTCATCGCGTTTTGTCGCGCGATCAATTGTTGGACTTGTCGCGCGGACGGTCAGCCAATCCCTTCGATCGAAGCGTTGACGTCCAAATCAGTCGCATCCGTCGTAAGATTGAACCGGATCCTGCACAGCCAACCCTCATCAAAACAGTCCGGGGTGGCGGATATGTGCTGGCCGCCGAAGTTGAGATTGTCACCTCGAAATGACATTGCCATCGACTCTCAATCGTATTTCCGTCCGGTTTGCGGCAGCCATCGCGCTTGCAATCTTCCTAGGCCTGACGACTGCCGCTGGGCTGAGTTTGGCCCTGAAAGGTACCAGCGAAAACGGGTTGCGAGCGAACGGTTCAGGCAGCCGGTTTATGACCTCTGAGTCAGCAATCGTCATGATGTACCCTCGCCAAAACACAATGATGCTGGCTGGCAAGATAGCAATGATCTTGCGAACGGCAATTTCGTTGAATCCGTCGGACCGAGAGCGGTTCATTAGCGCACTTACCGACCCCGCCATCTTGATTGAGCACGCCCCGTCCGACGATTCCGTTGCCGGTTTTGAAGCCAATTCGCATGTCGATTGGCTAGGCCGGCTCGTCGCCGTGCAACTCGATGATCTGAGTACGGTTATCGGACTCCACGGGGGCCGAATACCCACGGACAACTTAAGACGCGAGCGTCCTTCGACGCATTTGCGAGAAACGGTTGCCGTCCTGCGCGCCAGGTTCTCCGACGGGTCCAACATTCGGTTCGTGCTTCCAGAGTATCCAGCGGCGGAAGGGTCAGGGAAACTCTGGCTGATCTCAATGACGATCGTAGTGATTGGCGTATCGATTTGGATGGGCCACGGCCTCGCTGTTCCAATTCGGAAGTTTGCTCACGGAGCCGAGCGACTGGGCCTCGACTTGACCGCCCCTCCTATCCCTGTAGAGGGGCCGACCGAACTACGACGGACGATACGTGTCGTAAATCAGATGCAGGATAGATTGCGGCGCTTCCTCGATGACCGCACTCAGATGCTCGCCGCGATCTCCCATGATCTGAGAGCGCCGCTGGCCCGCCTGAGCCTACGTGTCGAACTTGCCACGAGCGGCGAGCATCGCCAGAAGATGCATCGCGACCTGGAGGTCTTGAACGCGATGATTGATACTACGCTGACATTTGCCCGCGACGATGCCCGTCAAGAGCCGCGAAGACTCGTCGATCTCGGCGTGCTCATTGGAGACATTTGTGAAGACATCAGCGATCTAGGTGGCGACGTTGCGTATGACGACGTCAGAGGTATTAGTATTCATTGTCGCCCCACTCTTCTCCGTCGCGCGGTTTCAAATCTTATCGACAATGCTTCGAAGTACGGGGATCGCGCACGTGTGGTTGTCCGAATGGATAACGATAAAGTATACGTCGTTGTCGATGATGATGGCCCTGGAATTCTGCAGGGCGACATAGAAATAGCATTCGCGCCGTTCCGCAGGATTGCCTCGGAGCGTGCCCCCTCGAAGCCGGGCGTTGGCCTCGGCCTTACCATTGCTCGAACGATCGCCCGGGAGCACGGGGGAGATATAACCCTCACCAATCGTCGGGATGGCGGACTTCGAGCTCAGCTTGAGCTACCCGTATAGATTCCGACATCGGCGAAACCTTCTGAGTCTATCAGGACGTTGACCTTTCCTTCTGATGATGACGCAGACCGCGAGCTGCGCGGCACGTGGAAGCAGCGGGCCGCCGGCCCGGTCAAGAAGTACGAGTGGGCTATCGATCCCGACAACGCCGACCATTCACGGCCCGCGCGGCACCGGGATTCTTGCCCGCGCCGAGGTCGGATACGACGTCGATCAACAGATTAAGCTAGAATTCGGCAGGCTACCGTTTCACCATTCCCCAACGGATTCAGACGATCGCAAGAGGCTGGACGCCGCGGTCTGGAATCGGTTGGCCGAGACATCGTTCCGACGGAGGGCCGGCCGTCAGATTTCGTCCTTGGTTAAAGCCACGTAAAGCCCTGCGCCAGGCCGACCGACTGCCGGTACTCGATCACCGGATTTCAGGCGTACCGGCGTCCCCGAATTCTGCAGAGCGATACAGGCGCAGGACGTCGGCTCAAACCGCCCGATTCGCCTTAACAGTTTTTCCAGCCCCTGCCCTTCATAGTGGCCCGCAAAACCGGGGTGCAGAAGACGAATTCGGATATGGACACCATGACTACGGCAGCGTCGTTCGGGCGCATCATTTCAGTGCGCGGATCGCTCGCGCGCGTCGGTCTTCTGGCCGTCAATCCGATGACACCCTCCGAGATGCGCGGCACGGTCGGCCGGTTCGTCAGCATTCGCTGCGCCAGCTCGACGATCATCGCGATGATCACGGAGGTCTCCTCCGAAGACATGTACAAGTCGGATATCTACGTCGCGAGCGCATCGGTGGATCTGCTGGGCGAGATCACGGGCACGCCCGACCGCCCGAAATTCCAGCGCGGCGTCACTAATTATCCGACCATCGGCGACACCGTCGAACTGATCAGCAACACTGACCTGCGCACGGTCTATGCGCCGTCCGGCTCCGACCAGATCAACGTCGGTGTGCTGCAGCAGGATCGTTCGGTCACCGCCTATGTCGATGTCGAGGAAATGCTCAGCAAGCATTTCGCCGTTCTCGGCTCCACCGGCGTCGGTAAATCGTCGGGCGTGTCCTTGCTGCTCAACGAGATCCTGCAGGTGCGGCCTAACCTGCGCATCTTCCTGCTCGACGTGCACAACGAATATGGCCGCTGCTTCGGCGACAAGGCGCTCGTGCTCAATCCGCGCAATCTGAAACTGCCGTTCTGGCTGTTCAATTTCGAGGAAATCGTGGACGTGCTCTTTGCGGGCCGTCCGGGCGTGCCCGAGGAGCTTGAAATCCTCGCGGAGGTGATCCCGATCGCCAAGGGCGTCTATACGCAGTATCAGAATTCCGACCGTATCGGCCTCAAGCGCCTCGATCCGAAGACCGTCGGCTACACCGTGGATACGCCGGTGCCGTATCGTCTGGTGGATATGATCTCGTTGATCGACGAGCGCATGGGCAAGCTGGAGAACCGCTCCTCGCGCATCCAGTATCACAAGCTGCTGTCCCGTATCGACGCCGTGAAAAACGACCCGCGCTACGCCTTCATGTTCGACAATGCCAATGTCGGCGGCGACACCATGGCCGAAGTGATCAGCCATCTGTTCCGCCTGCCTGCCAATGGCAAGCCGATGACCATCATGCAGCTTGCCGGTTTCCCCGCGGAAGTCGTCGATAGCGTGGTCTCTGTCCTGTGCCGCATGGCGTTCGATTTCGGCCTGTGGAGCGATGGCGTCTCGCCGCTGCTGTTTGTCTGCGAGGAGGCGCATCGCTACGCCGCCGCGGATCGCAATATCGGCTTCGGTCCGACCCGCAAGGCGGTGTCGCGTATCGCCAAGGAAGGCCGCAAATACGGCGTCTATCTCGGCCTCGTCACCCAACGGCCGGCCGAACTCGATGCGACCATCATCTCTCAGTGCAACACGCTGTTCGCCATGCGCCTCGCCAATGATCGCGACCAGTCGCTGCTGCGCTCGGCCGTCTCGGACGCGGCCGCCAATCTGCTCTCGTTCGTGCCGTCCCTCGGCACCCGGGAAGTGCTGGCCTTCGGCGAAGGCGTCGCGCTGCCGACGCGCCTGCGTTTCAAGGAAGTGCCTCCGCATCAATTGCCGCGCTCGGAAGCGACCATCTCCACGGTGCCGTCGGTGGCCGCTGGCCATGACATGAACTTCGTCGGCGCGGTGCTGGAGCGCTGGCGCGGCGCCACATCGAGCCGTGATGTCCCGAACGATCCTGGCTTCAGCGAACGTCCGATCGCACCGCCGCAACCGCGCATGGTCGATGCGCCGATGCTGCAGCCGTCGCTCGGCCTCGATCCCGACCGTTTCTCGCTGCTGAAGAAGCCGCTACGGTAACCTAGCCCGCATGAGCGGAGCAAGATGCGGGAATGCCGGGCGTGTTGAAACGACGGCGCCGGACATCGCTGCCTCATCCGCACGACCGATCAGCGCCTTGCGCTGCACGCGTCATCGCCTATGGTCTCTCGAAACAGCGAATTTCGAGGAACGCTCCGATGACCAAGCCAGCGACACGTTTTCCAACGCCCGCTATCGACACGCTGCCGGACGATATCCGTACGCGCATTCTTGCCGTACAGGAGAAATCCGGCTTCGTGCCGAACGTGTTTCTGTCGCTGGCATCGCGTCCTGACGAATTTCGCGCCTTCTTCGCCTATCACGACGCGCTGATGGAGAAGGACAGCGGCCTCACCAAGGCCGAGCGTGAAATGATCGTCGTCGCCACCTCTGCGGCGAACCAGTGCCATTACTGCGTCATCGCGCACGGCGCTATCCTGCGCATCCGGGCCAAGAACCCTGTCATCGCCGACCAGATCGCCGTGAACTACCGCAAGGCAGATATCACACCGCGTCAGCGCGCGATGCTCGATTTCGCCATGAAGGTCAGCCGCTCGGCAGAAACCGTATCGGAAGACGACTTCGCCGAAGTGGCAAGCCACGGCTTTACCGACAACGACATCTGGGACATGACCGCAGTCTCGGCCTTCTTCGCCCTGTCGAACCGGATGGCCAATATCACCAGCATGAAACCGAACGACGAATTCTATATGATGGGACGTCTGCCGAAGTAGCGGCGACAGAAGGACAAGCCCGTGCTCGACTGGTCGGAGATCATCTTGCGCCTCGGCATCGCCGCCCTCGCCGGCGGCGCTGTGGGCCTCAATCGCGACCTGCACGGCAAACCGGTGGGCGTGCGCACCCTCGCGCTCGTCAGCCTCGCCACCGCGATGCTGACGACGCTTGCAGATCCCCTGCACCAGGGCAACTTTACTGATGCCGGCAGCCGTATCGTGCAGGGCATCGTCACCGGCATCGGCTTTCTCGGCGCCGGCGTGATCTTGCACTCCGAACGCCACTTTCGTATCCGCGGCCTTACCAGTGCGGCCTGCGTCTGGCTCACCGCCTGTATCGGCATCATGTGCGGAGCCGGCCACTGGCGGCTGCTCGCGGTGGCACTCGCCTTCACCTTTGCGGTTCTGCTGTTCGGAGGCAAGGTCGAACGCTTCCTTCATCGCGCTCTCGGCGGCAAGGGCGATCCGACCTCGGAGCCGGTGGGCGCGCCTCAGTTGTCCGATGACGGGCCACACCAGCCCGGCAAATAGATCGCGTCCTTGCTCTTCGCGATCGCCAGTGCTTTCTCCATCGCAGAGGCGAAATCGGCTTCGACAGCCTTGCGCGCGATACGCCGGCGAAACAGGTCCGCCCACAGGAATTCGCTGAACGGCGTGGTATCCTTGGCATAGCCGCCGGCGCGACGGATTTCACCGGCCAGGCTGCGATATGGGTCGTCCTTCAGCCCCGTCACCGATTTCGGAATATCCTTGAACTGCCGCCGCTCGCCCTTGCCGTCATAGGGATAGGCCCAGCGGCGATGATCCAGCACGCTCCAGAAAGCGTTCTTGTCGACCATGGTGAGATCGGCAATCACGGTAACCAGAACGTCTTTGACACCTTCATCGTGCAACGCCCGCGCGAGATGATGGTGGTCGACGACATAGTGACGCTTATCGGGACCCAGCACGACCGGGATCATATGCTTTCCGAGAGACTCGGCCTGCTTGCGCGTCGATTTCTGCTCGCGCCAGCGCTTCCTCTTCTCCTTGACCTCGCGCATGCCGACAGTCATCTGCGTTGGACGCAGCGACAGGATCGGGACCGGTTGGAGGATCGGCTCTCGAATGTTCGACATGTCAGGCTCCATGAATGCATTTGCCAGAGCGACTATGACACAGCGACCGGGCCTCGACGATCAGTTCCACGTCATCACCGATCATCACGACATTGCCGTTATGCGACTTTTCCCGACTCAACGGCGCATCGTCGTGCTACCGTCGGTTATTAGTTTCGCAGACGACCGATCATGAAAAGCCAGCAGCCGATCATCCGGGACGACGACGAGCACCGCGTGCTGCGCTTCGTGCCACGTGCATCGACCACGCTACCCAATCATCCGACAGTCCCCGCCTCCCGCACTGCACTAAAGCCAGCGGGCGACCTTTCGCGCTATCAGCAGAATGCCGAGGCCGACGACTTCCGTCATCGCATGCTGGCCAACGCCGCCGCCTTCACCTTCACAGCCCTGCTGGTCGGTGCCGGTATCTGGCTCGCGGTTACCATTGCTGACCTCCGCAAAACCCAGGATTGCGTCCTGATGGGACGCCGCGACTGCGCCCGGATCGCCACCCCGCATTCCTGATCCCCGTTCCTGGCACCTTTCCACCGCCCACAACGCGTTGGTGAGCAACCGCTCAACTGCATTGAACTGGCGCGTCCGCTCCGATATATGGGCAAACGACTCCTGCGGCGAACCGGCCCAAACCGGGGCGAAGCCTAGCCTTTGCGCGCGCAGAACGAAATTTATCTCCAATATATCAAAGGCTTAGTAATGTCCTCCACATTCGATCAGGTCGCTACCATCATCGCGGAAACCTGCGACATCCCGCGCGACACGATCACGCCGGAAAGCCACGCCATCGACGATCTGGGCATCGACAGCCTCGACTTCCTCGACATCGCCTTCGCGATCGACAAGGCATTCGGGATCAAGCTGCCGCTGGAAAAGTGGACCCAGGAAGTCAACGACGGCAAGGCGACCACCGAACAGTACTTCGTCCTGAAGAATCTCAGCGCCCGCATCGATGAACTGGTTGCCGCCAAGGGTGCGTAAGGCCCGGCGCGTAACGCTCCTTACGGTTCGATGATTGCGTTCAAACCCGCACCGATCTTCCCATGAGATCGGTGCAGGCATATGGACACCATGGCGAAGCGCCTGCGCTTCCTGCCCGGGCCTCCGTCCCGGGCCCTCTCTAAGGTACCGTCCCATGGCAGAAACCCGCCCCATCGCCCACGAACCCGTCGAAGCCTGGATCACCGGTATCGGCATCGTGTCGTCGCTCGGCGAAGGCCCCGAGGCGCATTGGGATGCGCTGAATGGCAAACGCGTCAATGTCGACGAGACGACCTTTGCGCCCTATGTGGTGCATCCGTTGGTGCCGGTCAGCTACGATGCGCAGATCCCCAAAAAGGGCGATCAGCGCCAGATGGAAGCCTGGCAGCGCATCGGCACCTATGCCGCCGGCCTGGCGCTCGATAGCGCTGGCGTGAAGGGCAACAAGGATATCCTCTCGAAGATGGATATGATCGTCGCGGCCGGTGGCGGCGAGCGCGATCTGAATGTCGACTCCAGCATCCTCAATTCGGAAGCCCACGGCGACGCAACGCCAAGCTACCTGAACGAGAAGCTGCTCAACGATCTTCGCCCCACCCTCTTCCTTGCCCAGCTTTCGAACCTGCTCGCCGGCAATATTGCCATCGTGCATGGCGTCACCGGTTCATCCCGCACCTTCATGGGCGAGGAAGCGGCAGGCGTCGATGCCGTGCGCATCGCGCTCGCGCGCATCGCTGACGGCCAGAGCGACATCGCTCTTGTCGGCGCCGGGCATAATGGCGAGCGCAAAGACATGCTGCTGCTGTACGAATTCGACAACTTCAACCTGCGCGACAAGTATTCGTCAGTGTGGGGCCGCAAGGATAATAGCGGTTTTGCGCTCGGCTCCGGCGGTGCCTTCCTCGTCATCGAGTCGAAGGCCCATGCAGAAGCGCGCGGCGCGAAACCGTTCGCACGGCTAAAGACGGTCGTCGCAGATCGTGCACGCCGCAAGGATGGCGGCGAAGTCACCGCATCGCTCGGCAATCTTTGGGCCAAGGTCGGTGCAGCCGAGCAGAACACAGCGATCATCACCGGCGCCACCGGCGCAGAACCTGCGACGTCGGAAGAATTGAGCTTTCTCAAGCAGCATGCGGACGTTCCGGTACGCGCGACGGGCTCGTCCTTCGGTCACGCGGTCGAGACGCAGTTTCCGCTCGGCATCGGCCTTGCGGCAATGTCTCTGTCACGCGGCGCGCTTTATGCACCGAACGATTCCACCGGCACTGAGATTGAAATGTCTAGGGCGCCGTCCCAGATTGTCGTGATCGGCACCGGCCACTGGCGCGGCGAAGGCATGGCACTGGTCGAAGCGATTTAAGTTACGAGCGGCCCGCACGGGCGACGGAGAAAAAATGTCAGCAACCCGCGATAAATTCGGTCGACCGATCGTCGTCGTCACCGGCATGGGCGTTGCGACTTCGCTCGGCGCCGGCAAGTCCGACAACTGGAAGAAACTGACGGCCGGCGAATCCGGTATCCGCACCATCACTCGCTTCCCCATCGACGGCATGAAAACCACGATGGCCGGCACGGTCGATTTCCTCAATGTCGATCCGTTCTCTTCCACCGATCTCGGCGAGAAGCTCGGCGAACTCGTTGCCGAAGAAGCCATCGCGCAGGCCGGAATCGGCGCCAAGGGTGATTTCCCTGGGCCGCTGTTTCTCGCCGTCGCTCCAGTTGAAGTGGAGTGGCCGCAACGCCAGGCACTTGCCAAGGCTGCTGGCGCCAACACGGACATTAACTACGACACGCTACTGCGCACCGCCGGCTCCGGCGGCTTCACCGAATATCATCGCCGCTTCCTGTTCGGCTCGGTGGCGGACTCGCTCGCCGACGCATTCGGTACCAAGGGCTCGCCAATCTCGCTCTCGACCGCCTGTGCATCGGGCGCGACCGCGATCCAGCTCGGCGTCGAAGCAATTCGCCGCGGCGAGGCCGATGCCGCGCTGTGTGTCGGCACCGATGGTTCGGTCAATCCGGAAGCGCTGATCCGCTTCTCGCTGCTGTCAGCGCTCTCGACCAACAACGAGACGCCCTCCAAGGCCTCCCGGCCCTTCGCCAAGAACCGCGAAGGCTTTGTGATGGCCGAAGGCGCCGGTGCACTGGTGCTTGAAAGCCTGGAGGCGGCCAAGGCGCGTGGCGCAAAGATCCTCGGCATCGTCGCCGGCTGCGGCGAACTCGCCGACAGTTTCCACCGCACCCGCTCGAGCCCGGACGGCAAGCCGATCATCGGCTGCGTCAAGAACGGCCTGATCGATGCCGGCATGACCGTTGACCAGATCGATTACATCAACGCTCACGGCACCGGCACGCCGGAAAACGACAAGATGGAATATCTGGGCATCTCCACCGTGTTCGGTGAACTCGCCAAGACCATTCCGGTATCGTCGAACAAATCGATGGTCGGTCACACGCTTTCCGCCGCCGGTGCAGTGGAAGCGGTGTTCTCCCTGCTCACGCTGGAGCATCAGCGCATCCCGCCGACCATCAATTACGACGTACCTGATCCGGCCATTCCGTTCGACGTGGTTCCCAACACCGCCCGCGACGCCCGCGTTACCGCGGTGATGTCGAATTCCTTCGGATTCGGCGGCCAGAACGCCTCACTGATCCTCACCGGCGAGCCGGTATAGCGCCTCTCGCCGGTTGACGCGCCTGCGTGAACCGGCGATACGCAGGCCTCAGAAATCAACATCTTAGCCCGGAGACACGGCCCATGCGTGCGCTCAATCTTGCTGCCGAACGCGAGCTGGTCACCGCCGACGTTCCCCCGCCCCCGCCGCCCGCAGCCGGCGAAGTGCAGATCCGCGTCCGCGCGGTCGGCCTCAACCATATCGACGTCTGGGGCTATCGCGGCATGGCCTTTGCCAAGCGCAAGCTGCCGATCACCATCGGCGCTGAAGCGTCTGGCGAGATCGCCGCGGTCGGTGAAGGCGTCACCAATTTCAAGCCGGGCCAGAAGGTCGCCATGTACGGCGCGCTGACCTGCGGCCACTGCAAGGCCTGCCAGGACGGCCGCGATAACTTTTGCGAGAATGTCGGCGGCCTCTACGGCTTCCACATCGACGGCTTTGCACGCGAACTGATGAACATGCCGGCACGACTTGTCATCCCCGCGCCGGACAAGCTCTCCTTCACCGATATCGCCTGCGCGCCGATCGCCTTCTCGACCGTGCAGCACATGCTGTTCGACAATGCGAAACTCCAGCCCGGCGAGACCATCCTCGTCCATGCGGGCGGCTCCGGCATCGGCACTGTCGCCATCATGATGGCAAAGAAGATCGGCTGCACCGTCATCACCACCGTGGGCGATGACAGCAAGATCGAGGGCGTGAAGAAGCTCGGCGCCGACTACGTGATTAACTACCGCAAGGATCGCTTCGAAGGCGAGACGCGCAAGATCACGAAGAAGAAGGGTGTCGATGTCGTGTTCGAGCATGTCGGTGCCGACACGTTCAACGGCTCGCTGCTGGTGATGAAGCGCGGCGGCCGCCTCGTCACCTGCGGCTCGACCTCGGGACCGAGCACCACCATCAACCTGATGCAGCTGTTCCAGCAGCAATATCGCATCTTCGGCTCCTTCGGCGCATCTATGCGCAACATCTCCGAGAGCCTCGACAAGATGGCCGACGGCATGCTGCCCGTGATCGATACCGAAGTGCCGCTGGACGACGTCGCCACTGCGCTGAAGCGGATGGAGACGCGTCAGGTGTTCGGCAAGATTATCGTCAAATTCTGATGCTCCGCCTGCTGCTTCGCACCAAGGCGCGCATCCGCGACGCCCTGAAGCCCGCAGGCGAAGCCGCCGTTGGCGCGCTGACCATCGGCATGCTGCGCACCACGCGCTATTTCGATCCGATCAAGACCGCCAATCTCTTTGGCAAGATCACCCGCCGCATCGGCCCGCTGTTTCGCGAGGACAAAATCGCGCGTGCGAACCTCACCGCGGCCTTCCCCGAGAAATCCCCGGAAGAGATCGACCGCATCGTCACCGGCGTCTGGGACAATGTCGGGCGGATCGGCGCGGAATTCGCGCATCTCGACCGCATCTGGGACTATGATGCCAGCAATCCCGGCAAGCAGAGCAATGTGGAATTCTCAAAGCGCACCGGCGAGATATTCGATGCGCTTCGCGACGACGGCAAGCCGGCCCTGATCTTCGCCAGCCATCTCGGCAATTGGGAAATCCCTGCCCTCGCTGCTGTTGCGCATGGCCTCGATACGGCCGTGCTGTATCGCCCGCCGAATATCGCCGCCGCCGATCGCGCCATCAAGTCGATCCGTGCGGTGAGCATGGGCAATCTCATCGCTGCGAGCCACGACGCGCCGGTGAAGCTCGCGCATGCGCTCGATGAGGGCAAGCACGTGGCGATGCTGGTGGACCAGTGGTTCACCAAGGGCGCGGAGGTGGACTTCTTCGGCCGCAAGACGCGCGCCAATCCGATGCTGGCGCGGTTGCTGCGCCAGGTGGATTGTCCGATCCATGGCGTGCGCGTGATCCGTCTGCCGAACCACCGCTTCCGCATCGAGCTGTCGGAGGAAGTGAAACCGGTGCGCAGCGCTGACGGCAAGGTGGACATTGCCGGCACCATGCAGGCGGTGACGTCGGTGCTGGAAAGCTGGATCAGGGAATATCCCGACCAGTGGCTGTGGCTGCATCGCCGGTGGCGGCCGCTCTCGTAGCCTGTCGTCCCGGCGGACGCGGGGACGACAGGAGAGTTACTTCCCTGTCTTCACTTTGGTCCACAGCCGGTTGATCACCCGCTGCGTCTGCGGATCGCGTGCCGTGATGATGAACAGCTTCGCGAGCATCGCCTCATCCGGATAGATCGTCTTATCCTGGATGATCTTCGCATCGATCAGCTTCTGGCTGGCGAGATTGCCATTGGCATAGCCGAGATAGTTCGAGTTCCTCGCGGCGACCTCGGGCCGATAAAGATAGTCGATCAGCGCGTAGGCCTCGCTGACATTCTTTGCGTCTGTCGGAATGGCAAAATTGTCGAAGAACATCTGAGCGCCCTCTTTCGGGATCGCATAGCCGATCTCGACGCCGTTCTTCGACTCCGCCGCACGGGCGCGGGCCTGGATGATGTCGCCGGACCAGCCGACCACAAGGCAGATTTCACCGGTCGCAAGGCCGTTCAGATATTCGGACGAGTGGAATTTTCGCACGCTCGGCCTGATTTTCGCGACGAGATCAGCAGCCTTCTCCAGATCGGGCTGCTTGGTCGAATTCGGATCGAGACCGAGATAATTCAGCGCCGCCGGCAGGATATCGTCGGCACTGTCCAGCATATGGACGCCGCAATCCTTGAACTTCGCAAGGTTCTCAGGCCTGAAGACGATATCCCAGCTATCGATCTTCGCATCGGGGCCGAGGATTTTCGCCATCTGCTTGACGTTGTAACCGATGCCGGTGGTGCCCCACATGTAATTGGCGGCATGCAGGTTGTCGGGATCGTAGGTGGCGAGGCGCTTCGTGACTTCCGGCCAAGCGTTCTTCAAGTTCGGCAGCTTGCTCTTGTCGAGCGGCTGGAAAACCTTCGCCTTAATTTGACGCTGCAGGAAATAGGCAGTCGGCACAACGACATCGTAGCCGGATTTCCCTGCCAATAGTCGCGTCTCCAGCGTCTCATTGGCATCGAATGTGTCGTAAACAACCTTGATACCGGTTTCCTTCGTGAAGTCCTCAAGGACTCCCGGCGCCATGTAGTTCGACCAGTTGTAGAAATTGACAACGCGTTGCTGCGCCCCTGCAGGCGAGGCCAGCAGCAGCGCAACCAATGCCAGTCCCGCCTTGCGCATGGTCATCCTCTTTCCCGACCCATCGTGTTCCGGGCGCGGTGCAACGTAAAACGTTGCTCCGCAGAACCGGGACCGCCCAACAATCCGTCGCCAGATACGCTCCCGGCTCAGCGAAGCGGCACTTCGCGCCGCATCGCGTCCGGGACAAGATTCAGCGCCGGTGGACTGCGTCCGACAGCCGCTCCAGCGCGGCATCGAGTGTCGCGTCATTCTTCGCGAAGCAGAAGCGCACCACCGACGTCACCTTGTCCTGCTCGTAGAAAGCCGAGACCGGAATGCCGGCGACCTTGTATTGCGTGACGATGCGCTTGCAGAATTCCTCGTCGGTTTCGTTGAGCCCGAGCGGCGCGAGATCGACCGTGAGGAAATACGTGCCCTGCGACTTGATCACGGGAAAACCGATACGCTCCAGCCCCGCCGCGAGGCGATCGCGGCTGCGCGCAAGATCGGCGCGCCTGGAGGTGAAGTACTCGTCGGACTTCCCGAGCCCGTAAGCCACCGCCACCTGCAGGTTGGGCGCCGTGGTGAAGGTCAGGAATTGATGCACCTTAGCGCAGACACGCAAGAGATGCGGCGCGGCGCAGACGAAGCCGATCTTCCAGCCGGTCAGCGAGAAAATCTTGCCTGCAGAACCGACCTTGATGGTGCGGTCGCGCATGCCGGGAATGGTGATCAGCGGGATGTGCTCGTGGCCGTCGAACGTCACATGCTCCCACACCTCGTCGCAAATCGCGATGGTGTCGAATTCCTGGCAGAACCTTGCCAGCAGCTCGAGATCTTCGCGCGGATAGACGACGGCCGCCGGATTGAGCGGCGAGTTGAACAGCACCGCACGGGTCTTGTGATTGAAGACAGCGCGCAGATCCTCTTCCGTCAGGCGCCAATGCGGCGGCTTCAGGCTGACCAGACGCGGAATCCCGCCGGCCTGGCGGATGATCGGCAGATAACTGTCGTAAACCGGCTGGAACACAACGACTTCATCGCCCGGCTGCACCACAGCGAGGATCGACGAAGTTAGCGCCTCGGTACCACCCGATGTCACCATCACCTCGGTCATTGGATCAAGCGTGAGCTTGTGCCAGTGCTGATAGTGCGTGGCGATGGCCTGACGCAGCTCGGGGATGCCCATCATCGACGGATACTGATTGTAGCCGTGAACGGTGGCATCCGCCGCGGCCTGACGAATGTCGTCAGGACCGGGATGATCGGGAAAGCCCTGGCCGAGATTGATGGCGTTGTTGTCGCGGGCGAGCTGCGACATCGCCTCGAAGACGGTGACAGGCAGCTCCGAAAAAATCTTATTCATCGAGAGATCAGGCTTTCGTCGGCAGGCCCGCGGCCTTCCACCCAATGATGCCGCCTGCGAGGTGCTTGTCGTAAGCGAGGCCCGCAGCCTGGGCTGCCAGCGATGCAGTCACCGAACGCTTGCCGGAGCGACACGCAAACACGACCTCCTTGCCTGCCGGGTCGGGAATCTCCGCGGGATCGAAGGTCGAGAGCGGCACCACCACCGAGTCCGGATAGGCTTCGACTTCGACCTCGTTCGGCTCGCGCACATCGACAAGCAGGTACTTGCCTTCCGCAATGCCCTTCGAGACTTCGTCCGGCGTCAAATCGTGAACGGTATGAGCTTCGCCTGCCACTACAACCTCCTGTCGCCCCGTCGTCCGAGGCGAATAGCGCGGGCAGAAACGCCCGATTTTTCGGGCGCCAAACTCGCGCCTCGCGGGCGAAAAATCAAGCGGCAGAACAGCTTAAATCGTGACCTGCGTACCGACCTCGACCACCCGCCCGGTCGGGATCGAGAAGTAGTCGGTGGCGTCATTGGCGGTGCGGCTGAGGCTGATGAACAGATGGTCCTGCCAACGCGGCATACCGGAATGTACGGCTGGCCTCAGCGCGCGCCGGGACAGGAAAAACGAGGTCGCCATGATGTCGAACTGCCATCCAGTCTTCCGCGCGATGGCAAGGGCTTTCGGCACATTCGGCGATTCCATGAAGCCGAAGCGCAGTGTGATTTTCGAGAAGGTCGCACTGATCTCCTCCATACGCACACGCTCGCTGATATCCACTTTCGGCGTGGGCGCAGTTTCGATGGTGAGAATAACGTTCTTCTCGTGCAGCACTTTGTAGTGTTTCAAACTATGCATCAGCGCGGTCGGTGCGCTGAGCGGATCGCTGGTGAGAAACACCGCCGTTCCAGGCACGCGCTGCGGCGGACGTTTCTCCAGCATGGCGACGAGATCGGCGAGCGGAAACTCCAGTTTTCGCGATTTCTCTACCAGCAGCCGGCTGCCGCGCCGCCACGTATACATCAGCAAGATGATCGCGCCGCCCATCACCAGCGGCACCCAGCCGCCGTCGAACACCTTCAGCAGATTGGCCGTCAGGAAGGTGAGATCGATGACGAGGAACGGCGCGATGAGCGCCGCCGCCGCGATCGGCGACCACTTCCAGCCGCGCCAGATCACCACAAAGCCCATCATCGCCGTCACAACCATGGTGCCGGTGACGGAGATGCCATAAGCGGACGCCAGCGAACTCGAGGACTTGAACATTACAACCAGCGCGATCACAGCAATCAGCAGCAGCATGTTGACGCGTGGAATATAGATCTGGCCGGAATGCGCTTCCGACGTGTGGCGGATTTCGAAGCGCGGCAGCAGGCCAAGCTGGATCGCCTGCCTCGTCAGCGAATAGGCGCCGGTGATCACGGCCTGGCTGGCGATCACTGTGGCGGTGGCAGCCAGGATCACCATCGGGATCAGGGCCCAATCGGGAAACATCAGATAGAATGGATTTTCCAGCGCGGTCGGATCATGCATCACCAGAGCCGCCTGCCCGAAATAGTTCAGCGCCAGCGATGGCAGCACGAGGAACAGCCAGGCGAGCCTGATCGGCCTTTTGCCGAAATGGCCGAGATCCGCATATAGCGCCTCGGCGCCGGTAACCGCCAGAAAGACCGCGCCCAGCGTCACGAAGGCGATGATGCCATGATGGAACATGAAGTAGATCGCATGCACGGGATTCAGTGCTGCGAGCACTTCGGGATGTTCCACAATCCGCGGGATCGCGGCAACGGCGATCACGGCGAACCACAGCACCATGATCGGACCAAAGAATGTCGCGACCTTCGCCGTACCGCGCGACTGCACGGCAAACAGCCCCACCAGAATCACAATGGTGATCGGTACCACATAGGGATCGAAGGCCGTGGTCACGAGCTTGACACCCTCGATCGCCGACAGCACTGACAGCGCCGGCGTAATCACCGCATCGCCATAGAACAGCGCCGCGCTGATGATGCCCAGCATGGCGATCGCCGCTCCCCGCGATCCGATGGCACGTTGCGCAAGCGCCATCAAAGCCAGCGTACCCCCCTCCCCGTTATTGTCGGCGCGAAGCAGGATCACGACATATTTGAGCGTGACGACGATGATCAGCGCCCACAGGATCAGCGAGAGAACGCCGAGAATGGCCTCATTGTCGGCGCCTGCTGCCTTGTGCCCTCCGGCGGCGACCACGGCCTCACGGAACGCGTAAAGCGGGCTGGTGCCGATATCGCCATAAACCACCCCGATGCTGCCAAGGATCAGCGAGCCAAAGCCCGCCGTGGAGTGGCCATGGCCCGCGTCCGCCGAGGGGTCCGCGGCGGGAATGACGTTATCGCTTGTCATGGAAATGGCCTCGGGCAGCTTGTCTGGACTGGCGTCTGAACAGCGGGGCAGCGAGGCCGTTCCCGGCCCCCGGTGAACACGTACAGTCTAGCGCAAATCCGGGAACCGAAAACGAGAAAAGGCGACAGCTAAATCGTTACCTGAGTACCAACTTCCACGACGCGGCCGGTCGGGATCTGGAAATAATCGGTGGCATCATTCGCCGAACGGCTGAGTGCAATGAAAATGTGATCCTGCCACAGCGGCATGCCCGATTGCGCCGACGGCTTCAGCGAGCGGCGCGACACGAAGAATGACGTCGCCATGATGTCGAACTGCCAGCCGAGCTTGCGCGCGATGACGAGTGCCTTCGGCACGTTCGGCTGCTCCATGTAGCCAAAGCGCAGCCTCACCATCGAGAACTTGTCGCTGATATTTTCCATCCGCACGCGCTCGGTCACATCGACCTTCGGCGTCTGCGCGGTCTCGATGGTCAGGATGACGTTGTGTTCGTGCAGCACCTTGTTGTGCTTGAGATTATGCAGCAGCGCCGTCGGTACGAATTCGGGATCGCTGGTGAGAAACACCGCGGTGCCCTTCACGATATGCGGCGGGCGCTTCTCGAGACTCTTGATGAGATCGCGCAACGGCACTTCGGTGCGACGGGTCTTGAGGATCAGGATCGCGGCGCCGCGGCGCCACGTCCAGATCATGCCAGCCATCAGCAGACCGAACAGCAACGGCACCCAGCCGCCTTCGATCAGTTTCAGAAGATTGGCGCTAAGGAAGGTGAGATCGATAAACACCAGCGGTGCGATCAGCGCGAAGGCTGTCGCGGCCTTCCAGTTCCACAGCTTCCAGATCACGACGAAGCCCATGATGCCATCCACCACCATCGTGGTGGATACGGCGATGCCATAGGCCGAAGCGAGACCGCTCGACGACTTGAACATCAGGACAAGCAGCACCACGCCGATCAGCAGCAGGCGATTGACGCGCGGCAGATAGATCTGACCGGCATGCGTTTCCGACGTGAAGCGGACCTCGAAGCGCGGCAGGAGGCCGAGCTGCACTGCCTGGCGCACCAGCGAATAGGCTCCGGTGATCACGGCCTGGCTGGCGATCACGGTCGCTGCGGTGGCGAGCACGACCAGCGGAATCAGCATCGCCTCCGGCGCCATGCGATAGAACGGATTTTCAATGGCAGCCGGATTGGACAGAACCAGAGCGCCCTGCCCAAAGTAATTGATCAGCAGCGCGGGCAACACAAAGAAGAACCAGCCATACTGGATCGGCCTGCGGCCGAAATGGCCGAGATCGGCATAGAGCGCCTCGCCGCCGGTTACCGCCAGGAACACCGCGCCGAGCGTCACCAGACCGATCGTGCCATGCGTGAGCATGAACTGCACGGCATAATACGGATTGATCGCCTTCAGCACCGTCGGGTCGTCCGTAATATGCGAGGCCCCCATCAGCGCGAGCGCCGTGAACCAGACGATCATGATCGGGCCAAAAGCGGACGCCACCTTGGCCGTGCCAATCCGCTGCACCGAGAACAGCGCAACAAGGATGATGATGGTGATCGGAACGACATAAGGCTCAAGTGCGGGCGCCTTGAGCTTGAGACCCTCGACGGCGGAGAGCACCGAGATCGCCGGCGTGATCATGGAATCGCCGATAAACATAGAGGCACCCAGCACGCCGAGCGCCAGCAATACCCAGCTCTGACGACCGAGTGCGCGTTGGCCGAGCGCCATCAGCGACAGTGTCCCTCCTTCGCCATTGTTGTCGGCGCGCAGCAGGAACAGCACGTATTTGACGGTGACGACGATGAACAGCGCCCACAGGATCAGCGACAGCACGCCGAGCACAATGACCGGCGTCGCCGGTCCGCCATGTGTCGCGCCGTGAACCGCTTCGCGAAACGCGTAGAGCGGCGAGGTTCCGATGTCGCCGAACACGACACCGATGCTCCCGACCATGAGGGACCAGAAACCGGCATGCGCCGCCGGAGCTTCGGTCGTGACCTCGCTTGTAGTTTCCGTGACAGCCATGCTGGTCGTAACGCCTAAGGATAATCCGGCGCCCGCTATGGCGTGCCGGACCATGCCAGTCAACCGGCAGCCTACCCGATCCCACCGCCGGATGCCGCTCCCAAGACGCGGCAAAAAGGACGTGGAGCAGCAAAAAAAGGATTTGACTGGATTACGGCTTGAGGTTCGGCGGCAGCGGCGGGTCTTCACGCATCAGCGTGATGGTCACGCGGCGATTGGCAGCCATGGTCGGATCGTCGGGGAACAGCGGCTGGCTGTCGGCTTTCCCGGATACCGAGAAAATATGCGACGGCGGCAACCCTTCCCGTTCGAGGATTTGCCGGACGACATTGGCACGATCCGCTGACAGATCGAACGCATCGTAGTCGTTGCGCGATGGCACGAAGCCGGCAGCCGTGTGGCCGACGATCGCTACCCGCAACGGCGTGGCTTTTAACGGAATAGCGAGCTTCTGCAGCAATTGCCGGGTGCGCTCATACGGAACCTTCGAACCTTCGGCGAACATCGAGCGGCCGTTCTGATCGATGATTTCGAGATTGAGACCCTGCTTGGTTTCCTCGAACATGATGTTCTTCGAGATCTCGGTGATCTCGGGCATGTCCTGCAACGCCTGCCGCAGCGACGCCGAGGCCAGCGCGAATTCACGGTCCATCTTCAGCTTCGCGCCCGAAGGCCGCGCCGTCGCGGCTTTCTCGTCGGGACTCGTGACGTTGGACGCATCCTGCGGCGAGACGTGCTCCTTGTTCTTCGTCATGCCGCGCGTCGGCAGACCATCCGACTCGATGATGCCGGAATAGCGAGAATCGGTCTGCACGCCGAAAGCCTCGCGCATCGAACCGGCGACAATCTTGAGCTTCGCCGAGTCCTGCGTCGAGAAGGCAACGAGCATCACGAAATAGCTTAGCAGCAGCGCCATGAGATCGGCGAAGGTCACGAACCAGCCATGACCGCCATGTGCCTCGCCGCGCTTTTTCTTCGCCATCTGCCGCTACTCCGCGAGGCCCTCAACCGTTACGCCGGGACCGGCTCGCCTTCTTCGTGGCGATGCTTCTCCGGCAGGTAGGCCAGCAGCATCTCGCGCACCAATGCCGGGCTCTTGCTGTCACGGATCATCAGGATGCCGTCGATGATCAGCGTTCGATTGGTTTCTTCATCCAGCACCTTGACGTGCAGCTTGTCGGCGATCGGCAAACAGACGAGATTGCCGACCACGGCGCCATACAGCGTCGCCAGCAGCGCGACCGCCATAAACGGGCCAAGCTTCGACGGGTCCGACATGTTCGAGAACATCTGCACCATGCCGAGCAGCGTGCCGATCATGCCGAAGGCCGGGGCGCAATCGCCGATGGCGCGATAGATCTTCGAGCCCTCGTCGAGATGCATGAGGAAGTTGTCGCGGTCGCGCTCGAGATTGTCGCGGATGAATTCGAGATCGTAGCCGTCGGCCACGAAGCGGATGCCCTTGGCGAGAAACGGATCGTTGGTCTCGACCTTTTCGAGACCGACCGGGCCCTGCTTGCGCGCGATCTCGGCGATGCGGGCAAGTTCGTCGACGAGATCACGGGCATTCAGGCGGCTTAGCGTGAACGCGAATTTGGCACCGAGCGGCAGGCCATGAAGAATGGACGACAGCGGGAAGCGGATCAGCGTGGCGGCGAACGAGCCGCCGAAAATGATGATGACGGCGTGGATGTCGTAGAACATCCCGAAATTGCCGCCCATCAGGATCAGGGTACACAGCACGATGACGCCGCAGACGAAGCCAATGAGTGTTGTGATATCCATGACAACTCCGACGCTACGCGCACTGACCGACATCCGTCCTGGACGGCGGTGCACTCCCCCTGCGGAGCACACGGGGCAACTTAGCGATACTACGATTAAGGACGGGTTACCGTTCACCTCGTATTAACCAGTAATTAACGCGATAAATCGCTCGCGGAACGAAAAATGCGGAGACGTTGCCGCCTCCGCATTTCACTCGTTGAAATGAACGATGATCAGTGAATTTCAGACGCCTTCGCCATCGCATCGCGCAGCTTGGCGAGCGAGAAGGACGGGTCGCGTGCCACCGCCAGGATCGGCTCCTCGCGCCGTGCGCAAAGTTCGGCGGCGTCCGGGAGTTTCGCGGCAACGTCCGGCGGGATCACCACCGCGCCATGGCTGTCGGCATGGATCAGATCGCCTGAGGCCACCGTCATGCCGGCCACCCGCACCTCATGGCCGAAGTCGGTGACGTGGACATGCGCATGGGACGGACCGAGCGATCCGGCCAGCGCCTGGAAGCCATCGGCCCATTGCGGGATGTCCCGGATCGAGCCGTCGGTGATGACGCCGAGGCAGCCGAGCGCCTTGTGGATCGCGCTATTCACCTCGCCCCAGAATGCGCCATAGCCGGCATCCGGCCCGTCGATGTCCTGGATCACGCTGATCTGCGGTCCCGGCCCGCTGCCGACATATTCGTAATAGGCCAGCCGGCGCGCCTTCTGCTCCGCCGGCGGCAGCCCCGACGCCACCGTGGCGCGGATGGTGGCGGTTCGCGCATAGCCGACCATGGGCGGCAGATTGGGGAACGGACAGACCAGCGGCCGCGTGGTGTAGCCGATCAGGCGACGCTCCGGCGCCACGATCTCCAGCGCGTTGCAGATTGTCGGCGTGTCGTAGCGCCGAAGCGCTTCGAGCACGGTTGCGGGCAGCATGGTATCGGGCTTGGTCACGGTGGTTTCTCCCTTTTTGATTTTTACCCGGTCGTTGCCGGGGATCTTTTCATCGCCGATCAGGGCAAAGGCGTCGGCCGATCGCCGGACGACGGTGGCTCCGCCGCCGGCGCCTGCTCGCCTGCCGCCGTCCGCGCCGCCAGCGCACGCTCCTGCTCGCGATAGGACCGCCAGCCGAACGGGAGGCTGGCAAGATAGCCGATCGAGATCACCGACAGCATGTGCCAGGGATAGCCAATCAGCAGCGCTACAAAGAGCACCACCGAGGCGGAAATCAGCAGCACCAACTCGCGCGGCACGCGCATGTTCACGGCCTTGCCGGAGAACACCGGCAGGCGCGACACCATTAGGAAGGCGATTACCAGCACATAGGCGGTCGTGATCACCGCCGGCGGCATCGGCACGTCGAGGAACGACAGATAGACCGGCAGCATCACCGTGATCGCGCCGAGCGGTGCCGGCATCCCGGTGAAGAAATTGGCCGCAAAGGCCGGCTTGTCCGGGTCGTCCATGGTCGCGTTGAAACGCGCCAGCCGCAGGGAGCCGGCAATGGCGAACACCATCGAGGCGATCCAGCCGACATTGTTGAGGTCGTGCAGCTGCCAGAAATACAGGATCAGCCCCGGCGCCACGCCGAAATTGACGAAATCGGCCAGGCTGTCGAGCTCCGCACCGAATTTCGACTGCCCCTTGATCAGGCGCGCGATGCGGCCATCGACGCCGTCCAGCACCGCGGCGAACACGATGGCCGCCACCGCGAGTTCCATCCGTCCTTCGGTGGACAGGCGGATCGCCGTCAGGCCGGCACAGATCGCCAGCAATGTGATGAGATTCGGCACCAGCATCCGGATCGGGATGGTGCGGAACCGGCGGCGACGCGTTTCGGGAATCTGGGGAGTGTCAGGCATTTCCATGAGCCAATCTTAGCAGACCGCACTTGGCTCCGCCATGACGGCACCGGCGGGCCCTGGAAGGCCCGCCAAAGCGGTTAATCGGTCCGGTAGGTGCGACCGCCGTCGCCGATGCGGAAATCAGCCAGCACTGTCTCGCCGGCGATCGCCGTCTGCCCTACCGCCACCAGCGCCTTGCTGCCTTCGGGCAGATAGATGTCCAGGCGGGAGCCGAAGCGGATCAGGCCGAAGCGCTCGCCGGCTTCCAGCACCTGCCCTTCGCGCACGAACGAGACGATTCGCCGCGCCACCAGGCCGGCGATCTGCACCACGCCGATGCGGCCGCCAGAGGTCGAGATCACCAGCGAATTGCGCTCATTGTCCTCGCTGGCCTTGTCCAGCTCGGCATTGATGAACTTGCCGGGCCGATAGGCGATGCGCTCGATCCGGCCCGCCACCGGGCTGCGGTTCACATGGACGTTGAACACGCTCATGAACACCGAAATGCGCAGCAGCGGCTGGTCGCCGAGGCCGAGCTCGGCCGGCGGCAGCACGGGCTGCACCATCGAGACCTTGCCGTCTGCCGGGGACACCACGACGCCCTCGCGTGTCGGCGTGACGCGGACCGGATCGCGGAAAAACAGCGCACACCAGACGGTCAGACCGGTGCCGATCCAGCCGAGCGGCGTCCAGATCCAGAACAAAACCAGGCTCGCCAGCGCGAAAATGCCGATGAACGGATAGCCTTCCTTGTGGATCGGCGGAATCTGGCCACGGATGGAATTGGCGATGGACATGGAGTGTTGGGACCTGTGTTCGGGCGAAATCTGGGCCTGCTTTAGCAGAGTTTATTCTGCCGCGTCAGGCCTTGCGACGATCTCGCCGTCGCCCTGCTCCGCCACATGCGGCGGGCGTCGGTTGGGTGCGGCGGTCTCGTCATCGATCTGCGCCAGCCGTTCGCGTGCGGCCTCGGCCTCGCGCTGCCGATTCCACATACTGGCATAAAGGCCGTCGGCCATCATGAGCTGCGCATGTGTGCCGCGTTCGGCGATGCGGCCATGCTCCAGCACGATGATCTCGTCGGCGCCGACGATGGTGGACAGCCGATGCGCGATCACAAGCGAGGTGCGGCCTCGCGAGACCTTTTCCAGCGCATCCTGGATCTCCTGCTCGGTGTGGCTGTCGAGCGCCGATGTCGCCTCGTCCAGCAGCAGGATCGGCGGCGCCTTCAGCACCGTGCGCGCAATCGCCACGCGCTGCTTCTCGCCGCCCGACAGCTTCAGCCCGCGTTCGCCGACTTCGGTCTCGTAGCCTTTCGGCGCCATGCGGATGAACGGATCGATCTGCGCCATCCGCGCAGCTTCCTCGACCTCCGCATCGGTCGCGTCCCAGCGGCCATAGCGGATATTGTAGCGGATGGTGTCGTTGAACAGCACGGTGTCCTGCGGCACCATGCCGATGCTCGAACGCAACGACGACTGCGTGACGTCGCGAATGTCCTGCCCGTCGATGGTGATGCGTCCGCCGGAAACGTCATAGAGCCGAAACAGCAGCCGCGAGATCGTCGACTTGCCAGCCCCGGACGGGCCGACCACGGCCACCGTCTTGCCGGCCGGCACCTCGAAGCTCAGGCCTTTCAGGATCGGCCGTTCCGGATCGTAGGCGAAGCGCACGTCGTCGAAGCGGATCGCGCCCGAGTTCACGGCCAGCGGCACAGCGCCGATGCGATCCTTCACCTCGGCGTCGCGGTTCAGCACGCCGAACATCTTTTCCAGATCGATGATCGCCTGCTTGATCTCGCGATACATCATGCCGACGAGATTGAGCGGCTGATAGAGCTGGATCATCATGGCATTGACCATAACGAAATCGCCCACCGTATGCGTCCCGTTGCGGATGCCGACGGCGCACAGGATCATGGTCAGGGTCAGGCCGATGGTGAAGATCACCGCCTGCCCGGCATTGAGCACGGCGAGCGACGTATAAGTCTTCACGCTGGCGTGCTCGAAACGCGCGACCGATCGATCGTAGCGCTCGGCCTCCCGCGCCTCGGCGCTGAAATACTTCACCGTCTCATAATTCAGCAGCGAGTCGATCGCCTTGGTATTTGCCTCGGTGTCCGACTCGTTCATGCGGCGACGGATGCCGATACGCCATTCAGTGGCGATATAGGTGAACCAGCAATAGACGATGACCGTCAACGCCACGACGGCCGCATAGCGCCAATCGAACTGCCAGACGAGCACGGCCATCACCAGCGCGAGTTCGACCACCGTGGGGATCGCCTGCAGGATCACCATGCGGACAATGACCTCGATGCCTTCGCGCCCGCGTTCGAGCACGCGGGTGAGACCGCCGGTCTTGCGCTCCAGATGGAAACGCAGCGACAGCTCATGCATATGCACGAAAGTGAGATAGGCCAGCTTGCGCACCGCATGCATGGCGACGCTGGCGAAGATGCCGTCACGCCATTGCGTGAACAGAGCCATCAGGATCCGCACCAGCCCGTAGCTCGCCGTCATCGCCAGCGGCGAAGCGATCAACCACAGCATCCAGTTCGATGGCGCGATCGGCGCCGAGCCCGTGCCGCTGAGCGCATCGGTCGCCCATTTGAAGGTGAAAGGTACGATCAGCGTTGCCAGCTTGGCAATCAGCAGCAGCACCATCGACCAGACGACGCGGCGCTTCAGGTCAGTGCGATCGCTTGGCCAGATATAAGGCCACAGATGCTTGAGCGTGCCGAGCAGCGTCGCCTGCTCCAGCGGATTGGCAGGAACCTTGCTCGTCGTCGTGTTGGAGGAGTTGTCAGCCATCGATCGCGCCCGGCAGGAAACAAGCAGCGGCGCCGGGCCGCGCAGGAAATGTCATTTTCATCGCAGTCATATAGGAGCTTTGACGCGTTGTCGCACCCTTGCGGGGAATCATTTACCGTCAAAGGGCTGCATTCGGGATCATTTTCCCGCTATGCGTTCACAAGCGTCTTGACCGTGTCATATGGCGATGCCACATGCCCAACATGAACACTATCAAAACCATCTGCGTCTATTGCGGCTCCGGCCCCGGTACCAATCCCCACTTCATCAAATCGGCTGTCGACCTCGGCAGGATCATGGCCGAGAACGGCATCGGCCTCGTCTATGGCGGAGGCTCCATCGGTCTGATGGGTGCGGTTGCGAAATCGGTGCTGGAGCATGGCGGACGCGTCACCGGTATTATCCCGGAATTCCTCACGAGGCGCGAGAATGCGCTGATGGGTGCGCAGGAGCTGATCGTCACTCACGACATGCATGAGCGCAAGCGCCTGATGTTCGAGCGCTCGGACGCCTTCGTCGCGTTGCCCGGCGGCATCGGCACGCTGGAAGAGCTGGTCGAACAGCTCACCTGGCAGCAGCTCGGCCGGCACTCGAAGCCGATCCTGCTGGCGAATGTCGATGGCTTCTGGGAGCCGCTGCTGACACTGCTGACTCACATGCGCACCACGGCCTTCATCCGTCCGACGCTGCCGCTGGATGTGCTGACCGCCGACCGCACCGAGGACATCCTGCCCCGTCTACGCGCCGCTGCCGCCAAGACACCCGACGAAGACAAGAAGCTCGCCCCGGACGTCGCTGCGCGTCTTTGACCTCTGTCCCGGACGCGGCGCGGCATGCAATGCCGCTCCGCAGAGCCGGGACCATCCCAGTCTCCGAGCCTCATGCGGTCCCGATTCTGCGAAGCAGTGCAAAAGTGCTGCATCGTGTCCGGGACACAGCTACCGGACTATTCGTCCTTGGGAAACGTCACTGCTTCGATTCGATTGCCATCGGCATCAGCGATAAAAGCCGCGTAGTAGCGCACGCGGTCATGCGGCCGGATCGATGGCGCGCTTTCGGAGACGGCACCCGCCGCCGTGGCGGCGGCATGAAATGCATCGACCTCGGTCGTCGTCTTCGCACGAAGACACAGATGCGCGCCGCTGGTCGGCGATAGCGGCACCATTCCCGCGCGAAGATTGATCCACACTTCCGGATAGGTCTTGCCGAAACCGACCATCGCCGGCCGCGTCACCAGACGCGTCATGCCGAGCGGCGCGAAGACGCGCTCATAGAACGATACAGCCCGATCGAGGTCGCTGACGGCAATCGAGACGTGATCGATCATGATCGCCTCCAACTCCGAACCGTAGGAAGGGTTGAGCGTAGCGAAACCCATCACCGCTCGCGCCAGCATTAATGCGGATCGCTCCCGCGCCTCTGCTCAACGATTCTATGGCTTCTCGCCAAACGTCTTCTTCATCGTCGTATTTGCCAGCCACTCGTCATGAACCGGCACGCTGTTGCGCTGGGTCGCCACATAGCCGCGCTTCATGAAGAATTCGAGCGCGGTGTCGCTCGCATCCACCGTCAACGCCGTCGCTCCGCGGGCGCCGGCCAGCTTCTCCAGCGCGTCGATCAATGTGGAAGCCACGCCCTTCAACACTGCATTTGGATGCACATAGAGCAGATCGATATGATCGGCGCCCTTCAACGAAGCGAATCCCACAGGAATGCCCTCGAGCGTCGCGATCAGTGTGAGCTGCGAGGCAAGGCGCTTACCGAACCGCCCTTCGTCATCGCCGGCCTGCGCCCAGGCTTCCTGTTGCGCCTCGCTGTAATCGTCGCCGGTCAACTCCGCGATGGACGCAACATAGATCGCCGCGGCAATCGCGGTGTCTTCTAGTAGGAACGGACGCAGGCCAGGCTTGGCATTCGATGCAGCCATCGGTCTCACCAGTAATCGACGAGTTTCAACGCCAGCGCGATAGCGCCGATGATGAGCGCCCATTTGATGGCGATGTAATATTTCCAGTGCTTTGGAAACGGCGTGTCAGGACGGCTCATCGCGCGATCTCCCAGGTGGTGCCTTCCTTGGAATCCTTGATGACAACGCCCATCGCGGCAAGTTCGTCGCGAAGACGGTCGGATTCCTTGAAGTCTTTGCGAGCACGGGCAGCGGTGCGTTCGGCGATCAATGCATCGACCTTCGCGGCGTCGACACCACTCGCCTGTTGCTTGCGATCGTTCCAAGCTGCAGCGGTCTCCGACAGGAAACCAAGCATGCGCAGCGATGCTGCGAACGTTACCCGGTCGGCCTCATTACCAGCGGCGGCGCTGTTGCGCAGCCCATGCAGAGCCGCCACGAGCAACGGCGTGTTCAGGTCGTCATAAAGCGCTTCGATGACCTTTGGCGACACTTCGCCACCCGTCTGATCGGCAGCCACCGCGTACCAGTCATCGAGCGTCTTCGCGCTTTCCTCGAGTCCCTTCACTGTCCAGTCGACCGGCGAACGGTACTGTGTCTTCAGCATGTTCAAGCGGAGCACTTCGCCGGGCCAATCGTCCAGCAATTCGCGGATGGTGAAGAAGTTGCCGAGGCTCTTCGACATCTTCTCGCCTTCGACCTGCAGAAAGCCGTTATGCATCCAGTAATTCGCCATGGCATGCGTGCCATGGGCGCAGCGCGATTGCGCGATCTCGTTTTCATGATGCGGGAAGATCAGATCGAGACCGCCGCCATGGATATCGAATGTGGTGCCAAGATAAGCGGCCGCCATCGCCGAGCATTCGATGTGCCAGCCGGGCCGGCCCCTGCCCCATGGCGAGTCCCAGCCCGGCTCCTCCGGTGACGATTGCTTCCACAGCACGAAATCGGTCGGATGCTTCTTGTGCGCGTCCACGGCGACGCGCGCGCCGGCCTGCTGGTCTTCAAGCTTGCGCCCCGACAGCGCGCCGTAGTCCGGCATCGACTGCGTATCGAACAGCACTTCGCCTTCCGCTTCATAGGCATGACCGCGCGCTATCAATTCCTTGATCAGCATCACCATGTCGGTCTTGCCGTCCGGCCGCGGCAGCACGAATTCCGTCGCGCGCGGCTGCACCGTCGGCAACAAGCAGCCGAGTGCTTTCACGTCGGCCTGGAATTGATCGGCGGTCTTCTCGGTGACCTTGCGGATCGCCTCGTTGAGCGGCAAGCCGGGATAGTCGCGCAGCGCGCGGTTGTTGATCTTGTCATCGACGTCGGTGATGTTGCGGACATAGGTGACGTGGTTCTCGCCGTAGATGTGCCGCAGCAGGCGGAACAGCACGTCGAACACGATCACCGGCCGCGCATTGCCGATATGGGCAAAATCATAGACCGTGGGGCCGCAGACATACATCCGAACGTTGTTCGCATCGATCGGCGTAAAAACCCGTTTCTCGCGGGTCAGGGTGTCGTAAAGGCGCAGTTCCATGGGATGTCCGTCGGCTTGGCGGCCGGGCGTCCGGTGATCTCGGATGAGAAAAAGACGGCCTCAGCCAGCGAATCGCTAGCGCATAATCTCGCGGCAAATGCCGCAAATGGCGAGGAAACCGTTCATGCCGGCACCATGCGGCAGCACGGTTTCATCGTCAAGCGCCGCCGGGATGCCGCATCCGCCCCTGGAAACACGCAAGGGCGGCGCATTTCAGCCGTATTCGATGCGTAACCGGCCATCACGGTTAACCCTTGTTAACCATTGAGGTTTATCGAGTGGAACTCGGTTCCTCATTTGCCTGGTGGGTTATGAAAGTCATTTTCGCTGCTCTGACCGCCGCATTTGCGGTCGTTTCCTCGGCCGCCCTGGCCGATTCCCGCGTTTTCATCGTCGCCAACCAGTCCGACGGCTACGGCATCGACCAATGCCTGGCCAAGGGCGAGAAATGCGGCGCGCCGGCTGCGCTATCCTATTGCAAGTCGCGCGAATTCACCCAGGCGGTGGCCTATCGCCGGGTCGATCCCGATGAAGTGACCGGTTCGATCTCGTCACAGGCCGGCGCCTGCAAGAGCGGCAAATGCGACGAATTCGTCGCCATCACCTGCCGCCGCTGAGGCCGTTTTTCGCGGTCTGACGCTATTTCGGTGCGGCAGCCTTGCGGCGCGTTTGCGGCCGCCTTGCGACACCGGAATCGGCGTGACCGCGCCGCCGGAAGCAGCTATGAGACGCGTTCATCGCCGCAATTTCATCGCGTGCATATGGCAATGACGGCCCGGGTCGCGGCTGATCGCGCACCCGCCCGTTCCTCGTTCATCGGCCGGATATGTCTGTACCTGTGACTGCCACTTTTTCCCGCTGGGCCCTCGCCTGCGCCGCGTTGATCGGCGTCTCTGCATTTCATGGCGAAGCTTTTGCGCAAAACTATCCCGCGCAGGTCTATCCGCCCGGCCAGGCCCAGCAGCAGCAATCCGCCAATCCGATGTGCGGCCGACTCGAGGCGCAGCTCGCCACCATCGATCGCGGCAACGGCATCGATCCCGCGCGCGCCGATCAGATCAGGCGCTATGAAGATTCCATCAGCCGCCAGCAGGGCGAGCTCGATCGCGTCTCGCAGCAGGCGCGGCGCATGGGCTGCGACTCCTCCGGATTCTTCTCGCTGTTCTCGGGCCAATCGGCGCAATGCGGTCCGGTCAACAACCAGATCCAGCAGATGCGCGGCAATCTCGATCAGATGACCAACAGTCTCGAGCGCCTGCGCGTCGGGACGCCCGGCTCGGCCGAGCGTGACAACCAGCGGCGTTCGGTGTTGCTGGCGCTGGCGCAGAACCAGTGCGGTCCGCAATATGCCGCTGCGGCGCGCCAGCAGCAGCAAAATTCCGGTCCCGGCGGCTTCCTCAGCAACCTGTTCGGCAACAACGAATCCAGCCCCGGCGAAATCCCGCCGACCGGCGACGCTATGATGACCAATGTCCCGCAGGGCACCTATCGCACCGTGTGTGTGCGCACCTGCGATGGCTATTACTTCCCGATCTCGTTCACCACCGTGCCCGGCCGCTTCGCCGATGACGAGCGCGCCTGCAAGGCGCAGTGCCCGGCGACGGACGCCAATCTCTACACCTATCGCAATCCCGGCGAGGACATGAATGCGGCGGTGTCGATCGCCGGCCAGCCCTACTCGTCCTCCCCGAACGCGTTCAAGTATCGCACCGAGTTCAATCCATCCTGCTCCTGTAAAGCTCAGGGCCAGACTTGGGCGGATGCACTAAAGACCATCGACGACAAGGCCGCCGCCGAGAATGGCGACATCATCGTCACCGAAGAACGCGCCAAGCGGATGTCGCAGCCGCAGCAGAAGGGCACGCCGGCCGCGCTGAAGAAGAACGCGACGCCGGATGCATCGCCGGCGCCTGCGCAGCAGCCGGCAGCGCAGGGCGCCCCCGGTCAGATCCGTCAGGTCGGCCCTCAATTCCTGCCGAACAACGCGAAGCAGTAGTCGAACTCGCAACATGCGAGATCTGCCATCGCCATCTGGCGGACAATTGTTGCCTATCGCGGCAATCCGTTCGCCTCGCGCACACTTCGTGCCGTAGCAGCGATCACGACAGTTAGCGGGAACCGCGCAAGCTTCAGATAACCTCCTGGCGGTAGCATCGGACCAAACCGAAAGGTGCAGTCCGATGGTCTCGACCTATATCAACTACAATCTGGTGTCGCGCGATCTGCAGAAATCGATGACAAAGATTTCACAGCAGGCCGATGTCAGCAAGGACTCCGCCTACTACAAGGACAACATCGGCAAGGTCACCAGTGTCGATGACCTGCTGAACGACCACCGCCT
>NKIY01000003.1 GCA_002256345.1 Bradyrhizobiaceae bacterium PARB1 | reverse complement strand
TGGGGGGTGGGGGGGGCCGGGGGTCGGGGGGCGGGGGGCGGGGCACCACGCGCTCCGGGCCCAGCCGTACCCCTCATCCGTCTTCGCTTCGCGAAGCCACCTTCTCCCACAAGGGGAGAAGGTAAGAAGGAGCGCTACCGCTCTCCGTTCATCTTCACCAGAAAGCCCGTCAGATCATCCGTGACGTGGTCTACATGCACGTCCTCGCGGCCTTCCAGTTCCCAGTCTTCGCGTACCACTTCCCTGGCGTCATCCGGCACCACCAGCACCGTGGTCATTCCGAGGCTGTGTGGCACCACGAGATTCCGCGACAGGTCCTCGAACATGGCGGCCCTGGTCGGATCGACGCCGTGATCGCGCAAAAATTTGTCATAGGTGCGCTGGGCCGGCTTCGGCTCCAGCTCTGCGGCGATGATGTCGAAGATCGCTTCGAACTGATCAGCGAAGCCGAGACGTTCGAGCACGGCTCCGGCATGGGCGACGGAGCCGTTGGTCAGGATCAACTTGCGGCCAGGGAGTTTTGCGATCGCCGCGCCCATGGCCGGATTGGGCTCCAGCGGCGAGTGGTCGATCTCGTGCACATAGGCGAGGAAGTCATCGGCGCTGATCTTGTGCTCGGTCATCATGCCGCGCATCGTGGTGCCGTAGCGCTTGTAATAGTCCTTCTGGATGCGGAAGGCTTCGTCCGGCGAGACGCCGAGGAAGTTCGCCACGAAATCGCGGATGCGGACATCGACCTGCTGCCACAGATTGACGTGATGCGGATACAGCGTGTTGTCGAGGTCGAACACCCAGGTTCCGACGTGATCGAAGTCGCGGGGGGATTTGGTCATTCGTTATTCTCGTTCAGAAGCATCGAATTGAAACTGTGTCCCGGACGCGCTGCAGCGTTCTTCACGCTGCCGCGCAGAGCCGGGACCGTCGCGAACTCCGGCGTTTGGTGCGGTCCCGGCTCTGCGAAGTGGCACTTCGCGCCGCATCGCGTCCGGGACATAAGAAAACTTTACGGCATCGCGAAACGCAGCGTCTTGCCGCCGCCGGTCATGTCCACGGGGGCATAGCCGGAGGCGGTGAGGCCGCGGGCGGCGCAGTCGGTGTGTTCGCGGATCTCGAATTTGCTTTCGCGCGTGCAGAGCGTGCGCGTGCCGCCCCAGTTCAGCGGCCTGTCGGCAATGCGAATGGCGCGGCCGGTGTCGTCCACGGCTTCGGCAAAGGAGAAAATTTGTCTCGGCTGCCCGGTCACGTCGGGACGCAGGCACTTGCCGGGCTCGATGCGATACCAGCCGCGTGCGATCACGCTCTTGCCATCGTCGGTCGCCACCGAAGCCATCACCTTATAAGAGGTGTCGTTGCACCAGGTGAGGCCGTTCGAGGACGGCGCCTGCACACCTGTCACCATTGCCTCGAAGAAATTCGGCGCATTGACGATATCGTCAGTGAGGCCACGGCTTTTCAGGAAGGCAGCGAGGCCGTTCCGGGTCTTCGGGCCATCGACGCCGTCGATGGGCGTGGTGTCATAGCCGGCGATCGAGAGCAGGCGCTGGATCGCGGCGAGCTTGGCCTGCTCGTCGTCATATTCGCTGTCCTCGGCGAGATAGGCGACCATGTTGCCGTCCTCGGTCTGCGACGGCTGGATGGTGGTGAAGGGCGCCATCGTCTGGCCCGGGCGGCACTGGCGCGCTGCCGCGATGACGAAATTGTCAGGGGCGATGCAGAGATTGTCGCTGCCGGTCTGTGCGGGCGCGGCGCCGTAGAGCGGCAGCACGCGGGCATGCAGCAGCAGGCGATCGGCAACGATGGTGCCCTGGGCGACGACCTTGCACTGCGCCGGGTCGATGCGAAACCAGCCGCGGGTCGCGGTGGCGGTCTTGTCGTCGATGCCGATGGCGACATCGATGACATAGCTCATGCGATTGCAGAGCTTGAGGTCGGCTGAGGCGGAGGTGGTGAAGGCGAAGAGCAGGAATGCTGCACCGAGCAGGCGGGATGCACCAAACGCGAATGGCCGGGGCAGGCCCGGCCATCGCGATGTGTGGTGTGTGGCGTTCATCACTTGTGGATCAGCGTGCCCGTGCCCTGATTGGTGAAGAGTTCGAGCAGCACCGCATGCGGCGTCTTGCCGTCGATGATGACGACGCCTTCGACGCCCTGTTCAAGAGAGTAAATGCAGGTCTCGACCTTCGGGATCATGCCGCCGGAAATGGTGCCGTCGGCGATCAGCTTGCGGGCGTCCTTGATCGACAGTTCCGGGATCAGCTTCTTCGACTTGTCGAGCACGCCCGGCACGTCGGTGAGCAGCAGCAGGCGCTTGGCCTTCAGCGCGCCGGCGACAGCGCCGGCAAAGGTGTCGGCATTGACGTTATAGGTCTTGCCGTCCTTGCTTGCGGCGAGCGGCGCCAGCACCGGGATCAGCTCGTAGCCGATCAGTTGATTGAGCAGCGTCAGATCGACCTTTTCGGGCTCGCCAACAAAGCCGAGATCGACCACCTTCTCGATGTTCGAATCCGGATCGACCATGGTGCGCGTCGCCTTGGAGGCGGTGACCATGTTGCCGTCCTTGCCGCACAGGCCCACGGCCTTGCCACCGGCTTCGTTGATATAGCTGACGATCGATTTGTTGATGGAGCCGGCCAGCACCATCTCGACGATCTCGATGGTGGCGGCATCGGTGATGCGCAGGCCCGCGGCGAATTCGGACTTGATGCCGAGACGCTGCAACATTTGCGCGATCTGCGGGCCGCCGCCATGCACGACCACCGGATTGATGGCGGTCTGCTCGAGCAGCACGATGTCGCGGGCGAAGGCGCGGGCGGTATCCTCGGCGCCCATGGCGTGACCGCCATATTTGATGACGATGGTTTCCTCGTCATATTGCTGCATGTGCGGCAGCGCTTCGGAGAGGATGTGGGCCTTTTCGAGAGCACTGATGATGGGCGCGTCGGTCATGAAGCGGATCTCACGGTGAGCAATCTGCGGCGCGTTCTAGCTGATTGGGGAGAGGGGTGCAAAGGATGGGTGCGATGCACTTTCTTGCTCCCTCTCCCCTTGTGGGAGAGGGTGGATCGAACGCGAAGCGTTCGAGACGGGTGAGGGGTAGCTACAAGCTCCGAGCCCAGTCGTACCCCTCATCCGGCTTCGCTTCGCGAAGCCACCTTCTCCCACAAGGGGAGAAGGAAGAAAGCACGGCGTTACGCGCGCCGCGGCCAAGCCGCAGATACCGCCAGCGCAATCCAGCTGGCGATCAGCAGCGTGCCGCCGGTCGGTGCGGCCATGGGAAACAGGCCGTGGCCGACATATTGGCGCATGGTCAGATCGCCGGCGAACAGTGACGTTGCGATGACAAAGCCAAAGGCCGAGATGAGGCCGATGCGTGGATGCAGCGTGCCACGTTCCGACAGCGCGACGGCGCCGAGAATCGCAGCCGCGTGAAACAGCAGCATCGACGAGGCAGTGGCGAGACGGCTCGCATCAGGCTGATGCGCGGAGGCTGCGGCGAGGATCACGCCGAAGGCGCCCATGACGCCGGCGCAGACGATCGGGATGCGGAATGCGCGGGCCATCAGGTGCGCTCGTTGAGCAGGCGCATCATTGCGGCGCGCAGCTCGGGCATGCCGCCGCCGTCGCGCGAGGACGTCACCAGGATTTCCGGGAAGGCGGCGGGATGCGTGCGCAGCGCGGCCTGGGTTTCTTCCTTCACCTTTTCCAGCTCGGCCTTCTTCACCTGATCGGCCTTGGTCAGAACGATCTGGTAGCTGACGGCGGAGCGGTCGAGGGATTTCAGCACGTCGAGATCGACGTCCTTGAGGCCGTGGCGGCTGTCGATCAGCACATAGACGCGGGCCAGCGTCGCGCGGCCCTGCAGGAAGGAATAGATCAGCTTGGTCCAGGACGCGATCTTGGCTTTTGGCGCCGAGGCGTAGCCATAGCCGGGCATGTCCACCAAGCGGAAATCGCCGTTCTGCGGACCTTCGAAGAAGATCAGTTCCTGGGTGCGGCCCGGCGTGTGCGAGGTGCGCGCCAGCGCATTGCGGCCGGTGAGCGCATTGATCAGGCTGGACTTGCCCACATTGGAGCGGCCGGCGAAGGCGACTTCCATGCCCGCCATGGGCGGCAGGGTTTCGAGCGAGGGGGAAGCCCAGATGAACTTCCACTCGCCTGCGAACATCAGGCGTCCCTGCTCGATCAGCTCTGCATCGGGTTCGGTGGTCATGTGAAGGGCCTTTCCTTGATTGCGTGCCCCTCAACGAAGAAGCGGCGCCTTCGGCGCCGCCTCAGTCGTCAGGATGTTGGTCGTTAGCTCTTTTTCTCGGCGGGCTTCTTGCTGAAGGTCGTCTTGATATTGTCGAACAGCTCAACCTTCACGCCGTTCTTGTTCATGATGTAGGCCTGCTGCAGCACCGAGAGCAGGTTGTTCCAGGCCCAGTAGATCACGAGACCAGCCGGGAAGCCCGCAAGCATGAAGGTGAAGATCAGCGGCATCCAGTCGAAGATCATCTTCTGCGTCGGATCCGGCGGCGTCGGATTCAGCTTCATCTGGAACCACATCGTGATGCCCATGATGATCGGCCAGATGCCGAGATGCAGATAGTGGCCGAGCACCGGAATCGTGGTCGGATCCATCGGAATCAGGCCGAACAGATTGAACAGGTTGGTCGGGTCCAGTGCCGAGAGGTCCTTGATCCAGCCGAAGAACGGCGCGTGGCGCATTTCGATGGTGACGAACAGAACCTTGTAGAGCGAGAAGAACACCGGGATCTGCAGCAGCACGGGAAGACAGCCGGCGACCGGATTGATCTTCTCCTTCTTGTAGATCTCCATCATCTCCTGCTGCTGCTTCATCCGGTCGTCCGGATAGCGCTCCTTGAGCGACTGCAGCTGCGGCTGGATCGCCTTCATCTTCGCCATCGAGGCGTAGGACTTGTTGGCGAGCGGGAAGAAGATGATCTTGACCAGCACTGTCACCAGCAGAATGGCGACGCCGAAATTGCCGAACAGGTGGAAGAACCAGTCGAGCGCCAGGAACATCGGTTTGGTGATGAAGTAGAACCAGCCCCAGTCGATCAGCAGATCGAAGTGGTTGAGGCCGAGCGACTGGTTGTAGCCGCCGAGGCCGACCGCGATCGGGAAGTTGAGGCCGACGGTGGCGGCTTCCTTGGCACCGGCGAACAGGCGGGCATTGGCGGTGGTGGTGCCGCCGGGTGCCACGGTCTGCGCGTCCTGCAGATAGTCGGTCTGATAGGTGCGGACCGTGCCGGTGAGCGCCGACGAGAATTTTGCGTTCAGCTTGGCATTGGTGTCGGGCAGCAGCGCCGAGGCCCAGTACTTATCGGTGATGCCGAGCCAGCCATTGGTGACGCTGAAATCGACCTGCTTGGCTTCCTCGATCTTCTTGTAGCCGTATTCCTGCAGGCCCTTGTCGCCGAGATAACCGACAAGGCCTTCATGCAGGATGTAATAGCCTTCCACATGCGGCGTGCCGTGGCGCGAGATCAGCGCATAGGGATAGAGCGTGACCGGATTGCTGCCGGCGTTGCTCACATCGTCCTTGATCGAGAACAGATAGCGGTCGTCGATCGAGATGGTGCGGGTGAAGGTGAGGCCCTGGCCGTTGTCGTATTTCAGCACGACCGGCGAAGACGGGGTAAGGGCATTGCTGCCTTCCTGCGTCCATTCGGTGTTGGCGTCGGGGAGCTTTGCGTTGGAGCCGGTGGCGCCGACCCAGCCGAATTCGGCGTAATAGGGCGCAGCCGTTCCGGACGGCGAGAACAGCGTGATCGGCGGCGAGGTCGGGTCCACCGTCATGCGGAACTTGGTGAGCGCGATATCGTCAAGGCGCGCGCCGCGCAGCGAGATGCTGCCTGCGAGGCGCGGGGTGTCGATCTTCACGCGCTTGGTGGCGGCGATCGCGGTGTCGCGGCTGATCGGGGCGTTGGCGGGCGCGGCATTGCTGGGCGCACCCGGCGCGGGCGCGGAGCCCGGCTGCGGCGCGGTGCTGCCTGGCTGCGGCTGCGCGGGATTGGCGAGCTGGGCTTGCGTGGCCTGCTGCGCCTTCTGCTTTTCCATCTGCGGGATGTTGTAGAAATATTGCCAGCCAAGAAGCACCAGGCCGGACAGAACGACGGCTATGATGGTGTTGCGGTTGTCGGTCATCGTTCAGGTCTCGTCATCCGAAATGCATGTGCGGCTTTTGCCGCCGGCAGCGCGCTTGTGGCAGGCTGGAAGCGTCAGGTCACGTCGTTTTTGAAGCAATCTGCTTTGAGGGTTGCCGTTCGAGGCGGTGCAGCGCCGAGCGGAGATCGTCGAGCATGGTTGCAAAATCGCGCGTCAACGCGGTGCGACGGCCGACTAGCACATAATCGCTGTGGGCGCGCATAGACAATGGATCGACGCGCTTCACCAGTTCGCGAAGCCGGCGCTTGATCCGGTTCCGCTCGGGCGCGGTTCCATTCTTCTTGGTAACGGTAAAACCGACCCTGACCGGGCCGGTATCATCGCGGTTTCGCCGCTGCAGGACAAAAGCCGGGGCGTTCACGCGCGACGAAGCGGCGGCAGCGAGGAAGTCCGCCCGCTGCCGTAACCGCTCCATGATGATGTCTCGGAAGGTGATCCGATCAGGCGCTGAGGCGCTTGCGGCCACGGGCGCGGCGCGCAGCGAGAACCTTGCGGCCGCCGACGGTGGCGAGACGGGCACGGAAGCCGTGGCGGCGCTTGCGCACCAGTTTCGAGGGTTGATAAGTGCGCTTCACGGGTCGTACTCCGATGACCGGGCAACAAATCGCCAAGTGGCAATCGATCACCAAATGAATGAGATGTGCCCTAAGATGTTGACTTCGCGAGCCGTTTCCGGCTGCAAGCGCGTTCGACCCCTCAAGGCCGATCCGGTTTAAAACCGGACCATCGCGGACAGTTGGCGGCTTATAAGCGAGCGTCCTGTTTTCGTCAATCTTGCCCGGTAATAACTTGCGGGATCGGCTGATCGGCCAACGGGGAATCGACCGCGGAAAAGATACCTCAGGTTTCGGGAAGTCGATCGCGGCTGGGCTTATCACATGACTTGCGGCTTGTTCGCTCAGCGGACGAGCGCCGGAGGCAGTGTTACTGTCCGTAACGAATCGTCGTTGGACCCGTATCTCCAGATCGTTCAACGTCCAGTCAGAGAAATCTGAGGCTTATTGCGTGTCATCGGCGGACGAAAAGCCCCTCGAACCCCTGATCCGGCTCGGCCCGCTGCGTAAGCTCGGCCTGTCCGGCAAGCTGTTGCTGCTGACGATTCCGCTGGTGCTGATCGCCGAAATTCTGATTTACGTCCCATCCATCGCCAATTTCCGCATCAATCGCCTGAACGACAGACTGGCCGCAGCCAATACGGCTGCGTTGGTGCTGGATGCCGCGCCGCTCGGGATGGTGCCGGAATCGCTGTCGCGGCAGATTCTCAGCAGCATCGATGCGCGCGCGGTCGCCATTAAATGGGGGCAACAGCGCCGCCTCCTGGCGAGTGCAGACCTGCCGGCCCAAATCGATCACGACGTCGACATGCGGTCGATGACCGTATGGTCTGCGATCGTCGATGCCTTCGATCTGATGTTCGAGCGCGGCAACCAGACCATGCGCATTATCGGCCCTGCGCCGGGCGGTGCACAATTCATCGAAGTCGTGGTGGACGAATTGCCGCTCCGACAGGCGATGTATCGTTTCTCGCGCAACCTGCTCTGGGTCTCGCTCGGCCTTGGCATTCTCACCGCGGGTCTCGTCTATCTCGCGCTTCATTATCTGTTCGTGCGCCCGATGCGGCGACTGACGGCGAATATGGTGGCCTTCCACGAAAATCCTGAAAGTCCGGCGCGCATCATCGTACCCAGCTCGCGTGCCGACGAGATCGGCGTCGCCGAGCGTGAATTCTCGGATATGCAGCGCGACCTCGTCTCGATGCTGCATCAGAAGAGCCGCCTTGCCGCGCTCGGCCTTGCCGTGTCGAAGATCAATCACGATCTGCGCAATCTGCTGGCGTCGTCGCAGTTGCTGTCGGATCAGCTCGCCAGCGTGCCGGATCCGCGCGTGCAGCGCTTTGCGCCGAAACTGATGCGTTCGCTGGAGCGCGCCATCGCCTTCTGTCAGTCCACGCTCTCCTATGGCCGTGCGCAGGAAGCCCCGCCGGATCGGCGCATGATCGCGGTCGAGCAGGTGGTCGGCGACGTTCGCGAATCGGCCGGGCTCGCTACCGATGACGCGATCGACTGGATCGATGCCATCGAGCGTGGCCTGATGATCGATGCCGATCCGGACCAGCTGTTTCGCATCCTGCTCAATCTGGTTCGTAACGCGGCCCAGGCGCTGGAGGGCCAGCCCGACAATGACGCCGCACCGCGCCAGATCCGTATCACCGGCCGCCGTGAGGGCGCCGTGACGATTCTCGAAGTCTCCGATACCGGCCCCGGTGTGCCGCAAAAGGCGAGGGATCACCTGTTCGAGGCGTTCCAGGGATCGTCCCGTCCCGGTGGCAGCGGGCTCGGTCTTGCGATCGCAGCGGAACTGGTGCGCGCCCATGACGGTGACATCGCCTTGGTGGAAGGCACCATTGGCGCCACGTTCCGGATCACGCTGCCGGATCGCCCGGTGGAACTGCACAATATCCGGAGCGAGCGGATCCGCGCCTGAACGGCTGTGGACCGAGGGTGTCATGTGAGTGAAATATCCGCCCTCAGGCGCTTGCCAAGCCGTCCTCAACCCGTTAGGGATGGCGCGCTTTCGCAAACATCGTTTTCCGAAACGCATCCGACACCGGCGGCCTTTTGGCCCCCACGTCGCGGCACGCGCCCGTAGCTCAGCTGGATAGAGCACCAGACTACGAATCTGGGGGTCAGAGGTTCGAATCCTTTCGGGCGCGCCAGACTTTTCCGTTCAAATTAAAACATCCCGCCATCGATTGGCTGCTCAATCGCCGCTTATGCCGCAACCGAAGCTTTGCCTTGGAATGAGCGACGTGCGCTCGCTTACCGGATTTTCTGCTCGACCTCGTGAGCTGCCTTTAGAAGCGTTTCGACAACTTCCTGTTCGCGTCGTGGGCCGAGCCGTGTTCGGACGGCCGATATGGTGAGGGCCGCCGCCGGGGCCCCATCGGCTGTCTTGATCCAGGTCGAAATCGATTTCGTGCCCTGGACCAATCCGACTTCGCGCACGCCATAGCCCCGGCGCCGGGCGTCGGCGATCTCTGACAACACGGCCTGCCGGTCGGTTCGATATCCCGCGAATCGAGGTTCATTCATCGCGGCGATCCTGCGTGACGCTTGAGCCGGTAACGCGGCCAGGATGGCGACGCCAGCGCTGCTGACGCCGAGCGGCCGCCGCGCGCCGACGGCGATCGAGAGTACCTGAATCGGATAAGAGCCAATTCTCCTATCCACGCATAAAGTGTCGTTGCCAGTGCGCACCGTTAGAAACAGTGTGTCGCCGACCCGTTGCGACGTTTCGCGCAAAATGTCGTCCGCTGCTGCGAGCAATGGCGAGCGCGATGGGCGAGCGAGTGCCAGTTCAGGGACCTGCGTGCCGATCGCATAGCGACCCGAGCGCTCGTGGCGCTCGACGAGCCCCTCCTCCATCAGGACATGGACGATCCGGTGGACGGTCGGGCGCGATAGACGCGTCGCTTGGACGACCTCTTTCAGCGGCAACCCGCTCTCACCGCCCGCTGCAAGCACGCGCAGGAGGAAGAGTGCGCGCCGGATCGCCTGCGCGCCTTGGCGCGGCTCCGGGTCGAGTGTTGTTGGTAATCCGTTGTCCATAATGTGGACAATAACCGCATATTGGCATCGACAAGTAAAGCGGCTGAACCAATGGTTCGCCGCAAGAGCGCTGGTCCCAACCGGCGTCGAATACGGTCAGCGGCGTGAAAGCCGCATCTGGCGGGAGGAAATGATGAGGTCGCTATGGATCGCTGCAGCCATTGTTGCGACGCTGGTTAATGGCGCGGCGACAGCCCAGGAATGGCCCGCGCGCATTGTCAAATTGATCGTGCCCTATCCGGCCGGCGGCAATGTCGATAGCGCTGCGCGCATCGTCGCGGATCGGCTGCAAGAAAAATTGGGCCAGCCTTTCGTGATCGAAAACAAGTCGGGCGCTGGCGGCATGATCGCCGGGGAAGCGCTGGCGAAAGCGCCGAACGATGGCTACACGCTCATGGTCGGCGCCAATGGTCCGGTTCTCTTCGCTCCCGAAATCAACAAGCGCGACGCCTACAACTGGAAGCGCGACTTCCTGCCGATCTCGAGCATCTCGATGACGCCGCTGGTGCTTGAGGTTCATCCTTCCGTAAAGGCGACATCGTTCGCCGAATTGCTTGAACTCGCGAAGCGCGATCCGGGCAAGCTGACCATGGCCTCCCCGGGGCCGGGCACCACCAATCACCTGCTCAGCGAACTTATGCAGTCCAAGCTCGATACGCGTTGGGTGACGGCGCATTATCGCGGTAACGCGCCCGCGACCAATGACCTGCTCGGCGGGCAGGTTCAGTTCGCATTCGATCAGCTGTCGGTCAGCCTTCAATATATCAAGAGCGGAATGCTGCGCGCCCTGGCGGTCACGAGCCCGCATCGACTGAAGACGCTTCCGGATGTGCCCACTTTCGTCGAGCTCGGCTATCCGGATTTTGACGGCCAAACCTTCACTGGGCTGTTTGCTCCGGCGGGTACCCCCGCTCCGATCGCCGATAAATTGAACAAGGCACTCGCCGAGGTCCTCAAGGAGCCAGGCGTGATCGACAAGTTCGAAAAGCTTGGTGCCGAAGCGCTCCCGATGACGGCGGGTGAGTTCCGAGCCTACCTCGATCGCGAGGACGCCAAGTGGATTCCAGTCGTGCGCAAGGCCAACGTGAAGGTGGATTGAGGAATGAAGATTGATCCCGCCGAACTTGGCGCCGAGAAGGCCTATCGTCTGCTCACTGGCATCGTCGTCCCGCGCCCGATCGCATGGGTGACCAGCCTGTCGCATGCGGGTACCGTCAATCTTGCGCCGTTCAGTGCTTTCACCTTCGTCTCGCCCAAGCCGCCGATGCTGGCAATCAGCGTCGGCCGCAAATCCGGCGTTTACAAAGACACCGCACGCAACATCCTGGATCGCGAAGAATACGTCATTCACATCGCGGATTCGCCGTTGCTGTCGGCGGTTCACGAAAGCTCCGCCGAACATCCGCCGGAGGTGAGCGAGGTCGAAGTCCTCGGTCTCGAGACGACCCCCAGCGATCACATCGCGGTGCCGCGCCTGACCGCGGCGCCTGTCGCGATGGAATGCCGATTTCGGCAATGCCTCGAATTCGGCGATACTCGTAGTCGGCTGATCGTCGGTGAAGTGGTCGCATTTCATATCAAGGACGATCTGCTCATCAACGACAAGATCGAGACCGAGAGCCTCGATCCGATCGCTCGTATCGCCGGTCCGCGTTATGCGCGGCTGGGCGAGATCGTCACGTTGAAATCCGTATTCCAGACATCGAAGTAGCTGGATCAACATCACGGGCGCAATTCGAGCAACCGTTCCAGTGTCGTGATCCGGCGGCAATCGATCCAGTGAATTGTTCAAGAGGCCCTCATGAAATTATGCAGCTATTTGACCGGCGGAAGCAGCCGCTACGGCGTGGCGACCGATGACGGCGTCATCGATCTCAGCGCATTGCTTGGATCTGAGTTTCCCGATCTGCGCAGCCTGATCGCCGGCAACGGGCTGGCGAAGGCGAAGCAGGTGAGCGCCGGCCGCAAGCCCGATCATCGACTGTCGGATCTGGTTTTGCTGCCGCCGATCCCGGCGCCGGAGAAGCTGTGGTGCATCGGGGTCAACTACAAGGACCGCAATGCCGAGTACAAGGACAACTCGGATCTGCCGAAATATCCGAGCCTGTTCGTCCGAAACCCGTCGTCGGTGGTCGGCTCCGATCAGCCCATCGAAAAGCCAAAAATCTCCGAACAGCTCGACTACGAAGGCGAGCTCGTGATTGTCATCGGCAAGGAAGGCCGTCACATCACGCGCGAGAATGCGTGGTCACACATCTTCGGCATGACTCTCTGCAACGAAGGCTCGGTGCGGGACTGGCTGCACCACGGCAAGTTCAATGTCACCCAGGGCAAGAATTTCGACCGCTCCGGCAGCGTCGGGCCGTGGATTGTCACGACCGACGAATGCGATCCGCAGGGGACGCACGATATCGTCACACGGGTGAACGGGGAGGAACGGCAGAACGACTCGACCGAGCGGCTAATGTTCACCTTCGACTTCCTGATTTCCTATCTGTCGACCTTCGCCACCTTGAAGCCCGGCGACATGATCGCGACCGGAACGCCGACCGGCGCCGGTGCCCGCTTCACGCCGCCGCGTTGGCTCAAACCAGGCGATGTCGTCGAGGTCGAGTCCAGGCAGATCGGTATTCTTCGCAACGTCGTCGCAGAGGAGAAATAATGGTGCTTGATCAGGCAGTCATCGATACGCTGGCGCATCGCCTCGACGAAGCGGAGCGGACCAAGACGCTCATCACCATGTTCACGGCCGACTATCCCGATATCACCATCGAGGATGCCTATGCGATCCAGCGGAGCTGGACGGCGCTGCAGCTCGAACGCGGGCGGGTGATCAAAGGCCACAAGATCGGCCTGACCTCGAAGGCGATGCAGAATGCGGTCAGCATTTCCGAGCCGGATTACGGCGTGCTGTTCGCCGACATGTTCTATCAGGATGCCGGCACCATCCCTTATGAACGGTTCTTCGCGCCGCGCGTCGAGGTCGAACTCGCCTTCGTGCTCAAGACCGATCTGCGCGGGCCGGATTGTACGATCTTCGACGTGCTGAATGCGACAGACTACGTCACGCCGGCGCTTGAGATCCTGGAAACGCGCATGCACCGTGTGCATCCGCAAACCAAGAAGCCCCGTACGGTGGTGGACACGATTTCCGACAACGCGGCGAATGCCGCGCTTGTGGTCGGCGGTCGTCCGTTCCGTCCGCTGGATGTCGATCTGCGCTGGGTCAGCGCGCTGCTGTTCAAGAATGGCCAGATCGAGGAAACCGGTGTCGCGGCCGGTGTGCTGAACCATCCGGCCAACGGCATCGCGTGGCTCGCCAATCGCCTTGCGCCGCACGACGAATATCTCGCTGCAGGCGAGGTGGTGCTCGCCGGATCCTTCACGCGTCCGATCGAGGTCAGCCGCGGCGATACGATTCACGCCGATTACGGGCCCTATGGCTCGGTGTCGTGCCAATTCGTTTGACCTCATCCGGAGACTGCAGCCATGACATCTTCCAAGCGCCGCCGCAGCGTTCATATCGGCGAGTTCAAGCACGCAAATCCGATCCCCAATGCCTGCCGCATCAACAATCTGCTGATGTCCGGCGTCATCCTCGGCCGCGATCCAAAGACAAGCGAGATGCCGTCCGATCTCGAAAGCCAGTGCGCCAACATGTTCGCGCATATGAAGGCGATCGTGGAAGCCGGGGGCGGCAGCACCGACGACATCATCAAGATGACGGTCTGGCTGAAGGATCGCAGCAATCGCGGGCCGGTCAATGTCGAGTGGCTCAAGATGTTTCCGGACGAGCATTCGCGCCCGGCTCGTCACGCGCTTTCCATGGAGATGGAGGGTGGCGCCCTGGTGCAATGCGACTTCACTGCGGTGATCGATTAGAGGAGCAGACAGATGCCCGACTATCTTCCATTTGATCCAAACCCGCGCACGCCGTCCCGCAAGCCGCCGCCGAAGAGCATCGACAGTCAGTTTCATGTCATGGGCCCGGTGGAGCGCTATCCGGTTCGACCCGGCGCGGCGTATCAGATGCCGAGCGCGACATGGGAAGCGGCACTTCGGGTGCATAAAGCGCTTGGCATCGAGCGGGGCATCATCGTGCAGACGACGACCTATGGTGCAGATCATTCGGTGGTCCTTGACGGGCTCGCGGCGATGGGGCCGAACTATAAGGCCTGCGCGAATGCACTGGTTTTCGCCGAGCGCGACGATGCTTATCTCGCAAAGCTGAACGATGCTGGCGTCGGCGGGGCGCGCTTCAGCTTTCGCAAGGAGCTCGGCGCAGTCCTTTCCGACAGCGACTATGAGCGTGCCATCGCGCGCATCAACGAGCTCGGCTGGTACGCGAAATTCCAGCCGGAGAAGGACGGCATCGTTGGCAATCTGGATAAGATTGCAGCGCTGAAAGTTCCGGTTCTGATCGATCACATGGGCCGCCCGGATCCGGCGCGCGGCAAAGACGATCCGAACCTGCGCGCCGTGCTCGACCTGCTGGCGAGGGGGAATTTCTGGGTGATGCTGTCGCTTGGCGAGAAGACCTCCAAGAAAGGTCCGCCGTGGGACGACGTCGTTCCCATCGCACAAGCCTATCTCGAAGCTGCGCCCGATCGTTGCGTCTGGGCAAGTGACTGGCCGCACCCCGTATCCGTCGTTCAGCCGCCGAACGATGCCGACCTGCTTGAGTTGCTCTATCGCTACGCGCCGGACGACGCCTTGCTGGAAAAGATACTGGTCAAAAATCCAGCAAAGCTGTTTGGGTTCTCCTGATAGACAGTGGGCGGGCACAATGCCGGAAGCGGAGTCCGCTTCCGGCAGATATCCGGGATCGTCCCTCATCCGGGCTGGATTTCATCCGCGTTGGGTGGCTCGACAGATTGTGAAGGCGACACGTGCGTCCCGGTGGCTTGTCTCGACTTACGATCTGTCGCGGCCCCACGGGAAGAGAGAGGCCGGAAAATCGGCCGCATAGCGCCGCCCTTTCGGCGGACGGGAGGCCCCGGCCGAGGATTTGGATCCGGCTTAAGCACCTTGCGATAAAGATGTCAGGTGGCAGGGGCAGAGCAACAGCGAGACCGACCACCCATACGCAACGCCTTGCCGCTTGAGCGATCGGCCCTTCGCAACATGAGCCACTCTGCGGATTGACGCGTTTGACGATCAAAATGGATCGTCGAAAGTTGACGGCAAAGTCAGCAACTTGAATCGAAGCGGGCTCATGGGGCAGTCGACGTCGCGGGCTGTGTCCCATCGATGCCGCATGCACCGAACCCGGCCAGTTGGGGCTCCGGGCCCCGGTTCCCGCCGTCCATCCAGGCAATCTTTGCGCGCGCATAGGCGATCATCGCGTCGAGCCCGTCCCGCTTGGCCTCCAGTTTGCCGAGCTGGCCGGCCATGATCGTGCGTCCGCGTTCGGGAGTCATATCGCCGCGACGATATTCCTCGGCAACGCCGCCGATTTCTTTCAACGAGAAGCCGAGGCTCTGCAGCAAGCGAATGACGCGCGCGCCATTGACCTGCTCAGCGTCGAATATCTGATAGGGATTGGCGCCGCCCTTTGTGCCCGTCTGCGGGCGGAGCAGCCCCTGACGCACATAAAAGCGGACGGTATCGACACTCATTCCCGCCGCGCGCGCAAATTCCGAAATCAGCATGACGCGATGATCCCTTGACCATGGACTATACTCCATCCTTATAGGGTTTGGCTCTATTGAACTGGAGTCGAAAAATCGTGATGAAAACTGCTCTTGTGACCGGTGCATCGTCGGGGATCGGCGAAGCGACGACCCGCCAACTCGTCAAAGACGGATACAAGGTATTCGCCGCTGCCCGACGACTCGACCGAATGAAGCCGCTTGAGGCCTTGGGGGTCACACTTGTTCCGCTCGACCTCACTGACGACGCCTCGATCGTTGCGGCGGTGGCAGAAGTCGAACGCGCTGCCGGCGGGCGGCTCGACGTGCTCGTCAACAATGCCGGCTATGGCAGCTATGGCGCGCTTGAAGATGTGCCGATGGACGAGGCTCGCCGCCAGGTCGAAGTGAACTTGATGCGCCTGGCGCGGCTCAGCCAACTCGTCATTCCGCTGATGCGTGCGCAAAAGTCTGGAACGATCGTCAATGTCACTTCGGTTGGTGGCAAACTCGGCGAGCCGTTCGGTAGTTGGTATCACGCCACCAAGTTCGCGGTGGAGGGGCTCTCCGATTGCATGCGGCTCGAGCTCAAGCCATTTGGCATTCGCGTCATCGTTATCGAACCCGGCGCGATCCGCAGCGAATGGAACGCAATCGCGCGCGACAGCCTGATTGCGCAATCGGGAGATACTGTCTACGGCCCCTATGCGCGACGCCATGCCGCGATGCTGGGAAGCGCGGAAGCCTCACCCATGGCCTCTCCGCCCGAAGTTGTCGCGCGGACAATCGGCAAGGCAGTGGCGGCGCGCAATCCGCGCCCGCGCTACGCAACGGGTGGTGGCGCCAAGTTGATTATGTTTCTCACCTGGCTGCTTCCCGATCGACTGATCGACCGCCTCATGTGGCGGATGTCGCAGAGCGCCGGCTAACCAGGTATCGCCGGACTTCTAGAGGCGGAGGTCGGCCGCAGTGATTTTAACTGGCTCCAGCTGGCTTCCGTGCTCCCTTCTTCGAGGGCTATAGCAAAACGTAGTTCTCATCATCGCTTGCGACAGCGGGCCATTTCATTTGTTTTCGGCAACATTAGGTATCTGCGCCGTCGTTGAGGCGTTGCCGTCAGCAGCTATCAGCAACAACGACACGCCTTTTCCTCGTGGAGCGCGACGTTGCCTGAAATTGTGCGAAAGGGGCACCGGGGTTGAAGATTGGATCTTGTCATTGGCTTGAGCGCAACGCCCGCTGATATAGCGGACATGCGGAAAGTGTGGCTTGGGGCGTTACGCTGCTATGGCCGAGGCCGGCTTTGCGAAATTTTCGCAGGAGGTCAGGTTCTGGAATCGAACCAGCAATTACATCGCCCATCTGGGCGAAGGAGAATGCCAATTCGCCGGGCAATTGGCTCAGGCCTCATGCGCATGTTTGATGTTCTCGATGAACTGCCGCGCACTTTCCCTCCACGTAAAATTTGAAGCATAGGCGCGACATCTTTCACGACAGATGCCTAATGCGCTTAGAGCCGCGCGCCGCAGATTCATATCGAGACAACCGCACTCCGATTGTCCAATCACATCGAGCGGTCCCATAACTGGAAATGCTGCAACCGGCAGGCCAGATGCCAAGGCTTCAAGGATCACAATTCCAAACGTATCGGTGAGGCTTGGAAAGACGAAGACGTCCGCGGATGCATAAACCTCTGCAAGTGCCTCTCCGGTGCGAACACCGAGAAAATGCACGTTCGGAAATTCAGCTTCCAATCTTGCGCGCAAAGGCCCATCGCCGACAACGACCATCGAGCCGGGAAGGTCCAGCGCCAGAAAGGCGGAGATATTCTTCTCAACTGAAAGACGGCCGACAAACAGAAAGACCGGCCTGGTCCATGCGAGCGGACGCTCGATGCGCGGACGGAAGACGTGAGTGTCGACGCCGCGCGACCAAAGCATAAGGTTTTGGAATCCGCGCGCTTCCAGTTCCTTCTTGAGTGTCGGTGAGCCCACCATGATGCCCGCTCCGCTGTTATGAAAGCGCCGCAATACCGAATAGCTCCACTCCAGCGGCACCGGCAGCCGAGCTGCAACATATTCTGGGAAGCGGGTGTGATAGCTCGTCGTGAAGGAATATCCGTCCCTCTGGCAAACGTGCCGCGTCATCCAGCCTATGGGACCCTCGGTTGCGATGTGCACGGAATCGGGTCGAGCTGCGACGATGGCGCGTTTGACCGCGCCGGGCGACGCCAAAGAAAGCCGTATTTCACCATAGCCAGGCAGCGGCACCGTCCGAAAACCCTGGGGAGCTAGGAAGCTGATGTGAGCGCCGAAGGCCGGTGCTTCGGCGGCCAGATGTTCCAACGATCGAACGACACCGTTGACCTGCGGACGCCAGGCATCTGTCGCGACCAGTATCCGCATCAGGCCGCTACTTTTGCGGGTGGGACGGGCGCATCTTCGATCGCCGGGTTGAATGACTGCGATCCACCCCAACGGACGATTGCGAAACCGCCATCGTGATGCTCGACAACAGCCGAGCAGGATTCGACCCAGTCTCCCGTATTGATATAGTGCACACCGAAGTCGTCATGCATGACGGCGTGGTGAATATGGCCGCAGATCACGCCCGTCACATTGTGTCGTTGTGCTTCGGCGGACAGCACTTCCTCGAAACGACCGATGTAGTTGACGGCATTCTTGACATTCAGTTTCGCCCAGGCAGAGAATGACCAATAGCCGAGACCGAGCTGTCGGCGGACGAAATTGAGCTTTGCATTGAAAGTCAGTGCGGCTCGATAGGCCCAATCGCCGAGAAAGGCGAGCCATCGAGCGTGGCTGACGACAAGATCAAACTGATCGCCATGGATGACCAAATAGTCCCGGCCATCCGCACCTTTGTGAATGGCATGCTCAACGACCTCGATGCCGCCGAATGTTGAGCCGATATGATCGCGTAGGAACTCGTCATGGTTACCGCGAACATAGATGAGGCGTGTTCCCATACGCGCCATGGCCAGTAGTTTCTGTACAACATCGTTGTGCACGTCCGGCCAGTACCAGCGCGTATTCAGGTGCCAGCCGTCGACGATGTCGCCCACGAGAAACACGGGCTCGGCGTTGTAGCTGCCAAGGAATTCGAGTAGCAGGCCGGCTTGGCATCCCTTGGTTCCGAGATGCACGTCAGAAATGAACAGGGTTTTGACCTGGGTGATGTGCGCGTGCTGAGAACTGGCTCCCTCTAACGGGAGGCCTCTGTTTGTATCCGGAGCCGCATTTTGCCCGGCGAGGTCCTTGCGATCCGCTCCGAGGTGTCCGTTACCAACTTCGTTATGCCGGACCACCATTGCGGTTAGTTCCGCAAAGCCGATGATGGCCTTCGTCGCGCTGCGGACGGCTCGTCTGTTGAGGGCCGAGCGTAGCCAGTAAACACTTGCCATCAAGAGGGCGAATGTGAAGCCAGCCCCGCGGCGTTGGTCGTCAGCGAGAAGCGGAACGAGCTTGCAGCTCGAAAAGAGGATCATGGTCATGGCGGCGGCTTGCTCAAGAACGCCGGCACCGCATTTTAACCGGGACAAAGTTCTCATACATTCTCCTCGGAAGATTGGGGGCCGGAACGTTTCGTTGCTATCAAACGGCATGAACCTCACTCAGAACCAGGGCGACAACGTCGAGTCCGGTAAACTTCAGAAGCTCGCGTGTTCAGACGCCGCCATTGTGTTCGTCTGAAGTGATGCTGGAAGGACTCAGCGCGGGCCGGCTGAAGAAGCGAAGTCCCAGAAGGATTGTGAGTTCTGCCGCAATGAGCCCAATGGCGACCCAGAAGCCGATGCTAGCCGGATCGCGATCACTGCCTCGCAAGGCATATCCCAAGCTCAGAAACGGCATGTTCCAGATCAAGGTGCCGAGCGATGTCGCTGCGAGAAATGCTCGGGGCTCGAGCCTGAGCACGCCGGCGGGCAGAGCCAGATAGACTCGCGCAGTCGGAAGAGTCTGGCCGATCAGCGTGACCCAAAAGTGGTTGCTGCGGTAAGCGTTCGTCAACCGTCCATAGAGCGATGGTCTGAGAAAGACATACTTCCCATAGCGCGCAACCAATGCTTCGATTCGTTCTGATCCGAGCGCGCTGCCAAGTCCGTACCAGCCGACAGCTCCGATGACCGATCCGATGGTGGTTACCAGGATCGTCATGGCGAGAGTGGGGCCGTCGGAGATCGTCATTCCGAGAAACATCAACAAGACGTAAGATGGAAAGAGAGGAACGAATTTCTCGACGATGGCCAGGCAGCCAATTCCCGCGAAGCCGAAGCTTAGTAGCGTTACGATCGTACTCGACGTTTCCATGGTGCCTCAGTCGGTTACGGCTTGCGCCGGGTGATGCGGTAGACCGAAGCCGGAGGCACATTCCGACGCGTCTGGCCGATGCAAGCTGCCTGAAGGCCAAGGCCGTCAAGGATGGGATCCGCGATGGGGCAGCGCGGGCCGTAGGTGATCTGATAGAAGGCACCGTCCCGGCGCAGATAGCCGAACGCACCGCTGAGGATGGCTACAACTTTGTGCGGAGGCATCGTGAGAAGCCCCAGCCCGCTGATGACAGCGCCCACCGGTGCATTCTCGAACAACTTGTACTTATCCAGCCACGCAGCATCCATCCAGACTACGCGCGCCTGCGGAAAACGTGTCTGCAACAAACGAATGAAGTCGGAGCCGTATTCAATCAAGGTCAGATCTCGCTCCCTCACCCCACGATCCAACAGCGCATAAGTGAATGGACCGGTACCTGGACCAAGCTCGATGACAGGACCGGTCTCGGCTGTGATTTCTTGCGTCATCAATGCTGCGACGGCAGGGCCTGATGGAGCTACCGCCGCGACGCGCAATGGATTGCGTATCCAGGAGAGAGAAAATGAAATGATGTCAGCAACCGGCATCCTGGCTGTCCGCACTCGCGGGCGTGCGATGCCAGGTTCAAGGTGATTATTCGATTTCATGACCATCGCATTTCCTTCAGTTGGCGCAGTGGTATCTGTATGAGAGAGGCATACAATCGGGCGAGTGGAGCGACATCGATCGGTGACAGGGCGGACCCGCAACGCCGGCCGATGGGCTTGCTATGTCTCATGCACAGATTGCAAGAAACTGTCGGTAGTATACTTTTCGAAAAATAGCTCAGGAGCCGCGTGGGATTCCCATGCAAGGTTGCTGCAATGAATCGTCACTAGAGATGGATGATTCGATGGGATGGGAAGATTAGTTGATGCGAGTCTTGTTGGTAGAAGACCAGCTGGAGATGGTCGCGGCTTTGCGTGCAGCCCTCACGCGCCACGACATAATCGTCGATCACGCACCCAATCTGTCGGAGGCAGAATCTATTGCCGCGGAGGGCAACTACGACGCAGTCGTGCTTGATCGTCAGTTGCCGGACGGCGATGGGCTATCCCTTATTCCGAAGTTGCGCGCTGGCGGAAATATCGTGCCGGTACTCGTGCTCACCGCGCGCGGCGATCTCGCAGATCGGGTTGCGGGGCTCGATAAAGGTGCGGACGATTATCTCGCTAAGCCGTTTGCCATCGAGGAATTGCTGGCGCGGCTGCGTGCTCTTTTGCGTCGGCCGGCTAACGTGCAGCCCGATATCGTGCGCATCGGGCGCATCTCGTTCGATTTCACCCATCGCGAGGCAACTATCGAGGGAAGATTTCTGGAGATGCCGCGGCGTGAACTGCTCGTACTGGAAGCGTTGTTGCGTCGCATGGGACGCATGGTGCAACGATCATCCCTTATGGAGGCAGTCTTCGGCCTCGACGACGACGTTCAGCCCAATGCGTTGGATACCCATATCTCCCGTTTGCGTCGCAAGCTCGGAGATGCGAACGCGGGTGTGACGATCAACGGCATTCGCGGGGTTGGATATCTTCTGCGAGAAACGCCGTGACGGTGCTGCGACCGCGCTCCCTCAAGTGGCGCCTCGTCGGACGCCTTGTGGTGCTGCAGGCAACCATGCTGTCGTTGCTCGTTCTGCTCATTTTACTGGTCGTGGCGGTATTGTGGCACAGCGGTGTTCTGAGTGATGACTATGAAGGCAGTACCCTTGATGTTCTCAAAGATGCGGTAGAGCGGGACGCTGGAGGTGGGTTGATTCTGCGCCAGACACCGGAACTTGCAAATTTGCGGTCAGAAACCTCCGATCTCTGGTTCATCGTCCGGGATAAGGAAGGGCACCGTTTGTCGGAGGGGACGGTACCGTCAGACTTTATGCTTATCGCTGCCGCGCTTGACCATATCAGCGACGCCCGGCTCGGGCGGACGATAGGGGAAGCGTCGCCGCCTGCGGGGCTCGTCAAATGGGTCGATACTCCTGCCGGAAAGGTACAGATACTGACGGGGACACAGGGCAGCATCTCGGTGAACAAGGTCATCGCCGCTGCGCCGCTTCTGTTCCTCAACATTATCCTGCCCATTATCGGTCTGATGGCGCTCGCGACCCTCTTCGCGACGCCATTCGTGGTTCGCCGAGCCATGGCGGGATTGGGACAAGCCGCAGCACAAGCCGAACGGATCGACATCGACCGGCGCGGTGTGCAGTTGTCGGTGGAAGAGGTTCCGATGGAGGTCATTCCTTTCGTCAAAGCGGTTAATGACGCCCTGGGTCGCCTCGACAAGGGTTATGAGCGTCACAAGCGCTTCCTCGCCGATGCAGCTCATGAGCTTCGGACCCCGATCGCAATCCTGACAACCCGGGTCTCGTCGCTTCCAGCCGGGCCGGAAAAAACACGTCTGCTCGAAGATGCCACCCGTCTAACGGTGCTGACCGGCCAGCTTCTTGATCTCCAACGTCTCGATCAACAACCCAATCAGTTTGATTCGGTTGATCTCGTCGGCATCGCTCGACGTGTGGTCCTTGACTTGGCGCCGCTGGCCTTCGCCGCAGGCTATGAAATGTCCTTTGAACCGGAAGACGAGGATATCACCGCGAAGGGAGACCAAACCTCTCTTGAGCGAGCATTGACCAACCTCGTGCAGAACGCCATCGATCACGGCGGGCGTCGTGGCACGATCGCCGTTCGCGTGGCGCATTCCGGCTGCATTGAGGTTTGTGACGAGGGGCGCGGCATCCCGATCGAAGAGCGTGAGCAGGTGTTTGAACCGTTCTATCGCCTCCAGCAGGGTGGACGAGGAGCGGGCCTGGGTCTCGATCTCGTGCTGAAGATTATGCGCCTGCATGGTGGTCACGTCGAAGCAGTTGAGGGGCCATCCGGAGGAGCGTGCCTGAGAATGATGTTCCCGGATGTTCGCGGAGACCCGTTCCCCGCCATGCGGGAAAACGTGCGCGGGGTTAGCTAGACGCTGGATGCCTCCGCCTTGATGCGCGCCGCTCCGGTCGATCGAAGCGGCCAAACCGCAGTCTATGAGATCATCATGCCTCGCCTGAATGCTGCATCCCGTCCGGGACAAAATTCGTATCCCGTGGTTCAAACTCCAAGGGGCATTCCTGTCTTTTGCTCAATTGTAACGAAATGCTCGCGCGAGCTGGTCTTCAAGTGGCTTGCGCAGATATTCGAAGGCCGTGCGTGAACCGTTCAGGATATAGGCTTCGACGGGCATGCCGGGCACCAGCGCTTTTCCGCCGAGCTTTGAAAGTTCGCCGTCGGAGACGCTGATCCGTGCAACGTAGAAGGACACGCCGGACTGCTGATCCTTGGTCAGGTCGGCTGCGATGCGCACCAGTTTGCCGTCGAGGTCTGGTGTGACCGCGGAATCGAAGGCAGTGAAACGCAATTTTGCTTGTTGTCCGATTTTTAGTCGATCGATCATCTGCGGCTCAACCCGCGCCTCGACCACGAGCGAGTCCTTTTCCGGAATGATGAGCATCAACTGTTCACCCGCCGTAATGACGCCGCCGACCGTATGAACGGACTTCTGATGGATGATGCCGGCCTGCGGCGCCTTCAGGACAACCCTCGTCAGCTGGTCCAGTGCAGCAATCCGGCGCTCGGACAGATCGGCGATCTTGATCTCGACCTCGCGCAGGTCGGTGGCGATCTCGCGGCGCTGGTCCTGAACCACCTGCAATGTCTGTAACTCGGTTTCAGTGATGCGGCCTTTGGCACGAGCCGTTTCCGCGATCAGCTGTCCTTCCTCACCGGTGAGGCGGGCTGCCTCGCGTTCGAGTGCAGTGAGGCGCGCAAACGGAATCAGGTTCTTCTCGAACAGGTCGCGGACACCTTCGAGTTCGCGCTGGATCAGGCGGATCTGCTCGCGCTTCGACGCGATCTGTGCGGCGAGACCGTGAATCTCCTCGCCGATCTGGGCGGTGCGTTCGCGGAACTGCGACTGCTGCCCGGTGATGGCCGCGCGCCGGCTCTGCATCAGACTCGTCTCACCGGCAATGATGTCGGCGATGGCGGGTTGGTCGGCGCGTCCCTCGAACTCGTCCGGCGCCGCAAAGCTGTCGCGCCCCGCCTGTTCGGCGCGCAGGCGCGCGCGCCGGGTCCAGAACTGATTGAGCTGGTTCTCGATCAGAGCGAGATTGGCGCGCGTCAGCGTCTCGTCGAGCCGAAGCAGGACATCACCGGCGCGCACGTGATCGCCGTCATTGACGAGAATTTCAGACACCACGCCGCCGGTGGGATGCTGAACCTTGCGCACATTACTGTCGACGACGATCTGCGCTGGCGCGATTACGGCGCTCGCGAGCGGTGCCGTCGCCGCCCAGACGCCCACGGTCGAGATGCCGACGGCGAGCATCGCAAGGCCCGCATAGGTGGTCAGACGAATGTCACGGAATGGATTGGCGCGTCCCGCGCCCTGAGAGGTTGTCATCGGGTCCTCAGCTGCGGCTATCGGCGGTCATGCGCATGTCATGCACAGGCTGCGTGACCACGTTGGATGGGGGATTTTGCGAGGCGAGCGCCTTGCGCAGAATCTCGTCTTTCGGGCCGAAGGCCTGGATCTGGCCGTTGGCAAAGGTCATGACGAGATCGACGCTGGCGAGCGCCGCCGGACGATGGGCGACGATGATGGCAATGCCGCCGCGTGCGCGCACGCCCTTGACGGCGCGGGCCAACGCGGCGTCGCCCTCACCATCGAGATTGGCGTTCGGCTCGTCGAGCACGACCATGAACGGATCCTTGTAGAGCGCGCGCGCCAGGGCGACGCGTTGCCGCTGGCCGCCGGAAAGCGCGGATCCGGCCTCGCCGACCTGCATCTCAAAGCCCTTCGGCAGGCCGAGGATCATGTCATAGGCGCCAGCGGCCTTGGCTGCGGCGATCACAGCGTTCGAATCCAGCTGCGGATCGAAACGCGCGATGTTCTCTGCCACGGTGCCGTCGAACAGTTCGACGGCCTGCGGGAGATAGCCGATCATGTCGCCGCGGCTCTCGGCGGGCCATTGATCGAGCGTCGCGCCGTCGAGGCGAATATCGCCGCGCGCTGCAGGCCAGATGCCGACCAGCGCTCGCGTCAAAGAGGATTTCCCCGACGCCGATGGTCCGATGATCCCGACGGCATGGCCGGCCTCGAGCTTGAACGTGGCGTTTTGCACGATCGCCTTGTTGCCGCCGGGAGCCATTACGAAAACCTGGTCGACGGTCAGAACGCGCCGGGCGCGGTCGGGCGCCACCGCGGCGACATTTTCGCTCTCGGGCGCGAGCGCGGTGCGCAGCCGCTGCCACGCCTGACGGGCGGCGATGAACGGACGCCACACCGAAATCGCGAGTTCGACCGGCGCAAGAGCACGGCTGCCCATGATCGACGACGCGATCATGACGCCGCTGGTCGCATGTCCCTCGATCACCAGCCAGGCGCCAATGCCGAGGAGCGTCGATTGCAACAGGAAGCGAAGGGTCTTGGACAACGTACCGAGTGAAGCGGAGATATCCGCGCCGCGCTGCTGGGCGGCGATCTGATCCGAATTGGCGATGCCGATGCGGTTGACGAAACGTCGTTCCATGCCGAGCGCGGCGATTACTTCGGCGTTCCGGCGGGCGGCCTCCAGTTGCACATTGCGTGCGGCGGCATTGCGCGAGGCCTCGCGGGTCGGCTTCCTCGTCAGGATCTCGGCGAGAAGGGCGATGCCGAACAGAATGACTGCGCCCGCAACCAGGGTCCATCCAAGATAGGGGTGCAGCAGGAAACAGCCGGCAAGATAGAGCGGCATCCACGGCAGATCGAACAAGGTCGTCGGGCCGAGGCCCGACAGGAAGCCGCGGACCGAATCGAGATCGTGGGCAAGCTGCACGCCATTGCTGCGGTTCGACTTCAGCGGCGATCGCAAGATCGCGGAGTTCACCGGTTCCCACAATGCCTGATCGAGCGCTGCGCCGATCCGGCTCAGGATGCGCTGTCGAAGCCAGTCGAAGACGCCCTGAACGGCATAGATTGCGATCACGATGATGGAGAGCGACACGAGTGTCGGCACGCTGCGCGACGGGATCACGCGATCATACACCTGAAGCATGTAGATCGATCCGGTCAGCATCAGCACGTTCACGACGGCCGAGAAAATACCGACAGAAAGAAGTGCGCTGCGACACGAGGCAAGCGCTGCGATCGGAACATCGTGGGTGGCCGCAGCATCTGCTCTGCCCGTTGATGGTACTGCGGTCATCTCGTCTACTCACTAAACTAACAGAAACGGCGATATGCGCCGGGTGGTGTCGTTAGCGGCCTTGCACGTCAGTTACGTGACACTTGCACGTGTATTTCGTCAAAACTCACGGGATGAATCGCAGTCTACGCGTTGCGAGAATGCGACATCCTGCTTGGCAAAGTTCATCTCTCTCGCTTTGTCGCGCTGACGTTGCGAAGCGCCAGCTCATACTTGCGTGGGTTGATCAAATGCGAGCTCGTGTGGAGCCGCGTGACAGACACATGCTTCGGCCCGTTCTCACCGCAGCTCTTCGGATGTCGAAAGATGCGTCGTACTGTCGCGCATGAAATACGTGACGTCATAAATTCGAGATGACGCCGTTATGCGTGAGTACAACTATCAAAACTCGAACTCGCCACGTCTCAGGAATGGTGGGCAACGAACTTGATCTACTTTCTCACGCAATCGCTCTGACGTTGCAGGTTCCCAAGCAGCGATCCATGAGTTGACTAAACGTGAAGGCACGAATGGCGGAGAATGACTCGCGCCACCGAGTCCAAAATGCGCGACGTCAAGAGATAAGTCGCTGCGCGCGAAGCCGATTATCAACACGCGAATCCGCCGCGATTTAAGTATTCATTGGCAGAATTTTACTTCTTTCGAACGATCGCCCCTGCGTTGCGATTGTCTGAATTGCGCTTGCGGAAGTTGATCTAACACGAAGTCATATGAAATCGCTCGGCCGCCCGAACGATTCGATCTTTGCTCGCATCACCAATCGCACGCCAGAAGATGTGTAGTTCGATTGCGCGCGCAGTGCGTGACGTCATTGCGCCGAGAGAGCGATTGCTGCGCACGAATTCAACTATCAAAGATCGAATCCGGCGCGATGTCAGAAAGCAGTCATCCGACTGTTAATCGCGATGGCTACATGCCGCCGCGTAACGTTTTGTTTACCGCGGTCGATCGGTGAGGGCTGTCGCATTGCGACAATCGCCATCGCGATGCGTGCAATCCAAACAGGGGACGCAACCTAATGTCTATGACGTACCACGATCTTTCTGCTGGCGACTTGGTCCAAGACTGGTCCGATATCGGCTTGATTACTACCAATGACGATTGGTCGTCAGTGGAATCGATCACCGGCTATCTCGGTGACATCGACAGCGGCTCGCCGACCAATGTCGATCCGCGGACATTGACTGGTGCCAATCTCGGCGCGGTCGATGTGATCGCCAATCAGACCAATCCAAGCACACTCAACAGCGGCGGCGTTGCGGAATTCCACATTGCCAATCCGACCATCGCTTTGAACGGGTCCGGCACCGCCGATGCGCCGAGCCTCGTTCTCTATCTGGATGCAAGCGGACGTGAGAATGTGCGCCTGACTTTCAACGCGCGCGACCTCGATGCGAGCGTAGACGATGCGACCCAGCAGATTGGCGTGCAGTACCGTGTGGGCAGCACTGGGACGTGGACAAATGTCCCCGGCGGTTATGCTGCAGACGTGACGACGGCGAACTCCGCAACGCAGATCACGCCGTTCGACCTGTTGTTGCCGTCGGCGGTCAACGGCCATGCCGATCTGGAGATCCGGATCCTCACCACCAATGCCGGCGGCAACGACGAATGGGTCGGCATCGACGACATCCGGGTGACCAGCACCGCCGGCACGCCGACCGTCGGCCAGACCGTCGGCTTCGCCGCCGACAGCGTCTCTGTCTCGCATGACGAAGGCAATAGCGGCGCCACCATCTATGAATTCACCGTCGAGCGTAGCGGCGGCACCGATGGCGATGTCACATTCTCGGGCACCGTCGGCTCCACGCAGGCGAATGCGGCGGATTTCGTCGGCGGCATGCCGACAACTTTCAGCGGCGTCATCCCGGCCGGCCAGAACTCGGCGGTCGTAACAATTGCCGTCGCCGGCGACACTGTCGAAGAGGCGAACGAGAATTTCACGCTCACGCTGCAGAACGTCTCCAACTCTGACTCTGTCGGAACCTCGATCAGCACTGCGCAGGCCACCGGCACCATCGTCAATGACGATTTGTCGATCACCAAGATCAGCGCGATCCAGGGCGAAGGCGCAGCGAGCCCGATGGTTGGTCGGACCGTGACCGTCGAAGCGATCGTGGTCGGCGATTTCCAGAACGGCGATGGCGACAACAGCCGCAATCTGAACGGCTTTTATCTGCAGGAGGAAATCACGGATTCCGACGGCAACCCGCTAACCTCGGAAGCGATCTTCGTGCTCGGCGGCAGCATCAACGTATCGGTAGGCGATCGTGTTCGCGTCACAGGAACGGTCAACGAGTATTTCGGTCTTACCGAACTGGTTGCAAGCAATGTCTCGGTTGTGGAAGCTGGTGCGGTTACCGATGTCAACAGCATGGCAGTCGAAATCAGCCTCGCTGGACTCGGCACGACATTGAGCCAGGACGGCGACTACCAGCCCAACCTGGAAGCCTATGAGGGTATGCTGGTCAAGCTAACCGATACGCTCACCATCACCGAGCAATACAATCTCGGTCGTTTCAACGAGATCAAGCTGGTCGCTGGCGATCGCCCCGAGCAATTTACGCAGGAACACGCGCCGGACTCTGCGGCCTACCAGGCCTATCTCGCCGAAATCGGCGCCCGCACCATCACCTATGACGACGGCCTCAATATCCAGAATGGGTCGATCAGCAATCTCGATGGCTTCGGTCCGACCTATAACACGGTGACTGCACCGCGCATGGGCGATACGATCACCGGGCTGACCGGCATTCTGGACTATCAATGGGCCGGTAATGCCGCTTCAGGCGCGACCTGGCGTATCCGCTCCGTCGAGGATGGCGCCAACGCGTTCGAGGACAGCGCAACGCCGCGCACCGATGCTCCGGCGGATGTCGGCGGCACCTTGCAGGTCGCAAGCTTCAACGTTCTGAATTTCTTCAAGACGCTGGATAACGGCGCAATGACCGCCATCGGCCTGCAGCCGCGCGGTGCCAACAACTCAGTCGAGTTCGCTCGTCAGACTGACAAGCTGGTCAACACCATCCTTGCGATGGATGTGGATGTGCTGGCGCTGACCGAACTGGAAAACAATTTCCTTCCGGGATCGTCGGGCAATGCGATCGAATATCTGGTCGCGCAGCTCAATGCCAAGGCCGGTGCAGGCACCTATGCTTGGGTCAATCCCGGTCAGCAGTTCGTCGGCGGCGACGCCATCTCGGTCGGCTTCATCTACAACGCCCACGACGTGAAGATCGCTGACGGTACCACGGTCGCGATCCTCAACGATGCAGCGTTGCCTGGCCTCGGCCTCGGCCATCTGCTTGACCAGAGCACGGTCGGCCATATCTTCGACGGCGCCAACACCAGCCGAAACGCAGTTGCGGTCACGTTCGAGGAGATCGCCAGCGGCGAGACCTTCACGGCCATCGCCAATCATCTGAAGTCGAAGGGCGGTATCGGCTCGGGCCTCGACGCCGATCAGGGCGACGGCCAGGGCAGCTGGCAGAACCAGCGCGAGCTCGCTGCAACCGCATTGACCGCTTGGGCGGCCAGCAATCCGACCGGCTCTGGCGACAAAGATGTGCTGATGCTCGGCGACTTCAACAGCTACGCCAAGGAAGACGCGGTTGCGATCATCGAAGGCGCTGGCTTTGAGAACCTGCACGGCCGCGAAGAAGGCGCTTATTCGTATCTCTTCGACGGGCAGACGGGCACCCTCGACTACGCTTTCGCCAACGACAGCCTGGCGTCGCAGGTCACCGGCATCTCCACTTGGCACATCAACGCCGATGAGGCCGCCGCGCTTGACTACAACACCGACTTCTCTCGCGACCCGGCGATTTTCCAGGCCGGCGCCACTATCCGCGTCTCCGACCATGATCCGGTGATCGTGGGACTAGACCTCACTCAGAAACAGGTTCCTGTGGCTTACACACTCCAGATTCTCCATGCATCGGATTTCGAAGGCGGTTTGAACGCGGTGGATCGTGCTGGCAACTTTGCTGCCATCGTCGACTATCTCGAAGAAACCTACGCAAACTCGATCACGCTGTCGTCGGGCGACAACTTCATTTCGAGCCCGTTCTTCAACGCCGGCAGCGACGCGTCGCTGAAGGAAGTCTATGAAACCGCGCTCGAAACTTATTACGGTCTCGCCGCCGGCACCTTGAATATCTCGCCCGGCTTCGGCACCGCCGACATCTCGATGCTGAACATCATCGGCATTCAGGCATCGGCGCTCGGTAATCATGAGTTCGATGCCGGCACCAATCCGCTCGCAGCGATCATGCGGCAGACGGCTGGCTTCCCGGGTGCGCAATTCCCTTATCTCGCTGCCAATCTCGACTTCTCCGGCGATCCGAACCTCGCAGGGCTTTATACCAACGCGATCCGGAATGCCGGCGACTACACCGGCTTCCCGCCGGCCGCAGGTATCGGCAAGAAGATCGCGCCCGCCACGATCATCGAGGAAGGCGGCGAGAAGATCGGCGTGGTCGGTGCGACCACCCAGATCGTCAAGAGCATCTCCTCGACCGGTGGTGTCGAAGTGATTGGTGACGATATCAACGACATGGCCGCGCTCGCAGCGATCCTGCAGCCGACCATCGACGCCCTGATCGCGCAGGGGATCAACAAGATCATTCTGTTGAGCCACCTCCAGCAGATCGAGTACGAACAAGCGCTCGCTCCGCTGCTGCACGGCGTCGATATCATCATCTCGGGCGGATCGAACACGCTGCTGGCCGATGCGCAGGACACGCTGCGTCCCGGCGATACCGCGGCTGGCACCTATCCGATCGTCACCAACGATGCCGACGGCAACACGACCCTGATCGTCAATACCGACGGCGAGTACTCGTATGTCGGCCGACTGGTCGTCGACTTCGATGCCGAAGGCCATGTCATCGCGGGCAGCGTCGATCCGAACGTGAGCGGTGCTTTCGCGACCACCGACGAAGCGGTCGCTGATCTCTACAAGAACGTCATCGACGTGGATGGCGATGGTGTCATCGATGCCGACGATGCCAACCCGTTCGCTCAAGGCAGCAAGGGCGATCTCGTCAACGATATCGCTCAGGCGGTCGGCGGCGTGATCAACGCACAGGACGGCAACCTGTTCGGCAGCACCAACGTCTATCTCGAAGGTCGCCGCGGTGAGGTCCGCACCGAGGAAACCAATCTCGGCGACCTGACGGCGGATGCCAATCTCTGGTACGCCCAGCGGGTGGACGGAACGGTGCTCGTCTCGATCAAGAACGGCGGCGGTCTCCGCGACTCCATCGGCACCGTGTCCGCGGCGGGTGGTGAAGCCCAGGAAAATTCGCCGTCGGCGAATCCGAGCGTGGGCAAGGAGCAGGGCGATATCTCCCAGCTCGATATTGCCAACGCGCTGCGCTTCAATAACGCGCTCTCACTGGTGACGGTGACGGCGGCGCAGATGCTCACCGTGCTGGAACACGCCGTAGCCGCGACCACGGCAACGGGGACGCCCGGCCAGTTTGCGCAGATCGGCGGCATCGCCTTCTCGTTCGACATCGACTATCCGGCAGGCAACCGCGTCCAGTCGGCTGCGTTGATCGACGACAACGGCCATCCGTACATGACGCTGGTTCAGAACGGTGAACTCGTCATCGATCCCGCCATGGCGATCCGCGTCGTGACGCTCAGCTTCCTGCTGACCGGCGGCGACGGCTATCCGTTCGCCAGCTTCATTGCTGCGAATCCGGCCTTCGCGAATGTGGTGAACCTCACGCCGGACCTCGTACCGGATGACGGCCAGGTCGCCAATTTCGCGGCGGAAGGAACCGAGCAGGATGCCTTCGCTGAATATCTGGCGGCATTCTACTCCGATAGTCCGTACGATGTCCTCGACACCGATCGCGCCAACGACACCCGCATTCAGAACCTCAACTATCGTGAGGACACGGTGCTGGGTACGCCCGGAGTGGTGCTGACCGGCACCGACGGCGACAACGTGCTTATCGGTGGGGCTGGCAACGACACGCTTTCGGGTCTTGACGGCGACGATACGCTCGATGGCGGCGATGGCGACGACAAGCTCTATGGCGGCGACGGCGACGACACGCTGCTCGGTGGCGCGGGCAACGACCTCCTCGACGGCGGCGACGGCGACGACTATCTTGAGGGCGGTGCAGGCAACGACGTCCTCTTGGGCGGCGATGGCGACGACACGCTCGATGGCGGCGACGGCGATGACAATCTCGACGGCGGCGAGGGCAACGATGTCCTCCTCGGCGGCGAAGGCAATGACGTGCTCCTTGGCGGCGAAGGCGACGATCAACTCGTCGGTAGCGCCGGCAATGACGTCATCGATGGCGGCAACGGCATCGACACGGCGGTCTATGAGGGAACGCTCGCCGACTACGGCCTCTCGCTCGAAGCCAACGGCTCTCTCAAGATCGGCGATACGCGCGCCGGTGCGCCGGATGGCGTCGACTCGGTCCTTAACGTCGAGCGGCTGCAGTTTGCCGATGGAATCTGGTCGCTTGTCGTCGGTACCGACGGCAACGACACGATCACCGGTACGGACGGCAACGATCTGGTGTTCGGCGGTGTCGGAAACGATACGTTCATCGGCACCGGCGGCCTCGATCGCTACGATGGCGGTGACGGCATCGACACGATCGACTACAGCCGGATCGGGGGCAGGGTCACGGTCGACCTCAAGTCCGGCCTGGCCTATTACGGCGACCATCTTGCAGGTCATCTGACCAACATCGAGAACGCGATTGGGACCGGCTATGACGATCTGCTGATCGGCACGGACGGCGACAACACGCTGATTGGTGGTGCCGGCAAAGACACCATCTACGGCGGTGCCGGCAACGACATCCTCATCGGCGGCGCTGGGGATGACATCCTCAACGGCGGCGATGGCGACGACATCCTGCGTGGCGGCGCTGGCAACGACATCATCGATGGCGGTGCGGGCTACGACACTCTCGATCTGTCCGACGCGACCGGAGCCGTGTCGCTCAACATGGCGGCGGGCACCGCGAGCGGCGCCGGTATCGGCACCGATCACTTCACCAACATCGAAGCGTTCCTGTTCGGTGCCGGCAATGACACGATCATCGGCGGCGACGGCGACGACACCTTCGATGGCGGTGCCGGCAACGACACCATCTACGGCGGCGCAGGAGACGACCACCTGAGCGGCGGTGAAGGTAACGACATGATCGACGGCGGTTCCGGCGATGACCTCATCTACGGCGGTGCCGGCAACGACACGCTCAAGGGTGGTTCCGGCGACGACCTGATCGAAGGCGGCGAGGGGAATGACACCATCGATGCCGGTTCGGGTGACGACATCGTCCGGGGCGGCGCCGGCAACGACAAGATCAATGGTGGTTCGGGCAACGACATCATCGATGGCGGAGCCGGAAATGACATCCTCACCGGCGGTTCGGGTTCTGACGTGTTCGTGTTCACCGCGGGCTTTGGCAAGGACACGATCACCGACTTCACCGCAAGCGGTTCGTCGAAGGACATGATCCAGTTCTCGACCGACCTGTTCGCCAACTACACGGATGTGATGTCTCACACCGCTCAAGTCGGCAGCGGCGTCGTGGTGACGTTGGACGAGCACAACACGATCACGCTCGCGAACACCAACCTCGCGTCGTTGACGGCCGACGACTTCCGGTTCGTGTAAGTAACCGGATCCCAACCGCGGTCCAGGGGCGCACGCGCCCCTGGACTTTCGATGAAGTTGCATAACGCCCCCACGCGGGAGCGGCGTGCCAATCCAAAAATGATGCCCCGGAGTCCGGAAGGACTTCGGGGCATCGCGTTTGACCTTAGCCCAACTGGTTCATCAGCCGAACTGGTTCATCGTGTTGTGTTCGCCGCCGGCCTTCAGCGCCGCGGCGCCGGCGAAGTATTCCTTGTGCTCGTCGCCGATGTCGGAGCCGGCCATGTTCTGGTGCTTGACGCAGGCGATGCCCTGACGGATTTCCTGGCGCTGGACGCCCTTCACGTAACCGAGCATGCCCTGCTCGCCGAAATATTCCTTGGCGAGATTGTCGGTGGACAGAGCGGCCGTGTGATAGGTCGGCAGCGTGATCAGGTGATGGAAGATGCCGGCGCGCTTGGCCGAGTCCGCCTGGAAGGTGCGGATCAGCTCATCGGCCTGCTTCGCCAGTTCCGTATCGTCATATTCCGCCTTCATCAGCTCGGCGCGGTTATACTTGCTGACATCCTTGCCCGCGGCCTTCATCTCGTCGAACACCTGCCAGCGGAAGTTCAGCGTCCAGTTGAAGGACGGCGAGTTGTTGTAGGCCAGCTTCGCATTCGGCACGACTTCGCGGATGCGATCGACCATCTTGGCGATCTGTTCGACATTCGGCTTCTCGGTCTCGATCCACAAAAGGTCCGAGCCGTTCTGCAGCGAGGTGATGCAGTCGAGCACGACGCGATCTTCACCGGTGCCGGGACGGAACTGGTAGAGATTGCTCGGCAGACGCTTCGGACGCATTAGTTTGCCATTGCGGGTGATGACGACATCGCCATTGCCGATGTTCGATGCATCGACTTCCTCGCAATCCAGGAAGCTGTTGTACTGGTCGCCGAGATCGCCCGGCTTATGGCTGACGGCGATCTGCTGGGTCAGGCCTGCGCCGAGCGAGTCGGTGCGAGTGACGACGACGCCGTCTTCCACGCCGAGTTCGAGGAAGGCGTGACGGCAGGCGCGGATCTTCGCCAGGAAGACCTCGTGCGGCACCGTGACCTTGCCGTCCTGATGGCCGCACTGCTTCTCGTCCGAGACCTGGTTCTCGATCTGCAGCGCGCAAGCACCGGCTTCGATCATCTTCTTGGCGAGCAGATAGGTCGCTTCGGCATTGCCGAAGCCCGCATCGATATCTGCGATGACGGGGACGACGTGAGTCTGGAAGTTATCGATCGAAGCGATCAGCTCTTCTTCCTTGGCCTTGTCGCCGGCCTTACGGGCAGCATCGAGCGCACGGAACGTGTTGCTGAGTTCGCGGGAGTCAGCCTGACGCAGGAAAGTGTAGAGTTCTTCGATCAGTGCCGGCACCGAGGTCTTCTCGTGCATCGACTGATCCGGCAGCGGGCCGAATTCCGAACGCAGCGCGGCGATCATCCAGCCCGAGAGATAGAGATAGGTGCGGTCGGTGGTGCCAAAATGCTTCTTGACCGAGATCAGCTTCTGCTGCGCGATGAAGCCATGCCAGCAGCCGAGCGACTGGGTGTATTTGGTCGCATCGTTGTCATAGCGGGCCATGTCGGCCCGCATCTGCGCAGCCGTGAAGCGCGCGATGTCGAGGCCGGTCTTGAAGCGGTTCTGCAGGCGCATGCGGGCGACGGCTTCGGCGCCGACGCCGTTCCAGGTCGGCTGGGTCTTGAGCAGCGCAGCCGCCGCCTCGACCTCGCTCGCATAGGAGCCGGGGCCCCGGATGATCTGGTCGCTGATGCCGCGTGGCTGGAAGTTCATGGTGCCGTTCCCTCTTGTTCTCGACGAAATGTCTAACGCCGGTTGTATGCACGGGATCGGCAGGAGCTAGACGGAATGCGGCTAACTTGTCATACTTTACAATAGTCGAATGTAATGTTGTAAACAATAACAGTCCACGACGCATGACCCGGGCGGGCCGTGTCATGCGGTGAATGGGGTATCAAGGTAGCGATATGGCGCCGTCAGGAGGTCGATCCGTCTTTATCGGGCCGCGTTTGCGGCGTTTGCGGCGCGATCTCGGCCTGACGCAGGCCGACATGGCCGCGGATCTGGAGATTTCCGCGCCCTATGTGGCGCTGCTGGAGCGCAACCAGCGGCCGATGACGGCCGACATGCTGCTGCGTTTGGCGCGCACTTACACCATCGATCTGGCGGATCTCGCCGGCGACGGCGGTGCGGATTCCACGGCGCGGCTGCAATCGATCCTGAAAGAGCCGATGTTCTCGGACATCGATATCCCCTCGCTCGAGATCAGCGATCTCGCCGTCAGCTATCCCGGTATGGCCGAAGCGTTCCTGCGGCTCTACACGGCCTATCGCGAGGAGCAGCTTGCGCTGGCCGAGCGCCGCGGGCCGGCGAGTGCGGGAGCCGCGCCGGAGGAGGGGGGCGGCTATGATGCCAACGATCCCGTCGCCGAAGTGCGGCGCTTTCTGGCGGCTCGCAAGAACAATTTCGCTGCGATCGACGATGCCGCCGAACGCCTTGCACAGGCAACGTCAGGTGCGGGCGGCTTCATCGAACGGTTGAAGACGCGGCACAGGCTGCAGGTGCGCTACATGCCACCGGATGTCATGCTCGGTTCTGTCAGGCGCCTCGATCTGCACCGCCGGCAATTGCTGCTGGAAGATTCGCTCGACACTGCGAGCCTCCATTTCCAACTGGCGCAGCAGCTCGCTTATCTCGAATTCGGCAATGAGATCGGTGCTGCTCTCGAAGACAACAAATTCACCAGCAAGAGCGCCGAGCTTCTCGCGCGGCGTGCGCTTGCGGGTTATGCGGCAGCGGCGATCGTGATGCCTTATGCCGCCTTCGCGCGCGCCGCGGAAACGCGCCGCTACGATCTCGAAGCGCTGGCGCGCCAGTTCGGCGTGAGCTTTGAACAGTGCGCCCATCGTATCACCACGTTGCAGCGGCCGGGCGCGGAGAAAGTCCCCTTTTTCCTCATTCGCGTCGATCCTGCAGGCAACATCTCCAAGCTGCTCGACGGCGCCGGCTTCCCCTTCGCGAAGCATGGCGGTGCATGTCCGCTCTGGTCCGTGCATAATGTTTTCCGCACGCCGCGCGAACTGGTGACGCAATGGCTTGAGTTGCCGGACGGCCAGCGCTTTTTCTCGATTGCGCGCACGGTGACGGCGGGCGGCGGCTCTTTCGGCGCGCAGCGTATCGAGCGTGCCATTGCTGTCGGCTGTGCTGCGGAGCATGCGGGCCAATTGATCTATACGCGCGACGGCGCTGGTCCGCGCGCTGATGCGCCGACGCCGGTGGGGGTCGCCTGCCGCGTCTGCCATCGTCCACGTTGCACCGCGCGCTCGGCGCTTCCCATCGGTCGTGAATTGTTGCCTGACGATTTCAGGACGCTCAGCGTGCCATTCGGTTTTTCAGCGGAGTGATGCAGCTTTGCGCTTTGCCTTGCGGGGCCGATTGAGGCAGCATCGTCGCTTCAATTCCGAACCTCAGTGAGATCCTCATGAGCCCGCGCACACGCCTCGATAAACTGCATGCCGAAATGACCGAATGGCGCCGTGATTTTCACGCGCATCCCGAAATCGGCTTCGAGGAAGAGCGTACCAGCGAGATCGTCGCCAAGCGTCTCGCGGAATGGGGCATCGAGGTGCATCGCGGCTTCGGCGGCACCGGCCTGGTCGGCGTTATCCGCGGTCGCCATCAGGCTGCGGGCAGTAACCGTGCCATCGGTTTGCGCGCCGATATGGACGCGCTGCCGATGGAAGAGGGCAACGACTTCGCCCATCGCTCGCAGAATCCCGGCCGCATGCATGCCTGCGGCCATGACGGCCACACCACCATGTTGCTGGGGGCCGCAAAATATCTCGCCGAGACACGTAACTTTGCCGGCACCGTGCATCTGATCTTCCAGCCCGCCGAAGAAGGCCTCGCCGGCGCCAAGGCGATGATGGATGACGGGCTGTTCGAGCGCTTTCCCTGCGATTCCATCTACGGCATTCACAACAGTCCGGACCTGCCGCTCGGCACGGTGAGGGCGCTGACAGGCACAGCGCTTGCTGCGATCGATTACTTCACGATCACGCTGCGCGGCCGCTCCTCCCATGGCGCGCATCCGCAGCAAGGCATCGATACGGTGGCGATGGCGGCGCAGGTCATCAATGCGCTCAACGCGATCCCGTCGCGCCAGGTCGATGCGCTGGAATCTGCGATCATCAGCATCGGTCAGATCCATGGCGGCACGTCGAATATCGTGTTGCCGGAAACGGTGGAGCTGCGCGGCTCGGTGCGCACGCTGAAGCCGGAAGTGCGTGACCGTGTCGAGGAGCTGTTCAAGCGTTCGGTGACACTAATCGCGCAAGCCCAGGGCGGCAGCGCCGAGATCGACTACAAGCGCGCTTATCCGCCGACCATCAACACCGCCGAAGAAGCCGCTCGTGCTGCTCAAGCCGCCGAGGCTGTGCCTGGCGTCACTGAAGTGCAGCGCGAAGGCAATCCGGTTCTCGCCGGCGAGGACTTTGCGTTCATGCTGGAGAAGAACCGCGGCGCCTATCTCTTCTTCGGCCAGCGCGGCGCCGACAAAGGCGGAGTGCCCGTGCACAATCCCGGTTACGACTTCGACGACGATCTGTTGCCGATCGGCGCCAGCTATCTCGCCGGCCTCGTCGAGCAGGAACTCGCCTGAACGCCGTCAGGCCGCGCCATTCTTCGCGATGGTGCGGCCGACCACGCGCAGCAGGTCGCTGCGCACGGCTTCGATGTGCTGCGCTAGGAATCCGCAGGCATCGTCGATCTTTCCATGGCGGCACAGCGCGATCAGCTCCGCGTGTTCTTTCTCGGCAATGCCCATGGCTTCGACGGTGGAGAGCTGCATCCGCGTATAGCGATCGCTGGTCTGCAATAGGGCCATCACGATGCTCTGGGTGCGCGGCTGCCGCGCATTCACATACATCGCCATGTGAAATTCGGCGTTGATCTGTCCCCATTCGCTGCGATTGCCGGCCGCAATCGCTGCCTCGAAGCGCTTCTGGATGCCGTCCAGCACTGCGAAGTTATCGGCGGAAAAATGGGGGGCCGATTGCTGGAGCATGCGTGGCTCCAGCAGCACGCGCAGGTCGAACACGTCATTGATCTCGTCGAGAGACAGTTCCGAGACGATGGCGCCCTTCTGCGGCACGATGCGCACCAGCCCTTCGGCCTCCAGCTGGAACAGCGCCTCGCGGACCGGAATCCGGCTTACCCCATAAGCCTCGCCGAGCGCGTCCTGACGGAGCTGCGAGCTGGCGGGATAGGTCCCGTCGAGAATTGCCTGCCGAAGCTGATCCGTGATCATGGCCGAAAGTGTGCGGTGCTTCAGCGGAGAGCTCATTGATATATCTCGCCTTTTCGCTGGGCGTGCATGCTGGTTTGTCGTCTCTTCGCTGCTGCACAAAAACGCTTCAAGCCGTCAATTTGTGCAGACAATCGTTTGACTCGCAAAATGTATAAATTATACGATCCTGAAAATCACCTCACTTTTGTGACATGCGGGGGAGCATTCATGAGTGATCAGACAATTTCGCCGGCTTCGGCGGTCGGGGTCAGCCATGTGGTGATGGCGGCATCCCGTGGCCTGCTCGCCTTTGAGCGGCTGGCCATCATGGGGCTGATGTATCTCCTGACGGCGTTGATCCTGGTGAATGTCGTCACCCGCTACGCCCAGTTCCCGATCTACTGGATCGACGAATCCGCGGTCTATTCGGTGGTGTGGCTGACCTTCATCGGCGCCTCCGCGATGACGCGGCTGCGGCTCGATTTCGCGGTCACCATGATGACCGAGCGGCTGTCGGCGAAAAACCAGAAACGGTTCAAGCTCATTGCCACCGGCATGGTGATCGTGTTCGCCGTCGGCCTGATGATCACCTGCGTGCTGTGGATGGACCCGGTCGGCATCGCGAGCGCAGGCTTCGACGCCAAGAAATTTGCCGGCGCGACTTTCAACTTTCTCTACACCGAGCGCACGCAGACGCTGAACTGGCCGACCTGGGTGCTGTATCTGATACTGCCCATCTTCGCGGTGTCGATGACCATCCACGGGACAGCCAACCTGCTCGAGGACATCGGCGTCGTGCCGCGGGTCGCGCCAAAAGGCTTCACCCTGTCCGAACTCGACGGGGTGAACTGATATGATCACCTCGGCGGCTTTCATGATCATCATGCTGGTTGGCGTGCCGATCGGCCTGTGCCTTTGCCTCGCCGGCTTCGTCTACATCATGGCGTCCGGCAATCCGGTGCTGTTCCAGTCCTATCCGCTGCAGCTGTTCGGCGGTGTGGATAGTTACGGCCTGATCGCCATTCCGCTCTTCATCCTGATCGGCGAGATCATGAATGGCGGCGGCATCACCCAGCGCATCGTCGATATGGCCATGGCCTTCATCGGCTCGCTACGCGGCGGTCTCGCTTACGTCAACGTCCTCGCCAACATGTTCATCTCGTCCATTCTCGGCTCGGCCACGGCGCAGGTCGCCATCATGGCGCAGATCATGGTGCCGGAGATGGAGAAGAAGGGCTACGACAAGACCTTCGCTGCCGGCCTCACCGCCTATGGCGGCATGCTAGGACCCATCATTCCGCCCTCGGTGATGTTCGTCGTCTACAGCGTGCTCGCGCAGGTCTCGGTGAGCGACATGCTGATCGCCGGCATCATTCCCGGCGTGATCCTCACGGCGATGTTCTGCGTGATCATCGCCATCATGGGCTACATCCACAACTATCCGCGGGCCGAATATCAGACGCCGAAGCAGCGCGTGATGACCATCCTGCGCACGTGCCCCACGCTGCTGATCCCGATCGTGATCGTCGGCTCTATTCTCTCCGGTCTCGCCAATGCCACCGAGTCCGCGGCCGTCGGCGCCGTGGCGTCCGCGGTGATCGGAAAATACTGGACCAAGGAATTCCAGTGGTCGCAACTGCCGCAGATGATGCTGCGTTCGGGCATCTATTCGGCCATCGTGCTGTTCCTCGTGGCCGCCGCCGCCGTGTTTTCGTGGGTCCTCATCTTCGGCAAGGTGCCGCAGGAAACCGCGGCCTGGATTCAGACGGTGGCGAGGGATCCCATCAGCTTTATGCTGCTGTGTAACATCATCCTGCTGGTCATCGGCACGGTGATCGACGGCGTGCCCGGCCTGATCATGACGGTGCCGATCCTGCTGCCGATCGCCACCGAGATCTATCACATCGATCCCCGTCAATTCGGCGTCGTCGTCGTCATAAATCTCGTGCTCGGGCTGCTATCGCCGCCGGTCGGGCTTTGCTTCTTCGTCGCCGCCGCCGTCACCGGCGCCAAGCCCGGCAAGATGTTCATGGTGACGCTGCCGTTCTTCTTTATTTCCTGCATCCTTCTGATCCTGTTGTCGCTCTATCCGTCGCTGTCTCTTGCCCTCATCAAGTAATTCATATCGCCAAGGAGTACTCGTCATGACCATCTCACGCCGTCGCTTCCTCGCAGCGTCCGCTGCTGCATCTGTGTTCGCCCCGTCGCTATCGCTGGCGCAGGCCAAGGAAATGCGCCTCGGCCTCATCACGCCGAACGGCCATTCCTGGAACAAGGCTGCGCTGAAGCTTGCCGACAAACTGAAGGAAGAGACCAAGGGCCGTCTGACCATGACGGTGTTTCACTCCGGCCAGCTCGGCAACGAGGCGGCCATGATGCAGCAGCTGCAGACCGGCGCGCTCGATATGGGCTTCATCCAGGCCGCCGAGCTCGGCTCGCGCGTGCCACATATCGCCGCGATCAACGCGCCCTATATCGTGCGCTCGACCCCGGCGGTGGCGAAATTCGTGCGCCATCCCCTGGCGGTGAAACTGTTCGACGTGCTGCCGCAGGAGACAGGCACCATCGGCCTCGGCTGGGGCATCACCGGCATGCGCGCGGTGTTCTCGGTGCGCGATCTCAACACGCTCGCCGATATCAAGGGCATGAAGCTGCGCATCAATCCGACGCCGGTATATCGCGATTTCTATTCGTCGCTTGGCGCCGCACCGACGCCGATCCCGACGCCGCAAGTGTTCGACGCCATGTCCAACGGCCAGGTCGATGGTCTTGAAGCGGATCTCGAATTCTCGTGGAATCAGCGCTTCGACAAGGTGTCGAAGTCGATCCTGCAGATGAACGCCGTCTTCATGCCGATGGCGGCTGTCGTCTCGGGCCGCGTCTGGCAGTCGCTGCCGGCCGCCGACAAGGAGCTGATCACCAAGGCCGTGAAATCTACCCTCGATGCGCAGATCGACGAGCTCGCGGGCGGCGAGCCGGCGCTGATCGAGAATTTCAAGGGCACCTCGGTGCCGGTGCGTCAGGTCGCGGCCAAGGACACCGAAGCCGTGATCGCTGAATTCGACAAGCTCTGGCTGCCGAAGGCGCCGGTGCTCGCCGAGCTGCGCAAGGTCGGCGCCACGATCTGATTCTTGCTTGAATACTTGTCCCGGACGCGGTGCAGCGCTCCTAGCGCTGCTCCGCAGATCCGGGACCGTACCAAACACCGGAGTTCGTTACGGTCCCGGTTCTGCGAAGCAGCGTTTCACGCTGCATCGCGCCCGGGACACGGTTTCATCATCTTCATCAGCCGGCATGCATTGCACGCCGGCATCACACGGAGTTTTGTCATGAGTCCTCGCATTTCCTGGGAAGGCGTCTTCCCGGCCGTCACCACCCAGTTTCACGACGATCTGTCGCTCGACATCGATTCCACCGCGAAGGTGATCGACGGCCTGATCCGCGACGGCGTGTCCGGCCTGATCATCTGCGGCTCGGTGGGCGAGAACACCTCGCTCGAGCGCAAGGAAAAGATCGCGATCATGGAAGCGGCCAAGTCGGTCGCCAAGGGCCGCGTGCCGGTATTGTGCGGCATCGCCGAATTCACCACGGCGTTCGCTGTCGATACGGCGAAGGAAGCCGCACGGGTTGGCATTGATGGCATCATGGTGATGCCGGCTCTGGTCTATTCGTCCAAGCCGCATGAGACCGCCGCGCATTTCCGTTCGGTGGCGACGGCGACCGATCTGCCTGTCATGCTCTACAACAACCCGCCCATCTACAAGAACGACGTCACGCCGGACATTCTCGCCACGCTGGCCGATGTCGAGACGGTGGTGTGCTTCAAGGACTCCTCCGGCGATACCCGCCGCTTCATCGACACCCGCAACATGGTCGGCGACCGCTTCGTGCTGTTCGCCGGCCTCGATGACGTCATCGTCGAAAGCGTCGCCATGGGCGCGGTCGGCTGGGTGTCCGGCATGTCCAATGCATTCCCGCGCGAAGGTGAGACGCTGTTCCGCCTTGCCAAGGCCGGCCGTTATGCCGAGGCGATGAAGATCTATGAATGGTTCATGCCGCTGCTGCATCTCGATGCGCGGCCGGATCTCGTCCAGTGCATCAAGCTTTGCGAGAATATCATGGGCCGCGGCACCGCCTTGACCCGACCGCCGCGCCTTGCGCTGTTGCCGCATGAGAAGGCGGAAGTGGAAGACATCATGGCTAAGGCGCTTCGCACACGCCCACACCTGCCGGATGTCGGCCTGAAGGCCGCCTGAGCGACCAGACTGTCTTCATGCAAAACGGCGCGTCGTCAGTGGCGCGCCGTTTTCGTTTTGCATCCTACGATGTCTATCGCCGTTCAAAGGCGTCCGCTTCATCGTCACGATCACGCTTCGGCGTAGCGATATCGCCATCCTCCTCGTCGTCATCGATGGGCTTTTTTGGCGGAGCCGGCTTGTCGGACTCTTTCTTCGGCTCGCCGCGGCCGGTTCGTGGTGTCATCACGCGCTCCCCGCATTCACGTCATGCGGGTGATTGAAACAGATTTCACCGGGTAAGGGCAATCGCGCTCTGACCTGTCATTGCCCGGCCTGACCGGGCAATCCAGTACGTTCCGGCCGGTGTGTACTGGGCCACCCGGTCAAGCCGGGTGGCGACAACGAGCTATGTCCGGAAACCACCCTTGCGCTGCTCGGCAAGCCAAGCTGACAGAGCCGGCGACTTCTCGGCGGGTTTGCCGGTCGAGCCCTTGCCGGACGAGGATGTCCGGCTCGATTTCGCGGCGGTCTTCTTCTTCGGCGCCGCTTGCGGCATCGAGGCTTCGCGGGCGAGGCGCAGCGCTTTCAGGCGCGCCATATTGTCGAGCACGGCCTTTTCGGCGGCGTCGCGCTCGGCTTTGGTGGATTTATTATCGTCTGCGGACATCAGTTCAGCTTCGTTCCGGATTTTCGGGTTCAGGTGTCAGCGCCACGGGCATCGAGGGCAGCGTCGCGCGATCGTTGCGCGGCTATATAGATGCCCGCGTTCATTCAGCCAACAGGCGATCACACCGTTGGGCCATTTCTGAGGCAAATGCGTCTCATTCGATACGAAATCGCCGCAGTTGCGCCGGTGCGGCCGCTCTGAGACAATTGGTTGGTCAATCGGACCGTTTTCTCCCCATGCTGCTCACGCTTTTCAACGATGGCGCCGACAATCTGCGCGGACGCATCATCGCCATCTACGCCATTCTCATTCCGGCAAATGTGTTGGCCTGGATTTGGGCGCTGGTCGCGTTCCGCGACCAGCCGGTGCTGCTGGGAACCGCCGTCCTGGCCTATACATTCGGCCTGCGCCACGCTTTCGATGCCGATCACATCGCGGCCATCGACAATATCACGCGCAAATTGATGCAATCGGGCAAGCGGCCGATTTCGGTCGGCATGTTCTTCTCGCTCGGCCATTCCACGGTGGTGATCGTGGCGTCGATCTTCGTGGCGCTGGCGGTATCGGCGCTGCAGGAGCGGTTCGACAATTTCAAGGAGGTCGGCGGGCTGATCGGTACCGGCGTCTCCGCCTTCTTCCTGCTGGTGGTCGGCATCGCCAATCTCTTCATCCTCGCCGCCGTCTATCGTGTGTTCCGTGCCGTCAAACGTGGCGAGCGCTTCATCGAGGAGGATCTCAATGCCGTGCTCGCCCAGCGCGGCATCATCGGTCGCGCGCTGCGCCGCTTGTTCGGGATGATCACCAAGAGCTGGCATATGTATCCGCTCGGCATCCTGTTCGGTCTCGGCTTCGATACGGCAACCGAGATCGCCATTCTCGGCATTTCCGCCTCGCAGAGCGCTGAGGGCATGTCGATGTTGTCGATTCTCGTTTTTCCGGCGCTGTTCACAGCAGGCATGTCGCTCGTGGATGCGACGGACTCGATCCTGATGGTGCGCGCCTATGGCTGGGCCTTCGTGAAGCCGATCCGCAAGCTTTACTACAACATGATGATCACGGCGGTGTCGGTGATCGTGGCGCTGGTGATCGGCGGCATCGAGGCGCTCGGCCTGATCGGCCGCAAGCTGGATCTGTCCGGCAGCTTCTGGGAGGCGATCGAGGGCCTGAACGAGAATCTCGGCGCGATGGGCTATCTCATCGTCGCCATCTTCCTCGTCAGCTGGCTCGTCTCGGTCGCCATCTATCGCATCAAGGGCTATGACGACATTGAAGTGCGCGTGAACGAAGCCTGAGAAGATGCGCTATCTCGGCGCCATCTTCTCCAGCGCAGCGCGCTTCCATAAATCCCATGCGCGGCCGTGGATCTGGTCGATCACCGCCAGCGTCTTTTCGCTCTCGTCATTCTGCATGTAGTTGACCGGGCCGCCCAGCGCGAGCGCCTGTGACTGCAGCTGCGCATTGACGTTGCTGTAATGCGCGCGGAACACCACCATCGGAATGGTGGCGGCGACCACGACGCTGCCATGGCCGCGCATCAGCGCGACATTGCGATCTCCCAGCTTGGCTGCCAACGCCTTGCCGATCTGCGGTGTGCTCACCAGCATGTTGCTCACGCCGGCCGCGTCACGGATTTCAAACACAGGGACATCGGGCGCGAGGAAGGCGCCGAGATGGAAGACCGGCCGCAGCGGGGCGCTGCTGACGCTGAACGGAATGATGCCCGCTGAATGCGTATGTACGATCGCCTTCACATCCGGTCGCGCCTTGTAAATCTCGCCATGAATGAAGCGTTCGAGGAAGCTTGCGCGTCCCTTCGCATCGACAGGATTGGAGTCGAGATCATATTCGAGGATGTCATCGGCGGTCACCAGCGCCGGCGCCAGCGAGCGGCCCATCAGATAGCGATTGGGATCGGTGGGATGCCGCATGCTGACATGGCCAAAGCCGTCGATGACGTTGAGATCGGTCAGGACGCGATTGGCGACCACGAGATCCTGCATGAGTGCGGGAGCAATGGCCCCCGCAGATGCCGGAGCTGCGGTCTGGGCGCCGACGGGATGGATTGCGAAAATGAGCGCTGCAGTCAGAAACAGCCGCGCGGCCACGCGCTTGGGCATGATCGGAATCCTCCCCGATGGCGCGGGCGATCGATTCCGCCATACGCGCTTGTTCTATGCAGGTAATACCGGGCCGCCGACCTTCTTCCAAGCATCGATGCCGCCATCGAGATGCGCGGCATTCTGAATGCCGGCTTCCTGTGCCGCATGCACCGCCATTGCCGATCGCTCGCCATAGGCGCAGAAGAAGACGATCCGGCGCCTGGTGGCACTGGCTACCTCGCGCAGCATACCGCCGGGCTTGAGGCTGTCCGAGATCGTCGGATAAGGCGCATGCAGCGCACCGGGCAGCGTCCCGAATTTTGCCCGCTCTCCGCTTTCGCGCAGATCGACCAGCAGCATGTCGGGATCGCGAAGATGCGCGATCGCTTCCCGCGGCGACAGCACAAGGCCTTGCTTCACCAGATCGTCGGGCTTGAGGCCCACCTTCATATTGGCGGGGATCACCACGTCCATCAGTTTCGGGTTCGGCAGATTGAGCTTGCTCATCAGCTCAATATATTCGTCGACCGAATTGACCTGCAGCCTCGGATTGAAGCGTTTTTCCTCACCAATGGTGGAGACCGTGTCGCCTTTGTAGTCATGCGCCGGAAACACCATGGTTTCCTCCGGTAGCTTCAGCAGGCGATTGAACAGCGAGTCATACTGGGCCCGCGCGCTGCCATTCTGGAAGTCGGTGCGGCCGGTGCCGCGGATCAGCAGCGTATCGCCGGTGAAGACGCGGTCTTTCATCAGATAGCTATAGGAATCGTCGGTATGGCCCGGCGTGTACATCACATCCAGGCTCACGCCTTCGATCATCACCTTGTCGCCATCGCTCACGCGCATGGCGACGACATCTGCTTTGCTCTGATCGCCCATGACCGTGACGCATTGGGTGCGCTCGCGCAGCTCGGCGAGGCCGGTGACGTGATCGGCATGAAGATGCGTATCCACCGCTTTCACCAGGCGCAGGTCGAGTTCGCGCAGCAACTGGCAATAGCGATCGACCTTTTCCAGGACGGGGTCAAGGATCAGCGCTTCACCGCCGGGGCGGCTGGCGAGAAGGTAGCTATAGGTGCCCGAGACGCTGTCGAAGAGCTGCCGGAAGATCATGTCGTTCACCATCGCTCGTGGTCGAATATTCCATATAATCGTCTTTGGTCAGAATAATACCCTGCCTCAAGATGTTTGAACGATTGTTTTCTGCTGTGGAATTGCTTCCGGGCGCCCGGCGCCCTAATGCTGCGGCACGGAGATGCGCATGGCGGAATATGTGGTCGAGTTCGGCAAGGACGGCGGGAAAATCGCGCCCGACGGCCGTCTGGATGCTGCGGCTTTTCATCGAAATCACGCGGCGATCTGGAATGTTCTTGCGGCATCCTTGCAGCAACACAGCGGCGACGTCGTGGAGGTCGGCAGCGGCACCGGCCAGCATGTCATGCACTTTGCCGGGCAATCGCCTGGCGTCACCTGGTGGCCGAGCGATCTCAACGAGGCGCATCTGCGCAGCATCGAGGCATGGCGCAAATATACGCAGCGCGCCAATGTCCGCTCGCCCTTGCAGATCGACCTGACCGATCCCGACTGGTGCCCGGAATTGACAAATGGCAAGGGCCCGGGCGCGCTGCTCGCGGTGTTCAGCGCCAATGTCGTCCACATCGCGCCGTGGCCGGTGGCGGAGGGGCTGATCAAAGGCGCGGCGCGTTATCTGCGGCCGGATGGCAAGCTCTTCATCTACGGCCCGTTCAAGCGTGACGGCAAACATACTGCGCTGAGCAATGCGGCTTTCGATACCAGCCTCCGCAACGGCAACCCCGAATGGGGTGTGCGCGATGTGGAAGAGCTGCAGAAGGTCGCTGATGGCGTTGGCCTCGCGCTGAGCGAGATCGTCGAGATGCCGGCCAACAATCTCATTTTGATCTTTGCACGTGCAGCCGGATAGCGCGGCTGCATGGGCCGGCCGCGCTGGCGTGTGTTGATCTGTCGCAGGTGGCTCTCCATAGTCGCCGCGAAATAGCAGCCCGGATCGAACCGGGCTCCATCCGGGCGGATTTCCCCAATGAGCGAGACGACGATCCCCGAAGCTTTTGATGATGCCCGCGCGCGTGCCACGGTGTGGCGGCTCGCTGCCGCGCAGGCGCTGGGCGGCGCTAATTCGGCAGTGATCTTCGCCACCGGCGCCATTGTCGGCGCGACGCTGGCGCCGAGCGTTGCGCTCGCGACGGTGCCGCTGTCGGTCTATGTGGTGGGTCTGGCTTCAGCCACCTTGCCGGTCGGTATTATTTCGCGCCGCTATGGGCGCCGCGTGGCTTTCATCATCGGCAGCGGAGCAGGGGCGCTGTGCGGCCTGCTCGGCGCCATCGCTATTTTGCAATCGTCATTCGCGCTGTTCTGCTGCGCGACCTTCTTCGGCGGTTTCTACGGCGCAGTCGCCCAGTCCTATCGTTTCGCCGCGGCCGATGGCGCGAGCCCGGCCTACCGGCCGAAGGCGGTGTCGTGGGTGATGGCCGGCGGCGTGTTTGCGGGCGTGCTCGGGCCGCAGCTCGTGCAGTGGACCATGGATATCTGGTCGCCTTATCTGTTCTCGTTCAGCTTCCTCGCGCAGGCCGCGGTCGCGCTGATTGCGATGGCGCTGCTCTCCACCGTGGATGCGCCAAAACCTGCGCCGGCCGACATGCATGGCGGCCGGCCATTGCCTGAGATCATCAAGCAGCCGCGTTTCATCGCAGCCGCGATTTGCGGCGTGGTGTCCTATGCGATGATGAATCTGGTGATGACCTCGGCGCCGCTGGCGATGAAGCTCTGCGGCCTCAGCCTCAGCGATTCCAATTTCGGTATCCAGTGGCATGTGGTCGCCATGTACGGGCCGAGCTTCTTCACCGGCGCGCTGATCACGCGCTTCGGTGCGCCGAAGGTCGTCGCAGTCGGCCTCGCGCTCGAAGCGCTGGCGGCGGTGATCGGCATGTCCGGCGTCACGGCGATGCATTTCTGGGTCGGGCTTGTGGTGCTCGGTGTCGGCTGGAATTTCGGCTTCGTCGGCGCCTCGGCGCTGGTGCTCGAAACGCATCGGCCGCAGGAGCGTAACAAGGTGCAGGCCTTCAACGATTTCCTCGTCTTCGGCCTGATGGCGGTGGGCTCGTTCTCGTCGGGGCAGCTCCTGGCGAATTACGGCTGGAATGCCGTCAACGCCGTCGTCTTCCCGCCGGTGGTGTTGGGTCTCGCGGTGTTGGCGATCGCCGGCTTTGCGAAACGCCGCGCCCTCAAACAGGCCGCGGCGTTTCCCGATCCTGCGATCTGAGTTCGCCGATCACGCGCGTTGCTGCATGACGTCGAGAACATTCTGCCGGGTGACGCCCTGCTTGTCGAGCAGGCGCGTGGCCGGGCTGAGGTTCTCGGAGAAAATGGCGAGCAGCATGTCGCCGCCCGAAACCTCTCGCCAGCCGAACTCCTTGGCTAGCAGGACGGCGTGCCGGGCCACGCGTGCAAATGCTTCCGTTGGCCGGGCTTGCCCGCCGGCATCGATCGCCAGGTTCGTCAGTTCGTTGTCGACATAGCTGAGCAGGCTCGTTTTGATCGCGGCCAGATCGGCCTTGCAGGCATGCAATAGCGCCGAGGCGTCAGGATCGTCGACGAGTGCGAGCAGAAGATGCTCCAGCGTCGCATAGCGGTGATGACGCGCATTGGCATGGTCCAGCGCGCGGCGCCACGTGATATCCAGCGCGGGCGACCGCGGCAGCAACGGGGCGCCCATGGCGGCGGCGATACGCTTCAGCCGCGTCACGGGATCGAATGTCGCCAACAGGTTCTGCTTGTCGTTGGTCGGCAGAATGATGTGAGACGCGATGATGTCCGCGACGCGGCCGGGATCGGAGGATTTTTCGAGCGGCGGCCAGATCGGCGGCAGACTGATGTCATGAACCGCCGTGTAGTTGGTGAAACGCGCGACGGCGTCCCGGATGAGGTCCGGCGCCTCGGGAGGCGGCTCGTCGTCGACTTCGGAGACGTCGGCCTGATAGGCGCCCGTTTCGCCGACGAAGCTCGCGATCGTGACCCGGCGTTTGCCCTGCACCAGAACCTTCAGCGTGCCGTCATCGAAGCGCTGGACGTCGAGCAGTTGCGCCAGAATACCGACATGGTGGATGTCGTCGAAGCCGGGCTCGTCGAGCGTGCCGTCCTTCTGCACGGCGAGAGCGACCTCGCGCTGGCGATCATAGGCGTCTTGCAAAGCCCGCATGGTCTTCGGACGGCCGGCGATCAAAGGAAACACGGTTGCGGGAAACGGAACGAAGTCCCGCAGCGGAATTGCCGGATAGCTTGCGGTGGCGGTTCGCGGTTTGACGGCCGCGCCGGGCAAGCGGTGCTCTGCGTGGAGCATCGCCGACAGTGTATTCCAGTCGGCAACACCCAGCATTTTTGAGACCAGCTCCAGACTTTCGCTGTGGCTGATATCGATCGCTTTGGTGGTCAGTGAGTCGCGCAGTGTCTGCGCCATAGCCTTGGCATCGCGAAAATCGCGCATGTGCGTCGTCCTTTGCGTGAGCGAACCAGGCGTGTCAGGCGGTTGCATTGCTGACCCGGTCGCTCGGGCAAAGGGAGATGCCGAAAAGGCTGATACATTCACCGTCCCGAAAGGGCGCAACCGGCAGGTCGTATCCACCTGCACGAAGGTTCGCGCAAACGCCGTATGCTGTCAATTGTCAAATCAGCAGCCGACACGGGCGTAGCGAAATGTGACAACACTGAGCTGGGTCCGGATTAGTCCACTTCGGAGCCTGTCAGTCAATTTGAGTATTCCAGGTGGATGAGCGGATAGGGCCTGCCCTGTCCGTCGATTGGCGAGCGGCTCGTCCGCCTAAATCCCATGTGTTCGTAGAAGCCAATAGCTTGGTCATTCTGCTCGTTAACGTCGGTTGTCATATTGGGATGAAGCGTGAGCCCGTGGCGCACGAGCGCCGCACCAATGCCGGCCCCGCGATGAGCCGGATCGATGAACAGCGCCTCCATATGTCGATCGTCGATCATCATGAAGGCCAACGGATAATCATTCGAATCCACGGCGAGCCAGAGCGGCACTCGAGGAAGGAAGCCGCACACCATTTCGTCAATGGCCAGGCGATCTTCGGGCGTGAGAAAATCGTGCGTAGCGTCAACTGCGCCTCGCCAAATTTCGATGACGCGGTCGCCCTCATCCGGGCGGGAAAGTCGGATCGTTATCATGATCGCCATCTGAATTCGGTTCAGCACTTGATGCAGCGCGCCCGGGACACGGTTCGAAAATACTCTAATCCAATTCCAGTTGCCCCGCGGTCTCGAACGCATCGCGTGGCCAGGCGATCTGCACCACGGCGCCGTGGTCGGGGAAGACGCGGTTGCTGAAAGTGACCTTGGCACCGGTGCGCTCCAGCAGTGTGCGCGCGATGAACACGCCAAGGCCGAGGCCGCGGCGCGGGCCGTCCTCGGTGTTGCGGCGGCGCGACAGATAGGGCTCGCCGATGCGCTTGAGCAGATCGGGCGGAATGCCGGGGCCGTCGTCGGAGATCGACAGCACGATACTGTCGGCATTCCACCACGCGTTCACCTCGACCTGCTCGCGGGCGAAATCGACGGCATTTTCCAGAATATTGCCGACGCCGTAGAGGATCGCGGGATTGCGCATGCCCACCGGCTCGGGCGCGGTGGAGACGGCGATCCGTACCTTGATGGCGACGCCGAAGTCGCGATGCGGGGAGACGGACTCCTCGATCAGTTGCGAGATGCGCATGCGGTCGAACGGCGCGCCGCTGGAATTCAATTGGGTGATCTTGGACAGGATCTCGCGGCAGCGTTGCGCCTGTTCGGCCATGGTGCGCAGGTCGCCGGCGAGTTCCGGATTCTTATCGACACTCTTCACCAGCTCGCGCGAGATCAGGAAGATCGTCGCGAGCGGCGTTCCAAGTTCGTGGGCGGCGGCGGCGGCGAGGCCGTCGATCTGGGTCAGATGCTGCTCGCGCGTCAGCACCAGTTCGGTGGCCGCGAGTGCGTCAGAGAGTTTTCGAGCCTCTTCGGTGACCTGGAAGGCATACAGGCTGGTGACGCCGATAGCGGTCATGATCGAGAACCAGACGCCGAGCAGATAGATCTGCGGCAGCACCAGTGGATCGGCCGCATCCCACGGCAGCGGCAGGTGGAAGAAGGCCAGCACGGTGGTGCAGGTGGCGGCGAGAACACCGAGCGCAATCGTGTAGTTGGTCGGCAGCGCGGTGGCGGAGATCAGCACCGGCGCCAGGAACAGGAACGAGAACGGGTTCTGTAGGCCGCCGGTAAAATAGAGCAGGCCCGCCAGTTCGATGATGTTGAGCGCCAGCAGTCCCGCTGCGCTGATCGCTTCCAGGCGATGGACCGGATTGAACAGCGTCTGCAGCACGAGGTTCAGTGCCGCCGACAGGCCGATGATCGTTACGCAAGGGATGATCGCCATGTCGTATTCGAGGCCCTGCACCACCACGAAAATGGCGGCGAGCTGCCCGAGCGCGGCCAGCCAGCGCAGGCGCAGGATCGTGTCGAGGCGCACATAACGGCGGGGGTGGCGAAAGTCGGAAACGGAAATGTCGGTCATATCAGCGTTTTAGCTGTTCCGCAGGGCGACCACAAACCGCCTCCTATGCGACCGCTTGAAGCGCTGTGGCTTGCCATCGCAGCCATGATGCCGCAAGGAACGGCATAATGACCGTCGAAGATACCAAGCAAAGCAGTATCGCGATGCGTGATCCGGACGTTCCGGCCGCGATCGAGGTTGCGCATCTGGTCAAGGTCTACAAGACCACCCGCGCCGTGGACGATATCTCGTTCACCATCGCACGCGGGAGCATCACCGGGCTGCTCGGCGGCAACGGCGCCGGAAAGACCACGACCATTGCCATGATCATGGGGCTGGTGCTGCCGACATCCGGCAAGGTGTCGGTGCTCGGCCATGCGATGCCGGAGCAATCAGCCGATGTGCTCGGCCGGATGAATTTCGAGAGTCCTTATGTCGATATGCCGATGCGGCTGACCGTGCGGCAGAACCTGACGGTGTTCGGCAAGCTCTATGCCGTCCCGAATCTGCGCGGGCGCATCGCACAGCTCGCTTCCGATCTAGATCTCACCGATTTTCTCGATCGCGCCAGCGGCAAGCTTTCCGCGGGCCAGAAGACGCGCGTGGCTTTGGCAAAAGCGCTGATCAACGAGCCCGAACTGCTGTTGCTCGACGAGCCCACTGCTTCGCTCGATCCGGATACGGCGGACTGGATCCGCCAGCATCTGGAAACCTATCGCAAGAGCCATAACGCGACGATCCTGCTCGCCTCGCACAACATGCTGGAGGTCGAGCGGCTATGCGACCGCGTCATCATCATGAAGACGGGCCGTGTCGAGGACGACGACAGCCCCACAGGCATCCTGCAGCGCTATAACCGCACGACGCTGGAAGACGTGTTCCTCGACGTCGCACGCGGGCGCAACCGGGAGGCGGCGCAATGAGTCTTGTCGAGCATACGCGCGGCCTCGCGATGCATCGCATCAATGCGATGGTGCTGCGCTACTGGTATCTGCTCCGCTCGTCCTGGCCGCGGATGCTGGAGCTGATCTACTGGCCGGCACTGCAGATCATTACCTGGGGCTTTCTTCAGAGCTATATCTCGCAGAATGCCGGCTTCTTCGCGCAGGCGGGCGGCACGCTGATCGGCGCCGTGATCCTGTGGGACATCCTGTTTCGCGGCCAGCTCGGCTTCTCCATCTCGTTTCTTGAGGAGATGTGGGCGCGGAACCTCGGCAATCTCATGATGAGTCCATTGAAGCCGATCGAGTTTCTGATCGCGCTGATGCTCATGAGCCTTGTTCGCCTGGCGATCGGCATCATTCCGATGGTCATTATCGGGGCGGTGTTCTTCCACTTCAATCTGCTGTCGTTCGGCCTGCCGCTGATCGCCTTCTTCTGCAACCTGATCTTCACGAGCTGGTCGCTCGGCATCTTTGTGTCCGGCCTCGTGCTACGCAACGGACTGGGGGCTGAAAGCATCGTCTGGACGCTGATGTTCGGCCTGATGCCACTGGTCTGCGTCTATTATCCGGTGGCTGTGCTGCCGGCGTGGCTGCAGCCGGTCGCGTGGTGCCTGCCGCCGACCTATGTCTTCGAGGGCATGCGGGCGCTGCTGTTCGATCAGGTGTTTCGCACCGATCTGATGCTTGGTGCGCTCGCTATCAATGCTGTGCTGTTCGCCGCGTCGTTTGCGGGCTTCCTGGCGCTGCTCAACAGCGCCAAGCGCGCGGGATCGCTGATCTCCGGCGGGGAGTGAGGTGTTGGCTCCACTCACCCCATCCTCATCCTGAGGAGCCGCGCAGCGGCGTCTCGAAGGATGGCCGCACACTCCGGAGACAGGCCAGCTCATGGTTCGAGACGGCGCTTTCAGCGGCGCAATTGCGCCGCTAGGCCTCCTCGCCATGAGGGCAGAGATGGATTCGACCATTTGCCGATGGAAAACAGCCGATTTTATTGGGTTCCCGGCCTGCTCGAAGGACGGACACATTGACGCTTTCTAAGTCAGTCTCCACTATGATGCAGTGCGATAACATCGCGGAATGGATGTGAGGACAGATGCCGATAGGTGAATTTGGCCGGCCGCCAGCGTCGGAAACGAGCCCCGGGCTCACCGCTCCGATGTACTGGATGTATGAGATGGCCTATGCGTCGCTCGGTCCGGCACGCGCGATGAGCGACGCCGCGCGGATGATGCTGCAGAATCCGCTCAATCCGTTCGGGCAGACCGATTTCGCCAAGCAGATCACCGCCGGTTGCGAATTGTTCGAGCGCACGACGCGCCGTTACGGCAAGCCGGAATGGGGCCTCAGGGACACCGAAGTGAACGGCGTGCGCACGCCCATCGAGATCCGCTCGGTGTGGGAAAAACCATTCTGCCGTTTGCTCTATTTCGACCGCAAGCACCCCCGCCCATTGCGCACGCCGCAGCCGCGCGTGCTGATCGTGGCGCCGATGTCCGGTCACTATGCCACGCTGCTTCGCGGCACCGTGGAAGCCTTCCTGCCGACCCATGAGGTCTACATCACCGACTGGTCCGATGCGCGCCAGGTGCCGCTCGCAGCCGGGCGCTTCGACCTGGAAGACTACATCGACTACGTCATCGAGATGTTCCACGTGCTCGGCGGCAATGTGCATGTGCTGGCAGTGTGCCAGCCGGCCGTGCCGGTGCTCGCCGCGGTGTCGGTGATGGAAGCCGAGAACGATCCCTATGTGCCGCTGTCGATGACGCTGATGGGCGGCCCGATCGATACGCGCCGCAATCCGACTGCGGTGAACGATCTTGCCGGTCAGAAGGGCATCGACTGGTTCCGCAACAATGTCATCACCAAGGTGCCGTTCCCGCATCCCGGCGTGATGCGCGACGTTTATCCGGGCTTCCTGCAGCTGAACGGCTTCATCAGCATGAACCTCGATCGCCACATGGACGCGCACAAGAAGCTGTTCGAGAATCTGGTGAAGGGTGACGGCGACCTCGTCGACAAGCATCGTGAATTCTACGACGAATATCTCGCTGTGATGGATCTGACGGCTGAGTATTACCTGCAGACCGTCGATACCGTATTCATCAAGCACGCGCTGCCGAAGGGCGAGATGACTCATCGCGGCAAGTTCGTCGAGCCCTCGAAGATCGTCAACGTCGCGCTGATGACCGTCGAAGGCGAGAAGGACGACATCTCCGGTCTCGGTCAGACCGAAGCGACGCATGGTCTGTGCAGTTCGATCCCCGATGAACGGCGCGTGCATTACGTGCAGCCCGGTGTCGGACACTACGGCGTCTTCAATGGATCGCGATTCAAGTCTGAGATCGTGCCGCGCATCTGTGATTTCCACGCGAGCGCCGCGCATGCACGTCGTAACGCTGCTGCCGAGTAGGTTTGTTTGTGCATCGTCGCGCGCGATGGCGCGGCGATGCGAACGCATCACTTTGAATCGTGCGCTCAAAGTATGCGCGGTTGCAGGAATAAGTTGGGTAAACCCTTGAAAATTAGCGGTAAACCGGATTTTTCACCTATCCTCAAAGGGTGGTGCGCGATTCAATTCTAAACTCGGTTCTTGGCCGTATTTTTGAATCAAGATTCGAGTTCCGAGCTACATTCCGTAGGGGACAAATCACTGCGCGACCCCTTATCTTGGGCAAATGATTTGTTTTTGCGCTGAGCCGTTCTCATGGCGGCGGTTATGGCAGACTCCGGGCGATCTTCTGACGACCGGAACTGCAGATATGGCCTTTCGCGCACTACTTTATCGCCGTCCTACGGAACCCGACACCATTGCGGTCAAACATGGCTCGCAAATGTTCGCCATTCGCCTGCGCCGGCATCGCCGCGCGACGAGATATACACTCAGGATTCATCCAAGCGATCGCGAAGCCATTCTGACGATGCCTCCGCGCGGCACCCTGGTCGACGCAAAGGACTTCGCGCAGCGTCATGGCGCGTGGATTGCCGCGCGTCTCGGTCGTTTGCCGAAGGCTGCACCCTTTCAACACGGCACAGTGGTTCCGCTGCGCGGCGTCGATCATAAGATCGTTCATCGCGCAGGGCGTGGAACTGTGTGGACCGAGGTCCGCGACAGCGGTGAAAAGATCATCTGCGTCGCCGGCGATGTCGAGCACATCGATCGACGTGTCCACGATTTCCTCAAGCGCGAGGCCAAGGCCGATCTTGCCAAGGCGTCGGCGAAGTATGCCGCGCAGCTCGGTGTGAAGGTGAAGCGGATCTCGATCCGCGACCAGTCGAGCCGCTGGGGCTCGTGCACGACGGAAGGTTCGCTGTCGTTCTCATGGCGGCTGATCCTGGCGCCGGCCTACGTGCTGGATTATCTGGCGGCGCATGAGGTCGGGCATCTGGTGGAGATGAACCACTCGCCAAAGTTCTGGCGCGTGGTCGGGCGGATCTGTCCGGCGACCGAGCGAGCGAAGAACTGGCTCGATACGCACGGCAACGATCTGCATCGTTATGGGGTGAGCGAGTAGGACACTCCGTGTCCCGGACGCGGTGCAGCGTTCTTAGGCTGCTCCGCAGAGCCGGGACCTTCGCAGGCGCCGGCGTTCGACATGGCCCCGGCGCTGCGAAGCAATGCTACGCATTGCATCGCGTCCGGGGCGCGAGTCATGGGCCCGCTATCTCCCGAACAATCGCTCCGACAACCATCCGTCGATCCCGCTCGCGGCTTCCGGGCGCACGTTCTGCTGCTGCGGGCGCTGGCGCTGCTGGGCGGGATAATTCGCCTGTGTCGGCGCGTCGTTCGGCTGTGCGCGATAGCCGTTGTAAACGGGCGCGCTCGGTACATAGCCGCGCTCGGGCGGCAGTTCGCGTTGCGGCGGCTGTTGTTGCTGTTGAGGCGCCACCGAATTCGTTCCCGGCAACAGCGATGACAGCGCCTGGCCGATCGGATTGGTGCTGAAGGCGCTGGATGGCGCCAGGCCGGGCACCGGCTCGGGCTGAAGTCCCTGATGGGCGACCTTCATGAAGCGCGACCAGATATCGACGGGCAAGCCGCCGCCGGTGGCCTTCCTGGTAGGCGAGTTGTCGTCATTGCCGAGCCAGACGCCGGTGACCAGTTGCGAGGTGTAGCCGATGAACCAGGCATCGCGAAAATCCTGGCTGGTACCGGTCTTGCCGGCGGCGAACCAGCCGGGCAGCTCGGCCTTCTTGGCGCTGCCGGACAGGATGGTCTGCTGCATCATCGTGTTCATGGCGGCGACGGCGCGGGCGTCGATCACGGCGCTCGGCGCGTCGTTGCGACGGGCATAGAGCACCTTCTTGCCTTCGACGGTGCGGATGCGCGTCACCACATAGGGCGTCGCCGCATAGCCGCCATTGGCGAAGGGGGCGTAGGCGCCGACCAGCTCCATCATCGATACTTCGGAGGTGCCGAGCGCGATGGAGGCATTGGCTTCGAGCTTCGAGGAGATGCCCATGCGATGCGCCGTGCGCACCACGCTGGCGGGGCCGACCTCGAGGCCGAGGCGGACAGCCACGGTGTTCAGCGACATCGACAGCGCCTGCGTCAGCGTGACCGAGCCGAAATATTCGTGGGTGTAGTTCTCCGGCTTCCAGCCCTTGATGTCGATGGGCGCGTCCTGCCGGATCGTTTCCGGTGTCATGCCGCTCTCGATGGCGGTGAGATAGACGAACGGCTTGAAGCTCGAGCCCGGTTGCCGCTTGGCGGTCACCGCGCGGTTGAACTGGCTGTCGGCATAATTGCGGCCGCCGACCATGGCACGCACCGCACCTTGCGGCGTCATCGCCACCAGCGCGCCCTGCGTCACGTTGAACTTGACGCTCTTGGCGGCGAGTTCGTCGATGATGGCGCCTTCGGCAAAGCTCTGCAGCTTGGGATCGATGGTGGTTTCCACCACGATGCTCTCGTCAACCTGGCCGACGAGATCGTCCAGCACTTCGCCGATCCAGTCGGCGACATAGTTCACCGTGCCGGCACCGACCGGCTTCACATTGTATTGCGGCGCGCCGGCCGAGCCCTTGGCCTGCGCCGCGGTGATGAATTCGGCATCCTGCATCGCCGCCAGCACCACCTTGGCGCGGGCCTCGGCTCCTTCGGGATTGCGGTTCGGCGCAAGGCGCGAGGGCGACTTGACCAGGCCGGCGAGCATGGCGGCTTCGGCGATCGTGACGTTCTTGGCGCTCTTGCCGAAATATTTTTGCGCGGCGGCTTCGACGCCGTAGGCGCCGGAACCGAAATAGACGCGGTTGAGATAGAGTTCGAGGATCTGGTTCTTGGAGTGCTTGCGCTCCAGCCAGAAGGCGAGCTCCACCTCCTGCAGCTTGCGCTGCATGGTGCGCTCCTGGGTCAGGAACAGGTTCTTGGCGAGCTGCTGGGTCAGCGTCGAGCCGCCCTGCGAGACGCCGCGATGCATCAGGTTGGCCGCCGCGGCGCGCGCGATGCCGATGGGATCGACGCCCCAATGTGAATAGAAGCGGCGGTCCTCGATGGCGATAAAAGCCTTCGGCAGGTAGGGCGGGAGGTCCTTGAGCGCGACATTGTCGCCGGCCTGTTCGCCACGGGTGGTCAGCACGGTGCCATCCATGCCGACGATCTGGATGGTGGGCGGACGTTTCGGAATTTCCAGCGACTGGATCGGCGGCAGATGCGCGCCGACATAGACGATCGCGCCGCCGATCAGGATTGCTGCCCACAAGCCGAGCACCGCGCCCCAATAGACCATACGCTTGAGGCCGCGGCCAAAGCCGCCGCGCCTCTTGCTGCGGGCCTTGCTGGAGCTGCGAGTCTGGCGCGGCTTCTCAGCGGGCTCACGCTTTGGCGCTTTCTTCGGTCGATCGTCACCGCCGCCGGGCACGCGATCGTCAGCCGTGAGGCGCAGATCGGACAACGCTGCGCCGAGCCCGAATGTCGGCTCCTTGCGTCCGCCGCTCTTTTTTTTGCCCCACGCCATACGCAAACACCACACTCCGTTGTGCCAAGCGTATCGACGGCGGTTTAAAGTGCCGTAAAGCGAAGATTAACGCATCGGAAACGGAGTTCCATCTCATGCGTTGTCGTCGCAGGCGCGGACGACCGCGCAGGAACCGATTGAACTTGCGCGCGGAATTCGCTGAAGTGAGATGCAGCACGGGAGCACTCCGTGCATGGGAAGGACGATCCGAGGTTGAGTGTCGATCTGGCTAATACCGGCACAATTCCTGCCGCAGTCACCGATCCGCGGCGCCTGACGGTGTTGCATAGCTACGACATGATCGATACCGGGCCCGAGCCCGAATTCGACGATATCGTCATGCTCGCCCGCCAGATCTGCGGCGCTCCGATGGCGTTTATCTCGCTCGTCGATGCCGACCGGCAGTGGTTCAAGGCAGTATCCGGTCTCGACATTTGCGAGACTTCCATCGAGCAGTCGGTCTGCGCCCATGCGCTTGCGGTGCCGGAGACGCTCAACATTCCCGATCTGACGCTCGATCCGCGAACGAAGGACAATCCGCATGTGGTCGGCGAGCTGCATCTGCGGTTCTATGCGGGCGCGCCGCTGATCGCGGCCGAGGGCGTCGCGATCGGCGCTGTCTGCGTCGTCGATACTGTGCCGCGACCGGGCGGTCTGCTGCCCGATCAGCTTGCGGCACTGGAGGCGCTGGCGCGACAAGTTATGACGCAATTCGAGCTGCGCCGTGATCTCGTCCGCGCTTATGTGAAAACGCGCGGCCACCGCGCGGTGTCGTCAGCCGCGATCAACGACCGGCACGACGATCTGGAGGCGCGCTATCACACGCTGTTCAATTCGCTCGATGCGGGCTTCTGCGTCGTCGAACTTGCTTTCGATGCGCAGAGGGTGCCGACCGACTACAGATTCGTCGAGGTCAATGCCGCCTTCAAGAGTCAGACGGGACTGCATGAAGCGGCCGGCAAGTGGATGCGTGACCTTGCGCCGAAGCACGAGCAACATTGGTTCGACATCTATGGCAAGGTTGCGCTCACGGGGCAGTCGGTCCGCTTCGAGCAGCATGCGGAGCAGCTCGGCGATCGCTGGTACGAAGTTCATGCCTTTCGCATCGGTGCGCCCGATGCGCATCAGGTGGCGATCCTGTTCAACGATATCAGTGCGCGCCGCAAGGCCGATCAGCAAATGCAACTGATCAATGCCGAACTCGGCCATCGCATGAACAATGCGATGGCCTTGGTGCAGGCGATCGCGAATCAGACGCTGCGCGGCGTAACAGAGCGCCATGCTGTCGATGCCTTTGAACGCCGTCTCGATGCGCTTAGCCGCGCACACAACATCCTGCAGCAGCAGAGCTGGGTATCGGCAGGCCTGCGCGAGGTGATCGCCGGGGTGTTGGCGGCTCATGCCGACATAACGCGTGTGAAGCTCGACGGGGCGGACATTGCGCTTGATCCGAAGGCGGCGCTGTCATTCTCGATGTTGTTGCACGAGCTTGCGACCAATGCGGTGAAATATGGTGCACTCGGCAGCAATCACGGCCATGTCGCCGTGTCCTGGGTAACAGATAGCGGAGCGCTGGTATTTGACTGGCGAGAGATCGGTGGCCCCGAGGTGACGGCACCATCGGGAAAAGGGTTGGGTACGCGCCTGATCGATCTCGGCATCGCAGGAGCTGGTAATGTCAGCAAGAGCTACGACGCGTCAGGTTTTCGCGCGACGTTCCGGGCTCCGCTGGAGAAGGTGGAATACAGGCCTTAATCCCTCCCCGCGTCGCGCAGCTTCGCTGCGCTTGGGGGAGGGAGATCAGCAGCTTCGGCGCACTAGATGACCCGCTACTCCAATCCCTGAACCACTGCCGGTTTGTCGCCCGTCGGCGCAGGAGTCTCCGGCTTCGCTTCGGTTGCAGGTGGAGCAACGCTTGGTGGAGCTTCGGGTTTCTCAGCAACAGGCGTTGGCGTAGCGGCCGGTGTCTCAGACGCCTTCGCTTCCGCCGGCTTCGGCTCCGTCACCGCAGACTGCTGCACCGGTGCAGGCGCCGGCGTCGCGGCCGGCTCGGCGGGCTTCTCCGCAATCGGCTTGTCGATGACCGGCGGTTTCTCCACCGCAACGGGTTTTGCCGGTGTCGCAACCGCGCGCGCAGGGGGCTGTTTCGGCAGTGGCACGGTCGCCGTGCGGCTCGCCACTTTCTGCTTCGGCGCCGGCGCGGCAGCAGAAGGTGGATTGCCGGCCGTGTTGGCTGCCGCCTTGGCGTCGAATGGCGGGCGGCGATATTGCGGCAGGTCGGGCATTGCGGCTTCCGGACCGTAACGCGCCACGACCTCCTGGTTCATCCGGTCGCCCATCTGATAGGCCGGCATGAAGCGCAGGATCCTGCCGGTGCGGGCATCGATCACCATCCGCCCGTCCTCGCCGCGGCGGTCGACGGCGGCCACTGTATAGAATAGCCCGCGCTGCTGCGGCGCGCCGAGCGGCGAGAAGCCGGCTTCGCGCAAGATCGCGTAGATTTCGTGGGGCGGCAGCACAGACGGTGCATAACCGTCGCCATAACGCGGTCCCGGAACATGAATTCGCGGCGGCATCGCGGTATAAGGGGGCGGCGGTTCGAAATCCGATACCACGGCCGCATCGCCGCGCATGGGCGGCAAGACCTGGGCCTGAGCGGCATTGGCCAGCACGAGGCCTGCCGCGGTCAGACATCCCACAGTGAATTTCATCGCATGCTCCTTCGACGCCCCCGCGCCCGGCGATAAAGTATTTTTCGACCCAGGCCGTTGTCCGCCAGTGTTCCGCGACGTTCCCGCCCCAGGCGTTAACGGACGGCGCCAACTTCGCTGCGGAATTCGGCAGGGAAAGGGCCGGATCGAGGCACCTTTGCCGCAGGACGTGGCGGTTCGGTAACACCCTGTAACAAGCGATTTGGCATGCGCTGTTGCATTGCGACGGCGGACTCCCACGCGCTTGTGTGCTAGATAAAAGTTTGGCAAGGTGATGGTTAGGACAGCATCACTGTCGCAATTTTTTGTGGCAGAACCCGCATAGGGTCTGCGACAAAAGCGGGCGCCCCGGCTAAAGAGGCGCCCGAATAAGGCAAGACGCCTTTTAAAGGCAGGATATGGGGTGGCCAGCGGGGACGATGGGCGCCACCAGTCTGAATTCTGAAAACAAGGCTCGCAAGACGCGCGAGCGGTAGCCCAAGAGGGTTCCGCGAGCGTCAAAGGTGCGCCGACAAAGGTGGCAGAGCCCCGATGTGGGGGCTGAGAGGACGAAGATGAGCGGATCAGAGCACGAGCGCCAATTGATCGAAACCGGCACGCATTCGGCGGCCCCGGCTATCAAATCGGCTCACGTGAAAGACATTGCTCTGAAAGATTCGGCCATCAAACCTGAACTGCACACCTACCGTCCGCCGGCGCTGGGTCTCTACGACCCGTCGCAGGAAAAGGACGCCTGCGGCGTCGGTTTCATCGCCAATATAAAGGGTGTGAAGTCGCATCAGATCGTGTCTGACGCGCTCAGCATCCTGTGCAATCTCGAGCATCGCGGCGCCACCGGCGCGGATCCGCGCTTCGGCGACGGTGCGGGCATTCTCGTGCAGATTCCGCACAAGTTCTTCGCCCGCAAGGCGACCGAGCTTGGCTTCGAACTGCCTGAGCCGGGCAAGTATGCCGTCGGCGCGCTGTTCATGCCGCGCGACGTGCCGTGGCGGAAGGTTCTGCAGGGCATCATCGCTGACCAGATCAAGGCCGAGGGCCTGAAGCTGCTCGGCTGGCGCGAGGTTCCGACCGACAATGCCTCGCTCGGCGAGAGCGTGAAGCCGACCGAGCCGGCCAATATGCAGGTCTTCATCGGTATCGGCAAAGCCAAGATCGCTGACGCCAGCGACTTCGAGCGCCGTCTCTATATCCTGCGCAAGTCGATCTCGCAGGCGATCTATTCGCGCCGTGAGCGCGGGCTTTCGGGCTATTACGCCTGTTCGATCTCGTGCCGCACCATCATCTACAAGGGCATGTTCCTCGCCGACCAGCTCGGCAGCTATTATGCCGACCTGCATGAAGAAGACTTCGAGTCCGCGCTCGCCCTGGTGCATCAGCGCTTCTCGACCAACACCTTCCCGACCTGGTCGCTGGCGCATCCGTTCCGCATGGTCGCGCATAACGGCGAAATCAACACGCTCCGCGGCAACACCAACTGGATGGCGGCACGTCAGGCCTCGGTGGAGTCCGACCTGTTCGGCAAGGATATCAGCCGCCTGTGGCCGATCTCCTATGAAGGCCAGTCGGACACCGCCTGCTTCGACAACGCGCTCGAATTCCTCGTGCAGGGCGGCTACTCGCTGTCGCACGCGGTCATGATGATGATTCCGGAAGCGTGGGCCGGCAATCCGCTGATGGATGAGCAGCGCCGCGCCTTCTATGAATATCATGCCGCGCTGATGGAGCCGTGGGACGGCCCGGCCGCGCTTGCTTTCACCGACGGTCGCCAGATCGGCGCAACGCTGGACCGCAACGGCCTGCGTCCGGCACGCTATCTCGTCACCAATGATGATCGCATCATCATGGCGTCGGAAATGGGCGTTCTCGACATTCCGGAAGAGAACATCATCACCAAGTGGCGCCTGCAGCCGGGCAAGATGCTACTGGTCGATCTCGAACAGGGCCGTTTGATCCCTGACGAAGAGATCAAGGCCGAGCTCGCTGCCAGCCATCCCTATGCGCAGTGGCTGCACAACACCCAGATGCGCCTGGAAGAACTGCCCGACGCGCCATCGACAGGCCAACGCTCCAACCTGCCGCTGCTCGCGCGCCAGCAGGCCTTCGGCTACACCCAGGAAGACGTCACCATCCTGATGACGCCGATGGCGTCGCAGGGCGAGGAAGCGGCCGGCTCCATGGGCACCGACACGCCGATCTCGGCGCTGTCGAACAAGCCGAAGCCGCTCTACACCTATTTCAAACAGAACTTCGCGCAGGTCACCAACCCGCCGATCGATCCGATCCGCGAGGAGCTCGTCATGAGCCTCGTCTCGATCATCGGTCCGCGGCCGAACCTGCTCGACCATGAGGGCGTTGCCACCACCAAGCGTCTCGAAGTCCGTCAGCCGATCCTCACCGACCAGGATCTCGAAAAGATCCGTTCGATCTCGGATGTCGCCGACTCGCACTTCGTCTCGCGCACCCTCGACACCACCTTCCATGCCGGCCTCGGTTCGTCGGGCATGGAGCAGGTGCTGGATGAACTCTGTGCGCGCGCCGAAGGCGCGGTGCGCGAGGGCGTCAACATCATCATCCTGTCGGACCGCATGGCCGGCTCGGATCGTATCCCGATCCCGGCGCTGCTGGCCTGCGCCGCAGTGCATCACCACTTGATTCGCACCGGCCTGCGCACCTCGGTGGGTCTGGTCGTCGAGTCGGGCGAGCCGCGCGAAGTGCACCACTTCGCCTGTCTCGCAGGCTATGGCGCCGAAGCGATCAATCCGTATCTGGCCTTCGAATCCATCATCGCGATGAAGGGCAATCTGCCGGTCAAGCTCGACGACTACGAGATCGTCAAGCGCTACATCAAGTCGATCGGCAAGGGCCTGCTGAAGGTGATGTCCAAGATGGGCATCTCCACCTACCAGTCCTATTGCGGTGCGCAGATCTTCGACGCCGTCGGCCTGCGTTCGGAGTTCATCAGCAAGTACTTCACCGGCACCCACGGCCAGATCGAGGGCGTCGGCCTGCCGGAGATCGCGGAAGAGACCGTGCGTCGCCACAACGAGGCGTTCGGCGAGATCCAGATATTCAAGAATGCGCTCGATGTCGGCGGTGAATACGCCTATCGCAGCCGCGGCGAAGACCATGCCTGGAATGCCGAGACGGTGTCGCTGCTGCAGCACGCCGCCCGCGGTAATTCGCAGGAGCGTTATCGCGCTTTCGCCAAGATGCTCAACGACCAGGCCGAGCGTCTTCTGACGCTGCGTGGCCTGTTCAAGATCAAGACCGCCGAGGACGAAAAGCGCAAGCCGGTGCCGCTCGAGGAAGTCGAGTCGGCAGCCGATATCGTCAAGCGTTTCGCCACCGGCGCCATGTCGTTCGGTTCGATCTCGCGCGAGGCGCATACGACGCTGGCGATTGCCATGAACCGGATCGGCGGCAAGTCGAACACCGGCGAGGGCGGTGAGGAGTCGGATCGCTTCAAGCCGATGCCGAATGGCGACTCCATGCGTTCTGCCATCAAGCAGATCGCGTCCGGCCGCTTCGGCGTGACGACGGAATATCTCGTCAACTCGGACATGATGCAGATCAAGATGGCGCAGGGCGCGAAGCCCGGCGAAGGCGGTCAGCTGCCCGGCCACAAGGTCGATGCAACCATTGCCGCCGTGCGCCACTCGACCCCGGGCGTCGGCCTGATCTCGCCGCCGCCGCATCACGACATCTATTCGATCGAAGACATCGCGCAGCTCATCTACGACCTCAAGAACGTCAATCCGGCGGGGCAGGTCTCGGTGAAGCTGGTGTCGGAAATCGGCGTCGGCACGGTTGCCGCGGGCGTCGCCAAGGCGCGCGCAGACCATGTGACCATCGCCGGCTTCGAAGGCGGTACCGGCGCATCGCCGTTGACCTCGATCAAGCATGCGGGTTCGCCGTGGGAAATCGGCCTCGCCGAAACCCATCAGACCCTGGTGCGTGAACGCCTGCGCTCGCGCATCGTCGTTCAGGTTGACGGTGGCTTCCGCACCGGCCGCGACGTCGTCATCGGCGCGCTGCTCGGCGCCGACGAGTTCGGCTTCGCCACCGCGCCGCTGATCGCGGCCGGCTGCATCATGATGCGCAAGTGCCATCTCAACACCTGCCCGGTTGGCGTCGCCACCCAGGATCCGGTGCTGCGCAAGCGCTTCACCGGCCAGCCCGAGCATGTGATCAACTACTTCTTCTTCATTGCCGAAGAAGTCCGCGAGATCATGGCCGCGCTCGGCTATCGCAGCTTCAACGAGATGGTCGGCCAGGTGCAGATGCTGGACCAGACCGCGCTTGTCTCGCACTGGAAGGCCAAGGGGCTCGACTTCTCGAAGCTGTTCGTGCGCCAGCCCGAACTGCCCGGCCAGATGATTTATCACACCGAAGAGCAGAACCATCACCTGGAGAAGGTGCTGGACCGCGAGCTGATCGCGAAGGCGCAGGTGGCGCTCGACCGCGGCGCGCCGGTGAAGTTCGATGCGAAGATCAACTCCACCAACCGTTCGGCCGGCGCCATGCTGGCCGGCGCGGTGGCCAAGATCTACGGCCATGCCGGCCTGCCCGAGGACACGATCAAGGTATCGCTGAAGGGCACCGCCGGTCAGGCCTTCGGCGCCTGGCTATGCAATGGCATCACCTTCGATCTCGAAGGCGAAGCCAATGACTATGTCGGCAAGGGCCTGTCGGGCGGCAAGATCATCGTCCGCCCGCCCGCGCATTCCGCCATTGTGCCGGAAGAGTCGATCATCGTCGGCAACACCGTGATGTATGGCGCGATCGAGGGCGAGTGCTACTTCCGCGGCATCGCCGGCGAACGCTTCGCCGTGCGTAACTCCGGTGCGGTCGCGGTCGTCGAAGGCGCCGGCGATCACTGCTGCGAATACATGACCGGCGGCATCGTCGTTGTGCTCGGCAAGACCGGCCGCAATTTTGCGGCGGGCATGTCCGGCGGCATCGCCTATGTCCTCGACGAGGCCGGCGATTTCGAGAAGCTGTGCAACATGGCGATGGTCGAACTCGAACCCGTCCTCTCCGAGGAGATGGTGGCCGAGAATACCTATCACCACACCGGCGATCTCGAAGCCCATGGCAAGGTGGATGTGTTCGCGAACCTCCTGGAATCGGACATCGAACGTCTGCACATCCTGATCTCGCGTCACGCAAAGTATGCCGGCTCGAAGAAGGCGGAAATGATTCTGGCCGACTGGAAGACCTGGCTGCCGAAATTCCGTAAGGTCATGCCGGTCGAGTACCGCCGTGCGCTGAAAGAGATAAAAACGAAAGCCGTCGAAGCCGAGCCGCAGATCGCGATCGGCGCGTAAACACCAAGGCCCCTCATGGTGAGGAAGCGCGCAGCGCCGTCTCGCACCATGAAGGTACCGCGCTCATCCTTCGAGACGCGCTGCGCGCGCCTCAGGATGAGGTCCGAGTTAAAATTCTCGCTTAAGGCGTCACGTTAATGGGCAAGATCACCGGTTTTCTCGAAATCGAGCGTCATGATCGCAAGTATGCGCCGGTCGCGGAGCGGCTGAAGAACTACAATGAATTCGTCATTCCGCTGACGGAGAAAGACACGCGCGACCAGGCCGCGCGCTGCATGAATTGCGGCATTCCCTATTGCCACGGCACCGGCTCGGTTGCCCCCGGCACACCCGGCTGCCCGGTCAACAACCAGATCCCGGACTGGAACGATCTCGTCTATCAGGGCAACTGGGAAGAAGCCTCGCGCAACCTGCATTCGACCAACAACTTCCCGGAATTCACCGGCCGCATCTGTCCGGCGCCATGCGAAGCGTCCTGCACGCTGAACATCGACGACAACCCGGTCACCATCAAGACGATCGAATGCGCCATCGTCGACAAGGCCTGGGACAATGGCTGGCTGAAGCCGCAGGTCGCTGCCGTGAAGACCGGCCGCAAGGTGGCCGTGATCGGCGCCGGCCCGGCCGGCATGGCCTGCGCACAGCAGCTCGCGCGCGCGGGGCATGAGGTGCATGTCTACGAGAAGTTCGCCAAGGCCGGCGGCCTGATGCGTTACGGCATTCCCGACTTCAAGATGGAGAAGGGCGTGATCGATCGCCGCGTCGAGCAGATGGTCGGCGAAGGCATCACCTTCCATTACAACACGCCGGTGGGCGGCACGGCTCCGAATGCCGTCGACCCCGTCGAACTCGCCAAGACCTATGACGCCATCGCACTGACCGGTGGCGCCGAGCACGGCCGCGACCTGCCGATTCCGGGCCGCGAGCTCGATGGTATCCATTTCGCGATGGATTTCCTGCCGCAGCAGAACCGCCGTGTCGGCAACGAGCCGCTCGGCGACGTGAAGGAGATCCTGGCCGGTGGCAAGCATGTGATTGTGATCGGTGGCGGAGACACCGGCTCGGACTGCATCGGCACCTCGCTGCGTCAGGGCGCGTTGTCGGTAACCCAGCTTGAAATCATGCCGGCTCCGCCGGAGCGTGAGAACAAGGGCCTCACCTGGCCGAACTGGCCGCTGAAGATGCGCACCTCCTCCAGCCAGGCCGAAGGCGCCGAGCGCGAATTCGCCGTGCTGACCCAAAGCTTCGAGGGCAAGGACGGCAAGGTCACGCAGCTCAACTGTGTCCGCGTTGATGACAAGTTCAAGCCGATTCCCGGCAGCGAATTCGTGCTCAAGGCCGACCTCGTTCTGCTCGCCATGGGCTTCGTGCATCCCGTGCATGAAGGCATGCTGAAGACCCTCGGCGTCGAGCTCGACCAGCGCGGCAATGTCCAGGCCGGTCTCAACGACTTCGCCACCTCGCTGCCGAAGGTGTATTCGGCGGGCGACATGCGCCGCGGCCAGTCGCTGGTTGTGTGGGCGATCCGCGAAGGCCGTCTCTGCGCCCGCGCGATCGACACGGCGCTGATGGGGACTACCACGCTGCCGCGTTGAGCTCGTAGGGCGGATGAGGCGAAGCCGGTAATCCGCCGTTCTTCGCCACACACGCTCGGCCGGCGGATTACGCTTCGCTAATCCGCCCTACAGCTAAAATAGCCAAAACGCCTCGGCCTGCTTTGCGGCGCCGGGGCGTTTCGCTTTCGACGATCTCCTTACTTCTTCATCGCCGCTTTGTTCGCGGGCGCCGTCACGCCGGCCGCCTGCAGGACCAGGTTCGCGACTTCGCGGGCATGCGACACCATGATGAGATGGCCGCCGTTGACCTCGATGGTGGCGGCGTTCATGCGCTTGGCGAGAAAGCGCTCGAGATCGGGATTGATGGTGCGGTCCTGCTTGGCCACCGCATAGAAGGACGGCTTGTCGTGCCACGCCGCCGTCGTGGTACGGCCGGCAAAGATGCTCGCTGCCGTATCGCCCTGTTCGGCGAACAGCACTTTTGCCTTGGCCGGTTCGACGCCATTGGCAAAGTCCTTCAGGAATGCCGGCTCCGACAGCAGCGTGTAGCCGTCATGGGTCTGGATGCCGGCACGCACCGGACCGGTGGGAAATTTGCCGGACAGTGCAACGAAGTCCTCGTCCGCGTCAGGTGCGCGCGCCGCGATATAGACGAGGGCCGAAACCTTGGGATCGGTACCGACATCGCTGACCACGGTGCCGCCCCAGGAATGGCCGACCAGCACGGTCGGGCCGTCCTGCAGCGCCAGTGCGCGTTTCGCGGCGGCATCAGAGTCGGCAAGTGAAGACAGCGGATTTTGCACGGCGGTGACATGCAGGCCGGCCTTCTGCAGCAGCGGGATCACGTCGCCCCAGCTCGAACCATCGGCCCAGGCGCCGTGGATCAGGACGACATTCTTGGCCTTCACGGGCGCAGCAGTCTGTGCATCCGCAGTGCTTGCAGTGAAGATAGCGGTGAGGGCACTCAACGCGAGCGCGGCAAGTATCCGGGTGGGGGTCATGCATGAACTCCTGATGGGGTGAGACAGTGAGGCTGTCTTGCCAGAGGTTCGACGCAGGGGTCTTGGACGTTACCTTGCCGCCGGTTTTTATCGATCACAGATGATCACGGAGCTGCGAGTACAAAAAAGACGCCCCGGATTTCTCCGGGGCGCTCGCAATACACAGCTACACTTACTTCACTTAACAGTCGCCCTTTACGCGGCGACTTTCTCGGCCGAGCCGTCGACCACCTTCGGCGCGCTGACCGCACTGGTGGAAATCGGAATGCTGCGCGGTTTCGCAGCTTCGGGAATCTCGCGAACGAGATCCACATGGAGCAGGCCATTTTCGAGCGAGGCATTCTTCACCTGCACGAAGTCGGCGAGCTGGAAAGCGCGCTCGAAGGCGCGGGCGGCGATGCCGCGATAGAGCACTTCGGACTTGTTGCCGTTCTCGTTGGCAGCTTTCTCGCCCTTGATCGTCAGCGTATTTTCCTTCGCGACGATGGAGAGCTCGTTCTGCGCAAACCCGGAGACGGCGACGCTGATACGGTACTCGTTCTCACCGGTGCGCTCGATATTGTAGGGCGGATAGCCTGGCGCGCTGTCGCCGGTGCTCTGGTCGAGCAGATTGAACAGGCGGTCGAAGCCGACGGTGGAACGATAAAACGGGGTCAGATCGTAGGTACGCATAGGGTAGTCCTCCATTGAGCGACTTTAGTCGCCGGCATGAGAGCCGCGACTGTTGCTAACGCCCGCCCGCCATTGGGCCGGGCTTTCGTGTCATGCAGCCTAGAGAGGCCTGCATGAAGGTGATATGGGAGGGGTGTTGCGGCCTGCAAGGGGGGCCGAAAGAATCTCACCGAGGCCCAAGAGACCCTTGAAAATCAGTCTCTTTCACCTAGCCGGTCCCGCATGACGCTTGTCTCGATCCCCGCCAATCCGGTCCCCGAAGGCGCCACGTCCGGTACGATCAAGACGCCAGACGGCGTCGAGCTGCGCTTCGCGCGCTGGGCGCCGCCGGCGGGCCATAAAGGCACGGTCTGCGTCTTCAGCGGACGCGGCGAATACATCGAGAAGTATTTCGAGACGGTGCGCGATCTGCGCGACCGCGGTTTCGCGGTGGCGATGATTGACTGGCGCGGTCAGGGCCATTCGGCGCGGCAATTGCGTGATGCGCGCAAGGGCTATGTGCGCAGCTTCTCGGATTTCGAAATCGATGTCGAAGCCTTCGTGCAGCAGGTGGTGATGCCGGACTGCCCACCGCCTTACTACGCGCTGGCGCATTCCATGGGCGGCGCGGTGATGCTGCGCGTGGCGCATGCCGGCAAGCGCTGGTTCGACCGCATGGTGCTGTCCGCACCGATGATTGATCTGCCCGGCCGTTCGACCTCGCTGCCGGCGCGGCTGCTGCTGCGCGTGATGCGGTTCACCGGGCAGGGCGGCAACTACATACCCGGCGGAAATGGCGAACTGGTCGGCACATCGTCCTTTCCGGATAACAAGCTGACAACGGATCCCGTGCGCTATGCGCGCAATGCCGCGATCCTGCAGGAGGATCCGACCCTCGGCATCGGCTCGCCGACCATCGCCTGGGCCGACACCGCGATCCGCGCGATGCATGGATTTCGAGCGACGCGATACCCGGTCGATATCCGCCAACCGATCCTGATGCTGGCCGCGAGCCACGATCAGGTGGTGTCGACCCCGGCCATCGAGGAATTCGCCTATCATCTGCGAGCGGGCTCGCATCTGGTCATCGCCGGCGCGCGGCATGAAATCCTGCAGGAGCAGGACCGCTACCGGCAGCAATTCTGGGCGGCGTTCGATGCCTTTGTGCCGGGGACGCCGTTGTTCAAGTAGAGGTGTGGTTGTCATCGCCCGCGGAAGCGGGCGATCCAGTAGACACTAACGGCGGTGGTTACTGGATCGCCCGGTCAAGCCGGGCGATGACAGATAGAGCGAGAGGAAAGACAATTCATGCTCGGCATTCACGATATCTGGTTGTTCGTTCTCTCAGGTCTCCTGCTCAACATCACACCGGGGCCGGACACCGCCTATATCATCGGGCGGAGCGTGCAGATCGGCTGGCGCGGCGGCGTCGCCGCAGCACTGGGGATCTGCGCGGGATGTCTCGTCCATGTCTTCGCAGCGGCCATCGGTCTTTCCGCGCTGCTGGCAGCGTCGTCGACGGCCTTCACCATCGTGAAATGGGTCGGCGCCGCCTATCTCCTCTACAGCGGCATCCAGATGCTGCGCTGGAAGGCGCCCGACAATCCGCTGGCCTCGTCGATCGACAAGCCGGCGATCCGGCTGCGCCATGTATTCTGGCAGGGCGCTCTCACCAATGCGCTCAATCCGAAGGTCGCTCTGTTCTTCCTCGCCTTCCTTCCGCAATTCGTCGATGCGGATGCGCCGCACAAGGCGCTGGCCTTCATGGCGCTCGGCCTGATGTTCATCGGCACGGGCGGCATCTGGTGCTTGCTCGTTGCGGTGTTCGCCGCGCGTGCAGCGCGGCGGGTGCGTCAGTCGGGCAAGGCGCTGGTCTGGATCAACCGTGCGCTGGGCGGCGTGTTTGTCTATCTCGGCATTCGCGTCGCGTTGCTGGAGACGAGATAAACGCCGAAGCCGTAGGATGGGTAGAGCGGAGCGAAACCCATCATCTTCGGTGCGCGGGGTGTTGGGTTTCGCTGCGCTCTACCCATCCTACCTCATCGTCATTTCATTACGGCGAGTGTCGCGCTGACGGCGAGATAAATCCCGAGCAGCAGCATCGCGATCAGGAACCAGCGGCGGAATTGCTCGGGCTGCATTCTATGGCGTATCACTTGCCCGACGAGCAGGCCTGTGAAAGTGGAAATAGTCGTCAACAATCCAACCTTCGTGATGAAGCTTGGTGCCAGAAAGACAAAGATTGTAGCTGGAGACAAAGAAGCCGCAGCCCAGATACCCTTGCCGGCGTAACTAAAAAACTGGGCAGTCGAGCTAACAATCAGTACGAGGTTGATTGCTTGTACCAATTGGTCCCTTTTGATGCCACTCGCTTCCATGAAAGGTATTGATGGAATCAATGGTTGCCCGGTTGCGGCGGTGAGCAAGCCGCTCAATGAGCCCGCAAATGCGCCTGCCCATTTTTCATGTTTCTGCGCCATCGCGTATCTGACACCTAGCCAACTCGCGATGGAATAGCTCAAGATCAGGCACGCGGCTGCGGCAACGCCCCATTTCATATAGGGCAGCAGCCAAAATCCACTGCAAAGCCAGCTAACAACTGCGGTCGTCAGCAGCAACGGCCAAAATCTGCGAAGAGTGCTGAAGAGATGGCCTCCGAGCAGAGCTTGCCAGATCGTGGGGCCATTTGCTGCAACGATGACCAGAAGTGCCGTTTGTATAGGAGCCGTTGTGCTCAGTGACGTCAGCAGTGCCACTGGAGCGCCAAAAAGACCTAAACCAGTGATCCCCTTGACGATGCCCGCTAGCGTAAATGCCATTGCGGTCAAGATGAGGGCTGCATCAGTAATGCCAGGGACGGTGTCGGTCATGCGCTGCTTATGCAGCATAACTTGCAGGCGGTTCAATCAAAGGGTGTATGAATTTTGGATGACTTAGCTCGGAGCTGTAGGGTGGGCAAAGCGTAGCTTGCCCACCCTCACCAGCCGAGCAGTTGGAGGTGGGCACGTCGCCACGCTCCTTTGCACACCCTACAAACCTCACTTCATCACGGCTAGTGTCGCGCTGACGGCGAGATAGATGCCGAGCAGCAGCATCGCGATCAGGAACCAGCGGCGGAATTGCTCCGGCGCCATGCGGTCACGCACGGCCTGACCGAGAAACATGCCGGCGAAAGCGGTGATCATGGCGACGACGCCAGGCACCGCAGTCGCCGCATTGAGAAGGCCGGCACTGGTGAGATTGAAGGCCTGTGCCACCGTGGCGACGGTGAAATAGAGGCCGAGCGCCTGCACGAGTTCGTTCTTCTCCATGCCGATCGACTGCATGAAGGGCATCGAAGGAATGACCTGCACGCCGGTGGCGGCCGAAACGACGCCGGTGATCGCGCCGACGATGCCGCCGACCCATTTTTCATCCCTGGGCGCAGTCTTGAACTGGAATTTGACCAGCGTGACCACGGCATAGACCACCAGCAATACACCAAGCACGATCGCGCCGTATTTGGCGTAGGGCCCGGTCATCAGGCTCCCGCAAAGCCAGATCGCGATCGCCGTGGTGAGCAGCAGCGGCCACAGCCGACGGACAATGTCTCGCAGATAGGGGCCGGCGAAAGTCTGCCAGATATTGGTGACGATGGCCGGTACGATGACGATGGTGAGCGCCTGGACCGGGGTCATGGTGGTGGCGAGCAGCCCCATCGAGACAGTGGGCAGGCCGAGGCCGATGACGCCTTTGACGAAGCCGGCCAGGGCGAAGACGAAGGCGATGAGGATGAGCATATGGTCGATCATGGTGCGACACATTGACCGATCCCTGCGACCGGCACAATCTGAAGGTTACGGAGAGTGCCTTCGGATATGACGAAGGCTGGTATGATGCGTAGGATGGGTTGAGTGGGGGCGCAGGAGCGACACCCATCACGTCAGGCGCAAGAAGTGATGGGTATCGCTCCGCTCAACCCATCCTGCGAGGACAGAGATGCATTTCGATCTGGTCGATCTCAGGCTGTTCGCAGCGGTGGCCGAGGCCCGGAGCATTACGGGCGGAGCGGCGGCGGCGCATCTTGCGCTCGCCTCGGCAAGCGCGCGCATTCAGGGGCTCGAAGCCGCAGTGGGTGTCGCGTTGCTCAAACGCGGGCGGCGCGGGGTAACGCTGACAGCGGCGGGGGAAACCCTGCTTGGCCATGCCCGCGTGGTTCTGCACGATGTGGAGGCCTTGCGCGGTGACATGGCGGCTTATGCCAGCGGCACCAAAGCGAGCATCGTTCTGCTGGCGAACACCGTCGGCTTGTCCGAGCATTTGCCAAAGGCGTTGGCTGCGTTCCTGCGCGAGCATCCGCAGGTGAGCCTTGAGGCGGAGGAGCGCGAGAGCGCCGATATCGCTCAGGCGATCGCGGCGGGGAGCGCCGATCTCGGCTTTGCGGCCGAGCACACGCTGCCGGAGACGTTGGACCGCTTTATCTTCAGCGAGGATCGCCTGGTGCTGGTGACGGCGCCACGGAGCGATCTGGCGTCGCGCCGGTCGATCGATTTCCGCGAGGTCGTCGATCGCGATTTCATCGGGCTGACCAATGCAACAGCGCTGCAAAATCACATCGGCAAATATGCCGCCCGGCTGGGTGCCCGGCTGAAATTTCGCGCGCAGATGCGGGATTTCGATGCGATGTGCCAGATGGCTGCGGCGCATGTCGGCATCGCCATCGTGCCGGAAGTGGCGGCGCGGCGCTGCGCGCGGTCGATGCCGATCACGCTGGTGCGGATTCGCGACGCCTGGGCCAATCGCAAGCTGGCGATCTGCTTCCGCGATCTGAAGGCGATGTCGCGCCCGGCGCAGCAGCTCGTCGAACATCTACGCGCTGCCGCGCGAAGCTGAACTCAGGAATTCAACAGCTTCATCGCTGCTTCGTGCACGCGCGCGTCGCCGGCGGCGATGATCTTGCCGCCGTTCTGGGCCGGCTTGCCGTCCCAGGTGGTGACGATGCCGCCGGCGCCGGCGATGATGGGGATCAATGCGGCGATGTCATAGGGCTTCAGCTCGGTCTCGATGACGAGATCCAGATGGCCGGCCGCAAGCATGCAATAGGAGTAACAGTCGCCGCCGTAACGCGTCAGGCGGACATGTTTTTCGACGCTCTGGAAAGTGGCGCGGTCGGTCTCGTTCATCAGCAGCGGGCTGGTAGTGAACAGCACGGCCTTTTCCAGTGACTCGCAACGGCGCACCGCCAGTTTGCGGGTGCTGCCATTGCCGCCCTGATAGCGCGCCGAGCCGTTGTCGCCGGAAAAACGCTCTCCGATATAGGGCTGGTGCATCATGCCATAGACCGGCGTGCCCTTGTGCAGCAATGCGATCAGCGTGCCCCAGGTCGGAAAGCCGGAGATGAAGGACTTCGTGCCGTCGATCGGATCGAGCACCCATACATAGTCGGCGTCCTCGCGCTCGATGCCGAATTCCTCGCCGACGATGCCATGCTGCGGGAAGCTCTGCTTGATCAGGCGGCGCATCACCGCCTCGGCGCCGCGGTCGGCCTCGGTGACCGGGTCGAAATCCCGCGTGTTCTTGTTGTCGATGCTCAGCGAGGTCCGGAAGAAGGGCAGGATGGTCTCGCCGGACGCGGTGGCAAGACGGCCGATGAAGGCAGTAAAATCGATGACCGTCACGGCGGAATCCTTATGCAGCGGAGGAGCGTTGGCTGGCTGCCAATCTATATATCGGCTTGCGTTAAGCTGCATATGAGGCCGTTGTATTTGCCCACCACTCTCGGTTCTGCGCAGACCGCGCAGATAGATTTCTGCGCACTTCGCGCAATTCGATTCCCGAGAGTTTTGTGAGCGCAAGAACTGTAATTTGGAAGTAGGAGTGAATTTTTGTTCACTTTTAAAATGTGTCAAAATGACTGGTGATTTCCTAAGTAATTGTTTTTGCGACAAAAAATTGTGACAATCATGCCGCATCGAGCAAAATGCCTTGCAATTTTTGCATGAGAAATCGCCCGAAAACCCTTGCACTTCGCGGCTGGGAAATGCATATTGTTGCGGTGCGGTAGCGCCTTGCGCTATCGCTGCCCTCCTTGGGCGTTTCCTCCCTAGACTTGGGCCGCTTGCTTTCGCAGGCGGCCCTTTTTTCTTGTCCGTGGAGTTTTGCAAGACGCGCGGCGATCAGCCAGCAATCTTGTTTATGCCCGTCCGTATCCTTCGCCGGCTTAGCCGACAGCTACTGGCTTTTGCTGCGATCAGCGCTACGTGCCTTATTCGCAGCAGGCGCAGATTTGGGCGGACAGATCGCTACGGCTGAGAACCGGAGCCGATCGGACGCGAGTCGCGACTTACTTCAGCGAGCTGTTGAGATCGGTGAACTTCGTGTTCAGGTTGGTGCCGAGGCCGTTAACGACGGCGATGATGGCGAGCGCGATGCCGGCTGCGATGAGGCCGTATTCGATCGCCGTCGCGCCCGACTCGTCCTTCATGAACTTCCTGAAAACATTCGTCATTTTGGTCATTTGTCCCTGCCCAATGTTACTGCGGCTCCTGCCGCCGGGAACCAAATGACAATCTAAAATCTAAGGTTGTATGAATCGCGACGGTAGAATAATGGGCTATCCCCATATTTGCCCGTTTTGTCGCAGGTAAAGTCGCGCGCGTGAGGCCTGAATGTAGCCGAGAAGCGCTGCTGCGGGTTACTCGGCTGCCGCCTGGAAAGGTCCGAGCAGGCCGAGCGGGATGTCGATCAGGGCATCCGCCAGAACAGTGAAGTCGTGGGCGATCTGGTCGAAGCGGGCGGTCCGCTCGCGCTTGCGTTCGTCCATATAGATCGCCCGGTTCAGTTCGATCTGGACCGCATGCAGGCCGCTGGCCGGATTGCCGTAATGTTCGGTGATAAAGCCGCCGGCATAGGGCTTGTTGCGGCCGATCGAATAGCCGAGCCGGTAGTAGGTGTCCTCCACCACGTCGGTGAGAAGCCCGGCGCAACTGGTGCCATAGCGGTCGCCGATCACCACATCGGGCCGCCGCGGCTCTTCGCGTGCGATGCCGATGGAGGGCATCGAATGGCAATCGACCAGGATGGCCGTGCCGAAGGTCTGATATGCCTTGTTGATCAGGCGGCGCAGAGCCCGGTGATAGGGCTTGTAGAGGCTCTCGATCCGGGTGAGGGCATCGTCCACATTCAGCCGCTCGCGATAGATTTCATGGCCGTCGCCAACCACGCGGGGGATCGTTCCAAGGCCGCCGGCAACGCGCATGGAGCGCGTATTGGCGAAACTGGGCAGCCGGCCGGTGAACATCCGGGGATCGAGCTCATAGGGCTCGCGATTGACGTCCACGTAGGAGCGCGGGAAATGCACGCGCATCACGGGGAAGCCGCGGTCGGCCAAGCCGCCGATCAGTTCGTCCATGAACGAATCTTCCGAGCGGCGCAGGGTGGAGATGTCGATTCGTGAAGCGCTCAGGAATGCGGCCGGATAGACGGTGCCCGAATGGGGCGAATTGAAAATGATCGGCGCCCGCCATTTGGCAGGTTCGACGATCTCGAAGGGGGGCGACAGCTCACCGTCAAACTGGGTCATCGTCGCGTTTCGTCCCTACAGGCACGTTCTTCTAGAGCCCCAGTCTGGCAGAAAACGGGCGATTTGCGAGATGTCATTATCGGCAAAGACGCATGAGCGCGCATCGGCTGTCCAGCAAGCCGCGGAATCCGGTTCCCGGTTTGTCGCGGAAGTCGTGTTTTGTTGCTCTGAAACGCAATCTGGCGCACCATATTGAAACGGTTATTCACAGGCTGGGCGTCCGAACTTCACCCGAAATTTACCAACTCTCGGGCTTAGTGGGCGCAAGGTTTCCTCACTCGGGTTCGACGTCTCATCGCCATGCACAAGATCCTTCTCGCCGAAGACGACAACGACATGCGCCGGTTCCTGGTGAAAGCGCTCGAAAACGCCGGTTTTCAGGTGTCGCACCACGACAATGGGATGTCAGCCTATCAGAGGCTGCGCGAAGAACCCTTTGAAATGCTTCTAACGGATATCGTGATGCCGGAAATGGACGGTATCGAGCTGGCCAGGCGCGCCAGCGAACTCGATCCGGATATCAAGATCATGTTCATCACCGGCTTCGCCGCCGTGGCGCTGAATTCGGACAGCGAAGCGCCGAAGAACGCCAAGGTTCTGGCCAAGCCCGTGCATCTGCGCGAATTGGTCAGCGAAGTGAACAAGATGCTGGCGGCCTGAGGGCCTGAAATAAATCTGCAAAAGAGGCAGGGATTGGCGCCCCAGCGTCCTTGCCTGACCGGACCTTACCCGTTATAGGGTCCGCATTACCCGTCACGACCGGTTCTAGGGCGCGTAGCTCAGCGGGAGAGCACTTCCTTGACATGGAAGGGGTCACAGGTTCGATCCCTGTCGCGCCCACCATCAACTAACTGATATTGTTGATGTTTTCGAATTCGGTCGGTTTTAGCCCATACTTTAGCCTATACTTCGAAGCGTCGCGGGCTGCCATTGAGCCGCGGCCGTAGGAAGCCCGAACAGGCGCGTTCGTCATCGGTGATCGAGAGCGCGGGAGGTCCGAAATAACGTCACCTTGGCGGTCGGGGACGCTGCCGGGCCGCGACCGAACGGCTTTGGCAAAAGGCAGCGGCGGGCCAAGCCTAGCGCCGCACACAAACCCCGTTGATGCCGATGCGTTGATAGTGACCGCCTGAAAACTTGGGCCAGTCGCACGCGGCGCCTGCGGCTATCATCTCGCCCGCGATATCCGACCCTTCGCTGAAACACTGAGCGACGACCCGACAATTGTTCGTTGGCTTCGAACGACCGTCGCAGACCGACCCCTCACCAATCCTGATACACCGCACGTCACGCCCAGCGATGAGGGGCGCGAAGTTCTTCCGTCGCGTCCGTGTATCCCTTGTGACCGCGCTCCGGGCTATCGATGCCGCAGATACGAATCCGAACCTGCCCGCTTGGGGACTCAATATCGAACGTGTCGCCATCCACGATATGAGTCGTCTTGCCCGTTATCTCTGCCGCCGAAGCCGGGGACAGCACGCAAGCACATAGAAGGGCGATCAATAGTACGAACGGCATTTGCTCTAACTAACGCAGGCGAACCAAAACTGTAGCAGGCCGGGCCGAAGGATGGTGTAGTCGCCGGGCTTGGGGAGGCGACCATGACGGCCGGGATGATTATCGGGCTGATACTGCTACCATTCGCGTGGATGCTTATGGCAGCGGCGAACAAAATGCATCGCGACGAAACTGGCGTCAACGCGCCAACTAGGGACGCGATGCGGCGCATTCGGCGCAATGCACGCAAGAAGGGAATCTCGGAGGCCGAAGCCTATAACCAATGGCTAAATCGGAAGACGCCGAAGTTGCGGAACAGCGCGATAGCCTATGCCCCTGACACGCGGATTAAGCACTCACCGCCCGCCATCGTCGAAGACCCCGAAGACGAGCTGTTGAAGGCTGCGGCGACCTTGCAGTTGTTGAGTCTGAAACGACAATCTAACGGCCTCTATTACTTCCTAAACTTCGGGAGCGGACCGGAGGTCATGATCAAAAACCCGGCGCGGCCGACGAGTTACGATTTCACGCGCGATGAGGTTGAGACCTATCTGACGCAGAACGCGGGCATTCCGCGTACTACAGTTGCCGCAAGGGGCAGGACGGTCGCTCTCGCTCATGAAGACGAGCTATCGAATCTAGCGACCGCTCGGAACTGGAGTCTGCACCGGCAAGCAAACGGCAAATACTACATCCTGAATCTCAACCGTTCACCGACGGCATATGTCACCTTCCCTGAGAATCTGGCGAAGCACCAATTCACGTTGGATGAGGTTCGACGGCTTCTCTCACAGTGATTAGTGATAACTCGGCAGACGCGGGGCTGTGCATTGGTGTGGATATGTCGCGAGCGGCCTGATTTACGCCTTACAACAAGATCGGCATGCGCGCGCGCGTTGAAGCTATCGGAGGATAGGCGCCATGGATTTAGACTACATACACAGCCAGTTCTTGGCGGCGGCCGGAGGCATAGCCAAGGGGAAGGGCGTGACGGAAGTCGTTCTCGTAGGAGGGGCGTACGGGCAGCAAGTACGAATCAACCAAGCCTTACAAGCCGCTTGCCAGCACCTGCGGGAGGTTCTTCACGCCGAAGATAGCGACGTTGTCAAAGCGGCATTCCATGCTTTCGACGCAAGTCCCCCAAGCGATCTCATTCATGAGTGTGCAGACTCGCTACTTAAACTGTCAGAGCTTCGCGAGCCGCGAGACCCAACAACCGCGCCATTCCGTAGCCGCGAATTTTTCCAAGCAGAATTCACGCGAGAAAGCGACAACAAGCTCTTTAAAGCCGACGTCAGCTACACGACAGAGTTTCCACGGACATACGAAGCTAAAGTTCGGTTCGCCGATGATGGGCAATTGATCATCCGCGACCAGTTAAGAGGGCCGCTTGTCGATATAGAAATGGACGACGAATTGTTGCGAGAGTCGGTCGTGCAGGCTGTGCAAGAGAAGATCAACACATCTGACGCCTAGCCTCATCCCGAATATGTTTTTATCCTTCCGTGCCGCACGCCGCGCGTGAAGCCGCGCGAAACCTGCGTCTGCAACTCGAACTCCAAGAACTCGTTGGCGAGGATCAATGCGCGGATTGTGCTGCGCATGTCGCCGCCGCATGCGGCGATGGCTTCGTCTGCGGCCACGTCGAGACGTTCCGATTCCGAAATGGCATCTATGGGCGCCGCTTCCGTCATGGCCGCTGTTCCGTGTTGACTCTGCGATGCCGGTGTTCTTATTTCGTTCTCATGGGGTCGGCAAGAGAAAATAGGAGGCGCTTCCCGCCGCCATGGACTGTTGAGGTTTTGCGCGACGTTCACCGCGTGCGGGATGCCAATGGCGTCGTGCTTGCGAACGTGTATAGCCGTGACGACCTCGTCGATATGAAATGGGACAACTACACTTCGTATCTGACGTCGGATGAGGCGCGGCGAATTGCGCTGGCAATCGCACGCATCCCAACATTTCTAAATCATGAGCCGGGATTCCCGGAGCGTCGCACGGCAGAGGGGCCGTCCACACATTGGCGGTGCTCGCATCCATATCATGTCGCGCTACAGGACGCCTATGTGCAGGAGAACTATGACGACATAGTCGAATGCTGCCAGCTCAACCAAGTGCCCTTCGACGCGACGGGCGAGGTTCTGGACCGTGGCGGCGTGCGGTGGCGGACTTACTACTTCAAGCGCCAGTTCGACGCGATTCGATTCTGGGACAAGTTCAACGGCCAATGGATGTTCGGGATGCGCTTCATAAGCCCGTCGCTGCCCGCAAACTTTCCGACCATGAAGTCAGTGAATCACAAGGGAGCGCTGTGAACGCCCCACGTAAGAGCGTCTTCTTGGATCATGTTAAGACGCCGATGGAGGCAAGAGGTCTAATTTTTCTGTCGGAGCAACAAGGTCCAAGCCCTCAGCGTATGTCTTCACCAATTGACGGGTCGAATCATCAAATGAAATGGTGCCCATAAGCACAGCGGCTGCCACTTTTGGTTGGCGATCTCGCAGAGATAGATAATTCTCTGTCGCGAACGCAATGACAGCTTTTCGTAGCTGATACTCATGGCGACGATGATCTCGTTTCTCTCCCACTTTCAGACCAAGTACGTTCAAACAGAATCCAAAATACTTTGCGTTTTGAAAGTTTGGCAGTGTCCTTAAAGACTTAATCTCATCATACAAGAGACGCCGAACCTTGAACGTTATTATCTTTCTTGTCGGGCTGCTGTCCCAATTGAAGATCGCGCTCCATAGATAATTATGCTGCACGCTCCAATTGTCGAAATCAGAAGTTTTGACAGAGGAAGCGCTACCGATGATTTCGAATATCAAGTCGGCGACCACGTCGTAGAAATCTTTGTGCCACTTCCAAGACTCGTTATGACGGCGAAGAACGGTCTGCTTTATTCCAGCATCTTCCATGGCCTTGATGAGGTTATTGACAAATCGAACCACTGCTCTGAGTTTCGCGAGAATTTCACTTTTCTCGACCTGCGTAATACCTTCATCGATTCTATAGAGGTCGCTACAGGAGCTTTGGATGACGTCAAAAGCTCGATTAAGTGGCGTGGAGTTTTCGTAAAAATAGTCGTTCGCAAGCGCTGACTTGAAGGTTGTCAAAACCGCGCGAGTGTACGCCTCAAGCTGTTGGGAATCGAAATTCCATCGGACTTCGAGGTCAATATCAAGCGGTGAATTTCCGTTTGAGGCAAGCGCCTCGATGAAGGGAAAACTGCCATAGACCGAATTTGTGAACGGTCTAGTATAGCCGAGATATCCAGAATAGAAGCCCGCTTCCTCGTGGTACAGTAGCGAGTCTTTGTTCAAAATCGCTTCCGTAGAAAGCGCTGCGGCGAATTGAAAAAACGGAATGTGATAGCTCTTGTTTTCTTCGACCGCGCGAAAAAGTGCGATTGCTGTATAGGGTGCGCTGGCTGCAACATGTTTGCAAAATCGTCGATTTCCTATGATAAGCAACAGGTCGCGGGCGTAATTCTCGGGACTTGGTTTGTCAGATTTCGCGCCATTTGTTTCGGATGCAAAGGCGACGATGGATTTTGCCGACCGTCCTAGTTCGTCGGCGATCACCGGAAGATCACTCTCGCCACCTTGCATTACGTGTCGATAGACCGCGCGTGTATACGCATAGGCATTCCGTTTTCCGAATTTTGGCGGCCTGATATAGGCGAACCAAAGCCAGATCAGCGTGAGAAGCAAAAACGAAAAGCCGAGAAACGCTTGCCAGTAGGCCTGAACCGATAGGAACGACGGCAACGGATAGCGTTGAGAAAACCACAGATCAGAAGCCAGCGCCGTTATGCCTATTGCTCCGGCGATGCAATAACTCACCAACCATAGTCTGATTGGAGCCGTGTCAACGCGAAATTGATATCGAACTCCGGTGACTGTGAAAATCAAGACGAGAAGCGCGAATGCTTGAACAAACTCCGAAAATCCGAAGATGCCGCCTTTGGCTTCCGGCGGAATAACAAAGCAAATTCCGAGAAATTGGCTAAAACAGTCTTGTACAGGTTGGGCGAGCCGAGGCGCTTCTTCGCCGTAGCTCCAGCACGTCGAAATTCCGCCAACGAGACAAAAGTAACTTTCCAATTTGCCGGCCCACCCATGATGCGAATCCACGGGCAGGATTATATCTGTAGTTGTGCCCCTCGTATATCCAGTGTCGAGCAGCCTGTATCAAGAGAGCGCGGCACCCCCATATAGCTTCATCATTCTATGTGCCCGCACTATAGGTCGTCGCTGGTCTTATTCAGAAGCAGCGGCATGTAGCTGGAGAACGGAAGGCCCGCGAAGCGTGCTATGATGGTGGTCCCCCATGAAGGCATTGTGACCTTCAACGTCTCCGGCTCAAAATCATTCTCAATAGCCGCAGCGCCCGCGATGGCCATGAACCCATAGAAGACAAAGCGCTCCTTGTCGTTCATATCGCCAAAGCGCCATCGTCGCTCAAAGCCTTTTCGATTGTCGAGAATCTCGAAATGGTCGGGTATCTTGCGCCCCCCGTACAGTGCTTCGACGGCCGCTGCCAGCTTGACCACATCGCGGGTCTGGAATTGCTCTTTGTCGTGATGCGCGAACTTGTTGCGTACGGCGTTGATGACAGCGGCGGGCGCGAGTCTAATCTCGACAAGGCCAGCCTCGCGCAATCGGTTGATGCGCTCGCTCAGATACTGATGCTTGTGCGGCCTTCCGCTAGGCAACATAGTATCGACTACGTGCTTAAACGTCGCGTCTAGCTCGCTATGTACTCGCATGACTGCGCCGATGTCGTCGGGGGTAGTCATAGCGCGCATCATCCTCTCGTAGTCCAAGTCGAACTTGAGAACGGTGGTGCTATCTTTTGACATGAGCGGGCTGCGATTCGAATCCAAATCCATCGGCGCATGGTCGCGCCGATATCGATTCTACTCTACTTGGCCGTTCTGCAATGGTCCATGACCACCCCTATCCGAAGTCGAAATCGCTTTCGCTGTCGGAGTCGAAGTCCGACTCGCTTGCGCTGTTCGTCTCGCTCTCTGACGATTCTTCGCTCGCGGGTTCGTCACCCACAAGAATGTCGTCCGCGTCGTGCGGGTTTTCGGTCGGTGCGCCCAAGCCCGCGAAAGCCCGCGCCCCGACGTTGAAGTAGTTCACCCAGCCGTTGCGCTGTTTCTTCCAGAGATGGCCAATCTCCAAATCGAGCCAAACGTCACCGCTGCGGCCACCGGACGGGGCGCCGAAACCGAAATCGAAGCGATTGCCACCCCGACCGGCCGGGCCTGTCGGGCCGACTGGTCCCCTCCGGCCGCGCAAGGTCGTGGTCAGTTTCCATCGCTTGCCATCGAGTCGCTTGATGGCGCCTTCGGGATGAAACCACCAATCACCGTCGGCCGCGTCGCGCGGGGCTGCCGAGCCTTCATGCCATCCCGAACCGTCCTTGCCGTCGCGTCCGGCGGCGCCGCGCTCGCCACGGTCGCCTTTCTCTCCTTTGTCGCCCTTCGGACCGCGCGGGCCTTGCTCGCCCATGGCGCCAGCTTTGCCGCGCAAGCCCCTTGGCCCCGGTTCGGCCGTGATGATGCGGGCTTCGAACTCAAGCTTCACTTCGCGGCGGACCGCTGCCGTGATCAGGTTCTGTGTGCGAGCGGCGGCCTGCTTGGCTCGCTTCGCTGCTATGGCCTTCTTAGCGGTGGCGGCGGCGGGATGGGCGAAGCGCATTCCCGCGATGCCGGTGCCTGTAAGAGTCTGACGTGCGATAGACATAAGGCGTGCTCCTATTTTGAAAGACTAGGCCACCGATTCAGAAAATCGTCAAAGTACATTCTCCCGGCATGATCCAAGTGTAGTTGTAAGGGAGAGAAGAAAATTCCTTCGCGCCGTGCCGACCGCCCCGCCTTTGGTGTCAGGTGCCGCGATTTCTCGGAATCCATACAAAGAATCGCATCGGCCCCAGTACTTGCCCTCACGGCATTCTCGCTGTTGAAGGGACCCGCGATCTTGGCCCGGCGCCTCGCATGAGAAGGATATTCTCTAACGGACTCCATTCACGTTTCTGAGCACATCAACAGCGCTTCATCTTTTTATAGACTTCATGTATCGCCCGTGATTCAGCCCCTCATGGTTTTACGGGGAAGCCGGGGTTTCCGGGGTAGGTTTCCCCCTAAGACCGTGGTCTCGTTAAAACCATTATTGGTTACCTCGATCTCGTTAGAGAGATATGGAATCTGGAAGGGGTAACGAGACCACAGTCCCTAGGGGAAAAGGTCCCCGGAAACCCCGGCTTCCCCGTAACGCCCTAAGTCTCAGCTACTCGATAGAGGTTGATCTTGCGGTCGGTGTCCTTTGTGACCTCAATGCGGAGTCCGCTGATGATCTGCCTCTCATGACTCTTCAGATAGTGACCAAGTATCTTTTTATTGACGCGCGGCATAATGGATTCGATCACGTCCAGTATCGAAGCGCCCGGCGCATCGTCTGTTTCGTTGATTGCCAGAAGCTCGCCAGCGCTAAACCACTCGCTGCCCCTCGCTGCATAAATGGCGGTCAGAAGCTCAGCCAATTCCGCTTTTACGGGGTCTTCGGCGGCAATATGCGACCGGGTCAAGCAAGGGTCGGGCTGACCCAACCAAACGAGCGCGCCGCGAACGAGGCCCGACCATTGTTCGAAGCTGCCGAAGGCGGACAGCTTATGGAGTCCTGGCCTTCCTGCCACTACGAACGCGCGCAACACCGTGAGTCCAGCCGCCACCAGCTTCTCGCGGTTCGCCGGAACCCATTGCTTCAGGTTCATGTCGAAAGAGCGGCCTTCCGGGTTCTCTATCCCGGCATCCATCCGGCACAAGAGCGCGCGGCGGGTCATATCGCCTTCGAACACCAGATTGTTGCCGCTTGCCGTCATCAGGACATTCGTGGCGACGGTCGCGTTGCGCGAAACACCAAGCATGCGCGACTGCCAGAACTGTTCGGTGAGAATGGTGCATAGGGCGTTGCCGCCGATGGGGCGCGTGACGTTGTCTATGAGCACGACCGAGTCGCCCTGCATCAACACACTGAAGAGTCGCTTTTCGTCTTCCTCCGCATTCGCCCCTTGGCTCATGGCCGTGACCTCATGGCCCGTCGCGATCACGGCAGCAACTTGCACGGCCAAGGTTTTGCCGGTGCCGGGAGTCGGTGCGCTGAAGCCATGCATAGGGGCCGAAGGCAGCGAACGGCGGACAAGAGCGGTCAACATTGCGGACAGCATGACGGACCGCGATGCGCTCTTGCCCTTGGGGCCATCCGCAATGAACGGGAAGCCCGCCAGCGGCAGCTTGAGGAACTTCAGGGCTGCCCACGCATCTTCGCGCGTGGGTTCGTCGGGGATGGCCGGGAACGTTACCCCGCCCATATCCAACAGAAGGCCGGACGCGGCGTCATAGCCTTCATCGGCAAGTAGAGAGCCGTCGCGACGCAAGGCAGGCGTTTCGATAATCCCGGTCAGGGTCGGAATCTTCCATTTGTCCGGCCGCGCAAGCATGTGCTCGGCAAGCCGCAATGGGGCGGCGTGTTTCTTCCTGACAGGTGCCGCGCCGTTGGGGGCTTTCTTGACCAGATAGAACTTCGCGTGCTCGATCATGTACTGATTGAGCCGCAACGGCGTCACGTCCTGAATCGTTAACGCACCAGCGGCCCGGCGAATAGATTCGTTATCGCCGGACGCCCGCTCCATGCGAACGGGATGCACAAGGCGCTTGGCGGTCTGATAGAGCGGCGCACCGCCCGCTGCCATCGCGTCTTCTGTGTAGTCAAGCATCGCTTCGAGCTCGACCATGTCATAAGCCATCGGCTTCAGCTTGACGGGGGTATCGAAGTCGAATTCTTCCGCATTCGCGGGCGTGTCGAAATCCATGTCGTCGTATTCCGCGAGCGATGCGTCCGAATCGATATCGGGATGGTCGAACTCGTCGGCGGCTATAGCCTTGAGGGGGATCGTGCTCACGTCTCCAAACTGGCGCACATACATTTCGAGCGTGCCGCTTTTTATCCCGTCCGCCCTGCCACGGTGCAGCGAGTCCCATCGTCGGCCGATGATAGAGGCGTCGTTCTGATACTGAGGGTCGGAAATCGACCATTCGATGAATTCCGAACGCGCGTCGCCATTGCTCGCATGGTGGCAGGCCATCAAAATATTGAGCCAACGCTGCTGGTCGCGGAACTTGCGCGCGTCCATCGTATCGAGCATGTCCGCAATCTGCTGTTGGTCGAATTCTCCCCCGCCAGAAAGCTTCGTCGAGAGCTTGGGCTTGGTTATGAGCTTCAAGAGCTTCGTGGGCAGTTCGGGCGCCTCTGATAGCGGCGGGTAATTGTCATCCCAGCGATATGGCTTGCCAGAATCAGGGTGTATTGACCCGGCGGCGACGACCTGTCGGCCCTTCGACTTGAACTCGACGCCCGGATATTCGTCGCCCAAACTGTCGAGCACGGCCACGCCACGCGGCAGGGTCGCGTACATATGGAGCCCGCCCGATCCCGTGATAACGCGCGGAAAGATCGCTTCGTCGATTCCAAGCTCCGCGAACAGCTCCGCGTATGACACATCGCCGCCGTTGCGAGGGTCCACGTCGATGATGACCTGAGTCCGCTGAAGTCGCACACCGATATTGCGACGCTCGCGCTCGCAGCGTTCGATTACGGCCGCCGAGTCATACGTGGCCTTAGTCCAGTTCTTATCAAGAGGTGCCTTGCCGATGGGCCGAACGGTGCCGTTTTTAGTGCGCGTATCCTTGGGCCTGTGCAGGGGAATCAGGGTGTAGCGATCCAGCGGGTAGCGCGACAACGCAGCTTGGAATGGGGTCACATCGGATCGCCTGCGAGGCGCGCCGGATGTTGGTTGGGCCGTCGTATTCGATGTGCTAATACTCATGGTGTTCTACTCCAAGCCAAGCCTGTTCACGCCCGACGTTTGCCGCGTCGGGCGTGGTCGTTTGTGCGATTAGCGCGCGGCGCCGTTCCAGCGCGCGTAAACGCCTTGGACGAATTCCGGGCTGTTGAAGTCGGGCTTCGGACCAGCTTTTGCCTTCGCGCCGGGCTTCGACCAATCCCGGTCGGATTCACACGCCGCAATCACATCGTCGATTTTGTCTTCGGGAACGTCGCTGATTGCGCTCACGCCCGCGACTTCCTGTAGCAGCGTGCGCATGGCCGCGTGGCTGTGGTCGCGCTTGAACTGAAGTAGTGCCCTGCTCATGGTCACATCGGTCATTGTCTCACCCTCTCGAATCTGTCGTACGGATGAAAAAGGTCGCATAGCCCGACAGAGTGCTAAGCGACCAGTGAGGAACGAGGCCCGGAGGTGGTTCAACCCGTCACCTCCGGGCCAACCCGAACCGCCCAAAGGGGAGACGGTCCGAGCCTCCGGACGCGCACGCGGGTCCAGCACGTGCACGCCGAACTGAACGTCAATCGACCGTGTCGAAGTCGAAATCAGATTCTTCCGGGTCGCCGGACTGCTTGCGCATCAGCGACCCACCGAACTCTTGCGAAACGCGCTTGGCGTTGTGGTCAACTTCGATTTCCAACACAGCAAGGATGTTGGTTCCGGGCCGCCGCTCTACCGCGATGCCAGCGCGCAACGATGCCATGACGATGCTTTCCTCAAGGCGCTCAAGATCAAGTGTCTCTGCTGACAACTGCGCCGCCTTCTCTGTGCGCTGCTCAATCGACAACGCTGTTTTGGGGTCATGGCTCGCGCGCAGTTCTGCCTCCCACTCTTTGAGGAGCATGGCGCGAATACTGCTGTTGCCGCAGATGAATGCCATCACGTCCGCGCCTGAGATATCGGCGCTGGTTTGACGGCCCAGATTCCAGTCAGGTTTGGCTTGCGCATATCCATTATGGGTCCGCTGAAAGCGCTTCACCCTCTCATGCTTGAACTTACTATTGCGACCACGCTGCTCTAATCCGGCTTTGAGCGCGGCGAGCTGTTCTTCCAAAGTCAGATCGGCGCCAAGCACGCGTCCCTTAGTTTCGATCTTGGCTTCGATCTTGCCACGCACCGTCGGCAAAGCCGATTCCAATGCTGGACGGATAGCGCCGCCTTTGTAATCCATGACCTTGCGCTGGTAAGTGGCGCGCGGGTCGTTTTCATAGAGCTGCCAGAACTGATCAACTCCCACCGGCGACGGTATCGACTCAACCGGCTCTTTGGCCTTCTGCTGTAGTTCTTCCCACTCTGCGACCAGCTCGGCGCGTTCTTTGATATCATCGCTCGCGAGTTTGCCGCCATGCTGTGCGTAACGGTCAATCTCCTCGATCTGCCTTTTGACCGTCCGGATTGAATCGGAGAGGCGAGTCCGCTCATCCGATTGAGCTTGCAGCCGCGCTATGGTGTCGAGTGAAACCGCGTGCAGCATCCGCGCCTTATTGAGTGCTTCGGGTGGCAGCCGCTTGGCCCATGCAATCTCATTGGGTGACCGCCCATCAAATAGTTCGACCTTGGATGCCATCTTAACGAGCTTCGTCATGACTCGGTGCCTTCTCTGAAATCTGATGACGGAAACTAACTACGCAATCGTCAGAGAATGAAGACTCGAATAAATCGATGCGATTTATATGACCTCGAATAAATCGCATCGATTTATTCGAGGGTCGTTATTCAACGGCGTTTGTGAGGCTGTAAGGAAGTGATCCGTTTTGATAGTTGCGCGAGAGCTTCGGGCGGAAGCTTGCGCTCCTTCTTAGTCGCCTCCCGGTTCACGACCGAGTCCCTGCTTTCGGCGATTTGAATCAGCCGCTCCAATATTCGGCTGTCGTCGGTGTCGATGTTGCAATGGACGGCGACAGTCATCATTGAAGCTCGCGGAGTTTCGCGCAGCTTGTGAATCTTGATGTGCTCGCGTCGCAGTCTTAAGCAGAGTTTGAACTCGGCAGCCTTATCGGGGTGGATGATTGTCGGGGCGCCGCGCTTGGGTGTCTTCCCAAGACGCTGGCATTTGCGCAATCGGTGTTGAATGTATTTGTCATGTTCGACCTCTGTCATCGCGTCTAGTTGCGCGTCGAGGCTTTGCCAAATGTCATCCATGGCGACCTCGCAATTCAATTGAGGTCGGTATGACTTTGCGCAAGACAATTATCGCGCGTGCAGCTTCATCAGCTCGGGGCCAGTCGTGAAGGTCGCCGCAGGCCGTGCGAGCTAAGATCGCTTTTGGGTCGACTCGCGTCCTAAGCGTTTCCAATGGCGCCGGCGTAAACGTGCCGGAGCGTGAGAAGCATTTGAACGCCACCCCGCACATGTAAGCGTGCAGCTCCGGGGCTTGCCGAGGCAAGAAAAGCGATATCACCGCTGCGCTAGTGTTTTTGTTGGCAACGTGAGGCCGGATGATATCCAGAAGTATCGATGTCGCCGCTGCGACTACGTGACGAGCAGCAAGGCTAGCGATATCTGCGTCCGATGGTAAATCGACGGATTCAAGCAGTCGCCGAATTGTTGAAGCGATGGCTTGTTTGGCTTCGCGTGTCTCTTGATCTTGGGCGCGAATGGTCCCTGCGTAGGATGACATGGGATCATCCTTCCGCGCGAAAGGAGTCGATGGCGGCGCCCGTGATGCGCCTTGCGCGGCCTGCCTTAAAGCTGCGCAACCGTCCGAGCTTCAGTAGCTCAAAGATGGTCGATTCAGACACGCTGAGAATTTGGGCTGTCTGCGCTACGGTGAAGGAGCGTGAAGCAAACGGGATAGAGTATAGAGAATCGGTGTCCGCATGGGGCTGGGGCATAGTTGCAACCAATCCAGATCAAGCCGGGCACGCATCCGTGCTAGGCTTACTCGTTGATGGATGGTTGGCCCTTGCGAGGGGAGGCCCCAGATTTGATAGTCTCGAAGGTCGGACTTACGGCAACACCCGTAGCGTTCCACGCTCCTAAGAGCGGCCGACGACAATTGCAGTGAGGTTGCACCCCGCCGCTAGCCATGGGCTGGCATCGGCAATTTAACGCCCATATCCTTTGCGCACTAACCGGCGCACGTCGAGTACTACGCCGAATTCGGAGACTGTCAATGTACAGGCTAGCTCGGCGTAGCTCAGGCTATGGATAGGCTTAACGTGCCGTACGACCAGTTTTGATAGTATTTAACGGCCGATGTCGAATGTGTAGTTAGGTCGTACGACTAACGGAAGCGTTGCGACCATCGAGGAAGTCGGCCCAAGCTTCCATGAGTGGGCGGCGGCGCTCCACTGCTTTGCCGCGCCGATAGGCTTTCTCGCTCTCATTGCCGAGCGTATGCGCCAAAGCATGTTCGACGACCTCCCGGGCGAACTCTGTTTCGTCTCCGGCCCAGTCGCGGAAGGATGACCGCAGCCCGTGAGGCGTGTAGCCGGGCGCAACGGCTTTCAAAGCATGCGACATGGCATTATGTCCCATAGGCTTGATCTCGTCGTTACTGTCCTTCTGCAATCCCTCGAACACCCAAGGCCGGTTCGGCTTCAGCACCACTTTCAGAATCTCAACAGCGCGCGGCGCCAGCGGGACCGTGTGCGGCTCTGAATTTTTCATCCGCTCGGCCGGCACGGTCCATACCTTTTTGGCGAAATCGACTTCAGCCGGAGCCATGGACCGAATCTCGTTGGTGCGCCCGGCGGTCAGAATCAGGAATTCCAGAGCGAGGTTTACGCTGGTGTCGGCCTCTGTGTGACGCTCCCTCAAAGCGCGCACTACGGCCGGAAGTTCGTCGTACGGCACGGCGGGATGCTTCCTGATTCGGAGCTTCCGCTTGGCCTTGCTGTCTCGACCGAAGGTGGCTTCGAGGTTGCCACGCCACCGGGCAGGATTCTCGCCCTGCCGATGGTCTGGGGTTGCCGCCTGCAAGATCGTCTCGATTTTGGCGCGAAGCTCGCGGGCCGTCTTCGGCTTGGTTGACCAAATGGGTGTCAGGTCCGCCAGCACGTCCGTCTTCGTGATCGAATCGAGAGCCATGGGGAACAAGGTCTTGGCGTGGAGTTCCAGCACCCGGCGGACCTCTCGCTCGGAGCGCGGATTCTTGAAGCCCTTCGCGTATGCGGGAAGCCAATCTTGCAGTGCGAAGACGCCGAACGTTTTCTTGGCCACTGGCGCCTCCAAAACGGGCACAGCGCGCTTTGCGTCGATCGGGTCGATCCCTGCCCGGAGGTCGGCTTTGAGCGCCGCTGCCCGGTCGCGGGCGTCTTGTAGGGGCACGCCGTTTGGCCCCGCGGTCCCCAAGCCCATCTCTCGGAGCTTCCCGGTTCCCCGGTGACGATAGCGGAAAGCCCAAGCGCGGGAACCGGACGCGCGGACGTTCAGATAGAGGCCGTTCCCGCCATCGCCGTAGAGGCCCGGCGCGGTCTTGGCGCTGTTAACGAGTAGGGCCGTCAGTCGGCTAGCCGCCTTCTTAGGCTTTGCTGGCCTCTGGTCGGCCTCAGTCATCGTCATGACGTCATCTCCTGTCGCGCCCACACTTTAGCCCATACTTGCGCTCTGGATCGGGGCGGAGCAAGGCGGAGTTCAGCGGAGTTGCGCAAAGAGGTTAACGTTATGTCGTACGACAGAAAGTATTTTATAATCAACGGCTTGTCGGATATTCCGTCAACGATTCCAGATGGTTCAAGCGCGCAGGGTGGAATCGGCGTTCGGACCTAAAAACGCTTCGATCCCTGTCGCGCCCACCATCTGCCTCCGGTCCGTTTCTTTGAATCCTTCATACCGATCTTCTGAAGTCGATTTTTCTCCCATGCACGGGAGAATAGATGTTCTGTTCCCTTGCCGGTCGTTTTCGCGGCGGGAGTCAGCTATAGCTGAACTGTCATAAAGTGTTCGACCGGAAGCTATGGCAATCAAGTCCCGGCCCGTCATTGGCGTGATCGGCAACGCCTATCGCATCGAGAACCGATTCTCTGTCCAGGCGGCCGGAGAAAACAATCTTCGTGCGGTGGCCGAGGTAGCGGGCGCCCTGCCCATGATCTTCGCGGGCTCGCCGGACATTACTGATGTCGGTGAGGTTCTGGACATCGTTGATGGTATCCTGCTCACCGGTGCCCGCGCGAATGTCCACCCCACCCGATTCGGCATGCAGCCCTGTGTCCGCCACGAGCCCTATGACAACGGTCGGGACGAAGTGGCGCTCACCATGGTGGAAGCCTGCGTCGCGCGCGGCGTCCCGATCTTTGGCATCTGTCGCGGGCTGCAGGAAATGAACGTCGCCTTCGGCGGCACGCTGCATCCTGAAATTCGCGAACTGCCCGGCCGGATGAACCACCGGATGCCGCGGCTGGAGAGCGGCGAAATCCATCCCGACCCGGCCGTCGTGTTCGCCGATCGTCATGACGTCCACCTGACCAGCAACGGCACGTTTGCCAGCCTGCTCAAACGCGAGACCATCACGGTCAATTCGTTGCACGGGCAAGGGATCGAGATTCCCGGCCAGCGGGTGGTGGTCGAGGGTATTGCCGAAGACGGCACCATCGAAGCGATCCGCATTGCAGACGCGTCAGGCTTTGCCCTCGGGGTGCAATGGCATGCCGAATACGATCCGCAGATCAATCCGATCAATCGCGCACTCTTCCTCGCTTTCGGGGAAGCTGTCGCAGCGCAAAAGCGGCGCCGGAAGATCGGTGTTGCAGCGCCGGCCTGACTTTCGTCGCAGGACGGTCATGTTGCGACGATCCGCCTGTTCGCATTCTTCGTCTTTCGCAGGACGCATGCGAACCAATCACCTCATTTAAACGTATCACTTCCACGTCCACCCCGCCGATTCGTCGTTTGCCGAACGGAGCATTTGCGTTTGGCCCCGTTTGTGCAAGCATCACGGGCGGACATGCCCGTGTGCTCGGAGGGGGCGACGGTGTGAGACCGGAGTTATGAGGAGAGGGACTATGAAACGACTTTTTCTGTTAGGGACTGTGGTCGCCGCCGCTTTCGCGGCCCAGGGCTTTGCGACCAATGCGAGTGCGCAGGAGCTCACCGGCACGCTCAAGAAGATCAAGGATACCGGCGCCATCACCATCGGCTTCCGCGATTCCTCGGTGCCGTTCTCTTATCTGGATGACAATCAGAAGCCCGTCGGCTTCGCCATGGACATCTGTTACAAGATCGTCGAAGCCGTGAAGAAAGAGCTGAAGAACGACAAGATCGAAGTGAAGCTCAATCCGGTCACCTCGGCGACGCGCATTCCGCTGATCGCCAATGGCACCGTCGATCTCGAATGCGGCTCGACCACCAACAATGTGGAACGCCAGAAGCAGGTGTGGTTCACCAACACACACTTCCTCACCGCCAGCCGTTTCGTTTCCAAGAAGACCGCAAAGCTCGAGAAGATCGACGATCTGAAAGGCAAGACGGTAGTCTCGACATCCGGCACGACCAATATCAAGCAGCTCACCGAAGTGAATGCCGCGCGCAATCTCGGTATCAACATCGTGCCGGCCAAGGATCACGCCGAAGCGTTCCTGATGGTTGAAACCGATCGTGCTGCCGCCTTCGTGATGGATGATATCCTTCTCGCTTCGCTCGCGGCCGGCGCGCGCGATCCGAATGCCTATGTCATTTCCAAGGATGCGTTCTCCAAGCCCGAGCCTTACGGCATCATGCTGCGCAAGGGCGACGACGCGTTCAAGAAGGTCGCAGATGCGGCCACTGCCGAACTCTACAAGAGCCCGGAAGGCGCCAAGCTCTACGACAAATGGTTCATGCAGAAGATTCCGCCGAAGGGTCTGAATCTCAATGTGCCGATGGGCCCGGAGCAGACCAAGGCATTTGCCAAGCCGTCGGATTCGCCCGATCCCGACGCGTATCTCTAAGCTGCGTTCTTGCCCTCTCCCCGCGTCCGGGGAGAGGGCGCCATTTGCATGCAGAGCATGTGAATGGCGGGTGAGGACGATTCTCCACGCGCTTCGAGCCTGCGGAGAGCACCCTCCGACCCGAACTTGCTCCGCAAGCTCGGGTCACCTCCTCCCCGCAAGCCGGGAGAAGGAAGAATGCAATGGCCCAGCCATTGCATAGTGTTCGACTGGATTCGCGTATCGGGGGCGCTGTGTGAACTACAACTGGAACTGGGGCATCTTCTGGGAGCAAACGCCGGACGCGACCGGGACCTATTTCGCGTCCCTGATGAGCGGCCTCAAGATCACGATCATTCTGGCACTCTCCGCCTGGGCGATTGCCTTCATCCTCGGTTCATTGATCGGCATCATGCGCACGCTGCCGTCGCGCTGGCCGGTCCGCATCGGTAATGCTTACATCGAGCTGTTCCGCAACGTTCCGCTGCTGGTCCAGCTCTTCATCTGGTTTTTCGTGGTACCCGAGTTACTGCCGGGTGATCTCGGCACCTGGGTCAAGCAGCTCCGCAACGGGCCTTTTGTTGCCGCGATGCTCGGGCTTGGCTTCTATATGTCGTCACGCGTAGCCACGCAGGTCACCGCCGGCATCAATGCATTGCCCAAGGGGCAGCGGATGGCTGGCACGGCGATCGGCCTCACCACCTGGCAGACCTATCGCTACATCCTGCTGCCGCTGGCCTATCGCATCATCTTTCCGCCGCTGACTTCGGAATTCCTGAACACCATCAAGAATACGGCGCCCGCGCTGACCATCGGTGTGCTTGAGCTCACTGCGCAGGCCCGCTCGATGCAGGAATTCTCGTTTCAGGTCTTCGAGGCATTCACGGCTGCGGCGGGCATGTATCTGCTGCTGAGCGCCGTCGTCACGATCGGCATGCGTTTGATCGAGAAACGGCTGGTCATCCCCGGCTTCAATGTGGGGAAATAAGTGATGTTCAGCACATTCGATTTCGATGTCATTTGGCGCAGCCTTCCCTATCTCTTCTATCAGGGCATGGTCTTCACCCTGACCCTGACGGCGATTGCGACTTTCTTCGGCCTCATCCTTGGCACGCTGATCGCGATGATGCGGTTATCGTCGAATGCGGTGCTCTCCGGCATTGCCGCCAGCTATGTCAACCTGATGCGCTCGCTGCCGTTGGTGCTGGTGATCTTTCTGTTCTACTTCCTCAGCCCCTATATCGGGCAATGGATCATACAGGCCGACCAGCCGGTTCAGGTCGGAGCCTATACATCGACCATCATCACCTTCACGCTGTTCGAGGCGGCGTACTTCGCCGAGATTATGCGTGCCGGCATCCAGTCGGTGCCGCGCGGGCAGGTGATGGCGGGCTACGCCGTTGGCTTCAACTACCGCGAAGTGATGCGCTACGTCGTGCTGCCGCAGGCGTTTCGTAACATGCTGCCCGTGATCTTCACCCAGACCATCGTGCTGTTTCAGGACACGTCGCTGGTCTATGTGCTGTCGATCACGGACTTTCTTGGCGCAGCCTCCAAGGTCGCGCAGCGCGATGGCCGTCTTACTGAAATGTATCTGTTCGCGGCCGTGGTCTATTTCGCGATCAGCTTTACTGCCTCGTTCTTCGTGAAGCGTTTGCAAAAGCGCATCAGCATCATCCGCTAGTCAGCACGGTTGTCCCATGCCCATGATCACCCTCGACAAAGTCAGCAAGTGGTACAATCCGCAGTTTCAGGTGCTGAAGAACTGCACGACCCAAGTAGAGAAGGGCGAGGTCGTCGTCGTTTGCGGTCCATCGGGCTCGGGCAAGTCGACACTCATCAAGACGGTCAATGCGCTGGAGCCGGTGCAGGAAGGCACCATTACCGTTGACGGGCTCGATGTCACCAAAATGAAGAAGGATCTGCCGAAGCTGCGGTCGCGCGTCGGCATGGTGTTCCAGCACTTCGAATTGTTTCCGCATCTCAAGATCGTCGAGAATCTCTGCCTCGGTCAAACCATCGTGCTCGGCCGCAAGGAAGACGCGGCGCGCAAGAAGGCAATGGCGATGCTGGAGCGCGTCGGTCTGACCGCGCATGCGGAGAAATATCCGGGCCAGCTTTCCGGTGGCCAGCAGCAGCGCGTCGCCATCGCCCGCGCTCTGGTGATGGACCCGATCTGCATGCTGTTCGACGAACCGACCTCGGCGCTGGATCCCGAGATGATCAATGAAGTGCTCGACGTCATGGTCGAGCTCGCCCGGGAAGGCATGACGATGATGGTCGTGACCCATGAAATGGGGTTCGCCAAAAAGGTCGCCAACCGCGTCATCTTCATGGATGCTGGCGAGATCGTCGAGGATGCTCAGAAGGAAGACTTTTTCGGCCATCCGCGCAGCGATCGTGCGCAGCAGTTCCTGTCGAAAATCCTGTCGCATTGAAGCTTGCGATTTCATCGGCTGCTGCACGACATTTGTGCAGGGCGGTGGACGCCATCCGGTCGCACAATTAACGATTGCGTCAGGAATGCGGTGGTATTCCTGAACCCGCGAGAACAGGCCCGCGCGGTTCGCGGCTGATCCCTAAGACCTCTCAGGTCATCGTTCTTGCGGGCAGCGTATGTTCCGTTGCTGCTTGAATATTTCCGTCGTTTTCGTCTGTCGGGCAGTGCCGCCTTGAGCCGTGCAGGCTTTGTCTGCGCGCGAGCCGGCTCGTGCCGTTCCGGGAAGTGAGTGGCATGGTGAAGATCAATCGCGTCGGCAACAAGCTCGGTTTGGCCGGATTGATCGGCATCCTGCTGTCGATCGGGGTCGTCGCCAATCAGACGCATACGGAGACCGAAATCTCCGACGCCAATCGCCGGGCCGATGTGCAGCAAGAGATCGCGGATGGTGCGCGTGAGGCAGATGCGCTGATGCACAGCATGCAGACGGCCAGCCAGAGCCTGCGCATCGCGATCACCACGCCCGACATGGACAGGAGCATCGCCGAGATCAGGGCGGCGAAAAAGGCGCAGGATGCGATTCTGGACCGCAACATCGCCATTGCCCTTCGACAGGAAAACCGGGACAACTTCGCGAACATCAAGGCGTTGACAGCATCCTACGTCACGGCCGCCGACGAAGTCGCGGTCCTGCAGAAGAAATTGCTGGACCTTTATCGTACGCGCAACGTCGCGGTGCTCGACTGGAACAGGCATCTTGAACAGATGCGCCTCACCACCGCGGTGAACGAGGCGAAGAGCTGGGCTGAAGTCGATAACCAGCTCAAGATGGCAGACAACGCCGTCAATGCCGTACAAGCTGCCGCCTGGCGCTATGCCTCGCTGAACGAGATCGTTCAGAAGGGATTGATCGTCACCAAGGCAAAGGTGCTGAATGATGCGCTCGCCAAGGCCAGCGTGATCGAAGATAGCGAGCTGGTGCAGAACGGACTCACCCAGCTCAGCGCCGACATGCGGAAATTCATGACGGCGACCGACGAAGCCATCCAGATCAATGACCAGAAGACTGACATCGTACGCAAGAAGCTGGCGCCGACGGCCGCGTCGGCCGGCGAACTCGTTTCAGCGGCCGTTGCTACTGCGAAGACGTCCGTGACCGAAGCCCGCAATCAGGCTGCCGGGATTATGGATCGCTCTGTCCAGATCAATCTGGCGCTTGGTTGCGCTGCCGTCGCCGTACTGATCGGATCGATGATGTTCAGCTTCTTCGGTGTTGCCCGACCGATGACCCGTCTCAATGCGGCCATGAGCAGGATGGCTGGCGGAGACCTCGATGTGACGATTCCCGGCGCGCGGCGCGGTGACGAGATCGGCGACATAGCCAAGACCGTGTCGGTGATCCGGGACAACGCCGAACGCAAGGCGCGCGATGAAGCCGCGGCGCGGGTTGATCAGGACAGTCTGGCGGCAGCGGCGCGTCGGCGCGAAATGGCCGAACTTGCCGATGGCTTCGAGCGCGCCGTGGGCAACATCGTCGATAACGTCTCCTCGGCTTCGTCACAACTGGAAGCGTCTGCAGGTGGCCTGACGGCGACGGCGGAGCAAGCCAAGCAGCTGACCGTTGCAGTTGCAAGCGCGTCCGATGAAGCATCGGGGAATGTCCAGGCGGTGGCTTCATCGACTGAAGAGATGTCGTCCTCGATCAATGAGATCAGCCGGCAGGTGCAGGAGTCGGCCGGAATCTCCAATTCCGCAGTCGAGCAGGCCCGCAAGACCAATGAGCGAGTTGCCGAGCTTACGAAGGCCGCGGCGCGCATCGGCGACGTGGTCGAGTTGATCAACACCATTGCCGGCCAGACCAATCTGCTGGCTCTGAATGCGACCATCGAAGCAGCCCGTGCCGGCGATGCCGGACGCGGCTTTGCGGTCGTGGCTTCCGAAGTAAAGGCGCTTGCCGAGCAGACCGCCAAAGCAACCAGCGAAATCTCCCACCATATTTCCGGCATCCAGACGGCGACGCGGGAGTCGGTGAATGCGATTGCCGAGATCGGCAACACCATCGGCCGCATGTCCGAGATCGCCTCGACCATCGCCTCCGCAGTCGAGCAACAGGGCGCAGCGACCCAGGAAATTGCGCGCAACGTTCAGCAGGCGGCGCACGGCACCATGCAGGTGAGCGCCAATATCGCCGACGTGCAGCGCGGAGCCACAGCGACTGGCTCGGCCTCGTCCCAGGTTCTCTCGGCCGCACAGTCGCTGTCCAGCGAGAGCGGGCGCCTCAAGCTCGAAGTCGGACGATTCCTGGACTCCGTCCGGGCCGCCTAACGTTTCGTCGATCCAGTAAGGAATGCCGGTAATGCCACTGCTCAATCTTCGCATCCGTGGTCGCCTGTATGGCGGTTTCGGCGCCTTGGTGCTGTTCGGGCTGGCGAGTTCTGGCTTCGCTGTCTGGCAGATGGCGGAAATCGGGACGCGGGTCGGCTCCATGACGGTGCAGTCCAGCAACACCATCCGTGCTGCCGAAGTGGCGTCGGAGCTGCACGCGGTGCGCGGTGCCATCTTGCGCTATTCCTTCGATCAGGATGACGCGGCGATTGCCGATGCGGACAAGCGTCTGGCCAATCTGGCGACCAGTGTCGACACGGTGATGAAGGCGAGCCGCTCGGAACAACGGCGGGCGGTTTATCAGGCGATCGCGCAGGATCTTGCCGAGGTGACCAAACAGCGGCAGGCGCTGGGCGATGCGGTCAAGCAAGTCGTGGCCGGGCGTGAAGTGTTGCAGGAGGCTGGCGACAAGCTGTCGTCCAGCCTGCGCAAGCTCACGATCAGCACACGCAACACGACGTATGGTCAAGGATCGACCAAGCTCGAAGCCGATACGCTGATGGTGCAGATCGCCAACTGGCGCTTCTTCAGCAGCCGTGACGAGAAGCACATCGAGTCCTTCAAGGACCACGTCCGCATTGCCGAGCAGCAGATCGGCGAGATGGAAAAGATGCAGATGCCGCCGACGCTCAGCGCGCTGTTCGGCACCATTCGCAGCAATCTCAAGAGCTACGCATCGCTGTTCGAAAAGGCGGCCGCCGCCATGCAGACGTCGGATGCGATCTTCAACAAGTCGATCAGTCCGCTCATTGTCAATGCCATCGCACGGGTCGAGGTCGTCAAGACGGACATCCAGCAGGCTCAATCACAGACCGTGGCTGCGACCAATGATCGGATTTCGAGCACCACCACGCTGCAGACGCTCGTCGCGGCAGCCTCCACCGTGATCGGTCTGGCCATCGCCTTTTTGATCGCGCGTGGAATCATTGGCCCGCTGTCGGGCCTCACCGCCGGCATGAAGCGTCTTGCGGATGGCGATTTCAGCGTGGTGTTGCCCGGCCTGAACCGCAAGGATGAAGTCGGCGACATGGCTCGCGCGGTCGAGGGCTTCAAGGTCAAGGCTGAGGAGAAGGCGCGTGTGGAGGCCGAGGCGAAGCTGACACAGGATCAACAGGTGGCGCTGCAGCGCCGCCGCGACATGGTCCGCCTGGCCGATGATTTCGAGGTCGCCGTCGGCCAGATTGTCGAAGCCGTGTCATCCGCGTCCAGCGAATTGGAAGGCTCGGCGGGTATGCTCACCTCCACCGCAGAGCGCTCGCAGGAACTCACCACCATGGTTGCGGCCGCTTCAGAGGAAGCCTCGACCAATGTGCAGTCGGTGGCCTCTTCGACCGAGGAAATGACCTCCTCGATTAACGAGATCAGCCGTCAGGTGCAGGAATCCGCGCGCATTGCCAATGCCGCGGTGGGCCAGGCGCAGAAGACCAACGATCGCGTTGGTGAATTGTCGCGCGCGGCGGGCCGTATCGGCGCCGTGGTCGAACTGATCAATACGATCGCGGGCCAGACCAATCTCCTGGCGCTCAACGCTACCATCGAGGCAGCCCGCGCGGGCGATGCCGGTCGCGGTTTCGCCGTCGTGGCGGCCGAAGTGAAGGCATTGGCGGAGCAGACTGCAAAGGCCACCGGCGAGATCAGTGCGCAGATCGCCAGCATCCAGGCTGCGACCGACGAATCGGTGTCGGCGATCCAGGAAATCGGAACGACCATCGGTCAGATGTCGGAAATCGCCTCCACCATCGCCTCGGCCGTCGAACAGCAGGGGGCAGCGACGCAGGAGATCGCCCGCAACGTCCAGCAGGCGGCGCACGGTACGCGTGAAGTCTCGTCGAATATCGTCGATGTCCAGCGCGGCGCCAGCGAGACCGGCTCCGCATCCTCACAAGTGCTGTCGGCGGCGCAGTCGCTGTCGTCTGAAAGCGGAAGGCTCAAGCAGCAAGTGGGGCGATTCCTGGATACCGTGCGCGCAGCGTGAGACATTGCCGTCAAAGCGGAAGTCTCAGGTTCCGGGTTTCATATCTGTCATGCAAAGACGTGTAGGCAGGACGGTATTCGCGTGAGGGGAGGAGTGGTCTTCATCCACTCCTCCTTAACTTTATGCGCGCAATTTCACCATGAGACCATCGATGACATGATGTCATCGATTCTCTGGCGGCAGCCTCGATGCTCGTCGCGCACCGAAACCCATGAATATCGCTCTCCTATCGTTCACCAACGGCCGAAAGCCGAGGGACCTTCAGCCATGCTTGCCAGCCTATCCATCCGCACCAAGATCACGATTGTCGTCTCGTTTCTGTTGTTCGCAATGTCCGCCATGGGGGCCGTTGTTATCAAGCAGATGTATGCGATCAACAGCGCGACTGCGGATATCGTCGATAGCTGGCTGCCGAGCGTCCGAACGCTGGGTGACGTCCGTGCTGCGACCATCAGCTACCGATCGATCGTTCGCGCGCATCTGCTCGCATCTGACAATGCCGACATCAAGGAACAGGACAGCCAGCTTACCCGCTATGCCGACATGCTGGAGACTGCGCGTAAACAGTACGAGCCGTTGATTTCGAGCCCGCAGGAGCGAGCCCTCTACGGCGAGTTCACCAAGCTGTGGTCCGAATATATGGAGGCAGTGAAGCCTGTCCTCGCGCTCTCACGTAAGAACGAGCGTGATGCTGCCCGCGACATGAATGTGAAGGTCAATCGTATTGGCTTCCGGGCGGACGAAGCGTTGCAGAAAAATGTCGAGTTGAACAATAAGGGCGCTCAGGCCGCTGGCGTCACTGCGGCCGAAAATTTCAGCTTCGCGATCAAGCTTGTGATCGGGGCACTTGTCCTGGCGATGGTCGTCGGCGTTGGCGCTGCGATCCTGCTGATTCGTGATGTTTCGGCAGGGATCAAGTCGATCATCTCGCCGATGCAGGCGCTCGGTACGGGGGATCTGACAGCTATGGTGCCTCACCAGGGTGAAAAGACCGAAATCGGCGCGATGGCCGATACGCTGCAGGTGTTCAAGCAGGCGCTCATCGACAAGCGTGCTGCCGACGAGGCCGCTGCGGCCGATGCCGAAGCCAAGATCGAGCGCGGTCGCCGCGTCGACCAGATCACGCGCGATTTCGAGACGATGATCGGAGAGGTCGTCGAGACAGTATCTTCGGCATCGACAGAGCTTGAAGCATCCGCGGGTACTCTGACGGCCACAGCCGAGCGTGCGCAGGAGTTGACCACATCCGTTGCCGCCGCGTCGGAACAGGCATCGACGAATGTTCAGTCGGTGGCCTCGGCGACCGAGGAGATGGCTTCTTCGGTCAACGAGATCAGCCGTCAGGTGCAGGAGTCCGCGAATATTGCCAGCCAGGCCGTTCAGCAGGCACGCGTCACCAATGATCGGGTGGGCGAATTGGCCAATGCGGCTGCCCGCATCGGCGATGTCGTCGAGCTCATCAATAACATTGCGGGGCAGACCAATCTGCTGGCGTTGAATGCCACCATTGAGGCTGCACGCGCGGGTGAAGCTGGCCGGGGCTTCGCCGTCGTCGCTTCCGAAGTGAAAGCGCTTGCCGAGCAGACCGCCAAGGCCACCGGTGAGATCTCGACCCAGATTTCCGGCATCCAGGCGGCGACGCAAGAATCGGTCGGTGCGATCAAGGAGATCGGTGACACCATCGGCCGCATGTCCGAGATCGCTTCCACCATCGCCTCGGCGGTGGAAGAGCAGGGGGCCGCTACGCAGGAAATCTCGCGCAACGTCCAGCAGGCGGCGCAGGGCACGATGCAGGTGTCGTCCAACATCACCGATGTCCAGCGCGGTGCAAGCGAGACCGGCTCGGCATCGACCCAGGTTCTGTCGGCCGCCCAGTCGCTGTCGTCGGACTCGACGCGGCTGAAGGACGAGGTCAGCAGGTTCCTCAGCGCCGTGCGGGCTGCATAACATTCGAACCTCTCCCCGCTCGCGGGGAGAGGTTCGCTCATCGCACGTTCGACATCACCAGGCCGGCGACGTCCATATAGGTCCGTACCAACGGTGCCACGACCTTATGCGCGGCGGTTTTCGAGACGATCCGGTCATGCAGGATCAGGTGATCGATCCCCGTATTGATGAAGCACGCCATCGCATCGCGGGGTGTCTCCACGATCGGCTCACCCTTCACATTGAATGACGTGTTGAGTAGCACCGGCACGCCAGTAAGCGCCTCGAATTCCTTGAGCAGACGATACAGGATCGGATTGGTGTCTTCGGTCACCGTCTGAACGCGCGCGGTGCCATCCACATGGACGATGGCTGGAATGCGGTCGCGCCATTCCGGCCGCACAGGCTTGGCGATCAGCATGAAGGGGGAGTCTTCTTCGCCTTCGAATATCTCCTTGCAGCGCTCGGCCAGCACGAGCGGGGCAAAGGGCCGGAACGGTTGCCTGTGCTTCACGCGCGAATTGAGGATGTCCTTCATCTCGGCGCGGCGAGGATCGGCGATGATGCTGCGATTGCCCAGGGCCCGCGGGCCATACTCCGAACGGCCCTGAAACCAGCCGATCACCTTCTGGTCGGCAAGCAGCTTCGCCGTGTCCCGACAGATGTCGTCGCTGCGGACGGCGTTCGTCTGCGCCTTCACCAGCGTGCGCTGGGTCGCTGCCTCCACTTCGCGGTCGTCATAGTTGCGGCCGGTGTAGGAGTGCTTCATCACGTAGCTGCGCGGCTGCTTCTGCACCTCGTGCAGGCCGTAATAGGCGCAGCCGATGGCGATGCCGTTGTCCCCGGCGGCCGGCTGGATCCAGACATTGTCGAACCCGGCCTCGCGCGCAATGCGGCCATTGGCAACGCAGTTCAACGCAACGCCGCCGGCGACGCAGAGATTCTTTGCGCCGGTGGTTTCGCGCAGCCAGCGCGCACGGGCGAGCAGCACTTTTTCCGTGTCGTCCTGCACCCGCCAAGCGAGATCTTCCCAATGCTTCATCGAGGGGCTCGCTTCCCACTTGCCCTCGCTATCCGGGATATAGGGCTGGTCGAACTCGGCCGACCAGCGCGGAACGGTCAGCTTGTTGTCCTCGATCGACATCAGCGACGGAAATTGCTCGCGGCGGCCATAGGGCGCCAGGCCCATCAGTTCACCGCACTTGTTCCAGTCGCCGAACACATAGGTCGAGGCGCGGCTGTAGAGCGCGCCAAGGCCGGGCATGTTGGTGAATTCGTCGCTGAGAAAGCCACGATCCGGCTCCATCCAGACCTTCTTGATGCAATCGAGGCGGGTCCCCTTGAACGTATAGTAGCTCTCGGATTCGCGAGCGAGCGGCGAGCCACCGTCTTCCGGCGGATAGCTTTCCATCACATCGGACCGATAGCTGCCGACGCCGTCGACGATCATGATCGCACCTTCCTCGAAAGGTGAGACCGCAAAGGCGCTATAGGCATGGGAGAGGTGGTGGGAGATGGCGGCGACCTTGCCGTTGCGTGCCCGGAACAGCGGATGCCGCCGGGCATCCTGCCGTTCATATTCCGGCAGAAAGCCCGGCATGTCCTGATAGATCAGCCGGTCTTCCATCTCCGGGACCGGCAGGATGTAGCAATTGCTGACCACCAGCTCGACATCGTGCAGGCCGATGCCTTCAGCCTGCAGACAATATTCGATCACTTCCTGATAGAAACCCGTCGCGTGCTTTTCGCGGGTAATTCGCTCTTTCTCGATGGCATAGGCGATCTCGCCGTCGCGCAGCAGGCAGGCGCTGACGTCGTGATCATAGGTGTTGAGACCGAGAATGTAGCGGTGCTTGGCCATTGCGGCTCACTTCTGGCGTTCAGGAGATCGGCTGGAGGCGAATATCTCGCAGTTGCGAGCCGGGAGGATACTGCGAGGCAATATGAAGAGAAGATGAACGACGAGCGAAAATCATCGATCGTCATTCCGATGCGTATTTGTTCGCGAGCGCTGCGTGGCTGTCAACTTGACCGGCCTTTGCGCTTGGCTCTATTCTCTTTCGAATCCTGCGTGCACGCCATGCCGAGGACATATTGCTGGTCTGATTTCCGAATCTGCTAAATCAGCATGCGTGAACTGGAATTGCTCACCGAGTAACTCTGCTGAACAGTTCGACATCGGAAGCATTCTAAAGCCGTGCTTCTGCAGAATGGGAGATTCCAAGAATGGCTCAAACGACTTCGAAGCGCCGTAACCTCCTGACCCGCTGCCTCGCAGCGGCGGCGCTGGTCTCGGTTTATTGCGTTGGTCTGATAGGCGCCTCCGCGGTGATGCTGACCGCGGGAAGTACTGCAGCTCAGGCCCAGCGCGGTCGTGGCGGTGGCCGTGGTCGCGGTGGCGGCTGGGGTCGTGGCCGCGGTGGTGGTTTCTATCGTGGCGGTGGTCGCGGTTACGGTCGTGGCTATGGTTTCTATGGCGGGCCGCGCTTCGTTGCGCCGGGCTGTTATTTCAGCCGCCGCTGGGGCCGGGTGGTTTGCCCGTATTGATTGGCAGCCATCGTTCGCCCGCAGCGACGACATGATGAATCAAAGGCGCTCCCAAAGATCGGAGCGCCTTTTCGTTTGAGCGTCGTTCAGTTGCATAGGTCCGATGCATTTTGAACAGGATGCGTTCGGCGACGTTGTGCGGTCTTGCCTTTTCCGGACGCTGCACCAATCTCGAATGGCGAGCCGGCGCCGTCGGCATTCCAGCCCTTTTCTGCCTCGGGATCCTCATGAGCAAACTTTTCTCTCCCGCCAAGCTGCGCGACCTCGCTTTGCCGAACCGCATCGTTATTGCGCCCATGTGTCAGTATTCGGCAGAGGAAGGTTGCGCCACCGACTGGCACATGATTCATCTGGGCAACATGGCGTTGTCCGGCGCCGGCATGCTGTGTATCGAGGCCACAGCGGTCGAGCCGATCGGGCGCATCACGCCCGGTGATCTCGGTCTCTATGACGATGCCACCGAAGCCGCTCTGAAGCCGATCCTGGCTGCGATCCGCAAACATTCGAAGATTGCGGTCGCCATGCAGATCGCCCACGCCGGTCGCAAGGCATCGAGCCATGCTCCATGGGACGGCGGCCAGCAGGTGCCGCTCGATAAAGGCGGTTGGGTCGCGGAAGCGCCGTCGGCGATCCCGACCAGATCCGGTGAGTTACCGCCGAAGGAAATCGATGCAGCAGGACTGCTGCGCATCCGCGATGCCTTCGTGGCGACGGCCAGGCGTGCGGATCGCCTCGGCATCGATGCGATCGAGATCCACGCCGCACATGGCTATCTGCTGCACGAATTCTTGTCGCCGATCTCCAACCAGCGCGCCGACAATTATGGCGGATCGCTGGAGAATCGCATGCGCTTCCCGCTCGACGTGTTCGACGCGGTGCGCGCGGTGTTTCCGGCAAACAAGCCAGTGGGTGTGCGCGTTTCGGCGTCGGACTGGATCGAAGGCGGCTGGGATGTCGAACAGACCATCGCTTTCGCACAGGAACTCAAGAAGCGCGGGGCCGACTGGATCGATGTCTCGTCCGGTGGTGTCTCGCCGCAACAGAAGATCGCCCTTGGGCCGGGATATCAGGTCCCCTTCGCCCATGCCGTGAAGCAGGCAACGGGACTGCCGACCATGGCGGTCGGGTTGATCACCGAGACGCAGCAGGCCGAAGATATCCTTGCCGCAGGGAAAGCCGACTTCATCGCGATTGCGCGCGGGGTGCTCTACGATCCGCGCTGGCCGTGGCACGCTGCGGCCGAGCTCGGTGGGCAGGTGCAGGCGCCGCCGCAATACTGGCGCTCGCAGCCGTCCACACAGAAAGCGCTGTTCGGCGACATCACATTTGGCGCGCGTTGAGCGCGAGTTTCTAGGGTGGGGCGACGCGCAGCGTGCTCCACCTTTTGCACGGCGTCTGGACGTCTGATGGTGGGCACGGCGCTTCACGCCTGTGCCCACCCTGCGTTTTGCAGCGATTAGCCGATCACGCAAAAGTTCCCGGCAAAAAGCGCTCGCATTCGAATGGCAGCCCTGCGGCGAAGTTGTGTTTACACGCCATGGCTGTAATCCTAGACCCTCCAAAATTCTGCGCCGTAAAATAAATGGGCACCGGCGCTGCCCGTTTTGGAGAGGAGCCCGCCATGGGCCGCCATTATTTATGGTTGTTGCTGATCCCCTTCGTCGGATTGCTCTGGGTCCCATTCTACAATTTCCATGACCCGGTGCTGCTCGGTTTCCCCTTTTTCTACTGGTATCAGCTTGCCTGGGTGCCGGTGACCGCTTTCCTGACGTGGCTCGCTTACCGGACCTATCCCAATGAAGACTGATCTCGACGTTCCGGCGTTGGCCGTCTTTCTGTTCTTCTTCGCCCTCGTCACTGTGATGGGCTTTGTCGCTTCGCACTGGAAGCGCCCGAAGACGCTGGCCAGCCTCGACGAATGGGGGCTCGGCGGACGTCAGTTCGGCACCTGGATCACCTGGTTTCTGGTCGGTGGCGACTTCTACACCGCCTATACGGTGATCGCCGTGCCGGCACTGGTCTATTCGGTCGGCGCCTACGGATTCTTCGCGCTGCCCTACACGATCCTCGTCTATCCCTTCGTCTTCATGGTGATGCCGAAGTTGTGGCAGGTGGCAAAAGACAATGGCTACGTCACCGCCGCCGACGTCGTTCACGGTCGCTATGCGTCGCGCTCGCTGGAAGCCGCGGTCGCCATCACCGGCGTTGTCGCCACCATGCCTTACATCGCTCTGCAGTTGATCGGTATGGCTGCTGCTGTGAAGGCGCTCGGCTTCGAAGGTGAACTGCCGTTAATCGCGGCCTTCATCGTCCTTGCGCTTTACACTTATTCTTCAGGCCTGCGCGCACCCGCACTGATCGCCTTCGTCAAGGACATCATGATCTACATCGCTGTCATCGCGGCGATCTCGGTGATTCCCGGCAAGCTCGGTGGTTACGCCAACGTGTTCCATGCCGCCGATGAAGCGTTCAAGGCCAAGGGAAGTGGCAGCATCCTGCTCGGGCCAAGCCAGTATTTCGCCTATGCGACTTTGGCGCTCGGCTCGGCGCTTGCCGCTTTCATGTATCCGCACACGCTGACCGGCATCTTCGCCAGCAAGAGCGCGACGACCATCCGCAAGAATGCGGTGCTGCTTCCCGCTTATACGCTGATGCTCGGCCTGCTCGCTTTGCTTGGCTATATGGGGCATGCCGCGCAACTCAAGCTCGCCAGCAACAATGACGTGGTGCCGGCGCTGTTCCAGACGTTGTTCCCGAGCTGGTTCGCCGGCTTTGCCTTCGCCGCGATCGCTATCGGCGCGCTGGTGCCCGCGGCAGTGATGAGCATCGGTGCCGCCAACCTGTTCACGCGCAACTTCTGGAAGGCCTATGTCAATCCGCAGATCGACACGGCCGGAGAGGCCGCGGTGGCCAAGCTCGCATCGCTGGCAGTCAAGGTCGGTGCGCTGCTGGTGATCATCTATCTGCCGACGCAATTTGCATTGGACCTGCAACTGCTCGGCGGCCTGTGGATCCTGCAGACGCTGCCGGCGCTGATCTTCGGCCTGTTTACCGGCTGGTTCACCGCGCCGGCGCTGCTCGCGGGCTGGGCGGTTGGCCTGCTCGGCGGCACCTATCTGACGTGGATGGATGGGCTCAAGCCGCTGCATTTGCTCTCGGTCGGCGGTTTTCAGGCAACGGTCTATGTTGGCCTGATCGCGCTGGTGGCGAATATCGTTGTTGCCGTGTTGGTCAACCTGATGGTGCCGAAGCGCAGTGCGGTGGCTGCCAGCCACTGAGGATTGAGCCAGCGCATTGCAAATTTGCGTGCGCTGGTTCTATTGTCCGCGCCATGTGACCATTCGTACCGAATGGTCAGGCTATCCGCGGTGGATAGCGCGATGGAGCAAGGCACGTGACGGATCAGATGCGCATCGGCACCCGCAAGAGCACGATGGCGCTGGCTCAGACCGAAGAGATCGCACGCCGCCTGAACCTGGTGGCGCCGGATCTGGCGGTGGAAATTGTCAAGTTCGATCCTGTCGGAGATCGTGATCAGACCAGCAACCTGCTGCGCCATGGCGGCAAGGGCGGAGCCTTTGTCGGCGAGATTCGCGACGCCGTCCGTGCCGGCGAGTTGCACGCCGCGATGCATTCGCTGAAGGACATGCCGGGGAATGAGGACACGCCGGGCCTCGTCATCGGCGCCACGCTGGTGCGCGATCCGCCGACCGATTCGCTGGTGCTGCGTCCCGGGCTGACGCTCGATGAAGTCATGCGCTCGCGCGGCAAGGGTTTCAAGATCGGCACCAACGCCGTGCGGCGGGCAGCCTATCTGCGCCGGCTGTTTCCTGAAATCGAAGTGATCCATTTTCGGGGGGCCGCCGATACGCGCGTGCGCAAACTGGACAATGGCGAGATGCAGCGTTTGCCGGGCGGCGGCGAGGTCGGCCCGGCCGACGCACTGATCATGGCGCGCTCGGGCCTGGAACGCGTTGGGTTCGCTCATCGCATTGTGCGCGATTTCTCGCCGCAGGAAATGCTGCCGGCCGCAGGTCAGGGCATTGTCGCCGTCGAATGTGCGGCGCATGACTGGACGACACGGCGCTATCTGTCGCTGATCGACGATCCCGCTGCGCATCTCGCCTGCGATGCCGAGCGTGAGGTGCTGTGGGTGCTGAATGGCCATTGTAATTCGCCGATCGCCGGCTATGCGGTGATCAATGGCGGCGAGATGTGCCTGACGGCGTCAGTGCTGGACGAGACCGGCGAACGCTTCATCGAAGTGACGCGCATGGGGCCTGCCGATCGGCCGCGCGAGCTGGGACGGGCAGTCGGGCTTGAGTTGCTGGACAAGGGCGCCGCCGAACTGATCGAGCGCACACGGCCGGAGCACTAACTCCTTCCCTCATGGTGAGGAGGCGCGTAGCGCCGTCTCGAACCATGAGGAGGCTTGGCTCGGCGTTTGTGGTCACCCTTCCAGACGCAGCCGACGACGGCCGCTCCTCAGGATAGAGGCTGCGTCAGGCGTTCTCCGCCATTCCCACCGACCACAGTGCGAACGCATAGACGATCGCGATCTCGTCGAGGCGGTTGAAACGGCCGGACGCGCCGCCATGGCCCGCGCCCATATTCGTGCGCAGCAGCACTGGCCCACCGCCCGTCATCGTCGCGCGCAGCCGCGCAATCCATTTGGCGGGCTCCCAATAAGTCACGCGTGGATCGGTGAGGCCGCCCATCGCGAGGATCTTGGGATAGGTCTTCGCCGCCACCTGATCGTAAGGTGAGTAGGACAGGATCGTTCTGAAATCCTCGGCGCTCTCGATCGGATTGCCCCATTCGGGCCATTCCGGCGGAGTCAGCGGCAGCTTGTCGTCGAGCATGGTGTTCAACACATCGACGAACGGGACTTCGGCGACGAGACCGGAGAATAATTCGCCGGATCGATTGGCGACGGCGCCCATCAGCATGCCGCCTGCACTGCCGCCATGGCCGACGATGTTTTTCTCCGATGTGTATTTCGCTGCGATCAATGCGCGCGCCGACGCTGCAAAATCGTCGAATGAATTCGTCTTCTTGTCGCGCTTGCCGTCGAGATACCAGCCCCAGCCCTTGTCGGCGCCGCCACGGATATGCGCGATCGCATAGACGAAGCCGCGATCGACCAGCGAGAGACGGTTCGCCGAGAACGATGCCGGCATCGCCATGCCATAGGAGCCGTAGCCATAGAGCAGCAGCGGCGCCTTGCCATCCTGCGCGAAGTCCTTGCGATGCAGGATCGAGACCGGTACCTCCGCGCCATCCTCGGCTTTGGCCATGATGCGGGTTGTGACGTAGTCGGCCGGGTTATGGCCGGACGGAATTTCCTGCCGCTTCCGCAGCACGCGTTGGCGCGTCACCATGTCGTAGTCATAGACTTCCGATGGTGTCGTCATCGACGAATAGGCGAAGCGTAGATTGGTGGTGTCGAATTCATAGCCGCCGAGCGTGTCGAGCGAATAGGCAGCCTCATCAAAGGCGATGGCGTGTTCTTTATTCGTGGCGAGATCCCGGATCACCACCGATGGCAGCGCATTGGCGCGCTCCAGCCGGATCAGGTGATGGGCGTAAAGCTCCATGTCGATGAGATAGATGCCCTCTCGGTAAGGTGTGAGGTCCTTCCAGCTAGCGCGTTCCGGCGCTGATATCGGCGCGGTGACGATCTTGAAATCGATAGCATCGTCGGCATTGGTGAGGATGAAGAGCTCGTCACCCCGATCGGCCAGCGAATACTGCACGCCCTCCTCGCGTTTCGCGACAAGGCGCGGCGGCGCGTCGGGTGCGGCGAGATCGATCAGTTGCTGTTCGGATGTCTCGTGATCGCCGCCCGCGATCACGCAGAACCGGCCGCTGGCGCTTTCATGGATATGTGTGAACCAGCCGCTATCCTGCTCCTCGAAGACGAGCTTGTCGTCAGCCTGTCTGGTGCCGAGGCGATGCAGCCAGACCTGCATCGGGCGATGATTGTCGTCGAGCTTCACATAGAAGAACGCCTTCGAATCCAGTGTCCACACCACGCCGCCGTCGGTCTCTTCGACGAGGTCGTCGAGATCCTTGCCTGTGGCCCAGTCGCGCACGCGAATGGTGAAATATTCGGAGCCCTTGATATCCGCGGTCCAGGCTTCCAGCGCGTGGTCCGGCGAATGCCGGGCTTCGCCGAATTTGAAATAATCGTGGTCCTTGGCGAGGGCGTCGCCATCGAGAATGATCTGTGCCTCGCCGCCGTCGCGCGGTGTGCGGCCGAACAGTTCGTGCTGGCCGCCCTCGCGGAATTTGCGCAGGTAGGACCACGGGCCGTCGGGCGAAGGCACCGAGGAGTCATCCTCCTTGATGCGGCCGCGCATTTCCGCGACCAGCTTCTTCTGCAATGCTGCCGTGCCGCCGAGCAGGCTCTCGGTATAGGCGTTCTCGGCCTCCAGATAGGTCCGAATCTCCGGCTGCAGCACCGAGGGATCGCGCAGCACTTCCTGCCAGTTGGCGTCCTTCAGCCAGGCATAATCGTCGCGGACGGTGACGCCATGGGCCGTGAAGGAATGCGGATGAACAGGCGCAACCGGCGCGGGCGTCCTGGATGTCTGCTGTGTCATGAAGGCTCTTTTCGCGGAAACCCGATTGGATATGATCCAGCCGTTAACGCGATACGTCTCGTCTGGAGCTCTTATGGATATAGAGATTATAGACCGGCTTGCCATCCGTGACCTGGTCGAAAACTGGGTGGTCTGGCGCGATGCCGGCGACTGGGATCGTTTCCGGACGGTGTGGTGGGACGATGGCCGGATGGTCGCGACCTGGACCCAGGGCACAGCCGACGAGTTCATCGCCATGAGCAAGGCCGGCTGGGTGAAAGGCGTGTCGATCATGCACTTTCTCGGCGGCCAATCGATTGATCTGGCGGGCAACCGCGCGATCTCGCAAACCAAGATGACGATCGCCCAGCGCGCGCTTGTTCATGACGTCAATGTCGATGTGATGCTCACCGGCCGCTTCTACGATTTCCTCGAAAAGCGCGATGGTCGCTGGGGTCTGGTGCTGCGTCAGCCGATCTATGAAAAGGATCGCATGGATCCCGTTGTCCCCGGCACTCTGCTGAAGCTCGATGCCGATCTGCTCGCCAGCTTCCCTGAAGGCTATCGCCATCTTGCTTACCTGCAGACCCAGATTGGTTACAAGATCAAACCCGATATGCCCGGCCTGACGGGCAGGGCGGTCGAAGCGCTCTATGCCAGCGGAAAGAAATGGCTCAACGGCGAGGCGCTTGATAGATAACTTCTGCTGCAATGATTTCGTTGCTGACTCTTTGATGACACGAAATCCGCGAACTGAAAAACAAAGAAACTAACGAGGAAACCATGCCCGAATTCGTCGCGCTCGACGCGCTGGTCCGTAGCACCGCCGAGCGGTTGCCGCACAAAACCGCCGTCATTGATGCCGATCGCACGATTGACTATGCCGATTTCAATGCGCTGATCGACCGCATCGCTGCGACGTTGCAGGCGAGCGGCTTGAAGCCGCAGGATACGATCTCGATTTGCGCGCTCTCGTCCATCGAGTATGCGGCGACCTTTCTGGGTGCGCTGCGCGCCGGTATTGCCGTGGCCCCGCTGGCGCCTTCATCGAAGCCGACCGATTTCGCCGCGATGGTGAAAGATGCCGCGGCCAAGATCCTGTTTTTGGACAACTCCACTGCGGACAGCTTTGCCACAGCCGATATCGATCCGGCGATCTCGCGCGTGGCGCTGGACGGCGGCAAAGCGGGGAAGGCTTTCAAGGACTGGCTGGTGCCGGAAGGCAGCAAGCCTCAGCCGGTCACCATCGAACCGGACTGGGTGTTCAATATCATCTATTCGTCGGGTACCACGGGAACGCCGAAGGGCATCGTGCACACGATGGGGATGCGCTGGCGGCAATATGGCCAACTCGATCCGCTCGGCTATGGACGGGAGGCGGTCACCGTATTGTCGACACCGCTCTATTCCAACACCACGCTGGTTTGCTTTAACCCGACTTTTGCAGGTGGCGGCACGCTCGTGCTGATGAAGAAGTTCGATGCGCGCGGCTTCCTCGAGCTCAGCGCGAAGCATCGCGCGACCCATGCGATGCTGGTGCCGGTGCAGTATCGCCGCATCATGGCGGTCGAGGATTTCGACAGTTTCGATCTTTCTTCCTTCGTCATGAAGTATTCGACCTCCGCGCCCTTCGCAGCGGCGCTGAAGGCCGATGTGCTGAAGCGCTGGCCGGGTGGCCTGACCGAATATTACGGCATGACCGAAGGCGGCGGCACCTGCATGCTGCTGGCGCATGAACATCCGACCAAGCTGCACACCGTCGGCCAGCCGGCGCCGGATCATGATATTCGCCTGATCGATGAGGACGGCAATTTCGTTCCACAAGGCGAGATCGGCGAAGTGGTCGGGCATTCGCCGGTCATCATGCAGGGCTATCTCAACCAGCCCGGCAAGACCGCCGAGACCTTCTGGCGCGATGCGACGGGCAAGCTCTATGTGCGCACCGGCGATGTCGGCCGCTTCGACGAGGACGGCTTCCTGACGTTGATGGACCGCAAGAAGGACATGGTCATTTCCGGTGGCTTCAACATCTATCCGAGCGATCTGGAGGCGGTGCTTGTCCAGCATGATGCCGTGCTGGAAGCGGCTGTCGTCGCGATGCCGTCGGAGGAGTGGGGCGAAACGCCGGCGGCTTTTGTCGTGCTGCGGCCCGGTAAATCAGTGGCTGCCGCAGACCTCAAGGGCTGGGCCAATGAGCGCCTCGGCAAATTCCAGCGGCTCAATGATGTTGTCATGGTCGATGTGCTCCCGCGCAGTGCGATTGGCAAAGTGCTGAAGCGCGAGCTACGCGATCGAAGGTTGAGCGGCGATCTGTCGACGTAATTGTCGTCCCGGCGAAAGCCGGGACCCATACACGCTTTAGGGATGGTTACTTAGGGTCGTCTTAGCTCTGCGTTTTCACCACAGCCGACCGCGGCTAGGGGTCCCGGCGTTCGCCGGGACGACACTTAGCTAGTAATGCGGTGGCCGTTCATTCCCGGGCGTGCCCACCGCGGTTTCCGCTTCTGCCAGCCGCTCGCCCAGTGCCGCCACTTGCCGGGTCAGCATGTCGATCTGTTTCCACTGCGCGGTGATCGTCGCATTCAGCGTCTCGATCGTGTCGTCCTGATAGGTGATCCGCGCCTCAAGTGTTGCGATACGTTCAGACAGATGCTCGATCTCACTCATCTGCAGCCTCGCGTGTCAGGGCAAAGTCTTCCGAATTGATCGGCAGGCCCTCGTGGACCAGTTGGCTTTCCTTGAGTCCATGGCTTAGTGCGACGCGCTGGTCGAACACGAAGCAGTCGCCGCGCCACAAGCTTTCGCTTTCAGGGACGTCCTCGAGATATTGCAGGATGCCGCCCTTGAGGTGATAGACCTCGGCAAAGCCATGGGCGAGCATGTAGGAGCTCGCTTTCTCGCAGCGGATGCCGCCGGTGCAGAACATGGCGATCTTCTTGTGTTTCGCCGGATCGAGTGTGCGGGCGACGAAATCCTTGAACTGGCCAAAGCTGGCAATGTTCGGATCGACCGCGCCCTCGAACGTCCCCATCGCCACTTCGAATGCGTTGCGGGTGTCGAGCACCAGCGTGTCGTCGGTGGCAATCAGCGCGTTCCAGTCGGCCGCTTCCACATAGGTGCCGACCAGCTTGTTGGGATCGGTCAGCGGATCGCCGAGCGTGACGATCTCTTTCTTCAGCCGCACCTTCATGTGCAGGAAGGGCATCATGCTGGCGCGGGAGAACTTCAGTTCGAGATTGTCCAGCCGGCCACCGAACAGAACGCCGCTTTTCAGTTCACACACCAGCGCGTCGATCTCGGCATCCTTGCCGGCGATGGTACCGTTGATGCCTTCATCGGCCAGCAACAGGCTGCCCTTGATGCCGAGCTGATCGCACAGGGCACGAAGGGGCGCCTGCAATTGACGAAAGTCAGGCAGGGCGGCGAATTGATAGAGGGCTGCAACCTTGTACATGTCGGGGATGTAGCAAAGCGCGCTCGGCGGCGAAACCCTTAGGCGCGCTGGTATGTCAATCTTCCTGACGCACGAAAGCCGGCCCCAAGGACCGGCTTTCTACCAGCGTCGCCTTAAACCGCTGACAGGGGAGTCAGACCCTGCCGGCGGGAGCGCGCTTAGCGCTTACGGCTGGCCAAATCCGACGCCTTGTCGACGGCATTCTTCGCCATATCCTTGGCGTCGCCCATCGCCTTTTGAGCGTGGCCCTTGCCCTCCTGGATCAGCCCCTCGCCTTGCAGGCGTTCGGAGCCGGTGGCCTCGCCGATGCTCTGTTTCGCCTTGCCGATAGCTTCGTTTGCATGGCCCTTGATCTTGTCCGTGGTAGCACCCATGAGATACTCCTGTTGTTGGAGGCGTCGAGTTCCAGGCTTGTCCTGAAAAATTCTGTGCCTCGCTGGGCTTCGTCGAAACAATCGACAGCTCGAAGGAATGTTCCTGGAATTCCGGGGCACGATGCCGCACGAAACGCAGCATCGTCGTCACGTCATTGAGAAGGCGCTGCCATGTCCGGCCACGGTCACGATCACACCCATCCGCACGATCATTCCCACGATCACAGCCATGATCCGGACCGCTGGAAACATGACGGTGTCCGTGTCATTCCCGCGGACAATCTCGACACCAATGTTCCCTCGACCAAGGGGATGGATCGTGCCGCGGCGATCAACTTCGCCCGCGTTGGCGCGCAGAAGCTGTGGGCCGGTACTGTCTCGATCCAGCCGGACGCCAAGACGGGTGCGCATCATCACGGCCATCTCGAAAGCGTGATCTATGTGGTGAAGGGCAAGGCCCGCATGCGCTGGGGCGAGCAGCTTCAGTTCACGGCCGAAGCCGGCCCGGGCGATTTCATCTTCGTGCCGCCTTACGTGCCGCATCAGGAGATCAATGCCAGCCGCGACGAGGTGCTCGAATGCGTGCTGGTGCGCAGTGATGGCGAGGCTGTGGCGATCAATATCGACATTGAGCCGGTGGAGAAGCCCGAGACCGTGTTGTGGGTCGATCCCACGCATCCCGACGGTGCGGTGAAGAAGTAAATTCGAAGGGCCGGCGATTGGATCGCCGGCCCTTTCAATTCAGCTGTAGCGAAACACGGGATCGTCGAGATCGATGGTGGGAAACACGTCGCGGTCGCTCCAGTAGTTCTGGTCGTGCTGCCACTCCGGCTTGTCGCCACGCTTCGGCAGAAGATGCAATCCGCGCATGATGTAGCCGGGGTTGAAATCCTGCTCATCGATCCATGGCAGTAGCGGCATGTCACTGTCTTCGGGTCGCAATCCCGGCGTGACGGTGGTCACGCCTTTCTCGTCCATGTGCCGCAACAGGCGGCACACGAAATCCGCCACGAGATCGACGCGCAGTGTCCAGCTGGCGCGGAAATAGCCGAAGATCCACACCATGTTCGGCACACCGGTGAACATCATGCCGCGATAGGTCACGCTGTCAGTGAAATTCAACGGCTTCTCGTCGATCGAAAAGGCGATATCGCCGAGCACATTGAGATCGAAGCCGGTGGCCGTCACCACGACGTCGGCGTCGACGCGGTTGCCGGATTTCAGGGCGATGCCGGTTTCGTCGAAGTTTTCGATCTCGTCGGTGACCACTGTCGCCTTGCCGGCCCGGACACTCTGGAACAGGTCGCCATCGGGAATGAAGGCGATGCGCTGGCGCCACGGCCGGTAGCGCGGCGTGAAATGCGTGGCGATATCGTAGTCGTCGCCGAGATAGGCGCGCACGCCCTTGAGCAATTCATCGCGCACCACGTCCGGTTCGTTCTGCGTGCGCTTGGTGAAGACGCCCTGATCGAACAGGATCTTGCGGCGGACGATCTCGTGAATCCATGTCTCGTCGATGTCGAGCTCGCGCAGCGTTTCGGCCAGCGCATTGGCGTTGCGGCCGGTGATGAAGAAGGTCGGCGATCGCTGCAGCATGGTGACCCCAGCGCATTTGTCGGCGATGGCGGGCACCACGGTGGCCGCCGTTGCCCCGGAGCCGATGACGGTGACGCGCTTGCCGGACAGGTCGAGATCGTCAGGCCAGATCTGCGGATGCACGACCGTGCCCTTGAAGCGATCCAGCCCCGGCCAATCAGGCGTATAGCCCTTGGCGTGATTGTAGTAGCCTTGGCACATCCATAGAAAGCGCGTGGTGAAAGTCAGAGTCTCGCCGGTCTCGAGGCGCGTCACCGTCAGCGTCCAGAGCTTGTCCTCATTCGACCAGTTGGCGCTGAGAATCTTGTGTCCGTAGCGGATATGGCGATCGATCCCGTTTTCCGCGATCACCTCGCCCATATAGCTGAGGATTTCCGCCGCAGTCGCAATCGGCGCCGAGGTCCAGGGCTTGAAGCGATAGCCGAACGTGTAGAGATCGCTGTCGGAGCGGATGCCGGGATAGCGATGGGTGTGCCATGTGCCGCCGAAGCCGTCCTTCATTTCGAGGATGGCGAAGCGCTTGTCCGGGCTTTGCTTGGTGAGATGGTAGGCGGCGCCGATGCCGGAAATGCCTGCGCCGACCACGATGACATCGAAATGTTCGGCTTGCTGAGCCACAGATGGAGTCGTGGCGATATGTCCCTGTACGTTCATTGGCTCCCGATCTTTTTTGGCTCTCGCGGTCTGTGCGCGGATGCTTGGTCCGGCGGCCCGCATCAGCGGAGCCGCCGGTCGTCATGATTGACGATCGGGAGGAATGCGCAAGCAGTAATTGCGCGGGGAGATAGCGCAGGATGGAATGACGGGCGATCAGCCCGTCACTGACATCACCGCTTCCTTGATCTTCGCCAGGGCATAATTGCCGATCATGTTGGCATCGATATGCGGCAGGTTCGGAAGTTCATCAGCCGCCACCACGCAATCGACGATGACCGGACCTTCGCAGGCGAGCGCATCGGCGATGGCCTTCCTGAGTTCGCCCGGCTGCTTTGCCGTAAAGCCTTGAGCGCCGCAGGCGCGCGCCAGTGCGGCGAAATCCGGGTTGGGGAATTCGATCGCCTCGCGGAACGGGGCGAGGCCGATGCTCTCGGCTTCCAGCGTGATCAGTCCGAGCGCGGAATTGTTGTAGACGATGACCTTGAGCGGCAGCTTGTGCTGCACGGCGGTCATGAACTCGCCCATCAGCATGTTGAAGCCACCGTCGCCGGTGAGCACGATCACCTGCTTGGAGCGGTCCAGAATCTGGATGCCATTCGCCTGACCGATGGCAGTGCCGACGGCGGCATTGTTGAACGAGCCGGTGATACGCTGGGTGCCGTTCTGGCGGATCCAGTTCGCCGACCACAGCGTATTCAGACCGGTGTCGAGGACGAAGATCGCATCGGACCGCGCCAGATCGCTGGCGACGCGCGCCACGGCCTGCGGATGGATCTTGTCCTTGCTGCGGGCAGGATCGGCCTGCTTGTCGAGCATTTCGTCCCACTTGTGGCGGGCATGGCTGGTCTTTTCGAAGAACTTGCCGTTTGTCTTGGCCTGCACCTTGTCGAGCAGCAGTTTCAGCGTGGGCCGTGCTGAACCGATCACGCCAAGCGCCGTCGGCGTACGGCGACCGAGCGCCTGCGCACGCTCGTCGATCTGGATGACGTGACCGTTGGTGGGCAGGAAGTTGGAATAGGGGTAGTCGGTCCCGACCATCACCAGCAGTTCGCAATCGTGCACAGCGTCATAGACCGGCTTGGTGCCGATCATGCCGAGCCCGCCCATCCAGCGCGGGTCATCGAACGCCATGATCTCCTTGCCGCGTACTGAATGCACCAGCGGTGCTTTCAGTTTGTCGGACAGCGCGCGCAGCAGTTCGGCAGTGCCGAGCGCGCCGTGGCCGCACATGATGACGACGCTCTCGGCTTCGTCGATACGGCGCGCGGCTTCGAGCACGGCAGTGTCGTTGGGCAGAATCTCGCCGCGCGGCACCAGCGTTGCGAGGCTCGATGTCGGCACCTCGGATTTCAGCGACAGCACGTCCATTGGCAGGGTGAGATGTGCAACGCCGGGGCCGGCATAGGCGGCGGCGATCGCTTCGTGAAACACGCGCGGCGCCTGCGCACCCGTGGTCACGGTCTGTGTGTAGAGCGAGACATCGCGAAACAGCAGATCCGGTTCAGTGGTCTGGAAGAAATCGAACCCCTTCATGGCACGCGCCATATCTCCGGACAGTGCCAGCACCGGCGCGTGATCGCGCGCCGCCTCATAGAGGCCGGCAACGAGATGCGTGCTGCCCGGCCCCGTCGATCCCGCGCAGACGCCGAGCTTGCCGGTGAGCTTCGCTTGCCCCGCAGCGGCCAGCGCGGCGCCTTCCTCATGGCGAACGCCCACCCATTCGATGGTGCTGCGCCGGACCGAATCCGCGAGTGGATTGAGCGAGTCGGCGATCAGGCCGAATATCTGTTGCACGCCGACCTGTTCGAGCACGTGGACGAGATCATCCGCGACGGTTTTCGACATATGGAAGCTCCGGACCAATGGATGGGAACACCGCGGGAAGGATAGCAGTTGCGGCGTCTATCAATAGGACAGATGGATGCTCGATTGTCGCAATGCAGCATGAACATCACGCTGCACAAATTCGTGATGCCGAATTATGTTCCGGCCATCCCGGAACCAACCTCGCTCGCCTTTTTTCGACCGAACAGGATGCGCTGATACAGCCAGCCGATCGCCACCAGCACCAGGCCGAGGCACATGAAGGACAGTGCGCGCCAGACGCCCGTCAGCGACGACATGTCGATGAGGAAGGCCTTCAGCACGGTGAGGCCGATGACGACAGCCGAAGCCAGTCGCGCGCGCTGCGACGAGAAGATGAGGCCTGCAGCGAGCAGCGCGACGCCGAAAATGAGCCATGCAATCGATAGCGTGTATTGTTCGGCGTCATAGACCCGCGCATTGGCGAAGACCGGCCCGTGATAGATGCGTCGGATCTCGAATGTCACATAGGCCAGCGCCAGCACCAACGCGCCGCCAGCGACGGTGTTGGCATAGGCCGGCTTGCGGCGACCCGCGACCGCATAGGACAGCAGCAATGCGAGAATTGCGGGCAGGGCGTAGCCGAGCAGCAGCAGATTGAAGGCGACACCGCCGACATCGATGCGCCAGATGTTCGGATTGGCGATGAACAGCAGTCCGCCCAACGAGGCAAGTCCGGCATAGACCGTCAGGATCACGGCGCCGACATTGTGTACGATGCTGCCGCTGCGGACGCGCAGGCGTTCGAGGCCGATCGCCATTGCGAGCGTGCTGCAGACCTGCAGCGCGACCTCAACGAGATCGGAGCTGACGCGATAGACGTCGCCGCCATTGACGTAATGGCGGATCTCGAGGAACACCAGCAGCACCGTGAACAGGATCGCGGCGGATTCCACCATGCGCAGCGGCGCATCATCGCCGCGGCGGCGCATCAGCACGCTCGCGCCCCAGAATGACGCAGCCGGCACGCCATAGCCCCAGAGCAGCCAGTTGAAGATCGGCGTGGTGCCGACGAGATCGCCGACAACGCGCGGTTCGTAGGCCATCCGCGCGCAGACGATGCCGGCGAGAATGGCCGCAAGCCAGCGCAGGAACGGGATCGGTCGCTGCATGGAAATCCACGCCGTGCCGAGCGCCATCAGCGCCAGCGCGATGGTGAGCCAGCCCTTTTCCAGCGCGAAGGTCAGCGCCAGCGCCAGTGCGCCAAGCGTGCCGGTGGCGAACAGGGCGGTCGAAATCGCGAGGCCTGGCTTCTGTTCCCGCTTGCTGAGCAGCTCGGTGGCGGCAGCGAAACCAGCCGCAATGATCACGGCGAGGATGGCGAAGGGGACCGAGCGGTCCAGATGCGCGATGCGGGCATAGAGCGCGACCAGAAGCGCGATCGGGACGAAGGTGGCGCAAGCTGCCCAGATCACCGGAATGACCGCACTGATCGAGCGCCCCTGCGCCAGGAAACCGATGACGCCGAAGCCGAGGGCGAACACCGCGGCGCTGCCGAGATGCAGCGTCACCGAGCCCTGGATCGGACTGATGCCGATGCCCTCCAGCGGCCCGCCCGGCAGCACCAGCATGTCGAGATTGCCCTGAATGGCCCAGGACAGGAAGACGACTGCGACGAAACCCGCGGCGACGGCCACCGCGCCGGTCGCCGCCTGCGCATACCAGGCGACGAACAGCGTCCCGGCCACCATCAGCGCGAAGGCGATCATCGCCAGATCGGTGTGGAGGCTGGAGAGGACGATCAGCGCCGCGCCGAACAGGCCGGCGCCGAGCGCGGCCGACGAAATGCCCTCGATGCGGCCTGGCTCGGCGGGCGGGCCGTACATGAAGCCGCACACCACCAGCAGCGCGGCGAGCACGAAGCAGGCGATGACGTGGAAGACATGCGGCGCGACCGTCGCGGTGCCGGCCTCGAGCCCGGGCAACGTCCAGAAGGTGGTGAAGGCGATGGTGGTCAGCACCAGCCAGCGCCACATCCGCATCCGCGCCAGCGCAAAGGCGGCGGCGGTGACGATGGCGAGATAGATATAGAGCGCCCAGTAGTCCGGCTTGGCCGAAGACACCAGCATCGGCGTGACGAATGCGCCGACGAGGCCGAGGCCCGCGAGCGCCGGGCCGTGCAGCAATGCAGCGGCCATGGTGCCCATGGCGACGATGCCGAGCAGCACGAAGGCCGTGCCCGGTACGATGAAATCGTACAGCGCATAGGCCGCATAGACCGTGGCGAATGCGACGGCGGTGCCCGCTGCGGTGAGGATCGCCGGAATATTGGCAATGGGCAGCGGCGCGATTGCGGAAAGCGATTCCCTGCGGCGCGCAAATTCGCCGACGCCGAGCAGCGCCAGCGCGAACAGGCCGCCGAGCAGGACGCGCACTTCCGGGCCGAGCAGACCAGCCTCGATGGAATAGCGCACCATAAAAAGGCCGCCGAGTGCCAGTGTGAGGCCACCAACCCAGACCACCCAGCGCGTGCCGATGCGTTCCTCGAAGCTGGGGCGCGCCGTGACCGGCACCGCAGATTCCGGCGGCGCTGCGATTTCGGGCGTCGGTTGTATGGACATCTCAGGCTGCAGCGATGGAATCGGTTCGTCGCTGGTGCTGACAATCGGCTCGGCCGCCTTGACGTCGCCTGGCAGTTCCGGCGCTAGCGGCGTTGCCGTTTCAGCCGCTGCCACGGTTGGCTTTGCTTCGCGCGACGCGGCTTCGAGCGCATTGAGCCGTGCGCGCAGGATCTTCACTTCATTGCGTGCGTTCCGCGCGAAGAAGAATGCGATGAGGGCGACGACAAGTGCAATGAAATCGAAATCAAACATCTGCGTAGGCCCCCAGTCTTCTTCCTCTTTTGTCCCACAATAGGAGAAGTGAGGGAAGCCGCGGAGACTTGGTGCTTGTCGAAGGCGCGCGACTTCACATGGCGCATGAACTATGGCGCATCAGTCCAGATCGATGCGAAACGGCTTGCCGATAACCGTCAGACTGCCCGGTCCCATGTTTTCGAGCGCGCGGATCATGCGCCCTTCGCGCCCGAGCGCCTTGTCGGCGAGCGAAACGATCAGGCGGTTCGGCGACGCGATCGGCGAGGCTGCGCGGATACGCTGAGCGATCTCGTGCTCATCGCGATGCGGATTGAGCATGCAGGCCGCAGTGAAGGCGCTGGCCGTGGAGCGCGAGATGCCGGCATAGCAATGGATCACCAGCGGCGAAGCGCGATCCCAGCCACGCACGAAATCCATCACCTGCGTGACGTGCCCTTCATTGGGCGCGACGAAGCCATCCATGTTCTCGGTAATGTCGTCGACCTGCACGCGCAGGTGATTGGCCTCGGTCACCGTTTCCGGCCGCACCACTTGCGCGACATTGGCCATGATCGTCAGCACACGGCTGGCGCCGGTGGTTTTGACGGTGGCATGCAGATCGGCGAGAGAGCAGACATAAATCATGGAAGCACTATAGAGACACGCGCGAGATGAGCAAAGACGCTCGGTTATCCCTCCCCAAGCGGCGTAGCCGCGCAGCGGGGAGGGTGGCACGAGCGTAGCGAGTGACGGGTGGGGTGTCTCCACAAGCGACGTCAGTTGCGGAGGCACCCCACCCGTCTCGAAGCTCGCTGCACGCTCGCTTCGATCCACCCTCCCCGCAGCGCCGCTGCGCGGCTTGGGGGAGGGAAAAGATCATCCCGCCGTCAGCGTCTCGAACCGTGCGAGGAAGCGCCTCTCTGCCTTGCTGGCCGACCATGGCGTCAGATAATCCGCTTCCAACTCGAGCGCCAGACAAGGATCCCTGCCAAACAGCCGCTTCGCCTCGGGCTCGGCAAAGCCGGCGAGCCGCGTCGCTTCCAGATAGGCCGCCCCCATATCGGCCGTCTTGATCGCCTTCGTCATTTTCGGATCCAGCTCCGCCGGCAGCCCGAAGCGGATATGGATCGCGGCGAGCAGACGATGCTCCACCATCTTGTAGGCGTTGCCGATCACGGCCTTGAACGGCGAGATCATGTCGCCGATCACATATTCCGGAGAATCGTGCAGCAGTGCAGCGAGCCCTGTGCGATCATTCATCCGGGGTATCTGCTCGCGCATCACGGCTTCGACGAGCAGGGAGTGCTGTGCGACCGAGAAGATATGTGCGCCGCGCGTCTGTCCGTTCCATCGCGCCGTGCGGGCGAGACCATGAGCGATATCCGCGATTTCGATATCCAGCGGCGAGGGGTCCAGCAGGTCGAGTCGGCGCCCCGACAACATGCGTTGCCAGGCACGCGGCGCGCCGCTCGTCAAAGTCGCTTTCGCCATCAGGTCGCCTTCAGCCGCAGCGGGCGCTTCTTCTTGCTGCAGAGCTCGTGGCAATAGCAGGAGGTGAGATGATCGTTGACCATACCGGTCGCTTGCATGAAGGCGTAGACGATGGTGGGGCCGACGAACTTGAAATTGCGCGCCTGCAATTCCTTGGAAATCTTGATCGAGAGGGGCGTCGACGCGGGTACGCTGGCGTGGGTCTTGAAGTTGTTCACGATCGGCTGGCCGTCCACGAAGTCCCACAGGAATTTCGAGAAGCCCGGACCTTCCTCCATGATCTTCAGATAGCCCTTGGCACTGAGGATCGTACCTTCGATCTTCGATCGGTTGCGCACGATGCCGGCATCGTTCATCAGCGCATGAACTTTCTTCTCGCTGTAGCGCACGATCTTTTCCGGCTGGAAATCGTCGAAGGCCTTTCGGAAATTGTCGCGTTTACGCAGGATGGTGATCCACGACAGGCCGGCCTGGAAGCCGTCGAGAATCAGTTTTTCATACAGGGCCCGATCATCATATTCCGGCACGCCCCATTCGGTGTCGTGATAGGCGACATAGAACGGATCCTCGCCCGGCCACGGGCAGCGTGTCTTGCCGTCGGCGTGTTTAATCGGCGCTTTGCTCATGCGTGTTTCTTGGCAATGAAGGCGCGGACGGCTTCGGGATCGACGAGATGAATGGTGCTGTCGCCCGCCTGCAGGGCGGCACCTGCATCGAATGCATCGGTCGCGCGGTCGATACGCAGCAGTGCGAGACCGCTGTGTCCGGCTGACGAGCCCATGGTGCCGACCGGCTTGTCGGCGGCGCGGATTTCTGTGCCTGCGATGGGCGTCGTACCGTCGAGCGTCACCGGCACAATGCGGGTGCGCGCCGTGCCGCGATGCTGCATCCGCGATACGACTTCCTGGCCGATATAACAGCCCTTGTCGAAATCGACGCCGGCCATGCGGTCCATATTGGTCTCGTGCGGAAACGCATCGCCATAGGCAAAGTCGATGCCACCGCGCGGCACGCCGCAGGCGATGCGGTGCGCTTCATAGGCGGCCTCATCGACAAGCTCGGCACCGAGCACCGACGCGGTTTTCTCCGCGAGATCGGCCGGCACGAGGATGCGATAGCCGAGCGCCGCATTGCGCGGATCGGCAAAGGTCAGGTCGAGCTTGATGGTCGGCTCGCCGTCCCACGCTGCGAGTACACCGAGCCCATCCGACAGGTTCTCGACGGTCACCTTGGCGCGCAGCTTGTAGAAACCCAGCTTGGTGGCGAGCGGCTTTGCCAGTTCGCGCGGGCAGTCGATCAGGAGACCGCCGCCATGGCCGGCAGGCGCTTCCGTCACCAGAAAATCAGCCACGATCTTGCCCTGCGGCGTCAACAGCGCGCCGAACCGCGCTTGGCCCGGCGTGAGATCCTCGATGTCGGAAGTGATGAGGTTATTGAGAAAACTGCGGGCGTCGTCGCCAGCGATCTTCACCACACCCCGATCGGGGAGAAATGCTGCTTTCATCGGGAAAATCTCGAAAAGAACTCAGAATCGAGTCTGATGGATATCAACGCCAAAGTTAAGCCGCTAAGATGCCCGTAACAAGGCCTGCGCCACGTGCGCATGGCATCCACAGGCTGTAAGCGAGACCGATATGAGCGAGACTTTCGACACGATTCTGAAGAACGGCATCGTCGTCAATCAGGATGGCGAGGGCGAGCGCGACATCGGTATTCGCGATGGCCGCATTGCAGCGCTCGGCACGTTCGATCCGGAGCAGGCGGGCAAAACCATCGACTGCAAGGGGCTGCATATCCTGCCTGGCGTGATGGACACGCAGGTGCATTTTCGCGAGCCCGGCCTTGAGCACAAGGAAGATCTCGAAAGCGGCTCGCGCAGCGCCGTGATGGGCGGCGTCACCGCAGTGTTCGAAATGCCGAACACCAATCCGCTCACCATCGACGAGGCCACCTTCACTGACAAGGTGAAGCGCGGTCATCACCGCATGCATTGCGATTACGCCTTCTTCATCGGCGGCACCCGCGAGAATGTGCAGGACCTGCCGGAGCTGGAGCGCGCCCCAGGCTGTGCCGGCGTCAAGGTGTTCATCGGCTCCTCTACCGGCGCATTGCTGGTCGAGGATGACGACAGCCTGCGCAAGATTTTCCAGGTCATCAGGCGTCGTGCAGCTTTCCATGCCGAGGACGAATTCCGCCTCAACGAGCGCAAAGGCCTGCGCATCGAGGGCGATGCCCGCTCGCATCCGGTGTGGCGCGACGAGGTGGCGGCGCTGATGGCGACGCAGCGGCTGGTCAATCTTGCCCGCGAGACCGGCAAGCGCATCCATGTGCTGCATATCTCGACCAAGGAAGAGATCGACTATCTCAGGGACCACAAGGATGTCGCATCCTGCGAGGCGACGCCACACCATCTCACCATGGCGGCGCCGGAATGCTATGAGCGGCTCGGCACGCTGGCGCAGATGAATCCGCCGGTGCGCGATGCGGAGCATCGTGCCGGCATCTGGAAGGGCATCGAGCAGGGCATTATCGACGTGCTTGGCTCCGACCACGCGCCGCATACGCTGGAAGAAAAGCAGAAGGTTTATCCGGCTTCGCCGTCGGGCATGACCGGCGTGCAGACGCTGGTGCCCCTGATGCTGGATCATGTGAATGCCGGCCGGCTGTCGCTGCAGCGTTTCGTCGATCTCACCAGCGCCGGCCCGGCGCGTTTGTTCAACATGGCCATGAAGGGTCGCATCGCCGCCGGCTACGATGCCGATTTCACCATCGTCGATCTCAAGCGCAGCGAGACCATCACCAACAAGTGGGTGGCGTCGAAAGCAGGCTGGACGCCCTATGATGGCGTGACCGTGAAGGGCTGGCCGGTCGGCACCTTCGTGCGCGGCAGGCAGGTCATGTGGCAGGGTGAACTCGTCACGCCGTCGCAGGGCGAGACCGTGAAGTTTCTCGAGACACTGAAGCAGTAAGGCTTGTCGTGTCGCGGACGCGGTGCAACGCGAAGCGTTGCTCCGCAGAGCCGGGACCGTTACGAATGCCGGGCTTGATACGGTCCCGGCTCTGTGAAGAGGCACTGCGCGCCGCATCGCGTCCGGGACAAGAGAAGAGAAAGCGGTCGCTTACTGCCTCGCCAGCGTCAGCGAAAATTCGCCATTGCGCACGCGCGTGGGAAGACCCTCGACGAATGTCGCCACCGCGTCCTCGCCATAGGTGCCGACCAGCTCGGCAAATGCCGCGAACAGGCTGGCCTGAGCGAGGCAGTCGCCATCGACGCCGTCATGGCGCGCTTCTGCCCATGCCTCGTTGAGATAACTCAACGCCGCCTGCTTCTGCTCCTGATCCGGGAGTGGAGCGCGGGTCGGGCGGTAGGACAGGGTTTCGCTCATGAAATTTCCAAACAATCTGCGGCAGGACGCCGGTGCGAATCTGCATCGGCGTGAAACTGATTCCTTTGGCTCGCCCACAGATTTACCACGCGCTGTACGCGCTGCGAGCAACATCTTTAAGAAAGGTTAACGGCCGGGATTCACATTGTCGGACATTGCGTTAGCAACGGGAACCGGTGCGCGTCGGGAACCCGGCAGCAAACTTATTCCACCGCTTTCGTCACGATTCGAATCTCGGATGTCAGCGTCCGGTGCACCGGGCACTTGTCGGCAATCTCCATCAGCTTGGCGCGCTGCTCGGCGTCGAGTTCGCCGGCAATGGAAATGTTGCGTTCGATCTGGTCGAGCATGCCCTCCTTCGTTTCGCATTCCTCGCAGTCTTTGGCGTAGATCTTCTTGTGGTTCAGCGTGACGCTGACGCGGTCCATCGGCAGTGCCTTGCGATCGGCATACAGGCGCATGGTCATCGCAGTGCAGGCGCCGAGCGCGCTGAGCAGGAGATCGTAGGGGCCGGGACCGGTATCCTCGCCGCCAATCGATGCAGGCTCGTCGGCGATCAGACGGTGCGGACCGAGCGTGACCTGTTGCTGGAATTTGCTGGCCCGCGTCTCGGTGACCACGACCTGACGTGGCTCGTCTGGTAAGGCCTGGCCAGTGGCTTGTTCGGTCGGCGCGACATAGCGCGATGCCCAGGCCGCAATCACTTCGGCCGCATAGACTGCATCGGCCTTCTTCGTCAGCAGATGGTCGGCATGATCCAGAGACACAAAACTCTTCGGATGTTTCGCAGCGACGAAGATCCGCGTGGCATTGTCGATCCCCACGGTGTCATCGGTCGGCGCCTGCATCACCAGCAGCGCCTTGTGCAGTGTCGTCACCTTGGCCAGCAGATTGTGCTCGGCAATATCGTCAAGGAACGTGCGCTTGATGCGGAATGGCCGGCCGGCGAGATTGACCTCCACCTCGCCCTGTTCGCGGATGTCGTGCAGCCGGTCGGCAAACAGATGCGTGACATGGGCGGGATCGGACGGCGCTGCGATGGTCACGACTGCCCTGGCTTCGGGAATCTCGCTCGCGGCCGCGAGGATTGCGGCGCCGCCAAGGCTGTGGCCGATCAGGATCGAGGGGGCCTGGCCCAGCGCGCGCAGGTGATTGGCGGCAAGAACGAGGTCTTCGACATTGGATGTGAAGGTGGTGTTGGCGAATTCACCATCGCTGGAGCCGAGGCCTGTGAAATCGAAACGCAACACCGCAATGCCATGAGCGGTGAGGGCTTCGGCGATGCACCGGGCAGCGAGCGTATCCTTGCTGCAGGTGAAGCAATGCGCGAGCAATGCGGTTGCACGGATGGCGCCAGCCGGCTTGTCGAGCGCCGCCGCAAGCATGTGGCCGGACGAGCCTGCGAACTGAAATTTTTCGATGGGCATTGATATTCTCCTGTGCAGCGGCAGCGTGAGTTTATCACGCTCAACCCGATTGCATCAGTCGTCCGAATACCGCTGTTCCAGCCACGGATCGCCGCGGTTGTGATAGCCGCGGACTTCCCAGTAGCCGGGCTTGTCGTCGCTGCGGAATTCGATGCGCTGCAGCCATTTCGCGCTCTTCCAGAAATACAGATGCGGCACGATCACGCGCACGGGTCCGCCATGGTCGCGTTCGATCGGGGCGCCCTGCCATGAATGCGCCAGCAGCGCGTCGTCTGAGGCAAAATCTTCCAGCGACAGGTTGGTGGTGTATCCGTCATGGGATTCGAGCGACACGAAGCGCGCATCGGGTTTCGGCCGGCAGGCATCGAGCAAAGCGCGGGTCGAAAGCCCTTCCCACGTGTTGTCGTAACGCGACCAGGTGGTAACGCAGTGAATGTCGGAGATGAAGGTGGATTGCGGCTGCGCGGAGAACTGCGCGAAGTCCCAGAACAGCGGCGTCTCGACGGCGCCGTAGACATCGAGGCGCCAGCGCTCGCGGGAGATATTGGGCGTGAATCCCAGATCCAGCACCGGCCAGTCCTGCGTCAGGTGCTGGCCGGGCGGAAGTCGTTCGGTGTCCGGGCGCGCATGCCGGCCGGTTAGAAATCGGCCCTCGCGCGCCCAGCGCTGCTTGGTCTGCGTCAGCTTGGATTCCGAAGGTGTTTTGTCTTCATCCATGCTGACGCTCCTTCTTTCCAGCTACGCCATCACTCGTGACGGTGCATGGCCGAGTTGTGCTTGGTGTCGCGCATGGTCGCGTAGATCAGCAATGACAGGAAGATCATGCCGGACAGATAGTAGTAGAAATAGTGCTCGTGGCCGCTCTGCTTGAAATACAGCGCGACCGCCGGTGCCGTGCCGCCGAAGATCGAGACCGTCAGGGCATAGGGCACGCCGACGCCCATTGCGCGGATATTGGTCGGGAACAGTTCCGCCTTCACCACGGCATTGATCGAGGTGTAGCCAGCCACGAAGATCCAGGCGCCGCAGATCAGCAGGAAGGCGACGAAGGGCGACTTGGTGGTCTGCAGCGTGGTGAGGATCGGCACCGTGCACAGCGTGCCGGCAATGCCGAAGAAGATCAGCAGCGGCTTGCGGCCGAAGCGATCCGAGATGGCGCCATAGATCGGCTGCAGGATGCAGGCGAACACCAGCGAGCCGAAGATCACGGTGGTCGTCTGATCGGCGGTGAGGCCGACCGAGAGCTTCACGAAGGTCTGCATATAGGTGGTGAAGGTGTAGAACGCTGCCGTGCCGCCAGCGGTGAGGCCGACCACCAGCAACAATTCGCGCGGATAGGCGAACAGCGTGCGCAGCGAGCCGCGCGGCTTGGCGGTCTTCTTGGCCGCTTCGAATTGCTCGGTCTCGTGCATGTCGCGGCGCATCACTGCGGTGAAGACGGCGAGGCCGGCACCGATGAAGAACGGAATGCGCCAGCCCCAGTCCTTCAGCTCCTGCTCGGTCAGAAATACTTTCTGCAGCAGCATCAGCACGATAATCGCGGTGAGCTGACCGCCGATCAGGGTGACGTACTGGAAGCTCGAATAGAAACCGCGATGGTTGGGATCGGCGACCTCGGAGAGGTAGGTGGCGCTGGCGCCGTATTCACCGCCGAGGCTGAGACCTTCGATGATGCGGGCGATAGCGAGGATGACGGGCGCTGCGAAACCGATGGTCGCATAGGTCGGGCAGACCGCGATGATCAGCGAGCCGAAGCACATGCAGAGAACCGAGATGGTGAGCGAGAGGCGACGGCCATATTTGTCGGCGAGATAGCCGAACAGCCAGCCACCGAGCGGGCGCATCAGGAAGGTAGCGGCGAACAGCACGGCCGCATTGAGCTGCTGCACGACGGGGTCCGAATTCGGGAAGAAGGCCGGCGCGAAATACAGCGCGAAGGCGGTGTAAGCGTAGAAGTCGTACCATTCGACGAGATTGCCCATCGAGCCGATGAAGATCGCCTTGATGCGTTTCTTGGCGTCGTCGAAATGGAGTTTGCCGTCCGCCGGCGGTGCGAATGATTCAGCCACGTAAAGCCCTCGTATTCCGTGAAATGAAATGTCCCGTTGCCACGGGAGGCCACAAAAGCCAATGCCGGGAATTGCATTGCTGCTGGCATGGGCGCTTCGTCAGGCAGCGCGCGCATTCCGGCTGCTGCAATCCATGCTTAGCCGCTGACTGCGACAATGTGGCTTAGACGAAAGTATGGGGTGGCGGCGGTATTTAAGGCAGGTTGTTGCGGAAACGCTGTCATGCCCGGCCTTGAGCCGGGCATCCGTCTTTATTCGGGCCGCGAAGATAGACGGCCGGGCCTTCGTCTCGCCGGAGGGGCTTCGGCCCCGCAGGCGGATCAAACCCGGCCATGATACAGAGGTTTCGTTACTTCGCCGGACGCGGATCGATCGGTGTGATCGTCTGCAAGCCCAGAATGTCCTCCAGCACGCGCGCGCCAGCGAGCAGCGAGGCTTCGCCGCGCGGCGGGCCGACGATCTGCAGGCCGACTGGCAGACCGGTGGAGGTGAAACCGCAGGGTAGCGACAGCGCCGGGCACCCGGTCAGCGTGATCGCATAGACGATGCCCAGCCACTGGACGTAATTGTCGAACTTGGTGCCGTTGCATTCGGCGAGATAGCGCTGCTCGATCGGGAATGGCGGCGTGATGGTCGCCGGGCACAGCAGGAGGTCATACTTCTGGAAGAACTCATAGGCCCGCGCTGCCAGCGTCACACGCTGCGATTCCGCCTTGGCCAGATCCTCGACCTTGAGCTTGAGGCCCTCCTCGATATTCCAGATCACCTCCGGCTTCAGCTTGTCGCGGTGGTCGCGCAGTAGGCCGAGTTTCGAGATCGCGAAGTCGTAGGCGCGCAATACATGAAAGGCTTCGTGCGCTTCGCGGAGGTCGGGATGCGCTTCCTCGACGATGACGCCGGCTTCGGCAAAACGCTCTGCCGCCTTGCGGGTGAGCGCCGCGACTTCCGGGTCCACCGGCGTGATGCCGAGATCGGGCGAGTAGGCGATGCGCTTCGGCTTCTTGCCCGCGCGCACGGCCGAGCGGAACGTCTCCGGCAGTTTCGGCAGCGAGATCAAGTCGGCAGGATGTTCGCCGCTCATTGCATCGAGCATCAGCGCGAGATCTTCCACATTGCGGGCCATCGGACCCTGCACGCTCACCATCCGCGCCAGCGCGATGTTCGGCGTCGAAGCCACGCGGCCGACACTCGGGCGCAAGCCGACAATGCCGCAGAAGCTGGCGGGGTTGCGCAGCGAGCCCCCCATGTCCGAGCCATGCGCGATCCAGGCGGTGCCGCTGGCGAGCGCTGCCGCTGCGCCGCCCGACGAGCCCGCCGCCGACTTCGACACGTCCCACGGATTCAGAGTCGCACCGAACACTTCGTTGAAGGTGTTGGCGCCCGCGCCGAATTCAGGGGTGTTGGATTTCGCATAAACGACGCCGCCATTTTCTTCGAGGCGCTCGACGAGGACGTTCGACTTGGTCGGCACCACGTCCTTGAAGATCGGCGAGCCTTGCGTGGTGCGCACGCCGGCGACGGACGTCAGGTCCTTAATCGGCACCGGCAGGCCGGCGAGGATACCGCGCTCACCGAGCGGCTTCTTCATCAATTCCTTCGCATGGTCACGCGCGCGATCGAAGCACAGGATCGGCAATGCGTTGACGGTCCCGTCCACTTCCTTGACGCGCGCTTCCAGCGCATCGAGCAGATCGAGCGGCGTCACCGTCCCGTTATTGAGTTGATCGACGACGGCGCAGGCCGTTGCTTTGATGAGGTCTTGATGAGAGGCCACGCACGTCTCCAGTGGGAATGCAGAAAAAGCAAACGCAACATGATGGTCCGGCGCATGGCGGTCTAGCCCATTTCTTGCATAATTGGCACGCGCAAGCGGCGGCGTGCCGCACAAGGCAGAGATGCAAGCAAGGAAGACAACCATGAGTAATCCATTCGGCGATTCCAACTGGCATGCAATGTCGCGCGAACAGCTCGATGCCGGCCTCAATAACGGTGTGGCCGTTGCCGGAAGTGCCGAGATCGCCACTGGGTGGGGACAACGTTCGGATGCGATGAAGGCGAAATACCCCGCGCATCTCGACGTTCCCTATGGCCCGCGCGAGCGCAACAAGTTCGATCTCATCAAAGTCGCCGATGGTGGCCCGGTGCTGCTGCTGATTCATGGCGGCTACTGGCAGATGCGCTCGAAGGACTTTTTCACCTGCTTCGCGGCGGGTCCCATCGCCCACGGCATTAACGTCGCTGCCATCGGCTACACTCTGGCGCCGGAGGCGACGCTGGACGAGATCGTCGCTGAAATTCATGCTGGCATCGATGCGCTAGTCGATCAGGCCGGCAAGCTCGGCATCGATGCCGGCCGTATCGTGGTGTCCGGCTGGTCGGCGGGCGGGCATCTCACTGCGACCGCATTGTCGCATCCGAAAGTGAAGGGCGGCGTCGCGATTTCGGGGATCTACGATCTCGAGCCGATCCGCGCGTCCTATCTGAACGAGAAGCTCAAGCTCGATGAAGCGATGTCGAAACGGCAGTCACCGCTGATGGCGGATGGCGGTCCGGACAAGCCGCTGGCGTTGATTGTGGGCGGTGCGGAGCTGCCGATCCTGCGGCAACAGACGGCAGACCTCGCGGCGCATCGCGCCCGGCATGGCTTGCCAGTAAGCTACGAGGAGGTTCCGGGTGCGGATCACTTCTCCATCATGGCGGAGCTCGAGAAGCCCGAAGGGCGGATCACGACGCTAATCAAGGAGCTGGTCGCGAGGATTTAGTCACGGTCTTTTCCCTCCCCCAAGCCGCGTAGCGGCGCCGTGGAGAGGGTGGATCGACGGCGTAGCCGTCGAGACGGGTGGGGTATTTCTACAAGCTCGGACGTCACGTGGGGAAAGACCCCACCCCGGCCTATCGGCGGACGCTTTCATCCGCCGGACCCCATTCGCTCCGCTCCGGGGAGGGAGACTTCAGGCAGCGGAGCTCAATGCGTCCGCGCGAGGCAGAACGCCACCACCTGCTCCAGCGCCGTCTTCATCGGCGAGGGCGGGAACAGCGCCAGCGCATCCACGGCCATGGCGCCGTAATGCTGTGCACGGCTGGTGGTGTCTTCTAGCGCGCGGTGCTTGGTCATCAGGCCGATGGCGTGATCGAGATCGCCGTCGCCGATCTCGCCGCGCTCCAGCGACTTGATCCAGAATTCACGCTCGGCGTCGTTGCCGCGGCGGAAGGCGAGCACGACCGGCAGGGTGATCTTGCCCTCGCGGAAATCGTCGCCGACATTCTTGCCGAGCTTGGCGGCCTTGCCGCCGTAATCGAGCACGTCGTCGATCAGCTGGAAGGCGATGCCGAGATTCATGCCGACCGAACGGCACGCGGTCTGCTCGGCCTTCGGCCGGTTCGCGATGACCGGGCCGACCTCGCAGGCGGCGGCGAACAGTTCGGCCGTCTTGCCGCGGATCACGGCGAGATATTCGTCTTCGGTGGTCGCCGTGTTCTTGGCGGCGGCGAGCTGCATCACCTCGCCTTCGGCGATGGTGGCGGCGGCCGATGACAGAATATCCAGCGCGCGCAGCGAGCCGACCTCGACCATCATGCGGAAGGCCTGGCCGAGCAGGAAGTCGCCCACCAGCACCGAGGCCTCGTTGCCCCAAAGCATGCGCGCCGACAGCTTGCCGCGGCGAAGTTCGCTCTGATCGACCACGTCGTCATGCAGCAGCGTCGCAGTGTGCATGAACTCGACGGCGGCGGCGAGCTTGATATGGCCGTCGCCGGTGTAACCGGTGAGATTGGCCATCGCCAGCGTCAGCATCGGGCGCAGCCGTTTGCCGCCCGAGGAAATCAGGTGGTTCGCGACTTCAGGGATCATGGTGACGTCAGAGCCGGTGCGCGACAGGATGGTCGCGTTCACGCGCTCCATGTCAGCGGCAACAAGGCTGACGAGCTGATCGATCGACGCTGTTGCGTGACTCTCGAAGGGAACAATCACCGCCACGCTGTAGTCTCCGAATTGCAGGGTCTTCGCGCAGCCGGCCGTGACCGGCCGGCGTGCACGCCCTGATAGGCCGAATTCAGGCGAAAATCATGTAAATTCATGCGCAGAATGGGCCGATCAACAATAGGTGCGCACCATAGGAACTGCGCAGGGAAGCGGCAAGAGCTAGGGAACCTGGATCAAATCCAGATATACCGGCTCCCAAACGGAGAATGGGTGGTCAATTGCGTGAAATCCTGCGGACGAACGACATGGTGCTGGTCTCGGCGGTGGGGGCGTTGCTCGATGGCGCCAACATCCATCATCTGGTGCTGGACCAGAATATGAGCGTCCTGGAGGGCTCGCTCGGCGTCATTCCCCGCAGAATTCTGGTGCATGAGGACGACGTCAGGCAGGCGCGCGCGCTTCTGGCCGATGCCGGGCTCGCCCATGAGCTGCGCGCCGAGGGCGAATGATGCCGGGCGCGATCGCGACAACCGATGACCGCGTGCTGGGGGGCAAGCTGCTGCTGCGGCAGCCGGCATCCGGCCATCGCGCCGGCCATGACGCGATCCTGCTGGCTGCGGCGACATCGGCGCGGTCCGGTCAGCGTGTGGTGGATTTCGGTGCAGGCGTGGGGACAGCGGGACTGGCTGTCGCCAAACGTGTGCCCGGCCTCTCGCTCGCCTTGGTCGAGATCAATCCGCACCTTGCCGATTTCGCGCGCCACAATGCCGAAACCAATGATCTGGCCGCCGATGTGATCACCCTCGACATTGCGGCAAATGCCGAGACTTTCTCCGCCGCTGGCCTGTCGCCCGACAGCGCCGATGTCATTCTGATGAATCCGCCGTTCAACGATCCCGCGCGTCATCGCGCCTCGCCGGACAAGACGCGCGAGATTGCGCATGTGGCAACGGAAGAGACGCTCGCGAACTGGATTCACGCCGCGCGTCGCGTGCTCAAATCGAATGGCGTGCTGACGATGATCTGGCGTGCCGATGGGATCGCGGATGTGCTTGCGGCTCTCGATCGCGGCTTCGGCTCGCTCGCGCTCATGCCCCTACATGGCGATGCATCGGCGCCTGCGATCCGGATTCTTGTGCGTGCAGTGAAAGGGGGGAGGGCGCCTGCGGCAATTCACCCCGGCATTGCGCTACGGGATGCGAAGGGGGCGCCGGATGCCCATATCCAGCAAATTCTAACGGGACAGGCGACGCTTCCATGGGCATCGCTGTAAGCGATGCTCTAGCATCTGTTATCGAGGAGCTGTTTCGGAATGCTTCTGCGGCGCGGACGTGAAATGGATCGCCGTCAGCAGTGTGCCGATGATCAGCATCAGCAGATAAATCTTCATATTCACTCCCGCTGCGCGTTTGGCATTATGGTTTGCAAACACTGAAAGTGTCTGCCGGTTCAATGACAGGCGCGTGATAACGTACGGTTAATGTCGAGGTAACGACGTATGAGCGAATCGAGTCTGAAAGCGGCGATCTCAAGGCTGCTGCCTGCGCGTTTCCGTCGCGCGACAACAGTCGTGCCGGTGGTGCGTCTGTCTGGCACCATCGGTGCAGTCACGCCGCTGCGGCCTGGTATGTCGCTCGCGGGCGTCGGCAAATTGCTGGACAAGGCCTTCGCCACAAAGAACGCGAAAGCCGTCGCATTGGTGGTCAATTCGCCCGGTGGCTCGCCGGTGCAATCACGGCAAATTTATCTGCGCATTCGTCAGCTCGCCGCGGAGAAGAAGCTGCCGGTGTTCGTTTTCGTGGAGGATGTCGCAGCCTCAGGCGGTTACATGATCGCCTGTGCGGGCGACGAGATCTTTGTCGATCCGTCGTCCATCACCGGCTCCATCGGCGTGGTCGGTGGCACGTTTGGTTTCCAGGAATTGATCAAGAAGATCGGCGTCGAGCGCCGCCTCTATACGGCGGGCGAACACAAGGCGACGCTCGATCCGTTCCTGCCGGAGAACCCCGATGACGTCGCACGCCTGAAGCAGCTTCAGCGTGAGATCCATGCGATCTTCATTGGCCTCGTGAAGGAGAGCCGCGGCACCCGTCTTAAGGGGCCGGAGGACGAATTGTTCTCGGGCGCCTATTGGGCCGGGGAGAAGTCTGTCGAGTATGGTCTCGTCGATGCCATCGGCGATCTCCGCTCGGTGCTTCGCGCGCGCTATGGCGACGAGGTGAAGATGCCGGTCATCGCGCAGCCCACGGGGATGCTGTCGAACCTGCTTGGCCGCAAATCCTCCAGCGGCGCACAGCTGGAGCTTGGCGCTTTTGCCGATCTGCCGGATCAGATCGTCTCCACGCTGGAAACCCGCGCATTGTGGTCGCGCTACGGGATCTAGCCTCACCCTCCGCCCCTCATGGTGAGGAGGCCTAGCGGCGCAATTGCGCCGCTGACAGCGCTGTCTCGAACCATGAGCTGGTCTTCGCTCCGAGCGTGCCGCCATCCTTGGAGACGCCGCTGCGCGGCTCCTCAGGATGAGGGCGGAGTGTGAGGGATGATCGTTCGTCCCCAAATCGCCATTGTCCCGCGCCAGCAGTTGAGCGAAATTACCGGGAAGGGGGCTCCTATGAGCAAGGACACCAACAAGATGCCGCCGCTGGTCGCCATTGCCGGAGCGCTCGGAAGCGCCGCCGTGGTTCGCTGGGCCTATCGTGCCGTGAAGCGTGTGAACAAGGAGCTGGACGAAGCTCGTCAGGCCCGTATGGCCGAGCCGGCCGCTCCGGAAGCCAAGACCCTCCGCCGCGATCCCGTTACCGGCGCCTATCGGCCTGTTTAGAAGCTTTGCCGCGTCTCGCCTCCTCCCCAGTGGGGCGAGGTGAAACCAAAACGCCGGCCCGAGGACGGGCATGTCCTCTTGACCGGCGGAGCACTTGGGGTTCGGCCAATCAACGCCCCATGGCCCGCTTTCGTTCCGCCCTGCGGCGTATCGCCTTGATTCCACAGGCCTGCGTGGATACGGTCCGCGCGCTTCGGTCCGCCCTGAAACCGCTCTTAAAGTCTCTTGGCGAATCCGACGGCGAATCCCGAAAAACCGGCCCGGATACACCCAAAAACATGACGGACTCCCTGCCTCCGCATATGCGCCCGGAACGTTCGTTCCAGGGTTTCATTCTCGCTCTGCAGCGGTTCTGGGCCGAGCAGGGCTGCGTGATCCTGCAGCCCTATGACATGGAAATGGGCGCCGGCACCTTCCATCCCGCCACCACGTTGCGCGCCCTCGGCCCGAAGCCGTGGAAAGCCGCCTATGTGCAGCCTTCGCGCCGGCCGAAGGATGGCCGCTATGGCGAGAACCCGAACCGGCTGCAGCATTACTATCAGTTCCAGGTGATCATGAAGCCGTCGCCGGCGAACCTGCAGGATCTCTATCTGCAGTCGCTGAAAGCCATCGGCATCGACACCGCGCTGCATGACGTCCGCTTCGTCGAGGACGACTGGGAGAGCCCGACGCTCGGCGCCTGGGGCCTCGGCTGGGAATGCTGGTGCGACGGCATGGAAGTCTCGCAGTTCACTTATTTCCAGCAGGTCGCCGGCGTTGAATGCGCGCCTGTCGCGGGCGAGCTGACTTACGGCCTCGAGCGTCTCGCGATGTATGTGCAGGGCGTCGACCGCGTCTATGATCTCAACTTCAATGGCCGCGAAGGCGCCGAGAAGGTGACCTATGGCGACGTCTTCCTGCAGGCCGAGCAGGAATATTCGCGGCACAATTTTGAACACGCCGACACCGCGATGCTGTTCGAGCAGTTCAAGATGGCCGAGGCCGCCTGCAAGAAGTATCTCGAGGCGGGCTGGAAGGGCGACAAGCGCGAAGAACATCTGATGGCGCTGCCGGCCTATGACCAGTGCATCAAGGCCAGCCATGTTTTCAATCTGCTCGATGCGCGCGGCGTGATCTCGGTCACCGAACGCCAGAGCTACATCATGCGCGTCCGCGAACTGGCCAAAGCCTGCGGCGAAGCATGGGTGCACACCGAAGCCGGAAGCGCTGCCTGATGCCCGATCTTCTCCTCGAACTGTTCTCCGAAGAAATCCCCGCCCGCATGCAGGCCAAGGCGGCGGAAGACCTGCGCCGCATGGTCACCGACAAGCTCGTCGATGCCGGCCTTGTCTATGAAGGCGCGAAAGCCTTCGCGACGCCGCGCCGCCTCGCGCTCACGGTGCATGGCATTCCCGCCCGCCAGCCGGATCTCAAGCAGGAGCGCAAGGGCCCGCGCGTTGGCGGCGCCGAAGCCGCGATTGCCGGCTTCCTGAAAGCCACCGGCCTCAACTCCATCGACGAAGCCAAGATCCAGCGCGATCCCAAGGGTGATTTCTACATCGCGCTCACCGAGAAGCCGGGCAAGCCGGCCATCGATGTGTTGGCCGAAATCCTGCCGATGGTGATCCGCACCTTCCCGTGGCCGAAGCAGATGCGGTGGGGCGAGGCGTCGATCAAGTCGAGCGCGCTGACCTGGGTGCGTCCGCTGCATTCCATCGTGGCTACGTTCGGCATCGAGACCGAAGAGCCGGAAGTCGTCAAATTCGATCTCCCCGGCGTCAGCATCGGCCAGACCACGCGTGGTCATCGTTTCCTCGCGCCCGATGCCTTCGAGGTGCGTCGCTTCGACGATTACGTGGCGAAGCTGTATCAGGCCAAAGTCGTGCTCGATCCCGAGCGTCGCAAGGAGATCATCCTTGCCGACGCGCGACAGCTCACGTTTGCGCAGGGCTTTGAACTGGTCGAGGACGCGGCACTGCTCGACGAAGTCTCCGGCCTCGTCGAATGGCCGGTGGTGCTGATGGGCTCGTTCGATGCGGACTTTTTGTCGATCCCCGACGAGGTGATCCGCGCCACCATCCGTGCCAACCAGAAGTGCTTTGTGGTGCGCGATCCCAGGACGGGCAAGCTCACCAACAAGTTCATTCTGACAGCGAATATCGAAGCGACCGACGGCGGCGCCGCCATCGTCGCCGGCAACGAACGCGTCATTCGCGCGCGCCTGTCGGATGCGAAGTTCTTTTACGAGACCGATCTGAAGACGAAGCTGGAAGACCGGCTACCGAAATTCGACCAGATCGTGTTTCACGAGAAGCTGGGAACGCAGGCGGAGCGGATTGCACGCATCGTTAGGTTGGTCGAGCCATTGGCAATGTTAGTGGGAGCTAACATTGAGCATGCCAAGCGTGCAGCTCTGTTGGCCAAAGCTGACCTCCTAACGGAGGTTGTTGGCGAATTTCCAGAGCTTCAGGGGCTGATCGGTCGATATTATGCCCTCGCTCAGGGCGAAGATGTCGCGGTCGCAACAGCAAGTGAAGATCACTACAAGCCGCAAGGGCCAGCTGATCGCGTCCCAAATGATCTTGTGAGTGTTGCCGTCGCGTTGGCTGACAAGATTGATACGCTAGTTGGGTTTTGGGCAATCGGCGAAAAGCCAACGGGATCGAAAGACCCGTTCGCTCTCAGAAGAGCCGCTCTTGGTGTTATTCGCCTAATTCTTGAGAATAAGCTCAGATTCTCGCTTGCTATGGCTTTTTCCCGCCCTATGGCTGCTCACGCCATTAGAATGGAGCGTGAAAATATCTCGTCGGCCATCGATAGCCTAAAGAAAGTCGAGCAAACAGGACTAGCCGACAAGGCCGTAACGGCGGCACGAGAGGCTGTCGAACAAGAGTTGAAAGCCGAGGGAGCGGGGCGAGTAATCGAGAAGTATAAAGCTCTTGCGGAAGGAGTGTATTTTGATCTCCTCGCCTTCTTCGCCGACCGCCTCAAGGTCCAGCTCCGCGATCAGGGCGCGCGGCACGATCTCGTCGATGCCGTGTTCGCGCTCGGCGGGCAGGACGATCTGTTGATGGTGGTCCGCCGCGTCGAGGCGCTGGGTAAGTTCCTGGACAGCGACGATGGCAAGAACCTGCTCGCCGGCACCAAGCGCGCCAACAACATCCTCACCATCGAGGAGAAGAAGGACAAGCGCAGCTTCGACGGCGCGCCGGATGCCGCGCTGTTCAAGCTCGACGAGGAGAAGGCGCTGGCCAAGGCGATCGCCGAGGTTGGTCCGGAAGCAAGCGCCGCGGTGGCGAAGGAAGATTTCGCCGGCGCCATGGCGGCGATGGCGAAACTGCGTCCGGCGGTGGATGCCTTCTTCGACAAGGTGAAGGTCAATGACGACGACGCGGCGGTCCGTGAAAATCGTCTGAAGCTGCTGAACGAGATCCGCGCCGCCACGCGTGCGGTAGCGGATTTTTCGAAGATTCAGGACTGAGGCGTCCAATATTTAAGTTTGAACCTCTGCGTCAGCTCGCCGCACCTATCACGGTGAGCAAGATGGAGGTTGTCATGTCGGTATCTGTAAAACGGTCAGTGGTTGGAGCGACGTCACTACGTGGCGTTCTCCTCCATGGTTTTTGGTTCGTCGCAGCTGCGCTATTCGTGGCGATCCTGGCTCTGACCTATGGGCTCGATCTCAGCGCCGGGCTGTTTTGAAACGCGTGTCGCCGAGAAATATCCCGACACCTTCCGAAACATTTACGTTTCGTTAACCATCCCCTGAAAAGGTCCGGTTCCATCAACGGTTCCTTAACCGTCCCATGGAGCGCGCCTGCTCATGACTTCGGTCAACACCGGTCTCAATCCCTACGCCAATTATGGCTCGGCCTATGCCCGCGCTGCTGCGACCGCGCCGCCATCGCTGGCGAACGCGCTCAACGCCAATGAGAGCGCGTCGTCAACCTCCTCCTCCGCGACCAATCTGACGCTGTCGGATGCGGCGAGGGCGCAGCTTGCGGCATCCGGTGACGCCAAGAGCATCGCCACCGTGATCGCGGACGCGCGCACGGCGCTCGACGGGCTCTACACGGCCGCCAAGGTCAAGGGTCCTTATGACGCGAACGGCAAGCCCACTGTTGATCTCGCTTCGCTCGATCGCCGGGCGCTGTTCGCCATCTCCACCAACAATGGCGGCAAGTTCACCGCCGACGAGCAGAAAGCCGCGAGCGCCGAACTCACCCAGCGCTTCAACGCAGCGATGGCGCCGGCTGCCGGCACCGCCAAACTGACCGACAATTTCGCCGGCCTCTACAAGGCCGCCGCCGATTATCTCGACGCCGCCGGTCCCGAGGAAAAGGCCACCGCGCTCTGGGCCGCGCAACGCGATGCCGTCGCCAAGGGCGTGGAGGCCACGCAGAAGACGCCGGACAAGGCGCCGTCCGGCATTGCCAACGATCCCGTCGCCGCCTATCTGGCGCAGCCCGATACGTCTCAGCCCGTGAAGAGCATCAGCGATGTCGCCAAGGCGGTGCGTGCCGTGCTCGATGCGCAGGCCAAGGCGGCGAAGGACAGCGGCAAGGGCGAACTCGTTTACGACGCTGGTCGCAAAACCGGTCAGATGGCCGATCTCTCTGGCATCGACAATCGTTCGCTGTCGGCGATGTCGCTCAATCAGAACGGTCTGTTCTCGAAGGAAGAGAGTTTCGCTGCCAAGCAGACGCTGGACGCGCGCAACCGCGCCGCCATCCTCGAGGCGCTGCAGGCGAGCCAGAAGAGCGGCGATCCCGCACAGCTCAGTCTTGGCATTCTCAATGTCTATTCCGGCATGAGCGCCGAGGAACGCCAGGTGTCGAACTGGACCCCGGCCTTCCGCGACAATGCGGTGGCCGCCTACAAATCGACGAACAACATCCTGTCGATGCTGAAGGGCGGCTGAGCCGCTTACAACACATCATGAGGGACGGGGGCACGCGCAAAAGAAAAGCCCCGCCCGGTCGGGGGAGAACCGGGGCGGGGCTTCTTCGCCCGGTCGCCGTCACAGGCGCCCGAACGAATCTCTCGTCACGACGTCAGTCGATCACCTGCACGATGCGGCGCGAGCGCGGCTCGACCAGCACGGTCTGGCCGTTCACCACCGTGTAGCGATAGGGTGTGGTCGCGACCGTTTGCGGCACGTCATAATAGGTCACGCCGGATTCCGGCAGCGTGGTGCCCACCACGACACGATCCGGCACCGTGAAGGTCGGCACACGTTCACGCACCACATATTCGCGGAAGGCCGGCCGCTCCTGCACGGTGATGCCATCGGGGTCGTTCTGGTCGACGATCACCCGGTCGCCGCCGGATACGCCCACGGTGACGCCCTGGGCCTGCGCGGCAAAAGGTGCGGCGATGGTGCCCATCAGGGCAGCGGCTGCAATCAATGTCTTACGCATGGTCATCTCCTTCATAACGATGTCCGGCTTGCTCCGCCGGTCCTTGATCCAGTCAGTTGTCATTGCTCCCGTCGGCCAATGCCTGCCGCCGATCATCGTTCCGGAGATTCTGGGCAACAGTGCCGGTTTTTGATGCATCGCAGCGATACAGCCGGGAACCCATTGATGCGCGGCGCGTCTTCATGCTGCTAGTCCCCGCGGCGCGCAGGGCGCCGAATCGCATCACCGCATCGGAGATCCCCATGACCATCACGGCAGCTCATATCCAGCCGATCGTCGCGCTCATCGCCGGCGTTCTGATTCTGCTGATGCCGCGACTGCTGAATTTCATCGTCGCGATCTATCTCATCTTCATCGGGCTGGTCGGCCTCGGCGTCTTCAAGCTGCTGAAGATCGGCTAAATTCCGACACTCATTTCCTTAACAAGCTACCGGCTCCGTCGCTTGCACCACGTCGCCTAAACGTGGTGTAAGGCGGTTCCTTCCTGTCTCCATCCTCTCGCCGGATCGATTGAGAACCATGGCCAAAACCGCATCGAAGTCCAAGAAGGCTGCCAAGCAAGCCGCCGCGAAGTCCAAGCCAGCCGCCAAGGCTGCGCCCGCTGCCCGCAAGGCATTGAAGGCGCCTGCAAAACCTGCTGCGAAGGCCAAGGCGCCGGTGAAGGCCGCCAAGAAGGCGGTTGCAAAGGCGCCGGTGGCCAAGAAAGCGGTTGTCGCCCAGGCAAAGACTGCGAAAACGGCAGCCAAGAAGCAGGTCGCCAAGGCTGCATCGTCAGCCATCAAGGCTGGCAAGTGGGTCTATTCCTTCGGTGGCGGCAAGTCCGAGGGCAAGTCGGAGATGCGCAACCTGCTCGGCGGCAAGGGCGCCAATCTCGCCGAAATGGCGAATCTCGGTCTGCCCGTGCCCCCCGGCTTCACCATCCCGACCTCGGTCTGTACCTATTACTATGACAACAAGAACAGCTATCCGAAGGAGCTGAAGGCGCAGGTCGAGAAGGCGCTGGAAGCCGTCGGCAAGATCACCAAGAAGTCGTTCGGCGACGACAAGAACCCGCTGCTCGTCTCGGTGCGCTCCGGCGCCCGCGCCTCGATGCCGGGCATGATGGACACCGTTCTCAATCTCGGCCTCAACGACGTCACCGTCGAGGCGCTGGCCGAACTCTCCGGCGACAAGCGTTTCGCCTATGACAGCTATCGCCGTTTCATCACCATGTATTCCGACGTGGTGCTCGGCTTCGATCACCATCACTTCGAAGAAATTCTGGATACCTACAAGGACAACAAGGGCTATTCGCTCGACACCGATCTCGACGGTGACGACTGGGTCCACCTTGTCGGCAAGTACAAGGAAGCCGTGGCCCGCGAGACCGGCAGCGACTTCCCGCAGGATCCGCATGCCCAGCTCTGGGGCGCCATCGGCGCCGTGTTCTCCTCCTGGATGAACCAGCGCGCGATCACCTATCGCAAGCTTCACGACATTCCGGAGAGCTGGGGCACGGCCGTCAACGTGCAGGCCATGGTGTTCGGCAATATGGGCGACACCTCCGCCACCGGCGTCGCCTTCACCCGCAACCCGTCCACCGGCGAGAGCAAGCTGTACGGCGAATTCCTGATCAATGCGCAGGGTGAGGACGTCGTCGCCGGCATCCGCACCCCGCAGGACATCACCGAGGAAGCGCGCATCGAGTCGGGTTCCGACAAGGCGTCGATGGAAGCGGCAATGCCGGAAGCCTTCAAGGAGCTGACCCGCATCTACAAGCAGCTCGAGAAGCACTACCGCGACATGCAGGATCTCGAATTCACGGTGGAGCAGGGCAAGCTGTGGATGCTGCAGACCCGCAACGGCAAGCGCACCGCCAAGGCGTCGATCCGCATCGCGGTCGAACTCGCCAATGAAGGCGTGATCTCGCAGAAGGATGCGGTCACCCGCATCGATCCCGCAGCGCTCGATCAATTGCTGCATCCGACCATCGATCCGTCCGCCGAGCGCGACGTCATCGCCACCGGCCTTCCGGCCTCGCCGGGCGCCGCCTCGGGCGAGATCGTGTTCTCGTCCGACGAAGCCGCCAAGCTGCAGGCCGATGGCAAGAAGGTCATCCTGGTCCGCATCGAGACCTCGCCGGAAGACATTCACGGCATGCACGCCTCGGAAGGCATTCTGACCACCCGCGGCGGCATGACCTCGCATGCGGCGGTGGTCGCGCGCGGCATGGGCAAGCCCTGCGTCTCCGGCACCGGCGCCATCCGCGTCGATTACGGCCGCGGCACCATGTCGATCGGCGGCCGTGTGTTCAAGGCGGGCGACATCATCACCGTCGACGGCTCCACCGGCCAGGTGCTGGCCGGCCGCCTGCCGATGATCGAGCCGGAACTGTCGGGTGAATTCGCCACCCTGATGAGCTGGGCCGACAAGGTCCGCAAGCTGAAGGTCCGCGTCAACGGCGACACGCCGGAAGATGCACGCACCGCCATCAAGTTCGGTGCCGAAGGCATCGGCCTGTGCCGCACCGAGCACATGTTCTTCGAGGAAACCCGCATCCGCACCGTGCGCGAGATGATCCTCGCGGAAGACGAGCAGGCCCGCCGCGCCGCGCTCGCCAAGCTCCTCCCGATGCAGCGCGCCGATTTCGTCGAGCTGTTCGAGATCATGAAGGGGCTGCCGGTCACCATCCGCCTGCTCGATCCGCCGCTGCACGAATTCCTGCCGCACACGACCGGTGAGATCGAGGAAGTCGCGCGGGTGATGAACACCGATCCGCGCAAGCTCGCGGATCGTGCGCGCGAACTCTCCGAGTTCAATCCGATGCTCGGTTTCCGCGGCGTGCGTCTCGCCATCGCCTATCCGGAGATCGCGGAAATGCAGGCGCGCGCACTATTCGAAGCTGCGGTTGAAGCTGCCAAGCGCACCGGCGACGCCGTGGCGCTGGAAGTGATGGTGCCGCTGATCGCCACCAAAGTGGAGTTCGATCTCATCAAGGCGCGCATCGATGCCACCGCTCAGGCGGTGATCAAGGAAACCGGCGGCAAGCTCAACTACACCGTCGGCACCATGATCGAACTGCCGCGCGCCTGTCTGATGGCCGGCGAGATCGCCGAGACCGCGGAGTTCTTCTCCTTCGGCACCAACGATCTCACCCAGACGACATTCGGCATCAGCCGCGACGACGCCGCGAGCTTCCTTGGCACCTATATCGCCAAGGGCATTCTCGAGATCGACCCGTTCATCTCGGTGGACCGCAGCGGTGTCGGCGAACTGGTGAAGATCGGCGTCGAGCGTGGCCGCAAGACCCGCAAGGGTCTCAAGATGGGCATCTGCGGCGAACACGGCGGCGATCCCGCCTCGGTTGCCTTCTGCCACGAGATCGGCCTCGATTACGTGTCGTGCTCGCCCTACCGCGTGCCGATCGCCCGCCTCGCTGCCGCGCAGGCCGCGCTCGGCAAGGAGATCGCCAGCCAGGCGTGAGTCGGGGTTAGGATGTAGTGAATACGGAAACGGCCGGGCATCGCCCGGCCGTTTTTGTTTTGGTGCACCGACGCGCCGCGGCTCGTGGTCTCCCTCCCCCAAGCCGCGAAGCGGTGCAGCGGGGAGGGTGGCGCGTAGCGCCGGGTGGGGTCTCTCCCCACGTGATGTCGGCGCTTGCCGAGGCACCCCACCCGTCTCGAAGCTCGCTGGACGCTCGCTTCTCACCACCCTCCCCGTTGCGCGTGGCTGTGCCGTGCTTGGGGGAGGGAAGAGGCGCCGCCGAGACGTTCGTTCTTATTTTGTTCTTGATAAAATTCCCATCTCGCTCCATACACGCTCCCGTCTTGTTCGCGAGGGGGCGCTCTCATGAGGCGTTCTTTGAGTGGGACAGGATGCGGTGCCTGCGGCCAGCCTCGCAAGCTGGACTCGGGAGGCCGGGGGCCACCGTCACTCCCCATTACGGGGGAGAGCCGATAGTTCGGCTGCGACGGCACATGGTGAACGGCGGAGAAATCCGTCGGGATCAACGTCTTCGAGGCTCGCTGCCCTGAAAAGCCGAGCCAGACGGGACGTGCCGGTGCCAGGCAGAACGGTCCTCCAGCCCAAAATCCCGCGGTGGCACGCCGTCAGGCGTTGCGCGGCTCAGGTTTGCCGGCGATCCGGCAGACAGGGGCGGCGTCAGTCACCACCAGGTGCGCCTGACGGCGTGCTGCCACCCCTCATGTTCGAGGGGAAACTGCTCACACCTCGGACGCGCAAGCGCCGCGAGAACGAGAGCGCATGGTTTCAACAATGACGTGGCTGTTTGACAGGTCGATCCGGAAACGACGCGTCGACGTCGATAAGGCCGCACGGTCACACACCGGCGCTGCCCCATCCACAGGTGTCATCCCCGGGCTTGACCCGGGGATCCATCTTGGCCCGAGCGCGGCACGAAGATGGATGGCCGGGTCAAGCCCGGCCATCCGTGAGAAAGAGTGCGTGCCACGAAAAGACGGAATGTGTCGAAGCATCCCACCCGTCTCGAACGCTTCGCAGTCGATCCACCTTCCCCGGTCGCTTCGCTCCGGGGCGGGAAACAGAGCGTAGACATGTCGGCACGTCGATCGCTTTCGCAATTTTTTCTTCACCATATGCGTCAACGTAATTTTCACCACTCTCGTTACGCCGCGATTTACTGCGTTGTTCGAAACAGTGATGCGCATCAAAGCACCACTTGCATGTGTTGTGCGTGCATCGGTGATTAACCGCGCGGCAACTTTGATTGCTTACTAACGAAACAGATCGAAATGTACGGAAGTGCTGTTGCACCCGCACAGATCGATGCTGGTGTAAGCGTTGCGTGAGCGTATCGATGTCAGTCCTGCGTAACGGGCCGAAGGGCACGCGTGGCGTGCTCTTCGGTCTCGGTCTCTGCATCTTTGCGATGGCCCCGACCGAGTCGGGCTATCAGGATATTGCGTCGCTGCTCGCCCGTCAGCCGGGCGTCACCGAGCGCTGGCAGCAGCGCAACTATGCGTCGGCCGTCTCCTCGATTCATGTCGCGACCTTCTCGTTCGGTCGTCCTGTCGGCACCACGTCGCGCCCGACGCTGCAACTCGCCAGCTTCGATACCAACGACATCACCGGTACGGTGAAGCGCAATCCGTTGATGCAGGCGCCGCGCCGCTATGAAGCGGCGGACTTCCCGAAGGTGAACCGCACATTGAAGGGCGATCGTCTGGCCATGTTTATGCCGGCTGCCGATCCGTCCGGAGAACCGGCGAGCGATTCTTTCCGCGACAACACGTCGGTGAAAGGCGCCAAGACCGCCGATCGCTTGCCGTCCGCGCAGCATGCCCCGCTCGATCCCGAACTCGACGAGGCGCTGCATGCGCCGCCGCTCGCGCAATATTCGAATGGCGCACCGGTGCAGCCCGCAGAGGATGCATTGCCGGAAGCGGCTATCATTCCCGTCGAGCCGGCACCGTCCAAGGACGGCTTCTCGGTGAAGACTGCAAGCCTGTTCTTCGGCGCCTCGTCGCTCGGCGAATCCTTCGAGACGATGGAGCAGTGGAAGCCCGGTGAAGAGCCGATGATCGTCACGCCTGGTGGCGATCCCGACATGAAGAAGACCGCAGCATTGCCGCAGCCGGCCGACAGACCGAGCATCGGCGAGAGCGTAGCGAAAAAGGGCGAGGTCAATAACGACTATCACGGCAAGACGCCGGCCGAGCGCCTGAACCTCACCGGCGCTGCCCGTGCCAAGCAGGAGAAATGCCTCGCCGAAGCCGTCTATTTCGAAGCGCGCGGCGAAGCGGTGCGCGGCCAGATCGCGGTGGCGCAGGTGGTGATGAACCGCGTGTTCTCCGGCTTCTATCCGACCACGCCTTGCGGCGTCGTCTATCAGAACAAGAATCGCCGCCTGGCCTGCCAGTTCACCTTCGCCTGCGACGGCATTCCCGATGTGGTGCGCGAGCCCGACATGTGGGAGCGCGCGCGCAAGATCGCGATTGCGACCCTCGACGGCCGTCTTTGGCTGCCGGAAGTCGGCAAGTCCACGCATTATCATGCCTACTGGGTGCATCCGTCCTGGGTGCGCGAGATGAAGAAGATGTACCGCACCGGCGTTCATTCCTTCTATCGCCCGCGCAAATGGGGCGACGGCAGCGAAGCGCCGAGCTGGGGAACGCCGGCGCAGACCGCGGCGATTTCCAGGAGGCTTGCCGAAGACAAGCCGTAAGGCGACTTTACCTCCAAGCCGGCTGAAAAGCGGCGCCATGCCCGGCGCCGCTTTTTGGTTTTTGTGTGCGTCCTCTCCACGTCAGCCCGGGCATGACATGGCTCGTGGCTGGCCGCATCCCTGACCCGCACGAATATCCGTCAATCGCCCATTGGATTTTCATGCGGCTGCATTTATTTGTCTGCGGGCTATAAGGCGACAATAGGGGAAACGACATGGCGGCCATCGACAGTGCATCGCGACCGAGCCTCGGCTGGCGCACCCCGCTGGTGATCGTGATCTGCGGGTCCCTGATCGGCATGTTGACTTTCGGTCCTCGCTCCAGCGTCGGCTTCTTTATGCAGCCCTTCAGCCAGGAATTCGGCTGGGGCCGCGACGTCTTCGCGCTCGCTTTCGCCGTGCAGAACCTGTTGTGGGGCATCGGCCAGCCTTTTGCGGGGGCTGTCGCCGACAAGTTCGGCAGCGTGCGCGTGATCTGCATCGGCGCGCTGATGTATGCGGCAGGCCTGCTGCTGATGCGCTATTCCTCGACCCCGCTCGAGCTCAATCTTACCGCCGGCCTGCTGATCGGCTTCGGCCTGTCAGGCTGCTCGTTCAATCTGGTGCTGTCCGCCTTTGGCAAGCTGATGCCGCCGGAATGGCGCGGCATCGCGCTCGGCGCCGGCACGGCGGCTGGCTCGTTCGGCCAGTTCATCTTCGCGCCCTTCACGGTGGCGATGATCGACCATACCGGCTGGCAGGCGACGCTGGTCACATTCGGCATGCTGATGCTGCTGGTGCTGCCGCTGGCCATGGTGCTGTCGACGCCGAAGGCCGAAGCTAGTGCGGCGTCGCCAGTGCAGGAGCAATCATTCAAGAGCGCGCTCGTCGAGGCATTCAACCATCGCTCCTATGTGCTGCTGGTGCTCGGCTTCTTCACCTGCGGCTTCCAGCTCGCTTTCATCACCATGCATCTGCCGGCCTATCTGGTCGATCGCGGCCTGCCGGCGGCGACCGGCGGCTGGGTGATCGCCATCATCGGTCTGTTCAACATCATCGGCTCGCTCATGGTCGGCTATGTGCAGGGCAAGTGGCCGAAGCGTTACATCCTGTCCTTCATCTATTTCACCCGCGCGCTGGCGACGGTTGCCTTCATCACGCTGCCGCTGACCACGACCTCAGCGCTGGTGTTCGGCGCCATCAGCGGTCTCGCCTGGCTCTCCACGGTGCCGCCGACATCGAGCCTCGTGTCGCTGATGTTCGGCACCCGCTGGCTGGCGACGCTGTATGGTTTCGCCTTCTTCAGCCATCAGGTCGGCGGCTTCCTCGGCGCTTGGCTCGGCGGCGTCGTGTTCGACAAATTCGGGTCATATACGCCGGTATGGTGGTTGTCGGTGCTGTTCGGCGTGCTGTCGGCGCTGATCAATCTGCCGATCGTGGAAAAGCCGGTCGAGCGCGCGGTCGCGCAGCCGGCGTGACGGGGATTTGTCGGCGTTGACATGCCAGCCTCTCACGATGAAACTGACATTGGCCGCTCCGATCGGGGGCGGCCTTTCGTTCTCAGGGCGGGGTGAAAATCCCCACCGGCGGTAATCGAGCGCAAGCTCGGGAGCCCGCGAGCGCCTGACGGTTACGCCGTCAGGGTCAGCAGATCCGGTGCGATGCCGGAGCCGACGGTCATAGTCCGGATGAAAGAGAACGGGTATGCGCAGGGGATCCGCTTCTGGCGGAGGCTCGGCGTGTGACCGTACGTCCTGATTCTGGTCTCAAACAGCGAGAGCATCCATGAATCAGCCTGTGACAAACTTCAAAACGTCTTCTTCGCTTCTCGGCCTTCCATCATCGAGCGGCCGCATCGCCTTCATTCAGGCGTGCTGGCACAAGGATATCGTCGATCAATGCCGGCTCGGCTTTGTCGCCGAACTTGCGCGACGCGGTGTCAGCGACGGTCACGTCGATTTCTTCGAAGTCCCCGGTGCATTTGAAATCCCGTTGCAGGCGAAATTGCTGGCGCGCACCGGGCGCTATGCGGCCATCGTCGCGGCAGCGCTTGTCGTCGATGGCGGCATCTATCGCCACGAATTCGTCTGCGAGGCTGTCATCAACGGCTTGATGCGGGTGCAACTCGACAGCGATGTGCCGGTGCTATCGGCTGTGCTCACGCCGCAGCATTTCCATGAACACGCCGAGCATCTGCGCTTCTTCCGAGAGCATTTCGTCGTGAAGGGCACCGAGGCTGCGATGGCCTGTGCTGTGACGATCGAGAATGTCGCGTCGGTTCGCAAACTGGCGGCGTGATCGCATCGCCATGCTATATCGGCCGGGCAGGACTGCAGAGCTTCTGGCCGGCCGTTGCGGGTGGTGCTTCGTGCCCCGCCGCGGCATAATTAAGATCACAATCCGAGAAGCAAAAATACGGGAGCGATGCATTGGGAATGTTCAAGGCCATCCGGATCGACAAGGCGGACAAGGGCACCACGGCTGCGCTGACGCAGTTCGACGAAGCGGAGCTGATGGAGGGGGACGTCACCGTCCGCGTCGAATGGTCGACGCTGAACTACAAGGACGGTCTCGCGCTCACCGGTAAATCACCGGTGGTGCGGCGCTTCCCGATGATCGCCGGCATCGATTTCGCCGGCACCGTCGAAGCCTCCAGCAATCCGAACTGGAAGCCCGGTGACAAGGTGATCGGCAATGGCTGGGGCATAGGCGAGACCCATCTCGGCGCCTATGCCGAGAAAGTCCGCGTCAAGGGCGACTGGCTGGTGCGTCTGCCCGATGGCATGAGCGCGCGCGACGCGATGGCGATCGGCACCGCCGGCTACACCGCGATGCTGTCGGTGCTGGCGCTGGAAAATCATGGCCTCAAGCCCGCCGATGGCCCGGTCATCGTCACCGGCGCGGCGGGCGGTGTCGGTTCGGTGGCGATCGCTGTGCTGTCCAAGCTCGGCTACCACGTCATCGCTTCCACCGGCCGAACTTCGGAAGAGGGCTATCTGAAGGGCCTCGGCGCCACCGAGATCATCGACCGCAATGAACTCTCCGCGCCGGGCAAACCGCTTGGCAAGGAGCGCTGGGCCGGCGGCATCGACAGCGTCGGCTCGACCACGCTGGCGAATCTCCTGGCCATGACGAAGTATCGCGGCGCCATCGCCGCCTGCGGTCTGGCCGGCGGCATGGACCTGCCATCTTCGGTTGCACCGTTCATTTTGCGCGGCGTGTGTCTTCTCGGTATCGATTCTGTGATGGCCCCGATCGCGTTGCGCCAGCAAGCCTGGGCACGGCTGTCCACCGATCTCGATGCCGGGAAACTCTCTGAAATCACTCAGGAAATTGCACTCGATCAGGTGATCGAAGCCGGTGCCAAGGTGCTGGCCGGGCAGGTCCGCGGCCGAATCGTGGTAAAGATCGGCTAAACCACGTTCAGACTTTACCAACCATCCTGCTCCATTGTTGCCGCAGTTGGTATGGTAAGCAGCGGGTAAAGACATCTGGCGGTCATCCGCGCTCGGTTGTTTTGGAGTATCCCATGGTTGCGCGTTATGTGTTGGGGGCGGTGCTCGCCACGACAGTGGCTGCACCGGCATTTGCCGGCCAGAAGATGAATGCCGACGAGGCTCGCAAATTCGTTGCCGGCCGGGTGTTCGCATTTGCTTGTAACGATGGCACCCGCGGCGCTGGCCGCGTTTTCGACGATGGCGGCGCTGCCGGCGCCGTGCAGTTCTCAGGCACCGCCGCTGCGCGTAACATGCGCCTGCCCGGCAATACGCTGCAGGTCCGCGGCCAGAACATTTGCGCCTCGCTCAAGGGCCTGCCCTTCGAGCCGTGCTTCGATCTCGAGAAGAAGGACGAGCGCAGTTTTCGTGGTTCGGTCACCGTGCTCGGCATCACCGGCTATTGCGACTTCCGCCACCAGGGCCGTGGCCAGTTGCTGATGGCCCGCTCGCTGTCGCAGCCGCGCACCATGCGCACCCGCACCCGCTCTGCCGACGCATCGGCTGGCGGCGAAACCGTCACCCGCGTGTCCACCCCGCGCGTCGAGAGCAGCAAGCTTGATCCGGTCTCAACCGGTGCCGTGAAGGCCGAGCCGGCGAAGAGCGAGCCCGCCAAGACCGAGGCGATGGAACTGCGCAAGTCGACGGACTAAGCGCTTTTACCTCTCAGAATTTCGAACGGCCTCGGATCGCACGATCCGGGGCCGTTTGCGTTAGGCCACTGTTCACCACGCCTGTGGCTCTCACCACAGCGTGATCGCTGCGTTGCACAATATCGATTGCAGCCTAATCGATAGTATCCTATCTAATTCTCATGCCCCCCACCACTGCACATGTGCAGGCCGAGCTTGGCCTGCTGGTCGCGCGTTTGGCCAGGGTCTGGCGCCGCAAGGCGGATCAGACCCTGGCGGCGCATGGATTGTCCGAAGCGACCGCGCATCCGCTGCTGATCCTGTCGCGCGGCGGCCGCGAGAATGTGCGGCAGGGCGTGCTGGCGGAGGAAATGGGCCTCGAAGGTCCGTCGGTGGTCCGTCTGATCGATCTGCTCGCTGCCGAAGGTCTGGTCGAGCGCAGAGAGGATCCGACCGATCGCCGCGCCAAGGTCCTGCACCTCACCGAACTCGGCGCCGCCAAGGCCGACGAGATCAAGCGCGTGATGAAGCGCACCCGTGCCGAGCTGATGAAAGGCATTGCAGCGGACGAACTCGCCATTGCCTTCGGCGTGCTTGGCCGCATCGAACAATCCGCGCATCGCCTGTACGAGGCGGCTCTGGAAGAGGAGGCGGCGTCATGAGCAGCGCTGCCGACCGCCTGCCTTTCCTCGAACGCCACGCCGACATCATCTTTTCCGTGAAGACATTCATCGCGGCCATGATGGCGCTGCTGATCGGCTTTGCCGCCGATCTGCCGCGGCCCTACTGGGCGCTCGCGACCGTCTACATCACCTCGCAGCCGCTGGCCGGCGCGACGCGCTCCAAGGCGCTGTATCGTGTCATCGGCACGCTGATCGGCGCTGTTGCCAGCATCGTGTTCGTGCCGACGCTGGTCAATTCGCCCGAACTGCTCAGCCTCGCCATTGCCGCATGGGTCGGTCTCTGCCTCTACGTCTCGCTGCTCGATCGCACGCCGCGCAGCTACATGTTCATGCTCGCAGGTTATACCTGCGCGCTGATCGCCTTTCCTTCGGTGTCGGAGCCCGCCGCGATCTTCGATACGGCCGTGGCGCGCAGCCAGGAAATCATTATCGGCATCCTCTGTGCGACGGTCGTCTCCACCGTGTTGTTGCCACGCAGTGTCGGCCCAGCCGTCGCCACGCGCGTCGATGGCTGGCTCGCGGGTGCACGCAAGCTGAGCCGGGAGGTTCTCGCGGGCCGCAGTGCGCATCAGGCGGTGCGCGATCTCAGACTTAAGCTTGCTGCCGATGCCGTCGATCTCGATGGCCTTGCCGATCACCTCAGTTTCGATCACAGCGTCCGCCGCGAGACGGTGCACTGGCTGCGCGCGCTACGGCTGCGCATGCTCACCTTCCTGCCAGCGCTGTCCTCGCTCGGCGATCGTATCGACGCTCTCGGCCAGGATGCGCGCAGCACGCATCCGCAACTCGTCGCGCTGCTCGATGACGTCGGGCACTGGATCGGCAATGACGATCTCGACCGCGAACCTGCCGAACGGCTGCGGGAACGCATTGCCGCGCAGCGTCCAGGGCTCGATGCGACGTCGCCGTGGACCGATATCATGATTGCCAGCCTGCTGATGCGGCTGCGCGAACTCGTCGATATTTCCGCCGATTGCCGCATTCTCAATCAGGCGATTGCCAGCGGCGAACGTCCGGCCGGTGCGAAGCTCGTGTTCCAGCCCGATGGCGGCGTGGCGCCGGCGCGCTATCGCGATCCCGGCATGGCGCTGTGGTCGTCCGCGGGCGCCTTCGTCACCATCCTCGTGTGCTGCGCCTTCTGGATACTGACGGGCTGGACCGATGGCGCGACCGCGCCGATGATGGCTGCGATCGGTTGTTCGTTCTTCGCCAACATGGACGATCCCTCGGTCGGCCTGCGCGATTTCGCGAAATGGACGTTGGTGGCGATGGTCATCATCGCGGCCTATCTGTTCGCGATCCTGCCGGCCATCAGCAATGTGGAAGTGCTGGTCTTTGCACTCGCGCCGTCGTTCCTGATCTTCGGTTATCTGATCGCGCGCCCTGCAACTTTCTTCATCGGCATGATGCTCGCAGCCAATACAGCGACCATGATGGCGCTGCAGGAAACCTACAGCGCCGACTTCGCCACCTTCGCCAATTCAAGCGTGGCCTTCTTCGTGGGCATGGAGCTGTCGGCGATCTCGATCCGGCTGATCCGCTCGGTCGGTTCGGAATGGAGCGTGCGCCGCCTGATGCGCCGCGGCTGGATCGCCATCGCGGAGGCCGCCGAGCAGCGCGGCAATCGCAACCGCGCGGCTTTTGCCGGCGTCATGCTGAACCGCATCGGTGTGTTGGCGCCGCGCCTGCTCGCGTTGAATGGCTCGGACTTGCGGAAGGTCGATAATCTTCGTGAACTCCGCGTCGGCCTCAATATCGTCGATCTCCGCCGTGCGCGTCATCATCTGTCGTCGCGGACGCTGGGAGCGATCGATGCGATGCTGGACGAACTCGCGCAGCGCTTTCGGCAACATGATGGTGGGGCGATGCCCCGCGCATTGCTGGCGCGCGTCGATCATGCCATGGCCGCGGCCATCGACGAGCGCAGTGCCGGCCGCACCGATGCGTTGATCGGCCTGGTCGGTATCCGCCGCGGCCTGTTCCCGGATGCACCGGACTATCAGCCCGAAGCCACCGCACATGTCGGGAGTGTTGCCGCATGAAATATCAGATCGACTTGTTCGGCGTGCTGCTGCCTTCGCTGATGCTGTGGCTCGTCATCACTTACGCCATCGGCGCGCTGCTGCGTCCATTGCTTGAACGTGCGGGCGTGTATCGCTTCGTCTGGCACCGCGCGCTGTTCGATCTCGCTCTTTACGTCTGCCTGCTCGGCGGCGTCGTCTATCTATCGTCTGGACTGTTGTCATGAAGAACATTGCTGCTCTCATCCGCCGTTTCGCCGTCACCACGCTGGCCGTTATCGCCGCGCTCGCCGTTGGGCATTATCTCTGGGTCTATTACATGGATGCGCCATGGACCCGTGATGGCCGTGTGCGTGCCGATGTGGTCACCGTTGCACCGGACGTGTCCGGCTTCGCGACGGAGATTCTGGTGAAGGACAATCAGGCCGTACAGCGCGGCGATGTGCTGATGCGGATCGATCGTGCACGTTTCGCGCTGGCTCTGCAGCAGGCCGATGCCGTCATTGCCGGTCGCAAGGCGATGCTGGAACAGGCCGATCTCGATCTCAAGCGCTACAACGATCTCACCACCGCTGCGGTCTCGCAGCAGAAGAAGGAGCAGGTGGTCGCGACGCAGCAGCTCGCACAGGCGTCCTACGATCAGGCCGTCGCCGATCGCGGCGTGGCCCAGCTCAATCTCGACCGCAGCGAAATCCGCGCGCCGGTGTCGGGCCGGATCTCGAATATGGATCTGCGACCGGGCACCTATGTTACTGCCGGCAAGGGCGTGATGGCGCTGGTCGATACGTCGAGCCTGCATGTGGACGGCTATTTCGAAGAGACGAAACTGTCGCGGATCCATGTCGGCGATCCCGTGCGCATCCATTTGATGGGCGACAGCAAGGAGCTCACCGGCCGCGTCGAAAGCATCGCCGCTGGCATCGAGGACCGCGACCGCGGGCAGGGCAGCAATCTGCTCGCCAATGTGACGCCGACCTTCAGCTGGGTGCGATTGGCGCAGCGCGTGCCGGTGCGGATTGCACTGGATGCGGTGCCGGACGGCGCCACGCTGGTTGCGGGCCGGACGGCGACGGTGGAGATCCTGCCGAAGAATGCCGCCGCTACGAAGACGATGTGAGCTACGCGCTTGCGTCCGACGCGATAGCCATCGTTCTGATCGTATGGAATTGGGCGCGGATCTCCCGCGGCGTCGCGCCGAAGCGCTTCTTGAAGGTGCGGTTGAAATAAGAGAGGTCGCCGAAGCCGACCTCGAAGGCGATCGCGCTCACGGCGCGGTCCATCCGGTTGCCATCGCGCAGCATGTGGAAGGCGCGTTCAAGACGGCGCTCGAGCAGATAGTCTGAAAAAGTCCGTCCCTCCGCCTCGAACAGTTTCTGGAAATAGCGCGTGGTCACGCCATAGGTGCTGGCAAGCTGCTCCAGCGACAGCGATGACTGGCCGAGCCCGACCTCGATATCGGCCTTCAGCGCAAGCAACGAAATGCTCGAGCGATCCTGTGGCAGTCCGTTCAGCCTGGACGGCGCATCTGCTTCGGCGATCATCGCAGTAACGAGGCCATCCATGTAATCCACTGCGAGATCGGCGAGGGCCGCTGAATTCATTGGAAGCAGACCCCGCATGATCGCCGCCGCATAGTGGCCGAGCGCGATTAGTCCCCCATTGTCATGGGCGATATGACGCATCTCGGTGCGGACATCGCGCGTCATCAGCAGGCAATCGATCCGTCCGACATCGTGCATGATGAAAGTGGCCGCTGTGCTGGCATCGAGCACGATGGCCTCGCGCTGCATGCAGGTTCGCCGCTGCCCGTTCTGTTCGACGATGACGACGCCGTCGGATGGGCGCACGATCAGGACATGCTGGCTTGCATCGGCTCTCGTCTCTTCGGGAGAGGCATTCGGCAGCGTCCAGCGCTGCGCGGGATCGAAGCACGACATCAGTCCGAGATCGGGCTGCATCTGCAGGATCGCCTTGGACTGGAACGGAGCTGTGCGAAACGATCCGAGGGAATCGCGGTGCACCGCTTTCCATGGCAAGCGCGCTTCGAGCGGCTTGCGCGTGAACTCATCGATGTCGTCGGCAACCAGCCAGAGCGGCACGAGCGGACAGTCCGGTGCGGACTCGCTGCAGGATGGAGCACGCGAGTGATGCCGCTTTGCCACAGCGGAAAATCCAAATCGCGTCGTTCGCTCCAGTCCGACTATCAAGTCCCCGAGTCCAAGTAATGCGATGGCGCCGTGCAGTATCGCTGACTGCGAAGATAGACGGATTGCGCAAGCGTAAGAAGCGTAAAGCGGCGGCTGGAATTTACATTGATTCCAAATCGCCCGGGCTCTTTGCCCATTGCTTGGCTGGTCGGCGCGCGTGCTTCGTCTTCCCGTTTGAACCGAAGAATTCGAGCATCATGCGCACCAACAAGTACCTTCTCTTTTCCGCTCTCGGTCTCATCTCGACGCAAGCCGCAGCCCAGCAGCGCGCACCGGTCGCACTCGACGAGATCACCGTGACGGCCGCACGTGCCGAGCGCGCAATCTCGGATATTCCGCAGACGGTGCAGGTGGTGCAGCGACAGGAAATCGAGGAACAGCTCAAGCAGACCGGCAGCGCCTCGGCGGTGCTGGCCAAGCTGCTGCCGGGATTCTCGGTGTCGAACCAGACTATTTCGGGCGCCTCCGAAAGCTATCGTGGCCGCGATCTGCTGGTGCTGATGGACGGCGTTCCGCTGACCACGCCGCTGCGTGACGTGTCGCGCATCCTGTCGCTGATTGATCTGAATTCCGTCGAGCGGATCGAGCTGGTCGCCGGCGCATCCAGCCTCTATGGCGCGGGCGCCACGGGCGGCACGGTGAACTTCATCACCAAGAAGGCGCAGCCCGGCGGTCCGCGCGTCAGCGTCAACACCGCGCTGCGCTCCTTCACGGCCGATCCCGGCGGATCGCTGGCGCCGGAACTGTCGGCGACGGTGAGCGGCAAGGGCGCCAACGGCATCGATTATCTGTTCGTCGGCAGCGGCCGCGGCGCGCAGAAGACCTATGATGGCGCCGGCCGCGAACTGCCGTCGGATGCCATGCTCGGCCAGGGCGGTGGCGACCGTTTCGTCAGCGGCAATTTCCTCGGCAAGGTCGGCTACGATTTCGATGGCGGCAAGCGCATCGAGGCGTCCATCGCCCAGTTCTATCTCGATCAGACGCCGCGCTATCTGACCAACTATGCCGGCGCCTATGCGCGTCCGGATTTCACCAAGCCCTATACGGGCGAGAGCGTGCTGGAAGATACCCGCACGATCCAGCTCCGTTACAGCGACAGCGATTTCGTGCTCGGCAATCTCAGTGTGGTCGGCTTCTATAACGACATCAAGAAGCGCTTCAATTATTCGGAATTCTCCTACCCCTATAATTCACTGGTCTATTATTCCGGCAATCCGCTGAGTCCGACCAGCCCGGCGAACCAGACGACCTTGTTCTCCGAACGCGCCGGCATGAACTTGTCGATCGACACGCCGCTCGACAAGATCTGGAACGGCGCGCGTGTCACCTGGGGCACCGACGTGGTGCATGACAAGACCTGGCAGACGCTGACCGATGGCCGCAACGTCTTCACGCCGCTGACCCAGGTCACCACCGCAGGCTTCGCGCTGGCGCAGGTGCCGATCACCGATAGGCTCACCGTGCGCGGCGGTGTCCGTTACGAGCACTTCGATCTCAGTGTCGATAACTTCCTGCGGCCGTCGGCCTATGCGCAGACGCCGCTTGGTGGAAGCCTGGTGTCGCTCGTGTTGCCGCCACTCAACGTCATCGGCGGACAGTACGAATATGCCTCGCCCACCTACAATCTCGGTGCCACCTTCAAGCTGGCCCCGCAGATCGAAATGTTCGGCGGCTTTTCGCAGGGCTATGCGCTGCCGGATGTCGGCGCCTATACACGCCGCGCCGGCCTGTCCTCGACCGCCTATGCCTGTCCGGTCGCGACGCCGAACTGTCTGCCGCTGGCGCGCCAGACCATCAGCTTCTCATCGATTTCGCCGGAACCGCAGATCGTCAACAATTATGAACTCGGCATTCGCGGCGGCAACGGGCCTTACAAGGGCAGCATCACCGGTTTCGTCTCGACATCGGAGAAGGGCGTGACCTTCGATCCCGTCACCAATCTCATCTCGCAGCAGAAGGAGATGATCTACGGCGTCGAATATCTCGGCGAGATGGCGATCACCTCGAACTTCACTTTCGGCACCACCATCGGCTACAAGGAAGGCCGCTACGACAGCGACAAGGACGGCAAGCTCGACTCATGGCTGCCGAATAATCGCATCGCGACGCCCGTGCGCGGCCTCGTCTACGGCGACTATCGCTTCGACAATGGCATCAAGCTGCGTGTCGAGGGCGAGGGCTGGTCGGGTCGCAATCGCGGCATCAATCTCGCCAATACGGTGTATCCGATCGAAGGCGGCTTCACGATGAACGCGGCGCTCAGCGGACCCGTCTATGGCGGCGAGGCCTATGCGGCGGTCAACAACCTGTTCGACACCGCCGTGCAGAATCCGACTGCCACATCGGTGCGCAACCTGCCGGTCTATTCATGGGGCCGCACGGTCACCGTGGGTTATCGCAAGACGTTCTAAACTGAATTCTTCCAAGGCCACTTCCCAGGGAGTTCGAATTGCGATCATGGTCGATCTGGACATTGCAGGCAGCCTGCTGACACTGCGGTTCCTGCCGCCTTATGCAGACACGGACGAACGCGACTATCTGGACGCGCTGGTTCGCGTCGGGCGGCATGCGGAGCCGTTCGAATTCCTGGTCCTGTTCGGCGGCGGGGGGCGCAAGCTGTCCGTGGCCGGCGAGCGCGAGCAGGCGCTGTGGTTCAAGGCGACGCGCAAGCATGTCTCGACGCATTGCCGCGCGGTCGCCATCGTGCGCCCGGGAGCCAACGAGAAGATGCAGGAGACGTTTCGCAAATTGTGGCCGATGCCGCTGGTGGCGCTGGAGGACGAGACGGCGGCGCGCAGCTTCCTCGCCAGACATAGCGGGACGCCATGACGGCGCTGGAGATGCAAGCTGCCCAGCCGACGGTCATGGGACGCAAGCGGCTGTTTGTCGTGCTTGCGGGTCTCTATCTGGCGCAGGCAATCCCGTCCTATCTGTTCGCCGCCGCGCTGCCGCCGATCATGCGCGAGGCCGGCATGTCGCGCACGTCCATCGGCTATCTCAGCATCTGGTTCCTGCCGTTGCTCCTGAAGTTCTTCTGGGCGCCGGTGGTCGATCGCATTCGTCCCTTCGCGCGGGCGCATCGGGCGGGCTGGGTGATCGTCACCCAGGTCGGCGTCATTGTCAGCCTGCTCTGTCTGATCCCGTTCGGTCCCACCAATATCTGGGGCATCGCTACTGTCGGCCTCATCGGATCACTGCTGATCTCCACCCAGGACATCGCCACCGACGGCTATGCGGCTGCGCATCTCTCGCCGGAAGATCGACCGATCGGCAATGCGATCCAGGGCGGCTCGGTGGCCTTTGGTGTCGTGATCGGCGGCACGCTGGGGCTGATCCTCTATGCCCAGATCGGCTGGACCGGCATGCTGCTGACCATCGCCGGTTTCTCGCTGATCCCGCTCGCTGCGGCCTTCGCCATGCGTGAAAGCGAAGCGGCGCAGCCCGATCCCTCCGCGCCGCGGCCGTCCATCATGGCGTTCCTGCGCCGACGTGAGGTGCGCAACATTCTCTGGATCGCGCTGATCTACCGGGTCAGCGAGGGGCTCGTGAAGGCGATGGAGGGAAGCTATCTCGTCGATGCCGGCGTGCCGCTGACGCAGATCGGCTATCTCTCGGGCGGTGCTGCGGCAACGGCAGGGCTGGCGGGTGCGGCCATCGCGGCGTGGCTGCTGCATCGCTTCGGCAGCGGCATGACGCTCGGTCTTCTCGGCATTCTGCGCACCGTCTGTTTCGCGCTGTTCACGGCGCATGCGCTCGGTCTCGTTACCGGCATCCTGCTGATCTTCGGCGCCGCCGGTTTCCAGACGCTGATCCGCTACATGGAGATCGTCGCGCTCTACAGCCTGTTCATGGCGGCGGCATCCAAGGAGCAGCCGGGCACGGATTTCACGATCCTGTCCTGTGCCCAGCTCATCGTCTATTTCGTCGGCTCGCTGCTGTCGGGCCGCATCGCCGACTGGCTCGGTTATGGGGCGCTGTTCAGCGCCGCCACGGTGTTGTCGCTGATCGCCACGCTGGCGACCATGCGTATTCTCGCAGCGAAGCCGGTCAGTTCGACACCGCGAGGTCCTTCGTGAAGCTGCGGTCCACGGCCTTGCTCACATCCACCTGCTTGCTCAGGATGCCATAACGCGTCGCGCGGTCGGAGGCTTCCTGAAACTCCTTCACCACGCGATCGTCAATGGCGATCGGCCTTGTGTCCTGTTGCTGATAGGCGCGCAGCAGAACGTCTTCCGGCAGCTTGGTCAGTTCAGCCGTGTTCTTGGCATAATCCGGCAAGCGTGAACGCGACCACTCACGCGCTTTGTTCAGTCGGCTGAGGAAGTCCGCAATGGCTTCGCGCTTGGTCGCGATGGCCTGATCTGATGCAACGATGAAAGTGAGCGTCGGCGTTAGTCCCGCGCCGTCGGTGACCACGCGCGCATTGTCCTTCAGGACTGCATAGGAGATATAGGGCTCCCAGACGGCCCAGCCATCGATCGAGCCGGCCACCAATGCGATCTTCGCATCGACCGGGCCGAGAGGCGCGAAGGTGGCGTCGGTGGTCTGGTAACCGCCCTTCTCCAAGGTCGCATTGATCAGGAATTGACCCCAGCCGCCACGCGTACCGGCGAGACGCTTGCCCTTGAGATCGGCGATCGTCTTGATCGGTGAATCGTTCCGCACGAGGATCGCCTGCGTATTCGAATTGGCGCGCACGCCGCCGATCGCCTTGATCGGCGAACCATTGGCGAACACCGTCAGAAAAGAGAGATCGCCGGTGTGTCCGACATCGAGCGCGCCGGCATTGATCGCCTCGAGGATCGGCGCGGCTGCCGGGAATTCCGACCACTGGATCTTGTAGGGCAGGTCCTTCGCAAAGCCGGAAAATTCGAGGAGCGAGCGGTTACCGCCCTTCTGATCGCCGACGCGGAGCACGATCGGATCGGCTGCGAAGGCGGAACTCGCGAGAGTTGCGCTGAAGGCGGTTACGACGAGCGTCGAGAACAGGCGGCGAGTGATGGAAGCGTCAGTCATTTTCGATTTTCTCTGATGCGATAAGGCGCATCAAAGCTACGGCGCGCACGCATTCAGTCAATGAAATGACCGACTGAACTATCGAGGGCTTCGGCAAGGAATTATCGCCGGACGCGCAACCGGTGGAAAGAATAGGTTCCGAGCCCATTTTGATGCCGGCGACATGTCCATCGGCGTCGCAGAATAGCCATCTCTTTGGGACGAAATGCTGCCAGCATCGATCTTTGCATGATTGATTAATTTTTAATGCCCGGCAGCGGGCCGGGAGCATTTCAACGTGGCGTCGGTACTTCAGTTGATTTCGTCGCTGACGGTGGGAGGGTCAGAGCGACTGCTGATCAATTTCGCCGCGAGTTGCACGCCGGGCGCGGGTGTTCCGCAGGTTTTTGTCGTCATCAATGACTGCGTCCATCCGGATCTCGAGGCCGAACTCGCGGGCGCCGGTCATCCCGTTTATTTTCTCCGCCGCGCGCCGGGCAATCGCAATCCGCGTATCATCCTGACATTGCTGAATATCATCCGCCGTCATGACATCCGCGCCATTCATGCCCACGACAGCGGCGCCAAGCATTTCGCCATGCTGAGCAAGCTGTATCGGCCGATGAGCGTTGGTACCACCATCCACAACACCGGCATCGTGCAGTCATGGGACCGGGTGAAGCTGCGGCTGCACCAGCGCTTCGTCGACTGGAACATCGCCATCTCCGCTGCCGTGGAACGCGAGTGCCAGGCCGTCAGTCTGAAGCGCCTGTTCAAGGTGCATAATGGTATTCCGCTGCATCCCTTTCGCACCATCGATCGCGCGCGCGCATTCACAGCACCGCTGCGTCTCGTCAATGTCGCGCGCATTTATCCGAAGCAGAAAGGGCAGGACATACTGATCAAAGCGCTGGCGATCTGCGTGGCGGAGGGACTTGATGTTCGCTGCAATTTCGTCGGTAGTCCGCCGGAAGGCGACAGCGCCACGGTAGGTAGCCTGAAGGCGCTGGCGATCGCCGAAGGCGTTGCCGATCGGATCCGCTTCGTGTTCGGCCGCACCGACGTGCGCGAGCCACTCGGTGAAGCGGATATCTTTGTGCTGCCATCGCGCTTCGAGGGATTCGGTTTGGTGCTGCTGGAGGCCATGGCGGCAGGTCTTCCGGTGATTGCGTCGGATGTGGATGGACCGGCCGAACTGCTTGTGGATGGCTCCAACGGCATCAAATTTGCGGTCGGCTCCGAGCGGGATCTCGCGCGCAAGATCATGGCGCTGGCGGCGCGTCCCGATCTCGCCGCGCGGCTCGCGGCGATCGGGCGCGAGTTCGTCACCGAATTCGACATTGCCCATATGCGCGATCAGTACTTTGGCATTTATGCGCAGATGATGAAGGTGAGCTGATTCAATCGTTTCCCGGACGCGGCGCAACGCGTAGCGTTGCTCCGCTGAGCCGGGATCGTAGCGAACTCCGAGCCTGATGCGGTCCCGGCTCCGCGAGGCAGCACTACGTGCTGCATCGCGTCCGAGACAAGTTGAAAGACGTGCGCCTACGCCTTTCGCGCCCGCTTGCCGTTGTCGGAAAGTTTCTCGGCCAGAAAATCCAGCAGCACTTCCACGCGCGCGGGGCGTGGGCCGCCCGGCGGGGTGACGAGATAGACGCCGCTCAGTGTTTGCGACCAGTCGTCCAGCGCAGTTTCGAGATCACCGCGTGCGATCGCATCGTCGACGATGAAATCCGGCAGACCGCCAATGCCGAGGCCGGCGATCAGCGCCGGCATCACGGCGTCCCCGTTGTTGACGTGCAGCGGCCCGTTCGGCCGCACGCTCACCAGTTCGCCGGACGCATTGGTGAAGTGCCAGACGCCGGGCGTGGAGAGATAGGTGTAACCGAAGCACTTGTGCTCGGCGAGTTCGGACGGATGTGTCGGTCGGCCATGCCGGGCGAAATAGGATGGGGCAGCCACGATATGACGCTTCACCGCGCGCAGCCGCCGCGCGATCAGCGAGGAGTCCGGCAGCGAGGCGATGCGGACTGCGGCGTCGAATCCTTCGCCGATCAGGTCCACCGTCGCGTCGCTGAGATTGAGGTCGATGGATACTTCCGGATAGCGGGAGAGAAATTCCGGCAGCAATGGCGCGATGGTGCCGGTGCCATAGGTCATCGGCGCCGCCAGCCGCACCAGGCCGCGCGGTGTCGCCGATTGCGCCAGCGCCTCGTTCTCCAGCGCTTCGCCGTCGGCCAGCAGTTGCGCCGCTTTGATCGCCAGCGTCCGGCCGGCATCGGTAAGCGCCAGCCGCCGCGAGGTCCGGTTGAACAGCCGCGCGCCAAGCCGCTCTTCGAGCCGGCTTACGGCCTTGGAGACCGTCGCCTTGGACAAAGTGAGCTCGGTCGCTGCCGCGGCAAAGGACTGCAGCTCGACCACTTTGGCGAAAATCGCCAGTGCTTCGAAATCGGGAAGTTTTGACATCAAATCCGGAAACGATGAGTTTCAATCGTTTCTATTTATGCATCAGAGCCTCGGTTTTATCTAGTGGCCATGCCCGCCGTCATTGCGAGGCGCCCGCAGGGTCACGAAGCCTCCAGCGGCATCGCGCCAGGGCTCCTCGCAATGACGGTTTGGGACCACACAGGAGACTGCCCCAATGACCAAAGTCCTCGTCCTCTATTATTCCGCCTACGGCCATATCGAAGCGATGGCCAATGCCGTTGCCGAAGGTGCCCGCGAAGCCGGCGCCACCGTCGACATCAAGCGCGTGCCCGAGCTGGTGCCCGCTGAAGTCGCCAAGGCCTCATATTACAAGGTCGATCAAGCCGCTCCGATCGCCAAGGTCGAGGATCTCGCCAATTACGACGCGATCATCGTGGGCACCGGCACGCGGTTCGGCCGCATGGCCTCGCAGATGGCGAACTTCCTCGATCAGGCAGGCGGCCTGTGGGCCAAGGGTGCGCTGCACGGCAAGGTCGGCGGTGCCTTCACCGCGACCGCGACCCAGCACGGCGGCCAGGAGACCACGCTGTTCTCCATCATCACCAACCTGCTGCATTTCGGCATGACCGTTGTCGGCCTGAACTACGGCTTCCAGGGCCAGATGAAGCTCGATGAAGTCACCGGCGGCTCGCCTTATGGCGCGACCACCATCACCGGCGGCGACGGCAGTCGCCAGCCGAGCGAGAACGAACTCGCCGGCGCCCGCTATCAGGGCAAGGTGATCGCCGAGACCGCGAAGAAGCTGCACGGCTGATTGGCAGACCAGGATTTGCAAGGGCGGCGCTCGCATGAGCGTCGCCCTTTTGCATGCCGCATCGATAGGACTGGATAAGCCGATAACCACGACGTAACGTCCCGCCATGTCCAAATCAGCCAGCCCCGTGCCAGCGCTCAGCATCCGCATCGACCTCGATCCCGAGGGGCGCATCGGGCCGGGCAAGATCCAGCTTCTCGAAAACATCGAGGCCACCGGTTCGATCTCCGCCGCCGGCCGCGCCATGGAAATGTCCTACAAGCGCGCCTGGGATCTGGTGGACGAACTCAACCGCATCTGCGGCCAGGCGGCCGTGGAACGGCAGACCGGCGGCAAGAATGGCGGCGGCGCCATGCTCACGCCGTTCGGCGCAAGTCTTGTGTCGCGCTACCGGGAAATCGAGCAGGCCGCTGCCGCCGCCGCTCGCAAGCAGTTGATGGCGCTGAAAAGCGATATCGCCCGGAAGCGCAAGGGGCGATGATCTCGTGTCCCGGACGCGATGCGGCATGTAATGCCGCTTCGCTGAACCGGGATCGTCGCAGGCCCAGGTGTTTGTTGCGGTCCCGGCTCTTCGGAGTAGCGTTTCACGCTGCGCCGCGTCCGGGACATGGCAGGGCAATTCCGCTGTATCCTCCCGGATATACCGAGCGTGCGACGGGATTAGCCTTTTGAATGCCTCCATTCTGCAATAGGATCGTGGCGTCCCGTCCAGGATGTCACGATGTTCGATTCCCAATGCGATCTGGCTGCGCTGGTCTATGAGAAGGACCAGGATCCCGATGCGGTGCTGCACGGCTTCGCGGCCGATCTCGGTGCGCAGGGCATCCGCGCCGTCGGTCTCGTGCAGCTCGGCCACCGCGAATTCGACGTACCCAGGCTCAATGCCGTGATGTTGCATACCGGCGAGCAGGTGCGGCTGTTTCAGGATCTCGGCCCCGGCGCCAGGGGCTGCAAGCTCGATGTCGGCCAGCTGCTCGATGCCGGCACCCGGGTGGCCGATGCCATCGACCAGGGCGCCGACCTCGTCATCATCAATCGCTTCGGCAAGCAGGAGCGCGAAGGCAAGGGTCTCGCTTATCTGATCGAGCGCGCACTCTCCGGCGACATTCCCGTGGTGATTGCCGTCCCCTCGCACCGTTTCGCTGAATGGATCGCTTTTGCCGATGGCATGAGCGTGAAGCTGCCATGTTCGCGCGACGCGCTGGACGCCTGGTGGCTGAAGGTCTCCCACCGCGGCAGCTCAGCGGCCGAGCCGGTCCAGCAGAGTTTTTGCGCAGCGGTGAAGTAGGTCCGAAGCCGTAGGATGGGTTGAGCGTAGCGATACCCATCCCTCTTGTGCCGGACAGGATCGGTATCGCGTCGGCGCTACGCGCTTCCACTCAACCCATCCTACATTTTCCCCTCCCTTCGCAGCGCACGCGCGTTGAACTTTGGTTCGACTTGCGCTTGCATATGCCAGCTTGTCGCAGGTCGGTCGCGGTGCTAGATGTCTGGTCATCGTACAACTTCGCGCATGAAGATTGGCGGCAATTGCGACCCTGAACACAGGGCGCGAACAAGAATAACGGCGCAAATGCCGGTCATCGGGAAATCAGGGAGGATTTCGTCCATGAACAGGAGAGAGGTCGTCACAGGCGGTCTGGCTGCGCTTGCGGCTGGCTCTGTAGGGCTCGGCGGAGCTGCGCCCGCTCTGGCCCAGAGCAAGATGGTGCTCAAGGCATCGGACGTTCACCCGCTCGGTTATCCCACGGTGGAATCCGTTATCCGCATGGGCAAGAAGCTGGAGGCTGCGACCAACGGCCGGCTCAGTATCCAGATGTTTCCCTCCATGCAGCTCGGCGGCGAGAAGGAGGCCATCGAGCAGGCTCAGGTTGGCGCGTTGCAGATCGCGCGTATCTCGGTCGGTGCCGTCGGTCCAGTCGTCGACGACGTCAATGTCTTCAACATGCCCTTCGTGTTTCGCGACTCCAAGCACATGGAAGCGGTGCTGGACGGCGAGATCGGCAACGAGCTGCTGAACAAGATCACGTCCAACGAAAAGACGAAGCTGGTCGCCCTCGGCTGGATGAATGCCGGCTCACGCAACATCTACAACAGCAAGCATCCGGTAAAGACGCTGGCAGATCTCAAGGGTCTGAAGATCCGCATGATCGGCAATCCGCTGTTCATCGATACGATGAATGCGCTTGGCGGCAATGGCGTCGCCATGGGTTTCGATCAGGTGTTCAGCGCCATGCAGACCGGTGTGGTCGATGGCGCCGAGAACAATCTGCCGTCCTTCGTGGCGCAGAACCACTATCAGGTCGCGAAGTACTTCTCGATGACCGAGCATCTGATCATTCCGGAGCTGTTGGTGTTCTCGAAGGCATCATGGGCCAAGCTCACGCCGGAAGATCAGGCCTTGTTGAAAAAGGTTGGCCGCGAGGCGCAACTCGAACAGCGCGTGCTCTGGTACGAGGCCGAAGCCAAGGCGCTGGAGAAGATGAAAGAGGTCGGCACCGATATCGTCATGTCCATCGACAAGGCGCCGTTCCGCGAGGCGGTGAAGCCGGTGTGGGACAAGTACGGTGCGAAATATGCCGACATGACCAAGCGCATCGCGGCGGTGGGTTGATGGTCTCCCACTTGTCGTCACCCGGCTCGACCGGGTGACCCAGTAAACGCTGTAGTTTCGAGTCTACTGGATCGCCTGGTTCTAGCGCGCAATTGCGCGCACGGCCGGGCGATGACAGTGGAGAGTGTGGACAGGTTTGAATGTCTGAAGCCGTCTCCAAAAGAGTTATCAACGACGATGCCGACGCTTCGCGTGGTCTGGCTTTCGCGTTCCGCCGTGCGATGAACATTCTGTACTGGACCGGCGCGATCGTCTCCTGCATCGCGTTGGTGTCGATCTCCTTCATCATCCCGTGGGCGGTCTACACGCGTTATATCCTCAACAGCGCAGCATCGTGGCCGGAGCCTCTGGCGGTGCTGCTCACGGTGGCCGTCACCTTCATCGGCGCGGCGAATTGCTATCGCCAGCGCATTCACATGAGCATGACGGTGGGCACCAACCTTCTGCCGCCGAAGGCGCGCGCCAGCGCAGCGTTTATCAGCGAACTCCTGATGGCCGCGATGGCGCTGTTCATGCTGATCTGGGGCGGGGCCTTGGTGGAAACCACCTGGGGCAATTCGGTTGATGAATTTCCCTGGCTCTCGGTCGGCGTCACCTATCTGCCGATCCCGCTCTCCGGCGCCATGATGCTGCTCTACGTCATCGAACGCCTCACCATCGGTCCGCCGCCGCAGGATGGCAGCGACGCTCACGTGCCGCTGGAGTGAGGGGATGCGGATTGGTTTGCAGCGACGCTCCATTGTCACCTCTCCCCCCAGCGAAGCGGAGCTTCGCACGAGGGGAGAGGTCGCCTCGCCCTTCGATGCGAAGCATCGACGGGGGCGGCGGGCGAGGGGGCGCCCCCCGCTCCGACGTCACGTCGGGCGCCCCCTCTCCCTAACCCTCTCCCCGTTGGGGAGAGGGGACTACCTTGCGCATAGCATTTGCTGAGGATCACCAATGGACATCGCCGTTCTCCTGCTCAGCATGTGCCTGTTCTTCGCCATCGGCATGCCGATCGCCTTTGCGCTGGCGCTCGCGGCCCTCGTCGGCGCGCTGTGGATCGATCTTCCTGTCGAAGCTGTGATGCAGCAGCTCTCCTCCGGTGTCGGCAAGGTGTCGATGCTCACGGTGCCGTTCTTCGTGCTTGCCGGCGCCATCATGGCGGAAGGCGGCATGGCGAAACGCCTCGTCGATCTCGCCGCCGTGCTTGTCGGTTTCACGCGCATCCGCGGCGGCCTCTCGCAGGTCAACATTCTCGCCACCACCATCATGTCCGGCATATCCGGCTCGTCGGTGGCGGATACGTCGGCGATCGGCTCGGTGATGATCCCGCAAATGGCGGAGAAAGGTTATCCGCGCGTCTTCGCCACCAATGTCACCATCTCCGCCTCGGTGCAGGCGATCATGGTCCCGCCAAGCCATAACGCGGTGATCTATTCGCTCGCCACCGGCGGCGTGGTGTCAATCACGAGCCTGTTTCTCGCCGGCATCGTGCCGGGCTTGCTGCTCGGCTTCGCCATCATGCTGTTGTGCCTGTATTTCGCCTATCGCGACGGCCATCCCAAGGGTGAGCCGGTGCCCTTGAAGCAGGCGCTGAAGATGCTGGGCGATGCCACCTGGGGCATCGTCACGCTGATCATCGTGCTCGGCGGCATCCTCACTGGCATCTTCACGCCCATCGAGGCCGGCGCGGTCGCCTGCGTCTGGGCGTTCTTCGTCACCATGTTCATCTATCGCGACTACAAATGGTCGGAACTGCCGATGCTGACCTATCGCACCCTGCAGACGGTGGCGATGGTGCTCACGCTGGTCGCGACAGCGTCCTGCTTCGGCTATGTCGCCGCGCTGATGCAGATGCCGGCCAAGATGACGGATTTCTTCGTCGCCATCTCGTCGAACAAATACGTTCTCCTGATGTGGCTCAACATCATGCTGCTGGTGCTGGGCACCGCGCTCGATCTCGCGCCGCTGCTGCTCATCTGCACGCCGATCCTGCTGCCCGTGGTGAAGAGTTTCGGCATCGATCCCGTGCATTTCGGCATCATCATGCTGCTCAATCTCGGCATCGGCCTGCTGACGCCGCCGGTCGGCACCACGCTGTTCGTCGGCTGTGCCATCGGCAAGGTGTCGGTGGACGAGGTGATGCGCGGCATCTGGCCGTTCTACTGGGTGATGTTCGCGGTGCTGATGCTGGTGACCTATGTGCCATGGTTCTCCATGGCCCTGCCGCATGCGTTTGGATTCAGGTAGCCTGTCGTTCCGGCCTTTGCGGGGACGACATTGCTACTACCCCGCCTCATCCGCGAGCTGCTTGTAGCGCGCCTTGCCGTTCACCAGATGCCGCCGCATCGCCTCGCGGGCCTTGCGGGGGGAGCGTTCGCCGATGGCATCGACGATCAGTTGATGCTCCTTCTCGATACTTTCGAGATAGCGTGTCTGCAGCTCCGCCTTGCCGTCGAAGGTGCGGATGCTCTGGCGCGGAATGATCAAGCCGCCCAGGAATTCCAGAAAGCCGACGAAGCGCGAATTCTGCGTGCCGACGGCGATGGCGTAGTGAAAGTCGAAATCTTCCTTGATCGCGCGGTCGCCTTTGGCGATGGCGCGGGTGAAGACATTGGCCGCCTTGGCGATCGCCTTGATCTGCGCTGCCGTGGCACGCTCGCTGGCGATCGCGGCCGCCTCCATCTCCACGGCCGTGCGCAGTTCCAGAATCTCGATCACGCTGTCGAGCGATCCCAATCCTTCGGGATCGATGGCATAAGGTTGTCGATTGGCATCGCTATTGACAAAAGCGCCAGCGCCCTGCCGTGTGGTGACAAGACCACGCGCGCGCAGCGCCGAGATCGCCTCGCGCACGACGGTGCGGCTCACGCCCATGGCGGTCATCATCGCCTGTTCGGTCGGTAGCCGCGCGCCGGCGGGCAACTGGCCCTCGATGATTTGCGCTGCAATACGCTCCACCACTTCCTCGGTGCGGCGGCGCACGGGATTGAGCGGGCGCAACAAAGCGGGCCGTGTCGATCCACTGCCGTTCTTGCGTGCGGAATGTTTTGCTTGTCCGGTCATCGTACAACCGGGCTATCACTGCAAATGCCGAGGTGCAAGCGTGAGGGCATGTCATGCCGCGCTGCGATATCAGGCTTCTTCGAGCTCATGCAGTTTGAGATCGCACTCGACCCAGGCGCCATGGATGGCAAAGCGCTGGAAAGGTGAGTCCGGCACCGGTGTCTGCAGCGGGGCAAGAAACTGGGCGTCGGCCGGGCTGCGGAGGTGAAACAGCACGTGGCTCGCAGCCAGTGCGTTGCGGGCCAGCCAGACCACGCCGGAAAACAGCTCGACCAGCAACTGGCCGTATTGTCCCGCGCCGGCGGAGCCGAGATCGTAAGCGGGGGAAATGGTCATGAAGCGCGCCCGCAGCACCGGACCTTCGAATTTCGGCATCAGTAGCTTGTTGACCTGGCAAAAGGCCCGCGCCGTGCTGTCGTCATAGAGCCCGTAAAGGCCGCCTTTGCCGCTTTGCATCAGTGGATCGAGCGCCGCGAAACTGCCGGTCATATAGGTCGAGAAATCTTCCTCGGCGGCCTCGGCCGCCTTGCGCCATTGCGCCTTCAACACGCCCCAGCTGCGGTCGGCATCGCTGATCGGCAAAAGCCGCATTGCGTTTCTCCCCGGTCGGCTTCATGCGCGACCGGGTGGGGAATTTAGCTAAATACCTTCAAGAATTGGATAATGCGAAGATGCCGCGCGGCAAAGCCGCGCGCAGGAGGCGCGATGGCCTGATGTCAAACGCCGGCCGTGCTGAGGCCGGCTGCTGCTGCGGCGATCATCGCGCTCAGAATCCGCCACGTCCGGGAGGCTTGCGGGGTCGGAGCAGGGGCTTTGGTGCGCATGGGTCGATATCCGTTCGGCGGCATATGTGCCGCGTTGCCCGGAAAATCGTGGTCCCAGCGGGTAAAGTCGAGGGGGGCCGGAAAATAGCAATACGCGAACTGTCGCCGCTGCCATGGGCAGGTCGTTTGTGCTTTGCGATCACTCGGCGGCGGTCGATTATTCTCAGCCTGCGGCGGCCTCTGAGGCGGCCTGATCCGTCACTCCCGCCGGCGCCTGGGAGACGTCCACCCATGTGGCGCCCGTCAATTCCGCCATCCGATCCGGGGTGAGGCAGACCGAGCTGTTGATCGAGCCCGCAGCCGGCCACACCTCGGCATATTCCTTCAGCGACACGTCGCAATAGACGGCAAGCGGTGTCGCGAGCCCGAACGGGCAGACGCCGCCCACCGGATGGCCGGTGAGCGCCACCACTTCCTCCGCGCCGAGCATGCGCGGCTTGCCGCCCAGCGCCTCGCGCGCCTTCCGGTTGTCGAGCCGCGCCGTGCCCTTGGTCACTACCAGCACCACGCGGTCGCCGACCCGCACGGACAGCGTCTTGGCGATCTGGCCGGGCTCGACGCCCAGCGCCTCGGCGGCGAGGGCGACGGTGGCGGAACTCTTGTCGGTAACGACGACGGTGAGATCGGGCGCCTTGGCGGCGAGATCGGCGCGGACGGATTCGAGGGACATGGAGAATTACAGTGCGTCGTTGCGGTCAGAGGGCGAGCGGGCGACCACGGTGTTCCGGTGCAGAACCACCGCGCCGAGCAGGCCGACGCCAAGGGCATACAACATCCCCTGCGTCACCTGCGAAATATGGCTGTTGAACAGCGAGCCGACAAAATTCTGCGCGACGATCGCAAGGCCCATGGTGCTGGCCATGTCGGCTCCCGTGAACAGCCGGAAATGCACGAACCACATCGCCAGCAGGATCACGCCGCCAATGAGACCCACCTGCAGCACGATATGCAGGACCTGGTTGTGCGGGTCGGCCACCGCCTCGCCATAAGGCGATGGACGCGTGGCTTCGAGTTCCTGATACAGCGGCCGGATGCTGCCGGTGCCATGACCGACCAGCGGCGCCTGTCTCACGAATTCCGATGCCTTCTTCCAGAAATCGATGCGCGATGCCGTCGAGACGGTTTCGGTGCCGTCCTTGCCGGCGGCGGTGATGTCGGTCGCCATCTCCGCCACGCGATTCTGCGCGGACGGCGAATAGATCAGCGAGCCCGCGACGATCAGCACGATGGGGATGCCGAGAACAAGCGCGGTGCGCCAGCCGCCGGTGCGGAACACGAAAACGGCCACCAGTGTGAAGGCCACCAGCATGCCGGTCTTCGACACGTAGATGAGAAAGATGTTGGCGAAGAACAGCAGCGCCAGCAGGCCGAGTGCGACGGCGCGGCGGCGATCGCCGTCGGTCCAGATGCGCACGGCGCCCAGCGCCAGTGCGAGCGCGCAGATGGCGAAGCATTCGCTCTGCACCGCATTGTCCTTGAACGGCACGCCGAGCGACTTGAACCAGCCCCATGGCCCGGTGGGCCACAGCAAATACGCGTAAGACAAAGCGAGGATCATCAGGCAGGAGGCGAGAAAGCCGTAGCCGATATGCAGTGCCTGTTTCGGCGTGAAGGCCGTTGCCAGCAGCAGCGGGATCAGCAGCAGCTTGGCATAGGGGCCGACCCATTTGATGGCACCGCCAAGCGGCAGCTTCGACCACAGCACGCCGACCAGGATCAGCGCGAACAGCGCCGTCGGCAGCCAAGCCGCCGGGTGGCGCATGGTCGCGGCGAAACGCGCGCGATCCAGCGTCAGCAGCGCCAGCACGGCAAAGACGGAGATCCCGATCGCCTGTCCGCTGGTGGAGAAGGGCAGGAAGAAGGCGGTGGCGATAGCAGCGATCTGCCTGCTGGCAGCGAGCTTTTCAGGCAGATCGGCTTTCGTCATATACCCAGTAGTTTCCGTGCGTTGTTCTTCAGGACCTTCGGACGCACCTCGTCGCGAATGTCGAGTTTGGCGAAATCGGCCATCCAGCGGTCCGGCATGATCACCGGCCAGTCGGAACCGAACAGCATCTTATCTTGCAGAATGGAATTGATATAGCGCACCAGAATCGGCGGGAAGTATTTCGGCGACCAGCCGGAGAGGTCGATATACACGTTGGGCTTGTGGGTCGCGACCGACAAAGCCTCCTCCTGCCAGGGGAAGGACGGGTGCGCGAGAATGATCTTCATGTCCGGAAAATCCACCGCGACATCGTCCATATACATCGGGTTGGAATATTTCAGCCGCATGCCCATACCGCCGGGCATGCCGGAGCCGACGCCCGTCTGCCCGGTATGGAACAGCGCGATGGCGCCGCCTTCCTGAATCGCCTCATAGAGCGGATAGGCCATGCGGTCATTGGCATAGAAGCCCTGCATGGTCGGGTGGAATTTGAAGCCTTTGACACCGTATTCGGAGATCAGCTTGCGCGCTTCACGCACGCCGAGCTTGCCCTTGTGCGGATCGATCGAGGCGAAGGGGATCAGCACGTCAGCGTTCTGCTGGGCGATTTCCAGCATCTCGTAATTGTTGTAGCGGCGGAAGCCGGTCTCGCGCTCGGCATCGACGGGGAAGATCACCGCGGCGATCTTCTTGGCGCGGTAATAGGCGGCGGTTTCCTCAACGGTGGGCGGATGTTTGTGCGGCGATTTGAAATATTCCGCCATCCGCGCCTGGAAATCGTCATAGCCGTCGTCGGCATGGCAGCCGCACGGCTCCTCCGCATGGGTGTGGATGTCGATGGCGACCAGCTCGTCCGGATCGATCAGCTTCATGGCAGCGCGCTTCCTGGAATTTTGTCGTTGTGGTTGACCGGTCAATTAGCAAAGCGGCGAGTGTAATGAAAGGCGAGGGGAGGCCCGCTCTGTGTCATCGCCCGGCTTGACCGGGCGATCCAGTAAACTCGGGAGCCGCGGGCGTATGCTGGGTCACCCGGTCAAGCCGGGTGACGACAGAAGGAACCAAGCCGATACACCCTGTGGCAATATCGCCCGGTTGACTCGTGTCACTTAGTGACATACGTTTCTGTCACTAAGTGACAGAGCAAGAGTCCGCCGATGCCCGCCGACCGCGAAGACCCACGCCTGACGGTCTCCCGCCACGCCGCCGAGCTGTTTCTCGCGCGCGGCGTGGCGGCGACCAGCGGCGATGACATCGCGGCGGCCGCCGGCCTCTCGAAACGCACGGTCTGGCGATACTTCCGGTCCAAGGAGAGCGCAGTGGAACCACTCTTCGCCGTTTCGTCGCTGCGCTTTGCCAATCAGCTCAGCGAATGGCCACTCGACGTCTCCATCGAAACCTATCTGCATGCCGTAGTTCGCCCGCAGGACCAGACGCCGCGCGAAATCGCCGATGACATCCTTGCTGTCCGCCTCGTGGCGTTGCTCCCAAAAGAGCCGGCGCTGCGTTCGGCCTGGTTGATGTCGTGTCACGCAGCCGAGGAAACCATCATCGAGGTGGTGGCGCGGCGGACCAGGCGATGGACCACGGATTTCGACGTCCGTCTCTGCGGTGCTGCCGTGATGACGGCGCTGCGCATCGTCGATGAAGACATCGCAACGGCGGCGATCACTGATCGCCGTGAATTCACGCTGCCCGAAGTGATCGACCGGATGGCGGAAGCGATACGAACCGCAAGCACCTTGCCGATCTGCGATCCCGTCGCGCCGTAGCGCATGATCCCGAAAACTGGATTCCGGTTTTCGGACCAGATCATGCGCAAATAAAAGCATCGCCAGCGATGCACTCTCTTCCCATCTGTTTTCGTCAACCAACGGAGTCCCTCCCGATGGCACCAGCATTCGCGTATCCGAAAACCCGCCGTCTCGATCTGGTCGAGGATCATTTCGGCCAACAGGTCGCCGATCCCTATCGCTGGCTGGAGAACGATATCCGCGAGGATGCCGACGTCGCCGCCTGGGCGAAGGCGCAGAACGATGTCACCGAGGCCTATCTCTCGACCTTGCCCGGCCGCGACATCTTCAAGGCGCGCCTGCAGCAATTGTTCGATCATGAGCGCGTCAGCCCGCCATGGGCGCGCCGTGGCCGCTATTTCTACACCCGCCAGACCGGGCTGCAGAACCAGCCGCTGCTGGTGATGCGCAATGGTCTTGAAGGTCCAGAGCGTGTGCTGATCGATCCCAATGACTGGTCGTCTGACGGCACGACGGCATTGGGCGAATGGGCGATATCGGATGACGGTGCGTTGATCGCCTTTTCGATCCAGCAGGCCGGCACCGATTGGCGCAGCATCAAGGTGTTTGACGTCAATGCGCGCGAAACCCTCGCGGACGAGGTGACGCGCGCGCGCTTCACCTCCATCGCCTGGATGAAGGATAATCGAGGTTTCTTCTATTCGCGTTATCCCGATGCCGCGGATGGCGAGTCATCGCAGGCCGGCGTACAGAACCACGCGGTCTACTATCATGCGCTCGGCATGTCGCAGGCAGATGACCGTCCCGTCTATGCGACACCCGACAAGCCGCATCTGATCAATGTTGGCTACACCACCGATGACGGCCGTTATCTCGTGCTGCTATCCACGCCCGGACCAGGCGCGAATGCGCTTGCGGTCATCGATCTCGATACGCCCGACTGGACGCCGCGGCCGCTGATCACGGACATCGATTCTGATTGGGTGGTCTATGGCAATGCCGGCACGAAACTCTTCATCGGCACCAACAAGGGCGCCGAGCGCAAGAAGATCGTGTCGGTGGATCTCGCTCATGCCGAGCTGACTTTCGAGGATGTCGTCTCCGAGCAGGAAGCGACGCTGGGTTATGCAGCGCTGCTCGGCGGCAAGCTGCTGGCAACCTATCTCGTCGATGCGAAATCCGAAATGCGCCGCTATGCCCTTGACGGCACGCCGGAGGGCAGCGTCGACCTGCCGGGCATCGGCACCGTCGGCGGTTTCCGCGGCGACCAGGACAGCAATGAAGTTTTCTTCGTCTTCACCAGCTACAATATCCCGACCACGATCTATCGTTACGACGTCGCCGACAACACCACCTATGTCTGGGCCAGGCCCGATGCCGGCATCGATCTCGATCGTATCCATGTCGAACAGCGCTTCTATGCCTCGAAGGACGGCACACGCATTCCCATGTTCGTCATCCGCCGCAAGGATGTGACAGGACCGGCGCCGACCCTGCTCTATGCCTATGGTGGCTTCGGCATCAGCATGATTCCGTTTTATGCGCCGACGCAGATGGCGTGGGTGGAGCAGGGCGGCGTGTCCGTCGTCGCCAATATCCGCGGCGGCGGCGAATATGGCCGGGCGTGGCACGATGCCGGCCGTTTCGCAAAACGGCAGAACGCCTTCGACGATTTCATCGCCGCCGGCGAATATCTGAAGGCCGAGGGCATCACCTCGCCCGACGGTCTCGCCATACAGGGCGAATCCAATGGCGGTCTTTTGATGGGCGCCGTGGTCAACCAGCGTCCCGACCTGTTCGCCGCGGCGCTGCCCGGTGTCGGCGTCATGGACATGCTGCGCTTTCCGCTCTTCACCGGCGGCAAGATGTGGATGGAGGACTTTGGCGATCCCCGGCAGGAACAGCACTTCCACGCGCTGCGCAGCTATTCGCCCTATCACAATGTGCGATCGGGCGAGGACTATCCGGCGATCCTGGTCAACACCGCCGATACCGACGACCGCGTTATCCCCGGCCACAGCTTCAAATATGTGGCCGCGCTGCAGGCGGCGGAGATCGGCGACAAGCCGCATCTCCTCCGCGTCGAGACCCGCGCCGGTCATGGCGCCGGCAAGCCCACCGACAAGGTGATCGCGGAGACCGCCGACCAGTGGGCCTTCATTGCGCACTGGACGGGCTTGAAGGTGATGCAGCTACCGCGCGGCACGACCCCGTAGTCCCCCGGAGCCAATCCGCCCATCGCGCGTTGGCCCTGCAACGAGGGAGAATGACAATGCCACAACATCCGATCCTGCTCGTCGGCGGCTCAGGTGTCATCGGTCGCTGGACTGCGCGCTTGCTGCGCGCGGCGCATCCCGATGCGCCGCTGCTGATCGGAGGTCGCGATCGCGTCAAGACCGAGAGCGTCGCGGCCGGGATCGGACATGCAGAGGGCGTCGTGCTCGATCTTGCGGCCGAAGACCTCGGCCTCGGCACTCAGCCGGTCAGCGCCGTCGCCATCTTCTTCAAGGACGACAGTCTCGCTGCGCTTCATTTCGCGCAGGCGCGCGGGGTGCCGCATATGAGCATCTCGTCGAGCATCCATGAGATTGGCCCGGAAGTCGCGGCCTATATGCACCGGCCGAGCGCGATGCCGGTGGTGCTCGGCGCCGAATGGCTGGTGGGGGCGACAACGATTCCGGCACTCGAAGCCGCCAGGACGTTCGGCGAGATCGATGACGTCAGTATCGGCGCGTTGCTCGACGAGCAGGACACCGGCGGCCCGGCAGCGGCGCTCGATGTCGAACGGCTGATCGCCTCCACGCCCGCTGCGCTCACGCGCCGCGGCGGCAACTACATCTGGCGCAGTGGTGACGACGCCAAGGTGACGTTCCGCGCCGCCGACGGCACCGTCACACAGGCCGATGCACTCGCGCCCTATGACGTCGTTGGTCTCGCAACGGCACTCGGTGCGCCCAATGTGCAGTTCAATCTCGCGATGGGGATCAGCTCCAGCCGCCGCCGCGGCGAGCCTTTTTCTACCGAGATCATCATCGAACTGTCCGGCAGGGATCATGCCGGAAAACCGCTCCGCACGCGCCATGCGGTCGTCCATCCTGAAGGCCAGATGCCGTTGACGGGCCTCGGCGTCGCCATGGTGCTCGAACGGCTTGCCGGCCTCGGCGGCCAGCTGAAGGTCGCGCCCGGCCTGTATTTTCCGTATCAGCTGCTCGAGCCGGAAACATACCTTGCCCGGCTGAAGCAGGCGGGCGGGACGATATTGAGGCTGGATGCCGAAACTTAGAAGCTGTCGGCGCCGCCGCGCCTGTGCTCAACGATCCTGCGTGGTGGCGCCCCGCGCACCATCCACAAACAGTCGCCACGCCTTGTCGAAATAGGCATCCTGTGCCGCGGTCGCCGCATAGGTCGTGCTTCCCAGCATGGCGCCGATCATCGGGCCGACGGCGATGCTGTTGATCAGTTGCGTGGCAAGAAACGCCACGTCGCCAGGCCCGATCTCGCCTGTCTCCTGCGCGCCGCGCAACAGGGCGAACAGCCGGTCCATGATCGGATCCACGGTCCTGTTGGCCGCGGATTGTCCGACCACCAGCGCCTCGCTGAAGGCGATGCGCTTGAAGGCGACCAGGGTCGGATCGAGATTGACCGTCAGCAGCCAGCGCGCCGCGGCGCGGAGCTGCTCCATCGCATCGCCGGTGGCGCCTTCCATCGCGGTCTGGAAATGCGCCTCGGTCTGCACCCGCGCATGCGCCACCACGCCTTCGAACAGCGCGAGCTTGGACGGATAGCGCCGATACACCGTGTCCTTGCCGACGCCGCAAGCGGCCACGACCTGCTCCACCGAAGTCGCCGCAAAGCCCTGCTGCGCGAACAGCCGCGAAGCCGTCTCAATGATGTGCAGCGACTTCGCTTCCACATCGCTCTTGCGCGGGCGTCCGCCTTTGGAGGGGGAGGGTGCAGCCGGCATTCGGGTCCTTCAGTCGTGCGTCCGGTAGCCAGGTTCGCTAGCCAAGTGTTTCGAGCAATTCCAATCTCAGATTTGCCTTCCCTTGGCAATCAATCTGGACAGGACGGTCCCGTCCCGTTTATTCGTCCCCCCCATTCGCGATCGGGGAATACGGGGAAGTTGGAATGGGAAGTGAGCACAGGATCATCATCGGTGCGGCTGTCGCCGCGACGCTGATCGGCAGTCCGGAGGCCATGGCGCAGACGGCGCGCGAGCCATCGGTCGCGCTTCCCGCAGTCACCGTGCAGTCGCCCGAGCGCCGTGTTGCGCGCCGCGCGGCCGCGCGCCCCACCACGCAGCGCGGCGCCGCGCGCACGCCATCACGTGCTCCCGCTGCTGCCGCACTGGCAGTGCAAGCGGTGAGCGCGACCAACACCTCGGATCGCTATCTCGACAAGTCCTCCGGCACGGCCACCAAGACCGATACGCCGGTGCTGGAAACCGCGCAGTCGATCTCCACCGTCACGCGCCGGCAGATGGACGACCAGAACGTCCAGACCGTCGGCAATGCGCTGCGCTACACCGCGGGCGTCATCTCCGATGCCGATACGAATGCGCGCTATGACAGCATTTTCATGCGCGGCTTCGGGTCGTTCGGTCTCACCACCAGCTATGTCAGCTTCCTCGACGGCCTGAAGCTGCCGCGCGGCCAGGCTTTTGCGGTGTCGTCCATCGATCCGTTCCTGCTCGATCGCGTCGATGTGCTGAAAGGCCCATCGGCGATGCTCTACGGCCAGACCAGCCCCGGCGGCCTCGTCAACATGGTCAGCCGCATGCCGAGTGCCACGCCCTTCAACGAATTCCGTGTCGAAGGCGGCACCTATGGTCGCATCCAGTCGGGCATCACCAGCCAGGGGGCGCTGGATAAGGAAGGGCAGTGGCTCTACAGTCTCACCGCCATCGGCCGCCAGTCCGGCACGCGTTATGACGGTGTCGACGAGCAGCGCGTGGCCGTCGCGCCCGCCATCACCTGGGCGCCGGACATGGACACGCGCCTGACCATCCAGAGCTACTATCAGAACGATCCGCAGGGCGGCTACTTCAACTCGATCTATGCGAAGTCGCTCGCGCCGGCGCAGTATCGGCCTTACCTGAACTCCAAGCTCAATGTCGGCGATCCCGCTTTCGATCACTTCAAGCGCGAGCAATATGGCGTCGGCTATCAGTTCGACAAACGCCTCAATGACGTGGTCAGCCTGTATTCGACCCTGCGCTATGGCCATGTGCAGACCGATTTCCAGTCGCTGCAGATGAATGCGGCCATGACCCCGACCGGCCAGTTGCCGCGCTGGGGCATCCGCTCGCTGGAAGATGCGAATAACCTCGCCGCCGACAACCGCCTGCAATTCGATTTCGGCACCGGCGCCCTGCAGCACAAGCTCGTCACCGGCGTCGATTATCAGGAAACGCGCAGCAACTGGCTTTATCAGATCGGCGGCGCGACGCCCCTCGATGTGGTCAACCCCATCTATGGTCAGCCGGTCACCGGCTTCGTGAACGCCTTCGACAACAGCCAGCGCCTGTCTCAGGCCGGCATCTATGCGCAGGATCAGATCAGCCTCGGCGGCTGGCGCGCCACCCTGGGCGTACGCCACGACTGGGCCGACCAGGCGACGGACTCGCGAATGACCGCGTTCAATCCCGTTGCCGGTCGCCAGACTCAGTCCGACGCCAGGACCACCTATCGCGCCGGTCTGCTCTACAAGTTCGACAACGGCGTCGCACCCTATGTGAGCTATGCCACATCTTTCGAGCCGGTGGCCGGCGTCAGCGCCAATGGCTCGCCCTTCGTGCCCACCACCGGCGAGCAGTATGAAGCCGGCGTCAAATATCAGCCGACCTTCCTGCCGATCCTGCTCACCGCGGCGGCTTTCGATATCCGCCAGCAGAACGTGCAGTCGCCATCGGCCATCCCGGGCCTCTTGGTCCAGCAGGGCGAGGTCCGCTCGACCGGCGTCGAGCTGGAGGCGCGCGGCAATGTCACCGACAGCCTCGAACTGGTCGGCGCGCTGACTTTTCTCGATACCCGCGTGACGAAGTCCACTGATGCGCTGCTGCTCGGCATGCGTCCGCAGGCGGTGCCGGATTTTTACGGCTCGGCCTGGGCCAACTACACCTTCCGCAGCGGCCCGGTCACGGGCCTCACGCTCGGTGCCGGCGTTCGCCATGTCGGCTCCACCTTCGGCGACGACTACAACACGCTGCGCACGGCGGCCTACACCGTGGCGGATCTCGCTCTGAAATACGAACTCGGCAATCTCAATCGCAGCCTGAACGGCATGGCGCTGACGCTCAACGTCAACAACCTGTTCGACAAGGAATATTATTCGAGCTGCTCGTCGGGCTTCTATTGCCAGTATGCCAACCGCCGCACGGTGCTGGCAGGGCTGCGGTATCGGTGGTGATGCACGCCGCGCCCCACCCACACCTCACTTGTCGTCACCCGGCTCGACCGGGTGACCCAGTATACGCAGGTGCAGCAGTGTCTACTGGATCGCCCGGTCAAGCCGGGCGACGACAGTTTGAGATGTTTGTGCCGTCATGACCCCGCGCACCATCCGCATCTGGTCGTGGCTGCATCGCTGGACCAGCCTCGTCTGCACGTTGTTCGCGCTGATGCTGTGCATCACCGGCTTGCCCTTGATCTTCAAGGACGAGCTCGGCCCCGACCTCAAGCTCGAAACCACCGCCGCGGCGCCGGGCACGGCCTCCATCGACGACATCGTCGCGCGGGCCCAGGCCGCGCGGCCGGGGCAGGTCGTCCCCTATCTGTTTTACGACCGCGATCATCCCATCGTGAAAGTGCCGACGGCAGCGGCGATGACCACCGATCCCGGCGCCTTCCACTATCAGGTGTTCGACACCCGCACGGGAAAGCAGATCGAGGTCCCGCAGCCTAATGAAGGCTTTCTCTATGTGATGCTGCGGCTGCATCTCGATATGTTTGCCGGCCTCTGGGGCACGCTGTTTCTCGGCTTCATGGGCCTCCTTCTCTGCATCGCCATCGTCTCCGGGGTCGTGCTCTATGGCCCGTTCACGCGCCGGCTCGATTTCGGCGCCGTCCGCCGCGGTGGCAACCGGCAGCGCACATGGCTCGATCTGCACAATCTGCTCGGCATCGGCACGCTTGCCTGGTTCGCCGTCGTCAGTTTCACCGGCGTCATCAACACGCTGGCCGCGCCGATCGAACTCGCATGGCAGGCCAACCAGCTTGTCGAAATGGCGGCACAGGCGAAGCCCGCGGAGGATGCGACAAAGCGCGCCCGCATCGATGACATGCTGCGCGAGGTGCGGAGTGCCGTGCCCGGCATGAATGTCATGACGGTGGCCTTTCCCGGCACGCCCTTCGCGACACCGTCGCATGTCGCGATCTTCCTCACCGGCAACACGCCGATCACCAGCCGTATCCTCAAGCCCGCATTGGCCGATGCGACGACTGGCCGCGTGGTCTCCGTGCGTGACATGCCATGGTACGCGACGGCGCTGTTCATGTCGCAGCCGCTGCATTTCGGCGACTATGGCGGCTTGCCCCTGAAGATCATCTGGGCGCTGCTCGATGTCGTCACCATCGTGGTGCTGATGAGCGGCCTTTATCTGTGGTGGGCAAAGCGCCGCCGGCGCCGCGCAGCGGGCATGGCGATTCCCGGAATGCAGGCGGCGGCGCGATGAGTAGCTTCAGGCGCCAATGGCTCTGGCCGATCGCGCTGGCCGTTGCGACCATCGCCGGATTGGTCGCGGCACTGATCGGTGAAAGCGGCCTCTGGTGGGCCTTGAGCTGGTTGATGCTGGCGGTGCCGCTGGCCGTGATGGCTTATTGTCTGACTGCAGCTAAGGCGATCAGCCGTAGGGCGGGTTAGCGAAGCGTAATCCGCCGCAGTGTTTCCACATTGTAGTCGGTCGGCGGATTACGCTGCGTGCATCCGAGCTACGGCTGCGCCAGCCAGAGCGCAACGACACTCACCATTGTAATCGCCCGGCTGTGATGGGAATTGCTCCGGGAATTTTACGCCTCTCGCTCGGCCTGTCTTATGATCTGTTACGAACAAGACTATAGAATGGGCCGCGGCGCGTGTTCTCTCGGCCCTTGATCATAACAATCGATGAAGAATCATTTCCAGTACTCACTGCCTCTCGTTACGATGCTGATATTAATGATCGTTTCGGTGTGCGGATGCCGAATTCCACTCGAAAAGGAGGCGGATGCCTATCGGGCCGTCGCGCTTTTCTTCTCGTCAAGTTGGTCATCCACGAGCTTGATCTCCGACCTGCGCCGGAATGGTCTGACAAATGCCGCGCTGGAGAATCTAAAAATGGATTGTTTGAATTGTTTTGCTGTGCGGCCTCCGGATCACGAGTTGCAAGTGAGGCATCGATGGATCGTCATCTTTTCCCTTGAGCCTGCCAATGAACGACGGCGGGTTGAACTGATCGTCGATTGCGATGGCTCCGTGCGCGTCGGCAACTATTTGCTTGGTGGTTAGGCAGCCCGCGACTTGTCCGCTATCGCTCGAAGAGCGGTGGGGTCTCCACCATGAACTCGGCCGGCGGATTACGCCTTTGGCCAATAGGTCCTACGACTACCCTGCCTGCGAAGCCTGCGTGCGGATATCCTGCGCCGTTCTTCGCAGCGGGACGAGATACTTCTCTTTCGCTTCCGCCTCGCTCAGCGTGCCTGAAATCGTATTGATGCTGATCGCCGCCACGACGCGGCCGGAGTGGTCGCGCACCGGCACGGCGATGCCGCAGATTGCGGGGTCGAGTTCTCCGTCGATCCAGCCATAGCCCTCGAGATCCACACGTTCGAGTTCGCGCCCGAGCTCTGCCGGATCGACGACGGTGCGGGCGGTGATCGGCTGGAAGTCGGTGGTCGCAAGATAGTTTGCGCGTTTGTCGGGCGGCAGTGCGGCGAGCAGCACGCGGCCGAGCGACACCGCATGCGCGGGCAGGCGGCTGCCGACAGCGAGATTGGCCGACAGAATACGCCGCGCCGGCAGGCGCAGCGCATAGACGATTTCGGTCTCGTCGAGCACGGCCAGCGCGCAGGATTCGCCGGTCTCGTTGCGCAGATCATCAAGTGCGCGCTGGGCATAGCCCCAGTAGGGCAGCGCGTTGAGATAGGACATGCCGAGGCCGAGCGCCCGCGGACGCAGGCTGAAATAGCGCCCATCGGCCTCGCAATAGTTCATCGCCACCAGCGTCGCCAGCATGCGGCGGGCGGTGGCGCGGCTGAGGCCTGCGATTGCTGCAACTTCCGACAGCGTATGGCGCCCGGGCGGTTTGCCGAGTGCTTCCACGGTCGCAAAGCCCCGCGCGATCGCGCGCACAAATCCATCGCTCTCTTTCGCCACGTCAGGCCCCTTCAAAATCTGCGACTTGCAGATCGGTCAAAATCATATCAATGTGGTTCGCTGGACGAATAAAAAGTTCGCTCAGCGAACATGTTTATGGGAGTTGACGAGACGATGCAAGCACAAGTTTTTGAGACGGATTTCTGGAAGGACGCGAACTTGCGGAAAGTCTGGGACGAGATCGTCCCCGGCGCGCCCCGCAAGACGCTGCCCTATGTGCTGACCAAGGAAGCGATCCATTTGTATTGCCGCTCGGTCGGCGAGGATCACCCACTGTACTTCGACGAAGCTTACGCGAAGGCTTCGCCCTATGGCGGGCTGATCGCGCCGCCCTCGATCCACATCCTGCTGATGTTTTCCTGCACGCCCACCGACGACTGGATGCGGACGCCCGGCACTGTGAATGCCGGCCAGAGCTGGAGCTACAACATCCCGGCGCGGCCCGGCGACACCATCACGTTGCAGGCGCGCGCGCTCGACAAGTTCATCAAGCGCGAGCGGTTGTTCGTCGTGCATGACAACGTGTTCTTCAACCAGCACGGCGACGTCATTTGCTCCGGCCGCGGCCAGACCATTCGCCCGATGTAAGTGCAGCGAAGGAAACAATTCATGAGCACGAATTTCGAGACACTGAATGCCGGCGACACCATCGACGGTCCGAGCTTCGCCGTATCGCGCGAGTCGATCCGCCTCTTCTGCGACGGTTCGCTCGACTACAATCCGCTGCATCTTGACGACGACTACATGAAGAACGCGTTCGGCAAGACCAATTTCGGCGGCATCATCATGCATGGCATGAACAATTTCGGCCTCATCACCCGCATGCTGACCGACTGGGCCTATCCGGCCGGCGCCATCCATCGCCGCCTGGAAACGCGCTGGGTCAAGCCGGTGAAGCCGGGCGATACGATCAGGCCGGTGGGCATCATCAAGGCCAAGCAGGTGACGCAGAAATCGCGCTGGGTGCTGGTCGATGTGCTGGTGAAGAACCAGAACGATGAGAAGGTCGCAATCGGCGAGGCCATGGTCGAGTTTCCGATCGCGGCCTGATCGTTCTGTACTTCGTCAACTTTGCCTTGTGGCGTGCGGCCCGGGTCGCACGCCATTCAATAGTCAAACCAATATCGAGGGATGAAATGAACATGCTCGCAAGAGGCATGCTGGCCGTGCTGGCCATCGCTTGCTTCACTGCCGCGCCCGCGCAGGCGCAGACAATTCCCGGCAATCAGATCAAGATCATCGTGCCGTTTCCTGCCGGCGGCACCACCGACATTCTCGCGCGCTTCGTCGCGCAATATCTCGGCGACAAGCTGGGCGTCACGACACTCGTCGAAAACCGCCCGGGTGCATCCGGTACCATCGGATCCGAGATGGTGGCGAAGTCGCCGGCCGACGGCAGCGTGGTGCTGATCACGGCAACGCATCACGTCATCAATCCGAGCCTGCGCACGCGCCTGCCTTACGACACGCAGAAGGATTTTTCGCCGATCGCCGTGGTGGCGACGGCGCCGAATGCGTTGTGCGTGTCGAAGGATTTTCCCGCGAAGAGCGTCGCCGAATTGATCGAGATGGCGAAGAAGCAGCCCGGCAAACTGTCGTTCGGCTCCTCCGGCATCGGCGGCGCCAATCATCTCTCCGGCGAATTGTTCAAGCAGATGGCCGGCGTCAATATCGAGCACATCCCCTACAAGGGCGCAGCGCCCGCGATGAACGATCTGATCGGCGGCCATATCCCGATCATGTTCGATACATTGCCCACAGTGCTGCCCGCCGCGCAGGCCGGTAATATCCGCGTGCTCGCGGTCACCAGCCTGCAGCGCGCGGCCTCGCTGCCCGATGTGCCGACGCTCGACGAGGCCGGCGTGAAGGGCTTCGAGGCGACGTCGTGGTTCGGCATGTACATGCCGCAGGCGAACGGGAACCCGATCTACAAAAAGCTGGTCGAAGCGATGCGAGAGATATTGGCTGCGCCGGCCACCCGCGAAAAGTTCGCCACGCAGGGCGTCGAGCCAGGCGGGCGAACGGGAACGGAATTCGCTGCCTTCGTGGACGCGGAAATCGCCAAATGGAGCGCGGTGGTGAAGACCGCAAACGTGCCGCAGGAATGACGCTGTGCTGCCGCACGGAATTCGGCGTTTGACGTGACAAAGGCCTGCAAATGTCGTCCGTACGGGCCGTGATTTTGCCCGTTCGGATTGACAGTGGGGTCCTTGGTGTCTAGAAACCGCGGGTCCCGGGTGGCTCGGCTGCCAGCGGGTTAAAGCCCATATTTCGCTGATTTCGGCCTGCGATGCACGGCATTTGAAGTCACGATCGCAAGCTATCAGGATCGACCGATGAAAGTCCGTAACTCTTTGAAATCGCTGCGTGCCCGTCACCGCGATAACCGCCTGGTCCGCCGCAAGGGCCGCGTCTACGTGATCAACAAGACCCAGCGCCGCTTCAAGGCTCGCCAGGGCTAAGCTGTTGTTCGGTCGGAAATTTCCGATCGGCATCACGATATCACAGGTGTTTGACGCGCTGCCGCTTTGCAGCGCGTTTTTTCGTGTCTAGACTTCCCCCATGGCATCGCAAGTCCGGACCGCTGGTTTTGGCCTCCTGCTGACCGCGCTTCTCGCGGCAGGGTCTGCCGCCGCGCAGGTCAAGGATCCCAAATCCGTCGAGCCGGGGGTGCGCAAGGATATTCCCCAAGCCCCTGAAAAGCTTCCGAAAATCAGCGCGGATAAGACCCGCGGCCTGGATTTTCTGTTCGGTGCGCTGAAGGCTGCGCCGGATGAAGCCAGTGCCAAACATGTCGAGGGGCGAATCTGGGCGCAGTGGTCGCAGACCTCCAGCGACACGGCAGCATTGCTGATGACCCGCGCCAAGACGGCGCTGGATGCCAAGCAGATCGACGTATCGGTCAAATTGCTGAGCGCCGTCATCAAGTTGAAGCCCGACTATATCGAGGGCTGGAACCGGCGCGCGACGCTGTATTATCTGCAGAATGACTACACCCACGCCCTCGAGGATATCGAGCAGGTGCTGGCGCGCGAGCCCCGGCATTTCGGGGCATTGGCCGGACTCGGCATGATCATGCAGGAATTCGGCGACGACAAACGGGCGCTGGAGGCCTATCGCAAGGCGCTCGCCGTCAATCCGCATCTCGAAAAGGTGCCGGAACTCGTCAAGTCCCTGACCGAAAAGGTCGAAGGCCGGGATATCTAGCCAGATCCATCTTTGCCGCGACCGTCCCGCTCAGCGCATCGCAGCCGTGCTGCGGCAGTTTTTCGCGCGATTTCCGCTGTGGAATCAAACTTCCGACACATGAAATAGGCGAAAAGGGCGCTTTCCGGAATCGTCGAAGGGGCTCGTTTTGGCGAAGAAGTCTTTCCCGCTTTTCGCATTGCTGTGTGTTTTGCTAATTGCGCCATTCAGCGCACCCGCACTCGCGCAAAAGGCGGACGTGCCGGCTGCCGCCGCCGCGCCTGCGCTGACGCCGGAGCAGGCGAAAGCCGCGCTCGAAACGCTGCAGAACGATGCCAAGCGCAAGGAGATGATAGACACGCTGCAGGCGATCGCCCAGGCGAAACCGGCAGAGCCCGAGAAGAAGCCCGCGATCCCGCTCGATGCCGACAGCCTCGGCGCGCAGCTTCTGGTGACCATTGCGGATCAGCTTGGCGACATGTCGCGCGAAGTCTCAATGGCGGTGCAACAGGTCACGCGCTTTCCGGCGCTCTGGTACTGGCTGCAGAACGCGGCGAATGATCCCGCCACCTATCATTTGCTGTTCGATATCGCCTGGAAGCTGGTCGTCGTATTCGGCGGCGCGCTGGCGGCCGAATGGCTCGTCGTCTGGCTGCTGCGCAGGCCGCAGGCGGCACTCGAAGCGCGCATTCCCTTCGTCGCGCGCGCGCCCTCTGCGGTTATCGCCAGTATCGATCCGCCGTCATCGACGGCCGATATCACCGAGGCGCCCGATCTCAACACGCGCCGCCGCAGCCTGACGCGCGCCTGGCAGTCACTGCTGCGGCTACCTTATGTGATCGGCCGCCTGCTGCTCGAGCTGATTCCGATCTTCGTTTTCACCGGTACGGTCTCGCTGCTGCTCGGCACCCAGATCGGCGATGCCGGAACGACGCGTCTCGCCATCCTCGCCATCGTGAACAGCTATGTGGTGGCACGTGCGATCATCTGCGCCATGCGCGCCTTGTTCGGCCCGCTCGCTCTGTTCCGTGTGAAGGAAGAGACCGCCGCCTATCTCGAAATCTGGACGCGCCGCATCGTCGGCGTCGGCGCAACCGGCATTGCCATCGCCAATGTGGCGCTGATGATGGGCCTGTATCGTTCTGCTCACCTTGCGCTGATCAAGCTGGTGATGCTGGTCGTGCACCTGTTTGTCGTCGTCATCATCCTGCAATGCCGCAAGCCCGTCGCCGATGCGCTGCGCGCGCCCATGGGCGCGACCGGCTTTCTGAATAGTATGCGTAATCGCTTTGCCGGTCTCTGGCATGTGTTCGGTATCGTCATCGTGATGGCCGCATGGGCGATCTGGGCGCTCAACGTCCGCAACGGTTACGCGCTGTTGCTGCAGTATATCGTCGGTACGGTGATCGTGGTGCTCGCCACGCGGCTGGTCTCGATGATGGCGCTCAGCCTGATCGATCGCGGCTTCCGCATCCGGCCGGAAGTCCTGAAGCGCTTCCCGGGGCTGGAGACGCGGGCCAATCGCTATCTGCCGCTGCTGCGTAAGGTGGTCGCGGCGATCATTGCCGTGATCGGTCTTGTCGCCTTGCTCGAAGTCTGGGGCGTCAATGCCATCGTCTGGTTCTATGGCGGACAGATCGGCAGTCGCGTGGTCTCCGCTGTTGTCACGGTCGCTATCGCAGCGGTGACTGCAGCGGTGGTGTGGGAAGGCACCAATGCGCTGATGGAACGCCAGCTCACCTCGCTCACGCGCGACGGTCACTTCGCGCGCGCGGCGCGGCTGCGCACATTCCAGCCGATGCTGCGCACGTCCTTGCTCGGCATCATCATTGCCGTGATCGCGCTGACGGTGCTCAGCGAGATCGGCGTCAATGTCGCGCCGCTGCTGGCCGGTGCCGGTATCCTCGGCGTCGCCATCGGCTTCGGTTCGCAGAAGCTGGTGCAGGACGTCATTACCGGCCTGTTCCTGTTGCTGGAGAGCACGGTGCAGGTGGGCGACACCGTCACCGTGTCGGGCCTGACCGGTGTGGTCGAAAACCTCTCGATCCGCACTATCCGGCTTCGGGCGGGCGACGGCTCGGTGCACATCATTCCGTTCAGCGCCGTGACGACGATCACCAATGCGAGTCGCGGCGCCGGCAATGCGGCGGTGGCTGTCAGTGTCGCCTACAAGGAAGATACCGATCGTGTCGGCGAGATACTCAAGGAGATCGCGGTCGGAATGCGCAAGGAAGACGCCTATCGTCCGCTCATGCGCGGCGACCTCGAATTGTGGGGCGTCGACAAGGTCGATGGTTCGATGGCGACGCTCGTCGGTCAGATCCGATGCACGGATTCCGGCCGCTGGGGCGTGCAGCGCGAGTTCAATCGCCGCATGAAGATGCGTTTGCAGGAAGAGGGTATCGCGATCGCCTCGCCGGGGCAGACGGTGGTCATGCAATTGCCGCCACCGGCGAAGGAGGACGTCGCCGACGACGGTGAACCGACTGAGGTGAAACAGGAAAAACGCCGCGCGTGATGATACGCTGAGGCATTCAATGCAAGCTGTCATCACCCCCGTCAGCGGGTGATCCGATCAACATTGGCGATGAGGTTGATTGCCGAATGTGAGTTTACTGGATCGCCCGGTCAAGCCGGGCGATGACAGATGGAGCGTCAGACGATCATCAAACTAACTAATGCAGCGCGCCGGTTCCCGGGCGGATCGCACCGCCCCGGATCGATGCCGCATAGAGTTGCTGCAACTCGGCTTCGAGCTGTTCGTTGACCAGCAGCAGTGCTCTCACGGCGCCGCGCAGATCCCCGTTACAGGTCGATACGATTTCGTCGATATCTGTTTCGATCAGATCGGGCGTCATTTTCAATCTCCGCTTTCGATCATTTGCGATCATGACGACACTCCACATCGTGATCATGGCAACAACCTGCCCGATCGCGTGCCATTCCTGTGGATAGCGTGGACAGTGCTGCAGGATTTGCGGCCGCAAGCCATGTGGCAAATCCCCGTGAAAGCCCCATATTCACAGCGACATCCCGCTTTATTTTCGTCTCTGGATCGTTTCGGTGAGAAAAATCGTGCTGGTCCTGCTCGCGCTGCTCATTGTGCCGATTGGAGTGTCGGCGGCGAAATATTGGACCGGTGATCGGTCAGTGAACTGGCAAAGCGCCGATCGCTCGAGCGCCGGCCTGTTACCGCCGGCTGCAGAACATCCCGAAGCACTGGTCCGGGTCTTTGCCGCGCGCACCGTCCGTTGGCGCGGTATTTTCGCCGTTCATAGCTGGATCGTATTCAAGGAAAAAGGCGCGAAGAACTACACGCGCTATGATTATACCGCCTGGGGCGACCCGATCCGTCTCAATGGCTTTGCCGCCGATGGTCGCTGGTTCGGCGATGAGCCGATGGCGATCGCGTCGGCAGAAGGCACAGCGGCGGACGAAATGATCCCGAAGATCAAGGCTGCCATCGCCGGCTATTCCTGGCGCGCTTACGGTGACTATCGGGCCTGGCCGGGGCCGAACTCCAATACATTCGTGACCGCGATTCTGGCCGCAGTACCGGAACTGAAGGTGACTTTGCCGCCCACTGCGATCGGCAAGGACTTTCCCTATGAAGGCAATGCATTCGGCTGGACGCCGTCGGGGACCGGCGTGCGTGCGACATTGGGTGGCTATCTCGGTCTGACGGTAGGCTGGATCGAAGGCATCGAGCTCAACATTCTCGGCGCCGTGATAGGTCTTGATGTCCGGCGCCCGGCCGTCAAGCTGCCGGGAATTGGTCGGCTGGGGATCGCGGCCTAGCCTAACCAAGCGACATCAGACCGGTGCATGCCTGCGACAGAATTGCGCAGGAGGTGGCGCCGGTGTCGAGATGCCTCCGTTCGGCCCAAATCCATAGCGCTTCTGTCTTTGCGTTCGGTGCGAGCGCGATCTCATGCGCCGAGGTCCACGGGCGTATCGCGTGCAATGGGTATGTTCATGAAAAGCGATCAGGCGTGCGGCGTATGTTTGTCTGCTGCGTTGGTTCTGGGGCTCATGGCGCCGTTCTCGCCCGCGGCGGCAACGCAGCTTCGGGCAAACTACACGGCTTATTATCTCCGGCTGCCGGTGGGGACGGGAGTGTTGACCATCGATATTGAGGAGGATCGCTATGAGGCGCGCCTGAGCGGCGAAGTCAGCGGTGCGGCATCGCTCGCATCCGGCTTTTCCTTCGAGATGCAGTCGCGCGGCAAATACCAGAACGGCCAGCTCGCTCCGGAAAAATACATTTATACGTCGCGCGCCGCGAAGGATGTGCGGAATCTGCAGATGAGCTTCAAGTCCAGTAGTGTCACGGATGTTACGATGGAGCCTCCGCTGCCTGATCTCGGCAGACGCGTGCCGATCTCGACAGAGCATCGGCAGAACGTCGTCGATCCGCTGAGTGCCCTGGTGGCTGCAATGACCTCCACACACCCCAAGCCCGTGACTGCATGTGGCGAGGCGCTGCGGATTCACGGCGGCAATATCCGCGCGGATGTCTCGACCTCCTTCCTGCAGATGCAGGCGACGCAAACCGCTGCGTATCGCGGGCCGGCGAGCCTCTGTTCAGTCCGCTACAATCCAGTGGCCGGACATATCGCGGATGCCTCCTATGTGAAGTTCATGCGGGACAACCAGCAGATCCGGGTGTCGTCCGTGCCAACTCGAGGCCCTTTCGAGGTTCTCGTCCATGCATCGGTGCCGCTGCAAATGGGAACGGTGAGGATCGAACTTACGGAGGCGCGGATCGATGGCGTAGTCGTCGATCTAAAACGTTGAGAAATGGCTCGTAGCGTCCGCGGGCCGTGACGAAACCGTTCTCAGGTCGGGGCGTATCTAACAGGTGCGCCCATTCTCCCGGACATTGTCGATGATCGCTCTCGGGCTGCTCACCGTGCTCGGCGTTCTGGTGCTTGTGACGCAGATCGGCGTGCATTTTCTGGAGCGCCAGTTTCCGCCCGTCGGTGAGTTCTTCGATGTCACCGGGGCGCGTCTGCATGTTCTCGATCTCGGCCCGCGCGATGTGGCCGGGCCGCCGGTCGTGCTCGTGCATGGAGCGAGTTCGAATCTCGGCACCATGCGGGTGCCGCTCGGCGATCTGCTGGCGAAGTACCATCGTGTCATCCTGATCGATCGCCCCGGCCATGGCTGGAGCACCCGCAGCGAAAACCTGTCACCGGCGCTGCAGGCGAAGATGATCGACGATGTGCTCGGTCAGTTGCAGATCGAGCGTGCAATCGTCGTCGTGCATTCGCTAGCGGGGGTGCTCGGTTTGCGGATGGCACTCGATTATCCGCAGCGTGTTGCCGGGCTCGTCTTGCTGGCCGGCGTCGCCTATCCGTGGCCGGGCGGGGTCGGAATCTACAATGCGGTGGTGACGACGCCGGTGGTCGGGCCATTGCTCGCTTATACTATCACGCTGCCGCTCGGCCTGTTGCTGGCCGAACCGGGCACGCGTAGCGTGTTCGCGCCGCAAGCCATGCCGGACAATTACATGACCCTAAGCGCCATCCCGCTATTGCTGCGGCCGCGCGAGTTCCTGGCCAATGCCTGGGATCTGGTGACGCTGAAAGCGGCGGTGACTGAGCAGGCGCCGCGCTATGCCGAACTCCGAATGCCCGTGGTCGCCATGGCCGGCGATGCGGATACCACGGTCTCCCCCGAGATTCATTCAAGGCGCCTCATCGAAACGGTGCCGAATGGCAAACTTATTCTGCTGCCGGGCGTTGGGCATATGGTGCAGAATGCGGCCCCGGAGGTTGTCATGCGCGAGATCGAGCAGATGATCTCCGCTGACACAAAACCGAAGGCTGCGGCACGCTAGCATTCCACCCGATCGACTTCACAACAGCGAGGAGAAGAGCATGAGCACGACATTCGGATCGGCCAAATGGCAGGGCGGCATCAAGGACGGCAAGGGATCGATCTCGACCAAGAGCGGTGCGCTTGCTGATTATCCCTACGGTTTCGCCAGCCGCTTCGAGGGCAAGCCGGGCTCCAATCCGGAAGAATTGATCGGTGCCGCGCATGCGGCCTGCTTCACCATGGCGCTGTCGCTGATCCTCGGCGAGGCCGGCATGAAGGCCGAGCATATGGAGACCAAGGCGGATGTGACGCTGGAGAAGCAGGGCGAAGGCTTTGCCATCACCAAGGTGCATCTGACGCTGTCGGCGACGATCCCGGGCGCGGACAAGGCGAAATTCGACGACTGCACGGCCAAGGCGAAGGCCGGGTGTCCCGTGTCGAAGCTGCTGAAGACGGAGATTACACTGGATGCCAAGCTGGAAGGGTGAGGCCCCTTTGTCTGCTTAGGCAAAACACTCCTGATGCCCGGCCCCATGCCGGGCATCGGCGTATTTGCCATACGTCGAGATATGAAAATGTGTGACCGATTATTTGTTGTAACAGGCGGCCCGGGCTCGGGGAAAACCGCTTTGATCGAAGCGCTGGCCCGCGAGGGCACAAGTTGCATGCCCGAGGCAGGACGTGCGGTCATTCAACATCAACTCAGGATCGACGGCACGGCGCTGCCTTGGGCCGATCGTGCGGCTTTTGCAGAATTGATGTTGAATTGGGATATTCGGTCGCACGACGAAGCGTCTCGGTCGAATGCGCCGGTGATGATGGATCGCGGCATCGGCGACGTGGTCGGTTACCTGACTTTGTGCGGACTTTCGGTGCCAACTCATGTCAAACGAGCGGCGGAGCTTTATCGCTACAATCCGCGCGTTTTTATCGCGCCATATTGGGAAGAGATATTTACGCAGGACGCCGAGCGAAAGCAGGATGAGGCCGAGGCCCGAGCCACATTCGAGGTGATGGCTGCGACCTACGGTGATCTCGGATACGAACTCACGATGTTGCCGTTCGCAAGTGTCTCGGACAGAGCTGCCTTCGTTCTCGAGCACTTACAGCGTTGAATGTCCGGGGCGCTGGAGAATAAAGCTGACGCTCTCATCTCTTCCCGCAGCGAGGGGGAAGAGATGAGAAAGAGCTACACATCCGCGTCGTTCGGCCCGACATAGGCGATGCGCAGCATGTTTGTTGCGCCGGGCGTGCCGAGCGGTACGCCGGCCACCACGATCACGCGCTGGCCTGCTTTCGCAAATCCATCGCGAAAGGCGATGCGGCCGGCACGGTCGACCATGTCATCCTGATCCTTGGCATCTTCTGCCACGACACAATGCACGCCCCAGGCAACCGACAGCTTGCGGCCACCGGCGAGGTTCGGCGTGATGGCGACGATGGGCGGCTTCGGACGTTCGCGGGCGACGCGCATGGCGGTCGAGCCCGAACTGGTCCAGCAGATGATCGCCGACAATTCCAGCGTCTCGGCGATCTGCCGCGCAGCATCCGCGATCGCGTCGCCGACGGTGGATTCGGGGCCAGGGCGTTGGGCGGTGAGCACGTTGCGATAGGTAGGATCGCGCTCCACCTCCTCGCCGATGCGGTTCATGGTGGAGACGGCTTCCACCGGGAATTTGCCGGCGGCGGATTCCGCCGACAGCATCACGGCGTCCGCGCCTTCATAAATCGCGGTGGCAACGTCGGAGACTTCGGCGCGGGTCGGCACCGGGCTCTGGATCATCGATTCCAGCATCTGCGTTGCCACCACCACCGGCTTGCCGGCGCGGCGCGCCATGCGCGTCATGCGCTTCTGCAGGCTTGGCACGCGCTCCAGCGGCAGTTCGACACCGAGGTCGCCGCGGGCGACCATCAGCGCATCGGAAGCGTCGAGAATGGATTCGAGACGATCGATCGCCTGCGGTTTCTCGATCTTCGACATGATGGCCGCACGGCCGCGCACCAGACGCTTGGCCTCATGAACGTCTTCGGCACGCTGCACGAAAGACAGCGCGACCCAGTCGATGCCGGTTTCCAGCGCGGCTTCGAGATCGCTGCGATCCTTCGGCGTCATCGCCGAGACGGGCAGGTCGGTGTCCGGCAGGCTGACGCCCTTCCGGTCGGAAATACGGCCGCCGACAACGACGCGCGTCACCGCACGGTCCGACGATGTCTCTTCAGCGATCAGCTTCAGCTTGCCGTCATCGATCAGCAGCGCATGGCCGGGACGGAGTGCTGCGAGGATTTCCGGATGCGGCAGGTGTACGCGGGTGACGTCGCCGGGCTCAGGGTTGGAATCGAGCGTGAAGGCCTCGCCGTTCTTGAGCTGGACGCCGCCTTCGGCAAAAGCGCCGACGCGCAGCTTCGGGCCTTGAAGGTCGACCAGAATGCCGATCGGGCGGCCATAGCTGCTTTCGACATTGCGGATGGTTTTCACCAACTCGCGCATCTTGTCGTGCGGCGTGTGGCTCATATTGATGCGGAACACGTCGGCGCCGGCCTCGAACAGCTTGCGGATCATCGCACTGTCGGAGGAGGCGGGGCCGAGCGTGGCCAGGATCTTGATGCGGCGTTGTCGTCTCATGTCTCGGCTCGTTCTATTGCTTGGTGCCCGGCGTCGTCGCCGGCGGCGATCCTGCAGGCGCGTTGCCCGGATTGTTCGGCAGTGCGGGGAAACCCGAGCCCGGCGCTCCCGGAGGTGGCCCTCCAGGACCTGGACCCGGCATGCCCGGCAATTTGGGTGGTTGCTCGTTGGTCTCGGTCAATTGCACCGTCCAGGCGCGCTGTTCACCGGTATCGACTTCGAAGAAGCCAGTGCGGTCGAAGCCGCGCGCCAGGCAATTCTCTGTCCCCTTGATGGTGAATTCCTTGTCACGCGAGCACATAAAGGCCTGACCCGACCATTCACCGCCACGGTCGTAGTCAATGGCATAGATATAATAGTACCGGGCCACCAGGGTTCCACGCAGCAGCGTCTCGCAAGCGCGGGAGGACACGTTCCACCAACCCTCGGTGGTCCAGCCATCGGCGTCCTTGTAGCCGAGGGCGATGCCGACCCGGCTCGACGTGTTGTTGCAAAGCCGGAAATCCGCCGCCGCAGGTGTCGCCCACATGCACGCCAGCATAACGGCCAGGACTGGCAGCAGGCTGGCCCATGAACGGGCGCGGGATGGGCTGTGGGGATTCGCGATGATCATTCGGCGTCGATATATATCAGTTCCTTGACGGTTTCGCGTGACCTGACTGGCCTGTCAACGGCAGGGGCCGATTCGGCTGGTCCCGGTCGTTCGACCCGCGTTATGGCGAAATCTGGTAAAGAACCCATCTTACGCGCTTACCATACGTTTTGAGTGAGACGAGACATGGCGATAGACGAAAAGACGCAGACCGAACTCGAGGCCGCGGTGTTCCGCCGGCTGGTGGCGCATCTGCAGGGCCGCACCGATGTGCAGAACATCGACCTGATGAATCTCGCCGGCTTCTGCCGCAACTGCCTGTCGAACTGGTTGAAGGACGCGGCGGACGAGCGCGGCGTGGCCCTGAGCAAGGACGAGAGCCGCGAGGCCGTCTATGGGATGCCCTACGAGACCTGGAAGTCGCTGCACCAGAGCGAAGCGACGCCGGAGAAGCTCGAGGCTATGAAAAAGGTGCATCCCGGACATTGACCGGGAATGCAACCCCGGGCAGCCCCTGCGCTATCAATTCTGTGGGGGCGCTGTGGATGATTCGGCGCGCGGCTTGACCCCATCGGCCATGGTCGCGAGTGTCGAATTAGAGACAAGTTTTTAAGAGACTAGCGCCCATAACCGGCGCCTCTCGCCACCCACATCAAACCACATCAGTTCAGGAGTTCCCGATGGCCACCAATGCTGCGTCCGTGCTGGACGATCAGGCAACGCACTCATTCGCCAAGGAACAGCTGAAAGCCATCGTCGAGCGCATCGAACGCCTCGAGGAAGAGAAAAAGACGATCTCCGACGACATCAAGGATGTCTATGGCGAAGCCAAGGGCAACGGCTACGACGTGAAGGCGCTGCGCACCATCATCCGCCTGCGTAAACAGGATGCGAATGAACGCGCTGAACAGGAGACGATCCTGGAGACCTATTTGCAGGCTCTCGGAATGCTGTGAGGCGCGGAGCGCGTCGATCACTTGCTGGTATCCCCGCGAAAGCGGGGATCCAGTAGACATAGACTTTCCGATTTCATCACAGAGGCCGCCGTGTACTGGATCACCCGCGTTCGCGGGTGATGACCGGCGGAGATATCGAGCTCTGCTCAGCGCAGCGCAGCGGTCCGCATCGCGAAGCTCGTGGTCACCAGCCTTGCCGTCGCCGAACCGCTGAATTGATCGCTGAGCAGCCCGGCCTGCGGATCGTCGGAGAAGCCCATCGCCACCACGCTTTGCGGCTTGGCGAAATGCGCGCGCAGCACGGTGAGATCGCCGTCGCCGATGGAGGAGACCGACATCGAGTTGACCACGCTCGGTGCAACGATCATCGCGCGCGTCCAGATGTGGTTGTCGGGAATATGCGCTGCGGTCAGGCGCGTCGCGATGGCGACAGGGCCAGCCTGGCCCATGCTCTTGCCGATCACCGTGGTGACCTCGTTCACAACCATCGAATTCCTGTTCGGGACATTCGGGCGGATGCTGCGCGGGATCGGTGCGCTGGCGGCCACCACGTTGGAGCGGTCCACCGGCGAATTAGCCGGGAGCGCATAGGCCATCGCCTTGGCGAAGGTCGATTCACCCCGCGTGGGCTGCGCATCGGTAATCTGTTCGAGGGCCTGGCGCGCGGTCAGGGCGGCGACCTGTTGCGGCGTCGCCTGCTTCGGCTCGGGGATGTCATCCCAGAAGCCGCGGGCATTGATGATGTCGGTGGGGGTCTGCGGACGACCGTCGGTTTTCGGCGGTGTCGCTGCTGCGATCTGCTGCTTCGGACGTGGCAGCGGGATGGTTTCGGTATCGGCGGAGGCGAGCACCACATTGGCCGTGGGCGGCTTGGCGCGCGGCATCGGCACGGGCTCTGCTGATGGTGCGGGGGCTGCCGCAGCGACGACCGTCGGCGCAGGCGCCGCCTTGCTCGGCGCAATTGCCGGCGCCGCCGACTCATCCTCATCGTCAGACGACTTGCGGCCGAACAGCGAAGCGAGCAGGTTGCCCGGCTTGCTGCTGGCGAGGCTGACACTGTCGCCGGAGCCTCGCTTCTGGATATCGGCCGCGGCGAGCTGATAGCCCGGCATGGTGCCGCCGTTGGACGGCAGATGTACGGTACGTCCGTTCGGGAACACGCGTTCGAGCTGCGCATAGGTCATGCGCGGCCAGTGGCGGATGCTGCCGGTGTCGAGATGCACGAAGGGCGAGCCGGAGGTCGGATAGAAACCGACGCCGCCGCGCTGAAGACGCAGGCCGGCGATGCGGATCTTTTCCAGCTGCACGCCGGGAATGAAGAAGTCCATCGCATGGCCGAGCATGTGCTGGCTGTGGCGCGCCACGCCCGAGGAGCGACGGCGCAGCATGGCGTTGGTGGCGGGCGAGCGATAGGCGGAGATGATCTGGATCGGCGCCTTGCCGTCGACGTCGCGATAGACCTCCCAGACGATGTCGAACAGGCGCCGGTCCATCGTGGTCTGGTCGTGGTTGCGCCAGTCGCGCAGGAAGTAATTAAGCTTCTTCAGGCCCTCTTCGTCATAGCGCCCGTTGCGCTTGAAGGTGACGGTGAGGTCTTCGCCGGAATGGGTGTGGTGGAAGGAGAGGGTGCGGGTTTCGCTGTCGGCAGTGGCATTATGGACCGAACTCGCGCTGGCCATCAGCACCAACGAAGCCAGGCCGGCGTTCAAGCCGGCGCGCGAAGGACGCCATTTCACTTTGCGTGCAAAAACAGCCGGCACGTCGGAGCCCACCCAAGTTACTCAAACTCTCTCGCAACCCCATGTGGCGAAAGAGGGTGAATCCACTGTTAAGACGGGAGGGTTAACCGAGGTTTACGCCGCTCCCCCCAAGTTGGCATTTCTGCCACTGTCAAGCTTAACGCGTTGAGTATGGCGAAAACTAGCCCTCTGCATCCTTCCAGGTGGACGATGGTTAATCTTGCAACCGGATGGCTGCTCAAAAGATCGGGCGTTCTAGCTTCAAGCTTCTGGAAATAAAGACTTTTCTCTCCCGCTCGAAGTGTTGCTGGCAAACCCTGCGATTGACGCGCGGCTCGCCACGGCGGGCATCATCGGGCTTCAGAAAACGGGAGGGCCGATGTCGAGAGGCCCGCTACCCCTTCGTCCTTTGAAGAAATCAGGCTCGGCGACCATGCGCCGCGATGTCATCGCAGGAGATTCGTCATGAGACCCACAATTACGGCCTTCAGGGATTCGCCCGATCGCGGTCAGGGGCTGGCGCGAGACATGCCGGTTCGCTGGGCGCTCGAAGAGGTCGGCCAGCCTTATGACGTTCGTCTGGTGACATTCACGGAGATGAAGGCGGCCGCACATCGTGGGCTGCAGCCCTTCGGGCAAATTCCCAGCTATGAGAATGGCGATCTCGCGCTTTTCGAGTCCGGCGCCATCGTGCTGCAGATTGCGGAGCGCCATGGGGGTCTTTTGCCGGAGGATACGGCCGCGCGGGCTCGTGCGATCATGTGGATGTTTGCGGCGCTGAGCACGATCGAGCCGCCGATTGTCGAACGTGACGCCGCGATCCTCGTCGAAGGCAATGCGCCCTGGTTCGCGGCGCGCCAACCGCTGCTCGAAGAGCGGGTCCGCCATCGCCTGACGGACCTTTCACGCGCGCTCGGTGACGCGGAATGGCTCGGGCCCAGCTTCAGTGCCGGTGACCTCGTGATGATTGGCGTGTTGCGCAGGTCGAGCGGTTCGGGACTGCTCGAAGAACATCCCAATCTCGTCGCCTACGTTGCCCGCGGCGAAGCGCGGCCTGCCTTCAGGCGCGCTTTTGATGATCAATACGCAGTCTTCCTTGCCGCCGCTCGCCGAGAGGAGGAGGGCATCAACTAACAAAAAGGGCTCCATCCGCAGATGGAGCCCTTGATGACATTGCGTTTGGTGCGCTGCGTTTACCGGATTTCGGTGCGCCGACCGCGCGGGCTCGGCGCGGCCTGCTGCTGCTGGCCGAAGCCCCCGCCGAACAGGCGCTCGAAGAAGTTCGGTTCGCTGCTGCGGGCGCCCTGGCCGTTGAATGCCACGCCCTGCGGAAGATCCGCACGGGGGCGTGAATAGTTTGGCTGCGCGCGGGCGACCACCTGCTCCAGATCCTTGCCTTTGGCATTCTTCAGGATTGCCAGCATCTGCGCGTCGCGGCCATAGACGTCCTTGCGCATCTGCAGCTTGCCGGCGTCGTCCACGAAGGCGGTCTGGTAGGTGATGTTGACCGGAATCGGCGTCGGGAATTTCAGATCGATCTCGCTGCGGCCATACATGCCGCGAACCTTTTCCGGCGTGTAGCGCTCGTTCGGCATGGTGATGTTGAGCAGCGTCGCCGCATATTGATCCGGGTTCTGCACACGCATGCAGCCGTGGCTGAAGGCGCGTTCATCGCGACCGAAGAGGTTCTTGTCCGGCGTATCGTGCTGATAGACGAGGAACTTGTTCGGGAAGTTGAAGCGGATGCGGCCGAGCGCGTTGGCTTCGCCCGGCGGCTGCGACACGTGAATGCTGCCGTCGGCGTTGCGCGTCAGCTTCAGGCCCATGCGGTCGAGCACCGTCGGGTCCTGCTGCAGCGCTGGCAGATATTCGTTGTAGATGATCGATGGCGGCACGTTCCAGGTCGGGTTGACCGTGATGTACTTCATCGTCTCGGTCATCAGCGGCGTCGCATGCTTACCAGTCTTGCCGACGACGACGCGGGTATGCCAGACCGGTGCGCCGTTCTGCACCACCTTCAGCGTATAGTCCGGGATATTCAGCATCACATAGGCATTGCCGAGCGATGCGGCGCCCAGCTGACGCGGCAGCCAGCGCCAGCGCTCCAGATTGACCAGCAGCGTGTCGATCTGGCGATCGCGCTTCGGCGCATTGATGGCGCGCACGGTGGCGTCGTCCAGGATGCCGGTGGCCTTCATGTTGCTGCTCGCCTGGAACTTGCGAACGGCCTCCGCCACCTCTCCATCGTACTTGGTGTCGCTGGCATTGGCGACGTGGAGACGGGCACGTACCTGCGGCACGCGATCATCTTCGGTCACGGTCGGGTTCGGATTCTTCTTCGTCGCCTTCGTGAATTTCAGCGCCGTCCCTTCGGCGATCGGCTGCACCGGCATCTCGGTCTCGCCGCGCAACTCGGCGAGCTTGGCCTTCAGCTTTTTGTAGCCGTCATGCTGCGGATTGTAGCTGGCGAGTGCAGCCGAGGCGTCTTTGGCGGTCGAGACGTTGGCGAGCACTTCCGCCGGATCGGTCGGGTGCTCGGGATACATGATGTCGCCGTCGATCTGCGACCAGTGCATGCGGCCGCTCTGCGCCTGGCGCGCATAGTCCAGCATGCTGGCGGTGAGCTTCAGCTCGGCTTCGGCCTGGGCTTCCGGCGTGCTTGCTGCAGTGAAGTCGGGCACTGGATAATCGGCGGCATCGAGGCCCTCGCTGCCGGCGTCCTTCAGGCGGGCGATCACGCCCTTAGCAGTGGTGGTGGCGATGCCGCCCTGGGTCCACAGCGGTGCAAAGTCTCGTGCGGTGTAGAACTTCTCGACGGCCGCGCGCTCACCCTTGCGGTCGAACTGGCGCGACGCTTTGTTGCCGAGCATTTCGCGCAGTTTGTCGGCGACCGCCTGGTCGGCGGTTGCGACGGTCGAAGCCGGCTTCGCAATATCTTTGGCGACATCCTTCGGCGGTTCGGCGGCCGGAACTGCCGGCGCGGCGGCGGTTGCCGGAACGGGCGTCGCCGGAGCAGTAACTGTTTCGGCGGGCTTGGCTTCGTCCGTTTTTGTCTCGGTGACCTTCGGAGCTTCGCTCGATGTCGTTCCGACAATCTTGTCCGATGCCTTGGCGGCGTCAGGGACGGATGCGGTTGTTTCGGACTTGGTGTCGGCTGGCGTCCCGGCCTTGAAATCGGCTGCGGTGGGTGGCGGGACGTTGGCGGGCTCGGGGCGCGGCACGGCCGCATCGATGGCAAGTTCGGAGACGCTGTCGCGCGGCGAGGTGGTCGGTGCCGAAACATTCTGGGCAAAGGCGGCGCCAGCGGAGACCGTCAGGAATGTAGCAGCCACGGCCAGCAGCACGCGGTCGAATCCAGAACGGCTCTTGTTGAAGTCTCGCATTCTCGTTCCTCTCGAGTGAATCTGCTCCGGTTCGCTTGGAACAGTTCTAGTCTCACATCTAAGCTTCGGTTGAAGCGTTCGCATGTCGCGATTCACTACGCAGACGATACATTGCCCCGATCCAGGTGCCACCACCTAGCGGGGTCGTTTGAGAACAAACTGACGTCAACCCACATGGTTTGCAACGTCGCACTCTTTTCAATCCGCTGCTTTTGACTTCGTGTGTCACTACATCGCAACGGTTCAAGTTCCCCAGCCACAACAAGGACATGTTCGCTGCGCGTGGGGCAACAATAAAGAGCGGAACTAGGCTTCGTCTGTCGGGGCGGAGTTCTTTTCCGCAGCTTCATCGAGTTTCCGATAGAGCGTCGAGCGTCCGATCTTCAGGCGCCGCGCGACTTCCGACATCTGTCCGCGGTAATGCGAAATGGCGAAGCGGATGATCTCGGATTCGAGTTCTTCGAGCGGGCGGACCTCGTTGTCCGGCGCCAGCATGGCGAGACTGGATGTCGAGGCCGCCAGCGGCACTGCGTCCGGTACCATGGTCGGCGCGATGGCGTGATAGACCGGTTCTACAATCAGCGGTCCGGCCGTCAGCGAGGGGACCGGCGCGGCAGGCGCAGTCGTCTGCGGGAAATCCGCAAGACCGAGCTGCTCGCCCTCGCTCATCACCACGGCGCGATAGACGGCGTTTTCGAGCTGGCGAATGTTGCCGGGCCAGTCGAGCTGCGTCAGCACCGACATCGCCTCACCGGAAATACTGGTAATGGGACGGTTCTCCTCCGCGCAGAAACGGGCGAGGAAATGCCGTAGCAGATATGGGATGTCCTCGCGGCGGGCGCGCAGCGGCGGCACCGTCAGCGGAAGGACGTGCAGGCGGTAGAAAAGGTCTTCGCGGAAGTGACCGGCTTTGACGAGTTCGAGCAGCTGCCGATTGGTCGCCGAGACGATGCGGACATCGACCTTGACCGGGCGCTTGCCGCCCACGGCTTCCACGGAGCCTTCCTGCAGTGCACGCAGCAACTTAACTTGCGCATTGAGAGGAAGTTCGCCGACCTCGTCGAGGAAGAGAGTGCCGCCGGAGGCCTCGACGAACTTGCCGGCGTGGCGTTCGGTGGCGCCGGTGAAGGCGCCTTTCTCGTGGCCGAACAGGATCGATTCGACGAGATTGTCGGGAATGGCGCCGCAATTCACGGCGACGAAAGGCTTGCTGCTGCGCTCGCCGGAGCCGTGAATGGCGCGGGCGATGACTTCCTTGCCGACGCCTGATTCACCCTCGATCAGCACGGGAATGGACGAGGATGCGGCCTTGCGCGCGGCACGGAGTACGTTTTCCATGGCGGCGCTACGGGTGACGATGTCGGCAAAAGTGAGCTTGCCTTCGCGGCTGTGGCGGATGCGCTGCAATTCCCCTTTCAGCGCACTGGTGTTCAGCGCGTTGCGCAGCGACACCTGCAGGCGCTCGGCGCTGACCGGCTTGACGACGAAATCGTGGGCGCCGGCGCGCATTGCCGAGACGACGTTGTCGATGCCGCCGTGGGCGGTCTGGACGATAACGGGAATGTTGAGGCCGGCGTCGCGAATGCGCTCGAGCACGCCCATGCCATCGAGGCCCGGCATCACGAGGTCGAGCAGCATGGCGTCGATGACAGGTGCGTCCGGGTTGATCAGGCGCGCCATGGCGGCATCGCCGCTCTCGACCACGATGGCCTCGTAGCCGCAGCGCTGCACCATGTTCTCGACGAGGCGGCGCTGGACCGCGTCGTCATCGGCGATGAGGATTCGTTCTGCCATGGTCGCTCCAGACGGGCACTCCCAGAATGGAGTGTCCCGAATTGAGCCAAAATGACGGGCAGAGTTTAATGTTTTGATAATATCCGCAGGGCGGAGACGGCCGATATTTTTAGGGTGGGCAAAGCGCTGCGTGCCCACCGCCGCTCTCTTGACCGAGAAGGTGGGCACGGCGCGAGAGCGCCTTTGCCCACCCTAGGTTTTGCTTAGCTCTTCTGCAGATAGGCCGTCGCGTGGGGCCATACTTCCAGGCTGCCGCGATAGATCATGTCGCCAGCCACATAGAGGATGATGGCGAGACCGACATAGGCGATCCAGCGATGCTTCTGCAGCAGCTTGGCGATGAAGCTGGCGGCAAGACCCATCAGCGCGATCGACAGCACCAGGCCGAAGATCAGGATGGTCGGGTGCTCGCGGGCGGCGCCGGCGACGGCCAGTACGTTGTCGAGCGACATCGAGACGTCGGCGAGCGTGATCTGCCAGATCGCCTGCCCCATGGTCTTGCGCGGGGCGCTGTCGTCGGCATTCATCTTCTCGATTTCATCGAGATCGTGCTCGTGGCCCGAGCGCAATTCGCTCCACATTTTCCAGCAGACCCAGAGCAGCAGGAGGCCGCCGGCGAGCAGCAAGCCGATGATCTGCAGCAACTGGACCGTGATGCTTGCGAAACCAATACGGAGCAGGGTGGCAGCAACAATGCCGATCAGGATCGCCTTGGCGCGCTGCTCTTTGGGCAGGCCGGCGGCGGCGAGGCCGATGACGATGGCGTTGTCACCGGCGAGAACCAAGTCGATCATGATGACCTGGAGCAATGCGGATAGAGCTTCGGGCGTGAATAGTTCCGACATAGCGGGCCTCTCTGTTTGAACGTCCAGTCCGACATCACAGTTCTTGGGAACTGCCAGAGGGGCCCGGGCCAGGACGTTTCTTGCGGTGCGGGGACATCCCCGCGGGTGAATCCAATCTGTTATTCGGGTTGATCCGACAACGTGACCAAACGGACCATCTGGTCCGAATCCATCACGATCGAAATGCCGACGCCGATGAAAGTCAGGACGCCGGCGACATCGAGCCAGGCAGCGCGGCGTTTGCGGTTACGCGGAACCAACGCGCCACCAGCAATCGATGCTGCGAGTGCGAATAGCAAAGTTGCGACAATCGGCGCCAGTGCGTCGAGCGAGACAAAAGCGCGCAAGGCAAGCGCGGCGGCCAGCGTCAGCAACAGGGTTGCGGCAAACAGCTCCTTGACCCCGCCGGGGGGCGCGGGCGCATCATTGCGATCCGTGAAGCTGCGATCGGTAAACGCCATGGCCGTCTCATTGCGTCTGCAACGTTTTCGCGCGCGTTCAAAGCTGTTACGAAAAGTCGTCAGTTCGAGCAATTCATCTTAAGTAGTTTCGTAAACATGAAACGTAGAAAAGATCAAGACGTTTCGGGCAGCGCGGCCGTGAGCAAGGCTGTGCCTCAAACGCGCGCACTGCGAAAGGAAGCGGGTGATTGGCTGAAGGCGCGGCGGACGGAGGCGGGACTCTCGCAGGTCGATCTCGCGGCGCGGCTCGGTCTCAAATACTACACCTTCATCTCGCAGGTTGAGAACGGCTTCAGCCGGGTGCCGACCGAAACCATGGAAGCCTGGGCGCTTGCCTTGAAGCTTACCCCCGCGGAGTTCGCCAAGCATTTGCTGGTCTATTACGAGCCGGAATTGCACCGGCTGTTGTTTGGAGCATCCAAATGAACGTGATTGCATTTCGGAAGCGGCAGACCGGCAACTGGAGCGAGACCGAGCTCCAGACGCTCCGAGAGACGCTCGAGATCGGCCGTCGCGGGCAGGGCTGGGACGCCGGCCTCACCGAGAGTGGTGATGCGCAGTTCTATCTGCTCGGCCCCGACCAGGCCTGCACATTGTGCGTGTCGCGGATTGGCGGGCTTTACGTGCTGGAGGACGACGCCGGCACGCTGCTGTTTGAGCATCGCAGCCTACCGCTGGTGGCGATACATGCCCGCGGCGCCCTGCGGAAGACACGATGGCCGCTTGTCGCACGGATTGTCATGGTGTGGTGTACGATTCGCCATATGATCAACGACCGGGTTGAGCCACTTTTGCTTGAGGGGGAGGAACTGCTCGTCCACCTCGCCCCGCAACTGGCTGCCTATGTGTGACCGCCACTAGCCGAAAGTTTTCATGCCGAAATCCGCGCCCGCCAAATTCGTCCGCAAGCCTGCCAGCAAGTCCGCCGCCAAGAAGGCCCCAGCCGTGAAGAAGGCGGTGCGTAAGGGTGTTCCTAAGCCAGGCAAGTCGCCGGCCGGCAAGCTGCCCGAATGGAATCTGGCCGATCTCTACACGTCGATTACGGCGCCGGAGATCGCGCGCGATCTCGACAAGATCGATGCGGACTGCGCGGCATTCGAGGCGGCCTATAAAGGCAGGCTGGCGGAAGAGACCGCGAAGCCGAATGGCGGCGCCTGGCTCGCGGAAGCGGTCCGTAGCTATGAGGCGATCGACGATCTCGCGGGCCGGCTCGGCTCCTATGCCGGCCTGATCCATGCTGGCAACACCGTCGATCCCGCGATCTCGAAATTCTATGGCGACGTCTCTGAGCGCATCACCGCCGCCTCGGTGCATCTCCTGTTCTTTGCGCTCGAACTCAATCGTATCGAGGATGAGGTCATCGAGCGCGCGATGCAGACGCCGGAGCTCGACCATTATCGCCCGTGGATCGAGGACAGCCGCAAGGACAAGCCGTATCAGCTCGAAGACCGCGTCGAGCAGCTGTTCCACGAAAAGTCGCAGACTGGCTACGGCGCCTTCAATCGCCTGTTCGACCAGACCATTGCCGGCCTCCGTTTCAAGGTTGGCGGCAAGGAGCTCGCCATCGAGCCGACGCTGACGCTGCTCCAGGATCGCGACGCCGCCAAGCGCAAGGCGGCGGGCCAGGCGCTGGCGACGGCATTCAAGGCGAACGAGCGCACCTTCGCGCTGGTCACCAACACGCTCGCCAAGGACAAGGAAATCTCCGATCGCTGGCGCGGTTTTCAGGATGTGGCCGACTCCCGCCATCTGAACAACCGCGTCGAGCGCGAGGTCGTCGATGCGTTGGTGGCTTCGGTGCGCGCGGCCTATCCGAAGCTTTCGCATCGCTACTATCAGCTCAAGGCGAAGTGGTTCGGCAAGAAGAAGCTGCCGCATTGGGACCGCAACGCGCCGCTGCCCTTCGCGCCGACAGGCACGATCTCATGGTCTGATGCGCAGGACATGGTGCTGACCGCTTACGGCGCCTTCTCGCCGGAGATGGCGGGGATCGCAAAACGCTTCTTCACCGATCGCTGGATCGATGCGCCGGTACGGCCTGGCAAGGCGCCGGGCGCGTTCTCGCATCCGACGACACCTTCGGCGCATCCCTATGTGCTGATGAATTATCAGGGCAAACCGCGCGACGTGATGACGCTCGCCCATGAGCTTGGGCATGGCGTGCACCAGGTGCTCGCCGCGAAGAACGGGGCGCTCATGGCGCCGACACCGCTGACGCTTGCCGAGACGGCTTCAGTGTTTGGTGAGATGCTGACCTTCAAGCGCCTGCTCGCGCAGACCAAGAGCGCCAAGCAGCGCCAGGCGCTGCTCGCTGGCAAGGTCGAAGATATGATCAACACGGTGGTACGGCAGATCGCTTTTTACTCATTCGAGCGCGCTGTCCACACCGAGCGCCGTAGCGGCGAGCTCACCGCGGAGCGGATCGGCCAACTCTGGCTCAGCGTACAGACCGAGAGCCTGGGGCCGGCGATCGAGATCAAGCCGGGCTATGAGAATTTCTGGATGTATATCCCGCACTTCATCCATTCGCCGTTCTATGTCTACGCCTATGCTTTCGGCGATTGCCTCGTGAATTCGCTCTACGCCGTTTACGAGCATGCGCAGGAGGGTTTTGCGGAGCGCTACCTCGCCATGCTCGCGGCCGGCGGGACGAAGCACTATTCCGAGCTGCTCAAGCCGTTCGGGCTCGATGCCAAGGATCCGACCTTCTGGGACGGTGGCTTGTCGGTCATCGCCGGGATGATCGATGAGCTGGAGGCGATGGGGTAGGCAGGATGCTGCTTTGTTGAGCAAGCACAGGCCGGTGGATCAGCCATCCACCGGCCTGTGCACTGCATCATTCAAACATCGGCTTGGTATGCCAACAGGCGTTGCCGTTCAAATCCAATTGCGCTAATTCCGTGGCAATAGATCAAAAGAAGCGGGGAGACTCTGATGGCTGATCATGGCGAAGTGGCTTACACCACGGCCGATGGTAACGACTATCCGGCGCATGAGCAGACCTACGAAGGTTTTCTGATGCTTGTGAAATGGGGCACCATCTCCGTCGTCGCGATCGTCGCGCTGATGGGCATCTTCCTCACCTGATCCTGCCTTTCGCCGCAGTGCCGCGGCTTCCATCCCTGACCTGATTGCCCACGCGCGGACGAGCTCCGCCGGAGGACCCATGAAGATTGCCGTTGCCAAGGAAATCGATCCGTCCGAGCCGCGCGTGGCGGTGTCGCCGGATACGATCAAGAAGTTTAAGGCACTTGGTGCCGAGGTGGTGATCGAGCCCGGCGCGGGCATCAAATCGGGCCTGCCGGATTCCGAATTCACCGCCGTCGGTGCGACCGTCGCGGCTGACGCGGTGAAGGATGCGGACATCATCATCAAGGTGAAGCGTCCGGAAGCCTCCGAGCTTGCGAATTACAAGCGCGGCGCGCTGGTGATCGCAATCATGGATCCTTATGGCAACGAAGCCGCGCTGCAGACCATTGCGGACGCTGGCGTGTCGGCCTTCGCCATGGAGCTAATGCCACGCATCACCCGTGCGCAGGTGATGGACGTCCTGTCCTCCCAGGCCAATCTCGCTGGCTATCGCGCCGTCATCGAGGCCGCTGAATATTTCGGCCGCGCCTTTCCGATGATGATGACGGCCGCCGGCACCGTGCCTGCCGCCAAAGTGTTCGTGATGGGCGTTGGCGTCGCCGGCCTGCAGGCCATTGCCACCGCGCGCCGCCTCGGCGCCGTGGTGACGGCGACGGACGTGCGCCCGGCCACCAAAGAACAGGTGGAAAGCCTCGGCGCCAAATTTCTGGCCGTCGAGGATGACGAGTTCAAGAACGCGCAGACCGCGGGCGGCTACGCCAAGGAAATGTCCAAGGAATATCAGGCCAAGCAGGCCGCGCTGACTGCCGAACATATCAAGAAGCAGGACATCATCATCACGACTGCGCTGATCCCGGGCCGCCCGGCGCCGCGCCTCGTCACCGCCGAGATGGTGGCGTCGATGAAGCCCGGCTCGGTTCTGGTCGACCTTGCGGTCGAGCGCGGCGGCAATGTCGAGGGTGTCAAAGCTGGCGAAGTCACCGACGTCAACGGCATCAAGATCGTCGGCTTCACCAATGTCGCCGGTCGTGTCGCGGCCTCCGCTTCCAGCCTCTATGCCCGCAACCTGTTCTCCTTCATCGAGACGCTGGTCAGCAAGGAGACCAAGGCGCTCGCGGTGAACTGGGACGACGAACTGGTGAAGGCCACAGCCCTGACCAAGGACGGCGCCGTCATCCACCCGAACTTCCAGCCGAAGACCGCCTGAGGATCACAGCCATGGAACATGCTTCGCTGGTTAGCCCATTCGTCTTTCAGCTCTCCATCTTCGTGCTCGCGGTGTTCGTGGGCTATTTCGTGGTGTGGTCGGTGACCCCCGCGCTGCATACGCCGCTGATGTCGGTCACCAATGCGATCTCCTCGGTGATCGTGGTCGGCGCGCTGCTCGCGGTGGGCGTCAAGCTCGCCGGCAGCGGCGGCGTGCTCGCCCGCGGCTTCGGCTTCGTGGCACTGATCTTCGCCTGCGTGAACATCTTCGGCGGCTTCCTGGTCACCCAGCGCATGCTCGCGATGTACAAGAAGAAATCCAAGTGAACGGCGCATCTCGCGATCACACTGACAACGGGGCACTGAGATGAACGCCAATCTGTCTGCACTTCTGTATCTGGTCGCCGGCGTGCTCTTCATCATGTCGCTGCGCGGCCTGTCGAGCCCGGCCTCGAGCCGCCAGGGCAATTTCTTCGGCATGGTCGGCATGGCCATCGCTGTCGGCACCACGCTGGCCGCGCATCCGCCGGCCGATGCGCTGGGCTGGATCCTGGTCATTCTCGGTATCGCCATCGGCGGCGGCATCGGCGCCGTCATTGCCAAGCGCGTGCCGATGACCTCGATGCCCGAACTGGTCGCCGCCTTCCACTCGCTGGTCGGCATGGCCGCTGTGCTGGTCGCCGCCGGCGCCTTCTATGCGCCGGAAGCCTTCGGCATTCTCGATCCGGCGACGAAGAAGATCGTCTCGGCGAGCCTGATCGAAATGTCGCTCGGCGTCGCCATTGGCGCGCTGACCTTCACCGGCTCGGTGATCGCGTTTGCAAAACTCTCGGGCCGCATGAGCGGTGCGCCCATCATCCTGCCGGCGCGGCACATCATCAATATCGTGCTCGGCCTCGCGCTGCTGTTCTTCATCTACGGCCTTGTGCATTCCGGCAGTGCCGTCGATTTCTGGGTCATCACCATCCTCGCGCTGGTGCTCGGCGCGCTGCTGATCATTCCGATCGGCGGCGCCGACATGCCGGTCGTGATCTCGATGCTGAACTCCTATTCCGGCTGGGCCGCCGCCGGCATCGGTTTCACGCTGGGCAATTCGGCGCTGATCATTACCGGCGCGCTGGTTGGCTCGTCGGGCGCAATCCTGTCCTACATCATGTGCCATGCGATGAACCGCTCCTTCATCTCGGTCATCCTCGGCGGCTTCGGCGGCGAGACGGCAGCGGCTGGTGGTGGCTCCGGCGAGCAGAAGCCTGCCAAACTAGGCTCAGCCGATGACGCGGCCTTCATCATGAAGAATGCGCAGAAGGTGATCATCGTGCCCGGCTACGGCATGGCGGTGGCACAGGCGCAGCATGCACTGCGCGAAATGGCCGATACGCTGAAAAAGGAAGGCGTCGAGGTGAAATATGCGATTCACCCGGTTGCCGGCCGCATGCCGGGCCACATGAATGTGCTGCTGGCGGAAGCCAATGTGCCTTACGACGAGGTGTTTGAACTCGAGGACATCAATTCGGAATTCGCCCAGGCCGACATCGCCTTCGTCATCGGCGCCAACGACGTGACAAATCCGGCGGCGGAAGACGACAAGACCTCGCCGATCTACGGCATGCCGGTTCTGCAGGTCTGGAAGGCCGGCACCGTGATGTTCATCAAGCGCTCGCTGGCCTCGGGCTATGCCGGTATCGATAACCCCCTGTTCTATCGCGATAACACCATGATGCTGCTGGGTGACGCGAAGAAGGTAACCGAGAATATCGTCAAGGCGATGTGATCTTTCGGTGTCTGATTGGCGGCGGTCCATGCAGATTCTGACATGGACCGTCCTATTGGCCGCGATCTGTTACGGCGTTGGCCTGTCGTTGCTATATTTCAAGCAACGGGAATTTATCTTCCCTATCCCGGAGGCGACACGAACCTCGCCAGAGGCAGCGGGGTTCTCGCAAGCTGAAGAACATCAGCTGACGACGGCAGACGGCGAGACCATCATCGTCTGGCACGTCCCGGCGAAGCCGTCGCGACCTGTGATCATCTACTTTCCAGGCAATGGCGATTTCTTGGCAGCCCAAATCGGCCGCTTTCAGAAACTGACTGAAGATGGCAACGGATTGATCGCCGTTTCCTATCGGGGCTATGCGGGGTCAAGCGGCGCGCCGAGCGAGAAGGGGCTGCTGCAGGATGCAGCGGCCGCCTATGTTTTTGCCAAGGCGCGATACGATGCCCATCGAATCGTTGTGTGGGGCTTCTCGCTGGGTACCGGCAGTTGCCACTGCTCTGGCTGCAGAGAGCGCGATCCAGAAGCTGGTTCTGGAAGCGCCTTACTCGTCGATGGCGGATGTTGCTGCGTTTCACTTCCGCTACGCGCCGGTGCGTTGGCTCCTGCGGGATCAGTTTCGCTCGGATCTTCGCATCGCACAGATCGCGGCTCCGCTTCTGATCATGCATGGCGATCGCGACCGGACCATTCCCGTTCGTTTCGGCGAGCGGCTCTTTGATCTTGCCCACGAACCCAAGCAGCTTGTGCGGTTTCCGGAAGGCGGTCACGATGATCTCGCAGCCTATGGCGCCATGGAAACGGGGTTGAAATTCCTCCGCTCTGGTGGTCACCGATAGCTTTCCAGGCATCCTTTACTGTTTCTGCAGAAAAGCCCGGCTGTGAGGCCGGGCGGGTCTGTTTCGTTGCAGTATGTCTGTCGTCTTACGTCGGCACCCGGTGCAGGGCGCAGATCTTGTTGCCGTCGGGGTCGCGCAGATAGGCGAGATACATTTTCACGCCGCCTTCGCGGACGCCCGGAGGCTCCTCGCAGGTCGTGCCGCCATTGGCGATCCCGGTGGCATGCCAGGCATCCGCTTCTTCTTGCGACTTCGCCAGAAATCCGATGGTACCGCCATTGGCCGGGGTGGCTGGCTTGCCGTCAATCGGCTTCGACACCGAGAAGGTTCCGGTCTTGGTGCGGTAGAAGATGCGATGGCGATCGACAATGGCGGGTGCGATGCCCAGCGTGCCGAGCAGCTTGTCGTAGAAGTCCTTGGCCTTTTCCAGGTCGTTGGTGCCGATCATGACATGCGAGAACATTGCGTTTCCTCTCCTGTTCTTCTGGTGATCACCGACAGGTGATGGGTAACTATACGCATCGGCCACTGCTTGGCCAGTCGGGGCAGCTTGACGCATCCGTGCAACCGAACGACCCTGCTAATCGTTCAAACCAATCGTATTCCGATTTCATCACCTGACAGGTTGTCTTACCGATGTCCGCACATCCCGTGCCGCGCTCGTCGTGGATGTTTCCCGCCGCTGCCGTTGCCTTCGTCGCTGTCACGAGCGCGGCCGGTTTAGGCTTCACACCATCCGTATCCGGCATCGCCTTCTCGGTGATCCTGCTCGCGATCCTGTTCGGCACCGTGTTCGCCGCCGTGCATCATGCCGAGGTCATCGCCCACAAGATCGGCGAGCCCTATGGCACGCTGCTGCTGACGCTGTCGGTCATCATCATCGAGGTCGCGGTCATCGCCACCATCATGATCGGGGACAAGTCGGCGCCGACGCTGGCGCGCGATACCGTGTTCGCGGTGGTGATGATCGTCTGCAACGGGCTCGTCGGCCTCTGCATTCTCGCCGGCGGGCTGCGCTATAGCGAGCAGGAATTCCAGGTCTCGGGCGCCAAGGTCTATCTTAGCGTGCTGATCGTGCTCTCCACCATCACGCTGATCCTGCCGAACTACACGCTGACCACGGAAGGCCCGCTGTTCTCCGCTCTGCAACTTGCCTTCGTCAGCGTTGTCACCATGATCCTGTATGGGCTGTTCCTCTATACGCAGACTGTGCTGCATCGTGACTACTTCATCGCCGATGATGAAGAAGACGACGGTGCGCCGCCCACCTACCCGATCACCATGAATGCCATTCTGCTCGTGGTGTCGCTCGTCACCGTGGTGTTGCTGGCCAAATCCTTCTCGGTCGTTGTAGACGCGGGCGGCGCCGCCATCGGCGCACCGCCTGCGTTCACCGGCATCGTTGTGGCCTTGCTCGTCCTGCTGCCTGAAGGCGTCGCTGCGTTTTCCGCTGCCCGCCACAACAAGCTGCAGAAGAGCATCAATCTCTCGCTCGGCTCGGCCTTGGCGACCATCAGCCTCACCATCCCGGCTGTGGCTCTGGTTGCGACGCTGCTCGGCCAGCCGCTCTTGCTGGGCCTGCCGCCGAGCGAGACGACGCTGCTGATCATGACATTCGCCGTCAGCATGCTGACATTCGCTACAGGCGTAACGAACATCCTGTTCGGCATGGTGCATATGCTGGTCTTTGCTGTATTCCTGCTCACGGTTTTCGCACCGTAATCAAGGAAGCTCACGATGCTCGCTGCCCAGTCCGACGTCCAGCAGGACACGCCCGAAGTTCGCGTCACCGAATGGCGTTTGGCCCCGGGCGCCGCCACCGGTCACCATACCCATGGCATGGACTATGTGATCGTGCCGGTCACCACCAGCACCATGACCATCGTGGCACCGGATGGCACCCGCTCGGCGTCGAACATCGTCGCGGGCAAGTCCTATTTCCGCAAGGCCGGCGTCGAGCATGATGTGCTCAACGAGACCGACAAGGAAATCGTGTTCCTGGAAGTCGAGATCAAGCAGAAGTAAGGGGGGATCGCTGTCGCGCGACCCCATCCTGCATCGGCGCGCTGTTTCGCTCTGAAACATTTTCTCGCGGCGGATTGGAACTTGCCTTCGATCCGTCGCGATTGATCCCTGAATCAGCCTCAAATTTCCAGCATGTAGCAGCTGGGGAATGAGGCCGGGTTCATGCTGAAGAAGTATCTTTCGAAATTTACAGTCGACATCCTGCCGTCGGTTTTTGCCACGGTGGTCGGTGCGTATATCGTTAATTATTACATCATCCCGAAAGCGCGCGAGGATCGTCCGCCGGCGCCTGCCGCCGCTGTATCGGCCAAGCCGCCGGAAGCCAGCCAGGCGCAGTCAGCAGATACCAAGCCCGCCGAGACCGCCGCTGAAGTGGTGGACGCGCCTGTACCCGCGCCGGCCCCTGCCAAGAAGGCCGCTGACAAGCCGGTCGAGAAGGCTGCCACTGAGAAATCTGAGAAAGCCGCCGAATCGCGCCGCCATCCGCCCGCGCGCGAAAAGGCTGTCGCAAAGGCCGAACCGGCCAAGTCCGAGCCGCCTGCCGCGGCGCCTGCGCCGGCTCCAGCGCTTGCGACCGTCGGCACAGCACCTTCGGGGGATGCCAACGATCTCGCGCGCGCTGCCATTGAGCGGCTAAGCCGTGGTGAGAAGGTGGAAGCTCCGCGTGCGCCGGAGCGCACGGCATCTGTTCAGCCGCAGGCCGCGCCCGCACCTCTGCCGCAGGCGCAACCGATGCAGCAATTGCCGCCACCGATCGTGGTGTCTAATCCGAGTGCCGAAAACTCGCAGTTCGAACAGTCGCGCGGTCCACGTCCGCCGAGCGACGTGCCCGTTCCGATGCGTGAGATGCAGGCCAATGCCGAGGAACGCAGTGGCCGCACCAATGTCGTGGAAGATGTGCTGATCGGCGCCAAGTCGATGTTCGACAGGGTCATCCCGCGGCCGTTCGAACGGTAATGATAGCGGTCTCGGCGAACGCCGGGACCAATAGCCACTGTCGCTAAAACTGAAAACGAGATCGGTTCGACCGCAGCCTCACTGCTTCTCCAGCGTGTGTGGATTCCGGCGTCTGCCGGGACGATATACAGCGTTATCCCGCTTTCCCACCGTTCCGCACCACACCGTTTCTTGCGGCGTTATCGTTCGGCCGCAGCAGCACCGCACGGCCGAACGAGTCCGCTGCCTTTTCGCGGTTGCCGAGCTTCTCATAGGCCGCGCCGCGCGCCATCCAGACCTGCACATTTCCTGGTGCGACGCTTGACGCCTCGTCGAGATCCGCGGCGGCTTCCTGGTTCTTGCCAAGGGCGAGATAGCATTGTGCACGGCTGAGCAGGGGATCGGCCTGCTGCGGTGTCAGGCCGTTCGCCGACGTGAAATCCGCGATCGCATATTCGTAGCGTTTCTCCGTCTGATACAGCTGACCTCGCTGATAGAACGCCTGTGCACTGTAGGGATCGAGATCGATCGCGGTGTTGAACGCGACGAGCGCTTCCTCGCTCTGGCCGGCTTGCGCAAGGCTGGCGCCGCGCGCGGCCTGCACCTTGGCTTCTTGCGGATCGCTCTTGGCAGCGAGGCTGCGCGTCTGCGGCGCCGTGGAGGCCGTCGCTTTAGGCTCGTCCTTGTCGGTGCCAGGCGTCAGTGATGCGAGATTGAATGAGCAGCCGCTGGTGCTCAGGCCCGTGAGCAGCAATGCGAGAACGATGCAGCCGCGTTTGCCGATGCAGGATGGCGATGTGGTCGGCCGTCGGTCCATGCAGGGCAAATCTCTCACGACATTCTGTCAGCCTTCGTACCGCGTTGGCTGACAAAAAGCATCCGGGCAAAGGAGCGCGCTTTTGGACATATCGTAAAAGGACGACACAAAAAAATAGCGCGGGCCGGAAAGCCCGCGCTATCGAAATAGAATGTGTATCGCTTAGCGAGCGGGGCGCGGAGCGCCGGCACCAGCAGCGCCCGGACGACCGCCACGCTCGCCGCCGGGGCCAGCGCCGAACACCGGCTTCGGCTTCATCGGCAGGAGGCCTTCGCGCTGCAGCTTCTTGCGGGCCAGCTTGCGCGCACGGCGCACGGCTTCGGCCTTTTCACGAGCCTTCTTTTCAGAGGGCTTCTCGTAGTGGCCGCGGAGCTTCATCTCGCGGAAAATGCCCTCGCGCTGCATCTTCTTCTTCAGCGCCTTGAGAGCCTGGTCAACATTGTTATCGCGAACGAGAACCTGCACGCGGCATCCTCTTCATCAATCGGATCGGAATTTCGGGTAAGTTAAAGGGCCGACTAAGGCCAAGCCCTTAACCTGTAAGGGGGCTCATCTAACAGATGAAATGGTGAATGTCCACCACGCGGCGCTGTCATTTTAAGCTCTTGGGCTGGAAAATAGCGTGTTTTCCGAATTTTCTCCAATGGGGGAAAGGACAGGTTCCCTGTCTCGACAGGCGTTGGAACCCGAACGCATAATTCCCATGGCGACTCAGCCGGGACGCCGATGATGACCGGAGAGGATCATGAATGGGAAGAAATATGCGGCCGAGCTGATCGGCACCTTTTGGCTCACATTTGCAGGCTGCGGGAGCGCCGTGATCGCGGCGGCATTTCCGCAGGTCGGTATCGGTCTCGTCGGCGTCTCGCTGGCCTTCGGGCTCAGCGTTGTGACCATGGCCTATGCGATCGGCCATGTTTCGGGCTGTCATCTCAATCCTGCGGTAACCGTGGGTCTTGCGGCGGGTGGACGTTTCCCCGCCAGCCAGATTCTTCCTTACGTGATCGCGCAGGTTGTCGGAGCCGTGGCGGCTGCAGCCTTGTTGTATGTCATCGCCAGCGGCGCTGCCGGCTTCGACGTTGCCAAAGGTTTTGCCTCGAACGGCTACGGCGATCACTCGCCGGGCAAATACAGCCTGGTGGCTGGCTTCATGATGGAAGTGGTTATGACCATGATGTTCCTGTTCATCATCATGGGCTCGACACACGGCAAGGCGCCGGCGGGCTTTGCGCCGCTAGCGATCGGGCTCGCGCTGGTGATGATCCACCTCGTCAGCATTCCCGTGACCAACACATCGGTGAATCCGGCGCGCAGCACCGGGCCGGCATTGTTCGTTGGCGGATGGGCGATACAGCAGTTGTGGCTGTTCTGGCTGGCGCCGCTGATTGGCGGTGTTCTTGGCGGCGTGATCTATCGTTGGCTGAGTGACGAGCCGACCGGTGTGGTGGAAGGCAAGACGACCGCCTGACGGACGAGGGCGTGGAGCCGGCGTGGTTACGTCGCCGGCTTCACCTCAACCACATGGCCCATCTTGCGGCCGGGCTTCGGTGCGCCCTTGCCGTAAAGATGCACGGTGGCGCCGGGGACCGTCAGCCACTTGCCATAGTCCAGGATGTCGTTGCCGATCAGATTGGTCATGGTGACGACCAGGCCGTGGCGGACCGGCTTGCCGAGCGGCCAGCCCGCGATGGCGCGGATATGCTGCTCGAATTGCGAAACTGATGCGCCATCCAGCGTCCAGTGTCCGGAATTGTGCACGCGTGGGGCGATCTCGTTGACCACCAGCGTCGGGCCGTTCGCGCCGGGGACGACAAACAGTTCGACCGCGAAAGTGCCGACATAGCCGAGTGCCGTGCCGATCTTCTCGGCAATTTCGCGTGCCTTGGCAGCGAGGGTGTCGGGGATGCGGGCGGGGGCGGTGGAGAATTTCAGGATGTGGTCGCGGTGCTCGTTTTCGGTGACGTCGAAACATTCGACGCTGCCATCGGCGCCGCGTGCCGCGATGACGGAGACCTCGCGTTCGAACGGCACGAAAGCTTCGAGAATGGCGTCCTTGGTGCCGAGATCGGCCCAGATCTGATCGAGATCGTCGCCTTCGCGGATCATCGCCTGGCCCTTGCCGTCATAACCGAAGCGGCGCGTCTTGATGACGGCGGGCAGGCCGAGCTTTTTCACCGCATCGCGCAATTCGCCGGCGCTGGAAACGCTGGCATAGCCGGCGGTGCCGATGCCGAGCCCGGTCACGAAATCCTTTTCAGCAAGGCGATCCTGCGTGGTCTGCAAAATGCCCTGTGCGGGCAATACGGGGCGGCGCGCGTCGAGGATCAGCGCGGTCGCAGCCGGAACGTTCTCGAATTCGTAGGTGATGACGTCGCAGTCGTTGGCGAACAGTTCGAGCGCCTCGACGTCAGCATATTCCGCGCACGTCGCGTTTTGCACGACGTCGAAAGCGGGAGAATCCGGATCGGGCGAAAACACCTGACACTTCAAACCGAGCCGTGCAGCCGCGAGCGCCAGCATGCGGCCAAGCTGGCCGCCGCCGAGAATACCGATCGTGTCGCCGGGCTTCAGCACCTTCATCGTCGGAGCCATTACGCCGCGCCTTCCGGCTTTTCGGCCACGGCATCGGTTTGTGCCTTGCGCCAGGCCTGGAGGCGAGCAGCGAGGGCGTCATCATGTAAAGCGAGCACTGATGCGGCGAGCAGCGCGGCATTGATCGCGCCGGGCTTGCCGATCGCGAGTGTGCCGACGGGGATACCGCCTGGCATCTGCACGATCGAATAGAGAGAATCGACACCCGACAGGGCTTTGGACTCCACGGGCACGCCGAACACGGGCAGTTCGGTCAGCGCCGCTGCCATGCCCGGCAGATGCGCCGCGCCGCCTGCGCCGGCGATGATGATCTGGAAGCCGGCCGCCTTGGCGCCTTTGGCGAATGAAACCAGCCGATCCGGGGTGCGATGCGCCGAGACAATACGGGTTTCATGGGCAATGCTGAGCGCCGTCAAGGTTTCGGCGGCATGGCGCATGGTTTCCCAGTCGGACTGGCTTCCCATAATAATGGCGACGGGCGCGGACATTCCGGTATTTTCTTTCGCGAATCCAGAAGGATAGCTGGAAATACAAGGATCGCCCCCTGCCGGGCAGGGAGCGTCGAACGAACGATCTCGTCAATGACGACGGGACAGCCTTGTAACAAATCCGATGCAAAAGAAAACCGCGATGCGCGGTCGCTGCAAGACTGAATTTGGAGCGGTTTTGCGAGGTTTCGGCACGAAACGGTGCGGCAGGCTAGCGGCGGTCTTGCGGCCGTTGTGGGGCAGCCGATCTATACCGCGCCAGTGTTACGCGGCGGGCTTGAGCGACAAGACGACGGGCCTTGCGTTATGCGGCACGAGCGTCGTTGTTAATTCCGAGGACAAACCGTGACTCATTGTCTCAGGCAATGATGTCAGGGGTAATCTGATCGGAGATCGCCGAGATGCGATCTCGCAGTTGCAGTTTGCGTTTTTTCAGCCGTTGCAGCTGCAGCAGGTCGGGTGCCGGCGAACGCTGCAAGGCATCGATGGCGGCGTCGAGGTCGCGGTGTTCTTGTTGCAATCGGGCCAATTCGGCAGGGAGTTCGCGATCTTCGTCGTCGTTCATGATCTTCGCTGACTTGGCCCGCCAGTCATCTGGCGAGAATCCGTAACATAACTATCGCCGGTGGGCGCGCACCGCGCAAGCCGTCCGGTTCCTGCATTTTTGCAGTGCATTCGTTACGATTCGTTTTTCAAGATGCGATGAGTGCGGCGGTACAATTTTCAAGACCCATCGACAGATGTCCACTGTCATGTAGACTTCATCGTCCAACCGAATCCGAATGTGTGGTTTCTCAACCTACCGAGGAGTTTTCGAATGGCACTTCAGGCGCATCTGGTCGAACTTGAACGCAAGCACAAGGTCCTGGAAAGCGAATTGCACGACGCCTTGCTGCATCTTTCCACCGATGATCTCCGCATTGTGGAACTCAAGCGCCGGAAACTGATGGTCAAGGACCAGATCGAACGTCTCAGAAACGGCAGCGATACGATCCACTAGCTCTTCTCGTGCCCTCCCTGACGCAACGCCTTATCGAATGACGTGCGCAGGTTTGCGTGCCGCATCGTGCAGTCATGATGCCCGCACGCTCCCGCTCTTGCGACGAAGCGATCTGTTAGTACGGTTGGATCAGATTGCTTCGCTGCTGGAGCGGACTTCGAGTGCATCACGACTACACTTCAATCCCAGCGAACTCCGCTACATGATCCGCAATCGCCAGCGACGATGTCAGTCCTGGAGATTCAATCCCGAACAGGTTGATGAGGCCGGGCACGCCATGCACCTGCGGACCCTGGATCATGAAATCCTGCGTCGCCACTGCGGGTGGCACGATCTTCGGGCGCATGCCGGAATAGCTGGGCATCAGTGCGCCGTCGGGCAGTGCCGGCCAGTAGCGACGGATGGCGGGATAGAAACGTTCGCCGCGGGCGGGGTCGACTTCGTAGTCGATGCGGTCGACCCATTCGACATCGGGGCCGAACCGCGCCTGGCCGCCGAGATCGAGCGTCAGGTGCACGCCGAGGCCGCCGGGCTCGGGGACGGGATAGATCAGGTGCGAGAATGGCGCCTTGGTGCTGCAACTGAAATAGCAGCCCTTGGCGAGATAGGCCGGCGGGATCAGGTCGAGCGGCATGCCCTCTAACAGGCGTGCGATCATGGTCGCGGACAGGCCGGCGGAATTGATCAGCATGTCGCAGCCGAGCGTCATCGGCGCGTCGCCGCCGACCTCCACCTCGAAACCGCCTGCCGTTACCCGGCCGCGTTCGAATGGCGCGAGAAAGGCGAATGCGGCACCGGCAGCTTCGGCTTCGCCGCGCAGCGACAACATGTAAGAGTGACTGTCGATGATGCCGGTGGAAGGCGACAGCAGTGCGCCTTCGCAGGCCAGCGCCGGCTCCAGCGCGCGGGCTTCGTCGCCCGACAACACTTGCATGTCGGCGACGCCGTTGGCCTCGGCATGTGCCTTGATGGAGGCGAGCTTGGCCATCTCCTCCGGCCGCGTCGCGACGATCAGCTTGCCGCAATTGCTATGCGGGATGCCGCGGCTGCGGCAGTAGTCGTAGAGCTTGTGCTTGCCGGCGACGCAGAGCTTCGCCATCAGGCTGCCGGCGGCATAATAGATGCCGGCATGGATCACCTCACTGTTGCGCGAGGAGGTGACGGTGCCGATGGCGTCGGCAGCTTCCAGCACGATGACTTCGCGGCCCGCTTCCGCCAGTCGGCGGGCGATGGCGAGGCCAACGACGCCGGCGCCGACGACGACGCATTCAACCCTGTCCATCCGTTCCCCGTCCCATTCTGCTGCTCTGCCCAATTAGCAAAGCATTAAGCATCGCAGCTAAATACCGCATTTTTCGCGCATTCAGTCAGGCTGCGTTCAGACGCATTTACCTGATCAAAATACCTGCAATTGAAGACTTGCACTCTGCGAATACGCGGGTGCGCAATGACTGGCAAGATCGGGCGAGCGAGGAACGGGGCGATCGGGTGCGCCAGCGTCGCCGTTTGGCTGTTCGCCATCCCGTGCAGCGCGCTCGCCGACCGCAACACCACTGCCGCGCAACAGGTCGTGAATTCCTATTTCATCTGGAATATCGTGATCGGCGGTCTGGTGGTCGGCGCCTTCACGACGGCGATCGTGTTCTGGGTCGCTTCTGCGCTAGGCAATGTGCAGCGCCAGCAGCGGCAACGCAACGAGTTCGTCGGCTCCGCACTCAATCATCTCGGCCAGGGCATCGTCATGCTCGATGCGCAGAAGCGCCTCGTGTTTTGCAATGATCGTTATCTGGATATCTACAAGCTGACGCGTGCCGAGGTCACCCGAGGGATGACCGGGCCGAGCCTTCGCGCGTTACGCCGCGAGCGCGGCACCGCCGATGTTAACGAGGATGCGCATTACGACAAGGCGATGTCGTCGGGCGGTTACATCGCGGAATTGCCGGGCGAGCAGTTTGTCCATGTGAAGTTCAGCCGTCTGCCCAATGGCGGCTGGATCGGCATTCACGACGACTGCACGCAGCAGCGCCGGATGCAGAACGAGCTCGCGAGCACCAAGCAATTCCAGCAGATCGTCCTCGACAATATCCCGGTCTCACTGATGGTGCAGGAAGTGGCGACCGGCCGCTATCTGTTCGCCAATCGCAATGCCGAGGTAATCCTCGGCCGGCGCCGCGAGGATGCAATCGGCAAGACGGTGCTGGAAATGCTGCGGCCCGAAGAGGCCAAGATCATCGTTGCCCGCGATCAGGCGGCCATCAAGAGCCGCACGCCGGTGGCCGAAGAACATCCGATCTCGACCCGCGACGGGCTGCGGCTGTTCCTGACCCGGCGCGTCACCGTGCAGGGGGCGGACAGCGAGACACAATATCTGATCAAGACCCACGAGGACGTCACCGATCGTCGCCAGACCGAGGCGCGGATGGCTCATATGGCCTATCACGACGGCCTCACCGATCTGCCCAACCGTCCGGCCTTCCTGCAAGCGTTGACGCAGATGATCGATGCCTGCTCCGGTGCGGAGGAGGAATTTGCCGTGCTGTCGATCGATCTCGACGGCCTCAAGGAAATCAACGACGTCTTCGGCCACGCTATCGGCGACAAGCTGCTCACGGAAGTCTCGAAGCGGATCGAGGCTGCGGTGGGTGGCGGTGTTGTGGCCCGCCTTGGCGGCGACGAATTCGGCGTTATCATCGACGGTCCGCAGCCGCAGACAGGACAGACGCTGGCCGAGCGCATTGCAGCCACGCTAGCCGAGCCGTTCCCGATCGACGGCAAGGCGGTGCGTATCGGCGTGACGACGGGCATTTCGCTATTCCCCCGCGACGGAAGCGATGCGGCGGCGCTGCTGGCCAATTCCGGTGCCGCGTTGTTCCGCGCCAAGACACGTTCGCGCGGCTCGATCAGCGTGTTCGAGCCAGAGATGGATCGCCAGTTGCGCGACCGCCGCGTGCTACACCAGGAGCTCTCCGCGGCCATCCGCAATGGCGAATTGTCGCTGCATTATCAGCCGCAGGCCCGGGCCAGCGAGAATGTGCTGGATGCGGATATCACCGGCTTCGAGGCTCTCGCACGCTGGATTCATCCGACCCGCGGTTTTGTTTCGCCGGCCGACTTTATCCCGCTCGCGGAAGAAAGCGGCCTGATCGTCGAGATGGGCGAGTGGATCTTGCGCCAGGCCTGCCGCGAGGCGGCGTCGTGGGCGGTGCCGCTGCAGGTCGCGGTCAACTTGTCGCCAGCGCAATTCGTGCGCGGCGATGTGGTGGGTGTGGTGCATACGATCCTGCTGGAAACCGGCCTCGCGCCGGGCCGGCTCGAGCTGGAAATTACCGAAGGCGTGCTGATCGAAGATTTCGATCGCGGCCTGGCATTGCTGCGCCGGCTGAAGGCGCTCGGTGTACGCATCTCGATGGACGATTTCGGCTCGGGCTATTCGTCGCTGACCTATCTGCAGGCCTTCCCGTTCGACAAGATCAAGATCGACCGCGCTTTTGTGATGCATCTCGGACGCAGCCCGCAATCGGCGGCCATCGTCAAGGCGGTGATCGGGCTCGGCCATGGCCTCGACGTGTCCATCGTCGCCGAAGGTGTCGAGACTCACGAACAGCTATGTTTCCTCGCACGGGAAGGTTGCGATGGCGTGCAGGGGTACTTCATCGGGCGCCCGGCGCCGATCGCCCAATATGCCGCGCTGGTGGGCAAGTCCATCGGCGTGCGTATGGCGGGGTGATTGGCCGTGTCCCGGACGGGACGCGGCGCGAAGTGCCGCTTCGCGGAGCCGGGACACGAACAACCATTCCCAGTGTGTTGAGCCCGCCCGGTTCCGCCGCTAGTTTGCGGCCATGACGAATCCTGCCGCCACCATCGATGTCGCGACCGAGGATGACCTCGCCGTCGCCTATCCCACGCCGCTGTTGCGGATCGACGCCGTGTCGAAGCGCTTTGGTGCGCATACGGCGGTCGAAGGGCTGTCGCTCGATATCCGGGAAGGCGAGTTCTTCGCGCTGCTGGGACCGTCGGGCTGCGGCAAGACCACGCTGCTGCGCATGCTGGCCGGGTTCGAGACGCCCGACAGCGGCCGGATCGAACTCAACGGCGAGGATATCGCCGCGGTGCCGCCGCATCAGCGGCCGGTCAACATGATGTTCCAGAACTATGCGCTGTTTCCGCATCTCAGCGTCCGCGACAATATCGGTTTCGGGCTGAAGACAGCCGGATTGACGCGCATCGGCATCGACGCGCGCGTCGCGGACATGATCTCATTGGTCAAGCTGAACGGTCTCGAGCAGCGCAAGCCGCATCAACTTTCCGGCGGCCAGAAGCAGCGTGTGGCGCTGGCCCGCGCATTGGCGCGGCATCCGAAACTGCTGCTGCTCGACGAACCCCTGGCGGCGCTCGACAAAAAGCTGCGCGAGGAAACGCAGGTGGAGCTGATGCGGCTGCAGCGCCAGCTCGGCCTCACGTTCGTGATCGTGACCCACGACCAGGACGAGGCGATGTCCATGGCCGACCGTATCGGCGTGATGTATGGCGGCCGCCTGCAACAGGTGGCGACACCGCGACAACTCTATGAGGCCCCGGCCTCGCGCTGGGTGGCGGAATTCGTCGGCGATATCAATATCGTCGACGGCGAGATCCGCGTCCGCGACGGTCATCGGCTGACCATCGAGGGCAAAGGCACCGGCACGCTGTTCGCGACCCTGCCGCAGGAGCCGGTCGAGGACCTGGCCGTTTGCGTGGCGATCCGGCCGGAAAAGATCAGGCTGTCGCGGCGTGGGCTTGCCGCCGGGCTCAATCATTCCGGTGGCATGAACAGTATCGAGGGCGTGATTGATGACGTCGGCTATCTCGGCGGACGCTCGGTCTACAAATTGAAGCTCGATCATGGCGCGAGTTTGCGGGTGGCGCTGGCGAACACAGCGCGGCTCGATGTCGATGCCTATGCGATCGGCGAACGCGTCACCGCGTGGTTTACGCCGGACGATTGCGTGGTGCTCGCGCGATGAACGCCAAGCGCCTGTTCACCGCGCCGGCCAGGCGGATGGCGATCCCGCCTTATGTCTGGATGCTGCTGTTCTTCCTGCTGCCGTTCGGCTTCGTGGTGAAGATCAGCCTGTCGCAGACGACACTGGCGCAGCCGCCTTATCTGCCGGTGTTCGGTTTCGCCGATGGTTTTGCCGGGCTGAAGGATGCGTTCGCGGCGCTGTCTTTCGACAATTTCCGCTCGCTGCTGGCAGATCAGCTTTACGTCTCGTCCTATCTGCGCAGCATCACGGTGGCTTTCACGTCGACGCTGTTATTGCTGGTGATCGGCTATCCCATCGCCTATGCCATGGCGCGGCTGCCGGCGCGCTGGCAGGGCATCGCCATGATGCTGGTGATTGTGCCGTTCTGGACCTCTTTCCTGATCCGTATCTATGCCTGGATCAACATTTTGCAGCACGATGGCTTGCTCAATCAGATCCTGATGGCGCTGCATATCGTGAGCGCGCCGGTGGTGTGGCTCTCCACCGACAGCGCCATGTATCTCGGCATCGTCTATTCATATCTGCCCTTCATGATCCTGCCGCTCTATGCGACGCTGGCGAAGATGGACCCGTCGCTGCTGGAAGCCGCCGCAGATCTCGGCGTGTCCCGTGCCAATGCGTTCTGGATGGTGACGGTGCCGTTGTCCTGGCGCGGTGTCTTCGCCGGGGCGCTGCTGTGCTTCATTCCGATCACCGGCGAATTCGTCATTCCCGACCTGCTCGCAGGCTCGGACTCGATGATGATAGGGCAGACGCTGTGGCTGGAATTCTTCACCAACAAGGACTGGCCGCTCGCTTCGGCGCTCGCCGTGGTGCTGCTCGGCGTGCTGCTGGTGCCACTGCTGGTCTATGACCAGGTACAGCGCCGCCAGATGGAGCGGCGCTGATGGCCTCGCATCCACTGCGCCTGTCGCGCTTCAATCTCGTCTCGCTCGCGCTCGGCTTTGCGTTTCTGTATCTGCCGATCGTGATCCTCGTGATCTATTCGTTCAACGCCTCGCGGCTTGTGACCGTGTGGGGCGGCTGGTCGACGCGCTGGTACACCGAGTTCTTCAACGATCGCGCGATGCTGGACGCCGCCTGGATGAGCATTCGCGTCGGCGTGGCATCGGCGACCCTGGCGACCTTGCTCGGCACGCTGGCGGCAGTGGCGCTGACGCGCGGCGGCGGCTTTCGCGGGCGGGCTGTGATGTCCGGCATGCTCTATGCGCCGCTGGTGATGCCCGAGGTGATCACCGGCCTGTCGCTGCTGCTGCTGTTCGTCGCCATCGATGCGGGCCGAGGCTTCTGGACCGTGACCATTGCGCATACGACGCTGACCATGTGCTTCGTCACCGTGGTGGTGCAGTCGCGCCTCGCCGCACTCGACCGCAGCCTGGAAGAAGCGGCGATGGATCTCGGCCGCGATCCGTTTCGCGCCTTCGTGTCGGTGACGCTGCCGCTGATCTGGCCGGCGATTGCCGCCGGCTGGATGCTGGCCTTCACGCTGTCGCTGGACGATCTCGTGATCGCGAGCTTCACCACGGGCCCGGGCTCGGCGACCCTGCCGATCCGCATCTATTCGGAAGTGCGCCTCGGCGTGAAGCCGGAGATCAATGCGATTTGCACGCTGATCGTGGGATTCATCACGGTGTTGATCGTGCTGGCGTCACTGGCGACGAAACTGTCGAGCAGCAGGGGCGAGAGTGCCGCGCCACTCTGACTTCCCTTCTCCCCCAAGCACAGCTTCGCTGTGCTTGGGGGAGAAGGGAAGGGAGCTTCGCTCAGCTAATTCGCCTTCTCGGGCTCCGCGGGCGCCGCAGCCGCCGGTGCGTCCGCCGGCTTCTCCGCATCCGGCTGCAAGGCCTTCGGTGCTGTCGTAAACCGCTCGATCACCGAACGCACCGCGTCCTTAGTCTTGCGGTCTTTCACGGCATCCAGCAGCGGCGCTGCACCCGGCGAACGGCGGATCAGGCTTTCCGGATCGGGGAAGATCAGCGGATCGTCCCACGGGCCCTGGATGACGAAGGGCAGTTCGAAGCCGCCGGTGCCGGTGGCCGTGGATTTCAGGCTGGCAGTTCCCTTGAGATCGTATTCGCGGGCGGGCACCGAGGCGGTGCCGGTGAGCGCCAGCTTTGTGGTCGGGCCGTCGATGCGGATGTCCTGGGCGGTCGCGACGCCATCGTTGAATTTCAGCTGCATCACCAGATTGGAGAACGGCGTCGAGCCCGAGCGGAAATTGCCGGTGCGCGATAGCGGGCTCTTCTCGAGGCGCTTCAGGAGCTGCTCGACATTGAAGCCGGTAATCGCGCCGTCCTGGCCGATCAGGGTTGCCGACCCGTCGAGCGACTGGGCGAGGCCGAAAGGCGAGGAGCCGGAGGCTTCCAGCATCATGTTGAGCGTGCCGCGGCCGGTGAGTCTCGTGACGCCGAACAGGTCGCTGGCGCAGGCGAGCAGATCGACATCGCTGAACTGCACCTGCGCCTTCACATCGGCGATTGTGTCCGAGCGGGCGATGTTGAAGGAGCCGCGGGCGATGCCGCCATAGACCTGCGCCTCGCCCACCGAGAGCGCCAGCGTGCCACCGCGCAGATTGGCGCCGAGCGCGGTGCGGCCAAGGGTCGAGGAGCCGATGGTGAGTTTCGCCGCGGACAGCCGCATGTCGAGATCGACGGAGGACAGTGCGTCGAGATCGAACAGTTGCCGGCTCCAGTCGCGCTGGCCGGAGGCAAGCAGCCGCACCGTCGAAACATAAGGCGTGAAGTCGAGCGCACCGGCAGCCAGCGTCGCCTGCAGGGTCTGGCGGCCGCTATTGCTATAGGTCATGACGCCCTCGGCAGTGTTGCCGTCGAGCTCGACATTGACATTGGTGAGGGCGATGGACGGGCCGACCAGGCTGGCGCGCGCCTTCAGTGCGAAACGGCCGAAGCCGCCGGAACCGGGGGGCGCCTGGCCGACCCAGCGCAGTGCATTGCGCAGCGACAGGCTGTCAGCCGTCAGCGTGCCTTCCATCACCAGGCTGGCCTTGTTGGCGATGTTTCCGTCGAAAGCGAGCTTGATCGGCGCGCTGGCGAAACGCGCTTTCAGGCCCGAGCGCTCGCCGGACAGCGCGGCGAGGAAATCGCTGACGCTGAGGCTGGCGTCGACGCGCTCGCCGCGCCAGTCGAACTGACCTGCGGCGGCGAAGGAGCGGGAGATCGAGGGCCAGGCCAGCGCGAGGTCGATATCGTTCAGACGCTCGTGGTTGTGCGGATCGCTGTAGTCGAGCTGGCCGTCCTGGATGCGGATCTCGGAGAAGGAGAGCTGTTCCGCGCCGGGCTTGGTCTTGCGTGCGATGGACTCGATGAAGGGCGCCCAATTGCTGTCGCCATTGGCCTCGCGGATCACGCGAATGCGCGGCCGCAGCATCACCATGTCGGCAATCTCGAAACGCTGCAGCAGCAGCGGCAGCAGCCGCAGATTGGCCGTGAGCACGTCCACCGACAGGGCCGGATCGACGGCGCCGCCATTCTTTAGTCCGACATCGTGAAACGACACATAGCTGCCGGGGAACACCGAAATATCGACGGCGCCGTTGACCACGAAATCGAGACCGGTGACGCTGCGAATCTGCGCCTCGACGGCATGGCGCAAGGCATCGCGGCTGAGCAGCCACGACATGGCGAATAGCCCGATCACGATCACGCCCAGGAACGCCACGATAGGCATCCCCAGGCGCTTTATTCCTTGGGCTTTCGTCAATGATCTATCCGGGGTTTGCTATTTGTTCGAACGCAGCCGGGGCGCAGCCGCTTGCGCGCTCGCCCCGCATCCAAGGCCCTCAATTTGATCGGTTTTCTTGACGCTTTCAAGGCCGGACGGGGCGCGACGGGGTCGCATCCACTGCGATTGACGGGCTTTGAGGTTTCCGCCTAATACTTCATCGCATTGCGGCACCAGCCGGACCTCCGAGTTCTCTTCATCAGGTCGTTTCCCCATGGTCAACAAGGTCTACCCCGACGCCAAATCGGCACTCGATGGCATTCTCAAGGACGGCATGATGATCATGTCGGGTGGCTTCGGCCTCTGCGGCATTGCCGAGGATCTCTCGGACGCGCTGCGCGACAGCGGCGTCAAGGATCTCACAGTGGTCTCCAACAATGCCGGCGTGGACGGCATCGGCCTGTCGCGCCTCCTGGAAACCCGCCAGATCAAGAAGATGATTTCGTCCTATGTGGGCGAGAACAAGCTTTTCGCGCAACAGTATCTGGCTGGTGAGCTGGAACTCGAATTCTCGCCCCAGGGCACCCTGGCCGAGCGCATCCGCGCCGGTGGCGCGGGCATCCCGGGCTTCTACACCAAGACTGGCGTCGGCACGCTGATCTCCGAAGGCAAGCCGACGATGGAGTTCGACGGCGAGACCTACATGATGGAACGTGGCCTGTTCGCTGACATCGCGATTGTGCACGCCTGGAAGGGCGATACCGCCGGCAACCTCGTCTATCGCAAGACCGCGCGGAACTTTAACCCGATGATGGCGACCGCCGCCAAGATCACCATCGCCGAGGTGGAGCATCTGGTGCAGCCCGGCGAGATCGATCCGGATCACATTCACACGCCCGGCATTTTCGTGCAGCGCATTGTCGAGGTCGGCACCGGCAAGAAGCGCATCGAAAAAGTCACCTCGCGCCAGCGCCCGGCGTAAGTTTTAGAATTCAGCAGGAGAGCCACCATGGCCTGGACCCGCGATCAGATGGCAGCCCGCGCTGCGAAGGAACTGCGTGACGGTTACTACGTGAACCTCGGTATCGGCATCCCGACGCTGGTGTCGAACTACATTCCGGACGGCGTCGACGTTCAGCTGCAGAGCGAGAACGGCATGCTCGGCATGGGCCCGTTCCCCTATGAGGGCGAGGAAGATCCCGACCTCATCAATGCCGGCAAGCAGACTGTCACCGAACTGCCGACCACGAGCTACTTTTCCTCGGCCGACTCGTTCGGCATGGTTCGCGGCGGTCACATCGACCTGTCGATCCTCGGCGCCATGCAGGTGGCCCAGAATGGCGACCTCGCCAACTGGATGATCCCTGGCAAGATGGTGAAGGGCATGGGCGGCGCGATGGATCTCGTCGCCGGCGTCAAGCGCGTCGTCGTTGTGATGGAGCACTCGGCCAAGGATGGCCCGAAGTTGCTCAAGAAGTGCGATCTGCCGCTGACCGGCGAACGCGTCGTCGACATGGTCGTTACCGATCTTGCGGTATTCACCATCGACAAGCATGGCGATGGCGGCATGGCGCTGATCGAACTCGCCGATGGCGTGACACTGGACGAGGTGAAGGAAAAGACCGACGCCGACTTCCGGGTGGCGTTGACCAATACGTGATCGACGCAAATGCCGTCATGCCCGGCGTATGCCGGGCATCCACGTCGTTCGTTCGCTTTGCGGGGACGTGGATGACCGGGACAAGCCCGGCCATGACGGAATGTATGATTTAGATGATGCCCGGCGACCGCCGGGCATTTGTTTATTGAGAAGGACATTGCATGAGCGCCCGTCTCGAAGACCGCACCTTCATGCTGCTGCTGATTGCGGTGTCGCTCGCTTTCGGCTGGATCCTGTCGTCCTTCTACAGCGCGATCCTGTGGGGCATCGTGATCGCGATCATGTTCGCGCCGATGCATCGGCGGCTGCTTGCGCGGATGCCGAAGCATCCGAACTCGGCGGCGCTCCTCACGGTCGGCCTGATCGTTCTGATCGTCATTCTGCCGCTCACCATGGTCGGCGCGTCGCTGGCGCAGGAAGCCGCCGCTTTGTTCGCCAAGATGAAGTCCGGCGAATTCAACCTCGCGACTTTTGCGCAGCAGATTTTTGATGCTGCGCCGGCATGGCTCAAGGGCCTGCTCGATCGCTTCGGCATCGCAAATCTCAGCGGACTGCAGGAGAAATTATCGAACGGCCTCGTGCAAGGCAGCCAATATATCGCCTCGCAGGCCCTGAATATCGGCCAGAGCACTTTCGATTTCATCATTCAGCTTGGCATCATGCTGTATCTGCTATTCTTCCTGTTCAAGGATGGCGATGCGCTGGCGGCGCGTTTCAAGGATGCTCTGCCGCTGAAGCCCGGCCTGCGCGACGACCTCCTCGAGAAGTTCACGGTGGTGATCCGCGCCACCGTGAAGGGTGGCATTCTCGTAGCATTGGCGCAGGGCGCGCTCGGCGGGCTGATCTTCTGGATCCTTGGCATCAGCGCGGCACTGCTCTGGGCGGTGCTGATGGCGTTCCTGTCGCTGCTGCCGGCGGTGGGCGCCGGTCTCGTCTGGATGCCGGTGGCGGTCTATCTGCTGGCGACGGGGGCAGTGGTGAAGGGCGTCGTGTTGATCGCCTATGGCTTTCTCGTCATCGGCCTCGTCGATAACATCCTGCGCCCGATGCTGGTGGGCAAGGACACCAAGCTGCCGGACTATCTGGTGCTGCTGTCCACCATCGGCGGCATCAATGCGCTCGGGCTGAACGGTTTTGTAGTGGGCCCGGTGATCGCGGCGATGTTCGTGGCGGGATGGACGATCTTTGCGCAGTCGCGCAAGGGTAGCGATGTGGTTGTCGCGGAGTGATTGCTCCGTGCCCCGGACGCGATGCAATACGAATTATTGCTTCGCAGAGCGGCGGAGTTCATGATGGTCCCGGCTCTGCGCAGCGGCATGAAGGATGCCGCAGCACGTCCGGGACACAGGTAATTACACCGGCCCCTTCGGCACATCCGCAAAGCGCGTCAGCCACATCACCGGTCCGATGCTTGCCGCGACGATGAGCAGCGCGGCGAGGGCGCCTTCCTCGAAACTGCCACGACTCGCATATTGATAGATCGAGGTCGCCAGCGTCTCGACATTCAGCGGGCGTAGCAGCAGCGTGGCCGGCAATTCCTTCAGGCAATCGACGAAGACGACGATGACAGCGCCGAGCAGCGCCGGACGCAGCAGCGGCAGATGGATCGCGGTCAGTGTCGTCATCACGGGCGCGCCGGCGGCGCGGGCGCTGTCGTCGTAATCGGCCGGGATGTGGTCGAAGCCGGCCTTTATGAGACCGGTGGGCACTGCGAGGAAGCGGATCACATAGGCGATCACCACGGCGGCGCCGGAGCCGATCATCACGAGGCCGGGGAGCGGCGCGCCGATCGATCGCGCGATGGTGTTGAGACCGTTGTCGATGAACAGCACCGGTGTCAGCAGGCCGAGCGCCAGCACGAGGCCGGGCAGCGCGTAACCCATTTGCGCAATGGCGAATGATGCATCCGTGAGGCGCGATGCGCGCCAGCGCTGGGCGATCACCACGACGAGCCCGAGCAGCAGGGCGACGCCGGTAGCGATGGCGGCGAGCAGGATCGTGTGACCGGCATCGCGCCAGACTGTGGTTTCGCTGGCGAGCAGCCCGCGGCGGATGCTCTGATGCAGCAGATAGAGCAGCGGCACGGCGAAGCCGAGCAGCGCGGGGAGCAGGCAGGCAACGAAGGCGAGCGCGCCGCGCCAGCCATGGAGCTGCGTTCGCGACATCAGGCGCGGATTCTCTGCCGAGAATTCAAAACTGCTTTCGCGGCGTCCAAATCGTTCGATCGCGATCAGCACGGTGACGATGGCCAGCATGAACAGCGAGAGCTGCGCCGCACCGGCGAGGCTGCCGCGATTGAGCCAGGTGGTGAAAACCGAGACCGTCAGCGTGCGCACGCCGAGATATTCGCTGGCGCCGATGTCGTTCAGCGTCTCCAGCGAGACGAGGGCGAGACCGACGGCGAGGGCCGGCCGCGCCATCGGGAGCGAGACGCGCCGAAATGTGGTCCAGCGGCCGGCGCCGAGCACCTTCGCTGCTTCGGCAAAGTCTGCGCTGCGATGCTGGAACATCGCGCGGGCCGAGAGATAGACATAGGGATAGAGCACGAGCCCGATGATGAAGATCGCGCCGGGCAGCGAACGCATGGCCGGCAGCAGCTTGATGGCGTCGGGCAGCGGCATTGCCGTTGCCAGCGCGCGGTGGACGAGGCCGAGCGGTTCGAACAGGTCCACATAGACATAGGCGGCAAGATAGGTCGGGATCGCCAGCGGCAGCGGTAGCAGCCAGAGCAGCAGCGCGCGGCCCGTGAAATCGTGTGACGAGATCAGCCATGCGGTGCCGGCGCCGATGGTCAGTGCGACGATGCCCACGCCGAGAAGGAGCAGGGCAGTATCGCGTACTGCCTGCGGCAGGACGTAAGCGAGGAGATGCTGCCAGAGCTCGGGCTCGGGCTGCAGCGCGAGAATAGCGATTGATATCACAGGCGCCGCGACGAGGAGTGCGGTGGCGACTGCGATAGTGATGGCAGTGAGCTCGGTGCGGGAGGGAGTCACGCGAGAACTGACCGGCGCGTGATATCTCCGCCTGTCGTCCCGGCGAACGCCGGGACCCATAGCCTCAGGAGAGGTTGCTGAATGATGGAGGCAGCCACAGAGTCAGATCGCAAACTCGGAGGTTATAGGTCCCGGCATTCGCCGGGACGACATGAGAGTGACCTCAATTATCGAACCCGACCTTATCCACCAGCGTGGACGCCGCCTTGCGGTTGCCGGCGATCTTAGCGATCGGCATCGGATCGGCGTTCAGCTTGCCGTAATCGGCGATGGTCGGATTGATGGCGACGCCCGCTTTCACCGGATATTCGTAGTTCGTATCCGCATAGATCTTCTGCGCTTCGTCGCCGGCCAGCCATTCGATCAGCTTCACCGCATTGGCCTTGTTAGGCGCGTGCTTGGCGAGCAGCACGCCGGACAGATTCACATGGGTGCCGCCGCCGGCGAAGGTCGGCAGGATCACCTTGGTGGCTTCGGCCCACGGCTTCTTGTCGGGATCGCTGTTCATCATCAGCGCCCAGTAATAGGTGTTGCCGATGCCGATATCGCATTTGCCGGCCGCGACGTCGCGGGCCTGTTCGCGGTCGCCGCCCGACGGCTTCTGCGCGAGATTGGCCTTCACGCCGCGCAGCCATTCCTCGGCTTTCGCTTCGCCATGCTTGGTGACGTAAGCGGCAAACAGGCCGTTATTATAGATGTGCTGGCCGGAGCGGATGCAGATCTTGCCCTTCCACTTGGGATCGGCGAGCTCTTCATAGGTGATGGCGTCCTGCTTCACCCGGTCCTTCGAAGCATAGATCACGCGGGCACGCATGGAGATGCCGGCCCACTGGCCGTCGGGATCCCGATATTGCGCCGGCACCGTCTTCTCGATCACCTCGGATTTCATCGGCTGGGTGATGCCGGCCTGCACGGCGTCATCGATGCGGCCGAGATCGACGGTCAGCAGCACGTCGGCGGGGCTGTTCGTGCCTTCGGTCTTGATGCGCTGCTCGAGGCCCGAGGAGGCCGAGATGACATTGACCTTGATGCCGGTATCCTTGGTGAAGGCGTCGAACAGCGGCTGCACCAGCTTCGTCTCGCGATAGGTATAGACATTGACCTCGCCCGAGGCCTGCGCGGCAGATGCGCCGAGTGCAAGAACGAGGGCAGTCCCGAGAGTGGTGCGCTTGATCATGGATAAGCTCCGGCAGGGCGTTGCAATGGGGGATGACGTAGCGCAGTGCGCGATCTTGCGTCAGTGACGGAAAGTCGCGTGTCAATTGATTAGAATTATTCAAAAGAAGAGAAGCCGCGGATGCGAAACATCCGCGGCCCTTTTCGAACTTAGAAGCTTGCGGTGACCGACGCACGGAAGGCGCGCGGCGAGCCGGGCGTGATGTTGTTCGGCGCGTCCGCCGTGGCGTAGTAGCGGGTGTCGAACAGGTTCTCGATGTTCAACTGGCCGCGCCAGGTCTTGTCGAGACGGAAATAGACGGCCGCATCGACGCGGGTGAAGGCCTTCAGGCGGACAGTATCGTCCGACGTCGCGAAGAAGTTGTCGTAGTGGATGAGGCCGAGGCCGGCGCCCCACATCTCGGTGAACTGATACTTATTCCACATGGTGAAGGTGTTGTACGGCACGAGGCCGACGCGGTTACCGGCGAGGATGGTGGCCGACGAGGCATCGACGATGCGCGAGTCGGTATAGGCGTAGCCGCCGGTCACCTGCCACTGGTCGGTGAGATAGCCGGTCAGGCTGAGTTCGGCACCCTTGGTGTTGGTCTTGCCGAAGGCGACGACCAGGCCGTTCTGGATGAAGCGCTGGTTCTCGCGGTCGAGGTCATACACCGCAACGGCAGCCTGCAGGCGCGGGTTGATGTCCCACTTCACGCCGACTTCGTTGTTGATGAACTTTTCCGGCACGGTGACGGCCAGCGACGGCGTCAGCGACGAGAACTGATCGCCGGCGCTCGGCAGATAGGAGATGCTATAGCTGCCATATATCGAGACATTGTCGACCGGCTTCACGATCACGCCGGCACGTGGCGAGACGAGATTGTCGACGCGGCTGTCGCGCGTGCCGCCCGGATTGAGGTTCGTTGCGGTGAGATCGAAGCGATCGTAGCGCACGCCGCCGATGAATTGCAGGTAGCGATTGAACTCGATCTGATCCTGCACATAGGCCGATGCGAGGTTCAACGTCGCATAGGCGTTGTTGTCGGACGCGTTGTTGTGGACGAAGCTCCACGGCGCGAAGGTCGTCGGGTTCGATGCCGGGACCGACAGCGTGGCGCTGTTACCATTGATCACACCGCTGTTGCGCAGGCTGAACGTGTTCTGCTGGCCGAATTCGGTGCCGAAGGTGATCGTATGCTTGATCGGGCCGGTATGGGTCCGATAAGTCCAGTCAGTCTGGTTGAACAGATTTTCGCGCTGGACCAGATTGTTGTAGGCCGAGATCGAGGCGATGCCGCCCGGGGTCGCGAAGGTGCCGGTGGTCGGAAAGACGTTCTGGTAGAACTTGTCGTAATTCGCATAGCGCGACGAGTTCTTGACGGTAAGGCCATTGTTGAAGTCGTGGTCAATCACCGCATTGGCGATGTGCACATCCTGCTTCGAATAGCTCTGGTCGGGGTTGCCGAAGAAGGTCGATGGGCTGGTGTTCACGGGCACTGTCGGGCGTGCGGGCGTCGGTGTGAAGCCGGAATTCTGGGCGGGAATGCCGCGATCGGCAGTGCGGTCGTCATGCAGATATTCGTAGCTGAGCTTGACGCTGGTATCCTCGCCGCGGATGGTCACGGTCGGGTTGATGCCGTAGCGCTCCAGACGCAGGAAGTCGCGATAGGAGCCGGAATTCTCGTACATCGCATTGATACGCGCCGCGACGTTCTCGTTGACGGCGCCGCCGGTATCGACGGTGACGCGCTTGTTGTCATAGGAACCGCCCTGGACGGTGACTTCGCGGATTGGAACGCCGTCGGCTTCCTTCTGAACGCGGTTGATGACGCCGCCGCCACCGCCGCGGCCGAAGATCATGGCATTCGGCCCCTTCAGCACCTCGATGCGCTGGGTATTGTAGAGGTCGCGGAAATACTGAACGTCGTCGCGGACGCCGTCGATGAAAAAGTCGGCATTGGTGCGCTGGCCGCGGATCACGAGGTCGTCGCGGTTGCCTTCACCCTGATGAGGAACGACGCCGGGTACGTAGCGCACGGCTTCACCGATACTGCGGAAGTCCTGATCGCGGATGAATTCCTTGGTCAGTACAGAGACCGACTGCGGCACATTGACGAGCGGCGTATTGGTCTTGGTGCCGGAGGAAATGCTGGTGGTGATGTAGCCGACCTGACCGGTGCGGGCGTCCTGGCTGCTCACGCTGAGCGGCTGCCGCAGAGGCTGCGCCTGCACGGCGCGCTGGGGGCGGGCGGCGCGATTGGTCGCAGCGCGCTTGGGTTGGGCGCGGCGGACGCGGGCACCGGGTGCATCGACCTGGACGGGGGGCAGTGTGGAAGCCGCGGGAGCCGCGCTCTGGGCCGTTGCCGATTCCGAGATGCACAGGCCTGCGGCCAGCACGGCCGCTGCGCTCGTGGAAACAAAAAATGCCTTGCGCGCGCGAAGGCCAGATCCCCCCGCCGTGGTCTTGGTAGTCATTGTGATAACGCCCCTGAATTCTCTTGCGCCGTCAGCGACGGCGAATGCTCGTGTGTCTCCCCGGAAACACGCGGGCCCATCTGCAGTTTGGAGAATTAGGGGTGAATTAGATCGCGATTAGAATAACTCGAAGTAGAGCCGATATGCCCAGCGCTGTGACGCTCGCGCCTCGATTGGCTCAAGGCGGATTGATATAACTTCAAACCATGCGTGTTTTGTTGATCGAAGACGATGCGATGCTGGGCAAGGCGCTGATGCGTGGCCTGAGCGAGAACGGCATGACTGTCGACTGGACGCGTAACGGCGTCGATGGTTTTGCCGCACTGGACAAGACCGAATATGCCATGGCGCTGATCGATATCGGTTTGCCCAAGATGTCGGGTCTCGAAGTGTTGAAAGCCAAGCGCAAGTCAGGGCTCGAGACGCCGGCGCTCATCATCACCGCGCGTGACGGCGTCTCCGACATGGTGGCCGGCCTCGATCTCGGTGCCGATGATTATATCGTCAAGCCGTTCGAGCTGCCGGTATTGCTCGCCCGGATGCGGGCGGTGATGCGCCGCGCCAATGGCCGTGCGCAGCCGCTGATGACCGCAGGTGACATTACGCTCGATCCATCGACGCAGGTGGCGACGTTTCGTGATGTCAGGCATCTGCTGTCTGTTCGGGAATTCGCCGTCCTCAACGCACTGATGGAGCGTCCCGGCCAGATCCTGTCGCGCAGCCAGATCGAGAGTCGGATCTATGGCTGGGGCGAGGAAGTACAAAGCAACGCGGTCGATGTTCTGATTCATGGACTGCGGAAGAAGTTCGGCAAGGATATCGTCCGCAATGTGCGTGGCGCCGGCTGGACCGTGACGAAGGAGGGGGTATGACGTCGCTGCGAAAGACCGTGATGAACTATGTCACCGGTCTCCTGATCGTCATCGGCGTTGCCGCGGCCGTGACCTCCTACTACTTCGTCAAATACGAGGTGAACAGTTTTCAGGATAACGCGCTGCACGAGGTCGCCATGGCCGCGGGTTTCGTGTTCCGGCAGGATATCGAACCGCGGATCGATGCTGAACTCGAGGATCAGCTCGTGATCCAGATCTGGGACGAGACCAGGGAGCCGCTGCATCGGTCCGGCCCGGTGGTCGATATCCCGTTTCAGACCAAGCTCGGCTATTTCGACGTCACGGCCGGAGGTGAACGCTGGCGTGTGTTCCGGTCGCGCGACGGCAGTCATGCGATCCAGGTCTCGCAGCGCTGGAGCGCGCGCGAGGAAGTAGCAGCCTATGCGGCCGCGGGCGCTTCCGTGCCGCTGATCGTGGCGATCCCAATCGCATGGTTGTTGATCTCCTGGGCCGTCAAGCGCGTGCTATCGGGGCTCGGCAAACTGTCGTCAGAGATCGGCGAGCGCAGCGCGGAAGCAAAGGATGCACTTGCCCTGCAGGGCGTGCCGCTCGAAGTGGTTCCGCTGGTCACGGCCATGAATTCGCTGATCGAGCGTCATCAGCAGGCATTGGACACCCAGCGCCGTTTCGTTTCCGATGCCGCGCATGAATTGCGTACGCCACTCGCCGCGTTGCAGATCCAGATCGATAATCTGCGCGCTCGCGAACTAAGCGGACCGTCCCGCGAGATCGCGCAGGATCTTCTCGACGGCATCCGCCGCGCATCCTACTCGGTCAATCAGTTGATGACCTTGGTGCGCGCCGACGCATCTATCGAGAGCGATACCGAACTCGTCGATGCGCAGGACCTGATCGGATTGATCGCATCCGGCTTTGCGCCGGTCGCGGAAGCGAAGGACGTCAAGCTGTCCGTGCTGCCGCAGCCGGGGTGCGCCCTGAATGTAAGGGCGGACGACTTGAGGCTAATCGTGTCCAATCTGATCGATAATGCCGTGCGCTATACCCGCGCGGGCGGCGAAATTAGTATCGGGACACAGCGTTTCGATGACCGCCTGATCATCGAGGTGCTCGATACCGGTTGCGGCATTCCCGAGGCGGCGCTTCCACATCTCTACGATCGCTTCTTCCGGGCCGCGCCGGCGGATATAGATGGTACCGGTCTCGGGCTTGCGATCGCCAAGAGCGCCGCCGATCGCAGCGGCTTTGCGCTGATGATCGAGAATCGCCGAGATGTGTGCGGCGTGCGTGGACAGGTCACGATCGGGGTGGAAGACGGCACCGCTGAGACGAAGCTGCTGAAGGCTGCATAGACGCCGGATCACGGCGTTTTGCCCACTCTACAGATTACGCATTGATCGCCGAACTCGCCGCATTCGAGAACGCGACCTCGATCAACGTGCCGGAGCTTGGCGCGCTCTTGATCTGGAAGCGGGCGTGATTGGCTTCGACCAGCGCCTTGGTCAACGACAGGCTGACGCCAGCGCTTTCGGTGTCGCTCGGGCCGGCGCTGCGGAACGGCTCCAGCGCTGCCGCGACCTCCGTCTCGTTGAGGCCATGACCGGTGTCGCGCACGCGCAGCACCACATCGCCCTGGTCGGACAGCGCGGTGGAGACGATCACCTGTCCGCCGGCATTGGCGAGATGGATCGAATTGCCGATCAGGTTCAGCGTGATCTGCCGCAACGCGCGGGCATCCGCCACGATGGTCGGCAGCAGATGCGACAGCGAGGTGCGGATGATGATGCGGCTGCGATTGGCCTGAGGCTGCATGACAGCGACGCACTGCTCCACCATCTCGTTGAGATTCTGGGTGGAAAAAGCGAGGTCGATCTTGCCGGTCTCGATGCGCGACAGGTCGAGCAGGTCGTTGACGATGGCGATCACACGTTCGCCGGAGGCGCGGATGTCACGCAGATATTCGCCATAGCGGTCGTTGCCGAGCGGCCCGAAACGCTGGTCGATCATCACGTCGGCAAAACCGATAATGGCGTTGAGCGGCGTGCGGACTTCGTGGCTGATGCGCGCGAGCACGTCGGCCTTGGCGGTCGCAGAACGGTCGGCTTGACGGCGTGCGCTGAGGAGTTCGGTCTCCGTCTTCTTGATCTGGGTGAGATCACGGAACACGGCGAAATAATTCGGTCCAGCGGTGCGTGTGCGGCCGATGATCAACGACAGCGGCACGAGGCCCCCGGCGCGCACCTGTCCCAGTGCCTCCCGGCCATGATCGAGCAGGCTGGCGGGGCCGGCCTGTTTCACGCTGGCGAGATAGTCGGCGACGATGCGGCGGCTTTCATGGGCGAACAGATCGACGACGTTACGCTGGGTGAGCAGTTCGCCGTTATAGCCGAACAGTGCCTCGGCGCTGCGATTGCAGGAATTGATATTACCCTCGGCGTCGAACATCACGACGCCCTCGGCCATGGTGTCGAGGATCGCGGCGAGATCTTCCGCATCGATATGGCCGGCCGGCAGCGGCTCTTCGACCGCGGGCTCGGGCGCGATGGCGGGATTGATCGTTTCGGGCTGACCGGCCGCGAAGATCAGCGCATGCGCGGGTTGATTGTCCCAGTTGATGGCGTGTAGCCGCGCGTGAACCGGCGTGCGCACGGCGCCTTCGCCGATTTTGTCATTGGCCGAGATGGTCACCGCGGTGCCAGCATCGGATGAGCTCGATACTGTCGAGACGTCCGGCTCCACCTGCAGCGTGTCGAGGCCGCCGGCATCTTCGAGCGCGTTGAGTGTCGGATAGTTCATCCGCGCAAGGAAAGCGGGATTGGCATAGACCAGACGATCGAGCCGATGGATCAGCACGCCCACCGGCATGAGATCGAGCAGCATGCGGTCGCGCCCCATCTCCCCGTGCGGGGCGGCGGGTGGTGTGGTCAGCCAAGCGGCAGGCGCTGCGGCTTCGCCCTCCGTGGGATCCATGGCTTCTTCCGGCGCGATCGACGGCGTGCTGATCAGGCCTGTCTCGGCTTCCAGCCGCGCCGAGAGCTGGCGCGCCAGTTCGTTGAAAGCGCTGTTCTCGCCCGGCGACAGCGCCGGCGATTTCGGATCGCCAGGTCGGAACTGAACGACGTTTTCGGGGGGCTGCACGGTGGAGATCGCTTCGTTTGTCTGGATCGGTTCTGGCGGCGGCTCTGGGATGTGGTCGTCGGGTGGTGCGTTGCGTGCGTCGATGGGAATGTCGGTCGGTCTGGCCTGTGCCAGATCGGCGGAAAGTGGCCGCGGCGGCGGATCGTTGGGCGTCGGATGCTGCTGTTCGATCAGGCGATTCATGCCACCTAGATCTCGGCAGATGCCGAAGCCGCGATAGCCCGCGAAGCTGCGATCGCGATTTTGCAGCGGGAGCGCCGATAACTCGACGGCAAGACGGGCGCCATTGTCCGCCGGCCAGAGCATCGTCACGCCGCTCCAGGTCTGCTGTGTGGCCAGCGCCTGCGCAAAACGATGATCGGGATCGAGGGCGTATTCGGCGGAGATGTCGCTCCACTTGCGGCCGGACATCGTGGCCGCATGCGGGCCGATCAGGCGGAGGAAGTCGCCGGGATCGATGCTGAAGGTATCGTTGGCATCGAGCTGCCAGACGAAACGGAGCGGCGTCGTGCGCGGGGCGAGCGGCGGCAGCGCCTCGGGCGCAGGCTGTCTGGCAATGCTTTGCGTTTCAGTCGGAGCGGGGCCCGCCGTGGCGGGCTCAGGTTCTGTCGTCTCCGCTACGGCAAACAGGTCTTCGAATGTATCGTCGGTTCGATTGTCGCGTGCCTGCTCGGCAGGGGCCAGCGCGGGATCTATCGCCGGAGCATCCGTGAACAAATGCGGTTCGGGCGTCGCCGCAGCCGCATGGTCATGCGGCACTTCAGCCGCGAGTTCTTCCTCAGTCGGCGCCGGATGCACGGCGCCCGGCGCGATCAGCGCGACAATGCCCACATCGCTGCCGCTGCCGACACGTTGCAGCACCATGCGGCCGAAGCCGATCGGCGTTTCCGCGTAGCCGTCCTTCAGGGCATGATCGCGCGCGGTATCGAGACCGGCGTCGGTGAGATTGCGGAAGCCGAGCAGCGCGCGCGCGGTATCGCTGGCGCCGACGAACAGGCCGTCACGCGCGAAGGCGGCGATTGGCGTGTCGATGCCGTCGGTCAGATTCTGCAATCGCTCCATCAGCGGCATGCCGCGGCCGGCGATTGCATCCGCGGCCACGATAAGCAGGCCAGCTTCGCCATCGGCGAATTCCAGTCGTGTACAGGCGCAGGTCATCAACCCGCCAAGGGTAGCTCCGAAGCCGCGCAGGCGTTCCAGGCGCGCGGCGCCGCTGGTCGGCATGCGCGCTGCGAGCTGCGCGACCTGGCGACGATGGGTATCGGCAGGGCCGAATTCGCGTGTGAAAAGGTTGGCGGCGTTGCGGGCTCCGAACAGCTTTGCGCCCACGGGATTGGCCCAGAGCACCCGCGTGCCATCTAGCGACCACAGCCAGGCTGGCTGGGCGCTGGTAGCATGCATGGCGAGCCGTGCATCACTCACGCCTCGCAACTGACATTTCACACTGCTCATCGGCACTTCATGGCTGAGTCGCCGGAGGTCTGCCCCGTCCGAACGGTATGATCTGGGGGGCAAACGGCAACATGCTTAATACTTCGTTAGTATCGCTTGCAGGCGCGGTGAGGTCCATGTCTGCCGGCGCTTCCCACAGGCCTAAGCGACAACAACGTTAATTTGAGGCCCGGGTTCTTGAATGCACTGAACCAATTGCCGCGGTCCGGCATTGAATGTTGCAAAAGCATGACAAAGGTCCACGATGGCTGCGGCCATGATTGCGTCTGGCGTCATAACGGCGATGCCAAGCGGGGCTAGTCTGCAAATGGATACACGAAGGCGGGACGCCGGGGTCTCGTCCGTGATCAGGAGAGGGACATGACCGAGAACAAGTTCGAATTTCCGAAAGAAATGCGTGCGATGGCCGAGGCCAGCTTCGATCAGGCCCGTCAGGCCTTCGAAAAGTTCATGACAAATGCACACTCGACTGCGGCTTCCCTGGAAAATCGGGGCGAGAGCGTTCGCGCAAGCGCCAAGGATGTCAGCGCCAAGGCGATCAGCTTCGCCGAGCAGAACGTTGCGGCCTCGCTCGATCACGCCCAGAAATTGCTGCACGCCAAGGATCTCGGCGACGTTATGCGCCTGCAGAGCGAATATGTGCAGAACCAGATGAAGTCGCTGGCGGATCAGGCGAGCGAAATGGGCCAGATCGTCAGTCGCGCCGCCATGGATGCAGCGCAGCCCAAGAGTTGAGTAGCCGAAGGCCGCGACCTCCCGGTTACTGACGCGAAACTGGGCAATTTCGGTATCTAATTACAATTTTTGATTGAGCGCGCGATTGTTCCAAAACGGTCGCGCGTTCTTTTTGGCCATAAATGCGATATTGCGTCGCAATATTCTATTGCATTGCACAAAACGGACATGATATTGCTGTAGCTACGTTCAGATGCCGCCTAGATTTAAGGCGGCAGACGATGCTCCCGTTGATCGATCCGCGGCAAAGATGCCGCTTTGCGATCCGCGGTTTGTGACTTCACCCCATTGTTGTTTGTTACGAAGGATGCACGTTATGGCCGACCAGACCGATCCGTTCTCCTCTTCCGTTATTCCGTTCCAGCTGCCGGAGCAGATGCGCGCTTTCGCTGAAAAGGGCGTCAATCAGGCTCGCGAAGGCTATGCCAAGTTCAAGGACGCGGCAGAAACCCACAACAGCACCGTGGAAGCCGTGATCAGCACCGCCAGTAAGGGCGCTGCCGAAGTTTCGGCGACCCTGATCGACATTGCCAAGACCAATGCCAATGCCAGCTTCGATTTCGCCCATTCGCTGATCGGCGTGAAATCGCCGTCGCAGGCGTTGGAGCTGTGGTCGGGCTTCGCCAAGAGCCAGTTCGAGGCCTTCACCGGCCAGTCGAAGCAGCTCGCCGAGCTCGGCCAGAAGATTGCGGCCGACACCGCCGAGCCGATCAAGACCGGCGCCAACAAGCTGTTTCAGCCCGCCGCTTAAGGCTTGCTGACGATTTGACCATCGAAAGCCCGGGCCTTTGGCTCGGGCTTTTGTTTTTGCCCGAGAAATCCCGTTTTCGGTGCAATCGCGGCCTTGCCAAAAAGGGGCGTTGCACCTAGTTTCCGCCCCGTTCGCCGCCCCGCGCTTCGCGAGGGGCCGCCGAAGGATGCAGTTGTAGCTCAGTTGGTTAGAGCGCCTGTCTGTGGAACAGGAGGTCGGTGGTTCGAGCCCACCCAACTGTACCAATGAAATCCCCGTCCATTCGCCAATTTCTCCCATCTGCTCCCGGCGGCCGAAATGGGCTGCCTTGAGCTTCGCGGAACGACGGTCTGTAGCTCCGCGTTTCCTTGGAAAAGGAGGGCGGTCATGGAAACGAACGAGATTAGCGATACAGGGATTGCGGTGATGTGCGACATCGCACGTGCCGCCATATTCGACCCCGATGCCAACAAGCAGGCGGTGATCGATGCGTTGATTGCGCAGGGATTGGTCGTCGAGACCGGCAAGAGCGCGCCCGGTGCGAAATACAAGGTGACCGGCAAAGGGCAGCGCGAGCTCGACGCGCGGGGCGTTGGTGTCAACGAGGCGTGAGGCGGAAAGGCACTTTAGCCATTCGGGCAGAGCGTGGCGCTGATGCCGTCGCTAACTGCTTTATTCCAGATCGCGGCACCGCGTTCGCTCAGATGAACGCCGTCACTGGTAAATCCCGCAGGCATCGGTGGCAGGGCGATGACCGAAGCGCCGGTTTCGCGCGCGATGTCGGGCAGCGCGCCGTTATAGCCATCGATACTTTGCGGCGTCCGATGGCCAACCTCGGGTTTTCCGATTTCCAGCGGTGAGATCGCGACGACGGCAAGGCGTGCAGTCATCGTTTTTAGCGCCGTCAGCAGCGCCGTGTAGTTCTTCCGATAGCTTTCGACGCTATCTGCCGTTTCCGCATCGTTCATGCCGAGCGACACAACAATGAGGGCGGCCTTCTTGTCGCCGATTGCCTTCTTCAGCATGCCGTCAAGGCCGCTCGACGTGGTCGAGCCGTCGATGCCTGCATTGATCACCGGGCGCTTGCAGAGCGAGCGTGGCAGCTGTGCCTGGCGGACGATGCTGTCGCCGAGCACGACGATGGGGTCTTTCGCCTCCTTCAGCGCTGACTTGATCAGCAGCGGGCGCGGCGGCGTGCTGTTCTCGCCTTTCGGCCAGGCAAGCCAGACGCACAGAAGCAGCGAGGCGACGATGCCGATGCGAACGCCGTTCATGCGGCAGCTGCCATGTTTGTTCGTCGTGCGGTCATTGTTCCGGGAACCGTTTTATGGGCGGGCTGGTCAGCAGAGACTACAGGGCCGTCGTAAAGACAAGAGCGATCGCTGCGACATCCGTGCCGTGGGCGGACGGCCGCTTGCCAAGTCGGCACCGGTCATCGACACTTCCGGCACAACCATCATGGAGGGCGCGATGTCAGGGAAGGCGAAGGCGGCATTGTTCGTGGCGATGTTGATGGCGGCCTGCGGCGCTGCGCATGCGCAGGACTATACGGCGGATCAACAGGCGTTGTGCACTGGCGATGCCTTCAGACTGTGTAGTTCTGCCATTCCCGATGTCGATCGCGTCACGGCCTGTATGGTGCAGAAGCAGGCGCAGTTGAGTCCTGGTTGCGCGCAGTTCTTTCGGCCCATGCCGGCCAGCACGCGCAAGCCGGCGGCGAAACCGCGCAAGGCGAGGGCGTTAAAACGTCAGGTCTGAGGTGCTGCTGTACGTTGCGCCCGCAAATCGGCGATGAATCCGTGACAAACTGACACGTTGGGAACACGAGCAGCGTGCTACATCTCCCTATGCTAAGGAGACGTGTTTGAAAGACACCGATATCGACTACAAGGCCGAGATCGACCGGCACTTCATCTGGTTCGAGACCAAGCTGCCGGCCGGGCCGGCAAGGTTCGTGAGCTGGCTGCGCAAACCGTCATCGCGTTTTGTGCGTTTTCCGCTGGCCGTTTTGCTCGTCATCGGCGGCATTCTCAGCTTTTTGCCCATTTTGGGACTTTGGATGCTGCCGCTCGGACTCATTCTGATCGCACAAGATATTCCACCGCTACAGAAACCGGTTGCGCAGTTGCTCGGGTGGCTCGAGCGCAAATGGCAAAAGCGCCAAGCGGAGAAAACGGCAAAACGTTCACAAAGCGAGCAAGCCCCGCAAAAGCATCCTCACGCTAAGTAGTAACCGGAGATGATAGTTGCTGCGCGAATGCGGTGTCGAACCTAACAATGACTCACTTTTAACGCTGTTGCGCCGCAACCTGTGACTCAAAAGCCAACATTCAAGGAAATACAGGCACATATATCTGACCGACGGCGAAAATATGCTTTAACGAATCAGCGGACTGATTCATTTTTGCCGCCGGGGTCAATCTGGAGGCCAACATATGAACGTCATTGTTCTCGCATCGCGTAAGGGCGGGTCAGGCAAGAGCACCCTGGCTGCTCATCTTGCAGCACAAGTACACAAACCGACGAAACCGTGTTTGCTCATCGATGCCGATCCGCAGGGTTCGCTCACCCTCTGGCACAAGCTGCGCGGAACAAACGAGCCGCCTTTGAAGGTGGCTACCCGCAGTGTTTCCGAAATCCTCGCCGCCGCGAAGCGCGATGGTGTCGAATGGGTGTTCATCGATACGCCGCCGAATACGTCGGCCGTGGTTGACGATGCCATCAAGAACGCAACCATGGTGATCATCCCTGCGCGTCCCGGCGTGTTTGACGTCGATGCCGTGCAGGCGACGATCCAGTCCTGCCGCTCGGCGCGCAAGCCCTATGCGGTGGTCATCAACGGCGCCCCGGCGCGCCGCGATGAGTCCGAAAGCCGCATCGTGTCGCTCGCCCGCGAAGCCCTTGCCAAGTTCAAGGCGCCGGTGTGGTCGGGACAGATCACCAACCGTGCGGATCTGTTGCTCGCACTGGGGCAGGGCGAAGGCGCCCGCGAATATTCGGCGGATGGTCGCGCAGCCAGCGAGATCAGCAAGCTGTGGGCGGCGATCGAGCGTTCGATCAAGGCCATTCGCGGTCAGGCATCGGCTTCCGGCGCGATGCACAAGCAGGCAGCCTGATCGCTCCCGCTTCCGACTTTTGAAAAACGCGCGATATCATCGCGCGTTTTTCTGTTTTTAAGAGGCCGGTCAGGCAACCTTGGCGTCTATCGCGACCGGTGCCTGCTCCGGCAGGCCCTCGGTCACATGGGCGAACTGATCGATACTTGCCGGCCTGCCGAGCAAGTAGCCCTGTACTTCATCGCATTTTTCGTCGTTGAGGAACTTGAGCTCGGCTTCGGTCTCGACGCCTTCCGCCAGCACCGGCAACCCCAGTCCGCGGCCGAGGCCGACCACAGCGCGGACGATGGTGGCCGCCTGGCCGTTATTATTCACCGATTTGATGAACGAGCCGTCGATCTTGATCTTGTCGAACGGGAAGGCACGCAGATTGGACAGCGACGAATAGCCGGTGCCAAAATCGTCCATGGCGATACGCACGCCGAGCGCCTTGATCCGGCGTAGTGCCGAGAGCGCGCGATTGAGATCGCGGATCAGCGCTGTCTCGGTGATTTCGAGTTCGAGGCGCGACGGCGACAGGCCGGTGTCCAACAGGATCTGGTGCACCATCGGCACGAAATTATCGTGATAGATCTGCACGGCCGATACGTTCACCGCGATGGTTAGCTGCTGCTTCCAGCTAGCGGCTTCCGCACATGCGGTGCGCATCACCCATTCGCCGATTTCGAGAATAGCGCCGGTCTCTTCCGCGATCGGAATGAAAATCGCGGGTGATACCGGACCGCGGGTCGGGTGGGTCCAGCGCAGCAGTGCCTCGAAGCCGATCACCGCGCCGCGCTCCATGCCTTCCTGCGGTTGATAGACAAGGTTCATCTGGCCGCCGGCGACGGCGCTACGCAGGTCGTGCTCCAGCATGCGGCGATCGCGCACGGCATCACCCATGCCGCTCTCGTAGAAGCGGTACGTGGCGCGACCGTCGGTCTTGGCGCGATACAACGCCGTATCGGCATGGGCTAGCACGGCCTCGCGATCGGTAGCGTCGTCGGGATAGAGTGCAATGCCGATGCTGCTGGAGACACTGCCCAGTTCCGATGCATCGTCACGGTCGCGCAATGTTTCAAGCACGCGTTGTGCCATCTTCTCTGCTGCGGCGTTGTGCCGGATGTTCGGCATCAGAATCGCGAACTCGTCGCCGCCGAGCCGCGCCATCACCTGTCCGTCGTCGAGCAGGCTGCCGACATGCGCCGCGATGGTCTGCAGTACCTTGTCGCCGGCGGCATGGCCAAACAGGTCGTTGACTTCCTTGAAGCGATCGAGGTCGAGACACAGCACCGCATGCTTCCGTCCGGGCTGCATGTTTGCAATCTCGGCATCGACGCGATCGTTGAAGTGGCTGCGATTGGGCAGGCCGGTGAGTGCGTCGTGATGGGCAAGGAAGCGAATATGTTGTTCGGCCTCCTTGCGCGCGCGGAGGTCGCGCACGGCGATCACTTGATGCGGCTGGCCGGCGAAATCGATCTGCCGCAGGATCAGTTCGACCGGTACGGCGACGCCGTGGCCGGTGCGGAGATTTGCTTCGACCGGCTGATCGGGCCGTGCGATCAGGCTGGCGCGCGGCAGATCGCCGGGGAAACAGGCATCGAGACTCTCGCCGACAAAACTCTCTGTCGAAGCGCAGGCAAGCGCAGCAAAGCTGTTATTGACCGTGACGATGGTGTCGCCGTCGCAAACGATCAGGCCTTCGATAGCCGCATTGGCGAGGCCGAGCATACGATCAGCTTCGAGATCGGTACGGCGGCGGTCGCGGATGTCCAGAGCAATGCCGCCCACTGCGAGTCCGATGATGGCGAAGCTGATCAGCGCCACGCCGAGCGCGAGCCAGGCGGCGGGGACGGAGAGCGGCGAGACCGCGATGCTTGGGTCCGGCACGATGGTGACGGCACTCATCGCCGTGAAATGATGGCTGCAGATCGCCAGCGTCAGCAGCAGCGCGCCGCCGATACGCCATGATGGCCCGTCGCCATGCAGGGCGGCCGGCAGTGCCAGCGCACCGAGCGCAGCGCCGACCACGATCGACGCGATCACCAGCGTGACATCCCAATGCATGGCGGCCTGTACTTCGAACGCTGCCATGCCGGTGTAGTGCATCGCTGCGATGCCGCCGGCAACGACAGCACCACCCACGGCAGGAGCGGCGCGGAAGTTGGGGATCAGCGCGATGGCGAGACCTGCGCCGGTGAGCAGGATCGCTGCGACCAGCGAGACCGCTGTGAGCACAATGTTGTAGCCGCTCGGGATGCCCGGCGAGAACGCCAGCATGGCGACGAAATGGGTGGCCCAGATGCCGAACCCGGTCGAGATTGCGGAGACTCCGAGCCAGAGATAGCTCATGCCGCCTTTGGCATCGCGGGCGTGGCGAAGCAGGGTAACGGCAGTAACCGATGCGATTGCGCAGATGATGGCCGCAAGGCCGACGAGACGAAGATCGTGGGCGTTGGCAATGCAATTATAGATCGTGAGCATGAAACGCGTACCGCAGGTGGGAGCACTGAATCTGCGCGGGACGCTAGATATAAGTATGTAAGGACACGTAAATACCTAGCGGCAGGCCGATAGGTCCGATCACGAACTCTTCTCATCCAGCGGTAAAGGGCGGCTCTGGAATCGATGAGTTTATTTACGTTTGCGTGTGTTTTTATTGTTTAATTACTATGACGGGTAAATCGGGTAACCTGGCGTCAACCGTGCTTGCGAACTCGGAATGCCAGAGTATTGCGCTGTCATCGACCAACCCGGCCCGCATCCTCAATCGATTCTGCCATCTCGCGTCGTGGACCGGCGATGTCTCCTCATGAAACCACGTGCTTTCGCCATTCGCGAACTGGCCACGTACGCGTTTGAGACGTTCTGAACGAAGCATCTTGATTTCGCTTCGCGTGAGGTTCATATACCCCCATAGGGTATACGTTCAAGAAGCGAGGTCGCAGTGGCACAGACAGCTCACACGCATACGGGGCACGACGCGCATGCCGGTCACAAGCATGGGGGGTGCTGTTCGCATGGCCGCCATCACGACGAGGCGGGGCCCGCCAAAATGATCGATCCGGTCTGCGGCATGACCGTCGATCCAGCGACGGCCAAGCATCGCCTGACCTATCGGGATCAGGAGTATTTCTTCTGCAGCGCGCGTTGCCGCGAGCGCTTCGATGCCGATCCCGAGAGCTTCCTGAAGCCGAAGGAGCCCGCGCCGCCGGCGCCGGCCGGCACGATCTATACTTGCCCGATGCACCCTGAAATCCGTCAGGAGGGACCTGGCAGTTGTCCGATCTGCGGTATGGCGCTGGAGCCGGAGCAGATCTCACTCGACGACAAGCCGGATCCTGAACTCATCGACATGACCCGGCGCTTCTGGATCGCGCTGGCGCTGACATTGCCGGTCTTCGTGCTGGAGATGGGCGCGCATCTCGGCATGATGCAACTGGTGTCGCAGACTACGTCGAACTGGATCTCGTTCGTGCTGGCGACGCCGGTCGTACTGTGGGCCGGCGCGCCGTTTTTCGAGCGTGGCTGGCGTTCGGTGGTGACACGCAATCTCAACATGTTCACGCTCATCGCCATGGGCACCGGCGTAGCCTGGGTGTACAGCGTCGTCGCCACCTTGGCGCCCGGTGTGTTTCCCGCTGCATTCCGCGATCATCACGGCGCGGTGGCCGTTTATTTCGAGGCCGCTGCGGTCATCACGGTGCTGGTCCTGTTGGGTCAGGTTCTCGAACTACGCGCGCGCAATCAGACGTCCGGGGCGATCCGTGCGCTACTCGGTCTTGCCCCAAAGACGGCGCGGCGCATTGGCAAGGATGGCGATGAAGATATTGCGCTTGATGCGATCGCCATCGGCGATCTGCTGCGCGTACGGCCGGGCGAGAAGATTCCCGTCGATGGGGTCGTCACCGAGGGACGCTCGTCCGTCGATGAGTCCATGGTTACCGGTGAATCGATGCCGGTGAGCAAGGCCGAAGGTGCGCGTGTGATCGGCGGGACCGTCAATCAAAGCGGCGGTCTTGTTCTGAGGGCCGACAAGATCGGCCGGGATACGATGCTGTCCCGGATCGTCGACATGGTTGCCAAGGCGCAGCGCTCGCGCGCGCCGATCCAGCGTCTTGCGGATCGTGTTGCCGGCTGGTTCGTGCCGGCCGTGCTCGCCGTGGCGGTGATCGCATTCATCACCTGGGCGACGTTCGGACCGGAACCGCGGCTGACGTTTGCGCTGGTTGCCGCTGTCTCCGTGCTGATCATTGCGTGCCCGTGCGCGCTCGGTCTCGCCACGCCGATGTCGATCATGGTCGGCGTCGGCCGCGGCGCTCATGCCGGCATTCTCGTGCGTGACGCGCAGGCGCTGGAGCGGCTGGAAAGCATCGACACCATCGTCATCGACAAGACGGGTACGCTGACGGAGGGCAAGCCCAAGCTGGTCGGCATCACGCCTGCGGCCGGGTTCAATGAAAACGAGCTGCTGCAGCTCGCTGCCAGCATCGAGCGTTCCAGCGAGCATCCGCTGGCGCTGGCCATCGTCAACAAAGCCAAGCAGCGCAATGTGGGGCTGGGCGATGTCAGTGACTTTGCTGCACCGTCCGGCAAAGGCGCGTCGGGTGTCGTCAATGGCAAGCGCGTGGCGCTGGGCAATGCGATGCTGATGAGTGAGTTGAGGGTGGATACGACGCCTTGCGACAATGTCGCCGAACTGGCGCGACAGAACGGCGCGACTGCCATCTTCGTGGCTGTCGATGGAAAGGTCGCTGGTGTCATGGCGATTGCCGACCCCGTGAAGCCATCGGCGTCGGACGCGTTGAAGAAGCTGCGCGCCGATGGTCTGCGCGTCGTCATGCTCACCGGCGACAATGCGACGACGGCGAAAGCGGTCGCAAAGACGCTGGGTATTGATGAGGTCGAGGCGGGCGTGTTGCCGGAGCGCAAGAGTGACGTAGTCACGCGTTTGCGCGGTGAAGGCCGCAGCGTCGCCATGGTTGGCGATGGCGTCAACGATGCGCCTGCGTTGGCTGCTGCGGACGTTGGCATCGCCATGGGCACGGGGACCGATGTCGCCATAGAGAGTGCCGGAATCACGCTGCTGACGGGCGATCTGACGGGACTCGTGCGCGCGCGCGAACTATCGAAGGCAGTGATGAGCAATATCCGGCAGAATCTGGCGTTTGCCTTCATCTACAATGGGGCGGGCGTGCCGATCGCCGCCGGTGTGCTGTATCCGGTTTTCGGCCTCCTGCTGTCGCCCATGATTGCCGCAGCCGCGATGGCACTATCCTCGGTCAGCGTGATCGGGAACGCGCTGCGACTGGCGAAGGTCAAATTGTATTGATCTGAAATGCAGATGGCAGGACGGATTTCGCCCAATCGGTTCTGCCATCTATCGCCAAACGCAAAAAAAAGCCGGTCTCTTTCGAGCCCGGCTTCGAGGTATTGGCCTTCGAGAGGCCGACACAATCACCTTCCAAGAGGGATAACTGAGACCCGCACCACTGGAGGAGGGGGACAAATGCGCGGCACGAGCCTCAGCGTTTGAGTAGTATGAGCCTCGCAGCCGGCCTGCAGCAACGCATGACTTGTCATGTCTGACATGCCAACAGCGTGGGCATGTCAGACATGACAAAAGACGGCCGCTATATTTTGCGGGTTACGACGGCCAGCGCTGTGCCTTGCTGACAATAAAGTCACGGAATACCTGCACGCGCGCCACGGTCTTCAATTCTTCCGGATAGACAAAATATGTATCGAGTTGGATCGAATCCGACTCGCTGAAAAGCTGCACGAGGCGGTCGTTCTCTTCGACGAGATAGTCCGGCAATGCTGCGATACCGAGGCCCTGCTGGCATGCGCGCATCAGACCCAGGATATTGTTGACCTTGAAATAGGCTTCACGCGGCCCGTTACCGTTGCGGCCGGCATCGATGAGCCAGCTGCGGTTTTGAAGGTGCGGAGACACCTGCGCGTCGCTCAGCATGATGATGCGATGACCGTCGAGCTCGTCGAGGGTACGCGGTGTGCCGAAATGCTTGATGTATTCCGGCGCGCAATAGGCGTGGAACCCCATGGCGAAAAGCTTGCGCTGGATCAGATCTGGCTGGGTCGGCTTGCGCGTGCGGATCGCGACATCGGCCTCGCGCATGGAAAGGTCGAGTTCCTCGTCGGTGACGATCAGCGAGATGCGGATTTCCGGATAGAGCGCCGTGAATTCGCCGAGACGGGGGATCAACCAGTTGATGCCGACGCCGGGAGTCGTGGTCACCTTGAGGTCGCCGCTCGGGCGCTCGCGGCTGTCAGTCAGCTTGGCGCGCGCTGCCTGCAGCTGCATGAACACGTCATGGGCGGTGCGGAACAGGAGATCACCCTGCTCGGTGAGGATCAGGCCGCGGGCGTGGCGATGGAACAGCGACACCGCCAGCTCCTGCTCCAGTGCGGAGACCTGGCGCGATACCGCCGACTGAGACAGCCCGAGCTGCTCCCCTGCATGCGTGAAGCTTCCCGCTTCCGCCGCCGCGTGAAACACCTTGAGCTTATCCCAATCCATATCCGTAGATCCGTTGCGGGTTCGTGGCATAGTTGTTCGTGGTTATTCGGCGGCTACGCGGTCGTGGGCGTGCGCGGCAATGAATCGTTCGGCTTCCAGCGCGGCCATGCAGCCCATGCCGGCGGCAGTAACGGCCTGACGATAGGTTTCGTCGGCGACGTCGCCAGCGGCGAACACGCCGGGCACCGAAGTCGCCGTGGAATTGGCGGCAACCTCGACATAACCCGAGGGCTTCAGCTTGAGCTGGCCCTTCACCAGCTCGGTCGCCGGCGCATGGCCGATGGCGATGAAGACGCCGTCGGCATTGAGGTCAGTGGTGGCGCCGGTCTTGACGTTCTTCAGACGGACATGGGTTACTTTGGCCGGGCCCTGGGTGCCGCAGATCTCATCGATCGCGCTGTCCCACACCACCTTGATCTTCGGGTGTTTGAACAGGCGGTCCTGCAGGATGCGTTCGGCGCGGAAATGGTCGCGGCGATGCACGATCGTGACCTGCGAGGCGAAATTGGTCAGGAACAGCGCTTCCTCGACGGCGGTGTTGCCGCCGCCGACCACCACCACGTTCTTGCCGCGATAGAAGAAGCCGTCACAGGTGGCGCAGGCCGAGACGCCGCCGCCCTGGAAGGCGTCTTCCGAGGGCAGACCGAGCCAGCGCGCCTGGGCGCCGGTGGCGAGGATCACGGTCTCGGCGATATAGGTGTCGCCGGAATCGCAGGTCAGGCGAAACGGGCGCTGCGAGAGATCGAGGTCGGTCACGAGATCGGTCACAATCCTGGTGCCGACGTGCTGCGCCTGCTTCTCCATCTGCTCCATCAGCCACGGACCCTGAACGACGTCCGCAAAGCCCGGGTAATTCTCGACATCGGTGGTGATGGTGAGCTGGCCGCCGGGCTGGATGCCCTGGATCAGCACCGGCTCAAGCATGGCGCGGGCGGCATAAATGGCAGCGGTGTAGCCGGCGGGACCGGAGCCGATGATGACGACTTTGGCATGAGTGGTGGCGGCCATGGTCGGGTCCCCTTCCGCAGGGCAATAACGTCAGTGCTTGATGCGAAATGTGCCGGCGAGCGGGTCGCAGCGGCGCGAAGTCGTTGAAAGGAATTCTAGAATATCTGGTGAGCCATGCAAGAATTGCAATTCGCGGTTCCGGATTTTCCCCCGCGAAGGCTTAATTTCTGCATTGCACGCGCAATAAAATTGCTCAAGTTGGGTGTCCTGCGCTAAACAAGTCCCGACTGATTGTCCCGAATACCTCGCAGGACCTGGCGTGCCGAAAAGCCTAGACGAAATCGACCTCAAGATTCTGGCCGAGATTCAGGCCGATGGCCGAATCACCAATGTGGAACTCGCCAAACGCGTTGGCATCTCGCCGCCGCCCTGCCTGCGCCGGGTCCGGGCGCTGGAGGAGGCCGGTTACATCCAGGGCTATCGCGGCCTGCTCGATCCGCGCAAACTGGGCTTCGACGTCACGGTATTCGCCTCGGTGCATCTGTCGAGTCAGGCCGATGCCGATCTCAAAGCGTTCGAGGATTTCGTCCGCAAGGAGCCGCTGGTGCGCGAGTGCTGGATGCTGTCCGGCGAGATCGACTTTATCCTGAAATGCGTGGCGCCGGACATGGCGACATTTCAGGTCTTCGTCAGCCAGCTGACCGCGGCGCCGCACGTGCGCAATGTGCGAACGTCGCTGGTGTTGCACAATTCGAAATACGCCGCGGCTGTGCCGCTGGAATTGAAGGATGCGGAGTAAAGGGCGTTTTTGCCTGCACTCGCACTGTCGTCGCCCGGCCTGATCGGGCGACCCAGTAAACACCATCATTTTGCACTGTAACTACGTGTACTAGACCACCCGCTCACGCGGGTGGTGACAGGTATCGCAGGCCGGGCTCAGCCCTTCTTCATCGCCGCATCGGCGCTGATTGGGCCGCCGCCAGCTGTCGCGATGTACAGACAGGTGAAGCACAGGGCGATGGCCAGCGTGCCGCCGTTCAGCAGTGGCAGGAAGACCGGATCGGCGCCCTTGAACATATGGCCGATGAAATAGGCGCAGGCCATCTGGCCGGCCAGGATGAACGCGACCGGACGCGTGAACAGGCCGATCAGCAAAAGTGCGCCGCCGACGAGCTCGATCGTGCCAGCCACGGTGATCAGCGGCGGGATGTTGGCGAAGTAAGGCACGACCGGGAATTTGAATATTTTTGCGATGCCGTATTGCAGCAGCAGCAATCCGACGATGAAGCGCATCAGGCTGAGTGCGAGCGGCTGAAATTTTGCGAATGTCTGGTCCATGTCATTAGTCCCCCTGTGAATGACGGATCACTTCTAGCATCGCTGCAAGACAAACCACCGGTCACTCTCGTGTGAAAACTGCCGTGATCGTGAGAATTATTCCAGCCTTGTGTGCCGGCGGCCACTCAGCGATCGGCGTTGATCTTCACCTTGATCGGCTGCGGCATGTCTTTCGCGGGAGCGGGCAGGATCAGGCCCGGCGGGAAGTCCGGGCCGGTCATCGCATCAGTGGCGCGGTTGCCGGATGCGCCGGTGACGCGTGTCCGTGTCACGCGTCCTGTCGGATCGATCCATAGCTCGACATACAGATCGGATCTGAATTTGAAGATGTCCCGATTGGCCTTCAGGTGCTTCTCGATCCGCTTGTGCGTTTCGATCGCATAGGCGCCCCATCGCGAGGCGGTGGGCCCGATGGTCTTTTCCATTGCCGGCGTCTGGGCCGGTGCAGCGTTCGCAAACGCCACCAGAACGGCGATAATGCCAACCAGCGCGGTTCTGCTACGCCTGCGAGGTTGGTCGCTCATGGTCGCGGTGCATCCTCTGGATGTGTCCGTGACTGTTATTATGGTACCGGGATTGCGCAAGGCTGACGCCAGCCCCTGATACGGCTCGCAGAGCAGAAAAAGCCGCGCTGCGCGCGGCTTTCAGCCTGGTCGAACAAGCGGGAATTATCTGGACGTTGCGCGCACCTTGATCGGCTGCGGCATGTCCTTCTCCGGCGGCGGCAGTACGAGTCCTGGCGCGAAATTCTTTCGCGCCGCGGCGTCGAAGGCAGCGTTGCCGGATGCTGAGACGAGCTGCGTTCTGGTGATATGCCCCTGCGCGTCGACCCACAATTCGGCGCTGAAGTTGAGCTTGCTGCCGAAGGTCTCGCTCCGTTTGTTAAGATAGGCGTCGATGCGAGACTGCGTCTCGTTGGCATAGGAAACCCAGCGGGTCTTGCTGGCTGCGGGTGACGCCGGAGATGCATCCGTCTTGTTGTCGAGAGCGAGTGGCGGCGGCTCATCTGTTGCATGCGGCTTGTTGGCATCGATTTGAGCTGAAGCCGCAGTTGCCGATGCGATCAGCACGATAGCGATCGATGTCATCCAGGACCGCTTCGTAATTAGCTGACTGATCATGGCGTTCTCAATCTCCGGGATAGGATGCGTCACGCGTGGCTGCAAGATTGTATCTTGCTACCTTAATGACTGGTTGAGCTCGTACAAGATGGACCGCGAATAATCGCCAGTTGTCCGTAAACAAAAAGCCGCGCTGTAAGCGCGGCTTTCGATAGTTAGTTTTGCGGGTTAGCGTGTGAACGCTTTTAGCGCCACTCCACCTTGGCGATCTCATAGGCCTTCGATCCACCCGGTGCGATCACCTCGACCGACGTGCCCTTGCTCTTGCCGATCAGCGCGCGCGCGAGCGGTGAGGTGATAGAGATGCGGCCCTTCTTGGCGTCCGCTTCGGGCTCGCCGACGATCTGCCAGACGGTCTTCTTCTCGGTGTCCTCGTCGATCAACGTCACGGTGGCGCCGAACTTGATGGTGTCGCCCGAGAGCTTGCTGATATCAATGATGTCGGCGCGCGCGAGCTTGTCTTCGATCTCGCTGATGCGGCCTTCGTTATGCGACTGCTCTTCCTTCGCCGCGTGATATTCGGCGTTTTCGGACAGGTCACCATGGGAGCGCGCTTCGGCGATCTGCTCGATGATGCGCGGACGGTGCACCGTCTGGCGCTCCTTCAGCTCGACTTCGAGGGCAGCAAAACCGCCGGCGGTCATCGGGACCTTCTCAACCATTCTCTTTGTCCTTTAACGTCATGCCGCACGCTTGCGCGTGCCACGAAACTCATCAGTCCGCATGATATCGGCCTGCAGGGGTGCGCGGGGCTGGCGTTGCAGCCGGCGCAGATGCAGGATTCAGGCGCCGAAACAGAACCTGTTCATGACCGGCTGGTTCCGGTCATGACCCGTTCTTGACTAACCTCTGTCCGGATGGCCGGGAACGTCCCCGGATCAGGCTTGTGAAGTCAGGCTTCGGAAAAGTAACTCTGCAATGTGCGGACCTCAAGGTCGCCGCCCATATTGGCACGGACACCCTGGGCAGCCGCCACGGCCCCCGAAAGTGTGGTGTAATACGGTACTTTATGCAAGAGGGCAGCCCGCCGCAGCGAGCGGCTGTCGGCGAGGGCCTGCGGGCCGTCGGTGGTGTTGAGCACCAGCTGGATCTCGCCATTGGTGATGGCGTCCACGATATGCGGGCGGCCTTCCAGCACCTTGTTGATCTTCTCGGCGGCAACGCCGTTATCGACCAGGAAGCGCTGGGTGCCCGACGTGGCGACGATCTTGAAACCGCTCGATGCGAGCAGCTTCACCGCATCGAGGATGCGGGTCTTGTCGTCCTCGCGCACCGAGACGAACACCGTGCCCTTGCGCGGCACACGGGTGCCGCCGCCGAGCTGACTCTTGGCGAAGGCGATCTCGAACGAGGAGTCGATGCCCATCACTTCGCCGGTCGAACGCATCTCCGGACCCAGCACCGTATCGACGCCCGGGAAGCGCGCGAACGGGAACACCGATTCCTTGACGCCGACATGGTTCAGCTTGCGCTTCGTCAATTTGAAGTCGGCGAGCTTCTCGCCGGCCATGATGCGCGCAGCAATCTTGGCGACCGGCATGCCCATCACCTTGGCGACAAACGGCACCGTGCGCGAGGCGCGCGGATTGACTTCGAGCACATAGATCTCGCCGTCCTTCACCGCGAACTGCACGTTCATCAGGCCGACCACATCGAGACCGAGCGCGAGTTCGCGGGTCTGGCGTTCGAGCTCTGCGATCATCGCGTCATCGAGCGAATGCGGCGGCAGCGAGCAGGCGCTATCGCCCGAGTGAATACCGGCCTCTTCGATATGCTCCATGATGCCGACGACGAACGTATCCTTGCCATCCGAGAGGCAGTCCACGTCGACTTCGATGGCGTCCGACAGATAGCGATCGAACAGCAGCGGATTCGTGCCGAGGACCGTGTTGATCTGGCCGGTCTTGTCGTTCGGGTAGCGCGCCTTGACGTCGGCGGGCACGAGCTCGGGCAGGGTACCGAGCAGATAGTCGCCGAGCTGGCTTTCCTCGCGGATGATCTGCATTGCGCGGCCGCCGAGCACATAGGACGGGCGGACGACGAGTGGCAGACCGAGATCGGCGGCGACGAGACGCGCCTGCTCGACCGAATAGGCGATGCCGTTCTTGGGCTGCTTGAGCTTGAGCTTGTCGAGGATGCGCTTGAAGCGATCGCGGTCCTCGGCGAGGTCGATGGCATCCGGCGAGGTGCCGAGGATCGGGACGTCGGCGGCTTCCAGCGCGCGCGCGAGCTTTAGCGGGGTCTGGCCGCCGAACTGCACGATCACGCCATGCAGCGTTCCGTTCTGGCGCTCGGTGTCGATGATCTCGAGCACGTCTTCGGCGGTGAGCGGTTCGAAATAGAGGCGATCCGCGGTGTCGTAGTCGGTCGACACGGTTTCCGGATTGCAGTTGACCATGATGGTCTCATAGCCGGCGTCCGCCAGCGCGAAGCAGGCGTGGCAGCAGCAATAGTCGAACTCGATGCCCTGGCCGATGCGGTTCGGTCCGCCGCCAAGGATGATGACCTTGTTGCGATCCGACGGCTGGCTCTCGTCGGCGAAATCGCCGGCGAAGGAGGACTCATAGGTCGAATACATATACGCGGTCGGCGAAGCGAATTCGGCGGCGCAGGTGTCGATGCGCTTGAACACCGGGCGCACGTTCAGAGAGCGGCGCAGCGTCTTCACTTCCGCTTCGGTCTTGCCGGCGAGCACCGCGAGGCGTGCGTCCGAGAAGCCCATGGCCTTGAGTGAGCGCATGCCGAACGCATGAGTCGGCAGGCCGTCGGCCGTCACCTTGGCTTCCATATCCACGATGCCGCGCATCTGGGCGAGGAACCAGGGATCGATCTTGCACGAGTTGAAGATCTCTTCATCGGTCCAGCCGAGGCGCATGGCCTGGCCGACCTGCAGGATGCGGTCCGGCGTCGGCGTGCCCAGGGCAGCGCGGATGGCGTTCTTGTCGTCGCCGCGGCCGAGGTCCTCGATCTCGATCTCGTCGAGGCCGGTGAGGCCTGTTTCGAGACCGCGCAGTGCCTTCTGCAGGCTCTCCTGGAAGGTGCGGCCGATGGCCATCACTTCGCCGACCGATTTCATCGAGGTGGTCAGCGTGCGCGAGGCGCCCGGGAATTTCTCGAAGGCGAAGCGTGGAATCTTGGTGACCACGTAATCGATGGTCGGCTCGAACGAGGCCGGCGTCGCACCGCCGGTGATGTCGTTGGCGATTTCATCGAGCGTGTAGCCGACGGCGAGCTTTGCCGCGACCTTGGCGATAGGGAAGCCGGTAGCCTTTGACGCCAGAGCCGAGGAGCGCGAGACGCGCGGATTCATTTCGATTACGACCATGCGGCCGTCGGCGGGGTTGACGCCGAACTGCACGTTGGAGCCGCCGGTCTCGACGCCGATCTCGCGCAGCACTGCCAGCGAGGCGTCGCGCATGATCTGATATTCCTTGTCGGTCAGCGTCAGCGCCGGTGCAACGGTGATGGAGTCACCAGTGTGAACGCCCATCGGATCGAGGTTCTCGATCGAGCAGATGATGATGCAGTTGTCCTTTTTGTCACGGACAACCTCCATTTCATACTCTTTCCAGCCGAGCACTGACTCTTCGATCAGCACTTCGTTGGTCGGCGAGGCGTCGAGGCCGCGCTCGATGATGTCGAGGAATTCCTCGCGGTTATAGGCAATGCCGCCGCCGGTGCCGCCCATGGTAAAGGACGGACGGATGATCGCGGGCAGGCCGATTTCGGACAGCGCCATCAGCGCCTGGCCGAGGGCATGCTCCTGATAGCGCTTGCGGCGATCGGCTTCGTGCAGATCCCACTGGCGCTCGTGCTCGGCCAGGGCTTCGCCGGAGAGTTTGGCCCTCTCGGCGTTGTGCTTGTCGCGATATTGCTTCTTGAGGTCGGAGGCGTTGGCGAGACGCGACTTTGGCGTCTCCAGCCCGATCTTGGTCATGGCCTCGCGGAACAGCTGGCGGTCTTCCGCCTTGTCGATGGCTTCCGCGGTGGCGCCGATCATCTCGACGTCGAACTTCTCGAGCGTACCCTGCTTGCGCAGCGACAGCGCGCAGTTCAGTGCGGTCTGGCCACCCATGGTGGGCAGCAGTGCGAAGCCGCCGGGAATGACATGACGCTCTTTCTCGATGATCTTGGCGACGATCTCGGGCGTGATCGGCTCGATATAAGTCGCGTCCGCGAGATCCGGATCCGTCATGATCGTGGCCGGATTGGAATTCACGAGAACGACGCGATAGCCCTCTTCCTTCAACGCCTTGACGGCTTGCGTGCCCGAGTAGTCGAACTCGCAGGCCTGGCCGATCACGATGGGACCGGCGCCGATGATCAGGATGGTGGATATGTCGGTGCGTTTTGGCATTACGTCTCGCGGTGGTGACAAATCGGCACAAAAAAAGGGCGCGCCTACGCGCGTCCCTCGGGCCCGGGCGCCTGACCGGCCCTCGACCCGGTAGGGTGCTGACCAATCTTCGCGCGCGGCTGTCTTTAGACCACTATAACGGGGCAGGGAAGGCTTTTGAACCCGCCTTCGCGCTCACGCTGCGGCGTGGCTAGCCCGCCTGTGGAGAAGCCCGAGCCGAAGATGGCTCGCCGAGCCGAAGCCGCCGGAGGCGGCGAAGGATGGAGGCCCAGCCTGGACTTGAACCAGGATATGAAGCGATGCACTCGCCCCCGCGTAGACATTTCCGCCACCGGGCCATTCTTACTGTGATCGATCACAGGCGGTTGATCTACCAGCAGTTTTGCAAAGGTTCTCTTAACCTTAACGTTTCAAATTCTAATCAACCGATCGGATGCGCGACAAATGTCATCCGCGCCTGATTGTGGCCGATATTGACCTTTGCGCGTGATGCTCGGTATCCCGCTGCCTCCAGTTTGGCAACCATCTCCGGCGCGCTGTAGTGCTGGAGGCCGAGCGTTGCCCTTAACTGGCGGTAATCGGATAATGCGGTTTTCACCAGACTGATCAGTGCGTCCCACAGGAACCCGTGCCTGGCACCGAGTCGCAACAACGCCATGACGTCGGTCATCATGCCGAGATTTGGCGGCAGGATGTCCCCAACGACCAATTTGCCGTCCGCTTTGAGCAAGCGCTTCACGACCGCGAAAGCATCCACGATCTGGGCTTCCGTCATATACTGGGCCACCGAGTTCATGATCGCGAGATCGACCGAGCCCGCCGGGAGTTCACGGAGTTCATCGAGCGAATGAACGGCGATCTTCGGATTGGCTGCAAATCGCATCGCCAACCGGCCGCGGACCTTCGGTGCCGGCTCTGCAAGAATGAGTTTCGCGCAGGCCTCGGTGACCTTCCCGGCCGACAATGCCTCGCCGCAGGCATAATCGAGGACGGTGGCATCCTTGGACGGAATGTATCCGGTGATGTCGCGGGCGAACAGTTCGAAGTGAACGTCACGATGGTGTTTGCTGGCGTAGATCGTGTGGGTGGAATCGTAATAATCGATCCAATCTTCCATGCAGCGGCGCGCCTTGTCCTTGTTCCCCCGAGGGGAACCCTTAGATTTATCCTGCGTTGAAACCGTCTAGAGCGTTCCAGGCAACTTGGAAACGCTTTTTGCCCGACAGCCCGTTTGACGTTTCGGAGTAATCGACAACACGAACATCCAAGACAGTGGACCGTTCGTCGCAGACACTTCCGTAGACGGTCAATCCCGCCTGGTCCCAGTACCACGTTCACAGGAAGGTACAGCACGTGAGCACCAAGTCGAAAATCGCCGCCGATCTCAACACTCCGACCGATCTCGCCGCCGACGGCGTTGAGAAGGTCACCAAAGCGCTGAACGGCCTGCTGGCCGACGCCTTCGCGTTGTATCTGAAGACGAAGAACTTCCACTGGCACATTTCCGGCCGTCACTTCCGCGACTATCATCTGCTGCTCGACGAGCATTCCGACCAGATCTTCGCGACCACCGACCCGCTCGCCGAACGCGTTCGCAAGATCGGTGGCCGCACGCTGCATTCGATCGGCGAAATCGCCAAGGTGCAGACCATCAAGGACAACAACGAGGATTACGTGCCGCCGATCGAGATGCTGCACGAGTTGATGGAAGACAACAAGAAGATGGCTGCCGCGCTACGCAAGGCGCACAAGATCTGCGACGACGCTAACGACGTCGCCAGCGCCAGTCTCCTGGAAAACTACATCGACGATACCGAGCGCCGCACATGGTTCCTGTTCGAAGCCAGCCGCCAGGAAGGCGCAAACGAAAAGTAGGTCGGCATTGCCGCTGAACTGTAGGGTGGGCAACTGCGCGTAGCGCCATGCCCACCGTCGGCCGCTAGGTGGGCATGCTTCGCTTGCCCACTCGACATGCTCGACCCATTCTCCGTTCTTCCCTTATTTCGGCAGATCGAACACCAGACATGTCGTCGTTGCGTGCGCAAGCAGACGCCCTTTGTCATCGGTGATGCGCGCCTCGGCCGTGCCGGCGCGGCGGCCGACATTGAGGATTTTACCCTCTGTGCGCACCGTGCCTGAGGCCTCGCTCATGCCGCGGATGAAGCTGATCTTGAATTCCAGTGTGGTGTAGCCGGAGCCAGGCGCCAGCGTTGAATGCACTGCGAGGCCCATGGCGGAATCCAGCAGGATCGCCGCGTAACCACCATGCACCGAGCCGATCGGATTGTAGTGCCGGATACCAGGACTGCTGTGAAGCACCACGTGGCCGTGATCTGCCGTGCAGTCGAACGGCTCGACAGTCTCCATGATCGGCGGCTGCGGCAGCTCGCCGGCAAACATTTTCCGCACGAAATCGAGCCCCGACATGGAGGCGAGCACGGCGGGAGAGACGACGCCGAAGGCAGAGACGGTGGGGGTCATGGCGCTTCCTTTTCTGATGATGGACATCATACAAAACGAGGCGTCGCGCGCCAGTCCGCGGCCGGATTGCGCTTCGCTCCATCGGGGCTACGGCTTCGCTCGAAAAACAATGGCCGGGACAAGCCCGGCCATGACGACTGTAAATAGTGTGTTGGTCCGAGCGCGCCCTATGACGCTTTCTGCGCCCGCATCAGATCGGCGAACCGCTTGAACAGATAATGCGAATCCCGAGGACCCGGCGAGGCTTCCGGGTGGTACTGCACAGAGAACACCGGCTTGCCTTCGAGCTCGATACCGCAGTTCGATCCGTCGAATAGCGAAATATGCGTCTGCTTGGCGCCCTTGGGCAGCGTCGCCTCGTCCACGGCGAAGCCGTGATTCATCGAGGTGATCTCCACCTTGCCGGTGGTCTCGTCCTTCACCGGATGATTGGCGCCATGATGGCCCTGATGCATCTTCTTGGTCTTGGCGCCGACTGCGAGGCCGAGCATCTGGTGACCGAGGCAGATGCCGAAGGTCGGCAGGCCGGAGTCGATCACCTGCTTGATGACCGGCACGGCATATTTGCCGGTTTCGGCAGGGTCGCCCGGGCCGTTGGACAGGAACACACCATCCGGCTTCAGTGCCAGGATGTCTTCCGCCGAGGTGGTCGCCGGCACGACCGTAACCTTGCAGCCCTCGCCGGCGAGCAGGCGCAGGATGTTGCGCTTGATACCGTAATCGATGGCGACCACGTTGAATTCCGGCTTGTCCTGGTGGCCAAAGCCCTTGTTCCATTCCCAGGGCGTCTCGTCCCAGGTGAAACGCTGGCCGGAGGTGACCATCGGAACCAGGTCCATGCCTTCGAGGCCCGGCCACTCGCGCGCTTCTTCCTTCAGCCCGTGCAGGTCGAACTTGCCGTCCTTGGCATGTGCGATCACGGCATTCGGCATGCCCTTGGTGCGGATCAACGCGGTGAGGGCACGGGTATCGATCCCGGAAATGCCGATGATGCCGCGCGCTTTCAGCCAGGCATCGAGATGCCGGGAGGCGCGGAAATTCGATGGATCGGTGATCGCCGAACGCAGGATCACGCCGCGCGCGCCGGGCGTCGCCGCCATGTTCACCGTCTCGATATCCTCGTCGTTGGTGCCGACATTACCGATATGCGGGAAGGTGAAGGTGATGAGCTGGCCGGCATAGGAGGGATCGGTGAGGATCTCTTCATAGCCGGTCATGGCGGTGTTGAAGCAGACTTCACCGACGGCCTGGCCTTCCGCGCCGAGGCCGAAGCCTTCCAGCACGGTGCCATCGGCGAGCACGAGGAGCGCGGTCGGTTTGTGGTCCGGCCAGGCTGAGGATGTATCTGTGGGGGTCATGAGAGGACTACATAGTCCGGCGGCCGTGCGGCGTCAAAGCCGGATCGGAGGGATTCACACGTCCGGAACCGGACAGAAGGCGCTGAGGCGCGTCCTGAAAGGCCTTACTGAGACCCCGGATCAACTTATTTCAAGGTTGAATTAGTCAAATACCCCGAAGGTTGCTTGCTGAAACCGCGATTCGCCGCTAGCAACCCCCAAACTGGGTATTTCCGGATATTTCCGTGCGGCTCGATTATTTCGCCGCCATGGCCGCACGTTCGGCTGCGGCGCCGGCGCGTTGGCGTCGCCCATTCCTGGCCTGGCTTGACGGCATCGAGAGAGGCTGGGCGATCCCGCTTCTGATCGCAGGTTTCGCAATGGCCTGGTGGCTGTTCCTTGTCATCGCCTATCAGAGCGGCGATCTGCATGCCGATGCGCTGGAGACCTGGACGCTCGGACGGGAATTCGCCTGGGGCAACGCCAAACATCCGCCGCTGATGGGCTGGGTCGCCTGGATGTGGACACAGGTTTTCCCGCTCACCGACTGGTCGTTCCAGTTGCTGTCGATGACCAATGCGGCGGTGGCGCTGTTCGCCGTCGATCTGATCACGCGGCGCTTCGTGCGCGGGGATGCCCGCGCCGTCGTGCTGATGCTGCTGATGCTGACGCCGGTGTATCAATTCTACGCCCAGCGCTTCAATGCCAACACCGTATTGCTAGCGATATGGCCGCTGGCCACCTATTGCCACCTGCGCTCGTTCGAAACGCGCAGGATCGGCTGGTCGGTCGCCGCCGGCGTGCTGGCGGCGCTGGCGATGCTGGGCAAATATTATTCGGTGTTCCTGGTCGCCAGCTTCGCGCTCGCGACCTTCGCCCATCCGCGTCGCGCTGCTTACTTTAAGTCTTGGGCGCCCTGGATTTCGACGCTTGCGGGCCTGATCGTTCTCGGCCCGCATCTGTACTGGCTTGTCATGAATGACGGCCAGACGCTGACCTATCCTCTGCGGCAGCAGGGCGGCTTCGGCTTCCGCCATTCGCTCAGTGAAGCGACCATGTTCCTGCTCGGCATCGGCGCCGCACTTGCAATTCCCGCAGTCGCCTGGACGCTCGCGGCGGGGCGGCGGCTCGGTCGTTTTGTGGCCGATTTCCGCGCCATGCCGTCAGGGCTTGTCCTGTTGTTTTGGGTATTCATCGGCACGCTCGTGCTGCCGCCTATCACAGCAGTCGCACTCGGCACCAATATGCCGTCGATCTGGGCAGCGCAGGGGTTGTTTCTGCCGGTCATTCTGATCGTTTGCGGCGCCAGCTTCACACTGGAACGCTTCTTCGTCGTCAATCTTGCCACGTGGGTAGTGGGGGTTGCGCTTGTTGCCGTCGTCGTTGCCGCCCCGATCCATGCGATTTATCGTAATGGTATCGCCCCCAATGAACGTACTTACTATCGTCTGGCCGCGATCGAACTGACCAAGCGCTGGCATGCGGCGACCGGCCGGTCGATGATCCAGGTTAGCGGCGATGACGGTCTTGCATTCGCCACCGCGTTCTACAGCCCCGATCATCCGCGCTACAGTCGGCCCTTTCAGTTTCAATATGCATGGGGAATGCCGCGACCGCAGACGCTGGCGCGGGGCTGGGTTGGCACCTGTTTTGACGACGATCCGACCTGTATCGCCTGGATGGACCGTGTGGCAGCGCTCGACCCCCATCACATTCGTCTGCGCTTCGATGTGCAGCCAATCTTGTGGGGCCGGCCCGGCACACCAAAGACAATCGCTGCGCTGATGGTGCCGCCGCGCGGCCATACCGGCGATCCCGGCCGACAGGCCGACATGGTGGAAGATTTCTCCTCCAGCGGTCGCCGGCTGGCGCAGTGAGGACCGGTCCGCGGTTCCGCGGGCATGTTGTGCCGTCCCGGCAAAGCGCTTAGATCGTCACCAGCAGAAGTTCGGGCGCCGCTGAGCGGCCGCCGACAAGGAGACGCATATGCTGCGCGACGACATCAATGCCGCCGTCAAGGAGTCCATGAAGGCCAAGGACGAGCGCAAGCTTTCCACCCTGCGCATGGTCAATGCCGCTATCAAGAATGCCGATATCGACGCCCGCGGCCAGGGCAAGCCTCCGCTCAGCGATGCCGATCTGCTCAGCTTGCTGCAGAAGATGATCAAGCAGCGCCAGGAATCGGTGGAGCTTTACGACAAGGGCGGCCGCGCGGAACTCGCCGCGCAGGAGCGCGAGGAGATCGCGGTCATCACGGCCTATCTGCCGCAGCAGATGTCGGAAGACGAGACGAAGGCCGCGATTGCCGCCGAGATCACCGAGCTCGGTGCCGCCGGCATGAAGGACATGGGCAAGGTGATCGCAGCGCTGAAAGCGAAATATGCCGGCCAGATGGATTTCGGCAAAGCCAGCGGCCTGGTGAAGGCCGCACTGAACGGGTAGTTCTTAGCCTCTCCCCGCAAAAGAGCGGGGAGAGGTTGGAAGACCTTATGCCGCCGCGGTTGGCAGGCTGTATGCCTTGAACTGGTCACGCAGCGCCGTCTTCAGGATCTTGCCCGTCGCCGTATGCGGGATCGCATCGACGAACACCACGTCGTCCGGCATCCACCACTTGGCGATCTTGCCGTCCATGTAGTTCAAGATGTCCTCGCGGCTCGCTTGCTGGTCCGGCTTCAGCTGCACGATCAGCAGCGGGCGTTCGTCCCACTTCGGATGGAAGATGCCGATCACAGCCGCTTCTGCCACTTGCGGGTGGCCGACGGCGAGATTCTCCAGATCGATCGACGAAATCCATTCGCCTCCGGACTTGATCACGTCCTTGGAACGGTCGGTGATCCGCATATAGCCGTAGGCATCAATGGTGGCGACGTCGCCGGTGTCGAAATAGCCTTCGTCGTCGAGAATATTCTTGTCGACGCGGAAATAGCCCTTGGCGACGGCCGGCCCGCGCACCAGCAGGCGGCCGAAGGTCTTGCCGTCATGGGGGATCAGCTTGCCGTTGTCGTCGACCAGCTTCATCTCGACCATGAAGGGCGAGAAGCCCTGGGTCTGCAGGATGTCGAACTTCTCGGCGCCATCGAGATCCTTGAATTGGCCCTGCAAGACGCAGACGGTGCCAAGCGGCGACATTTCCGTCATGCCCCAGGCATGACGCGGCTCGACGCCCATATTCGCAAAGGTCTCGATCATCGCGCGCGGCATCGCCGAGCCGCCGCACACCACCACCTTCAGGTCCGGCAGCGTCAGCTTCTCCTTCTGCATATATTGCAGCAGCATCAGCCACACCGTTGGCACGCCTGCAGTGTAAGTCACCTTCTCGGTGCTGAGCAGTTCATAGACCGACGCGCCATCGAGCTTGGCGCCGGGCATCACCAGCTTGGTGCCCATAGACGGTGCGGAGAAGGCGATGCCCCAGCTGTTGGCATGGAACAGCGGCACCACCGGCAGCATCGTGTCCTTCGATGTGGTGCCGAGCGAGTCGCCGTTATTCGCCATCAGCGAATGCAGCACGTTGGAGCGGTGCGAATACAGCACGCCCTTCGGATCGCCCGTCGTGCCCGATGTGTAGCACATGGCAGCTGCGGTGTTCTCGTCGAACTCCTTCCACTGGAAGTTTCCGTCGACCTCGTTGATCCAGTCCTCATAGGCGACCGCGTTCTTCAGCGTGGTCGCCGGCATATGCGCCTTGTCGGTGAAGACGATGTAACGCTCGACGCTCGGGATTTGGTCGGCGATCTTTTCCAGGATCGGAATGAAGGTCAGATCGGTCATCACGATGCGGTCTTGTGCATGGTTGATGATCCAGGCGATCTGGTCCGGGAACAGGCGCGGGTTCACGGTGTGGCAGATGGCGCCGATACCCATGATGCCATACCAGGCTTCGAGATGGCGCCAGGTGTTCCAGGCAATGGTGGCGACGCGGTCGCCGAGCACGATGCCTTCCTTGTCGAGCCGCTGCGCGACTTTCAGCGAGCGCTTGCGAATCTCGGCATAATTGGTGCGATGGATCGGTCCTTCCACGGAGCGGGTGACAACCTCGCGCTCGCCGTGGTTCTTCGCTGCATGATCGATGATCCGATGACACAACAGGGGCCAGTCTTGCATCAAGCCGCGCATTCGATTCCTCCTCCGCATTGCTGTTCTGCTTGCGCTTCCGCTAAGGAACCGCAGCGCCCACGACGGGTTTGCCCATCGTTGGGGAACTAGGTCTTGCCATGAAGTGTAGCGCGGGGAAAGCGGGTGGAAAATCGACTTTTGGTCTATCCCGCTGCGGCCAAACGACAATTGGAGCGGTTCTTGCGCTGCTCATGATTTCGGCACTGCCGGCACAGGCCTATTTGACGACCTCGCGGGTGCCGTTGCCGAAGCCGCGCCCAGCCGAAGCGCCGCAGGTCGAGCCGGGGAGCGCCGCGAAAGACGATGGCAAATCCGGCGCGTCGCCCGCTCAGCCCGAGAACATGGCCACCGAGCAGAAGCCGGTCTCCCCAAAACCTCCCGAACCGCCGCCGCCTTCGGCCTGTCGGCTGGCGCTGGGCGAGGACATCGCGATCGCGCCGAGCATTCCGGATATCAAGGGCCCGGGCGCCTGCGGTGGCCCAGATATGGTGCGGCTGGAGGCGGTCATGCTGCCGGACAGGACGCGAGTACCGCTCAAGCCTGCCGGCACCATGCGCTGCAGCATGGCTGCGGCCGTGGTCGACTGGGTGCGTACGGATATGGCGCCGCTGGCCGGGAGCCTCAACACGAAACTGCTGGAGATCGATAATTTCGATTCGTTCAATTGCCGTGGCCGCAACCGCGTGCAGGGCGCCAAACTGTCCGAGCATGGCCGGGCCAATGCGCTTGACGTGCGCGGGCTGAAGCTCGCCAATGGCCAGACCATCGCGTTGACTGAGCGCAATACACCGCGTGCGCTACGCGAAAAGGTCTTGTTGTCGCTGTGTGCGCGCTTTCCCACCGTGCTCGGGCCGGGGTCGGACGGCTACCACGAGGATCACATCCATTTCGATCTCGCCGAGCGCCGCGGCGACTATCGCATCTGCCAGTGGGATGTGTGGGACCCGTGGCCGCAGATCGCGCCCTTGATGCCGGCCCCCCGTCCGGCCGAGGCGCCACCGCGGGAAACGGCGGAGAGCAAGGAGGTTGTGCCGGAAGCGCGGCCCGGCGAACAGCCTGCGCAGGTGCAGCCGGAGGCGCAGGCAGAGCCGGACAAGGAGCGGCAGGCCGAAGAGGCAAAACCGGAGGAGCCGAAAGCCAAGCCCGAGCAGAAATCGAAGGCCAAAGCCAAGAAGCCGCGCAAACAGCGTGCACAAGCGCCTTTTCCGCTCAATTTGTTACATTAGTTCATAGCGAAAAAGCGCCGGTTCGACCGGCGCCTTCTCGTCGTAAGGATCTTCACGCCTCGTCGAAGAAATCCACCGACCCATCGTCGAGATCGTAGGTCGCGCCGACGATGCGGAGTGTGCGGGCCGCGAGCGGATCATGCAGCATTGGCTCCATGGTGGTGCGCAGCCGGGCGACCGTGCGCGAGACATTGGCGCGGATCGATGCGTCGAGCAGGTCGTCGGGCTTCTTGGCCTGTGCGGTCAGCACCGCCGGCACGATCGGTTCGATCATGCGGCCGATCGAGCCGGGGAAGGTGGCATTCTTGGTGACGACGTCCAGCGCTGCGGCCACCGCGCCGCAGCGCTCATGGCCGAGCACGACTATCAGCGGCACGCCCAGCACGCCGACCGCATATTCGATCGATCCCATTGCGGCCGTGTCGATCATGTTGCCGGCATTGCGGACAATGAACAGTTCGCCGAGCCCGCGGCCGAACAGCAGTTCCGGCGCCACGCGGGAATCCGCGCAGGCGACCACCACCGCGAACGGGGTCTGTCCGCGCGCGACTGTTTCCCGGCGTTCGCGGCCCGTGGCGGCGCGCGAAGGCGTATCGGTCTTGAAGTCGGCATTGCCCTTTTTCAGTAGGTCCAGCGCCTGATCCGCGGTGAGGTCGGTATGCGCACCGGCCGCCATGACCGGGGTCAGGCCGGCCTTGAAGGCGACGGCAGAGCCGGCGCAACACAGGCAGCCGGCGAGAAAATTGCGACGTGACGGACGAATGTTCATGGCACCCCCAAAAGCCGAGCAATGAATGGACGACATTTCATCGCCCGCACGTCTGCCGTTTCGGGGCGGTTCTTTCGGTGCGACAAATTGTCAATGTGGCAACTTGCAGGATGTCGGTGGCTTCGCAAGCATGCGTAGCCGTTTCTATCGCGCAAAACCTGGGCGTGAGACGCTGGGTCAATAAAAAAGCGCCGGGGGCACCGGCGCTTTTCAAATCGGAATGTAACGAAGCTTAGTAAGGCGTACCGCCGCCGCCCTGCAGGGCCAGCTTCGAATTATACGGCGAGTCGCCGGCCTTTGGCTCGAGCACGACGACCAGGGCACCCGGCTTCACGCGGCTGTAGAGATCGATCACGTCCTCATTGGTCATGCGGATGCAGCCCGAGGAGATCGATGCGCCGATATATTCCGGCTGGTTGGTGCCGTGGATACGGAACAGCGTGTCCTTGTTGCCCTGATAGAGATAGAGCGCGCGGGCGCCGAGCGGATTGTCCACGCCGCCAGGAACCGAGGCCGGCAGACCTTCGATGCGCTTGTGGATGTCGGCAGTCGGGGTCCACTTCGGCCATTCGGCCATGTTGCCGACCCGAGCGACGCCGGAGAAGGCGAGGGCTTCTTCACCCACGGTCACGCCGTAGCGGATCGCCTTGCCGCCGTCCTGCACGAAATAAAGATAGTGGTTGTCGGAATCGACCACGATCGAGCCCGGCAGTTCCTTGCGATGGAAATCGACGATCGCGCGACGGAACGGCTCCGGTGGGTTGACCTTCGCGTATTTCGCCTTGGCCAGCTGGGCCTTGTCATTAGGCTTGAGGCTCGATTCCGGCGCCGGCTGATACATGGCAGTGGTCTGCATGCAGCCCGAGAGCATTATGCCGGCGGCGACGATCAAACCCAGTCGAATCTTGAGAGACATAACCCTGTTCCAGTTGCTAGGCCGGGACGCATGTTACGTCCTCAAAATAGGCCCCTAAGCGCCACGATTCCGTTAAGCGCAGTATCGCTGAATTTTCCCGCGATTCCAGCGGCGAGATACGCGGTGCAGCATGCGGGTTACGACCTGTGTCATATTTGCCGCAGAAATTTTCCAGCTCTGGTCAAGGTTTACGCATTTTCACGACCTCTCCCGAAGTTGTGATTGGCAGGTCGCATGTTTGGATTGCTCGACGAGTGGTGGAGGTCGCGGTCGTCATAAGGTGACAGCTCATCGTTCGGCGCTCGCCGAATTAGATCGACTCTCGTTCGCTAATTTGCTAATTACCGAACATGAACGCGGTCTTCAAAGCCCTTTCCGATCCGACCCGGCGCGAAATCCTCCGGCTCCTGCGTGAGCGGGCAATGACCGCGGGCGAGATCACGAAGCGCTTCGATCTGGCGAAGCCGACCCTGTCGGGTCATTTCGCCGTCCTGCGCGAGGCCGATCTCGTGCGCAGCGAGAAATCCGGCACCAGCGTCATTTACCAGCTGAATCTCTCCGTGCTGGAGGAAACCCTGTGGCTGTTCATGAGCGGCTTTGGGGCGTCGCCCCCCGAGCCGCCGGCTTCCGACACGATCCCGAAACCCGCTCCGAACGAGGACCAAGCACCATGAGCCGCCCGTTGGGACACCTGGCGCAGCGCTTCAGCCTGCTCGTCACCGCCGCCACCTTGGGTGCGTCGGCCTGGGTCTTGACGCGTATTCCGGTCGACAAGCGCGTGCCGGTGCATTTCGACATTGCAGGCCAGCCGGACCGCTTCAGCGAGGCGTGGACTGCGCTTCTCATCATGCCGGGCCTCTGCGCCCTGCTCACAATCCTGTTCGTGTTGCTGCCGCGGATCGAGCCGAGGGCGGTCAATCTCGCCGGCTCGCAACGTGCCTATGACACGATCTGGGTCACTGCGATCTTGCTGCTGGCAGGTTGTCATGGGCTTTTGATTGCGAGCGCCCTGGATCTTACGCTGGATATCCCGCGCCTTGTGACGGCGCTGGTTGGCGTGTGTTTCGTGGCGACCGGGAATGTCGCGGGCAAGATCCGGCCGAATTTCACGCTCGGGATCCGGCTTCCCTGGACGCTGGCCAGCGACCATGTGTGGTACCGGACACATCGCGTCTTCGGATGGGGCGCGGTCGCGACCGGGCTCGTGCTCCTGGCCGCGGCGGGATTGGGCGTGCCGTCAATCATGCTGGCGATCACGCTGTTCACGAGCCTTTCTCTCCTGCTCCTTGGCACGACCATCTATTCGTATTGCGTGTGGCGGAGTCTGGGCCGGGAGGAAGAGGCTTAGGGACAATCGACGGGTGGCGGGTTGATGGGAGAGGTCTCAGCCAGTTCGGCCCTCAGGCAACGGCGCATAACCTTGCCGATATTCGCCTCAGGCAGTTGCGGGCGGTTCCAATAGCCGCGCATGACTTGGGGACCGCGCACGCAAAGCTCGCCCGGCTCGTCCACCGAGACCGGATGGCTCGCGCTGCTGCGGATCACAACTTCGGCAGAGGGGAGAGAGAGCCGATCGTACTTGTGAATTCGGGAATGTCCCATCGCACGGTCGACGATATTTCGCGCATGTATGGGGTTGGCGCGGTGCAAGAAGGCTGTCATGAGGGCTGCATCCGTATCGGGCATGGTCACCCTCCCACCGATTCGGTTCGGCCGCTTTTTCCAGCGGCTCCTTACCTGCATCTTCAACCATTGCGGAGTTGCCATGCTGGCTGTCTTCACCCCCGTCGATCACGCCCTCCGGAAATCCGAGCCGACCGACCTGTCGGCCTTGCCGGACAATGCGGTGTGGATCGATATGGTGAAGCCGTCGCCGGGCGAGGACAAGGCGGTGGAAAAGCTCGCCGGGGTCGAGATCCCGACCCGCGAGGACATGCAGGAGATTGAGATCTCCAGCCGTCTCTATATCGAGAACGGCGCCCGCTACATGACCGCGAGCTTGATGTGCGGGTCGGATAGCGAGAACCCGCGCGTCACCGCGGTCACGTTCATTCTCACCCGCCAGCGCCTCGTCACGGTGCGTTATGATGCGCCGAAGCCTTTCACCTCGGTGGAAATGAAGCTCGCCCGCAACGCACCGGCCAATGCCAATGGCGAGACGGTGCTGCTGGAGCTCCTCGACGCGGTGATCGACCGCTGCGCCGATATCCTGGAGCGTGTCGGCGCCGATATCGACCAGGTCAGCCACGATATTTTCGAGCCCGACGAGTCGCAACGCACCGGCCATGCCAAGCGCTATTCGGAAATCCTGATTGCCATTGGCCGCAAGGGCGACCTCACCTCGAAAGTGCGTGAGAGTCTGGTCTCCATTGGCCGCCTCGTTACCTTCGTGACGGCGGAAGCCGAGGGCGTGAAATGGTCGAAGGACATGCGCGCCCAGCTCAAGACCATGCAGCGAGACGTGGTCTCGCTGACCGATCACGCCTCCTACCTGTCGAGCAAGATCACCTTCACGCTCGACGCCATGCTCGGCGTCGTCAATCTTGAGCAGAACAACATCATCAAGCTGTTCTCGGTGATGGCCGTGGTCCTGATGCCGCCGACGCTGATCGCCTCGGTCTATGGCATGAATTTCAAGTTGATGCCCGAGCTCAACTGGGAGCACGGCTATCCCATGGCGATCCTGATGATGTTCTTCGCTGCGGTGCTGCCTTACTTCTTCTTCAAGTGGAAGAAATGGCTATAAGCGGAGCGCGGCTTCATCCACCTCGCTGCTGCGATTATGCGGCTCGATGAATATCGATTGGCCCCGCAGGTCGATCTCTTCCCGTAAAGAACGGGAAGAGATTAAGTAACCTCACACGTCGAAGAATACCGTCTCGTTGTCGCCCTGCAGATGCACGTCGAATCGGTACACGCCGGATGCTGTCTTCTTCGCGATCAGCGTGGCACGACGATCTGCCGGCACGAGCTGCATGACAGCATCATTCGCCGTTGCAGCTTCATCCTCGAAATAGATGCGCGTCATCGACTGCATGGTCATGCCGCGGCCGAACACGGCCATCACGATATGCGGGGCCTGCGGCTTGCCATCGATGCCGGGCACGGCGCCGGGTTTGATGGTGTCGAACGAATATTCGCCGGCGTCGGTGGTGCCGGAGCGGCCGAAACCCTTGAAGCTTGAGTTCGGCTGGCCGCGGGTGTCCTGCGGATCGGCGAAGCGGCCCTGCGCATCGGCCTGCCAGATTTCCAGCACGGCGTCGGGCACCACCTTGCCGTCACCGTCATAAATCACGCCCTCTATGCGGATCTTGTCGCCGGTCACGTCGGGGGTGAGCAAGTTGTTGGTGAAGGCGTCGTTCCAGGCATATTTGCCGTTCGGCGTCAGGCCATAGGCGTAGAACGGGCCGACGGTCTGCGACGGGGTAATTCCGGGCATCAGTGATTCTCCGTCGGGGTCGCATTGCGGCCGCGCAGCACGATGTTGAAGCGATAGGCCAGCGCCCAGCCAGGCTCGGTGGTGTCGAGATCGAACTCCGACACCATGCGCAGGCGCGCCTTTTCGTCCGTCACCGAATTGAAGATCGGATCGAACGGGAACAGCGGATCGTTCGGGAAATACATCTGCGTCACGAGGCGCGAGATGAAAGAGTGGCCGAACACCGAGAAATGGATGTGTGCGGGGCGCCACGCATTATGATGATTGCCCCACGGATAGGCGCCGGGCTTGATGGTGACGAACTTATAGTTGCCCTGCGCGTCGGTGACGGCGCGGCCGGCGCCCGTGAAATTCGGATCGATCGGCGCGGGATGCTGATCCCAGACGTGGATATAGCGGCCGCAGGCATTGGCCTGCCAGAGTTCGACCAGCGTGTTCGGTACGCCGCGGCCGTCCTCGTCCATCACGGTGCCATGGACGATAATGCGTTCGCCGAGCGGCTCGCCCGCATGCATGGTGGTGAGGTCCTGATCGCCGGGACGCACGGTTTCGTGGCCGTAAACGGGACCGGTCAGTTCCGACAATGTATGTGGCATCAGGATGCGCTGCTTCTGCGGCGCGCGCTTGATGGTGCTCTTGTAGCCGGGGGAGAGGCGCGGCGCGTGGGCCGCATTGCTCTCGACGGGATAGATGAGCGTCATTCTGGTTTCCTCTCAGGGCCGCCGCGGTGTCCGCGGCGGCGTTCTTGCGGTCTGTTGTTAGTTCAGTTTCTCGATCGCCATGGCGACGCCCTGGCCAACGCCGACGCACATAGTGGCGAGCGCGAGCTTGCCGCCGCGCTTCTCCATGCCGTGCACGGCGGTCAGCGCGAGGCGGGCGCCGCTCATGCCGAGCGGGTGGCCGAGCGCGATGGCGCCGCCATGCGGGTTCACGAAGTCAGCATCTTCCTTGACGCCGAGCTGGCGCAGCACAGCGATGCCCTGCGAGGCGAAGGCTTCGTTGAGCTCGATGAGATCGAAATCGCTGATCTTGAGGCCGAGGCGTTCCATCAGTTTTTGCGTGGCCGGTACGGGACCGATACCCATGATGCGCGGGGCCACACCGGCCGAAGCGAGGCCGAGAATGCGCGCGCGCGGGGTGAGGCCGTATTTCTTCACGGCGGCAGCCGAGGCGAGGATCATGGCGGCGGCGCCGTCATTGACGCCCGAGGCATTGCCGGCGGTCACGGTGCCGTCCTTGCGGACGATCGGCTTCAGCTTGCCGAGGCCTTCCAGCGTGGTTTCGGGGCGCGGATGCTCGTCCTTGTCCACGGTGATCGGGCCGGCCTTGCCGCCCGGCGCCTGCACCGCGATGATTTCCTCGGCGAAGTAACCCGAAGCGATCGCCTTGCCGGCGCGCTGCTGGGAATTGATGGCAAAGGCGTCCTGGTCGGCGCGCGAGATCTGGAAATCCTGGGCGACGTTCTCGCCGGTTTCCGGCATCGCATCGACGCCATACTGTGCCTTCATCAGCGGATTGATGAAGCGCCAGCCGATGGTGGTGTCAAAAATTTCCGACTGGCGGGAAAAGGCTTCCTGCGCCTTGCCCTGCACGAAGGGCGCGCGAGTCATGGATTCGACGCCGCCGGCAATGGCGAAATCGATTTCACCGGCGCGGATGGCGCGGGCGCCGGCGCCGACGGCATCCAGGCCGGAGGCACAAAGACGATTGAGAGTCTGGCCGGGAACGCTTTCCGGCAGGCCGGCGAGGAGAGCGGCCATGCGGGCGACGTTGCGGTTGTCTTCACCGGCTTGATTGGCGCAGCCGAAGAAAACCTCGTCGATTTCTTCCCATTTGACGTTCGGGTTGCGCTCTTTCAGCGCCTTGATCGGAGCGGCGGCGAGGTCGTCGGCGCGGACCTTGGCGAGCGAGCCGCCGAAACGGCCGATCGGGGTGCGCACGGCGTCGCAAATAAACACATCGCTCATCATCTTCCTCCTGGGCTGCATCCGCGCATTTGCCGGATTATCGCGGTGGTTTGTAGGAAGGCCCACCGACCCGGTCAAATCATGGCTGACGCGTGGATTGTCACACCCAGACTGTCGGATAATCGGGAGTGGTTGACTTGTCAACCGGGTGTTGTGGTGGGGAAAACGTGGCCTTTCCCGCCGCTGCGCGTAGGATCGGCCGGGTGAAATTTGCTAGCGTCCGCCGCCATGACGATCCAGCAAGCCATTACCGCCCCGGAACAGCCCGCGCCCGCCGCCGACGACACCAAGGTGTCGCCGATGATGCAGCAATATCTTGAGATCAAGGCCGCCAATCCGGGCCTGCTGCTGTTCTACCGGATGGGCGATTTTTACGAGATCTTCTTCGAGGATGCGGAACTGGCCTCGCGCTCCCTCGGCATCGTGCTGACCAAGCGCGGCAAGCATCAGGGCATGGATATCCCCATGTGCGGCGTGCCGGTGGTGCGCGCGGACGAATATCTGCACCGCCTGATCGCACTCGGCATCCGTGTCGCCGTCTGCGAGCAGATGGAGGATCCGGCGGAGGCGAAAAAGCGCGGCGGCAAGAGCGTGGTGCGCCGCGATGTCGTGCGCGTGGTGACGCCGGGCACGCTCACCGAAGACAACCTGCTGGATGCGCGCGCCAACAATTACCTGATGGCGATTGCACGGGCGAAGGGATCGAGTGGCGAGGGGCGCATCGGCCTTGCCTGGATCGATGTTTCGACGGCGGAATTCATCGTCACAGAATGCGCGGTGGGCGAACTCGGCGCCACCTTGGCGCGTATCAATCCGAACGAAGTGATCGTCACGGACGCACTCTATAGCGATCCCGATCTCAGTCAGTTGTTGCGCGAACTTCCGGCAGTGACGCCGCTCACGCGCGACGTGTTCGATGGTGCCACCGCGGAGCGTCGGCTGTGCGATTATTTCGCCGTCGCCACCATGGACGGCCTGAGCGCGATGTCGCGGTTGGAGGCGACCGCGGCCGCGGCCTGCGTCACCTATGTGGAACGCACCCAGATCGGCAAGCGCATCCCGCTGTCGCCACCGACGCGTGAAGCCATCGGCACCACCATGGCGATAGATCCGGCAACCCGCGCTAATCTCGAACTGACGCGGACGCTGGGCGGCGAACGCAGGGGCTCGCTGCTGGATGCGATCGACTGCACGGTGACCGCGGCCGGTTCGCGCCTGCTCGCACAGCGTCTGGCCGCACCACTGACCGATGCGGCGGCGATTGCGCGCCGCCATGATGCCGTGGCGGCTTTCGTGGCCGATAGCGGCCTACGCGAAGATTTGCGCGCGGCGCTGAAAACCGCGCCGGATATGTCGCGCGCACTGGCACGTCTCTCGGTCGGTCGTGGCGGCCCGCGCGATCTTGCCTGCATCCGAGATGGCGTGATGGCGGCGGATCAAGTCCTGGATCGACTGGGTGCCCTGGAGAATCAGCCGACTGAAATCGCAGCCGCGATGGCTGGCCTCCGTCGCCCGTCGCGTGAGCTTGCTACGACCTTCGCCCGTGCGCTCGATGACGATCTGCCGCTGATGAAGCGCGACGGCGGTTTCGTCCGCGAGGGTTTCGAGTCCGTGCTCGACGAAACACGCAATCTGCGCGATGCGTCGCGGCTGGTGGTCGCCTCGATGCAGGCGCGCTATGCCGAGGACACCGGCGTCAAGGCGCTGAAAATCCGGCACAACAATGTGCTCGGCTATTTCGTCGAGGTCACCGCGCAGCATGGCGACAAGCTGATGTCGGCGCCGCTGAACGCGACCTTCATACATCGCCAGACTCTGGCCGGACAGGTGCGTTTCACCACCTCCGAACTCGGCGAGATCGAAGCCAAGATCGCCAATGCTGGCGACCGCGCGCTCGGCCTCGAGCTGGAAATCTTCGAGCGGCTGGCGACGATGGTCGCCGAAGATGCCGATGATCTCTATGCGGCCTCGCATGCCTTCGCACAGCTCGATGTCGCCACAGCGCTCGCCAAGCTCGCCGTCGATGACAATTACGTCCGTCCGGAAGTGGACGAGTCGCTGCTATTCGCCATCGAGGGCGGCCGTCATCCGGTGGTCGAACAGGCGCTGCGCCGCGATGGTCAGCCTTTCATCGCGAATGCCAGCGATTTGTCGCCGGGGCCGGGGCAGAAGTCCGGCCAGATCTGGTTGATCACCGGTCCGAACATGGCCGGTAAATCGACCTTCCTGCGTCAGAACGCGCTGATTGCGCTGCTCGCGCAGATCGGCAGCTTCGTGCCGGCTTCGCGCGCTCGCATTGGTATCGTCGATCGCCTGTTCTCACGCGTCGGCGCCGCCGACGATCTCGCGCGCGGCCGTTCGACTTTCATGGTCGAGATGGTGGAAACCGCCGTCATCCTCAATCAGGCGACGGAACGTGCGCTGGTGATCCTCGACGAAATCGGCCGCGGCACGGCGACCTTCGATGGTTTGTCCATCGCCTGGGCGGCGATCGAGCATCTGCATGAAAGCAACAAGTGCCGGTCGCTATTCGCGACGCATTATCACGAACTCACCCAGCTTTCGGCAAAACTGCCGCGGCTGTTCAATGCCACGGTGCGCGTCAAGGAATGGCACGGCGATGTCGTGTTCCTGCACGAGGTGTTGCCGGGCTCGGCGGATCGCTCCTATGGCATTCAGGTGGCGAAGCTGGCCGGCCTGCCGCCGGCGGTGATTTCGCGCGCCAAGGCCGTGCTTGCGAAGCTGGAAGCGCAGGACCGCGGGCAGGGCGCCAAGGTGTTGGTCGATGACCTGCCGCTCTTCGCCATCACTTCGCGCGCGCCGGAAGAAGAGCGGCCGCCCAGCGAGGCGGATCTCTTGATGGAAGCCGTGAAAGCGCTGCATCCGGACGAGATGTCGCCGCGCGAGGCCCTGGATGCGCTTTATGCGTTGAAGGCGAAATTGCCGAAGGGCTAGACGTAACGCGCTTTCCTGCGTCCCCACGACCACAGGCCGAGATTCCAGGCCATGCAGATCAGCAGCGCGGCGCTCAGTCCGATCACCGAGCCATAGCGCAGCGCGAGCAAGTGCATCATGGCGACGGCGATGCCGAAGCCCATCAGGCCCCAGCCGCCATTGGCGATCACCGCGGCGGTGGGCGGGCCGCCAATGCGCGGGTGCAGGATCAGCATCAGGCTGGTGAAGACGATCGGGTAGAGCGCGAGGATGCCGCTGCCCGTCGGGCCGATGGTGGCGGAGAGCGTGACGACTGCGCCGACCAGCGTGGCGACGAGGGCCGCGCGCAGCGGGATATCGTACCAGCGGCGGGTGATCAGCGGCATCTTGGCATGACGGAAGCGCGCCATCAGCGGTAGGCATATCGCAAACGTGACGACATTGACGAGGATGCCGCCGAGCAGTGTCCAGTCGATCATTCTTATCAGCACAGCCAGTGCGAACCAGACGATGACCGCGCAGCCGAGGCTGATGATGACGTTGTTGCGCTGGGCGAGGAAGATATAGGTGAGGCCGAGAAACATGGTCGCCGCATTGATCGGCAGGCTCGCCAATGCGCCCTGCGCGATGAAAGCGGCGTCATGATCCATGGCCAGGAAGACGTAGGACGGCCCCGCCGAGATCGGCAGCGTTGCCACCAGCGCGCCGATGGCGGGGCCGGAGCGTTCAGTGATAACCGAAGCAGAGATGACGAAGGCGGCGGTGATCGCCATGCGCAAGATCAGAATGGCGATAAAAGCGGCGTCTGCGGACATTTCTTTTCTTCTTGTCATGCCCGGCAGCCGAGCATCCATGTCGTGTAACCAGACGTGGATGGCCGGGACAAGCCCGGCCATGACAGGGCAGGGTTGTCAGACCCTGTTGAGCGCGACCGACACCTTCGGACCGTTCTTGATGGTTTGATAGACAACGCAATAGCGTTCGGTGAGCTTGAGCAGTAGATCGAGCTTGTCCTGCGGCGCTTCGGTCCCGACATCGAAACGCAGGCGGATTTCTGCGAAGCCGACCGGCGCCTCCTTGTCGACACCGAGCGTGCCGCGGAAATCGAGATCGCCTTCGGCGACGACATTGCCGGACGTCAGGGGAATTTCCAAAGCGGTGGCGACGGATTTCAGCGTGACGCCGGCGCAGGCGACCAGCGCTTCCAGCAGCATGTCGCCGGAGCAGAGTTCGAGACCGGAGCCGCCCGTTGCGGGATGCAGGCCGGCGGCCGCGATCTGCCGACCAGTCTCGACTTTGCAGGCGATGCCGTCATTGTCGATCGAGCCCTTGGCCTTCAGCGTGATGAAAGCCGCTTTGGGATCGGTCTTGTAGCGTTCCTTGATGGGGGCCTGGGTCGCGCGAAGCGTTGCGGCGTCCATGATGTTTCTCCCTGAGCTTTGTTAGTTGCAGTTTTTAATCGCATGCAGCGGCGATGTCACCACCAGGCGCCGACGGCTTCGGCAGGTGCGTCATCGGGCAGATCGCGATCAAGCGAACGATCGAGCGCCGTCAGCACGCGTTTCTTCACGGCATCGAACAATGGCGATGCGCGATCACGGGGGCGCGCGAGGCTGACATCGATCTCCGCGAACAGCCGGCCCGGCCGCGGTCGCATGACGAGCACGCGATCGGCCAGCACCACGGCTTCGTCTACATCGTGGGTGACGAGGATCAGTGTCGGCCGCGTATCGGCCCAGAGGTCGAGCAGATGATCCTGCAGATCGCGGCGGGTGAAGGCATCGAGGGCCGAGAACGGTTCGTCGAGCAGTAGTACTTCCGGCTGGGGCACCAGTGAACGCGCAATGGCGACGCGCTGCGCCTGTCCGCCGGACAGTTCGCGCGGCCAGGCCTTGGCCTTGTCGGACAGGCCGACGCGCGCCAGCGCCTGCGTGCCCCTGTCGCGCCTGATGGCCGCCGGAAGATCGGCGAGCCCGAAGCCGATATTGTCGGCGACATTCAGCCACGGCAACAACCGCGGCTCCTGGAAAATGATGCCGATCTTCTCATGCGGCGCAGTGATGTCGATGTCGTCGATGCGGATCGTGCCGGATGACGCGCGATCAAGCCCGGCGATAGCGCGCAGCAGCGTGGACTTGCCGCAGCCGGAGCCGCCGATGATGGCGACGATCTCGCCCTGCCGGATGCGTGCGGTGAAGCGCTCCAGCGCGTGGACACCGTTGGGATAGGTCTTGCCGACCTTGTCGAGCGTCAGCATCAGTTGCTCCCGCCCGGTCGGAATGCATCCTGCCAGTGCAGAAGCGGCGCGGTGAGGTGCTCGATCAGCCAGTCGGTGGTCTTGCCGAGCAGCGCGAAGATGGTGATGGCGGCGAGGATCTGCGCGGGCTTGCCGAGCTGCTGGCCGTCGATCAGGAGATAGCCGAGCCCTTCGGAGGCGCCCATGAATTCCGCGGCGACCACGAACATCCAGCCGAGCCCGAGGCCGACACGCAGTGCCACCACATAGGCCGGCAGCACCGCAGGCAGCAGGATGCGGCGGATCATGGCCGGGCCGGAGAGTCGGAAGGTCCGGCCAACCTCGACGATCTTGCGATCGACTGAAAGGATCGCGCCCATCACGCCGAGATAGACCGGGAAGAACACGCCGACGGCGATCAGTGCAACTTTGGAGGTTTCGAAAATGCCGAGCCACAGGATGAAGAGTGGGACCCAGGCGATGGAGGGGATGGCACGCAGCGCCTGCACGGTGGGATCGAGCAGGCGGCGTGCGATGCCCCAATAGCCGGAGACGGCGCCGAGCAGCGTTCCGGCGATGACGCCGAAGCCGAAACCGGCGGCAACGCGTGTCAGCGTGGTGGCGACGTGCTTCCACAACTCGCCACTGCGGGCGAGTTCGGCAATGGTTGCGAAGACGCGCGAGGGCGGCGGCACCAGCCGGCCGTTGGACCAGCCGGACCAGACGGCGGCTTCCCATGCGAGCGCGAGGGTCAGCGGCAATACAATGCCGAGCGCCGGCCGCGCGAAGCGCTGCCAGCGTCCGGACAGAGAATGCTGCGCCGGAGCTTTCGCAGCCGGCGCAGGCGTATCGAGGGCGATGCTCATCAGCTCTTCGGCAGCGGGATCTGGTCGTCGATCAGGGCATCGACCGTCGCCTTCACATCGACCTTGGCGTCGATCACGCCGGCTTGCTGAAGCGCGAGGCCTGCGGCGAGGATCGACTCGCGCTGTGGGGCACCGATGCGGCTGTGGGTGAGTTCGGTGCGTTCCTTGAGCTGCTTGTCGACGACTGCTTCGGGCAACTTGGTGACGCCGATAAAGGCTTTCTTCAACTCGGGATAATTCTCGAGCGAGTATTTGCGGGCTTCTTCATAGACGGCAAGCACGCGACGCGCAGCGTCCGGATAGTCCTTCAGGAATTGCTCGCGCACATTGAGGATTCCCCAGGTATTGGCGTCGGGCTTGCGTAAGAACAGCTTGGCGCCGTCTTCCACTTCGGCCTGCGCCATCATCGGATCAAGGCCGGCCCAGGCATCGACATCGCCGCGGATCAGTGCCGCCTTGCCATCGGCATGCTGCAGCAGCACCGGCGTAATGTCTTTGTCGGTGAGCTTGGCGTCGAGCAGTGCGCGGACCAGGAAGATGTGCGGATCGGTGCCGCGGGTCACTGCAACGCGCTTGCCCTTGAGGTCGGCGACGGAGGCGATCTTGGAATCTTTTGTCGTCACCAGTGCGGTCCATTCCGGCCGCGAATAGACATAGACGGACTTGATCGGATTGCCGTTGATTTTGGCGACCAGTGCGGCGGAGCCGGCGGTCGAGCCGAAATCGATCGAGCGGGCATTGAGGAATTCGAGCGCCTTGTTGGAGCCGGCCGACTGCACCCAGGTGATCTTCACGCCATCCTTGGCAAATTCCTTTTCCAGGAGGCCGTTCTGCTTGAGGATGATCGAGACCGGATTATAGGTCGCCCAGTCGAGGCGAATCTCCTTGAGCGGATCGGCTGCCAAAGCGGTGGCGGGCAGCAGCGCTGCGGCGGCAATCAGACCGGCGACCGCGCGCCGTGACATCGTGAACATGACGAATTCTCCCCTTAGATATCATTCACACTTGCGGCGACAGCGTCGGCCATGGCTGTCGGGCGCCGGTACGCTGCAGTGCAAAAACATCATTTAATTTCAATTGCTTATGTGGTTTCGTCAACGAGAAGATATTGTGCGTCGAAGCGCTCGCTGTGAGGATGTCGTTTCTTCGATTGCGCAATTGCCAGCATGAACTAACTGTTGACTGACAATCACCGTGACAGCGCCTGCGCCGTCCGATATCCGGGATGCCTATGGACAGTGCTGTGCCCAAGACCGATACGGCTACGGAAGTTGAATTCGATACGGCGCGGATAGCGGCCGAAATAGATGCGCTCGCCGCGGAGCATCGCGGCAAGAACGACCTCTTTCGTGCGGCGCTTGCGAAGCTGCTCAAGGCCGAACTGATGACGGCGCGCGAGGCGGCCGAGGCAGTCCTGCTGAAGGACCGCCATGGCCGACGCTGCGCCGAACGGCTCTGCGACGTGCAGGACGATATCATCCGCCTGCTGTTCAACGCGGCGACCAAGCATCTCTATTATTCGCCGCTGCCGTCGAGCGGAGAGCGCATGTCTGTGGTCTCCACCGGTGGCTACGGGCGCGGGCTGATGGCGCCGGAGTCCGATATCGACCTCCTGTTCATCCTCCCCTACAAACAGACCGCCTGGGGCGAGCAGGTCGCCGAAGTCATTCTCTACTGCCTGTGGGACATGGGGTTGAAGGTCGGCCATGCCACGCGCTCGGTGGACGAGTCGATCCGCCAGGCGCGCGGCGACATGACGATCCGCACGGCGATTCTCGAGACGCGCTTTCTTGCCGGCGACAAGGAGCTTTACGAGGAACTCGTCACGCGTTTCGACGCCGAAGTGGTGCAGGGCACCGCGGCCGAGTTCGTCAGCGCCAAGCTCGCAGAGCGTGAGGAGCGACATCGCCGCGGCGGCCAGTCCCGCTATCTCGTCGAGCCTAACGTCAAGGATGGCAAGGGCGGATTGCGCGACCTGCATACGGTGTTCTGGATCGCGAAATATGTCTATCGCGTGCGCGACAGCAAGGAGCTGGTGGCGCGTGGCGTGTTCGATGCGCAGGAATATCGCACCTTCAGACGTTGCGAGGATTTCCTGTGGTCGGTCCGCTGCAACATCCACTTCCTGACCAAGCGGCCGGAAGAGCGGCTATCCTTCGATCTGCAGCGCGAGATCGCGGTGCGTCTAGGCTATACCTCGCATCCCGGCATGCAGGACGTCGAGCGCTTCATGAAGCACTACTTCCTGATTGCCAAGGAGGTCGGCGACCTCACAGCAATCCTGTGCGCCAAGCTGGAAGACCAGCAGGCCAAGCCGGCGCCAGCGCTGACCCGGATGATGGCCAAGCTGCTACCGGATAACAAGCGTCGCCGCGTGCCCGGCAGCGATGCCTTCATCGTCGACAACAATCGCATCAATCTGGCCGCACCGGATGTCTTCAAGGAAGACCCGGTCAATCTGATGCGCTTTTTTCGCCTGGCGCAGAAGAATAATCTGGCGTTCCATCCCGATGCGATGCGTACGGCGACGCGCTCGCTGCGCCTGATCACCCAGGAGGTGCGGGAAGACCCCGAAGCTAACAAGATCTTCATGGAGATCCTGACTTCGGACAATGCCGAGATCGTGCTGCGGCGGATGAACGAAACCGGCGTGCTCGGCCATTTCATCCGCGCCTTCGGCCGCATCGTCTCGATGATGCAGTTCAATATGTATCACCACTATACGGTGGATGAACATCTGATCCGCTGCATCGGCATCCTTCAGGAGATCGAACGCGGCGGCAATGAGGAATTTGCGCTCGCCAGCGATCTGATGCGCAAGATCCGGCCGGAACATCGCGCGGTGATCTACATCACCGTGCTGCTGCACGACATCGCCAAGGGGCGGCCGGAGGATCATTCCATTGCCGGCGCCAAGGTGGCGCGGCGGCTGTGCCCGCGACTCGGCTTCAATGCCAGCGACACGGACCTGGTGGCCTGGCTGATCGAGGAGCATCTCACGATGTCCACGGTGGCGCAGTCGCGCGATCTGTCGGACGCCAAGACTATCGAGAATTTTGCCGCCGTGGTGCAGTCGGTCGAGCAGATGAAGCTGCTGACAATCCTGACGACGGCCGATATCCGGGGCGTTGGGCCGGGCGTGTGGAACGGCTGGAAGGCGCAGCTCTTGCGCACGCTGTATTACGAGACCGAACCGGTGCTGACGGGCGGTTTCTCGGAAGTGAATCGTGCCCAGCGTATTGCGGCGGCGCAGGCGGAATTCCGCCGCGCGTTCACCGAATGGCCCGAGCAGCAGCTCAACGCCTATATCTCGCGGCACTATCCGGCCTACTGGCTCAAGGTCGATCTCGAGCGCAAGATCCGCCACGCGCGCTTCCTGCACGCGAGCGAGGAGGCTGGCCACAAACTGGCGATCAATGTCGGCTTCGACGAGGCGCGCGCCGTCACTGAATTGACGATCCTCGCAGTCGACCATCCCTGGCTGCTGTCGATCATCGCCGGCGCCTGTGCCGCCGCAGGCGCCAATATTGTCGATGCGCAGATCTATACGACCACCGATGGGCGTGCGCTCGACACAATTGCGATCTCGCGCGAATACGACCGCGACGATGACGAAGGCCGCCGCGCGACGCGGATCGGCGACATGATCGAGGATGTGCTCGAAGGCAAGGTGCGTCTGCCGGAGACGGTGGCGAAACGAGCGTCGTCCAGCTCTTCGAACAAGGCGAAGCTCAGGGCGTTCACTGTCGAGCCGGAGATCATTGTGAACAACCAGTGGTCGGACCGCTACACGGTGATCGAAGTCTCCGGTCTCGACCGACCGGGTCTGCTGTATCAGCTCACCACGGCTATTTCGAAGCTGAACCTCAACATTGCCTCGGCGCATGTGGCGACCTTCGGTGAGCGCGCGCGTGACGTGTTCTATGTCACCGATCTGCTCGGCGCGCAGATCACCGCGCCCACGCGTCAGGCTGCGATCAAGCGGGCATTGATCCATCTGCTCGCGAATAGCGAGACCGTGGAGAAGCCGGCGGCGTAATTCTGCGCTCATCCTGAGGGGCCGGGTAGCGACGTCTTCAAGGATCGACACGGAGCGCCGACGTCTCATGGTTCGAGACGGCGCCGTCAGCGGCGCAATTGCGCCGCTAGGCCTCCTCACTATGAAGGGCGGAGTGTCACGCCACCTCCACACCCTCATGCCGCAGCAGCCAGCGCTTGCGTTCGATACCGCCGCCATAGCCGGTGAGTGCGCCATTGGCGCCGATCAGGCGATGGCAGGGCACAACGACGCTCAGGGGGTTCGATCCATTGGCGTGGCCGACGGCCCGCATCGCCGATGGGGAGCCGAGCTGTACCGCGAGGCTGCCGTAGCTGCGCGTGGTGCCGGCGGGGATTTTGCGTAGGGCGTTCCAGACTTTGGCTTGGAATGCGGTGCCGGGGATGTGGCAGGGAATCACGTCGAGCTGATCAAGCTCGCCGCTGAAGTAGCGCGTCAGCGCTTGCCGGATCTGTTTGGGCGCCGGTGCATCGACGAGTCGCGCCGAGCCGAGATAGCGACGGAGCGATGTATTCAGGCGATCTTCATAGTCGGTCCAGTCCAGCGCGCAGAGTGCGCCGTCCGTGTTCGTTACCAATAGCGCCGTGCCAATCGGTGTTTCCAGCCGATCGAGATGGAGCGGTGCAGCGGGTTTTGCCATGATATGTCGGCTCATCAAGTGAAAACGCCGACCGTATCATCCATACGGCCGGCGCTTCGTCCCGATTTCCGAGAAGAATTTCGGTGTTGAGCGCTACTCGCCCTTCGGCTCGTGCGACATACGCTCGAGTCGGTCCTGCATTTCCTTCATTTGGCGGCGCAAGTCGTCGATATTGTCACCGCCACTGCTTGCGGCCGGCTCGGGCGTCTTTTCCGGTTCTGTCGCGCCGCCCCGCGGTGGCACGAAGGGCTTGAACATGGAGAACGTCTGCTGAAACAGCTCCATGTTGCGGCGGACCGTTTCTTCCAGCGGCGCGAAAGGTGTCATGCCGAAAGTGTTCGTCATCTGCTTGCGGAATTTCTCCTGCTCGCGCGTCAACGAATCAATCGACTGTTCGAGATATTTCGGCACTACCATCTGCATGCTGTCGCCGTAGAAGCGGATCAATTGACGCAGGAACGTGGTCGGCAGCAGATTCTGGCCGGCCTTGTTTTCCTGTTCAAAAATGATCTGCGCGAGCACCTGTCGGGTAATGTCGTCGCCGGTCTTGGCGTCGTAGACGAGGAAATCCTCACCGTCTTTCACCATGGAAGCGAGGTCTTCCAGCGTCACATACGTACTTGTCCCGGTATTATAGAGCCGGCGGTTCGCATATTTTTTGATAGTGGTCGGTTGATCTGTTTTCGCCATGGCTCACTTACCTACCGGGGACGGGAAACCTTTCGGCAATGCGCCAAAAAGGCCAATCGGATTGGGTGGTCGAACAACGCAATGCAATAAAGTAAGCACTTTCAAAGTGCCTCGGCTACCGTTTTGTGCGTCACGGTTAAAATCGCGGCATGATTGTGCTATGCAATGCGACATTGGTGCCAATTTTGGTGCGCTGCGGTCGGAAATCGCCGCAGGTCCAATTGACACATCGATACGAGGTTTAAGAGGATACGCGCCAAGCGGCACCAGCCGTTTCGGCGCGATGAAAGTCGAACAAGCCACTTCAAAACAACAACAGGAGATGTCCCATGTCAGACGATGTCGTCATCGTCAGCGCCGCCCGCACACCGGTCGGCAGCTTCAACGGCGCATTCGCCACCACGCCGGCGCACGATCTCGGCGCGATCGCCATCAAGGCTGCGCTCGAACGCGCGAAGCTCGATCCGGCGCGCGTCTCCGAAGTGATCATGGGCCAGATCCTCACCGCGGCGCAGGGCCAGAACCCGGCGCGTCAGGCGGCGATCGCCGCCGGCCTTCCGGTCGAGACCTCTGCCTGGGGCGTCAACATGCTGTGCGGCTCCGGCCTGCGCACCGTCGCGCTCGGCTATCAGGCGCTGATGAATGGCGATAGCGACATCGTCGTTGCCGGCGGTCAGGAATCCATGAGCATGGCCCCCCATGCGCAGTATCTGCGCGGCGGCGTGAAGATGGGCTCGACGGAACTGGTCGACACCATGATCAAGGACGGTTTGTGGGATGCCTTCAACGGCTATCACATGGGCAACACCGCCGAGAACGTGGCCAAGCAGTATCAGATCACCCGCCTGCAGCAGGATGAATTCGCGGTTGCATCGCAGCAGAAGGCGGAAGCCGCTCAGAAGGCCGGCAAGTTCAAGGAAGAGATCGTCCCTGTGACTATCAAGGGCCGCAAGGGCGACACCATCGTCGATACCGACGAGTATCCGCGTCATGGCGCATCGCTCGAAGCCATGGCCAAGTTGCGCCCGGCCTTCGAGAAGGACGGCACCGTCACCGCCGGCTCCGCCTCGGGCATCAATGACGGCGCTGCCGCCGTTGTGCTGATGACCGCCAAGCAGGCCGCCAAGGAAGGCCTCACCCCGCTCGCGCGCATCGTGTCGTGGGGCCAGGCTGGCGTCGATCCGAAGATCATGGGCACCGGACCGATCCCGGCGTCGCGCGCGGCGTTGAAGAAGGCCGGCTGGAGCATCAACGATCTGGACCTGATCGAAGCCAATGAAGCTTTTGCAGCGCAGGCCTGTGCCGTGAACAAGGACCTCGGCTGGGACACCTCCAAGGTCAACGTCAATGGTGGCGCCATCGCCATCGGTCATCCGGTCGGCGCATCGGGTGCCCGCGTCCTCGTGACGCTGCTGCACGAAATGCAGAAGCGTGATTCGAAGAAGGGCCTTGCCACGCTGTGCATCGGCGGCGGCATGGGCATCGCGATGTGCGTTGCACGCGACTAAAGCGGCGGCACGCGCGCTGAAAACTTCAGCGCGATTGCACTGCACACAGATCGGTGTTGCATCGTCGATCAAATCAAAACGCCCGGCGCAATGCGTCGGGCGTTTTTTCTTGCATGTTCGTCGTATCGCCAGCTTAATTCGCTACTATAATTTCTGAATTGATTTTGGGAGGACGACATGGCGCGCGTAGCAGTAGTGACCGGTGGAACACGAGGTATTGGCGCGGCCATCAGCAAGGCGTTGAAGGACGCCGGATACAAGGTTGCTGCGACCTATGCTGGCAACGACGCTGCTGCCGAGAAATTTAAGAACGAGACCGGCATTCCTGTTTACAAATGGGATGTCTCGTCGTTCGAAGCCTGTTCCGAAGGGATCAAGAAGGTCGAGGCCGAGCTCGGGCCGGTGGAAGTGCTGATCAACAATGCCGGCATCACCAAGGACGGTGCCTTTCACAAGATGACGCCCGAGTCCTGGCATGCCGTGGTGAACACCAATCTCGGCTCGTTGTTCAACATGACCAAGCCTGTCATCGATGGCATGCGGTCGCGCAAGTTCGGCCGCGTCATCAACATTTCATCGATCAACGGCCAGAAGGGGCAGTTCGGCCAGGTCAACTATTCCGCCGCCAAGGCCGGCGACATCGGTTTCACCAAGGCGCTTGCGCTGGAGAATGCCAAGCTCGGCATCACCGTGAACGTGATTTGCCCCGGCTATATCAACACCGAGATGGTGCAGGCAGTGCCGAAGGATGTGCTGGAGAAGAGCATTCTTCCGCTGATTCCTGTGGGCCGCTTGGGCGAGCCCGAGGAAATCGCACGCGCCGTGCTGTTCCTTGCCGCGGATGATGCCGGTTTTATCACCGGTTCGACGCTGACCGTGAATGGCGGCCAGTATCACGCATAAGCGGAGACACTTTCTGTCCTGATCCTGAGGGGCCTGCTCTTGCGGGCGTCTCGCAGGATGTGCATGCATCTCATGGTTCGAGACGGCCGCTGAAGAAGCGGCCTTTTCACCATGAGGGCCAGAGTTGGCCTGTGACACAGGGCCAGCATGACCTCCCGCACTGCCACCCTCATCGGCCTTACCGCTATCCTCATGTGGTCGTTGCTGTCCGTGATGACGGTGGCGAGTGGGCGCATGCCGCCGTTCCAGTTGACCGCGATCAGCTTCGCCATCGGTGCGCTGGCGGCCGCGTTGAGCTGGATCTGGCGTCCCGATGCGATGCGTGCGCTCCGGCAATCGCCATTGACATGGGCGGTCGGTGTCGGCGGCCTGTTCGGCTATCACGCGCTGTATTTCGTTGCTCTCCGCTTCGCGCCGCCGGCCGAGGCGGGGTTGCTGAACTATCTGTGGCCGCTGCTGATTGTGCTGTTCTCTGCGTTTCTGCCCGGCGAACGGCTGTACCCGCATCATGTTATCGGCGCATTGCTAGGTCTTGCCGGCACGGTGCTGCTGTTGTGGGGCAATGCTTCGCTCAGCCTCGAGTCCGGCCATGTCGGTGGGTTGCTCGCGGCTTTTTGCGCGGCTTTCGTCTGGGCAGCCTATTCGGTGATGTCGCGCCGGCTGAAAGCGGTGCCGACTGACGCGGTCGCCGGTTTCTGTCTGATAACGGCGTGTCTGGCTGCCACCGTACATCTCGCCATCGAGGACACGGTCTGGCCGGAGACGGCGCTGCAATGGGGCGCTGTCGTCGCACTGGGTGTCGGTCCGGTCGGCGCGGCCTTTTACACCTGGGACATCGGCATGAAGCGGGGCGATATTCGCGTGCTCGGCGCGGCGTCCTATGCGACGCCGCTGCTGTCCACGAGCTTTCTCATCCTTGCGGGCTTCGCGCAGGCGAGCGCGCATATCGCCATTGCTGCGGCACTGATCGCCGGCGGCGGGCTCATTGCGGCGAAGGACATGTTTACGAAGCGGTCCCCAGCGTAAGGCAGATTATGCCTGCGGCTCATGTGCCCTACGGCTTCCAGCCCTTCGGCGCGAGTTCAAATGTTGCGAAATCGAAGCCGGGGGCGACCGTGCAGCCAACGAGTGTCCAGTCGCCCGTGGTAGAAGCTGCCTGCCAGGAGTGCGGTGGCACGATGCCTTGCGGTTGTTGTCCGGCGGTGACGTCCGGGCCGATTGTGATCGATCTCTGTCCGTTTTCGTCGGCCATCTCCAGCGTCAGCGGTGCACCTGCGTGATAGTGCCAGATCTCCACGGCATCGATGCGATGCCAGTGAGAGCGCTCGCCTGATGCCAGCAGGAAATAGATCGCCGTCGAGGCTGCCCGGCCATTTGCATCCGTACGGGCATCGCGAAACGTCTCGCGATAATGCCCGCCTTCGGGATGTGGCTGCAGGCCGAGGGTCGCGATGATCTCGGCTGCCGCCTTCATCGTCACGACTTGTTCTTGCGTTCGCGGAGTTCGCCGAATACGTCGTCTTCGCTGAAGCCCTTGAGGCGTACGGCGGCGGCAATGGCCGGATCGTCGGCGCGCAGGAAGACGTTGGTTTGCTTTTCGAGGCCGAGCAGCACCGGAATAGTGGGCTTGTTGGCAGCGCGCAATTGCGTGACCTCGTCGGCGCGCTTCTTCAGCGCCTCGTTGTTCGGATCGATGCCGAGGCAGAACTTCACGTTCGAGGCCGTGTATTCGTGGCCGCAATAGACGCGGTAGTCGTCGGGCAGGGTGCGCAGTTTCTTCAGCGACTGCCACATCATCGGATAGGTGCCTTCGAACACCCGACCGCAACCGCCCGAGAACAGTGTATCGGCGGAGAACAGCGCCAGTTCGCTGTCGAACACGTAACAGATATGGTCGAGCGTATGTCCGGGGGTCTCCAGCACGCGCGCCGTCAGTGCGCCGACCTGCACGGTGTCGCCCTCGCCGACGCGGACATCCACATGAGGGATCGCCGTGCCCTGATCGTGCGGTGCGGTCACCTTGCAGCCATAGGTCTTCTTCAGCTCACCGATGCCGCCCACGTGGTCGGCGTGATGGTGCGTGACCAGAATATCGGTGAGCTTCCAGCCTTCGCGCTGCAGCACTTTCATGATGGGCGCGGCTTCCGGGGCATCGATGGCTGCGGTCTTCAGGCTCTGCGGATCGTGGATCAGATAGCCGAAATTGTCCGACAGGCAGGGGAACACGCGAATTTCAGCGGCCATGATCTCTCCGTGATTCAGAACGACGCAGCCCTTCTGACATATGGCGTTAACGCTTCCCGGGCAATGCGCGATTGGGGGAGCGTGCGCTGCATCAGACATGGTACAAGACTGTCATGACTATCGATGTCATCGATCTCCGGGATTTCTATTCCCGCCGCCTCGGTATCGTGGCGCGGCGTCTGATCAATCGCGGCATCAAGGCGCATTGGCCCGATGCCGAGGGTCAACGGGTCTTGGGGATCGGCTATCCCACGCCATATCTCGGCCTGTTTCGCGAAAATGCCGAGCGCTGCATCGCCTTCATGCCGGCGGCGCAGGGCGTATTGAAATGGCCCTCGGCAAAACCGGCGCTGGCGACGCTGGTCGATGAGATGTCGTTGCCACTGCCGGATGCGGCGGTAGACCGGATCATTCTCGTCCATGCGTTGGAAATGTCGGATGACCCCGAGGGGCTGCTGCGCGAAATCTGGCGCGTGCTCGCGCCGTCCGGGAAATTGATTGCGGTCATCCCGAATCGCCGGGGCGTGTGGACGCGCTCGGACTCGACACCGTTTGGTCACGGCCGGCCTTATTCGCGCTCGCAGATCACGCAGCTGCTGCGCCAGACCTGGTTCACGCCGACGGCGTGGAGCGAGGCGCTGTTCATGCCACCTGTGGGCATGGGCTGGTTTCTACGCTCGGCCTTGGTGTGGGAGCGTGTCGGCGCGGCGCTGTCGATGCCGTTTGCGGGCCTCCATATTGTCGAGGCCAGCAAGCAGGTCTATCGCGCGATCCCGGCGAAACGGGAACGCGCCAAGCTCATCCCGGCGCTGCAGCCGGTGCTGGTGCCGAGTTCGGGCATGCGGCGCGACGGTGTCGCCGACCTTGGCAATACCGGGCCGCAGGCGCGCTGAGGATCAATCCTCGATCGATTTTTCGCTGGTGTCCGCCTTGCCGCGCGTCCAGTAGCCGGCGGCTTTGGTCCACGACTTGTTGTGACCGCGCGTGCCCGTGACGTAGCCGCGCAAATGGCGAGCGACCTGGGCTTCGGCTGCAATCCAGACGAAGCCCTCGCCATGCGGGAAGGCGAAATTTTCCAGCGCCGCCTTCAATAGCGTCGCATCGTCGCTCATTCCGTCGCGGGCGATCCATTGCGGCGACCAATCGGTCTTCGTTGTGATCTGCTGCGCTTCGCCAATGACGAAGCTTGCAACCGGCACGCCTGGTCGTAGTTCTTCGAGGCGGCGGCCGATGGCGGGCAGGGCGGTCTCGTCGCCGATCAGGACATACCAGTCGAAATCGTCGGGAATGACCGCAGAGCCGCGCGGTCCGCCGATCTGCAGGGTGTCGCCGACCTTGGCGTCAGTCGCCCATGCCGTCGCCGGGCCGGCTTCGTGGAGTGCGAAGTCGATGACGAGGGTGTTGCGCGCCGTGTCGAAGCTGCGCGGGGTGTACTCGCGCATCTCGGGTGTGTCGCCTGTACCCGGGAAGATCAGTTTGACGTGATCGTCGAAGGACGCGCTGACGAAGTCGTGCAGTTCTGGCGATGTGAGCGTGATGCGCTGCATCTGTGGGGTCAGGCGCGCGGTGGCGGAAACGGTGAGGAGGCGCCGGCGCAGCTCGTGGCGGACGCGGCTAATTTCGTGTTTGCTCAAGAAGGTGCGATCCATGGCTGAATTCGAAGCACAGCCGATGTGGCGATTGTTTCGCCGACATCCAAGAGTTGCTTAGAGAAGTTCAATATTCGCCTACTGCTCCGCCAGTGGATGCAGGTCGCGCACGAGGCTCTTCAGGCGTTCTTCCACCACATGGGTGTAGATCTGCGTCGTCGAAATATCGGTGTGGCCGAGCAGTGTCTGCACGATGCGCAGGTCGGCGCCATTGTGCAGAAGGTGACTGGCAAAGGCGTGGCGCAGCACATGCGGCGACACCAGGCGGGGTGCGATGCCGGATGCGCTCGCTAGATCTTTCAGGTCGCGCGCAAAATGCTGGCGGGTGAGGTGGCCGCTTTCGCCTGAAGAGGGGAACAGCCATTTGGATGCAGCGCTCTTCTTCGGCTGAGCCTGCTGCGCCTCGGCCATCACGGCGAGATAGTCTGCCATCGCCGCCTTGGCCGTTTCATTGAGCGGCACCAGGCGCTCCTTGTTGCCCTTGCCGCGCACCACGATCATGCGGGCGTCTCGGCGGGCGGCAGTGAGCGGCAGCGAGACCAGTTCGGAGACGCGCAGGCCGGTGGCGTAAAGCACCTCCAACAGGCAATAAAGCCGCGCATGGCGCAGGCGCTGCGGCGGTGTGGCCTCGGTGTTCTGGGCCATGGTGCGGCCCTGCACCAGCATGCGATCGACATCGGCGATCGACAGGACCTTTGGCAGGCTGCGGCCGCGCTTGGGTCCGGACAGGATCGCTGCGGGATCGTCAGTGCGGATGTTTTCGCTCAGCAGAAACCGGAACAGGTGGCGCAGCGCCGACAGCCGGCGCGCCACGGTGGTCGATTTGAAGCCGCGGTCATCGAGGTCTTCGAGATAGTCGCGCAGGAGCTGGGTGTCCGCCGAAGCGAAACTCGCCTTGGCGCGGGCCGCGAATTCGGAGAAATCCTCCAGGTCGCGGCGATAGGCGTCGAGCGTATTCTGGCCGGCGCCCTGCTCGGCAGCGAGCATATCGAGGAATAAGTTGGAAAGCTTGGGGTCGGAGGAGGTCGTGGCCATGCGCAACCATAACCCATGATCCGGACTGCGGCAGTGATTTTCGGCTGTCGCAGCCCGGGAGATCGCACTGATTCAGGAAAGTCAGGCGAGCGGGGTTATCGATGTGGCCTGCGACCAGACCACCAGCCACCGCCGGTCACGCATTTCATAGGTGTCGGTGTGCCAATAGTCGCCGGGCGGAACCTTGTGGCCTCCGAACATGACTTCAAGCCGTGCGCGATAGCGAATGACTGCGCTGTCCCCATATAGCCGCACGGCGATCTCGCCAGGCGTCCACGTCAGATATCTGATGTGACGGCCTGCAACGGCGCCGAGATATTCGGCTTTTGACAGTGCTGCACCGATCGGTGTGATCAGCTGGAAGTCTGACGCATGGAGCGGCTCTGCCGCAGCCATGTCGGCGCTGACGAGCGCATGAAGCCGTGTGCGTTCGATGTCCCGGATGGTTTCCGCTTCCGGATGATTCTTCGGGGCGATGATGGATGAGGTCATGGGCTGGTCCTGTTGCTGTGGGTTATGAGAATTCAGAATGTCGCGACCAGGCCGTGGTCGATCAGGCTCTGCGCACTGGCGCGAATGGCCTCTTCGGCGGGCCGCGGTTGCCAGTTCAGCACGCGCGTCGCTTTTGCGGCGCTGATACTCAGGTCGAGGTCGAGTTCGTGGACGATCATGCGCGAACGCGCACTGAACGGGGCCATCGCCTTGATCATCCAGTTCGGTACTTCGCCGGAGGGTAAGGCCGGTGCATAGTTCGGAAAGGATCGCGCAAGCACGGCGGCGATGTCGCGCATCCAGAAAAATGCTCCGGCTGCGATGAAGCGCTGACCCGATGCGGCGGCGCAGGTCATTGCCTCGATATGTGCGTCCGCGACATCGCGGACATCCACAACGGCGATGCCGAAGCGCGGTACGCGCTTGAGTTTGCCGCTCATCATCTGCTGGATCAGACCGATGGAAGTCCCGTAGTCGGGACCCAACAAGGGGCCGAAAATGATGCCCGGATTGATGACGGCAAGATCCAGTCCGGTTTCCGCAGCAAAGGCCCATGCGGCCCGCTCCGCCAGCGTCTTCGACTTGTAGTAGGGCGTTGCCCGCTTGCTCGTGGGATCAGTCCAGTTCTCTTCGGTATACGGCGCCTGGCCGCTCCCATGGTTGGTGGCCGCGATCGAGGACGTCAGCACGACCCGTGTCACACTGGCGCGCTGGGCGGCGCGCAGCACCCGGATCGCGCCATCTCGTGCGGGTCGTATCAGTTCGTTCTCATCACTTGGAAGGGCGGCCGGAAATGGCGATGCTGCGTGGATCACGTAGCGGCAACCCGCGACTGCGGCGTCCCATCCGTTATCGGAACGAAGATCGGCTTCGACGAAATGGAGCGCTTCCAGGTCAGTTGATCTGGCGCAGATTTGTTTCTCGATTCGGTCGCGGTTGCTCATGCGGCGAACGCTGCCGCGAACGGTGTAGCCCTTGGCCAGCAACTGCCGGGCGATGTGCCCGCCAAGAAAGCCGCCGATACCCGTCACGAGAACAGTGATCCCGCGGCTCTCTTCCGGTTCTGAATGCATGTTCGGTCCTGACGTTCTTGAGTTGGGGAGGATTTCTAGACATGTAGGCAATATGTGTCTAATCGTCTTTTGACGCTTTGGATATGAACTGTCAATCTGTCCAAATGAGCGACAGAGACGTAAAATCCGACCACATTCTGGATGCCGCATTGCCGGTGTTCGTCCGCTACGGCTTTCGCAAGGCGTCCATGTCCGACATTGCGCGGGCAGCGGGTATCTCGCGGGCGTCGCTCTATCTGAGCTTCAACAGCAAGGAGGAGTTGTTCCGGGCAGGCTCTACCCGGTCCCATGCGCGGACGATGCTAGATGTCGAGGCGGCGCTTGCCGGGATTGGGGATGTATTCAGCCGTATCGAAACGGCCATGGCGGTGTTTCAGCGCGAACTGATCGCCCCTTTTGCCGCCAGTCCCGATGCGATCGAGCTGTTCGATGTCAACATGGCGCTGGCCAAGGACATCACGCTTGCAGCGCGGGCCCGGCTGGTCGCGCTTCTGGCGCAGGCCTTGAGCGATGCGGAAACCTCGGGCGCGATTGCCCTCGCTTCATTGCAAGCGAGGCCTGTCGATATTGCCGGCGTCATCGTTGCTGCGATGGATGGGATCAAGCATGCGGAGGGAGCCGGCCCGAAATCCGCGGAGGACATGCAGCTCTTCATGCGGCTGCTACGGGCGGCTATTTCTTGAGAAATTTGTCCGGCTGGACGGTGACGGTCATCTCCCGCGGCTTCGGGTTGACGAAATTCGCCAGCGCGAAAATCGCACCATAGATCACCCCGCCGATGATACCGACGACCGTCAGGAAGCGGAACAGGCTGGGCATGGATCGGGAACTCTGCGGATGGGGCGATTCGGACCCGCCGACGGCGGTGACCACGTTCGGATACAGATTGCACGAGGTGCTGGCAACGCTGCCTTCGGGGGTAGTATAGGTGACGGGAATGGGGCAAACCGCTGCGATGCATTGTCGCCCACTGATTTTACGAGCGTTTTTCTGATGTCCGAGACCGCTTTGCCAGCTCTGGCCGACACCTCCCAGGAGGCCGCGATCGTCGCGGCGCTGGGGCGGCGTGCCGTCGTGCTGGTGGGCATGATGGGGGCGGGAAAATCCACCATCGGCCGCCGCATGGCGATGCGGCTGCGGCTACCCTTTGTCGATGCCGACAACGAGATCGAGGCGGCGGCCGGCATGTCGATCCCCGACATCTTCGAGGTGCACGGCGAGCCGCATTTCCGCGACGGCGAGGCGCGCGTGATCGCGCGCCTGCTTGAGGGCGGGCCGATCCTGCTGGCCACGGGGGGCGGAGCGTTCATGCGGGACGAAACCCGCCAGCGCATCCACGACAAGGCGATCTCGCTGTGGCTGAAGGCGGATGCCGATGTGATCCTGCGCCGGGTCAAGAAGCGCGAAAATCGTCCGCTGCTGAAGACGCCGGATCCCGCAGGCACGATCGCGCGGCTGATCGAGGCGCGGCATCCGTTTTACGCGCAGACCGACATCATCATCGATTCCCGCGACGTGCCGCATGAGAAGATTGTCGACGAGGCGATCGTCGCGCTGCATGAGCATCTGTTCCGCCCGCATCCGGCATCTGCGATCACGACGCCGGCCGGCGATCCCCTGAGCCCGATTTTATGACTGCACTGCTGAAGACTTCCGATCCGATCACCGTCAATGTGGGATTGGGCGACCGCGCCTATGACATCGTCATCGGCCGCAACGTGTTGCCCTCGCTCGGTGCGCGTATCGCCGCGCTTCGGCCGGGCGTGCGTACGGCGATCGTCACCGACAAGACGGTGGCCAGGCATTGGTTGAAGGCGACGGAAGAGTCGCTGGCGGCAGCCGGCATCCCGACCTCGCACATCGCAGTCGAGGAAGGCGAGGGCTCGAAGAGCTATGTCGGCCTCGAGACCGTGTCCGAAGCACTTGTTGCTGCGAAGATCGAGCGCAATGATCTCGTCATTGCGCTGGGCGGTGGTGTCGTCGGCGATCTCGCTGGCTTTGCCGCGTCGATCCTGCGCCGTGGCGTCGATTTCGTGCAGGTGCCGACCTCGCTGCTGGCGCAGGTCGACTCCTCGGTCGGCGGCAAGACCGGCATCAATTCGCCGCAGGGCAAGAACCTCATCGGCGCCTTCCATCAGCCCGTGCTGGTCGTCGCTGATACCGCTGTGCTCGATACGCTCTCGCCGCGCCAGTTCCGCGCCGGCTATGCGGAAGTCGCCAAATATGGCGTGCTCGGAGATGCCGCCTTCTTTACCTGGCTTGAGACCAATCACGCCGACATCATGCGCGGTGGCTCGGCGCGCGAACATGCCATTGCCACCTCGTGCCGCGCCAAGGCTGGCGTGGTGTCGCGCGACGAGCGCGAGAATGGCGAGCGCGCGCTGCTCAATCTCGGTCATACTTTCGGTCATGCGCTGGAAGCCGTCACCGGATTTTCCGACCGGCTCTATCACGGCGAGGGCGTGTCCATCGGCATGGTGCTGGCCGCCGAGTTTTCAGCGCAGCTCGGCATGATCGCGCCGGATGACGCCGTGCGCGTCGAGCGTCATCTCGCTGATGCGGGATTGCCGACGCGCCTGCAGGATATCGCGGGCTTCCAGCAGGAAGGCCTCGCGGACGCGGACCGGCTGATGGCGCTGATGGCGCAGGACAAGAAGGTGAAGCGCGGCAAGCTCACTTTCATCCTGCTGCAGGCCATCGGCCAGGCTGTCATTGCCAATGACGTCGATCCCGCTACGGTGCGCGAGTTTTTGCATCGCAAGCTCTCGAACTAGCATCGGCGCGCCCGCGTCGATCACGGGAATTCCATGAGTTCGATCACCGTCAATATCCTGCTCGCCGTCTTCCTGCTTGCGGCCAATGCCTTCTACGTGGCGGCGGAATTTGCGCTGGTGAAGAGCCGCGGTTTCCGCGTCAAGGCGATGGCGGAGCGCAATAGTTTTGGCGCGCAGATGCTGCTGCGGATGATGGGCGACATCGAGCCCTATCTGGCCTGCTGCCAACTCGGTATCACCATGGCCTCGCTCGGCCTCGGCTGGGTCGGCGAGCCGACCGTCGCGGCGCTGTTGCAGCCGGTGCTGATCCCGCTCGGCATGTCCGAACATGCGCTGCATTTCACCTCGTTCATTACCGGCTTCCTCGTCTTCTCCTCACTGCATATCGTGATCGGAGAGCAGGTGCCGAAAACACTGGCCATTCGGCAGCCCGAGCCGGTGTCGCAATGGATCGCCTATCCGCTTTTCGTATCCTATGTGCTGTTCTATCCTCTTAACTGGCTGCTCAATGCTGCCTCGCGCGGCATGCTGGCAATGATGGGCGTGCAGGAAGCATCGCCGCATGAGATCCTCACCGGCGTGGAAATCGAAGGGCTTGTCGGCCAGTCGGCCGAACATGGCGGCATCGAAAGCGGTGAAGCCGAATATATCCAGAATGTCTTTCGCTTTGGCGATCTTGCCGTCTCCGACGTGATGGTTCATCGCACGGCGATGACCACGCTGAATGCGGATCTTCCTTCGGAAGAGCTGGTACGCGAGGTGCTCTCCACGGAATACACACGCATTCCGCTATGGCGTGAGAAGCCGGAGAACATCATCGGCGTGCTGCATGCCAAGGATCTCTTGCGCGCGATCCGCGCCGCTGATGGCGATACGTCGAAGATCGATGTCGCTAGCATCGCTTTGCCGCCGTGGTTCGTTCCGGAGATGCGGCCACTGTCCGATCAGCTCAAGGCGTTCCGCCGCCGCAAGACGCACTTCGCACTCGTCGTCGATGAGTATGGCGAAGTGGAAGGCATGGTGACGCTCGAAGATCTTCTGGAAGAGATCGTCGGCGATATTTCCGATGAGCACGACGTGGCCGTCGCAGGCGTGCGTGTGCAGGCCGATGGCTCTGTCGTGGTGGATGGCTCGGTGCCGATCCGCGACCTCAACCGCGTGATGGACTGGCATCTGCCGGATGACGAGGCGGTCACCGTTGCCGGCCTCGTGATCCACGAGGCACGCTCGATTCCCGAACGCGGACAGAGTTTTACGTTCTATAATTTCCGATTCCGCGTACTGCGTCGTGAGCGCAACCGGATCACGGCGCTGCGCATCGGCCCGGTGCCGGCAGAGTCGGAGCAGATGCCGGAAAAGAAGCGGCGCGCGGGCGCGTCGTTCTAGAAGACAGTCCTGCTGAAGATCGTCCGGTCTGGTTCTTGCTTTAATTTCCTGTGGAGGCGACCATTCCGTCGAATGGCGCGGCAGGAGATCGTAATGAACAAGTTTCTGCGATGGTCGTGTGTTGTTGCCGGTGTACTGATGTGCACCGCAGCGCAGGCCGATACCAACTGGCCGACACGTTTGATCAAAGCCATCATTCCCTTCGGCCCCGGCAGTGCGACTGACGTCATGCCGCGCACATTCTTCGAGCGACTGGGTCCCGAGCTCGGCCAAACCATCGTGGTCGAAAACCGCGTCGGTGGCGGTGGGGCAGTGGGCACTGCCGCGCTCGCCAAGTCGGATCCCGACGGCTACACGATCATAGCGCATTCGTCGGCACTCACCATCACCCCGGCGATCAATGCAAACCTGCCCTATGACACGTCGAAAGATCTGTCCGGCGTGGTCATGATCGGCTCGGTCCCGAACATCATGATCATTCCAAAGGATCGGCCTTGGAAGACCGTGGATGATTTCCTGAAGGATGCGCGCACCAAGGGCTCATCGATCAATTTCGGCTCGGTGGGCGTCGGCAGTGCCGTGCATATCAGCTCGGAGAAATTCCGCCGCGCCGGCGGTTTCGAGGCGACGCATGTTCCTTATCGTGGTGGGCCCGAAGTCATCACCGACATTCTCGGCGGTCGCATCGATTTCTATTTCTGTCCGGCTGCCACGGCCTTGCCGCTGATCCGCGAAGGACAGGTGCGGGCGCTGGTGGTCTCGACTGCAGAGCGTAGCGCCGATCTGCCGGATGTACCCTCGATGGTTGACGCCGGTCTCAAGGACGGGGTGAGCAACACCTGGGTCGGTGTATTTGTGCCGTCGAAAACGCCGCGCGAGATCGTCAACAAGCTCTACGATGTCAGCACCAAATTGCTGGCCAAACCGGAGATGCAGACGGCGCTGAAGAAAATGGGTGTTGTGCCGATGCCCATGGAGCCGAAGGCGATCGACGACCTCGTGGTGAAGGAAGTCGCCGCCAATATGGCGCTGCTCAAGACAGAGAAGTGATGCGGAAAGCCGGCGGCGTCTGCTGCCGGCTTTCATGAGCCTCTATCAGGCCTCGATATCCATGCGGACGAGAATGCGCTCGGCGCTGTCGTTCCAGACATCCATCTTGACGATCTTGCCATCGCGCACCACGAAGCGATCAACATAGCGATTGCCTTCGAATTTGGTGCCGTCATGCCATTCGCCGTAGAGCGTGCCGGTGTTGTAGACGACCGTCTCTGCCTCTCCGGGCGCAACGTCGGTGCGCTCCATCTTCTTCTTCACCCATTTGTAGCGCATGGCGTTGAACGCGGTGGCGTCGCGCGGATGCCTGAACTTGCGTCCGCCGGTGAAGGTGATGTCCACATTCGCCGACATGAAGGTCCCGGCGGTCTCGGGATCGGGGATCATCGATGCGACCAGAAAACGCTCGACCAAAGCGGCGGCATCGGCCGGGTCGTTAGCGAGGGGCGCGTGGGCGGATGGGTGCGACATCGGTTGTCTCCTGCAGATGATGATCCATCCTAACAGGCCGGTCGTCGAATTGCATTCATGAGACGTCCTAAATTGTATGCACTTTATGATCGGAGAGCCTGAATATTGGGCGGGAGACGGCTGCGCACCTAGATATATTCCTTTTAATTTCAATGCATTATTCTGCTTCTTGATCGCATGCGTATTGGCGTATCTCTTGCTTTGGGTTTGACTGGGCTAGCTGTAAGAACGGTCGGCCGCGCGATCCCTTCAGGAGCCCCCATGACGTTCGACCTCATTCTACGCAATGCCCGTATCGCGGACCGGCCCGGCGGTTCGTTCGATATCGGCATCAGGGATGGCCGCTTTGCCGCCATCGAGGTCGGGCTGCCGAAGGGCGATGCGCCGGATCAGAATCTGCAGGGTCGGCTGGTGATGCCCGGCTTTGTCGAGACGCATCTGCATCTCGACAAGTCCTGCCTGCTCGGCCGCTGCAATTGCGAGCGTGGCACGCTCGATGAGGCGGTGGCCGAAGTCGCGAAGGCGAAGCGCGACTTCACGGAGGAGGACGTCTATCAACGCGCCGCGCGGACGCTGGAGAAAGCGATCACCCACGGGACGAACCGGATGCGTACGCATGTGGAGGTCGATCCGCGCGTCGGCCTCACCAGCTTTCGGGCGCTCAAGCAGCTCAAGAGAGACTATGCTTGGGCGATCGACCTGCAGCTCTGCGTGTTTCCGCAAGAAGGGCTGCTTGACGATCCCGGTTGCGAAGAAGTCATGCTCGCTGCCATGCGCGACGGAGCCGATGTGATCGGCGGGGTGCCCTATATGGACAGGGACTCCCACGGTCAGATCGCAAGAATCTTTGCGATGGCGCGGGAGTTCGATGTCGATATCGATTTCCACCTCGACTTCGATCTCGATCCCTCGCGTGCGGATTTTGCCGAAGTCTGCCGGCAGACCGAGGCGGCCGGCTGGGGCGGGCGTGTTGCGATCGGACATGCCACAAAACTTTCGGCCATGCCATCAGCGGATTTCGAAGCTGCGGCACGGCGGCTTGCCGATGCCGGTGTTGCCGTCACCGTGTTGCCGGCCACCGATCTGTTCCTCACCGGACGTGACCTCGACCACAACGTTCCACGCGGCGTGACCCAGGCGCACAAGCTTCGTGCGCTCGGTGTCAATGCGAATGTCTCCACCAACAACGTGCTGAATCCCTTCACACCCTTCGGTGATGTGTCGCTGATCCGCATGGTCAATCTCTATGCCAATGTCGCGCAGATCGGCCGCGACGAAGATCTCGCCGATTGTCTGGACATGGTGACGTCGGCATCCGCAAGACTTCTCAATGCGACGGATTACGGCATCGCCGTCGGGTTGCCGGCGGATCTGGTGGCGCTGGATTGCGAGACCAAGCTTGAGGCGGTATGCGAGATTGCGCAGCCGTTGTTCGGCTTCAAGAAAGGCATTCGCACTTTTGTCCGGCCAGCGGCGAGCGTGCTGAAGCCTGTGTGACTGACAGAAGGGGATTTCGATGCCGATCGACGACACGCTTAATGCCTTCGTGGACCATGGCCGCGTCGAGGTGCTGCCGACGAAACAGGGCGCGCTGTCCGGGCTGACATTTGCGCTGAAAGACTTCTTCGATCTCGCTGGCACGCCGACCGGCGCCGGCAATCCGGAATGGCTGGCGACCCATCCGGTGCCGACCAAATCTACACCGATTGCCGATCGTCTATTGCAGGCGGGTGCGAAACTGGTCGGCAAGACGCATACGGATGAACTCGCCTGGAGCCTGAATGGCGAGAACGCGCATTACGGTACGCCGATCAATCCGGCGGCGCCGGGCCGTATTCCCGGCGGCTCGTCCAGTGGTTCGGCGGCTGCAACAGCGGGTTCGCTGGTCGATTTCGCCATTGGCTCGGATACTGGCGGTTCGGTGCGGTTGCCTGCGAGCTATTGCGGCATCTATGGCATCCGAACCACCCATGGCCGCATCCCGCTCGACGCCGCCGTACCCTTGGCGCCAAGCTATGATGTGGCTGGCTGGTTTGCGCGCTCGCCCGAGTTGATGCAGCAGGTCGGCGATGTGCTGCTCGATGGCGTCCGCGCGTCGCGCCCGCCAAAGCGTTTGCTGATCGCCCGCGATCTGTTCGCGGCGGTGGATGAAAAGGCGCGCCACGCTCTGCAGCCGTCGGTCGAGCGCCTCAAGGCGATTGTCGGCACGAGCGAAGAGGTGGATGTCGCTGGCGGCGAGCGCGATGCCTGGCGCAACGCATTTCGCGTGCTGCAGTCGGAAGAGGCCTGGGCCGCCCATGGCGCGTGGATTTCGGCGGTGAAGCCGCAGCTCGGCCCCGGTGTGAAGGAGCGCTTTGCGGCGGCAGCGGTGATGGATCCTGCGGAGATCGCTGCAGCGAAGCCGGTACGCGCGGCGATCATCGAGAGGATGAATGTGCTTCTCGCGGGCGATGCCGTGCTGGTGCTGCCGACGGTGCCCGGCATCGCCCCACTGCGCGCCACGCCCGATGCCGAGCTCGATGTTTTCCGCGCCCGGGCCATCGAACTGCTCTGCGTCGCCGGCCATGCCGGTACGCCGCAATTGTCGATGCCGGTGGCGAAGCTCGACGATTGCCCGATCGGTCTGTCGATCATGGGCGCGCGCGATTGCGATGAGGATCTGCTGGCGCTGGCGGTCGCACTAGGTAAGGTCTGACGACAATCTCCGGTGTCATCCCCGCGAAAGCGGGGATCCAAACACACCGCGAGTAGAAACTGCGCTCGTGGCTTCCACGATCCGTCAAGCCGGACCGGAAGCTATCGGTCCCGGCTTTCGCCGGGACGACAGGAGGAGCGCGGGAACTACCGCCCCTTGCCGGTGCCCTTTTCGGCTGCGCGTCGCATCGCTTCTGCAAATGCGCCGCCGCCGGCATCCGGCTTGCCCGGCGCGCGCGATGTCATGTTGCGCTCGCTGAAGCGCGGGCCGCGATCTGCCTTCGGGCGGTCCGCCTTCGCGCCGATCGGATCGTCCATGCGGAGCGACAGCGCGATGCGCTTGCGATCGACCTCGACCTCGAGCACCTTCACCTTGACGATATCGCCGGGCTTCACCACCTCGCGCGGGTCCTTGATGAACGTCTTGGACATCGCCGAGATGTGCACGAGGCCGTCCTGATGCACGCCGACATCGACAAAGGCGCCGAAGGCGGCGACATTGGTGACGGTGCCTTCGAGGATCATGCCGGGCTTGAGATCCGAGACCTTCTCGACGCCTTCCATGAACACTGCCGCCTTGAAGGCAGGGCGGGGATCGCGGCCGGGCTTCTCGAGTTCCTTCAGGATATCGGTGACCGTCGGCAGACCGAACGTGTCATCGACAAAGCTCTTCGGCTGCACTTTTCGCAACACCTCGGCATTGCCGATCAGCGCATGGATGTCGCTCTTGGTGGCCTCGATGATCTTGCGCACCAGCGGATAGGCTTCCGGATGCACGCCTGACTTATCGAGCGGGTCTTCGCTGTCATTGATGCGCAGGAAGCCTGCGCATTGCTCGAACGCCTTCGGCCCGAGACGCGGCACGTCCTTGAGCCCCTTGCGCGACTTGAACGGGCCATTGGCATCGCGGTGCTGCACGATGCTCTGCGCGAGACCGGTGCCGATGCCCGACACGCGCGCCAGCAGTGGGGCCGAGGCGGTGTTGAGATCGACGCCAACGCCGTTCACGCAGTCTTCGACGACGGCATCGAGCGAGCGCGCGAGTTTGCTCTCGCCGAGATCGTGCTGATATTGGCCGACGCCGATCGCCTTCGGATCGATCTTCACCAGTTCCGCCAGCGGATCCTGCAGGCGGCGGGCGATGGAGACGGCGCCGCGCAGCGTCACGTCGAGTTCCGGCAGTTCTTCCGAGGCGAAAGCTGAGGCCGAATAAACCGACGCGCCGGCTTCCGACACCACAATCTTGGTCATCTTGAGATCCGGCAGCAGCTTCAGCAAGTCGCTTGCGAGCTTGTCGGTCTCGCGCGAGGCGGTGCCGTTACCGATGGCGATCAACTCGACCTTATGCTGCACAGCGAGCTTGCCGAGGGTCGCCAGCGAGGCATCCCATGCACGCTGCGGCTCATGCGGATAGATCGTGGTGGTCGCCACCACCTTGCCGGTGGCATCGATGATCGCGGTCTTGACGCCCGAGCGATAGCCGGGATCGAGACCCATGGTGACGCGCGCGCCGGCGGGCGCAGCAAGCAAGAGGTCGCGCAGATTGGAGGCGAACACGCGCACGCCCTCTTCTTCCGCCGCGGTCCACAGGCGCATGCGCAGGTCGATATTGAGGTGCACCTGAATCTTGGTGCGCCACGCCCAGCGCACGGTGTCGGTCAGCCACTTGTCGCCTGGACGGCCTTTGTCCGACACACCTACGCGCTGCATGATCTTCATTTCATACGAGCTTGGCGTTGTTGCCGGTACTGGTGTTGCAGGCACGGGCTCGGGCTGCATGGCGAGGTCGAGTACTTCTTCCTTTTCGCCGCGGAACAGCGCCAGCACGCGATGCGACGGCAGCTTGTGCAGCGGTTCGGAGAAATCGAAATAGTCCTTGAACTTCTCGCCTTCGGCCTTCTTGCCGTCGCGTACCTTCGAGGCCATCACGCCGTTCGACCACATCTGCTCGCGGAGCGCGCCGATCAGGTCAGCATCTTCTGCGAAACGCTCGACGAGGATCGCGCGCGCGCCATCGAGGGCGGCGGTGACGTCGGCGACCTGCTTGTCGGCATTGACGTAAGCTTCGGCCACCACCTTCGGATCGTTCTGTGGCTCGGCGAGCAGCATGTCTGCCAGCGGCATGAGGCCGGCTTCCTTGGCGATCTCCGCTTTGGTACGGCGCTTCGGCTTGAACGGCAGATAGATATCCTCGAGACGGCCCTTGGTGTCGGCGGTCATGATGGCGGCTTCGACGGTGGCATCGAGCTTGCCCTGCTCGCGCACCGATTCCAGGATCACCTTGCGGCGGTCTTCCAGCTCGCGCAGATAGGTCAGGCGCTCTTCCAGCGTGCGCAGCTGCGCGTCGTCGAGACCGCCGGTGATTTCCTTGCGGTAGCGCGCGACGAACGGCACGGTTGCACCCCCGTCGAGCAGTTCCACCGTCGCCGCGACCTGCTGTTCGCGCACGCCAAGTTCGTCTGCGATCTTCTGATTGATATTTGCCACGCGTAGCTATTCCTTCGAAATTCCATGGCGGTCATCCCACCGTCTTAATCCGCTTATGGACCGGCACTCGGCGATTCATCAACCCTGATCGCGGCGACAGATTGTTCTGTGGATCGCCCGTTCCGCTTTGAAAACGCTTCCGGATTTCCGGCTGGTTGCGCGCGTTGCAGCTATGCGGCTGTGCAAAAATATAGTGCTGGATCACTGCGGCCGATCTGTGTAGACGGACCGTCCTTTTGGAGCGGTCATGTCGATTTGCGGTCTGGATTTTGGAACGTCGAACACGACGCTCGGTACCATCAATAATGACGTCCCGGTTCTGGCTGCGCTGGAAGATGCGCATGTCACGATCCCGAGCGCCATCTTCTATAAGGCCGATAGCGGCGCCTTTATCGGGCGCAGGGCGATGGAAGCCTATGTGGAGGGCGTCTCAGGCCGCCTGATGCGCAGCCTGAAATCGGTGCTCGGCACGTCCCTGATCGACGAGACCACACGTGTGGGCCGCGAGCGCATCGGTTTTCGCAGCGTCATCGGCAATTACATCGGCGCCGTGAAGCGCCGCGCCGAAGCGGCAACGGGCCATGAGCTCCGCAAGGTCGTGCATGGCCGGCCCGTATTCTTCGTCGATGACAATCCGGCTGGCGATCGCAAGGCCGAGGACGTGCTGCTTGGCATCGCGAAAGATATCGGCTTCACCGATGTCTCATTCCAGTTCGAGCCGATCGCAGCGGCGCTGGATTACGAACGCCTCATCAATTCGGAAGAGATCGCGCTGATCGCCGATATCGGCGGTGGTACGTCGGATTTCTCCATCGTGCGCCTGTCGCCGGAGCGGCATCGCCATGCCGATCGCAAGGACGATATTCTGGCCAATGACGGCGTGCGTATCGGTGGCACCGATTTTGACCGCCATCTCAGCCTTGGCGTGGTGATGCCGCTGCTTGGCTATCGCTCGGCGATGAAGCGCGCCGGGCTCGATGTGCCATCAGGCTATTTCCACGATCTCGCGACCTGGTCGAGCATCAACCGGATGTACGATTCCAAGGTCATGAACGAGATCAGGCAGGTGCGCTATGAAGCGCAGCAGCCGGAATTGCTCGAACGTCTCGTGCGCGTGCTGGAAGAGCAGCGCGGCCACACGCTGGCGATGGAAGTGGAGGGCGCCAAGATCGGCCTGTCCGACAAGCCGACGTCGAGCATCGCACTGGACTGGCTGGAGCCGGGCCTGACGGCGGGCATGGCGCGCAAGGAACTCGTGAGTCACACCCAGACGCTGGCCGATCGCATCCATGCCCGCATCGGCATTTGTCTCGCACAGGCAAAACTGAAGCCGGAGAATATCGACGCCGTCTTCCTCACCGGCGGCTCGGTGCAACTCGCCCATGTCCGCAAGGCAATCCTTGGCGCGCTGCCGGCGGCGCGCGCCATCGATGGCGATACGTTTGGTGCGGTGGGCAAAGGCCTCACGATCGAGGCTCAACGCCGATACGGACGCGCCTGAACTTGGCCGGCGGCTGACATATTGCCGCACCCCCGCAGTTTGGCTAAACCCGCTGGCAAGCTGCAGCCGTTCGGCTGCGCCAAAGAAGCCATCGGGAGCGAACAAAATGAGCCAGGCCACCATCGGTACGCGTGCGGAGCAGAGCGCGAAGACCGATCTGGAAACGTCGACGATCCGCGCCATTTCCTGGCGGCTGATCCCGTTTCTGATCCTGGCTTACTTCCTCGCCTATCTCGACCGCGTCAATCTCGGCTTCGCGGCGCTCACCATGAATGCCGATCTGAACTTTTCCCCCACGGTGTTCGCCTGGGGCGCCGGCATTTTCTTCATCGGCTACTTCATCTTCGAGGTGCCCAGCAATATCGCGCTGGAAAAATTCGGCGCCAGCCGCTGGATCGCGCGCATCATGGTGAGCTGGGGCATCATCTCGGCGCTGATGGCCATCGTGAGCGGGTCGACCAGCTTCTATGTGCTGCGCTTCCTGCTCGGCGTCGCGGAAGCCGGCTTCTTTCCCGGCATCATCCTGTATCTGACCTACTGGTATCCGGCTGCATATCGCGCGCGCTTCCTCGCGGCTTTCGCAATCGCCGTGCCAGTCTCGACTGTCATCGGCGCGCCGATTTCCGGCATGCTGCTCGGGCTGGATGGCATCATGGGTCTGAAGGGTTGGCAGTGGCTGTTCATCATCGAGGGCATTCCCTCGGTGGTGCTGGGCATCGTCACCTGGTTCTATCTCACCGATAAGCCGTCGAAGGCCGACTGGCTGACGCCGGATCAGAAGATGTGGCTCGCGGACCGGCTCGAAAGCGAGCGTACCGTGAAGGAAAGCGCCCACGGCATGTCGCTCGGCCAAGCGCTGGCCTCGCCCAAGGTGCTGATGCTCAGCGTGATCTATTTTGGCTTTGTCGCTGCGCTCTATGGCATGCAGTTCTGGCTCCCGCAGATCGTCAAGGCGTTCGGCCTGACGAATATGCAAACCGGTTTCGTTACCGCGATCCCCTATGCGTTCGGCTCCATCGCCATGATCCTGTGGGCGCGTCATTCGGACCGGACCCGCGAACGAGTCTGGCATGTCGGCCTGCCGCTGCTGCTGATCGCCGTGTCGCTGGCCGTATCCGGCGTCGTCAGCAACCCGACCGTGACCATGGTTGCGTTGACCGTCGCCGCCATTGGCGTGTTCTGCACCTTCGCGCTGTTCTGGACGCTGCCGACCGCATGGCTGAGCGGCACCGCCGCCGCCGGCGCCATCGCCATGATCAACTCGATTGGCAATCTCGCCGGCTTCGGCGGGCCGTATCTGATCGGCTGGGTCAAGGAAACTACCGGCAGTACGTCGACCGGCCTTCTGGTGCTGGCTGCGATGCCGTTGATCGCGGGCATTCTGGTGCTCGCCGGTAATCACGGCACAGCCACGGAATTCTCCGCCTCCAGCAAGGCGCCACTGCCGGGCAAGTAGTCAGCACCGCATCGTCGGGGACCATCTCGAAGCGCCGGGCATCCGCCCCGGCGTTTTTTCATTGCGCGATCCTTCAGAAATGATGGCAGATTCGTGATTAGTGACGAATATTGACAATCGTCACTAATCACGAATAGTCTGCCGCCAGCCTCACGAAGGAAGTACGACCATGCCCAGCGGTTCCCTTTTCGCCATCATCCGCAAGCCCGCCATTGCCGCTTTGTTGCTGGTCCCGGCGGTCGGTCTGGCCGGCTGCGGGAAAAAGGCCGAGGCCGAGTCGAAGCCATCGCGGCCCGTTCTGGTCACCACCGTCCACTACCAGCCGGAATCGCCTTCGCGCAGTTTTGTCGGGACGATTCGCCCTCGCATCGAGACTGACATCGGCTTCCGTGTTGCCGGCAAGGTTGCCAAGCGTCTCGTCGAAGTCGGGCAGACGGTCCAGGTCGGTCAGCCGCTCGGCACGCTCGACGAGATCGATCTGAGGCTACAGGCGGAGCAGGCTGCCGCCGAACTCAGCGCTGCCACCGGTGTGCTTGCCCAGGCCAGCGCCGCCGAGGGACGGGCCAATGAATTGAAGAGCAAGGGCTGGGCAACCCAGGCCCAGCTCGATCAGGCCAAGGCCTCCGGCGATGAAGCCCGCGCCCGCCTCAACCGCGCCGAGCGCCAGGTCGAACTCACCAAAAACAGCCTTTCTTATGCGACGCTCGTCGCCGATACGGCCGGTATTGTCACCGCCACGCTGATCGATCCCGGTCAGGTCGTTGCTTCCGGTCAGGCTGCCATTCGCGTCGCGCGCTTTGCCGAGAAGGAAGCGGTCGTCGCTATCCCGGAAACTCTGATCGGCCGTGCCAAGGAGGGCACCGCCAACGTCAGCCTGTGGTCGGAGCCCGGCAAGAGCTATCAGGCGAAGCTGCGCGAAATCGCGCCGAATGCCGATACGGCAACGCGCACCTATCTCGCGAAATTCTCGTTGCCCGATGCCGACGACAAGGTGGCGCTCGGCATGACCGCGACGCTGACGCTGTCCGATCCGAAGACCGAGCGTATCGCCCGTGTTCCGTTGTCGGCTTTGTTCAGCCAGGGCAATCAGTCTTCGCTCTATACCGTCAATGACGCTGGCGAGATCACCCTGCGGCCGGTCAAAGTGAAGACCTATGAGAGCACCGACGCGATCATCACTGGCGGCGTCGATGACGGCGTCAAGGTGGTCACGCTTGGCGTGCAGAAACTTGATCCCGCGCAAAAGGTGCGCGTCGTTTCCGCCCTGTCGTTCTAAGCCAGTATATAAGGACGAGGCCGATGCATCGCTTCAACCTCTCAGCCTGGGCCGTGGCGCATCCGACGCTGATCCTGTTCATGATCATCGCGCTTGGTGTTGCCGGCTTCTTCTCCTACGAGCGGCTCGGCCGGGCCGAAGATCCGTTCTTCACCGTCAAAGTGGTGAACGTGACTGCGATCTGGCCCGGTGCAACGGCCAAGGAGATGCAGGAGCAGGTCGCCGATCCCATCGAAAAGAAGATGCAGGAGTTGCCTTACTTCGACAAGGTGCAGACCTATTCGAAGCCGTCCTTCACCGCACTGCAGGTCTCGTTCAAGGACAATGCGCCGCCGAAGGACGTGCCGTATCTCTTCTATTTGCTGCGCAAGAAGCTCGCCGACGTGCAGGGCAGCCTGCCGACCGGCCTGATCGGTCCCACCGTCAATGACGAATTCAGCGACGTCGATTCCATCCTCTATATGATGACCGGCGACGGCGCCGACTTTGCACAGATGAAGAAGGTCGCCGAAGGCCTGCGCCAGCGCCTGCTCAAGGTCGATGGCGTCACCAAGGTCAATCTCTACGGCACCCAGGACGAGCGCATCTTCGTCGAGTTCTCGCATGCGAAGCTCGCGACGCTCGGCATCACCACCCAGGCACTGTTCGACTCCCTCGCCAAGCAGAATTCCATCACGCCGGCCGGCACCGTTGAGACCTCGTCGCAGCGTGTGCCGTTGCGCGTCACTGGCGCGCTCGACGGCGTCAAGGCGGTGGCCGCGACGCCGGTGGAAAGCAACGGCCGCACCTTCCGCCTCGGCGACATCGCCAATGTCACCCATGGCTTCGTCGATCCACCGGATTTCCAGATCCAGCAGAAGGGCAAACCGGCGCTCGGCATCGGCGTCGTCACCGCCAAGGGCGCCAACATTCTCGAGCTTGGCGAGAACGTGAAAAAGGCAGCCAACAGTTTCATGGCTGCTGTGCCGCAAGGCATCGAGATCGAGCAGATCGCCGATCAGCCGCATGTGGTCGAGGAAGCTGTCGGTGAATTCACGCGCTCCTTCGTCGAGGCGCTGGCGATCGTGCTGTTCGTGAGTTTCCTCGCGCTCGGCTGGCGCACCGGCATCGTTGTCGCGCTGTCGGTGCCGCTGGTGCTCGGCATCGTCTTCATGGTGATGAACGCGATCTCGCTCGATTTGCATCGCATCTCGCTCGGCGCGCTAATCATCTCTCTCGGCCTTCTTGTCGATGATGCCATCATCGCGGTCGAAATGATGGTGGTGAAAATGGAGCAGGGCTGGGACCGCGTGCGTGCGGCCTCATTCGCCTGGGAATCCACCGCGTTCCCGATGCTCACCGGCACTCTGGTGACTGCCGCGGGCTTCCTGCCCATCGGCTTTGCCAATTCCGCCGTCGGCGAATACGCCGGCAGCATCTTCTGGGTCGTTGCCATCGCGCTGGTGGCTTCTTGGTTTGTGGCTGTGATCTTCACGCCTTACATCGGCGTCAAGCTGTTGCCTAACATGGCGGCGCATGGAGCCGCTCATCACGACCCGCATGCGATCTATGAGACGCGCATCTATCGCACCCTGCGCAGCGTGGTGCAGTGGTGCGTCAATCACCGCATCAAGGTGGTGGTTGCTACCGTCGGTATTTTCTTTGCCTCGGTGGTCGGCTTCGGCCATGTCCAACAGCAGTTCTTCCCGCTGTCCGAGCGACCCGAACTGTTCTTCCAGCTGCGTCTGCCGGAAGGCACCGCGTTCGATGTCACCAAGAAGTCAGTGCAAAAGGCGGAGACGCTGCTTAAGGACGACAAGGACATTGCCACCTATACGTCGTATGTCGGTCGCGGTTCGCCGCGCTTCTGGCTCGGCCTCAATCCGCAATTGCCCAATGAAGCTTTCGCCGAGATCGTGATCGTCTCGAAGAATGTCGAGGCGCGCGAGCGCATCAAGACCAAGATCGAAAAGGCCGTGGCGGATGGCCAGCTCAGCGAAGCGCGCGTGCGCGTCGATCGCTTCAACTTCGGTCCGCCGGTCGGCTTCCCCGTTCAGTTCCGTGTCATCGGCCCGGACACAGCGAAGGTGCGCGACGTCGCCTATAAGGTGCGTGACGTCATGCGCGCCAATCCAAACATCACGGAAGCGCAGCTCGACTGGAATGAGCAGTCGCCTTATCTCAAACTTGTCGTCGATCAGGATCGTGCCCGCGCACTCGGCCTGACGCCGCAGGACGTCTCGCAGTCGCTGGCGCTATTGATCTCCGGCACCACGGTCACGACGATCCGCGATGGTATCGAGAAGGTTGCCGTGGTCGCTCGTGCCGTGCCATCAGAGCGTCTCGATCTCGGCAAGGTCGGCGATCTCACCATCATCGCACGCAACGGCGTCGCAGTACCGCTGACCCAGGTGGCGAATATCGAATATTCGCACGAGGAGCCGATCCTGTGGCGGCGTAACCGCGATATGGCCATCACCGTGCGCAGCGACGTTGTCGATGGCGTGCAGCCACCGGATGTCACCAACCAGATCTGGCCGCAACTGCAATCGATCCGCGATAGTCTCGAACCGGCCTATCGCATCGAGATTGGCGGTGCGGTGGAGGAGAGCAACAAGGGCAACGCGTCGATTGCGCTGCTCTTCCCGCTGATGATCATTGTCATGCTGACGCTTTTGATGATCCAGCTGCAGAGCTTCTCGCGGCTCATCCTGGTGTTCCTGACGGCGCCGCTCGGCATCATTGGCGCATCATTGGCGCTCAATGTGGCCGGTAAGCCCTTCGGCTTCGTCGCGCTGCTGGGTCTGATCGCGCTTGCGGGCATGATCATGCGCAATGCCGTGATCCTGGTCGATCAGATCGAGACCGACGTGCAACATGGCTTGACCCGCGCCGAAGCCATCGTGGAAGCCACGGTTCGCCGCGCCCGCCCGGTGGTGCTCACGGCGCTGGCGGCGATCCTGGCAATGATCCCGCTGTCGCGTTCGGCCTTCTGGGGCCCGATGGCGGTGACCATCATGGGCGGCCTGTTCGTCGCCACCTTCCTGACGCTGCTCTATCTGCCCGGTCTCTATGCGCTGTGGTTCAGGAAGAGCCTCGACGAACGTGGGTCCGGCGAGGACACCGAGCACCACGCACCGCAACATCACGACAAGCAACCTGCCTTTCCGCTTGCCGCTGCTGCCGAATAAGAAGATAGCTTGCTGACGATGACCCTTGTTTCCGACCACGCCGAAACCGACGACATGCGCACCCGGATCGTGGTGACGGCTGAGAAGCTGTTCCGCGAGCTCGGCTACCAGAAGACAACCGTCGCCGATATCGCCAAGCTGCTGCGGATGTCGCCGGCCAATGTCTATCGCTTCTTCGATTCGAAGAAGTCGATCATTTCAGCCGTAGCCAAGCGGCTGATGGGCGAGGTCGAGGTCGCTGCTCAAGCCATCGTGGCGACGCCCCAGCCGGCGTCGAAGCGTTTGCGCGAATTGCTGGTGACGATCCATCAGATGAATTCCGAGCGCTATGTCGGCGACGCCAAGCTGCACGAAATGGTGGCGATCGCCATGGAGGAAAGCTGGGACGTTTGCCTTGCGCATATGGAATGCGTGACCGGCTCCATCGGCCAGGTGATTGCCGATGGTGCGGCGTCCGGTGAATTCCATGCACCTGATGTGCCGTTGGCCGCGCACTGTGTCTGCACGGCGATGATCCGCTATTTCCACCCGCAAATGATCGTCGAGGCCATGGATAAGCCGGGTCCGGAGATCGACCAGATGATCGACTTCGTCCTTGCCGGGCTCGCGCCCCGCCGATAGAGATTCTCACTGTCGTGTCCCGGACGCGGTGCAACGCATCTCGCGTTGCTCCGCAGAGCCGGGACCGTACCAAGCGCCGGAGCCCGCGACGGTCCCGGCTCTGTGCCGCAGCGTTGTCGCTGCAGCGTGTCCGGGACAAGTGAAGGATTGCTATCGTGAGCGCTTTCGAATTCCACAGCTACGAGCCCCGCAACGGACATGGTCTGAGGCACGATCCCTTCAATGCCATTATCGCGCCGCGGCCGATCGGCTGGGTATCCACCCGGGGCGCCGATGGCCGCGTCAATCTCGCGCCCTACAGCTTCTTCAACGGCTTCAACTACACGCCGCCTTTGATCGGCTTTTCCAGCATCGGCATCAAGCATTCTACCCGCAACGCGCAGGAGACCGGCGAATTCGTCTGGAATCTGGCCACCATCGATCTGGCAAAGCAGATGAACGCCACCGCCGCCCATGTCGGCCGTGACATCAATGAATTCGAGGTTGCCGGCCTCACCCCGGTGCCCAGCACGCTGGTCAACGTCCCCCGCGTCGGCGAGGCTCGCGTCGCTTTCGAATGCAAGGTTACCGAGATCATCGAATTGAAGCGCGCCGATGGTGGCTCCGCCAACGCCTTCCTCACCATGGGTGAGGTGGTGGCCGTTCACATCGACAAGAGCCTGATCGTGGACGGCGTCTACCGGACGGCGCTGGCCAGCCCGATCATGCGCGCGGGCCGCAAGGGCGATTACTTCACCGTCAAGCATGAAGACATGTTCGAGATGGTTCGGCCGGATTGAGGCTCGGTGTCGTCCCGGCGAAAGCCGGGACCCATAGCCTCCGAGTATCGGATTCAAATACTGTGGTCGCCGCCTGAGCTTGTAGGCGCGTTTGACGGTGTTTATGGATCCCGGCTTCCGCCGGGACGACAGCGCGCGACCTCTGGTCACGCGGTCCCTGTTCGCCTTCATGGAACCGATGCGGTATCCTTGCCGTTATCGATGGCTCAATGCCGTGCAATTTCGCTTCAATTTCAATGCGAAAGCTAAGCTGGCAGCAACGGCGCCGAGTTAAAGAGCGAATGCCTTGAGCGACCGTTTCCGCCTGGATCCTGCGGTTGCCAGATCGAGAGGACTTCCCATGAGCTCCCCCAGCCTGCGCAAGGATTATCTCTCCAAGCCGATTTTCGGCTGGGCCAAGGGCGTGCTGCCAAAGATGTCGGATACCGAGCGCGAGGCGCTGGAGGCCGGCGATGTCTGGTGGGACGCGGACCTGTTCACCGGCAATCCCGACTGGAACAAGCTGCTTAAGGTCGCGCCCGCGACGCTGACCGAGGAAGAGCAGGCCTTCATGACCGGGCCCGTCGATCGTCTCTGCGAGATGATCGACGACTGGAAGATCAACTGGGAATTGCGGGACCTTCCGCCGGAGGTGTGGGACTTCATCAAGCGTGAAAAATTCTTCGGCATGATCATCCCGAAGGAATATGGCGGCCTCGGTTTCTCGCCCTATGCCCATTCGGAAGTGGTGCGGAAAATCTCGTCGCGCTCCGTGGTTGCCGCCGTCACCGTGATGGTGCCGAATTCACTCGGCCCCGGCGAACTGCTGATGAAATTCGGCACCGACGAGCAGCGCCAGCGCTGGTTGCCACGTCTTGCCGATGGCCGCGACATTCCCTGCTTCGGCCTCACCAGCCCGGAAGCCGGCTCCGACGCCTCGTCGATGATCGACAGCGGCATTATCTGCAAGGGCACGTTCGAGGGCAAAGAAGTGCTTGGCCTGCGCCTCAATTGGCACAAGCGCTACATCACGCTCGGCCCCGTCGCCACGCTGATCGGTCTCGCCTTCAAGGCCTATGATCCCGATCACCTCGTCGGCGATCAGGACGAACTCGGCATCACCGTCGCGCTGATCCCGCATGACCTTCCCGGGGTCGAGATCGGCAAGCGCCATCTGCCGTCGATGCAGGTATTTCAGAACGGTCCGAATTGGGGCCGCGATGTCTTTATCCCGCTCGATTACATTATCGGCGGGCAGGAGCGTTTAGGGCAAGGCTGGAAGATGCTGATGTCCGCGCTCGCCGCCGGCCGTGGCATCTCGCTGCCATCGCTCTCGGCGGCCGGTGCAGCCTATGTGGCGCGCACCACCGGCGCCTATGCGCGCGTCCGCGAGCAGTTCAACATCTCGATCAGCAAGTTCGAGGGCATCGAGGAGCCGCTGGCGCGCATTGCCGGTACGGCCTACCTGCTCGATGCCGCGCGACGCCTGACCTCGGCGGCGCTCAACCAGGGCCATCATCCCGCGGTCATCTCTGGGATCATGAAGCTGCATGCCACCGAGCGCATGCGCCTCGTCATCGACGACGCCATGGACATCCATGGCGGCAAGGCAGTCATCGATGGCCCGCAGAACTATATGGGTAATCTCTATCGCGCAGTGCCGGTCGGCATCACCGTAGAGGGCGCTAATATTCTCACGCGAAACCTCATCGTGTTCGGGCAGGGCGCCATTCGCGCGCATCCCTATCTGCTCGATGAGATGAACGCGCTCAGCGATCCCGACAAGAAGAAGGGCCTCGATGCCTTCGACAGGGCCTTCTGGAAACATGTCGGCCACAGCGTCACCACGCTGTTCCGCGCATGGGGCCGCTGCTGGACCGGGGGGGCCTTTGCGCCCGCACCGGATGCAGGAGATGCCACGCACTTCTATCGACAGCTGTCGCGCTATTCCTCTGCCTTTGCACTTTGCGCCGATATGGCGCTGCTCACGCTTGGCGGCGCGCTGAAGCGCAAGGAGATGCTGTCGGCACGCTTCGGCGACATTCTCTCCGAACTCTATCTGCTCTCGGCCGCACTGAAGCGCTGGGAGGACGAAGGGCGCCAGCAGGACGATCTGCCGGCACTCGAATGGTGCATGGCCTCGGGCTTCAAGACCATCGAGAACCGTTTTGCCGAAATCCTTGCCAATCTGCCGAACCGCTTCGTTGCGACGATCCTGAAATTCGTCGTGCAGCCTTTTGGTGCGTCAGTGCTCGGTCCGTCGGATCGCGTGGTGCATCTTTGCGCCCAGATGATCTTGGAGCCTTCGGCCACGCGCGATCGACTGACGCCGGATTTGTCTCATGTCGACGACGATGGTGGTTTGGCTCGGCTGGAAAAGGCGTTCAAACTGGTGACATCCACTGACGATATTGCCAAGCGCATCCGAACTGCGAAGCTGAAGGACTGGGAACAGGCTGTGGCACAGGGGGTGATCACCCAGGCGGAGGGCGAGCGGCTGCAAGCGGCCCGTGATGCCGTGAAGCTGGTGATCGAGGTCGACGATTTCTCGCCGGAAGAGCTGTCGCCGCTCGCACGGAAGTCCGATAACGTGCATCAATTCTTCCAGGACCTTGGTGAGCAACGAGCAGCAAGCTGATTGATGAGCGCCTATCATTCACACTTGTCCCGGACGCGGCGCAGCGCCTCTTGCGCTGCTCCGCAGAGCCGGGACCGTCACGAACCCCGGCGTCTGGTAAGGTCCCGGCTCAGCGAGGCGGCACTGCGCGCCGCATCGCGTCCGGGATACAGGTGGATCAAAATCTGATGGCAAGACCAGTCTTTATCGTCGACGGCAGCCGCACGCCGTTCCTGAAGGCGCGCAGCGGCCCCGGCCCTTTCACTCCGGTCGATCTCGCCGTCCAATGCGGACGCCCGCTGCTGGCGCGGCAGCCCTTTGCGCCGGATGCCTTCGATCAGGTGATCCTCGGCTGCGTCAATGTCATCGCCGATGAAATGAATCCCGCCCGTGTCGCGGCGCTGCGGCTCGGCATGGGCGAGCGCATGGTGGCCTTCACGGTCCAGATCAATTGCGGCTCCGGCATGCAATCCATCGACACCGGCTATCGCTATATCCGCGAAGGTAATGCGGACCTCATTCTGGCCGGCGGCGCCGAAGCACTCAGCCATGCACCGCTGGTCTGGCCTCAGAACGGCGTGCGCTGGTTCGCCGGCCTTGCGATGGCTAAGGGCCCGCTGGCCAAGCTCGCGGCGCTCGCCAAGGCACGGCCGGCATTCTTCAAGCCGGTGATCGGCCTTGAGCGCGGTCTCACCGATCCCATCACCGATCTCAATATGGGCCAGACCGCCGAGAAGGTCGGCCATCTCTTCGGCATCACCCGCCAGCAGGCGGATGGCTATGCCAGCGAGAGCCACAAGCGCCTCGCGCGCGCACAGGAGAATGGTTGGTTGAAAGGTGAGGTGGAGACCGCCTTCGATCGCAAGGGCAAGTTCTACGATCACGACGACGGCGTGCGGCCGGATTCATCGCCCGACAAGCTGGCGATGCTGAAGCCGGTGTTCGAGCGCCCGTGGGGCCAGGTCACTGCCGGCAATTCCTCGCAGATCACCGATGGCGCGTCCTGGGTGATCCTCGCGTCCGAACAAGCCGTGGTGAAACACAAGCTGACGCCGAAGGCGGTTATCCTCGACAGCCAGTGGTCGGCGCTCGATCCCTCCATCATGGGCCTTGGCCCGGTGCTGTCGTCGCATGATCTGCTCAAGCGCAACAACATGACGATCCACGACATCGAGACCTGGGAATTGAACGAGGCCTTCGCCACACAGGTGCTTGGCTGTCTCGCCGCATGGAAGGACGAGACATTCTGCCGCGAAGTGCTTGGCCTCGACGGCGCTGCCGGCGAGATCGATCATGCGAAGCTGAATGTCGATGGGGGCGCCATCAGCCTCGGCCATCCCGTCGGTACGTCCGGCAACCGCATTGTGCTGCATCTCGTCAATGCCATGAAGCGGCTCGGCACCAGACGCGGCATCGCCACCGAATGTATTGGCGGCGGGCTTGGCGGTGCTATGTTGATCGAGACGGTGTGAGGCGCGTCATGGAAAGCAGAATCTTGGACGCCCTCAAGGACCGCGCGCTCGAACTCGGGCCGACGCCTGATGCATCGGGTACCTACCGCAATTTCAAGCTGACGCGCGATGCCGATGGCGTGGCGTGGCTCCTGTTCGACCGCACCGATGCCAGCGCCAATACGCTGTCGGAAGAGGTGCTGCTGGAATTCGACATGGTGCTGACGGCGCTGGAGGCCCAGCGCCCGACCGGCATCGTTGTCCGCTCTGCAAAACCCTCGGGCTTCATTGCCGGCGCCGACATCAATGAATTCCGCGGTAGCGATCCCGTTGCCATCGAAGCGCAGATTGCGCGTGCTCATGCTGTGGTCGATCGCTTCGAGACGCTGAAGATCCCGACCGTTGCGGTCATCCACGGCTTCTGTCTCGGCGGCGGTCTCGAAATAGCGCTGGCCTGCCAGATGCGCATCGCCATCGATGGCGCGCGCTTCGGCTTTCCCGAAGTAATGCTCGGCCTGCATCCGGGTCTGGGCGGCACCGCGCGCTTTACGCATCTCGTCTCGCCGCTGCAGGCGATGCCGATGATGCTGACCGGCAAGACCATCGACGCCCGCAAGGCGAAAGCCATGGGCCTGGTCGATGCCGTCACCGAAGAGCGCCATGTCCGTAATGCCGTGAAGGAAGCCGTATTCGGCCGTCTCAAGCGCGCCAAGCCGTCGCCGCTGATCCCGTTGTTCAATTTCTCGCCGGTACGCGGTTTCCTCGCCTCGCGCATGGTGGCGGAAGCCGCAAAGCAGGCGCCGCGCGAACATTACCCCGCGCCTTATGCGCTGATCGATCTCTGGGAGAAGCATGGCGGCGATCGCGCCGCGATGCTGAAGGCCGAGCAGGGCTCTTTTGCCCGGCTCATGGTGACGACGACGGCGCAGAATCTCATCCGCGTCTTCTTCCTGCGTGAGGCGATGAAGAAAATCGCCGGCGGCGACAACAACATCAAACATGTTCATGTCATCGGTGCCGGTGCCATGGGTGGCGACATCGCGGCGTGGTGCGCGCATCAGGGCATGCGCGTGACGCTCGCCGACATGAAGCCGGAGCCGCTGGCCGGCGCGATCAAGCGCGCTGCTGATCTCTATGCAAAAATCATCCGCAAGCGCACCGACCAGCGCGATACGCTCGACCGACTTATCCCCGATATGGACGGTGAAGGCGTGCGCGGTGCCGATCTCATCATCGAGGCGGTGCCAGAGAAGCTCGATCTCAAGCAGAAGGTCTATGCGGGTCTGGAGCCACGCATGAAGCCGGATGCGATCCTCGCCACCAATACGTCGAGCATCCCGCTGCAGGATCTGCGTACGTCGCTAGCGCGGCCGGAGCGGCTGCTCGGGCTGCATTTCTTCAATCCGGTCTCGCGGTTGCAGCTCGTCGAAGTCGTCAGTCATGACGGTGTCGATCAGGATATGCTGAAGCGAGCCACGGCATTCGTCGGCGCCATCGATCGCCTGCCGCTGCCGGTGAAGTCGTCGCCGGGCTTCCTCGTCAATCGCGCGCTCACGCCCTACATGCTGGAAGCGATGATGCTGCTCGACGAGAAGGTCGAGAAGGAGACCATCGATGCTGCTGCCGAACAGTTCGGCATGCCCATGGGCCCGATCGAGCTGGCCGATCAGGTCGGCCTTGATATCTGCATGGCCGTCGGCGACATGCTGCGCTCGAAATTCGGCGACTTGTTGCCTCCCACACCGGCGTGGTTGCGGGAAAAGGTCAATCGCGGCGAACTCGGCAAAAAGACCGGCAAGGGCTTTTATGTCTGGAAGGACGGCAAGGCCGAGAAGAGCTCCGCGGCTGCTGCGACAGCGCGGCCGTCGCAGGAGATGATCGACCGGCTGGTGCTGCCGATCTCCAATGTCTGCGTCGCTTGCCTACGCGAAGGCATCGTCGATGATGCCGATATTGTCGATGGTGCCATGATCTTTGGCACTGGCTATGCCCCGTTCCGCGGCGGTCCGCTGAACTACGCTCGCTCGCGCGGCCCGGACAATGTGGCGGCGACCTTGCGCGCGCTGGCAGACAAATTCGGCGATCGCTTCGCGCCCGATCCGGGCTGGGAAACTTTCACATAAAATCGTCTGTACATGATGACTCAACTTCGGGCAGCGTCTGCCCATGACTGAATCACAGAATCAGCCCACGACGGGTCTCGCTGCCGAACCCACCGGCGATCTCACCATCCGTACGGTGGCCATGCCGGCGGATACGAATGCCAATGGCGACATTTTCGGCGGCTGGCTGCTGAGCCAGATGGATCTCGGCGGCGGTATCTTCGCCGCCAAGGTAGCGAAGACGCGCACAGTTACCGTGGCCATCGAGGCGATGACTTTCCGCAAGGCCGTGCATGTCGGCGATGTCGTCTCCGTGCATGCGAATCTGGTGCGCATGGGGCGCACGTCGCTGACGGTGCATATCGAGGCATGGGTGCTTCGCCGCAACGAAAGCGCCCCGATTTTGGTGACCGACGGCAATTTTACCTTCGTTTCCATTGATGAGAACGGTCGCCCGCAAGTCATCAAGCGGCCCGATCAGACGCTGCAAGCTTAAAACGTTTTAATCTGGCGGCCGGAACTAAGTACCCCTTTCCCAGTTAGTGGCCCGGAATATGCATCGCCTACCGCGAAAGGGGCCGCCATGTCAGACACATACATCATCGAAGTCTCGTCACAGGCAGCCGGCATCGTGGTTCGCGATCCGGAAGGGTTTCGCTTTTTTGCGGCATCTCACCGTTTCAATCCGATGGATGGCCAGATCTTCCGCAATGCCCGCGAGGCGGAGCGGGCGGCCTTCCAGTTCGCCCAGGGCGCGCAGCAGACTGTGACGGCCGCATAAGGTGTGAGACGTCAGGACGCTGCCGCAGCCTTGCAGGCTGTCGCGCTGCGTTGACGGGCCTGTCTAACATCAGCACCATGGAAATCATCCATGAGGTGCTGATGTGACGTCTGGCCTTTCTCTCCGCCAATCCGAAATTCTCAATCACGCGCGCGCCTTCGGTCGCGTGATGGTGGATGATCTCGTCCGCCGCTTCGAGGTGTCGGCGCAGACCATCCGCAAGGATCTCAACGATCTCTGCGACCAGCGCCTGCTGACCCGCATCCATGGCGGCGCCATCGTGGCGTCCGGCACGGAAAACCTCGCTTACGAAGCCCGCCGCTTCGTTGCCGCCGAGGAGAAGAAGGCGATCGGCGCGGCCGCTGCCGCTCAGATTCCCAACGGTTCGTCGCTCTTCATCAATATCGGCACCACGACAGAGGAAGTCGCGAATGCGCTGACGGATCACGAGAACCTCCTCGTCATCACCAACAACCTCAATGTCGCGATGATGCTGTACCGCCATCCGCATATCGAGGTGATCGTCGCCGGCGGCACGGTGCGGCGCGCGGACGGGGCGGTGACCGGCTCCACGGCGATCAAGCTGATCGGCCAGTTCAAGGTGGACTACGCCATCATCGGCGCTTCAGCGATTGACGAGGAGGGGGCGCTACTCGATTTCGACTACCGCGAGGTGCAGGCGGCGCAGGCGATCATCGCCAATGCCCGCAGTGTCATGCTGGTCTGCGACTCGACCAAGTTGCGCCGCACCGCCGCCGTTCGCATCGCCCATCTCAGCCAGATCCACACGTTCGTGACCGATACGGCGCTGCCGCCGGCTTTGCAGGAGATTTGCAGGAGCCGCGGGGTGAAGGTCATCGAGGCCCTACCCGGGTCCGCCGACGAGACGGAGGAGGCCCCGGAACCCGAAAGTACCTCTAAACGCGCGGTTTAAAACTGTCATACCCCCGGTTGCTTTCGTTTTTAGTTGTGCTTTAATCCAAAACGAAAGCCAAATCGCTGAAAGCGAAGATGGCGCGTCCGTGGAGGCGCCAGATAATTGGCGCAGAGGGGAAGCCGGGTGGGTCAGACTTACGACCTTGCAATCATTGGTGGCGGCGTGAACGGCTGCGGGATCGCCCGCGATGCAGTCGGCCGCGGCAATTCCGTGTTTCTCTGCGAGATGAAGGATCTGGCGTCAGGCACCTCGTCCTGGTCCACCAAGCTGATTCACGGCGGCCTGCGCTATCTCGAATATTACGACTTCAAGCTGGTCCGCCACGCGCTGCTGGAGCGCGAGGTGCTGTGGGCGATCGCGCCTCATATCATCCGTCCGTTGCGCTTCGTGCTGCCGCATCACGCCGGGTTGCGGCCGGCCTGGCTGCTGCGTCTCGGCCTGTTCCTTTACGACCATATCGGCGGTCGCAAATTGCTGCCGGCGACGCGCACCCTCGACCTGACGCGCGACGAGGCCGGCAAGCCCCTGACCCCTGGCCGTTTCCATCGCGGCTTCGAGTATTCGGATTGTTTCGTTGATGACGCCCGCCTCGTCGTGCTCACCGCCCGCGATGCTGCTGACCGCGGCGCCGATATCCGTACACGGACACGCGCGGTCGAAATCCGTCAGGCGGATGGCATCTGGCAGGTCACCGTCGAGAACGTGCTCACGCACGCACGCGAGACCATCAGCGCACGCACGCTGGTGAATGCCGGAGGGCCGTGGGTCGAGAACGTGCTGGCTGCCGGCGCCGGCGTGAATGCAAAGGCGAAGGTGCGGCTCGTGCAGGGCTCGCATATCATCGTGCCCCGGCTCTACGCCCATGACCGCGCCTATATCTTCCAGAACGCGGACGGCCGTATCGTCTTTGCGATCCCCTATCAGAATGATTTCACGCTGATCGGCACCACCGATGTCGACTATCATGGTGATCCTGCAGACGTGAAAATCACGCCGGACGAGATCGCCTATCTCTGCCGCTCTGTCAGCGAATATTTTGCCAGACCTGTCCTGGCCAACGACGTCGTCTGGACTTATTCCGGCGTCCGTCCGCTTTATGACGATGGCGCCAGCGACGCCAAGGCGGCGACGCGCGACTATGTGTTCGAGCTCGATCTGCCCGGCGGCGCGCCGCTGCTGTCGATCTACGGCGGCAAGATCACGACCTATCGACGCCTCGCCGAAGAAGCGCTGCAGAAACTGGCGCCTTACCTCAAGGGCGATAAGGCAAAAGAAGGCTGGACGGCGCATGCGCCGCTGCCAGGCGGCGACTTCGATGTCTCCTCTGTCGATGCGCTGGTCGCCGAAATTGGTCGCGATTATCCGTTTCTCACCGCCGCGCATGCGAACCGGCTGGTCCATGCCTATGGCACGCGTGCTGCAAACCTTCTCGCGCATGCGAAATCGGCCGACGATCTTGGCCACGACTTCGGTGCCACATTGACCGAGCGTGAGGTGCGCTATCTGATGGCGAACGAATGGGCCGTGAGCGCCGAGGACATCGTCTGGCGGCGCTCCAAACTCGGCCTGCGCTTGTCGGGGGAGGAGATTGTGGCGCTCGATCAATGGCTCGTCGCCGATCGCGATGCAGCTGCCGTTGCAGGAGCGCGCGCATGAGCGTTACGCTCGATCATGTCTCGCAGATGGTGGACGGCGTTACGACCATTCGCGACGTTTCGCTGACCCTGGAGCGTGGCAGCCTCAGCGTATTGCTTGGGCCAACGCTGGCCGGCAAGACCTCGATCATGCGGTTGCTTGCCGGCCTCGACAAGCCGGCACAGGGCCGCGTGCTGGTGGACGGCAAGGACGTCACAGGCATCGACATCCGCAAGCGTTCGGTGGCGATGGTCTATCAGCAGTTCATCAATTATCCGTCGCTGACGGTCTATGAGAACATCGCCTCGCCGCTGCGTGTGCAGGGCAAGCCGAAGGCCGAGATCGAGACGCGCGTCCGTGAGGCCGCGGCACTGCTCAAGCTCGAACCGTATCTCAAACGCACGCCGCTGCAACTCTCCGGCGGTCAGCAACAGCGCACCGCGATTGCGCGCGCGCTGGTGAAGGGCGCCGATCTCGTGCTGCTCGACGAGCCGCTCGCCAATCTCGACTACAAGCTCCGTGAGGAATTGCGCACCGAGCTGCCGAAAATCTTCGAGGCCTCGGGTGCCATCTTCGTCTATGCGACGACCGAGCCTTCCGAAGCGCTCCTGCTTGGCGGCAGCACCGTTTGCCTTTGGGAAGGAGAGGTGTTGCAGCATGGCGTGACATCGAAAGTCTATCGCCATCCGGAGACCCTCAAGGCCGCCGAGGTGTTTTCCGACCCGCCTCTAAATCTGGTCGCCATCGAGAAGAAGGGCGGACAGGTGCATTATGCCGGCGGTGCCAATGCGCCGGCGTCCGGTCTCTATGCGGCGCTCGGGGACGGTGCCTATCGTGTCGGCTTCCGCGCACATCAGCTCGAACTCGCCAGTGGCATCGCCGGGCGTCACGCATTTCCGGCCGAAGTCACTGTCACCGAAATCACCGGGTCGGAAAGCTTCGTCCATCTCAAGCGCGATGCGTCGAACTGGGTGGCGGTGTTGCAGGGCGTGCATGAATTCCAGCCCGGCCACATGCTCGACGCCGTGCTTGATCCCGCCAATCTGTTTGTCTTCGACGGCAGCGACCGGCTGGTCGCCGCTCCCGACATGGCGAAGGGAGCGTAAACATGGCCCGTATCGATCTCGTCGATCTCGCGCAATCCTATAGCGGCAACGATGCCGATCCGGAATCGTTTGCGCTCAAGCCGATCTCCATGACCTGGCGGCAGGGCGGCGCCTATGCGCTGCTCGGGCCGTCCGGCTGCGGCAAGACCACACTGCTCAACATGATCTCCGGCATCGTCACGCCGACGCGCGGCCAGATCCTGTTCGACGGCAACGACGTCACGTCGCTGCCGACCCAGAAGCGCAATATCGCGCAGGTGTTCCAGTTTCCGGTGATCTACGACACCATGACCGTGGGCGAGAACCTTGCGTTCCCGCTCAAGAATCGCGGCATGCCGAAGCCGCAGATCGATGCCCGTGTCGCCGAGATTGGCGAATTGCTCGATCTCACGCCCTATCTCAATCGCAAGGCGACGCGGCTGACGCCGGATGCCAAGCAGAAAATCTCGCTCGGCCGCGGTCTTGTCCGCAGCGATGTCGCCGCCGTACTGTTCGACGAACCGCTGACGGTGATCGATCCCGCACTGAAGTGGGAGCTGCGCTCGAAGTTGAAGGCGCTCCACCGCGCGCTGGATCTCACCATGATCTATGTGACGCATGATCAGACCGAGGCGCTGACCTTCGCCGATACGGTGGTCGTGATGCATGACGGCCGCGTCGTGCAATCCGGCACGCCGCAGGAACTGTTCGACAAGCCTGCGCACACTTTCGTCGGCTATTTCATCGGCTCGCCCGGCATGAATATTGTGCCCGCCGAAGTGAGCGGCCGGCAGGCCTGGATTGGCGGCCACGCCATCGGACTCAACAGCAGCTATGACGCGTTGCCGGCAGGCGCGAAGATCGAAGTCGGGATCCGTCCTGAATTCGTTCACGTGGCGACGTCCGCGCCAGATCTTCTCACCGCGCAGGTCGAGCGCATCGACGATCTCGGCCGCATCCGTTTCGCCCAGGTTCGTATCGGTGGTGTGAGATTCGCCGCCCGCGTGCCGGATGGATTCTCCATCTCCGGCGACGATGTCGGATTGGTGTTCGATCCTGCACGGGTGCATGTTTACGCGAACAGCCGTCTCATCGAGGGGGCGCAGTGATGGACAAGACCGTCAACAACAAGGCCTGGTTCCTCGTCCTTCCGGTGTTCCTCATCGTTGCCTTCTCGGCGGTGCTGCCGCTGATGACGGTGGTGAATTATTCGGTGCAAGACACGTTCGGTAACAACCAGTTCTTCTGGAACGGTGTCGGCTGGTTCAAGGAACTGCTCGATCCCTCCAGCGACCTCGGCGGCCGTTTCCTTGCGTCCCTCGCGCGCAATCTCGCTTTCTCTGCGATCATTCTGGCCATCGAAGTGCCGCTCGGCATCATTGTTGCGTTGTCGATGCCGCGCGAGGGCTGGCGCGTCGCTGCTTGCCTCGTGATCCTCGCACTGCCGTTGCTGATTCCATGGAATGTGGTCGGCACCATCTGGCAGATCTTCGGTCGCCCCGATATCGGCTTGCTCGGCTACACGCTGAACTCGCTCGGCGTTGACTACAATTACGTGTCGAATGAGTTCGACGCCTGGGCCACCGTCATCGTGATGGATGTCTGGCACTGGACCAGCCTCGTCGCGTTGCTCTGTTACGCCGGCCTGAAATCGATACCGGACGCCTATTACCAGGCAGCCCAGATCGACGGCGCATCGCGCTGGGCGGTGTTTCGCGCCATCCAGTTGCCGAAGCTCAACCGCGTGCTCCTGATCGGCGTGCTGCTGCGCTTCATGGATAGCTTCATGATCTATACCGAGCCCTTCGTGGTCACCGGCGGTGGGCCCGGAAATTCCACCACCTTTGTCTCCATCGAACTCGTCAAGATCGCGCTAGGTCAGTTCGATCTGGGCAAGGCCGCGGCGCTGTCGCTGGTCTATAACCTGATCGTGCTGATCGTCTGCTGGGTATTCTACACCGTGATGACCAATGCCAGCGCCGACCGCGCCAAGACGGAGGGCGCGGCATGAACAATTCCATCCCCGGCCGTCGTATCATCCTGACGCTGTTCCTGATCTTCCTGCTGCTGCCGATCTACTGGCTCGTCAATATGAGCTTCAAGGAGAATGGCGAGATCGTCTCGACCATGACCCTGTGGCCGCACAAGCCGACGCTGGACAATTACATCCGCATCTTCACCGACGAGAGCTGGTATTCCGGCTACATCAATTCGTTGAAATACGTCATCATCAACACCATCCTGTCGATCTCCTTCGCGCTGCCCGCTGCCTATGCGTCCTCGCGCTATCGCTTCCTCGGCGACAAGCATCTGTTCTTCTGGTTGCTATCGAATCGCATGGCGCCGCCGGCAGTGTTCGCGCTGCCCTTCTTCAATCTCTATTCGGCCGTCGGCCTTTTCGATACGCCGTGGGCTGTCGCGCTCGCGCATTGCCTGTTCAATGTGCCGCTCGCGGTCTGGATTCTCGAAGGCTTTGTGTCAGGTGTGCCGCGTGAAATCGATGAGACGGCCTTCCTGGACGGTTATTCCTTTCCAAAGTTCTTCGTGAAAATCCTGATGCCGCTGATTGCGTCGGGCATCGGCGTCGCGGCCTTCTTCTGCTTCATGTTCTCCTGGGTCGAGCTGCTGCTCGCGCGCACGCTCACCTCGGTGAATGCCAAGCCCATCTCGGCGATCATGACGCGCACCGTGTCGGCCTCAGGCATGGATTGGGGGCTACTGGCAGCGGCCGGCGTCCTCACCATCATCCCCGGAGCCCTCGTTATCTGGTTCGTCCGCAACTATATCGCGCGCGGTTTCGCGCTCGGCCGCGTCTAGGAGGCAATCATGGATCACATTGCATGGATGGCCTGGACGCCGCCGACCGCGATCTTCTTTGCGGCGATTGCGATCATGCTGGCCACCATGACGGTTCTCGCCGTCCGTTATCCCGAAGCCGAGCGCATCGGCATCCTGCGCATCCCGACCACGCGTGGCGATCGCCTGTTCCTGTCGCTGATCACGGCCGCGGTGATTCATCTGCTCTGGATCGCCTTTATGGGCTCCGATCCGATCGCGACGCTGCCGATTGGCGAGGAAGGTTTTGAGATCTCGAATCTCTGGTTCGCCACTCTGATTTCGCTGGTTGCGGCGGTGGGAATTTTCCGCACCGTCTGACCGGCCTGGACTGCAGGCACGGGATAATCCCGGCCTGAACAAATGGGAGGAAGTAATGAGGCATCTGACCACTCAGGCCCGTCGCCCGACGCGCCGCATCATGATGACCAGCGCCTGTGCGCTGATCGCCGCCACCGCGCTGCTCGCAGCGCCGGCGAAGGCGGATGACGCCACCATCCAGAAGTGGATCGACAGCGAATTCCAGCCGTCGACCCTGTCGAAGGCCGACCAGCTCAAGGAATTGCAGTGGTTCGAGAAGGCCGCTGCGCCGTTCAAGGGCATGGAGATCAACGTCGTCTCCGAAACCATCACCACGCATGAATACGAATCGCGCACGCTCGCGAAAGCATTCTCCGAAATCACCGGCATCAAGCTGAAGCACGACCTGATCCAGGAAGGTGACGTGGTTGAGAAGCTGCAGACGCAGATGCAGTCCGGCAAGAATGTCTATGACGGCTGGATCAACGATAGCGACCTGATCGGCACGCATTTCCGCTATGGCCAGACCATCGCGCTGTCCGACTACATGATGGGTGAGGGCAAGGACGTCACCAGCCCGACGCTCGACGTCAAGGACTTCATCGGCACGTCCTTCACGACCGCGCCGGACAAGAAGATGTATCAGTTGCCCGATCAGCAGTTCGCCAACCTTTACTGGTTCCGGTACGACTGGTTCACCAATCCCGAATACAAGGCCAAGTTCAAGGCCAAGTATGGCTACGATCTCGGCGTGCCCGTGAACTGGTCGGCCTATGAAGACATCGCCGATTTCTTCACCAACGACATCAAGGAAATCAACGGCACCAAGATCTATGGCCATATGGACTATGGCAAGAAAGACCCGTCGCTCGGCTGGCGCTTCACCGATGCCTGGCTGTCGATGGCCGGCAATGGCGACAAGGGCCTGCCGAACGGTCTGCCCGTCGATGAATGGGGCATCCGCATGGAAGGCTGCCGTCCGGTCGGCTCATCGATCGAGCGCGGCGGCGACACCAACGGTCCCGCTGCGGTTTATTCCATCGTCAAATATCTCGACTGGATGAAGAAATATGCCCCGCCGCAGGCGCAAGGCATGACCTTCTCGGAGTCGGGTCCGGTGCCGGCGCAGGGTAACATCGCCCAGCAGATGTTCTGGTACACCGCCTTCACCGCTGACATGGTGAAGCCAGGTCTGCCGGTGATGAACGCCGATGGTACGCCGAAGTGGCGCATGGCTCCTTCGCCGAAGGGGGCCTATTGGAAGGATGGCATGAAGCTCGGCTATCAGGACGTGGGCTCGGGCACGCTGCTCAAGTCGACGCCGCCGGATCGCCGCAAGGCGGCATGGCTCTATCTGCAGTTCATCACCTCGAAGTCGGTGTCACTGAAGAAGAGCCATGTCGGTCTCACTTTCATCCGCGAGAGCGACATCTGGGACAAGTCATTCACCGAGCGTGCGCCGAAGCTGGGCGGTCTGGTCGAGTTCTATCGCTCGCCGGCCCGTGTGCAGTGGTCGCCGACCGGCAACAACATCCCGGATTATCCGAAGCTCGCGCAGCTCTGGTGGCAGAACATCGGCGATGCGTCGTCGGGTGCGAAGACGCCACAGGCGGCGATGGACTCGCTGGCCGCGGCGCAGGATTCGGTGCTCGAACGTCTTGAACGCTCCAAGGTTCAGGGCGAATGCGGACCGAAGCTGAACAAGAAGGAGAGCGCGGAGTTCTGGTACAACAAGTCCGCGAAGGACGGCAACATCGCGCCGCAGCGCAAGCTGGCCAATGAGAAGCCGAAGGGCGAGACGGTGGACTACGACACGCTGATCAAGTCGTGGCCCGCGACGCCTCCGCAGAAGCGCGCTTCGGCGAACTGAGGCGAGCTTCCTGAAAAAACAAGAAAGGCCGGGAGCAATCCCGGCCTTTTCTTCTGGGCGATCCGTTGCCCTGCCGGCCTTGTTCAGCGGCGGCTCGGGAGCGAAGTATCAGCCGTTCTCCGGAGATTGCTGACGAGCACTGGCAGACATTTCCCGGCGGTGGCGCAGCACACGCGCATGCGACATCCGTAGGTGCAATTGCATCGCATTCATGCCGAGCAAGCCGTCCCTTGCGCGTGCTGCAAATGTAATGTCGCGATGCTGGTTGAGGCTCTGCGTCAATTCGTCGGGAGAGTAGAGAAAGAAGGACCGTATGACGATGGGCATGTCGATCATCGGTTGAAGGATTGCCCGTAGCCGCGGAGCTCCGGAGAATTCCAGCAATGTCTGGTGGAAGTCTCGATTTGTTTCCTGAATGATTGCGACAGCTCCGCGCTGCGTGATTGCCTGCTCCATTTTCGCGTTGCAGGCCTCGAGACGTGCGACGAGCGCGTCGCCGCCGCGCTGGACTGCGAGTTCTGCAGCATGCGGCTCCAGCAAAATGCGGATCCGGAAGGTCTCTTCGATATCCGCCTCGCTCCAGGTCGCGACATGGATGCCCTGGCCGGCATCCGCGGTCGCGAGGCCATCCTCGACCAGCCGCTTGAGCGCAGCACGTATGGGCGTCCGGCTGACATCGAACTCCAGGGCCAGTGCTTCCTCACGTAGATGAAACCCGGGCAGGTAGTGTCCGCCGACCAGACGTTGCCGCAAGATATCGTACGCTTTGTCTTGCCCTCGTCCCATCCAGGCGCCTGTCCCCGAAAACCGTTCAACCAAAACCATTTAGAGGAAAGCTTGCGGAAACAGAATTGTTTGTTTTTCGTACTAAAACATCTCTGTTTTCTGGATTAACTCGATTTGATTGACATATTGTATTTTTTTTGTACTTTCTTCCTCAAGGGAGAAAACACATGCAGGCATCAGCCTCCGCCAAGGACATTGCAGCGCTGTTCAGCGCGACGCCGACGGCCTTGATCAGTGACAATCTCGATCGTTTGCCTGGCGCGGTAGGACTCCGCCATTTCCACCGCGGTGGCGTGATGTCCGGCGTGGCCTTCACGATCAAGACGGCGTCCGGCGACAACCGCACAATTCATCAGGCGCTCGATCTGTTTCAGCCGGGTGACGTTCTCGTCGTCGATGGCGGTGGCGACACGAGCCGGGCACTGGTCGGCGAGATCATGGCTTTGATTGCGCAAACGCGCGGCGCGGCTGGCCTGGTGATCGACGGCGCCGTGCGCGACGCGGCTATCCTTTCCAGTTCGGACTTTCCCGTCTTTGCTCGCGCGGCCATTCATCGCGGCCCTTACAAGAACGGTCCTGGTGCGATGAATGTCCCCGTCTCGATTGGCGGCATGGTCGTCAATCCCGGCGACATCGTCGTCGGTGACGAAGACGGAGTCGTCGCGTTTTCGCCATCCGTTGCCGGCGACCTTCTGGAGGCGGTGCAGGCTCAGGCGAACAAGGAAGAGATGATCCTGCAGAGCGTTCGGGACGGCACCTACATAGGTGCATACGCCAAGTAACCGGCCAGCGACGAAAAGCGCGCGGCTTCAGGGAGAAAACGATGGCGGAAGCCGGTGTTCAGTTCAAGCTCGGTCTCGTCGGTTATGGCGAGATCGGTAGTACGCTCGGTGCAGGGCTTCGCAAGGCGGGGCTCGACGCGATACATTGCTACGACAAATACGCGTTCGATGGTCCTTACAGGGACCTGATGCAGCGACGGGCCGAAGAAGCCGGGGTCACGCTGGTCCGCTCGAATCAGGAACTTGCCGACGTAGCCGATGTGATCGTCAGCGTGACGCCGGGATCGGTGTCGCTGGAAAGCGCTGCCGCTTTCGCGCCCTGTCTGACCCCGCGCCATACCTTCGTCGACTTCGCGTCCGCGACGCCAAAAATCAAGATCGGTGTAGCACAGCGCCTGACGGCCACCGGCGCATTGGTCGGCGACGCCTCGATCGAGGGCACGCCGAAAAACGGATATGCGATGCCGATCCTGTCGAGCGGCGCGGCCGGCGAGCGCGTGCGCGATCTGCTCAATCCGTGGGGAATGCGGATCGAATTCGTCGGCGATGAACTCGGCCGGGCCTCGGGGATCAAGATTCTTCGCTCGGTGTTGATCAAGGGTATCGAAGCGCTGACCGACGAAATGCTTCTCGCAGCTCGCTACTATGGCATCGATGAGATCGTTCTCGCCTCTGCATCGAAGACCCTGGCGCGGCCATGGATGGATACGGTCGAGAGCCTGATTCCGTCCGGGATTATCCACGCCAAACGACGCGCTGAAGAACTCGAAATGTCGGCGGAGGCGGTGGCGGATGCCGGTATCGAGCCAGTCATGGCGCGTGCCGTCGCGGCGCGACTGCGATGGAAGGCCGAACTCGGGCTCAAGGACGATTGCAAGGGTATCGAACCGCCTGACTACAAGGCAGCGATAGACGCCATCGCCGCCAAGATGAAAGCGGTTTGACCGTCAGACCGACCGATCTTCGTTAGAACGAGACGGTCAATCATGTTCCTGGGGAGGAAAATCGAAATGACCAAACTTACGGATATTGCGCGGCGTCTGATTGGTGTCACGGCAGTTGTGACCTTCGCTCAATCCCCTTTGCATGCAGCGGACGACTACCCGGCTCGTCCGGTCCGGATGATTGTTGCCTTTGCTCCCGGCGGCTCGGCAGACATCAATGCGCGCATCGTCGGCCAAAAGCTCGGTACCGAACTCGGTGGTTCGATCGTCATCGAGAACAAGGGCGGTGCCGGAGGTAATCTCGGCGCAGTCGAGGCGAAGAAGTCGGCCCCGGACGGCTATTCTATTTTCTATGCGACCTCGGCTGTCGCACTTGCGCCCTCGGTATATGCGAATCCGGGATTTCAAGCGAAGGACTTCGAACCAATTTCGCTGACTGCAACGATTCCGCTCGTGCTGGTCGTCAGCAAATCGGTCCCCACGACCAATCCTGCCGAACTGGTCGCCTGGCTCAAGGAGCAGGATGGGAAGGTAAATTACGCCTCGTCGGGACGCGGCGCGCTGCTGCACCTTGCCGGCGCGCTATTCCTCAAGGAGACGGGAACGAAAGCTGCGCATGTTGCATATCGCGGTAGCGCGCCGGCCATTACGGATATGCTCGGCGGCTCCGTGCAATTCATGTTCCTGCCCATCAACGAAATTTCCTCGCATCTGGAAAGCGGGGCGTTGAAGGCGGTCGCTGTTACCCATGCCCAGCGCATTCCCCAACTCCCCAATGTCCCTACGATGCGTGAAGCATTCGGATTGCAGACAATGGATATCGGCGCCTGGCAAGGCCTTCTCGTTCCGGCTGACACACCGAAGGATGTGACCAGGAAACTGTCGGGTGCGTTGGAAAGAACATTGCAGTCGCCCGACGTAAAAAAACGTCTCGTCGAGCTTGGCTCGATCGTACTTGGCGGGACCGACAAGGACTATGCCGACTATATGCAGGCCGAGGCGACCCGATGGGCCAAGATCGTTCAAGAGACCGGAGCCAAGGCTGAGTGAGAGGCTGAGTGAGACGATGCCTGGCTGATTCTGCCGTCGCATCCACGGCTGTGAAAACGCCAGGTTGAACTCATGGATTAGCTGGTTCAGCGATCCCGGATCTGGGACCGCTGAGCCACGTGTCTCAAGCGAGGTGCGTGCTCGTCGCCTGCACTCTGCTTTCCGTGGAAGGGCAGCATGTCATGCTGATGGACGAGCGCCGCACTTTGGGATAACCACAGTTGCTCCGCAGCTTCACTTCGCAGCCGCCAGCGCCGGATAGTCCGTGTAGCCCTTCGCGCCGCCGCCGTAGAACGTCGCCTTGTCCGCTTCGTTCAGCGGCGCGCCGGCCTTCAGCCGCTCGACCAGATCCGGATTCGAGATGAACGGCTTGCCGAAGGCGATCAGGTCCGCCGCGTCCGCCGCTAGCTGTTTCTCCGCCAGCGCGAAATCGAAACCGTTATTTGCGATATACGCGCCCTTGAAGCGCTTGCGCAGGCTCGCATAGTCGAATGGCGCGTTGTCACGCGGGCCACCGGTCGCGCCTTCGACGACGTGGAGATAGACCAGCTTCTCGGCGCTGAGCCCGTCGGTGATGTAGTCGAACAGCTTTTGCGATTCCGGATCGATGGCCGCATCGTTGGCCGGCGTCACCGGCGAGATGCGGATGCCCGTCTTGTCGGCGCCGATTTCCTTCGTGATGGCACCCGCCACTTCGAGCATCAGCTTCGCGCGGTTCTCGATCGAGCCACCATAGGCGTCGGTGCGCTTGTTGGTGGTGGCGCGGGCGAACTGTTCGAGCAGATAGCCATTGGCCGCATGAATTTCGACGCCGTCGAAACCGGCCTCGACCGCGTTCTTCGCGGCGCGCTTGTAGTCGTCGATCAGGGCGGGAATTTCAGCGAGTTCAAGGGCGCGCGGCTCGGAGACATCGGTAAAGGTGCCGCCGACGAATGTCTTGGTCTTGGCAGTGATAGCCGAGGCTGACACCGGCGCCCCGCCATTCGGCTGCAGGCTGGTATGCGAGATGCGGCCGACATGCCAGAGCTGGATGAAGATGTGACCGCCCTTGGCGTGTACGGCGTCGGTCACCTTCTTCCAGCCGGCGACCTGTTCTTTAGTGTAGATGCCGGGCGTGTCCTGGTAGCCTTGGCCCTGCTGCGAGATCTGGCTGGCTTCGGTGATCAGCAGGCCGGCGGATGCGCGCTGGCTGTAGTAATCGACCGCCAGCGGGTTCGGCACGAAGCCGTCCACAGCGCGATTGCGCGTCAGCGGCGCCATCGCCGTGCGGTTCGACAGCGTGATGTTGCCGAGTTTGTAGGACTCGAAGAGTTTGGACGTGCTCATCAGGGAAGCTCCGGAAGTGGACTGGTGGAGATGGAATTGCGCATTGCAATCGCCGTTGGCAAGGCGGTGATCAGTGCGTCGGTGACGAAAGAATGTTCAGGTCGAATGCGCGCGGATTGGGCAATGGCCATGTCGTCATGGCGACGATGAGCACTGGATTGTCCTCCCGCATCGTCGCTCAGTTCGCGCCGAGGAAGTCGCGCTTGCCGACATCGACACCGCACATGCGGAGAATGCCGTGTGCTGTGGTGATGTGGAAATAGAAGCTCGGGAGCGAGAAGCTGGTGAGGAATTGCTGGCCGGTGAGGGTCGTGGTCTTGCCGGGACCGGTCGGGAAGGTGATCTCCCGGGTCTCGCCGCCCTCGAATTGTTCGGGCTTGTAGGTCTTCAGGTAATCAACCGTCTTAGCGATGCGCTGCTGCAATTCGTCGAACGTGGTTTCGGTATCCGGCACTGATGGCACTTCGCTGCCTGAAAGCCGCGCGCTGCCCTTGGTGGCGAAATCGCAGGCCAGTTGGACCTGCCGGCTGAGCGGCAGCATATCCGGGAAGAGCCTGACGCCGAGCAGCACTGCTGGTTCGATTTTCTTCGCCGCAGCGTAGGCTTCGGCCTTTTTCAGCCCGGCGGACATGGTGCCCAGCATCTGCAGATAAGCGGGTACGATGGAATCATAGAACGGCATTGGGGTGCTCTTTTGTGACATATGCCAAAGCGCAGCGGCGGGATCATAGAAAGATGCTGCTGCATGGACTTGGGGCGGGGCTGGCCGAATTCAACCGCCCCGGCATCACAAAAGAGAAGAAATTTATCGCCCGGATTTCAGCGCCGAAAGCAGCTCCGCCGTCGGCCAGGAATCCGCGGGCAGGTCGAACTTCACCTGCATGGCCTTCACAGCCGTACGGCTTTGCTGGCCGAGGATGCCGTCCACCTTGCCAACATTGAAACCACGCTTGACCAGCAATTGCTGAAGCTCGCGCAGCTCGTTATGCGAGAGTTGCGCAACCGGCGCCGAGGGCGCGCGCATCTTCGATGCGCCGTTGATGCGTGTGGCGAGATAGGCCGCGGTGGTCGAATAGATCAGCGAGTTGTTCCATTCGGTATAGGCGGCAAAATTCGCATAAGCGAGGAAGGCCGGGCCATGCCGCCCCATCGGCAGCAGCAGCGAGGCCGGCATGTTGTCATTCGGTAGCGGCCGGCCGTCGGGATAGCTGACGCCGAGCGATGCCCACTTTGCGCGCGGCAGCTTCACGGTGAGGTCGGCCTGATCCCACGGGATGTTCTCGCCGACGCGCACCTCCTGTAGCCACGGCTCGCCGCGTCGCCATTTCAATCCGGTTGCGATGTAATGCGCGGTGGAGCCGATCACGTCGGCGGGGCTGCGCAGCAGGTTGCGATGGCCGTCGCCGTCATAATCCACGGCGTAGTTGAAGTAGTGCGTCGGCAGAAATTGCGTCTGGCCGAGTTCGCCGGCCCATGAGCCGATCATCTCGGCGGGCGCGAGATCGCCGCGATCGATGATCTTCAGCGCGGCGATGGTCTCGTCCTGAAACATCTTTGAGCGCCGGCAGTCGTAAGCCAGCGAGACGAGAGAGCGCAGCGTCTGCAGATTGCCCATCTGCACGCCGAAATCGCTCTCCAGCGCCCAGAATGCTGCGATGACGGCCGGCGGCACGCCATACTCCTTCTCGGCGCGCGCGAAAGCCGCGGCATGCTGCCTGATCTTGAGCTGTCCGTTCTGCATCCGGTAGTCCGCAGCCATGCGGCCGGCGAATTGCGTGAACAATTGCCCGAACACTTTTTGCCCGCGGTCGCGGTTGACGATGCCCTGGTCGTAGACGAGATAGGGCGATGCCTCCGCCATTGCCCGCTGCGAGACGCCTGCAGCAACAGCCTGCTGTTTCAGCCCGGCGAGGAATTGATCGAAGCTCTGGCCGCCATGGCAGGAAGCGCCGCGCTGGGCGGAGGCGGGCGAGGCGAGAGACAGCAGCACGGTAGCAGCAAGCAGAAGTCCAGATCGCATAGATCGTCGCAGCATCGACCGCACCTCGTTATCGCATGCTCGTGCCGAGCATCTTCGCGTTTCGTCCCGGCCAGCAAGCAAGCCGTCACGGCCGGGTCAAGTCCCGGCCATGACAGTACTTCGCTTTGCGGCGATTGCGGCACCCGGCTAGACCGCCAAAGCTCGCTCATCAAGAGGAAGCAGGCGCGAGTCCTGCAGGGCGGCGGTGCGATGGCCGAGGCCGGCGAGATAGGCCTGGTTCTCGGCGAAATCCAGAAAGGCGGCCACGCTCTGCTGTCGGACCAGCATCACGCTGTCCCAATGCTCGTCCTCGGGGCCAATCAGGAACGAGCCGCCGGTACCAAGGAAGATCAGATCGCCGCCGGTCGCGCGCAGGATCGGCAATGTGTGGCGGATGTAGCAATCGAAGGCGCTCGATCCGCTGATCGGTGAAGGCGGCGCAAGCTCGGGATGCGCGGTGTAATCGGCAATCTCCCGGAACCTGAGCAGATTCAGCATGACGAGATTGCCCACAAATTCCCGACGGACAAAGCGTCGGCCATTGGTCTGTGTGGGTTCGAGATAACAAGGCGGAGGGATGGGCACGATGCGTCCTTTCAATCGAGAAGGCGCAATTAATGCCCGGGTATAATTCGGCTGTCAATATTACCCGGCTAAAAATAGTGAAAACCGCTTCCGCTAGATCTCCCGTGCGTTGCTGAATGCAAAGCTCGACACCCGCCGTGTGTTCTCGTCGAGAATGAGCGTTCGTGTGATCGGCGGCTCCGCGCGTTGGCTGCAATTTTCACGTTCGCACAGCCGGCAGTTTACGCCGATCGGTGTGCCCTCGACCTTTTCCAGATCGAGGCCTGCCGAATAGACCAGCTTGCTCGCATGACGAATCTCGCAGCCGAGGCCGATGGCGAAGCGCGGCTGGGGGTGCGGATGTGGCGCTGGCGAGCGGCGCAGCGTCTGCGCGATGGAGAAATAGCGGTTGCCGTCGGGGAGCTCGATGACCTGCTGCAGCAGGCGGTCCGGCGTGTCGAAGGTGGAATGCACATTCCACAGTGGGCAGGTGCCGCCGAATTTCGAGAACGGGAACGTGCCCGACGAAAAACGCTTCGAGACATTGCCGGCATTGTCCACGCGCAGCATGAAGAACGGTACGCCGCGGGCGTTCGGCCGCTGCAGCGTGGTGAGGCGATGGCAGATCTGCTCGAAGCCGACATTGAAGCGCTGGCCGAGCACCTGCACGTCGTAGCTCAGCGCTTCCGCGGCTGCATGAAACGCCGCATAGGGCATCAGCACGGCGGCGGCGTAGTAGTTGGCGAGGGTGATGCGATAGAGCCGGCGCTGCGTATCGGCGAGCGGCCCGGCGCGGCCGATGATGCTCTCGAAATTCGACGAGCATTCGACCAGTCCGATCTGGAACGCGACCTGAAATGCGCGGCCGGGCGCGTCCACCATTTCGGAGATCAGCAATTGCCGCCGATGCCGGTCGAACCGTCGCAGCGTCTCGCGCATCACATCCACCGGCATGATGCGGGTGACGATCGAGTATTTTTCCCGCAGCCGTTCGCTAAGCGCCGCAAATAGATCCTGCGACGGCACATTGATCTCGTCGCGTAGCGTCTCCGCTGCCGTCTCCAGCTCCGGAAAGTAATTCCGGTTGGCTTCGATCAGATCGCGCACACGCTCGATCGGGTTGCCCTCATAGGACGCGCCGTCGTGCCGATCGGCCATCTGCGCCGCTACCATCGTCTCGCCGCGCCGCGCTTCGGTGTAAGCCGCATAAAGCCGCTGCAGCGAATGCGTCACGCCGGGGCATAGCTCCGCGAGATCGCGCAGCTCCTGTTTCGGCAGGTCGATCTGGCGAAACAGCGGATCGGAGAAAATCTCGTTCAGCTCCGCAAAGAAACGATCCTCATCCGCCGTCGCGAGATCGCGCAGGTCGAGATCGTAAGTTTCCGCCAGCCGCAGCAGAAGCTGGGCCGTGACGGGGCGCTGGTTACGCTCAATCAGGTTGATGTAGCTCGGCGAAATGCCCAGCCCCTCGGCCATCTGGGTCTGCGACAGGCCGAGTTGCTGCCGAATCCGCCGGAAACGGGGGCCCACGAACAGCTTCTTGTTGGTATCAGTCGCCATGATTTACAGTTTTTACAAAATTACATTTATGACAAGTGATGATGTTACATCGCATCACCATTCAAACACAAGGCATATGGCGATTTCGGCAAGATTGTCGTTATCTCTGCACACGGTGAATGCGGCGCGCATGTCACGAATGTAAGAGAAGTCTGAGGAGAACGACATGTCCAACGGTAGCAATTTCTGGGTCATCGGCGGCGAATTCGGTTCGATGAACTTCCACAAGCTGGTTGAGGGGTCCGCCCAGGTTCAGGGCCCGTTCAAGACCCGCAAGCAGGCCGAGGAAGCCTGGAAGGCCGTGTCGGAGGAAAACCGTCACCGCGCCGGCGTTCGATTCTCCATCGTGGAAGAGCCGAGCCGCCAAGTCGCTTGATTTCCAAGCTTGCGGCTTGCCCCCAAGAGCGCCGCAGCCCAGCCTCACGGGAAACGCACAAGTCGCAAGATGGCCCCATCCGGCCCAACCGGATGGGGCCGTTTTGGCTTCTGAGCCAAGCCTCTGGAAACTAACGCCCTTTCGGGCGCTTGTGGTTACTGATAGGTTAATTGGCGTGGTGCGGCAGGCGTGAGGCGGAGTTCCGATGGGTGTGGCAAGCGGTGTGAACGATGCAGCCAACGACACCCAGCCAAGGCGACTGCGTGATGCCCTCCGGCAGGCCAGGATCGAAGCGGCCGACCGCACCGGCGTGGTCGTTGATCTGCGCGATGCCGAGATGGCCCGGCTCGAAATCCTCAACGAGGCGCTCGATCCGCTGTTCGCCGAAATCCCTCACGATATCGAGTTGTTCGATCGCGGCATCAGCCAGGGCGACACGCCACGGCTGTGGATCGACATGATCGCCCATGTGGTGATGGGGCGCGACAAGCGCAGCTACCGGCTCGTGCAGGACAGCCGCTTCGGGCGCAAGGTGCTGGCCGAATCGCATGACGTGCAGGCGATGGTGAAGGCCGTTACGGATTACATCGCCCGTCGCATGGTCGAGCGCGAACATGCGCTGGCGACTGCCGCGGTGCCGCTGGAAGCGAAACCGGCGCCGGTGGCGAAGCAGCGCAGCGGGTTTTGGCCGTTCGTGTTCGGAGTTGTGGTTGGCGCAATCGGGCTGTTCGCCCTGGCGCTGTTCGTCTCGACGCGCGGACATTGATCTGCTGGGTGGGCATGCTGCGTTTGCCACCCGGCATTCAGACCAGCACCGTTCGCTTCAGCTCATGCACCACATTGCTGTCGCCGAAGCCGCGCACCGTCTGCTCGCATCGCCAGCGTTCGCCGTCGCGTGCGATGGCAAACAAATTGTACGCTGCAGCGGGCTTGTGGCCATGCGCCAGCGATGAGGCCGACGGCACGCCGATGGCCGGGATGCGACGTTGCGGACCTTCGAACCACATGGTCGAGTGAATGTGGTCATGCCCGTGCAGGATCAGCTCGACACCGTGGCGTTTGAGCAGTGCCTGCAATGCATCGGAGTCGGTCAGCCGCTTCATCCATTTCTCGGAACGCAGCGGATGATGAATGAGCAGCACGCGAAACAGATGCGTATCGGAGAGGCTCGCGAGCAGGCGATCAAGCGCTTCGCGCTGTGGATCGCCGAGCCAGCCCGTTGCCATGAAGGGCGCTGTCGATACGCCCGATGATACGCCGATCAGCGCCACGGGTTCACGGATGCGCAGATAAGGGAAGTTTGGCTCAGCCGCCTCATCGCTGCATATATAGTCGCCGAACGTCTCGGCGAATTTTTCCGCTGCACCGTGCACATAGGCATCGTGATTGCCGGGCACCAGCGACACGTCGTTCGGCTTGCCAACCACCTCGATCCAGCGCCGCGCGCGCGGGAATTCGGCTTTCAGCGCGAGATTGACGAGATCGCCGGTCACCGCGATGTGGTCCGGATGCTGCGCCTGCATGTCGGCGACGAGCACGTCGAGCATGTCGCGGCGATGGTACAGATGTCGGTTGCGCTTCCAGTTGATGTAGCCGAGCACGCGCTGGCTGAGCAGCTCGCGCCATTCCGGCTCGGGCATCGGGGGGACATGCGGGTCGGATAGATGCGCGAGGGTGAATGCGGTCATCGTTTGCTAAGCAGTCGCCGTTCATATGGCTGTGAAACCCTGCCTGTTTTTGGCAAGGTGACGGCGATGACGCAAGGACGAAGCCGCGTGCCCCGATTCGGACGACTGCAATGACCAGCCCGACCTTGCGCCAGCGGCTGGAGCCGACATTTCGCAGATTCGTGCATCTGTATTTCCGTTTTGCGCGCGGCATGACGCTAGGCGTTCGCGCGGTCGTGGTGGACGCGGCCGGTCGCGTCTTTCTGGTTCGGCACACTTATGTCACCGGCTGGTATCTGCCCGGTGGCGGCGTCGAGGTCGGTCAGACGTTTCGCGAGGCGCTGGAGATGGAGCTGCGCGAGGAGGGGCGTATTGTGCTCTCCGGTGAGCCGGCACTGCATGGCGTGTTTCTCAACGATCACGTGTCGATCCGCGACCATGTGGCGGTCTATGTGATTAGGGATTTCCAGCAGGACCGGCTGCCCGAGCCGAACAAGGAGATCGCCGAAACCGGCTTCTTCGCGCTGGATGAGCTGCCGGCCGATACCACCCAGGGAACGCGGCAGCGCCTGGCGGAGATTTTTGATGGCAAACCCGTGATCCCGACCTGGCGGCCGCGGTAACGCCCGGCAATGGACCGCGCCCTTTCCAGATGCTATCCCGCGGGCCGACATGAGTGACCTCGATCTGATCATCGCGGCGGAAACCGCCAATGACGCCCAGCCCATCGAACGGCTGGTGGCCCGCACCTTCGGCCCCGGCCGCTATGTGCTGTCGGCCTATCGGCTGCGCGAGCATGTGAGCCATCTCCTCGACCTGTCCTTCACGGCGCGGATCGGCACGTTGCTGGTGGGGTCGATCAGGCAATTGCCGATCTGTGTCGGCGACGCCCCGGCGTTGCTGCTTGGTCCGCTGACGGTGGAGCCGCCTTTCCGCAGCCGCGGCGTCGGCCGCAAGCTGCTCGACCGCGCGATTTCGGATGCGCGCGCGAAGGGGCACAGGCTGATCGTGCTGGTGGGCGATGAGCCCTATTACAGCCGGGTCGGTTTCAAGATGATCCCCAAGGGCAATGTAACCATGCCGGGTCCCGTGGACGCCAAGCGTCTGCTGGTGCTGGAGCTGGTGGATGGCGCGGCGGACGGGCTTGCCGGTGTCGTCAGGCCGGATTGGAATTACGCGAACTGATCGCTCTAACTGTTATCGCCCGGCCTGACCGGGCGAGCCACTAACCAGTGGCGGTCGTCTGCATCACCTAAGACCGTGTTGACTGAGTCACCCGCTTTCGCGGGTAACACAGTCAGTGTGCGATCTCAGAACTTCACGCTCGCAAAGGCCCGCACATTCAGTCCGGGCTGCAGCACATTGTCCTTGTTGTAGGATGTGGCGTAACGGATGTTCTCGTTCAGCAGGTTGTTGCCGACCACACCCACCGTCATCTCCTTCGCCCCATAGATGCGGGGATCGAGCAGTGTCTTGTAGCTCAGCTCGGCCTTCAGCAGGTTGTAGCCTGCCGTCGGCGTTTCGGCGACCGGCGCGACGTCGTTCTGCGCGAAGGCGTGCAGCATGTTGATGCGCACGAACCAATTGCTGTCGCGCCAGAACACGCCGCCGCCGGCGCGCACCGGCGGGATGCGCGGCACATTGGTGCCGTCGGCGAAGGTGGCACGCACCACATCCGCTTGACCTTCGATGCCGAACGTTCCGCTCCACAATTGAGCGACGTCGATCTGGGTCTGGAATTCGCCGCCGCGGAAGGTGGCGTCGCGCTGCGAATAGATCGCCTGGTTCAGCTCCTCACCCGCACCAACGATGCAGGCGCTGCCGGAGCAGGTGTTGCCGGTGAGTGCGCGATAAATGAAGCCGTTGAACTGCGTGTAATAGCCGGTGAGTTCGAAGCGCACCGGGCCGGTGGCGCGGCGCAGGCCGAGCTCGATCGACTTCGCCGTCTCGATGCCGAGATTCGGATTGCCGATGTCGAAGGTGCCGGTGGCGTCATGGCCGCCGCGGGAGAACAGCTCGGCGGGCTTGGGCGCGCGTTCGGTATATTGCGCAGTGATGCTGGCCGAGAGGCCGCCCCAGGGCAGATCCTGGATCAGGCCGATGCTGCCGCTCTTCGGCGTGAAGGACAGGTTGCGTCCGACCGCGGCGCCGATGGCGGCGGGATCGGCATCGAGATCGAACAGCTCCGGCACGAAAGACGGTGTCGTGCCCGTGAGCGAGACATGTTCGATGCGGCCGGCGATCTGCGCCCGCGTCCAGTCGGTGAATTTCAACTCGTTGAAGACATAGCCGGCGACCTTGGTGTTCCTGTTGGGATCGAACAGGCCGTTGAGCGGGCTGCCGACATCCTCGGGGCTCGGCGCCGTCAGCTCCTGATGGCTGGCCTGGATGCCGAAGGCGGTGGTGACCGCAGCGAAGCCGGCATTGAAGGGCATCATCTGCACTTCGACGCGGCCTTCCTGCTCCTTGTTGGTGAAGGTCTGGTGCACATGCGGCGCGCCGGTGCCTCCTTCTTCCAGGCCGATCTCGTCATGCTTGTAATTGGTTGCGCCGGCCCAGAAGCGGATCGCCTCGATCGCCGCCGCATCGGGGCGGTACTCGCCCTTCATGGTCACCTTGGTCTGTTCGCCGACGATGCGCGTTTGTTGTTCCGCGCCTTCGATGCCGGGAATGCCGTAATTGGCCCGGTTATGCGTGATCGCCGCGCCGATATAGCCGCCGTCGAAGAAGTAGGAGCCGCCGACCGAGGCGCCGCCGCTCTGCATCGCGGTGTTGCTCTGCCGTCCATTGAAAGCGATGCCCGGCTCCGCATAGGGGTAGGACGGCACGTTGTAATCGCCGGCCTTGTTGCCATAGACATCGGCATGCACGGCGACGTTGCCGCCGCCGGCATCGAGCAGAATGCCGCCATCGACGCCGCGGGTCGCGGAATTGATCGAGGTGCGGACTTCCGCATTCATGCAGCCGGGGGCGGCAAGGCCGGCGGCCGGTGCCTTGGCGGCCAGGCCGTAGCTCTGGAACGGCGCAGCGACGGCGCAGTTCGGCAGCGCATCGGGAATGCGGTTGTTGGAGGCGGAGACCACGCCGCCGATCGACTGCGAGCCATAGCGCAAGGTCGCCGGGCCGCGGATCACCTCGACCTGATTGGCAGCGAACGGATCCACCGGCACGAAATGGTCTTCGCCGAGATCGGAAGCGCCGCCGCTCGACATGCCGTTCTCGACGATGCCGACGCGGTTGACATCGAGACCGCGGATGATCGGCCGGCTGGAGGCGCCCGGCGCATAGCCGGAGGCGGAAATGCCGGGCTTGTTGGCAACGAGATCGCCAAGCGTCGTGGCGCCGGAGCGGCGGATTTCGTCATTCGGCACGACGGTGACGGTGGCGAACTGATCGGTGACGACGGGCAATACACCCTGCGGCGGCGCGGATGCGGCCACGGGCTCCGCTTCCACCGGCACCTGTGTCCGGTTCGGCGCCGTGCGGGTGACATGGGTGTGGCCCTGTGGATGGCGCACTGCCGGCTTGCGCCGCACGATCGGGCTCGGCGCAGTCACTTCCACGGCGGGAAGCTGGGTCTGCGCGTGGGCGAGAGTGGGGAGGCTGCTCCATCCGATGATGGCGGATGAGCCGAGCAGAAGTGCACGCTTGAATGAGGTGGGCATGGATAAGTCCTGACTTCACCGGCTGCGCGGATATCGCGACGTCGCCGGCACTTGCGGTGATGCAAATTTCACTTCGGATACGCCGTCACGGAGTCGTGGCGGCGGTGGTCGCTGGTGAAGTCAGGAAGCGGGAGGACCGCGTGGTTGCTGCGCGCCGCTGACGGCGTCGAGGTGATCGAACTCGGCCTTGACGGCCGCATAGGCGAATTCGGCGGCATCCGGCAACAGCAGGATCGGCGGCGCCGCGAACAGTGCCGTGCCGGCCATCGCCATGACCGCGCAGATATCGCAAGGGACGCCCGCGCGGTGTTGCTGGTGGTCGCTGTCCGGTTGGGACGGCGCCTGCACCTGCGTGATCCCCGCAGCGCCGTCGGGGGCGGCATGCAGGTCGTCGAGATGGATGTGGCCGAGCGACAGCACGATCTGCACCGCGAGCGCGAACAGCGCCAGCTTTGCTCCATGCCTGAGATTGTCGCGAAACCACTTCATGCCGACCGGCTGCCCCAAAACATCGGACGGCGGAGGGGTCAGCCACTCCCGATGTTATAATATAACATCGCGCGGAGGCGGGGAGGTGTCAACGGATTGCGGCGGCGCGGCGGCGAGAGGCCGGGGAGATGTGGGATTTGGGCCACGCTCTGCGGGCTTCGTAGCCCGGATGGAGCGCAGCGCAATCCGGGGACCGGCGTTTCAACTATCTCGACATCCCCGCATTGCGCTGCGCTCCATCCGGGCTACAGGTCACCGGCTCTCCCGCAGCCACGTTGCCGCAAAGGCGCCGAGTAGCAGCAGCAGCCCGACAATTCCCGCGAACATCGGCAGCACGCCGACGCCGCGGACCACGCTGGCGTCGCGCATGTGCACGCCCATCCAGCCGTCGCCGCGGAAGGTGGTGGACGATCGCACCGGCACCACGCGCGGCAGCTCCATGCCAGAGCCTTCATCGAGCCGGCGCGCATCGCCGCCGCTCGCTTGCGCCAGCGGACGCAGCATCTCGGTGGTGGAGGTCACTTCCGAAAATTCCTTCGGATTGACCGGGCCGACATTGATCAGCGCCTTGAGCGTGCCGTCGGTGGCTTGCCAGAGGCCGAGCTCGTCGGCCGGCGTCGTGGCGCGCCACTGGCCGGGTTCGCCGGCAGTGAGCGTCAGTTCGCGCGTCTTGCCCGAGGGGGACGTGACCGTGACCGGACTGACATTGTCGCCCATGGTCTGGCGCAGCACGATCAGGTCCTTCGCCTGCGTCTGCAGCTTCAACGCTTCCTCTTCGAGATCCGGCTGCTTCATCAGCCAGTGCGACATGCGGCGGAGCAGATCGAGATGCGGGCCGCCGCCTTCATAGCCGCGCGCCCACAGCCAGATGTGATCGGACAACAGCAGCGCGACGCGGCCCTCGCCTGCGCGCGACAGCAGCAGCAGCGGCTTGCCGTCGGCGCCGGTCATCACCGGCGGCGTGGTGGTGTTGCGCGTCTCGACGGTGCGGAAGAAACGGCTCCATTTCGGCGGCTCGCTGTTCGCGCCTTCGAGGCCGCGTGTCACCGGATGGCGTTTGCCGACATCAGACAGATGCGCATAGAACGGCTTCTCGCTGACGCCGACCGGCTCGGCAGGCAACACCGAGTCCAGCGGCGTGCGCCAGATCGACGTGTTCGACGCATAGTCGGGGCCAGCCGAGACCAGCACCGCGCCGCCATTGCGGACATAGCGCGCGATATTGTCGAAGTAAGCGATCGGCAGCACGCCCTGGCGGGCATAGCGATCGAAGATGATCAACTGGAATTCGTGAATCTTCTGCTGGAACAGTTCGCGGGTCGGGAAGGCGATCAGCGAGAGCTCGTTGATCGGCGTGCCGTCCTGCTTCTCCGGCGGACGCAGAATGGTGAAGTGCACGAGATCGATGGACGCATCGGACTTCAGCAGATTGCGCCAGGTGCGTTCGCCGGAATGCGGTTCGCCGGACACCAGCAATACGCGAAGTTTGTCGCGCACGCCGTCGATGGCGACCACCGCGCGATTGTTGACGAGGGTGAGCTCGTTGTCGATGGGTGAGGCTTCGATTTCGACGATGTTCGGGCCGGCATGTTTGATATCGACATCGACGGTCACGGTCTGGCCGGACACCATCTGGCGCTCGCCGATGGTGTCGCCGTCGCGGCGAATGGTGACGCGGGCGCGCTCGTTGCTGACGCCTTGATCGTCGAGACGGAAGGTGACTTTCTGCGATTGCCCGACAATGCCGAAGCGCGGCGCCGCGGTGATGGCGATGCGGCGGTCGCGCTCGTCCTTGCGTCCGGTGATCAGCGCATGCAGTGGTGCCTTGAAGCCGAGACCGGCGAGATTGGCGGGAATGTCGTGCACGCGACCGTCGGTAATCAGGAAGGCGCCGGCGACGCGGTCGCTGGGGACATCGGAGAGGGCGGAAGACAATGCGCCGAACAGTTTCGTGCCATCGGTCTCGCCATCGGCCTGACCGGCCTCGACAGTGCGGACCTCGAGGCCTTTGACCTGCTTGAGCCGATCGACCAGCTGCTTCGTGGCTTCCTCTGTCTCCTTGGCTCGGTCGCCGAACGATTGGCTCGGGCTCTTGTCGACCACCACAGCCGCGACCGAAGAGAGGGGCTCGCGTTCCTCACGGGTGAAGGACGGATTGGCGAGCGCCAGCAGGATCAGCGCCAGTGCGCCGACGCGGATGGCAGCGCCGCGCGCACGGCCGAGCAGCAGCAGCGCCGCGATGACGACAATGGCCGCAAGGCCGATCCACAGGATCAGCGTCGGGACGAGCGGCGTGAATGCGATGCCGTATTGCATGCCGCGCTCCTATTGACCGAGACGTTCGATGAGGGCGGGCGCGTGCACCTGGTCGGCCTTGTAGTTACCGGTCAGGGTGTACATCACGATATTGACGCCGGCGCGGAAGGCGAATTCGCGCTGGCGGGGTTCGCCGGGGACCATCGGCAGCATCGGCTGGCCGTCCGGGCGCATTGCCCACGCGCCGGCGAAGTCGTTCGAGGTGATGATGATCGGCGATACGCCGTCACCGCCGCGGGCGGGACGTGAGGCGGCTTCATCGCTGTCCTCGCGCGGCAAGGCTTCCACCCAGGTCGGGCCGGAATTGAAACGGCCGGGGAAGTCGCTGAGCAGGAAGAAGGTCTTGGTCAGCACATGCGCCGGCGGCACCGGCTCGAGTTCGGGCACATCGAGCGACGACAGGATGGTGCGCAGCGTCTGCATGCCGGGCGTCTGCGACTCGCCATTCGGTCCAGCCGGCGCCTCGACGGCGTCACGGGTGTCGAACAGCACCGTGCCGCCTTGCTTCATATAGGCGTCGATGCGGTTGATCGCTTCCTGCGGTGGCTTTGGTGCGCCGGGGATGATCGGCCAGTAGATCAGCGGAAAGAACGACAACTCGTCCTTGGCCGGGTCGATGCCGACCGGCTCGCCGGCTTCGAGCGCGGTGCGCTGGGCCAGAAACAGTGTGAGGCCGGTGAGGCCGGATTTCACGATGTCATCCACGTCGGCATTGCCGGTGACGACGTATGCGAGCCGCGTTTGCGATACGGCCTTGATGGCGAAGTCGTCGCTGGCCTGATCGGCGCGCAGTCGTGTCGGCAAGCCGGTGACTGCGCCGAGTGCGACGGCGATCGCGAGCACGGTCGATACCGCACGTCGGCGGAACAGCGAAGCGATGGCGCCCCCGAGCAGCGCGACGATGATTGCATCGATCAGGAACAGCGCGAGCGCGGTGGAGAGCAGGATGCCGCGCAGGTCGCGCGGTTCGGCATTGGTGTAACTGGCGCGATTGGCTTTCAATGCGGAGAAATCCAGCGGCGCAATGCGATCGGCCGCGGCCAGCGCATTGACCGCGAGCGGGCCGTCGGCAGAGCCGTAAAGCCCTGGCGGGTGTTCGGATGTGGCGCGGTCGCGGTAGTCGGCGGAGAGCGGCTTTGCCGTCGAGGGTGGCGGGCCGAATACGCCAAACCCGTCCAGCGTGCGTAGTGGCGCGACTGTTTCAGTGCCGGTTTCGCCGGCGACACCGGCGCCGGGCGTCGAAGTGTAACCGGAGATATCGACGACCCTGCGCAGCATTTCGACGAAGGTGCCGGACAACGGCAGGTCCGACCAGCGCATATCGGCGCTGACATGGAAGAGTGTGACGAGGCCCTTGCCGCGGCGCTCGCCGGTGACCAGCGGCGTGCCGTCTTCCAGTGTCGCCCAGCTCTTCGAGGCCAGTGTTGCATTCGGTTCGGCGAGCACCTGGCGGTTCACGGTGATGTCCTTCGGCACAGCGAGGCCGGCGAACGGGCCATCGGCGGAGAAGGCAGCAAGATGCTGCGGTTTCTCCCAGGTCAGCGAGCCGCCGAGATTGCGGTCGCCGCGGCGCAATTTCACCGGCACCAGATCGTCTTCGGCCTGAGCGAGGCGCGGACCGGCGAAGCGCACCAGCACGCCGCCATTGTCGATCCAGGCATTCAGCCGCTCGCGGATTTCCGGCGACAGCGTGCCGACATCGGCAAGCACGATCATCGGCAGTTTCTGATCCAGGAACTGCGTGATCGCCTGCTGCGGCGCGCCGCGGTCGCCCTGACGAACATCCGCGAACGGGGAGAGGGCGCGGGCGAGATAGAAGGTTGAGGCGAGGAGCGGCTGCGCCGTATCGCTCGTGGTGCCGGAGACGATGCCGATAGCGCGGCGACGCCAGCGCTTGTCGAGCAGTTGCACGGCGCCGGCCGAGCGCTCGCCGGAGATTTCCAGGCGGGCGATGTCGTTGCGCAGTTCGACCGGAAGATCGAATGCGGCTTCGGTCTCGTGCTCATTCGGCGTGAACAGGAATTTCGCTTCGCCGACCGGCGAGCCCTTGGCATCGAGGCCGCGCACGATGCCGGCCTCGGGGCCGCTCGCGCCGGCGCGCAGCACCTTTACGGTCATTTTCGCGGCAGCATTTTCCGCTGCGACCAGTGCATGCGCTGGCGCGGCGCCGCCGTCATAGATGGTCAGCGTGCGATCGCCGATGGTCCTGGCAAGGCCCTGGGTGAAATCGCTGCCGCGGCCGGTATCGACGCCATCGGACAACCAGACGATCTCGCTGTCGCCTGTGGCTTTCAGGAAGCGCTCCAGCGACGGCAGGGTTTCCACACGGTCGATCGAATAGGGCTTTGGCGATAGCTGGCGCAGCGCCACGCGTGCGGTGCCGCCGGGCAGCAGCGTGATGTCGCGCGTCGGTTCCGACAACGGCACCAGCGCGACACCGCGGCGATTGTTGTCCGCATTGGCGATCAGCTCATCCGCGGCGCGGATGCGGGCATCCCAGCTCGCGGCAGACGACCAGCCGTCATCGATCAGGATCGTCAGCGGCGCGGTCGAGGCGGCAGGGCCGGTCTGCGGATTCCAGATCGGGCCGGCTGCGGCGAAGATCACCAGCGCAGCGGCCAGAAGGCGCAGCAGCGTCAGCCACCACGGCGAGCGCGACGGCGTTTCTTCCTTTGGCGCGATGTCGAACAGCAGCCGTGTCGGCGGGAAGGCGATGCGTTGCGGGCGCGGCGGCATCACGCGCAGCAGCCACCACAGCACCGGCAGGCTGACCAGGCCGAGCAGCATCAAGGGCTGTGCGAATGCGAGCGGGAAGCCACCGATCATGCCGAGCGTCCCACCTTCACCATGCTGCCGCCCGCGGCGCGATTGACTGCCATGCCTGCATGCAGGAACAGCAACAGTTCGGCAGCGGACCGATCCGTTGTATGCGTCGAGAACAGCCAGCCGAGTTTGGCGGTCTCGTCGCGGATTTCATCGCGATGCGCCTTGAGGCGGGCGACGTAATCTTCCGCCCAAATTTGCGCGCGGCCGGCGGTGATCGCATTGCCGCTTTCCGGCTCGACGAATTCGACGCGGCCGGAATAGGGGAATGTTTCCTCCGCGGGATCGACGATCTGCACCAGCGTGCCATGGGCGCCGGCCGATGACAGGCCCGCCAGCATCGTCTTGATCTCGGATATCGGTGACCAGAAATCGCCGAGCAGGACGACTTCCGACAATGCCGAGGGCACGAAAGTCGGCGGCAGACTCTCGCGATGGGTGGTGTCGTGCAGCATCGCCTGCGCCATCTTGTCGATGACATTGCGGCTGGAGGTCGGATTCATCAGGCCCGGGATGCCGACGCGTTCGCCGCCGGAGACAAGCAGCTCGGCCAGCGCGAAGGTGACGATCAACGCGCGCTCGAGTTTCGAATCCCGCGCGCCTTTCGACGCAAAGGCCATGGACAGCGAGCGATCCGGCCACAGCCAGATCGTATGCGCGGCCTCCCATTCCTGCTCGCGGACATAGAGATGATCGTCACGCGCGGAGCGACGCCAGTCCACGTTCTGCGCCGGTTCGCCGGAGATGAAGCGGCGATACTGCCAGAAACTTTCACCATGGCCGGCACGGCGACGGCCATGCAGGCCATGGATCACGGTCGCGGCAATACGCCGCGCTTCCAGCACGAGACGCGGCAACGAGGCTGCGAGCGAACGGCTCTCGCCGTCGGCACGGCGGACCGCCAGAATTTCCTGCGTGGCGTGATCCGGCGCTGCGGCCATCAACCGATCCGTGACTTGAGCTGGCCGATCACGTCGGCCACCGTGCGGCCTTCGGCGCGCGCGGAGAAGGTCAGCGCCATACGGTGCTTCAGGATCGGCTCGGCGAGATCGAGCACATCGTCGATGGAAGGAGCCAGGCGGCCGTCGAGCAATGCACGGGCGCGCACCGCGAGCATCAGCGATTGCGAGGCGCGCGGGCCGGGACCCCAGGCGATCAGTTTCGACGCTTCGCCGGCATCGGGGCCGGGACGCGCCGAGCGCACCAGAGTGAGAATCGCTTCCACCACGCTGTCGCCGACTGGCAGGCGGCGCACCAGACGTTGCGCAGTCAGCAGCGTCTCGATGTTCACGGCAGCCTTGGCGGTGGTCTCCTCGGCACCGGTGGTTTCGAACAGGATGCGGCGCTCAGCGTCGCGATCGGGATAATCGACGTCGATCTCCATCAGGAAGCGGTCGAGCTGGGCTTCCGGCAGCGGATAGGTGCCTTCCTGCTCCAGCGGATTCTGCGTGGCGAGCACATGGAACGGTTTTGGCAGATCATGCCGTGCGCCGGCCACGGTGATGTGCTGCTCCTGCATCGCCTGCAGCAGCGCAGACTGCGTACGCGGCGAGGCGCGGTTGATTTCGTCGGCCATCAGCAATTGCGCGAAGACGGGCCCGGAGATGAAGCGGAACGAGCGCTTGCCGGCGACGCTCTCGTCCAGCACTTCGGCGCCGAGAATGTCGGAGGGCATCAGGTCGGGGGTAAACTGGATGCGCTTGGCGTCGAGCCCGAGCGTGGTGCCGAGGGTTTCGACGAGCTTGGTCTTGGCGAGACCGGGCACGCCGATCAGCAGCGCATGGCCGCCGGACAGGATCGTGACGAGCGTATTTTCCACCACGCGGTCCTGGCCGAAGATGACGGTCGAGATTGCTTCCTTCGCGGCACGCATCTGGCCGGCGACCTGTTCCGCGGAGCGGACGATCACGTCTTCGAGTTTCTCGACACTATCGGTGGCCATCAACTGCTCCTTCGGGTGAGCGGCACGCGCAACGAACGCCGCCGGATCTCGTCTCAATATTCCGCAAGCCTGATGCTAGACTTAAGCGAAGGCTAAGCGAAGGCCATGTATTTGTTGAATTAAACTATCCCCACAATATCGGGATGCGGCTATGAACTGCATCACGTTGTGGCGAGTTGGAAACCGGCACTGCATGTTTCAAGACGTGCATACCTCGTGCCAGAGCGGCGGCAGGTAAGGTCAGGGCAAACAATGGCGAAGCAAGGGCAGGAAGCGGCGCAAGGATCCGCACGGGAATCGGCGCAGGGGCTGGACGGACTGGCCGCTGCGGCGAAGGACGGCGCCAGGGAGAACAAAGGTCTGCCGCCCGTGCACCTCTGGAATCCGCCGTTTTGCGGCGATCTCGACATGCGAATCGCTGCGGACGGTACGTGGTTCTATACGGGCACGCCGATCGGCCGGCCGGCGCTCGTGCGGCTGTTTTCGACGATTCTGAAGCGGGAAGATGGCAAGTATTTTCTGGTCACGCCGGTGGAGAAGGTCGGCATCACCGTGGACGACGCGCCTTTCCTCGCCGTCGAGATGCAGAAGGAGCAGGATGCGTCCGGTACCGTGCTCAAATTTCGCACCAATGTGGATGACTGGGTCACCTGCGATGGCGACCACAAGCTGCGCTTCGCGCAGGCGGAGGATGGCGGCCTGACGCCGTATCTGCATGTCCGCTCCGATCTGTGGGCCAAGGTGACGCGGGCGATCTATTACGATCTTGTTGACATGGGCGAGGAGCAGATGATCGATGGCGCGGCGATGTTCGGCATCGCCTCGGGGGGCGCCTTTTTTGCAATGGCAGATGCCGAGCAAGTCAGGCAAGCTATGTGAGATCGGACTCGAGGGGCGTGATTGACTAATTCGGTGCTGAAGACGGATGCGCCTGCCATGGCCACTCCGGCGGCGGAATCGGCTGCGATGGATTCGGCCGAGTTCTTTGCGCGCGCCAAAGCGCGACTCTCTTTCGACGTTCCCGATGGGCTCACCGACGCGAGCATCATCCCGGTCACCGGCGATGCCGGCAATGACCGCATGATTCAGATCGTCGCGCAGGAGCGGCCGATACGTCCTGCCGCGGTGCTGATCGGCATCGTCGAGCACGAACAGCCGACCGTGCTGCTGACCCAGCGCGCCGCGCACCTCAACGACCATGCCGGACAGATCTCGTTTCCCGGCGGCAAGATCGACGCGAGCGACGCATCGCCGCTCGATGCCGCCTTGCGCGAGGCGGAGGAAGAGATCGGGCTGGATCGCTCCTTCATCGATCCGATCGGCTATCTCGATCTCTATGCCACCGGCTTCGGCTTTCGCATCCTGCCCACGGTGGCGCGGGTCAAGCCGGGCTTTGCGCTGACCATCAACGAAAATGAAGTCGAGAGCGCTTTCGAAGTGCCGCTGTCGTTCCTGATGAACCCCGACAATCATCAGCTGCACAGCAAGGACTTTCGCGGCATCGAGCGTTCCTATTACGCGATGCCGTTCGCCGAGCATTACATCTGGGGGGCCACAGCGGGTATCCTGCGCGTGCTGTATGAGCGGATCGTGCAGAAATGATCCGCCCTGTTCTCACTGAGGTCGGCATCTTCCTGATTCCGTTCGTGCTCTATGCGCTGTTCCTGCTGGCGACATCGAAGGGCGTGACGGAATCGGCGTCGTGGCCGGCGCGGGTGATTCTCAAGCTGCTGATCGCTGCGTTCATCCTGGTTATTCTCAGCCTCATTCTGCTCGCGCATTTTTCCGGTGCTGCGCCGACGGCGACCTATACGCCCGCGCATATGGAGAATGGCAAGCTCGTGCCGGGACAGAACAAATGACCGCGCAACAGCGGGTCATCCATGCGCCGTGGCTGACCGTAGGCCCGGCAGGCCGCGTGCTCGCATTGCTCAACGGCAACGGCGAGGAAGCGCGCGCCGTCGGCGGCGCCGTGCGCAATGCGTTGATGGGGCTGGAGGTCGGCGAGATCGATATCGCGACCACGGCGGTGCCCGAGGAAGTCGTGCGCCGCTCCAAAGCCGCCGGTTACAAGAGCGTGCCGACCGGGATCGAGCACGGCACGATCACGCTGGTGGTCGAAGGGGTGCCGATCGAAGTCACCACGCTGCGTGAGGATGTCGAGACCTTCGGGCGCAAGGCCAAGGTGATGTTCGGCCGCGATTGGCAACGCGATGCCGAGCGACGCGATTTCACCATGAATGGACTGTCGGCATCCATCGATGGCGTGGTGCATGATCATGTCGGCGGCTTGCCGGATGTGGACGTGAAGCGCGTGCGCTTCATCGGTGATCCCGACCAGCGTATCGCCGAGGACTACTTGCGCATCCTGCGCTTCTTCCGCATTCATGCCGCCTACGGCGCCGGCGCTCCGGACCGCGAAGGCTATCTCGCGTCGATCCGGGGCCGCGATGGCATCGCAGGCCTTTCGGCCGAGCGCATCCGGATGGAGTTGTTGAAGCTGCTGGTCGCGCCCGGGGCATATTCTGCGACCGAGGCGATGGTCGATGCTGGCCTGTTACAGCGCATTTGCGGCGGCGTGACCTACCTCGGGCCGTTCAGGAACATGATCGGCATCGAGCAGGAGATCGGGCTTGCTCCCGATGCGATGCTGCGACTTGGCGCGCTTGCCGTCGCAGTGACCGAGGATGCCAAGCGGCTGACGCAATGCCTGCGTCTCACCAACGAAGAGAACAAGGCGCTGGACTCCATGGGGCACCGCTGGTGGCGGCTGAAGGGCATGGACGAGCCGCGCGCCCGGCAGCGTCTGTATCGTCTGGGTAACCAGCGCTACCGCAACCGCATGCTGCTGGCCTGGGCGCGCGACGGCGAGGGCGGCCATGCGGCGGAATGGAAACAGCTCGTCGCGCTGCCCGAGCGCTGGACGCCGCCGGTCTTTCCGCTCAAGGCGGCCGACTTCATGGCGCGCGGCATCCCCAAGGGGCCTGTGCTCGGCCATGTGCTGGCACTGGCAGAGGATGCCTGGATGGCGAACGATTTCCCGATGGAGGTCGATGTCATCACCGTGATCGCCGACCAGACCATCGCCCGGTTCAAGCACGATCATCGATTATAGTGGACCAGCCGATCATGAAATTCGTTTGTCATGCGAACGGATACGAGATCGCCGAGCATGCCGATGTCATCGTGCCATGGTGGAGCTTTACCAAGACGCTGATCGCGGCGCTCGCTTTGACATTGGTGCGCGATGGCCGGTTGTCGCTGGACGATCCGCTCGATGGTCAAGCGTTCAGTCTGCGTGAGCTACTCCTGCATCGCGCCGGCCTCGCGGATTATGGTGCGCTGCCTGCCTACCATGCTGCGGTTGCCGCGGACGAGGATGCATGGCCGGTCGAGTATCTGCTGGCACAGGTCGCTCCCCTGCATGCCAAAGTGACGCGCGGGGAGTTCTGCTATTCCAATGTCGGCTATGCGTTGCTGCGTCGAAAGCTCGAGGAGATGACGGGGCTTTCGCTCGACGAAGCGCTGCGCGGTCGGCTTGGAAAACCGCTCGGCGTGAATGCCCCGCGGATCGCCATGCAACGCAGCGACCTTGATATCGTGCAGATGGGCTCGGTGACGGCCTACGATCCGCGCTGGGTCTATCACGGGCTCGCAATCGGCTCCCTGCGCGATGCGGGATTGCTGCTACACCGGCTGCAGACGTCCGATCTGCTGCCGCAGCATTTGCGTGACGAGATGAACGCGGGCATGCCGGTTGGCGGTCCCGGTGCGGATCGTCCGTGGCGGCTTGCGGCCTATGGTTTGGGCGTGATGACGGGGATTGCGACCAATGGCCTGCGTGTCATCGGTCATACCGGCGGCGGCCCGGGGAGCGGCATCGCCGTCTATCATTTCCCCGAGGGATCGAAGACCGCGGTCGTATTCATCGGCGGCTCACGTGCCAATGAAGCCGAGCGCGAAAGTTTCGCGCTCGGTGCAGAAATTTGAATCAAGCTTGAAGCGGAGAGCCGAGGTCAGGCGACCTTGGCGTGCGCTTCTTCCTCGTCTTCGTCTTCTTCCTCGTCGTCTTCATCCTCGTTCGGGATGACGAGCGCGATTTCGAGCACGGCGCGCGGCAGCGTCTCGCGGAACAGATCGCCTTCCTCGCCCAGCCACACGCATTCGATATGGTCGCCGTCGACATCGGCAACGGTGAGCGGCATGCCGCCCGATTTCAGCATTACGACGTCGCCTGCTTTCAATTCCATGACCTGCTCCTGAAAATGAGTTGAATCGCAGGCGGAGCCTAGGCGTGCGTCATGACAGTCCGAACACGGCGGCATGGCGTGTTTTTATTTTCGTTGGAGAAGTGTCGTGAGTTCCGCGGATAGGCCGATACTGTCCAGCGCGGGCGGTGAATCTCTGTCATCGCGCTGTCGCTTTGCTGCAGCGATCACCGCATGGGTGCCGGTGGCGACGGAACAGAGCACGGGCACCGGCACATCAGGCTGGATGCGTTCCGCGAGACCGGCGAGCGCAGCGCCGCCGAGAATCACGACCTCGGCGCCATCCTCGTTCGCACAGGCCGTGCAGGCTTTTGCGAGCGAGGCGAGGGCCGCATCGGGATCGCGCGCGATCTCGCCGCCGGTAGGAGCGATGGTGCGCACGCCTGCGAGATTATCGGCGAGGCCGATACTGGTCACGAATTCGGTGAGCATCGGCCCCCACAGCGCGCCACCGGTGACGATGGCGAAGCGACCGCTCTTGGCCGCCTCGATGCATGAGGCTTCCGCCATGCCGACAACAGGGATATCGGCGACTTCGCGCAGCGCCAGCAGGCCGGGATCACCGAAACAGGCGAGATAGACCGCGGCGCATCCCGCACGATGCGCCGCATAGGCGTCGAGCGCCGCATGCGCGGCAATCGCGCTTGAGGCCCGTGTGGAAATGTAGCGCGCGCCGAAGCGGCCGGTGACGGGAATGAAGCTCGCTGCATTGCCGGCGACGCACATCACGTGCTGCGCTACCAGTGCCGTGACGCTTTCGGTGGTGTTGGGATTGATCAGCAGGATGCGCATGATGGCATCCAAGCACCATGTGCGCCCGAATGCCAGCGGTGGCTACTGCCCGCGCAGCCGCGCCAGTTCGGGCAGCACGCGATAGCGCGCGATCTCGTAAGGGAATTCACCGCGATTGGCGAGCACAACGATCCCCATGCGTTGCCTTGGCATCAGTCCGATATAGGCCGTGGCATTGTTCAGGCCGCCAGGCTTGTCCACCACGTCGATGCCGTTCCTGTGCACATTCTCCCATGCGGTCGCCTGGCCGAACTCGCTGCTGACGCGAAATATCTGGCGCTGGGTCATCTTCAAGGCCTCACGCAGCTGCGGATCGACGACGGTGTCGTCCAGGCTGGCAGCGAGGAAGATGCCAAGATCCTTCGGCGAGGAGAACATCTGTCCGGTGCCGGGGAAGTCATAGTATCCCTGTTGATTACCGGGCCGGCCGATGGTCGAGCCGTCATCGTCATAGCCCTGAACGACGCGGGCCAGGATGTCCGGCGCCAGTATCGCCTGACGGTCCGGACCACGCTCGGGCAGGAAGGTCTCCGTCATGCCGAGCGGCTTTAACACACGTTCGGAAATCAGCTCGCCGATCGGGCGGCCGTAGCGGCGCTCCAGCACGATCTGCAGCAGCACATAGCCGGCATGCGTGTAGATGCGCTGCTTGCCCGGCTCTTCGCCGGCCTTTGGCGTCCATTCGTTCAACATGTCGAAGAAACGCGGCAGTGAGTAGGAACCGGTCGGCCAAGGCGGATGGTCGGTTGGCAGCAGCAGTCCCGATGTATGGGTGGCGAGCTGGCCGATGGTGATCCGTTTCACATAGTCGCCAGTCAGTTCGGGGACATATTTGCTCGCGGGATCGTCGAGGCTGAACTCGCCGCGGATCGATCCGAGCGACACCAGCGTCGCCTCGAATATCTTGCGCACCGAGGCGAGGTTGAACAGCGTGTCGGAAGCGATCCGCCGCTGCGTCGCCTGGTCGGCAAGGCCATAGGTGAAAACCTGCGTATGTCCAGCCGCATGCACCGTGACCGCGAGCCCGCCGTGATTGCCGGCCTTCGACGCAAGCTCGGTGGTGACGATACGTTTGATCTGTTCGTCGACGGCATTATCGGCCGCCGCGGGCGATAGATCGGCACAGATCAGGGAAGCCAGCGCGCCAAGCACGCGCAGTGGCAAGGATGTCAGCAGCTTCATTGCCACTCCATGTCGCCCCCATGGTCATGTCAACGCAAAGCGCGGGATAGAGAGTGAAGCGACTATGACGCGCCGTGTGGTAACTTTGTGGTGAGACAGGCAGCCCGGATGACGCTGCGTTCATTCACACGGGACGCCGGATGGCTGCAACGGAAGCGATGCTGATCGACAGGACGGCAAGCTCTGCGCCCATGCGACGGCGACATGCATCATCACGGCGGAGGAGTAACTTGTCCTGGACGCGCAGCGTTGTTCCGCAGAGCCGGACCGTATCAAACGCCGGAGTTCGTCATGGTCCCGGCTCTGCGAAGCGGCACGTCGCGCCGCGTCGCCTCCGCGACAGAACAGACCCTATTTCTTCGGCCCGAAATACACGCAGCTCTCATTGCAGCTGTCGCGGAATACGCCGACGCGGACCACCGGTCCCTTGTCGGCGACGCGGTCCCAGATGTAGCGCGACAGATTTTCCAGCGTCGGAACGCCGATCGCCTCGATCTTGTTCAGGAACTTGTGGTCGAGCGTCTTGCGGAGATCATCGAGACTGCGATCGAGCAGGCCGAGATCCATCACCATCCCCGTGACAGGATCAGGCTCGCCGCGAATGGTGATCTCGGCGCGAAACGAATGGCCGTGGATCTCCTGGCTCGCTTCGCCGAGCGTCGTGTAAGACAGCGCATGCGCTGCCTCGAAGCGAAACGATTTCGTCAGTTCCCACATCGCCTGATACCCAAACTACCTGATGCCTAGTGTCTTGTGCGTCTGCACGCTCAGCCGCCATTGCGGATGTTTTAGACAGTAATCCACCGCCTGCGCGGTATTGCTGATCGCATCCGCACCGTCCATCGGTTGCAGCGAGAATCGCTCGAAGGCGAGCGCCTCGAATTGCTCCGGCATTGCCGCCGGTTGCGGATAGACCAGCTTCAATTCATGCCCGGCGCGGATGACGAGGTCGGCGCCGGCTTTCGGGCTGACGCAGATCCAGTCGATGCCGGCTGGCGGCGCCACCGTCCCGTTGGTCTCGACGCCGATCTCGAAGCCCCGCTCATGCAGCGCCGCGACCAGCTCGTCGTTGACCTGCAGCAAGGGTTCGCCGCCGGTCAGCACCACATAGCGGTTGTCGCCGGGGCCCACCCATTGCGCCGCAATGGTGTCGGCCAGCGCTTCGGCCGAGGCGTAGCGACCGCCCAAGGTGCCATCCATGCCCACGAAATCGGTGTCGCAGAACTGGCAGACCGCGGTGGCGCGGTCCTGCTCTCGCCCGGTCCAGAGATTGCAGCCCGCAAAGCGGCAGAACACGGAGGCGCGGCCCGCATGGGCGCCTTCGCCCTGCAGCGTCAGGAAAATCTCTTTGACCGCGTAACTCAATGATTTCGCTCTTTAAAATCCCCGCATGCCAAAGCGGCCGGGGATTGTTCTCGGTTCCATATGGGGTGAGCGCCGGCTCTTAGCACGCGCAGACGTGGATGTCCCGGCCGATCACCGAGTTGTCAATTGCAGCGAATACCCGCGGCCGTCATTGGTCCGTTTGGAACACGTCAAATTGTCGCACCTGGATACCCATGCAGGCCTCGCCCGTCACATCCGACCCTGTCGCCACCCGTGCATGCGGAACCTGCACCATGTGCTGCAAGGTCTACCGGGTGGACGAGGTGCCGAAGCCGGCCGGCAAGTGGTGCCAGCATTGCGTCATCGGCTCCGGCTGCAAGATCTACGAGACCCGCCCGCAGCAATGCCGCTCCTTCGATTGTGTCTGGGTGCAGGACTTCGAGATGGCCGAGGCGTGGAAGCCCGAGCATTCCAAGATCGTGTTCTCGGTCTATCCGACCACCGGCTTCATCTATGGCCAGGTCGATCCCGGCGCGCCCTCTGCCTGGCAGAAGCAGCCGCTGCTCAATGGCCTGATCGCCTGGTCGGCAAAGCTGCTCGAAGAAAGACGTCATCTCCTCATCTTCGTCGGCAGCAATGCCACGCTGATCATGCCGACCGGCCCGGTGCCGATCGGCCCGATGTCGCCGGCGGATGGTTTTATCATCCGCGAGACATTTACGGCGAAGGGCAAGGATTACATCGCGACGCGTGTGGCGCGCTCGTAGCCCGGATGGAGCGAAGCGTAATCCGGGAACCAGAGCTTTAGTGGAAACGCCGGTCCCCCGGATTGCGCTGCGCTCCATCCGGGCTACGACCGCGCTTGACCCCGCTCGCTTCACCAACAAAAATCAACAACAAACATCAGAAGGAAACACCCCGTGAAAAATCCATTCGACCTCACCGGCAAGGTTGCCGTCATCACCGGCTCCAGCCGCGGCATCGGCCGTGCGTCGGCTGAATTGCTGGCCCAGCTTGGCGCCAAGGTGGTCATCTCCAGCCGCAAGGCGGATGCCTGCGAGGAAGTGGCCGAAGGCATCCGAAAGAACGGCGGCGATGCCCATGTCATTCCCTGCAACATTGCGCGCAAGGCCGAGGTCGATGCGCTGATCGACGGCACCGTGAAGCATTACGGCCCGATCGACATCCTCGTCTGCAACGCCGCGGTGAATCCCTATTACGGCCCGCTGCTCGACATCACCGATGAAGCCTTCGACAAGATCATGGGCTCCAATGTGAAGAGCAATATCTGGCTCTGCGCCAAGGCGATTCCCGCCATGGCCGAGCGTGGCAAAGGCTCGGTGGTCATCATCTCATCCATCGGCGGCCTGCGCGGCTCCACGGTGATCGGCGCTTACGGCATTTCCAAAGCCGCGGACTTCGCTTTGTGCCGCAGCCTCGCCGGCGAATGGGGCCCGAAGGGCGTGCGCGTGAACTGCATTGCGCCGGGACTCGTGAAGACGGATTTTGCCAAGGCGCTGTGGGAAGACGAGGCCAATCTCAAGCGCCGCACCGCGACCACCCCGCTGCGCCGGATCGGCGAACCGCATGAGATCGCGGGTGCCGTGGCCTATCTCGGCTCGGACTCATCGACCTTCATGACCGGCCAGACCATTGTCATCGACGGCGGCGTGACGACGGCGTCGGTGTGAGCATTCTTGTCCCGGGCGCGACGCAGCACTCAGGCGAAGCAAAGCTTCGCCGCCAGTGCTGCTTCGCTGAACCGGGACCGCAACAAACGCCAATGCTCGTGACGGCCCCGGCTCTGCGAAGCGATACTGCGTATCGCATCGCGTTCGGGGCACAGAGGAAACGTCCCGAAACAAATCCGTCGCGGTAACCTCTCACCATCCGTCGCAATCCTTTCCCGAATTTTAATATTTCCAGCGCACTCATTGCCGCAGGCGGAGTGTTCCCGTGCGGCAGACGGATATCGCGATCATTGGTGGGGGCCTGGCGGGCTCGGCCGCGGCAGCGATGCTCGGCCGCGCCGGCGTGTCCGCGATTCTGATCGAGCCGCATCGCTTGCATCCGCCGGAGCTTCGCTGCGAGAAGATCGGCGGCCAGCAGCAGATCGACCGCCTGGACAAGACCGGCCTGCGCGACGCCGTGCTGAACGCGGCGACCCATGACAGCGAGATCTGGCTCGCGCGTTTCGGCCGCGTGATCGACAAACGCCCGAGCCAGCAACACGGCTTTCTCTACGACACGCTGGTCAACACCGTGCGCGGTGAAATCCCGCCAACGGTCGAGACCATCCATGCCAAGGCCGTGTCGGTCCGGACGTCGGACGATCGCCAGACCATCGGTCTTTCCAACGGCGAAGACATCTCGGCCCGTCTCATTGTGCTTGCCAATGGCGCCAGTGTCGGCCTGCGCGATCAGCTCAAGATCGGCCGTCCCGTCATCTCACGCTGCCATTCGATCTCGGTCGGCTTCGATATCGCACCGAAAGGTCGCGAAGAGTTCGAATTTCCCGCGCTCACTTATTTCGCCGAAGCGACGCGCCATCGCACCGCCTATCTCACGTTGTTTCCCATTGGCGAGGGCATGCGTGGCAATCTGTTCGTCTATCGCGAGACGGACGATCCGTGGGTGCGCGCCATGCGCCGCACGCCGGAAGCCGCGCTGGATCAGTGCCTGCCGAAACTGCGCCGTCTGATCGGCAACTACACGATCTCCGGCGATATCAAGATCCGCCCGATCGATCTTTATGAGAGCGACAATGTGGTGCAGCCCGGCGTGGTGCTGGTCGGCGATGCCTTTGCCTCGCCCTGTCCCGGCAGCGGTTGCGGCACCGACAAGGTGTTCACCGATGTCGCGCAGCTTTGCAGCGTCCATATTCCGAACTGGCTCGCGACCGATGGCATGGGCGCGGAGAAGATCGCGCAATATTATGCCGATCCGCTCAAGCTCGAATGCGATGCCTGGGCCAAGGGCAAGGCGTTTACGCTGCGTGCGGTCACGCTGGAGAATTCGCTCTATTGGCGCTTGCAGCGCTGGATGCGTTTTTTCGGCCGCCTTGGCGAAGGCATCGCCCGCCGTGCCCGCGCGACATTGCCGGGCGAACTCGCTCTGGTGGGCTGTGCTCTGATCGTGATGAGCGTGCCGGCGATCTAGCCTCAATCGTGTCCCGGCTCTGCGGAGCAGCACTTCGCGCCGGACCGCGTCCGGGACAAGTCATCGGCTTGACGTCCTGCTTCTGATCCAGTTGCCTGCTCCGACAAACACTCAGTTATCCGGGAAGAAACCTCCATGTCATTCGTGATGGCCATCGATCAGGGCACCACCTCGTCGCGCGCGATGATCTTTGCCGCGGATCTTACGATCGCCGCCATTGCGCAGCAGGAGTTCCCGCAGCATTTCCCGGCGTCCGGCTGGGTCGAGCACGAACCGGAGGACATCTGGTCGTCGACCCTGTCGGTCTGTCGTGACGCCATGGCCAAGGCGAATGTGAGCGCGAAGGACATCGCCGCCATCGGCATCACCAACCAGCGCGAAACGACCGTGGTATGGGATCGCGTCACCGGCCAGGCGGTGCACCGCGCCATCGTCTGGCAGGATCGGCGCACCGCCGAGATCTGCGCACAGATGAAGGCGGACGGCCATGAGCCCTTCATCAGTCAGCGCACTGGCCTGATCATCGATCCGTATTTCTCCGGGACCAAGGTGGCGTGGATTCTCGATCACGTTCCCGGTGCGCGCGCCCGCGCCGAGCGCGGCGAGCTGATGTTCGGCACGGTGGATTGCTATCTCTTGTGGCGTCTTACGGACGGAAAGGTCCATGCGACCGACGCTACCAATGCCTCGCGCACGCTTCTGTTCAATATCCACACCGGCGAATGGGACGATGAGCTTTTGAAGCTGCTCCGCGTGCCGCGCGCGATGCTGCCGAAGGTGCAGGATTCCTCGTCCGATTTCGGTTCGACCGATCTCTTCGGCGGCAGCATCGTGATCGGCGGCATCGCCGGCGACCAGCAGGCCGCAACCATCGGGCAGGCGTGTTTTGCGCCGGGCATGATCAAGTCCACTTATGGCACCGGCTGCTTCGCGCTGCTCAACACCGGCACCACGCCTGTCGTCTCGAAGCACAAGCTGCTCACCACCGTGGCCTATCAATTGAACGGCGTGCGTACCTATGCGCTGGAAGGCTCGATCTTCGTCGCCGGCTCCGCCGTGCAATGGCTGCGCGATGGGCTCGGCATCATCAAGAGTGCCTCCGAAAGCGGTCCGCTCGCGGACAGGAACGATTCCTCGCAATCGGTCTATCTCGTGCCGGCCTTTGTCGGCCTTGGCGCGCCCTACTGGAATCCGGATGTGCGCGGCGCGCTGTTCGGTCTCACGCGCAACACAGGACCCGCTGAGCTCGCACATGCTGCGCTAGAGAGCGTCTGCTACCAAACCCGCGATCTCTATGCCGCCATGCGCGCCGACTGGCCCGATGTCAGCGCGGCTACCGTGGTGCTGCGCGTCGATGGCGGCATGACGGCTTCGGACTGGACCATGCAGCGCCTGGCGGATTTGCTGGATGCGCCGGTGGATCGTCCGATGATCCAGGAGACGACCGCGCTCGGCGCCGCCTATCTCGCCGGCCTCCTGGCGGGCGTCTTCCCCGAGCCGTCAAAGTTCGCCGACAACTGGCGCCTGGAGCGGCGCTTCAAGCCGGCCATGAGCGAGGAGACGCGGACGCGCAAACTGAAGGGCTGGGCTCAGGCCGTGAAGGGCGTGTTGGCGAGTGATCCCGGGCAGGGTTGATCTCCGGGCGCTGATGGTCTCCCTCCCCCAAGCGGCGGAGCCGCGCAGCGGGGAGGGTGGCGCGTAGCGCCGGGTGGGGTCTCTCCCCACGATAGGACGTCACGTGGGGAGACACCCCACCCGTCTCGAACGCTTCGCGTTCGATTCGTTCTCCCCGCTGCGCCGCTACGCGGCTTGGGAGGGAGAAGCAGAGTGTCTTCGCGCTTCATGTTCCATTTTTGTTCTTGACAAAATTCCCATCGTCCTGCATACACGCCCCCGTCTTGTTCGCGAGGGGCGCTCTCATGAGGCGTTCTTTGAGCGGGACAGGATGCGGTGCCTGCGGCCAGCCTCGCAAGCTGGACTCGGGAGGCCGGGGGCCACCGTCACTCCCCACTACGGGGGAGAGCCGATAGTTCGGCTGCGACGGCACATGGTGAACGGCGGAGAAATCCGTCGGGATCAACGTCTTCGAGGCTCGCTGCCCTGAAAAGCCGAGCCAGACGGGACGTGCCGGTGCCAGGCAGAACGGTCCTCCAGCCCAAAATCCCGCGGTGGCACGCCGTCAGGCGTTGCGCGGCTCAGGTTTGCCGGCGATCCGGCAGGCAGGGGCGGCGTCAGTCACCACCAGGTGCGCCTGACGGCGTGCTGCCACCCCTCATGTTCGAGGGGAAACTGCTCACACCTCGGACGCGCAAGCGCCGCGAGACTGCGTAACCGTGCGTAACCACAAGGGGACAGATGCCACAGGCACCCGCGTTTTTGTTTCGTTCGCTTTGCCCCGCGGCTATCAAGGCGACATGACCGTGTCCTCGATTCGCGCGCCCGTCCGCATTATCGGCATCGATCCCGGCCTGCGCCGCACCGGCTGGGGCGTGATCGAGACGCTGGGCAACAAGCTCAGTTACATCGCCTGCGGATCGGTGGAGCCGCCGGAAACGCTGCCGCTGGCGAACCGTCTGCTCGGCATCCATGAAGGCCTCACCAAGGTGCTCAACGAATTCCAGCCGACCGAAGCGGCGGTGGAGCAGACCTTCGTCAACAAGGATGGCGCCGCCACCTTGAAGCTCGGCCAGGCGCGTGGCATCGCCATGATGTCGCCGGCCATGTTCGGCATCGCAGTCGCCGAATACATGCCGAACCTCGTGAAGAAAACGGTGGTCGGCGCCGGCCACGCCGACAAGAACCAGATCCAGGTGATGCTGAAAATCCTGTTGCCGAAAGCCGAATTCAAACGCGCCGACGCCGCTGACGCGCTGGCGATCGCCATCACCCACGCGCATCATCGCGCCAGCGCAATGCTGCGAAAGGCGGTGGGCGCGTGATCGGCAAACTCAAGGGTCTCATTGATTCCTATGGCGAGGACTATGTCATCCTCGACGTGCAGGGCGTCGGCTATCAGGTGCATTGCTCCGTGCGTACGCTGCAGGCTTTGCCGCAGGCCGGCGAAGCGGCGGTGCTGTCCATCGAGACATATGTTCGCGAAGACCAGATAAAACTGTTCGGCTTCCGCTCCGACATGGAGCGCGAATGGTTTCGCCTGCTGCAGACCGTGCAGGGCGTCGGCGCGCGCGTTGCGCTCGCGGTGCTCTCGACATTGCCGCCGGCTGATCTCGCCAATGCCATCGCGCTGCGCGACAAGGCTGCCGTCGCGCGCACGCCGGGCGTTGGTCCGAAGGTGGCGGAGCGCATCGTGAGCGAATTGAAGGACAAGGCGCCGGCCTTTGCGTCGGTTGATCCTGTCGTCGCGCAGCTCGCTGGCGCCGTCGCCGATGACAACGCGCCGCGCGCCGTCAGCGATGCCATCTCCGCACTCGTTAATCTCGGCTACGGCCAGCCGCAGGCGGCAGCGGCCGTTGCCTCAGCTTCGCGCAGTGCCGGCGAGGGCGCCGAGACGGCGATGCTCATTCGCCTGGGTCTGAAGGAACTCGCGAAGTGAGCGCGCTGCCCTTGTCATCGCATCGTGCTAGGCTGCGCGCATGAATACGCAACCCAACCGCCTGATGACACCGGAGCGCCGTTCCGACGATGTCGGCGACACCGCCCTTCGCCCGCAAGCACTCTCCGATTTCGTAGGTCAGGCGCAAGCGCGCAAGAATTTGCAGATTTTCATCGACGCCGCCCGCAAGCGCGGCGAGGCGCTCGATCACACGCTGTTCGTCGGGCCGCCCGGTCTCGGCAAGACCACGTTGGCACAGATCGTCGCGCGCGAACTTGGTGTCGGATTTCGTGCGACATCGGGGCCGGTGATCTCCAAGGCCGGCGATCTCGCAGCGCTTCTCACCAATCTCGAAGAACGTGACGTGCTGTTCATCGACGAGATCCATCGCCTCAATCCCAATGTGGAAGAGGTGCTGTATCCCGCGATGGAAGACTTCCAGCTCGATCTCATCATCGGCGAGGGCCCGGCCGCACGCTCGGTGAAGATCGAACTGGCGAAATTCACGCTGGTCGGCGCGACGACGCGTGCGGGGCTGCTCACCAATCCGTTGCGCGATCGCTTCGGCATTCCGCTGCGGCTGAATTTCTACACGATCGACGAGCTGGAAAGCATCGTGACCCGCGGCGCCCGCGTGCTCTCCATTGGTATGACACCTGAAGGCGCCAATGAAATCGCACGCCGCGCCCGTGGCACGCCGCGCATCGCCGGCCGCCTGCTTCGCCGCGTCCGCGATTTCGCCTCCGCTGCAGACGCCGCGGCGATCGACCGCAAGATTGCCGATCACGCCTTGAGCGCGCTCGAAGTCGACAGCGCCGGCCTCGACGCCATGGATCGCCGCTATCTCACCACCATCGCCATGAACTATGGCGGTGGCCCCGTCGGCGTCGAGACCATGGCTGCCGCTTTGTCCGAACCGCGCGACGCCATCGAGGACATCATCGAGCCCTATCTGATCCAGTGCGGCTATCTGCAACGCACCCCCCGCGGCCGCTTGTTGACCTCGCACGCCTTCAAGCATCTCGGACTGGCGGAGCCGAAACGGGAGGGGCAGATCGGACTGTTTGGGGCGAGTGACGAGGAATAGTATGAGTGCGACTTCCCATCTCGACGGCGCCATCGCCGACGGCATCCATCGCATGCAGGTGCGTGTCTACTACGAAGACACCGATTTCTCGGGCATCGTTTATCACGCCAATTATCTGCGCTTCATGGAGCGCGGGCGGACCAATTATCTGCGGCTGCTCGGCGCCGATCAGCACGCGCTGTTCGCGGAAGCTGAGAGCGAGGCGCCGGGTTTCGCTTTCGTGGTTCGCGCGATGCAGCTCGATTTTCTCAAGCCGTCGAAAATGGATGACCTGCTCGACGTGCTGACGCGTCCGCTCGATGTGAAAGGCGCCTCGATCACCCTGCATCAGGAAGTGCGCCGGGGGGGCGAACTCTTGCTTGAGGCCAAGGTGAAGGTTGCGTTTGTTTCCGGTGGCCGCGCGCGGCCGATTCCGAAGGCGCTGCGCATCGCCATGAAGGCCGATCAGCTTTGACGGCCGACTGCAAGAACTTGCGTCTGAATGATCCGCGGCCGCGTCGATGTCGCTGTCTGGTCGCTCCGGTCCGTGGTCGATAGGGATCGCAGCATGTCACAGTGGCCGGCGTTGCTCGTTGTGATCGCTTGCCTGATCGCGCTGCTGGCGCTCTGGCTGCTGCGGAACTACACGGCGCCATGGCTCAGCTGCGTATCGCGTATCGCCGTCTCCCTGCTGTTCGGCTGGGTCTCGCTGCGGGCCTTTGCCGGCGGATGGGAGAAGGGCAGGCTGAGCAGCCGATGCCGCGGCTGTTCATTCTGGCACTATATTTCGATTGATCAGAATCCGGTCGAGTTCGTCGTCACGATGAGTGCGTTCGCTGTCGCCTTTGTGGTCGCCTTGGGCTGTCTGCTCTATTATTGCTGGTGGTTGTTTCTGATCGTGCGCGCCCGGTTTGACTGAGGAGCAATCGGTTTTGGCAATCGGCCGATAGGCGGGATGCCATCGACTCTTCAAAATTCAGGACTACACTCCGGTAAAAAATCTCACACCGAGGTGCCTCATGTCTCGCCCGCCATTGCCGCCCTTTACCCGCGAGACTGCTGCGCAGAAGGCACGCATGGCCGAAGATGCCTGGAACTCACGCGATCCGGTGAAGGTGTCGCTGGCCTATACCGAGGACTCGACATGGCGTAACCGCGGCGAGTTCTTCCAGGGGCGCCCGGCCATCGTCGAATTCCTCACCCGCAAATGGGCGAAGGAACACGACTATCGCCTGATCAAGGATCTCTGGGCCTTTACTGACAACCGCATCGCCGTGCGGTTCCAGTATGAATGGCACGACGATGCCGGCAACTGGCATCGCTCCTATGGCAATGAGCAGTGGGAGTTCGACGAAGCCGGCCTGATGCGCCGCCGTGAGGCGAGCATCAACGATGTCGTGATCGCCGAGAAGGATCGTCGCTTCCTGTGGCCGGCGCCGGGCCCGCGCCCTGCTGACGTCCCGGGCCTCGGCGCCGATCCGTTTTAGCTACAGGGGACTGTTGTCGATCACGAATTCGACGCGTTCGGCCACGAAGCGGGAATGCGTGAAATGCAGCGGCGTGCCATCGGCATCGACATCGAGAGAGTCGACGACCAGAATGGGACGGCCCAGTGCAACGCCGAGCCGCGTGGCATCGGTGGCATCGATAATGCCTGCGGTGACGCGTGTGGAGGCGCGGCGATAGTCCTTGATATCGTAATGCGCCAGCGCCTTGGTCATCGAGCGGACGCGCTCATAGACCTTGCCGAAATCGGGAAAGCGCTCGGCAGACAGCCAGTTGGTGCCGACACAGATCGGTGTCTTGTCGGCGAGGCGCAGGGCTTCCAGGCGGATCAGCGGGGCTCCGGTCTTGAGGCCGAGCTGCCGAGCCAGGTCGCGCGTTGCCACATCGTCCCAGGCGCCGATCAGCTGGCCCGCCGGTTCGCGGCCGCCGGCGCGGGCGTTTTCCGAGAAGCGCGTGCGTGAACGCAGCGGATAGGCCAGCTTCGCCGCCTCCACATATGTGCCGCTGCCGCGCTCGGCGCGCACCAGGCCCCGCTCGGCCAGGGTCGCCAATGCGCGGCGCACGGTGTGGCGATTGACGCGATAGGTATCGGCGAGCTCGGTTTCTCCGGGCAGTTTCTCGCCGGCCGGAAAGCGCCCGTCGGCGATACCGCGCTCGATGCCGTCGGCCACATGCCGCCACAATGCCACGCCGGTCGGCTTGTCTTGAATGGTCACAAATCAGTCCCTGAATGGTCCGTTGCACCAGCGATAGCGAAAAATCATGTCGCTGTCACGAAACGGTCATTGCCTCCTTCTATGAAGTTGTCTAGTAAATCATACAACTTGTCGAGCGGCGGTGACATGATGCAAGCCCTTTCAAACGACCTGCAGGCAAAGCGCAAGGAGGCGATGGGTGTGCTCGGGCATTGCCCGACCGCGGAGATCGCCCGGCATTTCGCCGATATCGCGGTGCCCGATCACGAACAGTTGCGCTATCCGGAAAATGGCCTGGTGATGCTGCGCGGCCGTATCGGTGGCGATGGCGCGCCGTTCAATCTTGGCGAAGCGACGGTATCGCGCGCGGCGGTGCGCCTTAATTCGGGCGAAGTCGGCTTCGGCTACACGCTCGGCCGCGATGGCGAGAAGGCGCAGCTGATCGCGCTCTGTGATGCGCTGATCCAGGCGCCCCGGTTTGCCGACACGATCGAGGCGAAGGTCCTGACGCCGCTGCGCGCGCGCGTCACGGCGGAGCGCAAGCGGAAGGCCGCGGAAACGGCGGCCACCAAGGTTGATTTCTACACGCTCGTGCGTGGGGAGGGATAATCATGACGACAGTTGCAGAAATGCCGGCCGGTTTTGCCGACAAGGTGATCGCCGCCCAAGCGACCTTCCGTACTGTCATGGATGCGATGGCGCGTCCGGGCAGTGTCCAGCTCATCCGCGCTGTGTCGGGTGTGCCGGCGCCGATGATGCGCGGGGCCGCAGCGATCGCGTTGACATTGTTCGATCAGGATACGCCGGTCTGGCTCGATGCCAAGCTCGCGGCGAATGATGAAGTCGCCAAGTGGATCAAGTTTCACACCAGCGCGCCGGTGATCGTCGATTCCGCCGCGAGCAGCTTTGCCGTGATTGCCGATCCCATCAGCTTGCCTGAATTCGATCGCTTTGCGCTCGGCTCCCTCGAATATCCCGATCGTTCGACCACCATCGTGCTGCAGGTGGCAAGCCTCAGCGAAGGGCCGGCCTATGAATTGAGCGGTCCTGGCATCGATGGTGTGACGACCTTGCGTGCGGCGATTGGTGTGCCGGATCTCATCGATCGGCTGGCAGAGAATGCGCGGCGGTTTCCGCGCGGCATTGATCTGTTGCTGGTGTCCGGCGAGTCCATCGTGGCGCTGCCGCGCACCACGCGCCTTGCGATGCGGGAGGGTTGATCATGTATGTTGCCGTCAAGGGTGGCGAACGGGCCATTGAGAATGCGCATCGGCTGCTGGCGCATGAGCGCCGCGGCGATCGCAATGTGCCGGAAGTCTCGCTGGACCAGATCTCGAACCAGCTTGGCCTCGCCGTCGATCGCGTGATGACCGAAGGTTCGCTCTATGATCGCGAATTGGCCGCGCTCGCCATCAAGCAGGCGCGGGGTGACATGATCGAGGCAATCTTCCTGCTGCGCGCCTTCCGCGCCACGCTTCCTCGGTTTGGCTCGAGCGAACCCGTTGATACATCGCAGATGCAGGTGCGTCGTCGCGTGTCATCGACCTTCAAGGACATGCCGGGCGGTCAGGTTCTCGGCCCGACCTTCGATTACACCCATCGCCTGCTCGATCCGTCGCTGATGGGCGAGGGAGCGCCCGAGCAACCGAATGTCGTCGCCGAGGCGGAGCCCGGCATCATGCCGCGTGTTACCGATATTCTCGGCCGCGACGGACTGATCGAGCCGTCTCCGGCCGAAGATCCGGAGCAGCCCGTCGGCGATCTCACGCGCGACTCCCTCAGCTTCCCTGCGGATCGCGATTTGCGCCTGCAAAATCTCGCACGTGGCGACGAGGGCTATCTGCTGGCGCTCGGCTATTCGACGCAACGCGGCTATGGCCGCAACCATCCCTTCGCTGGCGAAATTCGTCTCGGCGAGGTCGAGGTCGAATTCGTTGCCGAGGATGTCGGCTTTGCGGTTCCGCTCGGCTCGATCACGCTGACCGAGTGTCAGATGGTCAACCAGTTCAAGGGCTCGGATACCGAAGCGCCGTGTTTCACGCGTGGTTATGGTCTCGCCTTCGGTCAATGCGAGCGCAAGGTGATGTCGATGGCGCTGGTGGATCGTGCGCTGCGTGCGCGCGAACTTGGCGAGGATATCAAGGCGCCGGCGCAGGACGAGGAGTTCGTGCTGTCGCATTCGGACAACGTGCAGTCGACTGGTTTCGTCGAACATCTCAAGTTGCCGCACTATGTCGACTTCCAGTCCGAGCTCGGTCTGCTTCGCAAGCTGCGCAAGGAATTCGCCGAAGCCAACGAAGCGCCGACGCCCATGCAGGAGGCCGCGGAATGAACGCGCCAACGTACAATTTCGCCTATCTCGACGAGCAGACCAAGCGGATGATCCGCCGCGCGATCCTCAAGGCGATCGCGATCCCGGGCTATCAGGTACCGTTTGCGTCACGCGAAATGCCGATGCCTTATGGCTGGGGCACTGGCGGCGTGCAGGTCACCGCATCGATCCTCGGGCCGGACGATCTGCTGAAAGTGATCGACCAAGGCTCAGACGATACGACGAACGCGATCTCGATCCGGAAGTTCTTCGAAAAAACCGCAGGCGTAGCTGTGACGACCTACACCGAGGATGCGACGGTCATCCAGACCCGTCACCGCATTCCCGAAGCCAAGCTCGGCGAGCATCAGGTGCTTGTCTATCAGGTGCCGATCCCCGAACCGCTGCGTTTCCTGGAGCCGCGCGAGACCGAGACGCGGCGCATGCATGCGCTTGCCGAATATGGCCTCATCCATGTGAAGCTCTACGAGGACATCGCGCGCTTCGGCCATATCGCGACGGCGTATGCCTATCCGGTCAAGGTCAATGCGCGCTATGTGATGGATCCGTCGCCGACGCCGAAATTCGACAATCCGAAGATGGACAACTGTGCGGCACTGCAGCTGTTCGGTGCCGGCCGCGAGAAGCGCATCTACGCGATCCCGCCCTACACCAAGGTGCAGTCGCTCGATTTCGAGGATCATCCGTTCGAGCCGTACAAGCACAAGGCGTGCTGCGCGCTCTGCAATGCCGAGGACTCCTATCTCGACGAGATCGTCACCGACGACAAGGGCAGCCGCATGTTCGTCTGCTCCGATACCGACTACTGCGAAACGCGGCAAGCACAGGGCCATCATGGCAGCGAGAGTGCCGCACCTTATGCGGAGGGCCGTCATGCTTGATCGCACCAAAAGCCTGCACGACGAAGCACCGCTGCTGATTGCCGAAGGGCTCGGCAAGGCCTATGGCAGGCTGCAGGCCTGCCGCGACGTCTCCTTCAAGCTCTATCCCGGCGAGGTGCTGGCGATTGTTGGCGAGTCCGGTTCGGGTAAGTCGACGTTGCTGCAGCTTCTTTCGGCACAGCTTGCGCCGAACACCGGTCGCGTTTCCTACCGGATGCGCGATGGCGTGACACGTGATCTTGCCACGATGGGCGAGGCCGAACGTCGTTTCCTGTTCCGTACCGATTGGGGTTTTGTGCATCAGGATCCCGCGATGGGCCTGCGTATGGCTGTCTCGGCCGGCGCCAATGTCGGCGAGCGGTTGATGGCGGTGGGCCACAATCATTACGGCAAGATCCGCGAGACGGCGACGACCTGGCTCGAACGCGTCGAGATTTCGGCCGAGCGTATCGATGACGCGCCGCGAACCTATTCCGGCGGCATGCGGCAGCGCTTGCAGATCGCGCGCAATCTCGTTACCGAGCCGCGCCTCGTTTTCATGGACGAGCCGACTGGAGGCCTCGATGTCTCCGTGCAGGCGCGGCTGCTCGACATGATGCGTTCGCTGGTCGGCGAACTCGGCCTGTCGGCCATCGTCGTGACCCATGATCTCGCGGTGGCCAGGCTGCTCTCGCATCGTGTGATGGTGATGCAGGGTGGCCGGGTGATCGAGACCGGCCTGACCGATCAGGTGCTCGACGATCCGCGCGAGCCCTATACGCAACTGCTCGTCTCTTCGATCCTGCCGGCGTGAGGACAACATGATTGCGATGATCGAACTGCGAAATGCCGAAAAGACCTTCGTGATGCATCTGCAAGGTGGCGTCAGGCTGCCGGTCATGCATGGCGTTAATTTCGATGTGAATGCCGGCGAATGCGTCGTGTTGTCCGGCCCCTCGGGTGCGGGCAAGTCGTCGATCCTGAAAATGATCTTCGGCAACTATCGTTGTGATGGCGGCACCATCACCGTGCGCCATCTCGGTGCTGCGATCGACGTCGCCAGCGCCGAGCCGCGCCAGATCCTCAGCGTCCGGCGCAATACCATCGGCTATGTCAGCCAATTCTTGCGTGCGGTGCCGCGGGTTGCCGCGATCGACGTCGTCGCCGAGCCGCTGCTGAATGCCGGCGTCAGTCGCGAGGATGCGCATATGCGTGCCGGTGCGCTGCTGAAGCGGCTGAATATCGGCGAGCGTCTCTGGCAATTGCCGCCGTCCACTTTCTCCGGCGGCGAGCAGCAGCGCGTCAATATCGCGCGCGGCTTCATCTCCGATCTGCCGATCCTGTTGCTCGACGAGCCGACCGCTTCGCTGGATGCCGCCAATCGCGCTGTCGTGGTCGATCTGGTCGCCGAGAAAAAACGTGCCGGTGTGGCCATGGTGGCCATTGTCCATGACGACGAAGTGCGGCATCTGATCGCCGACCGGCTGATTGACGTCACGTCCTTCGCCGCCGCTGCCTGAGAGGGAGACTATGAGCGCTTCATCGACTGAAACCGTCATCGGCAATGCCAGGATCGTTCTGGCCGATCGTGTCATCGACAAGGGCTGGGTGGCGTTCGCGAACGGCCAAGTCGCCGAGTTCGGCGAGGGCGATGCGCCGCATGGCGCGGAAGATGTGCGCGGCGATCTGGTGATGCCGGGCCTCGTCGAGTTGCACACCGATCACCTCGAAGCGCATTTCATGCCGCGACCGAAGGTGTTCTGGGATCCGATCTCGGCAGTTGTCTCTTATGACGGCCAGCTCGCGACGTCCGGCATCACCACGGTGCTCGACTCCGTGCGGGTCGGTTGCGAGGATTCCAGCCAGGGCATCGATAGCTATGCCGAGCTGCTGGTCGACTCCATCGCGAATGCCGGCAAGGCGGATCTGCTGCGAGTCGAGCACTTCCTGCATCTGCGCTGTGAAATTCCGATGCCGTCTGTGGTCACGGAAGCGAAGGCGCTGCTCGGCAAGACCGAGGTCCGGCTGATGTCGCTGATGGATCACACGCCCGGCCAACGCCAGTTCCGTGACGAGGAGAAGCTGCGCACATACTATCGCGGCAAGAGTGGCAAGACCGACGCCGAACTCGATCTCCTGTTCGCCAATCGGCTGGCCTGCCAGCAACAATATGCGACCGGCAACACACGCGCCATCGTGGCGCTGGCCCATGCCAACAACATTCCGCTTGCGAGCCATGACGACACCACCGATGGCAATGTGAGCGAGGCGATCGCCGACAAGGTGTCGGTGGCCGAATTCCCGACCACCATGGAAGCGGCGCACGGCCTGCACAAGGCTGGCATCGGCATCCTGATGGGCGCGCCGAATGTGGTCCGCAACGGCTCGCATTCTGGCAACATCGCCGCCATCGATCTCGCCCGCGAGGGGATGCTCGACATTTTGTCGTCGGACTATGTGCCATCGAGCCTGTTGATGGGCGCGTTGCAGCTTTCGAGCAAGGTGCCGGCGATTGATCTCGCCAGTGCCGTCCGTACGGTGACCAAGCGGCCGGCTGAAGCGGTTGGCCTGATGGATCGCGGCGAGATCGCCATCGGCAAACGCGCCGACGTGATCCGTGTCCATGTCGCGCACGACGTCCCGGTGGTGCGCAGCGTGTGGCGGGAAGGGCGGCGGGTGGCATGACCGACATCGCGGCGATCCCTGACGTCGAGGTGAAGATCGGACCGGGCCGGCTGGTGCTGGTCGTCGGTCCGTCCGGCGCCGGCAAGGATACGCTGCTCGGTCTGGCGCAAGCGGCGCTGACGGAGGACGACAATGTCGTCTTCGTCCGCCGCCTGGTGACGCGAGAGGCGTCCACCTTCGAGAACAATGAACAGGTGACACCGGAGGCTTTCCAGGCCGGGAAGGCGGCTGGCGCTTTCGCCATCGATTGGGAAGCGCACGGGCTCTGCTATGCGCTGCCACGGGCCATCGACAAGGACATCCGTGCGGGGCGCAATGTCGTCGCCAATATCTCGCGCACGGTGATCCCGGCGCTCCGAGCCGCTTATGCCGATGTGGTCGTGATTTCTATCACGGCGCCGCCCGAGGTGCTGGCGGCGCGGCTTGCGGCGCGCGGGCGGGCCAGCGACGGGCCGATCGGTGATCGGCTCAGGCGCAGCGTCGAGACGACGGGTGCCGATGTGACGATCAACAATGTCGGTACGGCGGAGGCGCATGCCGCCGAATTGGTCCGGGTTATCAAAGGGCAATAGACACAAATGGGAGGGCGGCCAATGGCAGTGATCGAGAGCGTCGAACAACTGGAATCCATCTACGGCCGTCTTGAAGATGTCGCCGAGGCCTCCACGGCCAAGGTTGCGGGCCGGGTCACGGCCCAGTATCGCCGCCTGATCGAGGTCTCACCCTTTGTGGCCCTGGCAACGTCCGGTCCCGAAGGCCTCGATTGTTCGCCCCGCGGCGACCTGCCGGGCTTCGTCCGCATCCATGACGAAAAGACCCTGATGATGCCGGATCGCCGCGGCAATAACCGCATCGACAGTCTCCGCAATATCATCAGGGATCCCCGAGTCGGCCTGTTGTTCCTGATCCCGGGATCCGGCACGACCCTGCGGATCAACGGCACCGCGCATCTGTCCGACGATCCCGACCTGCTGGCGTCCTTTGCTGTCACCGAGAAGGCGCCGCGGACCGTGATCGTGATGGAGGTCGGGGAAATCTACTTTCAGTGCGCCCGGGCCATCGTTCGCTCGGACCTCTGGAATCCCGATAAACGCATCGATCCGAAGACCCTGCCGACGCCCGGCGAGATCCTGGCCGAAATGAGCGAGCAGCGGGTCGGCGGCGCTGAATACGACCGCGCCTGGCCGGAGCGGGCGCGACAGACCATGTGGTGACGCGCTTCTGAAGGTATTCGCCGCGCGCCGGCGAGGGCGAATCCCTTAGCCCCTTTATTTATAGGAAATGGGCTTGCGCGACCCCCGAATCCCTGCCGCACAAGGCGAATCGGGGTTTGTGCGCCAAAAAACACCGCTTTTTAAGGGAAAAAGCGGCGCTTGAGCCTATTGAAGGCCTGTTTTTTCCGGCGATTCCGCTAGTGTCAGGTTCACCGAATCACTCCTGCAAACGCAAAGGTGCAACATGGCAGACCAACTGACGAAGTCGCAGCTCATCGAGAAGATCGCTGAAACCACCGAACTCACCAAGAAGGACGTCAAGGGCGTTCTCGAGAACCTCGCCACCCTCGGCTATAAAGAGCTGAAGAAGAACGGCGTGTTCCTCGTTCCGGGCTTCGCCAAGTTCGTCGTCATCAAGAAGCCGGCGACCAAGGCGCGCAAGGGCACCAACCCCTTCACGGGCGAACCGATGACCTTCAAGGCCAAGCCGGCCCGCAAGATCGTGCGCGCCCGCCCGGTCAAGGCTGCGAAGGACGCAGTCTAAGAATTGCCGGGACGGCTGTTCGGCCGTCCCCCTCTTGTTCGCGCTCGGCGCGGTATTGCTCAGGCAATGCCGCGCCGAATGCGTTTTTGGGGTAAAGGCCGCGCTAGGCGCGGAAGATCGTGATGCCGAGTAGCAGCAGCACGATGCAGATTGCCAGGAAGATGTAGAACAGGATCTTGGCGACATCAGCCGTTGCTGCGGAGATGCCGGTGAAGCCGAACACGCCGGCGACGATCGAGACCAGAAAGAAAATCAACGCCCATTTCAGCAGGCTCATGGCAATGCTCCGATTGAATCCAAATCGGGAACGCCAGTCTCGGGCGGTTGGTTCCCGGCGCAGCCACCCGGGAGACACAGAGCGACTGCCAACGGCGACGTGCAATTATGCTCTCTGCTCGCGTAGAAGTGTACCATTTTGGGTCGTGGGCGCGGAAAGGTTGCATTTTAAACGGGGCCTTAACCAAGACATCCCTAATGAAGAATGAGTGGCCGCTGCGGTCGTTACTGCGTGCGGGACGCTACATTAGGGTGTTGTATGCGTATGGTGGTCGTTGAGTACTGGACCCGCAGAGTGGCTGCCGCGACACTGCCGCGCGTCGTATCGACGCCGAGCGACATCGTGTGACACGCCATGTTCATCAGACGACCCGCAAACTCCTCGTCCGCGGCTGAAGAGGCGCCGATCGAGAATCCGTTGCAGAAGGTGTGGCGTCATCGCCAGATTTTCGGGGCCGTCTTCTGCGGCGTCATGATCGTTACCGTCATCGCGCTGCTTGTCGTACCTGTGCGTTACTTTGCAACGGGCTCCGTCATCGTCGCCGAACAGGAACCGAGCAACAGCAATGCCTCGGCAGCGTGGGCTGCCAAGATCGGCGATCCCGCCGACGTGGAAAGCCAGCTGCTGATCGTCAAGTCACCGCGCATCATGCGGCTCGCGCTCGATGCACCCGGCGTCCGCGAGGCCGCGATACAGGATTGCTTCGCGCGCAGCACCACCGGTTCCGCCTGCGAGAAGGCGAAAGACGACACCGGCGCGCTGGTCGACTATATCGCCGGCAATTATTCCATCGGCGGAGCCGGCCGCTCGCGCGTCATCAACATTTCCTATACTTCGCCGATCGCCGAGGTCGCGCAAAAGATGGCCAATGCGCTCACCAACGCATTCCTCGACGATCAACGCGTCACGGGCTCGAACAGCAAGGAGCTTGCGGCCTCCTATCTATGGAAGGAAGCCAAACAGCTCGATGCCGAGTTGCGCGATGCCGATGCAAAGATCCAAGCCTTCCGCCGCAATAAAGGCCTGGCCCGCGGCCAGCAAGCGCCGATCTGGTCGGAGCGTCTCACCAGCATCAGCCAGCAGCTCGCCAATGCCGAGAATGCGCGTGCCGAAGCCGCGGCGCGTCTGCAAGAAATCAAGAGCAACCAGGCGCGTGCCATCGACTCACCGGCCGTTCAGTCGAATCGCTCGATCTCCGATCTCAAACAGCAGCTGACCGTAATTACGGCGCAACTCGCCAACCAGTCGAATTCGCTCGGTCCGCGTCATCCATCGATCCGCGCCCTCGAACAGGAGCAGGCAGCGATTCGCGATCGTATCAATTCGGAGGTCGCCAGCATCATCGCAAGTGCGCAAAAGACGTATGATTCCAGCGATGCATTGGTGAAGTCCCTGACCAAACAGATGGATGCTGCGAAGGCCGAAGTAGGTTCTGCGAGCTCGGACGAAGCCTCCATCGAAAGCCTGGCACGCAATACCGAGATCAAGCGCACGCAATATGCGGATCTCTATCGCCGGGCGAGCGAACTGGAGACCGAACGTCGCGTGCTCATCGGCAGTACGCGACTCGTCGGCCTGGCCGAACTGCCGATGAAGCCGTTCTTCCCGAAGAAGATTCCGTTCATCGCTGCGGGCGCGACACTCGGTCTGTTGCTGGCGAGCTTCGCTGCATTCTTCGGCGACAGCCTGCGGCTCGCGGGGCTGTCGCGGGCGCGTTGGCCGCTGTCCCGCGAAGCCCAGAGCGTCCCCGCAGCGGTTGCACCGATTGTTGCCGCGACGACTGCGCCCGCAGCTCCGGTCGCGCCGCCTGCTGCGGTCGACACGCCGTCGGTGCAGCACCGTCCCGGTGGCGTCCTTGCCGGGTCGTCATCCGAGCTCTCGGTTGTCACCGGCGCGCCGATCCTTGCCCGTGTACCGGCGATCCGGAGCGAAGCCTCGGAGTCCGCGATCGGAGCGATCCTGTCCGCGCAGTCTGGCGCCGCATTGGCGCGGAGTCTGCCGCAGGCGCGAGAGGACCGTCACTATCAGGATGCGTTGCGCGATCTCGCGACGAACCTGTTCGCACCGAGCGCCGGCAAAGTTCGCAAGCGAATTCTGGTCGCGTCGCCCTCGACCGCTGAAGGCAAGACCTTCCTGACCCTGTCGCTCGCCCAGCATCTGGCCGCAGCAGGCCGCAGCGTGCTGGTGATCGAATGTGATCTCGGGGCGCCGAAGTTCGAAGCCGCGCTCGGTCTGCGCAGCAGCCTCGGCCTGCAAGGAATCCTGCGTGGCGAGATCATGCCGCGCGAGAGTGTCGTCAGCACCGGTGTGCCGAATCTCGATGCCATTCCAGCCGGTCCGATGCCGGCATCGACCGAACTCCTGATGCGACAACCGTTCGTCGATGTGCTGCAGTGGGCGCAGATCTATGACGTTGTTCTCATTGATGCGCCGTCTCCCGGTATTCAGACCGATGTCGGTGCGCTGGCCAAACATGTCGATGGCGTGCTGCTGTGTATGCGTTCCGGTCGCTCGTCGATCGGGCAGGCGGTTGCGACATCCAGTGCCATTCGTGTTGCCGGCGGTGAGCTGTTCGGCATTGCCATCACCATGGTTCCGGATGCGGGTGGGGCGCGCACTGCTTCTGTTTCTAGCGATGCTTATGCCGGAGCGACGTGATGTCGCCGCGCGTTCTGTTCGTCTGTCATACGGGTTCGGTCTCCGGCGCTGAACTGGTCCTGCTCGACGTGGTGCAGCCATGGGCGGGGCAATCGGCCTTGCTGTTCGAAGATGGCCCGCTGAATCAGGCGCTCGCTGCCCGGGGTCTGAATGTCAGGATCTCACGCTGGGGCGATGGGCTCAACGATGTCCGGCGCAACAGCTCATTCGCCAAGGTCGCTCCCGTTATCGGCGCAATGTACGGCATCGTAGCGGAGGTCGCGCGGTTCGCGCGCAAGCATGATGTCGTCTACGCCAATTCGCAGAAGGCGTTCGTGCTTTCGGCGATTGCAGCAAAACTGGTAGGCCGTCCGTTGATCTGGCATCTGCACGACATCATCTCGCCCGCCCATTTCGGCAAGATGCAGCGCCGTGTGCAGGTGCTGCTGGCAAACCATTGCACGATCAAGGTCGTCGTCCCATCGAAGGCTGCGGCCGATGCATTCGTTGCCGAGGGGGGCCGCAGGGAGCTCGTTGCCATTGTTCCCAATGGTCTCGATATCTCGCCCGAGACGCAAACTTCCGCAGAGCTTCGCGGTGAACTGAACCTGCCGCAGGGACCGTTGATTGGTGTGTTCAGTCGCTTCGCTGAATGGAAGGGGCAGCATGTCGTGCTGCAGGCCCTGGCAAAGAGGCCCGGCGTCAGTTGTATCATTGCCGGATCGGCCCTGTTCGGCGAGGAGGCCTATGAGCGGCGGCTGCAGCAGATGGTGCAGGACCTCGATATCGCCGATCGTGTGCATTTCCTGGGCCAGCGCAGCGACGTGCCGCGATTGATGCGTGCTGTCGATGCCGTGATCCATCCGTCCATCGACCCCGAACCGTTCGGTCGCACGCTGGTGGAGGCGATGCTGGCCGAGGTACCTGTGATCGCTACCGATGCCGGTGCGGCATCGGATATTCTCGAGGGCGGGAAGGCCGGCATGCTGGTGCTGCCGGGTGATTCCGACGCGTTGGCGCAGGCGATCGATAAAGTCATCCCGCGTTCGTCCGAGCTTGTGGAGCAGATCAACTACGCGGCCATACGTGCGCGCTCGCATTACGGTGTAGCCCAGATGCTGGATGCAACGTCGCGCCTGATCCGCCAGGCCGCCGGAGACCAAGCGTGACGGGCCGCCGCATCAGCGCGGCGTGTACGCCATGACGTCCCCTCGGCAATCGACGAGGCGTTTCGTCGCCAAGCTGATCAGCGGCGCGCTCGCCAGCAAGCTGCTGGGGTTCGGCCGCGAGATCTTGATGGCGCATGTGCTTGGCGCCACGCTCGTTGCCGACGGCTTTCGCGGTGCAATCACGGCCGTCTTCTTGCCGATCGCGTTTCTGCAGAACGAGACGGTGCCGGCGGTGATGATTCCGATGCATCGCGATGCCTTGAGGGGCGACGATGCGCCGCGAAAGCTTGGCGCATTGGCCGTCGCGACCACCGGGATCGCGCTGATCCTGATGGTGGGTTTGCAAGCCCTTGGCGACGTTGCCGTGCGCGCTTTGGTCGGTGGCTTTTCGGCGGAAGGGCGCAGCCTGACGCTCGACTTCATTCGCATCATGGCGCTCGGCATGCCGGCCTCGGTGCTGGTCAATGTGCTCGCATCCGGCGAAATAGCCCTGGGACGAACGCGGCTGACCAATATCAGGGCGAGCATTCTCAATATCTCGGTGCTGATCGGTGTCGCTCTGATCGTTGTGACGAACAGCGTCCACGCGTTAGCCTGGTCTTTTACGGCCGCGTTCAACATTCTCGCCGTCTGGGGCTTGATAACCCTGGGACGCGATGGCGCGATCAGTTTTCGTGGCATGTCGCTGGGCGCGGTGCTGGCATCGGCACGTGAATTCTTCCGTCGGCTGCGCCCATTGCTGGCCCTGCCGATCGCGGAACAGGCGAATATCTGGGTGGAGCGCTTGCTGGCTTCGCGCGTCGGCACCGGTGCCGTGGCGTCGCTCGATTATGCACGCACCTTGACGGAAAGTGCGCTGCTGCTGATCAGTCAGCCTGTGGGCCTCGCGGTGTTGTCCAATGAGAAGCCGAAGGAACTCGGCGCTCAGATTGAAAGCATCGCGCGGCCGATCCTGGCGCTGGCTGTCCCCGCATCGGCATTCCTGTTCATGTTCGCGCCGGACATCGTGCGCCTCGTTTTCTTCCGCGGCGCGTTCAACGAGCAAGCGGTGCTCCTGACCAGTCAGGCGCTGCAAGGCATTTCATGCGGTCTGTGGGCGGCGACGCTTGGCTGGATTCTGATCCGTATCCTGAACGGCGCCGGCCGAAACTTCGTCGCCGCGCTGATCATCGTCATCGCCTATTTGGTTAACATCGGGATTAACCTTCTCACGTCGTATCTGCCGCACGTTCCGGAGTCCGGTACATTGCTGCTTGGACTGGGCGAAGCTACCCGTGGTATTGTCCTGCTTGCCGGCGTCATGATGGTTTTGAAGTCTCGGAAGAAGCTTCTTTTCTGGCTGTTTCTCGCGAGCATTCCTGCGGCCCTGATGATCCTGTCGGGCTGGCAAATTCATGAATGGTTTGCCGGGACCTGGCAGCGATTGTTCGTCGGCGCCGCTGCCTGTCTTGTCTGCGTCGCGCTTGCCTTCGCGATGCTTCTGCCGAACGTCTATGTTGCGGCATTCGCGCGCTTGCGGAGCCGATTCTGATTTGAATAAATCACGTTGGATTGCCGGGGCGGCTGAGGAATTTCCAATGAAGGGTTTTTTGTCTGGCGCGGCCAGACGGATGGCGCAGTCCGAGGCGCTCGTTCGTCCGATCAGCATGGCTGCGGACATGTTCATGCGCGGGCGCGGCTGCCTCATGACTTTCCATCGCGGAGCGCCAGCCAAGCTATGGGAGCAGCTTCCCAATCGCGATTTCTATCTCGATACGACGTTCCTTGATGAATTCCTCGGCTATCTAAAGAAACACGACTGGGAGGTCGTGACCATCGAGGAAGCCACCCGTCGCTCCAGGAATGGGCGAGGGCGCTTCGTGAATTTCTCCATCGATGATTGCTATCGCGATACTTATGAGGACGTCGTGCCGCTGTTCCGGTGTCACAACGTGCCCGTGACGCTGTTCGTTACCACGGGCATTCCGGACGGGACGCTGCCGCTATGGGCTGCGGGCCTGGAGGACACGCTGCTCAACAGCGACAGTATAATACTTGAAAGCGGTGTCATCCGGTTGCCAGACTTCGCTGCCAAACAGGCGGCGTTCTATCGGATCGCAGATCGCTGGGACGGGCCGCAGGCAGCAAGAAGCTACGCAACGTTCTGCGAGCTGAACGGTATCGATATGAAAGCGATGCACTGGAAGCACGCGATCACCTGGGAGATGCTCGAGGAGCTGCGGGACGATCCGCTGGTCGAGATCGGCGGGCACACTGTCACGCATGCGCGTATCTCGTCCTTGCCGCCGGAAGGTGCGTTTTTCGAATTGCAGGGGTGCCGCGACCGGCTGATCGAACGTCTCGGCATTCCCGCGCGGCACTTCGCATTCCCTTATGGACGCTCGGGGGATTGCGGAGCGCGCGACTTCGCGATCGCCCGCGATGCCGGCTATGCGAGTGCATCGACCACGCGCAAGGGTCTGGTGCTGGAGGGGCAGGATCCGTATTCGCTACCCCGCTGCACCATCAATGGATCGGACCGCAGCGTCGCCACCATGGAATTGCATCTCTCCGGCATGACCGGCTTGGCCGCGCGGATGACGGGACGTGTCTAGCGCGGCGCCCCTGAAAATCCTCTCGATCGCGCATCCGGCAGTAAGCCGGGATGCAGGGCGTTTGCGTTACTATCCGCTCGGGCGCCGCGTCGACGTTGACGTGCATCTCGTCGTGCCGGCCGTCTGGCATCAATTCGGGCGCATCATCACCGCCGATCCCTCCGACGATCCTGGCATCACTGTGCATGTGATGCCGATCCGGCTGCCGAAGGCCGGGCCGATGAGCTGGTATCTGCATTTCTATCCGGGCCTGCGAAGGCTCATCCGCGAACTCGATCCGGATGTGGTTCATCTCTGGGAGGAGCCGTGGAGCGTCGTGGCCATGCAGGCGCGTTTGCTCAAGGGGCGCGCCGTCATGGTGATGGAAGTCGATCAGAACATCCTGAAGCGTCTGCCGCCGCCATTCGAATTCATCCGCAAGCAGGTGCTTGTGAATACCGATCATGTGCTGTCCCGCAGCCCGGATGCGACCGCGGTGGTGCGGGCGCGGGGATATGACGGGCCGGTGTCCTCGATCGGTTATGGTGTCGACATCACCAATTTCCGCCACGATGTTGCACCGTTGCTGCCGCCCGTCGTGCGTCCGGCATTCCGGATCGGCTATGTCGGTCGTCTGGTGGTGGAGAAAGGCCTCGACGATGCTTTGGAGGCCATGGCGCACGCGAAGACGCCAGTCACGCTTGCGCTGATGGGGGAAGGGCCACATGAAGGAGTTCTGCGGCAGCGTGTGGCTGAACTCGGGCTGATCGATCGCGTGAGCTTTCGCGGCTGGGGTAAGCCGGTGGAAGTTGCACGCTTCCTGCGCAGCCTCGATGCGTTGATCCTGCTGACGCGCACGACCCATGCGGTTAAAGAGCAGTTTGGGCGCGTCATCACCGAGGCGCAGGCTTGCGGTGTGCCAGTAATCGGATCGACGGGCGGCGCGATTCCCGATGTGACGGGCGAGGGCGGCTGGATCGTGCCGGAAAGCGATCCGGATGCATTGGCAGCCCTGATCGATCGTATCGCGGTTGACCCGAGCGAGATGCAGAGACGCAGTCAAGCTGCGCTGGCCAATGTGATGAGCCGATTCACTTACGAAGCTGTGGCCGACGATCTCGCTAGTGCCTGCTTCGCAGCGGTTGCGCGCAGGCGTGGCGGTTGATCGCGCTCAAACGCCGGCAGGCAGGGCGCCATGCGGCCAGGCTTCTTTTGACGCCTGCACCTGTTCGAGCAATTCGATATAGCGCGAGCCGACATAATCCCAACCATAGTTGAGCGCCGTGGTGTGAGCGCCATCCCGCAATCTCGCGAGAAGGTCAGGATCGTCAAAGACGGTTGCGATCTTGTTGGCGATGTCTTCGCCGTCCATCGCGATCCGGTAGCCGTTCACGCCATCGACCAGATAGTCCTCGATGCCGCCGACCGGTGTTGCGAAGACCGGCGTCGAACAGGCCATGGCTTCCATGCAGACGAGCGAGAACGTCTCATAGGCTGTAGGCAACACGAAAGCATCTGCCGCGGAATAGAGGGCAGGCATATCGGTGCGAGATCCCGCGAAAACGAGACGATCCGCAGATCTCGTCGCCATCTTGCGATAAGGGGCAGGATTGTCAGAGCCGACCACCAACATCCACACGTCCGGCCCAAGACGATCGAGTGCACCGATGGCATGGGCAAGGCCCTTGCGCCGAAATTCGTGGCCGGCAAACACCAGTAGCTTCGCATCAGGCGGGATGTTGAACTCGCGGCGTATTGCGGCGCCGGCAGCGACGTCGCGCTTGAAGCGCGTGAGATCGATACCGTTCGGGATCACGCGGATGCGTGAGGCCGGCACTTTGTAAATGCTCTGCAACTCGGTTGCGACACGTGGCGAAACGGCGACATACATGCGATAGCGCAATCCACCGATCATCCAGCGATCGCGCAGACTGACCCACAAATGCATCGGGTTGAGCATCCATTTCCAGTCGCCGGCATTGCGCTTCTCGATCAGACTCTGCGCATTCACCGCATGGACCACCAGCACGTCGCCGCTCAGGCTGTCGCCATGACTGATAACAACGGCCTTGGCATGGTGCTGGGCCGCACGCGTTGCCAGCATGGTGAAGATCGGCACCACGAGAAAGCGTCCGACATAACGCAGCACACCGCGCGTCTTGATGCGCGACAGCCACGCACCGACGCGCTCGACATGTGTACCGGTGGCGGTCCGCTCGCCGACGGCGCTGGCAAGAACCGTATTTGCGATCCTGGCGCGGCTGAATGCGCCGGCGAGTTCGCTGGCAACGCTCTCGACGCCGCCAACCGAACTCAATTCCTGGACGATCTGCACGATCTCGATGGTCATGGCGCAACGCTCAAAAAGGGTTGAAAGAACCAGCCGCGAAGTTCACCGGCGGATCGCAATGTCGATCCACCCCTTCATCTGACAGGCTTTGATCCGCGACACAATGTCCGATTTCAAAACTATGCGTGATGATGCAGCCGAAGAAACATTCCGGCACATACTGCCCAATCCGCCATCGGGATATGTATCGAATTGAGCTGCCCGGTCTCAAAAGGACACAGGCAGAATGGCAGCCCAACCACAATCGTGCGTCTGGACGGCATCAGTGGTTCACAGCGGAATACGCCTTGCTGATGATTGCTGCAGTTCGTTGCAGCTTTTCGCGCAGATTGATCTGGCTTGCCTTGGGCGTCCGGAACGCCGGCGTGACGAAGGAAATGGCGGCGATGACACCATTGCCATCGCGGATGCCAGCGGCGACGGCATAGACATGTGGCGTGATCTCCGCATGCGATTCCGACCACCCTTCCTCGCGGATCGTCGATAGCTCGAGCATCAGGGCCTTGCGGTGTGGACTGAAGCCGGGATCGCGGAGGATGGCGTCGTCGAGCAATTGTTCGATCTCGGCCGGTGGCTGATGCGAGAGCAGGAGTTTTGGTCCAGCGCCGCGATGGAGCGGCAGGGCGGTGCCGACATCGAAGGTGAGACGTATCCGAGACGACGACTCGGCGCGTTCGATACAGACTGCCCGATCGCCCGAGCGACGCAGGAGTATGACGGTTTCGCCGGCCTCATGTGCAAGTCGCTTCATATGCGGGCGTGCCATGGAGCTCAGATCTGTGCCCGCGCGTGCCGCATGCGCAAGACCGATGACGCGCGGTGCCAGGACGAACGAGCCGCGTCCGTCTTCATCGATGAGTTCGGCTTCGCGGAGAATGCCAATGTAACGATAGGTGGAGGAGAGCGGGACGCCGATCTGCTCGGACAAGCTTTCAGCTGAATGCCTCGGGCGCTCCGTCGAAAATGCGAGCAGCGCACGGAGAATTTTACGCGAACTACCGTCTGCCGCTTGTGGCCGGTTCGTTCCGTCGTGCGCTGCGGCGTTTCTCTTGATGGCCAATGCGCTCTCCATTCGCTACAGCTTGCCGATGGAAAAGGCGGTTCGCGTGCACCATTTGCGCACGAACAAACCTTGCTATATCGCCTAGTTCTTATACCATAAGATAGTGTTCTCATCAATTGAGAAGTAGCAAGCTGCGCCATGAAGCTCCCTTCGTTGGACTATACTTGCCCTGCTACACTTGCCGAGGCGATCGCAGCTCTCGCTGATCATAATGGCGATGCGAAAGTGATCGCGGGCGGCCAAAGCCTGATGCCGATGCTGGCGTTTCGGTTGGCTGCGCCGAAATTGCTGGTCGATATCGGGCGCTTACCTGGCCTGGACCGGATCGATATTTCTGAAGATGGCATCGATCTCGGCGCGCTTGTGACCTGGCGCATGATCGAGCGCGATGCGCGCCTCGCGCAGGCCCATCCACTTCTGGCCGCTGCGATTGCTCATGTTGCGCATTATCAGGTGCGCAATCGGGGCACTATCGGCGGCAGTCTCGCACATGCCGATCCTGCAGCGGAAATGCCGGGCGTCGCAGTGACATGCGATGCAGTGCTGACGATTGCCGGCGCGAATGGCGTGCGGATCGTGCCCGCAGCCGGATTTTTCCGTGGTGGGTTGGAGACAGTGCTGGCACCCGATGAGCTGATCGTCAGCGTTCGCCTGCCATCATGGCGGCGCGGGCGGCGGTGGGGATTTGCAGAGTTCGCGCGCCGCCGCGGCGATTTCGCCCTGGCCGGCGTCGCGTCCTACTATCATCTCGATGCGCAGGGAGAGATCTGCGATGCGCATGCCGGCGTCATCGGCGCCGCCGATCGCCCGTTGCGCCTGAAGGAGGTCGAGTGTGTCCTCAATGGCCAGCGGCCGAGTGTCGAACTGATCCGGCAGGCCGCCGATGTTGCGCGAAGCGCCATCGCCCCTCCGGACGACATCCATGCGGAAGGTGCTTATCGCCGTGAACTTGTGGGGGTTCTGCTCGAGCGCGTGCTCGCGAAAGCGGGCGATATCGACATGTCGGAGGCGGCATGACATCTCCGGTAGCCGTTCAGCTTCACGTCAATGGATCGGCTGCGATGATGGTGGTCGAGCCACGGACGACACTGGCGGATGCGCTCCGCAATGAACTTCGTCTCACCGGCACGCATCTCGGTTGCGAGCATGGTATCTGCGGCGCCTGTACCGTGATGGTGGATGGAGCGGCAATACGCGCCTGCCTGATGCTGGCCGTGCAAGCGGAAGGGCGCGAAGTGATGACCGTGGAAGGACTCGGCGATGCCACGCATCTCGGTCCATTGCAGCGTGCATTCCGAAAAAACCACGCCCTTCAATGCGGCTTCTGCACCGCCGGTATTCTGACCACGGCGCATGCGCTTCTGATGGAGGAACCGGATGCCGATGAGGATCGTATCCGCGAAGTGATCTCGGGCAATCTCTGTCGCTGTACCGGCTATCTTCCGATCATTGCCGCCATCGTCGAAGCACGCGAGGCCTATCGCGGCATGCAGCGAGAGGCGGCGCAATGACTGAGCCCCTCAAACTCCTGGTGGGCAGCGCTGTCGAGCGCATGGAAGATCCACGCTTCCTCGCGGGGACGGGCACCTTCGCAGACGATCTTTTTCGCGAGGATATGTTGCATGCAGTGGTCCTGCGCAGTTCGGTGGCGCATGCGCATATCGTCGAGATCGACGCAGCAGCGGCTCTGGCCATCAAGGGTGTCCATGCTGTAATCACCGCTGCCGATATCGGCTCGGATATCCCGACGATTCCGCTGCGCCTTGCGCCAATGGCTGAGTTCGAGCCGTTTCGGCAGCCAGTCATCGCCAAGGATAAGGTGCGCTATGTCGGCGAGCCTATCGCCTTGGTCGTCGCCGAAACGCGTGCGCTGGCGGAGGATGCGCTCGAAGCGATCGAAGTGAACTTCGAAGGGTTGACCGCTGTCACCGGGCGCGGTGCTGGCGCGGATGCATTGTTCGATGGCGCGGTGGACAATGTCGCCGTGCAGTACAATGCTGGATTCGGAGACATCGAAGCGGCATTCGCAGCGGCTGATCACGTCCGCACCGAGCGCTTCAGCGTGCAACGGCATACGGCGCTGCCGATGGAGACGCGTGGGCTGCTCGCAGAATGGGATTTGGCTGCGGGTCGGTTGATCGTCACCGGCGCGACAAAGGTCACCTTCTTTAACAGGGGCACATTGGCCCGCATGCTCGGTATGCCCGCCGCCGACATCGATCTGATCGAGATCGATGTCGGCGGCGGCTTCGGTGTGCGTGGAGAGTTCTATCCTGAAGATTTTCTGGTGCCGTTCGCGGCACGTAGGCTCGGACGTCCGGTCAAGTGGATCGAGGACCGCCGCGAGCATCTGCTGGCGATCAATCATTCGCGTGACGTCGCCTGCGAGTTGTCGATCGCCTGCCGCCGCGACGGTCTGTTTCTCGGCCTGCGCGGCAAGCTGTTCAGCGATATGGGAGCCTATATCCGCACCAATGGCGGTGTTGTGCCGGCCAAGGCTGCGCAATTCCTCCCGGGCCCTTACCGCATTCCGCATGTCGGCATTTCCGTCGAAGCGTTTCTCACCAGCAAGACTCCAGTCGGCACTTATCGTGGACCGGGGCGCTTCGAGGCCAACTTCTTTCGCGAGAGGTTGATCGACATGGTTGCTGCGGATCTCGCTATGGATCCTGCCGATATTCGCCGCAAGAATCTCATCACGGAAGAAGAGCTACCCTATTCCATTGACGGGCTCGTCCCCTATGAAGGGCCGACCGCTTACGATACGGGCGATTATCTCGCCGTATTCGAGTGCGTGCTGAGCGAGATCGGATGGCATGAGAAGAAGAGTATACAGGGCAGGCTCATCGATGGTGTTCGTCATGGCATCGGGTTTGGCTGTTTCGTCGAAAGCGGCGGGGCTGGACCGAAAGAGAATGCCGAGCTCAAACTGGAAGCGGATGGTTCGCTGACCGTCGCAGTCGGCTCGTCTGTACTGGGGCAAGGACTCGAGACCGTACTCGGGCAGATCGCTTCCGACACGTTATCCATTCCTTTCGATCGCATCCGCGTGTTGCACGGATCGACGACATTGCTTGAAGAAGGTTTCGGCACCTATCACTCGCGTGCGGTCGTCATGGGGGGATCGGCTGTGCTCGACGCCGGCAAGAAACTGCGCGAGAAGATCCTGGCACGCGCGGCGGAGCGATTGGGACGGCCGAATAGCGAATTGACCATTGTCGATGGCGATGTCGTCGCAGCCAACGGCGCGACCGTCTCGCTGGCATTGCTGGCCAGCGACGGTGGCCTTTCAGCAGATGGAACATTCGCTAACACCGAACGCACCTATAGCTACGGAACGCATGCCGTGCATGTGACGGTCGATCCCCGGACCGGTGCGGTGAACATCCTCGACTATGTGGCTGTGGAAGATGTCGGCCGTGCGATCAATCCGGCGGTCGTGCACGGGCAGGCAATCGGCGCGATCGTCCAGGGGCTTGGCGGCGTGTTTCTCGATCACCTCATTTATGACGAGGACGGGCAGTTGCTGAACGCCTCGCTGGCTGACTATCTGGTGCCGACGGCGAGCGACTATCCGGCACTGCGGGCGATCACGCTTGAATTACGCCCGTCGCCAAGCAATCCGCTCGGCGCGAAGGGGGCGGGCGAGGGCGGTATCGTAGCCGTGGCCGCGGCAACGGCAAATGCCGTTGCGGCAGCGCTCGCGCCGCTGAATGTGGAGATTCATCATCTGCCGCTGACGCCGCCGCGTCTGTGGCGCCTCATCAAGGATGCGCGCGACCGCGCTGCTGCTGCCTAGGAAACGCAGGTGCCGATCGACATTCACGCCCACTATGTGCCGCCGCAACTGCTCTCCGCCATCGAGGATCGGGGGGCGATGTGCGGCGTCAGGCTGCTGCCTGCGGGCAACGGTCGGCCGCCGGCATTGGGCTTCGATTATGGCTTCAGGGTTCGCCCCTTTTTCCCGCAGCTGATCGAGCCGGTCGCGCAGCGCCGCGCCAGTCTGGATCGCCAGGGGCTCGACCGGCAAATGGTCGCGACCTGGCCGGACATCTATGGCTACGGTCTCGAGTACGGCGCCTGCGCGCAATGGCATCGCATGCTCAATGACACCCTGGCGGACTGGTGTAACACCAATAGCGATCGCTTCTCGTTCGTCGCCTCGGTGTCGCTGGTTGATGCGAAAGATGCGGCTGTCGAACTCGAACGTGTTGTCGGTCTCGGTGCCGTCGCAGTGATGGTTCCGGCCAATGTGGAAGGCGTCAATATCGGTGAGAAGGCGCTCGATCCGTTTTGGGCGAGAGCCGAAACGCTCGCCCTTCCGGTCATTCTGCATCCGGTTCTCGTCGAGCCGGCGCCGCGGGCGGCAAAATTCTCGCTGACTCAGATCGCGCAATATACGTTCGATACCACGCTTGGCATTGGTTCGATCTTGTTGTCCGGCGTGCTGGATCGTTTCCCGGCGCTATCGCTGGTGCTCAGCCATGGTGGCGGCGCCTTCCCATATCTGCTCGGGCGCTTCGATGTGATGCATGAGCGGATGGACAAAGCCGCGCAGGGCGATGTCGCGCAACGCGCGCCGTCCACCTACGCGACACGCATCGGCTATGACACCATCGTGCATGCCCCGAAAGCCTTGCGGTTTCTCGCCGACACCGTGGGCATCGAGCGCGTTGCACTCGGAACCGATGAAGCCTTCCCACCGTCCGATCGCGATCCTGTTGCCAGTGTGAAGGCGGCGGGTTTTTCGTCGGCCGATATCGAACTGATTGCCGAAGCCAATCCCAGGCGCTTGTTTCCACGTCTTCCCTAAACCGCGGCGTAGCGCCGCTCCGTTGCATATGAGAGTGAGAGGACTGATCGATGCTGAAACATCTGCTTGTCGTCGCGGCAGCTATCGTTGCACTGCTCAGCCCCTCACAGGCCCAGACCGCGAAAACGGTCAAGGTCGGCACCACCAACCTCTCGTCGGATATCGGCCTGTTCCTCGCGGAGAAACGCGGCTACTTCAGGGATGAAGGATTGAAGGTTGAACTTATCCCGTTCGATGCCGGCGCCAAGATGGTGGCACCGCTCGGTGCAGGCGATCTCGATGCGGGCGCGGGCGCGGCCTCCGCGGGGCTTTACAATGCCGTCAACCGTGGACTGAAGCTGAAAATGGTTGCCGACAAGGGCACCAATATCGCCGGTTATAGCTACAAGGCACTGATGGTACGCAAGGACCTGATCGACTCCGGCGCGTTCAAATCGCTGGCCGATCTGAAGGGCAAGAAAGTTGCGATCATCGCCAACGGAGCGGCGGACGAATCGGTGATCAATCAGGCGCTCAAAAAGGCCGGATTGAATGACGGCGATATCGAAAAAGTGTTTCTGCCATTTCCACAACATCTGACTGCCTTCGCCAACAAGGCGATCGACGCTTCTATTTCCGCCGAACCCGGCATCACCGCCATGGTGCGCAACAATGTTGCGGTGCGCTTTGTCGGCGTCGATGACTTCTATCCGGTGCAGCAGACGGCAATGTTGCTCATCAACGGTAAATTTGCCGAAGACCGCAAGACTGTTACGGCCTTTCTCAAGGCCTATCTGCGCGGCGTCCGCGACTACGCGGCGACCTTGAAGGACGGCAAGATTACAGGTCCTGGTGCCGAAGCCATGATCAACGACATCGCCGAAATGACGGGGATCAAGGATGCCTCGCTGCTGCATCAGATGGTGCCGGTCTTTATCGATCCCGATGGGCAGATCAATCGCGCCAGTGTCGAGACCGACCTGGCCTATTTCAAGTCTCGCGGTTTGGTTGCCAACGACATTTCGACCGAAGGCGTCGTCGACATGTCCTTCGTCAATGAACTGAAACCGGTGCTCGGACCGTTCAAGGCGTCGAATTGAACGGGCTGACGGGAGATCGTGGCGATGCAGGCGATCACTCCGATGCCCTCATTGGAGGAGGCCGTGGCGCCAGCGAAAATCAGTCTGCGTGATGTGTCCAAGCGCCATGGCGAGCAATTGGCACTGGACAGGATCACTCTCGACATTCCCGCCAGTACTTTTTTCGTGGTGGTCGGACCAAGCGGTTGCGGCAAGACGACCTTGCTGCGAATGCTGGCTGGCCTCGATGCGCCATCCGATGGTCAGATCCATATCGGCGATCCGCAGCCGGGACATCCACAGAACGCAATGGTGTTTCAGGGCGACTCGCTGTTTCCATGGATGACGGTCTGGGACAACGCAGCCTATGGCCTGACGATGCGCAATGTTCCGTCCGCGCGCATCACCGAGGTCGTCGGGCACTTCCTGAACAAGACCGGCATGTATGGTGCGCGCGCGCTTTATCCGCATCAACTCTCCGGCGGCATGCGTCAGCGCGTATCTATCGCACGGGCCTTCGCCACCGATCCCGACATTCTCCTCATGGATGAGCCGTTCTCGGCGCTCGACGAGCAGAACAAAGTGCTGCTGCACGAAGAGCTGCTGCGGATCTGGGAGGAAACACGCAAGACCGTAGTGTTCATCACCCATAGCGTTGACGAAGCGGTGACGCTGGGCGACCGGATCATGGTGATGACGGCAGGACCAGGGCGCATCAAGACGATCGTTCCGGTCACGTTGCCACGTCCACGCAATGTCGTTGAGCTTCGGCACACGCCGGCTTACGGCGAATTCGTCTATGGCATCTGGGCGCAATTGCGCGAGGAAGTCGATCGTGTACGCAACCGAGAGCCCGGAGGCGCAGCATGAATGTGGCGCGATCGAAGTCGTTTTTGAGTGATCGCGCCATCAGCGTTCTCTCGCCGCTCATTTTGCTCGGCGTGTGGGAAATTTGTGCGCGCACCGCGGTCGTCGACGTCAGGTTTTTTCCCGCGCCGTCGCATGTGATCAAACATCTGATCGAGATGATCGGGGCGGGTGAGCTGTGGCGTCATCTCGGCGCTAGCCTCTATCGTCTGGTGGTCGGATTCTTCGTTGGCTGCGTGCCGGCGATCGCGATCGGTCTCGCGATCGGTCTGTACCGGCCGGTACGTGCCGCACTCGATCCACTGATTTCGGCGACCTATCCGATTCCAAAGAGCTCGCTACTGCCGCTAATCTTGCTCGTTTTCGGACTTGGCGAAAGTTCGAAGATAGCGATGGTCGCGATCGGCGTGTTCTATCCGGTGGTCATCAATACGGCGGCCGGGGTGCGGCAGATCGCGCCAATCTTTCTTGATGTCGGCCGCAATTTCGGCGCCAGCCGGTTCAACATGTTTCGCACCGTGGCGCTGCCTGGCGCGCTGCCGCTGATCATGACTGGCGTGAAGCTGGGCGCAGGGATGGGCCTCGTGCTGATCGCTATCGCCGAGATGGTGGGCGCCAAGAGCGGCCTTGGCTATATGATCTGGAATGCCTGGGAGCTGTTCGACGTCCAGACCATGTATGTCGGTCTGTTTGTCATCGCGATCATCGGCTTCCTGCTCAATGCCGGTTTCGACATGCTGGAGCGCGTGATCGTGCCTTGGCGGAAGGGCTGAGGCGAACTAGTGCACCATCGTCTTCAGAGTATTGGTGATGTTCAGGATCTGCTGGCGAATATTGGTCGCCGCCGTCACTTCCCAGAATGCGCCACGCGTCGCATGTCCGATGGCGTAGAGACCCCTCTGAACGTCTCCGGCGAGGTTCACGATCTGGCAGGTCTCATCGACATCCAGGCCGAGACCGTTATTGCCACGCCGGGCGATGCCGGAAGCGAGCATCGATTTGACGAGCGGGTTTTCGATGCGGTCGTAACGCTCTTCGGGGCCGGTACAGTTCAGAATCCAGTTGACGGTCAACTGCATGGCCGTTCCGCCGCGCCGGTGGATCGCCACATCGTAGCCAGCGGATGTTGCCGCGGCACTGACGATCCGACCGGCGAGCACATTGAGATTCTTCTCGCCCTGCATCCTGTCCAGCGATTGCGCTACGTCAGGCGCGAGCCGGTGTCGATGCACGAGCCAGATGGCGCGGAGGTGACGGGAGAAGCGTTCGCGTTCGGCTAGCGTTGCGTCGGTCCAGAGCCGTGCGATCTGGAGCCGGAACGTATCGATCGAGGTCTGCCATGGAATCCCTGCCGCCATCTTGCGGTGCGTGTCCTTGACCAACGCTGCGAAGATGCCACGGACGGTTGGCTCCGGCCAGTTCTCCAGAGGAGTGGGATCGATCTGCGCCGGTGCATCGATGAGAGGCAGCAATCCACGACGCGAAATCATGGTGATTGGACGCCGCATGCCGCGGCGATTGAGATCGATCACCACATCGACGGCAGTTGCGCCGGTGCCGATCACCAGCACATGGTCGGTCAAGCCGATCGGATCGAGCGCGCCGGGGGCCCAGACATCGGTGATGGAGCGCGGTGACGTCTCGACGCCGGGGAACGGCGACGGAGATGGATTGCCGAGGCAGAGGAAGACAAAATCGAATGTCTGTCGATGACCGGACGAACTCGTGAGTTCATAGCCGGATTGGTTGCGTTCGACATGCGCGATGGCATCGGTGTGCAGGACAGCGCGGCCGCTCGCAACGATCTCCGATAGTTGTGCAGCGATGTAATCGCCATAGACCCAGCGCGGGACGAAAGAGCCTGAATAGTCGCACCAGTTCGCTTGTCCGGTCTCAGCAAGCCAATCGGCAAAACCTTCGGTGTCCTCCGCGCCGACGCCGCCCATCTTGTAGGCTGGGACATTGATGCGATGCCAGGGCGCCGTGGCAGAATAAGCGAGGCCGCGACCAAATGCGCCATCCCGGTCGAAAATGGCGATCGACTCGATCTGCTGCAATTTCGCGAACGAGATGGCTGCAAGCGAGCCGGCCACACCACCTCCAACGATGGCTACCCGCCATCGTCCCGGAGATTCTGAGGTCATTGCGCTGGAGTGTTGCGAGAGAATGATCGGCTCGTAAAGGGCGTGAAACCGATTGTTTTATTCCATGACGCTGCAGCGCAACGCAAGCCCCCCGCACGATCGAATCGGGATCGTGCGGAGTGATAGCGGGCTGGGTTTATTGGAGCGCCTGTTGAGCGACCCGCAGCACGTCGATCGGGCTCCAGGGTTTAGCCATGAATAAGGTGCCGTCAGGCAACCGGCGGACGCGCGGCGCCCCAGACGTGACGACGACCTTCAGGTCGGGATAGCGTTGCTTGGCGAGACAGGCGAGCTCAACACCGTCCATCATGCCTGCAAGCTCGACATCGGTGAACACCATCGAAACATTGTTTCCAGACTCTTCGAGCACGAGAACGGCTGCTTCCGCGCTCTCGCATTCGATGACGTCCATTTCGCTTTCTTCCAACAGTAGACTGACGAGCGTGCGTTGCGCCTCGTCATTTTCGACCACCAATGCAGTTGACCTGTGTGCATACCCCATGGGGAACCTCCGTGGTTGCTGCGACAGGAGGGCAATGCATGAATTCATCGGGGGTTCATCAATAAGGTAGAGTTCCCGCGAGCAATTTCGTTGTCGACATGCATGCCTGTCGCAATCATCGGCTCTTCTGCAGTTCAGTCAAGCGCGGGAAGCGGCGAATCGGCAGCGGAGCGCATGGATTGTGGCAGCAGATAAGGCATCCCGTCGTCTGATTGCACCACAGGTACATCGATATGGAACACGCTCCGGAGGACATCGCCGGTGATTGTCTCGCGCGGTGTTCCCTCGGCGGCGATGGCGCCGTCGCGCATGACGACGATGCGATCGGCGAAGCGGATGGCCAGGTTGAGATCGTGCAGCACAGCGATGACTGCCGTGCCATTGCGTGCGCGTTGTTTCGAGGTCTCCACCAACGCGATCTGGTGACGAAGATCGAGACTCGATGTCGGTTCGTCGAGCATCAGAACGCCGGGCCCGCATGCCGCCTCGCCGCAGGCGAGCTGCACGAGGATACGGGCAAAATGCGCGCGCTGCTGCTCGCCGCCGGACATTGTCGGCAATTCGCGATGCCGGAATGCATCGAGGCCAACGTCCGCGATCGCATCGTCGATCAGCTTCTGCACTGCTGTGAGCGGGCGATTGCCTGCCCCCATGCGAATGACTTCCTCAACCGTGAAGGGAAAGCTGACCGTGATGTGCTGCGACAGCATTGCGCGTTGCATGGCAAGACCGGCAGGAGACCATGCGTCGATGTTTCGCCCTTTGAGCGCGACATTGCCCCCTGTTGGGCGCAGATCGGCCGATAACAGACGCAGCAAAGTCGACTTGCCGGCGCCGTTGGGGCCGACGATGGCAACCGTCTCTCCGCCACGCAGCGACAGATCGACATGCCGGAGCAATGTCGCCTGTCCAATCGAGAGCGAGATGCCCGATGCTGTGAGGAGTTCTGTCACAGGCCGACCAGTCCGCGCTGACGCAACAGGATAAGCAGGAAAACCGGCGCGCCGACTGCGGCGGTCAGAATGCCGATTGGCATCTCGGCGGGTGCTACGATGGTGCGGGCCAGCGTATCGGCGCAGACCAGCATCGCTGCGCCGAGCGCGATCGAAGCCGGCAGCAAAAGTCTGTGGCCGGGCCCGATCATCAGCCGCAGCAGATGCGGCACGACGATGCCGACGAAGCCGACCACGCCGCATATGGAGACGGCCACGCCGGTCATTGCGGAGATGATGACAATGCAGATGCGCTTGAGGCGTTCGACATCGATGCCCGAGTGAAAGGCCTCGGATTCGCCGAGGATCAGCACGTCCAGGCCGCGGTGAATAAAGATCATGGCGATCGAAGCGAGCGCGAAGACAGGGACGATGGTTGTCGCCTTGCTCCAGGTGGCGCCGCTGAGTGACCCAAGCAGCCAGAACGTAATGTCACGGAGTTGGCGGTCATCGGCGATGAAGACGAGCAGCCCGATGCCGGCATTGGCGATAGCCGCGATGGCAAGGCCGGCCAGCAGGAAGATGGCGATCGACGTGCGCCCGCTGCGCGTGGCGATGCGGTACAGGATGACGGTCGTGAGCAACGAGCCGAGAAAGGCCGCAAGCGGCAACAGCACCGGCTGCAGGAAATGGATATGCGCGGCGAAGCGGCTATCGCTGATGACGATGGCGCCAGCGGCCGCAAAGGCGCCGCCGCTGGATACGCCGACCAGCGCCGGATCGGCCAGCGGATTACGGAACAGCCCCTGCATGATGGCGCCCGCCGCACCGAGAATGCCACCGATCATCGCAGCCACGGCGATACGCGGCAGGCGGATCGACCACAGGATCAGTTGATCGCGGGTGTGGAGCCCATCGCCCGGGCTGGGCGCCGCAAGGCCAAGCGCGGCCGGCAGACGCGACAGGGGAATGCCCGCGGCGCCGACCGTGGCCGCGAGCATGATGGCGAGCAGCAGGAACAGGATGAGGCCGCTGACCACCAGCAATGCAGGCGGACGCCGGACATGACCTTTCGTCCTGATGAACGCGTCCGGCTTGACGTTGGCGAGGCTCATTTCACTGGCGGCAATTGACGGTCGGCGCAGCCGGCTGGAATGCCGCGACATCCTTCGACAACGCCGGCTCCATCTTGAGCGCCAGATCGCGCGCAGCGGCGGCGGTGCGCGGACCGAAGCCGAGCAGATAGAGGCCGTCCATTGCGACAAAGCTCTTGCTCTTTGCCGCCGGCGTCAGCGCGAAGGCAGGATTGGCGAAGATCGCAGCCGCTTGCACGGAGTCCTTGCCGCGATCCATGACGAGGATGTGATCGGGTCGCGCCGCGGCGATCGCCTCGTCGCTCATGATCTTGTAGCCGTCGAAACCATCCGCAACATTGGTGCCGCCAGCCAGTTTGATAATCTCATTGGCAGCAGTCTTCTGTCCGGCCACCATGGCACGGCCGTCGAGAAAGGACATCACGAACATCACGCGCGGCGGCGCCTTCACCTTGGCGCGTAGTTCGCGCAGTCCGGCGAGATCCGCCTCGACGGATTTGGCGAGGCATTCGCCGCGCGCCTCATAGCCGGTGACTTTCGCGACCATGCGGATCTTCTCGATCATACCGGCCTCGGAATAGGAGTCCGGGATCATGATCAGAGGGACCTTGGCAGCATCGATGACGTCGATGGTTTCCTTCGGACCGGCTCCGGCGATGGCCAATACCAGCTGCGGATTGAGGCCGAGTACGCCTTCCGACGATAGCTGGCGCATATAGCCGACATTCGGTTTGTCGGTCATCGCCTTGGGCGGATAGAGGCTGGTGGTGTCGATGGCGACGATACGGTCTTCGGCGCCCAGAGCATAAAGAATCTCGGTGATTGCTCCGCCGACCGAAACAATGCGGGTCGGATGGCCGATGGTGATGTCGCGCCCGCGCGCATCGTGAATGACGACATCTTCGGCCGCCGCAGCTGCGGAAAGGACGAGGCAGCCGCTGAGTGCGGCGCATTGCAGAACGCGGATCAGGATGCCGCGGCGGGCTGTCGCAACGAGGGTCATTTGGTCAGGATCAGCTTGTTCTGGAAGGTCAGGCGCAGCCGATAGGTGTCCTCGCCATGCGTGATCAACAGCTCACGCTGGTCAGCGAACAGCTCCTTGCTGTCCATCCGATCGCCGTTCACGAAGATGCTGCGCTGCGCCGGAGCCTTGGTGCCCGCGGCATTGCGACCGTCGTGAGAACCCGTGTCCATCGTGTCAATCTGCCTGGTCGATGAAATTCGTCAGGCAGTTATAGGTTTCGGCAGCCGGCATCGCCAAGCGTTGCAGTCTATAATCAATGTAAAGAGCGCAGGGGTCAGTTGACCCATTCGTTACTGCGCCTTAATCGAAAGTGGCGGTTTAGTGGCGGGGGTCACCGAGTCGCATCGAGAGCCAGCAAGCCTGCGGCCTTCCGCAGCGTCAGCCAGCCAAGCATTTCCATCGTCACTTGGGGAATTAGGTCATGGCTCTCGCGGGCAGGACGAAGTGCGCCTTGTTGCTTGGCGTATCGGTCGTAGTTTTGGGAATGGCCGGCGCAGAAGTCGCGATGGCGCAGGCGGTCGAGACCGCCCAACCGGCCAAACCGAAGCCGAAGAAGAAACGGATCGCTGCGCCCGCAGCACAGTTGCCGCCCCAAGTCGCCAATGCCAGCGCGCAGGCGGGCCGATCGACGCAGTCGCTCGATGAAATCACGGTCACCGCATCGAAGACGCAGGAGCGCGCCATCGATGCGCTGGCTCCGGTCAGCGTGCTGACGCAGGAGCAGATCCAGCTCCAGCAGCCTAACCGTTTGAGTCAGCTCTTCTACAACGTTCCTGGCGTCTGGATGCAGGATCGCGGCGACGATCCGTCCACGGCGATCAATATTCGCGGTTTGCAGGATTTCGGTCGCGTTGCTGTTGTCGTCGATGGGGCCCGACAGAACTATCAGCGCACTGGCCACAATGCGAATGGCAGCTTCTTCCTCGATCCCGAACTGATCGGCGGCATCGATATCACCCGCGGCCCCACGGCCAATATCTATGGTTCGGGTGCGATTGGCGGTGTGGCCTCGTTCCGCACCAAGGATATCAATGACGTGCTGCGACCGGGTGAGCGCTGGGGCGTCGATGTCGGCGGCTCCTATGGCTCGAACAATAATCGCGGTCTCGGTTCGGTGTTCGGCGGCGTGCGCGTCGATCCGAGCGTCGATGTCTTCGGCGGCGCCGTCTACCGGACACAGGGCAACTACAAAGACGGCGATGGCACCGAAATCGGCAATACCGGGAACGATATTGCCGCCGGCCTCATAAAGCTGACGGTCCGTCCTGCCGATGGTCACGAAATCAAGTTCGGCGGTATTTTCCAGGACTATCAGTACAATGTCGGCCAGATGAATCGTGGTCCGACCACGACGGCGGCACCTGCAGCGGGCATTGCGGGGTCGTCGGTCTATGGCTCCACCGCCAAGACCTATACCGGCACCATGACCTGGAAGTACTCCAGGCCGGACGACATGTTGTTCGACTGGAGTGCCACATTGTATGGCAATCGCACCGACAACGATCAGGTCAAGACCTACAACAACCGGATCACCGCGGGCTCGGGTACGTGTACGCTGGCCAATCCCGGCAATAACATCTCAGGCTGCGTCGGCGATCGTCGCGGATATCTCCTCGATACGATCGGTGTTGACGTCAACAATACGTCACGTTTCGATTTCGGTGGGTGGCGCAATGCCGTCACTTACGGTTTCGACGTCTTCAACGACAAGGTTTCGACTTGGGATTCCCGGGGTAACTCCAACATCACTACGCCGAGCGGCGAACGAACCGTGGGTGGCGGCTTCATTCAGTTGAAGAACAATTACTCGAGCTGGCTCGAAGTGATCAGCGCGCTGCGTTACGATCACTATGAGCTCAACTCGGCGGGCACGGGCATCGGCGGAACCACATCGTCGAGCGGCGACCGCCTCTCGCCGAAGATTACTGTTGGCGTCACGCCGGTTGCCGGCTTTACGCCCTATGTCAGCTATGCCGAAGGTTATCGCGCGCCGTCGATCACGGAGACGCTGATCGCAGGCGGTCATGCGACTGGCGGTGGTCCGACCTTGTTCAACTGCCCCGATGGCACCTCCGGTCTGTTTTGCTTCCTGCCGAATCCGAACCTTCGTGCCGAAGTCGGCAAGAACAAGGAAGTCGGCGTCAACCTGAAGTATGACGGCGTCTTCACAGCTGGAGACACCTTCCGGGCGAAGTTCAACGTCTTCCGCAACGATGTCGATAACTACATCGATCTGGTCGCCTCGACCCCGGTCGCCTCGCCGCTGACATTCATGGGCTTCCCGATCTCGGGACGGTATAGCCAGTACTATCAGTACCAGAACATCGCTTCGGCAAAGATCGAGGGCTTCGAAGCCGAAACGTCGTATGATGCTGGCAATTGGTTCCTGGGCGTCGGTGCCACGCTTCAGCGCGGCAAGAACGCGGATACCAATGTCGGTCTGGCGACGATCCAGCCTCGCAAGGTTACGACGACCGGCGGTCTTCGCTTGCTCGATCGCAAGCTCATCATCTCGGCTCAGTGGGCCTCAGTCGGCGCAATCACCGATATTCCCGTCGGCTATGTGCCATCGACCTCCTACGATCTGGTCAATCTCTACGTGGCCTATCAGCCGACACCGGACATCACCCTCAATTTCGGCGTCGATAATATCCTGAACAAGTACTATCGCCCCTACGCCATTCCGGGCGCGAGTGCGGACGGCACGACGCAGAACGACGTTCTCTGGACCAGCCCAGGGCCCGGCATCGTCTACAAAGGCGGTCTGAAGATCCATTTTGGCGGCGCTTAGCTGTCGTAGATCAAAGTGCCTCCAAGGAAATCGCGCTCATGTCCGGGCGCGATTTCGTTTATGATCGGGCTTCGAGCTCACAAGAAAAGGAATACCTTATGTTCATCGCGATGAACCGCTTTCAGGTCAAAACCGGCTCCGAGGCTGCCTTCGAGAATATCTGGGCGAGCCGCGAATCGTATCTCAGCGAACTGCCCGGCTTCGTCGAGTTTCATCTGCTGAAGGGGCCGGTCGCCGAGGATCACACGCTGTATTCCTCGCACACGGTCTGGGCGGCAAAGGCGGATTTCGAGAACTGGACAAAGTCCGAGCAGTTCCGCAAGGCGCATGCGCGCGCCGACAACAAGTCGGAAGGCGCCAGCCTCTATCTCGGTCATCCGAAGTTCGAAGGTTTCGAGGTGATCCAGACCGAGCGCAACAAGAACGCAGCCTGATTGCGTTAAGCGTCACAATCGATCACGGAGCAAATGATGTCGAATGCTGATCTTGCCGCTCTCCGAGCCCATATGGCGGAGAACCCCGGTGTCGTGATCGAGACTGTGGCGCATGAGTGGGGCGTCACGCCGCGTGCGGTGCTTGAGGCGTTGCCGCCCGAAATGGTGAAACTAGGCGGCGGCGCCGATGTCTTCGTTTCAACGATGCAGGACATCGCCGAATGGGGCGAGGTGACGCTGATCGTCCACACCGATGACGGCATCTTCGAAACCACCGCACCGCTGTCGCCCGGCAAACTCGGTCACGGCTATTACAATCTGACTGAACCAAAGGGCCTGCACGGCCATTTGCGGCATGAACGGTGCGGCGGGATTGCATTCGTCGAGCGGCCGTTCATGGGCAAGTCTTCGGCCTTCGTGGCCTTTCTGAATGTGGACGGCGGCGTGATGTTCAAGGTCTTTGTCGGCCGCGACGAGACGCGCGCGCTGAAGCAGGACCAGCTCGAGCGCTTTCGCGCGCTGGCGTCTAAGATTGCAGCTTGAGCTAATCGTCGAATTCTTTCATCCGTGCCATCAGCATTTCTGCCACAAGCCGGGTCGATGGCGAGGCCATGCGTGCGGCGAGCTGGACGAGGGTGACCTGTGTCGCCTCCAGCCGCTTGTCGCGCAGGGGGACAGCGACGAGCTGGCCGGCATTGATGGATGCCATGGCCGAGACCATGGGCAGGAAGGTCGCAAGATCGGTCCGGGCGGTGATCGTCTGCGTGAACGCGAGCGAGTTGGCCTCACTGCACATTTCCAGTTGCACGCCGGATTGAGCGCAGGACTTGTCGAGCTCCTGGCGGATGCCGAAGGATGTATCGGGCAGGATCACACGCAATCCGGCAAGATCCTTCATGCCCAATGAGGGCTGACCTGCCAGCGGATGCTTCGGTGAGACGATCAGGCAAACCGGTTGCCGCATTCGGCCGAGTTCGTTGAGATCGCGCCGGTTGGCGCGGCCGAAGATCAGGCCGAGATCGACCTCATTCTGTCCCACCAGTTCGACCACGTCGCGCGATCCGACTGCGGTGACGGACAATGCGATGCCGGGATATTGCTGAAACAAGTCGACGAAGACACCGGGCAGGAAGTCCGACAACATGCCTTCCACGGTTGCGATCTTCACCTGTCCGCGGCGCAGCGAGGCGAATTCCTCGACCTGGCTGCGCAGGCCGTCCAGCTGATTGCGGTTGTCGATTGCATAGCGATAGAGCACGTGGCCGGCGTCCGTCAGGTTCATGCCGCGCGCGCCGCGCTCGAACAGTTTGACGGCCAGCTCGTCTTCCAGCCCCTGCACCTGCCGGCTGATGGCGGAAGGGGCAATCCGCAATGCCGCGGCGGCCTGCTTGATCGATCCGCATTCGGTAACCACACGAAAATAGCGGATGGCAGTGGATTCGATCATCAGACAGCCCCTTAGTTTGCCGTGCCCGCTGCAATGGCAACGGGTGGCTAGCGTTCTGATTTTCAGATCGGCTGCGTCGAAATTCAATGCTTTTATTCGATATCTAAATTTGTCAGTCTTTCCGTCAGGTCAAAGTCATCGTTCCTGATGGAGAACTTGGATGTTTCGCCTCCGGTCTGCCTTCCCGACACGCTTTTCAGCCTCTCTCGCGCTGGCGGTGGCCGGCTTTGCCGCAGCGACGACGTCAGCTTCGGCGCAGGATGTCATCCGCTTCGGTGCGCCGCTGCCGATCACCGGCCCGTTGGCGCCGGAAGCGGTGAAGCAGCAGCAGGGTTATGACCTCTGGGCCGAACAGGGCAACAAGGCCGGCGGCATCAATGTCGGCGGCAAGAAGTACAAGGTCGAGATCGTTTATTCCGACTACCAGTCGAACACGCCGCGCTCGGTGCAGACCACCGAACAGATGATCACCCAGGAGAAGGTGAACTTCATGTTCGGCCCGTTCGGTTCAGGCGCCGCCAAGGCCGCGAGCACGATCGCCGAGAAATACAAGATGCCGATGCTGGCGGCGACCGCATCCTCGGTGCAGGTCTATGACCAGAATTACAAATATCTGTTCGGCACCTTCACGCCCAACGACACGCTGACCACGCCGCTGACCAAGCTCGTCAAGGCCAAGGCTACGGACGTCAAGAAAGTCGCGATCCTTGCCCGCAATGATCTTTTCCCGCTCGCCATCGCGCAAGAGATGGAGAAGTCGGCCAAGGAGAACGGGCTCGAAGTCGTCTATTTCGAGAAATATGCGATCAACACGCTCGATCATTCGGCGACGTTGTCGCAGATTAAATCGCTCTCGCCGCAATGGATCTTCGTGACCGGTTACACCAATGACTTGTTGCTGGTCCGCAAGCAGATGGCCGATCAGCAGATCAAGGCCGGCGTGGTGACCATGATCGCCGGTCCGGCGTATCAGGAGTTTATCGACTCCGCCGGCCCAACGGCCGAGAACATTTCGAGCGCATCCTGGTGGCATCCAGCCGAAAAATATGAGGGCAAGGACATTTTCGGCTCCACGGCGAATTTCGTGAAGCTGTTCAAGGATAAGTACAAATCGGAGCCGGACTATGCGCATGCCTCAGCGGCGGTCTGCGGCGCGCTGTTCCAGATGGCCATCGAGAAGGCCGGCTCGCTGGACCGCGACAAAGTGCGCGACGAACTCGCCAAGATGGATGTGGTCACCTTCTGGGGCCCGGTGAAGTTCGGCGCCAACGGCCAGATCAATTCGCTCGAACCGCCGGTCTTCCAGATCCAGGGCGGCAAGCCGATCGTGCTGTTTCCTGAGGCGATCAAGCAGGGCGACTTCAAGCTCGGTGTGAACTGAACGACGGCCGCGACCGGCGAGGAATCGACATGCTGGCAGTCCAGGTTCTCATCAACGCACTCGTGCTCGGGTGTCTCTATGCCTGTATCGCCATCGGCTTCTCGCTGGTCTGGGGCGTGCTCAATGTTATCAACCTGATCCATGGCTCGTTCATCGTGCTCGGCGCCTATCTGGCGTGGGGTGCGTATAACGGGATCGGTCTGTCACCCTGGTATTCGCTGCTGATTGCTGCGCCGGCCTTTTTCGTGTTCGGTTATGTGCTGCAGCGGGTCTTGCTCAACCGCGTCATCACCGCGCCGGTGTTGGTGACGCTGACGTTGACCTTCGGGCTCGATCTGATCCTGAACAATGCGATGATCTATTACTTCAAGGCGGATTACCGAAAACTCATCCTCAATCCGCCCACTGGTTCGATCTCGATCTTCGATGTCGTCGTGCCCATCGATCGCCTGATCGCCACCGGCGCGGCGCTGCTGCTGACCTTCCTGCTGTATCTGTTGCTGCGTCGCTCCAAGGTCGGCCGCGCCATCGTGGCCGTGCGTCTCGACCGCGATGCGGCCGTGCTGATGGGCGTCGATGTCAAATCAATCTATGCCGTCGCATTCGGTCTCGGCGCCGCGCTCGCTGGCTGCGCCGGCGTGCTGATGGCGCTGATATTCCCGATCTCGCCGCTGACATCCTCGGCCTATCTCGGAAAGGCCTTCGTGGTTTGCGTGCTCGGCGGTCTCGGCAGCGTCTCCGGCGCACTGGCGGGCGGCTTGCTGCTGGCGTTGGTTGAAGGCATCGGCTCGATCTATCTCGGCCCGGCCCACGCTGTGACCCTGTCCTTCGTTCTGCTGATCGTGTTCCTCATCGTCAGGCCACAGGGCCTGCTTGGCCGGAAGGGGTTTGAATGACCCGGTCTCATCTCGCTCTGTTCGGCTTTCTCGCGATTGTCGCGGCGCTCCCGCTGTTCGGCGAAGCCTATGCGCTCAGGCTCGGTACCATCGCTTGCATGTATGCGGTGTTTGCGCTGTCCTGGAACATCGTCGGCGGTTTCGCTGGCTACCCGTCATTCGCGACCGCCGCCTTTTTCGGTCTCGGTGCCTATACAACCGGCATCCTGATGAACAAGGGTGTGCCCCTGCTTGTGTCGGTCGGCGTGTCGCTGGCGTTCTGCCTGCTGCTGGCAGCGCTGTTCGGTGCCGTGCTGCTACGCTTGCGCGGGCACTATTTCGCCATCGCCTCGCTTTCTCTCGTCGAAGTGTTTCGCGAGCTCGTTAACAATGCGACTGATCTCACCGGCGGCGGCATGGGGCTCAATATTCCGCTGATGTCCGGATCGAGCGTGATGTCGGACGCGACATTCTTTTTCTATGCCATGTGGGGTCTGCTGCTGCTCACGGCCATCACCGTGACGATCGTGGCGACATCGAAGCTCGGTTTCGGCCTCAACTGCATCCGCCAGAACGAGACGGCTGCCACCATGGTCGGCCTCAATGCGACGCTCTACAAGGCGATCGCTTTTGGTCTCTCTGCCTGTTTCGTCGGCGCAGCCGGCGGGCTCTATGCCGCCTGGGTGCATTACATCGATCCGTCCGACGTATTCGACATCCTCTATTCGGTGAAGCCCATCGTGATGGCGCTGATGGGTGGCCTTGGCTCGCCGCTTGGCGTGGCGCTCGGTGCCTTCGTCTATCTTGGCCTAGAAGAGGTGGTATGGCGCAACTACATCCAGATCCATTCCGGCGTGCTCGGCGTGTTGATCATCCTGCTGCTGTTGTTCCTGCCGCATGGCCTGGTCTCGTTGCGGATCGAAAAAATCCGGCAGGCGCTGTTCGGACGAAAGGCCAGCCATGTCTGAGCCCGCGCACGAAATCCTGCATCTCAGCAACGTCTCCCGCCATTTCAGTGGCCTCAAGGCGCTCAGCGACGCCTCGCTGTCGGTGAACAAGGGCGAGGTGGTCGGCCTGATCGGCCCCAACGGTGCCGGCAAGACGACACTAGTGAACACGATATGCGGCGTGACGCCTGCGTCCTCCGGCGTGGTGACATTCGACGGCAAGGACATCACGCGCATCAAGACCTATCAGTCCGCGCGGATGGGATTGTCGCGCACGTTCCAGATCGTGCAGCCTTTCGCCGAATATTCGGCGCTCGACAATGTCGCGGCGGCGGCACTGTTCTCGCAGTCGGGCGAGAGCCTGAAGTCGGCGCGGGAAGCGGCGCGCGCGCATCTCTCATTCGTCGGCCTCGACGCGCAGGCAGATCAGCCGGCGGCGACGCTGACGCTCGCCATGCGCAAGCGTCTCGAACTTGCCAAGGCGCTGGCGATGAAGCCGAAGTTGCTGTTTCTCGATGAGGTGAATGCCGGCCTCAACAGCGCTGAGGTCGAGCGCGCGACCAAGCTCATCCATCAGCTCGCAGCCGATGGCATCACCATCGTGATGATCGAGCATCTGATGAAGGTGGTGCTGAATGTCTGCACGCGCATCGCGGTGCTGCATAACGGCAAGCTGATCGCCGATGGCGCGCCGCGCGACATCATCAAGGACCCAGCTGTCGTCGACGCCTATCTCGGCCAGCAATATGCACAACGGAATGCCGCCCGTGGCTGATCATCCGATGCTCGAACTCAAACAGGTTTGCGCCGGCTATGGCGAAATCCAGGTGCTGTGGGGCATCGACATGGCGGTGCGCTCTGGCGAGATCACCGCGCTGATCGGCTCCAATGGCGCGGGCAAGACCACGCTGATGCGCGCGTTGTCCGGCCTGATCCCGCGGCAGTCGGGCAGCTACGTTTCCGAAGGCGTCGATCTGTCGAAGGCGTCCGCAGCGACCATTCTTGCCCACGGTGTCGTCCACGTGCCCGAAGGCCGCCGTCTGTTCGGCGCCATGAGTATCGAGGACAATCTCCTGATGGGCGCCTATTCGCGCAAGGCAAGCAGCGCCGAATTGAAGCGGGACATCGACCGCGTCTACACAACGTTCCCGAAGCTGCGCGAACGCCGCAATCAGGCGGCGGCCACGCTCTCAGGCGGCGAGCAACAGATGTGCGCCATCGGTCGCGGCCTGATGAGTGCGCCGCGCCTCCTGATGATCGACGAATTGTCGCTCGGCCTGTCGCCGCTGCTTGTCGAGCAGCTCGTGGCGGCACTGCGCCAGTTGAATTCCGAGGGCATGTCGATCCTGCTGGTGGAGCAGGATGTCACCACCGCGCTCGATCTCTGCCACCACGCCTACATCATGGATATGGGCCGCATCGTGCGTGCCGGGCAGGGCGCCGAACTCCTCGCCGATCCCATTATTCGCGACGCCTATCTCGGCGTCCTCGAAGACTGATCAGTGTTTCATCCGAAAGAGGTCATCATGATCGCAACTGTCGAAGCTCCCAATAGCGGCTATCGTTACATGCCCGGCGTATTCCAGTATTCCTGCGGCGTCGGCGCGCTGCCAGGCTTCGCACTGGAGCGCGTGCGTTTCTCCAAAGTCGTGCCTCTGAGGGAGGGTTTTGCGAGGATCGCCGAGATCATCAAGGCTGCCGGCCGACCGCTCACGGCCTTCGCCGCCTGCGAACTGCGTTCGCCCGCGCCGTTCACGGAGCAGGGCTTCATCGATTTCAACGAGATCTACATCAAGACGCTCGAAGACTGGGGTATCATGAAGGATCGCGAGAATCCGATCGCCCGCAGCAATGTCTGTCCCAAGATCGACCCGCCATCCGAGCCAGGCTTCTATGCCTTCTCCTTCACGACCGTCGCGCCGGATGCGCCGCCGTCCTTCGTCATCGCCGGCAGCGGCGAGGCGGCCGAAGGAAAGGGCAACTATCGCGATCACACGGTCCGCTTCGGCGACACCAGCCCTTCCGGCATGCTCGAAAAGGCGAAATTCGTGCTCGACGAGATGGAGCGCCGCATGAGCGCCTTCGCCGGTAACTGGGGCCGGACGACGGGAGCGCAGCTCTATACCGTGCAGGATGTCTACCCCTTCCTGGAAAGCGAGCTCGGTCGCCGCGGTGTGTTCCGCAGCGGCCTGACCTGGCACTTCAACCGGCCGCCGATCGAAGGTCTCGAATATGAGATGGACTGCCGCTGCGTTCACACCGAGCGAGTGGTCGAGGTCTGATCTAGCCCCTTATCTGGTGTCTTTCCGGATGACCGCTTGATCCAGCTCATGTAAAAGTCCTTCACATGAGCTGGAACAAGGACCGCCGCGGCGACCGCGGCTATCATCACGGCAACCTGAAGGAGGCGCTGCTGCAGGCAGCGCTGGGGCTGATCGCGGAGAAGGGGCCGGCCGGTTTTACCTTTGCCGATGCCGCGCGCACGGCCGGGGTCAGCGCCGCGGCGCCCTATCGGCACTTTCGCGACCGCGACGACCTGCTGTCCAATATCGCCCAGCGCGGTTTCGAGCAGTTCGAACAGGTTCTCGCGCAGGCCTGGGACGACGGCCGGCCGAACACGGTCACGGCGTTCGAGCGCCTCGGCAAGGCCTATCTGGCTTTCGCCCGCGACGAACCGGCATTTTATTCGGCGATGTTCGAGTCGGGAATTCCCGCCGATTCCAGCCCTGAATTGATGGCGGCGGGCGAGCGCGCATTCGGCGTGATCCGCGCCGCGGCCGAACGTCTGGCCGCACTGACGCCGCCGGGCGCGCCGCGTCCCCCGGCGCTGATGATGGCGCTGCATATCTGGTCGATGTCCCACGGCATCGCCTCGCTGTTCGGCCGCGGCGATGCCGCGCGGCGCAAGCTGCCGATGTCGCCGGACGACCTGCTGGAAGCCGGGGCGCTGATTTATTTGCGCGGATTGGGCTTTCCGACCGATCAGAAGCCCCCCGAAAGCGCCAAGCCTTCTGTGCCGAAATCCGGCCCATGGGGTACGGCGCCCAAATAGCCGCAGGCTGCCTCTCGATTATGTGAGCGGCCACTCTTGCGCCCGTCTTGACAAAACTGGGCTGTGGTTTACGTATGTAAATGTTATTTACATTCACAAGCGGCATGGCGCCGCCGATGGAGAGGAAGATGTCCGACACTGCCGATCTCAATCGCTGGGGCCGCCCCTACGATGAGCGCGTGACCTATGGCCTTCGTTCGCCATGGCACATCGTGCTGATTGTTCTTGGTTTCCTCGTCTGGTGGCCGATTGGCCTCGCACTTCTTTTCTTCAAACTCGGGAGCAGAAATATGGGTTGCTGGGATCGCCAGGGTCGTTTCGAAAACAAGATGCAGCGGATGCAGGACAAGATGGAGCGCATGCGCGGCCGCATGGAGCGCCCAGGTTTTGGTGCCGGCTTCGGCTTCGGTCAGCCGTCTTCCGGCAACCGCGCTTTCGATGAGTACCGCATGGAAACGCTGCGCCGCCTCGAGGAAGAGCAGCACGAGTTCAAGGATTTCCTCGAACGCCTGCGTCATGCCAAGGACAAGGAAGAGTTCGACCAGTTCATGGCCCAGCACCGCCAGCGTCCGACCCCGCCGGCCGGCAACAACGACCAGCCGCAGGGCTAATGTAAGCAGGCGCAACATACCGCGCTGCAGCGTCGCTCGGTCGTCGCTAGATACCGCCCGCCTGTTCCCACAGGCGGGCGGTTCTTTTTGTCGGTCACGCAACGGTCACGAACAAGCGAACGAAGCTTCATTTCTCCGCAAAACGGCCCATGGTAACGCAACATTAACCATAGCCGCGCTCTGGTAAGCCCCGCAGAAATGCGTGCGAAGCCCTTGTTTTGACATGTTGGCAGGGAATTTAGGACCCGGCCTCGGACGGGTCATCCATGCCACACAACAAGGACGTGCCCTGGCGCTGCAGCGCCCGGTGCGGCGCGTGGCTGCAAAATCGATCGGCGGGACGCCGCTCGAAGGGGAATTTGCGTTGAGAGGATACTACTCATGAATCCGGATGTCGCACAGTCAGCCTTGCCGCTGGTGTCGTCCGATGTGTCGCTGATCTCGCTGTTCTTGCAGGCGCACTGGATCGTCAAATTCGTCATGCTGGGGCTGATCGGCTGCTCGGTCTGGGTCTGGGCGATCGCGATCGACAAGATGTTCCTGTATTCGCGCTCCCGCCGCGCGATGGACCGGTTCGAACAGGCCTTCTGGTCCGGCGAGTCCATCGAGGAACTTTATCGCGCGCTGTCCGCCAAGCCGACGCAGTCCATGGCCGCCTGTTTCGTCGCTGCGATGCGCGAGTGGAAGCGGTCGTTCGAAAGCCAGGCGCGTTCGTTCACTGGCCTGCAGATGCGCATCGACAAGGTGATGAACGTCTCCATTGCCCGCGAGGTCGAGCGGTTGGAGCGCCGCCTGCTGGTGCTGGCGACGGTCGGCTCGGCCGGTCCGTTCGTGGGCCTGTTCGGCACCGTCTGGGGCATCATGACCAGCTTCCAGGCCATTGCCTCGTCGAAGAACACCTCGCTCGCGGTGGTCGCGCCGGGCATCGCGGAAGCGCTGTTCGCCACCGCCATCGGCCTTATCGCCGCCATCCCGGCGACGATTTTCTACAACAAATTCACGGCAGAAGTGACCCGGCAGGCCCAGCGCCTGGAGGGCTTCGCCGACGAATTCTCGGCCATCCTGTCGCGCCAGATCGACGAGCGCGCCTGATGTCGAATGAATTGAACATTGTGATGAGCGCCTGACAATGGGGATGAATGCAGCAGCAGGCGGTGGGGGCGGTGGCCGGCGAGGACGCCGGCGTGCAGCTGTCATGGCTGAAATCAACGTCACCCCGATGGTCGACGTGATGCTCGTGCTGATGATCATCTTCATGGTCTCGGCACCGCTGATGACCTCAACCATCGATATCGATCTGCCCATTGCCAGCGGTGGCAAGTCGATGTCGCAAAACACGCCGCCGCTCACCGTCTCGGTGAAGCGCACCGGCGGCAACTGCAACTCCGCGGTGGAGACCTATGTCGGCGACGCGCTGGTGCCGCAGAGCGAACTTGCAGCCAAGATCACCGCGATCCGCTCGACGCGTTCGGAAACGGACAACACCGTGTTTCTCCGGGGCGATCGGGACGTCTGTTATACGGATATGATGAAGCTGCTCGGCATGGTCCGCGCTGCCGGCTTCAAGGCCAATATCGTGATCCTGCCGGAGCAGGGGACGTAACGCGATGACGCGGGCGCGGTCATGAGCAGGATGAAAGAGATCATCGGCAGGATCGACAAGACGCTGATCGCGTCGGTGCTCCTGCATGTGCTCGTGATCGGCTGGGGCTTGCTCACCTTCTCGTCCAGGGCGCTGGAAGTGATGCCGGAGGACTCCGTGGCGGTGGATGTCATTTCCGACGACCAGCTCGCCAAGGCCATGGCCGGCGCCAAGACCGGCAAGAAGGAGAACCCGAAGCCGAAGGTCGAGAAGATCGCCGAGCCGAAGCCGCCAGACGATGCGGTCGGCAAGATCGATGACAAGAAGGCGCCGGTGATCACCGAAGTGGCGCCGAAGGAACAGCCGAAGACCGACGAAAAGGCCGCCGCCGAAGCTGCCAAGGCGGAAGCCGCGGCAAAGGCCGAAGCTGCAGCCAAGGCCGCCGCGGATGCCAAGGCCAAGGCGGAAGCCAAGGCTGCTGCAGCGGCGGAGGCGAAGCAATTGGCCGAAGAGAAAGCGGAGGCCGACGCCAAGGCGCAGGCAGACGCAAAGGCGAAGGCTGAAGCGCAAGCCAAGGCGAAGGCGGAAGCCAAGGCGAAGGCCGAGGCCAAAGCTAAGGCAGACGCCGAAGCGAAAGCCAAGGCAGAAGCAAAAGCCAAGGCCGAAGAGGCGAAGCGGGCTGAGCGCGTATTCGACCAGTCAAAGATCGCGGCGCTGATCGACAAGCGCGATCCGACGCGAAATTCGACGACAGGCTCCGATCTCAATCCCAACGAGGCGCTGGGGCTCTCCAAGGGCAACGCTGCCAACAACGTCGCCACCTGGGGCGCCATGTTCAAATCTCAGGTCGAGCGCTGCTGGAAAAAACCCTATGGCGGCGTCGAGGCGCAATTCACCCAAGCCATTTTCAGCGTCAAGCTGAAGCGTGACGGCACGCTGGAAACGACGCCGTCTGCCATCAGCAATCCGTCGACGCCATATTTCCGCGTCTATCAAGAGAGCGCGCTGCGTGCCATCATCGAGTGCCAGCCTTACAAGCTGCCGGCAGCCTTTTTTGACGAATGGAAGTTCTTTGAACCCGTTTTCACGGAGCGCGCATCCTGAGCCGCACCGGCCGCCGACCGCAGATCGAGCAAAGCTGTAACATGACCGATAAGAATGGATTGCCCCTGATGTTTTCCCGCCCAAGCCGCCGCCAGATCATTTCGGGCATGGGAGCGCTCGGCCTCTTGGCAGGCAGCGGTGCGCGCACTGCGTTCGGTCAGGCCCGTGTGCAGATCACTGAAGGCAATGTTGCCCCGTTGCCGATTGCGATTCCGACATTCAATGCCGGCACCGGCGCCGATAATGAAGTCAGCAACGGCGTCTCCCAGGTCATCACCAACAATTTGAAGCGCAGCGGTCTGTTTGCCCCGATCGATCCCGCCGCTTTCGTCGAGAAGACCGTCAATATCGATGCGCCGCCGAATTTCCAGAACTGGAAGACGGTCAATGCGCAGGCGCTGGTTACTGGCCGCATGACGCGTCAAGGTGACGGTCGCCTCAAGGCGGAATTCCGCCTGTGGGACGTCGCCACCGGCCAGCAGCTTGCCGGACAGCAATATTTCACCTCGCCGGAATACTGGCGCCGCATTGCCCATATCATCTCCGACCAGATCTATGAGCGCCTCACCGGTGAAAAGGGCTATTTCGACAGCCGCATCGTGTTTGTCGATGAAACCGGCTCGAAGGAGCGCCGCGTCAAGCGTCTCGCTTTGATGGATCAGGACGGCGCCAATGTGCGCTATCTCACCCGCGGTGCCGACCTCGTGCTGACCCCGCGCTTCTCGCCGTCGACGCAAGAGATCACCTATATGGAGTTCGGCCAGGGCGATCCGCGCGTTTATCTGTTCAACATCGAGACCGGTCAGCGCGAGATCGTCGGCAACTTCCCCGGCATGTCGTTCTCGCCGCGCTTCTCGCCGGATGGCCAGCGCGTGATCATGAGTCTGCAGCAGGGCGGCAATTCGAACCTGTTCGTGATGGACCTACGCTCCAAGTCCACCACGCGCCTCACCGACACGCCGGCAATCGACACCTCGCCGTCCTATGCGCCGGATGGCAGCCGCATCTGTTTCGAGAGCGATCGCGGCGGCAAGCCCCAGATCTATGTCATGGGCGCGAACGGCGGCGGCGCGCAGCGCATCTCGTTCGGCGAAGGCAGTTACTCGACGCCGGTGTGGTCGCCGCGTGGCGACTATATCGCCTTCACCAAGCAGGGCGGTGGCCAGTTCTCCATCGGCATCATGAAGCCGGACGGATCGGGCGAGCGCATTCTCACCTCGGGCTATCACAATGAAGGTCCGACCTTCGCGCCGAACGGCCGCGTCATCATGTTCTTCCGCGATACGGGCGGTGGGCCATCGCTGTTCACGGTAGATGTCTCCGGCCGCAACGAGTTGAAGGTGCCAACGCCGGGCTACGCCTCCGATCCCGCCTGGTCGCCGCTGTTATCGTAAACGAAACGTCAATATCCCGTCGATGGTACCGGCGAGATCCTCGCGATCGGTCTAGCTCACTGAAATCTCGTGCTGATTGGCTGTTTACGTCAATGCGTAAACAGTCCGCTAACGATATTCGCTCAGAAAGACTTCACCTGAGGTCGGTATCCTTACGCGTTACCACGAGATGAACGGCGCGTTTCATGCAGTTGGTTGAGCCCGGGGTGGGCCAGGACGAGAAGGTGCTGCCGCCCAGCATCTATGCCGCCTTGGTGCATTCACTTTTCCAGAACTCTGCCGCTGTCTTCGCGGGCACGATCTGTGCTGCCGTGGGATCTGTCATGACGCTCTGGAAGACCGGCAACTGGCTGCTGTGGCCATGCACGGCTTTCATTATTCTGGTCGCCGTCGGCCGCGCCTTCCAGGTCAGTCGCTATGAGCGCGAGCGTGCCATACAAGGTCCGCTGACGCCCGAGCGCGCGACGTGGTGGGAGAAGCGCTACAAGATCGGCGCCGACATCTACGCTCTGTCCCTCGGGGTCTGGTGTGCCGTTGTCCTGATCGGCAGCGACGATCCAGTCGCGCATATGCTCTGCACGTCGGTGACCATCGGTTATATCGCTGCGAGCGTCGGCCGCAATTATGGTCGCCCCGACATCATCCGCACCCACATTATCAATTCGACGGCGCCGATGTCAGTCGCATTGGCGTTGCGCGGGGACCCGTATTACGTCGGTCTCGCCGCGTTGCTCGTGCTGTTCTTCATGGGATTGCGTCTCATCAATCTCAAGCTCCACGGCATCTTCGTCAAAGCCTTGACCGAAACAGAGCGTGCCGCGGCGATTGCCGGCCAGTTCGATACCGCACTGAACAACATGCCGAACGGATTGTGCATGTTCGGGCGCGATGGGCGTCTGGCGGTCATCAACAACCGCTTCGTCGAGATGATGGAGTTGCCGGCTCAGTTCTTGAGTTACGGTGCCCGTTTTCGCGAGCTGCTGTCGACCTGCGTCAATGTGGGTACTATGTCGGCAGCAAGCAGCATGACGATCGCGGCTGAAATCGAAAGCTCGAAAGCTGCGGAAATCACCACCATCGACCACGCACATGATGCCGAACGTGCGTTGTTGTGGAAGTTCCAGCCGATGGCCGGCGGTGGCACCGTCGTTCTGCTTGAAGACGTCACCGAGCGCCGCAATTCGGAGGCGCGCATTAGCCATATGGCACGCTTCGACGAGTTGACCGGCCTGCCGAACCGCATGAGCTTCCGTAACGAGATCGGTCGCATGTTGAAGGCGGGCGACAGCACGACGATGTCCGCGCTGCTGTTTGTCGATCTCGATCAGTTCAAGCAGGTCAATGACACGCTCGGGCATCCCTGCGGCGATCAGTTGCTGTGCATGGTGGCGGATCGTTTGCGCGAGATGCTGCGGGCTGAGGATTTCGTCGCGCGTTTCGGTGGCGACGAGTTCGTTGTGTTCCAGCGCAGCATCAAGTCCAATCACGATGCGGCCGATCTGGCCACGCGGATCGTGGAGCGGCTCAGCGAGCGCTACGAGATTGATAATCATCAGGTTGAGATCGGCGCCAGCGTGGGCATTGCGCTCACCGAGCCTGGCGTCAGTGCCGACCACCTGTTGAAGAATGCCGACATGGCGCTTTATCGCGCCAAGGCATCCGGCCGTGGCACGTTCTGCTTCTTCCGCGACGAGATGGCCCAAACCGTCGAAGCGCGCCGCGTGCTCGAACTCGATTTGCGCAAGGCGCTCGCGAACGAAGAATTCGAAATCTACTATCAGCCGCTGGTCAATCTGAAGTCCGGCCGCATCTCCACCTGTGAGGCGCTGCTACGCTGGAACCATCCGGTGCGCGGCACGGTTTCGCCGGCCGACATCATTCCGATCGCCGAGGACATGGGCTTGATCGTCGATCTCGGTCGCTGGATCCTGCGCAAGGCCTGTATCGAATGCGTGAAGTGGCCGGAGTCGGTGAGCGTCGCGGTGAATTTCTCGTCGCAGCAATTCCATCAGCGCGACGTCCTCAGCGAGGTGCGTTATGCGCTCGAGGTCTCGGGCCTGCCGGCGCATCGTCTCGAGATTGAAATCACCGAATCTTCCCTATTGCGTAATACGCAATGGACTCACGACGCGCTCGCGCAGCTTCATGCCGCCGGCTGCCGGATTTCGCTTGATGATTTCGGCACCGGTTATTCGAGCCTCAGCTATCTGCATAATTTCCCGCTGCAGAAGGTCAAAATTGACCGCTCGTTCCTGGAGGGGATCGACAGCCAGCGCCCGCTCACCTTGCTGCGCGGCGTTGCCCGTTTGAGCGCCGATCTCGGCATGTCGGTGGTGGTGGAAGGTATCGAAACCAACGAGCAGCTCGAATTGATCAGTGCCGACGGCACGATCACCGAGGCGCAAGGTTATCTGTTCAGCCGGCCCGTTCCAGCGACGCGGATCCGCCAGTTGCTCGATGCCTCGCATGGTCGGCGTCAGGTCGAGCCTGCCGCCGAACCGAACGGCGTGCGGACCTTAGCCTAGGCTTTATCTTACTGATTTATTTGATTTTATCAGCATCTTTGCGCCGCGATGGTTTCGGTAGTTGGTTAACCAAATTGCTGCGTAACCTTTGACAACTTTTAAGAAACCTTTAACCTTTGCCTTACTCGCATACTTATGGCGTACGCGCTTGGAGATGGAATGATGGCCGCGTCCGATCGACCTAATGGCCGGCCAATGCAAAGCACTGAGCTTCTCGACCGGGTGGATTATCGGTTGGCGGAGACTGAGGCCGACAAGGAAACGATATACCAGCTCCGATACCGGGCCTATCTCCACGAAGGTGCCATCGAACCGCGCCCGGTCCATCGGCTTGCCGATCGATTCGACGAGATGCCGAATTCCTGGACATTCGGCATCTATGTAGATGGTGAGCTGGCCAGCTCACTCCGGATCAGCGTCGCCACGCCCGACAGTCCGGATACGCCGGCGGTCGAGGCATTTGGCGATCTGCTGCGGCCTGAACTCGATCTTGGAAAGACGATCGTCGATCCCAACCGGTTCGTGGCCGATCCGCTTAACCGGACCAAGTTTCCGGAACTGCCTTATCTGACGCTGCGTCTGGCTTATGTCGCATGCTCGTATTTCAATGCGGATATCGGAACGGCGACCGTTCGCGCCGAGCATCAGGCGTTCTATCGACGGGTCTTTCTGCATCAGCCGCTCTGTCCGCCGCGGCCGTATCCCACGCTGACGAAGCCTCTTTCCCTGATGGCGGTGAATTTTCCGGTGATGCGCGAGAAGGTGTTCGCGCGTTATCCGTATTTTCAGTCGACATTCTTTGAACGCCGCATGCTGTTCGAACGAAACCTGCTGGCCTCGCCGACGCTCAGCGGACCTGAAGTCGTTTCGGATCCGATGTTCCCCCGAGCCGAGATCGCCAGCTAGGTTCTCGAACCGGAATCACGTCTATCCGTTCGGGATCGGCGCCGGCATTGTGGATTCCGGCGAAAAACAAGGTGCATCGGCGCCTCGTTTCACCGTCACGCCATATTTCATAAGCATTAACCATCCCGTCGCTTTTCGGCGCCCTGTGGCTTTTGATCGGTTTTGGCAACACCTCGTCAAGGTTGACGGAACGTTCGCTTAACCAACGCCCTGTAGACCGATGACAGTTGGTTAAAACGTGAGCGTTGGAGGCTCCGGGAATGATTCAGCAGATGCGTATCCTCCAGGGATTGAAACTGGCTGCCGTGCTGGCTGTGGCGCTGACAATGGGCGCCTGCGCCAACAAGAACGGTATGGGCGCCGATGGCGCGATGGCCGGTGCTGCCGCCCCGGGCAGCCAGCAGGATTTCGTCGTCAATGTCGGCGACCGCGTGTTCTTCGAAAGCGACCAGACCGAGCTGTCGCCGCAGGCTATGGCCACCCTCGACAAGCAGTCGCAGTGGCTGCAGCAGTACAACCGCTATTCATTCACCATCGAAGGCCATGCGGACGAGCGCGGCACCCGTGAATACAATATCGCGCTCGGCGCCCGCCGCGCCCAGTCAGTGCGCAGCTATCTCGCCTCGCGCGGTATCGATCCGGGCCGCATGCGTACAATCTCTTACGGCAAGGAACGTCCGGTGGCGGTGTGTAACGACATCTCTTGCTGGTCGCAGAACCGCCGCGCGGTGACGGTGCTGAACGCCGGCGCGTAACACCGTTCGATGTGATATCGATGACGGCGTCTGCCTGGTCGGGCAGGCGCCGTTTTTTCGTCCGTAGCCGTTTTGTGCTTGCGGGCGGCTTTGTCGCTGCCGGAAGTCACAATTCTGGCGTAGTGCAGCACTCATCGTCACCTGCGCCATCGGGGCGCGTCCAGTCATCGCTCAGGCCAAGATGTCATTCAAATTCCAGTCGCTCGCCAGCGCCGCGTTTTTCTCGATATTGCTCGTCACGGCGCCGCCGGCCTCGGCGCAATTCTGGGGTCAGCAGCAGCAGCAACAGCCGCAGACCTACGGCCAGCAGGATGGCGGCGTCGATCCGGAAATGCGGATCGAGCAGCTCGAGAACCAATTGCGCAAGCTGACCGGCCAGAATGAGGAATTGCAGTACCGCAATCGCCAGCTCGAAGAGCAGCTGCGTCAGTTGCAGGCGGGCGGCGGTGCGCCGCCTGCCGCGGGCGCCCGGCCGAATGTCGCGGCTGTGCCGGCCCAGTCGGCACCGCAGCAGATCGCGCCGCAGACTGGCTACGGTCAGCAACCGCCCGCGCGCCAGCCGGGTTACGATCAACAAACGATTGCTGCTCCCGAGCCCATCGCGCAGGACCCGGCGCCGGCGCCGCGCGGCGGTCGCCGCAACGATGCCTTCGATCCCAATGCGAATCCCAATGCGCCGGGTGTGCCACGCGCGCTCGGTGGTGGACAGTTGCCGATGCAGGCCAACGCTCCGGTTGGTGCTCCCGGCGGGCGCGAGGCGGGCGAGCCGCTTCCACTTGGCCAGGGCGGCGCAGCGCAGGGGGGCGGTGCTCCGACGCTGACCACGTTGCCGCCCGGTGCAACGCCAAAGGACGAGTTCGATCTCGGCATCGGCTACATGCAACGCCGCGACTATGCGTTGGCCGAAGAGACTATGCGTAATTTCGGGCAGAAATATCCGAACGATCCGATGATCGCTGATTCACAATACTGGCTCGGTGAGAGCTACTTCCAGCGTCAGAAATATCGCGACGCAGCCTCCGCATTTCTAGGGGTGACAAGCAAATACGACACCTCAGCCAAGGCCCCGGACGCCTTGCTGCGTCTCGGCCAGTCGCTCGCCGCGCTGAAAGAAAAGGAAGCCGCCTGCGCGGCCTTCGGCGAAGTCGCACGTAAATATCCGCGCGCATCCACAGGCGTGAAGCAGGGCGTCGACCGCGAGCAGAAGCGCAACAAGTGCTAGACGGCATAGGCCGCATTTCTTAGGTTTTGCCGTCTGAAACGAGACAAGAGGCGTGTGTCCGATGACGGCTCCAGCTTCAAAATTCTGCGCTGCCGCGACATTGTTCGTGGTGAACGATGTCCTGAAAAGCGTCGCCCATTATCGCGATGTTCTCGGCTTCAAAGTCGCCTTCACCTATGGCCAGCCGGTCTTCTATGGCGGTGTCGAGCGCAACGACGTTGTGATTCACTTCCAGGCCGCGTCGCACACGAGGCGTGCGGTCGGCCAGGGCGCTGTCAATATATTCGTTACGGAAGTCGATGCGCTTTACGCTGAGTTGCTGTCTCGTGGCGCGCTGATCTCACAGCCTCCGGGCGATCGCCCTTATGGCATGCGTGATTTCGATCTCGACGATCCAGATGGCAATCACCTGTCGTTCGGAATGGAATCCGCCGTCGCGGCAAGCGGCGTTCCGGCTGGCGCGGATTGATTTGCACTTTGTCATGCCCGACCATCGGCCGAGCAATGCGGATTAGGCGAAAGAAAGACGGAGTTGTCCGGGACGAAATCGGTTTCGACGGCTAACCTGCAAGCATGTCCACCGATCGTCCGATTTCCTCAGCTGAGTCCCGCCCCCTGTTCGTGGCGTTTGCGCGTGCGCCTGCTGTGGTCGTTGCGGTGTCCGGTGGGCCGGATTCCGTCGCGCTGCTCTGGCTGATGGCGCGGTGGCGGCGCGCGCGAAAAACAGGGCCGGCACTCCATGCTGTCACGGTCGATCATGGTTTGCGCCAGGAAAGCGCATCGGAAGCGCGCGCGGTGGCACGGCTCGCGGTGTCGCTGGGCGTGCCGCACCGGACCCTGCGCTGGACCGGCGACAAGCCGGCAGCCGGTCTCCCCGCGGCGGCGCGGAACGCGCGTTATGCATTGCTTGCACGTGCTGCCCGCGCTGCCGGCGCAACCCATGTGGTGACGGCGCATACGCGCGACGATCAGGCGGAGACAGTGCTGATGCGGATGGCCCGCGGCAGCGGTCTTGCGGGTCTGGCTGCGATGACCGCGCAGACCGAGCGCGATGGTATCCGGATTGCGCGCCCGTTGCTGCAGGTGTCCAAGGCAGCGCTGATCGCAACGCTCGACAAAGCAGGGATCGCCTATGTCGTCGATCCAACCAATGCGGACCCGCATTTCACACGCCCGCGGTTACGCGCCTTGATGCCGGGGCTCGCTGCCGAGGGGCTGGACCCGTACACGCTCACGCGTCTCTCGGCGCGGATGGCGCGGGCCGATGCGGCGCTCGAGCTGATGACTGACGGCGCCGAGCGTTATCTGGCTCTGACCGGGCCTGGCCCGGTGCCGGAAGCTATTCATGCCGCGCGCTTTATGGGTCTTGCGGAGGAAATCCGCGTGCGCCTCCTTTTGCGCATCATCGATCGGGTTGGCCACGAGGGGCCAGCCGAACTCGGAAAGGTCGAAACCCTGTCTTCGGCCATGGAACAGGCGACGAAAGCGGGCGGCAGCGGTATTCTGCTCAAGCAGACCCTGGCTGGTGCGGTGATCGCGCTGACGGCCGATCGGCTGAAGATCGCACCGGCGCCGCCCCGCCGCGCGGCAAAGCCGCGGCAGCCGCGCAAAAGGCCTTAACCACCCCTGCGAAAACGGGGGACTGCCCGCCATCATTTCAACCGGAAATGCGCCTAGATGCGCTAAATAGTCCGTCCCAGTTCCCTTGGCATCGGCCCCGGTCGCACTTAAATTGCAACCGACTGACCCAGGGTGATCGCCTTGTGGCGATACAAGGGAAAAGAGCCGCGAATTTCGGCGGTGACGAAGGAAGATCGATGAACGCGAATCTGCGCAATTTCGCCCTCTGGGTCATTATCGTGCTGCTGCTGCTGGCGCTGTTCACGCTTTTCCAGAATCCGGGTCAGCGCGCCGCCTCGCAGGACATCCCGTTCTCGCAGCTGTTGACTGACATCGATCAGAACCGCGTGCGCGACGTCGTCATTCAGGGGCCCGAGATCAACGGCACCTATACCAACGGCTCGACCTTCCACACCTATGCGCCGAGCGATCCGACGCTCATCAAGCGCCTGTATGACGCGAAGGTCTCCATCACCGCGAAGGCGCCAGGCGACAACGTTCCGTGGTTCGTCTCGCTGCTCGTCTCGTGGCTGCCTTTCATAGCGCTCATTGGCGTCTGGATCTTCCTGTCGCGCCAGATGCAAGGCGGTGCCGGCAAGGCCATGGGCTTTGGCAAGTCGCGTGCGAAGATGCTCACGGAGGCTCACGGCCGCGTCACCTTCGAGGACGTCGCCGGCGTCGATGAAGCCAAGCAGGACCTGCAGGAGATCGTCGAATTTCTGCGCGACCCCGGCAAGTTCCAGCGCCTCGGTGGACGCATTCCGCGCGGCGTGCTGCTCGTCGGCCCTCCCGGCACCGGTAAGACCCTGATCGCGCGTGCGGTCGCGGGCGAAGCCAATGTGCCGTTCTTCACCATTTCAGGTTCGGACTTCGTCGAAATGTTCGTCGGCGTCGGTGCCTCTCGCGTGCGCGACATGTTCGAGCAGGCCAAGAAGAACGCGCCCTGCATCATCTTCATCGACGAAATCGACGCGGTCGGTCGTCATCGCGGCGCCGGTCTGGGCGGTGGCAATGACGAGCGCGAACAGACCCTCAACCAGTTGCTGGTCGAGATGGACGGCTTCGAGGCCAATGAGGGCGTGATCCTGATCGCTGCGACCAACCGTCCGGACGTGCTGGATCCCGCGCTGCTGCGTCCGGGCCGCTTCGACCGTCAGGTCGTGGTGCCGAATCCGGATGTCGTCGGCCGCGAACAGATCCTCAAGGTCCATGTCCGCAAGGTGCCGCTGGCGCCGGATATCAATCTCAAGACCATCGCCCGCGGCACGCCCGGTTTCTCCGGCGCCGACCTGATGAATCTCGTCAACGAAGCCGCTCTGACCGCCGCGCGCCGCAACAAGCGCATGGTGACCCAGAGCGAATTCGAAGAGGCCAAGGACAAGGTGATGATGGGCGCCGAGCGCAAGTCGCTTGTCATGTCCGAGGAAGAGAAGATGCTGACGGCCTATCACGAGGGCGGTCACGCCATCGTCGGCCTGAACGTGCCTGCGACCGATCCGATCCACAAGGCGACGATCATTCCGCGCGGCCGTGCCCTCGGCATGGTCATGCAGTTGCCGGAGCGCGACAAGATGTCGATGTCGCTGGAACAGATGACCTCGCGTCTCGCCATTATGATGGGCGGCCGCGTCGCTGAAGAGCTGATCTTCGGCCGCAACAAGGTTACTTCCGGTGCATCCTCCGACATCGAGCAGGCCACGCGCCTCGCGCGCATGATGGTCACGCGCTGGGGCCTGTCGGAAGAACTCGGCACGGTCTCCTATGGCGAGAACAATGACGAAGTGTTCCTGGGCATGCAGGTCAACCGCCAGCAGAATGTCTCGGAATCGACCGCTCAGAAGATCGACTCCGAAGTAAAGCGTCTGGTTGCGGAAGGTTATGACGAGGCGACGCGCATTCTCACCGAGAAGCGCGACGATCTCGAAACGCTGGCCAAGGGCTTGCTCGAATTCGAAACCCTGTCGGGCGACGAGATCAAGGACCTGCTCGACGGCAAGAAGCCGAACCGCGAGTCGGTGCTGGAGCCGACCGGTCCGCGCACCTCCGCGGTGCCGCCCGCCGGCAAGCCGCGTCCGCGCCCGGATTCGGGCATGGAGCCGCAGCCGCAGGCGTAAGGTTGCAACGAACGAGAATGCCAAACGCGGCCGAAAGGCCGCGTTTTTCGTTTCCAGGTGATCCTGTTCACTTAAACCTTCCTCAAACTTCCGCCGGCACTGTCGCCGCGTATTACTCCCGTTGCGGGGACCGCATGACAACGCCGTTGATTCTGACACCTTCCGGCCGCGGGCCGATCCCGCCGGCGCTGGTGATGGTGTGCGCCATTCTGGCCATCCTGCAGATCGCGTTCTTCCCGCTCTATTACGGACGCGGCTGGATCTTCGAAGAAGGCGGGCTCGGCGTGCCCACCGATTTCATCAATGTCTGGTCGGCCGGCCGTCTGGTGCTCGATGGTCATCCGGCGTGGGCCTATGACTGGGACATCCAGAAGAAGGTCCAGGTCGCCGTGCTCGGCCAGACCTATCCCGGCAATTTCGCCTGGCACTATCCGCCACCCTTCCTGTTCATCGCGGCGCTGCTTGCGAAGCTGCCTTATGCCGTGGCCTTCATCGGATGGGCCTGTGTCAGCGCGGTGCCTTATCTCGTCGTCATGCGCGCGATCGTCGGTCGCCCGTTCGGGCTGCTGCTCGCGCTCGCATTCCCTGTCATATTCACCAATGTGCTGGTCGGGCAGAACGGCTTTCTTACCGCATCGTTGATCGGCGGCCTGCTGGTGCTGCTGCCGACGCGGCCGATTTTGGCCGGGATCTGCCTCGGTCTGCTCAGCTACAAGCCGCAATATGGCGTGCTGTTTCCGTTGGTGTTGCTCGCCGCCGCGCAGTGGCGGGCTTTCGTCTCTGCCGGCGTCACCACCGTCGCGCTCGCTCTCGCGTCGTGGCTCATTTTCGGCACCGAGAGCTGGCAGGCGTTCTTCAAATGGATGCCGATGTTCTCGCAGGCCTTCCTCGTGGAGGGACGCGCGCCATGGGGCAAGATGCAGAGCCTGTTCGCATTGGTGCGCTATTTCGATGGCAGCGAAACGCTGGCGTGGACGCTGCACTGGATGCTCGTCGCCGCCGTCGTCGTGTCGCTGGTCTGGCTCTGGCGCAGCAATGCACGTTACGAATGGAAGGCGGCAGCCCTCGCCGTCGGAGCAGTGCTCGCAACGCCTTATCTGTTCCTCTACGACGTGATGGTGCTCGCCATCGCCATCGGCTTCATCGTCCGCGTCGGTTTGTCGGAGGGCTTTCTTCGCCACGAGTTGCCAGTGTTCGGCCTCGCGCTCGTCATGCTCGTCGCCTATCAGTTCCTGGGGGCGGCACCGACGGGCCTCGGGGCCACGCTTCTGGTCGCGGCCTTGATCGGAATCCGCATTGGCGATTCGCTTCACGCCAAGTCCGGCGGTGCCACGCCCTTCAAAGCATCGGCGGTTGTCCACGGAACCAACAGCCTGGGCTGATTTCTTCGCGCAGTCATCACTGGCGGCTTGACACTTTGCCGCGGGTCACACCAAATGTAGGCGTCACGGTCCGCCCTGTCGCAAGACTTGGTGGCTAAGAGGGAAGCCGGTGCGCTCTGATGGAGCTAGGCCGGCGCTGCCCCCGCAACTGTAAGCAGAGAGTTCGTTTCGACCGCGTCACTGGGGCCTTGGCTCCGGGAAGACCGAAACGAGCCGCGACCTGCGAGCCAGGAGACCTGCCGCGACACCAGAAACGTCCATGGGCGGGGTGTCCCAGCGGTCGCTTGCAGGCTTTGCCGCGCGTCCGCCCGGCATGATGCACGCACCTTCGGCCCCAGCTCCCACAGCTTGATGCATCTCACGGGGTCCTGCCGATGCCTTCCACGTCTCACGCTCTCACCAACGGCCATGATGCCGTACTCGCCTCCATGCCATCCGAGTCGAATGTTGTGCCGGCACGCGAGCCGGCGATGCAGATTATCCGCCGCAACGGCACGGTCTCGCCCTTCGATGCCGGCAAGATCTCGGTGGCGATGACCAAGGCGTTTCTCGCCGTCGAGGGCAACACGGCGGCGGCCTCACGCCGTGTGCATGAGGCGGTGGAGCAACTGACGGCGGAAGTCGTTGCGGCGCTGACCCGCCGGATCGGCGAGGGGCGTACCTTCCATATCGAGGACGTGCAGGATCAGGTCGAACTGGCGCTCATGCGCAGCGAACACCACAAGGTGGCGCGCGCCTATGTGCTGTATCGCGAGGAGCGCGCTCGCCGCCGCGCGGAAGAGGCGGCCGCTCAGTCGGCGCCGGTACCGGCGATGCCTGCGCTCAACGTCACGCTCGTCAATGGAAGCCGCGTGCCGCTTGATGCCAACAGGCTGGCGCTGATCATCAATGAGGCCTGCAGCGGCCTCGATGGAGTCGATGCAGCGCCGGTGCTCGATGAGACCAAGCGCAATCTCTATGACGGCATCACGCTCGATGAACTGGCGCTCGCCGGCATCATGGCGGCGCGCACGCTGGTGGAGCAGGAGCCGAACTACACCTATGTCAGCGCACGGCTGCTGCTCGACAAGCTGCGCACCGAAGTGCTGACTTACGTGCATGGCGTGCCGAGCTCGGCTTCCCAGTCCGACATGGCATCGCGCTATGCGGAGTATTTTGGCGCCTATGTGAGGACAGGTATCGAGGCTGAACTGCTCGATCCCGAACTGGCGCGTTTTGATCTGAAGAAGATCGCTGCGGCATTGAAGCCTGAGCGTGATCTCCAGTTTCAGTTCCTGGGTCTTCAAACGCTCTACGACCGTTACTTCCTGCACGTGGACGGCAACCGTATCGAACTGCCGCAGGCGTTCTTCATGCGTGTCGCCATGGGTCTCGCGCTACGCGAGATTGATCGCGAAACGCGCGCGATCGAGTTCTATAATCTTCTGTCATCCTTCGACTTCATGGCCTCGACGCCCACCCTGTTCAATGCGGGCACGCTGCGCCCGCAACTGTCGTCCTGCTTCCTCACCACAGTGTCCGATGACCTTGATGGCATCTTCAAGTCCATCAAGGACAATGCGCTGCTGGCGAAATATTCCGGCGGTCTCGGCAATGACTGGACGCGCGTGCGTGGCCTTGGCGCCCACATCAAGGGCACCAATGGCGAGAGCCAGGGCGTGGTGCCATTCCTGAAGGTGGCCAACGACACCGCCATCGCCGTCAACCAGGGTGGCAAGCGCAAGGGCGCGGTCTGTGCTTATCTCGAGACCTGGCACGTGGACATCGAGGAATTCCTCGATCTCCGCAAGAATACCGGCGACGACCGTCGCCGCACCCATGACATGAACACCGCCAACTGGGTGCCGGATTTGTTCATGCAACGCGTTGAAGCCGACGGCGAATGGACACTGTTCTCGCCGGACGAGACACCCGACCTGCACGATCTCTATGGCAAGCCGTTTGCCGAGCGGTACGCGTTCTATGAAGCCAAGGCCGCGCGCGGCGAAATGCGTGTGTTCAAGACGGTGCGTGCCACCGATCTGTGGCGACGCATGCTGACCATGGTGTTCGAGACCGGCCATCCCTGGATCACTTTCAAGGACCCCTGCAACCTGCGCTCGCCGCAGCAGCATGCCGGCGTGATCCATTCATCGAATCTTTGCACCGAGATCACGCTGAACACGTCGGACGATGAAGTCGCCGTGTGTAATCTCGGCTCGGTGAATCTGCTGCATCACGTCACCGCCGAGGGCATCGATCATGCCCGACTGCAGCGCACCGTGACGACGGCCATGCGGATGCTCGACAATGTCATCGACATCAATTTCTACACCATCCCGGAAGCGCGCCGCTCCAACCTCAAGCATCGTCCGGTCGGTCTCGGTTTGATGGGCCATCAGGATGCGCTGCATACGCTCGGTCTCGCGATGGCGTCGGATGCCGCCGTGCAATTCGCCGACACCAGCATGGAGGCCATCGCCTATCATGCGATCTCGGCGTCGGTGGATCTCGCCGCCGAGCGCGGGCGCTATCCGTCCTTCGACGGCTCGCTGTGGAGCCGCGGCATCCTGCCGATCGATTCCATCGAGCTGGTCGCCGGTGCGCGTGGCGGTCTTGAGATGGATCGTTCGCAGACGCTCGACTGGAACATGTTGCGTGAGCGCGTGAAGATCACCGGCATGCGCAATTCCAATGTAATGGCGATCGCGCCGACGGCGACGATCTCCAACATCTGCGGTGTCGCGCAGTCGATCGAACCGGCCTATCAGAACCTCTATGTGAAATCGAACATGTCCGGTGATTTCACCGTGGTGAACGAGTTCCTGGTGCGCGATCTCAAGAAGCGCGGGCTGTGGGACGAGGTGATGGTCTCGGACCTGAAATATTTCGACGGCAGCGTCGGCGCCATCGATCGCGTGCCGAGCGATCTCAAGGCGCTCTATGCGACCTCGTTCGAAATCGACAGCGCATGGTTGATCGAGGCCGCGGCGCGGCGCCAGAAGTGGATCGATCAGGCGCAGTCGCTCAATCTCTACATCGCCAATCCCTCGGGCAAGAAGCTGGATCAGTTGTACCGCTTGGCCTGGGCGCGCGGTTTGAAGACGACCTACTATCTGCGCTCGCGTAGTGCGACCCATGTGGAGAAGTCCACGCTGAAAGGTACCGACGGCAAGCTCAATGCGGTGTCGGCGACCGGCGTCTCGGCTGCTCCGGTGAAGGCGAGCGCGGCACCGATTTTGGTCAAGTCGTCGGAGTTTACAGCGCCGGAGCTGAATGTCGCGATGGCCTGCTCTATCGACAATCCCGAATGCGAGGCGTGCCAGTAAGGCGCGCTATCTCTCACAGCCGTCATGCCCGGCGAATGCCGGGTATCCACGTCTTCTTGCCAAGAGCAAAGACGTGGATGGCCGGGACAAGCCCGGCCATGACGGAGCTATAGATATCTGGAAAGAACCCCCCATGCTCGACTGGTCCGACACCACCTCTGCCGCCCCCAAGGCAGCCGCTTTTATCCCGCTGCCCGAAGCCCCCACCGATGCTACCGGCCTCGGCGAAATCGACCGCTCCGGCGGCCGTGTCTCTGTCGATGAGAAGCGGATGATCAACTGCCGCGCCGACGTCAACCAGTTGCTGCCACTGAAGTACAAATGGGCCTGGGAGAAATATCTCGCCGGCTGCAACAATCACTGGATGCCCACCGAAGTCTCCATGCAGGCGGATATCGCGCTGTGGAAGTCGCGCGATGGCCTCACCGAGGACGAGCGCCGTGCCATCAAGCGCAATCTCGGTTTCTTCGCCGCGTCGGAATCGCTGGTCGCCAACAACATCGTGCTGGCGATCTATCGCCATCTGACCAATCCCGAATGCCGGCAATACCTGCTGCGCCAGGCCTTCGAGGAGGCCGTGCATACGCACACCTTCCAGTACATCGTCGAAAGCCTCGGCCTCGATGAAGGCGAGCTGTTCAACATGTATCGTGAAGTGCCGTCGATCACCGACAAGGCTGCCTGGGCGCTCAAGCATACCCAGCATCTCGACGATCCCGATTTCAAGACCGGTACGCCGGAAAACGACCAGGCCTTCATGCGCGACCTCGTCGCGTTCTACGTCATCTTCGAAGGCATGTGGTTCTATACCGGCTTTGCGCAGATCCTTTCGCTCGGCCGCCGCAACAAGATGGTCGGCATTGCCGAGCAATATCAGTACATCCTGCGCGATGAGTCGATTCACCTGAATTTCGGCATCGACGTCATCAACCAGATCAAGATCGAGAACCCGCATCTCTGGACGAAGGCGTTCCAGGACGAGATCCGCACCATGATCCGCGAAGCGGCGGAACTGGAAGCCTCCTACGGCCGGGACACCATGCCGCGTGGCTTCCTCGGCCTGAATGCTGCGCTGTGCGAGACCTATATGCACTTCATCGCCAATCGCCGCTGCGCGCAGCTTGGCCTCGCGCCGGTCTTCGCGGAGACGGAGAACCCGTTCCCGTGGATGTCGGAGGCGATGGACCTGAAGAAAGAGAAGAACTTCTTCGAAACGCGTGTGATCGAGTATCAGAACGGTGGTGCGCTGAGCTGGGACTGAGCTTTGCCTTTCGTCTCATATCCGTGCGCATGGCGCATATGAAGCAGCAACGCTTGACCTGACCGTGTGAAGCCAGCACCCATGCGGGCTTCGCACGGATCGTTCATGCACAGCACCCACATCCCCAAGGCGCCAGCCTATTGGTCGCGCGCTGCCATCGTGCCCGGCATCATCGCCATCGGGCCGATGCTGCCCGGCACGCTGGCCTTCGGCATGGCGTTCGGCGCGCTCTGTGCGCAGAAAAACTTTTCGCTGGCCGAAGTCGTTGTCATGATGGGCACGGTCTATGGCGGCCTGTCGCAATTCGTTGCCGTACAGTCCTGGCCGAGCGTACTGACACCAGGCACCATTGCGACGCTGGCTCTCCTCACGCTCACCGTGAACATTCGCTTCATGCTGATGAGCGCGACGCTGCGGCCGTGGTTTGGAACATTGCCGCCGTGGCAGGCCTATTCCTCGATGCTGCTGGTGACCGATGGCGGCTGGCTTGCCGCCATGCGCTATCGCGATCACGGCGGCGCCGATGCCATGTTCTATGTCGGCGGCGGTATCGTGCTTTATCTCGTCTGGCTGGTGTCGGCGATTCCGGGCTTCCTGCTTGCCGAGCAGCTGACCGACCCGAAGAAATACGGCGTCGATCTGGTGATGCCCGCCTTCTATGCGGCCATGCTCGTGCCGGCGTGGAAGGGGCCGCGTCGGGCGATCCCGTGGGTGGTCTCTGGCGTCGTGGCCCTCGTCGTTCACTGGCTGGTCGCCGGTTGGTGGTTCATCATCGCCGGAGCGCTCTCAGGCGCGATCAGCGCCGGCTTCATGGATGAGCCCGACAAGCCGGGAGCCAAAGCATGAGTGACTTTTTGCGCAGCGATGTGATGCTGGCTTTCGCGGTCATGACGGCGGTCACCGTCGCCTCCCGCCTCGGCGGCTACTGGCTGATGGGCTATGTGAATGTCACGCCGCGGATACGCCGCATGCTCGACGCGCTGCCCGGCTCCATCATCGTCGCCGCCGCTTTGCCGGTGGCGGTCAATGGTGGTGCCGTCGTCATTTTCGCCATTCTTGCTGCCATGGCGGTGACCATCATCCGCCGCAACGACTTCATTGCGGTCATCGTTGGCATGGCGGTCGCGGCTGGGGCTCGCGCACTGGGTTTCGGCGGCTGACGACCTGCCCGGAAAGTTGAATCCCGCTATGCGCAAAATGCCTTGTCAAAGAGTCTGAACTGGTGTTCATCTCTTCTAGCGGCCGACCAGTCGAATCCGCGCAAAACCTTGAACTCACGCATCTTCCTTGGCCGGCCATCAGGCAGGCAGGGATGCCGGACGCGGGACAAACTCATGGTCTATCGACGTACCCAGCAGGTCGTGAAGCGGCTTGCGGCACGGCGCAATGCCATCCTGGCAGCGGCGCGGGAGACCTGCGCCGAAGGCGGCATGGCGGCGGTCCAGATCGCCCCGGTGGCCGTCCGCGCGAATGTGGCCGCGGGCACGGTTTATCGCTATTTCCCGTCCAAGGCCGATTTGATTTCCGAACTCATCGCCGATGTGTCGCGGGACGAACTGACGGCGATCCGCCGGGCCGCTGATGCCGCGCCCGGTCCGTCCTCGGCTCTGGCTGCGGCCGTCACGACGGTGGCGGTCCATGTCGTATCCAACCGCAAGCTTGCCTGGGGCATTCTCGCCGAGCCGGTTGAGGTCGATGTGACTGAATCACGACTCACCAGTCGCCGCGAGATCGCCGGCGAGATCGAATCGCGCATCGATGCGGCGATTCGTGCCGGCCATCTGCCAGCGCAAGACACGGCATTGGCTGCCGCGGCGTTGCTCGGCGCGCTGCATGAAGCGCTGGTCGGGCCCATGGCGCCGGACAGCTTTGACGATCCCATGAAGCTGCGCGACGCCGTACAGACCGTAACGTTGCTCGCCCTGCGCGCCGTTGGCGTCATGGACGCACGCGCCCGCGGCCTTGTGGTGCAGGCGGTGCTGCCCACCAAGATGGCGGCGACCATCTAAGATCCAACGGTTGTCCCGGACGCCGTGCAGCACGAAGTGATGCACTGCAGAGCCGGGACCGTACCAAATGCCGGGGCCCGTGATGGTCCCGGCTCTGCGAAGCGGCACTTCGCGCCGCATCGCGTCCGGGACAAGTTCGCCGCTTACGGCTTGATCTTCCCGTCGGCATCGAACTGCGCGAGGAATGCCCACAGATCGTTGATCTCGGTCTCTTTCTTGATCCCCGCAAAGGCCATCTTGGTGCCGGGGATTTTCGCCTTCGGATCCTTGATGTAATCCTTGAACGTCGCTTCATCCCAGGTGAGGCCGGAGTTCTTGTTGGCCTCCGAATAGGAATAGCCGGCCGCGATGCCCGATTTGCGGCCGTTCAGTCCGTTCAGCTCGGGCCCGACCTTGTTCTTCGCGTTCTCGCCGACAGCATGGCATGCGATGCATTTGTTGAACGAAGATTTGCCGGCGGCGACGTCCTGCGCGTGAGCGAGTGACGACGTTGTCGCAGCCGCAACAAAGGCGAGCGCGACGAAGGTTGTTTTGTTCATGGATGGCTCTTTTTTGGCTTTCCGTACCGAATTTTCGCACACCCGTTGCGGGATGCACAAGCGGGTACCACTATGTCCGCAGCTCATGCTTTCGTTATCTATCCAAAGCGGGGCGGACGTGATTGATTCAGCGGAAGAATGCTGCGGTTCATAACGCGCGTGCAAAACGGGAAGAACGCTCGATGACGATCATGATGCCGGCGAAGGATGAGGCCGTGCTCGCGAAACGCGATGCCATCATCGCAGGCCTGCGAAAGCTTGTACCGGGTGAGGGCGTGATTTCGAGCACCGCCGAAATGCTCCCTTATGAATCCGATGGCTTCACTGCCTATCGGCAGCCGCCGATGGTGGTGGTGTTGCCGGAGACGACCGAGCAGGTCTCCAAGGTCCTGAAATATTGCCATGACAATGGCATCAAGGTGGTGCCGCGCGGCTCGGGCACGTCGCTGTCGGGTGGCGCGCTGCCGTTGGCAGATGCGGTGCTGCTCGGCATGGGCAAGTTCAAACGCGTGCGCGAGATCGATTTCGACAACCGGGCCGTGGTCGTCGAGCCCGGCGTCACCAATCTCGCCATCAGCCAGGCCGTGGCACATGCGGGCTTCTATTATGCGCCCGATCCGTCATCACAGATCGCCTGTTCCATCGGCGGCAACGTCGCGGAGAATTCCGGCGGCGTGCACAGTCTCAAATACGGCATGACCACCAACAATCTGCTCGGTTGCGAGATCGTGCTGATGACCGGCGAGGTCATCCGCATCGGGGGCAAGACGGCGGAGCCGTCGGGCTACGATCTGCTTGGCATCATCACGGGCTCGGAAGGCCTGCTCGGTGTCGTCACCGAAGTCACCGTGCGCGTCCTGCAGAAGCCCGAGACGGCGCGCGCGTTGATGATCGGCTTCGCCGAAGTCGAGGCGGCCGGTCAATGCGTGGCAGATGTGATCGGTGCGGGCATCATTCCCGGCGGCATGGAGATGATGGACAGACCGGCGATCCACGCGGCCGAAGCCTTTGTCCATGCCGGCTATCCCCTCGATGTCGATGCGCTGCTGATCGTTGAGCTGGACGGTCCCGCTGTCGAGGTGGATGAACTCATCAAGCGCGTCGAGGCGATCGCGCTGAAATGCGGATCGACAACCTGCCAGATTTCGGAATCCGAGCAGCAGCGCCTGTTGTTCTGGTCCGGCCGCAAGGCCGCCTTCCCGGCGGTGGGGCGAATCTCGCCTGATTATCTCTGCATGGACGGCACCATCCCGCGCGCCGCGCTGCCGCTGGTGCTGCGGCGGATGAAGGAGATGTCAGCCAAATACGGCCTTGGTGTCGCCAATGTCTTTCATGCCGGCGATGGCAATCTGCATCCGCTCATCCTCTACGATGCAAACAAGGAGGATGAAATGGAGAAGGCGGAGGCCTTCGGCGCCGACATCCTGCGCCTCTGCGTGGAAGTCGGTGGCGTGCTCACCGGTGAACACGGCGTCGGCATCGAGAAGCGCGACCTGATGCCGGAGATGTTCAACGAGATCGATCTCAACCAGCAGCAACGCATCAAATGCGCCTTCGATGCGCAGGGGCTGCTCAATCCCGGAAAAGTGTTTCCGACGTTGCATCGCTGCGCCGAACTCGGCCGCGTGCATGTGCATGGCGGGAAGCTGGCGTTTCCGGATTTGCCGCGGTTTTGATGATGCGAGGTTCAGTCAACGTTATGGCTCTTGTTGTCCCTCCCTCCGCGCGCAGCAAAGCTGCGCGTGGTGGGGTCTGGCGGACGAAGCCGTCCGCCATAGGTGGCCGGCCGATAGGCCGGACGGGTGGGGGGGCGACCCAAGCTCCGACGTCACGTGGGGCACCCCCATCCCGGCCTTCGGCCGACCCTCCCCACCCTGCACAGCTTCGCTGTGCTTGGGGGGAGGGTGATCACGAGCATCGCGCGTCAAACTTGCAAAGATAAGATCTCATCGTGGACACACTGAAAGTCAGAGACGCTCAGGACGTCGAAGCCGCCGTTCGCGCCGCCATTGCCGGCGAGCAGCCGCTCGAAATCGTCGGGCACGGATCGAAACGCAGCATCGGCCAGCCGATCGCGACCAATGCGGTACTCGATCTGTCGGCGCTCAATGCCGTCACCTCCTATGAGCCGAACGAACTGATCCTCTCCGTTCAGGCCGGTGCGCCGTTCGCGGATGTGCTGGCGCTGCTCGATAGCAAGAACCAGCAATTCTCGTTCGAGCCAATGAATACGTCGCGCCTGCTCGGCACGCCCGATGTCGGCACCATCGGCGGAGCGATCTCGGCGGGGCTCGCTGGACCGCGGCGTATCCAGGCCGGCGGCGCACGGGATCATCTGCTCGGCGTGCATGCGGTGTCCGGCTTTGGCGAAAGCTTCAAGGCCGGCGGGCGCGTGGTGAAGAACGTCACCGGCTACGATGTCTGCAAGCTGATCACCGGCGCCTGGGGCACACTTGCCGTCATGACGGAAGTGACGCTGAAAGTGATGCCGCGCGCGGAGGCCGAGCGAACGCTGATCCTGCGTGGGCTCGATGATGTCGCCGCCAACAAGGCCATGACCGCAGCGCTTGGCTCGCCCTACGACGTCTCCGGCGCCGCGCATCTGCCGGGCTCGGCGCTGCGCACCGTGCAGGGGCCGCTTGGCGAGATCGCTGCGGCCGATCAGTCGGTGACGTTGATCCGCCTCGAAGGCATCACCGCCTCGGCATCGAGCCGCGCGGCATCGCTCGGCAAACTATTGCAGTCCTACGGCACCGCAGAGATCGTCGAGGACAGCCAGTCTGCCGTATTGTGGGCCGATATTCGCGATGTCGTCCCCTTCGCGGCCAGTGGCCCGCGCGCGATGTGGCCAGTGTGGCGGATCGTCTGTCCGCCGGCATCGGGCGGCAAGCTCGGGCAGGAGATCGCCAAGCGCTCGCAGGGCGAAGTCGTCTATGACTGGGGCGGTGGTCTGATCTGGGCGGCATTGCCGCCATCGGCCGACGCACAAGCGGCGCAGCTCCGTAAGCTTGTCGATGCAGCCGGCGGCCATGCCACGTTGATCCGTGCGTCTGAAGACGTCCGCCGCGTCATCGATGTGTTTCATCCGCAGGCACCGGGCGTCGCGGCGCTCGGCGAGCGCGTGCGCAAGAGTTTCGATCCCAGGAACATTCTCAATCGCGGCCGGATGTCGCGGAGCCTCTCGACATGAAAACCGAATTCTCTCCGACCCAATTGGCCGATCCGGATATCGCGGAGGCGGACAAGATCCTGCGCAAATGCGTGCATTGCGGCTTCTGCACGGCGACCTGTCCGACCTATGTGCTGCTCGGCGACGAACTCGATAGTCCGCGCGGCCGCATCTATCTGATCAAGGAGATGCTGGAGAAGGACCAGAAGCCGACCCAGGAGGTCGTGAAACATATCGACCGCTGCCTGTCTTGCCTGTCCTGCATGACCACATGCCCGTCCGGCGTGAACTACATGCATCTCGTCGATCAGGCGCGGGTGAAGATCGAGAAGGAGTATGTGCGCCCGCTGCCCGAACGCCTGCTGCGCGATGTGCTGGCTTTCGTGCTGCCGCGCCCGGCGCTGTTTCGCCTCAGTATGACGATGGCGCGGCTGGCGCGTCCGCTTGCGGCGCTGCTGCCATCCACGCGCAAGCAGGCAAACCCGAACCTGCTCAGCCGCGTGAAGGCCATGCTGACCATGGCGCCGCGGGCGCTTCCGCCGGCCGGTCCTGCCGGGGGCAGCGTGTTTCCCGCTATCGGTCCCCGGCGCGCCCGCGTGGCGCTGCTGCAGGGCTGCGCCCAGCAGGTGCTGGCACCGCGTATCAATGACGCCGCAATCCGGCTTTTGACCCGTCATGGCGTCGAGGTCGTGCTGGTTCGTGATGAGCAATGCTGCGGTGCGCTGACGCATCATCTCGGTCGCGACGGCGATGCTCTGGCGCGGGCGAAAGCGAATATCGGTGTCTGGCTCGGTGAGGCCGATCGCGGCGGTCTCGATGCGATTCTCGTCACCGCGTCAGGCTGCGGAACTGTCATCAAGGACTACGGCTATATGCTGCGGGAGGATCCGGAGTTCGCGGCGCCCGCCGTGAAAGTCTCGGCACTCGCCAAGGATATCAGCGAGTATGTCAGCAGCCTCGATCTGCCGAAGCCTGTGTCACAAAGCAATCTTGTGGTCGCCTATCACTCGGCCTGCTCGTTGCAACATGGGCAAAAAATCACACAGGCGCCCAAAGAATTGCTTTCCAAGAATGGATTCGTGGTGAAAGATATCCCGGAGAGCCATTTGTGTTGCGGTTCGGCGGGGACTTACAATCTGCTCCAGCCTGATATTGCGAGCCGCTTGCGTGACCGGAAGGTCGCCAACATCGCGAGCATCAAGCCGGATGTCATCGCTGCCGGCAACATCGGCTGCATGGTCCAGATCGCCGGCGGGACGGACGTCCCGGTCGTACACACGATTGAGCTTCTCGATTGGGCGACGGGCGGTCCCAGGCCAGGATTGAACTGATCGATCCAATCCGACGAGAGATGAATGTTGCGGGCGCGTCGCGTCCGCAGCCGTTTGCGTCGCAGTGAAATGGTCTATGGCCCCGCCTGGCGCGGAGATTTGAACGCCGGTCCTGGTCGATCGGCGGCAACAGGAGCACCACGATGGCTAAAGACAAGAAATTGAAGAAGGACAAGAAAGACAAAAAGAAGCTGAAAAAGCTCATGCAGGCGGAAAAGGCTGCAAAGAAGTCAGCCAAGAAGACTTCGAAGAAGTCCGCCAAGAAAGCAGCGCCGAAGAAGGCCACTGCCAAGAAGGCAACTCCCAAGAAGTCGGTGAAGAAGGCCGCTAAGAAAGCGCCGAAGAAAGCCGCTAAGAAGGTTGCGAAAAAGGCTGCCAAGAAAGCCGTGAAGAAGGCGGTCAAGAAAGCTGCGAAGAAGTCCGCGGTCAAAGCGCCGGCCAAAAAGGCTGCTGCCCCCAAAAAGGCTGCTGCGCCCAAGAAAGCCGTCAAGGCGCCCGTAAAGAAAGCCGCGGTGAAGAAGGCTCCGAAGGCGAAAGTCGCCGTCTCGAACGAATTGATGACGAGCGCTGCGGCAGCACCCGCCGTGATGGATGCTCCGGCTCCTGCCCCCCTGCCGCCGAAGCCGCCGCGCAAGCCGCGCGTGCCGAAGCCGAAGCCGGTCGCTCCGCAGCTGCCGCTGTCGGAAGACAGCAGCCCGAGCTGGACGCTGCCGAGTCCTTCGCCGACCGCCGAGCCGGAGCACGGCTCCGTGGAAGGACACTCGACCGGCCACACCGCTCCCGTGGAAACGCCTGATCAGGACGGTACGAAGTAACGCCGGATCTCACCGGGGTGCGACAATAAGACAATAAAAGGCCGCAGCTTGGACTGCGGCCTTTTTCTTGGGAACGATCCGCGAATGGTGCGGTTGCGCGATTCGATTCGGCGAGGTGCTCGCGGAGCGGCACGACTTGGCGCATCGGACTGGAGACAGGCTCGCCGGAGGGCGCGTTGCTCCTGCGGGGAGTTCATCCAGAGCTAGAACACCTCAAAAACCGTGCTGGTTTTGCAACACTCGGCGACAACCGCTCACGGAAACGTGCGATCGCCCAAATAGGCGGCAGTTGCCCGTTATTTCTCCTTCACCGTGTACCTCCCACGCCCCAAAGTTGCGTCGGGTTTAAGGATTTTCGCAGTCTGGCCGTCGTTTCGACACAAAGCTGCTCGGTTCCAAAAGTGATGGGGAATGTTCATGAAGAAGGTAGTCGTTGCCGCTTCCGCGGTTCTGGCGATGGGGATCACCACGGCTTCGGCAGCGGATCTCGGCGCCAAAATATACAAGAAGGCGCCGCCGATCGTGGCTGCCTACGATCCGTGGGACATCGCCTTCGGCGCCTCGATCACCAATAACTACCTGTTCCGCGGCGTGTCGCAGTCGAACAACCGCCCGTCGGTCACGGCTTACTTCGAGCCGCGCTACAACGTGAACAAGGACCTGCAGCTCTATATCGGTACCTCGGCGTCGAGCATCTCCTTCACCAACCGCGCAGCCCTCGAGATCGACGGCTACTTCGGTATCCGCCCGACCTTCGGCGCCGCCGCCTTCGACTTCGGCTTCTGGTACTATGGTTATCCGGGCGGCCAGTGCATCGACGGCGTGGTCGGCGGCGGTGGCGTGTGCCCGGTCGGCTCGAACGTTGCTTTCCCGGCACTCAACGTCATGAAGAAGGACGTGTCGTTCTACGAGGGCTATGCGAAGTTCAACTACACCTTCAACGACTACTTCACGATGGGCGTGTCGGACAACTACTCGCCGAACTTCCTGAACACCGGCGCCTGGGGTAACTACGCCGCCGTGACCGCCAAGGCGATCGCGCCGACCACCTGGTTCGGTTCGTCGGGTATCGGCATGTACGCTTCGGGTGAGTTCGGCCGTCAGTGGCTGGGCACCTCGGACGCTTTCTACGGCACCGCTGCTTTCCCGAACGGCATCAAGTATGCCGACTACAACACCTGGAACATCGGCGTCGGCTTCACCTACAAGGTCTTCACTCTCGATCTGCGCTACTCGGACACCAGCCTGTCCAAGGGTGATTGCAACGCCTTCACCTCGGATTTCACCGCTTCGGGCGTGACCAACGTCACCGCGATCAATCCGGGCGGCGCTGGCTCGAACTGGTGCGGCGCGACCGGCATCGTCAAGCTGTCGGCTGACCTGACCGCGATGCAGAACCTGAAGTAAGATCTTTCAACCTCGGTTGAATGCGAACGGGCGGCGAGCCATCGCCGCCCGTTTTGCTTTGTGCAGGTCAGCTCTCCGGTCGCCGGGATTGTCGCGCGGCACGAGACCTGCAACATCCCTGCTACAATGAAGACGCGCCGCTATCTTGCCCATCTCGGCCTTCGCTCCCGCCTCGCACGCAAGCGCTGGACACGCCACATGCTGTTTGTGGCCGGTGGCATCGGTGTCGGGCTCGCCGCCATCGCCATGGCCTGGCTTGCCGATCAGGCGCAGCATCTGTTTGGCGCCCTGCTGGGGCGGTGGCCCTATGCCGGTCTGCTGGTGACGCCGCTCGGCTTTGCCCTCTGCATGTGGCTCGCGGTCGTCGTCTTTCCCAATGCCCAGGGCTCCGGCATTCCGCAGGTGATCGCGGCGCTCCGGCTGCCGCGCGAAAGGCGCAGGCCGCTGGTGTCGCTGCGTGTCGGCTTCGGCAAGGTGGTGGTGATGTCACTCGGCCTTCTGTTCGGCGCCTCGACCGGACGCGAGGGGCCGACGGTCCAGGTCGGCGGCGCCATCATGGCCGCGCTCGGCCGTTTCGCGCCGTATCGCCAGCCGGGCTTTCTGCTGGCGGGGGCGTCTGCCGGCGTTGCTGCTGCGTTCAACACGCCGCTCGCCGGCATCGTCTTCGCCATCGAGGAGCTGAGCCGCTCGTTCGAGATGCGTACCTCCGGCCTCGTGATCGGGGCGATCGTTGCCGCCGGCCTCACCTCGCTGGCGCTGCTGGGCGAGTATCATTATTTCGGCACGCCCTCGGCCGTGCTGCCGCTCGGCGCCGCGTGGGTCGTGGTGCCAGTCTGTGCGATCCTGTGCGGCGTGCTCGGCGGCATCTTCAGCCGCATCCTGATCCGCTTTGCGCTGGGGCTGCCCGGCCGGATCGGTGCGGCGATCAAGCGGCACCCCGTTGCGCTTGCAGGGGCGTGCGGGCTCGGTGTGGCGCTATGCGGGCTGGCCAGCGGCATTCATGTCTACGGTACCGGCTATGAGCAGGCGCGCGCAATCATTCACGATGGCCCGAATGCCGTCGCGCATGGCTTCGGTTTCTGGAAATATATGGCCACCTTGCTGTCAGCGATCTCGGGCATTCCCGGCGGCATCTTCGCGCCGTCGCTGGCGATCGGCGCGGGCATCGCCTCGGACCTCGCGCCTTATCTGCCGCCGGTGCCGCTCGATGCGCTCGTGCTGATCGGCATGGTGTCCTACCTCACCGGCGTCGTGCGTGCGCCGATCACTGCCTTCGTCATCACGTCGGAGATGACCAACAATCACGCCATGGTCATCCCCCTGATGGCCGCCGCGCTGATTGCCAACGGCGCCTCTCGGCTGGTGCTGGACGAAGGCCTCTATCACGCCCTCGCCAGGATCACTCTGGCGCGCTTCGCAACTGACGCAGACAGGCCGGCCGGCTAGCCGGCGGTTGCCGGCTCTGCCTCCGTCAGCTCGTATCGATCCCGCGATTTCTGCAGTGTCACATTGCGGCGGTGGAAGGCGTGCAGTGTGCCGCGATGGCCGATCGACACCACGGTCGTGTCCGGTAGCCGCGTCTCAATCAGCTTGTACAACGCAGCCTCCGCAGGCTCTCGAGCGATGCCGTCGCCTCATCCAGGAACAGATAGTCCGGGCGGTGCAGCAGTGCACGGGCGACGCCGAGGCGTTGCTGCTCGCCGAGCGACAGCATCTGGTTCCAGTGTGCGTCCTCGTCCAGCCGCGCCGTCAGCGCGGGCAGGCCGACGGCCGTGATCGCTTCGGCGATCGCCGGTTGATCGAACGCATCGGTATTGCCGGGATAAGCGATGGCGTCCTGCAGCGTGCCAACCGGAAAATACGGCCGCTGCGGCAGCATCATCAGGGATGCACCGGCGGGCAAGGCGACGCGGCCCTTGCCGAATGGCCAGATGCCGGCGATGGCGCGGAACAGCGTCGATTTTCCTGCACCCGACGGGCCAGTCAGCAGCGTCCGCTCGCCCCTGCGGAAGCTGAGATGTGCTGCCTGCAGCATCGGCGTGCCGTTCGGCAGCGTCACGGTAAGGTCGGAGAGGGCGACTGCGCCATCGGCTGTCGTTGCCGTGTGGATGATGTCGGGCTTCGCCGCCAGCGCTTCGCCCCCCGCAATGGCTTGTTCGAAACCATCGAGACGGGCGACCACCGATTGCCATTCTGCCAGCGTGCGATAGGCGGTGACGAAGAACGACATGGACTCCTGAACGCTGCCGAAGGCCGAGGCCGTCTGCGTCACGCTGCCGAGCTGTACCTTGCCGGCGAAATAGGCCGGCCCGATCATGATGAAGGGAAACAGCACCGCAGCCTGATTGTAGCTGGCCGTGAAGGCGGTGAGCTTCTTGGTGCGGCTCATGATGCTCATGTAGTTCCGCACCACCGCGCCAAAGCGTTGTGACAGGCGCTGGTGCTCCGCCGGCTCTCCCTTTAGCAGCGCGATCTGTTCGCCATTTTCGCGCGTGCGCACGAGATTGAAGCGGAAGTCGGCTTCGAAGCGTTGCTGCCGGAAATTCAGCCCGACCAGCGGCGAGCCGATCAGATGCGTCAGCACGGTGCCGACGATCGCATAGATCAGCGCGGCCCAGATGAGATAGCCGGGAATGTTGAGGTCGATGCCGAACAGATGCAGCGGCGCCGCGGCCGAAAGCCCCCACAGGATCACCACGAAGGAGCCGATAGTCACCACCGCGCTGAGCAGGCCGACACCGAGCGCCAGCGTCTGGTCGACGAACAGCTGTACATCTTCCTCGATACGCTGGTCGGGATTGTCGGCGGTCTCACCCTGCAGCTGCATGCGATAGTGATTGGCGCCGTTCAGCCAGCCGGAGAGATAGTGCTCGGTCAGCCAGCGCCGCCAGCGGATCCGCAGCCACTGGTTCAGATAGAGCTGATACACCTGCACGATCACGGCCATGGTCGCCAGCACGGCGAAGTAACCGATCAGATAGGTGAACGACTTGAGATCGCGCTCCTGCAGTGCGTTGAAGAACTCGCCGTTCCAGCGGTTCACCATCACGGTGATGGCGACATAGCCGAGCTCCAGCGCAATCACCGCCGCAAGCAGTCCACGCCCTGCCCATTTGTCCTCGGAATTGAAATAGGGAATCGCGATCCGTCGGACGGCCGCGAGGGTGGAGCGGATATTGTTCACAGCGGATCTCCAGGAGAACGGCGGTAAGTTATTGAAGATGAGAGAGAAACCAAGCGTTTAGACTAAAGTCGCTGACATGATGACGCGCGGCACCTTGTCGCGAAACTGTGATTGACCCTAGCATGCGTGAGGGCGAGGGCTGGGGCTCTTGGCCGGCTCGTAGCCATGGGCGCTCTCAGTCAGTGATTTCGTTGGCATATCGGCTTTGGCCGATCGCCGGCGCCCTCGCAAGTGAACAATCAGCAAGATGCCGATCCCCGCCGGGGCCGGCTGATAACACGCTGCTAATAAAAACACCGGGGGAACGGACCATGTGGAATCAGGTCTACAATCCATTCAACAATGCGACACTGTCGACGCTGGTTGCCGCCATTCCAGTGGTGGTTCTGCTGGTGTTGATCGCCACCAACAAGGTGAAGGCGCATATCGCCGCCGTCATCGCTCTGGTGCTCGCCAATCTCGTTGCGATCTATGCCTTCACCATGCCGGCCAATATGTCGATCCGCGCATCGGTGCTCGGTGTCGTCACCGGCTTCTTCCCGATCGGCTGGATCGTCCTCAACGTCATCTTCATGTATCGGCTCACCGTCGATAGCGGCCGCTTCGAAATCCTGCAGCGCGCGATCGGCGGCGTCACCAATGACCGCCGCCTGCAGATACTGCTGATCGCGTTCTCCTTCGGCGCATTTTTCGAAGGCGCTTCGGGCTTCGGCACGCCGGTCGCCGTCACCGGCGCGGTGCTGATCGGCCTCGGCTTCTCGCCGCTTGCCGCTTCCGGCCTGTCGCTGATCGCGAACACGGCTCCGGTGGCTTACGGTGCGCTCGGCACGCCGATCCAGGGCCTCGCCACCGTCACCGGTTTCGATCCCTTCATCCTCGGCGCCATGGTTGGCCGGCAACTGCCTGTGTTCTCGATGATCGTGCCGTTCTGGGTGGTGTGGGCCTTCGCGGGCTGGAAGGGCATGAAGGAAGTCTGGCCGGCGATCCTGGTCACCGCGCTGTCCTTCGCCATCCCGCAATTCGTGATCTCGAACTACATCAATCCCTGGATCGTCGATATCGGCGCGTCGCTGATTTCGATGGCCGCGTTGATCCTGTTCCTGAAGGTCTGGCAGCCGAAGACGATCTGGACCTCGGCCAAGCTGCGCGTGCGTGATGATAGCGCCGCCACCGCGCCACCGGCAAAACCGCTCGACACCACGCCGCTGACTTCGGCGCAGGTCTGGAGCGCGCTGATGCCGTGGATCATCCTCTGCGTGATCCTGCTGATCTGGGGCACCAACTGGTTCAAGGGGATCGTCAATCCGATCTTCACCTGGAACTATCCGGTGCCCGAACTGCACAACATGATCAACAAGGTGCCGCCGGTGGCTGCGAAGCCGACGCCGGAAGGTGCGGTGTTCGCCTTCACCTATGTGTCCTTCACCGGCTCCGGCATGTTGCTCGCCGCGATCATTTCCGGCTTCGTGATGGGCTTCTCGCCGGCGAAGATGATCACGGAATATGGCCGTACCATCAAGATCTGCGCTTACTCGCTGATCACCATCTCGGCCATGCTCGCCATTGGCACGCTGACGCGCCTGTCCGGCGTGGACGCCACGCTCGGTCTCGCATTCGCGGCCACCGGCGTGCTGTACCCGTTCTTCGGCACGCTGCTGGGTTGGCTCGGTGTCGCGCTGACGGGCTCGGACACGGCCTCGAATGTGTTGTTCGGCAATCTGCAGAAGATCACGTCGGAACAGCTCGGCCTCAATCCGATCCTGATGAGCGCTGCGAATTCCTCGGGTGGCGTGATGGGCAAGATGATCGACGCGCAGTCCATCGTGGTGGCGTCCACGGCGACCAACTGGTTCGGCCACGAAGGCTCGATCCTGCGCTTCGTGTTCTGGCATTCCATCGTGCTGGCCTGCATGGTCGGCGCCTTCGTGATGCTGCAGGCCTATGTCTATCCGTTCACGGAAATGGTGATCGCGGCGCCGAAATAAGGGCGCACAGTCAAAGCAATGTTGATCCCCGTCGCCGCAAGGCGGCGGGGATTTTCTTTGCCTGCCACATTGTGTCCCGACCTTTCTGGTCAAGTCCGGCCGCCTCGCGTAGAACCGCCGTGGTGTCGCCAACCCCTTTCTTCACGGGATATTCGATGATTTCCAATACGACATTGCTGCGCGCCACCATGGCTGGCGCTGCGCTTCTGTTCTCGCTGCCGGCGCAAGCCGCCGATAATTTCCCATTCGGCTTGGAAATGACCCTCGACGCGCAGCGCATGCCTGGCAACAAGCGCATTCCCAATCTCGAAATCGGCGATGCCGGCGAGGCGATGGTGGAGCTGTGGTGCAAGGGCGGGAAGGGGCAGTTTTCGATTGCCGGCAATACGGTGGTGTTCGTGCCTGGCGCCATGGCGAACCGCACCTGCACCGATGCGCAGGTCGCGCTCGACGATCAACTGCTGGCGGATCTCGGCGCGGCCACCAACTGGCAGCGGCGCGGCGATACGGTAACGTTCATCGGCCCGAAGACGCTGCGGTTTCGGTTGAATACGAATTGATGGCTTCTTCCTTCCCTCTCCCCTTGTGGGAGAGGGTGGATCGAACGCGAAGCGTTCGAGGCGGGTGAGGGGTAGCCGCAAGCTCCGAGCCCAGCCGTACCCCTCATCCGTCTTCGCTTCGCGAAGCCACCTTCTCCCACAAGGGGAGAAGGAAAAGGGAGCGCCGTCGCTCCTATCTCACTTCCACCCCGTCTTCTCCGCATCCCAGCGCTGCGCCTTGAACTCTGCAGCCACAGCCGCCACCGCGCCGTTGTCGTCGCGCGGGTCGCTCTCTTCGTCGGTTGCCGGCGAATCCGCCAGCGCAAGCTTCGATCCCGATGCATCGTCCACGGTCGTCACCGACGGCGTCGAGACCCACAGGATCATCTTGTCGCTCGCGCCGGGCTTTTCCGGCGAGACCACGGCGCTCACTTCCACATTCTCCGTCAGCTCCAGTGCCGGCATCACCTGGCTCGGGCGCTTGAAGGTCAGTTTCAGCCTGCCGGTCTCGTCATCCCACGACGCGCCCGAGGCTTTTGCCGACATGGTTTTTGCGAGGACGGCAGACAGCGTGTTCGCCAGCTTGCTGCGATCGATCTTGTCGCCGCTCTTCCATGGCGCCGCATCGAAGCGCACGGTGCGTTCCATGTCGATGGCGCCTGCTGTCCAGCCGGCATTGACGACGCCGGGATAGGTCTTCGCCTTGGCGACGAATTCCGCCGCGCGTTCCGGATCGACCGCGAGATTGATCACCTGCTCACCGGCGCGCAGCGCTTCGCAGCTCACCGAGAGGCTGGAGAGCGAGACCTCGACGCCCTGGCCGCGCAGCGAGCGCACGAAATCGAGCGCCGCTTCCAGCTTGATCTTCACCGCGATGGATTCCGGCGAGACTTCCGTGAAATCCTTTGGCGCCGATGCGATGCTCTCGTCGTTCGACTGGTTCTCCTGAAACTCTTTTTCGCTCTGGTCGGCATTGTCCGCCGAGGTCAGGCTGGTGGTGGTCTGGCCGATGGTCACCTGTCCCTTGAACTCGAACGTGTCGCCGGTCGGCCGGCGGTTGACCTTCACCGTCACCGGCAGCTTGTCGACCTGTGTCTGCGTTGCGCCCGAAAATGTCTGGCCGTTCACCGTGAGATTGGCGACGAAGCGATCCTTGCGGTCGGTGCCTTTTTCGGCGGGATAGCAGACGTCCAGCGTTGCCGCGGTCACCGTCTTGCCCTGCCGGGTCTCCTTCAGGATCACGTCGGCATTGCCGTCCATCAATCCGTCGATGGAGGTGAAGTAGCGTGTCTCCGAGCCGACCACCTGGTTTTTCGGCGCAGCCTTCATCTGCGCTGTAGCGGGATTGACGGTGGCGAGGGATGCCGTTGCAGCGAGGCCGAGCAGGCCGAGGTGAAGCGCGCGCATGGAAAAGCCTTTGGACGTGTCTCGAAATATTGACGCGGGTGATGATTCTATTTGCGTCAGATTATCTGCGGATTGAATCAGAACTATGCCGGGCGGGGAAGGCTGCCATGCTTCACAAAACGCGCGGCACAAAAAAGAAGGCCGCCCGGAGGCGGCCTTCGATGTCCTGGTGATGTCGGAGAGCGCCGGGCTTAGAAGCCCATGCCGCCCATACCGCCCATGCCACCCATTCCGCCGCCGGCCGGCATCGCCGGGGCTGCATCCTTCGGCAGCTCGGCGACCATGGCTTCGGTGGTCACCAGCAGGCCAGCCACCGAGGCGGCGTCCTGCAGGGCGGTGCGCACGACCTTGGCGGGGTCGATGATGCCCTTGGCGACCATGTCGACATAGGTCTCGTTCTGGGCGTCGAAGCCGAAGGTCTCCGACTTCTCGTCGAGGATCTTGCCAACCACGATCGAGCCTTCCACGCCGGCGTTCTCGGCGATCTGGCGGATCGGAGCTTCCAGCGCCTTCAGCACGATGTTGATGCCGGCCTGCACGTCTGCGTTTGCATTGGTGATCTTGCCGACAGCCTTCTTGGCGCGGAGGAGAGCGGTGCCGCCGCCGGGGACGATGCCTTCCTGAACGGCCGCACGGGTGGCGTTCAGCGCGTCATCCACGCGGTCCTTCTTTTCCTTCACTTCGACTTCGGTCGCGCCGCCGACCTTGATGATGGCCACGCCGCCAGCAAGCTTGGCCAGACGCTCCTGCAGCTTCTCGCGGTCGTAGTCCGAGGTGGTTTCCTCGATCTGCGCCTTGATCTGGCCGACGCGGGCTTCAATCGCCGGCTTCTTGCCAGCACCGCCGACGATGGTGGTGTTTTCCTTGTCGATCACGACCTTCTTGGCGCGGCCGAGCATCGCCAGCGTGACGCTTTCCAGCTTCATGCCGAGATCTTCCGACACCAGCTGGCCGCCGGTGAGGATCGCGATATCTTCCAGCATGGCCTTGCGGCGATCGCCGAAGCCCGGAGCCTTCACAGCCGCAACCTTGAGGCCGCCGCGCAGACGGTTGACGACGAGGGTGGCGAGGGCTTCGCCTTCCACGTCTTCCGAGATGATCACGAGCGGCTTGGTCGACTGCACCACGGCTTCGAGCACCGGGAGCATCGCCTGCAGGCTGGAGATCTTCTTTTCGACGAGGAGGATGTAGGCATCCTCGAGCTCGGCGGTCATCTTCTCGGCATTGGTCACGAAGTAGGGCGAGAGATAGCCGCGATCGAACTTCATGCCTTCGACGATGTCGACTTCGGTCTCGAGCGACTTGTTCTCTTCGACGGTGATGACGCCTTCGTTGCCGACCTTCTGCATCGCCTGGGCGATCATCTTGCCGATGGCGGCATCGCCATTGGCCGAGATGGTGCCGACCTGGGCGACTTCAGCGGAGGATGCGACCGGCTTGGCGCGCTTCTCGATGTCCTTGATGACGGCGGCGACGGCGATATCGATGCCGCGCTTGAGGTCCATCGGGTTCATGCCGGCGGCAACCGACTTGGCGCCTTCACGCACGATCGCCTGGGCGAGCACGGTGGAGGTGGTGGTGCCGTCGCCGGCATTGTCGTTGGTCTTCGAGGCGACCTCGCGCAGCATCTGCGCGCCCATGTTCTCGAACTTGTCCTCGAGCTCGATCTCCTTGGCGACGGTGACGCCGTCCTTGGTGATGCGGGGCGCGCCGAACGACTTCTCGATCACAACGTTGCGGCCCTTCGGACCGAGCGTGACCTTGACGGCGTTGGCGAGGATGTCGACGCCGCGCAGCATGCGGTCGCGTGCGTCGCCGGCGAATTTAACGTCTTTGGCTGCCATGTTGATGGTGCTCCTGAAAGGGGTGTTTTTAGCTCCGTCATGGCCGGGCCTGCCCCGGCCATCCAACTTCGAGCGAGGCTCGGAGAAAGATGGGTCACCGGGGCAAGCCCGGTGACGACGTGAGAGTGTGCAGAGATGGAAGGGCTATTAGCCCACCACGCCCATGATGTCCGACTCCTTCATGATGAGGAGTTCTTCGCCGTCGAGCTTGATCTCGGTGCCCGACCACTTGCCGAACAGCACCTTGTCGCCGACCTTGATGTCGATCGGGATCAGCTTGCCGGCCTCGTCGCGGCCGCCCGGGCCGACGGCGGTCACCAGGCCCTCGGAGGGCTTTTCCTTGGCGCTGTCGGGAATGATGATGCCGCCCTTGGTCTTTTCGTCGGCGGTGATGCGCTTGACGACGACGCGGTCGTGCAGCGGACGGAACTTGGTCTTGGCCATAGGGGAATCCTCTGGTTGGTTGTAGAGTACACGGCCTCGGCGAGGGCAATGGCGCGTCCCGCACCTGTTGGTGCAGGACTTAGCAATCCCTCGCCAGGAGTGCTAATCGGGCGGCTCGGGGATATGGCCGAACGCCGGATGAGTCAAGCAAGGCCCGCATTGGCTTCAGGCCCTAACCTTCTGACGGATAAAGAAGGTTAAGGCCTTGGTGAGGCCAATATGCAATGGTCTGGAAACCATGTCGGCGTTACGCCGTAATGACATGAGCCTCGTGGAAGGCCGTTGTTTCGACAGGTATTTTGAGCTTCGCTGCTTGGGACGGGCAGTTGGGGTTAAGTTACTAGGGGATGATATGATCAAGTCACGCACCACCCGCCCGGTCGCCAATCTGGCGGTCCTCTCCGCCATGGCCCTCGTTCTCGGGGCTTGCACCTCCACCGGCGGCGGCGGGTTTGGCGGCATGTTCGGCAGTTCGGAACCGCCGCCCCCGGCGGAGCCGCCGCCGGTGCCGGAAATGCCGGCCTCCATCCGCTCGGAAGAAATCGTCGGCCGCTGGGGCCTTGCCTCCTACATGAACCCGAACGATCGCGTCCGCACCGAGAACGCCGCTCGCGGCCAGTGCAAGAACCCCTATATCATCGGCGCCGGCCCGACCGGCGGCGTCATGATGCATCTCGCCGACGAAGCGACCCCGCAGGAACTCCGCCTGAAGGGCTCGCCGAGCGGCAAGAACTATATCGGTCCGCCCGGCCCCGCCGCCGGCCCGCAGGACCGCGAGATCGTCTCTTTCGACGGCCGGATTCTCGTGACCAAGTTCATCGATAAGGATGCCGCCGTCCGTTACGGCAACATGGTCTATGTCCGCTGCGCGCCGCGCGCGTAACCGGCGTGAATGGAAGAATGCAAAACGCCGGGCTTTTGGCCCGGCGTTTTTTTGTGTCTTGCGAGGAGCCTCAGGCGCCTCGCAATGACGGGTTAGTTGAACAGCGCGTCGATGTCGTCCTGCGAGGCGTGGCCTTCGTCGCCATCCAGCTTCGGGCCGTTGAGCAGTTTCTCGTCGTCGCTGCGGTTGTCGGTCTTGGCCGGCGCATGCGCCTTGATCTCGTCGACGCCGCCCCAGATGTCCATCATTGCGGTGATGCGGTTTTCGATGAACTTCATCGTGTTCATCACCTTGCTGATGCGCTGGCCGGTGAGGTCCTGGAAGTTGCAGGCCTCGAAAATCGAGACGACACTGTCGCTGATCTCTTCCAGCAATTGCTTCTGCTGTTCGGGTGAGCCGACCTTGCCGGCCGCTGCCGCGGCGTTGTCGATGGCTTCCGCTGCGGCGAGGATCTGCTGGGTCGCTTCCTCGGTGCCGCCGACCACGGCGCCGAGCTCGCCATTGACCTTGGCCATCTCGTCGCCATCGAAGCTCTTGCCGTGCAGCACGGCGATTTCCTGCTTGGTGCGGGTGATCGCGTCGTGGATCAGGTCGAGTTCGATCTTCAGCTTTTCGCACTGCTCGATCTGCGCGCGATACGTCGCGAGCAGGCCCTGTGCTTCTTCAATCTGTTTCTGTGCGGCAGCGCCGACTTCATCCGTCACGACGTTATGTCCCGATCCGGGGGCAGCCATCTGTGCGCGGATCGCGCGCAGCTCGGCCATGATTTCGCGATGCATCGGCATCGGCTCGCCGCCGGCGTTCTGAGCGGCGGAGGCGGGTGTGCCGAATACTTCTTCAATGCGAAATCGTTTGCGACGAACAGACATCATGTCCCCCAACTCAACAAATAATCGCACTGTCTTATAGCAGCGAGTTTTAACGTGGGGTTCACGTGGAACAGACGCTTGTGTAGTTCTGCTCATCCTGCACGAACCGCTGGTTAACCATGACGGTCCGGCGTTTATGCAAAAGTAACGCTATGGATGAGAACCGCCGATATCGGCGACGTGGTGAATCCAAACGCTGTTTCTGTTTACCAAAGCGAGGCGATTTTAACCTTAACTCGGCGCGTGACGGCGCTCCAGTGACGGCGCTCGACGAAACAGTGAAGAGTACGTCGATGTTCAGAAAGCTCACCTGCGCGTTCCTCGCGAGCGCATCCTTTGTCGTTGTGAATGCTACTCCTGCGGCGGCGATCGATGCCGTGACGCCTTATGCCCAGCCTGAAGTCATCTACGCAGCACCGCAGCGTGCGGCGCCGCAGCGTGTCGCTTCGGCCCAGCGTGGCAACATGGGCGGCGGCTTCATCGAATTCCTGTTCAGCGATGGCGCCCATGGTTCGAACTACGGCTCGAACTATGGGCCGAGCTATCAGAATGCGCCGGATGCGCAGTATTCCTATGAGCCGCGCCGCCGCATGCTGCCGCCGATGGAGCAGGAGCAGGGGGCCGTGTATCGGCGCGATGAGTCCGTCGATCCCGCCCGTCCGGCGATGGATCCGAAATATCTGCCGCAGACTGTCACCTATGACGGCAAGGAAGGCGCCGGCACGATCGTCGTCGATACCGGCAACAAGTTTCTCTATCTGGTGCAGGGCGGCGGCAAGGCGATGCGTTACGGCATCGGCGTCGGCCGTCCCGGTTTCACCTGGCAGGGCGTGAAGACGATCACGGCGAAGAAGGAATGGCCGTCGTGGACGCCGCCGAAGGAAATGCTGGCGCGCCGTCCCGATCTGCCGCGCTTCATGGAAGGCGGCGAGGCGAATCCGCTCGGCGCGCGCGCGATGTATCTGGGATCGTCGCTTTACCGCATTCATGGTTCGAACGAGCCATGGACGATCGGGACGAATGTATCGTCGGGTTGTTTCCGGATGCGGAATGAAGATGTGATCGACCTGTATGGCCGCGTGAATGTCGGCGCGAAGGTCGTGGTGATCTAGTTTTGCAGGAGCATAGCGCTCCATTCGTCCCCTCTCCCGCTTGCGGGAGAGGGTGGATCGATGACGCTATGCGAAGCGTAGCTTCGTATAGGTCATCGAGACGGGAGAGGGCCTGTAAGCACCGCGCCTGACTGCCCCTCTCCCGCCTTTCGCTTCGCTCAGGCACCCTCTCCCGCAAGCGGGAGAGGGGATGACGATCGCCTCACGCGTAATCGCTGTCGTCCGAATCCATATCCATGGAATCGTAGTCACCGTCGTCCTGATCCTGGTCTTGATCCTGGTCGTAATCGGCCTGGCGCTGGTCGCGATCGTAGGAATCCTGATTGCTCGCCTGATCGAAATTCCCGGCGCCTTGCCGGTTCGACGAGCCGATGTCGTTGACGCCGGCCTGGTCCGCGAGGCTACCGCCCGACGAATTGGAATCGCCGCCCCACGGGCTCTTGCCGCCCGCATTGGCTGCGTCGGTCAGGCCCTGCTGGTGGTTGCTGCCCATCATGCCGCGGATGCTGCTCATCAGCAGCGAGCCGCCGACCACGCCAGCCGCAGCCGCAGCCGCCGTGCCGAGGAACGAGCCGCCACCGCCGGCCTGCGGCGCCTGTTGCTGGCCGAAGGGCTGCTGGCCCATCGGCGGCTGGCCGTAACCGGGTTGACCGTAGCCGCCCTGCTGGCCGTAACCGCCCTGCGGCTGGCCGCCGAGTACCTGGCCGGTGTTCCACGACGCACGGGCCGGCTCGGCCGGACGTACGCTCGGCACCGAGCCGCGCGGCGCTGCGCCGCCCTGCTGCTGGCTGCCGCCGAACAGCGCGTCGCGCATGGAGTCGAGGAAGCCGCCCTGCGACGCCTGCTCCGGCGCACCGCCGCGCTCCAGTTCCTGAATGCGTTCATGGGCGCGTTTCAGCGCCTCGTCCTGCAGCAGCACGGTCTGCACCAATGCGTAGAGCGCATTGGGCGCCTTGCGCTGGCCCTGGGCAATCGCGTCCGCCGCGTCGGGGTCGCGTGGTCCGCCTTCGACCTTGCTGAGCCGGTCAAAGAGATCGTCAACCAGTTGGCGTTCTTGCGGTGTCATGGCGTCCTCGCTTGTCTTGGGCGCACCCTTGAGGTGCGTGGAGCATGTAATGACGCTTTGTGTCGGCAATAGTGCCCGGCGGATTAAATTTAGTTATGCGACATAGTGCCATGAACCGGGCTGTAGGGCGGATTATGCCTTCGGCTAATCCGCTCTACCGGCCAACGTCACATCCTTCTCGTCCAGCAACCGCACAAATGCATCGCTCGCCAGATACGCATATTCGCGCTCGCGCTGGTCGGTGAACGGGTCGAGATCGACCAGGATGTCATCCACATAACCGGGATGGCACATCACGAGGCCGCCATCGGGCAGGCCGTCGAGAAAGCGCGCCATCAGCGCGCCGAAATCCGGCGCCTTCGCGAAATCGTAGGCACCGGCAAATCCGGGATTGAATGCAATGCCGAGCTTCGCTGCGCGCTTGCGAAATGTCGCGCTCAGCGTATCGAGCAGCAATGCCTTCGGCGCATCCAGTCGCTTCGATAGCGGATAGATGCGGCCGGACTGGCGCACCCAGGCGTCCGGCGCGCCAGCCTTGACCGCGCGCAGGAAGGGATCGCGGACCTGCGGAAACGTCTGCACATGCTGATGACCGTCCACATAAGCCGGCAGTTGTCCGAACAATGCAGTGAACTTCGCGATTTGCGCCGCGACTTCGCCCTGGATCATTTCGGGGTCGAGCCGGCGGAATGCCCCCGCCCGCAGCATCGAGCCGAGCGGCAGGAACAGCCCATCCAGCAGCGGCCGATAATGCATGGTCAGCGGATGGAACGGCGCCGTCAGCGTCACATGCAGCCCGATGGCGCAATCGCGGTTCATGGCGACGGCGCCCTGCAATGCGCTCACGTCATCGCGGCCGATCGCCGGGCCGACCACCATCACCGATGTCGCATTCAACCGTTTGCGTGCGATCAGTTCGCGGATGCCGCGATTGACGCCGGGGCTGATGCCGTAATCGTCGGCGCAGAGTGTGATCCTGCGCAGCGCGGCATCGCTCATTCGGCAGCAGTCCTATCCGGCGCCGAGGCTGCCGCGGCATCGGGCGCGGAATGTTTCACGCTGTGTTCGGCGATGAAATACACCGGGCGTGCCTTCAACTCCGAGAGGATCTTGCCGATATATTCGCCGAGCACGCCGATCATGATGAGCTGCACGCCGCCGATGGTCATCACGCCGACGATGATCGAGGGATAGCCGGGCACCGATTTGCCGGACACCATGGTCTCCCACAGGATCGAAATGCCGAACAGGAAGGCCGCGCCGGCAAACAATACGCCGAACAGGCTGGCGAGGCGCAGCGGCGCGACGGAGAAAGAGGTGAGGCCTTCGATCGACAGACCGATCAGCGCCTTTGGATTGAACGAGGACACGCCATGGGCGCGCGGCTGCGGCTCGTAATCGACGCGCAACTGGCGGAAACCGATCCAGGTGGCAAGGCCCTTGAAGAAGCGGTTGCGCTCGGGAAGCTGCCGCAGCGCCGCTGCGGCGCGCGGCGAAAGCAAGCGGAAATCGCCGGCATCTTCCGGGATCTTCTGCCGGGCGCCCCAATTGATCAGCGAATAGAAGCCGCGCACGGCCAGCCGCAGCAGCACGGATTCGTTGTCGCGATGCGCCTTGGCGGTGAAGACGACGTCGTAGCCATCGATGATCCAGTGCTTCACCAACTGCTCGACGAATTCCGGCGGATGCTGGCCGTCGCCGTCCATGAACAACACGGCGCCCTTGGTCACGTTGTCGAGACCGGCCATCAGCGCGGCTTCCTTGCCGAAATTGCGCGACAGTGAAATCACCTGCACGTCGATGTCATCTGCCGGCAGGGTCTGTGCGATCTTCAGCGTGTCGTCGCGGCTGCCGTCGTCGACATAGACGACTTCGCAGGCGAGGCCGTAACGTGCCTTCAGGGTACGGGCGAGGTTGACAAGCTTGTCATGCAGCGCGGCGAGGCCGGGCGCTTCATTGTAGCAGGGCACGACCAGCGAGAGGCCCTGCGCAGCCGCCGTGCGCGAGTCGGTGGAGAGGTTTGAGACGTCGCTGCCCAGCATCATCAAGTCGGAATCCATTCCAGTTTAAGCACTCTATCGTGTCCCGGACGCGCCGCAGCGTTCTTCACGCTGCTGCGCAGAGCCGGGACCGTCACAAGCGCCGGCGTTTGGTACGGTCCCGGCTCGGCGAAGCGGCACTTTGCGCCGCATCGCGTCCGGGACACATTCCGAATTCAGTCGATCATACTCTACCGCAAAAACGCCTCGAGCTTCGCGAACAGCGGATTCTCGCGGTCGAGCACGTAATCGAGCGATGCGACCGAGACGGTGTCCGCGCCATGATCGCGCAAAAAGCTGCCGAGTGCGTAGATCTGCGCCGGCGGGCAGTGCAGTGTCACCATGCCCGACGAGGTCGGGCCGCCGAAGGGCGACACCACGCCGAAGCGATTGTGTGCTTCATCGAGCAATGCCTGATTGCAGCCGGCGAAGCGCGTGCGCACTTCCTTGTATTTGCTGGCGCGGGCGCGCGCCGCGATGTGATCGAGAATGACGCGCGCTGTCTCACGTGCGGCCGGCGACCAGTCGGCATCGCGCGAGGCGACGAGATTGGCCTGGCTGCGCAGCATCACGCCATCGTCGAGCACCTTGAGGCCGTTGGCCGCCAGCGTCGCGCCGGTGGTGGTGATGTCGACGATCAGCTCCGCCGCGCCGGTGGCCGGGGCGCCTTCGGTGGCGCCTGCGCTTTCGACGATGCGATAGTCCATCACGCCATACTTGGCGAAATAGGCGCGGGTGAGGTTGATATACTTGGTGGCGACGCGCATGCGACGATCGTGCTTGTCGCGAAACCCGGTCGCGACGTCGTCGAGATCGGCCATGGTGCGGACGTCGATCCAGGCCTGCGGCACCGCGACCACCACATCGGCGCGGCCGAAGCCGAGACCCTCGATCAACGCCACGCGCTTGTCGGTATCGACGATGTTTTCACGCAGCAGGTCCTCGCCGGTGATGCCGAGATGCACCGCGCCACGCGCAAGATTGGCCGCGATCTCGCTGGCGGAGAGATAGGCGATCTCCACATTGTCGAGCCCGGCAATGGTGCCGCGATAATCGCGTGCACCGCCAGCCTTGGTCAGCGTGAGACCTGCGCGGCTGAAGAAGGCTTCGGCATTTTCCTGCAGGCGTCCCTTGGAGGGAACGGCGACGACGAAGGGTGAGGTCATGACGCGTCTCCCGCGCGCGACGAGAACGCGTCGATCCAGATCGAGAAGCCGACGGCAGGAATAGGGTTCGGTGCGCCGAGCTGCGACAGCAGTTTGTCATATCGCCCGCCAGCGACCAGCGGCGGCTCGATGCCGTTACCGATGCCATGCAGCTCGAATTCGAAGCCGGTGTAGTAATCCAGCCCGCGGCCGAAGGCGGTGGCGAATTTGATTTTCGCCGTGTCGATGCCACCAGCGGCCATGAAGCCGATGCGCTGCTCGAACTCGTCGATCGCCGAAGTCAGATCGAGTTTCGCATCAGATGCAAGCTCGCGCAGTTCGGCCAGCGCATCGTCCGGCGTGCCGGCAATCGCGAGAAAACGCTTGATCAGCGCCAGCGCATCCTTCGGCAAAGCGCCGCCTTTCAGCGTCGATTGCTCGAGGAAGCGATCGGCGATTTCCGCCACCGAGCGGCCGCCAAGATTGGTTGCCCCGGCAATCGACATCAGGTCGGTGACCAGAGCCAGCGCGGCCTTGCGATCGGAGCCGGCGAGGGCGGCCAGGACGCCTTCATATTCGTTGCGGACCGGTGACTCCGCGACGGTGAGCCGGTCGAGATCTTCCGCGAGGTTCGCCTGGCGGTTGAAGTCTTTCATCAGGCGGCGCTTCCAGACCGGATAGAGGTCGAGCGCCTCGATCAGGGCGGCGAACAGCGCGACGTCGCCGGTCTTGATTTCGACGCTGGGTTGCCCCAGTGCGGCCGCAGCATTCAGCGCCAAAACCAGCATTTCAGCGTCCGCAGCGGCGCGATCCTGGCGGCCGAAAGACTCGATCCCTGCCTGCTGGAATTCGCTAGGTTTTCCAAGACGATAGCGGAAAACCGGGCCGAGATAGCTGAACCCCGCCGGCTGTCCGGCCTGTGCGGAGGCGAGATAGTCGCGCGCCACCGGAATCGTCAGATCCGGCCGCAGGCACAATTCCTCGCCCGTCAGGTCGGTGGTCAGATACAAGCTCTTGCGGATGTCTTCGCCGGAAAGGTCCAGAAACGGTTCAGCCGGCTGCAAAATCGCCGGCGACGCATGGACATAGCCCGCCTCGGCAAACGAGTGCAGCAGAGTATCCGTCCAGGCGGCGGGTTTGGTCATCTCGAAGTCCAGCGATTCCAATTGCGTAGCGTCTGGCGCAGCCCTTAGCACGGCCCTTGCGACGTTTCGACCACCTTTGGGCAAGTGGCTTAATGGTTCCCGTGGCCGCCGGCCCAATCGCCCAGCACAGCCTGCACCACCGCGAGCGCCGCCACCGCGGCCGTATCGGCCCGCATGATCCGCGGCCCGAGCGCCAGCCTCAGAATGGTCGGCTGTTTCAGCAGAAGTGCCCGTTCTTCCTCGGCAAATCCGCCCTCGGGGCCGATCACAATATCGATTCCGGCAGCCGCCGCTTCCCTGGCGCCGGCCAAAGCGGCAATGGGATCAGCGACATCCGCGGCCTCGTCACAGAAAATCAGCAGGCGTTTGCCATCGCGCTGATCGAGAAACTTGCCGAGATTCAAGGGCTCGCCGACCTCCGCAACGCTCAGAATTCCGCATTGCTCGGCGGCTTCGACCACATTCGCCCGCATGCGCTCGGTATTGACCCGGCTCGCCTGCGTATAACGCGTGATCACCGGCTGTAGTTTCGCGGAGCCCATTTCAATGGCCTTCTGCACCATGTAGTCAAGCCGCGCATGTTTCAGCGGCGCGAAGGCATAGGTGACATCGGGCAGCCGGTCCTGCGGGCGCATCTGCTTGAGAACCAACAGCTTGTCGGCGCGCTTGCCGGCGGCGATGGCGGCCTGCCATTCACCGTCGCGGCCGTTGAAGACCAGCACGGGATCGCCGGCGTTCAGGCGCAGGACATTGCCGAGATAATTGCTCTGGCTGCGGTCGAGGGCGATGGCCGCATCCGTCGCAAGGCTTGCGTCAACATAGAGGCGGGGGCTGCGGAAATCGGATTGCGGCATGGTTCATGTCCCGTTCAGGGCCGATGCTTTAGCGCAGATGCGACGAATTACCATGTGATATCGCGGCCTTGCGCCGCGTTACCGCCTAAATCGGCCGCTTATTGGTGGGTTGTTAAGGCTTGGCAGGAATCGTAGAAGTGCCTGGATTCAGGATGGCTTCTGCCCCGTTTTGCGGGACATGTGCTGCCGGAGGAAAATCTGTGATCAGCCCTCGTTTTATTGCGCCACTTGCTGTGGCCGCGTTCGCCATGCATATCGCCGGTGCCTATGCGCAGGGTGCATTCCCCGCACCGCTGCCTGGCCAGAGCGCCGCGCCTGCGAATGCATCGCCATTTCCGCCCGTGAATGGCGCACCGGCGGCCGCATCGCCGTTTCCGCCGGTCGGCGGCGCGCCGGCCGCTGCAGCGCCCAGCGCATTTCCCTCGGGCGGCGCTGCGCCGCTCGGTGGTGGCGGTTTTGGTGCCCCCCCGCCGCAGCAGGCAGGTCCGCCCGGCGGCGACGACTGCATGAAGGGTTTTCTTCCTCTGCGCCAGGAAGCTGAAAAACGCGGTGCAGCGATCAAGGCCGCGAGCGATCGCCGCGCGCCGCCGGACGAAGCCTGCAAGCTGATCACGGCCTTCTCGCAGAGCGAGGTCAAGATGCTCAGCTACATCAAGGCTAATGCCACGAAATGCGGCATTCCCGACAATGTCGGCGCGCAGATGCAGGCCGGCCACAAGAACACCGAAGGCATGCGGCAGAAGGTCTGTGCCGTCGCCCGCGGCGGCGGTGGTGGAGGCGGCGGCCCGGCTGCGGCGCCGCGTCTCAGCGACGTGCTGGGCTCGTCGGCCTCGCTGCCTGACGCATCGACCGCGCGCAAGAGCGGCGGTACCACCTTCGATACGCTGAACGGCAACGTTCTCACCCGATGAGCGACGCGGCTGCCCGCGTTGCCGACGCGACCGCCAATAACTGGGTCGATCGCGTCGCCCCGCTATGGACGCGCCCTTATCTGAGGCTGTCGCGGTTAGATCGCCCGATTGGCTCGTGGCTGCTGCTCATGCCATGCTGGTGGTCGGCGGCGCTGGCCTCGGGCGCGGCGCACGATCTGCATCAATTGCCGAAGATGATCGTGCTGTTCTTCATCGGCGCCTTCGTCATGCGCGGCGCCGGCTGCACCTGGAACGATATCACCGATCGGGATCTCGATGCCAAGGTGGAGCGCACGCGCTCGCGGCCGATCCCTGCGGGACAGGTGACGGCGAAGAAGGCGTTCGCCTGGCTCGTTCTGCAGGCGCTGATCGGTCTTGTTGTTCTGCTGCAGTTCAACGGCTTCGCCATCGCGACCGGGATCGCCTCTCTGGCGATTGTCGCGGCCTATCCTTTCATGAAGCGCATCACGTATTGGCCGCAGAGCGTGCTCGGTCTTGCTTTCTCGTGGGGCGCGTTGATGGGTTTCGCAGTCGTGTTCGGCCGCATCGATGCGACGGCACTGTTGCTCTATGCCGGATCGATCTGCTGGGTGATCGCCTATGACACGATCTATGCCCATCAGGACACGGAAGATGACGCGCTGATCGGCATCAAGTCGACGGCGCTGCTGTTCGGCGCGCGCACGCAATCGGCGTTGATCATCTTTTATGGTCTTGCGGTCGCATTGATCAGCGTCGCGCTGCGGCTTGCCGGTGCGGGCTGGCCTGCCTGGATCGGCCTTGTCATTTTTGCCGCGCATCTCGCATGGCAGATCACGCGGATCGACATCAAGGACTCCGCGCTGTGCCTGCGGCTGTTCAAGTCGAACCGCGATGCGGGATTGCTGCTCTTTGCAGGATTGCTGGTGGATGCCATGCTGCGTGCGGGCTGACGCCCGCATTATCACGGGTAGATCCCATTAAATGGATGTCGCGCAGCTCAAGACGCTGATCCATGTCGCTGAACTCGGAAGCCTTAGTAAGGCGGCGGATCGCTTGCGTATCGCCCAGCCGGCGCTGAGCCGGCAGATCCGTCTGCTCGAAAAGGAGCTCGGTGCGACGCTGTTCGAGCGTCATGGTCGCGGCATGGTGATCACTGCGGTGGGGCGCGAGGTTCTCGACCATGCCGTTCGTGTGATGGCGGAGCTCGAGGCCATCCGCAACATATCGTCCAACGGAGCGCTGTCCTTCACGGGGCAAGTCTCGATCGGCACCACACCGACCGTGGCTGAGATCGTCACGGTGCCTCTGGTGCGCAAGATCCAGCAAGCTCATCCGCAACTGTCGGTTCGCCTGTCGTCGGCCTTTACAGGCCATCTGCTCGACTGGCTGCAGCGGGGAGAGTTGGAGCTGGCGGTCTCTTATGATCCACAGCCGCTCCGCTCGCTGCGCATCGTTCCGGTGATGATGGAAAAGCTGTTTCTGGTCGGGGCACCTGATGGCGGCCTGACGATGAATGCGCCCGTTCGCTTCGCGAGCCTGAAGGATCGGGATCTGGTGCTGCCGAGCCAGCGGCACGGACTGCGTGGCATCATGGAAGAATGTGCGCGGCAGGCCGGAGTCCAGTTGCGTGCGAGTATCGAGGCGGATTCATTCGGGGCCATGATCGATCTGGTCCGAAACGGAGTCGGATCGACCGTGCTTCCGCTGGCGCCGATCCATGGACTTGTTGAGAGCGGGGCTCTATGCGCTGCGCCGCTGATCGACCCCGCGCCTGAGCGCAAGCTGGTGCTCGCTTATCCCGCTGATCGACCCGTCAGCGCTGCAGCGCAGTTCGTCGCGAAGACTTTCACCGACATCGCCGCCGATCTCGTCTCGCGAAATATCTGGGTCGGCCGCATGCTCGCAGCGCCGTAGAGCAAGTGCGCAAATACTGTGATGCTTGATGTTGCAGTGCCAGAGATCAAATTTCGGCATATCTCTTCACATCATTCGATATGCGATCCATGCTCGCGATTGCGCTAGCCTTTGCGTCTAGGTGATCAATGAGCGGAGATTTGGATGAGCGACGCCGGACATGCGCCTGATGCGCAGGCGAGTTGGCAACGAGATGTCTTCGATATTATGAAGGCAGCGGACGTCAAACACATCGTCTATGTGCCTGATGCTGGACATTCGACGGCTATTCGCCTGGCGAATGAAGACAATGCCATCAATTCGGTGGTGCTGACGACGGAAGAAGAAGGCATCGGTTATCTCGCAGGCGCCTGGCTGGGCGGCGAGCGTGGCGCACTGCTGATGCAGTCGAGCGGTGTCGGGAATTGCATCAATACGCTGGCGCTGCAGACCTGCACGCGGTTTCCGCTGCTGATGGTCGTCACCATGCGCGGCGACTGGGCCGAGTTCAACGGCTGGCAGAATCCGATGGGGCAGGCGACCGAGCGGGCGCTCAACCTGATGGGCGTGCTCACCTGGCGCGCCGATGAACCGCAGGACGTCGCGCCCTTGCTGCGCGGCGCGGCATCGATGGCTTTCAATGGGGACTCGGCTTGCGCGTTGCTGCTCGGACAGCGCCTGATCGGAGAGAAGCAATGGGTGAAGTGAACGCAGGCGGCGCACTCGATCGCCGCGAGGTCGTGAAGACATTGCTGGCCGGACGGAAGGATCTATTGGTCGTCACCGGCCTCGGCTCGCCGTCCTACGACGTGATGGCGGCCGGCGATCACGACAACAACTACTATCTCTGGGCTGCCATGGGCAGCGCGGTCATGGTCGGTCTTGGTCTCGCGACGGCGAAGCCGGATCATTCGGTGCTGGTCGTCACCGGCGACGGCGAAATGCTGATGGGCATGGGCGCGCTGGCGACCATTGCCACGCGCCGACCGGTGAACCTCACGATTGCCGTGCTCGACAACGGCCATTTCGGCGAGACAGGGATGCAGGTGAGCCATGCCGGCATGGGCGTCAACCTGGACAAGGTTGCGCAATCCTGCGGCTTTGGCTGGACCAGGGAAATCCGTGACATGGCCGGTGTCGAGGATCTGCGCAAGCGCCTAACCTTGCGCGATGGCGTCAGGCTCGCCACGATCAAGGTGAAAGCCGAGAACCCGCCGCGCGTGTTGCCGCCGCGTGATGGTGTCTATGTGAAGAACCGTTTTCGCGCGGCGCTCGGCCATGCACCGATCTGAATGAAGGCGACGGGGCGCTGCGGCGCGCCGTGTGCGAGAGCGACCGGCGGACATCGGATCAACCGATGCTGACCATAGGAAACATCAAGGGTGGAAACGATGACGACAGGTATGACACGTCGACATTTCGGAACGGCCGCCATCGCGGCTGCTGCGGCGCTCTCGTCGCGCACGCGCGCATGGGCGCAGGATGATCTGCCGAAAGGACCGATCACGCTGATCGTGCCTTTCGCAGCGGGGGGTGCCACCGATGTGGTGAGCCGGCATGTGGCGCGAAAAGTTTCCGAGCAAATCGGTCAGACCGTTGTCATCGAGAACGTGACGGGTGCTGGCGGCGTCGTCGGCGCCACGCGTACGGCAAAGGCGAGGCCGGATGGCCAGACGCTGTTGATGGGTACGATCTCCACCCACACCATCAATCCGCTGATGGCAAAGCAGCCGCCTTATGATCCTGTCGCGGATTTCACGGCTATCTCGATGATCGTGACAGTGCCGAATGTGCTGCTCGTTCCGCCGCCGTCCAAGGCGACCAATGTCAGGGAACTGATCGCGATGCTGAAGGCCGAGCCCGGGAAATACAGCTATGGCTCGTCCGGCGTCGGCACGCCGCCCAATCTGTCCGGTGAGCTGCTGAAGTCGATGGCCGGTGTGAAGATGGAGCATGTGCCGTATCGCGGCGGCGCACCTGCGATGAACGACCTGATTGGGGGGCAGATTCCGATCCTGTTCGACGTGCTCAGCGGCGCCGCGCCTTTCATCAAGTCCGGAACGGCGCGGGCGCTGGCCGTGACGACGAAGAAGCGCGCGGGCGCATTCCCTGACATTCCGACGGTGGCTGAGTCAGGGCTGCCCGATTACGAGACCTATACGTGGAATGCGATCTTCGGTCCGCCGGGCATGCCGCCGGCAATGACCGAGCGCCTCAGCGCCGAATTCCGCAGGGCCACGCTGGATGCGGAAGTAAAACAGCGGCTGATCGAACTCAGTGGCGAACCCGTGGGATCGACGCCGGCCGAGCTCGCGGCGCAGGTCAAAGCTGAAATCGCGAAATGGGGGCCGGTGATCCAGGCCGCAGGCCTCAAGGCTGAATGAAGCGAAGGGATTGTTGCTTGCCTCTCCCGGAATTGGATCGTGCCGCGTTTCGTCGCGCCTTGGCCGATATCATCGGCGAGAAATATGTGCGCACCGGCGCGGATGCTGAACCCTATGAACAGGATTGGCGTGCGCGCTATCGCGGAGACGCAGTGGCGGTTGCGCTTCCGGGAAGTACGGAGGAAGTGTCCGCTGTCGTTCGCCTTTGCGGCCAGCATGGCGTCGCCATCGTGCCGCAGGCAGGCAATACCGGGCTGACCGGCGGCGCCATCGTGCCGGCGGGCGTGGCCGGACTGATCGTGAATGTGTCGCGACTCAACAAGATTCACCAAGTCGATCTGCTCAACAATGCGATGACGGTGGGCGCCGGCTGCATCCTCGCCGATATGCGCGCACTGGCCGATGAACGTGACCGGCAGTTTCCCGTGTTGCTCGGCAGCGTCGGCAGTTGTGAGATCGGCGGTTTGATCTCGACCAATGCCGGCGGCACCGGCGTGCTGCGTTATGGCAATATGCGCGAGCAGGTGCTCGGGCTCGAAGTTGTGCTGCCCGATGGACGGATCTGGAACGGGCTGAAAGCGCTGCGCAAGGACAATACCGGTTACGATCTGAAGCAACTGTTCGTCGGAGCGGAGGGCACGCTCGGCATCGTCACCGCCGCGGTACTGAAGCTTTATCCGAAGCTCGCGGTCTCGGCGACAGCCATGGTGGCACTGAAGCGCGTCGACCATGCGATTGCGCTGCTGCGCGAGTTGCAGCGCGTGACCGGCGGGCGCGTCGAGGCGTTCGAGTTGATGTCACGCAGCCAGCTGCAGATCGTGCTGCGCCACGGCATGACGAGCGGGAGTCCGATGGCCGATGATGCGCCATGGTATGTCCTGCTCGAATTGGCTGATAGTTCGCCGGACTGGAATGCCCGCGAGAGCTTGGAAACGGCACTGGGAGCGGCCATGGAGGGCGGTCTCATCATCGATGCCGTCATTGCGAGCGATCAAGCCAAGGCCGAGCGCATCTGGAAGCTGCGGCATACGATTTCCGAATCAAACAAACGCGAAGGCTTTACGGTGTCGAACGACACCTCGGTGCCGGTCTCGGCGCTGCCGGAATTTCTCGATCGCGTCACGCAGCGGCTTGAGAGCAGTCTGCCGAAAGCCCAGGTGGCGCATTGCGGCCATGTCGGTGACGGCAATGTGCATGTGATCGTGGTCTTCCCCTATGACATCGGCGATGCCGCGGTGCGCGAAGCGGCGGCGCATGAAGCCAACACCATCGTGCATCAAGAGAGTGTGGCCTGCGGCGGCAGCATCAGTGCCGAGCACGGCATCGGCCGCATGCATATCGATCGCCTGCCGCTCTATACGTCGGAGGTCGAGATGGATCTGATGCGCCGCGTGAAGCTGGCGATCGATCCGGAGGGGATCATGAATCCGGATAAGGTGATGCGATTGCCGTGAATGTGTTTGGTCGCGTGTCCCGGACGCGGTGCAGCGCGCAGCGCTGCTCCGCAGAGCCGGGACCGCTCAAAGCTCCGAGTTTGATACGGTCCCGGCTCTGCGACGCATCACACCGAAGCCGGCGTGCTGCATCGCCTCCGGGACACGATCGAGAGTTTCTCAATTCCGCGCGATAATCTCGCGCTCGCCCTTGTAGCTGCTGGGCGCGCTGAGCAATGCGCCGACCCGGCGGCGCATCAGGAATTTCGGGCGGCGTTCGCGAATGGCATTGCGACGACGGCGGCGTTGCGCCGGTTCGGCCGCCTTCTCTTCCGGCAATTGCGGAAGCGCGAAGATTTCGCTCCACATCGGCCATGCCATCTCGATCTCCTCGATGTCCGAACTCACGAGTAGCGGGATCGACAATGACGGGTCGCGATGCTTCAGCACCAGCATCTTGCCGTCATCGAGCCCGCGTAGCGCGATGCCCATGAAATCGCTGACGCGCACATTGATCGCCATGCGCATGCCGCGGACGGCACGATGCAGGACGACACGCTCGCGATGTAGTTCGACGCGCCGGACGCTGCCGTCGGCACGGTTGTCATGCGCTTCGAAGCGAAGCGGTAGTGAATGGGGATCGAGCCGCACTGCGCCGCTCGATCCCAGGGTCGATGGGGCCGAAGCCCCGATTGCTGTTTGATGCCCCACGGCTCTTTATCTCCCCGCCGGAATTATGCTTCCGGTCGATGCGAGGAGCTTGCCAGAGGCCGCGCCGAATCTGCTTAAAAAGGCTGGTTAAGAGAATCCGACCCGGCGCGCATGCTTGACGAAAGCCAAACCAGGATGCTTGACGAGTTCTTGCCATGGGGGCGAAAATTCGACCCAACCGGCGCGGCAAATGCTTGAAATCCCTGCAAAACGGGCACATTTGTAGAGCTCCGCCGCAGCCGCCCAGACCGGTTCAAATTCAGGGATTTTGTTCGTGATCTCTTCACCAAACGCATCGTCCATCCGATCCGACAATTCCGACCTGCTCGATCAATCCGCATTATCCAATCTGGCGCAGCGTCTCGTCGAGGCGGCGAAGCGCGCAGGCGCGGATGCGGCCGATGCGGTCGCGGTGCGCGGCGTCTCCCACGGCGTCGAGGTGCGTGACGGCAAGGTGGAAGCTTCAGAGCGTTCCGAGGGCGACGATGTCGGTCTTCGCGTCTTTGTCGGCCAGCGCCAGGCGGTGATCTCCACCAATGACATGTCCGGGGACAATGCCGCTGCGCTCGCCGAGCGCGCGGTGGCGATGGCGCGTGTGGCGCCCGATGACAAATATGTCGGCCTTGCCGATCCCGATCTGCTGGCCAAGACGTTCCCCAATCTCGATGTGCTCGATCCTGTCGTGCCATCGGTTGGCGAGCTGGAACGTCGCGCGATCGAAGCGGAAGCGGCGGCGCTTGCGGTGAAGGGCGTCACCAAGTCCGGCGGCGCTTCGGCATCGACTGGCATCGGCGGCATGGTGCTGGTGACGTCCACCGGCTTCCATGGATCCTATCTGCGCTCCAGCCACGGCGTGTCGATGACCGCCATCGTCGGCGACGGCACCAAGATGGAGCGTGACTACGATTTTTCCTCGGCTCTGCACGCATCCGATCTTGCTTCGCCTGCCGCAGTCGGCAAGCTCGCCGGCGAGCGCACGGTGGCGCGGGCCAATCCGCGCAAGGTCGCGACCTGCAAGGTGCCGGTGGTGTACGATCCGCGCGTGTCGAATTCGCTGGTTGGCCACGTGATCGGCGCGGCCAACGGCGCGTCGGTGGCGCGCAAGACGACCTTCTTGAAGGACAGTCTCGGCAAACAGCTGTTCGGCAGCAATATCATCATCATCGACGATCCCCTGCGCGTGCGCGGCCTCCGGTCGCAGAGCTTCGATGCCGAGGGCGTTGCGACCGTGAAGCGTGCCATCATCGACGAAGGCGTGCTCACCACCTGGCTGCTCGATTGCGCCACCGCGCGCGAGCTCGGGCTGCAGACGACCGGGCACGCCCATCGCGGGGTGTCGTCCTCGCCATCGCCGGGCGCCTACAATCTGCATATGGAAGCGGGTGACCTGTCGCCTGAGGATCTCATTGCCGATATCAAGGAAGGTTTCTACGTCACCGACCTTATCGGCTCTGGCGTCAACGGCGTTACCGGCGATTACAGCCGCGGGGCAGGCGGCTTCTGGATCGAGAATGGCAAGCTCACTTATGCAGTGAGCGAGATCACCATCGCCGGCCATCTGTTCGAGATGTTCAAGTCGCTGACCCCGGCCAACGATCTCAGTTTCAAATACGGTGTCAACGCGCCGACGGTGCGCGTCGAGGGGTTGACGATTGCCGGACGCTGATACATCCGGACAGCAGGCGCACGACTTCGCGCTGATGGAGCAGACCGTTCGCGAGGCCGGCGCACTCGGCCTTGCAATGTTCCGCACCGAGCTGCGCAAATGGATCAAGGGCGAATCGTCGCCGGTCTCTGAAGCCGATATCGCGCTCAACGACCTGATCGAGAAACGTCTGCGCAGCGCCACCCCGGATTATGGCTGGCTGTCGGAGGAAAGCGCCGATGACGACGCCCGCCTCGGCAAGCGGCTGACCTGGATTATCGATCCCATCGACGGCACCCGCAGCTATCTCGCCGGCCGCGAGGACTGGTGCGTTTGTGTCGCACTGGTCGAGGACCATCGCCCTGTGATGGCAGCGGTCTATGCGCCGTCCACAGATGAATTTTTTCTGGCCTTGCGCGGGCAGGGCACCACCTGCAACGGCCGGCCCGTCCAGGCCACCTCGGGCACCGATCTCGATTTTGCCCGCGTGGCCGGGCCGAAACCGCTGGTGGAGCGCCTGACCCATCCACGGAGAGACCTGGAGTTGCATCCGCGGATCGGTTCGCTGGCGCTGCGGTTGTGCTGGATCGCCAATGGCCGGCTGGATGCCGCCTTTGCCGGCGGGCAGAGCCGGGACTGGGATCTGGCGGCTGCGGATTTGATCGTGCATGAAGCGAATGGTAGGATGAGCGAGCTTTCGGGCGATCCCATTCGGTACAATCGCCGGGAAGTCACGCACGGGTTGCTGGTAGCAGCGGGGGCCGATCGTCATGCCCATATCGTTGAGCAGTTCCGGACCAACCGGGCGTAGCCAGCCGCACCATCCTTTTCTGCAAAACTGATCGCAGCCGGCCGCTGCAGGAAGAACCTATGTCGGATACACAACAGCAACTGCTTCATCTCGTCATCGGCGGCGAACTGACCGATCTTGAGGGCGTCACCTTCAAGGACCTCGACAAGGTCGATATCGTCGGTGTGTATCCTAATTATGCATCGGCACTGGCCGCCTGGCGCGCCAAGGCGCAGTCCACGGTCGATAGCGCGCAGACGCGTTATTTCATCGTCCATCTTCACCGGCTGCTCGATCCGGGCCAGGACGCAAAGCCCACCACTTGATACGTCTGCTGCGAAACACGCTGCGCAGCAGCTGGGTGCAACGCGCCGCGGGATTTCTCGCGGCCGAATTTTTGCGCCTTGTGTGGAAGACCAACAAGTTCACCTTCGATCCTGTCGATGTCTATGACATCGTCGAGCCGGAGATGCCGGTCATCCTCGCTTTCTGGCATGGCCAGCATCTGATGACGCCGTTCATCAAGCAGAAGAACTATCGTGGCGCGGTCCTGATCTCGAAGCATCGCGACGGCGAGTTTAACGCGTTGGCGGCTGAGCGACTCGGCATCGCCACCGTGCGCGGCTCGGGCGATCATGGCGGCGCGTTCCATCGCAAGGGCGGCGTCGGCGCCTTCAAGGAAATGGTGCGTGTGCTGGAGAGCGGCGTCAACATGGCGCTCACGGCCGATGTGCCGAAGCGCTCGCGCATTGCCGGCCTCGGCATCATCATGCTGGCGCGCGAGAGCGGGCGGCCGATCATGCCGTTCGCCATGGCCACCAGCCGATTCTGGCAGCTCAACAACTGGGACCATACGACCATCAATCTGCCGTTCGGCCGCGGCGTACTGGTCGGCGGCGAGCCGATCCAAGTGCCGGCCGATGCCGACGGTGCCGTCATGGAAGAGTTGCGCCTGCAGCTGGAGGCGACGCTGAACGAGGCCACCCGCCGCGCCTATGAAGCTGTCGGCCGGCCGGAAGGCAATCGTCATGGCTGAAGCGCTGCCGATGACGCTGCGGGCCTATCGCAGTATCTCCGCGTCATTGACGCCGGTGGTGCCGCTGCTGATCAAGCGGCGTCTGCGAAATGGCAAGGAAGATCCCGGGCGGATCGACGAACGCCGCGGCATCTCGGCGATCGAGCGGCCATCGGGGCCGCTGGTCTGGGTGCATGGTGCGAGCGTCGGCGAAGTGCTGGCTGCGGCTGCATTGATCGAACGCCTGCGCGCCTCGAAGATGCGCATCCTTCTGACATCGGGGACCGTGACCTCGGCAGCCATCATCGCCAAGCGCTTCCCGCCGGATATCATCCATCAATACATTCCCTACGACTCACCGCGCTATGTCGCACGTTTCCTCGACCACTGGCATCCGTCGCTGGCGCTGTTCATCGAGAGCGATCTCTGGCCGAATCTGATCCTGTCGGCTGCGAAACGGCGTTTGCCCATGGCGCTGATCAATGCGCGGATGTCGCAACGCTCGTTCCCTCGCTGGCAGAAGATGTCGAAGACCATCGCGGCCCTGCTCAGCCGTTTCGAGATTTGTCTCGCGCAGTCCGACACCGACGCCGAACGCTTCGGCGCGCTGGGCGCCCGCAGTGTGCTCGTCACCGGCAATCTGAAATTCGACGTCCAGGCGCCACCTGGCGATGCCGCCAAGCTCGGGGCCCTGAAAGCGGCAACGCGCGGGCGCCCGATCGTCGTTGCGTCGTCGACGCATCCCGGCGAAGAGGAAATCATCCTTGAAACGCACAAGGTGCTGGCGAATTTCTTCCCGGCTCTGCTCACAGTAATCGTGCCGCGCCATGCGCATCGCGGCGAAGCCATTGCAGACATGATTGCGGCGAGCGGCACTCGTGTGACGCGTCGGTCGCGCGAGGAATTGCCTGGCGCGAATACCGATATCTATGTCGCCGACACGATGGGCGAGCTCGGTGTGTTCTATCGTCTCACGCCCGTGGTCTTCATGGGCGGTTCGCTGGTGCCGCATGGCGGGCAGAATCCCATCGAACCGGCGAAACTCGGTGCATCCATCGTGCACGGGCCGCATGTGTTCAATTTCACCGATGTCTATGACGCGCTCGATCGTGCCGGCGGCGCGCGGCAAGCGAATTCGTCCGAGCAGCTCGTCAAGCAACTCGGCCAGATGCTTGGCGATGTCGCGGCGCGCGATGCGGCCATCGACGCCGCGAGACAGGTCGTTACGCGTCTTGGCGGAGCGCTCGATCGTACGCTCTATGCGCTCGAACCCTATCTCATGCAGCTTCGTTTCGAGATGGGTGGCCATTATGCGTGAGCCGGCGTTCTGGCAGCAGCGAAACAGCCTGCTGTCGCGCCTGCTGATGCCGCTCGGCGCCGTCTATGGCGAAATCACCGCCTCGCGCATGATGCAGCAGGGGACGGTGGCCGGCATTCCCGTAATTTGCGTCGGTAACTATCACACCGGGGGCGCCGGCAAGACGCCGACGACATTGGCTCTGGTCAAATTGCTCCGCGAACTTGGCGAGACGCCGGTGGTGCTCAGCCGCGGTCATGGCGGGAAGCTACGCGGGCCGGTGAAAGTCGACCCGAGTCGCCACGCTGCCGCTGATGTCGGCGACGAACCCCTGATGATGGCGCGTGACGTCACAGTCGTAATCGCGCGCGATCGGGTGAACGGCGCTGCGCTGGCGCGCTCCACCGGCGCTAGTGTGATCGTGATGGATGATGGTTTTCAGAACCCGGCGCTCGCGAAGGATCTGTCGCTGATCGTCATCGACGGTAATCGCGGCCTCGGTAACGGCCGAATCTTCCCCGCCGGTCCGCTGCGTGCGCCGTTGGATCGCCAGATCGCTCGCACGGACGGTCTCGTCGTGATCGGTGACGGCGTGGCAGCCACGGGTGTCGCCGCGATGGTGCATGGCCGCGGCGGGAAGGTGTTCACGGCGCGGTTGAAGCCGGATGCAGCATCAACGCAGGCGTTGCAAGGCAAGCGCGTGTTGGCCTTCGCGGGGATCGGGGATCCCGGCCGCTTCTTTCGCACCCTGCAAAATGCGGGTGTGGATGTCGCAGTGGAGAAGGCGTTCCCCGATCATCATCCATACACGCCTGCCGAGCTGGAGGCGCTGGGCGCGCAGGCGCGCGGCCAAGGGCTGACGCTGGTGACGACTGAGAAGGATCTGGTGAAGCTGCGCGGCATGTCGGCGGCGGCAGGGATCGTTGCCTTTTCGGTCGCGCTCGATGTCGAGGACAAAGAGGGCCTGCGCGGTTTCGTCCGCGAAGGTCTCAATCGTGCAAGAGCAGTGATCAGGCGCTGAAGCGTCGGATGGGTTGAGCGCAGGCGCGAAGCGCCGGAGCGAAAACCCATCGGCCGAGTTTGCCGCAATTTGTGAATGATGGGTTGTCGCTTCCCTCAACCCATCCTACGAGAGCCTTACTTCACCTGCTCCGGATAATGTCGCTTCAGCACAGCTGTATGCGTTGCATAGGCTTCCTGCCGATCGACGCTCCAGTATTTCAGCTCATCCAGCGGGATGCGTTCGCCGGAAACGGCGCAGGTCACATAGGTGCCGGGTGCGACGACGCGAAAATCGCCGTCGAGATATTGCAGCTTGGCTTCGCCGTGGCCGGATGGCCCGAATTTGTTGAGCACGGCTGGTCTCCTGGATCGTCCGAGCGGTTGTTTCACTAGGTCGTAGCATAAATAGGGTCTCGGTCCGGCGAAAGAAAGCGCCGGGCGAACATGTCTAGAACAGACTGCCCTGATCGATTTTTGCCTTGCGTTTCGGCATCGCAGGCTTGGGAGATGCTGGCTTCGCCGCACCCTGGGGCATCGGATGGTCGCCATTCGCCGTGACCCCCACGCGTCCATCGGCAAATTCGAGGCTCAGCCGCGCACCGGGGCTGACGCTCGCCGCCGCATGCAGCGCTGCGCCCTGCTCGTCGCGCACCAGCGCAAAGCCGCGGGCAAGGACGCTGCGGTAAGACAAGGCAGCGAGCAGTTTGTTCGATGCTTCGATGCGGGCTCTGTGGCGCTGCAGCAGCGTCGTCAGCGCGCGGCGCGCACGCTCGGTGAGGCGCAAGGCGCGTTCGCGATCCCTCGCAATCGCATTGCGCTGCGCCTGTGCATTTGCGGATTTCGAGGCCTTGAGGCGCAGTTCGAGATTGGCAAAACGATCCCGGCGTTGCCGTAGCAGAGCACGGGCCGAAAGCTTCAGACGCTCGCCGCAAACCGCCTGCCGCTGCGTCGCATGAGCGATCTGAGCGCGCAGCACGCGCAGCGTCAGGCCTGAGGCGGCCTGCACGAAGCGGCGGTGATGTGCATGGGTATTGGCTTTGAGCGCGCGCGGCAGCGACGTGCCGGCGCCGTCGAGACGCTGGCGCGGTATCGCCAGCAGGTCGGCAGCGTTGGGCAAGGCACGCGCGGCGGCGCGCAGCTCATTGCGACGGGATTCCTGTGCGCGCTGCCAGCACAGCATCATGCGGCGTTCGAAAGTGCCGATTTCGACCAGAAGCTCCGCGCGCACCGGGACGGCCATTTCGGCTGCTGCGGTCGGTGTCGGAGCGCGCTTGTCCGAGGCGAAGTCGAGCAAGGTGATGTCAGTCTCGTGGCCGATGGCCGATATCAGCGGAATCATGCTCTCCGCCGCTGCGCGCACCACGATTTCCTCATTGAACGACCACAGGTCTTCCAACGAACCGCCGCCGCGGGCAACGATAAGGAGATCGGGGCGTGGAATCTTGCCGCCAGCTTCCAGCGCGTTGAAGCCATGGATCGCCGCCGCGACCTGTTCGGCCGAGCCTTCGCCCTGAACCCGGACGGGCCACACCAGCACATGGCGCGGGAAGCGATCACTGAGACGGTGCAGGATGTCGCGGATGACGGCGCCGGTCGGCGACGTGACGACGCCGATGACTTCGGGGAGCCAGGGCAACAATTGTTTCCGCGCTTCGTCGAACAGGCCTTCGGCGCCGAGCTTGCGCTTGCGCTCTTCCATGAGCGCCATCAATGCGCCGACGCCAGCGGGTTCCAGCGCCTCGATGACGATCTGGTATTTCGACGAGCCGGGATAGGTGGTCAGCTTGCCGGTGGCGATGACCTCGAGGCCTTCCTGCGGGCGGAACCGCATCCGGCCATGAACGCCTTTCCAGATCACCGCCTCGATCTTGGCGCCCTCGTCCTTGAGCGAAAAATAGCAGTGGCCGGAGGAATGCGGGCCGCGAAAGCCGGTGATCTCGCCGCGCACGCGCACATTCCCGTAGGCGTCTTCCACGGTTCGCTTCAGCGCCTGCGAGAGCTCGGAGACGGTGAATTCGGTGGAATTCGTCAGCGGGGCGTCGGCAGTTCTGGGCATCGGGGACTCAGGCTGTTGCGACAGCGGATTAGCATGCTAAACGCTGGCAAAACCATCCAAAACCCCGGCCAGGCAGTCTTCCCATGAACATTCTTCTCATCGGTTCCGGTGGCCGCGAACACGCGCTGGCATGGAAGCTGGCGGCATCGCCGCTGCTTACCAAGTTGTGGTGCGCGCCCGGCAATGCCGGTATCGCGCAGGAGGCGGAATGCGTCGCGCTGGACGTCGCCGATCATCCGGCAGTGATTGCGTTCTGCAAGGAGAACAAGGTCGATTTCGTCGTGGTCGGCCCTGAGGCGCCGCTTGCCGCCGGCATTGTCGACGATCTCGCTGCCGCCGGCATCAAGGCGTTCGGGCCGAGCAAAGCGGCGGCCCGACTCGAAGGCTCCAAGGGTTTCACCAAGGACATCTGCAAGGCCAACAATATCCCGACCGCGGCCTATGAGCGCTTCAACGATGCGGACAAGGCCAAGGCCTATATCCGCGCCCAGGGCGCGCCGATCGTCATCAAGGCCGATGGCCTTGCGGCCGGCAAGGGCGTCGTCGTCGCGATGACGCTGCAGGAAGCTGAAGACGCCGTCGACATGATGCTCGGCGGCGGTTTTGGCGCGGCCGGCGCGGAAGCCGTCGTCGAGGAATTCCTGGTCGGCGAGGAAGCCTCGTTCTTCGTGCTGTGCGACGGCGAAAATGCGTTGCCGCTGGTGGCCGCGCAGGATCACAAGCGCGCTTTCGACGGCGACAAGGGCCCGAATACCGGCGGCATGGGCGCCTATTCGCCGGCGCCGGTGTTCACGGATGCGATCCAGGCGCGCACCATGAACGAGATCATCCTGCCGACGCTGAAGGCCATGAAGGACATGGGATGTCCCTACAAGGGCGTGTTGTTTGCCGGCCTGATGATCACGGACGAAGGCCCGAAGCTGATCGAATACAATGCCCGTTTCGGCGATCCGGAAACCCAGGTGCTGATGGTTCGCCTGATGTCGGACCTGTTGCCGGCGCTGATTGCATCGGCGGACGGGCAGTTGAAGCATTTCGATCTGCGCTGGTTCCCCGATCCGGCGCTGACCGTCGTCATGGCCGCCAAGGGCTATCCTGGCGAATATGACAAGGGCACCCGGATTGTGGGCATCGACCGCGCCGAGCAGATCGAGGGGGTCGAGGTGTTCCATGCCGGAACCAAGGCGTCCGGCGACTGGATCCTGGCCAATGGCGGGCGCGTGCTAAATGTGACCGCTTCAGCCAAAACCGTCGGAGAGGCCCAGCGCCGGGCCTATGAGGCCATCGGCCTGATCAACTGGCCTGAGGGCTTTTGCCGCCGCGACATCGGCTGGCAGGCTGTCGCGCGGGAACGCGGGGGTAAGTGACGGTATCGGGAGGGGTGAAGGTGACCCGCATTCCCGTGGTCACCTGCGTATAAAATTTCAGCGCCGCGCCTGAAAGAAATCGCGGAGAAGCTTGGCGGATTCTGTTTCGCCGACGGCCGAATAGACCTCCGGAGTATGGTGGCAGGTCGGTGAGGCAAAGAACCTGACCCCGGATTCCACCCCGCCGCCCTTCGGATCGGCCGCGCCGTAATAGAGCCGGCGGATCCGGGCGAAGGAGATGGCGCCCGCGCACATGGTGCAGGGCTCCAGCGTGACATAGAGATCGCAATCCACCAGCCGCTCCGAGCCGAGCTTTTCGGCGGCCAGGCGGATGGCCAGCACTTCGGCATGGGCGGTGGGATCTTTGTCGGTCAAAGTACGGTTGCCGGCGCTGGCGATCACCTCGCCGTTTCGCACGATCACGCAGCCGATCGGCACTTCGCCCGCTTCCCCGGCGGTTTGGGCGGCTTTCAGGGCCAAATCCATGAAAGAAGGGGCGGTCAAAAGCTCGTTTCCTGCGCAAAACTCTGCTACGGAGTGGCCTTCAGCAAAGAGGATTCCGGTTTCGCGTGACGTTTGCGCCTGATGAGCGCGCAATGTCGATCCGCAAACCCCATCCGCACCGCTCAACCCAATTCAGCTTCCGCTGCAGCGAGACCTTTCATGCCCCGCGATAACGATAAAAACAACGGCCCCTCGCGCGGCCGGCCGCCCGGCGGTAAAGGCCCGGGCAAAGGTGGCCGTTCCGGCGCTGCCCGCGGCCCCGAGAAGAAATTCGCCAAGCGCGATGGCACCTATGCACCGCGCCCGCCTCGCGACGGCGATGGCGAGAAGCGCTCTTACGCCGGCAAGCGTGACGGCGACCGCGCCCCGCGCCGCGATTACGGCGATGCGCCGCGTCCGCGTTTCAATCGCGAAGACCGCCCCGCGCGCAGCGAGGGCGATCGTCCGTCGCGTGGCCCGCGCAAGGAATTTGGTGGTGGCGAAAAGCGCAGCTATGCGCCGCGCGGCGATCGCCCGGATTTCAAGCGCGATGATCGCGCCCCGCGTGGTGACCGCGGCGATGCGCGTCCTGCCGGTCGTTTCTCCGACAAGAAATTTGGCGACAAGAAGCCCTATGCGTCGCGCGATGGTGGCGGCGAGAAGCGTCCCTATGCGCCGCGCGGTGATCGTCCGCAGGGTGATCGCCCCTTCGGCGAGAAGAAGTTTTCTCGTGGCGCGCCGGATCGTGGCGGTCCGCGCAAGAGCTTTGGCGGCCGTGATCGCGATTTCGAACGCGGCCCCGATCGCAGCGATGAGAAGCCGTGGCAGAACCGCGAGCGCGGCGACGATCGCGGCAGCCGCCCGGCGCGTGCGCCGCGTGATGGCGATCGCAAGTTTGACAGGCCCAAATTCGACAAGCCGCGTTTCGAACGTTCGCGCGATGACAGCCCCGAGCGCGGCGATGGCGAGCGCCCGCGTTTTTCGCGGTCGCGCGAAGATCGGCCGCAATTCGAACGCTCGCGTGAGCCACGCGGACGTGCGGATTGGCAAGAGCAACCGCGTCGTGGTCGCGAAGGGGAACGTGAAGATCGCCCGCGCCGGGACAATGAGGACGAAAGCCAGATCTTCCGCAAGCGCCCGGCGTTTGGTGGCCGCGGCGAATATCGTCCGCGCGATCCCGACGCGAAGAAAAAGCCGGCGAGCAAGCCCGCTGAGAAGAAGGGCGCCGAGCGTGTTGCCAAGGTCGTTGCGCGTGCGGGCCTGTGCTCGCGCCGCGATGCCGAGGAATGGGTGACGCAGGGCCGCGTGTCGGTGAATGGCCGCGTGATCAATTCGCCGGCGCTAGATGTCATCGCGAGCGATGTGATCACCGTGGATGGCAAGCCGTTGCCGGCCCGCGAGCGCACGCGGTTGTTCATGTATCACAAGCCGCGCGGCCTGATGACGACCCATGCCGATCCGGAAGGCCGGCCGACGGTGTTCGATCATCTGCCGGAAGACCTGCCGCGCCTGATCTCCATCGGCCGGCTCGACTTCAACACCGAAGGTCTGTTGCTGCTCACCAATGATGGCGGTCTCGCGCGCACGCTGGAGCTGCCCGACACCGGCTGGCTGCGTCGCTACCGCGTCCGCGCCCATGGCAATGTCACGCAGGCGCAGCTCGATGAACTCAAGAACGGCGTCGAAGTCGATGGCGTCAAGTATGGTGCCATCGATGCGACGCTGGAGCGCGACCAGGGCGCCAATGTGTGGCTGGTCTTCGCCATCCGCGAAGGCAAGAACCGCGAAGTGCGTAACGTCTGCGCGCATCTCGGCCTCGAAGTGAATCGCCTGATCCGCATCTCCTACGGCCCGTTCCAGCTCGGCGAGCTCGCGGAAGGCGAGGTCGACGAGGTGAAGACGCGCGTGCTGCGCGAACAACTCGGCGAAAAGATCGCCGAAGCCGCCGGCGCCGATTTCGGTCGCCAGCTTCCGAGCAAGGGCGATGTCTCGCTCGATCCGGTGGTCGTCAAGAAGCCGGTGTTGAAGCGTTCCACGGTGGAGGACCGCAAGGGCCGCCGCGTTGTCGTGCAGCGCTCTGGCTCCGAGGAGACGCGTGCGCGCAAGGAGGCTGATGCACTGTTCGGCGGCCCGAAGAAACCGCCGAAGCGCGGCTACAAGGGCAAGCGCGATCTCAAGCCGCGGGATGAGTGATCCATGCGTGTGATCGGTGGCCGGCTGCGGGGCCGCAATATTGCTGGCCCCGCGACGCAAGCGATCCGTCCGACGCAGGATCGCCTGCGCGAGTCGCTATTCAACATCCTGACGCATGCCTATGAGAACCCGATGCTGGATGCGCGGGTGCTCGACCTGTTCGCGGGGACCGGCGCGCTCGGCATCGAAGCGGTGTCGCGCGGTGCCAAGTTCACGCTGTTCGTCGACAACGGCTCGGAAGCGCGGGCGCTGCTGCGCGACAATGTCGAGAGCCTCGGCCTCGGCGGCGTGACAAAGGTCTATCGCCGCGATGCCAGTGATCCCGGCCCGGCGCATCCAGTCGAGCCGTTTGCGCTGGTGTTCATCGATCCGCCCTATCGCATGAAGCTCGCGGAAAAATCGCTCGCAGCGCTACGCGATGGCGGCTGGCTGGTGCCGCAGGCGCTTGTCGTGGTGGAAGAGGCGAAGGATGCCGGGTTCACCGCACCCGACGGCTATGAAGAGCTCGAACGCCGCGCTTACGACGAGACGGAATTTACGTTCCTGAGATACACAAAATAAACGGGAGAAACCGATGACGCTCGCCTGCACCTGGGATCACGTCCATATCCGCACACCCGATGTCGAAGCGACCGCGCAATGGTTTGCTGACAAGCTCGGCGCCGAAATCCTGCGCGCGCCTGGCCGTGTCGATATCAAGCTCGGCGGCGCGATGATCTTCCTCGCGCCCGTGACGCCGGAGATGGGCGTCAATCCATCGCCGGTCACGCCCTATCAGGGCCTTGATCACTTTGGCCTGAAGGTGAAGGACATCGATACGGTGGCTGCCGACCTGAAGGCCCGTGGCGTCGAATTCACCAAGGAGCCGCATACGCTAAAGCCCGGTCTGCGCATCTGCTTCATCCGCGCCCCGCAGGGCGTGTCGATCGAACTGCTCGAACGCGACCCGAAATATACGTGAGGTTTCTGTAGGGTGGGTACGCTTCGCTTTGCCCATCCTACAATTATCTTCTTCCGAACAGCTTCTCGATATCGCTCAGTTTCAGCTCGACATAGGTCGGGCGGCCGTGATTGCACTGGCCGGAATTCGGCGTCTCTTCCATCTCGCGCAGCAGCGCGTTCATCTCTTCCGGCCGCAGACGTCGCCCGGAGCGGATCGAGCCGTGGCAGGCCATGGTCGCCGCCACATGCATCAGCCGGCGCTCCAGTGGCAGTGCCTCGTCCCATTCGGCCATGTGTTCGGCAAGATCGCGCAGCAGCGAGGCCGCATTGGTCTTGCCGAGCAGCGACGGCGTCTCGCGCACGGCAATGGCGCCGGGGCCGAAACTGTCGATGGCGAGGCCGTACGTCGCCAGTTCCTCGGCGCGCTCAACCAGCTTCTCGACCGTCGCTTCATCCATCTCGACGATATCGGGGATGAGCAGGATTTGCCGCTGCACGCCGTTCTTCGCCAGCGACGACTTCAGCTTCTCATAGACGATGCGCTCATGCGCGGCGTGCTGGTCGACCACGATCATGCCGTCGCGGGTCTGCGCGATGATGTAGTTCTCATGCACCTGCGCGCGCGCGGCGCCGAGCGGACGATCGAGCAGATCGACCTGCGGCGCCTCCTCGAAACGCACGTCGGCGGTCGGCGTGCCGACATCGAACGCCGCTTGCGGTGGTTCGGCGAAGGCTGCGGCGCCATCGAAGACAGGAGCAGGCGCCACCGGATAGGACGGCGAACGCTGCCAATCCCAATTGGCGTTGCGCGGTGCGAAGCTCGGCGCGCTGTTCGGACGGAACGAGGACAGCACCGCTCCGGCATCGTTGTTTGCAGCTGTGCGTTTGCCCTCTCGCGCCAGGCCTTCTTTCAGCGCGTGCACGATCAGCGCGCGGACGAGGCCGGCATTGCGGAATCGCACTTCGGTCTTGGCGGGATGGACATTCGCATCGACCTCTTGCGGATCGAGCGTGACGAACAGCGCCAGCACCGGATGACGGTCGCGCGGCAGATAGTCGGAATAGGCCGCGCGGACCGCGCCGACGATCAGCTTGTCGCGCACCGGCCGGCCATTGACGAACAGATACTGGCCGAGCGCATTGGCCTTGGTCAGCGATGGCGCGGCGGCGAAGCCTTCGACGACGACACCTTCACGCTCGCTGCGCACCGCGATCGCGCTGGCGCGGAAATCCGCGCCAAGAATGTCGCCCAGCCGGGTGAGCTGGCCGGGCGCGCCGGGCAGGGCAGCAGCCCAGGTGATCGGCGCGCGTTCTTCGCCCGAGAGCGTGAAGGCGACATCGGGCCGCGCCATCGCAAGGCGGCGCACCACTTCACGGATCGCTTCCGCTTCGGTGCGGTCGGTCTTGAGAAATTTCAGCCGCGCCGGTGTCGCATAGAAGAGATCGGCGACCTCGATGCGTGTGCCATGGCCGAGTGCGGCCGGTATGATCGGCTCTTTGGTGCCGGCATCCACTGTGAGCGACCAGGCATGCGGTTCGCTGGCATGGCGCGTGGTGATGCCGAGCCGCGCCACCGAGCCGATGGACGGCAGCGCCTCGCCGCGAAAACCGAGGGTGCGGATCTGCAACAGGTCCTCGTCGTCGAGCTTGGAGGTGGCGTGGCGCTCCACGGCGAGGCCGAGATCGGCATGGGTCATGCCGTGGCCGTCATCGGTGATGGCGATCTTCCGTCGTCCGCCGCCGTCGGTGAAAATTTCGATCCGGCTCGCGCCGGCGTCGATGGCGTTCTCCACCAGCTCCTTGACCACGCTCGCCGGCCGCTCCACCACCTCGCCGGCGGCGATGCGGTTGACGATGGTTTCTGGCAACTGGCGAACGGGCATGGATTTCGGCGCGTGGTGGATGGGTCGGTCTGGGATATGTAGGGAACTCAGGGTGTCATTCTAAGCCCCATGGGTCGCCCTGTCCCGTTGTGAACGGAGCTGTCCCCGGCTTGATGCGCAGCCCTCACGCGAATCGGCCGCCCTTCTCGATCACCTCGATCTTGTAGCCATCGGGATCGGTGGCGAAGAAGAAGCGGGCCAGCGGCTTGCCGTCATGTTGCAGCTCGCGGAGCGGGCCGGGTGCCAGCTTCTCCTGTTCGAAACGAGCGTGTTCCGCAGCGAGATCATCCACCACCACGGCGAGATGGCCGTAGCCGTCGCCGAGCGCATAGGGCTCGGTGCGGCCCTTATTTATCGTCAGTTCAAGCTCGAAGGGCGATGACGGATGGCGCAGATAAACAAGCGTGAAATCGTCGAAGGCCAGCCGCTCGGCGATGTCGAGGCCGAAGGCCCGCTTGTAGAAATCGAGCGAGCGGGCCTCGTCGAGCACGCGGATCATGGAATGAACGGGTTTGGCCATGGAGCAGTCCTTGCAGTCGTGGTCTTGAAAATCAGTCGGTGAAGCGCCCGCTGCGGCCGGCCTTCACATCGCTGCGGCGCTTCTTGCCTTCCAGGCGGCGCTTCTTCGAGCCGAGGGTCGGCTTGGTCGGTCGCCGTGGCGGCTCGCGATAGGCGGCTTCCTTGATGAGCTCCACCAGGCGTTCGATGGCGTCGGCCTTGTTGCGCTCCTGGGTGCGGAAGCGCTGGGCGTGCATCACGATCACGCCCTCCTTGGTCATGCGCTGGCCGGCGAGGGTCCGGAGGCGGATTTCCATGTCTTCGGGAATCGTCAGCTTCTTGCTGTCGAAGCGCAATTGCGCAGCGGTGGAGACCTTGTTGACGTTCTGCCCGCCCGGCCCGGACGCGCGGACATAGACGATCTCGATATCGTCTTCGTCGATGGTGATGGAGCGCGTGATCCGGAGCATGGTATCTCCGTAGCATCTCTCCCCGCCGATGTCAGTTGCCGGCACGGCTGTGGCGGCGACCGTAAAAGACGTAAATCACGAGTCCTATGGCCAGCCAGACAGCCAGCCGGATCCAGGTGTCGAGCGGCAAGCCGAGCATCAGAATCACCGAGACGATGGCGCCGGCTGGCGCCACGAACCAGACAGCGGGCGTACGGAACGGGCGCTTCTGGTCCGGATGCTTGATGCGCAGCATCAGCACGCCCATGCACACAACGGCAAAAGCGAACAGTGTGCCGATGCTAACCAGTTCGCCGACGAGGCCGATCGGCAGAATGCCGGCAAAGCCACAAACGACCACGCCGATGCCGATGGTCGCGATATAGGGCGTGCGAAAACGCGGATGGGTGGCGGAAGCGCTTTGCGGAAGCAAGCCGTCATGCGCCATCGCCCGAAACACCCGCGACTGGCCGAGCAGCAGCACGAGGATGACCGAAGTCAGTCCCATGACCACGCCGAATTTCACGATGGACGAGAGCCAGCCAATGCCGGCGGCATCGATGCCCACGGCGATCGGATCGGGGACGTTGAGTTTGTCATAGGGCACGATGCCTGTGAGCACGAAAGCGACTACCACATAGAGCACGGTGCAGATGGCCAGCGAGCCCAAGATGCCGATCGGCATGTCGCGCGTCGGGTTCTTCGCTTCCTGTGCCGCCGTCGAGACGGCGTCGAAGCCGATGAATGCGAAAAACACCACGGCCGCGCCGCGCAACACGCCGGACCAGCCAAAAATGCCGGTGGTGCCGGCATTGGGTGGGATGAAGGCGCCATCGGGATTGCCCGTTGTCACCCAGTTATGGGTGCTGACCATAGGCGCCGCGCAGGCGATGAAGATGACGATCACCGCCAGCTTGATCACCACGATAACATTGTTGAAGCGTGCGGATTCCTGGATGCCGATCACCAGAAGCGTCGTGATGGCGGCAATGATGGCCATGGCAGGTAGATTGATGATGGCGCCGGTCAGTGACCATGTGCGTGCTGCGGCATCGTAAGCGAGCGGTGCCGATGTGAGTTGCGACGGCAGATGAATGCCGAGATTGCCGAGCAGACTGGTGAAGTAGCCGGACCAGCCGATCGCCACCGTGATCGCGCCGACGGCATATTCGAGGATGAGGTCCCAGCCGATGATCCAGGCCATCAGCTCGCCGATGGTGGCATATGCATAAGTATAAGCGCTGCCGGAGACCGGGACAGTAGACGCCATTTCCGCGTAACACAGGCCGGCGAAGGCGCAAGCAGTCGCCCCCAGCGCAAAGGATAGCGATACTGCGGGGCCGGCATTGGCAGCGGCAGCGTGACCGGTGAGCACGAAAATGCCGGCGCCGATAATACCGCCGACCCCGAGGGCAACAAGGTTGAGCGCCGACAATGTGCGCTTCAGATGCTTGATGCTCCCGCTCTCCGACGTACCCGCGACGGCTTCGCTTTCCAGCTCGCGCAGCGATTTGAGGGTCCAGATATTACTCATGGCCGATGTCCAGCGATCCGCCCACGCCAGCGTGGGCGAAGATCAAGAGACAATTTGCGGCAATAGTTCCCTGCGCGGGAACGTGAAGAGCGATGCGGGAACCGGCCTGCGGCTGCGCGTTATCTCAACTGATAAGTCGGTGTCGCCTCATGCCAAAATCTCCCCGCAACATCCTCACCATCGATATCGGCGGCACCCATGTGAAGGTGATGACGAGCCGTGAAGGTCTCAAGCGCGAGTTCGAATCCGGGCCAGATCTGTCCGCGAGGTCGATGGTCCGCAAGGTCAAGGCGCTGACCAGGGACTGGCGCTATGACGTCGTCTCCGCCGGTTATCCCGGCCCGGTGGCCGGCAATCGCCCGCTCAAGGAGCCACGCAATCTCGGCGCAGGCTGGAAGGGCTTCGATTTCGAAGATGCATTCCGCAAGCCGGTGAAGCTCGTGAACGACGCCATGATGCAAGCGGTCGGCAGTTACGATGGCGGGCGCATGCTGTTTCTCGGCCTCGGTACCGGGCTCGGTGCGGCCATGATCATCGATGGTGTGTTCGAGCCGATGGAGCTCGGCCATCTGCCTTATCGCGGCAAGACATTCGAAGATTATGTCGGCGCGGCTGGCCTGAAGCGGCTGGGCAAGAAGAAGTGGCGGCAGCGCGTGGCCGATGTCATTGCCGATCTCACGTCCGCTTTAGAGCCTGACTATACGGTGCTCGGCGGTGGCAATGTGGAGATGCTCGACAAACTGCCGCGCAAGACCCGGCGCGGCGACAACGCGAATGCGTTCAAGGGTGGCTTCCGACTGTGGGATTCTCCGCGATTGACGACACGCCGCTAGGGTCTGATCCACGAGATTCCATCAAAGAAATCTGTCTTAGGCGCGGCGAGATCCCGAACGTTCGACCAGCTTCACCATCACCTGCAGCGCATGATTGGTCGGCGTCGGGATGCCATGTTCGATGCCCTTGCGGACGATGAAGCCGTTGAGGAAGTCGATCTCGGACGGCTTGCCGCGGCCGAGGTCCTGCGAGGTCGAGGACTGCTGATGCGGCATGGTGGCGGCGAGGCCGAGCGTCTTGTCGAGCAGATCGCCGGGAAGCGTCACGCCACAGGCGCGGGCCACCGCGAGGCATTCCTCGACGGCATTGGTGACGATGGCAGGGACGCCCTCGACCTTGAACATCTCGCCATAGGCGATGCCCGCCACCGCCGAGAGCGCATTATAGGCGCAGTTGTTGATGAGCTTTGACCACTGTACCGCATCGATATTGTCGGCCACGGCGGTCGGCACGCCGGCATCGGACAGGAGTTTCGCTAGCGCCGTGCTTTGCGGCGCCATGCCGATGATGAGTTCGCCGCGGCCGTTGTGTTTGACATGGCCGGGCCCTGGCATCTCGGTGGCCACATAGACGGCGGCAGCGATCACCGGCTGGCTGAGAATCTTGCGCAGCCGTTCGGGATTATCGACGCCATTCTGCAGGCTCAGCACGATCGTATCAGGCTGGAGCACCGGCTTGAGCGATCTCGCTGTGTCGTCCGTATCGCCCGACTTCACCGCAAACAGCACGAGATCAGGCGACGCCAGTGCCGCGATCTCGGCCACAGCCTTGGCCGGAATGAATCCGGTGAAGGACGCGCTCTCGAAATGCAGCCCTCGCGCGTTGATGGCGTCCACATGGGCGGGACGCCCTACCAGCGTGACGTCATGGCCGGCGCGCAGCAACATGGCGCCGTAATAGCAGCCGACCGCCCCCGCGCCGATGACGGCGATCTGCATCAATTCGCCTTCGGCGCCGGTGCCACCGGCTGTGCTGCCGCCTGCGGTGCACGGCCGACCACGACGCTCAGAAGACCGTCAGCCCACAACCGCTTGGCCGCGGCCTTGGCCTGGTCCAGCGTCACCGCGTCGATGATGGCGCTGCGCTTCTCGATATAGTCGATCGGCATCTTGTCGAGCTGATACTGCAGCAGCGCACCCGCCAGTTTCGACGAAGTGTCGAGCGCCAGCATCTGCGAGCCGTTCAGATAGGACTTGGCCTCGTCCAGCTCCTTCTGCGTCGGGCCTTGCTCGGCCAACCGCTTCACTTCGCTGGTGACGGTATCGATGGTCTCGGTGGCGCGATCGGCGCGGGTCGCGGTGCTGCCGATCCACAGGCCGGAATTCTGCATCCAGATGAGCTGGCTCGAGACGCCGTAAGCGAGGCCGCGCTTTTCGCGCACTTCGTGATAGAGCCGCGACGACAGCGTGCCGCCACCGAGAATGTGGTTGACGATATAGGCTGCCATGAAGTTCGGATCGTTGCGCTTGATGCCGGGGCTGCCGAAAGTGATCACCGTCTGCGGCACGTCCAGCGTCAAAAATGATTTCTGCGGTGGCTTGGTCACGGCGACTTCTGGCACGGGTACCAGGTCGGCCTTGACGGGCAGGCCACCGAAGGTCTTGTCCAGCAGCTTGGCGAGGGAGTCCGGGTCGATATCGCCGACCACGGCGATCTTCAGCGTGTCCTTGGCGACGATGCGCTGCTTATAGGCCTTGATGTCATCGACACCGATCTTCTGCACGTCGGTCAGGCTGCCATTGGACGGACGGCTATAAGGATGATCGCCGAAAGCCACCTGCAGGAATTTGCGCGTTGCCAGCGAATTCGGATTGGTGCTCTCGCGGCGCAGGCCGGACATGATTTGCGCACGGATACGCTCGATATCGGGCGCGTCGAAACGCGGCGAAGTGACGGCGAGGCGGGCGAGGTCGAAGGCCTCGTCGCGATGCTCCTTCAGCATGCGAAGCGAGCCGCGCAGATAGTCGCGTTGGGCCGTGAAGCTGAGCTCGATGGCGCGGCGCTCCATACGTTCGCGGAAGGCGGCGGAGTCGAGATCGCCGGCGCCTTCATCCATCAGGCTGGCGACCATGTTGGCGGTGCCGGATTTGTCCTTCGGGTCCTGCGCCGCGCCGCCGCCGAAGGCATATTCCATGGCGATTACGGGGACCGTCGCATCCTGGACAAACCAGGCCTCGATGCCGCCGGGCGTGACCAGGCGCTGTACCTTGGCAGCGGCGAATGATGGCGTTGCCATCAGAGTCGCAAGCGAGAAGGCGGCAGCGACGGCGATGCCGAGACGGCGCGGATTGAAGATCATGCTCACGACCGCTTCTCCTCGCGCTTCGTCGTAGTGTCCTTGATGAGATAGCCCGTGACCGAACGCTTCTTGTCGAGCCAGGTCTGCGCCGCGGCGCGCACTTGCTCTGCCGTCACCGCCTTGATCCGATCCGGCCAGCTGCGGATGTCCTCGACGCTGAGACCGGTGGTGAGAGCGGCGCCGTACCAGCGCGCCAGCGAGGCCTGGCTGTCCTGTGCATAGATCGCTTCGGCGACGAGTTGCGTCTTTACGCGTTCGAGGTCGGCGGCCGACACCGGATTGGCAGCGAGATCGGCGATGACGGCGTCGACGGTCTTCTCGACATCCGCGAAGTCAGTGCCGGGCTTCGGCGAAGCCGAGATCATGAATTGTGCGCTGTCGAGCGCGGTGCCCTGATAGCTGGCGCCGGCATTGACCGCGAGCTGCTTGTCGATGACGAGGGCGCGATAGAGATAGGAGTTGGGCCCGCCGCCGATCAACTGCGCCAGCACGTCGAGCGCCTGGCTCTCGCCTGCAGCGGCCGTCGTGGCTGAAGGTACGAAATAATAGCGGCGCAGATTGTTCTGCTCGACACGCGGATCGGCCAGCGTCACCGTGCGCGGTGCGGCGGGCGTCGGCTCCTGCGGGCGGATGCGACGCTCGGGGATCGCCGGCTGTGCGGCGATGACGCCGTAGGTGCGTTCGACCATCGGGCGGATGTCCTGCGGATCGACATCGCCGGCGATGATCAGCGTTGCATTGTTGGGGGCATAGAAGCGCTTGTAGAAGGCGAGGGCGTCCTCGCGGTCGAGCTTCTCGATCTCCTGATGCCAGCCGATGATCGGGCGGCCATAGGGATGGTTGAGATAGAGCGCCGCCATGATCTGCTCGGTCAGCCGCGCTTCCGGGCTGTTGGCGACGCGCATGTTGTATTCTTCGAGGACGACGTCGCGTTCGGGCAAGACGTTCTCGTCTTTCAGCACGAGGCCGGTCATGCGGTCGGCCTCGAACTCCATCATCTGGCCGAGCTTGTCCTTGGTGACGCGCTGGTAATAGCCGGTGTAGTCGGTGGAGGTGAACGCGTTCTCCTCGCCGCCGATGCGCTGCACGGTCTGGGAGAATTGGCCCGCCGGATGTTTTGCCGTGCCCTTGAACATCAGGTGTTCGAGGAAATGCGCGAGGCCGGATTTGCCGGGGGTCTCGTCGGCGGAGCCGACCTTGTACCAGATCATCTGCGTGACCACCGGCGTGCGGTGATCCTCGATGACGACGACCTGCATGCCGTTGTTCAGCTTGAACGTGGTCGGCGGTTTCGGACTGTCGGTCTGGGCTTGAGTGAAGGACGTACCGGCGGTGAATAGCAACGTGACGACGGCGGCAGAGCGCGCTGCACGGGCGAATGAACTTGTCATGACAGGGCTGGCTGCTCCTTGGCGCAGGCGAGCGATCGCGCCGGCCACGCAAGCATACCGGTCGATTGCATCGAGATGATTTCAGAGAAACGGCGGCGCGCACGGCGCGCCGCAAGCCGTGACGGCTGCAACAGGGGCAACCGCGGCGCCGCGATCAATACTTACCCGTCATCGGGTTGATATTGTACTCGTTGCGCATGACGTCCTTCGGGCCGGTGCCATAGGCGTAGCCGGCAGCAGGCGTCTGATAGCCGACCGGCGGCTGGGTCAGCGAGTCGCGGGTCGGCTCGCCTTCGAATTTCGCCGTCTCTCCCTTGTTGCCGCCGAACATGTTCTTGAACATGCCGCTCTCGACGCCGAGCTGGCTCGGGCTCAGCACGATGTTCTTGCTGGGGTCGCCGGGATGGGAGTGATCCACGGCAGAGGAGGACACCCGCCCGCGCTTCGGCGCCATTTCGGACGGTGTGAGCGGACGCGAGGCTTCGAGCACTTCTTCCGGGCGGCCGGTCTTGGCGGCGGCAGCGGCTTCGCGGCGGCGCTGCACGTCCGGATCCTTCGGCCAGTTGGCGACATTGGCGGTATTGCTCGCGGCGGCTGGCTGCGGCAGGTCAAGGCGCGGTGGAACCACCAGCGGCGAGCGCTCGCGGTAGTCGATGCCGGAATTTTCCATATTGGTGCCGCCGAGGCCGGTCATCAGCGACTTGATGGCCTTCTGCTCGAAAGACAGATTGTCGTCATCGTCGTCCGCCGCTTGCGCGGCACCGACCGACATCACGAGGCCAATTCCAAGGGCGACAGTGGCCAGTCGCAGGGAGCGCTTCAGGGCGCCCGATGAAAGCTGCAGAGGCCAACCGGTCTCGGTCTCGCGCATCGTGTTCATCCTGTTCAAATCTCTGGCGGTAAATCTCTGGTGGAATGCCCAAATTGGCGCAGTTCCACCCGCGTCGCCCTTGGCCTCGCATATCGGCTGGGATCAGGGCGCTTTTACGGCGGGTGCTCCGAAGAAGGAGTCATACAGCAGAGCCGCCACACCGGCAACGATGGCGACATCGGCAAGGTTAAACACGTACCAGTTGTAGGTTTTGCCGCCAATTTCGGCGTGAAGCAGCGCAAAATCGACTACGGCGCCATAGGCGAAGCGGTCGATGGCATTGCCGATCGCGCCCCCGATGATCAGCCCGAGTGCAATTGTCGCAAGGCGTGTCTCGGCGCGGACCATCCAGACGGTGAGGGCGATCACCGCCACGATCTTGAAGGCGACCAGCAGCACCTGACCGGTCGGCCCGGAATCCGAGAACATGCCGTAGCTGATGCCAGTATTCCAGGCGAGGATCAGGTCGAAGAAGGGCAGCACCTTCACCAGCCCGCGCCGGCCGAGATCAAAGCCGTGGAGCAACCACAGCTTGGAGGCCTGATCGAGGATCAGGGTGGTCGCGGCGACGATCAGGCCGGTGCGGGCGGCTGGGCTCACACGGTTACTCCCAGCGCCTTCCATTCGCGCAGCGCCTGGGCGTCGCGCGGGGTGACGTCCGGATACTCCTTGTCCTCGCCCACCGTCGGCAGGATCTTCCAGGAGCGCGCGCACTTGGTGCCGACCGCCTTCTCGACGACGACGGCCACGCCGGGCACGTCATGCAGCCTGAACGCATCGGCCGGGGCCTCGCCCTCGCGCACCTCGTAGCTCGACGTGATGCAGACTTCCGCAAGATCTATATCGAACAGCGTCGCGATCAGCGCGCGGTCGGCGACATAGATCACCGGAGAGGCCTCGAGCGACGAGCCGATCTTCTTCGCCGCACGCTCGACTTCGAGCGCACCGGTGACGACGCGGCGGACATCGCGGATCGTCTCCCACTTCGTAGCCAGCGCTTCGTCCTTGAATCGGCCGAACCCTTCCGGGAACACGGTCAGATGCACCGATGGTTCCGCATCCGGGCGATACATCCGCCAGGCCTCGTCCATGGTGAAGGACAGGATCGGCGCCAGCCACTTCAAGATCGCATCGCAGATGGTGTCGATTGCCGTCAGCGCCGCTTTGCGCGCGAGCGAGGAGGGCGCGTCGCAATACAGCGTGTCCTTGCGGATGTCGAAATAGAACGCCGAAAGTTCGGTGTTCATGAAGGCCGCGAGCGTGGCAACCACCGTCTTGTAGTCGAAGTCCTTGTAGGCCTGCTGCACCTTCGCTTCGATTTCAGCGAGCTGATGCAGCATCAGGCGCTCGAGCTCGGGCATATCCTTGAATGCCACCGCATCGCTCTTCTTGTAGTGATGCAGCGTGCCCAGCATCCAGCGTACGCTGTTGCGCAGCTTGCGATAGGTCTCGACGGTGTTCTTGATGATCTCCGGGCCGATGCGCTGGTCGTCGGCGTAGTCGGTCGCGCAGACCCACAGGCGCAGGATGTCGGCGCCGGAATCCTTGATCACCTTCTGTGGCTCGATGGTGTTGCCGATCGACTTCGACATCTTGCGGCCGTTTTCGTCGAGCGTGAAGCCGTGGGTCAGCACGACATCGAAGGGCGCGCGGCCACGGGTGCCGCAGCTTTCCAGCAGCGACGACTGGAACCAGCCGCGATGCTGGTCTGAGCCCTCCAGATACATCACGGTGTCATCGCCGCCATCAACTTTGCGGTTGATACCGGCGAGGCCGGGGAAGTTCTGCCGGTCTTCGAGCACAAAGGCGTGCGTCGAGCCGGAATCGAACCAGACGTCGCAGATGTCGTCGACTTTCTTCCACGCTTCATTGGCGAGCGAGCCGAGGAAGCGTTCCCGGGCGCCTTCGGCATACCAAGCGTCGGCGCCTTCATTCATGAAGGCTTCGGTGATCCGCAAATTGACGGCGTCATCGATCAGGATTTCGGCGGAGCCGTCGCCGATCTCGCGCACGAATACCGCAATCGGCACGCCCCAGGCGCGCTGCCGCGAGATCACCCAGTCCGGCTTGGTATTGATCATCCCGTTGATGCGGTTCTGGCCAGTGGCCGGCACCCATTGGGTGACCTTGATAGCCTCGAGTGCGCGATGGCGCAGCGTATCGCCAGGCTTCGCGTCGCCATCGTCGACGATGTCCTTGTCCATCGCGATGAACCATTGCGGCGTGTTGCGATAGATCACCGGCTTCTTCGAGCGCCACGAATGCGGATACTGATGCTTGAGGCGCGCACGCGCCACCAGCATGCCACGCGCGATCAGTTCCTTGATCACGGCCTCGTTGGCGTCACCCTTCTCGCCCTTGTCGTTGAGCACGCGCGTGCCGGTGAAGCCCGGCGCCGCTTCGGTCAGCGTGCCATTCTCGTCGACAGTGTATGGGATCGTCGTCGCGATGCCGCGCTCGGCGAGCTGACGACCATTCGACATCCAGATATCGAAGTCGTCGCGGCCATGGCTGGGGGCGGTATGCACGAAGCCGGTGCCGGCATCGTCGGTGACGTGGTCGCCATCGAGCAGCGGCACAATGAAGTCATAGCCGCCGGCATGGCCTCTCAGCGGATGACGGCATTCGAGATCCTCGAGGACATCGGACGACAGCTCGCTGCTCTTCTTGAACGAGGTCACACGCGCCTGCTTGAACACGCTCTCGGCCAGCGCATCGGCGAGGATCAGCAGGTCGCCGGCTTTCAGCCAGTTGTCCTCCGGCGCCTCGGTGACCTCATAAAGGCCATAGGCGATCTTGCTGGAGAACGAGATGGCGCGATTGGCCGGCAGCGTCCATGGCGTGGTGGTCCAGATGACAACCGACGCCTTCGCCAGGCGGCCAAATTCGGCTGCAACGGGGAATTTCACCCACACCGCATCCGATGTGTAGTCCTCGTACTCGACTTCCGCTTCGGCCAGCGCGGTCTTCTCGACCACGCTCCACATCACCGGCTTGGAGCCGCGATACAGCGTGCCATTGGCGGCGAACTTCATCAGCTCGCGCGCGATCTGCGCTTCGGCGAAGAAGTCCATGGTGGCGTAGCGGCCGGCCCAGTCGCCGATGATGCCAAGGCGCTTGAATTCCTCGCGCTGGATGTCGAGCCACTTGTTCGCATAGGCGCGGCATTCCTGGCGGAACGCGATCATCGCCGCGCCGTCCTTGAAGTTCGGCTTGGTCTTGCCCTTGGAGCGGTAGTTCTCTTCCTCGATCTTCCACTCGATGGGCAGGCCGTGGCAGTCCCAGCCCGGCACATAGTTGCTGTCGAAGCCCAGCATCTGCTGGCTCTTGGTCACCACGTCCTTGAGGATCTTGTTCAGCGCATGGCCGATATGGATGTTGCCGTTCGCATAGGGCGGACCGTCATGCAGCACGAATTTAGGCTTGCCCTTCGCGCTTTCGCGCAGCTTGCCGTAGAGGTCGATCTCGTTCCAGCGCGCCAGCATCTTGGGCTCGCTGGTCGGCAGGCCGGCACGCATCGGGAACTCGGTCTGCGGCAGGTAAAGGGTCTTGGAATAGTCGTTGGTCGCGGGCTTATCGGACATGGAATGAGGACTCGGGTGCTCGGGCTGGCTCGAATGGCGCAAAACGCGTCGAAACGCGATGAAACAGGTCGATCCCGGTCTTGCGCCGAGCAAAGCTCAGGCGGAAGCCGGGCCGATAATGCTTATGATGGGGCGCCGTGCAGACATCGGGCATTCCATAGCAGGGGGAACAGGGATCGCAAAGCGTCCGATTGTCGTCGAAACGGAGGATCAGCCCCGCGCAGGGACCGGACGGGCCGGATTGCCTACCACGGTCGCCCTCTCCGGCACGTCCCGGGTCACCACTGCTCCGGCTCCGATCAAGGCTCCGTTACCGATCGTCACCCCCGGCAGGATGATTGCCCCGCCGCCGATCCAGACATCCGAGCCGATGCTCACCGGCCGGCCGAATTCCAGCATGGTGCGCCGGGTGGCCGCGTCGCGCGGATGGTCCGCCGCCAGGATCTGGACGGCCGGTCCGATCTGGGTACGGTCGCCGATGGTCACCGGCATGATGTCGAGGATGACGCAGTTGAAATTCATGAACACGCCGTCGCCGACGCTGATGTTGTAGCCGTAATCAATGAAGAAGGGGGGCCGGATCACCGCATCCTTGCCGACCCGCGCGAACTGCTCGGTCAGCAGCGCATGGCGCTCGGCATTGGTTGCATTCATGGTCGCGTTGTAGCGCGCCATCCATGCCTTGGCGGCGGCCTCATCGGCCGCTAGTTCGGCATTGCCGGCGGGATTATAGAGTTCGCCGGCGAGCATTTTTTGTTTTTCGGTCTTGGTCAGGTGACCTCTCCCAGTTTCGGAAACGCATCCGGCGCAGCGGCCAGCGCCGTGCGGGCCTTTGCGCTATCGTCGTTCATCTGGGCAATCAACGTGTCGATCCCGTCGAATTTAAGTTCGTCGCGAATGAACGCGATGAACGCCACGTCGAGCACCTGCCCGTAAAGGTCGCCCTTGAAATCGAACAGAAACACTTCGAGCAGCGGTGCGCCGTTGTCGAAAGTTGGGCGGCGGCCGAAAGAGGCGACGCCGTCGAACCGCTCGTTGCCACGGCCGACGCGTACCGCATAGATGCCATGCCGCAGCCCGCAGCTTGCAGGCAGGCGGATATTGGCAGTGGGGTAGCCGAGATCGCGGCCGAGCTTCTTGCCGTGAATCACCTCGCCGGTGATGAACCACGGTCCCTGCAGCATTTCGGTCGCTTCGGCGATCTGCCCTTCGGCCAGCGCCATGCGGATGGCGGTCGACGAGACCGGCCGTTCGTCAATGTCCACATGGGGCTGGATATCGACCTCGATGCCGAGCCGCGGCGCTTCGGTCGCGAGCAGGCTGGGCGAGCCGGCCCGGCCCTTGCCGAAATGAAAGTCGTAACCGACGGCGATGCCGCTGATGCCAAGACGCTCGATGAGATCGTGGTGAATGAAATCATGCGCGGTGGTGCCGGCGCGGCCCTTGTCGAAGGTCATCACCACGGCGCCGGCCAGTCCGGTTCCGGCCAGCAGCCGCAGTTTGGCAGGCTCATCGGACAGCCGGAATTGCGGTGTGCTCGGGCTGAAGAAAAGCCGCGGATGCGGCTCGAAAGTGACGGCCAAAGCGCGGGTCTTGTGCAATGCCGCCATGCGGAGCGCGGCGCCGATGACGGCGCGATGGCCGAGATGCACGCCGTCGAAATTACCCATCGCCACCACGCATCCCCTCGGGATGTCGCTCGCGGGGGTGGTGTCGCGGATCACGGTAAAGGCAGTCGTCATGATTGGATTCGTTGATGGTTTTCGATCTGTGCGGACCGTGGCGCGGGGGCGGCGTCCAGTCAAGCCGAGCGCAAGCTCGTCCCTGCAGGAGCGTTCCACTCTAATTTGACAGATTTGCCGCCGGCTTCCGGTTAACGGGAAATTTAACCGGCGCTGCTAAATCTCAAGCTACATCGGTTTGCCGCCCGGCAAACGTCACTATTTGCGATGCGCGTATCGTGCCTGAGGGGGACTGAAGATGGCGGTTGATTTGTCGATGTCGGTGCTGGTGGTGGACGACTACAACACCATGATCCGCATCATTCGCAATCTTCTGAAGCAGCTCGGATTCGAACATATCGACGACGCCAGCGACGGTTCGATGGCCCTCGAGAAGATGCGCACCAAGAAATACGGCCTCGTGATCTCCGACTGGAACATGGAGCCGATGACCGGCTACGACCTGCTCAAGGAAGTTCGCGCCGATCCCAACCTGTCGCAGACCCCGTTCATCATGATCACGGCGGAATCCAAGACCGAGAACGTGATCGCCGCCAAGAAGGCCGGCGTGAACAACTACATCGTCAAGCCGTTCAACGCGGCGACGCTGAAGACCAAGATCGAAGCCGTGTTCCCGGACGCCGTGCCGGCATAAGGACTGGTTTCAGTCGCGAGAGTTTTACGAATGCCCGGCCTCGTGCCGGGCATTTTGCGTTTGTGGCATCCTGTCGAACGCCGGGACAGATGTGCTCCCTCCCTCAAGCGTGGCACAGCCACGCGCAGTGGGGAGGGCCGGGGTGGGGCGCCCCACGTGACGTTCTTTCGCGGGGATAGACCCCACCCGTCTCGAACGCCCAAGCGAAGCTCCGCTTCGCCAAGGCGTTCGATCCACCCTCCCCGCGGCGCCGCTGCGCGGCTTGGGGGAGGGAGAAGAGGTCCCGACTTTCGCCGGGACGACAGTTCACCACTTCAATTCACGCATCAGCGCCTTCGGCGGATGCCCGAACAGCTCCTTCACCTCAGCGGCATTCAGCTGCTCAACGCCATCGAAATCCCCGGCATGGATGCCGCGGGTGACGAACAGCAGGTCGATGCCATAGCCATGCGCGCCAGCGAGATCGGTGCGCACGCTGTCGCCGATGGCGAGCACGCGCTCCAGCGGCGTGTCCTTGCCGCGCTTTGCCTTCGCCAGCGCCATCGCCCGGTCATAGATCGGCTGGTGCGGCTTGCCGTAGAAGATCACCTCGCCGCCCATCTCGCGATAGAGCTCGGCCACGGCGCCGGCGCAATAGATCAGGCGGTCGCCGCGCTCGACGATAATGTCCGGATTGGCGCAGACCATGGTGAGCTTGCGCGACAGCGCCTGGCTCATCATGTCGCGATAGTCTTCGGCGGTCTCGGTCTCGTCGTCGAACAGGCCGCTGCAGACGATGTAGTCGCTCTCCATCAGCGGCACGAGGCGCGTGTCCAGCCCGCGATGGATCGATGAGTCGCGATCGGGGCCGATCAGATGCATCGCCTGGCCCGGCCGCTCGGCGACGAAATGGCGGGTCAGGTCGCCGGACGAGACGATGGCGTCGTAGCAATCGTCGGGCACGTGCAGCTTGCGGAGCTGACGCTGCACCGAATCCGCCGGACGGGGTGCATTGGTGATCAGCACCACCGTGCCGCCACTCTGACGAAACGTATGCAGCGCCGCGCAGGCGTCCGGAAACGACTCCAGACCGTTATGAACGACGCCCCAGATGTCGCTGAGAACGACATCGACATGCGAGGTGAGGTCGCGCAGACGCTCGGCGAAACGCAGTGTGGTCATGAGATCAGATGCCGATCAGTTCGGACCGGTGGCGCGGCGGGCGAGGGCAGCAAGGCCGCTGTTGCGTGGCGGTTCGCCCCGCGGGGCGATGCTGGCCGACCGTGCCGGGCTCACGGTTCCGGTTGGAGCCTTGTTGGATGGAGTGCTGGCTGGAGTTGCCGCGGCTCCGTTAGCAGCCGGGGTTTCCGGGCGCAACGGCCGCGGCGCGGCGAACAGGAAGCCCTGGCCGAAGCGAACGTCGAAATCGAGCAGATCGACCACCGCGCGCTCGCCCTCGATCCGGTCCGCGATCAGGTCGATGCCGAAGCGGCCGAGCAGGTCGGACAGGTCGGCGGCATGGATGTCGGAGAGCGAGGCCTGCTTCGGGTCGAGCAGCAGCGCCGCGGGGACCTTGATGAAGCGCACGCCGCGGTCCGCGAGTTCGCGCGGCTCGATGCGCAAGTCGGTCACATGATCGATGGAGAAGCGATAGCCGCGCTGGGCAAGGGCGGCGAGATGCTCGCTCTCCACCGGGCCGAGCTGCCGGAAGGTGCTCTGCTTGAATTCGAGCACGAAAGACGGCGCCAGCGCGCGATTGGCGTCGAGGAAATCGATGAATTGGGCGAAGGCCGTCGGGTCCGACAGCGTGGACTTCGCCACATTGCAGAACACGCCCACATCCTTGTTGCGCACCATCAGGCGGCGCAGCACCTGCATGCTGCGCAGGAGTACGCTGTGGTCGATTTCCTGCATGAAGCCCGCATCCTCCGCGGGACCGATGAAATCGTCGGCGACGATGATCTGATCCTTGTCGTCGCGCAGACGCGAGATCGCTTCATAGAAGCGCACCTTGCGCTGCGGCAGCGTCACCACGGGCTGCAGATAGATATCGATACGGTTCTCGTTGATGGCGCGGCGGATGGTGTTGATGAATTGCGCGTTGTTCTGCGACGGCACGATTGCCACCGGCGCGGCTGCAGGCGTTACGGTGTCTTCGGCGACGTCGACCGCGAGCGGCATCTCCGGAACGGCGCTCGCGACCTTCACGGGAGGAGCGGGCGGCGCGATGGCTGTCGGCATAGGCTCAGGTGCGGGCGGGATCGCGGCCAGCATGTCGTCATGGGCGGCGACCGAACTGGCGAGCTGTCTCATCATGGTACCGAGTTCGCCGATCTCGCCCATCACGCCATGGATGCGATCCTGATGGGCCGTATTCGACGCAGTCAGTTTGGCTTCGAGCGCGGCGAGCCGGCGGCCATATTCGGCGACCTGGCGGGCGAGATCGGTGGTGCCGCGGGAGAGATCGGAAATCTGGCCCGAGGCTTCGGCGCGATCTTTGATGCGCAGCGACACCGCATTGTAGAGGATCATGATGGTCAGCGCGGCGAGGCTGACGATCGCTGCTTCCTGGCCGGGAATCTTCGCCACCAGATGGAGCACCGCGCCGAGCGAGGCCGCGATCAACGTCATGCAGATGCCGACAAATATCGTAGAGATGCGAATCATGACGCGCGCGGGCACCCTGGAAGCCAAATTGTCGTTGCGGCAGGGCAAGTTGCCGCCCGCCGCTGCAATGCGCGCAAGCTTATCATCATTGCTGATTCGGAAATGCGCCCGCGATGCGATGCCCACCGGTGCTTTTGGCCCGGTCAGGGCCCGGCTCGCCTCAGGCCTTCGCTTTGGCCGGCGTCCGCGGAGCGGCGCCTTTCGCGAGGCTGTGCCGACGGGCCAGCGCCCAGCCGGCCAGCGTCGCCGCCAGCACGAGGCCGGCCTTGAGCGGCCCGTTGCTGCTGTCCAGGGTGACCGGGCGGGGCGGCTGGCTTGGCCTGAAGGCCGGCGGCTGGCTCGGGCGCGGCGCAGCACCTGATACCGACCGCGGCGGCGTGGCATTCACTGCGACGCGCAACCGGCTGCTCAGGCTGGGAAATTGCCGGGCCGGCCGCTTCACACGCGCGGCGGCCAGCACGGCAAAGACGATGGCAAGCAGCAGCAACAGCCCGCCGGTGGCGCCGAAGGCCGGAAACAGGCCGTATGTCATCTCGATCCAGCGAAACAGTGCGGCAGCCCCCACCAGCAGCGTGGCGATCAGGAAAATCCCGGCAGCCGCATACAGGCCGGCTGCGGTCGCATAGGCGACTGCGATACCGGTGCCCTGCTCGCCGCGATCGCGGAGATAGGATGATGTGGCGCGTTTGACCTGGTCGAGCTTGAGCGCCAGACCGGTGCGGGCAAGTGCGCTGACGAGCGGTGGCATGGAAGGCCTCGTTCCCTTTTGAAATGGAACGGGCACCAAAAGGGATGGTTCCGCCGCGCGCCGCTCCTTGCCGGTTCCGGCCCGCGCTGGTACCACGCCGCCATGACCGACAAACCCAAAAAACCGCAAAAATTGCGTGCGCGCCTGCCGCGCGGCCTCGGCGACCGTGGCCCGGCGGATCTCGCCGCCACGCGCCGCATGACCGACACCATCCGCGAGGTCTATGAGCGCTACGGCTTCGAGCCGGTCGAGACGCCGACCATGGAATTCACCGACGCGCTCGGCAAGTTCCTGCCCGATCAGGATCGGCCGAACGAGGGCGTGTTCTCGTTCCAGGACGATGACGAGCAGTGGATCTCGCTGCGCTACGATCTGACGGCGCCGCTCGCGCGTTATGTCGCCGAACACTGGGACGCGCTGCCAAAACCCTATCGCAGCTATCGCGCCGGTTACGTCTATCGCAACGAGAAGCCCGGCCCCGGCCGCTTCCGTCAGTTCATGCAGTTCGACGCCGACACGGTGGGCTCCGGTTCGCCCGCTGCCGATGCCGAGATGTGCATGATGGCGGCCGACACGATGGAAGCGCTCGGCATTCCGCGCGGCAGCTATGTGGTGCGCGTCAACAATCGCAAGGTGCTCGATGGTGTGATGGAGAGCATCGGCCTCGGCGGCGACGACAATGCCGGCAAGCGGCTGACGGTGCTGCGTGCCATCGACAAGATGGACAAGTTTCCGGAAGGCGAGATCAAGAAGCTGCTCGGCCCCGGCCGCTGGGATGGTGGCGAGGAAGGCAAGGGTGACTTCACCAAGGGCGCCGGACTTTCGCCGGACGATTCCGAGACCGTGCTGCGCAGTCTCGATGCCGGGAGCAAAGCAACTGACAAGCTCAACAGCTCCGAGGCCTACAAGCAGGGCCGCGCCGAACTCGACGAGATCGCCAAGCTGATCACTGCGGCCGGCTATGGCGAGGATCGCATCAAGATCGATCCGTCCGTCGTGCGCGGCCTCGAATACTACACTGGTCCCGTCTACGAAGTTGAGCTCACGCTCGAGACCAAGGACGAAAAGGGGCGTCCGGTCCGCTTCGGCTCGGTCGGCGGTGGCGGTCGTTACGACGGCCTCGTGTCGCGCTTCCGCGGTGAGCTCGTGCCGGCCACCGGCTTCTCCATCGGCGTGTCGCGCCTGCAGGCAGCACTGACGCTGCTCGGCAAGATCGATACGAAGCCGCAGGCCGGCCCCGTTGTCGTCACGGTGTTCGGCGGCGAGATCGCGGATTATCAGGCGATGGTCGCCAAGCTGCGCAATGCCGGCATCCGTGCCGAACTCTATCTCGGCAACCCCAAACATGCGCTCGGCCAGCAGATGAAATATGCCGACAAGCGCAATTCGCCGCTCGCCATCATCCAGGGCTCGGACGAGAAAGCTGGCGGCAAGCTGCTGATCAAGGACCTGATCGCGGGGGCGGGTCTCACCGAGATCAAGGACCGCGAGGAATATCTCGCGAAGCAGGCCGCGGCGCAGATCGAGATCGCGGAGAGCGATCTGGTGAGCGCCGTGCAGACCTTGCTGGCCAAGCATGGCGTGAGCTGGAGTGCATAACCATCAACCGTCATGCCCGGGCTTGTCCCGGGCATCCACGTCTTGTTGGATGCATTCGATACAGAAGACGTAAATGGCCGGGACAAGCCCGGCCATGACGAGAGGCAAATCAAAAAGGGAGCTACCAATGCCTGAGGTTACCGTGAACATGGCCGCCGGCCGTACCGACGAACAGAAGAAGGGCATGATGCTCGACATCACCCAGGCGCTGGTGAAGAACCTCGGCGTCGATGCCGAAGTCGTGACGGTCCAGATCAACGAAGCGCCGCTGCATAACAAGATGAAGGGTGGCAAGACCTTCGTGGAACGCGCCGCGGCGGCCAAGAAGTAAGTTGTATTATCAAAGCGGCGAAGCCGTTTATTCCCTCTCCCGCTTGCGGGAGAGGGAAAGCAAACATCACCCGAACACAGCTACATTCTGCCGACTCGCCATGATTGGCGTGCCCTTGCGATTCCACAGCGTCATCGCCTGGCTCGAATAGCCGCCCGCGATCTGCTCGGCCCGATTGTGGATTAGCCACCAACCGTCATCGGTCGTGATTTCGTCCGTCAGCATGTCGATGGACCATGTCATCGTGGACAGGGGCGACGGCGCCGTCGAGCGCGCAGACGCCGCCGGTGGCGGTGCATCGGCGAGTGCCAGCAACGCCACCAGCGACGGGGCGATGCCGGCCTCGCGATGCCGCAGCCACAGCGACATCTGCGGATCCTCGCTGCCGCTGAAGGGCGGCGAGCCCGAAGCGAAACGTCCTTCGAAATGTTGCACGAAGCTCATGCCCTCCGGTGCGGTACGGAAGAAGTTCGGGCAGCTTTCGGGATCCTTCAGCTCGGGCGTGCCGATCGCCACATGCCTGAAGGCCGACTCCCGTGCCGCGCCGAAACAGAACATCGCGCGCGTCGCGAGGCCGGCCTCGCCGACGAGATCGACACTGGCGAACAGCGTGGATTTACCCTTGCGCAGCACGCTGGCTGTGAGTTGCAACGGTCCGGCAGCCGGCCCGATAAAGGCGATCTGCGCCGAGCGCAGCGGCGGCAAACCTGTCGCTTCGGATCCACCGAATTCATTCAGTGCGGCCTGCATGCACAGTGCCGCTGCAAGCCCGCCATAGACCGTGCGGCCCTGCAACCAGTCGCCGCTCACGTTGACGGACCAGCCCTCGCCGGACCGGATCATGCCGGCCATCAATGCGGTGAATTCAGTCATGCGTCACTTCCCCGAACGTTCCTTGTTGGATGATTGCCATCATCTATAGCGGGGAAAGCGGGGAGGTGAAATATGCGGAAGCCGCATCCTCCGATGTCATCCGCGGGCTTGACCGCCAGCGCGGCCGAAGCCGCTACGGCACGGCAAAGGCCCGCGAATCTATCCTTGGCCACGAAAACTGAAAGACGCATGGCCGGGCGAAGCCCGGCCATGCGTTCGACGACCGCCTACTTCGGTTGCCCGGCTTTCATCTTCTGCAGATCGGAAATGTTCATCTTGATGCCGCCAGGCATCAGGATGTCGCCGGGCTTCTGATCTGCCTTGCAGGCGCTGAGCCACTTGGCCTGGATCGTGGTCACCATCTCCGGCGGCAGGTTGCCGCCGCTCGACTTCGCCGTGGTCTTGATCGAATAGGCGGAATTGAAATCGCCGGTGGCTTCGGAGTGGCTGGTTACGGTGGCGTCGCCGACGCTGCAGACGCTATCGGCGATATAGCTGCTGCCGGATTTCGTCATGCCCTGCTTTGTGCACTTCATCGTGTCCGACGACATCCTGTTCATCTGTCGGTCGACGCTCTCGTCGGTGCATTGCTGGATCGTCATCGGCGGCGTGTCGGTCTTCGACACGCCGGCGATCTGCGTCGTCAATTCCCACAGGCCCGCTTTGCGGATCGGGATTTGAACATTGTCGGCGAGCGCTGGCGCAGCGCTGCACAAGAGGGCGAGAGCGATCAGGCTTGCGCGCTGAATCATGTAGAGGCCTCCGATGTCGTGTGTGAAATGACGCGGTGGATGGATCGCTTGTCCGCCAGGGCTCAAAGAACGAAGGCGGGAGCGTCTCGAAATCCATCAGCCGTATGCACGACACGATGGGTTTCGCTGTTGCTCAACCCATCCTAACGGCATCGGATTATGTCTTTTGTGTTATCGCGTATTTGTCGATGACGATCGACGCAGTCTGCAGGATGGGGCGCACCCTACGGCTGCAGGACTTTTAGTACTTGACGCTCAGCGGGCGCTCGTTTGCGCCATAGGGCACCCAGCGGCAGGCGAACGAGACATAGCCGCCATATTCGTTCTGGCTGCCGAGGAATTTCACGACCTTCCCGTAACGCGCACAATGATCGATGGCGAGCGCACGGATGTCGGTCTGGCTGATCAGCGAGGTGGAGATGATGCCGCCGGTGTCATTGCCCTTGAACGGGGGCACCCAGTCGGCCTTGGCCGCGCCCGCCATGGCTGCGCTGATGCCCATTGCCAGAATCGCCAACCGAATCGTCTGCATCGCTGTCTCCTTGTTCTCGGGCGGCACATTAGAGGGCCACGGCGACGCTGAAAAGAATGCGCTGGGCGATCTGACGGAGTTGTGCGCAGGGTGTTGCCGCGGTGCACTTGACCCCGCACGGCCTTCGCGGCACGGTCCCGGAACCTTTTTCCAGCCGGCGGATACCCCATGCGCACCCTCGTTTCATCCCTGAAGAAAGCCGCTTTCGCCGCCGTCGCCGGCATGGCGCTGTTCAGCGCCGCGCCGAGTGCGCAGGCCGCCAACTTTCTCGAACTGAATTTCGGCCTGTTCGGCCCGAATTACGAAGGCCGCGTCGGTTCCTGCGAATCCGCACTCTGGAAGATCACCTACCAGTTCAAGGACAAGGAAGCGGATTTCTGGAACTCGTCGCTGCAGTTCACCGGCTTCAGCCATGTGCGCGAAACCGCCTTCCGTCCGTGGACCTCCGACAACATGCCGCGCCGCTACTGCAGCGCCGACGCGACGTTCACCGACGGCAAGCAGCGCCAGGTGCATTATTCGATCATCGAGGACGGCGGCTTCGCCGGCTATGGCGATGGCGTCGAATGGTGCGTCACCGGCCTGGATCGCAACTGGGCCTATAATCCCGGCTGCCGCGCGGCGAAGTTCTAAGGCTCGCTCCATAGCCCGGATTTCGCGGGATTTATCGTCGGGCGCGCTTTGCGCGACCCGATGGTTTCATCCGGGCTATACTTTCCTTCATTGTTCTTGAATTGTTCTTGATGTCTGATTAGGCTCGCCGCCGATCAGGGGCAGGGGTGTGTCATGCGGGCAATTCGTCGGATTCTTTCGCTCGGGCTGTTGTTGGCCTCGACGCTCGTGGCCAGCCATGCCTCCGCACAGGACCGCCGGCAGAATGCGCCGGGCGAGTTCGATTTTTACGTGCTGTCGCTGTCATGGTCGCCATCGTTCTGCGAGGCGGCGCAGGAGCGCGGCAATTCTTCGCGCAATCAGCAAATGCAATGCGGCGGCCGTCCCTATTCCTTCGTCGTGCATGGACTCTGGCCGCAATATGATCGCGGCTTCCCGAATTACTGCGAGCGCCCGGCGCCGCGCCTGCCGCGCAATATCATGACCTCGATGCTGGATCTGATGCCGGCCCCGGGCCTGATCTTCAACGAATGGGACAAGCACGGCACCTGTTCGGGCCTCGGCCCGCGCGCCTATTTCGAAACCACGCGCAAGGCGCGCGCCGGCGTGAAGATTCCGGACGAGTTCATCGATCTTCAGCAGGCCAAGACCGTGTCGCCCGCAGCGGTGGAGGATGCATTCATCAGGGTCAATCCGGGTCTCAGCAATTCCGCCATTGCCGTGACCTGCGATCGCAACCGCCTGAGCGAAGTGCGGATCTGCATGAGCAAGGATCTGCAATTCCGCGCCTGCGAGGAAATCGACCGCCGCGCCTGCCGCCGCGATCAGGTGGTGATGCCGCCGGTGCGGGGCGGGTAGTTTCGCCCCATACTTTGCTGCCATCGAGCTCCGCTGTCGTCGCCCGACGTGATCGGGCGACCCAGGAGACACCGTCGCCAGTGCTTGAGCCGAGATACCAGCGTCTACTGGATCCCCCGCTTTCGCGAGGGATCACATTCGAAGCTGACCGGCGGCTTTGCGCCTTACGTTCGTTTGGCGTACTTCATCTCTCATGAATTATCGCCATGCCTTCCACGCCGGCAATTTTGCCGACGTCATCAAGCATCTCGTGCTGGTCCGCATCCTGACCCATTTGCATGAGAAGCCTACGCCGTTTCGCATCATCGATACGCATGCCGGCGCTGGTCGCTACGATCTCACCGGCGACGAGGCGACGCGCTCGGCCGAATGGACGACCGGCATCGCCCGCATGATGCAGGCGCGGTTGACCGAGGCGACCGAGCCTCTGGTCGCGCCCTATCTGGACATCGTCCGCTCGTTCAATCCCGGCCGCGAGCTCGTCGCCTATCCCGGCTCGCCGCTGATCGCGCGCGCCTTGATGCGGCCGCAGGACCGCATGGTGTGCTGCGAGCTGGAGCCGATTGCGCGCAAGCAGCTCATCTCGGCGCTGCGCAATGACGAGCAGGCGCGGGTGGTCGATATCGACGGCTGGGTCGGCCTGCCCGCCTATGTACCGCCGAAGGAGCGGCGCGGCCTGGTGCTGATCGATCCGCCCTTCGAGGCGAAGGACGAGTTTGCCCGGCTGGCGACGGTGTTTGCGCAGGCTTATGTGAAATGGCCGACCGGCATCTACATGCTGTGGTATCCGGCCAAGAGCCGCCGCGCCACAGACGATCTCACGCGCAACGTCGCGGCTGCCACTGCGTCGTCGGCGACGCCGGGCAAATGCCTGCGTCTCGAATTCAGCGTTGCGCCGCAAAGTGCCGACGGTCCACTGACCTCCACGGGGCTGCTCATCGTCAATCCGCCCTGGAAGTTGCAGGATGAGCTGCGCCAGATCCTGCCCCAGCTGGAAAAACCGCTCGGCGTCGGCGGCGTGGCGCGCTTCCGGCTCGAAAATGCCAAAGCATAGCTGCGGTCTCAACTACCTAAACGGCAACTATCCGAACGCGGTTCCAAAAACGGTGGTCACCTCAAGGGAACCGTACTAAGCTGCCTATCGTGACTGGCTTTACGTTCCGCTTCCGCGAATGGTTGCGGCGGAGTGACGAGGCCCAAACGACGACAAGAAGACTACCAAAAGAAACGGCCAAGCCATCTGTGGAGTGAATGTCCGGTCGGTCGCGGTGCAAGTGCGCCGTGGCGGAGCAATGCGGGGAGGGAGTTTCCCGATGGGCATGAGTGGTACGGTCAAGTTCTTCAACGGTGAGCGCGGCTACGGCTTCATCAAGCCGGACGATGGCGGGCGGGACGTATTCGTTCACATCACCGCCGTCGAACGCGCGGGGTTGAAAGATCTGACCGAAGGACAGCGGATCACGTTCGAGGTCGAGCCCGACAAGAAGGGCAAGGGCCCCAAGGCGGTCAATCTGGTGATTACAGGATAGCGACGGGCGCGCTTTCGCGAACGCCCCGCGCGAATCTCGCGCAAAGAAAATCCCGGCCGCGAGGCGGCCGGGAGTGGGTCTTGCTGGTTTTTTCTAACTTGGAGCTTGGGTCTGACCCGATCGGATCAGAAGTGATAGTTCACGCCGATGCGGACGGTGCCGAAGGACAGCGCGCTGTCGGTGCCGGTGAGCGTGTAGGTGTTCCGGGACAGATCGACATAGAGATATTCGATCTTGGCGGTCCAGTTCTGATAGATGCCGACTTCGGCGCCGACGCCGGCGGTCCAGCCCACCGAGGTCTGCGACTGCTGCAGACCGTTAGCTTCCGCCTGCAGGCTGCCGAAGGACAGACCGGCGGTGCCGTAGAGCAGGACGTTGTTGAAAGCGTAGCCGAGGCGACCGCGCGCGGTACCGAACCACGGATTCGAGAACTTGTAGTTGGCGAAACGGTCATCGGCGCCGGTGGCCGAGATGTCGCCCTCGACACCGAACACGATCGGTCCGCTCTGCCAGTTGTAGCCGACGGTCGCGCCGCCCAGGATGCCCGTCGGCTTCACCGGCGTATTGGAGACGCTGCCCCATTCATAGCCGAGCGTGGCGCCGAGATACGGGCCGGCCCAGCTATAGGCGTTCAGCGGCTGATTCACGGTATACGGCGCGCGCGACCGGTAAGGCAGGTCCGCCGCCTGTGCCGCCGTCACGCCGGCCGCCAGAACCGCGACTGCCGCGAACGCATACTTGCTCATCTCAACTCTCCACAACGCGTTACTGCCGCTTCCCTGCGATGCGCTGCACAAAGGCTTAGGGTTACGGAATTCCATCATTAATCGTGAGGATTTATCGAGAGTTTTAGATTAAGCGGCTCTTAACGCGCGGGATCGGCGCGGTATTGGCGTTAAAAGAGTCTTACTTGAGGCAAGCCGCGCCGTCGCAAGATCGACTCAAGTCTGCCTCAAGGCTGCCGCACGAAATCCCGCCGAATGCTGGCAGCAAGCCGCCGTAACGCTTAGATTGGCGGCATGATTCCAGACCCCACCGATCCCCAGACGGCGCCGGACGAGGCGGCGACCGAGCCCGGTTCCGTGCCCGCGGCGCCGCCGCAGGTCCAGTCCGGCCTGCAGGCGCCGCCGGATGTGGAGCCTGATCCGGCCGATGATGAGGAGGAGGCCGGGCTTCCGGATCAAACCGAGGATGCTGCCGCGGAGGAGATCCTTGAGGGCACGCTGGCGGTCGGCCGGGCGGCCATCGAGCAGGCTGTGCGTCTCGCGCCGACATCGCCGGGGGTCTACCGCATGCTGAATGCGGCCCATGACGTGCTCTATGTCGGCAAGGCCAAGAACGTCAAAAAGCGCCTGTCGTCCTATGCGCGCCCGACCGGGCAGGTGATGCGCATCGCGCGCATGATCGCGGCGACATCGGTGGTGGAGATCATCTCGACCTCCACCGAGACCGAAGCGCTGTTGCTCGAAGCCAATCTCATCAAGCAATTGCGGCCGCGCTTCAATGTGCAACTGCGCGACGACAAGTCGTTTCCCTATATCTTGATTACCGGCGACCACTGGGCGCCGCAGATTCTCAAGCATCGCGGCGCGCAGTCGCGGCCGGGGCGTTACTTCGGTCCGTTCGCATCGGTGGGCGCGGTCAATCGCACCATCACCGCGCTGCAGCGTGCATTCCTCGTGCGCTCCTGTACGGATTCGTTCTTCGAGAGCCGCACGCGGCCGTGCCTGCTGTACCAAATCCGCCGCTGCTCCGGCCCTTGTACCAGCGAGATCGATTTCCCCGGCTATACCGAACTCGTGCGCGAGGCGACGGACTTTTTGTCCGGCAAGAGCCGCGCCGTGAAGAAGCTGCTTGCCGACGAGATGGAGAAGGCGTCGGAAGAACTCGCCTTCGAGACGGCAGCGCTCTATCGCGACCGCCTTGCGGCACTATCGGCGATCCAGTCACAGCAGGGCATCAATCCGCGCACGGTGGAAGAAGCCGACGTGTTCGCCATCCATCAGGAAGGCGGCTATTCCTGCGTCGAGGTCTTCTTTTTCCGCACAGGCCAGAACTGGGGCAATCGCGCCTATTTCCCGAAGGCCGAAAAGTCCTTCACGCCCGAGGAAGTGCTCGGCTCGTTCCTCGCCCAGTTTTACGAGGACAAGCCGCCGCCGAAAATGGTGCTGCTGTCGCATGTCATCGAGGAGGGCGATCTGTTGGCCAGCGCACTCAGCGTGAAGGCCGGTTTCAAGGTCGAGGTGATGACGCCGCAGCGCGGCGAGAAGAAGGAGCTGATCCTCCACGCGCTCACCAATGCGCGCGAGGCGCTCGGCCGCAAGCTGGCCGACACCGCAACACAGGCTCGCCTGCTCGAGGGCATGGTGACGACGCTCGGTCTGCCGAAAGTGCCGCAACGAATCGAGGTCTATGACAACAGCCACATCCAGGGCACCAATGCCGTCGGCGCAATGATCGTCGCGGGGCCGGATGGCTTCATCAAGAACCAGTACCGCAAGTTCAACATCAAGTCGGACACCACGACGCCGGGCGACGATTTTGCGATGATGAAAGAGGTGCTGCAGCGCCGTTTCAAGCGCCTGCTGGCGCCGCCCGCCGAAGGTGAGGCGCCGAAGCGACGGGACGACGATGTGCCGCTGTGGCCCGATCTTGTCATCATCGACGGTGGCCGTGGCCAGCTCAATGCGGTCAAGGAGATTTTCGAGGAGCTGAAGCTGACCGATGTCACCCTGATGTCGGTGGCCAAGGGGCCGGAGCGCAATGCTGGTCGCGAGACGCTATTTCTTCCCGGCCGCGAGGCCATCAAGCTCGAATCGCGCGATCCCGTGCTCTATTTCATCCAGCGGCTGCGCGACGAGGCACACCGTTTCGTGATAGGTTCGCACCGCACGCTCCGCAAAAAGGACATCCGCGAGGCCGGCCTGCAGGAAATTCCCGGCATCGGTCCGACCCGCAAACGAGCCCTCCTTCACCATTTCGGCACGCTGAAGGAGATCGAACGGGCCTCGCTCGGCGATCTCGGCAAGGTTCCGGGCATTTCTGCAGAGAGCGCCCGGAAGATTTTCGATTTTTTCCATCCGCAGCCGGGGGCGAGATAGGGCCTAGCTCGGTTGGAGTGCCGCGAAATCCGAGATCGGTAGATTTTGTTGAGAGGTCGGTCCCCAGGGAGCGCTTCGCTCCACCCGGGCTACGACCGACACGGTTTTGAGGTAAACTGGGCAAGGACGCATTTGCAGCGGTTGACCTCCATGCCGTGGCAGTATTGGTAAGACGCATGACAGTGACCACCACACGGACGCCGAGACGGGCCGGGACTTCAGCGATGACCCTGCCGAACATCCTGACTTATGCCCGGATTGCCGCCGTGCCGGTGGTGGTCGGCTGCATCTACTGGCAGTCGTCCATGGACGGCCCGCTCTGGCTGCGCTGGGTGGCTGTCGCCGTCTTTCTCGCTGCGGCGATCACCGATTTCCTCGATGGCTATTATGCCCGCATCTGGAATCAGCAGTCGTCCTTCGGCCGCATGCTCGATCCCATTGCCGACAAGCTGTTGGTGGCGTCCTGCCTGCTGATGCTGGCCTCCGATGCCACCATCAATCGCTGGACGCTTTGGGCCGCCATCGTGATCCTGTGCCGTGAAATCCTTGTCTCGGGCCTGCGCGAATACCTCGCCGGTCTCCGTGTCAGCGTCCCCGTCACCAAGCTCGCCAAATGGAAGACCGCGGCGCAGCTCGTAGCGATCGGCTTTTTATTGGCAGGTGAAGCCGGTGATGTGTTGCTGGGTTACGTCACCTTCACGGGCGTCGTGCTGTTGTGGTTGTCGGCGCTCGTAACCATTTATACGGGATACGATTATTTCCGGGCCGGCGTCCGGCACCTCTTCGAGGAGGATGCATGAAGCTGATGTATTTCGCCTGGGTTCGCGAGCGGATCGGCAAGGCCGAAGAGACCGTCGAGCTCCCGGCAACGGTGAACACGGTCGGCGATTTGATGTCATGGCTGGCCTCACGCGGTGAAGAATATGCGCACGCGTTCGAGACACCGAAGGTGATCCGCGCAGCGATCGATCAGACACATGTGCGAGCCGACGCGGTCGTTGCCGGTGCGCGCGAGATCGCCTTCTTTCCGCCGATGACGGGCGGCTGAGCCGGCGCGATGACCGGCAACATCACCATCCGCATTCAGACCGCTGATTTCGACATCAACAGCGAGATCGCTGCCCTCACGGCAAGCCGTACAGACATCGGCGCCGTTGTGACGTTCAGCGGAATCTGCCGCGGCGGCGAGGGGAGCGATGCGACCACGGCGCTGACGCTCGAACATTATCCCGGCATGGCCGAGGCCGAGATCGGTCGCCATGCCGAGGAAGCGATGATACGTTGGCCGTTGACCGGCCTGACCATCATCCATCGCACCGGCCGCATCCTGCCTGGTGAAAATATCATGGTGGTGCTGACCGCATCGGCGCATCGGCAGGCGGCGTTTCAGTCCGCCGAATTCCTGATGGATTATCTTAAGGCTCACGCGCCGTTCTGGAAGCGTGAGGAAACGGCCGCCGGCACCAGCTGGATTGCGGCAAGAAGTGACGATGACGACGCTGCGGCGCGCTGGGGCAAATGATGGCAAAGAAGACTGTGAAGACGGCCGCGAAGAAGGCGGGTAAGACGCCTGCAAAGAAGACTGCGGGCTCGGCAAAGGCGAAGGCATCCGTGACCACGCTTGCAGCTGCAACCTTGCCGAAGGTCGGATCGGGCGAACTGGTCACTCTGCTCGACTACGTGCGCTATGCCACCAGCCGCTTCATCGAGGCAAAGCTCTCTTTTGCCCACGGCACCACCGATCCAGTGGCGGAAGCGGCCTTCATGGTCTGCGAATTGCTGCATCTGCATCCCGATCAGTTCGAGAGCTTTGCGATGGCGCGGGTCACCACGGCCGAGGGTCGCAAGATCCTTGATGTCATCCATCGCCGCGTCACGACGCGGAAGCCGGCGGCTTATCTCGTCAACAAGATCTATATGCGCGGCCTGCCATTCTACGTCGACGAGCGCACCATCGTGCCGCGCTCCTTCATCGGCGAACTGCTCGATACGCATTTTGCTGGTGATGACGGTGAGGGCGCCTCGCTGATCGACGATCCCATGGAGATCGACAGCGTGCTGGATCTCTGCACCGGCTCGGGCTGCATCGCAATCCTGGCCAGCCAGTCGTTCCCGAATGCGCAGGTTGATGCGGTCGATCTGTCGCCGTCAGCACTGGCCGTCGCGATGCGCAATGTCATCGACTACGGGCTGGATGAACGGCTGACCCTCTACAAGGGCGATCTGTTCGAGCCGCTCGGCGACAACACCTACGACCTCATCATCACCAATCCGCCTTATGTGGACGCGCAAGGCATGGCTGATCTGCCGGATGAGTGTCTGGCAGAGCCGAGCATGGCATTCGATGGCGGCGTCGATGGTCTGGATATCGTGCGGAAGATCATCGAGCAGGCCGGCAATCATCTCACCCCGCATGGCGGCTTGCTGTGCGAGGTTGGCCGTGGACGGGCGAATGTGGACGCGGCGTTTCCTGATCTGCCGCTGATCTGGCTGGATACGGAAGACTCCGAAGGTGAGGTGTTCTGGGTCTCGGCGGCTGCGCTGCAAGGTCGCACCGGGATCTAGCCGCAAATCTGGCCAAATCGCCGGGCAAGGACTAGCTCATCAATGCGCGCTTTCTCGCGCGACTGCCTGACATCGTTGTCGGCGCAAGCTGCTGCATCGTGCATGCGACAGCGTTCATGAATTCGTCAAAGGTGTTCCATGCTGCCGGCTGTCGAGCAGAAGCCGTCCACGCGCGACCTGTGGTTCGCTGAACTCCGCGCCACGTTGTGGCTCGGTTGGCCGCTGATTCTGACCAATCTCGCGCAGATCGCGCTGACGACCACCGATGTGATCGTGCTCGGCCGCGTCAGCGCACAGGCGCTGGCGGCGTCGGCACTCGGCGCAAATGTCTATCTCGCCATCCTGATCTTCGCTATCGGCATTGTCACCGCGACCTCGCCGATGATGGCGGAGGCGATCGGGCGCAAGCTGCATGCGGTGCGCGACGTGCGCCGGACGTTCCGACAAGGGCTGTGGTCCGCGGTGGTTATCTCCATCCCGGCCTGGATCGTGCTCTGGCACACGGAGGCGATCCTGCTGCTGTTCGGTCAGGAGGCGCAGGCCGCTGCCGATGCACAGAGTTTTGTGCATATGCTGCAATGGGGCTTCCTGCCCGCGCTCGGCTTCATCGTGTTGCGTTCGTTCGTCGCCGCCGTGCAGCGGCCTCTGTGGGCACTGCTGGTGACAGCGGTTGCGATCCTGTTCAACGCCGCTGCGAATTGGGTGCTGGTGTTCGGCCATCTCGGATTTCCGGCGATGGGACTGCCGGGCTCGGGGTTGGCGACTGCACTGTCGAACACGTTCCTGTTCATGATCTTCGTTGCCGTGGTGGCATGGCATCCGAAATTCCGGCGCTACTCGCTGTTCGGTAATTTCTGGCGCGCCGACTGGCCGCGGTTTTTCAAGCTGTGGCAGATCGGTCTCCCGATCGGTGCGACGCTGGCTTTCGAAATCACTGTGTTCAACGCAGCGGTCTTCCTGATGGGGCAGTTCGGTACGGCGGCGATTGCCGCGCATGCGATCGCCATTCAGATCGCTTCGATCTCGTTCATGGTGCCGATGGGCCTCAGTCAGGCTGCGACCGTGCGTGTCGGCCTTGCCAAGGGGGCAGCCGATCCCGATGGCATCACACGTGCGGGCTGGACGGCGTTCGTGCTTGCCGTTGGCTTCATGGCATCGATGAGCGTCTTGTTGCTGGCGGCGCCGCGTGTGTTGATCGGCGCCTTCATCGATCTCGGCAATCCTGCCAATGCTGTCGTGATCGATACGGCTATGTCGTTCCTGTTTTGCGCGGCGGTGTTTCAGATCGCCGATGGCGCGCAGTCGGTAGGCGCCGGTATGCTGCGGGGATTGCAGGATACGCGGGTACCGATGGTCATTGCGGGCCTCGGCTATTGGGGCTTCGGCATGGGGCTCAGCCTGCTGTTCGCATTCAAGCTCGGCTTCGGCGGTGTGGGGGTCTGGATCGGGCTTGCAGCGGGACTCGCGGTCGTCGCGCCGGTGATGCTGTGGCGCTGGACGCAGCGGGAGCGGTTGGGGCTGGTGCCGACGACCTGATCAAACTCTGTCTGTCATCCCCGCGGAAGCGGGGATCCAGTACACGACGGCGTTTCGCTTCTATCTCTGCTGTCAGTGTTTATTGTGTCACCCGGTCAAGCCGGGTGACGACAGGTGAGAGGCGTGCGAGCGTCCTAAGAAAAAGCCGCAGCTTGGGGCTGCGGCTTTCGTGTCTCAGAACACCTTGCGGATCCAGTTGTGTGGATCGGGCGCGCGGCCGTACTGGATATCGACCAGTTGCTTGCGCAGGCCCATAGCGACCTTGCCGGCCTCGCCGCCATTGATCAGGAATTCGCCCGAGGTGGTGCGCACCTTGCCAATCGGCGAGATCACCGCGGCGGTGCCGCAGGCGAAGGCTTCCTTGAGCTTGCCGCTGGCGGCATCGGCGCGCCACTGGTCGAGCGAGTAGAGTTCCTCGCGAACGGTTACGCCGGCATCCTTCGCCAGCGCGATGATGGAGTCACGCGTGATGCCGGGCAGGATGGTGCCGAGCGGCGGCGTCGAGAGCGAGCCGTCCTCGAACACGAAGAACACGTTCATGCCGCCGAGCTCTTCGATATATTTGCGCTCGATTGCATCGAGGAAGACGACCTGGTCGCAGCCCTGCTCAATCGCTTCGGCCTGCGCGCGCAGGCTGGCGGCATAGTTGCCACCGCACTTCACGGCGCCGGTGCCGCCAACGGCAGCGCGGGTGTAGTTCTCCGACGCGTAGATCGACACCGGGGCCGGGCCGCCCTTGAAATAGGAGCCGACCGGCGAAGCGATGACGCCGAAGATATATTCCGAGGACGGCTTAACACCGAGGAAGGTCTCGTTGGCGATCATGAAGGGACGCAGATAGAGGCTGCCTTCACCGCCGGGAATCCAGGCACGGTCGATGCGGACGAGCTGCTCGACAGCTTCGATGAAGACGGACTCGGGCAGCGGCGCCATCGCCATGCGCGAGGCTGAATTCCAGAAGCGCTTGGCGTTCGCATCGGGGCGGAACAGGTTCACGCCGCCATCGTCGCGGACATAGGCCTTCAGGCCCTCGAAGATCTCCTGCGCGTAATGCAGGACGGCCGCAGCCGGATCGAGCTGGAAGTTTGAGCGGGCTTCGACGCGTGCGTCATGCCAGCCCTTGCCGGCGCTGTAGCGCACGATGGACATGTGATCGGTGAATACACGGCCGAAGCCGGGGTCCTTCAGCTTGGCCACGCGCTCCGCTTCCGGAACGGGGTGTTGGCTGTGGCGGATGTCGAAATCCAGCCAGACTGCGCCATCGACCTTGTCGAATGAAACGCCCATGGACCTATCTCCTGCTTAGCTCGCGCCGGGCGGCGGCGACGGCGTATGCTGTTCTACGTCGAGTCCGGACGGCCCGCAAAGCTGGATGCAATGCGCGGCCAATTGCCCAAAGCTGGGCTATGCCGTCTGCCGAAGTCCGGTATGGTTCTCAAATCGGACCTAATCGGCCCACCTGGCGAAAGTTATAAAATTTCGTCGGGATGGCCAAGTTTGTAAGATTGAACCGAAAATATGTCAATATGGCTGACGTAAATTTCAACACGGCCGTTTCACGTTCGGTTGAGGAGCGGGGGCTGGTGGCGCCATTGCGCTGGGACATCATCGAACTGTTGTTTTTTGCCTATCGCGATTTCGTCGGCGATCCCGACCATGTGCTGGACCAATTCGGCTTCGGCCGTGCGCATCACCGTGTCGTGCACTTCGTTCATCGCTATCCCGGACTGAAGGTAGCCGATCTGCTCGATGTGCTGCGGATCACGAAGCAGTCGCTCGGCCGTGTGCTGAAGCAATTGCTCGATGAAGGCTATATCGTGCAGAAATCCGGCGAGATCGATCGTCGGCAGCGGCTTCTTTTCGCCACGGCCAAGGGCGAGGCTCTGGTCGCTCAGATGGCGGGGCTGCAGACCACGCGCATCAATCGCGCGTTGAAGGATTTTTCACCGAACGACGTCGCAGCGATCACGAGCTTCCTGAGCGGCATGATCGATCGCGACGATCCGGACAAGGTGCTGCAGGTGATCCTCGGCACGGAAAACGGGACCAGGACATGATACTCGCCCAGGCCGCCAAGAAGATACCGGTGCAGCCGGCCGACGATGCGCCGCATCTGCTGCTGGTGGACGACGATCGCCGCATCCGCGATTTGCTCTCGCGCTTCCTCGCCGGCGAAGGCTATCGCGTCACCACGGCGCCGAGCGCGAAGGAGGCGCGGGCAAAACTGCTCGGGCTGCATTTCGATCTGCTTATCCTCGACGTGATGATGCCCGGCGAGACCGGTTTCGATCTCGCGCGCTTCATCCGCACGTCCTCCCATGTGCCGATCGTGATGCTGACCGCGCGTGCCGAGTCGAACGATCGGATCGAAGGTCTGCAGATCGGCGCCGACGATTATGTGTCGAAACCGTTCGAGCCGCGCGAGCTGGCGCTGCGCATCGCCAATATCCTCAAGCGCGCCGCGCCGGTGCAGGTGGAAAAGGTCGAGCAACTTCAGTTCGGGCCTTACGTCTATCACCTCGCCCGCGGCGAACTGCGGCAGGGCGAGGAGATCATCCATCTCACCGACCGCGAGCGCGACATGCTGCGTATCCTGGCGGAGACGCCCGGCGAGACCGTGCCGCGAGGCGCGCTCACGGGCGACGGCACGGTGAACGAGCGCGCGGTCGATGTGCAGATCAACCGCCTGCGTCGCAAGATCGAGGTCGATCCCGCCAATCCACTGTTCCTGCAGGCCGTGCGCGGCATCGGCTACCGGCTGGTGGCGTCGCCATAGTGATGACATTCAGCGCATGAGCAGCTTCGACGCAGGGATAACCATATTGCGTTCCGCTTCCGAGCGGATGTCTGCTGCCAATCGCGTGATGGGGCGGCGGTTCAACGAGGTCATGCCGAAAGGGCTCTATGCCCGCGCCCTCCTGATCATGATCGTGCCGATGGTGATCCTGCAATCGGTGGTCGCCTTCGTCTTCATGGAGCGCCACTGGAACACGGTGACACGGCGCCTGTCCGCGGCGGTGGTGCAGGACATCGCCGCGCTGATCGATGTCTACAAGATCTATCCGCAGGACAAGGACCGCACCCAGATCAAGGCCATCGCGCAGCAGCGCCTCGGCCTTGTCGTCGACTTCCTGCCCCTCGGTGACATGCCGCCGCCAGGGCCCAAACCGTTCTTCTCGCTGCTCGACCAGACATTGTCGGTGCAGATCGGCCGGCAGATCCCGCGGCCATTCTGGATCGATACGGTTGGGCGATCGAACTTGGTCGAGATTCGCATCCAGCTCGACGATGCCGTCATGCGCATCTTCGCGCAGCGCAGCGCGGCCTATGCGTCGAATTCGGAAATCTTCCTGTTCTGGATGGTCGGTACTTCATCGATACTGCTGATCGTTGCCATCCTTTTCCTGCGCAACCAGATACGTCCGATCCTCAAGCTGGCCGATGCGGCCGAGAGTTTCGGCAAAGGCCGTGAGGTGCCGAATTTTCGGCCGCGCGGCGCCCGCGAGGTGCGGCGGGCTGCCAATTCCTTCATCGAGATGAAGGCGCGCATCGAACGCGCCATGGAGCAGCGCACGGCGATGCTCGCCGGCGTGTCCCACGATTTGCGCACCATCCTCACGCGCTTCAAGCTGGAGCTGGCGCTGCTCGAGGACGGCCCGGAAGTTGAGGGCATGCGCAAGGATATTGACGAGATGCAGGCAATGCTGGAGGCCTATCTCGCCTTTGCGCGCGGCGACAGCGGCGAGCCGGCGCAGCCGACCGATATGTCCGCGGCGCTGGAAGAACTGCGCAGCGATGCCGAGCGTAACGGGCACAAGGCAACGGTGACGTTCCACGGCCTGCCGATCGTCACGGTGAAACCGGCGTCGTTCAAGCGTTGTCTTGGCAATCTCGTTTCCAATGCGGCACGTCATGCCCATGACATCGCGATCACCGGTCACCGCGATCATCGCTATCTCACGGTGACCGTGGACGATGACGGGCCCGGAATCCCAACCGCGATGCGCGAGGAAGTGTTCAAGCCGTTCCTGCGGCTCGACGATGCGCGCAATCAGGACGAGGGCGGCACGGGCCTCGGCCTCGCGATTGCTCGCGATATTGCCCGCTCGCATGGCGGTGACATCACGCTCGCCGACAGCCCGATGGGCGGTCTTCGCGCGGTGGTGCGGGTGCCGGTGTAGTTACTTCGCAAGCTCTTTCGATCTTGCCGTCGCTGCTGCAATCGCGCGCGTCAGCAGTGGTTCGAAGCCATCGTCGGCCATCAGCACACTGAGCGCCGCTGCCGTGGTGCCCCCCGGTGAGGTGACGTTCTTGCGTAGCGTGGCCGCGTCGAGATCGGACTGACGCAGCAATTCGCCAGAGCCAGAGACCGTCTCGCGCGCGAGCTTCATGGCAAGCTCTGCCGGCAAACCTGCAGCAATGCCGGCGCGGGCCATTTCCTCGGCAAGCAAAAACACATAGGCCGGCCCGGAACCGGACACAGCGGTGACTGCATCGATCAGGTTTTCGTTAGCGACCCACTCCACAGAGCCGGTGGCGCGCAGCAGCGCGTCGGTGAGGTCACGCTGGGACTGCGAAACATCGCTCGCGGCAACGGCGACGGTGATGCCGCGGCCGATGGCGGCCGGTGTGTTTGGCATCGCGCGCACGATCTTGCCGCCGCAGGTCTTGGCAATGCCGGCAATGGTGGTGCCCGCCATGATCGAGACGACCAGCGTATCGCCGACAATGGCGCGCAGCGTCGGGCCCACCTCGGCGAACATTTGCGGCTTCACAGCGAGAATGAGCGCCGAGACGTTGGTGATCTCCGTGACCTTCGGATTGAGACGTACGCCCTTCGCAGCGAGCGGCTTGATCTCATCGGAGACATAGGGGTCGAGCACGACCACTCGGCTGGGGTCGAGGCCACCGGCCAGCCAGCCCATCAGCATCGCACCGCCCATCTTGCCGGCACCGGCGAGAATGATGTGACCGTCGAGGGTCTGGAGGGCGGATGAAGCGGTGGTCATGGTACGGTCCCGGCTAGCTTGAGGCGCGGGGACCTTAGCACCGTGTGTCCCAGGCGCAATGCAGCGGAAGGGCCCTACACCGCGCCCGGGACGAGTTAGATGAGACTCTTCTTCAGAAAATATCTTGGCCCACCGCGGGGATAGTCCGGCAGTTCGCCGAATACCTCATAGCCCTGCTTCTCGTAGAAGCTGCGCGCCTGAAACCAATAGGTGTCGAGCCAGAGCCCGATGCAGCCACGCTCGCGCGCGACGTCTTCAGCAAGCTTCAAGACCTTGGTGCCGATGTCCTGACCGCGGAATTTTTCTGGCACCACGAACAGTTCGACGAAGCACCAGTTATAGGCCGTCTTGCCCCAGATGCCGCCGGCGGGTTCGCCAGTTTCCGGATCGTGGATCAGGATCGACAATGGCTGGTAGTCGTTCGGGCCGACCGACTTGTTGTTGTAGGCCAGCAGCGCATTCCACACCGCGAGTCGCTCGGCTTCACCGGGGGCGTCGGGGATGCTGATCGTCGGTTCGAGATTCACGCTTCGCCTGCGGTGTCGAACATCGCGGCGCTCATCGCCTGTTCGGCCGTCTTGCCGGCCCATACGACGAACTGCATCGCCGGATAGTAGCGCTCGCAGGCATGGATCGCGGAGACGAGCATGGACTCGCACTGCGCGGTCGAGGCCGTCATGCCTTCCGGTAGCGGGATCGCCTGCCGGTACATGATCATGCCGGATGCGGTCCAGATATCGAAATGACCCACCCACATCTGTTCGTTCACTGCGGCGATCAGGCGCTGTACTTCGCTGCGGCGCGCGGCTGGAATCTTCATGTCGAAGGCGCAAGCGAGATGCAGCGCTTCGATCTCGCTCATCCAGGTAAAGGAGAGCTGATAGTCGGTCCAGTCACCTTTGGAGACGATCGTAACTTCGTCTTCACCGGAGCGTTCGAACGCCCAGTTATGATCGGCGGCAATGTCTTCGACGACCGCGAGTGGATTGGCGCGTGAATCGAGAGTGCCTTCGAGAAGTGACATGCGGTCGCGACCTTGCCTTGGAAATTCGTGATGCAAACGACTGGCCGGGTACGCGAAATTGTCGGAGCGCCGTTGCGTGGCTTTAAACTTAAATCGTCCAGAACTTGCGAAACCGAAGTGATGTGATTTGCGGAATCCGCGCAACGCCGCCCCGACTCCGTCCACAGACAATGGCCCCTTCATCCACAGGTCATCACGTTGCAATGAGAACAAACCGGAATCGGATTCCCGGAATGCGAGTCCGGATGAAATCGGCTGCGCGCAGGACGAGTTTGGAGAGAGAGCTCGTCGTCTTGGACTGGTCTCTGGGGCGTCATTGCGAGGAACAAGGCGACGAAGCAATCCAGGGGCGCAAGCAAGAACTGGATTGCTTCGTCGCAAGGGCTCTTCGCCATGACGGGCGGCGATATTCCCGCCCTTGCTGGCGCGCGGGCGCTTCGGCATAGTTTGGGGACAAAGGGAAACAATAGTCATGACCGAAGCATCCCAGCCCGTCAGCCATCCGCAATTCGCCAGGCCGCAGCGCGTGGCCTTCGTGCAATCGTCCTGGCACCGCGACATCGTCGCGCCATGTTGGGAGTCGTTTCGCACCGAGATCGCGGCGCGGCATGTCGATCCGTCACAGGTCGATCTGTTCGAGGTGCCGGGCTCGTTCGAAATCCCATTGCATGTGCAGGTGCTGGCGAAGACCCGGCGCTACACGGCGATTGTGGCGGCAGGCCTTGTCGTCGATAGCGGCGTGCACAGCTACGTCGCCGATACAGTGATCCGGGCTCTGATGGACGTTCAGTTGCGGACCGAGATTCCGGTCTTCTCGGCTGTGGTCACGCCGAGTGAATTCCACGACACGGACGAAGGCGCGGCGTTCTTCCGCAAGCATTTCGAGCAGAAGGGTGCGGAAGTCGCGTCGGCTTGTGCGGAAACGCTGCTCAGCCTCGAGCGGCTGCGCGGTCAGGTAGCGGCGGGGATTGCGTGACCCGGCAGCCTTAGTCGAACAGGCTCGACACCGACTCTTCCGCCGCCGTGCGTTCGATCGCTTCGCCGATGAGGCTGGCAATCGATAGTGTACGGATATTCGGCGTGTTGATCACCGCATCGGTCGGCTGGATCGAATCCGTGATCACAAGTTCCTTGAGCTGTGATCCGCCAATACGCGCGGCGGCGCCGCCGGAGAGCACGCCATGGGTGAGATAGGCGTAGACGTCCTTGGCGCCATTGGCGAGCAAGGCATCGGCGGCATTCACCAGCGTGCCGCCGGAGTCGACGATGTCGTCGATCAGGATGCAGGTATAACCGGCGACGTCGCCGATCACGTTCATTACTTCGGATTCGCCGGCGCGTTCGCGGCGCTTGTCGACGATCGCCAGCGGTGTGTTGATGCGCTTGGCGAGGCCGCGAGCTCGCGCCACGCCGCCGACGTCAGGCGAAACCACCATCACCTTGGAGAGGTCGAACTTCTCCTTGATGTCGCGCACCATCACCGGTGCGGCGTAGAGGTTGTCGGTGGGGATGTCGAAGAAGCCCTGGATCTGGCCGGCGTGCAGGTCGAGCGTGAGGACGCGGTCGACGCCCGCATGGGTGATCAGGTTGGCGACCAACTTGGCCGAGATGGGCGAGCGTGAGCCGACCTTGCGGTCCTGACGGGCGTAGCCGAAATACGGAATCACGGCTGTGATGCGGCGCGCGGAGGCGCGGCGCAGAGCATCGGTGACGATCAGCAATTCCATCAAGTGGTCGTTGACGGGAAACGATGTCGACTGGACGACGAAGACGTCGGAGCCGCGGACGTTTTCCTGGATCTCTACGAAGATCTCCATATCGGCGAAGCGGCGCACGCTGGCTTTGGTCAGCGGCATCTTCAGCCAGTCGGCGATTTCCTTGGCAAGCGCCGGATTCGAGTTGCCGGCAACGAGTTTGATGGAACCGTTTTTACCCGACATCGACGCGTCTCCCCGCGGTTTGGTGGATACAACGTTCAGCATATCGGGTTACCCACAACAACTAGTCTAGCTGAGCGAGGTGATATCAAGCGAATGTCACAGTTTGCAACCCGCAGATGACGGTTTTCCTGCGCAAAATCGGGTGGCTGCTTAACGCGCGCTGAACTTAGCGCACATCAGCGAATGCAGTGGCCTGCGACGACAACTCATCGGTGCTGGCGACGGCCGGGCCACGTGCAGAGGACGGAGGTTCGGGCGCGCTTTCGGCCGGCGCAGCGCCATTGATCATACCGCTCAGACCGGTGAGGCCGGCTTGGGCGATCCGGCGCAGCGTGAGATCGTCGGCGGTGCCCCAGGCATCGCGGCTACCTTTGCCGGTGGCCTCTTCGCCGTTGAGGCGGAAGGCGCGGTTCTGGTCGCGATCGTAGACGTCCCAGACCCAGGCGATGGAGGTATTGGAGCCGCGCACTTGCGCCGATAGATAGCTGCGGATGCGGAAGGCAGCGCTGTCCTTGCGCGAGACCACAGCAAGGCTGCGCAGCTTGGCCTCGCTGTCGAGCACACTGACCATCCGGTCGAACACCTGCGGTGGCGGGCCGTCGATGGATTCGAAGGCCACCGTCGGGCCGGCGGCGGGGGGCATGCTGGCCTGGGCGTTCATCGGACCGCCGCCGGAATTGCTGACGCAGCCGCCGAGCGTCGCGCCGAGCAGAATAACAACTGCCGGAAGCAGCTTGGTTCGCGAGGCAGGAACGGCAGGAAATCGCATACGATGGCGTCCGACGTGAGCCGGCTGCGCTGACGCGTCCGGATGGTCGAGCGATATCGTTAAAATGCGTTAAGGTCTAGGGCGGGAGCGTCGCAGATCTTACCAAGGTGGACGGCTCGATGCCGGGTTTTCGGCAATTTGCTTTAAATTTTAGATAGTTATGGCCGGTGCCGAATGCCCGCTATGGTTAACGCGTGAGCACGATGGCGTGAATCTGGCGGCCGTAATCCGGCTCCTTGCGATGCACGGTCCGCCGATAGGAGAACAGTTGCTCGTCCGGATAGGTGTCGATGCCGGTGTCGTCGATCGCGGCGACGCCGGCGCGCTCGAGCCGCATGCGGATAAAGCCGGCGAGGTCGAACATGGAGTGGCCTTCACGCGATGACGGGATGAAGAAGCGCGCAAACGCGGGATCGGCGTCGGCGAAGCGAGTGACGAATTCGGCGCCGACTTCGTAGCTCGGTTGTCGGATCAGCGGGCCGATGGCGACGGTGATGTCGGTGCGATCGGCGCCCAGCTTTTCCATCTCTGCAATGGTGTTTTCGAGTACGCCGGTGAAGGCGCCTTTCCAGCCGGCATGCGCTGCGCCGATCACACGTGCTTTGGCATCGGCGAACAGGATCGGGCCGCAATCGGCCGTGGTGACGCCGAGGACAAGGCCAGGCGTCGCCGTTACCATCGCATCGACACGCGGGCGGGAGTCCAGATTCCACGGCGCGGTCGCTACGGCGACATCGGGCGAATGAATCTGATGCGCGGTCAGAAAATGAGCGACATCGACGCCCATAGCCTCGGCCATGCGCTTGCGGTTCTCGGCGATATCAGCGGGATCGTCGTTGGAGCCGATGCCGCCATTGAGGCCGGCATAGATACCCTTGGAGACGCCGCCGTCGCGGGTGAAGAATGCGTGGCGCAGGCCGGGAAGGTCGGAGAGGGCAGGTGAGGCGAAAGTCTTCATGCTGAAATCTCCGGGGCGTCGCTGAGCGCCACCAGCGTCTCGATCTTCGGATCGGAAATGCCGATCACCTTGAACATCGAGCCCATGCCGCCGCGCCCCGAGTCGATCAGGCGCTTGAGTGCGCTTGATACGGTTTCGGACACTTCCGGCGTCGCCTTGGCCATCAGCGTCAGGGCGCGGGTCTCGATACCGAGGCGCTTGAGGAACTCGCCTTGTGTCACCGGGCCATGTACGCGAGCGCCTACATCCTCGGCGGCGCGGGCGAGCGCCTGGAAATCCACATGCGCAGTAATGTCGGCTTGGCCGGGATTCTTCAGCGGATCAATGTAGCTGTGTTTCGCGATGGCCTGGAATGTATCGCCGGCATCGCTGCGGACATGGCCGTAGTCAATGATGACGGCGGCACCGCCTTGATCGCGGACTCGTCGCGCGATGGTCATGGCTTCGCTGTCCGGCCGCCATTCGAAGATGGCGCCGATCGGCGCTGCGCGCACCAGGGGTGGCAGCAGCAGTTCGAAGCGCGGAATCGGCTCGGCCGATGCGCCGAAGATGAGTTGTCCGTCGGCGCCGATATCGACGGTGCGTTCGTGCCAGCCGCCGTCGCGCTTGATGGCCTGGTGGATTGGCAGCACGTCGAAATATTCGTTGGCGAAGATGACCGAGGGGCCTTCGGGAACAGATGCGATGCTGTCATGCCAGGTGAGGCTGCGCAGCGCCGGCAACGAGGCCTTCTGCTTTTCGCGCAGTACCGGATTGATCTCGACCAGGTGCACATTCAGTGCCTGATAGAGATCCGGCAGCACCCGCATGGCGCGGAGCGCGTCAGACATCATGGTGCCTCGGCCGGGGCCGAATTCGATCAGGTGCAATTTCGATGGCGAGTCCATGCCGCGCCAGACGGATGCCGCCCACAGGCCGAGCAATTCGCCAAACATCTGGCTGACTTCCGGCGATGTCGTGAAGTCGCCCTCGCGGCCGAGCGGATCGCGCGCGATGTAATAGCCATGGCGCGGATGCGTCAGGCAGAGCTCCATATAGCGCCACACCGGCATCGGGCCGGTGGAGCGGATCAGGCGCTTGATCTCGTCGAGCAGCGGCGATGCTTGATCGGTCACGGTCAGGCCTTACCAGGATTGAGCGCGCTGCGATCCGGCAGGCGCCATGCGCGAACGATCAGCGCGAGGCCGATGATGATCATCGGGACCGACAGCAATTGTCCCATGGTTACCTGCCCAAAGACGAAGCCGGTCGGCGCATCCGGTTCGCGAAACAGTTCACCAACGATGCGGGCGCAGCCATAGACGACCGTGAAGGCGCCCAGCACCATGCCCTGCCGCTTCAGCGCGCCCATGCGGACCATGATGGCGAGGACGATGAACAGCAGCAAGCCTTCGAGGCCCGCTTCATAGAGCTGGCTTGGGTGGCGCGGCTGCGGCCCGGCATGCGGGAAGATGACGGCCCATGGCACGCTGTCATCGGTGACGCGCCCCCACAACTCGCCATTGACGAAATTGGCGACGCGGCCAAGGAAGATTCCGATCGGCGCCACTGCGCAAGTGAGGTCGCCGAGCGAGAGAATGGAGATGCGCTGCGACAATGCGAACGCAATCACTGCGACCGCACAGCCGAGATAGCCGCCATGGAACGACATGCCGCCGTTCCAGAGCTGGAAGATTTCGAGCGGATGCGCGTAATAGTATGGAAAATTCCAGAACAGAACTTCACCGGTGCGGCCGCCGATAATGATGCCGAGCGTGACCCACAGGATGAAATCGTCAAACTGGATGAGCGAAACCGGCGGCGGGCCGCCCCACAGTCTTTCCCGCTTGATCAGCGCGCGCGCATAGATCCAGCCGAGCACGATGCCGACGATATAGGCCAGCGCGTACCAGCGAATGACGATCGGGCCGATCGCGACGGCGACGGGATTGAAGTTGGGAAAATCGATCGCGAGGAAGGGCATGGCGTGGACTTACGGCTCCCGATGACCGCAGTAAAGCACAAGGCCATGACGAATTAAGGGATATTCGCGTTTGTGACTGTGGAAGCCGGGCAAGGCTTGAACTAAATGGTGGGGGTCGCCATTGTCGGCGCGCCGCGCGATGCGGCTGTTTGAGTTTATCCGACCGGAGTTCTTGCCATGACCCAGACCAGCAATCGGTTATTCGACGAGATCGGCCGCTTGATGAACGAAGCCGCCGGCGCCGCCCAGGGCGTCAAGCGTGAGATGGACACTGTGGTCCGCACCCAGGCCGAAAAGATCCTCCGCGATCTCGATCTCGTGAAGCGCGAGGAATTCGAGGCCGTGAAAGACATGGCGCGGCTCGCCCGCGAGGAGAACGAGGCCCTGAAGGACCGGATCGCGGCACTGGAGGCGAAGCTGGGCGGCTGAGCCGCGCCCAGTTCGGGTTCTGTGGATGCAATGGGCCGAAAAAGCCTGACATTTCCTTGTCATTTCGGCCCGATGGCGCTAAAAGCCGGCCACGTCTGCGGCCCCCGCACCCCTGGAGGCTTGCCGTGACGTGACAACGAGGCCGCTCCGGCGGCCTTTAACTTTTTCAAAAACAAGGACTTAGACGATGGCGACCGTGAAGGAATTCAAGGCGACCGCACGTCCGGTGAGCGGCAAGGGGGCCGCACGGGCAGAGCGTCGCGCCGGCCGTATCCCGGCTGTGATCTATGGTGACAACAAGCCCCCGCTGCCGATCTCGGTAGACGACAAGGAACTCCGCCTGCGCATCCAGGCCGGCCGCTTCCTGACCACCATTTTCGACATCGAGCTCGATGGCCAGAAGCACCGCGTGATTCCGCGCGACTTCCACCTCGATCCGGTCAAGGATTTCCCGATCCACGTCGATTTCTTCCGTCTCGGCGAAGGCGCCACCATCCGCGTCAGCGTTCCGCTGCACGTCAACGGCGCTGAAGTCGCTCCGGGCGTGAAGCGCGGCGGCACCATCAACATCGTCGCCCACACGATCGAACTGGAAGCTGAGGCCGACAGCATTCCGCAGTATCTGGAAGTCGACGTCAGCGCGCTCGATATCGGTTCGTCGCTGCACATCACCGACCTGAAGCTGCCGAAGGGCGTCAAGACGCTGGCCCGCGACGCCGATATGACCCTCGTCACTATCGTGCCGCCGTCGGGTTACGGCGAAGAGACGCCGGCCGCAGGCGCTCCGGCTGCCGCTGCTGCCCCCGCTGCTGGTGCCAAGGCGCCGGCCGCTGGTGCGAAGGCTCCGGCCGCTGCCGCCGCTCCGGCGAAGAAGAAGTAAGCCAGCGCGGGAGACCGCGTCATGCGCCTCTATGTTGGTCTCGGAAACCCTGGTGCGAAATACCAGGGCAACCGGCACAATATCGGGTTCATGGTTGTCGACGAGATTGCGCGGCGTCACGGTTTCGCACCGTGGCGCCGTCGTTTTCAGGGCGAGACCTCGGAAGGCACGCTCGGCAGCGAGCGCGTCATCCTGCTGAAGCCGATGACCTTCATGAACGAATCCGGCCGCTCCGTGCAGGAAGCCGCCAGTTTCTTCAAGATTTCACTCGGCGACATCGCCGTGTTTCACGACGAGTTAGAGTTGCCTTTCGCCAAAGTGCGCGTGAAGGTCGGCGGCGGCATTGCCGGACATAACGGCCTGCGCTCGATCTCCGCCCATGTCGGCAATGATTATCGCCGCGTGCGTCTCGGTATCGGACATCCCGGTGCCAAGGAACTCGTGCATGGTCATGTGCTGAGCGATTTCGCCAAGGCCGAACGGCAGCAGCTCGAAGCGTTCAACGATGCGGTGTCCGACCATGTCGGATTGCTCGTCGGTGGCAACGACTCGTCGTTCCAGAACAAGGTGCATCTGACGATGCAGGCCAAAGGTTTTACGTCGAAGGACGACAACGGCTCCGCCGAGAAGCCGTCGAAGAATTAGGCAAGAATCAGGACAGGGTCATGGGATTCAAATGCGGTATCGTCGGGCTACCGAATGTCGGTAAATCGACGCTGTTCAATGCGCTCACTGAAACCGCCGCTGCGCAGGCTGCGAACTATCCGTTCTGCACCATCGAGCCCAATGTCGGTGAGGTGGCGGTGCCGGACAAGCGGCTCGACAAGCTTGCCGAGATCGGCAAGTCGCAGCAGATCATCCCGACCCGTCTGACCTTCGTGGATATCGCCGGTCTCGTGAAAGGCGCGTCGAAGGGCGAAGGCCTCGGCAATCAATTTCTGGCCACGATCCGCGAAGTCGATGCCGTCGCCCATGTGGTACGTTGCTTCGAGGACGGCGACATTACCCATGTCGAAGGCAAGGTCGATCCGCTTGCCGATATCGAGATCATCGAGACCGAGCTGATGCTGGCGGATCTCGACTCTTGCGAAAAGCGCGCCGAGAACCTCGCCAAGAAGGCCAAGGGCAACGACAAGGACGCCAAGGATCAGCTTGATCTGTTGCAGCGCGCGCTGGTGCTGCTGCGTGACGGTAAGCCGACACGCGGCATGGAGCGCAAGCCGGAAGAGGAGCGCGCATTCCGCATGCTCGGCCTCCTGACCTCCAAACCTGTGCTTTATGTCTGCAATGTCGAGGAAGGCTCGGCGCAGAACGGCAACAAGTTCTCCGAAAAGGTGTTCGAGCACGCCAAGAAAGAGGGTGCCGAAGCTGTCGTCATTTCGGCGAAGATCGAATCCGAAATCGCCACGCTGTCACGCGAAGAGCGCACAGAATTTCTCGATACGCTCGGCCTCGAAGAGCCGGGTCTCGATCGTTTGATCCGTGCCGGCTACACGCTGCTGCATCTGATCACCTATTTCACTGTTGGTCCGAAGGAAGCGCGTGCCTGGACGATTACGCGCGGTACCAAGGCGCCGCAGGCGGCCGCCGTCATTCACACCGATTTCGAAAAGGGGTTCATTCGCGCCGAAACCATCGCCTATGACGACTATGTCAGGCTGAATGGCGAAGCCGGCGCCCGCGATGGCGGCAAGCTGCGGCTGGAAGGCAAGGAATACATCGTCGCCGATGGCGACGTGCTGCATTTCCGGTTCAATACGTAAGGATTGATCTGTGCCCCGGACGCGACGCAATACGAAGTATTGCTTCGCAGAGCCGGGGTCGTATCAAACGCCGGATGATTTGGCGGTCCCGGCCCTGCGAAGCGGCACTTCGCGCCGCATCGCATCCGGGACAAGTCTACTATAGCCGCTGTTCGCCCTGATCGCGGATCGCGCCGAGGTGCTCGTTGATCCGGAATACGATCAGCACGAATTCGGCGCTGATGCGCGCGGCGATGACGCCGACGATGACGCTGGCAAGGCTCGACAATAGCAGGATGAAGCCGCCAAACGGACTGATCGCCATCGTGGCCAGGCCGGAGAAGATTCCGGAGATGCCGAACAGGACGATCAGGGCGATCACCAGCCAATAGAACGTCTTGATGATCGTGGGCGTGATGAAACGGTCCCACTGAAAAAGGTCGCGGAATTCGAACATTCGGAAAATCTCCCCCGGTATCGCGCGTGAAGTCACAAGGCAGCTCGCATCAAGGGCTTGTTTCCCCTTCCGTAAGCTACGGCAAGCCATGCGAGTGACCGGGTTGAGATTGCCCCAAATAACGGCCACAATCAGGCTCCCGTGACGGCATTATCCACCATGACCCTGACATTCGAAGATTTTCAGCCGGGCCATTTCGGCAGTTTCGGCCCGCGACGGATCACCCGCGATGAAATCATCGCTTATGCCAAAGAATATGATCCGCAGCCGATGCATCTGGACGAAGAGGCAGCGAAGGCCTCGATGCTGAAGGGACTCGCGGGTTCAGGCTGGCATATGTGCTCGCTGATGATGCGCATGATCTATGATGGCTTTCTGTACAAAACCGCATCCCTGGGAGCGCCAGGCGTCACCGAAATGAAGTGGCTGATGCCGTTTCGTCCGGATGATGAGCTCACGCTCGATGTCGAGGTGATGGAGACGCGCACATCGCAGTCTCGTCCATCTATGGGGTTCGTGACGTTCAAGTGCAGCATGCGCAATGCGAAGGGGCAAACGGTTTCGGACATGACCGTGCCGATCATGATCGGCCACCGTGCGACTGCGGAGCAGATGTGACATGCCCTTTCTCGAAGACATGAAAGTCGGCCTTCGTCGTGAACTCGGCACGTTCACGTTCACCGCGGAAGCGATCAAGATCTTTGCGCGCGAATTCGATCCGCAGCCGTTCCATCTCGATGAAGAAGCCGGCCGCAATTCGCTGTTCGGCGGGCTTGTGGCATCGGGCTGGCATGTCGCATCGGTCTGCATGAAGTTGATCGTTGCGGATGGCGTTCGCGCGCGTCAGGAAGTCGAAGCGCGCGGCGAGGAATTCGGAACTGGCGGGCCTTCGCCCGGCTTTCGCGATCTGCGCTGGCTCAAGCCCGTTTTCGCCGGGGATACGTTGACTTATTCCGGTGAAATCGTTTCGGTGCGCGCTACGGCATCGCGGCCTGGCTGGGGTATCGTTCAATCGAAGAACGTTGCCGTCAATCAGCGGGGCGAGGAAGTTTACTCTTTCATCGGCTCGGTATTTCTGCCACAGCGCAGCGACCGCAATTAACCCAATCCAACTTTGTCGGTGGAACCGACCCAACGTTAATGTGTTTTGAACTTTGTGAGCGTGATGTGCGACCCACGCACTACGAATGCTTAGGGATGACTGGGGACTACAATGGCTGATCGTGCCGGATTGAAATTTGTTGGCTTCATCTTCGCGAGCATCACGCTTGCTGTGATGTTCGGCACCTGCATGGTGGTGAAAGGCTATGCCGACGGCGCCTACACGCTGGACAATAGCGCGGTCGTCAGCGAATAACTGGGTGTAATTTCCTAGCGCCATTGGCGCGGGCCGCAGACCCAAACTGCGAAGAGATATTTGCCGCGGAAATTAGCGGCTCCAGGCGAAGGCCATCAGCGCCACGGCCACCAGAAGCAAACCAGAAAATCGAACGATGATGGTGCCCATTTTGGGCGCGGCCGCGCGTGCTGGAATCGGCGCCGCGGTATTCGGTCGTATCGTTTGCACGGATGTCTCCCCAGACCCCTGACAGTTTTTCTGCCTAGGACTTGGTCGGGGAGAGGTGGTTAAAGTTCAATTGAAATTGTACTCAAGAAACTGAAATTTCAATGAAAAACGCCGCCCCGGGCCGGAGCGGCGCTTGAAAACATTAGCTATTTACCGATCAGTCGTGGCGGAGGTTGTCCGCCGCACGCTTCCACTGGGCCACATTGTCGGCAATCAGGCGGGTGGATTTCATGGCTGCCTGGCTGAGTTGGGCATAGCCGGAGATCTCGCGCTGGACGCGCTGGCCTTCGGCATGCAGCAGGTCGCGCAGGCTTTCCAATTCGCCGATCAGCTTCTCGATCTCTGCCAGCGAGGTGCCGGCGACGCGCTGGATCAGCGAGTTGACGCTGTTCACAGTCGCTTCGGCAGAGGAGTCGAGCGAGGCCGAGGTTTCGGTTCCAGTGGCTGTTTCGGTGGTCGAACCAGCGGCAGCGTTCGCACCGGGGCGACGCAGATAGGCGATGTCGTTGCGGACAAAGTCGCGGATACCTGCTTCGACTTCCGAGACGGCAGCGAGGTTGCTGTCTTCGGCGATGGTTTCGGTCTGCTCTGGGCGAGTCGCGTTCATAGGGTTTTCTCCTGATCGACGCATGACGCGCGGACTGTCCCCCGCACGGCGCAACAATATTGTCATCTGCGCAGTCGATTCCGACAGGATAGCGGCCAATCTGCGGCGAGTGCTCGTTATTCGCCGGAAATTCGCGGATAAAGTGTATGTAAACTTAAATCACCAGGTATGTTTAAACCCGGCGGTAAGACTCTTGTTGGTCGCGCCACTGGTGGTTTCGCTCACCGATCCCGACACGTTTACGCCGCCGAACAGTTTTTGCTCGGCGCCGAATTTGCGAAGCCATTTGTCGTCGGTCGTTGCCAGCGACTGGCCGGCAACGAAGGTGGTACCCGTATCGATAATGTTGAAACGGGCAAGCTGATCGGTCTCATAGGTTCGCGTGGGACGGCCGTTATAGCCGACCATCGGAATGCTGCCCTGCTGGATGACATTGTAGCCGCTCTGCAGCGTCAACGAGTACTGGTTGCCCGCCAGCGGTACCGACTTGCTGATCGACGTGCCGAACTTGGTCTGGTCCGCATAGGGGTCGACGCGTGCTTCGATGGCGGTCTGATCCCAGATCGTGCCGACGCCAGGTGCCGTCATGGCGGCCCAGGCGGTGCCATTTGACGCCGCCTGCGTGCCGTCACCGAACTGGTTACGATAGGCGTCCTGCGCGCTGTGTGCAGCCCCCTGGTGCGCAACATTCATGTCAGCACCGATACGCGTATCCCAGAATGGCATCACCGATTGCTTCACTGAGACAGCCGACGAGCCGCCGTTGTCATTCGATGTCCAGGATGAGGTCTGTTTGCCGACAATCAGCGACGATTTTTTCTCGCGAAGCGATCCCTTGGCGAGTGGCGAGTCGTTGACGCTGAGCGAACTCCAATCGGGTTCGGTCGAATCGTTCTTCGCGACAGGCGACGTATCGACCGGTTCGATCTCGCCGGGCGGAGGCGCGAGATCGTGAGTCTCGACATCGTTGATGCCGGCCCATGGATTTTGCGCATGAGCCGGCGAAGCCGCCGCGCCCATGCAAACCGCAGCAACGAAACAAAGTCGATAAAACGGAACGGTTATCGCTGCCATCATGCCCATGCCCAGCAGATCGCGTTGGTCCGCAGATCATACCGCCACCATCGGCAAAATTATGGCATCGCAGCATTCAGCTGCAAGGCACGATCACGCGATCTTCGGCAGATGGATGGATCGGCCCAGAGCCTGCTCGACCAGATCGAATGTATCGACCACGACGCGCATGCTGATCAGCCGGCCGGCGCGGAATTGAGCGAACTGCGCGAGGCGCAGGCTGATCGGCCGATTGGTATCGAGCGCTGTCAGCGAGAAGCGCATCATGACCGAGCCGGAATCTTCGCTGAGCAACATATGTTCGCGCTCATAGCGATGCACACGGACATTCTGTGCAATTTGCCGGCAGGCCTCGAGAACGGCTGCTTTTCCATGACGCGCACCGAGAAACGGAAACATATCGATCGGACCGAACACGGCCCAGTCGATATGGTCGTCGATCATGGCGGCGAGATCGTCGAAATTCTGGTCGTTGATCGCGCGATGCAACGCGCGCGACAAACGCCAGAGGCTATGCTCTGTCATTTGCTGAAAATCCGGAATGGTTGAAGCGAGATGGCCCGTGGGGAAAAACGGAGACGGGCGACAAATGGTAATCAATTGAAGCTTAAAGTAATTAAATTTCCTTCGCGTTGCAAGAGAAATTTTTGCAATGCACAATTCCGGACCCGATAGTCAAATATCCTGTCGGAAACGGAAGCCGTCACGGTCGTACTGCTTCAGGTGTTCGGCGCTGAGTTTCTGGGGGTGGGCGGCGGCAATGCCGAACAAAATGGCTCCAGCGACCGCGCCGAGCAGTGCGCCGATAGGCATGAAGGTGAAGAACACCAGCATGGCACTGTAGCCTTCAAAATTGGAGGTCTTGAACAATTCGACCCAGGCAACCCCGGCGCCAAGGCCAAGCGCGCCGCCGCCGATTAGTCCAAGGATAAGGCCCAACAGGATCAACAAGGCGACTTTCATGCGAACTCCCCCAACGACCTAGATGCGTCAGGCCAACTCATTTGAAGGTTCAATCGTTTGGAGGCATTCCGCAGAGCAATCCGGCAGGAAGTCAGTAGTTGATCGCGCAGATAATGTCGGAACGCGGGCAACTCCGCCGCGTTGGTCCCATCATTCACGAACGGAGGGACATATGACCAAGCATATTCAGCCCGTCCCCGAGCATAACCGTAGCGACAAAGGGCCGTCGAACGTGCCGAAAGTGTTGATCGACGACACCAAAGGCCATCGCGACGATGAAAAACACAATATTCGCGAACAGGCCGCGCACGGCAATCTCGTTCAGAATACATCCAACCGCCGGTCCGGGTGATCGCAATCGAGAACCCGGCGTCTATATAGATCCTATGGCCCCAAAACCCGTTACTGCCGCAAGGCTGCGCCGCGCGCCGCCGATCCTTGTCTGCAAGAAGTGCCTCGGCCGGATCGACGACGGCAAGAAGCTGCGCAAGGCACTCAAGTCAGAAGCGAAGAACCGCAGCGCCGTGCAAGATGTGAGGCCGCCGCGCGTGGTGACGACGAGTTGCTTCGGTATCTGCCCGAAGCGCGCGGTGGTCGTGGCCAGTGCGGCGACATTGCGCAATGGGAAATATCTGTTGCTGTCGAAGGCGAAAGCGAGCGCCGAGGCGATTGCGGCGCTGATGCCGGATTCGCAGCCGTAGCCCGCGTGAGTGGAGCGACATGCGGAGGCCAGCGTCTCCGCTATTTCTACAAATGGGGATTACGCTTCGCTTCATCCAGGCTCAAAGCCAGTTTGGCTTATGCCGCCGGCTTCACCGGCACCTCATCCAGCGGCACGCGCTCCATTTCCTCGCCGAATGTGATGGGATGCGCCATCGCCTCATGCAGCTTGTGCCGGTCAAGTTCGCCTTCCCAGCGGCTGATCACGATGGTGGCAACGCCGTTGCCGATCAGGTTGGTCAGGGCGCGGCATTCGCTCATGAATTTGTCGATACCGACGATGATCGCGAGCGAAGTGATCGGAATGTCGGGAATGATCGACAGCGTCGCTGCCAGCGTCACGAAGCCTGCGCCCGTCACGCCCGATGCGCCTTTCGAGGTGAGCATGGCGACGCCGAGTACCGCGGCCATCTGGCCGATGGAGAGATGCGTGTTGGTCGCCTGTGCCAGAAACAGCGTCGCCAGCGTCATGTAGATATTGGTGCCGTCGAGGTTGAAACTATAGCCGGTCGGGATCACGAGGCCGACCACCGGCTTTGACGCGCCGAGCGCTTCCATCTTGGTGATCATGCGCGGCAGCACGGTTTCCGACGATGAGGTGCCGAGCACGATCAGCAGCTCATCCTTGATATAGGCGATGAAGCGCAGGATCGAGAAGCCGAAGGCGCGCGCGATGCCGCCGAGCACCAGGAGCACGAACAGCAGCGATGCCACGTAAAAGGTGATGATCAGATAGCCGAGATTGACCAGTGCGCCGAGCCCGAACGAGCCGATGGTGAAGGCCATGGCGCCGAAGGCGCCGATCGGCGCCACCTTCACGATCATGCCGATGATGCGGAAGAACATCTTGCCGGCGAGATCGATGCCTTCGGCGATCTTCTCGCCGGGTTTGCCCATATGCGAGATCGCAAAGCCCGACAGGATCGCCACCAGCAGCACCTGCAGCAGATCCCCCTTGGCCAATGAGTCGAAATAGGAGGTCGGGATGATCGCCAGCAGATGATTGACGAAACTCTCCTCCTTGGCGCGCGTCACGTAACTCGCGACAGACTTCGCATCGAGCGTCGCCGGATCGATGTTAAAACCGGCGCCGGGCTGCAGGAAGTGTCCGACCAGAAGTCCGATCAGCAGCGCGGCGGTGGAGACCACTTCGAAATAGAGCAGCGTCTTGCCGCCGATGCGACCGACCTTGCTCATGTCGCCAATGGAGGCGATGCCATGCACCACTGTGCAGAAGATCGCAGGTGCGATCATCATCTTGATCAGCGCGATGAAGCCGTCGCCGAGCGGCTTCAGCGCCTTGCCGGCATCGGGATAGAAGTAACCGAGCGCCACGCCGATGATGATGGCGATGATCACCTGGATGTAGAGCACTTTGTACCAGGGCTGTCTGCTCATCGTCGTTTCCATCCCGTTGCGAGGCGCGTGCTTGCCGCCCGTTGCTGTTGAGACTATCCGACTTAACTGCGACGGAACATCGCAGCTTGTACAGCCCTACGATAAAAATCCGGCGCAGCCCGGCCATGTGGAATGCGCATACAGCAACGTCTTGCGCCGGACGCGGCGGTGTCATTTTCCGATCTCGCGGTGCCGCAAATGTGAGTTGGTCAGGAGAAGGTGGATGTCATCGCGAGTGCGGCGTTGAAGCGTCGTTCGACTCGATCGGTGCCAGGCGTGATGGATTGAGACAATCCACAGACGTCTCCCAACATTGTGATCAATAGATCGTTGCCCTGCGACAAATTGTCGTGAACCTTCGATTGGAATAATTCCAATTCGGATGACGCACGATGAACGATCGACCCCGGGAAGTGCAACTGTCTCGGCGCTCGCTGCTCGCATCCACGGCGGCGCTTCTCGTTGCGGGCGCTACATCCGCCCGTGCGCGCACGCTGTCCGGCGCGATGCCGTGGGAAAAGGGGACGGCATCGCCGCCCGTCCCGGTGCGCCCCGGACCTTGGCAATTCTTCACCGCCGATGAAGCCGCCGCTGTCGAAGCGATCGTCGACCGCCTGATCCCCTCCGATGAACTCGGCCCCGGTGGCAAGGATGCCGGCTGCGCTGTCTATCTCGACCGCCAGCTCGCTGGCCCGTTCGGCCGCAGCGAAGGACTCTATATGCGGCCGCCTTTCATGAATGGCACGCCGGGCCAAGGCTATCAGGGCGCCGATGCGCCGGCTGCGCGCTATCGCAAGGGACTCGCAGCGATCGCCGATTACGTGAAGGCGAATTTCGGTGGCAAGACCTTCAATGCCCTCGCGCCTGCCGATCAGGACAAGGTGCTTACCGATATCGAGAAAGGCATCGCGAAGCTGAAGGACGTCAACGGCGTCAGCTTCTTCTCGCTGCTGCTGTCGGGCACGCAGGAAGGCTTCTTCGCGGATCCGATCTATGGCGGCAATCGCGACATGGCGGGCTGGAAGCTCGTCGGCTTCCCGGGCGCCCGCTACGATTTCCGCGACTGGGTCGAACGCTACAACGAAAAATATCCCCTGCCGCCGGTGAGCATCATGGGACGCGCCGACTGGACAGCGAAAGACTGAGTGATGGCACGCAAACTTCCACGCAAAGACGTTGTCGTCGTCGGTCTCGGCTGGACCGGCTCCATTCTCTCTTACGAACTCGCCAAGCAGGGCCTCGATGTCGTCGCCATCGAGCGCGGCCCGTGGCGCGATACGGCCTCCGATTTTCCGCCGGGCTATGGACAGGACGAGCTGCGCTATGGCGTGCGCCTCGACATGTTCCTGCGGCCGGAGCAGGAGACGCTGACCGTCCGCAACAAGATGAGCGAAACGGCGCTGCCGATACGCAAATTCTCCGGCTTCCTGCCGGGCAACGGCGTCGGCGGTGCAGGCCTGCACTGGAACGGACAAACCTGGCGCTTCCTGCCCAGCGACTTCAAGCTGCGCACGCATATCACCGAGCGTTACGGCGCCAGCAAGATCCCGGACGACATGACGATCCAGGACTGGCCTGTCAGTTATGACGAGCTCGAGCCCTATTATGATCGCTTCGAGAAGCTTGCCGGCATTTCGGGCAAGGCCGGCAATCTGAACGGCAAGACTCAGCCGGGCGGCAATCCGTTCGAAGGCTGGCGCAGTTCCGAATATCCGACGCCGCCGCTGAAGCAGAACTACGGTTCGGCGCTGTTTGCCGAAGCCGCGAAGAAGATGGGCTATTCGCCGTTCCCGCGCCCGTCCGGCAATATCTCCGAGGGCTATACCAATCAGCTCGGCGTCACCATGGGGCAGTGCACCTATTGTGGCTTCTGCGAACGCTTCGGCTGCGGCAACTACTCCAAGGCCAGCCCGCAGGTCTGCGTGCTGCCGGCTTTGATGCGGCTGCCGAATTTCGCGGTGCAGACCGAGTCCGAAGTCACCAGGATCAATCTCGACAACACCGGCAAGAAAGCGACCGGCGTGACCTATGTGGATACGTCGGGCGAAGAGTGGGAACAGCCCGCCGATCTCGTGCTGGTCTGCGCCTTCTCGCTGTTCAATGTCCGGCTGCTGCTGCTGTCCGGCATCGGCACGCCCTATGATCCGCAGTCAGGCAAAGGCGTTGTCGGTCGCAACTACGCCTATCAGACCACGTCGGGCGTATCGGTGATCCTTAAGGACAAGGTGCTCAACAACTTCATCGCCACCGGCTCGGGTGGCATGATGATCGACGATTTCAACGGCGACAATTTCGATCACAAGGATCTCGACTTCATCGGCGGCGGCTATATCGGTTCGGGGCAGACAGGCGCGCGCCCGATCACCACGCGGCCGGTGCCGAAGGGCACGCCGCGCTGGGGTTCGCAGTGGAAGAAGGCTACCGCGGAGACCTATAACCGGGCCTACAATATCGGCACCCATGGCAGTTCCTACAGCTACAAGGACTGCTATCTCGATCTCGATCCCACCTACAAGGATCGGTTCGGCCGGCCGCTGATGCGCATGACGTTCGATTTCCATGAGAACGAACTCAACATGTCGAAATTCCTCACCGACAAGACGGCCGAGATCATGAAGACGCTCGATCCGGTGGAATTGACGGCGAGCCCGCGCAAGGGGCCGTGGAATTCGACCATCTACCAGACCACGCACAACACCGGCGGCACGGTGATGGGCAATGACCCGAAGGACTCCGTGGTCAACCGCTATTGCCAGAGCTGGGATGTCTCCAATGTGTTCGTGCCCGGCGGCGCTTCGGTATTTCCGCAGAATGCCGGCTACAATCCGACGGGCACTGTCGGCGCGCTCGCTTACTGGACCGCGGATGCGATCAAGAATCGCTATCTGAAGAATCCCGGTCCGTTGGTCTGAGGGAGCGGATCATGGCACGTTCTCTCATTCTCTCGGCCGTCGTCTCGCTGGCCTTCACGGGCGTTGCGCTCGCGCAGCAGGATCCGCTCGGCTTTGATCGCATCGAGAAGGGGCGTTATCTGTCGGTGCTCGGCGATTGCGCCGGCTGCCACACCGCGCCGGGCGGCAAGCCTTTCGCCGGCGGTCTCGCGCTGGAAACGCCGTTCGGCAAACTGCTCGCGCCGAACATCACGCCGGATCCGGAAACCGGCATCGGCAAGATGAGCGACGACGATTTCGTCGCCGCGCTGCACGACGGCCGCGGCCATAATGGCCGCCGGCTTTATCCGGCGATGCCCTATCCGGCCTATACCAGGATGTCGCGCGACGACGTGCTGGCACTGCGTTCCTATTTCAGGACCGTGCAGCCAGTCAGCAATGCGGTCGAGCCGAACCAGTTGCCGTTCCCGTTCAACATCCGCCTGTCGATGGCGTTCTGGAACTGGCTCAATTTCACGCCCGGCCGCTTCCAGCCGAACCCGCAAAAATCCGACGAATGGAATCGCGGCGCCTACCTCGTCGAAGGGCCCGCGCATTGCGGCACTTGCCATACGCCGAAGACGGCGCTCGGCGGCGACAAGACCAGCGTGGCGCTGTCCGGCGCGACGCTGCAGGGCTGGTTTGCGCCTGATATCACTGCCAACAACCACAAGGGCATTGGCGCGTGGACGAAAGAAGAGCTCGTCGCCTATCTGAAGACCGGCGCCAACAGGCATACGCTGGCCTCCGGGCCGATGGCCGAAGCGATCACCAATTCGACCTCGCAGATGTCGGAGGCGGACCTCAACGCCATCGCAGCCTATCTGAAGGACAGCAAGCCGAGCGACGGCAGCAAGCCGCAGGCGCTTGCGGCGAGCGACGCGGCGATGCGGGTTGGCGCTGCGATCTACAAGGATGCATGCGCCGTTTGTCACAAGGACAACGGCTCCGGCGAGACGAATCTGTTCCCGAAGCTCGCGGGCAGCGCCATCGTGCAGTCCGACGATCCGGCGACGCTCGCGCATGTCGTGCTGAACGGCGCGCGTGCCGTCGGCACCGCTGGCGCACCGACCGCGCCTGCGATGCCGGGCTTCGACTGGCGCCTGACCGATGTGCAGGTCGCCGCCGTGCTCACTTATATCCGCAACAGCTGGGGCAATGCCGCGCCGGCCGTGGCCGCGAGCGCGGTGAAGAGCCAGCGGGAATCGTCGGCGCATTGATCGTCGCCGTTGCGATTCATAAGGGCCGGATGCTGCAAGGCGTCCGGCCTTTTGCATGATGCGAGCGTTGGTCCGCGCATCGTCATCGACCTCACCATGTCAAACAGCCATGTCCGGAAAATTTGCAGCGCGCACGCGCCGTCCTTGTCGCGTCCGCGGCGCGAAGTGGGCTTCCCTGTTTTTCCCCTCGAAGGTGAGGGGAATGACGCGCCAAGAAGCGCAATTCGGGTCGTCCGTGCGATGTGCTCGGGCTGAAACGTCAGCCTCCGCCCATCGCAACGCCTCTCGGCGCGCCATCACGGGATTTTGGGCTGGAGGACCGGTTTGTCGCACACCGGCACGTCCCTTACTCCTTCGATTCACGAAGTTTCGGTTTCGCTGATCCCGACGGTTTTCCCGCCGTTCGCCTGTGCCGTCGCAGCCGAACTATCGGCAACCCCTCTTAGTGGGGGTGAGCGGTGGCCCCCGGCCTCCCGAGTCCTGCTTGCGAGGCAAGGCCGCGGGCACCGTATCCTGCCCCACTCTCAAGACGCCCTCGAGAAGCGCCCCTCGTGAACAGGACGAGGAGAGGTATATTATCATATAGGAATTTTGTCAAGGAATGTGAATAAAGGATATGTAAGGCGGGCAAAGCAGTGGAGCCACGTGCCCTCTTTCGCCATCTGTGCACTTCTAAAGCGCGTTGTGTACATGCGCGGGTAGGATTGAGCGAATGATGTCGTGCGACCAGTCGACCGCCTGTTCTGTTATTGTAATTCTCGCTTCGACATCAACAGGTTTGGGGAGGTTTGTCGCGCTTACATGAAGACGGATTTTTAGCTCAGAGGGAGTGTCGTCGAGCAGAAAGACGAAAATGCTGTCAGAAAACTTTCTAGTCGCACGAAAGTCCTCACACTGAAGAGCGCTATGCGCGGATCCAATTTTTGGTCGGTCAAACCAGTAAAAACGCACTGGATCGCGCGGTGCTGGAGGTCTATTTGCAGAAACAATATGGTCAAGATTGAGTGGTAAGCGATCAAAAGATGCACGCGGTTTTTGGGGGAGGCTTTGGTAGCTTAAAAATCGTATCGGAACCAATTGCTTCATCCCTGTCGGAAAGCAAGTAACCATTTCCGTTCAGGTAAAATTCAACGCGAAGGCCGTCTGCAGAAACGCCACTGTCATTAATGATGTAATAGTCTACAGAAATAGCTGATCCAGCGCGCATAACGCGCTCATGAAGATGCTCATAGTAGTGGCGTACTTGCGTTTCATACGATGCGTAATCGTTTTGATATTGCTGTATCTGTCTTTCTGAAATTCCACCACCGATCTGCAGGATGATGCTATCGCGAGTGTGTGCAACCGAACTGCGCGGATTCTCTGTGAGGACGTGTCGTGTCAGGCGGTCGACCGTCGCTGGATCGAGTTGCGGAACGATCGGCATAATGAGTTTCACTTGGGAATCTGATGCGTCAAACTCCTTGAAGCCAGCTTCGATGCTTGGAAAGCGGCTTAATGCGTGTTTGAGGTCCTGCTCGAGCTTGGTTATTTTGCGTTGGTCATCTGTTTTTTCGACGGGCAGTAACCAGTCGGGAAGAGGAGTATAGGATGAAATGCTCATCATCCGTGCGCGTATTCTCGGTCCTGTATCGTGGGAAAAGACACACGCGTCATTTCCGAAGGACAATGCCTCTGCGACGAGCTGATCGTCAGGTTTAGCTGGATCTAAGCTTGGGTATGCACTCCAATTCAACCGATCAGCCGTGGAAATTACAAGCCGTAGACGTACCGGGTTGCTTTTAAGCACGAGTGCAAAATCTGGTGTAAGAGACGCCTTATCGATGAGTTGCAGGGCCGCTCTTGCGCGGTCGCGCCTTCTTTGATTCGTACCGGCCTTATGTTTATCGAGTTCTTCGATAACGCGAGGGGCGATCATCAAGTCAACGGTCTGGACGCCTGGGAACAGATCGTTCCAAGGAATATCCTTTAGATCGCGCATCTGAAGAAATGCGTTAGTATCGACAAATAGTATCTTTGATTGTGCACTCATTCGCTCAGAATATGGTGAGGGTGAGCGTCATGCAAATTGCGTAGTTCTGGCCGCTAATGGATGGTCGAACTACTCCCCATACCCCACGCTCCAACTCGTCAGCACCGGTTTCACCGCGAGCAGCTTTGCGTCCGATGACGACAGCTTCTTCTCGCCGATCAGGCTCGCATGCTTCTTCGCGTTGAGCTCCATGCCCGGCGAGAAGCGGAGGGTCATGCTGCAGCCGCCGGGGAGGCTGGCGAGCTTGCCCTTGAGATCGACGACATAGCCGCCATAGTCCCATTCGAAGCCGTTCAGCTTGAAGGGCTGGCCGTTGATCTTCGCGACCTCATCCAGCGTCATGCCGATGCGAATGCCTTCGGGGCCGGTCCAGCTCGACGGCTTCTTCACGCTGGCGGAGGAAAGGCCGCTGCGCTTCTTGTCGTCCATCCATGTCACTTCCAGGCGCTTGTCCGGCACCGAGCGATAGAGCACGCTGGCTTCAAACGTCTCGCCTTCGGCGCCATCGACCTTCTGGGTCGCCACAACTTGCGCACCGAAAGTCTGCTGCAGGCGGGCATGGGAGGAATCCTTGGCGAAGGGGCCGCTGCAGGCAATGGTCAGCGGCGGCGATGCGGCGGGTGGCTGTGCCTGTTGCCGGACTTGTTGTTGCGCCTGCACGGCCGGGACGGTGGCGAGGATGGCAACGGGCAGAGCGAGAAGGCGCAGCGACATCAGGGACACCCGGAATGAATGCCTGCATCTGTCGTGCGAGAGCGCGCGGATGTTCAATACTGACCACCATCGCGCCACGTTTTCAGGCAAGCTTCCGGCCGACGCGTGTTCTCGCTGTGCATGGGGATCAGCGAGCGCCATGGCGGAGCGGCGGGTTCAGCCCCCCGCCCGCCGTGGTCGCGCGGTCGGAGTTTGTTCCAGTGGCGTGAGCACCAGCTCTTGTCACGGGCGCGCCGCAGCGTGCAAACGCTGCTGCGCTGAACCGGGACCTTGATAGGCTTCGGAGTTTGATACGGTCCCGGTTCTGCGAAGCGGCACGCTGTGCCGCATCGCGTCCGGGACAAGAATTCCGACCTTGTGGATCGACGTCTATCGCAGATGAGCCGCGGTTCGGCTCACTTCTTCTTCCATCCACCGCGATGCCCGGGCGCACCGCCAGAGCTGCGCGGCGCGGGCCCGAATTCCGGGCCGGACTCGCGGCTGTTGGTCGGCTGGAAGATCTTGCTCTCCATGCCGGGGCCCATTTCATCCAGCGTCGGTTTGCGCGCCTTGCTCGCGAACTTGCTGCGCGCCTTGCCTTGCGCGGCCTTGTCGAGACGCGCGGGCAGATTCGCGGCATCGCCGTATTTCTTCGTGCCCTGATACGCGCCGCCGCGCGCAGCGACGCCGCGCTGCTTGATGGTGGGATCGTCCACCACAGCGAGTTCGGTGGCGCGCAGGCGTTTCACCTCGTCGCGCAGGCGGGCTGCCTCTTCGAAGTTCAGATCCGCCGCGGCCTCGCGCATGCGGGTTTCGAGATCGGCCAGCACCGTCTCGAAATTATGGCCGATGGCGATGGCATCGTCGGCCATGCCGCCGTCGCCGATCTCGACCAGCACGCGGTCGCCCTCATAGACGGAGTTGAGGATATCGCCGATAGACTTCTTCACGCTTTCCGGCGTGATGCCATTGGCGACATTGTATTCCACCTGCTTCTCGCGGCGGCGATTGGTCTCGGCCATCGCGCGCTCCATGGAGCCGGTGACCTGATCGGCATAAAGGATCACGCGGCCGTCGACGTTTCGCGCCGCGCGGCCGATGGTCTGGATCAGCGAGGTTTCGGAACGGAGGAAGCCTTCCTTGTCGGCATCGAGAATAGCGACCAGCGCGCATTCCGGGATGTCGAGGCCTTCACGCAGCAGGTTGATGCCGACCAGCGCGTCGAAGGCGCCGAGGCGGAGGTCGCGGATGATCTCGATGCGCTCGATGGTGTCGATGTCCGAATGCATGTAGCGCACGCGGATGCCCTGTTCGTGCAGGAATTCGGTGAGGTCTTCCGCCATGCGCTTCGTCAGCACGGTGATCAGCGAGCGATAGCCGGCGGCCGCGGTGGCGCGGACTTCGCCGAGCAGATCGTCGACCTGCGTGCGCGCGGGGCGGATATCCACGGGCGGATCGACCAGGCCGGTGGGGCGAATGACCTGTTCGGCGAACACGCCGCCCGATTCCTGCAGCTCCCAGCCGGATGGCGTTGCCGAGACGGCCACGGTCTGCGGGCGCATCATGTCCCACTCCTCGAAGCGCAGCGGGCGGTTGTCCATGCAGGAGGGCAGGCGGAAACCGTATTCCGCCAGCGTCGCCTTGCGGCGGAAGTCGCCCTTGAACATGGCGCCGATCTGCGGGACCGAGACATGGCTCTCGTCGGCGAAGACGAGGGCATTGTCGGGGACGTATTCGAACAAAGTCGGCGGCGGCTCGCCGGGGCGGCGGCCGGTGAGATAGCGCGAATAATTCTCGATGCCGGCGCAGGAGCCGGTGGCTTCCATCATCTCGATATCGAAGGTGGTGCGCTGTTCGAGGCGCTGGGCCTCGAGCAGACGGCCCTGATTATTGAGCTGGTCGAGCCGCCATTTCAGCTCGTCCTTGATGGACTTGATGGCCTGCAGCAGCGTCGGGCGCGGCGTGACGTAATGTGAATTCGCGTAGATCTTCACGAATTCGAGCTCGTCCTGCTTGTGACCGGTGAGCGGGTCGAATTCCTCGATATTCTCGACGGTGTCGCCGAACAGGTTGATGCGCCAGGCGCGGTCTTCATAGTGCGCCGGGAAGATGTCGATGACGTCGCCGCGGACCCGGAAGGTGCCGCGGGAAAAATCGTGTTGGGTGCGCTTGTATTGGAGCGCGACGAGATCGGCGATGAGCTGGCGCTGGTCGATGCGCTCGTTCTTCTTCAGCGCGAAGGTCATCGCCGTATAGGTCTCGACCGAACCGATACCGTAGATGCAGGACACCGAGGCGACGATGATGACGTCGTCGCGCTCCAGCAGCGCGCGCGTAGCCGAGTGGCGCATGCGGTCGATCTGTTCGTTGATCGACGAATCCTTCTCGATATAGGTGTCGGTGCGGGGGACGTAGGCTTCGGGCTGGTAGTAGTCGTAATAGGAGACGAAATATTCGACAGCGTTGTCGGGGAAGAAGTTCTTGAACTCGCCATAGAGCTGCGCTGCCAGCGTCTTGTTCGGCGCGAGAATGATCGCCGGCCTTTGCGTGGCCTCGATCACCTTGGCCATGGTGTAGGTCTTGCCGGAGCCAGTGACGCCGAGCAGCACTTGCGTGCGGTCGTTGCGGTCGATGCCTTCGACCAGCTCCTTGATGGCGGTCGGCTGGTCGCCGCGCGGCTCGTAATGCGATTTCAGCTCGAAGCGGACGCCGCCTTCGGACTTGTCCGGGCGCGGCGGGCGATGCGGCGTCCATACCTTGTCGCCGCCATCCTGCTTGCGGAACTCCGGGCGGCCATCGCGGATCAGCGCTTCCAGCGCATCGGCCGTCGCCTTGACGCCGAGCGCCTCCATCTTGTTGCGCACGGGGCGGGCGAGCGTGGTGTCCTCGTCATCCTCTGCCGTGGGCAGGCCGAGTTGCTTGGCCAGTTCGGGATCGAGCGTGGGGATCGAGGCCGCGGTGCCGTAATTGGCCTGCGGTGCTTCCTCCAGACCCTTCTGCTCGCTTAGCCGCGGCGCATAGGGGGCGACCACCGGCTGCGGATAAGGCTGCAGCGGCGTCGGGCGCGGTGTGCTGTCGCCCTCGAAAGTTTTCGGCGTCGATTTGCGGGCGCGATGCACCGCGGCTTCGCCGCCGGAGCGGCGGTCGCGCGAATTGTCCGGCGGCGGTTGCAGGCCGGTGCCCGAGCCCATGCCGGCATCGCCGCGATTGATGGCGGGATTGAGCAATTCCGCCAGCGCCGGCCCGATCGGCTTGACGTCGGGACGTCCCGCGCCTGGCTTCGCCTTGGGTGACTTGACTGATTTCGCGGGCTTTTTCGGAGTGTCGGGTTTCTTCGCCATGGCCGGAATATGGGGCCCGACTCACGCGCTGACCAGATCAGATAATGTTGTCACCTAAAGATTGTATTGTTGGTAAAGTAAATTACAGATAGCGGCCTGGGGTGAGGACTGCTGGTCTGGCCAAGTTCGATGGGGGCGACCTTGACTATCTTTATCGTGCAGAAGCCTGAAGTCGCACGTTTCGTCGGCGACTTTCAAATCAGCCGGGCCGAAAACTCGGCCGATCCGTCACCGGAAGAGCAGGGCTATGTCGATGCCGTTACTGCGGCATTGGGAAAGCTTGCGAAGCAAGAGGCCGACGATGTCGAAACGGGATATCCCGAAGAGCTGCTCGAGAGCCGACGATCATCGCGCGGCGCGACCGCCCATGCGCTGCTGCAAGACGTTCATGACTTCCTGGACGGCAACAATCCCAAGGGAGACCAGACGGTCGTCAACCAGACGATGATCAATCAAGAAGCGAATGTTCCTCGCTTCTGTGCGACTGCCGATCCCAAGATCACATTCGAAAAAGCATTCGAAATTGTTCCGGTCCGGAACTATGTGCCGCAGAACCAGGACGAGCAGGCGTTTGTCGATGCCGTCAGAGCTGCATTGAAAGAGCTAGCAGATGATCGTGCCTCCGATCGTTCGCCGGATGCACTTCCCGGCCTTTCGCAGACGGTTCTGATCGAGAGATCCAAGCTCCGTGACATGCTTGGACAATGGCTGTTTCAACAGGTGAATGGCTTGTGGACCAGCAAGCTCCCGGTCAAGGCGATTGTCGAACAGGTTTTGCTGAAGCGTGGAAAATACGAAGAGCGACGGGAAAGACTGAGCCGGCGGCTCTTCAATGTGACGTTGCCGCCGCTCGACGATCGGAAGCGTCAGGATATCAGCATCAGCCTCGTATCCGGCTTGCCAACGCCGAACGACAAGCCATCGGACGCCAAGCTTGCTCTCTATATCCAGATCAACAAGACGATGACGGTTATCCGCGCGGTATGCGATCGCATTGGCGAGCATGGCGACGGTCCTGTGGCCAATGTGCAGAGCGGCAAAAGCCGGTGGGACTGGATAAAGCCTTTCAGGCTCAAGCCGAGCGAAGTTCTCGATAGCGATGCGCTTTACAAGGATTTCATCATCAAATTGCATGGAATCGCGGTGGTCGGTCTCGAGCGGGAATTCACCGAACTCGCGCAAGCGTCGCTTGTCGAACTGCGCAACGAATTCTTCGTCCGTGCGGCCGCGCGCATCAAGAACATTCACGTCAACAAGCTGGCGTCCACCGCATTGGTTGCATCTGCGGCAACAGTCGGGACCTATGCCGTGATCAAGCTCCTCTTCCTGCTCGATCTGAGCTGGTGGACCCGTGGGAACTGGGCAGATGAGCATTGCAATTTCTTGCTTGCCGCCTGCGGTGCGGCCATCGGCACCTGGGCATCCTTTGCCGTTCGCCAGATGCAGTTTTCGTTCGACGATCTCGTGATGGTCGAGGAGAGTGCGTTAAAACCCTATATGCGGGTATTTTTCGTCGTCACCCTGACAATGGCGGCCTGCATGTTGTTTTGGAACGGGGCGGTCAATATCGAGATCGGCGCTTTGAAGACGCAGGCTCCGACTTTCAAAACCTCCGGCACCATCGCGTTGCTGATCGGGTTGTTCTGCGGTCTCTCGGAGCGAGCTCTTGCAACGGCCATTGCCGGAAGAGCGGTCGCATTCGTGAAATCGGTTGGCGGCAACTGACTGAAATCAGGTCGCAGATTCCTGCGCAGGATAGCAGTTGGTCGCGGGCTACGGCGGGTTTCCGTCGGTCGGCGACGCTAGCCTGTGCCGATATTGAACTGATCGAGCGAAAAGCTGTAGCGCTGGTCGGATGGCATGGCGGCATAGGCCGTCATCCTTCCTGCCTCGAACCGAAAGTGCCATGTCTGCTCGATCGTCGGCGTCGCCCTGGCGAAGCCGGCGGGATCGAGCAGCGCGAGATTGGCACCGTGGTCGGGATCGCGAACGGATGCATAGCGGATCAGCTGAGCGTCGATGCGGCGGGCATGGCCGGCGAAGTCCTGACATGCGCTGTAGTCACTCGGATGCATCCATGTTGCGGTCTGCGCGGCGAAAGGCTTTGCGGTCAGATCCAGCGCCCGCGTCACCTTCAGCGGCACGGTGAAAGCCGAATGCTCGACCGTATTGCTCGGCGGCGCGAAGCCCGGTGAACGCGAAAAGAAGAGCAGCCGCCAATAGGCGGTTTCGGCGACGGCTGTGGCGATCGCCTCCGATGCGTAGAAAATGCCAGGCCGTTCGCGCGCGCGGCGAAAGCGCGATGATTTGGCGTAGCCGTAGCGGAACGGCGTCGCGAGCAGATAATGGAGGCGACGTGCTGCAGCAGGCAGCGGGGGCTTGGCCTGCTCGACCAGACGTTCAAGCATTGCCTGATCGTCGGTGCCGGCGGCGAGGCGGTTGGTCGAGATGCGGTGCTGTGCCTCGACCATACGCCACACCGTCCGGTCATAGGCGATGAAGTCTTTTGCGCTGGGTGCGGTCCTAGACTTGCGCGCGGAAGTCATCGACATAGTCCGTGACGTCGCTGAGGCCGCGGATCGTGCGGATCAGATCGATTGGCCGGCCGCCAAGATCGAGATTGGATGTGCGCAGCCAGGCCATCGAGCCTGCGTCGTCGCTGCCCATCATTGCATCAAGACTGCGGAACAGGCGGACGAGATACTGCCCGAGTTCGAAAGCCTTGCTTGCGGGTTCCAGCGTGAAGCTGCCAGCGCGCAAGCGCGACGCGGTCGCCGGTGACAGGCCGAGAACGGCGCCGAGCTGATCGTTGGTCAGCTTCCATAATGTCGCGACACGGCTCACGGCCTCGGTCAGGACGCGGCACTCGTCGGCATTGCGGTCGGGCTGGGTTACCGTCATTCGTTCCTCAGAACGATAATGTTGCAAAACAATCATAGGATCGATCAGGAAATTTGCAAGCCTCATGTGCGGCCGATGCAGCGCCGATCGATTGACTTGCGCCATGCGATCTGGCGCACTTCGTGCCATTGAATCCGTTGTGCAATTGTATCCGTTCGGATGCAGCCCATCGTGCAATCGAACAGGGATCGCCGCATGATCGACCTTTACTACTGGTCCACCCCGAACGGTCACAAGATCACGATCTTCCTTGAAGAGGCGGGGCTGCCCTACAAAGTGATCCCGGTGAATATCGGCAAGGGCGAGCAGTTCAAGCCGGAGTTCCTCGCGATCGCACCGAACAACCGGATTCCGGCTCTGGTGGATCATCAGCCGAAAGGCGGCAACAAGCCGGTTTCGGTTTTCGAGTCCGGCGCAATGCTGCTTTATCTCGCGGAGAAGACCGGTCAGTTTCTGTCCGACGATCTCTATGCGCGCTACGATGCCATCCAGTGGGTGTTCTGGCAGATGGGCGGGCTCGGGCCGATGGCCGGGCAGAACCATCATTTCCGCAATTATGCGCAGGAGAAGATCACCTACGCCATCGATCGTTATGTGAACGAGACCAATCGGCTGTATGGCGTGCTCAACAAGCGGCTCGCCGATCGCGATTTTATTGCCGGCGAGTATTCCATCGCTGATATGGCGAGCTATCCGTGGATCGTGCCGTTCAAGAACCAGGGGCAGGACATCGACGACTTTCCGCATCTCAAACATTGGCTGGAGCGGATCGCGCAGCGCCCGGCAGTGCAGCGCGCTTATGCGGTGGCGAAAGAGGTCAATCCGAATTTCGGTCAGCCGGTCAACCGAACGGACGAGGAGCGGAAGATTCTGTTCGGGCAGACATCGGCGGTCGTGAAGGACTGAAACGTCGCCATCGCGAACGACGAAGCATTTCATACGCCGTGCCGACAACGAGCCGGATCGTCTCACTCCGCTCGCGATAACGGCCGGTATTCGGGAGGATTCAAAGATGACGCTGCAACTGTTCGAACTCGTCGGGATCGAGGACGATCGTCCCTTCAGCCCGTATTGCTGGCGCACACGGATGGCGTTGGCGCACAAAGGCCTGGAAGCAACTTCGATTCCGTGGCGTTTTACCGAGAAGGATGCACTCGCCAGGCATCAATCCGAAAAGGTACCGGTGTTGCTCGATGGCGAGCGCGCAATCAACGACTCCTGGGCCATCGCAACCTATCTCGAAGACACGTATCCGGATCGCCCCTCATTGTTTGGCGGCGAAGGTGGCCGGGCGATGGGGCGGATGATCAATTGGTGGGGCGATTCGGTTGTGATCCCCGGTCTGGTGTCGCTCATCATCATGGACATCCATGCTCATCTTCGCCCGGCAGATCAGGCATATTTCCGGGAGTCGCGTGAAGCGCGCTTCAAGAAGACGCTGGAAGAGGTCGCTGCCAATCGAGACAAGGACGTCGTGACATTTCGCAAGTCGCTGGATCCAGTGCGCCTTACCTTGCGCTCGCAGTCGTTTCTCGGTGGCGAGCAACCGAACTATGCCGACTATATTGTGTTTGGCCCGTTCCAGTGGGCGCGCGCGATCTCCGGGTTTCAGCTACTGCAGCCGGACGATGCCATCTATGCTTGGCGCGAGAAACTGCTTGATGCTTTTGGCGGCATGGCGCGGAAGTCGGCAGGATACAACGTCTAGACATTGTGTCGCGGATTTGCGGGTATCGGTTGTTTTTTCGCGCAGTGAGTTACACTAAAATACCGGCAACTTATTCACGCGAATCTATTGCCAGGTCACCATGACTTCTCAATCCATCGCCGATGACGACAGCGTCATGTTCGACCTCGCTCCGGTCTCGTTGTGGATCGAGGATTTCAGCGATGTGAAAGCTCTGTTCCAGCAATGGCAGCAGCAGGGCGTTGACGACATGGAGACCTTCCTGCTCGCCAATCCGGAGCGGGTGCGCCAGTGTTCGCAGTCGATCCGTATCATCAAGGTGAACCAGAAAACGCTGTCGCTGTTCGGCGCGCGCGACCTCAATCATTTGATGGTCAGTCTTGGCCTCGTGATGCGCGACGACACGTTCAAGAGCCACGTCTCCGAACTGTCGCAATTGTGGAGCGGCAAGACCTTTTTCTCGAGCCACACCGTCAACTACACGCTGAGAGGCGAGCGTCTCGATGTCCAGCTGCATGGCAGGGTGTTGCCCGGCTACGAGGACAACTGGAAGCGGGTGATGATCTCCATCGAGGACGTCACCGAGCGGGAGACCGCGCGGCGGCGTCTCGTGCAGAGCGAGAACTACGCCTTCGGCCTGTTCGCGCATTCGCCGGTGTCGCTATGGGTGGAGGACTTTGGCGGCGTCAAGCGGCTGATCGACGATGTGCGCGCGCAGGGCGTCGAGGATTTTCGCGTCTTTACCGACGTGCATCAGGAATTCGTCGAGCGCTGCATGAGCGAAATTCGTGTGCTCGACGTCAACAGCCGGACGCTCGAACTGTTCGGCGCGCCGGACAAGCCGACGCTGCTGCTCAGCCTGGCCGACGTGTTTCGCGACGAGATGGGACCGCATTTCCGCGAGCAGTTGATCGATCTGTGGGAAGGACGCCTGTTCCAGCAGCGCGAGGTGGTGAATTATGCGCTGGATGGCACCAAACTGCATCTGCTGCTGCAGTTCTCCGTGCTGCCAGGGCATGAACGTGACTGGTCGCAGGTGCAGGTCGCGCTCACCGATATTACAGCGCGCAAGAAGGCGGAGGCTTATCTCGAATTTCTCGGCACGCATGACGTGCTGACGCGCACCTATAACCGCGCATTCTTCATCGAAGAGCTCAATCGTCTGGAGCGCAAGCGCAAGGGATCGCATCCCGTCACGATCATCATTGCCGACCTGAATGGCCTGAAGGCGGCCAACGATCATCTCGGCCATGGTGCGGGGGATGCGCTGCTGCGCCGCGCCGGCGAGGTTTTCGGCTCGCTGGTGGAGAAACCGGCCGCGGTGGCGCGCATCGGTGGCGATGAGTTCGCTGTCATCCTTCCGCTGACCGATGCTGCGGGCGGCGATGCCGTGCTGACCACGCTGGCCGAGCTGATCGAGCTGAACAATCAGTACTATCAGGATGTTGCGCTCACCATGTCGGTGGGCATCGCGACCAGTTCCGCAAATGAGAAGCTGGATGAGGTGGTGAAGCGCGCCGACATCCAGATGCTGCACGCCAAGCGAGGCTATTACGAGCAGCCCGGGCGTGATCGCCGCAACCGGACATCGCAGAATATCTGAGCTCTTGCAGCGCCAGAGGATAGCTCGCGGCAGCTATCCGCTCGCATGGTTCTCCGCTGCCTGCTCAGCCTTGACGGCCGCGCATGTCCGCCTCGATGGCTAGCGACGGACTGCCGAATTTGGAACGGTAGACCTGCAGGTTTTCCAGCACGCGTTGTACGTAGTTCCTTGTCTCCGCATAGGGAATGCGCTCGACCCAGTCCACGACATCGACATTGGCCTCGCGCGGATCGCCATAACGTTCGATCCATTGGCGGACGCGGCCGCGCCCGGCATTGTAGCCGACGAAAGCGAGCACATGATTGCCATCATAATCGCTGAGCAGGTTGGCGATCTCTGCCGAGCCGAGCTGCAGATTATAGGCGGGATCGTTGTGCAGGCGATCGTTGCTGAAGGTGAAGCCCATGCGGCGTGCCAGCGTCTGGGCTGCGGCGGGCGTTACCTGCATATAGCCGGTGGCGAGAGCCCCTGAGGTGATGCGTGGATTAAAGGCGCTCTCGGTGCGGGTGATCGCATAGACGAGGCTCCTGTCGGTCTTTGCGCCGATCGGCGTAAAGTCCGGTAAGCCCGTGGCAGGGAAGGCGTAGCTGTCGAAAGCGAGGCCGCGATTGAGGGCAGCGCGGCCGACCGCCAGCATGGCTCCGGGATCGCGGTGCTGGCGCGCGGACTCGGCGACCATCGCAAGCAATGCGGTATCGTTGCTGCGATGGAGGTCGCCGACGAAGGGGACGACGAGCCGGCGATTGCCGCTGGCATAAAGAATCTCGACGGCGCGTACGACTTCGCGGTTCGCGAAGGTCGCCCGTTGCGTCCGGGTCAGCACCGGTGGCGTACGCAGCCGGGTGTGGCGGCAGCCGATGCGGGCGCAAGCGAGCTGGCCATAATAGGTCGTACCGTGCTGCGCGGCGAGCGCGTAGTGCTGCTGTGCCGATCCGCGATTTCGACCGGCTTCGGCGGCGCGGCCGAGCCAGTATTGCGCGCGGGCCAGCGCTGTGGGACCGCGGGTGAGCGCGGGAATCTCGTTAAAGTGACGTGTCGCCGTTTGCGGATCGCGGAGGAAGCGAAGGGCGATCCAGCCGGCCATGAAAGCGCGATCGACGCGGTAGGTTTCCTTATCTGGCGCGGCCTCCTGCGCGAGGCGGTAAGCAAGCTTCGCTTTGCCGTCGTCGAGGAGTGATCGCACCAGCGCGCGGCGCTCGACCCACCAGATGTCCGGGCTGTTGATGACGCTCCGATCGCGCGGCGCCGACAGCATCAGCTGTGCAGCCTCGCTGTCACGGCCGCTGCGACGCAGCCACTGGATGCGTGTGAACTGATAAGCGGGATCGCTGCGTACATTCGCAGGCACGGCAGCGAGCAGGGATGCAGCCTTCGGCTTTTTGCCGACCACTGCCGCGCGCGCGGAGACAATGGCGATGGCGCCCGGGCCGAGATGCTTGGCGGCTCGCATCGCCGTATCGAAATCATTGGCATAAAGGCGGCTATGCATGCGCGCAGCGTGATCGGCTTGCGTCAACCGCGAACCGAACAGTTTGAGCACGTCGGCCTCGGTGTTCGCAGAAAAGCTGTCGCTGCGCCAGGCCGCGCTGGCATAGCGGATTGCCCTGGTATCGCCGAGCGATGCCAGCGCGCGGGCCAGCGCCAGTTGTCCCAGCGCGGTGCGTGGTTCGCGTCCGGCGAAGAACGCACGCACGGTTGCTGCATCTGCGCGTTCAATCCATAGCCGTGCCTCGGCGCGCCGCTGCAACAGCGCCATGCCGGGCCACGCCGGATTGGCCTGGAGGAAATTGGCGTAGCGCGCGAAGTCGTTGTCGCCATCGGAGCGCAGGATGACCCATTCGGCGACCTTGCGGCCGAGCGGATCGCGGATGTGATCGCGTGCGCGCGTTGCGGCATCGAGCTTGCCGGCGCCGGCGAGACGCGTTGCTTCCGAAACCGTCTTCAGATCGTCCCGCGACAGCAGATGCTCCGCGGCATGCGATGTGCGGGCATGGGAGGTCACGGGAACGGCCACGACGATGGCAGCGAGCCCGGCGGGGAGAAGCGCGCGCCGGATGGAGACAATCAGATTGGTCACAGGGCTTTCCGATGCAGCGGACGATATCCGCACGTTTTGCTTTCGGCCAAAGTCGATGGAAAACCTTCATGAAATGCAAAGCACGATATTCGCAGCGCGAGGGAGGACTGCGAACGTGTTGCGTGCATTGGAATATATGGCCGCGCATAGCCTCGCGGGACGCAACACCTTGCGGTGATCCATTCGCGCGCAGCGTCGATATGTCCCGCCAAAAAAGCGCGCGGGTCAGCGCAGCAGGATCATGTCGATGTTGCCCTTGCATGTGCCGCGGCGGCCTTGCGCAGGCAATCGCGGCACAGGCAATCACCGCCGGTGGTCGGCATCGGTAGTTTGGCCGGCTCGTCGGCACACCAGCAGTTACCGGAAAGATCGCAGCCGAATTCGGTGCCGCAGGCCGAACAGGTCAGGCGGCGGCTCAGCGAGATACCGCCGGGCTCGCTGCCGATTTCTGTCTGATTTGTCATGCAAGCGGCCTCAATTCTCGCGCGATTTTCATGCGGCGTTCATCTGCCGGAGCCGTATATTCGGAACAAGCATCGTTACTGCGACCGCACCATAGCAACATAAACATGGTGACGGAGTGAGGGAAACCCGATGGCCCGCGACCCGCAGGGCGCCCTGATCGCGCTTAATCGCTTCGGCTTCGGCGCCCGTGGAGGCGCATCGGGCGACATCGTCAATGCCGCGTCCGACCCGCGCGGCTATGTGAAGGCAGAACTGGCGCGGCCGCAGGCGGTCATGCTGGAACTGCCGGGGCTGCAGACCACGCCGGAACTCGCCCAGGCGATGTTCGCCTATCAACTCGAGGTGAAGACGGCGCGGGAGGCAGCCGCCAAGGCGCCGCCGGTCGAGGCCGAGAAGAAGCCAGAAGCTCCGGCCATGACGGGCAATACCATGATGACGGTGCAGCCCGATGCACCCAAGCCGCCACCCGCCCAGATGCCGCCCAATGTGGTGCAGAAGACCTTTCGTGCCGAGGCTTTGGCGCGCATCCAGCGCGCGACCATCGCGGAAGGTGGCTTCGTCGAGCGGCTGGTCGTGTTCTGGTCGAACCACTTCTGCATTTCTGCGAACAAGGGCGAGCCGGCGCGGATGTGGGCGGGGTCGTTCGAGCGCGAGGCAATCCGGCCGCATGTGCTCGGCCGATTCGCCGACATGGTCAAAGCGGTTGAGCAGCATCCGGCGATGCTGTTCTTCCTCGACAACCAGCAGTCCATCGGCCCGAATTCGCGCGCCGGGCAAAACGGCAAGCGCGGGCTCAACGAAAACCTGGCGCGCGAGATCATGGAGCTGCACACGCTGGGCGTCGGCGGTGGTTACACGCAGGCTGATGTGACGTCGCTGGCGCGTATCATCACGGGCTGGACCTTTGCCGGGCGCGAAGGAAGAATCGGCACGCCCGGCAGTTTCGCCTTCAATGCCAATGCGCATGAACCGGGCCCGCAGCAACTGCTCGGCAAGACCTATGAGGACACCGGCGTCGCGCAGGGCGAGGCGGCGCTTGCCGACATCGCGCGGCATCCATCGGCGGCGAAGTTCATTACACTGAAGCTTGCGCAGCATTTTGTGTCGGATGCACCACCGCCTGCGCTGTTGGCGCGTCTGGAAGGCGTGTTCAGGAAGACGGACGGTGATCTGAAAGCCGTAACGCTGGCGCTGCTGGATTCAAACGAGGCGTGGCAGGCGCCGGTCAACAAGCTGCGCACGCCGTACGAATATCTCATTGCTTCAGGGCGGCTGCTGGCGCGCATTCCGGACGACCCGGGTCGTTACTTCGCGGGCCTGCAGGCGCTGGGCCAGCCGCTCTGGACGCCGGCAGGGCCGAACGGTTTTCCCGACAGCAATGCGGCATGGGCCGTGCCGGAAGGCATGAAATTGCGGCTCGATATCGCGGCGCAGATTTCGTCTCGGCTTCCCGAGGGCATCGATCCGCGCGAACTGCTCGAGGTTATGGCAGGCGAGGCGGCCTCCACCGAGACACGCCAGACCATCGCTCGCGCGGAAACGCGGCAGCAGGCTCTGGCGCTGTTGTTGATGTCTCCGGAATTCCAGAGGAGATGACGATGGACTGTTGCGAAAGCCGGACGCTCTCTCCCACACGCCGTGCGCTGCTGCTGTCCGGTGCAGCCTTTGCGGCATGGGCCTATCTGCCGAAATTCGCGCGCGCGGCTGATGGCCGCGATCCGCGGCTGATCGTGGTCATCCTGCGCGGGGCGCTGGACGGCCTCGCCACCGTCGCGCCGCTGGGCGATCCCGACTATGCCGGGCTGCATGGATCGATTGCGCTCCAGAAGGATGGGCAGAATGCAGCCATCGGCCTCGATGACTTTTTCGGCTTGCATCCGGCGATGCCGGAATTTGCGCGGATGTATCGCGACAAGCAGGCGGCGATCGTCCATGCCGTAGCGACATCCTATCGCGAGCGCTCGCATTTCGACGGGCAGGACGTGCTGGAGAGCGGCTATCCCGGTCCTGGCCGCGTGCAGTCCGGCTGGCTCAACCGTGCCATCGAGGCGCTGCCGCGCGGCGAGCGTGTGACCTCGGGCCTTGCTGTCGGGCCGACCACGCCACTGGTGCTGCGCGGCGCTGCGCCCACCGTCGGATGGGCGCCGGTCAATCTGCCGAATGCGGCGGATGATACGGCAATGCGGTTGCTGCAACTCTATCAGGATCGCGATCCCGCATTAGCGACGGCACTGTCACAGGGGCTCAAACTCGACAAGCTCGCGGTGGGCGACGACATGAAGCCGAAGGGCGGCAATGCCATCGCCGCGATGGGACAAGTCGCGCGGGGCGCCGCCAAGCTGATGGCGGCCGACGATGGTCCGCGCGTCGCAGCGCTGGCGTTCGATGGCTGGGATACGCATGCGCAGGAGGGCGGACCGGTTGGCCGTCTTGCGCAACTGCTTCGAGGACTCGATGGTGCCATTGCCGAATTCCAGAACGGTCTCGGCGCGCATTGGCGCGATACGGTCATGATTGTGGCTACCGAATTCGGGCGCACGGCAAAGATCAACGGCACCTTCGGCACCGATCACGGCACCGGAACGATCGCGTTGCTCGCGGGCGGCGCGGTGAAGGGCGGGCGGGTGATCGCGGACTGGCCCGGCCTCGCCAATGGCAAATTGTATGAAGGGCGTGATCTGGCGGCTACGACGGATCTGCGGGCCGTGCTCAAGGGCGTGCTGCACGATCATCTTGGCATCAACGAACGCGTGCTGGCCGAACGGGTATTTCCGGACAGCGCGCTGGTGAAGCCTGCGAAGGGGCTCTTGGTTTAATCCCTCCCCACGGCGCCGCTGCGCGGCTTGGGGGAGGGAGAAGAAAGTGCGCCTTACCCCAGCGTGATCCTGTCGATCTCCGCCATTTCCTCCGCGCTCAGCTTCCAGCTCGCGGCCTTCACATTCTGCTCGACCTGTTCCACGCGTGTCGCGCCTGCGATCACGCTCGAGACCTGCGGCCTCGCGGCGAGCCAGGAGAAAGCGAGTTCGAGCAGCGTGCGACCGCGCTCTTGCGCGAAAACGTCGAGCTTGGTCGCAATGGCCTGATTGCGCGGTGTCGCCGAGCGTTCGCGCAAGGCCGGTGCCTTGGCGAAACGGCTATCGGCCGGTGGCTCGGTGCCCGGCTTGTATTTGCCGGTGAGCAGGCCATTGGCGAGCGGGAAGAACGGCAGCAGGCCGAGATTGTATTGTTGCGCGGCAGGAAGCAGGTCGCGCTCGATGTCGCGGACGACGAGGCTGTATTCGTCCTGGCACGAGACGAAAGACGCGACGCCCATCTGGCGTGCGGTGAATTCGGCTTCAGCGATGCGCCAGGCCGGAAAGTTCGAGTGGCCGATGTAGCGGACCTTGCCCTGGCGGACGAGATCGTCGAGTGCGCGCAGCGTTTCTTCGATGGGTGTGCGGGCATCGAATTCGTGCTGCTGATAGAGATCGATATAGTCAGTTTTCAGCCGCTTCAGGCTGGTTTCGACGGCATTCATGATGTAGCGGCGCGAGGCGCCCTGTTTGGTACCGTCGGTGCTCATCGGCTTGGCGTATTTGGTCGCGAGCACGATGTCCTTGCGGCGATCGCCCAGCACCTCGCCGAGCACGGTCTCGGAGCCGCCCATTCCGGCATAGATGTCGGCAGTGTCGAACAGCGTGATGCCGAGATCGATGGCCTTGTGGATCACCTTTCGCGAGGTCTCGAGATCGGTGCGCTGGCCAAAATTATTGCAGCCAAGACCGACGGCCGAGACGCGCAGGCCGGAGCGGCCGAGATTGCGGATTTCCATGGGAGTGCCTTGTGAACGAAGCGAGGGCGCGAACTATTGCGCGCTGTCATCGTCTGGGCAAGGCACGGCGCATCATGGCACCCGCGCGCAGTCGTCGGGCGGATTTGCCGAAGGCCACACGCAATCGGCCGGTGGATTATGCTGCTAATCCGCCCTACGGGAGTTAGGCAATCGCGGGTGCTGGCTCCGCGCCGGGCCCGGTGTCGGTCTGCGCCTTCTTCGGCGGTCCGGCGCGCAGCGCCGCCGTGGTCATCTGGCGCACGGCATTCTCCGCATGGCGGGCGATCTGCTTGCGATCGGCAGTCATATCGTAAGCAATTGCTTCGCCCCAGGTGACGGTCACGTCGATGGCGCCGGAGGTGAGAATGCCGATCAGATGCGGGACGAGATCGACATCGCCATACCAGGCGATCCGCTCATGCAGCGCGCGGCCGACCGGCAGGCCGCCGAAGCCGACGTAAGCGAGCGACATCGGCTGCACCATGACCTTGTCGTGATGCGTGGATTCGCCGAGCGCATGATGGACCGAGCCGACCAGCGCCGAACGAAACGGCAGCACGCGGATGCCGTCGCTCGACGTGCCTTCGGCGAACAGCACCACGGCATCGCCGGAGACCATGCGGTCGCCGATCTCGCGCGCGGTGGTGCCGGTGCTCTGGCGGCGTTCGCGCTCGACGAAGATGGTGCGCTGCATCTTGGCCAGCCAGCCGAACAGGGGCCATTTTGCGATTTCGCTCTTGGCGACGAATACCACTGGTGTCTTGGCGCCGATGACGAGGATGTCGAGCCAGGAGGCATGGTTGGACAGGATCAGCAGCGGCGCCGTCTTGCTGCGCTCGCCGACCTCGTGGATACGAATACCGATCACCGCGCAGAGCACGGTATGGAAAATATGGGGGATGACCTGCTGCAGGCGCCAGCCAAAGGCGATGCTGACGAGCTGCAGCGGCGCGAGCAGCACGATCATCGCAAGCATCGACAAGGCAACGGCAACGAGACGGATCATGGGCTGCTTATACCGGTGAGCGCTGTCGCAAGCAAAAAGAAGCGGTCCCGGTCAGCGCGGCAACTGACGGAGACCGCTGGGGAAACAGCCCGTCGGCGACGGGGGGAAGCGACCGGCTGCGCAGAAAACCTAGCCGTGGCGGGTGACACCGCCATGACAGCGTTAACGATCCGCTGTTTGCAACTCTGGCTTACTCTGCCGCGTCCAATCGGCTGTCGAACACATCGCCGCCGCGCAGAGCGAGATAGTAATCCCGGTCGGCTTTGTCGTCGCCATGGCGGATCAGATCGTTGACCGGAGTGTAGCTCAGCATCCGTCCGCCGTCGGGCAGCACGGTACAGCTCAGCCGTAGCACGCGGCCGCTGGCGAGGCGCAGCGTTTCGGGAGCCGGATTGCCGGCGCGAATCTGCTCGATGCGACGGGCGATGAAGTGGTCGATCTCGTCATGGGGGATGGTATAGGCGTTGGTGTCACGCGCATGATACATGAGCGCGATCAGCGGCGGCTTGCTATCCGCCTTGGTGTCAGGCAACGCAAAGTAGTCGCGGAAGGCGCGGTTGATGAACTCGGCGCGGGTGTCGGCATTGAGCAGCACGATACCAATATCGATGCGATCGAGCGCGGCCGTGAGACGTTCGGCCGTGGCGTGCTGCTGTGCGGCCCGTTGCCGGGCCTGATGGCGCTGGCGACGCAGGCGGATGGCGAGCGTGATGGCGAGGGCCGCGATCACGACGATTGCGGTCTCGATTCCCGGATCTAGAAACATGTGCCAGTCGATCTGCATCGGGCTGCACCAGTGTCCGTACGAAGGTATTAATCGCACAGTGACGTCTGGTTGCCTCCGCGCCCACAGTTTCCCCGCGTCATCGCTAAAGCGGTGTGGATGACAGCTTCGGCATTTTTCCTATGTTCGCTTCAAATGCTATCGAAGCCATGGGAACCTGCGGCGACCGTCGGATGTTAGCGCCGCGCTTTGACAAGGGATAATCGCCGGATGCCGACCTTCATTTCGCCGCTGCTGCTGCCGATCCTGATGCTGGTGGCCTCGAATATTTTCATGACCTTTGCCTGGTACGGGCATCTGAAATTCAAGGATCACGCGCTGCCCGTCGTCATCATGGTGAGCTGGGGCATTGCCTTCTTCGAATACTGGCTGGCCGTGCCGGCCAATCGCTGGGGCAGCGAGGTCTATAACGCCGCGCAATTGAAGACGATGCAGGAGGTGATCACGCTGGTCGTGTTCGCGGTTTTCTCGGTGCTGTATCTGAAGGAGCCTCTCGGCTGGAATCACGCGCTCGGCTTTGCGTTCATCGCGCTCGGAGCGTTTTTCATTTTTCACAAGTGGTGAAGGAACGGCGCTCGCTCAGTTTGTCGTCGCCCGGCCTGACCGGGCGACCCAGTAAACACCTGCGATGGTGAGATGAAGAGCAGCTTGTGTCCGCTGGGTTACCCGCTTTCGCGGGTAACGACAGTTGAAACTCTACTTCTCCGCCGGCGTGATCCGCAGCACACGTCCCGACGAACTATCCGTCAGCAGCCATAGCGCGCCGTCCGGTCCCTGCCGAACGTCGCGGATGCGTTCGTTGAGATTCTGCAGAATGCGCTCTTCGGACGTCACCGCGTTGCCGTTCAGTTGCAGGCGCACCAGAAACTGGCCGGCAAGGGCGCCGGTGAAGAGACTGCCGCGCCAGCGCGGAAACAGATCGCCGGTGTAGAATGCCATGCCGGAGGGGGCGATCGACGGCACCCAGTATTTGACCGGCTGCTCCATGCCGGGTTTTGAGGTGCTTTCGTGAATCTTGGCGCCGGAATAGTCGATGCCGTAGCCGATCACCGGCCAGCCGTAATTCTTGCCCCTGCCGATAATATTGACCTCGTCGCCGCCGCGCGGGCCGTGTTCGATCTCCCATAGCTCATTATTCGCAGGATTGATGGCGAGGCTCTGCGGATTGCGGTGGCCGTAGCTCCAGATCTCGGGCTTGGCGCCTTCGCGGCCGATGAAGGGATTGTCCGGCGGAGCAGCGCCCTCGGTGGTGATGCGGACGATCTTGCCGAGATGATTGGCGAGGTTCTGCGCTTCGTTACGGCTGCTATAGTGTTCGCCGAGGGTGACGAAGAGATTGCTGTCACTGGCCTGCACGATGCGGCAGCCATAATGGTTGCCGCTGGAGAGCGGGCCTTCCTGACGGAAGATAACCTTCAGCTCGTCGAGCCGGGGGGCGGCGCCATCGACGAGTTTGGCGCGCGCAACGGCCGTGCGGCCGCCGCTACCGGCGCGCTCCGAGTAGCAGAAGTAAATCGTGTTGTTCTGCGCAAAACCTCTGTCGGCGATCACGTCCAGCAGGCCACCCTGGCCTACGGCCATCACATCGGGCATGCCTTTCACAGCCGGCGACATGTGTCCCTGCGGGGCGACGATGCGCATGCGGCCCTGCCGTTCGGTGACGAGAACGCGACCCTCGGGCAGGAAGGCGAGGGCCCAGGGATGGGACAGGCCGGAGGCTACGGTCTGCACCTCGAGCCGGCCGGCGGAGGAGCCGAATGATGTCGGCTCGCCGCGGCTGGTGGTCGCGATCAGGAACGTCGTTGTTACCAGGATCGCGATCGTCAGTGACGTCGTGACCCAAACCACCGGCCTTTTCATACGGCGCTCTTCATCGCGCGGGCTCCATCACGGAGACATCGTTTACGGTGCGATGCATGACGCGCATCGCCTATATGGGGCCGTGAATTTTGCGACGGTCAGAGTGGCATCGCCGACGCGCCCCGGATCGATAGTACGGTGAGCGTGAGAATGACGCAGAGCGACAGGCAACCAACCGCCAGCGAAGCCGCGACGGCATGGATCAATCGAGGTGATGCAACGGGCGCGGGGCGCAAATGAAATCCAACTGCCCCGCGAAGCGACCGTATCATGGCCGTAAATCCTTAAAATCGCGGACGAATCATCCGCGCACTAAAATTTACGATCCGGGCGGGCGAGATTGCGGCGCGCGGCGGGATAACTATGGCGGGATGGTGACTTTTTAGCTTTTTATGCTCACGACTGCGCGAATTATGCCTCGGCGACTGCGTCGATGGTATCATATTCCGACGAGATCGGGTGCCAGTCCATGGCGACGAAGCCGGGCTGTTGCTCCACATGACTCAGCCAGCGGCGCACCGACGGGAAGCTCGCCAGGTCGAAGTCGCATTGCTCGGCCACATGGGTGTAGGCGTAGAGCGCGATGTCGGCGACGGTAAGCTGGTTGGCCGCGAAGAATTCATGGGTCTTGAGGTGATTTTCCATCACCTGCAGCGCCGCGTAACCGCGTTCCATCCAGTCGTCGAGGGCATGGGTCTGCAGGTCACGGCCGCCGCGCACGAGGCACAGCCAGAAATAGGCCGCGCCGAGATTGGGCTCCAGCGCATGCTGTTCGAAGAACATCCATTGCAGCGCTTCGGCACGGTCCATGCGCGATTCCGGCGCCAGTGACGTGCCGACCGCGACGTACCAGAGAATGGCGTTGGATTCGGCGAGATAGCGGCCTTCGGCGATTTCCAGCAGCGGCACCTGACCGCTCGGATTCTTGGCCAGGAATTCCGGTGTCCGGCTCTCGCCCCGGAGAATGTCCACCTCGATGGAGCGATACGGCGCATCGATAAATGCCAGCGCAAGGCGGACCTTGTAGCTGTTGCCAGAGCGCTGCATCGAATAGAGCTTATACATTCGCCGGGGTCGATCTCTCAGATAATGCGGGGCGACCTCAGCGTCGCATTGCGCCTAGACAATGATGCCGCGAGGGGCCGCTCGCAAGGCCCGGATACTGGAAAAAGTCGAAAACCACCAAGGACTTTCGACATCCGGCCGATTAAGTCTGTGTAGCTCCCCGCGCGTGGAAGATCACGCAACTGCGAGCACATCGTGATGGCGCGAGGCTTGCCGGTCGAGCACGGCGCGGCGGATGACGACGGCGTAGAACGCGATCATCGTCAACAGGCCGAAGGGCAGATGGACCGTGCCGGCCACGCTGCGCGCCAGCAGCGGCATCAGCCAGGCGACGGCAAGCACGCTGATCTCGCCATTTCTGAAGCCGTGGGCGAGGCCATGCCGGGCGAACCAGGCAATCGCGATCGCCAGCACCACGAGATCGTAGTCGAGCACATAAGGTGTTGCGAGCAGGCTGCCGATGGCGAGCGCCGAGGCCTTGAGCGCAAAGGCTGAATTGCTGCGCCACAGCCAGATCAGGCTGAGTGCGACGCAGAGGGCAAGAAGGCCTTGCGCGACATAGGCAAAGGAGACGTCGGCGCCCCACATCCGCACCGCCGAAAAAATCGACTGGATCTTCGGCCAGCCGGTGCCGCCTTGTTCCAGCACGACGTCGCGGGTGAAGGCCGTCGAGGCCGTAAAAGCGTGCCAGATCCCCGTTCCGAACATCATTGTGCTGACCGCGGTAAGCGCGATCACGGTGATTGCAGCGGCCGCAATGGTGCGCCAGCGTCCGTCGGCCATCAGCGCGAGGGGAATGAGGACGCCGAATTGCGGCTTGTAGGCGATCAGGCCGATCAGGACGCCGGCAATCCATGGGTGTCGATGGAGCTGCAGCAAGGCACCGCCAAGCAATGCTGTAGTTAGAAAACCGTTATGGCCGTGGCCGATATTGACGAAAACCGCAGGGAAGGCTGACGCGACGAGCAGTGTCTCGTGACGTGGCAGGATGGCGCGCATCGCGGCGCAATAGGCGATGAAACTCGCGATCTGCCAGAGCGCAAGGCCCCAGAGATAGGGGACCGCGGCGACCAATGCGGCGATGACGAGAAAGAAGGGTGGGTAGTGCCAGCCGTAGAACGGCACGTCGCGACCACCGAACACGGCGATCTCGGCTGCATGCTGCAGCGGCGGATCATAGGCATCCGCGGCCTTGCCCTGCCAGACGAGTGTGCCGGCTGCATAGACATTGGAGAAATCGGTGCCGAGCGGCTTGCCGTTGCGGTCGATCGCCCCGTCGGCAAGTGCGACCCATACCGCAATGGCCAATACGGCCATTGCCAGCACGATGACGCAATAGATGCGTATGCGCTCCGCGGTGAGCCAGACGCCGCTCTCGATCTGTTGCCGGATACCGGACATTTTCACTCAAAATCGTCGTTGGCGGCTGCGGGTTAACTTATCGTGCTCACTTTAAATTTCCCTGAAATTGCATGGCTTCCAGATGCGTTTGCAGCCCAACTGCCTTGCGATGCAAGGTCGCAGGCACTAGGGTGCGCCGATCCCAAGCAGGATCGCAATTTTATCGCCGCAGACCGCGGGTCTGCGACTGTTTCCAAGGAGAAGATGATGTCGTTCTTGTCTAGCGCTCTCGACCGCGTGAAGCCGTCCGCAACGATTGCGGTCACGGATAAAGCGCGCGCGCTGAAAGCGGCTGGCCGCAACGTCATCGGCCTTGGTTCGGGCGAGCCCGATTTCGATACCCCGGCAAACATCAAGCTGGCGGCGATCCATGCCATCGAGGCAGGCAAGACCAAATACACCGCCGTGGACGGCATCCCCGAACTGAAGGACGCGATCATCGCGAAGTTTCAGCGCGAGAACGGGCTGACCTACAAGCCGAACCAGATCATCGTCGGCACCGGCGGCAAGCAGGTGCTCTACAACGCGCTGATGGCGACGTTGAACCCGGGCGATGAGGTTATCATCCCGGCACCGTATTGGGTAAGCTATCCGGAAATGGTGTCGCTCGCCGGCGGCACACCGGTGTCGGTGACCTGCACCGCGGAATTCGGCTTCAAGCTGCAGGCCGCGGCGCTGGAAGCTGCGATTACGCCGAAAACCAAGTGGGTCATCCTGTGCTCGCCGTCGAACCCGACCGGTGCGGCCTACAAGAAGGCCGAACTCAAGGCGCTCACCGATGTCCTCGTGAAGCATCCTCACGTTTGGGTGATGACTGACGACATGTACGAGCACCTGGTCTATGACGACTTCGAGTTCACCACCGTCGCGCAGATCGAGCCGAAACTCTATGATCGCACGCTGACCGTGAACGGCGTGTCGAAGGCCTATTGCATGACCGGCTGGCGCATCGGTTATGCCGGCGGCCCGGCGAACCTGATCAAGGCGATGTCCACCATCCAGTCGCAGTCGACCTCGAACCCGTCGTCGATCGCCCAGTGGGCGGCCGTCGAAGCGCTGAACGGTCCGCAGGATTTCATCGCGAAGAACAATGCGGTGTTCAAGGAGCGCCGCGATCTCGTGGTGGCAATGCTGAACCAGGCTTCGGGCATCGAATGCCCGCGTCCGGAAGGCGCGTTCTACGTCTATCCGTCCTGCGCCGGTACGATCGGCAAGACTGCGCCGTCCGGCAAGAAGATCGAGAATGATGAGGATTTCGTCACCGAATTGCTGGAGACGGAAGGCGTTGCGGTGGTGCAGGGCTCGGCCTTCGGCCTCGGCCCGGCGTTCCGCATCTCCTATGCGACCAAGACCTCTGACCTGGAAGATGCCTGCAAGCGCATCCAGCGCTTCTGCGGAAACCTCCGGTAACACACAGGCGTCGAAACTTTTGACGGTTTCGAGGCTTTATTCAGGAAGCGCCATGTTTTCGACACGGCGCTTCCTTCTTGTTCCCCGCACTATCAAAACCCCAAGGTGGAGTTAACACTATGCGACTTTCCAAGATGTTCGGCCTCTCGGCCGTGGCGCTCGCTGCGTCGGTTGCGACCGCGAACGCCCAGCAGCAGCCTCCGCGCGTGCAGGTTGGCGTGCTCGAGTGCCGTGGCGGCCAGAACGTCGGCTTCGTGCTCGGCTCGAATGCGACGCTGCAGTGCGTCTTCCAGGGCGCCGGTGGCCGTCCGGAAGGTTACGTCGCCAACATCCGTCGCTTCGGTGTTGACCTCGGCTTCACCGACAACACCACCGTGCAGTGGGCGATCTTCGCACCGACCGTGCGCGTGCCGCGCGGTGCGCTCGCCGGCAGCTACGGTGGCGTCGGTTCGAACGCAGCGGTTGGCGTCGGCTTCGGCGGCAACTTCCTCGTTGGCGGTCCGAACAATGCCTACGGCTTGCAGCCGGTCTCGGTGCAGGGCCAGGTCGGCCTGAACGTCGCCGCTGGTATCGTGCAGGTCGAGCTGACGCCGGCCGCTCCGCAGCGCCGTGCACGCCGTCACCGTCACCACTAATCGCTGTCGATCGTTCAACGATCGGCAAGGTTAACGAAAGGGCTCGCGCAAGCGGGCCCTTTTTGTTGCATGCGGCGCGCGTTGGTGCGCTGTCATTGAGCGGTGGCATTGGCTATGGATAGTCGATCGACATCCTCGCTTCCGTTCATCACCCGGAGACCTTCGATGACCCGCCTGTCCGCACTTCTTCTCGGCATTGCCGCAACCGCCGTCTTCACCGCCTCGCAAGCGCAATCGCAGCAAGGCGTTCAGCTCGGCGTTCTGAATTGCCGCGGCGGCGCCAGCATGGGCTTCGTCGTCGGTTCGGTGACTAATCTCGGTTGCGTGCTCACTGGCACCGGCCGGCCGGACCAGCCTTATGTGGCGACCGTCCGCAAGGTCGGCCTCGATCTCGGCATCACCGAACAGACCGCGCTGTCCTGGGCAGTGTTTGCGCCGGTCAACTATAGCGGCCCCGGCGACATCTCGGGCAATTATGCGGGCGCGCAGAGCAGTGCATCCGTCGGTGTGGGTGTCGGCGCGAATGTTCTCGTCGGTGGTTCGCAGAACTCGATTGCGTTGCAGCCGCTGAGCCTCCAGGGCTCGGTCGGGCTCAACGTCGCTGCAGGATTGCAGAGCCTGGAGCTGCGCCCGGGAAGGTAAGTTGCATGAGTAGAGTGGGCAAAGGCGCTCTTGCGCCGTGCCCACCATTCATGTGTGACTGGAGTGGTGGGCGCGCTGCGCTTTGCCCACCCTGCGTTTCTTTGCCTCATTTGCCCTGCGGTCACGGTGCCATCGCAGCGCAGCGACTTTTTCGTCTTGCCAAATGTCCAAACCGGGCGGAGCATCCCGGTGCCGACCCAATCACGGGCCGAGCTCCAGATCAGGAGGCGGCGTATGGGACAAGACCTGAGAAGTCCCCCAGGCTCCCAGCGCGGTGCGCGATGCATCGCACTGGTGGGCCCTTTCCAGAGCGGAAAAACCACACTGCTTGAGGCGATCCTCGCGCGTACGGGAACGATCCCGAAGGCCGGGAGTGTCGAGGCCGGCACGAGCGCCGGCGATACAAGTGCCGAAGCACGCGCACACAAGATGGGGGTGGGTCTCACCACCGTGACGACTAGCTTCATGGGCGACAGTTATACGTTCATCGATTGCCCCGGCTCTGTCGAATTCGCGCAGGATATGCGCGCGGCGCTGCCGGCGGTCGATGCTGCCGTGGTGGTTTGCGAGGCCGATGAGCGCAAGCTGCCGCAATTGCAGCTCATCCTGCGCGAGCTTGAAGACCTGCGCATTCCTCGCTTCCTGTTCCTCAACAAGATAGATCGCGCTCACAAACGCGTACGCGAAACCCTGGCCACGTTGCAGCCGGCTTCGCGTGTGCCGCTGGTATTGCGGCAGATTCCGATCTGGAACGGCGATCTCGTCGCCGGCTTCGTTGATCTCGCCCTGGAGCGCGCCTTTGTCTATCGCGAGCACAAGGCATCTGAAGTCGTCGCGTTGGATGGCGGCAATCTCGATCGCGAGAAGGAAGCACGCTTCTCGATGCTGGAGAAACTCGCCGACCATGACGACGCCTTGATGGAGCAGTTGCTCGAGGACATCGTGCCGCCGGCCGATGCCATCTTCGACGATCTTGCCCGCGAATTGCGTGAAGGACTGATCTGCCCCGTGCTGATCGGCTCGGCGATCCGCGAGAATGGCGTGCTGCGGCTGATGAAGGCGCTGCGTCATGAAGCACCGGATGTCCGTGAGACGGCGAAGCGACTTGGGGTTGCCGGGAGCGGGGATGCGCTGGCTTATATCTTCAAGACCAGCCATCTCCAGCATGGCGGTAAGCTGTCCTACGCGCGCGTGTTGCAAGGACGCATCGAGGACGGCGCAATGATCGTCGCCTCAACGGGCGAGAGTTCACGCGTGTCCGGTATCCTCTCTCTGACGCCTGCGAGCGACAAGCGCTCCAGCGCGGAAGCAGGCGATGCCGTTGCGCTCGGCAAGCTTGATGCGGTCAAGACAGGGGATGTGCTCGCAGTCGGAAAGGCCGCCCCCGACGTCCTGCATCTCGGAGAGCCGGCATCGCCGGTACTCGCTATGGCGCTGGCATCGATCGATCGGAAAGACGATGTCAAGCTCGGGCAAGCCTTGCAGCGGTTGATGGAAGAAGATCCATCGCTGACCATCGTCAACGATGCGCAAAGTCACAGTGTTGTGCTGTGGGGCCAGGGCGAGATGCATCTGCGTGTCGCCATGGAGCGACTGCGTGATCGCTTCGGCATCAATGTCAAATCACATACGCCCGCGATCGGCTATTGCGAGACCATCCGCAAGCCGATCACCCAACGCGGCAGGCACAAGAAGCAGTCCGGCGGCCACGGTCAGTTCGGCGATGTCGTGCTGGAGATCGGCCCGCAGTCGCGAGGCGAAGGTTTCGTATTTCGGGAGAAAGTGGTCGGCGGCGCTGTGCCGCGCAATTACATTCCCGCGGTGCAGGAGGGCGTTGTCGATGGCCTTGCGCGCGGGCCGCTCGGCTTCCCGGTCGTGGATATCAAGGTGACGCTCACCGACGGTTCCTATCACAGCGTCGATTCATCCGATCAGGCGTTTCGTACGGCGGCGCGCATCGGCGTCAGTGAGGCCCTGCCGCACTGCCAGCCGGTGCTGCTGGAGCCGATCCATGCCGTGGAGATCGTCTGTCCGACCGAGGCGACCGCGAAGGTCAATGCCATTCTCTCCGGCCGACGCGGGCAGATTCTCGGCTTCGACACCCGCGAGGGCTGGACGGGGTGGGACATCGTCCGTGCGCAGTTGCCGGAGGCCGAGATCGGCGACCTCATCGTCGAGCTTCGGTCAGCGACAGCAGGCGCCGGCAGCTTCACCCGCAGCTTCGACCACATGGCCGAAGTGAACGGCCGAGCGGCAGATCAGATCATCGCTGCACACCGCGTTGCGGCCTGATCGATGGCGTCCACGATGCTTGGGCTGCGGGTCGTGATCATCGGCAATAGCGGCTCGGGCAAGACGACCCTGGCGCGGCAGCTGGAATGCCGCGTTGGCGGCCGTCGCACGGATCTCGACCACATCCACTGGTTGGATCAGGTCGGCACCAAGCGCGACGAGGACGATGCCAAAGCCCGCGTCGTCGCCCTCGCGGCCGAAGAGAACTGGATCATCGAGGGGGTCTTTGGCTGGTTAGCCGAAGCAGCATTGCCGCGCGCCAGCATGCTGATCTGGCTCGATATGAGCCCCGAGGTCTGCCGCAGCAGTATTGCGACGCGTGGCCCCTGGCGCGATGCGACCAATGAGCAGCATGCGGCGTTACTCGAATGGGCCGCAGCCTACTGGCAGCGCACGACGTCCTCATCCTTTGCCGGACATCATGCTTTGTTTGCGAACTTTCCGCGCGCCAAGATCAGGCTGAGCGATCGCGCCGCGGTCGATGATCTCGTGGTGGGGCAGGCCACCACTTGAGAAACGCTACGCGAGCTTCTTCGCAGCCTTTTGCAGATCTGCAGCGATGCGGGCCTGCCATGCCGCTGGTGCGATCGACCATTTCCTCCGTCAACTCCGGTGCGTGGTCATACTCCGCGTCGGCGATCTCGTGCGCATCAAGTTTCGTGAAATCGTTTTTTGTTCACGCGGCTCTTGCCCTTGCGCCAACGCTTTTGAATAAATGCGATGACGTGCTGGGGTGACGGACGACCATGCTGACTGTGAAGAGCAATCTGGCGCTGGCCTGCGCCCTCAGCGCACTGGCGGGTTATGTGGACGGTGTCGGCTTCATCCATCTCGGCGGATTGTTCATCTCGTTCATGAGCGGCAATTCCACACGGCTAGGCGTCATGATCGCCGAATTCAATTGGCCCAAGGCTCTCGAGGCGTTGAAGCTGATTGCCTTGTTCGTCGTCGGCGCTGGGCTGGGCAGTCTGCTGGGCCACGGCCGTGGCAGGCATCGACAATGGATCTTATTGCTGGTCGAGGCAGTGTTGCTCGCCGCAGGTGGGCTGGCCTATCAGTTCGGTGAGCCCGGTCTGACCATTATCGCCATCGTGGTGGCGATGGGGCTCGAGAACGCGATGTTTCAGGCCGATGGTGGCGCAACCGGTATCGCGCTGACCTACATGACCGGGACGCTGGTTCGGATCGGGCAACTGCTGGCCGTTGCACTGCAAGGTGGCCCGCGCTGGGCGTGGATTCCCAATCTGCTACTCTGGGGCGCGATGGTGTCCGGGGCCGGTGTCGGTACATTGACCTATCTGTATTTCAATCTTGCGGCGGTCTGGTTCGCCGCAGGTGCAGCATTGTTGATCTTTGCAATCACCGCTCTTGCGGCCTGGCGCAGGCCTGCCCGATGATTGCCATCAGCCCCATGCATGATTCTCATGCGACGACCGCTTCCGCTTGAAGCGAAGGAATGTTCATGTCCGAGGATGCCAAGCCCCGCGCTGCCTGCCTGATCGGTTGGCCGGCAGCGCATTCGCGTTCGCCGCTGATCCATCATCACTGGCTTCGCCATCTCGGCATCGCGGGCGGTTACACCATCGAGTCGGTGCCGCCGGAAGACGTCGCGGACTTCGTGATGAACTTGTCGCGACGCGGCTATATCGGCGCCAACGTCACCATTCCGCACAAGGAACGCGTACTGAAGCTGACGGCGCCGGATCGCCGTGCGCGCGCCGTCGGGGCCGCCAACACGTTGTGGTACGATCACGGCACGCTGCGCGCGACCAATACCGACGTCGAGGGGTTTATCGACAATCTCGATCACTCCGCGCCTGAATGGGATAACGCCGACGAGGCGCTGGTGCTGGGTGCTGGAGGCTCGTCACGTGCGGTGGTGTTCGGCCTGCTGGAGCGCGGCATCAAGCATGTCTATGTCGCCAATCGCAGCATCGAGCGAGCCGAAGAACTGGCGAAGTTGTTCGGCGAACGCGTCGTTCCGCTGGCGTGGGATGCGGCGGCGGCCAAGCTGCCGCGGGTGTCGCTGCTGGTAAACACCACATCGCTTGGCATGAAGGGGCAACCGGAGCTCGTCATCGATCTCGGATTGCTGCCGGATGACGCCGTCGTGGCGGATCTCGTTTATGTTCCGCTGGAAACGCCATTGCTCGCCGCAGCACGCGCGCGGGGTATGCGTACGGCCGACGGTCTCGGCATGCTGCTCTATCAGGCGGTGCGCGGTTTCGAATTGTGGTTCGGGCAACGGCCGGAAGTGACGGCGGAGCTACGCGCTGAGGTCGTGGCCGATCTCACGGCGACAAGGCCTGCTTGATCGTTTCACAGTGACGTGAGGGCGGAATAGCTTTTTGCGCACAGGGTTTCCATGTGAGGGCCGGGCGAGCTTTCAAGGAAACTGCATATGGTTGGAATTATCTCGATATCGACCCGGCTAACGCTCGGCGTTGCGCTGGCGGCATCGCTGGCCGTGTCCGTCGCTTCGGCACAGCAGCCACAGCCGCTCCGCATTCGCGGCACCATTGAGAGCGTGGACGGCGCCGTATTGCACATCAAGGCGCGTGACGGCGCCGAGCGCCAGGTGCGGATGGCCGATAAAGTCATGGTCACCGGGATCACCAGGGCGGCGCTGACCGATATCAAGACCGGCGACTATATCGGTGTCACCGGCATGCCGCAGGCCGACGGAACGCAGAAGGCGATCGCGATCCATATCTTCCCGGAGGCGATGCGCGGCACGGCGGAAGGCACGCGGCCGTGGGACCTCAGACCGAACAGCAGCATGACCAATGCCACCGTCGATCAGAAGGTCGAGGCAAAGGACGGCCAGACGCTGACGGTGAAATACAAGGACGGGGAGAAGAAGGTGACGGTGGCGCCCGATACGCCGATCGTGACTTTCGTTCCCGGCAACAAGGACGAGCTGAAGCCGGGCGCGAAGGTGATCATCATGAGCGCCGACAAGAAGCCTGACGGCACATTCGAGACCGCGCGTGTCAATGTCGGGCTGGACGGGTTGACGCCGCCGATGTGAGGAGCCGAAGCTGGCCCTCATGAAACTTCAACGGAGCCGACGACAATCACCTGGCCCCGCCATTGTCGGGGCTCGCGGTCGAGCGCATGTCGCCGCGATGGCGGCGGCGTGCATCGTCGCGGCGCTCTTAATGTGCATGCCGCAACGAGCTGCTGCGCAGGCGACGGTCACCGAGCGTGTGCTCATGCTGCCCGCACCGGGCGGCGACCAACAGCGTGCGCTCTATGTCAGTCCGCCACGTCCGCGTGCGACCATTGTGATGCTGCCGGGCGGCGCTGGCGATGTCGGGATTGGCAGCGACGGCGATATTGCCCACGGCAACAACTTCGTCGTCCGTTCGCGCGGTTTGTGGAATGCGGCGGGCTTCGCCGTCCTGATCCCCGATGCTGTCGATGACACGAACCTGCGTGGGCTGCGCAGCTCGCCGCATTATGCAGCGCGCGTGCGCGATCTCGTCGCCGCGGCCCATGCGCAGGCAACGGCGCCGGTGTTTCTGCTCGGCACCAGCCAGGGATCGATCGCGGCCATGAATGGTGCCGCGCATTTGCGCGATGGCCAGATTGCCGGCGTGATCCTGACCGAGTCGGTATCGCGGCTCGGCGGCAGCCACGAAACGGTGTTCGATGCGCATCCCGATCGGGTGAATGTGCCGGCGCTGGTGGTGGCCAATACCGACGATCGCTGCAATGTCGCGCCGCCGGAGGACGCCGGCAAGATCGCTGCTGCAATGACCGGCGCACCGCGCGTCAAGATTTTGACGGTCAGCGGTGGCAAGCAGCGCTCATCGCGAGCCTGCGGATCGCTGTCGCCGCATGGTTATTACGGAATCGAACAGATCGTCATCGATGAGATCGCCGCGTGGATCAACGCGGCGATCTGACGGGGGTCACCGCACCAGCACGTGCTTGTCGATCTCGGCGATATTGTTCACGCCGCAAAGCCCCATGGTCACGCTGAGTTCGTTGCGCAGGATGTCCAGCGCCTTGGTGACGCCCGGTCCGCCATAGGCGCCGAGGCCGTAGATATAGGCGCGGCCGATCATGCAGGATTTTGCGCCGAGGGCGAGCGCGCGCATGATGTCCTGACCGGACCGGATGCCGCTGTCGAACATCACTTCGATCTCCGAGCCCACCGCGTCCACGATGCCGGGCAGCACCGAGATCGACGACGGTGCGCCGTCGAGCTGGCGGCCGCCATGGTTCGACACCACCATCGCTTGTGCGCCGACCTTCACCGCCTCGCGCGCATCCTCGATGTCATGAATGCCCTTGATGACGATCTTGCCGGGCCAGATGCTGCGGATCCAGTCGAGATCTTTCCAGTTCAGCGTCGCGTCGAACTGCGATGCGGTCCATTGCGACACGGATTCCAGATCGTCGCTGTTCTTCACGAAGCCGGCGATGTTGCCGAAGTTGCGCCGCTTGGCCTGCAGCGTGCGCTTCAGCCAGGCCGGGTGGCTGAGGAAGTCGATGATGTTTCTCAGACTATAGATCTGCGGCGGCACCGACAGGCCGTTCTTGATATCCTGATGGCGCTGGCCGATCACCTGCAGATCGACGGTCAGCACCAGCGCGCTGCACTTCGCCTTGATGGCGCGCTCGATCAGCTCCTTGATGAAGCCGCGATCCTTCATGACATAGAGCTGAAACCAGAACGGCTTCTCGACATTCTCGGCGAGATCCTCGATCGAATTGATCGACATGGTCGAGAGTGTGTATGGGATGCCGAAAGCCTGCGCTGCACGGCAGGCGTGGATCTCACCGTCGCCATACTGCATGCCGGTGGAGCCGACCGGCGCGCAGATCACGGGCATCGTCGCCTTCTCACCGAGAATTGTCGTCGAGGTATCGCGATTGGCGATATCGACGAGGATGCGCTGGCGGAATTTCAGCTTCTGCAAGTCTTCGGTATTGGCGCGAAACGTATCTTCGCTGTAGGAGCCGTGATCGACATAATCGAAGAATGCCTTCGGTACGTTGCGCTTGTGCTCGAGACGAAGATCTTCGATGCAGGTGATATGCTTCATGAAAGCTCCCAGCCGTTCTTGCAATTTCTTGTTGCGGGGTCATGTAGCATGGTTAGCTGTTGCGCCACATCTATCTTGTCATCGACATGTCGTCGAATTCCAAGGGGTGAGCCATGACCGGTTCGAAGCCGCACGATGCCAGCAAGACCCGCGAGAAGGCCGAGGCCGAGAAACAGCGGCTCGACGACGCCCTGAATGAGGGGCTGAAGGAGACTTTTCCCGGATCGGATCCGGTAAGCGTGACGCAACCCGCCCAGTCGAAAGCGGACGATCGCATCAAGCGCCACGAATGAAGAGGCTTGCGTTGGGGCGCCTTTTCGGGAAAATAACGCCTGTTCAATAGGTTATGGGTGTTGAAGCTGGCGGCCTCGGTAATGATTCATCATATTTCTTGAAGGGAATTTAGGCGCCGTAGCCTTATAAGACCGTCACATATGCGGCCGCGGTATCACCGGCAGGCCGGAATGGATTTTGGCGCCTGCGACGGGCAGGCGTGACGGGGGTACCAATGAGCCGCAAATATTTCGGAACGGACGGCATTCGCGGGCGTGCCAATGGGCTGATCACGCCGGAACTGGCGCTCAAGGTCGGGCAGGCTGCTGGTCTCGTGTTCCAGCGGGGCGATCATCGCCACCGGGTGGTGATCGGCAAGGACACGCGCCTGTCCGGCTACATGATCGAAAACGCGATGGTGGCCGGCTTTACCTCGGTGGGTATGGACGTGCTGCTGGTCGGCCCGATGCCGACGCCGGCGGTGGCCATGCTCACCAAATCTATGCGCGCCGATCTCGGCGTGATGATTTCGGCGTCGCACAATCTGTTCGAGGATAACGGCATCAAGCTGTTCGGTCCGCTTGGCTTCAAGCTTTCCGATGACGTCGAGAAGCAGATCGAGGAACTGCTCGACGAGAATCTCGACCGCAAGCTGTCGCAGAGCGCCAGCCTTGGCCGCGCCCGCCGCATCGATGGCGTGCATGACCGCTACATCGAATTTGCCAAGCGCACGCTGCCGCGCGATCTCAGCCTCGAGGGCCTGCGTGTGGTGGTCGATTGCGCCAATGGCGCGGCCTACAAGGTGGTGCCTGAAGCGCTGTGGGAGCTCGGTGCCGATGTCATCTCCATCGGCGTCGAACCGGATGGTTTCAACATCAACAAGGAATGCGGATCGACGGCGCCGGAAGCGCTCAGCCGCAAGGTGCGCGAGATGCGTGCCGATATCGGCATCGCGCTCGATGGCGACGCCGATCGCGTCATCATCGTCGACGAGCGCGGCCATGTGGTCGACGGCGACCAATTGCTGGCCGTGATCGCGCAGAGCTGGAAGGATGATGGACGTCTGGCGAAGCCCGGCATCGTCTCCACGGTGATGTCCAATCTCGGTCTCGAGCGATTCCTGCAAGGACACGGCATCGAACTGGTCCGCACCGCAGTGGGCGATCGTTACGTGCTCGAGCAGATGCTGCAGAACGGCTACAATGTCGGTGGCGAGCCGTCTGGCCATATCATCATGTCCGACTATGCGACCACCGGCGATGGCTTCGTCGCCGCGTTGCAAGTGCTCGCGGTGGTGCAGAAGCTCGGCCGGCCGGTATCGGAAGTCTGTCACCTGTTCGATCCGTTGCCGCAGATTCTCAAGAATGTGCGCTATCGCAGCGGCAAGCCGCTCGACGATGCAGAGGTGAAATCCACCATCGCTGCTGCAGAGCAACGCCTGAACGGTCATGGTCGACTCCTGATCCGGCCGTCGGGAACCGAACCGGTGATCCGCGTGATGGGCGAGGGCGACGACCGCGTGATGGTCGAGGAAGTCGTCGACACGATCGTGCATGCCCTGGGACACGCCGCCGCGGCCTAAAACTCGTACGCGTTCAGGTCATTAAGAGATTGCAAACGCCGCGCCGATGCGCGGCGTTTTTGCGTGCTGGAACTACACAATCGTAAACTCCCGTTAGGAGTTTAGGCGCTGGCGTGACGATCGATGAAGGTCGCACATGTTCTCGTCATCGATTATCAACCTTAATTGTTAGGGTTAAGTGCCGCTTAAGACATTGGTGTCATCGTCCGTCTGTGAGTTTCCGAGTGGGAGGCCTCGTTCGTTTGCCTCCCTGGCCCAACAAGGATGAAGCCAATGCGTAGCGTGAAATTTATACTGGCCGCCGGTGCGGCTTCTCTGATGTCGACCGCGGTTTTCGCCGCTGACATGCCGATCGCTCCCCCGCCTGCCATGTATGCGCCGCCCCCCGTCGAAGATTTTGGTGGCTGGTATCTGCGTGGCGACATCGGGATGACCAATACGTCCGGCAACCTGCACTATCGTGATATGGACACGTTCGCCGCCAACAACACGCAGCTCCTGCGCGGTGGCGCTGGCTTCTCAAGCGGCATGTCCTACGGTCTTGGTGTCGGTTACCAATTCAACAACTGGTTCCGCGCTGATATCACCGGTGAGTATCGCTCGAAGGTGAACTACACCGGCGTCGATTTCATCACCTACAATCCGGGCGGTCCGCTGTCTGACAGCTATAATGGCGGCTACAAGAGCTGGGTCGGCCTGGTGAACGCCTATGTCGATCTCGGCACCTGGTGGTGTATCACGCCGTTCGTGGGTGCGGGTGTCGGCTTTGCCAACGTCACCACGACAGGTATGCAGGATGTCGGTCTCTCGAACGGTATCCCCGGCTCATATTTTGCTGATGGCGCTTCCAAGACCAATCTCGCATGGGCTGCGCACGCTGGTCTCGCCTACAAGGTCAATAACAACTTCACGGTTGAACTGGCCTATCGCTACCTCGATCTCGGCACCGCGGTTCATGGCTATGGTCGTTCCTACGATAACTTCGTTCAGGGACAGTCCTCGTTCCAGTATCGCAACCTGACCTCGCAGGACGTTCGCCTCGGCGTCCGCTGGAACCTGGATGCTGCGCCGGTTTACGCACCGCCGCCGCCCCCGCTGATCCGCAAGGGCTAAGCGCGCGTTTCGCGTGCTCCCAACTTAATACTGCTTAACGGCGCGGGATCATCCGCGCCGTTTTGTTTTGCGCGAGCGGTACGATGGCAACCAACGGTTAAGGTTAACGCCGCATGATCAACCCAATTGGTGAGTTGAGGAATTGTCGTGATGCGTAGCTTTCTGATTGCCGCTGTCGCCGTCTGTTTCGGTCAGGCCGCGCAGGCCGCCGATCTTCCGTTTCTTCGTGGCTCGTTTCAGGATGAGCCGATCGCACCTCGGCGCATGTGGGATGGCTTCTATATCGGCGCACAGGCCGGCTACGGTTCTGGCGACACCAAATTTGGTGGCTCCAATTCCGACCTGACGTCGAGTTTGGTCGCAAATACGCTGGTTGGCCGTGAGTCGGGCGTCACGTCATGGCCGCTCAGCTTCACCAACCAGTCCGGTCACTCCGAAGTCTATGGTGGGTTCGCGGGTTATAACTCGCAGTGGGACGATATCGTCATCGGCCTGGAGCTGAACTACGTTCGCGGCAAGTTCGGCGGCGTGTCATCCGGTGAAATGTCGCGCTACAGCCTACTCTCGGACAACAACTATCATTCGGTAACGTCGAGCGCTTCGAGCTCGATCGCCATCAGCGATATGGGTACGTTCCGCGCCCGTGCCGGCTATGCTTTCGGCAACTTCCTCCCCTATGCTTTCGGTGGCTTGGCGCTGGGGCAGGCCAATATCGTGCGAACGGCTTTTGTCAGCGATTTTGTCGCGGCAGGGCCAGGGTCGACGACGCCGCCCAGTTTCCTGGGACGCCAACTCAGCAACTCGCTCGAGGATGGCAAGTATAGCCATCTGATCTATGGCTACACCGCGGGTCTCGGCTTCGACATGGAGATCGTCGGTGGCCTGTTCCTGCGCGGCGAGTGGGAATACATCCGCTTCACATCGCAGGTTGAAACGTCGATCAATACCGTGCGCGCAGGCGTCGGCTACAAGTTCTGAACGCTGCGCAGTATCTGTCAGAGAGACAACGAAATAGCAGCAATGTAATTGCTGCTATTTTTGTATCTGGAAGCGTTGATCAATGGCGCCTGCCGATGGCGCGGTATCATGCGGCGGCGTCATTCTGCGATCTGGTTAACGGTCCATAAACCAGCACGGCTCCGAAGGTGTTTGTTTCGGAACGGCCGGGATTTGGCGACGTATCTATCCACGTCTGGGACGTTGGAATGAGCATGAAAAATTACTCCATTGAGAAAATCGGTACCGATTATGTCGTGAAGGTCGCTGACCAGAGCGTGATGAAGATGGGGAGCAGACGAAGGGCTGCGCAGCTGGTGGTCGAAGCTCAAGAGTTGTTGGAAGATGCGCCGCTGGCGTTGGCTGAACCGTCGCTCGATGACCGGGATGCCGACGGTCAAGGCGATAGCGGCACCGGATCGGTAGAAAGCGCCGTCTGACCGCATCATCAATCGCTCGTGAGGGCTTCGAAGTCGCTTGACGCTTCGCGGCCTTTCCCATATTTGCGGTCTCGGGACACCTCCCCCCAACGGGAGGCTTACTATCTGGAAGGATAGACGATGACTGCAGCGAAGCCCGCTTCGCGGCCGAATGTGCCGCATTTCTCCTCCGGCCCCTGCGCCAAGCGCCCCGGCTGGACCCCCGGAAAACTCACTGACGCAGCTCTTGGCCGTTCGCACCGTGCGAAGATCGGCAAGAACAAGCTCAAACTCGCGATCGATCTGACGCGTGAAGTGCTTGAAGTGCCTGCCGATTATCGCATCGGCATCGTGCCGGCCTCGGATACGGGCGCCGTCGAGATGGCGCTGTGGTCGCTGCTTGGCCCGCGTCCCGTCACCACCATCGCGTGGGAGTCCTTCGGCGAAGGCTGGGTTTCGGACATCGTCAAGGAGCTCAAGCTCAAGGACGTTGTGAAGCTGCATGCCGGTTATGGCGAGCTGCCGGATCTGTCCAAGGTCGATCCGAACAGCGACGTGGTGTTCACCTGGAACGGCACCACCTCCGGCGTGCGCGTGCCGAATGCCGACTGGATCAAGGCCGATCGCGAAGGCCTGACCATTTGCGACGCCACCTCGGCCGCTTTCGCGCAGCCGCTGGATTGGGCGAAGCTGGATGTCGTCACCTTCTCCTGGCAGAAGGCGCTGGGCGGCGAAGCCGCGCATGGCATGCTCGTCCTTTCACCGCGCGCTGTCGCGCGTCTCGAGAGCTACACGCCGCCGTGGCCGCTGCCGAAGATTTTCCGCATGACCAAGGGCGGCAAGCTGAACGAAGGCATCTTCGTTGGCGAGACCATCAACACACCGTCGATGCTCTGCGTCGAGGACTATCTCGATGCGCTGAACTGGGCGAAGTCGGCTGGGGGCCTCAAGGGCCTGATCGCACGCGCGGATGCCAACACCAAGGTCTTGTCGGACTGGCAGAAGAAGACGCCTTGGGTGGATTTTCTTGCGGCGGATCCGGCGATCCGTTCCAACACGTCGGTGTGCATGAAGGTGGTCGATCCCGCCATCACTGCGCTCTCACCGGACGCTCAGGCCGACTTCGCCAAGAAGCTGGTCGCGGCGGTCGAGAAGGAAAATGCCGGCTTCGACTTCGCGCATTATCGCGATGCGCCGGCGGGCCTCCGCATTTGGTGCGGCGCCACGGTGGAAGCCGGGGATGTCGAGATCCTCACACAGTGGATCGACTGGGCCTTCGCCGAGACCAAGGCCTCGCTCGCCAAGGCGGCGTAACGAGCAATTAGCGTGTGTCATGGCCGGGCTTGACCCGGCCATCCATCTTCAAAGATGGATCCGCGGGAACTCCAGCGAAGCCGCGCTTCGCGCTGTGGCTCGTGGATGACGTGGTCGAATGCCTTCAGCCATTTCGAGGATCATATCCCATGACCGCTCCCAAAGTTCTCATTTCCGACGCTCTTTCTCCTGCTGCCGTGCAGATCTTCAAGGATCGCGGCATCGACGTCGATTTCCAGCCCAATCTCGGCAAGGACAAGGAAAAGCTTGCCGAGATCATCGGCAACTATGATGGCCTCGCCATTCGCTCGGCCACCAAGGCCACCGCGAAGATCATCGAGAAGGCGACGCGCCTGAGGGTGATCGGCCGTGCCGGTATCGGCGTGGACAATGTCGAAATCCCCGCGGCCACTGCCAAGGGCATCATCGTGATGAACACGCCGTTCGGCAATTCGATCACGACGGCCGAACATGCCATCACGCTGATGCTCTCGCTTGCGCGCGAGATCCCGCAGGCCGATGCGTCCACGCAGGCCGGCAAGTGGGAGAAGAACCGCTTCATGGGCGTCGAGATCACCGGCAAGACGCTTGGTGTGATTGGCTGCGGCAATATCGGCGCCATCGCGGCGGATCGTGGACTCGGTCTCAAGATGAAGGTCATCGCCTTCGATCCGTTCCTGTCGCCCGAGCGCGCCAAGGATATCGGCGTCGAGAAGGTCGAGCTTGACGACCTGTTCAAGCGCGCCGACTTCATCACGTTGCACACGCCGCTCACCGAGAAGACGAAGAACATTATCGACGCGGTTGCTATCGCCAAGATGAAGAAGGGCGTCCGGATCATCAATTGCGCCCGTGGCGGTCTGGTTGATGAGCAGGCGCTGGTGGATGCACTCAACAGCGGGCAGGTCGCCGGCGCGGCCTTTGACGTCTTCGTCGAGGAACCCGCCACCAAGAACGTGCTGTTCGGCCATCCCAATGTGATCTGCACGCCGCATCTCGGCGCGTCCACCAACGAGGCGCAGGAGAACGTCGCATTGCAGGTCGCCGAGCAGATGTCGGACTATCTGCTCTCCGGTGCGATCTCCAACGCGATCAATTTCCCCTCGATTACTGCCGAAGAGGCGCCGAAGCTGAAGCCGTTCATCGAGCTCGCCGAAAAGCTCGGCTCCTTCGCGGGCCAGCTCACCGACAGCGATATCGCCAAGGTGACCATCACCTATGAAGGCGCTGTCGCCGAGATGAAGATCAAGGCGCTGACTTCAGCCGCGTTGTCGGGCCTGCTGCGGCCGATGCTGGGCGACGTCAATGTCGTATCGGCGCCAAGCGTCGCTCATGCACGCGGCATGGTGGTGGACGAAGTCGTCCGTGCGGCGCAAAGCGACTATGAAAGCCTGATCAGCATTGCTGTGACCACCCACAAGCAGGAACGTGCGGTGTCCGGCACGGTCTATGCCGATGGCAAGCCGCGTCTCGTTGATATCAAGGGCATCCGCGTCGATGCCGAATTCGGCAAGTCGATGGTCTACATCACGAATGAAGACAAGCCCGGCTTCATCGGCGCCTTCGCCTCGTTGCTCGGCGATGCCAAGATCAATATCGCGACCTTCCACCTCGGTCGCCAGAGCCAGGGCGGCGACGCCATCGCGCTGGTCGAAGTCGATGGTCAGGTGCCGGGTGACGTGTTGGCCAAGGTCCAGGCGCTGCCGCAGGTGAAGCAGGCGAAGACGTTGGCATTCTGAGGGGCCGCCCATCGCCCCCGATGCTTCCGAAATCCCCGCCCGAAAGGCGGGGATTTTTCGTGCCGCGGACAATCTTTCGCTGAAGTCAGCGCGGCGCACTGGCGTTGCCCGGCCGAGGCGTAAGGATTTGGGAACTCTGGCCCCGTACGTTCATTCCGGAATCAGCGACTGAAGTCGCGCGTCTGGGGGAACGAAACTGTGAAGCTCGCCAATATCCGTATCACCTACAAGCTGGTTGTCCTGGTAGCTGTCACCATGATCGGCCTCTGTGCCTCCGGCATCTTCGCGGCCCAGATGATGAAGAGCGAAATGCTCGACGCGCGAATGCTGCAGCTGAAATCCATCGTCGAGATCGGGACGAATGTCGCCGCCAACATTCAGAAGGATGTTGCTGCGGGCAAGCTCACCAAGGAAGCGGCCACGGCCGAGCTGGTACGCCGTATCGAGCCGATGACCTACGATAACGGCAACTATCTCTTCATCTATACCATGGATGGCGATGTGGTTCATCTACCTGGCTTCAAACCGGGGTCCAACCGGCTGAACACGCTTGTCAACGGTGTGGCGATTACGCGCGAATTCCGTGACGGCGTCGCAGCGAAAGGCTCGCATGTCCTGACGTACGAGTTCCAGAGGCCGAACGAGACGGTGCCGTCGCGCAAGATGGGATACGCAGCGGCTCTTCCGGGCTGGAATATGTTTATCGCCACGGGCGCCTATCTTGATGACCTCGACGCGCATCTGAAGCCGATTATCTGGGCGCTGGGACTGGCGATGCTGGCGATCGCCGCGGTGGCAGCCGTGATCGCGTGGCTCATCGGTCGCAGCATCACGGCGCCGCTTGGCCAACTCGGTGCGCGCATGGAAGCACTCGTGAGAGGGGAACTGGATGCAGACATCCCGGGCGTCAGCCGCGGTGATGAAGTTGGCGCGATGGCCAAGTCTGTTCAGGTGTTCAAGGACAATGCCTTGCGCATTCGCTCGCTGGAGCAGGTCGAGGCCGATGCCCAGGAACGTATCGCGGCCGAGCGACGAGCGGCCATGGAAGCCATCGCAACCGATTTCGAACGCAGTGTGACCGGCATCGTCCGCTCGGTATCGTCTGCCGCCGCCGGCATGCAGAGCACCGCACAATCGATGACGGCGACCGCAGGTGATGCGAGTGCGCGTGCTGCAACGGTCAGCGCGGCGTCGAACCGTTCGTCAGATAACGTCAGCACGGTGGCGTCCGCGGCAGAGGAGCTTTCGGCATCAGTGAGCGAAGTGCTGCGCCAGGTCTCGACATCGCGCGAGATCGCCAACAAGGCTGTGAGCGATGCCGAGCGAACCAATGCGACGGTGCAGGTTCTGTCCGCCGGCGCCGAGAAGATCGGTGAAGTGGTGCAGCTCATTCACAGCATCGCCTCGCAGACCAACCTGCTCGCCCTCAATGCGACCATCGAGGCCGCGCGTGCCGGCGAGTCAGGTCGTGGCTTCGCGGTGGTTGCGTCGGAAGTGAAAGCGCTGGCGAGCCAGACGGCCAAGGCAACCGAGGAGATCTCCGCCCAGGTCGCCACCATGCAGGCTTCGACCAGCGAGGCGGTCGCGTCGATCGGTGCTATTACCGGCACCATCGCACAGATGAGCCAGATCACCACCACGATCTCGGGGGCGGTAGAACAGCAGGGCGCGGCGACGCAAGAGATCGCTCGGAACATCCAGTCGGTATCGGCAGGGGCGAGCGAGATCAACAATCACATCGGCGGCGTGAGCAGCGCGGCTGAGGCGACCGGTTCGGCGGCGTCGCAGGTGCTGTCGAATGCCCAGGAACTGGAAGGGCAATCCGGCCTGCTGCGAGCAGCGGTCGATGACTTCCTCGCAAAGGTGCGGGCTGCCTAGTTGGACGGTATCTGAAAGCCAAGCCCTCCCTTGCGGGAGGGCTTTCGCGTTTCAGACGATCGCCTGAGGTGGACTTACTTCGCCTTCAGGAAGTCGGCGACTTCGAGCAGGACGAATTCGTTGTCGTCGGCCTTGTTCGGCTCGCGGCTGGACGAGAATGGCAGGTTGTTGTCGTTGCCGACGATGATATGCGTCGCATCGACCTGATCGACATTCTCGATGGTGAAGAACGGGAAGGTCAGCACGCCGTCGTTCAGCGGCTTCTTCGCCAGCTTGTTCGGGTCCTGGATCTTCAGCAGGTCGATGAAGCCGATCTTGCGGACAGGCTTGCCGACATTGCCATCGTTCATCTCGATCTTGTAGACGCGCTTCAGCTTCGGCAGATCCGGGAAGCAGTCGGTGCCGCGCTTGCCGTCGGCGCAGGCCTTGTCCTTGGTGCCTTCGCCGTCGTCACGCTCGATGATCAGGCCGTTGTCGGCGGTGATCATGTTGAAGTCGCCGATGGCGTTGCCGTTCGTCTCGAATACATAGTACCAGAAACGGCCGGTGAACTTCTGCGCCTTAACGTCGAATTCGAGAATGCGGGCGGCTTCCTTGCCGTCGACCTTCTCCCAATCCTTCTTCTCGGCATCCCAGATCGGGCCTTCGAGCAGGCCGTAGAGGAACTTGCCGTCCTTCGACGACGCAAAGCCCTCGTAACCCTTGGAGCGCTTCAGATTGACATTGGTGTAGCTGGCACCCGGCGCGCCTGGCGACTGCACGGCCCAATGGTCGGGCGAGCGAACCGGTTTGCCATCGGCCACGGTTTCGAACACGGCCAGCACCTTGCCGGTCATGTCGGCCTGGATGATATAGGGCCCAAATTCTTCGCCGATCCAGAAATTGCCGTCGACAATCTGGAATCCTTCGCTGTCGACGTCGGCGCCGGTCAGATAGCGCTTGGCGGTGTCTTCATGGAGAATGCGGAACGGCATCTTCTTGTCGGGATCGTGCAGAAACACGGTTTCCTGCTTCTCGACCTTGCCGCTCTTCCAATCGATCTTGTGACGGTTGAGATAGATCATGTAGTCGGCCGAATTGTAGCGCGAGCCCGCGCCATTGTCGGTCAGCACCCAGAACGAACCATCTGGCATTACCTTTATGCCTGAATGGCCTTGCAGCGGCTGGCCCTTCATCGGCAGCGCTATACCGGTGTCGCGTTCCTTGGACTTGCCCATCACGGTGCCGAGCGCTTCGACGCGTTTGCCGGTGGTGTATTTGCCCGAGGTCTTCAGGTCGTTCGGTGCATCAGCCGGCGCGTCGATGGTCGACGCCGCCGGTAGCACGGCATGGCCAGCAAGCTTGGCGGGGAATTCGCCTTCCGACTGCGCGAAAGCGGCGGAGGTGAGCATGACGAGGGAAGCGACGGAGCAGAGGAAAGTGCTGCGCATGGATTTGTCTCCTGAGGGTGGATAGGACCACGCGCGGTGTTCTGAAGAGCGGCAGTTACGCCGGCCTGACAGTTTCGTGAAGGAACGATGACGGCGGGGGAAATCCCTGCGACATGCCGTCGCCATGCCTACGGGTTGGGCGATGGCCAGCACGAGCCCTGCGGCAGTCTGGATATCGGCTTGAAGCCGTGACAGCATCGCCCCTGCTGCACTTTACGGCGCCTGCTGCTGGAGTTCCGCCATGATCGCTCAACTGCGTATGTTCCTGTCGATCTCACTCGTCCTTTCGCTGCTTGCACAGACCACAGCCCAAGCATGCACACGGCTGGTCTATCATGGTGCAGATGGTCAGGTGATCACGGCCCGGTCGATGGACTGGAAGACCGATGTTCGGACCAATCTATGGATTCTTCCACGCGGCGTTGCACGATCGGGAGAGGCTGGTCCGAATTCGGTCAAGTGGGCAGCGAAGTATGGCAGCGTGGTTGCGACCGGCTACGATATCTCGACAACCGATGGGCTCAACGAGGCGGGTCTCAACGCCAATCTCTTGTGGTTGGTGGAGTCCGACTATCCCAAATTCGATCAGAGCAAGCCGGGGCTGACCATTGCAGCCTGGGCGCAATATGTGCTCGACAACTTTGCCACCGTAGCCGAGGCCGTCGCTGCGCTGGAGAAAGAGCCTTTCATCATCGTCACCGATGCCGTGCCGGGTGAACAGCGACTGGCGACGCTGCATTTGTCGATGTCCGATGCGGCGGGCGACAGTGCCATTGTCGAATATATCAAGGGCAAGCAGGTCATCCATCACGGACGCCAGTATCAAGTGATGACCAACTCGCCGATCTACGACGAGCAGCTTGCACTCAATACATACTGGAAGCAGATCGGTGGAACGACATTCCTGCCCGGCACCAACAGGGCTTCCGACCGTTTTGCGCGCGCGTCATTTTACGTCAACGCGATTCCGAAGGATGCGAATCCAAATCGCGCCATCGCCAGTGTCTTCAGTGTTATTCGCAACGTCTCGGTTCCCTACGGGATTACGACGCCCGATCAGCCCAATATCTCATCGACGCGTTGGCGCACAGTGGTCGATCATGCGCGTAAACTGTATTTCTTCGAGTCCGCGCTCACGCCGAATACGTTCTGGGTCGATCTGAAAGCGATCGACTTCTCACCCGAGACAGGGCGGGTCAAAAAGCTCGATCTCGGTAATGACCAAGATCACACCTATGCCGGCGATGCGACGGCGCAGTTCAAGGAAGCGCCGCCGTTCAAGTTTCTGGGATTGTAGATACCCTTGGCAGGTAGACTGGAGTGCGCTCCGATCGCGGAGGAGCAGGGAAACCTTACTGTTTCTCGATTCCTGCTTCCTCGATGAGCTTCTTCCACACCACCAGTTGCTCCTTGAGGAACGCGTCGAATTCCTCCGGTGTGCCGGAGAAGGCCTCCATGCCGCGGCCGGCGAGCTCCTTCTGGATGTCAGGACGTTCGACGATCTTGCGGATCTCGGCGTTGAGCTTGACGACGATGTCCTTTGGCAGATTGGCGGGGCCGAGATAGCCCTGCCATGAGGTGACGTCGAAGCCCTTCACGCCGGCTTCGTCCATGGTCGGCAGCTCGGGCATGATCTTGGAGCGGTACTTGGTTGTCACTGCCAGCGCCTTCAGCGACTTGGCATTCACATGCGGCAGGCCCGTGGGTACGTCGGTAAACATCATGCTGACGCGCCCAGCGATGACGTCCGTCATGGCCGGCGGTGAGCTCTTGTAGGGAACGTGCAGCAAGTCGAGGCCGGCGAGCCGCGCAAAGGTCGCGCCGGAGACGATCGCCGACGAGCTGCCGCTGGCATAGGTATATTTGCCGGGATTCTTCTTGGCGAGCGCAATCAGCTCCTCGACCGAATTGGCAGGAATTTCCGGATTGATCACCAGCATAAACGGCAGGTCGCCGGTACGTGCGATCGGTGTGAAATCCTTGATGGGATCATAGTTCATGTTTTTGAGCAGATACGGGTTGGCTGAATGCGTCGTGTTCGTAGTCACGAACAGCGTGTAGCCATCGGCTGGCGCCCGGGCGACGAAGCTGGCGGCAATCGAGCCATTGGCTCCAGCCTTGTTATCGATAACGGTGGTCGCATTCAGTGCCGTACCAAGCTCCTTTGCGATCAGGCGTGTGGTGGTGTCGGTACCGCTGCCAGCAGCGAAAGGCAGAACCAGTGTGATCGGCCGATTCGGGTAGCCCGCATTTTGCGCCGCTGCGCCGGTCAGGGACACCGCCGTTGCGCCGATCAATGTTGCGGCAATCGTTACACCACGAAACACGCGAAGTCCGATCATATGGTTCCTCTCCCTGGATAGGCCTGGTCGGCCAGAATTATTGCCCGCAACCTAGCTGAGCTTGCGGAGGCGAGGAAGTGGAAAGGTGCGATTGTAGTTGCAGGGAATGCCCGTTTTCGATGGGTGCCACGCCAAGCGAACGCGTTGCGATCGCGACCGGGCGCATAGCGGGCACAAGGCCTCAACGGCGGGATGCGATAACGACGCCCGATATCACCAGGATGTAGCCGGCAAGGTGAAACAACTGCGGCTGTTCGCCGAGAAACGCGATCGCCATCACCGAACCGAACACCGGCATCAGATGCAGAAACGGCGCGGCGCGGTTCGGGCCGATCAGCGCAATGCCGCGATTGAAGAACAGATAAGCGAGGGTCGAGGGGAAGATGGCCGCATAGGCCAGTGCAGTCAGTGTCGCAAAATCAAAGAAGAGCGGCGAACCGGAATTGAGTTCCCAGATGCTGACAGGCACGGTCATCAGTGCGCCCAATGCTGTGGTCGCCGCAATCAGGGACATCGGGTGCGTGGCGGGGCGCTTCAGCATCAATGCCGAATAGATTCCGAACACCATCAAGGCCCCGGCGAGCATGGCGTCGCCTTTGTTGATCTCGATGTTGGCGAGGGCGGTCAGGTCGCCGCGCAAAATGATGATGAGGACGCCGATCAGCGAAACCACGATGCCAAGCAACTGCGCCAGCGTCAGCCGCACCCCGAACAGGATCAGTGTCCACAATGCCACGCAGAGCGGACCGGACGACTGGATCAGCAGCCCGTTGAGCGCCTGGGTATATTGTAGGCCCCAATAGGCCAGGACCGTGTTGGCGGCGAAACCGGTCAGCGCCAGCACCAGCATCAGCGGCATATGCCTGCGGATCACCGGCCAATCCTGTCGTAGCGGCTTCCAGGCAAATGGGAGAAGGAGCAGAAATGCGCCGATCCAGCGGACGCAGGAGAGTGTCACCGGCGGGACATGGCCGGCCACATAGCGGCCGAGCACGATATTTCCCGCCCAGAACAGCGAGGTCAGGCTGAGCAGGAGATAGGGCTGGTTTGCGAACCAGCCGAGCAATGATCGCGGTGACGTGGAGGACATTGGTCCGGACGAAGTCTGCAATGCCATAGGCGATTAATTTAAGCGGCGAGACAACCGATATTGACGCGCAGCGTCTATGCGCGGAAGCAACGAGCGCACGCGCCTTCATGGGGGAAGTCGGAACTTCCAGCCGGACGATCGGTTGGCGCGTCGCCGCCGGGCTTATCGTTATTCCCGGAGGGTACAACGGTCGCCCAGCCGACACATCCAGCCACAAAGTGCGGCGTCTGGGTCACAGCCCCGCCGATTGTGACAGGTTTGGAACGGTTCTATTGGCTTGGATACGCGTGGTCACCTAACCCCAATGCCTGAAATTCGACAGATCCATGATCGTTGCGATCAGTATGGATCATGGGGGATCACCTTGAACATCATTCGTTTGTCGCGGCTCGCATTGTTATCATCCGCAGGCGTGCTCAGCATTCTGTCGGTTGACTTCGCGCTGGCGCAGTCGAGCAATGCTCAAAGCGGTGCGCAGAACCTGCCGGCCGTGGTGGTGAATCCGCCAGCACAGCGCCGCCGCGCGGCAACTGCCCAGCGCGCACCGCGTGCCGCCCGCACCGCGGTCGCACCGCGTCCGGCGGCGCAGCTGCCGCGTCGCGATGTATTCGTGGAAAGTCCGCGCGGCCCGATCCAGGGCTATGTCGCCAACCGCTCTTCCTCGGGCACCAAGACCAATACGCCGATCAACGAGACGCCGCAGGCTATCACCGTTATTGGCGCCGAGCAGATCCGCGATCAGCAGCCGAGCCAGTTTGCCCAGATTCTCAATTATGCGCCAGGCGTATTCGCCGCCAATTTTGGCGCCGACGTCCGTACCGATTGGTTTCTGATCCGCGGCTTCAAGTCCGACGACAACTCGCTGTTCCTCGACGGCATGCAGTTGTTCTCCACGGCCTATGCGAGTTGGAAGCTGCAGCCGTTTAATCTCGAGCGCGTGGAAGTCCTGCGCGGTCCATCGGCGATCCTCTACGGTGGCTCCGGTCCCAGTGGTATTGTCAACGCGATCAGCAAATTGCCGCCCGCGGAACCGATCCGTTACATTGAGGCTGGCGTGGACAACTACGGCAACCGCTACGTCGGCTTCGACATCGGCGGCCCGGTTGCGATTTCGCCGGAGAATGGATGGTTGTCGACCCGCCTCGTCGGCCGCGTGCAGGGGGGCGACACACAGACCGACTTTACGCAGGACAACAATTATTTCCTGGCACCGTCGCTAACCTGGCGGCCGGATGCCGATACGAGCTTCACGCTGTATGCGCAGGCCTCGAACAACAATACCAGGGGCCAGAACTTCCTGCCCTATGTCGGCACGGTGGTGAACGCACCGTTCGGCCGGATCGGCACCAATATCTTCACCAGCGAACCGAACATGGACACCTGGAATCGCTACCAGGCGTCGATCGGCTATCAATTCGAAAAGAATCTCTCTGAGAGCGTGACCTTCCGGCAGAACGCGCGCTATGCCCATGTCGATGTGAAGTTCGCAACCAATTACGGTTTTGGCTATTCGACAACGCCAGCGGCCACCAATCTGACGCGATTCAACTTCCTCGCCAAGGACGTTGCCGATCAGGCGACGATGGACAATCAGCTCGAATACCGCGTCGATACCGGCCCACTGCAGCATAAAGTGCTGTTTGGCGTCGATCTGAAATACTACAATATCGACGATCTGCAGAAGTTCGATTTCGGATCGCCCATCAATGTGATCAATCCGGTCTATACACCGAACACTCCCGAAGCGACCGGACCATTCCGCGATGTGACGCTGAACCAGAAGCAGGTCGGCGTATATCTGCAGGACCAGATCAAGCTCGATCGTTTCACGCTCGTCCTGAGCGGCCGCAACGATTGGGTTTCGACCGACAACCAGAACCATGCTGGCCCGAGCCAGAGCCGCGAGGACAGCAAATTCAGCGGTCGTGCCGGCCTGATCTACAATTTCGACAGCGGCCTTGCGCCCTATGTCTCTTATGCGACCAGCTACAATCCGGTGGTCGGCCTCAACGGATCGGGTGCGACGGCGACACTGCAGTTGCCTGAAACCGGCCAGCAGACCGAGGTCGGTGTCAAATTCCAACCGGTCGGCTTCAACGGTCACTTTGGCGTGGCGCTTTTCGACCTCAAGCGGCAGAACGTCCTGACGACAAATCCGTTGAACCCTCTGTTGTCGATTCAAAACGGTGAGCAGACCTCGCGTGGTATCGAACTCGAGGCTGTTGCCAATCTCGCTCCGGGCTTCAAGGTGGTGGGCTCCTTCACGAACTACAATCTGTTTGTGAGCAAAGATGGCGATCCGGCCATTATCGGCACGGTGCCGGTCGGAACGCCGCGTCAGTTGGCGTCGGGCTGGGCGGACTACACGTTCCAGGACGGTATTCTGCGTGGTTTTGGTTTCGGCGGCGGTGTGCGTTATGTCGGCGCATCTTTTGCCGACCAGGCTAATTCACTCATTGTGCCGTCCCGCGTTCTGACTGACGTTTCGGTTCACTACGAGTACCAGAACTGGCGCTTTGCGGTGAATGCCAACAACGTCACCGACGAGATCTACGTTGCGAGCTGCTCGAGCGCCAGCGCTTGTTTCTACGGTGACCGCCGTCGTATTGTCGGCAGCGTCGGCTACAAGTGGTAGTCTGACCAGACGCAGGCGGACGGCGAAAATCCCTGTCGCGGGCGCGTTGCGGATCGATTTGGCAAATGTCGCCTCCAGCCGCCGGAGGCGACATTTGCATTTGCGACGTCAATTGAAGGAGCGTTCTGTTGAAAGCACGAACGACCCGCATCTGGTCGGTGATCCATACCTGGACCAGCCTGATATCAACAGTGTTCCTGCTGTTGCTGTGCCTCACCGGTCTGCCGCTGATCTTTCATCACGAGATCGATGATGCGCTCGGCTACTCGCCGAAGCTGGATGTGCATGCGCCCGGTGCACCCAAGCTCAGCCTCGACGACATTCAGCGCGCCGCGCTGGCCGATCATCCCGGCAATGTGATGCTCTATATGGGGTGGGACAAGGACGAGCCCGGCATGGTCTCGACCTTCACCAACAAGACCGTGACATCAGATCCGCAAACGACAGTCGTAAAGGCCTTCGATGCCTACACGGCCAAGCCTGTCGGCCTGCTCGGTACCGGGCCGATGCTGGTGATGCTGCGGCTCCATACCGACATGTATCTCGGTTTGCCTGGCAAGTGGTTCATGGGAGTGATGGGCCTTGTGTTCATGGCCGCCATCGTTTCCGGTGTGGTCCTGTATTGGCCGTTTACGCGGCGGCTGAACTTCGCTGCGATCCGCAAGCAGAAGTCACGCCGTGTGTGGTGGCTTGACTGGCACAATCTGATTGGCGTGGTCACTGTCGTCTGGGCGCTGGTTGTTGGCGGTACCGGGGTTCTCAACGCCTATGCCGAACTCCTGCTCGGCGTTTGGCAGCGCAATGAACTCACGGCCATTGCTGCGCCCTATGTCGGCCAACCGACGCCGACGAAACTCGCTTCGCTCGACATCGTGCTCGGCAATGCCATGAAAGCAACGCCGGGCATGGAACCGGCCTTTATCGCATTTCCCGGAACGCCGTTCACATCGACGCATCACTTCGCCGTTTTCCTGCGCGGTGACACGCCTCTGACGTCGCGTTTGGTAAAGCCCGTGCTGCTCGATGGTGAGACCGGAGCCGTCTCCAGCACCAGTGATCTGCCCGTCTATCTGAAGGCAGTGCTGATCTCGCAGCCGTTGCATTTCGGTGATTATGGCGGCATGCCGCTCAAGATCATCTGGGCGTTTCTGACGGTTTTCACCATCGTCGTACTTGCTAGCGGCGTCTATCTCTATATCGCGCGACGCCGTAAACAGCGCCGTCCGAGGGGGGGTGCGAATGCGTCCGTTACCGTCACGGTTTCATCATGAGCGAGCCGATATCTCCGCAACGTCAGCAATGGCTGCGCGTCCTTGGCGCGCCGATCGGGATCGGAGTGCTCTCGCTTGCGGGCCTTCTGTCGGCGCTGCTCGCCGGTGATCTCGGCCGCTACTTTTCCTGGTTCGGGGTTGGCCTGCCGATCGCCGTGACCGCCTGGGCTTATTGGCGAAAGCGATAGGCCGGATCGCTCACCAGCGCTGGTTCCAGTTGTTGTTATTCCAGTTGCTGTTCCAGCCGTTGTTATTCCAACCGTTATTGTTCCAGTCATTTTGCTGGTCGCGATACTGCCGGCCCTTGCGACGTGGCTCGCGCTGTTCGCCGAACGCCAATACCGGATTTTGCATGCAATCCCCGCGCTGGCCGCTCACGGTCGCCATGCATTGCGCGTAGGACGTAAATGTACAGCTCGGATTGAAGCCAGAGGCCGAGGTGCGCGAGCACCATGGATACTCGCGCGCTTCTGCCGATGTCACGCCGATGCTGCTGAGGCCGCCAGCGGCGATGAGAACTGCGGTAGCTGCCAGGATCGAGCGCATGTCCGTGCTCCTTTTGAGGTTCGGGAAAGAAAACGCGAAAAAGAAAACGCGAAGTCTAGGTCCGTGTTCCCTGCCATCACAGCGGTTCATTGCCGCAATGCCGGAGCATCAATCCGTCAATGCGGCGGTTGCGGCATCCAGTGCAGCGCGGGCTGCATCCGGCGCGATTTCGATCTGCAGGCCGCGCTGGCCGCCATTGAGGTAGACTGTGGTTTCGGCGAGCGCCGCTTGCTCAATGGCAATTGGAACGCGCTTCTTCTGCCCGAACGGGCTGATACCGCCCACATGGTATCCAGTGATGCGCTCGGCTTCTGCCGGCCGCATCATTTTCGCGGATTTGCCCCGGAAGGCAGCGGCAAGCTTCTTCATGCTCACTTCCTTGTCGGATGGTACCACCACGCAGACCGGCTTGCCATCCACCTCCGCCATTAGCGTTTTCAGCATGCGCTGCGGCGCAATGCCAAGTGCTTCCGCCGCCTGCAGCCCAATGCTCTCGGCGTCGGGATCGTAGTCATAGGTGTGGAGTGTGAAAGTGGCTCCGAGCTTTGCGAGTGTCTGGGTGGCGCGGGTTGACTTGGACATAGGAGGCTCGTTGAGAGGTCACACGACGTCGGTGACCGGCTGCATGTCGATAGCAAAGGTCTCGAGGAATTTCGAGGTCATGATGTAGAAGCCGACCGCCAGCTGCAGCTCCACCAGCGCGCCGGGGGTGAGTTTTGCCGCGATCGCCTTGAATGTCGGGTCTGTCGGGCGATGCAGTTTGACGATCTCGTCGGTGAAGGCGAGGGCCGCGCGCTGTGTTTCGTCGAAACAGGTTGCGCTCTGCCAGTCATCGAGGGCTGCATTCTGCTCGTCGGTCACACCGACATAGCCGCCGATGCGCTTGTGCGCGGCGACCTCATAGGGAGCCTCGCATAGGATGCCGGTACGCGTGATCGCGAGCTCGCGGACGACCGGATCCAGCTCACCTTTGTTGCGGATCGCTCCGCCAAGCCGGCAATATTGTTCGAGATAGCTCGGTGAATGCGCCATCATGCGAAAGATGTTGGCATTGCGGTTCTTGTCGAGCAAATCGCGTGTACGTTCGCTTGCGGTCGCGGGGGCGCTGTAGTCAATGCGGGCCATGGTATGTTCTCTTCCTGTCGTCGTGTTTGTAGCCCACATGAGCCAGGCGATGCGAGGTCGGCCGGTTGAGGCGCCCGTCACCAATTTGAGGCGGGTTCATCCAGACTGCATTCAGGCTACGGCAATTGCATCGATCTCGATCATGAAGTCTGGCCCGTAAAGCCGCGACACTTCCACGAGTGTTACCGCCGGAGCAGCGCGCGGCGTCGCCTGATCGAGAAAGCGGTTTCGTGCCTCGCGATATGCGGCAAGGTTCGACATGTCGCGCAAGTAGACATTCAGCTTGACCACATGGGCGACGGTGCATTGAGCCGCATCGAGCGCGACCGATAAATTCCTGAAAACCTGAACGGCCTGTGCGGGAAAATCGTTTTTCCCGATCAATTCGCCGTTGGAATCGAGGGAGGTCTGCCCGGCGATGTAGATCGTCCGTCCGCCGCGTGCTTCCACGACCTGCGAGTAACCGGGAGGCTCGCCAAGAGCGGGTGGGTTGATGTGGCGAATTTCGATCATTGATTCCTCCCGCTATGTTATTTTCGACGATCATTTCGGCGAGTTTAGCATCGCTGCGGAGGTTGGCATGGTTGATTACGTGACGGTAGACGTTTTCACGCAGACGGTGTTCGGAGGCAATCCTTTGGCAGTCATTCCCGACGCGCGCTCCATTCCCGAAGGCCGGTTGCAATTGATTGCGCGCGAATTTAATTATTCCGAGACGGCGTTCGTCTATCCTCCCGATGATCCTGCTCACACCGCGCGTGTCCGCATCTTTACGCCGACCGATGAAATTCCCTTCGCCGGACACCCCAACGTCGGTACCGCGTTTGTGCTTGGTCGCAGTGACGATGTTTTTGGCAAGCCAATCGCTTCCGAAATGGTTTTCGAGGAGAAGGCCGGTCTCGTCAGGATAGATCTTCTGCGCGATGGTGGTGATGTTGTCGGTGCGCGTGTGTTGGCTCCGCAGCGCCTCGAACTCGGACAGGAAGTTGAAGGGCAGGTCGTGGCGAACTGCGTCGGGCTTGCTGCAGGAGATATCGCCACCGCGGCGCATGCACCTCGGATCGTCTCCGTGGGGTTGCCGATCGTCGTCGCGGAGCTCGCCAATCTCGAGGCGCTAGCCGCGGCCCGGCCGAATGCGGATGCGTTTGCCCAGGCCGGTGCTCGTTACTGGCATAGCGGCGACCGGTTCTCGACTTATCTCTATGTCCGCACCGGCAATGGCGTCGAAAACTTGCGCGCAAGAATGTTCGCGCCGCTAAGCAACATTCCGGAGGATCCCGCTACTGGCAGTGCTGCCGCCGCGCTCGGCGCATTTCTTGGCAGCCTCGATCTGGAATCAGAGTCGACGATCCGGGTCACCATTACGCAGGGCGTAGAAATGGGACGTCCGAGCCGTATTGAAGTCGATGTCGAGAAGCGGGGCGGGCAGGTCGAGCGCGTGAGCATCGCTGGCTATTGCGTTCCGGTCATGCGCGGGCACTTGCGCCACACCTAGCGATCTCGCCCCATTCTCGCCACACTGCGTCGGATTTTCAGGGGATATCAAAGGTTTGCGCGGGCTTGACGGGGCGGTTTTCTCTGCTCTTACGCTTGTTTTCACTGTCTTCTTCCTTTATTCCCGGTTTGCATCGCAGACAGCGTCCTCTTCGGCGCGTTTGGGCGGATGCCTGGGCGTGATCCGGCAAAAGGCAGACCTTTTGCCGTGGCGATCGCGCTTGAACGCGTGGATTTTCAGAGGACTATCGCCACATGGCCAATGTTGTCGTCGTCGGCGCCCAGTGGGGCGACGAGGGTAAGGGCAAGATCGTCGACTGGTTGTCGGACCAGGCGGATGTCGTCGCCCGCTATCAGGGCGGCCACAATGCCGGCCATACGCTGGTCATCGACGGCAAGACCTACAAGCTGGCGCTGCTGCCGTCGGGTGTTGTTCGTGGTGGCAAGCTGTCGGTGATCGGCAACGGCGTGGTGTTCGACCCGCAGGCCTTCGTCGATGAAGTCGCCAAACTGAAAGGTCAGGGCGTTGATGTCGGTCCGCACAATCTGCGTGTCGCCGAAAACGTCACGCTGATCCTGCCGCTGCATCGCGAACTTGACGCGCTGCGTGAGAATGCCAGCAAGGCCACCGCCATCGGCACCACCCAGCGCGGTATCGGGCCTGCCTATGAAGACAAAGTCGGCCGCCGCGCCATCCGGCTGATGGATCTCGCCGATCTGCAGACCCTGCCGCACAAGATCGAGCGGCTGCTGACACATCACAATGCGCTCCGCCGCGGCCTCGGTCTCGAGGAGTTCAAGGCCGCCGATATCGTCAAGGAGCTCGCCGCTCTGGCGCCGGCACTGCTGCCCTATGCTGAAACGGTCTGGCAGCTGCTCGACAACAAGCGCCGTGAAGGCAAGCGCATCCTGTTCGAAGGCGCACAGGGCGCACTGCTCGATGTCGATCATGGCACCTATCCCTACGTGACTTCCTCGAACACGGTCGCCGCGCAGGCTGCAACCGGCACCGGCATGGGGCCAGGCGCGGTCGGTTATGTGCTCGGCATCTGCAAGGCCTACACCACGCGTGTCGGCGCGGGTCCGTTCCCGACCGAACTCGACAACGAGATCGGCGAGGAAATCGGTCGCCGCGGCAAGGAGTTCGGCGTGAACACCGGCCGCAAGCGCCGTTGTGGCTGGTTCGATGCCGTGCTGGTGCGCCAAACCGTCCGCACCTGCGGCATCAACGGCCTCGCCATGACCAAGCTCGATATCCTCGACGGCTTCGACACCATCGAGGTTTGCGTCGGCTACAAGCTCGATGGCAAGGAGATCGATCATTTGCCGGCTGGCGAGGGCGCCCAGCAGCGCGTCGAGCCGATCTACGAGACCATCGAGGGTTGGAAGCAGCCGACGGCGAATGCCCGATCCTGGGCCGATCTGCCGGCTCAGGCGATCAAGTATGTGCGCCGGGTCGAGGAACTGGTCGGTTGCCCCATCGCTTTGCTCTCCACAAGCCCGGAGCGTGAAGACACCATTCTGGTGCAAAATCCATTTGAAGCTTAACGAAGTATTACCGTATGGCTTTCAAATTGAGGGGCCCCGCGAAACTGAGTCGAGATGGCTGACTACTATCCCCTGATTGCCCGTGCCATCGCCGGCCTGGACCCCAGTGCCCCCGGCGAGCAACGACGTGCGCTTTATGAACGCGCCCGTACTGCGCTGATCGCGCAGTTGCGCAGTGTCGAGCCACCGCTCTCGGAATCCGAGATTACCCGCGAGCGGCTGTCGCTCGAGGAAGCCGTCCGCAAGGTCGAATCCGAAGCCGCCCAGCGGGCCCGCGACGCATCGCGGGCGGCAGATGCAAATCGCCCTCGCGCCGGCGATGCCTTCCGCAGCGCCACCCAGCGAGCGGGCACGCCGCCGACCGAGCCGCCGCCGAGCCGTCGCCAGCCGGTCGCGCCACCGCCGCCGCCGCGCACGCCGGAAGAACAGCGCCCACAGCGGACGTTGCGCGTCGATCCGCCGCCGATTCCGCGTGAGGCGAGCGCTTCGCGTCCGGCGTCGCCGCCGCGCCGTTCGGATCAAGCTGTCCCGTCGCCCGGCCGCGACGATCGCGGCGAGGCAGCGATGCGTGGCTTCCGTGACGTGACGGCCGATGTCGACGATCTCGGCCGCGCCGCTGCGCAGGCCAATCGCGCTGCGCGCAAAACCTATGCAAACGTGCCGTCGCCAACGCCGGAATTCGACCGGCTCGAGCCGAGCATGGAAGATCGTAGCGCGGTCTTCGGTTACGACGAGCAGCAGCCGTATGATCAACAGGATGCCGAGGCCGTCCCTGCCGGCGGCGTAGATGGCAAGACGCCGAAGGCGCCAAAGCCAAAACGCGTTCGTGGCGGGTTCCCTTTCAAGACGCTACTGGTTGTCGGTCTGCTGCTGATTCTTGTGGGCGGCGCCTTCCTTGCCTGGCCTCAGATCTCGGGCATGGTGCGTGGTCTCGGCGGCAGCGGCAGCACGCCCGCGCCGACCAGCGAAAACAAGGATGGTGCGCTCGCGCCACGGCCGAAGATCACCGATCGCGTCGGTCAGCCGTCGGATCAGGTTGCTCCGGTGGCGCAACGCGTCGTGCTTTATGACGAGGATCCGTCGGAACCGAAGGGCAAGCAGTTCGTCGGCACCGTGGTGTGGCGCACCGAGCAGATCAAGGGCAGCGGCGGTCGCCCCGGCGATGTCGCCGTGCGCGCCGACATCGACATTCCAGAACGCAAGTTCAAGATGACCATGTCGTTCCGTCGCAACAACGACTCCACCTTGCCGGCGAGCCATACGGCGGAGCTGACCTTTGTCCTGCCGCAGGATTTCAATGGTGGCGGCGTTGCCAATGTCCCGGGCATCCTGATGAAGTCCAACGAGCAGGCCCGCGGTACACCGCTGGCCGGTCTCGCGGTCAAGGTCACGGATGGCTTCTTCCTGGTGGGTCTCAGCAATGTCGAGAGCGACAAAGCTCGAAACCTGCAGCTCCTGAAGGAGCGCTCCTGGTTCGATATTCCGCTGGTCTATACCAATCAGCGTCGGGCGATCATCGCGATCGAGAAGGGGGCGCCCGGCGAGCGCGCGTTTAACGACGCCTTCGCGGCCTGGGGCGAGTGATTCTTAGCGGTAGCAAGGCATCACTCGCGGCCGCAGGAATGTCGTGAAGAACAGCGGTGGACGCCGCAGCGAATCCGCTTAGGGCGAGATCAAGCCCTCATATCTCAGCGTTCTCGAAATAACGCGGTGGATCACGCCAGCCGTTGGCTGCGGCATGTACGGCTTTCGCACGATAGTCCATTTCGAGATCCGCCAACATGCTACGCATGTCGAGGTCGCTCTCTTGCCGGGCCAGGCGGTTGCAATCTTCAGCCCGGTCACGAAGATAATTTGCAGACATGATCATGGTCGCCTCCATCATGTCCCCAAGCACAAAACCACCACGTAAAAAGACCCCAAGTCGTTGACTTGAGGTCAAAAGGTCACGGGGTAATTTGGCGAAGGCATGGCAGCGGCGATGCGAAACCGCAAAGATGGTCATTTATGCATCGCGAAACGCAACAAAATCGCAAAAAGTGACTTCCCCACCTTTCGCGATCGCGAAATTACGGGGCGCCTGCAGCACCGGCCTGAACGGCGTGACTCACCAGTGCGCTGGTGTCGGTGATGCCATCGGCGGCACGGCTGACGATGATCTGTGCCATCATGGCCTTGGTCGCCGGTGTGCGATATTGCACGGCAATCTGCTCCACGGCGATGTCGAGCACCTGGCGCAACACGGCAATGCGCTGCGCGTCGAACGGCGGCATCTGCGATTGTGTCGTCTGGGTGGTCGTCATGATGCACTCCCATGATCGTGGTGTGCGGACTGTCTAGTGGCAGTTTAGGGCGCCGCTGAGTCAGCGCGATGAAGGGTGGATGACACGGTCTGACATTATGTTGATCGCTGCGATTGAGTGCGTCGATGCCTTGTGAAATACAGCTCGATTCTGAAATATCTCGAAACATAAAATGCGATGAAATTTCTCCTCCGACGATTGTTGCGCATGCGTCCACGATGCGTCTCCGGCGCGCATCGGTCGAGCCGACGATTGATCAATCTCAGGCAAGCCAGGTGATGCGCTGCTCATGTCGTATCGGTGCGTCTTTCTGCGCATTTGCAACAGGTCTAGATGAAAGCATTCTCCTGATCAGAGACGTACACCTCGTTTCTGATCTCTCTTGAGACGATTCTGATGTCAGAGCTTCCCGACACCGGAACAGCCGATGCTCAGATCTGGCTTCGCCGCGCCGCCGCGGCGGACAGAGCCGGCGATGTTGCAACAGCGGAACATGCCTTTCAGCAAGCGCTCGCACGCGATGCCCATCTGATCGATGCCCGCTTCGGGTTGGGCGTCACCTATTTCAGGTCGGGGCGATATGGTGACGCCGCAACCGAACTGCAAGCGGTTGTCTCGGCCGGTGCGGTTGATGGGGCAACCTGTCTGCTGCTCGGAAAATCGCTCTATCTGACCGGTCGATTTCCGGAGAGCGCCGAAGCCTTCGAGATGGCTTCGATGGAGATGCCTCTCCAGGGCGACAGCCTCCGCTGCTATGCGCGCGCCCGGACTTACGCAACGATGATAGCGGGCGAGACCGAGGATGCGCTCGCCAACTATTCGGCGCTTGCGGGCAGTGAGGCCGAGCCAATGGACATCGTGCTCCGTGATGGCTTTGGCCTGCTCAGCGCCTACGGCCATCGCGATACCGCTTTAGATCTGGGAGAGCTGCTGATTGCTGCGAAGCCTGATGATGCGGTGCAACGCTATCTCAATGATGCGATCGCCGGCCGTGCCATCGATCGCGTGCCACCTGCTTATGTCGAGGCGCATTTCGACGCCTTCGCGCATGGCTTTGACGACAAGCTGGTGCATATTCTCGGGTATCGTGTGCCGGAGCGCCTGACCGCCTTGATCCGGCGTCATCGCACCTCGTTCGGTCACGTGCTCGATCTCGGTTGCGGGACGGGTCTTGCCGGGGAACATCTCCGGCCGGTCGCAGGCAAGCTCGGCGGCGTCGACCTCTCTGCAGGGATGCTCGAGCGGGCAGCATCTCGGGCGGTATATGACGCGCTCGAGCATGCCGAGGCACTCGCGCACCTCGCAGCGAAGCCCGGCATGTTCGATCTTGTCTTCGCCGCGGATACGCTAATCTATTTTGGTCGGCTCGATGCGTTGATCGCAGCGGTTGCCAGGGCGACCACGCCGGGTGGAATTTTCGCTGTGAGCATCGAGAATGGCGCGCGCGATTTTGAAATCCTGCCGTCCGGCCGTTTCGCGCATGCGGGGGCATATGTCAGGCGCCTTGCCGACCAGCATTTCGAGCTGCTGGAACAGCAAGCGACCGACATCCGCCTGGAAGCGAACGTGCCCGCACAGGGCACGCTGTTCGTCTGGCGCCGCCGCTGACGTCTCAAGCCTCCGTCAATGCGACATGCTTGATGATGCGGAAGCGTGTGGTCGCGTTGTCCTGCTTGAACAGCGCGATACTGTCGATCGGCAATTCATCGATATCGAGTTCGGCGAACCGGTGTTGCAGCATCGCCAATGCCGCTGCGCCGCGCTCTTCGGTGAGGCGGCCGGTCAGCGTCATATGGAAGCGAAAATCCTCGAAGACGTAAGGATAGCCCCAGTCGTCGAGATGTTCGATCTGACGCGGCGTCAGCGCGTCCGGCTTGCGGCGGGCGCGATCTTCCGCGCTCATCGGTGCACGAAACGCGTCGAATTCGCGCACACAGGCTTCAGCCAGCAATTGCAGATCGTCGTCCGGCTCGCTCGGAACGATAGCGGTGAAGCCGCTGATGATGCGTACGACCGGCGCGATGATCGGGATCTCGCGTGGTTCGCCAGCGAATTCGTCGATCGCGGCGAGCAAATCTGCTTCGTTCTTGTCGTTGGCGAGCGGGAAGGGCGCTTTTAGGGTGCCGTGAAACCCGTATTTGCGGGGATCGGCGCTCATCTCGGCCCAATCGGGAAAATCGGCAAGAACGCCCTTGGGATGGTCGATCTCATGGCCGCTATAGGCGTCATAGCCCAAGGTTTCGGCGCCGAACCGCGTCAGCGCGCGGTCGGCGTCGGGTGCGAAATAGATCGCATATCTCGGATATTCACTCATGGCCGCAGCATAGAGCATGATCCCGGGAAGTGGATACCGGTTTCCAGATAGGATCATGCTCTAAAACAGAGAAAGCGCCGCTTCAGGCGGCGGCAATTGCCTTTCGGGGCATGGTTGCCGCAGGACGCAGCCGCTCGGCATCGGCGAGATGAGCGAGTTTGCCATTGGCGATGACGGCAACGACGCGTGGGCGCAGCGCTACACTGTCGTCGATGAGCAGAACGTCCGCGCGGCTGCCGGCTGTAATTTCCCCGCGGTCGATGAGGCCGGCAGCCTTCGCCGGTGCTGACGAGATCAGCGACCATGCCTGTGGCAGCGCAAGGATGCCATCATGCATGAGGCGGAAAGCCGCAAGCAGTTGAGCGGGATAATAGTAGTCCGATGCCAGCACGGAGCACAGGCCCTTGGCGATCATGTCGGATGCCTTGGTCCAGCCGGTATGGCTGCCGCCGCGCACCACATTCGGGGCGCCGTAGACGATGAAGTCGCCAGCCGCAGCGGCGGCGATTGCGGTTTCTTCGTTGATCGGAAATTCCGCGATGCGGACGCCGAGATCGCGAAATCCGCTGCGCATGGCCGGGCTGCTATCGTCGTGCGAGAGTGTGGCGACGCCTGCAGCATTTGCCGCCTCCGCTAGCCGCTTGATCGAGGCCGGCACCTGATCCGCGCGGGACAGCACGCGTTCCACCAGCTGATCGAAGGCCTCGGCGCTGAGGCCGGTACGCTCCACCATCTTCGCGCGCTTCGCCGGTTTGGAAATGCCGGTGAGGTCCATGTGGTCGTTGAAGGCGAGCAGATCGATGCGACCATCCTCGATCCAGCCGATGATCTCGTCTTCGGCATCGAGATTGAAGGTCTCCTGCCGCAGATGAAAGCGGGTGTCCGCCGCCAGTTGCGGGCGCAGCGTCTCGATGGCCGACAGTAAGGCGCGCGCATTCTCAGCGCCGCGCAGGCCGGGCTCCCAGGACCAGGTGGTGCCGTGAAACACAGTGGTGATGCCGTTGGTGATCGCCTGCTTGTCGCTGTCGATCAGCGCCACATCGACGGGAAAATCGACGCCAGGGCGCGGCATCAATTGCCGCTCGAAGGCGTCGCCGTGGATGTCAACGATGCCTGGCATGACCAGCAGGCCGCGCGCGTCGATGCCAAGTGTGCCATGCGCAGCGCTGCCGACATCTGCGATGATGCTGCCCGAGATCTTAAGCGAGGTTTCGCCGATCTCCTGTCCAAGCAGGGTTCGTCCGCCTTCGATAAAAAGTTCCGTCATGTCACGTCCATCTGCTGCGTCGGTCTGACGCCCTTATACTTGCTTATGAAATCATCCACCGATAGCGCGCGGAAATCCGGTAACGCCTGCCGTAGCGTTTCGTGATCCCAATCCCACCAGGCGAGATCCATCAAGCCCTGTTCCACCGATTCCGAAAAGCGACGGCGAAGGGGGCGAGCCGGATTGCCGGCCACGATCGTATAGGGCGGAACGTCCTTGGTGACGATGGCGCCCGCGGCGATCACGGCGCCAGTGCCCACATGGCGGCCCGGCAGCACGACGGCGGCGTGGCCGATCCAGACGTCGTGTCCGAGCGTGCAGTGGTGTTCACGGCGCCATGCGAAGAACTCGGCGTCGTCCGCCTCGCCGGGGAAATAGGCGCTGGCACGATAGGTGAAATGCGATTGCGATGCGCGTTGCATCGGATGGTTGCCGGGATTGATCCGGGTCATGGATGCAATCGAGCAGAACTTGCCGATCGTCGCATAGGCAATCTGGGACTCGTGCTCCACATAGGAGTAGTCGTCCATCGACACTTCATGGAGCACGGTCCGCGCGCCGACTTCGTTATAGCGACCGAATGTTGCGCCCTTGAGTTTTGCGCTCGGCTCGATGACGGGATCGAGCGACAACATCTTTCCAACCATGACACATCCATGACCTGCATTTGTGCGAGCAGGTCATCAGACCGTTTCGTGACAATCACGTGACATGGCGATGAAATTAAACTTGCGTGGGTTGCAGGGCTGCGGGTTGCGCATTGTGACAGTCGCGTCACATCGCTGTCATTCGGGGGCGATAGGCGTGCAATGTTTGTTAACGCTGGAGTTATTCATGCTTGCAGTCGAAGGGCTGACATGTCGTTTCGGCGCCAAGGCGGCGGTCGATAATGCCAACTATACGATTGCGCCTGGCTCCTTTGTCGGCGTGATCGGCCGTTCCGGCGCTGGCAAGTCGACGATGCTGCGCATGGTCAATCGCCTGGCCGAGCCGACCTCCGGCCGTATTCTGTTTGATGGCCTCGACGTCACCGCGCTGAAGGGCCGCGAGCTGCGCAAATGGCGCGCGCGTTCGGCCATGATCTTTCAGCAGTTCAATCTCGTCGGTCGCCTCGATGTGCTGACGAATGTGTTGATGGGCCGTCTTGCCGGCATGCCGCAGTGGCGTTCGCTCACCCAGATGTGGCCCGAGCAGGATCGCGCGCTGGCGATGTCCGCGCTCGAACAGTTCGACATGGCGCAATACGCCTCGCAGCGCGCGGACCAGCTGTCCGGCGGTCAACAGCAACGCGTTGCGATTGCCCGCGCATTGGTGCAACAGCCCGACATTATTCTCGCCGACGAACCGATTGCCTCTCTCGATCCGCGCAACACCCGCATCGTCATGGATGCGTTGCTGCGTATCAACAAGCACTTCGGCATCACCGTGATGTGCAATCTCCATTCGCTCGATCTGGCCCGCACCTATTGCGACCGCCTGATCGGCATGTCGGCTGGCCGCGTCGTTTTCGACGGCGTGCCGGCCCAACTCACCGAACATATCGCGCGCGAACTCTACGATCTCGAAGCCGATGAGGTGATGGGATCGGCCCCCGCGCATGTGCCAGCAGGTGTGCGCGTGCCGGAATACGGCGCTGCTGCCGTTGCCTGACCAGATCGCCGTGATGATGTCGGCCCGTATTTTGGGCAATTGATGTCATCGCGGCGATAGATGCTCCGTCTACCAATAAGAAACTCCGTCACCTCCACAGATCACGCAGGGATTGCCATGATCAATCGTCGTTCCATCGTGCTCGGCGCCGCCGTGCTCGCATTCGCCGCAACCTCCGCTTCGGCGCAGGACTACAAGGCCAAATATCCGGAACTGACCTTCGCCGTCGTTCCGGCGGAGAACGCCTCGGGCGTTACCGAGCGCTGGACGCCATTCACCGCCTATCTCTCCAAGGAGCTCGGCGTGAAGGTCAATCTGCGCATCGCCAATGACTATGCGGCTGTCATCGAAGGCCAGCGCTCGGGTAACATTCATCTCGCCAGCTACGGCTCGGCTTCGTTCGCCCGCGCCCGCCTCACCGGCGTGAAGACCGATGCCTTTGCCAATGACATCAATATCGATGGCTCGACCGGCTACTATTCGGTGTTCTTCGTCAAGGCGACGAGCCCCTACAAGACCGTGCAGGATCTGAAGGGCAAGAATCTCGGCCTCGTCGATCCGAACTCGACCTCGGGCAACAACGTGCCGCGTTTCGAGCTCGACAAGATGGGCATCACCGATGCTGATGGCTTCTTCAGCAAGGTCGTCTTTACCGGCAGCCACGAAAATGCATTGCTCGCGCTGTCGCAAGGCACCGTCGATGTCGCTGCCAACCAGTGGACCAATGATGCCGACTCGACACTGCAGCAGATGCTCCACAAGGGCATGCTGAAGAATGCCGACGGCACGCCGATGAAGAAGGATGACTTCCGCATCATCCACAAGTCGGCACCGATCATCAACGGTCCCTATGCTTATAGCTCGGACCTGCCGGAAGACCTGAAGGCTGCGATCCGCAAGGCTTTCGAAGAAGCCCCGACCAAGGACAAGGCCGCGTTCGACAAGCTCTCGGATGGCCAGAAGAAGGGCTTCCATCCCGCCACCACCAAGGATTGGGATGCGACGATCGACCTGATCAAGTTCGTCGACGCCCTGCGCAAGAAGAAAGCGTCGTAACTCGTCGCAACTCCTAGGAGCCGGATCGGGCATGATCCGGCTCCTTTTTCATGCCGTCTGAAGGTCGCCGATGCCTGCCGCCGTCTCCATTCTGCCGAGCCAGCAGCTCGCCGCGCTGAACGATGCCTATAGCAAGGCGGTGTCGCGTCGCCGGCTGCGCACGCTGCTGTCGGTTGCTACCTGCGCGGTCGTGCTGTTCGTCGCCGCCATCGGTGCCGAGGTGAATCTCGCAACCTTCATCGCCAAGATCGGCAACTTCTTCAGCTACTTCGATCGCATCTTCACGCTCGATAGCGGCGTGCGGGTGTGGAACGACATCGGCGAATGGTTCTGGGGCTGGAAGAAGTGGCTGGCCCTGCTCGGCGAGACCGTGCTGATCAGCTATGTCGGTACCGTGGTCGGCGCGCTGCTTGCCTTTGGTTTGAACTTTCTCGGCGCCGAAAATACCGCCCGTCGCGCTGGTTACGTTTCGTCGTCAAGCGCTTCATGGAATTCTGCCGAACGGTGCCGGACATCGTGTTCGCACTGATCTTCGTGATCGCTTTCGGACTTGGTCCTATGGCCGGCGTGCTCGCCATCGCGATTCACTGCGTGGGTGCACTCGGCAAGCTCTATGGCGAGATCGTCGAGAATATCGACATGAAGCCGGTGGAGGGCATTCGTTCCACCGGCGCAAGCTGGATCGACTGCATGCGCTTCGCGGTGCTGCCGCAGGTCTCGGCGGGTTTCGCCAGCTACACACTGCTGCGCTTCGAGATCAATGTGCGCGGCGCTTCGGTGATGGGCTTTGTCGGCGCCGGGGGCATCGGCCAGGAGCTCGTGGTTGCCGTGCGCAAGTTCTACTATTCCGACGTCAGCGCCATTCTGCTGATGATCATCGTCACCGTTTTCATCATCGATATCGCCACCGGCTGGCTGCGCGGCCGTCTGTTCGGCGGGGAGGCGCGGTCGTGAACAAGCAGCCGGATATCGACACCCAGGAACTGCGCAACCGTTATCCGGATGTATTCGACCGTCCGCTGAAATCGCGCGCGGCAGTGCCGACGATCCTCGTCGCCGCGCTGGCGTTGCTGATCTTCGGCCTTAACGAACTCGACTTCTCGCCCGCGCGGATGCTGCATGGCCTGCAGCAGCTCGGCTGGATCACGATGATGATGATCCCGCCCGATCCAGGCTCGTCGCTCCCCGCCTATCTGCAGGCGATGGGAGAGACATTGTCGATCGCCGTCCTCGGCACCACACTAGCGGCATTGCTGGCGCTGCCGGTCAGCCTGCTTGCGGCGCGAAACGTCATTCCGTCGGCATGGTTGCGTTTTCCGGTGCGGCGCTCGCTGGACACGATCCGCGGCATCGATACGCTGATCTGGGCGCTGGTGTGGATCAATGTCGTCGGGCTCGGTCCGTTCGCCGGCGTGCTGGCCATCGCGGTCTCGGACTTCGGCGCCTTCGGCAAACTGTTCTCCGAAGCCATCGAGGGAGCCGACAAGAAGCAGGTCGAGGGCATCCGCGCGTCCGGCGGCAGCCCGCTGCACGAGATCCGTTTCGGCCTGATGCCGCAGGTGTTGCCTGTCATCGCCGGGCAGGTGCTCTATTTCATCGAGTCGAACACACGCTCCGCCACCATCATCGGCATCGTCGGCGCAGGTGGCATCGGCCTGCAGCTCGCGGAGCAGATCCGCGTGCTGGAATGGCAGAAAGTGTCGTTCCTGATCCTGATGATTCTCGTTGCGGTGGCGGCCATCGACTGGATCTCCGGCCGCCTCCGTTTCGCGATCATCGGTCGCCGCGCAGTGGCGTAATTACGCCGCCGCCTTATGACGCGCCTGTTCGGCCTTGAACAGCTCGAATTCCTCGGTCACGGCGCGCACCACGCTCGGCCGCTCGCGCATCCTGGTGTGATAGGTCTTGATGGCCGGCCACTGATTGAGATCGAGCTGGGGGATCACCGTGGTCCAGTTCAGCACCGTCGTCAGATAGGCATCGGCAACACTGAAGCGATCCAGCAGGAATTCGCGGCCTTTGAGATGGTTTTCGAGATAATCGAGCCGCGAACGGCCGGTTTCCAACGCGTAAGTCTTCGCCTCCGCCGGCACTTTCTTCAAAAGCTGTGGCTGGAACAGCGACTTGTGCAGTTCTGTCCCGATGAAGCACAGCCACTGCTGCAGCCGGCTCCGCTCCATGCCTGTTCCGGCCGCGACTGCCGAGTCCGGAAAGCGCTCGGCCACATGCTGGAGGATCGCCGCATTTTCGGTCAGGATGGCGCCGTCGTCGGTCCGCAGCGCAGGCACCAGGCCGAGCGGATTGATGGCGTGGAAATCCGAACCGTCCTGCAGCAAGGTCTTGCTCGGCGGATCGATCTCGATAAAGCGGGCATCGGCGCCGGCCTCATAAAGCGCGATACGGGTGGCCAACGAGCAGGCCATCGGAGAGAAATAGAGGTCCATGGTGTTTCCTTTGTTGGTGTTACGCGCGTTCCGCGACGCCTTGATTGATTTTCGTACCGTCTCGCACAATAATGGGGCGGTCAAGGAATAATTTGCGAGATGGTACAAAAAAAGGATCTGGTTGGAGCAGACAAGGCTGAGGGGAAACGCCGTGGGCGGCCGCGTGCCTATGCGCCGGACGTGGCGATCGGGCAGGCGCTAAGTCTGTTTCGTCGCACAGGTTATGCGGCAACGTCTCTCGACGATCTCAGCGCCGCGACTGGCATGAACCGGCCGAGCCTCTATGGCGCCTTTGGCGACAAGCGCGCGCTCTATATCAAGAGCTATCATCGCTATCGCGATGACTACACCGCTGGAGCCGTCGATATTTTCAATGCCGATATCGACATCCGCGAGCGATTGACGCGTTTTCTCACGCTAGCACTCGACATCCATATGACCGGCGAGGCCGGACCGAGCGGCTGCTTTACGGTGATGACGGTCGCGTCCGATGCTATCGCCGATCCCGAGATCCGTGCGCTGGTGCGCGAAGGCTTCAAGGATATCGACGATGCATTCGTCTGGTGTTTTCGCACTGCGATCGCCCGTGGGGAATTGCCTGACACCATCGATGTTACCGTACGTGCGCAGATGGCCTCGGCAATGATCTATCTCTCCGCAGTGCGCTCGCGTGCCGGCATGCCCCGCGCCGAGATCGAAGCGACGCTGGTGGGCGCCGTCGAACAGCTCTGCCAGGCCTGATCCGTTCCATCCCATCGCCGATGCGCATCACGCCACAATAATTTCAGCTAACCTGTCGGCATCGCCTTGCGCTGCCCGTCTTTCAATCAAGGAGCACCCATGCTGTACGCCATCCTTTGTTATCATGATGAAGCCGTCGTCGGCGGCTGGTCGAAAGACGAAGACGACGCTGTGATGGCGAAGCTCGCTGTCGTACACGGCAAGCTGGCCCAGCAGGGCCGGCTCGGCCCGGTGGCACGGTTGCTGCCGACCACGGCAGCCACCACCCTGCGCAAGGACGATCCGCCGGTGGTGCTCGATGGCCCGTTCGCCGAGACCAAGGAACAGTTGCTTGGTTTCTATGTCGTCGAGGCGGAGAATCTCGACGGCGCGCTCGAAATCGCGCAGGAACTCGGCCGCGCCAATCCCGGTGGCGCTTACGAAATCCGCCCGATCGGCGTCTTTCACGGAGCGTTTCAACCATGACCGACGTCGCCTGGATCGATGCGGCGCTGACCACGGCGCGTCCCCAGGCGCTTGGTGCGCTGCTGCGCTATTTTCGAGATCTCGACACTGCGGAGGAGGCGTTCCAGAACGCCTGCCTCCGCGCGCTGAAAACCTGGCCGCAGAACGGCCCGCCGCGCGATGCCGCGGCGTGGCTGATCATGGTGGGTCGCAACACCGCTATCGACGATCTCCGCCGCGGCAAGCGACAGCAGCCGCTGCCGGATGACGATCATGCGATCTCCGATCTCGACGATGCCGAGAGCGAACTAGCCGATCGGCTCGATGGCTCGCATTATCGCGACGACATTCTGCGGCTGCTGTTCATCTGCTGCCATCCGCAATTGCCGGCGACCCAGCAGATCGCATTGGCACTCCGCATCGTCTCAGGCCTCACGGTGAAGCAGATCGCACGCGCATTTCTCGTCAGCGAAGCTGCGATGGAGCAGCGCATTACCCGCGCGAAGGCTGCGATCGCCAAGAACAAGGTCCCGTTCGAAGCTCCCGGCGCACCGGAGCGCAGCGAAAGGCTCGCCGCAGTTGCCGCGATGCTCTATCTGGTTTTCAACGAGGGCTATTCCGCCGGCGGCGAAAGCGCCGATCTGCGCGCGCCGCTCTGCGAGGAAGCGATCCGCCTCGCACGTTTGCTGCTCAAGCTGTTTCCCGCCGAGCCGGAGATCATGGGGCTCGCTGCACTGATGTTGCTGCAATATGCGCGCTCAAGCGCCCGTTTCGATGCCAATGGCGCGTTGATCCTGCTGGAAGATCAGGATCGCTCGCTGTGGAATGGCAAGATGATCGCCGAAGGCCTGGCGCTGATCGACAAAGCCATGCGTCATCGCCGCACCGGCGCCTATCAGATCCAGGCGGCTATTGCTGCGCTGCATGCGCGTGCTGCGACCCCCGGGGATACCGACTGGGCACAGATCGACTTGCTCTATGGTTCGCTCGAGATACTGCAGCCATCGCCGGTCATCACGCTCAACCGTTCGGTGGCGGTTTCGAAAGTGCGCGGGCCGCAGGCAGCGCTCGACATGATTGCGCCATTAGCCACAAAGCTGGCCAATTACTTCCACTTCTTCGGTGTACAGGGCGCCTATCTGATGCAGCTCGGCCGCAGCGATGAGGCCCGCGAAAGCTTCAATCGCGCCATCGCGCTGGCAAACACGGCGGCGGAAGCCGATCACATCCGCAAGCATATCGATCGATTGATGCGCGAAAGCAAGGCGTCCTGATCGTGCTGAGCCGTCATGGCCGGGATAGAATCGGGCATGACGACGGAAAGCGATGAAAAAGAGACGTGTCGATGTCGGCTTCGTTCGATCGCGTTCGTCCTTGTTACAATACTCTGTCTCAAATCAGGATCACCATGCCCATCTCCCGCACCTCACTCTGGATCGGCCGCATTCTCAGCGGCCTCGTCATTGCCTTTCTCCTGATGGATGGCGGCATTAAACTGGTGCCGATCAAGGAGGTTACCGAAACCCTCCAGCAGCTCGGCTATAGCGGCTCGCTCGGGCAGGCGCGATTGCTCGGCATTCTCACGCTCGGTTGCGCGTTGCTTTATGCCGTTCCGCGTACGTCGGTGCTCGGTGCGATCTTGCTCACCGGATTGCTCGGTGGTGCCATGGCGACGCATCTGCGGGTCGACAGCCCGCTGTTCACGCATCTCTTGTTCGGCCTCTACATCGGTCTGATGGCATGGGGCGGTCTTTATCTACGAGATCCCGCCCTCCGGGCGCTGATGCCGATCCGGAACTAGAAACTCAACCCGAAGGAGACAACCATGCAGATCAATCCCTATCTCCACTACAACGGTACTTGCGAGGAAGCCTTCAAGTTCTATGAAAAAGCGATTGGCGCCAAGATCGATGTCATCATGCATGTCGAAGGCTCGCCGGCCGCTGAACACATGCCGCCCTCGATGGCGAAGAAGGTGCTGCATGCACAGCTCAGCGTCGATGGCGAAGTGATCATGGCGTCGGACTCGCCGCCAGACTACTTCGAGAAAATGCAGGGTTTCTCCGTCTGCCTGCAGGCCCAGACACCGGCGGAAGGCGAGAAATGGTTCAACGCCCTGGCCGATGGCGGCGTGACCAAGATGCCATTTTCCGCCACGTTCTGGTCAAAGGGGTTTGGCATGTGCGTCGACAAGTTCGGCGTGCCCTGGATGATCAATACCGCGCAGGACTGCCCCGACCAGTGATATTTGATGGGCTTCTCCCCGCGATCTGCGGGGAGAAGCTTGCTGGATTCTTCTGAACTGAAAAGTAGCTGCAATGTCTCCGTTTGCCCGCAATGCCATCGTGCTTGGTCTGCTCTGTGCCGTCGGCCCCTTCGCCATCGATATGTATCTGCCGGCGCTGCCCGATATCGAAAGCGACCTCGGCGCCACAACATCGGCAACGCAGCTCACGCTGACCTCCTATTTCATCGCCTTCGGTTTGTGCCAGATCGCTTATGGCCCGCTGTCCGACGTCTATGGCCGCAAGGCGCCGCTCTATGCCGGCCTGGCGCTGTTCGTCGTGGGCTCGGTCGGCTGCGCGTTGGCGCCGACCGTGGAATGGCTGATCGCGTTTCGCTTCGTTCAGGGCCTCGGCGCTGCTGCGATGGGCGTAATCCCGCGCGCCATTATCCGCGATCTGCATACGGGTGTCGAAGCGACGCGGCTCATGTCTCTCGTCATGCTGGTGTTCTCAGTCTCGCCGATCCTCGCACCGCTCGGTGGTAGTGCGCTGATCGTGCCGTTCGGCTGGCGTGCCGTATTTGTCGCGGTGACGGTCGCAGCGCTGATAGCCACCGTGCTCCTGGCAACGATGCTGCCGGAGACGCGGCCGGCGCATGAGCGCATCCGCGGCGATGTCCGCAGCGTGCTCGGCCATTTCGGTGTGCTGTTTCGCGACTGGCACTTCCTCGGGCTCACCTTCATTGGCGGCCTCGGCATGTCCAGCTTCTTTACGTTTCTGTCGATGTCGTCCTTCGTCTACATCAAGACCTATGGCCTGACATTGGCGGAATACAGCGTGGCGTTTTCGATCAATGCCGTCGGCTTCATCGGCACGTCGCAGTTCGCAGGTTGGCTCGGCGCGCGTTTCGGCATGGGCCGGGTGGTGATGGGCGCCGTCGTGGCTTACGCATCGTTTGCGCTATTGCTGTTGGCGCTGACACTGGTCGGCTTCACCAGCCTGTGGGTGCTGATCCCGCTGCTGTTCATGTCTTTCGCCTTCCTCGGTCTCGTGATCCCTGCGACCATGGTGTTGTCGCTGGAGGAGCATGGCCCGATCGCCGGCAGCGCCAGCGCGCTCGGCGGCACGCTGCAGATGCTGACTGGCGGTGCGGTGATCGCCATCGCCGGCTTGTTCTTCAACGGCACGTCGCTGCCGATGGTCGCGACCATTGCATTGACGGCGATCGCCGCGTTGATCATCACGGTGTGCACATTGCGTCCGCGCGAACTTTCGCCGCAGCTTGCAGAATAGGCGAGGCTGCTAGGCTGCATCGGTCGGGGAAGAGGGATGAGGCAAATGACGTTCGGTCTGGCCTTTTTAGCGGCGATCGGATCGGGCCTAATGGCCGGATTGTTTTTCGTGTTCTCGGTGACGATCATGAGCGCGCTCGGCAAGCTTCCGGCCGCCGCCGGCATCGCGGCGATGCAGTCGATCAACACCACGATCCTCAGCCCGCTCTTCCTCTCGGTCTTCATGGGCACGGCGCTGCTCTGTGTCGTCATCGCCATCGTGGCTGTGCTGAACTGGTCACATCCGGCGTCAGCGTGGCTGGTGACGGGCGCGCTGCTCTACGCAGCCGGCACCTTCCTCGTCACCATCATCTTCAACGTGCCGATGAACGACGCACTGGCCGCTGGCGCTGCCGACAGCAGCGAAGTTGCCGGCATCTGGGCGCGCTATCTCTCGGTCTGGACCGGCTGGAACCACGTACGCACAGTCACTTCGACCGTAGCTCTCGGGACATTTATCCAGGCGTTGAGGCAGCTCTAAGGTTTGATGAACATCGCCACTGTGTCCCGGGCGCGCTGCAGCGAGCAACGCTGTTGCGCAGAACCGGGACCGTGACGAGCCCGGGCGTTTGGTACAATCCCGGCTTGCCTACCCGTTGATCCCCTCGCGCCGCAGCGTCGGTAGTCCGATTCCCGTTGCGTCAAAGCCACCGTCCACCGCCAGCATCTGACCGGTGATGTAGCTCGCGCGGTCGCTGCACAGGAAGAAGATGGCGTCCGCCAATTCGTCCTCGCCGCCATAGCGATTGAGCGGGATCGCATCGTGATAGTCGGCGCGGATCGCCGGCGTATGCACGGCCTTGGCCATCGCCGTCTCTACCGGACCCGGCGCGACAGCATTGACGCGGATGCCGAGCAACGCGAGTTCGACGGCGCATTGCTTGGTGAAATGGATGATGCCGGCCTTGCTGGTGCCGTAGGCGACGCGCAGCGTCGAGGCGCGAAGGGCCGAGATCGAGGCGATGTTGACGATGGCGCCGCCGCCATGTTCGCGCATCAGGGGGGCGGCTGCCTTGGTGCACAGGAACGGGCCGGTGAGGTTCACCGCGATGATGCGGTCCCACTCGGCGAGCGTCGTCTCCAGCACCGGCTTGAAATTGGCGATGCCTGCATTGTTGACCAGTGCATCGAGCCGGCCGAAGCGGGTCTGCATTTCCGCAAAGGCCTTGGCTACCGCAATCTCGTCGGAGACATCCGCATGCAGCGCCAGCGTGTTATCCGGATCGTTCAGGGCTTTGACACTGGCGGCGAGCAGCTCACCCTCGATGTCGAGCAGCGCGACGCGATAGCCTTCGCCGAGAAACCGCTTCGCCACCGCGAGTCCGATGCCGCGCGCTGCGCCGGTTACCAGCGCGACTTTGCGAATCTGGCTGCTGCCGTCAGTCATGGTCATTGTCCGTCCCGATAAGGTTTGTTCTCGCCAGCCTCTTTAGGAGAGGCGGGGGAGGGCGACAAGCCCGGATATGCCCTCCCGGACCGGCGGTCCCGTGTGTCGGGATCGGCCGGTCCCGTTCGTCTTTCAGGTGAACCGCTTCATTGAAGGAGAGGGCAAATGTCCCTGACCCTGCATTTCCACCCGCTGTCATCCTATTGCTGGAAGGCGCTGATTGCGCTCTACGAGAACGATACGCCCTTCACTCATCACATGGTCAATCTCGGCGATCCCGACCAGTGCGCGGCACTGCTCGCTTTGTGGCCGGTCGGCAAGTTTCCGGTGCTGCAGGACAGCACCCGCGACGCAGTCGTGCCGGAGTCGACCATCGTGATCGAATATCTCGATCGTCATTACCCCGGCCCCGTGCTCTTCATTCCCGAAGGCGATCTCAGCCTGAAGACCCGGCTGCGTGATCGCTTCTTCGATCTGCACATGCACGAGCACATACAGAAGATCGTCGGCGACCGGCTTCGGCCCGCGGCTGCGAAAGACCCGCATGGCCTTGCTGAGGCAAAGCACAAGCTGCGCGTCGCTCTCGATATGATCGAACGTGATATGACCGATCGGCAATGGGCCATGGGCGACGCTTTCACGCTCGCCGACTGCGCGGCCTTCCCGCCGCTGTACTACGGCAACAAGGTGCTACCCTTCGCCACTACGCATCCCAATGTCACCGCCTATCTCAGCCGCCTGCACGCGCGACCATCGGTGGCGCGTGTGCTGCGGGAGGCCGAACCTTATTTCGACATGTTCCCGCAAGAATGATGCGGACAATGACGTCCGGGATTATTTCGCCGCTGATGTAGGTTTGGCAAAACCGCATTCGTCATTGTGACAGTTGGACACCCAAGCAGGAGTAATCTATGCGCTTTATGATGTTGATGATCCCCGGTGGCTACGAGACGGCGGCGCCGGGCACCATGCCCGAAGCCGAGCGCGTTGCCGAGATGATGGCCTATAATAAGGCGCTGCAGGAAGCCGGCGTGCTGATCACACTCGACGGCCTGCACCCGCCTTCAATGGGGGCACGTGTTTCATTTCCGGACGGCAAGCCGGTCGTAACTGATGGGCCGTTCGCCGAGTCCAAGGAAGTGCTTGGCGGTTACTGGATGATCGATGTTGCCTCACGCGATGAGGCGATCGCCTGGGCGAGCAGATGTCCGGCGTCCGGCAGTGAAGTGATCGAAATCCGGCAAGTACAGGAAATGGCCGATTTCCCTGATGACGTCAGAAAGGCCGCCGAAGGATTTGACGACATGCTGGCCGGTAAACACGCCGGTTGAGTCCATCGCGCGGAGCGTCCATGGCGCGGAGAGGCATCGCTAACGCGATGCCGTCCCGTCAGGCGGCGAGCGACATCTTCCGGTACAGCGACGAATAGCTCGCTGCCGAGATGTTCCACGAAAACGACTTCGCCATGGCGCTGCGGCGCATGGAGTTCAGCCGATCCTGCGATCCGAAAGTGGCGAAGGCGCGCAGGATGCCGCCGAGAAACGACTCGGTCGAGGGTTTGTTGAACAGGAAGCCAGTCTCGCCATCGATAATAGTCTCCGCGAGGCCGCCGGTCTGGTGACCGATCGGCAGCGAGCCGAAGCGCTGGGCATACATCTGGCTGAGCCCGCAGGGTTCGAAGCGCGATGGCATCAGCGTGAAATCGCTGCCGGCGAAAATGCGGCGGGCTTCGCGGTCGTTGAAGCCGATGGCGACGCCGATCGCGTCGGGGCGGCGGCGATGCGCTTCCATCAGCGCGTTCTCGATGGCTGGCTCGCCGCGCCCGGTGACCACGATCTGTCCGCCGGCTGACACGATGGCATCGGCAGCGGCGAGTACGAGATCGACGCCCTTCTGGTGGACGAGGCGCGCCACCAGACCAAAAATGGGCCCGCGTGAGAGCGCGAGCCCGAATTGCTGGCGGACACCGTCGGCATTGGCGCGTTTCGCCTCCCAGTCGCCGGCGCCGAACGGGCGCATCAGCTCCTGGCAGAAGCGCGGGTCCCAGGTCTCGTCGATGCCGTTGAGGATGCCAGTGAGCTGCGATGCGTTGGAGCGCTTCTTCAGAAGCCCCTCGAGGCCGCAGCCGAATTCCGCGGTGGTGATCTCGCGGGCATAGGTCTCGCTTACCGTGGTGAGATGCGTCGAGTAGTTCAGGCCGCCCTTGAGGAAGGACAGCTTGTCGTAGAATTCGATCCCGTCGATATGGAACGAGTTCTCCGGCGCGCCGATCCGGCGCAGCGCGGTTTTCGGAAACAGGCCCTGATAGGCCAGATTATGGATGGTCAGGATGGTCGGGATCTGGATCTGGCTCCAGGCCAGATAGGCCGGCACCAGTGCGCCCGGCCAGTCATTGGCGTGAACGAGATCGGCAGCCCAGTTCGGGTCGAGATGGCCGCTGGCGAGCAGCGCGGCGGCCGAGGCGAAACGGGCGAAGCGGATGTCGTTGTCCGGCCAGTCGCGGGCGCTTTCGTCGCCGTAGGGATTGCCGGGGCGGTCATAGAGCTGTGGGCACAGCAGCACATAGATAGGCATGCCGTCCTTCGCGGCGGCGAGGCCGAGTGTGCAGGCTGGCATCTCCGCCAGCGCCGGGCATTCGCCGACGATCTGGATGGGGCCGCATTGGGAAACCACGTCGCGGTAGCCGGGGAGGATGACGCGGACATCGGTCCAGTTGCGAAGCGCACGGGGAAGAGCAGCCGACACGGCGGCAAGTCCGCCGACGCGGACATAGTCGTCGATCTCAGGCGTGACGAACAGAACCCTCAAGCGCGCCCCTCGTGCCCCATGCGACAACCAAGCAAAACGGGTCCAGCAGCTTTGGGTGCATATTTACCGAGGGCTTTGGAACTCAGTTTTGTTACTTGCGACGCAAATCAACTCTCTTTGCACTGCAGTATATCACATCACTTAATACGGCATTGCAAAAGAGAAATGTGACGCGCGCGATCTGCCGCAAATATTTTTAGGCGTCGCTCGGCTGCTGCACGACCAGTCGCAGGAAACTCATGATGCAGCCCACCGCGGCGAAGCCCGCGCCAACTGCCAGCGCCCAGGTGGCGCCGGCATGGCCGAACAGGCCGAAGCAGAAGGCGGCGAGGGCGGCGCCGATGCTCTGGCCCGTCAGCCGGGCGGTGGCAACGATGCCGCTGGCGCCGCCGCTGCGGCCGGCGGGGGCGCTGGACATGATGGCCTTCATGTTCGGCGCCTGGAAAAAGCCGAAGCCGGCGCCGCAGATCACCATCCGCCAGACGATATTGGCGATGCTGGGCTCGGGCGGCAACGTCGCCAGCAGCACCATGCCGATGCCGAGCAAGGCGAGACCGATGCCACCCAGCAGGCCGGCGGGGTAGTGGTCCGACAGCCGGCCGGCGATCGGCGCCATGATGCCGACGACCAGCGGCCAGGGTGTGAGGAAGAAGCCGGTCTCGACCGCCGAGCGGTGCAGGATTTCCTCGAAATAGAAGGGCAGTGACACAAAAGCGAGGCCCTGGACCGAGAAGGAGCAGACGGCCGTCGCAGCGGACAGGGCGAATAGCGGCCGGCGGAACAGGTCGATGGGCAGCATCGGCGCGGGATGCCCGGCCTGCTTGCGCAGCAGCGCCCAGCCGAAAAAAAGTCCAACGATCAGTTCGGCAATGACGACCGGTGCGGAGACGTGGTGGGCGGCGCTGTCGATGCCGGTGATCAGGAGGCCGAGGCAGGCCACCGCCAGCAGCGCGCCGAAATAGTCGAAGCTATGTGTGGCGCGCGGCGTCTTCGGCAAGGTTTTCAGGCTGATGGCGAGGGCTGCGAGTCCGAACGGCAGGTTGATGGCGAACAGCCATTCCCAGCTGGCGACCGCAAGGATCGCGGAAGCCACGGTCGGTCCGATCGTGAAGGAGGTCGCGACTATGAGCGCGTTGTGTCCGAGACCGCGGCCGAAATGATGCGGCGGGTAGACGGTGCGAACCAGGGCTGCGTTGACGCTCATCGCGCCGGCCGCGCCCAATCCCTGCAGCACGCGCGAGATCAAAAGGGTTTCCAGCGACCAGGACAGCGCGCAGGCGACCGAGGCCGCTGTGAACAGGATCAATCCGAACAAATAGATGCGCTGATGGCCGATGATCTCGCCCAGCGCCCCGAACGGCAACAGCGTGGCCACCATGGCGATCTGATAGACGTTCACGACCCAGATCACATCGGCCGGCGTCGCCTTCAGCTCGGCCGCAATGGTCGGCAGGGCGACATTGGCGATGGCGGTGTCGAGTGAGGCCATGGCCAGCGCAGTGAAAATCGCGACACGCGCCCAGCGCTGCTGCTGCGGCGTCAGCCCTTCCGTGGGCTGAGGAGCCTGTGTCGGGATACCATCTGCCATTTCCGGGGATTCCTGGATGCGGCCACGCTGGCCGATCCGGCTATCTAGGCCAGTTCGCGGCTGGCCTACAGGCGTCCGGTTGCATGTGCCGTATGCACGTCTCGCCGCCTTCGGCACTCGTGCGTCTGCGCTCCATCCATTCTACCGCTTAGCTGGCCTTCTTGAACCACGTCCCCGTCGCCACGGCGGTAGCGATGATGGTGCCGTAGATCACCAGTGCAAGCGCGAGGCAGGCAAACAGCCAGGTCAGAGATCCCGTCATTTGCAGTACCAGCCAGCCGCCGCCGATGGAGATCAGGAGGCGGAGCACGCCCGCCAGCAGCGGGTACAGCATCTTGCCGGCGCCCTGGGATGCGAAATACAGCGACAGTCCGAGGCCGAAGAAGCCGTAAGCGGGGCCGACGATGCGCAGATAGCTGCTGCCGGTCTCTATCATTTGCGGGTCTGAGCCGAACAGGCCGAGCCACGCCGCTGGCCAGATCGCGGCGGCGAGCCCGATGCTTTCGGTGATGGCGAACACCATGGCGCCGCCGATCAGCGCGGCACGCAGCGCTCGGTCCTGCTGCCCGGCGCCGATATTGGTACCGACCAGCGCCACCAGCGGTCCGCCGAAACCGAAGGCCAACGGCACCATCAAATATTCGAGGCGCACGCCGGTACCGAAGCCGGCCACCGCGTCGCCGCCAGCCATGCCGCCGACCAGCGCGGTGGTGAGCAACACGGTGAGGCTGGTCTGCAGCGAAATCACCGCGGCGATGGCGCCGACGCGGAGGATATCCGCGGAGAGATCCCAGCGCAGCCGCGCCCATTTGAACTGTACGATGCAGCGGCCGGAGAGAACGTAGCCGCCGAGCACGGCCGCGACGGTGAAAGTGGAGATCACCACCGCCCAGCCGCCGCCGGCAATGCCGAGCGCGGGAATCGGTCCCCAGCCGAAGATCAGCAGCGGAGAGAGCGGGATCAGGATGACAACGCCAATGCAGATCGACAGCGAGGGCACCAGCATGTTGCCGGTACCGCGGATGATGCTGGCAAAGCCGTTCATCAGCCAGACCAGGATGCTGCCGCCGAACACGACGTTGGAATATTGCATCGCCGCGTCGAGTGCGCCGCCGCTGACGCCCATGGACGAATAGATCGCGCGACCGCCGAACAAGAAGATCGCCGAGCCGATCAGGCCGAGCAGGATATTGATGACGGTGGCATGCAGCACCAGCGCCTCGGCATCGTCGGCGCGGCGGGCGCCGAGCGCGCGGGCGATGGCCGAGGAAATGCCGCCGCCCATGGCGCCGGCCGAGAGCATCTGCATCATCATGAAGCCGGGAAAGACCACGGCCATGCCGGTCAGCGCGTCGGTGCCGAGATGCGACACCCACCAGGTCTCGATCAGGCCGGTGGAGGCCTGCGCCAGCATCACCAGCAGATTTGGCCAGGCGAGTTTGACGAGCGTGGGGACGATCGGAGCCTGCAGCAGCATGCGCGTGCGCGGATTCATCTCCGGCAGCGGCGCGGGATTGGCGGCGGCGATCGCCTGTGGCGTTTCCAGTTTCATTGTGTTCCGTCCTTCTGCGGGCGCGGTTTGGTGAGACGGCGCTGCACGCGTGCACTGGCGGCAGGCCCGGGGGCATTGGTGTGAGTGGCTTCGGTGATCGGCTTGCCGGTCAGGCGGTCGACCAGGATCGGATCGGCGCGTTCGCCAGTCTCCTTGTCGATCAGGACAACGCTCTCGCCCTCGGGGGCGAAATGCCGGTTGCCCCAACTCTGCAGCGACCACAACACGGCACGGAAATCGCGGCCGCGCCGGGTGACGATGTATTCGTAGCGTGGCGGCTTCTCGGAATAGAGCCGCTTTTCCAGCAGACCCGCTTCGACCAGCACCGCAAGGCGCCTGGTCAGCATGTTCGGGGCGATGTTCAGGTTCTTTTGAAACTGATCAAAACGCGTCATCCCGTAGATGGCGTCGCGCATGATGAGAATGCTCCACCACTCGCCCACGCGTTCGAGACTGCGTGCGACCGGGCATTCCATCTTGTCGAAGCTCTTACGTTGCATGGCAGCAAAGATAGGCGAGTTACTATTATCGTGCAAGTCACCTCATCGAAAGCAGCCCGGATCGATTTCCCGACGCCTGGCGTCGGTAGCTCAATCCGGGCTACAGGAACTTACCAATGCCCGCCGACCTGCAGGCCGGCGACATAGAAAACGGCAAAGGTCAGCGCGATAGCGGCGCCGACAAGCAATTGCTCGCGAAGCGAAAGCTGGAACCAGGACATGTTGACCCCAAGTGAAAGTCGAAGTCGAAAAGGATGATTTCCGGTAAAGCATCGGCTTGCGCTTGAAAAGTTAAAACGCGGTTCCGCTATCCCACCATCCGCTCCCGCCCGATCCAGAAGCTTGCGCGCAGCGACTTCTTGTCGATCTTGCCGACGCCGGTCATCGGTAGTTCCGTCACGAATTTGATGTGCTTCGGCGCATGGGCGGATCCCTTCCGCGTCTTCACGAGATTGATGAGTTCCTCCGCATTCGGCTGTGCGCCGCTGCGGGCCACCACCACGGCGGTGACGGCCTCGCCCCATTTGTCGTCGGGGATACCGACCACGGCGCACATGGCGACATCTGCATGGCTGGTCAGCACATCCTCGATTTCGCGCGGGAAAATGTTGAAGCCGCCCGACACGATCATGTCCTTCTTGCGGTCGAGGATGAACATGTAGCCGCGCTCGTCCATGCGCGCGATATCGCCGGTATGGAGCCAGCCGTTCTTCAGCGTCTCCGCCGTCTGCTCCGGCCGCTTCCAGTATTCCTGCATTACATGGGGTGCGCGCACGCAGATTTCCCCGGCTTCGCCGGGGGCTACCTCGTTGTCATCATTGTCGAGGATACGCACGTCGCAGACCGCGATCGGGAAGCCGCAGGACAGGAACAGGTCAGGCTGCTTCACATCGTGGTCGGACTTGCGCAGAACCGACACCGGATAACACTCCGTCTGCCCGTAAAGCTGCGAGAAAACCGGTCCGATCCGTTCGATTCCTTCCACCAGCCGGCTCGGCGACATCGGCGATGCCCCATAGAGTACGAGATCAAGGGAAGAGAGATCGGTGGTCCCCATCGCCGGATGATCGAGCAGCACATAGATCATGGTCGGCACGAACAGCGTGAAATTGATGCGCTCGCGTTGGATGGTTTTCAGGACGGCTTCGGGATCGAAGCCCTTGAGCATATGCACCGTGCCGCCGCGCATCAGCGTCGGCAGCACTTTGGTGCCGGCCACGTGGCTGATCGGCGCCACGGTGAGGTAACTCGGCCTGTCCGGAATTTCGAAATCGGCAAGGATGGCGTTGGCGAAACCTGCGGTCTCGCGGTGCCGGCGCAGCGCGCCCTTCGATTTGCCGGTGGTGCCACCGGTGTAGTTCAGCACGGCGACGTCGTTCACTTCGGCGAAATCACGTGCGGTCGCCGTGCCGTTGCTGTCGATCACCTGCAGCAGATCGATGCCGTAATCGGCGCGGCCGAGCGTGAATACATGACGCAATCCCTGCGCCTTCGCCGCCAGTTCGCTGCCACGTGGGCCGAAATTGTCGGCGTCGATGACCAGAATCGCAGCCTCCGAGTCCTCGATCTGGTCGATCTGATCCTGTAGCGATCCCAAAGGATGCAGCCAGGTGATGGCGAAACGCGATAATTGCGCGGCAACGCCGGTGCACCAGGTCTCCGCGCGATTGGCGGTGAGCAGGGCGACCTTCGCGCCAGGCCTTGCGCCCAGATTCATGAAGACGTGCTGCAGTCGCCCGATCATCTCGGTGGCGCCGCGATAGGTAAGGGAGCCGCCGGGCCAACTGAAAGCGATGCGGTCCGGATAGCGCGCCAGTGCACGCAAGGTTTGCAGGCCCACCGTCGGAAACGTGTTGAGCACGTCCGTCATCGCATCCTCCCGTTATGTCCCGGCCTCTGCGGGCCGCTGATGTCCATGAGGCTAGCAACGATTCCGGTGCGCGCAAATACAATCCGATGCGCGCATTGCAGCATGGCCGCGTGAACTTGTGGCTGCCCCCGCGGTCGCCCCATGCTAGAAACCGGCAGAAGCTTCGGATGCGTCACAGGAGATAAAGATGCGCAAGTTCTTGACCGTGCTGGCGGCGCTGGCGACCCTCGGCCTGTCCGGTTGCGGCTACAACGCAATCCAGACAAATGACGAACAGGTGAAATCCGCCTGGTCGGAAGTCGTGAACCAGTATCAGCGCCGCGCCGATCTGGTGCCGAACCTCGTCAATTCCGTGAAGGGCTTTGCGCAGCAGGAGAAGGACGTACTGCTCGGCGTCACCAATGCCCGCGCCAAAGTGGGGTCGGTGCAGGCGACGCCGGATGTGGTCAACGATCCAGGCGCGCTGCAGAAATTCCAGGCCGCGCAAGGCGAACTGTCCAGCGCCCTGTCGCGTCTGCTCGTCGTGACCGAGAATTATCCGCAGCTGAAGTCGGATGCGTTGTTCAAGGACCTGATGTCGCAACTCGAAGGCACCGAAAACCGCATCACCGTAGCGCGCAACCGCTATATCAAGTCGGTGCAGGATTATAATGTCGGCGTGCGCACCTTCCCGAACAACCTCACCGCCATGCTGTTCGGATTCAAGGAGAAAGCGAATTTCTCCGTCGCTAATGAAGGCGAAATTTCCACGGCGCCGAAGGTTGACTTCAACCCCACGCCGGCGCCGGCGAAGTAGCTCGGCGCCGATCGGGCCGGTCCGATGAAGGCGATCAAAGCCTGCCTGCTGGCATTGCTGTTGTGCTGGAGCGTTGCCGCTCTGGCAGATATCGCCGTGCCGGCTCTGACCGGCCGCGTGGTTGATCAGACTGCGACGCTGAGTGAAGCTGACCGCGCGGCGCTTGACAGCACGTTGCGCGATTTCGAGACCCGCAAGGGCAGCCAGATCGCCGTGCTGATCGTGCCGACCACGGTGCCCGAGACTATCGAGCAGTACTCTATCCGCGTTGCCGAGGCCTGGAAGATCGGTCGCAAGAAGGTCGATGACGGGGCGATCCTGCTGGTGGCCAAGAATGACCGCAAGCTGCGCATCGAGGTCGGTTATGGCCTCGAAGGCGCGCTGACCGACGTCACGACCAAGCGCATCATCGATGAGATCATAACACCGCGTTTCAAGGTCGGCGATTTCACGGGTGGCATCACGGCAGGCGTCAACCAGATCATCAAGGTGATCGACGGCGAGCCGCTGCCGGCGCCGGATGAATGGAAGGGCAATTCGAATGCCCTCGACGACATCATGGAATATGCGCCGTTCCTGCTGTTCGGCGTGCTGATCTTCGGTAGCATTTTGCGCAGTATCTTCGGCCGGTTGTTCGGTTCGCTTGCGACCGGCGGCCTTGTCACCACGGTGGTCTGGCTTGTCGCCGGCAGTTTGCTGTTCGGTGGCATTCTTGGTGTGGTCGCATTTTTCTTCACGCTGGTGAGCGAGGCCTTCATGTCGGGCGGCGGAGGCGGTGGGCGACGCGGCGGCGGTTATGTCGGCGGCAGCGGCGGGTCCTGGTCGTCGGGGAGTTCGTCGGGCAGCAGCGGTGGCTTCAGCGGCGGCGGCGGCAGTTTCGGCGGCGGCGGCGCCTCGGGGAGTTGGTGATGAGCCTCAAACGGATCAGCAAACATCTGCTCAGCAACCGCGCCCGCGTCCGCAAGGCGTTCCCGCCAAAGGCCATGGCTGCCATCGAGCGGGCCATCAAGGCGAGCGAGGCCTTGCATGCCGGCCAGGTCCGCTTCGTTGTCGAAGGCGCACTCGACGGTGCGCCGCTGTTTCGCAATCAGGCGGCGCGCGAGCGCGCCATCGACGTGTTCGCGCAGCTCCGCATCTGGGACACTGAGCACAATAACGGTGTGCTGATCTATCTGCTGCTGGCCGATCGCGATGTCGAAATCGTCGTTGATCGCGGCATCGACAGGCATGTCGGTATCGCCGGATGGGAAACGATCTGCCAGATGATGGAAGCGCATTTTCGTGCCGGCCGCTTCGAGCAGGGGGTCATCGCCGGCATCGAAGCTGTGACGTTGCATCTGGCGCAGCATTTCCCGGAACATGGCGCGGCGGTGAACGAACTACCGGATGCGCCGGTGGTGCTGTAGGGCCGTTTTTCGACGTCATGGCCGGGCTTGACCCGGCCATCCAGCTTTTTCCCTGTTGCAAAGATGGATCCTCGGAACAGGCCCGGGAATGACGGAGAAGGCCTCTATGCCTTCACCGATTCCCTCTGTCCCACCCGCTCGAACCATGCCGCGATCTTTGTCAGCCCGCGGTCCCAGGGCTGGCCGACCTTGTCGGCGAAATCGAGCCAGCAATAGAGCACGATGTCCGCCATGGTGAAGCGGTTGCCGGCGATGAAGGGCTTGTCGCCCATCTGGCCGTCCAGCCACTTCAAGCGATCCATCGCGATCTTCTTCAGCCCCGGCGCGCCTTCGGGCACGCATACGATGCGCGTTTCGAAGCGCTTGAGGCCTTCGGCGAACCGATAGCCATTGGCGATATGCTGGCAGATGTTGAGATCGACGCGCTGCCGCCACATCCGCGCTGCCGCGCGCTCGGCCGGCGTGGTGCCGATCAGCGCCGGCTGTGGCTGCATTTCCTCGAAATATTCGCAGATCGCTACCGTTTCGGACAGGAAACTGCCGTCATCCAGTTCGAGCGTCGGCATCTGGCCGTGCGGATTGCGCATCAGATGCGCGGCTTCGCGGTTTTCGCCGGCCGCCAGATCGACGGTCTGGACGGGAAGGCCGATGCCTTTTTCGGCCAGGAAAATGCGCACCACGCGCGGGTTCGGGCCGATGGAATCGTAGAGTTTCATGGTGTTTCCTGTGTTTTCGTTGCGTCCGTTGTGCGGCGGGCTTGCGGCAGGGTCAAGCGCGGGCGCAGGCCGGACGAGAGGTGAAATTTTCGTAAGCGGGCGCGCGGGTAAGAATTTGGCAAGCAATGAAAGTTACCAAAAGGTTGAACGATCCTGGAGACTTTTACCGTGAGCGAGCACAGCGCCGATTTCACCTCTGACCAGAGCGGCGATCAGGCCGGCAACAGGCATGTGGAGTCGCCGAGACTGGTGCCCGGGCAGGGCGCCGGCGGCGCGAAGAAGGAAGCGCCGAAGCTCGGTGCGCCCGGTCGCATCACCCTGATGGGGCCGACGCTGGACGGCGCGCAGCGCGACGACCACAAGCGCGAGCGCTCCTGGGAAGATATGGTCAATGCCGAGCCACGCAGCGAGCAGGAGCAGAAGGCAGGCACGGCGCGTATGCTGGCCATCGCGGCGATGATCGCGATCGGCATCACTGTCGGCGCTGTCGGCGGAACGATGGCAACATCAGGTCTCGGCAAGCTGCTCGCAGCCGATGACGGCAAGTCGGCGACCCAGGCGCTTGAAGAACATATCAATCGCCTCGAAAGCGAAGTCGCGGCGCTTAAGGCGGACGCCGACAAGGCTGGCAAGGCCACTACTGCCGCGCGCGCCAAATTCAACGATCGCCTCGACAAATTGGAGAAGGCACAGGCCGAGCCCAATGCCAAGATCGCCAAGCTGAACGAAGCCGTCGAGAAGCTGCGCACCGCGCCGCCGCCGGCTCCAGCCGCTGCGCCAACCCCGGCACCGGTCGCCTCCGCTCCCGCGAAGGAAGTGACGGGCTCGATCAATACTACGCCGGCACCGGCACCGAAGTCCGACGTCGCGCGCCTGCCGACCGTGGAAGGCTGGCGCATTCTCGATGTTGCCGGCGGCGGCGCCACCATCGAAAGCCGTCAGGGCGTGTTCGAGGTCTATCCCGGCGATCCCGTTCCCGGCCTCGGCCGCGTCGATGCGGTGCGCAAGCAGGACGGCCGGTGGACCGTGGTCACCAGCCGCGGCCTGATCGTCGCGCGCTGATCTGCAGCCCACTGAATTTGACGAGGCCGCTGCCCGTGCAGCGGCCTTTGTTTTGCGCTAGCCTGACGACCTGACCTGTCGGGATGGTGCCGTGCGATATTGTTTTCGCTTGCTTAGCTTGCTGCTGTGCCTCGCGCCTCCTGCCGCGTGGGCGGAGGGCCAGCTCGCCGTCACCGATGCGCTGGCCTTGCATGCGCTTGAGACGTCGCGTTTCGGCCTCGCGCAGATGCTCGCGCCGCAGATGGCTGCCCCGATTGCCGATGACGCATTGTTCGCGTTGCCGGCCATGGCGCCGGTGCGGGCAGCACTGGACGATGCCTTCGTGCGCTATCTCGCCGATCACCGCCAACGCACGCCGACCGAGAGCATCGGCGTCGGCGCGGGCCACGATGTGCTCCTGTTCGACCAGGCAATGATCACATCGCCCGACACCCGCTTTGTGCTGGCCGGCATCGTCAATCGTATGGACCGCGCCTATGTCGCGCCGGAAACCTGCGGCGAGATCCGCCTGATCTATCGGCTGACCCGCATCAACGCCGGCAACACGCCGCCGCGCCTGCCGATGACGCTCAATCTGGTGATGCATGCGAAACTGCCGGCGGAACGCATCACCTGCGCCGATCTCGGGGCGCGCTGGCTCGCGGTATCGGCCTTCGCCGAAACGGGTACTGCGCTAGCCGATCGCCTGATGGAAGGTGAGGGGCCTCTGGCATCGGTTCATGCCGCGCAGATCGATCGTATCGAGACCAATCTTCAGATCTCCCATCGGCCGAGATCCGAAGCGGCGGAGTTCCGCACCGATTATCTGCAGAAGGTGTTCCGCCGTGACGTAGCAACGCAGGTCTTTCATGAATCCCCGATGGAGAACCAGATCGATCGCGACCGGTTGCTCACGGATGCCGCGCTCGGCCGCGCGTTTCGTGACTGGCTGCTCGCACCCGAAAATCTCCGCGCCTTCGATCGCGGCACGCTACTGATCCCCGAACAGTTCCTCGCCACCACTTCGCTGGCCGCGACGCCGGTGGGCTTCGCGCCCTCGGCGTTGCAGCCGGCTTTCGGTTTGATGGCGGACGGCAAAAGCAAGGGCGTGTTCACCGAGGGCGACGTCGTCGCCGCGCTGGCGCAGGCGGCGAAAGATGGCGCGCTGGAGAACATCCGCTCGCCGGCCGGCTTTGCCCGGCGCCTCAGCGATATCACCTGCGGCGGTTGTCACCAGATCCGGGGCATCGGCGGCTTTCACTTCACCGGTGTGGATTCGCAGGCCGCGCAGGCGGTGCAGGGCGCCGTGCCGGCGTCCCCGCATTTCGTCGGCGACCAGCTTCGCCGTCGCGCCATCGTCATGTCGATGCGCGATGGGAAGGTGCCGGATTTCTCCAGGGGATTCTCCGATCGGCCGCAGCTCCGCGGCAGCCGTGAGCTCGCGGGAAACTCGGCAAATGATGGCTGGGGCGCGACGTGCTACCGGCGGGATGCAAGGGGGCTGCTCGATGCCAGCTTCGCATCATGGACCTGCGCCGAAGGGCTATCATGCCAGCCAACTGGCGACGATCAAGCGTCGCGCATCGGCATGTGTTTTGTGAAGTGACGGGGACTGGGCGATGAACGAGACGGAAAAAGAGATCAAGGATCGGGAAGCCGTCATCAACGAGAACGAGAGCAAGAAGCAGACGGTGAGCGACATTCGCGTCAGCGTGTGGGCCGTCGCCGTCGCGGTGCTGCTCGGGCTTGGCTTCTTCGGGTGGCTGCTGGCGAGGTGATCTTCCCTCTCCCCGCACAGAGCGGGGAGAGGTTAAGACAAGAACTACTGCACGGCCCCCGCGGCGCGCAGCTTTTCGATCTGGTGATCGTCATAGCCCATGCTGCGCAGGATCTCGTCGCTGTGCTGTCCGATGGAGGGCGGCAAACGCGGCTGGCGCTTCGTTTCGCCGCCGATCCAGATCGGGCTGTTGATGGTGAGGATGTCCGAATTCTCGAACGGCACCAGCACGTCGTTGTCCTTCATCTGCTGGTCGTGCGGGATGTCGTCGAGAATGCCGACGAAGCCAAAGACGAGGCCGTTGCCGTCGAGACGCTCGCGCCAGTCGGCGAGATCGCGCTTGGCAAATACCTCGTCGAGGATCTTGATCAGTTCGACCGAATTGGCATGGCGATCCGGCTTGGTGGCGAAGCGGGGATCGTTCAGCAGGTCCTCGCGCTCCAAGCATTTGGTGAAGGCCGGCCATTGCCGTTCTTCGGCCAGCAGCGAGAGCATGATCCAGCGGCCGTCGCGGCACCGATAGTGATTGGTCACGGCATTCAGCGCCTCGTGGCGGCCGCGGCGTTTCTCGAAGGTGGCGCCGCACAGCTTCGCCTGCGCCAGCACGCTCGACGACCATACACCATTGGCCATCAGGTTGGATTTCACCTGGCAGCCCTTGCCGGTCTTCTCGCGCTTGTAGAGCGCGCTGACGATGGCGCCATAGAGCGCCATGGCGCAAGGATGATCGCCCATGCCGGCGATGGAACGCGCAGGCACTGTATCCTCATCGGCGCGCACAAGATCCATCATGCCCGAGCGTGCCCACCAGGCCGTGGAGTCGAAGCCGGGCTTGTCGGCCTCGGCGCCCTTGTCGCCATAGCCGGTGAAGCAGGCATAGATGAGCCTGTCGTTCAGCGGCGCGATGTCCTCATAGGCGATCTTCAGCTTCTTGCGCACCGGCGGCGGGAAATTGGTGATGAAGACGTCGGCCTCGGCGGCGAGCTTGTAGAGCACCTCGCGACCCTCCGGCTTGGCGAGGTCGAGCGCGAGGCTCTTCTTGTTGCGGCTCTCCATCATCCAGGCGTAGTTGTGCTCGCTCTTCGGATAACCGGGAAGGTTGGGCAGGTTGCGATAGGGATCGCCGGCGCCAGGCGGTTCGATCTTGATGACGTCGGCACCGAAGTCGGACAGGACGGTGGCTGCAGCCGGTGCGGCGATGAAGCTCGCGCAATCCAGAACCTTCAGCCCCTTGAACAAACCGTCTTCCATCGCGTCACTCCCAGAGAGATTGTTGCTTGTGCCGTCTGGTGGAATTTTATTCCACAAAGACTTCATCGGCGCATTTGAACCATCTTGGCAAGGTGATGCAACGGCCGGAAACGGGACGCTGTGCCGCTAGTCCTTCGCCGTCATCAATGCTGCATTGCCGCCGGCTGCGGCGGTGTTGATGCTCACGGTCTGCTCGGTGGCGAAGCGCGCGAGATAATGCGGACCGCCGGCCTTCGGTCCGGTGCCCGACAGGCCGAAGCCGCCGAAGGGCTGCACGCCGACCACCGCGCCGATCATGTTCCGGTTCACATAGATATTGCCGACCTGCAGACGCGCGATGGTGCGCTCGATCATGTCGTCGATGCGTGAATGAATGCCGAGGGTGAGGCCGAAGCCGGTGGCCGCGATGTCGTCCAGCACGCGGCCAAGATCGGCGGCGCGATAGCGCACCACATGCAGCACCGGGCCGAACACTTCCTCGGTCAGTTGTTGAGGGCTGCCGAGTTCGAACACATGCGGCGCGACGAAGTTGCCGGGCGGTGCGGTACCGGCATGGAGCAGGCGCGCTTCGCCTTTCATCCGCGCGATATGGGTATCGAGCTTCTGCTTCGCCTCGGCATCGATGACCGGGCCGACATGCACTGACGGATCGGCCGGATCTCCGATCTTCAGTTCTCGCGCCGCACCGACAATCATCTCGATCATGCGATTTGCCACATCCTCCTGCAGGAACAGCAGCCGCAGCGCCGAACAGCGCTGGCCGGCGGAACGGAAGGCGGAGGTCACCACATCGTCGGCGACCTGTTCGGGCAGCGCGGTGGCATCGGCGATCATCGCATTGATGCCGCCGGTCTCGGCGATCAGCGGTACGACCGGGCCATCCTTGGCGGCGAGCGTTCGGTTGATCGCGCGCGCCACCTCGGTGGAGCCGGTGAAGACGACGCCGGCCACTGCGGGATGTGCGACCAGCGCCGCGCCGATGCGGCCGTCGCCCTGAACGAGATGCAGCGCCTGCGTGGGGGCGCCCGCTTCATGGAGCAGCGCGATCGCCATGACTGCCACGCGCGGCGTTTGCTCGGCAGGTTTGGCGACCACGCTATTGCCGGCCATCAGCGCCGCGGCGATCTGGCCGAGGAAGATCGCGAGCGGAAAATTCCACGGCGAGATGGCAATGAACACACCACGGCCACGCAGTGTCAGCACGTTGCTCTCGCCGGTCGGGCCCGGCATGGTTTCGCCCGCGCCGAACAGCTTGCGGCCCTGCGCGGCATAATAGCGGCAGAAGTCGGCGGCTTCACGGACCTCGCCAAGTGCATCGTCTTGCGTCTTGCCGCCTTCGCTCTGCAGCAGTGCGATGAAAGAGGCACGGCGTGTTTCGAGCAGGTCGGCAACACGCACCAGCATTGCGGCGCGCTGGTCCGCCGATGTCCGGCTCCAGGCTGCGAAGCCGGACATGGCATCGGCGATGGCTTTGTCGGCCTGCTCCGTGGTCGCGTGCGGGATCCACCAGCTCTCCCGCTTGCTCGTCGCAACATCCGCAAGCAGCCGATCCAGCGCTTTGCGCTCGCCGAATTCGATGCCGGATGAATTGGCGCGCTCAGCGCCATAGAGATCGCGCGGCAGCGGAATATGCGGATGGTTCGCACGGTCCGCGCCGCCGATCAGCCCCGCCGGTCGCTGCAGCAATGTCGTCACTGGCACGCTCTCATCGGCTGCGATGGCCACGAAGGACGAGTTCGCGCCATTCTCCAGCAGCCTTCGCACCAGATAGGCAAGCAGGTCGCGATGGCTGCCGACCGGCGCGTAAGTGCGCCAGCGAATGTCCGGGCGATCCTTGCCGAGCTGCGTATAGAGTGCGTCGCCCATACCATGCAGGCGCTGGAATTCGTAGCCGCCGCCATCGGCGAGTTCGAGGATGGTCGCCACGGTCAGCGCATTGTGCGTGGCGAATTGCGGGAAGATGCGCGGCCGCAGCGCCAGCAGCTTCCGTGCGCAGGCGATGTAATTGAGATCCGTCATCGCCTTGCGGGCGAAGACGGGATAGCCATCCAGCCCGCGCTCCTGCGCGCGCTTGATCTCGGTGTCCCAATAGGCACCCTTCACCAGCCGCACCATCAGTTGGCGATCGTGCCTGCGGGCCAGCGCTTCGACATGATCGATCACCGCCATGCAGCGCTTCTGGTAGGCCTGGATCGCGAGCCCGAAGCCGTCCCAGCCCTTGAGCGAGGGGGCGGCGATCGCCGCATCGATCACATCGAGCGAGAGTTCGAGCCTGTCGGCTTCTTCCGCATCGACAGTGAAATTGAGATCGTAACCTTTGGCTTGCTGTGCCAGCGCGATCAGACGCGGCACCAGTTCGGTCATGACACGGGCGCGGCTGATTGCTTCATAGCGTGGATGCAGCGCGGAGAGTTTCACCGAGATGCCCGGTCGATCGGGTAGGGGCTTGTTGCCGGCGGCTTGGCCGATGGCGTCGATGGCCGCGGCATAGGAGTCGTAATAGCGCTGCGCATCCTCCGCTGTGCGGGCGCCTTCGCCGAGCATGTCATAGGAATAGCGCGGTGCGCGTTCTGTGGCTTTCCCGGCGCGCGCGAGCGCATCGCCGATGGTTTCGCCGAGCACGAAATGGCTACCCATCAGCCGCATCGCCTGTCGCGTGGCCGCGCGCACCGCGGGGAGACCGATGCGTTTGGCGAGCCGGCCGAGCGTGCCCTGCGGCGTCTCGCCGGGCTGGATCGCGCGCTGGGAGAGCCCGAGCGCCCAGGCGGAGGCATTGACCAGGAACGCCGTCGATTTTGTCTCGTGATGGATGAAGTCGCCATCGGCCAGCTTGTCTTCGATGAAGGCATCGGCTGTCCGCGCATCCGGCACGCGCAGCAGCGCTTCCGCTAGCACCATCAGCGCGAGACCCTCCTTGGTGGAGAGCGCGTATTCGCGCAGCATGTCTTCGACGCCGCCAAATCGATCATCTCGGGCGCGGATCGCAGCGATCAGCCGTGTGGCGGTGGCGTCAATGCGGGCGTCCTGCTCCGGCGTTAGCCTCGCGTTGGCCAGCAGCCGTGCGGCGATAGCGGTATCGTCAGGCGCGTAAGGGGCCGAAAAAGCGGACATCGTGCACAGCCTTGAATGCGAAACGGCAGGAGGGCGAGAGCCGGGCGCTTGGCATCATAGGAGCCCTCGGCTAGTTTCCGCAAAGGCTTCGATGGGGCAGTGACGGATTGATGTCGTTCGGGAATTTTCAACACAGTGCGCTGGTCGCGGCCGGTCTTCTGTTCGGTATCACCCAGGCATCGCCGGTCTGCGCCATCGAGATGTCGCGCGAGGTGACGGATCTCTACACATCGGTGTCGATCTATCCGCCCTCGGCGAGTTCCATGACGGTCTGCTACGGCTTCGTCTGCCGCCGCCGTCATATTTTCGATTTCTCGGCGGCGGATCGCGCGGCGCTCGGAAAGATCATGGCGAGCGGCAAGGCAACGGCGGCGGCCGAGCGTGCCGCCGCGCAGAAAGCCGTGATCTGGTGGGACCGCCGGCTCGGCCCGATCATCGGTACCGACAAGCGCATCGCCAAGGCGGACTTTCGCTATTTCGACGACAAGCACAATTACGATTGCTGGGATACCACGCGTAACGTCACCAGCCTGCTGCTGATCATGCAGAACTGGGGCATGTTCAAGCATCACACGGTCGGCAATCCGCATTATCGCGGCAATGCGCTGGCGCTGCAGACCCCGCACAACACCGCGGTTCTCCGCGACAAGGTCACTGGCACCGAGTGGTCGGTGGATATGTGGACCCAGGCCTACGCCCAGCCGCCGGCGGTGATGCCGGTGACGCAATGGGTCAAAGAGGACTGAGGAACAAGAGTGCGCGTCGTAGGATGGGGAGAGCGTAGCGAAACCCATCGCTTACCGCGTCGCCTTCCGCACGCGGAATTGACGGGTTTCGCGAAGACGCTCTCCCCATCCTACGCGATGCCGATATGGCGCAGCAGGCACGCAATATGCGTAGCCAGGCACAAAACCATCCTGCGCACGGGAGGCCCGTCAGCCGCCCTGCCGAATGCATTTCCGATCGCTGGCGTTCTTGAATTCGCTCGTGCCGGCCCATGCAGGCCAGCGACCCCAATCACGCCCTTATCACGTCTGGATCAGACCTTGAGATTCTCGGCCGAGGTCTTGCCGCGATTGGCGACTTCCTCGAATTCGATCGTCTGGCCTTCGTTCAGTGACTGCAGGCCGGCTTTCTGAACCGCAGAGATATGCACGAACACGTCCTTACCACCGGCTGCCGGCTGAATGAAGCCATAGCCCTTGGTCGCGTTGAACCACTTAACAGTACCCTTAGCCATCACGTCGTCTCCGCGGGATCGCATCTCAGAACGAATGACCTGTCCCCGCCAACCGGCCGATCCGACCCGGGCAGCTTACGCGCGGGCAACATAGCTTGACAGCACAAAGGGTAGGCGGCAATCGCCAATTTCGCGCTCAGCGTAAAATCGCGCGCACCGATGGTCGCATGTGCGAGCGCGCGGCGCTGCGGAAAGTCGCAGGATGGCAAGTGTAGCTGCACTGCTGGACGCTGCAACGCATGGCAAAAGCCCCCGCCGGCTGGCAGGGGCTTGCCGCGAACGTAGCGATCAATAGCAGCGGTTGAAGGTCCGCCAGCGCAGGCCATGGGGCGTCATCACGCGCCGGGTGACGTAGCAACCCGGGCCGGGGCCGACGAAGCCGACACGGAAGGCGGGGCCGTAGAAGCCGCCGTGATGGTGGTGATGATAGCCGTGCCAGCCGCCCCAGCCATGGGCGGACGCGGCGGAGGGCATGAGTGCGGCGGCACCGAGCGACGCTGCGGCGACGGCTGCGAGAGCAAGTTTGCGAAACATGGTCGTTCTCCTGGCGTGATGCGCGATGCGCTGGTTGCGGGATCGTTTGTGATCCATCGCCCATTCGTCGCCCCGTTTTCAGACCGGGTTCGAGGTCGTTTCGCAGGAATTTTCTGAATGTCTGTTCAAGTGCCGGCGGTGCCATGCTGCGCGGCATCGTGCGTAAGCTGCCGCGTGTCGGTGATGGCGCGCACCTTGATGGGCGCGCTGCGGCCACGCACCGCAAGGTCATGAGCAGCGAAGCCATTTGCATCAAACTGTGCTGAAGCGAACACATCGTCAGAGACGATCGCTGCGCAGGACAGGCTCTTGGTCATGTCCTGCAATCGCGCAGCAACATTCACGGGATCGCCGAGCGCGGTGAACACCATATTGTCGCGATAACCGATATCGCCGACAATTACCTCGCCGCCATGAATGCCGATGCCGAACCGCAGCGGTTCCGGCAGATCGTGCCGTAAAGCTTGATTCAACTCGTCGACATTGTCCGCGATCAGCGCTGCCGCGCGCAGTGCCTGGCGGCAAGCGGTCTGCGGATCGCAGTTCAGGCCGAACAGCGCGAGTTCGCCGTCGCCAATGAACTGGTTCGGCTTGCCGCCACAAGCGACGACCGCCTGCGAAACGGCGGCGAGGAAGCGGTTGACGATGAACACGGTGTCGTAAGGAAGTCGCTTCTCCGCCAGCATGGTGGAGCCCCGCATGTCGATGAACATGCAGGCCAGATAGCGCTCCTGGCCGATCCGCGCCGGATGGGTGGCGTGGACATTGGCGCTGGTCGCATGCGGCGTCAGCAATTGCACGAAGGCGATATCGGCGACCGGATGTAACTGGCAGGCAAGCCTGATGGCCGGATCGCCCTCGCTGCCGAGCCGGCTCAGCACGAAGCTCTCGCGCGGCGACGGCCTCGGCAATGCTGTGAGATCGCTGGTGATGCGGATGCGACAGGTCGAGCAACGCGCCCGGCCACCGCAAACGCTGGCATGCGGCACCCTGTGGCGCAGGCTTGCTTCGAGCACGCTGAGCCCGACAGGCACGCGCACGGTGCGTCCATTGCCGTAAGCGAGACTGATCATGCCGACGCGTCGCTCGAGGATGAGGCGGACTCCGCGGGCAGCGAGAACGAGCAGCAGCAGCACGACATAGCCGATCAGGAGATTGTCGGTGATGGCCGCCAAGCTATCCTGTTGTGCGCGTGTTCCGACCTGGCCGGTGCCGAGATTGGCTGCCTGCCATTCCGGCGCCGCGATATTGGCCGCGACAAAGCGCTGCCCCTGGAAGAGACCGAGCAGCGCCAGCGTCGGGAGTATCACTGCCGCAGCGAGCAGCCACGGCGCGGATCTCCTGAACCACGTTTTCAGTCGCAGCCAGAAATACAGGCCGATGCATCCATGGATCCACGCCACGAGCACCACGGTATACATTGCCCACAGACGCAGCGGCGAGCCGATCCAGGCGGCAAACACCTGCGGATAGCTGCGATCGATGTCGTAGAGATTTTCGCCAAGACGCACCGCCACTACATGGGCGACGATCAGTGCAGGAATGCTGAGGCCAAGCACCAGCTGCAGTGGTTCGACGGCCCTTCGCTGGAACTGGCGGCGCTCATACAGTGCCCAGATGCCGAGCGAGGTATGAACCAGCGCGGACGTATAGAAAATCACGGCGACCGGGAAGAACTGCCAGATCGCGGCATGAATGACGACGCCGGCTTGCAGGGCGTCCATCGAGATATTGCCGAGTGCGTGATTGACGAAGTGGCTGAGCAGATAGGTGAACAACACCAGAGCGCAGGTCAGCCGGATCTGGCGCAGGCCGACGCCCGCCAGCCAGGACGGGGCGGCATCATGCGAGGCGGGGAACGGAACGGCAGTCCGGGTCATTGGGAAACCATAAAACGCTGCGGCGGTCGTAGGATGGGTTGAGCGCAGCGATAACCCATCTACCGCAAGCTCCGGAATTGATGGGGTTTCGCCGCGCTCAACCCATCCTACACGAGCGGGGGCAACAAGTTGACACCATGGCGTGACCAGCCCAAAAGCCCGGCATGACGCCATTCGCTCCCGGTCCCCTCAATCGTAATCTTTCGCGCCGGTCGCTGGCTGCCGTGGGCGCGCTGTTGCTGGCGCTCGCCGTCATGCGGCTGATCTATGCCGGAATGTTCGAGCTGCGCACCGACGAGGCCTATTACTGGACATGGTCGAAGGAGAGCGTGCTGTCCTTCCTCGATCATCCGCCGATGATCGCCTGGTTCGTCCGTGCTGGCACGGCAATCTTTGGCGACACTGCTTTCGGCGCCCGTTTCACCGGAATCGTGGCGCTGGCGGTCACCCAGTTGCTGCTGGTGGATATCGTCCGTCGCGTCACCCGGGATTTGCGGGCGATGGTGGTCACCGTACTGATGACCGAAGCTGCGCTGTATTACGGCCTGCTGATGGCCAAGGTGGCGCCCGATGTCGCGATGATCCCGTTCGCGACGGCGATGCTGTGGTCGTTGGTGCGGCTTGCCGAAAGTAATGACGGCCGCTGGTGGCTGGCAGCCGGCCTGTTCGGCGGCCTCGCGCTATTGTCGAAGCTCACGGTGGTGCTGACTGTCCCCGCCATTCTCGCCTTCATGCTGTTGCCGGACTGGCGGATGCGCTGGCTGAAAAGTCCGTATCCGTGGCTCGCTGTGTTGGTCGCGCTCGCCGTGTCGTCCCCCGTGACGATCTGGAATGCGACACATGACTGGGCGTCGTTCAAGTTCCAGTTCGTGCGTGTAACTGCGCCGCATGCCTTCTCGCTTGGCACGTTCGGCGAGTTCTTCGGCCTGCAATTTGCGCAGGTCGGTTTCGTTCTGTTTCCGGTGCTGGTCTCCGCCTGCGTGCTGACGCTTTGGCGTGGCACCCGTCGGCGCGATCCGGTTTCGCTGCTGCTGTCGCTGAGCGTGCTGGTGCCGTTCGCCTATTTCCTGTGGCGTTCGCTGACGCTGCGCGTCGGCGATACTTGGCCGATGTTCATGTGGCCGCCGGCCATTGCGGTGGCGGCGATCAATGTCACGCGCCTTGTTGAGGATGGCTGGTCGGCGAGGACGGTGCGCGCCAGCCATCGCTGGATCGTCACATCGATCGCCGTCGGCATTCCCTTCGTCGTGCTCGCCTTCCTCTATTCTGTGGCCGCGCCGTGGAATTTGCTCGGCCGCAACGATCCGATCGGCACCGAGGCCGGCTATGACGGCCTCGCGGCGCGCGCTGTGCAGGAGATGCAGGCCACCGGGGCCACCTGGATTGCGACGACCAACTACCGTGTCTATGCGATGCTGCGCTGGCACCTGAAGGACAGCGTGCCAGTGATTCAGGTCAACGAGCGCGCGCGCTTTCTCGGCTTCCGCGATCCCGGCATGGACCGCATCAAGGGCAAACCCGGACTCTACATCGCGCAGCCGGACGATCAGGATCGCGCGTTGTTGCTGAATGCCGGCGCGACGCTGCAGCCGCTGGATCGGTTCAACACCATGTGGCGTGGCACAGCGATGCGTTCCTTCCAGATCGACAAGATCACCGGCTGGACGCCGGAGCTCAATCCGGCGCCCGATACGCCATTCTATCGCCCGCCGTCGCTGGCGCTTCTCGTAGGGCGGATGAGCGCAGTGTAATCCGCCGGCGACGGGCATGGGATGCAGAGCGGCGGATTAGCCCTTCGGCCAATCCGCCCTAGGTTTCGTCTTCCTTCTTCCGCACCAGATCCTTCGCGAGATCCGCGAGCTGTGGTCGCGGCAAGGCCGTGAAGGGTAGCGGCCGTGTCACGTCGATGGCTGCGAGACCGAGCCTTGCCGTGAGCAGGCCGTTCAAAATGCCTTCGCCAAGGCGCTGCGAGAGCTTCGCCGCAATGCCGTGGCCGAGCATCTGCTGAATCATGCTGTCGCTGGCGGCCATACCGCCGGTGATGGCGAGATGGCTGACGACATGGCGGAGCAGCGTGATCATGCCGAGCGCGCCGGGGCGCCCGCCATAGAGTTTCGCCAGTTGTCGCACCAGCCGGATCGCGGCGGCGAAGACGAACAGCATGTCCACCAGCGCGCGGGGCGATATCGCGGTGACGACCGACACGCGCTGTGCCGCGACGGAGACCAGTCGGCGCGCCTCAATATCGAGCGGCGACATCAGCTCGCGTTCGGCGAGACGGATCAGATCGGCGCCGTCGATGATCTCGCCCGCATGGGCCTGCAGTGCAGTGCGTGCGCGGGCGAGGCGGGGATTGCCGTGGGCGAGCTTGAGCAGATCGGCGAGTACCGCGCGGCTTTCGCTCCGATCGTCGCTCGCGATCACATCGATGGCGCGGGCATGCAGTTTCTCGATGGTGGCAAGGCGCATCAAGGCGAGCGCTTCGCGCGCGATGATTACCGCGAGTGCCAGCGCGACCAGCGCAGCGAGGCCGACACCGAGAAAGCCGAGGCCGTCATTGATGGTGAAGAGGTCGCGGATCAGATTGGCGACGCCGAGGCCGGTGCCGAGCAGCACGAGGCCGCCAAGCGCACTCCAGAACAGCGTGCCCCAGCCAAAGCCCTTGCGGGCGGGGCGTAGCGGCTCCTCGATGGCGACAGGCAATTGCGGCTCGGGCTCCGGCGTGATGCGGATGGCGCCGCGGGCGAGGCGGCCAATATCGTCGTCGCCATCCATGACGGTGACATGGGGATCGTCGAGGCGGAACGTGGCCGGGCGGCGCGTGCGGTCGGTCATTGCAGGCGGTCTCCGATCAGGAACTGGAGCGCGCGGTCGAGGCGGATGTGAGGCAGCGCCGGCTCCGCGCCATCCTCGCGCACGAGCTGTGGCGGACGGAATTTGAGGAAGCGGTAATCGGCCTTGTCGGCGCTGGCGCTGGACAGGCCGGTGAAGGCGCCGCCGTCGAACAGGCCATCGAGATTGTTCGGCAGGTCGCCGGGGAAGGTCGCGACTTCGGTCTCGCCGTCGAAGATTTCGCCATTGGCGGATTCGCCGGCGACCGGCGTACCGAGGATCGACGGCAGCTTTTCGCGCCCGCGCTGCACCAGCGCTTCCTTGGTGGCGCGCACCGCGGCGATGGCGACCACATCGACGGCGGCTCCCGACAATTCCGAGCGCGCCAGCGCCTTGCGCACGATCTGCTTGAGGACATCCTCCAGCCGGTCATGGCTGAGATGATGCAAATGGTCCGCCTTGGTCGCCGCAAACAGGATGCGATCGACGCGCGGGCGGAACAGCGTGCTCAGGATCGAGCTGCGGCCGATGCGGAAACTGTCGAGGATGCCGGCCAGCGCCGCTTCGAGATCGTGCAGCGCTTCCGGCCCGGCATTGAAAGCGGAGAGCGCGTCGACCAGCACGATCTGCCGATCCAGCCGCGCGAAGTGATCGCGATAGAACGGCCGGACGACGACGTCCTTATAGGCCTCGTAGCGCCGCTTCATCATCGCCCATAGCGATCCGTCCGGCGCACTGCCATCTGCGGCCACATCGAGCGGTGCGAAGGTGAGGGCAGGCGACCCCGCAAGATTCCCGGGCATCAGGAAGCGGCCCGGCGGCAGCAGGCTCATGGCGAAGCGTTCATCGCGTCCGGCGCGCAGATAGTCGGTGAACAGTCGTGCCGCCGTCAGTGTGAACGGCTCGTTCTCCGGCGCGGTGGGCGCGAGCGTTGCGAGATGCGCGAGGAAGTCCGCTGCGATCTCCGCGCGCGGGCCCTGCCGCGACAGCGCAAGGCTTTCCGCCGACCATTCCTCGTAGCTCTTGTTCAGCAGCGGCAGATCGAGCAACCACTCGCCGGGATAATCAACGATATCCAGCGTTAGCGTGCGTTCTGCGCCGCTCTTGCGCTGATAGTCGATGACGAGGCGCAGCTCGCTGATATCGGTGGTCGAGTTCGGCCAGCGCCGCTCGTCGATCAGGGTCGCAAGATGCTCCTCATAGGCGAAGCGCGGCACCGCATCGTCCGGCTGCGGCGCGAGCCGCGCTTTTGCGATGCGTCCGGTCGCCAGCGATTCAAATACGGGAAACCGGCCGCCGCGCGTCAGTCCGTGGACGAGCGCTGTAATGAAGACTGTCTTACCGGCGCGCGACAGGCCTGTGACGCCTAGCCGCACGGTGGGATTGAACAGGCCGTCGCCATAATCGAGCAATGCGCGCGCGGACAGCCGGGCTTCTTCGACGAGTTCGGACAGGCTGGCCATGTTGCGCGTGGATGCTCCCCGCGCATGATCCCGAAAAGGTGGATACCGATTTTCGGCCGAGATCATGCGCAAACAAAGAAAAATCAGTACCGGATCGGTCGAAGATGGAGCCGGTGCTGATAGCGAAACGCGATCACAAAGTGGCGATGTTTGGGCCGAAATCAAGCTTAACGCGAAGTGTTACAGCTCTGTCACTCAGCTTTCATTGACCTTCCGCACCGCATCATCTATCGCGGGACGAGGGGATATCGCGGCGTGCCTGGGGCGGGCGTGCCATCTGCATCACCAGCCGACCGGCCAGCATTCGCCATGACCGTTTTCCGCCTGAAGCAGCTTACTGCCAATTCCGCCCATCGCGTCGCCGGCGCGATCCGCTGGAACTACGACCGCGCCGAACTGATCGCCGATGGTATCATCCATGGCCTCGGCGTGTTCGCCGGCCTGATCGCACTGACAGTGCTGATCGTGCTGACTGCCGTGTTCGCCACGGCCACCGAGATCGTCAGCGTCTCCATCTACGCGGCAGGGCTGCTCGCGATGCTCGGCTTCTCCGCCGCCTACAATATGTGGCCGGTGTCGCCGCGAAAATGGTTCTTGCGCCGTTTCGATCATTCGGCGATCTACCTGCTCATTGCTGCCACCTATACGCCGTTCCTCGCGCAGATCGAGAGTGGCTGGCTCGCCGCCGGTCTGCTCGCTTTCGTGTGGAGCGTCGCCGCGGCGGGCATTGTGATCAAGCTGCGCTATCCCGGCCGCTTCGACGGACTTGCCGTGGTGCTCTATCTCGCGCTCGGTTGGAGCGGCATGATGGCCTATGACGCCGTGTTCACGCCGCTGCCGCCGATGAGTATGTGGTTCGTCGCAGCGGGCGGCACGCTCTATACTCTCGGCGTCATCTTCCACGCCTGGCGCCGCCTGCGCTTCCAGAATGCCATCTGGCACGCATTTGTCCTGCTCGGCGCCGCATGCCACTATACCGCGGTGCTCGACATGGTGCTGAGCACCGCGGCGTAAGCGACAAGAAAATATAGCATCAGGGGAGTGAACCCATGCGGGTAGACGGCAAGGTCGTCGTCGTGACCGGCGGCGCCAACGGCATCGGCCAGGCGCTGTGCGAAACCTTTCACAAGGCAGGCGCAAAGAAAGTCGTCGTCGTCGATCTCGATGGTGAGCGCGCCAAAGCGGTGGCCGACGGCATCGGCGGTGCGTCATTCAAATGCGACGTCGGGCGCGAGGAAGATATCAAGCATGTGATCGATGAAACCGAGCGCCAGTTCGGTCCCATTGATCTGTTCTGCTCCAATGCCGGCATCGGTGGCGGCTTCGATCCGATGATGCCCAATGCCGGCGGCGCATCCGACGAGCCGTGGATGAAGAGCTGGGCGATCCATGTGATGGCCCATGTCTATGCAGCGCGGCATCTGGTGCCGCTGATGAAAGAGCGCGGCGGCGGCTATTTTCTCAGTACGATCTCGGCCGCCGGTCTGTTGTCGCAAGTCGGCAGCCCCGCTTATTCGACGACCAAACACGCCGCCGTGGGATTTGCCGAAAGCCTTGCCATCTCGCATCGCGCCCATGGCATCAAGGTTTCGATCCTGTGCCCGCAGGGCGTCGACACCAACATGCTCAAGAACATCCCGAAGGGCCCGCAGTCGAATGACGGCAACCTGTCGCCGGAGCAGGTGGCCGCGGATGCGCTGGCCGGGATTGAAGCAGAGACGTTCCTCATCCTGCCGCACAAGCAGGTGGTCGATTACATGCGCAAGAAGACCGAGAACTACGACCGCTGGATCGGCGGCATGGCCAAGATCCAGGCGAAGATGCGCGAGGCGTTCGGGAAGTAGCGATGGCGCTCCTCTTTACCTCTCCCCGCCGGGGAGAGGTGATCCGAGCGTCGCTGTACGTGGATCATATCACTCCGCCGCTTCAAGCCGTGGCGGCTGCGGGCGCTCCACCGGCACCGGCGGATCGTAGCACTGTATCGGCGGCAGATTGCCGGTGAATTTCTCCACCTGCACCACCGTGAGCTGCCCCGTACATCCCTGCGCCAGGCTCGACGTTCCGATATCGCGCGTCAGCACATTCGGATTGCCGTGCACGCAGAGTGGCTTGTCCTCGTTGATGTCTTCCGGATCGTAGTAAGCGCCGGTCGGCAACTGGATTACGCCGGCCATCACATCCTCGGTGATGACCACCGAAGCGAGACACGCGCCGCGCTCGTTGAACAGTTTGATGATGTCGCCATCCCTGATCTCGCGCGCGTCAGCATCGATCGGATGCATGCGCGCCACTTCACGCCCGCGGCGCTTCTCCGCCGCGCTGTGGCCGCCGAAATCGAGCTGGCTGTGCAGGCGCGAGGCCGGCTGGTTGGCGACGAGATGCAGCGGCGTCTCGGCCGTCGGCACGTCGAGCGGTGGCAGCCAGGCCGGATGGCCCGGGCAGTCCGCATAATTGAAGCCGGCGATGGTGGAGGAGAAGATTTCCACCTTGCCACTCGGCGTCGGCAGCGGATGCGCTTCGGGGTCATTGATGAACGCGCGCAACGTACCGCCGTCGAGTGGTTTCTGCGGCAGCAGGATTTCGCCATTCTTCCAGAAGGTCTCGAAATCGGGCGCATCCAGCCCCTTTGCCGCAAGACCGTCCTGCGTGGTCTTGTAGAGATGCTGCAGCCATTCGCGTGTGGTGCGGCCTTCAGTGAATTCCTGTCCCTTGCCGAGGCGTTCGGCGAGACCCGAGAAGATGTCGTAATCGTTGCGGGCCTCGCCAAACGGCTCGGCCATCTGATGCATTGCCACCATCAGCGGATCGGTCTGTGCGCTACCGATATCATCGCGCTCCAGCGACATGGTGACGGGCAGCACGATATCCGCATGGCGCGCTGTGCCGGTCCAGGCCAGCTCGTGCACCACCAGCGTGTCGATCTGCGCGAAGGCGCTGCGCAGGCGGTTGATGTCCTGATGGTGATGGAAAGGATTGCCGCCGGCCCAATAGACCAGCTTGATGTCCGGATAGGTCATCCGTTTGCCATTGTAATCGAACGGCCCGTTCGGATTGAGCAGCATGTCGGAGATGCGCGCCACCGGGATGAAATCGGCGACGCCATTCTTGCCCTGCGGCAGGCCGGCGATCGGCACCGCATTGTAGCGACGCCCGTAATTGGCGATGGCGCCGAGTGCATAGCCGAAACCGCCGCCGGGCAGGCCGATCTGGCCCAGCATCGTGGCCAGCACCGCCGACATCCACACCGGCTGCTCACCATGCCGCGCCCGCTGCAGCGAATGCGCGACGGTGAACAGCACGCGCTTGCCGGGCAAGCGGCGCGCGAGCTTGAGGATGACATCGGCTTCGATGCCGGTGATCGGAGCCGCCCAGGCGGCATCCTTCGGCTGGCCGTCGCTGCGGCCCATCAGATATTTTTCGAACTCATCAAAGCCGACACTGCAGCGGTCGATGAAGGCGCGGTCATGCGTCCCGTCCATCACCAGCGTATGCGCCAGCGCCAGCATCAGTGCGACGTCCGAGCCCGGCGTCGCCTGCAGCCAGTCCTGGTTGACCTCGTCCGGCAGGTCGGTCTTCAGCGGCGAGACCAGCACGAATTCGCCGCCGCGCTTGCTCACCGCGATCATGTCGCCGTGTTCGGTGTGCTTGCTGATGCCGCCGCCGGCGACGCGCGAGTTCTTGGTGTTCATGCCGCCGAAGGCGACGACGAGGTCGCAATGCTCGACCACTTCGTCCCAGCCGATATTGCGGCGGGTCATGTCCTCGTAGTCGCCGAGGATGCGCGGGATGATGACCGTGGAGGCGCCAGCGGAATAGGAGTTCACCGAGCGCACATAGCCGCCGAGCGCAAAGTTCAGGAAGCGATGCACCTGGCTCTGCGCGTGATGGAAGCGCCCGGCGCTGGACCAGCCGTAGGAACCGCCGAACACCGCCTGCGGGCCGTGCTTGTCCTTCACCCGCTTCAGCTCGCCTGCGAGCAGGTCGAGGACCTCGTCCCACTCCATCTCGACAAAGCCGTCGCGGCCGCGGCGGTCGCTCGGGCCCGGCCCGTGTTCCAGCCAGCCCCGACGCACCATCGGCTTCGCGATGCGCGCCTTGTGGCGCAGCGCCTCGGGAAAATTCTGGATGATCGGATTCGGATCGGGATCGATCGGATGCGGCGAGATCACGAGCTGGTCGTTCACCCACTCGCCGGAGAAGGCGCCCCAATGCGAGGAGTGGGTCATCTTGCCCTGCGGCCTCATCGTGCGGTCGTTCGCCTTCGTCATGCGTTCCAATCCGTCATCGCATCGTCATCAATGCTTTTGTCCATAAAGCACGAGAACAGCGGAGTCGACGATCACCTCGACAAGGCTGACGCCCAGATGCTGCAGGCTTTGCCGGAAAGCCTTTTCCAGTTCCGAAGACGTGCTGACGCGTGTGGCATGCGCGCCCAGTCCTTCGGCAATTTTGATAAAATCTATTCCAGGCAGATCGAGGCCGGGAACATTCCTCACCTGCATCACCTGGCTGAACGAGCGCATCGCGCCGTAGCCGGAATTGTTGATGACGACGACCGTGAGCGGCAGCTTGCGTTGGGCTGCGGTCCAGAGCGCCTGGATCGAATACATCGCCGAGCCGTCGCCGATCAGACACACGGTGCGGCGACCCGGATACGCGAGCGCCATGCCGACCGAGGCGGGCAGGGAGTGGCCGAGGCCGCCGGATGACATTGTGTAGAACGAATTGGCGCCGCGCATCGGCAGATATTTGTGCATCGCCGGGCGGTGCGAGGGCGCTTCTTCTACCAGCATCGCATCCGCCGGCATTGCCTGCGACAGCATGTGCAGGAGATAATCGATCGGGATCGGATCGGCGGCAACGGGGGGCGGCGGCAGCACGCGGCCCTTCGCGATGCTTCGCTCGGTGTTCGGCAAGAGGTCTCGCAGCATCGTCAGCGCTGGCTTCATCGTCGCGATGATGCTGGTGCCGATCGGCGCGACGGCGGCGCTATCGGCATCGTCGGTGATCTGGAAGATCGTGGTGCCGCCATCGAAGATCGCCGCATGGCCTTCCACATGGAAGGTGAAGACCGGGGCGCCGATGACGACGACGAGATCATGATCCTTCAGCGCATCGGAGAGTTGTGCGGGTGAGGCATGCAGGAAGCCATGGAACTGCGGATGCCGCTCCGGGAAACTGCAGCGCGCCGAGAATGGCGCGACCCACACCGCGGCCTTCGTCTTCTCCGCCACCGCAACCATCTCATCGACACAGCCGGCGCGATCGACGCCGGGGCCGACGACGAGGGCAGGGGCCTTGCTCTCGGAAAGCGCCGCCACGAGCTGTTGCATTGCCTCCGGGGCCGGCCCGATCTCGCGGCTGACATGCCGCGCTTCGATGAGCTGCGCCGGCTTGGCCCAGTCATCGATCGGCACCGACACAAAAGTCGGCCCGCAGGGCGGCTGCATGGCGACATAGTAGGCGCGGGCGATCGCCGCGGGCACATCTTCGGCCCGTGCGGGCTCGACGCTGTATTTCACATAGGGGCGAGGAAATTCAGATGCCCGTTCGGCATAGAGAAAGGCCTGCAGCGGCAGGATGCTGCGTGCCTGCTGTCCGGCGGTGATGACCATCGGCGTCTGGTTGCGATGCGCGGTGTAGATATTGCCGAGCGCATGGCCGACACCGGCGGCCGAATGCAGATTAACGAAAGCCGCATTACGCGTCGCCTGCGCATAGCCATCCGCCATGCCGACGACGGAGGCCTCCTGCAGGCCGAGCACGTAATCGATGTCGTCGGGCCAGTCGGACAGGAACGGCAATTCGGTGGAGCCGGGATTGCCGAACACTCTGGTCATGCCGAAGCCGCGGAGCAGATGCAGCGTGGCGTCTTTGACGGTGGTGGTCTTGGAATGGGCCAAGGCGGTTTCCTCACGGTGTCAGGCAGTTCTCTGCCGTGTGTTGTTGACTCATCAACAGCGGAAAACCGGGGAGAGTCAATGCCGTGGGGAAGGAGCAGGCGAGAGCGGAGGCGCTCCGCTTATCCCTCCCTCAAGCGGCGGAGCCGCGCAGCGGGGAGGGTGGCGCGAAGCGAGCGTTCAGCGAGCCTCGCGACGGGTGGGGTGCTTCCCCGAACTCGATGTCACGTGGGGACCCCCACCCCGGCCTTCGGCCGACCCTCCCCACAAGGGGGAGGGTTAACAGCGTTTGCGTTGTCTACTTTCCCTCAAAAGCGGCGATCAGCGTCTCCAGCCGCTCACGCTCTTCCGCTGTCTTCTCGCTCGGATCGAACAGCACATTGCGCAGCAGATAATACTCCGTCTCGTCCTCGATCCGCCCACGCCTCATCACGCGCGCATAGGCCCGCGAATATCGCCGGCGCAGTTCGGAGAGGCTCGGGATATCATGCAGCCGGAGTTCGCTGTCGAATTTCGCGACCTCCATCGGCGTGAATTGCAGCGACATATCCGTGCAGTCGCTCACGGCCTCGCGCAGTGCGTCGCGCGTCATTGCCTGCAGGGTTGGCAGTAGCTTTTCAGCGGGCCGGTATTTTCCCGCGAAGAAGGACAGAAAGTCCTTCAATCGCGCGTCTTCCATGTCGGTTTCGTCCCGCACGTCGGTCCCTTACACTCATCCTCATGGTGAGGAGGCGCGAAGCACCGTCTCGAACCATGGCAGCATACTCTCACCATCCCCAGCGAATGGCTATGCCATTCGCAAGGAGACGCGCGCAAGAGCACGCTCCTCAGGATGAGGGTGGAGTGAGTGGCGAGACTACCAGCTCGCCGTTGCCTTCATGGTTGGCGCGCCCTTGTCGTTCGCGGTCCAGACCTCGAGGCCATTCGAGATCTCGTTCGCATTCACCGTGAAGTCAGCGCCGTCGAATAGCGGCGACACGCCGCGATAGCTGAACTTGGCCGGCGCCTTACCCTTCAGCTTCGCGGAAAATTCCACCAGAAGCGCCGCTTGCAGCGGGCCGTGGAAGACGAGGCCGGGATAGAACTCGACCTTGGTGACATATTCTCGATCGTAATGAATGCGGTGGCCATTGAAGGTCAGCGCGGAGTAACGGAACAGCAGCACGGGATCGGCGAAATGCGTCTCCTGATGCTGTGCTGAAGGGACTTCCTTTGGCGCAGGCGCAGGTGGCGACATGCTAGTCGGCATGGCGCGATAGACGATGTCCTGGCGCTCGCGGATGGCGACGCCGCGCGGCGTCGAGATCACATGCTCCACATTGACGAAGCACAGCGTGCCGGTGGAGCCCGTCTTCACGTTCACGTCGAGGATGGTCGACTTGCGATTGACCTCGTCGCCGACCAACAGCGGCGCGATGAACTGCACCTCGCCGCCCGCCCACATGCGGCGCGGCAGCGGCACCGGCGGCAGGAAGCCGCCGCGGGCGGGATGGCCGTCGGGACCGAGCTTGTCCATCGCCGCGACAGGCTGCGCCAGGCACCAGTGCGTGGTAAACGGCGCGGCATCGCCGATCTTCGGCGTGCCGATATCGAGAAACAGCGTGGCGCGCAGGCCCTTCACGAGCTGCGCGGTGATGACGTCGGACGCTTCATCGGTGCGGCCGATCCACTGCTTGAGATGATCGATGTCGAGCTTGTCGGTCATGTCTTGATCTCCGCTTACTTCTGCACGTCGCCGATGCCAGGCACGGCGCCATATTTGCGTTCGGCATCCATCCAGATCGCGCCGGGGGCGGGATAGGCGACCGGGCCGTTCGGCGTATTCACGGTAATGCGACGCAGATGCGGATGCTTTGACAAATCCGCCATGGTGTTCACTTCGGCAAACGCAATGTCGGCATCGCTCAGGCGCTTCAACAATTCCTCGCGGCTCAGCGAGCCAAAGATGTCGCCGACCACCTTGTCGGTATAGTCGCGATTGTGCACGCGCTCGACATTGTTGGTCATCTTCGCATCAAGAGCGAGATCGGCATTGCCCAGTACCTTGGCGCAAAGGATCTTCCATTCGCGCTCGCTCTGGATCGAGATCAGGATGCCTTTGCCTTCCTTCGAGTTGAACACGCCATAGGGCGCGATCGAGGGATGGGCAAGGCCCATGCGCTTCGGCTCCTTGCCGTTCTCGGCATTGAGCAGCGGTACCGTGAGCCAGTCGGCCATCACGTCGAACATGGAGATGCGGATATCGGCGCCTTCGCCGGAAACGCTGCGCCCGATCAGGGCTTCGAGGATCGCCGCATGGGCGGCTGCACCGGTGGCGACGTCGACGATAGAGACGCCGACGCGTGACGGGCCTTCCGGACCGCCGGTGATGGAGGCGAGGCCGCTCTCGGCCTGGATCAGGAGGTCATAGGCCTTGCGATGCGCATAGGGGCCGCTGTCGCCATAGCCGGTGATGGTGGCGCAGATCAGCCGCGGATAGTCTTTTCGCAGGCGCTCCAGCGTGAAGCCGAGCTTGTCCATGGAGCCGGGCTTGAGGTTCTGGATCAGCACGTCGGCGGTGGCGATCAGTTCTTCCAGCTGCTTGCGGCCTTCCGGTGTGGAGAGGTCCACGACGGCCGAATCCTTGCCGCGATTGAGCCAGACGAAATAGCTGCTCTGGCCTTTTGCTGCTGCATCATAGCCGCGGGCAAAGTCGCCCTCAGGGCGTTCGATCTTGATGACATGGGCGCCCGCGTCAGCGAGGCGCGAACTGCAATAGGGCGCCGCCACGGCCTGTTCGACAGCGACGACGGTGAGGCCTTTGAGCGGCAGCATATGAATTCCCCGAATGATCAGCTGTCATCGTAGATGCATCGAAGCAGTCCAGAAAATGGATTGCTTCGATGCTGGGATCCTCGCAGCGACGAGGAGCAAATGACTTAGTACGAGCGTGGCATTCCGAGCACGTGCTCGGCCACGAAGGAGAGGATCAGGTTGGTCGAGATCGGCGCCACCTGATACAGCCGGGTCTCGCGGAACTTGCGCTCGACGTCATATTCCTCGGCGAAGCCGAAACCGCCATGGGTCTGGATACAGGCATTGGCCGCTTCGAAGGACGCATCGGCCGCGAGCATCTTGGCCATATTGGCCTCGGCGCCGCATTCCATGCCGGCTTCATATTTGCGCAGCGCTTCCTTCACCATCAGTTCGGCCGCGCGCATGTTGGCGTAGGCCTTGGCGATCGGGAACTGGATGCCCTGATTCTGGCCGATCGGGCGGCCGAACACCTGGCGCTCCTTGGCATAGGCGGAAGCCTTGGCAATGAACCACTTGGCATCGCCGACGCATTCGCTCGCGATCAGGATGCGCTCGGCATTCATACCGGAGAGGATGTAGCGGAAGCCCTTGCCCTCTTCGCCGATCAGGTTTTCCTTCGGCACCTTCATATCGGTGAAGAACACCTCGGTGGTCGCATGATTCATCATCGTGCGGATCGGGCGGATTTCGAGGCCCTTCTTCTTGGCCTCCTTCATGTCCACCAGAAACACCGAGAGGCCATCGGTGCGCTTCGCGGCCTGTTCCTTCGGCGTGGTGCGCGCGAGCAGCACCATCAGGTCGGAATATTCGGCGCGGCTGGTCCAGATCTTCTGGCCGTTGACGATGTAGTCGCCGTTGTCGTCCTTCTTGGCGACTGTCTTCAGCGACGAGGTGTCGGTACCCGAGGTTGGCTCGGTGACGCCAAAGGCCTGCAGGCGGACTTCGCCGGTGGCGATCTTCGGCAGCCACTTGGCTTTCTGCTCGTCATTGCCATGACGGAGCACGGTGCCCATCGTATACATCTGGGCGTGGCAGCCGCCGCCATTGCAGCCGGCGCGCTGGATCTCTTCCAGGATTGCCGCTGCTGCCGACAGCTTCAGGCCAGAGCCGCCATACTCCTCGGGGATCAGCACCGAGAGATAGCCGGCCTCCGTCAATGCATCGACGAAGGCCTTCGGATAGGCCATCTCGCGATCGAGCTTGCGCCAGTATTCGCCGGGAAACTGGGCGCAGAGTTTGGCAACGGCATCGCGGATGTCAGCAAATTCGTCCGCTTCAGCGGCAGCATGTTTCGTCAAGGAACTGGCTTCTCTTCTCGAGGGGAAATTGGGTAATCCCGGCCACGAGATCCTGCCGTTAAGTGATCCGGACAGGCAGATGCTCGTAGCCTTTGACGAAGCTCGAATACACGCGCTTGGGTTCCCCCACAACTTCGATGTTTTCGAACCGTTTCAGTATTTCCTCCCAAACGATCTTCAATTGCAACTCCGCCAGGCGCATGCCCACGCAGCGGTGTATGCCGAAACCGAATGACAGGTGAATCTTCGGCCGTTTGCGGTCGATGATGAATTCGTTCGGCCGCTCGATCACTTCGTCATCGCGATTGCCGGAGACATACCACATGACGACACGGTCGCCCTTCTTGATCTCCTTTCCGCCCAGATTGGTATCCTGCAATGCTGTCCGACGCATATGCGCCAAAGGCGTCTGCCAGCGGATCACTTCCGGCACCATGGTTTCGATCAGCGCCGGGTTGTCGCGCAGCTTCTGATACTGGTCAGGGTTCTCGTTCAACGCGAGCACCGAGCCGGTCATGGTATTGCGGGTGGTGTCGTTGCCGCCGACGATGAGCAGGATCATGTTGCCCATCAGATTGTCCTTGTCCATGAAGCGAGTGGCGTCGCTATGCGCCATCATGGATATCAGGTCATTCCGGGGGTCGGAATTCACCCGCTCATTCCAGAGGTTCTGGAAATAGGCGGCGCACTCGTCCATCTCGCGGCGGCGCTCTTCCTCCGACGAGACGATGCCGCTCTTGGGTAGCGCGGTAGCGACATCCGACCAGCGCGTCAGCTTGCGACGCTGCTCGAACGGGAAGTCGAACAGGGTTGCCAGCATTTGCGTCGTCAACTCGATCGAGACGCGGTCGACCCAGTCAAAAGTCTCGCCGCGCGGCAGCCCGTCCAGCACCTTGCATGTGCGCGTGCGGATCAGCTTAGCGAGTTCGTCCAGATGTTCGGGCGTGAACATCGGCGTCACTGTCTTGCGCTGGGGCGTGTGCTTCGGTTCGTCCATGGAGATGAAGCTCGGCCAGCTATAGCCTTCCGGCTCGTCGCGAATGCCGATGCCGCCGAGCTTTGAGTCCGACGAGAAGATGCCGTGGCTGGTATCCACCTTCATGATGTCGTTGTACTTGGTGACAGACCAATAGGGTTCGATCGGCGCATTGGTGCAATAGTGCACCGGCTCCTCCGCGCGCAGCCGCTCGAAGAACGGCCACAGCGTATCGGTGGCGAACAGCTTTGGTGCGCCGGGATGGAAATCCTTCAGCGGCATCGAATAAGCGAGCTCGCGCGCGATGCGGTCGCGGGTCGCCTTGTCGGGATCGATACGGTTCTGGATATTCATGGCGTCTGCTCTCTTGGTGATCTTGTTTTGTTAGCCGGGGATACGGACGGGCAGCGTCTCGTAGCCCTTCACGAAGCTGGAAAAGACCCGGTGCGGTTCGTCCACGACTTCGATGCGTTCGAAGCGTTTCATGATTTCTTCCCACACGATCTTCAATTGCAGTTCGGCAAGGCGCAGCCCGACGCAGCGGTGGATGCCGAAGCCGAAGGACAGATGGCGGTTGGGCCGCTCGCGGTCGATGATGAATTCGTCCGGCCGGTCGATCATCTCATCGTCGCGATTGCCGGAGACGTACCACATGACGACCTTGTCACCCTTCTTGATCTGCTTGCCGCCGAGTTCGATGTCCGCGGTCGCCGTGCGCCGCATATGGGCGAGCGGGGTCTGCCAGCGGATGATCTCCGGCACCATGCTGTCGATCAGCGCATGATTGGCGCGGAGCTTGTCGTATTCACGCGGAAACTGGTTCAGCGCATAGACGCCGCCCGACATCGAATTGCGCGTGGTGTCGTTGCCTCCGACGATCAGCAGGATGATGTTGCCGAGGAAGCTTTCCGGGTCGAGATGTCGCGTGGCGTCGCTATGTGCCATCATCGAGAGCAGGTCGCTTTTCGGCGGCGCGTTCATGCGTTCCTGAAACAGCCGGCCGAAGAATTCACCACATTCGCGTAGCTCTTTCTGCCGTTGCGCTTCAGCCTCTGGCGTCGGCGGCAGCATGGTGGCGACGTCGGACCAGTGTGTCAGCTTGCGGCGATCCTCCCACGGAAAGTCGAACAGCGTCGCCAGCATCTGCGTGGTGAGTTCGATGGAGACACGATCGACCCAGTCGAAGGTCTCGTTGCGGGGGAGGGCATCGAGCACCGCGGCCGTGCGTTCGCGGATCAGCCCCGCAAGTTCGTCCATATGGTTCGGCGCGAACATCGGCGCCACAGTCTTGCGCTGCGCCGAGTGATGTGGCGGATCGGTCGCGATGAACATCGGCCGGCGAAACTGTACGCCGGCGTCGCGAATGGTGATGCCGCCGAATGATGCGGCCGACGAGAATGTGCTGTGATTGATCTCCACCGCCATGATGTCGTTGTATTTGGTCACCGACCAATACGGTCCGAACATGCTGTTGCGGCAGTAGTGCACCGGCTCCTCGCGGCGCAGGCGCTCGAAATAGGGCCAGAACGTATCGTCGCGAAACAATTCGGGATTGCCGGGGTCGAAGTCTTCGAGCGGCGTGGCATAGGCGGCCTCGCGGGCGCGGCGCTGCCGTTGCGCATGTTCGGATTCGAGCTTGCGCTCGGACTCAATTGTCCCCTGCATGACAATTCCCCGGTTTCGTTTCGTCCCAGATAGCCACCGTCTTGCGTTGCGGTGTCTTTATTGCGTCTAATTAGATGCTGGAATGTGGATTGACGCAAGCGCAACTACAACTTTCGGACGAGCCGGAAAGGTTGATTTGCCTGCGCATTTGCTGTCTTCAGTGGGATAAATGCGCGCCTGCCGCGCAGCAAACATGAAACGACCGGAGGCCGCCCGATGATTCCGAACGCCCAACCTATGTTCAACTTCGATCTCGGGGAGACCGCCGAAGCGATCCGCGAAACTGTGCGCGATTTTGCGCAGAACGAAATCGCGCCGCGCGCGGAGGCGATTGACAAGAGTAACCAGTTCCCGATCGATCTGTGGCCGAAGCTCGGCTATCTCGGCCTGCATGGCATCACCGTCGAGGAAGAATATGGCGGGGCAGGGCTCGGCTATCTCGAACATGTGATCGCCATGGAGGAGATCTCGCGCGCCTCGGCCTCGGTTGGCTTGTCCTACGGCGCGCATTCCAACCTCTGCGTCAACCAGATGCGCCGCAACGGCAATGACGCGCAAAAGCGCAAATATCTGCCGGGCCTGATATCCGGCGAACATGTGGGCTCGCTCGCGATGTCCGAGCCCGGCGCCGGCAGCGATGTGGTGTCGATGAAGACACGGGCCGACAAGAAGGGCGATCGCTACGTCCTCAATGGCAGCAAGATGTGGATCACCAATGGGCCGGTGGCGCAGACGCTGATCGTCTACGCCAAGACCGACCCGAATGGTGGTCCGCGCGGCATCACTGCCTTCATCATCGAGAAGGGGATGAAAGGCTTTTCAACGGCGCAAAAGCTCGACAAGCTCGGCATGCGCGGCTCCGATACCTGTGAGCTGGTCTTCACCGATTGCGAGGTGCCGGAGGAGAACGTGCTCGGTGATGTCGGCAAGGGCGTCAATATCCTGATGTCCGGTCTCGACTATGAGCGCGCGGTGCTGGCGGCTGGTCCACTCGGCATCATGCAGGCCTGCATGGATGTGGTGATGCCGTATGTGCACGAGCGCAAGCAATTCGGCGAGCCGATCGGTAATTTCCAGCTCGTGCAGAGCAAGGTCGCCGATATGTATGTGACGATGAATGCCTCGCGCGCTTACGTCTACGCGGTGGCCAAAGCCTGCGACCGCGGTGAGACCACCCGCGAGGATGCGGCCGGCGCGATCCTCTATGCGGCCGAACGCGCGACGCAATGCGCGCTGGATGCGATCCAGCTGCTCGGCGGCAACGGTTATATCAACGACTATCCAACCGGCCGCCTGCTGCGCGACGCCAAGCTGTACGAGATCGGCGCCGGGACCAGCGAAATCCGCCGCATGCTGATCGGGCGGGAACTGTTCGCGAAGAGCGGTTAGGGGCATGTAAATGTCGTGTTCCCTCTCTCGCTTGCGGGAGAGGGCTGGGGGGAGGGGCCCCACACGATGTTAGAGTTTAGGGAGGCTCCCTCTCCCTGACCCTCGCCCGCCCGCGCGAAGCGAAGCTTCGCTGGGCGGGAAAGGGGACATTGCCGTCGGTGCCTGCGTTCCGGAATACCGACATGCCGTTGTTCCGACACATCCGTCATGCCACACTCGCGCGGCCATACTGGGTCACCGCAACCGGGCAGGATTTTCATGTCGTTTCGTCGCGCCGTCATTGCCGCTCTATCGATTGCCTCCGCTGCTATTGCCACCCCGTCCTATGCCGCCAGATGCGGCGGCGACTTTCAGGGCTTCGTCGCGCAGATTTCGCAAGAGGCAGCCGCGGCCGGCGTGTCGCAGGGCGTGATCCAGCAAGCCTTTGCCGGTGTCACCCAGGACCAGGCGGTGCTGTCCTTCGATCGCCGCCAGCGCGGCACCTTCAACAAGACCTTCGAGCAATATGTGGCGACCCGTGTCGGGGCCGGGCGCATCAAGATGGGCCTGCAGATGATGCAGCGTCATGCCTCGCTGCTGTCACGCATCGAGCAGCGCTTCGGCGTGCCGCCTGAAATCGTGGTGGCGATCTGGGGCCTTGAGTCGGATTTCGGCAAGGGCGATCTCGGCAAGATGCCGGTGATCCGCACGCTCACCACCATGGCGCATGACTGCCGCCGCACCGAATTGTTCCAGGGTGAACTCCTGGCGGCACTGAAGATCCTGCAACGGGGAGATCTTCCGCAGTCGGATCTCGTCGGCGCCTATGCTGGCGAAATCGGCCAGACGCAGTTCCTGCCCTCGAGCTATATCAAATACGGCGTGGACTTCGATGGTAACGGCCATGTCGATCTCAGGCACTCGGTGCCGGATGTGCTGGCCTCCACCGCCAACCTCCTGAAGACAGCCGGCTTCAAGGGCGGCCAGCCTTATGGTGAAGGCACCGCTAATTTCGAGGCCATGCGCGAGTGGAACAGGGCCACCATCTATCGCAAGACTATCGGTTATTTCGCCGATCGCCTCGCGGCCGGTGGCTGAGCGGGCGGGCGGTTTTTCCTGGACGGCGGCCAAGTGTCTGAGATCGCAGGGGATCGCCTGGCGAACATGCAGGGTTCCCTTGGTTAAGGAAGACTTGCTGGTTCCCCTTCATCCTTTCCCAACCACGGTGTGGATTATGCCGCGCTGGTGAGAGTCCGTTAAGCGTCGTGGTCGCAATTTGCGGCCTCGACGGGAACGGCAGGTCTACGGAATGACAGCGATCAAACTCAGCGTGCGCAAGCGCGCCGTACAGCCAATGGGGACAACTCCATGCTGAGCGTGCCGACGCTGCTTACCGTCTTCGACGTCAATTTTCTGGCGCTGGGCGTGGTGTGGGCCTATGTGGCCCGCAGCTATCCCAACCTGCGTGCCGCCCGTTACTGGGCCGCGGCGGCGTTCGTTGCGGCATTTGGCATGGCCATCTCGCTGCTGCGTGTCTTCATTGAGATCGATCCGGTTGTCCCGATCGTCATCGGCAATGGGCTGCTTCTGTTTGCTACCAGCCTCGCTGTGATGGGCGTTAGCCGCTTCTATGGCCGCCCGCCAGGCTGGCGGCTGCAATTTGCGTTGATCGGCATCGGCGTCGCCGGCCTCACCCTCTTTACGATTTGGCACGACAGCATTGCCATGCGCATCGCCATCTATGCGGCTGTGCAGTCGGTCTCGGTAGCCGGTACGATCCCGCTGGCATTGTCGCGCAGCAATGGCGGTCGTACCGCTGGCGGCTGGCTGTCGGCCACGCTCGCGGTTCTGGTGATCGTAGCCCATACGGTCCGCTCTCTCTGCGGATTGCTGGATTCGGGCGGCACGATCGGTTTTATCGAGCTGAACCAGGTGCAGGCCGTACTCCTGCTCGTGCTGGTCTTCCTCACCATGTCGTGGAATTTCGCGTTCCTCGTGATGGCGATCGATCGCCTGCGCGACGAGGTCGCCGAGCTGGCGCTGGTGGACGATCTCACCGGTGTCGCCAATCGCCGTCACCTCGTGCAGCGCCTCGCGGAAGAATGCGCGCTCGCGCATCGCACGCAAAAACCGTTTGCGCTGCTGGCGATCGATCTCGACGGCTTCAAGGAAATCAATGACGGTCACGGCCATGCCGCCGGCGACGATTGTCTTCGTCACTTCACATTGATGACCCAGAGCAAGCTGCGCCCCGGCGATTTGCTGGCGCGGTCCGGCGGCGACGAGTTCTGCGTCGTGCTACCATCGACCACGCTGTCCGAAGCCGCATTGATCGCGCATCGCATTCTCGATGCCTGCCGCGCCGACGCAGCCGCCTGCATGCCCGGCGAAGTCCAGATCGCAGCCTCCATCGGCGTCGCGCAGTGGCAATTACGGATCGGCCAATATCCGGAACGCTTGATCGCCGCCGCCGACCAGGCGCTTTATGTGGCGAAGAACGACGGCAAGAATCGCTATGCCGTCTACGAGATCGACTCGCCATCCATGGCGCCGGAGATCGACATGGATGCCATGATCGACAGCGCCCGCAGCGCGGTCTGAGCCGAGCACGATCCAATCGAGAAATCAGTTCATCGCCTTGTCGTGGGTGATGTCGATCAGTGCACCGGGGAGCCGCACCGGGCGGCCATGGCGATCGAGGGTACAGCTGCCGCGTGCCAGAACCCAGTGGATCCGGTCGTTCCTGATCAGCCGGTACTCGCATTCGAAAATGCCGCCAAGCCTCATGGAGGATGCAACGGCTGCGCGCAAGCGCGCGATGTCGTCGGGATGGACAGCGTTGAGATAGTTCTCATAGGGCAGGCCGCGCGCCGCGCGTTCTGGATCCACGCTGAAGAAATTCGCCGCACCGGCATCGAGATGGCCGCGGTCGTTGCTGATGTCCCAGTCCCAGATGCCGGCGATCAGCTCACGCGCCGCAAACTTGCGCGTCATCGGCAATTCGAACGCATCTTCTTCGGCGGTGGATTTGTAGGCCTCGGCAGCCGCGAGGCGGAGAATGTAGGACAGGAACTCATGCTTGCGTTCGCGCGCAAAGCTGGCGATGTCCAGGCACACGTCCCCCAACGGTCGCCGCATTTTCAGCCCCACGCTCAGTGATTGTTTGAAGTTCCGCCCCTACCGCAAAAGAATACATCGATTGGGCACCAATTCAATGTTCGCTAAGCGGATTGTTGATGCACAACCGTCTCAGCAAAGCGCGACGCGATGCCGCTTGCGTTCTCCGTTCAACGCTCCCATGTGGTTGCCATGTCCAATGAACGTGTCTTCACAAAAGCCAAGGGCCCGCGCGCAGCGGCGGCCGGCCATGCTCCGATCATCGATCAGGACGGGCGCGAAATTCGCCCTGATGAACTCGGTTTTGGCGGGCAAGGTTTCGGTGCTCAGGGATTTAACGGGCAGGCATTCCGCTTCGATCTCGGGCAGGGTGGCGCCAATCCGTTTCAGCCATTGACGCGTGAACAGCGCGTGGCACGGCTGGAGGCGATCGCACAGTTGCTCGATGTCGCCTTCGTCGTGCCGGGCACCAAAATCCGCTACGGTATCGATGGCCTGATCGGCCTTATCCCGGTGGTGGGCGACATCATCACGACCGCCATTTCGCTATGGCTGGTGCGCGAGGCACGCGCGCTCGGCGCGCCATGGCACATCACGGCGCGGATGCTGGGCAATGTCGCGGTGGATGGTGCTGTCGGCATCGTGCCGTTTGTCGGCGATGCCTTCGACGTCATGTTCCGCGCCAATGTCCGCAACGTCAGAATGTTGCGGAATTGGCTGGACAAACAGCCGAGGATATAAATCCGTAGCCCGGCTTCGCTACGGTCGGTCCGGGCTACAATTCGGCGTTACGCCGCGTCGGCGTCGCTCGTCTCTTCCGGACGCGCACGGCGCTCCAGCGGAAAGTGCTCGCTTTCGTAGAGCGTGCGGATGCCGCGCTGGTCGAAACGGGCTTCATCCACCTGCAGATAGGCGCCGTTCAGCGAGTCTGCCGGCAGCTCCTCCATTGCGAATTGAACCGCAGCTGCGGCCGTATCGAAGCGACGATACGCAAAACCCGCGCGTTTCTTTTTGCGGATCGCGGCGGGGAAGAGTTCTGCGGAGGCATTGTAGCTGAAAGCTGCCATGGTGGGGGACCTCATCTGTTACGCAACGAAAGGGGCTGTCACTCGCGGGGCGGCCAATCTGGACGGCCGGGGGCGGACAAGATGTCAGGACAGGTTTGTATATAAGCACGTTTCGGCGGAAAGCGACACCCGGAACTGCGCATGGAGCCAGTGGTGTCGGCAATGGTATTCGCGTAATAGTTATGTCTTCACAGTAGGTTAGGTGAAGCAACAGGCTGCATTAAGCTTGTTTGATCTAAGCTTCGTGGATCACTGGCCGGTCGTATCCGGCAGCGGCACAATCTTCAGTGGCGTCGTATAGGGTTCCACGCGCAGCGTGTCGTTGGAAAACAGTCCGATCTGGCGCAGCGGCGCTTGCTCGAGCGCGCCGGCCTCCGCCTTGCGGACGCCATACTGCCAGGCGGTCAGCGTGCCCTTTTCGGCGAGATGCTTGGCCACGCCGCCAGCATTCTTCGCCTCGAAGGTCGCGAGCTGATCGTCGTCGAGGCCGATGACGATCTCGTCCTTTGCGGTGACCACCTTGAACAGCGAGACCTTCGAGGTGGCAAAGGCAGGATGCGACACCACGCTCTCGAGAATGAGACCCGCGAGCGCGATACCGAGCAGCAGACGGTTGGAGCGGATAGACATCGAATTTCAGCTTCTTGGGATTTCTTGTTCTTAACGTCGTGCATGCCGAAACGGCATGGGCAGATTGAAGGCAGTGATCAAGGCTCAGGACAGAAACGCCCCGCGTCACCATCAAGGTCACGCGGGGCGAACATGTCGTTCAATGGTGTCCAGTTAGTTACTTCGGCTGCAGTTTCAAGGCTGCGGAGTTGATGCAGTATCGCAAGCCCGTGGGGCCGGGGCCGTCGTTGAACACATGTCCGAGATGCCCATCGCACTTCGAACACAGCACTTCCGTGCGGATCATGCCGTGGGTGTGGTCCTGTTCTTCATCGACATGACTTTCTCGTGATGGCTGCGTAAAGCTCGGCCAGCCGCAGCCTGAATCGAACTTCGCATCCGATTCGAACAGCGATTGTCCGCAGCCGGCGCAGATATAGGTGCCCGGTGTTTCAGTGAATTCATATTCGCCGCTGAACGGCCGCTCGGTCGCTTTCTCGCGCAGAATGGCAAATTGCATCGGTGTGAGTTCGGCACGCCATTCGGCTTCGCTTTTCACGACTTTGTCAGCGGTGGATTTGGTATCGGACATCATGCCTCCAGTTCCGCCGCTCGCCGGCATGCGACTGCCACGTCAGTTCGTAGCTTTGGCCGCATTCACCAGCGTCGGCTTCTCGATGTAATTCTCGGCGAAGATCTTCTTCAGATTTTCGATCTTCGGCAGGTCGTTGTAGACGATATAGGGCTGATTGGGGTGAAGCGTCAGGTAGTCCTGATGATAGGCCTCGGCCGGATAGAACGCCTGCAGCATGCCCAGTTTGGTGGCGATCGGCTTCTTGTAGACCTTGGCGGCGTTCAGTTGCGCGATATAGGCCTCCGCAACCTTCTTCTGCTCCGGCGTGGTGGCGAAGATTTCCGAGCGATATTGCGTGCCGGTGTCCGGGCCCTGGCGATTCAACTGGGTCGGATCATGGGCGACCGAGAAATAAATCTGCAGGATCTTGCCATAGCTGACCTGCTTCGGGTCGTATTTGATCTCGACCGCTTCGGCGTGGCCGGTCGAGCCGGAGCTGACGGCATTATAATTGGCGCTCGCTTTGTTGCCGCCGGCATAGCCCGACACGGCGCTGATGACGCCCTTGGTGTGCTGGTAGACGCCCTGGACGCCCCAGAAGCAGCCGCCCGCGATCACCGCGGTTTGCATACCATCGGCCGCCTGCGCGTCTGCTGCGGGAGCCGGAATGACAACGGCCTCTTCGGACGCGAAGGTCGGTGCAGTCAGTGCGGTTGTGACGGCAAGGGCGCCGGCAGCGGCGGCGAGTGTCAGACGGCTGAACAAAGAGCGCATGGCGTATCCTCTTGGGTGTCGCGTGCCGATATCGGCAGTCTAGCCCGGCAGCGACGGCTGGCAATTGCCGGTTGACGGGCGATCACTGGAGATACGAACACCGGTCGGGAGCGTTACGGAGAGCCGCACACGGTTTCGTGAGACCTCTTCGGCATGTCGCATGCAGTGGAAAGTCGCCTGCAATGAAAAAGCCGCGAGACGAGTTTCTCGCGGCTTTTCGAATCGTAAGGACAATCGCCGTTACGGGCAGGCGTAACGCATGCCGTTCTTGTTGAGATAGGTGCCCGAGGCCGGGTCATACGACCGGTAGCGCTGTGCGCAATAGGCGTGGTTCTGTTGCTGCTGGGCAGCCTGCGCCTGGCTGGCCGCAATGGCGCCGCCGATGATGGCGCCGGCAGCGAGACCGCCGATGACGGCACCGGCGCTCGGGCCGCGGCGATAGCCGCCGTGATAACCGTGATGATGGTGATGGCGGCGATAATACTGCACCTGCTCGACAGGAGGGGCATTATTGCCAACGACGGCCTGGCTGATCGCGCCCTGCGTCATCAGAGGCGCAGACACGGCGGGCGCCGCAAAGGACACGGCGGTGATACCGGCAAAAAGCACGGCGGTGGCGGATTTCATCAATCGCATTTCAACTCCTGCCTCGGAAATTAGGAACAGGACTAACACGCGAACAGCATGACGGTTTCGGGGCACCGGCATTTTGTTCCTGCGACATTCGCGCGCAGATGCAGGGTGTCAGACGACAATGCTCAATCGCTTGGCGGCGCGCGTGATGCCTGTATAGAGCCAGCGTGCGCGGCTATCCTGGAACGCAAAACTCTCGTCGAACAGCACCACGTTGTCCCACTGCGAGCCCTGGCTCTTGTGCACGGTGAGCACATAGCCGTAATCGAACTCGTCATAGGGTTTGCGTTGGTCCCAGGTCAGCCCCTCGACGCCGCCGGTGAAGCAGTCGGCGCGCACCGAGACCTTCGTAACCTTCCCGCCAAAATCCTCGTCCGGCATGATGCGCATGGTGACGATGGCGGATTTCGACGTCGCCCGGGCGCGTACGCGCCACAATCCGCCATTGAACAGCGCTTTCTTGCGGTTGTTGCGCAGGCAGACGAGCTTGTCGTCGGCGACGGGCAGGGGATCGGTGAGCCCCAGCTTTTCGCGCACGCGCATATTATAGGCGCGGCGCGTATTGTTGCGGCCGACCAGCACCTGATCCGCCGCCATCACGCGCTCCGGATCGAGAGACTTTCGTGACACGACCTCGCTGTCGCCGAAGGTGCCGAGTGAGAGCGGCCGACCTTCGCGGACATCCATCGACATCCGCACAATCGGATCGTGTTCCGCCTGGCGATGCACCTCGGTGAGCATGGCGTCGGGCTCGCTCTCGGTGAAGAAGCCGCCACCCTGGATCGGCGGCAACTGCGCGGGATCGCCGAGCACCAGCAGTGGGCAGTCGAAGGAGAGCAAGTCACGGCCGAGTTCGGCGTCCACCATCGAGCATTCGTCAACAATGATCAGCTTGGCCTTGGAGGCCGGCGCGTCGTCCCAGAGTTCGAAGTTTGGCGTTTCCTCGCCGCTCTCGCGGGCTCGGTAGATCAGGGAATGGATGGTGGAAGCCTCGTGGCACCCTTTGTTGCGCATCACAAGCGCGGCCTTGCCGGTAAAGGCGGCGAATTTCACTTCGCCATCGACGCCTTCGGCGATATGGCGCGCCAGTGTGGTCTTGCCGGTGCCGGCGAAACCGAACAGGCGGAAAACCTGCGGCGTGCCGTTTTGGCCGGGCTTGGCCTTCAGCCAATCGCCCACGGCCTTCAGCGCGGCATCCTGATGCGGGGTAAAACTGGTCATGTAATCTCGGGAAAAGGGGCCGGCAGCGCGGCGACTCGGTGAATGAAGCTAACCATTCGGGCGGCGGGTGCAAGCGCGCCGGTTCCGGTGGCAATATGCCCGCCCGGACGGCTTGCCCGGACGCCTGCGATGTTCCAGTTATGGGTGGTCGAGTGAGGAGATGGCCTTTGGAACGCAGACTGCTTCAAATCGCGCTGGCGATCGTCGGCCTTGTCGCCATTCTGTTCGGTCTCACCGGCGTACTCTTCGGCACCAGCCTTGCGGGCGTCACGGTTGGCGTGACGCTGGAGGGCTATGTGCGCTTCATCAAGGGCGTTCTGATCGGCGCGGGCCTGATCTACTGGTCGGCGATCCCGCAGATCGAGAAGCGTGGCGAGCGGATCGCGGTGGTGACCTTCATCCTGATGTTCGGTGCCGCGGGGCGTCTCATGGCGGTAGTCGGCCACGGCTTCCCGACGATAGGTCTCCTGGCCAGCCTGATCGGCGAATTGATTGTCGTGCCGCTGATCTGGCTGTGGCACCGCCACTACGCGCGCCGCGGGGCGATGGTGTGAAGCGCTTCGGTGTCTGGGCAATCTATATCGTCGGTGCGCTGTCGATCGGTTATCTCGCGTTGTTCGCCTATGCCATGTGGCGGCAGCCGGATCTGACGCCGGGCGATCCGATCAAGATTTTCCGCAAGCAGGGCGCGCCGAGTTATTCGTAGGCACTTGCACGGTCATTTCGGGGCGCGCCGAGGGCGCGAACCTAGAAGCCGGAATGTGAGGGACTGGAGCTCCGCTACATCGAGGCTCCGGGTTCGCGCGAAAGGCGCGCCCCGGAACGACGAGTTTGCGTTTACGCCGCCCCCATCATCCCGCGATAGTCGCCGCTGCCGACGCCGGCCGGGGTGATCGGCAGACCGCCATCGGCATATTCGTTCAGCTTGTTGCGCAGCGTGCGGATCGAAATGCCGAGGATGTTCGCCGCATGGGTGCGGTTGCCGAGGCAGTGCTTCAGCGTCTCGAGAATGAGATCGCGCTCCACATCGGCTACCGTGCGACCGACAAGGGCGCGGGTCACTGTCTCTGCCGCCATCGTCGCATGGGCCACGGCCGGTGAGGTCTTGGCGAGATCGAGGCGATCGCCATCCGGGGTCAGGATCGCATCCGCACCGATCTCGTCACCCGACGACATCAACACCGAGCGGTGAATCGTGTTTTCCAGCTCGCGCACATTGCCCTGCCAGCGATTGCCGGTCAGCACACGGCGCGCTTCGGTGGAAAGGGGCCGTACCGGCACGCCATTGGCATCGGCATATTTCTTGGCGAAATGCTGGGCGAGTTCGAGGATGTCCGCCGGGCGATCGCGCAGCGCCGGAATCTTCAAATTCACGACGTTGAGGCGGAACAGCAGATCCTCGCGAAAGGTGCCGGCCTTCACCGCGTCCGACAGATTGCGGTTCGACGTCGCAATGATGCGGATATCCACCGGCACCGGCTTGGTGCCGCCGACACGGTCGATCACACGCTCCTGGATCGCACGCAGCAGCTTCGACTGCAGCCGCACATCCATTTCCGAGATTTCGTCGAGCAGCAATGTGCCGCCGGTGGCTTCCTCAAATTTTCCGATGCGACGTGCGATGGCGCCGGTGAAGGCGCCCTTCTCATGACCGAACAGTTCGGATTCCAGCAGATGTTCGGGGATCGCCGCGCAATTGATGGAGATAAATGGTTTCTTGGCGCGACCCGAGCGATTGTGCACATAGCGCGCCAGCACTTCCTTGCCGGTGCCGCTCTCGCCAGTGATCATCACGGATGCATCGGAGCCCGCGATCTGCTGCGCCAGCTTCACGACCTTGCCCATCATCTCGTCGCGGAAGATCAGGTCACGCGAGTCGTTGGCGACGGCGGCGAGTACGGCGGCGATCAGCTCCGGCTCTGGTGGGAGCGGGATGTACTCCTTGGCGCCGGCGTGAATTGCCGCGACGGCGGCGCGGGCATCGTTGGTAATGCCGCAGGCGACGATTGGCACATGGATGTGCTCGGCCTCGAGCCGCATCACGAGGTCGCGGATGTCGAGTGCGACATCGACCAGCAGAAGGTCGGCGCCTTTGCCGGATCGCAGCACGTTCATGCTCTGATCGAGGCCCTCGGCATGCACCACCGAGGCGCCGTTATCCATGGCGATCTTGGTCGCTGTCGTGAGCTGGCCCTTCAATGTGCCGACGATGAGAAGCCGCATGGTGATCTCCTGTTATCTCTCGATATGCGCCGCTGTTGCGTGCAAAAATCCGTTAATTGTCGGCCTTGATGATTTCGGTCATGGTGACGCCGAGCTTTTCCTCGACCAGCACGACTTCGCCGCGCGCCACCAGGCGGTTGTTCACATAGATGTCGATTGCTTCGCCGACGCGGCGGTCGAGTTCGAGCACGGTGCCGGGCCCGAGCTTGAGCAGTTCGCCCACATCCATCTTGGAACGTCCGAGCACCGCCGAGACCTGCACCGGGACGTCGAACACCGCCTCCAGATCGGCGGCGATGCGCGTGACATGTTCCTCTTCGGCGTAGCCGACATCGCCGGTCACCATCGGATCGCCGGCATTGAGATCGGGCAGCGGCACCTGCGGATCGCTCATGGTTCAGTCCTCTCGGCGCTCAGGCCTGATTGCGGGACGCCATGTAGCGTCCGACGAGTTCGTTGATCTTGACGTCGATGGAGGCGCGGTCGAGCACCATGCCGCCGTCAGCCCATTCGATTCTGCAGTCGCCGTTCTCGATCTCGGGGGCGGCGAGAATGACAAGGCGTCCGGCGAAGCCGCTTTGCTTCGCCTGCCTCTCGATCCGCTCTTTCGCTTCGTCATACAGCGCATCATTGATGCGGACGACGAGATGCGGCGTCGCGACGAGGTGGCGGAAGCAGTCATGCACCAGTGCCATGATCTCGGTGAGCGGCTCGCGCGCGACCAGTTCGTTGCATAGTTTGCGTGCGACGGCGACCGCGACATCCACCGCCTCGGTCTCCATTTTGTTCTCGATGCCGTCGACGCTTTGCGCGACGGTCATTGCGGCGATGCCGATTTGCTCCAGCGCCAGCGCCATGCGGCGATCCGCTTCGACCTTCGCCTCGCGCTGTGCGGCATCGAAGCCGGCGCGATAGGCATGAGCTTCCGCTTGAGCGATCCTTTCGGCCATCTCCGAGGGCGTGATGATCGGTGCGCGGCCGTGATCCGGGGCCGCGAAGTCGGTGTCGAACAGGAATTTTGCGGGCGCGGCCATCAGTACACCAGCTCATCGTCGGCGCGGTTCTTGGTCAGCACGATTTCGCCCTTGGCGGCGAGATCCTTGGCGAGATTCACCAGCAGCGCCTGCGCCTCGTCGACGTCGCGCAGGCGTACTGGGCCGAGCGCCGCCATGTCGTCGGTGAGCATCTTGGCTGCGCGCGACGACATATTGCCCATGAAAAAGGCGCGGACTTCCTCATTCGCGCTCTTCAGCGCGATGCCGAGTTTGTCCTTGTCGATATTGCGCATCAGCGTCTGCGCCGAGCCGGCGTCGAGCTTGATCAGATCGTCGAAGGTGAACATCAGCGCCTTGATGCGCTCGGCCGCCTCGCGATTTTCTTCTTCCAGCGAGGTGATGAAGCGCGTTTCCGTCTGACGGTCGAAATTGTTGAAGATTTCCGCCATCACCTCGTGGGCGTCACGGCGGCGGGTCTGCGACAGGTTGGACATGAATTCGACGCGGAGCGTCTGCTCGACGCGCTCGATCACTTCCTTCTGCACCGCTTCCATCTTCAGCATGCGATTGATGACGTCGAGCGCAAGCTCTTCCGGCAAGATGCCGAGTACGCGTGCGGCGTGCTCCGACTTCAGCTTGGAGAGCACCACGGCGACGGTCTGCGGATATTCGTTCTTCAGATAGTTGGCGAGCACCTCTTCCTGCACGTTGGAGAGCTTTTCCCACATGTTGCGGCCGGCGGGGCCGCGAATTTCTTCCATGATGCCGGTGACGCGCTCGACCGGGAGGTACTGGGTCAGCAGCCGTTCGGTCGCGTCGTAATTGCCCATCAACGCACCCGAGGCCGACATGCGCGATACGAATTCGAGCATCAGGTCTTCGACCGTCTCGGGTTCGATGGTGCCGAGACTGGACATGTGGGACGACAATTCGCGGACCTCGTCGTCATCGAGCAGCGACCACACCCTGCCGCCATATTTCTCGCCGAGCGCCAGCATCAGGATCGCAGCACGCTTGGGACCGCTCAGCGGCTTGGTCGGGGCGCGGCCAGCCTGGCGCGCGGCAAGCCCGGCGACGACGCTCTGGATGTCGCTGGTGTTGTCGCCTGTGGTTGCGGGAACAGCTGCCATCGGAGTTATGCCGGCTCCTGCAGCCACTGACGAATGATGGCTGCGGTTTCATTGGGATTGCGGTCTGCCAGTTCGCCGACGCGGTGCACTGACTGGGCGTGGACCTGCCCCTGAATGGTGGCAACGTCGATCATGTTGGCACCGGTGGCGGCGACGAGCGTCTGACCGTCTGCACCGACGGTGACATGCTCGGGGAGGGCCATCATGCCGGGCGGCGGCGCCAGTGCGGCGGCTGGCGTTTCAGGGGTGAGGATACGGCGGACGAGCGGGCGGACGACCATGAAGACGACGACGAGGCCGAGCAGCATCATCACGCCGAGTTCGATGACGTTCATCACGTCGTCCTTGGTGAACTGCAGATTGCCGAGCAGGCCGGTGGGCTCGGCGGCGGGGGGCATCGCGGGGGCTTCGGCGAACTTCAGATTGACCACTTCCACCTGGTCGCCGCGCTTCTGATCGAAACCGATGGCGGAGCGGACCAGGGCGGCGATGCGATCGAGTTCTTCCTTCGGGCGCTGGGCATAAACCTGCTCGCCCTTTTCGTTCTTGCTGTAGCTGCCGTCCACCAGCACCGCCACCGAGATGCGATTGACGCGGCCGGCTTCGGTGACTTCGGTCTTGGTGATGCGGGAGATTTCGTAATTGTTGGTCTCTTCCGACTTCTTGCTCTGGTCCTTGGGGCTATTGGGTGTGTTGCCCTGGGCCTGATTGCCGGGAAGCTCGTTGTTGACCGTGACCTGACCGTCGGCAGCACCGCTTTGCGACTGTTCCTCGCGGGTCTGGCTGGAGCGCAGCACCCGGCCTTCCGGATCGAACCTGTCGGAGGTCTGGGTCACCTTGTTGTAGTCGAAATCGGCGGTGAGCTGGACGCGGGCGCGGCCGGAGCCGACCACCGAGGAGACGATCGCCTCCACCTGATTGCGCATCCGCTTCTCGAAGGCTGTGCGGCGCTCGTCGCCGGTGGCGCCTTCCGAGGTGGGGTCGGCGGCCCCGTCGGCGAGGAGCTGGCCAGCTTCATCGACGATGGAGACGCGGCTGGGCTTCAGGCCGTTGACCGCCGAGGCGACCACATGGCGGATCGCCCGGACCTGTTGCTGATCGAGCGTGCCGCGGACGCGGACGACGATCGAGGCGGACGGCTCGGGAGCTTCGCGCGAAAACAGCGGACGCTCGGGGAGGACCAGATGAACGCGGGCTGACTGGACGCGGTCGAGTGCCCGGATGGTGCGGGCGAGTTCGCCTTCCAGGGCGCGCAAGTGATTGATGTTCTGGACAAAACTTGTGGTGCCGAGGGCGTCCGACTTGTCGAATATCTCGTAGCCGACGCCACCGCCCTTCGGCAGGCCGCCTTCGGCGAGCTTCATGCGCAGGCGCGTGACCCTGTCCTTCGGCACCATGATCGCGGCGCCGTCATTTTTGATCTCATAGGGGATCGCCTGACGTTCCAGGTCCTTGATGATCGCCGATGAGTCCTCCACCGACAGGTCGGTGAACAGCGTGGTCATCTGCGGCGTTGTCACGCGCATGATGATGAAAGCGAAGAAACCGATCAACGCGACGGTGACGGCGAACATCGCTGCCAGGCGCGCGGCGCCGAGACCTTTGAAAAAACTGATCAGACCCTGCACAATCGGCCCCTGAGATTCGGTCTCCGGGACCGACTGGGCAAATTTTGCCGAGGTATGGTTTCCAGTTGGTTAACAAGGGTTAACCGATCGCCATATATTAGGCGAACGGCAAAAACCGGCTTGCCAGGGGCAGGCCGGTTTTCATCAAACTCGAACCGTTAAGGTTTTGTTTACTGGCGATACTGCTGGATGCGTGTGGTCCGCAGGCCAGCCAGACCGTGCTGGTCGATGGAAAACTGCCAGGACAGGAATTCGTCCACGGTCAGCGTGTAACGGCTGCAGGCTTCTTCCAGGGAGAGAAGGCCACCGCGGACAGCGGCAACGACTTCGGCCTTGCGGCGGATCACCCAGCGCTTTGTACCCGGCGCGGGTAGATCGGCAATTGTTAATGGGCTGCCGTCAGGCCCGATGACGTATTTGACCCTCGGGCGATGGGGTTCTGTCATGGCGTACTCACACTACTCTCAACCACTGAACTCACAGAAATAAACTACGCCCGCCGGCTTAAAATTTGCCTAAGCCCACAACTCCAATGCGAATAGACTTTATGAAAGGGTTTGTTGACGATTTGGGAAAGGTGAGGAGACGTGGTGCGTAGGGCGGTTCAGCGGAGCGCGATCTGCCATTTTGCGCGCCCCACGCCCTCGGCTGGCGGATTACAGCTTCGCTGAACCGCCCTGCGACCCGATTACGTCGTCGGTGTCGGTGTCGGTGTCGTGGTCGGGCGCACCACGCGCTTGATCTTGTCGACGGTGTAGTTCGCGCCGTTGATCGACAACAGCGCCGGACTCGCCGACAGATCGACGGAGTCCACGATGCCCTGCACTTCCGTCGAGATCGCGACGTCTTTGCCGTTGTTGTCCTTGCCGGTCGCCGTCAGCGTGTAGGAGCCCTCGGGATATTGCACGCCGTCATTACCCTTGCCGTCCCAGACGAAACTCGCATTGCCCTGCTTGATCGAGTAGTTGCCGGAATAGACAACACTGCCTGCTGCATTGGTGATGCTGACCTGCGCCGTCGTGTCCTTGTCGGCGAGCAGATTCCATGTCGCCGAGGTTTTGAACTGCGCGGTCGAGCCATCGACGGCAACGTTGTTGCCGACATAGACCAGCGCCTGCGTCGCCTGGGTAGACTTCTCCATATCGACCAGCGACTTCATGTAGTCGTTGGACTTGAGCTGCTGCTCGACCTGCGCGAACTGCACGAGCTGTTGCGTGAACTGGTTGGTGTCGAGCGGGTCCAGCGGGTTCTGGTTCTGCAGCTGCGTCGTGAGCAGTGTCAGGAAGGTCTGGAAGTTATCGGCAATGCCCGTCGTTGCGCTCGAACTGGTGCTCGAATTCGAACTCGTATTCGTCGAGGTGCCGGAGACGACAGGGTTTGAATAAGTTGCATCAACTGCCATGGGTCACTCCTCAGATACTGATATCGACGCCGCCGTTGGCGCCATACATGCGGCCATAGCCGCGTGCTGCAGGAGCCACGGTAACGGTGTCGTCGTCATGGACGGTGAGGCGGTGCATGTGGCGTCCTGATTGATCGCCATTCTGCTGCTGTTGCTGCTGCGGAGACTGGTCGCGCAGTGAGAACTGCAATCCGCCGTCATTGGTCTTGAGGCCGGCCTGTTCGAGCGCGCGCTGCAATTGCGGCGCGTCCTGGCGCAGCATAGTCAGCGTCTCCGGCTTCTCGACCGTGAGATGCGAGGTGACATTGCCATGCTTGTCCACTTCGAGGCGGACATCGATACGGCCGAGCTCGGCCGGATCGAGACGGATGTCGAACGAGGTCTTGCCGGCCTTGGCCGATTGCGCGATCTCGACCGCAACGCCGGACAGCGGCACCGGCGGATTGGCGGCGACCTGCGGCGCGAGTTGCTGCGCGACAGCAACATTGTTGGTGGCCTGAAGATGCGTCGGCTGCGGCAATGGCGCATTGGTCGGCGCGGCCTGATCGAGCGATGCCGCTGGCGGCGCCTGTTCGGTGCGATGCGCGCGATGCTGTTCGCTGGCCGGTTGTGCTGCGTCAGCGTTGACGGCAGCGGCATCCGGCTTCGATGCTTCGGTGGTAGGCTGATCCGTCTTGCCGTCAGCGACATGCTTTGGCGTAGTGGCGCCGGTGGTCGGCGTGGTGAGTGCCGATATGTCGGCCTTGCTTTCCGCTGTTGCGTCGCTGGTCGATGTCGTCGCGCCCGCGGTCTTTGCGGTTTCACCGCCTTCGGTCTTCTTCGCGCCCTTCGCTGCAGCCGGAGTCGCGCCGGCAATCATCGCGGCGAAATTCGCTTCGGCGTCAGCCGGCGCGTCGCTCGGCAAGGCAGAGATCTCGGGCGCTGCCACTTCGCCTGCGTCCAGCTTTGCTTTCATTGCAGCAGCAGCAGCGATGGCGAGCGGCTGGGAGCTGCTGCCAGCTTCAGGCGTCTCGGTGCTGGCAGTGGGATCGGTGGCGGATCCGGAGGATACCAGAGCGGCCACTGGCACCATTTCGACCGCCACTTTCTGTGTGGTGGCGTCTGCATCGGTGCCGTCGGCGGATGCGTCGTCGCTTGTGGCATCCTTGTGGCCGTTCGCGGAATCCACTTTCGAATCAGTAGGTTGATCGGATTTTGCCGATTTGTCGTCCTTGCGCGCGGTTTTGCCGGTTTGCGGCTTGTCCGTTGCGGCATCCGTGCGGCGGTCTTGCGACGGTCTTGCGGCGCGGTCATCGGGACGATCGGCAGCTTTCGGGCGATCCGCCACCGGGCGGTCGTCGCGCCGGGCCGGCGCGGGGATGTCGGGGCGGGCGGCCGGGGCGGGAGCGGTGTCCGTGGTCGAACTCGTTTGTTCGACCAGCGAACCGAAGTGATCCGACACGGACGATGCGTCGTCGCGTGCGGCTTTGGCGCGCGCGGACTGCAGCGCGAGGGTCGAGGCGATATCGGACGAGACGCTAACCACGGGCGGCCTTTCGAGAACGGTTCCAGCTCTCTTTCAGCAAGGACCGGGCCAGAGGCGTGCCACTGTACGTATCTCATATATTTCAATAAGTTATGCCGGTGTCGGCATCTGTTCCGGGTGCCAGTCCGCCCCTCCGTTTCTGCCCGGCGGCAAGATTTGCCGTTCATGGCCGGCCCGCCGCGATTGATTGAGCTCAAGGCCACCTATATTAAAGTGCGTTATCCCAGCCATCGTCGGACCTCTGTAAGTTCCGGGATTGCCTCATGTTTTCCCGATCGCCGGTGGCGATCACAGCTCATGGCCTTGAACCATGCTCAACAGTCTCGATCTCGAAGGTCGTCCGGAGGACACCCGTGTCGTCGTCGCCATGTCCGGCGGCGTCGATTCGTCGGCCACGGCGGCGCTGTTGAAGTCGCAGGGCTATGACGTCGTCGGCATTACGCTGCAGCTCTACGATCACGGCGCGGCCATGCATCGCAAGGGCGCGTGCTGTGCCGGGCGTGACATTCATGATGCGCGCGATGTGGCGGAGCGGATCGGGATTCCGCATTACGTACTAGACTACGAGTCCAAGTTTCGCGAGCAGGTGATCGACAATTTCGCGGCGAGCTACGCATTGGGTGAAACACCGGTGCCGTGCATCGAGTGCAATCGTTCGGTGAAGTTCAAGGATCTGCTGACCACCGCGCGCGAATTGGGCGCGCAGGCTTTGGCGACCGGGCACTATGTAGCGTCGCGTCATCTCGGCAATGGTTCGCGCAGCATGGTCTGCGCGGCCGATAGCGATCGCGACCAGAGCTACTTCCTGTTCGCGACCACGCAGGAGCAGCTCGACTATCTCCGTTTCCCGCTCGGCGACATGAGCAAGCCGCAGACGCGCGAGCTGGCGCGGCAGTTCGGCCTCTCGGTTGCTGACAAGCAGGACAGCCAGGACATTTGCTTCGTACCCACCGGCCGTTACACCGACATCGTCGAGAAGCTGAAGCCCAATGCCATGGAGCCCGGCGACATCGTCGATACCGATGGCCATGTGATCGGCCGCCATCACGGCATCGCGCATTTCACCGTCGGCCAGCGCCGTGGTCTCGGCATCGCATCCTCGGCGCCGCTCTATGTGATCCGCCTCGATGCGGTGACGCGGCGCGTGGTTGTGGGTCCGCGCGAGGCGCTGCGCATGCACAAGATCGCGCTGCGCGACGTCAACTGGATCGGCGGCGGCTCCATCGACACTGCCATCGGCAACGGGCTCGAACTCTTCGTGCGCGTGCGCTCGACGCGTCCGCCGCAGCCGGCATGGCTGCGCAAGGTGGACGGCGCCTACGAGGTCGAACTCGCCGGGGGCGAGGAGGGCGTCTCGCCCGGCCAGGCTTGCGTGTTCTATGACGCGCAAGGTGGGCAGGCGCGCGTGCTTGGCGGCGGTTTCATCAAGAGCGCTGCGGCGAAAAGCTCTTTAGGCGCCCCCAATCGCAATGCTAGTGTCCCCGACGTCGCAGCGATGCGCGTTTAGGAGTTTCAGGGCAGGGGCATGGCTGGCGATATCGACCGCGCGGGGGTCGCGAAGGCTTACGGGCGCTGGGCGCCGATCTACGACATGGTGTTCGGCAAGGTGTTCGATGAAGGTCGTCGCTCGACCATCGCCGAAGCCGACCGCATTGGCGGCCGCGTGCTCGATGTCGGCATCGGCACCGGTCTGTCGCTGCTGGACTATGCGCGCACCACAAAAATCTGCGGCGTCGATATTTCCGAGCCGATGCTCCGCCGCGCGCATGAGCGCGTGCAGAGGCACAATCTCACCAATGTCGAGACGCTGGCGGTGATGGATGCGAAACATCTCGCCTTCCCCGACAATCATTTCGATGCTGTCGTGGCGCAATATGTGATCACGGCGGTGCCGGACCCCGAAGCGACGCTCGACGATTTCATCCGCGTGCTGAAGCCGGGCGGCGAGCTCATCCTCGTCAATCACATCGGCGCTGAAAGCGGCCCGCGCAAATTGTTCGAACTGGCTTTCGCCCCGCTGGCCCGCCGCCTCGGCTGGCGTCCGGAGTTTCCATGGGCGCGGCTGGTGAACTGGGCCAAGGCTCATGGCGGCGTGACGCTCGCCGAACGCCGCCCGATGCCGCCGATGGGGCACTTTTCGCTGATCCGCTATGTGAAGGGCTGATCCTCGGTTTTGCGGGAACATCCGGCGATGCCGGCGGTTTTCTCAACATGAGCATCAATCGGACGCTTCTCATTGCAGGCCTTGTGATCGCTGGCGCTCATGCAGCCAGCGCGCAGGCACCGCCTGCGCCATCGACGCCTCCGGCGCAGACTGCACCGTCCGCCGCTGATCGCGCCAATGCCAATTGCACGCCGACACGAACGGATTCGCAGGGCGTCATCACGCCGAATGGCAGCGGCAAGACCACGGAAAATCTCGGCGACAAGCTCGCGAAATCGGATGGAGTGCTCTGTCCACCGAGCAACGTCGATCCGGCCATGCGCGCCCCGGCGCCGAAGTCGGACAACAGCAACACACCAGTAATCCCGCCGCCGGGAAGCCCGGGCGGGGACCAGAGCATAAGGCCAAAATAGAGCGGCATGTTCTCAGTCGTCATACGCGGGCTTGACCCGCGTATCTATCTTGGCCGCGCGCTGGCGTGTGATGCAAAGATGGATTGCCGGGTCAAGCCCGGCAATGACGTGGGGAGAGCGCAGAGGCCAGATCCCGCACTACGAATATCTAAACCCTCGGCACTGACACCGGCCGCGCTTCGCGCGCCTGCGCGGCCAGCCTGATCCCCGCATTCGGCGCACCAAAGCCCTGATAGTTCCGGCGCTCCACGATCTCGAAGAAGAAGCGTTCGTCGAAGACGTGGGTGTAGATCTGGAAGAATTCCCCGTCGCCTTCGCGGTCGTAGAGAATCCGGTTGTCGCGCAGCGCCGTCATCAGCTCGGCGTCGAGGCCGTATTTGGCTTCGACATCGTCGTAGTAGTTGTCGGGAATGCGCAGGAAGGTGGCGCCGCGGGCGCGCATGGCGGCGACGGCTGCGAAGATGTCGTCGCAGAGAAAGGCGATGTGCTGCACACCGGAGCCGAAAAATTCCGAGATGAAACGGTTCGACAGCGTGCGTGTCGCCGATGAGCCGTTGAGCACCATGCGCAGCGACTGGTTCGGCGCGATCAGCGCCTGGCTTTGCACGAGGCCGACCGGATCGGGCACTTCCATGCCGGGCAGGCGCTGCAGATCGAGGATGCCGGTGTAGAACAGCAGCCAGGACAGCATCTCGTCATAGGGCATGGATTGCGAGATGTGATCGACGCTGACGAGATGATCCGGGCTTGCGTCACTCGCGAGCGGCGCGAAATCGGTATCCCAGTTGTTGCCGGCTTCATCGAGGAAATAGAGCAGGCTGCCGCCGACGCCGTGAATGGCGGGAATTTCCAGTTCGCCCGGTCCGACCGGTTGATAGAAGGTGCGCGCCTGCAGCGCCCCAGCGCGGGCCATGGTCTGTCTGGCATTGCCGACATCGAGCGCGATGGCGCAGACGCCGGCTCCGTGGGTCACGTAATGCGAATGCGCGAAGCCATCGGGCTCCGAGTTGACCACGAGATCGACCGATCCCTGCGACCAGCGCTCCACATCCTTGCTGCGATGGGCGCCGGTCTTGCGGAAACCGAGCTGTCCGAGCCAGGTTGCGAGCTCAGTGGCCTTGGTCTCGTTGACGGCGAATTCGAGGAAGCCGGTACCGAGTGTCGGCGATTTCGGCGCCAGCACTTCGGCGGGTTTTGCCAGCTGGTCCTGCAACAGGATCAGCGAGCGCAAGCCATCGGTGGCGGTGCGCACGGCGGAGCCGGCGCGGAACTGGTCGTTGAAGATTTCGAGGGACCACGGGCCGCGATAGCCGGCGGCCTGCACGGCTTCCATGAACTTCACCACGGGCAGGTCACCCTGGCCGGGGAAACAGCGGAAGTGCCGGCTCCATGACAGCACATCGAGGCCGAGCTTCGGTGCGTCTGCGAGCTGGACGAGGAAAATCTTGTCGGCCGGGATCGAGGCGATGGGGCCTGTGGGGAAGCCGGGCGCCAGCGCGTGAAAACTGTCGAGGATGACGCCGATATGTTTGTGATCGGCGCGGCGCACGATTTCCCAGGCGTCGCGGTAGTCGTTCACATGCGCGCCCCAAGCGAGGGCCTCATAGCCGACCTTGATATTGTGCTTCGCTGCGAGGTCACCGAGCTCGCGGAAATCGGCAGCGGCGCGGTCGATGCCGCCGAGTGAGGCGGGCGAGATGTTGCTGCAGATCAGCATCAGGTCGGTGCGCAACTCATGCATCAGCGCGAACTTGCGCTCGGCGCGGGCAAAGTTTCGGCTGCGCTGCGGCTCCGGCATGCCCTCGAAATCGCGGAACGGCTGGAAGGCACAGATCTTCAGGTTCAGTTCGCCGCAGAGATCGCTGACGTCGCGCGGCGAGCCGTTGAAGGAGAGCAGGTCGGCCTCGAAGATCTCGACCTCCTCGAAGCCGGCGGCAGCGATGGCGCGAAGCTTTTCGTCCAGCGTGCCGGAGAGTGAGACCGTGGCGATCGAGCGGGTGTTCATGATGCCGTCTCCTCCCATGGCAGCTAGACTGCCGTCTCTTCCATGGCGCCACCGAGAAACAACTGGCCGATGCGCGGATCGTTCAGCACCTTGTCGGCGCGGTCCATCAGGCGGGTCTGGCCGAGTTCGAGCACGATGCCGAAATCGGAAATCTCCAGCGCCGAGCGCGCGTTCTGCTCGATCATCAAGATCGATACGCCCTTGTCGCGGAGTTCTTTCAGGATGTTGAAGGTCTGCTGCACCATCAGCGGCGACAGGCCGATGGAGGGCTCGTCGATCAGCACGAGTTGCGGATTGAGCAGAAGGCCGCGGGCGATTTCGAGCTGTTTCTGCTCGCCGCCGGACAGCGTCGAGGCCTGCTGCTTGGCCTTGGTGCGCAGCACCGGGAATTTGTCGAGGGCGGATTCGATACGTGCAGGCAGGTCCGTGATGTCACGGCCGGCGGCGACGGCGCCGAGTTCGATATTGTGGCGCACCGACAGTTCCGGGAAGATGTTGCGGCCCTGCGGCACATAGCAGATGCCTGCGGAGAGGAGGGCGCGCTGACTGAGGCCGGTGACGTCCTTGCCTTTGAAGGTGATCTTGCCGTCGCGGAGTTTCAGCAGGCCGAAGATCGCCTTGAACACGGTGGACTTGCCGGCGCCGTTCGGGCCGATGACGGTGGTGATCGATCCCGCCGGCACCGAGAATGTGGTGCCGTTGAGGATCGTCATCTTGCCGTAGCCACCGATGAGATTCTGGACGTGGAGGATGTCGTCGCTCATGGCTTGCTCCTGTGTGTCCCCGGCGCGCTGTAGCGCAGGCGATGCGTAGCATCACCGACAACGCTGCTCCGCGGAACCGGGACCGTCGCGGGCGCCGGAGTTTGATACGGTCCCGGCTCTGCGAAGCGGCAATTCGCGCCGCATCGCGTCCGGGACAAGAATGCACCTGAGCCACTCATTCCCTAATGCCCCAAATACGCTTCGATGACGGCGGGGTTGGCGCGGACTTCGTCAGGGCGGCCCATAGCCAGCACCTTGCCCTCGGCCATCACCATCACGCGCGTGCAGAGCGACATCACGAATTCCATATTGTGCTCGATCACCACGAAGGTGGCGCGCTTTTCCTGATTGATGGCGCGCAGGCGATCCTTCAGGTCCGCGAGCATGGTGAGATTGACGCCGCCCGCGGGCTCATCGAGCAGCACGAGACGCGGGCCGCCCATGAACGCCATGGCGGCATCGAGCAGCTTTTGCTGGCCGTAAGAGAGACCGCCTGCGGGCTCATCGGCGAGATGGTCGAGCTTGAAGAAGCCGATCATCTGGTTCGCGGCCTCGGTGAGGCCCGCATCGGAGGGGCCGATCAGGCGCGTCAGCATGTTGCCCTGATGCTCCTGCCCGGCGAGGATCAGGTTTTCGCGCACCGAGAGTTTCGGAAACACCTGCAGGAGCTGGAAGGTGCGGCTGACGCCGAGCTTGTTGAGTTCGGACGGACGCAGACCGGTGACCGTGCGGCCGTCGAGCTTCACCTCGCCATCCGATGGGGTGAGCTGGCCGAGAATGCAGTTGAACAACGTGGACTTGCCGCAGCCGTTCGGGCCGATCAGGCCGAGGATCTCGCCTTCCTGCACATCGAAGGACACACCATTGACGGCGGTGATGCCGCCAAAGCGCTTGCTGATATTGGAGACTTGCAGGACGGCGCTCACGGCGTCACCTCCAGTTTGGCCTTGGCAACGGCGCGCTGGGCGGAGGCAGCCTTGGTGCGGCGCTCGGCGATGAAGCGATCGAGGATGCCGAGAATGCCGGACGGCGAATAGATCAGGAGGGCGATGACGGCGACGGCATAGAGCATCAGGTAATAGCCTTGCGTGAAGCGCAGCCATTCCGGCAGCAGCACGGCGATCATGGCGCCGAGGAACGGGCCGAAGAAGAAGCCGGAGCCGCCGACAATCACCATCATCAGCAGGTCGAGTGACAGCGAGAGATGGAACGGCACGGGATCGACATATTGCGTCAGCGGCGCATAGAGCACGCCGGCGACGCCGCCGAGGGCCGAGCCGATGGCGAAGGCCATCAGCGTGTAGTGGCGGGTGTCGATGCCGAGCGAGAGCGCGCGGATCGGGTTTTCGCGCAGCGCCACGAAGGCGCGGCCCCAGGGCGAGCGGATCAGCCACCATACGGCGAGCGAGACGAGGCCGAGCGATCCGAGGCAGAAGTAATAGAACGGCAGCGGACGCCGCGTGGGATAGCCGAAGATCTCGGGGCGGGGGATGTTGCTGATGCCGTAGATGCCCTTGGTGAGCCATTCCTCGTTGCGGAAGACGAGGAAGGCCAGCGTCGAGAAGGCGAGGGTGACGAATGCAAGGTAATGGTGCTGCACGCGGAGTGCAGGATAGCCGAGGATCCAGCCGACCGCGAAGCACAGCACGATGGCGACGGCGAGGGCGGCGATCAGCGGGAAGCCTGATGAGGTCATGATCGCCGCCGTATAGGCGCCGATGCCGACGAATGCGCCCTGCGCCAGCGAGACCTGGCCGGCATAGCCGAGGGTGAGGTTGAGGCCCATGGCGGCGATGGTCATCACCGCCCACTGGCTGAGGATATAGAGGCCGTAGCGGTTGAAATTCATTGGCACGATGATCAGCGCCGCGATCACGACGACGCAGAATCCGAGCTTGAGGAGTTTGGCGTTCATACGGTGCGCTCCTCGGGACGGCCGAGCAGGCCCTGCGGACGGAACAGGATGATGGCGATGAGCAGCACCAGCGGCACGGCGGCGCGATATTGCGTCGACACATAGGCGGCGGCGAGATTGTCGACGACGCCGATGAGGAGACCGCCGGCGATGGCGCCGCGGATCTGGTTGAAGCCGCCGACAATGGCGGCGATGAAGGCGGCCTGGCCGAGCACTTCACCATTCGAGAATTTTGCCAGGTAGATCGGGGTGATCAGCAGCGAGGCCAGCGCCACGAGGAAGGCGTTGATCAGGAAGGTGAGCAGGATCATGCGCTCGACGGGAACACCGACGATGCGCGCGACGGTCGGGTTCTGTGCTGCGGCCTGCATCTGGTGGCCGATGGAGGTGCGGTTCAGCAGCAGCGTCAGCAACGTGACCGCAATGATAGCGACGGCGAGGACGCCGAGGCTCTGCAGCGCCACGGCGCGGCCGAGGATGAAAATGTCGCCGGCAGGGACGATAGAGGGGAAGGGCGAGGCTTCCGCGCTCCAGAACTGTTTTGCTGACTCCTTGATGCCGATGGCCAGCGCCATGGTGGCGATGGCGAGCGGCAGCACGCCGTGGCGCAGCATCGGATCGACCAGCAGCATCTTGAAGCCGAGGCCGAGCAGCAACATGGAGAGCGCGATGCCGACGAGGATTGCGACCCAGAACGGCGCGCCGACATGCATGACGCCGAGCATGATGAAGGCTGGCAGCATGACGAATTCGCCTTGGGCGAAATTGATGGTCTGCGAGGTCTGCCACAGCAGCGTGAAGCCGACCGCGACGATGGCGTAAATGGCGCCGGTAGCGAGACCTGCGATCAGGAGATCGAGAAGATTGGACATGGTGGTTCTCTCAATGCTGCGCTCATGGCGCAGCTAAGGGCTTGGCAGTCGCGACGCTCCGGTCGTGCGCTCCCTCGCCCCGCTTGCGGGGAGAGGGAGCCTCCACAAACTCGGAGCATGTGGAGAGCCCCCTCCCGACTTCCACGCGCTCCGCGCGTTCCAGTCGACCTCTCCCCGCAAGCGGGGAGAGGTTAGAAAGAGGCTGTTAGTTGTTCAGCTTCGGCAGTACCTGCTTCACGACCTGCTTGCCTTCGACGATCTCGACCAGGAAGCCCTGACGGTCGATGTCGCCATTGGCGTCGAAGGTGACGTCCATCAGGATGCCGGGCTCCTTGGCGGCGGTGATGGTGAAGCCGTGCAGCGCGTCGGCGAAGCCCTTGGAGTCCACCTTGCCCATCTTCTCGGTGGTGGCCTTGATCATGTAGATCGCCAGCCAGCCCTTGAGGCCGTTATGGTCGGGGACGTAGTTGTACTTTTTGACGAACTTGTCGCGAAACGCCTTGATGAGTTCGACCGGGGCGTCGGTGGTGAGGCCGACATGGCCGCGGGCGCCGTTCGCCGCATCGCCGGCGAGCTCGACCACCTTCTGGCCGACCAGCGTGGTCTCGCCGACCAGTGGCACGGTGATGCCCTGGCGCTTCAGCTCCTTGAGCATGCGCGCGCTTTCTTCCTCGTTGACGTAAACGAAGACAGCATCCGGAGCGGCGGCCTTGATCTTGGTGACGTCGGCGGCGAAGTCGGCTTGCCCTGCTTCGGTGGAGAGATCGGCGGCGACCTTGATATTGTACTTGGCGAATTCCTTGGTGATGGAATCGCGCCCGCCCTTGCCGAAGTCATTGTTGACCCAGACGATGGCGACCGATTTCGCCTTCAGCTCGTCATTGATGTATTTCGCGACCTTCGGCATCGAGGATTGCTGGCCGAACGAGGTGCGGAACAGAAACTTGTTGCCGGCCTGGGTGAGTTCGGCCGCTTCGCCGCCCATGATCTGCGCGATGCCGGCTTCCGCCGCGAGCGGCGCCGTCACCTTCACCGAGCCGGAATAGCCTGGCCCGAGCAGGACATAAGGCTCGGCGTCGAGCGCCTTCTGCACCTGGGCACGGGCGACGCCGGGATTGGACTGCGAGTCCGCATGGGTCACTTCCAGCTTGCGGCCGAGCACGCCGCCCTTAGCGTTGATCTCCTCGATGGCGAGATCAATGCCGTTCTTCCAGTTGTTGCCGACGGTGGCGCCGCCGCCCGAGAGTTCGGCGACATTGGCGAGCTTGATCGACTGCGCGGATGCGGGGATGGACAGGGCAGTGGCGAGCAGGACGCTCGCCCAGAATACGGGCTTCATGATTTCCTCCGGTGTGTCGTTTCGTGAGTCTTGATACGGCCTTATGGTGACCGCTTGGGTTGGTCAGGCAGCGTTGAGCGCATACCTCTTTCTCATGACGTCGTCGAAAGCAATTCCCATTTCAGTAGCGGACGGCGCCAGGCCGGTGAACAGCTCAAAAGCGTCGGCGGCCTGATAGATCGCAAGATCGCGGCCGGTCATCACCTGCGCGCCTTTGGCCTTGGCGGCGGTGAGTAGCGGCGTCCATAGCGGCGAATAGACGGCATCGGCGACCCACAATCCGGCATGCAGCAGGGCGTCCGGCACCGGCGTGCCGCGGTCCGGCAACATGCCGATGGGGGTGCCATTGACGAGGCCGGCGGCGCCGGCGAGGGCGTCCTCGACGCTGGCGGCGCGGCGGATGGATTGGCGATCCCCGAGTTGGGCGACGAGCTGGTCGGCCTTGGCGCAGTCGGTGTCGAAGACGCGGATCTCGGCGACGTTCAGGCTTGCGAGCGCGAAGGCGATGGCCTTGCCGACGCCGCCGGTGCCGATCACCGCGACAGGGCCACGCTGCGAGCGCGTGACAAAATCCCGCGCCGCGCGGGCGAAGCCGGATGTATCGGTGTTGTGCCCGGTCAGCCTGCCACCGCGCACGACGACGGTGTTGACGGCACCGATGGCGCGGGCACCGGGGGAAAGCTCGTCGAGCAGCTCGACCACGGCTTCCTTGTAGGGAAAGGTGACATTGATGCCGGCGAAGCCGAGTTTGCGCACCCCGTCGAGAATGCCGCGCAATTCGTTGCGATCCGCGCCGGCGATTTCGATGAGCTGATAGTGGCAGCGCGCGCCCATCGCCTCGGCCGCGCGCTCGTGCATCGCCGGCGACGCCGAATGCGCGATCGGCGCGCCGAGCAGGCCGGTGAGGAAGCGGGCGGACGGGACTGAAGCGGTCATGGCGGTAAAGGTCTTGGAAAGCTGCATGTTGACAGGACAACCGGTCGAAGAATAGCGCCCGCAGCTTCTAACACAATTACCCTGTTATCCTCTAAACATAACATCATGTTAATTTTTTGCGTGACCGGGAAACGGCCTTGCCGGCGGCGTTGGCACCGGGATTGACTGCCTGCATCTCGGTGCGCAGGCAGGCGATGAAATGCTCGATATGAAGGGATAGCGGCGCTCCGCGTTTCACCGCGACATAAGTGTTGAAGACCGTGGGCTCGGCAATCCGGATGATGTGCACGCCGGGGTAGCCGCCATGGGCGACGGTGAACTGGTCGATGACCGCAATGCCAAGCCCGGCCTTGACCAGCGCGCATACCGTGGTGCCGAAGCGGGCGCGGATGGTGATGTCGTAAGTGAGCTTATTGCGGGCGAAGATCTCGGCCATGATGCGGCCATAGGGATCGTTCGGATCGATGCCGATCAGCGGATATTTGATGATCTCCCTGGCCGAAACCTGCTGGCGGCCGGCGAGTTCATGGCCTTCCGGCACGATGCAGAACAGTTCGCCCGAGGCGAGGGGCAGGAAGTCGAGCCCGGAATGCTCGAGCCGGTAGCTCATGGCGACGCAGTCGCCGCGATCGAGCAGCAGATAGTCGATGGCTTCCTCGAGCTTGAGGATATTGATGTCGATGCGCAGATCGGGGTAACGCTGCCGCACCTGCTCGATGGCGCGCGGCACCATCACCTGCGAGATCGACGGCACCGAACCGATGCGCAGCTCCGAAAACGTGCCCTGGCCGATTTTGGAGATGAGCTCGGTAAGGTCGTCCACCTTCTTGTAGACGCCGTTGATCTGCTCGAAGATGCTCTGGGCTTCAGGTGTCGGGAAATAGCGGCCATTCTGGCGCTGGAAGAAACGGATGCCGAGAGATTTTTCCGTATATTTCACCAGGCGGCTGATGCCGGGTGCAGACACATTCAGCAATTTTGCGGCGCCCCCGATGGTGCCCGTCACCATCACGGCGCGGATCACTTCCACCTGACGCAGGGTCATCATCGGCAAAACCTCAAGGTTACCTTAATAGTGCGAAAGCGCGGTGTATCCTGCGAAAATAGGTGCGTAGCAACCGCACACACGGACAATCGGGCTCGGCTTCCGCGTTTTCGGTTGTCAGTTGCGGAAAAGATTACTCAAATTTTACGAATTGGTCGCGGTCGAATTAACGCAAGTTGTAGCGGCTCGATTGTAGAACGTCGCCGTTGGTCTATTTAAGGGTCATCGCTCTGGTCAGGATCCGATTCGAGGTTCGATGCGCGTCGCTGTCGTACATGATTGGCTCTACACGCTGGGCGGCGCCGAACAGGTGCTGCGCGAGATCCTGCGATGCTATCCGAATGCGGATGTCTTCACGCTGTTCGATGCGCTGACCCCTGAGGATCGCGAGAAGATCGGCTTCAAGAAGGCGCGCACCAGCTTCCTGCAGCGCATGCCGTTCATCAGGACGAAGCACCGCGCCTATCTGCCGCTGATGCCGATCGCCATCGAGCAATTCGATCTGTCCGGCTACGATCTGGTGATCTCGTCGAGCTACGCCGTCGCCAAGGGGGTCATCACCGGCCCCAATCAGCTCCATGTATCCTATGTGCATTCTCCCATGCGCTATGCCTGGGATCTGCAGCACGAATATCTCAATGAAGGAGGCTATACCGCAGGCCTCAAGAGCGCGCTGGCGCGCGCACTGCTGCACCGTATCCGCATCTGGGACACCCGCACCGCGCATGGGCCGGATGCGATGATGGCCAACTCGAACTTCGTCGCCAAGCGCATCAAGAAGGTCTATGGCCGCGATGCCACGGTCATCTATCCGCCGGTCACCATGTCGACGTTGCCGAAGGATCTGCCTGTTGGCGATCACTTCCTCGCGGCCAGCCGGCTGGTGCCTTACAAACGCATCGAGGCTGTCATCGAGGCCTTCAACAGCATGCCCGATCAGAAACTCGTGGTTGCCGGCGACGGACCTGAGGCCGAGCGGCTCAAGGCGGTGGCCGGACCGAATATCAGCTTTGCGGGCTTTGTCAGCGATGAACGTTTGCGCGAATTGATGGCCACGGCGCGGGCGTTCGTCTTCGCGGCAGAAGAGGATTTCGGCATCATCGTCGTCGAGGCGCAATCCGAAGGCGCGCCGGTGCTGGCGCTGGGCCGCGGCGGTGCGCGCGAGACGGTGTCCGCATCGCCGGAATTGCGCACCGGCATGTTCTTCGATGCCAGTGAGCCTGAAGCCATCGCCGAATGCGTGCGCGCCTTCATCGCGCGCGAGCATGAATTTTCCCGCGACGTCTGCCGCGCCCATGCGCAGAAGTTTTCGGCGGAACGTTTCCGCGCCGAGCTGATGACCTTTGTGAACGACAATATGAAGGGCTTCACCGGCGAGCGCCGCCGCAGCCGTGGACCGGCGCCGGACGGCAGCAATTTCAAGCGGCGCTGGAGCGACACGCAGGACGCCGGGCGCACGCCGGAAGACGGGGACCGCAGGGCGCAGGGTTAGGATTCTTGCCTCTCCCCCGCGAGCGGGGAGAAGGCACTAAGCATCTGCCTTCGGCTGCGGTGTGTAGTCCGGAAAGCGCGACAGGAAGGTGCTCTTCAAAAACTTGAAATGGGCGATGCTGCCGGTGAGTTCGCGGATGCGGCGCTGGCCGTTCTTGATCTCGGTCTCGAACAGATCGAGATGATGGCTGTCGAGGCTTTCGCGGGTCAGATATTCGTCGTCGCCATTGCCGGCCGTGACCGCGGCGCGGGCCAGCACGTCATCGACACGCTTGGTGAGGCCGGCATGTTCGGCCTCCGCGCTCGACAGCGCCTGGTCGATGGAGCCCATCACGGCATCAAGGCGGTAGCGATCGGTCTCGGCGTCACGCTCAGGCGAGCGAGCGCGGAATTCGCGTTCGCCGACGATACTGCGCAGATAGGTCTGGGCGCGTGAACGCAGGAATGTCTGGAACATGGCATGCCTGTCCGATCCCACGCAGCGGCATGCTGCGCGATGGCGCAGTGTGACCGGCCATGGTGAGCAATGGGTTAAGAAATTGTGGCGGGGAGGTGGCGTCTGGTCGGCACCATAGGCTCCGACTGTCGTCACCCGCGAAAGCGGTGGCCCGGTAGACCCGGGAGGAATGATGAAAACACCCGCCGGTGTTTACTGGATCGCCCGGTCGAGTCGGGCGATGACAAGTAGAGCGTGTGGCTCGGCTACGATTCCTCGCAAAACGTCGCGAGCGCGAGGTCGATCCGCTTGTGCAGCGCGCGCCGGTTGACGCCGTAGCCATCGTCCACCATCAGGCGGAAATGATCGTTGCTGAACACCGCGCCCAGCATCATATCCGCCACCGTCTTCACCGGTACGTCCCTCAGTTCGGGGCGCAGCCGGACGCGCTTGACGCAACTCACGATGCCGTCGGCGCCGCTGTTGAAGATCACGTCGGTGAAGATTGCGGCGAGGGCCGGGGACTGTTTGCGCTCCGCGATCAGCAGGCGATGAAGTGCGATTTCTTCGGGCGTGAACACGATATCGGCGATGTAGCGCAGCGCCTTGCGTAGTTCGTCAATGGCGGATTCAGGGCTGGATGCGGCAGCCGAGAAATCGAAGCGCTGCAGATTCTTGGTCAGCATCGCGCGGAACAGGTCGCTCTTGCTGTCGAACAGTTTGTAGAGCGTCTTTTTCGACATGCCGGCGGCGCTGGCGATGTCGTCCATGGTGGTGGCGGCGAAACCCTTGTCGCCGAAAGTCGCCTTGGCGATGGCAAGGAGATGCGCAATCCGTTCGGCAGAGGGGTCGATCGCGGGTTCGGGAGCCGCCACGCGCGTGCCATGTTGTTGCGACAAAGCGTTCCCTCTCGGCTTTCGCGCGCCCGACAATGAAACCATTCGATATTCGTTCCGTTCTATCCGCCGCTTCACGAACGCTTGAGCGGCCTGTTCCGCCGGGCGCTTGACTTCCCGACAGGAAACTAGCAAGTTTCCGGTGAGGAAACCAGAGAGTTTCCAAAAATTTTGTCACGGCGACTTCGCCCGTTTCGGATTGCGGGTGTGGGGCGCCGTTTTGCATTGGTGATGGTAATGGCTTCTGGAATTGGTCGTCCGCTGGTTCTGATCGGTCTTCTCGCGCTGGCGGGTTGTGGCAAGCCTGCATCGGAAGCGAAGGCGCCGCCGCCGCCGGAAGTCGGCGTGATGGCGCTGAAGCCGCAGGAAGCTGTCGTGTCCACCGTGCTGCCGGGACGCGTCGTCGCCCATCAGGTTTCCGAAGTGCGGCCGCAGGTCACGGGCATCCTGCAGAAGCGTGTTTTCACCGAAGGCGCCGAGGTCAAGGAAGGCGAGCTGCTCTACCAGATCGATCCCGTGCAATATCAGGCTGCGCTGGAAAGCGCGGAAGCGACCGTGCTGAAGGCGCAGGCCAATCTCACGCTGGTGCGGCTGGTTGCCGAGCGCAAGGCGCAACTGCTGAAGACCAATGCGGCAAGCCAGCAGGATGTCGACAGTGCGATGGCCTCCTACAAGCAGGGCGAGGCCGATCTGAAATCCGCAGAAGCCAATCGCGATACGGCGGCGATCGCGCTGGATCGCACCAAGGTGCTGGCGCCGATTTCCGGCCGCATCGGAAAATCCATGATCACGCCCGGCGCGCTGGTGACGGCGAGCCAGGCCAATGCCATGACCACGATCCAGCAGCTCGATCCCGTTTATGTCGATCTCGATCAGGCGACGTCGGAGATGGATCGCATTCGCAGCGAGATCGCCGGTGGGCGGCTGAAGCGCCCGAGCGGCGGCGTCGAGATTGAGCTGGTGCTCGAAAACGGCAAGACGCATTCGCACAAGGGTAAGTTCGGCTTCACCGATTCCAGCGTCAACGAAACCACGGGGTCGGTTTCGACGCGTGCGATCTTCGCCAATCCCGAGCGCAACCTGCTGCCGGGCATGTATGTGCGTGCGCGCGTTATCGCCGGCGCCGATCCGAAGGCGATCCTGATTCCGCAGCGCGCAGTGTCGCGCAATCCGCGCGGCGAGGCGGTGGCAATGTTCGTGGACAAGGACGGCAAAGCAGAACAGCGCGTGCTGAAAGTAGCGCAGGCAATCGGCCCGAACTGGCTGGTGGATGACGGCGCCAGGGAAGGCGACCGCGTCATTCTCGACGGTCTGCAGAAGGCGAAGCCGGGACAGGTGGTGAAGACTATCGATGTGACCGTGGATCCCGCAACCGGCCTGACCAAGGTGCCGGGCAGGGAAGCCAATGCGGCTGGCGTCGGCGAGACCCGCAAGGACTGATCGGCCATGTCTCACTTCTTCATCAAGCGGCCGATCTTCGCCTGGGTCCTCGCGATCCTGATCATGTTCGGCGGCCTTTTGGCGATCCTCAAGCTGCCGATCGCCCAGTATCCGCAGATCGCGCCGACGGTGATCACGATCACCGCGAACTATCCCGGCGCGAATGCGACGACGGCCGAGAACTCGGTGACCAAGGTCATCGAGCAGAACATGACCGGCGTCGACTATCTGCAATATATGTCGTCCTATTCGACCTCGACCGGCGTGGTGCAGATCTCGATCACGTTCACCAACGAGGCCAATGCCGATATCGCGCAGGTGCAGGTGCAGAACAAGCTGCAGCTCGCCATGCCGCTGTTGCCGCAGGTGGTGCAGCAGCAGGGCATCCGTGTCGTCAAGTCGTCATCGAGCTTCCTGATGGTGCTCGGTTTCGTCTCCGAAGACGGCTCGATGAATGCCAGCGACATCGCCGACTATGTGGCGAGCAGCATCAACGAGCCGATCAGCCGCGTGTCAGGCGTCGGCCAGGTGCAGCTGTTCGGCGCCGAATATGCCATGCGCATCTGGCTGGATGCGGACAAGCTGACCAAATACAATCTGATGCCGAGCGATGTGACGCAGGCGATCCAGGCACAGAATACGCAGGTGACCGCGGGTCAGCTCGGCGGTCTGCCGGCGGTGGACGGCCAGCAGCTCAATGCGACCATTACCTCGCAGAGCCGCCTGCAGACCATCGAGCAGTTCCAGGACATCATCCTGCGCACCTCGACCTCGGGCCAGACGGTGCGCATCAAGGATGTCGCGCGGGTCGAGCTCGGCTCCAAGACCTATGACGCGGTGGCGCGCTACAATGCGAAGCCCGCAGCCGGCATGGGCATCAGCCTCGCCACCGGCGCCAATGCGGTGGCGACGTCGGAAGGTGTGAAGGCGCGCATCAACCAGCTCACGGCCAACATGCCGGCGGGGCTGAAGGTGATCTATCCCTACGACACCACGCCCTTCGTGAAGCTCTCCATCGAGAAGGTGGTGCACACGCTGTTCGAGGCGGTGATCCTCGTCTTCCTCGTGATGTTCCTGTTCCTGCAGAGCTGGCGCGCGACCATCATCCCGACCATCGCGGTGCCGGTGGTGCTGCTCGGCACGTTCGGCGTGCTGTCCATCGCGGGATATTCGATCAACACCTTGACCATGTTCGCCATGGTGCTGGCCATCGGCCTGCTGGTCGACGACGCCATCGTGGTGGTCGAAAACGTCGAGCGCGTGATGGAGGAAGAAGGCCTGTCGCCACGCGAGGCCACCGAGAAGTCGATGAACGAGATCACCGGCGCGCTGGTGGGCATCGGCGTGGTGCTGTCGGCGGTGTTCATCCCGATGGCGTTCTTCTCCGGCTCCGTCGGCATCATCTACCGGCAATTCGCGCTGACCATCGTCTCGGCGATGGTGCTGTCGGTGCTGGTGGCATTGATCCTGACGCCGGCTTTGTGCGCGACGATTTTGAAGAAGCCGGAAAAGAGCCATCACGAGAAGCGTGGCTTCTTCGGCTGGTTCAATCGCAATTTCGACCGGGCATCGGGTGGCTATCAGAAGACCACCGGCGCACTGGTGAAGCGGTCGGCCGGCGCGCTGCTGGCTTTCGTCGCGGTGGTCGTCGGCGTGGTGTTCCTGTTCGTGCGGCTGCCGTCGTCATTCCTGCCCGATGAAGACCAGGGCACGATCATCACGCTGGTGCAGTTGCCGGTGGGCGCCACTGCGGGACGCACGCTCGACGTGATCCAGCAGGTCGAGAAACAGTATATGGAGAACGAGAAGGACGCAGTGCAGGGCGTGTTCGCTGTGCGCGGCTTCTCCTTCGCGGGGCAAGGCCAGAATGTCGGCCTCGCTTTCGTCAGCCTGAAGCCGTTCGCGCAGCGCGAGGATCACGAGAAATCCGCGCAGGCGGTGGCGCGGCGCGCGATGGGGGCGTTCTCGAAGATCCGCGATGCGATGGCCTTTGCGGTGCTGCCGCCGTCGCTGCCGGGCTTCGGCAATGCGTCGGGCTTCGACTTCTATCTGCAGGACTCGGGCAATGCCGGCCATGAGGAGCTGCTGAAGACGCGCAACCAGTTGCTCGGCGCGCTCAACGGCGATCCGCGGGTCGCACAGGCGCGGCCGAACGGGCAAGACGACACGCCGCAATTCAATCTCGACATCGATCAGGCCAAGGCCACGGCGCTCGGTGTCAATCTCAACGACCTCAACACCACGTTGTCGGCGGCGTGGGGCGGCGCCTATGTCAATGACTTCATCGACCGTGGCCGCGTCAAGCAGGTCTATGTGCAGGGCGACGCTGCCTTCCGCATGGACACCAATGACATCGGCAAGTGGTATGTGCGCAACAACCAGGGATCGATGGTGCCGTTCTCGGCCTTCGCCACCAGCCGCTGGAGTTACGGCTCGCCGCGCCTCGAACGCTACAATGGCGTCGCGGCCGTGCAGATCCAGGGCCAGGCTGCGCCGGGCACGAGTTCGGGCACCGCGATGCTGGCGGTGGACGAGCAGATGAAGAAACTGCCCGCCGGCTATACGCATGAATGGACGGGGCTGTCGTTCCAGGAACGGCTCACCGGCAGCCAGACGCTGTATCTCTACGCGATCTCGGTGCTGATCGTGTTCCTCAGCCTCGCGGCGCTCTATGAGAGCTGGTCGATCCCGTTCGCGGTGATGCTATCGGTGCCGATCGGCATTCTCGGCGCACTCGGCGCGGCGACCTTGTTCGGGCAGAACAACGACGTCTATTTCCAGGTGGGCTTGCTCACGACCATCGGCCTGTCGGCGAAGAACGCGATCCTGATCGTCGAATTCGCCATCGAGCAGCAGCAGAAGGGCCTGTCGCTGATCGAGGCGACATTGCATGCCGCGCGGCAGCGTCTGCGCCCTATTCTGATGACCTCGCTGGCCTTTGTGCTCGGTGTGCTGCCGCTGGCGCTGGCCACCGGTGCCGGCTCGGCGAGCCAGAATGCCATCGGCATCGGCGTGGCCGGCGGCATGGTGACGGCCACGGTACTCGGCGTGTTCTTCGTGCCGGTGCTCTATGTGCTGGTGCGCAAGATCTTTCCGGGCCGTTCGAAGGCGCCGAGCGCCCAAGGCGCGCATCCGGCGGCGGCACCGGCGGAGTGACGCCATTGGAGTGACCCCGGCCGCGCTTGCGTGTACATCATCCCGAACAGATTATGTCGGGATGAGACATGCAGGGACTGGACTGGGATCTGCTGCGCACCTTTTCCGTGATCGCCGGCGAGGCGAGCCTCACGCGTGCCGGTGCGCTGCTCAAGGTCAGCGCACAGACGGTAAGCCGGCGGCTCGCCGAGCTTGAAGCGATCACCGGCGTCCGGTTGATCGCGCGTTCGCTCGAAGGTTATTCGCTGACGCCCGCCGGCGAACGGCTGAGCCTGCAACTCGAAAGCATGCGGCTTGAGGCGACGCGGATCGAATCCGTCATCGCCGAAATCCGCGAGAAGCCTGTCGGCACCGTCAGGCTGTCGATCACCGAGGTGCTGTCCGGCCCGTGGCTGATGGGGGCGATTGCCGAGTTCAATCGCCGCTATCCCGACATCTTGCTGGAGATTCGCGTCGATGGCTGGCCGGCCTCGGTGCGGCGGCGCGAGGCCGACATCGTCTTGCGGTTATATGGGCCGGGTAACGAAAACCTGGTTGGCCGCAAGGTGGGACGCCTGGGCGTGGGCGCGTTCGCATCGAAGACCTATGCACGCGCGCACGGCTTGCCGAAAACGCGCGAGGAATGGGAAGGCCACAGCTCCATCGGCCTCGTCGGCGAGGGGCCTCTGATGGAGTGGTTCGACAGCGTCTCGCGCCATTCGCGCCGCGTGCTGCAGTGTTCGTCGCATACCGACCTGATGGCGGCGGCGCGCGCCGGGCTCGGCTTTGCGCCGTTGATGTGCATTTCCGGCGACGCCGACAAATCGCTGGTGCGCGTGCTGCCCGAAAAATTGCGCAGCTCCACCGAGATCTGGTTGTTGTCTCATCCCGATCTGGTGGATGCGCCGCAGATCCGGGCGGTGCTGGATTTTGTTGCGGAACAGGCGAAGAAGGATCAAGCGAGATTGTTGGGGTGACGCTGTCGCTCCCTCTCCCGCTTGCGGGAGAGGGCCGGAGAGAGGTGCCCCATGTGACGTCGGAGCTTGTGGGGACACCCTCTCCCTGACCCTCTCCCGCAAGCGGGAGAGGGGACACTGCTTGCGAGCGGGATGCGTTTCTCCAAAAATGGATGATAACATCCTCATATTTGGAGATCATCGCGCCGCCATTTCCCGCTATCATCCCTTCAACTCAAATCCGGGATGGAAACCACAATGTCGCTGCCCTCGATCTTCCAGAATCGCCTCTCCGTGCCTGTGATGGGCTCGCCGCTGTTTCTCGTGTCCGGGCCGGAACTTGTCATCGCCCAGTGCAAGGCCGGCATTGTCGGCTCGTTCCCGGCGCTCAATGCGCGGCCGGTCGCCGTGCTTGGCGAGTGGTTGACGCGCATCGAGAACGAGCTCGGTGAGTATGCTGCCAAGCACCCGCATCTGCCGGTTGCACCCTATGCGGTGAACCAGATTTGCCATCCCTCCAACGACCGCTTGCATGCGGACATGGAGATCTGCGTCAAGCACAAGGTGCCGGCGATCATTACCAGCCTGCAGCTGCCGCAGTCCGTGGTCGATGCCGCGCATTCCTATGGTGGCAAGGTGTTTCACGATGTCACCACCATCCGTCATGCGCGCAAGGCGGCCGAGATGGGCGTCGATGGCCTGATTCTTGTCTGCGCCGGCGCCGGCGGTCATGCCGGCACGCTGTCGCCTTTCGCTTTGCTGCGTGAAGTGCGCGAGTGGTTCGATGGCACGATCCTGCTGTCCGGCTCCATCGCCGATGGCTATGGCATTGCCGCCGCGCAGATGATGGGCGCCGACATGGCCTATATGGGCACGCGCTTCATCGCCACGCAGGAAGCCAATGCGGCCCCGGGCTACAAGCAGTCGCTGATCGATTATGCGGCGGGCGATATCGTCTACACCAACCTCATCACCGGCGTGCACGGCAACTATCTCGCACCGTCGCTGGCTTCAGCCGGGCTTGATCCCGCCAATCTGCCGGTGTCCGACAAGTCGAAGATGAATTTCGGCTCCGGCGGCAACACCAAGGCGAAGGCCTGGAAGGACATCTGGGGCGCTGGCCAGGGGCTCGGCTTGATCAAGGATGCGCCGGCCGTTGCGACAGTGGTCGAGCGTCTGCGTGAAGAATATGACCGCGCCATCGCTGAATTCAGCGGCAAGCAGGTCATTGCGCAGCCGGCGGTGGCTGCCTGATGGCGGAGCGCCCCGGCAAGACCGCTGCGGCGTGGTTCGCGGACAAGGTGCGTCCGCGACTATCGGTGCCGATGATTGCGGCGCCGATGTTTCGCGTGTCGGGGCCTGATCTCGTCATCGCTGCCTGCAAGGCCGGCGTCATCGGCGCGTTCCCCACTGCGAATTGCCGCAGCGACGCGGAATTCGCGGGATGGCTGACGCGCATTGCCGATGCGCTCGGGCCGGATGATGCGCCGTTCTGTCCGAACCTGATCATCCGCCGCGAGACATTGCAGGACGATGTCGCGGCGGTGATCCGGCAGGGCTGCGAGATGGTGATTACCAGCGTCGGCCCGCCCGATGCGGTGGTATCGCCGCTGCATGAGGCTGGCTGCATGGTGTTCGCCGATGTCGCCTCGATCCGCCATGCGAAGAAGGCCATTGCCGCGGGCGTCGACGGGCTGATCCTGCTCACTGCGGGCGCAGGCGGGCAGACCGGCTGGGTCAATGGGTTTTCCTTCACCCGCGCGGTGCGCGCATTCTGGGATGGGCCGATCGTACTGGCCGGTGGTGTGTCGGACGGCGAGGCGGTGTTTGCCGCGGAAGTGCTGGGCTGCGACCTCAGCTATATGGGCACCAAGTTCATCGCGACCGAGGAGAGCATGGCGGAGCCGGACTATAAGGCGATGCTGGTCTCGTCCGAGCTCGACGACATCCTGCTGTCGCGCGCCTTCACCGGGCTCGAGACCAATACGCTGGTTCCCTCCATTATTGCGGCCGGCCTCGATCCGAAAAACCTTCCGACCGACATGACCAAAGAGCGCGCCGACGCTCTCTATGGGCGTAACGGTACTTCCGGTGTGAAGCGCTGGCGCGATACATGGAGCGCGGGACATTCGGTATCCGGTGTCCACGCGATCGAGCCGGTTGAGGACTTGGTTGCGCGCACGCGAAATCAGTACCATGCGGCACGCGAAGCGACGTCGCGTCGTCTCGAACGGCCCTTGGGCTAGAGTCCGATCGATCCATCCTTGATGAATCAGGAAGCGCGGGCGCATTTCCCGGTCGCGCGAATGCTGCTTTGCGATGCAACCGGTGTCGGGTTTTTGTTCGTCACCCTGCATTCACAAACGGTCGCAGCGGATGTATTGGGGGGCAACGATTGTGGTATACCAACATCCGAGGATCCCTCATGCGTGACTTCATGGCCGTTGCCCGTTCCGTTGCCGTTGCCGAGCACGGGATGGCCGCAACCTCGCACCCGCTGGCGACGCTTGCTGCGGTGGAGATGCTGAAGTCGGGCGGTAATGCCATCGATGCGGCGCTGGCAGCGGTGGCCGTGCAATGCGTGGTCGATCCGGCGATGACCGGCGTCGGCGGAGACTGTTTTGCACTCTATTCCCCGAAAGGCGGAGCGCCGATCGCGCTGAACGGCTCCGGCTTTACCCCGGCCAAGATCGATTCCGAGAAATATGCCGATAGCGGCGCTCGCGACATTCCGGAGACCTGCGTCGAGACTGTCACTGTGCCCGGCGCCATCGATGCCTGGTGCACGCTGAGCAAGGATCATGGCTCGAAGCCGCTGGCCGAAGTTTTCGCCGCGGCGATCGATGCTGCAGAGAACGGTTTCATCATCACTCCGCGCGTGGCCGCCGACTGGGCCAAATGGCGCCGCAAGCTGGAGACGCATGCGGACTGCGCGGCGCAGTATCTGCCGGGCGGCCATGCGCCTGCGGTTGGCGACAAGCGCGTGCAGCCGGCACTCGCTGCCACACTGCGCCGTGTCGCGCGGGAGGGGCGCAACGGCTTCTATCAGGGCCAGGTGGCCGACGACATCATCACCACGCTCCGCGCGGTCGGCGGCGCGCATGAGGCGAGCGATTTCGACGCGCAGCGCTCGGATTATGTGACGCCGATTTCGACCAATTATCAGGGCTATGATGTTGCCGAATGCCCACCCAACGGGCAGGGGTTGGCGGCGCTGATGATCCTGCGCATGCTGGCGGGCTTCGACATCAAGAGCCTGAGCCAAGCGGACCGCATCCACGTGCTCGCCGAGGCGACCAAGGCGGCCTATCGCACCCGCGATGCCTATTTCTGCGATCCGGCTGTCGCCAAGGTCGATGTCGAGCGCTTCCTGTCGGACAAGTTCATCGGCGATCTCCGTGCCAAGATCGACATGAAGAAAGCGTCGCCGGAAGAGGAATGGGATTCCGTGATCCACAAGGACACGATCTATCTCACCGTGGTCGATCGCGACCTTAATGCGGTGTCGCTTATCAACTCGCTATTCGGTCCGTTCGGTAGCGGCATCTATGCGAAGAAGTCCGGTGTGCTGCTGCATCACCGCGGCTGGAGCTTCCGCGCCAAGCCGGGCCACGTGAATTCGCTCGGCCCGCGCAAGCGGCCGATGCACACGATCATCCCAGGCATGCTGATGCAGAACGGTCGTGCGGTGATGCCGTTCGGCGTGATGGGCGGGCACTATCAGGCCACCGGCCATGCGCAGTTCATATCGAATGTGCTGGATCTCGGCCTCGATATTCAGGAAGCCGCCGAACTGCCGCGCTCGTTTGCGACCAACGGCGTTTTGCAGGTCGAGAACACCATTCCGGAAGCGGTGCGCAATGAACTCGCCGCGCGGGGCCACAAGTTGCAGATGATGGAGACCGGCATCGGCGGCTGTCAGGCGATCCAGATCGATTACAAGCGCGGTGTCCTTCTCGGCGCATCGGACCATCGTAAAGACGGGATGGCGCTCGGCTTCTGATCGGAGCGCCATGTGGCATGCCGCTGCAACTCAGGTTGGCAGCGGCGCCTCCGGGCGCAACGGCAGATCCAGTGTCACGCGCGTGCCCTGACCGGGTGTGCTCGCAAGATCGATCTGTCCCTTCAGTGTCGATACGACGAGATTGAACACGATATGCAGCCCGAGTCCGGTGCTGCCCTTGTCGCGCCGCGTGGTGAAAAAGGGATCGAACGCCTTGGCGAGATCGCTCTCGGCGATGCCAACGCCGTCGTCGCTCACCGCGATTCGCATCCGCTGGTGATCGAGCCGCGAGACTGATATCTCGATATTGCCGGTGCGGCCGTCCCGATAGCCGTGGGTGACGGCATTGAGCGCGAGGTTGCGGATGACCTGGGCGAGAGCGCCGGGATAGGTGTCGACGATGACCCCGCTGTCGCAATGCACGCGAACCTGATGACCGTGCCGGCTGAGCAACGGCTGCAGCGTGCTCATGATCTCGGAGAGCCACGCGTGCATCTCGAAGCTACGGCGCTCCTCGTCGGCTTCATCTGTCGCTACCTGTTTGAAGCTGTGGACCAGATCAGCGGCGCGGTGGTGATTGGAGAACAGCAGCTTCATGCCTTCGCGCAGCCGCGCGATGCTCTGGGTCAGCTCGGAGCGGCGTACCTGACCGGACTGGATGGTTGCATCGAGCCGGTTCAACTCGCCTTCAAGCGTTGTCGTCGTCGTGAGCGCAAGGCCGAGCGGTGTGCTCACTTCATGTGCGACGCCGGCGACGAGCTGCCCCAGCGAGGCCAGCTTCTCGGCCTGCACCAGTTGTCCCTGGGTCTTGCGAAGCTCGATCAGGGACGTTTCCGAACGTTCCTTTTCGATGCGTAGTGCCTCGGCCGTGCGAAATTGCCGCCGCGCCCGGAATTCACGCGCGCCGACCGCATAGAGGGAGAGAATGTAGGCGAAGCTGATCTCGAAATTGTTGACGAACCGCAGACCCTCGGTGAGATAGGTCGCGTATGTCTCGCAATAGATATAGAAGCCCCAGGTCGAAAGGCAGAAGAATGCGAGCGATGGCAGGCGGAGTGGCAGCAGCGTCGAGACGAACAGGATGACGATGATCATGCCCGCGGTCGAATGCTCGAAGCCGCGATCGATGATCAGATAGATGACGCTGAGGGCGCATCCGGGCACGACGCAATAGATCAGATAGATCGGTTCGGCGAAACGGCGTGCGGCCGGCAGGAAGAGGGCGGCTGTCAGCGGAAGCAGCACGAGGGCGGCGACGGACAGGCGGACGACGAGGCTCCTGGTCCAGGCCACGGGATCGAGAATCCAGTCCCAGACGCTGAAGGCACAGTAAATGATGGCGCCGAGCAGCATGGCAGCCTGGGTGAGGTGACGCCCGCCAAGCACGTAGCCCTGCACGAAACGGCGCTCATCGAGCGGATCCTCGAAACGAAGGCCGACCTTGATCAGAAGGTTGTGCATCGAGGGAGTGCTCGGTGATTGTCAGGGGGGACCGGGCGGCGTTGGTGTACGCGCCGGTGCGCCAGCATCTGCCCGATATTTGCGCCTAAAGCCACCCATTACGACGGAAACGCCAGTACAAACCCGCACAGATGCTGCCGATCACGCACAGGACGGCGAAATAGCCATATTGCCATTTCAACTCCGGCATATTCTCGAAATTCATGCCGTAGATGCCGGCGAGAGCAGTGGGGATCGCCAGAATGGCCGCCCAGGCGGCGAGCTGGCGCGTCACGTCTGTTTGCTGCGCCTGGCCGAGCATCAGGCTGGTCTCGAAAGCGAAAGCCAGCACTTCGCGGAGGCTGTTGATGTCCTCCGTGACGCGGTGGATATGGTCGGTGACGTCGCGAAACAGCGGCTGCATCTCGGGATCGATCTGCACCACTTCGGCATGTTCGATGCGACGGCAGACTTCGGTGAGCGGCGCCGCGGCGTCGCGCAGGCGCAGCAGATCGCGGCGCAAGGTATAGAGCCGTTCGATCTGGCGCGATGACAATGCGCGCTTCAGCAGACTGTCTTCGAGCGTCTCCACCTCAGACCGGATCTGGTCGAGCACCGGTGCATATTCATCAACGATGAAGTCGAGCACGGAGTACAGGATGAAGTCCTCGCCATTGGCGAGCGTCGTTGGGCAGGCCTCGGCGCGGTCTCGAACGGCGCGATATGAACTGGAGGCGCCGTGGCGGACGGTCACCACATAGCGTGGCCCGACGAATAGATGCGTCTCGCCAAAGGCGATACGCCCATCGATCAGTTGCGCGGTACGGGCGACAACGAACAGCGCCTTGCCGTACTGTTCCAGCTTGGGGCGCTGATGGGCTTTCTGCGCGTCCTCGATGGCAAGATGATGCAGATCGAATTGTTGTTGCAGCTCGTGCATAAGACCGTCGCCCGGCTCGAACAGGCCGATCCACACCACATGACCGGGCTTGGCCGTCCACTTCTTGGCGTCGGCAATACTGTCGAGATCCTTCACCTTGCGCCCTTTGGCATAGACGGCGGCGCCGACGATGCCAGGTTTGGGATGGGACAGTTCGGGATGTGCGGTTACAGGGGTAATCTGATCCATGAGAATGTTCACGTTGCAATTTCTCAACCTAAGATAACGGTCGGCCTGCGCCGCCGTTCCACAGCGCATCGAGACCGCTGCGGTAGTTCGGATGCCGCAGACTGATGCCCAGCTCATTCTTCAGCCGTGCATTTGAGATGCGGTTGTTCGATGCGTAGAAGCTGCGGGCCATCGGGCTGAGATCGGCGGTCTCGAAAGCCTGTTCGGGCGGCGGCGGGATCTGCATGAGATCGGCAGCGTAAGTGATGACGTCTTGCGGCGGCGCCGGCTCGTCGTCGCAGACATTCCAGATGCCGGCACGTGGGTGTTCGGCGACGGCAGCGATCGCCTGGGCGATGTCGTCGACATGGATACGGTTGAACACCTGGTCCCGCTTGACGATGCGATGGGCGCGTCCGTTAGCGAGATTGATGAAGGCGTTGCGATCGGGTCCGTAGATGCCTGCGAGACGAAGGATGCGAAGGCGATCCCCGCAAGTTCTTTGCCATTCTGTCTCTGCATATACGCGCCGGCCGCGTCGGCTGTCGTCGTGAGCTACAGCTGCAGTTTCATCGATCCACGCGCCGGCATGATCGGTGTAGACACCGACGGTCGAGAGGTAGATTACGCGCGCTGTGCTTCTTGCGATCTGCTCTCCGAATTGCGCAAGCACGGGATCGTCGTTCTTCTCGGGCGGGACCGAGACGAGGATGAGATCGGCACGTGCGATACGCTGATCGAGCGCCGGATCGGCATACGCACCATCGAACAGGAACGGATCGAGCGGTTCATCTGCGAGAGACACGCGGCGCTCTTCTGTGCGCACGGTGCCGCCGATCCCGGAAAAAGCAGCGGCATGCATGCGGATGAAATGAAGACAACTATAACCGAGGCCGAAAACCAGGAGACGTTTGGGCAAGGCAGGAATCCCTATCTGGTCATCATCACCGGACGACATGTTGACGACAGCAACGGCACAGGGGAAAGACAACTAACATCTCTTCCGCTTTTTCTGTCATCCGATTGTCATTTAATCCAGATTTCTGTTCCTGGCGATGTCATGCTTGCTGCCATTGATCTCCTTCGATAAGAACGGCAGCAATGCTGCATCGCGCAATCGTGATGTTGCGTTTGGTTGGTTCAATCGAAATCCACAAGATGCGTCTCAGTCAGCGTTTGGATGATCTGAATTCGGGATGGGCCTTCGATGTGCGGGCATGGGGCCTTGGCCGGCTGCGCTCTGCATCCCACATTCGGGCGCTTCTGGTTGCGGTAGTTGTCCTTGCAGGCGGCGCCATGGTTTCGGCGATCGCGGCGGGCGACGATCCGCGCCAATATGTGCCGATCAAATTCCAGATTCCGGGCCAACCGCTGGCCGCGGCGCTGCAGGCCTATAGCAAGATCACCGGCATGCAACTGCTCTACGAAAGCGGGGCGGCCGGTGATCGGCTATCTGTGCCGGTCGAGGGCGAATATACGCGCGATACTGCCTTGCGCATGTTGCTTGCGGATACGGATCTGGTGATCCGCTATACGCGCTCCAATTCCATTACGCTCGTGCCGGCGTCTGCCGATCCCGATGCGCCGCCGGAAGCGGTGTTCGGTGGCCAGGTCGATCTTACGCTCGACACCCTGGTGGTGCGCAGGCAGCGGCCGAGCAGCGATCCATCACAATTGCGGGCCTATAGCGGCATCATTCAGTCCGACATCCAGCACGCGCTGCGCAAGGAAGCCAAGACGCGCAGCGGTGCTTATAGTGCGGGCATCAAGCTGTGGATCGACAATCCGCGCACCGTGCGCAAGACCGAATTGTTCCGGTCGTCCGGCGATCAGGAGCGCGACGAGACCATCGCGCGGGTACTCGACGGCCTGCAGGTGAGCCAGGCGCCGCCTGCCAATACACCGCAGCCCGTCATGGTCATGATCACGGTGCGTTAGCGATGGAGGGCAAGCGCTCACCGACGACCTGGAAGGGAGCCGGCGCTGCAGGGGCGGGTCTCGATGGCGATCTGTATGGGGACTCCACCTCGGGCACATGGCGCTGGTTCGTCGGCAGCGCGGTGCTCGTGCCGGTACTGGTCGCGGCGGGCGTCTATTGGCTGCATCAAATGCCGGTCGGTCCGACAGCGCGGCAGGGACACTCGACGATTCAGGTTGAACTGATTGCATCGCCTGCTCCGGCGACAGAGGTCAAGCAAGCGTCCGTGCAACCAAATCCGCCTATCGTCGATTTCCAGACGGAAGCGAGGATCTCGGAGCAGAGCACGGCGCCGGTCGAGCAGGAGATCGCGCCACCGCAACCGTTGGTGCGGCCGCAGCCGGCCTCGGTTCCTATGCAGAGACCGCCAGGAGGCGGCCAGCGTCAGGCGGTTTCTGCGGGAGTAGCGTCACGCTTTCAGCAGCAGTTACAAACTCATATCGAACGCTATCAGCGCGATCCCGGCGCAAGTGGCAAAGTTCTCGTGCTATTTGCGATGCGCCGCGACGGTACATTGGTTCGGCTCGATGTGAAGTCGAGTTCGGGGCGCGCGCTGCTCGATCGGGAGGCGATGGAAACGATTCGGCGTGCACAACCGCTGCCACGTATTCCTGCTGACATGCCCGACCTCATCACCGTGTTGCTGCCTGTGGCATTTGACGCACGGTGAACAAATCCGTGCCGCCCGGTGAAATGGATCGCAGTTCCGTAATCAATTTGTCATGAGCGGACGGTAACAACCTGCCTGCTGAGGTAGTGACCGGTTAGTGTATAAAGGCGATAACCGTTGAGTGGGGTAGATCGGACAACGTTGCGCGACGTCTTGGCGGCCGACTACACCGGCCTTTTCAAGCGTTTGACGCGAAAGCTCGGCTCTTCGGAGCTGGCCGGCGACGCATTGCAGGAAACTTTTTTGCGTGTCGAACGGATGTCGAATGCCCCCACAGTCAATAGCCCGAAAGACTATTTGTTCCGCATCGCGCTGAATGTTGCGACCGACCGTCGCCGCGTCGAGCAGCGCCATCTCAGTCTCGATGCCGTCGATGCCTTGCTCGACATTCCGGATGATACGCCGGATGCAGTCGCGGTGATGGAAGGGCGTCAGGATATTGAGGCCCTTGATCGCGCGCTAGCCGAGCTTCCTGCGCGCGCGCGTCATGTCTTCGTGTCCGCAGTGGTCAATAAAATGCCCGATCACGAGATCGCAGCACAGTTGGGCGTAAGCATCAGAACGGTCGAAATCGATCTGCGCAATGCGCTGAAGCATTGCGCGCAGCGGCTCGACCGTGACTTGATCAGACGGACCGGTGGACCTCGTCCGCGTTAATGCTCCAGAATTTTCCGGCTATCGCTTGCGCGAATTTCGGCCAATTTTTTCTTGTCTAGTTGTTACTGGTGCCGGCCCAAAACTATCGGCTCGCAAAAATCTATGCCATTAAATGACGATTCGGCTGCGGGATAGCGTGGTCTCAACCGTCTAGTAATCGAGAAGGTCCTGTCATCCATTTCGATTCGTCAGATCAGAAGCTCCGCGACATCAATGATCCGCATCATTTATCCGGTCCGGTTTCTTATCGTCCCTGTGGGGACGACTGTTGCATCGATCGAGCTCAGTCGGTTGTGCCCAGGTGACTGAGTCGGGTGACGATAACGGCTTGCTCGATCGGGCGATCGACTGGGTTGCACTGTTGCGCTCGGGGCGGGCGACGGTCGGCGATGCCGACGAATTGCAGCGCTGGCGCGCGCTCAGTCCTGCGCATGAGGCGGCGTTCAGGCAGGCGGCGCGCCTGTATCGCGATCTGGGCACTATGGGGGCGGAGCTCGAGCGCCGAAAGGTGCGGCCTTTCGTTACTCGTCGTGCCGTCACGCGGCGCGCATTGATCGGCGGAGCGATGGCTGCTTCGGTTGCGGGTTATATGGTGGTGAAGCCACCATTGGAGCTGTGGCCCTCGCTCGCGGAAATGTCCGCGGACTATCGTACGGCGAAGGGCGAGCAGCTCGATGTCGCCCTGGCGGACAATGTATCGCTGAAGCTCAATACACAGACCAGCGTGGCGGTTCGTGGCAGCGGCATCAATCCGCGTATCGAGTTGATCTCGGGAGAAGCTGCGATCAGTGCACGGCGGTCGGTGTCTGAGCCGTTGGTGGTGATTGCTGCAGACGGCCAGATTGCCTCTTCGGCCGGTGAAGTGAATATCCGCTGTATCGACGGTGTCGTGCTGGCAGTCTGCATTCAAGGTTCGATCATCGTGAGCCATGGCGGGCGCAGTATCGAGCTGACCAGCGGGCAACAGATTGCGTATTCGGCTTCAGAGCCGCTCGGCAAGCCGGTGCCCGTGGCCGATTCCGAGACTCTCTCGGCGTGGCGGGAAAAGCTGCTGATTTTCAAGGACAAGCCACTTGCCACCGTGGTCAGCGAGATCAATCGCTATCGTCCGGGCAAGATCGTCGTGACCAATTCCGACCTCGGTCAGCGCCTGGTCAACGGCACCTTTCATACCGACCAGCTCGACGATTTCGTCGCGCAGGTCCGCCAGCTTTATGCGGTGAAGGTGCGGGCATTGCCCGGCGGCGTCGTTCTGCTCAGCTGATAATCCGTTGATATCATTCGGCTCCGGCGCAGATGTCGCCGGCTGCGTGGCATTTTTGTCACCTCTCGTGCCACGTGATTCGGTCCGCACGTTTTTCTTAATTTTCTTTTGCGGGTTGATAGTCGCCCAAACGTCTTCTGGACATAGGGACCTGATTGCGAGCGCGCGGCTCGCTCTCGGTGTGCCCTCTTATGGGCTTGGTGCATGCTTCTTTTTCTTCGAGACGATGTCGGCGCGAAACTGCCGAAGTGGCGGTTTTTGCAATCCTCGGCTCCGGCAGTCCTGATGCTCGCAAGCATCGGCGCTCTCGTTGGTGCTTCTCAATCGGTCCAGGCGGCGCCAAGCCAGCAGGCTGAGGCGAAATCTTCGGATACGAAGGCGGCTGGTAACAAGCCCGCGGCCGAGGCTGCTCCGGCTGCGCCCGCCGCGCCGCTGCAGCGTTTCGATATCGATGACTTTGCAGTGCAGGGCGCCGACAAGCTGCCGCAGATCGACGTCGAGGAGGCGATCTATCCGTTCCTTGGTCCCAATCGTACGGCGGACGATGTCGAGAAGGCGCGTGCGGCGCTCGAAAAGGCTTATCACGACAAGGGTTTTCAGACCGTCAGTGTGTCGGTGCCGCAGCAGAACGCGCTTACCGGACGTGTGATCCTGAAGGTCACCGAAATGAAGGTCGGTCAGTTGCGCGTGAAGAATTCGCGCTACTTCGATATCGACAAGGTCAAGGACAAGGCGGCGTCGTTGAAGCCAGGCACCGTGCCGAACTTCAATGCGGTGACGAAGGATATCGTCAGTCTCAATCAGTGGCCGGATCGCCGCGTGACGCCGGCGCTGCGCGCGGGTGTGACGCCGGGTACCGTCGACGTCGATCTGAATATCGAAGACAAGGCGCCTTTCCACGGTAGCGTGGAACTCAACAATCGTCGCTCGCCGAATACGTCTGGGTCGCGGCTGATCGGTACGGCGCGTTACGACAATCTGTGGCAGCTCGGCCATTCGTTCAGCTTCACCTATCAGGTTGCGCCGGAAAACTCGAAGGATGCCGAAGTTTTCTCGGCTTCGTATATGGCGCGTTTTGAGGATATCGATTGGCTGAGCGCGCTGGTCTACGGCGTGAAGTCGAGCAGCGACGTTGCCACTGTCGGCGGCATGAACGTGGTCGGTCCGGGCCAGATCATCGGTGCGCGTGCCGTCATGACGCTGCCGGCGCGTGAGAACTTCTTCCATACCCTGTCTGCCGGTATGGACTACAAGCACTTCGATCAGACGATGCGGGATCTAAGTGGAAACGGTTTCGGCACGCCGATCACCTATTTCCCAGCGGTCGCAAGCTATGGCGCGACATTCCAGGGCGAGAAGTCGCTGACCCAGCTCAATGCGTCGATCACTGCGGCCATGCGTCCGGTGGGTGACGACTGGCGCGAATTCGACAACAAGCGCGCATGGGCATCTGGCAGCTTCACGCATCTGAATGTCGATCTCGCTCATACGCATGAGCTGCCGGAAGGCTTCCAGTTCTGGACCAAGGTGGCTGCACAGGTCTCCGACGGTCCGCAAGTGTCGAGCGAGCAGTTCAGCATCGGCGGTATGGATACGGTTCGCGGTTATCTCGAATCCGAAGTGCTGGGCGATGACGGTATCGTCGGCAATATCGAAATCCGCTCTCCCGATGTCGGCAGCATGCTGCAGAAGGAGATGAAGGACGAGACCGGGCAAGGCAACGCGCGTTTCACGACTTTCAACGAATGGCGCTTCTTCGGTTTTGTCGATGCCGGTCATGTCCGCGTGCAGCGGCCGCTGCCCGAGCAGCAGACGCGTTTCGACGTCTGGAGCTACGGCGCTGGCACTCGTTTCAAGGTCTTCGAAGGCTTCAATGGCTCGATCGCCTATTCGGTGCCGATGATTACTCAAGCTTACACGCATGCCAATACAGGGCGCGTGAACTTCCGTATCTGGGGTGAATTCTGATGACGATGGGGAACGGTCACATGAGCATGGGCGTCTCGAGCCTGCGCCGGCGAATGAAGAATGCGGCGGCGGGCCTCGCGCTCGGTTTCGCCGCGGCGATGACGCTGTTTCCGTCCACGGCGAATGCCTGGTGGAACGACGAGTGGCAGCTGCGCAAGAAGATCAATATCGATGCGAGCGCCACCGGCGCCAACATCACCGATCCGATCGGCACCGTGCCGGTACTGGTGCGTCTGCATTCCGGCAACTTCCGCTTCAGCCTGGCCAAGGATGACGGCAGCGATCTGCGCTTCGTCGCCACCGACGACAAGACTCCGCTGAAGCACCACGTCGAAAAGTGGGATTCCCTGCTCGGCGAGGCACTCGTCTGGGTCTCGGTGCCGAATGTGGCGCCGGGCGCCAAGTCGGATTTCTGGATCTACTACGGCAACAAGAAGGCCGCGGCGATCAACGACTCCAAGGGCACCTATGATGCCGACACCGCGCTGGTGTATCACTTCAACGAGCGCGGCACGCCGGCGATCGACGCCTCGGTCTGGGCCAACAATGCGCAGAGCGTGGGGCAGCCGGCTGACGGCTCGCTGATCGGCACCGGTCTGCGTCTCGATGGTCGTAACATCGTCACGCTTCCTGCTTCGCCATCGCTCGGCATGGCTGACAGTGCGCCGTTCACGTTCTCGACCTGGATCAAGCCGGCCGCCGCTGTGCCGAATTCGGCGCTGTTCAGCCGCCGCGACGGTGCCAATGGCGTGGTGATCGGTCTCGACAACGGCTCGCCCTTCGTCGAAGTGAGCAATGCCGCCGGCACGCAGCGCAGCGGTGCAGGTGCGCCCGTTGCCGCCAACTCCTGGAATCATCTGGCAGTGGTCGCCGCCAGCGGCACCGTCACCGTCTATCTGAACGGTGCGCCCTATGCGACCCTGAATGCCTCGCTCCCTGCCTTGACCGGTGTGGCGCGCCTGGGCGGCGATGCCCCGCCGCCCGCGGCCGCTGCCCCCGCAGCGCCTGCGGCCGATGCCGCAGCTCCTGCCGCCGACGGAACCGCCCCCGCCGCTGAAGCCGCTGTTGCCCCTGTTGCAGCCGCAGCGATGGCCGGTTTCGTCGGCGACATCGACGAACTGCAGATCTCCAAGATCGCGCGTTCGCCGGGCTTCATTAAATTCGCTGCGGTCGAGCAGGGCACTGAGCCCGCCAAGCTGATCGCCTTCAGCAACGATGAAGAGACCGCCAGCTGGATGTCGGGCCACTTCGCCATCATCCTGAAGGCAGTGACCATCGACGGCTGGATCGTGATCGCCTTGCTGATGGTGATGGCTGTCGCCAGCTGGATCGTCACCTGGGACCGCGTCAGCTATATGAAGCGTCAGGCCAAGGCCAACGACCGCTTCATGAAGAGCTTCCGCCAGCTGGCCGACAATCTGACCGCGCTCGATCGTGGCGAAGCCGACGAGAATGCCGCTGTGCTCGGGAGCAAGCTCGACGAAGAAGAAGCGCAGGTGGTCCGTGCGTCCTCGCTGTACCGCATCTATCACGTCGGTGCCGAGCAGATCAGCCACCGCTTCGCCAATAGCGACATGATCCGCCTGAACGGCGCTTCGATCTCGGCGATCCGCGCAGCGCTCGACAGCATGTTCGTCAAGGAGAGCCAGCGTCTCAACAAGTTGATGGTGGTGCTGACGATCTCGATCTCGGGTGGTCCGTTCCTCGGCCTGCTCGGCACCGTGGTCGGCGTCATGATCACCTTCGCGGCCATCGCGGAAAGCGGCGACGTCAACGTCAACGCCATCGCACCGGGTATCGCCGCGGCGCTCGTCGCCACCATCGCCGGCCTGTTCGTCGCTATCCCTGCGCTGTTCGCCTACAACTATCTGGTGACGCGTATCGGCGAACTGACCTCCGACATGCAGGTCTTCATCGACGAGTTCGTGACCAAGATGGCCGAATTCTATGCCAACGAGCCGGTCGCCGACCATCGCCAGGCTGCTGAGTAACAACGATGCAGCTCCAGGCCAAGAACAAGCCGTATGACGATATCAACATCACGCCGATGTTGGACCTCGCCTACGTGCTGCTGATCATCTTCATCGTGATGACGACGGCGACGGTGCAAGGGCAGAAAGTCAATCTGCCCAAGGCCTCCGCCGCTCCGAGCCTCGCGACGCCGACCACGAAGGCGATCACCGTCTCCAATGACGGCAAGATCTTCCTCGACACCATTCCGGTCACGCTGCCCGAACTGGAGCAGCGTCTGGTGCAGCAGAAGGCGCTGACGCCCGAATTTCCCGTCGTTCTGCGCGGCGACGCGCAGACCCAGTACCAAAGCGTGATGGACGTCCTCGATCTGCTCGGCCGCATCGGCCTTTCGCAGGTCGGTCTCGCCACCAAACCTCTCGTGAAGTAACGCCGTGATGCAGACTGCCAGCCACATAGACGACCATACCAAGGGTGCGTTCGCGACCCTGTGGGCCTGGCTGCGCCGTGCTGCGTCCGGAACGGCCGGCGAGCAAGCGGGGCAGGGTGACATTGCTCCGCTGTCGCCGCCCGATGCAGGTCTCTGTCAGGAGTCCGGCATCGTGTTGCCATTCCCGCTGCGCGGCGAAGCGCTGCTCGTTCGGCTCGCCGAACTGTTGCGTCGCCGCGTCGCTGAGCTGGTACCGCAATGCGAACGCCTGTCGCTGACGCTGTCGCAGCATCCGGCGCTGCGCCTTTCGATCGACGAGAGTGCCTATGTCGAATTCGACGCACCCAGCGCGGAGTTCAATCTGGTGATCGAAGCGCCGAGCGGCACGCGGATGATCATCCAGACAACGGATTTCGACGCAGTGGTAAAATTCGTTCTGCAATACGTCGTCGAGAAATTGTCCGACGACGCCGTGCTGGAGGCCGCATCGTGAAGAAGCCGTCCGAAAAACGCACGGACATCGAGCCCGCCAGCAATCGCGGCGCCTATCTGCGCTATGGCGCGGTGGTTGCTGTCATCATGATGGTGCTCGGGGGCGGCTGGTACATCGTGATGAGTGGCAGCGACATGCCTGCGCCGAAGCAGGTGCGCGAACTCACGGTGGTCAACATCATTCCGCCGCCCCCGCCACCACCGCCACCCGAGCAGAAAATGCTCGAACAGCCGAAGGTGACGGAAGAGACCAAGATGATCGAGCAGCCGCTCGACGAGAAGCCGCCGGAAAAGCCCGCCGACGAGCCGGTCAAGGACGCCAAGAACGAGGAGCCGCCGGGCCCGTTGTCACTCGACGCCAAGGCCACCGGTCCGGGCGACCTGTTCAATCTGGGCAGCAAGGTTGGTGGCAACCCATATGGCGGCCGCGGTGGCGGCGGCAGCAAATTCGGCTGGTACGCCTCGATCGTGCAGACGCAGATCGAAGCGGCGATCCGTGCCAACGAGCGGACCAAGAATGCAGTGATGCAGCTGCAATTCCGCATCTGGGCCGACAATACCGGCCGCATCAGCCGCGTTGAGCTCGTCAATTCGAGCGGTAGCGCCGAGGTGGATGCCGCCATTCGCAACGACGTCATCGGTCGTCTGACGCTGCGGGAACCGCCGCCGAACGACATGCCGATGCCCATCAATGTCCGGGCGACCGGACGCAAGCCAACGTAATTCGCCCGGCCGGGGGACGGCCAGGCAAACATCACTTCGACTAGCAGGGGACTTGATCCGATGTTCGACAAAAAGACCGATACCGCCCGGCGTGTGCTGCCGCTCGCAGTATCGATGTGCGCGCTGACCCTCGCCGTGCCGGCTCTGGCACAGGACGGCGAAGCGACGGGCAAGGCCAAGCGTCCCCAGGTGTCGCGTGCGAAGCCGGTTGCGCCGAATTCGACCACCAGCCTGGTCAACCTGCTGATCAAGCAGGGCGTGATCACCGAAGAGCAGGGCACCGCCCTGATCAAGCAGGCCGAGGATGAGTCGTACGTGCAGCGTGAAGCTGCCAAGGGTGCGTCCGCTCGTGCGGAAGAGGCCGCGAAGGCGGCGACCGCCGCGGCCGCTGCTGCCTCGCCTCCTGGCACCAAGCACGTCACCTATGTGCCGGAAATCGTGAAGCGCCAACTGCGCGACGAGATCAAGCGCGAAGTGATGGCCAAGGCCGAGAAGGAAAACTGGGCCTCTCCGGGCAAGTATCCGGAATGGGCGCAACGCATCCGCTTCAGCGGTGATATCCGTGCCCGTTACGAGGGGCAATTCTTCCCGACGGGCAACGATCCGCGTCTGGTCAATTTCAATTCGATCAATACGGGAAATCCGTATGATCTGTCGGACGCTAATCCGTACTTCGCGCCGACCTTGAACACGAGCCAGGACCGAGATCGTGCGCGCTTCCGCCTGCGCGTCGGCGCCGACATCGATATCGCGGACAATGTACTGGCAGGCTTCCGCTTTGCCAGCGGCGACAGCAATTCACCGGTCTCGCTGAACCAGACCATGGGCAGCAATGGAGGCAACTTCTCCAAATATGCCTTGTGGCTCGACCGCGCGTTTATTCGGTATCAGCCGTCCAGCGACTTCAGCTTCTCGGTTGGTCGTTTCGACAACCCGTTCTGGTCGCCGACTGATCTGGTATTCCACCGCGATCTCGGCTTCGACGGTTTCGCAGCTCAGTTGAAGCATGAAGTGTCTCCGGGCATCACTCCGTTCATCGTCGCCGGCGCGTTCCCGACCTTCAACAGTGACCTGAATGTCGGCTACAATATCGACCAGAATCTGATCAAGGACGGCCTTCCAGGCAAGTTCCCGAGTAATGACAAGTGGATGTATGGCGTGCAGGCCGGCGTCGGCGTGAAGTTCGACCCACAGTCCAGTTTCCGCCTCGGTGTCGCATATTACGACTTCACAAACACTCAGGGCCGCGGTTCAACGCCATGCTACGTGTTCGGAACCGCGGATGTCTGCGATACCGACCAGACGCGTCCATCCTTCGCGCAAAAGGGCAATACGTATCGCACCCTGCGGAACATTTTGGCGGATCCTTCGCTAACCAACCCTGCGCAACAGCCTGCCTATCAGTATTTCGGCCTCGCCAGCCAGTTCCGTCCAGTCGTTGTCAGTGGTCAGGTTGATCTCGGCGACTTCCATCCGGTCCATGTCGTGATCGACGGCGAATATGTCAACAATACCGCTTTTGATCGGAACGCGATCAACGCTCTTTCGCTCACCAATGCCTTTGGTCCGAGCCTTGCTAACAACAACGCACCAACCCCCGACGGCAGTACCGGTCCGTTCAACGGCGGCAACCAGGGCTGGATGACCCGCGTGACCGTTGGTCACAAGCAGGTCAAGAGTCTGTGGGATTGGAATGTCCACGTTGGCTACAAGTATCTCGAATCCGACGCCATGATCGACGCCTTCGTCGACTCAGACTTCGGCCTCGGCGGTACCAATCTCAAGGGTTACTTCATCGGTGGCAATCTTGGTCTCTCCGACAATGTGTGGGCCTCACTCCGTTACATGAGCGCCAACAACATCGCCGGTGGTCCGTACTCGGTTGACATCGTCCAGTTCGACCTGAACGCGAAGTTCTGATCATGCGCAAACAGATCCTGACGATTGCTGCGATCGTTGCGTCACTGGCCAGTGTCGAGGCCCGTGCGCAATCGGAGACCGACAAGCTGCGCGAAGCCCTGCGCAGCCTGACCGCCCAGACGCGCTCGCTGGAAGACCAGCGGGCGTCCCTACAGGGCAAGGTCGCCGAAGCCGAACGCGAGAAGGCTGCGCTCAATTCGCAGATCGCGGCAGCCAAGGCCCAGGTCAAGGAAATCGAGAAGATGCACCGCGAGGCGGTGGACGAATTCAACCAGCGTCTGGAAGATCGTAACCAGACGCTTGAGAAGTGGAAGGCGGCCTATGAAGAAGCCGCAACGGTGGCGCGCGCCAAGGACGCGGAGCGCGCCAAATTCGAGGGAGAGTCGATCGCCTACAAGGCCAGCACCAAGAGCTGTGTCGCCAAAAACGGTCAGCTCATGAAAGTCGGGCGCGAGCTGCTGCGTCGCTATGAAGGGGTCTCTTTCGGCGATATCGCGGTTATCAATGAACCTCTGACCGGTGTACGCCGTGTCGAGGTTCAGAACATCCTGCAGGACTACGAAGACAAACTGCTCGAGCAGAAGGTTACTCAATAATGCGTTTCCGCTCTTCCCTTACGCTCGCGACTGCGACCGGTGTTGCCGTCGTTTCGGCTCTCGCTTTGTCGCCGGTCTATGCTCAGACCGCGCCGCAGCCCCGGGTCGCGCAGGCACCAGCTCCGGCTCCGGCCAAGCAGCCGGCTCGCCCGGCAGCTGCGCCTGCCGCGGCTCCGGCGGCGTCGAACACCGTCGCTGCCGCAAAGTCCTCAGGTGAGGTCGTCGCGCGGGTCGGCAACAGCGATATCAGTGCCGACGATATGCGCACCTTCATCGCGACTCTTGGTCCGCGCGAGCAGGCAGCGCTGGCGCAGGATCCGACTTTGCTCAGCCAGGCCGTACGCGTGATGCTGTCGAACCGCCTCGTGATGCAGGAGCTGGCTGCCAAGAAGTGGGACAAGCAGCCTCAGATCGAAGCCCAGCTGGAGAAAGTGCGCGACAACGCGCTGGTCGAACTCTATCTGCAGTCCGTTTCGAACCCGCCGGCGAATTTCCCGAGCGATGACGACCTGCAGAAGGTCTACGATGCCAACCGCGCCTCGTTCCTGGTGCCGCGGCAGTATCAGCTCGGTCAGATCTATATCGCTCTGCCGAAGGATGCCGACAAGGCCACCGCAGATGCCGCCAAGAAGAAGGCGGATGAGGTGCAGAAGAAGCTGAAGGCGCCAGGCGCCGATTTCGCGGCCATTGCCCGTGCGGATAGCGCGGCCAAGGATAGCGGCGAGCGCGGTGGAGATCTCGGCCTTCTGCCCGAAGATCAGATTCGTCCGGAAATCCGCACGCAGATCGCCGGCCTCGCCAAGGGCGCTGTGTCCGAGCCGATCACCTTGGACGATGGCATTCACTTCATTCGTCTGATCGACACAAAAGTGCCGTATACGCGCACCTTGCCGGAAGTTCGCGATGCGCTGGTCCGCCAGATTCGCCAGCAGCGCGCTGCCCAGTTGCGGCAAGCCTATGTCGCCGAACTTCTGAAGCAGCAACCGCCGATCATCAATGAGCTGGCTCTCGCCAAGCTCCTCGATGGCAAGAAGAACTAAGGAGTATCAGTATGTCCGACACCAATCTCGCCAGCCTGACGCTGGAATCGCTGCGTGATCTGATGCAGAACGCGGGTTACCGGGTCGACCTCGTGTCCGACGCCGCGGCCAATGTTTCGCTGCTTCGTTCGTCGACCGCCGGATTCGCTTTCGACGTCCGTCCGGGTAACCGTCTGGCCTCCGACGAAAAGAGCTTCGTCGATTTTACCTTCAGCGCCTGGCTGAACGTTGAAGGCGAATTGCCGCTCGATATCGTCAACCGTTGGAACGCGCTGCGCCGCTTTGGCCGCCTGCAGCTTGTGCCGGGCTTCCTCGCCATGACCATGGATGTCTCGCTGATCGGCGGCGTCGCACCGAACTATGTGCGCGCGCAGGTCGAGATCTGGGATCACCTGGTGCAGGCGCTCGTGCCCTATCTCCGCGAAGAGCTTCAGAAGATCACCTCGGACAAGGCTGCCGATGTCGCTCCTGCGGCGCCGGAAGAAGTGCCTGCCGAAGCCAAGGTGGCTTGATAGGTCTGGATTGATGACAGCAGGCCGTTTTGTTTCGAGCATTGGTCGTGGCACTCTCCGCTCGGGTGCCACGGTGATGCTTGCTGCCGGCTTGCTGTCGGTCCTCGCTGTTTCGGTTCGAGCGGAGCCGGCCAGCAGTAAAGTGCGCGTGGCCTCGGTGGAGACCGAGGCCGGGCAAAAGCAATCGGACGCCGCCGGATCGGAGGCTGCCCAGCCCTCCGCCGAGCGTGCCGATGCACCGCCGGCATCACCTATGGTCTCCTCGACCCCGATCCGTGCGGCCAATCCGCGTGCCCTTTACCGGGCACTGATTGAGCGCGAGGTGCGCAATACCAGTTTGCCGGCTGACGTCGCCGAAGCAGTCATGGGCGTGGAGAGTGGCTACGACCCGACCAGGATCGGCGCGGACGGCGAGATCGGCCTGATGCAGGTGATGCCGCCGACGGCCCGTATGCTCGGCTATACCGGTTCGATGACGGATTTCGCCGCACCGGAAATCAATATCAAATACGGTGTAATCTATCTTGCGCAGGCTTGGGCCAAAGCCGGCGGCGATCTGTGCACCGCGCTCATGAAGTATCGCGCCGGTCACGGCGAAACGCGGTTCTCCCAGCTATCGGTCGATTACTGTACCAAGGCCCGCGCGCGGCTGGTGGCCAAGGGCTATCCGGTCACCGGCAGCGTGCCGGTTGCGACCTTCGGCTTCCGCCCCGGTGGCGGCGGTAGTGCGCTTGCCATGGCGACCTGCCGCAAGCGCTGCCTAACCCTTGGCGGCAGCGGACGTGTGGATTTCGCCGCCCTGAATAACCGCCTCGCGCAGGTTGCCATCCAGGTCAACACTTCGCGAATGCCAGGAAAGTAATGCGCATGATCGCCCGACTTTCCGCATTTCTGTTGATGGCTATGGCCATGCCAGCCGTTGCGCAACAGCCGCCACCTGTCGAGCCCAAGCCCGAGCTCATCATCGGCGGTCAGCCGGCGCCGATGCGAACCTTCGAGCGCTGCGTCGATGTCGAGATCGGCGGAGCGCGTAGCTATGGCTGTCTCAACGAGAGCCTGCGGCGCGACGTCGACAAGGTCGCTCCGAACCTGAATTTGCCGCCGATCGACGCCCGTTCATCCGATACCAAGCTGGGCATCGTCAATATTCCCGCGGTTCAGCAGCAATATGGCTCCAATTTCGGTCGCTCCGTGGTGCCGTTCCGCGTGCCGCAGCCGGTCTTCGGCACCACACCCCGACAATAGAACGCCGATGTCTGGTCTCGTGCCGACGCGAATTGTGTCGATGACCGGGGATCGGTGCGCGGGGGCCCCGAGCCTGTATCAATGGCGCTACGTCTGCGCATTCACTGCAGTTGTCGTGGTGGTCTGCGCTGCATCGCCGGCGTCATCGCAATTCCTGCTGCCAGCTCGGACTGAAACGCCGTCATTGTCGCCGCCCAAGCCGTTGACGCGTGCTGATCTGCCGCCGGTTGAACGCGGCGAGCGTGCTGGCACCGGCTTCTTTGTGGATGACAACGGTCATTTTCTGACTGCGCGGCATGTGGTGCAGGGTTGTGGCCGCATCGTCGTGCACAAGGAAGGGCGCAGCATGACTGCGCGGCTTGTCGCGGTGTCGACGCCCTATGACCTCGCATTGCTGCGGACACCGAAGACGCGCGGTATCGCTGCGGTGTTCCCGCGCACTGTCACGTCGTCCGTCAATGACATGGTGTTTGCAGCAGACTACGCCACTTTACCGACCATGGTGACCCGTGGTGGCACACTTGCCAATGCATCGGTCAGCAAGACCTCGGGCGGCGACGAGGCCGGCCATATCGCCATCACTTCTACGGTGACCTTCGGCGCGAGCGGTGCGCCGGTGCTGGACTCCCGTGGTCTCGTCGAAGGCGTTATCAGCCGCAAGACGAATGTCAATCGCGTGCTTGCAGTCGGTGCCGCCGGGGCAAAGTCATTCCTGGCATCGAGCAATGTTCGGCCGCAGGAGGATGATCGTCCGCAACTCAGTGGATCAGCATCGCGTGCCCATCGTGCGGCGAGCATCTCCGCACGCGTCGTTTGCCTGAACTAGAGGAAATATTGCGATGTCACGATTGAACGGTTCATCTGGGCCCCCCGAAAAGTCGAGCAAGCTTCGTACCTTGCTCGCATCTCTCGGCATTGTCTCCATCGCGGCGACGCCGGTTGTTGCTCAAGGGCTCGATTATCGCAGCCCGGACGCGGCGCCGCCATCCTGGGGGCAGTTTTCCAAACTGGTGAAGTATCGCTTCGAGGAATGGATGGGTGCCGACGAGGCGATAGCCAATCGCTTTCGCACCTGGCTGAAGGAAACCGGCGGCACCGCCAACGGCGCACCGGCCTCGATCGTCGTCAAAGCGTGGCTGAATCCGGACGGAAGCGTTGAGAAGGTGTCGTTTGCGCCGTTCAAGGACGAGCGTGCCAACAACGACCTGCGTACCGTGCTCACGCGCGGCAATGTCGGCGAAGCGCCGCCGCCGGAGATGCTGCAGCCAATCAATCTACGGTTCTCGCTCAATCTGGCAAAGGACTAGGCGACGCACACTTCCGGGCCGCATGCAGCCCGGAAGTGCAGGATTGTGGCGCCGCCAGCGTTTGATAATGGCGCGGTCGGATTCAGTTCGCCTCGGTCAAGGCCAGTTTGATCGCCAGTTCGACAGGTGAGCAGTCGCTATCGCTTGAGGCGAGCCGGAGATCGCTGGTCGGCAATAGCGGCGGCTGTGCCATGAAGCGCGGCAAGCTGCCGCGATGCGGCTGGGCGGAATGCACCAGGAATGGATGGCACAGATAGACTGTGCCAACTCTTCCGGTCGCCAGCACTTCCGGCCGATGTGCGCTCTCAGCAAAACCGTTGGCCGCGAGTTCGCCCAGCGACAGGCCGGCCTCGCCATGCGGCGCCAGGATGCGCGCGATGTCGCGATGTGAGCCGGCGCGGATACGTGTCGGCGCGTCATGTTTGCTCACATCGGAGAGCAGGAACAGCATCAGCAGCGCGCGCCCATGCGAGACGATATTGGCACGCCATGCCATGAAGTCCGGATTCTCCAGGCCGAAAGAGACATCCACATGCCAGCCGGTATCGCCCGGATCGTCGGGCGAGGGGAAGCGTATCGGGAAAGTACCGAGGCCGCCGGGCGGCAACCAGCGGCCGCTGCCGACGAGCTGGTCATAGGCGTGATGCAGCACCGTGGTGTTGGCCGCCATCCGGAACGGCGGTTGCCCATAAAAGCCGAGGCGGATGACAGGTTTTGTCCATGTGTCGCGATTGTCAGGATCGCAGCCGGTGTCGTGCCACAGGATGGTGCGGCATTCGTCAGCCAACGTCGTGGGGAAGGCGTCGTCTATCCTGACGTAACCGTCGCGGACGAATTGCGTCAGATGCGCGTCGCCGAGTGCGCGCGCGGAATGGGTATTCGGCATGTTCGAAGACTTTCAATGATCAGGCAAACCGGATGCGTTCCTGCATTGCAGGCACCACTGTTCAAATCCACGGGGCCGCAGGCCCGGCTCAGATTTGGAAGAACGCCGTCTTGATCATCATCTTCATGAGGGGAACTTATCGTCGCTGGCGCATATGGTCAACATACCGTCATTGCGTGGAGAGCAGCGACGAAGCAATCTATTCATTCTGCGCGCGGTCTGGATTGCTTCGTCACCGAGGGGCTTCTCGCAATGACGGATCAGAGGCGGTTGCCTAGATCCCTTTCAGGAATCCGAGCAGCAGACGGCTCACTTCGTTGGCCTGTTCCTGCTGCACCCAATGGCCGGCGCCGTCGATCAGATGCACGGCGCGCATATCGGTGCAAGCAGTGGTTTGCATCGCTTCTATAGCGCCGGGGCGCTGATAGATGCCCCAGTCCTGCCGGCCGGAGATGAAAGCGGACGGCACATCGATGGTGCGGCCGGAGAACAGCTCGTAATCGGCATTGAACGCACCAGTGGTGTTGCAGCGATACCATTGTAGCCCGCCTTGAAATCCCGTGCGGGCATATTCGCTGCTGTAATAGGCGAGCTCGTGGTCGGGCAGCCAGGTGTTCGCTGCGATCGCATCGTGCGATGGCATTTCCTTCGCCACGGTCTCGGCCATCGTTTCGCTATCGTCCATCACATAGTAGGTCGGAAGCTTGGCAAGCTCGCCCGCCGTCCAGGCCAGGAGGGACTCCGGTCGATTGCCCGGCCAGTCCGCGCTCTTGTGATGATAATAAGCGCGCAGGAAACTATGCACGCCTTGCGGCGCGTGTTGCATGTGATCATTGGCTTCGCGCGTCGCGTAGTACCATTGATAATGTTTGCGCGGACGCGGAAGCGCGGCGAGATCTCGGTGTACTATATCCTCTGGTTTCGGCGTCGCTGGCTTGTTGGCGATATCGAAGGGCAGGGATGGCGGACCTGAGAATGGCGCGCTCATCAGCACGACGGAACGGAACACATCGGGCCGCGTGAGCGCACACCAGGCGGCGACCGAACTTCCGAAGTCGTGGCCGACCACAGCATCGACGTGACGATAGCCGAAGGCTGAGACGAGACCGAGTGCGTCGCGGACGAGATTGAGCAGGTTGAATGGTCGCAGATCGCCGTCGTAATCGGCGCTCCAGCCGGTGGTGCGGCCATAGCCGCGCTGATCCGGGGCGATGACGTGATATCCGGCGGCGGCGAGCTGCGGCATCACCTTGCGCCAGCTGTAGGCGAGTTCGGGAAAGCCGTGCAGCAGCAACACGCAGGGGCGGCCGCCGCTCTCGAAACCGGCTTCCAGCACGTGCATGCGCAGGCCGTTGACGCCCTCGATAAAGCGCGAGTGAATGCCGGGTGGCAGAATGTCGGAATTGATAGAATCGAGAAAACTCATGTTGCCTCCCGGCTGCTCTTGCGCGGCAGCGTAATAGCTAGTTCAGCGCAGCGCGGAGGAAATGGCAACTATCTCGTGAAGCGGGCCACCAGTTCGATATGCGGTGTGTGGCGGAATTGATCGACCGGCGCCACGCCTTGCAGCCGGTAGCCGCCGTCGATCAGGATTCTTGCATCACGTGCGAATGTCTGGACGTTACAGGAGACGGCAACGACAAGCGGTACCTTGCTGGCGGCGAGCCGCTCGGCCTGAGCCTGCGCGCCGGCGCGCGGCGGATCGAACACGACAGCGTCGATATCGCGCAGCTCCTGGGCGACAAGGGGACGGCGGAACAGATCGCGTGCTTCGGCCTTGATCGGCTTCAGGCCTTTTGTATCCCTGACGGCTTGTTGCAGCGAAGCGATGGCTTTGGCGTCGCTGTCGATTGCGACAACCTTTGATTTCGTGGCGAGGCGCAGTGCAAAGGGGCCGATGCCGCAGAACAGATCGGCAATGGTCTTGGCGCCCTTGCAGTGCTGCAGCACGAGCGCGGCGAGAGCGTCTTCGCCGGCAGTGGTGGCTTGTAGGAACGAGCCAGGTGGCAGCGTGACACGCGCCGTGCCTATGGTGACCACCGGCGGGGTACGCATCAGCACGAGTTCGCCATGACGCGTCAGGCGGGCGAGTTTGTGTTCGGCGGCGAGGGCGGAAAGTCTCGAGATCAGCGCCGTGGAGAGAGGGCCGCTACCCCGGACGTCGATGTCGAGGCCGTTATCCGCAGCGGTGATCTGAATGTCGAGCGGCTTGGCCATGGGTTTGAGCAGCTCGGCGATGGCTTTTGCGGCATCCAGGGCGCCGTCCAGCTTGGGATCGAGGATCGGACAGGCATCGATGACGACGATGGCATGGCTGGAAGCCTCCGCGAAGCCAACTTGCGTCTGTCCGTCCTTGAAGCGCGCATGCAGCGTGACGCGTCGGCGGCCGGCGCCATGGGCATCGATCAGCGGATCTACGGGGCAATCAATTTTCGCCTGCGCCAGCGTGTCGATGACGATCTGGCGCTTCCACGCCTGATACGGCGTCGGCTGCCAATGCTGGATCGCGCAGCCGCCACAGCGGGTGAAATAGGTGCAGAATGGATCGATGCGCTCGGCGCTTGGCTGCGCGATCCGGGTGAGGCGGCATTTGCCGTCGCGGACTTCCGCCTCGACGATCTCGCCTGGCAGCGTGAAGGGGACATAGACAGGCGGACGATCGGTGCTGACGCCATCGCCGCGATGGCCGACATGATCGATCGCAATGTGTTCAGCCACGTCGCGCACCCATGAAGAACTCTATATTGCCATCGCCGCCCTTGATTGAAGACGGGAAGACCTCGATGTCAGTGCAGCCGAGTTCTTTCGCGAATGCGGTGATGTCGTCGCAGATCGCCTGATGTACGGCGGCATTCTTGATGATGCCCCGCTTGGACTGCTTCCGGTCGGCCTCGAATTGCGGCTTGATCAGTGCCAGCAGACTCATAGGCGCGGCCGCAAGCGAGAGGGCAACGGGCAGCACAGCCTTCAGCGAGATGAAGCTGACATCGATCACCACGACGTCGGGGCGCGCGGGCAGACGCTTGTTCTCGAAATTGCGGATGTCGGTGGATTCCATCGACACGATCTTGGGGTGACCATGCAGCGAGGGATGCAACTGGCTGGTGCCGACATCGATGGCAAACACCATGCTCGCCCCATTGGCGAGCAGCACTTCGGTGAAGCCACCAGTGGAGGCGCCCACATCGAGGCAGATGTGATCTTCGATCTCGATCGGATAGTGCTCGAGCGCGCCGGCCAGTTTGACGCCGCCGCGCGAGACCCAGGGGTGCGCGGGCTCGGCCTCGATATCTGCATCGGGCAACAGCAATTCCGAAACCTTGGCGACTTGCTTGCCATTCGCTGTGACGAGACCAGCCTCAATAGCGGCCTGGGCACGGGCACGGCTCTCGAAGATGCCGCGTTCGACGAGGAGGGTATCGGCGCGCTGCTTCGACGCAGCAGCGGAGGTCGGAGATTTCGTCATGATCAGTAAGATGCAGCAATTTTCAGGCAGGCTTCGAAGCTGGTCAGGTCTTGCCAGAGATCTTCCGGAGCCTCGCGCGGGACGACCAGCGGCGAACCGTAAAGATCGAGCGCGTGAACTATCATGAGATTATCGGTCAGACCGAAATTCTCGACGGTGAGGCCGTCCTTGTCGAGGAGATGGCTATTGTTGTCGGTGATCTCGGCGGTGCGGCGGACGCGATCCACATAGGAGGCGGGATCGTTGCTGTAGCCGAAACACAATTTACCGTGGCCGGCCATGAAGCCCAGTTCGAACACCGTGCCGGCATCGGCGCTTGGACCGCGGAAGGGTGTGAGATTGGCGATGATGATGTCGCAGCGGCTCATCATGGCTTCGTTGCCATGAAAGATCTGACGCGAGGCATCGCTGGCTTCGACGTTCACATCGTTATCGAGTGGGAAGAATCCGTATGCGCCATAGCGCTTGCACAGGGCAACCTTGCGCCGGCCGATCTCGGCGGCGTTAGGCAGGAAGACGTCGGGGCCAGCGAGATAGATATTCATGAAGTCCCCGTCGTGATCGCGAAGCGGGCCGACTTTGACGCGTCAATTCAGACGAGAACGAGGCAATCCGATGCGTCGGCTCGATTGGCCTCGTATTCCTCCGTTTGTCATCGCCCGGCCGTGCGCGCAATTGCGCGCTAGGACCGGGCGATCCAGTATACACTGCACTGACTGAGTTTACCGGGTCGCCCGATCTGGTCGGGCGACGACAGAGAGTGCGTGGATAGATCAGGCGAGCTTGACGGTCTCGGCGGCAAAATCCTTGCCGAGAGTCTCGAACACCTTCTTGACGATGCCTTTCGCGTCGAGACCAGCCTGGGCATACATCGCCGCAGGCGTGTCATGATCCTGGAATGTGTCGGGCAGCACCATGGAGCGCATGCGTAGACCGCCGTCGAGCATGCCGTGCTCGGCCAGCGTGTTCATGACATGCGAACCGAAACCGCCGATCGAACCTTCCTCGATGGTGAGGAGGATCTCATGCTCGCGGGCGAGCTTCAGCAGCAGCTCGACATCGAGCGGCTTCATGAAGCGCGCGTCGGCGATAGTTGCCTGGAGGCCGTGAGCCGCGAGCTCATCGGCGGCCTTCTCGCATTCGGCGAGGCGGGTGCCGAAGGAGAACAGCGCAATCTGTTTGCCCTGACGGATGATGCGGCCCTTGCCGATTTCCAGCGGCACGCCGACATCCGGCATTTCCACGCCGCGGCCTTCGCCGCGCGGATAGCGCAGCGCGCTCGGCTGGTCGTTGATAGCGACTTGCGTTGCGACCATGTGCACCAGTTCGGCTTCGTCGGAGGCCGCCATGATCACCATATTCGGCAGACAGCCGAGATAGGCATTGTCGAACGAACCGGCATGGGTCGCGCCGTCGGCGCCGACGAGGCCGGCGCGGTCGATGGCGAAGCGTACGGGCAGGTTCTGGATCGCCACGTCATGGACGATCTGGTCATAGCCGCGCTGCAGGAAGGTCGAATAGATCGCGCAGAACGGCTTGTAGCCTTCGGTGGCGAGACCGGCGGCGAAGGTCACCGCATGCTGCTCGGCGATACCGACGTCGAAGGTACGCTTCGGGAAGGCCTTGTTGAAGATGTCGACGCCGGTACCCGACGGCATGGCCGCGGTGATGGCGACAATCTTCTCGTCCTTCTCGGCTTCCTTGACGAGGCTCTGGCCGAACACGTTCTGATAGGCCGGCGCGTTCGGTTTGGACTTCGACTGGGTGCCGGTGGCGACGTCGAACTTCACGACCGCATGATATTTGTCGGCTGCAGCTTCGGCCGGGCCGTAGCCCTTGCCCTTCTGCGTGACGACATGAACCAGGATCGGGCCGGTTTCCATGTCGCGGACATTCTGCAGCACGGGCAGCAGGTGATCGAGGTTATGGCCATCGATAGGGCCGACATAATAGAAGCCGAGTTCTTCGAACAGCGTGCCGCCATTGACCATGAAGCCGCGCGAATATTCTTCGACGCGCTCGGCACGGTCGGCGATCAGCTTCGGCAGATGCTTGCCAAGCTGCTTGGCCGCATCGCGCAGGCCACGATAGGTCTTGCCCGAATACATGCGCGACAGATAGGCCGACATGGCGCCGACCGGCGGTGCGATCGACATGTCGTTGTCGTTGAGGATGACGATCAGGCGGGAATTCATCGCGCCGGCATTGTTCATGGCCTCATAGGCCATGCCTGCGGACATCGATCCGTCGCCGATCACGGCGATGACGTTGTTTTTGCCGCCCGACAGGTCGCGCGCAACGGCCATGCCGAGGCCGGCCGAGATCGAGGTGGACGAATGCGCAGCGCCGAACGGATCGTATTCGCTCTCGCTACGCTTGGTGAAGCCGGAGAGACCGCCGGCGGTGCGCAGGGTGCGGATACGGTCGCGGCGACCGGTGAGAATCTTGTGCGGGTAGGCCTGGTGGCCGACGTCCCAGATGATGCGGTCACGCGGCGTATCGAAGACGTAGTGGAGTGCGGTGGTCAGTTCGACCACGCCGAGACCTGCACCGAAGTGGCCGCCAGTGACGGACACTGTGTCGATGGTCTCCTGGCGCAGCTCGTCGGCGACCTGACGAATCTTCTCGACCTTGAGCTTGCGCAGATCTTCCGGTGTCCGGATCGTATCGAGCAGCGGGGTCTTACTAAAATTGGTCACGGCATTATTCCAATTTGACATGTCTGGAGTTGCGATAGCGTCCAGTTCGTCGCGCGAAGGCGCCAGACGGTTCGGACTATCGCATCCCCCAGAACCGGGAAGCTGTTTCGAGGCCTTTTAATCGGCTTCGATTTTTCGTCGTGGTATCTAGCATGCTTGACTGCTTCTTCATCCGAACATTTTCGTCAGATGGTTGAAGCGCTTATCACCGTTAACGACCGGCGTCGCCGCCTGGTTCGCTGCAGGTGAACCTTGTCCCTTTACACCAAAGCCTTAGCCAAAGCCAACCGTAGCGGTAGTCCGGGTTCCGTCTGCACATTCACGTAGAGCGGTTAGCCGATACGTCGTACTGCCGCCCGAGAACTGTCGGACGGAGGCGAAATGGCACTTCGTTGACCCAAATCAAGCTTCTTCCATGCATTTTCGCGGGTTGTGAAGTCGCCATCGACCAGTGCGAGGGTTGCAACGGGGTGGGCCATCCGCTCTCGCAGTGGAACCGGACCGCAGACAATCATGTAGAAATCGTAGGGGTGCGGTCGTTCATTGGCCATGACGAACTGGAAATGAACCCGGAAAAACTTCCAGCGGAACCGGTTGTAGTGGTCGGAGCGTACGATCTCTCGAAATCTCACTGGTACTATGATCGGGTTTCGCTTCTCTGGACCGACATCGATGCCATGGCCGGTGACAGGGTCGAACGGATAGAAATTCATCACATCCTTGCGGGACTGGCAGTCGATCCAGTCGATCGACGGCTCTATGGCCAGTTGTCGCAGGTTGTCGCGGAATTCCTGGGCGCCCTTGTGGAAGCCGACGATCGGCATGTTCCCGCCGAGCGTCAGCAGGACGACGCGCGATCCGTGGCGTCCGAGATCAGGATCGAGTTTCAGGGCCCGCGCGAGGATTTCCGAGCCAAGGAATGAGCCGGAGCTGTGGCCGACAAGCACAATCTCCTGCGCATCGGAGTTCTGTGCGACTTTTACCAGATGCCGCGCAAAACGATCGATGCGGGCGTCCCATTCAGGCCGATTGCCGTGCGAAAACTGCCACGTGAAAATGGTGTCGGCCATCAGATACAGCAGATAGGTCCGCTCTTCGGTGTATTTCACCAGCGAACCCAGCGCGGCGATAAACACGGCTACGGCGGCGCAGCCGACCAGGAAGCCGTGTATGCCGAGCGCCTTGAGCCCCCAGGCCACCAGCCATGCAGCTGCGGCGGACCAGATTGCTTCGTTCAGCAGCACGAAGTGCGGCCAGCTGATGAAGGTGGCAAAACGCCAATGGGCGCGCCAGAAGCGGCCCATGGTGCCGGAAAACACCAGGCCCCAATAGATCAGCATGCCATGGGCGACGGTGCGCCAGATCGGCGCGGCGAGATCGCGCTGGATCAGGTCTTCCCAGCGGAGAAAATCGTAATTGGTTTTCGTCTGCCAGCCGTCGCCGGTGGTCTCGATGGTCCAGGAGGCAGATTCATGGGCGAATTCGCCGGCCGCGTGTTCCCTCGGGCGGCCGACTGCGGTCGTCAGGCCATAGAGACGGCCGAACTTGCGCAACTCCGTGCGGAACATGCGGTAATATTGCGCGAGGCCCCGCGGGTCGTATCCCTGCACATAGATGACATGACGGTGCTCGACGCGCACGCTGGTTCCCCGAACTGACAGCGGACTATAGCAGGGTGCGCCACAGGCCAAGCTCTAAAATCGACGTATAAAAGGCCCTCTGGGATCGTGCGAGGTCACGCGACCACGTTCGGGCAGCTTGGCGACGGTGTATCTATTGCACGTCCAGCGTCTCGGTCCCGACGGGCTGGCCATTCGAATCCGTGGTGATCTTGTCGACGCGTGCCTCGGCCTGGCGCAACAGCTCATCGCAACGGCGTTTCAGGGCCTCGCCACGTTCATAAATCGCGACCGATTCCTCGAGCGGCACCTTGCCTTCTTCAAGGCGGCGCACGATCGATTCCAGTTCTTCGATAGCCGTCTCAAAGGTCAGCTTCTTGACGTCGGCGTGGGTGTTCTCGGCCATTCGCTCTTCCGTATGCGTTTGGGACGCATGACTCTATAGGGACGTTTGCGGGCGCAATGTGGCGACCCGGTTGCACTGCACGTGAATTAGATCGCTGAGGACTGTTTGCCCATCAGCTCGGTTACATGCGCCGCGACCGATTCCTGCAGGCCCTGCAGATCGTAGCCGCCCTCGAGTACGGAGACAACGCGGCTACCTGCGGTTTGATCGGCAAGGTCGAGCAGCTTGCGCGTCACCCAGCCGAAATCGGCTGCATCGAGTTCCAGCGAGGCAAGCGGATCGCGGCGATGCGCGTCGAAGCCGGCCGAGATGATGATCAATTCAGGCGAAAATTTCTGAAGCTGCGGCAGGATCAGGTTGTCGAAAGCCGCACGGAATTTGGTGCTGCCATCGCCGTCGCGCAGTGGGGCATTGACGACGGTGTCATGCTCGCCGCGTTCCTGCGATGCACCAGTGCCGGGAAACAGCGGCATCTGATGAGTGGAGCAATACATGACACTCTTGTCGGCCCAGAAAATCTCTTGGGTGCCGTTGCCATGATGGACATCGAAATCGACAACGGCCGCGCGGCCGATGCCGTAGGCGCGCTGCGCATATCGCGCGGCGATGGCGGCTTGATCGAAAAAACAGAAGCCCATCGCCTTGTTGCTCTCGGCGTGATGGCCGGGTGGACGTGTCGCAACGAAGGCGTTGTTATGCTCGCCCTTCATGACGGCATCGGTGGCAGCAATGGCGCCGCCGACCCCGCGCATCACGGCCTCCCAGGTGCCGGGCGAAAGCGACGTATCGCCGTCGATATAGACGAGGCCGCTGGCCGGCGCGATGTGTCTGAGCTCGTCGATATAGTGATTGTCATGGCACAGGCTGACGTGATCGAGGCTGCCTTCCGGCGCGTCGGCGCGCACCAGTGCATCAAACCGTGGATCGCCCAGTGCCTTCGCGACCGCGCGCATGCGGTCCGGCCGCTCGGGATGGCCGGGTGGCGTCAGGTGATCGAAAGAGGCCTGATGCGAGAGAAGAAGCGTCGTCATGCAAATGACCCCGGTGCGGGAGATGTCTGTTGCGACAACCTAACGCGTTGGGGACAGTTCCGATAGCCTTCTAGTCCGGCAACTCATTCATCTTGCCGACCCATACGCGTACGTCGGCCAAGACCTGTGGCAACAGGGCGCGCACCTGCTGCACCGTCATGCCTGCCTTGATCCGCGGATCGTACAGGATGTTGAGCAGATACTGATCGTAAATGTCGAAGAAGCCCATCGATACATTGTCGTTGAACATTGTCCACGGGACAGAATTGGTATCGTTGATGGGACCGAGCGACTGCAGCATCTCCTCGTAGGCGCAATCGTAGAATGTAAAGTCTCCGTTGTCGGTGGTGAGGATGACGTCGGAGCGTTCGATTTCGAACTGCTCGTTCTTGCGGAAGCCTGACAGGCATTGCGGATCGAGCGAGGTGCGGATCTCGTTGGCGCGGTTCTCGCCGTAGAACGAAGCGAGGGTCGGGTACAGGTCGCGGTCGCGCACCAGCTTGACGGTGATATTGGCTTCCGCGCTGTTCTCCACCATGGCGATATTGAGGTGTTGCACGCGGCGGCCGATGTCCGCGACGACTTTTCCGATCTGCTTTTTGCGCTGCGCGGTGCCCCCGTCGGCGAAAACGCGGACCGGCATCTCATATTTGCGGATGCGATCGACCCGGCCTGCGAGATGGTACTCTGCGCCGAAGGCCGTCTTCAGAAATCCGTCGATGATCTGGCTATCGGTGAAGCTTTTCTTTTGGTGCTTTTGATGCGCGGCGATGATCGCGGGTTCGCCGGCGACAGCAGGCAAGGGAAGCGAGGCGGCAAGGAAGCTTAGGCTCGCAAGGATGAAGACGGCAGCCTGATCGCTGCGCTGTTGTGGAAAAGGGTGCATTGCACCGAGATTCGCGCATAAGGCGCAGAGGTGCAAGCGCTCAATGGCCGCACCCACGCACAATTGAAGGTCAAGCGACGAAGGTCTCGCGCCTATGGCGAGACCTTCAGGGCCGCTCGATCAGTTCTTGACGATCACCGTCGCGCCGACCCGGACGCGGTTATAGAGGTCGGTGACGTCCTCATTGGTCATGCGGAAGCAGCCCGATGATACGGCCTGACCGATGGTTTCCGGCTCGTTGGAGCCGTGTATCCGATACAGCGTCGAGCCGAGATACATGGCGCGGGCGCCAAGCGGATTGTCGATGCCGCCCGGCATGTAGCGCGGCAGATCGGGCCGGCGCGCCAGCATCTGGGCCGGCGGGGTCCATGACGGCCATTCCTTCTTGGCGGTCACTTTGTGAACGCCACCCCAACGGAAACCGTCGCGGCCGACGCCGATGCCGTAACGCAGTGCAGTGCCGCCGGGCTGCACCAGATAAAGCCGGCGCTCGGCGGTGTTCACCACGATGGTGCCGGGCGCGTAATTGCTTTGGAAGCCGACGGTCTGGCGCGGGATCGGGCCCGAGCTGTTGCCGTTGCCGAAATTCGAGAAGAAATTGGAGAGCGATGGCCCGTCATCGACGACGAAATCGGGCTCGGCGGGCTGAACGCGGTTGCGCGCTTCGGCCGGCAGGGCAACCGCAACAAGGGCGGTTGCGACGGACAGGACAGCTAGAATACGCTTCATAGTCTCCTCGCCACATGAAATTGAGCCGCAGAGTGGCCACAATTCATGCCGCTGCGCAACCCTCGGCTTGGCGAGAGCCGTTCGGAGCAAGCGGTGCCTGCGCAATCGCCTGACAACATTGACCGCTTGCCACGCATGTCTTGCGACGAAGCGTTGCATGAGCCCCCTTTGACGAGCCTCCCGAACAATGGTTGATCAACTCCGCGATTTCGCAGGAAAAAACTGGAGCTGGATAATGAACGGTGCGGAGAGCCTTGTACGGACATTGGTGGCGGGCGGCGTGGACGTCTGTTTCGCCAATCCGGGAACGTCGGAGATGCATTTCGTCGCGGCGCTCGACCGAGTCGAAGGCATGCGCTGCGTGCTCGGCCTGTTCGAAGGCATCGTGACCGGTGCTGCGGATGGTTACTACCGCATGAAGGGCACCCCGGCCTCGACCCTGCTGCATCTTGGCCCCGGCCTCGCCAACGGTCTCGCCAACCTGCACAATGCCAAGAAGGCCAATTCAGGCATCGTCAACATCGTCGGCCAGCACGCGGTCTATCACATCGAGCACAATGCGCCGCTGACCTCGGACATCGAGGGCCTCGCCCGTCCCATGTCGCAGTGGGTCCGCACCTCGCCGAGCGCGAAGACCGTGGCCGCTGACGGTGCTGCCGCGATCGCCGCTGCCAGCGGTGCGCAGGCGCAGATCGCTACCCTGATCCTGCCAGCCGACACCGCCTGGAACGAGGCCGATGGCATCGCCAAGGTGCCGGCGCCCGAGCAACGTGCGAATTTCCATGCCCCGGCTGTGGATGTCGCCGCCAAGCTCGCCAAGGAAGGCGAGACCACGCTGCTGTTGATGACCGGTTCGGCGCTGACCGAGCAGGGTCTTGCACTCGCCGAGCAGATCGCCGGCAAGACCGGCTGCAAGGTGATCAGTCAGACCTACAATCCGCGCATGGCCCGTGGCCAGGGCCGCTTCTTCGTCGAGCGCGTGCCTTACGTGGTCGACTCGGCCCTGCCTGTGCTGAAGAACTTCAAGAACATCGTTCTGATCGAGGCCAACGATCCCGTGGCGTTCTTCGCCTATCCGAACAAGCCGAGCGTGCTCCGACCGGAGGGCTGCAACGTGCACCGCTTGACGGCGAATGGTGAGAACTCGGTGGCTGCACTTGAAGCGCTGGCCAGCGCCGTCGGCGCCAAGTCGTCGGACGTCAAGCCGCAGAAGCATGCTGAACTGGTCAAGCCGACCGGTGCGCTGAACCACGCGTCGGTGGCTGCGGCGATCGCGTGCGGCATTCCCGAAAACGCCATCGTTGTCGACGAGTCGATCACAACTGGCCGTGGCTTCTTCGCTCCGACCGCTGCTGCCAAGCCGCATGACTGGCTGCAGAACATGGGTGGTTCGATCGGCTTCTCCACGCCTGTCGCGACCGGCGCGGCTGTCGCCTGTCCGGACCGCAAGGTGATCTGCATGGTCGGCGACGGCAGCGCGATGTATACGCCGCAATCGCTGTGGACCCAGGCGCGAGAAAATCTCGATGTTACCACGGTGGTGTTTGCCAACCGCAACTATCAGATCCTCAAGGGCGAGTTCGACAATGTCGGTGCCGGCGCGATGGGCAGCCGTGCCCTTGACATGCTGACGCTCGATCGTCCGAACCTCGATTGGGTGTCGATGGCCAAGGGTATGGGCGTCCCCGGCGTTGCGGTGACCACCGCCGAGGAATTCAGCAAGGCGCTGGAAAACGCCAACGCCTCGCAAGGCCCGAAGCTGATCGAAGTTGTGATGTAAGCGACGTCGCCAGCGAACAGATAAGCGAAAGGCTCCGGAGTACTTCGGAGCCTTTCTGCTTTTGATCAGACGTCAATTGCCGCCTGCACCGCCACCGCCGCCGGAGGTGCGACCCTGATCGGAGTTGCGGCTGCCCATGCCGGTCGTGCCGGCGGCCGAGTTCGAGCCGCCCATGGAGTTCGAGTTATTACCTGCCTGCGAACCGGTTGCCCTTGGCATCGTCTTGGCGCCGCTACGCTCGGGAACGTCGACTGCGGTACCGCGGCTATTGGTGCCTGGCTGCGTCACGCCAGTGCCGGTCGAATTCATTTGCGGAGCATTCGGGTTAGCGCCGCTCTGTGCGAAAGCGGGCGCGGCGATCAGCAGTGCCGCCGAGGCCGCGATGATTGTCTTCTTCATGTCCCTGTTTCCTTTCGTCGTGTTCGTCCACGCTGACGCAACGTGACGAAGTACGACACGTTCCGAAGTTTCTGGGCCGGCTGAACGAGGTCTGAAAGTCGCAGTCGTGTCCTGCCGGCGACCAAGTTCCCCGCCACCTGTGCCGTGAACCGCGCATTGCACCTATGCATGGAAGCGCCGTGCACTCGTTGCGGCCGCGTGCACGAGCCGATAAGCCTTTGAGCTTTCGAATTTCCGGCGCAGACATCGCCGGTATCAACGCCTCGCAGAGGAGACCCGGCAGACGTGAACAGCGCTATCGAATCGGTTGTCGCCGCCTATGTCCAGACCGGACAGCTTGAGATGTTGCTCGATCTCAAGGCGCATCGCGAGCGACTGGCTGCCTCGGTCCGCGATCGCGGCGATTTCGATTTCGGCGTCCTGCTTGGCCAACTCGACAACGACATCAACGTTATCGAGGCCGGCATCCGCCGCTTGCGCGCAGTCAGCGAGCCACGCGCGAATACCGATCTCTGACGAGCATGCCGGTGATGCATCCGTGGCCGGATGCTTTGAGAATTGACTCATTAAGATAACTATTTAGGCAAGCTATGTGGTGCTCGGACGCCCCTGCCTATTCCAATCGCAGAGCAGACGGGTTATGCGATGCACCGTGTCATCCCGGCCAGGCGCACGAGAATGCCGAAGTCCGATGTGGCGGAAGGTAACCATCTTAGAAGAAGTCCAATCGTACGATTGAGACTTCCAACATCATCACAGACCGATCGGTGGATGTCGCTGGCGCCAATGCCGTGCGAAGGCCGAAGTGTAGCGGTCGACAAGGTGAACATCATTTAATGATGCGACGATGGACCGGGCGTGCAATTGTCCGCCATCGTTGCAGCAAACGAGGAAAAGACGATGAACAGGCGTGAATTCGCGAAGTTGATGGGAGTGAGCGCCGTGGCGCTGTCCGGCATTCCGCTGGGCGTAACGCGGGCGGTGGGGCAGACCAAGGGCGGGACGCTCAATACCATCATCCAGCCGGAGCCGCCGATTCTGGTCACCGCGTTGAACCAGCAGCAACCGACGCTCACACTCGGCGGCAAGATTTATGAAAGCCTGCTGCGTTACTCGCCGGACCTCAAGCCGATGCCGGGCCTCGCGCAGTCCTGGGAAGTCTCGCCGGATGGCCTGACCTATACGTTCAAGCTTTTCCCGAACATCACCTTCCACGACGGCAAACCGTTGACCTCGGAAGATGTCGCGTTCTCCATGACCAAGATGCTGCCGGAGACGCATGCGCGTGCCCGTGCGATCTATTCGCGGATCGAGAAGGCGGAGACGCCGGATCCGCTCACCGTGATCTTCAAGCTGAAGGCGCCATTCGCGCCGTTCCTCACCGCGCTCGACTGCACCACCGGTCCGATCGTGCCGAAGCACATCTATGACGGCTCGGACTATCGCAAGAACCCGGCCAATGCGCAGGCCATTGGTTCGGGCCCGTTCAAGCTGAAGGAGTGGGTCAAGGGGTCGCATGTCCATCTCGTGCGCCACGAGGGCTACTACCGCAAGGACGAGCCGTATCTCGACGAGGTCATCTACCGCATCATCCCGGACGCCGCTTCGCGTTCGGTGGCCCTGGAGCAGGGCAAGATCCAGCTCACGCAGTGGAATGACATCGAGTTCTACGACATCGCGCGGCTGTCGAAGCTCCCGAACTATGAGATGACCACCAAGGGCTACGAATATTTCGCCCCGCATCAGTGGCTGGAGCTTAACAACCGCGTCAAGCCAATGGACGACAAGCGCTTCCGCCAGGCCATCGCGCATGCGCTCGATCTGAAGTCGATGGCGGCGCGCGTTTATTTTGGTCTGCCGAAGCAGGCGACCGGTCCGGTGTCGTCGAAGACCAAGTTCTACGAGAAGGACGTCAAGCGCTACGACTACTCGATCGAGAAGGCCAAGGCGCTGCTCGATGAGATGGGCCTCAAGCCCGGCCCGGACGGCAAGCGCGTCACGCTGAAATATCTGATCCCGCCCTATGGCGAGGTCTATCAGCGCGCCGGTGAGTTCATCCGTCAGTCGCTCGGCCGCGCCGGCATCGACATCCAGCTTGAGAACACCGACGTCGGCGGTTGGGCCGAAAAGTTCTCGAACTGGGACTACGAGATCACCGGCAACCTCGTCTATCAGTACGGCGATCCGGCGCTTGGCGTATCGCGCACCTACATTTCGTCGAACATCAAGAAGGGCATCCTGTTCTCGAACACCGCCGGCTATTCCAATCCGGAAGTCGACAGGCTGTTCGACGAGGCTGCGTCCACGATCGACGAAGCCAAGCGTCAGGAACTCTACAGCAAGGTGCAGAAGATCCTCGTCGAGGATGTGCCGGTGGTCTGGATGTTCGAGGCCGCTTACCCGACCTTCATTGACAAGCGCCTGAAGAACGTCACCTCGACGGGCGTCGGCGTGCATGAGTCGTTCAGCTCGGTGTATTTCGGATGAGCTCGGCTACGATCAACAAGGGCGGCCGCGCTGGCGCGGTCGCTCTCGCCCTCGTGGGATGGGTTGTGAAATTCGTCGCGGTGGTGCTCGTCATCGCGACCTTCAATTTCATCCTCGTCCATGCCGCTCCCGGCGATCCCGCTCAGGTGATCGCCGGCCAGAGCGGCGCCTCCGACGAAAAGCTGCTGGAACAGCTCCGGGCCGAATACGGCCTCGACAAGCCCTATCCGGTTCAGCTCGCCAATTATCTCGGACGTGTGCTGACCTTGGACCTCGGCTACTCCTATCGTCAGCAGCGTACGGTCTCGTCGCTGATCCTGGAGCGGTTGCCGGCGACCCTGTTGTTGACGGCAACGGCGTTCATTCTGGCTCTGATCTCCGGCATCTTTCTCGGCACGCTCGCCGGCATTCGCGCTGGCAAGTGGTCGGATACGCTGCTCACCATCGTCTCGCTGCTGCTTTATGCGACGCCGGTGTTCTGGCTCGGCCTGATGCTGGTGCTGTTGTTCGCCGTCGAGCTCGATTGGCTGCCAGCCTTCGGCTATGCCACCATCGGGGTGCAGATGACGACACTGGAGCGGATGCTCGATATCGGGAAACACATGATCCTGCCGGTGATCTCGCTGGCTGCCGTGTATCTCGCGATCTACACCCGCCTGATGCGTTCGTCGGTGCTCGACGTCACCCATCAGGATTTCATCAAGACCGCCAAGGCCAAGGGCCTGAAGCAGGGCGCGATCATTATGCGCCACATCCTGCGCAATGCGATGCTGCCGATCGTAACGGTCGCCGGCATGCAGGCCGGCGCGCTGGTCGGCGGCGCCGTCGTGATCGAGACCGTGTTTGCCTGGCCGGGCCTCGGCCGTCTCATCTATGACGCGCTGCTGCAGCGCGATTATCCGGTGCTGCTCGGCGTGTTCCTGGTGATGTCGGTGATCGTGATTGCGCTCAATCTTCTGACCGACGCGATCTACCGGATGATCGATCCGCGCGTCTCCGTGCGTGCGGCATCGTGAACGGAAGCTGGTGATGACGACTTTCAAAGCTTTTCTCCGCCATCCCACCGGGATGATCGGTCTGTTCATCCTGCTCTGCGTGGTGATCCTCGCCGTCTCAGCGCCCTGGCTGTTTCCCGACGATCCATGGGACATGGTCGGTGCGCCGTTCCAGCCCCCGCTCAGCGAGGGGCTGTGGCTCGGCTCCGACATGCTCGGCCGCGATGTCGCGGCCGGCATCGCCCACGGCGCGCGTATCTCGCTGATCATCGGCGTGGTCTCGACCCTCACCTCATTGATCATCGGCGTCACCATCGGCGCGACTGCCGGCTATTTCGGCGGCAAGGTCGATGAAATCATGATGCGCCTCACCGAATTGTTCCAGACCATCCCGGGTTTCGTGCTCGCGATCCTGCTGGTGGCGACGCTGGGGCCGAAGATCTCGAACGTCATCTTTGCCATCGGCATCGTCAGCTGGCCGCCGCTGGCACGTTTGACGCGCGCCGAATTCATGCGCCTGCGCGGCCGTGAATTCGTACAGGCGGCCGTATGCCAAGGGCAGCGTGCGATCACCGTCGTGCTCCGCCGCATTCTGCCGAACGCGATCTCGCCGATCATCGTCACCGGCTCGCTGGCCGTCGCCAGCGCGATCCTGATCGAGAGCGCGCTCAGCTTCATGGGCCTCGGCGATCCCAACCTGATGTCCTGGGGCTTCATGATCGGTGCCGCGCGCACCGTGATCCGTCAGGCATGGTGGATGAGCGTGTTTCCCGGTCTCGCCATCCTGCTCACCGTGCTTGCCATCAATCTCGTGGGTGAAGGTCTCAACGACGTCATGAACCCGCGCATCTCACGCAGGCGATAACCGATGACCGAAAACACTCTTCTCGCCATCGAGAACCTCGCCATCAGCCTGCCGTCGGGCGCCGACCGCGCCTTCGCGGTGGAGGGCGTGTCGTTCAACGTCAATCGCAACGAAATCGTCTGCCTTGTCGGCGAGTCCGGCTCGGGCAAGTCGATGACTGCCCATGCTATCCTTCGCCTGTTGCCGGATCGCACTGGCATCGCCCAGGGCACCGTCAAGTTCGACGGCCAGGATATCGCTAAGGCCGAGGAAGCGACCATGCGCAAGCTGCGCGGTGGTGCGATCTCCATGATCTTCCAGGAGCCGCTGAGTGCGCTCAATCCGCTCGCCCGCGTTGGCCAGCAGATTGCCGAGTCGATCGTCACGCACACGAGGCCGGCGCTGTCCAAGCAAGCCGTCGATGCTCGCGTGCAGGAACTGATCAGGGCGGTCGGTTTGCCGGATCCCGTGGCGCTCGCGCGCAGCTTCCCGTTCCAGCTCTCGGGCGGTCAGCGTCAGCGCATCATGATCGCCATGGCGATGGCCAACAATCCGGCGCTGCTGCTGGCAGACGAGCCGACCACAGCACTCGACGTTACCACGCAGAAGCAGATTCTTGCGCTGGTGAAAAAGCTGCAGGCCGACCGCGGGATGGGCGTTCTGCTCATCACCCACGATTTCGGCGTCGTTGCCGATGTCGCCGACCGCGTCGTGGTGATGCGCAATGGTCGCGTCGTCGAGCAGGGCACTGTGGACGAGGTGCTGCGGAATCCGAAGGACGACTACACCAAGAGCCTGATCGCTGCCGTTCCCGGCGGACGCTCGCTCAACGCGACCGATCGCAAGATCGCGGGCGAGCCGATCCTCGATGCGGCCGGTCTCAACAAGACCTTCATCACCAAGCAGGGCATGTTCCAGCCGCCGCGTCGCACCGACGCCGTGCAGAATATCTCGCTCGCGCTGAAGGCGCGTGAGACGGTTGCGATTGTCGGCGAATCCGGGTCGGGCAAGTCGACCCTTGGTCGTCTGATCATGCGTCTGGTCGAACCTGATACCGGATCGGTCAAATTCTCCGGTGCCGATCTGTTGGCACAGCGCGGTGAAAATCTCCGGCAGATGCGCCGCAAGATCCAGATCGTATTCCAGGATCCGTTCGCAGCACTCGATCCGCGGCAGAAGGTTGGCGACGCCATCGCTGCCGGTCCGATCGCCTATGGGACGTCGGCGAAGGCAGCCATGGCGGATGCCAAACGTCTTCTGGTTCGCGTCGGTCTGCAGGAAAGCGCGGCCGAACGTTACCCGCACGAATTCTCGGGCGGCCAGCGTCAGCGCATTTGTATCGCACGTGCGCTTGCTTTGAAGCCATTGGTGCTGGTGGCAGACGAAGCAGTCTCGGCACTCGACGTGTCTGTGCAGGCGCAAGTGCTCAAGCTGCTCGCCGAACTGCGCGGGGAGATGAATCTGGCGATGATTTTCATCACCCACGATCTTCGCGTCGCCGCCGAGATTGCCGATCGCATCGTCGTGATGCGCCGCGGCGAAGTCGTCGAACAGGGGCCGACCCAGACGATCTTCGAGAACCCAAGCAATGACTACACCCGTGCATTGCTCGATGCGATCCCGGGACAGCGCATGTTCGCCGGCCCCGGAATGAAAGCAGCCGTGACCGCCTGAGCGGCCACGGCTCGAAGTGATCAGACTATAGAGGCCGGCTCAGTCCAGTTTGACGCCGGCCTCGGTCACGACCTTGCGCCAGCGCGCGACGTCGGCTGAGACCATCTTGCCGAATTCCGGACCGGCGACATCCGGCACGTCGGAGCCGTTGCGCTCCCAGGCATCCTTGATCGCCGTTGTCTGCAGCGCAGCCTTCAGCTCCTTTTTCATGTGTTCGATGACGTCGGGCGGCGTGCCTTTCGGTGCGAACAGCCCGTACCAGGTAGCGACTTCGTAATTCGGCAATCCGGCTTCCGCTGCCGTCGGAATATCGGGGAAAGCCGGCACGCGCTTCGGCGCGGCGATCGCGAGGGCGCGCAACTGACCGGCGCGGATCGGTGCGGCCGAGGAGCCGAGACCGTCGAATACGACCGGGACATGGCCTGCGATCAGATCCTGCATCGCCGGGCCAGCGCCGCGATACGGGACGTGCTGAATCTTGGATTGGGTGAGGATCTTGAACAATTCGCCGGCGAGATGGTGTGTGGTGCCGGCGCCGGCGGACCCATAAGACAGTTTGTCCGGGTTGGCCTTGGCAAAGGCGATGAACTCGCCGAGCGTCTTGGCCTGCACCTTGTCCGGATTGACCACCACCACCTGCGGTGGCCGCGAAATCAATGCCACCGGGATGAAGTCCTTCTCGATGTCGTAATCGAGATTGGGATAGAGCGACGGCGCGATGGCGTGATGCGCCGCACCCATGAAGAAGGTGTAGCCGTCCGGTGCCGCCTTGGCTGCCGCAGAGGCTCCGACCGTACCGCCCGCCCCAGCGCGATTCTCGATGATGACGCGCTTGCCGAGTTGGCTATCGAGCTGCGCGGCGAGGGGACGCGCGAAAGCGTCGGTTCCACCGCCAGCGGCGAAGGGGACGATGAAGGTGATCTGCTTCTGCGGCCATGCCTGCGCATGAGCCTGCTGGGGCATGGCTGACGAGCTTGCGAGAACTGCAAGCATGGCAAAGTAAACGGCTTTGATCCGCACGGTATTCCTCCCGAAACTGATGCGCCGTTGGCGACGCTTACCGCCATGTTCGGCGAGATATCCCGCAGAAGCAAGGTATCGGGGGCTGGGAGAACTCACACTATAGTCGGTAGGCCTGCGCGCAGCCGGAACCGGCTGTGGTGCGGATCTCGCGCTGGCGGCCGTCCGCGGGGGTTAACGGCCACGCAGCAAAGCGCGGTCCGTCTTGGCGCGGGCGGCGAGGAAGGTAAGCACGGCGCGAACCGGCGGCTGCTCGGTCAGGTCCGGATGCGCCAGCAGCCAGATGTCGGACAGGCTGCCCAGCTTCTGCGGCGATACCCGGACCAGGTCGGCATGGGCATCGCCGACGATGCAGGACAGCACGCAGATTCCGATCCCGGCGCGCACCGCGGCAAGCATGTCGGCCTGCGACGAGCAGCGCATCGCGACGACCGCGTCGCGGGTGACGTGATCGCTCCAGCGTCCGAGTTCGGAATTCGAAGACTTGTCGGCAAAACCGATCACCGTGTGATCCTTCCAGGCGCTGCGCTGGGTCGGCAGGTCGTGGCGGGCCGCATAGTCGCGCGAGGCGTAGAAGCCGGTGCCGAGCCGGGCGATCTTGCGGCCGGTCAGGTTCTCGTCGCCGGTCTGGTGCAGTCGCAACACGATATCCGCCTCGCGCTTGCGTACGCTGACTGGAAACGGATGGGTGACGAACTGGATCTCCACATGAGGATGCGTTTGCAGGAAGTTGCCGATATGCGGCATCAGCCAGAAGTTCGCCAGCGTCGGCCCGATCGATACCTTGACCACGCCGCGCGCGCCGGCGCCGGTGGCACCACCCACGGCTTCCGCCTGGAGCGCTGCCTCCGCCATCAGTGTCGTGCTTTCATGAAAGCGCCGCCCGCGTACGGTCAGCACGAGGCCCTCGTTGGAGCGCACGAATAGTTTGGTGCCGAGTTGCTTCTCCAGCGCAGCGATCTCACGGCTGACGGTCGGATGGCTCGATCGTAGACGCCGTGCCGCGCCGAGATAACTGCCGGCATCGGCGACCGCATTGAACGTGCGGCAGAGATCCCAGTCCATGACCCCTCCATATGAACATTTCCGAAAGTAGTGTTGTTCAAATTCGAACAACACCGGGTTCCGGTCAAGGCTTATAGTTGCGGGATAAAAATACGAGGAAACGTCTCATGTCGCTGCCCAAGGTCCTCCAGGGAACTCTTGAACTTCCGGTGCTGGGTTCGCCGCTGTTCATCGTCTCCGGCCCCGAACTCGTCATCGCGCAATGCAAGGCCGGTATTGTCGGTTCGTTTCCGGCGCTCAATGCGCGGCCGGTCGAAGTGCTCGATCAATGGCTGACCCGCATCCAGGACGAGCTTGGAGAGTACCAGGCGCAGAACCCCGGCAGGAAAGTCGCGCCCTTTGCCGTCAACCAGATCTGCCACGCCTCGAACGACCGGCTGATGAAGGACATGGAGACCTGTGTGAAGCACAAGGTTCCGATCATCATCACGTCGCTGCGCCCGCCTTCCGAAATCGTCGAAGCCGCGCATTCCTATGGCGGCGTCGTGTTTCACGACGTCATCAACGTCAAGCATGCGCGCAAGGCGGCGGAGCAGGGCGTCGATGGTCTGATCCTGGTCTGTGCCGGTGCCGGCGGTCATGCCGGCACGTTGTCGCCCTTTGCGCTGGTGCGTGAAGTGAAGCAGTGGTTCAAGGGCACGGTGCTGCTGTCCGGTGCGATCTCTGACGGCTATGGCATCGCCTCGGCGCTCGCGCTCGGCGCGGACCTCGCTTACATGGGCACGCGGTTCATCGCGACGCAGGAAGCCAACGCGGACGCCGCCTACAAACAGGCGCTGACCGAATATGCCGCGCATGACACGGTCTATACCAATCTGTTCACCGGCGTTCACGGCAACTATCTCGGGCCCTCCATCGCGGCAGCGGGCCTCGATCCCGACAATCTCCCGGTGGCGGACAAGACCAAGATGAATTTTGGCTCCGGAGGTAACACCAAGGCCAAGGCCTGGCGTGACATCTGGGGCTGCGGCCAGGGCATCGGCCAGATTCATGATGTGCCTTCGGTCGCCGAACTGGTCGAGCGCCTGAAGCGCGAATATCAGGATGCGACCAGCGACTTCGCGAGACGCGCACGCGCATAAGCGCGGCAAATCAAAAACAAACAGGGAGGATAACCATCATGACGAAAGCCATGTTGAAAGTACTTGGCATCTGCGTTCTGTCGCTCGGGTTCGGTGCGGCAGAGGTTGCCAGGGCCAATACCGACGAAATCAGGATCGGGCAGACACTGCCCTATAGCGGGCCGCTCTCCGGCTTCGGGGTGATCGGCCGTGCCCAGGAGGCCTATTTCAACAAGCTCAATGCCGAAGGCGGCATCAACGGGCGGAAGGTCAAGTTCATCAGCCTCGACGATGCCTATTCGCCGCCGAAGACAGTGGAACAGACTCGCAAGCTGGTGGAGCAGGACGAGGTCCTGCTGATGTTCGGGACGCTCGGCACCGCCACCAACAATGCCGTGCATCGCTATCTCAACAGCAAGAAGATCCCGCAGCTCTTCGTGCTGTCCGGCGCCACCAAATGGGCCGACCCGAAGGCCTATCCTTGGACCATGCCGGGCATGGCGGCCTACGAATCCGAAGGCGTCGTCTATGCCAAGCATATCCTGAGCACCAAGCCCGACGCCAAGATCGCCATCCTCGCGCAGAATGACGATCTCGGAAAAGACTATGTCGCCGGCTTCAAGCGGGGCCTCGGTGATAAGGCCGCCAGGATGATCATCTCGGAGGTCACCTATGAGACGTCGGCACCGACCATCTCGTCGCAGCTCGCAGCGCTCAAGGCGTCCGGTGCTAATGTCCTGTTCGGTGCGGTGGTCGGAAAGTTTTCGTCGCAGATGATCAAGGGCGTTGCCGAGATCGGCTGGAAGCCGGACCTGATGTTTGTTCCGACCTCGGCCTCGTCCATTACCTTTCTGGAACCGGCGGGCCTCGACAATGCGACCGGCCTGATCACGTCGAGCTACCTGAAGGACATCAATGACGAGCAGTGGGCAAAGGATGAGGACGTAAAAGCCTATTTCGCCTTCATGAAAGAGAGCCTGCCGTCGGCGGATGCACGCAACACCAATTATGCGACGGGCTTTATCAATGCTCATCTGATTGCGCATATTCTCAAGGCCTGCGGCAAAGACATGAGCCGTGAAAACATCCTGCGTCAGGCGACCTCGCTGAAGGACGTCAAACTGCCACTGCTGCTGGCCGGTGTCACCGTTACCACCAGCAAGGACGACTATCTGTCGTTCCAGCAATTGCGGTTGCGGCGCTTTAACGGGAAAAACTGGGAAGGCTTTGGCGAGTTGCTCGACGACCAGTGAGCATCTGTGCCATCAAACTGGAAACAGATCGGAGCCGGCATCGGCTCCGATTGACGTGAGAAAAGAGACAAGGGCGGACCATGATCATCAGCGGCGATCGAACCATCAGCTATCCGGACATCATGAACCGTATCGCCAGAGTGGCGAGCGGGTTCAGTGAGCTCGGAGCTGGCGCCGATGCACCGGTCGCCATGATGCTGCGCAACGATTTTGCGCTGTTCGAGACAGCGTTTGGCGCCGGCGCGTTGGGCGCGCGCGTGGTGCCGATCAACTGGCACCTGAAGGGGGAGGAGGTCAGCTACATCCTCGCCGATAGTGGCGCCAAGCTGCTGGTCTGCCATGCCGACCTGTTGCCGCAGATCGCGGAGAGCCTGCCTGCAGATTTCCCAATCCTCATTGTGCGCACGCCGCCCGAGATCGCAGCCGCCTATGGCGTAAAGGCTGCGACAATCGATGTGCCCGCGGGCCGCATCGACTTTGACGCCTGGCGTGATCGATATGCGCCGATGGAGAATGCGCCGAAGCGGGCGTTGACCATGTTCTACACCTCCGGCACCACCGGTCGCCCGAAGGGCGTGAAGCGGGGACCGATGACGCCAGAACAGGCCGCGGCGTCAGAGCGCGTCGGGGCCATCGCCTATGGCCTGAAGCCGGACAATCAGATCGTGATGATGAACGGGCCGATGTATCACTCTGCGCCGAGTTCTTACGGTCTGATGGCCTTCCGCCACGGCAGCACCATCGTGCTCGAGGCGCGTTTCGATCCGGAAGACCTGCTGCAGCTGATCGAGCAACATCGTGTCACCAACATGCACATGGTGCCGACCATGTTCGTGCGTCTGTTGCGCCTGCCGGACGAAGTGAAGGTGCGTTACGACCTGTCGTCGCTGCGCAACATCGTCCACGGTGCAGCGCCGTGCCCGGTGCATGTGAAGCAGGCCATGATCAAATGGTGGGGACCGGTGATCAACGAATATCTCGGTTCCACCGAAACGGGCGTGCCGATCTGGCATTCGTCGGAGGAAGCGCTGCGCAAGCCCGGTACGGTCGGGCGTGTAATCGAGGGCGGCGTGGTGCGTATCTATCGCCCGGATGGGACCTTGTGCGACGTCGGCGAGCCCGGCGAGATCTATATGCGCCAGACGTCGGTACCGGACTTCGACTATCAGGGGCGTCCGGAAGCGCGCGCCGAAGCCGGGCGGGACGGTCTCATCAGTGTTGGCGATGTCGGCTATCTCGACGAGGACGGTTACCTCTTCATGTGCGACCGCAAGCGCGACATGGTGATTTCCGGCGGCGTCAACATTTATCCGGCAGAGATCGAAAGCGCGCTGATCGGCATGGAGGGCATACGCGACTGCGCCGTGTTCGGCGTGCCGGATGACGAATTCGGAGAGCGACTGGTTGGCTGCGTCGAGCTCGAAGATGGCGCGGCGATATCTTCCGCAGATATCCAGGCCTATCTGAAGCAGCGTCTCGCGAATTTCAAAGTGCCGAAGGAAATTCACTTCCACGACGCGCTGCCGCGGGAGTCGACAGGAAAAATCTTCAAGCGCAAGCTACGCGATCAGTATGGTGCGCCTGCCGCGACGTAGTCTCCGTCATTGCGAGGAGCGTAGCGACGAAGCAATCCGGTGTTTTGCTTCTGGATTGCTTCACTGCGCTCGCAATGACGTTGAGGGGCAGCGGACCAAATAAAAAAGCGCGGGGCTCATCACCCCGCGCTTCTTGTTTTCAAGCCGAACGGATCAGGTGTTGATCCAGACCGCCTTGATGTTGAGATACTCGTCGACGTGGTGGACGCCGGACTCGCGGCCGTAGCCGCTCATCTTGTAGCCGCCGAACGGCACCGCCGGGTCCATTGCCTGATAGCAGTTCACCCACACGGAGCCGGCCTGCAGAGCCTTGGCGAGGCGGTGCGCCTTGCTGACATCCTTGGTCCAGACGCCACTGCCGAGGCCGAACATGGTGTTGTTGGCGCGCTGCACGAGATCGTCCATGTCTTCGAAGGCGATGGCCGAGATGACCGGGCCAAAGATCTCTTCCTGCGCGATCTTCATGTTGTCCTGCACGTCGGCGAACACCGTGGGCTGCACGAAGAAGCCCTTGGCTAGATCGCCCTCGGTGAGAAGGCTACCACCCGCCAGCGCCTTCGCGCCTTCGCCTGCGCCGGTGGTCAGATAGCCGCTGACGCGCTCGTACTGCTCCTTCGACACCAGCGGTCCGAGCTGGATCGAGGGATCGACGCCGTTTCCGACCTTCAGCTTCTTGGCGAATTCGGCGACCTTGCCGACGAATTCGTTGTAGATCTTCTTCTCAACGAACAGGCGGGTACCGGCGCTGCAGATCTGGCCGGAATTCGCGAACACCGCCATCGCGGCGCCGGGGACGGCGGCGTCGAGATCGGCATCGGCAAACACGATGTTCGGCGACTTGCCGCCGAGTTCCAGCGACACGCGCTTGAGATTGCCCGCGGAGGCGCGGATGATCGACTGGCCGGTGAAGTGCGAGCCGGTGAAGGCAACCTTGTTAACGTCCTGATGTGAGGCGAGGGCGGCGCCCGCGGTCTCGCCATAGCCCGGCACCACGTTGATCACGCCGGCCGGGAAGCCGGCTTCGAGAGCGAGTTCACCGAGACGCAGCGAGGTCAGCGGCGCTTCTTCGGCGGGCTTCAGCACAACAGTGCAGCCGGTCGCAATGGCAGGGCCGATCTTCCAGACGCTGGCGCTGAGCGGTGAGTTCCACGGGATGATCGCGCCGACCACACCGACCGGCTCCTTGAGCGTGTAGGAAAAAATCTGGCCCGGCAGCGAGTTCTCGATCGTCTCGCCATAGATCAGCGTGGCCTGGCCGGCATAGAAGCGCAGCATGCCGATGATGCGCTGCTTGCCAGCAAAGGTGCGGCTGACGGGTGCGCCCATGTCGAGCGTGTCGAGCAGCGCGAGTTCGTCAAAATGCTTTTCAACGAGGTCTGCGAATTTCAGGAGCAGTGCCTGGCGTTCGAATGGCTTGGCCTTGCTCCACGGACCTTCGAACGCACGGCGGGCGGCGGCGACGGCGAGATCAATATCCTTGGCATCGCCTTCGGCGACGGTAGCGAGCAGTTCACCGGTGGCCGGGTTGTGCGTCTCGAACTTCTTGCCGGACTGCGCATCGACCCATTTGCCGTCGATCAGCATCTGCTTGTAGGAGCCGTTCGCATACGGGTGCGACGTGGTGGAGATTGGCTGCATCAAGCCCATGATGATCCTCCCGGGGGATTGAATTGTTCTGCCGTTGTGGCGCGCGGAATATATCGTTTCCGCCAGATGGGTAAAGCTAAGGAACCCGCGCCGGGCTGCATGGGAGGTCTACGCGCGCAATTCACGAGCGTGAATTCGTATCTGGACTCATTCAATCCAGCGCGTGGATCCATCGTCCGAAGATGCGGCTTGCTCGATCCTGCAACTGCGGTGCGACCGCTGCAGTTGCGGTGCGCAGTTCCGTCACGGGAATGCCGGCTGCCGATAGTTCGACGGCGTGGCCGACATACCATTCCTCGAGTTGCCGCGGATCGGCTTCAAGATGGAATTGTAGCGCGAGTGCATTGCGGCCAAAGGCAAATGCCTGGTTCTCATAATGAGCGTTGGAGGCAAGCCGCATGGCGCCGCTCGGCAGATCGAAAGTGTCGCCATGCCAATGCAGGACGTGAGCGTCATCCTCGGCGAGCGGTGCAAGGCAGGACGTCGTACCTTGCTCCGTCAGGGCAATTTTGCCCCAGCCGATCTCCTTGGTGCCGCCGGCATAGACGCGCGCACCGAGCGCACGGGCCATCAATTGTGCGCCGAGGCAGATACCGAGGGTGGGGCGCTCCTGTTTCAGCCGCCGCTCCAGCAGTTGGATTTCGCGGGTGAGAAAAGGATAAGCCTCGGCCTCATAGACGCCAATCGGGCCGCCGAGCACGATCAGGAGGTCGGCATTTTCGATCGAGGCATGGCCGAGATCGTCGATGGCGGCTTCGCAGAAGGCCACGTCCCAGCCTGCCCGATCCAGCACGGACGAGAGCAGGCCGAGATCTTCGAACGCCACATGGCGCAGAGCGACGGCAGAGCGCCGGTGACGTTTCATGGAAGGCTCACGCAAAAGACCGGTTGTTCACACCATCGTTATATCGATATGAATATATCGATCAACCGGCTTTTGCGCGCTGCAGCGATGCGCCGCGTCAGACGTTCAGGTTCATCCAGATGGCTTTGGGTTCGGTAAAGTTTTCCAGCGCAGCGTCGCCATGTTCGCGGCCGAAGCCGGAATCGCGGGAGCCGCCCCAGGGCAGTCGCACATCGGTGTAGCCATAGGTATTGATCCAGACAGTGCCGGCCTTCACCTGCTGGGCGAAGCGCTGGACGCGGCCGATATCCTTGCTCCAGACGCCGGCGGCGAGGCTGTATTTTGTGCCGTTGGTCTTGCGGATCGCATCCGCCTCGTCGTTGAAGCGGACCACGCTGACGACGGGGCCGAAAATCTCCTCCTGCGAAATCCGCATGTCGTGATCGACATTGGCGAAGACGGTCGGGGTGACGAAATAGCCGCGCTCGCCGATCCGTTCGCCACCGGTTGCGAGCAGCGCTCCTTCCCCGGTACCTATATCGACATAATCCAGCACACGCTTCATCTGGGCCTCCGAGACGATCGGGCCCATGCTGATGCCGGCTTCGCGGGGATCGCCGACCTTGATCGCGCGTGCGCGTGCAGTCAGGCGCTCGACTACTTCGTCATAGACGGACTCGTGAGCGAGCACGCGGGAGCCTGCCGAACAGACCTGCCCGGAATTGAAGAAGATGCCGGACGCGGCCGCCTTGGTGGCCGCATCGAGATCGGCATCGCCAAAGATCACATTCGCGGATTTTCCGCCAAGTTCGAGCGTGACACGCTTGAGATTACCCGCGGCGCCGGCCAGGATTTCGCGGCCAACTGCAGGCGAGCCGGTGAAGGTCACCTTGTCGATATCCGGATGGTCGACAATGGCGCGGCCGGCGATCCTGCCATGGCCCGGCACGACATTCAGCGCGCCCGAGGGCAGGCCGGCCTCCAGCGCCAGTTCTCCGACCCGCAGCGCCGAGAGCGGCGTAATCTCCGCGGGCTTGAGCACGACCGTACAGCCGCAGGCGAGGGCGGGGGCGATCTTCCACATGCCGATCATCAGCGGGAAATTCCACGGCACGATGGCGCCAACCACGCCGATCGGCTCGCGCACCGTATAGGTCAACGCATCCGGCCGCGCGGGGATGACCTGGCCGGTGATCTTGTCGGCCCAGCCGGCATAGTAACGCAGCGTATCGATAGCGGCGGGGAGGTCCTGGCGCTTTACAGCCGACAGTGGTTTGCCGGCGTCGAGGCTCTCCAGAGCGATCAGTTCCTCCGCATTGTTTTCGAGCAATTGTGCGAAACGCTGCAGGATGAGGCCACGTTCAGCGGCGCGCATGCGGCCCCATGAACCTTCAAACGCCTTGCGGGCAGAGATCACAGCGCGGTCGATATCGGAGGCGTCGGCCTCGGCAACCACGGCGATGATCTCGCCGGTTGCAGGATTGAGGACGTCGAAATAGCGGCCTGACAATGGCTCGACCTGCTGGCCGTCGATCAGCAGTCGCTTGCGTGGCAGCGCGGTGGTGGACGCGAGGTTGGCTTGTAAAATCGTCTGCATGAGATCCTCCCTGGTATACCAAGGATGGCATCAGGAGGGACAACTGCAGTAAATATGATAACGACAGGCAAAGAACGGCGGCAGATATGAAGTCCCGAACATATCTCGATGCGAGAAAGGGGAGTTGATGCGGATCGACATCGAGACCGTCTGGCGATTTCGCAAGCCCGGCTCGCGGCAGCCGACGGCGGTGATGCTCAGCTTCCTCAAGGACATCAGCGAGACCGGAAAGATCACTGTGGCGGCCAGCCGGCATCATATGTCGTATCGCCATGCCTGGAGCCTCGTGAACGACTGGTCGGCTTTCTTCGGCACGCCGGTGGTCGAGCGCAGCAAGGGCAAGGGCACGCGATTGACGGCTTTTGGTGAAAAGCTTGTCTGGGCCGGGGAACGACTTGAAGCGCGGCTTGGCCCGCAGCTCGAAAATCTCGCGCAGGAGCTCGCCACCGAGCTGAAGGAGTTGCTGCCCGATCATCCCGCGATCGTTCGCGTGCATGCGAGCCATGGCTTTGCCGTGTCGAAATTGCGCGAGATGCTGAACGCAGCGGCGGATGTCAGTATCGATCTCCGCTATGTCGGCAATCAGACCTCGCTGGTCTCCCTGGCGCACGACACCTGCGATCTCGCCGGCGTTCACCTGCCGCGCGGGGAGTTGCGCAAGCAGAGCGTCAACGCCTGCAAGGATTGGCTCGACAATCGCATCCATCGCGTGATCGGCTTTGCGACGCGTGAAATGGGATTGATGGTGAAGCCGGGAAATCCGCTGCGCATCACCTCGATGGAGGCGCTGGTCAATCCCGCCATCCGTTTCGTCAATCGCGATCAGGATTCCGGCACCGGTTTGCTATTCGACCAGATCCTGCACCGGCACAAGATCGCGCCGGAGCGCGTCAATGGCTATGAGCAGGTGGAGTTCACCCACGCCGCCGTTGCGGCCTATGTGGCAAGCGACATGGCTGACGTCGCCTTTGGGGTCGAAGCTGCTGCACGGCAGTTCGGCCTCGATTTCGTGCGGCTATTGACGGAGGATTACTATTTCGTCTGCCGCGCCACGCTGCTGGAGCAGGAGCCGATGAAGCACATTCTCGCCGTGCTGCGCGGTGCCGAGTTTCGCGACGCGCTGGCGAAGCTGCCGGGTTACGCCGAGGCAGACACCGGCATGATCAAGTCAGTGAACGAGGTGTTTCATGGCAAGAAGCCATAGCCATGCATAAGTGGCTGCCCCTTCTGCGTTGGCGGTGACGTGACATGCCGGAGGGCGAAGGAATGCTAAACTACATAGTCGATCAGGGAGTGAGCGCATGGATTACGTCAAATTCGGAAATACCGGTCTCGAAGTTTCGCGGCTGTGTCTGGGATGCATGACCTATGGCATCCCCGATCGCGGTTCGCACGCATGGACGCTGGATGAGGAAAAGAGCAGGCCACTGATCAAGCAGGCCGTCGAACTCGGCATCAATTTCTTTGACACCGCCAATGTCTATTCAGATGGAACGTCGGAAGAGATCGTCGGCCGCGCGTTGAAGGATTTTGCCAGGCGCGACGATGTGGTGATCGCCACCAAGGTGTTCAACCGTATGCGACCGGGACCGAACGGCGCCGGCCTGTCGCGCAAGGCGATCATGACCGAGATCGATCACAGCCTGCGCCGGCTCGGCACCGATTATGTCGATCTCTACCAGATCCATCGTCTCGACAAAAAGACGCCGATCGAGGAGACGATGGAGGCGCTGCATGACGTCGTGAAGGCCGGCAAGGCGCGCTATATCGGCGCCTCCAGCATGTATGCCTGGCAATTCGCAAAAGCGGTCTATACGTCGCGGCTGAATGGCTGGACGCAGTTCGTCAGCATGCAGAACCACGTCAATCTGCTCAACCGCGAGGAAGAGCGCGAGATGCTGCCGTTCTGCGCCGATCAGGGCATCGCGGTGATGCCGTGGAGCCCGCTCGCCCGTGGCCGCCTCACGCGCGCCTGGGACGAGACGAGCGAACGCCAGAAGACCGACGAATTCGGCAAGGGGCTCTACGTCCAGGCCGAAGCGGCCGACCGCAAAATAGTTGAGCAGGTCGCTGCCGTCGCGAAAGCGCGGGGCGTGCCTCAGGCCCAGGTCGCGATGGCCTGGCTGTTGCAAAAACCAGGGATCACCTCGCCCATTATCGGGGCGTCCAAACAGGCCCATCTGACCGACGCGGTGGCGGCGCTCTCGCTCAAACTGACCAGCGAGGAGATCGCATTGCTTGAGGCGCCTTACATTCCGCACGCTGTGGCTGGGTTCGGCTAGCAAAAATATCCGCCTCCGTGCCGACCGTGTCGGCACGGAGGATCTGACGGGTGCATTGCGGGATTCTACTAAATCTCTGGTGGATATGAACTATCGTGCCAACTCGGGGCGAACCGAGGTCCTCGATGCGCCGGCGCGATAGCGGAAAGTCGGCTGTGGATTCTCCGATCCCGGAAAGACGCCCTTAACCGGTATTCATGCACGCTCAGGATGCAGCCGAGGACTCCGGTATTGTTTAATATTGATGCAAGACCTAGCCGATAATTGAAGCCATCCGAAAGCGTGGCAGGAGATTTTTTGTGACCCAACTTGATTCCGAAATCGACGATCTGATTGCCGCTTGCCACGGCGATACCCGCGGCGTCGTTGGCGCGCTCATCATGGTCAATCGTCAGCTTGAAACCGAATTGGCCGAGTTGAAGGCGCAACTGGTCGCTGCGCGTGCTGCCGAAGCGCCAAGCGTCCACGCAGTCCTGCACTAGCAGCTATCAAACCGGAAGATCCTGCTGATCCCGTTGTAGCAAGCGGCTGACCCGACGAACCAGATCGTCCACCGCAAAGGGTTTGGTCAGCACTTCCATCCCGCGTTCGATATGGCCGTGATTGAGCACGGCATTCTCCGCATAGCCGGTAATGAACAATACCTGCAGGTCTGGCCGCAATTGCCGCGCAGCTTCGGCAATCTGGCGTCCGTTCATGCCGCCGGGCAGGCCGACATCGGTGATCAGAAGATCAATCGGCGTATCGGACTGCAGAAACTTCAGTCCAGTGGGGCCGTCGCCGGCCTCGAGGCAGGCGTGGCCGAGATCCGATAGCGCGTCTGTGACCAGCATTCTCACGGTCGGCTCGTCGTCGATCACCAGCACGGTCTTGCCGGAGCCGGGCTCGATCTGCTCGGCATGCAGCATCGCGCTGACGACGTCTTCTTCGCCGTGGAAGCGCGGCAGATAGATGCACACCATCGTGCCTTGGCCGACTTCCGAATAGATGCGCACATAGCCGTGGCTTTGCCGGGCGAAGCCGTAGACCATCGACAATCCAAGGCCGGTGCCTTGGCCGATCGGCTTGGTTGTGAAAAACGGATCGAACACGCGCTCGATGTTGACTTTTTCGATGCCAACGCCGGTGTCGCTCACGCAGACGCTGACATATTGTCCGGCGTCGAGCCCGCGTTCACGGGCGCCGCGTTCATCGAGCCAGCGATTGCCGGTCTCGATGGTGATCTTGCCGCCGTCAGGCATGGCGTCGCGCGCATTGATGCAGAGATTGAGCAGCGCATTTTCGAGCTGATTGGCATCGACGAGGGTGGTCCAGAGGCTGGCGGCGCCGATGGTCTCCACCTCGATCGCAGGGCCGACAGTGCGGCGGACGAGTTCGGCGAAATCCGGCAGCAGGCGATTCACCGTGAGCGGCCGAGGGCTCAATGTCTGCTGGCGCGAAAAGGCGAGCAGGCGATGGGTCAGCGCCGCGGCGCGCCGTGCGGCGCCTTGTCCGGCAGACAGGTATTTCTCAACGTCGCCATGCCGGCCCTGTGCTAGCCGGGCATTGATCATCTCGAAGGCGCCGGAGATGCCGGCGAGCAGATTGTTGAAGTCGTGCGCGAGGCCGCCCGTCAGTTGACCGACGGCTTCCATCTTCTGCGCCTGACGTAACGCGCTTTCCACCTTCTCACGCTCGGACAGCGCCTCGGCGATGCGGGTTTCCAGCGTCTCCTGCAGGTGTTTTTGTGCTGCGTCGGCGCGGACCCGATCGGTCACGTCCTTGAACAGCACCGCGACCTGACGGTCCTCGAAACCGCCGATGCGAAATGAACTGACTTCGAGGTGACGACCGGTGGCGACGAGTTCGCGCTGGAAACGAATGACATTGCCGGTTCGCAGAACGCTGCCATAGAGCTCGACCCAACCGTCCGCTTCGTCGCCCACCATCTCGCGGAGTTTCTGGCCGACCACATTGGGGATGCCGGCGTGTCGCTCATAAGCGGCATTCGCTTCGATATGGATGTAATCGCTCAGCGGACCGTGCGGGCCATCGAAAAATTCGATAATGCAAAAGCCTTCATCCATGGCTTCGAACAGCATGCGATAGCGATCACGGACCTCCGCGACGGCTACGGATCTGGTATTGTCGTTCTCGTCGGCAATACTCATCGTCGAAATTTCTCAGCGCCAAAAGAACCCGTTACATCTCGCCTTCGATACCGAGCAACTCGGCGATGCCGCGTGCGAGGTTTTCGATCGTATAGGGCTTTTGTACAACGATCCGGGAGCGATGATCCATCGGTAGTCTGGCCTGTTCGCCATATCCGCTGGCAAAAAGGAACGGCACGTTCATGTTCATGAGCCGATCGGCAACGCCGAAGCTGGTCTGGTCGCCGAGATTGATGTCAAGGATAGCCACGGACGGCGTGATCTGCATCAGATTGTCGAGTGCGGCCTCGACCGTCGATGACGTCGCGACGGAGTCTGCGCCAAGCCGCCCGATGATGTCCTCGGCGTCGAGGGCAATGATCAGGCTGTCCTCGACCAGCATCACCGTCTTACCGACAAGGAGGCTCGGCGGCGGCTTTGGCGCATGATTGTGCGTCGGCCGCATCAGCTTGATCGCCGGTCCGGCATGGTTTTTCGGCTCGGAGACATGGCGCGCTGGAATGGAGAAGCGGGCGCTGAAGCCGCTCCCGCCGTAATAAGCGTCGGCAGTACCGCCCAGATCGTAAGGCACCGAGCGCTCAATGATCGTCGTACCGAACCCCTTGCGTGTCGGCGGCTTCACAGCGGGGCCACCAGCCTCTTTCCATGTCAGGACGAGGTCGCGATTCCGCTCGCGATGCCAGTCGATATTCACCCGGCCATCGGTCGACAGGCTGCCATACTTGGTAGAGTTCGTGACAAGTTCGTGGACCACCAGCGCCATGGTCGAATAGGCAGATGGATTCAGCAGTGTCGGCGGACCGCTCGCGACAATCGCTTCGGGGCGATCGGCAAAGGCGGCTGCTTCGGCATCGATCAGCGCCTGCAACGGCGCCGGACCCCAGTGGTCGTCAGTAATCTGATTATGCGCACGCGCCAGTGCATGAATACGGCCATCGACAACCTTCACGAACTGCTTCACCGCTTCTTCATCGGGTTGCGACTGCCTGATCAGTCCGCGAATGACACCTAGAATATTGCGGACACGGTGATTCAGTTCAGCGATCAGCAATTCTTGCCGTGCGCTGGCTTGATGGCGTTCAGCCGCAGCTTCGTCTGCAAGGCGCAGCACCACCTCGATCAGTGTCGCGCGCAGCGTCTCGGCGACCCGGATCTCCGACGTCGTGAACGGCTTGGAGCGACCTTCAACCAGTTCTTTCCATTCTGCAAAAGATGCGCGCGGGGTGAGGCGCGGGCCGTTCGGGCCGTATTCCACAGGCTTGTGCGGGTCCCCCGCCCAGCGCACCGAACGGACCAGTTCGGAGCGGAACAGCACCACATAGTCGCGCGGCGAGCGTGAGATCGGGATCGCGAGCATGCCGGCGACATCCGACGAATATTCCTTCGCGCCGTCCACCAGCGAGGCAATGCAGTCGGTGGCGAACACCTTGCCAGCTGCTGTGCCATTCAGCGCTCGCACGATCCGGCGAAAGCCGTCGGTGGGAGGGGTGACGCCCGAAAAAGCGTAACTGCCGTTGATCCAGACGCCGACGCCTTCCGCGGGGATGGCATGGGTGAGGATGTCCGCAAGCCAGTCCGGGTCCTTCAGCAGCGTTTCATCGGACGCTACGGCGCCGAGGAGCTGATCGGAGATATCGCGTGCGCGTCGCTCATATTCCATCGCCTCACGGCGCTCACGGCTTTCGAGCCGCATCGAGAACATCTGCGCGAAAAGTTCGGCGACCGAGCGCTTCTGGAAGGCCGGGCATCGCGCCGAATAATGATGGCAAGCGAACAGGCCCCACAACTCGCCCTCGACCACGATCGAGATCGACAGCGAGGCACCGACGCCCATGTTCTTCAAATATTCGATATGGATCGGCGAGACTGAACGTAGCACCGACAGCGACAGATCGAGCGGGCGACCGTCTTCGTCAAGCGCCGGCACCACCGGGACAGGCGTTGCGTTCACATCGGTGATGATGCGCAACAGGTTACGTTTGTAGAGCGCACGGGCCTGTTGAGGAATATCGCTCGCCGGATAGTGCAAGCCCTTGAATGTGCCGATGCCGGAACGGCAGGCTTCGCCGACCACCTCGCCGGAGCCTTCAGGGTCGAATTTGTAGACCATCACCCGGTCGTAGCCGAGCAGCCCGCGAACCTGTCGCGCGCCTTCGCGAAAGAAAGCGGTCATGTCCGGCGCCTGGTCGAGGCGGCTCACCATGGAGCGCACCATGGCAGTGGTGTCACCGTAATCGCCGACGGCGGGCTCAGCCTCGATGACAATCTGTCCGCCCGACATATGTAGCGCGACGTCGAAAAGTGCCTCGCCCTTTACGAGCTCGCAACTGAACATACGCTCGACTGCATCTGGCCCACGCAGCAGAGCGACACGATTGCGTAGGTCATGAATGACGACTGAGGGGAAAAAATCGGCAAGCGGGTGCCCGATCATTTCCTGATGCGATCGGCCGATGAAGTCACGTGCGTTTTCGGATGCGCGGACCACGATCCAATCCGAGCTGACAGCGACCAGAAAGCCGATCGGTTGGATCGCACCGAGAATATGAATGGGTTCGCGATCGCAATTGGTGAGATCGACCTTGAAATCGTGTCTATTCACTCGGGCCCGTTGCCTGATGCCAAGAACCTAAAAGTAAAGCCGGCTTCAACGCTGGAGTGGATGGAAGGTTCCAGAAGGCAGGGGGTGGGTTCGCGCCGGGGGCGCTATTAGTCGCAGAGAGGTGCCGCTCGGCCCATAGGCCAACGATGTTGGCCTACTTCTCGTGGATATTGATAGCACGAAGACCTGCTTTGGTCTCCCTGATCCCCGGGAAGCGACGTCCGAGCTGACGGGCCATTTTCTGCACCGAGGCGGTGTTCCGGTTCAGCGCACCTGCGGCCCGGATCAGGGATGAGCCTTGTTCAGACAGCGCGATCAATCGGCCAATGTCTTCGTCGGTCCATTTACGTGTGATTGGACGAGCCATGATCCTGCCTTGCCATGATTGGATCGGTGGATTGAGATCGGCGTTTACCTATTTGCGGCCCGAGACTGCATCGGATTGTTGGCTCTGTTTCGGAGTAATGCTCTTTGCCTTGCGCACACCGCAAGGAGCCATGCGATTGCCGTTGGTCTTCATCGTCGTGTCTACGATCTTCATCCGTGATGGAGAGTGGAGATCTAGGATAACGGGCAAGGGGCGCTCCTGGTTCGGCTGTGCACCGAAACGTCGTGCTGCAAACATTAAGGTACGCGCAGTCCGGCGTCGGTCCGCTAGCGGACACAGGTCCGTGCGAGATGCGTTTCAGAATGGCATGCGACAGATCGCGCCGGCAGTCCGGGGTGGAAGGTGCGATGTGCCGCGCGCCTACGCACACCTGCGACCGCTTGCTGAGGAGCGCTGGTCGTACGCTGCCATTGTGGAACGCGAAGCTCCTTGTCGGATTTTGAATCAGTAATGTCGGTTACCGGACCGACATGCGCGGGGCGGGCAAGTATCCGTTGTTCCATCTAAAGGGCCGGGTAAAGAAATGATCCGCTCCCGCGACGGGTAATTCGACTGGGCTCCCCGGTCCTTTATGGGAGCAATTATGAGACGGCACGAAAACAGCCTTCTGTCGCGCATCGACCCAGCAATGTATGACGAGATGGCCAGACATGCTGTCGTGGTCGAGCTGGTGCAGGGAGATGTGCTCGCTGAAGCGCACGATACCATCGAGAAAGTGTACTTTCCGCATGCGGGGATCATCTCCTGCGTGGTCGAACTCGCCGGCGGTGGTGTTATCGAAACGGGGATGATCGGCCGCGATGGCGAGTTCGGTGCGGGCCTCGCACTCGACGACAAGATTTCGCTGAACCATGTTGCGGTGCAAGTTGGCGGTCTGGCGTCGACATTCGACGCAAAGTTTATCGTCCAACTGGCCGAGAAATATCCTGGATTTCGGCGGGTGATGATGGCCTATGAGCATTTCCATCTTGCGCAAGTGCAGCAAACAGCGGCGTGCAATGCGGTGCATTCGGTGCAGGCGCGAACTTGCAAATGGCTCTTGCGTATGCGCGAGCTGGCCGGTGATGAACTTAACGTCACTCAGCAATTCCTCGCGCAAATGATGGGCGTGCGCCGCACCAGCGTCACGGGGGTTGCTATCGAGCTGCAGAAAGCTGGTATGATTTCTCACAGTCGTGGCCGCATCCAGATACTGGATGTAGAGAAGATTCGACGCTGGGCGTGCGAGTGTCACGAAGATGTGCGCCAGCACTACGACCGTCTTTTTCCACCTAGCGTCGGCTAGCGTACCGAACGGTTATTGATAGGGTGTTAGACTGTTGGCTGGTTCAATGTCGGAGTAACGATCATGGACCGGAAAACGATTTGCGAGGCACAGGCTGCGATCTGCAGAGAGCAGGCAGGTTGCGGTGATTCAGATCGGGCTTTCTGGTTGGCGGAGGCGCGGCGTTGGCTCGATCTCGCCGGTGAGCATGCTCGGACAGTGATTAGTTTCGACAATGTCGAGAGCGTCGCAAAGAAGCAGGCGCTAGATGGTGAAGCACCAATGCGGCAGTCCTACTCCGCGTCGAAACTAGTCGAGCGATGACAGCTTGTCTCTCATCCAAAGAGCGGCGGCGACCATGGCACAATATTTCCTGCATCTCGTAGATGGCGATGATGTCATTTGCGATCCGGAGGGCAGCGATCTTCCGAGTATTGCTGCTGCGCGCGAACAGGCACTGTTATCGGCGCGGGAGATTCTCGCCGAAGCGATCAAGCTGGGCATGCAGCGCGTCCCGCGTTTCATCGTCGCTGTGTCGGAAGGCGGAAATGAAGTCGCTGTGATCGACGTAAGAGAAATCGTGCCGCCGATCTTGAAGTGATGTGGCGCGAGGCGCTGTCGCGCAATGTGCCTCATACGCGACCTTTAGAGAACGTCTGTTGCGCGAAATAAGAGGTACGGCTCATTCCGCAGATCTGCCGTCTCTGCAATACAAAAAACCTGACAGTGCATGCGAAGAGTTGGATGGTGGGCGCACAAGGGATCGAACCTTGGACCTCTCCCGTGTGAAGGGAACGCTCTCCCGCTGAGCTATGCGCCCGGACGTCGCGTGCGGTGTCGGTCATGAAAACCGGACCGGAAACCAAAAGGCCGGGCGGGGCCCGGCGATGCGTGACGTCAGTGGCGCGATTTAGGGAATTGGGGGCCGGGGTGTCAAGCACGCCCTGCCGGTTGCGACCACATTGTTGCACCGGAGGGTAAAACAGGTCGATTCAGCCTGGCTGGCGACCCCGGGAGGCATGGGACTGGAGCGCCCGGATACGATCCGCGAGGGTACTGTTGGGGGCAAAACCTGGATCATTGGCCGGATGTGGCTGGTTGACGGCAGGATCGGCCGCCAGAATGGCCTCGATCGGCGAATTCGGCCCTTCCAGGGCCATCGCCATTTTGGCGACCTCGGCGGCGATATCGTTGATGCGTTCGCGCAGCAGGGCATTTTCCATCCGCTCCGTGGCCCAGGCGCTCTCGGCCTGCTGGTGGATGGTGTTGAGGTCGCGCTGGAGCTTGCCGCGGTCCTCGCGGGCGAGACGAAGCTCCTCCTCTGCGCTGGCCTTTTCGGCCCGCAACTGCTCGACCAGCGGCGAGGATTTGCCGCCGGCATTGGCGGCAATCTCGACGCGCAGGTTTCGCATCGTCTGCTCGGCAGCTTCGCTGGCTTGGCGAAGCTGCGCATTTTCGAAATCGCGTTCGGCGAGCAGTTTGGTCTGCTCCAGTAATTGCGCCTCCAACTGGTCGACGCGGTTACCAAGAAGTTCCGCTTCGTGGACCTGAATCGCCAATTGCTGATCGAGATCGGTGACGCGGTGATTGAGGCTTTCGACGCGGGTGCGCGCTTCCACGAGCTCGCGTGTTGCGGTCGCGGACTCGCCGCGCTGCAATTCGAGCCGGTGCTGCGTGCTGGTGAAGTCCTGCTCCGCGAGGCCGAGGCGGCTTCTCAGCTCCTCCACCTGGGTGCGCACGGTGACCAGTTCGACCTGTCGGCCCTCGGCGACCTGGGTGCGGTCGTTGAGTTCGGTGGTGAGACGGGCGAGTTCGCTTTGCTTGTCGGCGAGAGCGCGATCGGCAGCAGCGAGGGCTTCGGTTTTGGCGGTGAATTCGCTTTCAGTGGTTGCGAGCTTCTGTTTCACCGTCGTCTCGCGCGCTTCCAGATCGAAGATAGCTGCGGTTTTTTCACTCAGCTCGACCTTCATCCGGTTGATGGCGTCGGTCTTCTTGCCGAGTTCGGCGAGCTGGTTGGTGGTCTTGCCCTTGAGCTGTTCGACGCTCATTTCCAGCCGCCGTGCCGACATGGCGAATTCGGCGCGGAGCTGGTCCTTGTCGGCCTGGATTTCGGCCATCGACAGCGGTGTCGCAGCTTCGAGCCGGCGGGTTGTCAGGCGCACAGCGCGATTGTGCACCAGCGGCATGACAAGCAGGCTGCACAACATCGCGGCCAGAAAACCGATCGCCAGATACATGATCGGCTCGACCATGGCACTATGCTCCCACGCGCTGAAAAGTCGCGGTTAACATGCCATGCGCGCGCAGGCAAAGACAGCGTAACGCCTTGTTAACCTTGATGCGCCGGCCTGCTCGCGCTGGATCAGAACGGGTTCCAGGTCGCCGTCGGTGTGTATTTGAGATAGCCGATATTGGCGCCGAGACGCAGGCCGAGCCCGGAGCGGATCGGCACCAGAACGATATTGTTGGCGGTCAGCGCCGTCATGCCAAAACCGCCGATGATGTAGGCGGAGCCATCGATGCCGCCGAAGCGCTGGTAGATCGCCTGGGTTGCGGGCAGGTTATAGACCAGTGTCATGGTGCGGGCGCCGTCGCCGCCCCAGTCGAAGCCGAGCGAGGGACCCTGCCAGTAGACGCGCAGGTCGCCGGCATTCTTGGTGTAGAGCGTTCCCTCGCCATAGCGCAGGCCGGCGACGATGGCGCCGGAACCTTCTTCGCCCAGAATATAACCATTCGGCAGGCCCCACTGGCTCACCGCCTTTTCAATCACCGATGCAAGACCACGTGAGACATTACCGAAGAAGCGGTGCCCGGCGGTGACGAGTTCTTCCGATCTGTAGGTATCGGGCGCTTCGCGGCCGCGCTGCTGGGCGGAGGCCGGCGCGGCGGCAAGGGTAATAGCGGCAAGCGCGAGCGCTGCCAGGCGTGATGCGAAGGTCATGAAAAGAACCCTTGGTATTCAATTTGCAGACCGCAGCCTTAACCAGATGCTGAGAAGCACCACGTTTAATCCGCGGTCAATGTCCCCGAGTCCCTATAATATCGGTATGAACTATGACGGCACAACGGCGGGATTGGTGCGGGATCGGCCGTGGAATTGCCCTGATCTTGCTTATTTCGAGCCTATGCACGCCGTTATGGGCCGGGACCAATGAACGTGTGGTCACCGACAGGTACAGCGGTCTGGCCATCGGCGGCTTCGATCCGGTCGCATATTTCACTGATTCGGAGGCTCAGGCTGGCCTGCCGGATTTCGAGCTGACCGAGGATGGGGCGGTCTGGCGGTTCCGCAACGAAGGGAACCGCGCGGAATTCGCCAAGCACCCGGAAATCTACGGGCCGCAATTTGGGGGCTACGACCCCGTCGATATGGCAAGGGGCATTGCCATTGCCGGTAATCCGCGCACCTGGCTCGTGGGTGGCCAGAGGCTCTATCTGTTCAGTCGCGAGGAGAATCGGGACGCCTTCAAGGAGGCGCCGGCGACTTTCCTGCCTGCCGCGCAAAAAAGATGGCCCGGCGTTCAGGAGACACTGGCGCGCTAAAGCGTTTTCGAGCGAAGTGGCTACCGGTTCTCGTCAAGAAAACGCGTCAAAACAAAAGGCTAGAGCTACGGTTCTGATTCTATCAGAAGCGAAGCTCTAGTTTGCCGCGCTACGTTCGCCCCAGGCGATGAACTCCGGAACGATGAAGTCTTCCCTCCGGCCGCCGAAATGGAGCGGATGGCCATGGCTGTCGGCCACATGGCCGCCAGCGGCGACGACCACTGCGTGGCCGGCAGCGACATCCCATTCGCAGGTCGGCGACAGGCGCGGATAGATGTCGGCCTGGCCCTCGGCGATGCGGCAGAATTTCAGAGCCGAGCCGAATTCCTGACGCACCGCGCCTGGCCGGCTGGAGATGAATGCCTCGCTGCGAATGTCGCCATGGGAGCGGCTGACCGCCGCGATCCAGGGCTGGCCGGCCGCGGGCATCTGGCGGGCCTTGATAGATGTCAATTTGCCGATGGAAAGGTCCGGCTTGATCTCGAGGCGTTCGGCGCCGCGCCCGACAATGCCGCGCCAAATCAGCCCCAGCGCCGGAGCACCGACGATACCGAGCAGCGGTGCTCCATCGACGATCAGGGCGATATTCACTGTGAACTCCTGCCGTCCGGCAATGAATTCCTTGGTGCCGTCGAGCGGATCGATCAGGAACAAGGCGCCGGCATAAGGCGGCTTCGCGAGATGCAACCGCTCCTCGGACAGCGTTGGGATGCCGGGAAACAACCGCGTTAGGCCCTCGCAGATCACGCGATCGGCGGCCAGGTCCGCTAGCGTGACCGGAGAGCCGTCGGTTTTACCTTCCACTGTCATCGCGTTCCGGTTCACGGCGAGAATGGCTGCGCCGGCTTGGACTGCGAGCTGGGTCAGCGGTTCAAGCAGCCCTGCGGCGTGGTCCAGATCGAGATGCGGAAGCGAATCGGTCGTCATGGCAAGCTTTCGTGTCTCGCTCGTGATTATGGTTGTATCGTCCGACCTTGCGGGCGTCGGCCCGGCGGTGGCCGGGCTGATCTGTGCAGTGTATCAAACCAAAGAGCAAATGTTTGATTCGCCGTTCATGTCGCGCGGCCTCAGGAGCATACCCCATGTCTGATGCACCTTCGCCTGGTCCGGCCCCCGACGCACTCGAACTCGCCGCGCTGCTGTCGTCCCGCGTCTGCCACGATCTGATCAGCCCGGTGGGCGCCATCGTCAACGGGCTCGAAGTGCTCGACGACAATCCGAAGCCCGAGGACAAGGAATTCGCGCTCGACCTCATCCGCAAGAGCGCGAAGACGGCATCGGCGCGTCTGCAGTTCTGCCGCCTTGCTTTCGGCGCTGCCGGTTCGGCTGGTGCGGTGATCGACCTTGGCGATGCGCAGAACATGGCGCGCGGGCATCTCGAAGACAACAAGACCAAGATCGAGTGGAATCTGCCGCGTCTCTTGTTGCCGAAGAACAAGGTGAAGCTGCTGCTCAATATGCTGATCATCGCGCAGCAGACCATCCCGCGCGGCGGCGTGCTCAAGGTCGATCCGGTCGGTGAGGGCGAGCCGACAGGTTTCCGTATCACTGCCACGGGCATCAATGCGCGCCTGCCGCAGAACATCGTCGATATGCTTACCGCCGAGCAGGTCGGCAACATCGATGCCCATGCCGTCCAGCCCTACTATACGCGTCTGCTCGCGGAAGGCACTGGCCTCAAAGTGACGATGGTTCTGGAGAACGAGGCCGCGGTCGTCACGGCGGCCTGATGAGGTTTCGCTAACCCAACGACGTTACTAACTTAACGAACTATTTACGGGCCGCCCATTTTGGCGGCCCGTTTGCGTTTCACATATCGGTTCGATGCCTGTCGCTCGGTCTTTCTCGGAATGCTCAACCAATATTAAACGCTTTGTGGTGAGAGTGGCACTACTTCGATAAGGGTCACGCGACGGCGCGGGCTCCGGTTGTGTGAAGGCCTACTTTCATGGATGATCTTCTCCGCGAGTTTCTGACGGAAACCAACGAAAGCTTGGACACGGTTGACAACCAGCTTGTCCGCTTCGAGCAGGATCCGAATAACGCGAAAATTCTCGATAATATTTTTCGTCTTGTTCATACCATCAAGGGTACTTGCGGCTTCCTGGGCCTGCCTCGCCTGGAAGCGCTGGCTCATGCGGCCGAAACCCTCATGGGTAAATTCCGCGATGGGATGCCTGTCACGGGCGCAGCGGTGACCCTCATCCTGACCACCATCGATCGCATTAAGGACATCCTCGGCCAGCTCGAGGCGACGGAAGCCGAACCGGAGGGGGTCGATGAGGACCTCATCGACGAGCTTCATCATATGGCCGAAAAGGGCATGGAAGCGATGAACAGTCCGGCACCTCCCATTGTACCAGAAGTGGCGCCCGCACCCGTCGTGGAATCGCCGCCGCTGGTGGTGCAGACGCTGGAACGCGAGCTGCGTCCGGGCGAAGTCTCCCTTGACGAGCTGGAACGCGCTTTCCGGGAAACCGAAACCGAAGTGCTCCCGGTCGTTGCCGCTCCGGCGCACGCGGAAGCAAATACAACACCCGCTGCGGCGCCGGTCGCAGAGACCAAGCCCGCCGCGAAGCCTGCGTCCAAGCCGGCTGCCAAGAAGACCGCGGTCGAGCTCGAACATGCGGAGGCCGACAAGGTCGCCAATCAGTCGATCCGCGTCAATGTCGATACGCTCGAACATCTGATGACCATGGTCTCGGAGCTGGTGCTGACCCGCAACCAGCTGCTCGAAATCAGCCGTCGCCACGAAGACACTGAATTCAAGGTGCCGCTGCAGCGCCTGTCCACCGTGACGGCCGAGTTGCAGGACGGCGTCATGAAGACGCGCATGCAGCCGATCGGCAATGCCTGGCAGAAGCTGCCGCGCATCGTTCGCGATCTCGCCGGTGAACTCGGCAAGCAGATCGAACTCGAAATGCATGGCGCCGACACCGAACTCGATCGCCAGGTGCTCGACCTTATCAAGGACCCGCTGACGCACATGGTGCGCAACTCGGCGGACCACGGCCTCGAAACCCCGGCTGAACGCGCTGCCACAGGCAAGCCGGAGCAGGGCACGATCCGGCTCTCCGCCTATCATGAAGGCGGTCACATCCTGATCTGCATCGCCGACAACGGCCGCGGTCTGAACACCGAGCGCATCAAGGCGAAGGCGATCCAGAACGGTCTCGCCACCGAAGCCGATATCGAGAAGATGTCGGAAGCGCAGATCCACAAATTCATCTTCGCACCGGGCTTCTCGACCGCAGCAGCCGTCACCAGCGTGTCGGGCCGCGGCGTCGGCATGGACGTGGTGCGCACCAATATCGATCAGATCGGCGGCACCATCGACATCAAGTCGGTGGCCGGTGAGGGCTCCAGCGTTACCATCAAGATCCCGCTGACGCTGGCGATCGTCTCCGCGCTGATCGTGGAAGCCGGCGGCGATCGTTTCGCGATCCCGCAGCTCGCGGTCGTCGAACTGGTGCGTGCTCGCGCCAATTCCGAGCATCGCATCGAGCGCATCAAGGAAACGCCGGTTCTGCGTCTGCGCAACAAACTGCTGCCCTTGATGCATCTGAAGAAGCTGCTCAAGATCGACGACGGCTCATCCGCTGATCCGGAAAACGGCTTTATCGTCGTCACGCAGGTCGGCAACCAGACCTTCGGCATTGTCGTCGATGGCGTCTTCCACACGGAAGAAATCGTCGTCAAGCCGATGTCGACCAAGCTGCGCCATATCAACATGTTCTCGGGCAATACCATTCTCGGTGATGGCGCAGTGATCATGATCGTCGATCCCAACGGCATCGCGCAGGAACTCGGCGCGCAGGCCTCGAACATGGGTGAGATCGCCGACGAATACGCCGCAGCCCGTGCGCTCAGTGCAGAGCAGCTCACCTCGCTGCTGGTGTTCCGCGCCGGCTCCGCACAGCCGAAGGCCGTGCCGCTCGGTCTCGTCACGCGTCTGGAAGAGATCGGCGTCGACAAGATCGAATTGTCGAACGGCCGTTACATGGTCCAGTATCGCGATCAGCTGATGCCGCTGGTGCAGATGGAGAACGTCACTGTCCGCTCGGCCGGCACCCAGCCGATCCTGGTGTTCGCCGACGATGGTCGCTCCATGGGCCTCGTGGTCGATGAGATCGTCGATATCGTCGAGGAACGCCTGCACATCGAAGTCGCTTCGAGTCGTGATGGTATTCTGGGCTCTGCGGTGATCAAGGGGCTCGCCACCGAAGTCATCGATGTCGGTCACTTCCTGCCGCAGGCCTTCGCGGACTGGTTCTCGCGGAAGGAGATGCGGGTGTCGTCCACGGCCCAGTCGGTGCTGCTGGTCGATGACAGCGCGTTCTTCCGCAACATGCTGTCGCCGGTGCTCAAGGCTGCCGGCTACAAGGTGCGCACCGCGACCAATGCCCATGAGGGCCTCACCGTATTGCGGTCGGGTCAGGAATTCGATGTCATCCTCACCGACATCGAGATGCCCGATATGAACGGCTTCGAATTCGCCGAGACCATCCGCGCGGATCAGAAACATGGCCAGACGCCGATCATCGCGCTCTCCGCGATGATCTCGCCGGCTGCCATCGAGCGCGGCCGTCAGGCCGGCTTCCACGACTATGTCGCCAAGTTCGATCGGCCCGGCCTGATTGCCGCGCTGAAGGAACAGACGGCTGACGTGCCGCAGGCGGCTTGAGGGGAAACGACATGACCAGCACCACCAATGTGACCCATACTGCCGACGGCGCCGTCACCGAATACGTCACCACCATGATCGGCGGGCAGCTGTTCGGCATGCCGATCTCGCGTGTGCAGGACGTCTTCATGCCGGAGCGCTTGACCCGCGTTCCGCTTGCCTCCAGCGACGTCGCCGGTGTGCTCAATCTGCGCGGCCGCATCGTCACCGCGATCGATATGCGCTCCCGTCTCGGCCTGCCGAAGAATAATGACGGTAAGCCACCGATGGCGGTTGGCGTCGAGCTGCGTGGCGAATCTTACGGATTGTTGATCGACTCCATCGGTGAAGTTCTCAAGCTCGCTGACGAGAGCCGTGAAGTGAACCCTGTCAATCTCGATCCGCGCATGGCGAAGATGGCCGACGGCGTTCATCGCCTCGATGGCCAGCTCATGGTGGTGCTCGACGTTGATCGCGTGCTCGAAATTTCGACTGACAAGCTGGCCGCCTAGAGCAGGATCACGAGAAGTGGCTATCGCTTTTCGGGATCAGATCGCGCTCAAGCAAAGGTCCGGCAACTGGACGATCCTGTCCGCGGAGAAGTGTCCCGTTAGGGACATGAAAGTGAGGCTCACATGAAGACATGCCTGGTCGTCGATGACTCCAGCGTTATCCGCAAAGTCGCCCGCCGCATCCTTGAAGGTCTCGATTTTGAGATCACCGAGGCCGAAGATGGTGAGAAGGCCCTGGAAATGTGCAAGCACACCCTTCCGGATGCCGTGCTGCTCGACTGGAACATGCCCGTAATGGACGGCTACGAATTCCTGCGCAATCTGCGCCGGATGCCGGGCGGCGATGTGCCGAAAGTTGTGTTCTGCACGACGGAGAACGACGTCGCGCATATCGCACGCGCGCTTCATGCCGGCGCAAATGAATACATCATGAAGCCATTCGACAAGGACATCGTGTCCGCGAAGTTTGCCGAAGTCGGCCTGATCTGATTTTTCGCGTCGTTGCTGGATTCCAGTACCGGCGCGATTCTTTTTAGTTAATGCCTTTGTGTTGAAGTGCATTTGTTGCGTGTGTTGCGTCTGGTGAGTTGATGAGTGCTGCTGTGATGAGTGCGGCCGCGGCCGATTCGCGTTATGAGCCGTTGCGCGTGATGGTGGTGGATGACTCGGTGGTCATTCGCGGCCTGATCGCGCGATGGATCGACGCTGAGCCGGATATGACAGTGGTCGGTTCGCTGCGCACCGGCCTCGATGCGGTCAATCAAGTCGAGCGCATCAGTCCCGATGTTGCCATTCTTGATATCGAAATGCCGGATCTCGACGGCATCTCGGCGCTTCCTCAATTGCTGGCCAAGAAGCGCAATCTGATCGTCATCATGGCCTCGACGCTGACCCGCCGCAACGCGGAAATCAGCTTCAAGGCGATGTCGCTCGGCGCAGCCGACTACATTCCGAAGCCGGAGAGCACGCGCGAACTTTCCGCAGCCGATATCTTCAAGCACGATCTGCTGCAGAAGATCCGCAACCTCGGTGCCCGTGTTCGTCGCCCGAAATCTGTGGCAAGCCCTTCGATCGCTCCGACGACGCACGCGACACCTGCGGCTTCTGCTGCGCGCCCTGCTCCTGCCGCCGCCGTTCCGTCCAAGCTGGCCATACGCCCGTTCAGCCCCAGCATGCCGCGCGCGCTGCTGATCGGCTCGTCGACCGGAGGTCCGCAGGCGCTGATGGCGCTTGTGGCCGAGATCGGTCCAGTTATCGACCGCGTGCCGGTGCTGATCACCCAGCACATGCCGCCGACCTTCACCACCATTCTCGCCGAACATCTCGCCCGCGCCAGCAAGCGGCCGGCGCATGAAGGCATCGACGGTGAACCCATCAAGCCCGGCACGATCTATCTCGCGCCCGGCGGCAAGCACATGCGCGCGGCGAAGCAGGGCGCCAATATCGTCATCGCGCTCGATGACGGGCCGCCGGTGAATTTCTGCAAGCCGGCAGTGGATCCGCTGTTCACGTCCGGCATCGAGGTCTGGCAAGGCGGCGTGCTCGCCGTCGTGCTGACTGGCATGGGCTCGGATGGCATGCGCGGCGGCAAGGAAGTCGTCGCTGCCGGCGGCAATGTGATTGCGCAGGATGAAGCCACCAGCGTCGTCTGGGGCATGCCAGGCGCTGCCGCCAATGCCGGCATCTGTTCCGCCATTCTGCCGCTCAATCAGATCGGTGCGAAAATCACCCGCTTGTTCTCCGGAGATCGTTCATGACGCCTGCCGATTACGATTTCCTCCGCAAGTTCCTGAAGGAGAAATCCGGCCTCGATCTGTCTGCGGACAAGCAGTATCTCGTCGAAAGTCGCCTGGTGCCGCTGGCCCGTAAGGCCGGTCTCAACGGCATCGACGACCTCGTTCAGAAGATCAAGGGCGGCAACTCCGTGATCGGCGCCGACGTGGTCGAGGCGATGACCACCAACGAGACCTTCTTCTTCCGCGACAAGATGCCGTTCGATCATCTGCGCGATGTCGTGCTGCCGGAAATGATCCAGGCGCGTAGCGCCCGCCGCAGCCTGCGCATCTGGTGCGCTGCTGCCTCGACGGGGCAGGAGCCTTATTCGATCGCCATGGTGATCAAGGAGATGAGTGCACAGCTTTCCGGCTGGCGTATCGAGATCATCGGCACCGACATCTCTCAGCAGGTGCTGGAGAAATCCAAGGCCGGCATCTATACCCAGTTCGAAGTGCAGCGTGGCTTGCCGATTCAGTTGCTGGTGAAGTATTTCAAGCAGGTCGGCGACATGTGGCAGATCGCGCCCGAACTGCGCGCGATGATCCAGTACAAGCCGCTCAACCTGCTGACCGAGTTCTCGCATCTCGGAAAATTCGACATCATCTTCTGCCGCAACGTGCTGATCTATTTCGATCAGGATATGAAGTCGCAGATTTTCGGTCGCCTTGCCAAATGCATGGAAGCCGATGGCTTCCTGGCGCTCGGCGCCGCCGAAACCGTCGTCGGTCTGACCGACGCGTTCAAGCCGCATGCCGACAAGCGTGGCCTGTATCGCCCGACAGCCGTCCGCGCCGCGCCGTCGATCGTGCCGCCCATGGCGCCAGTGGGTCTGAAAACCGCGATGCCCGCGCGCTGAGCGCGGCCTGCAAGATTGCGTGCGGGATGAACCGAGATCTTCCCCGTGATCGGTTTCCCGTTCTCGCGGATCGAAAGCCCGCACGGCGTTTCGTCCACGAGCCAGCAGCCGATGACCGGATAGTTGCCGGAAAAGTTCGGTAGCGGCACCAGCACCTGCCGCACGTATCCTTCCCTCGCCATAGGGGCTGGGCTCCGCTTCAATCGCGTAGCCGCAGCCCTTCAGCGTCACATTCGCGTCCTCGCGCGAATAGAGCGGCTTGCGCACATAAGACGTGCCGAGTTCGCTCCTTACCGGATCGTCGTCGAAGTCGACCGACAGCAAATTCGGATGGGAAACATCGACCGAATATGCCCGGGGAGCCCTGTTGGACGGAAATGCCTCGATCGTCATTGACGATTGAGTGGCAAAACGTCGCGCAGGCGTGCTACGGTCGTGATGCAACTATAGGTATTTTGTCAAATCCTTGGGGGATCCATGCCTGCGGTCGCGTTTTCGAACAATGATATCGCTCTCGTTGCCTGGACTTTCGATCGTCACCTCGATGGTTGCCTCGGCTTCGCCGTGCATCAGATCGACAGCGCCGGAAAGGAGACGATCCTGCCGGCGAAAGCCCGTTTCGAAGGGCAGGACCCGCACGCGGATTTCACCACAGCGCAGGCGCCGATCCAGAAGTTCTGGTGGAAGGATCTCTCTGCGCAGCGCGGTCAGACCTATCAGTATCGCATCGTGCCCATGGGCGGCGAGCCCGGCGGGACGCTGCAGCCGCTGGCCGGCATCGAGCCGCTGCTCAGTAACAAGGTCACGCTGACGCCGGACCGGGGGCCTTTCAAGGTCTATTTCAATCGCGGCATCGTGGCGACCCAGGCGCTGAGCCGTGCCCTGAACGACAAGCCAAGCATCGATGCGCTGACGCCTCATATTCTCGATCCCAACGACCCCATCCGCCGCCGCCTGATGGGCCAGTTGTTCGAGGGCGTGACCTATCTGCTGGATCGGGCCGACCAGAATGGCGGGCAGATCCATGGTGCGCTGTACGAGCTCAACGATCCCGAAGGTCTCGAGAAGCGGCTGCAGGCCAATCCCGCCAGCCGCACGATCATCCTCGGTAACGAACAGGTTGCTGCCACGGAGACCAAGCCCGCATCCAACGATGCGGATGCGGACAATCGTGCCGCGCTGAAAGCCGCGGGGGTGACGGTGATCGATCGCTTGCTGCGCAAGGGCAGCATCCCGCACAACAAGTTCCTCGTGTTGACGGAGCACGACGAGCCGGCTGCGGTGCTATCCGGCTCCACCAACTGGACCAGCACGGGTCTGTGCACGCAGACCAACAACGCCTTGGTGATCGAATCCGCCGATGTCGCGCAGCGCTATCTCGATTACTGGGACGAGCTGAAGAAGGACGTCGATGCGTCCGGTGGTGACGACAAGCAGCTGCAGTCCGGCACGCTGCGCGACTGGGATCGTAGTGGCAATGACAGGCTGCTCGACAATCCGATTGAGCTCGGCGATGGCGTGACGGTGCAGCCGCTGTTTTCGCCCAACACCAGGAAGCTGCTGGCCAGTCCGCCCAAGGAGACGCCGGACGACATGGCGCATGTGTTCGAGCTGATCAAGAATGCGAAGCACGCAGTGCTGTTCCTCGCTTTCGATCCCGGCAACAACTCCATTCTCGATGCTGCGGGCAAGGCGCTGGCGAACAATCCGAACCTGTTCGTGCGCGGCGCGCTGACCAATGCGCAACGCGCCACCAACTTTTCCGCGGCGCTGCATCAGGGCGGCGCGGCGGATCGTGAGGACGACGATGCCGGGGAGGGGAATGCAAGAGCGGCGCGCGGCCATATCGGGGTGATCGGCGAGGCCGGAAAGCCAACGAAAAAGGGCGCCAAGAAGAGCGGTGAGAAAGGCGAGATCGACTACCGCGCCATTCCGGCTGGTTATGTCGCAGCGAAGGATGCATTTGGCGGATGGGAAGCCGAGATGCAGAAATACGGCTTCGCGATCATTCACAACAAGATCGTGGTGGTCGATCCGTTCAGCAAGGATTGCGCTGTTGTCACCGGCTCGCACAATCTCGGTTTCCGCGCCTCGCACAACAATGACGAGAACATGGTAATCGTCCGCGGCCATCGCGGCCTCGCCGAAGCCTATGCCTGCCACGTCCTCGATATCTATGATCACTATGCGTGGCGCTACTGGCTGAAGCAGAAGCCGGACATGTTCGGCAAGCCGCTGCAGCCCGACGACACCTGGCAGGAACGTTACATCAAGGGCGCCGACGAAAAGTCGCCGGAACTGCGTTTCTGGCTTTCGGCCGCGTCCGATCTGGACAATGCAGCGACCGCGCCCGCCGGGAGTGCTTCAGCACCGCCGAAGAGCGATGCCGGAAAGGCTGCCGCGGCGCCCAAGACGTCCACGGCACCCAAAAAGAAAGTGACCAAGAAGCCAGCTGCGAAGAAAGCTGCGGCCGTGAAGAAGTCTGCGGTCAAGACCGCCAAGCCTTCCAGCAAGAAGGCTGCGAAGAAGAGCGTGAAGAAGAAGGTCACCAAGAAAAAGACCGTCAAGAAAACTGCAACCAAGAAAACTGCGGCGAAGAAAAAGACAGTGAAGAAGACGACGGCAAAGGCGACCAAGAAGGCCGCGAAGAAGGCGCCGAAGAAGAAATCCACCCGCAAGCGCTGATCGCTTGGGGGTGAGCTTCCCGCAAACAAAAAACCCGCCTTGCGGCGGGTTTTTCGTGAGAACGTTTGGGGAAGTCAGGCGATCAAGCCGGGATGCGGATCTCGTCTTCGCTCGGCTCGCGGAGCACGTAACCGCGGCCCCACACCGTTTCGATGAAGTTGCGGCCTTCGGAAGCGTTGGCCAGCTTCTTGCGGAGTTTGCAGATGAAGACGTCGATGATCTTCAGTTCGGGCTCGTCCATGCCACCATAAAGATGGTTCAGGAACATTTCCTTGGTGAGGGTGGTGCCCTTGCGGAGCGAGAGCAGCTCCAGCATCTGATATTCCTTGCCCGTCAGGTGGACGCGCTGACCGCCGACTTCCACCGTCTTGGTATCGAGATTGACCACCAGGTCGCCGGTCTGGATGACCGACTGGGCATGGCCCTTGGAGCGGCGCACGATCGCATGAATGCGGGCTACCAGCTCGTCCTTGTGGAAGGGCTTGGTCATGTAGTCGTCGGCGCCGACGCCGAGACCCTTGACCTTGTCCTCGATGCCGGCGAGGCCCGAGAGAATGAGGATCGGGGTCTTGATCTTCGACACCCGCAGCTGCTTGAGCACATCATAGCCGGACATGTCCGGGAGATTGAGATCGAGCAGGATAATATCGTAATCGTAGAGCTTGCCGAGATCGACGCCCTCTTCTCCGAGATCCGTCGTGTAGACGTTGAAGCTCTCGGATTTGAGCATCAGCTCAATCGACTGCGCAACAGCGCTATCATCTTCAATTAGCAAAACGCGCATGCCAGTCCCCTTTAGTCGCCGTGCTGGGCGTCAGGTCGGCCGCCATACTTGCGGCACCAAGAAACGCCTACGAACAACTGATTCGGATCCTGACGGGATATGGTTAACAAATGCTGATTCTTCCGCGCAAGCCGTGTCGTGCAATTTTTTTCGAATCGCACTAAGATGTTGCTCGAAAGACTCTTTTTGTACCCGTATCCACTCAAGTTCCGCATGAGGAGAAGGGGTTAGCCCGCTCCATCGACTCGCACCGCCATTCTGCCGGCGCGAATGCTCTCAGTCATCCAAGACAGTGAGAGAATGATTAATGATGCGGGTAAACACGGGGTTAAGAGCCCGGCAGCAATGAGGCGAAACTTTAAAGCTTTCGCTACGAAGCATTCACTTTGAAGGCGAGGATGTGGCGGTGAAGGTCTCAGCAATCTGGAAGCGCGTGTAACGTGAAGGCACTCGCCGAGCAGATCGCAGATATCGACGGCGTCAACATCTACGGGCGCGTTGTCGGCGTACGCGGTCTCATGGTGGAGATCGCCGGCCCCATTCACGCCATGTCGGTCGGCGCGCGCATCGTCATCGAGACCGGCACCAATCGTTTCATCCCCGCCGAGGTAATCGGCTTCTCCGGCGACAATGCTGTGGTGATGCCTTTCGCCGGACTTGAAGGCGTCCGTCGCGGCTGCCGCGCGGTCATCGCCAATGCCGCCAGCATGGTGCGGCCGTCGATCGGCTGGCTGGGCCGCGTGGTCAATGCCATGGGCGAGCCCATCGATGGCAAGGGCCCGCTGCCGCAAGGCCCGGCGCCGATGCCCTATCGTGCAGCGCCGCCGCCGGCGCATTCGCGCAAGCGTGTCGGTGCGCCGCTGGATCTCGGCGTCCGTTCCATGAACACCTTTCTCACCTGCTGCCGCGGCCAGCGCATGGGCATCTTCGCCGGTTCCGGCGTCGGCAAGTCGGTGCTGCTCTCGATGCTGGCCCGCAATGTCGATGCCGATGTCTCCGTCATCGGCCTGATCGGCGAGCGTGGCCGCGAGGTGCAGGAGTTCCTGCAGGAGGATCTCGGCGAGGAAGGTCTCGCCCGCGCCGTGGTAGTGGTGGCGACCTCGGACGAGCCGGCGTTGATGCGCCGCCAGGCGGCCTATCTCACTTTGTCCATCTCGGAATACTTCCGCGACGAGGGCAAGGACGTCATGTGCATGATGGACTCGGTCACGCGCTTCGCCATGGCGCAGCGCGAGATCGGCCTGTCCGTCGGTGAGCCGCCCACCGCCAAGGGCTATACGCCGACGGTCTTCACCGAACTGCCAAAACTGCTGGAGCGGGCCGGGCCGGGTACAGACGAAGGCTCCATCACCGCGATCTTCACGGTGCTGGTCGATGGCGACGATCACAACGAGCCCGTGGCGGACGCGGTTCGCGGCATTCTCGATGGTCATATCGTGATGCAGCGCGGCATTGCCGAGCGCGGGCGCTATCCCGCCATCAACATCCTGAAATCCGTTTCGCGCACCATGCCGCGCTCCTGCGATCCGGCCTATCTGCCGACCATCACCCGCGCCCGCCAGATCATGGCGACCTATTCCGACATGGAGGAGCTGATCCGCCTCGGCGCCTATCGCGCCGGTTCCAGCCCGGAGGTGGACGAGGCCATCGCTCTGCACGAGCCGCTTGAAGCCTTCCTGCGGCAGCGCAAGGACGAGGTATGTGGATTGCTGGAAGGATACCAGCAACTGCAACAAATCGTTGGTAGTTTGGCAACGGAACGCTAACTTTGTCGCGGCATCATGATCGCCAGAGATGGAATTCAGCCGGCTGTCCCTGTTCGGGCGGCTGGTATTGTCCCGCTTTGAGACTGGGACTTCTGGGGAGTATGAGTCGATGAAGTCACGTGACACCCTGATCCGCCTGAAGAAGTTTCAGGTCGACGAGAAGCGCCGCCGCGTCAATCAGATCGAAGGCATGATCGCCGACTTCCAGCGCATGTCCGTCGATCTCGAGCGCGAGATCCAGACTGAACAGGACCGCGCCGGCATCCAGGATCCCTCGCACTTCGCTTACCCGACCTATGCGAAGGCCGCGATCCAGCGCCGCGAAAACCTGACCCGCTCGGCCGACGAACTCCGCGGCCAGCTCGAAGACGCCAAGGCGCTGCTTGCCGAAGCCTTCGAAGAACTCAAGAAGGTCGAACTGCTCGACGAGCGCGATCAGGCCCGTGCCCGCGAGGAAGAGAATGCCCGCGAGCAGGCTGATCTCGACAGCATCGGCCTGATGCGCGCCCGCATCGGCGCGGTGGCCTGAGACGAATTGCATTCCGGGGGAATCGTGTCCCGGACGCGATGCGGCGCGAAGTGCCGCCTCGCAGAGCCGGGACCGCCAAAGGCTCGGAGCTTGATACTGTCCCGGTTCTGCGAAGCAATGCTGCGCATCGCATCGCGCCCGGGACACAGTTTTATCGAAGCGCATCGCTGATCTGACGAATGAACCCGGGCCGCAAGGTCCGGGTTTTTCATTGGCGTGTATCCACAGCGCGAACAAGCATCATGGCTTGCGCGCCGGTATTCATGTTACGAGTCGGGAATACCGCTGCGTGAGTTGATCATGCAGTGAAAGGTAATTTCAGGTCGAGGAGACGGGATGCTCACGCCGGCAGAACTGGTCTGGCTCATCGCTGCAGTGGCAAAAGGCGATGAAGCTGCATTCGAACGCCTTTATACCGCTACGCGTGCGAAACTGTTCGGTGTCGTTCTCCGTATCTTGCGCAGACAGGACCTCGCGGAAGAAGTCATCCAGGAGGTCTATGTCAAGATCTGGAACAACGCCGGCCAGTTCAACCCCGGCGTCGCATCGCCGATCACATGGATGGCTTCGATAGCGCGCAATCGCGCGATCGATGTCGTGCGCAAGAAAGGCGAGACGTCGATAGAGGAAGAGCCGGCCGCCATGGAAGTCGCCGCCGATACGCCCGATCCGCTCGCGCGCCGCGAGATGACCGAAGAGTTGCGGCGCCTGCTCGAATGCGTCGGGCAGCTCGAGCCGGAACGGCAGAAGCTGGTGCTGCTTGCTTACTACAATGGCTGGAGCCGTGAACAACTGGCGGTGAAATTCGAGAAGCCGGTGAACACCGTGAAGACGTGGCTGCGCCGGAGCATGTTGGATATCCGCGCATGTCTGGGACTGGCATGATGGACTATAGCGAAGATCATATCGCACTCGCTGCGGAATATGCGCTCGGCACGCTCGATGCCGATGAGCGTGCGCAGGTCGAACAGATGATGACGGTCGACCCGAACTACGCGGCCGTCGTGGAATCGTGGGAGCGCGCGCTCGCCGTGCTCAACCAGATGGTTGGCCTCGTCGAACCGCGCCCGCAGGTGTGGGAGAACATCCGCACCGCCATCGGCTTGTCAGGCCCGCAGGCGCCGATCGTGCTGCCGTCGATGCCGGAGCCCGCGCCCGCGCCCGCTGCCGAATCCGTGCGCGAGCCTGTACAGGCCGACAATTCCAATGTCATCGATCTCGCCCGCCGTGCGCAACGCTGGCGTGGTGTTGCGACCGCAATGGGCGCCATCGCTGCCGCGCTCATCGCTCTGATCGGTGTACAGGTGACGCGTCCCGATCTCTTGCCGGCCGGTCTGCGTCCGAAGGCCGAGGTTCAGGTCGTTCAGGCGCCCGCGCAGACTCCGCAGCAACTGGCTGCCCAGTCGCAATATGTCGCTCTGCTGCAGACCGACGCGTCATCGCCGGCCTTCATTCTCACCGTCGATGCCGCGACCAAGAATTTTACGGTCCGCCGTGTCGGCGCCGAGCCGCAGACGGGCAAGAGCTACGAACTCTGGATCGTGTCCGACAAGTTCCAGGCACCGCGTTCGCTCGGCGTGATCGGCGGTGATGAATTCACAACGCGTGCAGCGCTCGCGGCTTACGATCCGGACACCGTCAATCAGGCCACTTATGCCGTGACCCTTGAGCCCGAAGGCGGATCGCCCACCGGCTCCGCGACAGGCCCGATCGTGTTCACCGGCAAGCTCATCGAAACGGTGCCGCCGCCGAAGTAATATTCGGCGCGGTTATAGCACTGCCCTCATCCTGAGGAGCCGCGCAAAGCGCGGCGTCTCTTTGCGAATGGCGAAGCCATTCGCTGGGGGATGGCCGCAAGCTCCGAGCTTCATCGACTCATGGTTCGAGACGGCGCTGTCAGTAGCGCAATTGCGCCGCTACGCCTCCTCACCATGAGGGCGGACTGTGGGGCTCAACTACACAAAGAACTACACAAAAGAAAAACGCCCGTGGGGAGCGGGCGTTTTCCATTTAGCAGTCCACTTGGGGGGAGTGGGGTCTGCTGCGTTATCGCATGACGACCTTGGGGGACATCGGCATGCGAATTCGTAAAACTCGTTAGCGGACCATGCTCGTCGTCGACGTTGCCGTCGTCACGGGCGCGCCGGCTTTGATGGTGCGCGCGGTCTGCGTGTAGCCTTGGTCTGAATTCATGCGCGACGAGATGCCGACACCGGCCACGAAAATACCGGCGACCAAGGCAACGACGACCACTTTCAGGTGGGTCATGCGATCCGCGCTGTAAATCGAGTGGTTCATCGAACGCTCCTGCCGTTCACTTCCTGACTACTCGTTGGTGTCGAGCTTTCATCGTCAGGTTCATCATGTGTGTGGCAAGAAACGTAAAATCGAGGGCTGACGTTCCAGGTTGGCGATCACAAGACGGTGAGAGTCCGTGATCTCACACCGCTCTGGCGGTCGGTCAGAACGGGGTATTTGAAAATATGTTTTTATTTGCAGATAGATAGTCAGGTTTGTCGCAGCTTGTATCGGGCTGGCCAAGAAACATTACGAATCGGCAAGCCTCTTGTGTGTGACGAATTTGCATCGGCGATTTGGCGGTGATTTGCCCCGATGGAACTCCGGATCAGACGCTGCCGACGGTCTTCAGGCGGGCGCGGGGATGAATCTCCGCCTGCGACAAAACGGTCGTCTGCGAGCGGAATCGCTCGACCAGCGATCGCACGAACGGCCGGATGCCTGCGGAGGTGACCAGCACCGGGGCTTCGCCTTCGCGCGCGGCCTGTTCGAAGCTGTTGCGCACCGCGACCATGAATTCCGACAGTTTCGACGGCTGCATCGCCAGGCTGCGCTCCTCGCCGGTGCCGATGATGGACTCGGCGAAGGCCTGCTCCCAATGCGCCGACAGTGCGATGAGCGGCAGATAGCCGGCATAGGAGGTGTTCTGTGCGCAGATCTGGCGCGCGAGGCGTGCACGCACATGTTCGACGATGGTGGACGGATTGCGAGAATAGGCGAGCGCGTCGGCAATGCCTTCGAGAATGGTCGACAGATCGCGCACCGAGATGCGTTCGGTGAGAAGGAGTTGAAGCACGCGCTGGATGCCGGAGACGGTGATGAGCGCCGGGACGATGTCCTTGACCAGTTCGCCCTGTTCCTTCGGCAGATCCTTGAGCAGCTTCTGCACCTCGCCATAGGAGAGCAGGTCCGACATGTTGCCCTTGAGCAATTCGGTCAGATGCGTCGACAGCACGGTTGCGGCATCGACGACGGTGTAACCCTTCAACGAGGCTTCTTCCTTGAGTGCCGCATCGACCCAGGTGGCAGGCAGGCCGAAGGTCGGTTCGGTGGTGTGGATGCCCGGCACGGTCACCTGGGCGCCGCCGGGATCCATGACCATGAACTGGTTCGGCCAGATGCGGCCGGTGCCGGCTTCGACTTCCTTGATCTTGATGATGTAGGTGTTGGCCTCGAGCTGGACATTGTCGAGGATGCGCACCGACGGCATCACGAAACCCATCTCGACGGCCAGCGACTTGCGCAGCGCCTTGATCTGTTCGGTCAGGCGGTCGGTGCCGTCAGGCCCGTTGACCAGCGGCAGCAGCGCGTAGCCGAGTTCGATCTTGAGGTCGTCGATCTTCAGCGACGCGGATATCGGTTCGTCCGCTGCCGCCTGTGCCGCTTGCGCGGCTGCGGCAGCGGCCGGGCTGCCTGGAGCCGGCACCGCCTGCTGTGCGGCGGTGGCCCTCTGGTTCTTGTTGCGCTTGCTGGCGCTGTAAGCCAGCCAGCCAGCACCACCACCGAGGGCAACGAAGGGCAGCATCGGAATGCCCGGCAGCAAAGCCAGCGTGAACATCACGCCGGCCGACATGGCCAGCGCCTGCGGATAGCCGGAGAACTGCTTCATCAGCGTCTTGTCGGCGGCGCCGGTGATGCCCGCCTTGGAGACGAGCAGGCCGGCCGCGGTGGAGACGATGAGGGCAGGAACCTGGGTGACGAGGCCGTCGCCCACTGTCAGCAGCGTATAGGTGCGGCCGGCTTCCGAGAACGGCATGCCCTGCTGGGCGACGCCGATGATGATGCCGCCGACCACATTGATGGCGGTGATCAGCAGGCCGGCGATGGCGTCGCCGCGCACGAATTTCGAGGCACCGTCCATGGCGCCGAAGAAGCCGCTTTCGTCTTCCAGATCCTTGCGGCGCGCCTTTGCGGTGGCTTCATCGATCAGGCCGGCGGAGAGGTCGGCGTCGATCGCCATCTGCTTGCCGGGCATCGAGTCCAACTGGAAGCGCGCGGCGACTTCGGCGATACGGCCCGAACCCTTGGTGATGACGATGAAGTTCACGATCAAGAGGATCGCGAACACGACCACGCCGATGACGAAATTGCCGCCCATCACGAAATGGCCGAACGCCTCGATGACATGGCCGGCGGCGGCGGTGCCTTCATGGCCGTGCGACAGGATCAGGCGGGTCGAAGCGAGGTTCAGCGACAGCCGCAGCATGGTCGAGATCAGCAGCACCGTCGGGAACGACGAGAATTCCAGCGGCGTCTGGGTGAACAGCGCCGTCATCAGGATCAGCACCGACATGGTGATCGAGATCGCTAAGAACACATCCAGCATGAATGCCGGCAGCGGCATGATCAGGACGATCAGGATGACCAGGACGCCGAGTGCGAGCGCGATGTCGCCGCGCAGGACCGTGGCCTTTAGCTTCTCGAGATCGAAGCCGCCGCCGCCCGGGCTGCCGATGCCTTGACCCGCCACCAAATCCGTCATCGTCACAGCTTCCCCGCGCGCATGCCGATCGTGCGCGCCGAATGATGGCCTGGCGGCCGGAGGGCCACCGATCCGCAAGTGAGGCACCGCACTGGCATCCACGGGCATTCCCCCGATCGGCTGACGAGACGCGATATCACTCGGCAATTTTTGCCGTGTGTATGGTTAGCAAAGGGTTAATTTCGGTTAACCGGAGGGCAGTTTGGGCAGCGTGACGCAGGGTTTAGCGCAGACGGATGTGTCCCTCTCCCGCTTGCGCGAGAGGGAGCCCCACGTGACCGTCGGCGTTTGCGGAAGCACCCTTTCCCTGACCTTCCCCCCGCGAGCGGTGGAGGGGACACTGCGGCAGGCTCTGGGCAACGAGCGAAAACTCCTTCTCCGCTCCCCCACTTCCGCATGCCTAATCCTTCGGCAGATCGGCTTGACCCGGAAGGAACTCCCCATACAAGTTGCCGATGTGACGCCAGAAACTGCCATCCCGGAAACGCCCGCCTTCCAGCCCGACAGCCGTCAGGCGTGGACCCGCCTTGCCTTGGCGCTCGTCGTCGGCTCGCTGGGCTCCGTCGGCATGTGGTCGGTCGTCGTGATCCTGCCTGCCGTCCAGGCCGATTTCGCCGCCACCCGCGGCGCGGCGTCTTTGGCCTTCACCTTCACCATGGTGGGCTTCGGCATTGGCGGTGTGATCGTCGGCCGGCTGACGGACCGGTTCGGCATCGTGGCGAGCATCGCGCTGGCCACCGTGCTCATGGCCATCGGCTATGTGCTGTCCGCCTCCACGTCAGCGCTCTGGCAATTCATCCTGCTGCATCTCCTCATCGGCGCCGGCTCGTCCGCCACCTTCGCGCCACTGATGGCCGAAGCCTCGCACTGGTTCGAGCGCAAGCGCGGCATCGCCGTCGCGCTGGCGGCGACCGGCAGTTATATCGGCGGCACGTTTTGGCCGCCGGTGGTGAGCTGGGGCATGCTGAACTTCGGCTGGCGTTCGACGCAAATCGGCATCGCCGTCGTCACGACCGTTCTGACCCTGGTCACGCTCGCCATTCTGCGCGCGAAAATGGGGGCCAATGAACGGCGCAGCCATGCCAACGCGCCGCCGCCGAAAGTCGATCTGCAGCTCAGCCACAACGCACTGACGGCGATCCTCTTCATTGCCGGCATCGGCTGCTGCGTGGCCATGGCGATGCCGCAGGTGCATATCGTCGCTTATTGCAGCGATCTCGGCTATGGCGCGGCCCGCGGCGCCGAGATGCTGTCGGTAATGCTGGCGCTGGGCATCATCAGCCGTGTCGGCTCCGGCTTTCTCGCCGATCGCATCGGCGGCTTGCGCACGCTGCTGGTTGGCGCCATCGCGCAGGGCGTGGCACTGATGTTCTATCTGTTCTTCGACGGCCTGAGCTCGCTCTACATCATCTCGGCGATGTTCGGCCTGTTCCAGGGCGGCATCGTGCCAGCCTATGCGATCATCGTCCGCGAGGCGATGCCGGCCTCGCAGGCGGCCACCCGCGTCGGCATCGTCATCCTCGGCACCATCGGCGGCATGTCGCTGGGCGGCTGGCTGTCCGGCGTGATCTTCGATGCCACCGGCTCCTACCGCGCCGCCTTCGTCAACGGCATCGCCTGGAACCTGTTCAATGTGGCCATCGTCACGTGGCTGCTGCTGCGCGCCCGCAAGCGCACGATGATGACGCTGCGCCCGGCGGAGTGAGCGCTACAGCCACGCCTCGTCGCTCGTGAACTCGATATTGAGCCAGTGGCTCGGCGGCACGGCCTCAAGCCTTTCAGCAATTTCCCGCCGGATGCCGTCGAAGAAATCCACTTCGCGCGGGCCGAGATCGTCCGGCGCGAGGAAGGTGATATCGACGAAGCGCGCGCGGCCCATCTTGGCGACATAGCTGGAGAAATTCTCGAAGCCGTATCGCTTCTGGATGTCCCGCGCGATCTCGCGCACCTCTTCATCGAGATCGACCGGCGCCACCTGGATGATATCCTTCACCGATCGCCAGCATGCCCGCAGCGGCAATGGCAGCAGCAGCAGGCTCAGTGTCGCCAGCACGGCCGGATCGAGATAGGGCACGAGATGATCGTAACTCGTCCCATGCATCCGCCCGGCGATCCAGAAACTGATGCCCAGCGCGACGCTGACGAGCCCCGACGCAAACCAGTTGCGCGCATCCATGAGAAGCAGTTCGGAATCCAGGCGCTTCGCGCGTGTCCCGATGACATAAGCCATGAGCAGCGCCAGCAATCCCGCGATGATGCCATATGCGGCGCCCGGCCCGAACGACACCGCACGGCCGACACTGAAAAGGTCGTTGAGGGCGCCGAGCAGTGCATACCCGCAGGACAATGCCAGCACGACGCTGTTGAGCAGCACCAGCATCGGTTCGAACTGCCAGAAGCCGAACTGGAAGTAGCGAGTCGATCCCCGCGTCAGCAGCAGTGATACGCCGACCGACAGGCCGGTCATTGCTGCGTCGATCACCGAGTACACGCCATCGAACACAATCGATGACGAATTGATGACAAGGCCCACCGAGATACCGACCGCGGCGTCGAGCGCGGTGACGATAATGGAATAAACGAGGATTCTGCGTTCCTCGCGGTTGTCGATGTCGTGCTGCAAGTCGGTCATGGTGAGGACGCAAGAAAGCCCCAAGAAATACCCGGAAGTCTAGAGAGATTGGCGCAATTCCGCTACGGCGTCAGGTCCTGTACCGGCGGTGTTCCGGGAGAACCGTTGGCTGGCATATCATGTGGTTTGCGGCTTTCTGCGCCGCTTCCGAACATGCATTGCATGGTCGGTTCGGCGATCGCTGTCATGGTCGTTTCAATCCGCGACCATTTTTCCGCCGGCAACCAGGCACGATTCAGTGTCGGCACGCCCCGTTCGGTCACGCCGTAAAGCAGGGCGTCGAGGATTTCAGGGTCGTCGACTTCATCGAACATTGCATTGCGCAGGCAATCGCAGACGGCTTCCGGACGTGCGTAGCGTGGCGCCATGAAGGGCGCGCACAGACGGATGAATTCGCCGCGCGGGTCCGGCATCAGCGACAACTGCCGCGCATCGGCCTGCGCCGCCCCCGGCAACATGCCGATCAGAAAGCCGCCGAGCACCGCCTGCGTCATCCAGCCGGAAAGGAGAGTGTGTCGCGAAGTCACTGGGGATCACAATCATTCGGTAGACCCGACGATGCTAACATGTCCTGCACGGATGCGCACCCGCAGCAGATATGCCAGTGATTGCATCACCCATTCAGGTGATGCTTCTGTCGTGCGCAGGCGGAAAATTGCAGGCGGCCGCAATCGATTCGAAAGGGCGCGCGATGACGACCAATAGTCTGGTGCCATGCCCGACCTGCAACAGCCGACGCGAGTTCCTCATTGCTGAGCCCGTTCACCCGCATCGGGACGGACATGAGATCCGGACCTTTCTGTGCCGGACCTGCGATATCCGATCGCGTTATCTGATCACCCGTCACAGCATCACACCGCTGACGGCAGCGGTTTGAAGGTGCGCGGTTCGCGCGGGTTTATCGGTCCGGGAACGCGAACCAGCCGGCGAAGAAGCCACTCCTTACTCATCAGCGTGGCGGTGGCGGCTCCGGGGGATCTAGTAGCCGCATTCCGCGTAGTCTTTCCGAGCTATCCGATAAGAGCCGCCGACTTTGACAAAGTCGACATTGAGGCATTCGCGACCTCGCCGGAATCCTGAGCGAGCGAGGCCTTCGCACCTTAGATATTCAATGTTGATGCGCCAGCGGCGTTCTTGAGGATTGTAAGTCGCAAAGTCATGCTGAGCTCGGGGCGGACCTTGGCAAATCGTTGCGATATATTCGCGGAGCTCAGCTGGCAGCGATTCGAGATGATTGCGATCCCATGGGTCATCTTTGTTGATCGACCCCGCGTATGAAATCGACAAGCTACCTAGTAGCAAAGTCGTCGCTAGCAAGGCTCCTATTCTCATTTGCGCCCCCCTACTTTGACGAGCAGGGTAGTCCGCGGCGCGGTAAAGTCTAGTCGGCAATGGACTTCTCACAGCCATTGAAATCATTGGTGGGCCCGGCAGGACTCGAACCTGCAACCAGACCGTTATGAGCGGTCGGCTCTAACCATTGAGCTACAGGCCCGCCGGCGTCCGGCGGTGGGCGGGGACGGCGGTGCCTGCTTTCCTTATATGGCTCGCCGCTGCCGTTCAATGGCGGGGCGGGGTGCTGCGGAACTTTGACCAGCCGAGGACGTTTTCGTCCTCTTTTTCAGAGCGGGGAGGCAGGGATGCTGCGCTGGGCCATCATTTTTCTCGTGATATCGCTGATCGCCGGTGGCTTCGGCTTCACCAATATTTCCGCCTTGGCCAAAAAGGTCGCGCTGATCCTGTTTGGCCTGTTCTTCCTCGGCTTCCTGGTGCTGCTCGGATTTGCCTATCTGGTGGCTGGCGCGGTCAATCATTCGGGCATGCTGCCGGCGCTGGTGGCGGCGAGCGTTTGACGTATGATGGGCGCCATGAAAGCCATGACGCTCGCTGCCGCGTTGCTCTTCTGCGGCGCCGCCTCGGCGCAACAAGGAGCTGCGCCGATGCCAATCACGGGAAGTGCCGTCACGCTCAGCCTCGGCACCGCGACGCCGGGCGGCGGTTTCCCGCTCTATGGCGATGCCTTTGCCGAGGTGATGAATGCGGCCGATCCCGGGCTGCAATTGCGCACGCAGAACACCAAGGGGTCGACCGAGAACATTCCGCTGCTGGAAGACGGCAAGCTCGATCTGGCGCTGGTGGCGGGCGAGCCGGCCTATGAGGCCTTCAAGGGCATCAAGCGTCCACCAACCCGGCTGAAGATCCTGACGGCACTGTATTCCAATCCCGGCATGTTTGTGGTGCGCGCCGATAGCCCGTACAGGACGATTCGCGATCTCGTCGGCAAGCCGGTGGCTTTCGGCGCCAAGGGCTCCGGCCTCGTCTTCCTCTCGCGCTATGTTCTGGACGGGCTCGGGCTTGATCAGGACAAGGATTTCCAGGCCGTCTATCTCGATCGCGCCGGTGATGGCCCGGCGATGGTCCTGGACGGCCGCGTGGCCGCGCTGTGGGGCGCGGGCATCGGCTGGCCGGGTTTCAAGACGATGAGCGAGAGCCCCGGCGGCGCGCGCTTCATCGCGCCAGACGCGGCCGAGATCGCGCATATCAGAAGCAAGCACAGTTTCCTCAAGCCGCTTCTGATCGGCGCGAACAGCTATCCGAACCAGCCGGCGCCGATCGCATCGGTGGGCTCATGGAGCTACGTCCTGACGCGCGAAACGCTGCCGGATGACGTCGCCTATCGGCTGGCGAAGACGCTGCATGGCGCGGAGGCTTCGCTCGGTGCGAAGCTTGCTCAGGCGAAGGAGACGACGGCGAGCAACACCGTCGCGGCGGCGCCGGAGCTGTCGATGATCCATCCCGGCGTGCTGACGTATTTTCGGGAGATCGGGGTGGTGAAGTAAGGCTCGGTGTCGTCCCGGCTTTTGCCGGGACGACAAGTGGCCGCGCTTACTTCTTCACAAGCCCGCAGGCTGTATCCGGTGGCCCGAATGCATCCTCGCCGGAAATCCTGGCGAGGATTTTGTAATAGTCCCACGGATATTTCGACTCTTCCGGCGACTTGACCTGCACCAGCATCAGGTCGTGCACCATCAACCCGTCCTCGCGCAGCTTGCCGTTGCGGGCGAAGAAGTCCTCGATCGGCTTCTCGCGCATCTTGGCGGCCACCTTCAGGGGATCGTCGGTGCCGGCTTCCTTGATAGCGTTGAGATAGACCATGGTGGATGAGTAGACGCCGGCCTGCCACATGGTCGGCATGCGCTTCATCTTGTCGAAGAAGCGCTTCGACCAGGCGCGGGTCTTGTCATCCATGTCCCAATAGAAGGATGTCGTCAGCAGCAGGCCCTGCGCGGTGGGAAGGCCGAGCGAGTCGATGTCGGTGATCAGCGCCAGCAATGCGGCCATCTGCTGGCCGCCTTTGAACACGCCGAATTCGCCGGCGGTCTTGATTTCGTTGATGTTGTTCGGCGGCCCGCCGGCGATGCCGATGATCTTCGCCTTCGAGGCCTGCGCCTGCAGCACGAAGGAGGAGAGATCGGATGCGCCGAAGGGCGGGCGCACGGAGCCGAGCACCTTGCCGCCGGTCTTCGTCACGACCGCCGCCGCATCGCGCTCCAGCGCATGGCCGAAGGCAAAATCGTCGGTGATGAAGAACCATGTATCACCGCCGCGTTTCACCACTTCCTGTGCGGTGCCGACGGCCAAGGCGCGGGTGTCGAATACCCATTGCATCGTGTAGGGCGAACAGAACTTGCCATGGAAATCCGCGGCGCCGGTGGAATGGGTAATGAAAAGACGTTTGCGGTCGTTGGCGACGTTCTGCACGGCCAGGCCAACGGCAGAAACCGGCACATCGACGATGATGTCGACCTGATCGACATCGTACCAGCGCCGCGCCAGCGAAGCGCCGACATCTGGCTTGAGCTGATGGTCGCCGACGATCACGCTGATCGGCTTGCCCAGCACACTGCCGCCGAAGTCCTCCACGGCCATCTGCGCGGCGGTGACAGACCCCTGGCCTGACGGCGTCGCCGCCGGCCCGTTCATATCGGTGAGTACGCCGATCTTGACGACGTCGTCGGAGATTTGCGCGGAGGCGGCAGAGGCAAAGAGGGTAAGGGCGAGCGACGAGATCACGGACAAACAGGTGCCGCGCATAAAATATCCTCCCAATCGATCGCGGCACTTGCGGCCGCGTGCTGGAAGGAAGCTTAAGTCAGCCCTTGTCGTCGAGCAATGCGAGGCGTTCGGCCTCGGCGAGGTCGTCGGCCGTATTCGCATTGAAGAAGGGGTCGACGGGGGCGGTCGGCCAGTTCACCGTCGCGAGGCGATAGCGTGCCATGAACCGGCCGACCTGACGCAGTTGCTCATTCATCAGCGCATGTCGCAGATCGTGTCGCAATGCGACGTTCCACAGTCCGACAACGGGATGGGTTTGCCCGGCGGATGAGGCTACGGCGAGCTCTGCGTTCTCTGTGCTCCGCGCGCGATGCAGGCTTGCAGCGAGATCGCGTGGCAGGAACGGGCAGTCGCCCGGCGCGCTGAGTATCCATCGGATGTCAGGCCGATGCTGCGCCGCCCAGTCGAGCCCGGCAAGAATGCCGGCGAGGGGACCGGGGAAATCCGCGACACTATCCACGACGACGGGCAGGCCGAATGCCGCGAAGCGCGCGGTATCGCCATTGGCATTGAGGACCAGGGTGTCGCATTGCGGTGCGATGCGATCGATGACGCGCGTCAGCATGCTGCGGCCGGCGATGACGCGCATCGGCTTGTCGCCACCGCCCATGCGGCGGGCGAGGCCGCCGGCAAGCACAAGGCCAAGCGTGAGCTCATGATGCGTCATCGTCATAAGGCTGCATATGACATTCGGCGTCGCCGCGATATAACCCGTCGTATCAACAGGAGCCCATGCGTGGCCGCGACCAAGCTTGATCTGACCGGCCTGAAATGCCCGCTGCCTGCGCTGATGACACGCAAGGCGATGAAGGCGCTTGCGGTGGGCGAACGGATCGAGGTGCATTGCACTGACCCGATGGCAGTGATCGATATTCCAGTCCTGGTGCAGCAGATAGGTGACCGCATCGACAGTTCGGAGCGGTCAGGCGATGTGATGATATTCATCATCGAAAAAATGAATGCTGCGATAGCAAATGACGATCAAGCCTCTGGTATACCACTGAGATAATTGAGAAATTTCACAAACTGATACTTTTTCCCTATCGACTTCGGTAGCGGTCTTTGGTCCTGTTCTAAGCAGCTGACGCGCGAGAATCTGTTGTCTGCACGCGGCTGGGGAATCCACTGACGACAGGACTGCTTCGAAACGCAGAGCGGCTCAGAAGGGCTGACTGCAAGGGAGATTTTCATGACAACCATTGGCAATGCCGGAAGTCTGTCTGGCGTAAAGCCGGGTCTTCTGGACCGTGAGCGCATCATCGCGACGGCGGGTTTCAATCGCTGGCTGGTGCCGCCGGCGGCACTGTGTATCCATCTGTGTATCGGCATGGCCTACGGCTTCAGCGTGTTCTGGTTGCCGCTGTCGCAAGCGATTCCGAATCCGGCATCGAAGGAAGTTTGCGACGGCATGTCGCTGATGACCGAGCTTTTTACGACCACTTGTAACTGGAAGGTCGCCAGCCTCGGCTGGATGTACACCCTTTTCTTCGTGTTGCTCGGCGTCTCCGCCGCCATCTGGGGCGGCTGGCTCGAGCGTGTTGGTCCGCGCAAGGCGGCGTTCGTGTCGGCGGTTTGCTGGTGCGGCGGTCTCGTGCTCGGTTCGATCGGCATCTACACGCACCAACTGTGGCTGCTGTGGATCGGCTCCGGTGTGATTGGCGGCGTCGGCCTTGGTCTCGGTTACATTTCTCCGGTCTCGACGCTGGTGAAGTGGTTCCCGGATCGGCGCGGCATGGCGACGGGCATGGCCATCATGGGCTTCGGCGGCGGCGCGATGATCGGCTCGCCGCTCGCCAACATGCTGATGAACTATTTCAAGACGCCCACCGATGTCGGCGTCTGGCAGACCTTCCTGGCCATGGGCGTGATCTATTTCGTGTTCATGACCATCGGCGCGTTTTCCTATCGCATCACGCCGCCGAACTGGAAGCCGGACGGCTGGACCCCGCCGGCCACGGCCAACAAGATGATCACCACCGGCCATGTGCATCTCGACAACGCGCACAAGACCAAGCAGTTCTGGCTGATCTGGGGCGTGCTCTGCCTCAACGTGTCGGCGGGCATCGGTGTCATCGGCATGGCGTCGCCGATGCTGCAGGAGATCTTCGCCGGCAAGCTGATCGGGCTGCCTGACGTGTCGTTCAGCCAGCTCACCGCTGCGCAGAAGACGGCGATCGCCGGCATTGCCGCCGGTTTCGCCGGTTTGATCTCGCTGTTCAACATCGCCGGCCGCTTCTTCTGGGCGTCGCTGTCGGACAAGATGGGCCGCAAGAACACCTATTATACGTTCTTCATTCTCGGCATCGTGCTCTACGCTCTGGTGCCGACACTGGCGGCCACCGGCAACAAGGTGCTGTTCGTGTTCGCCATCGGCATCATCCTGTCCATGTATGGCGGCGGCTTCGCCACCATCCCGGCCTATCTCGCTGATATCTTCGGTACTCAGTTCGTCGGCGCCATTCATGGTCGTCTGCTGACGGCCTGGGCGACCGCGGGTATCATCGGTCCGGTGGTTGTGAACTACATTCGTGAGTTTCAGATCGCCGCTGGCGTACCGCGGGCGCAGGTCTATGACTTCACCATGTATATTCTCGCCGGCATGCTGGTGGTCGGCTTGATCTGCAACATGCTGGTGAAGCCGCTGGCGCAGCACTGGTTCATGAAGCCGGAAGAAGTCGCGGCCCTGCAGGCCAAGGGCGCGGAAGCCGCCTCGGCCGGCGGCGGCTCGTATGGCATCGGCAAAGGCGGTCTGGATGCGCCTGCCGCGGCGTTCTGGCTGTTTGTTGGCATCCCGCTGATCTGGGGCGTCTGGCTGACACTGCAGAGTGCCATCAAGATCTTCCAGTAAGATCTCCCGGGATCGGCAGCGAAAGCTTCCGGTCCCGTTTTCTTTTCGACATGACTACATTGCTCAGAACAAGAAGCGTCCGGGGCTCACCGTTGCATCGGCCTGGACTGCCACGCGGGAGCGGAGCCTTGGGGGCACGGTTTCGTCAGAACCCGGAATCCACCTTTCGGGACTGTGCTTGAGGCCGGGACCGTCTTTATGCCGCACTTATGACGCGGTCACGCGGCCCGTCTCGCATTCATATGGTGTTGTCCGCATCTTTGCTGTGTTCCGTGATCTGTGCGGACATGTGTGAGATGGACAACGACCATGACGATGTTCTTCAATCGTGACACGCAGGCACACGACTTCTCGGCCGACAGCGCCTATCGTGCCTATCTGATCAGCCGCAATCAGGCGCCGATCGTTTATCATTCCGGCGACATGCAGTGGAAACGGTTCTGTGTCGCCATCCGGCGGATGCGCAATGACGTCAGACGCTTTTTCGCAGCGATCCATATGGCGCTCATTGCCGACAAGATGCGTCGGGCGCGGCATGAGCTGGCTCGGGTCGGCGTGCGCCATGCGGAGATCCCGACACGGCCGGATCGCAGGAATGCGCCATGATGGCCCGCTTGTTATCACTGCTGGTGCAGGTCTGGCGAATTGTAATCGGCCCTGCAGTCTATCGTCCCGCGGCGCACTATATGCGGGGACCTGGTCCGAAACATCGTGAGAAAATGGAAAAGAAGCGCCCGCTGATCTAGCGGGCGCTTCTTTGAAGGTGTCCTCAGATCGCCCGGGACATCACCTCGTCCGGTGAGGCCCAGATCGCTTGCATCGCCATCTGAACCTGATGCTGCTCGGCTTCGTCGAGAAGCACACGCGGAAGACGCACGGCCAGATTACCCAAGCCGCGTAGACTCATTGCGTATTTGACTGCGGACGATACCTGCGCCGCCGACGACAGCACTTCGCCGAGTGGCATCAGCATGTCGGAGATCGTCGTCGCATAGCGGGGACATCCTTTTCGCGTGCCGTAAAACATGCCGCGGCAAAGCTGTGGCGCGATATTGGCGACAGCCGAGACCACGCCGTCACCGCCGGTCAGGAGATACGGCAATGCCATTGCATCGTGACCGGTCAGAAATCGGAAGCCGGGCGGCAAAAGCGGGCGCAGGCGGGCCAGCCGCGACGCACCGCCGGTGTCGTCGCACAGGCCGATCAATCGCGGCGAAGCGGCGAGATTGATGATGACGTCGTCCACCAGCGTCCGGGCGCAGCGTGACGGAGCGTCGTGCAGGATGATCGGCAAGGTGGTTGCGTCGATAATTGCGCGGAAGTGTGCGACGATGCCGTCTGCCGTTGGCTTGTTGTAGTAGGGGACCACCGAGATCGCCGCATCGGCGCCTGCCGATTGCGCCATGCGTGTCCATTCGATCGCCCGGCTCGTGCAATTCGAGCCGGCGCCGGCAATGATGCGCAGGCGGCCGCGCGCGATGCCGACCGCGGTGCGGATCAATGTCATCCGTTCGTCTTCGGAGAGCGTATCGCCTTCGCCGACGGCTCCGCCGATGACGACTGCACTGGCGCCGGCGCAGGCTTGGCGCTCGCAGAGCCGCGCGAAAGTGAGGAGATCAAGACCGCCGTCCGCGTGAAACGGCGTCGGCAGGTCGGCAATCATGCCATGCAGCCAGTCATTGCTGTGAACGGCTGCATGGGCCGGGAGGGAAAGTGCAGACATGAGGTGCGATCAGGCGGCGCGGCGTTGCGGAAGGATGACCGGTTGCGCCGATGCGAAGGAGGGCGCGCTCATATCAAGTTCGACAAAACCCGTGGTTTCCACGATGGCCTCGGGGCGCTGACCATTTTCGAACAACGCATAGCGCAAAGCGGAGATACGATTCTTGAACAGGCCGCCAAACAGGCCGCGTTGTTCTTGTGCGACCCACTGGCCGCGGCTGTTTTGACCGATCAGAACGAGAGAAAATCCAGATAAGGGAGGTTCATAGCGATTCACGGGAGGCTCCTGCAACAGCACGCCCTCAGAGCGTGTGGTTGCAAGATGATTGGCAGTGCATTGGAAAACGAGATGAGGCCATAGGCTGCGTTATAGGCGCGGCATAAACCCAATGTGTCGCAGCCGGCAGGCCTTGACACGGAACCTTCACCTGAAGTCGCGATTGGAATTTCTGCCAATACATGGGAGCACGAAATGGCGAAATACTCCAAGACGGCCGCAAAGAAAGTGGCGCGTGCCGTGAAGAAGGCTAAGGCAGGAACGCTCAGGAGCGGGCGTTCAAAGAAGAAAGTGACAAGCCGAAAGCAGGCTATCGCCATTGGCCTGTCTGAAGCGCGGGCTGAAGGCAAGAAGGTGCCAAAGGTGCCAAAGGCGCCGAAGAAGGCGGCCAAAAAGATGGTGAAGAAAGCCGCGGCGAAAAAGAAGACCGCAAAGAAGACGAAGAAAATGAAGAAGGCGTCGAAAAAGTCCTGACACCAAGCCGTTGCCGTGAACAGCTGAATCCGCAGCCGTCAATGCGAGCGCAAAAGCAAGTCAAAACGACAAGACCGTAGTTATTGGCCGCTCTGCTCCTCGCAATGACGGATGAGTCATTTCAAAATAACCTCACTTTGTCTGCAGTGACGCCTTCAGCAGGTGATCCTTGCATTCGTCCGTCTTGCCCAATGCCATCTTCTCGCTGGCCGCGCCGATCTCATCCGATGCGGTCTTTTTCTGCTTGCCGTCAGGCATCTTCGAGATGGCCTCGGCGACGAAGGCGATGTTTGAGGCATTGCATTCGCGGGATTGCAGTTGCTGCGCCTGCGCCGCAGTCAGTCCCGATATCGCGACGAGGGTGATGACCAGTCCAAACGCCCTCATCATATTCAGCTTGCCTTGCGATGCCGCGCTGTCGAGCGTCCGGCCTTCTTCACCGGTCGCTTGGGCGCCGCAGGCCGCCGGGCGTCGGATGTGCGTTTGCTGGATCCGTTGCCACCCTTGAGGCTGGCCTTGAGGGCATCCATCAGGTTGATGACGTTGTCCGACTTCTCTTCCTTCGGAGCAGCCTTGACCGGCTTGCCGGCGGCTTTACGCTTCACCAGTGTCTTCAGCGCCTCCTCATACTCATCCTTGAACTTCGCGGGATCGAAATGCGATGCCTTGCTGTCAAGAATATGCGTGGCGAGTTCGATCATGTCCTTCGAGATCTTCGGACTGGCGATGTCGCCGAAGTAATCGGTTTCATCGCGGACTTCATAGGGATAGCGCAGCGTGGTGCCGAGCAAGCCTTTGCCGAGCGGTTCGATGGCAATGACATGCTCGCGGTTGGTTAACACGATCCGCGCCAGCGCGACACGGTCCTGATCCTTCATGGCGTCGCGGATCACCGCGAAGGCATCGGTGCCGGCCTTTCCGTCAGGCGCGATATAGTAGGGGTTGTTGAGATAACGACGATCGATCTCGTCGCGGGGGACGAAGTTGTCGATGTCGATAGTGTGATTGCTCTCAATCTGCACCGCATCGAGCTCCTCCTTCTCGATCTCGATATACTCGCCCTTGCTGATCTCGTAACCGCGACCCTTCTGGTCCTTTTCCACGACGTCACCGGTCTCGCTGTCCACCATCTGCTGCTTGAGGCGGTTGCCGGTGTCGCGGTTGATCAGGTGGAATTTGGTTTTCTCCACCGTGGTCGAGGCCGGATACAAAACCACCGGGCAGGTGACGAGCGACAGTTTGAGGGAGCCTTTCCAATAGGCGCGGGGCGGGGCCATGCATCCTCCAACTCGGTACGAATAGCTCGCTTTGCCAATCGCTTGAGCGAGTGGAACTTCAACGGGGGCTCTCCGTTTTGGTTCCGATCTCCGCATTGCGGCCTGTTATTTCCATTGGGAGTAAGCGTCGTGGCCGATCGCCAACTATCGATTTACCGCAAGAAGCGTGATTTCGCGCAGACCAGAGAACCTTCCGGCGAGATCGTCGTCGCGCCGGCGAAACGGCACCGCTTCGTGATCCAGAAACACGATGCCACGCGCCTGCATTACGACCTGCGGCTGGAAATGGGGGGCGTTTTCAAATCCTGGGCGGTAACGCGCGGGCCTTCCCTCGATCCCGCCGACAAACGGCTCGCGGTGGAGGTCGAGGATCATCCACTCGATTATGGCGATTTCGAAGGCACGATCCCGGAAGGCCAGTATGGCGGCGGCACCGTTCAGCTCTGGGATCGCGGCTATTATGACGCGGAAGATGCCGAGCAGGGTCTGAAGAAGGGCGATCTCAAGTTCACCCTGGACGGCGAAAAGCTGCACGGTGGATTCGTACTGGTGCGGATGAAGCACGACCGTAATGGCGGCAAGCGTACCAACTGGCTGTTGATCAAGCATCGCGACGACTATGCTGTTGATGGCAAAGGCCATGCGATCCTGGGGGAGGATGCATCGGTCGCCTCAGGCCGCAGCATGGAGGATATCGCTGAGGGCAAGGGGCGAGCGCCGAAGCCATTCATGATCGGCAAGCATGCGAAAATCAAGAATGATGCCGTCTGGGACTCGGCCGAGGGTGCGGCCGCCGAGGCGCGCGCGAAGAAGGCTGCCAGGATCGGAGCCCGCTCGGTGAAGCGTGCGACTAAAACGAGGAAAGCGGCGCAGATGCCGGGTTTTGTCGCTCCGGAGCTATGTACCTCGGTGGAGAGGCCCCCGGGCACGAAAGGGTGGGTGCACGAGATCAAGTTCGATGGATATCGGATGCAGCTTCGGATCGAAGACGGAGAGGCAACGCTGAAAACGCGCAAGGGCCTCGACTGGACGGCCAGTTTTCCAGCCATTGCCGAAAAGGCGGCCGATCTGCCGGATTGCATTCTCGATGGTGAGATCGTCGGGCTCGATTCATCCGGTGCTCCCGACTTTGCTGCGCTGCAGGCGGCGCTGTCCGATGGCGAGACGGATACGCTGATCTTCTTCGTATTCGATCTGCTTTTTGCCGACGGCGAAGATTTGCGCAAACACCCGTTGGTGGAAAGGAAGTCACGGTTGAAGGCGCTGTTGGCGGAGGCGCGTGGGCGTCGCAAGGAAGGCCTGGTCCGCTACGTCGATCATTTCGAGAACGGCGGCGATGCGATCCTGGAGTCCGCCTGCAAACTATCCCTCGAAGGTATCGTCTCGAAAAAAATGTCGGCGTCCTATACATCCGGTCGCTCGAACAACTGGACGAAGGCCAAGTGCCGCGCTGGCCATGAGGTGGTGATTGGCGGTTGGAAGACGACAGGCGGAAAATTCCGGTCGTTGATGGTCGGCGTTCGCAAGGGCGATCATCTCGCTTATATCGGCATCGTCGGTACCGGATACGGGCAGGACAAGGTGAAGCGTATCATGCCAGCGCTCAAGAAGGCGGCGGCGAAGCAGTCTCCATTCGGCGGCGAGAATGCGCCTTCGGGTGGGCGCGATGTGCATTGGCTGAAGCCGGAGCTTGTCGCCGAGATCGAATTCGCGGGTTTCACCGGAGCTGGCATGGTGCGCCAGGCATCGTTCAAGGGATTGCGAAAGGATAAGCCGGCGGAGGAGGTCGAAGCGGAAACGCCGAAGACGAGGGCGCTAGCTGAACCGAAGGCAAAACGTGGCGCGGCGAAGAAGCCTGTCAAAAAGACAGCTCCCAAATCTACCCCAGGAAAGTCTGCCGAGGTGCTCGGTGTCGCACTTTCGCATCCCGACAAAGCATTGTGGCCTGACGCAGGGGATGATGAGCCGGTAACAAAGCGCGACCTCGCCGAATATTTCGAAGCGGTCGGCGACTGGATGATGCCACATCTGGAGGGGCGTCCATGCTCAATCGTACGCGCCCCCGATGGCATCGAGGGCCAGCAGTTCTTTCAACGTCACGCCATGGCGGGCACGTCGAATTTGCTCGAACTGGTGAAAATATCAGGCGATCGAAAGCCCTATCTGCAGATCGATCGCATCGAAGGGCTTGCGGCCGTCGCTCAAATGGGGGGGCTTGAGTTGCATCCCTGGAACTGTGCGCCGGGCGAACCCGAGGTGCCAGGCCGGTTGGTCTTCGATCTCGATCCGTCGCCCGAGGTGAAGTTCATGGATGTGATCGCCGCAGCGCGCGAACTGCATGAGCGACTCTCGAAGCTTGGAATGGGCAGCTTCTGTAAGACAACCGGGGGAAAAGGCTTGCATGTGGTCGCGCCGTTGAGGCATGGCGCACGCGACCGTGTCGATTGGAAAACGGCAAAGACTTTCGCCCAGACCATCTGCCAGCAGATGGCCGCCGATGAGCCGGAACTCTATCTGGTCAACATGTCGAAGGCGAAACGGAAAGGGAAGATCTTTCTTGATTACCTTCGCAATGATCGCATGTCCACGGCGGTCGCTGTGCTATCGCCTCGTGCGCGTAAGGGGGCCACAGTGTCGATGCCGCTGACCTGGACGCAATTGCGCAGCGATCTCGACCCGACGCGTTACACACTGCGCAGCGTCCCGGCGCTGCTGAAAAATAGCAAGGCTTGGGCCGGGTACGATGACGCCGCATCATCGCTCAAGGCGGCAATCAGGAAGATGAAGTGAGGATGTCGCCTGCATGGGCAGAGCGACAGGCGGACTGTTTCGATTGACGAACGCCTGTCACGTGATGTTGCGTTGTCGGTCCGCTCTGCGAAAAAGCGCCCGGCCCATTGCTGGGCCGTGCGGGGTAAATTCGAATCGTTCTGCTTACAACCGGCCAAGCAGAAGAAGGATCAGCAGGATCACGATCACCAGACCGAGGCCGCCGCCGCCATAATAGCCTGTGCCGTAGAACGGACCGCCGCCGATGCCGCTAAAGCCACCAAGCAAAGCGATAATCAAGATGATTAGAATAATCGTACCAATGGACATGTTTCTCTCTCCTCAGCCTTCGCATTTATCCGTTGCACCTGCGATAAAAACGCGCAGCACTCGGCAAAGGTTCCAGCCTTGAAACCGCTGAGGAGCTTTTGCCCGACGGTCTGCGTTATGAAGTCAACGACCCCACAACAGGATGTTTGCGATGTCTGCACCGCTCACAGTCTCCATTCCGCATTCGCTCGGCCGCGAGGAAGCGGCGCGCCGACTCAAGAGTGGTCTCGCGCGCGCCACTGCCGGCGTGCCGATGGTAAAGATCGAGCACGAGCGCTGGGACGGTGATCGATTGGACCTTCGTGTCCGCGCCATGGGACAGGTGGCTTCGGGGAATGTCGATGTGCTCGACGATCGCGTTAATGTCGAAGTGACATTGCCATGGTTGCTCCAGCGCTTTGCGGATATCGCACAGGCGACAATCAAATCGCGTGGGAAGTTGTTGCTGGAAAAGAAGTAGGCGGATTGACGGAGTGTAGTTCGATCGACGTCGATGTGACGTTGCGTTGCAGCATAAATTTCGGTTCAAACGCGTGCGGCGCACATCGATATCGCCGGTAATCTCTCGCAAACAATTCGATGTAAAACTGAAGTAGTGCGGAGGAAGGGAACCGAACGACCTCTAAGTCGGCACGACATCCGCCAGGCCGTCCGGCATCAATCCCGGGCGGCCTTGTCGTTATTGCAGGCGTGTCGAACGCACGCGTTTCAGAGATGCCTGTGTTTTGATGACCACGACCGGGAGATGCTGAAGGTGTTCAGCGACGATGATGTCCCCGCTGGCGTAATCGGGCGCGCGCACGGTTGCATGTAGCGTTGATCCGTCGAACGATTTGCGGCCGCCATCGGTGAAGCCCGCGAGCTTGCGTCCAACGATGACGATGACCGCGTTGCTTTGGTGGCGGCGCGCGAACGCGAGGACATGAGCCGCATGTGGGCCCGTTACGTCCAGCGGCTCATAATTGCCATGGGTGAAGAGGTCGGCGAATTCGCTGCGCAGCTTCAGGAGTTCGTGCGTCCATGCGAATTTGATGTGGCTGTTGGTCCAGGCGTCCGAAAGATCCTTCCAGTCGGGAGTTTTGATCTTTTCCAGCACAGCGATGCGTTCGGCGAAGTCGACCGGACGCCGGTTATCCGGGTCGACCAGCGAGCAATCGGAAAATTCGGTACCCTGATAGAAATCGGGCATGCCGGGGATGGTGGCCTTCAGCGTGATCTGGCTGAGGGAGTTGAGTGCGCCGATCAGTGCCATCCTCCGCGCGAAAGCATCGATTTGCTCGATGAACTCTTTCGACACGATGTGATCGAGAATGCGGGCGAGAAAGTCTTGCAGGCCTTGCTCATAGGCGACATGCGGATTGAGCCAGCTCGTCTCTTCCTTGCCTTCGCGTGCAGCCTTCAGCGCATAAGCCTGCATGCGGGGGAGGAAGGTCTCATCACGCGTGTCCAGCGGCCACGCACCGACAAGAGCCTGATACAACATATATTCGAACGATGCGGAGGGGGAACGCATGTTGCCGTCCGTGATGACATGCGGTGCGTTCAGAAGTTTCCAGCGGCTGACGGCGGTTGCCCATTCGCCCGGTAGTTCGGCCAGTGCTAACAGGCGGGTGCGGGCGTCCTCGCCGCGCTTGGTGTCGTGCGTGGCCGTGGATGTCATGCCATGTGGGAACTCGCTGGCACGCTGGACCATCAATTCGTGGAAGCGCGCCACCGGCATGGCTGCGGCCGCCGGCTCGCCGCCGACTTCGTTGAGCGCCAGCAGCTTGTGATAGCGGTAGAAGGCCGTGTCCTCGAGCGACTTCGCCATGGTCGGGCCGGTGAACTGCTGCACCTTGAGAGCGAAGCGCCGTACCCGCGGCTTGCTGTGAGCGGGGCTGCCGGGCTTGAGGAGATCGAGGGTCAGCGCGTCGCGCAGGAAGTCGAATAGCCCCTCGTCGGTGCCGAACCAGTCGGCGCGCGCTTTCTCGATCGTGTCGGAGATCAGCCGGCGATCGAGTGCAGAGGAGCCCGTGGCCGTAAGATAGGTACGATAAACCGGGAAGTGCAGCACATAGAGTTCGAGGGCCTGGCGTAGCGTATCGGCAGAGAAGTCGCGCGTCGAATAGTGCCCGTTGGCGATGCGCGCGAGCAGGCGCGTCAGCACGGTAAATTCCGAGAGCAATAATGTGTCGAGCACGCGCCGCTTGGCTTCGATCAGCAAGGGCTCGAATTTCGGCGAGGTATTGCTGACCTGCCGCCAGATCTCGCCCAGCGGATCGAGGCCGCCTTCGTCGACCAAAACCTGAGTGATGGCGTTGAGCCATTCATAGCCGGTGGTGCCGTGCACGCCGGCGAAGGGCACCAGCTTCTCGTTCTCGCCGAGGATCTTCTCGACGACGACATAAAAGGGTTTCGCTTTGCCATGCGCTTCGCGGATCAGGCGGCGCAGGCGTTGAAAATACTGCGAAGGATCGCGCAGACCGTCGATGTGATCGAGGCGAAGACCCTGCAGTTTGTCCTCGGCGATCAGGCGCTTCACCTGAGTGTGGATCGCCTCAAAGGTGCCGTTGTCCTCGACGCGCAAACCAGCCAGCGTATTCACATCGAAGAAGCGGCGATAATTGATCTCGCTGGAGGCGAGACGCCATTGGCCGAGTTTGTAGTGCTGGCGCTCCAGCAGCATGTGCAGCATCTGGGTCTCTGCGGGGCGATCCGGCCCGGCGCGATAGGCGTCGAGCCCGCGGGCGATGACGTCGGCAGCGCCGCGGATAGAGGCTAGCTGCTGCTTGAAGGCGGGTGCCTCGCTGCGGTTGGGATGGCGGAGACCTTTATGTTTTCCGGCCAGCGTCAGGATCGCGCGACCAGGAGCGCTATCGTCGGCATTCGCCTCCTTGGTAATGATGCGCAGCATCTCGCTGTAGCGTTCCGGCGCGATCGGCAGGCGATGTTCGTAATACCAGGCCGAAAAGCTGCCTTCCTGCGGGTCGTATTTCAGTTCGATTTCGCCATTCTCCAGTGCCTGACCGTAGCTGGAGCCGATGATTGGCAGCAAAACGCCGCCGCGCGTGCGATAGGGCAACGTTTCCCAATCGATGTCGAACGACACGGCGTGCGGAGATGCTTCGCCCCATTCGAGCACGTCGAGCCACCATGGATTGTCTGCATAATGCACGCCCACATGGTTGGGGACGAAATCGAGGATCAGGCCGAGATCGTTCTGCTTCAGCGCCGCGCTCATGCGCTCGAAGCCGGCATCGCCGCCCAGCTCAGGATTGAGCTTCGTGTGATCGACGATGTCATAACCGTGCGTCGATCCGGCGCGCGCCTTCATGAAGGGCGAGGCATAAACGTGGCTGACGCCCAGCGCTTTAAGATAGGGAGCGATCAGAGCGGCGGCATCGAAGTCGAAATCCTTGGTCAGTTGCAGGCGATAGGTGGCGGTCGGAATGGCCGGCGGCATTCACTTGTCTCCCATCCACCACTGGATCGCCCATGGTGCGAGCGCGTCGCCCTGCCTGCCCCAGATCAATGTACCGGTCGCTGCGGATGCCGTGACCGGTTTGTCCGAGAGATTGGCGCGCAGCGTCAGTTGCCGGTCATCGCCCATGGTCCAGTTGGCGATGAGGAGGCCGCCCATCTCCTCGACCTTACCGAAGCGAGCGCCGACATTGCGTGGCAGGATGTACTGCTTCCGCATCCTGAGCAGGTCACGCACCATTGCCCAGCGTCGTTTGCCGGCTCCGTCGCGCATCTCCCAGTCGATCTTCGCCTTCTCGAAGGTGGTGATGTCGAAAGGGTCGGGAATGTCATCGCCATGTTTCGCATAGGCGCTGGCGAATTCCTTGCGGCGACCGTTGCGAACGGCATCGGCTAGATCGCCATGAAAGTCACAGAAGAACGGGAATGGCACTTTCGAGCCCCACTCCTCGCCCTGGAACAGCATCGGCACCATCGGCGCCAGCAGGGTGATGGCGAGCGCGGCCTCGATCGCCAGCGGATCTGCGATGGCTTCCAGGCGATCGCCGAGGGCCCGGTTGCCGATCTGGTCGTGGTTTTGCAGGAAATTGACGAATGCGTGCGGCGGTAACGCCCCGCTCGGTTCGCCGCGCTCCGCGCCGCCCCGATGTGCGGAGGGCTGGCCCTGATAGGCGAAGCCGGAGCGCAGCGCCTGCGCGACATGATCGATCGGCTTTATAGCATAGTCGCGGTAATAGCCGTTGTCCTCGCCGGTGAGCAGGACATGCCAGGCATGGTGATAGTCGTCGTTCCATTGCGCGCGATACTTGCCGCGGGGCGGATTGGTCGCGGGATCGAGCAAGGTCGCGCGATTGTCGTCATTCTCCAGCACCAGATGAATCTGACGCCCGGTATCGGCGGCCAGCTTGCCGACCTCTCGGCTCAGCTCATGCAGCATGGGGATTTCGCCGGTCTCGACGATGGCATGGACGGCGTCGAGACGCAGGCCGTCGAAACGATAGTCGCGCAGCCACATCAGTGCATTTTCGACGGCGTAGGCGCGGACCTGCGGCACGCGATAATCGATTGCTTGCCCCCACGGTGTCTCGGCGCCGCCAAAGAAGGTTGGCGCATAGAGGCCAAGATAATTCCCCTCGGGACCGAAATGATTATAGACCACGTCAAGAAACACGCTGAGGCCGCGCAGATGCGCTTCGTCGATCAGCGCTTTCAGATCGTCGGGCCGGCCATAGACGTGATCCGGCGCGTACCACAGAACGCCGTCATAGCCCCAGTTGCGATTGCCAGCGAAATCCGCGAGCGGCATCAGTTCGAGCGCGGTGATGCCGGTTCTAACAAGATGATCGAGCTTGTCGATCATCGCGCGATAGGTGCCCTCTGCGGTGAAGGTGCCCACATGGGTCTCGAGCAGTACCGTCTCATCCCACGGTCGCCCGCGCCAGTCGCGAGCTCGCCACTGATAGGTCGCATGATCGACGATTTCACTCGGGCCGTTGACGTCATCGGGCTGAAAGGAGGAGCCGGGATCCGGCACTTCGGTTTCGCCGTCGACACGGAATCGATAAGTGGTGCCGGCGGAGACACCCGGCACATCTGCGCTGTGCCAGCCATCCTCCTCCGGCATCATGGGATAGGGTTTGTCGACGAGCACTTCGACACGGCCGGCCGCTGGCGCCCACAGACGGAACGTCGCCCCCTTGTCGGTGAGTCTTGGTCCGAAGCTGCGCGTGCTCATGCGGGCGCCCCCGCGAAAGCGAGAACCGAGCGCGGCGGGGCATCGATATCCGCGCCAGGCGGGAGAATGGCAATCGAGAGTTTGTCGTCGGCAGTGTTCAGCACCTGGCGCCAGCTCTTGTATTCGGTGAGTTTCGGCAGCTTGAAGGGAATGCCTTCCGGCGCCGCGTTCAGCACGATGAACAACGGATTGCCGCCCTTTTCGTTCGAACTGAGCACGTAGGAGAGGAACCGGCCATCCGGGAAGGCCCAGTCGGCTTCGGTCATCTCCTCGGCGGAGGGCGTCAGCCACAACACGCCATAGCTGCCATCGGCGCGGCGTCCGTCGAGCCATTTCTGCGATGTGATCTGCGGGAAACGCTGGCGCAGCTGCGCCATATGGCCGATGAAATCGGTCAGGTCGTCGTCCTTGTTGCCGAGACCGTCCCAGCTTACCCAGCCGATTTCGTTATCCTGGCAATAGGTGTTGTTGTTGCCGCCCTGGCTGTTGCCGACTTCGTCGCCGGCCAGCAGCAACGGAACGCCCTGGGCGAGGAACAGGCAGGCAAGCTGGTTCTTGCGCAACTGCCGGCGCAGCGCATTGATGGCCGGATCGTCCGTCGGCCCCTCGACGCCGAAATTGTTGCTGTGATTGTCGTTGGAACCGTCGCGATTGTCCTCGCCATTCGCCTCATTGTGCTTCTCGTTATAGGCAAACAGATCGGCAAGCGGGAACCCGTCATGCACCGTGACGTGGTTGATGCCGGCACGCTGCCTGCGGCCGTCGTGGTTGAACACATCGGAAGAGCCGGTCATGCGGCTCGATACTTCGCCGATCAGCGAGCCTTCGCCGGCCCAGTAGCGACGCATGGCACTGCGATACTTGTCGTTCCATTCCGACCATTGCGACGGATAGGCGCCGACCTGATAGCCGCCCATGCCGAGATCCCACGGTTCGGCGACCATCTTGGCGGTCGATAGAACCGGGTCTTGCCGAATGGCCGTGAGGAAATTGCTGTTGCGATCGAAGCCATTCGGCCCGCGCGCCAGCGTGGTGGCGAGGTCGAAGCGAAAGCCGTCTACGTGGCAGACCTCGACCCAGTAGCGCAGCGAGTCCATCACCATCTGCAGCACGCGCGGATGAGTGAGGTTCAACGACGAGCCGCAGCCGGTGAAGTCGTCGTAGTAGCGTGCATTGTCCGGCATCAGCCAGTAATAGGAGGCGTTGTCGATGCCGCGATAGCTCAACGTCGGGCCGAGGTGATTGCCCTCGGCTGTGTGATTGTAGACGACATCGAGAATGACTTCGATGCCGGCATCGTGCAGGCGGGCGACCGTGGTGCGAAAGGCGTCAAGCGGGTTATCGACGCCGTAGCGCGCTTCCGGCGCAAAGAAGCCGAGTGTATTGTAGCCCCAGTAATTGACGAGCTTCATCTCGACGAGGCGTCGATCGTCGACGAAAGCATGCACCGGCAGAAGCTCGATGGAGGTGACGCCGAGCCGCTTGAGATGGTCGATCATCGCTGGCGCCGCCAGACCGCGATAGGTGCCGCGCAGACCAGCGGGCACATCCTGACGCGTCTGCGTGAGGCCTTTTACATGAGCCTCGTAGAAGATCGTGTCTTCCCAGGGGATGCTCGGCCGCGCCTCGCGGCGCCCCCAATTGAAGGTCTCATCGACAACCACGGCCTTCGGCATGCCGCGCGCGTTGTCGCGGCGGTCGAAGGAAAGATCCTCGCGCGACGAGCCGGTGCGGTAGCCGAAATGAGCGTCGCTCCAGACCAGGCGGCCGGCGAGCTTCTTGGCATAGGGGTCGAGCAGCAGCTTGTGCGGATTGAAACGATGGCCGTGTTCCGGCTCATACGGCCCGTGCACGCGATAGCCATAGAGCTGGCCCGGCGAGACGTCGTTGAGATAGCCGTGGAAAACGTGCTCGTTGTACTCCGGCAGTTCGATGCGCTCGAGTTCGCGGCGGCCCTGGCCATCGAACAGGCATAGCTCCACCTTCTTGGCGTTCGCCGAGAACAAGGCAAAATTCGTCCCCCGCCCGTCCCAGCTGGCGCCGAGGCGGGAGGGCGTTCCGGCTGAAAGGCGCATCGATCAGGCTTCCGGTATGAGAAAGATCGCCGCGAGCGGCGGCAATGTGAGGCTGAGTTCGGGCACGAGGCCAGAGGCCGTCACCTCGCCGGAATTGCCGACATTGCTCCCGCCATAAATTGCGGCGTCGGAATTGAGCGCCTCGCGCCACTTGCCAGTGAAGGGCACGCGGACCCGATAGTCGCGATAGACGTTCGGCGAGAAGTTCACCACGATCAGACAACGCGACCGCGGCGCGTTGCCCTTGCGCATCCAGGCGAAAACGTTGTTGCCGGCGTCGTCCGTGATCATCCATTCGAAGCCGGCAGGATCGCAATCGAGCTCGTGCAGTGCCGGTGTGTCGCGATAGAGCTTGTTGAGATCGCGGATCAGCGAATGGATACCGGCATGCCTGTCCTGTTCGAGCAGATGCCAATCGAGTGAATGATCATGGTTCCATTCACGCTCCTGGGCGAACTCACAGCCCATGAACATCAGCTTCTTGCCGGGATGGCCGAACATGAAGGAGTAATATGCGCGCAGATTGGCAAAGCGCTGCCAGTCGTCGCCCGGCATGCGGCCGAGGATCGAGCGCTTGCCGTGAACGACTTCGTCATGTGACAGCGGCAGAATGAAGTTTTCCGAGAACGCATATTGCAGCCCGAACAGGATATCGTTGTGTTGGTACTTGCGATAGATCGAGTCCTTGCTGATGTAATTCAGCGTGTCATGCATCCAGCCCATGTTCCACTTGTAGCCAAAACCGAGCCCGCCGAACTCGACCGGGCGCGAGACCTGCGGCCAGGCGGTGGACTCTTCTGCCGCGGTCGTGGCATTGGGGAATTTTCCGAATAGTTCGCGATTGAAGCGACGCAGGAACTCGATCGCCTCGATATTTTCGCGGCCGCCATATTTGTTCGGAATCCATGCGCCCGCAGAGCGGCTGTAGTCGAGATAGAGCATCGAGGCCACGGCATCGACACGCAGCCCGTCCACATTGTAGCGGTCGAGCCAGAACAGCGCATTGGAGACGAGGAAATTGACGATTTCGGTGCGGCCGTAATTGTAGATCAGCGTGCCCCAGTCCATGTGCCTGCCCTGCAGCGGGTTGGCGTGCTCATAGAGCGCAGTGCCATCGAAATGGCCGAGGCCGTGGGCGTCGTCGGGGAAGTGACCAGGCACCCAGTCGAGCAACACGGCCAGCCCTTCGGCGTGACAGGCGTCAATCAGCGCAGCAAAGTCCTCCGGCGGGCCGAAGCGGCTGGTCGGCGCATACAGACCGGTGGGCTGATAGCCCCAGGAGCCGTCAAAAGGATGTTCGTTGACAGGGAGAAACTCCACATGGGTGAAGCCCATGTCGCGCACATATTTCGGGAGCGTCTCGGCAAGATCGCGATAGGTGAGCCATTCATTGTCGCCCTTGCGACGCCATGAACCGAGATGCACTTCATAGATCGACATCGGCCTACTGAGCGCATTGATGCCATCCGGGGCCGGCCGCGGATGCGGAATCTTCGTCTCGTCGATCACGATGGAGGCCGTCGCCGGCCGCATCTCTGCGGCAAAGGCAAAGGGGTCCGACTTTTGCGCGACCTGCTGGCCGTATGGGCCGACGATGTCGAATTTGTAACGGCTGCCGACATGCGCGCCTGGAACGAACAGCTCCCAATAGCCGACGCCGCGCACCCGCATGGGATGTCGGCGGGCGTCCCAGAAATTGAAATCACCCACCACGCTGACGCGTTTGGCGCTCGGCGCCAAAACGACGAAGGCGACGCCTGCGACCCCGTCGAGCGTCAGCGGATGCGCGCCGAGCTTGTCATAGATGCGCTGGTCGGTGCCTTCGCCAAGCAGGTACAGATCGAAATCGGTCAGCAGCGGCGGGAAACGATAGGGGTCTTCGAGATCGACGACGCTGTCGCCGAATTTGGCGCGCAGCTGATATTTCGTCGAGCCATTGGCCAGCGCTCCGACGAACAGGCCAGAGTCATGCACGCGCTCCAGCCGCGTCGTGGCGCCGTGGTCGTCGATGGCGTCCACGCGGGCCGCATCGGGCAAGAAGGCGCGCACGATCGTGCGGTCGTTCTCTCTGTGCGGCCCGAGATAGTGGAACGGGTCGGAGTGACGGCCTTCGATGATCTCATAGGCTTCAGCGGGAAGATTGGTCATACAGATTCCTTCGGCTCCCCGTTCAGGATACGCAACAAACCGGCCAATGGAACCCGCAGCCAGTCCGGCCGATGTGCGAGTTCATATTCGATCTCGTAGAATGCTTTTTCGATCAAGAAGAACTTCAACATATCGTCGGCCGCCTTGGCATCGGCCGGCCACAGTCGCCTATCGGTCATGGCTTCGCGGTAAGCCCCCACGAAAGCATCGATGGCTCTGTCGCGCCACGAAGTCAGTGCAGTCGCGAGCTTGCCGTTCTCGTCGGGCGCAATCTTCTCGGCGCGCTCGAGAGCTGCTGTGGCTGAATAGTCGATCGAGCGGATCAGTCCGGCGACATCCCGTGCGGCCGGCGCCTTGCGGCGACGGTCGTCGATGGAGCGGCGCGGCTCACCCTCGAAATCGATGATGAAGATGTCGTCCTTGACGATCAGCATCTGGCCAAGATGGAAATCGCCATGATGGCGGATCTTCAGCCCGTCGATCTTGTTCGGCAGCAGGCCATTGAGCGTCTCGCGCAGGGTGTTGCGCAGCGCCAGAACCGCATCGATCAGATTTCGGTCGCCATCGCGCGCAGCGTTGCGGCGCTGCGCGAGGAGGCTAAACACCGGCTCGGCGCGGGTGACGATCTCGTCGGTCCACACCCCGATGTCGGCGTCCGTCGTCGGCTCCGGCTCGAAATCTGCGATGTCGTCACGGCTCGCCAGCGCCATCTGCATCTCGGCGACGCGCAGACCCGTCTGGGTCATGTAGCGCAGATAGGCGATCTGATCCTCGCTCATCTTGTGGCCGTCGTCCACCGCGAGCAGGCGCTCGCGGTCGACAAAGCGGTCGAGATAGCCGGACGACACGGTCCAGGCATCGCCCTGGTTCTGCACGAAGGCGTGAACGATGGAGACGGCGCTGCGCTGATCGCCTTCGATCAGCTCGATGCTGCCCAGCAAGGCCGGGGTGTTGGCGAAGCCGGCGATCTCGGTGAGGAAGTGGCCGACCTCGATCTCCGGGTTGATGCCTGTCTGCAGCTTGCGATAGATCTTCACCACATAGTCGCTGTCAACCAGCGCAGTCGAATTCGATTGTTCGGTCTCCACTGCGCGGATGTTTTCAAGCTTGTGCTGCGGCTTGTCGATGAGTTTTCCGGTCGGGCGGAATTCGAGCTTGATGCCTTCGATTTCTTCCACCGTCACCGAATTTCGCAAATTGTAGAGCAGCAACGAAATGAAGATCTCGTCGGTGGCGACATCGAGGAGCGTGCCTTCGCGCGCTCCCTGGCGCACGGCGGAAAAGGCCTTCGGGTTATAGCGGTCGCGGTCGAAGCGCACCCAGTCGATCTGCATCGGCAGCACGTAACGCGATGTGGCGCCGCGCTGGGTGGTCTCGAAGAAGGCGAGCCATGGCCGGTTATCGCCGACCAGGCAGAACGGCGTCGCTGATGTCAGCGTCGGCTGAATCGCCTTGGCATTGCGTTCGGGATACCACCGGGAACGCGCCAGGAAGCCCGGCAGCACATCGTGTTCGAACACACCGCGCGTGCGCGCCAGCGTCATCCAGGTGGAGCCGAGCGGCACAACCAAGGTTTCGAATTCCGGCACGACGGCAGGCTGCGAGTGTTCGGAAACATCGCGCTTCTCAAGCTGGAACCAGTAGAAGCCGTAGGGCGCCAATGTGATCATATAGGGCAGATCGCCGATCGGCGGGAACTTGGTGCGGCCGAGCATTTCCAGCGGCACGCGTTCCTTCCACGGCGACAGATCGAGCTCGGTGGCCTGCGCGGCGCGCGAAAGGTTGGCAACGCAGAGGATCACCTCGTCGCCGAGCTGACGCACATAGCACAGCACCGAGCGGTTCTCGGGCCGGATGAAAGTCATGGTGCCGCGGCCGAAGGCCAGCGTGGACTTGCGGACAGCGATCAGGCGCTTGGTCGCCGACAGCAAGGACGACAGACTGCGTGACTGCGCTTCGACGTTCACCGACTCATAGCCATAGATCGGGTCCATGATCGGCGGTGCGTAAAGGCGCGCGGGGTCGGCGCGGGAGAAGCCGCCATTGCGGTCCGGTGTCCACTGCATCGGTGTGCGCACGCCATTGCGGTCGCCGAGATAGATGTTGTCACCCATGCCGATCTCGTCACCGTAATAGATGATCGGCGTGCCTGGGAAGGACAGCAGCAGCGAGTCCATCAGCTCGATCTTGCGGCGGTCATTGTCCATCAGCGGCGCGAGGCGGCGGCGGATACCGACATTGATGCGCGCACGCGGATCGTTCGCGTAAGTTGACCATAAATAGTCGCGTTCGACGTCGGTGACCATTTCGAGGGTAAGCTCGTCGTGATTGCGCAGGAACATCGCCCACTGGCAATCGTTCGGGATGTCCGGCGTCTGCCGCATGATGTCGGTGATCGGAAAACGATCTTCCTGCGCGAGCGCCATATAAATGCGCGGCATCAGCGGGAAGTGATAGGCCATATGGCATTCGTCGGAATCGCCAAAATATTCCTGCACGTCCTCCGGCCACTGATTTGCCTCGGCGAGCAGCAGGCGGCCCGGCGCATAGGCATCGAGCTCGGCGCGGAGATGCTTGATGACCTTGTGGGTCTCCGGCAAATTTTCGTTATTGGTGCCGTCGCGCTCGATCAGATACGGGATCGCATCGAGACGGAAGCCGTCCACACCGGCATCGAGCCAGCGCTTCATCACCTGGACCACGGCAGATAGCACGCGCGGATTGTCGAAATTCAGGTCCGGCTGGTGCGAGAAAAACCGGTGCCAGTAATAGGCCTTGGCTTCTGGGTCCCAGGTCCAGTTGGATTTCTCCGTATCGGTGAAGATGATGCGCGTGCCGTCATACTTCTTGTCGGTGTCGCTCCAGACATACCAGTCGCGCGCGCTCGATCCGGCCGGGCTGCGGCGGGCACGCTTGAACCAGTCGTGCTGGTCGGAGGTATGGTTCACCACGAGTTCAGTGATGACGCGAAGACCGCGGCGCTTGGCTTCATGGATGAAGCGCTTGAAGTCCTTCATCGTCCCGAAGTCGGGATGAATGCTGCCATAGTCGGCGATGTCATAGCCGTCGTCGCGGCCGGGCGACGGATAGAACGGCATCAGCCACAGCGTGGTGACGCCAAGCTCCTGCAGATAATCCAGCTTCTCGGTGAGCCCGATGAAGTCGCCGATGCCGTCATTATTGCTGTCCGCGAAGGTCTTCACGTGCAGCTGGTAGATGATCGCGTCCTTGTACCAGAGCGGATCGATCGCATTGTCAGGCTGCGCGACGTCCGGCTTGTTCTTGATGTCGGTCATCACATTCATTACGGGCGCTTTCAGGCGAGGCAGCGGAACAGGGCGGCGGGGTCGCGTTGTGGATCGATGCGCAGGCGGATGCCGCCCCATTCGACGCCGTGGCGCTCACCGGTGACGATGTTTTCGACAGCAGCGACGTTGCGCTTCTCGCCATCGACCAAGACTTGCGCGTCGATGGGCAGCCAGAACTCGTAAGGATCGCGCGAGATCGCGATCGCGCCGGCCACCACATTGGTGCCGTCCACCGACGTTTTGACGAAACCGATGATGTTGTCGTTCTCTACCGGCATGAAGCGCAGGTTGGAAATCTGCTGCAGCGCCGGATTGGCGCGGCGGGCGAAGTTCAACGCAGTGATATAGGGCTTGATATTGCCCGGCTTATCCCAATCCCGCGTCCTGATCTCGTATTTCTCGGAATCGAGGTATTCTTCCTTGCCTGGGATCGGCTGGTGCTCGAGCAGCTCGAAGCCGTTATAGATGCCGTAAACCGACGACAGTATCGCCGCCAGCGCAACGCGCGACTTGAACATCCACGATTCGCCGGACTGCAGGTGATAGGGCAGGATGTCCGGTGTGTTGACGAAGAAATTCGGACGATAGTATTCGCGCTCGGGATAGCCGCAGAGCTCGTTGAGATATTGCTCGATCTCCCACTTGGCCGTCCGCCAGGTGAAATATGTATAGCTCTGCGAGAAGCCGAGCTTGGCGAGGCCCTTCATTAGCTTCGGTCGTGTGAACGCTTCCGCGAGGAACAGCGCGTCGGGGTGTTTCAGCTGCACCTCATGGATCGCCCATTCCCAGAACCGCAGCGGCTTGGTGTGAGGATTGTCGATACGGAAGATTTTGACGCCCTGGTCGCACCAATAGAGCAGCATGTCGCGCAGTGCATTCCACAGCGACCCGGAGTCATCGCAGTCGAAATCGGGATTGTGAATGTCTTGATATTTCTTCGGCGGGTTCTCGGCATATTTCATTGAGCCGTCCGGCCGGCGCTTGAACCAGTCCGGATGCTGCTTGATCCACGGGTGGTCCGGCGAGCACTGCACGGCGATATCGATGGCGACTTCCATGTCATGCTGCTTGCAGGCGGCGATGACGGCATGGAAGTCTTCCAGTGCGCCGAGATCGGGATGGATGGCGTCATGGCCGCCCTCGGCGCCTCCGATGGCGTAGGGACTGCCGACATCGCCGGGCTCGGCATTGAGCGCGTTGTTCTTGCCCTTGCGGTTGGTGACGCCGATCGGGTGGATCGGGGTGAAATACAGCACGTCGAAGCCCATGGCCGCGATGTCCGGCAGGCGCGCGATGCAATCGCGAAAGGTGCCGTGCTGGCCGGGCACCTTGCTCTGGCTGCGCGGGACCATCTCGTACCAGGCGCCGTTGCGGGCGCGTTCCCGATCGATCATCAGGGGCAGCAGTGCAGAACGGGTCAGGTCAGGACGCGACTGCGCCTCGGCCATGGCTTCTCGCAGCCTGGGCGAGCGCAGTGGCTCGGTTTCACCGCTTTTTAGATAGGCCTCGCATTGTTTGACGATGAAAGCCGACGCCTCGGCACCGCCCGATTGCGCCTTGGTCATCAAGCCGGCGCCTTCCAGAGCATCGAGGGTGACGTCTTGTCCGGCCTTCAGCTTGAGCTCGAAGCCATGGCGCCAGGTGGCGAATTCATCGGTCCAGGCTTCGATGGCATAGACGTGGCGACCGATTTCGTTCGGCGTGAACGTGCCGTGCCAGCGGTCGTTGACATCCATGGTCATCGGGACGCGCTGCCACTCGCGATCCTGTTCGCGGCGCCAGACGATGGTGGCATCGATGATCTCGTGACCATCGCGATAGATGTCGGCCCAGACTTCGATGGCCTCCCCCTGAATGCGCTTTACTGGAAATCTACCGCCATCGATGATTGGGTAGATGTCCTCGATATGAAACGCGCCGCTCATCGCGGAGCTCAGATTTGTCTGGGATGTTCTGTTCACGGTGATGCCATCAACAAGAGGGATGTCAGGACCCCGTGTGGGACGGGAGCGCTGCAATCCTATAAGAAGCTTCGTGACAGGGGTTTGGTTCCCCTCGGAACCGAGCTTAAGCCATTGCGTTGGAAGTCGGATATCCTCTTCCGTAACCTCATGAAATTCCGCAGCAACCTGCGATATCCGTTGGGTTGTTGCCCTGCAAACAGCGTGCCGAATGGACCTTTACGCCAAAGCCGCCGAACTCGGAATTCAGACCGGTTTCCACGATGGACAGGGGGCGTGGCACACCACAGACGCCGCTGCGCTGGAGATCATCCTCAACGCGTTGCCGGTGCGTGCCCCGCGCCGTTTCCTCGATCATGTGGTTGCGCTGCGCACCGGCGAGGGCGGGCGGACACAACTGACTGAGGTGGCAACCTCACCGCTGAAGTGGGAAGTGTGGGACGGCGATCGGCTGATGGCCGAAGGCTCGGCCAATGGCCGAGAGATCGCGTGGCCGGCCAATCTGCCTGTCGGCATGCATCGCCTGCGGCTCGCCGACGCATCGCTGTATTCGGAAGAAGTCGCGCTCGTTGTGGCGCCCGCCAAGGCCTATGCCGGCACATTCGAGCGCACCTGGATGCTCGCCGTGCAGCTTTACGGCCTGCGCTCCGAGCGCAACTGGGGCATCGGCGATTTCACCGATCTGCAGAATCTGATCCGGGTGGGCGCCAGCCTCGGCGCGGGGGGCGTCGGCCTCAATCCGCTGCACGCGCTGTTTGACGATCGTCCGGCCGAATGCAGTCCCTATTCGCCGAACAGCCGGCTCTTTCTCAACCCGCTTTATATCGATGTCGAAGCGCTGCCCGAATTCGCTGGAGCCGCCGACAGTGAATTCGCGCCGCTTCGGCGCTCGACCCTTGTCGATTACCCCGCGGTCGCTGCGGTCAAGTGGAAGGCATTGCGTGCGGCATTCGCGCAATTCCAGTCCGATCCCAAGTCGCCGCGTCAGGCCGCTTTTGCCGCCTTCCGCAAAGAGCGTGCGCCGCTGTTGACGCGCTTTGCGTGTTTCGAGGTGTTGCGACATCGCTACAACACCGCATGGTGGGACTGGCCGTCCGAATGGCAGCATCCGGACGATGTCAAATGCGCCGAACTCCGCGCAGGACCCGAGGGCGCTGACGTCGCCTTCATCGAATACGTGCAATGGAATGCCGATCAGCAGCTCAAGGCCTGCTTCGATCTCACCATCGATTTGAAGATGCCGGTCGGCCTGTATCTCGATGTCGCCGTTGGTGTGCAGGCCGGCGGCTTCGATGCATGGAATGAGCAGCTTGCGATCTCGCGGCATCTGTCCGTCGGCGCACCGCCGGATGCGCTGCAGCCAGCTGGGCAGAATTGGGGGCTCGCCGGCTTCAATGCCGCCGGTCTGGAAGTGCAGGCTTTTGCGCCCTTCAAGGAGATGCTGCGCGCTTCCATGCGGTATGCCGGCGCGATCCGCCTCGATCACGTGCTCGGCCTCAACCGGCTCTATGTCGTGCCGCATGGCTATCGTCCCGACAATGGCGCCTATGTCAAAATGCCACTGGAAGCGCTGCTCGCCGTCACTGCGCAGGAGAGCGTCGCCAACAAGTGCGTTGTCATCGGCGAAGACCTCGGCACCGTACCGGAGGGATTCCGCGATCACATGGCCGCCTGGGGTATCTGGTCGTATCTCGTTATGATGTTCGAACGCGACGAGCGCTACGCGTTCCGCGGCATCGATTATTACGCGCCGAACGCTCTCGTTACGTTCAACACCCACGATTTGCCGACCTATACCGGCTGGTGTAGCTATCATGATCTGCAGCTCAAGCGCTCGCTCGGCATCGATCCTGGCGAGAGCGACGACGCCCGGCGTTACGCCATCGAGATGCTGGATGCCGCGCTGCGGCAGAATGGCATCGAGCGCACCGATTTCTTTGGCGTCGCTCACTTTCTCGCGCGTACGCGAACCCGCCTTGAGGCTATTGCGTTAGAAGATCTGCTCGGCGTCAGCGATCAGCCGAATATTCCCGGCACCATCGACGAGCACCCGAACTGGCGGCAGCGGTTGCCGGCGACGGTAGAAACGATGGCGAGCGCGATCGATCGCGACGCGTTACGTATTGCAACCGCGGACAGGAGTTCGCCCGCATCGAAGTAAATTTCAGGTGGCGGAGAGACATTGTACAGCAATATCGAAGATTACGCCCTGATCGGCGATTGCGAGACCGCCGCTCTTGTCAACCGCAACGGATCTATCGACTGGCTGTGCTGGCCGGCCTTCGATTCGGATGCCTGCTTCACCGCGCTGCTTGGCACCAAGGATCACGGCCGCTGGCTGATCACGCCCGTCGCTCCCATCAAGGCCTGCAAGCGACGCTACCGCGGCGACTCCCTCATTCTCGAGACCACGCTGGAGACTGACGACGGCGCGATCACGCTGATCGACTTCATGCCGCCGCGTGGCTCCGCTTCCGATGTCGTTCGCATCGTTCGAGGTGACCGCGGCACGGTCAAGGTACGGATGGAGCTGATCATCCGCTTTGGATTTGGCGCAGCGATCCCTTGGGTCAAGCGCGACACGGACGACGCGGTGCTCGCTATTTGCGGACCCGATATGACGGTGCTGCACACGCCCGTGGAGACGCATGGCGAAGACCTCACGACCGTCGCCAAATTCGAGATCAAGGCGGGTGACAGCGTTCCGTTCGTGCTGACCTACGGGCCTTCGCATCTGAAAGTGCCGGCACCGATCAATGTCGATGAGGCGTTGAGGGACACCGAGGAATTCTGGCAAGAGTGGAGCAGCCGCTGCACCTACAAGGGTGAGCATCAGGGGCTTGTGATGCGTTCGCTGATCACGCTGAAGGCGCTGATCTATGCGCCGTCAGGCGGTATCGTGGCCGCGCCGACGACATCCTTGCCGGAAAAGCTCGGTGGCTCCAGAAATTGGGACTATCGCTTCTGCTGGTTGCGCGATGCGACATTCACGCTGCTGGTGCTGATGAATAGCGGCTATACGGATGAAGCGCGTGCCTGGCATCGCTGGCTGCTGCGCGCTGTCGCCGGCTCGCCTGCCGAGATGCAGATCATGTATGGCATCATGGGGCAGCGTCGCCTGCTGGAATGGGAAGCCGATTGGCTGCCGGGCTATGGCGGCGCGCTTCCGGTGCGTGTCGGCAATGCTGCCCATGCGCAATTGCAGCTCGACGTTTATGGCGAACTGATCGACGCCTTTCACCAGACCCGGCTTGCCAAACTCGATCTTGAGGATGGTACCTGGGCAGTGGAATGCGAGATTCTGGAGCATCTCGCTTCGGTCTGGAGCAAGCCTGATCATGGCATCTGGGAGCGCCGTGGCCCCGGTAAGCACTATGTACTGTCGAAGGTCGGCTGCTGGGTCGCTTTCGATCGCGCCATCAAGAGCGCAGAAAGCTTCAATCTCGAAGGCCCCGTCGAACGATGGAAAGAGCTGCGCGACGAGATACACCGTGACGTGTGCGAGAAGGGCTTCGATCCCCGCGAAAACACTTTCGTGGAATCTTACGGCTCGGACGTGCTCGATGGCGCCATCCTGCTGCTGCCGCTTCTGGGGTTTCTCCCCGCCGACGACCCGCGCGTGAAAGGCACGATCGCTGCGGTCGAAAGACACCTCTTGCGCGACGGCTTTGTTCTGCGCCACGACCCGCGCGAAGTCACCGGCGAGATCCAGCCCGCCGAGGGCGCATTCCTTGCTTGCAGTCTGTGGCTGGCCGAGGCCTATATCAAGATGGGCGAGATCGCGAAGGCAGAAGAGCTTTTCCATCGAGTGGTGGCGATCGCGAACGATGTCGGATTGATCGCAGAGGAGTACGATCCGACCGTGAAACGCCAGACTGGCAACTTCCCACAGGCGCTGACCCATATCGCGCTGATCGCAGTGGCGCATAATCTGGCGAGCGTGAAGCAACCGCATGAGAAGAAGGTGGAGAGGGCGAAGTAGCCGAGACGGGTGGGACTTCCGCAGACTCTAGGTCAAGTGCTATTCCTCTGCAAAATCATCTCCACCGCCCCGGCAAATCCCTCATCCTCGTTCGACGCCGTCACCGCCGACGCCTTGCTTTTCACGGTATCGCTCGCATTGCCCATGGCGATCGAGAAGCCCGCAACCTCGAACATCGGCAGATCGTTTTGCATATCGCCGATCACAGCGATTGCGGATAGAGGAAGGCCAAGCCGCTCGCCCATCGCCTTGACGAATGTCCCCTTGCTTTGGTTCGGTGGCGTCACATCGAGGTAATAGTTCTGCGACCGCACCGCGACAGCGCTGTCGCCGAGCACTTGCTGCATTTCCGCTTCGCAGCGCTCCAGCAGTGGGAAGTCTGAACTCGCTCCCACGATTTTGCAGGCCTTGGCGAGATAGGGCGTGAAATCATCGACCATTAATGGCGCATGCTGGATGGTGTCGCGCTCGTGCGGCACATACTTCCCGTCGTCGCGCTTGATGATCCAGTCCTCATTGGTGAAGATCCAGACGTCGGCGCCATATTTATCGAGCACCTCGACGCTCTTTTGTGCTGCGGTTTCGCCGATCAGATGCTGCACGATCGGATTCAGCTCGTCGTCCACCATGGAGCTGCCGTTGAACGGTCCGATCGGCAAAGTGATACCGAGCGGAGCGATCAGAAAGCGCATGCCGACCGGCGGGCGGCTCGATGTGATGGTGAAACCGATACCGGCATCTTCCAGTTTCTTCACCGCGGCCTTGGCCTTGTCGGTGAGCCGCTTGTCATGGGTCACCAGCGTGCCGTCCACATCGGAGACGACGAGGGCGATCTTGGTCATGGCGCGATCCTTCAGGTCGGCAGTTGCTTGATGACGGCGCTTACGATGCCGTCGATATCATCGTCGATCGATACCGTGATCGGGCGCTCGTCGGGGCCGGGCGCTTCCAGCGTCTTGAACTGGCTGTCGAGCAGCGACGGCGGCATGAAGTGATTTTTCCGCGCCGCCATCCGCCTGGCAATCAGTTCTTTCGAGCCGTCGAGATAGACGATGCGAATATCGTGCCGGCCATGCAGCAGGAGATCGCGATAGACGCGTTTGAGCGCGGAACAGGCGACGACGAGCTTGTCGCCCTCGGCAGTGACGCGGTCGATCTCGTCGGCGATACTCTGGAGCCAAGGCCAGCGGTCCTCATCGGTCAGCGGCTGGCCGGCGCGTTGCTTCTCGACATTCGCAGGCGGATGAAAATCGTCACCATCGGCAAAGCGCCAGCCAAGCCGTTCGGCCAGGGTCTTCGCAACCGTGCTCTTTCCCGAACTCGAGACGCCCATCACCACGAGCGCATTGGGCGCAGGATCAGACACTGTCGCCCTCCGGCAGGGCGGCGCGGTCGCAGAGCCAGACGGTTTCGCCATGTGATCGCGCGCGGTTGGCAGGCAGGTCCTCGCCAGCCAGCACGCGACCGAGAATGGCCCGCTTGTCCGTACCGCTCATCAGGAACAGCATCTCATGGCAGGAGGCGAGTGGCGGCAGTGTCAGACTGACGCGAGGCACGAACGGCTGCACATGCGCTTCCGGCACGCCGATCACCCAGCGATCGGTCACCGCGATGCCGGGATAGCCAGGAAATAGCGATGCCACATGACCGTCTGGTCCGACGCCAAGCAACACGAGATCGAACAGCGGCCTGGCCGGATCGAGCTTGGCGCTGCCATAGAATGTCTGCAGCTCACGCAGATAGAGCGAGGCTGCTTCGTCCGGATTCGCGGCATCCGTCTTGATCGCATGGACGTTTGCAGCAGGCGCGCATCGATTGAGGAAGGCGCCCCTGGCCATGGCCATGTTGTTGAGACTATCGCTCTCGGGCACGAAACGATCGTCGCCGATGAACCAGTGCACGCGCTCCCACGGGATGCGGCTGCGATAGGCATCGGTGGCGAGCAGTTCATAGAGTCGCTTCGGGCTTGATCCGCCGGTGAGACAGATCGCCGGCCGGTCTTTATTCGCATCAATGCGCCTGATCAGCCGCTCCGCTGCGGCAACGGCGAGGGCTGCCGCGTCCGAAACTTCGATGATGGTGCGGTGCTCAGCCATCAGCTCAATATACGCCAACTGCGGCCGTCGCGCTTGAGCAGACCATTGGCATCTTCAGGCCCTTCACTGCCGGCCTTGTAGGTCTTCAGCCCGTCCTTGCCGGCCTTCTTCCAGGCGTCGAGGAAGGGCTGCACCGCGCGCCAGCCCGCCTCCACGCTGTCGGCGCGCTGAAACAGGATGTTGTCGCCGATCATGCAGTCATAGATCAGCGTTTCATAACCGGTGGCTGGCGATGCGTTGAAGTAGTCCTTGTACCGGAACTTCATCTCCACACCGTCGATGTTCACGGCGGGGCCGGGCACCTTGGTGTTGAACTTCAGCGAAATACCTTCGTTCGGCTCCACTGCGATGACGAGATAATTCTCGGCAAGGCTCTCCATCGACATGTCCCTGAACATGGCGAATGGCGCCTGCTTGAACTTGATCGCCACTTCCGTGCGTTTGACGCCGAGTGCCTTGCCTGTGCGCAGATAGAACGGCACGCCGGCCCAGCGCCAATTGTCGATCATCAGTTTCAGGGCGGCATAGGTCTCGGTGGTGCTGCCGGGCTTGACGTCCTCTGTCTTGAGATAATCGCCGATGTCGGTGTCGCCCACATGGCCGGCGACATATTGCGCGCGAACCGAATTCTTTAGCGCCTCTTCTTCCGTCTGGGTGGTGACCGCTGCGAGTACTTCGGCTTTCTCCGAACGTACCGCATTGGCCTCGAAACGGGCCGGCGGCTCCATGGCGACCAGCGAGAGCAGCTGGAACAGATGGTTCGGCACCATGTCGCGCAGTGCGCCGGTGGCATCGTAGAAGCTGCCGCGATGGCCGACGCCGATTTTCTCGTCCACGGTGATCTGCACGTGATCGATATGGTTGCGATTCCAGATCGGCTCGAACATGCCGTTGGCAAAGCGCAGGACGAGAATGTTCTGCACCGTCTCTTTGCCGAGATAATGATCGATCCGGTAGATCTGCTGCTCGTTCATCAGGCCGAGCAATTCCTTGTTGAGCTTCTTTGCCGATTCGAGATCCGTGCCGAACGGTTTCTCGACCACCAGCCGGCGCCAGGAACCATTTTCCTTCAGCATGCCGGTGCGGCCGAGTTGGCGCGCGATCGGTGCGAACGCGGTTGGCGGCGTGGCGAGATAGAACAGGCGGTTGCCGCCGGTGCCGCGCGCTTCCTCGAGCTTGTCGAGCTGTTCCTTCATCCGATCGAACGATTCCGGTTCGCTCGGATCAGCTTCGATGCAGGTGACGCAGTTCAAGAGCTTCTGCGCGATGGCATCGTCAACGGGCCGCGTCGCATATTGCTTGAGGCCCTTGAGCAGATCCTCGCGCAGCGCCGCGCCGGTCATGCCCTTGCGGGCGATGCCGACCACGCAGAATTTTTCCGGCAGGAGGTCGGAGGCCTGCAGGTTGTACAGCGCTGCAATGACGAGGCGATGGGCGAGATCGCCGGTGACGCCGAAAATCACGAAGGCGCAGGGATCGGGCTTTTTGGTCTTGTCGCTGGGGGTGGCGGTCACGGAGTGCTCCGTCGTTTATTTCACGATATCAGGCGCGTCCTGCCGCTTTGGATCCGGATGCTGATCGGGCTCTTTGTGGCCGCCGAAACCGGCGCGCATCGCGGATAGAATCTTTTCTGCAAATGTATGTTCCTGTCGGGAGCGGAAGCGCGCGAACAGGGCGGCGGTCAGCACCTCGGCCGGCACCGCCTCGTCGATCGCGGCGTTCACCGTCCAGCGGCCTTCGCCGGAATCCTCGACGAAGCCGGAATATTCCTTCAGCTCGCCGCTCTTGGCCAATGCCGATGCCGTGAGGTCGAGCAGCCATGACGGAATGACGCTGCCGCGGCGCCAGACCTCGGCGATATCGGGCAGGTTGAAATCGAAGCGATGCGCTTCCGGCAATGCCTCGATATTCGCGTTCTTGAGAATATCGAAGCCTTCGGCATAGGCCTGCATCAGCCCGTATTCGATGCCATTGTGGATCATCTTGACGAAATGTCCGGCACCCACCGGCCCGGCATGGATGTATCCCTGTTCGATGCGTGGATCGCGGCCGTCACGGCCGGGCGTGCGCGGGATATCGCCGATGCCCGGCGCCAGTGTTGCGAAGATCGGATCGAGACGATCGACCACTTCCTTTTCGCCGCCGATCATCATGCAATAGCCGCGGTCGATGCCCCACACGCCGCCGGAGGTGCCGACATCGATATAGAACAGGCCCTGCTTCTTCAGCGCCTGACCCCGGCGGACGTCATCCTGCCAGAACGTGTTGCCGCCATCGATGATGGTGTCACCGGGCTCCAGCAGGTTGCGCAGCTCGTCGATGGTCGTCTCGGTGATCTTGCCGGCCGGCAGCATCACCCAGACATGCCGCGGCTTGTCGAGCTTCTTGACGAAATCCTCGAGGGACGAGCCGCCCACCGCGCCTTCGCCGGCGAGGTCGCTGACAGCCTTGGCGTTCTTGTCATAGACGACTGCGGTGTGGCCGTTCTTCATCAGGCGGCGGACAATATTTCCGCCCATTCGGCCAAGGCCGATCATGCCGAGCTGCATTGGTGATGTCCTTGTCTTTGATTGCACATGGCCCGGAGCGATGTCCGGGCCATGTGGGGTCTTGGTCAGTTCAGAGCCGCGGTGATCGCCTTGTCGAGCATCGCGAGCCCTGCTTTCAAGTCGCCTTTCAGGTGCACGCGCAAAGCGCGGCGGCTACGGTCGGTCAGCACCTCGAAATCGCCGCGCGCCTGCGCCGCCTTGATGACGCCGAAGCTCGCACGGTAATCGGGGATCGCGAGATCCTTCGCATCATCGGCTGTAATCTGCAGGAACACACCGGAGTCTGGACCGCCTTTGTAGGCCTGTCCCGTCGAATGCAGGAAGCGCGGGCCGAATTCGGCGCAGGTCGCGACCTTCTTCTTGTCGCGCACCGCCATCCGCATTCCCTGCAGCGTATCGATATGCGCGCCGTTGCGTTCGACATAGGCGAGCAGGGCCACATAGTCGCCCGGCGTGACGCGGCGGAAATGCGCCTTCAGCCAGGAGGTCAGATCGCCATTGGCGCCGGCCTTCTTCAGCAATTCGGCATTGCTGTCGTCGGTGTAGAGATCGGCTTCGACAGACGATGCCACCGGTGTCTCCGGCGGTAGCGAGCCCATCTTCTCGAAGGCCGATGTCAGTTCGCGCGTCTTGATCTTGGCGTCTTCGACGTCCGGCTGGTTGAACGGATTGATGCCGAGCACGCTACCTGCCACAGCCGTCGCGATCTCGAAGCGGAAGAATTCCTGGCCGAGATGATCGATGGAGGGCAGGGTGATGCGCGTCACCGGGTGGCCGGCCTTTTCCAGCGCGGCGAGCTTGTCATCATGCGCCTTGTCGTTTTCGCCGTCGGTGCGCAGATCGATGAAGAAGCGATCGTCGCCATAAACAGATGGAGCACCCAGCGCCTCGCCATCGATCGGGATCAGGCCCTTGCCGTCCTTGCCGGTGGATTCGGCAATGAGCTGTTCGGCCCAGGCGCCAAAGTCGGCGATCTTTTTCGACGACAGAATGGTGACCTTGTCGCGGCCATCGACGCCAGCATGGCCCATCGCGAGGCCAAGCTGCACGCCCGGATTTTCAGACGGCGGCACGTCCGGACCGCAGGAGCGGACCATCGACAGCGTATGCTCCAGCAGCTTCGAGAGGTCGAGGCCCGCAGCCGCCGCGGGCACGAGACCGAACGGTGACAGCACCGAATAGCGTCCGCCGATGGCGGGATCGCCGAAGAAGGTGCGGGCGAATTTCTGCTCCTTGGCGATCTTCTCCAGCGACGAACCGGGATCGGTCACGGCGACGAAATGCGCGCCGGCTTTCTCAGCGCCGATCGCCTTGCTGACTTCATCGAAGAAGAAGTTCTTCATCACATTCGGTTCGGTCGTGCCGCCGGATTTGCTCGACACGATGAACAGCGTCTTGGCGATATTGATCGCCTTCGCCATGGTCGCGACCTGCGCCGGATCGGTGGAGTCCAGCACATGCAGCTTCGGGAAGCCCGAAACATGCGGGAATGTCACCGCGAGCACTTCCGGGCCGAGGCTCGATCCGCCCATGCCGAGCACGACGGCATCGGTGAAGCCTTGATCCTTCACCCACTTCGCGAAGTCGGCGTAATCGGCGAGCTTGGCTTTCTCGGCGAAGGCGACGTTCAGCCAGCCAAGCCACTTGGCTTCATCGGTGCCGGTCCAGACCGAGGCGTCCTTGTGCCAGAGCCGGCGAATCTTCGCCGACGACCGCCATTCCTCGGTGGATCTTTCGACTGTCTTCTTCAGCGTATCGCCAAGTGCCAGCGCCTGCGTGCCGACGGCCTTGCCGAGCGAGGTCGCGCGCTTGTGGGCGACCGCCCCATAGAGCTTGTCGGCGGCATCGGCGAACAGCTTGACGCCGTCGATCACCAGTTCGGTGGTGATCTTGTCGAGCGAGATGCCGGTCTTGGCGAAATCGGCCAGCACCTTCTTCGCGGCGTCGACGTTCTCTTCGAGGCTGTCGCGCACCTCGCCATGATCACGGAAGGCGTCGAGCGTCGCCGGCGGCACGGTGTTCACCGTGTCCTTGCCGATCAGCTCCTCGACATACATGGTGTCGCGATAGTCCTTGCTCTTCACACCGGTGGAGGCCCACAGCAGCCGCTGCGGCTTCGCGCCCTTGGCCTTCAGTTTGTCCCAACGCGCGCCAACAAACAGTTTTAGATATTCCTGATAGGCCAGCTTGGCATTGGCGATCGCCACCTTGCCCTTCAGCGCCTTCAGGCGCGCCTGTTCGGCGGGGTCGTTGGCCTGCGCGATCTTGTCATCGAGCTGCTTGTCCGCCTGCGCATCGATGCGGCTGACGAAGAATGACGCCACACTTGCGATGCTCGACGGATCGCCGCCGCCGGCGACGAACTTTTCCAGTCCCCGCAGATAGGCCTCGGCGACCTCCACATAGACCTTCTGCGCGAACAGCAGTGTGATGTTGACGCTGATACCTTCGCCGATCAGGTGCTCGATGGCCGGCAGGCCTTCCGGCGTGGCCGGCACCTTGATCATCAGGTTCTTGCGCCCGACATTCTTCCACAGCCGCTCGGCTTCGATGATCGTGCCCTTGGTGTCGTTGGCGAGATAGGGCGACACTTCGAGGCTGACAAAACCGTCATGGCCGTGGGTGGCGTCGAATACCGGCTTCAGCACGTCGGCGGCGTTCTGAATATCCTCGATGGCGATATGCTCGAACAAGTCGGCCGGCGATTTGTCGCCCGATTTCAGCGCGGCCGCGATCGGCGCGTCATATTCGTCAGAAGAGCCGATGGCCTTTTCGAAGATGGCCGGATTCGACGTCACGCCCTTCACGGCGTCGGTGTCGATCAGCTTCTTCAGGTCGCCCTTGGCGACGAAACCGCGGGCGAGAAAGTCGAGCCAGACGGCCTGTCCATGGGATTCGAGTGCTTTGACGGGATTCATGATGCTCTTCGGTTCAAATGTGTCAAAGGCCAAGCGCGCAGTCGTTACGCAGGCGAGTTCCAATGATCACCCCAAAGCCCTACGCATGGCAAGGCGAACGGTTCCATTTCCGCGTGATCGCAATGTCGTGTGCGCGCAGGATGACGATTGTGTAAATTTTGGGCGACGGCCCTAGAGATCCGCTTTGGCCAGATCCCACATCAGCCGATAACCGCCGCTGGAAATCAGCGTCGCGCCGGCATCGGCGATGGCCGCATCGAAACGGCCGGCCATGGTCGCCATCACGGCATGGATATCGGTGCCGTCGATCAGCACATACCAGTCGCGCGCGGCCGGATTGGGGGCGTTCGCATCATCGGTCAGCGGCCTCGATAGCCGGGGATCGCTCTCCATCAGATGCATCGAAATGATGCCATGGATCATGCCCGGATCGAGCCGGGCCCGCAGCGCCTCGCGCAGCGCACTTGCGTCGCCCTCCGGTGGCCGGATGCGCACCAGGCCGAGAGCGGCCCCGCGTCCCTGTCCACGGCTCACGGTAATCCGCGCCACCGAGCGCAACATGTTCTTGAAGCGGCCGATATTGGCGAGCGACCAGGCTGTCTGGTTGGCCAGCGCCTTGCGATAGGCGTCGCTGTCCAGCACATCGAAGGTTTTCGTCGAATACAGGCCGAGATATTTTGGTGCGGCATTCACCGCGACATAGCGGCGTGCTTCCAGAAAACCCTCGATGGCGACGCGCTCGGCGAGATGTTCGCGGTCGTACCACTGGTTGAATTCCTGCTCATGCGCTGGGTCGATATCCATCGACGTCATCAGCATTCCCGTTCCGGCCATAGGCATGAAGCGCTCCGTCAGCAGGGCGTATGGAGTTTCGACGCCACGTCCGCGATCGCCCTCATCACGGCATCCCGCACGCCCGGATCGTACAGGCTGTGCCCTGCGCCTTCGACGATCCGCACCTCCGCATCGGTCCAGCGCGCAGCGAGCGCATGCGAATTCACCGGCGGGCAGAGCAGGTCGTAGCGACCCTGCACGATGACCCCCGGAATGCCCTTGAGTTTGACCGCGTCTTCCATCAACTGGCGGGGTCGCATGAACGCGTCATGCGCGAAGTAGTGGGCTTCCATCGCCGGCGTTGCCGGCATCGATCCGGTGCTGCTGGATAACGCCGCGCGATCGAGCCGCGTACGCTTCGGCGCGACCTCGGAGAGGATCGCTTCGGTGCCGCCCCAGGCGCGGATCGCGGGGATGTGCACGGTCGGATCGGCATCGAGGATGCGGCGATAGAAATTCGGTAGCGGCTCGGCGCGCTCGGCTTCCGGCAGCACGCTGAGGTAATCCTCATGCAATCCGGGATAGTGCCGTGGCAGGATGACGTTGAAAACGTCGTGCAATTCCTCCGGCGTGCCGAAGAACGTCGCGCGCAGCACGATGCCCGAGACGCGCTCGGGATGCGCCTGCGCATAGGCCAGCGCCAACGTCGCGCCCCAGGAACCGCCGACCACCAGCCATTTCTCGAAGCCGAATTTGCGGCGGATCGTCTCCATATCGGCAATCAGATGCGGCAGGGTGTTGTGCTCGCGACGTCCCTTCGGCCTGCTGCGACCAGCGCCGCGCTGGTCAAACAGTACGGTGTGAAAGCGCTGCGGATCAAACAGCCGGCGATGATCGGGCTGACAGCCCGAGCCCGGCCCGCCATGCAGATAGACCGCAGGAATGCCGTCGGTGCGGCCGACGCTTTCCACATAGATCGAATGTCCGTCACCGACGTCGAGATGTTCAGATGTCAGCGGGGTGAATGCATCCGCCGCGACGGGAGCAGGGGAGTCAGCCACCATGCGTGTCGTCCGTTTCCAGCGTGCCGCCCTTGAAGTTGCGATAGAGGAAGCGGTCGGCGCCTTCGCTGGATTCCAGCTCTGCCAGCTTGAAGATGTCTTCGTGCCGAGGCGAGAAGGTGCAGGCCGGATCGGTATTGCCGGCATCGCCGGTCAGCGCAAAGGCCTGGCAGCGGCAACCGCCGAAATCCACTTCCTTGAACTCGCAGCTCTTGCAGGGCTCAGGCATCCACGAGGTGCCGCGATAGCGGTTGAAGGCTTCGGAATTCTGCCAGATCCAGGCGATGGAATGATTGCTGCGCACGCTTTCGAAATCGAGCCCCGTGATGGTCTCCGCGGCGTGACAGGGCAGGACCTTGCCGGCGGGCGAGATGTTGAAGAATTGCCGTCCCCAGCCGCCCATGCATTTCTTCGGCCGCAGCGCGTAATAATCCGGCACCACGTAATCGATATCGAGAATGCCCTTCAGGCGGACACGCGCCTCGTCGACGATGCGGCTGGTGTCGTCGATCTGCTCGATGGTCGGCATCAGGGCGGCGCGGTTCTTCAGCGCCCAGCCGTAATATTGCACATTCGCCACTTCCAGCCGGTCGGCGTCGAGATCGACGGCCATCTCGATGATGTCAGCGAGCTGATGCAGGTTCTGCCGATGCATCACGGCATTCACGGTGAGCGGCAGGTCCAGCTCGCGCGTCCAGCGCGCCACCTCAATCTTCTTCGCATGCCCGCCGCGATAGCCGCCGACGCGATCGGCGACGACGGGCTCATTGCCCTGAAAGCTGATCTGCACATGGCAGAGGCCGGCATCGGCCAGCGCTTCGAGTTTTTCGCGCGACAGCAACACGGCGGAGGTGATCAGGTTCGAATACAGCCCCACATCGGTGGCGTGCTGCACCAGTTCGACGATGTCCTTGCGCGCTGTCGGTTCGCCGCCAGAAAAATGGATCTGCAGCACGCCGATTTCGGCGAGTTCGCTCAGCACCTTCTTCCACTCCTCGGTGGTGAGTTCGCTGTTGGCGCGATCGAGCTCGACCGGATTCGAGCAATAGGGGCATTGCAGCGGGCAGCGATGCGTCAGCTCGGCCAGCACGGCCAGCGGGATGCCATAAGTCTCGGCCGTCGAACGCGTGCGCTCCAGCACGGCGAGACTGTCACTCACAACAGGGCTGGCGTCGGTGAGAGTCGGGCTCATGCCGTCTTCTCCCGCGCTTGCGTGAGAAAGCCCTTGTCGGCGAGATCCTGCAGCATGGCGATGACGTCGTTGCCGATGTCCTCGCGCGGTGCGTTATATTTGGCGGCGAGCAGATCGACGATGTCGGCGACACTGCGTTGCCCATCGCAGAGCTGCAGGATTTCGACGGCAATCTCGTCGGGCGCCAGCACGCGCTCTGGCGCGAGGATCACCCAGACCTGCCGCGTCTCGTCGAATTTCAGCCGCGCGTGGCGCGGCAAGATCGGCTTGCTCGCCTCGCTCACTTCCATCCGACGGCTGCGCGGCTGCTCCGTCATGACCTGGCTCGCATAAAGTCTGTGCCCCGGACGCGATGCAACACATTGTGTTGCTTCGCAGAGCCGGGGCCGTTGCAGGCGACGTCGGCAATGCCTGAGCTTCGCGCGGTCCCGGCTCTGCGCAGCAGGGTGAAAAACGCTGCAGCGCGTCCGGGACACATATGAGATTCGATCCGCATGTGATCGGTCCCTAGTCGGCTGCGGGCACGAAGGCGCCCGGCGGTACATGGCCATCCACATAGGCATGATATAGCGCGTCGAGTTGCACCCACAACACATTGGTCTTGAAGATCAGCGCATTGGCCACCAGCCGGCGTTCCGCCGGGGTGGCGGCATGCTGCTTGACATAGTCCAGCGCAAAGCCGGCATCGCGCGGCGCCTGGGTCAGGCGGCGGCTGAAATAGCTCATGATGTCGGGATTGACGAAGTCGTAGTGCTTCAGCATGCCGGAAATCCGCTCTTCGTGCAGGTTCGGCGCGAACAGTTCCGTCAGCGAAGAGGCGATGGCTTCGAGCGGCGAGCGGTCGCGCACATAATGCACATAGGCTTCGACGGCGAAGCGCGTTGCCGGCAGGATGCCCTCGGTGGATTCCACATAGGCGGTGTCGAGCCCGAGCCCTTCGGTGAGCTTCAGCCAGCGTTCGATGCCGCCTTCGCTGCCGACATCGCCGTCGTGATCCTCGATGCGATGTCGCCATTCCAGCCGTGTTGCACGGTCGCGAAAGCGGGAGATCACGACCGCATCCTTGATGGGGATCGTGCTCTGATAGTAGTAGCGGTTCAGCGCCCAGGCCTGCACCTGCCCCTTGTTGAGCCGGCCGCCATGCAGCAGCTTATGAAACGGATGCAGGCTGTGATAACGCGTCGCACCGATCTCGCGTAGCGCCGCTTCCAGTTGTTCGGCCGTATCCAGCGGCACGCCAGGATCGATCGACAGCGCGGACAGTTTCACGACCTGATCTCCATGAGAGCGTTTTCGAGTGAAGTGGATACCGGTTCGCGTCAAGAAAACGCGTCAAAACAAAAAACTAGAGCTTCGGTTCTGATTCTATCAGAATCGAAGCTCTAGAGCGTAATTTCCATCCCGTTGTGGGGGATTGCCCATCCGGTTGTCGTCAATGCTGCGCGCTCGGCCGAGTCGTGCAGCAATGCGGGATTCGAATTGTTGATGTGCAGAAAGAACTTCTGTGCAATGCCGGCGTCAGCAAGGGATGCGATCGCGCCATCTGCGCCGGACATCGCAATATGCCCCATGCTCTGCCCGGTCTTTTGCCCGAGCCCGGCAGCGATCAGTTCGTCGTCGCGCCATACGGTGCCGTCGAAAAACACCAGCGGCGCACCGCGGATGCGCTCCCTCAGCTCCGGCGTCACGCGCGCGCAGGCGGCGATGAAGTAGAAATGCTTGCCGCTTGCCGGTTCGCTGATGCGCAGGCCCAGCGTATCGCCGTCGCCATCCTCACCGGCCGGATGCGCCTGTCCTTCGAGATACCACGCGCCTTTGCCGGGGACGGTGAAGGGCAGGACCTCGAGCCCCGATGCGGTGCCGTCCTGCAGGCGAGGCGTGAAGCTGGCATCGATGGCGATGGCTTCGCGCTTTACGTTCTTGTCCGACAGCACGTTGAAAATGCTGTTCGCCTTGAGGATCGCCAGTACGCGCTGATGCGCATAGATCGTGAACGGCGAGCCTTCGCGCATCGAGAGCAGCCCGGCCACTGCATCGACCTCGCCATTGGTGAGAATGACGCCCGCGATGGGCGAATGCCGCAAGGCACCATCCTGCGGATGCAGTTGCGGTGTTGCCGTGACCTGTTGCCGCAGATCGGGTGATGCGTTGATCAGAAACCAGTTGCGGTCGTCGGCGGTGATGGCGATGGACGCCTGGCCGTTCTGCAATTCAGGACGGTCGCTCCGCGCTGCACGGCATATCGGGCAACCGCAATTCCACTGCGGGACGCCGCCGCCGGCTGCTGCTCCAAGAACGACGATACGCAACATCAAATCGCCCCAGGCGCCGCCGGCTTCAACGAAAGCACTGCCGGGTTCAACGACAGCGCCGCCAGCTCGAAAGAAAGCTTCAGCAGCTTCAAACAAAACTCAGCCGAAAAGGGCGCCTTCCCGGACTGTCCGGAAATGGCGCCCTGTCGGCGTGAAGTCGCGTCTTACTTGCGCGCGGCGCAAGCATACATGTTGATTTCCATACCGACCGCAACTTCGACGATTTTTGGTGCTTTCCAGGCCACGATTCTCTCCCGCTTTTGAATGCAGCCGATGCTGCAAGGGACAACTCTAGTCGTTAGCTAAAGGTTCGCCAACACCTTCGTCATCACATTGTGAGGGAAGCCATGCAGGTTCGAAAGTGAAGGTCACGTTTGCGTGCACTGCAAAAACAATCGCGATGCAACATTGCAAAGCCTCATGCGTTCCTTAACCTTCTAATGAGTCTTTGCGGCAAAGCCATCGCCCGTTGTTGACGGCAATTTTCAGGAAGTCGGGGATCGTCATGCCACGCTATTTTTTCAATACCCGCCTTGGCGACGAAGTCGTCGATGATCCGGATGGAGAAATGCTGCGCAATCCCGACCATGCCTGGGAAGTCGCGCGCTCCATGATCATTCAGCTGTTGCGATCGGAAGGTGCACAGCGCGATCTGCTCGCGGCAGTGCTGGAAGTGACCGACGAGCAGGGTGAGATCGTGCTCGAATTTCCTTTCACGGAAGCGCTGCTCGACTCCGCGGATTCGACGACGCGGCACTGAGTCGCGGTGCACCGATGTTTTGATTGCGCATCGGCGGTAAAATATTCACACTGCGCGTCGGAGAGCCTTGGGGGCGCGCGGCAGGTGTTTGCTGCGGTCGAAAAAGGGCTTCCTTAAAGGGAGAGATTCATGACCGTTTATGCGTCCGCCCGTCAGGCTTTGCTTGCCGGCGTGTTTATTGGCGTCTTTGCATCCGGTGCCGTTGCCCAGCAATCGGATTCCACCCCCGCCGCGCCGGCGGCAGCGCCGCCCGCCGCCGCTCCTGCGGCGCCAACAACTCCCGCACCGGCAGCCCCGCAGGCTGCAGCTCCTGCGCCTGCCGCGACCCCCGCAGCAGCCGCTGCGCCGGCTCTGCCGCCTGGCTCGCCGCTGATCGGTCGTCCCGCAGACAATGCCGCCGCCGCCAAGCTCGCGCCTGTTGCGCCGCCGCCGATCCCGTCGGCCCCGGACAAGCTGCCCACCGCCAAGCTGAAGGTGCCGGCCGGTTTCAACATTGAAGTCTATGCCGCCGGCATGGCCAATGCGCGCTCCATGCGCGAAGGCGACAAGGGCACAGTGTTCGTTGGTTCGCGTCTCGTCGACAAGGTCTATGCCGTCGCGAACAAGGACGGCAAGCGTCAGGTCAAGGTGCTGGCCTCCGGCCTCTATCGGCCCAACGGTTTGGCCTTCAAGGACGGCACGCTCTACATCGGCGAGCTGTCGAAGATCTCGAAGATCGACAAGGTGGAAGACAATCTCGACAATCCGCCGAAGCCGACGATGATCTACGACAAGCTGCCGAAGGACGAGGCTCATGGCTGGAAGTTCATCGGCATCGGTCCGGACAACAAGCTCTATGTCCCGGTCGGCCAGCCCGGCAACAGCGTGCTGCACAGCGAGGAGCATGGGCAGATACGCCGCATCAATCTCGATGGTTCGGGCGCGGAAGTCGTGGTGCGCGGCATGCGCAACACCGTCGGCTTCGACTGGAATCCCGAAACCAAGCAGATGTATTTCACCGACAACGGGCGCGACTGGATGTCGGAAACGGTGCCGGAGGATGAACTCAACCGTGTCACCAAGGTCGGCGAGAACTTTGGCGCGCCGTACTGCCACCAGGGCAACATCCTCGATCCGGAATTCGGCTGGGGCAAGTCCTGCGCCGACTACACCGCGCCGGTCGGCCTGCTCGGCGCCCACACCGCAGCGCTCGGCATGCGCTTCTACAACGGCAAGATGTTCCCCGCCGCCTACAAGAACGCGATTTTCATCGCGCGTCACGGCTCCTGGAACAAGTCGCAGAAGCTCGGCGGCGACGTTGTGGTCGCGAAGCTGAACAAGGATGGCACCGTGAAATCGGTTGAGCCTTTCCTCACCGGCTTCATCGAGGACAACAAGTATGTCGGCCGTCCGGTGGACGTGCTGCCGATGAAGGATGGCTCGCTGCTGGTCTCCGACGACTGGAACGGCGCGATCTATCGCATCACCTATGGCAAGCCGAAGGTCGCCGACAAGAAATAGCCCGCACTGTCATTCCGGGGCACGCGCGCTCTTCGCGCGTGCCCCGGAATCTGGAAGTGAGTCACACATCGAGATTCCGGGCTCGGTCTCGTCGCCTTCGGCGTCGATCCCACCCCGGAATGACGAGTTCAAATCGAAAGAGACACATCGATGCGCCCGTTCGCCATCATCGTGATGTCGTTGCTTGCCGTTTCCCCGCTCGAAGCCGCCGAACCCATCGCTGAGCGCGCCGCGCCGTGCCTCGCCTGTCACGGCGAGAAGGGCACGTCGGAGACCGAGAACACACCGTCCCTCGGCGCGCAGCAGCCGGCCTATACGCTGATCCAGCTCTACATGTTTCGCGAGAAGCTGCGCACCTTCGAGCCGATGAATGAGATGGCGAAGGATCTCACCGACGACGACCTGCGCATCTTCTCCGATTACATCGCGACGCTGCCGAAGCCGGTGGCGGTGGATGGCGGCGACCTCACGCGCATGCAGGCGGCGAAGGCGCTGACCTCGCAATTCCGCTGCGACAGTTGCCACAACGCCGATTTCGCCGGCCGCGACAACATCCCGCGCATCGCCGGCCAGCGCGAGGATTATCTCGCCAAGACCATGCGCGAATACAAGGACAACTCGCGTCATGGCTACGACGCCACCATGGCCGATGTCATGCAGCCGATCACCGATGCGCAGATCGTGGAGCTCGCCTATTTTCTGGCGAGGGTAAAGTAGGGCGCCTGTTTTCCCTCCCCGCTGCGCCGCTGCGCGGCTCGGGAGGGAGGGAGAAAGAGTGCGCTACCGGCAAGATATTTGTTCCTTTTTTGTTCTTGACAAAATTCCCATCGTCCTGCATACACGCTCCCGTCTTGTTCGCGAGGGGCGCTCTCATGAGGCGTTCTTTGAGTGGGACAGGATGCGGTGCCTGCGGCCAGCCTCGCAAGCTGGACTCGGGAGGCCGGGGGTCACCGTCCCTCCCCATTATGAGGGGGAGCCGATAGGTCGGCTGCGACGGCACAGGCGAACGGCGGGAAAACCGTCGGGATCAACGGAACCGAAACTTCGTGAATCGAAGGAGTACGGGACGTGCCGGTGTGCGACAGAGCGGTCCTCCAGCCCAAAATCCCGCGGTGGCACGCCGTCAGGCGTTGCGCGGCTCAGGTTTGCCGGCGATCCGGCAGGCAGGGGCGGCGTCAGTAACCACCAGGTGCGCCTGACGGCGTGCTGCCTCCCCTCATATTCGAGGGGAAACTGCTCACACCTCGGACGCGCAAGCGCCGCGAGATGGCGGAGCCGCGTTCGCATTTGGCATTCGCTGCACATGCTGCGATAAATCCCACCGAAAATTCGGGAGCACTGCATGAACGATCTCTGGCGCCTGTCGGCCTCTGAACTCGCTGCACTCGTCAGGAGTCGCAAGGTGTCTGCCAAGGAGGCAGCGCAATCCGGTCTCGCGCGTCTCGATGCTGCGAATCCCGCGATCAATGCCGTGGTCGAGCATCGCCCCGAAGACGTGCTGGCACAGGCCGAGGCGATCGATGCTGCGCTCGCGCGCGGCCTCGATGTCGGTCCGCTCGCCGGTGTGCCTGTCACCGTGAAAGTGAATATCGACTACAAGGGCTATGCGACATCCAATGGCGTGAAGATCCAGAACGGGATCATCGCCACCAGCAACAGCCCGGTGATCGACAATCTCATCAAGGCCGGCGCCGTCATTCTCGGCCGCACCAATTGCCCGGCCTTCTCCTATCGCTGGTTCACCACCAACCAGCTCTATGGCGATACCAAGAATCCGCGCGATCCCTCGCTGACACCGGGCGGCTCGTCCGGCGGTGCAGGCAGCGCAGTTGCGGCCGGCATCGGCCATATCGCCCATGGCACCGATATCGCCGGTTCGATCCGCTATCCCGCCTATGCCTGCGGCGTGCACGGCTTGCGCCCGACGGTCGGACGCATCGCCGCCTATAATCAGGCGCTGCCCGAGCGCATCATCTCAGGCCAGATCACGGCAGTCTCCGGCCCGCTCGCGCGCACCATCGCAGATATCAGACTGGGCCTCGAAGCCATGTCGCAGCCGGACGCTCGTGATCCCTGGTATGTGCCGGTACCCTTGATTGGACCGCCACGCGAAAAACGTGTCGCCATGTGTCTGCGGCCGGATGGTCTCGACATCACCGCCGATGTCGAAGCCGCCGTGCGCGATGCCAGCAAGCGGCTGCAAGCCGCAGGCTGGATCGTCGAGGAGGTCGAGAACACGCCCGCGCTGCGCGAGGCTGCTGCGCTGCAGACGACGATCTGGTTCGGCGATGGTTATCAGGGCCTGCTCGACGCCGCCGAGCGGGAAGGCGATCCCGCCGCGCTGGTCTGCCTGCGCGGCCAGAAGGCGAAGGTCGCCAATTTCAGCGAGGGCGGCCTCTCCCATGCGTTGGTGCGCCGCTCCACTTTCGTGCGCGACTGGGAGCTGTTCCTGCAGCGCTATGCGGTGGTGCTGATGCCGATGTCCGGCGAGCTGCCGTTCCCGGATCATCTCGACTTGCAGGGACAGGAAGGCTTCGACCGGGTCTGGGCAGCGCAGATGCCGCAGATCGGCATTCCCTTCATGGGCCTGCCGGCGCTCAGTGTCGCCACCGGTCTGGTCGGCCGCACGCCGACCGGCGTGCAACTCGTCGCCGGCCGCTACCGCGAGGATCTCTGCCTCGCAGCGGGCGAAGCCATCGAGGCCGGGGGCACTCCGCCGATGCCGTGCGACCCGGTCACGGTCTGAGCGCCATGGGCAGCATCGCCGATTTCACCGCCAATTCGCTCTCTGGCGATCCCGTCGCGCTGAAGGATTTCGCCGGCAAGGTATTGCTCATCGTCAATACCGCCAGTGCCTGCGGTTTCACGCCGCAATATGAAGGGCTGGAGCAATTGCAGCAGGACTATGCCGTGCGCGGCTTTTCCGTGCTCGGCTTTCCCTGCAACCAGTTCGGCGCGCAGGAGCCCGGCGATGCCGCTGCGATCGCCGGTTTCTGCGAGGCGAACTACCGGGTCACGTTCCCGCTGTTTGCCAAGATCGAGGTCAACGGGGCCAATGCTCACCCATTGTATAATTTCCTCAAATCTGAGAAGTCGGGGCTGCTCGGGCCGGCGATCAAATGGAATTTCACCAAATTCCTGATCGATCGTTCCGGCCATGCGGTGGAGCGCTTTGCGCCGACCACGAAACCCCAATCCCTGCGAGACAAGATCGAGGCGCTGCTATGACCGAGACCATTGAAAATCCCCCGCTGCCGGACCGTCTCTCGGTCGATCCCCGCAGCCCCTATTACAACGAGGCTGTTCTGCAGCGCGATGTCGGCATCCGTTTCAAGGGCGCCGAGAAGAGCAATGTCGAGGAATATTGTGTCAGCGAGGGCTGGGTGCGCGTGCCTGCCGGCGCCGCCAAGGACCGCCACGGCAATCCCTTGCTGATCAAGCTGTCAGGCGAAGTCGAGCCTTATTACCGCGACTGATTGCGGTGCAGCACGGCTGACCAGCAAAAAGGCGGCGTCCGGCTAAATTTGAAGCTTAAAATAACGGCCGGTTCTGGCTATGTTGGAGCAACGCTGTCATGGCCAATGAAGGACCGGGAATGAAAGTGGCAACACTGCGCTCGGACGCTCCGACCAAGCTCGAACCGGTTGCCAGTCGCAAAGCTGCCGAGCCGATGATCGAAATCGATCACGTCTCGCAGCGTTTCCAGACTTCGGGCCGGCAAAGCCATCTTGCACTGTCGGATATCAATCTCGCGATCGACGAAGGTGCCTTCGTCTCCATCCTTGGGCCTTCGGGGTGCGGCAAGTCCACGCTGCTCTATATCGTCGGAGGCTTCGTCAAGCCGACCGAAGGCAGCGCGAAGGTGAAGGGCAAGGTGATCACCGGTCCGGGTCCCGATCGTGGCCCGGTGTTTCAGGAATTCGCGCTGTTTCCGTGGAAGACCGTGCTCGGCAATGTCATGTACGGCATGCTGCAGCAAGGTATCAGAAAATCTGAAGCCGATAGCCGCGGGCGCAAACTGCTCGAGATGGTCGGCCTCAAGGGCTACGAGAAATTCTTTCCGAAAGAACTCTCCGGTGGCATGAAGCAGCGCGTCGCGATCGCGCGCACGCTGGCTTATGATCCCGTCGTTCTGCTGATGGACGAGCCGTTCGGCGCGCTCGATGCGCATACGCGCACACGCCTGCAGAACGACCTGCTCGATATCTGGGACACGCAACGCAAGACCGTACTGTTCGTCACCCATTCGGTGGAGGAGGCGGTGTATCTGTCGGACAAGGTGATCGTGATGTCGCGCTCACCCGGCAGCATCAAGGAGATCGTCGAGATCGATCTGCCGCGCCCGCGCAAGCGCGCCGATCTGCTGCTCGATGCACGCTTCCAGAAGTATATCGTCGATATCGAGAAGATGATCGACGACCGCGCGGAAGACATGTGATGAGCACGCGCGGCTTGCTCAAAGCACTGTCGCCGTTTTTCGCCTGCGTCGGCCTGCTCTGCGTCTGGCAATTCGCGTCGATGCGGCTCGGCACCGAAAGCTTCCCGACCGCCATCGAGACGCTGAAGGCGGTGCCGGCGATCCTCACCGACAAGGAATCGATCCGCAACATTCTCGATTCCCTGCGCCGCATGGCCATCGGCCTGTCGTTGGCGGTCTGTTTCGCGATTCCGCTCGGCCTCTTGATGGGGCGTATCAAGGCGGTGGCGGATTTCTTCAATCCGCTGATGATGATCATCTATCCCGTGCCGAAGGCGGCGCTGATGCCGATCATCATGCTGTGGCTCGGTGTCGGCGATGTCTCCAAGACGCTGGTGATCTTTCTCGGCGTCTCGTTGCCGATCATCTATCACGCGTTCCAGGGCAGCAAGGCTGTGGAAGAAAAGATGCTGTGGTCCGGGGCGGCGATGGGCATGTCGGCGCCGTCGCGCATGCTGCGCATCGTGCTGCCGGCCGCTTTGCCTGAAATTCTCACCGGCTGCCGCACCGGCCTCGTGCTGGCGCTGATCACCATGATCACCTCGGAAATGATCGCGCGGCAGAATGGCGCCGGCAACATCCTGTTCAATGCGCTCGACATGGCGCAGTACGACACGGTGTTTGCGATGATCCTGATCGTCGGCCTGCTCGGCATCATCTTCGATGCGGTGTTCGAGCGCATTCGATTGTATCTGGTGAAGTGGTCGCAGCCGCGCGACGACATGCCTCTGAGCTTCACGTGAGGGGATCATGAGCGCGCGCGTCAACTCCCTCCTTGTCGGCCTCATCCCGATCGCGCTGTTTCTGGCGCTGTGGCAGTCGCTGGTCTCGTTCGGCTACGCACCGACCAATCTGCTGCCGCCACCCGGCGCGGTGTTCGGCCGTCTGGCCACGGAGTTCTTCACCGCCGATTTCCTGCACGATCTCGCTGCGACGCTGATCCGCCTGTTTGCAGGCTTCGGCATTGCCGTGGTGCTCGGCGTTCTGATCGGTCTTGCGGCTGCCGTGAGTCCGGTGATCAATGCCGTGGTGAAGCCGCTGGTGCGCGTGCTGGCGCCGATCCCGAAGGTTGCGCTCTATCCGGCGCTGTTGCTCATCCTCGGCTTCGACCATGCGTCCAAGATCACGCTGGTCGCCGCTGACGCGCTGTTTCCAATCCTGCTGTCCACTTATTACGGTGCGTCGATGGTGGAGCAGAAGCTGATCTGGTCGGCGCAGGCCGCCGGCACGCCGCGCTGGCAGATCCTGTTCAAGGTGGTGCTGCCGGCAGCGATGCCGTCGATCCTCACCGGCTGCCGGATCGGCCTCGTGATCTCTTGCATCGTGGTATTCCTCGCCGAGATGATCACCTCGACCGATGGCCTCGGCCACATGCTGGTGCAAGCGGCGCGCACATTCCAGACCGTGGACATGTTCGTCCCGCTGATCATGATCTCGCTGCTGGGCCTGATCCTGAACAGTCTGCTGCACGCGCTGCGCGGCTATCTGTTGCGCGGCTTTCCGGAAGTGTGAACAACACTCCGTCATGGCCGGGCTTGACCCGGCCATCGATCTTCCTTCGGGAATTTTGCTGCAAAGATGGATACCCGGGGCAAGCCCGGGTATGACGAGGGAATTGTATCCAAACGCTCAAAGCACCGGCGGCTTCTGCAGTTGAAAATGCTTCAGCAGATCCACGAAGGCCGACAGCCGACCTTCACGATACGCATCCACATCAAGCCCCTCATAATTGAGAAAGCCTTCGCCCGTGCGTAGCCCGATCTTTCCTTCGGCCATGTTGCGGCCGATGATCTCCGGTGCGGCGTAACGGTCGTTGTTCAGCGCCGACGTCATATACTTGCTGGCGTAATGCAGAATGTCGCCGCCGCCCCAGTCGATGAATTCGAGCAGGCCCAGGACGGCAAAGCGGAAGCCGAAGCCATATTTGATCGCCTTGTCGAGTTCTTCCGGCGATGCGACGCCTTCCTCGACCATGCGCGCGGCCTCGTTCATCGCCAAGGCCTGGATGCGCGGCACGATATAACCAGGCGAAGCCGCGCAAACTACGGGCACCTTACCGATGCTTTCGAGCAGTTCTTTCACTTTCGCCGTCACCGCGGGATCGGTCTTCGCGCCCGGCGAGACTTCGACCAAGGGCACGAGATAAGCGGGGTTGAGCCAGTGCGCATTGAGAAAGCGCTCTGGCTTCTCGATGGCGCCGGATAGATCGTCGACGAGAATGGTCGATGTCGTCGAAGCGATGATCGGCTCGGGCCCGGCAAGCTGCGACACGCGTGCCAACGCCTCGCGCTTCTGGTCGAGCACTTCCGGAACACCTTCGAAAATGATCGCCGAGCCGCTGAGCGCGGCGCCAGCATCGGCTTCCGGAACGACGTGGACGCGCGACACCAATGTTTCGATGTCGGCGTCTTTCAACAGCCCGAAGCGTGCCATGCTGGCGAAGGTTTTTCGCACTTCGCCGATGGCCTCGGCTTCGAGCGCCTTGAACTTGTCCGCGTCGCGCGGCTTGAAATCGACGATGGCGACCTCATGTCCGGCATAGGCAAAGGCCACGGCGATGCCGCGGCCCATGCGGCCTGCGCCGAGGCATGCGATGACAGGGCGCTGGCTCATGCGGCAAAACCTTCGCGCAGCAGCTTCTGCAGGTCATCACGCGATAGGTCGCCAAAGCCGAGCGAGGCCAGCGTGCGACCGTCCTCGAAGAAGTTCTCGCCACAGATGGCGCCGCCGATCGCGAGGAATGCCTTCACGAGCGGCGTCTCGACGCCGGCGAGCTGGGCGCAGGAGAGGAAGAAGGAGAGGCCGGTGCGCAGGTCCTCGCGCATATAGCGATGTTCCAGCAGCACGATGTTTTCGCGCCAGTCGCCGCTATCGGTCAGGCGATCATGCGAGCCGCGGCCATACATCCACTCCTCGCCTTCCCGATTGTAGTGATGGACGAGCGGGAAATGCGGGCCGTGATAACCAAGCGCCTCGCGGATCGCGATGCGCTCGCCGTCGAGCTGGTCGGTGACGCGGCGGATCGACGCCTGAGTTCCCTCCTTGTGGATGTCCCACTTCGGAAAGTGTTCGAGCGGGCCTGCATTCATTACGATCAGCGGCGGATGGATGATCGGCCCGGCATTCATCAGCGCGCCCGACAGCGCATCGCCGCAGGGCTCGATCACGCTGGGAAACGCCTTGTCGATCACCTTGCAGGCATAGTCGGACATCGACAGCGGAAACACACCGGTCGGCAGCCGCTTGGCGCGGATGGTGATGGCGACTTCGAACGGCCCATGCTTGCGCGCGAGCCACGGCAGCGTGCCGGTCTCGGCGAAGGCGACCCTCGCCTTGTTGCCGGCGTCATGCGCGGCCTTGGCAAAGATCATCGCGCCGAAGGTGGCGGGCGGTAGATAGACGACCTGGCCGTCCTTCAAATGCGGCGCGATCTGCTTCGCAATGTCCGGCTGCGCGAAAGCGGGGGCAGGGCAGAGGATCAGTTCGACGCCGTCAATCGCGGCGGCGATGTCGGTGGTGACGAGCGCAAGCTGGGTATCGTGCGTTCCCTGCGCATTCTTGACCTTGATGCGTGAACTCGCGGCCTTGTGCGCAGCCACGGCCTCTGCATCGCGGCGCCAGAGGCGGACATCGTGGCCCTGCAGCGCGAAATCGCCTGCGGCTGCAAAAGAGCCGTTGCCGCCGCCGAGTACTGCGATCTTCATGCGTGGTCCCCTGAATTCTTACGAATGCGTCGTCTGCTTCAATTTGAAATGCTGCACCTTGCCGAGCGCGGTGCGCGGCAGGTCGGTGACGAAGATGATGTCGCGCGGATGTTTGAAGCGCGCAAGCTGCGTCGCGACATGCGCCTTCAAAATCTCGGCCGTGCAATCGCAGTCTGGGCGCAGCACCACGTAAGCGACCGGCACTTCCTGCCACTTCGGATCGGCCACGCCGATCACGCCGACATCGGCCACATCCGGATGTTCGAGGATGACGCGCTCGATTTCGGCGGGATAGACATTCTCGCCGCCGGAAATGATCATGTTCTTCTTGCGGTCATGGACCCAGAAATAGCCATCGATGTCGCGCGTGCCGATATCGCCGGTGCGATACCAGCCGTCATGCAGGGCATCGCGCGTGGCGGTTTCATTGCCCCAGTATTCGTAGAACACGTTGGAGCCGCGCACGACGATCTCGCCGGCCGTGCCGGCTGCGACTTCGGCACCGCTGTCGTCGATCACCTTCGCCTCGCAGCACAGGCCCGGCAATCCGGTCGATCCAGCGCGGGCTTCGCCGCCGAGCCGCGTGTAAACGGCGATCGGGCAGGTTTCGGTGGAGCCGTAGACCTGCAGCACCGGAATACCACGATCGGTGAAGCGTGCGATGAGATGCGGGGGAACGATGCTGGAGCCTGTGGAAACCGCTTTCAGGCAGGACAGGTCTGTAGCCGCCCATGCCGGATGTTCGCTGACGGCCTGAATGGTCGCGGGCACCAGCACGGTGAGCGTTGGGCGCTCATTTGCGATCGTGGCTAATGTCGTGTCCGGCGTGAAGCGCGCGTGGATAGTCACGGTTGCGCCGTGATGCAGCGCCGGCGTGGTCTGGATGTTGAGGCCGCCGACATGAAAAAATGGCAGCACCGTGAGCACGTGATCGTCGGAGGTGAGGCCATGCATGTGCTGGCTCATCACCCCGTTCCACAGCAGAGCCTCCTGACGCAGCACAGCGCCTTTCGGCCGGCCCGTGGTGCCCGACGTATAGACGATCAGCAACGGGCAGGTGAGGTCGGTATGTGGATTGCTGCCGTCGCCTGATGCCTTCGATAACAATGCATCAAATGTCTGTGCCGGCGCAGGTGGTGCGAAGTCGAGAGCGACAACGCGCGTATCCGGCAGTTCCTGTGCAAGCTGCAACAGGATCGCCGCAAAGTCTTCTTCGAGCACCAGCACCTTCACCGAGGCATCGGACAGAATGAAGAGCTGCTCCGCGACGGCGAGCCGCCAGTTCAGCGGCACCAGGATCGCGCCAAGCCGCGCGCAGGCATAGAGCAGGACGAGATAGTCCGGCCGGTTGAGGCTGAGGATTGCGACGCGATCTCCGCGCCCCACGCCGCATTCGGCTTTCAGCGCCTTGGCCGTGGCCTCGATGCGCGCATTGAACGCGGCGTAGGTCAGCGTCGCGCCCTCGAAATGAATCGCGGGCTTGTCCGGCGTGAAGGCCGCGTTGCGTGCGATGAGGCTGGAGAGGTCCAAAGGCGTGATCCAGTGAGAGAGATCCTGTGTCCCGGACGCGATGCGGCATGTTGATGCCGCTTCGCAGCGCCGGGACCGCATCAGGCTCCGACGTTTGGTATGGCCCCGACTCTGCGGAGCAAAAGAGGCTACTCGTCCTTCTCTCCCGGCTCATACAGCGCTTCGCGGCCGATGCGGTCGAGGCAAAGCTCGGCGGTCCACGGCAGCATCAACGCGCCGCAGCGGCTGTCGCGATAGATGCGTTCCAGCGGCAGCGTCTTCAGCATCGACTGGCCGCCGCAGGTGCGGATGGCGAGGGCCGCGAGTTCGTTGGCGCCTTCCATCACGGTGTATTGCGACGCATAGGCGCGCAGCACCTGTTCCTTGGTCGGATTGGCGCAGGCTTCGGTCACGGCCTGGAACCAGATGCCTTTGATCTGCTCCAGCTTCACCTGCATCTGCGCCACCGCAATCTGCTTGGTCGGATACATGCGGCGCTTCACTGGCGGCATGCCCGGTACTTCGCCGCGCAGATATTTCACCGTGAAATCATAGGAGGCCTGGGCGAGACCCATGTAAGTCGGCGACAGCGTCATGAACATATGCGGCCAGCGCATCGCCGCCTGGAAATACACGCCGCGTGGCATCAGCGCCGAGTCTTCCGGTACGAACACGTCCTTGAAGATAAGCGTGCGCGAGACCGTGCCGCGCATGCCGAGCGGATCCCAGTCGCCGACGACCGAGACGCCTTCAGATGTCGCGTCGATGGCGAGATACAGCGTATTGCGGCGTGAGGCTTTTTCACCCTCGGTGATTTCCGTGCAGAGCACGCCGTAGAAATTTGCAGACCCTGACAGCGAGGCAAAGATCTTCTTGCCGTTGACGATCCAGCCGCCTTTGACTGGCTTTGCTTCGGTGCCGAACGCAACACCACCTGCCGCAGCAGCGCCGCCCTCGGAGAACGGCTGCGCATAGATAGCGCCATCTTCGAGAATGCGCTTGTAATGCACGGCGCGGCGGCGCTCGTGATCGGCGCGGGTCTGCGCGTCCATGTCGAGATCGTCGGCCAGCGGGCCGGACCACAGCGTCGAGCAGACATGCATGTTCCATGTCAGTGCCGTGGCGCCGCAATAGCGACCGATCTCGGCAGCGGCGAGCGAATAGGTCTGATAGTCCGCGCCCGATCCGCCATTGGCTTTCGGCACGGAAATGCCGAGCAGGCCGGCCTTGTGCATGTCCCGATAATTCTCCATCGGGAAGATCGCCTCACGGTCCCACTTCGCAGCGCGCGGCGCAAAATTCGCCTGCGCGAGTTCGCGTGCCTTGGTGATCAACGCAGCCTGCTCGTCATTGAGACGAAAGGCCTTGGGATCGAACATCGGCTTGTCGAGCACGATGCCGTCGGCTTTGGGAGCAGGCGCGTTCATGAGGATGATCCCGAGAGGTTGTGATAGGTCTTGAGGAAATCGGCGAGCACGTCGTTGAATTCCTGCGGGCGTTCAAAGCTCGCCAGATGGCCGACGCCTTCGAGTTCGACATAGGTCGCGCCGGACACCATGCTCGCCATCTTTGCCATGGTCTTGGCGGGCGCATTGTTGTCCTTGGAGCCGGACAGCAGCAGCGTCGGCACCTTGATGTCGGCGATCTCGCCGCGGAGATTGAAGCCGATCATCGACATCATCGATGCGCGATAGGTGTCCGGCTTCACCGATGCCATGCAGTCGCGCGCGAGTTCGAGGCCCTTCGGATCTGGATCGTCGCCGATCAGGCCGGCGACCAGTTTTGGCGCCATCGACACCATGGTCTCGCCGCGCTCCAGCGGCCCGAGCCGGGCATCGATAAAGTTCTTCTGCCACTCGCCGTCGGAGCTACCGAACACGGAGGTGGTCTGCGCCAGCACCGCGGCGCCGGCGAGGTCCGGATAATCGTGAAGGAAACGCTGTACGATCATGCCGCCGATGGAATGGCCGACCAGCACGGGCTTCTTCGCGCCGACCTGCGCGAGAAAATCCTTCAGCGCGGCGGCAAAGCCGGGAATGCTGGGCTCATCGAGCTGTTTCGATCCGCCATAGCCCGGCGCATCCCAGCCGATGGTAAAGTAGCGATCACCGAAGATGTCGATCTGGTTGCGCCAGCCGCGGCCAGCACCGCCGATCCCGTGCAGAAACACCAGCGGCGTCATCGACGCATCGCCTTTTGCTTCATAGCCGAAACGGCCGTCCTTGGTTGTCAGGGCTTGTGAGTTCGGCACGTTAGGCCTCCTGTACGATCGGACACGATGATCCTAGCATGACCGAGATATATGAAAAGCGATAGTTTTAGACTTAAAGGGTCTAGAGCTGCCTAGCGTGCGTGCAATGCAGCACCAATTTTCAGCGGTTTGATGTCAGGGAGTCTCGACGACGCACCGTCGTTCCCTCGCCCCGCTCTTGCGGGGGAGGGGACACTCGTTGCACGGCAGAGACACAATCACCCTTGCCGGAAAATTCTTTAGGTTTAAAACAATCCGCGGATCGCGCGCGACAAGGGAGCAACCCATGCCCGACACGTCATTTCTCACCTGGCCGTTTTTCGAGGACCATCACCGCAAGCTCGCCACGGATCTGTCGCGCTGGGCGGCGGAGCATGTGAATGGTCTCGTCGATCATCACGACACCGATGGCTCCTGCCGCAAGTTGGTGAAGGCGATGGGCGAAGCCGGCTGGCTGCGCGCCGCGGTGCCGGCGGCCTATGGCGGGCTCTATGAGAATTTCGACGTGCGTGCGCTGTGCCTGATCCGCGAGACGCTGGCCTATCAGAACGGTCTCGCCGATTTCGCCTTCGCCATGCAGGGCCTCGGCACCGGACCGATCACGCTCTACGGCTCCGAAGAGATCAAGCAGCGCTATCTGCCGCGCGTGGCGAAGGGGGAGGCGATCGCTGCCTTTGCGCTGTCGGAGCCCGACGCCGGCTCGGATGTCGCCGCGATGAGCACCACGGCGGTGGCCGATGGCCCTGATCATGTCCGCATCAACGGCCTCAAGACCTGGATCTCGAACGGCGGTATCGCCGATCAGTATGTCGTCTTCGTCCGCACCGGCGAGGCCGGCGCGCGCGGCATCAGCGCTTTCGTGATCGATGCCGATACACCCGGTTTCAAGATCGATGGCCGCATCGATGTCATCGCGCCGCATCCGCTGGCAACGTTGAAATTTGAGGATTGCCGCGTACCGGTGAAGAATCGCATCGGCAAGGAGGGCGAAGGCTTCAAGGTCGCCATGGCGACGCTGGATGTCTTCCGCTCGACGGTCGGCGCCGCCGCGCTCGGCCTCGGCCGCCGCGCGCTGGATGAGGGCCTGCATCGCTCCGTCACACGAAAGATGTTCGGCCATACGCTGGGCGATCTGCAACTCACCCAGGCTGGCCTTGCCGAAATGGCGACCTCCATCGACGCCTCAGCGCTGCTGGTTTATCGCTCCGCCTGGACCAAGGATCAGGGCGTGCCGCGCGTGACGCGCGAAGCCGCCATGGCGAAGATGTATGCGACGGAAGCCGCGCAGAGCGTGATCGATCGCGCGGTGCAGATTTTTGGCGGCCTCGGCGTGCAGTCCGGCGTGAAGGTCGAGGAGCTTTATCGCGAGATCCGCGCGCTGCGCATCTATGAAGGCGCGACGGAAGTGCAGAAAGTCGTGATCGGCCGTGATCTGATCAAGTCGGCGCAGGCGGGCCTCTGATCGCTCGGACTGTACCCGCGAAAGCGGGGATCCAGTAGACACTGGCGTCAGAAAGACACACGAACGATACCGCATACTGGATCGCCCGCTCCAAGCGCGCAATTGCGCGCCAGGGCGGGCGATGACAGGTGAAGAGCTAGGCGACAGCAGCTGCCACTTTGCTAATGGGAGTAGTCGCAGCTTCCGCCTTGTACGTCGGCGCCGACGCCAGAAACCGCGCATAGGCATCCGCATCCGGCGGCAGGAACTTCTCCGCCAACGCGCCGCGCCGTGTCACCGCCGCGCCCATGTCATCGAGCAGTTCATCGAAGTGCTTGAAGTGATAGGGTGCTACGCACAGCCCACCATAGACACCGGCCGCAGGGCGTTCCGTCCTCTTGAAATGCAGCATCATGTCCATATTGACCTGCATCTCATGCGGCGTTGGCTGCTTCGCCAATTGGCTATCGGCATAGCGCACCAGCCAGTTGGCGGCCATCTCGGCCGTCAGCACCGAGCAGAAGCTGGAGTTGAAGCCGACAAATCCCATCTCTGGCAGGTCGGGATTGGCGATCACGCGATACAGCCGATACTGCCCATCGGGCTGAACCAGCTTGTCGCGATAGGCCTGCGGCAGGAACGGAACGTCCAGCTTGAAGCCGATGGCAAGGATCGCCATGTCGGCTTCCACGCGCTGTCCGCCGGCCATCACGATGGTCTTGCCGTCATAGCGATCAAAGGTGCCGCGGATCGCCGTGATGCGGCCGTCGGCCACCATCGGGAAGAAGTCCGGCGTGGCGATCGGCACCGAACAGTTCACGCCATCCTCGATGCGGCCTTCCGGCACCATGTCGCATTTGTTGAGCTTGAGCTGCATTTTCAGCAGGCTCTCCAGCCCGCGCCAATGCGCCCAGACGAATGGTTTGGCGAGGGCATGCTTGATGCGCGAGAGTGCGCTGAGGCCCCAGCCGGGAAACATCTCTTCCTGTGCGCGGATATAGAGAATGCGCTTGAAGTTGATGAGGCCGCCGACGAAGTAGGGGATACGCCACACCGGTTCGCGATAGACGAAGGTGACGGCGCTCGCGCCGGCCTTCACCGAATGCACGGCAATATCGGTGGCCGATTTCGAGCCGCCGAGCACGACGACCTTTTTGCCCTTCACGCGAGACGGATCGGTGTGTTCGGCCGAATGCAGGATCACGCCGCCGGCAGCCTTGAACCCTTCCTCGCCATAGTGGTGCAGCTCTTTGCGCTCGTTGAACTGGCCGGTGCAGACGGCCACGAAATCATAATCCGTGGTCGCGTCATGCCCGGCTGCGTCTCGTGTTGCGACCGACCAGCCTGGCTTTCCGTTCGTGCGGCGTTCCACACCCGTCACCATGGTGTTGAACTGCATTAACGGAAGCAGGCCATAGTCATTTGCGTAGTCAACGAGATAAGCGTGGACTTGCGGTCCCTTCGGCCATTCCGGGTAACTGTCCGGCATCGGCTTGTCGGTGAAGCGATAGAGTTCTTTCGGGCTCTGGGTCTGCACCTCCGGATAGGAGCGTGCCGGCTCCCAGACGCCTCCGAGATCGCCACTGCGCTCCAGAATGGTGACGCGGTGGCCGTGCCCCTTGAAGGCCTTGGCGGCCGCGAGACCTGCGATCCCCGCGCCGATGACGCAGATATTCTTTTGCATGACCATGACCGTGTCTCCTGTTGTCGAATTCGGGACGCACGATTCCACCCGCGCAAACGAATGCCTGCGCGATGGATCGGTGATTGAGCTGTGGAGCGTCTGTTAGTCGTTGGCTTCCGGCGGCAGGAAGTCGACCTCATGCTCGGCGGAAATCCGCACGATCTCGGCAACGTCGGTGAGATTATCGAGCTTCTTGAACAGAGCCTCGAGCTTCGCCGCCGGCGACACCCAGAACAAGGCGCGGCATGGCTTGTCGGATTTGTTGAAATAGCCATGCGGAATGCCGCGCGGCATGCGCACGAGATCGCCGGCATGGGCGCGCACCCATTTTCCGTCCAGCTTGAGGTCGAGCGTGCCTTCCTGCACCAGGATGAATTCCTCCTGGGTTGGATGGATATGCACCGGCACGAACTGGCCGGGATCGCTGTTGGTCTCGAACGCAAAGGTCGAATCCGTTACGGCCTTGGGATAGTAGACTTGGCCCAGGATGTTCCAGGTGACGCCGCCATATCCGGTGCCGTTTTCGGTAATGCCCTTCTCAAGCTCTGCCATCGCTCGCTCCTCCGTTGTCTCGCTGGGAAGATGCTGCGCCGGATGCAACGCCTCCGCTAGCCGTTGAACGAAATCGCTGTCCGACTGACGAAATAATCGGATGGTCGGACGTGCTGTGGTGCAGCAAATCTGCACTTGGATTGTGCAGGGCGGCAAAAATTGCGGCGGCCGGGTTGCTTGTTCGGCGTCCTGCGCGTTGATTAGTATCAATCCCCGACAAAGCGAGCGATCGGGCCATGATGATGGGTGGAACGGGATCAACGGGCGGCAGCGCGGCGCCGGATCGGCTTGCGGCGTTCTCGCGCGTTTGGACCGACGATATCGACGAGGCTGCCGACGCCATCGGCCGCATCTTCTGCCCGCATGCGCTGATGCCGGTGGCGCATAGCGCGCCCAGCTTTCACGCTCGGCACAACAGCGCCGGCTTCGGCGATTTCTCGGTCAACTATGTCTCCTATGGCGGATCGGTGGATATCGATCCCGGCTGCCTCGATCGCTTCTTTCTGCTGCAGGTGCCACTGCGTGGCCGAGCGCGCGTGAAGACTGGTGGGCGCGTGGTCGATGCCGCGCCCGCGCGCACCGCATCGCTGCTTTCGCCGACGCTGCCGACGCGGATGGTGTGGCAGGACGACTGCGCCAAGCTGATCATGCTGCTGGACCGCCGCGTGGTCGAGCAGCGCGCGGCTGCGCTGGCGGAATGCGGTGAGCGCGTGATCGAATTCGATCCCGAGATCGACCTCACAACGCCTTTTGGCCGTGCACTTCGCGCGCAGCTCGATTATCTCGTCGATCTTGCCGAACATGCCGGTCCCGAGCAGGCATTCTCCCCGGCGCTGACGGCGATGCTGCGGGAAGCCGCGCTCGGCCTGCTGCTCACGGGGCAGCACCACAGTTTCACCGAAGCCATCGCACAGATCGATCGGCGTCCGGGGCCGCTGCCCGGCGTGCTCCGCAAGGCGCGGCAATATCTTGAGGCCCACGCCGCCGAACCGCTCGATCTCGAGCGGATGGCGCACGCGGCCGGCATCGGCATCCGCTCGCTGCAGCTCGGCTTCCAGCGGCACTTCGGCACCTCTATTTCCCAGATGCTGCAGGATATTCGCCTGTCGCATCTGCATGCGCGCCTGTGCGCTGCGCAGCCCTGCGAGCGGGTCATCGACATCGCCTTCGATCTCGGCTTCAGCCATCCAAGCCGTATGGCCAGCGCCTATCGCGCGCGCTTCGGCGAAAGCCCGTCGGAGACGCTGCGGCGCGGCGAGTGATGCGGCCTGCCGCATAAGCGAGCAGCGCGCTTTCTTGCAAAAGCTTGAAGTTTAAAATATATCCGGCAGGCGCATCCAAGCTGGAAGGCCTGCCATGTCCTTGTCCCGTTCCTCCCACGCTCTGGTCACCGGCGGCGGCCGCGGCATCGGCCGCGCCATATCGGCCTCGCTGGTGAAAGCTGGCGCGACTGTCACCATCATGGGCCGCAATCGCGCGGTGCTGGACGAGGTGGTCTCTGCAGGCGATGCGCATCATGCACTCGCTGCCGATGTGTCTGATCAGGCGGCGATGCAAGCGGCGATCGCCGAAGCCGCAAAACGCCAGCCCATCGACATCCTCGTCGCCAATGCCGGGGCCGCCGAGTCCGCGCCATTTCTCAAATCCGATGCCGCGCTGTTCCAGCGCATGATGGATGTGAACTTCATGGGCGTCGTCCATGCCGTTCATGCCGTGCTGCCCGACATGGTCGCACGCAAACAGGGGCGCATCGTCGCCGTTGCTTCCACGGCAGGCCTCAAGGGCTACGGTTATGTCAGCGCCTATGTCGCCGCCAAGCACGCCGTTGTCGGACTCGTGCGCTCGCTGGCGCTGGAAGTCGCCACCAAGAACGTCACCGTCAATGCGGTGTGTCCGGGCTTCACCGAGACCGATCTGCTCGAAGACTCCATCGACAACATCATGAGCAAGACCGGTCGCACCCGCGAGCAGGCCATCGCCGAACTCGCCAAACACAATCCGCAGGGTCGTCTGGTGAAGCCCGAGGAAGTCGCCGACGCCGTGCTGTGGCTCTGTGGCGCGGGCGCAGGTTCCATCACCGGGCAGAGCATCGCCGTCGCCGGCGGCGAGGTGTAGGCTCACCGTAACGAATACAGAAGACGCATTCAGGGAGACGTCATGACTGCACTCGTCAAGAACACCATCGCCAATCCCGTCACGCTGCCACTGGCCGGCTACAAGCCCGAGCATTTCCTGCTCAGCGTGGACGGCAGCGTCGCGACGGTGACCCTGAACCGCCCGGAGAAGAAGAATCCGCTCACCTTCCAGAGTTATCGCGAGCTCACCGACTTCTTCCGTGCCTGCGCATTCGACGATCAGGTGAAGACCATCGTCGTCACCGGTGCTGGCGGCAATTTCTCGTCGGGCGGCGACGTGTTCGAGATCATCGGCCCGCTGATCGAGATGAACACCAAGGATCTCACCGCCTTCACCCGCATGACGGGCGATCTCGTGAAGGCCATGCGCGCCTGTCCCCAGCCGATCATCGCTGCTGTCGAAGGCATCTGCGCCGGCGCCGGCGCGATCATGGCGATGGCGTCGGACATGCGCCTCGCGGCCACCGGCACCAAGGTCGGCTTCCTGTTCAATAAGGTCGGCCTCGCCGGCTGCGACATGGGCGCCTGTGCGATCCTGCCGCGCATCATCGGCCAGGCAAGGGCCTCGGAGCTGCTTTATACCGGCCGCTTCATGAGCGCGGAGGAGGGCGAGCGCTGGGGCTTCTTCAGCCGCATCGTCGCGCCGGAGGAAGTGCTGGCGCAGGCTCAGGCACTGGCGAAATCGATCTCCGAAGGCCCGACCTATGCCAACACCATGACCAAGCGCATGCTGGCGATGGAATGGGCGATGTCGGTGGACGAAGCCATCGAAGCCGAAGCCGTGGCGCAGGCGCTGTGCATGACCACGGAAGATTTCGCGCGGGCGTATCACGCGTTTGCGAACAAGCAGAAGCCGGTATTCGAGGGGAATTGACCCCCGCTCTTGGTGGTCATCCCCGGGCTTGACCCGGGGATCCATCGTTGTCGGCGCCGCTGTTAAAGTTGGCTGGCCGGGTCAAGTCCGGCCATGACAGAGTAAGATCGGCGCGGCCATGCCTTGACTGCAACGACGAGGCGCTGACCTTTTGATGTGCATCAAAAGCCAGTCGAATGCCGATTGATCGGGCTTGCCAGAAATTACTTTAGGTTTAAAATATCTTCTCATCAGGCACGACTGCCAAGCACGACTGCGGAGGCTGACATGAAGATCGCAATCATCGGTGGCGGACCGGCGGGGCTCTATTCGGCGATCCTGCTCAAGAAGCAGCGGCCGACGGCAGAGATCACCGTCTATGAGCGCAATCGCTCCGATGACACCTTCGGCTTTGGCGTTGTCTTCTCAGACACCACGCTCGATACCTTCGAGAAGCACGATCTTCCCAGCTATCAGCGCATCACCCAGGAATTCGCCTACTGGGATGATATCGCCATTCACTTCCGTGGCACCCAGCATCGCGTCGGCGGCAACGGTTTCTGCGGCTGCTCGCGCCGCACGCTGCTGCTGATCCTGCAAGAGCGCGCCCGCGAACTCGGGGTGCATCTGATCTTCGAGGCCGACATCATCGACGAAGCGCGCTTCGTCGATTGCGATCTCGTGCTGTTGGCGGACGGCATCAACAGCCACTTCCGCAACAAATATATCGAGCACTTTTCGCCCGAGATCGATTGGCGCACCAACAAGTTTACCTGGATGGGCTCGACCAAGCCGCTCGATGCCTTCACCTTTCTGTTCCAGGAAACCGAATGGGGCCCGTTCATCGCGCATGCCTATCAGTATGAGGTGGGCCGCTCGACCTGGATCTTCGAGACCGACGCGGAAACCTTCCAGCGTGCTGGGCTCGAGGGCCTGAGCGAGCAGGAGTCCGCTGATCGCATGCATGCGATCTTCAAGGACTTCCTGGGCGACCACAAGCTGCTGATCAATCGCTCCATGTGGCGCAATTTCCCGATGATGCGCAACAAGCGCTGGGTGAAGGACAATATGGTCCTGCTCGGCGACGCCAAGGCGACCGCGCATTTCTCCATTGGCTCCGGCACCAAGCTGGCGATGGAAGATGCCATTGCGCTCGCCGATGCCATGGCGAAGGCGCCGACCGTCGAAGCCGCGTTGCATGCCTATGAGACCGGCCGCCGCGAGGAAGTGGAGAAGATCCAGCATTCCGCCGACGTGTCGCTGGTCTGGTTCGAGCATGTCGATCGCTTCTGGGATTTTGATCCCGTGCAATTCGCTTTCGGCGTCATGACGCGCGCCAAGGCGATCACCTATGACAATCTTGCCATGCGTGCGCCGGATTTCGTCAGGCAGGTGGACAAGGTGTTCGCCAAACAGGTGCGCGCCGCCGGCTTCGACGTCGATGTCGAGAAGCCCGAAGTGCCGATGTTCCAGCCGTTCAGGATGCGCGACATGGTGCTCGCCAATCGCGCGGTGGTGTCGCCGATGTGCATGTACTCCGCCAAGGACGGCATGCCGAACGATTTCCATCTCGTGCATTACGGCGCCCGCGCCATGGGCGGCGCGGGTCTCGTTTTCACCGAGATGGTCTGTGTCGGCAAGGATGCACGCATCACTCCCGGTTGCGCCGGCCTCTATACGGACGAGCAGGAAGCGCAGTGGAAGCGCATCGTCGATTTCGTGCATGGCAATTCGGCTGCAAAAATCTGCCTGCAGCTCGGCCATGCCGGCCGCAAGGGCGCCAGCAAGCTGATGTGGGAGGGCATGGATCGCCCGCTCTCCGAAGGCGCGTGGGATATCGTCTCCGCATCGCCGCTGCCTTATTTCCCGGATAGCCAGGTGCCTGCCGAGCTTGACCGCGCCGGTATGGACCGCATCAAGCAGGAATTCGTCGACGCCACGCTGCGCGGCGATCGCGCCGGTTTCGACATGCTGGAGATGCACACGGCGCACGGCTATCTGCTCGCGAGTTTCTTGTCGCCGCTCACCAATCATCGCACCGATGAGTATGGCGGTTCGCTGGAGAATCGCCTGCGCTTCCCGCTCGAAGTGTTTCACGCGATGCGCGAAGCATGGCCCAAGCACAAGCCGATGTCGGTACGCATCTCGGCCACCGACTGGGCCGATGGCGGCAACACCGGTGAAGATGCGGTCGAGATTGCGCGTGCCTTCGCGGAAGCCGGCGTCGATCTCGCCGATATTTCCACCGGCCAGACTGTGAAGGAGTCGCGTCCGATCTACGGCCGCATGTTCCAGACGCCGTTCTCCGATCAGGTGCGTAACGAGGCTCATGTCGCCACCATGTGCGTGGGCAACATCACCACGGCAGATCAGGTGAACACGATTCTGGCCGCCGGCCGCGCCGATCTTGTCGCGCTCGGCCGTCCGCATCTCACCGATCCATCCTTCACCATCAAGGCCGCGGCCTGGTATGGCGCGAAGGAGGCCTATGCGCCGCCGCAATACATGCCCGGTAAGGACCAGATCTTCCGCAACAGCGTGCGCGACAGGCAGGATTTCGACGACCTGAAAATTAAGGCTAAGCCGAAAACCCGCGCGGAAATGCGCGCCGATGCGGCAAAGTCGCTTGCCGCCGAATGATTTGGCATGCGACGTTAACGGTTAAAATAAGGGCGTTGCGTCAAGCGGAGTAGAGCGGATGAAGGCGATCATCGTCGGTGGCGGCATTGGCGGTTTGACCACGGCATTGATGCTGCGGGCTCGTGGCATTCATTGCGAGTTGTTCGAGCAGGCTGATTCCATCCGCGAACTCGGCGTCGGCATCAACACGCTGACCCATGCGATCCGCGAACTCACAGGTCTCGGTCTGCTCGACAAGCTCGATGCCGTCGCCATCCGAACCGACGAGCTGCACTATCTCAATCGTCATGGCCAGGAAGTCTGGCGCGAGAAGCGCGGCTATGGCGCAGGCTTCGACGTGCCGCAATTCTCGATCCATCGCGGTCGTCTGCAGAGCGTGATCCACCACGCGGTGGAAGAACGTCTGGGGCCTGAGGCGATCCACACTGGCCGCAAGCTCGGCTATTTCACGCAGGACGAAGGCGGCGTCACCGCCTATTTCTTCGATCGCGACAACAACCATGTGGAGACCGCGCGCGGCGACATCCTGGTCGGCGCCGACGGTATCCATTCCAAGGTGCGCAGCACGATCTTCCCGAACGAGGGTGGCCCGATCTGGAACGGATTGATGCTGTGGCGCGGTGCGCGTGACTGGCCGTCATTCCTCACCGGCAATTCCATGATCGTCGCCGGCGGTCTGCATGCCAAGGTCGTGGTCTATCCCATCGCCGAGGGTGAGACGCCCGGCAACCGCCTGACCAACTGGGCCGTGCTGGTGAAGACCGGCGAGGGTGGCTCACTGCCGCCGCGTCGCGAGGACTGGTCGCGGATCGGCAAGCGCGAAGAGCTGATGCCGCATGTGGCGCGCTTCAAGGTGCCTCATATCGACGTCCCCGCGCTGATTACCGCGACGCCTGAGTTCTGGGAGTATCCCTGCTGCGACCGCGATCCGTTGCCCTACTGGTCGAGCGGGCGTGTCACGCTGCTCGGCGACGCCGCGCATCCCATGTATCCGGTCGGCTCCAACGGCGCGTCGCAGGCGATCCTCGATGCCCGCGCGCTGGCGGACTCGCTGGCGCATGCCGAACATCCGCGTCAGGCGCTGATGGCCTATGAGCGCAAGCGCTTGCCGATGACGGCCGAGATCGTACGCGCCAACCGCCGCGGCGGCCCGGAAGGCGTTATCGATGCGGTGGAGCAGATCGCGCCGGATGGTTTTGACAATGTCGACAACGTGCTGAGCTACACCCAGCGCGAGGCCATCGTGAGGGGCTATGCGCACAAGGCAGGGTTTGGTGCGCAGCCGGGACTTCAGGTGGTGAACGGGTAACGTTCTTTCCCTCTCCCAAGCGGCGCAGCCGCGCAGCGGGGAGGGTGGATCGGTACGAGCGTTCAGCGAGCATCGAGACGGGTGGGGTGCTTCCACAATCTCTGACCTCGCGTGGGGATCGACCCCACCCCCGCCTATCGGCGGACCCTCCCCGCTGCGCTTCGCTTGGGGGAGGGATACTACTTCCGCCTTCGCTTCTGTCGCAGAAGCCCTTACGCGCCCGGAGGCGGCGGTAGGAAGTGGATGTTGTAGGTCGCGGCCAGCGCCACCACCTCCTCGGGCTTCTGCTCTTTCATATTATGGATCGCCCAGAACAGGTCATAGAGCCGGCGGCTCGGCGACACCCAGAACAGCACTTTCGCAGTCTGGTCCGACTTGTTGAAAATGCCATGCGGAATACCGCGGGCGAGCCGGACGAGATCGCCCGGCGTCGCCGAGGTCTCGTTGCCGTCGAGGAAGAAGTCGAGCTTGCCTTCGAGGATGTAGAGATATTCGTCCTGGTCCGGATGAATATGCGGCGGCACAAAAGTGCCGGGCGGGAAGGTGGCGTGCCACGAGAACGAATCCTCGGTGCAGTTCTTCGGCACATAGGTCTGGCCGAGGATGCTCCAGGTGATGCCCTGCATGCCCTCATTGGCGCGGGTGATGCCGGCGATCTCGGTTTTTGTCATGCTGTCTCCTTTGGTCGTCCAGTTAGCCTCACGCGCTGTCATGCCCGGGCTTGACCCGGGCACCCATCTTTAACCGAGAAGGACGAAAGATGGATGGCCGGGTCAAGCCCGGCCATGACGGTGTTTCTACTATACATGCAGGAAGCGATCCTTCACGGTTGAATCACTCTTCAGCTGCTCGGATGTGCCGGTCCACACCACGCGGCCTTTCTCGATCACCACATGACGATCCGCAAACGCTGCGAGCGCATCGACATTCTTGTCGATCACCAGAATAGATTGCTTCTCCGCCTTCAGCTTTTTCAGGCAATTCCAGATCTCGAGCCGGATCAGCGGCGCCAGACCTTCGGTCGCCTCATCAAGGATTAACAGCTTCGGATTGGTCATCAGCGCGCGCCCGACCGCGAGCATCTGCTGCTCGCCGCCCGAGAGCTGCGTGCCGAGATTGCTGCGGCGTTCCTTCAGCCGCGGAAACAGGTCGTAGATCTTGTCCAGCGTCCAGCGCGCCGGCGGATGGCGCACGGCTGCGGTGGCGACCAGGTTCTCTTCCACCGTCAGCGTCGGAAAGATCTGTCGACCTTCGGGCACAAGGCCGATCCCCGCCTGCGCGATGCGATAGGACGGCCGCCCGGCCATCGGCTTGTTGTCGAAGGTGATGCTGCCGCCAGTCGGATGCAGCAGGCCCATGATGGCGTTGATGGTGGTCGTCTTGCCCATGCCGTTGCGGCCGAGCAGCGTCACGACCTCGCCGGCATTGATGGTCAGCGAGATATCGAACAGCACCTTGGCGGCGCCATAGGCGGCCTGCAGGTTGGATACAGCGAGCATCAGGCGGCCTCCTCGCCGAGATAGGCAGCGCGCACTTCGGCATTGTCGCGGATGTCCTGCGGTTTGCCGCAGGCGATGATGCGGCCATAGACCAGCACCGAGACGCGATCGGCCAGCGCGAACACCGCATCCATGTCGTGCTCGATCAGGATGATCGGGAGCTCCTTGCGCAGCTCCTGCAAAATATTGATCAGCCGCTGCGATTCATCATGGCTGGTGCCGGCCAGCGGCTCGTCCAGCAGCAGCAGTTTCGGCTTCGCCGCCAGCGCGATAGCGATTTCCAGCTGGCGTTTCTCGCCATGTGACATCTGCCCGGCCGGCACGTGCGCACGCGCGCCAAGGCCGAAGCGGGTGAGCAGGCCCATGGCGATGTCGTTGAGATCGCGCTCGCTCGCGGCATTACCGAGGAAACGGAAGCTCGATCCGTCGCGCGCCTGCGCGGCGATTGCGACATTCTCCAGCGCCGAGAAGCGCGGCAGGATCGAGGTGATCTGGAACGAACGCACGAGGCCGCGCTGGGCGCGTGCCGCCATCGGCAGCGGCACCATGTCGATGCCGTCGAAGATAATACGTCCGCTGTCGGGCTTCGCATGGCCGGAGATCTGGTGGATCAGCGTCGTCTTGCCGGCGCCATTGGGGCCGATGATGGCATGCAGCTCGTCGGGCTTGACGTCGAAGGTGACGTCGTCGGTGACGCGTAGCGCGCCGTAGTTCTTGGTCAGGTTCTGAAGTTGCAGGAGGGGGGCGTTCATGACTTCCCCCCAAGCAGGCTCTGGATGCCGCCGCGCGCGAACAGCACGACCAGAATCAGGATCGGCCCGAAGATCATCGTCCAGTTTTCGGTGTAGTGCGACAGGATGTCGGCGAGCAGCGTGAAGGCTGCGGCACCCAGGATCGCACCATGCAACGAGCCGAGGCCGCCGAGCACCAGCACGAAGATGAGTTCGCCGGAGCGCTGCCACGCGGTATAGGCGGGGCTGACGAATTCGGTCTGGTTGGCCAGCAGGAAGCCGGAGACGCCGGCGATGAGACCTGCGATCACATAAGCGGTGAGTTGGTAACGATAAGGCGCAAAGCCGATCGCCTCCATGCGCACCGGATTTTCGCGGATGCCGCGCAGCACGCGGCCGAAGCGCGAGGCGACCACGGCGCGGAGCAGGATGTAAGCGCCAAGCAGCACGCCCAAGGTGACGTAGTACATCGCCAATTCGTTCTTCAGAAAGTTCAAGCCAAAGAAGGTGCTGCGTGCGGCAAGCGTCAGGCCGTCGTCGCCGCCATAGGCGGCAAGCGATGTCGTCAGGAAGAACAGCATCTGGCCGAAGGCCAGGGTGATCATGATGAAATAGACGCCCTTGGTCCGCAGCGAGATCGCACCGGTGAACAGCGCGAAGACGACCGAGGTGGCGACGACCGCAGCCAGCTGGACGAAACCGTCGGTAATACCGTGGCTCGCCAGGATCGCGACGCTATAGGCGCCGAGGCCGATGAAGGCGGCATGGCCGAAGGAGATCATGGCGCCATAGCCGATCAGGAGATCGAGCGACATGGCACCGAGCGCGAGGATCATGATGCGGGTGACGACGGCGAGCACATAGCTCTGCGGTCCGAGCAGCAATGCCAGGGGCACCAGCGCGAAGGCTGCGAAGATCAGCGCAGGCAACACCAGTGCACGATTGGCGCGCGCTGGTGCAGCCAGGGCCGGGGCGGCATCGAGATCGACGAGATTGTTCATAGGCTGCTCCCGTTACTTCTTGGCCGGGAACAGGCCGGATGGCCGGAAGAACAGCACGGCAGCCATCAGGATATAGATCAGCATCGGTGCCACCGCGCGGCCGGTCTGGCTCGCAGCGGACGGATCGAGCAGCGCGCGCAGCAGGGTTGGCGCGAAGAAACGGCCGAGTGTATCGACGAGGCCGATCAGGAGCGCCGCGATGAAAGCGCCGCGGATCGAGCCGATGCCGCCGATCACGATGACGACGAATGCCAAGATCAGCACATTGTCGCCCATGCCTGGTTCAACCGACAGGATCGGCGCGATCATGGCGCCGGCAAAGCCCGCCAGCATCGCGCCGACGCCGAACACGATGGTGAAGAGCAGGCGGATATTGACGCCGAGCGCGGAGACCATTGCCGCATTGCTCGCACCGGCGCGCACGAGCATGCCGAGTTTGGTCTTGTTGACGACGAGATAGAGCGCGAGGCCGACTAGGAGGCCGACGGCGATGATGACGAGGCGCCAGACGGGATAGAGCAGGCCATCGGTGATCTCGATGGCGCCGGACAGTGCATCGGGGATCGGCACGTTCAGCGGCGCGGCACCCCAGACATATTTGACGGCCTGGTTGAGGAAGATGATGACGCCGAAGGTCGCCAGCACCTGATCGAGATGATCGCGATCATAAAGATGCCGGAAGATCAGGATCTCCAGCAGCAGGCCAAAGAGCAGCGCGGCCGGCAGCGCCAGCGCGAGACCGGTGAAGAAGCTGCCGGTCATGGCGGTGAAGGCGGCGACGAGATACGCGCCGACCATGTATTGCACGCCGTGGGCGAGATTGATGAAATCCATCACGCCGAACACCAGCGTCAGGCCGGCGGCGATCAGGAACAGGATCAGCCCGAATTGCAGGCCGTTCAGAATTTGAACGAGGGCGAGGGTCAAAGTCATCAGAGAAACTTGTGGCCTTGGATCGAATAAAAGACCGGGCCGCCCCGCCTGTGCAGAGACGGCCCGGTAACGATGATCGGCGTCGCGCTGTTACTGTGCGGCGCAATCCTTCGCGTAGCGATCGGCGTAGTTGGTAAACACCTTCTCCGCGATCTCGGTCTGGAACTTGCCATCGGCGCGCTTGGCGACCTTGGTCAGGTAGAAGTCCTGGATCGGATAGCCGTTATTGCTGAACTTGAAGCTGCCGCGGATCGAGGGGAAATCGGCCTTCTTCAGCGCCGCCGCCACCTTGGTCTTGTCGGAGAGGTCGCCCTTCAGCGACGAGACGGCGCTGTTGATCAGCATCGCCGCGTCATAGGCCTGGAAGGCATAGGTTGCCGGTACGCTGTTATAGGCCTTCTCATATTCCGCGACGAACTTCTTGTTCTGCGCAGTGTCGAGGTTCGGCGCCCAGTTGGAGCCGCCGAACATGCCGATGGCTGCGTCCTGCTGCGCCGGCAGCGTCGATTCATCCACGGTGAAGGTGGAGAGGAACGGGATGCGGTCGAGCAGGCCGGCCTGCTTGTACTGCTTGACGAGATTCACGCCCATGCCGCCTGGCATGAAGGTCAGCACGGCATCGGGCTTCATCGAAGCGATCTTCGACAGCTCCGCCTGGAAGTCGAGCGTGCCGAGCGGCATGTAGCTCTCTTCGACGATGTCGCCCTTGAAGTCCATCTTCACGCCGGCCACGAAATCCTTGCCAGCCTGATAGTTCGGCGTGATCAGATAGATCTTCTTGTAGCCGCGCTTCTGCGCGACGTTGCCCAGGATCTGGTGGATCTGGTCGTTCTGATACGACGTCACATAGAAATACGGATTGCACTCCTTGCCCGCGTAGCTGGACGGGCCGGCATTCGGCGAGATCAGGAAGGTCTTGTTCTCGGTGACCGGTTTATGGATCGCCTGCAGGATGTTGGAGAAGATCGGGCCGACCACGAAATCGACCTTGTCGCGTTCCAGCAGGCCCTTGACCTTGGTGACGGCGACGTCGGGCTTGAGTTCGTCATCGACGACCACCACCTCGACGTCCTTGCCGCCCATCTTGCCACCGAGATCCTTGACGGCGAGGTTGAAGCCGTCGCGGGCCTGCTGACCGAGCACGGCGCCGGCGCCGGACAGCGACACGATCACGCCGACTTTGATTTTCTCCTGCGCCGCCGCACTTTGTGACAATGCCGGCATGGCGACGGCGCTCATCAATGCGGCAAATCCTGCCAGTTTGAGATGCTTCTTCATCAGTGTCCTCCTCCGATCGGCGGCGACAGGCGGCCGATTTAAGCGCTTCAACCCAACCGAGTTGTGTTCTTTTGCCCGCAGCTTAAGCTGAGCGTGGCGGCTGCCGCAAGCAATGTTGCTCAGTCTTTGGGCGCAAGAACACGATAGCGGAGACTATGCAAGGGGCAGGCCAATTTACTTGAAGCTTAAAGAATTATTTGAAATCAAGGATTGGTGGACCTGCGGCGTTTTGGCTTGCGGTTGTGTGAAAATTGCTTGAAGGTCAAAAGATCGCAGTTGCAGCATGGCGTTTGTGGATGGACGGCGGCGATATCCGCTGCCGGGCGACCGGACTGGTAAGATCGCATCATGATTCTCGACTCCGAGACCAAGGCTGTCGAACTCCCTGAAGATCACGGCGATGAGCTGCGGCTATGGCTGCGCTTGCTGACATGCACCACCCTGATCGAGGGCGAAGTGCGCAGCCGCCTGCGTGAGCGCTTCGATGTCACGCTGCCGCGTTTCGATCTGATGGCGCAGCTCGATAAGGTCCCCGACGGCATGACCCTGTCGGACGTCTCCAAGCGCATGATGGTGTCGAACGGCAATGTGACGGGCCTCGTCGAGCGCCTCGTCGAATCCGGTCATGTTGACCGCCGTACCTCGGACACCGACCGCCGCGTCCAGGTGATCCGCCTGACAAAGCTCGGCCGCGCCGAGTTTCGCCGGATGGCGGAGGAGCACGAGACGTGGATCTCCGAGATATTTACGGATCTGACGCCGAAGGATGTGCGCGAGCTGATGCGCCTGCTGGCCAAGACAAAAGGCTCGGCGCAAAAGGCCGGGCAAAAAGCTGCCAAGGTGCCATGACTGCCATCGATCTCGAAGCCGAATACAACAACCGCGCTCGTGTGCCCGAAAGCAGCGAACTCATCGCCGGCTGGGCGCGCGATGCCAAGGCCTGGCGCGAGCAGGGGAATGTACCTGATGTCATTCCCTATGGGGCCGGCGCGCGTCATGCGATCGACTATTTCGCGGCTGCCGATCGAGGTCCGATCGTGGTCTTCATTCACGGCGGCTATTGGCAGGCGCTGGACGCATCTTTCTTCAGCCATCTGTCGCGTGGCCTCACCAGCCATGGCGTCAGCGTCGCGATGCCGAGTTACGATCTCTGCCCGCAGGTCTCGGTGGCCGATATTGTCGCGCAAATGCGCATGGCGGTATGCGAGCTTGCAAAACTCACCCGGCCGCTGGTGATCTCCGGCCATTCGGCTGGCGGCCATCTCGCCGCCTGCATGCTGGCGACCGACTGGAAGGCGATTGATCCTGTATTGTCGAACGACACTGTGAGGGCGGCTTACTCCATTTCCGGTCTGTTCGATCTACCGCCGCTGGTACCGACCTCCCTTAACAGGGCGCTGCAGCTCGACGAGGCCAGCGCCCGCGCCGTCAGCCCGTTGTTCGGCCCGGTGCCGTCCCATGGCAGCCTCGATGCGGTCGTTGGCGGAGAAGAGAGCAGCGAATATTTCCGCCAGAGCCGCAGCATTGTCGAGGTCTGGGGCAGGGCGATTCCGACGCGCTACGATACCATTCCCGGCGCCAATCATTTCACCGCCATCGCACCGCTCGCTGATCCGGATTCGGAGATGGTGCAGCGGTTGAACGCGCTGGCAACTGCGTAGTCTTTGCTTCCGCCTGTATCCCGGGCGCGGTGCAGCGTGAAACGCTGCTCCGCAGAGCCGGGACCGTACCTGTCGCTGGAGCCTTTGACGGTACCGGCTCTGCGAAGCGGCATTGTATGCCGCATCGCGTCCGGGACACAGGAGCGGATTAAACGCTAGGCCATCTGCCCAAACTATCCGCGGCAATCGCCAGTCCGCGCCAAAAATTTCAGCGTGCCCCCGATTTCCGCAGTTGCGCCGATATGTTTTAAGTCTAAAATGATTTCCAGCGACGCCTCGACGCGTCCGGACGCAGGAGCATGTTATGGCCGCTGCCGATATACAGACGGGGAAGCGCTACACCGCGCATGTGGACACCTTCGCGTGGGACAACATGCCGCCGGCGGAGCAGTTGCCGGAATTCACCTTCACGCGTCCCGAATTCCACTACCCCGAGCGCATCAATTGCGTGGTGCCTTTTCTCGATCGCTGGGTCGCGGAAGGGCGCGGCGACGCGATGTGCATGATCGGCCCGAACGAGAGCTACACCTATCGCCAGCTCTATGAGCTGGTGAACAGGATCAGCAATGTGCTGGTGAACAAGCTCGGCCTCGTGCCCGGCGGCCGCGTGCTGCTGCGTTCCGCCAACAATCCGATGATGGTTGCGGCCTATCTCGCTATCATCAAGGCCGGCGGCGTCTGCGTCGCCACCATGCCGCTGCTGCGCGCGAAAGAGCTGATCTATCCGATTCAGAAGGCGAAGATCGCGATCGCGCTGTGCGACGGTAAACTCTCCGACGAACTCGACAAGGCCGTCGCGAGCGCCCCGGAGATGAAGCGCGTGGTCTATTGGGGCACCGGCAAGGACACTTCGCTGGAAGCGTTGATCGCCGATGCCAGCCCGGAATTCAGAGCGGTCGATACAGCCGCCGACGACATCTGTCTGATCGCATTCACGTCGGGCACCACCGGCGATCCGAAGGGCACGATGCATTTCCACCGCGATATGCTGGCTGTCTGCGACGGCTTTGCGCGCAACGTCCTTCGCGCCTCGGCCGATGATCGCTTCATCGGCTCCGCGCCGCTCGCTTTCACCTTCGGCTTCGGCGGCGTGCTGTTCCCGCTGCATATCGGCGCGTCCTTCGTCGTGCCGGAGAAGACCACGCCCGACGATCTCGCCACCGAGATCGCCAGGCACAAGGTCACCGTCACCTTCACGGCTCCGACTGCATATCGTGCCATCCTGAGCAAGATCGACAGTTACGATCTGTCGTCGCTGCGAAAATGCGTCTCCGCCGGCGAGACGCTGCCGAAGGGCACTTTCGATGCCTGGTACAAGGCGACGGGTATCAAGCTGATGGACGGCATCGGCGGCACCGAGATGCTGCACATCTTCATTTGCTCGATCGAAGATGAAATTCGTCCGGGTTCCACCGGCAAGCCGGTGCCGGGCTACGAGGCGAAGATCGTCGATGACAACGGCAATGACGTGATGCCCGGTACCATGGGACGTCTCGCCGTCCGCGGTCCGACAGGCTGCAAATACATGGCCGATCCGCGTCAGACCAAATATGTCCAGAACGGCTGGAACCTGACCGGCGATACATTCGTGATGGATGAGGACGGTTACTTCTGGTACCAGTCGCGCTCCGACGACATGATCGTCTCGTCCGGCTACAATATTGCCGGTCCCGATGTCGAAGCCGCATTGCTCACCCATGATGCGGTCGCAGAAGCAGGGGTTGTCGGTTGCCCCGATCCCGATCGCGGCATGATCGTGAAGGCCTATGTCGTTCTGGCACCGGGCCATTCGCCAAGCGATGCGCTGGTCACGGAGTTGCAGAACCACGTCAAACGTGAGATTGCGCCGTACAAGTATCCGCGCGCGATCGAATTCGTCCAGCAGCTGCCGAAGACCCAGACCGGCAAGCTGCAGCGCTTTGCGCTGCGCAAGCTGGCTGCGGAGACGGCCTCCGTCGCCGCGGCCTGAATATGAAGATGTGAATTGAGGAGTATTGCCCGGTGACGTCACCAAAGGGGCCGACATTGACCGTGGTGCCAGGTACGAAGGCCGAGAGCGCGCCGTCGGGCGTGCGCGTGTTGCAGCCATCGGGCTGGCCGAAGCCGAAGGGCTATGCCAATGGCATGACCGCGGACGGCCGCATCGTGGTCACCGGCGGCGTGATCGGCTGGGACGCCGAGGAAAAGCTGAAGCCGGATTTTGTGGGCCAGGTTCGTCAGGCGCTGCAGAACATCGCCGACATTCTCGCTGAGGGCGGCGCCGGACCCGAGCATCTGGTCCGGCTCACCTGGTATGTCGTCGATATCGAGGAATATATGAGCAGCCTCAAGGCGCTCGGCGCCGCCTATCGCGAAGTTCTCGGTGCGCATTATCCGGCGATGGCGCTGGTGCAGGTGGTCCGCCTGGTCGAACGCGCGGCGCGCGTGGAGATCGAAGCGACGGCAGTTGTGCCGCGCTGAGGGCGCGAGCCCGGCCCCACACTGTCATTCCGGGGCGCAGCCGGCCCTTGCCGGATGCGAACCCGGAATCCCGTAATGTTCATCACCTCTCTCCCACCATGCGGACAGAGGTGATGAACACGTCGAGATTCCGGGCTCCGTCCCGCCGTCTGCGACGCCGGTCCGTCCCCGGAATGACGCGTGGGGCAGGACGAACGGCGCTCAGAAAATATTCCTGTTTTGTTCTTGACGATTTTCCCGAAAGGATTATTATCCGACCTGTCCCGCCTCACTGAGAGGGGTGGTTCGCGATCGTCACGATCTGCGAGGTGGGATGCGGTGACGCTCTCGGCGTCAGGCGCGGCGGGAAGGTGACAGGGCGGGGCCGAGAGGCACTGTGAGTCATCGTTCCAAGGCGCTGGATGGGCCATGTCCGAGAGCGCCGGCCAAGTCGTGCCGTCCCGTGCCTAGAGGCGCGAGGGGTCGAGGGTTCTCCTGGTCAACCGGCCTTGAGAAACAATCTCAACCCGAGGGTGACCAGTCAGCACCCTGGAGAGCACGAAGCAACCGGAAGCGCATCGCGCGCGGAACGCTGGGCACTCGCCTGGGGTCTCCGGAAGTCCTGTGCGCATTCCATGCGGAAGACCGCATCGGCGTGCAGGCCATGGGTGCTTTGGGCACCCGGCGTTCCGTGCGCCCTCTTTGCGAAGAGGGCGGAAGGAATGCTCACACCTCGGGCGCAAACGCGCCGCGAGAACGGGATCGCATGAATTCAGGAATGACGGGGCTGTTTGACAGTTGAATCAGAAGCGACGCGCGGAGGCCAACGGTCTCCCTCCCTCAAGCCGCGTAGCGGCGCAGCGGGGAGGGTGGCGCGTAGCGCCGGGTGGGGTGTCTCCCCACGACAGACGTCACGTGGGGAGACACCCCACCCGTCTCGAAGCTCGCTGAACGCTCGCTTTGATCCACCTATGGCGGACGAGTTCGTCCGCCAGACCCCGCTGCGCGGCTGCGCCGCTTGGGGGAGGGAGAAGAACTACCTCACTTCGTCGCCGCAAACTCCGTCGGGCTCTTGCCCGTTACCTGCCGGAACGCGTGTGAGAAGGCGGGCACGCTCGCATAGCCGAGATCCGAGGCCAGCTGCTTCATCGATAAATTGCCATTCACCGATAGCCGCTCGATTGCCGCCGCGATGCGCGCGCGCTGGCACCAGCTTTTGAAGCTGAGTTGCGTCTCTGCCGAGAACAGCCGCGACAGCGTGCGTGTCGATGTCCCCACCATGTGCGCCAGCGTCTCGATTTCGTAATTGCGGGTGGGATCGGCGAGCACGATTTCCGCCGCTCGCCGGCAGCGCGGCTCCTGCGGCAGCGGCATGAAGGTGGTGGGATCGCCGGCCTGCTGCAATTCGAGCAGTGCCAGCCTGATCAACAGATCAATCCGCAAGGGATCGCTGCTGCCATCGAACAGCGCAAGGATTGCTTCATGCAGCAGGCGCGACACACGCACGACGAATTCGGACGCGAGCTCTTCGTTGCGATCTTGCGCCAGCCGTTCGGTGTTGAAATAAAGCGAGCGCATCTCGATATCGGCGAGCACATCGATGGCGTGCGGCAGGTGGGCCGGTACCCACACCGCCCGATCCGGCGGTACCAGCCAGCGTCCCTTCGGCGTCGTCACCTGCATCGTGCCGGCGGCGGCATAGACGAGCTGTGCCTCGCGATGCGCGTGGTTGTCGAGCCGCGTGCCCTTGGAGTAGCGGGTCGCCAGCATATGGACGCCATCGGCCGTGGACTGGCTTCGGTCCGAGAGCGGCAGAATTGGCGTTTCCACGATAGTCATTGGCGACATCCCGTTGTGCCCAATGCTTATAACGGCATCACAGGTTATCTTGGAAATCGATTCATGAACTCACCAGCTCGCGTTATCACTCTCGTCAACGTCGCCCACTTCATCGATCACTATGCGATGCTGATCTTCGCCGCGGCCGTGCTGGTAATGGGTCCATCGATGGACAAGACCTATACGGAACTGCTGCCCTATGCGACGCCAGGCTTCATCGCCTTCGGTGCGGGATCGCTGTTCACCGGCTGGCTCGGCGATCGCTGGAGCCGCCGCCACATGATGGTGATCTTCTTCTACGGCATTGGCTTGTCGATGATTGCGGTCGGCTTCGTGCAGACGCCGCTGCAGCTCGGCGCGGCGCTGTTCGCCGTTGGCCTGTTCGCCTCGATCTATCATCCGGTCGGCACTGCGATGATCGTCTCCTATGCCGACAAGCTCGGCCGCGAGATGGGCGTCAACGGTGTGTTCGGCAATTTCGGTGTCGCATCCTCGGCGCTGATCACCGGCGCCATCGGCCAGTTCCTCGGCTGGCGCTGGGCCTTCATCATTCCCGGCATCATCACCATCGCGGCCGGCGTCGTGTTCATGATGCAGGTGAAGCATGAAGATCGTTCCGGCTTCAAGCAGGCGGCCGCGCAGGCGCGCGTGGCCAAGTCCGATATGTGGCGCGTCATCGTCGCGCTGCTGGTGACGGTGATCGCGATCTCCACCGTGTTCAATGCCATCACCATTGCATTGCCGAAGCTGTTTGCCGAAAGGCTCTCGGAACTGACGCAGAGCCCGGCCACACTCGGCGTCATCGCCGCGGGCGTCTACGTGTTCGGCGCGCTGACGCAGTACAATATCGGCTGGCTGATCGATCGGTATTCGCTGCGTGCCGTCTGCGTGCCGCTCTCGCTCGTACTGGCGCCATTCCTGTATTTCGCCGCAACCATGTCGAATGTGTCGCTGATCCTTGTTGCCATCGGCGTCATTGTCGGCCTGTTCGGTCAGATCACCGTCAATGAAACCATCGTCGGCAAGTACACTGCGGAGGAATGGCGGTCGCGGGCCTATGCGGTGCGTTACTTCGTCGGCTTCACTGCGGCTGGCGCCTCGGTCGGGCTGGTCGCCTGGCTCTATGAACTCGGCGGCTTCATGCTGATGCTGCACGCCTTCGCCGGCCTCTCGGTGCTGGTGATCATTGCAGCTTTGATTCTGCCACCGGAACTTCCGGCCAAAACATCTGCCTGATCGTTAACGAATTCGCTTGGCGCACGCTGCAGTGCGGTATAAACAAAGCTGAACCGCCCCCTGCGTGCCTTATGGCCGGGGGGCGAGTAGCTTGTTGCTTTTCGCGCAGCCGTCGTCGCCAAACGCTTTCCGTGAACCAGCACGGGAATGTGTCGCGTTTTGAGGTGTTGCATCGCAGAGCAAGGATTCCACATTTCGGAAACATTGCAGCGTTGTCAGGACCCGCCGTGCCGGATGCATCTGCAGACTTTGAACCGCTGATCGACGAGATCTATGAAGCGAGCGTGATGGCTGATCGCTGGCCGCCGCTTCTTGATCGCCTTGCTGCCGTCGTCGATGGCGAAGGCGCACTGATTTTTGCTGCCGCGCCTGGCGTTCCACGTTGGCTGTCATCGGAACGCATCTACGGCCGCGTCGAGCGCTGGACCCGCAGTCCTTACGCACAGCGCAACCCGCGCGGCGAGCGCCTTGTGCCCAATACCGAAGCCCGGTTTCTCACCGATCTCGATGCCTTCACCGAAGCGGAACTCGACGCCGAGCCGTTCTATAGCGAGCTTCTACGCCCGAACGGTCTCGGCTGGTGTGTCGGCACGACGATCCGGTCGCCTGCAGGCGACACGCTCGTGATTTCGATCGAGAAGGCCTATGCCAAAGGGCCGGTCGAGCGGGCCACCGCGGAAAAACTCGACATCTTGCGCCCGCATCTTGCGCGCGCTGCGGTGCTGTCCGGCCGCCTCGGCTTCGAGCGCGCGCGGATTGCCGTCAACACGCTTGATCTGATCGGACTCCCGGCTGCGGCCGTCACCCAGACAGGCCGGGCGGTGGCCGCCAATCCGAGCTTTCTGGCCCTCGGTCTCGCCGTTCAAGTGGGGGCGAACGATCAGGTCCAGTTCGCATCGTCCGCCGCGCAGATCATGTTCAAGGAAGCGCTGACGGTACCGTCGTCGCTCATCAAGGCAGGGCGGTCTATTCCTGTCGCCGGCAGCGAGGTGAATGCGCCATTCATCGCCCACGTCCTGCCGCTCCGCCTGTCTGGTCTCGATCTGTTTGCCGGCGCCGTGTCTATCGTGTTTCTCACGCCCGTGACGCAGCAGCGCAGCCCGGGTCCCGAATTGCTGCAGGCCCTGTTCGATCTCACCCCGGCCGAAGCGCGTATCGCCAGTCTGGTGATCGACGGAAAGTCCGTGGATTCGATCTCCAAGATTCAGAGAGTCAGTCTCAACACGGTGCGGACGCAGCTGAAATCCGTGTTCATGAAGACCGGCGTCGACCGTCAGGTCGATCTCGTCCGTCTGCTCGGGCAACGGCATGGTCAACCGACGCTTTAAGGCAAAAGAAAAAGGCCGGCGGTGAAGCCGGCCTGATCGTCAGTATCGCCAGTCAAAAGGTCTGCGTCATCAATATATGGTCCGCCGAAGCGGTAATTTGAAACCGCTCAAGGCTGCGTGCGCAGCGGCAAACCCGGCCCCCGGTATCGACGTAGGCGATCGCGCGAAACTGCGCGTCACCAATTTGGGTGAGATTTTGCGGAAATATTTGACTCTGCGTCTCATCCGGAGACGGGCGGAACTTTTCGGGGTGAGTTTCAACCGATCCGCGGCAGGCGCCAGCCAATCACCTGAGCTTCGACGAGGTCGCCAGTCGCTGCATTCCGCCATTGCCCGGCGGCGTAAACGCAGACAAAGGGCAGGAGATAGGTCCCGCTTTTGTCTTCGCACAAGACCTCCACGGGCTCGTCGGGCGGTGGGGTGCCCTGACCGTCGAATTCCGCCAGCCGTTGATCGCGTGTCACCATGGGATGCTCCGGCTGAAGGAACGGCACGCCGCGGCTCTAGTTCCCAGGTTTGATTGACAGTCGATGACGAATACCGTTGCTCTCATGGTCCCAGGTCGACGAAAGGATGTGCAATGCGTGGCTGGACAATACTCGCTCTGACTTTCTTCGCCGCGTGCTGTAGCGCCGCTGTGGCGCAGGATGTGCCCGGCATCGAAATCTGCACGGCCGAGAAGACCATGGAGCGGCGCACCGGTTGCTTGCAGAGCAATGTCAATTTTCTGCAGCAGACCGTCGGCAAGCTGCGGCTGGATCAGCAACAGCGGCTCGATGCCGCCAATCGCCAGATCGATGCATTGAAGGCGACGGTGGCGAATCTGCAAAAGACAGTCGATGAACTGCAGGCAGCCCAGAAGGCTGCGGCGGCATCTGCGGTGAAGGGGGCGCCCGCGCCGGTAAAGGATGCGGCCCCAACAGCCAAGGATGCTGCGAAATAGTGCGGCCTATTCGCTGCTCAGCACCGGCCCGAACAATTCCCAACGCTCGCCCTTGAAGCGCATCATCTGCAATTGCTGTATCGGGCTGTAATCGGTCGAACTTGTCTTGATGCGTGTGCCCGGCAAGAAGATGCCGACCTCGTAATCCAGACTGGTCGCCTGTTTCATCACGTTCTCACGCGTGAGATTGTCGCCGCACTGTTGCAGGATATGCACCAGCGTGCGCGCGATGCCAAACCCATATAGCGTGTAGATGTCGTTCTTGTCGCCGTCCGGATAGTATCTGTCCATGAAGATGCGCCATTCCGCGATGGTCGGATCGTCCTTCCACTGCGGATCGGTTGGGTCCTTCATATAGGCTGCGCTGATCACGCCCTGAGCATTGTCGAAGCCCGCCGGCTTGATCACCGAGCCGACCGATTGCGAGACATTGACCAGCATCTGCACCGGCTTCCAATTGAGTTCGGCGACTTTCTTGATGGCCTGGGCCGCGAACTTGGGGGAAGCGATGTTGAGGAAGATATCGGGATTGGCGGTGCGGATCTGGACGATCTGCGAGTCCACTGTGGGCGAGCTGGTCTCGAAGCTTGCTTGCGTCACGATCATCTTGTCGGCCTTGTCGCCAAGGCCCTCGCGCACGCCGCTCAAATAGTCCTTGCCCATGTCGTCGTTCTGGAAGAGCACGCCGATCTTGGCATCGGGATGGTTCTTCAAGATCCACGTCGCCCAGATGCGCCCTTCATTGTGATAACTGGGCGACCAGCCCATCGTCCACGGAAAGTGTTTTGGATCGGCCCATTTCGAGGCGCCCGATGACACGAAGAGGTGCGGCACCTTCTTGATGTTCATGTATTTCTGAATCGCCGAATTGGTCGCGGTCCCCAGCGGATTGAAAAAGAGAAGGACCTCATCGCTTTCGACGAGTTTACGCGCCTGCTCGACCGTCTTGGGCGGCGAATAGGCATCGTCATAGCTGATGAAGTTGATTTTGCGGCCGTTGACGCCGCCAAGGTCGTTGACCATGCGGAAATAGGCGGCTTCGGATTTGCCGATCGAGGCATAGGACGATGCCGGCCCGCTATAGGGCATGATGTTGCCGATCTTGATCTCGGTGTCGGAGGCGCCGGGATCGTATTTCTTCTGCGCTGACGCAGGTGAGGTGAGGGCGCCGATCGCGAGCGTAGCGACAAGGGCGACTGCGCTGCGGAGGTGTATCCAGTTCATCGTTTCCTCTGGCGTCGTTTGTTGCCGGCCGTTTCGCTGGCCTTCTGTTCGACGTCGAGTATGCATGTTTGCGCTGGAGCGCATAGCAATGTGAGCGGGAAAACCCCTCTCCAGAAATGGAGAGGGGAAACCGTGTTGCGGAATTCGTCTACGATCCCTTCTCGCCGGACATCAGTGGGCCGAACAGCTCCCAGCTTTCGCCTTTGAAGCGCATCATCTGTAGTTGCTCGAGCGGGCTGAAGTCGGTTGGGCTGGTCTTGATCTTGGTGCCCGGCAGGTAGATGCCGATTTCCATGTTCAGATTGGCGGCCTGCCGCATGATGTTTTCGCGCGTGAGATCGTCGCCGCATTGTTTGAGCACCTGCACGATCCCTTGCGAGACGCCATAGCCGAACACCGTGGCGCCATCGTCCTTGTCGCCTTCAGGATAGTACTTGTCCATGAAGGCGCTCCATTCCTTCATGCCAGCATCGTCTTTCCACGTCGGATCCTTGGGATCCTTCATATAGGCAGCGCTAAGCACGTCCTGCGAATTGGCGTAGCCGGCAGGCTTCATCACACTGCCCACCGAAGCCGAGACATTGGTCACGATATGGACCGGCTTCCAGCCCATCTCGCCGACCTTCTTGATCGCCTGTGCGGCGAACTTCGGCGTGGCGATGTTGATGAAGATATCGGGATTGGCCGCCTTGATCTGCACGATCTGAGAATCCACCGTCGGTGAAGCCGTTTCATAAGGTACTTCGGAGACAATGTAGTCCTTCAGTTTGTCGCCAAAACCTTCGTGCAAGCCGATGATGTAATCTTTGCCGAAGTCGTCATTGGCATAGAGAACGCCGACCTTTTTGCCGGGATGGTTCTTCATGATGTATTGCGCGTAGATGCGCGCTTCGGCCTGGTAGCTGGGCTGCCATCCCATCGTCCACGGGAAATTCTTCGGGTCGGCCCATTTCGCCGCACCGGTGGAGACGAACAGCTGCGGCACCTTCTTGGCGTTCATGTATTTCTGGATCGCCGTGTTTCCCGGCGTGCCCAGCGGGTTCATGATGAAGAGCACTTCGTCGTTCTCGACCAGCTTGCGCGCCTGCTCGACGGTCTTCGGCGGCGAATAGCCGTCGTCATAGGAAATGAACGTGATCTTGCGGCCGTTGATGCCGCCCTTCTCGTTGATCATCTTGAAATAAGCCGCTTCGGTCTTGCCGATGGTGGCGTAGGACGAGGCCGGCCCGCTATAGGGCATGATATTGCCGATCTTGATCTCGGTATCGGTAGCGCCGGTGTCGTATTTCTTCTGTGCGTGAGCGGTCGTGGTCAGTGTCAAGGCAAAACAGGCGAGCGCCAGCGCTCGCAGGACTTTCAAGTCATGCATGATGATTTGTCCTCCCTTTGCTTCGATCAACCGCACCGCCCGTCTGCGCGGACTTTTATGATGCGGCTCGAATGCGAGGGAGTATGCACCAAGCGGGAGGCTTGGAAAGCGAGCCGGCAGCGCAATCGTCGCCGCGGCGCACAAGCGCCGCGCTATCGCGCTGCACGGGTCCTTAGCGGCCCTTGAAGTCGGCCGGGCGTTTTTCGAGGAACGAGGCCATGCCCTCGCGAAAGTCTTCGGTGCGGAATAGCGGGAGCAATTGCAGGAAGACGTGATGGACGTGCTCGCCGAAATTCTCGGACAGACCCGCGCGCATCATGCGCTTCGCAGCCTGGACAGCAAGCGGCGCATTGGCAGCGATCTCGGCGGCGACGATGCGGCCACGCGCCTGCAGATCGGCATCGGGAACGACCTCGTTGGTCAAGCCCATCTCCAGGCTTTCGCGCGCCGAAAGCGTGCGGCCGGTAAAGATCAGTTCGGCGGCCTTGGCCCAGCCGATCATGCGCGGGAGAAACCACGTGCCGCCGGATTCCGGGACGACGCCGCGCTTGACGAAGGCGGCAGCGAACTTGGCGCTCTCCGCCATGATGCGGATGTCGCAATTGAGCGCGATATCCATGCCGTAGCCCGCGGCGGCGCCGTTGAGCAGGCAGATGGTCGGCTTTTCCATATTGAACATGACGATCGGCTGTGCCGCCTTCATGTCGAGTGTGGTGCGCGAGCTGTTGGCGTCGTTGGCTGAGCCGATGCCTTTGCCCTGGGTGGCGCTCACCATGTCGAGCCCGGCGCAGAACATACGGCCGCCAGCGGTCAAGACGACGACGCGCACGTCAGGATCTGCGTCGGCCTTCAGGAACAAGGCACTGAGCTGCGCCAGCATCTCCCGCGAGATCGTGTTCATGCGCTCGGGGCGATTGAGCGTGATCGTCGCGATATTGTCGGCGACGGCATAGAGCACTTCGTCGGATGTCGCGGCTTCAGACATGGGCTTCCTCTTGGCGTTTCTTCTGGCGTTCTGTTTTTGTGGCACCAGCTAAGGCGGAATGGCGTTGGCGTGCAAGAGGCCATGCATTTGCGCGCCTTGGCAGGGCGGAGCCGGTTTGCTCTACTTTGCGCGTTCGCGCGCCGGCATGGATCGGCGAGACCAAGAAAAGCCAAGGAAAGTTCAAAGGGAGAGCTTGCTTATGTCCAGCCCCAACATCCGTGTCCTCGCCACCGATCTCGCATTCCCCGAAGGTCCGGTGGTGATGCCTGATGGCTCCGTGGTGCTGGTCGAGATCCGTGCGCAGCAATTGACGCGGGTCTATCCCGATGGCCGCAAGGAGGTTGTCGCCAAAATTGCGGGTGGCCCGAATGGCGCGGCGCTCGGGCCGGACGGCAAGATGTACATCACCAACAATGGCGGCTTCAGCTGGGTGCCGTCGCGCGGCACCTTGATGCCGCATGCGCCGGAGCCGCATGAATATATCGGCGGTGCGATCCAGCGCGTCGATCTCGCCAGCGGCAAGGTCGAGACGTTGTTCACCAAATGCGGCGAGCACAATCTGAAGGGCCCCAACGATCTCGTCTTCGACAAGCAGGGCGGCTTGTGGTTCAGCGAGCTCGGCAAGCGCCGCGCGCGCGACATGGATGTGGGCGGCGCCTATTACATCAAGCCGGGGATGAGCGAGATCACCGAACAGGTGATCGGCGTGCTGCCGGCCAACGGGATCGGTCTCTCTCCGGACGAGAAGACCATGTATATCGCGGAAACCCCGACCGGCCGTCTGTGGGCCTACAATGTCGGTGCGCCCGGCGAGGTGGTGCCCGGCGACACGATCTATCGCGGCGAGCGCGGGCGGCCGATCTGTGGTCTCGGCGGCTATCAGATGTTCGACTCGCTGGCGGTTGAGGCCTCCGGCAATGTCTGTGTCGCAACGCTGGTGAGCGGCTGCATTTCTGTCATTGCGCCGGACGGCAAATTGGTCGAACAAGTCGAGACGGGTGATCGCGTGACGACGAATATTGCTTTTGGCGGTCCCGAGCTGAAGACGGCCTATATCACGCTGTCCGGCAAGGGCGAGCTGATCGCGATGGACTGGCCGCGCGGTGGCCTGCCGCTGAATTTCTTGAACAAGTAGCCGAAGCGCGACCAGCAAAAGTGGTGTCCGGTTTTGCGCCCGGTCGCGCGTCTAAACAACAAAGGACCGATCGATGCCGTGGCTTGAACCCGTTACGCTTTCTGGACCTCACGCCCGGCTCGAACCTCTCGCCAAAGAGCACCGCGACGGCCTGATTGCGGCTGCACAGGATGGCGATCTGTCCAAAATTTGGTACACCGCGATCCCGGCGCCCGAGAAGATGGACGCCGAGATCGATCGGCGGCTGTCGCTGCAGGCTTCGGGCGCGATGCTGCCTTTCACGGTGAAGGACGCCACCGGCAAAATCGCCGGCATGACAACCTATATGAATGTCGACGCTGCCAATCGCCGTGTCGAGATTGGCTCGACCTGGTATGGCAAATGGGTTCAGCGCACGGCGCTCAACACCCAGTGCAAGCTGATGCTTCTCGGGCATGCCTTCGAGAAGCTCGATTGCATCGCCGTGGAGTTCCGCACGCATTTCTTCAACCACCAGTCCCGCCGCGCCATCGAACGTCTCGGCGCCAAGCAGGACGGCATCCTGCGTAACCACCAGATCGCTCCCAACGGCACGCTACGTGATACGGTCGTGTACAGTATTTTGCCCGGCGAATGGCCGACGGTGAAGGCGCATCTGACGTATCAATTGGAGCGTAAGGCAGAGTAGCCAGAGCGCACGCGAAGCCTACGTCTTCGGATAAATCCGGTCTACCAGCTGCCGGCAATACGCCGCTGTCGGCATCTCATCGCTGAACAGCGTACGATAGACGATCGGCGCCACAACATGGTCGATCACTTCGTCGATATCGAAAGGCTGCTCGCCGCGTGCTTTTGCGCGTTCGTTGATGGTGGTGAGGTGATCGCAGGTAAAGCCCGCGCAGGCGCCGGGCTGCCCCTGTCCTGTTGTCGCCAGCACGTCGCGCATCAGCGCGAGACCGACTGGCGATGACATTTCCTCCGCATATTGTTCGATGAAGGCCCGCAGGTCGCCTTCGATGGACCCAGTATCGTCGGGATCGGCGATCGGCCTTAACCGCTCCACGGCAACGTCGGCGAGCAGGGCCGAAAGATCGCCCCAGCGGCGATAGATGGTCGAGGGCGTCACGCCGGCCTCGGCGGCGATCTGCGGGACGGTGATCTGGTTTCGGGTGGAAAACGCATCGAGTTTGCGAACAGCATCGTGCACCGCCTGTTGAATGCGTGCGCTGCGTCCGCCAATCCGAACCCGCTCTTTCACCGTCACATCGGTCTCCTGCAACCGTGGCATGCCCAAACGCACGGATTTGTTAACGCAAAATATTTGCATTAAGGGCGGCGGCGCCCTAAATGACTAAAGCGAATATTTAGCCTTTAGGAGTGGGCCATGCAAGGAAGTCCCGGAGATGCCTGCATTTCTGCGTCCCGCCCGGCAGGGCGATGGGTGCTCCCGCTTTGGGCGATGACGGCTTTCAGTTTCGTGTCGGCCGCGCTGGTGGCCGCGAGCAGCAGCGCGGTGACGCCGCTCTACCGGCTCTATCAGCAGTCCATGCATCTGACGCCGCTGATGATCACACTTGTCTTCGCGGTCTACGCGATCAGCCTGCTGGCGGCGCTACTCACCGTCGGCGGCCTGTCCGATTATGTCGGTCGCAAGCCGGTGATCCTTGGTGGACTATTGGTGAATGCGGCTGCAATGGTGCTCTTCTCCTATGCCACCGATGTCAGCCACCTGATCCTGGCCCGCGCCGTGCAGGGCCTCTGCGTCGGCGCGGCGACCACCACGCTCGGTGCCGCCATCCTGGATAGCGATCGCAAGCGCGGACCGCTGCTCAACAGCGTGACTGCATTTATCGGCCTGATGATCGGCGCGCTTGGCGCAGCTTTGCTGGTGACTTTCGGTCCCGATCCATTGCATCTCGTCTATGAGGTGCTGTTCGCCATCACGGCCGTGATGATCGTCCTGCTCTGGTTCATGCCCGAAACCGTGTCCCGCAAACCCGGTGCGCTGGCTTCGCTACGGCCGCATGTCCGCGTGCCCGCACAATCGCGCAGCGCGTTGTTGCGAGTTGCGCCGGCGACCATCGCCAGCTGGGCACTGGGCGGCTTCTATCTGTCGCTGATGCCGACCGTGGTGGCCACGGCCATGAGCATCAACGCGCCATGGGTCGGCGGCGTGGTGGTGGCCGCGCTGATGCTGTCCGGCGCGCTAACGGTGGGCGCGCTTCGGTTGTTGCCAGCGCGGCGGTTGCTGTTGCTCGGCACGGCGACCTTATCGGTGGGCGTGGCCGTATCGCTTCTGGGCATCTGGCAGCACAGCGTCGTTGCTTTGTTTCTCGGCACGATCATTGCCGGCATCGGTTTCGGTGCGTCCTTCGCAGGAACGCTCAGCACGTTGCTGCCGACCGCAGAGGCGCATCAGCGTGCCGGCTTGCTGGCGACATTCTATATCATCTCGTATCTGGCGTTCAGCCTGCCAGCGTTGGCGGCGGGTTTATCGGTGCCTTATGCGGGCCTCGCCACCGTCGCCTATGTCATGGGCGGCGTCGTTATCCTGCTGGCGATCGTCTCTTTGATTGCCACCGTGCGCAGCGAGGCGTGACGTCAGATCGTATCGGGCCGATAGAGCGTATCGACCGTCACCGTGCCGATGGCGCGCGAGACGCACGGGCAGATCTTGGCATTGTCCTGTTTCTGATGTGCGCTGAAGAACACGTCGCGATGGTCGATCTCGCCGTCGACGGCGGTCACGCCGATGGCGCAGATGCCGCATTCGCCGCGCTCGCAATCGGAAATCACCTCATGTCCGGCGTCGCGAAGCGTCGCCAGCATGGAGCGGTTCTGCGGCACCACGATTTCGGTGCCGATGCCTTTCAGCCTGACGCGGAACTCCGTTGCCGGCAGCAGGCCGCTCGAACCGAAGGTCTCATAGCGCAGATCGGTTGGACGGCGGCCGGCCGCGTGCCAGGCGCGGCGGGCGTCTTCGGTCATGCGCATAGGCCCACAGATGATGGCGATGGCGTCGGCCGGCAGAGCCGCGAAGGCCTCCGCGAAGTCGAGACGACTGTCTTCGTCACTGGCATGAACATGCAGGCGATCGCCGAGCAGGGCCGTCATGTCGTCCAGATAGGCCGCATCGCTGCGCGTCTTCACCGCATAGTGCAGGGCCGCGTTCACGCCACGTTGGCATAGCGCATGCGCCACGGCAGAGATGGGCGTGATGCCGATGCCGCCGGCGATCAGGCAATAATTGTCACGGGTCCAGTCGAGATCGAGCAGGGTGGAAGGTGCGGTGAAATCCAGCCGGGCGCCCGGCTGCAACGCCCACATCGCTTGCGAGCCGCCGCGGCTGTCCGGCGCCAGCCGTACGGCGATGCGCAACCGGTCCACGCTGCGTGCGCCGACGACGGAATAGGATCGCGTCTGCGGCTGTTCGTCGATCAACAGGTTCACGGTGATATGGCTGCCGGGTGGGAAGCCGCTCAGCGGCGCGTCGGGCTTCAGTGTGAATTCGCGGATCTGCGCCGTGAGATCGCGGATCGTCTCGACGGTGCCCGATGTCCAGTGATCGGCAAAGCGCATGATGCGTCTCCTCAGTCCGTAGACGATGCGGTGAGCAGGGCCAGTGCAGGCAGCAGATCGAGATTGGTCCGGTTGCGTAGCGCCAGGCGCAGATTCCGCACGGCGAGCCGCGCATGCTCCCGCATGATCGCCTCCGCCCGCGCGCCTTCGCGGTTCTCGATGGCATCGACGACGATGCGGTGATGCTCCTGCGCGATGAGCAGGATGTGATGGGCCTCTGGCAGCGCCGATTGCGCCATCACGAAGGCGCTTGGCGATGCGAACGGCATGGCGGCAACGCGATCGATCTGGCGCACCACCGGCGGGCTGCCGGACAATTCGGTGAGTAGCGCATGAAAACGCGCATTCAACGTCACATAGGCGGAAAAGGCTTCGACGGAGATCGGATCCTGCCGCACCAGCTGATCGAGATCGGCGAGGCATTCCTTGAGCGGTTCGAGATGGCGCGCGCTGGCGCCGCGTTCGGCAGCAAGGCGGGCGGCCAGACCCTCCATGGTGCCGCGCAGCTCGATGGAATCGAGGATATCGCGTTCCGAAAAGGCCTTCACCATGAAGCCGCCGGAGGGGATCGCCTGCAGCAGCCCTTCGTCCTCGAGCCGCACCAATGCCAAGCGCACCGGCGTACGCGATACGCCGGTGATATCCACCGCCTGCAGTTCCGAGATGCGTTCGCCCGAACGCAACTGGCCGGACAGGATCATGTCGCGCAAGGCAAGCTGGGCGCGGACAGTTTGGGAAATCGAGCGCTCGGACTCGCGGTCGCTCATGCTTCTACTCCGCCGCCTGCAGATGGGACCCGGCTTCCCGTGCGACCATGCGATCGATCAGACGCCGCGCCCACATGGCGCCGGCGTCGATATTGAGATTGTAGAAGATGCGGTCCGGATTCTCGTCCATCGCCTTCTGCTGGGCTTCGAGGATCAGTTCGTCTTCGTGGAAGATGCCGGCGACGCCATCGCGAATCTCCGTGGTCAGGCGCTGCTCGTGGCGGCGATAGTTGCGCATGAAGGACCAGAAGTAGTGGCAGGTGGTCTCGGTCTCCGGCGTGATCGTGTTGAGCACGAAGCCGTTGACGCCCTGGGACCGGTCGCCTTCGGGAGCGCCGGTGTTTGCCAGCGCCACGCCGACATCGATGGCGATTGTGCAGGGCACTTCGAAGCGGATGATCTGCCAGCGATCGACGGGGCCGGACTTCTGCAATTGCGCGGCCCAGAACGGCGGCGCCGCAATGCCTTTCATCCAGCGCGTCACGGTCACGGTCTTGTCGCCATGGCTGACGTCGAACGGCGCCTCGGCGACATCGTCCTGACCGATGCTGGAGCCATGCACGAAGGTCTCGTGGGTGAGGTCCATCAGATTGTCCAGCACCAGCCGGTAGTCGCATTTGACATGGATGGTCTTGCCGTCGCCGGCCCATTCCGGATCGTCGTTCCAGTGCAGGTCGGGCACCAGAGCGGGATCGGCGAGGGCAGGGTCACCCATCCAGAGCCAGACATAGCGATGGCGCTCCACCACCGGATAGGAGCGCACGCAGGCCGATGGATTGATGGTTTCCTGCGAGGGCATGAAGGTGCAGCGACCTTGCGGATTGTATTTGAGGCCGTGATAGCCGCAGACGACAGTGTCGCCTTCGAGCCGGCCCTTGGAGAGGGGCACAAGACGATGCCAGCACGCATCCTCAAGCGCGCTCACCCCGCCATCTGCGCGGCGATACATCACCACGTGCTTGCCGCAGATCGTGCGCGGAAAAAGCTGGTGTTTGATCTCCACATCCCAAGCCGCGACGTACCAGGCATTCATCGGGAATGAAGCGGGCATTGTACTCCTCCTTCACGCTATTCAGCGTTCCGTCTGTATACAGATGGGCGGTTCGGAAGGAGGATATCGTCAGTATCGGCCTGTTGTGAAGCGATAATGTATACTGAAATCTCATTTATCTGATTTTTAAGGTACTAAAAAACCGCCCGAGAGGGCGGTTTTCGTCGTTGCCTGTATACCGAGATGTCAGACCTCGCGGCGGTTCAGGAATGCCAGCCGTTCGAACAGATGCACGTCCTGCTCGTTCTTGAGCAGGGCGCCGTGCAGTGGCGGGATCAGTTTTCGCGGGTCGCGTTCGCGAAGCTGCTCCGGCGACATGTCCTCGTTGACCAGCAGCTTGAGCCAGTCGAGCAGTTCGGAGGTCGATGGCTTCTTCTTCAGGCCGGGCACGTCGCGCACCTCGAAGAAGATGCGCATCGCTTCGGCGACCAGGCGCTGTTTGATGCCGGGGAAATGCACCTCGACGATCTGCGCCATGGTCTCGCTATCGGGGAACTTGATGTAGTGGAAGAAGCAGCGACGCAGGAAGGCGTCCGGCAGTTCCTTCTCATTGTTCGAGGTGATGATGACCACCGGGCGCTTCGCGGCCTTGATGGTTTCGCCGGTCTCGTAGACATGGAATTCCATGCGATCGAGTTCGAGCAGGAGGTCGTTCGGGAATTCGATATCGGCCTTGTCGATTTCGTCGATCAGCAGCACCGGACGCTCGGCATGGGTGAAGGCTTCCCACAGCTTGCCGCGCTTGATGTAGTTGGCGATGTCCGAGACGCGGGGATCGCCGAGCTGGCTGTCGCGCAGGCGCGAGACCGCGTCGTATTCGTAAAGGCCCTGCTGCGCCTTGGTGGTGGATTTGATGTGCCAGGTCAGGAGCGGCGAACCGAGCGCCTTGGCGATTTCCTCGGCCAGCACGGTCTTGCCGGTGCCGGGCTCGCCCTTCACCAGCAGCGGGCGTTCCAGCACGATAGCGGCATTGACGGCGACCTTGAGGTCATCGGTGGCGACGTAGTCTTTGGTACCAGTAAATTTCATGAGCAGGCTTGCCTTGTTATTCTTGTCGCGCGGCGACGCGTGGTAACGGGAATTCGCGGTGAGTGAGAGGTGCTAGCGCCGGATCAGCGACAGCACGACCAGAACGACGACGGCGCCGACGGTGGCATCGAGGATCGAACCCAGCGTGCCGGTGGCCAGCGTGACGTTGAGCTTTGGCAACAACCATCCGGCGACCAGCGCGCCGATGATGCCGACCACGATATTGCCGAGCAGGCCAAAGCCGGCGCCGCGCACGATCAGTCCGGCAAGCCAGCCGGCAATGGCGCCGATCAGCAATGCTGCGAGAATACTCATTCATTCATCCTTCAGCGGCACCGGCAGGGTGCCGTGCGTCCGGTGGAAGTTTAATTGAATTATCGGTCAGGTCCAGCCGGGGGAACGGACAGGCCAGATGCCCAAATGCCATGGCGCGGAACGTGAAAGCCGTCAGCCGTGTTGCTGGAAGCCGGCGCTGAAATAATCCTGCTCCAGCGTGCTTTGCGCGATGACGCAGTCGCGGCCGCGCCGCTTGGCTTCGTAGAGCGCCAGATCCGCCTCGCCCAGCAATACCGTCTCGTTCGCGGTGCGCGCGTTGCGGCTGGCAACGCCGATGCTGACGGACAGATAGCCACGCGCGGCGGCGCCGTTCACGATCTCAAGGGCGCGTACCCGAAGCCTCACGGCCTCCGCAACGATCATGGCTTCCGCCTCGGCGACGCCGGGTAGGATGATGGCGAACTCCTCGCCCCCGTAGCGTGCGGCGAGGGCGGATGTATTGATGGTGGCATCGGCCAGCACCGAGGCGACGCGCTTGAGGCAACCGTCGCCAGCTTGATGACCCATGCTGTCATTGTAGCCCTTGAAGTGATCGATATCGATCAGCAGCACCGAGAGCTGGTCGTCCTGCGTGAAGGCGCGATTCAGGAAGCCATCGAGGGTGCGGCGATTGGCCAGTCCGGTGAGACCGTCGGTGGTCGCAAGTTCGGCGAGCCGCGTATTCAGTGCGGTCAGTTCGTCCTGCATGATCTTGCGCAGGGTCACATCGCGCAGCACGCCGACAATCTCGATCCTCTCGTCGGCGTCCTCGGCGCGCTCGGCATGTTTGAAGTTGATTTCGACCCATGCCGTCGATCTGTCATCGCGATAGGTGCGGAAGACGATGCTTTGCATGGTGGATGAATCGGTCAGTTTGGCATTGGCCGCGCGGACCGCGGAAATGTCGTCTGGATGCACGAGCTCGAGGCAGGATCGGCCGATCAACGTGGCCGGATCGAGTCCGAGAACGAATTCGACCGAGTGCGACACGTAGAGAAAATTCCCGGCGTGATCGAGCAGGATCACCACATCGGCGATGTTGTCTGCGAGCAGGCGATAGCGCGATTCGCGCTCGCGCAGCGCTTTCTCCATGTTGAGACGAAACCGGAACTGGGTCGATAGCAAGGTGGCGAGCAGGATCACGCTGCACAGGAGCACGGCGGCCACGGCGATGTCAGACCGTAGGTGGCCGCGCCAGTCGGCCAGCACCTGTTTCTCGGGAATGGCGACGGTGACGAGGACCGGATAGCCTGCACTTTGCTCATAGCCGAAATATTTGGTTACGCCGTCGAATGGCGATGTGATCCGATAGTAGCCGCTCCGGGCTTCCTTCACCTTGTTCCGGAACAACTCGGTATTTGACAGGTCCTTCCCGACATCGAGCGACGGCCAATGCGCCAGCACGATACCGTCATTGCGCAGCAGGCTGATGCCCGCCTGCTCACCGAGGTCGAAGCTTTTGAAAAAATCGTTGAAATAGTCGCTGGGGATGGCCGCGACCAGCACGCCGTTAAAACTGCCATCCTGATTGTTCAGCCGCCGCGTCAGCAGGATCGTCATCTGACCCGTCAGGCGCGACAGCAGCGGATCGTTGATGCGCAGGCCGGGATCGTCATTCTCACGATGAAAGGTGAAATAGTTGCGGTCGTAATTGTTGTGCAGCGGCGTCTTGGGCAGGGATGAGTAACGCCACTCGCCGGTCGCATCGAGGACGCCAAATTCACGGATTTGCGGCAGTGACTTGATGGTGTTGACCAGAAACTGGTTGAAGCGGTCGGCACGTGGATTCTGATATTTCAGCAGATCGACCATGCCGGCCATGGCGACGTCCGCGGCCTGAAACGTATGTGACGCCTGTTCCTGGAGCGAATGCGCGAGATTGCGGATATCGACCTCGCTCTGCAGCAACGCGCTGCGCCGCGCATCGACCGCCTTCCACAATACGAGACCGACCACGCAAGCACTCATCGCCAGCACGAACACCGCGACGATCACGCCGGGGGCCGAGAGCCTGCTCAGAGAACGCGCTGTCGATGTCGTCGCTACGGCCATGCCTGCTGCATTCGCTACAAAGTCGGATCGTCAGCATGATCCGCGCTGCTTTCACGATAGCTAAGAAACCAGAGTGTAGGCGTGACACTCTCTCATGTGGTTACTGTTGCCGGAAGAGTTGAAACAAATACCTGCAATCGCCATGACGGCGAACCTGCCATGCCGCTCGGCGGAATTCGGCTTCCGCCTTGAGCTGCATTGCAAATTTCGCGGCCGCGGCGGGCAGGGGGCGGCGATCGGCTGCGCAACTATATACCGCGCGCACCCTTGACGGACGCCGGCGCTCGGGCAATCTGTCCATCATGTTCCTGCAATTTTTCACTTCACTGCGCGACGCGCAGGTTCCGGTCACGCTGCGTGAATATCTCACGCTGATGGAAGCGCTCGACGCCAATCTGGCGGATCAATCGGTGGAGAATTTCTATTATCTCTCCCGCGCCGCGCTGGTGAAGGACGAGCGCAATCTCGACAAGTTCGACCGAGTGTTCGGCTCGACCTTCAAGGGCCTCGAGAACCTTCTCGATGCCATGGAGAAGGCGGAGATCCCGGAAGAGTGGCTGCGCAAGCTGGCGGAAAAATATCTCACCGACGAAGAGAAGAAACAGATCGAGGCCATGGGCTGGGACAAGCTCATGGAGACGCTGAAGAAGCGGCTGGAAGAGCAGAAGGAGCGCCATCAGGGCGGCAACAAGTGGATCGGCACGGCCGGTACCTCGCCTTTCGGCGCACAGGGCTACAATCCCGAAGGCATCCGCATCGGCCAGGAGAAGAGCCGCAACCGTCGCGCCGTGAAAGTCTGGGACAAGCGCGAGTTCAAGGATCTCGACGGCAATGTCGAACTCGGCATCCGCAACATCAAGGTGGCGCTGCGCCGGCTGCGCAAATTCGCCCGTACCGGCGCGCCGGACGAACTCGATCTCGACACCACGATCCGCGAGACCGCCAATCACGGCTATCTCGATGTCCATATGCGTCCGGAGCGCCGCAATGCGGTGAAGGTGCTGGTGTTCTTCGATATCGGCGGATCGATGGATTCGCATATCGAGCAGGTCGAGGAGCTGTTCTCGGCTGCGAAGAGCGAATTCAAGCACATGGAGTATTTCTACTTCCACAACTGCCTCTATGAAGGCGTCTGGAAGCAGAACAAGCGCCGCTTCACCGACCGTACGCCGACCTGGGACGTGCTGCACAAATACGCGCATGACTACAAGGTCGTGTTCGTGGGCGATGCCTCGATGTCGCCCTATGAGATCATGGTGCCCGGCGGCTCGGTCGAGCATGTCAATGAAGAGGCCGGTTCGGTTTGGCTCGAGCGCGTGACGCAGACCTATCCGAATACGGTGTGGCTCAATCCAGTGGCGCAGCGGCACTGGGACTACTCGGAATCGACGACGATCATCCGTCGCCTGTTCTCCGAGCGCATGTATCCGCTGACCATCGAAGGCCTTGAAGGCGCGATGAAGGAATTGGTGAGGAAGGCATGACCCAGAAAATTACCCGTGGCTACAAGGCGCTGCTCGACGAGGCCAATGCACAGATCGAGACCATGAGCGTTGAGGACGTGATCAAGGCTGCCCAGAGTCCCGATGTGGTGATCGTCGATATCCGCGATCCCCGCGAGATCGAGCGCGAAGGCAAGATTCCCGGCTCGTTCTCCTGCACGCGCGGCATGCTGGAATTCTGGATCGACCCCGAGAGCCCCTATGGCAAGCCGATCTTCCAGGAAGACAAGAAATTCATCTTCCATTGCGCGTCAGGCTGGCGCTCCGCGCTGGCAGCGAAGACGGCGGCCGATATGGGCCTGAAGCCGGTCGCACATCTCGGCGGCGGCTTCACCGCCTGGCGTAATGCCGGCGGTGCGGTGGAGAAGGTCGAGCCGAAGGCGCCGAAGGGCGCCTGATCATATCACGAGCACCTGACCATCTTTCGTCATGCCCGGCCTTGTGCCGGGCATCTACGTCTTTACTCTAGCGAAAGACATCGATGGCCGGGACAAGCCCGGCCATGACGGCGTTCAAAAAGGCTTTGCAGCATGACCTCCACTGATCCGCTTGTCTCCACCGAATGGCTCGCCGCACATCTCGGCGATCCCAAGGTCAAGGTGGTCGATGCATCCTTCAAGATGCCCGGCGTGCTGCCGCTGCCGGTCGACGATTATCTCGCCGCGCATATTCCCGGCGCCGTGTTCTTCGATGTCGATGCGGTGTCCGATCATTCCATCGATCTGCCGCATATGTATCCGAGCGAAGACCAGTTCGCGCGGGACATCGGCGCGCTCGGCATCTCGTCGGATGATACGGTGGTGCTCTATGACACGGGCGGCTGGGTCGCCGCACCGCGGGTATGGTGGATGTTCCTGTCCTTCGGCCATGCGAAGGTCAGGATTCTCGATGGCGGGCTGAAGAAGTGGCGCGCCGAGGGCCGTCCGGTCGATGCCGGCAAGGTGACGCCGCAGCCGGGCAAATTCACTGCGACATTCGATCCATCCTATGTGCGCAGCAAGGCGCAGCTCGTCGCCAATCTCGACAGCCGTGCCGAACAGACGATTGATGCGCGCGCCGCCAATCGTTTCGAAGGCAGTGTCGCCGAGCCGCGGCCGGGTCTGCGGTCGGGCCACATCCCCGGCAGCCGCAATCTGCCCTACAACGAATTGTTCGATGCCGCGACGGGCACCATGAAGTCGCTCGACGATCTGCGGAACGCGTTCGGCAAGTCCGGTCTCGATCTCGGCAAGCCCGTCGTCACCACCTGCGGCTCCGGCGTCTCTGCTGCTGTGCTCACGCTGGCGCTCTATCGCCTGGGCGTGCGCGGCTCGGCGCTCTATGACGGCTCATGGTCGGAATGGGGCATGCAGAATGGCCCGCCCGTCGCAACCGGGCCGGCGTGAGTTCGTTTGTGTCCCGGGCGCGGTGCAGCACGTCATCGTCGACGTGATGCTTCGCAGAACCGGGACAAATTCAATCCGGAGAGATCAACGGATCTGCGATAGCCCGAACGGATCGACCTGCTGCGGAGCGACTGGCGCCGCTGCAGGCGTGGCGCGTGCAGCCAATCGCCTTTGTCTCATGGCCGGCTTTTTCACCACTTTCTTCACGGGCTTCGCCTTGGGCGGCTCCGCCGTCGGGCGCGAATTCGGGAGAGGCACCGGTTCGGTGTCGATCGGCGGCCCGCCGAGTAGGGCGACCTTACTCGACGACAGCCTGGCATCCTCTGCCGTGAGCGTCGCGGTCGGCAGCTCCATGATCGTCGCCGTCGGCAACGAGATGCTCGCTGTGGTCTCGGGAGCCGGAGTGGACTGTGGCGCGGCGGCAGGCTCGGATGTCTCTGCCGGAGCAGCAGCGATCATGGCTGGCCCACCCGGCTGCGCAGGAGCTGCTTCGACAACAGGCGTCCCGGGCTCAACCGCAGACGCCACGGCTGCTGTTATGATTGTTTCGGGCGCAGGTTGGTTCGTCTCGAGGTCTGCCTGCCCAGTCGTTGGCATCGGCGTGCTGGCTTCCGGGGCTGTTGCAACGACCGGCTCTGCGGCTTCGGTCACGCGCGGTTCGAACCGCAGCATCGCCAGTGAGGGCGGAGGTTCCGGCTGCGGGCTGAAGACGGGAACCGGCGGACGGCGGTTCGGGAGGCTGGCAAATTCCTCGTGGGCACTACGCAGGAGTGCAGCGGCGCCCATGCCGAAGATGACCAGAGAGACCGCGAGGACGACAGCGGCGCACAGGAAACGGATGCCGGGAAGCATGACTTGCTGTTCCGCCTTCGACCGATACAAAGGCTTTCGAACCAGGGGGAACGCGGTGAAACACACAGGAGTGGCCGTTTCGCCAGCGCGAATCAGGCCGTTTACAGAATACCGCAGCGCCTCGCGAACCGTTTGTTAAAAGATGCGGGGCAGAAACGAAGCGTGCTTATCGCGGTGTTAAGCGCCAGCAGCTGCGGCATGTTGGCCACGGCAGCTGGCAATCGTGTGAATGTGACGGAAATGCGGGGCTTTTTCCCGGATTTGTCTTGAATGCGCCGCGATCCTGCGCGATCTGAACTTTCAACCCGATTTACTGCTCGAAGCTTTGACAAGGGCAATGATGATCAAGCGTTATCTGACGACGTTCGCGACCCTAGCTCTCAGCAGCGCCGCCGGGCATTCGCTCGCGGTTGCGCAGGGCTATCCGCAAGCATCGCCCAGTGGCTATTCGATTCCGGCTGAACCTGGCTATCAGCCCGGTGGTTATCCCGCAGGTCCGCGCGGCAGCGCGATGGACGCAATGCCCGATTTCGATGCACTGGACGAGGATGACACTCCGTCGCGCAACGGCCGTCCGCAGGGCGGCTTGTCGAGCCCCGGCTATGCCAATCAGGGTCCGGTGATGTCACCGGATGATCCACGCTACGGTCGTCCGGCTCAGGCGCCGCGCACGGCCTACAATCCCGATCTGCCGCCCGCTTCGCCGCTGGCTCCGCCGGCCGGTGCACCCCAGTATTCCGACCGCGCTCTGCCACAAGGCCCGGTGATGTCGCCGGACGATCCGCGCTATGGTCGCCCGATGCAGCAGCCGCAGACCTATTCCTATCGCGGCCCGGCCGAATCCTATCGTGGTCCCGCCGAGGCCGGCCCGCGTCCGCCGGAAGGCGTTGTTGGTACTCAGGCTTACGGTACGCCGCAGGGCGCTCCGGTGACGGGTTCGGTGCAGCCGGGCGATCCCGCCATGGGCGCCAATGGCCGCTCGGTGATGGTCGCCTCGCTGCCGCCGGAAGAGCAGCCCGATGATGGTCCGGTCCAGTTGCCACCGAATCTGCGTCGGCAGGAAGTGAGCTTCGTGACCAAGGAGCCGGCTGGCACCATCATCGTCGATACGCCGAACTATCACCTGTATTACGTGCTCGGGAACAACCGCGCGATGCGCTACGGCGTGCGCGTCGGCCGCGACGGTTTCACCTGGAACGGCGTGCAGAAAATCACCCGCAAGGCCGAGTGGCCGGATTGGCATCCGCCAGCGGAAATGATCGAGCGCCAGCCTTATCTGCCGCGCTTCATGGCCGGCGGCGAGGGCAACCCGATGGGCGCCCGTGCCATGTATCTCGGCTCGACCGTTTATCGCATCCACGGCACCAATCAGCCATCGACCATCGGCAAGTCGGTGTCGTCCGGCTGCATCGGCATGCTGAACGACGACGTCTCGGATTTGTTCGAGCGCACCAAGGTCGGCACCCGCGTGGTGGTGTGGCCGGGCAAGGCTCCGGCAACCACGGCGTCGGCTGCGCCGGGTCCGAGCGCCAATGCTGCTCCAATGCCGAGCGCCAATGTGGCGCCGCTGCCGGGATCGCAGCCGTCCTCCGTGCAGCCGCTGCCGGCCCCGGTAACGGTTCGCTGATTTCGGAACGCTAATTCAAAACAAAACGGGCGCGGTGTGAAAACACAGCGCCCGTTTTGTTTTGTGAGGTTGATCGCTGGATCAGTTCAACGGACGCGCTGGCTCGCCCTTCAGGAACGCACCGATGCCTTCGATCATCTCGGCATAGATGCGTTTGTAGTTTTCCGCCGTGACGTAGCCGAGATGCGGCGTGATCACGACATTGTCGAGCTTGCGCAGCGGGCTGTCGATGGGGAGCGGCTCGTGCGAATAGGTATCGATGCCGGCGCCTGCGATCTTCCTGGCCTGCAGGGTTTCGAGCAGCGCATCTTCGTCTACGATGGGCCCGCGCGCCGTATTGATCAGATACGCCGTCGGCTTCATGCGCGCGAGATCTTCGCGCGACACCAGCCCGCGCGAGCGATCGCTCAGCACGACGTGAATCGTGATGACGTCGGACTGCGCAAACAGTTCCTGCTTCGTGGCATAGGTCACGCCGGCCTCCGCGCAGGCCTCCGGCGTCAGATTGGTGCTCCAGGCGAGCACCTTCATGCCGAGCGCCTGCGCGATCCTGGCGACCTTGGTGCCGAGCTTGCCGAGGCCGATGATGCCCAGCGTCTTCCCTTCGACATCTTCGCCGAGCGTCACCTGCCACGGCTCGCCGGCCTTCATCCGCGCATGCTCGAAGCCGATCTTCCGGGTCAGTTCCAGCATCAGGCCGATGGCGAGGCCTGCCGTCGGATTACCCACCATCGCGGTACCGCAGACCGTGACGCCATGCGCCTTGGCAGCTGTCAGGTCGATCGCTGCATTGCGCATGCCTGACGTGATCAGGAGTTTCAGTTTCGGCAGCGCGTCGAACAGCGTGCGAGGAAACGGGGTGCGTTCGCGCATGGCGCAGACGATCTCGAAATCCTTCAGCGCGGCCGCAGCCTCGTCGCTGGAAGCGAACGGTTTGTCGAACACCTTGATGTCGATGCGGTCACCGAGCGTGGACCAGTCGGCCAGTTTCAGCGCCACATTCTGATAGTCGTCGAGGATTGCACAGCGCAGCCGCGTCATGAGGTCGATCCATCCGGTCGGTTGACGGCGCCAGATGCCGTCAGGAGATGGAGACATCGCGCGACACGCGTGAGGGCGCAAGCGCCGTAGTCTGCTATTCCGGGTCGATCAGCTCAATGTGAGGTCGGCGCCTTTTCCTTGGCGCGGCAGGCCGGGCCGGGACCGCGCATATAGTGCTGTTCCGGATGGTAGGGATTAAACGCCGCGACGAAGAATGTCTGCCAGAATTGTCGAATTTCCTGCAGCAGTCCGGCAGACGCAACTCGGGCGTCGGTGTGTGCGGCTGTAGGTGCTGATGCTATATTCGCCATGACGGGCTCCGCCTGTCTGCCCGCGGCTCCGGCCGCGGCGGGCGTGAGGAATCGCCCTGTCCGCACAGTGGTCGCCAGTCGTTAAAAAGCGGTTCGAATTGTCATGATCCGGATGCGTTCGGAAGCTAGCGTTACCAAAAGCTTAAGGCCCCCCGGTTGCCCTTTGGGGGCGTGGCCGCTACATCGGTGGCAACCCGATTTTCACGCTTCAGCTCCGGATTCAAGGATCCCGCTCCTTTAAGGATCAATATGGCTCGCCAGTTCGTCTATTTCATGCAGGGTCTCACCAAGGCCTATCCGACCCGCAAGGTGCTGGATAACGTCCATTTGTCGTTCTACCCGGACGCCAAGATCGGCGTGCTCGGCGTCAACGGCGCCGGTAAATCGACGCTGCTGAAGATCATGGCGGGTCTCGACAAGGAATATACCGGCGAGGCCTGGGTCGCGCAGGGTGCCCGCGTCGGCTATCTCGAACAGGAGCCGCAGCTCGACGCATCCCTGACGGTTCGCGAGAACGTCATGCTCGGCGTCGCCAAGCAGAAGGCGATCCTCGATCGCTACAACGAGCTGGCGATGAACTACTCGGAAGAGACCGCCGACGAGATGACCAAGCTGCAGGACGAGATCGAGGCCCAGGGCCTGTGGGATCTCGACAGCAAGGTCGATCAGGCGATGGACGCGTTGCGCTGTCCGCCGGACGATGCCGATGTCAGCAAGCTCTCGGGCGGTGAACGCCGCCGCGTCGCCCTGTGCAAGCTGCTGCTCGACGCGCCCGAACTGCTGCTGCTGGACGAACCGACCAACCATCTCGACGCCGAATCCGTGTCATGGCTGGAAGGCCATCTGCGCAACTATCCCGGCGCCATCCTGATCGTGACCCACGATCGCTACTTCCTCGACAACGTCACGTCCTGGATCCTCGAGCTCGATCGCGGCCGCGGCATTCCCTATGAGGGCAACTACTCGTCCTGGCTGGTGCAGAAGCAGAAGCGCCTCGAGCAGGAAGGCCGCGAGGACGCAGCGCACCAGAAGACGCTCGCCCGCGAGCAGGAATGGATCGCCTCGTCGCCCAAGGCGCGTCAGGCCAAGTCGAAGGCGCGTTACCAGCGCTATGAGGACCTGCTCAAGCAGGCCAGCGAGAAGCAGACCCAGGCCGCGCAGATCATCATTCCGGTGGCCGAACGCCTCGGCGACAACGTGGTCGATTTCGAGCACCTCAACAAAGGTTTTGGCGATCGCCTGCTGATCGACGATCTGACCTTCAGGCTGCCGCCGGGCGGCATCGTCGGCGTCATCGGCCCGAACGGCGCCGGCAAGTCGACGCTGTTCAAGATGATCACAAAGCAGGAGACGCCGGACGGCGGCACCATCACCGTCGGCGAGACCGTGCAGCTCGGTTATGTCGACCAGTCGCGCGATGCGCTCGACGACAAGGCGACCGTGTGGGAAGAAATTTCTGGCAAGAACGAGCTGATCCTGCTCGGCAAGAAGGAAGTCAATTCGCGCGGCTATTGCTCGGCATTCAATTTCAAGGGCGGCGACCAGCAGAAGAAGGTCGGCTCGCTTTCGGGCGGTGAACGTAATCGCGTCCATCTCGCCAAGATGCTGAAGTCCGGCGCCAACGTCCTCCTGCTCGACGAACCGACCAACGATCTCGACGTCGATACGCTGCGTGCTCTCGAAGAGGCGCTCGAGGACTTCGCCGGCTGCGCCGTGATCATCAGCCATGACCGCTGGTTCCTCGACCGTATCGCCACGCACATCCTCGCTTTCGAAGGCGATAGCCATGTCGAATGGTTCGAGGGTAACTTCCAGGATTACGAGAAGGACAAGATGCGCCGCCTCGGCCAGGACAGCATCATTCCGCATCGCGTGAAGTACAAGAAACTGACGCGTTAAGGGGAGGCTTCAAGATGTCGGACTGGAGCGCGCAGCAATATCTGAAATTCGAGGATGAGCGGACCCGCCCGGCGCGGGATCTGCTCGCGCAGGTGCCGCTGGCAGAAGCGCGAAAAGTCGTCGATATCGGCTGCGGCCCCGGCAACTCCACCGAGCTGCTCGTCAATCGCTGGCCGGATGCCTCGGTCATCGGTGTCGATACCTCTGCCGACATGCTCCGTCAGGCGCGCGAGCGCCTGCCGAACCAGACGTTCATCGAAGCCAATATTGCCCATTGGGTGCCGCCGGCGGGCTCCGACATGCTGTTCGCCAATGCGGTGTTCCAATGGGTGCCGGATCACGTCAAGCAGCTCAAGCGCCTCGCCACCGGCCTCCCGCCAGGGGGCGTGCTCGCCGTGCAGATGCCGGACAATCTCGATGAGCCGAGCCATGTGCTGATGCGTGAGGTCGCCTACATGGAGCCGTGGCGCAAGCAGCTCTCGAAAGCGGCCGAGCTGCGCGACTCGCTGCCGAAGCCCGGCGTCTATTATGATGCGCTGCAGCCGATTTGTTCGCGTGTCGATATCTGGCACACCGTCTACAATCACGCGCTGGCAGATGCCACGGCGATCGTGGAATGGGTGAAGGGCACCGGCCTGCGTCCCTTTGTCGATCCGCTCGAAAGCGCCGATCGCAAGGCATATCTCGCTGAATACACGGCGCGTATCGCCGCAACCTATCTGCCCCATGCCGACGGCAAGGTGCTGCTGCGTTTTCCGCGAATCTTCATCGTCGCTGTGAAGTAGTGTCGATGCGGCCAGTTGCCGCGCGGCCGGACATCATGATGTCCGGAACCCGCCGATATAAGTCCGCATTGCAGACCGCACCGAAGATTCTCCCGACAATGAGACCTCCCGCATGTCCATGACGCCTGAACTGCCGTTGCCGCCAAAGAAGGCTCCGGCGATGCGCCCCATTCCGATTCTGATCTTTGGATCGCGCTGGCTGCAGCTGCCGCTCTATATCGGCCTGATCATTGCCCAGGGCGTCTATGTGGTGCTGTTCCTGAAGGAGCTGTGGCACCTCATCACCCATAGTTTCGATTTCAGCGAGCAGCAGATCATGCTGGTCGTGCTCGGCCTGATCGATGTCGTGATGATCTCCAATCTTCTGGTGATGGTCATCGTCGGCGGCTATGAGACCTTCGTTTCTCGCCTCAATCTGAGGGGGCATCCGGACGAGCCGGAATGGCTCAGCCATGTCAATGCCAGCGTGTTGAAGATCAAGCTGGCGATGGCGATCATCGGCATTTCGTCGATCCATCTGCTGCGGACCTTCATCGAGGCTGGCGGTCTCGGCAATACCGGCGCACGCACCACCAGTTTCACTGAAACCGGCGTGATGTGGCAGACCATCATCCACGTGGTCTTCATCCTCTCGGCGGTCGGCATCGCCTATGTCGACAAACTGTCGAACAGCGGCGAGGCGAATGGGGCCGGGAAGCACAAGGCGGATCACGGAGCACACGGGCATTGAGGGAACTGGGCAAGCGATCGGCACTACGTGCGCTGCTTTGTGGCGTGCTGATCGCCTTTGCTTTGTCCGCCTCTCCGGTGTCGGCCGCCGATGCTGCCTTCACCAGTTTCGTGGCGTCGCTGTGGCCCGAAGCCCAGAAAGCCGGTGTGTCGCGAAAGACCTTTGACGACGCGACGCGCGGCCTCGAGCCTGACTACAAGCTGCCCGATCTCCTGTTGCCCGGCCGTCCCGCGACCGGTGCGCCGGCGCAGGCCGAATTCGTGCAGGTGCCGGCCGATTATCTGAAAGAAGCGAGCATTGCGCGACTCGCGGCAGAGGGGCGGCGGCTCTATGAGCTGCACCGCAAGACACTGCAGGCCATCGAGCAGCAGACCGGCGTGCCTGGCTCCATCATCCTGGCGATCTGGGGCCGCGAGACCGATTACGGTCGTCATCGATTGCCCTATGACGGCATCCGGACGCTGGCGACGCAGGCCTATGTCGGTCGTCGCAAGGAGCAGTATCGCGGCGAATTCATCGCGGCGCTCAGACTGATCGAAAGCGGCGTTGTCTCGCGGCAGGATCTGCGCGTGTCATGGGGCGGCGCGACCGGCCTGACGCAATTCCTGCCGTCGGAGCTCGAAAAGCATGGCGTCGATTTCGACGGTGACGGCAAGGTGGATATCTGGAAATCCGTCCCTGATGCGCTTGCCTCGGCTGCGCAGCAACTCGTCAACAAGGGGTGGCAGCGCGGTCTGCGCTGGGCCTATGAGGTGCGTGCGCCCGCCAATGCCGATTGCACCATGGGCGTGCCGGAGGTGACGCGGCCGATCGGCGAATGGATCCGTGCCGGCTTCGCACCGGTGCGTGGGGAGAGGGTGAGTGCTGCCGAACAGGCGCAGCCAGCCTCGCTGCTCCAGCCGGAGGGCATCTACGGCCCGGCTTTCCTGACCACGAAAAACTACTTCGTCATCAAGGAATACAATTTCTCCGATCTCTATGTGTTGTTCGTCGGCCATGTCGCGGATCGCATCGCGGGCGGCCAGTCATTCGCGACGCCTTGGGCGGCGACCAAGCAATTGCGCAGCACTGACGTTGAAGCGATGCAGCGCCATCTGACCTCGCTCGGGCTTTACAGCGACAAGGTGGATGGCAAGGCCGGAATGAAGACGCGTGCGGCGCTTGGCGCGTTTCAGAAGTCGGCAAAACTCAAGCTCGATTGCTGGCCGAGCGAGGCAGTCTTGCGCGCAATGCAGGCGCGATGACATTCATCGCAAATGAAAAGCCCGGCCGCAGGGCCGGGCTTTGAAATCGTGATGATGAAACCTAACGATTAATCGCAAACCTCGACCGGGCGGTAACGCCAGACGCCGCGATAGTCGTCCCAGACGCGCTGACGAACGACGCGGCAAGCCGGCTCCACATAAACCGGGGCAGGCGCGTAGCCGTAGCCGTAAACCGGCGCCGGGCGGCTGGCAGCAATGGCGCCACCGAGCAATGCGCCGCCGATCAGGCCACCGGCAACGCCGGCGGCGATACGGCCGCCATCGGCCTTGGCGGCGGGCGCCACGGCAACCAGCGAAGCCGCAACCGTCGCAGCGGCAACCAGAGCGGAAACAGTCTTCTTCATTTCAAGTCTCTCCCACAAGGACGCCGCAAGCGGCGCGTTAAAGGTTCTCACGCGAGATTCGAACTGACAGCCATTTCAAAGGCCCAACCGTCAATCCGGCGTAAACACTCACGAAGCAGTGACCCGAAAAAGCGGTTTTTTCGCGCCACTTCAAGTCGTGCACATCGGAATTGATCTGGTTCGATGTGCAACGAATTTCTCAAATCTCAGCCGCAAACGCGAACGCGGCGGAAGCGCCAGCCATAGCCGTCCCAGAAGCGCTGACGTTGCCAGTAGCAATCGCCGTAATAGCCGGGGCCAGCGACATAGGCCGGGCCGCCATAATAGCCGTAACCCGGACCGTAATAGCCGGAGCCCGAGGCAATGGCGCCGCCGAGCAGGGCGCCGCCGATCAGCCCGGCTGCAACGCCGGCGCCGACGCCGCCGCCGTGCCAGTGTTGTGCGCTTGCAGTGGTCGGCGCAGCCGCAACGGCCAGCGTGGCAACAGCGGCAAGGGCCATCAGGGTCTTCTTCATGGCGTCACCTCATTCACTTCCGATACGCACCAAATAGCGCGGCATGGGACCAAAAGTTTCACATCCGACTTGAATGTTCAATGAACGGAACCGCGCTGATTTGGTCGCAAATTCACAGCCGGTAACAGTTGGACGCGTGGTTGGGCGGGCGGGTTCACGGCAATAGCGGTTCAGCGGTCTTTTCTTACCCGCTCAGGGCGGTAGCAGGCCCATTTTTCAGAGTTTAGATTCATTCCAGATTGTGCAGGCGGATCAGTAGTTTGGAATAGCTTGAAGGTGCGTGTTTTGGCTTTGCATCCGGACGGCGGCTTCCATATCCAAGATGTGTACCGACCCTGTGAGCGTGCCTTCAGCTAATGATCGTTTGTTCCTGCAACGTCTTTTCCGACCATGACATCCGCAAGGCTGTCTCCGGGGCTCAGCCGCCGCGGACGCCGGGGCAGGTTTATGGCTGCCTGGGCTGCAGTGCCCAGTGCGGACGATGTGCACGGACAATCAAGAAGATCATGGACGAGGCGCTCGGCGCTTGCGCGAAATCTTGCTGCGCCGGCTGTCCGCATACGGCGGCTCATGGCTCGGCTCCCGCGGCCGAGATGCCCGCGCCGGTCGGGATGAACGCTCCGGCCACCATCGGTGTTGCTGCCTAAGGTCCTCTCATCACAAGATAATCCTGAATTCTCTTGATTTCGCTTGTTGCGGATCGAGACGGGCTTGTTCTCTCCTTCGAACTGATTTAGAAACGTTCTAAATTCAGTTTCGGGCCATTTTGGTTTGGCCTGGCAAGAGGAGAGAGCCATGAAAGGCGACCCGAAGGTCATCGATTATCTCAACAAGGGTCTGCGCAGCGAGCTGACGGCCATCAACCAGTATTGGCTGCATTTCCGCCTGCTCAACCATTGGGGCCTCCTGGACATGGCCAAGATGTGGCGCAAGGAGTCCATCGAGGAGATGCACCACGCCGACCGTTTCACCGACCGTATTCTGTTCCTCGATGGTTTCCCGAACATGCAGGTGCTCGATCCGTTGAAGATCGGCCAGAACGTCAAGGAAATCATTGAATGCGATCTGGCAGCCGAGATCGGCGCCCGCACGCTCTATGAAGAAGCGGCGACCTACGCCCACGGCGTCAGGGACTACGTGTCGCGTGACCTGTTCGAGTCGCTGATGAAGGATGAGGAAGGCCATATCGACTTCCTCGAAACCCAGCTCGACCTTATCGAGCGCATCGGCATCGAGCTCTACACCCAGAAGCATATGGGCGGCCTCGAAGGCGAGTTCTAAGTCTGCAGGCATGATCCCGAAAGGCGAGGACGTTTTTCGAAGAAGATCATGCTTTGCTAAAAACAGTGTCCGGCGTCTCTAATAGATGCCGGGCAGTCTGGCCCGCCCCGGATTGAGCTGGGCAGGTGCCGGCATGTCGCAATTGGCGAAGGCGGCGCGGATCGCCGTCCACGCGCCGGCGACAGGATATTCGACGGTGGTGCGCCCGCCGTCGATCGACCTGATCCTCACATACAGCGTTTGCGATTTCTCGAGCTCCGCCACGAAGCGCGCGATCGTCTCGCGATCGTCGATGACGACAATTTTTTTGTTGGCCAACACGCGAGTTGTTACGTTCTGGTGGCCTGGCAGGTCGTCGAACCGATAGCCCAGCATCGTGTTTTCTTCAGTACCGATCCTGAAATCGAAGGCGAGACGGATCAGCGGTTGCTTGCCCTCCATGCATGTAAGCTGAAGCGAAGAAACCCTTGGATATTCGACATTGCTGTTCGACGCCTTGGCGTAAACGAAGGCACTCGGGAGTGCGGCGTCTGTGACGCGGTCGACCTGATGCACGATCCACCACTCGTGGACCCTTGCTTCACCGGCCTCTGTGACGAAGGGATCGCGCGCGCAGCCGCAAAGCACGAGGCTTGCAGCCACGATCATGCAAATTGACGCGACGCCACGCACAAACGCTCTCCCCAAGCCTGCATATTATGCAACTTTAGGGTGATTTTTGCAAGGTCGGTTGTGGTGACCGTCTGCCGGTGTTGCGGCAGACTTGCGGCAGCGGTCCGTTACAGATTCTTCCGGTAGGCGACTTCGATCTCACCCTGGGTCATCGGCGCATCGCCTTCGGGTTTGGTATCGGCCTTGGTCTGGTCGAACACCATTTCGGAAATCGACGGCATCACATCGCGCTTCACCTGGACTTCCGGTGACCACAGCTTCGAGCGCATCAGCGCCTTGCCGCAATGGAAGTAGGCTTCGGTGACGGTGATGCAGAGAACAGCGCGCGGCAGCTTGCCGAACTCTTCCATCGTCGTCATCAGCTCCGGGTCCTTCGACAGTTTCGCGATGCCGCTGACGCGCAGCGTGTCGTCGATGCCGGGTACGAAGAAAATCAGCTGCACATACCCGCTGCCGTTCAGCACGTTCTGGAACGTATCGATACGGTTGTTGCCGGGGCGATCCGGCAGCCGCAATTCGGTGGGCGAAGCGATCTGGACGAAGCCGATGCCGCCGCCGCGCGGCGACGCATCGACGGTACCATCGGGACCGGAGGAGGCGAGCACGCAGAATGGCGACAGCGAAATGAACTTGCTCGAATGCACATCAAGCGTTGGCCGTGCCTTCGCGATCACGCGCGGATGCGGGGCAGGATAGATCTCTCGCAGCTTTTCGGCGGTCACATCGGACACAGTCGTCTCCAATCGAAATAGTCATGCTCCAGCTAGCACGCAGCCCTGCTGCTGCAAAGCTCGCCAGCCTCGGGCCAAATTAGGATCTATCAACGATGACTGTGTTGGGCCGATCGCTCCCGGCGGCAGTCTCCTCATGCCATTTGCCGTTCTCGTCCTCGTAGGAGATGACTTCGGTGCGGCCCGGCGTGCGTTGTTCGATGGCGGCGCGGCGGGCGGCGGCGAGGGCGCGCTCGCGGGTCGGATAGGGTTCGGAAAACACGGCGCCGACCTTATAGGCCCAGCCGCCATCATGTTCGACGATCACATAGGTCACTTCCGCCATGTCGCTCTCGCTTGTCTTGCGCCGCCCCGCCGGGATCATACCGCATCGGCGGGCACGAAGCAGCTGATGATGATGATGCCGTCGCTGCGCCGGATATACCAGACCACTGCTTCGCCCACCGGATTGCCGCGGTCGCGTATGATGGCGCGATCCGGAATTTGCGTCCAAACGCCGTCGATCGGGACCCAGTAGGAGCCGCCGCGCACATCGTATTCGGTGCGATGGCCGTCGGACATATCGCAGCAGGGTACGCCCGTGGGGCTGACCACGCTCTTGAACCAGTTTCGGATATGTTCGGGGACATCGGCGAACTGGCCGCGATCGACGGCATATGCCGCCGGGACGATGGCCATCGACATCGCGAAGAAGACAAGCCGCATTCCTGACCGCATGCGAAACCTCACATCGGTTATGCCGGAGCGGCAGCGCCGCGACTCGGTCCGGCCATTCGAATTGGCACGACAATTAAGCCCGAGCCGTGGCGAAGATGCATGCCCAAATGAAAGGCCGCCCGAACGCCGCCCGTCGTCGCACTGCCATAACTATCACGATGCAGGCGCCGCATCTTGGCTGGCGCCGGTGTCGAAATACAATTCCGACGACATTGTGAATGCGCAGCATCGGCTGGTCTTGCGATCGGCGATGCAGTCGGCGGGTGCATCAATCCAGGCCGGAAATATCCGGATACCTCAATGGAAGATGAGAGCACGAGGCATACAAAAAAGCGGCACGGAAATCCGTGCCGCTTGCTCGTCGGACATTGCGCAGATAGCGCTCAGTCGTCCTTCTTCTTGCGCTTCTTCTTTTTCTTGCCGTCGCTGTCTTCATCATCGTCGGGCTCAGCCGCAGCGTAAGCGACGTCCACGTCCCATTCGCAAAGATTTGGAGGGACGGATTGCAACGCGTTGGCGCAACGGACTGCAAATCCGTTGATCAACGCGTTGCAAATCGTTGAGGTCGCGACTGTGGCGGCAGC